>NZ_JAJUXK010000012.1 GCF_021390335.1 Dyadobacter sp. CY343 | reverse complement strand
TTGGCCTGGTGTTCACCTCTTCCCATCCCGAACAGAGAAGTTAAGCCCAGAACCGCCGATGATACTTGGGTCAAACCTGGTAAAGTAGGTAGTCGCCACAATACCATTCATAAGACCATCCCCAAAAGATGGTCTTTTTTTTATGACTCGTGTTTAATGCTCCCATGGATTTGCTGGGATGCGCACAAACAGCCTACAATCGCCGCGTAAACATCTGCAAACAAAAGCTCTGCACTTCCTAGTGCAGAGCAAACTAAGCGTCGGTTAGCATAAATTTTTTATTTCACTTTTTACATCATATCTCTTTTTGCCTATATTTGTCACCAGAAGATCTAATCAACAAATCAATGAGCGCATTCAATACTATATGGTGGTGGCGAGCACATCTTAACAAGATGGACGAGTAGGCTATTGTATAGTATAAGAAATATACTTCCAAACGGCTCGCTGTTCATCTCAGCGAGCCGTTTTTCTATGCATTTATAAAATCATACTGATGAAAACCCTTGATAAAAGTTTTACTATAATTACCAGATACAAGAAGCTGCTAGCTGACACACTGACACCCGTGTCCATTTATCTTAAACTCAGAGATCGTTTCGTAAATACGATATTGCTAGAAAGCTCAGATTATCATGGAAACGAAAATTCTTTCACCTATATATGCTGTGACCCAGTAGCTTCCTTTAAATTGAATACGGGCTCTGTCACTGAACAGTTTCCAGACGGTACAAGTAGCAGCTATATGCTTGAAAATCCCAAGGATGCAGTTCAGGCACTTTATGGCTTTGCACAAAGCTTTACAGCAGAAAAATCATCATTCCCCTTTATCACAAATGGGCTTTTCGGACATATGACGTATGATGCCGTCACTTATTTTGAAGATATTTCCATACAACCGGCTAGCCCGGAAACCGAAATTGATCAGATCTTTTATCAAGTTTATAGATATGTAATCGCAATTAATCATTTCAAAAACGAACTCTACATTTTTGAGCATCAATATGGTAGCGAAAGTGACGGAACCGGAATTGAGCAAATTGAAATACTAATTAAGAATCGTAATTTTCCCAAATACGGCTTCAATACAATATCTGAGGAAACCTCGAACGTAACCGATGACGATATGCGGGCGGTAATACAGAAAGGGATTGATCATTGCCTCCGTGGTGACGTATTTCAAATAGTACCTTCAAGAAGATTCTGCCATAGCTTTCAAGGCGACGAATTCAATGTTTATCGAGCGCTTAGGTCGATAAATCCATCTCCATATCTCTTTTACTTCGATTACGGCAGCTACAAGATTTTCGGCTCTTCTCCCGAAAAACAGATATTTATTAAAAAAGGACAGGCCGAAATTCATCCTATTGCCGGGACTTTCAAACGAACCGGAGACGATTTAGCAGATGCAGAAGCTGCCCAGCAATTGCTAAACGACCCGAAAGAGACCGCAGAACATGTAATGCTGGTCGACCTGGCGCGAAACGATTTGAGCAGGAGCTGCGACGATGTGAAAGTCACTAATTACAAGGAGGTACAGTACTACTCCCACGTTATCCACCTGGTTTCGAAGGTAGTTGGCAATATGAAAAAGGATGTAAATCCGCTGCAATTGGTAGCTGATACTTTCCCTGCAGGTACGTTATCGGGAGCGCCCAAACACAATGCGATGAAACTGATAGATCAGATGGAGACCAGTAACAGAAGCATTTACGGTGGGGCTATTGGTTTTATGGATTTTAACGGTGACTTCAATCACGCGATCGCTATCAGAACCTTCCTGAGTAAGGATAATAACTTATTTTTCAGGGCAGGAATGGGCGTGGTCGCAAAATCCGACGTCGAAAGTGAACTTCAGGAAATTAATAATAAGCTCGCTGCGCTACGTCAGGCTATCAAGGTAGCAGGGGAAATATAAACTCATCATAAATCTTGAAATAAGATCCCATGAAAATTTTAGTTCTCGATAATTACGATTCCTTCACATACAACCTCGTTTACATTCTACGCGAGCTGAACGATCACGTCGATATTTTCCGAAATGATAAGATTGGGCTTGATGAAGTGCGGGAATATGATAAAATCTTGCTTTCCCCTGGCCCGGGTATCCCGTCAGAGGCTGGTATCATGCATGAAGTAATACGACAATACGGCCCAAGTAAGAGTATTCTCGGAATCTGCCTTGGCCACCAGGGAATAGGCGAAGTGTACGGAGCTACATTGCAAAATATGACTGACGTTTTGCACGGAATCAGCGATACCGCTATTGTAACTGATCCCGAAGAGCGGATTTTTAAAGGATTGCCAGGCGAATTTAAGGTTGGCAGATATCATTCGTGGACTGTTGTCCCTGAATCATTTACCGAAGACCTCGCAATTACAGCATTGGACGAGCAGGGTAGGGTAATGGGTCTTTCTCACAAAAAATATGATGTGAAAGGGCTCCAATTCCATCCTGAGTCTGTGTTGACCGAACACGGTAAAACAATGCTGGAAAACTGGCTAAAAATATAATTGTGACCAATAAACCCAAAGCATTGACCCATTGAAATACTTTACGCATGAAAAATATTCTGAGTCACCTTTTTGAATATAAAATTCTAAGTAAGGACCAAGCCAAAGATGTTTTGATCGGCATCAGCACAGGGAAATATTCTAACTCCGAGATCGCCTCTTTTCTAACAATCTACGCGATGCGGAGCATCACCGTGGAGGAATTGGAAGGGTTCAGGGATGCAATGCTGGAACTTTGCCTTTCTATGGACCTTTCGGCTTATGATCCTATTGATGTGTGCGGGACTGGCGGCGATGGAAAGGATACCTTCAATATCTCCACTTTGTCATGCTTCGTTGTGGCGGGTACCGGACAAAAAGTGGCCAAACACGGTAATCACGGCGTTTCTTCGCTTTGTGGCTCCTCAACTGTACTGGAATACCTCGGAGCACGGTTCAGCAATGAAAAAAATGTATTGGAAAAGAAGATTGAAGAGGCTGGCGTCTGCTTCCTGCATGCGCCGCTTTTTCATCCTGCTATGAAAAATGTAGCGCCTGTCCGCCGTGAACTCGGTGTCAAAACTTTCTTCAATATGCTGGGTCCGATGGTCAATCCGGTATCTCCCAAAAAACAGCTTGTAGGGGTATTCAGTCTTGAATTAGCGCGTCTTTTTGCTTATCTTTACCAACAAACGGATAAGAAATTTTTAGTTCTTCACGCGTTAGACGGTTACGACGAAGTGTCACTAACAGGCCCTTTTAAAATCATTACAGCTCACTCCGAGCAGATACTTTCTCCCTCAGATTTAGGGCTTCAAACGCTACGCGCACAGGATCTGGCCGGCGGTCAGACAGTGAAAGATTCCGCTGATATTTTCATGAATGTTTTAAATGATACGGCAACTCCATCGCAGAAACAGGCTGTGCTGGCAAATGCTGCATTGGCGCTGCATTGTGCGAATCCGGAATTGCCTTTGCTGGAAGCTGTGGAAGCTGCCCGTGAATCTTTGGAGAGTAAAAAGGCGTTATATAGTTTCAAAAAACTGATTGAGGCATAGCAGGCAGTTTTACTAAACCTATGTTTTTAATTATCAGACCCTTAAATGAATATATTAGAAAAAATCATAGCCAGAAAACGAACTGAGATCCTCGAATCTAAAAAGGAGAAATCTTTTGAAGATCTTGAAAAGGGAATTTATTTCTCTAAATCAACTATCTCTCTGGCCAAAGCTTTAAAAGCTGCTACAACTCCCCAAATCATTTCTGAATTCAAGCGGAAGTCGCCGTCGAAAGGCATTATTAATGACCAGGTGCGGCCGGAAATTGTGACGAAGGATTATGTTGCGGCGGGAGCGGTTGGTTTGTCTGTACTGACAGATCAGGATTTTTTTGGCGGGTCGTTTGATGATTTTTTGAAAGCGCGCGAAGCAAATCCCGGCATTCCGATGCTGAGAAAAGATTTTATAGTGGACGAGTACCAGCTTTTTGAAGCTAAATCGATAGGAGCGGATGTAATTCTGTTGATCGCGGCTTGCTTGACCCCTTCCGAGGTAGCAAATCTGAGTCGGAAAGCCCACGAACTGGGACTTGACGTGCTGCTGGAAGTTCATAACCAGCAGGAACTGGAAGAGACCATCGGCGACCATATTGATATTGTGGGAGTTAACAACCGAAATTTAAAAACATTTGAAACTTCAATCGAAACTTCTATCGCATTAAGCGAACAGATTCCTGATTCGTTTGTTAAAATATCAGAAAGTGGTTTGAAAGACGCTGATACGATTGTCAGACTATTTCAATATGGTTACAAAGGCTTTTTGATTGGTGAAACTTTTATGAAGACTGTAAATCCTGGAACCGCACTTGCAGATTTGCAGAAAAACTTAGCTCAACATAGCAATTTAAATTCCCTGATTCTATGAAAATTAAAGTTTGCGGATTACGCCAGCAAAGCAATATTGAAGAAGTGGTCTCTCTAAAACCTAACTTTATAGGATTTATATTTTACGAAAAATCCGCTCGCTTTGCAGGAGAAGAATTAAGTGAGGAGTATGTTAAAACTATTCCGCAAAACATAAAAAAGGTAGGCGTATTTGTGAATGCAAGCCCTGGCCACATTTTGAATATGGTCAAAAAATACGACTTGCAATATGCGCAGCTTCACGGAAATGAAATGCCAGATATCTGCCGCAGCATTCGCCAAAAAGGTGTCAGCGTGATTAAAGCATTCTCGATCAACGAGCAGTTTAACTTCGCGATGCTCAATAACTATAAATCCTTCTGCGATCTTTTCCTATTCGATAGTGCCGGAGCTAATCCGGGCGGAAACGGGACTTCGTTTGATTGGAACCTGCTTAAAAAATACGATAATGAAAAACCATTTTTCCTCAGCGGGGGAATAGGGTTGGATAATATCGAGGAAATCATAGAACTGTCCAAAACACTGCCTGTTTACGGAATCGACGTCAACAGCAAATTTGAAACTGAGCCAGGTGTGAAAGATATTTCAAAACTGGGAGATTTGTTTAATCTGATCCGGATCAAAGAAAAAGAGGAGGCGGAAGCTTAATAATCTTATGGAAGAAACATTAGAAAGGAAGACCTATCAGGTAGATCCCAGTGGATATTACGGAAGTTTCGGAGGCGCATTCATTCCTGAAATGCTGTATCCAAACGTGGAAGAGTTGCGGGAAAACTATTTGCAGATTATCAATGACCCTTCTTTTCAAAAGTCCTACAACGACTTGCTTCGCGATTATGTAGGCCGGCCCACGCCACTTTACCGCGCCAACCGGCTTTCAGAGAAATACAATACCAATATCTTCCTGAAAAGAGAAGACCTGTGCCACACTGGCGCACATAAGGTCAATAATACGATCGGCCAGATATTAATGGCGCAGCGATTGGGCAAAAAACGCATTGTAGCCGAAACCGGAGCTGGTCAGCACGGGGTGGCAACTGCGACAGTATGCGCGTTAATGAACCTGGAATGCATTGTGTACATGGGCGAGCTGGATATTGAGCGCCAGGCGCCGAATGTAGCCCGTATGAAAATGCTAGGTGCCGAGGTAAGGCCGGCAACTTGCGGTTCAAGAACATTGAAAGACGCCACAAACGAAGCAATGCGCCACTGGATCAATAATCCGGTAGATACGCACTACATTATCGGCTCTGTGGTAGGTCCGCACCCTTATCCTGATATGGTTGCTCGTTTTCAATCCATTATTTCCGAAGAGATCAAATGGCAGCTTAAAGCACATACCGGCAAAGAAAATCCTGATTATGTACTTGCTTGTGTAGGTGGAGGAAGCAATGCTGCCGGCGCGTTCTATCACTATCTCAGCGACGAAGATGTGAAATTGGTTGCGGTAGAGGCTGCCGGGCAGGGGATATCTTCCGGACATTCCGCTGCTACAACTGCATTGGGCAAACCTGGCGTCCTGCACGGAAGCCGCACTATTTTAATGCAAACCGAAGACGGACAGGTAGTTGAACCTTTTTCCATTTCAGCAGGATTGGATTATCCGGGAATCGGGCCTCAGCACGCGTATCTTTTTGATAGTGGCAGAGGGATATTCCTGTCGGCGACTGATGAAGAAGCTATTCAGGCTGCATTTGAATTAACGCGGCTGGAAGGAATTATTCCTGCGCTTGAATCTTCGCATGCATTAGCTGTTTTGGGAAGATTAGGTGCTACTGAAAATGAAACTGTGGTGGTGAATCTTTCGGGTAGGGGAGATAAGGATATGGCCACTTACATGAGATACATCGATTGATTTTTCACCTTACTTTTGATAAAAATGGCCACTTTAACACTGCCAGAAGTTTTTGATCTGAGATTGAAAATTAAAGAGCTGGAAGGCAAAATTAACTCCGGAGAGCTTTCTCTTTTTGAAAGATGCGATCTGGAAGACGAAGTTCTCGAATTGAAAGAAAAACTCGGAGAATTTGACCGTCTGAAATTCAGTGACGAAGGTGAATGCCTCAACTGCTCAGCATAGAAACGATCTGCACTTAATCTAAACTCCATACAATGAATCTTAAATCCCTGTTTTTCGCCTGTATGTTCCTTCTTGGATCGACAGTTTTTGTTTCAGCCCAAACCACTGCTTCTAAAAAAATGCTACGTCACGTTGTACTATTTAAATTCAAAGATTCAGCAACTCCTGCTCAGGTGAAAGAAGTGGAGGAAGCATTCAAAGCACTTCCTTCTAAAATCAAAGAAATTAAGGGACTGGAATGGGGTACTAATAATAGCCCGGAAGGTTTATCACAAGGTTTTACGCACGTATTCTTCGTCACTTTTGACAGTGAAGCCGGCCGCGAGGTATACCTGCCTCACCCTGACCACAAAGCATTTGGCAAGGTATTGGGACCTCATCTTGACAAAGTATTGGTTGTTGATTACTGGACTAAGGAATGAACCGGATCACAGAACTTTTTCAGCAAAAACGGCCGGGAGACGGCGGATTACTGAATGTGTACTTTACCGCTGGGTTCCCCGAGCTGAATGATACTACGCGCGTTTTGCAGGCATTGCAGGACGGTGGTGTTGACCTGGTTGAAATCGGTATGCCCTATTCCGATCCGGTTGCAGATGGTGAGACTATCCAAAAAAGCAATGACCGGGCGCTGGAAAACGGAATGTCGGTGAAGATCCTTTTCGAGCAATTGCAGAATATGCGTGAAAAAGTGTTCGTTCCGGTACTGTTGATGGGTTATGTAAATCCCGTTTTGCAATATGGGGTCGAGAATTTTTGCCGCAAATGTGCCGAAGTAGGCGTCGATGGGCTGATTCTGCCTGACATGCCGATGGATGTTTATCTGAATGAATATAAATCCATATTCGATCAATACGGAATTCTTAACATTTTCCTGATCACACCTCAGACTTCGGAAGCGCGTATAAGACAGATCGACGAGATCAGTGAGGGTTTCATCTATACTGTCTCCTCCGCAAGCGTCACAGGCTCCAAAACGGGGGTTAGCGCGGATATGGAATCATACTTCGCCAGACTGAATGCAATGAATCTGCGGAATTCCCGCCTGATCGGTTTTGGTATCAAAGACCACGATACTTTCAAGCAAGCTTCACAACAAGCGGCTGGGGCTATTATTGGAAGCGCATTCATTCGCGTTTTGCAGGAAACCTCTGATCTGGAACAGGATGTGAAGTCATTTGTAAGGTCGGTAAAGAACTATCCGGAAACCGTCGAGATATAATACTATCAATTCACATTCGCTTCAGGCACTGAATTTGTACAAACAACTCGCGTAGGGTTGTTTGTTTTTTTATATAAAAACCAGGTGGAAATGAAAATACGGTTCCTTTTGATCGCACTGCTAATATGCGGTTTCCAGCCGCTATTTGCGCAGCTTAGAATGGACGTTGAGGGAGGGCTCGTTTTTGGCACAAACTACAACAAGGTAAGAATTCCCAATATTGGCGGAACTACCGTGAATCTGGCCGAAGATTTGAGTATAGATCCGAAAGTATTTTACAGGATCAGAGCTGGATACTTGTTTGGAAAAAGACACAATGTATCGCTGCTCTTTGCTCCCCTTACTGTGACCTATAACGGTACTTTTAAGAAAGATATTAATTTTAATAATGTCAATTTCGTAGCCGGCCAGCCGCTCAAAGTGCATTATAAATTCAATTCTTACAGACTTACCTATCGCTACGATATTGTATCCCGCGCACGCTGGCTGGTAGGATTGGGGTTGACTGCGAAGATCCGGGATGCAGATATCAGGTTTAGAAACGAATCACAGGATACTCATTTCGACAATCTGGGATTTGTGCCTCTGGTTAACTTTTATGCTGCGTACAAACCTTCATATCATTGGTCTATTATCCTGGAAGGTGATGCATTGGCCTCCAAATTTGGCCGGGCAGAAGATATTTTCGCAGGTGTTTCCTACCAAATCAATAACAAGATCGGCATTAAGCTGGGTTACCGGGTTGTGGAAGGCGGCGGTGACGTGGATGATGTTTACAATTTCAACTGGATCAATTACGCTTCTGCCGGGCTTTTATTTACACTGTAATTTCCCGAAAATTCACTATATTTCTTCGTTTAAAGCATATGCGGGTGATCGGTAATTTTTAGTTCTCGCATACGTTATACAGTCCACAGTTATAACGAAATAGATATGGCCGCTTTCACCCCGGCAATGGAAGGCTTGTTGCTGCGCATTCAGGAATACCGTCAAAAATATTATCGGAATCAGTTACTAAAAGGCATTATCTTCTCGGTAGGCCTGCTGCTAACTGTTTTTCTGTTTTTCAATACGATCGAATATTTTGGCCGGTTCAGTTCTCTGGTGCGGGGAATGCTGTTTTTCGGATTTCTTGCTGTACTTGCATTCTCCATTTTTCAATGGGTTATTCAGCCACTTATTCATTTATCAGGAATCCGAAAGGCAATTTCCGATGAAGATGCTGCCTTACAGATCGGTCAGTATTTTCCGGAAGTAGGCGATAAGCTGGTAAACACCTTACAGTTAAGAGGTTTATCCGGAACGCAGTCGGACCTTATCGAGGCCAGTATCCGCCAGAAGTCAAACCAGCTGCTTATTGTCCGGTTTTCGGATGCGATTCGCTTTAATGAAAACAGGAAACGCATTAAATACGCCATTTATCCGCTGGCTGCTATTGCTGTTATCCTTTTGTTCAATCCTGCATTTTTCTCTTCCAGCTCCGATAGGATTATCAATTTCCATAAGAATTATACGTACGCTCCATTCTCATTTATACTTCAAAATAAAAACCTGAAAGCTTTTCGGAATGAGGATTTTACATTAAAACTTAAACTGGAAGGAGAGGCGCTGCCTGCGGCTGTTTATCTGGTTCAAAACGGTTCCAGATTTAAGCTCAACTCAGAAGGTAACCGTACATTTTCCTATACATTTAAAAACCTCCAGCGCGACGTAGCTTTCTCTTTCGACGCTGCCGGCTTCGCTTCGGATGAATACCGCATCAATGTTAACGAGCGGCCTTCACTCCTTTCTTTTGACGTAAACCTGCATTATCCTGCTTACCTCAACAAACCTTCTGAGGGGCTGAATAATGTAGGAAATCTGTCGGTGCCGGAGGGAACTACCATTGAATGGGATTTCAATACTTCCGCGACGAAATCACTTGCTATCAGGTTCGAAAACGATTTGAGTTTGTATCGCGCCAAAGAGAGTGACGGGGAACATTTTCAGGTTCGTAAATCGGTCAGGAAATCAGCTCAATATCAGGTTACCCTGAAAAATGAGGAAACAGTAAATGCGGATAAGATCGGGTATTTTATTAATGTGATCCCTGATAAGCATCCTGTTATGAACCTTGAAAATTTTCAGGATACCACACTTTATAACTACCTGGTACTGGGCGGTTCAATCAGTGACGATTACGGTTTTTCTCAGCTCAAAATGTTCTATTCTGTAAAAAGAGAAGGAGCAAAAGAGCCTTCGCAGCCAAAAGGTATTCCAATCCCATTTAATAAAACAGTCAATACGCAAAGCTTCTTTTTTCAATGGTATGTAGACAGCCTGCAACTGGCGCCGGGCGACAAGATTGAATACTATGCGCAGGTTTGGGACAACGACGGTATCAATGGCGCGAAGAGCACGCGATCGAGATCTATTCAATTTACAGTTCCGTCGAAAGATCAGCTCGAAGCAGATATTAAAAAATCGGAGCAGGAAACTGAATATCAAATGCAGTCTGCATTGAAAAAAGCGCAGAGTTTGCAAAAGGATATTGAAAATCTGGATAACCGCTTGAAAAGTAACAAAGAGCTCGACTTTAAAGAACAGAAACAGATTGAGGAAGTTCTGCGGAAACGCGAGGAGCTGATGAAGGAATTGGAAGCTTTGCAGGAAAAGCACCAGAATTCGAATGAAAAATCGAAACAATTCAACCAGCAAAGTCCGGAACTTCAGGCCAAGATTGAGCAGCTGCAAAAGTTGATGAACGAGCTCAAAGATGAAAATACTGAAAAGCTTTATCAGGAACTCAAAAAATTGCTTGAACAGAAACAGAGCGAGCGGATGTCGAGCATGATGGAAAAGCTCCGCAACAAGGAACATAATCTGGAAAAGGAGCTGGAACGGACCATGAAGCTTTTCAAGCAAATGCAAATGGAGCAGAAAATGGAAAATCTGGTCGAAAAACTGGATGACCTTGCTGAGAAGGAAAATGCATTGGCTGAAAAAACCGAACAGAATGATAAGACAAAAAATAACGAAGAGAAAAAAGGCAAAAACGAAGAGCTGAAAAAAGAGCAGGAGAAAATTCAGGAAGATTTCAAAAAAGCGCAGGAGAATACCAAAGAAATTGAGAAAATGGGTGAGGAACTGGAAAAGCCTGTCGATACCCAGGAAGAGGAGCAAAAAAGCGCCGCTGAGCAGATGGAACAGAGTAAGGAACAGTTGGACAAGCAACAGAATCCAAAAGCTGCTCAGTCGCAAAAAAAGGCCGCAGAAGCGATGAAGAAAATGTCGAAGTCGATGTCGGAATCAATGGAAGCGGCGGAGATGGAACAAATGCAGGAAAATCTGGACGCGCTCCGGGATATTCTTGAAAATCTGATTACCCTTTCTTTTGACCAGGAGGCGCTGATGAAGGATTTCAAAGGAGTAAGCTTGCAGGACCCGCGATTCGTAAAGCTTGGCCAGCAGCAACTGAAACTGAAAGATGACGCGAAAATTGTCGAAGACAGTTTGTACGCACTTGCCAACCGCGCTGAACAGATCCAATCTTTCATCACTCGCGAACTGAACGACATGAAATCGTACATGGACGAAAGCGTGAAGAGCATTAAGGACAGGCAGATCAGTACCGCCACTTCGAAGCAGCAATCTGCGATGACTTCCATGAACAACCTGGCGCTGATGCTGAGCGACGTATTCAACCAGATGCAGCAGCAAATGGCAATGGCAATGCCGGGAGCCGGAAAAGGCAAAAAAGGGAACCAGAAAGGCGAAAGTCCGGGAATGGGTGAAATGCAGGAAAAGTTGAATGGTCAGATCAAGCAGCTCGGAAAAGGGGAGGGGCAGGAAGGGAAGGGCAACAATTCGGAGAAGCTCGCAAGAATGGCCGCCGAGCAGGCTGCGATCCGCAAAATGATACAAGACCTCATGGAATCTCAAAAAGGCACCGAGGTAGGCAAACAAATGGGCAAGGAGTTGCAGGAAATCTCTGACAAAATGGATGAGACTGAAACCGATCTCGTGAACAAAAGGATAACGCCGGAGCTGATCAAACGCAACCAGGAAATTACAATCCGGCTACTTGAATCGGAGAAAGCGATGAAGGAGCAAGACGAGGATGAGCAGCGAAAAGCCCAAAGTGCCAAACAGCTTCCGCGCCAGCCGCCGGCTGCATTTGAAAAATACATTCGTGAAAAAGAAAAGCAGACTGAACTGCTCAGAACGATCCCGCCGACATTCTCGCCATTTTACAAACGCGAAGTAGATTCCTATTTCCGCAAATACCAGGCAAAGAACTGATCGCACTTCCATTCTGTTGAACTGGCAGGACAGGTTTTAACACGTTTTAACAGCACGTTGTTCAGAACCGGCTCCTGCCAGTTCTTTTGTTAGGAATATCCTTGCTATTTTTGTAAATATTTACCATCAAATCTTTAAGTAGAACAGGCTTTTGACTACTAATTGGTCGCTGCCTGATTTGCCCTAATCGCATGCTGAATTTCTTCTCCGAAGACGTAGATTTTGACCTGCCTCGTCCTCAAAAAACCAAGAAATGGTTAAAAACTACCTCTGAATCAGAAGGTTACGAAATAAATGAGCTGAATTACATCTTTTGCTCGGACGAATACCTGCTGGAAATCAATAAACAATACCTCGATCACGACTATTTTACGGACATTATAACGTTTGACAATAGTGAGGAAGACAACAAATTGGAGGGGGATATTTATGTGAGTATAGATCGGGTAAAGGAGAACGCAGCTACGTTTCACGTCGATTTCGAGACCGAGCTGAGGCGCGTTTTGGTTCATGGACTACTGCATTTGACGGGCTACGGCGACGCGGATGAAGAGCAGAAAAGCCTAATGCGGGCGAAGGAAAACCAATACCTTACGCTCTTTTAATTAAAATTCCACGTGGAACACTTTAACTAAAGTGGTTTAACAAGAATACAAATATGTTTCAAGAATATGATGTGATTGTAGTAGGAGCAGGCCACGCAGGTTGTGAAGCCGCCGCCGCCGCTGCCACTATGGGTTCGAAGGTGCTACTGATTACAATGAATATGCATACCATCGCGCAGATGTCATGCAACCCAGCCATGGGCGGTGTGGCAAAAGGGCAGATCGTGCGGGAAATCGACGCGCTCGGCGGACAGTCGGGAATTGTGAGCGACAAGACGATGATCCAATTTCGGATGTTGAACTTGTCAAAAGGTCCTGCCATGTGGAGCCCTCGTTGCCAGAGCGACCGTGCAATGTTTGCCACGGAGTGGCGGAATATTTTGGAGAGGAATCCAAATGTTGATTTTTGGCAGGATACTGCCAAGGAGCTGCTGGTCGAGGATGGTGAGGTAAAAGGTGTAAAAACCAGTTTGGGTATTGATATCAAATCCAAATCAGTCGTGCTCACGAACGGGACTTTCCTAAATGGACTGATCCATATTGGCGAAAAAAACTTCGGCGGCGGCAGAACAGGGGAGAAGGCGGCGACTGGATTAACCGAACAATTGGTTCAGCTCGGCTTTCAAGCCGGCCGGATGAAAACGGGAACGCCTCCAAGAGTAGACGGCCGCTCACTCGACTATTCGAAAATGGAAGAACAGCCAGGTGACGAAAAGCCAGCTAAATTTTCATATACCGATACTAAGCCGCTCGCTAAGCAACGAAGTTGCTGGATTACCTACACAAACCAGGAAGTTCATGACGTACTGAAAACGGGATTTGAAAAATCTCCTATGTTTTCAGGACGGATTAAAGGACTTGGCCCTCGATACTGTCCTTCGGTGGAGGATAAAATCAACCGATTTGCAGACAAAGACCGTCACCAGATTTTCGTAGAGCCCGAAGGGTGGGATACTGTGGAAGTGTACGTGAATGGTTTCTCGACCTCGCTGCCGGAAGATGTACAATATGCTGCATTGAGAAAGATACCTGGATTTGAAAATGCGAAAATGTTTCGTCCGGGATATGCGATCGAATATGATTATTTCCCGCCTACGCAACTAAAGTCTACTCTTGAAACGCATTTGATCAAGAACCTATTTTTTGCGGGACAGATCAATGGGACTACGGGCTACGAAGAAGCGGCTTGCCAGGGTTTGATGGCGGGTATCAATGCACACCGGAATGTAAATGATTTGTCTCCTTTCGTTCTGAAAAGATCGGAAGCTTACATTGGCGTATTGATCGACGATTTGATTAATAAAGGTACAGAAGAACCTTATCGCATGTTTACGTCCCGGGCCGAATACCGGACTTTGCTGCGCCAGGATAATGCGGATATCAGACTTACTGCAAAAGGTTATGAAATCGGCTTGGCCAGCGAGGATCGCCTGGACGCTGTTAAAAAGAAACAAAATGAAGTGGAACATATAATATCCATTTTTGCAACGACCAAAGTGACTCCGGAAGAAATCAACGGCGCATTGGAGCAGATGGAAACTGCATTGCTGAGAGAGAAAACAACGCTGTCGCAATTGCTGAAAAGGCCGCAAATATCAGTTCAAAAATTGGCTGAGCACAGTAATATCGTAGCAGGACTGATCGTAGCATTTGAAGAAGACTCGGTTCAGCAAGCGGAGATCAATCTGAAATATGACAGCTATATTGAAAAAGAAATGCTGCTCGTAGACAAAATGAACAGGCTTGAAAATCTGAATATCATCGACAATTTCAACTACGATATTGTTACATCTCTCTCTTACGAAGGCCGCGAAAAACTAAAAAGGACCCGCCCTTCAACGATTGGCCAGGCTTCCCGCATCAGCGGCGTGAGTCCGTCTGACATTTCTGTTTTAATGCTTTATATAGGACGCTAATTGGAAACACTAGATAAATGCCCGGTGTGCGGTCAATCGCATTTTCGCGAGTTTATAGTCGCAGAAGACTACACAGTTTCACATCAACAATTCCAGATCCAGCAATGCGATTCATGTCAGTTTTTGTTCACTAATCCCCGGCCGGCGGAAAGTGAAATCGGTCCATTCTATGAATCGCAGGAATACATTTCGCACCACGACGATGCGAAGGATCTGATGAGTCGGGTTTATAATTCAGTGCGGGATTACACTATTCAGCAGAAGATAAAACTGATCAACAAGCACACTGCACAGAAGGGAACATTGCTGGACATAGGCTGCGGGACCGGCAGTTTTGCGAGTGCTATTCAAGCAAATGGATGGAATGTGAATGGCACTGAGCCGGATTCCGGCGCACGTGCAGTGGCGCAGAAAAGGATAGGGGATAGGGTGTTTAACAGCATTTCTGCTGCAGAACTCACCAGCCAACAATTTGACGCGATAACGATGTGGCACGTACTCGAACATGTACATCAAATAAATGAAACAATCGACTGGCTGAATGCACATTTAAAGCCGAACGGGACGCTTGTGATCGCGGTACCTAATCCGGAATCCCACGACGCTGCTGCTTATGGAAAGTTTTGGGCTGCTTACGATGTGCCGCGCCACTTGTATCATTTTACCAAAAACAGCATGAAATTACTGCTCGGTAGTCACGGATTTGAAGTACAAAAAACCCTTCCTATGTGGTTCGATTCGTTTTATGTAAGTATGCTCAGCACAAAGTATCGGCACAAGAAGATTGATATTGTTAATAGCGCGACAACCGGGCTGATGTCAAACTGGAAGGGAAGGGTTTCAGGCGGCCGGGCAATCAATACTTCCAGCATTATCTATATTGTTAAAAAGAAATAGCTTCCAATTATTCCGAAAAGCCCCTGTACGAAATTGGTACCGGGGCTTTTTAATACTGATAAAATATGATCCGTACCATTCTGTCTGCATTGCTGTTACTATTACTATTCGATCGCTGCGCTCAGCAGGTCTCGCCCACCGGCGGAAAAAAAGATTCAATCCCACCTAACCTTTTGGAGAGCAACCCACTCAACAAGACGCTCAATTTTAAGGGCAAAAAGGTGGAGTTGTTCTTTGACGAATATGTGGTCGTAGATAATATCAATCAGAAATTGGTGATCACACCGGAGGCCGACAACCCCTATTCGTACAAACAGAACGGTATGTCCGTACTCCTTTCATTTAAAAACGAGTTTAAGGACAGCACTACATTCACACTGAATTTCGGGGATGCTATCAGGGATTTTGCCGAAAAAAATCCTGCTAAGAATTTAAAAATTGTGTTCAGCACGGGCTCCTCACTCGATTCCGGGAGGGTGTATGGAACACTGAAAGATATGCAGACTGATCGACCGCTATTTGATGCACTAGTGGGGCTATACAACATCAGCGACACGCTCGATATTACCAAACAGAAACCCTATTACTTTTCCCGGACCGACAGCTCTGGTGTTTTTTCAATCGAAAATATACAGACCCGCGCGTACAAACTGATTGCGATCGACGATAAGAACAGAAATATGTTGTTCAATGCGAAAGATGAAAGAATGGGTTTTCTGGAAGAAAGTATAACCGCAGGAGTGGACTCCGTTTCCTATAATATCTCGATGTTTCTATCCGATAATACCCCTATTAAAATCCAGCGGACGATACCCAAGGTGAACAATTATTCGGTTGTGTTTAATAAGCCGGTCGAGCGGGTAAATGTCACTTTCATGAATAAAGACACGCTGCCGTATCTGCTGGAAGCAGGTGGCTCGCTGAAATTTTTTAACGTAGAACCGCACCCTGATTCTACTTTGGTAAAATTGACCGCAATAGATTCGCTCGGTACATCGGCTGATTTTGAACAAAAGATTGCTTTTCAGCAGCAGCGGGGAAAAGATCGGCAGCGCGATGCGTTCTCACTAACAACACTGCCCGAACCGAATAAACCGCTCGAAAATACATTTACGTACAAGCTCATTTTTAACAAGCCAGTACGATCTCTCGATGATAAAAACATCACGTTGATTACGGATAGCTTGTCGCATGAGCCGCTCAGCTCGTTTCAATGGAGCTGGAATGCCAATCATAATATCGCTACGATTACAGCCAAGTCCTTCGCCAAGGATTCAATCAAATGGGACATTCCCAAAGGAACAATCGTGAGTGTTGAAGGTGACACTTTACCCAAAACCTTCCTGAAACATCCTGTTTTAAATGAAGAAGACTATGGAATTATCCGGGGTAGGGTAGTCAATCCGGATACGGCGAGCAACTACATTGTCGAGCTGGTTGATGAGCAATATAAAATCGTTAAGGTGAAGGAAGGTACAACCTACACATTTAGCCAGGTTCCTCAGGGAAAATACTTTTTAAGAGTAACTGTGGATAGAAACCGGAACCATCGGTGGGATACCGGAGATATGAGCAAGAATCGCCAGCCTGAACCGATTTTATATCTCAAAGATAAAATCATTTTGAAGGCCAACTTCGAACTGAATGATATCAATATCACCATAGGTAAGTGAAAAATCTGAATAGTTATCCCTATAGTGTGGATAACTATGTGAATAACGCTCAAATTTTGTTGGTAATAGCTAACATTTTGTGGATAACTCGGTGTATAACTCTGAAAATCGGTTGATAACTAAAGGCTCAATTCTCTCCAGTGGACAAACTACCACCTAACCGGAAGTTAACACCCTGTTGATACACTGTAGAGAATGTGGATTGTGAAAATTGGCCAATATCTCCTTTTATCCACACTCGCATCTACGACAAATAATAATTACATTGTATTTCAGCTCCTTAACCAAGTGGAAAACTCAAATTTTTATCCCCAATAGTCTTATACTTATCAACAAAATGTGGATAACTGTGTTGATTAGTCGTGGATAAACGTTTTATCTACATATCCACAGTGCTAGAGAAGGTAATAATTAAAAACAAAAAGTTCTTTTCTTATTATGAAAAAGGTCTGCGAGTTATTGGTAATAGGAATTTTGGTTTCCGGCGGGGCGGGGGCGGCGCTGGCCCAGAGCGAGAAGGAGATGGCCGAGGAATACTTCAAGAATGGAGATTGTGAAAAGGCGGTCACTTACTACGCGGCGCTTTTGAAGACCACGTTTGACAAGGCTTCGGTTAAGAACTATAATTCGTGTATAATCAAATCAAAGGAATGGACCGCAGGGGATCAGTTCTACAAAAGGCAGATCAAGGCAGATGCAAATAATGCAAGCTGGTACAACTTGTATTGGGGATTGATGTTAGAGGCGCAAGGAAAGGCGCAGGAAGCGTCCAAAAAGCATGAGCAGGCAATCGTGTCATCTGGTCTCAGAATTGAACTCAAGCGTGATTTAGCCGAGGAATACAGGAATGTGAGCCAACCTGAATGGGCGAAAAAAATACTGCTTGAAGCGCGTCAATTAATCAAGCGCGATGACATTTTTCAGCTTGAACTGGCAAGTGTTTACCGGGATCTGAATGATCCTGAAAAGATGATCGATGAGTTGCTTTCTTACGGAATGCGGTACCAGAATACGGAGGTAGTGCAGAACATGCTGCAGGATTTTACCAAAGATGAAAAAGAACAGGCGCTATTAGAAAAGGTACTGTATGATAAGATCCAGAAATTTCCGAATGAGGGTTTCTATAATGAGTTGCTGATATGGTATCAAATTCAGAAGAAAGATTTTTATAAAGCATTTATCCAAGAGCGCGCGCTCGACAGGAGGTTCAAGCACAACGGATCCCGGCTGTATAACCTGGGAATGCTGGCTTTGCAAAATGTGGATTATCAAAATGCCGGCGCGATTTTCGATCATTTGGTAAAAGAATATCCCAAAGGTCAGCTGTATCCCGTATCTCGCAGAATGGCCATTTTCGCACGCGAGGAGCAGGTTAAAAGTACTTACCCTATCAACAGGTCGGAAGTGCAGAAACTCTTGGGACAGTACCAGCAATTGGTAGATGAACTGGGTATTAATGTGCGAACGATCGAGGCTTTACGAAATATGGCGATCCTGTATGCTTTTTATATGGATGATTTCAAAAAAGCGACGGAGACTTTACAAACTGCAATTTCGGCAGGCAAGCAGGAAAAGAATTTTGTAGATAAATGCAAGCTGGATCTAGGCGATATATACCTGCTGCAAGGTGAACCCTGGGAAGCAACGCTCGTATACTCGCAGGTTGAAAAATCGCAGAAGGACGATTTACTCGGCTACGACGCAAAACTAAGGAATGCGAAACTGCATTATTTTAAAGGTGAGTTTGAGCTGGCGAAGGCAGTTCTGGATATTCTAAAAAAAGCTACTTCCAGGGAAATCGCTAACGATGCGAATGAACTTTCGTTGCTGATCATGGACAACACAGGATTGGATAGTACGGAAACGGCAATGCGGCAGTACTCGGCTGTGGAGCTTTTGCTTTTTCAAAACAAGAAGTTCGAAGCGATCGATAGTCTGAAGAGTTTGTATAAACGATATGAGAAACACAGTTTGACAGACGAGATTATTTGGCTAACTGCTAAAACCTATATTAAGCTTGACAGTAACAGGCAGGCGCTTGATGAGTTGAATATGTTGTATACGAAATTTGGTCATGACATTTACGGAGACGATGCATTGTTTGCGATGGCCAAACTTTATCAGGAAAAATTAAATGACAAGGATAAGTCGATGAAGCTTTACCAAGAGTTAATGGAGAAATATCCGGGTAGCATTTTTGTTGCAGAATCCCGAAAGCGTTTCCGGGTGTTGCGCGGAGATGTGATCAATTAAGAAAATCTTATCAGAAACGTAAAAGGGTGAAAAGTTGCGACTTTTCACCCTTTTACATTTTAGTATTCCCGGGTTTCTACCCGATTCGCAGCTTATATTCAAATCTAAGGCGGCTGAAATGCGGATTTTTTTAATGTAACCTACTCAATAATAGCTCCTTGAATGCCGAAAAGTCTGCTTTCATTTTAATGGACACTTTTTCAATATGAAGCAAAGATTCCAGGCGAGCGGGTATTTCGATCTTTTCTCCCAAAGTTTCTTCCACTAAGTCGATGAATTTCGCGGGATGAGCTGTCGACAAGAAAACGCCGGTAAAATCTCCGCCGACTTTTTCTCTGTACTCTTTCAGGCCGAGGTAGGCGACAGCTGTGTGCGGGCACATCACATAAACTGAGGTTTCATAAACCTGGCGCATTGCGTCTCGGGTTTGCTCGTCATCGAAGAATGTACCAAATATCTTTTCGGTTGCAGATTTCCAATCGTCAGTAAAAAACCTTTTTAGTCGCACGAAATTGCTAGGGCTACCCACGTCCATTGCATTAGAGATCGTCTCAATAGAAGGAGCAGGTTCATAAGTGCCGGAAGCGAGATACCTGGGCACTGCATTATTTAAATTGGTAGAGGCCACAAAATGCTGGACAGGTAGCCCCATTTTATAAGCCAGCAACCCTGCACTCAAATTTCCAAAATTTCCACTTGGAACGGAAAATACGATTGGTTTGCCAAGCTTCTTCAATTGTGCGTACGCAGAGAAGAAATAGAAAGACTGCGGAATTAATCTTGCAATATTAATTGAGTTGGCAGATGCCAGGTTGAATTTGCTGCTGAGCTCACCATCGAGAAATGCTTCCTTCACTAATTGCTGACAATCATCGAAGGTACCGTCAATTTCTATCGCAGTTACATTGTGACCGAGCGTAGTTAACTGTTTCTCCTGAATCTCACTTACTTTTCCACTTGGATAAAGGATCGTGACGTCAATTCCGGGCACTTTGTAAAAACCCTGCGCAACTGCTCCGCCGGTATCCCCCGAGGTAGCGACCAATATATTTATTTTCTTTTCGGATTTAATCAGAAAATGGGACATAACTGCCGCCATGAATCTTGCCCCGAAATCCTTAAACGCCATGGAAGGCCCATGAAAAAGCTCCAAAACATAATTGTTAGTACCGATTTCAACTACGGGAGCATCGAAATCATAGGCATTTTCAATCAGGTCTTCCAGCTCAGTTCTCGTAATTTCACCTTCAAATAATGTATCTGCAACTTCAACCGCGATTTCTTTAAAAGACTTGTTTTGAATATCTGCTAAAAATTCATCTGATATCTTTGGGAAAGATTCTGGCATGTAAAGACCGTTGTCCGGAGGTAAGCTATTAAAAATTGCTTCTTCCAGTGAGGCTTTCAGGCTTTCCGTTTTGGTACTGTAAAATTTCATTTTTATATAAAATAGGTTCCTGAATTTGGAGTGCAAATTTAGTCAAAATACAAGCGTTAAGCGATTTGGAAGTGAAACTTATCTGAAAAAGAGGTTGGTTATCAATCACATCAGCTCGCCAGAAGTGCTGACACAGGATCGGATTTAAATTTTTTTTGTTTTGTAAATGTTCAATTGACAATCTAATAATCAATAATATGTCGATAGGTATTTTTAATGTTCCGGCTGCAAGGAATGAACCGGTTAAGAATTATGCTCCCGGAAGCCCGGAAAGAGTGGAATTGAAAGCTGCGATAGCGGAAGCAAGATCGAAAGTGCTGGATATTCCTCAATATATAGGTAGTGAAGAAGTTTTTAGCGGAAATAAGAAGCGCATATCACCACCTCACGACCATCAGCATACATTAGGATATTTTCACGAAGGAACTGCCGAAGATGTAAAAAATGCGATCGATGAGGCGCTGAAAGCAAGATTCCAATGGTCTTCCCTGAACTGGGAGCAAAGAGCGGCGATTTTCTTAAAAGCGGCAGATTTAATAGCCGGTCCGTACCGCGCTGAGATCAATGCAGCTACCATGCTGGGACAGTCAAAAAATGCTTACCAGGCCGAGATCGATTCGGCCTGTGAGATTATAGACTTCCTGAGGTTGAATGTCAATTTTATGCGGGAAATTTATGAGGAACAACCTGTTTCTTCTGACGGCGTTTGGAACCGTATGGAATACCGTGCACTGGAAGGCTTTGTCTTTGCGGTCACTCCGTTCAATTTTACTGCTATTGCAGGTAATTTGCCTGCGGCTCCTGCTCTGATGGGCAACGTAGTATTATGGAAACCTGCTTTCACGCAAGTTTATTCGGCGAATGTGATTATGAAGGTTTTTAAGGAAGCAGGGTTGCCCGATGGTGTCATCAATATGATATTGGTAGATGGTCCGGCTGCTGGGGATGTCGTTTTCAACCATTCGGAGTTTGCAGGAGTTCACTTCACCGGCAGTACAAAAGTATTTCAGACTATCTGGAAGACGATCGGTGATAATATTTCAAACTATAAATCCTTCCCAAGAATTGTGGGAGAAACTGGCGGAAAGGACTTCATACTTGCTCACAAGTCTGCTGACCCAAAAGCGGTTGCTACAGGGTTAATCCGCGGCGCGTTTGAATATCAGGGACAAAAATGTTCGGCCGCTTCACGGGCATATATTCCAGCAAATATTTGGGAAGAAGTCAGGACGCAAATGCTTGCTGATTTGGCAGATATAAAAATGGGTGGGGTGGAAGACTTTGGCAATTTTGTCAATGCAGTAATTGATGAGAAGTCTTTCGATAAAATCGCATCCTATATAACGAATGCACAAAATAGCGTGGATGCGAAAATAATTGCAGGAGGGGCTTTTGATAAGAGCAGAGGATACTTTGTCCAGCCAACAATTATTGAGGCTGCCAAGCCCGATTATGTAACACTCTGTGAAGAGATCTTTGGTCCTGTTTTAACTATCTATATATATGACGAAGATAAGTTTGAGGAGATCATTGATATAATAGATAAAACGTCACCTTACGCTTTGACAGGCGCTGTCTTTTCAAAGGATCGTTACGCAACCAAGTATGCGACTGAGAAGCTGGTTAACTCGGCAGGTAACTTCTATATTAATGACAAGCCTACGGGAGCAGTAGTTGGTCAGCAACCTTTCGGTGGAGCACGGGCTTCGGGTACCAATGACAAAGCAGGTTCGATTCTAAACTTGCTAAGATGGGTTTCTCCGAGAGCAATTAAGGAGACGCTGGTTTCTCCGAAAGATTATAGATACCCTTTTCTTTCCGGTGAATAATTGGATCTCAACGAGGAATAATTTTATTTCTCAAAGAACTTTTAAAGATTCAGACTTTTTTTTTGACTGACTCTTGGATGCACAAAATTTTTTTCTACCTTTGCAATCCCAATCGCAAACAGAGGAAAAGAAAAGAAGAGAAGAAAGCGTGATTGGCCCTGTTCTTTGACATGATGAGATAGACCAAAGGAGTAAGAAAAACTCGTTTGAAAAGAATCAGGCACTATTTTTCGAAGTAGCTGCCAAAATAAAATTTACAATGGAGAGTTTGATCCTGGCTCAGGATGAACGCTAGCGGCAGGCTTAATACATGCAAGGCGAAGGGGCAGCAATGTCACTGTCGTACGGGTGCGTAACGCGTATGCAACCTACCTTTTA
>NZ_JAJUXK010000011.1 GCF_021390335.1 Dyadobacter sp. CY343 | reverse complement strand
TAATCTGCGGCGGTTCCTGCCCGGTAATCCGTGGCATGAGTGCATAGATCCCTGCCCAGAGCAAAAAGCAGATAATGCCATACATCGTCAAATGGGAATGGGCGACAGTAAAATCAGTGAAATGCCAGAGCAGATTGGTAGACCGGAAAGCTTCGGCAGTTCCCTGCATTGAACCGGTAAAGTAAAAAAGGATGCCCGTCAAAAAGAATGGAAGCGTATAACTATCAGTAATCTTGTACCAGGCGCCTTTGAAGGTCAGCAGGAAATTGGTTGTCCCTGCCACCACCGGGATGACCATACCCACACTGCCGACGATGGCGACCGTCTGCAGCCACCAGGGAATTGCACTAAAAACAAAATGATGGGTACCAATCAGCGTATAAAAAAGGATCTGTGTCCAAAATGCAAGTATACCCAGACTATACGAATAAATCGGTTTATTGAGCTGCTGGGGCAGGAAGTAATAAACGATCCCGAGCGTAAAAAGCATAAACCACATTCCCACGCCCTGGTGCATGTAATAGCCTTGAATGATTGTTTCGCCTAACCCATTTTGCCAAAGAGGCACGTATGCAACTACCGAGATCACAATTCCGAAAATCACCGAAGAGACAATGTACCAGTTTGAAATGTAGATCTCCTTTGTCGTGCGGCTGGCGACTGTCTTGAAGTAATTGATCAGTGTTAGCAGAAGTCCAATCCCAAATAGCAGCATCACCGGCCATATGTACTCCCGGTACTCCCCGCCCCCATTATTAATTCCGGCCATTAAAGACAATGTGCCCAGTACCACAGCCGTATTAATAAGGATCAATGTGTACCATCCGAGTTTTATGCTGAACAGATTTGTATTGCTGACCCTGGGCACGACATAGTTACCCAACCCCAGCATCGCCAGTGATGCCCAGCCCCAGAAAACGGCGTTGGTATGGACCGGGCGCAATCGCCCAAAGCTCAGCCAGCTGAATTGGTCCGCGTCGGGCGCAACAAATTTTATCCCGATATATTCCCCCACCGTTGTCCCAAAAACAAGCCAAAAAGTAGCGGTGATAATGAACCAGGTGATCAGTCGGGAAAGTTGCGGATCGACTTTCGGGCGAACGGGCGCCTTTCTTTTACGTGCCACGAAGGGAAGTGAGGCCTCATGTTCCACATTGTTGATCAAGCCTTTATGGTCGTTGGCCGGCAATATGCCCGATAGTTCATTATGACTCAACGCGAAATCCAGCGCATCTTTTCTGCGTTGCAATGTTAATGCAAGGTCCTTACCTTCTATTCCGTCCAGATATGCTGCAACTCGCGCGGCTTCTGCGAGACGTTGTTGGTTTCTATACCTGTTTAATGTATGGGTAATCTTGAAAAATAAGAAGATAACACCCGCCAGCACAGGGATTGATATCAAGACAATGGTAATTAAAATACCACCCTGGCTTAGTAGTGAACCAGCAGCTGGCTGGCTCGACTGCGCCAGTGAGGGAGAATCTAGCAAACTCAGCATGACCAGCAAAATGGCCGCTAAACGCCCTTTTTTAACCATCCGGTCGAGCAGCAATGAGATCTGCCTGCTGCTAAGGTTTTCAAGGTATTTTGGATAATCCTTTATCCCCTCGTCGGCCCTACTGATCAGATAATTTTGAACAACGTCTCTGATCAAGATCGCAACAAAAAGCAAACCCAGCGCCATCACTAGTGCAACGATTCCTACCGAAAGTACAACGGCCTGACTGAAATGGGTTTCAGCATATGCAGGTATGGCCACCAGGTAAGCACCAAGGCATAAGCTACTCACGATCTTACATCTACCGACAATCATCATATTATATATATTAAGACCCTAATATCTTTTACTCTCGAAAATTTTATCTCTCTTTAATATAGCTCAGCCCCAAATTCAAGTTCTCATTGAACTCCCCTATCGTGGCCGACTGTAAGGTGAGTTGCATTTTATTTCTAATCTCCTTAAAATCGTTGTGCAGTGGACAAGGCTTAGTTTCAGAGCAACTTTTCAATCCCAGCCCGCAGCCCTTGAATATTTTCTCGCCGTCAATCGCCCTGACAATATCTGCCAGCGTATTGCTCCGGGCGCTGCTGTCAACATAAAAGCCGCCATTTGGGCCCTTGCTGGATTGTATGAGCTCCCGTTTGCTCAGATCCTGAAGGATCTTGGCAATGAAATGTTCAGGAGAATCGATGCCAGCTGCAACTTCCTTGATACCCACTTTCCTGCCACCTTCTGACTTCTGCGCTATAAAAATAACGGCCCGGATCGCGTATTCACACGTTTTTGAAAAAAACATCTGCATCTGTTTATATGCAAATATATCTTCAAGATCCGGGAAATAAAATACTTTTTACTCTTTTATTAAATGTCTCTTTGTCCCGGGCTGTGCTTTTGTCCGTTGAGTGGTTAAACTAAACATAGGGTGAGAACCAGGCGCTATCGATACCCAACGCTCCCGCGTTGCGCCCGCATTACGTCAATTTAATTGCTCTGAAACGTCTAGAAAGGCCAAAAGAAATTGGATCACTTTGTTAACTTTTTTGCCAGATCCGGAGTCCGGCTATATGCCGGAATCGAGTTTGCGATCAATATGAAAATCAATACTTCACTTCTTTTCAATCCTTGAAGATATTGTCAACAGAAATAAGGATTCTGCATTGGCAAAAACCTTGTGGGCAATTCCTGCATGAAGTGCAAGCATCTGGCCTGCACTACGCTCTGCCGTTTTTTGCTCCGTAGTAAAGGTGATGTGCCCTTCAAGGACCTGCACGCTGATAATCCCCGGTGCTGTATGGGTTTTCATTTCTGCTCCTTTATGTAGCGCGATCAAAACCAGGCGCATACCTCCGGTCTTAAAAATTGTTATGGCATTCCGGTCGCCGTTCTTGTAAGAATCCTCTTGTTTGATCTGGGCTTTCAACAAATTCAGGTCCATCGTTACCATAGGAGCGTCCAGTTCCCGTTCACCTTCCGGCCTAAGCGGAGTGGCTTCGTTCGACTTAGTTGGGGTTGAATCTGGCAGCTGCTCGAGATGCTTAACCGGGGGCTTTTCGTTCAGCGCTTTGATGAGATCATCCGTTATATTATCACTTGAAATACCATATCCGTTTACCAAAGTACCTTTTATATCGTGTTTTGGAGAAGAGATCGCATATACAATAGCTTCATCACTTGGGTCAGACATTCCTTCAAAACGGTAATGCTTATCAACCACAAAGTCCTGCGGATGTATTTTCAACGAATTGGAATGGCAGATCAGGCAGTTATCGTCGAGATTAAAGTCTACTGTATAACCTCTTAATCTAAGCTCATTTAAAACTTCCGAAACGGTGGTCATAGTATTCATAAGAGATATATCTATTTACGTTCAAATAAAGCAAATGTAATCAAAGCCACTTGTACCCGGACATCCACGTCTTTGCAAGACGTTTGTTTGCAATTGAGCACATAAGCAGACTGCTGACTGTCCGTCAGCAATCGTCGTATTCGTCAGTCTTCCAACTGCAAAGCCGTTGCAGATTAAATTGACAGTGCCGTAACATCATCATGTACCTGCTTATCTACCTCAGACACAAAGTTTGAAGCGCTTTTTTAGCAGAAAGCTATGACGTTTATTCATTTCCATGGAGGATTGTTTATAAGTAGCCTTCAGGAGCTAGCAGAAAGATATACCGCTGTTCGCCTTTCCTGGTGCGCTGACCGGGACTACTTGTGTCAGTGATTAGGAAGAGTAATAGCCATTATGTGACCAGTTCGTCAATACAAAACTATGCTCAATGCATTATCGCGATGCATTGAACATAAAGAACAATTACAATTTGATATTGAAAACAGCACCGTTGTCGTTTAGAACGGAGATATTGCCACCATGGGCGGTCACGTAATTTTTTACGATGGCCAGGCCCAGGCCTGTTCCGTTGCTTTTGTCTTTGGTTACAAATGGTTCAAAAAGCGATTTCAGCAGGCTCAATGGTATGCCTGGGCCATTATCTCTGACCTGTATGGAAACGAAGTCAGTTTGCTGGCGGGCTATGATTTGAATTTGCGGCCCGCTGATTTTGTGATCCAGGAGCGCGTCAACAGCGTTATTAAGTAGGTTGATAATCACCCGTTTTAGTTTGCTCTGATCACCCTGAACAGTCAGTTCATCGTCAGCTTCGATTTCAATGTGCACGCTGTCAAGCGCGTCTTTTGGAGCTAACTGGGCCAGAGCGCTCTCAAGCAGCGGTTTAAGCAGTAGGGTTTCCTTTTCAACTGGCGTTTCCCTTATAAAGTCCATAAAGTCCTCAAATATTTCAGAAGCCTGACCGGCTGATCTGTCGATCATATCCAGCCAATCGCTTTTGTAGCCTTCCTCACGGATTATACCAGTAAGGAGTTGTATGTTTCCGATTGCCGGCCGTAAATCGTGCATAACCATGCCGATCGCACTGCCCACAGCCGAAAGCTTCTCCTTACGAATGAGCTCTTCGTTCATTTCCGCATTGCGGATCGCCTGTGCAGCATTTTGCACAAATAACCGCAGCAGGTACATCTTTTCAGTGTTTAGCCTGCCATTTTTTTTCAGCACGGCAAATACCGAATACCCGTTTAAGCGAGCCAGTACCAGCTCATCAAGCTGGACCACTTCCTCAGCAGAGATTTCTATATCCCTGATGCGACTTACCAGCTCTTCAAGATTAATCTTTTCTTCCATCGCCCCGATCGACAAGACCTTCTCATAAGAGAAGTCGTCCCGAAGCCTGCCCAAAAAGGCCATATCAGTACCGATGGTCGTGGCCAGCTGGTCTAATATGTTCTTCAATAAAGAAGTAAGCTGCCGCTCGTTTAGTCCGATAGACGCAATAGACTCAATCAGGCTTTCCAGGTTGCGCAGACGGCTGTAATCAGTTACTGCTTTGGTAGCCAGCTGTATGATTTCCTGGGAAGCATAAGGTTTGCAATGATAACCTACGTTCTGGCCTGCCTGCTCGATAATTTCCTCAATGGAACGGTCAGTAAAGGCAGTAACAAAGATGATCTCGGCTTTACTGTCAAATTTTCTGATCTCTATGGCGGTTTCCAGACCATCCCAACCCGGCATGCGCATATCCAGGAAAATAACGGCATACGGACTGTTATTTTTAATGGAAGCTTTCACTTTTTCGACCCCTTCCATTCCATTTGATGCTTTTTCTACCTTAAAAACGGGAATAGTGCTGGTAAGCGGTGCCAGTATCGGCGTCGGCGCATCAAAAAGTATGCTGGCCGCATGGTTTATCTGCTGGCTTTCAATGGACTGATGTCGGGGTACAAGTATTTCTTCCATATTATCTCTGACCATTTCCTCGTCATCGATAATTAATACAGAGGTATTAATTTCATTCATCTTTATTAAAATCTGATTGTGGTTGTTTATTAAATGAAATGGTCGTCTTGCTACCCATACCTGCCCCATTGCTTTCCATGGAAATAGTACCTCCATGGCTCTCAATAATGGCTTTGCAATTGTAAAGGCCTAAGCCCGTACCCGTACTTTTGGTGGTATATCCCCGATCAAAAAGGTGTTTTGCTGTCTGCTCATCAAATCCTTTTCCGGAATCCGAAACCACTAACTGAACACTGTCTTCAGAGCCACTTACTTCGATACTAATAGTTTTTACACTGGCGTCCGTATCGATCGCTTCAATACTGTTTTTAAGGATGTTCAGCAGGACCTGCATGAGCTTTGTGCGGTCACCTTTAATTACAATACGTTCCGGGGGTATGCTTAAAGAGAGATTAATCCCCTTATTTTCCATGTTAGCGAAAACCATTGAACGGCAATCGCTGATAATGTCTTTGAGATTAACAGGTTTTCTTTCCTGGGATTCATGCCCGCTGATATACTGACGCTGAATATTTAAAATGTCCTGAATATGGGTGGTAAGGTGAAGCTGCTCGTTGACTGACCGCCGAAGTTCATCATGGCTATCGCCAAGAGACTTGCTGATTGCCTCCATCATCTCAATCAGGGCATCGGCTTTGGGTGCACCTATTGCAGCACTGATTGGCCCGTTTTGCTGCTTTAAGAACATTGTAACCTTTTGCAAGTTGCCCTGGCTGTACTGTTCCAGCATGCGGTTGATACGGGTCAGATAAGAATTAAAGCCAACTACCGCATTGCCGATGTCATGGATTACTTCCGATGCTATTTCGAATTTACCTTGTGCAACGGCTTTATCCTGTTGCGCCTGTTTCAGGGCTTGTTCTTCCTGCATCTTTTCAGTCCTGTCTTCCGCGCTTACAACCAGGCAGTCGCTAAATATTTTGTATACTGTTAGCTGGAAGTGCTTTTGGCCTCCTGCGACGCCGACATTTAAAAAACTGTATTGCTGATTCAGCATGATCAATCCCGAGGGCTCAGCAAAATCACGGATGCGGGTTACTATTTCAGGATCCAGCGCTGATAAACAGGGGTAAAAATTTGTGCCGGGTTTAAGGTTTTCGCTGGCCAAAGCACTAAGCAGTTTGCCACCCATCAAGTTAATGTCGACGATTTCCCCACTTTCGTTCATCTCAACCAGCCCCACCGGGGCATGCAGCAAAATGGCCTTCATTTTTTGTTCAGCAGGACTTATCTCTCCCCCAGTATCATGCATAAAGAAAAATGTCGAATTACTTCAATACTCATTGATAAATATAGAATGAATTATATGACATTCCACTAACATGAATAACCAATGATCGTCGGGACATTTGTCAAACAAGACTGATAAGTAATATAAACCGTAAATATTAATCGCGAATGAGTGTAAGCGCTGGCTTGAGCAGGTCCGAGTGATTTATTGAAGGAACCGCGTGAATGCAGCGCTGCTGAATCGCATGACTGGCTCACTAAGAGAAGCCGACCGAAGTCAAGTCAATAACACTGATTTCAGCAGGCACAATACTTTAACATTGAAAGATGTATTCATTTTCCACGAAATTATTTTACATTCCGGGGATAGTGGGGTAATTAAATCTCTTATAGCAACAAAGATCCTGCCGGGTTTAGCATATATAAATACAACAAAAGTGAAGAGCGATCTGAAAATAGTGTACCTGGAAGATTCAGAGGCAGGAGCATTTACAGCGAAACAAACCTTAAACAAAAAAGGGATAAACGCTGAGATACGTGTTGCCTGCAACAACCATCAATATATAGCGGCACTAGCGGGTTTTGTGCCAGATATTATCCTCTCTGAATATACTCTGGCCGCTATCCATTGCTCAGAGGCAGTTGCGGGTCTCCGGCAGAGCGGGCTGAAAATCCCTTTCATTATCGTCTCCAATGCAGTGTCCGATGAAATGGCGGAAGAACTTCTGCTGCTGGGGGTGGATGATTACATTATCAAGGACCAGCCCGGCCGACTGCCGTTCGCAATACAGCAGAGCCTTGAAAAATACAAGTTTAAAAAAGAGCAGTGTTATATGCTCGAACAGTTGACCAACAGTGAAAAGCGTTTCCGCACGCTGGTGGAAAACAGCATGGAGGCCGTTGTCGTGCTCAATGCGCAGGCCCAGCCAACCTACGTTTCGCCGGCCGTTAAAAATGTACTGGGATATACCCCACAGGAGGTCCTCAACATGGACCTTTTTACTTTGCCACATCCTGACGACGTGGAAGAACACGCTAAGGTCCTGATGAAAGTTCTTGCCAGTCCGGGCGTACCCATACAGGGGCATACCGGGCGGATGCTGCACAAGAATGGCACCTGGCGCTGGATTGAGGCTACGGTCACCAACCTATTGCATGAACCCGCTATCAACGGGATAGTCGACAATTTCCGCGACGTGACCGACACGGTCCTGGCCGACCGGCAGCTCAAATACAAGGAAGGGCGTCTGAGCCAGGCCCAGGCCGTTGCCCACCTGGGCAGCTGGGAACTTGATTTAGGGACGCAAACAAGTGTATTCTCGGATGAAGCCTGCCTGATTTGTGGATTATCCCCAACAGAAAATATCCAAAGTGCGGCTTCCTGGATATCGCTCATACATCCGGATGATGTGGAATACGTACTGCGAGAGAACCAGGATGCTCTAAATTCCTTGCGGGCGATGGATTATTATTACCGGATCCTCAGAAGGGACGGACAGATCAGGTACCTGCATGCGCAAACCCATGTTGAGCTAAATAGCCAGGGGCAACCCGTCAGCCTATACGGCGTGATGCACGATGTTACGGAAACTAAAAAATCTGAGCAGGCCCTGAGAAGTTCGGAATCCAACTTGCGGGCTGTCTTTGAAAATTCTATGGAAGGTTTTATCCTGGCCGATACCCAGGCGGTAGTAAAGTACTTCAATAACAAGGCCAGCAATTTCTATAAGTTAAGCACCGGCAAAGAAATTGAGGTGGGCAGTAGTTTGTTTGATGCGGTCAGGGGGGACAAAAGCGCTGATTATGAAAACATGATCACCGGTGTGCTATCCGGTAAGACCCGGCAGTATGACCATATCTATCAGCAAATTGATGGGGACAGCAAATGGCTAAGCATTATGTTCGTCCCCGTGTATGAAAACGGTGAGATTACGGGGCTAAGCTTGTCTATGAGCGATATTACTGATCGGAAGCTGGCCCAGGAGCTGCTCGAACGCTCAGAATCGAACCTGAACGCTATCATCAACAATACGGATTCACTCATCTACTCCCTTGACACCGACCTGAGATACATCACCTACAACGACGCACTGAAAAGCATGATGAAGGAAAGGTACGACATAGATGTACAGCCAGGCGATGATATCCGCGAATCTCTGGGAAAGTTTGATCCCGGCTCGGCCCAGGAATGGGAGGTGATTAATGCACGTACATTGAGCGGTGAAATTTTGAAATTCGAGAAATTGTTCACCTACAACGGATTTAACAGCTATCTGAGATTTTCCATTCACCCCATCATCAAAGACAATATTATTACCGGCCTTTCTTGTTTTGTTAATGATATTACCCGGGAAAAACAGGCTAAACAAGAAGTCCTTAAAGCACTTGAGGAAAAAAATGTAATCCTGGAAAGTATAGGGGATGGGTTTTACACACTGGATAAGAACTGGATTGTAACCTACTGGAATAAGCAAGCAGAAACCATGCTAAACTGCCCCAAAGACACCATATTGGGCCGGGTTGTATGGGATGTATTTTCCGAAATCGTAGGCACCGAATTCCATCATAACTATCACAAAGCGGTGGAGCAAAACGCGATCAAGCATTTTGAATCCTATTACGAAAGGGACAAGGCGTGGTTCGAGGTGACCGCATACCCTTCTGCAAATGGGTTATCTGTCTATTTCAGGGATATTACCAAACGCAAGTACTCGGAGTTTGAGCTTGATGAGCTCCACAAAAACCTTCAGAAATATACCGATGAGCTTTCGGCTTCCAACAAGGGCCTTGAACAATTCTCCTATATTTTATCACACAACCTGCGTGCCCCGGTTGCCAATATCATAGGTTTAGCCGAGCTGGTAAACGAGGACGCCTACCCTGCACAAGTAAAGCAGCAGTTTGTGACCGAGATATTGGTGAATGTCAAACGCCTCGACGATGTCATTTCAGACCTTAACAGGATTTTGCAGGTTAAAAGAGGAGTAATTGAAAATAGGGAACCGGTTCCTTTGCAGAAGCTGATAGACCAAATCAGCTCAAGCATTCAAAATATCATCGAAAAAGAAAATGTGCGGATAGAAACCAATTTTAGTGTGATAAGTGAATTATTCACCCTTAAAAGTTATTTGCATAGTATTTTCTTTAACCTGATCATGAACAGTATCAAATACCGCCAGAAGGACGTCGATCCTGTGATCAGGATAACAAGCAGCCGGGATCAGGACCTGGTAACGCTTTCCTTTCAGGATAATGGAATGGGGATTGACCTGGCCAGTAAAGGTGCGCAGCTCTTTGGCCTCTACAAACGCTTCCACCACCACGTAGAAGGCAAAGGGATGGGGTTATTTATGGTCAAGACGCAGGTTGAAATGCTTGGCGGGAAAATTGCAGTAGAGAGTGTCGTTAATCAAGGCACCGAAGTTAGGGTTGCATTTAGTCCCCATGCTTACCAAATTCCAATTTCATGAAACTACCTTCTACATTCATTGTCGTCGATGACGATCCCGGCAACAACCTGATCTGCAAATATATCATTGGCTCCATTGCACCTGATGCCAGTATCCATCTGTTTACTAACCCCGAAAAGGCGTTGGAATGGATCAAGGAAGACTATAATAATAGCGCGCAGGATCAGCACGCTGCCCTCTTTCTTGATATCAATATGCCGGTAATGAACGGGTGGGAATTTCTGGATACATTCTGTTCGTTTCCCAGCCTGGTACAGGAACAAATCACCATATTTATCCTCTCCTCTTCCATCGATCCGGAAGATACCCAGAAAGCAGAAAAGCACCCACTTGTTAATGGTTATTATTCGAAACCCTTAGGCAGGGAAACGATAAACCAGATATTTAGTGCATAAGCAACAACCTTAAAGTTCAACGGCTGGCAAAAGGCAATTCATTCGAAGCAGTGGCTGGCAGCAAGTCAAAAAAGTGGCTTGCAAACTTAATTCGTTAAGAATCGATTCTTGCTTTCACAATCTGGGGGGCAACTTGGATCCACCGCTGGGCAATTAAAGGTAAGAAAGGGGCATTCTTCAAAGGCGAGCCGGCAGTTCCAAAATTCATCTCTGATCTGACTCAATAGCAATTTGAACTTCCACAAAAATTAATTCTTGTAAAGACAAGGCGTAATTTCAGCCGATCTGCAATTTCATTTTCTATCAGCCTCTTGGAGAATTTGATGTTCTATCCAAAAAATGGGATAGATTCAAAAGAGCAGGGCATGAAACTTAAACCCGGATGAGTTTACCAGCTCATATCCAACGATATCTTGAAAGCAAGCTCAATGGCCAAGTAATAAGACAGTCACTATTCTTATGAGTGGCATAAACTTTTTAATCTGAGGTACTTCACTTATAGATTATAATATGACTTTAAGATTAATTACAATTTGCCTGCTCTTATCTGCATTTCAACCGCTAAGAGCCCAATTTAGATTGGACCTAGAAGGAGGCTTAGTGTTTGGCACCAAATATAACGATATCCGCATATCAGGCACCAGTGGAACGCTCATCGATGTGAGTGATCAACTTTCTGTAAAGCCCCAGGTTTTCTACCGGCTCCGGGCAGGTTACACCATTGCAAACAGGCACACAATTTCAGCATTGTATGCGCCCCTTACCGTAAATTATGACGGATTATTCGACCAGGACGTCAACTTCAACAATGCCATCTACCGCAGAAATGAAGATGTAAGCGTGAATTATAAGTTCAATTCATATCGATTAACCTATCGGTATGATTTCGTTGCAAATGAGCGTTGGAAGGTTGGCGCTGGTTTGACCGGTAAAATCCGGGACGCAGATGTCCGGTACCGAAATGCTTCAAATGACCAACATTTTAGCAATGTCGGCTTTGTTCCTCTTGTGAATTTTTACGTTGGTTACAAACCCGGTGAGCACTGGACAGCCATTCTGGAAGGAGATGCCTTAGCTTCTAAATTTGGCAGGGCGGAAGATATCTTTGCTGGTATATCCTATCATATAAACCCAAATTTAGGTATAAAATTGGGTTACCGGGTTGTTGAAGGCGGAGCTGATAACGACCAGATATATAACTTCACTTGGATCAATTACGCTTCGGCGGGTTTATTGATTTCATTTTAAGAACAAACACACAGTTTATTTTTAGCTTTGATAAAGCGGTCATCTTTATAAGGATAGGTGGCTGCTTTTTTGTTGCTCAATAAACAAACCATATTTCTGGCACAATGAGCAATTATTATACTTAAATACCACTCACCTTTATTTTTTACTCTTTCACGCTCTACCATTGACCATTGGCTCCTGTTAGGGAACAGAATTAGCTTTTCATGGGGTTGATTTGACAAGTGTTTGATAATCTTTCACAACTTCAACATTTTAAAATCATGAAAACAATGCTAAGACACCAAACTTTAAAAACCTGCCTGATCGCCGCTGTGATGGCCTTTTCGCTTTCAGCTTGCAATGACGACGATGATGACCAGACCGTGGATCCAGTTACAGGAAATATTCCGGCGGTTGCTTCGGCCAATCCCCAATTCTCAACACTTGTGGCTGCGCTCACCAAAGCAGAATTGGTTACCACGCTTCAAGGTACCGGCCCGTTTACTGTTTTTGCGCCTAATAACGACGCATTTACCAAAGCCGGGATAACTAGTCTTAACTCGCTTACCAAGGATGCGCTCACTCCTATCCTGACCTCGCATGTGATCAGCGCCTCGGTGAAGGCTGCCGATGTGAAAAGCGGGACTGTGGAAACGGTGAATACCAACAATGATATTTACCTATCCAAAAATGCCGATGGCGTGTTTATCAATGGCAATATCAAAGTAATTGCCACGGATGTTGCTGCTTCAAATGGGGTTATCCATGTTATTGACAATGTTATTGTGCCACCGACTAGGTCGCTGGTCGAAATTGCCCAGGCGGATACGAATTTTACTGAGCTCGTTTCGCTGGTACTTGCAGCAGACCCAGCCGTCGCTACAGCACTTTCTTCGGCTGCCAGTGGATTAACCGTATTTGCACCGACCAATGCGGCTTTTCGTGAGTTATATAAGACAACTCCCAAGGCAACACTCCTGGCGCCAGCCAACCGGGCATTGCTTACCGGTGTGTTACTCTATCACGTAATACCTAGCCGGGTATTCTCTACGGATCTGCCAAATGTAACAGCTCCTGTTACAACAGCCAACACAAATGGTACGGTGACTTTTGACCTGGTCGGGGGTGCAAAAGTGGTAGGAAAAACCAGTGGTGCATCTGCGATCACTGCGGCTAATATTTTAGCCACAAATGGCGTGATACATGTGATTGACAAGGTATTAATGCCTTAACCAAGAATAAAGGAAGGTTGGCAAATTAGCACGAAAAGGCCAATTTGCCAACCTTCCCTTTTCGTGCTTAATTTACCGATACTATGTTCCAGCTAAGGTTTCGATATGTTTTCATGTTCCTGCTCGGCGCGTATTCGTTTCTGAATACCCTGCTAATAGAAACATTCGACTACTACCATGTCCGAGCCGACAAGTGGATCATATTTCTGCTGTTCATTGCTGTGACTGCCGCCATTTGGGAAGGTAACCGCCTTTGGGACAACTGGCTTTCCCAGCAGCAGATCAGACATTTCTGGCTTAGAATTGTTTATAATTTTGCGGGAAGTTTGCTCATTACAGTTGTCGCGGCATTAGTGTTAGGCATGGTTACGGCCAGTTATGCTATATCTAATGACTGGTACGAGTGGATGTTACCCATGAAACTATTACTGATGTTTTGCTTCCGGATCAATTTGTTCCTGAACACCATCCATGTCATTTTTCTTTACATGCAGCAGCTGGAATTAAGCCACCAGCAACTTGAAACTTATAAGCGGATAAGTAGTCAGGCCCAGCTCCAATCCCTCAGAAATCAGGTAAACCCTCATTTTTTGTTTAACAACCTCAGTGTGCTTACGGCGCTGATTGGTCAGGATACGAATGCTTCGGTTGAATTTGTAAAGCAATTTTCAAATGTCTACCGCTATATCCTGAAAAGTGATGAAAAGGAACTTATCCATCTGCGCGACGAGATTGGGTTCATCCATTCTTATTTGTATCTGCTCAAAACGCGTTTCGATTCAGGGTTAAGTGTTGATATTAATATTTCCGAGGGCTGCCTGTCCGCCTACATTCTCCCTGTTTCACTGCAAATGCTGGTCGAAAATGCGGTGAAACACAACATTGTCTCCAAAAGCAAGCCATTGCATATTGAAATTTTATGCCTGGACAATGACTCTATTACAGTGAGAAACAACCTGCAAAAGAAGAAAGTTGACGACGACCACTCTACCCGCCTGGGCCTGACCAACATTGCAAAAAGATATGATTTTCTAGGGCATCAGGGTGTGAGTATCCAGCATACTGAGCAATCTTTTAGCGTAACGATCCCGCTGATACATCTTAAAACAGAGCCCTGATATTAATGTCAAAATAGCTCATTTTTAGCAATACCCACATCCTACCCACCTGTTATGAAAGTGCTTATTTTAGAAGACGAAATACTTTCGGCCAAAAGGGCCTCGCAGCTCCTGACCGAATATGATCCGGGTATCCAGGTAGCCGATATCCTGGACTCGGTCGAAGACGCGATCGCCTGGCTTAGTCAAAATCCCGAGCCCGACCTGTTGCTGCTCGATATCCATCTTGCCGATGGGCTGTGTTTTGATCTTTTTGACCACGTTACCCTGAAAAGTCCTGTCATTTTTACTACTGCCTACGACCAGTATGCATTGCAGGCTTTCAAGTTGAATAGTATTGATTACCTGCTCAAACCCCTGGACAAAGGTGATTTGACAAGAGCTTTGGACAAATACCACAGCTTGAACCATGACAACAGAAACTTCTCTGCATCAGATATTGAAAAGCTCAGATCAACTTTGCAGCAACTTACAAAAAAATACAAGTCCAGGTTTCTGGTCAGGTTTGCTGATACCATTCATTATAAAAATGTAGACGAAGTAGCCTACTTCTATGCCGACGATAAGGTTGTATTTATGGTGAGTACTGACGGAAGGAAATACCTGATGGACAGCAACCTGGAAAGCCTTGAAGAAGCCCTTGACCCGGCCCTGTTTTTTAGGATCAACCGTAAAGTCATTGCCAGGATCGAGTCAATACAAAAAGTCAAAACATTGCTTAGCTACCGCTTACAGGTCTTTCTCAAACCCGCTTTTGATCAGGAAGTTTTCGTGAGTAAGTACAAAAGCCAGGAATTCAAAAGCTGGCTGGACAATTAGCAAAAACCAATCCTTCACCCCATGAGACTATTCTCCACATTTTTAATGTTCGAGCTTGCCATTGTTACCCTGCGTGCATTTGGCCAGGAAGCAAAGCACGTAAGTATGCACTTGAAAAACGGCTCGGTGATTCGCGGCCAGCTACTTGAAGCAAATCCTGTATACCGTTTAGAAACTTACGACAAGAGTGTCTGGGTTTTTCAAAAGGAACATGTTGACACCCTCTTTACGGAAAAGCGCGTTAACCCAAACATTCAATACAAGAAAAAAGGATTTGTTCATTACACCGAGCTCGGGCCGTTGGCGATGAGCAACCGTGCCTCTAATGGCGTGACAACATCCGCCTTCTCCTTTCAAACCACGAACGGCTATAAATTCAATCAGTGGGTTTACACTGGTCTAGGCATCGGGGGCGACTTGTATGCAGTGCAGACGTTTGTGCCGGTCGTATTAAGCGTGCGTGGTGATTTTTCCAGCAAAGGCTCGAAGATCCCTTTCTATTTTCTTGAAGGTGGTTACGGTTTTAATGCCACTTCCAATGATGTAGATAATGTCCGGTTTGGCGGCGGGGCAACGTTTTCAGCAGGTCTGGGACTAAAGTTGCTGTTCAATGACAACACGGGTTTTGTCATAGGTGCAGGATACCGCTTTCAGAGATCATCCGTTGCCCAGCTTGGATTAGAAGAACTGGAAGACTTTAACCGGCTAACATTAAGAGCAGGTTTTTCCTTTTGAACCAAAGTAGGTAGTTACCTAAACCAAAATGTCATGAAGGCTTTGTATGATCAATTATCGCTTTGTTGCAGCAAGAAAACCGCACAACTGTACAGCACTTCTTTCTCACTTGGGATCCACTTCTTACAGCCTAAATTTCACGCCCCGATTTACAGCATCTACGGGTTTGTCCGCCTGGCCGATGAGATTGTCGATAGCTTTCACGGCTATGACAAGCACGGTTTAATGGCCAAGATCAGGGAGGATACCGCCGAAGCGATTGCTGCCGGCATCAGTATCAATCCAATTTTAAACAGCTTTCAACACGTTGTAAACCAGTATGGCATTGAGTGGTCATTGATTGATACATTCTTAAAAAGTATGGAAATGGACCTTGGTCAGAAACAGCATAGTCCAGATAGTTTCAAGGAATATGTACTCGGCTCAGCCGAAGTGGTTGGCTTAATGTGCCTGCGTGTATTCACCGAAGGCGACGCAGCGCAATATGAAGACCTAAGGTATTATGCTATGAAACTGGGCGCCGCATTTCAGAAAGTCAATTTTTTGCGTGATTTAAAAGCTGATTATCAAGACCTGGGACGCAGTTATTTCCCAGGCATCAACTTCACACATTTCACAAATGTGGACAAAGAGATTATCCAACAACAGATCCACCAGGATTTTGGGCAGGCGTTGATTGGCATAAAAAAACTGCCTGCATCGTCCAGGCGTGGTGTATATTTGGCATATTATTACTACCAAAAGCTTTTCCTTCGGATCAGTCAGACGCCGGCCGAAAAAGTAATGGATACCAGGATCAGAATCTCTAACTACAACAAGATCGGGCTTATGTTGCGCTCATTGATAAGGCATCAAGTGAACATGCTATGATTCTCAATACAAGCCAGCTAACCGCAAGAATTATCTTTTAAATTGCCTGCATACAATATGGTATTGCTATCTTTATCGCACTTGGCAAGCTGAAAGATCAAGAGCAGTAGCGTCTCCCCTACTAATACCAATCGGAAAGATCGATGGTATGGTCAATGAAGGCCATGGAAAACCACTGACAGAGTAGTGCCGACCCACCGTGATATCACAAAATCCATGGTGATAGCGCGGTGACATAAGTAAATAACAGGACTATTTACAAAACGGTCAACTTATTTCAGGACGGGTCATACGTCTGCGAGTACATTTTAACGCCCAACAACAATATTAAAATGTACTATTTTATCGATTTCGAAGATCATTACTCACAAAATGATAGCTTGGTGAAATTTCGTTTAAACGACGGTATTTCTGTACCCACAATAGCAAAATCATTTAGAAAAAAGCTTGCTCTACTCAGTATTTACCTAACAAATACCGAGGGGTTATGAGTCCGTTACCCTAGACCTTTTAAATAAATAAGAAGTTCACTGATTCCTATTAAGCACACTAATAACCAACTTCTTAACCGTATCCATCTCTTCTGGTTTACTAGCCGCAGCAAAAAGCGTCAGACTTGCAAGAGCTTCATTGCTGATAAGTGCTGCCCCGGTCCCCGACTTTAAAAGAGCATTATTTTCTAGGAACAACAGGAAACAAGCAGCAGCAATTCGCTTATTTCCGTCAATAAATGAATGGTTTTTTAAGCGCTGGGTTGCCCATTGTCGGAACTGAGTGGCTTTTGTTGAATTCACCCGATAGCCAACAGATATTATAACATCCAGGTTATACAAGTGCATCTTTCGTTTCTTTCCGTCTGCTGCAACCTGTTCCAAAATGGAACAGGTTGCAGCAGGATCTAACTCATTGGATTTATATATGTTATTAATATGTTTTACCACAGCGGGACGCTGAACCGAAAGATTTCAGCTAAGGAATGAGCGTCCAGCCAAACAGTTTCTTCTCCGAATTTTACTTCTATCTGTGTCTGCCCATCCTGGCTTTGGTAGATTTCTATTTGATTTTGCATTTTCTGGACTTAGAATTCAAGTTTACAATAAATTCATAAATGTTAATAAGCCGTCGCGAATGGAGCTGTTTTACAAGGGCGTAATAATACACCCTTACTCATCTTGCTCTTCCCGGGTGCGGCCAGTCAGGTACATAGCTTAACTAAGTGGCCCCTACACTGCCTTTCATAAACTTTTACTGCCGAATTCATCCATTTAAATCATAAAGAAGATTGCCCGAAAACACAAGTCAAAATCAATCCCTTTTAAGATTGTTAAGCAACTCCCTCGCTTGTTTCGCCTCATTTTGCCTCTGTTTCAAAAGTTTTTCGGCTTCTCTGACTGTTATCTCATGTGCCTCACGCTTCTGTGTTTCAAGTTCCGCCCGGTCAGGATCTTCATAGTAAATACTATCGACCTCTGCGATCAAAGCTGGACTGAGCTGCCTGGCAATGCGGAATTTAATATCGCTTTCTTGCAGTCGGCTGCTCTCGCCGTAGTTGCTGATGGCCACTGCGATGCTTATGGCCGTTGAGAGCAACAGCAATGCTGCGGAGATAATAAAGCCCTTCGATTGAAGGTCGAAGTGGTGATGGTGTTGGACTTCCGGAGTTTTTGGCACACTTGCAACTGCTTGCTTTATTTCCGAAAGGTAAGTCTCTAAATTTTGACTAGACGAATGCTGTTTTAAATCATTTTTTATGTCAATCACGGAATCCGCAAGCGTTTTGTTTTGCGATTCAGTTGCAGTTTGGATCAGATTTTCAATCGAGGCGTTTTTTCTGATCACAAGCGAAAGCACCTCTTCAATCGATTCGAGTTGTTCTTCTATCTTTTTCATAAGCTTTGACCTAAGTATTTTTTACGTTTTTTCTTTTTTGACGGATTGGTTATTGGTTGATCATGCAGCTGGGTAGGTTTAAGTAGCTCATCAAGTATTCGGTCGTTCTGACTTTCCTGCGAGAACATACCAGGCTGAAATCCTTCTTTTGAAAAATCGGGCTGATATGTCGCCTGCATTCGAAACTGCCGCACCATCGCCAGTTTCTGATTCTGCCGGATCAATGCATCCAGCTTCCCAAAACTCAAACTCCGATCGATCTTCGATCCTTTGAATTGCAGACCGCCTTTGGTGAAGCTGACACCTTGAATCTCACTAGTGCCTGATTTGTATTTGAAGATTAATTCGATGCCTTGCTTTTCCAGCTTCGCGCTCAACTCATTCCAGCTTTGTGCGCCTGCACTTGCTGCTTTGATTCCATCATATAATTCATATCTGATTTTGTCTGCACCTTTAAGCTGCTGCCGGTTGACCTGTTCTTTTCCTTTTCCCAAATGATAGCCATATTTGAGCGTGATCTCTTTGCAGACCTTATGGTTCCGCTCTTTTTAAAACCGGTCTGAGATTGTTTTGCCTTCATTGTTAACCCGGTTGTAGATGATATGAAGATGGGGATGGTTTTTGTCCCGGTGCTTGACCAGGATAAATTGTGTACCGGTGATCTTCATCTTTTCCATGTATTCCAATGCACGCTGCTTCATATTATCTGGTGTTAGCCGGGCTGCGTCTTCTTTGCTCCAACTAAGCGAGATATGACCGACTGCCTTTGTCAGGTCAGGGTTTAGTTTTCTTTGCATATTGAAATCATCAATCATAGTGCGGATTTGTTCTGCTCTCACACCTTCTGCCAGCAGCAGAGTGGCTTGCTGTTTTTGCATAGTATACCGCACTACACCTCCGAAGCTGCTTCCGATCATTACCTTACCGATCATCGCCGCCGAGCTTTTTCAGTATCGAATCGATTTGCAAAAGCAGCTCTTTGCAGGATTGACGGATGAATATCAACCCTTCTTTATGGGCAAGGTGCGTCAGCTGATTCAGATTGTTGGCCATGCCTGTGAGTGTCCTGAGATGCTTAAGGTCATCGGGTTTGAGCCTGGCCAGGACTTTCGCTTTCTTAGCAGCTAGTCTGAACCACGCACTTGGTTTCATGCCAGCGTCCCTGGCTTTTTCTTCGATCAGAAAACGCTCGTTTTCCGTCAGCCTGACCATGAGCTGAGTTTCCCTTTTTACTTTTTTGCGCGGTCTTCCGCCTTTCGGGTTATAAGGTTTCCGGCCTTTGATTTCTGTCTTTTCCATCTCACATTCCATTATCTGTTTTAAACCTTTTGCGACCATCGGGAGAAAAAGGCAAGTTTCAGTCACGCTGGAGCGGGACGGGTTTTTGCGAAGCGAAAACACAAACTTGCTCTCTAAAGGATTTTAGAAATGCAGCCCGCCAGACTTTTTGAAAGTCTGCTGCTTTTTGATCTGTTTTTCGGTGGACTTGCTTGCCATTAAAAGCTCATTTAGATCCTTGTGGTTTCGATAAATGCTTGAGGCGTCCACGCAGTTTAGTCCTGCATCCTGATATTTTTCCATCAGCTTTTTTCCTGCTTCGTCCCGGTCTGGATAGATGAAAGCGGTCCGGTAATCTTTGAGAATATCCAGGCTCCGGTCTGCCAGACTGACGGAATTGAGCACAAGAAAATCGCTTTGGACCGGCATCTGTTTTCGCAGTGTTAAAAGGGAAAGGAAATCCATAAAGCCTTCCAATACACACACTGACTTGTGCCCGCTATGGATATGGGTAATGTCTTTTGGGGATGATGAGCCCTTGAAGTGTGGGCCTCTGAGCTCATAGCCACCTGAGCGGTTTTCAAACCCTGCGGCATAGTAGCTCTTGCCTCCAACTTGATAATAGACTTCCTTGCAATATTGCCGGGCAATAGAGAGGTCAATGCCGCGATTTTGCAGGTATTGGCTGATAGCAACGTTACTACCCAGATCTTTTGTGCTTGTTATCTGGATTACCGGTTGTTTGGTTTCAGGCGTGACGTTCCTAGCTCTATGCGCATTCCGTTCAACGGACTGTTGCGGGTGAAACAACAAATGTTCAGACCCAAGTTTTTGCAGCAATGCTTTTGTATCGCATTGGAAAAGCAGACGGCCCAAGTCGATGATATCGCCTCCCTGGCCGCTGCCGTGGTCATAGTATAGGTTCAATTTCGCATTGACCTTGAATGATGGCGTTTTCTCGTCACGCAAAGGGGAGAGATACCAATAGTCCTTGCCCCGGACGTATTGCGGATGGATGTTGCAGTTTTGCAGGAGTTCGACAATAGAAATCTCCCTGGCTTGTTCACAAGTCATAGTTTATAGGTCTTAGAAGTTTGAAAAGGTGATGAAATGATGCGAGAGTCGCGTAATTGACTTTATATCAGAGGTTTATATCCGCATCAAAATTGCATCAATTTGCATCAGCTGCCGCATCACACATTTCAGGTTGATGCGTCTTGATGCTTATTTTGATGCGCCGTATATATTTACTAATCAAGATGTTATATATGATGCGCATCAATTCATCAAAATCATAGCAGTTCATTGAGCTCATAAACCCGGCTTCGGGTAAGGCAATAATATCGCCCTTTTCCTGTCTGCTCGTAGACGGTCCCATCCGTCAAAAATTTAAACTGTGAGTACGTTAGCGAGTTTTTCGCCGGGGTAAGTTTCCAGGCATTTTGCAACACCCGTTTAATTTGCACAACGTCTTTGTATCGCACATGCTTCTTATTGAGCCAGTCTTGAACATCTCCCGTGCAAAACCGCAGTTCGTCAAGATCCTTCTCATCGCAGATGGTTAGCAAAATGTGGGCAATCTCTACTTCCAGCTTGTTCCTATTTTGGTTAAGCAGCTTTTTTAGGGCTTGCGTGGCGATCTGCTCTGGGGTAAACCACATCCTTGTTCTGTTTGGATGGGCAAAGTCCCGGCTGGATAGAAAATGGATAAAGAATGGGATCTCGCTTCGAAGCTCATTCAGTAATTTGTGATTATCTGATTTTAGTGGCGGCACCTTCCTGACCCAGTACCGGATCTCTCCAGGCTCGGCAATAATGAAGTGATCTTCATTGTTGCTGCACAGGATAAACTTGCCAAAAAACTCTGTTTCCTGCCGGTCGACTCCTTTTGCTTCAACCTTGTAAAAACGGGCGGTGCTCAGGTTCTTAATGCGCTCTGAGTCTTCCTTTCTGTCAAGGAACGTTTCATCGACTCCTATGACCAGCTTTTGCGCCCATTCGATGTTGAAGTTTGAACGAAAATCTTCATTGCTGTTGATGGTCATGTTCTCTCCAAAAATCGACTTGACAAAATGAAGAAAGGTCGTTTTTCCTGTTCCACGTTCTTCACTGACCAGGCATAGAATCGGCAGGATCTGTGTAGGCCGTTCAAGCAAGATCTTGAAGTAGTCATAGCCCATTTCGATCTGCTCCCCGAAAATATGTTTGAGAAAATGAAAGATCGTGGGAGCCTCGCCTTGACGAGCAACGTGCTGAAACGGCTGGTAGCGATTATAGAACCCACCTACTTTCTGCTGGTAGTCCAGATGGCTTGGGACGAAGCAAAAACCGTCGTAGCATTCTACTCTGTCTTTTAGGTAATCCCGGCTATGATCTAACCGGATGCATTCGGCTGACCAGGGAATTAAGGTCGCCATCGAATCCCCGGAAGATAAAGGACGGTTTACCTGTTTAAAATAGCTGGTGCCGATGCGGAGATAAAGCGGTTCATCTTTCATGGCTACCTACGGATTTTTGTTGTCCGTTCGCTATCCATTCCAGGAGCTCCTTACGGGAGAAAAGAAGTTTGCCTTCCATTTTGCAGAATGGGATCTTCTTTCTTTTCACCAGCCCATATATCGAAGTCTCCTTATACTTTGTAAGTACTGCCGCCTCTTTTGTATCAAGCAGCGTGTCACTCGTATCAGCAACCGTAGCCGGTTTTGAATCTAAAACCTTTCGTAACGAGGATTCAATCAGGTCAGCAAATTGCTGATCGCTCAATGAAACTAAAACTGTTGTGCTCATCCCTTTTGTGTTTTGGTGATGAGCAAAGCAATGCCAGAAAAGCGTGAAAAAACAATATGAAGTTGACTAAGTCTATTCCCTGATCCTGTACTCGTTGATCTTTCTTAATGTTTTTAATACATTTTTAGAATATGGACTCCCAGTTAAGTTGCTGATACTTTGTACAATGTTTCCGCGCTCTTTATTGATGTTACTTCGAAGGCTTTCAAGCTTGGTCTTCGAGTAGCAGGAGAATGTATCAATTAGAAGTTGGCAATACCGTTCCAGTCCAATGTTGTTTCTGTCAGTATTTAGCTTGTAGGTTGCATGCATCAAAAGATTAAGGATCCTTTCATAGTTTCCTGGCGGCAATTCAAAGTATTTGTGGGCATGCCTTTCAAGCTTGCCTTCCTTGTCTTCAAATAACATTCCCAGAAGTTGCAATACTTCCGCCTCCGAGGTAAACACTTGGATCGAATTGACCGGTTTGCATTTCCATGCATCGACTAAGATTAACCATAGCGATATAATTTCATCAACGGAATAATCGAGCGGAATCCGCTCGTATTCCCCTGGAAGCACTTCAACAGGTTGTTGGGTTTCTTTGGCTACCACCACAGCTGCTGGCTGATGCGGCAGAATGCGCAAGGTGTTTTCACGTTCCCCGCAGGCACGGACAAGATAGGCTTGAATAAAGCCTAAGGCATATAAGCATGACGGGACCGCAAAACCCTCGAAAAACAAATGGTCAGAGCAGAATTTAATGAAGTGATCAAGTTGCTTGATTTTCTGGTGGAGATCGGGATTCAAGAGGGCAGATACGATTTGACCCGGGTAATCCTTCATTCCTTCAAAATAACCTTGCTCGAATTTACCTCTCAACTCGTTGACATAATTCTGCCCAACTGTAAAAAGGTGATCAACGATGATGTTGTCCAACTTGCTTTGTTTGCCGAAAAGAGCTAGCAAATTGGGTTCGCTGACAAAAACTGGGGCCACATCATCACCTGCGATATTTTGAAAAGGAAAATGGAAATAGAGATAGTCGGTCTCGGCCTTAGCAAACACGCGATCTTCAAACCTAAGAAAAGGGTATTTTCCTTGCTCATCCAAATCTATCCCAAGATTAGGATGAAAACCCTGCAAATTGAAAAAGTACATTAAGCTAGATTGTTGAGTTGATCAATTCATCTAACAACGGATCACCGATGTCTTCTAAATAGATATCTGTCGTCTTAAGGCTATCATGCCCCAGGCTTCGACCGATGGTTTCCTTTGATATGCCATTCCTGCGGAGAGCTGTTGCATATGAGTGCCTGGCCACGTAGGTGGTTATTGGTTTTAAGATACCAAGGGATATTCCAAGTTCTTTAATTTGCTTGTTTACTCGTGTGAGTATTTTCTTCTTACGATCTCGGATGGACTGGATAGTTGCATGCCGCTTGTAAAGAATGGGGAATAAATAGCCAGCATCGCTATTCCCCTTCAAATCTCTGTAGTATTCTAAGATCTGAATTGCTGCTGGATGCAATCGAAACCTGAACTCCTCCTTGGTTTTAGATCTTACATAGTGAAGCTCTTCGTCTACGATGTTAGTCCATTTGAGTTCAGCCAAGTCGGTAAAATTTAATCCCCTGCAATAAAAGCTGAAAAGGAAGTAATTTCTCGAATTGATTAAGGAGTCGTTTTCAGGATCTATCACCGCAGATGCAATCAGTTCAATCTGATCCCTGGTTATAGCCCTTTTCTTGGTGCGAGGATTATTATACTTAGAAAATGAAAAGTCCTTAAACGGATAATGTGTTTCAGGGTAATACTTTTCCTTTATCCCAGCTTTCCAAAGTGTACGGAATGTTCTCAAGTAAAAACTTCTCGTAACTATAGAGCAACCCCTGTCAATCAGCCAGTTCTCATACTTATTCAAAAATGAAAGCCCAATTGACAACATATCTGGGTCCTTTTGGTTTGTAAAATTTTTTAGGCTTTTCAAAGTTGAAACATAGGACTCTGCGCTTCCCAACCGGTTCAAACTACGAAGCTTGGCGATATGTTCTTCGAAAAGTACAAAGAGCTTCTTCTTCTCGCCTTCCGTTTGGCCTCCGGTCAGCTTTTTTACCAGAGCCTTGACATCTTCGAACGATGGACGTTTGCCTTGTTTGCCAAAGGAAATTATCATAAAATCAACTTCTGACTCTATCGTCCTAAGCAAAAGGTTGATTTCCTTATGTTTTGGATGTATTTTGCTTACAGATTGAGATTTAGGCTGCCATTCCTTTTCACCCGAATATCTCCTTGTACTAACCAGCAGGTTCTTTCTGTCGATAATTATTTGAAGCATTATCGCAAACTGATCTTCCGCTGATTCTTGTTTCTTTCTTAGGACAAACTTGGTTGAAATAGCCATGATGCTGCAACTTTAGGTCGAACATAGGTCGAACATTTCGTGTCTAACGTAAGTTAACCAAAGTTACAAAAAATAATGAAAATGCTCATTTAGAGATGCTTAGGATAATTCTACGTAGAGAAACTTCTTGGAATAATACAAATTTGCTCCGATGGGGTGCTAGGGGTCGCAAGTTCGAATCTTGTCATCCCGACATTGATTATCAGGCCACTTACAGCGAAAGTTGTGAGTGGCTTTTTTTCGAACGTAGGTATTCGTTCTCTTCACAATCGTAGAAAACCTGAAAGAATACTTATCCGCCAATATTCAGACTACGAATATCTTTGGGTGAGTAACCAAATTGCTTTTTGAAAACATACGAAAAGTGGGAAAAACTCTCAAAACCAAGCTCTAAATAAATGGATGAAGGCTTTTTGTTTTCCCTGGTTATCTGAAAATGGGCCTCTATAAGCCGTTTCTTTTGTAACCAATGCCGGGGGCGGTATCCCGAATATTTTGTTAAAGTCACGCTTGAAACCTGCCGGACTTCTTCCGGTCAGTTTAGCAAAATTGTCGATCGGGACATTGAATTTTAAAATTGCGGGCTGCCTGCCCATCAACGATGTATCCCCGGTTAGTTGTGCGGCTCAATTTAATGTCTTCTGTGGCTCATTTAGATCGCTAAGACAAGCGGCAGCCGAGGCAAATCTTATCATCCCGACATAAAAAGCAGGCTTCCAGGTGTGCAACCTAAAAGCCTGTTTGTGATGTGAGTATGCCAATTTAGAACATATCAGCAAACGCATTTCATCACTGAACCTGATTTTTCTCGAATCTTATTATTTGATTTTCAATCGGTTTGACCGTGCTCAGATAAGCAAAGATTGCAGCAAGGTCTTTTTCCTTCATGCCTGCGTACATGGTCCACGGCATTGGGGTATTCAGCTCACCGGGTTTGAGTTTCGGCGAAACGTAACCGCTGTCTGTATACGCTTTAAAACGTGCTACGAATGCATCTTCCGTCCAGTTGCCAATGCCTGTTTTTTTGTGCATCGTGATGTTAGGCGAGCGCACCACACCATTCGGACTTTTAAATTCCATTCCTCCGCCAAACTCAGTTCCAGCTACCACGCTGCCTTTTTCAGTTTTGCTGTGACAATCCACGCAGCCGGTAGCAGTGATCAGATATTTACCATAAGCCACCTGATCCGTTTCCGAAGGCAGGCTCGTGAAAGCAGCTTCCCGGGGCATTGTATTGATAAGGATATTGACAGGAAAGTCAGGCTCAGACTCCGGAATATGAGTCTCCATCGGTGCTAATCCGCGAATGTAGGCGATCACTGAATAAATATCTTCCTTATCCAGCTGCCCGAAACGGTGGTAAGCCATGACCGGAAAAAGTGGTTTTCCGCTTTTATTCACACCGGTTGTGACGGCGCGAAAAATCTCGCCATCCGTCCAACCAGCCAGTGCGTATGGTGTAATATTAGGCGCGTAGAATTTGCCTGGAAAGCCCATTTCCTGCGTAAATGCCTCGCCGCCGCCACCCAGTCCACCTTTAAGAGGTCCCGCATATTGCGACCAGTCGCGTGTGCTGTGACAGTCCATACAAACTGTCACATGATTGGCGAGATATTTCCCGCGCTCGACGCGTGCTGGTGTCAGCTCAATTTTCAGTTTGGGCGCGGGACCGGTATCGGGAAGTCCGACGCTCACATAAATGACTCCTATTGCAATAATTACAACAAGGCCGGCAACTATTTTGCCAATGATTTTAAGCACTTTCACCTTAATAGCTGAGTTTACTGATTGTTCCGTCCTGGTAGCTTAGCAAATAATAGGTTTTATCACCAGCACGCATAATATCGGTCGGCCGCGTGATGCCAGCAAAAAGCGTTTTTCCGTTTTCGTCCAGTACCAAACCTGATTTTGCTTTAAATCCCATTGGGCCGAACTCCCCGTGCTGGATCACAACAGGTTTATTGTTCGCTGAAAGTGTAATGCCGGTCAGTGTCGTGAATTTTGATTTATACACATTCACAGTTCCCTCGTGGTCTACCTGTAAAATATTGGCACTGCCCGGTGCAAAAGGAAAGCCGGTTAATGTACTGACCAAGAGTTTGCTGCCGTCGTAAACGATACCCGTCGGTACTGGTTCAACACCCGGTGCAACGTTGGGGAATTTCGCAAACAATGACAGTTTGCCGGTTGTTTTATCCCTCTTAATAACCGCATTGCTCCCTGAGTCAATAATGTACAGGTGATCGTCAGGCCCGAAAGTGAGATCGTATGTATTCGAATTAAGCGGGTCGGTCAGTTTCAGGCTTTTGACAAAAGTTCCAAGATCCTGAGAAGGAATATCGGCAAGCTTCACGGCCGGGTCACCTGATTTAAAAGAAGATACATCGGCAGTATAAAGCATACCATTCGAACCGTGTAGAAAATACAGGGTCCCGTCTTTATAAATAAGGTGACCAATACCTTCAATCGAACCTTCACGAACCAGCGACTGGAGTCCGGTTACGAATGTTGTTTTAACGCCGGCGGAGGTAAACATAGACACAGTTCCGTCCGTGCCGTTGTTACCTGTCCCAGCCTCGGTCACCCATACATTTGCATGATCGTCAACCGTCAGTCCAATCGGGTATTTTAATCCGCTCGCAAAGGGTTCGGAAGAAAAAGACTCCGGTTCCGCGACTGGCTCCACATGGTCGGTGCAAGCCTGAATGAACATGGACGCAATGATAACATTGACGAATAGTACTAATTTTTTCATTGTCTGGAAAATTGAGTATTTGATTAAGGATTGAGTTTGAAAACCAAAGCATACTGGTCGCGCCGCGTAGGTCGGGCCACGTCGGTCGCGCCGCGTAGGTCGGGCCACGGTGTTGGGCTCTTGTGGCCCGGCCCCAAAATGTCGATTTGGCCGGTGCATCCCGGTTTATAGTGGTGGTTAAAAAGAATAACGTTGAGTAATATGTAGTGCAAAAGAAGACGACAGGGAGCGAAGGCACAATAGCAAATTCTTGCTATGCAATGCTATCTCCTGAGTCACTAATTTTGTCGGATGACAGCGCAACCGAAGCTGTGAGCCTGGCTATCACACAAGGGCTTGTGTAAATGCACATATCTCTTGCCGTTCAGAAAATCTCCAAAGCCGGAACACTTACTTCCCGATGATCTTGACCCGGTGCGCGAGGCCCCAGTAATGGAGCTCTTCCAGGACTTTGTCTAATGATGCTCCGTGCTCGGTGATGGAATATTCAACTGTTGGGGGGAATGTGTCGAAAACCTGCCGCTTGATCAGCTGGTTCATTTCCATTGCTTTCAATTCTTTTGACAAAACCTTATCCGTAATACCCGCTACTTCGACAGAAAGTTGCCTGAACCGCCTCGGACCTGACGAGAGTGCAAATAATATCAACAGTTTCCACCGCCCTTCCAGGGCTTCGAGCGCATCGCGTATGGATAATGCAGTCTTAGGGCAGCCATTTTCGGTTAGCATTTGTGATTCTTTAGTGATTGCGGTGATGCGTTACTACCCTAACTGATAGTATTATCCCACCGGGAAAGTACTGACGAACGGGAAGTGAATGTAAATACTTTTGCTTACTCACAAAAAGACTATCCCAATGTTGATCAGAAAATCTTCCAAAACGCTGCATATATTGTTGCTCGTTATGCAGCTAGCACTGTCATTAACGCTCATCTGGGCCTCTTACATGAAACTGTTCCAGTCGCCGGAACTACTTTCCGGGATGTGGCCATGGACAGGGGAATTGCCGGCCTCATTTGTAAAATTTACCGGTATTATCGACTTCATTGCAGGAATTGGCATCCTGCTTCCCACTTTGGTGAACATCCGGCCTCGTCTGACATTTGCCGCGGCCGCAGGGATTGTGGTACTCATGCTGAGCGCGCTGGTTTTTCACATTTCCAGGGGCGAACCGGCGATGTTCAATATCATTTTTGGTGCACTCGCTGCATTTGTCGCCTGGGGAAGATACGGAAATGCGCCATCCCGTTAATACCGGCTTAACCTTCGTTTTGTACGAAACAAATAGAGAACTACGAGTCAACGCGCTTTCTTAATCAGATGATTAGCGCGGCCTGATTAGATTAGTTAGTTTTGTAAATCACTAAACATGAATGGACATGAAAAAACTTAGACTATTATCGACGCTATTTATAGCGATTACTATGATCCAGTTTGCCAACGCTCAATCGTCGGCAGATGAGATGGTTAAAGAATGGGAAAGAGCGAAAGCCTATACCCAGGAATACCTCGACGCAATGCCTGAGACCGGTTACGCTTTGAAGCCTACCCCGGAAATGCGCTCATTTGCCGAACAGATGCTGCACATTACCGACGCAAATTACGGATTCGCCTCCGCTGCGACTGGCGTAAAAAGCCCTTACGGAATGGGAGAACTGGAAAAATCGACGACAGACAAGTCGAAGGCGAACATTACCAAAATCGTATTGGAAGGGTATGATTTTGTAATTAACGGGATCAAAAAAATGACGCCCGCGCAAATGGCTGAGTCAGTGAAACTTTTTGGTCGTTTTGATATGACAAAAGGAATGGCGCTGATCAAAAACTTTGAACATCAAACTCACCACAGAGGCCAGACAACTGTATACATACGTATGGCAGGCGCTACACCTCCAAAAGAAAAGTTGCTTTAATATTCCTTTATTTCAGGTAGCAGCCACGAAACGGCTGCTACTTCTTTTTGGGCTGTTTTGCCGACCAACTACGCATGAATAGCATGTCAGCACCCCGGTTTCGTCTTCCCAAGAAATTGGTTTTTATAGTTAAGTGGCTGATCCTGTCGGGCATTATCGGCATTCTTGCCGGATCTGCATCTGCATTCTTTTTAGTTTCCCTCGACTGGGCCACGCAGTACCGTGAAACCCACCGGTGGATCATCGCATTTCTTCCGCTGGCTGGTTTTCTGATCGGTTGCATGTACCATTACTTTGGAAAAGAAGTGGAGGCCGGCAACAACCTGCTGCTTGAAAACATCAACCGCCCTTCCAAAATTATTTCACTAAAAATGGCGCCTTTCGTACTGATCGGTACCGTTGCCACGCATTTGTTTGGGGGCTCTGCGGGCAGGGAAGGGACCGCATTGCAAATGGGCGGTTGCCTGGCCGACCAGCTGACCCGACTCCTGAGCTTGCGCCCGCGTGATCGCAGGCTCGTACTGATCGCAGGAGTCGCCGCGGGTTTCGGCTCTGTATTCGGGACACCGCTGGCAGGCGGGATATTCGCACTTGAAGTTTTCCTGATCGGCCGCATCCGGTACGACGCACTTTTGCCGGCATTTGCCGCCGCCATTGTTGCAGACCTCACTACCCGAGCGTGGCAAGTGGGCCACACGCATTATCACATTCCAGCAATTCCTGATCTTTCTGCGCTGAATATGCTGTACGCCGGCATTGCAGGTATTGCATTTGGCGGGGGATCAATGCTTTTTACGAGGCTCACCCATTCTGCCGGAAGCTTGTTCAAACGTATTCCTTTTCCTCCGCTACGGCCATTGTTGGGCGGCGCGCTGGTCGCGGTTGCAGTTTTTGCTTCCGGTACTACCAGGTATATTGGCCTGGGTATTCCTGTTATCCTCGAATCTTTTGAGTACCAGCTGCCTCCTTATGATTTTTTACTAAAAATCCTTTTCACGGCAGTAACACTCGGTGCCGCATTCAAAGGCGGGGAAGTAACCCCGTTGTTTTTTATCGGCGCTACCCTCGGCAATGCACTCTCCTATTTCCTCCCGCTGCCGGTTGGCCTGCTCGCCGGAATGGGCTTCGTCGCCGTTTTCGCCGGAGCTGCCAATACGCCCCTCGCGTGTATTGTATTGGCGATCGAACTGTTCGGCAGCGAATGCGGTGTGTATGTGGCTATTGCGTGTGTCCTCGCCTATCTCTGCTCCGGTCACCGGGGTATTTATAGTGCCCAGATTGTAGGCGAGCCCAAGCATCCTTTTGATAGACGATTTGCTCTAAACAGATAATTTCTCTCTACTTATTCCACCATAAAGAAGTGGTGATATCGTCATTTCCCTGCGCTTTCACGGCATTCTGATAGTTTGCCAGGTTCACACTTTGTTCTTTGGGCGGGTAATATAACCGCAATGGAACACCCTCTCCGAAAAGCGGCTGGAATTTATAATCCGTAGTGGCTCCGTTCGCAGTTCTGCTCCAAACCACGTCGCCTGGTTTTACCAAAAACGTAGGATAACCCGTGCGGCGGATCTCGCTCCAAGCTTCGTCACCCTGGGTATAAAGAGCCAGGTATTTCTGGTTCAAAACGTTCGCTTTATCCGCCTTCGGAAGTGCTGCCAGGTAGGTGGTAATATCTGCCTGCGCTACGCCCCACTTTTGCAGAGAGGCAGTTACGCCATTGATATAAGCCTGCTGATCCCAGTTTTTATATTCAGAAATCAGAAAAGCTACCTCCGCATATTCCTGCAATACTTCGCCATAACTAGCTGCATTCACTGCGGTTCCCGGTAAGCTCACGTCTGTGGCTGTCAGCAAGCCTGCTGCTGCTACCGGCAATCCGTAAGGCTGGCCCACATATTCACCGGCTGCATTTTTGGTTGCATAAATTGGCAAACGCGGGTCCTGCACTTTCACAGTCCCGGTCTGACCTTTCAATGCATTGATCAGCACGTGCGACACGGCAAAATCCTTGCGATTGGCCGTAACCGTAGCGCGGTACAAAGGCGCTTCGTTCGGCGCGAGTGCCTGGTATTTGAACACTGCATTATCTGCATTCGAAGTGAAAACGCCTTTTGCCAATGCATCTTCAAAATGTGCATTCGACTCAGCAGGTAGCTTAGTTCTGATGCGGGTAGCAATACGCAGACGAAGCGAGTTTGCAAATTTGGCCCACAACTCATTTTTACCTTTATAAATCACATCGTAATTCCCGAATGTAGTCGCCGTTTTGTACTTGATCAAGGTGTCACCAGCCGCTTTCAGCTCATTCAGGATATCCTGGTAAATCTTCTGCTGACTTGCATAAGCCGGGCTCAGGTTCTCGGGATTTTGTTGCAAAGCCTGAAATTCAGGATCCGGGTTACCGTAAGATTGGTAAGGTACATCTCCGAAAACGTCGGTCAGGTTCTGGAAAACGTAAGCTTTCAAAATCCGCGCGATCGCGATCTGGTTTGCATTGGTACCCGCCACACCAGCCGCCGCCACGTCTTTTTTGGCCGGGTCGGTATTGAGGATAATGATTTCGTTCAGGTTATTGAGCGCCTTGTAAGCATTGCTCCAATAAGTATCCGAGTAAGAGCGCGGAATATCGTAACGCGATTGGTCACTGTAAATATTCTGACTGTAATACTGCGCAAAAAGCTGGGTTCCGCGCAATGAGCTGTTTTCATTACGAATGTTATCGATCGCCTGTTTTTCAGCATTCAATAAAATGGTCGTCGTGGTCGCATTTTCGGGACGGTTCGGGTCCCTGTTTACTTCCTCGAAATGGCTGTCGCTGCAAGAAGCGAGCAATACTGATGCCGCAACTGCGAGTGAAAAAATGCTTTTCTGATATATGAACTTTTGCATGGTCTTCAATTTTTTACTTTAAAATAGCTGGCTTAAAACTTCACATTCACATTCAAACCGTAAGTCGCCGGCACCGGAATGCTTCCGCCTTCCAATCCCTGAATGTTACCGCCGCTGCTTGTGAATTCCGGGTCAATGTATTTGCTGGCGGTGTAAATGTTCACCAGGTTTCTTCCGTACAGTCCGAAGTAAATCGACTTCACCGTTTTGTTCGCCAGTGGCAGACTGTATCCGAACGTTACCTCACGCAACTTCACAAATGTCGCGTCGAAGATCGTTTGCGGCGTCGGGCCGCTGTATTCGCCCCGCGCCCAGGCTTGCGCCGTAATGCGGGTATCGTTTGGTGAAATGTTGGTTACCTGGTAAGTCCCGTCGGCATTGTAGGTTACCGTTCCTTTCACACCTTCCAGCACCACGCCGGTTTCGCGCACATTGTCGGCAGCCGTTTTTTCGAGCACACCTGCATACATACCTACCTTATAGGTTTGTGAGAAGAATTTTCCGCCCACGCGACCGTCTACCAAAAAGCCGAGGTTGAAGTTTTTGTAGGTGAAGCTATTTTGGAAACCAAACAGATATTTTGGCAAAACACTACCCAGCGGCGTCAATTGCTGCCCGCGCTCGTAAGTTCCGTCCGCTTTGATCACTTTCTGACCGTCGGTTGTGTAGATAAAATCGTTACCCAAAATCTGTCCGTAAGGCTGACCTTCGCGCGCTACCAATGTAACGAGACTGTTCGCCAGCTGGAAAGTATTCACACCCGGCGCAAGCTGGATCACCTTATTCCGGTTCCGCGACCAGTTCAGGCTCGAATTCCATTCAAAACCATTACTGCGGATCGGCGTGCCGGTTAATGTAACTTCCACCCCTTTGTTATTGATCTTACCCGCATTGATCACCTTCGAATCGTACCCGAAAGCGGAAGACACAGGGATATTGATGATCTGATTGCGGCTCACATTGTCATAGTAAGTCACGTCCAGCCCTACCCTGTTTTTGAATGCCTGCAAGCTCAGACCCGTTTCCCACGAACTGGTGATCTCCGGTTTCAGAGCCTGGTTGTTCAGCTGGGTCGGCAGTCTGTAAGAAGCCAGTCCGTCGAAAGACTGGGTTGCTTCGTAGGCGCGTTGCAACTGGTAAGGATCGGTATCATTACCCACCTGCGCCCAACCAAGACGAACTTTTGCAAAATCCAGCCAGCTTACATCTTTAATTCCATTAAGCTCGCTCAGGATCAAACTCGTTGTTAATGAAGGATATGTAAATGAATTCCTTCCGATCGGCAAAGTAGAAGACCAGTCGTTACGCACGGTTCCGTCTACGAAGAGCAAACTTTTCCAGCCCAGTGAGAAACTTCCAAAAAGCGAGTTGATCTGCTTCCGGTACGAATTGGAATTGACCAAAACCGAGCTCGCGTTTTTCAGGTTATAATATTCAGGAATGATCAAACCACCCTGCGTCACTGCGTCGCTGATGCGGCGGCGCTGGCTCATCAGGTTTCCTCCCGCATTCACATTCAATGAGATATCTCCCCAGCTCTTGTTCGCAGAAGCCAGCAACTCGTAGTTGAACTCGCTGAAATTGTTGTTATATTCCTGATATTGAGACTGGGTGCGTGAATATACCGCGATGCGGTCCTGGTATTGGTAATTGTAAAGATCCGCATTCACTTTTCCACTCACTTTTAGCCAGCTGTTTACGTCGTAAACCAGACCTACGTTTCCGTAAAAACGATCCCTGTTTTCGTCCAGGTAACTTTCGTAAGCCGACCAATAGGGGTTATCGATAAATTTGGCAGCCTCGCCCGCTGGCGTATTCTGATAGCCGCTGCGGTTCCACAAAATCTGCGTCCCGTCGGCGCGTTTGTAGTTTTTAAGCTTCTCGTAATCCACCTGTACCGCGCCCCATTGAAATGCTTCCAGGATGATATTCCGGTTGGTAGCACCTGTCCACGGCCGGCCGGTCGAATGGTTTTTGATATAATTGAAATTGTTATAAACCTTCAACTTACCCAGCTGCGAAGAACCCGAAAAGTTGATCGAATTCCGTTTCAATGAAGAATTCGGCACAGTACCTGTTACATTTTTATTGGTGTAAGAAAGCCGGTAAGTTGAATTCGCATTCCCGCCACTCACAGACAAACTGTTTGTATTCGCTACTCCCGTTTCGAAGAAAGTATGCACATCGTTTTTAGGGTAAATCCACGGTTGCGGATTCAGATAGTCCGCAGTATTCTCAGGATCCAGGTTATACCAATGCAAAACGGGTGTTCCATCCAGTTTCGGGCCCCAGCTTTCGTCTACTGCATATTCGGCGATGTTATAGTTGGTACCACCGATATTAGCTTGCTGAAATGTGCTTGAAAAACCGCCGCCGTAGAGTTTCTGGCGTTTTGGAAGACGAACGATATTTTCAAATTCAATACCTGTATTCAGCGTTAGGTTGACCTTGCTGTTTTCTTTTCCTTTTTTGGTAGTAATCAAAATAACCCCGTTTGCAGCGCGCGTTCCGTAAAGTGCCGCCGCCGAAGGTCCTTTTAATACCGAAATATTCTCAATATCGTCCGGGTTCAAATCCTGGATCATGTTACCCACATCTTTTCCACCACTTCCAGAGCTCGTCGCCGCGCTGTTCAAATCCGCATTGTCGATCGGCGTTCCGTCGATCACATACAAAGGCTGGTTGTTTCCTGAAATAGAATTCACCCCGCGCAAAAGTACACGTGACGAGCCGCCCATATTTCCACCGGAAGTAACCACCTGCAAACCCGCAACTTTCCCGGAAAGTGCGCTTAATGCATTGGTTGGACGCGTTTGCAAAGCTTCGCCTTTGATTTCCTGCACCGCATAACCCAATGCACGTTTTTCACGCGAGATACCCAGTGCAGTTACCACTACTTCGTTGAGGATCTTAGTATCGGCTTTCAATGCGACGCTGATTTTGTCAACATTACCGATCGCCACATCCTGAGCCAGGTAACCAATAAAAGATACCACGAGAATAGAGGCATCGTCATTTACATTCAGACTGAAAGCGCCGTCCGCATCAGAAAGTGTACCTGATGAAGTGCCTTTCACAGCCACAGAAGCGCCCGGCAGCGGAGAACCATCGCCAGCGTCGGTAATGATACCGGTGATAACACGCTGTTGCGCGCTGACAAATCCGGTCGCCAGGAAAGTCAGCAGAAAAAGGTATAGAAACCGTATTTTCATAATTGCATTATTGTAAGAGTGGTGAGATTGTTTATTGAGATTACACTAAACCTGTATTGGCCTTTAAGTATTGATTTCGCTGCAAATTTATTAAAAAGTGTCTAAATATTTATTCTCTATCGAATTTATAGAGTAAATAAATTTATTTGTCTTATTCCCTGATTACCAGGTGTCAGTTTATCAAACACAAAGCGCTATTGAATTGTGCCCGGATACAGAGAAATTTTCCGACAAATTATGTCCCACCAGGTTTATACAGAAATATGGCTGATTTCAGGGATGGTGCCGGGCAGATTAAATCCCGAATTTTGCATTGTACCAAATCACAAACACTATGAAACGGATTTCATTTTTGATACTCATACTTTTTCCCCTGCTGGATGCCACGCAAGACGAGGCGCTGCAAAAAGGCAAGTCGGTGTATGTAGAAAGCAATAAAACAGATGTAGGTAAAAGTGCAGGCGAGGAACTCAAAAGTGCATTGGAGGAATGGGGATACTGGAAAGTAACGTCGTCAAAAAGTGAAGCGGACGTGATTTTAAAACTTGATACCAAAATATCCGGCGGCGTTACCTGGACTTCCTGGGGAGGTAAAGCCGTGGCATTGAGCGCGTCATTTGTCACAAAAGATGATCGCGAGATTTGGCAGTCGGAATATTACAAAGCTGCTCCAAACGGCGCAAATGGGTTCAATTCACAATCCGCCTCAGTGCGGAAGCTGGTGAGAGGGTTGCGGAAAAAATTCGATCAGTGATCCGCACCGATTAATCGAAAAAAGATGCGCTCGGGAACGAAATAAAAGTTAAGTTTCGGCGGCCATCTTACTTCTCTATGCGGATCCTATTCTTGTTCGTTATCGCTTGCGGGCTATTTGCTTCCTGCAAAACCAAAGAAAAACAGCAGCCGGAAATCGCGGTGCGGGACACGACCATTAAGGTTGAAAACTCCTTCACCGAGCTTTTTATCGATACAACTGCGCTCGGCCGCTTTGTGGAAACGCGGAGTATGCAGGATAGCACGGTCAATAAGATCCGGAGCTTTTACAATCGACGAAATTATCAGTTTGCCTGGTTTTTCCCCGACGGTATGGCCGATTTTGTGCAGACTTTTCTGAGTTTGCAAAACGATTATATCCACGGTTCAGGCGACAGCTCGCTTTACGACGCGAAACTCATGGCGCAAATTGATTCACTACAAACCCTGAAACGCATTGTTCCGACGGACTCTTTGGTGATCAACACCGAGCTTGCATTGACGGAGCACTTTTTTAACTATACCGAAAAAGCATATTCCGGCGACGGGAGTCTTAATATCCAGGAACTCAACTGGTTTATCCCGCGGAAAAAGATCAACCCCGCCGCCTTTCTGGATTCGCTTTTGAAAAATAAAGGAGAAAATGTAGCGTCTTACGAACCCGTGAACCGGCAATATAATCTGTTGAAAGAGCAGCTTAAACATTATAATAGCCTCAAAAACGAGGATTGGCGAGAGCTGGAACCGGTCAAAAAATTAAAAATGGGCGACAGCTCGCCGGTTATTGCGGAAATAAAAAGAAGACTCGCACTGATGCAGGATATGGAACCTGGCGACTCTACCAATATCTTCGATTCCACGCTGGTGGTCGGTGTAAAATCATTTCAAGCCAGAATGGGCTTCAAGGCGTCGGGAGAGATCGGGCCTGCATTTATGAAGGAATTGAATGTGCCCGTGAGCGAAAGGATTCGCCTGATGCTGATCAATATGGAGCGTATTCGCTGGGTCCCCGCGGCACCGGCAACCGACTATATCCTCGTCAATATCCCCGAATTCCGACTTCACATGTACGAAAAGGGCGAGCTTGCATTTGATATGAATGTAGTGGTCGGCACGGAGGCGCATAGTACGGTGATATTCGCCGGCAAACTCAACCAGGTCGTTTTCAGTCCCTATTGGAATATCCCGCCGGGCATTTTGAAAAACGAAATTCTGCCCGGAATCAAGAAAAACAAGAATTACCTGGCGCGGCATAATATGGAGTGGAATGGAAACAGCGTGCGCCAGAAACCGGGCAAGTCCAATTCACTCGGTTTGGTGAAATTCCTCTTTCCGAACAGCTACAATATTTACCTGCACGATACTCCTTCCAAAAGCCTGTTCGGAGAGTCACAGCGTGCATTCAGCCACGGTTGCATTCGGTTGTCTGAACCTAAAAAGCTGGCTGAGTTTCTGCTACGTAAAGATTCAACCTGGACTTCCGCGAAAATTACAGCTGCGATGAATAGCGGCAAGGAAAAGTATGTGCGGCTGCGGGGTGCAAACGAAATTCCGGTATTTATCGGCTATTTCACCGCGTGGGTAGACCATACCGGCAAACTGAATTTCCGGAAAGATGTTTACGGGCACGACAAAAAAATGGCTGAAAGACTTTTTGCCGAACCTGCGGAGGTAGCTGCAAGGTAATGCATTGCAAGTGCTTGATTATGTGACTTTCAATCGCTAAGTTGTACAATCTTAATTTGTAATAACTGGATGATCGGGATACTGAAGAACATATTCAAGCAACCGAAAAACCTGCTTCTGTTGCTTTGTTGCCTTCTGTATTCCGGCGAAATGCTCGCTCAGTCGGCTGCTGTTCCGATTTCATCTGACAGCCTGATCAATAAAACCAATTCATTTTCGCTACAAGGATTAAAATGGAAATTTCATCCCGGTGATTCGCCTGAGTGGGCCTCTGCGAAGTATAAGGATAGCGACTGGGCTGAGCTGGGAAGTGTTTTTGGAGAAGATAATCTACCAAAAAACTGGAAAGGAATTGGCTGGTTCCGGCTGCGGCTGATCATGGATTCAACACTGGCTGGCCAAACACTCGCTTTTCGGATCAACCACGATGGAGCCTCTGAAATTTTTATTAATGGCATTAAAAAGGGTGGATTTGGTCAGATCGGGCGGAGTAAAGCCGAAACAATTCCGAAACGCGCGCCCGATCAGCTGATCCCGTTCGAAGCCCCGCAATCCGACACGATCCTGATCGCGATCCGGTATGCCAACTATGCGCCGGCATTTGCAAATTTTACAGGTTTCCAGGCCTGGATCGGGGTATATGGAATGATGTTGCCTGTCTTGAAATTGAGCTCAGATAGTCAGGACTATATGTTAATGAGCATTGCCGCCATGTTCGCATTTGCTTTGCTGCATTTGTTCCTCTTCTTTTTTTATCCCAAACAAAAAGCAAATCTGTATTATGCGCTTTTCGTCGGTTTTGCGGCTGCAACGCAGATTTTTCGTTATTTCAATCAGGTAATTTCTGATCCCTACCTGCAAGCATATATGTGGCCGGCTTTCGACGTTTCCAAAACGCTCACTACCATTGCCGCAGGTTTACTGTTATATAAAATTGCAGGTACAAAACTCACCTGGCTGCGGCTCGCGCTGTTTCTGATGCCGGGAATATACTATGTGATCGAGTTCGCCTTTTTCCACGATTCTGCGCATGACGACATATTCAACCTGTATTTTCTGGCGGTCATTATCGATGGGCTACGGGAGATTTTTAAAGCTTCGCGGAATGGGAGAAAAGGTGTCTGGCTGATTGGTTTGGGCATGTTTATTACCGCCCTGTTCTTCTTTTTTGTCGGAGTTGATATACTTGATCTTTTTGCGGGCAAGCTGCATTTGATAGACCGGCTCATGGCGGTCGGGCTGCTTTTTATGCCGCTGTGCTTTTCCATTTTCCTGGCACTGGATTTTGCAAGAACAAACAAAGACCTGAGCCGGCAGCTTGCAGAAGTGGAAGCGCTATCTTCCCAAAAACTGCTGGCAGAACAGGATAAACGTGAATTAATTGAACAACAAGCAGTTACTCTTGAAAAAACGGTAAAAGAAAGAACCGCTCAGGTTCAGGAGCAAGCTGACAAACTGCGTGAGCTGGACACATTTAAATCCCGGTTTTTCATCAACCTGACCCACGAATTCCGTACCCCGCTTACACTGATACTCGGTCCGGCGGAACGTATTCTATCCCAAACCCGGGACATAGAAACGCGCAGCCAGCTCGGCCTGATCGCCAGAAACGCGAAGAGGCTGCTTAAAATGATCAACGAGCTGCTGGATCTGAGCAAACTGGAAGCCGGAAAAATGGAGCTGAACAAAGCTCCTCTGGAAGTGGTCGGATTTATAAAAAGCATTACCTATTCGTTTGAAACGCTCGCGAACCAGAAGCAGGTTAGCATTCATTTTTCAGCGGCTGCGCAAAAATTCACCGCGAATACGGATAAGGACAAGCTGGAAAATATTTTTTACAACCTGATATCCAATGCGGTGAAGTTCACGCACAGCGGCAGCATTTTTGTCTCTCTTATTTTTAATCAAAGAGATCATTCAAATGAGCTGGTCGCCACCGTTTCAGATACTGGCACCGGGATCGCGGCTGAAAAACTTCCCTATATTTTTGACCGGTTTTACCAGGCCGATTCTTCGGATATCCGGCCGCAGGAAGGTACCGGCATCGGCCTGGCGCTGACAAAAGAGCTGGTTGATTTATTGAAAGGTAGTATTGAGGTTAAAAGCGAACCGGGCAAAGGAACCGTTGTAACGGTGCATATTCCAGTGGAAATGGCGGCGGAACAGTCTGATTATGAAAGCATTAAAATAGTGGAGCAATCGCTTTCGATCCCGGTTTCACTTCCTGATCACAATGCATTTTCACGTGCGCCGGATTCGCATCTGGTGTTGGTGATTGAAGATAATGCCGATCTCCGCACGTTTATCCGCTCTTCACTCTCCGGCAATTACCGGATCCTGGAAGCTGAAAATGGCGAACAGGGATTTAATCTCGCATTGGACACAGTCCCCGATCTGATCATCACCGATCTGATGATGCCGGTAAAAGACGGTTACCAGGTTTGTGCGGATATCAAGAGCAATGAGAAAACCAGCCACATTCCCGTTATTATCCTGACCGCCAAAGTAGATATGCCCAGCAGGCTCACGGGCTTGCAAACGGGCGCTGACGCTTATCTCCGAAAACCATTCCACGAGGCCGAGCTGATCGCCCAGATCGAAAACCTGATCACCACGCGGCAGTTACTGCGCGAAAAATACAACAGCAACAACCTCTGGCTCACGCACACCGCCGAACTGCCTTCGATCGAGCAAACCTTTTTAACCAAGATACGCGCCGCGCTGGAAACGCATTTGTCGGACGAAACATACAGTGCTGAGCTGCTCGCGAGCGACGTAAACCTCAGCAGAACACAACTTCACCGCAAGCTGAAAGCGCTGATCAACCAAACGCCCGGCGATCTGATCCGGACTGTACGCATGGAAAAGGCGCTGGAACTGCTCCGGAAAAATGCCGGTACCGTGGCCGAAATAGGGTATCAGGTCGGTTATGGAAATCCTTCTAATTTCTCCACCAGTTTTGCACAGCACTTCGGGTATCCACCCAGCGAAGCATTTAAAAAAGTCGATTTTAGTACCAAATAGGCCCATTTTCGGCTGCTGTTACACATTCAAATGCTTTTGCAACAAATCCAAATGTCGGGAAAAACCGGATTGGCGTGTTTTGTGCTGTCCTAAAACCCTGGCTATGAAACATTGCGTCACACAAGCAATACTGGTTCATCCCCACCCGCTGGAATGCGAGGCGGTGGCGGGCTGGCTCCAAAACAGATCGTCTATTAGTCTGATCGGAAAAAGTGCCTGCCTCGACAGGGTAATGCACATTCCCTACCTGATGGACATTGAGCTCGTGATCGCATTTGCCTACCGCACGGAACATACGGCGGGACAGATACTCGCCCTTCGGAAAATTCATCCCAACCTGAAATTCCTGCTTCTTGGCCCCAGCTCCTCCATGAAACTGGTAAGAGAGCTCATCCGCTCGGGTGTCAGCGGCTACATCGGGATCGAAGCAGAAATCGACGAATGGGAACAGGCGATCCGGTCGGTTTCGGAAGGAAAGATCTATTATGGCCAGGAAGTAATGATGCGACTGTCGGAGTCGCCGATCGGACAGTCGGACGCGCAGCCTGCGCCTAGCACAACGAAAGATTTTCTGAGCAAAAGAGAAATAGAAATCCTCCGCCTGGTAGCCAGCGAATATTCCACCAACCGCATTGCCACCGAGCTTTTCATCAGCGGCAAAACCGTAGAATCCCACCGCCGAAACCTCTTCCAGAAACTGGGCGTAAAAAACTCCGTCGGGTTGACGAAAGTAGCGGTTAGGCTGGGGGTTGTTTGAAGAGTACGTCGAGAATACAGTCGTTCGACGGAAAATCCTAATCAAGGAAACCGTATTTCTTTTTAAGTTTGCCTTTTATAGTTGTGGAATGTATAATCTGAGTTCTGACCAGAGAGAAGTCTTCGTCACTCAGTTTCCCAATAATAATTCCAGGTCTGGCTTTTATTGCTTCGTTGATTTCGTCCCTGGGAATCGGCCTCAATTTGGAGCAGTCAATAAGGCATTTGTGATCTAAGTAATCCCGTCCTTCCGGTCCAAACTCAATCTGTTGTGCCTTAAAATCAAGATTCCAGTTAACCTTCTCGTTTAATTTGGTATTGAAGAAGACTGATACTACCGTTAATTTATCTCCCGTTTCGCCGACCACTACTAATCTCTTAATTTTTGGAGGATCGGTATTGGAATTGCAACAATAAAGCGGACAAGATATTAAGCCGCAATTTTTTGTTTGTGTAAAAGCTCCTCAAACTCTTTTGGTGAAACATATCCTAAGGCCGAGTGGAGCCTTTTTCTATTATACCAGGTT
>NZ_JAJUXK010000010.1 GCF_021390335.1 Dyadobacter sp. CY343 | reverse complement strand
CTGAATCTTTCAGAACTAGTGGTCTCGCCGTCTGCGCTACCGTTGTTCCCGATTGGGAGTGCAAAAGTGCAGGCTTTATTTTTAACATCCAAATCCAAAAGCAAAATATTTTTACCAAAATTTTAACACTACAACGCAACTCACTGAAAATGAAAATAGAAGAATGGAAAAAAAATTTAAAATAATTTTATACTTCTTGTAAAGAAGTCTTGTAATGAAAATGACACCCACTTTCGTAGGTGCCATCGGCTTATAAAGCAAGCTATTTCAACTGCCACAAGCCTCGCAGCTTTCAGGATCGTCCAATGAACATTGCATATCAGATCGATGATCACGCGGCGTCACCGGTTTTGCATGCTCTTCCGCATATTGTACGTAATTCAGTTCCTTTTCCGTAACAACTGCCGTCGCTGGCTCTAGCAATACTTCTGCCTGCTTGCTTACAGTGAACTGAACCGGATCAGATGCTGCACGGGTACGTAGATAGTACATGCCTGTTTTAAGTCCCTTTTTCCAGGCGTAGAAGTGCATGGAAGTCAGCTTGCCAAAATTTGCTTCTTCCATAAAGATATTTAACGACTGCGATTGACAAATGTAAGCGCCACGGTCGGCGGACATGTCCAGCAGACTACGTTGCTTGATTTCCCAGGCTGTCTTATAAAGGTCTTTTACATTTTGAGGAATATTCGGGATGGCTTGTACAGATCCGCTTGCGCGAACCAGATTATTTTTCATCTCTTCATTCCAAAGATTCAGTCTGACCAGATCCTTTAACAAATACTTATTGACTACCACAAACTCCCCTGAAAGAACTCTTCTCACATATATATTAGAAGTAAACGGCTCAAAACATTCGTTATTACCCAGAATCTGACTCGTGGATGCAGTTGGCATCGGCGCCAAGAGCAGCGAATTCCGAATTCCATACTTCATAACATCCTTTCTCATCTTCTCCCAGTCCCAGCGATCACTGTCGGGAGTTACGTTCCACATATCAAACTGGAAGATACCCTGCGATATCGGACTACCAGCCCAGGTTTCATACGGCCCGAGTTTCATGGCAAGCTCCATAGAAGCTTCCATTGATCCATAATAGATCGTTTCGAAAATCTCCTTGTTCAACTGGCGGGCTTCGTCAGAGTCAAATGGCATGCGCATTAAACAGAATGCATCCGCCAATCCCTGCACACCAATACCGATTGGCCGGTGTCTTTTATTGCTTTTCTCAGCTTCCGGAATAGGATAGTAATTCAGGTCGATGATCTTGTTCAGGTTTTTCGTGATCACTTTGGTGATCTCATATAATTTCTGATGATCAAATCGCATATATCCGTCAGGACCCTGCTCTACAAACTTCGGCAATGCAATAGAAGCCAGGTTACATACAGCTACCTCATCTGGTGCAGTATACTCAATGATTTCAGTACAAAGGTTTGAAGATTTAATCGTGCCCAGATTTTTCTGGTTTGACTTACTGTTCGCGTGATCCTTATACAACATGTAAGGAGTACCAGTCTCAATCTGTGACTCCATGATCGCGAACCAAAGGTCCTGCGCCTTTATAGTTTTGCGCGCCTTTCCTTCTAATTCATATTGTTCGTAAAGCTTTACAAAGTCTTCACTATGTGTATCAGAAAGTCCCGGGCATTCGTGCGGATCGAAAAGTGACCAGGTATCGTTGGCCTCAACGCGTTTCATGAACAAGTCGGGAATCCATAATGCATAGAAAAGGTCGCGCGCGCGCTGTTCCTCTTTCCCGTGGTTTTTCTTCAAATCCAGGAAATCAAAAATATCAGCATGCCAGGGTTCCATATATATAGCGAAAGAACCTTTGCGCTTTCCACCTCCCTGATCCACATATCTTGCAGTATCATTAAATACCCGCAGCATCGGAACAATACCATTGGATTGTCCATTTGTACCTTTAATATAAGAACCTGTTGCGCGCACATCGTGAATGCTCAAACCGATCCCGCCCGCAGACTGTGAAATAAGCGCGCAGTTTTTCAGTGTATCATATATACCACTGATACTATCCTCCTTCATTGTCAAAAGGAAGCACGAAGACATTTGTGGCTTCGGCGTACCTGCATTAAATAAGGTAGGCGTTGCGTGGGTGAACCATTTTTCAGAAAGCAAATGGTACGTTTCAATCGCAGCCTGAATATCTTCCTGGTGAATACCAACTGCAACCCGCATCAGCATATGCTGCGGACGCTCTACAATTTTCCCGTCAACTTTCAGTAAATATGATTTCTCCAGGGTTTTATAGCCAAAATAATCATAGGCATAGTCGCGGTCATATATAATAGTAGAGTCAAATAGCGAAGCATTCTGGCGAATTACCTCATACACTTCCTTGGAAATGAGCGATGCATTTTCACCAGTCTTAGAATCTATATATGTAAATAAGCGCTTCATTGTTGCCGAAAACGACTTCAATGTGTTCTTATGAAGATTTGAGATCGCGACGCGGGCAGCAAGGATCGCGTAATCCGGGTGCTTGGTGGTCATCGAAGCCGCAGTTTCGGCAGCAAGGTTATCCAGTTCTGCGGTGGTAACACCGTCGTAAATACCGGAAACAACCTTTTTGGCTACCTCGATCGGCTGAATATACTTGCTGTCCAGGCCGTAGCTTAGTTTTTCAATGCGGGCCGTCACCTTATCGAATTTCACAGATTCGCGGCGACCGTCTCGCTTAATTACATACATTGACATAGTAAAGTGGTGTTTTAAAGGAAGTTAGTGATGTATATTCTGGGGAGTTGACTTTCTAAAACCTGTTGAAATAACACTAAATTAGTCACAATCGCAACCGGCGTTCCGGGCAGAAATTGGTGTTTACCGGCATAGTGCAAATGAAGAAACTGGTAATAAACTTATACCTAGTTATTTAGCTCCCAAAAGGGTAAGAAGTATTCAATGAAAAATTTTCTAAAAAATTTTCAGCTACAAAATTTGCAAACATTTTTTGAGTGCCTTTTTTATTGAACATAAATTATTGCTTCAACAACAACTGAAAATCAAGCAATTAATAAGAAAACATTATTTATAATAAATCTTAATTAGAAAACTTTTATTAACGGAGACTTGTATTTAAAACCAAATATTTACAACAAACGAGTTAAACTAACTACCAATATGAGCATTGAAACTGACCAAAATAGCAGAAGAACCTTCCTGAAAAAGACTTCAGGCGTGTTCGCAGGGTTGGCAGCAGGATCCCTGATTCCCGAGGCATTTGCAATGCACGGAACAAAGCCCGAATATATGATCCCGCTTGGCGTTTATGCTGCATATGACAAAGCCAACTTTCTGAAAGAATCCGGATGTTCCTATATAGAGGAGTCTGTCGGAGGATTCCTGATCCCTTCCGGGGGCGACGAAAAGTATCAGCAGAATTTGCAGCAACTCCATCAGGATAACTTTCCGATCAAGTCTTATGTGATCTTGTTACCAGCAGCATTGAAAACGCTGGGCCCCGATGCTAATCACGAGGCGATCCTGCAAAGGACCGAGCTCGTTTTGAAGCGGGCGAGGGAATGCAAATCTCAATATGTAGTATTTGGAAGCGGCGGCTCGCGGATTATCCCCGAAGGTTTCGACCGGGCTACCGCCAAAGCCCAGCACATTGAATTGACAAAAAAAATGGCCCCGCTTGCTGAAAAATATGGTGTTACTATTGCCGTGGAGCCGCTTAATAAGGGAGAGACGAACTTTATCAACAGTCTGGCGGAGGGAGTTGAGATCATTGACGCCGTGAAAAGCCCGTCGATCAAGCTGCTTTGCGACATTTTTCATATGCTAAAGGAAGACGAGCCTGCGACCGAGATCGTGAAATATGGCAAGCATATTGTGCATTGCCACATTGCCGAAAAAGAAAACCGAACTCCTCCTGGCGTAAAAGGCGACGATTTCAGACCGTATCTCAGCGCATTAAAGAAGATCAAATACAAAGGCGGGTTGTCTATTGAATGCTTTACTTACACCGATTTTCATAGGGAAGCGAAAAAAGGGATCGAAGTTCTGAAACAGCAGCTTAGTGAAGTTTAGCCGTAGAAATTTTCGTATGGTATTAATATTTAAAAAGATACAGTTTTAATACTTGGTTTGAAAAATTAGAATACTTACTTTTGCAATCCTTTTTGAGAATTGTATAGAAACAAATAATACCATATACCAATGAAAAAAGATATTCATCCCAAATATAGAGAGGTAATTTTCTGGGATCTGTCGAGCGACTACAAATTCGTTACACGTTCTACAATCGAAACCACTGAAAATATCACTTGGGAAGACGGTAAATCTTATCCTGTTTACAAAGTAGAGGTTTCTTCTCAGTCGCACCCTTTTTATACTGGTAAAAACGTACTGGTTGATACTGCGGGACGTGTTGATAAGTTCAGAAAACGTTACGGACAGAAAGAAGCTTAATCAGCACTTCGCTTTTTGGCTTTAAATAATTATGGAAGCAGTCTCCTGACAAATGTTCAGGAGACTGCTTCTTTTTTTGTCCCAACCAATAAAATGACCGAACTTTGATCATACATACTAATTCAATATGCCCGCTGTAATTCTCTTTGACGACCCAGTACTTCGCACACAGCTATTGCCACTTACATACACCAGGCCTGTTGCCGGAATTCGCTGCGGCATTCAGACAATCGCCGAAAAATGGGCGGGCTGCCTTAATTCGACGGTATATTTCCAGACAGAAGCGTACTTAAGTACAAAGTTCACTTCCATTAAGACCGGCGATAATTTGTATATCAATGGCGGCCTCTGTCCTGACGTTGAGTTAATTAAAGTCATAAATAGTTTGGAAATCGGTGCTATGCTGATCTCCGAAAAGGACGAGTTGCTGGCATTAAGAACTGACAAATCGTGGCAATATAGTCGAGAAACTGGTCAGTTTAACCTGCTAACTTATTCAAAACCATTCACCCTAATCAGGAACGTTTGGGATATATTCACTTTCAACGGAGCTCAGATTAAAGCTGATTTTGAAAGAATTACATCTAATAAAAAATCAATAGCGATTTCTGATCCTTATACGCATTGCTATAATCCCGATCAGATATTCGTCGAAGAAGGTGCTGTTCTTAAGGCTTCCATTTTGAATGCAGAAAACGGCCCCATTTATATTGGTAAAAATGCATTGATCCAGGAGGGTTCTATGGTACAGGGGCCATTCGCGATCGGTGAAAGTTCGGTACTGGCACAGGGAACTAAGATCCGGCCCAATACTACCATCGGACCTTTTTGCAAAGCAGGTGGTGAGATAAGTAACAGTATATTAACAGCTTATAGCAACAAAGGACACGATGGTTATCTCGGCAATTCTGTTCTAGGAGAATGGTGTAACCTCGGCGCAAATACAAATAACTCAAATCTCAAAAACGACCATAGCATTGTCAAACTGCACAGTTATGCGACAAACCAGCTGGAAAGTACCGGTTTAACAAACTGCGGACTGATCATGGGAGATTATTCAAAAGCCGGCATTTCTACCATGTTCAACACCGGAACCATAGTTGGCGTAAGTGTGAATGTATTTGGTGGTGGTTTTCAGCAAAAACACATTCCTTCTTTTTCCTGGGGCGGATCTGCGGAAGGTATCTGTGAATATCGCCTGCAAAAAGCTGCGGCAGTTGCTGCTGACACAGTTGGCAGACGAAATGTCGATTTTGAGGAAACAGATCGTGCCATTTTGCAGGCGGTATTTGACCTAACACAAAATCAGCGTAATTATTAAACACGCACTTCATTCTAAAAAGTTAACTCAGATTTACCGTGCTCTTTAAAGATATTCCAGGCCTAGAACCGATCAAATCCACGCTGAGGCGCTCGGTGAAAAATAGTCACCTGGCACATGCACAGCTATTTGACTTTCCGCCGGGCGGGGCAGGGCTGGCAATGGCGCTGGCTTTTTCAACCTATATTAATTGCGAAAACAAGCAGGAAGATGATGCGTGCGGAACTTGTGCCTCCTGCTTCAAAATGGGTAAACTGATTCACCCTGATTTCCACTTCATTTTCCCTATTGCAACCTCCAAAAAAACGGACGGTAAAACCAGTGAAGCTTTTCTCCCACTCTGGCGCACGTTTTTGCTCGAAAATCCTTACCGGGTTTTGCCGGACTGGCTGGACTTTATCAGCGCTGAAAATAAGCAGGGAAATATTTCTGTGGAGGAGGCAAGAGGTATTCTCAGGAAACTTTCGGTAAAAGCGTACGAAGGCGAATATAAGATCCTGCTGATCTGGAAGCCCGATATTATGAATGCGGCTTCCTCCAATGCAATACTCAAAATCCTGGAAGAACCGCCTGAAAAGACACTTTTTCTACTCGTAAGTGACCAGTCTGACAAATTGTTGACAACCATTATTTCCCGCACCCAGCGCATTACAATTCCTGCATTTTCCGATGACGAAATCCGCAGCTATCTGAAAAAACAGGATATCAGTGAAAGCATCGTCAATCAGGCTACTTATTTGTGCGATGGAAATTTGTCCGAAGCATTAAAACTGGTTCAGGAAGACGAAGACGATCGCTCGGGCTGGTTTGCCGGCTGGATGCGTTCCTGCTATAAATATGATGTTTCACACCTGGTGAAGCTTGCTGACGGATATGATGTAATGCCCAAAGAGCGGCAAAAAGGCCTTTTGGAATATGCATTGCGGCTTTTCAGAGATATGCTGATTTGGAGTAATGGAGCCGGCGAATTACTTAGAGTACCTCAGGAAGAACTGACTTTTGTTCAAAATTTTTCAAAAGCGGTCACTTTTGATTCCTTGGAAAGGATGGTCGGCGAGGTAAATACGGCGCATTACCATATTGAGCGGAATGTGCGGGCGAAAATGGTTTTTCTGGATCTTTCACTAACTATCGCTCATTTTTTTCAGCGCAAATGAAACACTCACTACAAATAATCGGCGCAACGGACATCGTAGACTTGCCCGAATTGGGCTGGTTCAATGTCCCGGTACGGATCGATTCGGGAGCTACTACCTCTTCCATTCATTGTTCGCGGGTAAAATTGATCAAGGAAGGCGAGCAAATTCAGCTGCAATTTTATCTCGATAAAAAAAAAGGAGCCCCGCAGGAGTCTTTTATCGTCGACGAATTCAAGGAAACATTTGTCCGAAATTCCTCTGGAAAAGAAGAAAAACGATATGTAATTAAAACCAAGATCAAGATTTTCGGAAAAAAGATACGAACCGAATTCTCGCTCGCGAATCGCCGCAAAATGCAGTATCCCATATTACTTGGCCGCAAATTGTTGAAAAACAGATTTCTCATTGACGTTTCCCAAAAAAATCTATCCGCTTCAAAGCTTTCGTCCGCGTCAAAGCGTTTGAAGTCTGATGAATAATACCCTCACCCGTTCTGCTAATTATTCCGATTCTATGAAAATCGCCGTTTTGTCCACCAATGCAGACCTTTATTCGACGCGCCGTTTGGTGGAGGCAATCAAGCAAAAAGGCCACGAGGCCACTGTTATTGACCATGTTAAGTGCTTTGTCATGATCGAGGGAGGCAAGCCAACAATTATATACAAGGGAAAACCGATCCCGGAGATCGACGCGGCTATTCCGAGAATTGGTACATCTGTGAGTGCATTCGGCTGTGCCGTGGTACGCCAGCTGGAATTGATGAAAGTTTTCACGACCGTCAAATCACAGGCGATATTGCGTTCGCGCGACAAGTTGCGCAGTATGCAGGTTTTAGCAAAAGCCGGTATTGATATTCCAAAAACCGTTTTTGCTAAAAATCCGTCGCAGGTAAATGAACTGATCCACCTTGTCGGCGGGCCGCCGGTGGTGATCAAACTACTGGAAGGAACGCAGGGAGTAGGCGTAGTTTTAGCCGAAACCATCAAGGCAGCAAAATCTACGATTGAAGCTTTTTACGGATTGAGAGCCAATTTCTTGATCCAAGAATATATTGCCGAATCAAAAGGCGCGGATATCCGGGCATTTGTGATCGGAAATAAAGTAATAGCGGCAATGCGCCGCCAGGGAGCCGACGGAGATTTCAGAAGCAACCTGCACCGGGGAGGCCAGGGCAGCCTGGTGGAACTTACCCCGGAAGAAGAAGAAACTGCCGTAGCTGCGGCAAAAGCATTGGGCGTGAAGATCGCCGGCGTCGATATGCTGCAATCTGACCGCGGCCCATTGGTTATGGAAGTCAATTCCTCCCCCGGCCTGCGCGGAATTGAGGAAGTAAGCGGGATCGATGTAGCCGCATTGATTGTTAGCTATATTGAAGATAAAATTGTTACCGACGAAGGGGATACTGTTGGAGTTTAGATCTCAAAAACCGTAACCAATTTGGGAACATTATGTATCTTTATAATGTGAGATGCGGGTAATAGCTGTAAAAACGTTGAAGACTTACTGGGAAAACTATCCAAAAGCGAAGCAATCCCTGCTAGCGTGGAACGAAGAAGCTGAATTGGCCGATTGGAATTCTCCCAATGAACTCAAAGAACAATATCGAAATGCTTCAATACTGAGCAGCAAACGAGTTGTTTTTAACATACATGGCAATACCTACAGGCTGATCGTTGATATTGAATTCAGATTGAAAATTGTTTTCATTGTATGGTTTGGCCCCCATGACGCTTACGACAAAATTGACGCAAAAAATATAGAATATGGCGACTCCAATTAAGAACAATGAGCAGCACGAGCAGGCGTTACGTCAGATATATCGATTGATGCAGAAAGATCTGGTACCTGATTCTGTGGAATCAGATGAACTGGAAGTACTATCTATTCTTGTACAAGATTACGAAAAGCTTAATTTTCAGATACCGAAACCGAATCCATTAGAGGCTATCCGATTCAGATTGGAGCAATTAGGAATGTCTGAAAAAGAGCTATCAGATATATTGGGTTTCAGATCACGTAAATCGGAAATTCTTTCCGGCAAGCGCAAGCTCAGTTTAGGAATGATTCGGAAGCTAAATCAGGCTCTTAATATTCCGGCGGAAATACTAATCCAAGCCTACTAAATACCTGAAAAACAGAAGCAAGTAAATCATGCATATTAAAATTGGAACACGCGGTAGCAGGCTCGCTCTTTGGCAGGCATATTATGTCAGGGACTTGTTGCTCGCTGGCGGGATAGATTCGGAAATTGTTATTATTGAGACAAAAGGAGACAAAATCCTTGACAGGTCTTTGTCAAAAATTGGAAGCAAAGGCGTTTTTACAGAGGAACTGGAAGACCAGCTGCGAAGTGGCGGAATTGATATTGCTGTACACAGCGCAAAAGATCTGCAATCACAACTAGACGATGCATTCGAAATAATCGCATTTACCGAGCGCGAAAAAGCGAACGATGTGCTCGTAAGCCACAATACTGCATTGTCGCTGAAAAGCGGCGAAACGTTTGTAGTCGGTACTTCTTCGACCCGCCGAATAGCTATTTTGAAGCATTTTTATCCCCAGATCAAAACTGTGGATATGCGGGGGAACCTGCAAACGCGCCTTAGAAAACTCGAAGAAGGACAATGTGACGCGCTGTTACTCGCTTATGCCGGAGTGCACAGAATGGAGTACGATAATAAGATCGCAGAGCATTTGCTATTGGATGAATTCACGCCGGCTGTCGGGCAGGGAAGTGTTGCGATTGAATGCGCGGTAACCCTCGATGAATCCAAAAAAGCGATCCTGAAAGTGCTCTTAAACCATAAAGAAACAGAAACCTGCCTCCTTACCGAGCGCGCATTCCTGAAAAGATTACAGGGTGGATGCAGTATTCCTGTATTCGCTATGGCGACATTAAATGAAGAGCAGATCCATATTACAGGCGGCATCGTCAGTCTCGACGGTTCTGAGTTGATCCGCAAAACGCAAACCGGCGCAAAGGCTTTCCCGGAAGAACTCGGACTAGCCCTCGCCGACGAGCTCCTCGAAGCAGGCGCCGACAGGATATTGCAGTCGATCCGATCTCAAAATACACTGGCCTAAAAAGTAAAAGCCCGGCACTGAGTCCGGGCTTTACTTCGGTTAACGGGTTATGTATTACTCTTTCTTCGGCAGTGAATCCGCGGGAACCGCAGGTTTTGCCGGAATTGAATCTGTTTTCACGGGAAGAGCCGAACTATCAGGTTTCATGGTAGAATCTGCCGGAACTACTGGTCTGGCTGCCGAATCCGGCATTACAGCAGGTACAGCTGGTCGCATTGTCGAATCAGGACGCATTGTTGAATCTCTTCTCATCGTCGAATCCGGAGTTACTCCCGGCTGCATCGGCATTCCCTGACGCACAGGTCTTGTGGTGCTATCTCCGGTTGGAGCCACGCCTTGCGGTCTTCCCGCTCCGTTTGGTCTTGCAGGTGTGATCGCCGGAGTAGATATTGCGGGTGCAGCTTGTCCACCGCCGCCACCGTCCATTCCGCCGCCGTCGCTTTTCTGATCATCGTTATTAATCGATTTTCTTCTGCGCGATTTTTGCTCTACGAAAGTCATTTTACCCAAACGATAAGAGAAATTCAACCTAAAACCTCTGTTAAACAGATAGTTGGTATTCGTTTGTGTAAATGTATTCGATTCAAGACTGGTGCGCATTTTGAAAGAAGGAGCCAGGAAGTTTTCCATTCCGAAACCTATACTTCCGCGTTTGTTCTTGAAATCCTTTTTAATTCCCAGATCATACATCCGGAAACCAGCCTGCGTTCCCTGCAACTGCACTTCGCGACCGCGGGCAAAACCGCCAGCCTGCAATCCCCAGCCATTTTTGATATTTAAACTGGTACGGAAACGACCGCTGATAACCACCCCGCTGTTATTGGATTGGAGCGAAGGATCCGGGCTATTGTTTGTCAGATTTGCATAATAGGCATCAAATCCACCACCGATCTGCCATTTTTTGAACAATGTGATATTTCCGAAGACATTCACACCGTAGTTTTTCTTCTCACCAATATTACCAAAGGTGGTAGAAATCACACCTGAAGTATCGGTAGTACGAATGCTCTCGATGGAATTATTGGTGAACCGGGCAAAACCCGAAACATTGACATATAGGGAATTTTTGAAGAAACTGGTCCCTACTTCCACCTGATCTGTCAGCTCAGGATCCAGATTTGGATTACCGAAACTGATGTTCTTTGGATTCGCAGAGTTTACGTTAGGGTTCAGAAATTGAATACCCGGACGCTGCAAACGGCGGTTATAGCCTAACTTAATGGTTTGCCCCTTGCCAAAAGTTTGGGATAAGTTAAGGCTTGGTACCAGGTTACTGTACGATGGCAGGGCCAGTTCTCCCTGCTCTCCCTGCGTCGCGTCGATGCTGGTATATTCGTAGCGCGTTCCCGCTTTGATCGTAAATCTGCTCTTGGTAGTATAGGTATATGATAAATATCCTGCGCCTACATTCTGATCATAGTTCAATGCACTTACCGGCCTCGCCGCGATCAGCCCGCCGTATTCGATATTACTTACTACCTGCCGGAAAATGCCTTTTCCACCAAATTCAAACATTTGATTATCCTTAATAGGAGTCTGGTAATCGATCTGGACCGTACTTTCCTGGTTGTGGCTGTTGTTATCGTTCAATTCCTGGCCCAGAAACTCACGTGTACTTGTTCCGCTCCATGAATATACGTCGGCCTCATAATCATTCGTGCGGTTGTTCCGGCTGAACTGTGTTGAAATGCTCAACTCCTGCTGTGGCTTCGAAAGCGTTTTGATATAATCTACATTGACATCCCAGGTACCGGACAAATCCTTCGAGTTAACATCCCGGAAACCGTTCCGGACCGGACCTGCACTGGGCGTGTCAAACGTAGATAATTGTTGTGAATTGCGCATATTCCGCATTCCGTAACGAACACTTGCGGACAGGGAAGTTTTAGAATCGATCTCATAATCCCACCCGAAATTGTAAGAACCGAAAGACATTTTATTATCAGACTCGCTGGTCTGGCGAATAGAGAAATTCTCTGTTTTACCTACTTGCAAATTCTCCGATTTACCCGGCATATTGTAGTTGAACCGGCCGAAACCGCCCAGACTAAAACCCATTTTGCCAGCGCGGTAGTTTCCTCTCAAACCTAAATTAGAACCCCGGTTTCCTATACCTGTATCCAGATTCAGCGTTCCGCCCTGGATCGTGCTTTTCTTGGTCACGATATTGATAATACCCGCAGAACCTTCCGCATCATATTTGGCGGAAGGTGAAGTGATCACCTCCACCGATTTGATCATATCCGCCGGAATCTGGCGCAATGCATCTGCTACACTGGTTGCGATAATAGTAGAAGGTTTGTTATTGATCAATACCCGAACATTGGAACTACCTCTTAATGAAATATTTCCGTCCAGATCAACCGTCAGCATCGGGACTTTCCGCATAATATCGGAAGCATCGCCGCCTTTGCTGGTAATATCCTTTTCAGCATTATAAACCAGCCTGTCCACCTTTTCTTCCACCAGCTGCGCCATTCCAACCACTTCCACTTCGTTCAGCTGCACCACATCCGGCGCCATGCTTATAGAACCCAGGTTAAGGTCCGATTTACGATCTATCTTGATATCGTTGATCGTTTTTGTTTTATAGCCAATAAATGAAATAAGGATCTTGAAATCGCCCGCAGCCACTTTCGACATATTGAACTCCCCTTTTTCGTTTGTAGTGGTACCATCGATCGGGTTGTTCGTTTTAATATCAACAAGAGATAATGCAGCGAATTCGACCGGTTTGTTACTAACCGAATCCACCAAGATACCTCTGATTTTTCCGCTTCCGCTGCGGGTATCCTCGGCAGTTCCCGGAATAACCGTCTGCCGCTGCCTGTCTCCGCCTCCGCGGAAATCTCCTCCGCCGCCGCCACCCGGCCGGCCTCCTCCGCCTCCGCCAAACTGCGCGTGGGCTCCAAATGTGATTCCGGTCAAAAGCGCCAGAATAGTAAATCGTATACTAAGTTTCATGGTTGGGGTTTGTATTAAATGCATTATCCGAGTCTCAAAATAAGTGCCTAATACCTGCGCAAAAAAAAGGAATAGATAGAAACAGGTAATGTACCGATCAAAGGCGCGTTTCAAACGATCAAGTTGCACGTACTCACCGATGAAAATCCGATTCTTATGATTAATAGATTCCACACCTCGATCAGTCGGTATTCACACTCCTTTGATCGATTGAAATAGTGTATTTGAAAATTTCCCTGTAAGATTGTGGTTGTATGTCAGGATCATTGACATACAAACTCACCGATGAAAATAGATACGCGCGCCGCAAGAAAATACCCGCCACTGCTCCTGCACCTTTTAGGATGGGGCTTCCTGGCTATGTTCCTGATGTGGCAGCCACTCAACTGGCAGATACAATTCCCGATCGCATTCTGGATCAAACAGGCTGTTCTTTTTACATTACTGGTAGTTATTTTTTACACAAACTACTATGTACTGTTTCCGCGATTTTTGGCCAGGAATAAATATGTTCAGTTCATTCTCCTGAATGTAGCACTGGTACTGGCGATCGCTTTTGCGATGGAACAGGTTAAGAACAATATTGATTTTGGCAGCCAGATGGAAAGTGCGTTCCGTTTGGCCAGAGAAGCGAATGGAGAAAAGAAACGGGCTGAAAAACTGGATAATTTTGCTATGATCACGGCATTAATGGTGATCGGGCTCAGTACCAGTATTGCAGCTGTGCGCAATGCGCAAATGGATAAACAGTACCGCCAGAATCTGGAAAAAGAAAAGATCAATTCCGAACTCTCGTTCCTGAAAGCGCAGATCAACCCGCACTTTTTCTTTAATACCCTGAATAACATTTATGCATTGACGGTAATCGACGTGGAAGCGGCCCGCGAGGCGCTGCATAAGTTGTCGAGAATGATGCGCTATGTACTTTATGAAACCCAGCACGGAACCGTTTTGCTGAGTCAGGAAATCGCCTTTGCGCAGGATTATATACAATTAATGCAGCTCCGGCTCACCGACAAAGTGACGGTACATTTGGACCCGCCTGTTCCTATGCACGACGTTTCGATTGCGCCAATGCTATTTTTACCTTTTATTGAAAATGCATTTAAACACGGAGTGAGCGCAGTGCAGCCGAGCCGGATCGATATCAAGATCAGCCAAAGCGGAAATAAGATTTTTGTGGAAGTGAAAAATACATTGTTTCCAGACAAAAGGGCGATTCTGGATGAAAGTAACGGGATCGGCCTGGCGAATACCCAGCGACGCCTCGATTTGCTATACCCCGGAAAATACCAGCTGGAAGTGAACGAGAATAAAGTTGAGAAAGAATTTGAAGTACATCTTGAATTGGAAACGGCATGAATGTATTGCAATGCATAGCCGTTGACGACGAACCGCTCGCACTTGGATTAGTTTGTGCTTTTATTGAAAAAACACCTTTTCTATCGCTTACCGGAAGGTATTCAAGCGCGGTAGAGGCATTACAAGTGATTCATACCCAGCAGATCGATGTCATTTTTCTTGACATTCAAATGCCCGATCTGACCGGAATTGAGCTGGCCCGCGTGATTGAAAAAGCAGGAGGCAGAGCTCCCAGGATCATATTTACAACCGCATTCAACCAATATGCCCTCGATGGCTTTCGGGTCGACGCACTTGACTATCTCCTAAAACCCTTTAATTATGAAGAGTTCCTCCGTGCTGCATCGAAAGCGCAGGCTTATGCCGAGCTTTTGCAAAAAGCGTCGTCGGCTGGCTCCGTGGAAACGAAGGATGAATACCTGTTTCTGAAAGTTGAATATCAGCTTGTCCGTATCGCCTACGATGATATTCTGTACACGGAGGGACTCAAAGATTATGTTAAAGTCCACCTGAAATCAGACCCGAAACCAATACTGTCGCTTACCAGCCTGAAAGCTTTGGAGGAAAAATTACCTTCCTCCAAGTTCATGCGCGTGCACCGTTCTTTCATTGTTAACCTCGACAAAATCAGCGCGGTAACGAAAAATACGATCCAGATCGGCACGATCACGATCCCGGTAAGCGACCAGTACAAAGAGAACTTCAACCAGTTTTTGAGTAAATGGATGTAGCTATTTAAGCTCTTCCTTCAAAAAATGACCTGTAAAGCTGCCTTTCACCTTGGCGACTTTTTCGGGAGTACCTTCGGCAATAATACGTCCACCCTTCGCACCACCTTCCGGCCCCACATCTATCACATGGTCGGCGACTTTGATCACGTCGAGGTTATGTTCAATAATCAATACGGTATTCCCCTTTTCGACAAGCTTGTTCAAAACGTTCAGCAAATGCCGGATATCCTGAAAATGCAGCCCGGTTGTAGGTTCGTCGAGGATATAAAGCGTTTTGCCAGTATCGCGTTTCGACAATTCCTCCGATAGTTTCACGCGCTGTGCCTCGCCGCCTGACAATGTAGTAGCATGCTGGCCAAGGGTAATATATCCCAAACCTACATCATTCAGTGTCTGCACTTTGCGAAGTAATCTTGGCAAATGTTCGAAGAAATCCAATGCAGTTTCAACCGTCATATCGAGGATATCTGCAATCGACTTGCCTTTAAATCGTACTTCCAGCGTCTCGCGGTTAAAGCGTTTTCCTTTGCAGGTTTCGCAATTGATATGTACGTCGGGCAGGAAGTCCATTTCAATTTTCTTCATTCCCGCACCCTCACAATCCTCACAGCGGCCGCCTTTTACATTAAATGAAAACCGGCCCGGCTTATAACCGCGGATCTTAGACTCCGGCAGCTCAGCGAAAAGTGAGCGGATATCTGTGAAAAGATTCGTGTAAGTAGCCGGATTTGAGCGCGGAGTCCGACCGATCGGCGACTGATCTACTTCAATTACTTTATCAATATGTTCCAGACCTTCCACCGATTTGTAAGGCAGCGGCTCTCTTCTGGACTTATAAAAATGCGCATTCAACAGCGGGAAAAGCGTTTCGTGAACGAGTGAGGATTTTCCACTCCCACTCACGCCGGTCACACATATCATCGTCCCCAGCGGAAACGTCATATTCACATTTTTCAGGTTGTGTCCCGTGCAGCCTTTCAAAGAAATCGATTGCCCGGATCCTTTCCTGCGCTTTTTGGGAACGTCAATTGCCTCGCGGCCACTGAGGTATTCGGCTGTAAGCGAGCCATTTTTGAGAAATACCTCCGGCGTGCCGGCACCCACTACATTTCCTCCATGGCGACCAGCTCCCGGACCAATATCGAGAATGTAGTCCGACGCAAGCATCATATCCTTATCGTGTTCCACTACCAGAACTGTATTCCCCAGATCCCGCAGACTTTTCAAGGAATTGATCAGCCGAACGTTATCGCGCTGATGCAAGCCAATGCTCGGTTCGTCCATAATATAAAGAACGCCCGTCAGCTGCGTACCGATTTGCGTGGCCAACCTGATCCGTTGCGCCTCTCCGCCCGACAATGTCCGCAATGCGCGGTTCAAGGTCAGGTAATCCAAACCTACATCGAGCAGAAACCCGACGCGTTTTCTGATCTCTTTCAAAACCTCGTGACCGATCACTTTCTGTCTTTCTTCCAGACGATCTTCGAGGTTTACCAGCCAGTCGGCCAGCTCGCGTACGTCGCTGTTTGATAGTTCTGAAATGTCTTTCCCGTCAATCCTGAAATGCAGCGACTCTTTTTTCAGCCTTTTTCCATCACATTCGGGGCACGTGCGGATCGACATAAAGTCTTTGAGCCAATCCTGAATTTTATCATTTCCACTTTCCTGCTGCCTTTTCAGGAAGTTGATAATCCCGTCGAATTTCGTTTCCCATTCTGTACCCGGATACTTTTTGGAAGGTACCGGCACAGCATCTTCGCTTCCGTAAAGTACCAGCCTGACCGCCTCTTCGGAAAACTTGTTGAGCGGGGTTTGTAAAGTGATCTTATATGGTTTGAGTAGTACTTCAAGCTGTTTGAAAATCCACGCCTCCCGGTATTCGCCCATCGGCGCGATCCCGCCTTTGGCAATGCTCAAAGTTTTATCCGGCATAATGGATTCTTCCGTGATCTCCTCGATCAGTCCCAGCCCCTGGCAGGTCGGGCACCAGCCGTACGGGGAGTTGAATGAGAATGCATTGGGCGCCGGATCGTCATAACTTATCCCGGATTCCGGGTCCATCAAATTTTGAGAAAAATAATAGGTTTGCCCTTTTTCATCCAAAACCATCAACGCGCCTTTCCCCTGCTTGATCGCCGTCGCTACTGACTGACTTAGCCGGTATCTCGACTGGCTATCTTCCGCTTCACTTTTAGGAATGATCCGATCGATCACGATTTCAATATCGTGCACCTTGTACCGGTCGAGCTGCATTTTGGGTGTAATATCCATTACTTCGCCGTCCACGCGCACCTTCGTATAGCCCAGACGGGTAATTTGGACAAACAGCTCGCGGTAATGTCCTTTACGACCTTTTACGACGGGCGCGAGCAGCACCGTTTTTTTGTTAACAAACTGAGTTAAGAGCTGGTTAATGATCTGATCCTGAGATTGCTTAACCATTCTTCGCCCCGTCACATACGAATATGCGTCACCGGCGCGCGCATAAAGCAAACGCAAAAAATCATAGATTTCCGTCACAGTACCTACGGTAGAGCGCGGGTTCCTTGATGTGGTTTTTTGTTCAATGCTGATAACAGGCGAAAGTCCGCTGATCTTATCCACATCGGGCCGCTCCATTTCACCTATAAAACCGCGCGCGTAAGAAGAAAAACTCTCCATATAGCGACGCTGGCCCTCTGCGTAAATCGTGTCAAAAGCCAGGGAGGACTTGCCACTGCCACTTATTCCCGTCACCACCACAAGTTTGTTCCGCGGGATTTTGACGTCAATATTTTTAAGATTATGCTCGCGGGCGCCCTCTACTTCAATGAGATCCTGCCCTGCAAGTTCTGTCGCATTCAGATGTTCCAATATTTTAGTTGCTGGTGATGAATAATGTTGTGCGGTCGGCTTCTACAAACTAACCACAAAAATACGCCTTGAGTTGCAAAAATTTAACAAGAATGCCTTTCGCAAACTTGTTTTTAATTATATAAACATTTCGTGATTTTCTATTATTACGCAAACGTTGCCAATTTGGATATTAACCTGAATTACACATTTGTCACCATTCGTATATTACAATTAATTCACCATTAGATACAAAATATTCTCTTACAATATCCCGACGATTCGTATTTTTGATATTATATTGACCATTAGTAATACATAATTAACATTTTAACATCCCCGTTTTATGAGAAAAAATTTACGAGTCATTGTGACTTCCGTAACGCTTTTGCTGTGGGCTCTGCTGGGTAGCAGCGTGGTCTATGCGCAAGACAAACAAGTTACAGGGAAAGTCTCCTCTTCTGCCGATGGTGCCGGGATTCCGGGCGTGAATGTGCAGTTACAAGGTTCCAATGTAGGCACCGTCACTGATTCCGAAGGCAGGTACTCTATCGAAGTAAAATCACCTAATGCAGTGCTGGTCTTTTCGTCGATCGGCTACATTAAACAGGAATTCACAGTCGGTTCGAAATCCGTAATAGATGTGAGTTTGGGTGACGATATAAAAAGTCTTACCGAGGTGGTCGTAACCGGTTATGCATCCCAGCGCAAGCAGGATATTACGGGCGCGGTAACTGTTATTAGTCCAAAAGAATTGACGTCGGTACCGAGTGCCAGCGTAACGCAAATGCTGCAAGGTCGCGCTGCAGGGGTAACAGTTGGAAATGACAACTCTCCCGGTGGCGGAACAATGGTACGTATCCGCGGTTTCGGTTCGATCAACAACAACAGTCCGCTGTATGTAATTGACGGCGTACCGACACAGGGAACGCTCAACCAGATCAACCCGAACGATATCGAGTCGATGCAGGTATTGAAAGATGCATCTGCTGCTTCTATCTATGGGGCACGTGCGGCAAATGGTGTTGTGATTATTACTACCAAAAAAGGAAAACCAGGCGAGCCGAACATTACATTCGATTTTTACACAGGTACGCAGCGCCCCGGAAAAATGCTGGATCTGCTCAATACCAGGGAGTTGGGAGAATATCTTTACCAGGCTGATTTGGGTGCAGGCAAAAACCCAAGTGCTACTTCCCCTTCGGTACAATATAAATTTGGCCCAAATGGTGAGCAGACCGTCGCAGATTACATTTACCCGAATGTGTTTGGTACACTGCCTGAAAACTACACGTATACCAATGATATCGCAGACCCGAATCTTGGCAAAACAGCATTTAACTTTACGAAGGCAAATAAAGAAGGAACAGACTGGCAGGATGTGATCTTTGATCCGGCGCCTATCACCAACTATCAGATTGGCGCTTCAGGTGGCTCGAAATCAGCTAAATATGCGATCTCGGCTAACTATTTCAAGCAAAATGGTATTCTGAGATATACCAACTATAAAAGGTACTCGATCCGCGCCAATACCGAATTCACAAAAGGAAGGGTGACGGTGGGAGAAAACCTGACTTTCTCTTATGATGAAAGACAGGGTATTACCAACAACGACGAAGGTAACCCGATCATGTTCGCGATCCGCGTTCACCCGATCATCCCGGTTTTTGACGTAACAGACGGCCCTGTGGCACTTGGCGGCAACAATACCTCGGCGTATAATGGTTTTGCAGGAAGCCGCGGTAGTAACCTGGGCAATGCGCCCAACCCGCTTGCGCGGCTTTACCGTGAGAAAGACAATATCACGAAAGGCACGCACGTATTCGGAAATATGTATGCGCAGGTGGATATCCTTCCGGGACTTGTGGCACGTTCCAGTTTCGGTCTGGAGTACAATCAATCCAACCGTTCTGAATATTTCCACCGCGATATTGAGGCTGCTGAGTCGCGTAATGCCAACAGTATGAACGTGATCAATAACCTCGATCGCTCGTATACCTGGTTCAATACACTGAATTATGCCAAGATTTTCGGTTCTCACAATTTGAATGTATTGGTAGGAACGGAGGCTGTTAAAACTTATTCGGCAGGCTTCCAGGCCAGCAGAAGCGGTTTTGCATTCGACGATCTTGACTACCGTTACCTGGATGCAGGTTCGGCAGCAGGTTTGGCCAATGCCGGTGCAGGTGCGACGCTGAGTGCATTGTTCTCACAATTTGGTAAGGTCAACTACGGTTATAAGGACCTTTTCCTGGCAGACTTTACATTACGCCGCGACGGATCTTCGCGTTTCTCCGAAGCCTTTCGTTACGGTATCTTCCCTGCATTCTCGGTGGGGTTGCGTCTGACAGAACTGAATTTCATGAAACCAACCAAGAAGGTTCTGGATGATTTGAAAGTACGTTTTGGCTGGGGTAAAACCGGTAACCAGCTGATCCCTAACGTATACAATGCATATACGCTTTATGCGCCTGATCCTCAGAACAATGCGTACGATATTAACGGAACCGGAACATCGATCGTCGGCGGATTTGACCTGGTTCAGTTTGGTAATGCAAATGGTAAGTGGGAAACCAATACTTCTACCAACCTTGGTTTGGATGCGGTTTTGTTAAACAACAAAATGGAAGTCGTACTTGATTTGTACAATCGTATCACAAGCGATATGTTGACGCAGATCGCCATTCCAAGAACAGCCGGTACAGGTACTATTCCTTATACCAACATTGGGGAAGTGCGTAACAGAGGTTTTGATATTGGAGTAAATTTCCGGGATAAAAGAGGTGACTTCTATTATATGGTCGGCGTGAATTTTGGCCACTATAAAAACGAAGTGCTGAAACTGAACAACAACCCGAGCGCTACTATTTTCGGATTCGCAACCCGTCTTCCTGCGATGTCTGCGACAAAAGCCGGTTCTCCTATTGCGAGCTACTATGGTTACTTTGTTGATGGTGTAATCAAAGATCAGGCAGAAGCCGATGCGGCACCGAAATTCGGTTCGTATACACGCGAAGGTACCTTCAAATTCCGCGATGTGAATGGCGACGGGATTATTACCGCGGCAGACCGGACTATGATCGGTAGCCCCCACCCAGATTTTAATTATGGTGTAAATGTGAATGTGGGCTACAAAGCATTTGACCTTACTTTATTCGGACAGGGTGTGCAGGGCAACGAAATCTTTAATTATGTAAGATACTGGACAGATTTCAACGTATTCCAGGGAAACAGATCGAAGGATATGCTCTACAATTCCTGGAAAAAACCGGGGGACGATGCAAAATTGCCAAGGTTGAATTCCAGCGATGCGACCAGCCAGCAGGTTTCTTCTTACTTCCTGGAAGACGGTTCCTACTTCCGTATCAAGAATATCCAGCTGACTTACACCCTTCCTTCGGTATTGCTGAAAAAGGTGAAAATCGCTTCTGCACAAGTTTATGTACAGGGACAAAACCTTGTGACTTTCACCAAATACACGGGTCTTGATCCGGACATTAACTTGAGAAGATCAGGGAATGACAATCAGGATACGCACATGGGCGTAGATGAAGGCGCTTATCCGGTTTCAAAATCTTATCTGGTGGGCTTACGTTTCGGTTTTTAATCTTCTTTGACATTCACATAATTTCATATTTGAAAGATGAAAAAAATAACATTACTAGTCTTTTTAATCGGCCTGAGTTTCTCCTGCTCAGACAGCTTTTTTGATCTGAAACCCCAGGGACGCGCGTCCAGGGAGCAGTTGAGCAATAAAAACGGGGTGAACGCATTGCTGATCGGCGCTTATTCCTTGCTGGATGGTGTAGGCTCGGGTAATACCGGCCGGCAGTCAACGATCTCCAACTACGTATTCGGTGGGATTGCCAGCGACGACGCAGTGAAAGGTACCGATGCAGGCGACCAGCCTGAGCAATCTTTTATCGAACAATACAACTGGCTTGCGGACAACACTTATTTCCTTGGAAAATGGTGGCATCAATATGACGGCGTAGCCCGCTGCAACGAAGTGATCCAGGTAGCGACCAGCGATCTGGTGAAGGATATGACAGAAGCGGAAATTGCGCAGGTAGTTGCAGAAGCTCGTTTTTTGAGAGGATTTTACCACTTTGAAGCCAAAAAAATGTGGAATATGGTACCTTACATCGATGATAAAATCTATGTAGCGGCGGATCCTAATTCTACCAAAATCCCTAATACTGAGGATATATGGCCAAAAATTGAAGAAGATTTCAAGTTCGCTGCTGAAAATCTGCCTGCGGTACAAGCACAAAAAGGGAGAGCTACGCAATGGGCTGCCAAATCGCACCTTGCAAAGGTGCTGGTGTTCCAGAAAAAATGGGCAGAAGCTAAAACTTTGCTGATGGATGTGGTTCAGAACTCAGGTAAGAAACTGGTCGCCAACTACCACGATAATTACAGAACAACCGGAAACAACAACAGCGAATCGATTTTTGAAGTACAGTTTTCGGTGAACGACGGTACCAATGGAAACAACGGTAATGCCGGCGACAACCTGAACTGGCCGTATTCAGCGAATGCACCGGGCCGTGGCTGCTGTGGTTTTTACCAGCCTTCTCACAACCTTGTGAATGCTTTCAAAACAGAAAACGGCTTGCCGATGATTGGTGCAGCGGGAGACGGTTCACTTGACACTTACAACAAAGTAGACCTGCCAAATGACCAGGGCATTACCGCTTCAACTGCATTCACTTTGGACAAAACGATCCCTGTTGATCCCCGCCTTGACTGGACAGTAGGCCGCCGCGGCGTTAATTTCCTCGATTGGGGCCCGATGCCAGGTTCTTCCTGGGTTCGTGACCAGACTTATGCTGGTCCGTTTTTAGGTAAAAAATGGATGTACTACCTCGCAGAGGAGAACAGTACTACCCACTCTACCAGCAAAAGGAATGTGAATAATAACTTCCGCCTCATCAAACTGTCGCACGTATTGCTTTGGCTGGCTGAATGCGAAGTGGAACTTGGCAACCTCGCTGCGGCAGAAGGTTATGTAAATCAGATTCGCCTGCGCGCCAAAACTGGCTCGGTTCAGGATGCGAGCGTTACCTATAAAGTGGAGCCTTATCCAGCCGGAACATTTGCAAGTAAAGGCGCTGAATATGCCAGAAACGCAGTTCGTATGGAGCAGAGACTGGAATTTGCAATGGAAGGCCACCGTTTCTTCGACCTGGTACGCTGGGGTATTGCCGAGAAAGTGCTGAACAAATATGCGACCGAAGAAGCTGCTGCGGGCAAAGAACCGTCGGGACGCACTTTCAGTAAAAGAGGATATATGGCCGGAAAAACCTTCACAGCCAAAAATCTTTACTACCCGCTTCCCCAGGACGAAATCCTGAATAGCCAGCTGGATGGAAAAATGATCCTGACTCAGAATCCCGGATATTAATTACCGATACTTTTTAACCTGACTAAAATGCAAAGACCTGCTCCGGCGGGTCTTTTGCGTTTTATGCCATTATAGATATCTTTAACATAAGATCTTAGAAACAATGGTTATCAAAAACGAAACGGAATACGAAAGAGCGTCGGAAAGAGCCGATGAGATTTTTGGCGCAAAAAAGGGGACGCCCGAGGAAAAGGAGTTGCAGGATCTACTGAAAGCGCTGAAAGCTTATGAAGACGATTTTGTTAAAATGCTGAAAGACAACGAATAGTTATTGCAACGTTAATTTCAGCCCGTCAATCTTTTGGGAGCGGGTGACAAATACTTCCGTTGCCGAAACGCGGACTTCTACGGTCATGCCGCATTCCATTTCAAACTGCTGATCCAATACAGTCAGCTCCATTTCCTTGACGATCCGCATTACATCGTTCATTTGCGGGTATTGAAATGCCATTTTATATCTATTGATGAAATGCCGGGTTACGATCTCCGCTGAGGCCAGCGCATCTTCCGTGGCCGCTTTATAAGCATTGATCAATCCCGGAACCCCGAGTAATGTCCCGCCAAAATATCTGACAACAACTACAATTACATTGGTAATATCCCTGGAATACAGGGTATTCAGAATCGGTCTGCCGGCAGTACCCGAAGGCTCACCGTCGTCGCTCATCCGGTAGCTCATTTTATCAGTTCCAAGCCGATACGCATAACAATGGTGAACTGCTTTGGGATGTAGTTCCTTTAATGCAGCGAGATGCTCTTTCGCGTCTGCCTCCACCGAAATTGGAAATAGGTAGGACAGGAATTTGCTTCCCTTGTCTTTGAAGAAACCTTCTGCGGGAGCGGCTATTGTTTGAAAAGTATCGTCAAATAGCACGGGCGCCTCTTTTATTTTTATAAATAACTAAAATGTAAATCAACGCCAGGATCGCAAATCCCCCCATACTGAAAAAAACGAGCGGAAGGTTCTGGATCTTGTTGGCAAATAAGGCAGCGGAAAGAAATGCGCCGATACCAATACCTGCTTCGAGGCAAATGTACATCGTGGCCAAAGCTCTCCCGCGATTGGTATCCCTACTCAGATCGACCGTCCATGCTGACAGAACCGGCGATAAAATTCCCATTGAAATCCCAAAAACAGCGCCTCCCGCCAAAAACAAGGTGATCGTATCGGCATACCCTGTGATGATCATCGATATGATCAGGATAATACACCCTGCCAGGGTCACGGGAATACGCCCGTGCTGGTCGGAAACTTTCCCCGCCACCAGCCGCACCAGTATCGACGAAACGGTGAAGATCATGAAGTAATACCCCTTATTCTGCAATCCCAAATGGTCGCTAAAATCCGGCGTGATGGTCGCAACGGCGCCGAATGAGAAGTAACATAAGAAGGTAATCAAAGCAGGGCTGAATACATCTGGCTCGAAAATATCCCGCCAGCCAATTTTGAATGCATCAACAGACAGCGGACGTTTTTCTTTCAAGGTTTCTTTCATATTCATCAGAATAGCGATTGAAAGCAATGCAAAAATGGAAGATGTATAGAATAATCCGTTCAGAGAAAATGACTGACTGATCATACTTCCCACGGCCGGCCCGAATGCGGATCCGACGCCCATACACATTCCATGAATGCCCATCGCCTCGCCGCGTCTTTCGGCGGGGACAATATCCGCCACGTAGGCTGAGGTACCAGTTGGCTTAAAGCCTGTTGAAAATCCGTGGACTAGCCGGAGCAGCAGAAAAGGCATTACTGTGGTAAAAATCGGGTACATTAACCCGCAAACAAAACAGACCAGAGAGCCAAACGCCATCACCGGAACCCGGCCGACCCTGTCTGTCAACCGTCCGCTAAATGGTCTTGATAAACCTGCTGTAAGTGTAAATAAACCAATAATAGCGCCTTTGTAATCGGCGCCGCCCATTGCGGAAAGATACCCTGGTAGCTCGGGTATCAGCATATTGAAGCTGGAAGAAAAGAGGAATGAACTGAGACCTAGTAACCAGAATTGCGTCGTGAATATGCTGTGTGGAGCTGTACTTTGCATTTTGCAAAATTACAGGAATCAAGCATACAAAATAAAACGCTTGCTAAGATATCAAGCTTTGTGGGGCAAGTTTAAAATACTCAAGTCCACGTTTTCGAGCGCTTTTTTTGCTGCCTCTACCTTTCTGACAACAAAAGGAGAATCTCGACAGGACTTTATATCCGGATTGATTTTGATTTGGGACAAATCAACCAAAGCTCTTTTATTTGACTTCTTCATGATTTCTTCGTTTGATTAGAAATGATTCAAAATTAATACAATTATCAAAGATTCGAATTCGACCTTCTGCCATTCCATACACTTCAAACATATCTCCCCAGTTCGTCCGCTCTCTTTTCAATACAATTTGGTATAATCTGGTTCGAGATTGCGTACTGCCTTCGAAATACAAAACTCGTGAAGGAAACACAGATAAAAACACATAAATAATATGGATTACTGTTGACAACACTTTCTCCATGTCGCGATTATTGGTGATGACTTGATCATCGATATCATTGTACGTATTAACATCACCAAATGCAAGATTATAGAGTTCAGCTCCGATCGGGACAAATTCCACTCTTTTCCTTATTTTCCTGGATTCTGAGCAACTTACAAAATCGAAAGAAAGGTAATCAAGTGATGCTTCAAAGGGATAATAGTGGTGTTTCAATGGATCTTTATTCTAAAAATCGAAATTAAGAATTCCAAAACAGCTTCAAAAAACTAATATCCCAACTGCCTGTATGAGCTTTCTAACGGAAAAATGTTGGGCTTTCTTTCCGGGGAAATTCTTTTTCCCCAACTTTAAAACATGGTACGCATATTCTACAAAGAAGGACGTTTGATCAAACGTGAAAATGATGTTCGGGAACTTGGCAAGGTAAAAAACCTGGTTTGGGTGGATTTGCAATCGCCTTCGGCTGAGGAAGAAGAATGGGTGGAGAACAAATGCAATATCAGTTTTCAAACCCCGCAGGAGATCGTAGAAATTGAAAGCAGCTCGCGTTTTTTTGAACAGAATGAGACCATTAATGCGAACTCAAACTTTCTGAGGATAGACCGTGACGGTTACGAAACTTACCCGGTCTCTTTTTTATTAAATCACAATGTACTCTTCACGTATCGCCGGGGCGATTCCAAGACCTTTGCGGATGTGGTGAAGAAAATGAAAGTGAGCCCCGAAGGTATTCAGGGCGGAGTGGATTTTATGCTGCTGCTGCTCGAAACGCGCATTGAAGCAGATGCAGATTCTCTCGAAGGCATTTCAAGGGATATTTCAGCGATCAGTAAAGACCTTACCCACGAGCAAAAAGCCCGGCAGGAAGTGCTGATCCGCATAAGTGGCTTGCAGGAAATTACGATGATGCTCCGCGAAACAAGTATTGACAAACAGCGCGTTTTGTCTGGAATTTTGAGGAGTCAGTATTTCCCGGAAGATCGAAAAGAGCACTTACGGATCATATTAAAGGATATCAGCTCGCTACTGGAATACACCACGTTCAATTTCGAGCGGCTGGAATATTTACAGAATACATTTATGGGTTTGATCAACCTCGAACAAAGTCAGGTTATCAAGATCTTCACCGTCGTGACGATCATTTTCATGCCGCCAACGTTAATCGCAGGTATTTTCGGGATGAATTACGACCATATTCCAACTACAAGTCACACGTGGGGATTTGGACTATCGCTGTTTCTCATGGTCTTGTCTTCGCTGATCGTACTCTGGTTTTTTAGGCGAAAAAGGTGGATCTGATCCCTATTCACCGCTCGTATATTGCAAACCTGCCATTGAAATAGGTCAATTTATAAAAGGGGATCGACTTGGTACCTGCCTTGGGATAGTAGGATTCCGGCCTGAAAGCATAGTCCATCAATATAAAACCCACATTGTTTTTGCGGGCCCAGTTGGCCATGTGCTTCGTGCTCATATTTCTTTTCCCCGACTGCAACTCATAGTTTTCGTGCGTCAACAGCCTCGGATATGCTTCATATTCATCAAAAAAGAAGGTAAGCGGCACAAATCCGGTATCGTTATCATCAATGCGGTTACGCAACTTTTCGTAGGATACCGGCAGATATTCCATAGTCAAATTCGCATAAATGATCTGGCACATTCCAAATGCGCCGATGATAAAGTAAGTCGCGATCACGAGGCGGAAAGGCAGGTTGCGAAATGGCCGCAACTTGTAAAGTTCGTACACCAAAATGAGCATGAAAGGAATAAATATCAGCATGTACAGTCCAACATTCGCCTTCGTAATAGTCCAAAAAGACAAAAACATAGTCAACGCATAGACTTTGGGTTTCGTAGGAAGGTTTTTCAGCAACCCGCGCTGGCTCCAAAGCAGAAATACCAAAAGCAGCGATAGTGCAATCTGCTCCGGCGATTTGAAGAACAGGAACGGATAAGTCAATATTTGCGTGAGCTTCGCGGTGCCTTTCAATGCAGCGACAGTCTGCGGATCGCCCGAAAACTGCGCCAGCCAGAGACTAAAACCGTTTTGTATCGACCAGACATCGAGAAAATAAGTGAGCGAGGTGAGTCCGCCTGCGGCAGCAAACCAGGCAGCGGGCTTATATTGTTTCAGGTAAATAAGCGTGACAAAGCCGGCTATCAGATAGATAATTCCATTCATGTGCCCGAGAAAAGCGAGGCCCGCAAGAAACCCTGCACCTAAGGCTTGTGAGATGGTAATTCTGCTGCGAGTCAGGCATAAAAAAGATGCAAACCCCAATGCGGCTACCATCATTTCGGGCCGGTTTTCGAAACTCATTTTGATCAACAGCCTGTTGGAAAAAATGAGGATCAACAGTGCGAGTATATAAGGCGAAGCAAAGCTGCCTTCTCGTTTTCCAATATAATAAACCAGCTCACAAATGAGAACTATAAAGAAAATCAGCCCTACGAATTGTAAAACGGGTAATTCGTAGCCGAATAAACGGATCATCAAAGCTCCGAATATGAGAAAAAGCTTATGACAGACAAAGATCTGTTTCTCGCAACCAACCAGTCCCCTGAAAAATTCTGACCGGATAATACCTCCCTTTTCCAGCCAGAATGCCTGTTCGCCGAGCCACGCATCGTCGCCGGTAGGGTATCTGTAAAAATAGGTAGTTAGGGCCAGAACAACGAAAATGACCAGAACAACAGTCAGCTGCCTTTTGGGAACTTCCAACATTTATCTCAGTGTGGTGATAATTTCCTGATAAACATACAGATTTATTGGAGCAATTAGCGAGGAGTCGGAAGTTTTCAGAAACATGCTTTTAGCTGAGGCGATTCCGTTTCAGATAAACCTGTAATTCCGAAACTCAAACAGCCGGCGGCCGGTCTTTTTTTCGAACCAGTATAATAGCGCGTCTTTCAAGCGAAATTTCTTTTTTGAAGGATCCAGCTCAATTTTCCAGTTTTGCCGCGCGATCCTGTCCTGCATTACAACCGGGTGCGAACCATCAAACTTTTTGATAGAGTCAAATTCAGTATAATCGAAGAAATCCTCTGATTTCAGGAGTTTATTGTGCTTATCCCCTTCGTCCCAAAACCGGCTCACATTCTTCATTTTGGTCTTCATCTGAACCGGACTTTTTACCCACCCATAATGATATACGGCGGCTCCCGAATGCGTTACATTTAATTTCTCCCGCCCGCGACGAAAACCTTGTGCGTCGCGAAATGCTGCTATCGGAGTCGCTTGTGGCTGCTTCTCATTGCGGATAATGCGTATTTCGCGGCGGTACCATTTGCGGCTGTCGCCTACGTAATCGTAAGTTCCGTAGAAATGAACATAGTCAAAAACTAACCCTTCCACTTCGGGATTATCGACATACTTTTTGCAGTTTTCGAGAATTGCCGGGTGGTACTTTTCATGCACTACCTCGTCACCCTGAATGTAAAATGCCCAATCACTATCAGGTGAAATTTGTTTCAAAGCTTTGTCCGTTTCCACCGCCAGCACTTTTCCTCCCTCACGCAGCGACATATCCCATTCTGACTCGACAATCCGGATTTTATCAGATGGAATGGACTTGATCAGATCCAGCGTACTGTCTTCGCTAACTCCCACACTCACAAGCATTTCGTCCACTACCGGAAGAATGGAAGTAATTGCTTCGACGATGGGGTAATCATTAATAACCGCATTTCTGATGATGGTAAATCCGGAAATCTTCAACAGTATATAGGTTTAAATGGATTAACGAGCCGCAGTTTTCTGACCGTCGATTAACATATTGGGAGCAACAAAGTTAAGGCATTACTAACAAGAACTTCTCTAAATAACTCTTCCGGTTTGATCCTTTTATCCTTGAGTTTTCGGGCCAAAGCGTGTAGATTTGTTATTCCCGGCTGTTGCTATCCCTGGCCAGCGAAACACGACGGGCTGTTCAAAATTTATCCCCGTATTTACTCAAACTAATTATGTCACAAGAACTTGCGCGTCCCGAGCCCCTGTTGATAGAAGATCCATTGCGGTTTGTTTTGTTTCCTATCAAACATTCCGATATCTGGGAAATGTACAAAAGACATGAGGCTTCGTTCTGGACTGCCGAGGAGATTGATCTTTCGCAGGACATGAAGGATTGGGAGAACCTTTCTGACGGAGAGCGCCATTTTATATCGCACGTACTTGCATTTTTCGCTGCTTCTGATGGTATTGTCAATGAAAATCTTGCAGTAAACTTTCTGAGCGAAGTACAATATGCAGAAGCCAAATGCTTCTACGGTTTTCAGATCGCAATGGAGAACATTCACTCTGAAACCTACTCGCTGCTAATCGACACTTATATCAAGGATCCTTTTGAAAAAGACCATTTGCTTCGCGCTATTGATACAGTTCCGTGTGTTGGTAAAAAAGCGGATTGGGCTTTGAAATGGATTAACAGTCCGGTATTTGCTGAAAGGATCATCGCATTCGCAGCAGTGGAAGGAATCTTCTTCTCCGGCTCATTCTGCTCGATTTTCTGGTTGAAAAAACGTGGCTTAATGCCAGGATTGTCATTCTCAAACGAGCTGATCTCCCGCGATGAAGGTTTGCACTGCGAATTCGCTTGCCTGCTTTATACTCAGCATATTGTCAACCAGCTGCCGGAAGAACGAGTGGTAGAAATCATGCTTGACGCGGTGGAAATTGAAAAAGAATTCATCACAGAAGCATTACCAGTTTCCCTGATCGGAATGAATGCAGAATTGATGAAACAATACATCGAGTACATCGCCGATTTCTGGCTCGAAAGATTAGGCTGTTCAAAACAATTCGGCTCTGCTAATCCATTCGATTTCATGGAGTTGATCTCACTTCCAGGCAAAACCAATTTCTTCGAAAAACGCGTGGGAGAATACCAGAAAGCCGGTGTAATGAGCGGCGTAAAAGACAAAGATTCAGGTCACAAAATTTCGTTTGACTCTGATTTTTAACTGCCGTTGTCATCCTGAGCGCAGCCGAAGGACAACCCTCCCAACTCCTTCCAAACCAATTCACTTTCATACCCTTTGGCCAGAGCATATCTGGCCAATTTTTGTTTTATAACCAGCGGGTTCGTCTCTGTTCTTTCCAATAAAGCCCTTTTCTTTTCAAGAAGCTGTTTCAAAGTGGCAATGTAACTTTCGTCCTTAATCTCCGCCATTCCCTGATCCAGACTATATTTACTGATCCCACGGCGCTGCAATTCTTGCTTGATCTTGATCCGCCCCCAGTTTTTCACCCTGAACTTCCCGCCAGCGAAAGTTTTTGCAAAACGCTCTTCGCTGAGGTAATTCATCGAAATTAGCTCTGCAATTATCTCGTCGGCTTCTTCGCCCCACACATTCCATTTCCGGAGCCGCTGCTTCACTTCGTCCTGCGTGCGTTCCTGGTAGGCGCAATACGAAGCGGCTTTTTGAAGAATGAGGCGGTCCATTTTTAATATTAATTATTGTTAATGCGATGCAAGAATAAAGAAAATATCGGCGATCAATAACTATTTTTGAAACAAATACCACCCCGACCTACTCACTAAACCCGGTTACCAATGAATTTCGAAAGACGGTCATTTTTGAAACTTGTCCCTGCCATTTCCACGCTTCCATTCCTTTCTTATAGTGTTAACGCAGGCCCGAAAGCGAGAATTGCATTACGCTTCATCGTCGCTTCTGATGGGCATTACGGTCAGCCAAATACCGAATTCCAGAAATTTCACAGTGACCTGATCAGCTGGGTAAACCGTGAAAAAATGCAGAAAGGGGTAGATTTCCTCTTCATCAACGGCGACCTGATCCACGATGAGCCGACACTTTTATACGATTTCAAAAAAACAATCTCCGGTCTCAGTGTACCGTTTTACGTAAGTCGCGGAAACCATGACAAAGTCGGTCTCGATGTTTGGGAAAGCACCTGGGGCTACCCGACCAACCACAGTTTTGCCAAAGGCGAATACGCATTTGTAGTAGGCGATACTTCCAACGAAAAGGGTGAATACGTTTGTCCGGACGTAAACTGGCTCCGCACCGAAATCGCCAAATACAAGGAAAAGAAAGGCATTTTTGTATTCCTACATATCACCCCAGTCAAATGGACCGTGAACGGAATTGAATGCAAAGAAGTAATCGAGCTATTCGAAAACACACCAAACGTAAAAGCCATTTTCAACGGCCACGACCACGACCAGGACAGCACGAAACAATACGGCAAAAAACCCTACTTCTTCGACGCCCACTTCGGCGGCAACTGGGGCACTTCCTACAAAGGTTATCGGGTTGTAGAAATTTACGAAGATCACACCTGGCAATCGTACCAGTACAATCCTACGGCTGCGCCGGTTTTGAATGCGTTTTCGGGGAAGGAGTGACTAGTGATCGACCCAATTTTGGAGTTTGATACCCGTCATATTCACAAAGTGCCGGGTATTCCTGGTTACAAGGATCAAATCGTAGATTATTGCAGTACTGCCGATCAACAAATCAAAATCGTCCACCGACTTCCCGATCCTTCGAAGTGAGCTTTTCTGACGCGCATATTCACTTAATACGTCGCTGATACGCAGAACTCTTCCTTTGAATATCCGGCGAAAACTTTCGAATTGATGTTGGTTCATTTGACGGCGATGGTCCGCACTATTTTCGACACCAAACAATAACTCAGCAATATTTACTTCTGAGAGAAAACACGAATCAATACCTACTTCGCCTATTTTCTGCTTAATCCCGAAATCGCTTTTCAGCGCATGTACACAAATATTGGTATCGAGCAGAAACCGATCAGAATTCGACATTCCGTGAGCTGGATTGTCTTGCGCCATAAATCATTGCGTTAAGTTCATCGCCTGTCTCGTCTCCCTCCCAATGTAGCTGATTGAGCAACTGCATTTGCTCCTCTTTACTCAGGTGACTTTTATGCGATTCTTCAAAAAGAACACCCAAGCTTTGCGCCAAACCCTTTATTTGCTCAAATTCTTTCTCGTCTTGTGTTTTTATCGTGATTGTGTGTATCATAAAATATCATTAGGTGAACAAATAGCTAAACAACTGATTGACACAAGAAATTCGGTTGACCAAAATTCTTAACGCCTATCAAGATAGCGATTTGATTACTCAGTTCCACCGAGAATGAGCCAACGACTCAATCCATCTTTTGTGCGGCAAAAAGATTGTCAACGATTATTGAATCACCATTTTACCGCCGTCTCTCCCAACTTTGTAATTAACGTTACCACCCGAAGCTGGTTTGCAATATGTACCCGCATTTCAGGAGTGACGTTTTCTATTTCTTCCGTAAACAACAAAGTTTCTACTAACGTGTTAAGGGAATCTACAATTTCGGCGCTCCCATCTCTTTTGAAAAACTCCTTTACGGCTTCATGCTGCTTTAACAACATTTGAGTTTCTGCATCTGAAAGAGAATTCTGACTATTTTTAGCATTTGTGTTGATAATCATTTTATAGTGGTTATAGTTTGAAAAATGGATTTGTAGGAAATTCCGATAAATTCCTAGCAAAAAAATTTAGTCTGGAAAAAATAACACTTCGGTCTTTACTTCAACCCTGCCAAATTCTTCGAGAATGCTTTTCATTCTTTTTTCAGAAATGCCTTGATTGTAAGTAAAATCCCTCCAAGCCGTCGTCAACTTTCCCTTTTTCACCTCAGGCGGTAGCTTTGGATATATCTCTGTCAACCACCATTTGAAAGCTTCGGTAACAGATGAAAATTTCTTCATTGCAATTTACTCATTTGTAGGAAAATCCGATAAATCTCCACCGAATTATTTTCAAATCTAGAAAATCTGTATGAAATCCGTACAAAAAACAGGAGGCTCCTGCCGGAGCCCTGCATTAAATTGCATTCTAACTTCTATAAACAGGATGTTCCTCTGGAACACTTTCAAACGAGAATCTAGATCTTCACGAGTAATCCAATTCGCCTATAATAGAAAAATCCCAGAGGGATTCCCTGTTTCTAGAAAAAAAGACAACCAAGCCAGAAAAGGCTCCTGCGGAGCCTCCTGTCAACCGAAACAAACCTTGCTAAAACAAAGGAGGCTCCTACCGGAGCCCCACATAATATTGCATTCTGATTTTCTATAAACAGGATGTTCCTCTGGAACATTTCCCTTTAAACTCTCAAACCACCCTCACTAAATGATTCTTCTTCCCTTTCGAAATCAGCAAAAACCGATCTTGCAACAATGAAAACTCGCTCAAAGCCTGCGCTTCCGAGGTAACCTTCACTTTATTGACACTCACTGCATTCTGCTGAATTGCTCTTCTGGCTTCTCCTTTTGATGGATAAATTTCGGCTTTGGTAACCGTTGAAATCAGGTCCAGGATATTAGCTGTTCCATTCCATTCCTCGCGCGTAATTTCCGTTTGCGGTACTCCATTGAAAATTGTGTCAAATTCGTCAACTTCAATGCTTTGCAAAGTTTCCAAAGTCGCTTTTCCGAAAAGTACTTCTGATGCTTTGATCACGGTTTGAAAAGCTTTTTCGGAGTGAATGCGGGTCGTCAGTTCGGCGGCGAGTGCTTTTTGCATAATGCGCAAATGCGGTTCGGCGGCGTGGCTGGTTTCCAGCGCTTCAATTTCCTGGCGACCTTTTAATGAGAAAACGCGCAGGTATCTTGGCAGATCTTCATCCGCCTGATTCAGCCAAAATTGGTAAAACTCGTAAGGAGAGGTTTTCTCAGGATCCAGCCAGATATTTCCACCTTCACTTTTCCCGAATTTTGAACCGTCGGATTTTGTCAAAAGTGGCGTTGTGAGTGCGTAGGCTTTGAAATAACCCTCTTCGTCACCTTCTTTTCTGCGAATGATTTCGGTGCCGGTTGTGATGTTGCCCCACTGGTCCGAACCGCCCATTTGCAGGCGCACATTTTTGTTTTTGTATAAATGATAAAAGTCGTAACCCTGCAAAAGCTGGTACGAAAACTCGGTGAAAGATATCCCGGTTTCCAAACGCATTTTAACAGAATCTTTGGACATCATATAATTGACACTCAGAAACTTACCAGCTTCCCGCAAGAACTGCAAAAACCCGATTTCTTTGAACCAATCATAATTATTGACCATTTCGGCAGAGTTTTCACCGCAGTCAAAATCAAGGAATTGCTCCAACTGTTTTTTGATACCTTCCTGATTAAAACGCAGGGTATCTTCATCCAAAAACGAACGTTCGGCTGCTTTAAAAGAAGGGTCGCCGATCATTCCCGTAGCCCCACCCACCAATGCAAAAGGCTTGTGACCAGCACGTTGGAAATGCACGAGCAACATAATCGTGGCCAGGTTGCCGATATGGAGAGAGGAGGCCGTGGGGTCGAAACCAATGTAACCGGAAGTCATTCCCTTTTTCAGTTGTTCCTGTGTGCCCGGCATCACGTCGTGCAGCATTCCGCGCCAGCGCAGCTCCTCTATAAAATCTATTTCCATTGTGAGTTCAAATACTTTTTCAAATCGAAGCGCAAAGGTAAAAGTTATCGACTTGAAATGCTGCGGTATCAACAACGTTTTGAAAATCGCACCTCATATTTCGCCCAAAAACAGTTATTTTGGTATTGATAAAAGATTTAAATGCAATATACTTACATGCTCAAAAAACTGACTGCCACACTATTAACCTGCTCACTGACGCTGCTTTGTACATTGCAGGCGCTGGCGCAGACTACCTATTGTAATCCGATGGATATCGATTACAAGTACAATTTCGAGCAGCTCAATGAAAATATCAGCTACCGCTCCGGCGCTGATCCCGTGATTATCAACCACAAAGGCGAATATTTCCTGTTCGTCACGATTTCCGGCGGCTACTGGCATTCGAAAGATATGCTGAACTGGAAGTACCTGACTGCCAATCGCTGGCCTTTCGAAGATATGTGTGCGCCCGCCGCCGTTTCGGTGCGGGATACCTTGTTTTTGTTCCAATCCACATTCGAATCCAGACCTATTTTGTACTCGGTAGCGCCGGAAAAGGGCATTTGGGAATTTTATAACCGCTGGACGCCGAGACTGCCGAAAGATATCGGCCCGTGGGACCCGGCGCTTTTTCATGATCCCGATACCGATAAATGGTATATGTACTGGGGCTCGTCGAATGTGTACCCGATTTTCGGTTCGGAGCTCGATTATTCCAAAAGACTTGCATTCAAAGGGGATTACAAAGCCATGTTTTGGTTAAATCAATATGATCACGGCTGGGAACGTTTCGGCCCAAACCATTCCGATCCATTCAAACCATTCACCGAAGGCGCGTGGATGACGAAGCACAAAGGCAAATATTACCTCCAATACGGCGCGCCCGGCACGGAATACAACGTGTATGCAAATGGTACCTACGTGGGCGACGATCCGCTCGGGCCGTTTACTTACGCACCTTATAACCCCGTTTCCTACAAACCAGGCGGGTTTGCGACGGGAGCTGGTCACGGAAATACATTTCAGGATAATTACGGAAATTACTGGAATACGGGCACCACCTGGATCGGGCTGAACTGGGGAATGGAGCGGCGGATTGTGATGTACCCCGCCGGCTTCGACAAAGACGGACAAATGTTTGCAAACACCCGTTTCGGCGATTTCCCGCACAAAATGACCACCAAAACCTGGACCGGAAAAGGCGACGAACAGTTTACCGGCTGGATGCTTTTGTCCTACAAAAAACCAGTAACAGCCTCATCGACAATGGATACAATGGCGGCTGCGAAGATCACCGATGAAAACCCGCGTACATTCTGGGCTGCGAAGCAAAATAACCCTGGGGAAAATCTGACAATCGACCTCGGCGCAGAACAGGAAGTGAAGGCAGTTCAGGTAAATTACACCGATTACAAATCCAACATTTTTGACAATAAACCAGAAAAGGTTTACACCCAATTCAAGATCCTGACTTCGAAAGACGGCAAGAAATGGGAGGCCGCGGCAGATCTTTCCAACGAACCAAAACGCGACCGGCCAGTAGCTTACATTGAACTAGCGACACCTATAAAAGCGAGATATGTACGCTACGAGCACATTTACGTAGCCTCTCCCATTCTCGCAATCAGTGAGTTTCGCGTATTTGGAAATGGTTTCGGAAAAGCGCCCGCTACTCCAAAAAGCTTTACAGCTGTGCGCCAGAAAGACGCTAGAAATGTGGATCTGAAATGGGAAAAAGTGTCAGGCGCAACTGGATATAATGTTCTTTGGGGCATTGCGCCCGACAAATTGTACCAGACTTACCAGTTCTTGAACGACGAGCCGAATGCATTCGAGCTACGCGCATTGAATGTTGGGGTGCCTTATTATTTCAGAATTGAGGCTTTTAATGAGAATGGGGTTTCTGGGGTGAGTGAGGTTGTTGGGATTAAGTAAATCAGAAACTTTATAATGTGCAGCAAATGGTATTATTAGTAAATACCCGATATTCGGGAAAGCAAATATTTTAGAGCAATTTGCGGAGTTTTACATAAATTTCTTTACTTTTGAAATGAAGACATTCTCTTCTGTGTCTGAGGCCTTTGACTGGTGGGTTAAAAATTTGTATCCTGAATTGAGCCCCGAACAAAAGAAAGGCAAAGCGGTTCAGGCAATGCAGGATTACATTTACGGAAGAGGAATCTCAGAAAAAAGAATGCGACAGATTCTCATGGAATACGGTCATTTTGAAATTGAAACCGTAGTCAGATATAAGCCTTAATAGGCTTTTTATTTATTAGAATTTTATGTAAAACTCCGTAATTATCTTTCAATTAAACTATTTCAAAACTATGAACACACTGAAAACCAGCCTATCGGATGAAGCCTTAGTTAAACAAAACGAGATCATTCGCGATTTTTTCGCAACCGACCATGTCAGCGAAATGGTGGAATCAATGCACTATATGGTTGAAAGTTTCTTGTTCAGCACAGATTTGGAAAATGTTACTCCTGAAATGCGCGTGCATATTGTGAACCAGCTCAGAGTTGCAACAATGCTGATGAAGCTTGGTAACTAGGAATCGTTCGATCTACACTAAATGCAACAGGAGGCTCCTCAGGAGCCTTTGGAGTGGTAGGGAATATGTTGTTTCTATAAACAGGGCGTTCCTCCGGAACGGTTTTGGGCTAATTGTACTCTAAATGCAAACAGGAGGCTCCTCAGGAGCTTTTGGAGTGGTAGGAAATATGTTGTTTCTATAAACAGGGCGTTCCTCTGGAACGGTTTCGGGCTAATTGTACACTACATGCAAACAGGAGGCTCCTCAGGAGCTTTTGGAGTGGTAGGAAATATGTTGTTTCTATAAACAGGGCGTTCCTCTGGAACGGTTTCGGGCTAATTGTACACTACATGCAAACAGGAGGCTCCTCAGGAGCTTTTGGAGTGGTAGGAAATATGTTTTTCTATAAACAGGGCGTTCCTCTGGAACGGTTTCGGGCTAATTGTACACTACATGCAGACAGGAGGCTCCTCAGGAGCCCTTGGAGTGGTGGGGAATATGTTGTTTCTATAAACAGGGCGTTCTTCTGGAACGGTTTCGGGCTAATTGTACACTAAATGTAATTAGGAGGCTCCTCAGGAGCCTTTGGAGTGGTAGGAATATGTGTTTTCTATATACAGGGCGTTCCTCCGGAACGGTTTCGGCTGACAATGCAGCTCCAGAGGAGCCTCCTGTTTATAGAAAAGTGCATCCCCAGAAAACGTGGCTCCTGAGGAGCCCCCTGTTTATAGAAGATGTGTATACATCGGAAATCACGGCTCCCGAGGAGCCTCCTTTTTATGAATTGAGAGGTTTTCGGAATTGCGAGAATGAGTTTGCAATGTAGTTCAGCATCTTAGTCACATTGGTAAGACCAAGCTGGATTGTATCCACAGACCTGGTACCGTGATAATAACCTGCCAAATGCAGCTCGTCATAAACACTTGCCAGCAACCGCAACAATTTCTTATCATACTTTCTTAGCCGCGACATATAATCCTCTATGCTAGTCGGCTTTTTGAAATGAATCCCTTCTTTTTGTTTCAAATATTCATCTAAGATTAGCAAAGCAGCAGAATACGCTGTGCCGGCAGCCATTTTAACATATTTGATATCCGCATATTGTCCATCTCTCTTCCCGGCTTTTTCGCTAAGTATGGTACTTGCATTCTCCAAATAGCGTTGCGCTTCCTCAGCTGCTGTTCTTTCTTCATGTGTTTTTGTCAACATAGAATTATAATTGTTACGCATTATCCGCCGATAGAATTCCTCAAAGTCATCGTTCTTCAGAAGGCATCGATTCAGCCTCTTCCGGCAAAAAAGTAATGCCTTCATATATTGCAGCGACCGGCAGCGAAAACCCTAAATCGTCAAATGGAACCTGGTCTGTTGGATTAGCAAAAGTTTGGTAGGTCCAAATATCATCCTTGCCGGAGCGCGTGTACAACTGCACGTAGCATTCATATTGTGTGACCAGAAGGTAATATTGCAGCGAGGCGATCTGCGTGTAGAGTTTTAGCTTGAATACCTGGTCGTAGTTGGCAGAGCTGTTCGACAAAACTTCCACAAGAATGCTCGGATTACGCACTATGTAAGTACTCTTAAAATCTTCGGCCGAGCAGGTTACCATTGCGTCAGGATAGCAATAGGAAAAATTCTTGATGCATTCAACCTTCACACTTTCAGCAAAAGTCTTGCAGCCTTTCGGCTTGAATACTTCTTTCAAAAGCGTACGAATATTGTCGACGATCTCATTGTGTATGAGCGTCGTACCGGCCATAGCGAACACTTCCCCGTCATAATATTCATGACGGATCTCGCTTTCCTCTTCCAGTTTGAGGTATTCAGATATGGTATATTTCGGTTCGACCATAAGCGCAAATCCCATGTGTGTAAAGTGTTTATGAGTGATCTGACAATTTACACAAACACAATTTACTAATTCAAATCCGATTATCCTGTGACATGTTTTATCGAGCTTAGGATATTTCAAGCATAAATGAGCATTAATCAAGCTGGCACACTTTTCATGATTTCCGGTTCATGCCAGCACAACCGTTACTTCAATTTACCGGCAAAAGTATATACTGCTCCGTTGCCGATGTTCACATTGATCCGTGGATTCCGGTAGACCGGGCGATCATCACGCACGCGCATAGCGACCATGCGCGCTGGGGGAGCCGGCATTACCTTTCCCACAAGGACAGCGAGCCCATTCTGCGGCTTCGTTTGGGGCAGGATATTTCTTTGCAAACGATGGAATACGGTCAGAAATTCATGATTAATGGCGTGAAATTCTCACTGCATCCGGCTGGACATATTATCGGTTCTGCGCAGGTTCGGGTGGAATATCAGGGTGAGGTTTGGGTGGCAAGTGGTGATTATAAATTAGAGAATGATAACTTCTCAGTCCCTTTTGAACCAGTGAAATGCAATGTATTTATCACTGAATCTACCTTCGGTTTGCCCATTTACAAATGGCAGCCGCAGCATGAAGTGATGACCGAGATCGATAACTGGTGGGCGCAGAACCGGGTTGATGGGAAAGCGAGTGTGATCATGGGTTATTCTTTGGGTAAAATGCAGCGGATCTTGAAGAATATTCAGTTGCAGCAAGAACCTATTTACGCGCACGGCGCCATTTTCACATTAAATGAGAGGCTGCGTGAGGCAGGATTTGATTTGCCCAAACTCACATTAGTGACAAAGGAAACCGATAAGAAACTCTTCAAAGGGGCATTAGTAGTTGCGCCTCCTTCGGTGGATAGCAGCACGTGGATCAAAAAATTTGCGCCTTATTCTCTGGGATATTGTTCAGGCTGGATGGCGCTGCGCGGGGCCAAAAACCGGCGGGCTGTCGATCAGGGTTTTGTGCTGAGTGATCACGTGGACTGGCCTGATTTGAATACAGCAGTTTTGGAAACCGGCGCTGAGAAAGTATATGTAACACACGGTTATACCGCCATTTACTCCCGCTGGCTAAATGAAAACGGCATCTGGGCCGCAGAAGTGAACACCATGTACGGAAACGAAGATGAAAATGAGGAGGAAGAAGTAGTGCAAGACGCCGCAGTAGCAAGTGAAAGTTACGAGCAACACAAAGCCGCACTAGACGCCGAAATCGACCTAGCGTCGACAAAGTCCCCCATGGGGGATTTAGGGGCAGGGGAAGGGGGCCTGCAATCATGAAACAATTCGCAGACCTCTTCATGAACCTCGACCGCACGAACAAAACAAATGCGAAAGTCGATTTGCTCAGACAATATTTCCTGGAAGCTTCCGACGAGGACAAGCTCTGGGCACTTACCCTTTTTACCGGCCGGCGACCTTCATTTAAGGTAAATCGCACGATGGTGAAAGAATGGGCGGCGCAGGAAGCGAATGTACCGATGTGGCTTTTTCAGGAAAGTTATCATAGTGTAGGAGACTTGGGGGAGACGATTTCTTTGCTTTTGCCCAGAACAGGAAGTGCAGGTTCGGACAAGTCGCTGACGGGCTGGTTTGAATACCTGGGCGAGTTGCCGAAGATGACCGATGAAGAAAAACATGCACATATAGTCAATGCATGGGCTCAGCTTTCACAGCACGAAACCTTTGTTTTCAACAAACTTTTAATGGGCAGCTTTCGGATTGGAGTTTCACAAACCTTGGTCGTAAGAGCATTAGCCGAAGCTACGGAGACTGATTCCAATGTGATCGCCCACCGTGTAATGGGCCAATGGGAGCCGCAGAGCACAACTTTTAAAAAACTGATTCTGGACAAAGGTGAAAATGACAATGCGTCCCGACCTTATCCTTACTATTTGGCTTACCAAATTGAGGGCGACGTATCAGATTTAGGTGAGCCTGCCGATTGGTTTGCAGAATGGAAATGGGATGGAATTCGTTCGCAGATCATTCATAGAAATAATGAGCTTTTCATCTGGACGAGAGGCGAGGAGCTTTCTACCGAAAAATTCCCTGAGCTGCATTTCCTGGCGGAGATTTTGCCAAACGGCACTGTCCTTGACGGTGAAATCGTAACTTATCAGGAAGGAAAACCAATGCCTTTCAATGTGCTGCAGACGCGGATTGGCAGGAAAAACTTATCTAAAAAAGTACTTGAAGAAGCGCCAATTGCTTTTCTAGGTTACGATATGCTGGAAGCAAATGGCGTAGATATTCGGGGGTTAACGCAGGAGCAACGCCGGGCTGAACTCGAACTATTGCACAGCCAGGTTGCCGGACAATCAGTTTTCTATCTTTCTCCATTAATTGATTTCAAGGAGTGGAAGGATTTACATGATCTGCATTCAACTTCCCGCGAGCAGAATGCAGAGGGTTTTATGATCAAGCGTAAAGCCGGTACTTACCAGGTTGGTCGCAAAAAAGGCGATTGGTGGAAATGGAAAGTAGATCCGCTGAGTGTCGATGCAGTTTTAATTTATGCCCAAAAAGGCTCAGGCCGCCGCGCTGAATTGTTTACAGATTATACTTTCGCTGTGTGGGGAGACGATGGAAAACTGGTCCCTTTCGCAAAAGCTTACTCAGGCTTGACTGATCAGGAAATAGGGAAAGTGGATTATTTTATCAAAAGAAATGTAATCGAAAAGTTTGGTCCGGTACGCACAGTAAAGCCGGAATTGGTTTTTGAAATCGGATTTGAAGGGATTAATGCTTCAACGCGGCATAAGTCTGGGATTGCAGTGAGGTTTCCGCGTATATTGAGGTGGAGGCAGGATAAAAAAGCAGAAGAGGCGGATACGCTGGAAAACCTGAAAGGGATTTTGGAAATGTATCGGTAAATTCAAGAATAGCTACTTAGATAGGTTTCGAGATTTTCTTTGAATCAAACCTTTTGTCCATTACCGACTTTAATGCTTTCAAAACGGGTTTCTCAAACCATTTGTGAATAATTACTGCGACGATGCAAACGATAATCATCGTACCAATCAATTGCGCCAGCTCAAATGCACGACCTTCCATCTTAAATCTGACAAAAACCAACCTGATGAATGCGTAGATCACAAACGGATGCACCAGATACATCGCATAACTCGCGTCGCCCAGCAAAATCGCAGTAGAATGGACTTTGTTCTGCCGATTTACTTTCCCTTCCATAATCAAAAATGCATTCGCGATGAAAAATGCGGGAATTCCAAATAACAAAAACCGGGTTAGATTCGGATCTTGTAAATAATCAGCATACACCAGGAATATAAAAGATGCGGCGCCGAGTGAAAGTCCCATCGCTTCGACAAGCGGCGATTTGAGATTCCCGAAATTTCTCCAATAATAATAGAGCAAACTACCAGTCACGAATTCGAGAATAATGGTATTGCTGTAAAATTCCAGCACGTAGTTTCGGATCGGGAAAATATTGAACACGACCACGAAAAGTGTCAGGAAAATCAGGGAAGCGTTCATTCCTCTTTTATTTCCAAAAATGGCGATAAACACAGCTATGGATACGTAAAAGAACATTTCGTAGACCAAGGTCCAGCCAAGAGAAAGAATTGGGCCGCTTCCTTTAAGTCGATAAGGAATGAATAACAGCGACTTAATAATCGCCTCCGGAGTAACAATTAAGCTTCTAAACCAACTAGGCTTCACCGCATAAAGTGCGAGTGTCAGCAAGGTCATAAACCAGTAAATCGGGATAATCCGGACAAGGCGGCGGTAAAGAAATGCGTCAGGGTTTTTGTTGACAATGTACGCCATGATAAACCCGCTGATGATGAAAAATATATCAACACCAAAGCCTCCGACAGCTGGGTGTATAAATTCAAAGTGTGCGAAAACAACTAACAATGCGGCAATTGCGCGGAGAATCTGAATACTATTGAGCATGGATTTGAATGGAAAATTTAGTGTGTCCCGGATGCAGTTGAGGCAGGAGTTTTAAAATTTGCACCCCAACTTTCGAACAAAAGTAGCTATTTTGACTTCAATTGAACAATTCGGAACCCGTTCCTTTCATGGTACAGTATTTGAGATTGTCGTTTATTATAATCAACTTAATTTTCAACCTCCTTGACCAAATCCCGCGGACATAGTATTGCTGAACAATGGTTTAAAAATAAGGGATGGAAATGGGCTACTTTTCAAAAAGAGGCCGCTGCTGCGTATCTGGACGGAAAAAGCGGACTGGTAAATGCGCCCACCGGTAGCGGAAAAACCTATTCACTCTGGGTCCCGATCCTGATCCGGCATATCAATTCGCTTCCAACCAAAGAACCGAAAGCTAGCCCGACAGAACCGAAAACTAAATCAAAAGAGTCGAAGGCTAAAAAAGGTTTGCAAGTTCTCTGGATCACACCCCTGCGTGCACTTTCGAAAGACCTTTTCCGCAATATGGAATTGGCTGCATTGGAAATGAACCTGACCTGGCGTGTTGGAATGCGAACCGGTGATACCAATGCAAAAGACAGGAGCGACCAGAAGAAGCAAATGCCTGATGCATTAATCATTACACCCGAAAGTCTGCATATTTTATTTGCGCAAAAAAACAACTCAGAGCTTTTCAAGAATCTGCATACCGTCGTAGTCGACGAGTGGCATGAATTAATGGGCAGTAAACGCGGCACGCAAACCGAACTTGCGCTGGCCCGGCTCAGGACTATGAATCCGCAGCTGCAAACCTGGGGGATTTCTGCGACGATTGGCAATCTGAATGAAGCGAAGCAGGTATTGCTGGGAATGCGGTTTCCGGAGGAAAATGCGGTAATTATTAAAGCTAATACGGACAAGAAAATCCTGGTAGAAAGCATTATCCCTGAGCGGGTTGAAACATTACCGTGGTCGGGGTATATGGGGACGCGTTTGGTGGATCAGGTAGTGGAAATAGTGAACCAAAGCAGTACTACGCTGCTATTTACAAACACCCGATCTGGTACTGAAATCTGGTACCGGACGATCATTGAAAAATACCCCGAATTCGCAGGAATAATGGCATTGCACCACGCTTCGCTCGACCGTGAAATACGCGATTGGGTGGAAGAGGCACTGCACGATGAAAGGTTGAAGCTTGTGATTTGTACAGCCAGTTTGGACTTGGGTGTGGATTTTCGCCCGGTGGACACGGTTATTCAGGTCGGGAGTCCGAAAAGTATCGCGCGGTTTATCCAGCGGGCAGGTCGGAGCGGCCACCGGCCGGGCGTGGACAGTAAGATCTATTTTTGTCCGACCAATGCCCTGGAACTGATTGAGGCGGTTTCTTTGCGTGAGGGAGTTGCCAAAAATATGCTGGAAGACCGCCCGCCGGTTGCGCATGCATTCGATGTGTTGGCTCAGTGGTTAATGACGCTGGCTGTTGGGGATGGTTTTGAGGAAGCTGCATTGTTTGCGGAAGTCCGAGATAGCTACGGTTATCAATATTTGAACCGGCAGGAATGGGAGTGGCTTTTGGGATATATTACTACCGGCAGCTCTTCACTTACGGTTTATGACGAATATAAAAAAGTGGAGCGCGTCGATGGGCGCTATGTAGTTACCAGCCGGCGGGTAGCATTGCGCCACCGGTTAAGTATGGGCACTATCGTTTCGGAAACGGGTATTAAAGTGAAGCTCCAAAGTGGAAAATATCTGGGTACCGTCGAAGAATCTTTTGTAACCTGGATGAAGCCGGGCGACGTTTTCACATTTGCGGGAATGACGGTGGAGTTTTTGCGAATTCACGAAATGACTGTTTCTGTCAAAAAAGCCGAGGGGAAAAAAGGTTTTCTGGTGCGTTGGGCCGGCGGAAGAATGCCCCTTTCCTCCCAACTATCCACATTTATCCGCGAGCGACTGGCGGATGCGATTGAAAATCCATTTAAAGAAAAAGAACTTGCAAAAATGCGGCCGCTGCTGGAATTACAGGCGGAACGATCGATGATACCGAAAACGGACGAGCTGCTGATCGAGCAATGCGAAACGCGTGAAGGTTACCACGTTTTTATATTTCCGTTTGAAGGTCGGCTCGTGCATGAAGGTATGTCTATTATCCTCGCCTACCGGATCAGCAAGCTCACTCCCATTACATTTTCAGTCGCGATGAACGATTATGGTTTTGAGCTGCTGAGTGACCAATATGTTGATTTTGAGAAGCTTTTGGCAGAAAACGACCTTTTTTCAACCAAACATCTTGTCGACGATATTTACCAGAGCGTGAATGCGACGGAAATGGCGAAGCGGAAATTCAGGGAGATAGCGTCGATTTCGGGTTTGATGTTTCAGGGTTATCCGGGAAAAAATGTTAAAACAAGACAATTACAAGCTTCCAGTTCGTTGCTATTTACGGTAATGAGCAAGTATGAAGATAATAATCTGCTGATAAAACAAGCTTATCAGGAAGTATTGACTTATCAACTCGAAGAAGTACGGATGCGAATGGCGCTCGACCGTATTGCGACGCAAAAAATTATCGTTAAAAAAACACCAAAACCTACCCCATTTTCTTTCCCGATTATGGTGGATCGATTGAGAGAACAATTAACTTCGGAAAAGCTGGAAGACCGCATCCAGAAAATGATCAAACAGTATAGTAATGCAGATTGAAATCAGAGGGGAACATTTTTTATTATTAAGTCAAAAGGCCATTTTCTGGGAGGAAACGCAGACATTATTGATCGGAGACCTCCACTTAGGCAAGATAACGCATTTCAGAAAGGAAGGAATTGCTTTGCCGCCCAATGCGATCGACAACAACTTCAAGCGGCTCAATGAGCTCGTTCAAAATACCGGCGCCACCCGCATTATCTTCCTGGGCGACCTGTTTCACAGTCAATACAATGCAGAATGGGAGCTTTTCCGCAACTGGCGAATGCAGCACCATTATATTGAAATGCTGATCGTAATTGGCAACCACGATATTTTGCCTGTGAGTTTGTTTTTGGAAGCTGATATTGCGGTGCATTTGAATGATTACGAAGAAGGTGATTTCGTTTTTACACATCACCCGAAAGTAGATGCAATTAAGAATAAATTCGTCTTCGCCGGACACGTTCACCCCGTTTTCACAACCTACGGAAAAGGCCGCCAAAGTGTTCGACTGCCCTGTTTCGTTGTAGATAATCACCAGGCAATTTTGCCGAGTTTCGGCGTTTTTACGGGTGGTTTTCAAATGGATCTGACGGAGAATCGGAAGATATTTATTACTACGGAGACTAAGGTGTTTTCGGTGTGTTGAGATTTTAAGGGAGGAAGGAGGAAAGGGAGGGAATTTGATTAACAATTTCTTTAATATGACGATACACCACTTCCGGGACATTCTTTCAGAAAACCTCTATCTCTCTCCCGCTCCACTCACAAACACTAAGCGCATTCTAGCAGCTGATATTCAATGTGTTAGATATGCATTTGAGGAACCTTGGAATGGGGAGAATGTCTATGATTTATTATTTCAAGAATGCGCTGAATATCTCTGTAAGAAGTTCTCTGAGGACAACAAGCAAAACACTTATCTGGTATTGGCGAAAGGAAACGTGACCATCGTGAAATTAGATCAGGACAATTTCAACAGCTACATTCACTTCATTCTCGATAGCAGAACTTGCTTTATCATATCCTTGGAAAAAGAACTGTCGATTGAAAGCTTTGCTAATATCACATACCTCCATCGGCCCGGAGATACTATTCCGCCAATCGACTATTTGAAATTGGTACTTCATCACTGCCCGAATGGAGCGACGATTTATAAAATGAGTGGCGATGGAGGTGACAATTACATTGCGATAGATGCATTGGCGAAAGCCTGAAAACAAAAAAGACTGCCGGTTAAAGCAGTCTCTTCTCCTATTTTATAGCTCGTAAATTACTCTACAACGCTCAATTTCACTGTATTCGTTTTACGTTGTCTCGAAACCGGCATGCTCAGGGTGTTAATAAATACATCTCCCTTTTGCAGCTCGCCTTTTTCTACTAAAAACGTCTTGATATCTTCGATCAGATCGTCTGTTGAAACGTCCTGGTCACGGTCATAAAAGTATACTTTCGTTCCCCAGTAAAGGGCCAATTGATTCATTAACACTTTATTAGAAGTGAAAATGATCAGACTCGCTTTCGGGCGGTGATGTGACAAACGGAAAGAAGTATAACCCGACCGCGTGATCCCGATAATTGCGCTCGCTTGCGTATCACGGGCAAGGCGGCAGGCGCTCATTACCACATTATCGTTCAATTTGAAAGAACCCGGACTTTCATTTACAAATGCATGGTGTTTGAAATAAATGCTGTTTGTAGCCGATTCCACTTTTTCAATGGTCCGTGTCATGCTTTCTACGGCAAGGATCGGGTATTTACCGGAAGCAGTTTCAGCACTAAGCATTACCGCATCCGCCCCGTCCAATACTGAATTTGCTACGTCGTTCAACTCCGCGCGTGTTGCACGTGGGCTGTCGATCATACTTTCCAGCATTTGAGTGGCAACAATTACAGGTTTAACGGCCTTGTTACATTTATCAACGATCATTTTCTGGATCATCGGTACCTCCTCGGCAGGAAGCTCAACACCCAGATCACCGCGGGCTACCATAATCGCGTCGCTCGCTTCAATAATTTCGTCGATATTCACAATAGCTTCCGGTTTTTCAACTTTCGCCACCAGACGCGCCGTTTTTCCTTTGTTCGCAATGTATTCTTTTACTTTCAGGATCTCAGCCGCAGTACGAACGAATGACAAAGCGATCCATTCTACGTTGTTTTCAAGTCCAAAGTCAAGATCTTCGTAGTCTTTTGTAGTTACAGAAGGCATTGAAACTCTGGTATTTGGAAGGTTAACACCTTTTTTGGATTTCAGGTAACCGCCGTAAATAACTTCAGTTACCACGTCGCTGCCGTCCAATCCTGTTACCAATACTTCCAGCTTTCCGTCGTCCATCAGGATACGGTCGCCGATTTTTACGTCGTTGTACATGCCGTCGTAGGGAGTACTAACCTTTTCGGCAGTACCTAATACCTCTGTATTAGACAGAATCAGCTTTTTGCCCGGCTCAATCAGAACCCCATCCTTTTCAGCCACAAGGCCAATACGGATCTTAGGTCCCTGTAAATCTTGCAGGATCGCGAGATTCAGTCCATGTTCTTCGTTGATCTCCCTAATCGTTGTGAGTCTTGCAAGGTGGTCGGCGTGGGTACCGTGGGAAAAATTAAGACGAAATACGTTTACTCCGGCTTTTGCGAGTGCATATAATGTTTCTTTTGTTTCTGAGGCCGGACCTACTGTTGCAACAATTCTGGTTTTTTTGGAAGACATAGGGGATTTTGCAGTAAGAAATGATTTTTATAAACAGTCCACGTCAATCACGACCTGGATGCTTTTCAATGTTTTGTCGGTCAATATGTCAATTACCTTTTCCTGTATGAATGACTTTGCCGCCTTAAAATTAATCTTTTCTCGCTCAAGTTTGATGAGAATGTCGAACAAAAACAGATTTCTTACTCTTTCCACGAGTGGCGGCTGAGGTCCTAAAACCCTGCTCAAACCGAGATTTCCGGCCAGCTTTTCGGCCAGTACCTTCGCAGCACGGTTTGCAGTAGCCTCGTCAATATGCTTGACAGTGACTTTAATCAGTCTGGAAAAAGGAGGATAATTATATTTTTCACGCTCTCCGATTTCAGATTCGTACATACCTGTATAATCATTCAGGACAACTCTTTCCAACAATTTTTGTCCCGGATTTGCGGTTTGAATCAGCACTTTACCCGGTTTGTCCGCCCTCCTTCCTGCCCTGCCGCTCACCTGTGTCAGCATTTGGAAAGCCCGCTCAGTAGCTCTGAACTCCGGGAAATTAATCATTCTGTCGGCATCGAAAATACCTACAATACTCACATTATCGAAGTCCAGGCCTTTGCTAACCATCTGTGTACCAACGAGAATATCAATTCCACCAACTTCAAAATCCTGAATGATCTGCTGATATGCATTTTTCGCGCGCGTGGTATCCATATCCATTCGCTGCACACGCGCCTCGGGAAACATCAGGTTAATTTCGTCCTCGATCTTTTCGGTACCAAATCCGATCGTCTTTACTTTCGGAGAGCCGCAGTTGGGGCAGGTACGAGGCACTTCTTCCTTGTGACCGCAATAGTGACAACGTAACTCACTGACTTTCATGTGGTAAGTCAAGCTTACGTCGCAATTTGCACACTCAGAAATCCAGTTGCATTCCTCGCATTGCATATAGGGCGAATACCCGCGGCGATTTTGGAAAAGGATCGTTTGCTCTTTGTGTTTGAGGTTATGCTGCAAATGTTCGATCAAAACAGACGAAAACTCATTTTTCATCTTCTTCTGCTTTTTCTCTTTTTTAATATCAATTAATTCAAAAGTCGGCAATGCGGCATTTCCGAAACGCTGCTTCATTTCTACCAATCCATACCTGCCGCTCGTGGCGTGATAATAGCTTTCCAGTGAAGGAGTTGCAGAGCCAAGAAGCGTTTTTCCGTTGTGCATGTACGACATAATCACCGCCACATCGCGGGCATTATAGCGCGGCGCGGGATCGTGTTGTTTATAGGAAGATTCGTGCTCTTCGTCCACGATAATCAACCCCAGATTATCAAAGGGAAGAAAAATAGCGGAGCGCACACCGACCACGAACTGAAACTTCCCATCTAATATTCCCTTCCAAACCTCAACCCGCTCGTTGTCAGAGAATTTGGAATGATAAATACCCATTACATCTCCGAAAACCTTCTTCAACCGCACTACAATCTGCGTAGTTAATGCAATTTCAGGAAGTAGAAAAAGTACCTGTGAGCCGCTTTCGAGCACTTGACGGATCAGGTCGATGTATACTTCGGTTTTGCCACTACCGGTAATCCCGTGCAGGAGTACTACTTCTTTTTGTTTAAAATGCTCCTGAATCTGCGCGACTGCCTCTGTTTGGGTCTCGGTTAAAGTAATTGCTGTGGTACTCCCAGCGGGAATTTCTTCAAACCGGGAAATGAATATTTCAAACTGCTCAAAAACTCCTTTTTTAATTAATGTATTCAACGACGAAGCAGAAATTGAATCGTCGCCGCCGAAAACAGACTTATCCAAACCCTTTTGATTGAGATCGGGGTTATTGTAAACCGGAATAAAACTGAGGTATTTAAGCAGAATATCCTGCTGTTTCTGGTTCTTTTCCAGCGAACCTGCCAGTGCATTCAGCGCTTCATTACTCAGGTAAGCGCTTTTCAGCCTGATTTTTTTGACAACTTTCGGCTTGTACCTTTCCTTCACTTCCTCGTAAAGGATCACCGCCCGTTTGCCTACAAGTGACTTAATTATAGATGTGATATTTGACTTTTGCAGCAGCCGCTCCACCTCTTCGTATGAGAGTGTCTGATGTTTTTTGATCTCCTCAATTACAATCGCTTCCTGATCCGTTAAAAGATCCTCATATTCAAACTCAGGGTTTAATTGTATTCGCGACTGACTCGTAATTTTCAATCCCGCAGGCAAGGCTACATTGAGTACTTCACCGATATTACACAGATAATATTCCGCTACCCACTTGAATAGTTCGAGCTGGTGGTTAGTAACAATAGGTTGCTCGTCAAGCAGTTCCATGATGTATTTCGCCTGGTACTGCGGCGGTGGCGTCGAGTGGATTTTTGCAATAACCGCAGTAATCACCCTTTTTTTACCAAACTGAACAATCACCCGCGCACCCACTTTCACAAGCCCGCTCAGCTCGCGCGGAACCCGATAAGTAAATAACGAAGGCACCGGAACCGGCAAAATCAAATCAACAAAAAGCGTGGTTTCTTCCTCAAAAAAAGAGGTCATATAATTATTGGAATGGAGGAAACTAGTAAATCCGCTTCTTTTTAGGATGCTGGCGCGTATCAAATACAGCCAACACAAGAAGATGCGTTTTAGTAGTTTTGTAAATCAAAAGGTGTGAGAAATACCCTGTCCGAGCTCTATTTGCTTCAAGGATTCTTTAACATCCAAAATCACCTTCTCAGGCAAATCGGACCATTCATTGGAATCATCAAAATTCCTGAATATAGATTTTACTGCATCAATGATCTTTTCGTCTTCCGTATCTAACAGCCTCTTAGCCAGTTCGATTTTTTCAGCTTGCATGTCCATAAGATCAAATTTACAATTTTGCATTGAAATTAAACAGGCATTAGTCAATCATCCTCACATCAATCACAGGCGCCTTTTCCCAGTTAACCAATGCATTGAAAAGCTTCACTGAATCGAATGTAAAAATATCGGTTTCAGAAATCTCACGCTCCTGGATAATACCCTGGTCGAGTAAAAAAGCTCTTTGCGTGCCCGGCAACAGGTAAGTTGTCGGCGTATACCAGCCGGTTCCGTCACTGAAAGCTACATTATAATAATACGCATCTGTTACCCAGCCATTTTTGATGATCAGAATTTCGTCTGCGTCTTCGCGTTGCGCAAATAGTGTATTCAGCTCCTCTCGCTGGTCGTATTTATAACTGTAATCAACGCTATTGTGATAAACCCTCCGCAGCTTAGTGATTTGCCGCCCAACGTGTGGCTCCCATTTGATATTGTCAATTTTCAGGTCGTAAGCCACCCTGCATTTATGTATACTATCATCCACAAAATCAGGAATTTCTAACATTTCGGACAAGTCCCATCGATCCTGGTAACCCCAAAGTTCCTGACGCGTTCTGTTCAATCTGGCTTCATGGTAGGCCAGATTTTTCAGTTCGCGGTTCTCTACACAAATCGTTTCAATACACAACATGCGGGATATGGTTGAATGGGAGATAAACCTTATCAATTAATTCCTGGTACTCGCCTCGCGCATTACTCAGGGCCGTAATCCCGCCGCCACTTTTGAAAACCATTTTTCCATTTTGATCTTCAATAAAACGGATCATCACAGCGCTCTCAAAATTTGCACCGTCAAAATAACCCATAATGCCGGTGTAATAGCCTCTATCATAGCCTTCTACCTCTTCGATAATCTTTAAAGTACTCGGCTTCGGCGCACCGGTTATCGATCCAGCCGGAAGTAAGCGCAGTAATAAATCGCCGTAATTAGCAGCAAAACTGTCTGGCAAAATGCCTGCTACTTCCGAGCTGACCTGCAAAAGCGTTTTATCGTAAGCCTGCACTTTTTCAATGTAACGATACCTTTCCACCCAAACTTTCTCCGCCACCATACTCAAATCGTTCCGGATCAGATCCACAATCGTCGCATGTTCCGCAGCTTCTTTAAAATCGGATAATATCACATTTTCAGCATCCGGCACCGAAGCATCGATCGTGCCTTTCATCGGAAAAGAAGAAATACGGTTTCCACTGATTCTGACAAATATTTCGGGTGAAAAACAGACAAACTGATCTTTCAGCCAAAACCGGTAAGGCGCGTCGCTGTATTCAAATATTTCCTTTAAAGTCAGACTGGTTTCAATCGGCGTCGGTACAGACAAATTCAGCAAAAATGAGTTTCCAGCCCTGATATTGCCGATCACGTGATTAAACTTAGGCTCGTATTCCTCAAAAGATATAGGCGATTTACGGAAAGAAAAATCTCCTAAAAAGCTGTCAACCTTGCGTTTTTGATTAGAAAAACCATTCAGATCGAACATTACTTCCGATGGATCAATGTCGGTCAGCTTCCAGGCCAGCGGCTTTTGCATCTTGTAATCCACAAGAAAAACAAACGGAATTCCTTCGTTCCCCCATTTATTCAGATTGCCCGTAAAAGTGTCCAGCCCGTTTTCCAATTTTTTGCGGAATATCGCTCATTTTTAACCGTAAGCGAATTTACAAAGTTCAGAAACCAATATCCGATTTGCCGGGTTAAATTGAATAGGCGGCGTTCCGGCGAGCAGGCTGCCGGAAATACATAGAATCAAAACATATCTGACGTAATGCACATTTACGATGTTATAGTAATCGGCGGTGGTCCTTGCGGACTGGCAATGGGCGTGGAACTTGCCAAAAGCGGCATGGATTACCTGATTTTGGAAAAAGGAAACCTGACCGAATCGATCCGGAACTATCCCAGGAGAATGCGATTTTTTTCCACCGCTGAGAATATCGAGATCGGTGGGATCCCTTTTGCTATTTCGGAAGTGAAAGCCAGCCGCAACGAGGCGCTGCAATATTACCGCAAGGTGGCCGGCTATTATAACCTCAATTTCAAGTTATTTATAGATGTAGATCGCGCCGAGAAACAACCTGACGGCACTTTTCTGACTTATACAAACGACGGGCAGATTTTTCAGTCGAAAAATGTGGTGCTCGCTACGGGTTATTTTGATGTGCCCAGACTGTTGAATGTGCCTGGCGAAAACCTGCCGCATGTTTCGCATTACTATGATGAGCCTTTTAAATATTCGTTTACAAATGTGGTTCTGGTAGGCGGTTCTAACTCTTCCGTGGAAGCTGCATTGGAATTGTACCGCCACGATGCACACGTGACGATCGTACATAAAGAGGCCGATTTCAGGACAAAAGTGAAATATTGGCTGGTACCTGATGTTAAAAATCGCGTGAAAGAAGGCAAGATCCACACGCGTTTCAATAGTGTAACCGAGGCCATTGAGCCTGGCCGAATGCTGATCAGAAATACTGAAACGGGAGAAACTGAGTGGCTTCCGGCCGATTTTGTGTTCCTGCTGGTGGGCTATTTACCTGACGAACATCTACTTACAAGATGCGGCGTAAAACTGGACCCGGCGACGAAAGTACCTACATTCAATACCGAGGATTTCGAAACGAATATACCCGGACTCTACCTTTGCGGGACAGTTATGGCGGGCGTATTCACCGAAAAAGTCTTTATTGAAAATGGCCGGGATCATGCCGCCGCCATCGCAGATCATCTGGCCGGCCGCGAGATCAGGACTGTTAAGGAATTGATTGACAGGATTTAAGGCACTAATGCAAGCCAGCTATTCATCAACAAATACCAGTTTTCTTTTTCTCTTTTTGAAAGAAAGCTTTTCCACTTTCCCGATCAAACCGCTGGCTCCTACTCCGTAACCTACATTGCCTGCGAAACTGACCGCGTGGAATCCTTCTTTCCCCAAAAACCGCCACGATTTACCGCGGTCAATAGAATAGCTGCTGCCGGAGGGGCCAGTCGCGACCAGGGCGTAATCATCTGCCCGGAGCTGCGTCTCCCCCGTCCATATTGCGTCGGTTTTTTGATACAATGCAACACACTCTTTCAAGCCGGCCGGAACGGTCATTTTTGATAGAATCCAGGTTACTCCGCCGTCTTTTGTAAGCAGCACATTTAATGTCGAGTCGGTGGTTTTTTTGTAATCCCCGCCCACAGCAATTCCATTTTTATTTGACCAAAACCTCAACCCAAATATCCCGCTGGTAGGTCCGGCCGGTAGTGGCGTTGCGGATACTTTCCAGCTTTGCCCAAAATCTTCTGACCTGAATACGCGCGCCATTTTCGATCCTCCGGTACCGATGTACACATTACTTTTTCCGAAAGTAATAACAGAAGTACCACTCGCAGCGAAGCAAGCTTCGCCGGGTTCTGCCACCGGACGCTTTTCGATTGGTAGTTCAGCCCATCTTTTACCTCCGTCTTCGGTAGTCAATATGAACAGTTTTCCGTCGATCGGATCACCCAGACAAATCCCTTTATTTTTATCCCAAAAGTCGATTCCATCCAGAAAAACCCCATTTTGTGTAGTTTGGTACACAAGGTTCCAGCTCTCACCGCCATCTTCGGTCCGGTATATTTTCGCCTGACCTTTCTCGGATTCTCCTGCGCTCATCGCCACCAATGTATTCTTATTGATTGCATGCACATCCCGGAAATCCAGGGAGTCGGCGCCGGGTACTTTATACGTTGCCCAGGTCTTTCCGCCATTGGTTGTTTTCAAAATCGTCCCTTTCGAGCCCCCAACCCAGCAGATAGTAGGCGAAACGGTGTGGACAGCCCGCATGTGAATATTTGATTTGATATCCATAACCCTCCATTGCGCATAAACCGGCATTGACAGGGAGACCTGTAATGAAATGAAAAGCGCCGTCAGATATTTGAAGCAGCCTATTGAAGAAGTATTTAAAGAAATTGGCACAGTATTTTTGTTGCTTGCTATTCTAATCTATTATTATCACAAAATAGGAAATTCATATGAACAAGAATCAAAAATTTTTGATAGGCTCTATTGGTGCATTGCTTACAGGCATCGCAATCGGCCTTTTGGTTGCTCCTAAAAACGGAAAAGACACTCGCAAGCTGATCAAGCACAGAGCGAATGACCTGGGGGGAAATGCCAAAGATAAATATGAAAAAAGCCTCGAAGAGCTATCTGTTTTAGCTGATAAATTGAAAGAAGGCTTCCTGAAAAACGTAAGCACGGTGAAAGACAAAGCTGGTGCTGTCGCTGACAATGTAAATGACAAAGTGCGCGGCGTAGTAAATCACTAATCGCACTCCCATATAAAAATATTAGGAAGGCCGGTTCGCAATGAACTGGCCTTTTTCTTGCGCCTTACTTTGGAATTTGACCAATAATCTCTGCGACTGCCTGATCAATATCTTCCTTGAAATTCTTACTCTTTTCCGGGATAATGCCGGAAGCGCCACCCTGCCACACGAGTTTGTTATTTGCAGCATCTACCAGGTCAATCATCAATGTTCCCTGCCTGTATTTACCTATTACAACCTCTTCACTTTTCCAGGAATAACGGCGCTGGCCCATGTAGCGCGGCAGTCCGTCCGTCCGAAAATCAGTTTGTCTGGTTTGCTCTTTCTCCTCTACTGAGAGCGCGATATTCACCTTCAAATTCGCGTCCCGCGCCTCATCGAGGCCTTTCGCCTGCAAATTCTGAGCGACTGCCGCTTTGATAACTTCAACGTTCTGTTCAAACTTCTTTGAAACCGTATCTCCGGAAGCTTCGATTTCATAGAATCCAAATGTTGGATAATCCGAAAGCCTGAAACTGTCTTCCTGCTTTGGTTTCAAAACTTTATACGAGGTGCTACAACTGGCCATTACAATTAAAATCAGCCCCAGCGTTGCAGAAACGATACTTTTCATGATCAGCTATTTTAGTTATCCGATAACACTTCCCAATTCTTTGGCAGCCGCCATACTGATACCCTTATAAAAAATAAACTCGCCCATAATATTGGTCTGTTCCTCCTCAGACTTTGCGTATACCGCCTGGTCGAGACATACCTTCATTTTTTCCTCAATAAACGCCTTTTTCAACCGCAGGATATTCACGAAGGCGGTTTTGTCCAATACATCCGCCTCAAACGGAACATATATCTCATACTTTTCGGACCAGAGCCCGCTCAGCTCATACTTACTTGTCAGCCAGCCTATTGTCAGCGTTCTGATCTCGGATTCGTGGTGATTGAGGAAATAGTCTGTGTCTGGTACATAATTACGCCCCAGGTTTTCACGAAAGAGAGTCAGCAAATGTTGAAAAATGGGATCTTTAAAATCTATTCCGTCAATCTCGCCGAGTACGTATTGACAAACTGTGATGGTAGGTTCCAGTTCCTTTGTCCCAAAAAGCACCAAAAGACGCGTAAAGGCTTCTTCCTGGTAATATAACTTACTTTTTTGCGGCGCCTCGTGCGTGACTGGCTCCGGCTCAAAAGGATTGAAGTCGTCTTCGGAAAAAGTGAAATTCCCCGGCATCGAACCAATATCATTCGGCCCCTCGGGCATACTGCCGGCTTGAAACGGAGCTCTTTCAGGCTTTTTCTGAGTTGACAGTCTGCGCGCGAGCTTGTTGCCCTCGGTGATCAGCATTTGCTCATCCACCTTCATCATTTCCGATGTGCGCCGAAAAAACACCTGCCGTTTGATCGCATCAGGAATCTTCACGATACTGCTCACCACTTCGCCAATCACAGCAGCCAGCCGGAAAGGATCATCACCCGCATCTTGTAGCAGTACTTCGGTTTTAAATGTGATAAAGTCTTTCGAAGCTTTCTTTAAATATTGCTTGAAAGCCTCCGCACCCACTTTCCGCACATAACTATCGGGATCGTCGCCATCGGGAAATAATACGATATTAACATTCAGACCTTCTTCTAAAACCAGATCCAAACCTCGCAATGCAGCTTTTATCCCGGCAATATCCCCATCGTAAAGTATTGTTACGTTAGGTGTAAAACGACCGATCAGCTTGATTTGCTCGATGGTGAGCGAAGTACCCGAAGATGCTACAACATTCTCGATTCCAGCCTGATGCAATGAAATAACGTCTGTATACCCTTCAACCAGGTAGCAATGATCAAGTTGCCTTATTGCGTTTTTGGCCTGAAATATTCCGTACAGTACATCACTTTTGTGATAAACCGCCGTTTCAGGTGAGTTTAAATATTTAGGTTGATTGGCTTTCGAACTGCTGTCAGATTTCAGAATACGCGCGCCGAAAGCGATCACTTTTCCGCCGACATGGTGAATAGGAAAAATCACCCGGCCTCTGAACCTGTCGTACCCACCGCTGCTGCTGCTTTCCCGGGGAATCAGCAGCCCGGCTTTTTCAAGCAGCTCCGCCGAATAACCCTTTTCAAGCGCCTCTTTGGAAAAGGAATCCCAGGTGTCCAGACTGTAACCCAGCTCGAATTTCTGCCTGATCTCATTCGTAAATCCCCTTTCCCGGAAATAGCTCAATCCGATCGACTGTCCTTCGTCTGAGTTTTGGAGCTGGTTCTGATAAAAATTCTTGGCGAAGTTGAGCACGATATACAGACTCTCCCGCTCGTTTTGCCGGAGTGTTTCCTCATCGGTCATCTCCTCCTCCTCGATCTCGATATTGTATTTGCCGGCCAGATAGCGTAATGCTTCTCCATAACCTACATTATCAACATCCATTACGAACTTGATCGAATCGCCCGCAGCCCCGCAGCCAAAGCACTTATAGATCTGTCTAACCGGGTTTACGTTGAAAGAGGGTGTTTTTTCATTGTGAAACGGGCAGCAGGCTGAATAGTTTGCACCTTTTTTTTTCAGGGACACAAAATCTCCTACCACCTCCACAATGTCGGCGGCCTGCTTGATGCGGTCTACGGTTTCAGGATTGATCCTCATGTACTGTAATCTAATTTCGTTAACGCGATCGCGCAGCTCCTCTCATTCTCGCGTATGTGTCTTAGGAACAAAAAAGACAATACTAAAATTTCGCGTATACGAATGTAACGAGAGGCAAACCTTTGAGCAATTATTAAAGAATATTTCCCTAAATTTGACACCTTAATGGATTTTGCCGAATTGTATTTAAAAATTATCCATTATTTTCTTATTAGAATTTAGAAATTCACAATCGAAAGTTTTTTTCTAATTACTTTAGTTTGTTATTTTGCGGTATTGGAATTGAATCCGAGAGCCATCAAATAGATTGATATAGATATTAAAAATATAGTGTGTGTATAGTGTGAAACAGGGCATGGAAATTTTTCTATGCCTTTGTTTTTTTGAAGCAGCTCAACTTCTATCTGCCAGTATTTCCCGATACACCGCAATCAATCTCTGAATAACCTCTCCGCCACATAGTTCGCTATTGCTGCCGGAAAGCATCTTTCTCCCCGCAACGATTTCACTTTCCAGATCCAGTTGCCATAAACTTTTGAATATGCCGCAATGTGCCGGCCGACTAACCGAATCGGAGGCTAAAACCGGTACATTCAACTTCATTGCTTCACAAATTGACAGAGATACCCCGTCGGTGGAAGTATTTCTGATAAATGCATCTGACACTTTCAGGACGTTCCTGAAATCGTGCGGAATGGACAGAAACAGCACATTAGCAGAAATCTTTTGATATTTTTGTTTAATAAACGGCGCATAGTTACCGGAGGGATCGGAGATAACTAACGCGTATTTTCCGTTTTCCGCAGCCCATTCAACCAGTTCAGAAATTCCGTAAATCTCCTTTCCGTGTTTATCAAATGCCACATTCCATGCATTCGTGCAGGTTATAAGTTTGTATTTTTTGGTAAAATTCAAAAGCAGTGACGAAGTGTCTGGGTCAAGCGGCGCAATATAGTCGGAGTGGAGGTAGGTTGAGATTAGTTTCGCATTCCTGTTCCATTGAAATGCCTTTTTGAAACTTTCCTCATTTTGAATAATAGGAGTGTGCGCTAGCCAGCAGGATAAAGTGACGGAGAGATTTCCAGCCAAATCATAACGTCCCCAATTTCCATGATAGGTGACCATCAGTTTTTTCAGCAATAGTCTGCAAATCAGCGCCACGCACAATTGCCAGTAAGGATTGGACAAATGCAGATGGATCGCACGGTTTGTAACAAATTTCCAAAGGACACCCGGAAGACCTTCATTCAAGTCAGCGAAGTCGAAATTTTTGAAACCGATTCGTTCCAGGTTCTCGATCAGCCGGCTCACGTGGATAGTGACTCCACCGATCGGTGGGGGCAACCGGCCAATAATCAATATGTTAGCCATCGAAATAAGTTAAAACCTGGCGTTTCGCATAGAAATACTGGCATATAAGCAAGATTGGGGCTATGCAATTAACGGTCACACTTTTGGATGGGATGATCACGAAAACGCTTCCAACAGTGTGGTTGAATAGCAGGTAAAAAAGTATGGAGAGCGGCATTACCATATATTTTCTCCCGCCGGCGTTTACCGTCCACACAGTGCAGAAGCATTTTGATAAAAGCAGGTACATCAGAATAACTCCGAGTAACCCGTTCTCTGCCAGTAATGTATACCAAAGTGAATGCGCTTCCCGATAACCGGGACCCAGTACTTCGAAGCTACCGGTACCATGCCCAACCAGCGGACTGGCAAGGAACAATTTGTAAGCGATTGCCTGGATTTCATTTCTGCCGCTGGCTTCGAGCAGCTTACTGATCGCATTTCCTTTTGAAACTTCACCAAATCTCAGTTTCCAAAAGTAGGATAGATCCTGGGTTGCAAGGAAAGTTTCGATTTGAGCCAGAAAGAGCAGGGTTATGCCGGAAAGGATCATCAGAATAAGCATAAGCGCCTTCCTTGAAGTGAGCCAGAGGGAAATCAGGATAAAAGGGCCGATCAACAATACCGCTCCCCTTGAAAATGAAAGTACAACCACGGCGACGAGAATCGCCAGAGTCACTGAACTTGTGATAAAACGAAGAAATTGCTGCCTGAACCTGGCCCCATACAGCATCGCAAATGGCCACAACAACAAAAAATAGGCCATTGTTATATTGGTATCAGTAATATTCCTGGTAGCCAATAAGTTGTCCGAACCTTTATAAGCAGCTCCGGCGATGACCAAACCGAAAGTTCCGACGCCTAATATCAGGTAGCTGACGAATAAGTACTTTTCAAGTTCACGGCAAAAGTCTGTTGCCTGCATTGCAAATCTCAGATAGATAAAATAGCAGGGCAAAATGAGCAGGTTAAGAACAATTGACCCTACTATAATAGGCCCGAGATTTGGAGATATGGATAGATAAAAAAAGCCCAGCACAATCCAGACGATCAGAAACAGCTTTTCGTAAGCAGATATTGTAATCTTCTTTTTGACAAAAAAATTGAGAAAGTACAGAATGAGTATTAAAAACGGCATTAAGCGCCAAAGTGAATTAGCGCCGGCCGGAAAGGAATATTTTTGAAACAAATGCAAAAACTGTGTAAAAAGCGGAATCGAAACGACGTGAAAGAGCTTGTCAGGCGAGAAAGTAAATAGTACAACAAAACAATACACATAAAACGAAAGCACGATAGTAAGTTGGAATTCAGTATCTCCAAAAACCGTCAATGAAGGGAATAGGAAAAGAAAAGCGCTCGTAAAACATAGCGAGCCCAGTCCTTTCAGCACGATTTCCGCTATTAAGCCAGCCATTCATCCACATATTGAATCATCGAGTCGACTGATTTTGCCTCGGTGTGATGAATGAATTTTTGTATCGCCAATCTATGATCAGTGCTTCCTAAGTCGTCTACGAGCAATTTGTCCAGGCATTCAAATAGCTCCTTTTTACTAAACACAGGATGATCGATGCGAAGATGATTCAGCGGAATCTGATGCGAATAGCTATATAAACGCCTGACCGAACGCGCGTAGGGCAATTTCTTATTTCCATCATAAGCAATACTAATAGTCGGCTTGTTACATGCAGCTGCGTCGAGACGCATGGTGGAGGCTACCTGCAGACAAACGTCACAACGAAATAGCGTGTCTGCTAAAACTTCCAAAAAATCGAGCGCCGGGAAAGGAGAATAACGATTTTGTTTTTGCCACGGCCAAATCTCCACGTTTTCAGCCGCAAACTGTCGGTAAGCGTCCGGATCGTCTGCTGGGTGGCACCTTATAAGTAATGAAAATCCGTTTCTGGTTTGCATGTATTCCCTCAGATCTTCGACGATTTGATACTGGTCCGGGAAATGCTTAGGTGCGCTGGTCGCGAATAAGATCGTTTTTCCTCCGGACTTTGCTGGCCGGCTTGTTCTTTTCCCGAAGTAAATATCAAATCTGGGAACTCCCGAAACGCATATTTTTGGCTCTGTTTTACAAAACGAATACAGCCGCTCAAACTCCGCTGCCATTTGTTGGTTCCAAACGAGCATTTGATCAAAATCACTATTGATCAGCCCTTTCGAGGTCAGGTTATCCCAACTTATAACGACACCCATCGCCGGAATCCTGGCGTATCGAATAAGAAAATTGACAATTATATTTTCGCGGATATCCAGCGGAGACGAGGACATTACGCCATCAAAATGAAGCACACTTTGCCCCTCTTTTTGAAACATCCTCGATGATATGACCATAATTATCTCCCTGATTCTGGTCAGCATTGACCGTGAAAAACGCTTCGCGATCGGCATTTTATCGAAACAATACAACAGAAACCGGAAGGGTAACCCGAGCTGCAACACCTTAATACGACGCGTAGAAGTATTGAATGTCATGAAAAACAATACCTTTTCAATCCATCGCAAATAACGGAGAAACCTGGTTTCTGATGGAACGTTCGTATTCAGCAGTTCCAGGGAGCAGTTAAAGTGTTCATTGATCGACGCAAGATCCCTTTTGTTGATCAAATCAGATATCAGCGATATGTCGTATCTCCTTGAAAGCTTTTCCAGAAAACCTGTGTGAATCATATTGAGGACTGCAAATTGATTGGTTATCAGGATCAATAGCCTGCGTTTTGGTATTGTCTCCATTTGTCGATCTGTATTTGCGCTGCCTCCCAGTCAGCATAAGAATCAATATTAATGTCCGGCTCGCCTTCCGTCAGCAGGCTCGCAATCCTTCCACCTAAGAGCCTCCCTTCGCGGATCAGGGCCGTTTTTGAAATGTAGATCTTACCATCCCGGTAGTAGCTATCGGACAAATCCTGGCGCCTCGGTACAATCGTTTCATCTTCCTTGATTGCCCGCCGCAAACCTTGCTGTCCGTCAAAAAAAGCCCAGTCAGGATGAAACTTGTGCGGTATTTTCTGAATTGTAACAAGGCTGTCTGCTTGGTTATCAACAATTAGCTGGATAGATCTATCGATCAAATCCGGACTTCGAAATGGCGACGTAGGTTGAAGCAAGACAACATATTCAAACGCGATCTCCGCCTCAGCATAGTAATTTAATGCGTGGCGGACCACTTCAAGCGATGTGGAAAAGTCTGATGCAAGGTGTTTAGGTCTCACAAATGGAATTTTAATAGCCGGGAATTGCTGCGCATATTCAAGAATCCGCTGGCAGTCGCTCGATATGATAATGGTATCGAGCAGCTTGGATTTCAGCGCCGATTCAATGGTATAGTAAATGAGCGGTTTGCCTCCCAGCAGCTTCATGTTCTTATTATAAATACCTTTGGAACCCTCTCTCGCCGGGATAATTCCTAAAATTCGTATAGGTGCTTTCATCAGTAAGTGATTTTCTTGTCGATGCTGAGGGGAACGCTGGCAAGCAGATCGGCAATTTGCCGGCCTGCACTGCCTTTACCGTAGATAAAGTCTGGTGGGAAATGCGGGCGGGATACCTGCTTTTGTATAGCTTCAAATATTGCGTCGCTCCGGTGCTCTGCGTCCACTACATTCTGACCCCGCTCCCGCCCTTTCTGTCTGCTGCCGATATTGACAGCGGGAACCCCCAATGTTGCACCTTCCCGAATACCGCAACTGGAATTGCCTACGAGACAAACACAGTTTTTAAGGATCTTCAAAAAATGCTCGGGGCGCATGTTATTGAAGAAATGAAATGGCAAAAGTGTGTTTTGAGCGTAAAATGTACTGATCCTGTTAAATGTGCCCGCGGTGCCTCTATCTGCATTTGGCAAAAACCACAATACTGGAAGTTGCAGCGAAATAATCGCGCTTAATGTGCTGTTAAGCTGTTCTTCGGAAAGCTCCGATTCAGTGGTTACGGGGTGCTGCAAAACAGTTACGAAAGGGTCAGATAAATTTGGCTTGCTTCCAATTCCGCCGTATAGTTCATAAGGGTCAAAATCCAGTACCGGATTTTTAAGGACATCCATTACAATATCCAGCGACGGGCAGCCTGTGTAAAATACTGTTTCGGGAGCCTCGCCCATTCTGATCAATCTCTTGCGTGCCTCGGAGGTCGCAACAAAGTGTATATCAGACATTTTCGTAACTGCGTGTCGCACTTTCTCGTCGATGTTACCGGTCACTTCCCCTCCCTGAACATGCGCGAGAGGAATGTTCATATAAGCTGCCGCCACTGCGGTGGACATAGTTTCGAACCTGTCGCCAACTGTCACCACCACATCCGGCCTGATCCGCTCAAAAGTGTGCGCAAGCTCGAGAATACCGGAAGCAGTCGTGATCGCAGCAGATGTGGGTTCGTCTGTAATGGAAGAGTTGGCAATACGCTCATCTATTGCAAAACCATCATCCTCGATCTGACTCGCCACGTGCCCGTATCTTTCGAGTAAAGTGCTACCTGCCACAACCAATTGTAATTGAAGGTCCGGATGTTCCTGAATTGCCCGCAATAAAGTCTTCGCCCTGCCATAAGTAGCACGGGCCGTGATTACTACGCAAACTTTTCGCATCTCAGAAATGATTTTCAGTTATAAAATCCCATTGCTGTGCATCCTGGGTTAATACTCTACCTAAAACCTGACTATAATCATTCGGTGGAATGCCCAGGCCGGCCGGCTTTTTGGATTCCAGATCGTCCATGCATATCAGCTGCCCTTTTTGCATGAATTTATTGACGACCAAGGATTTACCGAATTGTGCTTTCAAAATCCTGAACGCGGAATTATCAGATTTGTCGACAGGGTTGTTCAGCGCATGCTCTATTGCCCGCACCCCTTCCACCAATTTGAATACCTCATCCACTTCCAGTGAGGATGATGCGTCCGGGCTAAGCATTCTTTTATCAAAAGTCACATGAAATTCAAGGAGCCGCGCCCCAAGGGTCGCAGCAGCAAGGCAAGCAAACAGCCCTCCCGAATGATCCGAGAAGCCGGTTGGTAACTGATATCTTTTTTTGAGTTCCTCAATAACATTCAATCCCCATTGAGACGGATCAGTGGGATAAGCGGTGGTGCATTGCAGGATTGAAAGCGCACAGGAATACTTCTTCAAGCAAGCTATTGTTTCATCAAGCTCATAAAAGGTACTCATCCCCGAAGACACAATTACCTCTTTCGCAATTGCTCCAATTTTATCGAGCATCAGCAGGTTCTCGGTTTCCCCGGAACCGATTTTGAATCTGGAAACCCCGATCTCAGTCAGAAGGTCAACAGCGGCTATGGAAAAAGGGCTGGCGATAAAGTCAAGTCCATGGTATTCACAATGCTGTTTGAGCTCAGCCCATTGCGCTTTTGTAAATTCCATCCTTTTCCAATATGCCATTCTTGTAGTATCAGCGAACGGAAAAACTTGCCGGAAACTATCATAAGGGCCACTTTCTGCTTCCGCGATGTGAACCTGGAATTTCATCGCATCGATGCCGGATTTGGCGACCGCGTCGATATATGCATGTGCAAGTGTGATGCTCCCTTCATGCGCCTGACCGACTTCACAAATCATGTAAATGTTGTCCATTACTATTGGGTTAGTTTGAAATTGTGCTTCCATTTGAAGAACGAGCCCTTTTTTTCTGCGTTTTCATAATACTGATAGTAGCGGCTAGCTTGCTGAAAACCATTGTAGAGTACGTGAATATTCGATAAGCGGTTATCGGTGAATAGCTTGTTCAAATCATGCATTTGCTGTCGGCCGGTAACATTTTGCCGGACCACATATAAGGTAAGGTCGACAAATGGTCTGACTGTATGCGCGTCAGTCACCAAACCTACCGGCGGGGTATCAATGACAATGTGATCGTACTTTTCTTTTAGCGTCAAAATCAACTTTTCGAACTTCGTAGTTGATAGAAGCTCGGCTGGGTTCGGCGGAGGGTAGCCGGAGGTTATCACGTCAAAGCATTGCCTTTGCCCTGATTTTTGGATCAAAATATCAGAATCTGACCTATTCAGCAGATAATCAGTGACGCCACGTGATTCTACATGGAGATAGTTCGCCAGGGTGGGTTTACGCAGATCCAGCTCAATAAGCAATACCTTTTCACTGATCATCGCGAAAGACTGAGCGAGATTTGCCGCTACGAAAGACTTCCCTTCACCGGCATTTCCTGACGTGATCAGGATAGTTTTGCAACCTGCCAGACCAGATGCGAAAAGCAAGTTCGCCCGGAGTGTCCTGAACTGTTCCGAAATCAAACTCTTTCCGTCGGGCTGTAAGAATCTGGAATGAGCGCCTTTCTGGTAACTGATTTCTGCGATTACCGGCGCTTTGCAGTATTGGGCAAGACTATTTTTGTCAGGAATTTTGTCACTCAATATTTTTGATAAATGCAGACCCGCCATCGGGATACCCAAACCGAAACAAGCGGATACCAGAAATACGAGCTGTCTATTGGGCGTGACGGGATTTGAATCTGCCTTGGGAGGATCAATAACCTTCGCATTTGGGATTGTCGATGACCTTGAAATTGAAGTCTCGATCTGTTTTTTGAGCAAAAACAAATACAGCTCCTGCTTGATCTGCTGCTGCCGCGTATAATCCAGATATATCCTCTGCTTCGGCGGCACTTTCGAAATCGCATCCTGATATCCCTGCCCGCTCCGCCGAAATGCGGCCAGACTTATACCTAGCTCTTTCTGTTGCATATTGAGGGCAGATAATATATCAGCTCTTAGCCCAGTTACCTGATTTTCAATTGCCAATATCGCCGGGTGACCTTTGTTCATTGTGACCAAATTCTTGCTTCGCAGTAGAATCAAGTCATTGTATTTACTGGCCAGCTCCTTAAAGTTTGCCTCCTGTTGGATCAGGGAGCTGGGAATGATTCCTGTCGGGTTGTCAATTATATACTTCGCAATAGTTTCGACAATCTTTAATTTAATTGCAAACTGACTATATTGATCTGATGTCGAGCTTGCCTGTTGGATCAGCTGCTGGGTTTCTGCTTCGATATCCAGTAACATGTTCGTTTTCCGGAATTGCTCAATACTCCCTTCGATCTTGTGCAGTTCGGACGAAACCAGGGCTAAGTTTTGACCTATGAAAGTGAGCGTTTTGTCTGCTACCCTATTTTTGTCATCAATGCTATTGCTGATATAGTGACTAATCAGCGTCGACAGGATCGCCTCGCCCTTTTCAGGAATCGTCTCATTGATAGACAGGTTAATTACACTGGCAAACTTATTCGCTGTCGAGACAGACAAACTCGCAGTCAGTTTCCGGATCGAATTTTCCTTATTCTCTACAACCAAATAATATTTGTCATCTTCGGAAATAACATGCTGAGTTTTTGATAAGACCGCCCGCCGGTTATCAATTGAAATAGTGTCACTAAATTTCCCGAAAACAGTTTGTTTATTACTGAGAAGCTCAAACTCATTATTCTTCAAAAACACCACCTGATACTTAGCTAGCGTGTTTCCAGGAAACTCTGTACCTAAAAACACAATTCTGAAAGGAGACTTATCATACAGCTCAGTTGTTTTCACGCGGCCCTCCGCGAAATAGCTGACATGAAGCGCGAGCGCATCCACGACGTTTTCAGCCAGACTTTTGCACTTTAAAATCTCAATCTCATTGTCAATACTGCTGCTGGTTACTGACAAACCCAGGTTTTCCAGTGCAGCCGCATCCCCGAAGTTCGATCCGCGTGAATCATCCCGTATCAATAGTGAAGACTCGATGAGGTATTTCGGGGTAGCATACCGCAGAAAAACAGCGGTGACTACTGCACTCATTGTCAACCCGATCAGGAACAGGTGCCAATGTTGAAGTATATCTCTCAGGAAAGCATGCATCGAAACGCTCTGCTCCTCTGCCCGCAAACTGGTAATTAGCTCTAAATTATGGTTCGCCATTACATACTGGTTAGTTTAGTATGATTTAGACGGCGGTTAGTAGATTACGTAACGCGATAACTGAAATTTTTTTGAAAAAACTTTTACAAAAAAAATCCCCAGCCTAATAGGACTGGGGATTACGTTATCGTGAGTGCGTTTTAAGCGAAATGCACCTTCACTTTTTTTAGCGCTGAGGCAACAACCTGGTGCATATCATAATATCGATATTCAGCCAGGCGACCTCCAAAAATCACCTGTTCCTCTTCGGAAGCGAGTGCTTTGTACTGGTTAAAAACAGCCGTGTTCTTGTCGTCATTAACAGGATAATACGGTTCTGCGCCTTTTACCCATTCCTGCGGATATTCGTGGGTGACCACGGTTTTAGGCTGTGTACCAAATTCAAAGTGCTTGTGCTCAATGATACGCGTGAAAGGAGTTTCACCGTCGGTATAATTCACAACTGCATTGCCCTGGTAGTTTTCCTGGTCAAGTAATTGATTCTCAAACCGAAGACTTCGGTATTCAAGCTGGCCGAATTTGAAGTCAAAATATTCATCAATCGGTCCTGTGTATACAATCGTTTCCGCGAGTGCGGTAAGTGACTCACGCTCTTTGAAAAAATCAATCCCTAACCTTACTTCAACACCTTCCAAAAGCCCCTCAGTCAGTTTGTTATATCCACCGATTGGAATGCCCTGATATTTATCGTTGAAATAATTGTTATCGAACGTAAATCGAACAGGTAAGCGTTTAATAATGAATGCAGGAAGCTCGGTCGCCTTTCTGCCCCATTGTTTTTCTGTATAGGCTTTGATCAGCTTTTCATAAATGTCGGTGCCGACCAAAGAAATTGCCTGTTCTTCCAGATTTTGCGGATCTTTAATACCTGCCGCTTCCACTTGTTCCCTGATCTTTTCCTTCGCTTCCTCAGGCGTTTTTACCTTCCAGAGCTGATAAAAGGTATTCATATTGAAGGGCAGATTATACATCTCCCCATTGAAATTAGCGATCGGGGAATTCGTGTATCTGTTGAATTCAACGAATGAATTCACATAATCCCATACTTCCTTGTCGTTGGTGTGAAAGATGTGCGCGCCATATTTATGGACATTAATACCTTCAACATTTTCGCAGTAAACATTACCGCCAATATGTGATCTTCGGTCAATTACAAGACATTTCTTGCCTCTTTTAGTAGCCTCATGCGCAAAGACGGAACCCCATAGCCCCGCCCCCACTACCAGATAATCGTATTGTTTCATTCAGTATTTAGAATAATTGATGTAAGTATGTTTGCTTTTCAACCCTTTTATAAAACAGAAAAGGCCTCCATTACGGAGACCTTGTTCTGTATTTATCTTTATTCCATTAAATACTATGGAAGAAGTTTAAGTTCTACGCGACGGTTTCTTTGAAGTCCTTCACGTCTTGCGCTGTCAGCGATTGGTTTGAATGAACCGAAGTAATCAACGATCACTTTGCTTGGGTCAGTCAATCCTGCTTCGTTGATCAGGTAGTTTTTAACTGCATCAACCCGGCGGCGTGAAAGTGCGATGTTGTAGCGGTCAGATGCACGACGATCTGTGTGACCAGCCAATTGCAGGCGGCAACCGTTCAGGTTCATCAGTTTCGCCACGTTTTTCAACATTTCCTGAGCCTCTGGCTTAATCGTGTTTTTGTCAGTATCGAACATTACGTTAGCGAAGATCTCAGCACAAGCTGCACCATTTTTAAGCGCATTTTTCACGTAAGCATCGAAGTCAAGAACGCGACCACCACCGTCAACTATGCTTCCAGCTGGTGAATTTGGTTCTTTATCGAAGAAGTCAGAAACACCGTCACCGTCTGTATCAAGCAATAGTCTTGGATCGATATCTTTTGGACGGTTTGCTTTTGCAACTGAGTCCATTTCTTCAAGCGTAAGGATTTTTGGAGGCTTAATAAGCGCCTTAGGATCTGTGTAACGCAGGTGGTAGTATCCGCCTTCGTCAGGTTTGTAATCCCATTTGCCATCCACTTTCTGAACTTTCAATGGGTTTTTACCCAATTTGTAAGTTACCTGCACAGCACCGTATCCGTAGCTATCCAGTTCTGAATTTCCTTTGCGGGAGGTTTTTTGGTCTGCAATTACAAAGCTGTTCGCAGTTCTGTCATAGTCACCACCGAACGTTGCGTCCAGGTAGTCAGAATTTGTATGAGTCAACCGGAAGTCAAGTCCGATGTCAATTCTTTTGGTTACTTCATAGTTTACGTTTAATCCCGTTGGAACGATCCAGTCGTTCATGCTGCCGGTTTCGCGCAACTTAACACCGCCAGTCAGATCGTAAGCGTCAGCGTTGTAGAAAATCTGTCCTACTCCAACATACGCATCTACTTTCCAGCGTTTCATTTTATTAGGTCCCATTAAAAGACCTTTCAAATTCACTGTTCCGGCAACAGAAACATCAAAATAGTTGCCCTCAAAATAACGGTTGTAATTCCGGCGTTTCATACCTCTCAGGTTTCCGAGAGAAACGTCCAGGCGAGAGCCGAACCAGTATGAAAGCTGTTTGTTTAAAGTGAGGCCTCCTTGAATTGTTCCGGATTCCTTGTGGCTGTCAGCTGTTGTTTTGGTAACAGGCCAGAAATCATACTCTCTCAAATCGCCAAAAAACATGGATGGACCGAAGTGCGCTGAAATTGACCAGGTGTTCAGCTTGTAGGGACCGTCGTAGGTTGCTTTGGGATTGTAATCCGGAGAATTCGGTTGCTCTAGTGGTTGCGCCAATGAAGGCAGCGCCATCATTGCCCCCAAGGCAAACGAACAAATCAACTGGGATACTTTTTTCATACTATTCAAGTTAGCGTTATTAAGATTAACTAGGATTGATCTTTTAGTCAATTATGAGTAAATTAGGTATTCAATTCATGGCCAATTGTACGTTAACCAAATGCCTAGTGCGCACAAAAATAGGTTAACAATATCATTAAATCAACCGAAGTACACCAGAATTGGAAAAAGTTTCAGGATTTTTCATTTTAATTTTTCCCGAAAGAAATGCCGATTCTGCAACTTTCAAAGCCGTTGATTTATTTTTTTTTCTATTTCCCTCTTCCAGGAAACAAAATTCCCTTCCTTGATTTTTTCCCTCGCACTCCGCACCAGCCAAAGGTAAAAAGTGAGATTATGCACACTTGCAATTTGTGCGCCAAGCATTTCATCCGATTTGATCAGATGACGCAGATACGCTTTTGAATAGAAAGTGCTCACATAACCACCCAGGCCGGCATCAATCGCCGAGAAATCATCCTTCCATTTCTCATTCCTGATATTGATCACTCCCTCCGTAGTAAAAATCATGCCATTACGGGCGTTTCTGGTAGGCATTACACAGTCGAACATATCTACCCCCAAAGCAATACATTCCAGGATATTCGCAGGGGTTCCAACTCCCATGAGGTACCTTGGTTTATTTTCCGGTAAAATGTCGCAAACCACTTCCGTCAGTTCGTACATAATCTCGGCCGGCTCCCCTACTGACAGTCCGCCTATTGCATTCCCTTCCCGGTCACAAGAAGCAATATATTCCGCCGACTGTTTTCTGAGATCTTTATACACACTGCCTTGTACGATCGGGAAAAGTGTCTGATTGTGTCCGTAAAGCGGAGTTGTACTGTCAAATCTTTCGCAGCAGCGCGTCAGCCAGCGGTGAGTCATTTCCATAGATTGCCGAGCATACGAAAATTCGCAGGGATATGGTGTGCATTCGTCGAACGCCATGATAATGTCTGCTCCGATCGTGCGTTGAATATCCATCACATTTTCCGGCGTGAATGTGTGTACGCCACCGTCAATGTGTGACTTAAATACCACACCTGCTTCATTTATCTTCCTTCCGGTACCTGCCAGCGAGTAAACCTGGTAGCCGCCGCTATCGGTAAGGATCGGTTTATCCCAACCATTAAATGCATGCAAGCCGCCCGCCCTACCAATAATATCGAGCCCGGGGCGAAGGTAAAGATGATATGTATTTCCAAGAATAATCTGTGCCTGAATATCGTCGTGCAACTCGCGCTGATGAACTGCTTTTACTGTACCCGCAGTCCCCACCGGCATGAATATCGGTGTTTCAATTATTCCGTGATCTGTTTCAATGAACCCTGCCCGCGCCTTCGATCCGGGGTCTTTCGCCTCTAATGTAAACTTCATTTAAATTTTAAATTTCTGCCCTGCAAAAATAGATTGAAGGTCTCGAAGAATCCTGACAATGACTGTATATTTGTGACAATATGGTAAAAATTTACTTCTCTCTTCTATTGTGGCCGACTCTTTACTCTATGCGCTAGCGGCGTTCGTTTCAGTACAATTATTCTATTATCTCTTCTTTTTTACAAGACTTGCATTTTATGAAAAAGGCGCGAACTACGGCAATTCAAGGCCGGGAGTAACTGTACTGGTATGCGCATGGAATGAGAAGGAAAATCTGACTGAGTTGCTGCCGCTGCTAGACGCACAGGAATATCCCGAATTTGAAGTGATCCTGCTCGACGACAGGTCTGACGATGGAAGCGAAGATTATATCCGCAGCAACATATTCAATTGGAAACATATCAGGTACATCCGGATCAACGATCAGTTTGATCACGTAACACCGAAAAAGTACGCGTTGACAGTCGGAATGAAGCAGGCCAAATATCCGATCGCATTGATGACCGACGCCGATTGCCGGCCCTCTTCCACACATTGGATCACCGCGATGACCTCCCGCGTGACGGAAGACAAGGATATCGTTTTGGGTTTCTCTCCCTATTCTAAAAATGCAGGTTTGCTCAACTGGTTTATCCGCGTCGAAACCTTTTACACCGCCGTTCAATACCTATCGTTCGCGCTCGCCGGAATGACCTACATGGGTGTCGGACGTAACATATTATATAAGCGTTCTGTTTTCTTCGCGAATAAGGGTTTTTATAAGCACAAAAATGTATTCGGCGGCGATGACGATATTTTCCTGAATGAAGTATCAAACAGCTCAAACACCACCGTTTCAATCGAGGAAGATTCATTTGTTTATTCTATCCCAAAAACGACCTGGAAAGCGTGGTACCGTCAGAAACAGCGGCATATTTCGGTAAGTAAATACTATAAGATGCGGAACAAGATCTTGTTGGCCCTGCTTTCCGGCAGCCACATTGCGATCTGGCTCCTGGGACTGGCCGCATTAGCCTTTGGACTCATCACCAGAGACTTTCTTTATCTGCAATACTTAGGGATCATCGTGGGAGCCAGGTGGGTGATCCAATGGTTTTTATTGATCGTTATTAATTTGAAGCTGGATAAAACGGTAGAGTGGTTCAGTTTTTTGCTGATGGATTTTGCGTTATTCGCCTATTATACCGTTTTCGGATTTGTTACTCTACTTAAAAGAAGGCCTCGCCGGACATGGAATTAATCAATAAATATTTTCCCGAACTTACTGATGATCAACGTAGTAAGTTTAGCGAAATGGAAGGACTATATCAATATTGGAATGCACGGGTCAATGTGATTTCGAGGCAGGATATTGATACCTTATATGAAAGACACGTTTTGCATTCACTGGGTATTGCCAAAGTGCAGCCGTTCAAATCAGGAACAAGCGTTTTGGACGTAGGTACCGGCGGCGGATTTCCGGGTATTCCGCTCGCGATTATGTTTCCCGATGCGCAGTTTCATTTGGTGGATAGTATAGGAAAAAAGATCCGCGTTGTGCAGGAAATCGCCGATGCATTGAAGCTGACCAACGTAAAAGCCGAGCAGATCAGGGCCGAGAAGCTGGACGATTCTTACGAATTTGTGGTGAGCAGAGCGGTTACCCGCATTACTCCGTTCGTAGGCTGGGTCAGGAAAAACATCAGCCGAAATTCCTTTCACGAACTCAGGAACGGAATTTTATACCTAAAAGGCGGTGACCTGACCGAAGAGCTGGCAGAATTACCACACAAAAAGCGCATTTTCGAGCTATCGGACTATTTCAACGAAGAATTCTTTGAGACGAAGAAGGTCGTCTACGTACCTTTATAAAAATTTAATAACCTAATCTTATGAACGAACAATTCAGCGCCAGTGGACTAATGAATCCATTTTTTCCGGATAAAGTAACATTCGGTGATAAAGGTGTAACATTCAAAGTGAGCAAGCTTTTCAGAAGTACTGACAACTTTGTATTTTATTCCGACATTTCAGGTGTTGAAGTCGACAGTGGCATGTTTTTCTCGACGATCCGGGTGATCCCGAGAATGCGTCCTGAAATTATTATCAACAATTTTACGAAGGGAGATGCCAAGAAAGTCAAGGAGTTAATATTACAGAAGGTGCAGGCGTGACATTTTTTTAACGTTAATACTTGCGCTATATACCTTTGACGCTTACATTTGCACCATAATTCGAATAAACAACCGGGTTTACACTCCTGAATAGCTCAGCCGGTTAGAGCATCTGACTGTTAATCAGAGGGTCGTTGGTTCGAGCCCAACTTCGGGAGCCTGAAAATGAAGCACTTAGCATTAATTTGCTAGGTGCTTTTTTCTTTAGTTGCAATAAAAGTTGCAATAGTTGTGGATCAGTCCGAAAAGTTGGGGCGATCAAAAAGTTAATTGGTTTGCAACGAATCAATATTGAATGCATGGCAAGAGTCGCATTTAGCCCCTAGTCCGCTTCCTGTTACCTGAGGGTTTCCTCGATCACTTAGAACTTTTCAAAATCGTTGAAGGCCTCAGACAAGAGAAGATTTTACTGATCATAGAGGCATTAAGGACAAAGGGTTCATTAGAGAGATAAATAGGTTATATCAGCAAAATGAGCGGTCCCACTGAGCTTATCTACCAGCCATTTGGTCTCTCTTTTAAGCCGTTCGGTAGCAATGAGATGGGTAGCGACAACCAATTCTCCTGACCAATAGGTTCTAATAGTTATGCAAACCAAGCAGTCCATTCGAAGTTTTTCATAAAGTCGCGTCACTTCATCAAGATTCAACATGCTCGGCTGGTGAAACAAACCAAAATTAAACTCTGGAAGAGACTCGCTGTCGATAAAAATTATTTTCTCAATATCTTCTGAATCAATATGTTGTATCTTTTTTTGTTTTAGAACGGCCTCGAGATGTTTAAGGATTTCATGTTCCTCTATTGGAAACTTGAAATTGATTCCGCTATTAGGAACTGATTGACCCACCAAGCCATTTGAATAAAAAATAATATCGTGACCTTCATTTTTTAGCTGGTCTAATAGTTCATCACTAAAGTGCTCGGTTCTCACCAAGCCGTACTCACTGTCAACTTCGAAATTCATTGATTCACTTGTTTGAGCGGTGTTGAGGTGCTTGCGCAAGTGAATGAGATAAGTCGAAAAATGTGATCTGTACGCAGGTGTAATTCTTCCCTTAAAGTCAACGACAACTATTATGGGTGGAAGTTTAACAGTTTTCTCAATTAACAATATGAAGTCGGTCGCAACTCTTTTAAGGACATCAAATTCTATTCGTTTTGGAATCGCAGGTTTGGTACATTCAATTATGAATTTTTTGCCAGCCAGATAGCAAACACCATCGAGTGGCTTCCCATTACCTTCAGGCTTTTTTTCAACTGGAATTTGTTTTTGCTCGAGAAGCCTTATTATGTAAATTTCATAGAAAAAGTTTCGAAGGTTCTCTGCATGTACTCTCTTAGGATCGTTGTAGCCTCCTCTTAAATGCTCAAATTCTTTAACTACGTGGCGGGGAAGTGTGTGCAGGTAGTCCGTTAGCTTAGCAATTTTGTCCAAAGCAGCAATGCATTCAAAGCTATTTTTATTTGCCAACAGATCTACTATCCAAAAGTGTTTATCAATGGACTTATCCTCTCGCTCAGAAATTACAAAGTACTCGTCACCGAAATACAATTTTAGCGTTGTGTACACCCGATAAAACACTCCGCGGCTAATAGTCGGCCTTAGTAAAAATTCGGACGAAATATTTTTGCCATTATCTAACCATTCTTGCAATACATTTATTTTTCTTCCCATGCGATGACTTAGATTGTGGGCATTCGCAACCTTCTTTTGGCAAATTACCTTTTTGTCGAGACGGTTCAAAGCTCTCAAACTAATTTACACCTCTCCGACTAACACACATCCAGCCGCTAAACTCGATATCCCAATGGCCTTCAAAATCAGCGCAGAGAAGCGCGTGTGGTTAATGGCGAGTCTATGTAGATAGAACACACCGGCCCGGGCATTTTTGTAATGCCCGGGCCGGTGTTTGTTTTGATACAGCACTTTTTTAGTCTTCAACATCCTCAGGCTCATCCACACCCAGGGCCTTAACGATTTTTTCTTCACGTTTGGTCATCCTCTTCTTCGCTTTGCTTTCTAACATTGCGCCAATTTTCCCTAGGCCAGGAACGCCTTCCAACCGATCAATAGCAATTTGGAACTTATAACTCTGTTCCAGGGCCTCCATAATCGGGTGATCTGATACTTCATAATTAGAAATAAGCTTACCTGGATTCTCAGCCGAGACCTGGAGAAAGTTTGAAAGCAATTTAAATTTTAATTCCTCAGATTGTGCTTTGTCGTTAATATTTGAAATCTGAGTAGAGAGACCCTCATATGTTTTACTTAATACTTCTTTATGAGCATATTCCTCTATCAACCGTTTTGAAAGATTTAGTTTTTTGTTTGCCGAGTAAGTAAACCATAGAACAGGAATATACATTGGGATAATTGCGAGAACTAGTCTCGGAATTTTCATAATGACTTGTTCCAGAGTCACTCCTTGGTACAAAAATATGATACTAATGATCAAGGGAATTACACTAACACCTATCATGAGATAGATTCCGAGAGAGAAATTTTTCTGTAATTTCTCAGACGCTTCAACTTCATTGTCTTTTTTACTTGAAAATGCTGCGCTCAATCCTGCTGTTAAAGCGTTAGGCAATAAACTTGCTATTTCGTCCTTTACTGCCTTATAGCCCTCCTTATGCCCACTCTCAAATTCAGAATACTTAGTTGAATAATCGCTATGTAATTTTTCAACTTCCTCAAGTGCTGCTACGAGATTTTCAGAGAGTTTGTTGTAACTGGATTCTAATTCATCCTTTAAGCCTTCAATTTTGGTTGCATCGCCATCTTCATCGCTAGTTTCGGTGTATCCGAATATCTCGCGGTACAAGTCGTCAACCTCCCTTTTTCTTTTATTTAAAGCACTAAGACTTACCCCAGATTTGTCAAGATTCTCTTCAACTTTTAAAATGAACCCGTTGATCTCTTCTATCTTAGTTTCCAAGTCGGGATACTTGGTTGTAAATGCGTTTATTCTTGTTATACTTGTATCAACGTCTCTTAATCTTTGTTGATAGTTGATTTCAAGTTCTTCCAGCCTCCCAATAGTTTCTTGAATCGATTGTTCTTCTTCGTCAATATCTATTTTTGTTTTGTTGATCTGGCTAACAGCTGCTCGTGCAGTTTCTATCTCAACTTCAATTTGATTAACAAAATTAGAGGCTTCTTGGTAGCGTTCCTCAGCTTTATTTCGAAATTCCGCCGCTTTTCTTGAAGCTTGTGCAGCGTCTTTTTCCGAGTCTGTAGCCTTTTTTTGAATTTGCTTTTCTAACTCCTTTGCATACTTTTCATTGCGAATTAGCCGATCCCAGAGTTTTTTTCTTTCGTCCTCTAAATATTCAAGTTGTTTACCGTCAAATAGTCCCATGATATCATTATAGAGTAAGGTTTTAGCAATATAATTCAATTTCGAGATATCTGCTCAAACCTTACTAGACTGTTGCAGTTGGAAGATGACTTTTTTCGTTCGCTGTTCGCGATTTGCAAACAACGAACGAAATTGTATCTTTACTCCATGAAAGCTCATAACGGAATGCGTCCCTTGGACGTGGTGATATTGCTAAAAATCGTCTGTTTAGAAAGTAAGCCCTGGCAATACCGAGATTTATCTTCACAGCTTTATATAAGCGTGTCTGAAGTTTCGGAATCTTTAAGCCGGAGCCATATTGCGGGATTGATAGATGAAAGCAAAAAAAAGGTACGGGTTAATAACCTTGTCGAATTTATTGAATTCGGGTTGCCTTACGTCTTTCCAGCAGTGCCGGGGCAAATCGTAACCGGTGTTCCAACCGCGTATTCCAACCCCTTTTACAAATCACATTTTCTTGGGTCGGTTGATTACGTTTGGAAGGACGAGCAGGGAACTATGCGGGGTTTATCCATCGAACCGCTTCACAAAGGAGTAACAAAGGCAGTCTTAATGGATGAGGTACTTTACAAATTACTCTCCGGTATCGATATTTTGCGGGTTGGACGAGCGAGAGAGAAGAAAATGGCCTTGGAGCAAATGAAGATGTTAATCCTTAAGAAATGAGTCAAAGAGAGAATATTCTACGTATCAAAGCCGTATACGACGCGCTGGAAGAGCTGCAAGATTCTGCAATTTTTATCGGTGGGGCAACAGTAGCTTTATATGTACAGCGTATTGCAGAAGAAGTAAGGCCTACAGACGACGTAGATGTATTAATTGAAGTAACTGGTTACAAAGCTTATGCGGATTTGGAGGAAAAGTTACGGTCTAAGGGATTTACCAATGACATGGAATCCGGTGTAATCTGCAGATATAAAGTACAGGGAATTATTGTCGACGTAATGCCTACCGACAAACAGGTTCTCGGATTCAGTAATATCTGGTATCCGGAAGGCTTCAAAACGGCGGTAAAATATGATTTGGGAGAAGGTTACCATGTTAATATTTTCAAACCAGAATACCTTGTCGCAAGTAAGTTGGAGGCATTTAAGAATCGAGGCGGCAACGATGGAAGGACAAGTACCGACTTTGAAGATTTGGTGTACATTTTGAACCACCGCACGTCGTTGTGGGAGGAGATGCGTTTGGCGAAGGAAGATGTCAAGCTTTACTTGCAACAAGAATTCCAGAAAATACTCGAAAACGATTATTCCGAAGAATGGATCAGCGCCCATTTGGAATATGCAGAACAGAGGAGGGTAAACTATATCCTGGGTAATTTGACAGAATTTTGTTTTGGGTCAGTCTGACAAACCGATCACTCTTTTTTAAGCGATTTTAAGAGCTTGCGAGCATTTTCGGCCTCCTCCTGTTTTTTATTGAAATTGGCCTCCGCATCCTTCAATACCAACTCAAAATCTTCTCGTCGTTTAGTTTCCGCTAGCGCTGAGTCGGGATTATTGTGGTAGGTGCTATCCGCCCAAGCGACAAGCGCCGGATTGATCTGGCGAATCATTCTGTACTTAACATCATTTCCGGCAAGACGCCTACTTTCCCGATCGCTGCTAAAAGCCACTGCAATACTAATGGCCGTCGTAATCAAAAGTGTAATGGCTGACATAATAAAGCCCTTCGAGCGAAGATCAAAATGGTGGTGGTTTCTCACCTCCGTTGTTTTCGGAATATTTGCAATAGCTTGCTTGACTTCCGAAAAGTAAGACTCGAAGTATTGGCTTGATGGATTCTGCTTTAAATCCCTCTTTATTTCGATCAGGGCTTCTGAGAGTACCTTGTTTTGAGAATCAGCGGCAGTTTGGATCAGGTTCTCAATAGATGCATTCTTTCTGATCACAAGCGAAAGCACTTCTTCAATCGATTCGAGTTGTTCTTCTATCTTTTTCATAAGCTATGTCCTAAATATTGTTTGCGTTTTTTCTTTTTTGACGGATTGGTCATTGTTTGCTCTGGCAGTTGTGTGGGTTTAAACAGGTCGTCAAGCATCCGGTCATTCTGGCTTCCCTGCGGTAATGTGGTAGGCTGAAATCTCTCTTCTGATAAGGCAGGTTGATAAACCGGCTGCTTTTGAAACTGCTGCAACAGCGATTGTTTCTGATTCTGCCTGATTACTGCATCCAGTTTGCTAAAACTTAGGGCCCGGTCGATCTTTGACCCTTTGAATTGTAGACCGCTCTTTATGAAACTGAATTCCTGGATCTCATTTGTCCCAACCTTGTACTTAAAAACGATTTCGATTTCCTGACTTTCTAGTCTTGCCCTAAGCTCGTTCCAACTTTTAACCTCAGCGCTTGCTGCCTTGATCGCATCATGGAGCTCGTACTTAATCTTATCAGCCCCTTTGAGCTGCTGCCGATTGACCTGGCCTTTCCCATTTCCCAAATGATACCCATATTTAAGCGTGATCTCTTTACAGACTTTATGGTTCCTCTCTGTTTGAAACCGGTCTGAAATGGTCTTGCCTTCGTCATTTACTCGGTTATAGATGATGTGCAGATGCGGATGATTTTTATCCCGGTGCTCGACCAGGATAAACTGGGTACCGGTGATCTTCATCTTTTCCATATAGTCTAATGCACGTTGCTTCATAATCTCAGGCGAAAGCCGGGCTGCGTCTTCCTTGCTCCAACTCAGCGAGATATGCCCGACTGCCCTTGTCAAGTCAAGGTTTAATTTCCTTTGCATATTAAAATCATCGATCATGGAGCGCACTTGATCTGTTCTCACACCTTCGGCTAGTAACAGGCTCGCTTCCTGCTTTTCCATCGCATAGCGGATCACACCGCCGAAGCTGCTGCCAATCGTCACCTTACCGATCATCGCCGCCAATCTTTTTCAGGATTCTATCGATTTGCAAAAGCAGTTCTTTGCAGGATTGCCGTATGAATGTTAATCCTTCCTTATGGGCAAGGTGCGTCAGCTGATTCAGGTTGTTGGCCATGCCTGTCATCGTCCTTAAATGTTTGAGGTCATCAGGTTTTAACCTGGCCAAAACTTTTGCTTTCTTGGCAGCCAACCTGAACCAGGCGCTTGGTTTCATCCCGGCATCCTTGGCTTTTTCTTCGATCAAAAAACGCTCGGTTTCTGTCAGCCTGACCATGAGTTGGCTCTGCCGTTTTACTTTTTTAGGTGGCCTGCCACCTTTCGGGGTATGAAGTTTTCGGTCTTTAATTTCTGTCGTTTCCATCTCACATTCCATTATCTGTTTTAAACCTTTTGCGACCAACGGGAGAAAAAGGCAAGTTTCCAGTCACGCGGGAGCGGGACGGGTTTTTGCGAAGCGAAAACACAAACTTGCTCTCTGATGACTTTTACAAATGCAGCCCGCCAGACTTTTTGAAAGTCAGCTGCTTTTTTACTTCTTTTTGGCTTGATTTCTGACTGACTAAGTAGTCATTGACATCCTTGTACTGCTTGTAGATGATCGAGGCATCAACTGTTTTAAGACCTGCTGACTCATATTTTTCCTGCGTCTTTCTTCCAGCATTGTCATGGTCCAAATACAGGAAAATGCTGCGATACCTTTCCAAAATATCCAGGCTCCTGTCTGCCAGGCCCACCGAGTTGAGCACCAGAAAATCACTGCGAATCGGGTGAAGGCTTTTTTGCAGGGTGAGCAAGGAAAGGAAATCCATGAACCCTTCCACTACGCAGATCGACTTTGCCCCGTTTTCAATGTGGGTAATATCCTTGGGGGAAGTTGATCCTTTGAAGTGAGCATTTCTAAGCTCATAACCGCCGGACCTGTTTTCAAATCCTGCCGCGAAGTACTGTTTGTCTTCCAACTGATAATACACTTCCTTACAATACCGCTTTGCCACATCGATCGGAATAGCCCGGCTGTCCAGATAGCTGGTTATTGCCGGGTTGTTTCCTAGGGGCTTCACCTCGTTGATAGTGATAGCAGCAGCAGTAACTGGTTTTTTGCTAGCGCTTTGCCATATAGGTTTAGCCGACAACGCGGGATTGGGCATTTGCTGTTCAAAAAGAAAAAGGTCATTTATCTTTTCAATTAGGCTACTTGCATCCTGGTTGGGATAGAGCCTTTCTGCCAAGTCAAATAACTTCCCGCCCTGCATAAGGGCGTAGTCATACCATCGATTAATAACTGTATTGACTTTAAACGATGGGGAATGCTCGGACTCCCGGATTGGGGATACATACCATTGGTTTTCCCCCGTTTTATAGCTGGACTCGATACCGATTCTGTTTAGGAAATCAGTGATCGGCAGCTGATTTAATTGCTTGATATTCATGGTTTTGTTTTTTGATTAGCAGACACCTGTTTTAAGCAGGCTGGTAGAAGCCGTTTTTATGATGAGATGATGAGAAATCGATATAAATAATTGATAATGATATAAGTTACAGGCTCATCATGGCCTCATCAAGCATATTTGCCATGATGAGTTTTCTCATCGTGCTCATCAAATCTCATCATAAAATAAGATACTTTGATGAGCGTGTTATTCGTTGATAATTAACGAGTTGCGGTTCGTTTTACAACCCCTCATCAAACTTTTGGCTAATCCAGTCCATTGAAACGCTATAATACCTGCCTGTTGAATGCACTGCGGCAAGGTCATTGCAGCTGTTGTACAAATATGTCTGGTAGTTTAAACTGTTGGCTACCGGCTTCAATCCCCAATCGTTTTGCAGGACACTAGAAACCTGCTGTCGCGTCAGCCTTGGCATGTTCCGCTTCAACAGCTCGAGCATATCCTTGTTAGTGAATTCGAGCTTGCTGATGCCGGTATTCTCAAAGATCTCCCTGAGGATAAAGAGCATTTCCGTTTCCAGCCGGTTGCGGTTGCTTCGGATGACGCGCATCAATGCTTCAGTGCGGATTTGCCTTTCGGAAAACCACATTCTGGTTTGTGCTATTGGGACTGACAGATTTCGGCAAAGCAGATAATGCAGGAAGGCTGGAACCTCGCTAGCTATTAGATCCAGCAGATGGACATTTTCTGAGGGCAACACCGGCACCTTGCGTACCCAATACCGGGTTTCGGCCGGGTCAATGACAATAAAGTTCTCTTCATTGTTGGAGCACAGCACAAACTTGCCAAAGAACTCGGTTTCTTTTCGGTCCTTGCCTTTGGCTTCGACCTTCGAATTCCGGGCAGTGCTCAGGTTCTTGATCTTCTCTGAATCCTCCCTGCGGTCGAGCAGCACTTCATCGACGGCAATGATCAAAGTGTTCATCCAGTCGGAATTGAACTGCGAGCGGAAATCACTGTTGCCGTTAAAGGTCATGTTCTTTCCAAAGATCATTTTTAGAAAGTTCAGGAAAGTGGTCTTTCCTGTTTTGCGTTCTTTGGAAACCAGGCACAATACCGGAAGCTTCTGAGTTGGTCTTTGGTAAAGAAGGCTCAGATAATCCAGGCCGAGCTCAAACTGTTCGCCGAAAATGTGGCGTATAAACCCGAGCGTATTAACAGGATCCCCTGGTTCCGGTTTCGCTCCCAGTCGGTGGTAGAGATTATAAAAGTTTCCAACGATCTCTTTGTAATCCAAGTGATCAGGGACACAACAGAACCCGTCAAACTTTCTGATCTTCTTGATCTGGCTCGGTTCAAGATCTTGCCTGAGCATTTCGGCTGACCATGGGATCCACATCTCCATAAATTCCTTGCTGACTGTCGGCTGCATACACTTTTTGTAATAGCCGGTCTGTACCCGTATATAGCTGCCTGGCAGGTTCAACGGATAATTGTTGGCTGACATCATTGAGGAATAGCTTAGCGAAGTCTTCCTTTGCGTGTGCCCACCAAGGAGGGGAGTTGCTCGCGGAGTTCGGATATTGTTTGTTTCTTGCCGGACTTGATCCATTCTTCCAACTCGGACTTATAGAAGTAAAGCCTTTTGCCCTTCTTGCTGACGGGGATCTCACGGTGGCAGACTTTGCCATAAAGCGTCTGCACGGAAAGCTTAAGAAACTCAGCCGCCTGGGAAATCGTCATCAAGTCGATGGCTTGCGGAACGGCTTGTCGGGACTCTAAAAGAAGGTCTTGGATGCTGTCCAGCTTCTGGTGAAGCTCAGAAACTGCGCGGGGCAGCTGGTCAAATGAGTATTGCTCCATAACAATTGCTTTTTTTGTTTGATACCGCAATGTTATGTGCTTGGTTTGGTGGGTTACAAGGAGGAAGCCGTGTTACCATACCTTTACCTACCGATATTTATTGATTTTTTTTACTGCTTGAGACCGCAATGCGGAGTGCTGATATGATTCGCCACCGCGCCCAACAAGCCAAAGGGCAGAGCCCTCCTTTTGAGAACCAAAAAAGGAAAATAAAAGAGCTGGTGCAGCAGGCTGAAAAAAGCCCCGGTAGGAGCAGCAGAAAAAGAGAGGTTTCGGATTTAGAATGCATTAATTCTCCCGCACTAATTTTTCCAAATAGCGCAAGAGAATCAAATGAAGCAATATATTGTTAATGCTAGTTGCCACAGTTATGTTGACACCATTTCGAAACAACGGGTGTCGTGCTTCTTTGAACTATGGTAACTTTGATCCGACTTAGGAACAGATTACCAATTTTCTGTAAGCCCGGTCATATACAAATCGTAACCGCCTTTACCACCAGGTCTGTCCGACGAGAATAGCGTTAGGCGATAGGAGAAATTGTTTAATGCAGGAATGATTGGACGATACTCATTATGTGCCGTATTGATCCGGTCTCCAGCATTCACAGGAGCAGACCATTCCCCATTCTCATATCTAGCGTAGTAAATGTCTTGCCCGCCCTTGCCGCCTGGCCTGTCGGATACAAATACCATCATGTTATCTTGAAAGTAAGGACATTTATCGTCGCTGGCACTTGATAGTTCTTCCACCTTCCTCAGTGTATATTTTTTTGGGTTTATCAGGCTTTCTAGTGTAACATTTTCATTTTCCGTTCTGGGGATTGATAGTTCATGAATGTCAAAACTCCCATCGCGGTTCGAGCTAAAATAGATTTTATCACCTAGCCTTGAAAAACTTGGATAACCATCATCTTTTGAGGAGTTGAGAAGATCAAATTTAAAAGGACCTTCACTATTATTCTTGATCAGGTATTTGATCTCCATATTTCCTTCTGAATCGTCGGCATAAAAGAGCATAAAATCCTTCACATCGCCGTATGTGTTCAAATCATACCTGAAAGACAACGTTTTTGGTCCGTAAACATTAAAATCACCATTCGCTCGCCATGCAAGTGCATCTGTGGCAGAGAATTCTCCCAGATAATCGTAATTGACTGCTTTGTTTGATTTCTCCAGTCCCAGGTGCTTATCATAAGTGAATTGCGCCGGGAAATAAACTAGGTTCAAAAATTCTTTCTTGTCTCTTTTGGAAGAAAAAACGAGATGTGTTTGACCCGACTTGTTAGAGGGCAAGTTGGAATTATAATCATCAAATTCAGAGTTGAATTCGTCAAGGGGGACGACTTCGCTAAGAAATTTACCGTTTCTGTCCCCGTCGATTACATTTTCAGGCCAGCAGGCGGTGCACAAAAAGATTGTAACGAGTAAAGATGATTTTTTCATACCGTTTATAAGTAAACTTGAGTAGCCTAAGATAAAAATCTATGACAAGCCGCAATTAGTTTTAGTTGGAAAAGATATTGTATGAAAACTGAGAACGCAAGTAAATACCGATATAGGCTGCGTTGCAACCATTTAGGCCGAATTGTGGTCTGTGCTTTATAAACCGATCGGCATTATGAATAAGTCTATCCTAGTAATTGTGGGAATTCTGACAGCAATTATTGGCTTAACAGGCTGCTCGAAAGTTCAACCGGAGGAAAAAGCTGCTGTTATTGTAAATGTGGATTATACGATGTGTGGTGGATGTGGCGGCTGGTTTGTTCAAGTCGATTCAGCCAGGTATCGCGCTGATGTTGTTGCACCCTACAACAAAGAAAACACACCTGTTTGGATTCGCTATAAGAAAGACGAAAGTGAAGGGCTTAAAATCCATAATAGGTGGATTATCATTTCGTCAATACGTGACCGAAAATAGAGCATTATGAAATATCTATCAAAATTTTTCTGGCCAATTTTCTTAATATCCGTTTTGTTTTTGATAACAAACTGCAAAAGCGATGAGCCTGTTCAAGAAGCGGATATTGTATGTGGAGTTGCAGATCCCATAAACAACTTAAAATGGCTGAATGATGAATTTAAATCATTTCTTGGTGGACCGGGAGTAAATGGAATTGTCTTATACGAATACAATGGGAACCAGGTAATTGAGGTTCAGAATAGCCTTTTTAGTTCTACGAACATTCACCAACATTTGTGTAGTGGAGTAAAACTCGATTTACAGTCTCCACAGGCAATTAGTGATTATCGTGCCAAGCGAATAGAGGTTAAAGTCCTATATGGAACCAAGATGTGGCCATAACATAAGTTGATGTCATGTGTCCATGAAAACGTCCGATCGGTGCAACAGATCTAAACCATGATAAGTAGGGGAGGTTGTCTGGTAAAAGAGCCTTTTGTGAGAATTACAACATTCCTATTCATCAAGCGTCTATTTTTAATATTTTAACGATTAAATGAAATAGAGTATGAATCTCAAATTGCATCATCTACTTCTATTAATCATAATAGGATGTAGCGAAAAGGATCTAGACCGGAATTGCGCCGAGAAACCAAGAGACAATTCTGGGTGCTATGCGGTTTACAATCCGGTTTGCGGCTGCAATAGAAAGACATATAGTAATGACTGTGAAGCTCGCGCTCACGGCATAGAAACTTTTACCGCTGGCGAATGTCCTGGGAAAAGCAGATAGAATTCATGGTAAGTTCAAGTCTCCGTTATGGATAAAACGAAGCGAACTGCATTTTCCAACCAGTCGACTATAAAGATTGTCTCTATTGGGAGTTTACCTGTCTTAAATATTTGTTCATGAAGCACATACATATCTGCCTAGCATTCTCCTTTCTTTTGTTAGCCTCTTGTAAGGACAAGACGCCCGAAGGAGATTGCGGCTGCGCATCTAAACAGTACACAGCTATAAAAGATGTGCGCGTAAGCTACGTGAACGGCGGTATAAATACTTTTGCAGATGACAATCGTCTTGTGAACTCTTATGTACTCTGTACACGGCTCGATACTTTGGCAGAAAGCGCAAATGAACTAAAACCAGACTATATTATGAACGGCGAAATGAGAATGCCATGTTTCATGGGACCGACACTAATTCCACCGCAGCCGCTCCTCAAAGTGACTGCAATTAGAAAAATTCCCTAATACAATCGGAAAGAATTTATCTCACGAAACGTCGGATATTTATGACAATTACCACCGTTCCTAAGCGAAACGGTTGACATAGGAACCAATGGCCCGGAATGAGGCCAGTAGCCTTGACATGCCAACCATGGGTTAAATTGAATCTAATGAAAATGGCTCTGCTTCTGCATGTATAGATCACAAGATAATTGCTTGAAACATTTATGTCTGTTTCTAACCGATATACGTAGATCGGGATAGCCTTGTCAGACAAATTGAAAAAGCCCTGTTTAAATGACCATTTGTAATGTGATAACCAATTTTTTGAACTGTGATTAAACACAGAACAAGGGTGAAGGCAGTTTTTGGAAAGTTCTTCAATAGTGGAAGGACTTGGCACTTTTTGTAACTTGCTTTTGAGGGGCGCAGCAGATATGTTTAACCTTGGTCGGTTATTCGATGATGGCGATCCATCTCTTTTTTCATATAACTAGCTTGTATGGATAGGTTTGCAACCATTTAAGTCAAATATGGTCTTTGCTTTACAAACCGTTGGCAATATGAAAAAGACCATTCTGATTTATGTGAGCATTCTGATAGCAGCAGGGAGCTTATCAGGCTGCTCGGACGTGGAGCCTGAAAGGGCTGCTGTTATTATACAAAGGGATTATACAATGTGCGGTGCTTGTGGTGGCTGGTTCGTTCAAATTGATTCGGTCCGGTACCGAGCCGATGTTGCTGCACCTTATAACAAGGAATCTACGCCTGTTTGGATTCGGTTTAAAAAAGATGAAAGTGACGGGCTTAAAGTGTGGGGACGGTGGATCAACATTACTTCAATACGCAATCGAGAATAAAAAAGCGATGAAAAATCTATCAAAAGCCATTTTCTCAGCATCCTTAACGGTCATTTTGTTTTTGGCAACAAATTGCACTAATGAAGGTCCAATAGAAGACCCGATAAGGGGTCATGATATTCAAAGCGCTCTTAAAAGAGCTCAGGAATTGTGCAATCAAGATTCGATGGTGTGGTTATCTGATATGCTTCGCAAAGCCGAAGAAGATCGCACTAACAAGACTCACAAAGGCAATTACATAGGCATTGTTTCCCTGATTAAGTACCAAGGTCAACCAGTGGTGTACACTAATTTCGGGATGGGTAGCGGCGGAATTGCATTTTACCTGTTTGACTGTAACGGGAATTCGGTCAACTGTGAAGCAAATGATCAAGCTGGTAAACTTCCCAACCTAGCAAAAACAAAAGAGGCCGTCATTTACTCAAGTTTAGGGTTATAAGCCTTCCTACGATCGCACCCTTACTATCGCGTAACCTTTCATAACCTCTCTTACGAAACTGTGCGCCGGCCTAGCGGCCGACCAAAATCAGGCAGAAAAGTGCGTAAATAGCTAGATTATTGCATGGATTTTCAAGTCCTTAGTAAATTCTCACCTTCCTTTGAATTTGGCATCAAGAGAGGAGTGTAGCTATCTAGGTCAGCGGCGTTTCCGGATAGATCCGATCTTTATAAAATTGCAGGCGTGTATTTTGCTTCTAGTGGTATCAGATTCATATTTAACCCAAACTTTCAAACCTTTTTGATTCCTAAAGTCTTCAGGTACCGCAAGAGCAGGACGCTGATGAGACCCAAAATCGAATATCCAACCTGCACATGGATTGTATGTGTCATCGTGAAACCCAACCAGAACCGCTTCCACTTCTCCAGGACGAATTTCATCAGACTTGCGACATGCGTCAATAAGGACAACAAATAAGAGTAACGCAATAAATCTTTTCATCGGATAAGTTTTTATGAAGACCCTCATGGACCAGAATCGTTGGAATGATTCATCTTGTCTTAATAAACGCCTGTTTCCTGCACACCTTTCGGCAACGGCCAGGCCACTTCCAATAGGAGTTCTACTTAATTTTCACCGATTCTATAATCTGCATGAACGTATTTTCACTACTGCTTCTGCCGAAAAGCGTCAATCTAATTACCCCCAAATTATAATAGATCCCAATCAAGCCTTCGCCAGGTTTTCTTGGCTTCACCATCTTTATTGGGTACCCATCCCGATTACCTTCTGTAATGATATGCGTTTGTGCGGTTTCAGCAGTAAATCTATACGAATACATACCATAATCGTAAGCCAGAGTATCCTTGCCATCGGTAATGCCTCCCACCTTAGAATCGTAGCCCTGGGCGCTGAATTCTTTCCATTTTGAAGGTGCTTCTAGTGTGAATGTGTCAAAATCGAATGTCTTCCATTCGCTTCTTGGTTCTTCTTTATTGCATGCCAGCAACAGGCAACAAATTGTCAGATATATAATGGTTTTCATAACATCTGGTTTAATGTTTTTTGTTAAGAAACGGTTTTTGATCAAATGGTTGCAGCACCTAGATTTACTTAGTAACCGGCTGTAGCCTGTAGCAGATAACCTCCCTTTCCTGCGACGGGTGCTGGCCGTGATCTGACCCTTTAGAAAGATCCAAAAAGTGTATCATTTCGTTATCCCAGGAATCAATCCGTCACCTGTAACCACTTCACTGAGTTTGTGCGACACTTTTCTTAAACAGAGGAAATAGTATTTTCATCGCCGCTCTGCTATGCTGCATACGGCATCTTCTCATTTATAAAAATTTCCAGGGGTAACCCTAAGTGCTTGTGAAGGTTATGGATTTGCTGTAAGGTAAAGTACCGCTTACGGTTAAGTATTTCAGATACTCTTGACTTGGGGCCGATGAATTGCTCCAAATCTTTATTTTTCCAGCCATTTTCTTCCATTAGTTATTTAATTGCGTCAATTGGATCCGGATAAATTATAGGATTGTGCGTTTGTTCATAAGCATGCACCAAAGTGCTTATGACATCAAGTTCATCGTCCAATTCAGAATGAGGGGCTGGATTAAGAATAAGTAATTCATCAATGCGCCGAAGGGCATTTTGATAGTCTAATGCCGTTTTTATTGGGGTTACAGTTACTGTACTCATTGCTTGAATTGTTTGAACAATAATATGATTTACACGGTATTAGCATCAATCTTATCATATTCGGCATGTGTTTCAATCCACCGATAGACTATTTGCCGGTGAACCAGGATCACAGTATGACTTTCCGCAATACTTTACATTGAGCTATCACTTCCCTTCTTATTTCTGCCAATAGCAGCCAAAGCGGGCTCTCCGGTTCCTTTTCTGTTCACAATCAAAATTGGTGACTTGCAAATTTTAACATCTGACGATATAATTCCATTGAGATAGCCAGCCGTGAAGGATTTCACTTGGGAATTCGACACGTATTGGAAATGTTCAATGATCCAACTTTCAAGTTCTGCCTTGTTACAAGAAACGATCAAATTAGCCTCAATCAACTGCTTGAATGCATCTGCGAGCTGGTTACCGTTACTGTTGAAAAGCAGTTTCCCTTTCGGATAAACGTTGTTGGTTAGCAGCGAGAATAACAGCAGCTGATCTTTTTCATCAAAATATTCCTTAAATATTTTGAAAAACTGCTCGGCTACACCCTCAACAAATACCGGGTAGCGGCGAATACGGATTGGCAGCGGTTCACCATCAGTTTCCTGTTCTGCGTCGAAGGTTTTCTCCTGCATTTTTTCAAGCGCAGTGATTTCTGTGATAAACTCGGCCAAGCTTTCTTCTCTTTCCCTAATTGAATCGCAAAGGTCTTCAACAAATTCTGGAGTGATAATCGCGTCTGTCTTCCTAGGCTCCAGAAGATCATTGTAGAAGATCTCTGCAAACTCGATAACAAGCAGAAAGTTGTCCTGGAAGTTTTCTCCATTCGCCGGGCTATGACGGAAGTAATTTTCCCAGTACCTGTTGAATAGGAATAAAAGCTTCTTCGTCTGATCCAAATATGCTTTTCGCCTCCCTGGGTCTGCGCCTATAATGTCAATGACTGCGAGATCCTTCAAGATTTGCAGATGCTTTGCAAACTGCAATGAGAAATGCGGCGTCTGATGGGTAATATCATATCCTGATTTGAAGACTGGGCCGAGTTCCGCAGGTTCACGCTTGTCCCTGATTTCAGAAAGGCGAAGGTCAAATTTTTGTAAGAATGTGAAATATTCCTTGAAGTGTTCCATGCTTAGAAATTTCATTACTGGCTATCTAGACGATGTTCAGGACCAGAAACTACAACAGCGCGCTGAGATAATTCTTAGTTTTTTCATCGTCAAAACTGCCTAAATAGCTTTCCGTCGTTGAAATTGAAGTGTGGCCGAGCGATTGGCTAATGAAAGCAAGTGGTGCTTCTGATTGGAGAAGGATCGTTGCGAAGGAATGTCTGGCGCTGTATGTATTAACGTCTCCGGTGATTTCATTAGCGGCCGCAATGTCCCTCATGTATTGATTTGTGATTTTCACCACCTGATTGATTACGGTTTTTTGTCTTTCTGGTGTCATATCGTGCTCCAAAAATGGGAAGACATAATCCTTCGGGTTTTTGCTCTTTACCCCCCAGCGTTCAATAATGTCAAAAGTTTCTTTGAATAAGGTGACCTTGATCGTGTTTTGGTTACCCCTGGTTGAGCGAGCAGTCTTTTGGCGGATAAAGGTTAATCGGTCGCCCTCTATATCCTGCCAGCGAACACGACAAATGTCATTCATGTTCATCCCATTACATAAATAGGAAAAAACCCATAGATCACGGCTTCGCTGTTCGAATCCTGGATTGCATTTATGCGCTATGATTTTTAGTACGTCATCCTTGCTGAGTGCTTTTTTGGTATTGCTGCCAGCCGGTATCATATACCTTCTCTTGCCAAAAGGGTATAACTCTCTATTCATAATGCCCGCGTCAATGGCGTCATTACAAACAGATCTGATGTGCCGGCAATAGATGCCAACGGTTGTCAGTGTAGCGGGGGATGAGCTTCCTTTTGGTCCCCTACGTTTTCGACCATGTTTGAGCATCCATTTCTCATAACTGGTCAAAAACGCTGAAGTCAGATATTCAAAGCGGAGTACAATCTCCTTTTTCTTCGCCTCGTTGATTGGGAGGGGCGGAAGGTTCAGCAATTCCTGACGTTGCTTTTCGGTGAGAGACTCGAGAAAACGTAGTAATGAGGTGGACGTTGAAGTGTAGCTTAATGCATTTCCAATCCGACCTTCCTTGTTCATGTCGTTTGCTTTCAAAGTGAGAGCCTGAATGACATTGTTTTTATCCCTGGTCTCCTTGCTAGGTTTCGATTCCTGGCCAAACATACTTACCTCATATGCGAATCGCTCAAAGCTGAAGTCGTCCTCTAGTTTGCCCACAATTGTCCTGGCTCTACCCAGATAGCTTTCGACTTCCTTGCCGGTATACTCTTCCTCATACGTACTTCCGAACAACTTGTTCCATAACTTCCTTCGGTAGTCGTTTTTTATTTGTCCGGGCATACCGGATTTGTGCTTTTTGAGAAAGTCCCAGTCCTGCTCTGAGATTTTCAGACCAGTGGTAAAAAGTCGTTGTTTCCCTTCGTGAGAAACCAACCATTTTACCACACCTTCATCACCTTTTGAAGCTCTTTTGTCGAGGAATAAATTTACCGTTGTAGCGCTCATGATTGTTGGTCATTTCGTTCTAGTTGCAATAAACTTGCAATAGTAAATTAAAAAACATCGAAAGACATCACCAAATAAATCCGAAAATTAATTTTCTAATAAATTGAAAATAAAGTAATTATATAAATATCGAAAAATAGGTGAAAACAAAAAAAGGCGTATTTTATCTGACTGTTAATCAGAGGGTCGTTGGTTCGAGCCCAACTTCGGGAGCCTGAAAATGCGGTCCGCCGCTTGGAAAGCACTTAGCATTAATTTGCTAGGTGCTTTTTTCTTTGGTCGCAATAAAAGTTGCAATAGTTATCGAATGGTTGCGCCGTTTTTTGACACTTACTCATTCTCATAAATAAGTATGGTGTCAAGCCCTCCCAAAATCCTAAAAGAGATTCGGTGAAACGGGATGGAGCCGGTTGGTTTAATAGCCACCCGGTGTCTGCCTGCGGTCGGAAATGTGATGGTTTGATATCAGTAAAGTGTCGGTGATGTAAAAAGTATCATCGACGATTACAGTGGTAGATTACAAGGTAATTTAAGCCTTTTCGATAAATCCAGCAATTTATGTTGGAATAAATATGCGATTTATCGCTGAAGTTCGCATATTTTCAGAGCTAAATAGCGAGGAAACGAAGGTAACTTATCTGTTTTAAGAGATGCAGTTAATACAAGTGTTTATTCCGATTTATGACCAGGCCGGAAGCAGGTTTGAGCAGCGTTTTTTTGACCAGTTAAAAGAAAAGTTAACTGGCCGCTTCGGCGGGGTAACGATTTACCAGCGGGCCCCGGCTACCGGCTTGTGGAAGGAAGGTAATGAAGCAGTACATGACGAAATGGTCATCTATGAAGTAATGGCGCAAGAACTGGACCTGGATTTTTGGAAATCGTATAAAGCGGATTTGGAAATGCAGTTTCAGCAACAGCAAATTTTGATCAGATCGTCGGAAATTAATGTAATTCAGTAGCAGTTCGTGCTGGATAAACGACGGGCAGCTTTCCAGGCCAGTAACCGTGTCCAGGATTTACTGGCGTAGTCCATTCCAGCGTATTGGAATGCCATGGATTTTGCGGCGCGACTTTACCTGCAAAATTGATTTGAAAAAATTCCAAAGGAAATAACTGCCCAAGGAATGTGAAAGCTGCCGTGACCAGAATGAACATGTTACAGAGGACACTGAGGTCGGCGGAAGAAAGCAGAAACTATCTGTTAGTCTCCGGCGGGATGGGCGGAAACTGTTCCAAAAGCGGTTCTTGAATACCAGTGTTTTTACTTCATATTTAACTAATCAATCATGAAAGTAAAGCTGTTGTTCCGGACTGACTTTTTATGCCCGGCCAGGCTTACGACCACTTCCATATCATTTCGAGCACCCGCGATAGTATATCTAACCTTCACCGAACCTGCTTGACTCGAAACATATACATTCAGCCGGTTACCGTCCGGCAGGAGCAATTTTTCCAACGCAATATCCTGACCGAGTAATGCTTTCGGCAGGTTTGGCTTAATGGTGATCGTTTTTGTAAATCTGTTGTATTCAATACCAAATATGTTTTCCGTCAATATCTGAATGTACTGCGCGGCGCTCCATGCGTATCTTTTTACGCCCTGGCCGCTGGCGTCGGAGGTTTTCAGAAATTCGGTGTAGTTTGAGTTGAACATCTGCACCGTTTTTAAGCTCAGCTCCGAAGCAAGGTCAAATCTTCCGCTATCTTCCAATCCTTCAATCACCACCTGGTTCCGAAGTGTCCAGATATCGCCCGACCAGGCTGGGTTTCCGTTATAGTCGCCTACCGTTTCGTTGTAAAGCGGGTCGGTTTTGGCAACGCTGGTGATTGCATTGCCTTCCCAGTTAAAATATTTGTGGTCGGTCAGCATGCGGATCATCGCGGGAATCCTGTCAGCCGGCGCGATACCGAAGCGAAGGGGATCAAATGTGTAACAGATCAGCTTATCGTCTAGCTTTTTTTCATTTACCAAATAGGCATAATATGCGCCCGTAGCCTCATTCCACATGTATTTATTAATACTTTGCTTTAATTCTTCACCAAGCCTTGCATATTTTACAACATCCGCTTTTGACCCCAATTCCTTCGCCAGACCTGCTACAACCTGACAGCCCGCCACAATTTCTACATTCAGATCCACCTGTGCGACGTCTTTCAATCTGTTTTCAAATGGCGGAAAGGATTCTTCAAATACGCCTGTGATCAGGCCGCTTTCCTTGTCGAGGCGGGCGTCGGAAAACCACCAGTCGAGGTACAGTTTGAGAGTTTTGTAAGTTTCAGCAACCAGCTTTTTGTCCCCGGAATGTTTAAGTACATCGTAAGCCGCCTCGAACAACTTGGGCAGCGAGCTGCAAGTAGGATAGTTCGGGACCTTATCATGACCGTATAGCGGTACCCGACCGTCGGGTTTCTGCACTCCCGCGAAGCCGCGGACCATATTTTCGGAAAATGTCTGGTTTACCCATTTCGTTGCCTGCAAACTGATCGAACCATCGAGTTGCCACCAGCATTGTCCATAATGCCCGCCCGGGGCGATAAATGGATATTTGAACCCAAAACCGGGATCCATCACCAGACATTCGTTCAGTACATTGAATGCATCCTGAAAATCCGCCTGCGTAATGCCCGGAAAAGTCAGAACCGGCACTACGTCGCTCCCATTCAGATTTTCCCGTTTTGGAATTGAATCTGATTTTGTAAAAGCATTGAAATTTGAAGCGGCAGCTACGTTACCGACGAAAATTGTGAAATATAAAAGAATGGAGAGGCGGTGTTTTGCAAAGAAGTTCATGGACGTTCATTTGATATTCCTTAATGAAGCCGCAGTTGAACAAAAACTAATCGGTTTTAATTTCTGCTGAAATCAAGAGAATGGTTGATATTCAGCCTGAAACCGTTATTTATTTCAAAAACCGGCCTGCCGGAAATTGGATCATTGTCCGCATGCTGGACAATCTGGTTCAGGTAATTCAGTTCAATCTGCAGTCCGTCGAAAACCTGATAACCCAGGCCAAGTGAAATGCGGTTTTGGTTAAAAACATTTTCACCTACATGCTTTCCAAAACCTATAAATATTTCATCAAAAGCATTGATATAGAACTCCCTATCGTCTATTGTTTGACCTTTTAACGCGAAACTTCCGTCGATCTGATAGCGGATCCGGTTCTGAAATGGCCACTTATCCACTTTTGAAGGATTTGTCTCGTCCAACTCCGAAACCCAGCGTTGTTCCAGCCGGAAACGGTGCGTTAATGCCAGTTTTCCGTAAGTTTCTTCTAGCGAAATATCCTGGTGCAACCGATGCTCTGGATAGGATTTCCCCAGATCGGCCTGCGGATAGGAACCGTAGGGAAAAGTTTGAAAAAAAGTGTAGCCAGCCCCAATTCTAACTTTTTCAGAAAAAATGAAATTAGCGCCGACGCGTGCCAGAGACTGCTGCCAAATCCGAACGAAATCAATGCGCCGCCACTGATACTCCGTATGCAACTCCCACTTTTCGCTCAGTTTATGATCGCCATTGTAGACAAACCAGCCAATCGCATTATGGTCGATCAGACGTTCCCGCTGTGCATTTACATTGGAAAACGACAAAAGCAGAAGCACCGTCAAAACGGGTACAGAGAATCGGGAAGAATATTTTTTGGCCAGCTCCATGTAAGTCGTTTTGAAACAATGACCGACTCAAATATCAAGCCAAAATCAGCGCCGCGCTTTTTTAATGGCCAGCGTGGCTTCATTCCCGAGGTCGAGAATCTCGTAGGAATGATTTTTTGAGATGGAATCCAGGAGATTGGTACCGCCTTTTTCGAAAAGCAGGTAATCGGTGTCGGTAGTGTCAAATGCAATCGAAAGTCTTGCATAGCGCTGATAGGCAGTGTGAATCCCCGATTCCATGCTCACTTCCTTGGGCAGATAAACCTTGGAACGCTCCGGGACCTTCGCTTTCAGCGCTTTTGCTACTTCATAATTCCTGTCGAAATCGGGGTGGCCGAGCTTGTAGACCATTAACCCGACCAGCATAACCGCAGCAGCAGGAAACAAAACTTTGGGCAAAATGCTGAATCTGTCCGCCAGCAAAAGTAAAGGCTCAATGCAGCAGGCACCGAAAAATAAGCCTACAAAAGGCAGTGCGGGCATCAGGTAATAGTCACCTTGCTTCACACTGGCAAGCATCGGAAGTATAATTGAAATACCGACCAGAATTGTCAATACGCGCACTTTTCGGGTGTCTGACGGGGCAGGAATATTGATTTTTGCAAAAAGTTTGAACAGGTAAAGTCCCCCAAGAATGAGCAAATGAGGCACGATATTCACCAGCAGCAGCATTAACAGATATAAATGGGCTGTCCACCCGGAGGTAACCCGCTCGCGCTTTTGTAAAAGCGCCGCCATCACCTGTCCCTCGAAGTAATTTTTGAGAAAGTAATTTGCCGGTTGATAAATGAGAAGCGCACCCAAGAGTATGAAAAATGTGACGGAGGTGACAACTAACCCCGACGCAGCTTTCGTGAAAAACGCCTTCCCGTAAACAAACAGGTAGATCGCCGGAAACGCCAGCGGGAAGAGCCCGACCGGACCTTTCGTGAGACAAGCCAGCATGATCATCAAACCCGCCGCCACCCAGTAATGAAATTTCATTTGCGGCGACTGCAATGCTCTTAGTTGAAAATAGCAAGACCACAAACAGAACACCGCCATTGTAGTATCCAGCAGATTGTTCGGCACGCTCCACCACACAACCCGTATTCCGTACCACATTAATACAGGAAGCCACGCTTGCTTTTGTGCCGCTATATTATTTTTAAATAACTCCCTCCAAATCAGGCTTATGAGCAGGACGCTCGCAATTAAAACGATCAGATTATAGATATTTTCAACCACCAGACTATCTCCAAAAAGGCGAAAAAGGAGTGATTCCATTCCAAACATAAGCGGCGGATGTTCGCAGAAGAAAGTACAGCGATTATAAGGAAGCCAAAAGGAATCGGCGAAATAAGGCTCCCAAAATGAGCCAAGTCCCATTGCCATATTTCGGGAAATTGCGGCGTAAGCCAGCCCGTCGACGAACAAGACGTGGTCAAAAGAGCGGGGAACGAAGGTGAGGCAGATGAAGCAGATCGCCAGCAGCCAGCCTGCTATTTTTAAGTTGAGTATCGATTTTCTCGAAACAGCCAGTTGCGTGTCGCCCATGCAGGTTCTGTTTGTTAGGATTCCCGAATATCGCTAAGTAACCGCTGACTAACAAAACCGATAAATAATTAATGTTGCACAAACGTGTTAAAGCAGTTGAAAAACAAGCAAATGGTATTAAGAAACTACTTGGCGGTATCAGATTTTGATCAAACATGTCAGGATCACGAAATCAGGAATATAGGAAGTAAGTTTTCGGATACAAATGGTTTTGGTTTTGAATGCAAATGCATTCTTACCGCCAGCCATGACAAAAAACGGAGAAGAGCAGGACTTACAAAAATGCCTAACATTGATCGAGTCGCAGCTCGGTTGGGGCAGCAGTGCAAACTGGACAAACTATGATTTCGAAAAATTAAGTGACACTTTTCACGAAAAAACGGGTGTAAGGCTAAGCGGCACTACTTTAAAGCGGATTTGGGGCAAGCTGAAATACGACAGCGCCCCTACCCTCACGACGCTCAATGCACTGGCGCGGTTTGCAGGGTATGAAGATTGGCGAATGTTCAGGCAGCGGCAGGAAAAGCTTTTTACCCAAACTGAAATTAATCTACCCGCCGAGGTTCCAGCGCCTGTTTTCACGAAAAGTAGAAACAGATTTTACTGGCTCCTGGCATTGGTCCCGCTGTTACTGGCTGGTTACGCATTGTTTTCTATTAAAGCTGCTGATAATGAGCTCGAACCAAAGTTGTTTTCCTTTAAAGCTGATAAAATAATTACGGAAGGCGTACCCAACTCTGTCGTATTTCAATATGACGCAAAAGCCGCTAGAACGGACTCGGTTTTCATTGTGCAAACCTGGGATATCCGCAGGAAAACGCTGGTCCCAAAGGACAAAAATTACCATTCTTCGATTTACTATTATCCCGGCTTTTTTAATGCGAAATTGATTGTGGATAAGCAAATCGTAAAGACGCAGGATCTGTGGATTACGACCGACGGCTGGCTGAGTCTGGCAGAAGATGAACCTTCGCCAATTTATTTCAAGAAAGAGGATTGTGTCAAAAATGACGTTTTGGAGGTGAATGAGGGCATTTTGAAAAACTATAACCTGTCGCTCCACCCGAAAGCGCCGCGGGTGCGGTTGTTCAATCAGCGGGATATGGGGGATTTGATGAGTGATAATTTTGTATTTGAAACTACTGTAAAAAACAACTTCGCGCAGGGTGCAAATGCCTGTCAGCCTATGCAGGTTTTGATCCAATGCAAAGATGACATCATCATTATTCCGCTTGCAGCGAAAGCGTGCGTGGGAGATTTGTCGCTTGCATTTTGCGGTAGTTATTTAACGAGCAAAGCGGCCGATTTATCCAAATTCGGGGCCGATCTGACGCAGTGGACAAAGCTTCGCATCGAAACGGTGAATAAGAAAGCGGGCATTTATGTGAATGGCGAAAAGGCTTATTCACTCGACTTTGAGAATCAGCCGACCGGCATCGTTGGTGTTCAGATCCGTTTCAATGGTACCGGAGCGGTGAAGGATACGTGGTTTGAGAATAAGGGAAAAGTAACACGGTTGTAAAGGTATTTAGTGAGCAGTAATCGCTGGCGGAACGATGTGCGTATGTCTTTATAAACGACACATTATCTTATGAAATCGGAAGCCAGAGTTACTTTGATTGTACTTACCATTATTGTATGCGCATTTTTACTCACGCTCTCCGCTTGCTCCCTCAGGCCCATTTCACGCTCTAAACATATTGAATATCAACCTTCTGACAAATCTGTAACTGCCCAGCACCTTAACATTTTTGCCCCTAAAAAACATAAAAAAGCCAGCGACGTGCTGCTATTCGTACATGGTGGAAACTGGAATTCGGGCAAAAAATCGCAGTACAACATCATCGGGAATCACTGGGCAAAAAAGGGCATCGTTTATGTGGTTATCGATTATCCGCTGGGCTCTGGTGTAGATTATAGCGATATGGCCCGTGCAACGGCGAATTCTGTAAAATGGGTGAAGGAAAATATCAGTCGATATGGTGGAGATCCGGAACGTATATTTCTGTCCGGGCATTCTGCGGGCGGGCATTTAGCCGCGCTTGTTTCTATTGACAATCAATATTTTGAGGATCTAAAAATTGCGAATCCGCTGGCCGGAACAATCCTCATCGATGCGGCCGGATTGGATATGTTCGGCTATTTAACAGAAGAAAAATTAGAAAAAGGGCATACTTACCTGAACACTTTCACAACCGATCCGAAGATCTGGAAGGCAGCAACGCCACTTTATCATTTGCACAAAAAAATGCCGCCGATGCTGATTTACCGCGGCGGAAAAACATATCCTTCTATCTCAAAAAGTAATGAGAAGTTTATCAAAGCTTTAAAGGAATATGCCCCAGCAACTCCCTATCGCATTCAGGAAGGAAAAAAGCACATACCGATGATCACGCAATTTTTTAACCCCTGGAACCGCAGATATTCAGAAATAATTGATTTTATGAAAAGCGTAAAAACGGGCAACTAAACATCCTGCATATATTCCCTTTAAAAATTTCAAACGGACTGCTGGATAATTACTTTCAGCATTCGATTGAAGTTTTTGCTTTAATTAGGTCTGACTCCCAATGTGGCAAGTGGAGTTTTACCATCTTAAAGCAACTTTATGAAATCCGTATCTTTATCACTTCTTATTCTACTGTCCTCCAAGTTTCTAGCCGCCCAAGCTCCGGAACAATTCAGTTTTCAGGGAGTTGCACGCGGCGCCGACGGGAATTTGGTGAAAAACGTTGTCGTCCGCCTTCGCGTGACCATTCACTCTGAGAATATTACCGGGCCAGCAGTTTACCAGGAAAACCATCGTCCGCTAACCAATGAGAACGGAATTTTCACGATCGCCATTGGAAAAGGGATTGGCAAAAGTGGAAATTTTGAAGAAATACCCTGGAAGGCGCAGGAACAATTCATACAATTGGAAATGGACCCGACCGGCGGGAATGCACTAGTGGATTTAGGAACGACGCAATTGTTGAGCGTGCCTTATGCTTTGCAGGCAAAAGCCGCGTCGCATTGGAACCACGGGCTTCCGGTTGTTCAGAGTATGGTGCTAGAACCAGGATTAGACCCGATTGCACCTGCGCCTAATGATCCAAAGCTTCAAAAATATCTTCTTCCGACAATAGGGGATGGATATAAGCTAATCTGGTACCCGATTAAAGGTGCATTCCGGGTGGGTTATTCCTCTGCTGGGAAATGGGAAGATAATTTAATGGGAAGTAATTCCTTTGCCACTGGCACAGAAACAGAGGCAAGCGGTGCAGTTAGCGCCGCCTTTGGAAGCAATACAAAAGCTCTTGGAAGTTACTCGCTGGCCACAGGATTTAATTCGGAGGCGGCAGGATATTACTCATCCAGTTTCGGAGTAAATACTGCGGCATACGGCGATATGTCCACTGCATTCGGCTATTTTACCAGGACAAAGACGAAGGCTTCCTTTGTTGCCGGATTATACAATAACTTCTCTGATCAACCTGACCCTGCGATAGACAAGGAAACCGATCGAATTTTTCAAATAGGCAATGGGTCCATTGATGCCAGAAAAAATGCATTGACAGTCCTGAGAAACGGAAATCTCGGTTTAGGAGAATTCGTACTTAAACCGACCCGCATTCTTGACATTGGCGGCAGGCCGCGTATACGTCACGACGGTGCCACTGCGGGTATTTTTTTAGATAATTCCCAAAACACCGAACGGGCATTTGTCGGCATGAAAACGGATGACGAAGTTGGGTTCTTTATGGATACCTGGCAGTTGTGGGTTAATAATCAAGGGAATGCATATTTGAGAGGGAATGTGAGCCTTACTTCTGACGCCCGCCTGAAATATAATCTGTCGCCGCTTTCGGGAAGTTTAAGAAAAGTAAATGATCTAACCGGTTATAATTACAACTGGATCGATCCTGCGCGCGATCAGTCGATGCAAACTGGTCTTGTTGCGCAGGAAGTCGAAAAGCTCTTCCCTGAGCTGGTTCAAACCGATGATAAGGGTTTCAAATCCGTGAACTACATTGGCCTTATTCCGCACCTGATCGAATCCGTTAAGCAGCTGACGAAAGAGAATGAAGCGCTCAAAACTTCTAATAGCTCGTTCGAAGGCAGATTGCAGGCGCTGGAAGCAGCGAATACAGTCAAAACTAGTGGCAACGCAAAATGACCAAATATTGGTGACAACACCAACAAAGGTAAAGGCGAAACTGCAATGTTGGTGACAACACCAACAAAGGCCGCACACCAACAAAAGCGGCAAAGCCGCAAGAAAAAATCAATTGCCCCGGGCTTCAGCCCGGGGACAAAGTTGGATTTGTTTGATCTGGATTTTTTCTGTTTCTAAGGTGCAGCTGATCTGCCGGTGGTCTTTGTGATTAAAAACTTGTCCTTCGCTCCTAACCTGCTCAATTTTTGAAAAATCGAGCTCCTGAATCAGCCAGCCTTCTTTTTGCGCGGACATTGTGGCTATAATACCTTCTTCCGGCAGATCTGTATCTGGTGTTGAATAAAAGGCTGCGAAACCGTAATTGATATCAACCGCAGGCGACCACGCTGCATCCCCGACCGTTTGAGAAACGACGGTATAGATTTGATTTTCCAATGCGCGAGCCCGGGCACCGATATGTACGCGGGATGCACCGCGGATCGTTTCCGTGCAGCTGGGCGCTAAAATCAGTGTTGCCCCGGCTTCGCTTAATATTTGAGAGCCTATCGCAAATTCGACGTCATAGCAGATTTGAATACCAAATTTCCCCCAATCAGCTTCGAAAACTGTCAGTTTCTTGGGTGCACTTTCAATACCCCATTCCTCATTTTCAAAACGGGTCATGAAAAACTTATCCTGATAACCTGCAAATCCATTCTTAGAGAAAACATACGCGCGGTTCACATTCAAGCCATTTTCGATAACCGGGATCGTGGGGGCAACAATAGTCACTTTATGTTGCTTTGCAAGATCTTCGAATACGGCGCAAAACTCACTTTTGATAGCATCTAATGAAAAGACCTGTTTTCTGACATCGTTCCTGATATCTTCCGAAAATATGCTCATAAGCTCCATGGCACCATATTCGGGAAAAAGCAGCAGCTGTGCACCTTTTGCGACAGCTTCCGTAACCCAGCTTGTGATATGTAGTTTCCACGCCGAAACATCTGCGTGTTCCGTGATCGGATATTGCGCCGAGGCGATCGTTACTTTCATTAACTATTCTCTAAACTCTTTACCCAAAATGTCATTTTCTTTACAGTTTGCTCGCTCTCACCAATGTCGAGCCACTGCATATTACTTTGAAGCCCAGGCTCCTTCCTATAACCTCGTTTCAACCAAAATGCATCATTCGGGCGATATTCCGCCGCTTTTAAAGGGTGACCGGCTTCCCTTTCGACAGCGCAAAAACATGCGATATGAAAGCTTCCGAAGCTGCGCGCATGGGCTTCTCTTTCATCAAAAAACCGGTGACCCAGCCCAAGACCTCTGTATTCTTTTAACAGAATGCTCTCGCCAAAATAGAATACTTTTTCCACGTCATAATCCGCATCCATGAAAGGTTTGCGCACTTCTTCCGTTTCGTCCGACAACGGAATGCAAGTTGTGGCGCCTACCATTTCGTCACCATCGTAGACTGCAAAAAGCAACGATTTTTCAGACTGGGAATATATTTTCAGATATTCCATTTCATAGTCCAGTGAACCTTCGTACAGATACGGAAAATCGTGAAAGACCGCAATGCGCAACTTCCCCAGATCTTCAAAAACCGACTCGATCTCCGCCCCCTTTTTCCAGATAAATGTCAGATTTCTCATTACTTTTTCGAAACCAGGTCAATCCAGTGCGGCAGATTGTAGTAGGTAGTCACCCGGCTTATTTTCCCCGCCTTAACTTCCAGGAATGCCGCGGCGGGAAGTACATAAGTTTGCCCGTAAGCTTCCGGAAAGCCTTCTTCGCCTTTTTTGTAAATTCCATTGACCACAAATTCGGCCGCTACCCGCGTTCCGGACTTTTCGGTGAAGAAGACGATTTCAGTCAGCGTCTCTTCATAAGCAGTGTCCATATCGCCTAAAAACGCTGTAAACTTTTCGATCCCGATCCGAACCTCTCCCTGGTTTGGCTCGTGGCGAATTTCAGGGTCGAGCAGCGCGAGCATTCCTTTCCAGTCTTTATTATTAAACCGATCGTAATACAGTTCAACGGTTTCCAGTGCTGTCATTTTCAAATTCGTTTTGAGGTATATAAATCCATTTATCGCGCGCGCGAAATCCTACTTTATAGCTTCTTCCATGACAGGCAAACTGCTCACCTTCAAATCGTTCTGCAAGAATGACGTCAGGTTGAAATTCGGATTTCTCCAAAGCATTCGAAGGATTCCGCACCATCACGTGCTCAAAAATACGGCCTTCCTTTTGCAATGAATACTGAAATGCGTAATCATAACTCGCCTCTGTAAATACAAATCCTATTTTCTGCGGGTTCCTTGCATTGATATATCGGGTAAGTGCCTCCGTTTCCGGAAGGAAGTCTCCCCAGATTATTTTCTCCGGTTTAGCAAAAAGGACACTTTCCTGCATGAGATTAAGGTTTTGATTACCGACCTGCATATTCAAATGCAGAGCAGTATTGATTTTGGGAAAAATGTCCTCAAAAAACCATTTCGTTGAAAGAAGCGGATGTGTCGAACTCAGCAATGCAAACGGCAGCGCGGAAAGCCAGAGAAAAATGATCAGAATTCGGGACAAAACGAAGGACAATACCGATCCGTAAACCAGTCCGATTACCGGGGATATCAATATAAAAAAACCGATGTGCAGCCGCGAACCGTAAATCTGGTAGCCTATAAATGAGCAAAAAGCGAAGAAACTTAGAAAAGCGAGTCCGGTAAACCATTTCGCTTCCTTAGAAAGCCGGGCAAGGAACAGCAGCGGAATGCTCAGCAGGACAAGCCACATCCCGAAGAAATTATGCGCAAAATCCTCATTGAAATTCAGCTTATTCATTTTAAAGGGCATTCCGGTCGCAGGTTTGTCAATCGGAACGCCGATGGTTTCGTGCAGACTGAGCAACTGCGATTCCATAAAATGGTTGTACGCATTACCAGGGGATACAAATCCGAGATGAAGAAAAATATGCTTTGAAAGTAATGAAGTCAGGTCGGCCGCACTCCGGATATCTGCCCGGTTACCGTTGCTCATAGTGCCCACCGGCGATTCAAATATTTCATAGGTACGCAGCCAGAACGGGGCGTTCAGCAGCAGCACGATCATCACGATACCCCCCATAGAAAAAGCCAGCGCTTTCCAGTAAATCGGCCTGATCAGCAGGAAAATCAAAAAATAGAAACCAAAAGGCAGCACGTAGAACACAAAAGTACCTTTCGTCATCAGCCCCAGGGCGACCGTGAGGGCGATCAGGAAGAAAGCAATGTATTTGCGGTTGATCGTAAAATCGAAAACATACAAAGCGGTGGCTGCGATCAGGAACCCGACGATGAGATCGTTTTGGGTAGTCATAGATTCCAGCACAACGATCGGCAGCGTGGCTGCAAAGCATAGTGCGATCCGCAGAGCGCGGTCACTGCCCGAAAGCAGCAATACGATGATGGAAATGCATATTAAAATACCCGCCAGACAAAGCCACTGCACCAGCTGAAAATAGCGGTTACCGCCCGAAAGCAGGTAAGTATGCAAATGCACATATTCAGAAAATGGGCTGAATGAGATAGCACGCTCAATATGAGACGCATAGTGCTCTACATTTCCATTTTGAACCCAATAAACAAGTCTGCTCAAATGATAGCTAAACGAGTCCAGGTTATTGGGAGTGGCGACAATGGCGACGATTAATGTACAGGTTAATATCGATGCCAATGCAAAAACGGTAAGTGGACCCAGCTTTTTGTAAAAAGCTTTGGAAGAAACGAGCCAGTCTCCCATGATCGTTCGCAAATTGGTCCGGTGCTTTTTTTGGAGGCGGGCTGAAATGCCGATCAGAGTGACATTCAATAGCAGCCACACCGCGTCGATCGCAATGGCGTTGATTTGATTGAATGCGCTGAGCAATTCGGTACTGGCGGCAATAAAAAAGAACAAAAATATCCCGGAAGCCAGCAGCGAGCGCCGGAACGACTGGGGCGAGCCTTTGAAAAAAGCCAGATAGCAACAGGCTGAACAAAGCCACATCGCCAGCGGAATCAAAAAAATCATGTGGAAGGTAAGGTACTGTTTGACTAGTATGTACCAAAACTAGTTAATAAGACGAAAAGAACAGCAGTAAGTCACCGCCTCTCTATTTCTTTTAATTATTAAGTTTAATAAAATGCAAAAGCGCTGCGATGGAGTGCAGCTTTACCAGTCGGTTTTCAAAAAAAACTTCCCACATATCTTCTCCCCGGTGATCTTCTGACGCGTTGATTCTGAATCTCGCGGTTTCACTTTTTTCTATCCTTATACCTTGTCTTCGAAATGCTTTTTTAGTCCAGAATACCTGTTTTTCATTTCCTGACAAATCTATTAAATACGATTGCGCCTGCCGCTCGATGACGAATCCGCCCGATAGTGCATCGAACAATATCCCGTTTTTGTTGAAAGCAGATTCGAAAGAACCGTTTAGTATCAAATCCTCCGGCACGCCTGTCACCAGCGGCTTTCCCGGCTCCATTAACCAAAGCTGGTCAGCTGTTTGCAGAGCAAGGTCGAGTTCGTGGGTACTTAGTAAAATGGCTTTTTGCGTTTCGTCGGCGAGGTAATGCAGTAATTTCATCAGCTCTATCCTGCTCGGCAAATCCAGATGTGCCGTGGGCTCGTCGAGCATGATCACGCCGGTATCCTGCGCCAGCGCCCTGGCGAGCATTACTTTCTGGCGCTCACCATCGCTGAGCTGGTTCATGTGCCGGTCGAGCAGCTGGCCGGTCCCGGTAAATGCAATTGCTTCACTGACTTTTCCCAGATCTTTTTCGCTCAGTTTTCCAAGCCAGCCCGTATAAGGCGTGCGACCCAATGCGATCACTTCCGCAGCGGTCAGGTTACCGGTTTCGAGTCTTTCTGTTAAAACGAGACTAAGTTTCGTTGCTAATTCCTGCGGTTTCAGCGCAGTTAGCGGCTGATTATCAAGAATAACTTCTCCGGAAAGCGCAGGCTGCAACCCAGCCAGTGTGCGCATTAATGTAGATTTCCCCGAACCATTCGCACCCAGCAGACAGACTAGCTGACCTGCATACAAATTGAGATCAAGATGAGTGGCTATAACTTTTTCACTTTTCCTGGAACGATAGCCGATCGAAAGGCCGGTGGTTTCCAGCACAGGTTGCAGCCCTTTCATGAGAATGAAGAACGAAGGTTATTACTGCGCAAAATTACCCAGATCACCACAGGAGCGCCCAAAAATGAAGTTACTACATTGATCGGGATCACGGATTGTGTACCGGGCAGCTGCGCCACGATATCGCAAAAGAGCATTAATAACGTCCCTGTCAGGCAGGTTGCGGGAATGAGAATGCGGTGGTTGGAGGTTTGTAGTAATGATCTCGTCAAATGCGGGATCGCAATGCCGATAAAACCGATAGGCCCGCAAAATGCTGTGATACTGCCGGTTAACAGACTGGTACTGATCATGATCAGCAGGCGTGTGCGGCTGATACTGAGTCCCATGCTTCTTGCGTAATTCTCTCCCAAAAGCAATGCATTCAGGGATTTGGAGGAAATAAATGCGATTGCGAGACCAAACAAAACCACCGCCGCCAATGCGAATAAATGATATTGCGTAACGCCGCCCAGCGAGCCGAAAGTCCACATAATGTACTCCTGCAACTGCTCCGGCTGACTGATATATTGCCAGATACTGATCACAGAAAGCGTAATGGTACCGATCATCACGCCCACAATCAGCAGTACCACATTGTCTTTCACCCTGCCTGCGATCAATAGGATCAGCGATAAAACGAACCCTGAGCCCAGCGAGGCCATTAATATCACGAGCCAGCTGCCTGAAATTCCCAGCTCGCGGATCGCGTACATCCCTGCGCTGCTTCCGCCCGCCAACATGACCGACGCCACACCGAGCCCGGCACCGGCGGTAATACCTAGTTCAGAAGGTCCCGCGAGCGGGTTACGGAACAGAGTTTGCATTTGTAAACCGCTCACAGACAAACCACATCCTGCGAGTACCGCCGTAATAGCCTTCGGGATCCGTATTTTTTCAACAATAAATAACCAGGCGGTATTTTCGGATTTTTGAAAAACGACAATGTTGAATACCTCTTTAAATGGTATTGCCACTGATCCCGACATGATATCCAGTGCAAACAAGGCGACCGTAAGTATTCCCAGGCCGGTCAGCAGCAACCCTTGTCTGTTTGCACGTGCGTTCATTAAGGCAGTTGTTTGTAGTAAACCAATTGATGCTCAGGCAGGAGCTCGGGGTGAAATATACGGATCAAATCGGCAAGTACCTTGTGCGGGTTGATAGTACCAGATTCAAAAAAATCGTTCGAACCCTGTGCATTCACGCGATTATTGTAGCTGTACATTTTCCCGCTTTTGTAAGCTTTGAAATCGGCATATCTTGAATCCATCGCCAGAACACTTTTGCGCGTATCACTTTTATCAAAACCAACATTCACCCAATATTCAGCATTCAATGCAAAGGGATATACGGATTCGAAATTCAGCGACAAGCTTCCGCCGCCTTTTGTGCCGCCCCAATGATAATCCGCGCCGGCATCTTTCAGAAATTGCGCCATATAGTTTTCCCCATTTGGCAAAAACCAGACGTCTTTTGTATTCAACCCTGAAATCACAGCAGGCTTTGACTTAGCAGAAGCTGCAAGCGCCGACAGATTTTTATATTCCTTTTCAATTGCATCAAACTTCTCGTTCACAAGTTTCTCCTTGTTCAGCAACGCAGCAGCGATCTTCACCCATTCCATTCTTGCGAGCGGCGTTGTTTCAATCCACTCAGAGTTGGCCAAAACCGGTATTCCGGCTTGTTTCAATATTGCATAACTATCCTTTTTTGCACCCGGCGTACCAATTGTCATCACCAGGTCAGGGTGCATTTCCACAAGTTTTTCCTGGTTCAAACCATTATCCCGCCCCACTTCCGCGACTTTACCTGCTTTGATCATTGCATTCACGGCGGGTGAATATACGTATTGCAGACTACCAAGCCCGGTCAGTGTATTTTCAGCTTCCAGAAATTCCAGCAGCCCAATATGCATCGACGACATTGCTACCATGCTTTTTAGCGGGATCTCGATTACCTGCGCGTCGGGAAATTCTTCCGGGCGAGTGGCCCCTTTTTCGAGCAGGATATATTGATCTTGGCGGGCGCTTGAGTCTGTATTTTTAATGCTGACAATTTTATACCGATCAAAATACCGGATCGAAAAACCTTTCGCGTGGCGAACGCTTGTTGTGTCGGCGAAGCTCGTTTTGGCTTGTTTTTCCTGCTGTTTTTCCTGTGAAGCTTTGTCCGTATTACATCCCTGCAATAACCAGAAAATCAGTAGAAGCGGGAGTAGTTCTCTCATAGTTTGATATCTAAATATCTATTTTTCAGCATTTTGACCCCACAATAAAGAAGAGTCGCCGTAACTCAAGAAGCGGTAGTTATTCTCAAATGCTTCTGTGTAAATGTCCTTCCAATCTTCCCCTACAAAAGCGGCTACGAGTAAAATAAGCGTCGATCCCGGCTGGTGAAAATTGGTGACAAGCCCTTTGCAAAGCTGAAAATGATAACCCGGAAAAATAAATATCTCCGTTTCACCGATCAGCTGTTCCATAGAGTTCGCATCCATAAAACGCGCCACCTCCGCAAGTGCTTCCGAGGATGTGGGGAGTGTATTTTGAGACGAATAGTAAGGATACAGTTTCTCAATCCGGAACTCGCCAGTTTCTTTTCTAAACAACTTTACACCAAACCAGTACAAACTTTCCAGCGACCGCAGCGAAGTAGTGCCCACAGGAACGATCGTTTCCGGCGACGCGCGCAATTCATTAATCAGTTGTCTTGAAAAAACGACCTGCTCGGAGTGCATCTGATGCGCCGTAACCGACTCCACTTTAATCGGGAGAAAAGTGCCGGCTCCCACGTGCAGCGTCAGAAATGAGCGGCGGATACCTTTTGCTTCCAGTTCTTCAAAAACACGATCTGTGAAATGCAGGCCGGCGGTAGGTGCCGCAACTGCGCCATCGTGATGCGCGTAAACGGTCTGGTAAGTCTGCTTGTCAGCCTCCTCAGTGTCGCGGTTCAGGTAGGGCGGCAAAGGTATTTCGCCCAGTGCTTTTATAATTTCGAGAAATGTAAAATCTGCATTCCAGCTCAGCTGAACGTGATTTTTAACATAATCCACATAAGAAACTTCCAGCGTAACTTCCTGCGTACCGACCTCGACACACGTTTTCAGGCTTTCGCCAATCTTCCACCGCTTCTTGTTTCCGATCATACATTCCCAAACGCATTGCTCCTTCACGAGCATTGCATCCTGAATCACGCGGGTTGGAAACTCGGGATGCAACAGCAGAATTTCGATCACTGCGCCGGTCGGTTTTTGAAAATAGGCCCGCGCAGGAATTACTTTGGTATTGTTGAAAACGAGTAAGGTATTGGCGGGAAGCTGTGCCGGTAAATCGGTGAATTGCCTGTGAGCTATATTCCCATTTCGATAAACAAGCAGCTTGGACTGGTCGCGCACTTCAAGCGGATAATGCGCGATTCGTTCGTTTGGGAGGTCATAAACGTAATCTTCGAGTTTTATCGCCTCTGCCTCCCGAAGCCAGCCGGCCTGCGTTATTTCGGGTGTCCCATTCTCATTTTCCATACCGCCAGATTTTACAGCTTATCCTCAGGAACAGGCGGCCGGAGCAGGCGCAAAGGCAACAGGAAGACAGCTACTATTAGAACGATCCCTGCGTAATACACCCAAGAAAAGTCGAAAACATCCAGCTTGTATTGCGTGCTATTAATGGTCGCCAATGCAAAAAGGCTGAATCCCATGATGGTATTGATCACCGCTACCAGGAAGTAGATCCAGTTGATAAGGTGCTCGTTCAGCTCGGGACGGTTCTGCGCCCAGGCTTTTCTGTTCGGGATAGGGAGGTGCATCGGGTCTACATTGGAAATATGTCTGGCAAATGCGGCGATCACCACATTGTTCAGCAAAAAGAGACCCATAATGATGTAAAAAATATGTTCTTTACTCACATACCGTTCCGCAAGACCGGTATTGGCAAAGTCTACTGCGACCATTTCGGGGAATAGTGAATAGGTCCAGACCAGCGCTCCGACCACAAACAATATGGACATCCAGCGCCAGATTTTTATTGCAAATGTTGTAATTTTCATGAATTCTTCAACCTTCCGGAGGTTTTCGCCAAATTAAAATCAGGGTGCAAAATTAGGGCGGGGACTTTCTAAAACCTAATTGACAACGAAGCCAAAAATGAAAATATACACAAAGACAGGTGACAAAGGTATGACGTCGCTGATCGGGGGCACGCGGCTCAGCAAGGCCCACGTGCGGATAGATGCGTACGGGACAGTGGACGAACTGAACAGCTACATCGGCCTCCTGCGCGACCAGCCCGTGAATGAGGGGAGGAAAGAATTGTTGAAGGAAATCCAGGACAGGCTCTTTACCATCGGCTCGCATTTAGCCTCAGAATCAGACCGTAGCAAGCGGATATTGCCTGACCTGCACGATGACGACATTTTTCTGCTGGAAACCGAAATGGACCAGATCGAGCTGAGCGTTCCCACGTTGCGCGCATTCGTTTTGCCGGGCGGGCACCAGTCGGTTTCATTCGGGCACCTGGCCAGGACGGTTTGCCGCCGGGCCGAGCGTGGGGTTATCCATTTGCAGCAGGGAGAGGAAGTAGAAGAAATCGTTGTAAGGTATCTCAACAGGCTTTCCGACTACCTTTTCATGCTTTGCCGGGCGATGACTTATGAGCTTGGAATTGAGGAAGTGACGTGGAATCCGCGGGTATCTTCAAAAAAATAATTGTTATACTAAATATCGGGTATTTATAGATTAAATATTTAAATTGCAATCCCTGATAAAGTCGTTATTAGCGTACGAAAAATTAAATTCTGGCATCATGACAGCCGACACATTACAGATTGAGATTCAGCCTACAAGCCAGTCTCGCTTACAGGATGTTGACTTCAACAACCTGGTTTTTGGCCGGAATATTTCCGACCACATGTTTATCGCCGAATATCGCGGAGGCCAATGGCAGGACCTTCGGATCGTCCCTTACGGCGACCTCTCGCTCAGCCCTGCTACTGCTGCGCTTCATTACGGACAAGCGATCTTCGAAGGAATGAAAGCTTATAAGAATGAAGAAGGGGAAGTGCTTCTTTTCCGTGCGATTGACAACTGGAAACGACTCAATAAATCGGCAGAACGCCTTTGCATGCCTTCGATTCCGGAAGACGTTTTCATGAACGGGCTGCTTGAACTGCTTCGTCTGGATTCGGGCTGGGTACCGTCACAGCCTGGCTGCTCGCTGTACATTCGTCCGTACATGTTCGCTACCGATCCTTATATTGGTGTAAAACCATCTGATTCATACTACTTTATCATTTTCACAAGTCCGGTAGGCACTTACTATGCGAAGCCGCCGCGGGTTAAAGTGGAAACGCATTTTATCCGCGCTGCCGAAGGTGGTGTGGGCGGTACCAAATGTGCTGGTAACTACGCCGGTTCATTGTACCCTGCCAAGCTTGCACAGGAGGAGGGTTATGATCAGCTGATCTGGACCGACGCCCGCGAGCACGCTTATATCGAAGAATCGGGCACGATGAATATCATGTTCCTGATCGACGGGAAGCTGGTAACACCTTATGTATCAGAAACTACGCTTGACGGTATCACCAGGAAAAGCATTGTAGAAATCGCTAAAACCTGGGGTATTCCGGTGGAAGAGCGCAGGGTAAGTGTGAAGGAAATCATCGACGCCGCAAAAGACGGAACGCTTGAATCGGCCTTCGGAGCGGGTACAGCAGTAGTAATATCTCCTTTCGCGACCATCGCCTACGAAGGTGTAGACTACGCACTTCCCGAGATCAAAGAAGATTCATTTGTCAATAAAGTGAAAAACTACCTGACCGACCTCCGCACCGGCAAAGTCGAAGACGGATTCGGCTGGATGACGAAAGTGTAGTTTGGGTTTTTGAGTTGATGAGTTTAAAGTTTATGAGTAAAGAGTTCAAAGTCCGGGTCCGCCCAGAACTTTGAACTCTTTTTTTATTCAATCATTCATCGCACCGGCGACCCGGTCATTCACTCATTCGATCATTCAATCATTCAAAACTCTCACCTACACAAACGTCCGCGTCCCCGAATAATTCTCCCTAAACTCCTTTGGCGTGCAGCCGTTTTTACTTTTGAATATACGGTTGAAATAAGACAGGTTATTAAACCCGCATTTATAGGCGATTTCGGAAACTGTATTACTGGTGTTGATCAAATACCGCGACGCGTGCCCCAGCCTGATCTCGTTCAAACTCTCGATGAAAGTCTTCCCGGTTCTTTTTTTGATAAACCGGCTGAAAGAAACCTCCGACATTCCTGCCAGCTTCGACACGGCGTCGAGATCAATTTCCTTGTCGTAATTGTCCCGCATAAAAACAAATACCTTCTCAATCCGCCGGCTGTTAAAATTAACCGTATCGTCGGTGAAAGTACCTTTCGAAAGCGTCCGCATATTGCGCGAAACGGACAGATCATGCAGGATTGACATCAGTTCCAATATCGAATCGAACCCACTTTTTTGTTCCAGGGCCTGAAACCGCGGCAATATCCTTTCAATCGTATCTTTTGAAAAAGCTATCCCTTTCGCCGATTTTTCCAGCAGCGACCGGACGAAAAATAACTGGTTCCGTTTCAGGAATTTTTCGTCAAAAAGATCTTTGTGAAACTGCACCGTGATCTCCTTCACCTCCGGCATTCCCTCCTCCCACTTATAGCTGTGCGTAAGCCAGCCGTGCGGGAGGTTATTCCCTACCAGTACCAGTTCTGCATTATCGATCACCTCACTATGGTCGCCCACAATGCGCTTGACGCCACGCCCGGACAGGATCAGATTCAGCTCGAACTCTTCGTGCGTATGTAATGGAAAGTCAAAAACCGTCTTACTTCGTGTAAATACCGTAAAACAGTCGTATTGCGTCAATGGAGTAATCTCGCGGTAGATTTCATTCATAGATCTGGGCTTACAATTATATAAATTTATCAATAAGAGTTTAAATTGTATCAGGTAGCGGCAATTATTTTATCTCAATAAAATATTTAAATAGTGCCAATAAAATCTGGTATCAGGCTTTTTAACCAGCTAAACACAACAAAACATTGTTTATTTTATAAAATGAGCTATAATTAACCCCGCCTTTGTTAAAATAGTATTACACCAGAAACCGGTAAGCATTTAGCGGCAAAACCACCTGCACAGATACCTCTTAATGAAAATGCAAACCCTTGATTTTCTGGTTATCGCGCTTTACCTCGCCCTGGTAGCCGTGATCGGAGTTATAGCAAGAAGGCAGGCTGGAAGGACGAATACAGATTATCTGCTTGGCGGCAAAAGTATCCCCTACTGGATGCTCGGCATTTCAAATGCGTCGGGTATGTTCGACATTTCCGGCACAGCCTGGATGGTTTCGATTATGTTCGTTTATGGAGTAAAAAGCGTGTGGCTCCCGTGGCTGTGGCCGGTTTTCAACCAGGTGTTTTTGATGGTATATCTCTCTATGTGGTTGCGCAAATCAAATGCGTCAACCGGCGCGGAATGGATGCTCACACGGTTTGGCAACCAGAAAGATTCCCGGCTCTCCCACTCGATCATCGTAGTATTTGCATTGCTGAGCTGCATTGGTTTTATGACCTACGCGTTCATCGGCTTGGGTAAGTTTCTGGAAATCTTCATCCCCTGGTCAGCTATTTCGGAATATGTGCCATTTTCGATCCCGGCCGGGTACGTTGCCCATTTTTACGGGTTCATTTTTACCATATTCACTGTATTTTACTCGCTGCTCGGAGGGATGAAAAGCATTGTCTGGGCTGACCTCGCGCATTATATTGTTATTCTGATCATCTCGGTTTCCGTCGCAATCATTGCAATGCACGCACTGAGCGGCACTTCCCTGTCCGTACCAAAACGCTGGGACGAACTTTCATTCGGTAGAGACCTCGATATTGACTGGAATACCTTGTTACCCGAAGCCGCGCGCAAGATTTCAGACGACAATTTTTCTCCGTTCGGCTATTTCTTCGCATTAATGGCCACGAAAGGAATCCTGGCCAGTCTGGCCGGACCAATGCCCAGCTACGATATGCAGAAAATCCTTTCGGCCCGCTCTCCGCGGGAAGCCGCTTTAATGAGCATGCTAGTGAACTTTGCTCTTTTACCAACCCGCTACCTACTGATCACCGGCGTTGCTGTGCTAGGTCTTTTGCATTACCGAAACACCGGCCCGGGCATGTTACCGGGACAGGATTTTGAGCGGCTGCTACCCGCTGTTTTGAACACCCATATCCCGTCTGGTCTGCTGGGATTGGCGCTGGTTGGGCTCCTGGGCTCGTTTATGGGCACTTTTGCAGGCACTTTCAATGCGGCGCAAGCTTATCTTGTCAACGATATTTACCTGAAATCCATCAACCCAAACGCAGGGAATTCGCAAGTTCGGCGGATGAATTATCTGCTTGGCCTGGCAATCGTATTGCTCTCGGTTTCGCTGGGTTTTGTTGTCAATAATATCAATAGCGTTTTGCTATGGATCGTCGCCGGATTGTACGGCGGCTACCTCGCTTCAAACGTGCTGAAATTTCACTGGTGGAGGTTTAACAACCACGGTTTCTTTTGGGGAATGATCGCGGGGATTGTCTGTGCGCTGAGTTGTCCGTACCTGTTTCCGGGCACGAATCCACTTTATTATTTCCCGGTTATACTTTTCATTTCCCTCGTCGCCGCAGTAACAGCCACGTTTCTGACCCCGCCAACAGATATGCAGGTGCTCAAAGCATTTTATAAGAACGTAAATCCGTGGGGCTGGTGGAAGCCCGTAGCGGCTGCGGTTTGCATTGAAAATCCTGATTTTGTACCTAATAAAAACTTTCCCCGCGACGCATTCAATATTGTAGTTGGGATTATTGCGCAAACGTCGCTTACGCTGCTGCCTGTTTATATTGTACTGCTACTCCCCTCTCAGGCGGCGATTGTGGCTGCGATATTGCTCGCCTGCGCGGCTGTTCTCCGGAACTCCTGGTACAAAAAGCTGCCGAACTGACCGAAGGTTATCTAAACCTGTCACACGGTAATTTTTAGGTTGACTTTTTGTTTTTTGTTCTAATTTTGAAATTCACCTTATCTACGTTATTTCCCTTTATATGATACAATCATTCACAGCCGATGCGGACAAAGATGTCGTTTTTGCAAAAGTTCAGCAGTTTATCGACGAGCAGGGCTTCACGGTTGTCAGCAAAGATCATTCTCGACCCTGGGGCGGCTTTTTTGTTTTAGACGAAAGTCAGGCGCCTCAATTCATTTCTACTTTTTTCCCGCATTTGTCACTGGAAGACTTCGCAGGCTACGAAAAATTGAGTCCTAAAATTCTGGTAGTGGCTCCAAACAAGCGCCTCTCCTGGCAATATCACCACCGCCGCGCTGAGATCTGGAAAGTAATAGGCGGAAACGCAGGAATCGTGATCAGTGATACCGACGAAGAAACCGAATTGCAGCAACTACCGATCGGAACTGTTGTCGATCTGAAAAAAGGCGAACGCCACCGGCTGGTTGGAGTAAATGAATGGGGTTTTGTAGCTGAGATCTGGCAACACACGGATCCTGCCAATCCTTCTGATGAAGACGATATTGTGCGTGTTCAGGATGATTTTGGGAGATAAACAAGAAAAGGCTTTCCATTGATTTGACAAAATTCAGGCTATAATATGAAATTCGGAAAAGTTGACAATCCCGCAGAAATCGATTTCACGCTGCCGCCCGACGCGCCTGGGACCAAGATTATTTTTGCCAATGCAAAAGGCGGGGGCAACCCCGAAATTTGTATCGGATGCGCCAAATGGAACAAAACGGACCTGAAAACCTTCTACCCGAAAGGGACCAAAGATGAGCTGGGCTACTACGCGACGCAGTTCAACAGCATCGAATTGAATGCCACATTTTATAATAATTTCCCTGTTGAAACCATTGAGGGCTGGTACAATAAAACGACTCCCGGTTTCAAGTTTTTTCCCAAGATACACCAGGGTGTCAGCCACTGGAAAAGGCTGAAAGAAGCAAAGGAACAAACTGACGTGTACCTCGACGGGATTTCGCATTTGCAGGAAAAACTGGGAATGCTGTTTTTGCAAATGCCGGATAATTTTGGACCCAAGAACTGGGAAGCACTGAAAGCATATCTGGAAGAATGGCCATCAGGCTTTCCGCTTGCGCTGGAATTGCGGCACACCGGCTGGTACGACGGCACATTCGATAATACCGAGTTTTACGAAGTGCTCGAAAAAAATAACATCACGCACATCATCACCGACGCAGCCGGGCGCCGCGACCTGCTGCACATGCGTTTGACTACGCCTATCGCGTTTATCCGTTACAATGGCGCCAATGTAGATTCTGATTATACCAGGCTCGACGAGTGGTTTGAAAGGATAAAAGTCTGGGTAGCAGAAGGTATTGAAAAAATCTACTTTTTCGTCCATCAAAACCACGAAGAAGCCTCGCCCTTTCTATCAGGTTACCTGATCCGGAAATTCAATGACGAGTTGGGAATGAACCTGCACGTACCTATTGACCCGAAGAATGCGGGGCAGATTAAGCTGCTTTGAGTTCTGAAAAAATGACCGAGCTAATCAGGACAAACAGCGAAAATCCTGACTTTAAAACATTAACGGACAAGCTGGACGACGAGCTTTGCCGGATATACAATACTAAAAAGGAGGATTTTGAGGAGTACAACAGGATCACAGGTTTAAAAACGGTTTTACTTGCCTATTCCCACGGCCGCCTTGCCGCTTGCGGCTGTTTTAAGATACTGAGCACGAACACCATAGAGCTCAAACGGATGTATGTGGAGCCCGATTTTCGCGGTCGCGGGATTGCGTCGGCTCTGGTAGCTGAGATAGAGAAGTGGGCGCTGGAATTGGGATATAATACTGCGTTTCTTGAAACCGGCAAAGGGCAGCCTCAGGCAATAGCATTGTATAAAAAGTTAGGTTACAAGCCGGTTACCGATCCGATTTTAGAAGTATCGGATTATAGTGTTTGTATGCAAAAGGATTTGAAACCTTAAAAAGTAAGCAAATGGCAAAGAAATTCCTCGGTCTCCGGACTACCATTTACAAAGTCCCCGACATTGAAAAAGCAAAAGCCTGGTACACCGCAGCATTCGAAACGGCACCGTATTTCGACGAGCCGTTTTATGTCGGGTTCAATATCGCCGGCTACGAATTAGGCTTGCAGCCGGAAGAGGCAGAAATGTCCGGAAAGACAGCGAATGTAGTAACCTATTGGGGAGTCGAAAACGCCGGGCAGGAGTTTGACAGACTGATAAGCCTTGGCGCTACGCCCCACGAAGAGCCGGCCAATGTCGGCGGCGATATCGTAGTAGCCTCCGTGCTCGACCCCTGGGGAAATGTGATTGGCGTGATCTATAACCCGGAGTTTACGTTGGAATAGGGTTAATGTGTTTTCAGGATAAAATCGGCGTCTAGACCATACCTTGCAGTGCTTTGGGAGGCTCAATATAATAATGCTCTCTCTCATAAGCTTCTGCCGCCAGTGCCATTTTGCGGATCTTCTGCATTTCCGCCTCAGAAAGATTGACCTCGCCTTTATTCATTAAGACCAATATCTCCTCCATAATACGGTTATACTCTGGCTCGCTTTCTATTTTCGTGTAGGTACTATTCATTTTTTTCTGAGCTTAATTGTTGAGGCATCTATTTTATCGTATTCACCGTGCGTCCCGATAAACAACAGATAAATAGTCCTGATACTAAAGTTGATAAGGGCTATTAGCCGATAATTGTTTCCCTTTATGTTAAATACGTATCTATCATTTCCGACGGCGTCGACCGAATTGAAATCTTCTTTTAATTGATGAAAATTCGACCAGTTTGCCTTTTCTGATGCTTTAAACCAGGTATTTAAAGCATTAGCTGAATCTGGATAATGTACTGTAAACTCCCTGATCAATTTGTAACTGATCACAACCATAATGTCCGCGAAAGTGTGTGTGACGCCATAATGGCTATTTATTAAAGTTAAACATATTTTAGAAAATCTGAATTCAAGTATAACAAAAAATGGCAGACCTCCCGGTCTGCCATTTTTTAATAGGACAATATCAATTATTACACCGCTAGCTGCTTCGTTTCCACTGTTGCCTTCAAATCGTGCAGCAGGCTGAACAGGCCGAAAAAGGTCCTGTTCATATAAATGAAATGCTTGGATCCGCGGTTCATATTCATTTTGCGAAGTTCTTTATCGTTGGCGTATTTCTCACCGAGTGCGGCCAGTTTCAGGAAGAACGTTTCGTCTGAAAAATCAAATGTATCCGAGTTAAATGGCTGTGTCAGAAGTCCGAGTACGTCTTTGAAGAGATTTGAGAAATAGATGATCTCCTTTTCTGTATCCTTTGGTGTCAGGATTTCCAGTTCCACAAGCCTTTTATTATAGATAAGCGGATCGTTCAGATTTTCAGGCTCGGCCAGATCGAAATATGGTGTGTAAAACGATTCAGGAATCTCTTTGATACAGCCAAAATCAATTGCAATCAGGTTATCCTGCTCGTCGATCAGGAAATTGCCGGGGTGCGGATCTGCGTGGACTTTTCGCAACTGATGTACCTGGAACATATAAAAATCCCAAAGCGCCTGCCCAATTTTATTGGCTAAATGCTGGTCTTGATTAGTCTTCGTAAACTCTGATAAATGCCTTCCCTGCATCCAGTCCATCGTAATAACCCTTTCGCACGAATATTCGGGATAGTACACCGGAAAGCGAAGATTTGGAATATGGGCACAAGCCTCTGCTATTTCAGCACTTTGCGCAATTTCCAGAATGTAATTGGTTTCTTCCGTCAGCTTGGTCTCAACCTCTTTGAAATACTTATCCGAGTCTTTTGCCTGAATATTGAACATCCGCATCGCGATCGGCTTCACCAAGGCAAGGTCTGTTGAAATGCTTTCCGCAACGCCGGGATACTGAATTTTTACTGCCAATTGTTTATCTCCAAGCGTAGCTTTATGCACCTGCCCGATGCTCGCGGCATTAATCGCATTCGCATCAAAACTGTCGAAAAGATCAAGCGGCGATTTGCCGAAATATTTACGGAATGTTTTCACAACCAGCGGAGCGGAGAGCGGCGGTACCGAAAACTGCGACAGCGAAAACTTCTCCACATAAGCCTGGGGAAGGAAATTCTTCTCCATACTCAGCATTTGAGCCAGCTTTAATGCACTGCCTTTCAGGTTTTTGAGGCCATCGTATATATCTTCCGCATTATTCGTATTCAAATTATCACGTGCCGACTCCGGATTTGTGATTTTCTCGCCGTAATACTTCAAATAATTCCCGCCGATTTTCACGCCGGTCGAGATCAATTTAGAGGCACGCTGAATTTTCGAGGTAGGTATACTATCAATTGTCTCCATTCCTACCGCAGCTTTTCTTTAATGAGAAATTTTCCAAAATCAATAATGCTTTCAAGTGGTGAAGTATCGATCAGGTCGAATGTGGCTCGGAGCGACTTTTCGATAAACAGGTCTGTTTTTTCAAACCCGATCGACTCGTCGTCGAGCCAGAATTTCAAGGTCACCAGGAACTGGATCCAGGCGCCTTCGTTCAGCGCATCCTGCTGCGCGCTGCGAATCCTTTCACTCTTCATTTTGAGGTAACCCGCACTGATCTGGTTGATAAATTCCTTGAATTCCTTCCGGAATTCCTTCAACTTCATCAGACTATCCAGCTTGTTCTTATTGTCTTTCAAAGCCAGTATCACATAGCTTCTATTCGCTGTAAGTATCTCAAAATAAGTGTAGTAGTAAGTAAGCAACTTATCCTGAAAACCCAGTAATACTGTATCTTGACTCTGATCCATCAGCTGTACTGCGAGCTTGTGAAAGCTCACGAATACACTTTTTTCAATCGCGTCAATGGACGAGAAATGTTTGTAAAAATCCTTTTCCACAATTCCATTCTGCTTGCAGAACAAATACACCGACTCAGGCTTTTTGTTGTGTTCCAAACAGTAATGCATGAATAATTCGGTAATTTTTTCGGAGGTAATCTCCTGTGCAGCGGCCGGAAGTTCTCTCAATTTTGTTGCCATTATAGATGTTGATTAGCGCAAAATGTCTACACTGAAGAACGCAAACGCCGCGCTATTCGTGCCAGTTTCTACATCGTATTCGAGGAAAGTTTCAACCGAACACGTTCAGCTTCAGGAAGTCATTGACGAATTTTCCCTTCGGATCGTATTCCCTGGCCAGCTTTCTGAAATCAGCCAGTTTCTCATACCGTTTTTCAAGAAGTACAGGCGAAATTGTAAAAAGTTTCCCCCAATGCGGCCGGACATTGAACGGGGCAAGTTCGCGTTCAATAACAGGCAAAAGCTTGCTCACAGCCGCCCATTCCTGTTTCCAGGTAAAGTGAATAGCGACCGAATCCTGCTTGTAACACGGGCTGAGCCACAAATTGTCCGCCGCAACAGTCCGGATCTCGGAGGTAAAAAGGTGCGGGCCGACCTGGTTGCCCAGTTTGGAAATCGCCATAATAGCTTCCACGGCATTTTTGCGCGGCACGAAATATTCCGACTGCAACTCTTTTCCGCTGCTGGGCGTAAAACCCATTTTGAAATGCGGCATCCGATCGTACCAGGGACCCGGCACGCCCATTTGCTCGGTACAGTTTTCGGCTGAAAGTTCCGGGATCGGATGCAGGTTTTTAGTAGCGAGTTTTCCTCCGAAAAATTCCTTTTCTGCTTTGAAAGCATTATCTCCAACCTTGAATTTTACCCACACTTCCTGAATCGCGTTACTTTGCCAGTTGGTGAAAAGGCTGACACTATATCCGGCAGATTCAATCGCATCAAAATGCTCCTTTAACTGGTCAAGCGGCAGGTTTTCGTACACATATTGTCCCATCATAAATGTCGGCTGCACATCGAGGGTAACCTGCGTCACCACGCCCAATGCACCCAGGTTTACAACCGCCGCATTGAATTTCTCCCCATCGTTTTTTCTGCTTAACCGAACTACTTCCCCGCTCGCGGTAACCAACTCCATCGCAGCAACCGCCGTCGACATATTTCCATTTTTCTCCCCCGAACCGTGCGTAGCAGTCGCACAGGCGCCGGCTACGGAAATGTGCGGCAGCGAGGCGAGGTTATGCAATGCAAATCCTTTTTTATGTAAAGCCGGGCTCAGCTGGCCATATTTCAGTCCGGCATTCACAGTAACTGTCTTATTTTTTTCGTCTAAAACGATCTGCTCGTCGGCATTAACGACAGATATAAACTGGTCTTTCGTGTCTGCGATATTATTGAAACAATGCCGCGTGCCGAGCACTTTCAGCTTCGGATATTTGGCAACTATTTCCTTCACCTGCTGCAACGATTTCGCTGAATCCAGCTTGTCGGTGCTATATTCGAGATTACCCGCCCAGTTTTTTAGCTTTTCTTTTGCGGCCCGACCGTTTGCGGCCCAACCGGTTAGCGGAGAGAATAATGGAGCTGTCATGAATGCAGATGATAATTTAATAAATGTTCTCTTCTTCATACCGGGGAAGTTGCGTGGCAGGTTTATGAATTTATCACAAATTAATTGAATAATTCAGGATTCCAACTCAGCTTTCCTGCGCCACTACTTCACTCAGAATCAGGATCGCTTCCCGCATTTCATCCTCATTCATATTTCCGAAACCGAGGCGCACCGCACTTAACTTTCCCGTTTGAAAAAGTAAGGTTTGCGGCAAATGCAGGTTTCGTTTCAGACAAGCCTTGCTGACGCGCATCAGATTAATATCCTTCCGCCACTCCGTCCAGAAAGCCAGTCCGCCGGGGGGAGATTTGAATGTGAGATAATCGCTTAAATGGGCATTCAGCAGCGTTTCCAGCAGGTCGCGGCGCTGGTGATACACTTTTTGCGCCTTCTTGATATGCCGCTGCACTTCGCCTTCGTCCAGCAATTCGCCCAGTGCCTGCTCCATCATCAAATCCCCCTGCCGGTCAATGATCCGCCTAAACTTCCCCAGCTCAGTGATCAGATCAGCGGGCGCAACCAGGTAACCCGAGCGCAACCCGGGTGCCAGCGCCTTGCAAAATGAGCCTACATACACCACCATTCCAGCGCGATCGGCACTTGCGAGCGGCAGCACCGGACTACTATTATAGTGGAAATCGTAATCGTGATCGTCTTCCAGAATGATAAATCCAAATTTCACCGAAAGTCCCAGCAACTCCATTCGCCGCTCGGCACTGAGCGTCACGGTGGTGGGATAGTGGTGGTGCGGCGTAATATAGAGCAGGCGGACCGGCGTGGTTTCACAAAGCTTCCGCAATGCATCTACCGATATTCCCTGCTCGTCGACCGGAATAGAAAGGATATGTGCGCCGGCCTTTTGGAAAATCATATTGGCCGTGTAATAACTCAGATCAGCCACTACAACCCGATCTCCTTTGTTGATCAACAGCTGCGAGGCGAGGTAAATACCCATTTGAACTCCCCGGGTAGTCAGGATATTTTCTGCTTTAATATGCAGCCCGCGGGTATTGTTGAGGTATCCGGCAAGCTTTTCGCGAAAATACATATTGCCTTCTGCGTGCGAGTAACCCAGGTATTTGCGGTTATTTTTTCTTCTCAAAACACCTGAATAGGCTTTTGCCAGTTTGTCCATCGGTGCCAGTCTCACGTCGGGCAGCCCGTCTGTAAATTCAAGATCCACATTTGAAACAGAAACAGGACGATCGAGCAGCATGCTTTTTTCAAATGCAAAACCGGTTTCGCGGGGGTAACTAACCAGATCTTCCGCCCGGAAATTTTTCAGCCCCGGGTACCTGTTTTCTGATGAATACGTCACATAGGTACCCTTATTCGGCCGCATTTCGATCCAGCCCTGGGCGTCGAGCTCCTGGTAGGCGGCCACAACGGTCTTCCGGTGCACTTCCAGAATTTCGGCCAGCGAGCGGGTTCCGGGAAGTTTGGCGCCATTTGCCAGCACCCCCCGCTGGATCGCATTGATCAGTTTATGAGCCACTTGCAGATAAACCGGCGTACCGGAAAGCCTGTCGAGCAGAATGATATTTTTAAATGGAATTTCAACCGGACTATTCATTAGATCAAAACCGGAGCATTTAGACGGTCCGGCAAGGTAGTAGTTTTGGAGGGATTAGCTGTTAGCTGTTAGTGAAACTGGATTTCGTAAAAATGTACTCAATAAAAAGCTAACGGCTAATTGCCAATAGCTAAAAGCAAAAAACAAATGAAAATCTCTATTACAATCTGCGCCCTCACGTTGCTCTCAACTTCTTTATTCGCGCAGGACATTTCTTTGGATCCGGTGACTGTTACTTCTTCTATTGTTGAAAAGCGGGCTTCGGAGACTGGGCGGAATATTGCGGTGATCAAGGGGGAGAATTTTCAAAACCTTCCGGTGCATAGTATCGACGATCTGCTCAGGTATGTACCGGGCGTGGAGATTCAGGCGCGTGGACCGATGGGCTCGCAGAGTGATATTGTGCTGCGCGGCGGTACTTTTCAACAAGTGCTGGTGATCCTGGACGGAATTCGCTTAAACGATCCTAATACCGGACATTTTAATAGTTACATCCCCATTTCCCCAGCTGAAATTGAGCGGATCGAGGTCTTAAAAGGTGCCTCTTCGGCGATTTATGGTTCAGATGCCGTGGGCGGGGTGATTCACGTGATTTCCAAAACCTTCGCAGCCCGGTTAAATGGTGAACAAGCTGAAAGTGCTTCTTCAAAAACGAATATCAGCGCAGGCGTTTCAGCCGGTCAATATGGACTTTTGAATGCGAATGTTGGGGGGTTTTATCAAAAAAGCAGATTAGCAATATCTGGCGGGTTGCTTACTAATAATGCCACCGGCGTGCAGCAGCGGGGTATTAAAGGCTATTTTCACAATAATACCGCGTCGCTTTCCCTGAATTACCAGCTCTCGGATGCGTGGAATGTGGCAGTGCGCAGTTCGTACGATCACCGTGATTTTGCTGCGCAGAATTTTTACACCGTATTAAAATCAGATACCGCAAGCGAAAAAGTCAGATCGTCGTGGAACCAGCTTCGGGTGGGTTATAAAAAGAACAAAACTGCATTTTCCTTCGATGCAGGCTACAAATTTGTGGAAGATACTTATCTGTTTAATCCGCATTCAATAGCCAATAACAGCAAATCACAGCTTTGGCAGGGATTGGCGACTTTGCAGCAGGAATTTACGCCAGCCACCAGTCTGATCGCCGGTTTGAATTATCAGAACAAAAATATCGCTTCCAACGACCGCGGCGATCATTCACTTCACCAGCTGGCTCCTTTCGTTTCGCTTGTTCAGCGTTTTGGCGAAAATTTTACAGTAACTCTTTCTATTCGAATTGACTGGCGGCAAAGTATCGGTACGGAAGCAGTTCCTCAAATTACATTATCCTACAAAAAAGACAGCTGGCAGCTTCGCGGAAGTGCGGGCAAAACGATCCGCGACGCAGATTTTACCGAACGTTTTAACAACTATAATAAAACCCTCGTCGCAGGCGGAAACGTAGGTAACCCTGATCTGAAAGCCGAGCGGTCGTTCAGTTACGAAGCTGGCGCAGACTGGTTTCTGACTGCAAATAATGCCTCTCAGTTCAAATTCTCAGCTACATTTTTCCAAAGATTACAAAACGATCTGATCGATTACGTGACCACGCCTTATGCGCAAATGCCGAGAAAGGATAACCTTTCGCCGACCGGAAATTTTGGTCTGGCGCTGAATATTGCCGAGGTCAATACCACCGGATTTGAGTTGGATATCCAGTCTGCAAATACGATCAGTACTAACCAGAAGCTGCTTTTCAATGCCGGATTCACGTGGCTTGATAGTAAAAACAGTAACCAGGTACCCTCGTTTTATGTGTCGTCCCACGCCAAATTCCTCACCAATTTTTCTGCTATTTATCAGGTTAATAATTTCTCCCTCAGCCTGAATGGTTTATACAAACAAAGAGCGGCGCGGGAAGCGGCGGCGATTGAGGCTGCAATCACGAAAAGCTATTTTGTGCTGAATGCGAGAGCTGAATATGCGATTCTCGGTAAAATGCTCGCCGTTTATGTGCAGGCTGATAATACATTTGACAAAGAATACAGTGATTTGCTAGGCTCGAAAATGCCGGGTCGCTGGTTGCTGGGCGGAATCAGATTTAATCTCGCGAAGTAGGGAATCGTTAATTGGGCGCAGTTCGTATATTGAGAAGCTACTTTTTAAAATTATGCTTTCTTACAAACGGACTGCGCTTTTTGTTTTAACGTTTTTCTCGCTTTTTTCGGGTCAATATGCATTTGCCCGGGAAAAACCCTCCGTTCCTGTTGATTCTTCTAAAATGAATGTCTACTTCCTCAGCGGCCTCGGCGCCGACAAGCGTGTTTTCAGTAATCTGAAACTTGACGATGACATTTCCGTGCACCATATTGAGTGGGTTAAGCCTTTAAAAAAAGAAACGCTGGCACATTATGCTGGCAGGATTATCTCGCAGATCGATACCACGAAACCGTTTCAGCTGGTTGGGGTTTCTTTTGGAGGGATGATCGCGTCGGAGATCTCGGAAATTGCAAAGCCAGAGCAGATTATCATCATTTCGAGCACTTCTACCGGCATTCCGGTTTCAGGATTTTATCGCGGATTAACCCGGTTTTTACTGGCATCCCCATTTGCCGGGCCAGTCTTGAAATCAGCCAATAAAACTACATACAAGTATTTTGGAGCAAATACACCGGAGTCAAAATCACTTTTGAAGGCTATTTTGCACGATACCGACACTAAATTTCTAAAATGGGCACTCGTGCGAACAGGAAGTTGGGAGAAAAAGCAGCGGGCTGAAAATCTTTATCATATTCACGGCGATAGTGACCGGCTGATCCCGGTAAATCTGGTAACACCGGATACAGTGATTGCAGGCGGCGGGCATTTAACGGTATTTGAGCAAGCTGACGAAATTTCTGCGATTTTAAACAAAAAATTAGCAACGCGGGACAGATAACGAATCTCAGTTATTGACTAGAATAATCTTCCCGATATGCTCGCTGCTTTCCATTAATGCGTGCGCCAATGCAGCCTCATTTAATAGAAATTCTTTGAATAGCACCGGTTTGAACAAGCCCTTTTCCAGCACCGGCCAAACCTGTTCGCGGATTTCTTGAGTAAGCTTTGTTTTAAATTCAACCTCCCGATTCCGTAAAGTACTGCCTGTGACGGTCAGCCGCTTTCGCATGATCAGCCCAAAATCTACCTGATCTTCCTCTGATTTTACCTTACTACCCCTCATTGTATTGATAAAAACCAGGCGACCATCGGTATTCAGCAGGCGGATATTCTTGGGAATATAATCACCGCCGACCATATCGAGGATCACATCGACACCTTCGTCTTTCAGGACACTTTCGAAATCCATTTCTTTATAGTTAATGCAAATATCAGCTCCCAGTGCAATACAGGCTTCGCATTTCTCCGCAGTACCGGCTGTGGCAAAAACCTTCCCTGCCCCCATTGCTTTTGCAAGCTGAATCGCAGTGATACCGATTCCGCTGCTGCCACCGTGCACAAGGAAATTTTCACCCGCTTTGAGTTGCCCGCGCTGGAATACATTATGCCAGACTGTAAAAACAGTCTCGGGCAAAGATGCAGCCTGTGCGTAGGTATAATTAGAAGGTACCGGAAGACAATGCCCCGCCTGAGCGACCGCATATTCGGCATAACCGCCGCCGGAAAGCAATGCGCAAACTTTGTCGCCCGGCTTCCAGCCAGTTACTTCACTGCCCGTTTCCACAATTTCACCAGCTACTTCCAGTCCGGGAATATCTTCCGAAGCGCCTGCTGGTGGGGGATATTTGCCCTGCCGCTGCATGACGTCAGGCCGGTTTACACCCGCGGCGTAAACTTTGATTAATACCTCGGTTGCTTTGGGTTTCGGCACTTCGCGCTCGCGGATCTGCAATACTTCCGGTGCGCCGGATTGTGTGATAACGGCTGCTTTCATGCCTGTTAATTTGGTTCGGATTAATAAATCTCCTTCCCGAAAGGGGTCAAAGACAGCGTCATTAGTTTGAAATGCTGTTTTGCGAAAGGAAGTCCGATAATGGTAATGGCAAGAATTATTCCAAAGACCAGGTGGGTGAGCGCGATCCATATCCCGCCGATCACGAGCCAGATCACATTGAAAACAGTGGACAAGCAGCCTGTATTGCCTAGAACATCGCGCACTTGCTGCCCGAATGGGAAAAGCGCGAGCATACCGATCTTGAAACACTGGATGCCAAATGGAATTCCAATGATTGTAATGCAGAGTATTAAGCCCGCAACCATATATTCGAGGAAAACCAGAAAACCGCCAAAGACGAGCCAGATAATATTCCCAATGAGATTCATGATTGCCAGTTTTTTATTTTTAATAACCTGAAAAATTCCGTTTCGTCTATTTCCCTGACCCCACCCGGCGGCAGGTCGCCGAGTTCCAGCGCCTCGATACTAACGCGGACCAGCCGCTTGCACCGGTGCCCGGCTACGCGTACCATTTTGCGAATCTGGTGAAATTTTCCTTCTGTCAGGGTCATTTCCAGCCAGGTATTGGGGATGTTTTCGTAGGTTTCATTTTTGTGTTTGGTTAAAATAGCAGGTCTGGGGATAATCTCTACCTCACAGGGATTGGTAATATACTCCACTCCGCCTTTGACCCTTATTCCGATGCCGGTGCGGAGCAACTGCAAAGTCTGCTCGCTCACATGATGTCCCACATTGACCCAATAGGTGCGCTTATGCGGGACTTCACCCATGAAAAGGAGATTAGTAACCTTTTTATTGGTGGTTAAAATCAGCAAACCTTCGGAATGGCTATCCAGTCTGCCTATTGCATGCGTACCGTCCGGAAACTCAAAATCCAGATCCCCCAGTAACCCCACCTCGTCCGTGCTGACGAACTGGGAAACCATATTAGGAGGCTTATTGATAATGAAGTAGCGGTGACTCGGCTGGGGCATTTGCGAATTTACTGACTCCCGGCGACAATTTCCTGGATTGTGGAAATGACTTCATCAATCCGGAAATATATATCTTCATTCGAAAACCGAATCACCTGAACATCAAAATCGTTGATCAGCTCAGATCTCAACCGGTCATATTCGACGTTCTCATCCAGCAAATGAATGCTTCCGTCCACTTCGATCACAAGTTTCGCTTCGTGGCAATAAAAATCTACAATATACAGGTGGAATGGGTGCTGCCTTCGAAATTTAACGCCCAGTTGCTTATTAGATAATCTTTCCCAGAGTAATTTTTCAGCTCTCGTTTCGCTGTTGCGAAGTATCCTCGCTCGCGCAAATAAAATTGGCGAAGCTCCGTAATGCATCATAATGTGTGTGTGAAAGCTGTTGCTAAGTCGAGCTTTCTATTGGTTTGTATTAATACCTGATTTAGAGGAAAAGGACTAGTGACTTGTAGGGACCGTTGGGCATTTGCCCCCGGCCCCTGAAGGGGTTAAGCGGTAGCCCGTTACACTTGCTCACCAACGCAAGTCCCCAATAGGGGATTTAGGGGTAACAAGCGAGGTGGTATCGGGCGGGAGTACATGTGCCCCCGGCCCCTGAAGGGGAGCAATGCATTTTCCATACAAACTTTGGTAAATAGGAAAAGTCCCCAACAGAGGATTTAGGGGTCTCTTCACCGGTGCCCCTTTTCATAATGCGCACGCAACATATCTTCCCCGAAATCATTCGTCAGGTCCCTTACTACTGTATGAATGTGGTTGCCGCCGTTTTGGGTGTTGTCGAATTCGATCAGGAACGTAGGGGCGTGGATGCGGTAGTAGTGGCCGTGGCCCGGACCGATCAGCGGCTCGCGGTCGCCCATCCATGCGAAGTGGATATTTTCCAGGCCGGCCTTTTCAAGTTCAGCCCACTGCTGGCTTTTGAGTGTGACGTGATAGCGTTGCAGATAAGCCATGATCAGGTCCTTGAAAATCGCCTGCTGCGCAGCATTCAAATCCCGCATTGGTATTCCTTCCATTTTTTCGAGAGACGCTTTGCGGGTGTTTGAAGTGAATATTTCGTTCGGTGCCTTTGCGCCCAGACTAGCTTTTTCCTGTTGAGATTTGTCAAGGCTGTTCAGAAACTTGAATGCTGTTTCCTGCTCGGCTTTCAGGATTACTTTCCCTTTTTGAGGTACGTCGGCGAGCACTTTCCCCGGATTGCTGCCCATGAAGCTGGGCGTATAGGTAATGTGGTTATTGATCGATGAAAAATGGAGGGACATGTGGTGGCCTTCCACACGCCAGCCCCAGGGATCGTTGCCAGGCTTGCCGAATATGAGAAACGCATAATTTTCAGGGTCGCGGTAGGTATCGTTGGCGGGGCGAGTTTCTACTACCCGCAATACATTTTCCAGGTCGATGATCTGCTCGGCTTTACTATATCCTTCCTGGCTTAAAACCACCTTGATCAGCGCCATTGCGGCTTTTCGTTGCGCTGCATCCATTTGTTTCAGAGAAATCCCTTTTCTGTCGCGGGGTGTAAAATTCCAGTCAAACCGCATTGGATCGGAATAGGGCAATATCGCGTCTTTCTGCTGGCTGGCATCCAGCAGTTTGATGAATGCATTTACGGCGAGCGCCATTTCTTTGGCGAGCTTTTCATCCTTGCCCAGCCGCGAAGCGGGATTATCTGCATTGGAAGCCGCAATTCCTGCGACGAAAAACAATATACACAGACCAGCCTTGAACCCTATCCTTTTCATAAGCAGTCACTTTTGAGATTTGATTTGAGTATTTCCCCGAAAATGAAAAGGATTAGCCGGCAGGAAACTACCAATGCGAGGCGAAACCGATTAGATTTGCCATTTAAAGACAGCAAATGATGAATTGGGAAAAATTGCTCTCGGCCAAACGCTGGGGAAGCGAAGACAAATACAATGCAGATCCTGCTGAGGCCAGATCGGAATTCCAGCGCGATTACGACCGCCTCATTTTTTCCTCTCCATTCCGCAGACTTCAAAATAAAACGCAGGTATTCCCGCTGCCAGGAAGTGTTTTTGTCCATAACCGGCTCACGCACAGCCTCGAAGTCGCAAGTGTCGGTAAATCTTTAGGAAGGATATTTTACAATAAACTCCGCGCCGACGATCAGGATATAGATATCAAATTGCCTCTGATAAGTGAAATCGGGAATATCGTTTCCGCTGCTTGTCTGGCGCACGATCTCGGTAACCCGGCATTCGGGCACTCCGGCGAGGCGGCGATCTCCCATTATTTTACAGATAACGACGGACAAAAATACGAGTCGCAGGTAACCGCGGCGCAGTGGGCTGATCTTACTCATTTTGAGGGAAACGCAAATGCGTTCCGGATCCTGACACATCCGTATGCAGGTAAGGGTTACGGAAGTTTCGCGCTCACCTATTCCACGCTGGCTGCGATCGCCAAGTATCCGTGCGAGGCAATTGCCGGACATAATAAGGCGAACATCTACACAAAAAAATACGGCTTCTTCCAGTCTGAACAAGCTGGATTTCAAAAGATTGCGGATGAATTAGAATTACAAAAAGAATCCGATTCGCCACTCGTGTACCGGCGCCACCCGCTCGTTTACCTCGTTGAAGCGGCCGATGATATTTGCTATAATGTGATTGACCTTGAAGATGCGCATCGGTTGAAAATCCTCTCTTACCAGGAAGTGGAAACGCTGCTCCTGCAACTCTGCAACGATCCAAAAATGCCCGCCCGGTTGCAGGAAATAGACGATGATGATGCGAAAATCAGTCTTTTAAGAGCTAAGTCGATCAGTACGCTCATCCGCGAATGCTCCGAATTATTTTACAATGAGCAGCAGACAATCCTCGACGGCAATTTCAATCGAAGCCTGATCGACGGGATTGAGGAACCGTACCGCTCAGCGATGAAGGAGATCGGGCGCATTTCTGTTAGTAAAATTTACAACTATTCGTCCGTGGTACAGATCGAAGTCGCTGGTTACAAAGTAATTGGAGGATTGCTAGAAGAATTTGTACCCGCTTATCTGAACAACAATTCACATTACACTAAAAAACTGGTAGAGCTGATTCCCAAGCAATTCATCACCTCCCGAACCGATCCCTATTCGAAGATCCAGACTGTGCTCGATTTCGTTTCCGGAATGACGGATTTGTACGCAGTCGAACTTTTTCGGAAGATCAAAGGGATATCGTTTCCTTCCATTACCTGAACTGTAATTGCCGGAGTTTCACGGGGATAAGGCTAATATTAATTCGAGTATCAAAACTTTTCTGTAAATTGTTAATCCGACTTATAAGCCCGATCAGAAATCCACCTCATGCAAATTGAACAGGTTGTTTATAATGATATTTCCTCCTCTCTTTCATTCAGTTTCACACCTCAGTTATTCTTTGTTTTTGGCAACCGCGAACTGCTCGAAACAAGTAATCTCACACAAAAGCTGACTGCCGAATATCCCGGCGCGATTTTTTCTGGTTGCTCTACTGCGGGTGAAATCGCAAACGTCTCTGTAAAAGACAATTCCATCGTTATAACAGCCCTTAAATTTTATAAAACAGCTATTAAAAGCTCGCTGGTGAAATTAGACCATGTTCAGTTCGCCAGCATGGAAGCCGGAAAACAGCTGGTATCGCGCTTGCCCAGGGAAAACCTTAGGCACGTTTTTGTATTATCAGATGGTTTAAAAGTGAATGGTACCGACCTGGTGAAAGGAATGGCGGAGAATTTACCTTCAGAAGTGGCATTGACTGGCGGGCTTGCGGGTGACGGACCCCAATTTGTCAAGACAGTAATTGTGGAACCCGACGGGACTATTGCCGCTCATAGCGTTGCAGCAATTGGTTTTTATAGTGAAAGCTTATCTGTCAGTTTCGGATCAAGAGGCGGCTGGGATAGTTTCGGTCTGGACCGGCTGGTTACTAAATCGAAAGGGAATATACTTTATGAAATTGACGCACAGCCTGCACTCGACCTGTATAAATCATTTTTAGGTGATAAGGCCAAAGATCTTCCTGCGTCGGGACTACTGTTTCCGCTGAGTATGCGGGATAGTGAAGACCGGGCGCCTGTCGTGAGAACGATTCTGGGGATTAACGAAGAAGAAAAGAGCCTTACATTTGCCGGCGATATTCCTGAAGGCTCCTTTGTGAAGTTAATGAAAGCAAATAATGACCGCCTCATTACAGGCGCCGAAGAAGCTGCACACGCTGCGTCCGAAGGTCTCGAAAATGCACCCGATTTTGCGATTCTGGTGAGTTGCGTTGGCCGAAAGCTGGTATTGAAGCAAATGGTGGAAGAAGAGGTCGAATGCGTATCCAATGTACTCTCAGCGCCGGTGATGACAGGATTTTATTCGTACGGAGAGCTGGCACCTTTTAACCGTAACTCCTTGTGTGAGCTGCACAACCAAACCATGACCATTACTACCTTCCGGGAAACGTAAAATGCCTGCGCTAGAAATTTTAGAAACCAATTACCACCGGCTACTCAAAAGGCAGATCCGCAAGTCTTTACCGCCAGATCTGGCCGAACATCCTGATCTACAAGACTTCCTGATGTCGGTGCATTTAGCTTATACTGAATACCAGGACGACCTGGCCAGAGTAGAACTGATCCTCGAACAGAGTTCCGGCGAGCTGTTCAAGGCAAATCGCGAGCTGAGCCGGATCGCTCAGGAAAAAACCGAAGAAGCTGCATTGACCAGCAAGCGACTGGAACAGGTAGTGAGCAGTATTTCGGAGATATTAATCCAGCTAGGCTGTGACGGGAATATCATTTATCTGAATAATGCATGGGAATTGACTACCGGCTATCAGGTAAGCGACACGCTGAACCGGAACTGGAAAGACTTTTTTACCCATTCTTCGGACCCGATCGCGGAGCTGCTCAACTCGGAAGTGTCTGTGGTGGAAGCTACGATCAAGCTATTTACGACGACGGGAAAGGAGCTGTGGATAGGCGGATCGTTGAGCAAACAATATGCGGGTGACGAGCTGATCGGGTATATCGGTGCATTCTCCGATGTGACCGAAAAAGTAAGTTCCGAACGGAAGTTGAAATCCTATATGCGCGATCTGGAAAGGATCAATGCAGAGCTGGACCAATTTGCATACGTGGTCAGTCACGATCTGAAAGCGCCTTTGCGGGCGATCAATAACCTTTCTGAGTGGATTGAGGAAGATATCAGCCATTTGCTGGAAGGTGAAACCGAAGATCAGTTCAGGCTGCTGCGCGGGCGCGTACACCGGATGGAAAGTCTTATCAACGGTATCCTATCCTATTCAAGGGCGGGGCGGATCAAGACGGTGAAAGAGAAATTTTTGATGAAAACGCTGGTAGATGATCTTTCGGAAACTTTCAAAAGCAAAAACCCTGTTCGCTTCCTACTGAACGGAGATCCTGACCTTGAACTTGAAACTGAAAAGATTACGCTGACGCAAATCCTGCAAAACCTGATTTCCAACGGAATCAAATACAATGACAAGCCGGAAGCCGAAATTACGATCGGATGGCAGGAGCAGGATTCACTTTTTGAGTTCTGCGTAGGCGATAACGGGCCGGGTATCAGTCAGGAGTTTCACGAACGGATATTTGTGATTTTTCAAACATTGCAGGCCCGTGACGAGGTAGAAAGTACCGGTGTGGGACTGGCGATCGTGAAGAAGATCCTGGATGAAAAAGGAGGTGTGATCAGGATTGAATCCAATATGGGCGAGGGTACCAGATTCTTTTTTACCTGGCCTAAAACCGACCTCAAAACCACAGATATGTCACTTAGAAACAACCCTTTTCTATAATCCAAGCAACCAAAAATGTCTATTTCCACGCTAATACCAATGACAATCCTGCTGGTCGAAGACGATGAGGTTGATGTCATGAATGTCAGGAGAGCATTTAAGAAAAACAATATCTCGAACCCGCTGATCGTGGCTTCCAACGGAATCGACGCGCTTGAAGCCCTGCGCAACGGTAAAGAACTTCCGAAACCGAAGATTGTATTGCTGGATCTGAATATGCCCAGAATGGGCGGGATCGAATTTTTAAAGGAAATAAGGCAGGATCCGGAACTGAGCTCGCTATCTGTTTTTGTCATGACCACCTCCAATGAGGATAGTGACAAGATCGATGCATTTAACCTCAACGTTGCCGGATATATACTAAAACCACTCTCAATGGACCGTTTCATCGCCGCTGTATCGACGCTGAATAGTTACTGGACCCTTTGTGAATTTCCGGAATAACATCACTCAGCGTTACAAAAGCCTGTTATGACTACTCTTGACATCCTGTTAGTTGAAGACGACGATATCGACGCAATGCACTTTACGCGCGCCGTTCAAAAGTCACAGGTACAGATCGGAGAAATAAAGATCTCGAAGTACGCCGAAGATGCATTGCAAGTGCTGGAAACCTGGTTTCCTACCTGCATTTTCCTGGATTACCAGCTGCCGAAAACGAACGGTCTCGAATTATTGAAGAAGATCAAGAAAGTGGCGCCTAATCTCCCGGTGATCGTACTTACCTCACAGGGTGACGAACGTATTGCCGTGGAAATGATGAAGGCCGGAGCAATGGACTATTTCCCCAAGTCGGAGATTAATGCCGATAAACTGGCGAAAACATTCCATACAATGAGCAGGATGCGGGAAGCGGAAGAAGGACGCAAGCGGGCTCATCGCGAACTTGCCGAAAAAGAGGAATTTATTAATAAAATAGCATTGCTGTCTCCCAATATCATCTACGTGATCGATATTGAGAACTGGACCAACATTTTTCATAACAAACAGATATCCAAAATATTAGGATATTCAGAGGAGGATAATATATCCGACAGCATTAGTGGGTTGACCAAAATTATCAATGACCAGGATCAGCTCACATTTCGCCGGCACTACCATTATATGCGGCATTGGGTAAAGGATTCGGATGTGATCGAAAAGGAGTTCAGGCTAAAACACCGTGACGGGTCCGAGGTCTGGATCATTACGAGAGAAGTACCTTTCAAGCGCAACGAAAAAGGAAGTGTACAGGAAGTGCTGGGTACCGCGATTGATATTACCGCCCGGAAGCTGGTGGAAAAAGAGCTGTTACAAGCCAAGAAAGATGCCGAAGAAGCTACGCGGATCAAGTCGGATTTTCTGTCGACAATGAGCCACGAGATCCGTACGCCAATGAATGGTATCATTGGATTTACAGAGCTCCTGCTGAGCAGCAATTTCCCTGAACAAGACAGGCAATACCTTAAAATGATCAAATATTCGGCTGATAATCTGATGGTTATCCTGAATGATATTCTTGATTTCTCCAAAATCGAGGCAGGTAAGTTCGGGCTGGAAAACTTTGAATTTGACCTGAAAGAGAAACTGGAATACCTGGTCAGGACATTCGAGGTGAGAGCGATGGAGAAATCGATCGACCTCGCTTTTCGCGCCGGGCCCAATGTGCCAAAATTATTAATGGGAGATGCATACAGACTGAACCAGATTCTGATCAATCTGGTCGGGAATGCGATCAAGTTTACGGAGGAAGGCGGATTTGTGAAAGTTTCGGTGGAACTGCATGAGGATAAGGGTGATAGTGTCGACATTAAAATTGACGTAACAGACTCAGGGATTGGCATTTCGGAAGATAAGCTCGGTAATATTTTCGACAGTTTTTCGCAGGCGCATCAAAATGACGCTACCCGGTATTTCGGCGGGACCGGTCTTGGTCTGAGCATTACCCGAAAAATTACCGAACTGATGAACGGAACGATCTCTGCCCAAAGTAAACTGGGCGAAGGCGCCACTTTCAGCGTGATCCTTAATTTTGGTAAGGTCGCAAATGCGATCGAACCGCAGCGGGTAGTAGCGCCGGAGCAGGTTTCTCTAAAAGGTTACCGCATCCTGGCTGCCGAGGATATTCTGGCCAATCAGATATTGCTCAAACATCTGCTTACGCGATGGGGAGCTTATTTTGTCATTTGCAATAATGGACAGGAAGTCCTTTCCTACCTGGACGACGGCGAATTTGATCTGATCTTAATGGATATTCAAATGCCTGTGATGGACGGAATTGCCGCGATGAAAGCTATTCGCGCCAATTATCCTCAACACGCGCACGTACCTGTGATCGCTTTTACCGCAGATACTTTTGCCGAAAAAGCGCCGGAAATTGACGGGGTGAAATTTGCGAGCTTTGTTACCAAACCTTTCCGTGCAGAAGAACTGATCCGGGTGATCAGCCGCCACCTAAATGTGAGCCGGAATGCAGCCCCTGAGGTAGTTAGCTGATCTTTTCCCAATCGATTTTATCAGGTGTCAAAGGCAGTTCCCGCAGGCGGCTGCCGGTAGCGTGAAAAATCGCGTTGGCAATCGCGGCGGCAGTTGGTCCCTGGGCCGCTTCGCCCGCACCAAGCGGCTCTTCTCCCGGCCTGTCGATTATATGAACTTCCGTATGCGGGACCTGATCGAAACGGAGGATCGGGTAAGTTTCCCAGGTAGTGCTGGTGACGCCCGTTTTATCAAACTTCACTTCTTCCAGCATTGTCCAACTTGCCGCTTGGATCATTCCGCCGGAAGTCTGGTTTATGATCCCATCGCTATTGATCACCTGACCGGCATCGATCACAGCGGTTAATTTCGTCAACTGGTATGTTTTGGCTGCTTTGTCAATACTTACTTCCGCTTTCACGGCCAGGTACGCCGCGCTGTTTTTATATTGGGCAAAAGCAAAACCTTCTCCTCTTCCCTGCCCCCAGCCTGCTTTCTCAACCATGGTCGTGATCACCTGCCGCGCGCGTTCATCTTTTAAATGCGTCAATCTGAAAGCGACCGGATCCTCGCCCGCTTTCCATGCAAGCTCGTCCATGAAAGATTCCAGCGCGAAGATATTCCCGTACGCGCCCAGACTCCTTAAAGCAGAACTCCGCAATGGTCCGTAGAAGTCGCGCAGGCTGATTTTCTTGGCAGAAAAATCATAAAGCGGCACCGAATTCCGGTGGCTGCCTCCCGAAAAACCGCCCGATTTGAAGGTAAACGGTTTGGCAATATGTCTTCCTGCAAGCAAGTGACCCGCATTGCCGCCCGGCCGCGAGCTGTGCGTATCCGAACAAATCTCAGTATTCCAGGCATCGATTTTAGCAGCCGCGCCGATCCGCCCTTTTACACTTAATACCATTGCAGAACCATAAGGCTCCCATTTATGCTCGTCTTCCCGCATCCATTGTACGCGCACGGGCTTACCTGGCATTCCCATTGCAAGCAAGGCCGCGTCGCCGCCCGCATCGTCGGCGCCATTGTGACCGTAGCAACCTGCACCCGGCACACCGATTACCCTGATCTTGTTTTCCGGCATTTGCAGCAGATCAGAAATCGTTTTCCGCAGCGGGTAAACGCCCTGGCTATGCGACCAGACAGTAAGCAGGTCGTTCTTCCAGAGGCCGATCGCGCACGACGGACCAATCGATCCGTGCATTTGATACGGTTTTTTATATACCGCTTCGTGCGTAAAGTCCTTCGCTGGTACACTGCCGCCGCTCTCCTCGACTACTTTGGGCGCAGAGGCAGTTTCCAGCATATTGTTATATAAATTTTGAGGTAAAACAGCGAGTGGCTTGGAATCCCATTTTGCATTGGTTTTTAATATTTCCAAAGCTTTTACAGCAGCATATTCCTTGTCTGCGATCACGGCCACGAAGTTACCGTTCACCACCAGTTTCAGCACCCCAGGTACTTTTGCGATCTGTTCTTTTTGTATAGAAACAAGTTTAGAATCGTATACAGGCGGCCGTAAAATGCGGGCGTGCACCATCCCGGGTAACCGCATATCCTGAATGTAATATGCTTCGGCTGCGGCCATTTGTGCAATATCATCGCGGGGAATCGCTTTACCCACCAGTCGGTAAGAGGCAGGTTCTTTCAGCGGCGCCTTTCCGGTTACTTCTACTTCGAGGCGTTTACCCGCCACTAATTCCTGGTAAGTGACCGTGTTCTTACTTTTGGAAGACATTACCACTCCTTCTTTGACCGACAGGTTTGCAACATCCGTTTGCAGCTTTTCCGCAGCCAGATTTAATAGATATTGCCTGGCTTCGGCAGCTGCATTCCGGATCGCGCGGCCGCTGCCTTCGATGGAGCCGCTGCCGGCGGTATAGCGTTCGTCCTGCGTCTGGCCGGTGTCGGCGATGATAATTTTAACCCGATTCATCGGGACATCCAGTTCTTCGGCCGCCATTTGCATCAGCGCCGTGCGAATTCCCTGGCCGAGCTCCATTTTGCCAGTAATAACCGACAGCTTCCCGTCCGCATCGAAGCGGATCCAGGCATCGATCGTTTGCCCGTCCGCAACCGGCTGTGTTTCGCATGCGGATTTATCCTCAAACCCGGTAATAGCAGCTAATGCAGGAAAAAGCTGAAAACCGATCACCAAATGCCCGGAGCTTTTGAGGAACGAGCGCCTGTCGGAGCTGAAATGCGACTGATCTTTCATGAATTTTTCATTTTAGCCGCTGCCTTTTTTACCGCACTGATAATCCGGGTATGTGTGCCGCAGCGACATAGTACCCGGTTGAGCGCCTGGCGAATCTGTTCGTCGGAAGGATTTTTGTTTTCGGCGAGTAATGATTTGGCGGACATGATCATGCCGTTCATGCAATAGCCGCATTGCGCAGCCTGCTCTTCTATAAATGCTTCCTGAACAGGATCCAGCCTTCCGTTTTTGGCGAGCCCGTCCAATGTGGTGACCTCGTAAACCGCGGCCGAAGCGGCGGGTATCACGCAGGAAGGTTGTGACTTTCCGTTTAAAAGCACCATACAACTGCCGCAACGCTCGATCCCGCAACCGTATTTCGGTCCGTTCAGCTGCAAATCGTTTCGCAGCAGATAAAGCAAAGGCATTTCTGGATCCGCTTCGATTTTATGCACTTTGCCGTTTACCTTGATCGTGATCAGTTCAGCCATATTTGGATAGAAAGAGAGACAGAAAGCAGGTTCGCTAATACTATGCCAGCCTCGTTTAAATATAAAAACAAGTGAGAATTCTTAAATAACTAATAAAATAGTTTTGAAACTAAATAAATAGTCCTACATTTGAATTATCAGTTAATTAACTTTTTCAATACAATATCAATATCATGGAAGTACGCACATTGACACGCGCTGAGGAAGAGGTAATGCGGATTCTTTGGCAATTAAAAAAAGGATTTGTCAAAGATATACTGGCCGAAATGCCTGAACCTAAGCCGGCATACAACACGGTTTCGACGATCATCCGCATTCTTGAAAAAAAAGAGGTGGTAGGCTACAACGCTTACGGAAAAACGCACGAATACTTTCCGCTGATCAGCGAGGAGGAATATAAGCGGCACGAAATGAAGCAGTTAATGGTCAATTATTTCGACAATTCACTACCTAACCTTGTTTCGTTTTTTGTAAAAGACAATGATCTGAAAACAAAGGATTTGGACGAGATCATGAAACTCATCAATCAGCACAAAGACGAAAAATAAATCTGTTAGCCATGGATATGCTCTTATATATCGGCAAGGTAAATCTGTACTGGATTTTATTATTTGCCTGTTACCGACTGATGCTCCGGAACCACACCTTTTTCCAGTGGAACCGCATTTACCTGCTCGGCTCGATCGCGATCGCATTTGCATTGCCCTTTGTGATCTATCCCGAAACCGCGCCGACGATCCCGGCTATTTACGAAGTAAACTCGGCTCCGGTCTCCATTACGTTTGAGCAGCAGGAAGAACCGCTGGTGATGTGGACGGAAGTAGCCTGGTTCGTCTATATTATCGGACTGATCATTTCCTTCAGTTATCTGGTCAGGCATATTCTGCAACTCCGAAATTTCCTAAAATCCGGCGAAGTGATCGAGCTGGAAGATTGCACCGTGGTGATGATCGACTCGAACAAGATCGGCTCATTTTCTTTCCTTAAATGGATTGTGATCAACAGAAACGATTATGAGAGTCATTTTGACGATATTCTATGTCACGAAATGGTGCACACGAGGCAGTGGCACAGTGCGGATATTCTGTTTTTGGAGATCATGAAAGTTCTGTTCTGGTTCAATCCGATCCTGCTCCTTTACAAACGCGATTTACAGGAAGTACACGAATTCCTGGCCGATTCGAAAGCCTCCAACCGAGAGAATTATGCACGTTTTCTGGTAAGTTATGCATTAAATGCGCCCGTCGCTTCATTGACAAACCATTTTTTTAAACCATCACAACTTAAATCCCGAATCCAGATGATCTACAAAAACCGAAGCCCGAAATGGCTGCTGAGTACCTATCTGGCAGCAGCTACACTAATAGGCGCCACCGCATTGTTCGTAGCCGGCTGTGAGCAGCGTGAAGACAAGCAACCGGAAACAGCCAAAACTGGGGAAGAGAAAATGCCTGACAAAGTTTTCACGGTAGTGGAAACCCAACCGAAATATCCGGGAGGGGAGACAGCGATGTTTCAATTTCTAGCCAGAAACATCAAATATCCGACAGCTGCGGCAAAAGCAAATGTGCAGGGTAAGGTGTTCGTTTCTTTTATCGTAACCGAGTCAGGTAACGTCCAGAATGTATCGATTTTAAAAGGAATCGGGTTTGGTTGCGACGACGAGGCGATGCGCGTGGTCAAAAGCATGCCCGCCTGGGCACCGGGAGAACAGAGCGGGCACAAAGTGAATGTAAAAGTTACCCTGCCGATTAACTTTCAATTAGAGGAAAATACGGCAAAATTAAGCTCCGAAGACGTGAAAGGTAATCCGCTGTACATCGTGGACGGGAAAGAAATGAAAAAGGAGGATGTTCAGAAAAACGTCCAGTCTTACCAGATCGCGTCGGTGAATGTACTTAAAGGTGACCAGGCTATTGCTTCTTACGGTAGCAAGGCGAAAGGCGGAGTGATCGATATTACTACAAAACCAGCCAAGCCGGAAGCTTCAAACGAGGCTACTGTCGTTCATATTTCCGATAAAAGGAACGACCCAGCCTCAGGTACCGCCAAAGTGCGTGAGCTGAACCCGGGTGGTACAGCCAGCGTAGGAGTACGGTTCAAAGGCGACCCGTCGGCAGAGAAAAATCCGCCATTGTATATCATCGACGGTGTTAAACAAACGGACGGTTTCAGCGCATCCGAACTTGATCCCGATAAAATTGAATCGATTAGTGTTTTGAAAAAAGCAGGAACAACGGATGTATACGGAGAAGAAGGTAAAAATGGCGTAGTCCTGATCACGACCAAGAAAAACTAGAAATCATGGAAACGCTAAGCTACCTGGCGAAGACCAACTTGTACCTGGTCCTGTTCTACGGCTGTTACTGGTTGTTTTTCAGACAGCATACGTTCTTTAAGTGGAACAGATTCTATTTATTAGCGTCGATTGGAGCAGCGTTCCTGCTCCCTGCGATCACATTTTGGGTTCCTGCGCCGGTATTGGAAACGAGCTACGACCAGCAAACCACGCAGCTAATTCCCGCGGTTACTGAAACGGTAGAAGCGCCCTTCAACTGGGCTATGCTAGTCGCGGGTTGCTATTTGGCCGGAGTTATGGTCATGACTTTCAGGTTATTAAGCTCATTTCAAAAATTATTTTCGCTGCTCCGCCAGGGCGAGCGCATCCGCACGGAAGCTTACACGCTCCTGTTACTTGACAACGGACAGCTCCAAAATGCAGATACCGGCTCATTTTCATTCTTTAAATGGCTGATCGTGAACAGGGCTGACTACGAAAATAACCCCGACGGGATCATCCGCCACGAATATGTGCATATCCGGCAGTGGCATAGTTTCGATGTTGTTTTGATTGAGTTGCTGAAAGTAGTGTTTTGGTTCAATCCGGTAGTGTGGATGTACAAGCGCTCGATACAGGCTGTGCACGAATACCTGGCTGACGTGGAAGCTCCTAACCGTGACCGTTATGCGAGTTTTCTCGTCTCCTATGCATTAAAAGTGCCTGAACAGGTACTTGCTAATCATTTTGCCAATTCATCCTTACTTAAAAACAGAATCCAGATGATATACAAAAACCGCACTTCGAAATGGTTGCTGGGGAAATATGCGCTGATCGTCCCATTGACTGCAATCACTGTTTTTCTGACCGCGTCAAGAACGTATCTGCCTGCGCCGGAACGTGAAAATCCGGCTGTTAACGAAAGTTTTGGTATTGATATTAAAGGAACTGTTTCGGACAAAAGCGGAAACAAAATTGCCGATGCGATCGTGATCGTGAAAGGGACTAACCAGGGCGCACCGACTGATAAGCAGGGAAAATATGAACTTCGTAATGTTCCGGAACACGCCTCGATCGTAGTCAGTCACGTGCAGTTCAAGTCGCAGGAAATGACCATCGTTAAAAACAAACTTACTTACGATTTCACGCTCGAAGCTGCAAATGAGCTGACTAAGGCTGACCATGTATCTCAAACAGCACAGCCGGCCACGCCTAAAACAAATACGGATGGCTTGGCGATAGCCGAACAAAAGCCGCAGTTTCCGGGTGGACATCAGGCGATGCTCGAATATCTCAAAACTAACACCAAGTACCCGGAAAGCGCAAGTAAAGCACTTGTCTCAGGTTCCGTGTTCGTGAGATTTACCGTTGCAGAAGAAGGATCTATTGGCAATATAGTGATTGTAAGAGGCGTAGGATTTGGTCTGGATGCAGAAGCGATCAGACTTGTGAAGAACATGCCTAAATGGGAGCCCGCAATACAGAATGGGAAACCGCTGAGCGTGGCGCAGAATATCGAGATCAGATTTGATCTGCCAGTGGAGAAATCCGACAAACGCCAGGGATTTCATTTACCCGAACAGCCTGCATACGCGATTAATTTTCAGGTAGCAAAGGTCGAAATTGAAGAGCTTTTCAATTCGTCGCTCAATTTTTTTGAACCGAAAACTTTCAAACCTTCGCTGAACCCGCCAAAGGCAGAATACAAATACCAGTCCGATTCAAGCAGCTATCGATTTATGAATTATCAGACTTCTTCGCAGCCGAATTATGGTATGACGCTTCAAACGACCGGCAAGTATAAGTACCTCAAAGAGTCGGCCGAAAAAAGTAACTAGTCACAGATAAAAGTATTGGCTGTTATTTCTGGCAATGTTTCCATATTTTACGGCAACCGAATCAGAAATAACAGTTTTAATATGCCCATTCTTAAAGTCGCCATCATCGGCGGCGGCCACATTGCCGATCAAAATCACATTCCTGCATTAAAAGCGCTCGGTGATCGGGTTGAAATCGTTTCGATTTGCAGTAGGGTAAAGGAAAAGGCCCGTGCGCTGGCTGACAAGCACCAGATCCCATTCGCTTATGATAAGGCCGCAGAAATGTACGCAGGCGAAGGCAGGCCGGATATTGTTGTGATCTGTACTGCCAATAATCTGCATTACCCTTTTGCGATTCAGGCGCTCGAAAACGACTGTCACGTATTCTGTGAAAAGCCGCCGGCACTTTCTGCCGAGCAAGCCAGCGAAATGGCGGAACTAGCCAGAGAAAAAGGAAAAATACTTGCCTATAATCTGCAACTGCGCCAAACTCCCGAATTTACCTTAATCAAAAAGTGTCGCGAAGAAGGAACGCTGGGCCGCATTTATCATATTAAAGCCAATTATCTCCGTCGACGCGGGATTCCGGGCTGGGGTAATTTCACCAATAAATCCATACAGGGAGGAGGCGCATTAATGGACCTCGGCGTGCATATCCTCGACCTCGCGCTTGAAATGCTGGATTACCAGATGCCCGACCGGATTGTAGCTAATACCTACGATTTTCTGGGTAAGGCAGGCGGAAAAGGTTTGATGGGGGAATGGAATCCGGACAGTTTCGAGGTGGAAGACGCCTGTTTTGCACATTTATCATTCCCCGACAATTCGAGTATCTCATTATCAGCTTCATTCGCATTGAATATGAAGGCTGAGAAAGATATTAACCTGGAAGTATTCGGCACTAACGGAGGGGCAGTTTACAAGCCACTTTCGCTATTCACAGAAATCGGAAGCGAATTGGCAAATATTGATTTTCCGCACATAGAAGAAGCAGATATTCAACTCAAAAACACAATTGCATTCCTCGATGCTTGCGAAGGAAAACATAGTAATATAGCGAATGCAGAGCAGGGAGCGATTTTGCAGAAGATTGTTTCGAAGATCTACGAGAGTGCCGGGAGTTAGGGGAGGAAGGAGGAACGGAGGAAGGAGAAAATGGGATAAACAGAGTAAGGGGAAGAAAGGGAGGATGGAGGAAAATTAAGGACGGAGTCACTGATTTAAAATTTTCTGGCTGAGCGTTCAATTTTTGTCAGTCTGAGCGCAGTCGAAGACATGGTGCACGTGTCTTCGACTGCGCTCAGACTGACAAATCCTTCGTCCCTTCCTCCTTCCTCCCTTTCCCCCTACTTCGCAGTAGCCATTACCATCTTAATATCATTCTTCGCGCCTAGTTCAAGTACATCTACGAGGTCCTGAACTGCCAAATTTTTATCTACTCTCAAAACGATCGTGCGGTCTTCTACATTGGCGAAAATGCCTTGCAGTTCGGATTCGAGACGGTCGAATGGAATTTGTTCTTTATCAATAAAGTAACCCTTGTTGTCATCCACCGACAGCGTAATCTGTTTCTTGTACATCTGCTGCGTGGCGGAAGCTTTGGGGAGCATCAGCTTGATCACGTTCGGATTGGACATCGTGGAGATGATCAAAAAGAACAGCAGCAGGAAAAACATGATATCGTTGAGCGAGTGCGTGAACACCTCAGGGGCAAACCGGCTCTTGCGACGTATTTTCATAAATTGATTTGTCTTTTACTTCGCAGCCACAGGCTTTTGTAATACATCCAGAAAATCAGAAGCCGCCATTTGCAGACGCAATGCGAAATTGTCGATTTTCATATTCAGCAAGTGGTACCCTGCGTAGGCGATCAGACCAATGATCAGACCCGAACCGGAAGTGATCATCTTTTCATACATACCACCTGCAATTGTACTGATATTGAAGTCGTTGGAAATGGAAATATCGTAGAAAATCCGGATAATACCCGAAATCGTACCCACAAACCCGAGCATAGGCGCGATACCTGCGATTACACCGAGGTAAGGCAAGTTACCTTCCATGCGCTGAATCTCGATCTGGCTGGCATTTTCAATAGTCGTTTCAATGTCCTTGATCGGGTAACCGATTCGGCCACAAGCTCTTTCCAGGATCCGGCCCGCTGCATTGCGCTGGTTGCGGCAAAGCGACTCTGCCGATTTCAGGTTACCCTGCTGGATAAAATCTTTAACATTGTCCACAAACTGCGGCTCGATCTTTCCATTTGCACTAATTCCTAAAAACCGCTCGATGATCAGAAAAAGAGTCGCCAGGAAAAGTAAGCCCAGCGGTAACATCACCCAACCCCCTTTTGCGAGAAGATCTATAATGGAAAGTCCCTGGTCAGCAACAGGCGCTGCTACCGTAGAGTCAGTAAGTGCTTGCAGAAGCATCATATTAAATATAATAGTGAAAGTTTAAGCGAATGGAACAGAGGTCAATCCTGGAAAAAATGGCTTTGAACATAAACGGAGGCATGCCTGCCATATTGTTTAAAGGCCAAATATAGGAAAATTACTACATATTATTTTTCATCCTAAACCAGCTGATTTCGCATAAATGAACCCTTTTTTCTGTTTTAAGTTTTAGTAAATGCCTTCATTCTGTTTCAGATCGTGTATGAAAAGATACTTTGCAATATCCTCTGCTCTCGCGTTTCTCGCATTGGCCTTAGTCCAGCTTTCCTGTTCCAATGATAATGAGCCGGCTGTTGAAACCGGTAGTATCTTAGTGAATTTCAACAACATGGCCGGCGATACGAAACTGGCTTTGAACAGCGCTACGTATACGAATGCAGCGGGAGAAGATTTTACGGTCAGCAAACTCAACTACTATATTTCCAATATTAAATTCACCAAAGCCGACGGCAGCAGCTTTACGGTACCAAAGGATTCGAGCTACTTTTTAGTAAGGGAAGGAAATGAAGCGTCGAAAAGTCTGAGGATTAGCGATGTGCCGGTGGGTAGTTATACTGGAATTGAATATGTGATCGGAGTGGACAGTCTGAAAAGTATTGAAGAGCCGGAGAACAGAAAAGGGATCCTGGATATATACACTGGCCCGACGAACGAAGAAGCTATGTATTGGAACTGGAATCCGGGGTACATTTTCCTTAAGTTCGAAGGAAAATCGGACTCGTCTACCATAGCGAATGGAAAATACGAATACCACATTGGCGGCTTCGGCGGTAGATCGGGGAGAACATTGAACAATATCAAAACGGTAAAATTGAGTTTCGGTAGTCAAGCAGCCTCAGTTACCACCGTAGCGACACCGCAGGTTTATATTCAAGCTGATATCCTCAAAATTTTTGACGGACCAACCAAACTGCGTATTGCAGAGAAATCGGGAGTAATGTTTGAACCGTTTTCGGCGAATATTGCCGAGAATTATGCGAATATGTTCAGTGTCGAAGAGGTGCGAAACAACTGATTTAAAGTCAGTAGCTGGGATGAAAAAGATCTTTAACTTTTCGGTCATACTCGCCTGGCTACTGCTGGTGCTGATTTCCTGTGGAAAGGATCCCGAAAAGCCGCTGCCCGAGCCGGAACCGAAACCAACGGGGCCGAGGCCAGTACAATTTACAAAGCCCTCCTATTTCCCCGCGCCGGTTTATGACCTGTCCAAAAACCCATTGACCGAGGAAGGAATCGAGCTCGGCCGGTTTCTATTTTACGATGGGATTTTGTCGAGAACTGACAATATAGGCTGTGGAACCTGTCACCAGCAGCAGGCTGCATTCACCCACCACGGCCATGACCTCAGCCACGGCGTAGATGACAAGATCGGAATTCGGAATTCTCCTTCGGTTCAAAATATGGCGTGGAATACTTCCTTTTTCTGGGACGGTGGTGTGCACGCAATGGACGAAGTGCCGCCGGTACCTATTCAAAATCAGGTTGAAATGGGCGAGAAAGTTGCAAGTGTGGTTGAAAAGCTTAGAAAAACGCCTGTGGCAGGCGCTGCCAAACAGGTCAACTATCCCAAGATGTTCGAAGCGGCTTTTGGAACAAATGAAATTACAGCGGATAAAATGATGAAAGCATTGTCGCAGTTTATGATGACGATGGTTTCGGCCACTTCCCGCTATGATTATTATTTGCAGGGAGACGCGTCGGCTTTGAATGCTTTGGAAAAGGAGGGATTATCGGTTTTTAAACAAAAATGCAGTTCCTGTCACGCTACGGAGCTTTTTACAGACCATAGTTTCAGAAATAACGGATTGCAGCCCAACCGGATCAACGACCAGGGCAGGTATGCAATCACATTAAATGAGGCCGACCGCCTGAAATTCAAGGTACCAAGCCTGCGGAACATCGGCCTCACGGCGCCGTACATGCACGATGGGCGGTTTACTACTTTGGAAGAAGTGCTGAACCATTATGCAAATGATAATGCAAAACTCAGCATCCACGAATCCCCTACTCTCGACCCACTTCTGAAAACGGGTAGCAAAGCAGGCATACAGTTGAATGCAACTGAGAAACAATCGATCATCGCATTTTTGAAAACCCTGAATGACGAACAGTTTATCAGGGATAAGAAATTTTCAGATCCTGGAATCGGCACTTCACTGTGAGGAGAACTAACAAGTTATACGCTTTATGGATACAGCTTATAGTCCGGCGCATCGTCAATTCCGCTGACCAAAGTCATTATTAAACATTCATTAAAATCAAGGAAAATTGCGATTCGCATTGTTTCTTTGCAGGAAATTAAAACGCAGACAAGACACTAATATATGCAGAGCGGAGAAAAAAATGCGCAGCCCTGGTTAGGTAAAATGCAGGAAAGATGGGGATTGGAGACTACCAGACAGGTTCTTGTGGTATTAGCCGTTTTCAGTTTGGCGGGCTCGTCAGTTGTTTGGTTCAGAAAGGGACTTTTTTATCTCCTGGGCTACGACGATCTTACGCCGATGTGGCTGAAAACCATTACCTACATCATTTTCATTTTCCCCACATACCAGACTTTACTGCTTGCATACGGTTTCTTACTCGGCCAGTTTTCATTTTTTTGGGAAAAAGAAAAGAAAATGTTCCGCTGGATCGCCGCCAAGTTCAAAGGCAAAAAATAAGGTTAGTACTCAGATATCGCATTTGAATTTAAAGGAGTACAGGATTCCATTCCTGTACTCCTTTTTTTATTTATACATTTGTGACTTATTTCAGATCAAGAATAATACTCTATAATCCATGTTTGAGAACTTACAGGATAAGCTAAATAATGCCTTTCGCACACTCAAAGGAAAGGACAGGATATCCGATATAAATGTTGCCGCAACTACCAAGGAAGTCCGCAAAGCATTGGTCGACGCCGATGTAAACTTCAAGGTTGCCAAAGAAATCACAGATCGCATCCGCGAAAAGGCGCTTGACAGAAAGATATTAATCTCTGTCGAGCCGGGACAAATGTTCGTCAAAATCGTCCAGGAAGAGCTGACCGAGCTGATGGGCGGAACAGCCGAAGGGATTAATATCAAAGGCGATCCCGCTGTGATCCTGATCGCAGGTTTGCAGGGTTCGGGTAAAACCACTTTCTCCGGAAAACTGGCTGCATTACTCAAAAAACAAGGTCGCCAGGTATTGCTTACTGCCTGCGATGTATACCGCCCAGCGGCAATCGACCAGCTGAAAGTGCTCGGCGAGCAGGTGGGTGTGGAAGTATATTCAGAGCCTGAGAACAAAAATGCAGTAAGCATTGCGCAGAATGCAGTGGCGCACGCGCGGAAGACGGGCAAGAAGATCGTGATCGTCGATACGGCGGGCCGTTTGGCTGTGGATGAGGTGATGATGCAAGAGGTGGAAGATATTAAATCCACCGTAAAACCGTCTGAAATTCTCTTCGTCGTGGATTCGATGACAGGACAAGATGCGGTGAACACAGCTAAAACCTTTAATGAAAGACTCAATTTCGACGGAGTTGTATTAACAAAACTCGACGGTGACGCACGTGGTGGGGCGGCGCTTTCAATTCGTCAAATTGTTGATAAGCCCATCAAATACATCAGTACCGGTGAAAAAATGGAAGCCCTGGATTCTTTCTATCCTGACAGGATGGCGAGCAGGATCCTGGGTATGGGTGACGTTATTTCTCTGGTTGAGCGCGCGCAGCAGGCTTTTGATGAAGACGAAGCGAAGCGGATCAACGCAAAAATGCGTCAGAACAAATTTGATTTTGACGATTTTCTTGGTCAATTACAGCAGATCAAGAAAATGGGTAATGTGAAAGACCTGATCGGTATGATCCCCGGAATGGGCAGCGCGATGAAGGATCTTGATATTAGCAATGAATCCTTCAAACCCATCGAGGCGATCATTCAGTCGATGACCAAAAAGGAGCGGGAAAACCCGGATATGATCGACGGAAGCCGCAAGAAAAGGATCGCAGCCGGTAGCGGAACCACGATTTTACAGGTAAACAATCTGATCAAGCAATTTGATGAAATGCGCAGAATGATGAAGAAAATGAATACCATGCAGGCTGCCGGTAAATTGAATAAAGCGATCCGCCGCTAGTGATGAAAAAATTGTTTTGCTTACTCTTCGTTCTTTCTGCATTAAGTACCGAAACCTTGAAAGCGCAAGCTTCTGTGGGATATTACCCGTGGAGCAGCCTGCTTTCGGTAAGTACTAACCCCCGAAAAGCGATCTGGCTCGATACACGTTTTCAAACGAACTCGCTTTTCAGCAGCCTGAGCGTCGATTTGCTTCCGATGATCAATCTCAAAAGGGGCGAAGTTGTACAGTGGTATATTGGCGGCGGACTTCGGCTGAACCCGCTTTATCGCATTGCCGACGCGGATGCAGACCTGATTACGATCGACGGATATTCACTGAATGTGGGTGTTAGAATATCACCTCTGCCTCAAAACAGAAACATTCAGCTCGCTCTGGAACTGAATCCTTATGTGAAGGACGAATTCGACAGCGGGGTACTGAAAAGCCACTTTGGGCTTGTTTATGTTTTTGGTAAAAAGAAAAAGACCGAAGAAACGCCAGCATTGCCGGCAAATCCCTGATATTTAATAATTTCTTAGTGCATGAATGCTCTCAAATCCGGCAAAATCGCCGTTAATTTGAGAGCATTTTTTATTCTGTTTCAAATGAAAATTCTACGGTTATTTCTGTTCAGTTTCGTCTTAGTCCTTTTTCAAAAAGAAAGCATTTTTGCCCAAACTAAAATAAAAAAGACGCTTTTCGTGATTGTGGATGGGATTTCCAGCGATAGCAAAGAGAAAATTCCAGCTCCAAATCTTGACGCGATTGCAAAAGTAGGCGGCTATACCCGCGCGCACGTAGGCGGAGAAAAAGGCACCTATTCAGAAACACCGACCATTTCGGCGGTGGGGTATAATAGTCTGCTGACTGGAACCTGGGTGAATAAGCACAATGTATTTGATAATGATATTAAAGACCCCAACTACCATTACTGGACTTTATTCCGATTTTTAGAAACTCAATATCCGCACAAAAAAAGCGCCGTATTTTCAACCTGGCTAGATAACCGCACGAAGCTGGTGGGCGAAGGGCTGGAACAAACTAATCAATTGCAGCTAGATTATTCTTTCGACGGCCTGGAAGTAGATACCATTCATTTTCCACACGACAAACAGGCAGAGTACATTCACCAAATCGATGAGAAAGTAGTGGACGAAGCTGCGCTCTATATTCACGATAATGCGCCGGATATGTCATGGGTTTATCTCGAATTTACCGATGATATGGGGCACCGTTTCGGCGATAGTGAACAATTCCACAAGGCTATTCAAACGATGGACGATCAAATGGGCAGACTCTGGAAATCGGTTCAATACCGGGAAAAGACATTTAATGAAGACTGGCTGGTGGTGGTTACCACCGACCACGGCCGCGATAGCAAGACCGGAAAGGGCCACGGCGGGCAGTCTGACCGCGAACGTGGGACATGGATCGTAACGAATGCAAAAGACCTGAATGCGAACTTCAAAGCCAATCCGGGAATCGTCGACATTATGCCGACAGTCGCGCGGCACATGGACATTCACATTCCAAAAGATCAGGCATTTGAAGTAGACGGAATTGCGCTCACAGGGAAAATTTCAATCAATAATCCCACTATTAAAAAAGAGCAGGGTAAAATAGCAGCAACCTGGAAATCAATCGATAAGGAAGGAAAAGTGAAGGTTTGGATCACTACTACTAACAACTTCGCAAAAGGGACTCGGGACATTTATCACCTGGCCGCCGAAGTGCCGGTTACCAATGAAAAAGCCGAAATAGATATCAGTAAATATCCTTCCGGCTTTTTTAAAGTGGTGTTAGAAGCGAAATACAATAGTGTGAATCGCTGGATCGTAGAAAAATAACGGCTTAGTTACCGCCGCGACCCGCTTTGTAAGAATCGTATTCTTCCAGTAATTTAATCAGGTCATCGTCAGCGGCGAAGTCAAGCTGCTGCTCACGGATCACGTACTGCATTTTATTTTTTTCATCGGTTAGCAGTTTCAGAAAACTATTCCGGTTTTTCAGATCCACAAGGTTCATTTTTCCGTCTTTCAGAATGTAAAGCTTCGCAGACGGATCCATTTGAGTAGTCGCACTTGCTTTTTCAACCTTAATCGGCTTCACGTATTTTTTCAAAAGCTTGGTATTCCCGTCGTACATCAATCGGTAAAAGCTCTTCTCGGTTTGATCTGCGACCGAGGGATAGCCGCTTCTGAATGTGTACAGATCCGTGCCGGTGGGCAAATTGAACTCTTTGATACCCGCCGAAACGCGGTACATACCAGAATCCGATTTATATTCCAGTTCGTCCTTATTTACATCATAACGGATTTTCACTCCATCCTTAACGCGGTCGTCACTGGTTTTGATACTGCCTGAATACCATTCTTTGAACAGGTAATGCGAACCGTCGGTACTTGCGGAAGCCTCATTGTAGGCAGTGCCTGCAAGACCAGTTGAATCCTGCGCGATCGCCAGGTGTGCAAGTAATATTGGTGTTAAGAGAAAAAATCTTCTTAAATAATTCATGATTTAAGTTGGTTAATTTGATAAGTTCGAAGTTGGGTAGCCGCATTGGCTGGTTTCCCTGTCATCTTTAAGTACTTTTGCCAAAAAAATTGTACCCGTTCCATTGAATATCAGCGAACAGCTCATACATATACGCCAAAGCTTAGCAGGCATCGTTCCGGAAATTTTCCTGGCTCTCCTTTTTTGTTTTATCCTGCTAGCTGAACTGCTTTTTTTAAAAAAACTAACTCCGGCAAAATCCGCAGCCTATTTGCAAAACATTGCGCTGGCTGGCTGCATTATCACTTTTGGGTTAGTGTTAATGCAGTGGAATGCGGAGCCTTCGTTCAAATTTCATCCCCTGCTATTTCTAGACCGACAGGCTGTTTTTTTCAAGTTATTAATTGTATTTGCCTGGCTGTTTACCCTCTTACACGTCCGGATCCTGAAATATGATTTCCCGCCGGAGTACAATGCATTGCTGATCGCGGCCGTGGCCGGGATGAATTTGCTGAGTATGTCCACACATTTGCTCTCCATTTATCTGTCACTCGAACTCATTTCCATCAGTTCCTATATTCTGGTCGCATTGTCGCCGTACCGGAAAGCCGCCGAGGGAGGTATTAAATATTTGCTTTTTGGCTCGGCGAGCTCGGCTGTAATGCTTTATGGAATATCGTTCATTTACGGAATTACCGGCACTATGGATATTACCAGTGAAGCAATTACGGTCGGACTTTCAAACAATAATGACCTGGTGGTAACGGTAACCATTGTACTGACGCTAGCCGGGTTGCTTTTCAAGCTTTCGCTCGTACCGTTTCACGTCTGGACGCCGGATGTTTATGAAGCTGCTCCTACTCCGCTCGTCTCCTTCTTATCTGTGGCGCCTAAGGTAGCTGTTGTATTGGTATTAATGCGCCTTGCGGGAATTTTACCTGCACAATACTTCCCGATCCTGGGCGGGATTGCGCTCATTAGCATGACAATCGGGAATGTAGCTGCATTGTGGCAGACCAATGCACGGCGGCTTCTTGCCTATTCCTCTATTGCACAGGCGGGTTATCTGCTGGTAGGTATCGCGGCTTACAGTCGGTTTGGGTTTGAATCTGCTGTATTTTACACTGCTTCCTATTTGATCATCAACCTCGGTGCATTTCTATTGATTGACCTCTTAAAACCAAAATCCGACACTACTCTCGCCGATTATGAAGGGTTGGGAAAAAGATATATCTGGATTTCCGGAACACTCACTGTGATTATGATCGCGCTCGCAGGATTACCTCCAACTGTGGGTTTTACTTCAAAACTATTAATATTCTCTGCACTTTGGGAAAGCTACCATCAGCAGGAATTTCCGTGGATGTTGTGGCTGCTGATCGGCGGGATATTGAATGCGGCTATTTCGCTCGCGTATTACCTGCGACTTCCTTATCTGTTGTTTTTCAAAACTGAAAAAGCGGGAGTGCGCGAAGTAAGTGAAAATATAGCGGGAAAAGTATTGGCAGGATTTGTATTAATTGCGGTACTGGCACTATTTTTCAGCCCCGACTGGCTGCTGCAGTGGATTACTGCATTCTGAATTACAGTACCGGGCGAACTTTAAATCCTTGTCCCCGCAGCAATGCGATCACGCCCTTTTCCCCTCCCAAATGCGCCGCGCCTACCGCAAAGAAAGTAGGCTTTTCGCTGATCATTTTCTGAATGCGGGGTATCCATTTTTTATTTCGGTCAAAAAGCATGATCTCCTCATTTCCTTCCAGCCCATATTCACTTTTCATGGTCAGATCATACAGCCCGCGAATATTCTGACGCTTGTAAAGTGCCACCATCTCTTCGAATTCCTTTCTGGCTTTCGGCCGGTCGTTGATCATGGAGACAATCATTTTTGCCTGCTCTTTATAGGGTATTGAATCAAAAATCGCCATTTGTTCTTCCAGCGCTTCCAGCCCTACTACTTCCATGTTTTGCTTTTTGGCCAGCTCAACCAGTGTCATTTCGTAGGACTGGGGCTGGCAAGCCAATACTGCATGGAAAAGAGGCCCCATTAACACGAAAGGTTTGGCCTTTTCAAGCAACGCAAGCCCCATTCCAACCGAATCAGTGTAAAACCGGTTAAGCTGGTTGTATTCGGACTCAGTGATCAGACTTTTTAACTCGACGCCGTCTTTCATATTCATAGACTTCATCATCGTCATCATCATCCCCGGATCGTCCATATCCATCTCCAATGCGATCTGGCCGGACTTTGTCACGGCGGATTTCAGTGAATCGCTCAGCACAAAATCTGCCGGGCAGATGAGGTGAATGGTACCAAAGAGGTAGGAAGGTTTAGCCTGCCCTGGTTTCGATATCTCCCAAAGCAACGCATTTTCAGAAGGAACCTGAGCAACCCCGGCCTCCACCAAAAAGCAAAACATCAACCCCAAAAAACCCAAAACCCGAATTTTCATACAAACGAAATTTAAAGTCTTCCTCCCTTCCTCCCTACGCCGAAGGCCCTTTCCTCCTTCCTCCCTCTCCTCCCTTTCTCCCCTATTCCTTATTACTATCCACCACAATCCGCTCGTCCCTATTCACAAGCTCCCAAGCCGTGTGAAAAACCAGTTTAACGATCGAAGTTTGCTTTTCAAACAAGATCTTTTCAACATCGTCGCCGGGCTTGTGGTAATCCTCGTGCACTCCTGTAAAATAGAAAATCACAGGTATGCCGACTTTCGCGAAGTTGTAGTGATCAGAACGGTAATAGAAACGGTTCGGATCTTTGGGATCGTTGAAAGTATAGTCCAGCTTAAAGTTCACATATTTCTTATTTGCCTCTTCGCTGATCTCGTGCAGCTTGGAAGAAAGCTTATCTGAACCGATCAGGTATACGTAATTATGGTCATTTTTATGTGCTTCATCCACGCGCCCGATCATATCTATATTCAAATCGGCAATCGTGTTTTTAAGCGGGAACAAAGGATTTTCGGAATAATACTCAGAACCAAAAAGACCTTTTTCTTCACCGGTTACATTCAAAAATAGAATGCTTCTCCTCGGCCCTTTTCCTTCTGCTTTTGCTTTACTGAATGCTTCCGCGATCTCAAGGAGAGATACTGTGCCCGAACCGTCATCGTCTGCGCCATTGTTAATTTCTCCGTTTGGGGAAATACCGATATGGTCCAAATGTGCGCTGATAACCAACACTTCTTCCTTTTTATCAGAACCTTCCATGAAAGCAGCTACGTTTTCCGTCTCAATCGTTTCGCTTGTCCGTTCCGCTTTTACAGCTACCTGCCCGGATGGATTTTTAGTCAATGGTTTGCCCGATTTGTCAATAGCGGCTTTATTTTTTACCAGCTTCGCCACCGACGTATTCAGGATTTGGGCTGCTACATCCTGCGATACACCCACCGCCGCAATGTTATTGGGGTTTTCCTGAACAGGTTTTAAAGTAGGTGCATTGAACCTGCGCGCCATCACAGCCCGCTGCCGGATTTCCTTATCTAGATCATCGCCCGTTTTATCGGTGATAATAAAAACATATTTCGCTCCCTTCTCGTGTGCCGCTTTTACTTTACTCTGCCAGCCCACAGCCGCGCCCCATTTGCTTTTCTCAGCAGTCCCGCTGATCAGGTATTTCCCGTCGGCAGCTTTCGGCTCGCCTTCGAAAACGATAACAGACTTACCCTTCACGTCCAGATCTTTGTAATCGGAATATGCCTGATCATCAATACCATAACCAGCCAAAACTACCTCTGAAGAAGACTCCTCAGGGGCTATTAATATCCCGTTCAGGTAAAAATCCTTATTGAACTCAAATTTCTTATCTCCCGCTTTTACATACACTTCGCCCCAGCTCCTTTTGTGCAGGGTATATTTTTGTAAGAAGCTTTTTGATCCGTCGGCATCGGTTGCGCCTGGCTGCAAGCCAAATTGCTTGTAGTATTTGGAAACATATTCAGCGGCCTTTTTCTGGCCCGGCGAGCCTGTATCCCGGCCTTCAAGACTATCGGAAGCGATAATCACCAGGTGTTTTTTTAGATCATCCTTGGTGATGCTTTCTGCATATTTTACAGCCTCGTCCTGTGCATTCGCTATTGTTGCAGCGGAAAGCAATATTCCGGCGAGCAAATTCTTATTCATGTATCTGTTTGTTGTTATGTCAATCTTTACAAAGTAACTAAACCTGCCGGCGAAAGCAAAATCGAGACAATTGTGGCGTTGTCTCCAACTGTCGAAGGAAAATCTTAAATTTGAATCTCATTCACACATTATAATTCTATGCCTGAAATAAGCCGCTTTCTCGGAATCGTTATCAGAATGTTTTTCGACGATCACAATCCACCCCACTTTCACGCAGAATTCCAGGAATTCAAAGCGATTATTTCAATCAAGAATGCTGAGCTGCTTGAAGGCTATCTTCCGCCGAAACAGCTGAAATTGGTACAAGCCTGGGCAATTATTCATGAAGTAGAATTGTTAGAGAATTTTGTGACGCTGGGCGAGAATCACAAATCGTGGAACAAGATTAACCCGCTTCAATAAAATGCTGTACTACATTCAAAAAATTGTTTCCGTAAAAGATTACACAGTCAGCTGCCTGTTCAATACGGGCGAACTCCGTGTAGTCCATCTTGAAAAAGTTATTGAAAAGTATCGGAAGATCAACGATGGTCTCATAAGTCAGCTTGCCGATCCCGACTATTTCAAATCTGTCAAACTCGATTCTTATGGGACATTAACCTGGGAAAATGGTGTTGACTTTGATCCTGACAATCTTTACAAAATGTCACAAGCAGAGATCGCAACATTCTGACTTCCCTTTCCTTCATTTGCACTTCTCATAGTATAAAGCCTCCTTTTCAGCTATTAACAATAATTTAATTGTAAAATACTGCTATTCAGCAGAAAACTCGTACATTTGCACCTTATTTTGACAATACTTCAGTCAAACAAGCATAGCGGGGCCTGGTAATTCTATCCAACTATCCAATTTCAGGTTTCGTAAACAATTGATCTATAAAACAATGCAAGCCATTCGTAACATCGCAATCATTGCGCACGTTGACCACGGTAAAACCACATTGGTTGACAAAATCATCCACGCTTCAAAGCTCTTCAGAGAGAATCAGGAGTTCGACGACCTTATTCTTGACAACAACGACCTGGAACGTGAGCGTGGAATTACAATTACTTCGAAAAACGTATCTGTTCGTTACAAAGACTATAAAATCAACGTAATCGATACCCCAGGTCACGCCGACTTTGGTGGTGAAGTGGAGCGTGTACTTAAGATGGCGGATGGCGTATTGTTGCTGGTCGATGCTTTCGAAGGCCCGATGCCACAGACCCGTTTTGTACTGGGAAAAGCGATCGATTTGGGTTTGAAGCCGATCGTCGTTGTTAATAAAGTAGATAAAGAAAACTGCCGCCCGGAAGAAGTTCAGGAAAATGTATTTGACCTGATGTTCAACCTAGGTGCTACTGAGGATCAACTTGACTTCGTTACAGTTTACGGTTCGTCAAAACAAGGCTGGATGGGCCCGGATTGGCAGCATCCTACTGATAATATTACCTATTTGCTGGATACAATCATCGAATCCATTCCTGCGCCGGTTATCGACGAAGGTACGCTGCAAATGCAAATCACTTCACTTGACTACAATGCATTCGTTGGCCGGATCGCAATTGGTCGTGTGAAACGCGGTACTATCAAAGAAGGATCTACATTGTCACTTTGCAAAGCAGATGGTGTGATCAAAAAAGTGAAAGTGAAAGAACTTCAGACATTTGAAGGACTTGGCCGGGTGAAAGTTGCCGAAGTTACAGCAGGTGATATCTGCGCAGTAACTGGTATCGAAGATTTCGAAATTGGCGACACACTTGCTGATCTTGAAAACCCTGAGCCAATCGCTCGTATTGCAGTGGATGAACCAACAATGAATATGTTGTTCACCATCAATAACTCTCCATTCTTCGGTAAAGAAGGCAAGTTTGTAACATCACGCCACCTTCGTGACCGTTTGATGAAAGAAACTGAGAAAAACCTTGCATTGCGCGTTGAGCCAACAGATACAGAAGATAAATTCCTTGTTTTTGGTCGTGGTATCCTTCACTTGTCGGTATTGATCGAAACAATGCGTCGCGAGGGCTACGAGTTGCAATTGGGTCAGCCTCAGGTTCTTTTCAAAGAAGATGAAAAAGGCGAGCGTTTGGAACCGATTGAAACATTGGTTGTAGACGTACCTGAATCAACTGCTGGTAAAGTAATCGAGTTGGCAACGCAGCGTAAAGGTGAATTGCTCGTTATGGAGCCAAAAGGCGATTTGCAACACCTTGAATTCCTGATCCCTTCAAGAGGTTTGATCGGACTTCGTTCTAACGTGTTGACTTCAACTCAGGGTGAAGCAGTTATGACGCACCGTTTCAAAGAATTCGGTACATTCCGCGGACCAATCCCAGGACGTATCAGTGGTTCTATCATTTCAAAAAACACAGGACCAGCTACTGGTTATACAATTGATAAATTGCAGGATCGCGGCCGTTTCTTCGTAGAGCCTGGTGATGAAATTTACGGTGGACAGGTTATCGGCGAGCACAACCGCCCGAACGATATCGTGGTAAACCTTCAGGAAGCGAAAAAATTAACCAACATGCGTGCTTCTGGTACTGATGACGGTTTGAGAATCGCTCCGAAAATCAATTTCTCGCTTGAAGAATCAATGGAGTACATCCAGAAAGATGAATATCTTGAAGTAACTCCGCAAAGCATCCGTATGCGGAAGATCTATCTGGAAGAAAACGATCGCAAGCGTAATTCCGGTAAAATGGAAATGGCGTAAAAGCCAATATCTTTGAATTTGAAACGGGCAGCTCTGAGAGCTGCCCGTTTTTGCTTTGTACACACTTCAAAGAATCAGTTTAGAAATGCTAATCTGCTCATTGATCAGTCAGCAACGCCTTTCTGTCCCGCACATTTATATCCAGGCAATAGGAACATCATATTTGTGAAGTACTTAAATTGACAAACAAGATGGATATCTGGACAAAAAGTGGTTTTAAAACAAGGGACAAATACCTTTTCCTGTCGGCAGTAGCTGCCGGGCCGATCTGGGTTGCTATGACCTTAATTACCGACCTGATTGTCGTTCCTGAAAACCAGCTAGTTGCCCCTGCACTTACGCTGTCATTTCTAACCAGTATTTTCCTGGGCAGATACTTTTCCGAACTGATCGCTGCCCGTTTTCACCCACTTCAGAAACTGGTAATTTCCCTTTTGATCGCGCTGGTTATTTGTAACATCATGCTGTTGATGCAACTCGGGGCCGCGATCTCCGGCTCCCGCCCGGTGCATTTGCCTACGATGTGGATACTGTTTGCAGTTACCAGCATCTTGCTCGGTATGGTCTTGAAATTGCTGAGTGCTATCGGAAAAACTGAACTGCGTGAGGCAAAGGGCCAGGCGGCGCATAGCCAAAGCGAGCTGCATTTGCTGCAATCACAGCTGAGCCCGCATTTTTTATTCAATACCCTCAACAATCTGTACGGACTGTCGCTTACCCAGCACGAAAAAATCCCGCCGCTCCTCCTCAAACTGGCCGATCTGTTGCGTTACTCGGTTTACGATTCCGCGGAATTATTTGTCCCGCTGAAAGGCGAGCTGGCCTATATTCACAATTACATTGATTTTGAAAAGATCAGGATCGGCGAGCGGCTGACGCTGGTGACCGACATTGAAAATGTGCAGGACCCGAGCATTAAAGTAGCCCCGATGCTGCTGATTGTATTTATAGAAAATGCATTCAAGCATTCTAAAAACACAGCCGACGAGCAGATATTTATCGAGATTTCGCTTAAAACCTTCGATAACTATATCCTTTTTTCAATTAAAAACTCCTGTGGAAAATTCGAAGAAGAAGAAAACACGATATTGAGAGAAAACAGCGGTTTCGGACTTCCTAATGTGAAGAAGAGGCTGGAACTATTATACCAGAATAACCACGAGCTGACTGTTAAAACGGAACCAACGAGCTATCACGTTACACTCAGACTTAAAGCAAAGTAAATGGAGCAATTGAAATGCATGATCGTAGACGACGAGCCTATTGCGCGGGATATTCTCAAAACCTATTGCACACACCTGTCGTACCTGAATGTAATCGCATCTGTCGGCAATGCATTGGAAGCGAAGAACTTGCTATTTGAACAGAAAGTAGATATTCTTTTTTTAGATATCAATATGCCCGTGATTGACGGTGTGACATTTCTAAAAACGCTGAAAAACCCGCCACAGGTCATTTTTACAACTGCCTATAAAGAATATGCGCTAGATGCATTCGACTTGGCAGCGTGCGATTATCTCCTGAAACCCTTCTCGCTCGAAAGATTTATCTCAGCCGTCGACAAAGCTGTGGATCGACTGCAAGTTTCTCCGCATTTCCAAAATAGTCCGGAGCCCAACCAGATAGATTACATTTTCATCAGAACAGAAGGCAAGATATTTAAACTGCATTTTAACGAAATTCTATTTGCTGAAGCCAGTGGCAATAATACCAAAATCGTTACCTCCGAACAGACACTTTTCCCGGCTATGACATTCTCCGGCTTCGAAGAACTGCTACCGAAAAGCGTTTTCTCCCGTGTACACAGGTCTTTTATTGTCAACAAATCCAGGATCAGTCACATGGAAGGTAACCGGCTATTTATCAAATCAACCGAGATCCCGATCGGCAGTAATTTCCGCGAAGGCTTTCTAAAAGAGTTGGGATTGCATTAGGAATGCTATTTTATAAAAACGCTGCAAAAAAAATTTCGAATTCCGTCAATTTGCCTTATTCTAGAAAATCACGAAAACCTGTTATCAAATTTGGATTTATGATTTGATCGCGGTAATTCATACCTGACATTCTAATCGCCAAAGAACAATCTACTTCTGGCATTTTATTGTAGTATTCCAAGATATTTTGAGTTTTTGTTATTATAAAAACAAATGCCGTAAGTTTGTATCGTTTAATACACATTATTCATTAACATTCTTTATTTCAACAAGTTAGAAAATGTCATACATAGAACCGGCTCCCATTAAGGATAAGGAAAATCCGCTGGAGTCAATGATGCAGAGATTTGATAAAGCCGTGGAAATTCTCGGAATTTCCGAAGAAATGTACCACATATTAAAAGTCCCCCGCAAGCAGGTAATCGTCGGTCTGCCCGTCACAATGGACTCCGGTGAGATCAGGACTTTCGAAGGTTACCGCGTAATCCACTCCACTATTTTAGGTCCCAGCAAAGGAGGTATCCGCTTTGATCCTGATGTAAATCTGGACGAAGTGCGCGCGCTCGCTGCCTGGATGACGTGGAAATGTGCGGTAGTCGATATTCCTTATGGGGGTGCAAAAGGCGGTGTCGCATGTAACCCGCGTGAGATGTCGGCCGGTGAAATTGAACGATTGATGCGGGCTTATACCACTGCTTTGCTCGACGTTTTTGGCCCGGATCAGGACATTCCAGCACCCGATATGGGAACGGGCCCGCGCGAAATGGCGTGGCTGATGGACGAATACTCTAAATCAAAAGGGATGACGGTGCCTGCGGTAGTAACCGGAAAACCGCTGGTACTGGGCGGCTCGCTGGGCCGGACAGAGGCTACCGGTCGGGGTGTGATGGTTTCGGCGCTGGCTGGTATGGAAAAATTGCGGATCAACCCATATCGTGCGACTGCTGCGGTTCAGGGTTTTGGCAATGTGGGCTCACACGCTGCATTACTCCTCCGCGACCGAGGTGTGGCGATCCACGCAGTAAGTGATATTTCAGGCGCATATTATAACGATAAAGGCATTGACATTGCTGCTGCGGTTGCTTATCGCGACGCGAATAAAGGTTCTCTGGCAGGATTTACCGGCGCCGAACTGATCCCCGGCGACGATCTGCTGACACTACCGGTTGACGTACTGGTGCCGGCAGCGAAAGAAGACGTGATCACTCGCAAAAACGTATCAGGTATTCAGGCGAAAATGATCGTAGAAGGCGCAAACGGACCTACTTCTTCCAAAGCCGACGATATTATCAATGAAAAAGGAATTATGGTAGTCCCTGATATCCTGGCCAATGCAGGGGGCGTAACTGTCTCCTATTTCGAGTGGGTACAAAACCGGATCGGCTACAAATGGACCCTGGAAAGGATCAACCGCCGCACCGACCGGATCATGAAAGATTCGTTTGATAAAGTATACGAAGTTTCCCAAAAACACAAAGTATCCCTCCGCATCGCCGCCTACATCGTGGCTATCGACAAGGTTTCGAGTACTTATAAGTTTCGGGGGGGATTTTGATTTTATGGATTGTCATTGGTGGTCATTAATTGTCACTTGTAGTCATTAGTTGTCACTGTCGTCATTCGTGGTCATTGTAGTCAGGGATTGTTGAGAGTATTAGTACCTACGTACGCCTGACAAGAAATAACTACCAATGACCATAAATGGCTACAAATGACAAATCAATGACCACCAATGACCCAAACGCCCCACCACATTACCCAAACATTAACAAATCCCGCCTCACCCGTTAAATGCACCTTAATAAGTGACATAAATGTTAACTTTATGGGAATAATGTTCTTGTTATGTCGCTGAGCCCCCGATTTATTGCATTTATACTTGCATTCCTGATTTCCCTTATCACCAGCAGTTTTCTAGCGTTTGTCGAGGGTGTATCGAAAGGAATGCTTTTCGTGGTTTCTATTGCCGCGTTTATCTCCTCCTTTTTTCTTGTTCTGTATACGGTCGATATTCTGGTCTTCAGGGAGGTGAATAAAATGTACCGTACCATTCACAAGCTCAAAATGCGGGATTTTAATCTTGCTCCACGCAAAAAGCTGATCCAGGAATCCAATCCGTTGAAGACGATCAATGATGAGATATTTGTGTATGTTACCAAAAAACAGAAGGAGATCGATGAGCTGAAAAAGCTGGAACTATTCAGGCGGGAATTTCTCGCTGATGTATCCCACGAGTTTAAAACACCCATTTTCGCTGCCCAGGGATTTATCCACACATTGCTCGACGGCGCGATGGATGATGAAAAAGTACGCGAGCGCTTTCTGCGCAAAGCAGCCAATAATTTGGATAGTCTCGATGTACTCGTAAAAGATCTGCTCGTTTTGTCCCAGATGGAAACGGGCGATATTAAAATGAATATGGCCGCAGTCGATATGCGGCTGATGGCGCTGAATATCTTCGGCAGACTTGAAAATATCGCAAAATCCCGAAATGTTACATTAAAAGTAAAGCCTGACGAACTTACAGAAGTGTGGGTTAAAGCCGATGCCGACCGAATGGAGCAGGTAATGCTCAACCTGATCGAAAATGCGATCAAATACGGGAATGAAGGCGGCAAGGTGACTGTGCAATTCAGTGAGGGTAAAAAATACATGGAAGTGGCTGTGCGGGATACCGGGCCGGGCATTCCGCACGAACATTTGAACCGTATATTTGAGCGTTTCTACCGGGTCGACAAAAGCAGGAGCAAAGATATCGGCGGTACCGGACTCGGCCTGGCGATTGTAAAGCACATTCTGAATGCGCACGACACCAAGATCGCCGTGATGTCAAAGCCGGATAAGGGAACCACATTTTCTTTTAAGCTCGAAAAAGCCTTTACCAGCGCGCATTCAGAGCATAGTGAAGAGGATTTTGTGACACAAGTGAATTCTTAAGCATTTTAAAACCTATAAAACCATCATCCATGTTTGTACATAATGTCTTTTTTTGGTTAAAAGAAAAGGATAATGCAGAAGCGCGCGAGCAGCTGCTGGCCGGAATTAAATCCCTCGAAGCCATTGAATCAATCGAATCAGTTTACATAGGTACCCCGGCAGCAACGCGCCGCCCGGTAATTGACGCCACTTATGATTTTGCGGAAATCCTCGTTTTTGCAGATGAAGCAGCACACGATGTGTACCAGGTTCACCCACTTCACAAGAAGTTTGTCGACGAGAATGCACACCTCTGGGAAAAGGTGCTGATTTACGATGTAGAAGCATAATTCACTTGCTAATATTTGTTAACAAGTTATCCACACTACAACTGTGGATAACCTGTTAACAACTTCACAAAACCTCCATTTACAACTCTTTACCCTACATTTACAGCTTATCCACCCTGTGGATAACTAAACATCCTCCCTTCCTCCCTCCTCCTTTCTCCCCCAAAAAACGCACTATTCAGAGCCAAAAATCGTTTTTATAATATCAACAAAACGCACTCAGGCCATGAAGACAAATAGATTCTTGCTGCCATTGATTGTAACAATTATTGCAGCAGTTGGGATTTCCTCCTGTACCTATCGCGGTTCGGTAAGCCCGGGTTATGACTACGGATACAGGCACGGTTACAGTTACGGACACAGACCCTACTACTATGCACCGCCTCCACGGGTTGTGGTAGTGAAGCCGGCTCCGCGAAGAGTTATCCATGCCAACCGTCACCGCCCAAGCCGCAACGATAACAGGCATTACAGACAACAATACAACCGCGGCAACCATTATGGAAACCGTAACCACAGTCGCGGACCAAGATAATTATTCACCAGACTTTTAGTTTACCCCGGCAGTCAGATCATCTGGCTGCCGGTTTTTTGTTGTGGTGTTTGAAAATATTTCCTTGCTTAATTGCCCTACCGAACGTTTGTTTGCAAAATATAATATTGTAAAGCTGCGATTCGGCAAATGCTGGCACTCTCCATTTTCATCTACTTGCTGGCTAATCTGGGAATCGGGCTCTGGGCTTCGACCCGCATTTCCTCCACCGAAGATTTTGTACTGGCCGGCAGGAAACTGCCGCTCGTTCTCGCCGCTTCTGCCAGCTTCGCAACGTGGTTTGGGTCCGAAACTATCCTCGGCGCGCCTACTGAATTCGTTGAAAAAGGGCTTTTGGGTGTAATAGAAGACCCTTTCGGAGCGGCGCTTTGCTTGTTGCTGGTGGGATTGTTCTTTGCGAGAAAGTTCTATAAAATGAACATCATCACGTTCTGCGACTTTTTTAGAATCAGGTATGGGCGTAAAGCAGAACTGCTGTCTGCGTTATTGATCATCCCTTCCTATTTTAGCTGGATCGCCGCGCAATTGCTCGCTATGGGTATTGTATTGAAAGTCGTATTGGGCTGGTCGTTGGCGAGTTGCATTATCGGCAGTTCCTTTGTTGTAATCCTTTATACGATCTGGGGAGGTATGTGGTCCGTCTCGATCACCGATTTTATCCAAACGCTGATGATCATCATCGGGTTAGTAATTGTAGCAGTGAGTTTGTATCAGGATGTAGGCGGTTTTCAGCCGCTGATCGATAAGGCGCCTCCCGGTTTCTTTCGTTTCTATCCCGATTTTACATTCAAAGCTTCCGTAGAATACTTTGCCGCCTGGATTACCATCGGGCTCGGCTCCATTCCGCAGCAGGATGTTTTTCAAAGAATTATGTCGGCTAAATCGGCGAAAGTCTCGGTACAGGCTTCACTTCTCTCTTCCTTTATGTACCTCACAGTTGCGCTGCTACCCTTATTTATAGGTCTTTGCGGGCAATATCTTTATCCCAATGCAACAGAAGACGGACAAATGATCATTCCGAATATGATCCTGCGTCACATGGGACTTCCGTTGCAGATCCTCTTTTTCGGGGCGCTCGTTTCTGCTATTCTGAGCACGACAAGCAGCGCGATCATGGCCCCGGCTGTGGTGCTCGGTGAGAATATTTTCAAATTTTTCAATCCTAAACTAACGGACAAAGAGCTGCTGCGCATTATCCGCATCGGTATTGTGGTGATTACCGCTATTTGCATTATCATGGCGCTCACCCGTGAAAGTATCTTCGAGCTGGTAGCCGAATCTTCCGCTTTCAGTCTCGTTTCGCTCTTTGTCCCGCTTGCTGCGGGCGTGTATTGGAAGAAAACGAATGAGCTTGGCTGCATTCTCTCAATGATCGCCGGACTTATTGCCTGGCTGGTTTGCAGCTATTTCGATACTGAATATCCCCCGCTGATATACGGATTACTAGCAAGTATGGCGGGAATGGTACTGGGTATAATCGTTGCGAGACTATACCCAGGCCTGGCAGAAAATCCTGTTAAATAATGAATTTGGCAACACCGCCATCTACTTTCAATGCCGAACCGTTGGTGGCCGAAGAGAGCGGGCTCGCCACGTATGTCACCAGATTGGCGACCTCTTCCACGGACGAAAACCGTTGAAGCAGTGAAGTCGGGCGGGCCGTTTTGAAAAAATCTTTCTCAGCTTCTTCCGCAGTCAAATTGTTACCCGCAGCCAGTTGCTTTACAAACTCAGCGACACCTTCCGATTTCGTCGGGCCGGGCATTACCGTGTTGACAGTTACATCTGTACCCTTCGTTAACTCAGCCAGACCGCGACTTACACCTAGTTGAGCCGTTTTTGTGGTTCCATAATGGATCATTTCCTCAGGAATGTTCACCGCAGATTCACTTGAAATAAAGATAATTCGCCCCCAGTTCTTCGCGATCATTTTTGGCAAAAAGTACCGCGACAAACGCACGCCGCTCATGACATTTACTTCAAAAAATTTAAACCATTCTTCATCTGTAATTTCGACAAATGGTTTAGGTTCAAAAATCCCCGCGTTATTGATCAGAATATTCACATCAGGCAGCTTTTCGATCAATGCATTGATCTCATCCACTTTGGAAAAATCCGCTGCAATACCTGAAACTTCGGCACCGGGAACAGCCTGCTGCAATTTTTTCACCACTTCATCCACCTTATCCTGCGACCTCCCGTTGATGATCACCGAAGCGCCTTCTTTGGCAAGATTCTGAGCAATAGCCAAACCGATTCCCTGCGTTGAGCCACTGACAAATGCGGTTTTCCCTTTTAGTTGCAAATCCATAATTTTTTATTATTATTCAAATAAAATATTTTACTAAAAACCCTGCGACTGAGCATGTAAGCAATGTTCGCAGCCGATTCGATAACAAGTCAAGTCCCGAAAACATCCAACTATGAGAAATCTTTTCCTGTACTTATTTCTGTTTGTCTCGGGACTTTGTGCGGCTCAGAGCCCGCGTGTGCTGATTGTAACTGCGCATCCCGACGATGAAACAATGTTTCCCGTCACTATTTTCAAAGTTACCCGCGAACTGAAAGGCTCGGCCGATCTTGCACTCATCACAGATGCTTCGGGAGGCTACAACGGACTTGTTGCGTCGAGCTTTTATGGGCTCAACCTGGTTGATTCTGCTACCGGCAGAAAGCATTTGCCTTTGATCCGCAAAAAGGAAATAATGGCTTCCGGCGAGATTATGGGCATCGGCAACTTCTTCTTTTTCGACCAACTGGACGATTATTATAACCGTGATGAAAAACCTTATCTGGCAGGTAAAAACTGGGATATTAAATACATTGAGAACCGCCTCGACCAGATCCTGCGCAATGGAAATTACGATTTTATATTCTGTCTGATCCCGCACGAAGGCCAGCACGCGCATCATAAAACGGCTTCGATCAGCGCAATTCGGGCGGTACAGCGTTTTAAAGGTCCCAAAAAACCGATCGTGCTCGGTGGCCAATCCCAGAACAAAGGATCTGCATTCCAGTTTTCAGGCCTCAGTGGCTATCCCGAAACCAATATCCTCGCATCAGCGCCGGTTTTCGAGTTCGACCGTTCATTTAGTTTTGGAGAAGATAACAAGCATAGTTACATGATCGTGGCCGACTGGGTCAAGGCTGCGCACAAGTCGCAAAGTGGTGATATGAACCAGGCTATGCATCGCGGCGAACTGGAAACATTCTGGTACTTTACGATCAATGGGGAACCCGGACTGAGCAAAACGAAAGAATTTTTTGAGCAGATCAATAATTCCGGATTTTCGAAAAAGTAAGTTTCTGCGTTATTTAGGCTGCAATACCATAAACAAGGAGCTGCCGAAAGGTGCTTTTTTCAGTAATACAGCTTCCGTTTTAGTTACAGCTCGGAGCACAGAATTGATCAGGTCACCCGGATATTTCACGTCGGAATCTACCTGGCTCACATCAATCGCATTGCGGCGGATCTGGTAGTTTTGCCACTGCCGCACAGCCAGAATAGGCAGCGAGAGTAAAAAAGGCCAGTAGGTGTTATATGTAATTTTAAGACCCGCTGTGTTGCTATATCTATTAAAATCCTGCATTGTAAATCTCCGCTGACTTCCCACAGCCAGGTCGTGAATGCCGGAAAATGCTTCAAATGCATGGATATTGATGATAATAAGCCCGTTTGGATTCAAACGATTTTTGAAGTTTTGCAGCGCATTAATAATCTCGTGATCGCTCAAAAAGTACAATGCATCGTTGCAGCAGATCACATCGAACATTTGCCCCGGCGAATAGGATTCCATGTTTTTCAGATCGCCAAATGTCACATTCAGATCACGTTCATTTGCAAAATCAATCGCATGTTGCGAGTAGTCGAAACCGCTCAGATTCTGGAATCCATTTTTCCGCAAATAAGAAAGCAACCCGCCCGTCCCGCAAGCTGCATCCAGAATAGCCGGATCCTTTTTCTGAGGTTTAGAACGTTGATTAATCTGCTTCAAAACCCGCTCGTGCAGAACCTGATACCACCAAAGCTGCTGCTCCACCTCAAACATGCGCTGGTATTCCAACCTGTTATCGATCATACCGGCTCTTCGCTATTGTATTTGATAACATATTGCGGCTGACCACTTTGCGCCATAAAACTTTTACCGATATATTCTCCCAATACACTTAATAATGTACATTGTATGCCGCCGATAAAGATGATCGTAGCTGTTACCACCTGCCAGCCTTTTGGATCGGGTCCGATGAGCCACTGAACAGTCAGGAATAGAAGCAGGAAAAAGCCGAGTGTAAACAAACCGAATCCAATAGGCATAAAAAGCCGGATCGGGAGCGACGAATAGCAAAAAAGGATATTAAGAAAAAGGGAGACTAATTTTTGCCAGGTATAGTTAGAAATACCTTCTTCGCGCTTCAAATGCGCTACCTGCACGGTACCGATATTCTTCGTAATCCTGAAAATCAACCCGTCGATGTAGGGATAAGGTCCCTGGTATTTGATAATTTCCTGCACCACTTCCTTGCGGATTAGCTTGAAGCTCGACAGATACAGATCTTTGGGTTTATTCAACAAATAGCTGGTCAGCCAGTTTACCAGCCTGCTTCCGAGGTTGCGACCTATCGAATGCTGTTTTTTGGAATAATAGGTATAAACCACATCAAAACTGCCATTTTCAGCCACTTCAACCAGTTTCAGAATCTCCTCAGGCGGGTTTTGGAAGTCATCGTCGATCATCACACAGTAATCACCGAAGGCCCAGTTTAACCCGCACATAACTGCATTAAATTCACCGTAATTGCGGCGCAGCGAGATAAAACGCACATTCGGATACGTTTTGGATAGCTGCATGCACACCGCTTCGGACCTGTCGCGGCTGCAATCATTGACAAGAATGATCTCGAAAGTGATTTTGGATAAAGTTGCCTGCAATTTTTCAACCAAGAAACGAATCGTCTTCTCGCTGTTGTAAACCGGAATAATGACTGACAACTTCATGCTTAAAGGTCAAATTGGTTAATGGTGCCGATGATATAGGTAATCTCTTCTTCGCTGAGCACCGGGTTGAGCGGCAGGCTGATCACCTGCTCGTGAATACGCTCTGTCAGCGGCAGACTAAGATCATTGATGGACTGGTACGCCCGCTGCTTGTGAATCGGCAAAGGATAGTGAACGTTCGTCTGTATACTTTTGCCTTCCAAGTATTCGATCAAAGCGGCCCGCCGAGGGTGCCGGACTACAAATAGGTGCCACGAATCCTCGTTTACGCGGTCTGCTGGCGGTAATATCAATTCTGTCAGTTTAATCTCCCGCAGGTATCTGTCAGCGATTTCCCGCCTCCGGTTATTCTCCCTGTCCAGAAAAGGCAATTTGACATTCAGAATTGCCGCCTGAATTTCATCCAGCCGACTATTAACTCCCTGATATTCATTCTTATATCGTTGCTGCGAACCGTAATTGCGCAGGTATCTTATTTTCGTTGCCAGTTCACTATCGGATGTGGTAACTGCCCCGGCGTCGCCCAAAGCTCCCAGATTTTTGGTTGGATAAAAGCTAAAAGCCGTCGCGTGGGCGATAGAACCGACTTTTTTTCCGTGGTAAGTAGTACCATGCGCCTGGGCTGCGTCGGTAATTATTTTGAGATTATATTTCTCAGCGAGTGCGATGATCGGATCCATTTCACAACTTCTTCCGTACAGATCCACAGTCACGATCGCCTTGGTCGCGGGCGTTATATGTGCTTCCACCAGCTTCGGATCCAGCAGCATCGTGGCCCAGTCGGGCTCGACGAATACAGGTTTCAAATTGAGGTAGCTCAAAGGAAGCACCGAAGCAATATAAGTATTGGCCGGAACGATCACCTCGTCGCCGGGCTGGAATTCCATTGCTTTCAGGATCAATGTAATCGCATCGAGCCCGTTAGCCACGCCCACACAGTGATCAGCCCCGCAATAGGCAGCGAAATTGTTTTCAAAAACTTCCAGTTCCCTGCCCAGAATATACCAGCCCGAACGGATTACCCGCAGGGACGCAGCTTCAATCGCATCGAGATAGGGCGCATTAACGCGGTTTAAATCCAGAAAAGGGATCATTGAACAAGCAGCGGCTTCAATGCGTAAGGTTCGTCGATATAATCGGCTTTATCGTAGTACTCATTTGACAGAACCAGCAACATCGCATCGGAAGAGAATGTATCCATTGTGTGCCAGTCTTTCGGTTCCAGGATGAGGCAGGTAGCCGGGTTATCGAGTGTGAAATACTCTTCTGTTTCACCATCGTTGGAATAAACGCGGCAGCTTCCGTGAAGACAGATCAATGCATTCCACGTTTTATGGTGCCTGTGTCCACCTCTGGGCGCATCCCCGGTACCATATATATAGAAAACACGCTTGATAGTCCCCGGAATAATCTTTTCAAAAACCGTCAGGTTGCCCGAGTCGGTATTGAATGTATTCAAAGTAATTAATAATGGCATATAAAACCTTCTGTTTGGACTTGCTAAAAAACACCCACACAACAATTACCCGGAACTCATATTTCTTCTGAAAATACAAATAAAAAAATGAGATAAAAAAAGCGTTTAACAAAGGGCCTTCGCTAACTTTTTTATTATCAGTATATTAAAAAATAAACTTTATAAAACGATAATTTAAGCGATCTCCGTAAAGGACACTTTAAAGCAGAAGCAGTCAGATCGAATGCTACCCAAAAAAATTCCAGCCCGCGAAATGATCTATATACATGAATATCTTGACCGGTAAAGGTTCCAGCCAGAGTATCCTATTGTAACCCATATAAAATACTTCCAGGTGCGTGACGCAGACTACCGCCGTGAAAAACAGGATCAGCCGGATTGTTGCGATCGATGTAGTTTGAATAAGTATATGAAGAGAAAGCAAAATAAAGGGAAAGCCATAAGCCAGCGCCCGGTCCAGATCGTGCACGTAGATTCCAGTTGCGGTTAATACAATAAACCCGATGAAGAGCGCCAGTACGAGCCAGTATTTTTTTGTAAGCCAAAGGATCAGAAAAGCAGCGAGTATAATCAGCCAGGTTCCCTCAAAAGTGGCCCAGATACTACTTCCAAGGCCATTTCGGTGCGCATCTGCAAATAGTACCGGGGTACCTATTGTGGAATAGCTGTGGTTTGGAAAATATTTATCCTGCACATAAAAACGAATTCCAAAGTATACGATCCAAGCCAGCCACACTACCAGACTCTCTTTTGTAAAAAACCGCCTGAAAATTCCCAAAAAGCTGAAATCGTCTTTTTCGTAAGCTTTCGCAACCATCCACCAAAGCAGCAGATACCCGCCCGCGATCACAGCCCGCTCGTCGGTAAAAAAGGCAGCCTGAAGCGAGAAAAATATGATCAACGGATTTCTGCTTAACAATGCAGCTAACAAGAAAAAATAGGCGAATCCGTCGCCGTAACCGTGAATATCAGCGAAAGTCCAGACACTCACGAATGTATTTGCAATAGATAATATGACCAGCGCGGTCACCGCTTTATCCTGGCAAAGTACATAAACGTAGTTACCAATTCGTTTTAAAAACAATACCCCCAGAAATGCCTGAGCAAACAATATGATGAGAATATTGCCATTTGTCAGGAATGAGAACAGCGGCAGTGTCCAGCGAAAAATCATATTCTCCCGGCGCACATCATAATCCATGTCTTTCGGGTGAAAGAGGTCCTGCGCCTGGTTATGGATAAAAACCCAGGCATCGAGCTTCACACCGCCAGGACGAAAATGGTCGATTAATAGCGTGTAGGGGGGAAATGCGAGAAACAGCGCGATAGCGACAGAAACCAATGTGGCTTTCCATAACCAATTGTCCGCGGCCAACTTAAGCTCAATCCAGGTAAAAAAGGACCGGTAGAAATTTTCTAAGATCATTGGGGGTAAAGTGCATACAGCATCAAAGATACGTCTATTGAAATTTCACTTCCAACTGGCTTCGATTCGGCTTCCCTCTTCACTTTCCGTTATCTTGAGATAAGTCTGTATTTCCTGTTGTAAATCCTCTACGTGGCTGATAATCCCGACAATACGATTTTCTTTTCGCAGCGATTTCAATGTATCGAATACGGTTTGCAGTGCATTTTTATCCAGAGAACCGAAACCTTCGTCAAGGAAAAAGAAATTGTGTTTTGATTCGTTGCGGATGTGAATGTGATCCGCGAGCGCGAGGGCGAGAGAAAGTGCCGCCTGAAATTTCTGTCCGCCCGAAAGTGTTTTCAGCAACCGCATATGTCCGCCATTCAGCAAATCCCTGATCCAGAAACTGTTACCTTCTCCCAGTTCCAAATGCAGCTGCTGGTGCGTCATTTGATGAAAACGGTGGTTTGCCGCCTGGATCAGATTATTAAGATAAATACTGGACGCATAATCGACGAATCCGCTCGAACGGAACAACTTGGCTAGATCGTCCAAATGCTCCTTTCTTAGCTTCAAACGTGCTTTTTCCTTTTCCAGCACATTCTTTTTGGCCAGATCTTCCTCCATTTTTTTGACAAGCCTGTCGAGCCCTCCTTCTTCTTTTTGCTGTTCGTTCAGTCTGGCAGTCAGATTTTTTTTGGTCAGAATCGCCGCTTCGTGTTGCACCGGATCATATTGCTGCTCCGGATTTTCCTGTAAAAGGTTATGCAAATCCCGGCTGGTTGATTCTAATGCGAACTTGAACGTTTCAATCGCTTTCCGCTCTGCATCAATCTGGATCTGGTTTTTCAGTATCGTTTCAACCTGCGATTCTGAATCAAATTGGTATCTCGCGAGCTGCAAGTCAATGCTATTCTGGGTCTCTTTCAGGTCCGTTCGATAACTATCCAATGCAGTCTGCAAAGTCGCCTGACTTCCCAGAAGTACATTTTTTTCAGTTTCGAGCGTATCGAGTTGTTTTTCAGTTTGTTCAAAAAGCGAAACGATCTCTTTGTAGCTCGACTTCAATGCATTGATTTTCTCAAAGATCTTTACCTCCGGCTCATTTCTATAATCCGCCAGATCAATCCGTTCAAGCTGCTCGGTTAATGTTAAAATTGTGTTTTCAAGCCGGATTATCTCGTCTTTCAGTGCTTGGAGGGGCTTTTCTATCTTTTCGGTTTTCTCTTGAATTTCCGTTTCAAGCTGTAATGTCAGCTTTTTAATAGCGGCTTCTGCATCGCGGATAGTTTGCTGGCTCTGGGTGACCGTTTCAAAATATTTGTCAAAACCTTCTCTGTCATTCCGGTCGAATCTGATCCAGACAAACAGCTTTTCGTGCGCTTCTATTTTCGCTTTTGCCGCAGTCCAGCGCTCTTTAATAGCCGCTTTTTGTTTTTCAAGATGATTGATTTCGTCAAATAACCGCTCGATCGGCGACTGTAACGTTCGAACTAATTTATCGTTTGCGTCCAGCTGCGCAATGTTTTTCTCCACCGCATTGATCTCCGGCGAGAGCGACTGATCCGCATGTAAAACCGAGGGATGATGCGCAGAGCCGCAAAGCGGGCAAGGTTCACCGTCTTCAAGTGCGCCAGCGTACTGTTGCAATGCAAGCTGTGTATTGAATTTCAGCAACTTACCTGTCAGATTTTTCCTGGCAATATCATTTTTATTCAGAACCTCCTGAACATAAACCTGGAACTGCGCCAGATTGATTTCCACAGGTGCCCCCAATGCAAATTCGGCCCAAAACTCCTCTAATTGCAATTGCAGTTTCCCCTCTCGCGATTCAATATCCCCTTTCAGATCGTCCGCTTCTTTCTTAACAGCAGTTCTGTTTTCTAGCAAATTCCCCGAAGTGGAATACCAGGATTTTATCAGACTAAGCTCCTGAATATCTGCAAGCTGCGCTTTCCTGGTCTCATTTTCAGCCTCACTTTCGGCCTTTTTCACCTTCAACAATTCGATCGTGCGCTCCTTACTTTTAAGCTGATCTTCCCCGCGTAGCAAAGCTTCTTTTCTTTTCTCAGCTGCTGCGGAATTTTCGAGAATACGAATTACTTTTTCGAGTTCTTCGGCTGTATCAAGCAGCTCTTCTTTTTTCTCGTAATGTGGTTTCAGTTCGTTGAATGTACCTTTTTGCTTTTCGACCAGAAGAGCCAGTTCTTTACTTCTCAGCTGATTATTCAAAAATTGCTTTTCGTCGCGCTCTGTGTCGGTTATTAATTTTCTTTTTTGGTCAAAAAGCGATTTGAAGTGGAGTGAGCAGATTTCATAAATGCGGAGTATTTCCTCCCGGCGCTGCATTTCCGGCGCGTTCAGTTCCAGTTCTGCTTTTTGTTTTTGGAGCAAACCGATCTTTTCTGCCGTAGCTTTTAAGCGCTGAAAAAGGCTTTCCAGCTCGGTTTGAAGTAATAATTCAGCAGTAACTTTCTTGATTTCCTCCCTTACCGTTTCCCGCTTTTTCTGCTCTTCACCGATCATCTCGGGAGTTACCTCGCCCAGTCCAGTCAGCTGCCCATCGACGTTTGATAATGCGAGATCATTTTGTTTGCTTAGTGAGCCTACATTTCTGCTGAGATCGTATTTTTCAAGCTGAAAAAGCTCCTTCATCATCCGCGTCCGTTCCGCGTCGCGCAGCTCTATAAATTCCTGAAAACGTCCCTGCGGAATAATGATCGTGCGCCTGAAATTATCATAGCTCAGCCCTATTATATCCTCAGCCGATTCATTTTCCGGTAATGGTACCCACTTATCATCTTCCCATTTATAACCTCTTCTCTCAAAGGTTTTTACTTCTTTAAAATTCTTGGTATTCCTCTTCCCTCTGACAGTAAACCTATATTTATCCCCATTTTTCCCCGCAATGCACTCAAAATCAATCAGTAACTCATCAGAGCGTAGATTCATCATGTTGTAGGTACGATCGTCCCCCGACTTATTCAATCGCTCGGTATCGCCGTACAATGCAAATGTGATCGCTTCCAGAATTGAAGATTTCCCACTTCCCACTGCGCCGAAAATCCCAAACAACGCAGCGTCTGTCAAAGGATCAAAATCAATCTCCTGCTCTGTCTGGTAAGAATACAGGCCTTTAATTTTCAGGTACTTGGGAATCATTGAATTGGCTTTAAGCTGTTAGCTATTGGCTATTAGCTGTTAGCTGTTAGCTGTTAGCAGTTAAGTTTAATGAATGAATCGAATGGTGAGCAAAAAGCAGCTAAAAGCTAAGGGCTAAAAGCTAAACAGCTTATATTCCCCCCAGCAGATCATCCAGGTATTCCCGGTCGTTGCTGAGCCTGGGGACTTTATTCTGTCCTCCCAGTTTTTTCCGTTTTCCCATCCACGAATAGAAGGTACCGGCTGGTACGAAGTGGATGACGGGTGGCAGGAGCGCCATATCTTTGTATCTTTTGGCGTCGTAATCCGAGTTTACTTCACGTAATGCCTCGTCCAGCGCGTGACTGAATTCCTGCTCATTTTCAGGCGCTTTGGTAAATTCAATGATCCATTCGTGGCTGCCGCGCGAGCCGTCGCCCATATATACCGGGCCGGCTGTGTAGTTGGCCACGAGACAATCGGTTTTCTGCGCCGCGACTTTGATCGCATGATCCGCATTTTCGACGATCACTTCTTCTCCGAATGCATTGATAAAGTGCTTGGTACGCCCGCTTACTTTCACCCGAAACGGATAAACCGACGTAAATTTCACAGTATCCCCGATCAGATAGCGCCATAAACCGGCATTGGTGGAAATGACCATCGCATAATTCTTGCCCACTTCGACTTCGTGCAGCAGCAATGCTTTCGGGTGTTTTTTACCAACTTCCTCCACGGGAATAAATTCGTAGAAAATGCCGTAATCGAGCATCAGCAGCATTTCACCTACTCTGTTTACATCATCCTGGATTGCGAAAAAACCTTCCGAAGCACTGTAAGTTTCAAGATATAAAACCTGATCCGACGGGAAATATTTGGTCATGAAAAGATCGCGGTAAGGCTCGAATGAAACTGCACCGTGAACGAATACCTCGAAATCGGGCCACACTTCCAACATATTCTTCTTACCGGTCAATTCAAGTATCTGGTCGAGCAGCACGATCGTCCAGGTAGGTACGCCGAGAATGCTCGTCACGTTCTCCTGTGAACAAATGGAGGCCATTTTTTCAAGCTTACTTTCCCAATGGTCCATCAACGCCACTTCCAGCGGCGGGGTGCGCATAAATTCAGCCCAGGAAGGCAGATTTTGCATAATTACCGCAGAAACGTCGCCGATCTGTGTATAATCATCAAATGGATTTGCGTGTAGAGTCCCGCCGATCGACAATCCTTTTCCGTCAAAAACCTGCGTATCGGGCCGGTTATTGATCAATAGCGTCATCATATCTTTTCCACCCTCATAATGACATTCTTCCAATGCTTCGGGGGAAACGGGGAGGTATTTGCTTCTGGCGTTGGTAGTTCCGGAAGACTTGGAAAACCATTCGATCGGCGAAGGCCACATTACATTGGGCTCACCTTTCAAAACACGCTCAATATAAGGATACAGATCTTCGTAGGTAGAAACCGGCACCTGGTCCTGAAACTCTTTCACCGATTTGATCTGACCAAAATTATAGCGACTACCAAATTCCGTGTAGCGGGCCGTTTCAATCAGTTCTGAAAAGATACGCTGCTGAGTCTCCACGGGATATTTCATAAACTGCTCTATCCTTTCAAAGCGACGCTTTAAAAACCAGACAGTCATATCGTTAACCAGCTTCATTGTATTTACTCAGTTTGAAGTGCCAGATGCAAGACCGTAAAAATAGCAATAAAAAATGGTGGGAGAGCAGTTTTTCAACTTGTTTCCCACCATTCTGTTACTTAGAAATCTATGATCTTGAGCTAAACTTTCGGTAGATGAAAAGGAGCAAAACTGCACCTAATATAGCTATGAAAAGGCTTCCGAAATTAAATCCGTCAACGGTACCGTAACCCAGCATCGATGAGATCCAGCCCCCTATCACGGCACCCGCGATACCAATCAAAATGGTGATGATAAAACCGCCCGGATCTTTACCCGGATGGATTGCCTTCGCAATAGCACCGGCGATCAGGCCAACAACGATCCATGTTATAATTCCCATGATACTTAGTTTAGATTAATGAATGTGATTACAACTCAATAATCAAAAAGCATGCCGTATCAGATCATTTATCAAAAAACATATTGCTGCCCCCTGCCTTTTTCACAATCGAAGAAGTAATTTCCTGACCTTCCTCTTCCTGCAAAACGCGCACATTCCGTGCCTGCCTTACCACGCGCTCTCCCGTGATTTTGAACAGGGCTTCGCTCAGCAGCGGATCTTTCGGGCTTCCGTAGGGATAAAGAATGTTACCCTCACTGGCTGGAATATCGGGTACAAAACCAGTGTGGTAATCTGATTTTTTATCCTTGTTTAAAGACTTCGAAACAATAGGCTGCAATCCCCATTTAATACCCCTATCCTCGCCTGTTAGCGTTACGGATCCCACATTTTTACCAACCGTTTTGGATCCCACCAGCGTTACGTTCATAAATGGTTTCAGCCCATTGATCAGCAGTTCACTTGCCGAAGCTGAACGGGAGGAAACCAGGAAAACGAGGTTATTGAGGTTAGCGCCCAGGTTTTGTGGTTTAGTGATGAACTTATCGTAAAAATAGGAGTCACCGTATTTCTTGCGGTTCGTCTCGGTTACTTCGTCATTGTATTCTTTGTAATAAAAAATATCATTCGAATTACCTTTCACGATCAGGCTCGCCAGGTTGGTTGCGGAACTCACGTACCCGCCCGGATTATACCTCAGATCCACGATGAGCGCATTCACATTGTTCCGCTGGAATGTAGTGAAGATATTGTCGAGCTCCTTGTCGTATTGTCCGTTCGTCGCCTTGTAGGGCTGGGGGATAAACTGGTGGTATACGACATAACCGATCTTGTTGGCCCCGTAAGTGAATATGGTATCAAAAAAAACCGGATTTTCCTGCAATACAACCGGCGTTAGTTCACGCTTTGTCGTGCTTTCTTCCAGTTCGCTACCATTGATTTTCGCGAGTCCGAATGTCTTTTTATCCTGCGTATTCAATAACCCGACGTAGTTGCTGTTGACCAGTTTCTGGTCGTTTATCCGATTGAATATATCGCCGCGCGAAAAGCCTGCCTTATCTGCGGGAGAATCGGGAATCACGTATAAAACAATACCGACCACATTAATGGTGCCGCTGGGAAAGTTGACGAGCTTATATTCCATGCCCGTCGTTTTCGACTCTCCCGCGAGCGACGCTTCGAGCTCGTCGGCACTTTCCTGGATCCATGAAAAGCGGTCGCCGTCGGGGCGAGCATTCGCATCAAATGGATATAGCAGGGATTTGAAAAAATCGGCTGGACTTTTGGAATAATCGGGCTTGTCAGTGATCTTATCGTTCCAATAATACCAATACTTCATATTGGCGTAAATCCATTCATTGGTCTCTGTTTCGGACGCTGGATTCACATTTTTCTCCCGGCAGCCGACGATTGTCAATGCGGCCAGCAAGAGAAGGGGTACGTAATTTAGTTTCATAGTGCTTGATTAGTTTGCAGAAATACCTCCTGAATGATATCGCAGGCCTGGTTCATTTGCGCCTCGTTAATAACCAGCGGAGGCGCGAACCGGATCTTGTTGCCGTGGGTAGGTTTGCAGAGCAGTCCTTTTTCCATCATTTTGTAACAAAGATCCATCGCCGTCGATCCTTCCTCGCTGTCATTGATTACGATCGCATTCAAAAGTCCTTTCCCTCTAACGATTTCAATCAGAGAACATTGCTGCTGCAAATCCAGCATTCTTTTTCGGAAAATCTGGCCCATTTTCTCTGCGTTTTCTGCCAGGTTTTCATTTTGCACCACTTCCAGGGCTGCAACCGTCACAGCGCACGCGAGCGGGTTGCCTCCGAACGTGGAACCGTGCTCGCCCGGTGCGATCGTGAGCATGATTTCGTCATCGGCAAATGCGGCCGAAACGGGCATTACGCCGCCTGAAAGCGCTTTTCCCAATACGAGTATATCCGGTTTCACATTTTCCCAGTCACAAGCCAATCGCTTCCCTGTGCGCCCGATGCCGGTTTGTACTTCATCCGCTATAAAAAGTACGTTGTATTTGGTACACAAATCCCTCACACCTTTAAGATAACCCTCTTTCGGCACCACTACCCCGGCCTCGCCCTGGATCGGCTCGACCATAAATCCTGCTACATTCGGGTCACTCTTAAAAATAGATTCCAATGCTTCGAGATCGTCGTAGGGAATGATTTCATAGCCAGGCAAAAACGGCCCATAATCGTCAGTGCTCGATGGATCAGTGGAAGATGAAATAGCGGCTAACGTTCTTCCCCAGAAGTTGCCAGCAGCGTACACTGTTTTAGCTTTTCCCGGCTCGATACCTTTCACTTTATATGCCCATTTGCGGGTTAGTTTCAATGCAGTTTCGCCTCCTTCCACACCCGAGTTCATCATTAAAACCTTGTCATAACCGAAGTATTCACACAGATATTTCTCGCATTCACCCAGCTTATCATTGTAAAAAGCGCGGGAAGTAAGCGTGAGTTTTTGCGCCTGCTCGATCATCGCATTGATAATATGCGGGTGGCAATGCCCCTGACTCACAGCACTATAAGCAGACAAAAAATCAAGATATTGCTTTCCTTCCACATCCCACAAATACACACCTGACCCTCTTTCAATCACCACCGGCATAGGCTTGTAATTGTGCGCGCCGTAACGGTATTCCAGCTCCATTGCATTTTCAGTCGCATTCGCAGCGATAGTGTTCGTATAGTCAGGCATTTTGTGTTTTGTTTTGAAAAAGTAAAGTATGTAAAAATAGCGAAAAGCATTGACGGAATTAAGTGATTTTACAGTAACCCCAATAATCCTATATTTGTAAAAGCTAAAAAAAATAAATGTTATGAAACCGCACTATATTCCAGACAATCACGGCATCACTACCCGCATTTTCATTCCAATTCAGGAGTGGAATTCGCTTAAAGCAGAACATACGGAGATTGAGAGACAGAGAACTTATGAAATTCCTCAATGGCATAAAGACCTCGTTCTTGAAAGAATGGAAGCGTTCAAGCGTGGAACAGAAGAATTAATCGACTTCGAAGAGGCTATGGATGAAATTGAAAAGAATCTTTAATGCACAAAATTCAAATCTCTCGCTCTGCCGGGCGGGATATCAGAGAGGCGGCTCTTTGGTACAATGAACAGCAGCCCGGCCTAGGCAGACGATTCACACACTCGGTCAGGGGAAAGCTTAAATTAATAAGTAAGAATCCCCGCTTATATGAGCTTCGATATGCGAACGTCCGCGTGGCAATATTGCCAATTTTTCCATTTGCGATACATTTCAGAATCGATAGTGCAAAGAAAACAGTCGGTATTTTTGGCATTTTTCACACAAGCGTAAATCCTGAAAAGTGGCAGTCCCGAAAAGAATAAGGGAAAGCTGCCTTGAAACACCGATTTCAAGCGCTAAATTTGCAAACATAATCTCAAAGGGGTGCCCTACCTGACGGGCTGAGATCATACCCATAAACCTGATCCGGGTAATGCCGGCGGAGGAAGAGAAAGCTGGAAAAATTCATAGCTGTTTCTATTTTTTATTTATTGTTAAACATCAAGATAGGTGGCCCCTGCCTGTTGTAACTATTTATCTCGCAATGCGAAACGTTACTACCTATCTGCTCGTGCTGGTTTTCAGCGCAACTTTTTGTGCCAATACTTCTGCACAACGCACCATTTCCGGCCGGATTACCGATGCCGAAGACGGGAAGCCACTCCCCGGCGCGACGATCAAAGCTTCCGAAATCCGTGGTACCAATTCTGACCAGAACGGAAATTTTACCTTACGTAATATCTCAGAAAATGTCAGCGAAATTGAGGTATCCTATATTGGTTATGAAACCGGCAAATTCGCAGTTTCACCGCAGAACCAGCTGGATATCAAGCTTTCCAGAAGCACTTACCAGGCCGACGAAGTGGTGATCAATGCAACACGCGTCAATGAAAAAAGCGCGATGGCGTTTACGAATGTGAGCTCGGCGGCGATCGACAAGCAGAATCTCGGCCAGGATTTACCGGTACTCCTCAATTTTACGCCTTCTCTGGTAAGTACAAGTGACGCGGGCGGGGGTGTAGGTTATACCGGAATCAGGATACGTGGCTCCGATGCCACGCGCATTAACGTGACCGTCAATGGGATACCTTATAACGACGCTGAAAGTCAGGGTGTTTTTTGGGTGAATATGCCGGACTTTGCATCGTCGGTCAGCAGCATTCAGATCCAGCGCGGGGTAGGTACTTCGACAAATGGTGCCGCTTCTTTTGGCGCGACGGTGAATATCAATACCAATGCATTGCGGAAGGAAGCTTATGCCGAGCTGAATAATGCTTACGGATCTTTCAATACTTTCAAAAATACATTGAAAGTAGGTACCGGTCTGATCAAGGATAAATTCACGTTTGATGCGCGCCTTTCCCGCGTTTCGTCCGACGGTTTTGTCGATCGTGCGGCATCTGAGCTGCATTCCTATTATTTGTCAGGTGGATATTTTGGCAAGAAAAGCTTTGTGCGGATTAATGTATTTTCGGGAAATGAGCGTACTTACCAGTCGTGGAACGGTGTACCTGAGGCGAAACTGCGCGGCGACCGCGAGGGAATCCTGAGCTACATTGATAGAAACGGACTGGACGAACCAGATGCGCAAAACCTGCTGAATGCAAACAACCGGACCTATAATTCTTACACCTACAAAAATGAAGTAGACAATTATCGTCAGGATCACTACCAGATCGTTTCGTCGCACAGTTTAAGCGATAAATGGAACTTCAATCTCAATGCATTTTTGGTAAGAGGTTTGGGGTACTACGAGCAGTACCGGAAAGGTGATGATTACGCAAACTACAACCTGCCAAATGTGATAATCGGCGCAGATACGCTGGAAAGTACAGACTTGGTTCGCAGGCGCTGGCTGGACAATTATTTTTACGGAACAACATTTTCACTCGATTACAACAGCTTCAAAAAGCTGACAGCCAGCATTGGTGGCGGCTGGAACAAATACGACGGCGACCATTACGGACAGATTATCTGGGCCAAAAATGCAGGAAACATTGAAAATGAGCATCGGTACTATTACAGTCAGGGGATCAAAAAGGACTTTAATATTTACGGAAAACTATATTACCAATTTACCGACAAGCTCAATGCATTTGCCGATCTGCAATTCAGGACGGTAAGTCACGCGATTCACGGAACCGACAATGATCAGCTGCAACTCGCTGTGGATCAATCCTATTCGTTCTTAAACCCCAAGGCAGGACTAACCTATCAGATCGCGGATCAAAGTACCGTTTACGCTTCTTATAGTATTGGCAATCGCGAACCTAACCGGGACGATCTTACTGCCACGACAACTGCTATTCTGTTCCCCAAAAATGAGAGTCTGCAAAATGTGGAGGCTGGATTTAAAACGCAACGGGGAAAATTTGCTTTTGCTGCGAACTACTATTTAATGCATTACAAAAATCAGCTGGTACTCACCGGTCAGATCAATGATGTTGGAAATTCGATTCGTGTGAATGTTCCGAAAAGCTACCGGACAGGAGTTGAGCTGGAAGGAGCGGTGGCATTTAACCGTTTTCTGAAATGGAATGTAAATGCCACTTTTAGTCAGAATAAGATCAACAATTTCACCGAATATGTGGTTGATTATGATAATGGCGGGTATCAGACCATCGACCACGGAAAATCTGACATTTCATTTTCACCCAATGTAATTGCGGGAAGTCAGCTCATGTATTCCATTCAGAAAAACCTCGAACTCGCGCTGCTGACCAAGTACGTAAGCAAGCAATATCTGGATAATACTTCTACCGAAACCCGCAAACTCGACGCTTATTTCACAAACGATGTGCGGCTTTCGTGGACGATCAAACCAGCCTGGGCGAATGAAATTTCATTCAATTTATTGGTTAACAATATCCTTTCCGAGCAGTACGAATCGAATGGATATACGTATGGCTACATTGCAGGAGGCGCATTAACGCAAGAGAACTTCTACTTTCCGCAAGCCGGCAGAAACTTTCTGGTAGGGGTCAATTTTAGGTTTTGATTTCGACTTTCTGGCTACCTTTGCCGCATGGAACTCAAAAATGATCTTTTGCTTCGAGCGGCGCGGGGCGAGAAAACGGAGCGGACGCCGGTTTGGATGATGCGGCAAGCGGGCCGGATTTTGGCTGAATATCGTGCGGTCAGAGAAAAAGCAGGAAGTTTTATTCAATTGGCGACTACGCCGGAACTTGCTGCCGAAGTAACGTTGCAACCCGTTGATTTGCTGGGCGTTGATGCAGCGATTATATTTTCAGATATCCTGGTGGTACCCGAAGCAATGGGGCTGCCTTACGAAATGGTAGAGCAGCGCGGGCCTGTTTTTCCCGCGACCGTGCATTCGATGAAGGATCTCGAAAAGCTGCACGTAGCCGAACCAGAAACCGATCTGAAATATGTCCTCGACGCCATTAAGATCACAAAACAAGGTTTGGAAAACAGGGTTCCCTTAATCGGATTTGCAGGTGCGCCTTTTACTATTTTCTGTTATATGACAGAAGGAAAAGGCTCGAAAACCTTTTCAGTGGCAAAAAAGCATTTGTACGCAGATCCTGAGTTTTCTCATGCATTGCTTCAAAAAATAACAGACAGCACGATCGCCTACCTGAAAGCGCAGGTGGTTGCCGGCGCCAATTTGGTGCAGATATTCGATTCCTGGGCAGGGATTCTGTCTCCCGAACAGTACCGGATTTTTTCACTCCCCTACATCAAGCAGATCTGCGACGCGATTAATGAAGTGCCTGTGACGGTTTTTGCCAAAGGTGCTTTCTTTGCAAGAAAAGAGATCAGTGAACTGAGCTGTGAAGTGGTGGGGCTTGACTGGAATATGGATATCCGCGAGTCACGCGAACTCATTCCGAACAAAACTTTACAGGGAAACCTGGATCCTTGCGTGTTGTACGCATCCTACGATCAGATTAAAATAGAGGTAAAGAAAATGCTGGAACAGTTTAGTACCCAGCGATATATCGCCAACCTCGGCCACGGCGTTTATCCGGATACAGATCCGGACAAAGTCCGCTGCTTCATCGAATCTGTCAAAGAATATTCAAGTCTGTAATGTCCTCATTAAAAACAAAATGCGTTTTCCTCGACCGCGACGGTGTGCTCAACGAGGATTGTACCAATTATACTTACGACCTAAAAGAGCTTGTTATCCTGGAAGGTGTGCCGGAAGCGCTCCAAATGCTCAAAAAGGCAGGTTATCTCCTGATAGTTGTCACCAACCAGGCCGGGATTGCGAAAGGTTTGTATAAAGCCGAAAACGTGTATGCAATTCATGAAGCAATGCAACAAGCTTCGGGAAATGCATTGGATGATATTTACTTTTCACCTTACCATCCGGAATACTCCGGCGCTTCACTTTCCCGGAAGCCAGGTTCTTTAATGCTGGAAAAAGCAATAACGAAATATGATATTGACCCGGACCAATCGTGGATGATCGGCGACAGGGACAGAGATATGGAAGCTGGTAAAAAAGCGGGTGTGAGAACAATTCAGATTGTTCCTGAAAAAGAAAGTTCAGAGGGAGATTATGCGGCAGCCAGTTTATTGGAAGCTGCGCATATTATATTACAAACTGCAAATTAGGCCTTTACTACCGGCGCAGCCTGTGGTGCTGTTTGAACTGAACCGTAAGCAGGACAAGCATGTTTCGTGCAAGCTGAGGCTGCCAATGTTCCGCAAATCGCAACCAGAACTAAGATTTTCTTCATTTTCCGTTCGTATAAAGTTTTTGTCACCGTAAAAATATAAAAAAATTCTTTGAATGAGAGTTAGAATGTGACTAATAACGAACTCATTCAAAGAACTTTATATCCAGCGTATTAAATTTTTGTTTCGACCAATTCTTCTTCGACCTCTTCCGGCGCGTCTTCTTTTCCGTCGTTGTTATTAATCTGACTTATAAAAGGCTCTTCTTTAAAGCCCAGAATACGCAGCATTGAATCGCTGTTCTGCTCTTCGGCAAATACGCGCGTGGTAATCTTCCCATCTTCGTCCTTGTCCACTAAAACGTGTTTCGGAGCTGGTATCAGGCAGTGCTGAATACCTCCGTAACCGCCCAGTGATTCCTGATAAGCCCCGGTGTGAAAAAAGCCGATATATTGCTTTTCAGTCTCTTCCTCGAAAATAGGCATATACAAATCCGCACTGTGCATTTCGCTGTTATAAAAATCCTGCGAATCACAGGTCAGCCCGCCCAGGTTCACTTTTTGGTAAGGACTGTCCCAGTTATTGATCGGGAGCATGATGTACTTTTGGTTCATACCCCACGAATCCGGAAGCTGCGTAATAAACGATCCGTTGATCATATACCAGAGCTCCTTGTCATTTTGCAGCTTTTTATCAATGATCTCATAGATTACCGCGCCACTTTCACCGACTGTATAGCTACCGAATTCAGTAAAAATATGTGGGACAGGAACGTTGTTCTTGTTACAGATCCACTGGATATTTTCAATGATCTCGTCAATCATCTGCTGGTAATCGTAACCAGCCTGCAAAGAAGTTTGGATCGGTAAACCGCCGCCGATATCGATCGAATCGAGCTCAGGGCAGATCTTTTGCATTTCGCAATATTTGAACATAAACCGGGTGAGCTCACTCCAGTAATACGCGCTGTCCTTGATACCGGTGTTGATAAAGAAGTGCAGCATTTTGAGTTTAAACCGGGGATTCGGCTCAATTTTCTCTTTATAAAGCTGCTGCACATCGTGGTACCGAATACCCAGACGTGACGTATAGAATGCAAAATTAGGTTCTTCATCCGTCGCAATACGCATCCCGAAATTCACAGTATCCGCAGTTACCTGCTGCTCGTAAGATTCGATTTCTTTGAGGTTATCCAGAATAGGGACCACATTGAAACCTTCGTTGATCAGCTCACTGAGGTATTGCGTGTAACGAGGCAATTTGTAACCGTTTGCAAGGATGTAGGTACTCTTAGTGACCTTGCCGCGGCGGTATAGCTCGCGAATAATGGGGATATCAAACGCAGATGAAGTCTCAATATGAATGTTATGCTTCAACGCCTCTTCCAGCACGAAGCTGAAATGCGATGATTTTGTACAATAACAATAGGTATAAGTACCCTTGTAATTGTGCCTCTTGAAAGCATTCCTGAAGAACATATTCGCATTCTCAATATGCTCCCCGATTTTAGGTAAATAATTTATTTTAAGGGGCGTACCGTGCTCCCTGATGATCTCCATCAGAGGTACATTGTTGAACAGCAATTCATTATTATCAACATTAAATTCCATTGTGGGAAATTCGAACGTCTGCTCAATAAGGTCAATGTAGCTGCTTTTCATTATATGCTCGTCGCGGTTGTAATGATGGACTTATAAGTAAATGGAAATAAAAAGACGCGAAATTTGGATAGAATGTGCGTCATTTCCAAACACTGTTCACAATGAAATCATTCCCTTCATGCAACGTTTTATCGGCCGTTTTCAAAGGTTCATACCTCAAATACTCCGTTTAAGAATTTTTTGATTGACCATCCGGACCAAGAGTGGCTACTTTTAAGCCCGGAGCCAGACCGAAAAGCTCTTTATCCGAAAAAACACCCTTCCTCCCGCCGATAATATGGCACTAGTTATTCAGGAAATAATACAAATTAAGTTATTGTTATCATTTCTCGTATGCTTGCGAAAAAGGCCCCTGGTATATGATATTATGTAAAAATAAGTGGTGCGACGCTGTCCAAAGGTGATCTGCAACACATTGAAGCAGCTTTATAAAGCATTGGCATAGAAAGAAATGCAGTAAATGAAGGAAAAACTAGAAAACTTTAAAAATTCACAGAGTTTTCGTAGTTTTTATCATTCGAATATTTCAAATTTGCCTCCGTGAAAGATCGAATTATAAAATCAGCTTTGAATCTGTTTTGGCGCTACGGTATCAAGAGCGTTACGATGGATGATATTGCCAGGGATCTGGGCATCTCTAAACGGACTATCTATCAGCATTACTCGGACAAAGAAGCAATTCTGGCATTGGTTATCCAGGAAGAAATCAAGTCTCAAAAATGTGATATGGAAATGCTGGACTCGCAGGCTTCCAATCCGATTGAACAAATGCTTTACGCCTCGGTTCAGATGCGGGAAACGATGGCAAATATGAACCCAACTTTTTTATACGATCTGAAAAAGTATTACCCCGCAGCATGGGACCTGTTTCAAACTTATAAACATGAATATATTCTCAAAAGCATTCGCGACAACCTGAAATCGGGCATCGAGCTTGGACTGTACCGGCCGGATATTGATGTGGAAGTACTCTCACTACTGCGCATCGAGCAGGTCGTAATGGGTTTCGACCCGACTATTTTTCCGCTCAAAAAATTTGATCTGATGCACATTCAGATGGAATTCGTACACCATTTCCTGAGAGGCGTCTTATCGGAGAAAGGATTTGAAAATTATAACACCATAAAAGATAAATCAGCAATTGAAATCAATACCCATGAAAAATGAACGGATCACGCGCCGCAGTCTGGTACTGCTGGCGATATTATTGAGTTATGTCCCGCTGTATGCGCAGGACGGAGGTTTTTCACTGAAACAGGCAGTCGATTACGCGATCAAGAACAACCTGAATATCAAAAATGCCCAGCTCGACGCAGTTTCTGCGGAGGCCAGGATCGGCGAAATCAGGGCGGCCGGGTTGCCTCAGGTTAGTGCCAACTTCAACCTGACCGATAACCTGATCATCCAGCGATTTTTCCTCCCTCCCGGTGAGTTTGGCGGCCCAAGTGTACCCGCTACTGCTGAACCTGTTGCGATCGAATTTGGGGTAAGGTATCTCGGAACCGCTTCGGCGACGTTAAATCAGCTCATTTTTAACGGTTCTTATTTTATCGGTTTAAAGGCGGCGGCAACTTACCGTGAGCTGGCACAAAAGAGCACTACTTCTTCGAGAGTACAGGTGGCAGAGGCGGTTACGAAGGCTTATTACTCAGCTCAGGTTGCGGAAGAACGCGCTAAGCTGCTCGATCTAAACATTTCCCGGGTAGATTCGCTCATGCGCGAAACCAAGGCTATGAATGCCAGCGGCTTCGTTGAACTTCTGGATGTGAACCGGCTCGAAGTGCAGATCAATAACCTGCAAACCGAACGGCAGAAAGTGCAGAACCTCATCGAGCTGAGTTATGCATTGCTGAAATACCAGATGGGAATGCCGGCCAACGAACCGATCAAGCTGATTGACGATATCAATGCAGTGAACATCGATTCCCTGAAATCTTCCTTCTCCGGCGCTGAGCTGAATTACAGCAACCGCATTGAATTTTCGCTGCTGGATACGCAGGAAAAACTCGCAGGATTAGATATCCGGAATGTGCGCGCGGGGTATCTTCCAAGTGTGTCGCTTAACGCAAGTTATGGCCACAACAACGGTCAGAGTACATTTGCTAATTTGTTCTCCACGAGATGGTTCAACAATGCATTGGTAGCATTGAATGTGAACATTCCGATTTTCGATGGTTTTACAAAAAAGTACCAGCTCGACCAGCGGAAAATTGCATTGGACAAGATCAAAAACAGCCAGTCGCTGCTCAAACAATCCATCGATCTGGAAACTAATCAGGCCACGATCAATATCAAAAATGCATTCGCCACACTGGAAACACAACAGCGGAACCTGCAATTGGCAGAAGAGATCGTGCGGGTTTCCAAAATCAAATACAAAGAAGGCGTAGGCTCGAACATTGAGGTGATCAATGCGGAATCGTCACTGAAAGAAGCACAGACCAACTATTTCACCGCGCTGTACGACCTGATGATCGCCAAAGTGGATCTCAGCAGAGCAAAGGGCGAACTTTATACCGAAACAGGAAATTGACCTTAACACTTACAAAACTTGAAACAGCTACTTACTAATACCATGAAAAGACATATTTTACTGATAGGCGCCCTGGCTACGATACTTGCTTCATGCGGAGGTGAGAAAAAAAATGATCTGGCAGGCAAAAAAGAAGAGCTAGCCAAACTGAAAACTGAACAGGCTGAAAAAGAAAAGCAGATCAAGGCACTCGAATCTGAGATCACTAAACTCGACCCTAAAAAGGCAGCTGAGGCCAGGATCAAGCCCGTATCCATTGATACTTTGAAAGCCGAAACATTCCGTCACTTTGTAGAACTTCAGGGTACCGTCGACGCCAAGAACAACGTGATGGTTACGCCTAAGGCAGGCGGCGTGGTAGTCGCGATGAATGTAAAAGAAGGTGATTATGTAAAGGCGGGAACCACCATCGGCAAGATCGACAATAGCTTACTGCAGGAATCTGTGGAAGAATTGAAAACCCAGATGAGCCTAGCCAATACGATCTATGAGAAACAAAAAAATCTTTGGGACCAGAAAATAGGTACCGAGATCCAGTTTCTCCAGGCGAAAAATAACAAAGAATCGCTGGAAAGAAGAATGAGTACTTTGAATGCACAGCTTTCGCAAACCAATATCGTCTCTCCAATGGCGGGGGTAGTGGATATGGTTAATGTGAAAGTGGGCGAAACGGCTTCTCCCGGAATGGGCGTGGTCCGGATCGTCAACCTGAGCAACCTCAAAGTGTCTGCGAAAGTATCTGATACCTATGCTGCCAGTGTTAAAAAAGGGGACGAGGTAATCGTGAAATTTCCCGACCTAAAAAAAGAATACAAGGCGCGGGTTTCATTTGTAAGTACTGCCGTGGATCCGCTTTCAAGAACTTTTACGATCGAGGCCAATCTTCCGTCTAACAAGGATATTAAGCCCAATATGATGGCCAATGTGCAGATCAACGACGCGATCAGTAAAAATGCGCTGGCTATTGATCAGAACTATGTTCAGAGCACGGAAAAAGGCAATGTGGTGTACGTGGCAGTGACAGAGGGAAACAAAAAGATTGCCAGAGCCCGCGAAGTAAAAACGGGTTTGAGCTATAATGGGAAGATCGAAATCCTTTCGGGGCTTACTGCCGGCGACCAGCTGATTACGCTAGGCTACCAGGAAGTTTCAGATGGTCAGCCGATTAGTTTTTGATAGCAAAAAACCATTCAACATTAGCTTTTTATGAAATTTAGCGAATACAAAACCCTTGGTTTTACCAACTGGTGCGTAGAGAATCGGACGACGATCTACATCTTTACGTTCATCATCACGCTGGCCGGGTTTATGGTTTACAATAACCTGCCCAAAGAGCAGTTCCCGGATATCAAGATCCCGCAGATCTACATCAATACCGTTTACTTTGGAACTGCGCCTGCCGATATCGAGAACACGATCAACAAACCCATCGAAAAGCAGCTTAAATCGCTGAGCGGGGTTAAAAAGATCAAATCCAATGCATTGCAGGATGTATCCGTGATCCTGGTTGAATTTACGCCGGATGTAGCCGTGGAAGTCGCATTGCAGCGGGTCCGCGACGCGATCGATAAAGCAAAAACCGATTTACCACAAAACCTGGATACCGGCCCTACCGCGCAGGATGTGAACTTTTCGGAGTTCCCGATCATGAACGTGAACATTGCCGGAAATTATTCACTGAAACAGCTCAAACAGTTTGCCGAGGATTTGCAGGATGGAATTGAAGCGCTGCCGGAAATTACGCGCGTGGATATCCTGGGCGCATTGAACCGTGAGATCCAGATCAATGTAAACCTGGATCGCATGCGGTCGACCGGTCTGACATTCTATGACATTCAAACCGCGATCCAGGGTGAAAATATCAACGTGTCGGGTGGTGAATTGAATGTAGAAGGTGTAAGAAGGACTTTGCGTGTAAAAGGTGAATATACCAATGTAGCCGACATGGCGAATATCCGCATTCGTACTGCCACAGGCGCGACGATCCGGTTGGGCGACGTTGCTGACGTGCGGGATGATTTTGAAGAACAGCAGGATTTCGCACGTTTGGCCAACAAATCGGTAATTACCCTGAACGTGATCAAACGTTCCGGTGAAAACCTGGTAGCCGCGGCAGATAAAATCGAAGAAACAATTGCCGATTTCAAGGAAAACCGTTTTCCGCCCGGATTGGACATCAATATCACAGCTGACCAGTCGATCCAGACCAGAGCCGATCTCCACGATTTGATCAATACGGTTATACTCGGATTTATATTCGTAGTAATGGTACTGATGTTTTTCATGGGTGTGCGCGACGCGATCTTTGTCGGGTTGTCGGTGCCGCTCTCGGCTTTGGTGGCCTTTGTAATGATGCCGATCATCGGGCCGCTGGTAGGGACCGAATTTACTTTGAACACCATTGTACTCTTTGCATTCCTGCTCGGTATTGGTCTGGTTGTGGATGATGCAATTGTGGTAATCGAAAATACGCACAGGCTTTTCAACAATCATAAAGACTGGACGATCCAGCAGGCGGTGAAAGCAGCGGCTGGCGAGGTGTTTATCCCGGTACTTTCCGGAACACTCACTACCATTGCACCATTCTTCCCATTGCTTTTCTGGACTGGTATAGTCGGGGAATTTATGAAATTCATGCCGCTGACGCTGATCATTACGCTCGGCGCATCACTTTTCGTAGCGTATGTAATGAACCCTGTTTTCGCAGTATCATTCATGGGCCGTCACGACGACGAAAAAGAAGCCCACGATACCAGCTTCAAGGCGATCCGCAGACCTGTGATCATTTTGGGAGTAGCTGCATTGATCGGCTACCTGGTCGATCGTGGTATCGGTAACTTCATAGTATTCATATTGGTACTCTGGATTTTCAACCATTATATCCTGACACCAAGAGTGCTTGTTCCTTTCCAGGACAGACTGTTGCCTGCATTGAAAAATAACTATCGTAAACTGATCGACTGGCTGCTGCGCGGCTGGCGTCCGGTGGTTGCGATCGTGTCGATGCTGGTACTTTTGGTAGCGACATTTATTATAACCGGTATTGCCCAGCCAAAGGTACTTTTCTTCCCAAGCGGCGATCCTGACTATGTGTACGTTTACGCTAAAATGCCTATTGGAACAGACGCAAGAGTGACGGATTCTGTGACCAAGATCATCGAGAAAAAGGTTTTTGATGTTTTGGAGAAGGAAAAAGCGATGGATATGGTCAACTCGGTGATTGCCAACGTGGGTAAAAATGCCGGTGATCCTTATAATCCCGACCGCGCTGCAACGCCGCATAAATCTAAAATCACGGTTGCATTTGTGTATGGAACCGAGCGTGGAGGAAGATCTTCGGAAGCGATCCTTCGGAAAATAAGGGCCGCAGTAGCGGGTATCCCGGGTGCCGAAATATCCGTTGAACGCGAAGCGGTAGGTCCGCCAACTGGTAAGCCGATCTCCATTGAAATTTCGGGAGATGAATTTGAGCAGTTGCAGGCTCTGGAAAAAACGGTATTGAAGCGCGTTGAACAATCCGGCATCGAAGGTATCGACCAGCTTCGGTCCGATCTGGTGACTAACAAGCCTGAAATTGTAATTGATATCGACCGTGAAAAAGCGCAGCGCGAAGGGATCAGCTCCCAGCAGGTAGCACTTGCAGTTCGTACCGCATTGTTCGGTCTGGAAGTGTCCAAATTCCGCGATGATAAGGACGAATATCCGATTATGGTAAGGTTGGAAAAAGATGATCGCGAGCAGATTGAGAAGCTTTTGAGCCTCAATGTGGTGTACCGCGATATGAATATGGGCGGTGCATTGCGCCAGGTGCCTATTACTTCAGTGGCCAATATCCATTACTCAACTACATTCAGCCAGATCAACCGCCAGGATCAGCAACGCATAGTTACCCTGGGATCCGACGTACTCCCCGGCTACAACGCCAACGAAATTGTTGCGCAGATTCAGACATTGATCGAAGATATGGAGGTACCAAATGGTTATACCATTAAAATGGGTGGAGAACAGGAAGAACAAAACGAATCGATGGCGTTCCTGGGAACTGCATTCGGTGCGGCAATCCTGTTGATCTACCTCATCCTTGCAACTCAGTTTAACTCGGTCGTCAAACCTTTCATCATCTTCTTCACGATCGTACTTTCACTGATCGGGGTGTTACTGGGTTTTGTAATCTTCAAAAAAGATTTCTCGGTGATCATGTCGGGTGTGGGTATTATCGCGCTGGCTGGTATTGTGGTGAAAAACGGTATCCTTCTCATTGAATTCATCGAAGAGCTTCGAGGCAGAGGTTACCCGATGCGTGAAGCGATCATCGAAGGCGGCGCGATCCGTTTGACACCTGTATTACTTACCGCGTCAGCGGCGGTGCTTGGTCTTGTTCCCCTTGCATTGGGTATCACAGTCGATTTCGTCGGACTTTTCCGCGATCTTGAACCCGACCTGATCATCGGCGGACCAAGTTCGATTTTCTGGAATATCCTCGCCTGGACAATCATTTTCGGTCTCACCTTCTCAACCGTACTTACGTTGATATTGGTACCGTGTATGTATTATGTAAATGAGAGGGTTCGTGAAAAATGGTTCAGAAAAGGCAAGCAGGAAGTTGTGAACCCGAACTGGCAGAACGAAACGATCTAAAAGGAGAAATACTGCCTGTCTCAATTTTTTTCAAACTGAGATAGGCAGTATTCCAAAAATTCCTAGATTTGCAACCCCAAAGAATCGGGAGCTGACTCACTCAGCAACATTTCGGGATGTAGCGCAGCCCGGTAGCGCATCCCGCTTGCAGCGGGAGAGTCGCAAACACACTATCTGAAATGAGTTTTGTTGTATATATTTTATTTAGCGAATCGCTCAATAAGTTTTATGTAGGACAGACTCAGGATCTGGATAGCAGGCTGCGAAGGCATAATGAAGGCCGTGTTAATTTTACCGGCAAAGGCGTTCCTTGGATATTAGTACATACCTTTGAGTGCTCAGACCGTTCAACGGCCATGCAATTGGAGGGTAAGATTAAGAAAAGAGGAATTAAAAGACATTTGCAAGACTTAGGTCTGCAATAATTTCGGGATGTAGCGCAGCCCGGTAGCGCACTAGCATGGGGTGCTAGGGGTCGCAAGTTCGAATCTTGTCATCCCGACATTGATTATCAGCAACTTACAAGTCAAATTGTAAGTTGCATTTTTTTTAGGTCGAACATAGGTCGAACATTTTTTGTCACTATCATTGAGTTTTTGTTAGTTTGGATTGAGCCCGAGGTGATATTTTCTACAATTTTTTAGCTCTTTGCCTGCCGTGTAACGCAACGCATTCGTGTCGACAGGAGGATCTTTGTTAACTACAAACAACAAAATCAATGCAAATCCTCTGCTCACAAAGCCCCTCCTTACATAGACGACGGACTAACAATCATTTCGCCATCAACCTTTGTTAGCAGGCATTTCTGGAACTTAGTCTTCACTTAAATTGATTTTTTTTCGCAGCCGGTATCGGGCTTTCCTGACCGATTCTTTCGATATTCCCAGCATCCATGCGATTTGAGTGGTGGATACATTCATTTTTTCAAGCGCATAAAGTCGTTCTTCCGCAACAGTAAGGTCCCCGTAGTTCAATTTAAGCTGATCCAGCTCTCCTGCGAACGCCTGATTAAATCGCTTTCTGAAATCATTCCAATCGTCAGGGGTAAGTAGTTTAATATTGGCCAACTGGTTTACCAAATTGTCCAGTTGCTGGTTTTCCAAATCCGGGAGCTTCCGCCAGTTGTCTATTTGTTGGCGAAGGGTTTCAACCAGTTCACTCTTTTCTTTTAGATGGTGCATATATTGCTCTAGTTCAACATTTGCCTGAACAAGTCTTGTTTCCGTTTTTTTCTGTAATTCGAGCTGTATTTCTCGCTCCTTTTCAGCGATCATACGATCTTTCGAATGCCTTAATCTCAATAAATAATAGCGCAGCGACAGAATAACGACAAGCAGCCCCACGACTCCGAGAATGAATTGAAAGCGTGTAAGAATCCTTTTTTTGTCGGCTTGTTGTGCGGAAATATCGGCAAGTTGCTGCTGTATTTTCAGTCGGTCTTCACCCAGCCTTGTATCCTTTTTATTGTAGAGAAGGTTGGTTTCGTTGCGCAGACGGGTGAGGCTATCAAGGTAATTGTAGGCCATAGCCATGCTACCCAGGGTTTTGTAATAGTCGTGAAAGACCTGATAATAGTTGAGGTAAAATTTCCTGTCGCGTTGCTGCTGCCACATTGGTTCTGAATTTCCGACCAAAGTGTTCAGCTCCTTGCTAATCGTCAGATAATGTAAAACACTGTCTGGCTGTCCAAATCTTTGCCAAATAGAGGCGATTCCAATTGCTGTATTCCGGGCAAGGATCGGGTGGCGATTTTTGTAGCGGCTGTTGATATAATCCTGCATCATCATGTTCAGAGCTTCCCGGTAGCGTCCTTGCTTTTGGTAAACACTTCCCAGGTTACCTATTGCAATGTAAGGCCAGGTGGGATTACCAATTGAAATCGCAATATCTCGGGTGCGCTTGAAGAAATAGATTGCGCTGTCCAGCAGGTTAAGATTCTCGTAGGCAATTGCCAGGGTATTATAGCGCTGGACGTGCAGATTTATGTTGTAGGGCGGCAGGCGGATAGCAGATTGCATGAGCTGTACAACCTTCTGGTAATTGTGAAAATAAAGATTATTGATAGACATAACATGCAGATACTTACCCATCTCAGGGATTTTGTCAAATCCCACAGCTCTAAAGAGCTCCAAGGCTTTGGCCTGGTGGTAGAAGGCTTCTTCATACTGGTTCTGTTCATATCGATGTTTGCCAATGTAGAAGTGACAGACCCCGGTATATCTTAGGTCGTTTCTATTTTCAAAATAGGTTCGCGCCGAGTCAAACACAGCAATAATGTCGTCGGGTGCTAAGGCAGATTGAAAGCCTCTTTTTGTGATCTGGTGGAATCGGACATGATTTAATAATAGCTGATCATTCCACAAGTTTGCTCTGTGGGCTAGTTTTTCCAAGCGATAGCTCACATCTGCTAATGATGCTTTTGATTCCCTGAGATTATCTACATATCGGGAGGTTCTGATGACACGATCAGAAGAAAGCATGCTGGCGAGCTCACTTATTACAGTTTCGGGTTCATCGGGTTGCTGGGCGGATGAGACATTGTGAAAGAAAAGACATAAAAACAAGAGGAACGCTAAAACAAAATATCGGATCATAATCTGGCAAACGCCGTCGGAAAATAAACAGAAAACCGGGTTGGGTACTTCTACAAATAAAATCTACAAATGCTTCTACTTGCTGGAAGTGCATCTATTTTGTTCCCAGGAATGAGTGCACAGCATGTACTTACGGGTCCATATTGTAACCAATGTACCACCTATTAAATCCGCATTGCGACAGATGATGCACCGGGATAGGGCTATGCTTCTTTACAGGCTCTTCATTTGCAGCTATTTAGGAGGCATTTTCATTTGTCTACGCTTTTGTCCATGCCCGTTTTTAGCCTTCACCAGAAAAGAGTTCTACATTCGAAACCGTAAAAATAGTTGTACCCATTACCCAACGCGGTTGTTTTTTCCATCTCATTGCTATGAAAAAAAAATCGTCCAAGCCGAAATTTTTTATGAAAAGAACATTTACTCAATCCTTATTCGCTGTTTTGCTGAGTGTGCTCACTTGGAATGCGAGCATCGCTGCAAGACCAAATTTCGCAAACGAACCGTTTAGCTGTAATGATGGTATTGCCTACCAGACCGTCAATTCTGTTGCGGATAATACATCATCACTTTACGGATTCAAAATATCTATGGGTGCCAAAACTTTGATCGCCACCTTACCGCATATATTGAACGGTTTGATCTACAATTCTGTCGACAATATGTTATGGGCTTTCAGCAAGGGTTCCCTCGTCAGAATAGACAGTGAAGGCGGGACGGTGACATATCCCGTAGTAGGTTTGCCATCCGGGATCAATGTAGGTGCCGAGCTGCCCAGTGGCTATATGCTGTTGTATAATAATCAGGCAACGCATTATTATGTCGTTGATGTCAATCCAGGTCGCGCAACCTATTTACAAATGGTGGATCCGACTGCTGGGTTTGCCCTGCAAACGGGTCCGGTGTATGGAACACCGATCAGTACTCCGCTTGCCATTGCGGATGTAGCCTTTGTAGCCAAAGATCAGCTATGTTATGGAATCTCACAGAGCGGTCAGATTGCAACGCTGGATCCTTTTACGGGTAATGTGACGGTGGGAGCCGCCGTTAGCGGGCTGTCCGGGACAGATAGCTATGGTGCCGTATTCAGTGATATTTCTGGAAAAATATATGCGTTTCAGAACAATACCGGCGCTTTTTATCTGGTAAATCCTGCCACCAATACTGCCTCCTTGATTTCCACGGGTGACCCATCAGGTAATAATGACGGTGCAAGCTGTGCCAATACAATCCTGGTTGATCAGCCCTTCACCTGTAATGATGGAACTGCTTATCAAACCATCAATTCTGCTAATATATCATCACTTTACGGGTTCAATGTTTCTACGGGAGCCAAAACCTTGATCGCCTCCATACCGTTTGCATTGAATGGTTTAATTTACAATTCCGTGGACAATATGCTATGGGCTTTCGGCAAGGGTTCCATCGTAAGAATCGACAGTGAAGGCCAGACAGTGACATATCCCGTAGTGGGTTTACCATCTGCGATCAATGTAGGTGCCGAGCTGCCCAGTGGCTATATGCTGTTGTATAATAATCAGGCAACGCATTATTATGTCGTTGATGTCGATCCAGGTCGCGCAACCTATTTACAAATGGTGGATCCGACTGCTGGGTTTGCCCTGCAAACGGGTCCGGTGTATGGAACACCGATCAGTACGCCGCTTGCTATTGCGGATTTAGCCTTTGTGTCCAAAGATCAGCTATGCTACGGAGTTACAGCAAGCGGTCAGATTGCAACGCTAGATCCTTTTACGGGTAATGTGACAGTAGGAGCCGTCGTGAACGGGTTGTCCGGGACAGATAGCTATGGTGCCGTATTCAGTGATATTTCTGGAAGGTTATATGCGTTTCAGAATAGTACCGGCTCTTTTTATCTTATACATCCTTCTACCAATATTGCTTCTCTAATTTCAACAGGTGACCCATCGGGTAACAATGACGGTGCAAGCTGTGCTAACACAAGGCTGGCAGATCTGCCATTTACCTGTGAAGACGGCGTTACGTATCAGGTTGCAGTGTCAGCTAGTGAGACAACGTCCTCGCTTTACGCATATAATGTGGCCACAGGGCTGCGTACGCTGATTGCTCCATTACCTTATTCCGTAAATGGATTGGTATACAATTCAGTGGATAATATGTTGTGGGGATCTGTTGGGAATTCAATTGTCAGGATCGACCGCGAAGGTGAAACCACATTATTTCCCATCGCCAATTTGCCTGGTGGATTTAACATTGGTGTTGAGCTCCCGGATGGCTATATGATGTTGTCGTACAGTAACAATGCCAACTATTACGTTGTGGATATTGACCCAAGTCGTACGACTTATCTTCAATTGGTCGATCCGACTGCCGGATTTTCACTTAAAACGGGCCCGGATTACGGTACCCCGGTAAGCGCCCCTCTTGACATTTCAGATATTGCCTTCGTATCAGATACGCAGCTGAGCTATGGTATTACGAAAGAGGGAAAGTTGGCTTCGTTAAATCCTTTAACAGGCGCTGTCGTAGTAGCAGAAACATCCGTGACCGGATTGCCGGCAAGCACTTATGGTGCTGTTATCAGCGATATTACGGGACGGTTATATGCTTTTGATAATGTTACCGGATCTTATTACAGAATAAATATTGCTACAAACTCGGCTACTTTAATATCAACTACCATCCCGTCCGGTAATAATGACGGAGCAAGTTGTGCCAATGCCATCATGGAGAATCTGCCATTTATTTGTAATGACGGAACCACCTATCAGATTGCAGCCGCTGCCGGCGAGACAGCTTCCTCCCTGTACGCATTTAATGTGTCCACCGGAACCCGAACGCTGATCGCGCCAACACCTTACGTTTTAAATGGTCTGATATACAATTCAGCTGATAACATGTTATGGGCGTTTATAAATGGTACAAACAGGATTGTGAGGATTGACAGCGAGGGCGGAGTAATTGCACATACAATCGCAAACCTGCCGAGTGGGTCTTACAATATTGGTGTTGAGCTTCCCAATGGGTATATGATGCTTACTGCTACCAACACAGCCAACTATTATGTCATAGATCTTAATGCAACCCGGCCTACATACCTTCAATTAGTGGATCCGACGGCTGGGTTCGTACTTAAAACGGGTCCTGGTTATGGTACCGCGGTGAGTAGTCCGCTCGACATTTCAGATATTGCTTTTGTTTCCAGTGCCCAGCTGGCCTATGGCGTTACGTCCCAGGCAAAGTTAGCGTCTCTGAATCCTTTTACCGGTAGCGTTGTGGTAGCAGAGACGTCCGTGAGCGGATTACCAAATGCAGGCTACGGCGCTGTTGTGACCGATGCGACGAGCCTTCTATATGCCTTTAACAATACCACAGGGGGATTTTATAAAATAAACGCCGATGATAATACAGCCGACCTGATTAATACGTTTACACCCTCGGGCAGAAATGATGGTGCCAATTGCTCAACAGCGACATTGTGTGATCTTCCCTATGCGCCAGTCGTATCGCGAAACACTGTCGAACTGCTATGCCCTGTAATCACTGCGGATCTGACTGCGCTTGTAACGAGCATTACTCCATCCGGAAGCACGCTGACATTTCACACCAGTGCAACACCTTCGGATGGATCACTGGTTAGTAATCCTACCAACGTAATGCAAGGAACCTACTATGCAGTTTATAGCACTGCGGGATGTGCATTAAGCACGAAGATCACAGTAACTGGCTGCTCATTGCCTGTGACGCTGGTTTCATTCACGTTAACGAAGGAAGAATCCATTGCGCATCTGACCTGGTCAACAACGGAAGAAACCAATAGCGAGTCATTCCAGATCGAACGCAGCGTGGATGGACAGTCATGGAAGCAGATTGGTGCAGTATCAGCTCATGGTGAAAGCAGTGTTTTGAAAAAATATGAGTTTTTAGATTCTGCTCCGCTAAAAGGAGGAAACTACTACAGATTGAAAATGGTTGATAGAGACGGCACTTTCGCTTACAGCAGGATCCAGTTTGGTGAGTTTGCAAAAGCAAAAGAACCCATTTACCCGAACCCAGCCAGCCAGAACCTTTTCTTTACAAACTATACGGAGATCCGGAGCGTGGCAATTTATAATCCGATAGGGGTGAAAGTACTCAATACGCAAACAATTTCATCCGCAGGACTGAACGTAAGTAACCTCTCTCAGGGAATATATATCGCTGTACTCACACTAATTGACGGTTCTACACAAGCACAAAAGGTAGTTATTGTCAAGTAAGACAGATGATCCGGGTGACATAATTAAGGTTGTCCGGATCATTCCCATTTGTCTTTTACTCTCAAAAGCATGCAGCTAATTCCCAGTGGCTATGCGACTACTCTTCGTACCGGGTGGCTCTGGGACTCAGACCGGCACCGGCCGGGCATCCGAAACGGTTCATGTTCGGTTGAGGGTTACTGATTTACTCTTAAGTGTATCCCTTCGTGTACTTTACGACAACGATCAATCAGCAGTCTATTATCCATGCTTATAGCACGTCGGCATAAGGCATTTTATAAAGCCTGGCGAATTCAATGAAACCAAAGAAGCAATCGATTTGATCATCAATACTGGATAAAGTGTGCTGCTCCTAACAACTTTTGAAAAGTTGCCGATGGTACCATTAAAAGTCATTCGTTGAGCACCACCTTTCTTTAAATAGTATGGTCGGCATCCAAATAGTACAGTTTAACGTGCCAGCTTGCAATATCCAGTAATTTGTTTTGGTGTACCACTAATCTGTAATTTGAAAGTGCCGTGTTCGGCACTTTTCAGAACTGAATGGAAAGAAAAATCAAAAGGTCAGAGAGTACAGAAATACCACCGTTTCTGAGTACTAGCAGTGGTGCATATAAGTGATCAGTGACTAGTGTGAATTTCAACATTATGCAGCTGGTATTGAAGTCTTCACGATTTTTTCCGCTGGGCTGTCCGCTGCCCTAACTTTTATTTGCTTGCCCTACTATACTTAAAAACACTGCATACCTAAGGCGAAACCGGTAATGAGTACCAGCTCTTACCGTTAGGTCAATATATTAATAATGTAAAAAAAATTCTTAATATATTCCAACTAATTCTTACAAGTTGTGTCTATGAGGAAACAATAACAAACAGACCCATGAAAACGATTGCAACACTCCTTATAGCTATCACCCTCGTAGCGTGTGAAAAAAAGGATGTTAATCCAGAACAGCAAATTCTCGGGAAATGGGAAGAATTCTATCTTGGTAATGGAGAATATCAACCCCATATTGTTAATCCGCCTGCCTCCTGGCACTTTCTCCCTGATAGTGTGCTGCTGGAATATGAATACGCTACAAAAAGAACAATAAAAAGAAAATACTGGATTGATACCCTGCTAAATATCGGAACTACTTATAATGACGGAAATCAATTGAGATTTTATTACACGCCTAAGTTTTATGCTGATACAATGGAGCTTCGTGCAGAGAAAAGCTCACCTATATTTTCTATATCTAAATGGAAACGAATCAATTAAAATCATGTAAACTATGAAAAAACAAGTACTTTCCGCAATTTGCTTAGCTGTGCCATTTTTTGCTGGTGCGCAAAACTCTGAAGAGCCAACTATATTAAAAGATAGTAAGGGCATAATTCAGACGATTGAGTTTACAGAATCAGATAAAGGTATGTCTGATCAGGATTTTATGAAGCAATATTTACAAATATCCGCAGATGATGGTTTCGTTAAAGCAAAAGATAAACAGCGCAGCCAAGATTATACTGACGATCACTATGACCAGTTTTACAAAAATGTAAAAGTAGATGGAGCAGGCTATAATTTCCACTATAAAGCCGGCAAGATGTTTTACGCGCATGGTCATTTCGTGGAATTGGGGAACCTTGATGTTCATCCGAAACTAACGGATAAAATGGCGAGAGACTCTTTTGCTAATTATAAAAAAATCCCTTCTTCTGATGTTCGGGACTTTACTTCCGAATTGCTAATCAAGGAAATTACATCCTTGGACAGTACAAAGTACTTAGTTTTTAAGATATATTTGAGAAACAATCATCCGTCAAATGATGAAATCGGGTTTGTTGACGCACAAACCGGGAATGTACTGACAACTGAGCCAATATTTTCACACGCGTCGCTAAATAGCTCAAATAATGAGTTGAAAACTGGAAGCACTTCTATCACAGGATCAACGGCTCGCACTTTTGCTTTACCTCCTGCAACAGGCACTTTCGCTACACGGTACAGCGGATCGCGAACTGCAAGTACATTTGATGATGGCGGTACCCTTCGCTTTCGCTTATTTGACAACACTAGGGGCGCAGTAATTCACACGCGGAATTTGGAAGGAAATACTGATCCAGTTTTTGGAAATGTGGAGTTGAGAGATGCAAATAACACATGGACTACCGCGGAGCATAGCCCCCTAGAAAATAATATGGGGCTGGATGTGCATTGGGCATTACAGCGAATATATGATAGGCTTAATACTACGCACGCTGTTAATAGCTTTAATGATCCGGTTTCTGGCACAGGAGCCCCTATTAATGCCTATATTCGATATGGAACTACAGCAAATGACCGAGATAATGCTGTGTGGAATGGTCAAGATGATTTTTTAGCCTTTGGTGACGGACTTACGACATTTACTCCTGTTGCTAGTGTGGATGTCGTCGCCCATGAATATGGACACGGTATTACTGATTTTCAGATCGGATGGGGTAACACTGGGGATCAAGGATCATTCAATGAAGGTCTTAGTGATGTTTGGGGTGCAATAATGCAACACAGAATTACCGGGGGCAATATTTGGCAAATTGCTGAACAAATTATGGTTAGCAATACTTGCTTGAGAGACTTGCAGAATACAAACTCTGCCGGCGTCGCTCGTGCAATGGCTGACACATACGCCGGACCACAATATAATGCCAATTCAGGGAATCCGGGTATTGATAAATACGTTCGGAGTGGTGTTTTATCCCATTGGGCGTACATATTGGCTAATGGTGAGTCCGGGACGAATGATGTAGGAACACCTTACAGGGTATACGGTATGGGAATGGATCAGTTAGAGAACTTAATTGTCCGGGCAATATTTGGAAATTTTCTTGATAATACTACAACCTATGCCCAAGTTAGAACAGGAATGGTTAATGCGGCCAGGGCACTATGTGGTAATCAAAATGGTGTATTAGTTCAGCAGGTTGAAAATGCGTGGAAAGCGGTTAATGTGGGAACAGCAACACAATCTAGTATCTCCGGTGTTGACCATCTTTGTCCTAGTTCAACCTATTCTGTTGCAAATCTCCCACAAGGTTCTACTGTGGCTTGGTCGAGCAGCAATACTGGTGCAGTAACGATAAATAGTAGCGGTCTTGCAACCCGAGTGGGTAGCTTTCACGGTAGCGTAACCCTCACAGCAACGGTTTCTGGTGGTTGTGGCACGCTTGTGCTGACAAAAGTTATCAGCGTTGGTAAACCTTTTACGACCAACATTGCCATTAATGCGCCAAATAACTGTGTTGGTACCAGCCAGCTCGTAGTAGCCACTATGTCAGGCAATCCGACAAGTTCGACTTGGTCTATCACCAGTGGCAATGCTTCGAATGCTTCTTTAAGCGATTTTGGAAACGGCAGTGCCTCTTTTTATACGAATGTGCCAGACTGTTACGGATTGACACTTAATATGTCCAATTCTTGCGGTTCTGCTAGTGCGGGTACATCGATCTGCATAGATAACTGTTCTGCTCGTTACACAGTTTTTCCTAATCCAGCAAAAGATCAACTGTTAGTACAGTTCGATCACTACGAAAGTTCCGCCTCAATGCCGGATCAAATTAGCTTATTTAGTGAAAAAACACAGGAGGCCGTATATACGATAAAATCTGACGGGATTTACTCGAAAGTTGGCTCAGACGGACTTTTTAAAATTGATGTCGGTTCACTGCCACGTGGTACGTACTATTTGCATGTAACTTATAGTAAAAACGGTGAACAAACGACAGACAGAACAAGAATTGTTTTACAATAAATCAGCTATTAGATAGACTTTATGGTAAGTTTATAACCGGGCATTAATGTCCGGTTATTTTTTGGATTATAACGTCAGTGTATATGTGGTATCCTTGGTGTTGATAAAATTGTTGTGTGCTGGGTATGCCAAATACCACCGAATGATAGAACATTACAATACAATACAATAGTTAGATAATATAATATAACTCATGGATCGTGCACTTAATGTCTATATATAAGTTTTTATTATATGGGAACATTTACTGAATGCAATTACATGAGATCTATCAATTTACTCGTTCTTGCCGCCCTGACGATTTGTTCATGCGACCAGCTAAAGCAAAAGCATTCCACAAAGAAGGCGGCATCTTCGGTTAATTCGCTGCACTTTGTCGAATACAACTCCTTTGAAGCAGCATATAAACGTGATCCGGATTTAAAGAAGCTGAGTAATATTTGAATTTGATTGGATTTTATTGTTGGATTCCACTTTTGCAGATGCCATATATGATTTTGATCCGAAGCTTAGGGAGGAAGTCAAGGGTGCTTTACTGGTTTGTAAGCCCAACGAGCATACGATCGGTTTCCGTACCGAAGCTCAGAATTTGAAGAGCTGCTGCGCGATAGGGAAGGAAAAGAATTTATTTTTCGGTGCACTCTCTCCGAAACTACTGGGACCTACCCCGGACAAGCTAGCGGATATTGTCTATATCAACGACAATACGGCAATCATTAAAATCCAAAATTTCACTTATTATAGCGTTTATTATATCACTTTGCAAGACCAAACCGTGCAACTAAATTTGCTGAAAAGTCTCATCGAATAGTTGTCTCAAACAATCACCTGTATACATTCTGAGCTAAATGCAAATTACAGTCTAAGGTGCGGTCATCTTACTTTCCTTGAACATCAAAATCCCTTCCAGCGACGGGTAACAAATTTGGCACGATCTACGAATTTCACTTTAACCACTGTTTGAATAAACCCGCCTATGTAAAATATCATTGTTAAAACAGTGCAAAACAATTCTAAAATTCACGACTAAACGGGAAGAAAAATTGAAGGTTGCGAGAGTACGCTTATACCACCGTATTTATTTGGCAGGCATTTGATATTGACAATATCTATAACGCAAAGTTAAACAACGAATGTCGTGGCCTTTCGGTAGTATGTCCAAGTAAGAAATATAAGAACCAAAGTGAGACCGTTAAGATCAGACTCAAATGATTATTGCCCAATAATGAGCCGCTCCCTAATGCTCTAAGCGCGGAACCAGCATCCCGGAACGTGGCAATATTAGATTACTGCATGTGTTACATTAGCCACCCCCGAAGACCCTGATATTAGAAAGCCCATACTGTCCGTTAACCAATCTGTAAGAGGCGAAATCAAAAGGGAAAAAATCCGTGAAGCTGAAAGCCCCGCATCTGCGGCAGTAATTTCAAACGTGACCAATCCGGCTGCGCGCTTATCAACAGGGCCCATTCAAAACCACTAGCATACCTTCCACTGCAAGCCCCTAAAAAACGCTAGCCGACTAAAGAATAGCGGAAATGACATTTTAAAGCAAATTGCCAGGCTGGCGACCGCCCCTTTCTTTAAGTTTGAGGGCAAAGTATATCCCCGCGTCAAAGAAGTGCGATTACCAAAAGATTGAATTCGGACTCATTACTTCAAAAGGCACTGGGCGGATTACTAGCGCCAGCAGCGGCCCTGACTCAATGATACTTTCGCCTATCCCCAGTGTCAGGCCTTTCTTTCGATAACCAATGCATAAATAATTGCTCCAGCGAAGGAGAGAATGGGATATGCCCCTTAGAAACCCTGAGCAGCACCATAGCCAGCTGTGGCTAATACGGAAATAGTTGCCGCAACGATGCCGGGTATACGAAAACCTGCAAGAATGAAAACTCGCAAGATAAGTGAGTTAAGCAATACGTGCAAAGGTTGATTGAAAGGATGGTTCCTATCCAAATGATTGAACGTAGATGCTGGAAGCATTTTTGTAGGATAAATCTATCATATTTTACGATTGGCTACGACTTACCTTATAACAGGAACTGATCAATTCATTAAGATAAAGCAGTTTGCTGCCATAAGCATTACCTTATGTGCTGCGGCTTTTCCAAGAACATTTGTTTTATTCAATCCATTATACATCGGGAATTACTCTTCGAGACTGTCAAAATGAGTGACATCCCCTTTTTGCAATAGTTATGTTATTTTCCGCTGAACCTGGTCAGGATTTCTAGCTACAACAGTTACCACTTCCTTTTATATTTACTTTTTTTAGCAGTATATTCTATCGACTTTTGCAACTTTGGCAAAATAATAAGTGAGTAAATCAATGAGTGGCATTAAGCGATTAGTTTCTTTTAAAGGTAGCGCATCCGACTTGGACCTGAATTCTCTCTTTGAAGAGTTCTATGATCGACTGGTCTATTTTTCGCATCAAATTTTAAAAGATCAGACTCAGGCGCAGGATATTGCACAAGAAGCATTTATCAGTTATTGGAGAGAGAAGGATTCCATAGAAGTAAACAAAACCGCTATAAAGAACTATTTATATAAGAGTGCCCGCAATGCCAGTCTGAACCTGATCAGACATGAAAAGGTAGTGCAGCAATACAATCAAAAGCAAGGAGCAGAGGAGCCGGAAGAACCACCGGTCATAGACGCCATCATCTCTTCGGAGGTCATTGCACAAATACACCTGGCGATTGAATTGCTTCCAGGGACGTACCGTCAGATTTGCACCCTGGGTTTCATCGAAGGGAAAAAAAATCAGGAGATTGCTGACGAGTTGGGTATGTCCATCAACACGGTAAAAAAACAAAAGCAAAAGGTTCTAGACTTGCTTCGCCGCCGGCTTTCACCCGAACTCTTCTTTGCACTGATGTTTTATCATGAAAATACTCCTGCACTCCTGTAATGCTCACGGCATCCTGGCCGACAGGGAAAATATTTACAGAAATTCGATTTTCTTTTATCCGATCTCTATTTTCAAGTGTCTCTATAGTCTAAACACAGACTCATGGAGGGCTATAACCAATATTTTGAGCAAGGGCATTTGATCTTTAAGTATTTAAATGGTCATATTACTGCACAAGAGCAGGAGGAACTTGATCATTGGATCACTCTGAGTGAAAGCAACAAAGCACTGTTTGCCAGGCTAACAGACAGATCTGCTCTTCAATCCGAGGTAAATGCGTTCCCAACTGCTGACAAGGCAAAAGCGTGGGAGAGGATTTCGCTTGAAACGGGATTCGACAAACCGGAAAAATCCAAACTCATATCTGGTCTTTTCCTTCGATATGTTGCCGCAGCTGTTTTCGTGCTCGTATCCGGGATTAGCATGTATCTGATGTTGATGCGGATAGACGACAAAGATACCGTCGCTATCCAGCAAGCAGCTGATGTAGCTCCCGGGAAAAATAAGGCTGTGCTTACGCTGGCCGATGGTTCAGAGATCTTACTTGATGAAGTGTCGGAAGGTGAGATTGCCATGCAGGACAATTTGTTGATCACTAAAACTGATGACGGGCAGCTTGTTTACACAACCGGTAAAAACATGCGAAAGAACGACGCTCGACATCAGACGTATAATGTGGTAAGTACGCCAAAGGGAGGTCAGTTTAAGGTGGTGTTGCCGGATGGTAGCAAGGTCTGGTTAAATGCGGCTTCTTCTCTTAAATATCCTACGAAATTCGGTTCGGAAAGAACCGTAGAGCTGGTGGGAGAAGCCTATTTTGAGGTAACAAAATCCGGCGCGTACCAGCAATCCGGAAAACGTAACGGTTCATTTGTAGTGTTGTCTGCCGGTCAGGCGGTGGAAGTTTTAGGTACCAGGTTTAACGTCAACAGTTATTCGGATGAAAAGCGGATCACGACGACGCTGCTGGAAGGAAAAGTTAAAATCATATCCAATCCGAAAAACAGTAAAAACAGTCATGCGGCCAAGCTACCAGAACGGGCTGTTATGCTTAAACCTGGTCAACAGGCGCAATTAAGTATAGATAGAGGTGACGAAATTGAGGTAACAAATAAAGTAGACCTTGATCAGGTGATTGCCTGGAAAAATGGCCAGTTCATTTTCAAAAATGCCAGTTTAGCTGAAATCATGAGGCAAGTATCCCGCTGGTATGATGTAGAAGTTGTATTTGAAGGCAAAACACCTGAAAACAAATACAGAGGTCAGATAGCCCGCGATGCGCCGATAGCACAGATACTCCAGATTTTGCAGGTTAGCGGCGTTAATTTCAAAATTGAAGGAAGGAGGATTATTGTCAAGACTTAACTGCTGTTGAGACAACTCTTGAAAAGGTATTAAAAAATAAAAATGCCGAAAGTGTTGCGAGCACTTTCGGCAAAGGCTGAGTGATCTTGCCCCACAGGGCAAAACATGAATTCTTGTACGGAACTTTCTTTACCCAAACCCAAACAAATATATGATTAATTTTTCTACGCCTCCATTGCCGGGCATTGCCAGGCGGTTTAGCAAGGCATTTCCAATTACAAATGCCATTAGCCTGCCAGTAAGCCCGCCTTCTAAACGACTGCTCGTAATGCGAATAAATTCTGTCGCCATTTTATTGCTGATTTCTTGTCTACACATTTATGCATCAGGTTACAGCCAGCAAATTACATTGTCAGAGAAAAATGCATCACTCGACAAAGTACTTGATAAGATTGAGAAACAGAGCGGCTACTTTTTCTGGTTGCAAAACGACCTTCTGACAAAAACCAACAAGGTCACCCTGAACTTGAAAAAGGTTTCTTTGGAAGCGGCACTGGATGCGCTCTTCGGTAATCAAGGCCTCTCTTATACCATTATCAATAAAACAATAGTGATCAAGAAGAAGGCCGATATCAACACCCAAAAACCGGAGTCTCCTCACGAGGGCATAAGTCCCCTTGACAACAGCCGGGAGCGCCAGCAGATCAGAAAACCGGTCGCTCCTCCGGTCAAGACAGACAAGCAAGTCAATCTTTCCAATGCAAAGGGCAAAGTGTCGGATGAAAAAGGGGAAGGACTCCCGGGTGTCAGCATTGTCGAGAAAGGAACCCAACGCGGCACGGTTTCCGATGCAAACGGGAATTTCACTATCGAGACTTCAAATGCTGAGACCGTACTGGTTTTCTCTTTTGTAGGATATCTAAGTCAGGAAATCAGGATTAATAGCCGGGACGATGTTGCCGTTGTTCTGACTCCTAACATCAGAGAGCTGGAACAGGTGGTGGTAGTCGGATATGGCACGCAACAGAAAAAAGATATTACAGGAGCTATCTCCTCTATTAAGTCAGAATCCATTAAAGACCAACCTATTACGAATATTGGTGAAGGCATGGCGGGAAGAATGCCCGGCGTACTGGTGCAGCAAAGCAACGGGGCACCGGGAACGGTTCCGAATTTTAAAATACGCGGATTAGGTTCGATTAGTGCGGGCACAGGGCCTCTCGTAGTCGTCGATGGCCAGCCGCTCAATGATGGTGCGCTCAACCTGATCAACCCTAATGACATCGAGTCTGTGGATGTACTTAAAGACGCCTCGGCCACGGCGATCTACGGATCGCGCGGCTCAAACGGTGTTTTGTTGGTTACCACAAAAAAAGGCACAGCGGGGAAGACACGGATCAATCTCGATTATTTTACGGGCATCCAGCAAGTGACGAAAAAAATGGATATCCTTAATTCGCAGCAGTTTGCTGAATTGGTAAAAGAGGCCGTAAACAACGCTTATCTGGACCGTGTTCCGGGAGCGCTGGCCAGTGACCCCAACAGCAAACGGCCCGCCGGTGAGCGGTTCCGTTATCCAAGAGGGGAGTTTGAAGGGCTCAATTTCGACGAACCGGGAAACTTGCCATACACCGATTACCAGGATCTGATATTTCGTTCGGCACCGATCAGCAGTTATCAGCTATCGGCGTCAGGAGGCACTGAAAAAGTAAAATTCATGCTATCTGGCAACTATCTCGATCAGAAAGGAATTATCAAGAAGTCCGGGCAACGCCGCTATTCTTTGCGCTCAAATATCGATGCGCAATTGACTTCCCGATTAAAAGTTGGTCTCAATTTCAGCCCGTCGATGACCGTTGAAGACAGGGTAAATGCCGACGGACCCTGGTCTACCAATGGTGTAATCAATGCGGCACTCGGGATTGCGCCAGTTGTGCCTGTTTACGCTCCGGATGGAAGCTACACTGCCCAGATTGCCATTGCAGCACCCTACGACTGGCCGGGGATTACCAACCCGCTCGCCAACATCACCGAGGTCGAAAACCGCGTAAATACATTGCGCGTATTAGGAAACCTTTATGCCATGCTCGAGTTGACCAAAGGGCTGAATTACCGCATTTCCATCGGTGGTGATGCGCTTATATCACGGCAGAGCTATTTCCAGAAATCCACCATGCCCACAAGTTCGCTGCTGCCGCCCATTCCTACAAGCGGCTACTCGAATACGGGTCAGAATCTAAACTGGGTTGCCAGCCAGACACTGACTTTCAACCGGCAATTTAATGAAATACACAATTTTGAAGCGCTGGTCGGAATGGAATCCCAGTCCAACGACTTTGAACAAAATCGTGTAGGGGCGGTCAACTTTCCAAATGATGTTGTTCAAACGATCAATTACGGCAATGTCAATTCAGGCTATTCATACCGCGAGCAGTGGAAGCTTGCTTCTTATTTCGCCCGGATAGCTTACAACTATAAAGAAAAATACCTGTTTAATGTCTCGGTTCGCCGGGATGGTTCCTCACGCTTTGGCGTGGATAACAGATGGGGTACGTTCCCGTCCGCTTCCGTCGGATGGCGCATGAGTGAAGAAGACTTCTTAAAGTCCGTTCCAGCAATTTCAGAACTGAAACTTCGGGCCAGCTACGGTCTGGCAGGTAACAATGCGTTTTCGGGATCCGGCAGCCTCCCCGCCAACTACATTTCACCGAATTATATGTCACTGGGATTGCTCAGTGTGGATAACTACATTTTTGGCAACAAGATCATTAATGGTCTGGCTGCAAAAACGATTGGCAATTCCAATCTGGGCTGGGAAAAAAGCCGCCAGATGGACATTGGTTTAGAGCTTGGACTTCTTCTCAATAGGTTGTTCGTCACAGCCGATTACTATTCGCGCATCACTACCGACCTTCTGCTTTCGGTTCAAGTCCCTACCCTGACCGGGTTCAGCACGGCGATTAAAAATATCGGTAAGGTTGAAAATAAGGGCTGGGAATTCAGCGTGACATCCAGAAACCTGACCGGCGCGTTCACATGGACAACAAATCTGATGTTGTCCCAAAACAAGAACAAGGTCCTGGCCCTAGGGCCAAAAGGCGATCCCATCCGCAGCGGTACGGGTGTCGGCGAATCGAATATCACCCAGATCGGCCAGCCGCTGGGCAGTCTTTACGGTTATGTTCAGCTTGGTATTTTTCAGGACAAATCAGACCTGGACAGTCACCCGCACTTTGCAGACTCCCGTCCCGGAGATGTCAAATATGCGGATTTGAATAACGACAATAAAATAGATGCAAACGACCGCCAGATCATTGGCAATAACCAGCCGGATTTCATTTATGGAATGACCAACAATTTCTCATTCAAGGGGATTGATCTGAGCGTGGGCATTCAGGGTGTTCAAGGTGGACAGATCCTGAATTTATCACGCAGGTTTTTTGATTCTCAGGAGGGTAACCACAACCAAATGACAACCGTCCTGAACCGCTGGCGGTCTGCCGAGCAGCCCGGCGATGGAAAATCCCCCAGAGCGAACAGCCGGCCGACAGGAAACAATAACCTGGTATCCACCCGCTGGGTTGAAGACGCATCATTCCTACGGACCCGAAATATCACACTTGGTTACAAGCTGCCTAAAGGCGTCTCGGATAAAGTAAGACTGGAATCAATACGGCTCTACGGCGGTGTTCAAAACGCATTTACATTTTCCAAATACCTGGGATACAATCCCGAAGTGAGCGGATATGAAGGCCCATTAACCGGCGGTGTTGACTATGGCTCCTACCCTCTTCCTCGTACATATACAATTGGTATCAACATTGGTTTATAAGCAATCATGAAAAAACGATTTTTATTCGCGGCTTTCCTCAATCTGTTTTTGCTGGGTTGTTCCGGCAAATTCCTGGATCTCGCTCCGGTATCCGAAGCCAGCACAGCCAACTTTTATCAAACAGCTTCTGATTTCAACAATGCATTGGCGTCGGCTTATGCCTCTCTGCAATTGAATGGACAATACGGACAATATTATGCAGTTTCAGAGATCCCGTCCGACGATTCCCGGCCGGTATTGTCCGGCTCTGTCATTGATCAGGATGAGTTTGACAAATTTTACCTTCGCTCAACCAATCCTTACCTGAATACAAGGTGGGCAGACGGGTATAAGGGAATTTACAGGACGAATGTCATCTTATCCCGTATAGATGCGATAAGTATGAATGCAGATCTAAAAAAACAATATATCGGCGAATCCAAATTCCTTCGCGCTCTGATGTATTTCAATCTGGTCAGGATCTTTGGGGACGTACCGCTTATTTTAGAGGAAATTGTTGATACGGAAGATGGTTACCGGTATAACCGTACACCCGCTGCTGAAGTTTACGCCCAGATCATCAAAGATCTAGGGGAGGCTGAACTGGCCCTGCCTGCCACTTACACCAGCAGCGATCTGGGCCGGGCTACCAGAGGTGCAGCCCAGGCACTGCTGGGAAATGTATATCTGACCCAGCACCGATACGCAGAAGCAGCTTCGAAGCTGAAACTAGTAGTTGACTCCGGTATTTATGCTCTTCTTCCCAAGTATGCCGACGTTTTTAGCCCGGCTAACAAGAATGGCAAGGAATCCGTCTTCGAAGTTCAATACAAAAAGGGTCTCAGCCCATTGAAAGGAAACGGGCTGGGCAGTACCTATGCCCCTGCCAATTCAGGAAATTCGGTCATTCAATTTGGTGGTGATGGCAATAATGAACCAACCGCTGACATGGTCCAGGCCTATGAACCGGGCGATAACCGCAAAGACGTATCACTAGGGACATTTTATATTAATAGCATTGGTCAACGGATCGATCAGAATTTCATACGAAAATATGATGATGCGCCCACTGTGAAATACGATTCAGATGATAATTTCCCGGTACTCCGGTATGCTGATGTGCTGCTGATGTATGCAGAAGCGCTTAACGAAGCCGGTAATGTCCCGGATGCGCTAACACTCCTTAACATGGTACGTGCCCGCGCCGGCATCAGCAATAAACAGATCAGTTCTAAGGAAGATATGCGTTTGGCCCTGGAACAGGAACGCCGGGTGGAACTTGCCTTTGAAGGTCACCGGTGGTTTGATCTAGTCCGCACCGGTCGCGCCCTGCCGATTCTGAATGCAAAGGCAAGCGCGATTGGCATCACCACTAAGCTTACTGAAAAAAACCTGGTATTCCCGGTTCCTCAAAGTCAGATTGATATCAACCCCGCGCTAATTAAACAAAACGAAGGTTACTAATCCAACATTTATCAGCAAGTAAAACGGGTACGTACCCTTTGTGCAAGATCAACAATTGACAAAATATCATGATGACAATGAACAGGAGAAAGTTTATAGAAGCTTCCGCACTTGCCGGTACAAGTTTGGGTATCCTGGGTTTTAAAACGCCGCATACCTTGGTAGCCGAAGGAAAGCGAATTGGAATTATTGGCCTGGATACATCCCATAGCATCGAATTCACCAAAGTCCTAAATGCCGCACAGCCCAACCCCGCTTACGATGGCTACCGGATTGTAGCAGCGTATCCCTACGGCAGTAAAGACATTGAAAAAAGTGCCAGTCGCATCCCGGGATATATCGAAGATGTGAAGCGGATGGGCGTACAGATCACCGGATCGATCAAAGACTTGCTTGAAATTACGGACGTCATTCTACTGGAAACTAATGACGGCAGGCTCCATCTCGAGCAGGCAATGGAAGTGTTTAAGGCCGGAAAGAAAATGTTTATAGACAAGCCCGTTGCCGCCTCGCTTCGGGATACGCTTGCCATTTATAAAGCATCAGAAAAATACAAAATCCCTGTTTTTTCTGCGTCTTCGCTCAGATATATCAAAGGCATTGACAGCATTGATAAAAGCAAAGTAGTGGGCGCCGATGCATTCAGTCCCGCTGCGCTTGAAAAAACGCATCCTGACTTTTACTGGTATGGTGTCCACGGCGTAGAAACACTGTATACGGTCATGGGAACAGGATGCAAAAGTGTAACTCGGGTACATACTCCGGACACCGATATCATTGTCGGGGTGTGGCAAGACGGGCGGATTGGTACCGTCAGGGGCTCGCGTTCCGGCAAGAATCACTACGGTGGGACTGTTTTCACCGTCGATGGCAACCAGATCCTGGGTCCATACGCGGGGTATGAACCGCTGCTGGCGCATATCGTGAAATACTTCAATACCGGCGAAATACCTGTTTCGCCGGAGGAAACGATTGAGATATTCACGTTTATGGAGGCGGCTGATGAGAGCAAGCGCCAGTCTGGCAAGAGTGTAACACTTGAAAGTGTATTGAAAAAAGCCAGCAGTTAGAGTTTAAGAACTAATTCATTGCGTTATGATGAGCAAGACTTTAATAGGCGTAATCTGCCTATCCATTTTACTTTACTCCTTCACACTGTCCACTACCTGGTTTGGTCCAAAGGTTGATTACAATGCGGACGTAAAGCCTATTCTGAACAAGCATTGCATGGGCTGTCATGGCGGGGTAAAAAAAGCAGGCGATGTCAGCTTTCTTTTTGAGCACGAAATGCTTGAAGCCGGCAAGTCTGGAAAGATCCCTGTGGTAAGAGGTGATGCAGATGCAAGTGAGATGATCCGCCGTATCCTCACGGACGATCCCGACGAAAAGATGCCGAAGAATTCGACGCCGCTCAGTGACAACGAAGTTGACGTATTAAAACAATGGATCAATGAAGGGGCAAAATGGGAAACGCACTGGTCATACAAACGGATTGAAAAGCCGGATGTGCCGTCCACACGCAGCTTGTGGAATCTGTTCGGACTTTTAAACTGGAAAGAAAGTAGCTGGCCGAAAAACGAAATCGATCATTTTATCATTGAGAAAGCGAAAGATCAGGGGCTTTCCACATCTTCGGAAGCAAACAAGCCAACGCTCATCCGGCGCCTGAGCCTGGACCTGACGGGCCTGCCCCCTACAAAAGAAGAGGTAGCTGCCTTTGAAAAGGATGGTTCTGCCGACGCTTATGAAAAAGTGGTGGACCGGCTTTTGGGATCCCCGGCGTATGGTGAACGCTGGGCTGGCATGTGGATGGACCTTGCCAGGTATGCCGATACCAAAGGCTATGAAAAAGACGGTGGGCGCAGCATCTGGCGCTATCGCGATTATGTCGTCAAATCCTTTAATTCCGACAAACCTTTCGACCAGTTCACCATTGAGCAGCTTGCCGGAGACTTACTTCCCAAAAAACAGGGGTTGCCCGCGCAGGAGCATTTGGTTGCGACAGGCTTTCACAGGAATACCATGAATAACGATGAGGGCGGAACCTCAGATGAAGAGTTCAGGGTAGCAGCTCAGATTGACCGGGTCAATACAACCTGGGAAGTTTGGCAGGGTACCACGTTTGCCTGCATACAATGCCACAGCCATCCCTATGACCCCATCTCGCATGATGAGTATTATAAATACATGGCGTTTTTTAACAATACCCGTGATGAGGATGTACCCAGCGATTCACCCACGATGCGTTTTTACAAAGGAGAGGACTCGGCGCGGGTCCAAAGGGTTATGGACTGGATAACCAGACATGAACCCGAACAGGCCAGCCAGGTTTCACAGTTTGTGCACATCACAGAACCCAAGATCAACTCCCACGATTTCAAAATCATAGGAAAGTCAACGCTTCTGGACGGGAAGTACTTAGGTCTTAAACAAAAAACCTCCGCCCGCCTGCCAGCAGTCAGCCTAACAGGTATGTCTCAGCTAGTGGTAAGTATTGGAACGCAGGCAGAAAATGCGCTTCTCACCATCAAAACAGATACCCTGGCCAAGGAAATGCTCGCACAGTTTAAGGTACCCACAACAGGATACAAGGATACGGTGCTTGTTGTTCCTATCAACCAGGTTGCGGGAAAACACGACCTGTACTTTACGTTGGAAAGTCCAAAAATGCCGGATAAATGGGTGCAGATCAAATGGCTTTCTTTTCAAAAAGCATTGCCTGGCAAAGATCAGGCCAACTATGAGGAAATCATCGCCGACTATTCTCAGCTGCTGACATCCAAGACTGACGAAACTCCTATCCTTTGGGAATCAGCCGGAGATATGGTCCGGAAAACGAATGTGTTTGTTCGGGGAAACTGGCTTGTTAAAGGTGCGGAGGTGAAACCGGACATTCCAAAACTGCTGACACCAATGCCAAAGGAGTATGCCAGGAACCGCCTGGGTCTTGCGCGGTGGATGGTACACAGGGATAATGCGCTTACCTCCCGTGTGATCGTCAACCGATTCTGGGAGCAGCTTTTCGGCAGGGGGATTGTTGAGACTGTTGAAGACTTCGGTTCCCAGGGCAGCGCCCCTTCCCATCCGGAACTTCTGGACTGGCTGGCAGTAGAATTCATGACAAACTACCGATGGAGTGTCAAACTCTTGTTGAAGCAAATGGTGATGTCGGCTACTTACAGGCAGGATTCACGGTCAGACAAGGAAAAGACAGAAAAAGATCCGGAAAACATGTGGCTGACGCGCGGGCCACGCGTAAGGCTTAGTGCGGAGCAGATCAGGGACCAGGCGCTGGCGGTGTCGGGGTTACTTTCAACTAAAATGTACGGGCCCGGCGTGATGCCTCCCCAGCCAGACGGGATCTGGCTCTCGCCATACAGTGGTGAAACATGGGTGCCAAGCCAGGGAGAAGACAAGCACCGCAGAGCCATTTACACCTATTGGAAACGTACAGCCCCCTACCCTTCCATGATGACTTTTGACTCACCCAGCCGAGAATTTTGTCAGTCCAGACGCATACGGACCAATACGCCTCTGCAGGCTCTGGTCACATTGAACGATCCGGTTTATATGGAAGCAGCTGTCCAACTGGCATTGAAGATGAGAGGCAGCGCGCCAACACCGCAGCAGCAACTTCGGGCAGGTTACCGAATGGTCACATTCCAACCGGTCAGTGAAAAGAAGCTCGCTGCACTACTCAATATCTATGAAAGTGCTTTGACCAGGTATAAAAGTAAGCCTGCAGATGTGGATAGCGTCCTGGTTTATTCAGCACAGAAGTCTCCGGAACTGGCGGCGCTGGCAGTATCGGCGAATGTACTTCTGAATCTGGATGGTGCAGTCACCAAAGAATAGCGTTGCACACTGAACTTCATCTTAAAAACTTTGAAAATGGAAAAGCTGATAACAGAATTACAACAAACAAAGGTACTACACCAGACACGCCGTCATTTTCTTCAGTCCTGTGGATTTAGTTTAGGTGCGTTAGGGTTAGGTTCACTACTGGATTCCTGCAGCCCAACAACTTCGAATCCGTCAGGGCTATCAGCGGATGCGATGTCTGTAAAAACTCCTCAGTTTGTCCCGAAAGCCAAAAGAGTCATTTATATCCACATGGCCGGAGCTCCTTCACAGCTGGAACTCTTTGATTACAAACCTGAACTCCTGAAATATCACGGCAAAGACTGTCCTGCCGAGTTCCTGGAAGGCAAGAAGTTTGCATTCATTCAGGGCGTGCCTAAAATGCTCGGCCCGCAGGGAAAATTCAACCAGTACGGGCAATCTGGCGCCTGGATTTCTGATTATCTGCCCCATTTACAAACTGTTGCGGACGATATCACCTTCATCAAGTCCATGCATACGGACCAGTTCAATCACGCGCCAGCACAGTTGCTTATGCACACTGGGGGGGCGCGGCTCGGCCGGCCGAGCCTGGGATCCTGGGCCGTGTATGGCCTTGGATCTGAAAATCAGAACTTACCGGGATTCATTGTGCTCACATCAGGAGGTAAACAGCCCGACGCCGGAAAGAGCATCTGGGGAAGCGGGTTCCTGCCTTCTGTATATCAGGGCGTTCAATGTCGCACGGGAACAGATCCCGTATTGTACGTTTCGGACCCAAAAGGGATCAGCCGCGATTTGCGCAAGCAAACCATTGAAACAATTAACGAAATCAACCGGCAGAGCTACGAAGACATACAGGACCCGGAAATACTGACACGCATCAGCCAGTATGAAATGGCGTTCCGGATGCAAATGTCTGTCCCCGAGGTGATGGATATCACAAAGGAGCCTTCGTTTATTTTGGATATGTATGGTGTCAAACCGGGGGAAGGCTCATTTGCAATGAACTGTCTGCTTGCCCGCAAACTGATCGAAAATGATGTGCGTTTCGTGCAGCTTTTTGACTGGGGATGGGACGGGCACGGATCAAATGCGAGGGATAATATAGAGGGCGGGCTTCACGAAAAATGCAGACAGACAGACCAGCCGGTAGCTGCACTTTTGCGCGACTTAAAAATGCGCGGACTTCTGGAGGAAACGCTGGTTGTCTGGGGAGGGGAATTTGGCAGAACGCCCATGCAGGAAAACAGGAATGGCTTGGTAATGCCTTATATGGGCCGCGATCACCATGTGGAAGCATTTACGATGTGGATGGCTGGCGGCGGGATCAAAAAAGGAGTTGTGCATGGAGAGACTGATGAACTGGGGTATTACGGAGTAAAAGACCGGGTTCATGTCCATGATCTTCAGGCTACCATCCTGCACCTGCTGGGCTTCGACCACGAGAAGTTTACCTACCCTTTCCAGGGCCGGAATTTCAGGCTGACAGACGTGGAAGGGAAACTAGTAAAAGAGATTATCGCTTAATTATCTCCTCAATACAATGCATCACCCTCTTCTTGAAGTCACAGGATGGCCCATTTTCATTGGCCGGTTCCATCCTGTTATTGTTCATTTACCAATTGGCTTTTTATTAATCCTGGCACTTCTTGAGATTATGCAGCGGTTCAGCAAAATCCGGGTTAGCCAGGATATGCTACGTTATATCTTACTTTGGTCTGCCATCTCTTCAACACTTGCCTGCGTGGCCGGATACCTTCTTGCATCCGGCGGCGGTTACCAGGAAATGTTACTTAGCAATCACCAATGGCAGGGAATTGCAGTCGCCGCATTTAGCTGGATTGCCTGGATTGTCGGCGCTGATCAGTTCAGAAAAAAAATACAGTCAGGCCGGGTCTTCTATTTTGCCACGCTGGGCATTGCGGTGGCTCTCACATTAGCCGCGGGGCACCAAGGAGGATCGCTCACACACGGCGAAGGTTACTTAACACAACATACGCCTGAACCATTCCGCAGCATCACCGGCATGCAACCTTCCCCCGAACAGGCGGACAATGGGCATCGGATAACAGACATTCAGCAGGCGGTTGTATATACAGACATTGTTAAACCTATTTTGGAGCGCCGTTGTACGCAATGCCATAATGCAAGCAAGCAAAAAGGCGACCTGCGTATGGATCAAATTGCAATGCTTGTGAAGGGAGGAGAATCGGGACCTGCATTAATTACAGGCAACAGTGCCCAAAGCAAGATGATCCTGAGATGTATGTTACCTGAGAATGATGACAAACACATGCCTCCGAAGGGCAAGCCGCAATTGACCCAGGATGAAATTTTGCTGCTATCCTGGTGGATAGACAAGGGCGCCCCGGCTGAAAAAAGAGTGGCCGACCTGAAAATATCCGGCCAAATCGAGCCGGCCTTGGCAACGATCGTGTCAAATGCGAACTCTGCTGCACCCGAGCGAGCAATGAAACCTTCTTTGTTTTCAAAGGAAATTCCCAAGGCTAATGTGAAAGACATTGAAGCGCTCAGAGCGGCAGGTTTGATTGTCAATAATCTCTCAAATGATCAGCATTTTTTGGAAGTAAGTGCAGTCAATTCCCCTGGTTTCGACGACGGGGAATGTACTTTGCTCACCCCGTTATCTGAACAGGTCACCTGGCTTAAACTAGCCGGCACAAATATCACAGATACCGCATTAAGCCACATAGCAGCGCTTAAAAACCTGAGCAAACTTCATCTTGAACATACTGCCATTACCGATCGGGGTTTGGCACAGCTCAAAAATTTGACTCATCTGGAATATTTGAATCTAACCCATACAAAAATCACGGACACAGGACTTAAAACCATTGCATCAATGAAAAGCCTCAAATCTATTTATGTCTGGCAGTCGGCTGTGACAGATTCTGCGGTAGCACAGCTAACCAGGCAATATCCGAAGCTCTCGATTGTCAACGGAGTAAATGTTTCCGGGTTAGCGCAATCCATTAAAAAAACTGATCAACTCGAAGCCACTGCAAAAAAGCATTAATAAATGCACACGACTTTTTTCCAAAAACCCTACCTGCTTCCCGCGTTTTAAATCCTACAAGAATGAACATACACAAGATTTTGGCCCCGGCGGGCCTGGCTATTCTATTAACAGGGCTTACCAGTGAAATCTTCCTGAATAATATGCCGACTGAGCAAAAGCATGTCGTCTCAGACACTTTGTACGAAGATTTGACCGAGGCGCAAAAAAGATCACCAAAGTACGCGGCGGCGGTGCTGGAGGTAACCGACGGGCTGAAAGCCATGCTATTTGCAGCGGAACCTATGGTAACAAATCCGACGAATATCGATGTAGATCACCTGGGCAGAGTATGGGTTTGCGAGGCTTACAACTACCGGCCGGCTATCAACGGAAACCCCACCAAGAACGAAGGCGACCGCATCCTGATCCTGGAAGACAGCAACGCAGACGGGAAGGCCGACAAATCCACGTTATTCTATCAGGGAAAAGAGATTAATTCTCCGCTCGGTATTTGGGTGATGGGCAACCGGGTGGTTGTGTCCCAGAGTCCTTTCGTCTGGCTTTTTACTGACGTTGACCATGATGGAAAGGCCGACAAAAAGGAGATCATTTTTGAAGGTATCGGAGGTGAGCAGCACGACCACGGTATGCATGCATTCACTTTCGGACCCGATGGTAAGTTCTATTTCAATTTCGGTAATGCAGGCGGCCAGTTGCTGGACGGGAATGGAAAGCCGGTAACAGGTCAGGACAACCAGCCCATCGACTTTGGCAGATACAAGCAGGGTATGGTCTTCCGCTGCGATCAGGACTTCAAGAATATTGAGGTCTTGGGAAATAATTTCAGGAATAATTATGAGGTTGCCGTTGATAGTTATGGGACGATGTGGCAGTCAGACAATGACGACGACGGGAACCGCGGCGTCCGTATCAATTACGTGATGCAATATGGCAACTATGGCTATACCGACGAGTTAACGGGAGCGGGCTGGCGCGCAAACCGCACAAACATGGAAGATTCGATCCCGTTCAGGCACTGGCATTTGAATGATCCCGGCGTGGTACCGAACCTTCTCCAAACCGGATCGGGATCGCCAACCGGAATGATCGTTTACGAAGGAACGTTGCTGCCGCAATTGAGGGACCAGATGATCCATTGCGAAGCTGGCCATAATGTGGTCCGTTCATATCCGACAAAAAAGTCGGGTGCAGGATATACGGCAACAATCAGTAATATAGTAGATGGCAAACGCGACCAATGGTTTCGTCCCTCCGATGTGTGTGTGGCACCAGACGGTTCCCTGATCGTTTCCGACTGGTATGATCCGGGCGTAGGGGGACACCAGGCAGCAGATCAGAGCCGGGGCAGATTATTCCGGATTGCACCGGCTGGCGTTTCATATCATACACCTGAAACAGATCTAACAACAGCAAGCGGCGCTGTGAATGGATTGCAAAGCCCGAACATTTCTGTGCGGTACCACGCATGGAATGCCTTGCTAAAAATGGCCGATAAAGCGCTTCCAGAAGTTAGAAAGCTATTTAGTAGCCATGAAAATCCCCGAATGCGGGCTCGCGCGCTTTGGGCTCTTTCCTGTATTGACAAAACAAATACGGATTTTCTGGACAAAGCTGTTGCTGACATGAACCCCGACCTACGGATAGCAGCACTGAGAGTTGTCCGTCAGAATAGAAATAACGAGCTGATAAAATATATTGCCTTACTCGCCAATGATGCAGACACGCAAGTACGGCGTGAATGTGCCTTGTCTCTTCACGGCCTGAAGTTGCCAGGTGTCGCTGCGCTCTGGGCTAGGCTTGCCCTGCAACACGATGGCAGCGACCGCTGGTATCTGGAAGCACTGGGGATTGGTGCCGATGGGCAGTGGGATTCGTTTTTTAAAGCATGGCTGGCAATTGCCGGTCAGAACCCAATCAAAAACCAGGCAGGTAGAGACATCGTATGGCGCGCGCGGACACGACAGTCGGTCCCACTCCTGACATCACTTGCCAGTGATCCGAAAGTTCCATTAAGTAGTCGCCTGCGTTATTTCAGAGCTTTTGACTTCAATCCGGGCAGTAAAGAGAAGTCTGCTGCTTTGCTGAAACTGACGCAAATAAACACGCCTGATCAGAACGAGGTTACCAACCTGGCATTGCACCATCTTGATCCTAGCTTCGTCCGCCAGTCCCCGCAGGCGCTCACGGCTCTTAAAAAACTGCTCAACGACACGTATGGCACAGCCGGCTATATGGATCTGGTGGCCCGCTACGAGCTTCCTTCCGAAAACGAACGCTTGCTGAATCTGGCGCTATCGCAGTCAGCCACGCCTATGGGACGTCAGGCCGGGCAGCAGCTGCTCAGGCAGGGCGGATCAGGTTTAATATGGAAGACGATCAACGGAAAAAACGCACACGATACAAAAAATGTACTGGCCGCCATTCGGAGTGTGGGAAGCAAGGAGTCAATTGGAATTTTAGAAAGTGTTGCGCTGGACCCGGGATATGCAGTTAATATTCGTATTGATGCGGCCCTTGCGGCGACAAGTACATCAAACGGAGAAGACCGAATGTTGGTTTTGTTAAGACAAGATAAGCTTCCAGGAGAACTGAAAAGTGCCGTATTGCAGAAATTGAGTAACGCCTGGCGCAAATCGGTAAAACAAGAGGCCAATGAGTTTCTTGGACAAAACTCCCAGCCTGCCCAAAAGAAGCATCCGGCACTTGCAGAGCTGGCAAAGATGCGTGGCGAGGCCGCAAAAGGTAAGGAGGTATTCATGCAGTACTGCGCCATTTGCCACCAGGTAAATAAGGAGGGTGCTGATTTCGGCCCTAAACTCTCGGAAATCGGGAGCAAGCTTCCCAGGGAGGCGCAATATGCTGCCATTTTCGAACCCAGCTCAGGAATCAGCTTCGGTTATGAAGGCGTAGAGATCACCTTCAAGGACGGTTCTACGGCTGGGGGGCTAATTTTAAGTAAAACAGAAACGGACATTACGCTGAAATTTCCGGGTGGGTCACATCAGGAATACAAAATGTCGCAGGTGAAATCCATCAACCAGATGAAAGATTCGATGATGCCGGCCGGCCTTCAGGATGCGATGAGCACGGAAGAATTGGTCAATCTAGTAGAATATATGAGTGGTTTGAAAGGAAATTAAGTTTGATAATAGTTGGTTCCCGCTGCATCTGCTCACAAGGCTGGTACCGGCCATGATTAGATTTTTTTCATCTGGCAAATGCCAGCTTTTTTTGTTTGATTGATTTACTGCGCCAACATTTTCGGCGCGGCATAGGTCATAAAGCACGCCAGGTCGGAAAAGCCCAGGAAAAAGAGCGACATCGTGCGCGGGCCGCCAGGGCGACAAGCGTCCTACCCTACCGAGCCAATACGCCAGAACGATATTTGAAAGCGCCAAAACCGTATTGACCAGCCGTGTGGATAATCCTTTAAAGGGCGGCGAAGTGAATGGCGTGGGAAAACCTTGCCCGTTAATGCCATGCACCAAGTGGGGCAGCAGGTTCAGCGCCCAGAAGCCTGAGAAAAAACAAGCCAGATAATGCGTCCATTTCAATGCAGGATTGTTCACAAGTAGTCTTTGTCAGGGGCTGGCAGAAAAATATACCGGTCACGCAAAAAGGCAGCAACCCAGATCAGCACCAACGGGGTAAGTGCATTGAGCATCATGTGGTGTGAAACCTGGGTGGCCATTGCGCCTGCGAAATATCAGTCAGCAAAATGAAGCCGATCTTCATGGTTTTGGGAAAGGCAAACAAGGTAGCAAAAGCGATCTCGGCAATGCCCGACAGCACCCGGTAATGGCCAACACCTACCGTATCGAGCATTTTTACCACATCCGGGCTGCCGGATAGCTTCATTACACCGCTCATTGCGGCCATTCCAACAGCCAGCACTGTAACCGACAGCTCGCTGAGTATCCGGGCGATATCATGGAAGGAGTACGCTTACGGGCGTCGTGGGTATACTGAAAGGCAGCAAGCCAGGAAAAATGGTTGCATTACGGGCAGATATGGATGCCTTACCCGTTACAGAGCCGGCTGGGCTGCCTTTTGCTTCAAAGGCCACCACTCAACAACACGGGGCGACGGTGGGCCTGATGCACGCTTGTGGGCATGACACGCATACGGCAATGCTGATGGCTACCGCCGAAGTGCTTTCAAGCCTGAAAGCCGACCTTCCTGGTTCAGTTATGTTTATTTTCCAGCCTGCCGAAGAAGGGTCCAGTGTGGTCCAGCCTGGAAACAGCCAAAAGCTGGGGAGCTAAAAGGATGCTTGAAGATGGTATGTTCAAAAAAAAAACCGGATGCAGTTTTCGGACTGCACGTTCATCCAGGTAAGTCAGGCCAAATTGATTACAAAAGCGGACCAGCCACTGCCAGCAGCGACGTTCTGAATATAACTGTCAGTGGCCAGCAGGGCCATGGAGGTAGGCCCTGGAATATCAAAGACCCCATTGTACATCCGCTTATGTGATAGCAGGCCTGTAATCCGTGGTCAGCCTGCGGACTTAACCAAGTCTCCCGCCGTTGTTTCTGTGGGAATGATTCATGGTGGATCCACTCAGAACGTAATCCCAGACACTGTAAAAATGGTCGGTACCATCCGATCCTACGACCCTGGGGCACGCAAGAAACTCCATGCAGACATTAAGCAGGCCGCCGAGCATATGCGGAAGGAACCTATGCGAAAGCGCAGGTTGATATTTTGCCTATGTGTGATGTAACAGATAACAATGATACCCTGGCTAACCAGATGCTTCCAGTGCTAAAACGCGCGGCGGAAGCAGGCGTGGTTCCAGGATCCTTACAGGGTGCTTCGGAAGACTTCTCCTATTTTGCCAAGGAAGTCCACGGCTGTATATTTTCCTGGGAGTTACGCCCGATGGTGACGACCCGGCCAAAGCTGCTCCAAACCACAATCCTAAATTCTTTGTCGATGAAAAGGCACTGGCTGTGGGTACCAGGGCGATGTCGGCCATGGCTGTTCACTTTCTAATCAGCAGATCGAACAAATAAAGCTGACCATATTCGGTTCTGCTTTTAGATATGAACTCGATTTATCACTCTGGCGATTTCAGATATTTCTTCTTATTCACAAGCTTTACTAACTCAATAAAAGCAATACAAACCATAGTTACAATTACAATCATTAGCATGACATTCCAGCTTAAGGGCGTTGTTTTAAAAACAGTATCCAAAAACGGAACATATACAATTAACATTTGAAGGAGAACCGTTAGCAGTATTGCTGCCCACATACCCCGGTTGTCAAAAATGTCGGAAGAAAACACGGAATGGTATGTGGAACGAACGGAAAGTGCATTGCCTAACTGCACAAAGCATAAAGTTGTGAACACCGCTGTTTGTTGTGTAATAACATCGTAACCTTCATTAATGCACCACCACTGGATAAAAAGTGATGCAAACGTCATCACGATCCCGGTGACAACGATCCGAAGGATCAGACCGCCAGCAAATAAATTTTCTTTTGGCGGGCGCGGCGGGCGGTTCATAATGTCCTTTTCAGCAGGTTCCGCCACAAGTGCGATACCGGGCAAGCCGTCAGTTACCAGATTTATCCAAAGGATGTGAATAGGAAGCAAGGGGATCGCAAAGCTCAGGATAGGCGCAAAGAAGATGACGAGTATCTCACCCAGGTTGCAGGACAGAACATAAACGATAAACTTCTTGATGTTTTCATAAATCCTCCTGCCTTCACGAACAGCCTTCACAATAGTGGCAAAATTGTCGTCCAGCAAGATCATATCAGATGCTTCTTTTGATACGTCGGTACCGGTAATGCCCATCGCAATACCTATATCAGACTGTTTAAGTGATGGTGCATCATTTACGCCATCGCCAGTCATGGCGACAAATTCACCATTGGTTTGCAATGCTTTTACAATGTTCAGCTTTTGTTCGGGCGACACACGTGCATATACCGCAATATGTTTTGTTACACTTTTAAACTCTTCGTCAGTCAGCTTCTCCAAATCGGAGCCTGCCCTAACCTCTCCCGATCCTTCGTCGATCATACCCAGGCGCTGGGCAATGGCGGTGGCGGTAAGTGGCTGGTCGCCGGTTATCATCACGGTTTTTATCCCAGCGGTTTTGCATTCCTTAATGGCCTCTATGACCTCTTCTCGTGGCGGATCAATCATGGCCGTCATTCCCAGAAATTCAAGGTCACGCTCTTCGTCTGAGGTAATTGTGCCCGGGTCTTTTTCAAATATTTTGTAACCAAAAAACAAAACGCGCAGGCCATCTGCTGCCCATTCTCTATTCTGCGCCAGCCACCCTCCTGTCTGATCCCTGTAACTTTCAGAAAGTGATGACAGCATTCTTGACGGAGCGCCTTTCACAAACAAGATCCATTTGTCGTCGTATTGATGTAAAGTGCCCATCCGCATGCGAACTGAATCGAATGGCAGTTTTTCGAGGAGCGGGAATTTTTTGTCAGCTTCTTCCTTTGTTTTCCCATTGTCCAGCGCATACTTCACCAATGCTGTTTCGGTAGAATCCCCCAGCAACTCTTTATCAGCGGAAAAGCGAACTTCGTTGTTTAGCATCATAGCGTAGCTCAGCAGTTCTTCCTTTCCTTCTGAGGCCAGTATTTTTTCAACCGTCATGATGTTTTGCGTAAGCGTCCCTGTTTTATCGCTGCATATATAGGTAACCGAACCCAATGTTTCGACCGCAGGCAACTTTCTCATCAGCGCATTCTGGTTGACCATCCGGCGGGCACCCTGCGCGAGGGCTATGGTGATTACGGCAGGCAATGCCTCGGGCAAAGCGGCGACAGCCAGCGAGAGTGCAGTAAGAAACATAGCAAATGGCGGCTCGCCACGAAGCAGGCCAAGACCAAAAACAAAAAGGCAAATCACCAGAACGATAACCGCCAGTTGCTTACTAAAAACCGCGAGCCTTTTTTGAAGTGGCGTTTTTTGAGCACTCACCTCCATCATCCCGGCGATTTTTCCAATTTCGGTATTCATACCAATCGTAGTCACCACCGCTTTCGCCGAACCATTACTTACAATCGTACCTTTGAAAACCATATTGAGCTGGTCACCAGGTACTATGTTCTCTTCTTTTATCGGTCTGGTTATCTTTTCTATTGAATGGCTTTCTCCGGTAAGCGATGCCTCGTCTGTTTTGAGAGAACTTACCTCGATCAATCTTGCATCGGCAGGGACAATATCACCGGCTTCCAGTAAAATTATGTCGCCGGGCACCAACTGGCTGGCTTCAATTTTTGAAGGATTATTATCGCGGAGCACTGTCGCAAATTGAGCCGACATGTTTTGCAACATTCTGACAGACTCCTCAGCATTATATTCTTGCGAGTAACCCATCCATGCATTGCCAAGTATAATGGCTAGGATAACATAAGCATCTGTATGTTCGCCAACGATAAATGAGATAACTGCTGCAAGAATAAGTATCAGGATCATTACATCCTTAAACTGCCCCACAAGAATGGACAGCTTGCTTTTTCGTTTGGCCTCCTGTAATACATTTTTCCCAAACTCCTTCTGAAGATCAGCAATTGTATCTCTCTTTAAACCGGAAATAGAAGTGTTAAGAGCACTTAAAACATCTACCGTGTTAAGCTGGAACCATGTTTGCATATCTGATAAACAATTTAAATAGATGAGCACTCACCTTCTATGCAAAAAACTAAACCTATCAATTATTACTACTGTTTCGGAATCGTTTTTTCGATTATAGCTTGCCCGGTCTCGAAATCCGCACCATAGAAAAGCGCATAATCGAGTTTCACTTTAAGGCCGGACGTGCCCTCCTTGATTTTAAGAAAAATCCTATCCAAAAACATCTTCCGGTTGTTGACCGTCACATAAACCTTCGGCACTCCTGATTTGACCAAATTAAGGTAGAATGTCACTTTCTTTGAAGCTGCGAGCTGCATCTCGTACACATTAGCAGACAAACGCCTCGTTTTCATTCCAAATGCAAACTTTCTTTGAATAACGGAGAGTGATGTACGTTTCCCTCCTTCCGTATAGGCGATCCTATACACATCAACAGGTTTGTCGTCCAGGATGTTACTATCTTTAATAACAGCGTCATAGACAAAGGTGTTATGATTGTTGCTATGCTGAATATAAAACAAACGGTTTTTGTTAAATGGCGGCACAGGATAGGCTTCCTGCGAATAAGATCTTGAACTAAAGATTACCAAAAACAAGATTATAAGATATTTCACGACTTTTATCCGTTGGTTGAGATTTCGATGTGCAGGATGCTAAGCTCGATGTATAAGATGCGCTTTTGACCTTTCACAAGATACTGAACAATCTAGCGAGAAACTTTGTACGTATCGGAATTTGCCCGGGTACAAAGTTGGTGGATGTTACTATCAAGCAAAAAATTACTTGAAAGGCTTTTGCCATAATTATTTCGAGCCCTAATGGTTGACTGATTTGCAAAATAGGAGTCTTTTGTTGAAGCTAAGATGCGCCACTGCACACAAAAAGCTGATTTCAGTCATTTTTAATTGACTTTGCGGCAATTAGTTTTGGGAAAAACTAATTCTATGAACAGACTAGATAATAAAATCGCGGTTGTTACCGGAGCTGCCGGAGGAATGGGTGAAGCCATCGCACGGCTTTTCGCTCAGGAAGGTGCCAAAGTGCTGGCAACTGATATTCAGGAAGATAAATTAAGAACGTGGGTATCGGGCGCACAAAATGAAGGTGCGGCGATCGAATGGGAAAAACACGACGTAGCATCGGAAACTGACTGGCATATTGTGGTTGATAAAGCCATCAACTTATATGGCAAAGTAGATATTCTCATAAATAATGCGGGCATTTACCCTGTCGGCGCATCGACGGAAAGTACTTCCGTTAATGAATGGGAAAAAGTATTGGCTATTAACGTTACCAGCTCGTTTATCGGGACAAAGCTTTGCGCCCCATCAATGAAATCTTGTGGCGGCGGTTCTGTTGTCAATATTTCTTCCATCGCAGGGATCGTGGGCGGCAATGGACCTGCGTACTCGGCTTCCAAAGCTGCTCAACGTTTATTGACCAAAGATCAGGCCGTGGAATTGGCTAAGTACAACATTCGGGTCAATTCAATCCATCCCGGCGGCGTGCTGACCCCCATGACAGATTTCATGGTTAGTTTGGAAGCCTCCGAAGAAATTTTAAAGAACATGTGCCCGCTCGGTCGTATCGGTAACGTCATGGAAATAGCCTATGGAGCGCTATACCTGGCCAGTGATGAATCCTCTTATACAACCGGGACAGAACTGATAATAGACGGGGGGGTGACTGCCCGGTAATAAAAGAAATATGCACGGGGTAATAATTGCATACATAGCGGATCTTGACACCAGCTACTAGCTGCATAAGTTTACGTAGACATACAACTTTGAAGGCGATAACCCTGTTTCAAAACATCTCCTGGTATCTAACTTTCATCAGCCGCTGAATCAAGGTACCTGGCAGCGAAGCACGCCAGCGCCTACGTATTTATCTGGTTTCTGCATACCGAGTAATTGTGATTGCTCTCGCTAATTGTTAACGATTGGTAGTTCATCATGGACAGACACATATCCTGGAAGGATTACTTTACTGACCACCCATTGAACTCAGCAATCAGTACTTAACTGTTGTGTCATAGACAATGGCTTCATCCCATTTATGTTGGGTCATCATGGAAATTGGTGAATGATGGATCGACTTTCATTGTGATGTTTGAGTAACCCTTGAATTCTGTCTACCGCCTCAAAATAGATGGTATCTTGTCACGTTCAGTCACTTCACCTCTAAAATACCGGGAAAGCTTCGACATAGGAGTTTTTGATTTAAACTGCCTATTTTATATGTCTGGTCTGAGCATTGGGTGAACAATGCTCAGCGCTCTCTGAAACCGATGGGGGAAAAGCTGCTTATAAAGATCTTGAAATTGATAAATCGATTCGTCCCCACAACCAAAGCCAAATTGATAGAATTCAATCCAGTGATGCCTTGAAGAACGGAGAATTTAACACAGGACAAACAACCTTCGGTAAATACGTTAGCTGGCTTGTGTTTATACTGGGCCTCACGTATGCGCTTATTACCATTGGAGGCATTTTATCAATCGCCTCACCGGCTGAGCAAATCGGCCAACCTTACTTTTTGCTAATGGAGTTGCTGATTATACTAATTGCCCCTTTGATGGGAGTAACCATGATTTCAGTTCACTTCACTACTGATCCCGATTACAAAATATTTAGCTTGGCCGCAACTTGCTGCATGTTCGTAATGGCCACCATTACTTCCAGCGTTCATTTTGTTGTGTTATCTACAGGAAGTCAATTGACGGCACATTATCCGTTCTTTTTTACCTTTCAATGGCCATCCATTGTTTACGCACTTGATATTCTCGCCTGGGACTGGTTTTATGCATTATCAATGTTCTTTGCTGCTACTGTTTTTCGAAAAACCCGGCTGGAAATATCCATACGAATAACAATGATAACCAGTGGAGTTTTAAGCCTTACCGGCTTGTTGGGCATACCGTTTGAAAACATGCAGTTAAGAAATATCGGCATAGTGGGATACGGCCTGATCGGTCCGCTTGTTTTTTTATTAATAGGAATATCGATGAAAAATAAAAGGGTATTTTAAAAACTAGACGATTGTCATCTAAATGCACCATCGAACAACTCGGGTTAGAAGGTATCTTTTAAACTGCTTTCTTTTGACCGTACCGATAATGGTATGGAACCTTATTCTCACTAATCATCTGCCTCGACCCTTTCAACCCGAAATATTTTGGAATAATATATCCCATTAGTATTGGTGATTGGAGAACAGGCTTCAAGAATAATGATTTTCGGATTGAGTTTATTGATGCCTCTTTCCATCACATCCAAATCTCAGAAAAAAGGCCTGTCTTTATATATATTCGGAGTGTTAGCCTATTTCGCATCCTGGCTACCTTTGATCTGGCACCCGGAAAGTGTATGGAGCAATTGTTATCTCGGTTTTATGGCCCCGGCCTATACACCCATGTTATGGCTTACCGGTATCGCACTCACCGGTAATAAATGCTATCCGAATCTTCCCTGCATACGGGGGTTATTTATAATCCTTTCCGTTATTTTTATGTTGTTTCATAACATACATGCATTCATCATCTACAATAGGATTTGCCAGCACTGATATCAACAACTTTGCGGGTTAATTAGGCAACACTGTTCATATTTAGAACTGGGACAAAGCGCATTTTTTATACCGCGTTGGTTACTTTAAACCGACCTTGCAGATGAATAGCCATTCAGGATCTGCCAGCAATGACTGTATAAATTCAAAAACGACTGAAAGCGAATGAGCTTTGCATGACAGAGATGTTAACTGACGCAGTGTACTCGAATGGGTTACTATGAGTCCCTGGAACTGAGAAATGTCATGGCATTCTACGATGGCTAGAAGAGATTTAACGAAAATTGCCAAGTCGAAGGAATCATTGACAAGATGCTATCTAAGGTGCCCAAAGACCTGGAAACAATCTAACTTGTAACCAGGACTTCTGAACACATTCCCTAACTCATTCGGTAATGTGTAACAGACCATGCCCTACGTTTACAGATGCAATGATTACCTCGAGTAAATGGGGTTGCTGCACACGGACAAAGTGATTAGTAGTGATTTTGCGCTCAATAAGTTGTGGAATTGAAACTGTTTTCCATATACTTTGCGCCATATACCCCTTGAGGTTGTTGTGCACCTGAGTCGTGGTAGGATACCTCCTAAATGTAGCCCGTGAGCAATCCTCCCGCGAGAGGAAAATAACATATTGCGCTCATACGAAGTGTTCCGCCATTGGAATCAATTCACGCTCGCCCGTACTTTGCATCAGTTATAATCGATCTGTAACGCTGTCGAAAGGTATAGCGCCGAAAATGCTTGCTACTTTCTAGGCATGAGAATCTGCCATTAAGGCTAAGCCTTTCTTGTTTGTACGTAACGAATTAAGCTAAGAGCTGTCTTACTGCACTGACAAGTTTACATGTAGTATTCCCGACAACCTAAATACCTCGATCCTTAGGTATACGGCCACTGCTGCCGGATTAAAGGAATTTAGAAAATACCCTCTGATATGCCGGATTATGGCTCCCGGTGTCGTACTATCAGGGATTTGGTTAACCAGCTGCGGAAGATCAAGTGTTGGACAGCATGGAACGTGCGGCAGATTTAAAAAGGATAAGAAATAAAGGGTAATAACGGATGAATATCAATTTCAACTTGCTTTCACAATGTTCAAAATTTCTCCTGGGCTAGCTACCAGATAGTCTGACCTCGCGGCAGCGGCTGTTTCTTTGGTGTCATAACCCCATTCAACCCAGGCGATTTTGATACCCACTTTTTGACAAGCAATGATGTCCCGCGTTTCATCTCCTACATAGAGGACTTGGTTGGCACCGAGGTCATACTTTTTAAGAAATTTGGCGATCAGTCTGTCTTTCCCAAACAGGCTGGCCTTACAATAAATCTTACTGATAGACTCTACATTATTAGATAAAAGAAAACGTGTAATATTTTGTTCGGCATTAGACGAGATGATTGCTGTCTGGCAGCCTAAATCGTTAAGCCCTGCCAGCAGCTCTTTGATCCCGTCAAAGAGCTTCACCTGTTGAAGCTCTGTTTTGTATAGCGACAAGAATTCCGATGCTATCAACGGAATTCTATACATGGGGACATTGAGATACTTGCAACGCTCCGGAATGGTAAGGCTTCGCAAGTATTGCAAGTTGCCAGATTCGATCTGCCGGTAAGCTTTTTTTGCAGCTATTTGGTTATAAACAGAGATAAAAACTTCATAGGAATCGGCCAGGGTTCCATCGAAATCGAAAATAACGTAATTAAACATTGAATATTGACTATAAAAATGGAATTGATGATCACGGGCAAATTTCAGAAAGTCCGGTCGTATCCGAATGTTTCTTTTTAAAAGACTTATGTATTGGGATCAGGGTTACCATTAATTATTCAACGCTACGTCCACCTTTCTTTGCTAACCGAAAACTTCCGTTAAATAAGCCTTGGAAGGCTAATCGACCTATGCCGATTACGCTGATTAGTGATGCAGCCCATTTGATGCCGCCCTTTACCGGTCAAGGGATCAATACTGGCCTGATGGACGCTTCTAGTGTTAGCGGATAATTTGACGAGCGGAAATTACGAAACCATACGAGCCGCTTTCCACGATTACAAACAAAGATGTTTGCCTATGCGTTCGATCCCACCAGATCGAGCGAAATGAGTTAGAAATGCGTCATCCCGTTTTACGTTCAAACGATCATACATTAAAAGCATTCTAATTTTAGGTCAAGAAATCTTGCTTGAGGTGACTCCAAAAGCGGCACCCATTTTTTGCACATCATGATGCAGAATGGGTTCAAAAAGGGACCAGGACCCCAAATGGTTAGGGCAGCTGTCAGGTTAAACAGGATTAAAATATTCAAAAAATGGAAGGCTCAATTGTTATTTTTGAATTAGCAAGCCAATCGTCAACAGGAACCTGACAGGCTAAGGTGCAGCGTCCGTCTATCTGTACCATACAGGTTCCGCAGCTCCCCATACCACAGCAGAGCCCAAATCCGGAAATGCTCACATAATCCGAAATCAACGTCATCAAGGACAAGTATTTCTTTTCCCGGGTCTGGACCTGATATTCCTCAGTTCCGTAGATCAGTGTAAAGAGAATTGTGCTTTTGGGTTCTTCTTCCAAATTGATAAGGTTGACTATATTTTGTATTGACGTTTTGGTTTAACTTCTCTCTGTGCTCAAAGGCCTACCACAGGCAAACCACTCGGTACAGTTGCAGGGATTGTTTTGTCAAAGGAATCATCGTTGAGCGTGTTCAAAAATTCGACGATCCTTGAAATATCTTTAAAATTCACGTCCATGTGTGTCGCAAGCGAATCAATGCTGCCGGCTTTCACGTTCGGGTTCAGGATCTTGCCTCCTGCCACATCCTCATAAAATAACAACACCTGATCCAGGGTAGTAAACTTGCCACTGTGCATGTAAGGAGCGGTAAAGCGCAGGTTACGTAGTGTGGGTGTCCGGAAAGCATAATCCTGGTTGATCCCCGGATCACTTTCTGCCCGGTTATCCGTGTCGGGCACGCCCAGGGTATGTAGCTTATAATCAGAAAACATCGGGCCCGAGTGACATTTTGCGCACCCTGTTACTAAAAACGCATTCAGCCCATCTTTTTCGCTGGTCGACAATGCGCTGCTATCACCACGCATGTACTGGTCAAACCTGGTATTGGTGGCAATCAGCGTTCTCTCGTAGGATGCTAATGCCTTCGCTAAGTTTACCTGGGTGACTGGTTTGGGATCTGTGGGAAATGCTTTCGAAAATAGCTCATTATAGGCAGGGATCTTATTTATCCGCTCGATGATTTCATCCAGGATCTGGTGATCCGCATAACCACTGCCCCGCATTTCTTCCAGTGTTTTAATCGGCTCCAATGCCTGCGCCTCTAAGCCTTTTGCTCTTAAATCCCAAAACATCGGGGCCAGTTCAGGCCTGTATGGTTCATGATTGGTTATGCCGTTAAAGGCTGTGTTTAAAATGCTTTGCGAGTTTCTTTTTACAAACGGAATATCATTGGGGTCCAGAAACTGTCGCTTGCTGCCAGTACCTCTCCCATTTACCCCGATGGAAGTTTCAAGGAACTCTGCATAATTGAACTCGGTCTGGTGGCAGGTGGCGCAGGATACGTCTTTGCTTCCGGAAAGGATAGGGTCAAAAAATAAAAATCGGCCCAGGTTTACCTTTTCCCGGGTCGAAGGGTTGTCTTCCGGGTCTGTTGCATACCTGGGTAATGCGCCCAGATCAGCAATTGTTTCGATCACCTTCGGCTTTCTTTGGCGCAATGTTTCCTGGTCCCTTCCGCAGGAGCTACAAAGAATTGTAAGTATAAACACTAAACAAATGGGATGGATAATCATTGTCTTACCGGAATATCTTACTCATTGATGGTCTGCGTCATAAATTTGTCCAGGAAACATTTCAACGCAATTGCGTTGTTAAACTGTTCGTTTTGGGCAGCATACAAAAGGGATACTTTTTTGTGCTGCTTGATCAAAGCGATAAGTTGCCCGGCAATTTGCCTGTTTTTGTTGAGCTGGAAGGTGTAGTCTGCAACAAACTCCGGCCACCGTTCCGGGTCGTGGTTAAACGATTTTCTCAATTCAGCACTCGGGGCAATTTCCCTCAGCCAAAGGTCGACCCCGGCCTGGCTTTTCTTTAATCCCCTGGGCCACAAACGGTCAACAAGTATGCGAAAGCCATCCTTTTTGCTGGCCGGTTCATATATCCGCTTTACGTTTATTACAAGATCTTGGTGAGTCGTTTCCATATTATCAGACCTTACAAAATCACACGAGATGGGTCACTTTGGTAGTACTTGATTTTGTATTCAAACATTTCCGCCATCTTACCTGCCCTGAACTTTGCTTCCTGGGCTTTCTCGCCGACAAACAGTTCATCAATGGTCCCGACAAATAAATCCATCCATTTTTCAAAATGCGTGTGGTCAACCTGTAACATGGCATGCGGCGTAAACGGGC
>NZ_JAJUXK010000009.1 GCF_021390335.1 Dyadobacter sp. CY343 | reverse complement strand
TAATCTGCGGCGGTTCCTGCCCGGTAATCCGTGGCATGAGTGCATAGATCCCTGCCCAGAGCAAAAAGCAGATAATGCCATACATCGTCAAATGGGAATGGGCGACAGTAAAATCAGTGAAATGCCATAGCAGATTGGTAGACCGGAAAGCTTCGGCGGTTCCCTGCATGGAACCGGTAAAGTAGAAAAGGATACCCGTTAAAAAGAACGGAAGCGTATAACTGTCGGTGATCTTGTACCACGCGCCTTTGAAGGTCAGCAGAAAATTGGTTGTGCCTGCCACCACCGGGATGATCATGCCCACACTGCCCACGATGGCGACCGTTTGAAGCCACCAGGGAATCGCACTGAAAACAAAATGATGGGTACCAATGAGTGTATAAAAAAGGATCTGGGTCCAAAAAGCGAGAATACCCAGGCTATACGAATAGATCGGTTTATTGAGCTGCTGGGGCAGGAAGTAATAAACGATCCCGAGCGTAAAAAGCATGAACCACATTCCAACACCCTGGTGCATGTAATAGCCTTGAATGATCGTTTCACCCAGCCCATTTTGCCAGAGAGGCACATATGCAACGACCGCGATCACAATTCCGAAAATTACGGAAGAGACAATGTACCAGTTTGAAATATAGATCTCCTTCGTGGTGCGGCGGGCAACTGTCTTAAAGTAATTGATCAATGTTAGCAGAAGCCCAATGCCAAACAGCAGCATCACCGGCCATATGTATTCCCGGTACTCCCCGCCCCCATTATTGATTCCGGCCATCAAACACAACGTGCCCAGTACCACCGCCGTGTTAATAAGGATCAATGTGTACCATCCCAGTTTTATGCTGAACAGATTTGTATTGCTCACCCTGGGCACAACATAGTTACCCAAGCCCAGCATCGCCAGTGATGCCCAGCCCCAGAAAACGGCATTGGTATGGACCGGCCGCAATCGCCCAAAGCTCAGCCAGCTGAATTGGTCTGCATCCGGCGCAACAAATTTTATCCCAATGTATTCCCCGACCGTCGTCCCGAAAACAAGCCAAAAAGTAGCTGTGATGATGAACCAGGTGACAAGCCTGGAAAGTTGCGGGTCTACTTTCGGGCGAACGTGCGCCTTTCTTTTACGTGCCACAAATGGAAGTGATGCCTCATGCTCCACATTGTTGATCAGCCCTTTATGGTCTTTGGCCGGTAATGCGCCTGACAGTTCATTATGACTCAATGCAAAATCCAGCGCATCTTTTCTTTGTTGCAGTGCTACTGCAAGATCCTTACTTTCAATTCCGTTCAGGTAATCTGCCACACGCCCGGCCTCTGCCACACGCTGCTGATTTCTATATCTGTTTAATGTGTTGGTGATCTTGAAAAATAAGAAGATAGCCCCTGCCAGGACAGGGATTGCTATCAGGACAATGGTGATTAAAATACCACCCTGGCTCAGCAGCGAGTCAGCAGTTGGTTGGCTCGACTGTGCGTGTGAAGGAAAACTTACCAAATTCAGCATAGCAAGCGCAATAACCCCCAAATGCTGCCTTTTCCCCATCCGATCGAGCAGTAATGAGATCTGTTGGCTATTCAGGTTATGGAGATATCTTGAATAATCCTGTTTGCCCGGGTTGATTTTATTAATCAGATCATGTTGAACAACGTTTTTGATCAGGACCGCAATGAAAAGCACACCTAGTGCCATCACCAATGCCACGATTCCTACCGATAGCATAACGGCTTGTCCAAATAGGCTATTTGCATATACAGGAGTCGCAACCAAATAAATCAAAAGGCATACGCTACTTATAATCTTATACTTACTGACAGCAGTCATATTATATATATTAAGATCCTAATATCTTTTAATATTGAAAATTTTATCTCTCTTTAATATAGCTCAGCCCTAAGTTCAAATTCTCATTAAACTCCCCAATCGTCGCAGACTGTAACGTGCGATGCATTTTTGTTCTGATTTCTTTAAAATCGTTGTGCAGTGGGCAAGGCTTTGTTTCGGAGCAACTTTTTAACCCAAGCCCGCAGCCCTTAAATATTTTTTCTCCGTCAATCGCCCTGACAATATCGGCCAATGTATTACTCCGGGCAATGCTGTCAACATAAAAGCCGCCATTTGGACCTTTACTGGATTGTATGAGCTCACGTTTGCTGAGTTCCTGAAGGATTTTGGCAATGAAGTGTTCCGGTGAATCAATACCAGCCGCAACTTCTTTAATACCCACTTTCCTGCCTCCTTCTGACTTCTGGGCAACAAAAATGACCGCTCTTATTGCGTATTCGCACGTTTTCGAAAAAAACATCTGCATCTGGTTTATATGCAAATATATCTTCAAGATTCGGAAAATAAAATACTTTTTACTCTTTTATTTAAATGTCTCTTTGCCCCGGGCTGTGCTTATGCCCGTTGAGTGGCTAACTATACATAGGGTTAAAACCAGTTGCTATCAATACGGATATGTTACCCGGCGGGATCGAGTTTGCGATTAATTTGAGGATCAATGCTTTACTTCTTTTCAACCCTTGAAGATATTGTCAACAGAAATAAGGATTCTTCACTGGCAAGAACCTTGTGTGCAATTCCTGCCTGAAGTGCAAGCATCTGGCCTGCACTACGATCTGCTGTTTTTTGTGCCGTAGAAAAGGTGATGTGTCCTTCAAGGACCTGCACACTGATAACCCCGGGTGCAGTATGGGTTTTCATTTCTGCACCTTTATGTAGCGCGATCAAAACAATGCGCATGCCCTCGGTCTTAAAAATAGTGATGGCATTGCGGTCGCCATTCTTGTAAGAAGCTTCTTCTTTGATCTGGGCTTTCAAAGAATTTAGGTCCATCGTTACCATTGGTGCGTCCAGTTCCCTTTCACCTTCCGGCCTTAGCTGAGTAGCTTCATTCGACTTAGTTGGGGTTGAATCTGACGTCTGTTCCAGATGCTTAACCGGCGGCGTTTCGTTCAGCGCTTTGATGAGATCATCCGTCATATTATCACTTGAGATACCATATCCGTTTACCAGAGTACCTTTTATATTGTGTTTTGGAGAAGAGATCGCATACACAATAGCCTCATCGCTTGGGTCAGACATTCCCTCAAAGCGGTAATGCTTATCAACCACAAAGTCCTCCGGGTGTATTTTCAACGAATTTGAATGGCAGACCAGGCAGTTATCGTCCAGATTAAAGTCTACGGTATAACCTCTTAATTTAAGCTCATTTAAAACTTCTGAAACAGTCGTCATAGTATTCATAAGAAATATATTTATTTACGGTCTAATAAAACAAATGTAATCAAAGCCACTGTAGCGGACAGCCGCATCTTTGACAAGACACAACCGGGACAAGCTCAGCCTCAATTGTAATGGTAGATGCTACCTTTAAAGGCCCGCTCAAGCCGAAAAGCAGCAGCAGCGTCAGGCTGCACAAGATTAATTACGCAATGAAGGCAAATTTATAATGTCATTACGGTTTTATAAGTCGCTGCACCCGTTGCATCAATGCATTTATCCGCATAATGATCTTCTTTCTGCGGAGTAGTAAAGCAGCGATTTTTTCCTGCGTTGAGACATATAGAGCGCTAAATTTTTCGCGGGCCCGGGCGTTTGCCACTAAATCAAATTTGAACATGAGAACTGATAAAGGTCTTTCAAATAAACGTAGTACGCTGTGCATCAGATTAGGTAAAAGTGTGATGCTCGTCAGTATTCGAGGATGCAGTTATCCCGACATTTGATCTATATCTCAGCTAATCAGCAAACCGCAAAAAATAAGGCTTGTCTTCAAAACTCGGAAGTCGATGATGGCCGTATTTAAACTGTCAATCAATTTCAAACTGTAAGGTGCCTGGTTAGATGATGTATTGATTTCCCTTGGTTTGCGTTCATTAAATTCCTTTTCCCTGATACCACCAAGTGTAATTTCTTTCACTCCCTGCTTCGAAGCGTAAGTAATGGTGTAGCTGCTATCAATGTTGTAAAGCTGTTTCAAGTGGAATTGAAGAAATGAGCTTCCGAAGGCAAGGCGAAATTCCTGACTTTCCTCAGCGGTCATTTTAATGATGTTGTTGATCAGGTCTCCGGATGAGATGTTGTTTATTGACAAGATCTCCCCATTTACCGGAATAGGTATCCCCATATCAGGCATTAAAGGTCCCTGGCAGGAAATGTAAGGCTTTATCCTACATCAAGGCTTTACCGTAACTATTGTAGCATTGTACGCACCGAAGCAGCCTAACCCTCCTTCAATATTTGTGTAAACCAGGGCAGGCTCCACAAATGGATTGTCATTGTTGCCGCCGTCTTTCATGGACTTGCTGAATTTGTAATAATTTTCATCCAGGTTCAGTACTTCAAACTGGATTTTGTTCAGCTTTGGGTTGGACCAGATATACTGCCACTGACCATTTTGTTCAATATTCCCAAGCATGGAGGATCGTAGTGAAACGTCGTACACCGGTGAATCGAAGGTGATACCGTCGAGATTGGTATCTGTTATCAGATAATTTTCGTTGTTGTATACCCTTTTGTTTAGACGTCGGTTAACGACAACCTGCCCAGTGGACGAATTGTAGGAATAGCCGTTTGTCTCAAGTACTTCGAAATATCCCCGTAACGAATAGACGTTTTTTTCTCCCTTGATATCGTTCCAGGATGCTTTGAAGGTCATGCTAGTGTCGCCTTTCCAGGGGTAGTCATATACGGTATCAACCGTATATCGTTTGAAAGTCACCTGGTTTTCAGGAACTGTACATGTTGCCTTTACAGTCCGTGAAACATCGCTTACCACCAGATCGTACTTTTTGCCTGCCTCAATTTTGAATGAGCCGGCAGGTATCCGATAGCTAAACGAAGAATCGTTGTATGGGATTTGGATCTGACCGGCGGCCCCGGAGAGGGTTACGGAAGCATTTTTTATGTAAGTCGGCTCATAGGATGCAGGTCCGAACAACTTTTGCGATTCGGTAACCTTCACGATGATTTCCTCTGATTGTGGCGATAGATAACATTCCACCACCAGTTTGGATTCGGTCTTAGGTAATTTGCTAAGGTCCAGATCGTCCACCAAAGTTTCGCAGCCGAATAAAACTGCAGCGCACGTTAACGCCAGGAGGTATTTAATGATGCGGTTGCTCATTGTATTTGGTCTCAATTACTTTGTTCAGAACTTGAAGTTGTAGCTAAATGATGGCATTACTGGAAACAGTGAATAGCGCGTGAGCACATTCGTAGCGGTTCCGGTTTGTTCATCGTGCTTTTTGCCGATATTATAGAAGAAAGGATTTTTCCGGTTGTAGGCATTATATAGCCCAAACTCCCAGGTACGTTCGTATCTTTTTTTCTTTTTGTGAAATTGAATTGCGATGTCCATGCGGTGATATGGCTCGGCCCGGAACGAATTCTTTTTGTCGTACTCAGATGTATTATTTCCGTAATTCCAGGGGTTGTTGAAGGCGGGATGGTAAGGGTTGCGGAATACAGTGAATTTGGAAACTGGCAAGGTAAGGGCATTTCCGGTGCCGTACACCCAGGTCGCAGAAAGTGTGATCCGCTTGCTGATTTCGTAGATTCCTACAACAGAGAGATCGTGACGACGATCATAACGCGGGTAAAAGGTTTCTCCGAAATTCAGCTCAGGAAATTTCCATTGTGTCCAGGAAAGCGTGTAGCCGATCCAGCCCGACAGCTTTCCGGTTTTCTTTTGGACCATGAATTCCGCACCATACGACCAGCCTTTTCCTGCTGTCACATTATCTTCCCAGTTCAGTTCATTGGCATTTTCGCCTTCCAGACTAATAAATGAGGAGCCTTCTTTATAGCTGATAATGTTGTTCATGTTTTTATAATAGCCTTCCAGCGTAAGCGAGATGCCGGGTGCGGCAAGGTCTTTGGCCAGACCCACTGCAACCTGGCTCGACTGCTGTGGGGCAATCTTATCCGTGGTGGGCACCCATAAATCGGTAGGAAGTCCGAGTCCGGTATTGCTCAGCAGATGCACATACTGGTTCATGGTCGCATACGATGCCTTTGCCGAAAAATCGCGGGCAAGTTTCAATGCTGCCGAAAATCTGGGTTCGGGGCGGATGTAAGTTTTTGAGCTGGTCTGAAAAGTGCTTAATCGCAAACCGCCATTTAGTTTAAGAGCAGGAAAGGGCTGCCAGGTGTCCTCGGCATAAATACCTGCCTCAATGGTATTGATCGGCGTGGCCTGCAAGTCGATATCCTCGTCGGAAAAGTCTCCTTCAACTGCCAATGCGGACGGGACAAAGCGATGTGCTGTGGCCTGAGCACCGAATTTTATGGAATGTTTGGCATTGGGATAATAATCGAAATCCGTTTTTAGCCCGAAATCGCGGATCAGACTATTGTATTTCAGACTAAAAATATCAGGATCTTTTCCTACATTTTTCTCTTCCTGATAAGCTGAGACCGCAAATTTGAAATGGCTGAAAATCAGGGAAGTGTTGACAAATAACTTTTGGTTGATCAAATGGTTCCAGCGTAATGTAGCGGTGGCGTTACCCCAGTTGAGTCCCGATTTGTTTTCAGTATTGGCGCTTTTTTCTTTGACATGAAACCTGTCCTGTCCAAAATAGCTGCTAATGTAAAGCTTGTCTTTTGCGCCGAAATCGTAATTCACTTTCGCATTGAGATCGTAGAAATAATAGCCGGGTTTTACCTTACTGCTGCTACCCGTCTGTTGCTGGGCAATCAGTGGAGCAGCCAGAACGTCTATATATGTACGTCTACCCGAAATCAGGAAGGAAGATTTCTTCTTGGCCAATGGTCCTTCCAATGTAAGTCTGGACGATATCAGTCCAATGCCCCCTTCTCCGTGCAGCTTGTCTTTGGCCCCTTCTTTCATATTCATTTCTACAACCGAAGAGAGGCGTCCACCATATCGGGCTGGAAATCCACCCTTGGTAAGCTCCACGCTTTTTAAAGCATCCCCGTTGAATACAGAAAAGAACCCGAAAAGATGGCTGGCGTTGTATACCACCGCATCGTCCAGGATGATAAGGTTTTGGTCGGGCCCGCCGCCCCGGACGTAAAGGCCGGTTTGTCCCTCGGTACCCTTCTGAACGCCCGGCATGAGTTGCAGGACCCGGATTACGTCTTTTTCACCTAAAAAAGCCGGGATTTTTTTAATCTGCGAAATCGGGACATCTATTTTACTCATTTGCACCGATTCGCTGACCTTCTCATCCAATCGGTTGCCCGAGATAAGCACTTCATCAAGCTGGTTGACAGCCGGTAGCTCAATACTGAGCTCTACATTTTTTTGCGATGCAATCCGGAGGGTCTGTTTGTCAAAGCCAACAAAGGAGTAGGAAATGGTTACGGAATCGGATTTAAGAATCGTAAGAGAGTAAAATCCGTAGGTGTTGGTGACGGCACCGTAAGCAGAGTTCTCTATAAAAACATTTACGCCGGGTAATAATTCGCGGCTGCCTTTTTCGCGCACAAACCCGCTGATCGTAATCCGGTCCTGGGCAAAGCTTGAAATTGGAATAAACAATAAAAGTACTACTGAATAGAGGGTATCGCGCATAGGTAAAATGGCTTGTTAAAATTGCTAACGGCTTGTAGTAACTCTTAGTATATTATGATGACGTTTAGGGGTATCAGTTTCTCGACAATTCAAGGACTGGGTTTGATAGCATTTAAATTAAGATAGAAGGATCCGGATAATACAGCACAGCTAAACTGTACTTGATTTTTGTATTTCGGAAGAAATAAGCGCTATTCAAAGGGGTTTTAGCTAAAGGGAATTTGATATGATCAGTCTCGTTCTTCGACAGCAGAAGCGGGACGAGATCTTTTCAAAAGTACTTGAAGCGTCTCTTGCAAACTATTGCGCTAGAGCAAAAAAACAATATCGAAAATTTGAAAATTGCGTAGTGGCATAAAAAGCACGTTATTGCCTACCTCATCAAATAGTCAAAGGGTGAACGATTTCATTAAACGACTCAATAGACACACACCAATATCAAATGACTTAGCATCTGTTATCGCCGGTAAAGCAGCGATATAGAATTATATCTAACCTATCAAGCAAAACTCAATGAAGTTCATCCGCCTACTTACCCTGTTAGTGATCGTATATAGCTTTACATCATGCGAGAAGAAAAATACCCCCGAGCCTGAACCCGAGCCTGATGTAAATGGAACGGTGTACGTGGGTAGCGATGACAAAAATCTATACGCGATCAATGCCACTACTGGTTTGAAAAAGTGGGCTTTTGCGACGGATGGAGCTATCTTTTCCAGCCCCTCTTTTGTAAATGGGGTAGTATATGTAGGGAGTTTTGATAAGAAGGTATATGCCGTGAATGCTGCTACTGGGGCGAAAAAATGGGAGTTTGCAACGGATGGACTTATTTTTTCCAGCCCATACGTTGTAAATGGGGTGGTGTATATAGGCAGTACTGACCAAAAGCTATACGCACTGGATGCAGCTACGGGTGCCAAAAAATGGGAGTTTGCAGCAGAGGGTAGTGTGGATTCGAGTCCTATGGTGGTGAATGGGGTAGTGTTTGTGGGAAGTGAAGGCAAGAAGGTATATGCGCTTGATGCTGTTACAGGGGCAAAAAAATGGGAGTTTGCAATGAGCGGTACGAGTGCGACGACCCCGACGAGCCCTACATTTGCCAATGGGGTGGTCTACGCATGTGACTTTCAAAGAACACTTTTTGCCATTGACGCAGCTACCGGTGCCAAAAAATGGGAATTTAAGACAGAAGCAAGTATTGATTCGAGTCCGACAGTTAAAAATGGTGTGGTGTATATAACCAGCTTCGACTTCAAATTGCGCGCTCTGGATGCGGCCACCGGAACAGAAAAATGGCAATTTGAGATTGGCATTACAGGGATGTCCAGCCCTACCGTCAGCGATGGTTTTGTGTATATAGGAAGTATCCCTGGTAGATTGTATGCAGTCGACGCGGTCACTGGCATAAAAAAATGGCAATTTATTACGGACGACATGAGGCCCGCCATGTACTCAAGCCTGACTGCCGCAGAAGGAATGATATACGCCTGTACCGGTGAAAAAAAACTCTATGCACTTGATGCTATGACTGGTGGCAGCAATTGGGTCTTTCAAACCGAGGGTTTGATTAATTCTTCCCCCTGCGTGGTGACGGCAAGCGGCAATGTATACCACTCTGGGGTAAGCGGCGCACAGGAATAGTTTGCTATGAGATAATATGGAGAAATCCTGCAAGACCTTTCTACGTGCATTCCGGCAAAATGGTAACGCGCGTGCTGCTATTGGTTTAGCATTGCACGCTATTGCCAATTACCATGATTACCAGCATTTGGCGCGGGGCTTTATGAACATTGGATCATTATTTTTTCCTGAAGTAATAGTAGAACAACCTTTCGCCCCTATCAGAAATAATAACAGAGTTGTAATGATCCCAATTATTGGCTTCTAAAAGATTCAGTACAGCTGATGTTGACTTAAACCGGACCGGTTTTCCAGATGTGTTGTCTAAAATCCTTTGATCGCCAGAATCATTACCGATGCTACCTACCCAAAAAGTGCTCTTCTGACCAAAGTCAACATAGACATCGACGTACTTGTTGGACATTCTTTCGGCAATCAAAACTTCAATAACCTTAATACTGTCAGATCCATTGATATCCACCTTCCCAACAAATAGTTGGCCAAATGAGGGAATAGAAGCCAGAACAAAGACGGTTGGTATGAAAAGATGCTTCACTAGCTTGATATACATGATGGTCATGATTTTGGAATGGAGGTCTTACATTAACGCAACTTTTTCATTGGTTGGAATTTGTAACTTCAAATTTACTGTCGATCGGGCTAATTTATATTAAGTTATTGTTACTCTTAAACTTCAATTTCTCCGAAAAACCGTATTATTATAGTAGTACAATAACGTTATATAGATCGTTTATTAGTATGTTTTCGTATTATATTTGAAAGCAGTTACGAAGTTTAAATATGCACGACAATGAATTTTAGTGGAAAAAATATACTGGTTGTTGGTGGAAGCTCTGGTATTGGTTTATCACTTGTTGAAACCTTACACCAACACAATGCGTCGGTATATGTGATTTCGCGGTCAAAGCCAGCCGATCTTGCCGAAGGTATTGCATACTTGCAAGCTGATGTGACAGGCGATCTTGAAGCGATCGGTGGGTTCTTGCCGGAACAGTTGCACGGGCTGGTTTATTCAGTCGGCAGCATTAACCTGAAACCTTTCAACCGCCTTACGAGCGAGGACTTTTTAAATGACTACCGCCTCAATGTCCTGGGTGCTGCTCAGATTATTCAGCAGGCAATGAAGCAATTGAAGAATGCGGCTGGGGCTTCGGTTGTCTTGATAAGTTCTGTCGCGGCTAATACCGGCCTGCCTTACCACGCAAGTATATCGGCAGCAAAAGGCGCCGTGCAGGGACTGGCCATATCGCTGGCTGCCGAACTGGCTGGTCAGAAGATCAGGGTTAATGTAGTGGCGCCCTCGCTTACCGACACACCCATGGCGCAAAACCTGCTGAGCTCACCCGAAAAACGCGAAGCATCTGCAAAAAGGCATCCGCTTGGAAAATATGGGCAACCAGAGGATATCAGCAAGGCTATTGCATTTTTGTTATCGGACGACAGCAGCTGGCTAACTGGCCAGATCATTGGCGTTGACGGAGGATTAGGCAAACTAAAAACCGCTTAATATGAGCACGAATATAAACAGCGGGCAAATCGCCGAGCTCGAAAAGCAGTACCGCATATGCCTGATTAATAGCCTGCTGGGATATAAATCGTTAAATCTTCTTGGCACCATAAGCAAGACCGGGACCACCAACTTGTGTGTGATCAGTTCGGCCTTTCACCTCGGAGCGAATCCGCCGTTGATCGGGATGGTTATGCGGCCCGGGCGCGAGCATAACGACACCCTCGCCAACATACAGGCAACCGGGCAATACACCTTGAGCAATGTGCAGCCCAAGTGGTATAAACAGGCGCATCAAACCAGCGCCAGTTATCCTTCGGGCGTTTCTGAGTTTGGGACTTGTGGATTTGATGAACTATATGTGCCTGGTTTTGAAGCACCTTTTGTTCAACAATCAACGGTCCGGATCGGATTGAAACTGCGTGAAACCATTCCAATGGAAATCAATCGCACTACGATTGTGATCGGTGAGATCGTAAAAATCCTGATTGATAATGCGCTCATCGGCCACGACGGCACCATTGATCATGTTCAGGCCGAAACCATGACCGTAGCGGGGTTGGATGCGTATTTTCTAACACGTCCCATCGGCCGGCTCGCCTATGCCAAACCGGATATTGAGCCACATGAAATAAACCAGCCCGGTTAAAATGCTATGGAAGATAATTTGGATGTGATCATCATTGGTGCGGGATTAGCGGGATTGACAGCTGCAAAAGTGTTAAAGGCTGCTGGAAAATCAGTAAAGATACTGGAAGCTTCTGACCGGCCAGGAGGCAGGGTGAGGACAGAGAAAGTGGAGGGCTTTCTGCTGGACAGAGGATTCCAGGTTTTGTTAACCGCATATCCCGAAACGCAAAGGTTTTTAGATTACGGTGCATTGGAATTGCAGAAATTCGATCCCGGCGCATTGATCTTGAATGAAACCGGTACGACTAAAATCGGGGACCCGCTTCGGCAGCCCCGTGAACTGATCAGCACGCTGGCATCACCAGCGGGCACATTCGCCGACAAGTTGCGCATGCTTGGATTAAAGTTAAAACTGACCGGAAAAAGCGTAGATGAGATTTTTACCGGCAGTGAGACGACCACATTGGCCTATCTGAACGAAGCTGGATTTAGTCAGTTAATGATCCGCCAGTTTTTCAAACCATTCATGACAGGGATCTTTTTGGAAGATAGATTAAGCACTTCCAGCCGGATGTTTGAATTTGTATTCAAGATGTTCAGCCAGGGCGATGCGGCTGTTCCCGCGAAGGGAATGGGCATGATTCCGTTGCAGTTAGCCAGTTCGCTTGCACCCGATGAGATTGTATTTGGTCAAAAAGTGGTTTCCATTGACGCAAACATGGTTACGACATCCGACGTGCAGGTTCATAGCGCAAAAAGCATTCTCATCGCCACCGATCAGCTTGAAATGCCCGAACCGTTTCTGAAAGTGCCTTCCTCCTATCATTCGGTTACCAATATGTATTTCACAGCGGCGACCAAACCTTATGACCAACCACTTATTGCATTAAATGCATTGCCCAGCAAACTTGTCAATAATATCGCAGTCATGAACAGGATCGCGCCCGCCTATTCCAAAAATGGTGATGCCCTGATTTCTCTTTCGCTGATTGGAGACCATTCAAAAACGGATAGCGTGCAGCTTCAGGGGCAGGTTTTGCGTGAAATGCAAGCCTGGTTTCCGGAGGCTATGCATTGGAAACATCTGAAAACCTATCACATCGGTTACGCGCTGCCGAATGATGACCAAGTCATTAATGTGCCTCGCAAAGACGCATTGAGACTAACTGAGCAATGTTTTATTTGCGGGGACCATTTACTGAACGGTTCGATCAATGCGGCTATGAAAAGTGGACGATTAGCCGCTGATGCAATAATAAACAGTCAGAAATAAATTTCCAGATGAAATCATACCAGCTTATTCATGAGCTAATATCACTGGTTGAAGAGCTTGAACAGCAAAACCCTGACAGGGCGGTTACGATGCAGGATTTTGCAGGATTTGTGGTTCACACAGCCGGAAAGTCTGCGCCAGGCGCTGCGCCTCCTGCCCTGCTCAGCCACGATGTGAGATTTGGGAAAAACGAGAAAACGGCACAGGAACAGGCATTTCAGCTTGACAATAACATTGGTCAATTGTTTGTATACATGAGCCGGTATGCAAAATCTTACATAAAAAAAGCCCTGGACGGTACGCCGTTAGTGACTGCCGAAGATTTTACAGCATTGGCGATTCTGCTTACTCATGACAACCTCTCCAAAAGCGAACTGATCCACTATAATTTGCAGGAAAAAACCTCGGGTACAGAAGTAATCAGAAGGCTTCTGGCAGCGGGTCTGATTAAGCAATGGGACGACGTAAAAGATAAAAGAAGCCGGCAGATCGCGATCACCGATCAGGGTAAACAGTTGCTTTACGTCGTGTTTGAAGACATGAACCACGTGGGTAAAATGATCTCGGGAAATCTTACTGTTTCCGAAAAACTGACACTTCGTTATTTACTTCAGAAGTTAGAGGATTTTCATCAGCAGCATCATCAACAAAAAACCATTTCCAGCAAAGCGGATCTGAAACGGGTGACCGAAACCTTTTTTGACCAAATCGACTAATTCGCGAGCGGACTGTCTCGATTCCCCTCCATGTTGGCTCGTATTCCCCACAACTACCAGTGCCAAGGTTCGTAGTTTTGTCGACATAAATGAACACGAAAATCGGTATGGATATCAAATTTGAAGGCGGCATTAACATTGCCGTCAAAATCCCGAAAAGTAAATATGATGCCACAGTCGGATTCTATCGCGATATTCTCAAACTCGATGTGGAAGAAAAGCCGATCACGAATCCGACAGTTTCAAGAACACACCGGGTCAATTTCGGTAACAATGTGATGTGGCTGGATTGCGTAGACAACTATACGCATTCCGAAACCTGGTTGGAGCTTAATGTGGAAAACGTCCCGGCAGCAACCGAATATCTCAGATCCCACGGCATTTCGACTTGCGACGAACTGGAAGAGCTTCCCGACAATATGCATTGGATCACCGATCCCGCCGGGTCTGTGTATATTGTTAAAAACAGAGAGTGAATCTTTGAAAATCCCGAAAGGGACGGAAGGAGCGGTTGATATCTGGCCTCAGCGGGGCCTCCTGCGAATTGGCAATCAATTAGCAGACCCCGCTGGAACTGAGACTAAATCTCCTTTCCAATAATGAGTTTATTAGTCCAGATCTCGTTGACAATGGTGTTACCGACAGCATTTGTATAATGTATCGGATCTTCGAAATTGACGGTATTACTGGTGATCGAATTAACATAATCAAAATCATAAACTTTTGCACTTAACCCGGACATGATCTGCTTGAACTTAGCCTCTTCTTTTTGCAGACCAAAATCAACCAACCTTTTGTGAAAGTCGCTGTGATGGGGAACAATAATGAAAATCACATCTATCTTATTGGCCTTTGCGAATTTGTCGAAGTTTAACAGCTGCGAATATAATTTCTCCGGAAATGCGTACTTACCATACCAGTGGCTGGCCTTTGTATTAATACTCCAGTCCCAGAATTCTTTTCTGGACATAGGCGGAGCGAAATCGGGCTTCTTGTCGGTGAAAGTATATTTGATGGTGGAATAGGCTGCTTCTGCAACGTCTTTATTATAAACGTACATAAATGGATTGTTCAGCATTCTTTTTACGCCTTCCACCCTATCTTCGTGACCAAACTTGTTGAACATGTTAAAGTTAATTCCGATCACTACCCTTTTGATCGGCGTCTTCGAATTTGCAAAATAGAAAAGATCAAATATCTCATTTAGTTTCGCTCCGTTCGTATTGAGCTTTTTGTATTTCCTCTTTGAAATCTCTTCAATTCGCTCTAATGGAATGTTATAAGTTCTTGAATCGCCAAAGATGACATTTTCGCAAGGTTCATTCACATAATCGATCGTACGATAAATGAGCGTATTCAAGCTTTCAGCCTCCTTTTTCGCTGATCTCTGGAATACTTCAAACCCAAAATAATTAAAAGGGTCAATAATCGCTATTAAAATACCCCAGACAATTAAAGGCAAAAGCAGATAAAAGAATTTGGTTAAGAACTTTTTCATATGGCTAATATTAAAATTGGAAATAGATGAAGTTACCTGCCGGGTTTTTTGTAGCGCTAAAAACGATCGCTATCAAAAAGAAATAATAGGCAGCCCATCTTATTCTCGGATTTGGGTAAATAAGTGTCCGTAACTTATCATTTGCCATCACATATTCCATTACCAATAATACGACCAGAAAGAAAACAGACGTAAGAAGATCTTCCGGTTTCAATCCCACACCCCGGAATTTCAATGACATAGCCATCGGATCAGTATAATCTCGGATATCCGAAAACATGTGTGTGATAATGTAAATAGCGTCGCTCAGGTTATTGCTTCGGAAGAAAATCCATGCGAATGCAACAAATATGAGTGTCAGGATCATGCGCATCGCATTTACGAGCACACTCGCACTATCTGCTTTCTGAATATTGAACGTCTTTTCAACGATCAGACCGAGTCCGTGTACAAAACCCCAGATCACGTAAGTCCAGTTGGCGCCGTGCCATAAACCGCTCAATGTGAACGTAATAAGAAGATTCCTGTTCGCATTGAAGGTGGAAGTGCGGTTCCCGCCCAGTGGGATATAGAGATAATCCCTGAACCAGGTTGACAAGGAAATATGCCACCTGCGCCAGAACTCCGTGAGTGATCTCGAAAAATAAGGCGAAGCAAAGTTCGGTCTCATATCGAAACCCAATAGTCGTGCAGTACCAATTGCGATATCAGAATATCCGGAGAAATCGCAATAGATCTGGAACGTAAAAAATATCGTCGCCACAACCATTGGAAAACCCGTATACGCTTCCGGGTTGTTATAAACCGTATCTACCAAAATGGCAAGACTGTCGGCAATAACTATTTTTTTAAAGAATCCTTTTAGAATAAGGCGACCGCCACTTGCTGCAAATGCATAATCAAATTTTCTCTTTTGGAAAAACTGCGGTAACAAATGTTCCGCCCGCTCGATCGGCCCGGCTACGAGCTGTGGAAAAAAGGAAACGAAAGCGAAAAAGTTCAAAATATTATGAGAAGGTTCAAGCTTTTTCTTGTAAATGTCAATCGTGTAACTAAGCGACTGAAAAGTATAAAAGCTGATACCGACCGGAAGAATAATATGAAGCGTATATACATTAATAGGTATATTCATTTCAGTCAGCATCCCGATAAAGCTATCAACAAAGAAGTTGAAGTATTTAAAGAAACCCAGAAAGCAAAGATTAAAGACGATACTCACCAAAACGAGCCGCTTTCTGAGAACAGGATTTTGTGTTTTCCAGATCTGATGTCCCAGAAAGTAATCAATAGAAGAACTGGTAAATATCAGCAACAGAAATCTCCAATCCCACCAGCCATAAAAGAAATAGCTTACAACTAGCAGAAAAGCATTTTGCGCTTTTAAGTGCCGGTTCAATACAAACCAGTACAAGACGAATACAATTGTGAAAAACACAATGAACTCGATAGAATTAAATAGCATAGTTAGTATTGAAAGAGGGGAACGTTTGAGATCTGTGCTTATTTACTACTCATTTTTAAACGGCATTTCAAATATTCGGGAGGGTCGGGTTATCTTCGCTTGAAGTGTTTCGTTGAGGTTTGACTACCACTGACAGCGTTGTTACTAAATCAAATTTAGATAAAAAAGAGCGAGCCGATCAGAAATTTGGGACGACCTCCCGATAATTAGGGGTAATGCAAGAGAATTTACTGGAAAAGGCTAATGATCTCTGGCATCGGGTCAGTTCAACGCATCCTTATTGTATTTCAACCTGTATTCCAACGGAGATACGCCGGTCACCTTTCTAAACACTTCCCGGAACGCTTTCATATCGGAATAACCCGTTTCGTACATCACTTCCTTGATGTTTTTGCTGTTGGTTTCAAACGATTTTTTGGCAGCTTCCATCTTTACGCGCTGGGCATATTCAATGGGTGTATTGCCTGTTGCCCTGATGAATCTGCGGTCGAAGTTCCGCCTGCCGACGGCAAATCTGGACGCCAGCTCGGCAATGGAAATCTTGCTTTCCACATGCTTTTCAATGTAAACCTGCGCCTGCCGGATGATCTCGTCTTCATGCGATTTTTGTCCGGCGAAGATGATAAAAGGGGACTGCGCTTCTCTCTCCATATCAATTTGAAATACTTTGGAACAGAAAATGGCCGTTTGCCGATCAAAATACTTTTCGACCAAGTAAAGGATCAGGTTGAGAAACGAATATGCGCCGCCGTTTGTGTAGATCCCGTTTTCGTCTGTGATCAACCTATCTTTCTGTACATCGATCTCAGGGAATTTTGCTTTGAACAAATCTGAAAATGCCCAATGCGTAGAGCATGTTTTTCCATTGATCAAACCTGAGGAAGCCAGCAAAAAAGCGCCGGTGCAAATACTCGCGACCTCCGCGCCGCCCCGATACTGGTCGCGGATCCATTGAATCAAAGGCTGGTTCTTCTCAACTGCCTGTTCGAACTCGTGGTTCAGGGAAGGTATAATGATCAGGTTCGTTTTGGAAACAGCAGAAATATGCACGTGCGGCCGGACCGAAAACAGCCCGTCGTGAAAGTCCACCTGTTCCGACAGACCGGCCAGCTCAATCTGATACAATGTCTTTTTATGATTTTCCTCCCAGTACTTATTTGCCCTTTTCAAAATCTTGTAAGCGCCTATAATGCTGCTCAGATTATTTTCTCCGTCGGGTACAAGGATGGTGATCTTCTTCATCTTTTTTGTTGCAAGATAGAGATAGGTATTGTCCAAATCAACCCGCGATAATGTCCATTTTACACTGCACTAATATCCTGTCAAGCCTATACTTTTGACCACGTAACTATATCAAACTTTCATTTGAAACTTAAACACGCAAGCAACTATGGCGGATATCTTACACAGGGTCGGGATCAGATCAGACTCATTACAAGACGTTTATAAAGCATTAACAACCACGGCAGGCCTCGCGGGCTGGTGGACGAGCAATACAAAAGGGGAAGGCAACCGGGTCGGCAATATTATTGAGTTTAGATTCGGCGCCGGCGGATTTGATATGAGAGTCGCCGAACTTGAAGAGCCGAGCCGGGTTGTGTGGGAGCTGGCCGATGGCCCCCAGGAATGGATGGGAACAACGATCAGTTTTGACTTGAAGCAAGACAATGATTTCGTTATTATCCTGTTCAAGCATGCCAATTGGACCGAACCGGTGGAATTCATGCATCATTGCAGCACAAAATGGGCTATATTCTTACTGAGTTTGAAATCGCTGATTGAAGATGGGAAAGGCAAACCTGATCCCAACGATATTAAAATAGACAACTGGAATTAGGTTTCATCAAGTTTACAAAAGGGGATTGGAAAGCAACCAATTCCCTTTTTTGCATTCTATCCCCGAAAAAAGATCCAGTTAATCCAACTAAACAGGCAGATTGTATAAGCGATTTAGTGCCAAACTGACTACATTTGCGCAACTATTTAGAATAAGTCTACTTACTAATAATATAAAATATGATTTGAAAGTATCCAATTCTTAGCTGCCAATATCAAATTATAAAGCAAAAAAGCCGGATGGTTCGTACCCACCCGACTCCCGCGCCGAGGCGCTATGCTTTCCAACGCCAGAACATTTTAAAGCAATGCAAATTAGTAAAATTCTGCATACAGGGCTCCTTTGTATGCTGTCAATCATCGCCTTTGCCCAGCAGTCCCGCATCGCGCCGGCCACTGCCTCGCTCGCTGGCCAGGTACGGACGGAGGACGGTGAGGCGCTTCCCGGCGCATCGGTCAGCCTGAAAGGTACCTCTTACGGTACGGTTGCGAATGCCGATGGGAAGTACACGCTCGAAAACGTGAGCCCCGGCGCCTATCAGCTAATGGTCACCTTTGTGGGTTACCAGCCGCTTTCCAGGGAAATTATACTAAAATCGGGAGAATCTGACAAGCATAACTTCAAGTTGGTTTCTCAGACCCGGGAACTGGAATCGCTTTCGGTGATCGGTCGGTCGGAAACGCGGGAGGTCAATCGCCAGGCGTATAATGTGACTGCGATCGACGCTAAAAAACTGCAAAACTCGACGCTGGATTTGTCACACGCACTTGACAGGGTATCCGGAGTACGCGTGAGGGAAAGCGGCGGCGTAGGTTCCAATATGAATTTCTCCCTCAACGGTTTCACGGGAAGACAGGTAAAGTTCTTCCTCGATGGCGTGCCGATGGATAATTTTGGTTCATCGTTTCAGCTTAACAATATCCCGATCAACCTCGCCGAGCGCGTGGAAGTGTACAAAGGTGTGGTACCGATCTGGCTGGGGTCCGACGCACTGGGCGGGGCCGTCAATATCGTGACCAATACCCGCCAGAACAGCTACCTCGATGCATCCTATTCATACGGTTCTTTCAATACCCACCGCACCGCGATCAATGCGGGTTTTACCAGCAAAAACGGTCTTACAGCCCAGCTGAATGCATTCCAAAACTATTCGGACAATAATTACTGGATCAATGTGGATGTCGCAGATGTGAATACCGGCGAATATTTCCGTGACCAGCGCCTGCGCCGTTTTCACGACACTTACCATAATGAAACTGTGATCGCGAATGTGGGTGTGGTGAATAAAAAGTTTGCAGACCGCCTGCTGCTGGGGATAACGCTGGGTAAAAACAAAGCCGAGATTCAGACCGGCGCGCGGATGGTGAGCGTGTTCGGAGCGTGGCACCGGAAGGGGAATATCGTAATGCCCAGTTTGAAATACTCAAAAAAGGATCTGTTTGTCAAAGGTCTGAGTGTCAATATTTCAGCAAACTACAACCTGGGGCAGGAACAGAATGTCGACACCGTGTATCGCCGGTACAACTGGTTCCAGCAATTCAAACAATATGAGGGTTTGGGCAGCGAGCGTGAAAGATCGCTTTACAGGTTCCGGAACAACAACGGGCTGGCTACCGCCAATGTTACCTACCAGATAGGCGCGCGCCATTCATTGACCGTTAACAACGTTTACAACACCTTCAACCGAAAAGGCGAAGACGAACTTTTTCCCGATGCGGAAAAATTCGAGCAGCCCCGGATTAACAAGAAAAACGTGCTCGGGCTCGGGTATAAGTTTGATTACAGCGAGCGTTGGAACACTTCTGCATTTGTCAAACATTTTTCTCAAAACAATAAATACTCAATATCCTACAACCCGAGCGGGAACTGGGGCGACAATGCGTTTCTGGAACAAAAAAGCAATTTCACAAAGCTGGGCTACGGAATTGCGTCCACGTATTTCCTTCGCAAGAATTTACAGTTAAAAGGCTCATTTGAAAAGAGTTACCGCCTTCCTGAAACCGACGAGCTATTTGGTGACCTGATCAATCTCGAAGGTAATATTGACTTGGATCCGGAAACGAGCTATAACTATAATCTGGGTTTCAGCTATCAGGCAAATATCAATCGGGTGCACCGTTTCAGCGTCGATGCGAATGTGCTTTACCGCGATGCGCAGGGTTTCATCCGCCCTCGACTGAATGCCAATCAGACCAAGCAGGTAATGGATAACCTGGCCGACGTGACCAATTTCGGTGTGGACGGCGAAGTGCGGTATTCTTACAATCAGCTGCTCACCGCCGGTGTAAACCTGACCTACCAGGACCTGCGAAACAATACGCGTTTTGAAGAAGGCTATACCACCGAAAGCCCGCTGTACCGCGACCGCATTCCCAATATGCCGTTTATGTTCGGCAATGCCGACGCAGCTCTATTCCTGAAAGATTTTGGAAGAAAAGGCAACACGCTGACCTTCGGCTACAACCTGCTTTTTGTACACGCTTACTACCTCTACTGGCCGAGCATGGGCAGCGACAAACTCGACATTCCGCAGCAGCTGAGCCACGATGTGAACGTGGTGTATGCCATGGCGAACGGGAAGTACAACATCTCTCTGGAATGCAAAAACCTGCTCGACGCCAAGCTTTACGACAATTTCAGCTTACAAAAGCCCAGCCGCGGTTTCTATGTCAAATTGCGGTATTTCATCAGTAAATAAAAACTTACAATTCATAATATAATTCAAATCAAAAAAATGAAAAAGTCATATCTCAAGTGGTTTTTATTTGCAGGATTGGGCCTGTCGATAGCAGCGTGCACGGACGAAAATACTTCCGAACCGACACCGGATCCTGAGCCAGGCACCAGCTCCCGCTATGTCGTAGCTTCTACGCCGGTAGGCTCGTCAGGTGTAGCCGACTATTTGCTGACCACGAGCGATCTTACCCAGGGAACGATCAGCACGATCGGAAACGGGATTGAGCAGGACGGTTCTTACCGGTATTACCTCACCCTTAAAGGAAAATTTTTCAGCCTTTTATATGGACAGGGAAATCCGGGTGCGGTTACTACCTATTCCATGGACGATAAAGGAAAGCTGGAAAAAATCTCGGATTTCCAGAGTGAAACGGTTCAGATATGGAGCACTGCCGGTGATGATCTTTTGACTTTTAAAGTGCCAAGGAGCGGAAATGAGAATGCTTCGTGGTTCAGGATCAATGCTGATCAATCCAAAATCGTCGCTGAGGGGCAACTCAATATCGTGAAGCTGGCGGGCAATGGCGAACGTGCGCATTATACCTGGGCGACTCAGGTGGGCGACAAAATTTTTGCCCCTTATATGAGCATCAAAGGCGTCGCTCCGGATGCTTTCGGAACAGCCTACCCGGACAGCAGCTGGATTGCGGTTTACTCCTACCCTTCCATGCAACTCGATAAAGTGATCAAGGATAACCGGACGAGCTTCTTCGGTTCGTATGGAAAAAACGGGCTTTCTGTTGACGAAGCTGGCGATATATATGCTTTCTCACCTTCTGTCGCAACGAACAGCGGAAAACAAACTTCTACCAAACCTTCTGCGATTGTAAGGATCAAAAAAGGCACTACGGAATTCGACAAGAGCTACCTGTTTAATGTGCAGGAAAAATCGGGCGGCAAAAAGGTAATTGCCCATACTTATCTGGGAAAAGGTAAGGCGCTGCTTTATATGCTCGTTGACGGAAATAACCAGTACGGACCTGTCAAACTCGCTATTGCTGATCTGTATAACCAAACCTTCACCTGGATTACCGGCGCGCCGGAAAGTATCGTTTCGAGCTCTGCCGCTTACAACAACAATACAATAAGTGCGGATGGAAAAACGGTGTATGTGGGATCCAATACAGAGGCAGGAAGCTGGGTATATGTGATTGACATAGAGCAGGCAACTGCCAGACAGGGCTTGAAAGTAGAAGGCGGCGCGATTACCGCTATTGTAAAAGTAAAATGATCGATTTTAAAGATTATCCCCTTCATCAACTTGGCGGTGCATTCTTTTCGATGACCACCATTGAAGATGCCGACGAATACTTCTTCGATGGTATGCACCGCCATGATTTTTATGAACTGCTCTGGTTTACCGATGTCGGACCAGAGCAGGCACATTATATTGACTTCAACAAATTCACAATTGATCCGAACCAGGTTTTTCTGCTGCTGCCCGGCCAGGTACACAGTATCCATCAGCGTCACAAACGCGGGTTTTTAATGGCTATTTCGAAGGATTTTTTTGAAAAGATGCTCGGCGGGGACATTTTCTGGTTCCAGGAATATTCCAGCAACTTCACCATCGTACTACCGGACGATTCGCTGCACATTTTCAATACGCTGATGAAGCTAATCCGGCTGGAAAATGATGGTTACCGCCGCCCGGCGATATTGGAATCTTACCTGAGGAGCTGGTTCCTGCATTGTGTTGAAATTAAAAAACAGCTTACTCCGGTCACACACAGCAATCCGCGCATACAAATACTCATCGAATCCATCGAAAACCATTACCGCAAGCAGCGTAATGCGGATTTTTATGCCGCGCAGCTTTCTATCAGTGCCAAACGACTTAATGAAATTACCCGGGAATCTTTCGGCAAAACCATCAGCCAGATGATCAACGATCGCCTGATCCTGGAAGCTAAACGCGAAATGGGCAATGTCGAAAAGCCGATCAAGGAGATCAGCTACGCGCTGGGATTTTCCGAGCCAGCCTATTTCACGCGGTTTTTCGGAAAGCACACCGGGTACGCCCCGCAGGATTTCAGAAAACGGATCGCTTCACCGGAATAAGCATTTCTATAAAAAGCATTCATAAATAAAAGGTAACATGTTCAGCACCATTTGTTTACTCTTTCTCGTCGGCTTTGTCTGCTGGATGAACACTTCCCGGCGAATCGCCTGGAACGATAAGAATCAGGTTATGGCCAAATTGGCATCCAACCCATTTTACGGCCGGTGCGCAGCCGGAGCAATCTTCCTGGTGGCAACGGTTCTCTGTGTAGTCGCGCTGGGCTGGGGCAGCGGGCTATTCGCCGCGATCGTCGTCTTGATGACCGCCGGCTCTGTTTCCGTGCTATTCTTCCCATTCAATTATTTCGGTACCAAAAGCATTGCACTGCTCTATATCTGCGCACTCGCAATTGAACTTATTACCCGCTGACCTATGCCTGCCAATAAAAAATACCTGACAAAATCCCCCTGGCTGCGGCTGAGCAAGATCCTCGCCGGGATGGTCGGCGGCTATGCCGTAACGATGAGCCTGCACCTGTTCCTGACTGCCTTTTTCCCGAAAGAAAACGTGATCATCACCGCCTTTTTCACAGGCTATATCCTCTGGGCTTTCCTGCTGCTGTACGCATTCATCGCTACAAACGTGTGGCGCGTGTGGGCGATCTACATTGTACTTACCATTGTGTTCTCATTGCCTTACCTGCTGAAATTCAACCTCAATCATGGATCTTAGGAAGTACAACATCTATTTTCATACGCATACGATAAGTGGTATTTTCATTGCCGCTATCCTGTATGTGATCTTTTTTGCGGGCTCTTTTGCTTTTTTTAAGGACGATATTTCAGCCTGGCAAAAGGGTACCTCGATCGTTGCCCGCAAACCAGTCCAGAAGTTCAACCCCGTGATCGATTCGCTTGCGGACAAGCATAACCTGCAAGGCCGGAACCTGGATTTTTACATGCAGCGCCAGGGCCAGGGTGCCTACGTGAGTATGAGCGCCTCAGCCGATACGACCATTACGAAGCCCAAGCCGAAACCCAAAAAAGAGGAAAAGAGAAGAGGGCGCGGCCGGCGCGGAGGCGATGACGATTCGGCCTATTTCCTTTACAGCTTTACAGATAACAAAGCCGCGGGCGAATATGCGAATGCCTACGATATGGGCGAGTTTCTATACCGGCTCCACTTCCTCGCACAGCTAAACCAGGTTTTTCCATTCAATATAGGTACACCAATAGGCTATCTGATCGCAGGTATCGTTTCATTTCTCTTTCTGTTTGCGTTGATAACGGGTTTGCTGCTGCATTGGGACAAAATTAAATCCAACTTCTTTGTTTTCAGGCCGCTGAGTAAATGGAAAACGGTCTGGACGGATATGCACACGGCATTGGGTGTGATCGGCTTTCCGTTCCAGCTGGTATTTGCAGTGACAGGCGTGGTACTGATCGTGAACTATGTGATCCTGAGCCCCTTCGCCAGCCTGCTTTACGAAGGCAATTCTGACAAACTCTACGAAAGCCTGCAATACAACCGCAACATGACGGCTGAGTATACTTACAAGCCGATGCAGGCAGGCTTCGACTTGGACGCATTTGTTACGAAATGGAAGAAAGAATGGAAAGGGAGCGAGATTACGCGTGTGAGCGTCCGCAACTACATGGACGAAAGCATGCAGGCCACTTTGGAATCCAAACCGAATCCGCAAGCAGCATTCGCAGGATCGGGGCTGGTTCAGATGGAAGTTATTTCGGGTAAAATTCTGGCAAAAAAATCACCAACTACCGACGGAAACTACATCGATACCGTGAAGAGCCTGGTATTTCACCTGCATTTTGGCGATTTCGGTGGCAAGCCGCTGCGTATTGTCTTTTTTATCCTTGGGTTAATGGGCTGCGTCGTGATCATTTCCGGTATCCTGATCTGGTTCGTGGCGCGGGATAAGGTGAGCACCGACGCCTACAAAAGGAAGTTCAACTTCTGGGCGAGCAACGTTTTTCTGGCAACCTGCCTGAGCATGCTTCCCGTGACCGCATTCACATTTATCATGCTCAAAACGCTGCCAAAAGTAGATCAAACGGCCATTTACCACACCTACTTTTACAGCTGGCTGATATTGTCGGTGTACTTCATCATCCGCCGCGACTTCCCGCTGATGAACCGCCAGACGTTACTCCTTTCCATCGTGCTATGCCTGGGCGTACCCATTGCAAACGGTATTTCCACCGGCCTCTGGATGTGGACTACCTGGGGGCAGGGTGCGTTCGATATCTTCTTCATCGATGCACTGTTCCTGGCGCTGTCGGTCTGCTGCGCGTTCGCTTACAGGCGGGTTCGTTTGGAGGCTAAACCGTTCAAAGTGTTGAAAAATGAGAAGAAGGAGCAGACAACATTTAAAACACAATCACTTAAAGTAAATGTCAATTTCAAATCTTATGATAACTAGAAAACTGATCCTTTCGCTGGTCGCATTGGTCGCCGCTATTTCCAACTTACAAGCACATGCATTGTGGATCCAAACTTCCCCGACCGGCGCGGCGGGCAAAGAGCAGCAGATAAAGATCATTTATGCGGAACCAGACCAGAAGCCGGAGAAACTTTCGGAATGGTATTCGGATGTAAAAGAATTTGAACTCTGGCTCACCGCACCGGACGGTAAAAAAGAGAAACTTCCGACGGTTGCCGGAGAAGATTTTCTTACCTCCAAATTTACACCTGCCCAGGAAGGTATTTACACGATATCAATAGGTCACACAGCCAAGGAGCCAGGCGGGACTACGGTATACCAGTTCAATGCAAGTGCACTGGTAAAAGTGGGCAAAGCTTCAACCGGAAATGACGCGACATTGAATAAAAACGACCTGAGCGTATTCGCAAATGCTTCTCAGACCTACAAAGTGAATAAACCCTTAACCCTGAATACTTTATACAAGAACGCACCCGGCGAGAAAATAACCGTGACCATTTCTTCACCGAGCGGCTGGTCAAAACAAATCGAGAGCAACGCCGAGGGCATAGCCGAGTTTACCCCGATCTGGCCGGGCACCTATTACATTGAAGCCTCAAAAAGCTGGAAAGAAAGCGGCACACAAAACGGAAAGGAATATAAAGCTGTCTGGCGAGCCGCTACTTTGCTGGTGGATGTGTCAAAATAGCTTTGTTTTTTGGGCCCCGGGCGGGGCCCAAAAAACTCAACGCCACCCCAACCCGGGCGCCACGTGTTCCAGGATCGCGGACAATACGTGCACGTTATAATCAACTCCCAGTGTATTGGGGATTGTTAAAAGGATTGTATCTGCTTCCTGAATAGCCTCGTCCTGCGCCAGCTCTTTGATAAGCTGATCAGGTTCGTCGGCGTAGCTTCTGCCAAAAATGGCGCGCTTGTCTTGTTCAATCATACCGATTTTATCGCGCCGGCTTGCTTCCTGACCGAAGTACATGCGGTCCTGATCATTTACCAATGCGAAAATAGAGCGGCTTACTGAAACCCTCGGCTCGCGCTTGTGCCCCGCCTTTTTCCAGGCCTCTTTATACAGCCTGATCTGCTCGGCCTGCTGCACGTGGAAAGGCTTGCCGCCTTCGTCGTATTTCAACGTGGAGCTTTGCAGGTACATGCCGTTTTCCGCCGCCCAAACGGCCGTAGCATTGGAAGCTGCTCCCCACCAGATGCGTTCCCGCAGTCCTTCCGAATAGGGTTCCAGACGCAGCAGGCCCGGCGGGTTTGGAAACATCGGGTACGGATTAGGTTCCGCGAATCCCGCACCTTTCAGCCTTTCCAGGAATTCCAGTGCTTTGCGACGTCCCATTTCCGCGTCGGTCTCTCCCTCGGCCGGTTCGTAGCCAAAGTAGCGCCAGCCGTCGATCACCTGTTCCGGCGATCCTCTGCTGATACCCAATTGTAATCGGCCTTCCGAGATCAGGTCAGCCGCGCCGGCATCTTCGACCATATAAAGCGGGTTTTCATAACGCATATCGATCACGCCCGTTCCGATTTCGATTTTGCTTGTTTTGGCACCGATGGCCGAAAGCAATGGAAAAGGTGATGCCAGCTGAGATGCAAAATGGTGTACCCGGAAATACGCACCGTCCAAACCGATTTCTTCGGCGGCAACAGCCAGGTCAATGGATTGAAGCAAGGTATCGCTCGCTGTGCGGGCGTTATATGCCGGATGATTTGCCCAATGCCCGAACGATAAAAATCCTATTTTCTTCATAAGGTTCTTTCAGAGTCATTTTCATATTAGACAGATTATCCCGCTTTAAAAGTTCCTGGCAGCCGGGTTTCGGAACATTGGTCCTGGTAACTAACTTTGTTTCAAAATCACATTTTTATGCTAGATATAGTCATTGAGTCCAGGAAAGCGGAAATCGTTCCGGGTTTTCAGGTAAAACGCATTCTCCCCTATCAGCTACGGAGGATGGTGGGACCGTTTATCTTCATGGATCATGGCGGACCGGTGAGTATACCCACGCCAACTGCAACGAATCTGGATGTACTGCCACATCCGCATATTGGTTTGTCGACGGTAAGTTATCTGTTCAGCGGAAACGTAACCCACCGGGATAGTCTTGGAGTAGAGCAGGTTATCAAACCCGGAGAAGTGAACTGGATGACAGCCGGAAAAGGCATAGCGCACAGCGAACGCTTTGAAGACCCGGCTATGCTGGCTGGCGGCGAGCTGGAACTGATACAAACCTGGGTCGCTCTTCCTGAAAAAGACGAAGAATCCGACCCTTCTTTTAAAAACTACACACCGGAACAATTGCCCATATTCACCGACACGGGTGTCTGGATGCGTTTGATCGCTGGTGATGCATATGGTCTCAAAAGCAATGTCAGTACCAGCTCCCCGATGTTCTATCTCCATATTGTGCTTGATCAGGGGGCAAAGTTTGGCCTGCCTCGGGAACATAGCGAAAGAGGTGCATACATTGTGAATGGCAGCGTTGAAGTGAACGGTATTACCTACACGGCAGGAAAATTGCTGGTTTTCTCAAAAGGCGTGGATCCGCTGATCATCGCAAAGGAGACTACCACACTGATGATGCTGGGCGGGGAGCATTTGGGCGAGCGTTACATCTGGTGGAACTTCGTTTCCAGCCGCAAAGAGAGGATTGAACAGGCGAAAGAAGATTGGAAGCAGGGTCGCATTATACTACCGCCAAACGACAACGGAGAATATGTTCCGCTGCCGAAAGACAATTCCAGACCCGCAGGCGGACCTCCTCCGCAAGCATTATCTTAATCCCAATCAAAACGCAAACAGTATTTTGTACGCGATTCTTCTTCTCCTGCATTCTCTCTTTCGCTGGTTGGTGCTGGCGTCACTATTAGTCTCTATTGGTACAGCTTATCAAGGGTTTAGTGGTAGAAAGCTTTTCACAGCGACTGCCAATAAGATCCGACACTGGACTGCGACTATCGCCCACATACAACTGATATTGGGTGCCTGCCTGTACTTTGAAAGCCCGATTGTCAAGCTGGTGTCGCCGGATACCGGTAGCGGGTGGGCCCAGGACCAACCGTTTTTCTTTCGCTACATTCATGCCGGGATGATGATTATTGCGATTATCGTGATCACGATCGGTTCTGCAAAATCAAAACGGATGAAAACGGACCAGCAGAAGTATCAAACCATGTTCCGGTTTTTTCTCGCAGCACTGGTCATCTTGCTTCTGGCGATTCCATGGCCATTCTCGCCATTTGTAGCCCGTCCCTATTTTCGCTAATACCGGTTATGACATTTTGAACAAAGTAAATTGACATTTTGAACAAAATGATCACGCAGGCGGTCCTGTAATTTTGTCCTATCACATTTAAACAAAAATGACATGGGACAGAACAATTGTCAGGGAGCTTTACAACAGCCGGTCGGCTCGGGGTTCAACGCGACATCCACAGCAAGTGATGTAATCAAAGGGATTGATTTGACAGGAAAAATCGCCATCGTGTCCGGCGGCAATGCAGGTATTGGTTTGGAAACCACCAGGATTCTGGCCGCAGCCGGGGCCACGGTGATCGTTCCTGCGAGGGACTTAGAAAAGGCGCGAAAAAATCTGGCAGGCATTCCAAATGTGGAATTGGGGAAAATTGATTTTATGGACCCTGCTTCGATAGATGCATTTGCCGACTCTTTTATCGCAACAGACCGGCCCCTACATTTGCTGATCAACAACGCCGGCATTATGTGGGTGCCTTTGCGCAGGGATAGCCGCGGAATTGAATCGCAATTGGCCACCAATTATCTGGGGCAGTTTCAGCTTACTGCCCGGCTGTGGCCCGCGCTCAAAAAAGCGAACGGCGCGCGCGTTGTGAACGTATCGTCGCTTGGCCACCAAATGGCCCCGTTCAACTTTGAAGATCCGAACTTCCTCCATCGCGACTATCAGACATTGCAGGCTTACGGTCAATCCAAAACGGCCAGCAATCTATTCGCCGTCGAGCTGGATCACTTCGGCAAACAGTTTAATATCAGTGCTTTTTCGCTGCATCCAGGTTCTATACACGGGACTGAACTGGGCAGAGAAGCGTCTTTGGAACTGTTTCAGCAAATGGGCTTTCTGGATTCCGAAGGCAATCTTTTACCCGAAGTACTGGCATCCTTGAAAACCATTCCGCAGGGTGCAGCTACGACTGTCTGGTGTGCTACAAGTCCAATGCTGAACCATCTTGGCGGCGTATATTGTGAAGATGCGGATGTAGCCGAATTAAGCCCGGAAAGTACTGATAGTGAGGTAGCTACCGAGCAGCGTGGCGTAAAATCGTATTCCCTGGACCAGGTAAGTGCCCGGAAATTGTGGGAGTGGAGCGAACAGATCACCGGTATCACTCTCGGACAGGACATGCACGCTGCTGCACCCGCATTTGTGAATTAACCTGATTTTACTCAGAATTGCTGATAATTTTGTTACGCTGTTCGTATGAACCTAGCCGCTATCACTCGCTGAGAATATGGATCACATTTCAAAGTACCTGACCAAGGAGATCAAACTTTCCAGCTACGACGACAAATTGTTTAAGTCAGACCTGATGTTTGATGATCACATGCTGATCTGGTTTATTTCCGGAGAAACAAAAATAATACAGGCGGATACTACTCACTATTTCAAAACGGGCGACATATTCCTGATCCCGAGAAATCAACTGGCCACAATTGTTAACTATCCCAAAAATGGACAGCCGCATAAAACAGTGGTCATGCATTTGTCAACCGAACGGCTGAAACGGTTCTACGAAAAAATAGAGGTTAATAGAAACGTTAGCGCCGTGCAAAAGATTTTCAGCTTCCATAATCACCCCTTTCTGGAAAGTTGCCTGGCTTCATTAATACCATACTTTAATGTGAAAGGCGAATTTCCGGAAAGTATTGCTTCACTAAAAATTACGGAAGCGATTACAATCCTGAGAGAAATTGACAAGACGGTCGACACCGTGCTGGCAAACTTTGACGAACCGGGAAAAATTGACCTGATCGATTTCATGCAGCGCAATTTTATGTTCAATATGCCGATGGAAAAATTAGGCTATCTTACTGGCCGGAGCTTGTCGACGTTCAACCGGGATTTCAGGAAATTATTTGATATAACGCCCCAGAAATGGCTTACAGAAAAAAGGCTCGAACTTGCCTATTATCAACTGTCGGAAAAGAAGAAAAAACCCACAGAAGTATACCTGGAAGTAGGCTTCGAGGATCTGTCCCATTTCTCTTTTGCATTTAAGAAAAAATATGGAATTGCCCCGACGCAGCTACATTCCCGCGCTTAGCCCAATCCTTCTATTGTGGAAACAATTGCCTGCAAGAGCCCTTTGTCGATTTTCACAGGTTCGCCTTTATCCTGCATTACCCGGAAGTTTCCTTCGTTGTCCTTTTCCAGGATCAGTCGCTGGTCCCCTACCTGCACATGTAATTGGTAAGCATAACCAAAAGTGACAACGGTAACAGGGAATTCAAGGGTTTCTCCCTGATATTCCACTGGAATTAGTATTGGCTCTTCCATAAATAATTTCGAAACGCTGAGTGATAAGAAGCAAATCTCCCGAAACTTCAACTAAGGATCAAATCTCTTTAACACCGGAAATAACAAGCGCGCCGGATTTAAAAATCGTGCCGTTACAAAACCACACTGAAATAGCCCCTTTTACCCCGCTGCGTTCCCAGGAAGATTAGCTTTTCGTTGCCTTGCCACTGCGGGAGATAATCGTCGGAAGGAATAAGGTCCGGCAGTAGTTCCACCCGCCTGACCTTGCCAGTGGTGAGGTCGCGGACCCATAAGCTGTAAGAAATGAATGAAGGATTTGCACGGCTACTCAGGAAGGCGAGCTGTTTTCCATCGGGCGAGAACGAAGGATTGGTATCGATCCAGCCGGGGTGGGTCTCAAAAAACTTTTGCTCGCCCGATCCATCAGTCGCATACAACGAAATAGCAAAACGCACCTGCTTGCCGCCGTCGCTTCGCGTGCGCGATACAGCAATATGCCGGCCATCGGGCGACCAGTCTATATTCGCCTGCCGGAAACTATTCAGATCGCGGAACCGCATTGGCGGGGTCAATGGCACCGGAGCGCCTCCCGCTACCGGCATTTTCCAAAGCCTGCCCTCTTCTTCGGTAACTGTCGGGAAAGCCAGCCAGTTACCGTCTGGCGACCAGGTCAATCCATGTAGCTGATCCAGATTTTCCAGCGGAAGTGTACGGGTAGTGCCAGTGTCGACGGTGTAAATAACCACGCCCTTTTCAGTCCGCGACAAATACGCAACCTGTTTTCCATCATCTGAAAAAGCGGGTCTGAAACCTTCTCGGGTGATCAATTTCGTAGAAGTAACCTGCTCATTTTCCAGTTCTGCCAGATACAAGGGCGATAAGTTTTGACCCGGGGCTGGTACCATCGCAACTGAGTAGAGCGCTGTTTTCCCATCGGGCGTCACCGCCCCGCCTGTTACCAGCTCCGATGTGCCGAAGCCCGGATAAAAAGCCGATTGGGAAAGTGGGCCGCTGGTAGCCATAACCGGATCGGAACTGACGGGCGGCGCGCCTTTGGCTTTTGAGACGATACGGGCTACCAACTGCACACCGCGCCCGGCTGTGGGGATATGGATTGATTTCTGATCCGCACGAACGGTCCGGTACGTTTGAAACGGGCCCAGTTCATCAGCAGCGATCTGAATCTCATACTCCTCTGCTTCCAGATCCGCGATGTCAGGGCATGGCAACATGTAACAGATAATGCTGATCCCCTCCCAACTCAACTGATATTCGCTACCACTTACGATTATTTGCAAACCAACAGGGCGTACCCGTTTGGACGGGTCAATCGCTTCCTCTTTGCAGGCGTACAGGAAAAGGAGCGTGATCAGAAAGAGTAGTGAACGTTTCATAGTAAATACGTTAAGACGTTGGTAGCGCATTTAAGACGCTGATAAGGTATGAAAGGTTGGCAGATAGTTTCACGGCTTTTTTGACTTCTATAAAAAAATCCCTTTTATGATTACTAATAAAGCAAAGCAGTTTACAATACCCGGTGTCGCGCTGGCCATTTTGATTGCGGCAACCGGCTGGCAGTTTGCGGCAAAAGAAAATAAGGCGGCAAAACCCAACATAATCCTGATTAACCTTGATGACCTGGGTTACGGCGACGTGGGCGCGTACGGGGCAACAGCGCTGAAAACGCCGAATATGGACAAGATCGCGAATGGTGGTATTCGTTTTACAAATGGATATGCTACTTCGTCTACCTGCACGCCGAGCCGATTTGCATTGGTGACCGGCGTGTATCCATGGCGCAACAAGGACGCGAAGATCCTGCCCGGCGATGCGCCGCTGCTGATCGATACCGCGCAAATGACCATTCCGAAAATCCTAAAAAAGGCGGGCTACGCCACGGGAATCGTAGGAAAATGGCACCTCGGTCTCGGTGATGGAAATACGGATTGGAACAAAGAGATCAAACCCGGACCGAACCAGCTTGGTTTCGACTATTCGTATATCCTGGCAGCCACCCAGGACCGCGTACCGACGGTTTACATTGAAAATACCCGCGTAGTCGGCCTCGATGCGAACGATCCTATTCAGGTGAGCTACAAAGAAAATTTCCCTGGCGAACCGACCGGAAAAAACAACCCGGAGCTACTGAAAATGAAGTGGCACCACGGCCACGATCAGAGCATTACGAACGGAATTTCGCGCATTGGCTACATGAAAGGCGGCGCGAAAGCCAAGTGGAATGATGAAGAAATGGCCGATCTGTTTCTGACGAAAGCGCAGGCATTTATAACAGATCACAAATCAAAACCGTTCTTCCTGTACTACGCCATGCAGCAGCCGCACGTGCCGCGCACGCCTAATCCGCGTTTCAAAGGTGTAACCGGGCTCGGACCCAGAGGCGACGCCATAGCCGAAGCCGACTGGTGCCTGGGTGAGCTGCTTAAAACGCTTGACAAAGAAGGAATTCTGGAAAACACACTGGTCATTTTCACCAGCGACAATGGCCCGGTCGTGAACGATGGTTACCACGATGATGCGGTTGAAAAACTGGGAAACCACAAACCTGCGGGACCGTTGCGCGGTGGCAAATACAGCCTGTTTGAAGCCGGCGCGCGCGTTCCTTTTATTACCTATTGGAAAGGCACGATCAAACCGGCGGTTTCCGATGCAGTAGTTTGCCAGCTTGACTTGCTCAGCTCACTGGCGCATTTAGCCGGAGAAGAAGCGAAAGGTTTGGACAGTCAGAACTACCTGGATGTGTTTCTGGGTAAAAGTAAAAAGGGGCGGAACGAACTGGTGATCGAAGCGGGCTCGCGCACTGCGTTGCGGCAGGGCGATTTTGTGATGATACCGCCTTACAACGGTCCGGCTGTGAACAAGCAGGTCAATATTGAACTGGGGAATGCCAAGGAATATCAACTGTACAATTTAAAGACAGATATTGGTCAGCAGAATAACCTTGCGAAATCCCAGCCTGAGAAACTGAAACAACTGATCGCCGCCTATCAGCAGTTGGCGAAGGGTATTTCAAACCAAAAGACAGAAACGCTTAAACTGGAATAAGAGCGCGAACTCTTCCTGTTTCCGGGTAAATTAACAACTGATGCGGGGCCGCTTTTTGCAGCCCGCATCAGTCGTTTTCAAGCAAATTCCTATACTTATCAACCTGGCTTTCAAAGTTCCTTATCGCGACTTCGTAAATGATTTTCAGCGATTCCAGGTCGTCTATATCTTTTTCATAATCGTCGCTGGCCTGCACATTCCGATCGAGTTTCGATAGCAGTTTTTCGAGCTTTTTCAATGAACCCGCATTCTCTTCCGCGCGGTACTGATACCAATCCAGCAGTTGCCTGTAATTTTCTTTTAAGCTGTCTTTTTTCGCCATTGTTAAACCTTTATCCGCAGGTCAACAATATCTGTGCCACTTTTTTGGATGGCTGAATAATGCGCGCCCTACTCCCGCAAAAATTCGCGGCTTTCGGTTCCCTGCCTCAATATAACCTTTTTGTCCGCCAAACTGAATTCAAAAGTGGCTCCTTCGGCGGGATAGGAAAACGAATGCTTGCCGGTTACCTGCAGTTCGGCAGGTTTCTGGCCGGTCGGCTCGACACTCAGCCCGGTTTCGCTTTTTGCAAAAATCAGCTTATACCACGCCTGCACGCTGCTGTAAGTACCGATGTATGGTTCCAGGTCGATGCTCGCGATCTCTTTGGCGAGGCTGACAATCCCTGAAATATGATCGGTACCGATGATCCCGTCGCCCTGTTTTAGCCGCGCTATGATACCCCAGCCGTAAAAATCATTCGAAACGCCGATCAGCAGATCATTCTCACCCGCATTCAGGTTCAGATCGACCGTCGCATTCTGGATCGAAATTCTACCGTCGGGGTAGCGTTTCATATTCTGCTGAAACAGGTTTTTGTCTGCGAAAATGATCTGGTTGTTGAGAAATACCCAAACCTCGTCGCTGAAACCGAGTTGCAGTGCCACTTTTGCAGCTTCCTTCGCAGTAATCTTCGTTTTGAGCCAGATCGCCCTGCGTGTTTTACTGCCGCCGTGCTTCCTTGTCAGGTTCACAAAACCTACGCGTTCGGCCGCTATACTATCTGTAAAAAGTTGGGGTTTGGGCTGGTTTTGAAAGGCTAGTTCACTGCCTACCGGGAGCTCGAACGGCGCGCTAATTGCCCATTTTCGGAGGTAAAGTCCGTCGTGGTCAGTGATATCAGGCAATGCGAGCGGGCTCAGACCTTCCACTTCGTCGGGCTTCACGCGCACATTGGCAATATAGGAAGCGCCTTCAAAAGCAATACTACCCTCGGCCGCGGAGCCTTCCAGCCTGGGAATATCCAGTACCGGTTTGGTTGCATTGTTGAGAAAAACTTGCAGGCGTTTGCCCGAGATAATCAGTTTCAAATGATTCCACTCCCCCGGCTTCAATATCGCAGGCGCCTGATAGTCAGGATACATATCCCACATATTGATCCCATCAAAATAAGGACAATACTGTATTCCCTGATTCGCCAGCCCGTTGTTCACCCGCGACATGCGCAGGTACACGATCTCCTGCTCCCTGGCGTCTTTGCGATGGAAATAAATGCTTTCCGCGAATTCAGATTCAGAGGGATCAATGTCAAATTCAATGGTCCCGTTTTTGAAATGGAGGTCTTTCAAAACTACCTGGCCGGATCTTTTTTCGATCTTCATCGCCTTCGCGCCTTTGTACGTTTCGAAAGTGACCTTACCTTCCTGAAATTCCCATTTCTCCGCGTTAAGCGGAATAAGATAATCGACTTTTGCAGCAGCAGGACTTACTTTTTTCCTTTGACCAAAACACTGAACCGAGAGAAGAATGAGTAAAATGGGAACGACGTTTTTCATAGCATTTTTGCTTGTTTTGTTTCGAAGCAAAAGTGCATTCCAATGCAGTTACAGCCTGTTCAAACCTGGGGCAAATTCAGTCCAAGATGCTTTCAAGCAGAATAATCGCTCATTTCGGACTGATATAGGTCTCAAATTTCAGGCTCCGGTTTTTCTCGATCACGAAACCCCCATCACCCTTCACCGCCGCCGCGCCTTTTGGATAAGACAGCGAATCATTGAATTGAAAACCATAGCAGCCTTTTGTAGTTTTTGATTTCAATGCGATCACATATTTCTTCCCTTTTTCCACCTGAATATTGGGGTTGAAGTGAAGTCGCTTGGGCGCCCAGCCCATGGAATCGGGCTCCGCAACGGTGGCAAAGAGAGAGGAACCAGTTGGTAACCCGGAATCGGTTGCAGGATATATACTCAATTCAAGCCCGGCGTCGGGGTAACCATCGCGGAAAGTAGTAAAATTAACCTCGCTCAACTTGCCCGATCTGGTAGCTACAAAAGATTGCGTCCGCTCCTTTCCGTTACTAATATCGCATTGCGTTGTAAAACCCTCCCGACCCGAAGAATTGTCGATATTTTTCCGTGACTTTTGGTCAGGTGCAGCGCCTACTTTGACACGGACATTTTCGCTCGGATTGCAGGGAACAGGCTCAATAGCGCCCTTTTCATCAAATTTCAGCGGCGCCCAGAAATAGTTGGCCAGCGCCTCATTTTTGGCCGCATTGTTCCACAGATCGCTCCCATACAGATAGACGGTTTCGGAGTCAAATTGAATCGTGGAAACAAATGAAGGTTGCCCGCCGCAGGATTTATCACTGATACTGATCCCCTCCGACCACGGCCCTAGCGGCGATTTGGCGGTACGGTAAGAAGTGCCGGCACCGGAACAATACCCACAATTTGGATCCGAATACAGGAGGTAGTAAATGCCATTTCGCTTCATCAACCCCGGCGCCTCCGTTTTGCCCGGCGTGACCGCTTTCACGTGTTTGCCAGTGCCGGATAAATAATCGTCAGTAAGTTCTTCGATCACGATGGTTCCTTTGGTCCGCCAGTCGGTGTAAGCTACGTAACCTTTACCATCATCGTCGACAAAAGTATCGTGGTCGCCATTGTTCAATCCGGCGGCTTCGGCATTCTGATTAACAGCCAGTTTCGGATTTTCAACTTCTGCAAAAGGTCCCGCTGGGTTTTTGCTCGTAAATACCCTGAACCCGACCACATTATCATACACATTTACCCACAATACATACAGCCCGGTCTTTTTGTTAAAAACAACGTGAGGCCGGAAGCAACCGTACGTATTTCCATTACACCTGCTCTGCCAGACGGGATTTTTGGCGTCAAACAGATAGCCTTTATCCGTCCAATTCACCAGATCCGGCGAAGCGTACACCTTAAAACCACAGAACGGAGCGGACTTGTTCTGCCAGGCGAAACCGCAATCGTAGCTGGTTCCGTAGAGATAATAAGTCCCGTCGAAATAGGCAATCTCCCCATCGTGCGCATCTATTGCATCGCCCGCAATATCAAAACGGGTCACCTGCTTGCCCGACTCATTAAAATTAACAATGCTGACCGGCGACAACGTATTTCCCTTGCCAGTCGCTGCATCTCTTTTGCGCTTACTCTGGCTGAATGTATCTGTAACCGGAAAAACGATTAAAAACAACAAGAATGCGGCAAGCATTCTGGCTATCGGACTGATTTGAAATTTCATAGGATTCAGGAAACTGGTCGATTCGAAAGTTACAAACCTACCGCCTAACCTCCCCGCCCGAAATGATCGAATTGGCTGATCTTTTACATATTTTGCTGTCGCGAAACCTCCCGCAAAATGGCGGGGTACAGATTTGTTATAGTTGAAGTGACCGTCAAAAAAACCATTTAAATCATACCATGATAGAAACGACAAACGTGAAGGCATTCGGAACAGAAGCGGCCGAGGCTCCATTGAACGAACTTGGCATCAGCCGCAGAAAACCGACCGCGCACGATGTGGAAATCGACATTCTCTTCTGCGGAGTATGTCACTCCGATCTGCATACCGCCAAAAATGAGTGGCACGGGACCCAATATCCCTGCGTTCCCGGTCATGAGATCGTGGGTAAAATTATCAGTGTCGGCGACCACGTGAGCAAGTTCAAAGTCGGGGATACGGTGGGAGTCGGCTGTATCGTGGATTCCTGCCGCGAGTGCCAGTATTGCCAGGATGGTTTGGAACAATTTTGCGAACCGGGCATGACCGGCACCTACAATTCACCGGACAAATACCTCGATACACCGACATTCGGCGGGTATTCTGAAAGTGTGGTGGTGGATGAAAATTATGTATTGCGCATTCCCGAAAATCTGGATCTGGCAGCGACTGCGCCCCTCTTGTGTGCGGGTATCACTACCTATTCTCCTCTGAGACACTGGAATGTAGGGCCCGGCCAAAAAGTGGGAATTGTTGGCATCGGCGGACTGGGGCACATGGGCATTAAGATCGCCAAGGCAATGGGCGCCGAGGTAGTAGCATTCACCACGTCGGAAGCGAAGTTTGCGGAGGCGAAACGCCTGGGCGCAGATGAAGTGGTGATGTCAAAAGATAAAGACCAGATGGCGGCTTACACGGGAAAGTTGCACTTTATATTAGACGCAGTTTCAGCGGAGCACGATATCAATGCATTTCTCAGTCTTCTCCGCGTGGACGGTTCCCTTGCACTGGTAGGCGCGCCTGAGCAGCCGCTGCCCGTCGCTGCATTCAGTCTGATTATGGGGCGCAAAAGTTTTTCAGGCTCTATGATCGGCGGTATTGCGGAAACCCAGGAAATGCTTGACTTCTGCGGTGAACATCATATTACCGCTGATATTGAAATGATTGATATTCAGGAGATCAACCAAGCATACGAAAGAATGCTGAAAGGCGACGTGAAGTACCGTTTCGTGATTGATATGGCTTCGCTGAAAAAGTAAAATCGGGTTCAAAGAAAGGCCTGCATGAATGAAATGAAGTGCGCTCACAAGGTGCACTTCTTTTTTTTTGAAAATATTCGCGCAAATTGTGTGACATTCTTTTTGTTGCTGCGAATAATTATTCAGGACAACATTAATTTTCACAAAGCAAAAGAAACAGCCTGATGCATGTGCCGGGAGATACCGATCTGCGAGATTCCGATCTGCGAGATTCCGATCTACGCGATTCCGAAAGTTTCCTGAATGTGATCGATGCGAATAAGGGCATTATTTACAAAGTCGCGAATGCCTATTGCCGCGACAACGAAAACCGGAAAGATCTTATCCAGGAGATTACCGCACAGCTCTGGCTTGCGTTTCCAAAGTACGATGACCGGTTCATGCTCAGCACCTGGATGTACCGTATAGCGCTGAACGTTTCTATTTCTTTTTACCGGAAAGAGACAAAAAGGAATAAGCTGAATCAGCCGCTGACTGCCGAAATAATCAGCCTGATAACGGAAGATGCGCCTTTCGATGCCAATTCTGAATTGTCGCTGCTGCACCGGTTTATCCGGGAGCTCAAAGAATTCGACCGCGCGCTGATCCTGCTTTATCTCGAAGACCGGAGTCAGCAGGAGATCGCCGACATTCTGGGAATTTCAATTTCCAATGTCTCGACAAAAGTGGCGCGGATCAAGGAACAACTCAGACAAAAATTTTCAATTTTAAAATCTTAACTACCATGCAAGAATCTGAACTGATCGCATTGTGGCGGTCTTATGATCAAAAGCTCGAAGAAAACCTGACCCTGAACCGGCAGAATGCGGCCGCGATTACGCTCATCAAGATCAAGTCGCTGCTGCGTACGATGGCGCCTATGAAAATGTTCGTGACCATTGCTGGAATACTCTGGATCTCGTTTTTATGCGTGGTACTTTACAAAACCTATTCATTCGCGAGCCCGTTTTTCTGGTATTCTATCTTGATACACGTGGTGCTGCTCGCCGTCGTAATCGGCATTTACATTTCGCAGATCATCCTGATATTCCAGACCGACCTCAGCGAGGCGCTGATGGAAACGCAGCGCCGGCTGGCATCTTTAAAAGGCTCTACCCTATTGATTTCCAGGCTAATGTTCCTGCACGCGCCGGTTTGGACAACTTTTTCAATCCAGGAAAGAATGTTCGAACACCCGGTCTGGCTTACCTTACAAGTGGCTACTACCATCCTATTCCTCATCACCGCCCTCTGGCTATTCTTCAATATCAAATACGAAAACCGTGATAAGAAGTGGTTTAAAATGATATTTAATGGAAAAGAATGGGACCCGGTGATGAGATCGATCGAGATGCTGCGGGAGATTGAAGGGTATGAGGATTGACGTTAAATAACTGAACACTGCAACTTGCACATTTCGCTGCCGTTGAATAATTCCTTCGTCGTGTATTCATTGTAATGATTAAGATTTGTCTCAACAATAATTGTCAAACCTTCTCATTCAATTTACCGGTCAGGCATATGAAGCACAACTACAATCTTAGCTTGGTATTGATGATAACCCTGACCATTGCAGGTTTGTGGTATGTTTTTCAAGATACCGAAACCGAGCCAGCCGCTACTATTATTGAAAGTGATGCCCCGGTCGTTTCTGTTGGTGGCACTGTCCCTGCGGACATTGAGAAAAGCATTAGTCAACGCGAATACCATATTACCTTCGATGCGCAGAGCGGCCGGTACCAAAGTCCCAATCGGGAACATAATCTCCGTGCATTCTACGAACCGGGTGTGCTGACAGTCCGTAACCGAAAGGATTCGGTGGGGCACAACTTCGAGTTTAAATTGATCACTAAGGGGATTTATGTTGATAATAAGCGGATTGATCTGGTTGACAAACAGGGTATAATTGAAAACAAAAACAACACCGCTGAGATCAGGCACAGTACGTTTACCGAGCAGTACATCAATAGTCCGGAAGGTATCCGCCAGAATTTTATCATTGAAAAAGCGCCATCAGGGACCGATGAACTATCTGTTAAACTGCAATTGAAGGGTTTCAAAGCAAGAGAAACTGGTAACAATACACTTGCTTTTTATAGTGAAAAAGAGACAAACAACGAGTTGGTTTACAGCGGCCTGAAATGTTGGGACGCATCCGGCTCGCCACTGCAAGCGACCCTGGCTCTGAGTGAAGGTGATATTGAGATCAATGTAGATGTCCGCGGCGCAGCATATCCCGTCACGATCGATCCGATCATATCGAATGGAAATCCGGGCAATGCGATCAAAGTCCCGGAAGTAAACCAGAACCAGGCATGGATGGGCGGGGTAGTGTCCAGCGCGGGTGATGTGAATGGGGACGGATACAGCGATGTGCTCGTGGGCGCTTCCAAATATGATAACGGGCAGATTGACGAAGGGGCAGTTTTTGTTTATTATGGCAATGCGGCTGGTATCAATATGGCTGGCGGCGTAATGCTCGAATCGGATCAAAAGGAAGCCCGGTTCGGCAGCTATGCTTCCTCAGCAGGAGATATCAATAAGGACGGTTTCAGCGATATTATTGTCGGGGCACACATGTACGATAAAGGCCAGACCAATGAGGGCGCTGCATTTGTCTATTACGGATCTGCTCAAGGAATCAGCAAAGTTGCTTCGCTGGTACTGGAAAGTAACCAGGCAGAGGCCAATATGGGCAATACCATCGGCTTGGCCGGTGATGTGAACGGGGATGGTTACAGTGATGTGCTAGTTTGTGCGCGGGCTTACGACAAAGGGCAGACCAATGAAGGGGTCGTATTCCTTTACCACGGATCAGCAGCGGGACTGAATACGAATAACCCTGTGATCATTGAAGCCAATCAGGCCGAAGCGATGATGGGCTTTTGCGCCTCTGGTGCCGGCGATGTGAATGGGGATGGTTACAGCGATATCCTGGTTGGTGCCCGGCTTTACGACAAAGGCCAGACGGATGAAGGTGCTGTATTCGTCTATCACGGCTCCGCGCTGGGTATCAATCCTGCAAATGCGGCTACTACTTTGGAAAGCAACCAGGCAACAGCATACCTGGGCCACACGGCCGCCACTGCCGGGGATGTGAATGGCGACGGGTACAGTGACATCATCATCGGAGCGAATATGTACGACAAAGGCCAAACCAATGAAGGGGCGGCTTTTATACATTACGGTTCCGCACAAGGAATCAACATTGTAGCCGCAGCAACGCTAGAATCAAACCAGGCAGAAGCCCAGTTCGGTTATTCAGTAGCTAGCGCCGGAGATGTGAATGGCGACGGATATGCAGATGTGATCGTCGGGGCGATGTTTTATGATAATGGGCAGAGTAATGAAGGGGCGGCGTTTGTTTATCCAGGCAGCCAGACTAGCATTGCGGAAACTGCAATCTCTACGCTGGAAAGTAATCAAGCCGGCGCGCAACTTGGCAGCAATGTCGCTAGTGCGGGTGATGTGAATGGGGATGGATATAGTGATGTGATAGTTGGGGCGATTACTTATGATAATGGGAATGTGGATGAGGGTGGGGCGTTTGTGTGGGTAGGAGGAGGATCAGGAGACTATTTGGACGCAGGATTGATTAAGAAAATAGACCAACGAATGAACACTGCGGGCGCTGGTGACATTAATGGTGATGGTTTTAGTGACATCATTGTTGGAGTTCCAAGTTATGATGAACATGGTGCTGTCTTTATATACAATGGTTCTTTATCCGGTATTAACTTTAACTCGTTCACTATTATCGAAAATGTACCTAATAGCGGTGATTTGGGTTGCTCAGTGGCCTCTGCGGGAGATGTGAATGGGGATGGTTTTGGAGATATAGTGATAGGTGACTTTACCTATTTTGTAAAGGTTGGCCAGCAATCCGAAATGATTACCGGGGCAGCGCTTGTATATTATGGATCATCCCTTGGGATCAAGATTAACTCACCTACTATTTTACCGAGTAACAAGAGTACATCCCTAATGGGCTGGTCAGTTGCCAGTGCGGGTGACATCAATGGAGATGGTTATGACGATTTGATAGTGGGAGACGAAGCCTATGATAATGGCCAATCCGACGAGGGCGCTGCCCTGATATACCACGGTTCACAAAACGGAGTTATCCTAAATGCGGCTATTGTTATTGAGGGCAATTCCAATTTCGCTCAATTCGGATATTCAGTATCTACTGCTGGCGATGTGAACGGAGACGGTTACAGTGACATCATCATCGGTGCCCCTTACTATACAGGTCCCGAGAGTCATGAAGGAGCTACATACCTCTACTATGGCTCGCCAAATGGCATTTCGGTTAATTCTATGCTAATGTTGCAGAAAAATCAAGCTAATGCCGGCTTTGGGACTTCTGTGGCAAGTGCGGGTGACCTAAATGGCGACGGATTTAGCGACGTTATAATCGGTGCAGATCAGTTTAGCAGCGGAAGTTATGAAGAAGGAGCTGCGTTTGTATATTATGGTGGTGCTTCGGGACTAAATGCAGCATCAGTTTTATTAGAATGTAATATACAGGGTGCTAACATGGGTAGAACAGTAGCGACAGCCGGTGATCTGAATGGAGATGGATATAGTGATGTTGTTATCGGTATACCAAATTTTCCTTTACAGCAGATAATGAGAGGAACGAGTATGGTATTCTATGGATCGTCAGCAGGTATTCCTAATGGAGCTTCTCCCGCGTTCTTCTTGAATAATATAAATCCCGTCGGACCTTTTAGTACGCTTGATTTATCCGCTTCAACGGCTGGCGATGTTGACGGTGATGGCCTGAGCGACCTATTAATGACGTCGTACGTCTATAACTACGACAGCTTTACAGAAAAAAGTCTTGTGGTGGTTTATCATGGAAGTGCAAGCCAATCCATCCAAAACAATCTCCGCCTCTACAACACCAACCTCACTACCCCAATCAACCAATCTCAATTCGCCCAGAACAACTTTGGTGCTGGGTTACATTCTAAGTCGTTTCTGGGTGGGAATAAAGGCAAGCTGGTTTGGGAAACGAAGGCGGCTGGGCAGGGGTTTTCCAAAGGGGCGAATAATGTGATTACGAATAGCACACAATCCTCTGGCTCGCAGAACATTTATGCAAGTCTGGGGCTGGTGGGTACGGAGTTGAAGAATGTAATCCCGAAACAAGGACCGGCTACGAAGGTTCGGGTTAGAGTGAAATATGATCCTGCATTGGCGCTGACTGGTCAGACGTATGGTCCGTGGCGTTACCTGTCTTCTTACTTAACTGGAAACGGTACTGCGCCTGTTCCTGACGAGGGAATGCAGGACCAATTTGAGGATACCGTATCGATGTCAGAAAGTGAATCTGAAAAAGTGAGGGTGTATCCAAATCCTGTTTCGGATAAGATCAGCATAACACAGATTTCTGGTGAAATAAAAATGTTGAGACTTAGGACGAAAGAAGGAAAAACGGTTCACCAATCTTTTGAAGCCGCAAACGAGATCAGTGTCCTTGGATTGGCACCAGGGCTGTATATTCTTTCTATCGACTATGAAAACGGCACACAAAGTTCTCACCGGGTGGTTGTCAAATAATCACCGCCCTCTGGCTATTCTTCAATATCAAATATGAAAACCGTGATAAAAAGTGGTTTAAAATGATATTCAACGGAAAAGAATGGGATCCGGTGATGAGATCGATCGAGATGCTGCGGGAGATTGAAGGGTATGAACCTAATCCCCCTGCAAACTCTTCACCGGGTTCATCAGGGCGGCGCGGATACTTTGGAAGCTGACGGTTACCAGGGCAATAGTCGCGGCGATCAGCCCGGCCAGGACGAATACCCACCAGTCGATCGTGGTTTGATAGGCGAAATCTGCAAGCCACCTGTCCATTGCGTACCAGGCGATTGGTGTGGCCAGCAAGATCGCGATCAGGATAAGTTTGAGAAAACCCTGGGAAAGCAAAGCTACTACGCCGCTCACCGTTGCGCCCAATACCTTGCGGACACCGATCTCTTTTTTCCGCTGCTCGGCCATAAATGCCGACAGACCGTATAGTCCGAGGCACGATATGAAAATCGCCAGCCCCGCAAAAAGATTGAAAATATTCCCCATTTGCTGCTCACTTCTGTACAGGTTATCGAGGTCTTTATCCAAAAAACCATATGTGAACGGATATGCAGGATTAAGCTGCCGGCTGATCTCCCCGAGCTTGCCAATAGTCGCCTCATTTGCGCCGCCGCGGGTACGAACGATCACGACCCCGCCCCATCTATTGAGCCGCAATATCAGTGGCTCAACCGCATGTTGCAGAGATTTGAAATTGAAATCCTTCACTACTCCGATAATCGTACCCTTACTTTCACTGAATGAGATGCTTTTTCCTACCGCATTACCTGCGTTCATTCCCATGATTTGCATCGCCCGTTCATTGATCACATAATTTGCAGTATCCCCTGAAAAATCGCGGGAGAAACCGCGGCCAGCCAGCAACTTTGTTTTAAATACCTTCACAAAGTTCTCATCCACATCCAGCGAAGGCACAACAATTTCATTTCTGGCAACCTGTCCTTCCCATTCCAGATCCACCGTGCCCGACGTAATGGCTGTCGGCAGCTGCGAGATGATCGAGAAATTTTCGGTAAGCGCGTTCTCTCCTAATGCCGTTTTCAATGCCTGTTTTTTATTCCATAATTCACCGGACATAGAAAGGTAGAGCAAGTTCGATTTATCAAAACCCAGGTTTCTGTTTTTGATAAAATTCAATTGTTTGTAAACAACAGCGGTACCGATGAGAAGAATAATAGCGACAACAAACTGTGTGATTACCAGTCCGTTCCTGAAAAGAAGATTCGCGCCTGCTACCCTCATTTTCCCCTTTAATACTTTCACAGGAGCAAATCCGGAGAGGAACAGCGCAGGGTAACTGCCTGAGACCAGGCCGGTCAATATCGCAATGCCGACCAGACTGAGCAGCAATTTTCCATCCAGCAATTGAATGGCGAGCTCCTTTTCGGTGAGCATCTGAAATACCGGCAGCAGCATATAAACGATCACGATCGCGATAAGTAGGGACAGGAATGAAAAGATCAGCGATTCACCTAGAAACTGGACGATCAGCTGATAGCGGCCCGCCCCTACCACTTTGCGCAGCCCCACTTCCTTAGCCCGGCGCTCCGACCGCGCTGTCGCGAGGTTCATGAAATTAATGCAGGCTACGACAAGAATAAAAATCGCGACGACGAAGAAGATATTGACATACTGCATATTACCGTGGCCCGGCAGGTCGATCTGTAAATCGGAATGCAGGTGAATAGCAGTAAGCGGTTGCAGGTGAAAATCGACTTTCATTTCACTTCCGTGCGCCTTGAATAGTTTGTAAATCTGCTTGCTCAGTGCATTCAAACCGAGATCAGAGGTATTCACATTTTTATTCAGCTGGAAATAGGTGTAAAAATTAAAGTTTCCCCAGGTCGCGGTTTTCAGATCATTGTCAAATCTGGCCAGATTTGACATCGGGATAACAAAATCAAACTGCAAATGAGAATTGGAAGGAGTATTGGCTAAAACGCCCGCGATCGTAAAATTCTCCTGATTGTTCCTGCGAATGATCTTGCCGATCGGATCCTGATCCCCGTAGTATTTCCTGGCCGTTTCCTCCGTGACCAGCAGCGCGTCCGGGTTATTCAGTGCAGTACGTACATCTCCTTTTACCAATGGAAAAGAAAAAACCCGCAGGAAGTTGGAATCAGCGAATATCACGCGCTTTTCTTCAAATTTTTTTTCTCCCACTTCAAAAAGACTTGTAACCGGTTTACTGATCCGTACAGAACTTTCTATCTGCGGCATTTGCGACTGTAATCCCGCCGCCATTCCCGCCGGACTTACTGCTGCTTTGAAATCGCCCGCATTACAAGTAAGGCGGAAAAGTTGATCTGCATTGGTATGAAAACGGTCGTAACTCAACTCGTTTCGCACCCACAACAAAATGAGAATACTGCACGCCATTCCAATGGAAAGTCCGGCGATATTGAGTGCCGAGTAGGCTTTTTGACGGAGCATATTCCGCCAGGCGATTTTGAAGTAGTTGCTTAACATATCAGGATTCAGGAAAAAGGTTTGATCATATTCTGTTTTACGCTGGCGTCGTTTTACAAATGGCGGCAGCACGGAAATTACGTTCAGGCTGTAGCGGAAAACGGCCTGCGTTTTTCCTGCGCGCCGGTACCAGTATTCGTACAATTCATCGAGGTCGCCTTCTACTTCTTCGAGCGTATTGGCCGGGTGCAGCCAGCGGAGCAAAGTCCGGGCCCAGCCGGGTGGTTTTGGCGCGCTCATATTCCGCTTACTTTTAACGCGCTTTCGGGCATCATCTGCCAGAGCTTATTACGCAGCTGCTGGATATCGCGAAGTGCAGTACTGCCGAGTGCGGTTACTTTGAAAAGTCGCTTCCGTCGACCGCCCCGCTCCGTCGTAGCCCCGCCGAGCTCTGATTTCACAAAACCCTTTTCTTCCAGTCGGATCAGCGTATTGTGAACCGCGCCGAATGTGACGAGCCGTCCGGTGTGCTGCTCAATTTCCTGACTGACCGTCACCCCGTACGCTTGTCCGTCGAGGATCGCGATCATAAGCAATACCAGCTCTTCAAATTCTCCGAGGTATGTTCGGCGCATGCTGAAACTATTAGTTTCTATTTTCTAGTACAAATGCATGCCAATTTTTAAAAACTACCCTCAGTGCGCTTACTGAGGTATTTTAGGAGTTTTTTAAAAGAATATTCTGTCCATAAAAGAACGAAGGCTGTCCGATTTTGAACAGTTTAAATACCTCTCTATTTGACAAAGAAAACCTCAGTCTGGCAAAAGTAAGCTTTCGACCGCGGCCAGGATTTCTTCCGGGCAGGGATAGGGAATGTGCGTGGCGTAAATCTGATCGGAAACGTGGCGGATAATGATATTACTGCTTTCCAGATGTCGCGGGACAGAATAGGGCAAGATCCGGTGCGGCGATTTCCACGGAGTGTGCTGCGGGTTGGTTTGCGCATATAATACCACTACGGGCGTTTGCATTGCAGCGGCAATGTGGATCGTGGCCGTATTAACCGAAACTACACAACGCGCCTGATCGATCAGGCTGGCAAACTCTCCTACCGAAAACAGCCCAGCCACCGAGATCGCCGGAGCGCCAATCCCTGCCGCAACAGTTTTCGCCAGGTTTCGCTCCGATTCCGACCCGCTGACCAGGATCGGCATTTGATATTTCTCCGCAAGTTGCCGCCCTGCCTCAATCCAGTGACCAACCGGATATTCTCTTTTTGCTTCCGAGACACCGGGGTGAAATAGAATAAACGGATTTTCAATATCAACTTGAATAGCAGCTAATTTTTGCCTGCAAGATTCAATATCAGCCGCATCAATCCGTAACAATAATTTATCATGATCCGTACTAGCGCCGAGCTTAGCGGCAAGTGCCAGATCCCGCTCCACCTGATGCGCAATATGCTGAAACGGTTCCGGATCGGGCAGCCAGTGTGTGAGTAATTGATAAGGATTTTCACGGGCGTAAGCCGCGCGCACAGGTATATTCGCCATGAAAGCCAGCATCGCGGCAGGAAGCGAACTTTGACTATATACTGTAAAAATGATAGCCGCATCAAATCCCCGACTTTTGATATCCCCTGCCAACTGTACCAATGCTGCACCATCACAGCCATCGCTTCGGACCCACGGCAAATCTGCCACGATCGTTTCGTCGATACACGGAATATTCGGAGAAATCAGCGAGCCGGCACGTGAGGTAAGTAGCGTAATGCGGCTTCCAAACGTTTCTTTCAATGCACGAAAAGCAGGCGACGCCATGATCACATCCCCCATATTATCGGCGCGAATGCACAAAATGTTATTCAGTTTCAGTTCGGGCATCGGTCAGTACCTTTTGGGTGGAGATATAGTTGGCGGCTTCCAGGAAGTTACGTGCTGTGAAATCAGGATTACGAAAGGGGCCGGTAAGCCACTCGGTTTCATTTCCATTATCGATAAGTACCGTGCGGCAGCCAGCCAGGTTGCCTGCTTCGACGTCATTCAGAATATCGCCGATCATCCACGATTGCTTTAAATCAATATGAAGGTCACCCGCCGCCTGTACCAGCATGCCGGACTTAGGCTTTCGACATTCACATGAAGATGGAGGCGCATGCGGACAAAAGTAGAAGCCCGCCAGTTCGAGCCCGTTTTCCTGAAAGATTTTGTGAAAAAATTCGACCAGCCGCTCAAAGTCGCCAATCGTAAATTTCCCCATTGCGAGTCCGGGTTGGTTTGAGATAATGGCTAGCTTATACCCCTCCGACTGCAAAGTCCGTAAGCCGTCAAAAACGCCGGCTTCAAAAACGACCAGCGAAGGATCGGCATTGTACGGTACGTCGCGAATCAGCGTACCATCCTTATCCAGGAATATGGCTTTTGTTTCAGGACTTTGAGCGATGTGCATTTGGTAAATATGGTTTGCCGCTTGCGGAAAAAAAAGATGCCACTTCACAAACAGTTGCTGTGGCAACTGGCACGCATTTATAAGGACGCGAATCCGAAAATCAACATTCCTTTTACTAACCCATGAAAAAAGAAGATATACAGCCCTGGGACTGGCAGCGCATCCTTTTTGGAGAAGCGCCCCCGGAGTTTTTGGTAGAAGTTTTTATCCGCACCTTCATAATTTACGTAGTACTGCTGGCCATCGTACGGTTAATGGGCAAGCGGATGGGCGGCCAGCTGACGATTTCGGAAATGGCCATTATGGTTACCCTTGGTGCGATTATCTCACCGGCGATGCAGATTCCCCAACTGGGTGTTTTAATGGGTATAATGATCCTGATTTGTGCACTTATATTTCAACGTGGCCTCAATTTCTTTGAATTTAAAAGCGGCAGGTTCGAAGAGCTAAGCCAGGGTACCACATCCCTTGCAGTCAAAGATGGGATCATTCAGCTGGAAGAAATGAAAAAGGCAAAGGTTTCCAGGCAGCAGCTTTTTGCGGCGCTGAGAAACCAGAACGTCTATAATCTCGGCGATGTGGGTCGGGTTTACCTGGAAGCCTGCGGCATATTCAGTGTTTACAAAAAACCGGAGCCTTCCCCTGGTCTGCAAATTTACCCACCGGAAGACCAGGGCATCAATAGCTTCTCTCAGCAGATCGTCGAGGGTAACCTGGTCTGCGCCAGCTGCGGGCATGTGGTGGAAGAGACCGACACGTCGCATACTTGTGAAATATGCAGTTCGAGTGAATGGATATCTGCAACGGTCTCCCTACCATCTCAATTAACAGTATCATGAAATCCTCAGATATCCATTTTAATGATTGGCAAAGGATATTCATCGGAGATGTGCCCGGCGGATTTTACCTGGAAGTTGTTTTTAGAATTTTCCTTATTTACCTGATCCTCATGATCTCCATGCGGTTAATGGGTAAAAGAATGGCGTCCCAGCTCAGCCGTAACGAGCTGATCGGAATGGTCTCGCTCGCCGCTGCGATCGGGGTGCCCCTGCAATCGCCCGACCGGGGCATATTACCTATCATCGTCATTGCTGCGATCGTCATTTCTGTGCAGCAGCTCGTCGCCAGCCTGGCCACCAAAAGTCAGTCGCTGGAAAAAGTCACTCAGGGAAACCTTACCGCAATTATCGAAGACGGCTGCCTGAACCTTGATAAGATGCAGCAGGTCGGCATTACCCGGGAGCGGGCATTTGCACAACTGCGCAGCCACAGTATTCGTCATCTGGGTGAGGTAAAAAGGCTTTATTTCGAAGCCGGGGGAAATTTTACATTGATCAAAAATTTTGATGTGATACCGGGCCTGCCGGTATTGCCAATATGGGATAAGGAGTACCAGCAGCAGGTTAGTGAAACGTCAGAGCAGCTCGTTTGCGAAGACTGCGGGAAGGAGTCGGCCGACGGCGAGCATGTCCCCTGCCCTAACTGCGGCAGCAAACACTTTATCAGTGCTGTTAAATAAAACTACGTGGACAATAAAAAATCACAGGCTTGCATGATGCAAAAGCCTGCGATTTGATTAGAAAAAATTTAAAGAAACCAAATACTCAGCTCAGCATCATCCGCATTCGCCGGATCTGATCCGCGTCTACTTTTCTCTTTCCGACAATACCTCTGATGATGCTTTCCAGCGAGTTATTAAATTCCTCAAACTCACCTTTAAGCGCCTGGTGCGCCTGTTGCAGAAAGGGGACATACTGCTGGTGCATGGTAATCGCTTTTTTCGGCTGCCTTGCGTATTGCTCGTACTCAACGTACAGCTCCTGATTGCTCTGGTCGGTATACCACTGCCCTACTGGCTCCGGAATGGAGATCGGCGGGCGGCAACCCAGCAGGTAGCCAGATTCTCTTAACAAATATTTGTACACCAGCACACTCACGCGCACATTCACGCCCCGCCGCATGCCGGGCTGAAATTCGGAAAGTGGCAAAATCCTGTCGACGACAATCTGGCGACCACTACTGAAATCGATCTCGGGCAGTTGCAGCCGGATTGTCTCTTTCAATGACGAGATATGTTGTTCGAGCTCCTCGTCGCGAAGGAAATCTTCGGGCCACACACTCACCTGATCTTCCAGCTCATTCGTGGTTTTCAGGAACAGCGCGGCCGCGTCATACTGTGAAAACAATTGTATTTTTTGCATGGATAAGGTAGGTAAAGGTGTTAATTCACTCAACTCAAGCACTTACTAAAAACAGGCCAAATACTTCAAAATCGCTGTTTTAGAAGAAAAAAATTTGTGAGTCGGAGAATTGTTGTCTGATGGTGCAGTCCCGCTCATCGCAGGTGCTGCGATCTGGCACAGGTTTTTACAGGGCGCCGTAATTTTCAAACCTGTCAACAAACAAATCCAAAATGAAAATCATCAGCACCAAACTACACAGCAAGCTGGATTACGCCACCGGGCCGCTCTTCATCGCGATGCCCTGGATCGTGGGTTTTAACGACAATTTAACCGCCACCTGGACACTGATCGCCATTGGCGCGATGGTCATCTTAATGTCCCTCTTTACAGACTACGAAGGTGGTATGGTACGAAGTATCCCGATGTCAGCTCACCTGAATATCGACATTGTTACCGGACTATTCCTGGCGGCATCACCCTGGATTCTCGGCTTTCATGATGAGGTGTATCTGCCGCATCTGATATTGGGGTTAATCGAAGTTGCGGCCGGATTAATGACGGTACGGGCAACGAAGGAAGTGGAGGAAAGTCCGCTGGAAAGAACTCAAAACCCAACCTGAGCAGTACTAAAACCGGATTTTTATGAAGCATTACATTCTGTTCGGACTCCTGATTGTTGCTGCCGGCTGCGGTGGCAACAACTCAGGCTCCCAGGTGAAATCCCCAGGCGATTCTATTCCTGCGAAAGACGCACTGCTGGACAAAGGCGCAGATCTGATGCAGGACAAAACGCCATTCAAAAATTTCAATACCTACCTGGACGGTTTTCATTTTTATAATGGAAATATCAACGCGCAAATGGAAGCGCATCACTATGTGAATCAGCTAAATGCCGACCTCTACCAGGCGATTATTTTCGACGGAAATGGAAAAGATGCCAAACTGATGGGTGTGGAATACATTATTACAGAGCGGCTTTTTAAAACCCTGCCTGAGGAGGAAAAAAAGCTTTGGCACAGTCACCATCACGAAGTGAAATCGGGCTCCCTCGTTGCGCCAGGAATTCCGCTTGCCGCTGAGCACGAGCTGATGGAAAAGCTGGTTTCAACTTACGGAAAAACGATCCACACCTGGCATACGGATCAGGAAAGAACATTGCCCGTAGGCTCGCCGATGGTGATGATGGGATTTACAAAAGAAGGACAGCTAAAAAAAGAACTGCTCGACGACCGCGACAAGCGATTTGATATCTCCACCGAAAAAATCAAAAAGAGCCGGGCGGATATTCCGATGCCGCAGGTGGCAGCCGGTGCCAATGCGTGGGAAAAGGGCGAGATCCGGCAATTTGTGATCAGCAGCAAGGCTGATTCGGCTCTGCACAAGCACTAATATATACCCACACTGGAATGGTTTTTTAAGACCCGCGCCTACTTAAATCTTTTACACTTCAAGCACTTAACAACAGACCAACTATGCTAGCAATGAATTATCGCGGCCCGTACCGGGTCAGATTGGACCGTAACAAGCCGATGCCGGAGATTGAGCATTCGAGCGATGCGATCGTCCGTGTTACCCGTTCCTGCATTTGCGGCTCAGATCTTCACCTCTATCACGGCCTGGTCCCGGATACGAGGGTCGGAACCACTTTTGGACATGAATTTATAGGTGTTGTCGAAGAAATCGGCGATGCGGTACAGAATTTGAAAGTAGGCGACAATGTACTGGTACCATTTAATATAGCCTGCGGAAAATGCGTTTTCTGCGAGCAGCAGCTTTATGGTAACTGTCACGAGTCCAATCCGGAAGCAACCGCAGTAGGCGGTATATTTGGCTACTCCCATACAGCCGGTGGTTTCGATGGCGGCCAGGCAGAATATGTGCGGGTACCTTACGCCGATGTGGGCCCGACGGTCATTCCGGAAGATATGGATCACGACAATGCGGTACTCCTCACCGACGTATTCCCAACAGGCTATCAGGCCGCTGAAATGGGCGGGATCAAACCCGGCGATACGGTTGTGGTATTTGGCGCAGGGCCGGTTGGTATTATGGCCGCAAAGTCTGCGTGGCTGTTCGGCGCAGGTCGTGTAATCGTTATTGACCACCTGGAATACCGACTGGAATTCGTAAAAAACTTTGCGCAATGCGAGGTATACAATTTCCGCTCGCTGGGCGATGTCGTTTTGTTTTTAAAGAAAACAACCGACTGGCTGGGTGCCGATGTGTGCATTGATGCGGTAGGCTGCGAAGCTGCGGGTGACGCAATGCAAACGATCACAGGCCGGAAGCTGATGCTGCAAGCGGGCTCGGCGACTGCGCTGCATTGGGCTATCAATTCGGTGAAAAAAGGAGGTATTGTATCAATTGTGGGCGTGTACGGTCCAACCGGAAATCTGATCCCGATCGGAAATGTGGTCAATAAAGGTATAACGATCCGCGCCAATCAGGCTTCTGTGAAGAGGTTGTTGCCGAAACTGATCGACCACATTCAGTCAGGTCGCATAGATCCTAAACAGATCATCACGCACCGGATTCCGCTGGAAGAAGTTTCTGACGCATACCATATTTTTTCAGCGAAGCTCGACAATTGTATCAAACCAATATTGATTCCGCCATCTGCACGTAAATAACGAACATTATGAAAAATACAGAAAGAGATTATAGTCACATCAAGGGCTGGGGGATCGATGCTGATCCATTGGATGTACCGGCCTATCCCATGAAGCGACGGACCGAAAATGACAATAAGGGAATGATCTGGGAAAGACCCGCACAGCAGCCGGCATTGGTGGAAGTGCTGCATTCCAATGAGCGTCCCAGTTTGTCTGCCGTATTTGGTACACCCAATCCGCCAGCCGGACTGAGTGGAAAAATCAGGCGTTTTGCATTCCGCTACTCCGAATCCATGATCCGGCACTGGCTTTTGCTGTTACTTGCCGATCGTGTGAATGTTATAGAAGGAGTAAAAGAGGATATTCAAAGTGGCCACATTCCGGACTTTTTCGGCGAGCTGGGCGGAAAAGCTGAGCTCAAATACAACAAAGCGGGTTTGGTCCGCAAAATTGCATTGGGTTCGTTGATTACGATCGTGGCTGTTGCCTGGCTGGGCAGGAAGCGGAGGTGATTTAATGAGTGAATGAGTGAATGAGTGAATGAATGAGCCGCCGTGGGCCGGGCTGCGGTGAAACCGGAATGAGTGAGTGAGTGAATTAACTGGTGAGGTTGGTAGTGATAGAATGGGTTCAGTTGATGGTTGCAAAATTGATGAACAAAAACGGTCCGGATTTCCGGACCGTTTTTGTTCTTATTTCTTTGCCAGGTTTTACTTTTTCGGCAACTTACATAAACATTTATCTAAACTCTCCAATGAGCCAAACTTCCAAAAAGCATTCGTTTCTGTATCAAAATGGGCTCGGCCTGCTCTTTGTGGGCCTTTTTATGGTAACCCTCATTGCCCAGGCGTTAACCGGCTGGCACGAGCACAATTCGGAACTGGAAGAACACCAGGCAGCCGCACTGAGCCTCGCCGCCTACCTGCAAAGCGGGCATTTCATTTCTGCAACATTTGAAAATTTTGAAAGTGAGTTTTTACAAATGGCATTGTATGTAGTACTTACAGTGGGACTTCGTCAAAAGGGCTCCGCAGAGTCAAAATCACTTGATGAGCCCGAAGATGTAGACCGCGAGCCGCAGCCTGGACCCGATGCGCCCTGGCCGGTACGAAAAGGCGGATTTATTTTAAAACTTTACGAAAACTCACTGGCGATCACATTCGGGATCCTTTTCCTAACGAGCTGGCTACTGCACTTATACGGTAGCTGGGTCGATCACAATGACCAGCAGCTCCTCAACGGGTTATCCCCGGATACCATGGGCGACTATCTGACACAAGCTAACTTCTGGTTTGAAACCTTTCAAAACTGGCAGAGCGAATTTCTGTCCATTGCCAGTATTGTAATATTCACCATTTTTCTTCGACAAAAGGGATCGCCGGAATCGAAACCAGTCGATGCGCCAAATTCTGAAACAGGGAAGTAAGCCATTTTTTTTGCACAAAAAGCCGCCTGCAATCGGTGCGGGCGGCTTTTTAACTACCAGAATTTGCAAACTTATTTAACCGAAGATCCGGTTGATTGTGCAGGAAATAGCTGCTTCGCCATTTCCAGGTGGTGCTTTAATGCAGGAATTTTCGAATCCGCCCATTTCTTAAAGTCAGGATCCTGCCCTTTGTTCGATTCAGTTTGAAAAAGTCCGATCGTTTCTTCGTGTGACGCGATCATCATATTCATATAAAGCATATCAAATTTTTCCCCATTCTGGGCGGCCAGGCTATCATATTGCTGCTGCTTCATTGCGCTTAGCCGGGCGGGAATCGTGATTTGCTTTTTTTGAGCCAGCGCTTTCAGTTCTCCGTTCACTTTGGTGTGATCCGTAATCATCATTTTCCCAAACTCCTTGCATTTTGCCGAAGTGGCGCGCTCGGAAGCCAGCTCGCCCAGCTTCACTTCCAGCATACCGCCGTCGGCCGCTGCGAGTACGAATTGCTTATCCGGCGAATCCGTTTGAAAACGGTCCGTAAAAGCCAGTGCTGCGGTCAGCACTATACACAGGGTTGATAAAAAAATTGCTCTCATTTTAAATGTGTTTTGATTTGTGATTGATTGAAAATCCGTATTCCTCATGCAATCGCCCGGAACGTGTTTGTCCAGGAAGACAGGCTGCGACTCTTAAAACCATGCCAGCAGCGGCAACTCAATGAAGTGCTCTGATTTTTTCCATTTTTGGGTAAATATGTTGATAATCAGCGTGGCACGGGAATTGGTATCGGCTGGAAAAACACTTTCAACATCCTAATTTTCTGTCTATGCGCTTCAATAAATGGTTGGTCATTTTACTGGTATTGCTGGTACTGGCCGGAGTCGGGATATGGTGGTGGAAGTCACCTACTTCTGAAAAAGTTAAGGAAAATGCGGCGGACAAGGTAATGCCTACACTGGGCGTTGCGTCGGCCAGTATTACGGATATAGATGCGGAACGTATTAAATTGGTAAGTAAGATCTCGATCCATAATCCGCTTCCTGTGGATATCAAAACGAGGAAACTGAACTACATCATCTATATCGATTCCGTAAAGGTGATCGAGGACAGCTACGAAAAGCCGATCCACATCCGTTCTTCCGACAGTTCCACCCTCACCTTGCCTATGGAAATCATGGCAAAACCGATGGCGCAGGTAATTAAATATTTTGATAACCAAAAAATCGACAGCGCAGATTATTCCGTCAAAGCTTCTTTCGAGGTGGATGTGCCGATTGCGGGAGAGCGTAAGTTCAATATGGATTTTTCGAAAAGATTGCCCGCATTGCGGCTACCCAAAGTGGAGGTGAAGCACGTAGACCTGAATGCATTCGCACTGAAAAGTAAGGGAATGGACATCGAGGTAGCGGTTTTTAATCCAAATCTATTTCCGTTGAAAATGCGCGACGGAAAATTCAGTTTCAGCATTGAAGACGCGTTGGAAATGAATGGCGTACTCGAAAAGAACATCAGCATTCCCGCCAAAGGAAGTCAGAATATTTCTGTGCATGCTCAAATGACGGATGGAAGTGTAATGAAAAGCGGCTGGAAATTACTGACTGATAAGAAAGATACCCGCTTTGCCTGCAAGTTTTCAGGAGAGATCGAATCTGAAAATAAGATGCTGCAAAACAGTAAAATGGTCAGTACGATATCCGGTACACTCGACGAGATTGTAAATACAGTGAAGAAGGCGGCGGAATAAGATTGCAATCGATAAAAACGTTTCGGGCCAGTTACCGGCGATAAATCAAATATCGCTGGTACTGACCCGAATTCTGTTATATTGTTAGTCGCCGCGATCAGGGACGCGTCGGTGTTCTTTGATTATGCTTGATCTCCTGGTTCTGATAGTTACCAGTTTTACCTGTGTGATTTTTAGTATTCTTGGGAGCCGATCCGCTGCCTTTTTTCATGGTCGTGTCGCCCTCAGTCATATTTTTTCTGCGCGCTTCCACCGCTTTTTTGGAATTCAGCATCGACTTTTCATTCGCTGCATCATTATCTGAATATCGTCCTACGTCGTTTGCGTTCTCATTCGAAGCGCCACCAGGGCGGGTACTGCCGTCGCCAGGTGTATTTTGCTGTGCCTGCTTGCTGCGCGTATCGACTTTGCCGGTATTTCCACCCTGAGCGCTACCGCCTGACGGAGCCGGGCTGCCTTTATCAGTATTACCTTGATGGGTTTTGCTTGGAGCCTGGCTATTTGGATTCTGCGCACTTGGCTTGTTGGTTTCGCCAGCGCCGGTGCCCGTAGTTTGTGAATATGAGATTGTGGTAGCATATAAAATCGCCGCAGCGACCAGCATGATTGACTTTTTCATAATGAATGATAGTTGGTTGATGATATAATAAGTGACACATTTCTAAAATTATGCCAGCAGGTAGCCTGATGGAACCTCTGATGCGCCCTCTATCTCCATTTTTCTGCTCCTTAATGTGAGCTCGATAAGCCGCTGACTTTCCGCCAGCGCAACTGCCGATTCTGTGTGCAATACCCTCGCGTGTCTTTCCGAAAAATCGTTGTCCCACAAACCTGCCTGGTGCCAGATATGAAGATTATCCCAATCGGGGCGGTCGATAACCGGGTAGAGGCAAACGCCCAGGATCGGCGCGCCGCGGTTGATCAGCTCTGCACATTGTGCCGCGATCATTCTAATCCAGATAGGTCGGTCTTCCTTCGGGTGACTCGTTTCGGAGATCACGAAGGGTTTATCGTACCGCAGGTAAGCGGCTTCCAGCATGTCGGCCAGTTCTTTCCACCTCGGATCGTTCACTTCATCATTCCAGCCCAGGAACTGGTAGCTGCCCACGATCCACTGGTTATTGTAGTAATAATTAAATCCTAAAATATCGAGCAGGTCCATACTCCCGCCTAGTTCCGGGCAGATCTTCCCACAAAGCATATCGACGGACTGAAACTGCTGCTCGTTTTCCAATGAAGCCGCGAGTAAATCGTCCAGTGTCGGATCAAGTACGGGCACCATATTGACGAGCGGCTCGGTGGTGAGTATCCTTACATGGTCGCTCATTTCTTTCATCGCCCTTGCCCCCGCGATATATGCTTTCATCAAGGCATACTTCACATTCCATCCGTTTCGCTGGCAGTAAGGCGAAGTGCCCGCTACCTCTCCCCCCAGCCAGGAAAGAAAGCTCACTTCATTCACCGGAGTAACGAAAAACACTTCACCAGGAAAATTGGCGGTATAAAATGCAACAAACGCCTTGCAAAGCGCCACGAAACGCGGCGTAAAATGAGGGTGTAAAGGGGTAAGGTCTGCTGGAAACCCGAAATGGCAGATATCCCAGATTTGCTGTACGCCATTCATTTTCCCTGCTTTCATCATCCATAACACAGCGGAAAAGTCGTAGTGATACGGCTTGTATTCCACAGTGCTCCACCTGATCCCTTCACGCACCGTCCTCATACCCAGCGAGCTAAGCCGTGCATAATCCTCATTGATCAATTCCAGATGCCCGGTAACTTCCAAAAGGTCCACGCGGTCGCCGCTGGAATTAAGCTGGTCCGTGCATTCGAACCCTCCCATCCAGAATGTACGGAATGGGCTGTTCTGCGTTTGAAAATGTGTATTTCGTGCGTAATCGTCAGCTGGCATTTTTCAATTCTCTCGTTAATACAACTGCCTTATCCTTTCTCGTCGCGGCCAGCATTAATGCCGCCATGGATGCATAGGTATCTTCCCATGATTTGTCGGCAAGATATTGATCCACTGATTCGAGCCAGTCCGGATTATCCAGATTTCCCAACTCGTATTCAATAGCCGAAATGAAAGTTTCCGCATCGTCGCCAATGCTCACCAGTCCGAGTTTTGCATACGGTAATACCACATCCCTGATCGGTGTCGACACGACCGGTCTTCCAGCCGCCAGGTATTCCGGTGTTTTGGTTGGACTGATAAATTTGGTGGATTCATTAAGCAAAAATGGGATCAGAGCCACATTCCAACCGGACAGGTAGGAAGGCAATTCCTGGTATTTTTTCGAACCGAGATAATGAATATTATCGGCAACCGGAAGCAATGCAGGGTCTATTTTAACTACTGGCCCGATCAGCATAATTTGCCAGTCTGGTCTGCGAGCAGCAATTTCCCTGATCAGTTCCTGATCAAACCGCTCATCGATCACACCATAGAAACCGAGTTTGATACCTGCGACTTTCGCCTGGTCCGCCGGCTCGGTAAGTACAACCCTTGCCGACTGGAAATGCTCTTTTTCAATGCTGCTTGGGAACGGGTGAATGTTCGAATGACTGTTTTTCTTAGCCTCGTAAAGCGTAACACCGCCTGTGAAAACAATATCAGCTTTTGCGAGCAGCTGCTGTTCCAGCTCCCGGATCCCGGCCGGAGCAAATTTGAAAGCCGACAGTTCATCCATGCAATCGTACACTAGCAGGTCCGGCTTGAAGGTTTTCGAAAATTCAAAAGCCATCGGCGTGTAATACCAGAATACAAAGTTGGTGCTGCCACGGTCTTCAAAGAAGGACGCAAGCAATTCCCTCATAATCTCATTAGACTGTTGGTGTGTGCAATCTGCCGGTAAATGCGGCACACAGACCGATAGTCCGGGAAGCTTTTTTTCAAACTGAATGTAAGGTCTGTCAGTCGCATCAAAAAATGGTTCTTCCAGAAAAAAAACGTTTCCGTTCTTAGCGAAGCGCGTCATTAAGTGTTGCGGACGTTGAAAGACGAAATCCCACCTCAGGTGGGAAAAACATAGCAAATCTTGCTGTAAGTTGATGCCCATATCGATTGTGCCAAAATAAAAATTGACACGGATAGATAAGAACTATGCCAGCGTTAAAAGTGCACTTACACGCTTAATACAAAGTAAATTGGGGAACAGCTTTCCAATTCCGGGATCAGCTGCCGGCGCGGCTGCCTCGCGCATTTCCACGCGTGTATTAGTGCGACTGTTCATCCCAGCCCGACCCACTTGCAAAATATGTGCTGGTACAAAATTTTTAGAAGCGGCGGCAGTGGAAATTTTCCAGAACTCAAAACTTTACAAACTGAAATCATGAAAACGACTAAAAGCAAGACCAAAGCCACAAAACAAATTACTGAACAAGATAGCGCGAAGCTGAAAGAACTGTTCGTTGATGGACTGAAAGACATTTACTGGGCTGAAAAAAACCTGGCAAAGGCATTGGTTAAGTTGTCCAAAAATGCAACTTCCGAAGAATTGAAATCAGCATTCGAATTGCACACTGAGCAAACTCAACAACATGCAGCAACTTTGGAGCAGGTTTTTGAGATTGTAGGGGAAAAAGCGCAGGCTAAAAAATGTGCTGCAATGGAAGGCTTGATCGAGGAAGCTAACGAGATCATCGAAAGCACAGATAAAGGCACGATGGTGCGTGACTGCGGCTTGATCATGGCAGCCCAAAAAGTGGAACACTACGAAATCGCTTCGTACGGTACCCTTAGAAATATCGCCCGTACACTCGGTTACGAAGAAGCAGCTACCCTATTGCAACAAACGTTGGATCAGGAAGGCGAAACCGATCATATCCTGACCGAATTGGCAGAAAGCTATGTAAACGAAGAAGCCAGCGCAGAGTAATTTCCGCAGGTTTAATACACAAAAAAGCTGGCGACCATCGGGTCTTGCCGGCTTTTTTGTTCTTAAGATGTGATCGCCCGCATTTGAATCAATGATCATTCTCATAAAACGGAGCTGCTTCACGTCACTTTTTTACTTGTCCGCGGAATCTAGCTTTGTGAAAAAGTAATCTTTATCCCGACAACCAAAACCGCCAGCGCTGCAAACCAAAATATGAAAATCTCTCCCGTACTAATTGGCCTGTCCCTGCTTGTACTCACTGCCTGTAACTCCGGCCCGACCGAAAATTCAGCGATCAATACGAAAACCTCTGAATCCGACAGCACCTTCAATCTCTGCTATGCATCTTTTGTGCAAAAGGATACGGTATTGTTTAATGCGTTGATGTTCGGGGATAGTATCAAAGGCAGTCTCGGCTACAAGCTTTATGAAAAGCAGCAGAATAATGGAATGTTATTGGGGAAAATGCAGGGCGACACGATCTGGGGACTATATACTTTCATGGCCGCCGATTCGCAGTTTATCAACGAAGTAACTTTCTTAAAGAAAGATACGCTGTTGGTAGAAGGCCTGGGCAACCGGGTATTTAAAGACGGGAAATTCGTTTTTGACGACAAAGCCAGCGTACGCTACGACGGAGTGAAACTGGCGAAGAGCAAATGTAAATAAGCCCGAAATCCCTGGGAGTGCTGCATACTTTTTAGTATTTTGTTGCTATGATCCTCATCGCACTCATCCTCTCTGTCGTATTCGGTTCCATAGGTTTTCTTGTGACCGAAAAAAATGCAAGGTACAGTCTGTCCGGCTATAACACGATGTCGGAACAGGACCGGCAACAATTTGATATTGTTTCCTACATCAGGCTGTTTAAACAATTCCACCTTACGCTGGCCGCGACATTATTTATCGGCGTTTGTCTGCTGAGCCTCATCGATAATAACTGGGCAAGCATATTCATGACCGTATATCCATTGGTCGCATACCTATATTTTCTGGTCAAAACGGCAGCTTATAACAAAGGAAAATCGGGTCAGAAAGCGGGGAGCTACATTGCGGGCACCGTGCTGGTAGTGGTAATTGGCACCCTGCTGTTCACCAGTTTCAAAGATTACAAAAGCAGTGAATTAAGGCTGAATGCAGATAAACTGGCGATCGAAGGCTCATTTGGAATAAAAATCAATAGAAAGCAAGTTGAAGAGCAACAACTTGTTGACCGCATCCCCGAGATCTCTTACAAAGAGAATGGATTTGCGGCGGGTGATTATGCCAAAGGCAGGTTCAGGACCAAAGACGGAAGAACAGTCTGGCTCTTTGTCAATAAAAAAGCCAGCCGTTTTCTGTGGATCAAAAGTGCGCAGGGTGATATCTTTTACAGCCACGATCAAATGGATATGCAGACACTGAGCCGGAACATCGAACAGTGGATCGCTGGCAACAATTGATACCAGCCCAGATTCAGCGGCACTTTTTTCCCGGTCCGCGCCGATTCTGGAACTGTTTTTGTAGACTGCTGCGGTTTTGAAAGTATGAATTCTTCGAAACCTATTAACAATGGAAAATCAACAGACCAACGACTCTGGCATGCAAAATCCAGAAGAAAAATATCCGGTACCACCTTTTCCCGAACAAAAACAAACTCCTCCCGGCACAGAAGGAGAACTCCGCCCCAAGGCAGATCACGGTGAGGAGTCTTACAAAGGCTCCGGCAAGCTCGCCGGTAAAAAAGCAGTGATAACCGGAGGCGATTCCGGAATAGGAAAAGCAGTCGCGATCGCATTTGCAAGAGAAGGCGCCGATGTACTGATCAGCTACCTCAGTCCGGTTGAGGACGAAGATGCCCGCGATACCGCCTCTTATGTAGAACAGGCTGGACAAAAGGCAGTTCTGATCCGGGGAGATATTAGTAAAGAGGCCCATTGCAAGGAAATAATCGAAAAAGCGGTCGCTGAATTCGGGCAGATTGACATTCTGGTGAATAACGCGGCCTTCCAAATGGCGCGGAAAACTTTGCAGGAAATCCCGTCGGAAGAGTGGGAATATACATTCGCAGTAAATATTCACGCGATGTTCTACCTCTGCAAAGCCGCAGAGCCGCATATGAAACCAGGAAGCAGCATTATCAATACGACTTCCGTCAATGCGTATTCCCCAACGCCGCTGCTCCTGCATTATGCTGCGACGAAAGCTGCGATCCAAAATTTCTCGGCAAATCTTGCGCAGATATTGCTTGAAGGTGGAAAAGGGATCCGCGTGAATGCAGTTGCCCCCGGCCCGATCTGGACGCCCCTCATCCCGTCGACTATGCCGGAGCCGGAAACATTCGGAGAGAACACGCCAACCGGCAGAGCAGGCCAGCCCGCCGAAGTTGCTCCCGCCTACGTGTTCCTGGCAAGTGAGGAAAGTAGTTACGTATCAGGTGCTACGCTGCCCGTTACCGGCGGCAGGATCACCATTTGATGTGGAAAAGCCGGGGATATCATATTTGAATATCCCCAGTTTTTGTTATTAATCCACCCACCGGCAGAAATTAACTTATTTGTCACTCGTGCTTTTCAAAGCCCACCAGATCAGTACCGGCTGAAAGAACAACCGGACAAAACGCTTCCTATCGGTATCCAGCCCGAATGCATCGCGGTGGTTGACCAGCTGGGCGATGTTACCCGGAAACACCGCAGTAAAAAATGCCGCCGCCGCCTGCCCTACCCGCTGCCGGTATTCCTTTGGCGCCGCGATCAGCGCACTGCCCATCGCGATTTCCGCAATGCCCGAATAGACAACGGTATCATCCTTTTTGAGCGGAACGAAATCCGGCACCTGCGCCTGAAATTCCTTTCTCGCAAAAGTAAGGTGACTAATTCCCGCATAAACCAGGCTCGCCCCCAGCAATACCCGCGCGACTGTTTTAATATCCTGTTCTTTCATGATTTTTTGTTTGGAAGAGAAAGAACAAATATTGTTCCGTGTACTTGCATTTACATTTCACACAGTAATTACCGACAGTTACACACTCCTATAAGCGATTCTGGTTTGGCAGACACAATTTTGCCCGAACTAATCCCAGAAAATATGAAAAAGAAAAAGTTTCTGCTGCTGTTTTTACTGCTGATCCTACTTTTCCCAGCCCGCGCCCAGGTACTTGTACTTGACGAGAATCTGAATCGGTTTCTGATCAATGAACGCAGCAATAAACCTCGTCTCGACCTGATCGTACAAAGATTTACAGATTTCGAAAAGAATGAGATGAGTAAAAAAGCGTTGCTGGATACAATTACGAAACCTACATTTAGGAATACTGAAAAGGGCTATGAAGTCCGGGCAAATCGGCTGGCTGAAAAAATGACGCTGGTGATCCGAAACCCGAAAGCGTTGCCGGAGGGTTACCTGCTCAAAATCGATAATAGTAACATGGTATATCAGGAAGAAAAGCCCAGTGAAATAGCCTTTTATAATTTCGGCGGTGAACAATGTGCGGCTACATTTCCACTACCATTTGGCCCCGATACGGTTACTATTTCACTGGAAGACAAAAATGAAAGGCTTATTTCAAAACTTACTATTCTTTACACTTACCCTACTCCCGAGCTATTTTATATCACCATTGCCCCTCACCCCGATGTAGACCAGAGTGACACGACAGGACTTCGCAAATTCCTGCATTATTACAATCAGGTACCAACGAAGTTTTCGGCTCCAAATGCTGTGCCTGATAGTCTGGTAATTGCCGAAGCGGAGTTGTATTTCGGCTTTAAAAAGGCTTATTACGATGGTAAAATCAGGGAAACTCGGGTAATGTACAGATTTAAGAACGGCAAGTTTTCTGGGAGTCTGCCGGCTCCAAACCCGAGCATTTTCTTACAGCACACCAGCGGCGACTGGAACTGGCTGATTGACGGAAAGTATAAGTTAGAGTATTCATACAGCTGGTCCGGCGCAAATGCCGGGCAATATGATTTTCGGATCGACCATCACTGGGCTGCGAGTATTATGTACAATCTGAAAGGATTTCTCTGGCTCATTCCAATGGTATTAATGACCAGGCTTTGGCTGACTGCATTACTTGTAGCCGCGTTTATATACTTTAATTTCAGGAAGCGATTAAAGAAGGAACGCACGCTGGCAAAAAAGACGAATCTCGAACTGCAAGCTATTCAGGCTCAGCTAAATCCCCACTTTGTATTCAATGCACTCGGCTCACTTCAGGGATTGATCAACAAACAGGAAATTGAAACAGCAAACTCGTATCTAACAGATTTCAGCAGGCTGCTGCGTAGTACCCTCAACAATTCGGGAAGAGAAATGGTACAGCTCTCGGTGGAAATAGGGAATCTCGAAAATTATATTAAACTGGAACAAATGCGGTTTGGCTTTGACTACAAACTGACTGGGAATGAAGACATTAAAAATATGCAGGTAGAACTCCCTTCGCTATTGATCCAGCCTATTATTGAAAATGCGATCAAACATGGGATAGCCCAGCTTGGCAGTAACGGAAAGCTCGAAGTTACATTCGAGCAGCACTCAAAAGACCTGATCGTTACGGTTAAAGACAATGGAAAAGGTTTTGACGCGACTCAGAACTTTAAAGGAAAGGGCCTTAATTTGACCCGCGAACGCATTAAGCTACTCAACAAACAGAAATTCCGCATTAGTATGGATTTTCAAAACGACAACGGCACATTGGTTTCAGTACACTTTACAGACTGGCTATGATGCGCGCGATCATCATTGACGATGAGGTTAATAATATAGATAACCTACGGGCACTGTTGGAAAAGTATTGCCCGGAAGTAGATATTTTGGGAACTGCATTAAATGCCGACAGCGCCGAGGAACTCATAGCCCGAATATCGCCTGACCTTCTTTTTCTGGATATTCAAATGCCAGAAAAGAATGGATTTGAGCTGCTTAAATCACTTTCAAACTATCATTTTGAAGTGATTTTTGTGACAGGCTTTGACCAGTATGGTATTCAGGCAATCCGGTTCTCTGCTATTGATTATCTGTTAAAACCAATCAGTCACACCGAATTGCAGGCGGCCGTAAAACGGGCAGAAGATAAGATCGGGAGCAAAAAGCAGAATGCTCAGCTCGAAAATTTAATGAAATTGCTGATCGACGAAAGGCGCACGACGGAGCACCGTATTGGTTTGTCTTCGGCAAAGGAAACGCGTTTTGTGAAGACTTCGGAGATTGTGCGCTGTCTGGCAGAAAATAATTACACGCTCTTTTTCCTAAAAGACGGCGAGCAGATACTGGTTTCGCGTCCTATGTTTGAATTTGATGAACTGCTGTCGGGTTACGGGTTTCTGCGCTGCCACCATTCACACCTTGTGAACCGGGCATTTATTAAAAGTCTGATCAAGGAAGACAGCGGGTATTTGTTGATGGAAGGCGGTTTCAAAGTCCCCGTTTCCCGCCTGAAAAAAGACTATATAAGATTGGCGCTCAGGTGAAAGAACCCGAGCGCCATTTTGCAATTTCAGCTTATCTAATGGACAAATGCTGGCTTTCCAGTACCTTCTCGATTTCAGCTTTGGAAGCGCCGCCTTTTTTCTGCCACACGATCTCGCTGCCTTTGTAGAGGATTAGTGTCGGCAGGCCTACTACGCCCAGTTCTTTTACCAGACTTTTGTTTTCGTAAGCTTCGATTTTAACCACTTTTACATTTGCCGCGTGCTCGGTTTTGATGGAGTCGATCGTGGGATCGAGGCGCTTGCAGCTGCCGCAATAGCGCGAGCCGAAATCGACCAGCACCAGTTTCTCGCTTTTTAACGAAGCCTGATATTCTTCCAGAGAAAGTCCCTTACCTGTGGTGGAAACGACCGGCCGGCCGAGTCCGATCCATTTGCTCAAACCGCCCGGCACTTCGGTAACATCCTTGAAACCAGCCTCCCGAAGCTGCTTCGCCAGCGTTCCGCTACGTCCGTTCCCGATCGAATAGATAAATACGGGCTGTTCTTTATTCAGCTTTCCGCCCTCTTTTGCAAAATCTTCTTTATTGGCAATATTAAAATTAACGGCCCTTTCCAGGTGATTTTGTGCATATTCTTCCGGAAGACGCGCGTCCAGGATCTGGGCGTTTTTACCCGCCGCTTTCAATTTCTCCTCAAAAGCATCGAAGGTCAGCAACTCTCTCTTTTTAGCCTGCTGCGCAAAGGAAGCAGTCGACAAAACGGCCGCCATAAACAGCACAATAAACAATCTCAGGTTTTTCATAAGTATGGTTTTTTAAATGGTGATTCTTATTTGGGGCGGCCCGCGTAGGGAAGATGGAGGATGGAGGAAGGAGGGATGGAGGAAGGAGGAAGGTGCTTTACGGGGCGATTGGGAGGGGGAGGTAATCGCGGTTTACGATCATCCATTCCTGTAAGCGGCTTTTCAGCTCGTGCTCTATTTCTTTTACTTCCGCAGTTCCGGCCAGGTTATTGGTTTCAAATGGATCTCTCTCTTCGTCGTATACTTCGAACATCTTCCGGCGGTCAGCGAAAAGGAGTTTATCGAAAGGCTCCTCCAATGTTCCTTCCAAATGCTTTTGTTTTAAATCCAGCCAGAAAGGTTGACCCGCGAAGTCTACCGGATGATAAGGTATCTGCCAGATCGCATTATAGATCAGCTTGTACTTTTTGTTGAAAATCGTCCGACCGAGATCGAAGTTCGAAGAGTTGGTCGGCAAGCCCTGCCCGTGTGCGCCACGGACTGCAAATGCGAAATCATGACCGGCAAAGGCGGCATTCTGAAATGCAGGAGCGACGCTGATACCCGTGATTTCCTTTGGCACAGCCAAACCGGCCACACCAAGGAATGTCGGCGCGAGGTCGATGCCAGATACCAGCGCGTCGGTTACCTGTCCTGCCTTGATCAGCCCCGGGTGGCGCATGATCAGCGGCACATTCAGCCCGAGATTGTAGAGGGTACCTTTGCCGCGGATCAGCGCGCCGCCATTATCGCCGATGAAAACGACAAGCGTATTTTGGTCTAGCCCGCGCTTTTTCAGGTCTTCCAGCACTTTGCCCACGTCACTGTCGAGCCGCTGGATTTCTCCGAGATAGGCCGCAAAATCTTCACGCAACAATTTCGTATCCGGCCAATGCGCGGGAACGGAGATCTTTTGCGGATCAGGTTCAAAATTTTTGGCATTAAAAACCCTGTGCGGGTCACTGTACCCTACCTGCACGAAAAACGGTTTTCCTTTCGGTACCTGGTTCAGAAACTCGGAGTATTGCTGGAAGATCGTGTCCCGGTTACCCGACGTTTTAAGGAAGTCTACCCTGTTTCTAAAAGTTTCCAGCCCATATTTTTCCAGAACTGCGACTGTTTCAGGAACCCTCCTGTTTCCGTCCAGATGAAAGCTGCGTCCCAGGATCCCGGTATGATACCCTCCTTTGCGGAGCAGCTCGGGATAGGAAGTTACCGACGCGTCGAGCGGCGCGGAGAAGCGCGTCATCTGAATATCCAGCGTATTGCGCCCCGACATAATAGCCGCCCGCGACAGCACGCATTGCGGGGCAGTTGTGAAGGCTTTTTTAAAGATAATCCCCTCCTGCGCCAGCTTGTCGATATTAGGTGTTTTAATCTCAGGATAGCCATAACATCCCAGAAATGGTGCACTATGATCGTCGGAAACGATCAGGACAATATTGGGTTGCTGCGCCTTCTTCTTCTGGGCCCAGGCAGCAGGGTGCAGTAAAAGCGCCAGCGTGATTGATGTTATAAGTTTTATCATGTTTTGTAGATGTTTATGTGCAGTTCGCGGTTTGCGGTTTGCGGTTCGGCTGCGCTCACCGTGACAGGTTGTTTGCAGTTCGGCTGCGCTCACTGTGACAGGTTGTTTGCGGTTCGGCTGCGCTCACTGTGACAGGTTGTTTGCGGTTCGGCTGCGCTCACTGTGACAGGTTTTGGTTAGTGGTCCTCTTCGGCCGCACGTATTTCCCTCTTTCATCGAGTGGCCGCGGGTCGGCGTAGGTTGGGTTGGTGTAGCCGGTTGCCTGTTCCTGTTTGGCGAGTTCACCTTGCAGTTGCTTTTTCAGCTTTTCGCCTTCTTTGGTATTGTGTAAATTTTTTGATTCGCCTGGGTCGCTGCTCAGGTCGTACAGCTCCGACCAGCCTTCCTCGCCGGGGTATAGGATCAGCTTGCTTTTCTCGGTCCGGATCGCTTTAATCGTCGGTACTGCGAAGCTGTTCTCATAGAAATACTCGTAGAGAAACGAGGTCCGCCAGTCTTTCGCTTTGTCTTCGACCAGCGGCACCCAGCTTTTCCCCTGGAAAGATTTCGGCGCGGCTACTCCTGCCAGATCCAGCAACGACGGCGCAGCATCCAGGTTCAGCACGATTTTGTCGACCTTCTTTCCTTTCGGAAAACGGGCGGGATAGCGTACCAGCAGCGGAATGCGGATCGACTCTTCATAAGCCGCGCGCTTGTCGCCCAGGCCGTGCTCACCGAAGAAAAATCCGTTGTCACTCGAAAAAATGATCACCGTATTCTGGTCGAGTTTCAGTGAATCGAGCGTTTCCAAAACCCTTCCAACATTTTCATCAACTCCTTTCAGCGCACCGAAGTAATTCCTGATCTTCTGGTCATTGTTTTCGGTCCAGGATCCCCCTTTTGGCTGCGCAGCATTGTTATTATTGTTATTGTTTCTTCTTTCGGTGTGGATCTGATCTTTGTAAGGGAATACCGCATTTTCGTTTTCCGGCTCTGTGAGTTTTACTTTGGCATAAGTCTCCTGGTGACGCACCGGCGGCTGGAAAGGCCCGTGCCCGGACTTGAATGCGAGCGTGACCAGAAAAGTCCTGTCCTTATTTTCGCGGATATAATTGATTGCATTGGTGGTAGAAACATCATCGACCCAACCCTGACTCGGTTCGGCTTTTCCATTGATTTCGATCGGGCAATCGAAGTATTTACCCTGCCCTACAAAACTCGCGGAATAGTCGAAACCCGGCCTCTTACCCGTTTCATTACCCATATGCCACTTCCCGAAGAACGCCGTGGCATAACCTGCCTTACGCAGTTCGGTTGCGTAGGTTGCGGTGGTATCCGTAAGGCCTGTGTGGTTGTTGGCAATTCCGTTGAGGTGGTTGTACCGGCTGTTCAGCAATGTCGCCCGGCTTGGCGAGCAGAGTGAATTGATCACAAATGCATTGCGAAAGCGCACACCTTCGGTCGCCAGTCTGTCTAGATTTGGCGTTGAAAACCACGGAAATCTTGCTTTATCTCCCTGCTCCTGCTGCACTACGCTCAACGCATCAAAACGCTGATCGTCGGTATAAATAAAGATGATATTAGGCTTCGCAGGCGATTGGGCACGCGCGAAAAGCGCGAGGGCGACAAGTGTGGCGGAAAGAATGGATTTGAGCATAATATTTAAGTTATCTGGTTATTAAGGCATTACCGGTGTGGTCACCGGCAAATGTGCGTTGGCGCATGTTGTTGGTGACAACACCAACAATGGCTTACCACCCCGGATTCTGTTTTCCCTGCAACTTCGGATTGTTGTCAATTTCTTGCTGAGGCAATGGGTACAGATAGTGTTTTGGCTGTGCATTCGTCTTTCCTGCGGCGTGGAGCGATTTGATCAGGTATGCATCGGGGCCGGTAAGTGGCTTATAGCGGATCAGGTCGAACCAGCGGGAATATTCGAATACAAATTCGAGACGGCGGTCAATACGCAGCGAATCGCGGAACTGTGCCTGGGTGAGTCCGGGAACAAGGTTATCCAGACCAGCCCGGTTCCTTACTTTGTTGTAAGAAGCATAAGCCGCCGCAGTCGGACCGTCTTTCTCGTTAATAGCCTCCGCGTGGATCAGCAATACATCTGAAAACCGCAGAACCGGCATATTTGCGGCAGACTGGCCCAGATTTGCTGCCTGCGCCGGATCAAACCATTTATTGAAATGGGGGTTTGGTCTGATCTGTCCGGTAACTGGATCTTTCAAGGTCAACTGATAAGTCTGACCGTTTGACGGGCTTACTATGGAAGTAATAAAGCTCACGTCCCGCCGCTTGTCTTTTGCCGAAAACAGTTCATAAATCCCCGGCAGCGGCTGTTCTGCAAAATTCCCGTTCATGCCCGGGATACCCGTCGGTGCCGAGCGCATCGCCTGACCATTACCATGTGAGTCTGCATTAGATTCAAATTGTGCGGAGAAAATATGTTCGATCCCGTTTTTGTAAGCAGGCAAAAAGACGTGCGAATAATTTGTAAACAAACCGTAGCCAAATGGCCCTTCGATCACTTCTGCCGCTTTCGTAATTGCATTCGCATAATCGTAGCGGGTCAGGTATACTTTCGCAAGAAGCGATCTCGCAGCGCCTCCGGTAGCGCGTCCGGCATCGGCAGCTGTATATCTTGGTGCAGATCCAAAAGTATCGTTCGGCAGTCCGTGCGCGTCGGTGAGATCCTGGATAATTTGCTGATAAACCTGCTCGGCGGGCGTCCTTTCCACATAAAGTGCTTCCGGATTGAGCGAAGTAGTTTCGTGCAAAACGAGCGGAACGTCGCCGTACAGGCGCACCAGATTGAAGTAATATAAGGCACGCAAAAACTTGGCTTCCAGTACCAGGCGGTTTTTCAGCGCTTCGTCCATCTGGATCGCAGGGATTTTATCGATCGCGATATTGGCGCGGTTGATCGCGTCGTAATGCTGCTGCCAGATCTCACGCACGCGCACGCCGGTCGAGGAATGGGAAAGTACAGATTGTGAGCGCACATCGGCATTGGTCGCGCCGGGCCCCGGCTGCACGTCGTCGCTCATCATATCCATTCCTGTCGAGAAAAGTACGTGATAAGGGGTTTGTCCGGAAGCATTAAGACGGAAATAAATCGCATTCACGCTGGCTATCGCGTCGGCCTGGGTTTTGAAAAACTGGTCGGAAGAAACGAAGGATTTCGGCGCTTCATTCAGGTCGACGCAGGAAGTCAATGCAAATTGCACAAGCCCTGCCAATAGGATAGATCTGAAAGTATTGGTATATTTTTTCATATAAATGCACTTGAAATCGCTGTGACTAGAATGTAAGGGTTAGGCCGCCGAGGAATGTTTTATTGGCCGGATATACCCCATTATCAACACCTTGCGTGAGGGTAGCTTGCTCGTTTCGGCTCACTTCGGGATCGTAGCCCGTGTATTTGGTCCACGTTACCAGGTTTTGCGCGGTTACATACAGGCGCAGCTGGCTGATACCGATCTTACCCGTGATTGTTGCCGGCAGCGAGTAACCCAGACTCAGATTTTTAAGGCGCAAATATGAACCGTCTTCGATAAACCGGTCTGAAACAGTAACTGCCGGGTTTTCAATCGCGCGGTGGATCACATTACTTGGATTAGTCGGTGTCCAGCGATCGAGCATTGTTGTAGATGCATTGATGTAGCCGGTACCCATTTCCAGGTTCGCCTGGTTGGCATTGTACACCTTATTCCCCGACTGACCTTGCAGCAATACATTGAGATCGAACCCTTTGTAACTGAAATTGTTGGTTAGCCCAAACAAAAACTTAGGCTGCGCATTCCCCACGATCACGCGGTCGTGCGCCTGGGTGATCGTTCCGTCGGGCACACCGGCAGGCCCGCTGACATCTACGTATCGTTGACTACCCGCGCGGTCATTTACATTGAATTTGGGAAGTGTAGCCAGATCGTCGCCCGTCTGGAAGATTCCAGCCTCTTTCAGAACTAAAAATGAACCGATCGGCGAGCCTACCTGCGCGATGGAATTGCCCGAGATCACCTGCGTCACGCCCGGTCCGAGGCTCAGTACTTTATTTTTATTTGTGGAAAAAACAAAATCCGTTGTCCACCCAATTTCACCCTCACTATTTACAGTATTGACCGATAGCTCAATTCCTTTGTTTTCTACACTTCCGTAGTTTTGAAATGCATTCGCATATCCGGTCGTATAAGGAAGCGGCACGTCGAGCAGCAGGTCGGACGTTTTCTTGTAATACGCGTCCAGCGTGACGTTAATGCGGTTTTTGAACAAACCTAAATCAAGACCGGCGTCGTACTGGGCAGTTTGCTCCCAGCCCAGGTTCGGATTGGCGATACTATTTGGCGCATAACCCGCAACGAGTTTTCTGCCGAACAAATAGCTGTAATAGGATTCCTGCGCGAGCGAAGTATAAGGTGCAATCTCCTGATTACCAGTGATCCCACCACTCAAACGCAGCTTCAAATTGCTGATATCCTTCACATTTTTGATAAAATCCTCCCTGCCCAGGTTCCACGATAGTGCCGCAGAAGGGAAAAATCCCCACTTATTATCATTTCCGAGACGCGACGAACCGTCGGCGCGGGCTGTAACAGTCAGGTTGTATTTCTGGCGAAAAGTGTAATTGACCCGCCCCAGATACGAAAGCAGCGTCCATTTGAAGTAATTGGAAGACGATTGCTGAAAAGTGGTCCCACCGCCCAGGTTGTGGTAGCCAAATTCATCGGTCACGAAAGTAGCAGCTCTCGCCACCGTGTTTTCGGTTGTAGAAGCCTGCTGCGTGATACCCACTACCGCGTCGAGCGCGTGGTCCGGGCTGAAAGTTTTGTTATAGCTTAATGTGTTCTCATTCAGCCAGCCGATGGTGTTTTTGTTCCCAATTGTCGCCTGACCGCCAATACCTGCGCCTTCTTGCAACGAGGCGGGCAGATAGCGGTTTTGTTTGTTGATTAAAATGTCGGTTCCTATCGAAATCTTAGCTTTTAGCCCGTCTGCGATCTGATATTCTCCGTAGGCATTTCCAAATCCTCGGTAAATGTGCGTTTCGTTGACCTGTAAATATAAAGTCGCGATCGGATTGGCGAGCGGGCTGTCGTAAATACTGCGCAATGTAAATCCGTTAGCCGAAGTAGGGTCGTAGATCGGCATCGTCGGCGGCATTTGCAGCAGGTTCGGTACCACATTTTCCGGCGCTACATTTGCAGACGATTTACTTCCTGAAAAATTGATCCCCATTTTAAACCGCTTGCTCATATCGCGGTCGAGGTTAATGCGGAAAGAATAGCGTTCGAAATCCGATTTTTGCAGGATACCATCCTGTTTGAAATAGTTACCCGAAACTGCGAAACGCGTTTTATCATCGCCCCCCGAAAACGACAGACTGTGGTTTTGAATAGCCGCCTGCCTGAAAGCCGCGTCCTGCCAGTCGGTACCCACACCCGGCTGACCAAGACTGTCAATTTCCGCCTGCGAGACTGCGGGCGCTTTTTTGGAATCGAGCAATGCATCGTTTTTCAGCAAAGCCCATTGTTGTGCATTCAGGAGCGGCAGGGTTTTGAGCACTTTTTGAACCCCATAATAACCGTCGTAGGTGATCACATTCTTGCCGGCTTTTCCTTTTTTGGTAGTGATGATCACAACCCCATTTGCCCCGCGTGAACCGTAAATAGCTGTGGCGGAAGCGTCTTTCAGAATATCGATAGACTCAATATCACTGGGGTTCAATGTGGAAAGTGCATTGATAGTCGGGCCGTTCGTTACCCCTGCATCCGCATAGCTGTTGTTGTTATACACCGGAAAACCATCGATCACATACAGCGGCTCATTTGCGCCGTTGATCGAATTCCCACCCCTGATTTTAATACTGACAGAACTTCCCGGCTGCCCGGAAGATTGCGTAACCTGCACACCGGCGGCCCTTCCCTGCAACGCACGGTCGAGTGAGCTGATCGGGACACCTTTCAGATCTCCTGTGGAAATCGACGAAACAGAACCGGTCAGATCACCTTTTTTCTGGGTACCATACCCAATTACCACTACCTGATCGAGCACATTGGCCGTTTTCAAAACCACGTCGATCGGCTCCCCGGCCAGTTCGTATATCTCAACTTCCTGCTGCTGGTAACCTGTGAGATTGATCTGTAATGTGAATGGAAAATCCTTGGGAGCGGGTATTTCAAATTTCCCGTCCACGTCAGAAACCGTGTATTTCGAGGAGCCTTTTTGAACGACGGTTGCGCCGGGAAGCGACTGGCCGCTGTCGTCTTTTATCAACCCGCTGACAATATCCTGAGAACGTACCGTCCCCACACCCAGCAGAAGCAGGGCAAATACTAAAAATCGTTTCATTAAATTTCCTTAGATGAGTAATAAATGCATTAACGTACCTGGCTATACGAACCAGCCTAGAATGTCGGCGGGCGGCGATCGGGGCGCGGCGCCTGCGATCCGATCGGGTTCTTCGGTTTGATCTTATCATATTCTACCACACCCGTGCGTTCCGCCCAGCGTACATAGTCCGCTGAAAGTTCGTTGACGATATCTGTCCGGCTGCCCGCAATGTCAGACGTTTCGCCCCGGTCTGTTTCCAGATCATACAACTCCCACTTGTAAGCCGGGTAAGTTGACACGATTTTCCATTTCCCTTTTCTTACTGCACGGTTTCCGGCGCGTTCCCAAAAGATCGGCTCGCCGCCACGATCCACCTCGTCCGCTTTTCCGGTCAGTACCGGCATCAGACTTTTTCCTGGCAATGCATTGGTTTTGATACCGTTGCTCGTCGCCGGGTAAGTTGCCTTCGCCAGATCGTAGAAAGTTGGCGCGAGGTCGATCAGGTGACCGGTACCTTTTACAATCGAACCGGCTTTGATCTGTTTTGGAAACCAGGCGATAAAAGGTGCGCTGATCCCGCCTTCGTGCATATTGTTTTTGTAAGCTGAATGCGGTGTATTGGATACATAAGCCCAGGGCTGATCTTGGTACACATACGATCCGGCCGAACCCGCAGGTCCTGTGTTGCGCTGCGGCTTGCGCGGAGAAGAGCCTGCATAACCGCCCTGCGCTCCGTTGTCAGAAATGAAGATGATCACGGTATTCTCATCTTTTTTCAATGCTTTCAGTTTTTCACGCAGCTTGCCAATATTCTGGTCTACCCGGTCCACCATAGCCGCATATATTTCCATTTTGCGTTCCCACAGCAATTTTTCATCGTAAGGAACATTTTCCCAGGGCGTTACTTCCGGGTCACGTTGCGCCAATGCCTGCTTTGGATCCGCAATCCCGATCGCTTTTTGTTTTTGCAGACGCTCTTGTCTGAGTGAGTCCCAGCCAATGCTGTACCGGCCTTTGTACTTGGCAATATCGGCCTCGTGGGCTTGCAGCGGCCAGTGCGGCGCGTTGAAGGCGAGGTATAAAAAGAATGGTTTCGGTGTTTTGCTCTGGTCTTCGATGAAGGAAATCGCGTGGTCGGTGATCTCGTCGGTCAGGTACTTGTCGGCTGGCAGGTTGATTCGTTTGTTATCTTCCACAAGCTCCACTTTCGGGCCTTTCCCGTATTTGCCGAGACCAAAATAGTTGCTTGCTCCATTGATAAAACCGTAAAAACGATCGAATCCACGCTGGTTTGGCCAGGCGAGACTATCATTCCCTACATGCCATTTTCCACTCAAAAGCGTGCTGTAACCCGCGCCGCGCAGTACCTCGCCGAAAGTAAGTGATTCCTTATTTAAATAGCCCTGATAGGCAGGCAGGCCCAGATTTACATTAAAATACCCTACCCCTGCTTTGTGAGGATATTGTCCGGTAATCAGCGAAGCGCGGGTTGGGGCGCAAATTGAATTATTATAAAACTCGCGGAAACGAATGCCTTCGCTGGCAAGCTGGTCAATATTGGGGGTTTTGATCTCGGAACCATAGGCACCAATATCTGAAAAACCAAGGTCGTCGACCATCACGAGGATAATATTGGGACGCTGGTCGGCTGCTGCTTTTTTCTGGGCATAAGCGCCTGACAAACCGAGCAGGGCAATGAGAGGTACTGTAAAAATTTTCATGAGTTAACCACAATCGTTTGAGCAATATCGATCCGTTATGGATTTTCATCCACAGGCGGAATTAATCTAAAAAATGCTTTCTAAAAACGATTCTGCTGGTGGTTAACAGAATATCCTATAAAACTGATAGACAAAGTAAAGTTTTAAAAATCGAAGAAAAAAGAAATTTGTTTGAAAAATGTGTTTTGGGGCGATAATAGGCGCTAATCAGTAATTAATACACTTTTCATTTGAAATATTGCTTTGTGCAAATTTGTATATGTACGTATTAAATCCGTACATTTATGGAGCTTACTCAAAGACATGAACAGGATATGAAAACATTAGTGAATGACCGCATCGATGTTCGGATCAGCCGGGAACATAAAGAACTTATCAAAACTGCATCAGAGATAAGTGGTTTTAAGAATCTCTCCGAATTCATTATTTTCTGCGCCAAGACGGAAGCGAACAGAATTATATCGGAGAATGATCAGTTTCTACGCTCTACCGAGGACAAGAAAATTTTTGTTGACGCTATATTGAATCCCCCCGCTCCCGGATCGCAACTGAAAAAGGCGCTGCTGAACTATGACAAATTTAACGGAGATGATCATAACAGATCTTAAAAATGAGCATATCAGGAAGGATTTTCAATGCGGGAATGAGTTGCTGAACAGGTATCTCGCGCAGCAGGCCAGGCAGGATGTGTCACGTGGATTATCAGCCTGCTTCGTATTAGCAGGCGAAAATCTTATCGTAAAAGGATATTACACACTTTCTTCCTGCTCGGACAAGCTGGAAAGTTTCCCCGAAGAACTTGCAAAAAGATTGCCCAAATCTTATAACAGTATTCCCACTACTTTACTGGGCAGATTAGCCTGCGATATCAGCGTTAAGGGCCAGCGCTACGGAGAAATATTACTCATTGACGCATTAAAAAGATCGTTGGAAACCACCACTTCAATTGGTTCACTGGCGGTTGTTGTCGATCCGATTGATGAACAGGCCCGGTCTTTCTATCAGAAATATGAATTCATAGAACTCGTAAATGGAACAAGAATGTTTTTACCAATGAAAACGATAAAGCGGTTGTTTGCGGAATGACCCCCTGCTTTGCTTTGCTAGTTACCCCCTGCCCCCTAAAAGGGGGTTCTACGTGTACTAAGCAAAACGCCCTTCAGGGGGCAGGGGGCAGGGGGTCACTCGCTGCGCAAACTCTTGACCGGATTCATCAGCGCGGCGCGGATCGATTGGAAACTTACGGTCACGAAGGCGACCAGCACTGCCAGCAAAGCGGCTTCCAGGAATATCAGCGCGCTAATACTGATGCGGTAGGGATAGTTTTGCAGCCATTTGGCAACTGAATAGTAAGCTAGCGGGAAGGCGAAGACGAATGAAATGCAGACCAGTTTCAGGAAATTTGCTGTGAGCAAACGAGCGATGCTGGCAATTGAGGCGCCCATTACTTTCCGCACTCCAATTTCTTTTGTGCGCCGCTCGGCAGAAAGTGTCGCCAGTCCGAAGAGTCCGATACAGGAAATAAAAATGGTGAGTGCGGTGCCGAAGAGCAGGATCTGCCGCCATTTTTCCTCCGCCTCATAGCGTTCCCTGTTTTCGTCGTCCAGAAATTTGTAAGTGTACGGATCCAGCGGAAACAGGCGGCGAAAGGTATTTGCTACGTGTTGAAGGCTTCCCGATTCGGTACCGGGCTTGATCTTGACAAAAAACCTCCCGTAGGAATTGCGCGCTTTCATAGTAAACAGCTGCGAGCCGATTTTTTCACTCAGATCGGCGTAATGATAGTCTTTCACAACACCCACCACCGCATATTTCTTATTGTTATCATACCAAAAATCAACAACCTGTCCGATCGGATCTTTCCAGCCCGCTTCTTTTACAAATGTCTCATTCACAAGGACCGAGGTGATAGAATCGGCAGGGAAATCGGCTGAAAAGTTGCGGCCTTTCAGAATGGGAACATCGATAATTGGCAGGAATTCGGGATCGACGGTCTCATAGGTGAAACCGATCTCTGTATTTCCATTCACCTTCGCCCGGGTGTTCCAGCGACCGCCGTTTTTGGGAGCCACAGCCAGCACATTCGGATCCTTTTGCAGTTCCTGCCGGAGTAAATGTGCCTGTTCGCGGGTAAGGTTTGATTTATTGACAGTCAGTAGATTATCGTCGCTGTAACCGAGGTCTTTATTGATCAGGTAGTTGAATTGGGAATTAATGGTAAGTGTGCCGATGATCAGGAAAGAAGCGATCGTAAACTGCAATACGACCAGGGAAGTCTGCATGTAATTCTTGCCTGAAAGCTGTATTCTGTTATAAAGTGTTTTGACAGGATTATAGCCCGACAGTATGATCGCCGGATAAAAGCCAGCAAGCAAGCCAGTCGTGAGGAAAAGCGCCAAATAGCCAAGGATCAGCTTGATATCAAACAAATAGGATAACGCGAGCGACTTATTTGCGAGCTCGTTGAATGTGGGTAATGTGACTTGAACCAACATGAGCGCGAAAATAAATGCAGCCAGACACAGCAGAAAAGATTCGCCCAGAAACTGCGCTACCAGCTGCATGCGGCCACCGCCCACCACTTTACGAACGCCAATCTCCTTCGCACGTTTCAGGGATCTGGCGACTGTGAGATTGACGAAATTGATACAGGCTATTAAAAGAATAAAAAGCGCAATACCTGTCAGAATGTAAGATAGTTGTGGGTTGTTGTGACCGGTTAACCCATTGTTGGCGGGCAAATCGGTACTCAGGTGCATGTCGGTAAAAGGTTGGAGGGTATATTCTGTTTTGTTGTTCTCGCCATATTTCTCGGCGGCTTCTTTCATCGCTTCTTTGGCATCGGCGTTGTAAACTAAGTTCATCTTTTTCTCTACCAGACTTACATTTGAACCGCGATCCAGCAAGACGAAGGTGTTCAGGAACGTATTAAACCAGTTCATACCACGCTCCATTTCACCTTTTTTTGTCAGAAAGGGAACCAGGATTTCGAACTTGATAGAAGAATTCTGGGGAGATTTCCGGGTAACGCCGGTTACGGTATAAGGTTCAAACCGAGCGTCTTTATCGTAACTGTCCTTCATCAGCAGCGACTTTCCGAGCACATCTTTCTGCCCAAAATGTTTCATCGCCATTTCTTCCGATATCACCACCGATTTGGGTTCCCGCAGCGCAGTTTGCGGGTTACCACTCACGAATGGAAATGAGAACATGGAAAAGAATGCGGTATCTGCATGAAAAACCTCCTCGCTTTTGATCTCATTCCCCTTTTTAATATCGCTCTGAGTTCCCAGGAAGCGGACTGCAGCCCGGATCTCCGGAACGCCGGCCGCAAATTTCGGCCCCTGCAAAAACCCGGTGTTGCCCCCAACCCCTGTCTGCGCTCCGGCCGGAGAAATGAATCTGCTCGTGATACGGTAAATGTTCGGGTTATTGGAATGGAACTGGTCGTAACTCACTTCGTCTTTCGTATAAAGCAGGATCAGCATGGCAGCGGCGAGCCCGATGCTCAGGCCGGTTACATTGATCAGCGAGTAAACTTTACTTTGCGCCAGGGTCCTCCATGCAATTGTAAAATAGCTTCTTAGCATATCGTGGCTAATTATAGAGGTGTTTGGATAGGATGACTTTTGTCGTTTCATGTATCTCGGTTTTATAAAACCAATTGCCTCGCGCCAGTAAAGCAGCCGCGCCTTTCGCGCGCCGGATTTCCTGACTTTGAAATGAAATTCTTCATGCAAGTCGCCCAAAATGATTTCGATCAGGTGCGGCGCACAGATCCAGGATAGGATTTTATCCGCCCAAACCGGCGGCTGTGGTGTGTTTTTCATAGCTCTACCGCCAGTTTGAAAGGTTTGACGATTCTCGACCAGAGATTTTCACGTACTTCCCTGACCTGATGCAAGGTATTCTGTCCATAGGCAGTCACGGTGTAGAGCCGCTTCCTGCGTCCCCCACGTTCTGCTGTCGGTTCGCCCATCTCAGACTTCACCATTCCCTTTTCTTCGAGTCGCTGCAATGCGGAATGTACCTGATTCAAGCGCACTTCCCGTCCGGTTTGCCCGGCGATTTCGTGGCCAAGTACGACGCCGTAAGCACCGCCGTCGAGTGCGGCAACGGTTAACAACACTATTTCTTCAAACTCGCCCAGATAAGCCCTGTTCATATTCAATCATTAGATCCATATTTGCTGATCAAATACTTTGCCAGATTCCAGGAAGCAGTTCAAAACATTAACAATCAATTAATTAAGATAAATAACAATACTACAAAGTGTTCAGATCCGAACACTGATTGTTCGGATTTTTCTGTTGCTTCCAAGCGTGGAAGGTGTACGTTATCAATTAATAATAGCAGCGGAGGTGCAGTCTGTTTTAGATTAGCAAGGAACCCTAACTACAAGTAAAGCTTCACCATCTGACGCCAGTAGCGCGGCCGGTGGGCTTCTTCGTTCCAGATATAAAAATGGTGGGGTACCCCTATTGCATTCAGTGAAGCACTTAATTGCTCGTTGTCGGGCAGAAACGGATCGTCCCGCCCTATCACGATCGTGATATCCAGCTGCCTCAGCTGGTTGAGCAGCACTTCGTCAGTTATACCCGGAACGAAGCGGTTAGGCATGTTGAAATAAACATTTTCATCAAAGTACCCGTCGAAAAGGTCGTCGAAGAATGGGAGTGATTTGGTGAGATCATACCGGCCGCTCATACCTACGATCTTACTGAAAACGGTCGGATGTTTGAGTCCGATATTCACGGCGTGGAATGCGCCCAGGCTGCAACCGGTTACGGCTAGTTTTCCTTTTTTATTTCGCTTTCTGATAAATGGGACCACTTCTTCGAGGATATATTGCTCAAACTCCAGATGCCTGAGAATACGCTCTTGCGGCGGGATATCAGAATAAAAACTCTCCTTATCAATACTGTCAACACAAAATACCTGTACCTGCCCCGCCGCGATCTTTCCGCTCATCGCGTCAATGATCTTCCAGTTTTCCATATCGTAAAAACGGGCGGACCGGGTTGGGAAAAAGAGAACCGGCATTCCTTTCTTTCCAAAAACCAACATTTCCATATCTCTTTTCAGAGCTGGGCTATACCATTTCTGGTATTCGCGCTGGGACAGGGAAGGTGCTGAGGTAATCATCGGTTATGAAAGTTTGGGGAGGTTGAGCGCATTTCTAATCCTTTCTGTCCAGATCTCGTACCCCTCCGGCGTCATGTGCAGCCCGTCCTGTTCAAACAATGTGCGGACCGGGGTGTCCTGCCCGTCGAGCATAGCGGGAAAAATGTCAATGTAATGCTGGTTCGGGTCCGTGTCGATCACGTCCAGAATGAGCCTGTTGGCTGCCCGTATCTGAGAAATGATCTCCCAGCGTTGCAGGCTTGGTTTGATACTGATATAATAGCAGGGTATGTCGCCAAACCGCTGCCGCACCTGCCCGATCAGCTGCCGGTAGTACAGGCACACTTCCACCGGATTACGTCCGTCGCCCAGATCGTTGTCACCCGCGTAAATAATCACGGTCTTTGCAGCTTGGATCTGTTTCATAATACGGTCGAAAAACCAGGTACAGGCGGCCAGCGTAGAGCCTCCAAAACCGAGGTTAATCGGCTTTACGTCCGCGAAATCTTCGTACAATGTATTCCACAAATTAATACTTGAACTACCATAAAATATAGTTTCTGGCTGATAGGGCAAGTTTTCGGCTTCTTTCTCGACCCTTAATACTTCATCTTCATACCATTCCATAAGCTTAGCGTGTCGGACAGAATCTGGCGCTCATTTAGAGTCCTGGTTCTTTTGGTTTCTAAAATTAGATTACAAATGTGACCCGCGTATTAATTTTCGGCGCGGGCATTTTATCAAATATTTAAGATTAAAAGCTGCCGATACGCGCTATAAAAACCGCACCAGCATCGCTGCTACATTACTTTGATATTATTTTCCCTGAACTTCCTGTAAAGCGTCTCCAGCACGTAGCTCTTGAATGCTGCTTCGGCGTAAACGCTGTTCAGCCACACGAGGATTTTCAGTTCCACATTATCTGCCCCGATACTATTGAACAGGATCTGTTGCGGCGCATTTTTTACAATATCCTCTCCCTTATCAACCGTTTCGCTGACGAGCTTCTTTACCAGATCCAGGTCTGATTCCACATTCACTTTAAATGTAATCTCGGCTTTCAGCTGCGCATTTTTCTGGCTGTAATTCACTAACCTGCCAGACAGTAAATCCCCATTCGGAATAATCACGCGGGAACCTTGCGAAGTGAGCATTTTACTCGACCTGATCCCGATATCCAGCACTTTTCCCTTTTTATCGGCCAGTTCAATGTAGTCTCCGATATCGAAGGGTTTTTCAAAAATCAGGATAATACCGGAGACAAAATTGTTGATGATATTCTGCAAACCCAGCCCGATACCTACCCCTAATGCACCGATCAATACGGTGATCTTATCCAGCGGAACTCCGGAAGCGGTGATCGCGAACAGAAATCCGATCACGATGATCACCAGCCGGATCAGCGCCAGTTTTGAATTTTTCTCGACGTAATTACTCCCGAATGTATTGTCAGACTCCCCAAACAGTAAGCCGATATTCTTTTGAAGCAGGTTGGCCAGGTACACGATCACGGCGAAGAACACAATATTGCCGAGCGTGAATGTGATATTACCCAGCGTGCGCGGCTTGGCGAGGATCTGTTGCAGCAAGTCTGTGATCGGGTCGATGATATTGAGATTGATCGCGAAAACCATGATCCAGAGCAATACCGAAACGAAGGTAAGTATGGTCCTGAACTTGGCCCGGCTGCTGGCTACATTGATCCGTGCAAAAAGCCCGCCCGAGCACGAGCTGACTTTGATCTGCAGCTCCATCGCTTCTATTACTATTTCAACAAAAACTGCCAGACTCAGTACCTGCACCAGCCCACTGATCGCGGTGAGATTGAAAGACTTAGCCAGACTTATTCTTCCAAAAACATTGAGCAATACCGCCGAGATATTCAGGATCACATAAATGATCGTGACCGGCTTGATGAATTTTTTATGAAGCCGGGCCTCTTTCAATTTCCCGTAAAACCAGATCCCGAAATAGATCGACAATCCATTGAGAATGATCAGCAGGGAACGCAGCAAAAAGGTATCGTTGACAAATGCATTGGTAAAAATCACGAGGGCATATAACCCCATGATCGCAAACCAGACGCGCAGCTGGTCTTTTGGCAGCCTTTTCCGGAGGAATATCGTAAGTGTGATCAGGAGTAAAAATTGGTTGAGCTCAATGTAAATGGAAGGCGAATCGGGCTCAAAGAATGGGGTTAAATTGAATAATACCACCAGCGTGGGCAAAATGGGAATGCGGGTAAGATAACTCAGATTCAGCTGCCCGATCTCCCTCGAAAGTTTGGCATTGGAAGCGAGCCGGAAGTTGATGTAAACCCACCAGAAAAAAATGCCGCAAAGTATCAGCAGAAATATCCGGTTATCCCAGGTGGAGTTGAGAAAGTAACGCAATATCCTGTCCTGGCCGAGGTAAGAGGTTTTGATTAGCGTACCAATATTGTCCGAATCGCTCGTGCGCGGCGCTTTCCAGAGATACCGGTATTCTTTGCTCAACACACTTTTACCCGACTCGCGGATATATTCATCGACGATCGTTCGCAGGTCGATGGTTTTGAAATACAATGCAGAAACGTCTGCCAGGAGCTTGCTGACCGTATCGAGATTGGCTACCGTTACTTTTCCGGTGCTTTGCAGCCGGGTCCTGAGATCTGCTATTTGCCCGGTGTACAGTTTTCTCTGGGTCGAATCGGTATTGTTGGTAGCGAGCAGGGAATCGCGGCTGAACTGGATCACCTTCTCCGACATACGCTGCAATTCCAGGTTATATTTGGACAGTTCCTTGCGCCAGTTCCCTGTTTTCAGCTGTGCATCGGTCAGCATCAGCCGGTAGTTGAGCAAACTTTTATTATCGGGAACGGTCTTATTCAGCTGCATCGCCGAGTCGATCTGAGCTACATTCGCCTGTGCTTTGGTAAGTTCCTGCCGGATCTTCGCGCCGTCGTAAGCTTTCTTGTTTGCCGCATTCATATCTGTAATTGCAGCCTGGTATTTTTCCAGCCTGAACAACAGGGTATCGGGGATCAGGGCGCTGGAATCGGTCGGGGTTTTTCTGTCCTGCGCAGAGAGAAATCCGGAGGATAGGATGAAAAGAAAAAGGAATTTAATGAATCTCATTACGCTAATTTTTGATCAAGCCGAGGCAAATAGTATGCCTTGGCGGTATACGTCGCTTTTTTTGAATGTAGTCAAATGCGCGGTCGGTTCAAATTTTGTTCTTTATAAATGCAGAAATTGAACAGAATCGGTTGGTCGCGGTGTTATTTCAGGGGCACCGAAATTGTAACGTCGCTCCTTTACATTAAAATCAGATTGTATGAATACTGAAAAAGCAATTCTGGCAGGTGGTTGCTTCTGGGGCGTGGAAGAATTGTTCAGACACTATCCGGGGGTAATTTCAACGGTAGTGGGGTATACGGGCGGCGATGTGCCCAATGCAACCTACCGCAATCACGGCACGCACGCAGAAGGGATCGCCATTGAATTCGATCCTTCCAAACTAACTTACCGCGGACTTTTGGAATACTTTTTCCAGATCCACGATCCTACCACCAGGAACCGGCAGGGAAACGATATCGGGACCTCCTACCGTTCCGCTATTTTTTATCTGGACGAAAACCAGCGCGATACCGCAAATGCACTGATCACCGAAATGGAAGCTTCTGGCGTGTGGCCGGGCAAGATCGTGACGGAAGTGGTGCCTGCCGGTGATTTCTGGGATGCAGAAGTAGAGCATCAGGATTATTTGCAAAAACACCCTGGCGGCTATACATGCCACTTTGAAAGACCAAGCTGGAAACTGAACTAAGATAGCATTCCTGCAAAAAAGCCAGACGAGTTGATCTCGTCTGGCTTTTTTGTATTCCACTAAAAATTCGGAATGTTAGTATTCCAGCTCTTTCAATTTAGCAATAACCCGATTCGCGACGATTTCGTAGCCTTTGTTATTGATGTGAATTTCATCCGCATTGTCTGGTCTCATACCTCTCGGGAAAATGCCATTTGCTATATCAGACAGATCTTCCGGGCTAGGCGAATAATTGATAACCGCCATTTCTTCTTCTGTCGGCGGCTCCATAGGTACAAATGATTTCCCGAATTCAGAAGATAACCTGCTGTTGATTTCCGTCACTTCATTGTAACGATCCGTGCCTTTTTTCTCGGGAACAGCCAGCAAAACGCCTAATACTAAAAATCTCTTTGGTTCTTCGAGATAGGAAACCGAACTATTGAGCGCCGTCACGATATCTTCTTTTGCATTGGGCAGACCAATATTGTTCCGTCCGTACCACAGGATCTGGGTCGCTGTGCGAAGCTCCGCGGGATCGTCGAGTACAAATTTGGAATCGTCGGGAATCTCGGCAATACTTTCGCCGTCAGGTTTGATGGTGTAAATTTCGCCTTTTGCTTCGTTTGCCTCGCGGGTGATCGTGCATTTTACGCCGGCCAATGTACCTGTCCGGCTATACGTCAGGAAATTGATGGGCGTGGATAAAAACTCGTTACTGAGTTTTTTCACTTTAAGCGGCTCGGTTCCATTGAACTTCCCTCCTTCCACGGTGACGGTTAAAGGTTCGCCGCCCTGCCTTATCGCAATAGATTTCGCAATCTGGCCGCCGATCCCGTCGCTTACAATCCGCCTCCCGGGCAGCCCGACGCCTACTAGTGTACCGTAAGGCACATTTGCGCCTGCGCCTATGGTGAGACTGTCACCAAAGAATGCGAGCGTCTGGTCGAGTTTTGGCTTGTCCTCTCCCGTTCCTTCCGGATTGTTCTTTTTCGGGAAAATTTCGTCGATCAATCCTTCGCAGGAAGTCAGCAATGTGGTTGTAATAATAGCCGCCCCAGTTTGGCGAAAAAATCGCCTCCGGCTTAATGAGGTGTCAGTGTTCTTAGCGCTGGATTTGCGCTGATCGTGGTTAATCATTCTGATTGGAGAACATTTGAGTGTGCTTTTCTTAATTTATATCAATAATCATTCCATAATGCAAAAAAGGAGGCTGAGCGTCCGCCCAACCTCCTTTGGTATTTTATTACAAAAAAACTGACCTACTTACTTCACCAGCGGGATCGCCCAGAAAATGCTGGCCTGGATCACACTGTTTTTGAAATCAGGATCGATATTCTGGCCGGAGAAATTTCCTACTTTGGAAAGACCGGCAATATATCTTACGCCCAGTCCAAGTCCGATCGGAGATTGGTAACCGATACCCGCCGCAGCCGACAAGTCAAGGTTCTTGGCGAAGTTGTTGATCGTCTGATCAGGCACATCGCTCGAAGTCCTGAAACCAGCCTGCGGCCCGAACTCTACGTAGAATCCGCCATTGGTTTTGAATTTCAACATAACCGGCACATTCACATAGCTGATCTTGAAATCTGACCTTGCTCCGTTGTTATCAACTTTTGCACCCTGCGTGGAGAAAAGAACTTCCGGCTGGATCGAGAATACTTTTCCAAAACCGTAATTGATTATACCACCAAGGTGATAACCTACAAGCGCATCCGATTCTATATTTCCACCGGTATAGTTACTGATGTTCAAACCTGCTTTCGGACCGATGCTGAATGATTGGGCAAACGCTGACTGGACAGATACGAGCAGTACAGCAACAAATAGTAATTTTTTCATGTTTTAAATTGATTTAATGTGACTTCGAAGTCCACTATCCCAGTTTGTGACGGGTAATTTATTCAAATGCGCCCGACTATATGCCGGACAAGGATAGTAATGAAAATGTCGTGCCAATGTAGCCGCCAGCGACATCAGCCTTCGTCCCCTGGTGAACAAATCTGTTCGGTATTGAACATTTCATAAGATACGAGAATTAGTAAACACCTCATTTTTAGCGAGTTCAAGCGGTGGCAGGTTTTTTTGCATTTTTCTTCGATCCATCATCCAGCCAACCAACTGAGAAAATATGTTCAATAATTATCTCAAAATCGCCTTTCGCAACCTGCTGCGAAACAAAGGATTTTCATCGATCAATATATTGGGGCTGTCTGTTGGCATGGCCAGCGCACTGCTGATCCTGCTCTGGATGTACAATGAATTCAGCTACGACCGGTTTCATAGCAAAGGCGACCGCCTTTTTGCAGCCTGGAACAGGAGTATTGTTGACGGAGAAATGCTCTGCTGGAATGGTACGCCGAAAATTCTCGGCCCTACATTAAAGGAGGAATATCCCGAAGTGGCCAATATATCCCGCAATTATTCCCGCTGGTACGTGACGCGGGTGGGTGACAGGAAAATTTCTACCGAGGCGATGACAACGGACGCTGCATTCCTGGAAATGTTTGACTTCAAACTTCTTCAAGGCGATCCGAAAACCGCGCTGAGCAATATCAGCTCTATCGTGATTACCCGGAAAATGGCGATTAAAATGTTTGATACCGAAGATGCGCTGGGGAAGACGCTGACGATTGACAAGGATAATTTTACGGTAACCGGAATCATGCAGGACTTACCCACCAATACTGGATTTACCTTCGAATACCTGCTGCCCTGGCAATACATGAAAAAGACAGGACAGGACGACGAACACTGGGGAAATAATACGGTCAAAACCTATATTGAACTAAAACCGGGAACTGACCCGGCGCGCTTCGCCGAAAAGATCAGGGATGTGACGATCAGGCATTCCAACAAGACCGAAGACAGCGAAATTTTCCTCCACCCGATCAGTAAGTGGCACCTTTATTCCAATTTTGAAGATGGAAAAATATCCGGCGGCCGAATAGCGATTGTGCGGCTCTTTGGTATTATCGCTGCATTTATCCTATTGATCGCCTGCATCAATTTCATGAACCTCAGTACGGCGCGGAGCGAAAAGCGGGCGAAGGAAGTCGGGATACGGAAGACGGCCGGCGCAAATAAAGGCTTGCTGGTGGCGCAGTTTATGGGAGAATCGATTATGATATCGCTGATCGCCGGTACACTGGCTTTAATACTTGTGGTTGCGGCGCTTCCTGCATTCAATTTATTAATAGGTAAAAATCTCGCTTTACCCTATTCAAATCCCTATTTCTGGCTCTCGATCCTGGCATTCATTGTGTTTACAGGTATGGTTGCAGGAAGTTATCCCGCGTTTTTCCTGTCTTCTTTCAAGCCGATCGCGGTTTTAAAAGGAACATTTAAGAGAACTAATGCAATAGTAAGTCCGCGTAAGGTGCTGGTGGTGGTACAATTCAGCTTTGCAATAGTCCTGATCATTTCCACACTTATTGTCGTACAGCAAATCAAGCACGCACAGCGACGCGACGCAGGTTATGACCGCGGACAGGTCGTTTTCCACTGGATCACCGGCGATATGGAAAAGAATTACCGCCAGATCAAAAGCGAACTGATCGCCTCCGGTGCAGCTTCTGTGACCAAAACGGCCTCGCCGCTCAGCTATGTGAACACGGATACCTGGGGTATTGAGTGGGCCGGGAAAAATCAGGCTGAGAAAATTGATTTTGACCGTTTCAGCGAAGACGAAAATCTGGTAAAAACAGCTGGCTTGCAACTGTTGCAGGGCCGCGACATGGACCTTACCAAGTTCCCCGCCGACTCCTCGGCGATGCTACTCAATGAAACCGCCGCAAAAGTAATGGGCTTCAAAGATCCGATCGGGCAGATCGTGAAAGATGAGGAGAAGTCGTATCGCGTAGTCGGTGTGGTCAAGGATTTTGTGATCGGCTCTCCTTACGAACATGCGCGGCCAATGGTGATCGAAGGGGCCCAGAGTTCTTTCAATGTGATTCACGTCAAACTTGGAACGGACAAATCGCCGGCCGATCAGCTCAAAAGTATGGAAGCGATTTTCAAGCGATATAATCCTGACTATCCTTTTGAATACCATTTTGTAGATGCGGATTTTGCGCTCAAATTTGAGGATACCCGCCGCATTGCCACATTGACGGGCCTTTTTGCCGGACTTACCATCTTCATTTCCTGCCTGGGACTTTTCGGATTGGCTGCCTACATGGCAGAAAACCGCGTAAAGGAAATCGGCGTGCGAAAGGTGCTCGGCGCCTCGGTGATGAGCATTACGGCGTTGCTTTCGGGTGAATTCATGATACTGGTCGGCATTTCGATTGTCATCGCCATTCCGACTGCCTGGTACGCAATGAGCCTGTGGCTGAGCGACTTCTCTTACCGGATCAATATGCAATGGTGGACGTTTGCGCTCGCCGGCTTTCTGGCGGTCCTCGTGTCGCTGCTGACTGTCAGTTATCAGGCGATCCGGGCGGCTTTGCTGGATCCTGTGAAAAGCCTCCGCAGCGAATAATAACCCTGGAATGATTTTAGACGGCAGACTGGCGATCAAACTCGCCTATTACCGATGATTAAAACCCAAGCCGGAAAATTTTTCACAGGTACCAGCGGGCTGGTATTGCCAGTTCCGAATAAGCAATTTTATCCCCCTGAATTTCAGGACAAAAGCCGCCTTACCTACTATGGATCGCTGTTCAATAGCATTGAGATCAACAGCTCATTTTACAAAGTCCCGCTAGCCTCGACTGTGCGGAACTGGGCGACACAGGTTCCCGAAAATTTTACATTTACATTCAAACTCTGGCGCGAGATCACGCACAATAAGGGTCTGGTGTTCGATCCCGAGTACGTGAAAAAGTTCATGGATGTTATCGGCCAGATCGGAGATAAAAAGGGTTGTCTGCTGGTACAGTTCCCGCCTTCCTTGAAAGCAATTATGCGCCCGCAATTGGAAAGATTGCTTACTACCATATCAGAATCGGATCCTGACAAAGCCTGGAAAGTGGCGCTCGAATTTCGCCATAGCTCGTGGTACCAGGACGAAACTTTCGAAATGCTCGATGGATTTGGCTTTGAGATTGTGCGGCATGACAAACCGGGCTCCGCTCCCGGCACGCTCGAATCTGAATCCGATTACATTTACCTGCGTTTCCACGGGCCGAATGGTGATTACAAAGGGCAATATGAAGATGATATGCTGATTGAATATGCGGAATATATTCAGGATTGGCTCGACGCAGGAAAAACCGTTTTCGCCTATTTCAATAATACGATGGGAGAAGCAATGAAAAATCTCACGCTGCTGAACTCCATCGTACAGAGTGGGCGGGAAGATTGATACCCGGTTACAACCTTTCACTCCTATTTCTTTTCCTTGATTATGAATTGCCTGACTCCAAACTCAACCTAATTCCTTCCCGTATGAAACACCTTTCACTTTGCTTTTTGCTGCTGGTTTTTGTGCTGTTTTCGGGCTGTAACCGTGAGAGCAACAGCAACACTGTCAACGCGATTATCGGTGATACCAGTTTTATTGAGGCATTCGGCTTTGCACCCGATGCGACGACGGATAATACGCTCAGGATCAGAACACATCTTCAATATGTAGAGCGGCTGCTGCGGAACAGGGACGTTTCGTTTTTACCAAAAAAATTAAGAGAAAAGCGAACGGAATTGCTGGACCTGCTGCAAACGTATTCAGCTGCCGGGAAATACCCGAAAAACTACGATCACGCGAACGAAAGGAAGCCTTGTTTCATCGATAGGGACGGAAATATTTGCGCAGTAGGTTATCTGATTGAAAAAACTGCCGGCCGCGAAATGGCAGAGGCGATCAATGCGGACTACCAATATGAGGCGTTGATGAATTTGAAGAATCAGGAGATCGATCGCTGGGTCGCCGCCAGCGGACTTACCAAAGAAGAATGCGCGATGATCCAGCCGACGTATGGTCCGATTATCCCGCGCCCTTCTGTTCCCGCTTCGGATTACCGGTACAGGATGAAATCAGGTTATGTGATCAGCTCCGGGCTTCTGATCGGTACAAATGTTGCTGTGAATTTTATGAATGAGATAAATATCGCTGCGGGCAGTACCAATAAGGTAGTACCCGTGGTGGGGCTGATTACAGGCGCTGGTCAAATCGTACTCGGTGCGGTCGGGTATCATCCGGAAAATAGCCGGGGAACGGATTTCAACTACTCCGACCAGCGAACACTGTCAATCGTCAATATCGGTTTGGGGGCAGCGTCCATGGTTTTTAGTGCAAGAAATCTTGTGTGGCAGCAAAAAATGGTCAGGCGCAGAACTTCCTGGAATGTTTTCAGCTTCCCGGCGGGACGCAGTCAAACGGGCGTTGGGCTAAGTTTTAGCAGGAAGATCTGATCATGTGAGGCCCGGTAGTGGGGCCTCACATGCAGTGGATTAGGCAGTTCGGATATCCACCATCCAGTCAATCCCGAATTTATCCTGAAACGCACCGTATATGTCGCCCCAGATTTGCCTGTCCAGCGGGATTACAATGGTACCGCCTTGGCTCAATGCCTCGTATTTCTCGCGCAATGCTGCTTCTTCGAAGCCGCTTAATGAGAGGTTGATTTTGCCGGCGCCCAAAGGCATACCTTCCGGTGCGTCACCGCCCATGAATTCGATGGAGCCGCCCATTAGGGTTCCGTGCATGATCTGGTCGCGGACCCCGGCAGGACAACTTCCGTCGAGATCGCCGTAGGTCATAAAATTTACTTCTCCGCCGAAAATATTTTGATAGAATTCAAATGCTTCGCGACAATTGCCATCGAACATTAAATACGGATGCAAATCCATTTGTGCCATGATTTATAGCGTTTTAAATTGTGACTATTTAATTTTTGTGACACAAAACTAGAAAGCCTGATAAATACCCTGCGGGTGAAATCGGGACAAAATCAGGGGGACTTTGCGCCAATATACTTTCCGCTTTTCAGACTATATACTGATAAAACAAACCTAATTCGTTGTTGATGCTATGAAAAAATTACTTCTACTCTGCTCATTCTTCGCATGCATTGCCGGTTACGGCGTAGCGCAGGATGCTGCCAAATTCAAGAAGTTTAGTGCCGGAATCTATGCCGGGCCGCAGCTTTATGGAAAAGTATTCAGTCATAATAAGCTCACCAAGATTTCTGGGATCACCGCGGGCATCGACCTTGGTTATGCATTTTCTAAGCAACCAGAGGGATTTTCGCTGCATTTCCAGCCCGGTTATAATACCTTCCGGCATTTCACATCGGAGGGCGCCAATACACAAATTTATCTTGAAACGACCTCAAAGTGGGAAGCGATCCATCTGCCGCTGCTGGCCCGATACACTTTTGGCTCGGGCTGGATCCGGCCTTTCGCGGAAGCCGGGCCCATGCTGCGGCTCCGTACTGCTCTTAAAACACGCTTGGCAGGTTCCGGTTGCGGTGTTATTGGATGCAGTGGGATAGTAATCAATGAAGATCTGCAACAGCAAGTCAGCAAGGATCTGGTCGGGATGACGGCCGGAGCTGGTGTGGAAGTGGATCTTTGGAAAGTCACAGTTCCCATTTCCGTGCGCATTCAGGAAGGCTTTGGTACGTCTGAATCCCATGTTGTACTCTACGACGGCCCCTATATCGAAAAGCTAAAAACCCGGACTATCCAGGTCACTGCGGGCATAAATTTTTGAGGTACTACTATCCTTCGCAAATCTTATTCCCTGGCATAAAAATGTTGCGGTTTTTTGCTTCATCAAACTCAACATAATATGCATATCGTACTTGGAGCAACCGGACATGTCGGATCTGCGGTGGCTGAAACGCTGCTTGGTGAAGGCGAAAATGTAACAGTGGTCACGCGGGATGAGGGCAAATCGAAACATTGGAAGGATAAAGGAGTGCAGATAGCGATCGCCGACGTGCACGATGTGAATACGCTTAGAGCGGTTTTACAGGGAGGCAAGCGGCTTTTTTTATTAAATCCACCCGCACTTCCCGATACAGACACCGTCGCAGAAGAACGCAAAAGCATGCTATCCATCGTTTCAGCGCTGGCAGGTTCAGGTATTGAGAAAATCGTGGCGCTATCTACTTATGGTGCGCAGGCTGGTGACGGAATCGGTGATCTGGGTGTGTTGTACGAAATGGAGCAGGAGCTCGCGAAAATCAATATCCCTACTACCGTAGTCCGTGCTGCCTATTACATGAGCAACTGGGATGGATTTCTTGAATCTGCTCAGAAAGACGGCCAGATCTTCACATTATACCCGGCAGACTTCAAACTCCCGATGGTTTCGCCGGGAAACATGGGGCAGTTTGCCGCACAGCTACTCAAAGAACCTATTGAAAAAACGGGTTTGTATCATATCGAAGGCCCTGCCTGGTATTCGCCCGGCGAGGTCGCGGATGCATTTTCCAAAGCACTTGGTAAAAAGATGGAAACCATCGTGATCCCTCGCGAGGAATGGGTTTCTGCGCTGACTAATATGGGATTTTCGCAAAAAGCAGGCAAATCTATGGCTGCCATGACCGCAGTTACTTTGGATGAAAAGTATGAAGTAACCGGCGAGCGTGTTAAAGGTGAGACGACGATTAATGATTATATCACGCAGCTGGTTAGAGCAACAGGCTGATATCACACCCCAAATCGGCGGTACTGCACTTATCTGATGTCCAAATTTAGGATCTGAGGCTTATATTGCTCCGGCAAGATCAGGTTGCGTAACATATTTTGCAGCCTGACTTTGCGCATTCCTTTGTAAACGGGTAGTATCAGACTGATAAGCGGCCCCTTTCCCAAGTCCAGCAGCTCGTTGACGCGCTCCGGTGCGATTTCTGCCTGTACCTGCTTTAAGAGGTAATACCTTCCAAGACCGAGGTGCTTTTTGTATTGTTTATACAGGTCAATGGAGTAGCTGCTTTTGATAAGATTGTCGCGCAGGTGCTCTTCCCGCATTACCTTCCATTTTTCGTAAGAATCCGGCAAGCCGGCAATTCCCATACGAAGTCCTACCTGGTTGAAAACATGAAAAATCTCCGCCAGTTCTGCGGCAGTGAGCTTTCTTTCTAATAGTTCGAAGGAGCGGATTGAATAGTCGATCAGCATAAACAGCACGTCACGATATGCCCAGTCGGGAATTTGTGCGCCACGTTTGTTTTCAACCTCCTTGTGAATGGCAGTGATCTGGTCAATCGCTTTCAATGCTTCATCATATTCAGCAAATACGATCTTTCGTGCATAAGTAACAGTTGAGAATAACCTGCCTAGCGGGTCAGCAGGGAGCTTTCCGGTAAAATACAGCCAATCCACCGCCTTGTTTACAGCGAATTCCGCCGAAGCGCCAGCGAAAATAAAAAGGATCGTATCCGCCTTTCCCCATATCTCCCGCACAATCGAATCTTGCTTAACAAACCATTTCATACATTGTAAAGTACTTTGTAATTCAAAGTAAACGGAAAATGTTCGATTTAAAAATGATCGTGTCCATTTATTCAATTACTCTCTCCCTAAAAATTTGTTAACTATCCCCCTGGCGATATCCAAAAGGGCCTTGAAGGTATTGGGTTTGACAAAAAAATCGTCGGCGCCTGCTGCGATCGCTCTTTTTTTAAGCTCCGGGTTGTCAGATGTAGATAGCATGACAGTCGGCAGGTCAACCAGTTCAGGATCCGATTTAATCTCCTTGATTGCCTCTACGCCATTCATTCGCGGCATATTCATATCCACTACCACGACAGTCTGGGAAAGGTCTTTTGAGTTTTTGACATTATCTATCAGCTCCCGGCCATCCTCGGCTTCCACGACGGTTACATTCGGGTTGGCCTCCTCCAAAGCATCTTTTATTAGCATTCTGTCATCCTCGTCGTCATCCCCAAGATGAACTGTCTGACCATTCTTCATATTCGTAGCAGCTTGAAGAACAAAGATATCAAATGATTGTGATTCGGCACTTATTTGCATTACCCTAAATCCCTAAAGGGACTTTTTGGCGTCGCATACAAATCAAACGGAAAGCCCCTTCAGGGGTTGGGGCGTTTCTACATGACCCTAAATCCCTAAAGGGACTTTCTTGCGGCGTTGCATACATATCAAACGAAAAGCCCCTTTAGGGGTTGGGGTTAGTTGGGCTTTAAGCATCACTTCACACTGACCGCCTCGACCTGATATCCTAAATCCTTCAATAACACAATCAATCCGGTTTTGTATCTCAAATGCCCGAAACCTACGGCGATCAGGCAAGGTTTCTGGCTGATGTTTTTTTCGATTTTTGGTAGCCAATTCCGGTTCCGCTGCTCGATGGTTATATGCCCGTATTCGTTTTCAATAATAACATCTGAAGAATCGGTTTTTTCAAACTGATAGGGCACTTTCATTTGCTTATAAACCCGCATCACTTCTTCTATATTGGTATTTTGTGAGTAAATATTCCAGCCCGGCTTTTCGCTTCCGGGTATCTTGGCCAGCATACTCCGCATTACTTTACGTGCATCGTCGATCTGCGTGGAGTCGAAGTTCATGTCTTTTAATTTATCAAGATGGTCGCCGCCCCTGCCTGTTGATTTATAAAGATTAAAGAGATCCAGATCCATTGATTTCGTGATTCCGTCGGGACCCTTCATATCCATTACCAGCGTTTCATAGATTGCAAACCACATTTCAAACACATTCATTTCCTCCGCGTCGGGATTATTTGTAATACCCTCTCCTACCCGCGCCACAAAGAAGGAATCGAGCGTTTTGTATTCCGCCGCATTAAGTACCGACACAGCCCGCAAGGTTGAAGCTGTCTTTTGAACGGCGACCGTATTTACCTCTGTACTAAATGCTTCCGTTAGAATGTATTCTGTACAATCGATCGCCGATTTGATCCTGGGAAAAGTGAGCAGCCAATCCAGTTCACCTAAATGCATCGTACCGAGCAGATAAGACGGTTTTTTAATACCTTTTCCAGTGATTTTCCAAAGGATAGTTTGTGGATCCTGGCTCTGTGACGCCGACTTGCCCGTCTGGGCGACGTTGCGCAATGGAAGAAATAGCGTAGCGAGAAGGATGAAGATTTTTATCACGATCAGTGGACCATTCATAAATTACAGCCGATTTATATCCGAAATCTGCATTTAAATCTTAGGAAAGTCAACTTTTAATAAATTTTGTCTCACCCGCCCCCTTCTAATGTCCCTTCCGCGGACGATTTGCCGATGAGACTAGCAGTAGTTTTGTGTTATGAAAATCATTACAAAAAATACTTAACCTGAAATTTTCTTATGCCTAAATTAAACACTTACCTGAATTTCGATGGGAAATCGGAAGAGGCTTTTACATTTTACAAATCCGTTTTTGGCGGAGAATTTACTTCCGTTCAAAAAATGTCGGATATGCCTGGTGCTGAGCAACTCGCTGATAATGAAAGAGGTCGGGTCATGCACATTTCGCTTCCGATCGGGAAGGATGATATTTTGATGGCGTCGGATATCGTACCGTCTATGGGCCACAAGTTAACGCTCGGCAACCATTCATACATTTCAGTTTTCACAGAAAGCCGCGAAGAAGCAGATCGTATTTTCGCAGGTTTATCGGCCGGAGGGGAAATCGAGATGGCAATGGAAGATACGTTCTGGGGTGATTATTTCGGTAGCTTTCACGATAAGTACGGCATCGGCTGGATGGTAAATTATCCGAAGCAGGATTAATTGGCTCGGTTTTTTTATTTACGAATGAAAAAACATCAACAAAATGGCCACTACAAATAGTAACCCGCCGAAAGACGAAGAGAATGTCAACGCGCAAAATCCCGACATCAAAGGATCGAATACAGTTAAAGATCCCGACGAATGGACAACCGGCGACGAGCCGATGACCGGCGCGCAGCAATCCTACCTGAAAACATTGTCTGACGAAGCTGGCGTAGAATTCGACAGCACTTTAAGCAAAGCGGAAGCTTCCAAGCGGATAGATGAATTGCAGCATAAGACAGGTCGGGGATTATAATATAGTGCAAAGCCCGGTCGCAGAATTTGCGATCGGGCTTTGCATTTTACTCGGGCTGTTCACCAGACAGGTGCTTACATGAGGACGACCGGTTTTCAGTCGATAAGTCGATTCGAAAAAATTAATCTTTTTGAATCTTCTTACAAACTCCCCTTCTCACAAATCAACCGGCGTCAGTTCCCTGACAGGCAGAATAATCGAAAAAGTTGTGCCTTTTCCTTCCACTGATTCGGCTTTGATCTGGCCGCCGTGATTGTTAACTATTTTGCGGCAATAGGCCAGGGAGTGACCCTCTGTCTGACCATTTTTATAGTCGGGGAATTGTGAAAAAATATCGAAGATCTTTTCCAGGTGCGGCTGTGAAAACCCCTCGCCGTTGTCCTCAATCCGTATTACCAATGATTGACGTTTTCTTTGAATGTCCTCTCCTGCACGCAAGTCATAACCAATCTCGCCGGGATAAATACGGATCACATGATCGGCTCCTTTCTTTGCGTATTGAATAGAGTTGGTGATCAGGTTCCGGAACAGCTGCTCCATTTGAAAGCGGTTCGCAACAATACTTGGCAGATTTTCAAACTTAACCTTGGTTTCAGTCGCATCCAGTAACGCTGAAAGTGAGTTGGTCGCGTCAGAAACGACCTTATTCAAATCGACGGTTTCGAAATTGGTTTCATTGTACAGATCAGTAAACTCCGAAAGCTCGGTGATGATAGCTGAGAATTTCAATGCACTGGCATCCACTTTTGTAGCATAGCTTCGAACCTTGTCCAAATCATTCTTATTGGCAGCTTCCAGCATCATTCCGGAAAACACACGCATTTTACGCAGCGGCTCCTGAAGATTGTGATTGGAAATAAACTGGAACTGGCTATTAATGTGAATAGAGTCAGCGAGCTGGTGGTTCATATCGCTCAGCTTCTGCCTACTTTTTTGTGCTGTCTCAATACTTTCCAGGTGATAGGAGATCAGATCCACGAACAGCTGGAACATGCCGATTGTTTTGATATTTTTCAGCGACGCCGGTTTCGGATCGATAGCGCAAAGCGTTCCGAAAAATTCCCCATTCTTCAAAATGATCGGGACTGAAATGTAGCTTTTAAAACCGTACATGATCGGTGTATGGTGCGCCCTGAATTGCGGATCTTCGTCGACGTTATCGATCACGACGATTTCATGATTCAGTCTGATCTCATTACAGATCGTCGTTTCAAGAACCAGCTCACCGCCAGCTTTCAGGCCGAAAGAAATTTCATCCAGCACACTACAAGCTACCCATTTATCCTCTGTTACTCTGGCGATCGCCGCGAAGCCCATTCCGGTTGACCGGCAAATGACTTCCAGCATGGTAGGTACAATCGGTATTTGCTCAATTTTCGCAATGTCGCCGGGAATATCGCTTTGGGGGTCTGTCATTCAAGCAAAAGTATTTTTTCAAATTTACCGAAGTTAAAAGTCAAAAAAAAGAAATAACTTATTCTGGCAAGTTGTAAGCGCGCCGCCCGGTTTCCTCTGTTTAAAACTTTCTATGAGCCGAATAAATAAACTAATCGGCTCAAATTTTACGTATATTTGAGCCGATTAGCAAAATTATTCGGCTCATGCTCTATAACTGGCAACAATCTGACTGGCCTGATTTCATCTTTGATCCATCTGAAACAGAGGACCTGCTGTTTGCATTTGCGGAAGCAACGGGCGCGATCAGCGGAACGTTGCATGCTGTCTCTGAGCAGATTAAAGTTGAAACTCTGATAGATACAATGGTTTTTGAAGCCATCAAAACTTCCGAGATAGAAGGAGAATTTTTGAGCCGGGAAGATGTGGCCTCTTCTATACGGAACAATCTGGGAATCAACAAAAAACCGGAACTGGTGAAAGACAAACGTGCGCAAGGCGCTGCGGAGTTAATGGTCGCTGCACGCAACTCTTACAGCGAAGCTTTGACGGAGGAGGTGCTTTTTGCGTGGCATAAAATGTTGTTGAAAGATAGCAAAACGGTCAACACGGGCGCTTGGCGGAAGGGTAATGTACCTATGCAGGTAGTTTCGGGCTCGGTTGGGAAGGAGAAAATACACTTCGAAGCGCCGCCTTCCTCTCAGGTCAAATCCGAAATGACGAAGTTTATCAAATGGTTTAATGATACCGCGCCGGGCGGCAAGTTTGAGTTTAAACGGGCTCCTGTCCGCTCTGCGATCGCGCATTTATATTTTGACAGTATTCACCCTTTCGAGGACGGAAACGGTCGGATCGGGCGGGTTATTGCCGAAAAAGCGTTGTCGCAAACGCTCCGTAGACCGGTTATGCTTAGCTTATCGAGAAAAATAGAGGCGGATAAGAAACGGTACTACAAGTCGCTGGAAACCGCGCAGCGCAGCAACAATATCACGGATTGGGTCAATTATTTTGTCCGCGTAATACTCGACGCGCAGATCGAAGCCAAGAAATTACTCGATTTCACACTCTATAAAACCCAGTTTTTCGATCGGTTCAAAAACGATTTCAACGAACGTCAGTTAAAAGTAATCAAGAAAATGCTGAAAGACGGACCGGAAGAATTTGAGGGAGGAATGAGCGCGAAAAAATACATGTCGATCACGAAGACCTCGAAAGCCACAGCTACCCGGGACCTGCAAAACCTGTTGGAAACAGGCGCATTGATACCGGCAGGCGGCGGAAGAAGTACCAGCTATTTTTTAAATTTTTATCCATAAATTGACCGTTCTTAATTTCAAATTTTACGATGAAACTATCCCAACTTAACCTCAAAAGGCTGTTCAGCCTTGCATTAACACTTTTCACTGCCTTCGCTATTCAAACTAATGCGACGGCTTTCAAACCCCTCGCCTCTCCGCTGGAAGGCCGCTGGGATATTACTGTCGACGTAGCCGGCAAGCCTTCACCTTCCTGGCTGGAAGTGAGGCACTCAGGTACCAAAACTCTGGTCGGACAATTCACAGGCTTTTCAGGAAGCGCCCGGCCGATTTCGGAAGTAATCTTTAAAGACGGAAAATTCAAGTTTGAAATTCCTCCGCAATGGGAACGTGGCGACAAATACCTGTCCGTGGAGGGAACCTTGTCGGGCGAGACGCTTTCCGGCTCACTTACTACTCCTGAAGGAAAAACCTATACCTGGAAAGGTGTGCGCGCCCCGTCGCTGCGGCCAAAAGCAATGCCCGCCTGGGGATCGCCGATCAAGCTTACAGCCGGAAACGAGATTAAAGGCTGGCATGCAGTGGGCGCTGAAAATCAGTGGGTAGCAGAAAATGGAATAATTCGAAGCCCAAAATCTGGCGCTAACCTGGTTACAGATCAGAAGTTCGGAGACTTCAAATTACATGTCGAGTTCCGAATCCCAAAAGGCAGTAATAGCGGCGTTTATCTGCGCGGCCGGTACGAAGTTCAGGTAACAGATGCCAAAGGCATGGAACCTGCACTGGACCAGATGGGCGCTGTTTACGGATTTATCACACCAAGTGAAATGGTAGCGAAAGAAGCTGGTGAGTGGAATACGCTTGATATTACGCTGGTAGGAAGAATGCTTACGCTGGTTGCAAACGGCAAAACGGTGATCAGCAACCAGGAAATTCCGGGTATTACCGGCGGGGCGCTGGACAGCAACGAAGGAGAGCCGGGTCCGCTGTACATTCAGGGCGACCACGGTCCGGTTGAGTACCGAAATATCGTGATCACGCCAGCTAAATAATTCTTTTATTAAGCACTTAATAAAACGCGCGATGATGGTTTCATCGTCGCGTTTTTTTGTGGTGAAATATCAGGTGTGATTACTGCTTCGAAATGAACAGATTTTTTACTTTTTCGTCACGCAGCGCAAGACCTGCCCAGATGAGAATTGCAAACACAGCCGCGAAATAGAGCGGCTGGCCGGCGCGTACCATAATTGCAATTGCGCCGCCCAGATAGCCTGTCACGAGGATCGCTCCGATTACCGCAGTGCGAGGTATGATATACAGTATCGTGCTGATCAGTAGGACAATACCAATGCTTTGTACCTGATCCACCGGCCAGCCCAGTTGTGCAGAGCCTTCGATGGAATGTGATTCTTTAATGACCTTCATAATTGAATCGAACAGCAAAAAAAGTACACATATTGCACTGATGATCTTTCCTGCCAAAACTCCTTTGCCTGACCTTACTTTTACCGGTTGATTTAACATAGTCGCTTCCATTTTTATAAGAGTTTAAATGTTTGTGCTTGATTCATTGAATGATACAAAACTATGGCAGACCAGCCTGGAAAATGCTGTGCAAATCCGGCAATAACAGGGGGATAATGCGACAGTAAGCAGTAAAATTTTCCATCGATATTTTTTTATTTAAAAATCAGCCCGAAATGACGACTTTCGCTCAAAAGTTTTTCTCATTTCTTCAAATCAGAATGTCTGCACGCATACTTTTTACGATTACACTCGCGGTTATGCTTTATGGCTGCAAAAGCGCAAAAGATAGTCCTAAATTCAATTTCGCCGATGGTGTCTATCACACGAAGATCAAGAATGTAAAACAGCAGGTATTTATAGAAAATACCGAAGATTCGATTGTAGTATATTCTTTGAAAAAAGGCTGGAAACGGCTGGACCTGAAAACCACCGTGAGGGAGAAAAAAGCTTATCCGCAAAATTCGGGCAAAGAAACACTAGGTGCGAACAAATACTGGCAGAATGGTTTTGATATTGACATTCTCACGATCCCGCTCAAATTCCGCCCCAGCCTGCAATCTTTCCCGAGCCAGTTCAGCAATAATGTGAATGGCGTGGTGTACCTGGGTTACCGCACCGATATTTACAGACTTTCGTATAAAAAAAATCCGATCGGCCGGATCACGCAGGATGTAAAGCATTACGGACTTTCGGCAGGTTTTATCACCGGTCTCGGAGGCACAGCGATGAACCCCTGGGTGACCAAAGATGCGCTTACTATTGAATACGACGGACTGGTGTGGTCGAAGGGAATTGCGGTATTAATGGGGCTCAATCAATTCACATTCGGGGTCGTAGGCGGGCTGGACCATTTGCTTGACAAAAACCAAAAAGTGTGGATTTATCAGAGTAAACCTTATATCGGGCTTGCAGTGGGGTTAAATTTAAATTGAAACCCTATTTTTGAAACAAATCATAGGCATCCTGGCAATGAAACTGATTATACTAGTACTGAGTAGCCTTCTCACTTTCCCCGCGTTTTCTCAGATCAAATTCATTGACAATAAGACCAGCTGGAACGACCTTTCGGCGCAGGCTAAAAAAGAAAAGAAGCTGATCTTTATCCATTTTGAAAACAGCGCCTGCCAGCAGTGTAACGAAGTCGCTTCCATGGCATTCAATAATCCATTATTAACCGAAAAATTCGGTGAGAACTTCGTTTCGATCCGGTTGAATGTGGAGACCGAAAACGGAATGGATTTCAAAAGCGGGCTGCATATTCAAGGTTCACTTATTTCGGTTTTCACCGATACGGAGGGCAATATCCTCGAAATGCAAAACGGCTCGACCAGCAACCCACAAGCTTATGCTGAAAAAGCGGACCTGGCGCTGCGGCGGCGGGGCGCGCGGGGTATCAATTCATATACCCAGGAATACCGGGCGGGCAGCCGCTCCCTGCCTTTTCTGCGGGAATACCTCGTGAAGCTGAAAGAGCTGGAAATGGTCACCGACGAGGTGCTCGACGAATACACCAGCCAGCTTCCGCCCGATTCGCTGGCCAATTTCAATACGGTTAGATTCATTTATCAATTCGGGCCGGCGCTATACAGCAAAACGAGCAAAACTGTACAGCAATTCGCACCGCGCGGGCTGGTAGAAAACATTTACAGGTCCGTACCTTTTAGCGAAGCAGTGGAAATGAATAATGGGATCGTCAGAAATTCCATGCGGAATGCGGTCATGAAAAGGGATCCTCAACTGGCCGAAGCCGCAGCCCGGTTTGCCCAATTAACGTACGATCGTGATCCTCAAATGGGAAAGGTCACTTATGAAAAGAATATGCTGCAGTACCTATACACAACCCGCGACACGGCGCAATATCTCAACCGCGCCGCGCAATTTGTAGAGCAGTACTACCGGCCGATCTCGATAGATTCACTAAAAGGGATGGACCAGGCGGAACTGGCCAAAATGAAACCACCAAAAATGAAACCTGGTGAAAATGTGACGGTATTGAGTTTTAAACTAAACAAACCTTCGCAGTACTATCCCATGGAGCTGAATACGCGCGCGCGACATTTTTATGATATGGCTACAAAAAAAGAAGACCTCGAACTAGCACTGAGCTGGTCTAAACTTGCGATGGAATGGAGTGAGGAAATACTGACTAATATCAATAACACGAATATCAACGGAAATCCGTCGTATATGGAAACCTATGCGCACCTGCTCTACAAGCTGGGACGCAAGGAAGAGGCACTTACCTGGCAGATCAAAGCTTTGGGACAACAAAAAGCAACCAGCCAACCCTACGGACACATGGAAACGGCTCTTGCCAAAATGAAAGCGGGCACGCTCTGAAATTACACGAATGCACTTTCGCCCGTAATAGCCCTGCCGACGATGAGCGAGTTGATTTCCTTGGTTCCTTCGTAAGAATAAATGGCCTCGGCATCGGCCACGAAGCGAGCGATGTCGTATTCGAGCAGTATCCCGTTTCCGCCAAAAAGCTCGCGGGCGTGATCCACGATCGAGCGCATACGCAGAGTGCAGAAAACCTTAGCGAGCGATGCATGTTCGTCGGTGAGTACGCCGCTATCCTGCAATTGTGATAACCTGAATACCATCGTTTGCATCGCTGTCAAATCGCCCAGCATGGTGACCAGCAGATCCTGCACGAGCTGAAAACCGGCGATCGGGCGGCCGAACTGTTTTCTTTCCATCGTGTATTTCAATGCAAGTTCATACGCGCCTCTTCCGCAGCCTACCGCCTGCCAGGCCACGCCGGCCCGCGTCATGCGCAGCACATTGGCGGTATCCTTGAAAGAATTCGCATTTTGCAGTCTATCGGATTCCGGTACAATGCATTCAGTCAATGTGATCTTCGCATTCTGCACGGTTCGCAGCGCCATTTTATCCTGCATTTTCTCAGCCTTGAACCCTGGATTTTCTTTTCGCACAATAAAACCCTTCACCTGATTATCGTCAAGGTCGCGCGCCCAGATGATCGTGATATCAGAGAAAGTCGCATTGCCGATCCATTTTTTCTGACCATTGATCACCCATTCGTCACCATTTCTTTTGCAAGTCGTAGTAAGTCCGCCGGCCACACCGGACCCAACTTCCGGCTCTGTAAGCCCGAATGCGCCTATTATATCCATTCTCTGCATAATAGGCAACCAGTATTTCTTTTGCTCTTCAGAACCGCACAAATAGATCGAGCCCATCGCAAGCCCGCTATGCACGCCGAAAAATGTGGAGATCGAAGAATCGATGCGCGCCATTTCCATCGCTATAAATCCTTCCAGCAATGCCGACATTCCTGCACAACCATAACCTTTGTAAGTAAGTCCGCAAATATTCAATTTCGCCATAAGCGGAATAATGTGCATTGGAAACTGTGCATTGTTCCAATAATGATTGGCTATTGGTTTGATCTCCGTTTCCATGAACTCCCGCACTTTGAGCTGGATCAGTTTTTCTTCGGGCAAAAGGGTGTCGGTAAGTTCATAAAAATCCCCATTCACTACTGGCGGCGCCTTTTTCTTTCCGGAGCCTGCCTGCATAAATTTCAGCATCTTCCCCAGATCTTCCTCGCTCATCTTGGAAACGACACCCATTAACTGATTCAGATCAACCTTCTTTGAAAGCCTGGTGATGGCCGCAAGGTCGATGTCTTTCAGAATGTTACGAAGCTGGGAAACGGAATTGAACAGGCTCATAGTCGGGAATTAGTTTTGTCGGTACTGACAGGAAAAGACTTTAAACAGGAAAATCTATCCCGGCTGCATTAATTTTCAGGTCGGCAATGTAGTGACAGGAATGAAATTTGCTTTGATATTATTAAAAACAGCAATACTATGAACACAAAACCGGAGACCCAAGAAGAGGATATTGAAGGAAGCAGTCCATCACCTGCCGGCCCGCATGATGAATCGAGGCACGAAGATGATAGTGCAAAACCGTCAAAGGTTGTGAAGAAAGAGGCTATTAAAGAATCCGAAGAGGATAATATGACAGGGAAAAAAGGCTATAACGAAACGCCGCCTACTGTTCCCGTCAAATAAATGCTATTGCTCCATAATCGCTTCAATTGCGGCCGATAAATAAACCATCGGCGCATTCCAGTTGATCGCGATCTCATTGGATGCGTAAGAACAATCGTCATCGGTAAACGATTCATCTGCAAAGTTGTTAGTGTAGGTTTTGCATTTGTCCTGGTGGCCGGGATTGGGCCCGCCGGATAATAACCCTGGTACCGGGTCTTCGATTCCATCGGCCACAGAAGGCCGGTGGTGTGGGTGCATTACCCTTTTTGAACCAAAACCTGTGAGAAAACAATAGGTTGTTGCATTTCGCCCCAAAAGATAGTCGAGATTACCGAGCGCCGCATTCAGGTATTTCTTGTCTTTGGTAAGCTTAAAAGCATACAAAAGTGCAATTCCCTGGTTCGCAGCCACCGAGCTGCTTCCCCACGAATAATCCTTTGCAATTTTGCCCATAACAGTATGATAAGGCTGTTTTGCGAGATCAACCAAAAGTCCATCCGCATAATCCTTCACCGATTTTTTAATAGGGTCTATCAATGCGGCCTCCGTTTTCAAATTTTCGCTGGTTCGGATCAAAGTGTAGTAACCCAGCGTTTGTACCATACTCCACGTCGGTAGCGCAAGTGGCTGTTTTGCTTTCAGATCAATACCTTTCAAATATTCCGTTTTCCCGGTAGTCGCATACATTTCGGCCGCTGCCCAGATCCGCTCGTCGGCCACACTCCTGTCTCCATAAGCGCCGGAAACAATATCCGGATCAAATTTCTTGTTGATCTCATTCTGATCATAATATACCTCAGGATGCTTGGCTGCCCATTCCCAGCCTTTCACTGCCGCAACGATACATGAATCGGACAATCCCGGCAGTTTGTTTTCAAAACTCTTCAAAATCCTGCCCGCCTGCGCCATTACTGCCACGAAATCGAGGGTCGCGACTGTATTTTTTTGTACCACATACCTAGGCTTATCAGCCGCGTCGGGCATGATCATTCCGTCGAACCTCGGGTTTGTTAGTTTATGGTAAACGCCACCGTCGGCCGGATCCTGCATAGTCAGCATCCAGCGCAGGTTCCATATTACCTCGTCGAGCAGGTCAGGAATCGAGTTGTTATTTTCAGGGATATTGGTGTTGAAATTCTCAAAATACAATGGGAAATCTTCATACAAAGACAACAGCGTGCCCATTGTAATACCGGAGTTGACGATGTATTTGTTATAATCTCCCGCATCGTACCAGCCTTTTGGTGAGCTGATTACAAAATTCTCAGGCCGTCCTTCCGAAACTGCCGAGGCGTGAATGAGCACTTTGTCATCTGGATGACCCGCCGGGCGCGCCCATTTGCCCGCAAACTTTTCGGGCAGGTCTGTGGACACGCGCTGATAGTAAAACCCTTTCAGCGACGCGGCCGCCACTTCCCTGTGGACCTTTGGTTTAACGTCAAATGCAGCCGATTTTCCAAGTCCAGGCACTTCTAACGTGTACTTACCTGCTTTTTTAACACTCGAAAAGTCCGCAATCCGGCTGACTTTCCCGGAATGCTGGTTATTGCGTATCTCGCTCAGCTTTCCTTTAAAAACAGCCTTGCCAGCTGCGTCCCTGACCACAAAATCAGTAGACTTCTCCCCCACCACGACCGCTAGTTTCGGTGCCTGCGGATAAAAACCCACCTGATTGAGGCGGATATCAGCGTTTAGTTTTTGGGCAAACAAAGGTTTACCGATCTGTGCGGCAAAGATTACAAGCGCCACACAAATCGGTAAGAAAGACTTTTTAAACATGGTCGAATTAGAAGTTAGCGTCGAATTGCAGTTAAAAGACGTTTCCTGCTGTTACCCTACTTTCTTCGGCCCCACTGAATCGTAAACGATCACCTTTTCCCAGAGGTGACCATAGTCTTTGATAAATTCCAGATGGATCGGGTGAGTTTGATAGATTTCTTCTTCAATGATATTTTTGAAAAAGCACATCCATGAAAAAGTATAGTCGCGCACGATCACCGAACGGTTGGTTTCAGCTGGCTTTCCAATGTGAACGTACTGAATAGTAGGCACTTTCGCCAGCTTGGTCAACCCTTCAAGCAACTTGGCCTCGTGCTCAGCGTTATGTGGTTCTTTGAGATAAAAATATACGTGGTGAATAAAAAGCTCTTTTTGTTTCTCCGGTGCTGCGGCCAGCGGGCTTACCGTTGCGATCGTCGCAATACCGGCATTTTGCAAAAACTTACGTCTTGAATTGTCTTTCATATCTTACTTAAGTGAATTACTATTGAGGATTGAGATGTGTTGAAACGATTTTCGACCAAGAAAACAACTTCTTGGCATTAAACCAAAGTATCAGTGCTGCGAAGCAAGTTCATTCCCCTGCCTCACCAGCTCTGCCACCGTCTTCCAGTTACGGGTAGTGGCGACCATTTTCAACTTACTTTCAAAGAAATTATTATTCAGTTTAGTACGTCCGTAGCCTTGTGGACAGTGGATATAAATGGTGTTGCCTTCTAAGACAAATTGATCCGGCTGGTATTTCTGAGCGTCGATTTTTTCTACTAGTTCCAGTGCCGGAGATTCAGACAAGAACGTCACGTAGAGATCGGCAATATCTTCTTTCTGAGCTTTAAAAAACGGGTTTTGGTCGAAAACTGACTGCATTGTATCTACCTTCAAAACAATCACCGGAACATCGTAGCCGAATGCATTCGCAATTGCACCTGTAATCTGCGCCGCCAGTTCTTGTTCGTCAGTCTCTTCAAAAGTAAAAAGCACGTTGCCGCTCTGTATATACGTGCTGCAATTCTCAAAACCTTCCTGCTCAAACATTGCCGCCAGCGCCGGCATTTTGACCATATTTTTCCGCTGACATTAATCCCGCGAAGTATTGCAATGTAAGTCGACTTTGGCATTAGGGATTACGCGGTTTTTTGTTCCTGCTCAGGAGGTGCTCTGGGATCGGATTCCTTTCCAGAAAAATCCGAGCCTCGTCTGCTTTCTTCTTGAAGAACGCTTCAATGATCTCTTCTTTGGTCATTGAACCTTTTGAGACTTGATGATTCTCAGTGTGGCCTGTTTCACTTTTTTTAATTGCAGTAGCCATAATATCTTGGATAGTTGATAATCGAAATTACATCATTTTGAGGTAATTAAAAATGCTTTATAGTTTACTCCTTGTTCTATCTCACGCCAACTTTCTTTGCTGTCAAGGTAGTCAAAAACGTCTTCGGTTGATGCCAGAAAACCTAAAACCCTATATTTTTCAGTCAAATTTGAGATATGATGAGAAATGCCCATCTGGTATTTTCTGGTTCGTCCGGGCGTGCTTCCGACAGCAAACACATCACACGGACAGTATTCGTCTAAAAAGTCCAGTGCAATTCTACCTACCGTCGCGAGAATGATATCTGTATCCTGATTACGAAGATTATAGCTATCATCCACAGTTTCTGTGGTTTGATCCCAAACGCCAAATGCCAGGTTGAAAATCCTCTCCCCTATCTGTTGAAAATGGACATGTAATTCAAAAATACCTTTTGGTCCCGTGCTAAAAAACTGGAACTCCTGGCTACTTAGCCGCCTCGTAGGATAGTGTGGTAGGTTCATTTTTCGCTTGAATACTAAAAAAGCTCCGGCGCGAACCGGAGCTTTTATTATCATGCTGCAAGATAAACCTTATTTCGACTTTGCGTAAGCCGCAGCCAGCTCGTTGAGCGTGGTATCTTTCAAATGCTCGGAAGCAATTACCATGCGGTAACGGAAGGTAGTCGACTCGCCTTTTTTCAGCTTGAAGTTCAGCGTTTCTTTCCCGTCGCTTAATGCTTTCATACCAAGTGGATTCACGGCGAAAAGTCCGTAACCCCGCGCGTGCCAGTAAGCAGGATAACCTACATTCTTAGGGTGGTCGATGATCGCTACACTGATGTTCTCATCCTTGATTTTACCAGTCAGATTACACCAGATCGCCCGTTTCCCCCAAACCGCCTCGCCTTCCACACCGTTGCTATTGCGGTAATTCCCGGTAATACCTTCATTGTTTAAAACCGGCACCTTCGTAGCAATACCGCCAGCGTCTGTGAAAATTTCAGGCTTGTTGGAAGGCAATTCCAGCTCGCGGGCTACTCGGATCGCGTACATTCCGTCCTTGATATCGGGCATTGCTACCTCGTCGAGCACGGCTGTGAGCGTGGTACTGCGGTCAATCATGCGGGTTTCTCCTTTTCCGCTGAATGTATAAGTGGTCGTTTCCTTTAAAGTTAAAGTCCCGTTTTTATCCACCCAATCAGCAGTGACGGTCAGCTCACCTTTATCTTTTCCACTTTTAACATTGGAAATCCCGGTGTGCAAAATAGTACCGTAAGCGCGTTTTGCATGGTCGACGGCGTCGGAATTGTTCCAGTAATCGTTGCCGTTTACATCCTCATAGTTGAGCCAGATTCCCACGTGGTGCGGGTGATCCACACGCTCGCCCGGACGCGGATCCAGCGGCCAGCCTCTCGTAATTACCGTTCCTCTGGCAGTCTGAACCGGATACAGAACCGCTTTTTTCAAAGTTTTCTCACCCGGGTAATAATATGCTGTAAAAGGCTTCCCGTCAATTTTAACCTCCACCTTTTTCTCACTTTCATTCTTAACCAGATCCACCTTTTGTGCATTTGCCAATCCGGCAAATGCAGCGAGAGAAACGGTCGCCATTAAAAAGCCTGTATTTTTTAGTTTCACTTTATGTTTTGATCTATTTGAAAATAAAAACTACAATCTTAACTCAATATGATATCCCGCTTTTTCGGATCCCAGCTTACTCTTTTACCTGTATGCAAAGCCTCGGTGGCCATAATATTGGCAACGGAGTGATTAAAACCTACGCGCGCCGGTGCATTCGTTTCTTTACGGCTGCGGATACAGTCCATCCAGTTACGCATGTGCATCGACGTCATCGGATCAGCGCCGGTATTAGCGTCGGTTGCGATTTTGTCGCCCGTTTTCAAAGACATTTCAGGAAGCAAGTTCGCCTGTAAGCCCATTCCTTTCGCATCCTTTTCCTTCAATCCACCTTCCGACGTGATCTTGTTCGTGTCCAGGTTGATCATACCGCCATTTGAATAGTAGTATTCTTTTACGCCACCTGCTTCATTGTTAAAACGAGAAGAATAGATCACCTGAAAACCTTTACTCTTATCGTCAAACGGACCATATTCAAATGCCGCGCTGAATGTATCTACATTCGTACGACCATCTTTCCAGGTATAGATTCCACCGTTAGCCACCACATTACGCGGCGCATCCAGTCCTGAAAACCAGTGTACTGTATCGATCTGGTGCGCCATCCACTGGCCCGGAATACCCGAAGAATAGGGATAGAACAGGCGGAATTCAAGATAGTAGCGCGGGTTCCATTCTACTTTGGGACGGTTCATCAGGAAGCGGTCCCAGTCGGTATCTTCTTTGCGGATCTGCGAAACGAGCTCTTTTCTTCTCCAACGCCCCGGCTGGTTCACATTCCAGGTCATTTCCACCGTGGTAATATCGCCGAACTTACCCGATTTAATGTATTCGTAAGCCGCCCAATAGTTTGGAGCACTGCGGCGCTGCGAGCCTACCTGTACGATCTGTTTCGAACTTTCCACCGCTTTCAACGCTACTTTGGCATCTTCCAGGGTTTCGGCGAAAGGTTTTTCCACATACACATCACGGCCAGATTTCACCGCCTCGGCGCAATGCAATGCATGCTGGAAATCGGCTGTACTGATGATCACCGCGTCCACATCCTTGCGGCCCAGCAACTCTTCATTATTTCTGGCTTTGATGAATTCTTTCGAAGCATAAGCCTTGTCTTTCATAAACGCGGCTGCTTCGTCGCGGCGACGGTTCCACAGATCGGAAACGCCCATAAATTCGAAATTCAATTCCTTCGCGTGATCAGAAAAGCTTGGTGCGAGTGAGCTGCGGAAACGATCTGAAAAGCCGATTATCCCAACACGCACACGGTCATTTGCACCCAATATCCGACGGTAACTGGCTGCTCCGAAAGCATTAGCTCCAACCGCTACGCCCGCCGAGGCCAGCGCTGCATTTTTTAGAAATTCCCTTCTACTTTCCATTTTTATAAAGGTTAATTTTTAATTATCAGATCCGGCTGCTCACCGCAACCAGTTGTAAATAGTAGATATCCATCTATCTACTGTATTTTTTGCTATTTTTTCGAACAGCTTTTTGTTAAAGCTCGCGCACTTTTAAACTCCGAAAAGAAACGTTATCTCCGTGGTCCTGCAAAAGCAGATTTCCCTGCGTTGACATTCCGAAACCTTCGAAATCCTTGAATTTGGAACTCATTACAAATTCCTTGAACTGCGGCGATCCGCGCACATATTCTACCACTTTATATCCGTTCAGAAAATGCTGAACAGTCCCATCTTTCTGCACTACGATACGCCCCTGGTTCCACTCGCCGATCTTCTTCATTGAATTTCTCGGTCTTTCGGCAGGTATTACATCGTAAAAAGAAGCGATCGTCCGGTTCCCATTCTTGCCCAGTTTTGCGTCAGGATGTTTTTCATCGTCCAGTACCTGGTATTCGCAGCCTATTCCCGATTTTCCTTTTGAGTTAAATTTTTGGTCAACGAAATATTTCACGCCGCTATTTGCACCCTCGTTTAGTTTGAAATCGAATTCAAACTCAAAGGCAGGCCCGTACAATTTCTTGGTAACAATATCATTTCCAGTTTCTGAACCATCTGATTTTGAGATCGTAATCGTGCCGTCGTTATGAGCCCAGCGTTTCGATGGAAAATCCGTACCGCCGTAAGAACGCCACTGATCTGCGGTTTTTCCGTCATAAAGCAGTGACCAACCCTGCGCTTTTTCCGCGGCATCCAGCTTGTTCGGGATCAGGTTCACGATCCGGATATTAGCCGCCGGACTGGGTTTCAGATTGGTGGTTTGAATGCGCACATTCTTCCAGCTCACCTGCGTGCCTTCCAAATCCTTACTTCCGATCGAATGCACTTGCAGACAGATAAAGCCGCTCGCCGTCATATCGTCAACCAAATGTGCCACCGGTACCCCGTTCAAAAACGTGCGGATCGTGGTTCCAATCGCCTCAATGCGGTATTTGTTCCAGGCTTCTTTTTTAAATGCTTTTTTCGCTTCCGGGTTTAAATCGAGCGGATACAGCCAGCCGCGACGGGCTTCGTCGTACAGTCCGGCCGAATAGGCGCGGTCACTCGGATCGATCTCAACTTGGTAACCATGCACCCTTCCATCCTGATAATCCGGCTTGGAAAGGCTCCTTATCTGAATGCCGGAATTAAGCTTATTGTCTACTTTTACTTCCAGTTCCAGGATGAAATCGCCGTAGTCTTTCTCCGTGGTAAGGAAAGAATTAGGCGTTCCCATGACGGAGGTACCGACAATGGCGCCGTCTTTCACTTCATATTTAGCCTGTCCGTTCAGCTGCTTCCAGCCTGTCAGGTCTTTCCCATTAAATAAATCTACCCAGCCATTTTTCGACTTTTGGGCCTGCACCTGGCATAGCGTAAAGAATAATAATAATCCCGCCAGGGTAAATCTGTACTTTTTCATTTTGATACGGAATAATTGATTGAAGCAGAAATAGTCTGACTTGCTGCTTTTTTGATAAACGAATTAATAGAATAACTACCCTTACAAATGCAATTCAGACTAGTAATTTACATAAACCAGACCTTATAAAGGGTATTTCAAAACTTCGGTAATATACTTCTTATTAATCTCCGCGCAGATCAGCGGCGATTTTTCAGGATCAGGCACTCCGTCCAGCTCAACCACCGCCCAGCCTTTAAACTTAATCTTATTTAGCGAAGCAAAAACAGCGGGAACGTCCACCCTACCCTGTCCCAGCTCCACGAACTTGTAGCCATTTTTGGTCTCCGCCGGTTTGGTATCTTTTAAATGCAGCGAATGCAAAATGCTTTTATACTTGATAACCGCGTCCTGCGGTTCGCCGCCGCCTTGCTTGTAATGTGCAATATCAAGCAGCAATTTAATATACCGCGGGTCCATCGCCTGCACGATCACATCCACCTCTTCGGGCGTTTCGCCCAGCTGGTTCATATGGTTGTGATAAACCGCCTGCACGCCCAGATCTGCTGTTTGCTTCCCGATCTCATTCATTACCTCCGCAAGTTTTTTCAATTCCTCTGTGGTTGGCAACCGGTCTTTCGGCCGCAGACTATTGGTGAGTTGCAATGCATTGCCCCCCAGAGCCTTCACAAAACTCGCGTGCGCTACGTGCGTATCGACAGTACTTTCAAATTTCGCCGGATCGGTTTCCACATTCCCGCTAGAAAACATAGCAAGTGTCAGGTTGTTTTTAATCAATGCATCCTTCAATTCCGAAACCTTGTTGCGATACGGACCAAAGGTATTAGCCCGCAACTGAATACCCTTAAATCCCAGACCTGCCAGCTCTGAAATAGCCTGCTCATCCTTCCCGCCCCAGGTGATCGAAGAATAGCCAACTTTGAAATCCCCCTTCTTGATCAATGCATCAGCCCAGCTATTGGCGCTGAGCAAAGTAGCCGCGGCAGCGCCGGTATATTTAAGAAAATCCCTCCGATCGGATGTAGATGTAAAATTCATTTGGATAAGGTTTTTTATATAAAGTCAACGTTTCGTTATACCATAGACTATATAAACGAAGACAGCCCCTGAACGCGGGGCTGTCTGGATTTTGATTATATGATATAACAACCCTTCCTCAATACCCCGGATTTTGCGGATATGCAGCGGGGCCTCCGGCGGTGCGGTCGATCTGGTCTTGTGGGATCGGTCTCAGGTTATGAAACTCTTTCACGTTTGCGGCTCCTTCCGGATTGTGCAGCTTCACTCTTTCGACCAGGTTACCCCAGCGTTTCAGGTCAAACCAGCGGAACATTTCGCCGGCCAGTTCGCGCTCGCGTTCTTCCATGATGAACTCCATCGTCGCTTTCGCAGGTGTGATTTCCATGGCAGTTTCTTTGCCCGGCCAAGCGGCTCTGCGGCGCACTACATTGATGTGAGCAGCAGCTTCGGCAGTCTTACCTTGTCTAATATAGGCCTCAGCAGCAATTAAATGCGTCTCTGCCAAACGGAACATCAGGAAATCCCGGCTTCCCTGCTCGTAAGTACGGTCAGGGCGAAGTGCATCTAAAAACTTGCGGTTCACCGGGAACAGGTTGGCTTTGTACAAGCTCGGAGTAAGTACCTGATAAGGCCGCTTCGCCCGCTCTTCCAACGTCATTTCATAGCCTGGAATAAAGATCGTGGTGTCGCCGGAAGCAAAAGTCAGCTCCTTTTTCGAGGTATCGAACAGATTTGTATATTTCCCCGGCTTATTGCTTTTCCACGTGTCTTTAAAAGTCTTTTTGTACCGGGAATCGTTCACGCGGTTAGCTGGCGCAAAAACCGTTTCGAGCATATAGGTAGTCGGTCTGAACCGTTTGAACGGCCGGCCGTTTTCGGTATCGCGCTGCATTCCCGCCTGCGTGTCATATTCCATCCCGAAATACAAGTGGGTACGGTTTCCGATCCCGTTCGTCAATGGGTCCGAAGTATATTGGGTAGCAAAAATCACTTCATTATTGATCTCGCCGCCGCCTTGTACCCAAACACTTGCAAAGTCAGGCAACAGGGAAAATGAGTAATTCTTGACCACATTTTCAGCATAAGTAGCTGCTTTTACATAATCATCAGCCGCTTTCGCTTCCGAGGTTGCTTTGGTCAGATATACCCTGGCCAGCAAATGTTCCGCAGCCGCTTTGGTAACCCGGCCATAGTCAGAAGTCGCAAGGCCCAGGTCAGGCAGTCCGGATTCGAGGTCGGAAATGATCTGCGCGTAGATTTCAGGAACCGGGGCGCGCGTAAATTCTTTCTGCGCTACCAGATTTCCTTTCGTCACCAGCGAGACCGGACCAAACATTTGAACCAGAATAAAATAATGGTGCGCTCTCAAAAACTTCACTTCGGCCACGCGACGCTTCACAAGCGCCGGATCCAGAGCAGTCATATTCGGAGCCACGTCGATCACGATATTAGCCGTATTAATCGCCGGGTACAAGTTGTTCCAGATGTAGTTGGTGACCACTAGCCGCCCGTCGATCTGCGAAGTATATTCATTCACAAATTTATAAGCGCCATCCGCACCCATTGTGTAGGTATCCGTCCCGAAAACGCTCAGCGTCATCGCATCCTCTGTTCCATAATAGGTTCGCAAAGAGCTGTAAACCCCTTTTACAGCAGATTCAAACCCTGGCGCCGTATTGATATATTCACTTCCAACCTGCGAGATTGGCGTCTCTTCGAGGAGGTCGTTGCACGACTGCGCACCCAGCAGGAGAATGGCAGCCAATACTGTTTTAAATCGAAATAAAACTTTCATATTTCTTTGAGATTAGTATTGATATCTGTTGGGTAAAACTAGATTTTCAAATTAAGACCAAACGTGATCTGTCTCACAGCCGGAGTCTGGTTAGCTTCGATATCTCCGTCCGTTTCGTTGTCTATACCCTTGTATTTGGTTCTGTATTCTGAGAAAATAAATGGCTGTTGGGCGCTCATAAATACGCGCAGACTGCCGATTTTCATTTTTTCTGTCCATTTATCAGGGAAATTGTAGCCCAGGTTGATGTTACGAACCTTGATAAACGTTCCGTCAAAATACAACACTGTGGAGCGGAATGGCGGGAACTCCTGGCTTTGATTTGGTCTTGGAAACTCATTCGTTGGGTTTTCAGGTGTCCAGTAATCAATATCCAAATTGTTGTAGCGACCAGCCAGCGTCATATTATCCTGGTGGAACAAGCTGCGGAACATACTTCCGAATCTTGCGAATACAAATATCGAAAGGTCAAAACCTTTGAATTCGAAACGGTTGGTCATACCGCCGGAGAACTTCGGAACCTGCGATCCCAGAATAACCCGGTCGAACGGATCAATTTTGCCGTCGTTGTTTGTATCCTGGATTTTGATCTGTCCCGGTACAGCCTGGTATTTTTTAGCCTGCTCCAATTCGTTTGTCTGCCAGATACCTATTTTTTTATAGTCAAAATAGGCAGTTAGCGGCTGTCCGATAAACCGGGCATTCCCGATATCATCCGCTTTTCCGTTGAAAAGTTCGAGGATCTTCTCTTTGTTTTTAGTCAACTGAAAATCGGTGTTCCAGCGAAACCCGTTCGGCGCATCTATATTCACCGTCGAAAGGGTAACTTCCAAACCTGTATTCCGCGTACTTCCTACATTGCGGCGCACCTGGCTGAAACCGCTGGTGATAGGGAGCTGATCCAGCAAAAGCAGGTCTTTTGTATCCGCCTGATAGTATTCCAAAGAACCGGATACCCGGCCTTTAAACACACTAAAATCAAGGCCAATGTTGGCCGTAGAGGTAGTTTCCCATTTCAGCAACGAGTTGCCCAGTGTACCGGGTGCATATCCGAAACCGGCTGCTGTACCAAAAGCATATGAAGTTCTGCTCAACAGCGCCTGCGTCTGGTAGGGATCGATCGCCGTGTTCCCTGTCGAACCGTAGCTCGCGCGCAGTTTCAGCTCATCGACCCACGTCACGTTTTTCAAAACCGGCTCATTGCTGATATTCCAGCCCAATGCTACCGAGGGGAAAAATCCGTATTTAGTATCAGCACCGAACCGGGACGAGCCATCGTACCTGCCCGTTACTGTCAGTAAATACTTCTCATTAAAGTCATAGTTGATACGCGCCATGTAGGAGTTCAGCACCCACTTCCACAATTCAGATCCTACTCCGTTGACAATTGTCGCCTGGCCCAAATTGTAAAACTGCTGCGATTCTGCCGGCACTCCGGTTACACTGAATGTGTTTCTTTCAAGATCATCTTTCTGAACAGAATGAAGTAACGTGACTCCAAGGTTATGCTTGCCGCCTAGCTGTTTATTATACATCAAAATATTTTCCAATGTATAATTGAACTGGTATTCGTTGAACTGAAATCCGGTTGCATCGCCGCCGCGGCGTGCGTTGGTCTGCGATCCGGTGAACCGTCCGATCCGGCGGTTGTTCAAATCAGGACCGAAGTTGACGCGGTATTTCAAACCTTCCAAAATCGCCCATTCTGCATAAATACTGTTGAATATCCTGAAACGCTTGGTCAGATCTACCTGCGCGCCGGGGATAATTTCGGCAATAGGATTGGTTCTTAAACCGTCGGAAGTAGGCAGGAAGATCAGTTTTCCATTATCATCGTAAGGTTTTCCAAGCGGGTTTTCAGCTAACGCTCCTCCGTAAGGGTTGAAGTTCTCTCCGTTTCGGGTACTGTAAACGCCCATCATCGAAGTACCGATCTTGATGCGTTTGGTGATCTGGTGATCCAGGTTGATGCGGAAAGTATACCGTGTGAAATCCTGGTTATAAATGATCCCCTTGTCATTAAAATAGTTACCTGAAATCGCAAACTGCGTTTTCTCATTTCCACCCTGTACGCCTACCTGGTGACTCTGGATCCTTCCCGGCCGCAGCAGAAAAGATTGATAATCCGTAGAACGGTTGTTTTTAATACCGTCCAGTTCGATCGGTTCAAATAACTTGGCATCCGCTTCCGGTGTCGCGGGACCGGCCGGGTAGAGTGGCAAACCAGTTTTTGCATCTATAACTGCTCTTCGCGACTCGCGCTTGTATTCCGCAAACTCTTCCCCATTCATCACGTCGATTTTCCCCAGCTCTTTGGAAGAACCGTAATATCCGTCATAGCTCACCACCGTTTTTCCGGGCTTACCACGCTTTGTGGTGATCAGAACAACGCCATTGGAACCGCGGGAACCATAAATAGCGGTCGCCGAAGCATCTTTCAATACTTCCATCGAGGCAATATCATTGGGGTTAAAATCGTCGATATTTCCTGCCAGCGGGATACCATCTACTACGTAAAGCGGGTCATTGGAAGCATTGATCGACCTTCTTCCGCGGATCCTTACTGTTGGCCCGGCGCCCGGTTTACTGCTATTCTGAACCACGTCCACACCCGCAGCGCGACCTTGCAATGCCTGTCTTGCATTCGTAATAGGTAACTCGCCGATTTCCTTCGAGCCTACTGAAGAAATCGCGCCGGTCAGCTGGCTCTTTTTCTGCGTTCCGTAACCTACCACCACCACTTCGCCCAGCGTTTTCAAGTCACTGGTGAGCTCAATATCCAATATGCTTTTATTTCCAACTTCAATTTCCTGAGTTACAAACCCCACAGCTGAGAACACCAGAACTGCGCCATTGTCCGGCACGTCGATCTTATACTTTCCATCTGCGTCCGTGTTAGTCCCCGTGCGGCTGCCTTTCAGTACAACTGACACGCCGGGAATCGGCGTTTTGTCTTCCGTAGCAAGTATTTTACCAGTGACAGACCGATCTATCACCGAGACGATAATCCGGGCCGGGCGGTAGGCCACAGCCTGCGCAGCGAAGCCTGTGACAATAACACCCGCCATTGTCAGCCGTATTACTTGCTGACCAATAGTCGTAAAGTTTTTTTTCATACGCGTAAGTTTGATTACTATTAATTGTACCAGAACATTTAATGCTGACGATGTTTTTCACACCGACCCTTACAAGAAAAACAATATTTTTTCTTCAAATAGTAAAACTAACCCTGCGATTACAAGTACTAGTGTAAGGAAACTTGGGGAGCTCGATTTCGGGATTCTTTATTTGAACAATTTCAATAACCATATTTTTTGAGCAGATAGTACAATCTGAAATCTGGCTCAGGATAGAAATTCGATTAGAAAATCGGAAAGAATCGTGGAAGTTTATTTATGCAATCGTTATCGGGAACGTTGTCAATATATTCTTTAATTAATATTTATTTGTAAAAACCGTCTTTACAGTCCTAAAAAATATCAGAAAAGGGATGTCACCGTTATCCTGCTTTTAGGACTTAACTTATATTCCTTTAAGAACTTGACCTAAAAAGGCTGTGAATAAGGAGTGTTAAATTTCAATGCAGGCAACTTGGGAAAAGCGGGAGGAAAAGCTCGTCAGTGACTACCGAAAATAAAGTAGAATAAAAAAAAAAGGAAGGTGACCGACATTAGTATGAGAATGATGCCTTTTGCTGTAAAATCGCGATTTGGCGCATCAGGAGATACTTTTTTTGAATCACGATCGCCAATCATATCCAGCGAGTTGCGGATCCTTCCCCAGATTGAATTCACATCCTGGTTGGACAGCATTTCGGGCTTCCAGTCGGAAGCAATCAGAACAAGCTCACGTGCCTTATCGACCGTCTCTTTTCGTGACGGATATTTGACGATCCAATTTTCCCAATAGGAACGGATCGCCTGATCGTCAGGGAACCGCACCCAGCGAATGAAGAGGTTTTCCATCGCCAACTCCTCTGCCGATAACTCTGAAAACGGTTTCATTTTGGTAGCGCGTTAGTAATTAGAAGCCTGAAAAGAATCTGCCCGATTAGTCGGGCTCTGTGTTAATTCTTTGTTAAGCTTTTCGAATAAAAAAGAAACCCTTTTCCCGTTTATACTCACTCCTGCCTCGCTTCTAAACGGAATTGGCACTTGCCCGGCAAATAGCCAGCAGGCTGCATTAGAAAATAGTTTGCATCGTCAGGCATATATATCCACGCCCCGGACAGTCATATATGCAGCACGCTAAATACCATTCTTATGAAACAGTTACTGCTGCCGATTCTGCTCCCTTTCTGCCTCTCGCAGTTTGCTTTTGCACAGAATAAAACCCTTTGGAATGGCGAAGATCAGACAACCCAAGCGTGCAAAACTGCCTACGGGTCGATTCTCTCCGGGCCGGATGCACATACCGGAAATTACTACTTCCAGGCGGAACCTGATAACTGGCACTCGCCCAGAATAAGTTTCGAATGCACGGGCATGTGGCGCGGCGATATTTCGCACTTTGATGCACTCCGCTTTTTCATAAAATCCAATAAGCCGCTTCAAACCACGGCAATTAGTTTCACTACATTTTACGCAGCAGGAAAATGGGTCAACCTTGTACCTTATTTGTCAGCAACCACTTCAATAGGCACTGATTACCAGGAAGTAGTAATTCCAATCGACTCGCTGAAAACAAAGGAATACGACCTCAGCTCGATCGAATCGCTGGAATTCTCAACCGCACCGACTGGCGGGACAACCTTCATTATTGACGAACTAATATTAACTGACAATACTCCGCCTGTCATTTCCGCCAGGCTGCTTTCGCATCAGGTGATCAGGTTGTTGGTTAACGAGCGTTTTGACACTTCCAGCTGCTACGAAGTGTCCAATTACCAGCTTAGCAGTGCGACGGGGCCGGGTTATGGTTTGCCAAAAAATCCTGCACGCGTAGGCAGACAGTCACAGGTTACCGGTTTAAAGCCCAAGTCAGGAACGCCGATTGTACAATGGGAGCTGTTTCTGGTGTTTGATCAACCGCTTCAAAACGGTTTTGAATACCGGCTGGATGTAAAAAGCCTGAAAGATCCCGCTGGAAATGTTGCTTTACTGGACACGACTTTTACGTATTCAGATGCGGCCATTTTCCGGAATGTAAAAGCAAATCAGGTTGGCTACCTGCCCGACAGCCCGAAGCTTGGCAAGCTTGGTAACTTCCTGGGCGACGCGTGGTTTTTGCCCATTGATCCGCAGAATACGCCTGATTTCCATTTGCTTGACGAAGCTGAAAATGTGGTATTTTCCGGCAAAAGCACATTTCTCAAAGCTGATTCGGCTTTCAGCGGCGAAATGGTTTTTGAGCTGGATTTTTCTGGTGTAAAAACGCCGGGTAAATACCATTTGTATGTGCCGGGTTATGGTAGATCTGAACAGTTTAGAATAGCTTCGGATGTTTACGATGAAACTTATTTTCACACTGCCAGGGCACTTTACTTCCAGAGATCAGGCACTTTGCAGCAAGCTAATGCACTGGAATGGGCCCGGAACGGACTGGCCGACCCAACTGCCGAAATACATGCAAGTCACTCATCTTCAAACTTATATTCCACCACCGACTATCCTCCTGGCACGAAATTACCAATGCCCGGCGGTTGGCTCGACGCAGGAGATTACGGCCGCTATGTTCCCACCGCAGCAAGCGCATTGTTTATCCTTTTTACCGCTTTTGAACTATACCCTGAAAAATTTCCGGACAATCACCTCAATATCCCTGAAAGCGGCAACAAAATACCCGACATCCTGGACGAAGCAAAGTATGAAACAACCTGGCTGAAATCCATGCAGGCACCTGACGGCGGCGTGTACTTTCGGGTTACTCCGACAACCTGGTCGGCGGGACTGCCTGAGGAAGAGACGAATACCCTTTATATCTCTGAAAAAACTACACAGTCAACCGCTATGTTCGCAGCTGCGATGGCGATGGCTTACCGCAATCTAAAACGCTATTTCCCTGCGCACGCCAATTCCTGTCTTGCGCAGGCTGTAAAAGCGTGGGCGTTTTTGAAAGCGCACCCGCATTCGTCGGCAACCGTGGTCACGCCCGGAATCTCGGCAGGCCCCTACCCGGACCCGGAAGACAAGGATAACCGCGCCTGGGCAGCGGCAGAGCTGTATAAATCGACCGGTGACGTTTCCTATCAGACCGATTTTCTAGCCTACTATGCACAGATCCCGCACGAATTTCACGCGACCATGAGCTGGCAGCAGCACACCGTAAAAGCTGCCTGGGCGTATGCCACAACCAAATTCCCGACAGACCAAACGATTGTAACCGAGTTCAAAGGTCGACTGGAAAGTGAAATTTTACCCAACTATAATACCCGAACCTTGCAAACGCATGCCTATCGGGGCGCCTACCACCCGTTTAAGGGATATATTGGTTACGGGACTTTTGGGATGGCGCAGAGCTATGCATTTGATTATATTATGTTCAGTTACCTGCTGGGCAAACCGGATTTACTGGATTTAGCAAAAATTCAGCTTGACATTCCATTGGGTAACAATCCGTTATCGAAAACCTTTATTACGGGTATTGGGAAAAACAGCCCTGCATTTCCGCTGCACTGGTCTACCGTCGCAAACCACTATTCTAAGGCTGTGCCAGGTGTTCCGGTTTTTGGTCCGGCAGCCTCGCTGGTCATGAACCGCCCGTCGAGTCTCGCTATTCAGGACCCGCTGAACAGGTATCCTATTGGTTTCAAAAAAGAAGATCCCTACCCCGTTCTGAGAAGATACACAGATACTCGGGAGGCAGTGGAAATGTCGGAATTCACGGTTCAGGAAATTGCGGTAACTGCGGTTGTGTTCGCTTTTTTCAGTTCGATAATCAATGAGGCGCTCCCTGTAAAGCTTGCTGATTTCAATGCTAATATAAACGAATGTCAGGTGCGGCTTGACTGGACAACCTCGGAGGAGATCAATGCTGATTACTTTGCGATCGAACGAAGCGACGACGCACGCAGATTTGCTGAGATCGGGCGTGTGAATGCATTGGGAAACAGTATTACGAATCGGGAATACCAGTTTGTGGATTCGCTTCCCGGCGCGAGAAATTATTACAGATTACGGCAGGTCGACCTTGACAGCACCTTGGAATACTCGGCAATACGTTTTGTGGCCAGCGAATGCGACACTCCCTATTTTGTTTTGAAAAATATCAGCCGAAATCAATACCAATTACAGCCGGCAGAAACAGGGAAAATGCATGGACAAAAATTGACCGGCCGCGTTTACCATATTTCCGGCGCAGTTAAAAGCGCATTCAATATCAAAGAGAACGGCGCGACAGATTTTAACTGTGCTGGATTCAGCCCGGGTATTTACATATTAAAGGTTTTGGGTGATCAGCATGAAGAGCTCTTTACCGGCAAATTATTGGTTTACTAGTCTCAGATAGCAATTATGACCATTCAATAACCAGATCTGCAATTTTCAATTTTTGCTTCAAAAGCGGCCTGGTTTGTGCAGCGATGACGGATATCCACTATCCTACGACACACTTGCCAGACACGGGACAATTTGCAGAAAAAGAAATACTGACGTCATCGCAGGAAGGTGACTCGCACGCATTCCAGAATTTATACAAACAATATCACGGGCAAGTGCAAAGTTACGCCATGCGATTTTCGCAATGCAGCGACGGCGCGCAGGACATTACGCAGGACGTTTTTCTTAAAATCTGGGAAAACCGAAAGCGACTGGCGAAAGTCAAATGCATGGACGCGTATCTCTACACGATGTGCAAAAACAGAAGCGCAACTATTTGCACCAGCTTGTTGCGCGAGCAGCAGGCGCTGCAAAATTTGGCATACGAATATCAGGATCTTCCCGCCGAAGCTGCCGACGAGCTTGCAGCAGAGCAGCGATCGAAATGGCTTAGTATCGCGATAAGACAGCTCCCGCCACAGCGCAGACGCATTTTCCGACTTTGCAAAATGGAAGGTAAAACGCACCGGCAAGCTGCCCTGGAACTGAATGTAAGCCCCGGAACGATCAACGATCATATCGTGAAAGCCACGAGGGCAATCCGTAAATTTCTTTACCTTTGCGGCTCATTTCAGGAGACTTAGTACAACAATTATACAATGACTTCGCATCAAATCCGTCAGGCTTTTCTCGACTTTTTTCGCAGCAAAGAACACCTTATCGTGCATTCGGCACCGCTGGTTGCTAAAAATGACCCTACCCTTATGTTCAACAACTCGGGCATGGCCCAGTTCAAAGACTACTTTTTGGGTAACGGAACCCCGCCTTCCAGAAGGATCGCCGATACGCAGAAATGCCTGCGCGTTTCTGGTAAACACAATGATTTAGAGGACGTTGGATTTGATACTTATCACCATACCATGTTCGAAATGCTCGGCAACTGGTCATTTGGTGATTATTTCAAGAAAGAAGCGATCGCCTGGGCGTGGGAGTTGCTGACGGAAGTTTACAAACTGCCAAAAGACAGGCTGTACGTTTCCGTATTCGAGGGTAATGCAAGTGACGGCGTTCCTTTTGATCAGGAAGCCTGGGATCTTTGGAAAGGAATTGTGGGGGAAGACCGCATTATTCTTGGAAATAAAAAAGATAATTTCTGGGAAATGGGCGATACCGGTCCGTGTGGCCCCTGCTCCGAAATACATGTTGACCTGAGAACTCCGGCAGAAGTGGCGGAGGTTTCGGGCAAGTCACTCGTGAATAACGACCACCCGCAGGTTGTGGAGATCTGGAACCTGGTATTTATGCAGTTTGAGCGGAAAGCCGATGGATCTCTGATTCCCCTGCCTGCTACCCACGTGGATACCGGAATGGGCTTCGAGCGCCTTTGCATGGCGATTCAACAGAAAACTTCGAACTATGATACGGACGTTTTCCAGAATACGATTCAGGTTTTAGAAACGCTTTCCGGTAAAAAGTATGGCTCGGGCGAAGAGCCGTTTGCCGATATCGCGATGCGCGTAATTTCCGACCACATCCGTGCGGTCGCATTCGCAATTACCGACGGCCAGCTTCCTTCCAATGTGAAGGCCGGGTATGTGATCCGCCGGATATTGCGTCGTGCAGTTCGCTACGGATATTCTTATTTAGGCTTTCAGGAACCGTTTTTCTATAAATTGGTAAGCGTACTTTCAGCCCAGTTCAAAGACGTTTTCCCCGAGTTGACAGCGCAGGAAGAGTTTGTTGCAAAAGTGATTCTGGAAGAAGAAAAAAGCTTTTTACGTACGCTCGAATCGGGTCTGAAGCGCCTGGATACGATCACTACTACATTAAAAACGAAAGGAATCAATACCATTCCGGGCGACGAAGTTTTCGAACTGAGCGACACTTTCGGTTTCCCCGTCGACCTTACTGCCCTGATTGCCAGGGAAAAAGGTTTGCTGGTAGACGAGGCCGGATTTCAGGATGCACTGGCGGAACAGAAAAAGCGCTCCCGCCAGGATGCAGCCAAAGAAGCAACCGACTGGATCGAGCTGCGTGAAGCCGACGGCGTGGAGTTCCTGGGTTATGATTTTGAAGAAACTCACAGCCATATTGTCAAATACCGGAAAGTGAAAACCAAAACCGGCGAAGAATATCATATTGTATTGGATAGAACCCCATTTTATGCTGAAATGGGTGGTCAGGTTGGTGATACGGGGGTACTGGTTTTGAAGGGGGACGACAAGGGAGAAAGGGAGGATGGAGGAAGGAGCATTGTGATTGTGGATACTAAGAAGGAGAATGACCTTTTTGTCCATATTTCGCGGGACAAAAATTTAGACAATATTTTGCAGAATGCTGGTATTGTGACTGCGAAGATCGATTTGAATCGCCGGGAAAAAATTCAGGCTAACCACTCGGCAACCCACCTGATGCTTTCGGCAATGCGTGAGGTACTTGGCACGCACATCGGACAAAAAGGTTCTTACCTGAACGATGAAGTTCTCCGCTTTGACTTCTCGCACTTCACGAAAGTAACCGACGAAGAACTGGCAAAAATTGAAGACCGCGTCAACGAAAAGATTCGTGATAATATCGCTCTGGACGAGCGCCGCAACGTGCCGATCCAACAGGCGCTGGATGCAGGCGCGACTGCCACTTTTGGTGAAAAATATGGCGATTTCGTTCGTCTGATCATATTTGACCCTACCTATTCATTCGAGCTCTGCGGGGGAACGCACGTGCCTTCAACCGGGAAGATCGGTGTATTCAAATTCATCTCGGAAGGCTCCGTTTCAGCTGGTGTTCGCCGGGTGGAGGCAGTAACCGGTGAAAAAGCGCTGGAATTGTTGCGTGACCAGGAGGCGGTTTTGGCGAAAATCAAAGAGCTGCTTAAAAGTCCGACCGACCTTGTAAAAGCGGTGGAAAGCCTCCTTGACGAGCGCAGCAATTTGCAGAAAAAGATCATTTTTCTCGAAAATGAAAAGATCCAGTCGCTGAAAACGTCGCTGGTTGCGAATATGGAAAAGCACAAAACATTTAATCTGATCGTTGAAAAGGTGCAGGTTCCATCGGCCGATTCATTGAAGCAATTATCCTACGAGTTGCGCGACCAGATCGAGAACCTTATCGCTGTGTTCGGCGCGGAGATCGGCGGTAAACCGCAGTTATCCGTATTCATTGCTGAAAATATCGTGCAGGAAACTGGTTTGAATGCAGGTAAGATCGTGAAAGAACTTGCGCAGGAAATTCGCGGCGGTGGCGGCGGACAACCGTTTTTTGCGACTGCCGGCGGGTCTGACGCTTCCGGCCTGGACAATGCACTGGCGAAAGCAAAAGGCTTATTTTAATAAACTGAAATTTAAATAAATGCAAAAGAGCGGATCCCGAAGGATACCGCTCTTTTTTGCAGCGTGTGATAACGCAACGTTGAGTATGTATTTCTTTGTTATTCTTCTGCTTTAAGCTGGCCACGAATTTCTCCCTGCGGATATTTCGCGCTGTGGATGTTTACATAATATAAACCTGCCTTCAAATCGGCAACCTGAGCTTCTGTTAATGTGTCGACGAATGCGAAAGGCGAAGTGAATTCAGTACCAAAATCGATTACTACTGATCCGGTAGAATCTGCCGGTGCCTTGTGAATATGCCACGCCGTTGGTGTGAAGACAGAATCCGTCGCCGACGAGTCGGAAGAAGTGGAGTCACTGTACAGAATATTGATTTTCAGGATCCTTGATTCCTGATCTAATGTCCCATCTACTGAACCAGTGGCTGTTGATGTATTAGCCGGAATCTCGTTCGCCCCGGAGAGTGTAGTGCTTACTTTCAACTCAGGCAATACGGGAGTTGGGTCAGTTGTATTGTCGTCATCATTACACGCAGCAACCATCCCGGCGACTAAAAACACACCCACAAATGCTAATTTTCTCATAATCCGTTATTTTGGTAAATAATTGGTTTGACCACTCAAAGGTAAAATATGATACCTCAGAGTGGCTAAGCCAACAACCAGCTGGTTATGAGAAAATTACAATTTCAGGGGTAGTACCGTCTTATGGGTATAAAGACAGCCCTTTGCTGAATTTTACAACAATTTAGAGTGAAAATGACCTGTACTGTCAAAGGATGAGCTGAATACCTGCATTGAAGCCAAGGAAGACTCCCTGAAAATCGGTCGAATTGTTGTTCTTCCACAGGTACTTTTCTACGAAGCTAAACTCGTCTTCCCGTTCATGCGTTACGTAGTTGATGGTTGGCCCGGCGAAGACCTCAAACCGGCTTCCCAGCTTGTAGGCGGGTAAAATGCGTAGTGAGTTTTTGAAATAATGTCCCCCTTCAAAGTCTGAAAGTGAGTGACTGACTGCTTCTGCATTGATGCGAAAATGATTGGTGATCCTAATATGCGCTCCCAGTCCAGCCTCGACGGCGTAAAGCGCTTTCGCGTTATCTTTTAAGTTATATCCAATACCTGCGATCCCGTACAAAACCCTTCCTCCCGACCGGAATGAGGCAATACTCGTCATGGATTCGTCCAATGTAAGCGCGATTGATTTTTCTCCGCTTTTTATAAAATTGAAGATGGCGATCGGGTAATCGCTGGTGTCGGCAATATTGACCAAACCTGCGAGCTGAATGCCTTTTACTTTCTTCGCAATGTTCATAAATCCCGCCACCTGCATGTTGGTCGTACCCGCTTTGTTCAGAAACCCGGATACCTGCGCGCCCTGCACGCTATCTTTCGCAAGATTAGTAAAACCGGCTATTTGTAAACCTTTCGCGCTACCCGACAAATTCATAAATCCTGCAACTTGCGCCCCTGCGGCTTTCTCCTTCACGATATTCCCAAAACCTGCCATTTGAATGCCCGAAGCAGATTTACCTACCATATTGAGCGCCCCCGCCACTTGCATGCCGCGCGCCTCGCCGCCGATCAGATTTACGGCACCGGCAATCTGTCCGCCCGACGCATTGTTTTTGATCAGATTCGCCGCACCTGCGATCGCAGCGCCAGTCTCATTGGCAGATAATCCGGCGATTGTGTGCAGAGAAAACCGGTTTGTGTAGCTCGCAGCGCGCTGTCCGTTGGAACTTACAGGATAAATAAGGCCGAAATGCACTACTGAAAGTGTGTCCCGCTGAGCAAATGCATTGAACGAGAAAACAGCTAAAAGAATAGTAACTATGATTGACTTCGGGGAAATGATCAGTTGAATTTTCATGGTATTGTATTTAAATAAAATGATTCAAATACATACGGTCCGTTACGATCAGTCCAGTTGCAGGCCTACAATGCCATCTCGTCGCCGTATGTACAATACTGACAACGCGGGGCAGGGTAACCCTAAAAAAAACTGAGGTTTTTTGGCGTTTTTTATCAATTCTCGTTATATTGAAAACTAAGTATCGCAATTCAATTAGCTAGCACAATATTCATGCATCACGACGAAAACAGAATTAACCGTAGACTTGAAGAGCTGAGATTAAGCACCTTAGAGGCAGGCTCAGCATTTATGATTCGGGATACAGAGTTCTTCGAAGATGGATTTATCAATGAATATCCAGACGGCTCAATGAAACTAATGAAACTCAGCGAAGACCAACGTTCCGCCTTTGAAATAAGAACTTTAACAATTTTAGAAGTGGCTCAAATGAGAAAAAAACACGGTCTTGCAGGTATAATTTATGCCTGAACTTTTTGTAATTACTGGCCCAAACGGGGCGGGAAAGTCTGTTTTAAGTAAAAGCCTGTTGCCCGAAACAGTGAACCTGCCTGTCTTCGACGGCGATAAAATGTTCTATCAACTTCTTGACGGCTTTTATCAGGAACTTAAGGTATCCAAGTATGCCAGAGAAAAAGCTGGTGAGGCATTGCAGGTTACATTCGAAAGGTTAATCAGGGACTCAATTTTAGTAGGAAGTGATTTTGCATATGAAGGGCATTTCAGCGAACAAACTTCCTGGCTGACTATTGAAAGATTTAAATCTGCCGGTTACAGGATCAACTTCACATTTTTGTCGCTGGAAACTGTTGAAATCTCATTGCAACGTGTTGCAATGCGGGTAGCACAGGGAGGGCACTTTGTTTCCCCTATTCATATTCGCCACAATTTTTACGGCAACATTGAAATGCTGGACAAGCATTTGCATTTGATAGATCGACTTAAAATAATTGATAATAGTAGCCACTTATCGCGTATACTGCTAAAAATGGAAAGCGGGAGACCTATTTATATCAGGCCAGGAATGTTACCGCCCTGGCATACAAGCACCGCTCCCGTCCTTTTCGCCAAGATTGCGAAATGTGTATAAGTTCAATCACAATCTCCCATAACGCCAGCTTACCCCACCGTGCCAGCCTAGCCAGGAGGAAACTTTGTCGGATATTTTGGTCGAGGGATAGTTGCCGGGGGGATAGGTTTTGTATTCGGGATTCGGCTCTTTTTGATCATTATGATAGAAAGAATAGGCAGGTCCCGCGAAAATGACGAACCGCTTGACCGGCTTCCAAGTAACAGCGGTTTGGAACCGGTACAGGAAGGGGGTATTCTCCCAGCTGCCCTGATAGATATTGAGATTGACGAATTCCGTCAGAAAGCCGACTTTCTTGAAAGGAAAAAACTCTTTACCCACACCAAAACCAAACTGGTAAGTCCGTTTCTCCGTCCCAGCATCCGCGCCGGCGGTGAGTATACTGTAAAAACGATGCGTACCCATTTTCCACGCCACATTCAGCGGGGTAATTTCAGTGGCGTAAACCGAGATATTAGAAGTGCTTTTTCGGATGATATTGATCAATCCAAAACTTACACCCGAGGAGCTGTCAGCGACATTTAATACACCCAGCTGAAATCCTCTCAGAATTTTGGCGGAGTTGAAAGTACCCAATTGCACGCCGCGCATTTCGTTTTTGACAATATTCAATCCACCTGTGATCTGCATACCTTGCAGAGACTGCCGGGTCCGGTTTGCGGCACCCCCGATTTGAACGCCACGAAAATCGCCCGAAGTGTGGTTCACTGCACCAGAAACCTGGACGCCGCTCCCATTTCCACCAATAATACCCAATGCGCCCGAAACCTGCACGCCTTCGAAAGTATCGCGTGCCCGGTTCATAAAACCACTTACCTGCACTCCCCTTACCCTTTTCTTGACAATCCCGCTGAATCCCGAAAGCTGCACGCCGCTCAGCGAATCGATGATCTGGTTGTGAAAACCGGCTATTTGCACACCTTCGACTTTCCCGGAAACCACATTGAATGCACCCGCGATTTGAAGGTAACGTACATCCTGCCTGGATATATTAAACCCACCCGCCAGTTCCGCGCCATTCACACCCGCCGTGTAACCACCTAATATATTGAGAGAAAACTTGTTAACTACCTGGGGACTCAATTTCCCGTGCGTGCCCAAACCCGGCGTAAGCGAAGCCTGATAAGGTAGCGCCGTAAAGAACCGGCTGATATTCCGGCTCTGCATTCTTGTTCGCGCCGAAAGAAAAAGTCGTCCCAGCCAGGTAGACTGGCCTTCGGAATATCGTACAATAAGTGGATCCAGATCGACAGCCTTTTGGTTGATCAATATGCGCATATCCTCGCGCTGCGGCTGTCCGATCACAACCGTAGTGTCTGCATAACCTACTTTACTGATCACCAAATTGACCGGAAACCCCCTTTCTCTTACGCGCAAACGGAAATGTCCGTCGTCGCCAGACATCGTCGAGACGAGCAACTGTCGCGAATAAACGCTCGCGTAATCGACCGGCGCATTGCCTTCCTGATCGATAACGTACCCCGAAATATAAATGGTCCTGTCTTTTACAGCAGGCAGAATAATCACATAATCGCCCTTTTCCCGGTATTGATATTTATCCTGAAAAAGTATATTCAAAACGTCCCGCACGGGCTTCTGAATGACATTTAACGTCACCAGACTATCACCCGCCACGATATTGCTATTATAGGAAAAGTAAAATTTACCCTGCTCGCTGATCGTTTTCAAAACCTCAGAAACCGGTTGCCCTTTCACTGAAATGGCAACCGGTTTATCAAGTATTTGCTGCGCTTGCGACAGGATCGGAATTACGATCAGGATAACAGCCAGCCGCAAAACGCGTATTAAGCTAAAAGTCAAATTCATTCCGAAAGATAAGGTCTATTTCAAAATGATCCGCTTTCCGTCTTGCTCTGCGGTTATTGAAAAAGTCTCACTGATCACTGCAATGATATTTTCCAGGGATTTTTGTTCAAAAGTGGTATTGATAGGCAGGTTTCTGATCCGTTCGTTTTCAATCACAATTTCCGCTTCATAAGCTTCATTCAGAATTTCAACGAGCCGCCACAGCGGGGTATCTTCGCAAATAAGCCGGTTGGTTCGGTAATACTTGTAAAATTCATCCTGTGACTTCTGCTTCGTCAAACCGCCCGCAACACGAGAAGCCGTCGCTTTTTCTTTGGGTTTCACTTTGATCATTTGTGTATCCCGGGCAACTTCCACCAGGCCGGTTTCCACTACCACTTCCGTTTTCTCAATGCTATTTTTAACATTAAACGAAGTACCTACCACTCTCACAGTTACGTCATTTACAGAGATAATAAATGGCTTTGCTTTGTCGGGTGTTACATCAAAAAATGCTTCCCCGGTCAGTGCCACACTTCGTTTTGCTCCGGTAAAATGCTCAGGATAGGATATTGTCGACCTTCGGTTTAAGACTACAACCGAACCGTCAGGCAGCGTATCCGTCAAGGTCTGCTCGCCGGAACTGATTGTAATCTGCTCATTTCCAAGCTGGTTACCCACTAAAAGATAAGCCAGCCAGCCTGTGCAAACCGCCAGCAAAATGGTCGCCGCAACTCTGAACTGATTAAAAACGGGCTTCTGGTACATCGATACTAGATTCTCCTTTTCCTGAGGAAAGTTAACCCTGTCTTTGAATCGCTTCCAGGCCGCATTTTCATCTACTATACTCCTGATTTCCAACTCTTTGCTCTGCTGCCAGATCAACTCAAAATGTTCGAAGTAGCGCAGGTTATCGTCGCTGTCGGATAACCACTGATTAATTTCCATTTGTTCTGCCACCGTAGCTTCATCGAGCAGCGATTTGACGAGCAGATCATCTATCGGGCGGTCTAATTCTTGTTTCATGACTGATTAACTGAGGAAAAATAATAGGAATGAGGCCGGTAAAAAATCGACCAGTTTAAGTCTTAGAAGGCGCAGCGCCTTGCCCATTTGATTCTCGACGGTCTTCACGGGTAAGTCGAGCCGGTCGGCGATTTCCTGGTATTTGAGCTCTTCAAACCTGCTCATCTGGAATATCGTCCTGCACTTTTCGGGTAGTTCTTTCAATGCAATATCCAGCCTGGTTTCCAGTTCCGACAGCTCGATCCCGTGCCCGGCGTTGCTGGGGTGTTCCATTTGATGCACCGCGTAGGATTGGTATGCATCGCGCACTTTCAGGTGTTTGATATAGTTCAGACTTTCGTGGTAAACCGAGCGGTACAAATAGCCGCTGATCGACTCGCGGATCTCAAAATGATCTGCTTTTTCCCATAACCGGCAAAAAACGTTCTGAACCATTTCCTCCGCCATAAAATCGTCCCGCAGGATCGTGCGGGCATAAGCGTGCAGTCCTTTGAAGTGTTTTTTAAAGATTTGCTCAAACTCCCACTCTCTGTCCCTGCTCAAATGTGTTACATGATCTGCTATGGCTACATTCATTGCACTCGTCAGATTTTAAATAAAAAGCGCCCGACTTGGTTGCTCATTGGAATGACAACCAGTCGGGCGCTTACCCTAATTTTTCTAACGAATATTTACTGCTACCTAATTCTTCTTGCCAGCCTTCAAGGAATCAGCCGACTTGCTGGTTTTGAAGCGTTTGTCGGGGGTACCGTCTTTTTTCAGATTCTTGTTTTCATTGTAGCGTTTGTCCGGCGTACCGTCCTTTTTCAGCTTTTTATTCTCCGCGTAGCGTTTGTCCGGCGTCCCGTCTTTCTTGGTTTTAAGCTCTGTCTGGGCTTTGTCCTGCGTAGTTTGCGCGATTACCGGTGCTGTCACTGCCAAAAATGCCAGCATAACCAATGCTTTCAGATTTTTCATAGTTACAATTTAAAAGTGAGCGATAGTAAGTTTGAATAACACATTCAGTTTCAAAGGTAAAGAACTGGGCCAGTGATTGATGTAAATAAAAAAAGACAAATTATTTGCTACCAGAAAAGTGACCAAATTGAATTGTGGCAGTCTTAGTATCATACTATAACTGTCATTCAATATGAACCAAACATCAATCACGGTTAACGGGTATGATATATCCGTAATGAATAAAGCTAAGGAGGAATACATTTCACTCACCGATATCGCAAGACAAAAAAGTGACCTTGGCACAGGCCTAATAATTTCACACTGGCTCAGCACAAAATTTACCGTTGAATTTATTGGTCTCTGGGAACAGATGCACAATCCGGATTTTAATGTTACGGAATTCAGTAACATTAAAAATCAGGCAGGGAGCAATGGTTTTATCCTATCGTCCAAACAGCTGATCGAGAAAACTGGTGCGATTTCGATCATATCCAAACCTGGCAGGTACGGAGGGGGTACTTTTGCTCACAAGGATATTGCATTCGAATTCGCGTCCTGGATTTCACCATCTTTCAAATTGTATCTGATTAAAGAATTTCAAAGATTAAAAGAGGACGAGAATGAGAGGCTTTCGCTAGACTGGCAACTGCATCGAGCACTGGCCAAAATTAACTATGGTATTCACACAGATGCTATCCAGGATATTCTGTTGCCTAAAATCATAGACAAAAAGCAATCTGCCATGATATATGCCAATGAGGCGGAGCTGATTAATGTCGCATTATATGGTATAACATCAAAGGAATGGAAAAAACAAAATCCCGACAGAAATGAGAGCTTGCGGGATTCCTCTACCATAGTGCAGCTGGTTATTCTGTCTAACCTGGAAAGCATTAATGCGATGCTGATCCGCCAAGGTCTGTCGTCCTCAGAGCGGATCAAGCATTTGAATGCGGTAGCAATAGCCCAAATGAAATCTCTCTTTCGAATGGAAATCACAAAAGTCTTAAAATCAGGCTCAAATTGATTGAGACATCCGCCCCTGTGGAAGTGGTCTTTCAAAAAAATAGCAAAAAGTCTATTGATAGAAATAATAGTGTGTTTAATTTATATCAGTGTCACCTATAATACTATAGCCGACTGTCCTCTCCTTTCTTGCTGAGCGGATAAAAATAACCAAACAGCAGTGCTCAAAATATGAATATCCAACAACTGGAATATATCGTCGCCGTTGACAATTACAGGCATTTTGTGCAGGCTGCGGAGCATTGTAATGTCACGCAGCCTACTCTTTCTATGATGATCAGGAAGCTGGAAGAAGAACTTTCAGTCAAGATCTTCGACCGGACCAAGCAACCGATCGTACCGACCAGCATTGGCCGGAAGATTATTGACCAGGCTAAGGCGATACTAAAAGAAACTTCCAGAATGAATGAGATCGCGAAGCATTTCAACGGCGATCTTTCCGGCGAGCTCCGCGTGGGAATTATTCCAACCATTGCACCCTATTTGCTGCCGCATTTCGTGAATCCATTTATCTCCGAATATCCGGATATCAAGCTGCACGTTTCTGAAATGATTACAGAAAAAATCATTTCTGAGCTAAAAATAGGAAATCTGGACGTTGGGATCATCGCTTCGCTTTCCGAAGAGAGCAGCTTGCAGGAGATACCTTTGTATAAAGAGCGGTTTTTCGCCTACGTGTCAGAAAATGCGGAAATTTATTCGAAACAATATATCCTGCCCACCGACATTGAACCAAACGAATTGTGGCTGCTCGAAGAAGGGCATTGCTTCCGGACCCAAATCCAGAAACTTTGCGAACTGAGCCGGAACAGCCAGTTCGGCAGCAGTTTCAGCTACCGGTCGGGCAGTATGGAAACGTTGATCCGGATGGTGGAGCGGAATGGAGGTATTACGATTCTACCTGAAATGGCCGTAATGGAGCTGTCTGACGATCGTAAAAAGCATATTCGCAGTTTTAAATTTCCAGAACCCGCCCGCGAAGTTTGCCTGATCGTAAACCGCGAACAAATGAAAACGCGCCTCATCGACGCGCTCAAAGGCGGCATTACCGCCAATTTACCAACTGAAATTTTTGAAGAACGAGCAGAATTGAGAATGCTTTGATTACAGAACCTTACAGTTTCGCCGCACGACGGTCACGCAGGTAACCTTCTATTTTTTCGAGATCGAATGTATTAAATGTCATCTCCTTTGTCAGGCCGCCTTTTCTCGCATTTGCTACGCCGTAATGCATATCCAGGTAACCTTCCATCGCGTGAGCGTCTGGGTTAATACTCAGCAGAACTCCCTTTTCCATGCAATAGGAAATCCAGCGCCAGTCCAGATCAAGCCGCCAGGGCGACGCATTGATTTCTACGACCACCTGATTCGCTGCACACGCATCTATAATGACCTTATGATCAATAGGATAACCTTCACGGGAAAGTAGTAACCGTCCGGTCGGGTGCCCGAGAATGGTCGTGTACGGATTTTCGATCGCCTTCAACAGCCGCGCGGTCGCTTTTTCCTGTGACATAGTCAGGTTGCTGTGCACGGAAGCGACGATGTAATCGAAGGAAGCCAGTATTTCAGTTGGGTAGTCAAGTGAACCGTCGCCGAGAATATCGGATTCGATCCCTTTTAAAATCTTGAAAGGTTTGGCAGGATTTTCGGTTGCAAAACGCGCGTTCAGCTTTTCTATTTCCTGATGCTGCCGGATCACATCTGCGATCGGAAGCCCTTGTGCGTACACGGCTGTTTGCGAGTGATCTGCGATTCCGAGGTATTCAAAACCCAGGTCCCGGCAATGCACGGCCATTTGTTCCAAAGTATGCTGCCCGTCGGAATAGGTACTGTGGTTGTGTAAAATTCCTTTCAGATCATCCCAGGTAACCAGCTCTTCGGACTTGTGTTTTTCGGCCCAGATAAACTCTTGCGACCCCTCGCGCATTTCAGGAACAATATATGGGAAGCCTGCTTTTTCGTAAATAGCTGCTTCTGTATCTGCCGTTTCATAATACGCCTGCCGCCAGATACTGGTACCTGACGAATTCTGGAATCCAAGATGTTCAGCGTCAGCTGTTTCGAGGAACAATTCATTCACAGCCCGCTCCGGTTTCACAGCCACGATCTCGATCGCAACAGCCACATCCTGTACATTTCCCCGCCAAACGAATGGAGAAGATTGCTTTTCATTTTGCACCAGCCAGTCGATTTCACCGATCGTATTTTGTAACAGAGCCGGCGATTCGGTGACCGCCAGAATGCGGATTGTATCTACTATTTCGGATTTACGACGGATATCTCCGGCCGCTTCCACCATTTCAAAAGTCTTTCTAAGTTCTTCAATAATAGCATTCGCAACTGACTCCGCTTTGTCCATTCTCAGCTTACCCGCCTGGTCTTTCAAAAATGCGAGCGAATCGAGGATTTTCTGCTGGATACTGTTCCCAAAGCCTTTCAGCTTGGAAACCGCGCCGTTTAGACAGGCAAGTTCTAGCTCGTGCAGGTTGTCAATCCCCAGCTCCCGCCAGAGTACCGCGATCTTTTTCGGACCTATTCCTTTGATATTGAACATCTCCATCACCCCAAGGGGCGTGTTGCTGATCAGCTCCTCCAATTCGGGAAAAGTGCCCGTCTGCGCGATCTGGGCTATTTTGGTAGCCGTACTCTTCCCCACTCCCTGCAATTTCGTGAGTTCCTGCTCAGTCATGTTTTGGAGCTCCCCTTCCTTGTATTTATCGAGATAAAAGGCCGCTACCGAATACCCTTTGATCTTGAAAGGGTCTGCATTGTGCAGTTCGAGTAATTTGGCGGTAAGTTCTAGGATCTCAACAATTTCAGGATTGCTCATAGGATGAAGATTAACGGAATGTTCTGCGAATTTACATCTTACCTCCGCTTCCGCGTAGTTCAGTAGGTATTTTATTGGCCCGACTTAATTACGGAAATAGCGTTATCTGCCAAAACAGACTACAATAATGCAAAATTTTCCAGCAGATAGCCCATTTGACCAAAACCAGAGTTAAATCAAAAACTTACCTTTTTATACCCGATGAATATTGAACAATTAAAAAGCTATCGCGCCGAGATTCACAATCACCTGACAAATGAGTTGTTACCATTTTGGGAAAATCGATGTGTAGATAAAGAAAACGGCGGTTTTATTACGCATTTCGACAATGCAGGAAATGATTCGGGCGAAGATGAGAAATCGCTGATTGCGCAAACCAGGACTGTTTTCACTTTTTCGTCAGCGCATCGAGCCGGTTACGGCGAAGGCAGATATGTCGAAATCGCCCGGCACGGAGTTGACTTTCTGATTGACAAAATGTGGGATAAAGAACATGGCGGCTTTTATTGGCTGATGGACCGCAAAGGCAATGTAAAAATCGACGAAAAGATCATTTACGGCCACAGTTTCGCAATGTATAGTCTGGCCGAATATACGCTGGCGACCGGCGATCCGCGCGGGCTGGAATATGCGGAGAAGGTTTTTGATCTGCTTCAAAAATACGGTGCGGATACTTATTACGGAGGTTATTTCGAAATGTTCCACCGTAACTGGGAGCTGAAAGGCGCTGGTCCTGCCGGCGGCGACCGCAAGACGCTCGATGCGCACATGCATTTAATGGAAGCATTTACAACGTTATATGAAGCAAGCCAGCAGCAGGTACACAAACGCAAGCTGCTAGAAATCATCCAGTTACTGATCAAAAAGATCATGCACCCGGTTTACAAAACGGGTATCCCGCAGTTCTGGGCTGACTGGTCGGTAGCGCCGCAGATTAAATTTGACATTATTTGGGGTTGGGACCGGTTTAGTGAAGATGGAATGAAAAGCGCGGCAGAAGATAATACCAGCTACGGCCACAATGTGGAATTCGCCTGGCTGCTGATGCACGCGCTTGATATTGCGGGCATTCCTTACGATGCATACCAGGAGCAACTCCTCGCCTCCTACGACCACGCGGTCGAGCACGGCATTGACTGGGAATTTGGCGGCGTCTATGTGGAAGGATCGCATGCGGGAGAAGTGTATGATCGCGAAAAGGAGTTCTGGCAGCAGGCAGAAGTCATCATCGGAATGCTCGACGCGTACCGGGTTTATGGTGATGAAAAATACCTGAAAGCCTACGACGCGACGCATCGTTTCGTTTTCGATCACATGATCCACTCAGAAGTCGGAGAATGGCTGCCGCTGCTTACCCGCCAGGGCGAGCCGATCTGGAAACACATGAGCCACTCCTGGAAAGTTAATTACCATTCAGTGCGGTCGATGGTACAGGGAATTGTGCGTCTCGACAAATTGATTAACTCCTGACATGCCAGCGCCAGCTTTTCGCAAAAACTTGGACAGATACGGGAATTTATTACTCAAAACTAATATTTAAAGTGCCTTTCAAGGCTCTCAGGACATTTGGTACAGTTGTTGAACTGGTTTTGTGAAATGAATTTGCAAACTAAATAAACAAAATCATGAGTGCTTTCACACAACAAGTAAAAGGAAACTGGAACGAATTGAAAGGTAAATTCAAGCAACAATATGCTGATTTGACTGACGATGATCTGCTATATGAAGATGGAAAAGAAGATGAACTTCTTGGAAAACTTCAGAAAAAGCTAGGTAAGACCAGGGAGGAAGTAGAATCGGAAGTAGCAAGCTGGTCAAGATAGTTTTAGCAGGTTTTTAAAAGGGCCCCGGGATCAATGATTCCGGGGCTTTTTTCGTAAATAGCGGTGAGAAAATCGTTTTGGTAATACTAAAATTGCATTCGTTTTATGAATACAAATGAGATACCCGTCGGCATCGTCGGATTGGGCCTGATGGGCTGCAGCATTGTTACCTGCCTGCTTATTGCGGGGCATCAGGTTGCCGCTATTGCGCCACTCAGTGCCGATATGGAACACGCGGAAAGGCGGATCCGGGAGCATTTACAGAAATCGTGGGAAAACGGGCTGATCGATAATGAACCTGAATATTACCTGCGCCGGCTGATCCTTACCGAAGATTACGATGTGCTGTATCCTTGTAAGCTTGTTAATGAATGCACGATTGAAAATATAGATATTAAAGCGTCTGTTTACAAAAAAATTGAGGCTGTGATCAAGCCGGATGCGATTTTATCAAGCAATACTTCGGCTATTCCGATCAGCCAGCTGCAAAAATTAACTCAATATCCTGAACGTTTTCTCGGCCTGCATTGGTCGGAACCTGCACATACAACGCGGTTTCTGGAAATCATCTGCGGCGAGCAGTCGGATATTAAGTACGGCGAATACCTGTATGAACTCTCGCATCAATGGGGCAAGGAGCCTATTTTGGTTAGAAAAGATATTGCCGGTTTTATCACAAATCGCCTGATGTATGCGATGTACCGCGAGGCAATTAATTTGGTGGAAAACGGTTACGCGACGATCGAAGATGTGGACCGTTCCTGCCGCAATAATGCGGGATATTTTATGACGCTGGTTGGCGTTTTCAGATGGATGGATTTGACAGGCGTTCCAGCCTATCATACCGTGATGAAAAACCTTTTACCGACCTTGAACAATAGTACCGAAGTTCCTGAGCTGATCGATAAAGTGGTGCGTGAAGGTGGAAAAGGTGTACTGAACTCTCACGGCTTCTATGACTACGAACCGGGCGAAGCGGAAGTGTGGGAGGAAACATTCAAGGAGTTTACCTATGAAATCAGAGAACTGGCATTGAAGTATCCGGCGGATATCGTAAAGCGGCGGCTGGCTGAGAAAAATATGGCAAAAGATACAGCCGGATCGTGATTCTTTTCCATTTAAAAGCGGTTGTATTAATAGCATTCATTAGTTTTGAACTGCCTTAATTCAACTCCAAATGGACGATTTCATTGCTGCGAGATCCCAAATGGCCCTTTCTCTGGGATTCCATATTATTTTTTCATGTATTGGTATGGTGATGCCGTTTTTTATGGCGGTATCCCATTATTACTGGTTAAAAACCGACCAGATAGTTTACAAGAATGTCACCAAAGCTTGGAGCAAAGGAGTCGCGATTTTCTTTGCGACCGGCGCCGTTTCGGGCACGGTCCTTTCTTTCGAGCTGGGCCTGCTCTGGCCGGAATTCATGAAACATGCCGGACCGATTTTCGGAATGCCGTTTTCTCTTGAAGGAACGGCATTTTTTATTGAAGCGATTGCGCTGGGCTTTTTTCTCTACGGCTGGGATCGGTTCAATAAATGGTTTCATTGGTTTACCGGCGTGATCGTGGGTGTGAGCGGGCTGGCTTCGGGCATTCTCGTAGTCGCTGCAAATGCGTGGATGAACAGCCCGGCTGGTTTTGACTTCGTAGATGGTCAGTATCTCAATATCGATCCTATTGCGGCGATGTTCAACAAGGCTTGGTTTTCACAGGCGCTTCACATGACGATCGCTGCCTTTGTAGCGACCGGTTTTGCGGTTGCGGGCGTGCATGCGTTGATGATCATGCGGGGTCAAAATGTGCTTTTTCATACCAAATCCTTTACGATCGCGGCCATATTCGGTTGCGCCGCTGCTATTCTGCAACCACTGAGCGGCGATATTTCAGCGAAAGATGTGGCTGTGCGGCAACCTGCCAAACTCGCGGCGATGGAAGCACATTTTCATACCGAAAAATCCGCATCGCTGATCCTGGGAGGTATTCCCGACGAAGCAAATAAGGAAGTAAAATACGCGATCAAACTTCCGGGCTTTCTAAGCTTTCTGGCGCATGGAGATTTTGAAACGGAAGTCACCGGACTTGATAAAATCCCAGCCGAGAACCACCCGCCGGTTGCGATCACGCATTATGCGTTTCAGATCATGGTTGGAATGGGAATGGCGATGATGGGGATTTCGCTTGTGTATTTTCTGGCTCTCTGGAAAAAGCGCGACTGGCTGACATCCAAGTGGTTGCTTAAACTTTTCGTATTCGCAACGCCGCTGGGTTTCATCGCTGTGGAAGCAGGCTGGACGGTGACGGAAGTGGGGAGGCAACCGTGGATTATCTACAATGTAATGCGCACGGCCGATGCGGTTACGCCCATGCCCGGCATTGCATATTCATTTTATCTGTTTACCGGCGTCTACATCTCCCTCGCTATTTTCGTAGTCTTTATGCTATACCGCCAGATCAAAATGGTAGGGACGTTGTATGATCGGGAATAGGGAGGAAAGGGAGAAGGGAGGAAGGAGGAAAGGGAGAAGAGAAGTTTATGACTGAACTAACTTACCCGTCCTCCTTCCTCCGTTCCTCCCTCCTCCCAAAAACATTCACCCATTCACTCATCACTTATTCACTTATTCACTCACTGCAAATGCTATACGTCGTCATCACATTTCTCTGGACTTCTATTCTGCTGTATCTGCTGCTGGGCGGGGCGGATTTTGGGGCGGGTATTATTGAATTATTTACTTCGAAAAAGAACAAAGCGGTCACGCGTAGAACGCTGTATTCTGCGATCGGCCCGATCTGGGAGGCTAATCACATGTGGCTGATTATTGCGATTGTGATCTTGTTTGTGGGTTTTCCAGTGATCTATTCCACGATGTCAATCTATCTGCATATTCCATTAACGGTGATGTTAATGGGCATTATTGCGCGGGGTACCGCATTCACTTTCCGGCATTACGACGCGGTAGTGGACGATATGCAGTCTATTTACAATACCATCTTTGCTATTTCAAGCTTCATTACACCTTTGTTTTTAGGTATAATAGCGGGCAGCGCTGTTTCAGGGCATATTGATCCTGAGGCTGACACATTTCTGGAAGCTTATATTTTCAGCTGGCTCAACTGGTTTTCAGTAGCAGTAGGGCTTTTCACCACCGCCATTTGCGGCTTCCTGGCGTCGGTTTATTTGATCGGGGAGGCTGAAAATGATACGGACAGGCTTCGTTTCGCGCACAAAGCGCAGTTTTTCAATATTGCTGCTGTTCTGTGCGGCATTCTTGTTTTCACCGCCGCTTACTTTGAAAAAATTCCTTTGCTGGAATGGGTGTTTGGAAATTGGGTTGGAAGAATCGCGATCATCGCGGCGACACTGTCACTGATATTTATGTGGTACCAGCTTTATCAGGGAAAAATTCGCTTGCTGCGACCGCTGGCGGGTTTTCAGGTAACTATGATTTTGCTGACCACAACATTCCGGCATTTCCCAAATATTGTAATTCTGAAAAACGGGTACTTATCATTAATGGAACACAGCGGGCAGGAAAAAACAATGCAGGCACTTGGAATGGCGCTATTATTGGGCAGCGTATTCATCCTTCCTGCATTGTTTTACCTGATTTACAGTTTTCAAAACAAACCTTATCAGGAGCAATCAGGTCACTGAGATAAAGAGGAGGTAGACGATCACGATCACGGGCAGGCCGCTCACAACGAGCGACCAGCTGAGGTGCTGCTTCTGCATTAAATAATAAGACAGGGCGACCAGGCTAATCAGTAAGAGTACAGGTAACATGACCATCCCTTTTCCGGCTGAGTCCTGTTCGGAGCTCATGGAACTGACTATAAGAAAAACCGCAGCAGTAAGATCGACGATCAGGCACATCCATATTAAGATGTTCATGTAGTGTTATTTAACTGAAATTGAAGGATCTTTTGCCAGACTCGCTTCTATTGCTTCCAACCTTTTTTCCAGGTCGCCAAATTCATTTGCTTTCGAAGTCAGCTTTGCATTTTCATCACTCAACCGGCTGTTCTCCTGCTTCAATTCCTTTACAGCTTCCAGTAAGTGCGGGATTAAACCAATGTAGTTAACGGACTTATAACCTTCCTTATCTGTTTCGACCAGCTCAGGGAAAACCGTTTCAACTTCCTGGGCGATCAAACCCGTTTGTAATGCCTGACTTCTGGTTTTGTCTTTCCATTGGTAATGGTATCCTTTTAAATCATAGAGTTTTCCAAGACTTCCGTTAAGTGGTTTCAGGTATTCTTTCAGTCGGATATCAGAATTTTGCGTAAGAGTGCCCGCTAGCCACGCGCTACCATTTTTGTTCACCTTGAATCGCCATGCCGCACCTTCCTCAAAGTAAAATCCCGCCTCTGAATCATTAACACCTCCAATAAAGCAATATGGAACATTATTTAAATTATCTAAAAATAGCCCCGCAGTGTTAGCTCCTTCATTACTTCTCAACCGAATCCTGCTTCCAACGTCTAGTATGTGTGTTGGCGCTAGTGCATTGTTCCCAATTCCAACATTACCATTGCGTAGGATTGTGAGTGCGTTACTGCGAGCGGCATATGATTTCACATCGCCATTACCTATCTGAAAAAGACGTTGGGTTGGCTTAATTTCATCCTCAACTGCATCCGAAATATCATTGGCGGCTCCCAATACAACACCAAATCTTGAATTGCTTTGGACGTTAAATCCTAATGCTGCTGAATTCGATCCAAAACTCTTAACTTCTGTTCCTATTGCGATCGAGAGATCGCCTATAGCCTTCGCTAAAAACCCAAACGCGATAGATGTTTTTCCAGTAGCCTCTGCACTTTGCCCAAGCGCAATGGCATCATTCCCTGTAGCGGTTGCTTCTGATCCATATGCAAATGAATGACTTTTGCTTGCAATGGCATTTACTCCGCCTGCAAAGGAAAAGTCTCCTATAGTATTGTCGGACCAAACGGTGCTTCCATGCAATCGCCCAAATCGGAAAGCTGCCTTTTTTGGATACCACATCAACCTAACTCTGTTTGGGATCCATTCTAAATTAGATACCTCCGCTCCCTCTTGCAACATACCTTCTTGCACAATCGGATCATCATTCTTCCACCTCCCCGCTTCATCCGCCGTATTCGCATGCTGAGCACTAGCCGCTTCGACAGATTCCGTAGCATGAATAGCATAAGGCACGCTCAATAGCTGCGTTATACCAAAATCTGTATAATTACCGGCACCATCTATGTCCATTTCAACTTGCAGGAAATACTTGCCGGATTTCCAGTCAATGTTGTTCATCTGGCCAGACAGACCTGCGCCTCCGCCTACCTGGATAGTGAAAATACCATTTGCCGTAGTCTTGGCTGTGTGTGTTTCCTGGTAAACCGGGCTGCCTAGTGCAGTTTCCGGACGAATTGAGATGCGGATACTTACATCGCGGCTGGCGACCAATTTGCCTTCCGCATTCCGGGCTACACCCTGAAAACTGAATTTTTCCGGAGCCTGGGCAAATGAGAACTGAGTAAGGAAGAGAAAAGCGAGCAGAATTTGATACATTTTCATAGTTAAGAAATTGAGTGATTCATCAGTAAGTGAATGAATCACAAACATAACCTCCTACGGAAAGGACGACTAGTTCAATTAGCCTGCGGCTAGCCGCGGTGACTAAATGGAAATTAGCGGGGATTTTGAAGCTTCCTTTTAATAATCGGCTTGTACCACTTACACATTAAAACCGACAGATGCGGCTCCCACACTTACCTTGCGGAGAAAACTTAGCAGAAACTACAAGTCCGCAAGTCTAATCCCCTTCCACACTATGATAAAAGTTTTAATAGTTGACGATGAACTGCGTGCGCGTAATGTGCTGCAATACCATATCCGCACATTTGTACCTGAAATATCTGAGATCAGAGAAGCCTGCTCTGTGCAGGAAGCGAAGGAAATTCTGGATTTTTACGCTCCCGACATCGTGTTTCTCGATATTGAAATGCCCAACCAAAACGGGTTCGAGTTATTCGACGCATTCCCTGACCCCGACTTCGACGTCATCTTTACGACTGCTTACAACAAATATGCGATTCAGGCAGTGCAGTTCAGCGCACTAGGCTTTCTGCTAAAACCTCTTGATCCCGACGAACTGATCCGCGTCGTGAAGCGGCACCAGAAAAAGCGCGATTTAAAAAACCAGAAAAGGCAGCTGCACGACAATTTTCTTAGAAAAATTGAAAAGAGAGAAGTGAGGGACTTTCGCCTAGCGGTTCCGTCAAACTCAGGTGTTTTCTTCTTCTCTACACACGAAATCCTGCGCCTCGAAGCGGATCGCAACTACACAATAATACATTTTACAGACAAACGTCCATTTTTAGCCAGCAAAACACTCAAACATTTTGAGCATGTTCTCGAACAGTCCCAGTTTCTGCGCACGCACAAATCACACCTGGTGAACCTCGATCACGTGGTCCGCATCAGTAATAACAGCGAATTTATCATCCTCCGGGACGGCTCGCGGGTGGAAGTATCGCGACGGAAGAAAGACGAGTTGCAATACCTGCTCAATATGAGGTAGCTACCGTTTGGAGGTCGGATTCAGTATAAAAAAAATAAAACACCTTTGAGTTGAATTGTCTTATTTTACACTTATACCTGCATCACTAATTCCGACCTCTATGACCGATCGTAAAACGCGGCTGGCTGTTATTCTTATCACATCGTTATTTTTTCTCTGGGGTTTTGCCCTCAATCTCAATCCGATTCTGATCCCGCATTTAAAGAAAGCCTGCCAGCTCAGCGACTTTGAATCTGCGCTTATTGACTCCGCTTCTTATATTGCCTACTTCCTGATCGCGCTTCCTGCCGGACTATTCATGAAACGATTCGGATATAAAGCTGGAATTACCCTCGGCTTGCTCCTATTTGCATTCGGCACATTCCTATTTTATCCCGCAGCAGAAATGCGGCATTTCGGCTTTTTCCTGATCGCATTGTTCATCATCGCCAGCGGGCTTACCATGCTTGAAACGGCTGCAAATCCCTATATAACTGTGCTCGGCGACCCTGACTCAGCGACGCAGCGGTTGAATTTTGCACAATCTTTTAACGGCCTCGCCGCTTTTCTGGCGCCTTTAATGGGAGGTACATTCATTCTTTCCGGCAAAACGCTTACCGACCAGGAGCAGCTGGCAATGTCGGGTGAAGAACTTGATACTTACCTGAATGCAGAAGCGGCTTCGGTACAGGTACCTTTTATAGTGATCGGTATTGTGGTGCTTTTGGTAGCAATTCTGATCTGGCGCACAACGCTTCCCGAAATAAAAGATGAAGAGGAAACTCCCGGGGCAGTGAGCGGCTCGATTTGGGGTGAAAAAAATCTGCTGCTGGGCACACTAGCCCAATTTTTCTATGTGGGTGCGCAGGTTTGTATCAGCAGCTTTTTCATTCGTTTCGCGGATAAAGTGGCTGGTATTGATGAGAAGACGGCGGCTTACTTGTTATCCGGCGCGTTTCTAAGCTTTATGATCGGCCGGTTTATAGGTACTTATCTGATGCGTTTTGTGGCTCCTCCCCGTCTGCTGGCACTTTATAGCGTGATCAACGTGGTGCTGCTTGCATTGGCGGTGACTACCACGGGTATGGCAGCAGTATATGCGCTCGTCGGCGTTCAGTTCTTCATGTCGATCATGTTCCCGACCATATTTGCATTAAGTATCAGAGGTCTTGGGGAGAAAACCAAAATAGGCTCCTCGCTGGTGATCATGTCCATCGTTGGCGGTGCTTTTTTTCCTGTAATTATGGGTCAGGTGTCGGATATTTCGTCCATACAAACGGCGTATGTGGTACCGGCGGTTTGCTTTCTGGTAGTACTATACTTCGCAATCAGGAACAATAAGATTAAAAAAGTAACGCTGGGCACGGCGCATTAACATTCATCGATTTCGGTTTTATTTCAATTTGAATACCATGGATTTACAGCTTTTTAATAAAATAATCATAGTCACAGGCGGTGCAAAGGGCATTGGCGAAGGTATTGTTCAGGTTTTGGCCAAAGAAGGCGCGATTCCGGTTATTGTGGGCAGAAATGAAAATGATAACCAGAAACTGGTGACCGAGCTGGCTTCAAAAGGCTTTGAATCCTTTCAGGTAGCAGCTGAGCTGACCCGCCCGGAAGAATCCGAAAAGGCAGTTAAAGCAGTGATAGAAAAATACGGAAGAATCGACGGCCTCGTAAACAACGCGGGCGTAAACGATGGCGTAGGTCTGGAAAACGGTGATTATGACGGATTTATCGCCTCACTTCACAAGAATGTAGTGCATTACTATTTAATGGCGCATTACGCTTTACCTGCTTTAAAAGAATCCAAAGGTGCAATTGTAAATATCAGTTCAAAAACGGCGGATACGGGCCAGGGCGGCACTTCGGCTTACGCGGCGGCAAACGGCGGCAGAAATGCATTGACGCGGGAGTGGGCCGTGGAGCTTTTGAAATACGGGATCCGGGTCAATTCGGTGATCGTGGCCGAATGCTGGACGCCACTTTACGAGCGCTGGATAGAAACTTTGCCAAATCCTGCTGAAAAACTACAATCAATCACTGCCCATATTCCGCTGGAAAACCGAATGACAACCTCGGAAGAAATAGCGAATATGACCGTGTTTCTGCTTTCACAACGTTCAAGCCACACCACGGGCCAGCTGATCTATGTAGACGGAGGTTATGTGCATTTGGACCGCGCGCTGGCCAATTCATAATTCAGAGCCGCCATTTTCTCAACGAAAAATTAACGTTACTATAATGAAAACGCTGGTTTGCACCACACCAGGGCAATTTTCTTACGAAGATACCCTCACTCCTGCCAGTCAGGAAGGACATACATTGCTCCGCATCAGGCGCATCGGCATTTGCGGCACCGACCTGCATGCATTTGAAGGTACCCAGCCATTCTTTAATTATCCAAGAATATTGGGTCACGAATTGGCCGGAGAAATTGTGGAAACAGATCGCGGCGATTTTTCCGTAGGCGAAATTGTCACATTTATCCCCTATTTCAACTGTAAAAAGTGCGTCGCCTGCCGGAACGGAAAACCCAATTGCTGCACCAGTTTAAAAGTTTCCGGCGTACATATTGACGGCGGGATGGTGGAGTACCTCTCCGTCCCCTCCTATTCCCTGGTTCACGGCGACGGGCTAAGCTTTGACGAACTTGCATTGGTAGAACCGCTGGCGATCGGCGCACACGGTGTGCGGAGAGCGATGGTTCAAAAAGGCGAAAATGTGCTGGTTGTAGGCGCCGGGCCTATTGGTCTCGGAACTATGGAATTTGCAAGAATAGCGGGCGTCCATGTGATCGCACTGGATATTAACGATTCAAGACTGGCTTTTTGCAAAGAAAAATTGGGCGTAGCACATACTATCAATGCATTGACCGAAAACGTGCCGGCCACGCTCGCCAACCTCACCGACGGTGAAATGCCAACCGTGATCATCGACGCCACCGGCAGTCTGCGTGCGATCAATACTGCATTTACCTACCTTGCCCACGGCGGGAGATATGTACTGGTAGGTTTGCAAAAAGGCGATATTTCATTCAGCCACCCCGAATTTCACAAACGGGAAGCCACATTAATGAGCAGCCGCAATGCAACCCGCGCCGACTTCGAGCACGTAATTGCAAGTATGAAAAGCGGCCTGGTTGACCCAAAAACCTACATTACACATCGGGTGGCTTTCGATCGGGTGAAAGATAGTTTCGAATCCTGGCTCGACCCTGCAAACGGGGTGATCAAAGCGATGGTATCTCTGGACTAACCCTGAATTATACCTGCCGGCAAGGCAGAGACTTATTAAAGCGGGAATTTGGGCATTCTCGCTTTAATAGTTTTAAGATAGCTGAGAAAAGGAGTTGAAATATTAATTACCCTCGTAATTTTGTGGTTGCTTTGAGCCCAAATTGAACTTCAAAGCGTTGGAATAGTAACTATTTTCATGAAGAAAATCCGTAATTTTTGCATTATTGCCCATATTGACCACGGCAAAAGTACATTGGCTGACCGCCTTTTGGAATTTACCAAAACCGTAACCAAGCGCGAAATGCAGGCGCAGCTGCTGGACAATATGGACCTGGAACGCGAGCGAGGAATCACGATCAAGAGCCACGCGATCCAGATGAACTACATTTATGAAGGAGAAGAATACATTCTTAACCTGATCGACACGCCCGGCCACGTCGATTTCTCCTATGAAGTATCCCGCTCGATTGCGGCCTGCGAAGGTGCTTTACTCCTTGTAGACGCTTCGCAAGGCACTGAAGCCCAGACAATTTCAAACTTATATCTTGCGATCAACCACGATCTGGTGATCATTCCGGTATTGAATAAAATTGACCTTCCCGGTGCAAGGCCGGAGGAGATCAAGGATGAGATGGTAGAACTGCTTGACTGCAAGCGCGAGGATATTATCCCGGCAAGCGGCAAGGAAGGAATCGGGATTGAGGCTATTTTAAGTGCGATTATTGAACGCATTCCTGCTCCCGTAGGCGATCCGAAGGCTCCATTGCAGGCGCTGATTTTCGACTCCGTGTTTAACTCTTACCGCGGTATTGAAGTTATTTTCAGGGTTAAAAACGGCAGCATAAGAAAAGGCGACCGCGTCAAGTTTATGGCGACGGGCAAGGAATATATAGCTGATGAAATCGGTACGCTCGGTTTGGCACAAATCCCGAAACAGGTGGTGGAATGCGGCGACGTAGGTTACCTGATATCAGGTATTAAAGTGGCCAAGGAAGTGAAAGTGGGCGATACATTTACCCACATAGACAGACCGGCCAGCGAGGGAATACAAGGCTTTTCTGAGGTAAAACCAATGGTTTTTGCGGGTATTTATCCGGTAGATACCAGCGAATTCGAAGAGCTGCGCGAAGCGATGGAAAAGTTGCAGCTGAACGACGCGGCACTTGTGTGGGAGCCGGAAACTTCGGCGGCACTTGGCTTCGGTTTCCGATGCGGCTTCCTGGGCATGCTGCACATGGAAATTGTACAGGAAAGGCTTGAACGTGAGTTTGACATGACGGTAATTACGACCGTTCCTTCCGTGCAATTCCGTGTTTTGAATACAAAAGACAAACTGATGAATATCAGTGCACCTTCCGAGATGCCTGAGCCTAACTTTATAAAAACGATTGAAGAACCTTATATTAATGCACAGATCATCACGAAATCCGATTACATCGGCCCGATCCTGAATTTGTGTATGGATAAAAGGGGTATACTCAAAAATCAGGTTTATCTTACTTCCGAGCGGGTGGAATTACAATTTCTTATTCCATTGGCAGAAGTTGTTTTCGACTTTTTTGACAAACTTAAAACGATCTCGCGCGGCTATGCTTCGCTGGATTACGAACTGGCTGGTTATCAGGAGTCGGATATGGTGAAACTGGATGTAATGCTCAATGGCGAACCGGTGGATGCATTGTCGGCGATCGTGCACAGGTCGAAATCTTACGAGTGGGGTAAAAAGCTTTGTGAAAAATTGCGTGAACTGATCCCTCGTCAAATGTTCGAAATCGCGATCCAGGCTGCGATCGGTCAGAAAATCATTGCCCGCGAAACGGTGAAAGCAATGCGAAAAGACGTTTTGGCGAAATGCTACGGAGGTGATATTTCCCGTAAAAGGAAACTTCTTGAAAAACAGAAAAAAGGTAAAAAGAGAATGCGTCAGGTAGGAAATGTGGAGATTCCGCAGGAGGCATTTATGGCCGTTTTGAAGATCAATTAAAAAGTCAGGAGTTCATTATTATCTTCAAACCGGGTGCAAAATTGGCCTTTTGTTGTAATTTTGACTAAAATCTAATTTTTAGACCAAGAAACTAAAATACCTTAACAAGCGATATGGCAGAAGTAATTCGTATGCCCAAAATGAGCGACACCATGGAAGAAGGTGTTATCGCAGAATGGCACAAAAAAGTAGGTGATAAAATAAAATCCGGAGATATCCTGGCCGAAGTCGAAACCGATAAAGCCACGATGGAAATGGAGTCTTACTATGACGGTACACTTCTGTATATCGGAGTAAATAAAGGTGATTCAGTGCCTGTTGACGGTGTAATGGCGGTTGTAGGTTCGGAAGGTGAAGATTACAAATCACTGCTTGAAGGAGGTAGCGGCAACGGTGCTGCATCCAACGGAAGTGCCGAGGCAGCTCCCAAAGAAGAGCCTAAGGCAGAAGCTTCTGCTCCTGCGATCGAAACTGCTACTCCCGAACAACCAGCCAGCAAACCTGCTGCTGCTCCGGCAGCCGCTGCTCCGGCAGCTTCCACAGAGAAAATCAATGCAGTGGTGGTTCGTATGCCAAAAATGAGCGATACGATGGAGGAGGGAACTTTGGTTTCCTGGCAGAAAAAAGTAGGTGACAAAGTAAAATCAGGCGATATACTGGCGGAAGTCGAGACCGACAAGGCTACGATGGAGCTGGAAGCATACGAAGACGGTACATTGCTGTACATAGGTATCAAAGAGGGCGAATCTGTGCCTGTTGACGGTATTATCGCAGTAATCGGTGAGGAAGGTGCGAATGCAGAAGCATTGATCGCCCGTGAAAACGGCGAAGCAGCTCCCGAAGCAGCTCCTGCGGCAGAAAGCAAAGAAGCTTCTGCAAGTGATAACGGTGCAGAAAAATCAGTTTCAGTAGCAGATTCAGGGGAACGCATTAAAGCTTCTCCCCTTGCGAAACGTCTGGCAGACGAAAAAGGAATTAACCTGAGCCAGGTAGAAGGCAGCGGTGACTATGGCCGTATCGTGAAACGCGATGTGGACGAATTCAAACCCGCCGCCAAAGCTGCCGCTCCTGAAAAAGCAGCAGAACCTGCCGCAGCTCAGAAACCGGCAGAACAAGCAGCTAGCGCTCCTGCGGCTCCTGCATCCGGCGTGTCGACGCCCGGCGACTTTACAGATACGCCGATCTCGCAAATGCGTAAAACCATTGCACGCAGATTGAGCGAAAGCTTATTCACCGCGCCACATTTCTATGTAACCATGGAAATCGTGATGGACAAAGCAATGACACTTCGTCCGCAATTGAATGAAGTGAGCCCTGCGAAGATCTCATTCAACGATATGGTGATCAAAGCGTGCGCGGTTGCATTGAGACAACATCCTGCTGTGAACTCGGCGTGGCTCGGAGATAAGATCAGAAAATACAATTATGTGAATATAGGTGTGGCTGTGGCGGTAGACGAAGGTTTGCTGGTACCGGTCGTGCGCGATGCTGACAAAAAGACGCTTTCTGCGATTTCTGGCGAAGTAAAAGAATTGGCCGGAAAAGCGAAAGACAAAAAATTGCAGCCGAAAGAATGGGAAGGAAATACATTCTCAGTATCCAATCTGGGTATGTTTGGCGTAGATGAATTCACTGCGATTATTAACCCGCCGGATTCTTGTATCCTGGCTGTGGGTGGTATTAAAAAGGTAGCGGCATTCAAAGAAGACGGAACGGTGTACCCGACCAATATCATGAAAGTGACATTGTCTGCCGATCACCGCGTGGTGGATGGCGCAACTGCTGCCCAATTCCTGCTGACAGTTAAAAAACTGTTGGAAGAGCCGATGAGCATGCTGGTTTAGTGACAATATCAGTGATTGGAAATATTACAAAATGAACAAAGTGTCAGGCTATCCGGTCTGGCACTTTTGTTTTAAACTCGCATTTGATCGAATCAATTCAGCATTTTATTCATGAAAAAAATACACGCGACGACCGTACTTGGAGTACTTCATAATGGAACCGTTTCACTGGGCGCTGACGGCCAGGCGACGATGGGCAATACGGTTGCAAAAGGAAATGTAAAGAAGATCAGGGTATTGCAGGGCGGAAAGATCCTGGCAGGTTTCGCCGGTTCCACGGCCGACGCATTTACATTGATCGAAAGATTTGAAGAAAAACTAAATGCGTACGGCGGCAATATGAAACGCGCCGCTATTGAACTGGCAAAAGACTGGCGCACAGATAGATATCTGAGAAAACTGGAAGCGATGATGATCACCGCCAGCAAAGACGAAATCCTGGTAATATCCGGAACCGGCGATGTATTGGAACCTGAAAATGGGATCGCATCGATCGGCTCGGGAGGTAACTTTGCATTGTCCGCAGCACAGGCATTAAAAAAGCACGCACCGCATTTGACTGCCGAAGAAATGGTAAGGGAAGGTTTGACAGTCGCGGCCGACCTTTGTATTTATACGAATCACAATTTTATGATCGAGGAGGTAAAATGATATCAAGTTATAATGTGCTTTTGTCACCCTGAGCGGAGTCGAAGTGCACGTGCCCTTCGACTCCGCTCAGGGTGACAAGCGACGTGTACGAAGCTTCGGCTGCGCTCAGCTTGACAAAAGGCTACGCTCAGCGTGACAGGGCTGCGCTCAGCGTGACGAATACAACGCCTACCCCCGTAACTTCCTGTAAACCTTCTTAGCTCGGTGAATCCACAGGGTTTCGAATTTATCCAGCTTCCCTTTCACATTCCGCACTTTTGCCAGGAATTTGTATTTACTATCTAGCGCGGCGTCGGTATTGTAGTTTTCTTTGAGATACTGCAATGCATTCGCCTCGCTCAGGTTATAGTTATCCTGCTTGGAATAGGCGTGTATCCCCTGCCCGATCGGGTTGAACTGGGAATGTGAAGCGTAATCTTCCAAAACGAAATGCTGGAACCGAAATCCCTGGTTAACCATCTGATGAAACCAGCCGGTCCCCAGATCCGCGGTGAAGCCCCAGTTTCCTCCAAAACATACATTGTCTCCCTTCGGCAGAGTTTGCTGCCGGTATAGCGCGAGGTTGATCATACAGGCATATTCATTCAGCCTGCATTCGGGCATTGGATGTACGCGTCCTGTTTCAAGTACTTCAATATCCTTTTCTTTCCGAGGGGTATCATAAGCCTGGTGTAAAGCGATCGCTTCGGCTTGCGTGGGAACATATTGCTCGAATTTGGAACCGTGACACAGTTTTGCTGAAAAACCCGGGCAAGACCAGCACTGACCGATCGAGCCCGTTCCGGCTACATTCGGATCCTGGAAAACAGGCAGCATTTCGCCGATCATATCACGGTAAAAAACCATGTCATTGTGCATGATAAACAGGTATTCACTTTCTGCTTTTTCCAGCGCGTACTGATAAGGGATCTGGTAGCGATAAGTGCTATCTCGTTTGGTGCGGTCGTAATCGAGGTAACCCAGCTGGTAGAAAATTTTGGGGTAATACAGGTCGACCGCGATCAGCGGGCTGATCGTTTTGATGACGTGGTACACATCGCCGAACTTGTCGTAAGGCTGTGTCTTTTCAACGGTTATATATATTTTGTTAATGTGCTGCCCGCTGAATTTCAGCAGGGAAAGTATCGAAATAATGGTCTGGTAGGGTTTTCCGTAGTAGATTACACATACGTCAATTTTCTTCATAGCCTGATTTTGCATTGGAAATATCCTGTAAAACTATGCAAGACTTGTCACAATTGTGCCATTAAGCTCATAAGCTTTACAAGCTCGTCGGAAACAATACGCTGACTGCCCGGCATATATTTGTTTGCGATTATCGTAAAACTCATCAAAGTCCCCGCCCTGGAAGTGAAATAACCCGCATAAGCCCGCGTGCCTTCGATAGAACCACTTTTGGCATGCACATTACCCGCCGCCTTTGTTCCTTTTGCCAGATTTCTTACTGTACCATTTTGACCTAAAACCGCAATGCTTTTGTAAAAGTCATCGAAGCTGGCGTCCTTATTCGCGAGATTTAGAATTTCTGTCAAACTGCCTGCTGTAATTGAGCCTGAGGGAGAAAGGCCGCTGCCGTCTTTGATATAAAAACCCCTCAAATCGGCTCCTTTACCCAACCAATAACTCGTTACAGCTTTCGCGGCATTGTCGAAATCGGATTGGCCTGAAAGTCTTTTTCCAGCTTGTTTTAGAAATGTATCGGCGTAAAGATTAATACTCCAAAAGTTCGTTTGCTGACAGAGTTCCCGCAATGCAGGCGATTTATATTCGTCCAATACCTTTCTCTGAATTGCTGCCGGAGGCGCGCCCGAAGCTGGTAGATTTTGGTCATAAATTGACACTGTCGCATTCCCTAAGGCTGTTTTCAATGCAAAAGCTGCATATTCGGCCGGATTTGGAATGGAGCCTTTTACCGAAAATGTCGCCTGCCCGGCCGGTACAGTTCCCGTCAGTACCACGCGGTTTCCGAGCGGACTGCTGTATAGAATCGTTTTGTCACCTGATCCTCTTTCACCCGTCGTAACCTGATTTGTAAAAGTCAGGTAAGGAATCGCGGGCTCAATACCCAGAAAAGTAGCAGGATCACCAGGTTCTACGCCGGGTTTGAATTTGGCGCGGTAGAGGTTTTCGTTGAAATTAAGCCCCTGCACCCCCGCTCCGTAATAATTTCCCATATCTCCCCAGATCCACGTACTCGCTACGGTACTATTGTCAAAAAACGACGCGTCGGGCAGTACTTTTCCTTTAATATGCTTGATACCGGACTTTTTCAGCGCCGCTACCCAGCGATTAATCAGCTCGGCGGATTTCAGAAAGCCTGTGAAACGGTCGCTGCCTAGCGAAGGGTCGCCGGTACCACGAATGTAGAGGTTACCTATTAGGCTATCCCCTTTGACCTGCCCGTCGTGTTCCAGAAAAGTTTGGTATTTAAAATCCCCTCCAAAAACCGCCAGTACAGTCGCTGTGGCAACGAGCTTCAATGTGGAAGCTGAGGGCAGGGATAGCTCCTGGTGCAGGCCAAATACATTCGCTCGTTCTTTTACCGCTTTCACACTGATCGCCAGGGAGCCGCTGCGCATGATCTCACTATTCTGGAACTCCAAAGCTGCGTCGCGCAGGTTATTTAATGCGGTACTGTCAATTTTTTGGGCAAAAAGAGGTTTGCAAAAAAGTATAAGACAGGTAAGCGAAAGCAATTTCATAACGTTATCTAACAGCTGTTGACGTGGCCCTGATGTTTGACCCAAAATCTAAACTAATCAGTAAAGTCCAAATCACAGTCGGTTTTTTGGTACTTTTGTCGGATGCATGAAACCAGTATAGGTTTTCACCCCATTTTTATATGAAATTGACATTTTGGGGAGCTGCACAACAAGTGACCGGTAGCATGTTCCTGTTGGAATCTGATGATTACCGGATTTTGATTGATTGCGGCTCAGACTTTGACTTAGATGAGATTGGCAGAAAAAACAGGTATGAAGAGCAGAAAGGCGTTTTTCCATTCGAGCCAAGCCTGATCAATACAGTACTTTTAACGCACGCCCATATTGATCACTCGGGCAACATTCCTAATTTATATAAGGAAGGATTCGAAGGCAGGGTCGTTTGTACCGAGCCTACGCTCGCATTGACGGCACTATTGCTGAAAGATTCCGCTAATCTGCACCAGAAACGGCTGAATGCGCGCCTTGGATCCAAGAAGCGCGGCAAGAAACAGAAGGAAGTTCCGAAAGACTATTACGTTGAAAAGAATGTACTTGAAGCGATGGACAATTTTGTGCCCGTCTCTTTCGGTCAGCGCTACCGCATTGCCGATAATGTAACTGTTACGTTTTATGCGGCGGGACATTTGCTCGGCGCGGCGCATATTGTAGTAGAAGTATTTGAAAACGGAGAGAAAAAACGGATCTGCTTTTCAGGAGATATTGGCAGGAAAAACTACCCGCTCCTTATTGACCCTCAGGAAGTTCCGCAAGTAGATTACCTGGTTTGCGAATCGACTTACGGAAACCGACTGCACGAAAATACCGCCGAGCCTGTAGAGGCGCTGGCAGATGTGATCAAGCGTACCTGCATTGATATTCCGGGCAGGCTGATCATTCCGTCTTTCAGCGTCGGCCGCACGCAGGCTTTGCTTTACACGCTCAATAAGCTGTACCTCGACAAATCATTTCCATTCATAAAAGTATTCTCAGATAGTCCGCTTGCGCACAGCAGCACGAAAGTTTATCAGAAACACGGACGAATGCTGAATAAGGAGGCACGGAGTTTTCAGGAAGACAACGATATGCTTTTCGATTTTGAAAATCTGATCTACCTGGAAAGTTCTGATGCCAGCCGGGCCGTTTCAAATTATAACGAACCCTGCATTATCATATCTTCTTCGGGAATGGTGCAGGGCGGTCGCGTCGAACAGCATGTGGAGGCTAATATTGGAAATCCCTACGCCACGATCCTAATGATCGGGTATGCTTCGGAGGGCACTTTGGGCTGGCGGTTACTGAACGGACAGGATACAATATCGATACGCGGAAAGCAATTGCCGGTCTTGGCTAATATTGAAAAAATTGACGTATTTAGCGGGCACGGAGATCAGAACGATCTTTTGAAATTTGTGAGAATGCAGGATCCAGAGAAGCTGAAAGGCATTTTCCTGGTCCACGGAGAACAGCAGAGTATGGCTGACCTTCAATCCAAAATTCAAGAATTTGGCTATAATTCGGTAGAAATACCATCCAGGGGAAGAACTTACGAACTCTGAAAACTTCCCCCTCAACGACAAGAACCTACATATGAGAACATACCTGGATTTCGAAAAACCTATGGCCGAGCTAGAACGGAAGCTCGAAGAAATGAAGACATTGGCAAAAGAAAACAATGTAGATTTTTCGGATGCCATTTCTTTGCTGGAAGGCAATATCACAAATCTTCGAAAAGAAATATTTGAAAACCTGACGCGCTGGCAGCGTGTGCAGCTTTCGCGCCACCCTGATCGTCCGTACACGCTTGACTATATCGAGCTGATCTGCGACGAATTTATCGAATTGCACGGTGATCGCCAGGTTCGTGACGATCCGGCTATTATTGGTGGTCTGGCTAATGTCGGCGGACAGTCTTTTATGCTGATTGGTCAGCAGAAAGGCCGTAATACCAAGCAGCGCCAGCACCGGAACTTCGGAATGCCGAACCCGGAAGGTTACCGGAAAGCGTTGCGTCTGATGAAGCTCGCCGAGAAATTCAACAAACCTATTGTAACGCTGATCGACACGCCGGGTGCATTTCCAGGAATGGAAGCCGAAGAGCGCGGACAAGGTGAAGCGATTGCCCGCAACCTGAAAGAAATGTTTATGCTGAAAGTGCCCGTGATCTGTATTGTGATCGGCGAAGGCGCTTCCGGAGGTGCATTGGGTATTGCGATCGGCGACAGGGTATTGATGCTTGAAAACACGTGGTACTCTGTTATTTCGCCTGAAAACTGCTCGGCGATCCTTTGGAGAAGCTGGGATTTTAAGGAGCAGGCGGCTGAGGCGATGAAGATCACGGCGAAAGACATGAAGAAAAACAAGCTCATTGACGGGATCATTTCCGAACCGCTCGGCGGCGCCCACCTGGATCATAACTGGATGGCGGAGGAGCTGAAAAGGGTGATTTTAGAAAATATCAAAGAACTGGCCGCGATCAGCGATCAGGACAGGATTGACCAGCGTATCGACAAATTCTGCGCAATGGGCGTAGTAGTGGAATGAAAAATACCCGAATAAAGAATATCATTTTCGACCTGGGCGATGTCATTTTGAACATTGATGTGCCCGTCGCTTCGCAATCCTTCGCCGAACTGAGCGGCAGGGAGCAGAGTGAAATTCTGGCTATTTTTAATGAAAACGAGATATTCCGCCAGTTTGAAACGGGATCCATGGATGAAGCCGGGTTCCGGAATTTTATCCGGGAAATATTGGAGTTCGATGATCTTTCTGACGAAGCGATTGATACAGCCTGGAATAGCCTGCTGCTGGACCTGCCGCCGGAGAGAGTAGAACTATTGAAAAATCTGGGTACCCAATACCGGTTATTTCTTCTGAGCAATACCAGCTCCATTCATATCACGCAGGTCAACAAAATACTGGAAGCGTCGACCGGAGTTAAGAAATTACAGGACCTGTTCGAAACTGTATTTCTTTCCTACGAAATGGGGGTGATGAAACCTGATCCGCTTATTTACCAGAAAGTACTGGCCCAGGCTGGGATCAAAGCAGAAGAAACCCTTTTCCTGGACGATAATTACGACAACATTCAGGCAGCCGCTAAACTTGGCATTGAAGTTATTCATGTTCAAAAGCCTACCACCATTTTGGAATATCTGAAAGATTATGCAGTCTAGCGCGCGTACTTACCTGATCCAGGGAATTTTATTTGTAGTTACGATCATTACCACGACGCTGGCTGGCGCGGAGTGGATATATGGGAACATCTTCTCTTTTGTGTACAACTTTTACGCGATGCTGGGTGGCGTGGATGCTGCCAGTGCTGCTGAGACGCAGGAAAAACTGTTGGGCTGGCCGCAGTTTATACAAGGTCTGCACTTCTCAATCCCATTTCTTGCTATTCTGACAATCCACGAGTTCGGGCATTACTTCGTGGCCAAAGCGCACCAGGTGAAAGTGACCCTACCCTATTACATTCCGCTGTGGTTTGGGATCCCGCAAAGCATTGGTACCATGGGCGCATTTATCCGCATTAAGTCCGTCGTTACTTCCCGCCTGAAATTCTTCGATATTGGTATTGCCGGCCCGCTGGCTGGTTTTATTGCTGCATTAGCTGTGTTATGGTACGGATTCACGCATTTGCCGCCGGTCGATTACATATTTACAATTCACCCTGAATATGCACGTTACGGATCGAGCTACCCGCAGTTTGTTTACGATAATGCGAGTGGAAACCTCGTTTTAGGTGATAATATCCTTTTCTGGCTTTTCAAAACTTACGTAGCCGATCCAAACCTGCTGCCGCACCCGAATGAAATGGTGCACTACCCTTACATATTTGCGGGTTATCTGGCTCTTTTCTTCACATCACTCAACCTGATTCCGATCGGCCAGCTCGATGGCGGTCATATTCTTTACGGGTTGATTGGCAAGAAAAAATTCAACGTGGTAGCACCCGTGTTATTTGGTTTTTTCGCGTTCTATGCGGGTTTGGGCCTGTTCAAGGCTGAGTCTTTCGCGACTGGAAATGATGGTGCTTTTTATGAACAACTTATTTATCTCGCACTTTACATTTACCTGCTTTATATCTGTTTCAAAAGGGTGAGTGAGAATAACGGCACTGCATTTATGGTCAGTCTGATCATTGTGGTGGCGCAATTTGCGATTTCCTACCTGCGTCCTGATTGGGAAGGTTCCACAGGATTTCTGCCATTTGTATTCATTTTGGGGCGTTTTCTTGGTATCAAGCATCCTGAAACCGAAGAGAACGAGCCGCTTGATACGCCACGCATTATACTTGGCATTTGCGCCCTGATCATCTTTGTAATTTCTTTCAGTCCTAATCCTTTTATTATTGTTGAATAATGGACGCCGGGGCGAAAAATAGAGTCTCCCGCAGGAAATTCCTGAAAGCTGCCGCAGTTGCGCCGCTATTTCTGGCAGACTGGAAGCTGGAAGACACATTCATTAATTCAGTAAATGCAAGGATAAAACCGGCAGACCTCGGAATCACGCTAATCCACGAGCACGTTCTGGTCGATTTTATTGGTGCGGACAAGATCTCGCCCGACCGCTGGAAGCACAAGGATGTCATCAAAAAAGCACTTCCCTATTTGCTAGAAATTAAGAAACGAGGGATCAAAAGTCTGGTTGAATGTACGCCGGCATTTCTCGGGCGGGATGTGAAACTGCTGCAAAAGTTATCTCAACAATCGGGGCTTACGATTATCACCAACACAGGTTACTATGGAGCTTCCGACAATAAATACCTGCCTGCCTGGGCATTTACAGAAAGCGCAGAAGAACTCGCAGCCCGGTGGATCGCAGAGTTTGAAAACGGAATCGAAGGAACGAATGTAAAGCCGGGATTTATCAAAACAGGCGTGAATAGCGGCCCGCTTTCAGCATTGCACCAAAAACTAATTACTGCCGCTGCACTTACCCATTTAAAAACAGGACTGACCATTTGCTCCCACACAGGCCCGGCTCTTCCGGCAAATCAGGAAATCGAGATATTGAAAAAAATGGGCGTCAACCCGAAAGCATTTGTTTGGGTACATGCAAACGGAACCCGCGAGGAGATCGTAAATACAGCAATAAGCGGCTGCTGGGTGAGCCTGGACGGTATTGGTGATGATGACAAGAGCGTCGCCGCTAATGGCGAACTGATTATTTTCCTGAAAAGTAAAGGTCTTCTCAACCAGCTGCTCATTTCCCATGACGCCGGCTGGTACACTCCGGGTGAACCCGACGGGGGCAAATTTCGAGGGTATACCACGATTTCCGACAAGCTGATCCCTTATTTAAAATCGAAAGGTTTTGAAGAAAAAGATCTGAATCAATTAATGGTTCAAAATCCTGCGAATGCATTTACTATCAAAATTCGGAAGCTGTGACGCGACTCAGGCGGGTACCTCGATCGTGAAGGCAGTCCAGCCATTTTCCCCGGTTTGTAATGAAAAACCATAACCATGGTTGGCGAGAATTTCCCGGGTCAATGTTAAACCAATTCCCTGCCCGTCTCTTTTTGTACTGAAAAATGGATTAAAAAGCTTCGCACTTCGCTCGCTATCAATAGGATACCCATTATTTCTGATCACTATTTCTGGATCTGAAACGTATAGCTCGATCTGATTCCCGGTCTCGCAGGCTTCAATCGCATTCTTGATGATATTTACCAGCACGTGCTCCATCTGCCCCTTATCGAGCTTTTTTGTCACATCAACTTCTGGTAAAAATACCTGCATAGCAACTCCTTTTGCCGTGGCGGTCGGTTCCATGAAAATAGCCACGTCTTTGACCAGCTTACCAACATTCGTCGGAATACTCGTAGGCATTGGAAGCCTCACAACATCGGCAAAATTCCGCATAAAGCGCGTCAGTCGCTGGTTGCGCTCAGAAGCAATCCCCAGTGCTTCTTTCAACTCTCTGTAATCGGTGTCGGGCAGGATGTTTTGGGTGGTTTGTAAAATAGAATCCGTTGCGCCGAGGGTATTGTTCACCTCGTGTGCCATCATCCTGATCACTTTTCCGTACGCATTCTTTTCCGATTCCAGGATTTCATTCGTCAGTTCTTCGAGCATCAGAAACGACCTTTTGAAACCCTTATCCATAAAATGCGACCGCTGCACTTTGTAAGTTACGATACCATTTGTCTTCACAACCTTAGACTCGCCATCCTGCATATTGACCAGCTCTTCCAGCAGCGGCTGCGCGGTCTCGTCCAGTGATTTCCCTGCTAAACCTTCGGCCTGCGTACCAAATTGCGCCTTTGCTTTGAGATTAAGGGATTCAATCCGGTTGTCGTAATCAAGAATAATAATGGAAATAGGCGAAGCTTCGATAAGTTTTTCCAGAAAGAAATGCTGCTCGTAAAGTCGCGTCCGTTCTTCACGAAGCTGGTCGATCATCAGATTATACACCTCAATCAAAGTATCAATCTCGCCCTTTCCTGTGGGCACAAATTTGATTGAAAAGTCCTTGTCCTTAATAGCCTCGATCCCGGATTTCACAAATTGGATAGGTTGCATAAAATTTCGGTATAACTGAATGGAAGCCACAGCCGACAGAAAAAGAAAGATTTCGGAAAGGATAAACATCAGCTTATCCTGCGAAAGGATCTTGAATACGAGCAGGACCAGCACAAGGTGCAGCACTGTCACATAAACGATATATTTAGTCCTCGTAGAAACCTTCATTGCTCGTCGGGATCGAAGGAAATGCCGTATTTTTCAAGTCTCCGGTAAAGCGCAAACCGCGTTATTCCAAGCGACCTCGCCACCTTACTGATCTTGTTCTGATGAAAATTCATTGCCTTTGAAATCATCTGATATTCCATTTCTTCCAAAGTAATGGACCCAACCTCCGGCAGATTTCTAGCAGCAGCTGATTGACCAACGGTCAGGTTTTTTTGAAAATCGGCGATATCCAGTAAATCCTTCGGAGAGAGCAGTACAGTACGCTCCACCAGATTTTTCAATTGTCTGATATTACCCTGCAATTGTAACGTTTTCAACCATTTAAGCGCGCCCGGACTAATTGTGATATCGGGACGCTGGTAGATGGTTTTGAGGTTATTTACAAAAAATTCTGAAAGCAATGGAATATCATCCGGCCGCTCGCGCAGCGCAGGCAGCTTGACGGTAATCAGATTGATCCGGTAGTAAAGATCCTCCCGAAACGTACCCAGAGCGACCATTTCTTCCAGATTTCGGTTGGTAGCACAGATTATCCGCACATCAACCGTCCGGCTTTTGCTGCTACCCAGCGGCTCAAAAGTCCGTTCCTGCAATACCCGCAGCAACTTTACCTGGCTCGACAGATCGAGCTCTCCTATTTCATCCAGAAAAATTGAACCCTTATTCGCCATTTCAAACCGGCCGATCCGATCGGATTTAGCGTCGGTAAATGCGCCTCTCACGTGGCCAAAAAGCTCACTTTCAAATAAGGTTGAAGAAATCCCGCCCAGATTAACCTTCACAAATGGGCGGATTTTTCGCTTACTATTGGAATGAATAGCCTCAGCGATCAGCTCTTTTCCAGTGCCGCTTTCGCCTGTGATCAGCACGGGCGCGTCGGTTGCGGCTACCCGGCCCACTGTGCTGAGGATATCCAGCAGCTTTGCGTCGCTGCCTACAATATTTTCGAAATGATATTTCTGTTCAAGCTTCCGCCGGCTTTCCGACTGCGGCTCCTGCTGCGCCAGGTTCAGGATCGTCCGCACGGACTGGATCAGGTATTCGTTTTGCCAGGGTTTGGTAATAAAATCAATCGCCCCTTCCTTCATTCCCTTCACCGCCAGATCAATCGTTCCCCAGCCAGTTATCAGGATCACTGGTATAGCGGGATAACTCTTTTTAATGCGCTGCAATAGCTGCATTCCCTCGTCGCCCGAAGTTTCGATAGAGAAGTTAAGATCGAGCAAAATCAATTCGGGCTTTGCAGTACGCAGCACCTCAAAAGTCTCCTCCGGCGAACCCACTCCCTGCACCACAAACCCCTCGCTTCTGAGCAGTAAAGTCAGTGAAGTACGTATCGCAATATCGTCGTCAACTATCAGGAGCATATTTATCTTTTTACCCTAAATCCCTGAAGGGACTTGCTGCGTTTCTGCATTTACCCTAAATCCCTAAAGGGACTTGCTGCGCTTAACATGCACATCGGAAAAGCCCCTCCCAGGGGTTGGGGGTCCTTCCCCTCCCATGGGTTGGGGTGGTCACTCCTCGTGCAACGCTAATGCAGGGTGGATCCTTGCAGCTTGTTTGCTGGGGAACCAGGCGCATAGGGTTACGATGAGGTAAATGATCACGATAGCTGCGAAAATAGCGATAATATATACTTCGCTATCGAGATCGAACACATTCATCATTGGAAATTGCAAGGCAAAGATCAAACCAAGTAGCAGGCTAAAACTGGCAAGTACCCATATTTCGCCTAAAAACTGAGTAGTTACCCGGCCCTCCGTCGCGCCCATCGCCCTTCTCAACCCGATCTCGTTCTTTCTTTTGGAGATATTCAGATTTAATATCCCAAACAAACCCAGCGCCACATTGGTAAGCAGAAACCCGCTCACAATCAGAAAAATAAGCACGGGCACCAGCGTGAGGTTCTGTCTGTTTTTGCGTGATTCTGTCAAATAACTCACCTCAATACCCCAGCCTGGCAGCATCACTGCGATTTCCTTTACCAATTTGGCTTCAAAGTTCGCATCGGTTCCGGGTTTGGTTTTGATCAGCATATTAGCATTCCATACATCGTCTTTTGCAAGAAGCTCAAAAACAGCCGGTTCGTCTGACATGAACTCCCCTCTCGATTTAAACTTGTCCACAACGCCGACAACTTTGAAGGATTTTTTATCATCAACTTTTATTACCTTCCCGATCGCCGCTTCGTCCAGAAAAAGCTTGTCTTCCATCGCTTTGTTGATAACAATAGGAACAAATTTGGACACACGGTCACTCTCCTGATACCAGCGCCCTTTCAGCATCTTCAGGTCCAGTGTCTTACTGAGCTCGCCGTCGGTACTGTAAAAGTCCGCGCCGACCTCCACTTTGTTGTAAGTAACTGAATTCCCCATCTGATTGGCAGAAAATGGCGTGTTACTGCTCATTCTCGACACAGATTCCACTTCCGGGTAAGCCTTAACCCTTTGCAGCGCACGTTCCAGTTTCGCTGCTACTTCCAGCGTATCCTGGTTACTCGCCAGATCCAGGTTCCATACGTGTTCGTATTCGAAGCCGACGGGTTGCAGATAGTTACGCACATTATAAACGATGAGCGAAAGCACGCCGAACAAAACCATAAACGAAGCCCAGATCTCGATAATAAGCAAAGAATGAGCCCCTTTTTTGTTCCAAATGAGTTTGAAGAGATGTGATAGCATTTTTTAAATTTTGAATGACTGAATGAGTGAATGATTACTGCTGATACCCCAAACCCCTAAAGGGGCTTTTTCGATTTTCATGTCGAGCGCAGAAGTCCCTTTAGTGATTTAGGGTAAATGCACAACGCACATCTCGCAAAAGTCCCTTTAGGGATTAGGGCTATGCCTTGAGAGCATCTACAATTTTCAACTTTGACATTCTGAATGCGGGCAGTACGCCTGACAGAAATCCGAAGAGCAGACAAACTACAATACTGATCGCGAAAACCGGAATGTTGATCGTCAGGTCGGCATAGGCGATCCAGCCGCTGGAATTGATGAAACTGATGACGATAGAGGACAAAATGATCGCGAAAAGGCCTCCTATAAAAGTGATGAAGATATTTTCGATAATAAATTGCCACAACAATGCCTTCGAAGGCGCGCCAAAGGCTTTTCTGACACCAATTTCAGAAGCTCTTTCCAGGATCCGGCTCACATTTACATTGACAAGATTAATAGCCGGCAGCCCCATAAACATCAGTAATATCAGCGAAGCAACAGTATAGAACATAACCTTTTGCGAATCGCTTCTGGCAAAAGTGCTCAGGAAATGGTCAAAATATTTGTCTGCTTTAACGATCAAAACTGAGTACTTCTGCCCATCCTGAATTTCTTTAAACGGTATACGAGCAATGTTACTGTCAAATTCTGACTGGACTGCAGGCATATCCGACTGATCCTTCGCAAGAACAATCGCGACGAAACGGCCCCGCATTCCCTTGTTTTCATAGTTGCTTTTCGGTGCGGTGTAAGGGAAATAAATGTCGGAATAGGTATACAATCGCGTCGGCGGACTGCCTTTGACTACACCTATCACTTTATAGATCACGTTTTCGATCTCGATATTCCGCCCGACTACCGTTTCACCATTTGTGTCAAAGTATTGGTCGCGCAGCGCATCGGTGATCACTGCCACATGATCGCCGTTTCGGATGTGGGTATCGTTATAGGGCTTCCCTTCCAAAAACTCAAAGCCGGTCACATACCAGAATTCAGAATCCGTGTATTTCGTATTCAGCTTGATCTTTTTACCATCTACATAAGTATTTGAAAAACTGAAATTGGAGAAGATCGTAACCTTTTCGGCTGATTTCAGGGACTTGGCATGTTTGACCAGAAACCCAAAACTGGCCGGCCCGGAAGAAGTGGTAGTCCCGCTGGAATCCGTTTGGACAACAGTGCCGACATAAAGCGACCTATTGCGCTTATTTTCAGGATAATGCGAACCAAAAAGGTGATCTAAAAAGGAAGTAAGCACCATCAGCACCGTCAAAGTAAGACTAATGCCAAAAAGAGTAATAAAAGTATAGAAAGGATGCCGCAGCAGCACTTTCCAGGCGATCTTGATGTAGTTTTGGATCATTATTAATGAGTGAATGACTGAATGAGTGAATGTTCTCAGTGAGTGAATGAGTGAATTGCTTGATGATTAAATGGGCGGTCGCCGATGCGACGAGTATTAATGACTGAATCTATGATGAGAAGATGATGTTAGAGTTATGAAAAATCCCATTCTCCGGAGGCACTTCACTCATTCAGTCATTCACTCATTCACTCATTCAAAATTAAAAAACCTGCGTCCCGTCAAACAACCTGATCAACCTGTGCGTTTTTTTGGCCATTGCGTCGTCGTGGGTTACCATGACGATGGTGGCGCCTCCTTCGTTTAGTTTTTGCAGGATATTCAGGATTTCGTTGCCCATTACGCTGTCGAGATTGCCGGTAGGTTCGTCGGCCAGGATGATCTCTGGTTTCCCTACGATGGCGCGGGCGATTGCTACGCGCTGTTTTTGTCCGCCTGAGAGTTGTTTTGGAAAATGCTTCATTCTGTTGCTCAACCCTACTTTCTCCAACGCTTCCTGCGCCAGTTCCTTTCTCTCTTTTGCAGAACTGTTGCGGTATAAAAGGGGTATTTCCACATTATCAATCACCGAAAGATCATTAATCAAATGGAAGCTCTGGAAAATGAAGCCGAGTTTCTGGTTTCGTAAATGCGCCAGATTTTTATCCGTGTACTTTTCGACCCGGCTGCCATCGATTTCAATGTAACCCTTCGAAGGCGCGTCGAGCAGGCCCATGATATTGAGGAGCGTACTTTTCCCACAACCCGAAGGTCCCATGATCGACACAAATTCTCCCTTTTTTACATTCAGGTTAATATTATTCAGCGCCAGCGTCTCAATAGAACTGGTCCGGTAAACTTTTTCAACATTTTCAAGTCTGATCATGGCGGAAGTTAATTTTGATGTTTTTGTATTAATTGAATTGTAACTTTTTGCATATACCCCAACCCCTGGAAGGGGCTTTTTCGTATTACCTGGAACCAACGTAAGTCCCTTTAGGGATTTAGGGTCCCAACCCCCGGAAAACGGCTCCTCTTGCACTATGTAAAGTCCCTTTTGGGATTTAGGGTTGTGCGACAATTACCCCCAACCCCCTGGTAGGGGGCTTTTCTTTTGGTGCAACGCAGAAGTCCCTTCAGGGATTTAGGGTCCTGCCAATAGCCTAGTAGCTTATTTTTTTATTTTGTTCAAAATCATATAAAGTCAGCAATCTTAGACTATAATAGGACTGCCAGTAATCTCTCAGCGCAAGGATATAGTCTCTTTTTGCAATATCTTTTTCCTGGGTTGCTATTCCCAGATCGGTTACGCTCAGGTCGCTGAGGATGAACCTCTCCTTCGCGATCTGATACCTTTCGGCGGCGATTTCGTCGGCTAACTTCGTCAGCTTTACCTGCTTTTGGAGCATTTGCAAAAGCGTTACCTGCGTGAATATCTCCTGCTCGAAAGTCAGCTTCTCCTGTTCAACCGATTGCTGCGCAAATTCCTGATTGGCGCGGGCAACTTCTGTTCTCGCTCTGTTGCGGCCCCACGTCATGATCGGCAGTACCAATTGCAATTCCACAAATTCACGGTCCTGCGGACTTACGTAAATTTCCCCTGGCCTGCTACCCTGGTTTGAAAGTCCGAAAGTGGCATTAAGCGAAGCATTCAGCCCATTATCTTTCCTGGCAGACTGTACATCCCTTTCCGCCTCCAAAATCTTCCTCCGGAATCCGATAGCCGCCGAACGGTTGGCAAAAGCTTCATCTAATGCAAGGCGCGTGTCAATATCAAACTCCTTCGCTTCCAGCGGAATACCCAGTTCCAGATCCCGCTCATCTCTCGACCCCATGTACAATTTGAGTTTCAGAGAAGCCACTGCAGCCGATTGTTGCGCCGATGCCAGGTCTTTTTGAGCTGTCAGTAAGCCCATTTGCAATTGTAGCAGATCATTCTGAGATATTTTACCAAGTTCCAGCTTGTGCTGCGCGATCTTGTACAAGGTATCGTTATTGCTCCGGTTCTTCTCAGCGATCTGCAAATTCACCTGCGCCACCAGCAACTCAAAATAATAGCCGGTAGCATCCAGCGCAACCTGTTCCAGCGACTGGATAAATTGCTGGTTGCCTTCCTGGTATTTCAAAGGCTGGATCTTCCGGTCCCATTTCAATGGGTTGAACTGAAAAAGCGGCTGCTTCAACCCTACTTCGAAAGGAATACCATTGTAACGCGTCGTTTTCCTTGCAAAATCGTCAAATCGCTGCATTTGCTGCTGCACATAAATCGTCCCGCCGGTTGCTGCAATATTCTGGCTGAGCGATAATCCTAGTATCCCATTATTATAGGAAACCGGCTGAAAAAGGATCGTACCGTCGGGCTGGACTACTTCTACAAAACTCCTCGTAAACCCCGGAATAGTCCCGCTGAGTGCGAGCTGCGGCTTGTAATCTGCCAGAAACGACCGGTATTGCCAGTAATTCGTTTTCTTTTGCGTAGCAGCCTGTTTAGAAGCGATGGAATGCTCGCGCGACAGTTGCACCACCTCAGCCAAAGTCAGCTGCTGGACCTGCGCCCGCGCGTTTTGGAACAGAAAAAAGATCAGAACAAAGGAGAGGTTTTTCATCGCTGGTTATTGAATGTTGAGCTCTTCCAAATGTTCATAATCATTCAAATCCGTCAGAATCACCTTTTCGCCGACTTTCAAGCCACTTTTTATTTCTACAAAATCAAAATTTGAAAGTCCGAGCTCGACGGCCCTTCTCCGGGCCACGCCGTTTTCCAGTACGAAAACATATTGTTTTCTTTTTCCTGTAAATGCAGGCCCGTTTGCAATGCGGAGCGTTTTCGCACTTTTATTCGTCACCACATACACTTCCACCTTCATATTGGGCCGCAGCGATTCGTTTTTCGCATTGTCCAGTTGAATTGTAAACCCGATTACACCATTTTTTACGGAAGGTTTCACCTGTGTGATCAGGCCGCGCATTTCGGTTTCATTGATCTTTATAATAACCGGCAGCCCCGACTTAACCTGATCCGCATACACGTCTGAACAACTTCCTTCCACCCGGAAACTACCGAGGTCAGCAACCTTCGCCAGCATTTCACCTTCATTGACGGAAGAACCAATATTCTCATTCACCCATGTCAGCACACCTTTACGGTCGGCGACGATATCGGCCATTTTTAGCTTATGCTGCAATTCTTTCAGGTTTTTTCCTTCTATCTGCGCTCCCAACTCCGTTTCGCGCAGGCTGGCGCCCATTGATTCACGGTTGTATTTCAGATCATTTTCCAGCTGCTGCTTTTCCAGCTCGGCAATTTTCAATGCATTTTCAGCCCTGGTAATATCCTCCGCAGTGCCACCCCCGACCTTCTGCAAACGTTTCGCATCTTCATGATCCGCCCGCAGCTTATTGATATTGAGTGATTTAATGCGATCGTTGATCTCTGCATCATATAGATCTTTATTCAACTTCATTTTCAGCTGGTCAATGCTGTTTCGTTTCAGTTCAAGCTGATCCTGATAGCGTTCAAACTCAATTTCTGTCAGCGATTTATCCAACTCTACAATCGGCTGGCCGGGCTGAACGCGTGTACCTGGCGTGATCAGAATGCGCTTGATGCTGGCGCGGATCGGGCTGGTAAAAATCTGCTCGTAGGCTGGAATCACCTCACCGGAGGCGGTAAGCGTATTTTCAACATCGCCCGTTTCTACTACCGAAGTCCTGATCCGTGCGCTCTCCAATGTGCTGGAAAGTGATTTTCTAAAAAAGTAAAAAATAACACCCACTGCACCGACGATGGCTATAATGATCAGCCACCGCCGGTTTCTTGATGTTTTCAGATACTCAGGGGCAACTTCCCGATCCATTGGAGGTAATTGATTTGATTCGAATTCATGGCTAATATGCCTTTAAGTATTCGAAATCTGTGCCAATTGCCAACTATCTGTTTTTCAGTGTTTTATTTATATTTTAAAAACAAAAAACCGTGCGGTAGCGCACGGTTTGTGTGATTTGGAACAGCTGCATTCAGATCAGGTTTTAAGCTTTTTCTTTTTTGCTGCCGGGAAAAGAATGTTGTTCAGGATCAGCCTGTATCCTGCCGAATTAGGATGCAGGTTCAGGTCGGTCGGTTCCTCTCCTACCCTGTGCTGGTAATCTTCCGGATCGTGCCCGCCATAGAATGTAAAAAAGCCTTTTCCGTGCGTACTATGAATATATCTCGCTTCTTTCGCAGGTTTATTTTCAGCCAGAATAATCACTTCCGGTTTGATCAGCCTGTTTTTGAATGCAGTAGTTTGTCCCAGAAAACCTTTGATCAGAGTCTTGTGATTTTGGGTCAGCATACTTGGTACCGGGTCCCATTTAGCCGAAAACTGAAATAGTGAGAAAAAATCGTTCGATTCCAGCAACCCGCGTTCGTCAGGCTGGTTATCAATATCCGAAAACTCAATTTCGTAGGGATAAGGAATGGTTTTGAAATCCTTAAATGCGAATGTATTGTCGTAGTTCAATTTGCTGTTTGCAGTCGGATCGGCCGGCGTTCCGTCGTACATCGCGTCAACAATATCTATCCCTTCGGCAGCCAGCGTAATATCAAAAGTGTCGGTCGCATTGCACATAGCGAACATATATCCGCCCCCACTCACAAATTCCGCGATCTTTTTGGCGACAGCCTGCTTCATTTGAGGCACATTCGCAAACTGGAATTTATTAGCAGTTTCCTCAGCTTCCTTTTTTTGCTCGCGGTACCAGGGAAAATCTTTGTATTGATAGAATTTTCCAAACTGTCCCGTAAAATCTTCATGGTGCAAATGGAGCCAATCGTATTCGGGAAGCTTCGTACTCAGCACTTCTTCATCATAGATCACGTCATACGGAATTTCTGCATACGTAAGTACCAGCGTCACCGCGTCGTCCCAGGGTAATTTCGATTTAGGTGAATAGACAGCAACTTTGGGTGCTTTCTGCAATTTTACTGCATCCATATTCACATCCGGCGCGCTGATCTGGTTCAGTATCTGCCCCGCCTGACCTTCCGAAATCACTTCGAAACTGACACCGCGCACGGTCATTTCTGATGCAAATTGCTGCGTATAATTAACCATAAAACTGCCGCCGCGGTAATTGAGCAGCCAGTCCATTTCCATTTCAAAAGTTTTGAGGATCCAGAAAGATATTCCGTAAGCCTTTAAATGATTCTTCTGACTGTCGTCCATCGGTATCAGGATCCGGTTGGACATCCCTTTGAAGGAGATTACCATAAAAATGATAAGCGGGACAATCAGGCGTATCACTGGTTTGATTCTTTCAGGTTTCATGCGCAGTTTTACATATTGTAATGATTAAATATAGAAATAATATCATTAACGAGCACCAGCTGTTATACTTATGAATATTCGCGAAAATGTGGACGAAGGTCTCCGGTCGATCCAAAGTAATCTGCTGCGTACGGTGCTCACAGCGCTTATCATTGCAATCGGGATTACTTCTTTAGTGGGTATTCTCACAGCTATCGAAGGCATTCAAAGTTCGGTAAACAGCAGTTTCGCCGATCTCGGCGCGAATACATTCACAGTCCGGAACAGGTATGACGATGATTATTTCAGTCGCGGCCGGCGCAGCAAAAAGTATCCTGCGATCAATTACCGCGAAGCCAGGAGTTTCGCCGAAACATTCCGGAGCACTTATGCGGATGCGAAAGTGTCACTTTCTGCGGATATCGCAGGCGCAGTCCAGGTGAATTATCAATCCAAAAAAACAAACCCGAACAGCAGCGTAGTCGGCTCCGATGATCAGTATCTTGGGATAAAGGGCTACAAGATCGATCAGGGAAGGAATATTGATAAAAACGACATGGAAAAGTCGCTGAATGTGGCGGTACTGGGCCAGGAAGTTGCGCGGAAACTTTTCGAACGGGCGGATCCGATCAACAAAGAGATCACATTCATGGGCAGCCGGTATAAGGTGATCGGCGTTTTACAAAAGAAAGGCTCGCTGGGCGGCGACAATGACTCCGACAGGATCATTGTTATCCCGCTGGAAAACGGCCGCGGTCTCGCTGCAAATCAATCACTTACTTATAATACGACGGCCTCGGCACCTACCATGGCCGATGGTGACCTGGTGGTGGAAGAAGCGCGTGGCATTATGCGCCGTCTCCGCCATGATCCGCTGGGCAAAGAAGACTCCTTTGAGATCGACCGCGCCGACGCGATGGCCAAGGATTTCGAGGAAGTTTCGGGCTACCTGCGTTTGGGCGGCTTTGGGATTGGGATCATCACGTTGCTAGGCGCGTCAATAGCTTTAATGAATATCATGCTCGTGTCCGTCACGGAACGTACCCGCGAGATCGGCATCAGAAAATCGCTTGGGGCCACACCCAGCGTGATCCGTTTTCAGTTTTTAATCGAGGCGATTGTGGTCTGTATTCTAGGCGGAATCGGCGGACTTTTTCTGGGTATTATTATCGGAAATGTCATTTCAACCTCTATCAGTACCGACAGCACTTTCGTGGTTCCGTGGCTCTGGATGGCAATGGGCATCGCGGTCTGCGTGTTTGTGGGGGTTATCTCAGGAATTTACCCGGCCATAAAAGCATCGCGCCTGGATCCGATCGAAGCATTGCGCTATGAATAAGGCGATTAGCTTTTTGGTTGAATAAAAACAAAAAATTGCCAACACTTTTTTGCGTGCTGGACTTGCTAAATCTGTTTTTTCGTCTACTTTTGCACTCCCAACAAGTAAGGTAATGCCCAGATGGCGGAATCGGTAGACGCGTTGGTCTCAAACACCAATGAGGTTACACTCGTGCCGGTTCGACTCCGGCTCTGGGTACAAAAGCCCTTCAACGCAAGTTGAGGGGCTTTTTTGCTTTCAGAGGATTTAAATATTTCAATCAAAGCTCCTCTCCGGATAACTTTTAGCTGTTTTTGGTTCGACTCCGTTTGCGGGAACTAAACCGAAGTCGAACCCATAGTTGTTCCACAGATTATGATGAATAGTGGTAGCTCTGAATGATTACCAGATAATGAATTAAGGAAGCAACAGCTTCTTTGTAACAATTCGATTGCCTGTTTGGATGCGCACCAGCAGTAAGCCGCCAGTCACATGGGACAAGTCTAAGGTTTTTAGTTTTGAAGTACCGACGATCCGCCCGGAGAGGTCGAAAACGGTCACTTGCTCAACCCTATCCTCGGTTTTGATATGCACTTGCCGCAACTGGTCGGCCCACACGATCAGCTCAGAATCCGGAACATCGAGCCTGACAGACTGAATACTTGAATGTTCGGTTTTGCCGTCGAAGTCTATTTGATGAAGGCGGTAGTAGTTCAGTCCGGAAATCGGATTAATGTCTTGGAAATGATAATCATGCGTTGCGGAGACCGTCCCATTTCCCGCTACAAATCCAATATCCTGCCAATTAATTCCGTTAGAACTCCGCTCAATGTGGAAACCAGCATTATCCGTTTCCGATGCCGTACGCCAGCTTAGCTGAATGGTTGAACCAGTTGCCCTGGCATTGAATTCTACCAGATTAACAGGCAAGGAAGAGTCATAAGTTAATTTGATTGCATTATCCGAATATTCGATTCGCCATCGGTTTCCGCCGGAAAGAGAGCTGAACTGACCAGAGATCGCAGATGCCTTTAAAATTGTAATTTCATCGCCATCAACGGGACTATAATTGACCGTTACTTTCAATGTACCGCCCAAAGTCGCAGTTCCTAACACTTCTATCTGATCATAGTTTACGCCAGCAATGCCGGCACCATTGATTTCGATGTCCATGATACTGTTACTGAAATCCTTGCTTTCATTGAAAGTAAGCTTGCCGGGAGAATAGCCGGGTGACAATGTGCCGCCTGCATTGGTGAAGCCGGCTGCGGCTATCTGTCCGGTTGCTTTGAAGTTTCCACCAGTATTGTTGCTGAAATTTCCTAAGCCCTGTCGGGTAAGCAGCGTTCCTACTGCATTGATCCCGCCAATGGTTATCGCGCCTTCATTAGCGAAGGTGTTAGCCTCTGCAAAAATGCCCTCAGCAGCATTGTCCACTTTGATATTTCCGTCAGCATTGTTTGTAAAAGTTGCCTGATTCCTTATTCCGTACGTGCCGACACCAGCGTTTGTTCCAATAGTAATGTTTGCCTGATTGGTAAAAGTGCCATTGAAATTGCGAAGCCCGGCCACGGTTGTGCGGTCTATCTGAATGTCGCCTTGTTCCATATTCAGGAAAGCCGCTTCATTGAAAATCCCGTGAACACCCACGTTTTCGAAAGCGCCGATTGTGATTTTAGCTTTATTGGTAAAAGCGCCGCTTGATTCATACAAACCTGTGTCCGAACTTCGATCGATACGAATGTGACCCGCATTGTTGTTGAATGCTGCCCGGTTTACGAGTCCGTAGCGGCCAACAGCCGTCGCAGCGCCAATCGTGATGTCGGCTTCGTTGGTGAATGTGCCGGCTGCATTGGATAAAGCAATGTCGGTAGCATGATCAATCCGGATATGTCCGCCAGCACTGTTGTTGAAGATAGAATTTGATTCCAGACCTGTCGCTCCCACTGAATTCAATGCACCGATGGCGACATTGCCGGCATTAGAAAAAGTGCCGTCGTTTCGCAGCGCCATGCGAAAGGTGGCGTCAATGCCAACGGTTCCGCCAGCCAGATTCTGGAAAGTTGCCTGGTTGATAAAACCGGAAGGCCCTACGGCATGATTTGCTCCAATGGACAAGGTTCCGGCATTTTCGAAGGCTCCCCTCACATGCGTCAGCCCAACAACTGTGGAGCGATCGACGCTGATATGGCCGCTGGCGTTGTTCCGAACGATCCCCTGATTTTCCATCCCGGAATTGCCAACGCCTGCTGCAGCTCCAATACTGATATCGGCATAATTAATGAGCGTATTTAAGACGTAAAGTGCACAAACTTTCGTGTTGGAAATCTGTATTTCTCCACGCAAACCGCCCGTTCCCAGGTTATTATTCACTGTTCCTGTAATGTACAGGCCAAAGTTACCGACGTTCGCCAGGGACCCTAGCTGCAAACGCCCTGCATTGTTTAGAAATCCTTTGACCTCAATGGAGGCGGCACTACTGCGGTCCGCACTGAGAAGAGCCCCCGAGTTGTTATTTAAAGTGGCGTTCGCGTCGACAAAAACGCTGTTCATACCGCTTGTCCCGTTCATACCCAGGCGTATTTCTCCCGAATTATCAAAAACTCCATTGATATGATTCAAACCCGATCCGCCATAAGTCTTCGCCCTGTCGATATAGATTTTTCCACTCGCCGTGTTAGTAAAGTCCGTTTTTGTCCATATCCCGTTAGTTCCAATGTTTCCTAGTCCGCCTAAAACAATGGCCCCCTCATTCGTGAAGCTTCCGGAAAGGTGGTGGATTCCCGCTGCTAGAGTATGGTCGATCTGGACTTCCGCCCCAAATTCGTTTTTCAAAACAGCATGATTTTCGATTCCCGTAGTGCCGCCCGAAGTTACTTCGCCCAAATTTATTTTGCCCTTATTAATAAGGGTTCCGGCGGCATTGAATAGCCCGAACTGACCTGCCTGGTCAATATAAATACTGCCACTCGCATTGTTGGTTAAGTTCGACCAGTTTGCGATTCCATTGTCTCCCGCACCTGTTGTGCCGCCGATGGAGATGCTGGCATCGTTGACAAAATTGCCTGCTGCATTGTAAAAACCACTTCCGGTTGAGCGCTGTATCTTGATCTCTCCGTTGCCGGAGTTATTGAAATTGGCAAGGTTTTCAATTCCGGTGACGCCTATACTGAAATTGTCGCCAATGGTGATGGCTGCTGAATTATTAAATGTTGCGTTGATCAATTTCAATGCATCTGCATTGTTTTTAACGGCACGAAGCGTTGAACGGTCAATGCTAATTTGCCCATCACCCTGGTTACTGAACGTCGCGTCGTTCCAAATTCCATGATTGCCCACATTGCCCAGGCTGCCTATCGTAATATTGGCCGCGTTAGTGAAGCTTCCGGCCGCATTAAAGATGCCGGTGTCCTGCGAACGATCCACCTGTATGTTTCCTCCTGAACTGTTTTTCACAGTTCCCTGATTAACAATACCAAAAGTCCCGGCGCTGCTTTGCGAACCTATTTGAAGTGCTCCGCTGTTCATTACAGTTCCCATGTTATTGAGGGCAGCGGTAAAATTCAAAGGTTCGGCACCCGATGCGAGCGATTCATAAGCTAAACTTCCGGAAAGACTGAGAACAGCGTCTTTCTCCATTGTTAACGCAGCATCCTCCTCCACTTTCACCGCCAGTGCAACAGCTGTTGTGCCTGCTTTGATTACCGGTAAATTCGAGACATTTGGAATAACCACACCATTAGAAGCTGTCGGAACACTTTTGTCACGCCAGTTCTGACCATTTGCCCAATCCGATGAAGCCGCCCCGGTCCAGATATCAGTTTCATCAGCGACAACATTCAACCTCAGTTTAACAGGGTTTTGCGTGTAAGACACTTCACAATCGGTGTTGATCTTTGACCGAACCTTGATGTTGTAGTCCCCATCCGGGAGCCCAGTAAAGACGGGTTGGGCAGACCAAGAAGTTCCGTCGTTCACACTAAATTCAAGGTCACCACTGCCTTCCGTATTGATGGTGATGCTGCCTGTGGGCACTGCTTCGGTCGGCTGAACGATCGTCGGCTCAACGATAATAACGCTAATAATGCCTTCGGGTACTGTCAATTGCCACGGGACAATGCGCGTGCATCCGGATGCAGATTTGATTTTGATATATAATGTATAAATACCTGCCGCAATGGACTCAGCTGGCTCAAAAGCATTCGATCCTGCATGATATATTCCCGCCAATAAAGTTGCCTGGGGATCCGAGAAAATTCCTTCTACATCAAAGCCCTGGATGCTTCCCAAAGTGAACACATCTACTGCGCCCCCACATGCGGGAATGGCTTTACTGGTAATGATTATTCCGTTATTGACAATTGCCAGGATTGTCTGACTATTCGCAGAAAATGTCAGAATACCAGTGTTTTGCAGGCTTGTTGAGAACGGATGAGCCCTTTCTGACTGTATGTAAAGCAGTCCGGCATTGGAGAAAGTCCGGCTGTTATCCAGCGCTGAAAAAAGGGAAAGCTCCGCGCAGGAAAGATTAAAGAAGTCTCCCTGATTTCTAATTGCTTTCTCCAGGGAGCGGCCAGGATCGCTGGTGCCGACAACCAATTTGGCCTTGTTTGTGAAGTCGCCGGAAGTCGGTTGAAATATTCCGGTAATGGCCCGGTCAATGATAATAATACCGCCTGCCTCATTGGTAAAATCCGCCTGGTTCTCAATTCCGGAGTCGCCCACATTTGCCAGCGCGCCAATATTGATCTTTCCTTCATTGGTAAATGATCCTCGTAACTCCGTCTCCGTGTTCTCGTAATTCATAATTCCTCGCAGAAGGCTGCGGTTGATCTGAATGTTCCCGGTTGGCTTGTTATGAAACAGGTGTTCATTCCAAATGCCGTGAAAGCCGACAGCTAATTCTGCTCCAATGAAAATATCCGCTTCGTTCTGGAAAGTGCCGGTTGCAGTGTTATAGATCCCCGTATCATTAGTCGCGTCAATGTGGATCCGGGCACCGGGCTTGTTGTCGAACGTCCCCTGATTTACAACGGCATACTGTGGAATTGGAAAGACCACTGTGCCCAATTGAATACCTCCCCCATTGACAACATGACCCAAATTGTTCATGGCTGCCCTGAATGTGAACGTTGTCGTGAATTCCCTGGAACCACTGACGATCAAAATTGCGGTTGCACCAATTGTCAGGGTGGAATTGGACTGCACAAGTACTGATTTTGCATGCACTACAACGTTACCCTCAATTGCCGGCGCAGTTCCCGCAGCGGTGATGATCACATCGGAGCTGGCATCGGGCACACCGTTCGACCAGTTCTGCGCGTTACTCCAATCCGAATTAAAACTTCCATTCCAGGTTGTTTGGCCAAAAACATGACTCATTGCCAGCAACATGATCGACAAAAGCACAGGAAAATGCCGCAATGCAGTTCTCTGACTGATTGCAAATGCAGGTATAATTTGTTTCATTCTTTCTGATTTTAGTTATTCCGCCGCATACTTCGCCACATCTTCAACTCTGAATTTGTTGAGCTCAACAATTTGAGCCTGAGGTCGCATGAGTGGTGGAATTGACTGCATTACCTGCTCTTTGTTATCAAAATCATAGATAAACCACATCTTGTGCACGCCATCCTTGCATCCCCAATGCGCCTGGGAAATGATGTGGGAGCCGGAGCCTAAAAAGACATTAATCACATGCATGCAGTCCGAAACCTTCTCGGAATGTGGGATTTCAACCAGATAAGTAGGCATAGTATTGAAGTTTAAGAGGTTTGTAATACATCCGCTTTTGCTTTGGCGGTCATCACTCACAGAAGCACATAGCGCTTTTTGCAAGTTTCGCATTCATAATCCTCCGCCCTGGCTGTGCCCAGGGACAGGATTCTGGCAAGGTGGCTGGTGACTGATTTTTTTGGAGAAACAACAAGGTTCCCACCACACACGGTGCAGCGAATTCCCAGGATGGTTCTTTTTACAATAATCTTGTCCAGATCTATCAGCGCCATAGCATTACCAAAGGTGGCAATGGCTGATTACCCGGTCAAACAAAAGGGATGAACGCCGCAGGTTCGGGATAAAATGCAGGAAGTTTGGGAAACGGGTTCAGGCGTGTTTGATGCCTAGCGAACTGAAAAGCTCATCCCGGTAAGACTTTCCAATGGGCAGTTTGATGCCTTGCATTGAAATTTCGTTTGGAAAAATGTTCTCTATTAGGTTTACATTGACCGAAAAGCGCCGGTGGATCCGGGCGAATGACTCCGGGTCGAGCTGGTGGACAAAATCGTTGATCGTTGAGCGCACCATCACCTTTTTTTGCGAGGTCAAATGCAAAAGCACATAATTGGCTTCGCTTTCAAGGTAAAGCAATTCGTCAAAAAATATCTTTCTGAATACATAGCCATCCTTCACAAACATGAAGTTTTTCGGTGGATTAGAGCTGGTCTTGACCGGTTTCACTTCGGCAAGGTTTCCGGTAAAATTGTTAAAGGCAATTTCGATGGCGGCAAAAAGTTCTTCTTTCGTGAATGGCTTGACAATGTATGCGTGCGGTTTGACCTTTTTGGCGCGCTCAATCGTCTCAACGTCGCTGTTTGCAGTCAGGAAAATGAAAGGCAGCTTGTAGGTTTCGTTAAGTTTTTCGGCGACATCAAACCCATCCTTCCGACCTGCCAGCTGAACATCGAGCAGTATCAGATCAGGTTTTTCATTTTCCAGCATATCGATTGCCTCCGTGTAATTGATTGCCGGGCCGCAGTGTGCATATCCCAGCTCTTCGAGCGTATTAACGATGGTGCGGGCGATGACAAGCTCATCTTCAACTACGCCTATTTTAAGTACACTCATGATTTTAGTCTTGATTTTTCCGAACGTCGCGAGTCGTAAAATTAATAGTAAATGTAGCACCACCATCGGTTACATACTGAACTTTACCTCCGATCTGCCTGCTAAGATCATTGATTAGCTGTAACCCAAGCGTTGATGATTTATCAAAGTTCAGATTTTCGGGCAAACCAGGCCCATTATCCATGTAATGCAGCTGATATATACCTTCTCCTATCTGTCTGATTTTCAATTCGACAATCCCGGCTCTTGCCTCGGAAAACGCATATTTGAATGAGTTGGTCAGCAATTCGTTCAATATCAAGCCAAGAGGAACGGCAGAGTCAATATCCAGGTGTGTTTCCGGTATGTCAATGCTAATATCGACTCTTTGTTGATACTGGAAAACACTTTTCACTTGCTTGCATAAGTCCCCGATAAACCTTTTCAGGTCAATGCTGCTCAGATTTTCAAACTGGTAAAGGTTTTGGTGAATCAATGCAATGCTGCGGACGCGATTGCGTCCTTCCTGCAAAGCCTCACGGGCTGTTTCATCTGTTAAAGCTTTGCTTTGCAGTTCGAGTAATCCTGAGATCACCTGCAAATTATTTTTTACACGGTGATGGATCTCTTTCATGAGCACATCTTTTTCCAATAGCAAAGCCGATTGCTCCGAAAGCGACTGCTTCAATTGTGCCGTCCGCTCATTGACAACTTGCTCCAAACGCTTCTTTTCAAAAGCTAGCTGTTTTAATCTGAGTCGAATAATCGCGTAAACGCCCAGCGTAAACAGCATTAATGCAAGTAGTATGAACCACCATTGCAGATAAACAGGTTTCAGGACCGTGAGTGGAATGTTCAGCTCACGCTTATTCCATGCCCCTTCCCTATCTTGCGCCTTTATACGTAGCGCAAAATCCCCATAAGGCAACCCGCTGATCCTGACCGAGTTTTCATTGATATAATTCCAGTTATTATCCAGTCCTTCAATTTTATAGGCATACCGGTGACCTTCGTTTTGGGTAAAATCCAGCAATTGGAAGTCCAGCGTAAAAAACTTATCGTCGGGTTTTAATACAATTTTTCCTTCGCTCAGCAAGACATTGGTTTTATTGACCAGCTCACTTTGTGACCCTATAAACTGATTGAATGCGATGATCTGCAAAGGAACTTCCAGCCCAGAACTGTCCGTACGAAAGTCACGCGGATCAAACGCATTCACGCCGTTTAACCCGCCAAAAAACAACCTGCCGTCGCTAGCCCTGAATGAGGATGTGCGGTTAAATTCGTTGTGAGAAATGCCGTCGATGGTCGTGTAAGTGTTGACCGAAAGGTTTTTCCGATTAAAACGGATTAGCCCATAATCGGAACTGATCCAAAGGTTTTCGAATGCATCAGGCTCGATTCTGTACAAAACGTCGGAAGGAAAACCGGCGGTGATGTTGAACTGTTTTGAGTGATTTGTTTTAGGATTCCAACGATAAAGTCCCTCGCCGTTCGTAGCAAGCCAGAAAATGCCGTCGGGATCCTGATAGGCGTCCAAGAGGCTCAGCCCGTTTAAAAAACCCGATTGCCGTTTCTCCATTGACAAGTTGTGCGAACCTTTTTTGGCATCCCCGGGAGCACTAATCAGTTTATATAACCCATTCTCCGCAGCGGCCCATAAAATCCCTTTTTTATCAGTAAAAAACCTGTAAACAAATTTCGCCTCGGCACTTGTTTTCGTAATCGGGATGGAATCAAACTGGTCCGTTCTTGAATTAAAAACTGAAAAACCATTCGTCCTGCCTAACAGCAAAAGACTATCATTGAGCGAATGCATTGACCAAATTTCGGATCCCAAGCCTTCGGTAAAAGTGACGACCTTATTTTCGGCATCGTCATATCGTGAGAGCGCGTAACCCCCGCTGTACAATGCTGACTGGTGTTTAACGAGCGCATAGTTTATGAACTGATTCCTGATAGCTTGCACTTTTCCTCCACTTTGCAAAAAAGTATGCGCCCAAATGTTGGCGGCAACATTCCTGGTCCGGTCTGCATAGATGCCGCGGGCCTGGCTGTTGGGCTCAATGGATTGCTGGCTGGTTGAAAAGTAATGCTGGAACCTATTCTTTTTGAGCGTCAGCTGAAAAGCGCCCAACGAAGTGCAAAGCCAAAGGTTACCCAACGCATCGGGAAAGAGTTGGTATATAAACAGGTTCTCAAAACCTTTTAGCTCCGAATGATCAATGACTTTCAAAAAGGCGCTTTTGTTCCATAAGTAAAGCGCATCGGTAGGAATGTAGAATGCAGCCCCGCCACCGCCGGTTGCAGCACAAACCTGGAACCAATAACGGTTCTTGACCCGTTCAAGATTGTATCTGGCAAGGTCGTTAACCAATGTAAGTTTTCCATTCGAGCCCGGCTTGCCCACAGCGAATTGATCTGTGTTGCTTGCTGTGTTATAGGTGATTAAGAGCTCATGATTATTTGTAAAACCGATAGGTAAAGAGCGTAACACATCATGCTGTTGAAATGCAATAACTGTGTCAGGGGTAACCAGAAATTGCTTTTCCTGATTGTTCAATTTCAACAAGACTTTCCCTTCCATGAAGGTGCAGTAAGGGCCGGTTGTCCAATAGTCAGTTGGAGTCTTTTTGTCCCAATCCTTCATCTCGAAACGGAGCTTGAACCCCTTTTTGGTTGAATAGCGCCAATAGCGAAACGGAGAGGCGGTCAAAAAGGTAACCTCCCCCGTGCCATCGTTCGCAACCCAATACACGTCACTCTCTTTGAAAGGGAGGTCAGGAAATGCAGCTGTCAATGTTTTCACCTCTTGCGTCGCCGCGTCGATCACATCCACTTTTCCGTTAGTCATTAGCTGAAAACCAGAGCTGCCGTATTGGAGAAAAAGGCGATTGGCATCGTCCCTTGCCAGCTGAACCACTTTATTCTCCTGTAACTTATTGCGCTGCCGGGTAAATAGTAAGGAATTTCGGCCGTCATAGCGATTTAACCCGTTGCGTGTTCCAAACCAAAGAAATCCCGCAGTGTCCTGAACCCCACAGAAAACTTCATGCGAAGCCAGCCCATCTTCAATGGATAGCAGCCGTTTAGTGACGGTAAATTCTGAGTTGTTTTGAGCAGAATCACTTTGCGCATGCAGAACATGCGCATTAAAAATTGACACCAAAACCCAAAGGCTGAAAAGAAGGGATAGCAAACCCTTTTGCCTTGATATGGAAGCCGTTTTGGACATATCGGGAACGTAGGAGTATTTGTAAAAGTCAACATAAAAGTGCGTGCGGCTTTGATCATACTCTTTTTTCGAGTCCGGTTAAACGGCATTGGAATAACGGTCAGGCTGAATGCCCGCTTCCAGATGGCATACCAGTTGCACTATTGTTTATTTATAACATGGTTAAAGAAGCTATTTTCTCTAAACCAGCTAGCATTTGGTTCGACATTTGTTCGGTTGTGGGTACAAAAGCCCTTCAACGCAAGTTGAGGGGCTTTTCTCGTTTTGTGCCTTTGCAAAACGCACTTTTCATCGCATTTTAGCTTATCGCTGGTTCGACTGCGGTTTAGTTGACAGAACTCGAATTTGATTCAGCCGCCGTGGAAATATAAGGCGTGATTTTACTCCTCCAAATCTTTCAGCCACTTGACGTCAGAAGCCTCCATCCCGCCCTACCGGCTTTTCCAACTGTAAAAGTGACTTTGGAAATGCCATGCTGCCGCCAAATCTTCATAGTCGTGATGTCGGCAAAGTGATATTCTTTAATTTCTAATTCTCTGTATTTCGGAATATTTCCATACCATAACAATGGGTGATATTGCTAAGGTAATTTCTCAAATCAAATTGAACGCTTGAAAGACATAGTTCATCGAAAAATTTAGTTAGTTAGTCTAAATTATATCCCATTAGTCGAACAATTTCGATTTATGAATTTTGATAATTTATCTTCAAATATTGTAATTAATAATCAAAGTTAGATTGTAAGCGGAAGCTAACAGAACCAGGAAATATCGGGAGCCTTAACGAATATTAGATCATTTAATATAAGTAAATATAAGCGAGATGTTATGAGTCGTATTGCCCAATTTATGTTCATTTAAAGCAAAGGAATTATGAACCTTAATAAATATGAGACAAATGCAAAGGATGCCGTCGAATACTTATTATCTGTCAACAATATAAAAGTCTCAAGTATTGGCCTGGAAGAAGAGCTATTACTTCATCCGGATTTTCCGAGCGTGGCTTCTGTTAGTGATGCGCTGAACGAATGGAAAATACCCAACCTCGCTACTCGCATACCCATACATCAACTGACGGCTATACCGCTTCCAGCACTTTTCTACCTGACTGTTCGAGACGGGATACTTGCGCCGATTAAAACCATTAAAAATGATACCATTGAATGGTTAGACACGGAAAATGGCTGGCAAAAGGAAACTATTGATAGTTTCGAACACAAATGGGATGGTACTGCACTCCTAATTGAGCCCAATGAATTTTCAGGAGAGTTAAAATACAAGACCCAGGTCGAAAAGCAACTTCTAAAAAATGCAAGAATTTTCTTTTTAGCTGCTGGATCTATTCTTTGTTTAGGAATATTTGCCTTTCTAAATTTAAATATCTTACTGGGGCTAACTCCATATCTAGGATTCATTATATTCGTCAAATTCGTTGGCACAGCGCTTTGTGCGCTATTACTTTGGTCTAGCTTAAACTCAGACAACCCGTTTTTGCACAAGCTCTGTCATTTTAGTAGCCAAAGCAATTGCAGTGATATTCTACAATCAAAAGCTGCTAAGATTACGTCATGGCTTACTTGGGCAGATCTTGGCTTTATATATTTTGCGGGTGGCATAATAACAATGCTTTTTGCAATTATCAATGGAAATCAAGTTTTGTTGACTTGGTTAGGAATATTAAGTGTGGTAGCTCTTCCTTACACTTTCTACTCGATTGGATATCAATACTTCGTCGCAAAAAGATGGTGTCCATTATGCCTTTCTGTTCAGTTTATTCTTTGGATAGAATTCCTAATTTTTGTGTTTCAACTTAATATACCTCAAATTGAATGGGATGCAAGATCACTTCTACTGTTATCCATTGCATTTCTAATTCCAAGCTTACTATGGACTTTTCTTAAAGAGCCTCTCATTCGATCATATCAATGGTTCGATTTGCAGCGGCAATTCTATAAGGTAAAGTTCAATGATGATTTCATTAGGGCGACCTTTAGTCAGAATGATGATATGCCACCAATATTTGATGATATGCATACGGTAAAGATGGGTAGACATGACTCGAAGAATTTGTTGACGATCATAACAAATCCGATGTGCAGTCCTTGCTCGCAAATGCACAGTCAAATTAATGAATTAATTAGCGATGGCGCGGATATTCAATGTGAGTTTATTTTTATAGGCAACAGAAATGCGTGGCGAGTGGCGGAAGTTTTTTTAGCATCGAGCGAGAGTGAAACGAAGCATAAAATGAGTGATTGGTTTCGTGATATCAACCAGGATGTGGAGAAATGGCGTGATTTAAATTACAGTGCGACTCAAAACGGAGAAGCAATTCATCAGCTTAGATTGCATGGCAAATGGAGTGCTATGGCGGGAGTGACAGCTACGCCAACCGTGTATTTCAATAAAGCAAAATTCCCTTCCGTTTTCCAGATCAAGGATTTAAAGAAAGTTGTTAGATCAATTTCTGCAAATGACCGTGTACCCATCATCTCATAGGATTTTCGAAAATCAGTTCATATTGTTAAACTTAAAAAACAAAGCTATGTCAATCTCGAATTTTAGTGGTTTCGCGCTCACGAGGGCACAAGCGAAAAATGTAATTGGTGGTGTAAAGAATATCGAATGCGATTGTATCTACGATGGTGTCACAGACACAGGGAGTTGCTCCGGAACTTCGGTAGAAGCTTGTGAGAGCTATGGCTGCAGCGGGGGCGGCATCATGAGTGAGTGCAGAGAGGTTAATCCACCAGACTGATCAGTTTTTCTTATTTGAATAAGATTCAAACTTGTGGGTTCAAACCCGCAAGTTTATTGATTTTCCCAAGGAATCAATCGAAAGCCATATTGCGACATTTAGGAATATGACTGATATCATATCTACCACAATTCAATGCCTGTAAACTTTCAGCACTATCGCCAACTTGATAAAATGGACTGCGGTCCTACCTGTCTTCGGATGGTGGCCAAGTATTATGGACGCCACTATTCAGCTCAGTCTCTCAGAGAACTAGCCCAGATTGGAAAGGAAGGCGTATCATTGCTTGGAATTGCCGATGCAGCTGAGGCTATTGGTTTCAAGACGGTTGGCGTGAAAGTGAGTTTAGATAAACTCGTGAAGGACGCTCCCTTACCTTGTATCTTGCATTGGGGGCAGAATCACTTTGTCGTTCTTTACAAAATCACGCGTGACACTTTTATCCTGAGTAAGCAGGGGCTACAAAATGTGTGGGGCGGAAGAAGTCAGGAGGCAAATTCCACAACACCGATACCTAATAGCAACCCGGCCGCTTACAGATCTGTTTTTAAAAAGAACACAGATTATGATTTCCATGTAGCGGATCCTAGTTCAGGCTTGTCAAGCTACAACGAGAAGGAGTTTTCTAAAATGTGGCTGAGCAGTCTTAACAAAGATGATAAAGAGGGCATTGCCTTGCTGCTAGAAACCACACCTCGATTTTTTGAGGAACGGGGAGAAAAGAATGATGGCGTAACACTGACGCAACTCGTTGGTTACCTGTCAAAATACAGGAAACTTCTAGTCCAGCTCTTTTTGGGAATGCTTGTCGGAAGTGGCCTCTCCTTGTTATTTCCTTTTTTGACCCAATCAATCGTAGATATTGGTATTGGCACGCAGGACATCAATTTCATTTACCTTGCGCTTATAGCACAAGCGGTGCTATTATTGAGTACAACAGTTGTTGAATATATCCGAAGCTGGATCCTACTGCACATTAGCGTTAGGTTGAACTTGACGATCCTTTCAGATTTTCTTATCAAGCTCATGCGGTTGCCAATTTCATTTTTTGATGTCAGGCAGTTTGGAGATATCATGCAGCGAATAGGTGATCACCAACGTATCCAGACCTTTCTTACCGGACAGGCACTAAATCTGCTGTTTTCGTTTTTTAACCTATTTGTATTCGGGGCAGTGCTTGCCTTTTACAGCTTGCAGATTTTTACAGTCGCATTGGCCGCTTCGATACTGTACGCTACTTGGGTGGTATTATTCTTGAAGAAGAGGAGGCAGCTTGATGTGAAGCGCTTCAACATATCTTCAGGAAATCAAAGTATCCTGATCCAGCTTATCCAAAGTATGCAGGAAATAAAACTTGCAGGAGCTGAAACTTTGAAACGGTGGGAATGGGAGCGGACTCAGGCTAAATATTTCAAATGGAACGTTTCGAGCCTTTCTCTGTCCCAGGTTCAGCAGGCGGGCGCTTTGTTTATCAACCAGGGCAAGAGTATTATCATCACGTTTCTGGCTGCCAAGGCGGTTTTGGACGGCAACATGACCTTGGGAGGAATGATGTCCGTGCAATACATACTCGGTCAGTTCAACAGTCCAATCGAACAGTTGGTAAGTTTTTTGCAAAGCTGGCAGGATGCGCAGATAAGCCTTGAAAGGTTGAACGAAGTTCACAGGATTGAAGAAGAGGAACCTGCCCACAAAAACAACCGGAAGGAATGGGATACTAGCCAAGATATACAGATATCCGGTTTATCATATACATATCCAGGTGCGGGCAACGAACCTGTACTTAGTGATATTAATCTCACAATCCCACACGGAAAGACTACTGCAATTGTCGGTACAAGCGGCAGTGGCAAAACAACGCTTCTCAAGTTGCTGCTGCGTTTTTACGAACCCCAAAAAGGAGAAATCAGACTGACTTCAAATCAGCTTACTTCCCAAAGTCCGATCATTGAAGGGTCTTTGAAGCAGAATGGGGAGTGGACGCGGGGGATTGCGTTGAAGTACATCTCCCATAAGGCCTGGCGTAGTCAATGCGGCGTAGTGATGCAAGATGGGTTTATATTTTCAGACACAGTTGCCCGTAATATCGCAGTCAGTGATGAAATCATTGATCAGAATCGGCTTTACAGGGCTGCGCAAACAGCCAACATTCATGATTTTATCGAATCCCTGCCGCTAGGTTATCACACAATGATCGGGTCTGCCGGCAATGGTATCAGCCAGGGACAACGACAGCGAATTTTGATTGCTCGGGCCGTCTACAAAAATCCTCAACTACTTTTGTTTGATGAGGCGACCAATTCACTGGACGCAAATAATGAAGCTATAATTGTCCGAGAGCTCAACAAATTTTTTAAAGGTCGTACCGTAATTGTGGTTGCCCATCGTCTGAGTACGGTAAAACATGCAGACCAGATCGTTGTAATGGAAAAGGGGGAAATCCTTGAAGTAGGAACCCACAAAGAACTGGTTGAGAAAAGGGGGAAATATTTCGAATTGGTCAGCAATCAGTTGGAATTGGCCGAAGGTTAAAAATGTACATCCAAGCAAAAAGCCAAATATATCCGGTGATTTCATCCGTAAATCCTTTCCGCGAGCTGCACAGCGACGAAATGCAGGAAATAGTAGGCGCACCGCCTCACTGGATATTGACTTGGGGAATAAGCGCATTTTTTGGTATGCTCCTCATCCTTTTCGCCGTCTGTTGGTTTATCCGGTATCCGGATATTGTCCCAGCTCGAATCAGTCTCACTGCCTTCGAAGCTCCGAGAACAATCGTAGTCCGTTCGGAAGGGAAACTAGACCGTCTACTGATTAAGGATGGCCAGCAAGTCCTAAAGGGGCAATCCCTGGCGTTCACCGAAAGCACTGCCGACCACGAACAGGTTCTAAACCTGTCGCAACAACTAACAATTCTTGAAAATTTCCAGCTCTCTCGTCATCCGCTATAACACATGTTAAAATCCTTCTATCCACGACCTTAATTATAGATTATTTTTGTAACCTCTAATGCAAGATAGGGCGTATTCTGTAAAAAAGTATGATTTAAGCCGTTTTGTGAATTCTCGTTTTTAGTCGGGGTATAAAAGCCCTTCAACGAAAGTTGAGCGGCTTTTGTACGTTTAGAAGCGCGACAACATCAGGAGGTGTACTGCACTCCAATATGCTTTAATTAAAAGAACGCCTGAAATCCAAAGGCGACACACTGGTTTTGAGCTTGAAAAGTTTACTAAAGGACTGTGGATGTTCGAACCCTAATTCATACGCTATTTCGCTTATCGATGCATCGCTCGTCGATAGCTGTTCTTTTGCCTTTTCAATCAGATGGTTATGAATGTGCTGTTGTGCATTTTGCCCGGTCGTTGATCGCAGCATATCACTTAAGTAACTGGCACTGACGTTTAACTGCTCAGACAGAAACTGGACAGTTGGAAGCCCCTGCTTTTTCGTGGGTGGTGACTGAAAGTAGGCTTGTAAAATTTCTTCTACCTTTTGAAGCAGATCGCTGCTTACCGCCTTACGGGTAATGAATTGCCGGCTGTAGAACCGGTTGGCATAATTCAGCAGCAATTCGATCTGAGAAATAACAACGTCCTGGCTGAAATTATCAATTCTGTCTTTCAATTCTTCTTCAATACTTTCAAAAACAGAAATGATCGTGGTCTTTTCCTTTTCCGATAAATGTAGCGCTTCATGGATAGAATAGGAAAAAAATCCGTACGCTTTGATCTTCCTGGCCAGTTCGTAACCAAGTAAAAAATCCGGGTGGAAAAGTAAAGTATAACCGGATTGATCACTGAGCGGTGCGTGGCCTCCTGTGATCTGATTAGGCGAAACAAAAAACATTCCCCCCTCGTCGAAATCGTAGTAATGCTGCCCGTATTTAAACTTCCCCCGGAAGTTTGTCTTATAGGATATCTTATAAAAATTTAGGATATGGGGACTGGGAAGCCTTTCCAGTGGAATGGTCCCTGCAGCATTATTTATTAAACTTACCAATGGGTGCATAGGTGCCGGCATGTCCAGCGCCTTATGCAGCCTTGATAAGGAATTGAATCTATGGCTAGACATCTCATCCTTCATAATGTCCGTTTTACAATTTACTTTCAATACTGCCTAATGCACCTGGTACGCCGTTAAGGGCTTTCTTGGCGTCTTCCCAACTTGTATCGTTCGGATCGAATGTACTCCGAACATACGCAAGAATGCTTTCACATACAAAGGTAACACGCTCCGGATTTTCATCACTTGTTTCGCGGGCATCATACCCTGATATGCCACCAAAAATGTGTTCGGCGCCAAACACGGTCAGCAGGTCCTTCGGGCCGGAACTTTGATAATAAGCGTCTGCACGCCAGTTGTCCACATCAGAGAACATGAGGTTTATGTCTTTGTCCCCATTCACAATGAGTGCTGGCAAAGTCATGGTGCTGAAATTACCTGCCGCCAACACAGGATAGTGCTGTCTATTGACTCCGTTAAATCCTTCCGGCCCACCAGAGGCGCCAATCAGCACCCGGGCCTTCAATCTTGGCTCTGCGGAATTCACTATTTTTCCTGTGGCCGGGTCGGTTACCTCCATGCCTGCCAGCATGGCCACGGTCTGGCCGCCCATGGAATGACCGATGGCAGCAACTTTTGCTTGATCGACTCTTCCGGTTAACCCAGGCACTGTTGAAATGATTTCGTCCAAATGATCAAGGATAAATTGCATGTCCGTTGCCCGTGAACTCCAAAACAAGGGTGCTTCCGGAAGGGATGAGGGAAGCGCAAGTGCTTTGGAATTTTGATGGGTAGGCTGAATTACAACAAACCCTTCTGCCGCAAAAAAATCAACCATGGGACCATATCCTCTGTACGAAGAGAGAAAATTAGAGGGACCATGCCCATGCGAAAGAAGAATGACCGGCAAGTTGTTTCCGCTAGCAGGAGCAGAAACTTTCATTTCAAGGTCTACGTGACGGCCGGAAACTGGTAATACAACCGGACTGAAGCTCATGATGGGCGTCTGTGACTGTTTCATGTTGTTATTGATTTTTGAATTTTGCGATATGCAAAGTTCATCAGCCTTTAACTCCCCGGCGTAGTGAAATTGGGGCATTACGTAGCCAAACTCCGGAAAAGGAATTCAATAGTGTGTTTCTGAACTCAAAATCTTGGAAAGACGTCTTAAACCCATTTCTCGAACCCTAGAAGCTCTTGGAGATCACAAGTATCCGGGATAATTAAAAGAACTCACCTAATCCCAAATACGCTCTTAGGACAACAATATTAGGTTTGAGTAGAAGCAAACTACAACATCTTTTCAGCTCCTCATAAGCTGCACTCCAAAATTGATATTTATATAAGTGGTCAACTAATTGATTGAATAAGCCTTGCCTCCGACTGTGCCGTTGGCTCAGTCTCCAGAAAAGTAAAAATCATATCATAAAATTCCTTAGGAAGAAAAGGCTTAACAAGGTATTCGGAAAACCCACTGGACATAGCTTTGTCACGCTCTTCTGTAAACGCGGAAGCGGTTAGGGCGATTATTGGTGTCTGGGAATCCTGGGCCCGAATGATCTGTGTAGCTTCGAAGCCATTCATAATAGGCATCCCAAGATCCATCAATACCAAGTCATAATGATTGCTACCAAATCTTTCAACTGCTTCAAGGCCATTTTCAGCCTTATCGTATTTTAAACCGATCTTATCGAGCAAAATAGTAACTATCATTCGATTAACAGCATTATCGTCCACCACTAAAACCCTTGCATTTGGAAGAACAACTCTCACGTCCACAGGCTTTCTATCCACCGGTTGCTGATCGGAATAGGTGAAATAAATACAAAATGAAAAGCGCGATCCATGCCCCTGCTCACTCTTTAATTTTATTTCACTGCCAAAAAGTTGTACGAGTTCTTTGGTTATAGCGAGTCCGAGCCCGGTTCCACGATTGCCCCTACTAGTTTCCAAACTACTTTGTACAAAAATCTCGAAAATAGAAGACTGATCTTCCAGCGGAATACCGATTCCGGAGTCGCTGATTTCAAACTGTAACAATATCTGGCTCTGATCCCTTTCAACTTCCCTGACAGCCAACTTTACAAAACCTCTTTCAGTAAATTTTACCGCATTATGAAGTAAATTGGTAATGATCTGATTAAGCCGGACCTGATCGCCAGTCAAATGAACCGGAAGCGACGAATCGATTTCAAAGATCAAATCAAGCTTTTTTTCCTGAGCACGCGGAATAAACGTTTTTTCTATGTTTCTAAGAAAAATGGAGAGGTTAAATGGTTCCTTTGCAAGCTTGACATGGCGGGAAGTAATTTTGTTTAGATCAAGCACATCATTTATTATAGCCATCAGTTGATCTGAGGAAAACTTTAAAGTCCCGACCAGCTCTCTTTGGAGAGCGGTTCTTAAATCTTCCTGAAGCAATAAATGGATCACGCCAACAATCCCGTTCAGCGGAGTCCGTATCTCATGGCTCATTATAGAAAAGAAGTCGGATTTTGCCTGCATCGCATCCCTGACCAACTGGTTTTGCTTTTCCAGCTCTTTATTTTGCTTCTGCAGCCTCTGGGCAAAGACAAACTCCCGATACTGCCTAATGTAACGCATTTGCAAAATCAATGGAAAAACACATAGTCCCAAAAAGTAGAAAAAACCTCCCTCCTTCAAAAAAAGTATAAGCACATCCGCTCCATGGCTATAAAGCGCAAGGGAAAAAAACAGGGCCATGATCACCGAACTGATCACGGCATAACTAAACTTCCAGCGTAGTACCCAGACCGAAAATATCAGCTGCAGCGTCAAATTAATGCTCAGGCCGTAATAATTAATGGTTTCAAAACGAGCCAGAATATACGCATGAAAAATAATCAGCAAAATCCGGCTAAAAAAAGAGGCATTCTGACTATCTATTTTCTCTCTGAAGTGCAGGAAAATAATTAGTGCCACCAAACCGCTACAGGTTAGTTGTACCAGGAGAATGGATTGATAATTTGGATTACCATTCAGGTAATAAAGGATCGAGGTTAATGGATAACAGACCAAAAATGTGAAACAGAAAATTCTGTTTCCCCACATGGCTTTTTCTTCAAATTCTTTTTCCCAAGGAATCTGCAAGCTGTATGGATCATCTTTAATCCCTTGATCAGAACTAGTTGTCTCCACTGTCAATAAAATTCAAGATTTCAATATCGCAATGTAGCCATTTAAAGCTCAGTTCCTTCTACTATGGCATGCTGAAATTCGAAATACCTGAAGCTTCGGCATATGTTTACTTTAATGACCAATAATAGTTCCTAGGCGTTCTGACATCATGATTAATGTCATTTATTCCGAGCCTTAATTTATCCCCTTCCATCAGCCAACCATAGTAGCTAAAAACCTTCGCGTTTTGGTCGCCTAAAATTATTCCTCGCACTCCTATTCCCATACCCCGTACCTGGATCTCGATAGAGTCTACTTGTGCGCTGGTAATGAGTTTCGTATCCGCACTTTCATCTTTGAGAAATTCAAATTGTGCTTTGTCACCGTTCAAGTCTTGACCCAAAATTTTTCCGAGCCTTGCAATGTGAGCTTCCACGACAGGTTCAGAGGTTGGCTTCTTACATGAGATTGTTGCTGCCAATAAAATGATCAGGAAGGATAAGCGTCGTGCCATAAAAAGAAGGTTTTCAAATTTCTCAAAGATACGTGAAAGAGATTAAAGCCTCTTGTCAGAAGTCGTGGCGACGGTAAGGAGTAAGGTATAAATCGAATTGAATTATAAATGCCAAACTTTCCAACTATAACGGATTAATATATATCCTATCAAAAACTTTGAATTATGAAAACCTCCCTATTCTCAATTATCCTGCTTTTTGCTCTGATTGCCTGTGAAAAGGACAGCCCAAAACCCGATCCAGAAATTAAAACCCTCGTAGGCAAATGGAAGCTTACAGCCTATGAGAAGAATGTAAATGGATCCAATATCTGGGTTCCAATAGATGGAGAGCCAAACTACATAGTTTTTAGATATGATGGCGTGATACTTGATTCAAATGGCTGTCCGAATTGTGCGCCCAAATCGTATTATGTGAACGGAAAGCTCTTCGAAGTGATCCCTAAGGAAGCGATAGCAATCAGTTCCCAGTGCCCCGTTGTTGACTGTATAGGCTGCGCTACATGGGATATTGATCAGTCTGATAATGAACTCATTGTCACGCTCTGCCAACCCTCTAATACGAAATCGAAATACATTCGAGAGTAAGCGAGCTTATTGTATTCTCCTGTTGTGAGCCCTAAGCGGCAGTAATGAAGTAACGATACGTTATTAATTCAGGTATAATTGGACCTCTCTGCTACTTTTATCTCTATTTCTGATACTATCTTTCACAAACTGGGTTCAATTGAAATTTTATATTAGTTTACTTAGGTACTAAAACTCTGGACTATGAAAGCAGTTGAGTTTCACTTACCTCAGGATGTTGACAAATCGTTTATTGTTTTTCGCGAGAAAGGTGATTTCTTCCCCGCTCCCTGGCATTTCCACGCGCACTTCGAATTTGTACTGATCAATAAAAGCACCGGCAGAAGGATGGTTGGAGATCATATCGGCTATTTTGAGGAGGATGATCTGGTGTTTATGGGTTCACTGCTGCCACACGTCTGGGTTAATGACCCTATATACCTGGAAAGGAAAGCGGAAGACAAAGCAGATGCACTGGTCATACACTTTACAGATGATTTCCTGGGTGAGGATTTTATGAATATTCCGGAAATCGACAATTTCAGAAAAGTGCTCAATCTGGCTGACCGTGGAATGGCGCTACGAGGCGAGACGCGTGATAGAATCAATAAACTGATCCGCGATATGCCTGCGATGAACGGATTGCAAAGACTTTCTTCCTTGTTCCTGATCTTCGATATCATGTCCACCACGACGGAATACGATCTTTTAGCCAGTCCTCGCTTTGTACAAAACTTCCATTACGATTCTTCCGACCGCTTCAAAAAAATCACCGGGTACATTATGCAGAACTTCGACAAGGATATTAGCCTCGGAGAAATTGCTTCTGTCAGCAGCATGGGCGTTACTGCATTTTGTAACTTTTTCAAGGAACAGTTCCGGGTTACATTCGTAGAATACCTCACGACCGTCCGCATCGGACACGCCTGTAAGCTGCTTTCAGAAAACGACCGGAATGTGGTAGAAGTGGCCTATGAATGCGGATTTAACAACCTCGCAAACTTCAACCGTCAGTTCAAAAAACTGAAATGTATGACCCCGAGCGACTACCGGAAAACGCTCACGCTCCGGTAGTGATTTTTACTTTTATATCAAATAATCCTGAAATATAGTATCAGCTTGAAGCCTTGCCGAGTTTTTCTGCCATTACCAAAAGTTGCGTACGGATGGTAGCCTCTGCGCCGGAAGCGAGACAGCTGTACCGGCAGCGCCAGGTTTCGTATCCTCCTTTGTCAATTTCGGCGGCAGGCGGCACGTATCCCACATTACCATTGGCCATGGTGATCGTGAAATAGTGCGTGGAAGCTCTGTTTTCCTTTAAGTATAAGCCTGTTTCAGAAAAAAACTCACCCGCAAGCCCGCCGATCATTCCGTCACCGATTTTGATTACCTGCACCGGGCAGTCACGCTGGTCTGGTGTTTCGTTCAGCAATATTTGTTCTCTTGCGTAGATCTGCCGCAAACCTGCCTCGTCCGGCTCAATAGTTTCAAAATGCGCCCCGGCCATAATGCTGGTAGCAGCTTCAATTTCCTGCGGATCCGGCTTCGTAACAGACACTTGTACAATTTCGAGTGCAGCTTCCAGCACTACATCCGTTTGCCAATCCAAAGCATTGATATTTTCAAAAACCTTGTCAGCCAGATCGCTACCTATCAATTTACTCTTCGCGAGATGCATTTTAGGATAGCGTTCCGGATTTAGGAAATCCCAGATATTAACGTCGCCGCTGGTCCCGTTGCTCATGATTCCCACGAACTCTGGCCCGGCCTGTAACTTTTCCCGAAGCGCCTCCGCAAAAACACCGAAATAGTCCGCGGATATTGTCCCGTTTTCCCAATCCCCCACATAGTGCAGTGAATAGTTGGCAAGCAGGCCGATCCAGCTACCATCCAGCCCTTTCACCGCCAGGTAACCCAGGTCAGGATCGGTAGGCGCAATGCTTTTCACGATCATTTCTTCCGCGCCGAAAGGGTTGGTCTTGATCTGATCAGCGTGTCCCGTGACCGGATTAACGGCAGTATAAGCCGCATTCATTTCATACCTGCGACAAAGCAAATGTTCCGGCGCGTTCACATTGCCGAATGCAATCTGGGCAGGCCGCAGGTTTTGAATAGCCTGCCGCACAGATTCGACGATCAGTCCCGGCAATTTTTGCGCATAAGCCGGATCCACGCTTCCCAAATGTACATCCGCAACAGAACCCGCCGCGTGCGTGTGCGTACTGGAAATCATAATATGCGATGCCGCAATGCCCGTTATCTTCGTTATCTCCGCTTTTACGGGATCCAGAAAATCTTTCGGCATTACACAAATATCAACCACCACAAAAACAACAAAAGTATTCCCTCTGCTGAAAACCAGCGCTTTGGAATACAGATCATCATGAATATAGGTGGCGTAATGCGTGACAAAATCACCATTAATCCGCGTCCCCAGGGAAGGAGTAATATTAACCCGCGCAGCACCAGCTTGTAGTAACGGCATATCTAAAATCAACTTTATTCTCTCATTCATCGCACCGGCGACCCGGTCATTCATCGCACCGGCGACCCGGTCATTCATCGCACCGGCGACCCGGTCATTCATCGCACCGGCGACCCGGTCATTCACTCATTCACTCATTCACCTCCCCACGCCTTCCTCAAAAACCTCACCCAATTCCCGCTAAATATATTATCAATATCTACATCAGAGTAACCCCTTCTGACAAGAATGGACTCGTATTTCTGTAAGTCAGCAATGGAGTTCATATCCCAGGGAGATTGTTCGGTACCGAAAATTCCGTCAAGGTCGCTCCCTATTGCCACGTGGTGGCTGTTTCCGGCGATCTGACAAATGTGGTCCCAGTGGTCGACGAGATGTTCAAGCCGGATGTCGAGCTGCCAGGGATCGGAAACCATGTCTATAAAGCGAATGTCCATAGCCCAGCAATCGAGCATGCCGCCAATGACAGCACCCCGCTCTATCAGCCTTTTAATTTGATCGTCAGACAGTTGCCGCTGGTTCGGGACGATTTTACGCACATTATGGTGACTCGACCAGATCGGGCCATTGTAGAAATCCAACACCTGATCAAAACCTTCATCGGTCAAATGCGTGGTATCCAGGATCATATTCAACTTGGACATCTCGCGCATCAGCTCGAACCCCAGCGGCGTTATCGGCCCCTGCATTTTAGTACCCGGCGCATACCGTCCCGGCCCGAAATGCGATAATCCTACTGCCCGTAAACCATATTCATACGCGCGATGCAAGTACGAAATATCAACCAGGGAATCAGCACCTTCGAGACTCAGAATATAGCCGACCGGCTTCTTTTCATTCCCTGTTTCATCGTTTTTCCAAAGTGCGAGATGCGCATCCAGCCCGGCGACATCCCGGATCTGTACCATTTCCCCAAGCGATTCCATTTCACGGTACCAGGCTAGTTGCGCCTGCGTCATCGCCCAGGCCTGTTGTGGCGAATTCCAGCCCGGTAATGCGCTCCCGAACGGCGTAACTCGCGCCAGCTGGGTGGCCACTACCAATCCGACATTGCCTTTTCTGAGCTCAGGAAGGCATACTGTGCCTCTACCCCGATCATTTTTGTCCGACATGTGCATTTCCCGCTGACGGATTTCGTCCAGCGGCAGGATCAGGTCGCGGTTCCATTCGATGGCATTCATGGCCAGGTCCAGGTGGGCGTCGAAAATCAGTCTGCTCATAGTACTAGCGAAAATTGAATCCGTTGCGAACCGGCTCAGCGACCTCTTCGGGATTATATTTAAGAGGATATTTATCCATTAACTCCTTCGCCTCACCGCTGAATTTCCCCAGGAGCGCCTGCCATTTTTTATCTTCTCCCGGTGAATAAGTGTAAAAACCCTTTTCGCCTTCCATTCCCCATTCTTTTTGTAAAAGCATTTCTTGAAAAAATGCGGGGATATGGGTTCCTTTGGACAGCTCGGGATTCAAATCTTTCATCACCATTCCATAAGCATAAGTGCCCATCAGGTCCATATAACGCAGGTTTCCGGCAAAAGGCAGGTAATAACCGGCATCATTCCGGCACGCACGATCGATATCTTCCACAGTGGCATACCCGTTTTCTACCAGGTAAAAAGCCTCCCGGATCATCGCAGCCATTAACCGCATGCGGATACCCATGTTGCCATGGATCACATAAGGGTCTTTTTGCCAGAATGCAACGGCTATGTGACAGACCTGATCTGCCAGTTCAGGATCCGTGACGTTATTGGCAATTATTTCAAGAAAAAAGGTCGTATCCGCAGGTTCTGTCCAGTTTACGCCAATAAGACGCCGGGGAAAGGCGGCATCTTTTTGCAGGGTATCGAGACCAATTGTTTCCGTATTGACTGCAATGATCGCGTTCGTATCAAGCACTTTTTCCAGCTCAGCTATCTTTGTTTTCTTGATTTCAAGATCTTCTTCTGTGATCAGGATAGCTAATCCGTACGCCGTTTTTACTTCGTCAGGCACCCGTTTCACACCTGTGAAAACACATCCGGCCTGCTGTAAACAGGAGGCAATACTGTTCGTCAACGGCCGATCGCCTACCAGCAATACAGGTTCCATTTGTTTTCCCATTCCCTTCATTTATCCAGCTGAATACCTTATTATCAAATCGTTTGAAGCACTTTTCCGGCTTTTCCGATAGCAAGCTCAACCTCTTCGTCAGTGTGCACGGCGCTGATATACCATAGCCCGCGACCGATCACCCGAATACCTTCGTCGTGCATGCCTGCAATGAATTTTGCCAGCTTCGCTTTGTCCGCCAGGAGCGTATCGCGGTAGTCTCTGGTTTTTTCCAAAGAAGTAAAGCTCATCGCAAACATCGGCCCTGGGCCTTCAATCAGCAATGCATGCCCGCTTTCAGCGGCGGCCTCCCTGAGGCCGTCCATTAGTTTTTTGCCCAGCCTGAACATTCTTTCATGTGGTTGCTCTTTTTCCAAAACGGTAATCGTAGCCAGCGCGGCCGCCACGGTGGGGTTACCAGCATTCATGGTACCCGCGTGTATCACCTTCGCTTGCTCGATGAGCTGCATCCACTCGTACTTCCCGACAATCGCGCTGATGGCGTAACCACTTGCGATCGCTTTGGCAAAAATGGACAGGTCGGGCGTAATGCCGAAGTGCTTTTGCGCGCCGCCCAGCGAAATCCGAAAGCCCGTGATTACCTCGTCGAATATCAGTGCAATGCCAAATTCAGTGCAAATATCCCTTAACCCCTGTAAAAAGCCGGGCACGGGCTCGATGCAGCCATTATTACACATAATCGGTTCCGTAATGATCGCGGCGATCTCCGAATGTCTTTCAGCGACCGTTTTCCGCACCAGTTCCAGGTCGTTCCAGGGTAGTATAATAAAGTCGTTTTCAACCCCCTCGGGCAGCCCCTGCGTCCACGGAAACACATTCGGGTTTTCGCGACTGCCCAATGCTTCCGGCGAGGGCGCCGAAATACCCCAGCACACATTGTCCATCCAGCCGTGGTAATGTCCTTCAAAACGAAGAAATTTGTTCCGGCCCGTTTTCGCTCTCGCCACACGGAATGCAGTTTGCACCGCCTCTGAACCGTCCAGACAAAACCGCATTAACTCTGCGGACGGGATCAGTCCATTCAGTTTTTCAGCCAGCTCTATTTCTTTGATATGCTGACCGGCAAATAGTTGCCCCATTTCAGAATACTCCGAAATCGCTTTTAATACTTCCGGATGGGAATGCCCTAATAGCAACGGACCCTGGCTGAGGGTAAAGTCGAGGTATTCGTTTCCGTCGACGTCATAGATCCGGCTCCCTTTTCCATGCGTATAAAAAAGCGCGTGCGGGTGGTTATATTTCCTGAATTCTGACGAAACGCCGCTGGCAAGTACCTTTTTCGCCCTTTCCAGCAAGGCAGCGGATTTGGTGTAGGTTTTCATATTGGGGAGTGGCTGTTGGCTTTTAGCTGTTAGCTTTTAGCTTTTGGCTTTCGTGTGGTTTAGTTGGTTTTTGACGTTTTCTTCTGAATAATTCGCCGCTAGCTGGTGTATTTCCTGATTAAATCGCGTAAAAGCTTCGTCCCATTGCTTGCCTTCTCCGGGTTCGTAGGGATATAATCCTTTGTCATTATGCACCCCGCGGGCCGCGTCAGTAACCATTTTCTGCATAATTGGCGGAACAGTCTCAGTATTGCTGAGCTGCGGGAAAATATTGTTCAGGATCGTACCATAATCTTTCAGCCCTGTATAATCCATTCTTCTGAACAGCCCCATTAATGTCATCCAGGAACCGGCGTCGTACCGAAATGCTTTGTCCACGTCCTCGCGGGTAGCATTTCCGCTTTCAATCTGGTGGAATATTTCACGATAAACCGAGTACATCAGCCGGTTAGTAATAAAGCCGCGGATATCCTTTTTCAGCAACGTAGGTTCTTTGCCCCATCGATGCGCGAGGGAGAAAATCCGGTCGGCATAAGTAGCGGTAGTCTGGTTTCCGCAGGTGATTTCCAAAAAACGGGTCATAAATGCCGGCTCGGCCCAGTGGATTCCAAGAAAGCGCTCAGGATTTGCGACATAAGTTTGCAAATCGCTGATCGGAATCGCGGAGGTATTGCTGCCAATAATACACGAGGGGCTTACCGCCGAAGTGATCTTCTTGTAAACCTCAGATTTGATTTCCAGCTTTTCGATCACGCATTCAATCACCACCTCACAAGGTGCAAGTGTTGCATAATCCTCTGATATATGAAGCATTGACCGAAACTTTTCAACCGAATCGATTAGACCGGCTTCCAGACAGTAATTGAGCTGGGTAAATATGCGCTCGTAAGCATTTTGAGCATCAGGCGTTATCGGACTAATCGCTTTCACAGGGTGGCCCGCGATCAGCAGCGCGGCTACAATGCTGCTTCCCATCAATCCCAAACCCACCACCCCTACAGGTATCCCCGCAACATTCGACTGTTCGTTCATAGGTGTGGCGCTCAGGCGGGTAGTTTTACGATGCAATCAATCTCCACTTTGATATTTTCTGCCAGTACCGATTGTACGGTAGTGCGGGCAGGTTTGATTCCAGGAAAGTAGGTGGCGTACACCGCATTATAGCGGTCAAAATCATTGATATCCGACAAATGCGCCGTGCATTTCACCACGTTCTCCATAGAACCTCCGGCAGCTCTGATGATCGCCGCAATGTTATCCAATGTGCGTGCAGTTTCCTCTTCAATCGTGCCCAAAACGAATTGGGAAGTCTTAAAATCCACAGCCGCCTGACCGCTCACAAACAGGAAACCGTCGGTTACGATACCATCGGAATAGGCGCCGGTAGCAAAAGCAGGATCACGGTCCGGATGAATTATATTTTTCATAAAAACAGAATATTATTTCAAAAAATAACTACATCACAAAAGTACATCTCACATACTCTTGGGTTCTCCTACTTTTGTGTGGATTACTGATACTATTTTTTAGACCGGATTCAGGCGTTCAGTCCACCATCCATAAGAATATTCTCTCCATTGATATAGGCACCTGCATCCGAAGCCAGCAGCACCACGAGGCCTTTGATATCGTCGTGGTTTGCCATGCGCCGGAGGGGAACCTTTTTTGTGTAGTTACTGACAAATGCAGCCGGCTGATTATTAAACAATCCGCCTGGACTAATGCAATTGAAACGAACGTTTTTCCCTGCATTCATCTGCGCCATGTAGCGGTTTAGGTTGATCAGGCCTGCATTGTGGAAGAAATAGTCGGGTGGCAGATCGCCCATTTTCTCGGTTCCGTCGTAATTGGAAAGGTCAGGGCCGAACATGCCCATCATGGAAGCAATATTGATTACACTTCCCCCTCCGCTCATAACGATCAGCTCCGTCATTTCCCGCAGCAGGTCCAGCATGCCCGTCGCATTGACTTGCATGGATTCCTCAAACTGGCTCAAAGGCGCATTGTAGCCTTTCATCGGCCTGGAAACAGCATTATTGACAAAACCGTCGAGCCTGCCGAAGGTACCCGTAATGTTTTGTTTCAAAGCCAGCACCGATTCGTGATCGCCCTGATCCGCTTCCATGGCATGAACATCCAGCCCACGCTCCGTAAAAATGGCGGCCGTAGCCTGCGCGGAACCAATATCCCGGGAGGTAGTAATCACCGTAGCGTCAGCCTCAGCCAGCCCCTCCACAATACATTTCCCATAATTCCCCGACCCGCCGGTCACGAGGATTACTTTGTCTTTAAGGCTAAGAAGTTGTTTGATGTGCATTTTTGTTGGTTTTTTTTAAGGTAGGAAGGAGGAAGGGAGGATGGAGAAAGGGAGGATGGAGGAAAGGGGGGATAGAGAAATTAAAAGAACTAAGCTAGAATTGAGTTTTCAGCCGTTTTTTACATCGACTTTCCTCCCAAGTCCTTTCTCAACTTTCTCCCTTCCTCCTTCCTCCCTTCCTCCACTCTCCTTCCTCCTTCCTCCCTTCCTCCCTCCTCCCTTTCCTCCCCCTTCGACAATCACCCTTACAATCCCCTCCGTCTTCCAAAAGTCCAGCCTCGGCTTTTCTTCTTCTACGGAGCGGATGAATTCGATGAGGTTGTCGCGGAACATGGAGTAGGAATTGCGGATATCTATTAGTTTCCAGCCATTTTGACCAAAAAGGGAAATCTGGAAGGTGCCCGAAATGTCGTTAAAGAGGTGCAGTGTTACGTCCGGGCCATTTTCGAGGCGGAGGTGAACGATCTCTCTGTCCGGCCCGCCAATATTTTTCACCGAAACCACTTTGGGATCATCCAGGATCGCAAAAATGGCTTCGAGTAAATGTATGCCATACTTTTTCCAGTCTTTCTTGCCCACGGCAGTAACGAGTTCCAGCTTGCCGAGCGATTTCAGTTCCTGTTTTGCAATGCGAGCTTCGTTTGCATAGCGCATAGAAGAGCAGGACATAATGAACTTCCCTGCCGCATTTTGGGCAGAGAACCAGTCAAGGTCTTCGGTGGAATAAGCAAGCGGTTTGTCTATAAATATCGGCACGCCCGCTTCGATGAACGGCCGCGCCATTTCCTTATGATTTTCAGGATCGTCGCGCGCCAGAATCACGGCATCCACTTCCCCGATCATATCTGCCAGTTCATTTACAACTACCTCTACGCCAGCAGCCTTGCAAATACTCTCAGAGATTTCCCGATCCTGCGTCCACACGTGTGTGACTTTTGCAGCCGGCAAACCCAGCGTGTCGCGGTTGGCTTCGAGGTAGGCGGCTACGGCCGGATAACCCACACGCGTGATCTCGTCGCCATCAAATTCGCCATTTATTATCGCCGACCAGGAATAAGGATGTGCATTGCCGGGGCTCATGCCGATGATTCCGATTTTTAACATGGTTTATTTTGGCTTTTAGCTGTTAGCTGTTAGCTCTTAGCTTTTTGGTGCTTGATCAGTTTATTTTAACCATCCCATTCTGTCCCAGTGCGGTAGGTTTAGGAATTCGGGGTTGGGGTATACGAGATTTTTAGCTTCTTTCATTATCGGCTCGTCCAGGTAATGGCCGTTTGCCGTTGCCAGTGCTTTGTGTAAATATTCCATTTTATCAATACCCACTAATACCGAGGATACCTCATTAAATGACAGTGCAAACTGGGTTGCCAGCGTTGGCAGATCGGGAAATTGTCCACCGGTCAATGCATGATAACCTTGAATGTGCCGCTCCACATCTGCCAGCGCCGGGTGCAGGTTTTTACCCCTGTCGCTCAACAATCCCTTCATCAATACCGACCGGATCACCAATCCCACACCATTCTCCGAAGCTATTTTGAAAAATTCCCCTTGCCGCTGATCCATTAGATTAAAGGGCAGCTGGATCATATCCCAGTTGCCGCTGTCAATCGCCAGCCTTGTTTCCTCGGTGGAATAGGTCGACGCGCCGGTCGCTTTTATTATATTTTTTTGTTTCAAATCAGAAAAAACTTCGGCGATCACTTCGTTTTGCAAAATTTCTGCATCTGCCTGGTGCAGCATGAAAACGTCCAGATAATCTGTCCTGAGCATTTCCAAACTCTGTTGTAACGAATTCAGAATGAATGGCTTGGTCTCGCTATCTGGCAGCATCTTACCGCCTTTTCGAAAATGGGCGCATTTGGTTGCCAGTACGATCTCACTTCGTCTGTGTTCAAAAGCTTTGCCCATAATGGCTTCACTTTCACCATACAAGCGGGCTGTGTCGAAAAAATTGATTCCCTGTTCCTGCGCTGCGTGAAGCAGGTGAACTGCATCTTTTTCAGATAGCATATCCTCCCTGCCTGCCACGCCGATCCCGTAGGGCATACCAATCTCGACCCCGCCAAAAGCAATTTCAGATACATCGATCCCAGTATTTCCCAGCGGTCGCTTTTTCAATTTATATTAGAGTTTTGATGTGAATATCCCTTCTCAGGTGTCCATATAGGAATTTTTCGACCCTACTGCCGAAGACTTGGTAAATGCACTCACCAGCTCCTGGCAGTAATTTTTAATCCCCACCACATCGGCGCCCATGCTGATAAACTGGTACCCCATCGCGATCAGCTCGTCTGCATTCCCCGGACCGCCGACAGTTCCCGCAAACTTTCCGTGCTTCCGCGCAACTTCCGCCACTCTTTTCCGGGCTGCGATCAGCTCGGGGTGGTTCCATTCACCTGGCGCGCCGATACCTTGACTGAAATCGCCCGGACCGAAAAACAGCATATCATATCCGTCCAGTGCGGCTATTTCTTCCAGCTCTTCCAGCGGCTCGGGGTCTTCGATCTGGAAGATCACAAAACGCTGCCGGTTGGCCTGCACGAGGTATTCATTGAAATCCAGCGCGGTGTAGGCACCGTCGGAATTGCCACCGTCGATCGGCCGGCGGCCAGTTGGGTGAAAGCGCGTCATGCTGACGATCAGTTCGGCTTCGGCCAGGTTCATAATATGCGGGACCATAATGCCCGTCGCGTCGAGTTCGAGCGGACGGATGAAATCGCTGTAACTGCCCCTCGGTACCCTTACCAGCATGTCGGTATCATGCGCTTTGGTAGCCCAGATATTAGAAGCAAGTATCGACCAATCCTGACCAATATGCTCCTGATCCGTCCAAACGCAGTCAAAACCCGAAATAGCGGCGATTTCAGAAACGCGGGCGTCAGACAGATTGATTTTAAAACAACTTACGATTTCGCCTGCCCTCAGCTTTTTCAGTACCCTGCTTTCGCGCATTTTCATGGTTTTCTGTTTAAATCAAAATTAGTATTAGGCGGTAAACCGTGCTGTTACTTTCATTCCTATTTCTGATACTATTTTTCAAAGCCTGGTTATTTTTTCTCAGGTTAAGTGAAGAATAACTGCCTCCATTATTCTCTTTGGTTTATTTTTAAAATAGCGTGGGCAGCAGCGGCTGCAACATCTGCCCGGTCTGCTTCGCTTTCCAGCTGGCTTGCATGGGTGAGCAGCGGAGTTAAGATTGATATATCCTCAACATTACCTTTCTCAGCCAGCGCCGCCGCTATTTCGGAGATATTACCCTTCGAAGGTGAGTTTGCATATTTTACAATTTCAGCATGCAGCTTTTCCGACTGTGCTGAATTTCCTTTCATATTGGTAAAAGCCGCGGACAGCAAGTATATCCTTGCGGGCGAATCGGCTGGTTCTGCCAGCGCCGCCTCTGCCAGCTGCGCCGATTCTTCTTCGGAAATCCCCTTTAACTGGCGCAACGCGTAAGCCGGGATCAGCCTGTCAGCAGATTCGGCATTTACATCCGTCACCGTTTTTAAAAAATGCTCCGAAACGGATTTCATTGAATCCGCCGACGTAAATGCAGTACTCCACAAAGTGTAAAGCGCCAAGGGTTTTACGGGACTTTTGAGGGTAGCTTCGGTTAAGAGTATGTTATTTTCATACGGTGAAATTTTAAGTTTCGCGAGCGTTTCAGCCGCGTGCGTCCGGTCTGTTGCTGATGAATCCAGAAATACATCCAGAATCTTGTTGGTCCAGATTTTCTTGTCAGCCGGATTTTCAGCCACCTGCGCCAGTACCCGCCAAATCCCTATCCGGTATTGCGGCTTGGTGCTCCATAATTTTTCTTCTTCCAGATAAGCTTCCCGCACGCCTTCCGGATGCCCGGCCCAGATCAGATATTCGGCCGCGTGGACCTTCACCCATTCTTTCTGAGTCGCCAGTACCTGTCTCAAAACTGCGATCGATTGCTGCCCGACTTCGCTTGAAATCTCAGAATCGGACTTCTTGCTATTGCACGCACTGCTCATAACCGAAAAGAAAATAAGCGTAAAAACGATTGGATTGAGTTTCATAAAATGGCTGAGTGATTTTACCAACTTGTCCAGCCGCCATCCACAGCCAGGTCCTGGCCGGTGATGTAGGAAGCGGCATCAGACAATAAAAAAGCGACCGATCCTGCGATTTCCGAAGCCTGACCAATGCGCCCCATCGGAGATTTGCCAGCTAACCGTTCTACGAAAGCCGCGTGGCCTTTTTGTACATCAGGATTAGGGAAAGGTCCGGGTGAAATGCAGTTGCACCGCACATTGGATTTGCCCCAGTGAACAGCCAGGTAGCGCGTCATTTGGGTGATTCCGGCTTTGCCAACGCCATATTCCAGCGGATTTTTGTTCATTGGTTCCTGGTAAACTTCGGGATAAGGGGATACCGAACCGTACATGCTCGAAAAAAGGACAATACTACCTTTTTTCCGTGCAGCCATTTGTAAACCGATGGCGCGGGTAAGGATGAATGTGGCGGTAAGGCCGCCGTGGTTCACTTCGTCAAAATCCTCTGCGGTGAGTTCCTCCATTCTCTTCGCCGTGGTAGCGGTGGTGAGGTTAACATAACCGTCGGGCACTCCGAGTTCCGCTATTTTTTCGCTAACAAACCGCTCCGCGGCCCCGGTATCTCTGATGTCGAGCGCAGCATAGGCGGTATTTGTCAGATTTTGTTTTCTTACAAAAGCCTCTGCCCGGTCGCCCAGATCTACACAAAGCACTTTTGCACCCAGTTTATCCAGCACCGAAACCGTGGCCTGTCCAAGATAGCCGGCCCCGCCAAAAACCCAGATATGCTTGTCTTTCAAATTCAATATGTCGGCAGCAGCGTCTGTCATTACATCAGCAGTTTTTATTTCTATTTCAAAAATTTCCCCTTTTTCAAAATTTCCGCCCACAGCTGGTAGCCTTCGGCGGTCAAATGGACACCGTCCCAGGTGAGCTCCTTTTTTAACTTACCTTCATGATTCACAAAATGGCTGTACAGGTCGATGAATACAGCGTTTTCTTCCTTTGCCAATATCGCCAACCCGCTGTTCACTTCCCTGATCAGCTCATCCTTATTACAATGGTTAGGCAGCTTTTTGAAAGAATCGTTGGTTGGCAGCATCGTTTGCAGGTAAATGCGGGTTTTGGGCGACTTTGTTTTTATCCTTCTCACAATGCGTTTATAATTATTGGTCAGCACATGCCCAGGCGTGTTTTTGGCCAGATCATTGATACCGATCATCAGGAACACTTTTGCCGGTTTCCCGCCCGTCACTTCGTCCAGGCGGTCGAGAATACCGTAGCTGGTATCGCCGGGAATTCCTCTGTTGCGGATACGCTTGTTGCCCAGCAATTCCTGCCATTCTGCCCAGAACGTAATGCTGTTTCCCAGAAAGACGATATCTTTCTTGGAGTGATGAAAGGTTTTCATCAGCGCAACACGCGGCGGGTAAATTTCTGGCCGGGTAGTACTGTCCCAGCTCACTGTCTGACCAAAAGCATTGCCTCCAATCAGCAGCAGAGTAAGCTGTACGATAATACCTGTGTGCCGGAAAGCGCATTTACCGATCATTTTGAAATCAGGTTTTCAATAAATCACCCAACTATTTAATTTCCAGAATACTGCCTGCAATATGCTGCGGGCCGCCGGGCACATTGAAATAATAACTAACCAGCACACGGTTCTTATCCAGCTGCACAGCCCACGGGTAACCCAGGTCGGTGGTACCGCCGTCGATGCGCAATACAATTTCAGGCGCAGTGGCGAAGTCGGTGCATTCCGCATTCAGGATGCGGGCGCGGATACCCAGCGGCTTGTGACGGTAACCATAGGAAACCAGCACGCGGTTGTCGGGCAGGCGAAGCGCCTGCATCGGGTGGCCCTGAAAACCCATTTTCTCCCAGGCGGTGAATGTTTTCCCGCCATCGGTAGAGCGCGCAATGCAAGCCTGGTCATCGAGCCCGGCAGTACGCAGAAACGCAACAATATCACCCTTCGGTGTTTCGTAAACCGAGGCTTCATTGAAGGAGACTTTCTCGTCCACGGCCACCGGCGCGGAATATTTCCAGGTCAGCCCTTTGTCAGTTGAGATCAGTAAATGGTTGGAAGTCTTGCTCGGTGTTTGGCGGTCGGTTGCTGCCACTACCCAGAAAATGCGTCCGTCCTTTCCCTCATACATGGCGCCCCGATTATAAGCCGGCACCATATTTCCCATTGCCGTGTGATTGATCTCCGGTTCAATATGCGGCGGGTACAAAGGCCCCTGCCAGGATTTGGCGCCGTCGGTAGAGCGCAGGACGTATCCGCCCAGAAAAACAGCCCCGCCGGCCAGGAAGTAAGGTTTTTTCAGACTTTCCATTCCCTCGGGGCGCACAAAAGCCCAGCCGTAGCTCGCGCAAAGCAAAGTACCGTCCCGCAGTTGCAGCAGGCACGGATCCTGCGATCCGCCGAAAGTGTGGGCGTAGATCAGCTCCGGTTCCGGTGTCCAGGTTTTGCCGTCTTTCGATTTCAAAGCCACGAGGTAACTGTTAGGATCTACATGACTGGTGCCTTTTTCACCGAAAACCTTCCGGTTCGGCGCGCGCCGGAATGCGAGTAAAATCTCGCCGTTCTTCTTCTTAATCACCGAAGGAAAAGCGGAATGGAATTTTTCATCCTGATAAATGATCACATCCTCTATTTTACGCACGCCGGGAATGCTGTCGGCGGAGGTAACAACTGTTTTAGGGTCTGAAAATTCGCTTGGGTTTGCTACCGCCGGGAGATTAACTAGTAATGTAAAGAGCAGTGCAGGGATCAGTATCTGATTCAATTTCATAAAAAGCGGGTTAGTTTTGATTCAATAGCGAGAGGAGCTGGTCACTTGCCGGGCAATACTTCCAGTTTTTTGGGCTCGGAAAAAGGCGCATCTGCTGCCTTCGCCGGCACTTTGAAGCGGTAAGCACGGATTCCGCTCCCCTGGCCTTCTTCATAATATACCACCAGTACCGAACCGTCTTTCAACTCAACCGTCGATGGATATGCACCCAGCGTTTCGTCTACCAGGTAAGGTCCCTCCCAGGTTTTCGCTTCGTCCCTGCTAATGCGCAATCCGGTGTACCCTTTCTTGGAAGGCGCATCCCGGAATGCCCTGGTAGTGAGCAATATTTCCCCTGTTTTCAATCGGGTAAATGAAGGCGAGTGGCCGCGAAAACCAATATCCTCCACATCCGACCAGGTTTTGCCCATGTCGTTACTCTTTGCAAAATGCATGTGTACTTCCTGCTGCGCGCGCAGTGCGGCATAGAGCGTTCCGTCTTTGAGGAGGATCACGTCCGTTTCGGCAGCCAGCGGGAGATTTGCTTTTTCACCGATCGTGATCACCGGGCTCCACGTTTTTCCTTTGTCTTTTGAGCGCATCACGCCGCCCCAGGCTTTCAGGCCTCCCCGACCCTCCTGATGGTAAACAGGCAAAATGACGGTACCGTCAGGCATTTCGCGCACCTGCGCCGAGGAAAGCCAGTCGATATCGCCGGTTTCCAGCAGGGTCGCTTTTTTATCCCAGGTTTTACCATTATCCCGCGACCAGAGCAGCTGCGGGCTTCCGACCATTTTATATTCTTTGGCCCCAAAAGCGGCATACCGGAGTGAGAAAAAACTGATCACTACCGATCCGTCGCTGAGCTGCGCAATATGCGGGTCGCGGTTGTCGTCGGTATCGTCATAAATCGTGACCGGTTTCGACCAGGTACGGCCTTCGTCTTTGGACCGAACCAGACAGATCCGTCCGGCCTTGGGATACTTTTCGCTTTGCTTCGTCACATGTTCGTCGCCCGCATAGAACACAGCCACGATATCTCCGTTTTTGAGCCGGCATGCATCGGGGAATGCCTGGTAGTCGCCGGCATCACCGCCTTTTGAGATCAACATCGGTTTCAATGTGTCTGCCGGAGACGGTATTCGTGTTTCCCGGGCGAGCAAATCGCCGGAAACCAGCAGGGCGCTCAGCAGCAGGAAACGTGAAAATCGGTTGGTATTCATATCATTAAGGTTTAGGAATAGATGCTTTTTAAATACTAAATACCAGGCTGCTTTGCATTTGCCCTCTTCTTAATTAAGAACAGGATTCCTACGCACACGAACATCAGCACGCCTGCAAACCGGAATATCTGTCCCAGATCCACATGCATATCGCGCAGAACCCCACCTGCGTACAAGCCGATCCCTCCGATCACGCAGGCAAAAAAGTTGAGTACACCATACCCGGTCGCACGGTAGCGGGGATCGGCGGTAAGACAAAGTATCGGCATCAGGTTGGCGTCACTGAACATGCGGGTAACTCCATAAATCATAAACATCCCGATCGCCAGCGGCAACAATGAAGTATTACTCGCAATGAAAATGCTCGGCGCTGCAATGCACAGCCCGATCACCGGGATAAGAAACTTGGAATTGACACTCCCTTTGGCAAAGCGATCTGACAGAAACCCGCCCAGGATCACGCCGACAATGGAAGCCGGGTACAGGTAACCTGTGGCATATAGCCCGGCCATTCCCTGCGAGAGGTTGAAGTGCTCTTTATAGTAAGTTGGCATCCAGCCCATTACCATCCACCCGATAATACCCAGCAGCGACCAGAAAATGATCAGCAGGATAAACGATCCTTGACTGAACAAACTGCGGAGCGCCTGGAAGAAATCTACTTTTGGTTCTGCGGGCTTTTCCTCCGTTTGCGCACTTTTGGGCGCATCTTTCAAAAGCCATAAAAGAACAAAGGAATACGCCACACCGATCACCCCGAAAACGCTGAAAGGCGCACTCCAATCGTAATCCTCGGCGATCCAGCCGCCCACAAAACCAAGGCTTTGCCCCACCATAACACCCGCAATATGAATACCGGAAGCAAGGGAGCGGGTCGTGGTTTTATGATAATCGACGATCAATGCGACGGCGGCGGGAATGTAACAAGCCTCGCTCACGCCCATCAATACCCGCGTCGCCAGCAGCTCCTCGAATGTGGTCGCGTAAGATGTAAGCCACGTTACCGCAGACCATACAAACAGACTGACGATGATTACACGGCTCCTGTTGAAATGATCGGCCAGAAAACCAGCGAACGGACTCAGAATACCATATACCCACAAAAAAACGGAAGTTAATAACCCAAACTGCGCGTCGGTCATCGGCATTGCCTGAATAATGGAGGTACGCATGGTGGTGATCATGGTACGGTCCAGGTAATTAAGACAACCCACAAAACACAGCAAAATCACAATCCGCCAGGCGCCGGAAGGCAATACGTTCTCAGCTTTCAATGGAGCTGCCTGGATTGTTGACATAATTAATACGGGTAAATTGAATACTAAATTGCTGCTGATATGAATGCAAAGGCTACCTGCCGGTTTGCAGGTCTTTCAGCGGAATTTCTGCCTGATAAATGATCGACTTCCCTTCGTGACTGGAATAATAGGCCACATATAGCTGGTTCTTTTCCAGGATAAGACCGGGATAGCTGCTGTCGCCATTGCTGGGCAATTTGATGGTTTTGAGGATCTTACCTTCAAGATCCGTTACATGCAACGCAGTGGAGGCTTCTTTTCCCTCGTGCCACCGCGAGCCGATGATCAGCCGGTCGCTGTCCAGAAACTGGAAGTTTGGCCCGCCGAGTCTGACACTTAACTTATTGTATTTCCACTGATTATAGGGAAAGTCACTGACTGCAAGTACGCCCATCTGGTCACCAGTTTCTCTTCTGACCAACACGTACATTTTGTTGTTTTTATCAAAACGAATGGTCGATTCGTTGGGGCTGCCGTCTATTTCGAGTCCGGGTACTTTCTCGTAGTATTTGCCGTCTTTGGTTTTGAGAAGTTGAGCGAACATAGTCCGTACGCGCTTACCGTCGACCATTTTGTATTCGGCAGTGTACATAACCCCGTAACCTGTGCCTTTGTGCCAGGTCACCCGCCAGATCCAGTCAAGGGTCGGGGTAATTTCTTTGCTGAAAGTCGTTTTTTCGGGCTGTGAGAAATTTGTGCCTGACTTATCGGACATGGAAACGTAAGGTGCCAGTGAAATGTATCTTCCATCCTTGACAACACCGACTGCCACGATTGCCATTAAAGTCCCGTTGGGCCGGACAGAGAGCCTGGCTTCCCGGACATCCTCTGCGTCCATATCAAACAAAGCCACCGGTTCCCAATCTTTGCGGTTCTTCGATCTGACGATCCGCACCTTTCCATTGTTCTCATTCCCTACGTGGTTCGAACCTTCACGAAATGTAATGTAATAATAGTCTTTGAATTGGATCAGATCGGGGAATGCATTGTGCGGCTCCTTGTCCCAAACTCTGGTAACCCGGATAGAATCCGCCGGATTTCCTGTATTTGCAAATGTGAAGCTGGTTCCGGAAACAAACAAAACCAGCAAAAACCATTTCATTTTCAACATATAATCAGATTAGAAAGTGAGTAATTTGAATGCATTCATTCAGCCACGAGCTCGCCTTTTTCGCGCATTTCCTTCTGTAATTGAGCTTGATAAGCCGCTTTGGCCTCTACATCTTCCCGGGCGGATTCGCCGAAGTAGATAAAACCCAATGCTCTCCGGGTACGATCGGAGGTTTGGTTACCGTCGGCGCGGTGGATGGTAAGTGAATCGTGGATCAGCAGATCGCCCGGCTTAGCGGGAAATGCAATCTCGTTTTCCAGGTCTTCAGGCAGACCATAATCGGTAATACCCTGCGAAAAGCCGAGCGTCTGCGTGCGGCCGTGACGGCGCATTCCCTTCTTGTGCGAGCCCCTTACATAACGCACACAACCATTGGCCTCGTCCACATTTTCCAGCGCCATCCACATGGTCACTGCTTTGGCCGGTTTGAGCATAAAATAATATCCGTCCTGGTGCGGTGGCGTCGGTTTGCCGATTTTAGGTGGTTTATTAAAATATTCCAAAATCCTGGGAACGATCTGATCTTCAAGCAACTGACCTGCAATCTCACTAAACTTACTATTGTGTAGCATGGGCGCGAAAGAAGGTTCATATTCAGATACATGCATGATCTGTTTCAAGGTTTCCGGGGCATTTTTATCTTCATAAAAAACATCATTTGCAGGCAAACCCGGCACTACATCTGCGATAAAAACTTCCAGTTTCTGATTCACATCTGTAATTTCTTCCTGCGACATAAATCCCGGCAAAAAGACATAACCGTCTTCTTCAAATCTCTTTTTGATCAGTTCAATATCCATTTTTTCCAGTATTAAAATGAATGCTTGCTGTTAGTTATACCCCGGATTTTGCTTCACTTTCGGTTCGAGGCTTAATACCGTATTTGCGATCGGGAAGAGCAGCAGATGATCCTGTCCTTTTCTGGCTTGGAGATTTGGTACCAGGTCAAAAGCTTTTCCAAAACGGACGAGGTCCCACCATCTTTTCCCTTCGTATATCAGCTCAAAAAGTCTTTCCTTCAATATCGCATCATCGTTAGCCTGTTTCGTGCCTTTAACAAAAACGTGTTTGCTATAATTGGCACCGTAAGCCCGCTGGCGCACTTTATTAATCTCCTCGCTCGGGTCCTGGTCAAGTGCATTTTTGGCTTCTGCTTTCAGCAAAATCACGTCAGCGTAACGGTATAGCACGATATCGCTCAGGAAAAGCCTGGTTCCGCCGGTCAGCAAGCCGCGCCCTTTCATAGATAGAGTCGTGTAGAAGGTAGCCTTACCCGCGGCGTCGTAAGTGAAAATTTCGTGGAATGATCCTTTTTTTCGGGTATCGTCTTCGGTGAACTGGTTTCGTACCAGCGGCGTGATCACCAGCAGGCCCTGCCCGCCACCCACCGGCTGTATCATTGCCTTCGTCGCCGCGTCGATATTAGCGGGTACTGCACTGTCGATGATCCAATGCAGCCAGAATTGGTTATTGGCTGCGCCGTCCAGGTCCTGGTAACGTATCGTCATGATCGTTTCCTTGTTGCCTTTGTTCGCATACTCAAACAGATCCGCAAAATTGGGCAGCAGCGAAACGTCCGCTTTTTCCACTTCCGCAATTGCGGCCAGCGCCGTAGTAAAATCGGCTGCGCCTCCATTCATTCGCTTGCCTGTCCACAGAAATACGTCCGCTTTCAATGTATTGGCACCAGCTTTCGACCATTTAGAACGACCAGCCAGGAAATTATTATCAGGGAAAAGCGACAGCGCCATTTCAATATCACTTTTGATCAATGCAAATACCTCAGCCTGAGGCGCACGCTCTTTGATGGTAATTTCAGCGTTTGAACTTTCAGTAGGCTCAGTCCGGATGATCAGATCGCCCCAGGTTTTGGTCATCACGAAATAAGTATAAGCCCGCATTGCGTATGCCTGTGCTAGCACCATGTTTTTGGCAGCTTCCGATTTAAATGTGATACCGGGCGTGTACTTGATGAGCAGGTTAGCAGAATTGATGACAGTATAGAACCCGCTCCAGTCCGGATGATTGGGCTGGTCGCCGCTGATTTCGTTCAGGAAAAGGTCGTTCCTGCCGCTGCCGTATACGCCGCCTTCAAAAACCTCGCTGCGCTGCTCGCCCACGGTGTAAATAGCGCCCGAGATGTTCCGGAGGTTCACGTACATTCCGTTTAAGGCTCCTTCTGCATCGTTTTGTGTTTTCCAGAACGAAGTAGTTGTGATTACGCTGGTAGGGGCTACGTCCAGCACGTCGCAGGAAACGCCGCAGAAACATACCAGCAGGGTCAATGCAATTTGTTTAGTTTTTTTCATGATTCCCTTGATGATCAAAATGATAGATTAGCTCCGAAGATGAGATTTTTAGGCATTGCATACCGGCCGTCGTCCACGCCGCCCTCTTCGGGGTTCAGCCCCAGATATTTGGTGAAATAATGAATGTTGTTGGCAGTAACATTGAACCTCAATGCCGCAATTTTCAGCTTGTTTAATATTCTGGAAGGTATCGAATAGCTGAGCGTCACTTCCCGGATCGCCAGAAAATCGCCGGATTCCATATACATCGAATTTCCGGAAGTAGTCACACCATCGAACAAATTGCGCTGTACACGCTCGCCTCCCCAGTACGACCGCGGCGTGTCGGTAATGTCGCCCTGTTTTTTCCAGGAGCGGTCCACCATTCTTTGCGTCAGGTTTCCGTCCGAATACATATTCCCGTCGAGGAACATCCGGCCCCAGTTGAAAATGGTGTGACCCGTCGTGTAGTCCATACGCACGTACAGGTTCAAACCTTTGTAACTCAATGTATTCGATAAACCTCCTGTCCACAGCGGATAAGCATTGCCCATATACCTTTTGTCTCTGGAATCGATCGTGCCATTTTTATCAGCATCATAAAATTCCACATCACCGCCATACTGGGTTTTATCCGCGCCCACGATGTAGGAAGCAATAGGGCCGTTTTTTGCATCTTCATCGGTCGGGTAGATCCGCACCTGCTGCCTGTCAAACATTTCTCCTAACCGAACTCCCTCCTGCAACCCGCCTTTCCAGGCGTAATCCTGAATAGCATCGTCCCAGATCAATATACCCCCTACTCTATTATTCGGAATGCCATTATTTGGCAGTTTCAGCACTTTATTTTTTGTCTTTGAAGCATTGAAAGCAACGTTCCATTGCAAGGCAGAACTTGCCGGTAACACGCGCGCACCGAGTTCTATTTCAAAACCTTTGTTTTCCAATGTACCCAGGTTGGTCAGCACGCTCCCGAAACCGGTGGATTGCGGCAGCGGCAGACTGGTCAGCAGGTTGCTCGTCACGCGCCGGTAATAGTCGAGGATCATCGTAATGCGGTTGTCAAAGAATCCAAAGTCCGCACCTATGTCAAAGGTTTTAGATTGTTCCCATTTCAGCTCGCTGTTAGGAATAACTGTATTCTGGATCGCAGCTGCGCCGCCATATTTGCCACCCACACCGTACGCTCCCTGCGCCGTGAAGTCGCCGAGCCCGCTGATATTACCATTTACACCATAACTTCCCCTTAGTTTCAGCTGCGACACACCTCTTGAAATCCCCGCCCAGAAATCTTCCTTATGAATATTCCAGCCCAGCGATACTCCCGGAAATAATCCCCATTTGTAGTCGTCGCCGAGGTTAGAGGCACCGTCGTAGCGCATGTTCACAGTCAGCAGGTATTTGAGCCGGTAGTTATAATTGGCACTTCCAAAATACCCCAGGATCGTTTGCTTTGTTACGGTTCCACTCACAGCAGTCGCTTCGCCGGATGCATTCAGGGTCGGGATCAGATCTGTGGAAGCGCCCCGGCCCGTTGCGCTGATCCCGGAAGTGTCGCGGACAAAGTAGGAGAAACCCGCTTTTACGTCGAGATTATGGTCTTTGAATGTTTTGGTATAAGAAAACACACCTTCCGCTTGTGTCTGCCGCCACTTGGAAGCACTGGCGGACGAGATACGGGAGTCTACAAACGCAAGCGGACCGTTCCAGTAGCCGGGCTGAAACGAGCGAGCGTCCCTGGAAACATTGTACATGGAAATCTGCGGATCAAATGACAGGCCGGGCAGAATATCCCAGTGCGAGCCGAGTGTAAGTGTCAACTTCTCGTTTGCATTATCATAAACTCTGGTATTCATCTGGTACTCCGGGTTACCGATCCCATTGTTGGTTCCCGGCGCAAGTGTACCGTCTTCAAATTTGTATTTGGCCGTCGGTGCGAGGCCCGCATTCCGGTAAAATGTGACCGCCGTTGAACCGTAAGGCATATTGGACTTAGCCCGCGAATACATCACGCGGGAGAAAACGCTCAGGTTCTTTTTTACTTTGATATCCCCATTTAAACTAAAACTCAAACGGTTGTACTTGGTGGTAATAACCGTCCCATCGGCCGACATATACCCTACGCCCGCATTGAAAGTAGCTTTTTCGGTACCGCCGGAAATCGACAGGTTATGGTTATGCGACAACCCCGTCTGATAGTTAAGTGACTGAAAATCGGTGTCTTGAAATATCAGTGTCTTGGTAGGATCGGCCGGGTCGGGCATGCTTTGCCAGCCTTCTTTCAACTTATGCTCGTTAGCGGGAGTGAGGTACTGCGTGGTGAAGGCGGTATTGTTGGTTAGATCGTTGCCGGTTCCGTAACCCATCGGCAAAGTCAACCTGGAAGTATAGTCGCCGAATTTGGCAGCACTAAAAACACCTAACCTATTGACGGTCAAATAATCTCTCGCATTTGCCAGTTCAAATAATTTACCCGGCTTCGAAGTTGTGAGATCGTAGGAATAGGATATGCGCGTTTGCCCGGCCTTTCCATTTTTTGTCGTAATAATCACTACCCCGTTCGAGCCCCTGGCACCGTATATCGCGGTGGAAGCGGCATCTTTTAATACCTGCATGGATTCTATATCCTCGGAATTGATATCATTCATATCGGTGCGGATCACCCCGTCGATAATGTATAATGGACTAGCTCCGTTGGGATTATTAATGGAGGTCCCGCCACGCACGATCACGCGGGGCGCTGCGCCGGGCTGTCCCGAGGTACTCTGTACCCGCACCCCCGACACGGTCCCCTGCAAGGCCGAAGCCGCATTGGCGAAAGGCACATTTTCGAGCACTTTGGTATCCAGCTTGGAAATGGACGTAGTGAGCGTTTCCCGTGACTGCACCCCGTACCCAACTACCAAAACCTCCTGCAAAACAGCAACATCGGCTTTCAGCGTCACATTGATCTCCGAACTATTACCGATCGGTATTTCCTGACTTTGATATCCTATAAAGGAAAATATCAGCGTGGAGCCCGCTGTTGCGCTCACGGTGTAATTTCCTTCCGCATCGGTGCTGGCGCCGGTAGTCGTCCCTTTCACCTGGATATTCACACCAGGCAGCGCCTCGTTTTTTTCGTCAATAATTTTTCCGGAAACCCTTACCGCCGATTGAGAAAATGCAGCCGGCATACAAAAGCAAATCAATACAACAAATAACAAACAGGACTTCCGGTGAAAAAGATGTAGTAATATTCTCTTTTGCATAGCAATGGGCTTAGAAGGTTTGGCTTGATTTAACAAATCCAAAATTAAGTTCTGCTATTTCTTCGATCCTCTACTTTTGTTTGCTTTTATGATACTATTTTTCGACAAAAAATCCGGGCATGACTTATCTGGTTGTTCCTAGTGGGTTGAATTTGCGAACAATGCACGCTCCGCTTACAAAACAGCTTGACCTTGAATGTGCTGCTATCTGTCGCAGCGCCGCGGAAGTGATGAGCCCGGAAAGCGGATTTAGCGCGCATTATGCCGTGTTTGTGTATACGCTTGTCATAATTGCGCACAGGAATGTGAGCAACATGCGAAAAATGGGTATGGAGCATTGTGCCGTTAGTGCGCCGAAGCTTGCCGCTACTGCGCTCAGCTTTGTGAGCAAATGGCTACACCGGTGTAAATAAACCGGGTTTGGGATTCTTGCTACTTAATCGCATAGGATGTCGCATCAAATTCACCCAGCCTAAAATATCCCAATACTTCTTCGCTAGGATCATTGACATTAGTACAGTTTCCTTTTAACGGTACGGGGAGAGTTGGAAAAGGCCCGCCTTCCTCACTTCCGGATTGCTGAATCAATATGTTTAAATAGTCATAGTACCGTTGTGAAATACCATACACATTAATACCTACAGTTACTCCAGCAACATAGTTTTCATTATCGCTTTCAATATAATTTTCGTTACCATCTGAAAATTTATCGCTAATAACTGCAAGAGACGGCAATGGTAAATTAGACGGAGTAAATTCACCAAAATAATAATTTTTAACAGCTCCGGGGTCGTCAAAAAATACCTGAAGCACAATTTCTATATCACCATCAGAGCCTTCAATGGTTTGCTCAACCCGATTAATAACAGGTGCTGCAATTAAGGTTTCGGTTGCTGTGTAGGAGTTGCCTTTGTAAAAGATCTTTAAAGTGTACGATGCGTTTAATTCCGGAACAAAATCGGTTGCAGTGTAACTACCATTATTCTGGTCGGCAAACACAAATATTGACCCGTCGTTTTCCTTGGTTACTGTTGCCGAAGCACCCGTAACAGGTACATCCGGATTCTTATCAAAATAAGCAGTTGATTTTCTTAGATTGATGGTTTGTGTTTTTCCCGTCGTACCTTTTTGCCACTTAATAGACGCATCAACCACCAATCGTGCGCCGCCGTTTGGGACTTTAACATCTATGACATCGGTGCAAGAGTTTAAAAGTCCTATTAATAGAAGGAGTGCCCCTAATTTGCCGTATATATTTATGTTTTTCATTGTTTTAAAAATTAAAATTGTATGTTACTGATGGGACAATACCAAATATGGAAGTACGAGTTGCTTCAGATACACCTGTCTGGTGATTTTGACCAAAATAGATAGAGGCTGCATTACTTCGGTTATAAGCGTTGTATATGCCAAATACCCATTCTCCCTGCCATTTTCTATCTTTATTTTTTCGGGGTGTTAAGGTTGCAGACAGGTCTAGTCTGTGATAGGCTGGCAATCGGTCTGCATTCCTTTCGGAATAAGTCGCCACGGATAATCCGTTGTATATAAACTGTCCGTTAGGATAGGTAACAGGTCGGCCCGTCTGGAATACCATGTTAGCCCCAAATCGCCATTTTTCGTTGAGTTTGTAACTTCCGGTAAACTCAAAGTCGTGCGTTCTGTCCCAGTTAGAGTTATACCATTTCCCGTTGTTAATACCTGCTCCGCCAGCTGCCCCTCCGGGTGTGCGCTGTTGCGATTTTGACAACGTATACGCTACCCATCCTGTAAAATTGCCTTGGTTTTTCCGCAACAGAAATTCTAATCCATAAGCCCGGGCTTCACCAGTCAAAATTTCGGTTTCAATGGTGTTTTGTGCGATAAGTTCTGCGCCGTTAATATAATCTATCCTGTTGTCGATAGTTTTGTAATAGGCTTCGGTTTCGATCGAAAACATATTTTCTTTTAGATTTTTGAAATAGCCAAGAGCATATTGATCAGCAATTTGCGGCTTAATAAACTTTCCGCTAGGCGCCCAAACATCTAATGGCGTGGCTGATGAGGTATTGGAAATTAAATGCAGGTATTGAGCAACTCGGTTATAACTTGCTTTAAACGAAGACTTCTCGTTAAGCTGATAAGAAAGTGCAAACCGAGGTTCTAAATTATTGAATGTCGCCATGCTTTTTCCCTTATCGTAATTGGTAGTAGAAATGGGTTCGGCACGTTCATAAATGCCCAATTCTTCGTTGTAATTGACTGGCAAATTATTTTCGTAATTATTTAATGTCTGTTTCCCGAGTCGGTTAAAGTAACTAAGACGCAAGCCATATTCAGCGGTGAACTTTCCAGAAATCTTATGTTCTAAACTGGCATAAACCCCCGCTTCGAAAGCAAACTTATCGTCCAATTTCTCGGAATTAACACCCGACTCTGCATTTAAAGGATTGAGTCTGCCTGGATTGAAGTTGTAATAAATGCTACTTACTCCAAAGTCAAATTTTAATTTATCGCTTGCATAATATCCAAAGTCATAGCGCATATTATAATTGCTGATATCTGAGGTCCAATCAATTCCTTCAATAGGAATTTCCAGGTTGTAATTATATCGACTGTATATCAGGGATGCATTGGAGAATAACTTGTTATTGAAAATATGATTCCATCGCAAGTTTCCCGAGAGGTTTCCGTATGAATTAGTGAAAATTCCTGCCAGGTTAAAGTCATCATTACCGAGATAGCCAGAAAGATAAAGTTTGTTCTTCTCGTTAATTTCGTAATTGGTTTTCAGATTCAAATCGTAGAATCCGGCTCTGCTGCTTTCCTTGGCCAACGCTAAAAATATATTTACATACGAAGCTCGACCAGCAATCAGAAACGAACCTTTGTCCTTAAACATGGGCCCTTCCGCCGCCAAACGACTGGAAAACGCACCAATACCGCCCGTGAGTTCGAACTCTTTACTGTTTCCGTCCTTTTGACGTATATCCAATACCGAAGAAGCCCGACCTCCAAACCGTGCAGGGATGCCTCCCTTGTAAAGTTTAACATCCTTAATAGCATCAGCATTAAATACTGAGAAGAAACCAAACAAATGGGAAGCGTTGTAAATGATTGCTTCATCCAAAAGAATCAGGTTTTGGTCTTCCGCACCGCCACGTACATTGAAGCCCGATGCGCCTTCACCGGCATTGGTAACACCTGGCAGCAATTGAATGGACTTGATCAAATCTACCTCGCCCAAAACGACAGGAATCTGTTTGATATCCTTACTTGAGAGTCTTGTCACACTCATTTGCGGCGTCGCAATGTCTATTTGCTTTGCTTCTTCCGCTGTGATAACTACTTCATCTAGCTGGGCGTTATCGCCTTTGAGCTCAATGTTGAGCTTTTGATTTGATTTAAGGTCTATCGCCCTTTCAAAAGTTGTAAATCCTAAATAGGAAATCGCTAAGGTATAATTACCTTCCGGTGCTGTAATAGAATAAAAACCGTATTCATTGGTTACGCTTCCAACAGAAGTCCCTTTTAAAATGACAGTTGCTCCCAAGAGTGTTTCGCCGTTGCCAACATCCTTAACTACACCACTTATGGTATATTTTGTTTGTGCAAATAGGAATACCGGGCACAACATCAGCACCGCAACTAAGGCCTGCCATTTTCTTAACCTAAGGGGTTTTAATTGACTCGTTTTTTTCATAAGATTTTCAAATAGGTTATTTATTTGTTGTTTAAAATTTCATCTTACCTCACAAGCAATCGCCGTCTCGAGATACGAGATGATTCACGATTTGTAGTTCCCCTGGAAAAGAAGGTAATGCACAAGCAAACGATAAGCGCTATACGTTTACTTAGATTCTAGTTGTCGTTAATGAAAGGCTTGGCTTCGACAGCACAACTGTTTTCAAAAGCCATTACGGGTTGTCCGAAAAGAAAGTGGGGTGAATGCTAAAAATATTTCCCTCTTAAAAAAATATAGAATCACACCCCACCTTTGCATGTTACCTTCCGTAATGACAAGATGATGTCTAATCTAATTACCATTGCTATTTAGAAGGAAAGCGCTCTTTGATGAAAAGGATCTGTCAAGCATTTTGAATGCCTGTAAGGGTGGCAATGCTCAGGCACAACGATGTCTGATCCGACAATTTGCAGGATATGCCAAAAGCATTGCGCTTAGGTATGCAGCAACCTTTGAGGAAGCAGAAGAGATTGTCAATGACTGCTTTTTAAAAGTGTTTAATAATTTACATAGCTATGACAAAGCTCAACCTTTTAAAGCCTGGTTTCGAACAATTGCTATTAATACGGCGATTGACTATTACCGTAGGAACCTTAAATGGCAGGGGCAGCTTAGTCTGGATGATCTGGAAATTGCGGACTGGAGTGATGACATTTTAAGCGAAATATCTGCCCAGGAAATATTGATAATGGTTCAACGCCTTCCACCGGCTTATAGAATGGTTTTCACTCTGTTTGTAATTGACGGATATTCACATAAAGAAATAGCCAATATGCTAGGTATCCAGGAAGGAACATCAAAATCTAACCTGAGGGATGCCAGACGAAAGCTGCAAACAATGATAAAACTAAACTTTCCGCATTTGTATCAACTTTATAACTGGCCTACTAAGGGATTTAATGAAAACTGAGCAATTTGACGACGAATTCCGGAAAAAGTTATTGGGTCTGGATCCAAGCGATGAAGAAGTCGATCGGATATATAATTATGTCTCTTCGAATGGTAATATTACACCCCATTTATCATGGACTAAAATCCTGATTTATGGATTGGTCGCTTCGTTGTTGGTCGGCTCTCTAGCCTTCAATTACGTTCAAAATCTAACCAATAAAGAACTCTTGTCCTCTTTGGATTCTTTAAAAAGTAGAATCAATTCTATTGAACTAAATTCTACTCAAAAAACAAGTCTACGTGTCGACACCGTATACATTGACCGATATATTGAAAAAACCATTGCAGCTGAAAATCATCAGGAGTTGCTTTATACCAGGCAGAGTACTCAGAACGAAATTCAGCAGCCGATTAATAATCCGCTTACGGATGAATCAGTAAAGAATCCAAACCTCAGACCAGCGGATTTATCTGGCATTGCACCGAATCAAACGGCTGATACGGTTGCGAAATCCATTGCTCAGAGTAATGCTTCCGGCGCAGAATTAAATACCAGCAGATCAGATGATACCAATGTTGAGAAAAGATTTTCCGAAATAACTGGTAACGACAATAATCCGACAAACAAGGCAGTGTACACAAGTAAAGACGATTTTCCCAAAGCTGGTAAGACAATAATAAATAGCCGTATTGGCAACATTCATCTTTTATTTACGGGGTTAAAACTACCACTTTTAAAGACGCCTGAGAAATTATCTGCTGCTAGCAAAGACAAACCCAAATATTATTCAGAATCATTGAAGTCGGTTCTTAAAAAGATGGATTATTATGTGGGTGGAAGTCTTGAAGCAGGTAGCAGACTGGTCGCAGGCTCAATTCTTGGAGAGCTGCGGATCACTCCCAAATGGAGTTTTCAAACCGGCGCTCGCTGGAAAGAGATCACCGGCGACAATTATGACACTGCCGAGCAGTTTGGTCAACAAACCGGCCAGGATTTCAGGGCTCTGTATGCTCCCTTCGTAGCTCAAAATGTTGATTTGTTAAATATTGAACAAAATTATCAGCTCGTTCAGATTCCCTTAACCATTGCATATCATTACAAAATACATCCGAATTGGGCCCTGCGTTTCGGAATAGGAACTGATCTTACAGTTTACTCCCTAAAAGACATCCATTTCAATTATAAGAAAGACAGTCAATCCTTTGATAAAGGAGAATACAACGCAAAATTAGCAATAAAGCCAATTAATGATATTACAATAAACCTGGGTCTGGAGCGTCGCTCGAACAAGTTCCTGTTTAGGTTAAGCCCTTACGTTAGTCCTCAATTACGTAAAACAGAATTTTCCAACAAAGATATTTTGTGGGGTGCAAGGGTGCAGGTTTTGTATAAATTCAATAGATGACTTCTAACAACGTCGGCAGTTGTCTCAAAAAACAATGTCTAAAAGCTCCCCCATATGATATTGCTCACTATCAACAAGTTAGCTCATAGATTTTCTGCAAATCATCAGGCAACCGGTTCGACATTTGTTCCGTTGCGGGTACGAAAGCCCTTCAACGCGAGTTGAGGGGCTTTTTTGCGTTCAGAGGATTTCACAACCGCACTTTCCCAAGTATTTAGAACATTGCTGGTTCGACACCGGTTTAGTTAACACACCCAATTTCAGGTCACTTTCCGACAAAAAATCAAGCTCATAGAGGCTTAGTCTTGTTAAAAGCTGTTATGAAGACCCATTTTTGTAATACATTTATAATGAGCAAAACGCTGATTTAATTGCAATAAAAAATTGAAATACTTTAACCTTTTTATTCTGTTTTGTTTAATTGTAACTGCCTGTTCTAGGAAAGAGTCCAAGCAGTATACGATTGGCTTTTCGCAATGCACGGGCAGTGATAACTGGCGTAAAACCATGCAGGAGAGCATGTACCGTGAGCTTTCTTTTAATCCGGAGATTAACTTTGTGATGAAGGATGCGGGCGGACAGAGCCAAAAGCAGATCACGCAGATTGAAGAACTGCTTAAACAAGATATTGACCTGCTGATTGTATCCCCGAATGAAGCCGAGCCTATCACGCCCGTTGTAGAGAAAGCCTATCAAAGCGGAATTCCGGTTATCATCCTGGATCGCCGCACTAATTCTGATCAGTATACTGCCTATGTTGGTGCTGACAATGTGGAAGTCGGGCAGATTGCCGGAGCTTATACGAATACACTTCTGAAAGGGAAGGGAAAGGTGATCGAGATCAGTGAAAAGCCTGGCTCATCAGCGGATATTGATCGCCATAAGGGTTTTATGGAAACGGTCAGCCGCTTTCCAGGCATTAGATTGACAGCAAAATTGGATGGAGACTGGGACAAATATTCTTTCGAAGCTCCCCTCACCAAACTGCTGCAAACGCATACCGACATTGACGTTATTTTCTGCCAGAATGATCGCCGCGCGCTCACGGCTTTTAAGGTTTGTAAGAATCTGGGTCTTGAAAAAAAGATCCGTTTAATTGGCGTTGACGGACTAACCGGGCCAAATGGCGGCATTGATCTGGTTGACAGAGACATTCTGAATGCAACCATTCTTTATCCGACAGGCGGTGAAGAAGCCATACGAACCGCGATTTCAATCCTGCGAAAACAGCCTTTCAAAAGGGAAAACCGGTTGCAAATCACCATGATCGATTCGACCAATGTCAGGATCATGAAATTGCAGAGCGAAAAACTGGTTGCCCAGCAGCAGGACATTGAGCGGCGACAGGAAAAAATTGAGGAGCAGCGCGCGATCTCTGAAAACCAGAGCATTGTCATTTACACCGTTTCCATTACACTTGCCCTGGCACTTATTTTCGGAGCCATTTCCTTTTATTCTTTACGCGAAAACCGGAAGATTAACAAGCGGCTGGAAGTGCAGAATCATGAAATATCAGATCAGAAAAACCAGATTGAACAACTTGCGCAAAGCGCCGAGATTGAAAATGAGGCTAAGCTTAAATTTTTCACCAACATTTCGCACGAGTTCCGTACACCGCTGACATTGATTTTAGCACCGGTTGAAGATGTCTTAGCCAGCGAAAAAATCCGTGATCCTTTGATCAAACAGGAACTTTCGCTGATTCGCAAAAACACATTAAGGTTGCTTCGGCTGGTAAGCCAGCTGATGGATTTCAGGAAACTGGGAAGTCACCGAATGCAAGTACGTGCAGGAGAGCACAATCTGGTAGCATTTATAAAAGACATTATGGTTGCCTTTGAACGCATTGCAACCAAACGGAAGATCGATTTTCAACTGATCGCTTCTGATCCTGAGCTGATGGTTTGGTTCGATGCCACAATGCTGGATAAGGTGATTTTTAATTTGCTTTCCAATGCCTTTAAGTTCACGCCGGATAAGGGAAGGGTTTATTTGTATATCAAAACCATCTCTGATGATCAGGTGCAAATTACCGTTGAAGACAACGGAATAGGCATGACGGAATCCGAAGTTGCCCATGTTTTTGAAGTATTTTATCAGGCCGAAAGCGGTTATAAGGCGCTGGGAACCGGACTAGGGCTAGCGCTTTCCAAAGAGCTGATCTCGCTTCACAAAGGCACAATTTCTGTTCGCAGCCAGCCTAATAAGGAAACAGCATTTACCATTGAACTGCCGCTGAGTAACAAACATTTTCAGGAAGATGAATTACAAACCGGGCATGCGGAAGATTTTTCTATGGTCCAAAACTTCGAAATTCAGGAAGAAGATCCGGCTTCAAATAATGTTTCTGCCAAAGAGGTTTCAGTTCATGAACAATCCGTCCTGCTTATTGAAGACAACAATGATCTAGTGAGGCTTTTGGAACAAAAACTGAATGTCAATTACCAGATACTGGTGGCCAATGATGGTGAAGAGGGGTTGAGAGTGGCATTTGAGCACATTCCCGATCTGATCGTCTGCGACGTAACACTACCCAAAAAAGATGGGTTGGGCGTGAGCGCGATACTCAAAGCAGATTTCAGGACTTCACACATTCCGGTGATTTTGCTTACCGCCAGAACCACCATCGAACAGCAGATTGAAGGCATTCAAACGGGCGTGGATGCTTACATTACCAAGCCGTTCAATCTGCTATATGTTCAGGAAAGTATTAAGACTTTGCTGAAAAACCGGTCGGTGCTTCGGGAACATTATACCAGTGAGTTACCCATTGAAACCTCGTCTGGCACGAATCCGAACAAGTTGGACAAGAAATTTATCACCCAATTCACTGCATATATTGAGGAGCGTTACGATAATTCAGAGCTCAGCGTGGAAGACATCGGCAGGGACCTCGGCATGTCGCGGGTGCAGCTTTACAGAAAAGTGAAAGCGCTGCTGGGCATGAGCGTGAATGAATACATTCAGCAGGTAAGGCTCAACAAAGCCAAGTTCCTGCTGCGCCGCGACGATCTGACCATTGCCGACATAGCCTATAAAGTGGGCTTCTCCTCTCCTACCTACTTCTCCACGGCCTTCAAGGGAAAATATAACCAAACTCCGATGGAATATAAGAAATCATAAGCAGCCGGCTATTTGTTCAAGATTTTCAACCAATCGTCCAATTCGTTTACCACTGAATTCATAAGAAATGATACAATTTTGAAACAAGATGTATCAAAATTGAAAGGCTACGGATGTATCAAATTTTAAATCGCAAGTTAATTCACTGATTATCATCATTATAACCTTCTAAAATACCACTGTATCAAAGTTTAACTTTATTGAGATATTATTTAGTTATTCCGGGCAGCAAGTGTCGGTAGTTTTGACAAAAAATCAGAACTACCAATGAAAAACAGTAAGGTATTAGTTTGGTCGATCGTCGTTGCGCTTGGCGGGTTTCTTTTCGGATTTGATACGGCCGTGATCTCGGGGGCGGAAAAAGCCATTCAGCATTTATGGGATCTGTCCGCGGTCGAGCACGGGTTCACGGTTTCCATCGCATTGATAGGAACTGTTCTCGGCGCTATGTTAGGCGGCATTCCGGCAGACAAGCTCGGCAGAAAAACCACCTTATTCTGGATCGCTGTTTTATACCTTGTTTCCTCGCTCGGGTCTGCGCTTGCCACCGATTGGTATGTTTTCATTTTCTTCCGGTTCCTCGGCGGGTTGGGTGTAGGCGCTTCTTCCGTAGCTGCCCCGATGTACATTTCCGAAATTTCTCCTGCCAAATCCCGTGGGAAAATGGTGGGGCTATTCCAGTTCAATGTCGTTTTCGGAATTCTCATTGCCTACTTCTCCAATTACTTCATGCAGGATATGGGCGACGATGCGTGGCGCTGGATGCTGGGCGTGCAGGCTTTGCCATCTCTGATTTTCTTGCTCGCAATTCTTTACGTTCCTGAAAGTCCACGCTGGCTGATCATGAAAAAAGGTGACGTGGCGCAGGCAAAAGAAATTCTGAACATTATCGATCCCCAAACCAGCGAAGAAACATTGTTTGCGATCATGAACGCAAACGAAGAAACAAAAGACAAACCGTCCGCCAGGCTGTTTTCTGCCAAATACAAAACACCCGTAATGCTTGCCATTTTGTTCGCGGTTTTCAACCAGGTTTCGGGCATCAATGCCATTATTTATTACAGTCCGCGCATTTTTGAAATGACGGGATTGGGAGCCAAAGCCGCTTTTTTATCTTCGGCGGGAATCGGTTTCGTCAACTTTGCCTTTACACTTTTAGCGATCAACTTTATCGATCGTTTCGGCAGACGCACATTGATGGCGATTGGCTCGGTGGGCGTCATTATCACGCTTGGATTGGTTGCCAGGGCGTTTTTTATTCAGGATTTTACGGGCGTTCCGGTTTTCCTGTTCGTTTACATTGCCTTTTTTGCCTTCTCACAAGGCGCGGTCATCTGGGTTTTCATATCTGAAATTTTTCCCAATGAAGTGCGGGCAAACGGTCAGGCGCTGGGAAGCTTTACCCACTGGTTTATGGCGGCCGTGATCGCCTTTTCTTTCCCTATTATTTCCGAATATCTGGGCGGCGGAATTACATTTTCCTTCTTTGCCATCATGATGATTTTGCAGCTCATTTTCGTGTGGCGCATTATGCCGGAAACCAAGGGAACTTCGCTGGAAAGAACCGATAAAACAATGATTCTACATTAATATCTCCACTTATATGACACCAACAATAACCGTTTTCGGAGAAATGCTATGGGATATGCTGCCATCTGGCAAGCAACCCGGCGGTGCGCCCATGAATGTGGCCATTCACCTGAAAAACTTCGGCATGAACCCGGCCTTCATCAGCCGCGTCGGCGACGACGATCTGGGCGTTGAACTCATGGATTACCTTAACAACCAGGATTTTAACACAGATTTTATTCAAACCGGCATAACGCATCTTACCGGCATCGTAAAGGTTAACCTGACGGACAAAACAGAAGTAACTTACAAAATTGTGCAGCCCGTTGCTTGGGATTACATTATGACGACGCCTGAAAACAAGCAATTGGTTAAGGACTCAGATGTGTTTGTCTACGGCACGCTTTCCGTACGCAGCCAGCAGTCGCGCAACACGCTTTTTGAATTGCTGAAAGATGCAAAACTGAAAGTGTTTGACGTCAACATTCGTCCTCCTCATCTGGACAGATCAACCACAGAATATCTGCTGGAACAGGCTGATATTGTAAAAGTTAACGAGCACGAGCTTAACACAGTTTGCACGTGGTTTGGCATCCAGCCAGACGTCGAAACGCAGATGAAATTCCTCTACGAACGCTTCAACCTGAAACTGGTATGCGTAACGCTTGGTGCCGATGGCGCGGTTGTTCTTTCCAATGACGGATTTCACTATCAGGGCGGATATGTCGTGGAAGTGCAGGACACCATTGGCAGCGGCGATTCCTTTCTGGCCATGTTTCTTAAAGAATATATTTCGGGCTCTTCCATTCCCTCAGCCCTTGAAAAAGCCTGCGCAGTTGGTGCGCTGGTTGCCTCCTATTCTGGTGCTACACCTGTTATTGCCGAAAAAGAAATTGCTGATTTTTTAACAAATAATCAAACGAATCATGTTTAAACGACTACCGCTTCTGGCTTTTGCCATACTCTGTTGGGTGCAACTTGCGGCTGCTCAATCCAACATTACCGGAACCGTGAAAGACGGCGCCGGTGTCACACTTCCGGGCGTAAGTATCCTGGAAAAGGGTACAACCAATGGCACATTATCCGATGCCGATGGAAAGTACAGCATTAGCATTAATAGCGGTGCAACGCTGGTATTTTCTTATGTTGGCATGGTGCCAAGTGAAGTGGTTCCAGGCACCAACAGTGTCATGGATGTGACGCTGGAATACGATTCAAAAAGCCTGAACGAAGTGGTTGTTACCGGCTATCAGTCTGAGCGAAAGAAAGATATCACAGGTGCGGTGAGCGTGGTGAGCATTAAAGACATTAAGGACAGCCAGGTGGGTAACCCCGCAAAAGCATTGCAGGGAAGAGTGCCGGGTGTGTTAATCACCACGGATGGAGCGCCCGGCGGAGGCGCTACGGTAAGAATCCGGGGAGGAAGTACATTGGGCAATAATGATCCCCTTTACATCATCGATGGCATTCCTACCAAAAGAGGATTGAATGAAATCAATCCGGCCGACGTCGAATCCATTCAAGTTTTGAAAGACGCTTCGTCTGCGACCATTTATGGTTCACGGGCTGCCAATGGCGTTGTGATTGTGACGACAAAAAAAGCAAAAAACGGACAATCGCGGTTGAATGTTAACATTTCCACTTCAATTCAGGATTATGCTTCTAAATTAAAAACACTGAATGCAGACGGCCGGGGCCGGGCTTATTGGCAAGCGGCAGTGAATGACAAAGCAGATCCGAACGCCAATCAGATTTATCAATATGATTGGAATAACGACTTCAACAGTCCGGCATTGAATCAGATAAAATATCCAGAATTTATTGACGCAGCAAAAACAATGAAGCCCGCAAACACTTATTGGTATGACGAGATTTCACAAAAGTCCATTATCCAATCGTACGACATGTCTATTTCCAATGGTTCTGAAAAAGGAAATACCATGTTTTCACTGGGCTATTACGACAATAAGGGAATTGTAAAATCGACGCACAATAAAAAATACACTGCAAGGCTGAACACGGATTTCTCGCTCTTTAAATCAAAACTGAAAATCGGCGAAAATCTGTCTGCTACTTACATCCAGGATGTGCAGTCTCCTACTGCGGATATTTTGTTTGCTTCACTGGTGTCACAGCCCGTTGTGCCGGTTTACACCGTGGATGGCGGCTGGGGCGGCCCTGCCTCAGGAATGACTGACCGACAAAATCCTGTCAGGCTCATCGAGGACAACAGACAGAACAAAGGCAACTTCTACCGACTCTTCGGTAATGTATTTGCAGACCTGGAAATTATCCCAAAACTGCATCTGAAAACCAGCTATGGAATTGATTACAGCGGTGGTTACAAAAGGCTGCTTCGGAAATCGTACACCTCAGGTTTCTTGTCTGATCCAACCAATCAGGTTTCCAACTTCCAGGAGTATTCGGGAAATTCGATCTGGCAAAACACATTAAACTATGACATTCAAACCGGTAAGCACCAAATTGGAATCCTTGTTGGACAGGAAAGTATCCGATATATCGCCCAGGAATTTTCGGCAAGCAGAAGAGGCCTGGCATTGGAGAATATCAATTATTCCTATTTGAATGCTGGAAGCAACAACATTAATAACGGCGGCAGCGGCAGTGCGAATTCACTTTTCTCCTATTTCGCGAAGGTCAACTACACTTATGCAGACAAATTCCTGGCATCGGCAACCGTACGCCGCGATGGTTCGTCGCGCTTCGGAAAGGACAACCGCTTTGGAACATTCCCTGCATTCTCATTGGGTTACCGTTTGAGCGAGGAAGCATTCATTAAAGATATTCCTTTCATTTCTGATTTAAAACTAAGATATGGCTGGGGTCGCTCTGGTAACCAGGAAATTCCGAACAATGCTACGCAATCTTTATACTCAGCCATTTACGGCAGCGATCCGACGTGGGACTTTGATAATGGCAGTGCTTATGACATTGGCGGCAACGGCACGGGCCAGCTTCCGTCAGGATTTACATTAATCCAACAAGGCAATGACGCGCTGAGATGGGAATCTCTGGCAGAATCGAATTTTGGTGTGGATTTTGGTTTCTTAAACAACACTTTGACTGGTTCAGTTGATTATTTCCAGAGAAAAACTTCTGACATCCTGATCAGCCCGGCATATCTGGCTGTGATCGGCGACGGTGGAAACCGGTTTACAAACGGCGCTTCGATGAAAAACAGTGGCTTCGAAGCATTGCTTTCCTATGACACAAAAATTGGCAACGACCTAAGAATCAACCTGACAGGAAACTTCTCCCTGTATCGCAACAAGATTACTTATCTACCAAAAGAAGTGATTGCATCCTATCCGGGAAATGGAACGGATAAGACCATACTAGGCCGCCCGGCAAATTCTTTCTTTGGATACGTAGCCGACGGAATATTCCAGAATCAGGGCGAAGTAGACAATGCTGCAACCCAGCCGGGAAAAGGCGTGGGACGAATCAGATATGCAGATTTGAACAGCGATGGCACCATTGACGCGCAGGACAGGGATTTTATCGGAAACAGCACGCCTAAATATATGTATGGCTTCAATACATCCGTCAGCTGGAAAAATTTCGACCTGAGCTTTTTCTTCCAGGGAATCAATGTAAAGGTTCAAAACGAATTTAAAACCTACACCGATTTCTCGTCACTCTGGACGGGTACCAACTGGGGTGAAAGAACTTTGGACGCATGGACGCCGCAAAACACAGATTCTGATATCCCTGCATTGACATTGGTAGACAGAAATAACGAAGGCCGCTTCTCGACTTACTTCATTGAAAACGGTTCCTACCTGAAACTGAGAAACGCACAGATCGGGTTCAATTTCAAAAGTTTGAATAACCTGAAAATTCAAAGCGCGCGATTGTATCTGCAAGGGAGTAACCTATTTACAATCAAAAGCAAAGCTTTCACAGGTCCTGACCCGGAGATTCCAAACTTCGCTTTCCCCATACCCGTCATAGGAACAATTGGACTGAATGTCACTTTCTAAATTTTGAAATCATGATCACTAAAAAATTAATATACGCCCTGACATTGCTCATGTTGCTTTTCACGGGCTGCGACGATGCGCTGGTAGAACCGGCACAAGGGGTCATTTCGGGTGACGATTTAAACACGCCTGAAAATGTGGACAAAATGGTTATAGCAGCCTACTCCGCGCTAGGAAACGATCATTACACCTCCCCTTTTTCCAGTATGTGGGCGTATGGGAGCATTCGCGGAGGCGATATGTACAAAGGCGGCGATGGCCCGGGTGATTTGTCCGAATTCCATTTGTTCGAAACATTTTCGCTGAACCGGGTTGATAATGCATTGATCGACCAGGTATGGTTCAGATTGTACGTCGGTATCAGCCGGACTAATGATGCATTGAGAAGGGTGAGCGCAATGTCCGACGCGGAATATCCGGAAAAAGCAGCTCGTATGGGTGAACTGAATTTCCTGAGAGGGCATTTCTACTTTTTGCTGAAAATCCTGTTCAAATATGTTCCATACATTGACGAAACCATTGCCAAAACCGACTATCCGACCATTTCAAATGATAAGCTTTCCAATGATGAACTATGGTCAAAAATAGAAGCGGATTTCCGAAGTGCTGCTGAGAATTTACCCGACAACCAAAGTGACAAAGGCCGGGCCAACAAGATTTCAGCAAAAGCCTATCTGGCAAAAACCCTTTTGTACAAGGCTTACGAACAAAACGAAACCAATGCCGTAGTAACCATAAACAAAGCCTTGCTAACAGAAGTAAATGCGCTTTGTGATGAGGTGATCAACTCCGGAAAGTATAACCTGAGTGCTGATTTTGCTGACAACTTTTTAACAGCAACCGAAAACGGTCCGGAGTCCGTTTTTGCAATCCAATATTCAAAAAATGACGGTACGCCGCTCGGCAGGCTTGATTACGGGCATGCGCTCAATTATACGATGAACCAGGAATACGGCTGCTGCGGTTTCCACGTTCCAAGCCATGACCTGATCAATTCATTCAAAACAAGTGCTGACGGACTGCCTCTGTTTCAAAACTACGCTGCTAATGACGTGGCAGCATCGCTCGATTTCCAGACCAGCTCTTTCGATCCGCGGCTGGACCACACCGTGGCAAGACCCAATGCTCCGTTTAAATATGGGAAAAGCTATGTATTCCAAAAATCCTGGGCCCGTGCTCCGGCGGTTTACGGCGCTTTCGCGAGCATTAAAGAAGTAGTTTTGCCGACGGACCCTTCGTTTCAAAAAGTGCCGCCTTTTATGTCCAGCGCCAAAAACTGGCAGATTATCCGGTTCGCCGATGTATTACTTTGGAAAGCAGAAGCATTGATAGAACTGGGTAGACAAGACGAAGCACTTCCTTTGATCAACAGGATCCGTGCCCGCGCAGCGGCAAGTACCGGTTTGCTGGTACAAGCAGACGGCAAACCAACTGCTAATTTTAAAATTCAACCTTACGTTAAAAGTTCGGATTGGACACAGAACTATGCAAGAATGGCACTTCGCTGGGAAAGACGACTTGAATTCGCTGGTGAAGGTTATCATTTCTTCGACCTCGTTCGCTGGGGCGCTGCGGCTGAAACCATTAATGCCTATTTCCAGATTGAGAAAACAAGGGCAACGCATTTGGGAGATGCCCGATTTACAGCAGGCCGGGATGAATATCTGCCTATACCATTGAACCAAATCAATTTCAGCAGCGGCTTGTATAAGCAGAATGTGGGATGGTGATTGGCTTTTAGCTGTTAGCTGTTGGCTGTTGGCTGTTGGCTTTTTGAACCTTTAACCTGAGAAAATTAACCTGTTAAACTTTAACGCATTAACCCTTTGGCTAAAAGCCAACAGCTCAAAACTAACTATATGAAAAAAATAATCATTGTATTACTCCTCATTTGCGCTATAACCGGCTCGAGCGCCATGGCTCAGGCGTTCAAAGAAAAATACCGTCCGCAATTCCACTTTACACCCAAAGCCAACTGGATGAATGATCCGAATGGGATGGTGTTTCACAATGGGATTTACCATTTGTTTTATCAATATTATCCGGATGATAAAATCTGGGGCCCGATGCACTGGGGACATGCGACAAGTAAGGATATGATCGCCTGGAAAGAGCAGCCGATTGCTTTGTATCCGGATAGTCTGGGTTACATCTTTTCGGGAAGCGCTGTTGTCGATAAAAATAATACGGCTGGATTCGGTAAAGACGCATTGGTCGCTATTTTCACGCATCACGATCCAGTTCAGGAAAAGCAAAAAACGGGCAAACACGAAACGCAGAGCATTGCATACAGCCTGGACGACGGTAAAACGTGGACGAAATACAAAGGAAATCCTGTGCTTCAAAATCCGGGCATAACCGATTTCCGTGATCCGAAAGTGCGGTGGTTTGAGCCTCAGAAAAAATGGGTGATGACGTTGGCAACCAAAGATCGCATTACGTTTTATTCATCTCCTGATTTGAAATCCTGGACGCGTGAAAGTGAATTCGGTGCGAATGAAGGCGGCCACGGCGGCGTTTGGGAATGCCCTGATCTTTTCCCGATCAAACATGAAGGAAAAGATATTTGGGTGCTGATCGTAAACATTAACCCGGGCGGTCCAAATAAGGGCTCGGCAGGACAATATTTCCTGGGAGATTTTGACGGAAAAACATTCACTTCCAATTCCAAAGAAACCAAATGGCTGGATTTTGGAACGGATAATTACGCGGCTGTAACATTTGCAAACACAGGCAACCGCAACATTCTGATGGGGTGGATGAGCAACTGGCAATATGCCAATCAGGTTCCGACAGATCCTTGGAGAAGCGCCAATACAATTGCCCGGGAATTGGGTCTGAAAACAGTCGGTAAAGAAACTTACCTGACGTCGGTTCCTGTCAAAGAACTGGATGTTTTGAACACCACAACATTCTCGATGAAGAATGTAAAAGTGAAAGATCAGCTGGATCTGACGGAAACAGCAAAGAACAAAACCGGACTTTTCCGCCTGGATCTAACGACCAAGAACACAGCAGATTTCTCCATTGTGCTGGCCAATGAAGCGGGTAACGAACTGGTAGTTGGTTATGACAAAGCCAAAAATCAATTCTACATTGACCGTTCGAAATCCGGTGCAATTGATTTTGAAAAGGGTTTTGGAGAAAAGCACATTGCACCAAGGTTTGCAACGGGAAGTGACATTCCACTCACATTGATTGCAGACGTAGCATCCGTGGAGCTTTTTGCAGACAACGGACTTACAGTAATGACGGATATTTTCTTTCCGGAAACCCCGATGTCTAAACTGTCTATCAAATCCGTTTCTGGCATTACTGTTGATAATTTAAAATACACGGTTTTGAAACCTTCGGTAGAATAATCCGATAACCCAATGAACTGCTGTTGATTGCATGCGATTGCCATTGACTAGTGCCTACGCAAGCGTTAAGGATGCAATAGTCTGCAAATCATAGAGCAACCCGTTCGACATTTGTTCGGTTGCGGGTACAGTTAAGGGGCATAATGGATTGTATTACAATCCATTATGCCCTTTTTTTATTTGGTCGTTACGCATACTCGATTCGAAAATGACAGATATCGAGTTGGATAAGCTCATAACAAACAAAGGTGTAGGTTACATTGTAGGATAAACCAGCGCTCGTCTTCATCAAGAGTACCATATAGCAAAGCCGGGGAACATCGCCACGGCTATTAGGTTGCTGATTGATACTATTGTTGGATCGGCGTAACTTTTCCCGCTACTGTCCAAACGACATCACCGTAGATGATTCGTCCATCGGCTAGGATAGCATAGGCGCGCTGGTAAACGTCTGTGCGTAATGGATAGTTACCTCCTTGGTCGAAAGACTTCTCCCCTTCACCAAAAGCATCTGGGAACACATGTGATGGAAATTGCGCATCTACCGTTGGCGTCTTGTTCGGGTTGGGAGTTTCGCCAGAACGGTAAGTTGTGAAAACAATTCCATATTTTGAAACAGGCACATTGCCTACATTTTCTACTACCAATCGGTAACGATTGGTGTACATACTTTCAAATGGTGGTGGGTTCTCTCTGGTTTGAGTAATTGGAAGAGTTTTTAGAACCGGCAAGACCTCAGGAACGGTGTGATCTTCACAAGAAAAGCTGAGAAGCAGAACAGCACAAAACAGAAAGGCACTTTTGATGATTGGACGGGTAAATTTTTTCATAAAGTATAAATTTTGTTTGGCCAAATGTAACCTTTAAGCACATGACAGCAAACGGGCTACATGAATTTTTTGCAATTTTTTAACGATCTGTTAACATTTCCACAAAACAAAAGATGCCCTAGTTAAAGCCCCTGATTTGTTGCATTGACGAAAAGTAAATTCAACTAAATCGACCTTCTCTGCTATCTGACTGATAAAATTCTTGACCTTTTTCAGTGGGTCATCTTGTAACTTTGAGCAACCAACGATTAACATTTATGACAACAAGCGAGCTGGTTGACTATTTTGCGGAGCGGGAATTACCCGAAGGCCCAATTAAATAAACAAATACACGACCGTTGAAAGTCTCGCAAAGTTTATCGCCTCAGAATTGAACATGTTGAAGGTGAGCCCAGACTACAAAGGGTCAGATAGTTGCCGGCTTCGCTTGATTGAATTGAAGGAGTGGTTAGAGAACGGACGAGTTACCCACTAAACCCGAGAACGCACGATACGGGCAACTACAGTCCTAGATCGACAATACCAATGCTATTCTAAATTTAATTTTAATTGGGCGCTGAGGTGCGGAAAAATATACTTTTGTTTTCGTGCATCTAAGAAGCTTACGAGAGTGGCCACTCATGGTACCGGGGCAACCACTCAGTCTAAACCCAAATCAGATGCGTGGAGGGGTGGGTGCTATTGCATTATTTGCAGTGCGTGTTGGGGGTCTGTGTAGGAGAAAGTATGCTTTTTGAAAAATCGCGATCAGACGAAATATTGAAATCAGAGGGTTTAGCAAAAAAACCAGTTTGATTTTTGCAATTTCGTCGTTACTAACTTGTAACGCATGAAAATTGATTTCAAAAATTGGTTTCCCGAAACTAAATCTTAGCACCCCATTTTTTTTGTGATAGTTGCCGGGGGCATTGTCCTCTTTTATAAAGTTCGGCAAGTATATCTCGATGAATTAGAAACCCTCCCAAACACGACAGATGAATTTGGTACTTATGGTGATTACATGGGAGGGCTTTTAAATCCTATTTACGGATTTTTAAGTCTAATTATGCTACTTGATTTTTTGGAAACACTGCCGATATAAAAGTGCAGTAACCCGTTTTACATAAACTTTATTCAATGATGAATTCAGATAATAAGGCCACATTATTAGCAGCAAATGCTGCTGTGGCAGAAGGAGATAATGAAGGATTTCTATCTTTTTGCACCGAAGATTTAATGTATGAATTTGTCGGTGATCAGACATTGCAGGGAAAGGCTGCGGTCCGGGAATATATGAAATCAGCATATGTGGAACCGCCAGAGTTTGATGTCGAACATTTGATTGCCGAAGGTGATTTCCTGACCGCAATTGGAAAGATCAGCATGAAAGATGAAAGTGGAAAAAAAGTTGATTACTCCTATTGCGATGTCTGGCGTTTTCGGGATGGCAAGATGGCTGAACTAAAAGCATTCGTCATCGAAATATCGTGAAGCTCACGATTTACTCGACCTCCACAGAAGAGTTTATCAATAACTGTTTTGACCTGTTTCAGGAATTCGTGGCAAAGCACGAAATGAAACAGGCTGTTACGCTGCTCCAAGTCGTTGCCCTGAACGACACATTGAATATTGAGCTGAATGCTACCGTTGCAAGATAGCAGGCTTAATGCGGATCCCAGCACATTCACTCACCGTCAAGCTGTTTTAAAAGTTTCTCATGGCAAAAACAATAGACATTCAATATAAATACATTAAAACAGCTCTAATATCGTAGGGAATTCATCTGGATTGAGGAAATTTGATTAAAACTTGTTTTTCAAATTCTAACATTACCACTACCGAAATGGATATCTCACAAATTTTCAAAAACAATCAGAATTGGGTTCAAAGCAAGCTTAATCAGGAGGCCAATTACTTCAGTGACCTTTCCAAGGGACAGACTCCCGACATTCTCTACATAGGTTGTTCAGATAGCCGTGTCTCTGCCGAAGAACTGATGGGCATCGCACCTGGCGAAGCATTTATTCTGAGAAACATCGCTAATATGGTACCGAACACCGATTTGAGCGTCATGTCAGTGATCAATTATGCTGTGGAGCATCTTAAGGTAAAACACGTCGTTGTCTGTGGGCATTACTATTGTGGTGGTGTGCAGGCAGCAATGAAATCCGGTGACCTTGGGATATTAAATCCTTGGTTAAGGAATATTCGAGACGTGTACCGGACTCATAAAAATGAATTGGCTGCCATAGAAAATGAAGAACAGCGTTACAAAAGATTAGTTGAATTGAACGTAGAGGAGCAATGTATCAATGTAATTAAAACGGCAGAAGTGCAAAAGGCGCAACGTGACCGAGGTTTGACCGTTCACGGTTGGGTATTTGATGTACACTCCGGAAACCTGATTGACCTGAATATCAATTTCAAAAAATTACTGGAAAATATCATGGAAATTTATCGCCTCGATTTGACCGACCCTGAGGTTCAGACTGCCAAATCATAATATTTGACCAAAGAATCGCTTTAAGTCAGCAAATGAATTGATCCGTCCTTTATACGCGGTAATGAAAGCTAAGATGGGCACATCGTTAGTCTAAATGTCCGCGTATATTTCATAACGTTAACATCAATTTCAGTTGTCTTTGACTGCTCTAACTTCTCATGTGGGCGTCCAGTCCAAACCGACGGAGTGATCGCTTTACTGCTGATGGGAGAGAAACCATGCCTCGGCTAAATGGGTTTCAATTAAAACAGAAGCTACAAACCGACGCAGAGCTACAATTAAAATACATCCCTTACCTTTCTTTTCCACTGCCTTACATCAGAAAATGGTGATCGATGCATACAGTATGTTTGCACAAGGTTCTTTTGTAAAAGGGGGACCATTCCAGCAACTGGAGAATACATCAGGATAATTATGGAGTACAGGTCAAGGTTGCAGCTCCAAATAACTTTAACTGAGTTTAAGCGCAGATACATAAAGTCTGGTCAAGTTGGCCGGTTTTTGTAATTTGGTATCTTAGCTATAATCTTGAAATAAATGGCTCTTCCTGGTACTCAGTCCGCATTGATTCCCGAACATCCCAAAGGCAAAATCGTTTATATTGACAACCTGAAAGTGCTCCTTACTGCGGTCGTCATCGTGCATCATGCGCTGGTGACTTACGGCGCGCCCGGCGGCTGGTATTATTACGAGAAATCAGAATTACAAGGCGCCGTCATCCCGATGACAATGGTCGTCAGCGTCGACCAGTCCTTTTTTATGGGCTTCTTCTTCTTTCTTTCTGCACTCTTTATTCCCGCATCCCTAAAACGCAAAGGCACTGCGGTTTTTGTTAAAGACCGGTTTTTTAGATTGGGTATTCCGTTGATATTCTATTCGTTTGTCCAGGCGACGATCATGAACTACTTGGTTTACCGCTACGGTGGAGAGCACGACATTACTTTTATGCAATTCGTGTCGGGTTATGATGGCTGGATAAATGTGGGCGTACTCTGGTTTGTTGTCGCGTTGTTACTCTTCACATTGTGTTACGTCGCATGGACAAAACTCGCCAAACACGACATAAAACAATGGCAGTTACCTTCTATTAAGCATATCTTAGTCTTCGCTGCCGTGCTTGGGCTGACCACTTTTTTAATCAGGCTGATTTTCCCGGTGGGTTGGGTTTTGGAGCCGTTGGGGTTTCAGCTTGGACATTTTCCACAGTATATTGCTGCATTTATATTCGGATTAATTGCCGCCGAAAACAAATGGATCGAGCAGGTTGATCAGCAACGTTACCGGAGGCTGGGAATATTCATTCTCGGCATGATCGTTATCGGCTTTCCGTTGATTTTCTCTCTCAAAATCGTCTTTGGCCAGCCGCTTGAATGGTTTGTCGGAGGCTGGCATATCGCTGCGTTTCTCTACGCATCCTGGGAACAGATTCTCGGCATTTCCATCATGGCCGCACTGCTTGCATTTGGGAAAAAGAGACTGAATACCTCGTCCGAATTCATGACGAAAATGTCGCGTTGCGCCTTCGCCGTGTACATTCTGCATCCTTTTGTGCTCGTGGTGTTCTCGCTTGCGCTAAAAAGCTGGACCGTGGACCCGGCGATTAAATTACTGATTGTAGCGCCACTTGCCGTCGTGTTTACCTTTTTGCTAGGTCACCTTGTCCTGAAAATTCCGGGCGTGAATAAAGTCGTTTAAAATGCACACTGCCGCATCAGAATAGTGGGTAGTCTCATGCTAATCTTCTGGCCTTCTATTCCTAATGTTCAGATAATCTTAATGCGGACCGGCCCCTTGATATTGTTGACATCAACAGGTATTCCCTTTTGCGTTATTGCTACGCTACCCTTGTTATGCAAATCAATTGCTACCTCGCGTACATCATTCATGTACTTACGCCAATCGTCAGGAAACAGCATGCGTGCAATTTCAGAAGGACAAGTACTTTTCTCAGCGCCACGATGAATGGCCGTGGCTAGAATGGTTGTTGCTATTTTCTCGTAATGCTGCATGCGAATGCTAGTTGAGCACTGTCAGTTTCTTTGAATAAGCCTTTGTTGAGCTATTTCAACTGCCTTGTGTAGCTTTTCGCTAAGGAGTTTCTGTGAGGGCAGGACAGTCAGGTAGTCGGCTACTCTGATATTGCTTTTGTCGAGTTGTAACAATTCCACATGCTCTTCATTTTTGCCGGTGCAAAGGATAAGTCCAATTGGCGTGTTTTCACCTTCAACTTGTTCGTTTTTTTCAAGGTAACGAAGATATAACTCCATCTGACCTTTGAAGCCAGCCTCAAATTCGCCGATTTTAAGATCCATAGCAACCAGGCATTTTAGTCGTCTGTGGTAAAAAAGCAGGGCGATGTAATAATCCCGGTTATCAATAGTTATCCTTTTTTGACGCGCCAGAAAAGCGAAGTCGATGCCCATTTCGGTGATAAAACGCTGCAACTCAACGATAATACTTGTTTCTAAATCTCTTTCGGAATAAGTATCCGCAAGTCCCAGAAAGTCGAGAAAATAGGGATCTCTGAAAACCAAATCCGGACTTAACTTCTGCTCTGTTTTTAGTCTCTCCAGATCATTCAGAATCGTCACTTCCGGCTTTTTGCTGATGGCAGTGCGTTCGTAAAGCATGGAATTTATTCTTTCTTGCAGTTGACGCGACGACCATTTTTCCAACTTACATATCTCAATGTAAAAGTTCCGCTTCAATTCATCGTCAAACGCTATAATCTGTCTGATATGTGTCCAACTCAATTGTGTACGCAGTGCGTGCACAATCTCAACTTCCGGAAAAACCTCGGCAATTCGAAGGCAATGGTGCAGTTGTCGTTTGCTCCATCCGTTGCCATATTCCAATGTCAACTGCTTAGATAGCGTGTCCACAATCTGCTTGCCGTACTCTGCTCTGTTGAAATTAAGAACCTCTTGATTGATTCTTTTACCAATATTCCAGTACAAAAGTGTGATTTCGGCATTGACCGCAATGGCTACATTTTGCCTGCTTTGCTCAATGAGTTGCTTTATATCACTGGCAATGAGCGGCATGTTTGAAAGTGGTGTATTCATAGGAGTCAAACTAATTTATTAGATTGTCTTTTACAAGCGGTTTGCTTAATGTCCATTTTTACCATGACGTAAGTCTGAACTGCCGTGAATCGATATGTAAAACAAAAAAGGACTGTCGCCAACAGTCCTCCAATTCCTAAACTTTCGCAACCATTTTCTGAAACCCCTCTACAAGTAAGTTCACATCAAACAGCGCCGATTTTTCGGCCGTATCAAACGGAATATCAGAATGATAAAGCGCCAGATCATGCACCATTTTCAGCGAATGCGCCAGCTCCTTACAGCCCTGACATTCGATGAGATACCAAAACTCGGCTTGTGACTCTGTCAGCGGTGCTCGGACATTTGATGCGTGACGTGCATCATTCGTTGGGTTGACTGAATTTGCATTCGAGTCGACACCGGGACCATTTAAAGTTTGCATATCCTAGATGGATTGAAGTGATTAAAAATGGAGAGGTCACCGCAAACTTTATCAAAGCTGATGCTACGATAGGTCTCGGGACTCTCACCCGTATGCCTCTCCAATACGATACTTTAAACCCAAGTTTTAACATGAGCATCATAAAAAATTTAATAAAGTTTGCGGGGCAAATATAGGGGAATATTTATCACATCTTCAATACAAATTCTGCGAAGAAATGCCGAGACGCAAAGCTTCTTGAAAATTAGTCAAGTTTCCCATTTTTGGGAAAATTCGCTGTATCTTGCACTAATTATCTAAATTTTCAACGTGACAATGGGAAACAACGACATGCCGATCAACATTTCGGATTTGTTTGAACAAGTAGGAAGTGGCCCCTCTGTAAGCTTTTCCGAGCTGGTTGAACAGAAAAAATTAGAGCTTGGCATTACAGACTTTCAAATGTCAAAAATCCTGGGGATACCAAAGAACACCTTCTATCGAATGACAAAGAGGATATCGGAGGGCGATGTAGAGTCACTTGATTATTTTTCAATTATTAAGATTAGCCAGCTCTTTAACCTCGACGTCCAGGATTTAACGAAGACTTACGTCGGCTCATTGAACTCGGAACATATCGGACAAATCGAAGACGCCAGGAAGGCTAACTATATATTACGAACCTTTGACGTCAAGGGCCTTAAAGATTTAAACTTCATTTCATCTATTACCGATTTCCAGCACATCGAGAATCGCATAAAATCATTTTTCCATCTTGATTCTATTTTTGATTACAGTCATGAAGTTGGCAGAGTGTTGTTTAGCAAACTGCACAATTCCAATGATAAAATGAGAGAACTTTGGGTTCGATCAGCTTTTTTTCAGTTTGAAAAAATTGAAAATACAAACGAATTCAATCGCGAAGCACTATTGAGTCTTGTCAAAAACATAAGACCATATACCAGGTATGAAGAGAAAGGATTTCTGACGGTAATACGTGCTCTATTTGGTGTTGGAATTACAGTAATTGTTCAACCTTCTCCACCGAAGGCCAAAGTACGAGGTGGAACATTTGTCGTAAATGGAAAGCCTTGCATTGCCATTACTGACTATAATAATAACTATGCAACGTTGTGGTTCGCTCTAATGCATGAGCTATTTCATGTTCTGAATGATCTGGATCAACTAAAAGTTTTGAAATATGCACTTACAGAAGACGGTGCAGCAGACCTGTTTCTTCTTCAAGAAGAGGATGCTGACTGGTTTGCCCGGGAAATGCTCTTTCCGCGTGAATTCATGAACTACATTAAGCATTTGATCAACTCTCCTGCATCCGTGGCGAAGTATGCCGAAGAAAAACGTGTTCATTCTGCAATAATTTACAGTTTCTTTTGCTACGAAGCTAACAAGGAAATGGGCAAGAACTTGTATGGACTTTATCAGCAATATTTTGGTAAAACTGACATTGCCTTACGATCATTAAAAACGAATCCTTTTGATAAAGAATCAATTTTTGAGGAAATAGAATTGATTAAGAAAAGATTAACTGTCGGAACAAACTAACTAAATATATTCAGAAACATGGAAAATAAAAAAACGAAGAAAGATCAGACAGATCGTCTTGAAGAAATGAAAAAATTGATTGAACAATCGAAAGATATGACATCAATCCAACCTTTATTATTTCCTCTTGAGGAACTGGGAGACGAAGATATCAGCTTTGACTCTAACATATTTAGCGACATTGCTGATCCTGACAAATCGCACCGGTTATTTTTTACCATGCGAAGAATGCTCATAGATAATCTTCCAAGAGGAAAGGAAAATAAGGCACTCCGACAGCAAATCTATGATCAAAAAAACTTGTTTTTAAATAGAGGAAAAGCTCTTGATAAAAATGGCATTCGCCACAGTTCCGGCCAAATGACTTACATTTCTACTTTTTTGGAGCCAGCCTTCAATGTGACAGCTGATTGGGTAAAGTCAGGAGGAGGGCCGATGGACATTTTTATGGCATTTTACGATCTTAATAAGGCTAACGGATTTAGTCTGGACTTATAAATCTTGAAAAGGTCCTAGGTGATATCAAAATATCGACCATTTTCCCGACGTCAGGAAAATGGTCTGCAAGCTGTAATAAGTCTTAACACGCTTTTTACGCCTTGCCGTAATCGTCCAGTTGAATTAATTCGACAATAAGCCTTGCAAATTTTTCTATAACGACAAAACTGCAACAGCTTGTTGCAGTTTTGTAACAACCTGATAAAAAGACAATTATGTGGCTCTTAGCTTTCTGTTAACAGCATACTATATTCCATATGGAGGCCTAGAAGATTGCTAGACTATCGTTTCGATTTGAAACAATTTCCAAGTCAACATTTTTCAAATCAACCAGAAATACACCCGTTCTCTGAATAAGCAAGTTTCAGTTATTCGAAATTTTCGAGTAACCGAAACTGATGGAAAGACCTCATTCCCAAACAAACACCCTAATAATCAACGACGCTACCGTAATAATAACAATCCCCGCAACATCGAGCAGCAACCCGGCATTGCGCATATCAGCGGCACGGACCCGCCCGCTTCCGAACACAATGGTGTTTGGCGGGGTTGCTACGGGGAGCATAAAGCCGAGCGACGCGGCCAGCGTGGCGGGCACCATCAGCATTAATGGCGGCATGCCGGTTACTTTTTGAATGGCTAATAATATGGGTAACACCAATTGTATGCAGGCGACATTGGAAGCAAGTTCGCTGATGACACAAATGATCACGCACATGCCAGCGATAACAAAAACGGGGGACGCATCCTTTAAAAAAAGCAGTTCTTGTGCCAGCCAGGTGCTTAGCCCCGACTGATCGCACCCTTTTGCCAAAGCAAAACCACTGCCCAACAAGAGGATGATGCCGATTGGAAGTTTCTTCGCTTCTTCCCAGCTCATCAGCATTTTACCTTTTTCATTTTTCGAGGGGATCAGAAATAGTAAAACTGCCATTACAATAGCCACCGTGCTATCCGTAATAAACGATGCCTGTGTACCCAAAAGACGGCCCCAACCTTTTAGATGAAAAGATCCAAAATCAATATCCTTTCGGCCAAACCACAAGTATGCGGTAATGACAAAAACGGCAAAAACGACCTTTTCTTCAAAAGCCATTTTGCCCAATTGCCGCAGGGAGGCAACAAAGTAACTGCGGTCGAATATAACAGCTTTTGCACTGCGGAGAAAAGTGAATTTGAGAATAAAAAATGCCGCGGCCAACAGCATTACTGCAACCGGAAAAGCTAGGACAAACCAGCTGACAAAGTTCATGTCGCCGGCATCTTTGTAAGCATCTAAATATATTTTGTAGAAAGCAAGATTAGTGGCCGTTCCCACCAGTGTAGACATGCCACCAATGGATGCAGCATAGGCAAGCCCCAACAGCATTGCCTTGGCGATCGCATTTTTTTGAGCAGCAGATATGTCGTGTTTTTCAACCTGAACAATAATCCCCAGCACCGCAGAAAGCATCATCATGACGGTTGCCGTATTGGACACCCACATGGAAATGAAAAAAGTAGCGACCATCACGCCGCCAAGCATGGTGGCCGGGTTGGCGCCGAGTTTCGATAAAATGGACAATGCAATCCGCTGATGCAGGTTCCAGCGTTCAATCGCGAAAGCCAGCAGCACGCCTCCGATGAATAGGAAAATGGTTTGATCCATATATTGGGCCGCCACCGTTTGCGAATCGGCTATGCCTAGTATCGGCATCAGTATGAATGGCAGCAAGGCCGTCACGGCCAGGTCAGTCGCTTCGGTGAGCCACCAAATGGCGACCCATACCGTCACCGCGGCCATTCTGGTAACTTCGGGATGCCCGGGATTTAAGTCAGCAAAAAACAGGACAAGAAAGAACGCAGCCGGTCCGGCAAACAGCGCAGCAAATTGGGCAGGTTTCAAGGAATTTCAGTTAAGAATATAAAGGAGGTAAGTAATTTTGTAACCAAGCGCTATTGTTTTAATACTTAAAAGCGAAGCTGTTTACTAGGGCTTTCTATAAAAATTAGCTTTTTCCGGTGCAAGTGGCTGGTTGCCTAAAATGATATCGGCAGCCTTTTCAGCAATCATCATAATGGGTGCATACAGGTTTCCATTGGTTATATACGGCATCACACTGCCATCCACGACGCGCAAACCTTCAAGCCCATGCACCCGCAGCGTGAGCGGATCCACCACAGACATGCTATCCGTACCCATTCGACAAGTGCAGGATGGATGCAGCGCAGTTTCAGCATCACGTCTGACCCAGTCGAGAATTTCCTGATCAGTCTCCACACTATGGCCGGGCGAGAGCTCGCCGCCATTAAATTCACCCAGTGCCTGCTGATTCAGGATGTTCCGCGCGCAGCGGATCGCCTCTACCCACTCCTTCCGGTCTTTATCCGTAGACAAATAATTAAATCGAATAGCTGGCTTTTCCTTTGGATCCGCGGACTTGATGAGCACAGATCCACGCGCATCCGAATTCATCGGACCGACATGCACCTGATAGCCGTGACCACCTGATGGAGAACTGCCGTCATAACGGATAGCAACAGGCAGAAAATGAAATTGAAGGTTAGGGTAAGCAACGGTATCATTACTTCTGATAAATCCGCCGCCTTCAAAATGATTGGTTGACGCAGGTCCACTACGAAACAGCATCCACTGCAGACCAACCCGGGGTTTATTATACCATTTCAACGCCGGGTATACGCTCACCGGTTTTTTGCAGGCATATTGGATATAAACTTCAAGATGATCCTGTAAATTCTGGCCCACACCCGGAAGGTCGTGCAGCACCTCTACCCCCGCCGCCTTCAATGTTTCAGTGTTTCCTATTCCTGACAACTGGAGAACCTGGGGAGAATTAATGGCACCCCCGCAGCAGATAATCTCCCCTGCCATAACTTTGTGCAAACTATTTCCTTTCAAAAACTCTACACCCACTGCACGCTTTCCTGAGAACAGGATTTTGGTTGTGAGCGCGTCACAGATGACTTCCAGGTTTTTACGTTTTCCCAAAATAGGATGCAGGTATGCGTCGGAGGCAGACCAGCGCTTTCCATTTTTGATATTACGGTCGAACTTTCCAAAACCTTCCTGCTGGAATCCATTCACATCATCGGTGAGCGGATATCCTGCTTGTTTGGCTGAATTGAAAAATGCCTGAAACAACGGGTTAGTGGCCGGCCCGGTCTCCAAATGCAGGGGCCCGTCGCCACCACGCCAGGCATTGACTCCGGCGGTTCTGTTTTCTGACTTTTTAAAATAAGGCAGGCAATGTGTATAATCCCATGTTTCCATTCCCGGATCCTTTGCCCATTTTTCATAGTCCATTGGATTACCCCGAATGAAAATCATTCCGTTAATTGAGCTGGAACCGCCCAACACTTTCCCACGTGCGTGATACACCTGCCGGTTATTCATAAACGGTTCAGGTTCGGATTGATATTGCCAGTCGTAAAATTTGCTGCCGATCGGATAGGTCAGCGCTGCTGGCATATGGATGAAAATATCCCACCAGGAATCCGTTCTTCCCGCCTCAATGACCAGCACTTTATGGTTGGGATCTTCACTTAGCCGGTTTGCCAGCACACAACCTGCCGACCCACCTCCAATGATGATCGTGTCAAAATTTTTATCCATTGTCTTTTAATGACTTATAATAATAAATGAAAATTCCGATCACGATCAAGCCAGCCGTGTACATCCATGCCGAATACTGGTGATACCACTCCAAACCATACGTTTCAGGTCGCGGCCAGGATACATTGACCACCATAAATGTGCTCCAAACAAGCGCGAGAATATTAATTGGTAAGCCCCATTTGCCTAAATCAAATCTTGCGTTAGTATCTCTGTTATGCCTTGCAGAAGAAAGTCTATTTTTGAGTTGAAGAGCAACCACGATCCAGTAGGCCAAATTGGCCCAAAGTATGGCGATAGAGGTTACCAAAGCGAAAACATTGGGAAACTGAATGTTCACTGCCAAAACAATGATCGCTCCCAATCCACAAATCAGCGTTGCTAGTATCGGAGTGTGAGTTTTTAAGGAAACTTGCGATAAGGATTTGCTAAAAGGCAGGTACCCATCACGCCCCATCGCGTACATTAATCTGGCAGCCCCGGAGTGAACTGCCAATGTGCATACAGTAATGGCAAAAATGACACAGCAAAGAAATAGACTTCCGGTAGTTTCTCCCAGCACTGATTTAACCAGCATAGGTAACCCTCCGCGTATATTTCCCAGATCCGGCATATTGAAGTCCGGCACTGCCATGAGGGCGAAAAGTAATACGAGTAATCCCGCAGTGCCTGCCGCTAACAGTGCCTGCAAGATGGCGCGGGGTGCTTTTGTACGGGGGTCGTGCGTTTCTTCGGCCAATGTTCCGGCAGTATCAAAACCATACAAAACATAAGAGGCTGTCAATGCAGTGGCTGCCAAAAAAATCTTCACATCAGGGAAAGAGCTGCCCACAGATTTGATTTGTTCAATATGGACGACCGCCTCGACCGGAGATCTTACCCTGTTTAGAAAAAGCAGGATTATTAATAGAACAATCCCAACCAGTTCTGCGACCGCACCAATATTATTAATCAGCACCATCAGTTTAATGCCTTTCGCATTTACCAGCGTACTGATAACAATCAGAATAGACCCTAGTAAAATGCCGTTAATAGCAACCGATTCTGCATCATCTGAGGTTCCGATGACCTGAAAGGCACTTGATATTTGAGGCAGGCTAACCTGTAATGCCATCGCTACCGCAGCAAGGGTGACAATGAGGCAAGCCAGGTAAATCCATCCTGTCATCCATCCAAAGAAAGGGTTTCCTGTAAACTTTGCCCATTGATAAACCCCACCGGATAACGGAAAACGGGAAGCTAGTTCTGCAAAGCAAAGCGCCACCAGCAACTGACCCGCAAGTACAAACGGCCAGGTCCAAAAGAATCCGGGACCTGCAACCCCGTAACCCATATGGAACATTTGGAAAAGCCCCGTAAGAATAGAAATGTAGGAAAATCCGGCAGCAAAACTGGAAAAGCTGCCCATCGAGCGTTTTAATTCCTGCCGATACCCAAAACTGGCCAGATCGGTATTGTCACTAGCTCGGGAATCCTTCATATTAGTTTTGCAGGGTTTATTTCACTATTACTACATAAAATGGATAGCGCTCGATATATACTTAACAGTCAGCCCGATTTGTAAACCTTTACTAAACTTATGTTCCATGCTAGCCTGCATAATGCTTGAAAGAGGCAGCAAAAAATATAGCGGCCAGCCAAGAATATACGTCACGGTTTTTTCGCATGAAACCCGGTACTTTGCGAAAACTCGTAATCTCCTCTGTTCTTTCCTGTATGCATTCAACTTTACTTCCTGCAAAAAGTACGTCCAATTTATTTTTTGTTTCTTTTCGAATCGCTATTTGCCTGGCGCTTTTTTCACTTCTGAATGGCGTTTCTTCTGCTGTTCTTGCTTCGACATTCTATGTAAAAACAACCGGCACAGGGAATGGGTCGGGCTCCTGGGCAAATGCGAGCAGTGATCTTCAGGCGACTATCAATGCCGCCAACGCAGGCGACGAAGTCTGGGTGGCAGGTGGTACATTTCAACCTGCGGCTTTTACGTATTTCTCCATGAAAGAGGGCGTGAAAATCTATGGCGGCTTTGCAGGAACGGAAATCAATCTCGCTAGTCGCGACCTGACTATCACTGCTAATAAAAGTATTCTGCGTGGCGTGCAAAGTTCTGTCAATACAATCCGCAATTCAGGGAACGGGCTTACCACGGCTGCTGTGCTGGACGGGTTTACGGCTTCAGGAGAAACCAGCGGCATTTTTAATGCCAATTCGTCGCCCATGTTTGTCAATGTGATTATCACAGATAATGGCCTTAACGGAGCCGGTATGAGAAATGAGAATTGCTCCCCCGTTCTGGTAAACTGCGCTATCGTGAGAAACCAAGGTGCTGGAATAGAAAATATAACTGCCTCTCCGATATTGACGAACTGTACAATTGTCGATAACGTACCTTCTGGTCAGACCGCTACCGGTATGCGAAATTCGTCTAATTCGTTTCCCCAAATTCGGAACAGCATCATTTTTGGAAGACTTGGGATCCCCGATGGCGTACCAGGGATCATCAATGAAACAGGTTCCAGCGCAGTGATTCGATATAGCATCGTGCAACGTGTATATGATGAAAACCCCGATCACCACAATGCTCCGCGAGCAGTCGATCCGCTTTTTGTCAATGCTGAGGCGGGTGATTACCGGCTGCAACAATGCAGCCCTGGTGTGAACAAGGGTAATAGTGGCTATTATGCCAGTGGCCAGACGCCCAATTTAACTACTATTACGACCGACCTGGCTGGTAATCCACGCTTTTACGGCCAGGGAACGGTAGATATGGGCGCATACGAATACCAGGGCGCCACTTCTGTGGGTGTTCCAGGCGTGTGGTATGTGAAGGCAGGCGGAACCGGCTCCGGGGCAAGCTGGGAGTGTGCTTCCGGCAGCGTGCAGCTTGCAATAAGTTCAGCTGCGAGCGGTGAACAGGTATGGGTGGCAGAGGGAACCTTTTACCCGGATCAGGAAGACGGACTTGCCAGAGCACTCATTATGAAGGAGGGTGTAAAGGTTTATGGTGGCTTTGCAGGAACGGAGACAAATCTTGCCAGCAGAGATGTGACCATCAATGCTAATAAAAGCATTTTGCAGGGCTTGCCAAGTGTTCTCTACACCATTAATAATACGGGAAATGCGCTTACTACTGCTGCCTTGCTGGACGGTTTTACTGTTTCTGGAGGAACTAGTGGTATTTTAAATTCCAATTCATCACCCATGTTCGTCAATGTGATTATCACAGGCAACACTGGCGGAGGGCCTGGTATGAGAAATGAAAACTCCTCCCCCGTTTTGGTCAACTGCTCCATCGTTAAAAACCTTGGTGTAGGTATGGTGAATTCAGGGGCCTCTCCGATACTTACGAACTGCACAATTGCGGATAACAAATCTGACGGAGAAGACTTGATAGCCGGAGTAAATAATACTGATAATTCATCTCCGGAAATGAAGCTGGGATAGTCAATGAAGGGGGTTCCAGCTCTTTGATCCGGTACAGCCTGGTACAAGGAGAAACCAGCACGTCAAATGGTAATATTTCAGGCTATGTGGATCCGGTCTTTCGGGATGCCGCTCAGGATGATTACGGGCTGCAGGCTTGCAGTCCGGTTGTGAACAAGGGAAGTAACACCTACTTTACCAGCGGTCAGACGCCGGATTTGTCACTTATTGTTAAAGACATTACTGGCAGCGGTCGCTTTTACAATAATGGAATCGTAGATATGGGCGCTTACGAGTTCCAGGCCGATCCCCTACCGCGGGGAGTTGCCGGTGTCTGGTATGTAACTCCGGGTGGAAGTGGGGCAGGTACGAGCTGGGCCTGCGCACAGAGTGACTTGCAACGCGCCATTAATTCGGCATCCAGCGGCGATCAGGTGTGGGTAGCTGCAGGTACGTTTATCCTTGGGAGCGGCCCGCGTTTTTTCATGAAAGAAGGCGTAAAAATTTATGGAGGTTTCGCAGGCAATGAAACAAGCCTGGATCAGCGGGACCTGTCTGTTACAGCTAATAAGAGTACCCTCAGTGGTAATAATGGCGCCGGGGTACTAGTCCATTCCGGGCTGAAGCTGACCAGCGCCGCTGTACTGGACGGCTTCACGATAACAGGTTCTAACACCGCCCCTGCGATCCAGAACGGCAGCGGATCATCGCCTAAGCTGGTCAACCTGACGATAACCGGTAATCAATATACGGGTATGAATATTTATGATTCTTCCCCTGAGCTGATCAATTGCTCATTCATTGGCAATGTCTCTCCAATTTTCGGAGGCGGCCTCTTAATATCCAGTGCTTCTCCAATATTGACCAACTGCTTAATCAGCGGCAATACATCTGCCTTAGATGGAGGAGGGATCTTTGTGGCTGATTCAAAACCCGTAATCACCAATTGCACGATTGTCAGAAATATTGCTAGCGGCCAAGGTGGTGGAATTTTCAATACCAGCGGCCAGGCTTTTCCGATCCGCAACAGCATTGTTTATGAAAATAATACCGGTCTAGTGAATGTTCCGCAGTCTGGCATCAAAAGCAGCCTGGTTCAGGTGGACGGAAACGCAGGAATAAGCGTCGATCCGCTTTTTGTAGATGCCAACGCAGGTAATTTCCGGTTACAGCCTTGCAGCCCTGCTATAAATGCTGGGTTTAATTATTTTCAAGAAGGCCAGAGACCGGACATTTCCGGCATTACTGCCGATCTGGATCGCAACCCACGGGTACGTGAGCACATTGTTGATCTGGGTGCTTACGAGTTTGGTGGCGCAAGGCGCGAACTGGCCAATGATAATGATGAAGCTTCCGCTGACATTGCCGGAGACTATGTTTTGACTTCCGCTGATTGCCAGCTTATCGCCTATTTAAATCCAGGTGGCGTGGTGAATGGAACAGGCGCCGTGTCTGGCACGGTGAAAGGAAAAGTTTGGGTAGCAAGTACGCAGCCTGACGACTTTGTAAAACGACACTACCAGATAACGCCTTTCAACAATCCCGACGGTGCCGCAGCCAGAGTAACCCTATTCTTTACCCAGCAGGAATTCGATGACTTTAATGCTGTAAACCCGACCAAGCTGCCGCTTAACGCAGCCGACATTGAGAACAACAAAGCCAATTTACGTATTGAAAAGCGTTCAGGAGTGAGTAATGACGGCTCTGGTCTGCCCGACTCTTACCCAGGCAACGTCTCCACATTTACACCTGCTCAGGCTAATGGCAAAGTTGAATGGAATGCTGACGCGCAATACTGGGAAGTGACTTTTGATGTAACCGGTTTTAGTGGTTTTTTCATAAAAACGAAACAGTCTGCGCTACCGCTTAATCTGATCAGCTTTACTGCAACCAAAGAAACAGGAAGCAATTTGCTTCAATGGAACACTGCGAGCGAGGTCAATACGAACAACTTTGAAATCCAGCGCAGCGGCGATGCCAAAAGCTTCCTTAAGATTGCGACGGTGGACGCGGCTGGCAGTGGAGATAATCATTACAGCTATCACGATCAAAACAACTTTGACGGTACCATTTATTACCGTTTAAAAATGTCAGATCGTGACGGCACGTTTACGTACAGCAAAATCACTTCACTCAATGAAGAAGGCAAGCTGAATGCAATTTATCCAAACCCAGCAAGCGAAACGGTTACTTTCCAGGTTAGTGATGCATTGCTAAGAACATCTGCCAATTTATATGATATTACTGGTCGCCACATGCAAAGTCTTGACATTACTGCCACCAAACAACAGATCAGTATAAAATCGCTGCCCAGTGGGCTTTACATTCTCAAATTTGCTGATGGTACAAGCGAGCAATTTGTGAAAATGTGACGGGTAACTTTCCGTACTTCTTGGCATATTCCTTAGGCGAAACTCCAAACTCCTCCCTAAAACATTTGGAGAAATACGAGAGATTCGAGAAACCTACGTCATACATGATCTCAGATACATGATGGGGCGGTTGGAGCGGTTGATTGGAGCAGGCAGATAGGTAAATTGCTAAGCTCCGGAGGAGCAACCTGTTTCTAGAATAGATCAATGATAATAATTTGTTAGGCCCCAGCGGGGCCTCCTGGGAATTCGCGGTTAATTAGGAGGCCCCGCTGGGGCCTTTGCTATAAAACCGGGATATATTTTCTATAAACAGGGAGCCGCTCTGCGGCATAAAATTCAATACAATTAATAGGGAGAGAATGCCTCAGACGTTGACGATATAGATTATCATTAAACAAGAGGAATAATATGATTTTGTTTGATCCGCCCATCCAGGTGAACTTATCCGCGAAACTCTTGACGGAATTTATGAGGAAACAGGAAAAAAGACTTACCGTTGAGCAGGTGGCTGCAGTTTTGGGGACAACCCGTAAAACCCTGTCAGCAATTATAAATGGAAAATCTGCGGTGTCGCCAGAAATGGCAATTCGTTTAGGCGCTGCGTTCCCGAACACGACAGCCGAATTTTGGTTAGGTGTGCAGGAGAATTACAATTTAGCGCAAGCTAGAAAGCGTGTAGATGCATCTAAAGTTAATGCGATATGGCGGCCGAATGGGTTGCTGCCAGCGTAAACATCTCAAATTATGATAACTTAGAGAATATAGAGATTGTTTGATTTCGTTGATTATTTGAAGGAGGGATTTCGAAGGAGAATGATGAGATGAAGGGGCGGTTGGAGCGGCTGATTTGGGGGAGGTAAATAGGTAAACTGCAAAGCTCCGGAGGAGCAACCTGTTTCTAGAATAGATCAGTGATAATAATTTTGTTAGGCCCCAGCGGGGCCTCCTGGGAATTCGCGATTAATCAGGAGGCCCCGCTGGGGCCTTTGCTATAAACTGATATCGTTGTTCTATAAACAGGGAGCCGCTCTACGGCATAAAATTCAATACAATTAATAGGGAGAGAATGCCTCAGACGTTGACTATATAAATTATCATTAAACAAGAGGAATAATATGATTTTGTTTGATCCCGCCCATCCCGGTGAACTTATCCGCGAAACGCTTGACGGAATTTATGAGGAGACAGGAAAAAGACTTACTGTTGAGCAGGTTGCCGCAGTTTGGGGACAACCAAGAAAACGCTGTCTGCAATTATCAATGGAAAATCGGCGGTGTCACCCGAAATGGCAATTTGTTTAGGCGCTGCGTTCCCGAACACGACAGCCGAATTTTGGTTAGGCGTGCAGAAAAATTATGGTCTTGCACAGGCGAGGAGGCGTGTAGATGCATCTAAAATTAATGCGATATGGCGGCCGAATGGGTTGCTGCCAGCGTAAACATCTCAAATTATGATAACTTAGAGAATATAGAGATTGTTTGATTTCGTTGATTATTTGAAGGAGGGATTTCGAAGGAGAATGATGAGATGAAGGGGCGGTTGGAGCGGTTATTGGAGGAAGGTGAAAAGAGCAAATCTCTATTTTCAACTAAACAACTATTAGAA
>NZ_JAJUXK010000008.1 GCF_021390335.1 Dyadobacter sp. CY343 | reverse complement strand
GCGTGTAGATGCATCTAAAATTAATGCGATATGGCGGCCGAATGGGTTGCTGCCAGCGTAAACATCTCAAATTATGATAACTTAGAGAATATAGAGATTGTTTGATTTCGTTGATTATTTGAAGGAGGGATTTCGAAGGAGAATGATGAGATGAAGGGGCGGTTGGAGCGGTTATTGGAGGAAGGTGAAAAGAGCAAATCTCTATTTTCAACTAAACAACTATTAGAAAACGACTTTCAAGGGTTTAAGTCGAAAATTGAGGAGGGATTTTGATAACAATTCTCGCAAGTTTTAAAAGTTGATCTAACCCTTGTCCAGAGAGCAAAAATCTTACGCAGTGAGTGGGGAATTGAGCTGTTGCCTAATAGTTCTTTTAGGCAACCTTATCAATATGTACTTGAGTAAAGATCCTCTTAAAAAATGCGAATCATTGGAAAACCTCTGAGCTGCGTTGCAACAACACGAACATATTTCGACTCTGCTAATTTTTGGTGCGATGCATTTATTCTTGCAGAAGCAATAAATCCAATACCCTTACAGTAATTTTGCAATCGGCTTGCCAGGTTAATGCTGTATCCGATATATTCGTCTCGTCGACTAGTGGAATATGTTAGCTTGTATATAGACCCTGCTGATACTCCTATTCTAGTTCTTTTTGGAATGTCAATTACGGGAACTTCTTCTGCAACTCTTAATGTAACTTTTGAGAAGTGAAGTTGAAGGTTGTAAAGCCTGTTGAGTAGATTTCTTTTTGTTGCAGCAGTAAAATCGTGGTATCTCCAAATGTAGAGCATTCCATCACCCATAAATTTTTTGTGAATAGGTCTAGGTAAAGGGCTTAAATCATTGGTACCCGGCGGTTCGTTATCACTGTCATCAAGATAATACGCGTGTCCACCTCCTACGGCAATTTCTACCGCCTCCAGCACACCATTCAAATAATTTGGCACGTAGGATTGGACATCGGGCTGACTAAAAAACTTTGAAAACCCCTCAAGGTCAAAAATCATTACTATTGCTTGTTCAGGATGCGCGGCGGAATGCTTAAACATATTCATTTTTGAGATCTTGCTCAATAATTATAAATATTCTACAGCTAATATACAATCTTACGTGGGTCAATAATTCGAGATTATTAAAGCACCCTAACCCCAATCAACTCCACCCCTAGCACCTCGTCAATCCGCACAATCGTATCAATCGTAAAATTGCTATTCTCTTTAACCTACTGCGATTATTTCACATGCAGTCAGCATAAAGAAATTATTGATATCACAATGTAGAATGGCGTAGTCGTGTAGCTTAAAATCACAGGATTGTGATTTTAAGCTTGGAGAACTTTTGGATCCGCTTGAAATCGGATTTATTGAAGGTGATCAATTCTGTGCAATGATCCTCGGCTATGGCTGTATGAATACAATCGCTAATATTTTGAAAACCAACCAATTTAGCTAGCTCAATGCCGCGCCTCATTTGGTTTAAATCATATGATACGGGTTCTGAGGGCAAAAAGGTGTTTAGCATCCGCTCAATGCTGTCTGGTTGTTGCCCCAAACGATGCAGTACATAAGCCACCTCTTGCAGACAAAGCAATGAAATAAAAAAACGGTTATTGTCTGTGGCCGCCTTATAGAGTGGGTAAGCCAGCTCTGCTTTATCAGGTTCTTGAGAAATAAGCAGATAGACCAAAACATCGGTATCAAAATAGACTTTGTTCATTCACCCAGCATTTCATTTGCCAGGTCAGACAAATTTAAATTAGCCGGGACACTTACATCTTTAAACAGCTCGCGCAGCTCCAGCGTTTTCTTATAAAGCTCTTTCTGATCAACAGGTGCGGCAATAGGCTCGTCTTCGATGATGAGTCGAAATGTGCGACTTCCAAATTTGGCTTTGGCAGTAGCGAGAATATTCTCGATCACTTGCGCGTTAATGTTGGCGGGATTTATCTGAAATGTCTGCTGCATAGTACTGGTCATTTCCTTGACAATACAATATTTACAGTAAAAATTCAATAAATAAGCCTGGCCAAGCCAAAAGGCTGGAAGAGGGACTTCCACTCGCGCTCTTTCCAACTTATTTAAAGGTAGCACTCCGCACGTCTGGTATCCTTAAATTAGTTGCGCTTCTCCTCAAAAATATCAGCTTAAATAATCAACGCAAACGCTAAATGTCCATTTAGCGTTAATGCGCACTTTTACCCTTTTCCCCAAATGCCTTTAACCTGAACGAATTTAACTTTCAACATTCATTATCCTATGAAAAGAAACGCATTCATTGGCAGTATGGCTGTCATTAGTTCACTTCCTGCCATTGTATTTGCGAAGGCAGCGGCTTTAAAAGGAATGATCGGAAAAGTATTTAAAGCGAAGGCTGGTGAAGGACGTAAGCATGGTCACATCCAGTTAAAGGGCGTCAATGCGAATGTATTAGATGTTAAGGTTTCGGGTAGCGATACAGATGGTGGTTTTGCGATTTTTGAGCAAACCTCACTCAGTCAGGGCCGCGGGACGCCGCTACATGTGCATCCGGGCCAGGACGAAGTTTTTTATGTGCTCGAAGGCGCCTATGAATTTCTTGTCGATAAGGAAAGGTTTAGTCTGACGGCCGGCGAGAGTATCTTTCTGCCGCGAGCCGTCCCCCACGCCTGGACCCAGGCATCGGCCAAAGGCAAAATGCTGGTAACCTTGCAGCCAGCTGGGAAATTGGAAGAATTTTTCTTGCAAATGGCAGCACTGACTCACGATCCTACGCCACAGGAAATTGCCAAATTGTTCGAAGCAAACGAAATGAAGGTGGTAGGGCCACCGTTGAAACTGGATTAATGATGCACCCTAAATCGCCTCAATCTCCAACACCACACTAGTCCTTTTCGCATTTAAAACCGGATTGAACCCGGCCGTCATCAAATATTACGTGTGCGCTTTGCGCGATCGGGAAAAAATAAGAATATTCCCATTGCATCAACACGCGTTCCAAAGGATCGATGTTGTCGCTCAATTACTTGAAGAGCTGATAAGCTTTGCTCAAAAATGGCTTATACATCGGCTCGTGCTTGGGCATATTCAGGTAAAACAGCACGATCATATTATTTTCAGGATCAATAATGTAATCCGTGCCGTACAGCCCTCCCCAGGCAAACGCGGTGTTGGAAACTTCCGGAACCGGTTTCTTTTCTGCATTGTACAGCTCAAATCCAAGTCCAAACTGAAAGCCTTTTCCACCGGAATTCACCTCAGGCAGGCGGTTCACTTTGGTCATCAGCTCAATGGTCTCGGGTTTGAGAATGCGCTTGCCATTGTATTCGCCTTTGTTGAGCAGCATCTGGCAGAATTTGGCATAGTCGCCGATAGGTCCGTTTAATCCAATAGCTCCCTCCGCATAAGTTTGGACCGGGCTGATCGTGGTCTCGCTATACTTGTTGGATTCCGGCACGAGTTTGCCATCAATGTCGCTGTAAGCCTTCACGAACCGGCTCATTTTAGAGGGCTCGTAATACCAGTCCGTTTCGGTCATTCCCAATGGATCCAAAACCGTTGACTTGACGTATTCACGCAGGCTTTTGCCCGAAATGAGCTCCACCATATAAGCCAGCATATTGGTGCTGATATGATAACTCCATTCGCTGCCGGGATCAAAGCCCAGCGGATATTTGGCAAGCGCGATCATTTCGTCTTTGAGGTATTTCGCCGTGCCATCTCCGCCGGTCCGCTGTCCCGGCCCTGCTGGTGGCGTGGCTCCTGAGGTTGCAGCGGCACTCTTCTTTTCCATTTCGGCGCGACGCGCCTTTCCTACCAGCCCGGCGCTGATCCCCGACGAGTGCGACATCAGATGTGCGAATGTCATCGGCGTCTTCACCGGCCTTGTCTCAAATGTTCCATCCTCTTTAATGGCTGTCGCTACTTTATCGGAAATCTCGGGGAAATATTTAGAAACCGGATCATCCACCGAAACCAATCCCTTTTCCACGAGGGTCATAAAAGCTACCGTCGTCACTGCTTTGGTCTGAGAAAACAGGATATAGTAATCGTCCACAGCGGCTGGAACCTTGTTCTCAACGTCTTTATAGCCAAATGCTTTGTTATAAACGACATTACCGCCTTTGGCAACAAAACCTACAATGCTGCTGGCCTTTTTCTGATCAATAAAACTTTGCAGCAGCGAGTCAATGCGTTTTGTTTTGTCTACGCTCGTGCCGGTGGCTTTGAGATCAGCTTTGTAGTTTAATGTTTGCGGCGCAGGCGATTTCTGCTGCGCTATTGTGCTGTTGAATGCAGCAAAAAGCGCAATGCTTAAATAGATTTTTTTCATAACAATTTAAAGGGTCAGGAATAGCAAAGCTTACTTAAAATCCTTGAAACTAACCTTATCCAACCAATGTTGAACTGAAAGAGTAATAAGAGATTTTACATTGGATTTTACCGAAAAACGCGGATTTTTGGTGACCGCCAGTAAGTGAGCGCGTTTTTAAAAATAATAATAATGGAACCGACGATTATTGATGTAATCCAAGATGCACCATACGGTCTCCAGAAAATCGATTCTTCCATTTCATTCAGAAACTTTATCAACTTTCTGGAAGAGAAAGCAGGACAGGAACAAACAGTCAAAAAAACATTCTTCTCCATGGTGCTGGACCGGCTTCGGTCGAATCCGGCTTTCTCGGCGGACATTGATATCAACAATATTGCAGATTTCAGAGAGGAACTAAGTTTGGTTTACGGCATGCTGATGCCGCCCGTTACGAATGAAGATGAAGTTTTTTGGGCGTTAAGTACGCCTGTAAGTCCGGTCGTATTTTACGGCACATCGGGTTTTTATAAGCTGATGACCGACAATTCTGGCAATGTCAGATGCGAGATTGCGGATAAAACCGCGATCAATGTGAAGCAGAAAATGAAAAAGCTGTACTCGTTTATCCTTGAACGGCTTTACCAATTTCCACCACTGCACGAGAGCGACCTGATCATTGCGCTGAACGACGAAAAGACCGGACTGAAACGATATTACCGTGCAAATCTGGACACCCGGTTTGCAGACGTATATGCTAAGGAGAGTCTTCCTGAACTTGATCGGGAAGAGATCCGGAAGGAGTTGCAGGAGTCCAACGATATTGATGTGCTGAGCCGGGTGCTTCCGTTAAACATGTTCCGGTTCGAAGGTTTTTCGGTCATTGTATTTACCGATGTAACAGCCGAACATGCAGTTGACAACATCAAAAGTGCGATTCTTGGCCGCGCTTCCTACGACGCAAATACCTATTTCAGCAACGTTACCAATGCGCTGAAAATGCTCGCCTGCAATTCTGACATTGATTTTGGATTGTTGCCCGTGCTGCGTGTGAACAATAAGCTTGTTTTCGACCGGAGTACTGTGCTTTTCAGTAAGCTGATGACCGCAGCACTTCAGGACAATGAGGCGGAAGATATGTATCTGTCTATGGCTAACCAGTATTTCCAGGCGCCTAAGGTGCTGTTTATGAGAAATCTGGCCCTGGAAGACGAAAGCAAGATGGATTTCATCCGCATACTCAAAGCCGATGGCGTGGAATCTTATGCTTTGCTACCCGTATACTACGATAACAAGGCTATCGGAGTGCTCGAAGTTTACTCCAAATCAAATACAGCGATCGACGAGCGTGTGCTGGCGCGGCTGGATGCCGCACTTCCTTTCATCGGGCAAATGATGAAATATTACATTGATGAATTCAATGTGGGAATCGATAATGTGATCAGGGAGAAATTTACGTCTTTGCAACCTGCCGTACAATGGCGGTTCCGCGAAACGGCCTGGCATTACCTCCGCGACAAATCGCTCAAAATGCCTTCTTCTACCATTGAAACGATACAATTCCGCAATGTATATCCGCTTTACGGTGCCATTGATATCCGGAATTCGACATTGGAAAGAAATGCCGCGCTAAGGGACGATTTACACTTACAATTTGATTTATTGATAGAAACCTTTACGATTTTAAAGCAGAAACTGGGATTCGGGCTCGCTGATGAGATGATCTATAAATGCAAAAAATGGATCGAAGAAATCGACAATGATTCCACGGACAGCGATGAGATGCGTGTGCGGGATTTCCTGGAATACGAGGCACATCCTTTTTTGTTACATTTTAAAGAAGCACGGGCTTTTCAATCGGCCTCTGGCGTGGCGGATGATGAAAATGAGGAACTGGCAGATGTTATCGATAAGTATTTCGAAATAACAGACGAACATACCGGAGCTGCTTATTCCAACAGACGCGCGCTCGAAGCTTCCATGCAAACGGTCAATTCATCTGTAAACCTGTATCTGGATCTTTTCAGAAAGGAAATTCAACAGTCTTATCCCTGCTATTTTGAGAAGTTCAGGACGGATGGCATTGAATATGATATCTATATCGGCCAGTCTATTGAGCCGGAAAAGAAGTTTAGTGAACTGTATCTTAAAAACATACGGCTCTGGCAACTGACTTCGATGGCAGCCATTTCAAAAATCACAAATTCGCTTATTCCGCAGATGGAAAAACCGCTGCAAACCACGCAGTTGATTTTCATTCATTCCAGCAGCATTGACATTAGTTTCCGCGATGATGAGCGGCGTTTCGATGTAGAAGGCGCGTACAACATTCGTTATCAGGTTATTAAAAAGCGTATCGATAAAGTACATATAAAAGGAAGTGGCGAGCGCCTTACGCAGCCGGGGAAAATAGCGCTCGTATATTTCAATACTAAATCCGCCGATGAATATGTCGGGTATATCCGGTATTTACAGGAGAAAAATAATTTAAAAGACGATTTGGAATTCCTTGATCTGGAAGAATTACAGGGTGTTACGGGATTAAAGGCGCTCAGGGTTGGGGTTAACCTCGACTCAGAGTGGCTCTGATACAATATTGAATGCAGCATTAAATTGAACTTCTATGAATTACAACCATCGGCTTGACAAGGTGCGGTATTATGTCCATCATTTTTTTGGCAAAAAAGAACTGGCGCAACTCAGTTACCATAACCTGGTGCATACCGAAGCCGTTGTATCCAATGCAGTCAAAATTGCCAATCATTACCGTTTGGAGGACAAGGAAACTTTCATCGTCGTCACCGCCGCCTGGTTCCATGACACGGGTTACAGCACCGGCGAGGCGGCAGGTCATGAACAACGCGGAGCTGCACTTGCAACCGAATTTCTACGATCCGAAGCATTGGATGAAAGTGTGATAGCAGAAGTGGAAGGGTGCATTCTGGCGACTATATGGCCGCAAAATCCCAAGAATTTCTTGCAGCAGGTGGTTTGTGACGCAGACCTTTTTCATTTCGGAACGCCTGAGTTTTCGGGTTGGAACAAACTGGTGCGCAAAGAAGCAGAACAGCGTTCCGGCAAAAAAATGGACAAAGCGGAATGGCGAAAAAGCACCATTGCATTGCTGGAATCGCACACTTTTCAAACCGACTACTGCCGTGATTTGCTGGCCAAGCAGAAGCGCAGGAACATTGAAAAGCTGAAAGAAAAGGAGCTGGAATCGTCGACCGTTGAACCGGTTGTTGAAACCGTTACGGAAACATTTACTCCGGCAACTGCGCCGGAAGTCTCAGACATTAAAAAGATAAAGAACGACCGACCGGACAAAGGCATTGAAACCATGTTCCGGATCAGTTCCAATAACCATCAGAGGTTGAGCGATATGGCTGACAATAAGGCTCATATCATGATCACAACCACATCCATCATCATTTCTGTCCTGCTTAGCGTTCTCATCCGGAAGCTGGAAGACAACACTTACCTGATCATTCCTACCATACTTCTGCTTACAATTTGCATGATCACAATGGTGTTTTCCATCCTTTCAACACGCCCGACGATCCCGCATGGAACATTTACGCAGGAGGATATTGATACGAAAAATGTGAACCTGCTGTTTTTTGGAAATTTTTACCGGATGTCGTTTAGCGACTATTCCAACGGCATGCAGCGCATGATGAACGACCGGGAGTTTTTATACGGGAGTTTGACCAAAGATGTTTATTCCCAGGGCGTTGTGCTTGGCCGGAAATATCGGTTGCTGCGCATTGCCTACAATGTATTTATGTTCGGTATAGTCGTGTCCGTCATCGCCTTCGTGGTTGCCTCCGCACTTTTTGAACATTGATCAATGATGGTTCTCAACCGTGATATCAGCTGGCTTTCCTTTAATGGGCGTGTTTTGCAAGAGGCAGCCCGCCGGCAGAATCAGCAGACCTATCGGACTAAACGTATTAAAATATGACAACATTCTTACAGCAGATTAGTTTGCTGGCTTTGCTGACTTTGGGCGGGTGCGACTCTACAAAGAAGGAGCGGGTAGTTTACAAAGATTACGATCTGGGCAAGCCGGATAAATTCAACATGCCGGAAAGTCTCTTCGAGATATCCGGCATTACCTTAAATCAGGGCAATCCGGACACTATTTACGCGATCCAGGACGAAGACGGGCGGCTTTACCGGCTGGGTTGGGACGAGCCGAAGCAGCTGAATGTTAAGTTTTCTAAAAAAGGTGATTACGAGGATGTTACCATTATCAAAAACAATGTCTATGTCCTGAAAAGCAATGGCGTCATTTATAATTTTCCATTGACAGAAGCGGTTTTTGAGGAAGTGGAGCAGATCAGGGAGATAAAGAAAATATTACCGAAAGGAGAATATGAAGGCATGTTTGGCGAAGAAACTTCTGACAAAATTTACATTCTCTGCAAAAACTGCGAGCAGGATAATGCCAAGCGCAGCATTACAGGCTACATCATTGAGCCGGACAAAGATTCTTCGCAGATTGCTGGTCAGTTTTCCATCAATGTGGAGGAGATTAAAGCGATCACGGGCAAAGTAGAACGCGGTTTCCGGCCGTCGGGTCTGGCCAAAAATCCGTTGACAAATGACTGGTATATTATCTCAGCTGTCAACAAGCTCATGGTCGTAACCGATAGTCAATGGAAGGTAAAAGAGGCTTATGCGCTGAATGGGAACCAGTTTATCCAGCCCGAGGGTATTACTTTCGATAAACAGGGAAACCTCTACATTTCCAACGAAGGTGACGATCTGTTTTCGGGCAACATTTTAAAGTTTAAAAAAATCAGCCGATGAATCGCGTGTTGCGGGTTATCATTTTTTTCGTTTTGCTGGCTGGTGCTTTTTCATGTGCCAGCTATAAAACCCAATTTTCAAAAGAAGCAGTTAACTGGGAGCAGGACGCGCCGGCCCCGGATCTGGTTTTGAAACACACTATGTATCTCATCGGCGATGCCGGAAACGATTCGCCAGAGAGCCGCGCGCCGGTTTTGGAGTATCTCAAAATAAAGCTGGAAACGGAGTCGAAGAACAGCTCTGCATTGTTTTTGGGAGACAATATTTACGAATACGGCATGCCGCCTGCGGAGGATTCGGCAGACCGGAAAATAGCCGAGTTCAGGATCATTTCCCAGCTGGAAACATTGGATAAATTCAAAGGAACGCCCATTTTCCTGCCCGGCAATCACGACTGGCGCGGCTGGGGCGTGAAGGGTTTGAAGCGTCAGGAAAAATTTGTTGATAAATATATCAATGAAAAGCGCGGTGTCACGGACAAGGAAGATTACGAAAATTATTTTCTGCCCTTAGATGGCTGCTCAGGTCCGGAAGTGATCGAACTGAATGACAATGTGGTGGTTATTGTGGTTGATTCGCAATGGTGGCTTACGGATTGGGATAAGGATTCAAAGATCAATGATGGCTGTGAGATCAAAAACAGGGAACAGTTCCGGTTTATTTTTGAAAACGTGGTTCGTAAATACCGCAATAAAAATGTGGTCTTCGCTATGCACCATCCGCCTTACACCTACGGGCCGCACGGGGGAAGGTTTACCATCAAGCAACATATTTTTCCTTTAACAGAGCTTAATCCCGATCTATGGATCCCACTGCCTGTGTTGGGCAGCATCAGCGCCATATTCCGCGCAACGATCGGCTCGAAGCAGGATGTTGCCAACAAGCATTACAAAGACTTGCGCACCGCTGTGATGGCAGGGGCGAAAAAGAATGGCAAATTCATTTTTGCCAGCGGCCATGAGCATGCATTGCAATTTATTGAAAACGATAATCAGAAATTCATTGTCAGTGGAAGCGGGAGTAAGAATAGCCCTGTAAGCCTGGGTAAGGGCTCGCAGTTTGCTTCATCCAGGCTGGGTTATTCAACCATTGATTTTTATGAAGGCGGCGAGGCATGGACCAATTTCTGGGAAGTTAGCGCCGATGGAAAAGAGGCCAAGGTGGTTTTTCGTAAAAAGATTAAGGATAAGCAAACCATTGAATTGCCTGATTCTACCATCGCATTTACAGAATATAACCAGCATAATGATTCCACAAGCCGGTATGTGACCAGCAATGAGGTAAAACCTGTGGGCAGATTTCATAATTTTCTGCTCGGCCGGCACAACAGAGATCTTTACGTTCGAAAATATACATTCCCCGTTTTAGACCTGAGCAAATACAAAGGTGGCGTCACGGCCGTCAAACAAGGCGGCGGTAACCAGACCAATTCTCTTCGATTGCGGGACAATGATGGGAAAGAATACGCATTAAGAGGCCTGACCAAAGACGTGAGCCGGTTTTTGCCATTTCCATTCAATCAAATGATCGCTGCGAAATATCTGGTTGAAGATAACTTCCTGTCAACCAATCCTTTTGCGCCGCTTTGTATGCCTGTATTGGCGGATGCGGTGAAAGTTTACCATACCAATCCGAAATTGTACTATGTCCCGGCGCAGCCCGGGCTGGCCACTTACAATGCGCTTTTCGGTGGCACAATGAACTTACTGGAAGAACGGCCGGACGGAAAACGATGGAAGCAGGCCGCTTTTTTTGGGAATCCTGATAAAATCGTCAGCACACCTGAACTGGTAGAAAGCATGCTGGAAAATGGCAAGCATAAGGTGGATGAAGCATGGGCGATCCGAACCCGCCTCTTCGATTTTGTCGTGGGTGATTGGGACAGGCATGATGATCAATGGGCGTGGTCATCGGTGAAGCAGCCGGATGGGACAATATTATACCGCCCGATCCCGAGAGACCGTGACCAGGCGTTTTCCATGTATGATGGCGTGCTAACCGGCGTTGCGCGGCTGACATTGCCATTTCTGCGTCAGCTTCAAAGTTTTAGTCCCGAGATCCAGAGTATGAAATGGACCACATGGAGCGCCCGGCTTTTTGACAGAACATTCCTCACCCGGCTTACGTGGCAGCAATGGGAAGAACAAGCAAAATTCATCCAGCTTAACCTGACCGACGAAGTTATCCATAACGCTTTTGCCAGCTGGCCTGAGGAAGCCAGAAAAATATCCTCGCCTGCATTGATCCGCAACATAATAAGCCGCCGGGATAACCTGCATAAAATGGCCCGGACGCATTATGAATTTGTAAGTGAAAATGTAAATGTGATAGGCACGGAAGAAGAAGAACGGATTGTGGTGGAAAGGCTGGATGACAGGCGGACCAAAGTATCGGTTTACGAAACAGGAAAAGACCGCCATATCAAGCACTTGAATTACGAGCGCGTTTTTGACGCGGACGTTACCAGGACGATCAATGTTTATGGCAATGGCGATGATGACGAATTCATCGTAAAAGGAGATGCGAATAAGGGCATTCAGGTTAGATTGATCGGCGAATTGGGAACGGATGTGTTTGCGGACAGCACGAAAGCGGGCGCGGGAAAGAAAAAAACGCTGGTTTACGACGATCTTCGCAACAACACAGTCGTTTCCGGTGCTGACATAAAAGACAAACGCACAAATCTTTACCGGTACAATGTCTATGACAGGCGAAGTGCCGACAGCAATTACGACATTGCCATCCCCGCACCCATTCTGGGCGTCAACCCGGACGATGGCCTTTTGCTCGGTGCAAGTGCTACCTGGATGCGTTATGGATTCAAAAAAGAGCCTTATGCCTCATTACATGCCTTTGGGGCCAGTTATGCATTTGCTACCAAAGGCTTCAAAGTCAATTATACCGGTGATTTTATCAATGCTTTCAAGAAGTTTGATTTTTATCTGGACACTTATTATCACGGGCCAACCTACGCATTCAACTACGCAGGATTAGGAAATGATACGGAGAGGCCGGTTGATGATCCGGATTTTTACCGGGTACGACAAAGCTTTTTACACATTTATCCTGCATTAAAAAAACGGTTCGGAGGTACTTCGGGCTTCATTACGCTTGGCCCAACCTTGGAGCTGTCAGACATCCAGCCAACGCGCGGAAGGTTTATTACAAGTGCGGAAAACGAATTATCCGATGATGTTTTTGAAACAAAAATGTTTGCCGGCGGCAAGTTTCAACTTGACTTTAACAGTGTTGACAACATTTTTGCACCGCACACAGGTATCCGTTTTTATGCCGGTTTCAACTGGACGACCAACCTGGATAACAAGAATAACTTCGGCTCATTCCGGGCGAAATTCGCCTACTATACCAGCCTCGATGCCAGAGAAAACATTATTCTGGCAACTCAAATAGGAACCGGGCTGATCTTTGGGGACAGTTATGAATTTTTCCAAATGCCCACATTGGGAGGTAAGCAAGGTTTGCGGGGCTATCGTACGGAGCGATTTTACGGGCACAGCAGCATCTGGCATGATACCGACCTTCGTATCCGGTTGGGGAGCAGCTATAACCCGACGTTACCCCTTACTTACGGCGTTTTTGGTAGCTTCGATTATGGCCGTGTCTGGCTGGACGATGAGGAGTCAAAATCTTTGCATTATAACTATGGAGGCGGGGTCTGGTTTGCGCCGGTTGATATTCTCACATTCGCGGTAGGGGCCTTTATACCCAAAGAAAAAAAAGAAGAAAAGCCGCGGATCGCGTTTCAGATCGGTTTTTGGTTCTGAAATTCCAAGAAATATTTTCGGATCTAATAACAGAATCGGCCGTGCGCGCCGGTCTGCATTGCTATCACACCGTTTGATACCGAAACGCTGAGTAGCAATTATTTGCTATTGTGCACCGTGTGTAGTTTACTGTTTTTTGTATAAAAGACCTTAACTACGTTCGGATGAAAACCATAAAATTCTACTTCACATTCTTTTTATTCCTCTTGTGCCTGGCCGACGGTAGCAGCCTTTATGCACAAACGTATTGCGCTTCTGCGGGTGTTAATGGCCAGAGTATATTTAATGTAACGATTGGCACTTTAAACAATTCTTCGAACTGTAGTCTAACGGGTGGCGACGGGTCTGTTTTAAATGATTATGCAAATTATACCGAGCTGGCCGCTCCGGATCTTTTCCAACTAGCGCCTCTTCCTTTTTCTATCGGCATCGGTAGTTGTAGAAATTACGGACAATCCACGACATCGATCTGGATTGATTATAACCATGACGGAGCTTTTGATGGGGAGGGTGAACTCGTATATCGCTCAGCTGGATTTTTCAACCCGTCTTATACGGTATCAGGTTCAATCGTTATTCCTCAGACCGCCCTGCCAGGCCCAACCCGGATGCGGGTTATCAACTCCAATGAATCGAATGTAAGTCCTTGCGGAGATTATAGCGGAGGTGAAACAGAAGATTACACAATAAATATTCTAAGCACAGTTGCGTGCACTGGCCAGCCTGCACCGGGAAATACCGTAGCAAGTGAATCCGTTACCTGCTTCAATCGCACCATTGATTTGTCGTTTTCATCCGCTTCCGCACTCAACAGTGTCGATGCTGCCGGCTTCACTTACCAATGGTTTAACAATGCGGGTCCGATTTCCGGTGCGACCAACCCGACATACACGGCAACCATTACAAACGCAGACAATTTTTATTGTGAAGTCACCTGTACGGTGAGTGGCCAAGTTGGTCAATCAACTCCGGTTTCCATTAGTTTAAAACCGTTTGATCAATGCTATTGTACTTCTGTTGCTGCCAGTGCCGCGGGGCTGGACATTTTTAATGTAACAGCAGGGACGCTCAATAACACTTCTGACCTTTCCGCGGCAGGCGGCCCCGGATCAGTTACAAACAGATATGCCGATTATACCACTGTGGTGTCATCGCCGGTCTTTAATCAGTTGGCGGCAATTCCATTTTCCGTGCAAATAGCTGAGAACACCGGTACTGCCGCCACTTCTGTCTGGATCGATTACAATCAGAACGGCATTTTTGAAGCTCCCGATGAAAGAGTATATCAAACAGCAACGCCAACTTCCGGAAACCAAACGCTTACCGGCTCTTTTATCATTCCATCCAGTGCGTTGACGGGCACAACCCGTATGCGGGTAATTACAAATGCTGGTCAAAATCCGGTAGGCTCTGCTTGCGATAGTTATGATCAGGGCGAAACGGAAGATTATCTGGTCAGCATCGAGCTGCCGCTGGTGTGCAGCGGCGCCCCGGCACAAAGCAATACAATCGCTACACAAGAGCAGGATTGCGCGGATGGAAGGTATACATTTTCGCTGAGCCCTGCTGTGACGACGATCGGCAATACGTTTCAATGGTATAATAACGACGGACCCATTGCCGGCGCAACAGGCGAGACTTATACTGCAAAAATTACAAGAGAGGATGTTTATTACTGTGATGTATCATGCTCCAACGGCGAAACAACGACGAGATCGATCCCGGTTTCTGTTGCTCCCTGCTATTGCAAATCTTACGCTCGGGACCCAGAGGGATTAGATATTAATAATGTGACAGTAGGGACGCTCAACAATTCAACCACCTCTTTTCAGCTTGGTGGGCCGGGATCTGTGTCGGGTGCTTATTCTGATTTCACAACCCTTGTGGATGCGCCTGTCTTTAATCAATCAGCCACGATTCCATTTTCAATATCCGCTGGCGGAAGCGCTTTTTTCTTTAATACAATGATCTGGATTGACTACAACCGCAATGGTTCCTTTGAAAGTCCGGACGAATTGATATTTCAAGGACGGGGTGAGGGGAGTCTTACTGCCACGGGCTCATTTTTAATCCCTAAAAACGCACCCACAGGTACTACCCGTATGCGGATCATTTCCGCCCAGAACGCCGGCCAAAGTCTGTTTACTTCTCCGTGCGGAGACTATTTTAAAGGAGAAACAGAAGATTATCTGATCAACATTGTACCGCCACCGTCTTGTAGTGGAACCCCTGCCCAAACAACTACTATTGCGACCCAAAACCTGGTTTGCCCCGAAGTAAGTTTTACTTTTTCGCTGAGTCCGATCATCACAACGGGCGACAACACTTATCAATGGTACAATGATGCCGGTCCCATTGCCGGTGCTACCGACGATACCTACACAACCACCATCACCGGTCCCGACAATTTTTATTGCGCTGTAACTTGTCCAACCGGCGAAAGCACAACCCTATCAACACCCGTGGCTGTTCAGCGCCCCTCCCTTTATTGTTCCTGTACTTCCATTTCAGAAGATGCCAATTCTGCCGACATTGCCAATGTGACGATAGGCGAATTAAACAACTCCTCGAATTGTGGTCAAACCGGCGGACCTGGCTCAGTGCTGAGTCGGTACTCGGATTACACCCGGGTGATTGCCGCCACTAACCTTACAGCAGGTAACACCATTCCGATCTCTGTATCAATGACTTCTTGTGGTCGATTTACTATGAGTTCGACATCTGTATGGATTGATTTTAATCATAATGGAAGTTTTGATGCACCGGGGGAAAGAGTTTTTTCCTCACCAGATAACCTTGGGGCCGAATACACTTTGACAGGTTCCGCTTCCATACCGGAAGACGCGCTGCCTGGCCTGACACGTATGAGAGTCATATCCGGGAGCGGAGATATCATTAATTCTGCCTGCGGGGACTATCGACTGGGCGAAACGGAAGATTACTTTGTGAATATAGTTGCTCCTATTTGCAGCGGTAACGTCACGCTCCCCACAGCAGCAACAACAAATACGCAAAATCTAGCCACAACGCCTCTAATAGCCAATGATTGTGAATATATAGCCAAAGTAGTGCCCACAAACGGTTTTACGGAAGCTACCATTAAAAGCTGGCTTGAAACAACCCCGCCTTTCAACTATGTGCCGCGGCATTATGAGATTACACCAGCCACAAACGCAAACACAGCAACCGGCACGGTAACCTTGTACTTCTCACAAGCCGATTTCGACGTCTATAATGCAACGATCAATGCTGGCCTGCTACCAACCGGCCCGGATGATGCCGCGGGTATTGCCAACTTCCAGATCGTTAAATTTTCAGGAACCAGCGCGACAGGCCTGAACTATCCAGGACCACCAAAACCTATCCCGGGCGCGGGAAATTCATGGAATGCAGGAGAATATACTTTTGTCTGGAACGCAACTAATTCCATCTGGGAAGTAACATTCCCTGTAACCGGATTCAGCGGCTTTATTGCGAAATCGATTGGTCAACCTTTACCAGTTACACTGATTTCTTTCACGGGCAAGACCGTAGAAAAAAGTAATGAACTTACCTGGAAAACCAGCTCCGAAGTCAATTTCAGTCATTTCGAGATCCAAAGGAGCGTGAATGCGAAAAAATTTGAGAAAATAGGTGAACTAGCATCGGATCAACCCGGAATTTACACTTTCCTGGATCCTAATGCATCTATCGGAAAAGTATATTATCGCCTGAAAATGATAGATCTGGACACCAAATACAGCTTTTCCAAAATAATCGCATTGGAAGGCAACACAGAAAACGCGGTAGTCGGCAACATTTATCCCAACCCAGGTACTGGTAAAGTATATATTGAAATCAATGCATTAACGAAAGGAACCTGGAATATAAGCAGTTACGATTTGTCAGGGAGATTACTATCGCATAAGAGCAAGATACTAAAAGCCGGATCGAATATCATTACGATTGACAAGCTGTCTCCTGGTCTGAACATTTTGAAATTTGACAACGGAAGTATTTCCGAAATCAGGAAAGTTGTAAAAGAGTAGCGGTTGTAAAAGAGTAGCGAAAGCATAAAACGATTACTCGCCATGGATTATCCCTACGTAGGCGAAATCAAGCTATTCGCCGGGAAATTCGCTCCTGATGGTTGGATGTTCTGCGATGGGAAGCTGCTTCCCATCGCAGAAAACCATTTCCTCTTTCACGTGCTGGGAACCACTTACGGCGGCGACGGGCAGGTTACATTCGGCCTGCCGATATTTCCCCTGTGAGTAACACAGCTCCCGGCGTTACACCAACCTCTCCCTGATCGCCAGACTCACCGCCTCGGTGGCGCTATTGACATAGAGCTTATCATAGATATTGCGGATGTGGTTATTCACCGTATTGTACGCGATATCACATTCTGCGGCGATTAATTTGTAGCTATAACCTTTAACCAAAAATCCTAAAATGTGCTTTTCACGCTCCGTGAGGTGGTAGTCCTTCTTGCTGGCTGCATCAGCAGAAAAGTAACGCAGTACCTTGGTTGCAATGCTGCCGGTCATCGGCGCACCGCCTTCAAGTGCCTCTCTTAAGCTTTCAATGAATCTTTCCGGGCTTGTTTTTTTGAGTAAATATCCGTTTGCGCCGGCTTGCAGACTACCAAAAATCCGTTCATCTTCCTCAAAGTTTGTTTGGATGAGCACAGGTAATGCACCAAAATGTCTTCTGATCAGGATGGTTGCGTCTATGCCGTTTATTCCGGGCATATCAATATCCATGAGCACCAGATCGGGCTTCGATTCGGTAATGTTCGCTAAAAGATTGTTGGCATTGGGAAATGTCCCCGTGCACACAAAACCATCCGAAAGATTGAGCAGCATGGACACACTATTTAACCTCTCCTGATTATCGTCGAAAATAATGATCCTTGATGCCATAGCGTGCATTAACAGCATTTAGTATGATATTGAAATTCATGCTGCAAAATTAACAATCGAATTTTTTCTACAATATAGCAAATACTAGTCATCTCTATTTGATCAGAATATCAATGTAATAGTAGTGCCATTATCAATAGCTCCGTGGATCGTAAGCTGTCCCTTCATCTGTGCCGCGCGCTGATGCATATTGGCGAGCCCATTCCCTTTTTTAATAAATTCCGGGTCAAACCCCCGGCCATTGTCCCTGATAGTTAGCTTAATACGACCGTCCTCGCGGGTCGTCAACACTTCCACAATACTTGCACTCGAATATTTGGCAGCATTGTTCATCGCTTCTTTAAAAATCAGATACAGGTTTTTTCGTGTCTGCATATCCAATTTCAGGTTTTGGATCTGGCTATCCGCCTCAAAGCGAAAAGCAAACCCTTTGGAATCTGCCAGTGTGCTGCCAAATTGAAACATACGTGCAAACACATCCTCGATCTGATCGCTGCCCGCTTTTACACTCCATACGATATCACTAAGTCCTTCCTGAACCTGCTGGGCATTATCCTTAATTTTCTGGACCACCTGCTGATGTTCAGCTTTCTCCATTTGCATAAGCAAAGCCTGGCTGTAAAACGTAATGCTGCTGAGCGTGCTCCCGATCTCATCATGCATATCCGCGCTGATCCCGTTACGGATTTTTTGAATATCCATGATTTGCCGAAGCCGGTATTGGTAGAATAGGTAAATCAAAGAACCCACGGCAAGTATACTAAGAACGAAAAACCAAACTGATTTGTACCAGGGCGTAAGCACCCGGACCGGTGACTGCCATTCCTGGCTACTCCAATCGGCGCCTCCCACAGAAACCTGCACTTTGAGCGTGTAATTTCCGGGTGGCAGGCTGTTGAATAGTAATTTATTCCCGTTTTCAATCACCTGCCAGCGATCATCCCCCCATCCTTCCAGTTTGTAACGAAACCGGTTCAATGAGGTGTTCTGGTAGTCCGGGCTCATAAATGAAAATGCAAAAAGCCGGTCACCGGGGTTGAAAATGATCTGTTGCCCAGCCGGATGCGTAATGATCGTATCGGTTTTGTTTTGACTGGCATCGAATTTCGAATAGGAAATAAGTTGTAATGCGCTTTCTTTATTTGAGCTTAAATCAAGCTGCTCCGGATTGAATGCAACAACGCCATTCAGGCCACCGAAATAAAGTGTACCGTCTCTCGATTTCAGATACGACCCGTGATTGAATTCCAGGTGAGGTAATCCGTCTGACATTCCGTAGTTATGGAATTTTCTGGTTCTTGTATTAAAACGCGACAAACCTTTGTTGGTACTCAGCCAAAGATTTCCCTGTTTGTCGGGCAGGGCCGCATAGATATTGTTGTCAGGCAGGCCATCGTGCGTGGTGAACAGCTGCGTTTTTTTACTGTTCACGTCAATGCGGATCAACCCCTGCCCGGTTGCTGCCCACAAGACATTTTCATAAAATACTGTGTGAAAGATCTGTAAAGCAGGCAGCTTGATCTTGTCGCCCGCCGCCTGTCCATAATGTTCATAAATGCTGGCATCCCGGTTCAGCACATATAAGCCATTTGTGGTACTCACTAAAACCCGGTTTTCCTTCCACGGCATGAAGTTATTCACACGTTCATTCTTGATATAGCGACCGGCTTTATCATTTAACAGAACAGGTTTGAGATCCCGCGTACCGATTATGCCCATTCCACCCCAGGTGCCTGTCCAGAACGTAGAATCATTGAGCTTGTAAAAAGAGGTAAAGCCACGTCCGCTCACAAAAGGGAAATCCACCTCGGTGTAAGCCTCGGTCTCGGGATCAATTTTGATGAATTCTATGCCATCTGTGACCGCATAAACCTCGTCTTTGGTGAAGAGCACTTTGTAGGGGATCACCATGTTCTTTGTAGTTTTGTCATGGCTGTGCAGCTGCATGTGTCTGCTCCGGTGTGCCACAGGATCAATCTGATGAAGCAGAAATTGCAAACCATCCTGGTTATAACCATAAGAACACACCCAGATCATTCCCGAATTATCCTCGGTAATGCCCCGGACGCTGCTACCGATATCGCCCGACTTTTCTAACGGGACACTCATGTACCTTCTGAAAATTTCTTCGGTGAGCGTCACTTTTATAAGACCATCAACGCCCGAAACCCAAAAAGTGCCGTCCGTGCTTAAACAGGCACCAAAGAAGAAAATATCAGCACCCGATTTTTGTAAAAGGCGGGTTGTCAGGTTTGTAAACTGGCCCGTCTTTTGATTTAAAAATCCAATCTCTTTTGCAGATTTATACCACTTGTAATTTCCTTTATGTGCATAAATGAAATCGGGCGCCACCGGGGAATCGATGTCGGTAAGCGGGCCAAAAGTTCGGGCTCCGAGCGCGTATTGACGCATCCGGAACAGCTTACCCGCTTTTTGCTTGTAATATATCAGCAATGAATCCGCACCGGACTGCACAACACCGAAGACACTGAAATGTCGCGAATCCATATCTTTTGCGAACAGTCTGGTCCGGTTGACCAGATTTGCTTTTTCATCGATTTCGTCCAGAAAAGTACTGTCGCTGAATGCATATCTCCTGCTTTTTCCATCCAGAAATAATTTAATTACCTGGCTTCCAACAGCAGCAGGATGTCCGGCGTCGGTGGGCGGCGTGTACAGAGCGACAGGGGCGTGATCCTTATTGATTTGAATAAGCTTACCCCGGGGTATCGACACCCAGGCACTTTGATCACCGTCGAAAAATACATCTAGATGCTGTTTTGAATCAACACTTTTAAAGGCAATGGAAGGATTAATGGTCTTGCAGGTCAGATTAAGTGGATTAACAATGCTGACGCCGATATTATGCGCTACCCAGATATCCCCATTGGGCCCGGTCTTGATCTGATTGATCAGCGTTCCGCCGCCGATGGAGCGGGTAAGCATTGCAGTAAAATTCTGGAAATTATAACCATCATAGCGCCAGAGTTCCTGACCGGTAGCCACCCACATAAATCCCCGGCCATCCTGTGCCAGCGAACGCGTATTGCGGCTGGGTAAACCCTGCTCCGGGCCAAACAACTGAATATTCACACGCGTTTGCGGCGCCTGACCATAACAGATGTTTGTAAAAACCAGGAATACAAAAGGAAGCAGACGATACGACCGGATTAGTATACAAAACAAATTCAACTTGAACCGTAAAAGTCTGCGCTGCATGAAGAGACAGGAAGTGTTGGTAAGACGGATGTAACTAGTATACTATTAAAGTCGATTTACAGATTAAAAGACTTACCAGTTCTTTTCTAACCAAACTCACGTTACTTCTTATTTACGTTCGCGTATGGATGTGATGATAATCCAATTACCCTGGACTTTCGAACCACTACTTTCGTCTTTTTTAAAGCGAATCCAGACAGGCTTATTTTCCGTGTTGTATGCTGCCGGTATGTTAGCTCTATATTGAATTGAATCCACATAAACGAACCAACCACCACACCAGCCGCACATTAACGGATCTGCGCGACCAATGATAGCTGCCTTTTCCTTAGTCTTCACTTCGGAGCAGCCTACCAAACCAGCAACAGCCAGGAAAAGAACAAGGAACGCTACGTGAGTTTTCATATTAACGGATTGTTTTGACTTAAGAAACTCAGACAACGTAAATAGTTGTAAATGTCCGCCCGGATCGGACGTTAGTTTCCATAAAGCACTACCCTTTAATTTGCGCCTCCCGCCATCGCATTTTTAAAGCGTTTAATTCAATTGCCTGCTTAAAAATCAGCTCCGTTCTTTTCTGTTGTATCCGAAGTTTGTACCGCTGCATTTGCAAATGTTGCCTGCGAATTTGCAGTGCTTTGCTCAAAAAGCTCCCTTCTTCTTCGATTGATTCCAGCTTCCTGAAATGGCGATAAAGGAGACGTTGCTTGCGTTCGGCAGCCTCCTTGTCGTAGTTTGATATCTGTGCTTGATGTTCACGTAGTAGTTTGACAATTTCCTGTCTCAAATCCAATTCACTTAACATTAATTCTACATTGTTTATCTAAAAAATTTGAGTTAAACAATTAATTATCAGGGTGGTACGAAGTAACGTGGCTTCACTAAAAAAGTTATGCCGCAGCAATTAGTTTATATTTCCGTGATTGAATTTACTCCGCATTTCCTCTTCTGATCTTCAATAAAATGAGTTAGTTAAGGACTTAATAAAAAGAAAAAGCGGCCTGCCCTATAAAAAGGGCAGGCCGCTTTGCTTGCATCAGAAATTAATACCCGTTATTCTGTTTCAGTCCCGAAGACAGGTCGATCTGCGCCTGTGGGATCGGGTACACACTCATAAAAGGTTGGGGAGAAAGATTAACTACAACCGGCGTTTTGGAAGCGTAGTTATACAGCCTTTCCTCCTGCTTCATCACACTCAGGAATTTGCCCGTGCGAACCAAGTCAAACCAGCGCTCGTTTTCGTAAGCCAGTTCCAGCTGACGTTCCAGCAGGATAAGATCCATTAAATCCGCCGCCTCGGTGCCTTTGTAATTGTGCGTTGCATTGCCAAAAGCACGCTGGCGCACGCGGTTAAGCTGGGTCAATGCGCCTGGTTTGTCGCCCAATGCATTCAGCGTTTCGGCGTAAAGCAGCACCGCATCGGCGAACCGCAGCACAGGAATATCAATGCCCGAAGCGCCATAGGAATGTTTTACGGCGTATTTGCTCACATAAGGATACCAGATCGCCGGCGCATTGGGTTGTGCAGGTGATACCCACCATTCCTGAATTGTGGCCGCTTTGCGCTTGTCTCCTTCTTCATATTTTTTCATGAGGCTCCACGAAGGCAGCGACGTTTCAGCGCCACGGTCCGTCACGCCTACGATCCCGCCATTGGGTGCGTAGTTGGTCGATAAACTGTGTCCATTGGTACCGTCAATGTATTTCACGGTGAAAAGTATCTCGCTGTTATCCTCCGTACCCAGTTGCCAGAGTGAGGCAAAATCATTGACCAATGCATAATCAAAATCCTTGATCAGCCTTTCAAACTGCGTTTTTGCATTCGCATAATCTTTCCGGTACACATACACTTTACCCAGCAAACCCACCGCCGCGCCCCGGCTCGCACGCCCGGTCGCAATCGCATTACGAAGTGGCAGCTTGGCAGCAGCGTCGGTCAGGTCGGCGATGATCTGCGCGTAAATCTCTTCTTCGCTCGATTTGGGCAATGCTGCGGCCTCCGAAATAGATATTTTTTCTGTCACTTTTGGCACGCCGCCGAAAATGCGGACCAGATCAAAGTAGTAGAGCGCGCGCATGAATTTGGCCTCACCAATGTACTGATCCTTCGCGCCAGCCGCATAATTGACTGGGTTATCAATATTCAGCAAAACCGAATTAGCCCGGAAAATTCCGTTGTAAGTCGTGTTCCAGAATGCGGCAGTTAATGCGTTATCGGAGTTAAGCGTCAGAAAGTCAACGTCGTTGGAGCCGGCAATGGTGGTGTTGGTCGACATGTACAAATTGTCTCCCGGCACTTCCATCAGCAGGTAATCCGATGCGCGACGGTTTTGCAGATTGTTGTAAATCCCCAGCACCGCCTGGTTGATATCATTGGCAGTTTTATAAAAATTGTTGGCAGTCAGTACTGATTCCGGCGTCGGATTGAGCAGTTTGTCTTCGCAGCCGGCCAATCCCAATGCCAGCGCGGCAAAGCATTTTATGAGGTTATTTCTGATATCCATGGTCGGTTCAGTTTAAAAATTGAAGTTGATACCCAGCGTGTACACCCGGTTGATCGGCGCAGCACCGTTGTTGAAACCCGGCTTGCTGCCCGTTCCCGCAATCTCACCGCCGGTATACCCTTCCGGATTGTAGCCGTGAAATTCCTTTTTAGTGAACATGAATGGATTGGCCAGCGAAGCGTAGATCCTGAAATTGGACAAATGAGCCTTTTGAACCAGATCCAGCGGCAGCGTATAACCCAGGTTGATGTTGCGGACAGCCAGGAAAGAAGCGTCTTCAATGTAAGCGTCGGACGAAGACTGGTAAGTAAGCTGGCTCAGCGAGCTGCCGGGCGTCATGCCGTCTCCGGTTTCCGATTGCGACCACCATTGTCTCTCCACGAGCGGGCGGCGCATGGCACCCAGTAATGCACCTTCGTAATATTCATTTTCAAAATTGTAGATCTTCGCACCTACCGAAGCCTGCATGGCAATGCTCAGATCGAAGCTTTTCCATGCAAAATTGTTGATCAGACCGAAATAGGCTTTGGGCTGAAAGTTGCCGAGAATGACCTTGTCCGCAGAGGTGATCTTGCCGTCGCCGTCCACATCCTGATATCTCGGGTTACCCGGTTTGGAGCCTGAAAGTACCGGTGAGTTATTGACTTCCTCCTGATTTTGCAGTACACCTGCAATTTTATATCCATAATAAGAGAACATTGGCTGCCCCAATCTCAAAATCCAGCCCATTCCGTACGTATCGGTCGTAATGCGTTCCTGCACGCCGCCCAGGTCTTCCACGGTATTGACATTCTTCGCCATATTGAACGAGGTCTCCCATTTGAATGCGCCAACTAGGTTTTTGGTGGTCAGCTCCACTTCAAAACCCTTGTTACGAACCGTTCCGACATTGGATAATGAACTCGTAAATCCGGTGATCGAAGGAATGGAAACGTTGTAAAGCAAACCGTTGGTCTTTTTGTCATAATAATCCAGGACGACACTAATGCGGTTTCTGAATAAACCCAATTCCAAACCCACGTCATAGCTCGACGTTTTTTCCCAGCTCAGACTATTGTTACCATACGAAACCTGCGTCTGGCCTTTGGTAAGCGTATTATTAGGCGCATAATACACATCGCCGATCTGGCCCAGGTATTCAAAATCGCCGATATTGAAGTTACCCGTCGCGCCGTAGCTCGCCCGCAGTTTCAGCTCGCTCACTGCCGAAAGGCTCTTCATAAATTCCTCCTGTGACACCCGCCATGCTACCGAGGCCGAAGGGAAATAGCCCCATTTATTTTCCGGCCCGAACCGCGAGCTACCGTCCGTACGGATCGAAGCCGAGAGCAGGTATTTGTCTTTAAAACCATAATTAACCCGGCTGAAATACGAGATCAAACCCCACTGCGACCTGGTCGAGTTGGTAGCGGAAGGGTTAATGATCGCATTGTTCAATGTCCTGACAATGTCGTTGTTAAATGATCCGTTCACCGCCGCCATGTTCGAATTATTCGAGTTGAACTTCTGGTAAGAAGCTCCCGCGATCGCGCTCAATGTATGTACTTCCTTGAAAGTCTTATTGTAGCTCAACACGTTCTCATTGGCAATGCTGTAACTGTTGCTCTGCGCCAGCGAGCCTGAATTCAGGTTGGTACTCTGCGCCCAGGAAGCCTGAAAACGGTCCGTCTGATTGGAAGCCAGGTTGGTACTGATCGAGGAGCGCAATGAAAGTCCTTTGGCAAGGTTCAGGTTCAAAAACGCCTCTCCCAGGTTATTGACAGTGGTCCCGTAGTAATGCGAACCTTCGAGCGTCGCCATCGGATTGGCTTGTCCACTCACCACGGCACCCCAGTATGAGCGTGAATTGGGATAAGTACCGTCGGGATTCTGAACTGCTACGAAACTTGGGAATTTAATATAATTGTTGATGTCCGTCGAAGCAAAACGTCTTTTGGAATAGGAAGGATTCAGCATAAACCCAAGGCTCACCACCGAGTTGACCGTCACATCCACATTAGCGCGCACGCCGTAGTTTTTGTACCAGGTGTTTTTCAAAGTTCCTTGCTCGTCTTTCAGCGTTCCCGACACATAGTACCGCACGTGGTCCGTTCCCCCGCCTACCGACAGGTTGTAATTCTGAACAGTTGCGCTGCCGAGCACTTCATCTTCCCAAACCACATTGTTTCCGTTTTTCAAAACATCGCTCACCTGGTATGCATTGGGGCGGCGCGGGTCGTTCCAAACGGGTAATGTCGGGTCGCCGCCAATCCACGCGTATTCCCTGTTTTGGTAGCGTACGGCATAATCGTAGTACTCCTGCCCCACCAGCCAGTCGCCGTGTTTCTTCGGACTCGCAACGCCTGCGTAGGCATTAAAATTGAATTTTGCCTTTCCCGATTTTCCTTTTTTGGTTGTGACAATGATCACCCCGCCTGCACCTCGCGAACCGTAGATTGCAGCAGCGGATGCGTCTTTCAGTACTTCAATGGATTCGATATCATTGGTGCTGATGCTCCCCAGACTACCGCCGGGAAAACCGTCGATCACCACCAATGGATCGTTACCTGCGTCAATAGAGCTTGCTCCGCGGATCCTGATCAGCGGCGCGCTACCCGGCGAAGTATTTGTTTGTGAAACGTTTACCCCTGCCAGCCGGCCAGCCAGCACCGATTCGGGCCTGCCGACGGGAATCTGGTCTAAAACGGTATTTTCAACTTTGGATACCGCCGCTGTCACCGAGCTTTTCTTGATCGCACCATAACCCACTACCACCAGCTCGTCGAGTACGGTGTTGTTTTGCCGAAGCGTCACATTGATCACCGATTTACTTCCAACCGGCACTTCACTTTTTTCGTAGCCAATAAATGAAAACGTGAGCACATCGCCTGCACCCGCCTGGATCCGGTACTTTCCGTCGGCGTCGGTGCTGACCCCTTTACTGGTCCCCTTGATCACCACGCTCACACCCGGCAGCGAGACGTTTCCGACACTGTCGACCACAATACCGGACACCTCCCCGGCATCCTGCGCGCGACCGGTGAAGGTCAGGAGCATTGCCAGCAGGAGCATAGGCAATCTCCATTGGGGTAATGTCCACTTTTTGTAAAAATTTAATCTGTTCATAGGAATTGGGTTTATTGGTTGTTTGGAAAAACGCTGGCTCGGGCACGTGCCCGGTATTCATCAAAAAAAATCACTTTGCGCGCGCGGCTTTGACTTCCTGCTCGGAAACCGCACTGAGCTGGTTTCCAAAGTTCTGTCGTACATAGGTTGCTACTTCGGCAAGATCACTGTCTTTTAGAAATGACATGGCCGGCATGTGCTGGTCATAAGATTTTCCACTCACTTCTATTTTGCCTGAAAGTCCATTGAGCACGATATTGATCAGCTGCTCCTTATCCTTTACCTGCGCAGTTTGCCGCAGCGGTGGAAATACTTCGGCTACCCCTTCCCCATTCTGTTTGTGGCAGGAGGCACAATACTGATTATAAATGCGTTGTCCTTTCGGCGCTTCCGGAGAAGTGGCAGTTTGCGCTACCTGGTCTGTTGCTTTGCCCGGCGTAAGGCGTAAAATCTGGTCGTCAGCTGGCTTTGGAAATCCGGTTGCCGGGTTCCAGTCGCGGTTGCTGGTGGAAACGTAGATGCTGCCATCCGGGCCAATGCAAATGTCGCGGAGCCTGCCATACTTAGCGTCCAGTACAATGCTTTCGGATTCTATTTTCTTACCGGTTTGATCGGGTTTGAGAATGCGCAAATCACTTTCTTTCAGGGTTGTAAGTAAAATGGCATTCTTCCATTCCGGAAACAGATTCTTATTGTAAAAAACAATCCCTGCCGGTGCAATCGTCGGTGTCCAGGATTTAATGGGCTCAATGATTTTAACCGAATCACAAAGCTGCTTTTCTTTCGGCTGATCACAAAAACCTTCCACTTTCGGCCAGCCATAGTTGCCGCCTTTTTGAATAATATTCAGCTCATCTTCCAGCGCGTCGCCGTGTTCGGAGGCGTACAGCAGCCCGTTTGCGCCATAAGTCAATCCCTGAATATTACGGTGTCCCCAAGACCAAACCAGGCTTCTCTTGATCGGATTATCTGCCGGCGCAGTACCATCTATATTCATGCGTAAAACCTTCCCATTCAGTGACTTCTTATTCTGTGCGTTGGTGATCGTAATCGCGTCTCCGGTGGCAAACATCAGTTTTCCATCGGGTGCAAAAACGATCCTGGAACCATTATGGCCCGTGTGCGCAGGAATTTCAAGCAGTATTTTCGGTTCGGTAAGCTTGTTGTTTTTATAGGTAAAACGAACCAGCCTCGTGGTGATCGCAGAATCTTTTTTACACATATAATCCACAAACACGAACGGCTGACGCTTGAAATCGGGGTGGATCGCCATGCCCAGCAAACCCAGCGAACGATAGCGGTATACATCATCGATTTTTGCGAGCAAGGTTTTCACGCCCGTTTTCGGATCGACTTTGCTGATCGTACCACTTTGCTCTGTAAACCATATCTGATTATCGGGTCCCCAGATGATCTCCCAGGGAACATTCAGTCCGGATGCTACGATGCTGACTTTCAATGGCGTATCGACGGGCGTTACGGACCGCTGCGGTTCGTTTTGCCTAACCCAAAAATGCAGCATGCCCGTCACAAACAAGACTGCCGCTAACCGATACACCACCATGTTACTGGATCAGATTGACTTCTTTTTCCAAAAATGCGCTTACAAATTCATCATCCACCAGATGCGGATACGCTTCGGTAACCCTGGTAATTTCATCGGCCTGTCCCGGCGAAAGGTCTTCTTTCGGATTCAATGTCCAGATTCCTTCCATTAATCCCTGCCTGCGAAGTACCTCGTGAACACCGGTAATGCAGCCGTGAAAATTGTTGGCTGGATCAAAAATCGCTGCATTCATGTCAGTCACTTCCACATTCGCGCTGAGCAGTTTTTCAATATCTTCTTTGGTGCCGTTCATGGCTTTTTTAATGTCTGCCAACAACTGCACCGATCTTTCAGTCCAGACAGCATAATGCCCCAGCAGGCCGCCTACGAAGCGTTTTTCGACAACATTTCCATTGATATTGAATACAAATGGCGTCAGCAGATCGGCTACGATGTTATCGTCGTTTCCGGTGTATAATGCAATGTCATCTTTCCGCGAAGAGCCCGCCACGGCCCGAACAACATCCAGCGTCTGATAGCGGTTGAATGCCGCCACTTTGATCGCAGTTACATTCGGTATCTCGGCAAATTCCTGCCAGAAATTATAACTGAATACCCTTCCTCCCACAGCTACCTGCAAATAGAACCCGAATACCGGAATTTTCGCCGCCACCTTTTTTACATGCGCAATGATCTCATCCTCAGGCTCAGTTTTGAATGCGGCCATGCTCACCAGTCCCAGATCATAGCCGTATTTAATGGCGATATCTGCCTCCTTTAATGCCTGCTGCGTTTTTCCGCAGATCCCTGCCACTTTGATAAATGGCCTGTCTAGTGCTGCTTTGTCTATTTCTTCCGAGGTGATCGCGAGTACTTTTTCAAACAAATTAATGTGCGGATCTCGGATCTCGAACTGGGTGGTGTGCACGCCGATCGCCACGCCACCGGCGCCGCTGGCCATGTAGTACCGCGTCAGTCCGCGCTGCCTCTGCTCGTCCAATTGCAGCTCCCGGGTCAATGCAAGCGGGTGCGCAGGAATGACCGTTCCTTCAAACAGCAGCTTTTTCTTCTGTTCGTCTAACATCTTGTATTCAATTTAATAATTAAAAGTGTCCCTTGCGCTCCTGGAAATGCGTGGGCTTGTTAATGGTTTGTCCGCCTTCCAGCAGCCACTGCGCGGTAATGCCGATCATTTGTTTCAATGTGGTTCGCGGATAGCCAAACAAGCGGAATGATTCCGCCGCATTGCTCAGCAGCGCCGTAGGCTGTTCTTCACCCAAAAATTCAGGAACGGTATTAAATATACGTCCGAATTCCTGAGCCAGCCAGCGGAGTGAAACGGTCTCCGGTCCGGTAATGTTCAAAAGCTTCGCCGGCGCCTCGCAATGCAGCAGCGAGCGGATCGCCATTTCATTTGCATCGCCCTGCCAGATCACATTCACATGTCCCATACTCACATCGATCGGCTTCCCGTTCAATACCGATTTGGCAATTTCCAGCAGTACACCATAACGGAAATCAATGGCGTAGTTGAGACGGTAGATCAAAAGCGGTGTTCCGTAAACCGATGAAAAGTATTGAAACAAACGCTCGCGCCCCAGGCACGACTGTCCATACTCGCCTACCGGATTAGCCCGCAGCTCCTCGGTAGCACCACCAGAGTTCACCGCCGTAAACGGATACACATTCCCCGTTGAATACACCACTATCTTCGACTTACGAAATTTCTCAGCCACGCGGCCCGGCAGGTAGGTATTCATGGCCCAGGTGTAAGGCTCATTATTGGATGTTCCGAATTTGGTTCCTGCCAGATAAAGCACATTATCTATCTCAGGTAAGTTCTGCAATTGACTGTCATCCAGGATATTTGCAGAAATCGTCTCAATACCTTCTGCATTCAGTTCGGCGGCAAGTCCGGCCTCGCTGAACCGGGAAACTGCCACCACGCGTTTGTCCAGACCAGCGCGCTCGATCGCCTGCTTTGCGAGCCGGCAAATGCTCGGACCGATTTTGCCTCCTGCGCCCAGCACCATGATATCGCCGTCAATGCGCTTAATATCCTCGATCAATGCCTCCGACGGGCTCAGCCATTTTTCTTCCAATGAAGCGATGTCAATCATAAAAAGTTATTTGAAAAGCGGATTATTAAAGAATAGTTCTTTGGAATTAATGATCGCAAGACCGAAAATGACCAGCAGCCCGATTCCCGCCACAATTTTCACAAGCGGACTATTGACCTTATCGCCCATGATCTCCTTATCATTCCCGACCATATAAATAGCAGTACCGATAAAAGGCACTACAAAAATGGTCACGCTCTGGGCGAAAACGATCAGTTCGAGCGGCAGTTTACCAAAACGTACTGCCACCAAAGCGCCGATAATCATGACCAGCGCCACCAGGTAACGCACTGATTTTGAACTAAAATTACTCCCTAACCCAAGCGCGTCGCCCAGCAATGTGCCGCCTACGGATGCATTCCCGATGAGCGAAGAGAAAGCAGCACCAAACAAACCGATCAGAAACAATGTCGATGCATTTTCACCAAAAATCGGTTCAAGGGCCCTGGCCATATCCGTGGCGGAGTTCACTGCAATACCTTTGGGATTCAGGATCGCGGCGGCGCAGATGATCACAATAGCGCACATCACGCCCAGAATGATAATTCCGGTCGTACTATCGTTTTTCGCCTGGCGTAGTGCCGGATTGATCCGGATCCTTTCCTGGATCAGGTACGACTGGTATAATGCACCCACAATGGAAAAGCACGATGCCACAAAAGCGATGATCAAACCCTGCGAACCTTCCGGGATCACCGGCGTCGTAAAACCTTTTACAATTTTTACCGGATCAGGCGCAGCCCAAAAGAATGTAGTAATGAATGAAAACAGCATTACAAAAATCAGCACGATCATTGTCCGCTCTAACACAGAATAGAAGCTTCTAAAAAATAACAAACTGATCCCGAGCGCATTGAAAAATATAATCCACGGAACCGGAGAAGTATGGTACAGCTCTCCCACCGCAATACCCACACCTACCGAGTTCCCCGCCTGAAAAGAAGTACTCACCAAAAAGACGCCCAATCCCATTGCCACCGAAGCTGGCTTGCCCCATTTCTGTTTCACAGAAGCCAGAAGCGATTGATTCGTCGCTACTCCAATACGTGTAGACATCGCCGTGAATACAGCCATGAAAACGATCGCAATAATCACCACCCACAAAAGGGAGTAACCGTAAACCGCGCCGATCTTCGAAGTGATGGTCAGCTTACTTGGTCCGAATACCAATGCGGCGGTGATCATTCCGGGGCCAAGTGATTTGAGCCACCTGAGGACTTTGTCTTTCAGATCTTCCAAGATAAAAGGTGTTTAAGGGTCAGGTAAAGAAAACGCTGATGCAATTTACGGGCACGTGCCCGTAAAGGTAGAAAAGAATTTTAAAATTCTAGTTTTGCCGAATTTATTTATAGAAAATTCTGTGGTATTATTTACCAGTGCCGGATTCTAGCGCGAATGGCAGCGAATGCGTTATGTAATCTAGGAATGCTAATTGTGGTAGAATTCGTAGTTTTCCTTCGTAACAATATCAATAGGCATGTAGCTCAGCTTGCTTACTTGCGCATTCACCACAAGTGTCTGGTAAAGCGCCATGATCCCTCGGTAACCCTGGTCTTCGGGCCGGTGGCAGATCAGAAAATCGATCACGTTGTTTTCAAGGTAGGCGACGTTTTCCGATATAAAGTCAAAGCCGATCAGCGATACGTGTGTCCGGTGACTGTTTTTAAGAAAAGAAGCGACCGTATGCACGCGTGAATTGGTCACAAACGCGGCGCCGATATCTTTATTTAAATGAAAAACATAAGTAAGGTGCCGGGCAACGGATTGGTAGTCTGTTTCACGAATATCAATGCGCACGATCTCACCGGACTGACCGCGATCCTGAAAATAGCTTCTGAAACCCTCCTCTATTTTTTGATAATTAAAATTATCGATCTCTTTGGAGATATTAATGATCAGGATCTTCTTATCACGTTCCAGCCGGTAAGTGAGCAGCTTCGCACCGACGTAGCCACTTTTGAAAAGGTGGGGGCCAATATAAGAAAGGCTGTGAAGTTCGGGGATATTGGAGTCGAGAAATACGAACGGGATCTTCCGAAGTTCACATTCGGCGGCAAATTTCGTCGTTTCTTCAATATAGGAAGGCGAAATCAGCACACCCTGAAAATCTCCGCGCAATACCTCTGCGATTTTTCCCGAAAAAGAATCTTTGTCATTGAGGTCAAAAAAGAAGACCTGCGTGCTGACACCATATTGCTTGATCTCCGCCTCTGCTCTTTTAACTCCCCGCAGGGGCGCCTCCCAAAAGTCGGTTTCTTCCGACACACTCGGGATAACAATCGCAATACTGATGATTTTTTTGGAGGCGAGCCGGCTGGCGAGCAGATTGGGCTGATAGTCCAGCTCCTTGATGATTTCGTTGATCCGCTTCTTGGTTTTTTCAGAAACGCCGGTACGATTATGCAGCACGCGGTCCACTGTCGCAGTGGAAACATTGGCACGTCGGGCTATTTCTTTTACTCCTTGAGAGGTATTCTCCTTTTTCATTCGGGGCCTTCGTTTCGGTACCTTTCAGTATGTGTCACTATAAAACCGGAGGGTAAATATAGTCTGCTAAGTGATAACTGCCCACATTCTGCTGGACAATATTGACAATAGCTTCGTTCGGTAACCTACATTGCAAGCCTGTAAATTATCCGAAAACTTCCCGAGGGATTTATATAAATTGCCTTTTCAAAACAGCTTTCCGCATGACATCTACTACCTCCAACCCCCAGATCCACGAAGGCCGCAACCTGAAACGCTTCCGGGAGATGCTAGGAATTAAGCAGGATGTCCTCGCTTTCGAGCTAGGCGACGATTGGAACCAGCAGAAGATCTCTCTGCTAGAACAGAAGGAAAAGATTGATTCCAACATTTTGGACCAGGTATCGGCCATTCTTAAAATCCCGACTGAGGCTATTCGAAATTTTGATGAGGAGCAAGCGATTTATAACATATCCTGCAACTTTTCAGACAATGCAGTAAATAATAATGGTTTAAATATTCAGCACATAAATCCGGTCGACAAAATCATTCAATTGCTTGAAGAGAAACTTGCGTTGTACGAGCGAATGTTAAAAGAGAAGGATGAAATGATGGCGCGATTAGAGAGGTTACTTGTGAGTAAATAAATCAGCAATGGAAACGTTGGAAAAATATAAAACCGCGATCATTAATCTTTGTAAAAGGCACAAAGTGAAGAGCTTGTATGCATTCGGCTCTGTTCTGACTGATAAGTTCGACGGAGAAAGCGACATTGATCTAATCGTAGACTTCACAAACATGGAGGTTGAAGAGTATGCGGACAATTACTTTGACTTCAAATTCTCTTTGCAGGATATCTTCAAACGGCCGGTTGATCTTTTGGAAGAAAAGGCTATCAAAAATCCTTATTTCCTTCAAAACTTAAACGAACAAAGGCAGCTCGTCTATGGACATTGAGATCAAAACGTGGCTGTTTGATATGCTAAATGCGATTTCCGAAATCGAGAGTTTCGTCGCAGATCGCCCATTGCTCTTTGCTAACTATCAAGCCGATTTGCGAACTAAACGCGCGGTTGAAAGAAACGTAGAAATCATCGGTGAGGCGATGAATCGGATCATGAAGAAGGATACCAGCATCCATATTACCAATTCAAGGAAGCTTGTTGATGTTCGGAACCGGATTATCCATGGGTATGATTCGGTTTCGGATGAAGTGATCTGGGGAATTGTAGTTAGACATATTCCGATTTTGCGAGCAGAGATTGAGGCTCTGCTTGGAAACTAGGCTACCGGCGGCGCGTCACACAAGGTAAGGTCAAGCGCACTCTGCCCGATAAATATCACAAAGCCAAGATTTATTTTTATTTTAGATTAAATAATTGATCTTATCAAAAATAAACTTCATGATAATATGAAAATGAAACGCTACATTCTTTTAATGGTGATCGCAGTCAGTGTTTGCTCGGTTGCAGCCCGGAATGCATTTATCGCCGACGATCTGATCGGTACATGGAAATACCAGATCAGCGACGTTCCGCCGGAATATGAAACCGGATTTTTAGTATTTGAACAAAAAGATAATAAAACCGTCGGCTACGTCGAAGGGGGTGAAAAGAATGAGATGCAGGCATTAACAGTCGACCAGGGAAAGGTCACTTTTACGACAGAAAACGGGAGCGGCGTGTTCAAATACAGCTTTATGCAAACAGGCGACACGCTCACCGGAATAATCGGCTCGCAATACGGGGACTTTCCGATCAAAGCGATCAGACAGCCGAAAAAGTAACCCCGACCCAGCTTTTAATTCGATTTCCCGACAAAACTCCACTGGTAATCATTGCCTGATTTGACAATTCCCCAATAATCAAACGAGCCGCTGGCCCTGTCACCAAAAGTATCGAGCGTGGTAGGGCCGGTAGCGCCCGTATAAGCGTTGGCCTGGGAAACGAAGGTGCTTTTTAAAGTTTCAATATCGGCAGGAATTCCGCCTTCCGCCTCTACCGTTCTGGCGATTACCCACATCGCGTCATAAACCGCTACGCCGAAAGCATCGGCGTCAATGCCGGATTTTGATTTGATTCTGGCGATCAAAGGCTCCCACGTTGCTTTATAAGCATCTGGTAATCCAAATGTTGGCGTGAAAAATTGCGTTGCCACTGCGAATGCTGCGGCTGCGGGGTCAGCAATTAAGGCCGCACTCTGCGTTACACCGTCACCGCCATACCAGCGAACGGAACTTAATACCGGATCAGCTGCTGCTTTCTTGAACAGCGCCACGCATTCGTCAAATGACGCGAGGTACACACCTACGTGGGCTTTTCCATATTTGGAAGTCAATGCATTGATCTCTGTTTTGATGGCAGCGATGGATTCTGAAAAGTCTGATTCCGTCACACTGTAAGGATTGAGCGACCGCGTTTCGCCGCCCGCGCCCGTAAAGAATTCCCCTGTTGCATTTTGCAGACCTTTATTGCCAGCATCGTCACGTGCAATGGTCACAAGCCCTTTTATCCCCTGCGAATAGATCGTTTTCGCAACAGCTGCGCCTTCGATTTTATCGGCCGGACAAAACCTGAAAACCCGGTCGCCTGCAATGGCCAGACTTCCGGCGGTACTGCCCTGACTGATCACAATAGCGTTTTTTGTAGCAGACCTTGGCAGAATAGCCGCCAGCTCCGCACTCGACTGCGGGCCGATGAAAAACCGCGCTCCTGTCAAAGAATCGAACGCCGCGGCCGCATTGCCCGGGATCAGCCTGGTATCAAAAGTATTTACCGAGAACCTATATGTACTTCCCTTTTTTTCGAGGTAGGCGTTAATATCTTCTTCTGCAATGATCATCGCGGCCTGCGAAGTCATTCCCAGCGACGACCAGTTTCCTGTGAGCGAATACAGGCCGTCGACCATGATATAGGAAGTGATTTCGTGATCTTTGATACAACCTTGCAGGAATACCATTGAAAGCAATAATGTGCCAAAGAACAGGCGGGATTTTTGTAAAAATGAGGGCAGCATATAATGAGGAAAGTGATTGAATATGTGCTGATAAGTCGACGCAGAGATACATCTACTTTCGTAATTTCAGGGTTAATCCTGCAAACTAATTCTAACCTCTCAATTGTCTGCTATTTCACCTCGTTACCCAGTACAAGCTTGCTACCTTTTTTCACTATCCTGACATCCTTTACCTCATTTTCGCCTGGTAAAAAGAGCTTTATGCTCGTTTTGTTTTTGTCTGAGTTAAAATCTACCAGCTCAATATTTTTCCAGTCGATCTGATCGGTTGATTGCGCTACTTTTACGTGGGGCAGCACGGCGCCTTCTCGCACGAGCATTACTACCTCCAACGCCCCGGCTGCTATCTCGTGCCAGCCGCCTTCGTACACTTTGCGGGTCTGGTAATCCACCCATTTTCCTTTTGGTAAATACACTTGCCTGCTTTTCACATTCTCAAAAAGCGGCGCAACCAGTATCTCCGAGCCGAACATATATTGGTTATCAACCAGCCACGCGCCCGGATCTTCCGGGAAATCCAGCAGCAATGCCCGAACCATAGGCAACCCTTTTTCCGAAGCCAGTTTCGATTCGGTGTAAATGTAGGGCATCAGCTTGTACTTCATTTCAACTGCCTTCCTGAAATAGTTCTGAAAATCTTCGCCGTATTCCCAGGGCTCTTTCGGCGCCTGTCCGTGCGTGCGGGTGTGTGAAGAAAGTAAACCCATTGGTAACCAGCGGCGGTACAGATCTTCCGGCGTTTTCATCGTAAATCCGCCAATATCGTGACTCCAAAAAGTAAAACCCGACATGCCTAGCGACAACCCGCCGCGCAGCTGCGCTTCCATTCCCTTGTTGGTCGTTTCCGCGTCACCGCCCCAGTGGATCGGGTACCGCTGGCTGCCCGCCCACGTGCTGCGCGCCCAGATAATGTTATCCCCGGTCAGCTTTTTCGTCAGCTCGGACACGATCTTGTTGTATCTTAAAGGATAAAGGTTATGTTCATAAAAGCCCGTGCGACCTGATGCATACACGCCGGAAAGTGGAGCAGCTTCGCCAAAATCGACCTTAATAGCGCCAACACCCATTTTCAGCAGCCCGGAAATTTTATCTTCATACCACTTAATTGTATTCGGATTGGAAAAATCAAGCACCGCATCTTCATACGGAATCGTACCATTTGCATTCTTCACGGCCAGCCCTTTTTCCACAATTTCAGGGTAGAGGCTGTTTTTTGGAACAAAATAAGGCAGCTGCCAAAGCGACGTGCGGAAACCCTGCTTTTTGAGGTCGGCGATCATTCCTTCGGGATCTTTGAAACGGCTTGGCGCGAAGCGGTAGTCGCAGCGCCAGTCGGTCTCAAACCAGCCGGTATCGAAATGGATCACGTCGGAAGGAATGCGATTTTCGCGCAGTTTGGCCGCAACATTTCGTCCATCCTGCTCAGAAAAATAGGTAATGCGGCTCATCCACAATCCAAAAGACCACAAAGGCGGCATGGAAGCCTTGCCGGTCAGATTGGTGTATTCATCCAGAATGTCTTTTGGTTTACCCAAAAACACAAAAAGGTCCAGGTTCTCGTCACCGATCTGCATTGCATTCGACTCACCATAAGTAGCTCCGAAATCGCAGGTGATCGGCGAAGTGGTGTGCATAAACATCCCGTAACCGCGCGAGCTCATGTAAAACGGAATCGGCTTGTACATCGTTTGGGTTTCCACACCATTCGGATCGTGGGTCCATAACACAACTTTCTGCCCGTTCTTGTCAAGCCGCGTAAACGACTCGCCGCAGCCGAATATCTTTTCATCCGGCGAAATAGAAAATACCGCAGCGACGCTCCGCGAATAATCCGAAGCCCGGCGAACAAATGAAAACGGCAAAGTGGGCGTGTAAGAAGATCTCCCATCCGCCTGCCCGCGCGTCTGCGTCAAAATCTTCCCGGCTGCATCCCGGATCAGGACCTTCCAAGGATTTTCATACACAGTAACAGATCCGTGTACATTCGTGTATTCGTGGCCCCCACTAATTTTTTTGTATTTCCAAGAAGCGTCTTTAACAGGCTCCTTCACGAGCATCAGCGAAGGTTCACCGGGAGCCCCCTGAGCACCTGTATTCGCACGAATGCGCACGGTGCGTGGCGAAGTAAATTCGATAGAAAACGGCAAAACGGGATCCTGCGCGTATTCAATGGATGGAAATTCGTTGCTGTACGAACGCTTGTAACTCAGCATTGAATTATCAAAATTATGCGCCGAAAACGGCTCGTGCCGTTTCCATTTGATCTTCCCCTGGCTAGTCGCAGGATCAAATGCAGCCAGACTATCCGCAAAGAAAATAGTATTGGAAAAGTCCCGGAAATCGCCGCTGATATCTACCGGATCGTTCACGAGTTTACTCTGCTGGGCGACCGCCCGAAACCCGGACACGCTCAGGTTCAGCAACAATACAAGGGCAATCGTTTTTCGTAAAAATGGAAAGGTATTCATCATGGAGTGCAATGTGATGCCCGAAATCAGCGGGCAATGATTTTTTTGACAACCGACCGGCCGTTGGAGCCGGTAAGGCGGACCAGGTAAATGCCGCTGGTCAGTTTATAATTAATGGTTATTTCGCGTTGCGACTTTGCAAGCTTCTCTTCGTAAATCCGTCTTCCGCTATTTTCGATGATACTGATCTTTTCAAAATCACTATCAATCCATTTAACGGTTAAATTTTCCCAGGTCGGGTTTGGGAAAACCTGAAATGCTGCTGTTTCTGTTTCCACGCCCGTCACTTCTCCCCCGCCCCGCAGTACAAATGAAGTCACCGACATCGCAGGAATTGTGATAGCAATGGTATTATCAGCCACATTCAGCTCGGACTTCTTCAATGCATTTTGTGCACGTGAAACGAAGGTTTCGGTGGCAGGAAGTTGTGATAAAGTATAAACTGGTACCTGCTCTTTCAAAGGCAGAAAGTTCTCAATCTGGATATTGATAGTTTGATTCTGATCAGGTGAGCGGTTGATCAAGACCACAGTCATGGAATCTTTGGCCACATTGATGCTCGGGTAAGCAGATATTAGGGTTTCATTCGAGGAAACAGCTTTGACAGAATTCGTTTGGTTGAAGCGGCTCAGCAAATGTAAGGTTTCCCACATTCCCGGCTTCCAGCTCCACGGCGTAAATATCTCCACCTCGTTTTTCATAAACTCTCCCAGCGTCGAAGCATACCAGACGGCCGTAACGGACGGGGTTATACTTTCATCAATACCAGTTTCCGTCACACCGAGTGTTACCCCGTGATCGGCACCCAGGTATTGCGTCAACCAATCGTTGCAGCGGGCGAAAATGTACTCGCGGGTTTGAGTATTGTCGTAGCCGCCATTGATGGTTTTTACACCGTTGGCTTCGGGGAAAATGTAGTTTTTATCAAAATAAACGCGGTGCATTTGCACCACTTCCTCTGTTTTTTTAGTGCCGGGGTAAAAATGAATATCGAGCACATCTAAAAGCCGCACGCCGCTTTTCTGCTCTTCTTCTGCAATGGATTTAATGAAGTATTCGAGCCAGGGATACGTTTTTCCGTTTTCCGTCACCGGCTTTCCGTCCCAGTTGTACCACTGCCATTCATTTGCCGTAACCGGCCCAACGAGCTTGATATCAGGCGATCTGGCCCGCGCCTTTTTAGCAACATCAATATAAAGCTGCATAAATTCATGAGGAGATACCTGCTTCGGCATCACATCATCGTGCGTCCCCGACCAGATCTCCGGCTCATTGTCCATGTTCCAATACCGGATCCCCTCTTTTTTCAGCCCCAAACCTTTTGACCCAAACCAGTGATCCAGGATCGCAACCGACGAATCAGCATTCCACTTTTCAAGATATAAACTGGTATTCCCTTCGGTTTTGGCTTTGGTACCGGTTGCATTCGGTACGCCGCCGCCGGCCAGGTTCTGGTTCACACCTTCCCACCACTGCGACCGGTTATAGTCCCAATCCGCAAAGTTGGCTGCATTGCTTTTCGCTGCGTAACCCAGAAGTGGAAAAGCCCACATTCCCTGTGCGTTCGGAAAATGCTTTTGCAGCGTGAGCGCAGTCTGGTCCCAGCTGTTGTAATACACGTTATTGTACCAATCCGGGTGACTGCCCAGTTTCCTCCGCCAGTTATATTTCGAAGAATTATTCCCCCCGCTTTCCCGAAAAAACCGCACGCCCGCATCACGCAGCCTGACCAGATCCGCCTCCGGCAAAGTCCAGTTCGGATCCGTGGAAGAGAAGGAGTTGTTGCGGCCGTAGAGGTAGGGAGAAATGCGTTTTACGTCCGCGGCTCCGTCGATCCTGATCTCGATCTGCGCAAAAGCGAACTGGGATATAAAGAGAAAGAGGAGGGTCTTATACATGCAGTATTCATGAAATGTAAACTGACTGTTGCTTGTCACACTGAGCGCAGCCGAAGTGTATTTGTCACACTGAGCGCAGCCGAAGTGCGGTGTGCACGTCGCTTCGACTCCGCTCAGCGTGACAGGTAAAGGTGCAGCCAGCGTGACAGGTAAGGGTGCAAGTCAGCAACAAAGGAGCCATTCCCGCAAACTCCCCTCTCCGTGCGGGAGAGGGGGCCGGGGGTGAGGTCATTTCTTCACAATCCGAAAATTATCCACACTACCATTGAATGAAGCGATCGCTACATCTGGCGTATTAAATAGCACTTTCAAATCGGTAATCTTGGATGCATCCAGAATGCTGCCGCCGGCTGCGTTTTTGAACTCTGAAAGCTCGATCACAGCGGTTCTCCAACCGTTGGTCTGGTAGCCAGTTGCTGCGTATTCAGTTGAGTTCCATGGCTGGAATGAATAGTTGAATTCAGTTCCTCCGGCGGTGATCGTAATATCGTATTTACCCGCTTTCCACGGTTCTGCGATATTGTGCTCGAATTTGAACTGTCTTTCCGAAGCTGGTCCGGCGGCTAGTTTAAAATCGAAGCTGCAAGTAGAAAATACCCAAGCGTCCGCATAGCCCGTTGCAGGTAATTTGGTTTGTTTGATTCTCGAAAACTTGCCTGAGATAGCAGCCGGATCTGTGGCTGGTACAATAGGAGCTGCGCCCCAGCAAACTTCGGAACCCCAGCTTGTTGCCGGAATATCAAAGTTGACAAGGTTACCCTCGGTACCGTTCACTTTATAGCTCGTTTTTACGGTACCAAACTCTCCTTCAACCGTAATAACATCCGAAACAGCAGTTGCAGGCATTTTTACCGTGATCTGTTTTACAGAGCTGTTCACGATTTGCAGATCGGTCGTACCTACTTTTACAGATTTGATATTGTAGAAATAATCGCCGCCGATAATCAGGTTACCGCCCGGTTTCACAAACTCTGAATACAAACCCGAAAGAACCGGAGTCGGTGCTGACAGTACGAAATCGTAAGTAGCCTCACCGCCTTTCGTTTGAACCCGGATCTTATTGGAAACGGCTGGATCCACCGCTTTGGTCGGTGCATTCGCAGGTATCGTCACGATCACATTGGAATTACTGCCCAGTGCTGCATTGAAAGTAGCCTCGAAATCATTGAAATACACTTTCATCACACTACCCAGGTTCTGGCCCTGGATCACGATCAGACTTCCCGGTTCAGCCGCATTCAGCGAACTGTCGGCTTTGGTAGGATCGAGCAGACGAACATTGCTGATCATCGGCGCGCCGTCTACATCATCATCATTACAGCTCTGGAACGAAAGCAGCATTCCTGCCGCCAAGCACAGTCCGAAGGCTGTTTTAAATATATTCCTGAAATTCATTGTCAGTCGTAGATTAGGGTTAGTCAACAAGTTTGCTGAAATCGAAAGGAACCGGCTCGTCTTTCAACGAAGGCGCATTCACGATCTCTCCTTCCGGAAATGGCAGGTACAAAGTGTTCGCCGCCAGCGGATAATACTCAGCAGGAGAATACGTTACGGTATATTTTTTCGGATTGGTAGAACCCGGCACATACGTCATCGTATAGTTCTCACGACGTTGTTTAGCGGTGTAAGCGATCGCTTTGGCGGGATTGAAATAGTACCAGCGTACCACTTCATTCCAGGAGTTACCTTCAAATACCGTCTCAATCCTTCTTTCCTGGAAAATATCTTCGAAAGTCAGAGAAGTTTTATTAGCCAAACCAGCCCTTTTACGAACCGCATTGAAGTATTCCAATGCTTTTGCGTCCGAAGTTGAAGCCGCATTACCCAATACTGCATCCGCGTAGATCAGGTATACCTCGGCAAGGCGCAGCATGTAGGAATTGATATTAGCCGCCATAAATCCACCCAAACCACCATTGTCAGCAGGTGAACCTACGATGTATTTTTTGATCGCAGCAAGCTGTTCGGGGCGCACATATTTCAAACCGCCGGTCGCTTTTTGGAGATTTGGATACACGTCGCTGTCAAACATCGCAATCGCTTTTCTGCGAAGTGAATCTGCCGGATTTTCTGTAAAATACTTTACCAGATCCGCTGAAAGTCCCTGAGCTGCACCCCAGCCGTCGCCGGTAGTTGTGATATTGGCATCGTAGGCAAAATACGCCTGGAACGAATTGTTAACACCCCAGGGATTACTTACCGGCATCCATTGCAGTGAGAAAAGGCTTTCTGCATTGTTTTTGGATGCATTGTGATTTGCACTTTCGAACAGCTCGCCATAAGTCGGCGCCAATGTGCGGCCGCTTTTTGTGATCACATCCTCCGCATAGTATTTCGCACTGTCCAGATCCGACTGGTTACGCGTTCCGCTCTGGTTCAAGCCGGCGCGCATCAGGTACATACGGGCCAGCATTCCTTCCGCAGAATATTTTGTCAAACGTCCCTGATCGGCAGTTGCAGGCAGGTTTGCCGCTGCATAACGATAATCCTGGATCAGCAATTTCCACACATCTTCAATGCGGTTACGAACCGGCGCTTCGTTCAGCTGCGCCACGTTGTCGTAAACGATCGGAACAGCTCCCCAGTTGGTCACCAGGTAGTAATAGGCAGTAGCGCGCATAAAACGGCATTCGCCCAATCCCTGCGATTTCACAGCGGCCGAAGCAGTGCTTCCCGTTGCTTCATTGATCGCCTTGAAAGCATTATTGCTTTGCGCGATGATCTTGTAAAACGATTTATAACCTGGCAAAAGCGTGTTCACATCCGTTGAAGGAACAGCATGTTTTACATAAGCTGTGCGGTCATTGGAATTGAGGTTACCAGCCCGCGCCTCCTGAAAAGACATATTCGCCTTATCATTGAAATCGAACCAGACTATATTATAAAGCGGCGCGGTACCTGCCAGGATCTCCGCATCGGTTTTGTAAAAATTACCCGAGGTAAGTGCGTCCAGCGGCGGGCGATCGAGGAATTCCTCGCTACATCCCTGCAAAAGCATCAATGTGCTGATAGCCGCCAAGATTTTGATTTTGAATTGCATATAAAAAGGTCTTTTGAATTTAAAATTGAATCGATTAGAAATCAGCCGTCAAACCGAAAGAATACATCCGAACCGAAGGGTAGCGACCAGTATCCACGCCTGCCATGACAGTTCCACCGTAGTTCACCATACCAACCTCAGGATCATAACCTTTGTATTTGGTAATTGTAAACAGGTTCTGAGCACCTACCGAAGCTTTCAGCCCGCGGATGAAAAGGTCTTTCATCAACGATTTCGGGAAGTTGTAGCTCACTGTGATGTTTTTCAAACGCACGTAGCTGCCGTCTTCAATGAAGTTGGTGCTCATCCGGTTGTTACCGTTCGGGTCACCCGGTGCTATACGCGGGATTACGTGGCCAGGGTTGGTCAGCGTAACATTCTCTGCGTCGCCTGCTGCATAGCTGCTTGGACGTGCATAGTTCGCTACTGATTTCCACTGGTTTCCAAACACACCACCATTGCCCGGTACTTCTGCACGGTAGCGCGGGTAGTTCAGAATGTCATTTTTGAAACTTCCTGTCAGGAATGCATTCAGCTCGAAGTTCTTGTAGGTCATATTGTTATTGAAACCCAATGTAAACTTCGGCCAAGGGTTACCGATCACCGTGCGGTCTTCTGCATCGATTACGCCATCGGCATTCAGGTCTTTGAACTTGGTATCTCCTACCCAGCTGCCTGTTTGTGGATTGATGGTCAGTTCGCCGTTTGAAGTCTGGATCGCGTGGTTTCTGATATCTTCCGCATTCTGGAAAAGACCTTCTGCCACGTAGCCGGTCAGCATACTTGCAGGTTGTCCTTCCTCGGTTTTAAAACCAACTGAAGTTGCATTCCAGATCGGCGTAATAGGGTTCAGCAGTGAGGTTACCTTATTGCGGTCGAACGAAAGGTTAATACCTGTTCTCCAATAAAAACCACCTTTATCGATATTCACTGTATTCAATGTAAGCCCAACACCACGGTTTTTCATCGAACCTGCATTCACAGCCGGCCAGCTCAGGTACCCTGGTGAATAAGCGATGTCACCACCATAAGTGAAAGGATAAGAGTTAACCGTGATCAGACTTGTGATATTCTTGATATAAGCATCCACGATCAGCTCCACGCGGTTGCTGAACATGTGCAGATCCAAACCTCCGTTGATCACATCGTCCTTTTCCCAGGTCAGGAATTCGTTGGCAAAGTTGGAAGCCAGAAAGCCTGTTCCCCAACCGGTAGGTACTGTTTGAAGGGTGGAATAAATGGCATTGCCACCGCTTCCCTGGTTACCCGAGCGTCCGATCTCGAATCTCAGTTTCAGGTCATTGATCGCATTCACACCTTTCAGAAAAGCCTCTTCCGATACGCGCCACGCTACCGAAACTGCCGGGAAGTTACCCCAGCGACGGCCGTCGCGGAATGCAGAAGATCCGTCCATCCGGTAAGTTCCCTGTACGATATAGCGCTCGTTGAAGCTGTAATTCACACGTGCAAAATATGATTCCCGTGATCCTGCGCCTTTACCGCTGTTGTTGCTAACATTTGAAATAACCGATGCGTCCCCACCCGAAAGTTCTTCAATCGTGTTGGTAATGAACTTCTTACGTGAAGCTGTAAGCGATTCATAAGTAAATGCCTGCGCCTCGTGGCCGGCCATCAGGTTAATGTCGTGTTTGCCCAGTTTCAAATCGTAGGTCAAACGGCTGTGTAAGCTCCACCAGTTATTTGTATTCGCATCCCTTCTTGAAGTTGCCGCATCCTGCGATACTACAAAACCACCGATTGTATAAGATGGATGGTAGGAATAGTATTTCAAAATCTCAGAGCTACCGTTCACTTCCGTGTGCCAGGTCAGGTTTTTGAATGGTTTGATATCTGCGTACAAACTTCCCAGAATAGAGGTCCGGCGGTTGTAATCGTTGTAGATCTTGGAGATCATCACCGGGTTGGTAAACTGGAACTGTGTAGAAACAGGTCCGCCCCAGCTGCCGTCAGGATTCGTTACCGGCACACTTGGATTTTGGTCCAATGCAAGCTGGATAATTCCTCCGTTGTTGGTATTTACTTTTTCTTCCGTAATACCAACACTCATATTCGCACCGATTTTCAGCCAGTTACGTGTCTGGTTTTCCAGGTTCAAACGACCGTTATAACGTTTAAAACCAGAACCTTCTACAATACCTTTTTGATTAAAATACTCACCTGAAAGATAATAAGTCGATTTTTCAGTACCGCCGCTCAATCCTACAGAGTATTTCTGTAAAGTAGTCGGGCGGAAAAGTGCGCCCTGCCAGTCAGTACCTTCGCCCAGAACAGACGGATCGGCAAACTGCGGCTCGGTAGCAGTACTACCCACAGCAGCAGCCTCATTCCGGAACTGCGCATATTCCCGCAGGTTCATCACATCAATATGTTTCGGCTCCGCTTGGAGGGTAACCAATGCATTGAATGTGATTTTAGCTTCACCCGCCTTACCGCGTTTCGTCGTGATCATCACAACCCCGTTTGCTCCTACCGCACCGTAAATCGCTGTGGCAGAAGGCCCCTGCAAAACGTTGATCGTTTCGATATCGTCCGGGTTAATGCTTGAAAGGATATTTGAAAAACCCGTCGGGCGGTTGTTGGGATCGTCGCGCATGTTATCAGGCTTGATCTGCACACCGTCGATCACATATAATGGCTGCGTTGTACCTGTCAGCGAGCTCAGACCACGTATCAAAACCGAAGGAGCAGCTCCCGGCTGACCTGAGTTCTGCTGCACCATCACGTTAGCCGCGCGACCTTGTAAACCTTGTTCTAGTGAAGTATTGATGGTTTTGCTCAGATCTTTACCCGAAACAGTAACCTGCGAACTGGAAACGTCTGTTTTTTTCATTTCCCCATACCCTACTACCACCACTTCGTCCAGCGCAGCAATGCTTTCCTGCAATCTGACATCAATTTTAGTTTTGTTTCCCACCGGAATTTCCTGCGTCACAGAACCAATAAAGGAAACAACCAGCGTATTTCCGGCAGCCGCCTCAATCGTAAATTCACCCCTTGCGTTGGTAGTAGTTCCGTTGGAAGTTCCTTTCACTACCACACTCGCGCCCGGAATAGCATCATCACGTTCAACCGAAACTACGGTACCGGTGATGGTTTTTTTGGCATCGCTCTGCGCAAAGGCACCCAGCCCAGCGCCCATGATTCCCAATGTCAGAAGAAGAGGTCGTAGCAACCCGGCGAGGAAATGCAAGCTGCGATTAACCCGCCTTGTTTCGTACAAATTTTGTTGCATGTTGTTTGGTTTTATAAAGTTACTATTGGTTCACTTTCGAATTTATACTTTTCCGATACCTCTGGGTTGAGGTCCTGGTTTTGGTATAAATCGAATGAATAGTTGGACAAATGTGCCTTTAAAAAACGTGCGGCAAGGGATCTTAATGTTTACAAATAGGGTGTCATTTGTAAACTAGCGCAAAAAATCAGGCTATTTTTTCACCTCTAAGTGCATTTGTAAAAGAAACACTCAAAAAAATGATTGAGCAGGTAATGAGCAGGCATATTTCTCGGATATGTTAGTATCAGGCTGATCTTTTGTACTATTCCTGGTCGACGAACTGCTTGCGGTAGGCAGTCGGAAGCATTTTATATTCTTCTTTAAAGAGCTTCGCAAAATACTTAGGGTTGTTGAACCCGATCTGGTAGGCAATCTCGGAAACGCTCAGCTGACTTTTTTCGAGCAAGCCCGCACCGCGCCGGATCCTGATAATGCGGATAAATTCGATCGGCGTTTTGCCGGTTAATGATAGTATTTTTTTATAGAGATAAACGCGGCTCATCGACATCGCGTCGCTCAGTTCCTCGACGGTATATTCCGCATTCGCCAGGTTCGCTTCGACTACTTTGACGGCGCTGTTCACAAACTGTTCGTCCAGTGAACGTACCGCCACTTCGCTCGGCCGTATCTCAACGTGCTGCTGGAATTGCTGCTGCAACTGCTCACGCTGGCGGATCAGGTTCGCAACCCTCACCTGCAAAATGTCCAGCCGGAAAGGCTTGGTCACATATGCGTCGGCGCCGGTCTGGTAACCTTGAAGCTGCTGCTCTTCCTCGGCCCGCGCCGTGAGCAATACTACCGGGATATGTGAAATCCTGCGGTCGGTTTTGATTACGCGGCAGAGCTCGATCCCGTCCATTTCAGGCATCATCACGTCGCTCACGATCAGATCGGGAATATGTTCGAGCGTAATTTCCAACCCTATCTTTCCGTTCGGAGCTTCAAGTATCTCGTATTCCTTTTCAAATACTTCTTTCAAATAGGCCCTGAACTCGTCATTATCCTCCACCAGTAATACCAGAGGCTTGTTTTTGACGGGTTTTTCAGCAAGAAGTTCAATTTCCGCGACGGGTTCCGGGGTCGACGGTACGTCCGCTGCGGGCAATGCAGGAATGCGCGCCGGACTGTTCAGCAAAGGCAAAGTGACCGTAAACGTGCTCCCTTCGCCCACAAAGCTTTCCAATTCAATGGTACCTCCGTGCATTCTGACAAATTCCCAGGCGATGGAAAGCCCGATGCCGCTGCCTTGGTTCATGATCTTGTCGGGCATCGGATGCTGGTAAAAACGCTCAAAAACCTTGGCCTGCGCCTCAGGAGGAATACCTATACCGGAATCAGCGACGCTTATTTCCAAAGTTTCACTATTATCCTGACTTACAATCCTTAAAGTAACGGTGACTTCGCCATTTTCAGGGGTAAACTTAAATGCATTCGAAAGCAGGTTGTACATTACTTTCGACAATTTATCCTGGTCAAAATCTGCATAGCGCGATGTTACTTCACTCTCAAAACGATAGCGAATATGCTTGTGCTCAGACAGATCCGAAAAAGTCTGTGCGATCTGGCTCAGGAACCTAACAATATCTCCCCGCTCGGGCCGGAACTCCGTTTCCTCCACTTCCAGCTTTTTGAAATCGAGTAACTGGGTTACGAGATTGAAAAGGCGCTGGGCATTCCGGTGCACGAGCGAAAGCTGCCGGTGTACGGCGTGGTCCGCGCTAATATTTTTCAACAGATTTTCCAGCGGCGTGAGCATGAGCGTGAGCGGCGTGCGGAACTCGTGGCTCACATTGGTGAAGAATTTGATCTTCATCATATCCAGCTCATGCATTTGCTGGGCATAGTGCCGCTCCTGTTCCAGCTTAAAGTTCATCCGCTCGCGTTCAATCAGTATCCAGCGCGCGATCATCAATGCGCCGGCTGCGATCAGGAAATAAAGTACATAAGCCCACGGCGTGCGCCAGAAAGGCGGCAAAATCACAACCCGAAGGCTACGTTCCGTGGAAGCGCCGCCTTCTTTCATCTGTACCTTGAACACGTAAGTGCCTGGATCCAGGTTGGTGTAAGTTACCTTTCGCGTATTATCCGCCTCAAACCATTGATCGTTAAATCCTTCCAGCGAATAGATGTAATGGTTTTTTTCGGGATGAAGGAAATTCAGAGCAGCAAATTCAATCGTAAATACATTCTGGCTGTACTCCAGCACAATGCGGTCGGTAAGCGAGATTGATTTTTCCAGCACCGCTTCCCCGTCGAATAATTCGCCCGGCTGTACACTTTTATTGAATATCTGAAAATCAGTGAGCGTTACTTTTGCGGAAATACGTTCGTCAGAGATTTGTTTGGGGTCAAAAATTGAAAAACCATTGGCACCACCGAATACCATTTCCCCTGAACGCAGCCTCAGCGCCGCATTTTCATTGAATCCCCTACCCTGTAATCCATCAACTTCGTTGAAAGTACGAACCTGAAAAGCTGTCGGTAATCCGCCGTTTCGTTTGGAGATATTGATATTGACCAAACCTTTGGGCGTACCGAGCCACAGGTTTTGCATTTCGTCAACAGCCACTGTCAAAATCGAATTATCCGGCAGCCCGTCGGTCGTATTATAGGATACAAATGCATTATTTCGCGCGTCATACCGGTTCAGACCTTCGGAAGTACCGATCCAGATATTGCCGAAACTGTCCTGTGCGAGCGAGGTAACCCCGTCGCTGCTCAAACTGGCCGGATCGCCAGGCTTATTCGCATAATGCACAAACCGGCCAGTTTGCCGCATTAAAACGTCGACTCCGTTGGCAGTTCCGATCCAGAGATTTCCTTGCTTGTCTTCGAGCATTGCCGAAATATAGTCCGAGTTGACCGAATTGGGGGCCGCACGCTGGTAATGCCGGAAAGTCTTTTTGTTTCGGTCAAATAAATCCAGCCCGTCGGCCAGCGTACCTACCCAAAGACGTTTTTGTGAATCTTCGAAAATCTCCCAAACGCGGTCGTCGATCAAACTTGTGGAATCGGCCGGGTTATGCAGATAGCGGGTGAAGGTTTTGCCATCGAAACTGTTCAGTCCGCCAAAGTAGGTACCAATCCAGAGTACATCACTTTTATCAAGAAACAAACTGACAATCACATTGTTACTCAAACTATTAGGGTCTCCTGGAATATGCCGGTACTGTTTGAAACTGTTATTTTTTCGGTCAAAATAGATCAGTCCTCCCCCGTTCATACCCAGCCACAGGTTACCTTTCCGATCTTCCACAAACATATTCACATCGTCGAAAGGCAGACTGCCCGGGTCGCCGGGCGCGTGCTGAACGAGTGAAAATTTGAAGATATTCTTGTGATAGCTGCAAAACCCTGTCTTGAACGTACCCGCCCAGATCATCCCGGTCTGGTCTTTATACAAAGCCTGAATACTATTCTGGCTGATCGTCCTCGGGTCGCCGGGATTGAACAACAGGGTCGAAACTGTTCCGCGCTTTTTATCTAATACATTAATCCCGCCGTGGTCAGTACCGAGCCAGATACGCCCGTCGGGGCCGGCTACCATCGAGCTTACCGTATTGTTACTGAGCCGAAAATCAGAGCCGGCAGTATTGGCGACGCGTAAAGTGTTGTTTTTAAAATCAAAATAAAACGCGCCCAATGCGGCTTTCACAACATAAACCCAGGGTTCGCCATCGTCATCCACAAAAACCTTGTGATTGGATAAGTTGCCCAGGTTACGATTTTGCAACATTTCGCTCTGCACGTCGACTTTTTGAGTCTGCACATTCACGCGGGCCAGAAACCCGTCGTCACACACAACCCAGAGGTTGCCAAGTACATCTTCGTCAAAATCAGAGATAACACGTTTCGCAGGAGCAGACGGGTCCTCGGAAGGGCCAAACCTGACCTTTACGATCTTTTTGGAACGTGTCAGGAATTTCAGTAAGCCCAGCCGGTTATGGTTAATCCAGTAGTCGCCCGAGCGGGTTTTGATAATGCGGCTAAAATTGGCGTCGGGCAGTCCCAGTCTTTTGGCCGCCGCATCGGCATGGTGGTCAATGCGCTCAGTAACAGGATCATAAATATCAAACCCAACCTGTGTATTGATCCAGATATACCCCTGCGGATCTTCAAAGATCGCGATGATCCGGCGTTCTGATATCGTAGTGGAATCGCCCTGAATGGGCTTGAAAACGCGGAAAGAATAGCCGTCGAACCGGTTGAGCCCATTGGCGGTCCCGATCCAGACAAATCCCCGGCTGTCTTTTAAAAAGCAATTGACCTGGTTGTGAGAAAGTCCGCGTTCCGTATTGAACCGGGCAAACTGGTATTCATTGGATTGAGCCGCGCCCTTTTCCACCCATCCCAGCACCCCGGCCACTACCCAACAAAAACGCCAAAACCAACTTTGCATCGCAGAAAGAAACGAACTTTTACCTCACTTTATACATATTGTTTCCAAAGCAAGTTCGTGCCAGATTCTATTCTTGCCCTGCGCACTACCTTCGGAGCTTATAAATTCGTCGTGAATTAGTTAAATTCTTAGTTGATTGCGGGTGTTACTGGTTTTTTTCGTCTTCTTGATCACATGAGATCTATCCAACACATTCTGTTAGCAAGCTGCCTCAGCTTTTCAGCGCTGGCGCAATCCAACCTTACCCCTGCCCAGCGCGACAGTCTGAAACAGGCCACGGTCGCTGATCACAACAATATGCTGCAACAATTGGGCATCGCCGCAGATCAGCTTCGCAAAGGTCCTTCCGGCAATCCAAAGGATCCCAATGCAGCCAACAGCTCGGAGGAAAAAGTGAACAAATACACATTGCCAGATCCGCTGGTTTTGAAGAACGGACAGAAAGTAAAGAATGCAAAAGATTGGTTTGAAAAAAGAAGACCGGAAATCGTCGCGGATTTCGAAAGTGAAATATACGGGCGAATGCCTGCGAATATTCCTGCTGTAAAATGGCAGCTGGTGTCAACGAAAGACACGCTGGTAGGTAACCAGGCGATCCGGGAAAAAACTTTGAAAGGTATCGTGGACAACTCAACCTACCCTGCTATTCGGGTCGAGATCAGTCTGATATTGGCGACGCCGCTGGCTGCAAAAGGCGCTGTCCCTGTGGTGATTGAGTTCAGTTTCCCCCGCTCGCAGTTTAACCCGGGCAACGTTCAGGCGATCGGTATGGGCTCAGCCGGCGAACCGACCTGGCAGGAGCAGCTGATCTCGCGCGGCTGGGGGTATGCCGTAATTGCGCCGGCCAGCATTCAGGCGGATAATGGTGCGGGGCTTACCCACGGTATTATCGGACTTGTGAATAAAGGTGCACACCGGAAACCGGAAGATTGGGGCGCACTGCGGGCCTGGGGCTGGGGAGCGAGCCGCGTGATCGATTATTTAGAGACCGATAAGGATGTTGATACGAAAAAACTGGCCATAGAGGGACTGTCGCGATATGGAAAAGCCGCGGCTGTAGCGATGGCATTCGAGCCGCGCATCGCACTCGGTTTCATCGGATCATCGGGTGCGGGCGGCGTGAAGTTATTGAGGAGAATCTTTGGTGAACAGGTCGAGAACCTCGCTTCCTCGGGCGCATATCACTGGTTTTCAGGCACTTTTATTAAATATGCCAGCAAGCTCACTGCGGATGATCTCCCGGTGGACGCCCACCAATTAGTGGCACTCTGCGCCCCCCGGCCAATATTCATCAGCGCCGGTTCCCCGGAAGTGGAAGGGCAATGGGGCGATGCCAAAGGAATGTTTCTCGCAGCCGCCCACGCAGGCCCGGTGTATCGTTTATTAGGCAAAAAAGATATGGGTACCACCGAATTCCCTCTATTAGGTATGCCGCTTATTAACGGTGATATTGCTTACCGCCAACACGCAGGCGGGCACAGCACCGGCCCGAACTGGAGTACCTGGATCGCCTGGGCGTCGCGGTATTGGGGTTTGTAGGTGTCCCCGAGTGTAGTTTTGGGGTTGGGGCGTTTGGGCAATTTTCCCCTAAATCCCCTGAAGGGGACTTTGCTTGGTTTTATAAACCGACGAATAAGGGGACTTTGCATTGTTCACTAAGTCAAACGAAAAGCCCCCTCCCAGGGGGTTGGGGGTAATTCACCTCATCCAAAGCACCCCATTCTTACTAACTAACTTCGTAAGCTTCCCTTCGTCAACCAGCTTTTGAAGGATTGCGTCGGTTTCGTTGCGGGGGGTTTGTGAGAGTTCGGAAAATTCTTTGGAAGTAAGGGTTTTATATTTACCAAACAGATTTTCCCATTTTGGATCAATATCCATTTTAACTGCATCGGGAAGCTGCTTCAGAAGCGCTGATTCGTATACTGAGTAGGGCTTGGTACCATACACTTTCTCCTGGTTCCCCTCCTGATCGGCGAAAAACATGGTCGGGAAACCACGGACTCCCAGCGACGCAGCGAAATTCAGGTCTTCTTTAAAAAGAGCTTCGGCATTTCCGTTAAAATCTCTTTCGAAAGCTTCCATGTCGAGACCGACTGTTTTCGCAGCGACCGCCAGATTTTCCCATTTTGCAATATTGATCTTTTTCAAAAAAACCATTTCCCGTAATTCGCGGAGCAAATCCAGCGCCTTGCTCTGATCCTGCAACTGCGCCGCTTTGAATGCGATCGAGGGTGGATAAGAGGAATGCAGCGGATCTTCCAGCCAAACGTCGCCGTCAATAGGCATATCATAATGCTCACTTACCTCGTCCCAGTGGGGCGCCACGTCGGATGGTTTGCTGATGCCGCCGCTATTATAATTCCAGTCAGGCAGGAGCCCGCCCATTCTGTATTCCACCTGAATATACTCGCCATATTCAAGTTTGAGTTTACGGAGTTGCGGCTCAATACCCCAGCAAGAAGAGCAAATAGGATCTGTGAAATAGATGATTTTCACCAATTTATCGGCAGCAGCTATTGATGCATTTTCCAGCTTTACCGATGCATCGTCGATTTCACACATGCCCGTTTCGATGTCACACAACAGCGGATTACTTGATTTCTCTTCCATTTTAAAGGTTATTTTGTCAAAAGCTGGCTATTTCAAACGGTAAGAAAGCAAAAAGTAATAGCGTTTTACGGAGGACTTCAGATTGGAAAAATCGGAAATTCCATCCGAAGATTCATAACGCAGCTCGGCACCAAAGCGTTTGTAGACGGCACCTAAACCGGCCGCCAGCCCAAACTCATAGCTACGCGTTGAGCCCAGCACCAGCTTTTTGGTAACCACCGGCTCCGGCGTCGAGAATTTGCTTTCCGTTTTCTGTTCGTTCGTTTCCGAAACAGTAACCGCATTTGATATGCCCGCGTTCAGAAATACCTTCAAATTACCCGCTGGAATATAGTACCGGACCATATTGGTCAGCTTGATATACCCAAAACCCAAACTGTTGGTGACCCTGATAAAACTGTTGCCCGAATAATCCGTCTGATAACTCTCACTCGTTTTGTAAGATGTAAATGCAAGCTCATTGTAGATCGACACCCGTTCTTTTAGCCTGGGTATTAACAGATTGAAGAAAAGTCCTCCGGCTGCATTATAGGACATTGGAAAGTTTGCGTCAGGTACCTTAGGATCATAATTTCCTTCAAAATCAAGCTTAGTAGCGGACAACCCGGCTACTATTCCAAACTGACCTACCGGCGACTCAGACTTGTAGGAAGTTACAGGCTTTGTGGAAGCGCATTTTTCGTAAAACTGATCAAACAATTTCCCGATGGCGCGCGAGGAATACGATATCCTGGTATTGTCCGCCACCAAACCGTCATTCGGAGAAGAAATTCTTCAACTGTTCCCGGTAGTGTGGTACGGTCACGATCTGTGAAGTGCCGCTCGATAAATATCTGTGATTGAGCAATAACTGATAATCGCCGGGCTTGTCGCTCACGTAAAGATGAACTCTGTTGTCCCTGCTTTTTAAATAATACAGACTTTTAGCGCCGCCATTAATAACCAGTAAAAAAACAACCGTCTTTTCCAGTTTGGGCAAAGGCGAATATGACAAATCCTCAATCTTAGACGAACCGGGATCGATCTCCACTTCCCCTCTCTTATAGTTTTCACCGTGAACAAAAAATCCGTGTAAATCACCCAATCCGAAAGTTTTAGCCTCTGCTTCCGGTGACGCCTTAAAACTGACCGTCTCCGGGTTATAAGGCCAGTTTTTGTAATCAATGTACCCTTTCAAAGTATCGCTTTCAGAAACAAGCAAATAGCCCGGCTCCAATGCATATTGGGCTATGGAACAATGGAAGGCAAAAAGCAAAAAAACAATGCAGGTATTCCTGTAATTCATAAAAGTTTAGATAGAGGTATTTGTTAAAAGCAAATAAAGAGAATTTGCAGGGATAGTTACCTGGTATTGGGAGGCTAGTGCTGATTTAGCCAAAAAACTATTTTACATACAAAACATAAATTAATAAACCCATTTTACATACATTTGGTGATAATATAAAGATATGTGCTTAAATAGATGAAAGGAGCCAATTTGGGAGAATTTGAGGAGCTTGTCCTGCTGACGATCGCCTCTCTGGCCAGCGAAGCATACAGCGTGGCAATATGTGATGAGCTTGAAAAATACACCGGCCGCACTGCCAAGCTAGGTGTGGTACATTCGGTACTCAACCGGCTTGAAGAGAAGGGACTGGCGAAGAGCCGGCTCGGCGAGGCGACGAGCGCGCGGGGAGGAAAACGGAAACGCTTTTACGAGGTTAGCCACGCCGGAAAAGTCGCGCTTGTGAAATCCAAAGAAGTGCGCGAAAATATCTGGCGGAACATTCCCGGTTTTAATCTGGAAGGTTCGATATGAAACAGCAACCGAAAGCCACTCCACCCCGCTGGGCCACCCGCTTTTTACACTGGTATTGCCGCCCGCGCCTGCTCGAAGACCTCGAAGGCGATCTCAACGAATATTTCGAGCGCAATGTAGCCCGCAAAGGTGTCAGAAGCGCCCGGCTGATCTATATCCTCGACGTACTTAAATTCCTCAGACCTTATACCATCCGAAAAATAGAATTCTTCCACTTTTTCATCCACTGGATTATGATCGGCAGCTATTTTAAGACTTCCCGGCGGAGCCTGGTCCGCAACAAACTTTTTTCCCTCATCAATATCGTCGGACTTGCGGTCAGTATGTCGGTTGGGCTGCTGGTGATTTCGATTGTCAGCGACCTGTATTCGTACGATGATTTTCAGGATAAAAAAGACCGGACTTACCGCATAATCACGAAAACGGTGGAAAATGGGCAGACGTCGGAGACTAATCTGGCTTCAACCTCGATTCGGGTAGGCGAAAAAATCAAAGAGTCGATCCCTGCGATTGAATATGTGACGGCAATGCGGGCTGGTTTTTCGGGCGATGCGAAAGTGGGTAACTCCACGGTTCCGATCGAGGCGACCTGGGCGGATAATTCGTTCCTGAAAGTATTCAGATTCCCTCTGCTGAAAGGTGATCTTGAAACAGCACTCAAAGAGCCGCAGTCCCTCGTTTTGACAGAAAAGACAGCGGAAAAGCTCTTCGGTGAATCGGATGCGCTGGGCAAAACGGTCCGGTTCGACTCAACAATTTATACGGTGACAGGCGTTGTACAGAACATCCCGAAACTCTCTCACATCAATTTTCAGGCACTGATCTCGCTGGCATCGATTGACGCCGGACACAACGACGCCGACCTGCACAGCTGGGCCAATATTTGGCAGAATTATGTGTATGTGACTTTCCCGGAAACCATTGATGCGACCAAATTGCAACCCGCGCTTGACCGGCTGAGCAAGCAGGAAAATAAAACACTCACAAACCGGACAGTATCGGTCTCTATGCAACCGATGAAGGATATTGTACTTGGCGGATCGCTTATGAACAATATCGGCCCCACCTTCGCGCCGCCTGTGATGTGGACGCTGTGTGGTCTGGCGATTGTGGTCATTCTTTCAGCTTGCTTCAATTATACCAATCTTTCCGTAGCCCGGTCCATGCGCAGGTCGCGCGAGGTGGGGATCAGGAAGATCATCGGCGCACAGAAAAGTCACGTACTGGGTCAATTTATGGCGGAGTCTGTCATCATCGCATTGCTGGCGCTGGTATTTTCGTTCGCCCTTTTTATGGTTTTGCGTAAAGAGTTTTTAGATCTGGACAAGCACATTGCCGACGTTTTTTCACTCAATATCTCCATTCAAAACATCCTCTATTTCATTCTGCTGGCGGTTATCACGGGTATTGCCGCGGGTTTGATGCCCGCATTGTTTTTCTCTAAAATGAATGCATTGCATGTGATGAAAGACGCTTCAAGTATGAAGATTTTCCGCCGCGTCGGGATCCGGAAGGTGCTGATCGTGGTTCAGTTTACGCTCTCGCTTATCTTCATCGCGGCCACGCTGATCGGCTACAATCAGTACAAAGGACTGGTTACATTTAATCTGGGTTTTAAAACCGAAAACATCATTAACCTCCGCCTGCAAGGCAATAAAGGAAATGTTTTAGCAAAAGAAATCGCGCAGATCCCCGCAGTAAAGGGTATTTCGCAATCGATGATGATCACCAGTCTGGGCTCAAAGCACGGCACAAACCTTACTTACGAAACGGATTCCAGTTTGGTTTGGGAAAATCAGGTCGACGAACATTACCTGCCGCTGCATCAGCACCAATTCCTGGCTGGCCAAAACTTCACGGCGAGACCCGAAAAGGGGAAAGAAAGCGAGATTATTGTCAATCAGCAGGTCTTAAAAAAATTTAATATCGGTGATCAAAATCCTGAGAAAGCATTGGGAAAGATCGTTTCTGTTAGCGGTCAGCAGCTGGCAATCGTCGGTGTCGTGAAAGATTTCCATTATGGTTCACTCGAAAACCGCATCGAGCCGGTGATGTTCCGGTATTCCAGCGAGCCGGACAGGTATCTCAATGTAAAAATCGTTTCTCAGGATTTACCAGCGACTTTAGAGAGCATTCAAAAAGTGTGGCGGAAGGTAGACAAGGTGCATGAACTGGATGCCAAAATCTACGACGAGCAAATCGAAGAAGCGTACGCGCAGTTTTCGCTAATACTCAAAATCATCGGTGTCATCGCATTTCTGGCGATCTGTATTGCGTCGCTGGGGTTGTTCGGAATGGTCGTTTTCACAACGGAAACCAAATTAAAAGAGATCAGCATCCGCAAAGTGCTGGGTGCCAGTGAAACGGGACTGATCTATCTGCTATGCAAAGGATTTTTGCTGTTGCTCGTGATTTCAACCGTGATCGCACTGCCGGTTACCTATTTATTTTTCGACAAGGTGGTACTTACCAAATTTCCCTATCACCAGGCAATCAGCATAAGCGATATGCTGGGAGGCTCGCTGATCGTCATGCTGCTCGCTTTTTTCCTGATCGGATCACAGACCGTCAAGGCGGCGCGCAACAATCCGGCGAAGGTTTTGAAAAGTGAATAGTAACCGCGGGGCAAATGATTAAAGCAGCGGTCTTTTTGAAATGTACACGACGCCCCTGCCAGCTTTGCTGTTGCAAAAACCGAATAAACCCGACCTAACATCCGAACAAACTGCGTCGCTACCGGTAACGTAAAGCCTTTGCTGATCATCCAGGAACAGGCTTTGCAGCTGGTGGAGCTGCGGGAGATCGATCCGCCGGCCGGTTGAAGTAATCACTCCGGGCGTCTCAAAAACACCGGTGGTCGCATTGGGCCCGTCCAGGAAAACTCTGTTAATCTCAGAAGTCAGCGCGCCCGGACCAGGAATTGGGTTCACATGAAATTTGTCTTTGGATTCAAATTCCGGAGTGCTTCCTAATATCGGATTCCGCGCAACGTATCGGTGCCACGTTTTACCATCGTCGACACTATAATTATCGGCAGTCGTCAAAATCTGCTGCTGGTCGCCCATCTTCGACTGGCTCACTAATCCATTCATTGTGAACAGCGTATCCTGAAATTGCACGACACCGAACATAGCTATACTTTGTTCGTGTACCTGCTCCCAGTGCTTGCCCTGATCCGTCGTGCGAAACAACTGGAACATCGTCGAGATCAATACCGTTTTGTCATAATTGCCCCATACACCAGCAATCTGGCGATCGATAGGTGCTTTCAGCGTATACCAATCGCGGTATTCATCGAGCACTGTATCCGGCCGGGTAACTACTTCCGGCCCCGAATTTTTACAGGACAATACCACTAAAAAAAGCAAACTATAAAGGAATGTTTTCATAGTATTAAACATAATTACAAATTTCGTATCAGTCAATACTACGCGGAATGTTAACTTTTTCATAATGATGCAACTGGTGATCAACGGCAGCTTGGTAGAAGATATCGCTTCTTTTTATGATGAGATAAACCGCGTTTTTATGGCTGATGAAAATTGGAAGATCGGACCCAGCCTGGACGCGTTTGACGATTTACTTTACGGCGGATTTGGGGTGATACGCAATGCAGAAAGAGTCGAAGTCGTGTGGCAGGATATTGAGAAAAGCCGGGCTGCACTGGGTTATGAAGCCACCAAAGCCTACTTTCTGGAAAAATTAAAACCTGGTTCTCAGTTTAATAGCGTGCTGTTTGAAGCAAAACTGGCTGCACTGGAAAACGGGACGGGTGAGACGTATTTCGATACAATCCTGAATATCATTGCGGAGCATAAAAATATCACTCTGAAAAATTGAAACTTCGCGACCGGCGACTATTCGTCTGATTTTTTGAGAATATGTAGACTTTCAACTTGACCAAAGAAAGAACACTCACATGCAAAACATCAGTATCGCGACGGCCCAGTTTGAAAACAGAAGTGGCGACAAAAAGTATAACCTCGAAGCGATCGACAGACTTTCGGCAGAGGCAGCGGCGAAGGGCGCACAGGTGATCGCATTTCATGAATGCTCTGTTACAGGGTATTCTTTTGCAAGAAAACTGGACCGCGCGCAACTGACGGACCTCGCAGAACTCATTCCCGACGGCCCCAGCATTCAGGCACTGACCGGCATCGCCGCGAAAAATAACATTGCGATACTGGCCGGACTTTTCGCTCCGCCTGGAATTCGACGGGCTGAAAGGCCGCGCCTGGCTGATGAAGTGGCTGCCCGCACGCGCCTATGATAACGCGATCTACGCCATTTTCTCAAACCCGATCGGAATGGACGATGACCAGCTTAAAAACGGCTGCTCGATGATCCTCGATCCTTTCGGAGATGTTATCGCCGAATGCAGGAAACTCGGGGACGACATCGCAATTGCCACCTGTACACCGGAAAAACTAACCCAAGCCGGCGGCCACCGCTACCGAAAAGCCCGCCGACCGGACTTATATAAAGACATTATCGGACAGGAGCACAACCCGGAACAAAAAGTAGCGTGGTTGAGCTGAATATTCAAAACTTCGATTTTCCATATTGCTAATGATTTGTTGATCCGTCAAAGAAGCCGGTCTAATAGCACCCTGATTCAATAAATCAAACAAAAGTTTACAGTAGTGACAAGTGAGGCAAGGCATAAAGTAGATTCTCTTTACCTTGTCTTTATTTTAGTTAAATTGGAATTGCAACAATAAAGCGGACAAGATATTAAGCCGCAATTTTTTGTTTGTGTAAAAGCTCCTCAAACTCTTTTGGTGAAACATATCCTAAGGCCGAGTGGAGCCTTTTTCTATTATACCAGGTT
>NZ_JAJUXK010000007.1 GCF_021390335.1 Dyadobacter sp. CY343 | reverse complement strand
TAAAAGGTAGGTTGCATACGCGTTACGCACCCGTACGACAGTGACATTGCTGCCCCTTCGCCTTGCATGTATTAAGCCTGCCGCTAGCGTTCATCCTGAGCCAGGATCAAACTCTCCATTGTAAATTATTTGCGATCATCTTCCCGAAAGAAGATCATCAATGTTTCTAACGAACTATCTTTTTGCTCTCTTCATCATGTCAAAGAACGTTGCTCTGAATCTTTCAGAACTAGTGGTCTCGCCGTCTGCGCTACCGTTGTTCCCGATTGGGAGTGCAAAAGTGCAGGCTTTATTTTTAACATCCAAATCCAAAAGCAAAATATTTTTACCAAAATTTTAACCCAATCACGCAACTCCTTGAAAATGAAAATAGAAGAATTTTAACCTATTTTAAAGTTCTTTGAAATATTCTATAACATGCATTTTTAGTAACGTTTCTTGTTTTAACACATCACCAGGTGGAAGCGCGCGTATCAGTTTATAATGCGGCCAGCCTTCTTTATCGGCATATTCAAATTCATAATAGGAGGAAAGGCGCAGTACTTCACAGATACCGATATGCATCAGATCCTGTTTTTGCTCCTTAGTAAACCGCTTGGCTCCCTGGCCCAGCTCTTGTACACCTATAAGGAAAAGCACACCATTCAGGTCTGCCGGTTTTTTACCTACTAATCTTTCAAGCTTATCCAGCAGGAACTCCCATTGTACTTCCAGCGGCTGATCTTCTATATCCATTATAATGTTTTCATATTAATGCTGTGTAACAACACCATTGCAGACAACCGATAAGCTGTTGTTAGCGTTCTAAATCGAGGAACAAATTTTCCACCTTCGAAACTTACAGGTTTTACAGTTGAAGTGAAAGAAGGCATTAAAGGGTTTTTCCTAACTTTGAATTTTAGCAAAGGGCAATGAGCAAATCAGAAAAACATACGATTTTAAATCAGAACGAATATCTATCCACCCTCAATCCACCTCAACGGGAGGCTGTGCTGCATGGAAATGGACCTTTAATGATCATAGCGGGTGCCGGGTCCGGGAAAACGAGGGTACTCACTTATCGCATTGCGCACCTGATCGGAAATGGCGTAGATCCTTTTCGCATATTATCCCTGACATTTACCAATAAGGCATCGGGCGAAATGCGCCAGCGGATTGAAGGCGCTGTCGGGACTGAGGCGCGGAATATATGGATGGGGACTTTTCACTCCGTTTTTGCAAAGATTTTGCGGATTGAGGCACGATATCTGGGTTACACCAGCGACTTTTCGATCTACGATACTGATGATTCCAAATCCTTACTGCGAAGTATCATTAAAGAGTATAACCTAGACGATAAAGTTTATAAAGCCAATGTGGTTTTTAACAGAATTTCAGGAGCGAAAAACCGGTTGATCTCTGCGGATGATTACATTAATAATGCGGTTATCCAGGCAGATGACGACGCGGCAAAGATGAAGGAGATCGGCAGGTTATATAAAACCTATGCAACCCGTTGCTTCCAGGCGAATGCGATGGATTTTGACGATCTGCTTTTCAACACTAATGTGCTTTTCAGGGATTTTCCGGATGTACTATATAAGTACCAACACAAATTCCAGCATGTGATGGTGGATGAGTTTCAGGATACCAACGTTTCGCAGTATCTTATTACCAGGAAACTTTCGGCGGTTCATAGGAATATATGTGTTGTAGGAGACGATGCGCAGAGTATTTATGCTTTCCGGGGTGCGAATATTGAGAATATACTAAATTTCGAAAAGGACTTTCCTGACGTTCAGACTATTAAGCTGGAACAAAATTATCGTTCTACCAGTACGATCGTCGACGCTGCAAACTCTGTGATTGCGAGAAATAAAGCGCAGTTAGAGAAAAAGACATTTACTGAAAATGAAGAAGGTTCATTAATAGATGTGATCAAGGCCAACTCAGATAATGAGGAAGGCCGGCTTGTGGCGACTGCTATTTTTGAGGAGAAAATGCAGAAAGCATTGCGGAATGAGAATTTTGCAATTTTGTACCGTACCAATGCGCAGTCCCGTTCCTTCGAAGAAGCACTCAGAAAGCTTGGTATTAAGTACAGAATAGTTGGTGGGCAGTCTTTTTACCAAAGAAAAGAAATCAAGGACTTGCTTGCTTACCTTAGATATACCGTCAATCAGCGCGACGAAGAAGCATTTAAAAGGATTATTAACCTTCCCAAGCGTGGTATCGGAGATACAACCGTAGCCAAAATCTCGGTCACGGCTTCTGAAAACAATATGCCTATCTGGGATGTAGTCGCCAATATCGGCAAATATGCTTCCGGCCGCACGATCTCTCCGATCGAGCAATTTGCTACGCTCATTAAAAGCTTTAAAATCCAGGTCGAAGAAGGAAAAGATGCGTATGAAATTGCTGCGCATATTGCGAAAGCTTCGGGGATTTTGAGAGAATTATATGAGGATAAGACCGTTGAAGGGCTTTCCAGGTATGAAAACGTTCAGGAATTATTGAACGGGATCAAAGAATTCGTCGATAGTGAAGAAACCGAAGACAAATCGCTTAGCGCATTCCTGCAATCCGTTTCGCTGCTGACCAATGCAGACGAGCCGGACGAAAATGAGGACCACGACCGCGTTACCATGATGACCATTCACTCCGCCAAAGGGCTGGAATTCAGGAATGTATTTATAGTCGGTTTGGAAGAAGATCTTTTTCCAAGTCAAATGATGCTGGAAAGCCGGCAGGATCTGGAAGAAGAGAGGCGGCTATTTTATGTAGCGATTACCCGCGCCGAAAAGAAACTGACTTTTTCTTACGCAGAGAGCCGCTATCAATGGGGGCGCATTAAGTTGTGCGAACCAAGCCGGTTTCTACTGGAAGTCGACCAGCGTTTTCTGAATGTTTCCAAAATGGTCCAAACTGCCACAGAGCGGAATTCCGGGCTACCTCCGATTACCAATTTTGCGAGAAATCTTCGCAAGCCCGCAGCTCCGGTAGCAACTTCGCCCAGCCCTGCGCATTTACCGTCGGTGGATTTCGTACCCAGCGATACTTTTGACCTTGCAGAAGGAGACAAAGTGGAACATTTGAAGTTTGGGTTCGGACAGGTAACCAGAATGGACGTGAACGGTACTGATCGCAAAGCAACCGTCAAATTTGACCTCGTCGGAGAGAAAACACTGCTTCTCAGTTTCGCCAAATTGAGGATACTTAAATAAATCGGTATCCATAGTTATAGCGGGTTCCCGGCTCGCTTTTATATAATTAGTCTTACCCTAAAACTTCACTGATTAAACAACATAAGTATGTTCATTGAAAAAGATATAACTCAAATAAAGGAGCGAGGAAGTGATATCGGCACTGTGGAAGAGCAGGTTGGATATTTTGTTGATGGTTTTCCATTTCTCCAGCTGTCGAAAGCGGCGACAGTTGGTGACGGAATTATAAGACTTACAGACTCAGAAATTTCAGAAGTGATCAGTGATTTTGACAAAAAAGCAGCCGACGGCGAAGTGGCTTTGTTGAAATTTGTACCCGCATCCGGGGCGGCAACCCGAATGTTCAAGTCACTTTTCAGCTTTTTACAAGAAGGAAAAAGAGATAAATCAGTGGATGAATTCTTTGTAAAGCTCCCCGACTTTGCTTTTTACGAAGATTTAAAAGCGTCACTATTATCAGATGGTTATGATATTACTTCTGCGGATGAAACTACAATCGCATCTTATTTCCTGACTACTAAAGGATTGGGTTATGGGGAACTACCAAAAGGATTACTGAAATTTCATAATTATACCGATCGGTCAAGAACGCCTCTGGAAGAACATTTGGTGGAAGGTGCGAAATATGCAAATGCAGGCAGCAATGTCCAGATTCACTTCACAGTTTCTCCCGAACATCGCGATAAATTTGAAAAGTTGGTGGTAGAAGTACTGCCAAGCTATCAGAGCGAATTTGGCGTGAGGTATATTGTTTCATTCTCGGAGCAAAAAAGCGCGACGGATACCATTGCGGTTAACCTGGATAATTCGCCTTTCCGCGAAAAAGACGGTTCGCTTTTATTCCGTCCCGCAGGTCACGGCGCATTGCTGGAGAACTTAGCCCAGCTGGATGCAGATATTATTTTTATTAAAAATATTGATAATGTAGTGCCTGACAGAATCAAGGCAGATACAATTCAATATAAAAAAGCGCTTTCAGGAATAGTTCTCAAATACCAGAAAAAGATATTCACCTATCTTGAAAAGCTTCATGCAGACACTGATTTCAGCATTTTATCAGAAATCGATACTTTTTTCAAAGAGGAGCTTTGTGTGATTCCGCCTGCAGGTTTCGATTCGTGGGAGGATATAAAAAGAAAAGAATATTTTGTTCAAAAGCTGGATCGTCCTCTGAGAGCCTGCGGAATGGTGAAAAACCAGGGTGAGCCCGGCGGCGGACCTTTCTGGGCCGAAAATGCAGATGGATCTTCGTCTTTGCAGATTGTCGAATCAGCGCAGGTAGACTTAGATGATTCGTCTCAAAACGATATTTTCAAGAACTCAACACACTTTAATCCGGTCGATCTGGTGTGTGGCGTGAAGAATTATAAGGGAGAATTATTTGATTTGAAAAAATTCCGTGATCCGCTTACAGGTTTCATTACTGCCAAATCAAAAGACGGTAAAGACCTGAAAGCCCAGGAGTTACCAGGTTTGTGGAACGGATCAATGGCCGATTGGAATACCCTGTTCGTAGAAGTTCCCCTGATCACTTTTAATCCCGTAAAAACGGTGAATGATTTGCTGAGAGAGCAACATCAATAGTGAAGAAGATTTAATAAAAAGAAAAAAACCGCAGAAGTATATTCTGCGGTTTTTTAATGTCCTGACGAAATATCATCAAGGTATAGGTAATACTTTGCTTTCTTTAAAAGTAGACAGGATCACCATCGTCTGAGTACTTGCGACCTCTTCAATTTCATTGATCTTTTCAAGCATCAGTTTTTGATAAGTACTGATATCTTTCGAGATAACTCTCAATAAAAAGTCACCTGTACCTGTAATATGGTGGCATTCAATTACTTCTGGGATTGCGTGGATCTTTTCAACAAACGATTCCGTCACAGCTTTACGGTGTCCTACCAGTGAAATCTGAACAAAGGTACTTACACCCAAGCCTACTTTCTCAGGTTCAAGCTGAGCGTGGTAGCTCTTTATAATGCCCGACTGTTCCAGCTTTTTCACGCGCTCCAAAGTCGGAGCAGGGGACAGCCCTATTTCTTTCGATAGTTGTGCGTTGGTTATTTTTGCGTTCGTTTGAAGGATCTCCAGTACTTTACGGTCTATCTGGTCTAACTTAATAATGGCCGACATTTCTCTCTGACTAAGGTTTTAAAAATGCCCCTTTTTGGGACGCTGCAAAACTAATTAGATTCCCGAAGATTCTTATAATTTTATATTGGAAATTTGTCAAAAAAAAGAATTATCGTAGGTCAAAATAGATTTTAGTACTTAAATATTAGGCTTACAACGTTTTAAACGCATTGCCAGCTATCAATTTAGACCGCATACGTTTCTCTTTTTTGCAGGAAATCCTGGTAAGTTACACGGATCCCGTCTTCCAATTCTATCCGGTGTTTCCATCCCAAACCGTGCAGCTTGCTTACGTCCATCAGCTTTCTCGGCGTGCCATCAGGTTTGTCTGTATTCCAGTTAATATCACCTTCGTAACCAACAATATCCCTGATCATTTCAGCCAGAGATTTGATCGTCACGTCCGCACCTACACCCACATTTACAAAGCCCGGCTCATTGTAATTCTGCATTAAAAAGTAGCAGGCATCGGCCAGATCATCTGCGTGTAAAAATTCTCTCAGCGGCGATCCTGTACCCCAAAGCTCAACAGCAGGCCTGTTTTCTTCCTTCGCTTCGTGGAATTTCCGGATCATTGCGGGCAGTACGTGTGAGTTGTTCAGGTCGTAATTATCGTTCGGACCATACAGGTTAGTGGGCATTGCCGAGATAAAATTGCAGCCATACTGCGCGCGGTAAGCTTCGCACATTTTAATACCCGCGATCTTCGCAATTGCGTAAGGTTCGTTGGTCGGCTCTAATAATCCTGTCAGCAAAGAATCTTCGCGTAGCGGCTGCGGAGCAAGTTTTGGGTAAATGCAGCTGGAACCCAGGAACATCAGCTTTGTCGCGCCGGAACGGTACGCACTGTCGATTACATTATTCTGAATCAGGAGGTTATCATGTAAAAACTCGGCGCGGTAAATGTTATTGGCCAATATGCCACCTACTTTTGCGGCAGCAAGAAAAATATATTCCGGACGCTCCGTTTCGAAGAAAGATCTAACTGCACCCTGATCGCGCAGATCAAGCTCGGAAGAAGTTTTTAGCACCAGATTATTAAAGCCTTCTTTGACCAATTTTCTATGTATGGCAGAACCTACCATTCCTCTGTGCCCGGCGATATAAATTTTTGCGCTTTTTTCCACGGTGTTTTTTTAAATTTGTACGTTGAATATCAATATAGAAAAAATCAATTCGTTACAAAAGTAACAATCTTGCTCGTAAGAAAAATCCAATTCTCATGCAAAGAATCGTTCTGATTTGTAGCCTAATTTCGTGTATTCTGATAGAGGGGGGATATGCTCAGTCCGTTCAAAAGGATTCTACACCACCCGCCTGGCTTCCAAAAGAGACAGTAAAAAAGGACACAACGAGCCGGCCAACCGGACTTAGTTCATTTATTTCGGGTCTCGATCCGGTTGTAGGAGCCTCATTGCCAGGTGATAAGGGGAAATCCACAAGTCTGTCAACACTTTTTGGCGAAACCATTCCTGACCTGGGTTTACGGGTAAAGGAATACAAGAGCCAGAAATCCGACAGGAAGGCAAAAAAGGAAAGAGCTAAGCTTGCAAAAGTGCAATATAAAGGTGTTCCAATGCAAAGTATGTCGGTGAAATACGGCAGCGGCGACCGCGCGACAGTCGAATCGTTTCATGTATTAAAGGAATATCAGCCGATCAGTCCCTATGCCCGCGCTACGGAAACCCGCTGGTACGACAAAAAAGGCAAGAAGCTCAGTTCAGCGGTGATCCAGAAAAAAGACCAGGCGCTGCCGCTCCACGGTTCATACAAAAAGTATAATGGCGAAAATCTGATCGAGGAGGGTTACTATTTTATGGGCGTGAAAGACGGTCGCTGGGTGAAATACGATGCGAAATATAATCTGATCGATAAATCAGTCTGGGATAAAGGATTTCCCTCTGAGTCCCGCATAACTTATTATGATTCAGCACACACACAGATCAAGGAAGTAGTGCCGGTTGCATTTGGGGAGGTGGAAGGCGAATTTTTGCAATTTTATAAAGAAGGTCAATTAATGGCCAATGGTAAATACGACGACGGCAAGAAAGTGGGCCGCTGGATTGAATATTACCAGTTTCGGAGACAGCGGAAAAAAGAGATACAATATCCCAAAACAAGTTGGGAAGAAGATTTTGAGCCTTTTGTTTTGAGAGAGTGGGACGATAAGGGCAAGCTGCTTTACGATTACACAAAGGATCCCCGTGCCTCGGCCGAAGAGGAAACCGAAAATTAACTTTATGCTCCAATCTCTCCTACGCTTAGCCAGGGAAAAAACCTGGCTTTTATTATTGTTTTGCATTGCTCCGGTCGTCATTTATATTTGGGTTTTTAAGACAATCGCGCTGAATGTCAATTATGTAGCTTTCGACGACATTACTATTTTAGGCATAATTCCGCCATTCGGCGATGCTGATCTGCTGGAACGCTGGAAGTTACTTACAGACTTATTTCCCGAACACCGGCTTGTTTTCTCCCGTTCTGTAATTCTGCTGCTTTACGGGATATTTGGTGAAGTCAACCTTGTTTGGCCGATGATCATTGCCAATGTCTGCTGGGCACTTTGCGCGTTTTTCTTTTATCGTGCGTTTAGCAAGCTCCGCATTTCAATATGGTACTTCGTTCCTGTTTTATGGTTGTGGTTCAATATCCAGTCTTTTGAAAATATATTCTGGGGCGTTAGTTCGCTATGCAATTTTGGCGTAATCCTTTTCTTTCTCTCGGCTCTTTATTTTGCAGCATTCCATCCCAAAAAGCTATTAGCCGCCTTATTTTTCGCGCTCGCAGCTACATTCACTTACGGAAATGGGTTAATGGTTTTCCCCGTAATAGGATTGATATACCTGCTTACAGGATACAGGAAACAGTTTCTGATCACACTAGTCACTACGGTGGTAGTTGGAATCGTGTATTTTATCGATTTCACTCCTATTACTCAAAATCTTGATATTACAAATCCAAAGCAGGTACATGAAGGCTTTTTCGGATTTTTTGGATTTATCGGTTCAATAGTCACCCTCACTGCCTATAATACACCTTATTCCATATTGTATCTGGCGTCGGTTTTTGGAATGTTTTTCATCGGTCTGCTTATTTTTCTTTACCGAAAAGAATTCAGCAAATTGTGGGATTCGGCTTTCTTGAAAGCTCCTTATGCGAATCAAACAGCCCTATTTGCGGCCGGAATAGCCATATTAGTAGCTATTACCGCACTCGCCTTAACCTACAAACGCATTCCGACAGACACTTTTGAAGGAATGTTCAAAGGCCGGTACCGCATGTATTCGGCGCTGTGGTGCATTGCATTGTATTACGCATTTCTCGCACTTACCACAAAAGTGACCGTTAGAAAATTTGTCCCAGGGATTTTAGTGCTGACTATCATATTGAACCTGGTGATTCTGCACAGTAATTTTGCAGACGCGGTCAATAACCGCCGGGCGGCCATTGCGCAGGAATTTAATGCACGCTTCAATGCAGATTGGCTGGGTTTAAGTATGTTTTCAATGGACCAGCAGCATTATGAGAAGATACGTTCCTATTATAAGTCGCGAGATCCGCTGGCAGAAGGCTGGAATCCCGACAAGAAAAACCTGGATATCCAATGTGACAGTCTGCTAACCCCGGAAATCGTAGAGAAGGTTGGTAACCATATTGTTATCCGATTCCCTCAGGATTTCTTCAAAGCAGAAAGGGACTATTCTGACGGTCCTTATATTTTGCTTAAATCAGCTGAGCACGCGTATGTATCGCCGCCTTATCAAGCTGCCGTACCACTAAAAACGACTTTGAGAAGATTGATGTACTTTTCAAAAGGCGCGTATGGAAGCTTTCACGAGGCGACTGTGGAGCCGGGGAGTTATCAGGTTTACCTATTGGTTCGTAAAAATGGAATGAACCGCATTTACTGTACCGGCAAAACCTGGGAAGAAAAAGAATAGCTTAAAATTTATCGCGTACACCGGTCAATATCCGCTCCACTTCTTTCCTCACTTCACTGCCAGGGCGTGTAAATCCATTATTCATAAAGCTGAATACCAGCACCTTACCTTTTTTTGAGACTAAAAACCCGCTCAGGTTGTAGACGTTACTTAGGCTACCCGTTTTTGCGTAAATAAAGGGAGTACTGTCTTTAAATAAATTCTTCAAAGTCCCGCTTTGCCCGCCGGAAGGCAGTATTTTAAACAGCTTTTCCTGTGGCATTTTTACATAGATCTTTTGCAAAAGAGCCACGATACTTCTGGGCGTAAAGAGATTATACCTGCTCAATCCCGACCCGTCTTTCCAGATCGGCTTGTCGGGTAAATCTTTCAAATGGTGCTCAATTGCATGAGCGATCGCTTTTTCAGTATTCAGCGGGAGCCCGCTCGCCGAAGCGTAAAGCAGCATTAATTGCTCGGCCATCATATTATCGCTCACCTGCATCATTCTGGTATACAGCGAATCCGAAGGAATGCTATTAATGCGCTGCAACTCAATATCCAGCGGAATATTAATGAGCTTAACCTCCTTTTTCAGCGTGTCACTCAGAAGCTGCACGGTGAGTTGATCCGTCATGCGGACCGGCACATCCTGTTCAAGTCCCTGAGGAACGCCGAGTTTAGAGTGGTGAAATATGTTAAAAAATTCTTCCCGCTCGATACCGGAGGCCAGACTATCGAAAACCAACGCCTGCTTCCAGCGCCCTGGACTGACCGTAAATTGAGAAGCCCCACCTTTAAATCGCGCAATATTTCCATAAATAGGCATTGGCGTAACTTCCGCCTGGTAGTAATCATTATAGTCGCTCCACGCCCAGCCGGAGCCAAATCGCTTGTTTTCAAAATTATAGGGGGTAAAAAAAATAGGTTCTTTACGGCTTTTCAGAAAGTCGATTACCTTACTGGGAGGCAGGTCAGGGTGCAATAGTGAAGGGTCGCCTGTACCACGGATGATCAGCAATTCACCCCATTCCAGGTACTCCAAACCCGGAATAGAATCTCCCAGGGCACATAAACCTGCGTAAAAACTGAATAGCTTTGTATTGGATGCAGGCGTAAAATATTTGTTGCTCTGGTAAGAAGCCAGCTCTTTCCCCTCACTCAGATTGGAGATAGAAACTCCCGTATGCTGCTGGCCCAGAACCGGCGAATTTTTTATTTCCTTATTAATATACCGCGATACGGAACAGCCGGAGAGGCTAACAATACTGATAAGGAAAAGCAGCGTGCGCATGAAACCGTTTTAAATGAATGAAAACAAAGTTAATATTTTCAAGCATTTAAATCTGGCCCGGTTAGCTGCCGGTACGGTAATTTTGAGTTTGCGAATAACACACTGTAACTTGCCGGAATGATTGATCTTCATGCCATTTTAAAGCGTTTTTGGGGCTATAATACGTTTCGTCCCTTCCAGGAAGATGCGATTAAAACCGTCCTGAATGGCATCGACACCCTCGTTTTGCTACCCACGGGAGGCGGAAAATCTGTCTGTTTCCAGGTGCCGGTAATGGCGATGGAGGGGGTTTGCATTGTGGTAACGCCGCTGATCGCGTTGATGAAAGATCAGGTAGAACAACTCAAAAAACGGGAAATTTCTGCTGCCGCCATTCACACCGGAATGGGCAAAAATGAGATTGATATTACCCTCGATAACTGCATTCACGGAAATACCAAATTCCTGTACGTTTCGCCTGAAAGGTTGCGCACAGATATTATGAAAGTGCGCGTGGCGCAAATGAACGTATGTTTGCTCGCAATCGACGAGGCACATTGCATTTCTGCATGGGGTTACGATTTCCGGCCTTCCTATCTCCTCATTTCCGAATTTCGCAAGCTGATCCCGCACGTGCCGCTGATCGCATTAACCGCGACTGCCACCGAAGAAGTGCGGGCGGATATTCTGGATAAGCTGGAAATGAAAAATTCGCGCGTTTTCAAACAATCATTCGCGCGCGCTAATCTTTCCTATTCCGCTTTTGGTGAAGAAAATAAGGAAGCCAAGATATTGCAGGTATTAAAAAATGTGGAAGGATCGGCGATCATTTATGTGCGGACGAGGAAAAAAACCAAGGAAATTACCGACTGGCTCAACCGAAAGGGCATTTCTGCACAAGCATACCACGCGGGCCTGCCGCTTAAAGACAGGTCGGAGCGGCAAACTGCCTGGATCCGAAACCAGATCAGGGCTGTGGTGGCAACCAATGCATTTGGAATGGGGATCGACAAGCCCGATGTGCGCTCCGTGATCCATTTCGACTTACCTGATAACCTGGAAGCCTATTACCAGGAGGCTGGCAGGGCAGGGCGCGATGAGAAAAAAGCGTACGCAGTAGCACTTTTCAGTCCGATCGAGCTGGAAGAACTTTCAAAGAATATCGAAAGGCGGTACCCAGGCATGGAAGTGCTGCGGAAGGTTTACCAATCGCTCGCGAATTATTACCAGGTACCTGTTAATGGGGGTGAAATGGCGGGGTATAGCTTTGATATTCAAGATTTTACCGGCGTATTCGGGTTACCGTCAAGTGAAACGCATTACGCATTGAAACTCCTTGAAGAAGAGGGTTTTATTCAATTAAGCGAAAATTTCAACGATCCTTCCAAGATACATTTCCTGGTAGATAACCGCCAATTGTACGACTTCCAGATACGTTACCAGGAAATGGATTCGTTTATCAAATTGATTTTGCGACTCTACGGCGGCGAGGTTTTTACAGAATATGTGCGGATCTCGGAGACGGAACTGGCGCAGATCTATTTTGCCCCGGAAGCGGAAGTTATCAAAAAACTGAAATTCCTGGCCGAGCGCGAAATAGTGGATTACCAGCCCAGAAAAGACAAACCTCAACTTCTATTCCTGACACCCAGATATGAAGCGTCGGTTCTGCCGCTCAATGTTTTTGAAATACAGCGAAAAAAGGAGCGGGATTTAACAAAAGCCCGGGCAGTTGCCAGATATGCGTCGCACACCCGCATTTGCCGGACATTATTATTGCTGGAATATTTCAACGAGTTCGACGCGGAAGAGTGCGGGATCTGTGATATTTGTTTAAAAAAGAAAAAAAACGAAACGACCGAAGCGAATCTGGCCGGGCAAATTATTCAATATATCAAAAAGGAAGGCGCATTGGCCCCTGTCGCATTGGGTCAGGCTTTTGAGCATACGGATGAAAATTTACTAATACAAACACTACGGGAGTTGATCGGACAAGAGCTACTACTTTACGATTCTTCCGGAAAACTGAACATTACAAACAAATCTCAACATTGAAAAAATCAGCACTTTACTCAGCACTATTCTCCGCATTCTTCGCAACAGGCAGCTTTGCCCAACAAATTCCAGGTCTCGACAAAAGCAATTACGGCGGCTTATACCGCGCCACCTACAACCCGTCGGTACTAGGCGGGCCAAAGCATAAGTGGCAGATCAATATCGGGACCATCGGCGGGAGCATTAATTACAGGTATTTTAGGTTTTTGGGTGAAAATTCACTGTTATACCCGCTTCTTGCGCCGCATTCAACCAAAGAATTATACGGCCGGTCGAGGACAATGGGCTCACTTTCTTATGAAGATCCGATCCATCTGGCAAGTGAAATCCGCTGGCCGTCGGCAATGATTTCTCTGGGTAAATACCAGGGACTCGCATTATCGTTCCGCACGAGAGGTTACGCGATGGCGAACCATTTTCCCGATGCGGTGCGCAATTTGTATTTCCATAGATTGGATACGGGAAGTACGCCGGCAGTCAATAATGAAGCCTGGGGAGATTTTAGCCTTATTCAGCAAAGTTTTTCAGATGTAAGTGTTTCTTATGGCGTGCAGCTACTTGATTTAGAGTCACATAAGGTACGGATCGGCGGTACGGTTAAGCGGGTTTTTGGCGCGAGAGTAGGGTATTTGTCTGCCAATGTCGAAAACTTTTCCATTCAGCCGCTCGCAACAAATCCGGATATTAATGAGTTAACAGTCAACAACTTCGGTTATGAAAGCGGTTACAGCACACCAAACCGCGGCGTTTCGCTCGGCAGCTTGTTTAATTCCGATAAATACGGATCCGGCTGGGGTTATGATCTTGGTTTCAGCTATGAACTTGGTTCTTATTGGGGGAAATCAAAAGAAGTGTATGACGAAAGCCCGGAATACCTCATTCGGCTTGGCGCTTCGCTGACAGATATTGGCTCAATCCGCTACAATACCAATGATTCAAAAGTGTCGAGAGGTCGGCAGGCGCAGGCAGTAATTGGCCAAACCGAGCTGGAAACGATCAGTGACAGAGGTACCGAAGGTTTTATGAGCCTTTATCCCTCAACTTCTGACACAACATTTAATAAAAGCGTGAGATTGCCGCAGGCTTTGCATTTGGAAGTGGATCTTCAATTAGTAAAAGGTTTCTTTCTTAACCTTTCTCAAACAAAACGATTTCAAGAACGGTCAGGCGAGCTTTTGGATATTTATCAGCCAAATGCTTTCACGATCACACCACGTTTTGAAGATGAGGATTCCGATTTCGCATTCCCTATCTCATTCATTGAAGGAAATAATCGGCCTTCGATCGGAGCGGTAGGGCATTTTGGACCAATATTTCTGGGGCTTAGCAGTGTGAACGGACTTTGGAAAAGGGGAGGAGCGAGAGGCAGTATGGTCTATTTAGGGTTCAGTGCCTGGAAATTGAACAGGAAAAAGGATAAAGATTGATATGCAGAAGACTTTTATCGCACTCGTTTTTCAACTGCTATTTTCTGTCGTGCTTTTTGCGCAGCACGAACACCATCATGCAGCTGATCACAAGCAAAGTGCGGTAGAGCCTCAGCCGCTTCTATCACAGGCAATGCGACTTCGGGATGCGCTTGCATTTTCCGGAAATCCACTGGCAGCGGGCGATTTGCAAAAGTTAAAGGTGCTGGAAAACAAGCCATTATCAGCGGAAACCGTAAAAGGCATTCAGGAAATATTCGATCCCTATTGCCTGAATATCATCGATATCAATCCCGAAGGCCGGGTAAAAGTGGAACGAGGTGCGGCGAAAGCGGAGCTGATCCAGAACGGGTGGACAAGTTTTCTGGTACGGATCAATAATGACGCTGGCATTACTGCCAAGCTAGAAGTAGAAAGTCCGAATGCAGCCAAACCATTCCATTCTCCGTCTTTTGAACATCGGGTAAAAGAAGAACATAAACTTACGCCGGGCCAGGTTGCAAATCGCTTTCTGGAATTGCAGATGTACACCAACCGGCCGCTGCAAGCTAATTTGTCGGGTCTGAAACTTGAATATGCAGTAGTTCAGATCTATTGTAAAGATGCCGGAAAGCGGGAGGCGGAAATTGCTTTTCATGTTGGGCAGGGCAGCCAGGATCTTGGTTTCCGAAACTCCACACATATATTATTTAATGCAAAACCGGCAGTTACTGTCAATTTCCGTATCCGCGATTCAGATGGAAGTCCGGCGATGGCTTCTTTTATTATTGCTGATTCAAAAGTGCTATCAACCGGTAAATTCAAACGTTACTACCCGCTGCAATCTCGCCGCGTAGCTGCATTCGACGAATACCCCGACTTCTTTTTCCAGCCCCAAATCTACCGGAAAGACGGTGAGCACGTGCAACTTCCAGCTGGTACGTACCGTATCACATACACCCGGGGACCGGAGTATATTCCTCAGATTAAAGAAGTTACTGTCCCCGAAGGCAAAAAGACATTTGATATTAGTTTCGATTTGAAACGCTGGATCCAACTCTTAAAACTGGGCTGGTACAGCGCCGATCACCATATTCACGCCGCAGGATGCAGTCACTACGACAGTCCCGAGGAGGGTGTAGATCCCAAAGATATGTTCCGGCAGGTTTTGGGAGAAGACCTCAATATGGCTGCGAATCTGGCTTGGGGGCCGAGCTGGTACCGACAGAAAACGTTCTTTACCGGCCAAGACCACCCGCTTTCCGGCAAAACCAATACAATGCGGAATGATGTGGAAGTTTCCGGATTTCCTTCGTCGCACGCGGGGCATATTGTTTTGCTGAGGATAAAAGAAGATGATTACCCGAATACAAAAGTGATTGAAGACTGGCCGAGCTGGACTGCGCCGGTTTTATCCTGGGCGAAAGAGCAGGGCGGTGTTACCGGTTATGCGCATTCCGGCTGGGGACTCGAACCTGTGCAGCCGGTTAGTACGATACCAAACTATATTTTGCCAAAAATGGATGGTATTGGCGCCAATGAATACATTGTTACCGTCACTCAAAATCTCGTCGACTTTTTCAGTGCGGGTGATACGCCTGCTCTTTGGGAGCTGAATATGTACTACCACACACTCAATTGCGGCTTTACACCGAGGCTCAGCGGCGAAACTGACTTTCCCTGCATTACCGACGCTCGGGTAGGACAGGCCAGGAGCTATTTCAAAACCGACGGGCCGATGACTTACGACGGATACGTCGATGCGCTTAAAAAGGGGAGAAGTTATGTTTCCGATGGAAAATCGCACATTCTGGATTTTGCCGTGAATGGGCAACTGGCTGGAATTGGGAACAGTGAGTTGCAGCTTAAAAAAGACACTAATATCTCTATTACTGCACAAGTAGCGGCCTATTTGCCTGTAAACCAGGATAGTATAGGTGCGGTGATTGCCAAAACGCCGCTCGATGTTAGACCATTTTGGGATATTGAAAGAGCCCGCATTGAAAAGTCACGAAAGGTACGTGTGGAGTTGATTGTGAATGGAGAGGCAACAGATACTACTGAAATAGCGGCCGACGGGGAAATAAGAAATATAAAATTTGATCACAAGCTTGAAAAATCATCCTGGGTAGCGCTGCGCATTTTCCCAAGCTCGCATTCAAATCCTGTTTTTGTGAAGATTGATGGTAAACCTATTACAGAAAGCAAAAGCGCTGAATGGTGCCTCGCGGCCCTGGAACAATGCTGGAAAATGAAGGAGCCGAATATCCGCAAAGAAGAGAAACAGGCGGCGAAAGCGGCTTATGACAATGCAAGAGGAATTTACCGAAAATTAATAGAAACGGGAGCCAGGTAAGAATGCAGCCTAAATCTCAGCCCGCTTCTTTTTAAACAAACTCCCGATCCTGCTGAACATACGTTTTTCGAACTCCCAGAAAAACGAAAATTTCCCCCAAATCCAACCCCAGATCAACAATATAACCTGATATAGTGGCAGGATAATGAGGATATTAACACCCCAGCGAAGCCAGGCCGGAGAAGCTTCGGTGAGTCCTATTAATGCAAACAATCCCTTTTTTACATACAAAACTGAAAAACCGGTGCAGGCAAAAACGAGCAGGATGATCAGTACATCCCAGCCGTTTTTGACATTCCAGCGTTGTTTCAGTTTTTCGATCATGTACTTACTCGTGTAAGAAACCGAGATGTTCCGGCTTGATTTCTTCCTTGTCCAATGTCAAAAACTCCTCCCAAAAAGGATCATTAGGAACGCCGGCGCGGCATATTACCGGCTCTTTTTTTACAGGATGCTCAAAATACAGACGTCGCGCGTGCAGATTGATATTTCCATCGGGGTTCGCTTTTGGGTAACCATATTTCAAATCGCCACGGATCGGACAGTTCATGGAAGCCAGCTGGACGCGGATCTGGTGCGGCCTCCCGGTAATGGGCATTACTTCCAGCAAATGAAATTTATTAACTTCTCCCAGCCAGCGATAGCTCAATTCGGCGCGCTGCGTATTTGGGGCCTCATAATCGTATGCAGTAGTTACATTGCGCGATTCGTCTTTCGAAAGCCAGTGTATCAATTTACCCTTTTTCTCAGCCGGCCTGTTTTTCACGATCGCCCAATAGGTTTTTTGCACGTCGCGTTTGCGGAATATTTCATTCATCCGTTCAAGCGATTTTGAGGTGCGAGCAAATACGACAAGCCCGCTCACCGGCCTGTCGAGGCGGTGGACAGTTCCGAGAAATACAGCTCCCGGTTTTTGATATGTATCCTTGATATATTCCTTTCCCATGTCCAAAAGGCATTTATCACCGGTAGCGTCACCTTGTACCAGGATACCGGGTTCTTTGTTGATGATGAGGAGGTGATTATCCTCATATACCACATGAAGAGATTTTTTAGCCATTTGTATAGTTCTTTACTTTTAAAAAGGTTAATATGATTCCTGTTCGTTGGGAAACGATTTTCCTTTTACATCCTTAATATAATTAGAAATTGCGTCAGTCATAACCCCGTTCAGGTCCGCATAGCGACGCAGGAACCTGGGTTTGAACTCTTTATTGATTCCAAGCAGATCGTGCAGCACTAATATCTGCCCATCCGCATGTGGCCCTGCACCGATTCCCACGGTCGGGATCGAAATACTTTCGGAGACTTTCTTAGTCAGCTTCGCAGGTATTTTTTCCAAAACCACAGAAAAGCAGCCTACATCTTCCAGCATTTTTGCATCCTCTATTAGCTTATCTGCCTCCGTTTCCTGCTTGGCACGGACCGTATAGGTACCGAATTTATATATCGACTGAGGTGTCAGCCCCAAATGCCCCATTACAGGAACTCCGGCACTTAATATTCTAATAATAGAATCTTTGATTTCCAGTCCGCCTTCCAGCTTCACCGCGTGGGCGCCGGATTCTTTCATGATCCGTATCGCCGAATTCAATGCCTCCCTGGAATTTCCCTGATAAGACCCAAAAGGCAAGTCCACAACAACCAGTGCCCTTTTTACCGCACGTACAACAGAAGTAGCGTGGTAGATCATCTGGTCGATGGTAATCGGCAGGGTAGTCTCGTGGCCGGCCATTACATTGGAAGCCGAATCGCCGACAAGTATCAGCTCAACACCCGCTGCATCCACAATCCCGGCCATTGAATAATCATAAGCAGTAAGACAAGAAATCTTCTCGCCCCGGTTCTTCATTTCCTGTATAGTGTGGGTAGTAACGCGTTTAATATCAGGTGTATGAACAGACATGCTTTATGCAATTAAGATTGTTTGTGAATATGTTCGGGTCGCTTTGGTTCGGTGTTGTTCGGTTTGGTTTGAAGTGGTTCGGGTCTGGTCAGTCTTCAACAATATCGAACCATTCCGAACAACCCCGAACCATTCTGACCTTACCTCCGCATCAGCCAACTTTCCGGATTCAGGCGGGAGGTGTTTTTCCAGATCTGGAACTGGAGTTCGGATGTGCCGTCGCTGTCGGTAGCTACGCGGCCGATGTTTTCTCTTGCTTTCACTTTTTGCCCGGCACGAACAGTTACCCCATTCATTTTGGCATAAATCGTCATATAATTTCCGTGCTGAATAGCGACTACATTTCCCATTCCCGGCATTTCAGTAACATCCAATACAACCCCGTCATAAACGGAGCGAACAGGTTCGCCGGCGGTAGTCTGGATATCTACACCCAAATTATCAACCATAACACCCTTCAAAACTGCGTGCGGCCGCTGACCAAAGTGGCCTGATACAAAGCCTTTTACCGGCCAGGGTAGTCGGGCTTGAGAGGCTGTAAATGAGGAAGCCAGCGTCGTTTCTTCTTCACTCATACCGCTGGAAATAACAGGCTCCTCTTCCTTGGGCGCCTCTACAATAGCAGCTTCTCCTTTTTTCTCCCGCTCCGCATTTTCCCGCACAAGGCGCTCACGTTCCGCTTTCCGGCGTGCCTCCCGCTCTTCGCGTTCACGGCGTTCGCGTTCAAGCCGTTCTCTTCTTTCTCTCTCAGCGATCCTCCGGATATTAGCTTCGAGTAAATCGGTAGCGCGCTTGTTTTCTGCGATTTGTTTTCTCAGCTCGACTTCCTTTTGCGAAAGCTCCTGGATCACCTCGTTCTGTTTTACTTTCAGTCCTTCGAGCTTCGTGTTTTCGGTTACGCGCGTATTCAGAACCGTTTTTTGCTGATTCTGTTTGGCAGTAATCCGCCTGCGCTCGTTCATGACCTTTTCCTGAAGGACACCAATTTCCTTAGCCTGTCCCTGCCGCGCTTCTGTATATTGTTTGAGATACTTATAGCGCAAAACCAACTGATTGAAAGTACCCGCCGAGAACAGGAACACCAGCTGGTTGAAATAGGCATTTCGCTTGGAAGCTTCGTAGATCATGTGCCCGTATTCCTCTTTCAGGACATTCAGGCTGCTGTCAAGGGATTGACGCTTTTTTTCCAGAATCTTTAATTCACCATTCAGCAAATCCAGATCGTCGGAAAGAAGGTCAATTTGTTTTTTATAGGTATTAATCTGCTGGTTAAGCGCCTTTAATTGACCCAGATTGACGTTTTTCTGAGAGGAAGTTTGCTTCAAAATGCTCTGGATCTCACGGATTTTGCTCTGGTTCTCGCTTTTCTCCTTTTCCAGCTGTTCCCTGGATTTTTGAGCGTACGCACCAGCTAACGAACAGAGAATGAACGTTAACGTTAAAAGTAAACGACGGCGACCGGGGGAACTAATGAGCATATTTATTGATTCTTGCAGGCAAAATACAATTCGTGGCCGGCAAATTTAAGCAGACTTTCTGACTTTATTTTTTGCGTTTATAGCTCGAAGGCACGCTGAATGGAAATCCGGGGCTGTCATTCAGCATTTCAACCTTGGTATGCCTGATGCGCATATTCGTCTCTCTCACTTGCTGATCTTTCAAGGATTTGACATTCAGGTTGATAATGCTTGTGAAGGGAAATAGAAAGTTGTTTACATCTCTAAAATCTTCATAATCAAGCGAAAACGCATTTTGGGTAGGCACCTCAACTGCTTTTAATCTAGACAATTTAAGGGTGCTTTCGCTGATAAAATTGTCGACTTCGAGTCTGTCTTTGATCTGTTTCAAAACATAAAACTCGTTCATTTTCACAAACCTGGCTTCGGGCTGGGGTTCAAACGGAAGATTTCCGATGATCATCGATTGCAGCAGATCAAAGTTGAGGTCGAAATTGTATTGTTTGCTCAGCTGCTCATAACTGAACACGAAATAGTCCCGATGGATTTTGTCCATAAAAACAATAGAATCCCGGGTAATAAGTCCCCTGGCAACTTCCAAACCCACTCCCGTAATAGATAGCCAAATGACACTATCCTTTTTCATGCGGATATTGACATTGGTATTATCAAAATTCTGGGATTTACTAGCCAGCGAAACTTTGGATTTAGCTGTGAGGTAATTGAATTCGATCTCATTGATCTTGACCGGCGCAACATTTTCAGGGGTGCCAGTTGTTGCAGAATCGATTACCGGTTGAGTGGCCTGGGTCAGTGTGGAATCGGCGACCGGGTTATTTTTATTACGTTTCGAAGTACGCTGTTTGTGACAAGCTGAAAACCAGATTAAACAAATGGCCAGCAGCCCGACAGAAAATTTATTGCTCATGTAATGCACCTGTTGCTATTTTTTTGTCAAGAAGTTCAGTGGTTTCTCCCATTCTCTTTGCTCTTTTCCACTGCGCCACTGCATTGTCCCTTTCGCCTAATTTGAAAAGAACATCTCCATAATGCTCAACAATCGTGCCACTTACGGTACTACTGTCAGTCATTGCTTTTTCAAGAAACTCCTTGGCTTTTTTATAGTCTTTCCGGATGTATAGTACCCAGGCGTGCGTATCCAGGTAAGTAGGGTTATTCTGATGTTGCTGGACAAGTTTTTCTGACATTTTAAGCGCCAGGTCCAGTTTTTCTTTACGTAAAGAGAGAAAATAGCTGTAATTATTCAGCACATGATCGTTATCCGGATTGGCTTTCAATGCCTGATCGTACGCCGCGTCTGACTTAATATGATCGCCGAGTCCATTATACGCATCGCCCAGTTGTGCGTGAATGTAAGGTACAAGTTCCGGGTTATTGGAAATCAGTTTAAGGCTTTCTTCGAGAGAGGAGATCGCTTCTTTAAAATTCTTCTTCATCAAATGCGCAGTTCCATTTGAATACCAGAACATACCCTGATTCGGAAACAACTCCAATGCTTTTTCTGAGTGCACGAGCATACTATCTACCTGATTCAGATCGCCGTCGAGCTGCAAAATCGCTGCCCAAACCTGAAACACAGATCCGTCAACGCGGCTGGCTTTGGTATACATATCACGAGCCTCTGCCTTTTTATCCTGACGAACCAGCAGATCAGCATAAATCACGTTTGCACGTGGTTCGTTGGGGTGCGTGTCCGAAAGCTGTTTTGCGAGCGCAACTGCATCGTTGATCTCACCTTCCGATTTGAGCATGGTCAAATAGCCCGTTAAAACCCTGATTTTAGGATCAGCATCCAGATTAGGATTGGCAAAAACGAGCTTCAATTCCTCGTTACACTTCTGAACATCACCATTCCGACGGTAAATATCAGCCAGCAGAACATGCGCCTGTGCCTCGTCCGGATTGATTTTCAATGCTTCTTCCAGCGGTTTTACGGCCTCAACGATCCGGTCGTTTGCGATCAGAAGTTCAGCCAGCTCCACGCGGTAGCTTACCTCGGTAGGCTCTGCTTCAATGAGTTTCTTTGCTTCTGCGAGTGCTTTGTCGAGGTTATTCTGGCGTAAATAGAGTTGTTGTTTCTGATGCGTGATCTCCTCGGTAATGCCCATCGACTTTTCAAGGACATTGTAGGTTTCTATCGCCTTATCAGGTTGATCATTAAAAACATAAATCGCAGCGAGCTCGATACCATACTGTATATTCTCAGGATTCCTGGCGACAAGGGTTTCATAAATAGTTGCTGCTTCCGCATATTTCCTGCGTTTTGCATACAGTTCAGCCAATTGCTGGGCGTAAAAAATATTGTCTTTTTTGAGGTCAAAAGCTTTTTTGGCGGGTGCGATCGCTTCATCAAATTTTTCCAGCTTGATCAAAGCAGTAGCAACCAGATAGTGACTGGCCGGGTCCTGCGCGCTTTCCTGAACCAGCTTTTCAAAAAGGGGCAGTGCGCGTTCAGGCTCGTCTTTCATCATGAATTTCATGCCTTCTGTCGCCAGCGACTCCTTTTCTATTCGAAGGGCGACGGTATCGGTGACCGACTCCTTTTCCCGGTCTTTACCACGACGCTGAGCACGAGAATCGTGCGTAACGAAGAAATTCGCCAGCACCAGGATCAGAAGGGTTAACTTTAAATATACGGTCTTCATATTTCAATCAGATGCCATCAGTTTCCTAGACGTGACCGGCTATTTCAGTGTAAACAACAAAGTTACCAATTTTGTCACCAGAACTGGTTTTAAACGCCATTCAAATAAGAATACTAACGTCGGAATGCAAGTATTCTTGTTCCTTAATTGACTGAATATGTGGATTTGCCGAATCCGGGAATACCATTCGCACTCAGCGCCTCTACGCGGATATCCACCGTGGTCGCAGCGTCAGAATTATAGTATTGTAACCTGACTTTCCCATTCTTATCAGTCCTCAACATCGGTGCCCAAAAAATCGTGGATCGATAGTCAGGATTCACATTCTGATTAATACTTGTCGGGTAGGCAGGCGAATAGAAAGTTTTCGGCACATGAAAACCTGCTATTTTAGAAACCAAGACCCCCGGAACCACATCCTGCGAATAGTCGTAATTACTATTTCCTCTTTTTGTCAAAATCGAGATCACGCCATTTCCTCCACCCATACCAAAAATTGAGGCGGATGCGCCTTTTAAGACATCAATAGATTCGACATCATTCACATTCAGCGCGCTAACGAAATCTTTGTCCACCGGCATTCCATCCAATATAAATTGCGGCTCCCCGCGGTTGCCCCGGATATATACCGATGCATTTATTCCGGAACCCACTACCTGAACTCCCGCCACTCTGCCAGCCAGCACATCCAGTATATTCATACGCCCGCCAACCAGCTCGGGAGTCATTTTAATGGATGCATCGGCGGTACCGTAAATTTTCCTGGAATCGCGCGGCACCTGTTTCTTCGCCTTGATCGTGACTTCCTGCAATAATCGCTCCCGGCTCTCCCGTATTTTCCGCGCAATCTCCTGATCCTGTGCATTTCTTCTCAAAAAATCACTCAGCAGGCGACCGTCGACGGTAAGGGGGAAATACGGACCTTTTGAAGTTGATACCTTTGGTGGTTCAAATGGGAATATTCTGAATGTAAGGCTCTGGCTGTTCTTTTTATTCATTCCCTGGACTCTCACTTTCAATGAATCTTCAAAAATCAGGTTGTAGAGTGAAAACTGGCCACGCTCGTCAGTCTCGGCCGTCAGAAATGTACTGAGGCTATCGTTGCTCAGATAAACGGAGACGGGCGTTTTTCCGACTGGCTTTTTATTTCTTTTTACCTCGCCGGAAAACGTAATTCCCTGTTCCAAAAACCGTTTTGGAGGTTGTAAAGAATCTTGCAAAATGTCGCCCCACCCGAATCTCGTCCAGCCCTGCGTCATCATCAGGATATCCCGGTGGATTTTCCTTTCTGTCTTGGTTTCATCGAAATAATAGCCGGGCCGTTCGATAAAGCCTTTAATATCAGAAGATAGCAGTAGATAGGAAAGTATATGCTGGTCGTAAAGCTGTTGCTGGATCTGTCCCGCGTCGGTAATTGCAACGGATAGATTTGTTTCCAGGGGTCTGCCGGAAGAATCGCTCACGGTAATCTCAATTTCCGATTTTTCACGTGGTTTGAATGCATTCTTCGAAGGCGCTATTCCTACCCGGAGCTTGTGGCCATGGTCTATAAAGATAAGCCGCTCCGAAACCGGTTTGTTTTCGTCATTAAATAGCGTGAGGTGCGTAATCCCGTCGGGCAGGTCGGCATTTGGAACCTGGATCATCAAGCCTCTGCTGCCAATCTTGCCTTTGGCAACAAATGCGACTATCCCGCGGGAATGACCGACTACATGCACAGGAATCTCACTTTTACCCGGCACTTTCGCATAAGCCATGATCCTGGTTTTCAATGGACTGGATACATTATCTGCAATCAGAGTATATCCCGTTTCCTTCACTTCCGGAAACGGATATTCACTCGCATTTCCATTTTCTGCCCATAAAAATGCCGAATAGGTTGCGCCGGATTTAGCCGAAAACTGTATCCTGCCCATTCCCAGATGGTCGCTTTTGAAGGAAGCGATAGTATCCTTATTCTGATCTAAAATAAAGCCTCTCACATCCTGGCCTAATCCGCTAGCATTCAATGCCTTGTAAGCAATCCGCGTGGAAGATTCCGCCACCAGCTCGCCGCCTTCGGGAAAGAATTGCAGGTCGATTTTGCCGGCGACCGGCGCAGGCGCACTTCCTTTCGGATCGTAAATGAAGATATTTTTTTGAAAGAAAAAATCCTCAGGTGCATTGCGCATCCAGTTGGTGTAGGCGCGGATCGTGTACGCGCCGGGAGGAATAGAGTCTGCGAGCACAATTTCCCCGTTTCCGACACCTGCTTCCAAACGTGTTCGCTTGACTGCCAGGTTTTTACCGGTACGTTGCTCGATCAGATCAACATATAATAAATTACTCGCGCTATCTGCAAAGTGCAGCGAGCCTTCAACCAAATAAGCCTGATACCATAATGTGTCTCCCGACATATAGTAAGGTTTATCCAGATGCAGATATGCTTTCTCGACGGGATACGTTTGCCTGTATTTCTCAAGTTTTCCTGAGATCATTTTTGTAAAATCTTCTTCCGCCAATTGAAAAGCAGCAAGAAGGGTACAAAGCAGGATAATGCCGGAAATTTTGAAGGTGGTATTACGCATTGAATATTATTTATATCGCTGATAATTAACGGTTTGCTCTCCTGACTAAAAGATAGGCAGGATAACTGATCACTAAAAAAAGCAAAGCATATTGACTACTTCCTAAATCCTGTATCACTGCGCCTACTAAAAATGCGAGTGAGCAGATCAGCATAATAACGGGTAAAAGGGGATAAGCCGGCACTTTCCACGGGCGGGGCAGCGAAGGTTCTTTACGGCGAAGTGCGAGTAGGGAGGCAAAGCCGGAAGTGTAGCCCAGCACAAAAAAGAAAGTCGCAATATCGGACAACTTTTCGGTGGCTTCTTTTCCTATTAGTATCAATAAAATAGCGACTCCCGAGGTGATCAGCATTGCGACTGCCGGCGTTCCTCCGCGGTTTACATTTGTCCCGGCAGGTAGAAACAGCCCGTCGCGGCTCATGGAATAGAGTACGCGTGGATTAAATAGCAGTTGCGCATTCACGATTCCCAATATGGATATCATTAAAAATAGCGTGACAATTTTACCAGAACCTTCCCCGAATATCAGTCGTATCGCATCTGCCGCAGCCAGCTTCGATTGGGCCAGTTCGTCCATTGGCAAAATGTACAGGATCGCCATATTGCACAGCAGGTAGATGGCGATGATCAGTAAAACGCCGCCAATCATGGATTTGGGTAGATTTTTAGAAGGATCTTTATCTTCTTCCGAGAAATATGCTGCTGTATGCCACCCGTCATAAGTGTAAAAAATCGCTTGAAGCGAGAAGATAACCGGCGCGATCCAGCTGCCTGTCGCCAGAATCTGACTGGTAGTACTCTGCATTTGCTCAGCCGAAACTTCATCCCCATAGATATAGCAAACCGCCACAAAAACAAAAAGTCCGATCCCTTTCAAAACACTCATAATGTTCTGAAAGCTGCTCGCAAGCGCCAGTCCGATCCAGTGAATTCCGCTGAGTACCAATAAAATAGCAGCAGCGAGATAAGGTTCCGCACCGGCTAACCCCGGAATGAGGAGTGCAAGGTATTCGCTCATCGTGTACACACCAAAACCCAGCGCAGAGCAGGTTCCGAGCCAGCTATTGATTCCTACCACAAAGCCAGCATAGTTGCCGAATGCTCGTTGCGCATACACGTACCAGGCGCCGGCTTTCGGGACTGAGGTGCCGAGTTCGATCGTGCAAAGCGTTCCCAAAAAAGCATACAAACTTACCGCTGCCCAAAGGGCCATAATAAGCCACGGTTCGCCAAGTTGCTCTGCAATCGGGCCGGGCTTCCGAAGAATGCCGGTGCCGATTGTCCCGCCCACGGTTACCGCGATGCCAAACCCAACCCCCAGAATTTTCAATAGTCCGTTTTTGGCAGCCGGTTGTGTCATCTTTTGGAAGTGAAGGATTGTACCTTCCGAAAATATGAAAACTTTTCCTTTTTGTAACTTACATATTCTTACTGAAATACAAAGCAATGACGCGGATCGGCTGGTATGAACTTAAATCATTATCGAAGCCAATGACTTTGTATGTGCCTGATCACAAAAAAAAAAGCAGAAACCGTTTCCAGTTTCTGCTTTTTACAAACTCTTAAATCTATATTACAGAATCGCCTCCGCGAGTACCAATACTTTGTTATTAAGCACTTCTACTACACCGCCGTCGATCACGTAGGTTTGCTTTGCAGCACCTGTATCGATCACCACGTCGCCTTTCCCTAATGTACTTACAAGCGGCGCGTGACGGTTTAGAACCTGAAATTGGCCTTCTGAACCCGGTAACGTCACGGAATTCGCCTCTCCGGCAAAAACCTTCTTATCTGGGGTAATTATTTCTAAATGCATTTTTGGGAGTTTATGAGTCAAGAGTTTATGAGTTAAAAGCGTCCGCTTTGCGGTTCATGAGTTAAACTCATTGACTCATGAACTCATAGACTTATTAAACTATCTTGTTGCTTCTGCAAGCATTTTTTCTCCTTTTGCCTGCGCATCTTCGATGGTTCCAACCAGGTTGAATGCCATTTCAGGAAGGTGGTCATAAGCTCCGTCCATGATCAAGTTGAATCCTTTGATGGTATCGTTAATATCTACCAAAGTTCCTTTCAAACCGGTGAACTGCTCAGCTACGAAGAATGGCTGCGACAAGAAACGTTCAACACGACGAGCGCGGGACACAACCAGCTTATCTTCGTCAGAAAGTTCTTCCATACCCAAAATCGCGATGATATCCTGCAATTCTTTGTAGCGTTGCAAAATATTTTTTACGCGCTGTGCGCAATCGTAGTGCTCAGCACCCAAAGTTTCAGCATTCAAAATACGTGAAGCTGAATCCAATGGATCCACCGCAGGGTAGATACCTTTTTCAGAAACTTTACGGCTTAGTACCGTAGTCGCGTCCAAGTGGGCAAATGTTGTTGCAGGAGCAGGGTCAGTCAAGTCATCCGCAGGTACGTAAACCGCTTGTACAGATGTGATAGAACCACGTTTTGTTGAGGTAATGCGTTCCTGCATCTGACCCATTTCAGTAGCAAGTGTAGGCTGGTAACCTACCGCAGACGGCATACGTCCCAAAAGAGCGGATACCTCTGAACCAGCTTGTGTAAAACGGAAGATATTGTCAATAAAGAAAAGAATATCACGACCCTGACCTTCGCCGTCACCATCACGGAAATATTCCGCCATAGTCAAACCTGACAATGCAACACGTGCACGTGCGCCGGGAGGCTCGTTCATTTGTCCGAAAACGAAAGTTGCCTGTGAGTCTTTCAAAGTATTATAATCCACTTTTGAAATATCCCAGCCGCCTTCTTCCATGCTGTGCTTGAATTCGTCGCCGTATTTAATGATACCGGCTTCAATCATTTCACGCATCAGGTCATTTCCTTCACGGGTACGTTCTCCAACTCCGGCGAATACTGAAAGACCAGCGTAGGCTTTTGCAATATTGTTGATCAATTCCTGGATCAAAACGGTTTTACCAACACCGGCACCACCGAACAAACCGATTTTACCGCCTTTTACATAAGGAGCAAGCAAATCGATTACTTTGATACCCGTAAAAAGGATTTCGGTTGAAGTCGCCAGCTCTTCAAATTTCGGAGCTGAGCGGTGAATCGAGATACCGTTTGTAGTATCCAAAGGCGTAAGTCCATCGATCGCTTCACCGATTACATTGAAAAGACGACCTTTAATTCCTTCACCGATTGGCATTTTAATAGGCGCACCAAGCGGCCTTACTGCCATTCCGCGCTGCATACCTTCGGTACTGTCCATCGCGATGGTACGGATACGGTCTTCGCCCAAGTGCTGCTGGCACTCAAGAACTACTTTCGAACCGTTTGGTTTGATGACTTCTAACGCATCGAGGATAGATGGAATGCTTCCGCTATCTTCAAATGATACGTCTACAACGGGACCAATTACCTGCGTAATTTTTCCTATGTTTGTCTCGTTTGCCATTATATGATTTTGATTATCTCTAATGAGGTTTTTTTCAGACCGCAAAAGTATAGGATAATTTGGTCAGTACCAAGAAGACATAAAGTGATTTATTGGATATTTTTTAGAAAAGGGAGGGACAATGTTACTGTTATTTGCATTTAGCAATAAGTAATTATGGTGACAAATCTGATCAGGGAAAGCTACAAGATATTTTCACAGCCAATCTCGCCAATGCACTTGAATTACTTGCAACAGCCGATCTGGTTGAAATAACAGGTTGCTGAGTTTTTCGTTTGATTAAAACGGATCTTTACAATTCCGCGTTCTCAGAGCAGGTTAATCGTTAATATGAAGGAATTATTTTTCTGGAAGGTTTGGTCAGTTTCGGAGCGCAGAATGGCGCTTGCGGCGCTGACCGTTTTGTTTTTAGCAATTGCGTTTTTTGTACTCAAGTGCATTGATCCGCTCGATAATGTCATTCGCTGGAATGTAATTAGCGAACTCTCGGAAGTGAGTGCGGTTGTGGACATATTGCAGCTGGGCAGCTGGCAATATGGCGTTTCTACGCCGACACACCTGGTGAATGAAAGCTTAATGGCGTCGGTCATGGAAGTGGATCACCTCACTTTCCGTGTCTTCTGGATTTTTGCGATAGTCGGGCTTTGCCTCATTTTGGCCGGACTGACAACTTTATCCAGATTCTGGTACCTGGCAGGAATGGTCATTTTTATCCTATTCCTCGGTTTTGCCCGGCTGGAAATGCTGGCTGTCGCTGATACGGAGAGCAAGTTTTTGTTTCTGGTCACTGTACTCGTTTATGGCGGCGCTACTTATTATTTCCACGCATTTAAGCCGGAAGCGGGTATTGCTATGCGGATTACAGGTTTGCTGGTTGCGTCCTGTATTCTGGTTTTCCTTACTTGGACGATGTCTGAGGTACCTTTTCCGGCTCTGACAGCCGCCAGTTACTCATTTCCATTCTGGCTGATCCTGACAGTCCTTTTTCTCCTCATTTCTTCTACCGAAATCATGGCCGGCTTAGTGTGGCTGAGTACCAGCGGTTCCATGAGAAAAGGAAGTACCGGATTGATCAATTTTATTGTCATTTCAATATTGTACCTGCTGCTGTTACTGCTGATTTTTCTGCGAAACACCCGACAAATCAACTGGGATCTCACATTGGTAAGTCCCGTTTTTCTGGCGCTAGCGGCGGGCATTTTGGGGATCTGGGGATTTCGCCGCAGAGCGGATTCAATGGGCAGCTTGCTTCCGTTCAGGAGCGCCGGATTTTGGATTTACGCAGGAATGTTCATGATAGCCGCTGCATTTACGGCACTTATGGCGGGTACAGCAAATGATCCCGTGCTGGAAGCTTTGGAAGATGTGGTCGTGCAGGGACAGCTTGCAATGGGCGTTTTGTTCCTTTTCTATGTTCTAATCAATTTCTATCCTCTTTTTAAACAAAAACTCGCGGTCCACAAAGTTCTTTACAAGCCGCTCCGATTTGGACTAACACAGACGCGGTTGTTTGGTTTTGCTGGTTTTGTAATTCTTATTTTTATTCAAAAGCTTTTACCGGTTAATCAGGCGATCGCAGGATATTTTAATGGAGTGGGGGATCTTCACGCTGCTACTGAGGAATTTACACTTTCGGAGCAATACTACAAGCTGGCTTTGCAGCAGGAATTTCAAAACCATAAATCCAACTATTCACTCGCGTCGCTGGCGATCCGGCAGGGAGATCCCACTGCGGCTGCATTTTACTTTCGGCAGGCTTTATTGAAAAATCCGTCTGCCCAGGCTTACGCAGGTTTGAGCGGGATATTGATCCAGGAAAACCTGTTTTTCGACGCCGTTCATAGTTTACAGGAGGGTATTGGTCATTTTCCTAAAAGTGGAGAATTGCTTAATAATCTGGGAATGCTCTATTCCAAAACAAATGTGGCCGATTCTGCGTACTACTATATTGAAAAGGCGCAGGTGAATACAAAACGTCCGGAAATTCCGGCAACGAACTTATTGGCGATTTTAGCAAAAAACACTGATTCAGGTTTGTTAGATTCACTTTCTTCTAATACCGAGAAATATAAATATCTGTCGTGGGAGGCAAACTGGCTGGCAGTTCAAAACCTGAGGCAACAGTTCGCCAAGCAGGATTTCAATACCAGCGCAGTTCCTGCCGATTCGCTTCTGAGCGTGTCTGCTTCGGCTTATTTATTAAACTATGCTGTCAATCAGGCAAGATCCGATACTGCTCCTGCAAAACTGCTGACACAGTTAGCAGGTAAGAATCCCGTTCTTTCAAAGGATTTAACCTGGGCTGCATTGTATCCTCAGTTTTACAGCGGCGACAAACTTCGGGCTTTGCAGTCTCTCACAGCGTTATCTTCGGACGAGGAAGAGAAGAGCGACCAATATCATAAAGTGCTGGGCCACTGGTTTTTGCAGCTAGGGTTATATGAAAAAGCAATTGAAAATCTGTCAGTTGTAGAGGGTTTGGAAGGGATAATTGGAATGGCAGTTGCAAATGCGCTTTACGATAAAAAAGAGATTGCAGTGATTTTGCTCGATAAAATCCAGGAGAAAGAGAACAATCCGGCCATTGAAAAATTAAAACAAAGTCTTTTTTCCGGCGTAAAACCGAAATCGCCAACGGATTCTTTACTGAAAGTCGCATTACAGTCACCAACTGAGGCTAATTTTCGAAAAGCAATTGATACTAACCCTTTCAATGCACAGACAATATCAGCTGCATCGACCTATTTTAGAGGGAAAAAGCAGACTGACAAAGCATATAATTTAGTACTGAATGCACTCGCATATAACGAATACGATTTTCGATTATGGGAGCAATATGCATATCTCAGTCTGGAACAGGGTTTGACCGGGCAGGCCAAAGAGGGCGAAGAGAAGGTAAAACAATATGCGACGCCTGCCGACTATCAGCAATTTGTGAGCCGCTATCAGCCTATGCAGGCACTTATCGAAAAACGGCGGGCGGAATTTCAGTGATTTGATATTTTAGTTATCTGTAATTACACTTCATCAACAATGTCATTAATCTGCAAATCCAATTTTACCGGCACCGAATGCAGGATTTTCAGAGGAAAACTAATAGCCGGAATATTGAAAACAAGCTCTTGGAAAGAAGAAGGATACGGAGAATTGGATGGTAATATGCTCAGATTCAAATCCCAGGGATTTTGGAAAAAAGCAATCGATATCACTGATATTGAGGGGCAGAAGGTTCTAGGTCAACTGCAATTTCGTTACCTCAAAGGCACTGCTACCATTACTTATAGCGGGCAAAACTTTAAGTGGCAGTTCGATTCATGGACCATGCGGAATTGGACCGTCAAGAACGAAGAAGATAGTGCCGGATTTAAATCGACAAGCTGGTGGAAACCTGATGGTGAACTAGCCAACGAAGGCGTTCCAGCTGCTGTTCTTTTGGCGTCATTATACGTTGCAAATCATTTCCGAAAAATTGCGGCAGCATCCTAACAGGAGATCATATATGAGAATTATCGAGACCAGCGAGATTGCAAAACGTTACGTAATGGGCAGCGAAGTAATCCAGGCGCTCAAATCGGTGACGATTTCGGTAAATAAAGGCGAATATGTCGCTTTTATGGGCCCTTCCGGCTCGGGGAAATCTACATTGATGAATATCATCGGCTGCCTGGATACACCTACAACCGGCAGATATGTCCTTAATAATAAGGACGTAAGTGATATGACTGAAAGCGAATTGGCCGAGATCAGAAACAAGGAGATCGGCTTTGTGTTTCAGACTTTCAATTTGCTGCCAAGAATGTCTTCACTGGATAATGTGGCGCTTCCATTGATCTATGCAGGTTTGGGAAAGTCAGACCGGACTGAAAAAGCAATGCTTTCCTTGAAAAATGTAGGTCTGGAGAACCGCGCCGGACACAAGCCGAACGAACTTTCGGGTGGTCAGCGGCAGCGGGTTGCTATTGCCCGGGCGCTTGTCAATGATCCCAGCATTTTGCTCGCCGATGAGCCCACAGGTAACCTGGATTCCAAAACTTCCTACGAGATCATGGATCTGTTCGACCAATTATATAGTAAGGGAAATACGATCGTAATGGTGACCCACGAAGAGGATATTGCACATTACGCGCACCGGATTGTGCGTTTGCGAGATGGTTTAGTCGAGTCTGATACGATCAATCCCAACCCGACAAAAGTTTCTGCAATGGTTTAAAGCTGTTAAATCCATTGTCATATAAGATCGAGATTGATTAGTTTTGTGTTATAACGGAACAATTCATTTCAAAGCTCCGTGAATCCGAATGAATTACTTTTCCGGTAGTTCATTCGGATTTATTTTTATCGCAATAACTATGAAAATCAATTTTAAAGACCTCATTTTATTTGAAAACGAGGATTTTTTAGTAGTAAATAAGCCGCCGCACCTGGCTACGCTGGATGAAAGAACTGCTGACAGGGGAGGCAGTGTATTACGGTTGGCAAAGGAATATAATTCCGAACTGCAGGCGGCACACCGGCTCGACAAAGAAACTTCAGGTGCACTGGCTTTTGCCAAAAATCCAGCCGCTTACCGGCATTTGGCCATGCAATTTGAGCATCGGGAAGTTACTAAACGGTACCACGCTGTGACAAATGGCATTCACAAACTTGACAGCATTTCTGTGTTTTTGCCGATTTTACCATTAAAAAATGGCACGGCAGTGAAAATAGACCGGGCGGAGGGCAAAGTAGCGGAGACAATTTTCAACACGCTGCAAGTTTACAGAGGCTACACATTAGTGGAGTGTATTCCCATAACCGGCCGCATGCACCAGATCCGCATTCACCTTTCGTGCCTGAAAGCGCCGATCGTCTGCGACCCGCAATATGGTGGGGAGGTAATTTATCTGTCCAGTCTGAAGCGAAAATTCAATCTAAAAAAGGAGACCGAGGAACAGCCTCTCATTCAGCGCGTTGCATTACATGCGCATTCACTTTCTTTTGCAGTGATGGACGGAGAGCGAGTTCGGATAGAAGCGCCTTATCCGAAGGATTTTGAGGTACTTGTCAAGCAATTGAACAAATTCGGGATGTAGTAGCACAATTTTTTACAAGATTGGAAAAAGTTTGTGTACGTTTAGCTTTCATTTTTTCCATCTTAACCATACTACAAATGCGGATACACACATTTAAAAACCTGCCAGTGCTGCTGATCACATTGTTGTCAATCGGCGTTGCGCAACTATCTTATGCTCAGAGCCCGCGCAAAAATGATATCATTGTCAAGCGCGACAGTACACAGATTCAGGCGCTGATCACGCAGATGAGTTATGAAAAAATCAACTACCGCGATCTTGGAACTGCCGACAGCGCCGCTACCTACATTTATCTGGATAAAGTCTCGCGGGTTTTGCTGAAAAATGGGAAAACGATCAATGTAAGAGACTCTATTCAACCAGGCAAAGTGCCTACTGACTCGGTAGGGCAATATGCAGATTTAAACAATTTGCCGACTGACCCTTTTGAGAAAAGCATTGTAATGGCCAATTCGGATCAGTTGCGGGACAAATATGAATATCACCACAACAAATCGGTGGATGGAAAAACCGGCGCGATCGTATTTACCTCTATTGCCGTTGCAACCCTGGTTTCCGGCGTAATTGTAACTGCTGTTGGTGAAGATTCGGATGATAAAAAGTTTGGTGGTGCGTTAGCGATCGCCGGGCCGGCTTTCGGAATTGTGTTCGGTTCTTTGTCTTTTAACAAGTACCGTGTGCATAAGAAAAAGGCTGATAAGGTTAAAAATGAACTCGAAAGACGCGGCCAATCACTTACTACATTTAAGCTCAGCCCAAAATTTGACCCGCTTAATAAATCGGGTCAGCTTACCCTGCGGATGACATTTTGATAAAGGCGAATTTATTGCTTCATTGAAGGGTATATTCATATTATCCTTCTACAATGAAAGTAATTTTATCACTGCTGAAAATCCAGCTGTTAGCCATTTTATACCTTTTATTACTGAATCCGGTTTTCGCCCAAAATGTGCGGAAACCGGATATTCTTTTTTTGCGCAACGACACGAAGCTGGAAGTCCGCATCCAGGAGGTAGATGATACAGTAGTGAAATACAAAAAGCTAAGTGACGACGAGGGCCCGTTATTTACTGTAAAAAAGTCTGAAATTTCTTCCATACAATACGGGAATGGCGAGGTGAAAACTTTCGAGGCAGTGCTGGAAGTGCCCAGTTACTATGCGCCTGGCCAATCAGCTCCACAGGCCCGGCCAGCTGCACCCTTGCAGGCGCCCGGGTCTCGCAATCAGTTTTTGGAAGAAATACGCGCATCCTCTGCGGACAACCTTCGGGCGACTTATAAATATTATAAGGGTAAATCTAAAACCGGCCTCGTGATGGGGATCGCCGGGACTTCGGTCGGTATGATCTTGTCCGGAGTGGGCGCAGGCATTATTGCCGGCTCAATGGATGCAAATGGCAATTTCGCCTCTTATGCAGACGAGCAGCGCGCAATCCGTGGGGCGTGGTTGATGCTCGGCGGCTTGGCAGGTGCAGCAACTTTTGGTACTGTCGGGTTTATAAAAGCAGGGAAAAATGGCTCGAAAGCCGGGAAGATCAGAAGGGAATTAATTCACAGAGGCGAGCCGATCGCATTCAGGATCAGCCCCGGCTTCAACCCGGCAACACAAGCGGGTTATCTTACATTAAATATCAGATTCTAAATTCACAAGACATAAAAAAATGCCTGAGAAGCGATTCCCAGGCTTTTTTTTGTAATGTAGATTCACATCAGAATTTGAGCGACACACCAACTTTTGCAGGAATCATATTTGTTCCACCTGCAAGTTCAAGGAATGCCCCAAATGTAGGTTTGAAATAATATCTCGCGCCAGCAAATGCTCCAATGACAATAGCAGAATTAGTATAGTATTGGTTGTTATCGATATTAAATCCTAATGCAGGTCCAGCATAAAGATCTAATTGTTCGATAGTTAAGAAATGTTTACCATAGTGGTAAGAACCTCTTGCAGCGATTGGCAACGCTACATAATTATCAGAAGGACCAAACGAATATCCGTAATCATAGAATCTGATATCTGCCTGAGCACCAACACTGATAAACTCATGAACTCCTACTTCAAACGAACCGCCCACTGCAAAACCGCCACCTCCGTAGAAGCCGTATCCGCCGCCGCCAATTCCTAAATTTAGTATTTTATCTCCCTTCTCAAACTGCGCGAACGCCTTTTCCGAAGTCGCGCTCAGAACGGCGCAAAAGAAAAACATGAATAGAATCTTTTTCATCGTAATAGATTAGTTATTGTTAATAATGGCACAAATTAAAGCCTTTATCCGAATGCTTCAAAACTTGTGCCATTTATACTTATTATCCGGGGTGTCTAGCCGTATAAGTGGGCAGATGCCTTTATTTTCGCTAAAAACCTATATTTCTTTCCGCAGTTTCTCTTTAAAAACCTTCTTGAATTTGTCGAGTTTTGGGGCAATTACGAACGCACAATAGCCCTGATCGGGGTTGTTTGCGAAATAATTCTGATGATAGTCTTCGGCCACAAAGAATTTAACCGCTGGCGTAATTTCGGTGACAATTGGCTTGGTATACGCGCCGGATTTGTCCAATTCTGCCTTCGCTTTCTCGGCCAGGGACTTTTGTTCCTCATTATGATAAAAAATCACCGAGCGATATTGCGTTCCAACATCATTTCCCTGGCGGTTCAGGGAAGTAGGATCGTGGCTGCGGAAAAATGCTTCGAGCAGATCTGCATAGCTGATCACTTTTGGATCATAAACCACCTCCACACACTCAGCATGACCGGTATTGCCGGTGCAAACTGCCTCGTAATTCGGCTTCGGATCGTGGCCGCCTGAATAGCCTGAAACTACCTTTTTAACACCGTCCAAAGATTCTAAAACGGCCTCTGTACACCAGAAGCACCCGGTTCCGAATGTCGCCGTTTCCATGCCGGCAGTATTTACATTTGTCTCATCAAGCGAGGTAAAAGCAGCTTCTTTATCCATTTTTCTTTTCTGTTTTTTATCCGACTGCGCACACGATATCACTACCATGCAGCACATCAAGAGAAAGGTCAAAATTGGGATGGTGGTTTTCATCTTAATTATCATGGGTTATTGTCAAAATGATTAACGAATACCGTACGAAGAAAGTTTGTGTCTGGTATTGCTGTATTATTTACGAAATTTATCCCCGAAACGATTCGTCCTATGACATACCTTCACTTTAAAGCGCTGCATATTATTTTCGTTGTAAGCTGGTTCGCGGGACTGTTTTATATGCCCCGTCTTTTCGTCTATCATACCGAAGCGAACAGCAAGCCGAGCCCCGAGCGGGAGATCCTGCTTGCACAGTTTACAAAAATGGAGAAGTTGCTCTGGACTGCGATTATGACGCCCGCCAGCTGGCTGACTTTAATATGCGGCGGAGCAATGCTTTACATCACGCCCGCCTGGCTCGACCAGGACTGGATGCGGCTGAAACTCGTGTTTGTCTTCGGTTTGTACGCATACCAATCCTTTACAGGCAAGATCCTCCTCGAATTGCGCGAAGGAAAATTCCGTTTCACATCGTTTCAGCTGAGGCTTTTTAACGAAGTCGCGACGGTATTTCTATTCTCGATTGTTTTCCTGGTGGTACTGAAAAATACGGTAGACTGGCTCTGGGGGGTGTTGGGATTGGTTGCATTCGCTGTTGTAATTATGACCGCGGTAAGGATTGTAAAGAGGGTTCGGGAGAAAAAGTAGCTCACTTCTCTGCGATTCTGCAATTTTTCTCTTTCATTGATCGCAAAGCGCCTTTTTTTTAAGCGCAAAAAAGAATCCCGGATGTCGGCAACACTTATTTCTCTTTAACTGTTTAATATTACGTGATGTAACTGCTCTCCAAGAGCTTAGCTTAGTCCCTATATGCACTCGATAAGTCTTAAACACACTACAATTTTTGACAGATTTTTACATCTGTGCAGCCATGCTCCGGCCATCGGCAACGCCTTACCGTCCCTTGCGATAAATAAATTGAATGCCGTATACCAGGGTTTTCTGAATGATCTTGGCAAGGAACAGCGTGCGATTCATGACTTCACGCTAGAAGATGCACTTCTCGAAAAGAAACGGTATGAAAAGGCACTTAAATTGCTGGCGCCGATTGAGACGGCAGGAAAGCCGGTTCAACCCAAAGTGAAAGCCCTTCATTCGACTATTCTCCAGGTTATAAAAAAACTACGGGAAAATGCCTTTTTGATGAATTTGGTTATCAACCAAGAGTTAGAGCCGGAGGACACATTGGTCGACCTTCTGGAAGATTATTACGATGGCCTTCTTATCAAACAAAGACAAGGCGAAGAATTCGTTCCTTGGGAGCAAGTAAAAACGAAGCTGGACGCTAGGCATGATTTGACCTGATGTACAGTGTCATATTGAGCCGCAGCGCGGAAAGATTTCTGAATGGACTTTCCGGGAAGGATTATAACCTGGTGTCAGCAGCAGTCTCGTCGCTTCTCGCAAATCCTTATCAATCGGGATGCAAAAAGCTCAAAGGCTATAAGGAAATGTTCCGGATCAGAGCTGGCAACTACCGGATACTATATCAAGTGGACGGGGAAAAACTGATTGTAGAGATATTCGAAGTAGGGAACCGAAGAAATGTTTATGACTGAGTGTTAGGAAGTAAAGCTTTGCGAAGCTATTTAACTGCACTGAGAATTTTTCCTAAAAAGCAAAAGCGCTATTCCTGATAGTAGGAACAGCGCTTTGTGCCGAAGGCGGGACTCGAACCCGCATGGGGCAACCCCCACACGCCTCTGAAACGTGCGTGTCTACCAGTTTCACCACTTCGGCATTGAAATTGGGTTGGCAAAAATAACCAAGACTATGGACTTTCCAAGTGTACAGAACCCCGAATACCCATAAAAATTCAGATTTTCACAGCCTCGTACAAAGCAGGAATCTGAACGTTTTGAAACCCAGCCTTTTCCAATTTTATTTTGAAGGAAACCTGTGTTTCATATTCACCGTGAACCAGAAATACATTCTCCACCCGCGAAGGATTCTGGCAGGAAAGGAAATCGAGCATTTCGTTGTAATCACCGTGGCCGGAAAACGAATCCACGCTTTCCACGTGGCAATGCACCTCAAACTTTTCTCCAAAAATATTCACCTGCTTATCACCGCGCTTTAATGCACCCGCCAAAGTATTTGCGGATGCATAACCCACGAGCAGGATCGTGCAATTTTCGTTGCCGATATTGTTTTTAATATGGTGTTTGATCCGTCCCGCTTCGGCCATTCCAGATGCAGAAATGATAATACAAGGTTCCTTTTTGTCATTCAATGCAATGGATTCGGCTACTTCCGACACATAATGCAGGTAAGGGAATGCAAACGCGTCGCCGTCTTTTTCAATATATTCGAGTATCTCAGGATTGAAACATTCTTCATGTTCCTTCATGATCGCAGTGGCCCGAATCGCGAGCGGGCTGTCAATATAAACAGGAATATGCGGCAGCTCACCTGAGCTGTAAAGCTGGTCCAATGCATAAATCATTTCCTGCGTCCGGTCGATCGCGAAGGCAGGAATGATCAGTTTACCCTGCCGATCTACGCAAGTATCCTTCACAATCCGCAGTAAATGCGCTTTCATATCCACTTCTTTTTCATGGATCCGATCGCCGTAGGTGGATTCGCAAATAATAATATCCGCCTGCGGAAATACATCGGGCTTTTTGAGAATGCGGTCTTCCGGCCGACCAATATCTCCCGTGAAAGTCAATTGTTTAAACGTTCCTTTATCAGGAATCGTAAGGTGTACCGCCGCGCTTCCCAGCAAATGAGCTGCGTCGGTGAGCAAAACGGCTACTTCCTTATCTTCACCCAAATAAAATGTCTGACCATATTTAACGGTTTTGAACAAAGTCAAAGCGTGCGCCGCATCTTCCGAATCGTAGAGTTCTTCGAGCAAAGGGCGGCCCTGATTTTCCCTGCGGCGATTGATCCGCTCCAAATCCTTTTCTTGAATATGCGCACTGTCCATCAACATTACGCGGCAAAGGTCAGCAGTTGCAGCTGTGGTATAAATCTCACCTTTGAATCCTTTTTTAACCAGTCGCGGAATAAGGCCGGAATGGTCAATATGGGCGTGGGAAAGTATGAGAAAATCTACTTCTGAGGGTTTGAAACCGAAATTCTGATTGAATTCGTCTGTTTGTATTCCCTGAAAAAGACCACAGTCGAGGAGTATTTTTGTGCCTTTTTCAGTAGTTATCAAATGCTTGCTTCCTGTTACGGTTTGCGCAGCACCGAAAAATTGAATCTGCATGGTCAGAGGTTTAGTTGTTGAGCGATATGCGAACGATTACGCAAGTACGTAAATCGAATCCAGGTTGCGGCCAATGCCGTCGTAGTCAAGACCGTAGCCAACTACAAATTTATTTTCAATCTCAAAACCCGTGTAACGCATACTAACAGGTGTTTTCAGTGCGGCAGGTTTATGAAGCAAGGTGGCGATTTCGACAGATTTGGGCGACATTTCCCGAACCTTTTTCACCAGCTCCGTCATTGTCAAACCTGTATCTACAATATCTTCAATGATAATTACGTCCCTGTCTCTGAGATCTTTGTCAAGCCCGATAATCTCTTTAACCTCACCCGTAGACTCAGTTTTTGAGTAGGAAGAAAAGCGGATGAAATTAATTTCGCATGATAAATTGACCCTCTTGACCAGCTCGCCCGCAAAAAGAAATGCGCCGTTTAACACCACCAGAAACACAGGACAGTGATTTTCGTAATCCTTGCTGATCAATGCGGCAAGCTCCGAAACGCGGTGCTCGATGGTAGCGGCGGGAATAAAAGGGACAAAAGTTTTATCAAGAATGTTAATCATATTCGGGGTGTCATTTTGGCAAATGCTCTGAGGATCAATATTAACTCTTTTTTCAAAAACCGGGCTCGTCACAAACGTAAAATATAAATCCGGCGTTAATAGGACAAGTTTACCCCTGCTATGAAAATCATCATTAACACCATCATTTTCTGCTGTTTAACTGTAATTTCAATACAAAACACTTCCGCTCAATTGTATTCTTCGGCCGAACTGGACAAGAATTACGATATGATCCTGAAAAATCCGAGTGTACAGATTGAATCGACGGAAGCGATCAATATGCTTTACAATTATCAGTTTCATGAGGCAGATGCGGAGTTTCGGTGGCTAAAATATCGCTATCCAAAACACCCTATGCCACATTTTCTGATGGGGCTCGCGGAATGGTGGAAAATTGTGCCGAATACGGACAACGAAGCTTACGACAAAACTTTCCTGGCTCAAATGGATTCTACCATTAACCTGGCTGAGGAATTATATGATAGAGAAAAAAACAAAGTGGAGCCCGCCTTTTTTCTCGCTGCGGCTTATGCATTCAAAGGCAGGTTATATGCGGAGCGGGAAAGCTGGACAAAAGCAGCATTTGCGGGGAAAAAATCTCTGAAATATTTCGAGCAATGCAAAGGAAACGGTGACCTCACGCCGGAGCTGCTTTTCGGCGACGGACTTTATAACTACTACGCCGAGTGGGTGCCCAAAGAATATCCGATCCTGAAACCAATCCTGGCGCTTTTTCCAAAAGGAAACAAGAAACTGGGTGAGCAGCAGTTGGAGAAAGTGGGTAACAACGCATTTTACACGCGGGTAGAGGCCAGGTACTTTTTGTTGCAGATTTATAGCATTGAAAATGAGTACAATAAAGCCTACGAAATGGCCAAGTACATGTGGCAGACTTACCCGAACAACCCTTATTTCGAGCGTTACTTTTGCAGAACTGCTTTCGTGACGGGCAAAATGGCAGAGGCTGAGCGGGCCGCGCAGAATATTATTGACAAGATTAGCAAGGGAATGCCTGGCTACGAGGGGGTTAGTGGCAGGAATGCGGCTTACGTGCTGGCTTACTACAATATGAACTACCACCGTAACTACGATCTGGCTAGCCAATATTATAAGAAAGCGATTGATTACTCGACGCAAACCAATTCCATGAATGCGGGTTACTATGTTTCGTCACTTATTGGGTTGGGCAAGATTGCCGAAAATAAAAAGGATTACGACGAAGCTTTGAAATACTACAAACTGGCCGACGATCGCGCGGACAAGAAATCAAGTCAGAACAAAGAAGCGAAAACCGCGATCGCGAATCTGAAAAAGATGAAACGCGATCAGCGGCGGAAGCGGTAATTTATTTGGGAGCAATAATTATTGTTTCAGCTCGGCGTAGTGCTTGAAAAACAGCGGGATCGTCTCGATTCCCTTGTAATAGTTGAATAATCCGTAGCTCTCATTTGGTGAATGCAGGGCGTCGATATCCAGCCCGAAACCCATCAGAATACTTTTGCAGCCGAGTTCCTGCTCGAAGAGTGCGACAATAGGAATACTTCCTCCTCCGCGTGTCGGAATTGGTTTTTTGCCAAAAGATTCTTCCATTGCCAGTTCAGCAGCTTTGTATTCAATTGAATCAGTTGGAGTTACGTAAGGCAGCCCGCCGTGATGCGGCATCACTTTCACCTTCACCGATGCTGGGGCGATCGATTCGAAATGCTTTGTGAACAGTTCCAAAATTTCATGGTCAGTTTGGTGCGGGACGAGGCGCATGGAGATTTTCGCATTCGCTTTCGAAGGCAATACCGTCTTTGCACCTTCGCCAATATAGCCGCCCCAAATTCCATTCACATCCAATGTAGGCCGGACGGAGGTTCTTTCAATGGTCGAATATCCCGCTTCTCCCTGGATATCGTCAATAGCAAGATCTCTTTTATATTCTTCGAGATCAAATGGCGCAGCGTTTAATGCGTCGCGTTGTTCTGTGGTCAGTTCTTCTACTTTTTCGTAAAAACCTGGAATTGTAATGTGACCGTTTTCATCTTTCAGCGACGCGATCATTTCGCAGAGTATATTAACAGGATTTGCTACTCCGCCGCCATAAACGCCTGAATGCAAGTCACGATTTGCACCTACTACTTCTACTTCCACATAAGTCAGTCCGCGCAAGCCGGTTTCAATCGAAGGAACATCATTCGCGATAATGCTGGTATCAGATATCAATATGGTATCGCATTTCAGCATTTCGCGGTATTCTTTCACAAACGTTCCCAGATTGGAAGAGCCGATTTCTTCTTCGCCCTCAATCATAATCTTCACATTACAAGCCAGCGTGTCAGTCGCGATCATCGTTTCCAATGCTTTAATGTGCATATAAAACTGACCTTTATCGTCACAAGCGCCGCGCGCGTAGATCCGCTCATTTTTGATCACGGGTTCAAAAGGAGGGGAGTTCCAGAGTTCGTACGGATCCGCCGGCTGCACGTCGTAATGCCCGTAAATGAGCACGGTAGGCAGTTTTGGATCAATGATTTTTTCTCCGTAAACAACCGGGTGCCCGGCAGTTTCATATATTTCCGCTTTGTCTGCTCCCGCTTTCTGAATGCTGTCGCGCACAAATTCTGCCGCTTTCAGCATATCGTTTTTGAATTTTGAATCCGCGCTCACAGAAGGAATGCGTAGTAAATCGAGCAGTTCGTTTAAGAATCTATCGCGGTTATTTTCTATGTATTGCTGCATTGTTGTTGATTAAGATTGGTGGGCCAAGATAAAAAAATAACCCCTAAGGTTTCCCCAGGGGTTCGTATTTCTTGATTTCACAGAGACTATTGCCGGGCAGCGGTTTTCGATTTCCCGAAAATATTAACGCGGTTTTCATTTCCATTTAAAAGTCTGACAATATTCTTCTGGTGTGTAAATACTACCAGAACGAACATTACAAAGCCAAATACGATCAGCAGCGGCTCCGGGTGACCAAACATACCTACCCAGGAAAGTACCGGGAAAGCGAGGGTCGCCAGGATAGAGCTGAGTGAAACGTATTGAGAAGCCAGTAGTGTCAGAATAAATATCGTGATGCAGACAGAGGCCAGTTCCGGGTGGATCGCCAGGACCATACCCAGCAAAGTAGCAATTCCTTTTCCGCCTTTAAAATTTACAAAAACAGGAAAAATATGACCTACTATCGCAATTATTCCAAAAAGAATCTTGTAAACGAGCAGCTCGGTTTCGCCGATTTCGTTCATATAAAATAGCATTGAAGCAAGACAGGTAGCAGTCCAGCCTTTCAATACATCGATCAGCATTACAACAGTTCCTGCTCTTTTACCCAGCACACGAAACGTATTCGTTGCACCTGCATTCCCGCTTCCCTGTTTCCGTACGTCAATTCCAAAGTATCCTATTCCATACCATACCGAACTTGGTATAGATCCCAACAAATAAGCGGCAACAATCGATACTATTAATAAGGCAACACTCATTTTGTATTATTCAATGATTAATTTAAATTACAATCAGTTTTCTTCAAAAATACGATAGTCAGACGATTTTCCAAGCATTAAGTCGGTAAAACTGCATTTCTGTAAGCAAATTTTCAAAGTGTAGCATAAACTATTGCAATTATTAAAATTTGCTTAGAAACCTTCTGTCGGTTCCTCCTTTTTCTTCTTTTGCGCTGCCGGCGCACTGACAGGTTTCTTCTTTTCGGTGCTCTTCACAAGTTTTGCCTTTTTAATTGCAGGCTGGTAAAAATCATCAAACCGGTTCACAAACATGTCCTTTTCTTCCGATCCGATCGAAACCAGACTCATATCCTTCGACTTCACATTTTTCGACTTGGCCGTAATCTGATCGTTGAAATCGAGCTGCGACGAAACCACGCCAAGCTCGCCCAGCTTGTAATCAATATAGTACCAGATATCCGGTGAAGCCTGCAAATACAAGCTGAATTCATCACCTTCCACACCTCTGCGGATTTCAAGCACACCTTCCATCTGCGCATTAATATTGTTCTGGCCAAAATGCGCCACGCCAATCGGCCCCTGCGAATAATATGCCTGATGCGTGGGCGACCAGCGCAGATTTACATTCGATAAAAGCATCGGAACATCGAGAACAGGCGACGCTTCAAATAGCGGTTTATAGCCGGCAGCAGTCAGTTTTGCGTAAGCATCGGTCGCTTTCGAGCCGATGAGAGCCGAAAGTTTTTGATTAAGTTGTTCAAAATCATCGTCTGCCGCGGTACTGTTTTGTTCTTCCAGATTGGTCTCCACGATTTTTGCAGCCATCGGTTGGGAGATCGGATCCAGTGCCGGAAGTTTGAGCAAAAGCATACTATTAAATGAATACTTCGCGCTATCAACCTGCACTTCCGCACTTCCGACCGATTGAAGCCAGTCCGCACCGATGAATTTAAATGGGCCGGAGAAAGTCGCCAGACCAGTTTTATCATCAAATCGTAACGCATTCGCCTCGTCGATCAGCCCGTCGGCACCCGGTGGCGGACTTACTTTGAAGGCCTTGTTATCTTCGTCATAATTCAATGCACCCTGCGCAAGATAAATGTCTTCGTCACCGTCAGACTCTTTGGGAGACAAAAAGCTCATATACATTCCGCGCGCCTCATTATAATGCAAGCCTACCGAAAGTGGAATTTCGTGCTCGTTTTTTAGGTCTTTGTTAATGTTAATTGCAACCGTTTCGCCCGGCGATTCTTTATATACAATCCACGAGCTCTGAAAATCCTTCCGGAATTTGATCACTGGTTTCACAAAACCGTCGAGTTGCAGCGAAGGCTCGTAGGCGATCAGGTTAATGCCGCCTTTGAACTGAATGCGCGGAGATAGTATGAGATTTTCCTCCTCTTTCACATCTGCCCGTGCAGTTGTATAGTATTTGATAGGGCCCGACGGATTGTTATTTCTCGACCGTTTTCCTTCTTCCACCGCGCCGATTTCCCTCAATTCAAAATTCTGCATTTTGATATTAAAAGTGTCTTTGCGGGCCGTAATGTATTGATAGGTAGCAGATCCTTCGAAATGGTTGCGGGAATCAATGCGGATATCGGCGTCGCGGAGGCGGTGGGCTACATTCAGTGTGTCAATTTCAATGCGCGCCTTTTTGAGCGGGGCAATTTTTCCTTTGCCATCTACACTCACTATTCCCTTGTCCGGGATAATATTGACGTCGGCTGTTTGTATAAAAGGTACTCCCTTGATATTCAGGGACACTTTTTCAATATCATAAAGCGCTTCGGTACCACTGAAAGTCAATCCTTCCTGGGTCGAATCCGTGGAAGTATAGGTCGAAGTTTCACCGATTCCTTTCATCAGAATCGTCTTTTTATTCATATCCCACTTCGCACTGCCGATCAGCGTTTGGTAAGAAGCCGTCGGAATCTGCATGCCCGAAGTATCGCTTCCAAAACCCGATTCGTCTGTCAGGAAATTGGCAATACCCGTTTTGAAATTGAAATCGATATTGACATTGTTTCCGGTCAATAGCTTTTTAGCAGACTTCGCTTCTCCGCTATTGATTGCAAACTCAGAGCGATTTGCGAGAAAACCATCTTTATTGAATTTAATATCCGGCGAGGTCAATTCAGAATCGGCCCTTTTCAGCTTGCCGTTTCCATAAAGCCCGGTCGATCTCAGCAGCAAACTTCCTTCCAGATTAGTAGTACCCTGGTGAAAAGTGAATGATTTTCCGGTTGTATTAATGAACATACTATCTGCATTCGGATACCATTTCAACGCAAAATCCTTCAAAGCCACAGCCGGGAAATAGCCTTTGCCGATTGTCGCTTCCTTAATACTCGCCACTTCGCCCGATGCCATTAAAGAGTCCGAAGTGAGTAGCACGTTTTTGGCAGTCATCGAAGCTGAGAGATATTTCAGGATCGCTTTGGAATGCAAGCCGGAGTTATCCATCGTAAGTGTATCCGTAAATTTAGCCAGCGCCTTTCCCTCGTAAAGCTTGATATCCGTCACCGGCGGCTTGTATTCGAAACCAAGCGAATTATCCGGCATACTTTTCAGGATGGTCTGAATAGGCGGAATAATGCCGTTTGAATTGAATGTACCGTCAAAAATCACATCCCGGTTGTCCAAGCCGTCCATATCGATCTTTGGTATTTTAAAGAATACTTCTCTTGGATAAAGGACAGTTCCCCGCTCCGGCTGGTCGAAAAATACCGTCATACCGTCTTCCACAACCAGTCGCGGCGACTTTTTAATACCCTTTTGAAGACCGGATTTATTCTTGGGATCACTTAAATAGAAGGTACCGCCTTTGTCATATTTCACATGCCCGCCGACTTCTCCTTTCTGTCCTTTTGCAAATTTTTCTCTTGGTGTAAATGTGATCGAATCCGATGGAGCCACATTTACGAAGAACTTATTGTAGTCAAACTTGATATTCTGTCCACGAAACTGGTAGTTCGAAGCCACCATCTGACCATTCAATGTAAAGCTCCGGTTCTTACCGATAATCAGCTTTTTGTCAGAAGGTATCGCGTAAATTTTCAAAGAATCACTGACAACAAATCTTGAAACGCCGAGCACGGTCAGAAGCGTGTCGGGCATATAGATCGTAGCATTGGCTGTCTGATTATCGGAAGTATATTGTGACGCAACCTGGAAATTGTCGTAGTCAGCTTTATCAATATTCGCGAGCACGAACAAAACGCCCTTCTTGCTCAGTGCAAATTCGTCGGTTTCCTTATTGTACATAAAGTAACCGTCGAGTGTGAGCCGGTCGAGGGCATTGCGCAGGATTTTCGGGTTTTGTTTGTACTTGGCAGCCAGTTCTTCTGCCAGAAATGAAGATTTTTTGGTGGTTTGAACGTAGCTCGCCGCCATATTCAGCGGCTGAGAGCCGAATTCTTTCGCTATCTCCCGGAAACGCTCTTTTTTGAAAAAATCCTGAGACTCTAATGTTACCGGTACAACCTGCTTACCGTCAATGCGGTGAAACTCCAACTTATCATTCGTAAACCGCCACCGCATAGCCTGTGACCAGATATTCATTTTGTGGTAACTATCCTGATAGGGCAGGGGAGCATAGTCGGTTTTTTCCATCCGGCTGGTTTTCACTAACCCTTCGTCGTCATTATATTTAAATACAACTCCCTGATGATAAATAGAATCGCTGCCCAGCGGCATGGAATAAATAGCAAACGAGGATGAGATCACAGAGTCGCGCAATGCAAACTTTTTACTGCGCGCCGTGAATGCAAGCTTGTCCTTATACTTTACTTTGACAGTCGAAAGCTTGTCGCTGAGCGAGGTACTATACATATCCGTCCCGATCAGCGAAAACCCGCCCAAGTAGTCAATACTCTTTCTGGTATCTTTCAATCTGGCATCAATACCGTTTGAAACGAAGCGTGGATACGGAGCCGGCTGGCCTTTCGCTTTTTTGACCCCGCGATATTCCAGCGTGCCTTTAATGGGAGCTGCCAATTGCTGATCGTGATGTAAAGTCACATTTTCCACAATAATCTTTGGTTGACTTATATTAAAAGAATAAGCGTCGAGATCTGCGTAAATAGACGAATCGCCTGCCGCTAACCAATCAAACTTGCCATTTTTACCCACAAAAATTCCATTCTGCAAAGCAACACTACCATTGGCAGGACCGAAAACGACAGAATCGCTGGCGGTAACCATCGCAAACTTCGCATTTTGAAGATCGATCAATGCGCCCGTCACAGCCGGCAATGGATTTGATTTGGGCGCAATTACAAAATTGGTATCAACCGGCGTGTCCCAGCTGTCGTTTGCCGCCGCCAGATTGGCCTCCGCATTTGCCTTTTCTGCATTGGTAGTGTCAAAACGATAACTGTAAGTGCCTTCAACCAGATAGAGCGAGTTGTAATTGGCGGCGTACAGCTTTTTGTTTTCATTCAAAAGCCGCACGGTTTCCATTACTTTCTGCAATGTTTTTCCGTCATATTTTTCTCCCGAACTTTCCGCGAACTTCAGGAAGCTATCGAAGCTTTCAGGTTTCTGTTTCGCGAAATAAACTGCATTGCGGGTCAGGATATACAAAACGGGACCAGCTTTCTGCCCTTTCGCTACCTGCGCTTTGATAATGCTGGTAAATTTCATCTGTTGACCGGTGTTGAAGCCGCTCATCCAGGCACTGTCGAGCTGGGCGGCGGCGCGCATATATTGCGGATTGCGGCTTCCGTCCATCAGCTTTTTGAACTGTACCATAAACTGCGTCGCCTCGTCCGGCAACTTTATATTCTGAGCAGCGGCAGTGTGTCCGATTATGAATATGCAGTACAGAAGAAAGGTATAGCGGATTATTTTCATTTATCTTGGCTTTTAGCTATTGGCTTTAAGCGATTAGCTCTTCGCTGGTTGTCGATTAATCTTACTCGATTTTCGCTTTTTCAAATACAACGGTCGCCCATTGGTTACGTGTATTTGATCTCAGTTTTTTAAGGCCGTTTTCAATGGCGCATTGTTCAATATCGGGCTGGTCTACTTCGTAAAATCCACTTGTTACCAGCCAGCCTCCCGGTTCCAGGTGTTGTATGTAAGTTGGAATTTCGCTGAGGAGGATGTTGCGGTTAATGTTCGCCAGTATTCCCCCAAACATCTTTCCCTCATGCACTTTACTGATCGTTCCCTGAAATACTTCCGTTTCCGCGGAGAGCTCATTCATTTCAAAATTCTCGACCGTATTCTCGACGGCCCATTCATCAATATCGAATCCAAGCAAACTTACTGCACCCAGTTTTGCGCCTAAAATGGCCAGAATACCTGTTCCGCAGCCTACATCCATAATTGCTAAACCCTGATGAGGCAGGCTCAGCTGCTCGTTCATCACCAGCCAGGTAGTTTCGTGGTGCCCGGTACCGAAAGACATTTTGGGTTGAATCAGCAGATCGTACGTAAATGCAGGATCCGGTTTATGAAATACGGCCCTCACCCGGACCTGGTTACCGACCTCAATCGGCTCGTAGCTTTTTTCCCACTCCTCATTCCAGTTCTTTCTTTCTAACGATTTCCAGGTAGCCGCTATTGCAGTCAATTCCAGGTATTTGGCAACGATATTTTGTAGCTCTGCCTCATCGAAATCACCTTCCTGGATGTAAGCTAGCAAGCCTTCGTCCGTCTCCACAAAAGATTCAAAACCCAACTCTCCCAGCTCCGCTACCAATATCTCCGAATAATCCGGCTCAACGTTCAGAGCAACTTCTATGTAGTTCATGTGTTTGTAATATCGTTTTTGATAGGGGAAAAGGTAATAAGAATCTGCGTTTTGATTGAGATTTACATTTGATATAGATCTAATTCAAAAAAATTAATACCGGTATTTTAAAATTAAACTTTAAATTTACGGTATTAAAATAATGGAATATGTTCAGTCGCGTCATCGAGGAGGAGTTTTTAGAGCAACTATCCGATAATCCGGCAGTCGCATTGCTAGGCCCGCGTCAGGTCGGGAAAACAACTTTGATTAAGAGTTTTCTGGATCAATTTGGCAAACCTTCCATTTATCTAGATCTGGAATCAAATGCGGATTTAATCCGATTGCAAGATGCGGAATTATATCTGGACGAAAGGCGGGAGAGCATCATAATCCTTGATGAAATTCAAAGAATGCCTTCCCTTTTTCCCTTAATGCGGTCTTTGATAGACAGAAATCGGGTGCCGGGAAGATTTATATTATTAGGATCTGCCTCGCCGGACTTGCTAAAGAACAGTTCTGAAACGCTCGCCGGCCGGATCGCTTTTTTGGAACTCCATCCACTTCTGCTGGAAGAAGTCAAAAATGAAATTTCTTATGCAGTTCACTGGCTGCGGGGAGGATATCCCGCTATGTTACAGGCTGCGACAGACCGCTCCTCGGCAAGGAAAATGGCTGATTTTATCAGCAGCTATATTGAGAGAGATTTGCCATTGCTGGGTATTCCAGGAAATCCGGTCAATGTGAGGTTGCTTGTTAATATGTTAGTGAGTGTTCATGGTGGATTGCTTAATGTATCGCAATTGGCGAATTCGCTCAAGATGTCGGTTCCTACCATTCAAACATACCTTGACTATCTCGAAAATGCCTTTTTGATTCGACGATTGTTGCCCTGGCATGTGAATGTGAGCAAGCGGCTGGTCAAAACTCCCAAGATCTACATCAGGGATTCTGGTATGCTGCATTCCCTTGCAGGCATAACAGGTATGGAAGATTTGACAGGTAATATCATTGTAGGCAGTTCGTGGGAAGGTTATGTTATCCAACAAGTTATAGCAGCGCTGCCTTTTAATGTAAAACCCTACTTCTACCGCACTCAAGACGGTGCCGAGCTTGATCTTGTGCTGGTAAAAGGCAGTAATGTGAAGCTTGCGATTGAAGTTAAATATACCAATAGCCCCACCTTGAGCCGCGGCAATAGTGTTGCACAACAAGATCTGGGTAATCCTTTATTATTAATTGTCACACCTTCTGCCGAGGATTTTAGACTAAAAGAGAATATTCAGGTTTGCAGTATTAGCACAATTAGTAATTACCTGAAAGAAGCCCTTTAAACGACAAAGCCCGCATTCGCGGGCTTTGTCGTTTATAACTATTGATCAAGGCTTCCTCCTCTTCGCCGCCAGATCATGCGCCGTATCGTAGTACGATCGCAGGTTGGTCCAATCGAAAACGTCGGAGATATTTTCGACGCGGTTTCGCTGCATAATGCGGTCCCGGCGTTGCATTCTTACGAATTTGAATAGAATATCCGCCAGCTGGTCGGCGGCTTGTGAGAAAGTCTGTGATTTCCGGTTGATCACATAAATACCGCGGTTTTCATAATCCCGCATAATCTGCATAATATAATCTCCAAAACCCGACAAATCGCTCGTCACGGTAGGTACCCCGCGAACAACGCATTCAAGGGGCGTATAACCCCAGGGTTCGTAGTAACTTGGAAATACGCCCAGGTGACAGCCGCGAACAAATTGTCCGTAATCCAGACCGAATAACGGATTAGTAGAAGAAATGAAGTCGGGGTGATAAACGATTTTTACCCGGTCCCGCTCATTATTGATCAGATTCGCCTTTTTGCAAAAATCAGTAATACCGTCTTCTTCTTTCAAATCGTGGGTTACGAATGCAGGAAGTTTCTCAGTTTTCCAGCTCTGGATCGTCCTTCTTAATCTCAGGCGCCAGTATTCGTCTACAAACTGATTCAAATCGGGCATTTTGTGATCGGCTCCCGCAGCTGTCGCGAGGAAAAGCTTTTCGCCAACCTCTTTTTCGATCGCAGTACAGGTTTCCTGCAATTCATTCAAAACCGCGCGCGATTGCAGCACGTCAGGATTGACAGAATAATAAGGTTGCTTGGTGACGATGAACATCACGACCGTCATATCCATATTCGCCTGCACCATTTTCCAGTTCAGGCGCGCCAGTGCTTCGAGGGTAAGGTCGTAACCTTTGTTACTATATTCATAACGCCCCGAAGTAAAAAAGTAAAGTGTTTTGTCAAGATCAAATGAATAGCTCGGGAAAAAGTGGCCCAGGACAAATTCGTGTATCCTTTCCTTGTGTTTTAAATGCAGGTTTTGAAATTCGTGAACTGCCTGGAAACGAACTACATTCAGACCGTTTGGCGTCACCAGATCGGGCATTCGGCCGAGGAATACTTCACATTCACGGGCAGTAACGTCGCTCACAGTAGTTAGTACATGCGCGTTGAGTGCGGCTTGCCTTTCTACCGAACATTGAGCAAGGATACCATAATTTTTGGCTTCCTGTTCCCAATCGAAAAATGGTAATTTGTTATAGAAACCGGAGACATTCTGCGCCAGATACCGGCCCAGCATGGTAGCGTGGGTGGTAAATGTCATCGCCACTTTTACATTGTCACGTTTCAGTTCAGGCAGCCCGCTGCTCGCCATCCATTCGTGGAACTGGGCAAAAATTTCTTCGCGCTTGGCATTATCCTCCGCATATTCTTTCAGGAACAGGCGCACCATTTCACCGAAACACAAGGTCTGGTTAACCAGCGGCTCGACGTTTATAGTAGGAATGCGGCTTTTTTCCCAAAGGTTGAATTTGATCGTGTCCAGGTTTTTCGCAACGCTGTCGAGGTCGAAAAGTACTACCCTGGGTTTTCCGGTTACCAGCCAGTAGCCGTAGTGCACCGCGTAGCCCATTTCACGCATTCGTTTTACGATACGGCCAGCGGGAGAATCGTCAAGATCGGTAATAGCCTCAAATTCAGACGATGCCTTTTTCTCAAAATAGGGCCCCAGCAAAAAATAGTTGTCGTCCCACTTTTCAACCATAGCGGGCACCTTGGTTCTTATAACAGTGTATATTCCTCCAACTTGATTACAAACCTCCCATGCAATTTCAAACAGGACGTTTTTCTTAGTGGTTTTAACAAAAGGTTCCAATATGGGATGTATGTTTAAACGTTACCAGTATTACAAGGCCAGGGCTTTTATTTTTATCACAAAAAACCTTGTAATTACACAATAAATATGCAGAAAAATAATTCACAATTACAATAATCGCGGCATTGATTCTTCCTGTGCAACAGCGCTAAAAATGAGCGAAATATAACAAAGACAAGAATACATAAATCTCTCTGTATCGCGTTCAGAAGGGTATAGGCAAGCTTCTCCGCGTGAATTTAAGTCTCTTGTCAGCTAACTTTGTTCCAAATTACGTTACTTTGATTGGATTAACATTTTGCATTGGTCAGATAGTGAAAAAAATTAAAATAGTTGCGCTTTTCTTTTCTGTGATCCTATTCTCGCTGGAAAGTTGCATCGCGCAGACTACTGAAATTGACAATCCATTGCCTCCAAAACGAGAATTCAGGGCAGTTTGGATTGCAACCGTTGATAACATCGATTGGCCCAGCAGTAAAAATCTTATACCAGGCGAGCAGCAGGAAGAATTCTCAAATCTTCTGGATTTTCATAAAAAGGTGGGAATGAATGCAGTCTTCGTGCAGGTTCGTGCAGCGGGAGATGCGTTTTATGCGAAAAGTCCGGAACCGTGGTCGGAGTGGCTCACGGGGAGGCAAGGGAGGCGGCCGGAGCCAATGTGGGACCCGCTCGATTTTATGATTGAAGAGGCGCACAAACGTGGGCTTGAATTTCACGCCTGGCTTAACCTGAACCGGCTCGTTCACAAATCTTCTACCAGTGTTTCCTCTGAGAATATGAGCCGCCTGCACCCCGAATGGATCCTTACTTATGACGGGTACAAATTATTCGACTTTGGGATCCCGGAAGTGAGGCAGTTCATTACCGATATGACAGTAAACGTCGCCAGGAATTACGACGTCGACGGCATTCACTTCGACGACTACTTTTATCCGTACGCTTCGCCCGGGCAGGTGATCCAGGATGAAGGTACTTTCCGGAAATATGGAGCAGGATTTACAAGTAAAGCGGACTGGCGGAGGCACAATGTGGATTTATTGGTAAAACAAATTCATGATGCATTGCAGGAATTGAAGCCGAAGCTGAAATTCGGCATTAGTCCTTTTGGTGTATGGAGAAATAAAGACCGTGATGCCGAGGGCTCCAAAACTTACGGCGCGCTTGCTTCCTACGATGATCTTTTTGCTGATAGCAGGAAGTGGGTGAAAGAAGGTTGGATCGATTACATTGCCCCGCAGGTTTACTTTTCATCGGGTTTTAATAGGGTACCGTACCGGAATCTGGTAGACTGGTGGACTGAAAATCGTTTTGACAGACACTTATATATAGGAATGGGCGCCTATCGCGTAGGCTACAAAGACAGGGATACGCATTGGTCCAATCCCAAGGAAATGCCGGGCCAGATCAGGTATTCGAGAGAAAGCGAAACCGATGGGGAGATATTTTTTAGTTCAAGATCATTGAAAGGAAATAGTCTGGGTTTTGTTGATTCACTGCGCCGCGATCTTTTCAGATATCCCGCATTAATACCAACTATGCCTTGGAAAGATCAGGTTCCGCCACTTTCCCCAAGAAGTTTGAAAGCGACATTGCTGTCGAAAGGACTGGAACTGACGTGGGAAAAGCCTGATGCCGCTTCTGACGGCGACCGTGCCTGGTATTATGTGATCTACCGTTTTCTTCCCGACGAAAAAGGTTCGGGCCACGATCCGCGGAAAATTATCGGAATGTGTTACCAGGGAGAAAAATTTATTGACAGCAGTGCCGAATCCGGCCAAAGATATGTTTACTATGTAACAGCGGTCGACCGGCTCCACAACGAAGGCCGCCCGATCGGCCCATTAAAGGTTGAGGTACACGACCAGAAACTAGTCAGATTTTAAGTATGAGCAACTCCATTCAATACGAATACAAGCAGGAATATCTGACTGTTTCTGTTCCCACCAAATACAAGTCCGAAAATCTTCGTACTGAGGAAATGGTGCTAAATATGGGGCCTCAACATCCTTCTACTCATGGAGTTCTGCGATTGGAAGTAGTGACTGATGGAGAAGTGGTGGTAGATGTGATCCCCCACGTTGGTTACCTGCACAGATGTTTTGAAAAGCATGCAGAATCTCTGCCATTTAATCAGATTATACCCTACGTAGACCGTCTCGATTACGTGGCTTCGATGAACTCGGAGCATTCTTATGTAATGGGAGTTGAGAGAATGCTGGGTATTGAAAATGATATTCCTAAAAGGATTGAATATATCCGGGTCGTGGTGGCTGAGCTTAACCGGCTTGCGTCACATTTTGTCGCATTGGGCACTTATGCAATGGATATCGGCGCGTACACGCCATTTTTATGGATGATGCGCGACCGCGAGCAGATACTTCGCCTGCTCGAATGGACTTGCGGTTCAAGAATGCTTTATAATTATATATGGATCGGCGGGTTGTTCTATGATTTGCCGGTAGGATTTGAAGAGCGTTGCCTCGAATTTATCAAATACCTCAAACCGAAGTTGATAGAGTTGCAGCAGCTGGTTGTGGATAACAAGATCTTCATCCAGCGTACGGCTAACGTTGGCGTTCTGCCTCTGCCAGTAGCGATCAACTACGGCTGCACGGGCCCTATGCTGCGCGGCTCGGGCTTGCGCTACGATCTACGGAAAGTGGATGGTTACTCGGTTTATCCTGAACTCGACTTCGAAATTCCTATCGGCGAGGGGAAAATGGGGACAGTCGGCGACTGCTGGGACCGGACGTGGGTGCGGGTATTAGAATGCCAGGAATCTGTCAAGCTGATCGAGCAAAGTCTGATCCAGCTGACAAACGATTACAAAAGAACCCGAGATTTCGATCCTCAGGCTATTGTTCCAAAAAAAATCCGCCCGAAAGCAATGGATTTCTACGTCCGCGCCGAAAACCCAAAAGGGGAGCTTGGATTCTATTTCCGGACCGACGGAAGATCTGATATTCCTGTCAGATGCCGGGCGCGCTCCTGCTCATTCCATAACCTTTCCGTAATTGGTGAAATTACAAAAGGAGCCCTACTGGCCGATTTAGTAGCAGTTATCGGGTCGATTGATGTGGTAATGGGTGAGGTAGATAGGTAGCCCCAACCCGGGACTGGCAAACCCCCAACCCCCTGGGAGGGGGCTTATACATTCATCCAGATTAAAACGTAAAGTCCCCTTTCAGGGGATTTAGGGGTTTACAAAAAAAGAGCCGCCTTTCGGCAGCTCTCCTTCATTATAATACTTTGAATTCTTACGCTTCCTGAGGAACACCTACTAATTCGTTCTTTGCTAAGAACTCCGCAATTTGAACTGCATTTGTTGCTGCTCCCTTGCGAAGGTTATCAGCTACGATCCACAAATTCAGCGTTTTAGCTTGTGATTCGTCGCGGCGGATGCGGCCTACAAAAGTTTCGTCTTTTCCATGCGCAGTTAATGGCATTGGATATAAAGCGTTTTTCGGATCATCCTGAACCACAACACCTTCTGTATCAGCAAGTAACTGGCGAACTTCGGCCAGGTCAAACTCATTTTCAAACTCGATATTCACCGCCTCGGAGTGACCTCCGATCGTTGGAATGCGAACGGTTGTAGCTGTCACGGCGATACTATCATCGCTCATAATCTTCTTCGTTTCGTTCGTCATTTTCATTTCCTCCTTTGTATACCCATTATCCAGGAATACGTCAATATGAGGAAGTACATTCAGGTCGATCTGATGCGGGTACACTTTGCCTTTACTGTGGTCGCCTGCGCGTTCCGAGAAAAGCTGGTCAACTGCTGCCTTACCTGTTCCGGTTACAGATTGGTAGGTAGAAACAACAACCCGTTTGATCTTATATTTTTTGTGCAAAGGATTCAAAACCACCACCATCTGAATGGTTGAGCAGTTGGGGTTTGCTATAATCTTATCTTCTTTGGTCAGCTCGGTTGCATTGATCTCAGGTACTACGAGTTTTTTCGTAGGATCCATTCTCCATGCTGAGGAGTTATCAACAACTGTAATTCCGGCTTCTGCAAATCGTGGTGCAAGTTCAAGAGAAGTACTGCCGCCAGCTGAAAATATTGCTATTTCAGGTTTAGCTGCAATCGCTTCCTCAAAACCGATCACCTTGACCTGTTTACCCTTGAATGTAACTTCCTTACCAACAGATCTTTCTGATGCGACAGCTAACAATTCCGTCACTGGGAAATTACGCTCTTCGAGCACTTTGAGGATTTCGCCGCCTACCAAACCGGTAGCGCCTACTACTGCGATTTTCATTCTTGCATTTGATTAAATGGATAAAAATTTTGGCTCTTGCCAAGAGGCAAAAAGTGCCGCAAATTTACGACGAAAATTTAGTTATAACTCCCGGAATCCCTGATTAAACTATTTAAATTCAATAAATAAGCACATAGTTGACGCTGCTGACCAGTGAGAACACAGAATTATTCGGCTAAAATTTATAGATCTGATCAGGGGTAATGCATAAGTCCAGCTGAATGTCAAATTCATCAATATCAGTAATTTGGTCAATAGCGTCAAACATGGAAAGGCCGACTTTAATACAGTCAGAGCGGGTTTGAGCCAGAAATCGATCATAATAACCGCCACCGTAGCCGACGCGGTAACCTTTTCGGTCGAATGCAAGCAGCGGGACGAGGACAATATCTATTTCTTCGGGTAAAACCGACTCGGAAGTATTGGGATCGGGCTCAGGAATTCGCCAGCGGTTAACAACGAGCTCGCTATCAGGAGCTAACAAAAAATGCTTCATCTCCTTTGTGCCGGGAATAATATAAGGAGCGGCAATGCGCATTTCCGGAAAAGTTATGCGTAACAATTCAATAATATAAAACGTATGCACCTCGCGGGAGGTTAGCTGAGGCAGGAAGGAGTGCAGGGTTTTGAATGTACTTTTCAGCAGGTATTTTTCAAGATTTTGGGCGATCAATGCGTTTTTTTCAATCAGCCAAAGCCCGTCGGCATCTTCTCTTTTTTGTAAAAACTCCTTTCTTAATTCAGCCTTTTTCATTAGAAATAACCGTCTTTTTCCCACGCAAGTTGATGAAATTCCCGCCTTTTTATTCATTTGTTTGTACTTTCACGGTTTGATTTCAAATCTTTAACTATTGTATAGAATTTAAGACATGAGCAAAATTAAAGTTGACAATCCTGTTGTAGAACTCGATGGCGATGAAATGACCCGCATCATCTGGAAGTTTATCAAAGAAAAATTGATCTTACCTTATCTGGATGTAGATATCAAGTATTACGATCTGGGCGTTGAGTACCGCGACGAGACAAATGACCAGGTTACAATTGATGCAGCCAATGCGATTAAAGAATTTGGTGTTGGTATCAAATGCGCAACAATCACTCCTGACGAAGACCGCGTTAAAGAATTCAATCTGAAACAAATGTGGAAATCGCCGAATGGTACGATCCGTAACATTTTGGATGGAACCGTTTTCCGCGAGCCAATCGTGATGAAAAACGTACCACGTTTAGTAACAAACTGGACTGCGCCGATCATCGTTGGTCGTCACGCGTTTGGTGATCAATATCGCGCGACTGATTTCATTGTTCCTGGCAAAGGAAAACTGACTGTGAAATTTGAAGGCGAAGACGGGCAAGTGATCGAGCACGAGGTGTACCAATTCCAGGGACCTGGCGTGGCGATGGCCATGTACAACGTTGACGAATCGATCCGTGGTTTTGCACGTTCATGCTTTAATGTGGCTCTGGACAAAGGCTGGCCTTTGTATCTTTCTACAAAAAACACGATCCTTAAAAAATACGATGGCCGCTTCAAGGATATTTTCCAGGAAGTGTATGATGCTGAGTATGCTGGAAAAGTGAATTATGAGCACCGTCTGATCGACGATATGGTTGCTTCTGCATTGAAATGGGAAGGTAACTTTGTGTGGGCTTGCAAAAACTATGATGGTGACGTTCAGTCAGATACAGTTGCGCAAGGTTTTGGTTCATTAGGTCTGATGACTTCAACATTGGTTACGCCAGACGGCAAAACAATGGAAGCAGAAGCTGCCCACGGAACTGTAACCCGCCACTACCGCGAACATCAGAAAGGAAGACCAACATCTACCAACCCAATCGCATCTATTTTTGCGTGGACACGTGGTTTGGCATTCCGCGGCAAACTGGACGACAACCAGCCATTAATCGACTTCGCAAATGCTTTGGAAAGAGTATGTATCGAAACGGTAGAAAGCGGCAAAATGACCAAAGATTTGGCAATCAACGTTTTCGGAAACGACGTGAAACACGGTGACCACTACCTGTACACAGAAGAATTCCTCGAAGCGATCGATCAGAATCTGAAAGCTGCTCTGGCGTAATTCTGAGTTGTTTAAAATATAGAAAGGCTACTGATCTGTGGATCAGTAGCCTTTTTTGTTTTTTGAAAATTTTGGGTTCCTCCTATCAGGAAACATATATCTATAAAAATTTTTGCTGACTCATTGCGCATGCGGATCCAAATTACCCGTATCAAATGAAGATTTATTTGATTGATCCAAGTATTGTTGAGCAATATTTAGTCGGTAACTTGCTTGTTGTGAGTCTGAGTTTTCAATTGGCAAGACTAGATCATCATTGACTGATTTTGGAAGCAGGAAACTGATTCGCCCTTTATACGGCTTTTCTGTAAAACGCAATGCATCCATTACAATGGTGTTTTGGCAGAAATAACTTCGGTTGTTTCTGTCTGCCCCACTTTCCGATCCGAATCTGCACCATTATAATACATGGATATTCATGAAGAATACATAATATAGTTCAGCGGTCGCCGGTTTGAATGAAAATTGTGCTGTAAGGTCTCACCACACTCCATTGCCTGGTGCATTGTATTCTACATCTAAGCTATTATTAGCACCTTCATAAAATTCAACGACCTCGGAATGTAGGTCTAGCAGGTATGGATCAGAGAAGCAGGTTTGTTCACCTTCCATATAACCATCCCAATAATAGTTTTTCAAAACATTTTCAAGCAAGGCACGATCAAGTGGGGGGCGTAGAGATTATTTTTATCATGGTCTATTAATTGAAATGCCTCGTCAAATTTGTTGTGAGCCAGTAGCTTAAACCAATCGCGAATGAAGATGGTAACCTCGGTGTGAAGATATTTTGAAGCATTTTTGCATATAGAGATCCGGACAGTTTTGAGATAGCAAATTAAATTTCTGCATTGCTATAATGTAGACCATTTTTCCTTTGGTCGCGCTACGGATTATGTTTCGGTACTATCTGATACAGCACTTTTCCTACTTAGTGTGCGATTTTTATGTGTCAGTTGGTCGATTCTTTTCCAGGTAAGTAACTTATTCTTGATCCTACCGCCCCTCTTTCCGGTTTGGTTCAGCCATTCTCACAATCTTAGGTGAAAATTGTGCTAGCCCGGTTACAATCTCAGATTGTGCAGCGATCACCTGGTTAATGTTTTTGTGAACCATGGGCGATTCATCCGGATCTCCGCCGGCTTTTTTGTGGCGGAAACCCCTCCTATAATAATGAAGGAGAGCCGTTGCTAATGAATTTTCGGAGTTAAAAAGCGTCCAGGAGTTTTCGAGAAATTTGACCGCTGGAAAGTTTGAAATGGATGACATTTGGTATAGCTTGTATTATTGGTAAAATCACGGCTGAGATTGATTTTGCTGTGAATTGAGAATGAAGAGTCTCAAATCAAGTCGATCAGCTTGTTCTTTTGCTATATATCAGCATTCAGAGAAAGCGATTTCGCAAATTTGATTCGGCTACCTTTTTTATTTGGTGATTTCGCTCAGCGAGAAATTTCCTCATATAATTTTCGAGAACAAAGTGATTAAAGATCCTTCCGGCCATACCATAAGGAGACACAAACCTAAAGACATCCTTCATTAAAGTGCCTTCGTCAGTTTGCTCAAAGAAATGCTCATGTTTCATTGATTTGAATGCTCCTTGGGTCATTTCATCAACAAAATGAACATATGGTTTGGCAAATGTGATTTTCGTTGTTAGAGTCTGCCATATTCCAAAGTGTTTAGCTCTCCAAGTTACTGAGTCGCCCGGTTTCATCATACCGTGTTTAACGCCGCTAATAATATGTTCGCCTGTTTTGCTTGTTGAAATCTTGTGCAAATCAACATTAAGCGAAAGTTTGTAACATATTTCCAGTGAGGCTTTTACTGGTGTTTCAAGTAGAATAATTGGCATCTTAGTCATAATAAGAGTTTAAACATTGCTCAAAGTTTGTGATAGCTAGCATTTTTGAAAGCTGTCGTTCTGATCTATATTTTGAACATGCATATTTGCATCACCGCGCAGCGAAAGTCACAAAACAAAAAGTGGCAACTTCGAATTTATCATGCGATGGTGTCATCCATTCAAAAATATCAGTAGGCTTATCCCCCTATTTTTATTAATGGCATGTCCCATCCGCTTTTGAAAATCACATCGAGGCCATGTTCTTCCTCCCAATCGCAATGTAAATGAGCAACAATCTGAAAACCACCTTCGTCATCATCATTTTTAATGTATATGTCTCGAACAGAAGCGAATTTCCAAATGCCATTGACATCTCTTAGGTATAGCAACTCTCCGAGCCGAATAGTATCGAGATGCCATTTTTCTGGATTGCTAACTTGACGAAACATTTCGATCGTATCTTAGTCGAAACCCGTGATTTCAAAGAATTGCTGACAATGCTGGTAAACTTCTGTTGATCATATATTCCTGTGTTCTATCGTCAAGCCCAAAAATTTCTGGATTAATGCATCTACATCGCCAAACAGACGGTCTCCCTCCAACCTCGGCCGAAACAAGTGAATTGGCAGTTCGGATTCCCTAAACATCGGAATTCTCACTGAGTTACTTTTCCACCAACCGGGCCTTTGCACGGGAGTTAGAATTCCCAAAACTTTCGATTTAACAGAATCCACCTTACAAATACAGTAAAATTAGTTACCTCGATCCTCCCGCCCATCGGGATCGGATAGTTAGTTAGGATAGCAAATTAACTTTCTGCATTGCTATCTCTTAGACCATTTTTCGTTTGGTCGATGCCGATTATGTTTCGGCACTATCTGAAACAGCACTTAGTCTTACTGTGTGCGATTTTTAAATGTCAATTGGCAGCTTCTTTGCCAGGTAATTAAGATAATGTTAATCCTCTCGCCCCTCTTTCCTATTCGGATCGGCCATTCGCACAATTTTTGGTGAGAACTTCGCGAGTACTGAAACCAGGTCAGTCTGTGCGGCTATAACCTGATCGATGTTTTTGTAAACCATTGGCGACTCGTCCAGATCTCCGCCAATGAGCTCAATACCAGCGTCTTTCAGAATCCGGTCCATTTCGCTTCTGGTGGTATTTGTAAATGCTTTGTTTCGCGACATAAGGCGCCCGGCTCCGTGCGAGGCAGAGTTAATGGAAGCGGCATTCGCTTTCCCGCGAATTACATAACCCGGCTGACTCATCGAGCCGGGTATAATACCCAACTCATCTTTTCCAGCCGGCGTCGCACCTTTTCTGTGGACAATAACTTCCCTTCCATCTGCCAGTTTCTCCTTCCAGGCGAAATTGTGGTGGTTTTCAATCATTTTAATAGGCTTTTCACCGAGTTGCTTTGCAATTTTATTATGAATTTCATGATGATTGGCGGAAGCATAGTCCCCGGCCAAGTTCATGGAAATCCAATATGCCTGACCTTCCTCGGTATTCAAATCGAGCCACGCCAGGTGGGCAGCCTGTTTGGGCAATACGGTTTTCTGCATGGCCAGCTTAGAATAATGATTGGCTATATTTCCACCAAAACCTCTCGAACCCGAATGAGATAGTAGGGATAAATAAGTCCCTTTCTGCAAATCCAGCAGCGGATCGTCTTCAAAAACTTCTGTAATACCCCATTCTACAAAGTGATTTCCAGTTCCCGAGCTGCCCAGTTGCCGGTAAGCTTTATCTTTCAGGTTGCGGATAATCTTCGTTGCGCCCCATTCCGGCTTGTCCATTACGCTATCGTCAAACTTGCGCCCGGTTTCTCCGCCCATTCCGAACTTTGTATTTTCCAGCAATATCTTTTTTAGTAAATGCGGCTCGCATTTCAGATAGTCGGGCGAAATGTCAAAAACGGACATACACATCCGGCAAGCAATATCAACACCGACAGCATAAGGAATCACCTTATCTGCCTCAGTAGCAAGCACTCCGCCTATTGGCAGACCATAGCCCTGATGTGCGTCGGGCATTAATGCGCCGGCAACGGAAATCGGCAGGCTGATCGCCGTTTCCATTTGCAGCAATGCGCCTTCTTCAATTTGTTCTTTACCAAAAACGGCATAATGCAGCTTCTCTTCTCCTAAATCGAACTGTTTTCCCTGCTGCGCGTCTTTTTGTGCCAATGTCAAAACAGCTTCTTCGTTTACCAGCAGCTCTTTTCCGTCATCTGTCAAAGTGATTTCGTTGCCACCCTTTTTAAGTTCATACACAGTTTTGGCAAGATTGGTCAGTTTATTTCTGGAAAGAGCATACTTCTTCGGACTGTGGATCATTTTTACCAGCATCACAAAAATTTTCTCCTTCGTATATTTTCCCCGCTGGTGAAGTCCGTTCGCTACTCTGAGGAAATCATTGTCCAGTTTTTGCGGAATATTTGCCAAAAATCTCAGCTCTTCAATTGTGATCTCAGTTTCCATAAATTCATTTTTTAGCGTAATCTGTTACGTGATTATTAATGAATACGAACATTCATTGAATTGGTAACGGAAAAATTTTAACAAATCTTTGTTTGCATTAAACCGCACAACTATAAAAAACCCGTACCTTTGCGGGCAATTTGTTGATACAGATCGCAGTACCTTCTTTAACTCAATTTTTGTTGCAATGTCCGCAGTAGCAGAGCAAACCCGGTTGGAAACACGTATGTTGGCCGACCGCATCAACGCCCTCGAAGAATCTTCGACGCTGGCGATGACCAAAATGGCCCGGGAGCTAGCCTCCAAAGGTCATAGAGTAATCAGTCTGAGTGTAGGTGAGCCAGACTTTAAGACGCCTGAGCACATTTGCGAGGCAGCCAAGAAAGCTATCGATGATGGTTTCCACGGCTATTCTCCGGTTGCAGGCTATCCTGATCTGCGCAAAGCGATTGCTGATAAGTTGGCACGTGATAATAATATAGATTGGAAGCCAGAAAATATCGTGGTATCCACAGGCGCCAAACATTCTTTGGCGAATGTGATCCAGGTTTTGGTCAACCCAGGCGACGAGGTAGTGATTTTTGCACCCTACTGGGTAAGCTACTCCGAAATGGTGAAGCTGGCGGAAGGTAAGTCGGTAGTTGTGGACGGTGCTTTTGAAAATGATTTCAAAGTAACTGCTGCACAATTGGAAGCTGCAATTACACCAAAAACAAAGATTGTCATGTACGCTTCTCCTAACAACCCAACAGGAGCAGTGTATTCAGAAGCAGAACTGAGAGAAATCGCTGCGGTACTTGAAAAACACGAAGGTGTGTATGTGCTGGCTGACGAAATCTACGAATATATCAACTTCACCGACGAAGGCCATTTCAGTATTGGCTCTATTCCGGCTTTGAAGGAACGCGTGATTACTGTTAATGGTGTTGCAAAAGGTTACGCGATGACAGGATGGCGGATCGGTTTTATTGCAGCCGCCAAATGGATCGCCGAAGGTGTTGAGAAATTACAGGGACAGGTTACTTCCGGTACCAACTCAATTGCTCAAAAAGCGGCTACCGCTGCTTTCAACGGGCCAATGGAGCCTTCGATAGAAATGGCAAAAGCTTACCACCGCCGTCGTGACCTGGTTGTCGGTTTGTTGAAAGACATTGAAGGATTTAAAGTAAATGTACCGCAAGGCGCATTCTACGCATTCCCGGATGTGAGCTATTATTTCGGGAAATCAGACGGAGAAACTACCATTAAAGACTCCGACGATTTCTGTAACTGGCTGCTCAACAATTCTTACGTATCAACCGTAGCAGGTTCAGGTTTTGGCGCTCCGAATTGCATTCGCATTTCAACTGCTGCGTCAGACGAATCGCTTATAGAAGCTGTGCAGCGCATTAAAGATGCAGTTGCAACTTTAAAATAGAAATCAGGAAATGAAAAAAGCCTCATAGGTGTTATCCTGTGAGGCTTTTGCATTTATATTCAACAATACTAAAAGCTACCCGCTAAAAGCTAAAAGCTAATAGCCAAAAGACCATGAGCAAGCACTATTTTTTGAAAGTTAAGGAGGTAGAAAAGGAAACGGAAGAGGCATCAACAATCCACTTCTGGCATCCGCTGAATGAGGTAATTGCTTACAGGCCAGGCCAGTTTCTCACATTATTGTTGCCAATAGAAGACGGAACAAAGGTGAGAAGGTCCTATTCAATGTCGAGCTCGCCATATACCGACGTTTCGCTGGCTGTTACGATCAAGCGTATTCCAGGCGGATTTGCTTCCAATATGTTGCTGGATACGATCAAGGAAGGTGACATACTGGAAGCTGTGGAGCCGATGGGTTCTTTTTTTCCGAAACAAGAGGATGATCAGGTCAGGCAGGTTGTTTTTGTTGGTGCGGGAAGCGGGATAACTCCTTTATTTTCAATACTAAAATCAGTTTTAATTGTGGAGCCGGAAAGCCAGGTATTCCTGATTTACGGCAGTCGCAATGAAGATTCTATTATTTTCAAAACAAAAATTGAGGCGCTTAGAGAGAAATATGGTGACCGTTTCCAGGTTGTACATACCCTCAGCCAGCCAGGCGAAAGCTGGACAGGAGAAATAGGTAGGTTGAACAAAACGCATATTCTGAAAATATTAGGTCAACTTTCGGATTTGAAGGCAAGTGAGGCAGAATATTTTCTTTGCGGGCCGGATGATATGATCGATGAAGCCAAACGTGCATTATCAATTTTAGCAGTTCTGGATCAAAAAGTGCGGAGAGAAAGTTTTGTGACTACTTCTTCAAGCCAGCCGGGCGAGGTGATCGTGGCAGAAGATGATACTTACAAAACCAGGGAAGTAACCGTTTTTTATGAAGGCACTGAATACAAGGTTTCTGTAAAAGCGCACGAAACTGTGCTGGAAGCTGCTTTGAATATGGATATTGACTTACCCTATTCCTGTCAGGCGGGCATGTGTACGGCCTGTATGGGCAGGTGCGTTTCCGGAACTGTGCAAATGGATGAGGATGAGGGGTTGACGCAGGGAGAAAGAGATGCCGGATTTATTCTCACCTGCGTCACCCGCCCATTGACGGACGATGTAATTATTGAAGTCGAGTAATTTTTTAATTGCTATCAATTCCCTCTTTTCTTAGGAGGTGCTGGTGGAGGTGGCGGCGCGATTGGTGATTTTGCAGGCTTTGATACTTTTGCTGGTACCGGCGGTGGCGGAGGCGGTGGAGCCAGTCTGTGTTGCTTGTGTACCGTACCCTGCACTACCCTGGAAGATATTGGCCTGGAAGCCGCTTCCAATTTTTCTATGCTAAGCGCCTCGATACCCAGTTTTTTACTCAGTTCTTCAATTTTTGCATTCACCTCCTCCGCTTCCGCTTCCAGTTTTCGGTTTGGCTGTTCTGCTTCAAACTGCGATTTTCTGGCCGCTGAAATTTGCGTGTTCAGTTCTGAGATAGTTTGTTCCACAACTTTGATCTGTTGTTCATAATCAGCCAGTTGTTTGTCAAGATCCGTATCAGTTAGCTTGGATTGGCTCGATTTATTTCCTCTGTCAAGAAGTGAAGACCGCTTTTCCATTAGCTCCGATCTGGATTCCATTGCGCGCTCTTTTTTCCATTCGATCTTCTCTAATTCTCTTTCAACCCGCTCTACCTCAAAATTTTGCTTCTCCATTTCCAGGTGAATCTCCTCCGTTCTGCGTAAAAACGGCTCCATTTCTGAATTTATCGCGTGCATCCTGCGACTGATTTCGGACATTTTTTTTTCGAGCGAATCACTGTTCAAATGCAGTACAGCCGACTCTTCGAGCAATCCTTCAATATGCAGTGCAATATCCTCCGGGATTTCCTCATCGGGTATCTGAATTATTTCGCCGGAAACTTCCACCAATAAAGGTTGCTTCGCTTTTTTCTTGGCAGTTTGTTTTACTACTTTCTTTTCTTGTGGTTTTTCAGATTTTTGAGCTACTGCATATACGGAAATGCTGACAGCCAATGTGATAAGAAAGAACAGGACCGGCAAGCTTCCGATTGTTCTGGAAGTTTTTGGAGAAATACCGAGTACGCGCTGCACTCTGTTGAGTAGTAGTGGTTTTTTTGAAGCAAAAGCCATTGCAACCCGGGGGGCGGTTTGCCACTCCGCAACCTTTACAAGTGCATGCACCAGCGACATTTTATCTCCACAAACTGCCAGCGCAATATCATCACAGCAATGCTCGCGCTCGGCACGGATCCTGTCAGAAAGCCACCAGATAGCAGGGTGAAAGAAAAAAATCACCTCAACAAATGACTGAAACAGATTAATCAGATAATCATTTCGCTTAATATGAGCCAATTCATGCGCCAGGATAGCCTCCACCTGAGAGGTTGAAAATCCTGACAGAAAGCCTATTGGAACCAGGATGACCGGGCTTAAAGTACCGATCACCATCGGTGTCAATATTTTAGATGTTTCCTTGAAATCGACTGATTTGGCAATATTCATCTTCGCGACAATCACGCCTAGCCTTGCGCGCCACTCTTTGTCCATGACTACGCGAGCCTGAGCGCGTAGCTTTACAGTAAAAAGCCAGCCCCCGAGAAAACGGATCAATAGTATTGCAGCGCCAATTACCCAGCAAACGACCAACTCATGCAAATGAGAAGTGAGCCAGAACTGTATTTTTAAACTGATCGGAAGCTCGTATCCGGATTGAGCGAGACTGTTCAGATTCGATTTGTTCAGTGAGACTGTATTGCTAAGGCCGGGTAGGGGGGAGGAGTATTTGGAGTGATAATAGAAAAATGTAATAACAGAAGCGACAATCTGACCGAAGAGCAGACTCACCCCAGCGAGATACTTCGTACTAGCTGATTTCTTCCGGAGAACATAGAATGCAACCAGACTAATTATCAGCAATGCAGTTGCCTGCCACAGTGAATGCACCAAAGTCCAGCCGAAGGCTGAGATAACAGAATCTGACACAAAAGTTGAGATCGATTTCATAGCTACCGATTGTTTTCAAGGTTATTTAACAATTCACGAATCTCATTTAATTCTTCCGGAGAGGTAGTATGATTCCCCAGTGCCTGCATGACCATTTGCGCAGCAGACCCCTGAAATACGGTGTCTACTAATTTGCCCAGCAGATTTTGTTGCGTTTCCTCTTTTCCTAATAGTGCGACGTAAATATGCGACCTTCCTTGCTCTGTCCGGTATAGCAAGCCTTTGTCGTGCATGATTTGCATAAGTTTCAAAGTGGTTGTATAACCAACATCCTTCGTTGCGGCGAGCGCATCATGAACTGCTCTGACGGTGCTGGGGCCAGCTTGCCATAAGAAGTTCAAGATCTCTAGTTCAGAATCGGTGGGTTTAATGTACATAGTAGAAATGGTTACGATGATCTTCGTACCAAATGTCTACGAAAAATATCGTAGATGCAAGTGTTAAGTACGATTTTTTTCGTAGTTAGTTATTGCGAATTGTAACTGTCTAAATGTCAGGCATATACAAAAAAAGTCCGGCACAGAAGTGTCGGACCAAATATGATTTGATGGTAAATCCTATACGTAGGTATTCAACATTACGGGCATCACCAGCATCAGAATATCTTCATTTTCTTCCTGATCGACGGGGATAATTAAGCCAGCACGGTTTGGAGCGGAAAGTTCAAATGTGATTGTTTTGCTTGAAAGGTTACCCAGTACCTCGATCAAGAATTTAGCATTAAAACCAATTTCCAAATCCTCTCCATTATACTCACACATTAACCTTTCATTGGCTTCATTTGAATAGTCGAGATCCTCCGCAGAAATCACGAGATCATTCAGAGACATTTTCAGACGAACCTGATGTGTAGTGCGGTTTGAATAAATAGAAATACGTCTTAACGAACTCAGAATTTCCATTCTGCTGATCGTAAGTGTATTCTGATTGTTAGTAGGAATTGCATTTTCATAGTCCGGGAAACGCTCATCTATTAAACGGCATATCATGCGGATATTTCCAAAACTGAAAAATGCATTTGATGAGGTGAATTCTGCCTTAACCAGCAAGTCCTCAGAAGGCAAGCAAGATTTAAGGAGATTCAGCGCTTTCCGCTGAATGATCATCGAAGTGTCCACATCCGATTTAATATCTGTCCGGCGATAGCGAACCAGGCGGTGACCGTCGGTTGCAACGAAAGTCGCATTCTCCGTTCCCATTTGAACGAAAACACCTGTCATGGCCGGACGAAGATCGTCAGTACTTGTTGCGAAAAGTGTATTTGCAATCGCAGATCCTAATGCAGAAGAAGAGAATTCCACAGACTGACCGCGATTAACAGCTGGTGTTTTTGGAAAGTCAATCGGGTTTTCACCAGAAAGTTTATAACGACCGTTGTCCGAAATAATCTCGGTTCCGAAAGTTTCCCCATTTACCTGCAAAGTGATCGGCTGCTCAGGAAGTCCGCGCAGTGTATCCAGCAACAGTTTTGCGGGAATCGCGATGGCACCTTTTTCAGAAGATTCCACTTCAATTTCGGTGATCATAACCGTTTGAAGATCGGAGGCGGTTACCGTCAGCGAGTTACCATCCAACGTTAACAGAAAATTTTCAAGAATCGGTACTATTGGGTTCGTTGAAACTACACCGTTGATAGCAGATAGCTGTTTGAGTAGGACTGATGACGAAACGACAAACTTCATAATTCGTGACGTAAGTGTTTAAATGTGAAATATATAGGGTTGGCCACAGCCCGAAAATCGTTTTGTAGGGAACAAAAATAGAAAAATTACCGGACGAAGTACCCTAAATTCTGGTGAATTTTCGTAGACGAAGATAGTATCTCAGGGCGCCGAAGATCCCGATGAGCGCAATCGGGAGAAGCAGGTTGAGCCCCTGCCAGAATTTCCTGTTTTCCTGTAATTTGATCTTGTCGAGCGCGCGGATATTGATCTCCTTATTTCTCGCACTGATCAGCCCATTTGCGTCAGTAAGGTAGTCCAACGCATTCATTACAAAGTCCTTATTACCGAAAGTCTGCTGGGAAACGCGGTCGTAACCTAGTGGAAATGGGGCATTTCTTTTGTAGTCAAAATCGTTGACGATGACGTCACCATCGGAGCAGATGATCACTTTTCCGCCATTCCCTTCCCCTTTAAATTTGGCTGATCGCGGGTCGTTTGGCAGAATGCGGTTTTGAAATAGAGAATGAAATGATCCTTCCAGAAGCACAGCCGCCAGTTTTGCTCCACCTCTGTACTCGGAAGCCTCCGGATCTTTCCGAGCTTCGTTATAGCCTACCAATGCAGGCGCATTTACTACTTGCGTATACGGAGAAGTGAACATCAGCGGTATTTTCTGAATGTCAGCCGCGCCGCCAACCGTATCTATGCTGCTCAAAAATCTGGTGTAAACCGCATTCAAATTTCTGGTAATCGTGTGGGTACCAAAATTATTCAGCAGCGGATAAAAACGCCAGGGTAGTGGCTTGATTTCAGGTGCGTCGCCGCGGGTTCCTACATTCAGCAGAATATCGGCGCAATTAAGATCTTTGATCAGATTGGTATTCACCCGGACCCCCCATTTAAAAAACAGATCGTTTAAATTAAGATCATTTGGCTGCGCATAATTCCCGTCCAGACTCACACTATCTACCTTCGCTCCATCGATAAAAAACATCGCCTTTCCACCTGAAACCACATATTGGTCGAGCTTATATTTGTCAGTGTCTGAAAACGCGCTGTCCGGCTTCATAACCAGCAGGGCATCAAGTCCGTCGTAGGATTCGGGATTGTTCATATCCAGGAATACATCATAATGCTGCTGGATCGTCGCGATTAAATCGCTTAGTCGCGCAGGGGAGATTTTAGTATGACTGACAATTAAGCCTATCTTCTTCCTGTCAGGATTCGCCAACAGCCGGATCGCCGAAGCCAGTTCAAACTCAACTCCTTCGTAAGACTGGTTCAGCTGATCTTCGGAAGAACTCGTTTTGTTTCCCTTTAATAGCTGCACGGGAACAGCGAGGGTATCGGCCTGAACGATCGCGCCGGGAAAAATGATCTTTTCAGTTCGTTTTCCATCTTCATTCGCGAAAACATTGGTAGGAGTCAATCCGCGATCAACCAGGTTCATATATTGCTTTTGCCGCTGATCTTCGCTCGTCGCGCTGGAAGGGTCGGAATAATTGACAGTTAAATGTCCATTGGAGAAGGTCTTAAATTCTTCGAGCGTTTCCCTGGTTGCACTTTCAAGTCTTTCAAAACCTGCCGGAAATTCACCCGACAGGTATACATTGACAATAATATCTTTATCAAGGCTGCCTAAAAGGTTTTTCGTGGCTTCGGAAATGCTGTAACGCTTGTCTTCGGTAAGATCCAGTCTGAAAAAGAACAGGGAAGCCAGCCAGTTAAGACCAGCCAGAACGGTTATCAGCAGGACAATCCGGAGAATTGTACTTTTTATAAGCATATGCTATTTCTTGAACTTACAAGCTTGATTGTCAGGCTCTACGTAGTATGATTTGTAATTGACAGCTTTCGGATTCATGCAGCCCTTCAATTCGAGCACTTCAATATTCCGAAAATCAATCGGGTGACTTTCAGCTTGCAGCGCAATATATCCGCTGCCCAAAGGCGTGCCGTCCTTTTTTACCCATTCATCTTCACTACCCACTTTACCATCTTTGAAGGTATGATTTTTCCCGACATAACCGCCGCCGATTCTCGGTTTGGTAAATACAAGTACCGTATCTTTTTCGATCAGGTGGTACACGATGGAATCGCCCAGCACGATCGCTTCCGCATTCACCCAACGGTCTCCATCGTAGGTTTTAGAAGTGGAGTTGATGCAATGCGCCTCATCGAGCTTACCGTTAATATCCACAATTGTGCCTGGCGTGCAAAGGTTTCCGGTATTTCGTTCGCCCGCATTCAGTCCTCCGAGGTATTGCATTTCAAGTGAAATAGGAAAATCCTGATCTATCCCCAGACTCGCGGCCGGCTGTGAATGCAGCATAATCCCGCTGTTTCTCACATTCCACGAAGCGCCGCCCGGCACCTGGTTTCCGGTAAAACGATATTGTAACCTGATTTTATAGTGAGAATACGGCTTGTTATAATACATGTGTCCATACTCAGTGGTAAATCGGTCATACTCCTTGTAATTCACGCGGATCATTTTGTCCTCAACGATAAAGGTATTTTTGTAATTGTCGTTGACTTTGTGTCCCGCGATCTTAATATCCCAGCCAGTCAAGTCTTTACCATTAAAAATCGATTTCCACTCTTCCTTGTCAGCAGCTTTTTGAGCGAAGGAGGAGATGGAGATAAGTAGGAGGAAGAGAATGAGATAGTAATTTTTTGACATAATGAAGTCTGAATATTGTGGCTTACTTGAAAGTAGCGATCACTCCTGTTCTAACCGAGCGGCTCGCAAATTAACCATTCTTCCATTGAGCAGAACCATTTAATAATCGGAATCAAATGCTTGCTTGACTTAGGCTAATTTGGGACGGTTATCATTTGAGCCCTGTAATGTCCCAAGAAGAGCGAAAGAATATCGAGGACGAGATCAACTATTTGAAAAGTATTTTGGATTTTTATGTAGAATTCAATGATAAAATTTCAAGCCTTGATCAAAAAGGTATTGAACTGCATATTAATGATATTCTTGATAAACTGAATGAGCTAACAGAACTGCTGGAATCATGAAAAAGGAATCGCTGCTGCCAGGTATTTTTGAAGAGGATTTTAAACGCTATCTCTCCCTTGACTCTGAGAAGGAGAAGAAAGACTTCTGGAATGAATTGAAAGTCAAATTCTCAGAAGTATCTCCTGAAACACTTCAAAAAAAATTGCGGGAGGGCATATTAGCTGTTTCCTCCCGTATTGAATCGCTCGATCAGCGGATCAAGGCTAAGCAGGCAGTCTGATTTACACTACCTCCGTTTCCGCTTGGGCTTCTCCGCCGAGGAACCCCCAGGTTTTTTATTTCCGCGTGAAGACCTTGGTGCGCGCGATTCGTGAACCGCTGGTTTACGGACATTCGAGCGGCCTCCTCTGTTTTCACGGCTTGGAGAAGGTATAGTTCCTGCAAGATACAGGTCCATACTGCGGCGGGCGAGGTTGGTATCTTTTACTTTTACCTTTACCTGATCTCCAAAAGTGTATATCTTCTTCGTGCGCTGACCAATGATCCGATAATTTTCTTTATCCAGTTCATAATAGTCATCGCCCAGATCAGTCATACGGATTAGCCCTTCCGACGCTGTTTCCGTGATTTCTACAAAAATCCCAAATTCAGTCACGCCCGTGATAATCCCGTCGAATTCTGCGTCGGGATCCATGGAGCTCATGAATTCTACCTGCTTGTATTTAATAGATGCACGCTCAGCCTCTGCCGCAAGCCGCTCGCGTTCAGAGGAATGCTTTGCAGCACTTTCGTACTCTTCCGGATTGACATTCGCGCCGCCGTCGAGATAATGCTGTAAAAGGCGATGTGCCATTACGTCAGGATATCGACGGATCGGGGATGTGAAATGCGAATATCGCTCGAATGCCAGTCCAAAGTGGCCATCATCCTGAGTCGAATACCTCGCCTTCGCCATCGTTCGGACTGCAAGCGATTCGATCAGATTTTGTTCCGGTTTTCCTTCAACGCGGGCCAGCATCGCATTCATGGATTTGGCGATTTTATTCTCTTCCTCCACTTCCAGCTTATGGCCCAGCTTGCCGACGAAAGTGGCAAACGTTTTCAGCCTTTCAATATCCGGTGCTTCGTGAATACGGTACACCATCGTATTTTTATTCTCATCTTTTGATAAAAAATACACATATTCGGCAACCCGCTTGTTGGCGAGCAACATAAATTCCTCGATCAGCTTGTTGGAATCGTGGCGCTCTTTTTGGTATATCCCCAGCGGTTTTCCATTTTCGTCCAGTTTGAAACGTACTTCCGGGGTTTCAAAATTGATCGCGCCTTTTTTGAAACGCTCTGCGCGGAAGATTTTGGCCAGTTTATTAAGCGTAGCCAGCTCTTTTGGAAAATCTCCTTCACCAGAGTCCAGTACAGCCTGCGCCTCTTCGTAACTGAAACGTCTGTCCGAATGGATTACAGTCCTGCCAAACCATTCTTTCAGCAACTTACCTTTTGGGCTAATCTCAAATATGGCCGAAAACGCGAGCTTATCTTCATTTGGTCTTAGCGAGCAAAGATTGTTAGAGAGCTTTTCCGGGAGCATAGGAACCGTTCTGTCGACCAGATATACCGAAGTTGCCCTGCGATAAGCTTCTTTTTCCAGTTCGGTATTTGGTAGCACATAATGCGAAACGTCGGCAATATGTACGCCCACTTCCACCACTTCATCATCCAGATATCTGACAGACAATGCATCGTCAAAATCTTTGGCATCTACCGGGTCAATCGTGAATGTGAGCCAGTCGCGGATATCCCGGCGATTTGAAATTTCCTTTTTTGAGATCTTATCAGAAATCTTATTTGCTTCTGCTTCAACGTGTTCTGGGAAATCGTAAGGCAAGCCGAATTCTGCCAGGATCGCATGCATTTCTACATCATTATCTCCCGCCTTGCCCAGCACCGTCACAATTTCACCCGCCGCCTGACTTCTTCTCGTCGGCCATTCCTTTACTTTTACAATGACCTTATCTCCGGTATTGGCATCCTTAGTTTCTTCCGGTTCAATGAAAATAGGGTCGAAAAGCTTCTTGTTATCGGGCTGCACAACAGCATAGCGCTGATTGATCTCGATAATACCGACTATATCCGCATTTTTCCGCTCGATAATATCTGTTACCCGGCCTTCAACCCGACTTTTACCGGAATCACTTCTGCCAGAGCTGCGACTGTTTTTACTCAATGTCTGAACAGAAACAATATCCCCATCCCACGCACCATTCAGCAGCTCGGATTCAATGTAGATATCATCATCGCGCCCTTCCACGATTACGAATGCAAACGATTTGTTCACACGATCTACGCGGCCTGTCAGGTCTTTGTTTACAGGTTTATTTGCGCCGGCGGAATAGGTACCGTTCTTATGATAAGTAATCCGGCCCGCTTGTTCGAGTTCATGCAGTATCTCATTAAAAAGCACTCTTACTTTCTTATCCTGTACCCCAAAATGGTCGTGAACGTCGAATGGACGAAACTCCTGACCACCGTTCAGATCAAAGAATGCGGCGATATCTGCCTTTAAATTATCAATATAGGAAACAATATGATGAGGTGCTTTTTGCTCCCTCTTTTCCCTTTCGGGCTTATTTTTTTCTTTTTTATCTTTCATTATTCTTTTAAATTAATACTTAACGACCGATTATTGGTCACCAAGTGCAGGGTCAGCCGACCCTGGTAATGTTCTCTTCCTGAACAGCCTGGAAGCAATGCAAACGCAAATAAAGCTGTGCCAGTACGACTACGTCCTCCCTGCAATATCGGGAAATTTTCGCCAGATCATTTTCTTCATAGTACACCTTCGTGACCTGGTCGCCGCTCATTTCGTTTTTACTGCCGGGAATATCAAAAACAGCAGCCAGCAGATCGAGCGAAGTGTAGCTTTTGTAATCCCCGAATTTCCAAAGGTCCATCGTATCCTGGTGCAGGATTTCCCACGGTTTCTTGCCAGTCATTTGAAGTGCTTTCGGTATTTCAATGCAATGGATCAGCATGCGGCGGCAGAGAAACGGGAAGTCAAACTCCTTGCCATTATGCGCGCAAAGTACCAGCTGGTCTGCGGGATATTTTTTAATCAATGCTTTGAACTGTCGTAACAGATCAGCCTCGTCATCGCCCGAAAAGCTGCTTACCTTAAATGCAAGTTCCTCATTTTCATTCCAGTAAAAAGCACCGAATGCAATGCAAATAATCTTTCCAAATTCCGCGTAGATAGCGCCGCGGTCGTAGAAATGTTCTGCATTAGTGAGTGTATCGTCGCCGCGTTTTAGACTAACCGCCTTTTTGTCCCAAAGTTTCTGCATCCGATCGGGCAGCTGTTCGTAGGAAGCGTGAGAACAAACGGTCTCAATGTCAAGGAGAAGGAAATTTTTGCTGCGTCTTTTAAAATCTTCTGTCATAGTGTGTTTTTAGGTTAAAAAATAAATGCTATTCATGCAAAACCCCTTGCAAACCAAGCGGCTCGATCGGGATCAGGTTGGCTTCGATGATGCTGTCGGGGACGAATATAAACTTTTTATCGTAGATCTGATTTCCGATGAAGTAGCTGACCCAGAATTCATTATTGAGGTGAAAAACGTCCGGCATGATCGGTTCCACCACTACATGTGCGCCCGCCGCAATCTCTGCGAAGAAGTGTCTGAGCGTCGATGTTTTCTGATTAAAATCATTACCCAGCTCACTATTGCCGTATCCTTTCGAAGTGACGAATACATTTGTAACCGGCTCGTCATTCTTGTTGATCACAATTACATTCCATTCTTCACCTTCCTCCGCATTAATACTTCTGACAATCGCAACCTGTATTCCCTTCACAGGGTGAAATATGATATCTTTCTTCATTCTTTATTAGTCTGTTAAATCCATCTGAAACAAATCAGCCAAATGGGTTTTTAAAATATTTGAAACTTCGCCGATGCTGACTTCTCTTCCTAACTCTTTCTGCATTGAGGTCACTGCTTTATCCTCAATGCCGCAGGGGACAATATTCCCAAAATAGGACAGGTCCGTATTCACATTGAGCGCAAATCCGTGCATGGTAACCCAGCGACTGGCTTTTACGCCCAACGCGCAAATTTTTCTTGGATTCACCTGCGCCTCGTGATCAAGCCAAACGCCTGTTAAACCTTTAATTCTTCCAGCATCAATCTGATAATCAGCCAGCGTGCGGATAATCGCCTCTTCCAGCATCCGCATATATAAATGAATATCGGTAAAAAAATTGTCCAGGTCAAGGATCGGGTAGCCTACTATCTGACCCGGCCCGTGGTAGGTAATATCTCCGCCGCGATTGATTTTGTAGTATTTTGCCTGTTTCGCAGTCAAATCTTCTGTCGACAAAAGCAGGTGTTCGGGTTTGCCGCTTTTGCCCAACGTATAAACGTGAGGGTGCTGGCAAAAGAGCAGGATGTTGGGGGTCAATACTTTCTCTGCGTCGCTTAATATGCGGTTCTGAGTCTTCAATGCGAGCGTTTCAGCAAAAATCCGTTCCTGATAATCCCACGCTTCCTGATAGTCAATCAGTCCGAGATCCCGGAAGGTTACCTGCTTATTGATGAGGGTATTCATTGAAAGATTGAAACTTGCCAATTATTCTTTTGTTTTACTTCTGAAACCGCGTGACTTTTATAAAAAGGCAACGTCTAAATGCATACAGCGAACAGAAGTATCTGAATTACTAACATTCATTTTGAGTTAAAATGTTCGTTTGGAGCAAGTTTACAGTTAAACCTATTTAGAATGAAAGTGATTTTAGACATCAAAGATAGCAAGGCAGGTTTCGTGATGGGTCTTTTACAAAGACTTCCTTTTGTTAAGGCGAAACCTATTTCCAAGTTTCAGGCTGAGGTTTTAGACGACGTCAGTGACGCCGTCAATGAAATGCATTTGATAAAAAATGGCAAGCTTGCTCCAAAGGACGCGGAAGATCTTTCCATGAACTATAAGGTTCTCGCTATTAACTACTAGATATTTACCGCAAAGAATTTGAATGGCCGCACATAACGATACGGGACATTGGGGCGAGGCGCAGGCTGCCGCTTTTTTGTTGGCAAAAGGTTTTGAGATCGTCGAGAAGAATTACCGCAATAGGCACACAGAAATCGATTTGATTTTACAAAAAGACAAAATGCTAATTTTTGTCGAAGTAAAAACGCGGAGCGGTACCGGTTATGGAATGCCCGAAGAGTTCGTCAATCCGGCAAAAGCTAAACTTGTAATGCGCGCCGCAGAGAATTATATTTTCGACAAAGACTGGCATTTCGATGTGCGTTTTGACATTGTTTCTGTCCTTATTTTACCAAACGGTGAAACCGAGATCCGGCATATCGAGGACGCTTTTTACAAATAGTAACCTGAGTATCTGACAAGTAGAATCCGTTTGCAGGCAGATTTAAAAGGTAAATGCATTGCATTCCTAAATCCGCCTGTGATGTTTCAAGATCTGTTGTTAAGTCGAAGAGAGTTGCTCCGGAAGTCTGCGCTAATGTGCCTTGCAGCCTCGCAGGACTGGATTTTACCTGCTGCGCCCCGGTTTCAGCTGGGAGCCTGCGATTGGTCTGTCGGCAAAGCATTGAACCCGGAAGCTTTTGACAGGGCGAAACAAATCGGGTTGCAAGGAATTCAGATCAGTTATAATACTTCCAAAGACCAGGCCGGACTTTCTGTCCCGACTACATTACAGTCGATTAAAGAAGCTTCCACGCGCACAGGCGTCAAAATTTCAAGTCTTGCGATCGGTGAATTAAATCGGGTACCCTACAAATCTGATCCGCGCACCGAGGAATGGGTTTGGAATAGCGTCAATGCCGCAAAGGAGCTCGGCGTGAAAGTGATATTGCTGGCTTTTTTCTCGGATGGAGATTTGAGAAATGATGAAAAAGGTAAAAAAGCAGTTATTGAAAGACTAAAAAAAGTAGCACCGCACGCTGAAAAGCAAGGTATTACACTTGGAATTGAATCTTACCTCAGCGGCCAGGAGCATTTGGATATTATCCATGCAGTAGGTTCAAAAGCTGTCAAAGTTTATTACGATTTTAGAAATTCAGTCGACGCGGGTCACGACATTTTCAAGGAAATTCCGATGCTTGGAAAGGAAATGATCTGTGAGATCCACATGAAAGAAAACGGCCAACGCCTTGGCCAAGGCACGTTAGACTGGCCTAGAATAGCAGAGGCGGTCAAAAAAATAGATTATTCCGGCTGGATGCAAATCGAAGGCGCTACCCCGCCCGGTGCTGATCTCGTCGAATCTTATCAGCAAAACCGTACTTATCTCGAAAGCCTTTTCTCCTTCAAATAATATGAATTCAATAGCCCTGATTCCTCAGCGTAGCATTTATGCGTTTGTCGGCATTGGCCTGCTTTCGTTCTTTGGTTTTTATCAAATACATAAACAGCCTGAAACTCCAAAACAATCGACAGGCGCACCAATAGCATTGGCCGATACTTCCAAGCTATACGTTCCCGATGATCTGGAAGCGACACTTTGGGCGGAGGCGCCGATGTTTCATAATCCTACGAATATGGATATTGACGCGAAAGGCAGGGTTTGGATCACGGAGGCAGTGAATTACCGAGATTTCAATACCAAACCCGGAGAGCGGCTAAGCCATAAAAAGAAGGGTGACCGCGTGATGATTTTAGAAGATAAGGACGGCGACGGTAAGGCAGAATCCTCCAAAGTATACGTCGAAGATACCTTGCTGACTTCTCCGCTGGGTATTGCGGTAATTGGCAACAAAACCATCGTTTCCTGCGCACCTAACCTGATTATTTACACTGATAAAGACGGAGACGACAAGCCCGATAGCCGCGAAATTTTCCTTACCGGTTTTGGCGGCTTTGACCACGATCATTCTCTGCATTCGCTCGTAGCAGGCCCTGACGGAAAGTATTATTTCAATACCGGCAATGCAGGTCCGCATAAAGTGAAGGATAAAGGCGGCTGGGAATTGCGGAGCGGCAGTTTGTATACCGGCGGCACACCTTATAATAAAACGAATCAGGGAAATCAGAAGTCTGACGACGGCAGGATCTGGGTAGGAGGGCTAGCATTGCGGATTAATCCCGACGGAACCGGTTTGAAAGTTCTGGGGCACAATTTCAGGAATAGCTTCGAGGTTTGCCTGGACAGTTACGGCAATATGTGGCAAAACGATAATGATGATCAGGTAATTACCTGCCGGGTAAGTTTCTTACAGGAAAATGGTAATGCGGGTTATTTTTCGGCAGACGGGACACGTTACTGGCAGGCGGATCGCCGGCCGGGACAGGATATTTTCACTACCCACTGGCACCAGGAAGACCCCGGCGTAATGCCAGCCGGCGACAACACCGGCGCCGGCTCCCCTACCGGAATCGTTTTTTACGAAGGCGACGAACTAGGCAAAGATTACCGTGGCACATTACTGAGCTGCGAAGCCGGCCGAAACGTGATTTTTGCCTACAAGCCTGAGCAGACCGGCGCAGGTTTCAAGCTCAATCGCCGCGACCTGATCAGCTCATTTCCGCAAGCTAATGAAAGATATGAATGGTATGAAACGGATGGAGATACCCGAAAATGGTTCCGCCCATCGGATGCGGCAATTGGCCCGGATGGTGCGTTATATATTGCCGACTGGTACGATCCGGTGGTAGGCGGGCACGCGATGAAAGACAAAATCGGTTACGGCCGCATTTACCGCATTACACCGAAAAATAAAAAATTAACTACCCCAAAAATCGATCTGACAACTACCGCAGGCCTGATCGGTGCATTGAAAAATCCGGCCGTAAATGTTCGTTTACTTGGTTTTGAAGGATTGAAAGCAAAGGGCGAAGAAGTGATCGGCGATGTGAAACAGTTATTAACCGCCGAAAACCCATTTCACCAGGCGCGGGCAATCTGGCTGCTGTCTCAGTTGGGCGAGAAAGGTGCGCAGGAGGTTGATAAACTGACAAGATCAGCGGACGCCGCGCACAGGCTCACCGCATTCCGTGCATTACGGTCGATTGGTAAGTCTGACGGATTTTTGGAACAAATGGCCAATGATCCCGACGCAGCCGTGCGGCGCGAAGTAGCAATTGCACTGCGCGATTTACCGTATGAAAAAGCGTTCAAAAGCATTTCAGCGCTGATCAGAAATTACGATGGACAAGACTCGTGGATGCTGGAAGCGATCGGTACTGCGGCCGACGGGAAGGAGAACCAGGTATACAATATGGTAAAAGAATCCTACAAAGCTTCACCAGAGAACTGGAACGCGCAACGTGCAAATCTGGCTTGGCGGCTTCACCCGGAACAGGCGATAGGCGATTTGAAAATCAGAGCAAATTCATCAAAAGTATCGGAGAAAGACCGAAGAAAAGCGTTAACTGCAATCGGGTTTATAAAAAGTAAAAAGGCCGCTGAGGCGATGGTTGCATTAAGTAAGTCGCCATTAAAAGACGTTTCGTCGCAGGCTTCGTGGTGGCTGAATTTCCGGAGAAGTAACGATTGGGCCGATTTGCTGAACTGGGAAGAGGCTACCGCCCAGCAAATGACGCCGGGTTACCGGCAAATGCTGGAAAAGAAAAAAATAGTGGCAGATAAGTCGGGAAGTGTGGCTGGCCGGATTGAAGCAGCCAGAATAATGGCAGCAGATGTGGACGGAGGCAATATACTGGTTGATATGCGGGTGCAGGGCCAGTTGCAGGATACTGTTGCAAAATCGGTAAGTGAGATCATTTTCAAAAATCCTGATCAGAATGTCAGAGTCGTGGCCAGTCAGTTTTTTCCAAGAAACGGGAAGGTTTTGAAGACAGATTTTATCTCCCGAATGAAAGCGAATCCCGGGCAGGGTGAAAAGGTATTTACAACCTATTGCGTAGCCTGCCACAAACACGGCGAGACCGGCGCGGATATTGGTCCAGACCTTACTTTGGTACACAAAAAGTTTGACAAAAGCGGATTACTCGACGCAATCGTCAACCCATCAGCGAGCATGGTTTTCGGGTACGAAAGCTACACAATCGTGACTAAAACTGGCGATACTTATTTCGGATTTTTACTGAGCGACGGCGCGAATGTAGTATTGAAAGATGCCGCAGGAAAGCAGCATTCGATTAAATCAACGGACATTAAAACCAGAGAAAAAATGCCAAACTCACTTATGCCCGAGCCAGTAACACTGGGCTTGAATGAGCAGGATCTCGCTGATCTGACGGGTTATCTTTTGAAGTTTAAATAACAAAACCAGCATTACTTACAGCCTGCCGTATTTACGCATTATTTCCAACACCTTTTCCTCAGGAAGTTCTTCGACCTTGTGGCCCTGCGTTCCCTCCATTGTTTTGGCCATAAAAAGAGAATTAATAATCGCTTCTTCGGTGGATTCCATCGCGGCCATAAAAAGCGGAGATACGACATCGTTGGTCAGAAAAGTCGCAGTGGCAGTTGGTTCCGGCGCATCGTGCAATACCCTGTTGGCGGTTGAAAATGCGATGACATAATCGCCGCTTCCGTTCGCGGCAATGCCGCCTGTTTGTGCCATTCCCAGGAATACTCTTTTGGCCAATCTTTTAAGATTTCTTGCGTCGAGCGGCGCGTCGGTCGCTAAAATCATCATACATGATCCGTCCGAAGATTTGTCAAGCGTTTCATTGAATGCATATTGCCCCAGCTCCTGCCCGACAGGTACGCCATTGATTTTCAATACACCCCCAAAATTAGTCTGTACCAAAACGCCCACCGTATAGCCGCCCAGCTTTTGCGGTAGTTTTCGGGACGCTGTTCCAATCCCGCCTTTCCAGCCAAAACAAACTGTCCCTGTTCCGGCGCCTACATTCCCTTCTGCGACAGGGCCATTTTCAGCCTGTGCCAATGCATTCAGAATGTGTTCTTTACGCACATGGCGACCGCGGATATCATTTAAAAAGCCGTCGTTAGTTTCGCCTACAATGGGATTTACAGACCGTACGCTTTCATTTCCTTTTTGTCCCAAAGTCCAGTCAATGATCGCGTCGGCGGCGGTGGGTACACTGAGTGTATTGGTCAAAACAATGGGAGATTCAATCGTACCCAGCTCCTCCACCTGTGAATAGCCTGTCATTTTTCCAAAACCATTTCCGATATACATCGCAGCCTGGACCTTCTGCTGAAAAAGATTTCCGTCGTGAGGGATGATCGCAGTTACGCCGGTGCGGACATCAGCCCCTTCGGTCAGTGTAACTTGCCCCACTTTCACACCGGGAACGTCGGTAATCGCATTCAGTGCGCCGATGGGCAGTACGCCAATTTTAATCCCCAGGTCGCGAGCCCGCTTTTGAGAAAATGATACAAGTGGCAAAAGTGCGATTAATAGCAGGAGTGGCTTTTTCATTGTGTTTTTATTTAAATGAAATATACTAAAAAACCGCTGGCAAAGTAGCTCACCAGCGGTTTCAATATTTCCAAAAATGCTGGTTAATCGTCGTCAGGCCGTGCTTTTGCAGGGTCAATCGTTGTTTCCATTCTGCTGATCGCCGAGGAACCAAAAAATCCCAGCGCCTTGGGTCCGGCCGGATTTGTATTCACCACATTCGATCTGATATTGGCGATCGGAGTAGCGAACAGCCCGCCATTTCCGGCTTGCTCACGAACTTGACTCAAAAAATCAAAAGCCTCATTAGTAATGCTGTGCAACTCTACACCTACCTCATTACCAGCGGAATAGAGTGAATCTGTTGTGATTGACTGCCGAAGCGGCAGAATGAAAATCAGTCCGTCGGAAGGCGCGCCAGCGCTGAATGCCGCGTCGTAAGCAATGGAAATGCTGGTCGCCCGTTTTATTTCCGGTTTGCCTCTGATCACCGGCTTGATCCAGTAAGTATCTCCTTCGCCTGCCAAATCACGCGCGTAAAATTCGGCTACATAACCTTCGCGCGGGCCTTTATCCGGCTCAAAAGGCAATTTTTCCTTTCTATATATAATCGAATCCACCGCAGGAACACGCTTTATCTCGGTGCTTGAAGTAAAAGTATCTGCACCTTGTTTGATGGTCAAAGTATATTTGCGACCAATGTGACCGAGCGTATCTCCCGTTTTCTGCCAGATATACTGACCATTTCCCGCCGTGTCTTCGAATTCATAAATAGTGCCTTTATCATCTTTCACAACCACTTCTGCATTCAGAACAGGTTTTGCGGGCGTATTGTCAAAATAGCTTGCCGACCAGGTGAGCTTGATCGTCTGCGGGCCAGGCTGATTGGTAATCCACCCGTCGACTACCAGTTGCGGCGGTCCGGTTTCAGTTTCCAGGTCGATCACATCTTCGCAGCCGGTTAGGAAAAATCCTCCCAGTAATGCCGCAAAACCAATTTTTATAGCTGATTTTTTAAAATATTTCATTGGATTCATGGCCGGTTAAAATTTGAAATTGTAAGTGATCGCCGGGATAAAACTTCCTATCACCGCGTACCGTACAGCCTCTGTCTTTAAGGAATTATCTTCATTCACCCGTGTGTAGATCGAGAATGGATTGCGGCGGTTGTAAATGTTATAGAAAGATAGTACCCACTCGCCCTCGCCGACCTTAAAAAGCTTCTTTTTGGATTTCAATGTGGCTGCCAGGTCAAGTCGATGATAGGCAGGAATGCGGTTATTATTTCTTCGGTTATTGTAATTATTACCGATAATCCAGTCGCCGTGTTCCCACCGGTTGGTTGGGAAAGTAGCGGGCGTACCCGAAGTAATCGTGAAATTGGCGGATAGTGAGAGCCGTTTTCCCACTTCGTAAATCGCAACGGAAGTGAAGTTGTGCGGCTTATCGAATCTTGCCGGAAACCAATCGTCGTTGTTGATACTTTCAACCTGCCGCTCAGTTTTTGACAATGTATAACTGATCCAGCCTGTCAGTTTTCCCTTATTTTTTTTAAGATAAAACTCAGCTCCGTAAGCCCGGCCTTTTCCAAACAATAGATCACCCGCAACGAATTGATTGAGAAGTAGTTCAGAAGCTGGAATATAGTCAATCTGATTATATAGTTTTTTATAATAAACCTCCACGGAAGCTTCGTAGGTATTGTCTTTCAAATTCTGAAACCAGCCCAATGCAACCTGATCTGCTTTTTCAGGCTGAATAATGGGTGAACTCAAAGTCCATACATCAAGTGGCGAAGCGGCGGCTGTATTAGAAAGCAAATGCAGGTATTGGGCAGTCCGGTTGTAGCTGGCCTTGATCGACGCATTGGAAGTTACCCCGATATTCAGCGAAGCGCGCGGCTCCCAATTTCCGTAGCTTTTGATCTTTTCACCTCTTTTATATTCTGTTCCGGGAAATACTGGTAGTTTACGTTTTCCGATTTCATCAGTTATATATTCGTACTCAGTGCCTGGGCCCAAACTGCGGAAATAGGAGTAGCGAATACCATATTGCATGGAGATCCGATCCGAAAATTTTTGCTCGTTTCCAATATAAAACGCCGATTCATCCGCGTACTTTGGATCCAGGCTGATATCGGTAGACTGTCCTTCCGACACAGCAAGTGCGCGGCCCGGGCGGGTATCGTAGTAAATGTATTGACCTCCGAAAGTCAGCTGGTTATTAGGTGTAATGTAAAATGTAAAATCAGGTTTAATGCTGGTACTGATGATCTTGGACTTCCAGTCGAACTTGTCTTTTGCATTGGGATCGTTTGCGTTTTGCCCGAGCGAATAGTCGTAGTTGCTGTAATAGCCCGTCAGGTTCATGAACAGCTTATTGGAAAAAATGTGGTTCCAGCGCGCTGTGGCAGTTGCATTTCCCCAGCCGAAGCCAAAATCTCCCCCGCCGAAAACGTCTTTGCCGAAATACCCGGAAGCATAAAATGTATCCTTATCGCCCAGCTGGTAGTTGACTTTCGCTGTAAGGTCGTAAAAATAAAATTTAGAATCTTTCAGATCGGAGTTCAGAAAAGGCTTTGCGAGCACATCAATGTACGAACGACGACCAGCGACGATGAAAGACCCTTTTCCTTTAGCAAAAGGCTGCTCGTAAGTGAGACGGGAAAATATAGTACCGATCCCACCATTCACCTCGCGTTTCTTGGAGTTACCCTCCTTCATTCTGACGTCGAGAATAGAAGAAATCCTCCCGCCATATTGCGCAGGAATACCTCCTTTGATCAATTTCACGTCTTTCACAGCATCCGGATTGAATACCGAGAAAAAACCGAAAAGGTGGGAAGAATTGTAAACGGGCGCTTCATCCAGCAAAACCAGATTCTGAGAAACATCGCCGCCCCTTACATTGAAACCCGAAGCGCCTTCCCCAACCGTAGTCACGCCAGGAAGCAGCTGAATACTGCGAATCAAATCCACTTCACCGAGTAATGCAGGCATTTTCCGGATCGTTTTCATCTCCACCTTATTCACAGACATTTCAATACTTCGCACATTTTCATCCTCCCGCTGCGTCGAAACCGTTACTTCCTGCAACTGATTGCTTTCGTCTTCCATTTCAATGCTCAACGTTTTGTCAGCGTCGAGTGTCACTTCTCTGGTGACTTTCTGGTAGCCTATGTAACTGAAAACGAGCGTGTAATTACCGCTGGGCAATGTAATAGAGTAAAATCCATAGGGATTTGTAACCACGCCGGTAGCGGCTTCGCGCACATATACCGAAACGCCTATGAGCCCTTCTCCGTTGGCTTTGTCTTTGACATAACCGCTTACCGTCTGCCGGTTTTGCGCATTGACCTGAAAACAAACGCCGAGTAATAGCAGCAGTAGGTAGATTTTCCTGTTTTTCATTGGCTTAATTTTGGTTCGCAATTTGAATTTTTTCTATTCAAAAGATTGACAACTCAGTGGCTACATCCCCTTTGTTTTTGCGGACAAAAGGTAAAATTGATCGACTTATCTCCGCAAAACAAGGTCTAACGGCATTATAATGACAGAGAAAAGTGATGAACTACCTAAAAAAGGGAGTCAATGGTCAATGCGGGTAAACCGGTCGTGAAAATGCTTTTATAAATATTTCAAGAGACCTTTGAAACTGTACTATGATCAGGGCATTCGTCCAATAATTGAGTAATTGTCTTCTTTTGTTTCGGGTCGATAAATTCCGGAGCGATTTCGGAAAGAGGTATTAATGTAAATCTACGTTTGTGGAGGCGGGGATGTGGCAGAGTGAGGGTGGAATTGTCAAGAATGAGGTTGGCGTAGTAGAGCATATCAATGTCAATCAGCCGGGCGCCCCAGCGTATTTTGCGAATGCGGCCCAGTTCCTGCTCTATCTGCAACAATATGTTCAGAAGATTTTCCGGTTTTAAAGCTGATTCAATTTCGATAACCTGGTTCAAAAATGCAGGCTGGTCGGCTAATCCCCAGGGTTCGGTTTCATAAATCGACGATTCTGCCAAAATAGTACCTGCTTTTTCAGCGACCATTTCCCTGGCGTGCTGCAAAATCGCGGTGCGATCGCCGAGGTTAGAGCCCAAAAGAAGATAGATATTTCCGCGACCGTTCATGCAGGCAAGTTAGTGTATTTAGCCAGGACACGAAAAAAAGGACTTCCTGATGAAAGGAAGCCCTTTAAAATAAACTCGTAATATCCTTAGAACGTAAGTGTTCCTTTATCGTATGCTTTCTGTATAGTTGCTTCGATACCGTTTTTATTGATGGTACGAAGAGCTGATGTAGCTACTTTCAACGTAACCCACTCTCCTGTTGAAGGAAGGAAGAAACGTTTCTTTTGCAAATTCGGGAAGAATTTACGCTTTGTTTTATTGTTAGCGTGAGAAACGTTATTTCCAACGCGAGTTCTTTTACCTGTAATTTGACAAACCTTAGCCATAACCTTACTTTTTTTCCAAATGAGGGTGCAAAGATGTGTAAATATTTTTTTTTGAACAACTCCTGGTCGAAAATATTTACAAAAACACATTACCAGCGCATTCTGAATCCTACTCCGTGAATATTGTCAATGCGGATCTCGGGGTCTCCGGCGAGGTATTTACGCAATCTTGAGATAAAAACATCCAGGCTCCTGCCCATAAAATAATCGTCGTCTCCCCAGATCGCTTTCAACAAGTCGTCGCGGCGGATTACGGCGTCAGGGCGTTCTGACAGATACTTCAAAACCTCCGCTTCCCTGAATGTAAGGTTCTGGCTGCTACCATTCAGATTCAATGTAAGTTTTTGAAAATCAAATGCATATTGACCTACTTTGCTGGTATTCGTCTTTACCGGCGCAGGCTGTTCGGACTTGCTTCTTCTCAAAAAAACATCAATCCGCAGTTTCAGTTCTTCAATGCTGAAAGGCTTGGTCACATAATCATCGGCGCCAATTTTCAGCCCTTTGATCTTGTCTTCCTGCAAAGATCTTGCAGAGAGGAAAAGGATAGGAACCTGACTATCGGAGCTGCGGATCTTTTCGGCCAATGTAAATCCATCCATTTTAGGCAGCATAATATCCAGCACACAAATGTCGAAATGCTCCTTTTCGAAAAAATCCAGCGCCTCTTTTCCGTCTGCGGCGTGAATTACCTCAAAATCATATTGTTCCAGATTGTCTTTGGTAGCGAACGCCAGATTGGGATCGTCCTCTACATATAATATTCTTTTTTTCATGCGTGTTGTTTCTGAGGAATATTGATCCTGAAAGTACTTCCTTTTCCTAATGTACTTTCCAGTTCGAGTTTCCAGCGGTGGGCCCTCACGATCTGTTTTACATAACTTAACCCGATCCCGAATCCTTTTACATTATGCACATCGCCGTAAGGAATGCGGAAGAACTGGTTAAATATCTTTTTCTGGTATTCAGGCGCAATTCCGATCCCGTGGTCGCGCACTGCGATTACGAGACATTTTCCTTTGTTGTAAATATCAATTTCAACTTCGGGCGCATCGTCGGAATATTTTAATGCATTGTCTACCAGATTGTTGATCACACACCGCAAATGAAATGGATCCGCTTCGATGATCTGGTTTTCGGCCTGGTCTTTAAACTTCACCTTATTTTCAAACGGAAGCAGCACAGACTTGATCATTTCGCCCACGTTGATCTGCTCCTTTTGTAAAGTAAGTACATTCCGCTCAGCTTTGGCCATCGAAAGCACCATTTCGACCTGACCCTGCAACCGCAATATCTCATCCTGCACGATCTGAACATATCGCTTATGGCGTGCCGGCTGGGTTACGATATTGTCAGAATTCAATACATCTGCAGCAATTCGGATCGTAGAAATCGGCGTTTGCAGCTCGTGGGTCATGTTATTGACAAAATCACGCTGTACCTCCGAAAGCTGCTTTTGTCTCAAAATCACAAAAAGTGCATAAGCGAAAAGCGACACGGCAACAAGTACCAGCACCGACGACCAGATTGCGCGGTTGATACTGCCTGCGAAATAGGTTTCCTGTTCTGGAAAGCGCACGCCGAAGTAATAGGGGTATTTATCTGTTTTGATCCAGTTGGAAGTCGGCGTTGGAATTTTTGCATTGTTTTTCGTGCTCAGCGACATTCCGTAGCGCATTCTGTTGGTCGTGCAATCGTAAATTCCGACGTCGAAATCGGCGATCAGTTTGTATTTCTGAAAGCTTTCCTTGATAAAAACTTCCAGCAATTCGGGCTGGGTAGTTGAATTGGTATTGACCAGAAAATACTCAGGAGAAAGCTGCTCGACGGGATTACTGGTTTGCATTACGCCGTTTACCTGCGCCAGTTTTGCTGCTACATCCTGTAAAGCAACGTGGGCATTCTGGTTAAACTGCCGGTGCCGGAGGTCGAGCGCCTGTTTCACCCAGAAAATCTGCGTAATGACAACGCCTATAATCAGCAGTGCAGAAAAAACAGTAAGCGCTTGAATTGTTCGTCTCGACATTACAATGGTATAATAGTCAAATTTAAGACCATTTACACAGATACAACGGGAATGCAGCTTGCCTGCGCACCAAACTAGCGCGCTTTAACATTCATTAACGCTTCGTTCCCGATTGATTTATAAATAATACTGTACCAATCCGTCCAGCGGCGTTTTTAGAATGCGGCCGGTTTGTAAACCTTTTGAGGCGAGTACAGATTTGAGAATATCCTGGTAGTAAAATGCGATCGATCCGGTGAAATGGACAGGATATTGATCTGCGTTTTTGTGTTTGAGAATGTATTTTTGGGTAAAAAGCGAAAATGCTTCTTCGAGCACATCCCGGATGTAGCTATGATCAGTATGCTCTGAAATAAATCCGGAAAACGTAGCAAAAAAGCGGTTTGGATAGGGTTTCTTATAAGCGTGGTCCAATATGTAGAGCCGATCTATTTCGGGATATTTTTTGGCAAATTTTTCGTGCAGATCAGCCGGAAGTTCATTTTGTAAATAACTCACGACGAGCGTCTTACCGAGATAAGACCCACTTCCTTCGTCGCCCAGCCAGAATCCCAGCGAACCGATCTGGCGGACTATATTTTCGCCATCGTAAAATGCATTATTAGCCCCGGTTCCGAGAATGCACGCCAGTCCGGCACTATGCCCGCACAGGCCGCGTGCGGCACCCAGCATATCGGAAGCGACCTGAATTTCCGTAGCGGAGGGAATGCAATTTTGTAAAGCATCATAAACCGGCCGGCTCGATTTCTCGTCCGCACAGCCGGCTCCGTAAAAGAATATCTTATCAATAACAACCTGAATTTGAGGGAGTACCTGCTTTTCAATTACAGGAATAATCTCTTCCGCCGACTGATAAAATGGATTAATACCTGCCGACTGGAATGTGGCTAGTCGCGAGCCGCTTTTTGTGACAACCCAATCGGTCTTCGTGGAGCCGCTGTCGGCTATTAAAAATGTAGATTCCATTTGACCGGGTTTAGAGTTTTTGTAATCTGCCGATCACCTGAAAGCGCTTGAAAACCTGATCTGTGTGCGGCGCGTCGCCTAGTTCTTTTGTCAGATCCTGGCCGGCCCAATGCTCGTAGTGGTGCCCGTTTCGCCATAATCTCGACGAAGTGACGTCGTAAATGATCCCTTTGTAGGCACACCAGATCTCCTCTTTATCCTGACCATTCCGGAGCGCCAGCTGCGCACGCGTATATTCTTTCATGAAGGTAAATTTTGCCCGCAATTTAATGATATCAACCGGCGGCTATAAAATTAAAATGATCTTGATCGAATATTTTGATATTCAGACTAAAAAGTAGGAACTTGGCGTTGTGTTAAGAAATTTTTGAAAAAAGATATATGAAAAAAAGTTACTCTCTGATATGGTGTATTGCTCTGGTTTTCACATTGATAACCGCGGGATGTAAAGAAAAAGTAAAGCCCGTTTCTGAGCGAATTGCCAAAGCGTGGACAGCGGAATCTGTAAAACACGGAACTGTGGCGGCTTATTCAAGAGGCGGATCCAGCAACCAGTTTCCGGGATACTCGGCATTCAGGCTGGTACTTACCAATGCAGCAGGCGCAATGACCGTTTCATTTACAGACTTTGAAGGAAGCACTTTCAACGGAACCTGGGCATTAGAAGGAGATAGCAAGTTGATATTGAGTGGATTGACTCCACAGCCGACCGGAACAGGCGGTACCATTGAATTTACGATCAATTCAATCGACGATGCCAAACTGGTATTGACCCGGTTGAAAGGCAGCTCAAAAACGGGCGGCTCGATCAACGAATACACTTTGACGAATCCATAAGAACACATATACTTAATATTTTGAATTGCGAAGCCATTTCTGACCGGAAGTGGCTTCGCTTTTTTTGTCTAATTTTGTAGCATGGAAAGCAGAACAGAAATCAGCAGCCTGGGTGAATTCGGGCTGATACAGAGAATAAATAAAGGAGTGACAAATACGCAGCCGGATACTGTTACGGGTATCGGCGACGATGCGGCGGTAATGGATATTGGTGAAGAATATGGGCTGTTAACCACCGATCTGCTGCTGGAAGGCGTGCATTTCGATCTTACCTTTTTTCCGCTTAAACATCTGGGTTACAAATCAATAGCAGCCAGCGTTTCGGACATTGCTGCAATGAACGGGTATCCGCGGCAGGTTACGGTGAATATTGCGATCAGCAACCGGTTTTCTGTTGAGGCGATCGATGAATTTTATGCGGGTGTGAGAACGGCCTGCAAGGATTTCAGTGTGGATCTGGTGGGCGGCGATACTTCTTCTTCGAGATCCGGATTATTGATCTCGGTAAGTGTATTTGGGAAAGTTAAGAAAGACAAGGTCGTTTACAGAAATACAGCAAAGCCAAACGATTTGCTGTGCGTAACGGGAGATCTGGGCGGGGCTTATCTTGGTTTGCAGCTACTGGAAAGGGAAAAGCAGGTTTTTCTGACTAACCCGGATATGCAGCCGGAGCTGGAAGGTAAGGATTATGTGATACAACGTCAGTTGCGCCCCGAGGCAAGGATGGACGTGATTTATGAACTGGAAGAAGCGGGTGTAACGCCAACTTCTATGATCGACGTTTCCGACGGACTGGCTTCCGATCTGCTGCATATTTGTGCCCAATCAGGCGTTGGTGCGGTGGTTTTTGAAGAAAGATTGCCTATTGATGAGCAAACTTATCTGGCAGCTACGGAACTCAATCTGAGCCCGATAACCGCTGCATTGAATGGAGGAGAAGATTATGAGCTGTTATTTACAGTTTCTCAGGCAGACTACGAAAAGATAAAAAACAACCCCAAAATCACATTTGTAGGTTATATAGCAGATAAAAGTGAAGGAGTTTCCCTACATACCAAAGGCGACAGCCGCGTGCCGATGACCGCGCAGGGCTGGACCTGATATTTTACCAAAAAAATATGAAAAAAGGCACGATCGCGCAGATCGTGCCTTTTTTATTTACTTCAAATGCAACAGAGCAGCCACGCAACCATCGGAGGTTTTTCGCCGTAATCGCGACAACCAATTCATCTCTAACAATAAAAATGAATCCGATGAAAATCTTTTCCATTACCCGCAGTCTGTTTGTGCTGGGGCTATTACTGGCAGTGACAATTTCCTGCTCTGACGATGATGATAATCAACAGCCGGTTTCTAATGATGTGATGCTAAAAGACGCCGGCTCGCTAGGTAAGGTTTTGACAGATAAGGACGGGAGATCGCTTTATTTTTTTACAAAAGATGCAGGCACAACTTCGGTCTGCACAGGTCAATGCCTGACGCGCTGGCCGGTATTTTCAGTAGCGAATCCTACTTCCATTAAATTGGATGCAGGCCTGAAAGCTTCTGATTTCGCCAATATCACGCGGACCGACGGTGTGACACAAACGACTTACAAAGGCTGGCCGCTGTATTATTTCCAGGATGATGCGGCTGCGGGCGATGCGAAAGGAGAGGGAATGGGAAATCTGTGGTATGTGGCTAAAACGAAATACACGGTAATGCTTTCCAATGCGCAGCTGGTTGGAAACGACGGTAAATCCTACAAGGCAGACTACACAGAAGGTACAGCGGAAACGCAATTTATCGTCGATAGCCTCGGTCGTACTTTATATGCATTTGCAAGAGATTCATCGATGAACAACAATTGGACAACAAACGACGCGACCCACGATGCGACCTGGCCGATTTACGAAGTAAATACCATTGAAGATATTCCTTCGGCTCTGGATAAAACGTTATTCGGTACGATCACCGTTTTTGGTAAAAAACAGCTTACTTATAAAGGCTGGCCGTTGTACTATTTCGGATTGGATGCGATGGACAAAGGACCAACGAAAGGAGTAAGTTTTCCGCGGCCGGGAGTTTGGCCGATTGTCAACAAAGAATCACCTATTGCGCCTAAATAAATTGATTTATTACAAAAAGTGAAGAGAAGTGGTTTTCGCAAGGAAGCCACTTTTTTATTTACCCCAATCGGCTACCAGTTTTTCAAAAAGCTCCTGCAAAAATAATGTCCGCTTTCCAGCCAGTCCGTTGCCTATAAGCTCGTCGCCGATCTGTACTACTGGCATTACCCATTTGGTAGTACTGGTGGTGAAAACTTCTTCTGCTGTAATCACTTCCTGATAAAAAATGGGTCTGACTTCCACTTCAAAATGTGCTTCTGCAAGTTCCAGTACCACTTTTCTTGTTATTCCATTTAATATGTTCCGGTTGGAAGTGATCAGTTTCCCGTCTCTGAAAATGAATATATTGCTTCTTGTCAGTTCACTTACTTCGTCGTCTTTATAAAACAACAGATCTGCTGCCAGCTGCCTTTTCATTTCATCCGCCATTAAAACCATGTGTACGTAATTGGTGGTTTTGATCTCTGGCAGGTCGCGGACATATTCATAAGGAATTACTTTAATACCTTTCAAACGGCCGGCCGGATTATCCTGCGGCAGCGCCTCCGTTTTTATCAGGAAATTGGGCTGCACTACATGCACACTGTCGGGCGCGTAACCTCCTGTAAGTACAAAGCGGAATGCAACTTCCTGTTCGCCGGATAATGCGTGCAGATCGGCAAGTACCTTTTCGGTGTCGTGTTGTGAGATTGGAACTTGCAGTTTGAGCAGCCTCGCGGAGTTTTCAAATCGCTGCCAGTAATCGTCCCAGCGGAAAGGAATACCGTTATAGGTTCTGAAATAGTCAAACAAACCGTACCCGCGCAGTATACCAAGGTCATTGGTTTGAAATACAGGCTGATCTATTGGCGTAATATCTCCGTTGAAATACTGGTGAAATGGCATGCTGTTCTGGGAAATGTTAGATTTTCAAAGTTATCATATTGTCGGGGAATAGCTCCAAAACAATGCAAAATCGAATTAATACATGAAATGTTATCCGCAAGACAAGGAAATTCCGCTACTTTGCATAAGTCGCCTCAACCGGCTGATAAGTTAAAATCTAAATATTGCGTCCTGATCTGATCAGGCGATTTCTGCACTTCGAATGGTTAACCCCGAGCAATTACTGCAAACGCTTCAAGCCGAATTTGAGAAACATTCCTACGGCGAAAATCCGGCTGAACTTTACGAGCCGATCGGTTATATTATGTCCCTTCACGGGAAACGTTTCCGGCCTTTGCTGACATTATTGTCAGCATCGATCTATTCGGAAAATATCAGTGCGGCACTGAAACCGGCCATGGCGGTGGAGGTTTTTCACAATTTTACATTAATGCACGATGATATCATGGACCGCGCACCATTGCGGAGAGGAAAACCGACAGTGCACGAAAAATGGAATGCGAATACAGCTATTCTTTCGGGAGATGTAATGCTGATCCGCGCCTATGATCTGCTTTTGGATATTCCCAAAGAGAAGCTAAGGCTTGTTTTGGCAAGATTTAATCAAACTGCCGCTGAGGTGTGCGAAGGCCAGCAGCTCGACATGAATTTTGAAACGCGCTGGAATGTGACAGAGGAAGAATATCTGGAAATGATCCGTTTGAAAACGTCGGTCCTGCTTGGTTTTGCGTTGGAATTAGGTGGAATAATTGGCGGCGCGGATGAAGAATCCGTCAAGCTGCTTTATGCTGCCGGGGAAAATATGGGGATCGGTTTTCAGCTGAAAGACGATCTTCTGGACGTTTACGGCGATCCTTCCAAGTTTGGAAAGCAGGTAGGCGGGGATATTATTGCAAACAAGAAAACGTTCCTATTGATCGAGGCGCTTTCAAAAGCGGATAATGCAACTAAAAGTGAGCTGGAAAAGTGGATTTCAGAACCGATTTTTGATGCTGAAGAAAAGATTAGCGCGGTAAAGGCAGTTTATGAATCACTGGGTATCCGCAGTTTGACTGAACAAAAAATCAGTGATTATTTCGGAAAGGGGCTGGAAAACCTTCGAAATCTCAGTATTGAAAATTCCCGGAAGGAACCGCTACTGCAATTCGCACAGCAATTGGTTGATCGGGAAAAATAATGTTATTCTTTAATCTTTGATTTTATGTCACTTACCCTTCTGCTTGTCATTATTACATCTGGTATCAGTTATTATGCCTTCAACAATTACAGTTTGATGGATAAGCTGATCATGAACCCATACAAAGTCACCAGGCGAAATGAATATTACCGGTTTGTAACGTCCGGCTTCATCCACGCAGATTTTGGGCATTTAATATTCAATATGCTCAGTTTATGGTTTGTAGGGGAAGGGATCGAGCGGCTTTTCGGTATGTTGTTCGGGCCCAGCGGGTCGCTGTATTTCCTGTTCCTTTATATAGTGGGAATTATCGTTTCCGATATTCCAACTTTTATGAAGCACCGCAACAATTCAAATTACAACTCTCTGGGTGCTTCCGGAGGTGTTTCCGCTGTTCTGTTTGCAGCAATTCTTTTTGCTCCGACTATGACAATTTCTCTGTACTTCTTCATCAAAATGAAGGCATTTATTTTCGGGATCTTATTTCTGGGATACTCGCTTTATGAAGCGAAAAAGGGCACGAGTTATGTGAATCACAGCGCGCACATGTATGGCGCAATCTTCGGAATGGTGTTTATGGCGATTGTTTATCCAGCGGCGGTGCCGGGATTTTTTCAGCAAATTGGTGATTGGCTCGGCACATTAACGCCGTAAACTTATTTCAATTCAGCCAATACTGTCACGCTGCCTACGGTTTTATCTTGCAGGTTAACCTTGATCTCCGCATCCAGCGGGACGAAAATATCTACGCGCGAGCCGAATTTGATAAAACCCATTTCGGTGCTCTGCTCAACTTTGTCGCCTTCCTTTACGTACCAGCGAATGCGGCGTGCAGCAGCTCCTGCAATTTGTCTGAACAGAATATCAATTCCTTCTAATGTTCTGATTACTACCGTGGTGCGCTCATTATCCGTGCTGGATTTCGGGTGCCACGCTACCAGATAAAGTCCTGCGTGGTATTTAAAATACTGAACTACACCACTTACCGGGTTCCAGTTGATGTGCACGTTCAGCGGCGACATGAATATGCTGATCTGTCTTCTTGGGCCATTAAAGTATTCGGTTTCAACGACTTCTTCAATCACAACCACTTTTCCGTCACAAGGCGCTACGATTTGCCGGTCGCTTTTGTGCACTACGCGGGTCGGGACGCGGAAAAACTGGACAACCAGCAGAAGCACAAAGATGCTGCCGATAATTGCCAACATCGGGATCCAGTAACCGTCCGGAAGGAGGTAATTAATCCCTAAGTTGATCAGTACCAGAACGATGATTGTGATCAGAATGATGGTATATCCTTCCTTGTGAAGCCTCATGTTGATGGAATATTGTGTTAATGCGCTACTATAACTGCAAATATCGTATAAATCCTGATTTTACGGCAGCAAAAAGCCCTGCCTTTCTATTCTGAGAAGGCAGGGCTTGTATTATTTTTTAGAAAAACGACTATTCAATTACTACGCATTCGCCGTTTTTCACTTCCTGTTCTACTTTTTTAAATTTCACATCGCGCAGGATCCGACCGTCGCGATATTGAACGGATACCTTCTGGTTACGGTCTGCAATACGCTCGATGCGAACGGGCTGCGCCTTTGTTGAAGACTCTGTACGAGCATATCTGCTATCTTCAATATCCAGATCAATATCTTCTTCCTTGTTGGTATGCAACTCAGGCGCGGGTGCCGGGCGGCGTACCGTTTGCTGTACAGCAGTAGCAGGAACAGCCTCTTCCTGAGGAATATCCGCCTTCATCAGGAAGGATATCATATCAAAGTTTACCTTGCTCAGGAAGCGTTTGAACAGTTCTACCGATTCGAATTTATAAATCAATAAAGGATCTTTTTGTTCAAATACGGCATTCTGAACCGACTGTTTCAAATCGTCCATTTCACGCAAATGCTCTTTCCATTCCTGGTCGATCAGCGAAAGCACGATCGCTTTCTCCATTTCGTGCGTAATTTCCTTACCCTCGTTATCGATGGCTTTTTTCAATCCCACTACCACACCAGTTTGGCGAAGTCCGTCACTGAAAGGGATCATAATCTCCGTAACCGTAGCGCCTCTCTCTGCGTGGATCGAACGGAGAATTGGCAATGCTTTTTGCGAAATCGCATTGTTCTTCTCCTGATATTGCTTCTCAGCAGCTTCATAAAGACGCTGCGACCGATCTCCCGGTTTGAACGAATTGTATTCCGATTCACTGAATGGAAGTTCCATACCCAGCGTAGTAATGGCCGCCAATTCGAGCTCTGCGTAAGTTCCGGCAGTATTTGTCAGTTCATCACACACATCGAAAAGGGTATTGGCAATATCCACAGCCAAACGATCTCCAAAGAGTGCATTCCGGCGGCGGGTATAGATCGCGTCACGCTGGTAGTTCATGACATCGTCATATTCCAGCAAACGTTTCCGCATTCCAAAGTTGTTTTCCTCCACCTTTTTCTGCGCACGCTCGATCGATTTCGTGATCATGCCGCTCTGGATCACCTCGCCTTCTTCCAGCCCCATTCTATCCATTACCTTCGCCATCCGGTCAGAACCGAACAAACGCATCAGGTTATCTTCAAGGGAAACAAAGAACTGGGAAGAACCCGGGTCACCCTGGCGACCTGAACGTCCGCGTAACTGTCTGTCGACGCGGCGACTTTCGTGCCTTTCAGTACCAATAATGGCCAAACCGCCCGCTTTTTTCGCTTCCGGCGTAAGTTTAATATCCGTACCGCGACCTGCCATGTTGGTAGCAATGGTCACAGTTCCGGGCTTACCAGCTTCGGCAACTACTTCTGCCTCACGCTGGTGCTGTTTTGCATTCAGTACCTGGTGGGCGATCTTACGCAGGGTAAGCATGCGGCTGATGATCTCGGAGTTTTCAACCGAAGTCGTACCTACCAAAACCGGCCTGCCTGCTTCTACCAGCTCCACGATCTCGTCGGTAACCGCATTGTATTTTTCACGCACCGAACGGTACACTTTGTCTTCCTGATCTTTACGAACAGCAGTTACATTGGTCGGGATAGAAACTACGTCCAACTTGTAAATTTCCCAGAATTCACCTGCTTCTGTTTCCGCAGTACCCGTCATACCAGCCAATTTGTGGTACATCCGGAAGTAATTTTGGAGAGTAACCGTCGCGTAAGTCTGTGTAGCGTCTTCAACCCTTACACTTTCTTTGGCTTCGATAGCCTGGTGCAAACCGTCAGAATAGCGGCGACCTTCCATGATACGGCCGGTCTGCTCATCTACGATCTTAACCTTTCCGTCCATGATCACATATTCCACATCTTTTTCGAAGAGTGTAAATGCTTTCAGTAACTGGTTCACGGTGTGAATGCGGGCAGTTTTTACAGAATAATCACGGATTAGGGATTCCTTCTTGATAATCCGTTCCTGCTCGCTCAGTGAAGTATCTTTTTCGATCGCATCGAGATCAACTGCGATATCGGGGAGAATAAAGAAATTCGTTTCTTCCGATTCGCCTGTTAAGAAGTCAATTCCTTTTTCGGTCAGCTCAATGCTATTGTGGCGCTCATCGATCGTAAAATACAATGGCGCATCGGCTACCGGCATTAATTTCTGATTTTCAGCAAGGTGGATCGATTCCGATTCCTGCATGATAGCTTTAATACCCGATTCACTGAGGTATTTGATCAAAGGCTTGTATTTCGGCATACCGCGGTGTGCACGGAACAATGCCAGGCCACCTTCTTTTTTATCTCCCGCCGCAATTTTTTTCTTGGCATCATTTAAAAAGTCCATTGCAAGCTTCTTCTGAGCTTCAACAATGCGCGAAACGCGGGGCTTTAATTCAATGTATTCCTGCTCGTCGCCGCGTGGTACCGGCCCGCTGATGATCAATGGCGTACGTGCATCATCGATCAAAACGGAGTCAACCTCATCGACCATAGCGAAGTGGTGCTTGCGCTGAACCAGCTCTTCCGTAGTCCGTGACATATTGTCACGCAGGTAGTCAAAACCAAATTCGTTGTTTGTTCCGTAAGTAAGGTCCGCTTTGTAAGCATTTCTTCTCGCGTTGGTATTAGGCTGGTGGCGGTCGATACAGTCGACGCTTAAACCGTGGAATTCAAAAAGAGGCGCATTCCACTCAGCATCACGTTTTGCGAGGTAATCATTGACAGTTACAATATGTACTCCCTGACCAGCCAATGCATTCAAAAACGCAGGTAACGTCGCAACAAGCGTTTTACCTTCACCAGTCGCCATTTCGGAGATCTTACCCTGGTGAAGCACAACCCCACCGATCAGCTGCACATCATAATGCAGCATATTCCATTTAATAGGCTGGCCGATTACGTCCCAGGTTGTATTCCAATATGCCTTATCGCCTTCGATCCGGATATGTGACTTACGTGCAGCAACTTCGCGGTCGAAGAAATTGGCAGTCACTTCCAGCTGTTCATTTTCTTTAAAACGGCGGGCTGTGTCTTTTACGATCGCAAATGCTTTTGGAAGAATTTCCAATAATACCCTTTCCAATTCCTTGTTCCTGTCCAGTTCAAGGGCGTCGATTCTTTTGAAGATTACTTCTTTGCTATCCACATTAGGCTCGTCGGCCGCCTCTTGTCTCAACGACGCGATCTGGTCGTCGATGGATTTAAGCTGATCTGATATATGCTGTTTCAGGTTTTCCGACTGGGCCCTGAGTTCGTCATTTGTTAAAGAAGCTAACAGAGCATATTCGGCATTCACTTTACCCACGTACGGGGTCAGTTCTTTCAAATCCCGTTCTGATTTGGTGCCAAATAGCTTAGAGAATATTTTAAACATGGTTTATATATTTTATATCGTTCATTCTCAAACAAAAAATTAAGCCTGTCGCAAATAGGTGCCAGATTGTCAGCACACAAGCTTATTCCAATTCCAAAGGTAATTCATTGCCAATTCTGTTGCGCAACATCTTTGATTTTCCTAATACAGATCTAACGCATTTGCCTATTTCGATGGATTAATTTCAGTCGATACGCGACTTTGTTTTTGACGTGACAGCTTTTATCCCGCATTTCATCCATATACCACAAAATACAACCCGTGCTCCCGGCAAAAAGCCGCTTATAAAGAAAGATAACAACTACTATGTAATGCATAGTAGCTTTGAATCATCAAAACGAAATAAACACAAACAGCCATGAACCATAACAGATTATATCGCAATACAGCAAACAAAATGATTGGTGGAGTAGCTTCCGGCCTTGCAGATTACTTTCAGATCGATGTAACGATCGTTCGGGTATTATTCGTGCTGGCAGTTTTTATCCCTGTCACTTTCCCGATCGTCTTCCTTTACATTATCCTATGGATCGTCATGCCGGATATTGCAAAAAGACCAAAATCAATCATTGAGGAGAACTTTCACTCCTAGATTTTAATAATCCATCAGTAAAGACTTCGTAGTTGCAAACCGCCGGAAATTGTTTTCCGGCGGTTTGTTGTTTTATGTTAAATTTCTATTTTTACCTGATAGTATGCCTGCATACTATCTATTTTTCATCGACTTAAAATAGCTATATGAACGCATATATTGTAGCGGGCTACCGGACCGCGGTTGGAAAAGCTTCGAGAGGCGGCTTCCGGTTTACACGCCCCGATGACCTTGGAGCGACAGTAATCAAACATTTACTGGAACAGCTCCCTCAACTGGACCCTACCCAGGTTGACGATGTGATTGTCGGCAATGCGGTACCCGAAGCTGAGCAGGGAATGCAAATGGGACGTTACGTCGCTTTGCTCGCATTGCCACAAAACGTATCAGGAATTACGATCAACAGATATTGCGGCTCAGGCGTGGAGGCAATTGCGATGGCCTCTGCGAAAATACACGCAGGAATGGCTGAATGCATTATTGCAGGAGGTACCGAATCTATGTCTATGGTACCGACAATGGGCTGGAAAACTGCATTGAACTACGAAATCGCACATACGAATCCGCAATACTACCTGAGTATGGGACTTACGGCCGAGCAGGTTGCGAAAGACTTCAATATCAGCCGTGAAAAGCAGGATGAATTTTCTTTTCAATCTCACCAAAAAGCATTGCGGGCGCAGAAAGAAGGCTGGTTTGCAGACGGAATTGTGCCTGTTACCGTGAAAGAAACCTATTTCGACGCGGCTTCGGGCAAGAAGAAAACGAGAGAATTGGTGGTGAGCCAGGACGAAGGTCCGCGCGCGGACACTACGCTGGAAGCTTTGAACAAGCTAAAACCTGTATTTGCTGCCGGTGGCTCGGTTACCGCGGGTAACTCGTCGCAAACTTCCGACGGGGCTGCATTTGTGATGGTCATGTCGGAGAATATGGTTAATAAACTGAACCTCAAACCAATCGCAAGAATGCTATCCTACGCAACTGCGGGCGTAGACCCACGAATTATGGGCATCGGGCCGGTTGCGGCTATTCCTACTGCGTTGAGACAGGCGGGTTTGAGATTGCAGGATATCGAGCAGATTGAATTGAATGAAGCTTTTGCGGCACAGTCACTGGCCGTGATCCAGGAGCTGGATATTAACCCTGAAATTGTCAATCCAAATGGCGGCGCGATCGCGCTGGGCCACGCGCTAGGATCGACGGGCGCACGTTTATCGGTGCAGTTGTTCAATGAAATGAAGCGGCAAAATCAGAAATATGGTATGGTAACTGCCTGCGTTGGCGGCGGGCAGGGAGTGGCCGGAATCTTTGAAAGGCTCAATTAACCGGCAACTAACTAATTAAATTCTAATCGACGATCTCCGTGGAAGGTTTGCCCTTGTTCCACGGAGATTTTCTATTTTTACGCGTCTAACTTGCACGCTTTTTCATGGATGTATCCATCATCATCATTAATTACCGCACTTCACAACTCATCATTAATTGTTTAAAGTCGATTCATCAGTTCACTTCCGGAGTGACGTTTGAGGTAATAATTGTTGACAATGATCCTGAAAATGGCGGCGGCGACCTGATCCGCGCCTCTTATCCCGAAGTACGCTGGATAGACCTTCCTTCCAACCCGGGTTTTGGTATTGCTAATAACGAGGGTATGGCGATCGCAAAAGGGAAGTATTTTCTGTTACTTAATGCAGATACTTTACTGACAGACAATGTGATAGGCCGCTGTTTCACGCGCATGGAAGCCAAGCAGGATATGATCGCCTGCGGTGCTTTGCAATATTACGCAGACGGAACACCAATGCCTTTTTACCAGAGTTTCAACGAGTTTCGCAAGACGTTTTTCATACTTCCGCCGGGCCGCCTGACAGAGAATATACTAAACCGTTTTTACCCGGAACCTGATTACAAAGATCCCGATCAGTACGATTGGCTGGTCGGCGCATTCATCTTTCTGCGCCGCGAGGGATTTGAAAAAACAGGCGGTTTCAGCCCTGATTTTTTTATGTATGGAGAAGATGTAGAATGGTCGGGCAGGCTTGGAAAGTTGGGAAAACTGTGCTATTTCAAAGACTGCACATTTATTCATCTTGAAAATAACAACCCTTTCCGGCGCACGAACATTTCGTGGATCAACCGGTTCAGTACCCAAATGCAGGTGTCTAATTTCCTATGGATCCGGAAGCAATATGGTGTTTTTCAGTACCTTTTGCTGATCGCGCATTATATATGTATGGTGCCCGTCATTTTTGGGTGGAAAATCGCATTGAATATCAAAAGTGGCAGAAATCCATTTGCTGAGCTCAGGACGCAGCGGATCTATGTTAGAAAAACAAAGGTGATTTTAAAATATTTCTGGCAAACGTTACTCTTAAAAAAAGGGTCTTATAAGATAAAACCACAGGAGAACATTGACCTTTTAACCGCCTCTGCATGAATAGTACTAAGAAAAAAATACTGTTTTTCACGCCCTATGCGACAAGGACAGGATCGGAAATGATGCTGTTGTATATTCTTAAAAAGATCGACCGTTCCCGTTTCGACGTAGGTATAGTAAGTTTTGCCAATGGAGAATTATTAAAAGATTTTCCCGAGGACATTCCAAGATTTATTGCGCCGCGTCACTTCAATATCTTGCAAAAAGTATCCTATCATCTTGGTATTAACCCTATTCACAAGTATTTACGAAAACTTGCGAAGGATTTTAATGCGGATTTCTGGTACGTGAATACCACTATGATACCGGAATCCATTGTGATAGCGAAGGAGTTTTCGATTAAAGTGGTTACCCATTTTCACGAAATGCCCCTGACCTACGCTTACCTGAGTGGCCCCGATTTCAAGGGTATCGTTGATTACTCGCATTTGCTGATCGGCTGCTCGCAGGCTACCTGTGACGCACTTAGTAATGCAGGCGGCAAAAATATTGGCTTACTCCATTCCTTTATCGACCATAAACTGGTCAAGCAAGATAACGAGCGCAGCAGCCAGTTGAGAAAGGATCTAGGCATACCTGAAAAAGCATTCGTTTGGGTATTGTCAGGAATGACTTCTGAGCGAAAAGGTTTCGATATGCTGCCTGATATTGCGGCTGAGGTCAATGACCCCAACGTTCACCTGATCTGGGTGGGCGCTAAGATCGATGACGGGCTCGTTTACTATACTGAACAAAGGTGCATTCACTCCAAATCGGCGACCAAAATTCATTTGGTGGGAAAGCAGAAAGAAGATTATTATAACTACCTTAACGTGGGTAACGGTTTTCTGCTCACTTCCCGGCAAGACCCATTTCCACTGGTAATGATTGAAGCTGCGCTGTTGGGAAAACCTATCGTTTCGTTTCCTTCGGGAGGCGTTTCTGAGTTTATCCAGGATGGAATGGGCCTCGTGACCAAGGATCTGAGTGTGAGGCAGATGGTAGCAGGAATGCGGTCAGTAATGGAAGGAAAAGTGACGGTTAATAGTGCAAAAAGCATTGAGCGCGCAGGTCAATTCAATGTGGAAAACGGATACAACGAGTGGATCAAATTAATTGACAAAAAGTTTTAGCATGTTCAATTCTACGAACGCATTTCATCATCTCAATAAGCTATTTTTTCTGGTATTCGGCCTGTTTCTTGCACAGCAACCGCTATCAGCCCAAATTGATAAAAAAACAGCGGAAGTTGATCCACAAAGGTATCTGGCACTGATGCTACTGAACCTGACCGACGCTGATAACCGTGGTCCCGAGCCGGAACTGATCACAGCCGCCAGTCAGTACGGCCTCAATGCAGTTTATATCACAATTCCTTGGGACAAAGTATATTACAGCTCTCCTACTGAAACTCCGAAGTGGGCCAAGTACGATGAACAGATCAAAATAGCCACTGATCTCGGCATGAAAGTGGCGCTCCGCATTCACCTAGGGAGACACAGCACACGTATCAAAGGTTTTTGGGAACCTTCTGACAGCCAGTTCAGCCACTCCGACCAGCCGCTGCTAGGGGGATATCAGGATACTTTCTTCGGGTTTGATAATCAAGCTATTGTAAATAAGGGAATTGCGTTTGTGAAGGAAACGGTGACCCGCTACAAACATTTACAGACTACCAACAAACTGCTTTACGTTTCCGTCACCAATACTCCCACTCAGGAAGGCGAATATCCCGGCGGCCTGATCACCGGCGGCAAGGAAAGCACGGCTGTTTACGATTATTCGAAAACAATGGTAGCTGGCTTTCGAACCTGGCTGAAAGACCATTACAAAAAAATCGAGCGCCTCAATTTTCTCTGGGGCATGAATTACAAGACTTTTAATGACCCTTATCCGCCTTTTACAGCCTGGGACCCGGAAGAATCTTTCAGGCAGCGGGCTGGAAAGGACTGGTATATCTACCGGCACGAGGCGATGAAAAAGTATTTCGAACAAATGATCGGAGCTGTAAAATCCGTTGATCCTGGCGTTAAGTTCGTTTCCGATTATGGTTCAGTATTTGATGCGGCTTCCGTCATGCGCGGGACGCTGGGTTTCAAGGATCTGAATGAAAAATCAGATGGGATTAAGATTAACGACAGCCCTAATTACGATCACAGGTGGTCGGTGGATATTGTAAAAAGTAATATGCCGGCTGATTTTATCACGGCTAATGAACTGTTTGTCAGCTCATATCTCGACAATAACACGCATTTAAAACAGATCACAGAGAATTTTGCCCACGGTGCGAATGTGGTCGCGGTCGTAATCTCTACAAAAGATCAAATGGCGCGATCGGAGGGATTTCTCCGGCCTGCTGCATCGAACTGGCTCGGCCAACCTTTACAGCCTATTACTTACAGCGAATCTGTCAGCTACCGGCTTTCTGCCGCGGTTGAAAAAAAGGGCGCGATCAATGTGATTTTTTCTGAATGGTCGAAACGCGCTTATGCAAATCCGGCCAGCCCGAAACCTGTGCAGGTGAAGCTGGAAGAAGACCTGCTTACGCCGGAATACTGGAACGATGCGTCAAACTATGCGCCTTACGTTTTTCGTCCGGTGCCGATGCAGATCATCGCGGTCAACAAGGATTTTACTTACAAACTGCCTATTGACACCTTTTCGGATGTGGACGGTACGATTGTAAAAGTAGAAGTAGGCGGCCTGCCTTCGTGGTTAAGATTTGAAAACGGGACACTGATCGGTCGGCCAACTGCGCTTGGCGACTACCGGATCACAGTGAAAGGAACTGACGATGAGGGAGGTTCTACGGATGCTTTTTTCACGATCCGGGTTGATACCAGGGAAAATGCGAACAAGCCGCCGACTGTTGATGCTAATTTTTCCAATCAGATGGTCGCCATCGGGAAGCCTTTCAGCTTTGCAATTCCAGCGGGTACATTTGAGGACAGTGACGGGGAAATTACCAGGATCGAAGCTGCTGAATTGCCTGGCTGGCTGAAATTTACGAACGGAACTTTAAGCGGTACGCCTGACAAACTGGGCGAGTACCGGATCATTTTCAAAGCGTACGACGATCTGAATGCATTTGTAGAAACCTATTTTACGATTCGTGTTGTAGAGCCTCAGTTCCTGAATGCACCGCCTTTTGCATCTACTACATTGCCTGTGAAATATGCACAGGTAAATATGCCTTTTAACTATATTTTACCTACCAATATCTTTGGAGACCCCGATGGTTATATTTCATCTATATCTGTCCAAAACCGGCCTTCCTGGCTCAATTTTGCTTTAAATGTGTTTTCAGGAACCCCCACTGAAGAAGGAGAATACAGGCTGATAATCCGGGCTTACGATAACGGCGGAGCATATGTGGAAATCCCGCTGATACTGAAAGTACAAACTCCCGAACTACGGTTTGAGCTCGTGCAAGGCGGCAGTAAAGTGGACCAGCGCGTGATCCGCAAACTCGCCGGCGACGATGTGGTAGCTTACGATTCACTTCCGCCGCTTCTGAACATTTACGCCTACGGAAATTTCGAATATGACCAGGTGACCTTCGAACTGGACGGGCCTTACAAACGGACTTCCACTACAAGCGTATTTCCGTATGCATTGTATGAAAATGCACGCGGATTTGCGCCTTACGTAGGCAGGTACACCCTCACGGTGACTGCCGCAGAAGAGGATTCTGCAATCGTTACCAACTCAATTCAGTTTAGTATTTCTTACGGGGATTCTGTGAATATCACCAAGAATATGGAGGAATGGGCATTTTATCCCAACCCGACAGAGAATATCATTAATATTAAACTCCCCGAAAATCAGACCGGCGACGAAATGTTGTATGAGGTTGTAATGGTCTCAGGTAAGCGGATCGCGCTTCCGGCGGGGCTGGTAACTGTTGCGGATAATCTGGCTTACATCGATCTCTCGGATCTGGGGTTATCATCAGGCATTTACTTTATCCGGGTCAATAGCGCGGGCGGCGAGCTGCTCAAACAGTTCAAGATCTTCAAAAAGTAACTATCAGCTAAAAAGCAGCGATTTTCCCTTACTATTTTTTCGCCGGCAGGATGCAGGCGTAATATAATTATGATTTATATTTGAGTTTATGAATAGTATGCTTGCATACTAATATTTCACATCGTTCTATAATAATCATTGATATGGCCGTTGCAGAAGCGAATAAAATATTCGAGCGAAGCTCTATCCGCGGAGGAGAGTTTTTGATTAAAGAAACCCAGGCTTCGCAAATATTTATCCCAGAAGAGTTTAACGAAGAGCAGCAGATGATTGCCGCTACTTGTCGCGAGTTCCTCGCCAAAGAAATCTGGCCGCGGCTGGATGAAATTGATCACGCCAAAAGTCCCGAACTGATCGCCAGCCTCATGGATAAGGCAGGTGAACTTGGCCTGCTGGGAACCGCGGTACCAGAGGAATATGGTGGTTTTGGGATGAATTTCAATACTTCTATGCTGGTAGCTGAGGCAACCGGCGCGGGTAACTCGTTTTCAGTCGCATTGTCTGCACACACCGGAATCGGGACGCTGCCGATATTGTATTATGGAAATGAAGAACAGAAATCTAAATACCTTCCAAAGCTGGCTTCCGGCGAGTGGAAAGCGGCTTACTGTCTGACTGAGCCGGATTCAGGATCAGATGCGAATTCGGCCAAAACCAAAGCGAGACTTTCTGGTGACGGGCAGCATTACATTGTGAACGGTCAGAAAATGTGGATCACGAATGGCGGCTTCGCGGATGTATTCATTGTTTTTGCCAAAGTCGAAGAGAATGGACAGACGGATAAAAACCTGACTGCATTCATTATAGATAAAACTTCGGGCGGCATTACGATGAACGAGCCGGAGCATAAAATGGGAATCAAAGGATCTGATACCCGCCAGATCTTCTTCAACGACTGCGAAGTGCCGGTTGAGAATATGCTTTCGGAGAGAGGTAATGGTTTCAAGATCGCGGTTAATATCCTGAATATAGGTCGGATAAAACTGGCTGCCGCTGCATTGGGCGGTGCAAAAAAAGTGGCCGAACAGGCAATCAATTACGCAAACGAGCGCAAGCAATTTGGCACTTCAATTGCCAATTTTGGAGCTATTAAACATAAAATCGCCGAAATGGCTGTGGGAATGTATGCTACCGAATCGGCGGCGTACCGGGTCGGGCAGAATATTGATGATTTAATAACCGCTTTCCAGGCAAAAGGAATGTCGGATTCCGAAGCAAAGTTGAAAGCTTTGGAAGAGCTCGCAATTGAATGCGCGATCATGAAAGTGCACGGTTCGGAGGTTTTGGATTTTGTGGTGGATGAAGGTGTCCAGATCTTCGGAGGAATGGGCTTTTCTGCCGATGCGCCCATGGACAGAGCTTATCGCGACAGCCGGATAAACCGGATTTTTGAAGGCACCAACGAGATCAACCGAATGCTCGTGGTCGATATGCTTTTGAAGCGCGCCATGAAAGGTCAGCTTGACCTGATGGGCCCTGCGGCGGCAGTTGGAAAGGAAATTATGTCTATTCCTGATTTTGGTGCGGACGAAGAGGAAACGCTTTTTGCAAAGGAAAAAAAGGTAGTCAGAAATCTAAAAAAGGCAGTATTGATGGTCGCCGGGGCTGCGGTGCAGAAGTTTATGATGAAGCTTTCAGAAGAGCAGGAGATTATCATGAGCCTGGCCGATATGGTGATCGAGATATATGTAGCCGAATCTGTTTTGCTGCGGGTGGAAAAACGCATTGGGCTGCTCGGCGAAGAGCGAAATGCATTGCAAAAGGATTTAGCATTGGTATACCTGAACCGTTCGGTAGAAAAAGTCAATTCGGCCGGACGTGCCGCAATCACTAGTTTCGCAGAGAGCGACGAGTTGAATGTGATGTTAATGGGATTAAAACGCTTCACGAAAATTGAACCGTCGAATCTTAAAAATGCCCGCCGCCGCATTGCAGATGAGCTTATTGCCAAGAATAATTACACTTTCTGATCTAAAATAGTAGGTTCAAAAAAAGGCCGGATTTGCATGGATCCGGCCTTTCTTGTAACCGCTTACGGGGTTTTTTATTCTTCTTCAAAATACGCAACTTTGGGAAACCAAAATCCGCGATTTTCACGTTAGATCTTTGGTTTCGAATGAACACAAAAGCAAAAAACGTTGGATTCTCTACAAGCTGCTGAAAAGCCACCTTTCACGACTCTGCATACTGTGGATCTGCGTACAACCGGACAATTTCCCGCGTTACTGCTGGATTATCTTGATCAAAAAGCGCCACTATCTGAGTTTTACAGCAATTTTCCGACGCTTGAAAATGCGAAAGCTGCTATTTTAAACAAGAGCGCTTTTGAGACTGAAAAAAGAAAGGTACTGGTAGAAACCCTCGAAAGTCAATACAACGGGCTGGCTGATCTGCCTGATTTTTCGCTGTTGCTCGATGAAAAGACTTTCACTGTTACCACGGGACATCAGCTTAACATCTTCACAGGGCCGCTTTACATTATTTACAAGATCGTAACGACGATCAAGCTCGCCCGCGCTTTGAAAGAGACTTACCCGGAATACAATTTTGTGCCGGTATATTGGATGGCGACCGAAGACCATGATTTTGAGGAAATTGCGTCCGTGCACTTATTTGGAGAAACCCACAAATGGACAGGGGATCATAAAGGCGCAGTAGGCAGGCTGAATCCAAAAGAGCTGGAAAGTATATTGAAACAACTTCCCGGCAAGCCTGACCTTTTTGCAAGAGCATATCTTGAAAATAATACACTCGCCGACGCGGTACGATGTTACATGCACGAGTTATTCGGGCATTACGGCCTCGTTACCCTCGACGCCGATCACGCGGATCTCAAACGCTCCTTTCTTCCCGTTATCAAAGAAGAACTTACCAATTCCATTTCGGGAAAACTGGTAAATGAAACGACAGCAAAGCTCAATTCGCTGGGCTATCATACGCCGCTGAATGCGCGCGAGATCAATCTCTTTTACCTGGACGAAAACCTGCGGGAGCGCATTACAAAAGAAGGTAATGTGTACAAAGTGTTAAATACAGACTTAACTTTTTCAGAAACCGAAATATTGCATCTGGCCGAAACCAAGCCTGAAATTTTCAGTCCAAATGTGATTTTAAGGCCGCTTTACGAAGAGATCATCCTGCCTAATCTCGCGTATATCGGTGGGCCGTCAGAAGTACCTTACTGGATGCAACTGAAAGGTGTATTCGACCATTTTTCGGTTCCTTTCCCGATGTTGATCCCGAGAAACTTTGCGCTGTACATTACGGGGCATCAATGTAAAAAGGTTAAAAAACTGAACATCAGTTATCAGGAGTTGTTTTTGGATGAAGTCGCTTTACGCAAAACTTTTATCGAAAAAAATACAGCGCATATCCTGGACCTGGACGATCAGAAAGAGGAATTTAACAGGATATTCGAAGCTATATTGGAGAAGGCTGTTGCTGTGGATCAGACTATGCTGGGCGCTGTGAAAGCGGAGCAAACCAGGTTGTTGCATTCACTTAAACATCTGGAAAAGAGGATTGTAAGAGCAGAAGAACGTAATCATCAATCTGAAATTGAACAGCTGCTGGCGCTCAAAAACAAACTGTTCCCGAACGGAATCGCCCAGGAACGGTATGATAATCTCTTTAGTTTTTATACGAGCGACCCGGCATTTATTGAGAAACTTTTCAATGCGTTCGATCCGCTGAATTTCAGTTACAATGTGATTTTAGAGGAATAGAAACGCTTACTCTTTAAGCCTTACATCGCCGTAACGCGAGTTGATCGTAATCTTTGTCCCCGAGCCGGTACCTATCTTGCCCTGGTATTGCTTTATTTTATAGGATTTGTTATCCTTCGCAGGCTGCACCGAAAAATTGACGTTGCTGGTAGGATAGGTGAAATTCCCGTAAGTCACCGTGACATTGAACTGGTTGCCCTCCGCAGGCAATACTACCGAGGAGTAAGATGCTTGAATATCAAGATTTTGCGCAGAATTAGTCAGCTCGTCGATCTTGAAATTACCCGAATAGTTCAGTCTTATTTTCCCGGTTCCCCTGATGGTGCCGATCTTGGCGCCCGAATAATTAATATCCGCATCCAGATTAAATACATCACCGATATTCAGCTCGCCTGATTTATTGGTCAAGAGGATCTTCCTGCCGTGATCCAGGCTCAGCTTGGAGTATTCGAATTCCAATTTACCCCCGTCCATTTTGCCGATTTTTGCGCTGCCATATTTCACATCGATCACATTATCAGCATTTTCGAGCAGGTTAGCTACAAAATTTCCATGCTTGGAATCAATAGTAAGCGGCGCGTGAAAGGAAGGAATATCCGTGTCGCCGAACTTATTACGGACGATCAATGCATTCTCTTTCGGCATATACACCGTATAGTCGATCTGCACATAATTCTTTTCGCCCTTCCGGTTGTTCCAGCCATTGTTGGCAAACTGTCCGCGGTCGATTTGGGTGGTTAATGCAATCTGATCCTTACTCCTTTTTTCGTCGATATTCACAGAACCCAGATATTGCGAGGCGCGACCGTCGGAAGCTGCATTAGCCGTGATCAGTATCTCGACCTTGATCTCTTCCTTGCTCCACAGGTTGATCTTGACCTGACCGAACTGGTTGTCCACCACCAGCACATCACTTTTCTTTACATCAAAAACCTTGATGATATTCCTCCGTTTTTCAATAAGCCCGCCCTGTTCGGGATCGGTGGGCGCCGCGCTGAGCAAGTGCGGCAGAATAAGTGCTATATTAAATAACAGGAGCGCTGTTATTCTCTTTTTCGCTGTCATCTTTGACTTTATTAATACGTTGCAAAATGTCTAATTGTTGGTTGAGAAGGTCAACCTGCCATTGTAGATTCTCGATCATCGCTTCCAGTAATGCTTCCTGGTTGGGCGCATTGGAGAGGTTGGATCTGAGGTTTTTGTAATTCACTTCCAGATTTTCAAGGTCAGCCGCAAAATCCTTGTACAATTCAGGATTATTCCGCGCGAGCTTGATGATCTCCTCCCTCTTCTGATCTATTGCAACATTGTATTGATTGAGTTCGCGGGCGTAAGTAGGCACTTTCAATGCCACACGCGGGTCGCGGGTAATGCCGTACTCGTTATTTAAATACACCATAAACCCGATTCCAAGGGCGAGAAAGACCCCGGCGGCAATGCGCCAGTCGAAATAGGGATTGGTTAGCCGCCTAATTTTTTTTTTGGATTTCTCCGGAACGATAGGAATTTCGTTGTGAAGCTGACTTTCGATTTGGCTCCATAAAGAATCCTGCGGTAAGAAAGTATCAAATCCATCCCTGTTATCTCTCACAAACCGCTCCAATCGATCCTTTTTATCTGAAGAATTTTTCATAGATTCATTAACGTGTCATGGGTAGATAATTTTTTCAAATCTGTTTTTTTTAGTTGAATGTCATTGGTAGTCACTGGTAGTCACTTGTAGTCACTGGTAGTCACTTGTAGTCACTTGTTGTCACTAGTATCATTCATTGTCATTTGTTGTCACTGGTAGTCATTTATTGTATTAAAAGTTGCGCGTTGTTACTGTATAAAACTATCAATGACAATCAATGACTAAAAATGACCACCAATGACACATTCAATGACCAAAACGCCCCCCACACTACCCCCCCAACATCTCCGTCAACTTCCGTTTCGCGCGCATATATTGGGTTCGCGATGTTGTTTCGCTGATTCCGAGTACTTCGCCTATTTCTTCGTGATCGTAGCCTTCGAACAGATACAGGCTTAATACCACGCGGTAACCGTCCGGCAATTTCTGGACCATATTCCTCACCCTTTCCACTTCCAGCGTGGTCTGGTTTTCGTCGAGGCCGAACGAATCTTCATTTCGGTCGCTATGTTCCAGGGTTTCCTGAAATTCGTCGATCTCCACCCATTTCACTTTCCGGCTGCGTAAATGGTTGATCGCTTTATTTACTACGATCTGTTTCAGCCAGGCGCCGAATGTCGCCTGCTGCCGGAACTGGTGCAGATTCGTAAATGCATCCACAAACGCCTCCTGCAAAGCATCTTCTGCCTCCCCCATATGGTTTAATATCCGCATGCAAATGTTGAACATGGCTTTGGAATACGACTTGTACAACTCGTATTGTGCCTTTCGTTCACCGAGTTTACAGCGTTCCACCAGTTCGACATGCCGGTCTGGGTATATTTGTGTTTTCAAGCAGAAGGTTTAATTTTTGAACGTTCTGTGTTAAAGACAATAGCGCCTCTTGCATGTTGCACGGCGCATTGGAATTTTTTTTAAAATCCGGATTTGAACAATGATAAACAGCCGATTGTTCTTATGCAGATGGAGTTCTGTTATCTTTGGCTGTTTGCTGCAATCTACCGAAATCATAAATGAAAACGTTTAATATCCCCGACTTTTACCGGAGCCAGATTATCACCCCGATCAAGGAATTTCGCCGGAAAAATGACAAGCTGAAAAGGGACTATTCGCCTACATTGCTCGATTTTGGCCCGGTACAGTTCCTGATCGCCCGCCATTTCGGATTTTGTTACGGAGTGGAAAATGCGATTGATATTGCCTACAAAGCGATTGCCGAAAATCCCGGAAAACGGATTTTCCTGCTAAGCGAAATGATCCATAATCCCGATGTGAACCGGGATCTGGTAGATCGTGGAGTTCAATTTATAATGGACACAAAAGGCAATCAGCTGATCGCGTGGGAAACGCTTACGACCAAGGATATTGTGATCGTTCCGGCTTTTGGGACTACGGTTGAAAATCAGCAAAAACTGGCTGAACTTGGCATTAACTCTTATGTGTATGATACAACATGCCCGTTCGTAGAAAAAGTCTGGAACCGCGCGGCGCAGATCGGCGAGAAGGATTATACGATTGTGGTGCACGGAAAACCGAAACACGAAGAAACCAGGGCAACATTTTCACACAGCAAAGAAAACGCGCCGACTGTGATAATCGAAAATATGGCGCAGGCTGAGCGGCTGGCCGAATATATGACAGGTTCCAGATCAGCGGAGCAGTTTTATACAGATTTTGAAGGACAATACTCGGACGGTTTCAATCCCGCCAGAGACCTGCAACGCATTGGGGTTGTAAACCAGACTACCATGCTGGCGTCGGACACGCAGGGCATTTCGGATTTCCTGAAAAACGTCATGATCCGGCACTATAACCTGCTCCCGGATCAGGTAGAGGCACATTTTGCCAATACCCGCGACACACTTTGCTACGCTACCAATGATAATCAGGATGCGACTTATGCATTGCTCACGCGCGAGGCCGATCTGGTAATCGTGGCGGGAGGTTATAACAGCTCCAATACGTCGCATTTGGTCGAACTTTGCGAGCAGAAACTACCTACTTATTTTATTGAATCGGTCAATAAGCTGCTTGATCGACAGCTGATCAGGCATTTTGATATGCATTTAAAAGAAGAGATCGTTTCGGAAAATTATATTCCTGAAAAAGCGCCTGTGAAGATTATGCTGACTTGCGGCGCTTCCTGCCCCGACGCGGTAGTAGATGCGATTTTGCTCCGGTTATTGTCATTTTTTGAAGGTGCCAAACCAATTGAAGAAGTGATGGAAGCGTTTTAATACCAGTTATATAAAGTTTCAGACCTTTAAATCATTTAGGATTCAATGTTCCGGGTGATTCGGTGATAAAAGTTAAATTAGACGGATGATTTTGCTAAAAAAATCATCCGTTTTTTATATCTCATTATGAAAAAAAGTTTCCCGTTTTCCCTCGTTTATCTGTTCTTTTTCAGCTGGTTATTAAATGGTTGTTCTACTTTAAATGAAGTCAGGATTGCAGGTACCAACTTTGAGAATGAAATCAGTTTGTCTCAAAATCTTGTATTTACTTTCAATAAAGACCTGGTTGCTCTTGGTGACCTGAACGACTGGGATTCGACACAATACGTTCAGTTTGAGCCTGCTGTGAAAGGCAAGTTTAAATGGACTGCGCCCAATGAACTGATTTTCTCTCCTATTGCAGGGTTCGAACCCGCTACGTCCTACAAAGCAAAGCTCACAAACCTGCTCACTAAAAAAGTTGAGAATGAAAAGAAATACGACGTTTCCAAAGATCCGTTAGACTTCCACACGCCATTTCTGCAACTAGCCGGGACTGAAAGCTGGTGGACAATTTCTCAGGAAAGCGGCAGGCAGGAAGCCCGGCTCAAACTGGTATTTAACTACCCGGTTAACAGCCAGGAAGTAGCTGAAAAGCTGAAAATAACAGTCGCTGACCAGCCGGCAAATTTTAAATTACTTCCTTCTCCCGATGAAAAACAGGTGATCGTCTCATTAACCAACACCGGAAAGGCCGATAATAATGACACGCCGGTGAAGCTGAGCATCGCGGCGGGTTTGAAAATACCAAATACCAAATTCAATACCAATGTCGAGATTTCGCACAACGCAACATTGCCTTCTCCGCTTCATTTACAGGTAGTTGATATTCAAACTGGTTTCGAAAATAATGCCGGCTATGCCCGGATCATCACTTCGCAGGAGCTGGATAAGGAAAGTATTTCCAAAGGTTTCAGCATTAACCCCGACACCGTTTCCCAAATAGAGCCGACGCAAAATGGGTTCATCGTGCGCGCCGATTTCAATGAAACGGAAACGTATTCTTTACTGCTCAATAAAAATCTGAGAGGTATGCTCGGACAGGCGCTGGAAGAGGAAACTTCCAAGGATCTGTTTTTCGGGAAACTGCCGCCTGCTATCTCTTTTGTTAATAAAAAGGCGGTTTACCTGCCCGGAAAAGGATCCAGGAATGTGGGCGTCCAAATTGTCAATATACCCGAAGTTCAGATCCGTGTATCAAAATTATACTCCAATAATATCCTCAACTATCTCCGCCAAAACCGCTGGAATGAATACGGTTATGTAGGCGATGAATGGCAGCAGTTTAGTACTTTTCAGTACACCGACGAAGGAGCAGATAATATGAGTGACGCACTGGTTTTCAAGACCGTCGACACGGAAAATCTGCCCAAAAGCAAAGGGTTATCAGCACTCAATATTGCCTTACCCGATGAAAACAAGCGGCAGGGCGTTTATCTGGTCACCGTTCGTTCTACAAATGAAGCCTATTTAAGCGCTACCAAACTCATATCTATTTCTGATATCGGGTTAATAGCCAAACAGGGGAAAGACGAAATCTGGGTTTTTGCCAACTCAATCCAGACCAACGAGCCAATCTCCGATCTGGAAATCACATTGATAAGCTCTAATAATCAGGTAATTCACACCATTTCTACCGACGGAAAGGGAGTTGCGCACATCGATAAATTGGAAGAGAAAGGGCCTGGTTTTAAAGTCGCGATGCTGACTGCGAGTAATGATAAGGATTTCAACTACCTAGTTTTAAACGATACCAAAGTGGAAACCTCGCGGTTTGAGGTGGAAGGTGCGCGCGATAATGCTTCTGGTTTTCAGGCTTTTACTTACGGTCAAAGGGATATTTACCGGCCGGGGGAAACAATGTACTTCAATACTGTGCTAAGAAGTCAGTCGTGGCAGACTGCTGCGAAGATCCCGTTGAAAATGAGAATGTTGACACCAAATGGTCGGGAATACCGGACCTGGCGGAAAACGACTAATGAGCAGGGAGCGGTGGAAACGGAAGTGCAAATGGACCGCGCCGCATTGACGGGTACTTATGTGCTGGAAGTGTACAACGCCAACGATGTGCTGCTCGGCTCGCATGCGATCAGTTTGGAAGAGTTTATGCCCGACCGCATTAAGGTCGATCTTAGTGGCGCCAATTCGGATTATATGTCCGGCGGAACGGTTTCACTTACAGCTACAGCTGTCAATCTGTTCGGACCCCCGGCAGCAAACCGGACTTACGAAATGGAGTCTCAGCTTACCCGGAAAGGATTTTTTGCAAAAGGGTTTTCTGAATATACTTTCGACATTCCAGCTGAAACCTCATTCGCCAAAGAAACCCGTCAGGGTGTGACCAATGAAAGCGGGCAGGCGAAAGAAAACTTCCTGCTGAGCGGCGGACTGAAAGATATCGGTGTGCTGGAAGGGAAAATATATGTCACGGTTTTTGATGAAAACGGCCGGCCGGTCAATCGGTTGCAGCGATTTGATGTATTCACGCAGCCTGTATTTTACGGTATCCGCCTGCCCGACACTTATGTGGGAACCAATGCGCCGGTTCCGATAGAAATTGTCGGGTTGAACCGCAAAGGTCAGCTGCAAGGCGGCGCAACTTCTTCTGTGGAGGTGGTAAGGATTGAATATCAGACTGTTGTAGAGAAGAAATACGAGCGGCTACAATATACTTCCCGTAAAAAAGAGAAAGTAGTTTACGCAAAAGCATTGAATTTACCGGCGGGCAAAGGGACATTCAGCTATGCTCCCACGGTTTCCGGGGAATATGAAGTGCGGGTAAAAAGGCCCGGTGCGGCGCATTATACAGTGGCCAAATTTTATGCCTATGGTTACGGTAACACGCAATATTCGTCTTTCGAGGTAAGCAATGAAGGCAGGGTTTTGATGGAAACGGACAAGCATACCTACAAAACCGGCGACGAGGCAAAAGTGCTGTTTAAGACTCCTTTTGACGGAAGATTGCTGGTAACCATCGAGCGCAACCATGTATCGGAGCACCACATATTAACCACAGATAAAAAAGCGGCTGAGCTGACGCTGAAAATCAAGGAAGAGCATTTGCCCAATGTATTCGTTACCGCGACGCTGATCCGGAAAATGGACAATTCTGACATGCCGCTCACAGTAGCACATGGATTTACCCCGATTATAGTGGAAGATACAGAGCGGAAATTGCCGGTTACGATTTCTGTTTCGGAACAGTCCAGATCTAAAACCAAACAAAAGATCAGAATAAAAACAAAGCCGAATGCGCAGGTAACAGTGTCGGTTGTCGATGAGGGAATTTTGCAGATCAAAAATTTTAAAACACCTGACATTTACGGTCATTTTTATCAAAAACGCGCATTGGAAGTAACCAGCCACGATTTATACGCGCAACTTTTTCCCGAATTGAGTCTGAATGCAAAGTCGAGTTTTGGGGGCGACGGTTATGATCTGGAAAGAAGGATCAATCCACTCAGTAACGGACGGACAGAGCTGGTTTCATTCTGGAGTAAAATCCTGACTGCAAATAGCAGCGGAGAGGCGACTTTTGATATTAATATCCCGCAGTTCAGCGGCGACCTGCGCGTAATGGCCGTGGCTTATAAGGATCATGCATTCGGCTCGGTGAGTAAGAATATGAAAGTAGCTGACCCGGTTGTGATCAGCGCGGCGGTACCCCGTTTCCTGAGTCCGGGAGACGAGCTGATTTTGCCGGTCAACATCAGTAATACAAGCAAAAATGCAGCAAATGCGTCTGTAACGCTGCAATTGCAAGGCCCGGTAGCGGCGAGCGGGCAAGCTTCTCAAACCATACCTATTGCCGCCGGCAAGGAAAACCGGGTTACGTTTTCGCTGAAAGCTGCGCAGGCGATCGGACTGGCGAAAGTGATTGTGAAGGTTAATGCTTTTGGGGAAACATTTACAAATGCAACCGAAGTATCGATAAGGCCGGCTTCTCCACTTTTGAAAACCAGTACCTCTGGCACGATTACCGCCAACAATCAGGGAGTTATCGACCTGAATACTTCCTTTATTCCCGCAACCAGCCGCAGCCAGATCGTATTCAGCCGCTCTCCGCTTGTGCAGGGAGGTGGTAAGGCGCTTTCAACTTTGCTGGGCTATCCTTATGGTTGTCTGGAACAAACAATCTCCAAAGCATTTCCGCAGATCTATTTTTCTGAGCTAACGAAAGCGATGGCAATACCTGTGTATACAGTGCGAAACGCGGAAAGCGATCTTAACCCAATGACCAATATCCAACTGGCGATCAGGAAAATAGAGTCCCAGCAGCTTTATAATGGCGGAATGGGAATGTGGCCCGGCGCTACCCAGGAAGATTGGTGGGCAACCGCTTATGCAGTTCATTTTCTCGAAGAAGCAAAAAGGGCGGGGTTTGAAGTAAATACGAAAACGGTCAGCCGCGCACTGGAATATTTGAAATTAAAATCCGGAACAACTGCGACGAAAGAGGTAGTAATCGCCAGTACCGAAAATGGGCTTGGTTACGAAAATCAGCCCGGCACAGGCACACAAACCCGAAAACTGGTCGCGCGCAGGGAGGCAATATATTCGCTTTACGTGCTGGCATTGAACGGAAATCCCAACCGGGCGGCTATGAATTATTACAAGCAGAATGTCCGGATGCTGACCAGTGACTCGAAATATCTGCTGGCTGCCGCATTCCAGCTTGCGGGCGATTCGAGAAGTTTCGCTTCACTTTTGCCTAAAAAATATGAAGCAGACCGCGGGGGACAATTCCAGGACGATAGCTACTCGTCGCCACTGCGGAATATATCGCTCGTACTGAACACGTTGCTGGAAACTGATCCAGGAAATCTTCAAATTACGCCGCTCGGCAGGCAGCTGTCGCAGGCTATCCAGTCGGCATCTTACCTGAATACCCAGGAAGCGGCATTTGCAGTTTTAGCACTTGGGAAATTGGCTAAAAAAACGTCCGGCTCGACAGTTACTGCTTCGATTTCGGCCGGTGGTAAAGAACTGGGCACATTTAGCGGCAAAGAAGTCAAATTTTCAAAAGGGATTTCTGGTAAAAAAGTAGCTGTAAAAACGCAGGGGAAAGGAGATTTGTACTGGTTTTCCCAAACCGAAGGAATGTCCGCTACCGGCACTTACACGGAAGAAGATCAGGGATTGAGCATTCGCAGGCAGTTTCTGACACGCGACGGCGCGCCTGTACAGGTATTCCGGCAAAACGATTTGGTAGTTGTAAAATTGACGCTGGTAAGTACAAACGGACTTCCGATTGAAAATGTAGTAGTGACCGACTTGCTGCCCGCCGGCTTTGAAATTGAAAACCCCCGCATTACTGAACCACGCGATATGCCGTGGATTAAAAATGCGGCCGTTCCGGAGTATTATGATATTCGCGACGACAGGATCCACTATTTCACAACTGCCGAAAAACAGGCTAAAACTTTCTACTATCAGGTCAGGATCGTTTCAAAAGGCAATTTCACAGCAGGCCCGGCAGCGGCAGACGCGATGTACCGGGGAGAATACAGAAGTTACTCCGGCGGCGGCAAAATAAAAGTGGAGTGATTTTCAGAAGGAAAAGGAGCGTAATATCAAACCTCCTATAATAGCTCCGGCAATGGGCGCAGCAACTGGAATCCAGCCGTAGCCCCAATCGGAGCCGCCTTTATTCGGGATAGGTAAAATAGCGTGGGCAATGCGCGGGCCCAGGTCCCGCACCGGATTGATCGCGTAGCCGGTAGTGCCGCCCAGCGAAAGTCCGATGCTCCAAACCAGCATTCCGACCAGATAAGGTGCCACGCCTGACGGGATCCCCCCTTTATCAGGGTCGGAGGTACCAGCGTAGCCAATCGCGACAACGCCTACGATCAATATCACGGTTGCGATAAATTCACTCAGGAAATTGGCTCCGGTCGAGCGAATGGCGGGGTCAGTTGCAAAACAGGCAAGTTTTGCGCCTCCGTCTTCGGTTGCTTTCCAATGCGGCAAATATTGAAGCCAGACCAATATTGCACCTAAAAATGCGCCGATCAGTTGCGCCGGAAGGTAGCTCGCGACCATACTATAATCATTTCTGAGTACAGCCAGCCCGATCGTCACAGCCGGATTTAAATGCGCTGCTGCACTGCCGAATGCATTGGCAGTAAAAATCCCGATCATCACCGCAAACCCCCAGCCGGCGGTAATGACGATCCAGCCGCCGCTTTCGCCTTTGGTTCTTTTGAGTACCACATTGGCGACCACTCCGTTGCCGAGCAAAATGAGGACCATAGTTCCGATTAACTCTCCAAGAAATGGCGAAGGCTGCATAGATTATTGGGTGATAAAGGTTTAGCGGGCGAATATGCGAATAGTTTTAATTATTCTCGACCCAATGCTAAAAAGAATATTTCGTGTCAGTTTTACCATTTTGTGACCGTGAATTCCACTAACTTTGCGCGATAATCAATTTTTGTATTGAAAATCATGTCTTTAAATCAGCTCACAGCGATTTCTCCGGTTGACGGCCGTTACTACAAGCAAGTAGCAGAGTTGTCAACTTATTTCTCCGAATACGCCCTTATTTATTACCGTGTTTTTGTTGAAATAGAATACTTCATCGCCCTCTGCGAGATACCGCTGCCTCAACTATCAGAATTTGACAAGAAGAAATACCCTGCGCTGCGCAAGATCTATGAGGATTTCAGCGAGACGGATGCACTGCATATTAAGGACATTGAAAAAGTTACCAACCACGATGTAAAGGCGGTTGAGTACTTTATTAAGGAGCAATTCGAAAAGTTGGGCATTGAAACCTACCAGGAATTTATCCATTTCGGTCTTACTTCACAAGATATCAACAATACTGCGATTCCGCTTTCCCTGAAAGATGCGTTGGAACGCCAGATCAAACCACTTTTCCGTCAGGTTCTTTTTGTGTTGAAAAGAATGTCGATCGAGTGGAAGAATGTGCCGATGCTCGCATATACACACGGACAGCCGGCTTCGCCTACGCGCGTTGGAAAAGAGTTTCTGGTTTTTGTAGAGCGTTTGGAGCGGCAGCTGGAAATGCTCGATAAAATTCCGGCTTCGGCTAAATTTGGCGGCGCAACAGGAAATTTCAACGCGCACCACGTGGCTTATCCTAAACAGGATTGGATGGCGTTTGCGAATCATTTTGTAGAGGGTTTGGGCTTGAAAAGAAGCAAGCACACGACCCAGATAGAGCATTATGATAACCTCGCCGCTACTTTCGACTGTTTGAAAAGGCTGAATACCATTTTGACAGATTTGAACCGGGATATGTGGACCTACATTTCCATGGGTTATTTCAAACAAAAAATTAAGGCTGGTGAAGTAGGCTCGTCGGCGATGCCGCACAAAGTGAACCCGATCGATTTTGAAAATTCAGAAGGTAACCTTGGACTTGCATCTGCATTGTTCGAACATTTTGCCGCCAAACTTCCGATCTCCCGTTTGCAGCGCGATCTCACAGATTCGACGGTTTTAAGAAATATCGGTGTTCCCCTGGCGCACGTCGCAATCGCCCTGAACTCACTGATTAAAGGGTTAGGAAAAGTAGAATTGAATGGCGAAATGCTGAAATCTGACCTGGAAGATAACTGGGCGGTAGTTTCAGAAGCGATCCAGACGATCCTGCGCCGCGAAAGCTACCCAAAACCTTACGAAGCATTGAAAGAGTTGACGAGAACCAACGAAAAGATCACCCACGAGTCGATTTCAAGGTTTATCGAAACGCTCGACGTATCAGAAAAAATCCGCGAAGAACTCCGCGGATTGACTCCTTATAGCTACCTGGGGATCGTAGAAGATCATATTTTTTGAAAGCGGTTAGTTACTAGCAGTTAGCTATTAGCTGTTAGCGGTTAGCTTTTCACATAAAATCCAAAGCTAACCGCTAATAGCTAAAACCTAATAGCTAAAACCTATCCGCATTTCGACGACCCGCAATCTTTACAAGTCAGGCAGCCTTCCTGATATTGCAGGTTGGTTGAATTACAATTCTGACATTTCTGTTTTGCGGCGTCAGTTCCGTCCGGAATATAGCGTTTCAACGCCCGCGCCACCCCGTTTTTCCAGGTATTGATCGCTTCGTCGAGTTGCAGACTTCCGATCAGGTCAACCACTTTTTCAATAGGCATTCCGTGACGTAATGTGCTGGAAATCAGCTTAGCGTAGTTCCAGTACTCCGGATTAAATTTGTAGGAAAGACCCTCGATTGTGGTTTTGTATCCGCGCGTATTTTTATATTGGAAATCGTATCTGGAAGTCCCGTCGCTTTCCCGGTTTTTGATGATAAAACCATCGTTAACCCAGCGCGGGATCAGGATTCCATCATCATCGTCTGCGAAACCGGTAAAAATCTCATAAGGTCTGCCGTCGATCGTACCGATAAATGCGATCCATTTGTCTTTTTTATTTTGGAAACGAACTACATCGGCTTCCAGCGTCTGCGGTCTTTCAGTTGGGAAAGGAGTCGGCGCGTCGGGTTTAGTTTCCTTTTTCTCTTCATTTGAAATAAGAACACCCGATCTTGATCCGTCGCGGTAAACCGTAACTCCCTTACAGCCAGCCTTCCACGCTTCCATATAGCATTCGCCGACCAGTTCTTCGGTCACATCATTCGGCATATTGATCGTCACGCTGATCGAGTGATCTACCCATTTCTGGATGGCGCCCTGCATTTTTACCTTTTTCAGATAATCCACATCGTTGCTGGTCGCTTTGTAATAGGGTGATTTTTTGACCAGATCATCGAGCTCTTTCTGAGAGTAATTTTTCGTCAGATCGTGTCCGTTCACTTCCATCCACTGTCTAAAACGGTGGTGAAAAACGACATATTCCTCCCACGAATCGCCTACTTCATCCACAAAATCAACGCGCACATCCTTGTCGTTCGGATTCACTTTTCTTCTCCTTTTATAAACCGGAAGAAAAACAGGCTCGATACCCGAAGTAGTCTGTGACATTAAGCTCGTGGTGCCGGTGGGAGCGATCGTCAATAGGGCGATATTTCGGCGGCCATATTCCAGCATTTCGTAGTAAAGCTGTGCGTCAGCGGCTTTCAGGCGGAGTATAAACGGATTATCCTTTTCTCTTTCTGAGTCGAAAATCGCAAATGCGCCACGTTCCTTTGCTGTGTGAACTGAGCCGCGATAGGCTTCCAATGCAACAATTTTATGAATTTCAACTGCAAAATCATTTCCTTCGTCACTTCCGTAACGCAGTCCCAGCGCAGCCAGCATATCGCCTTCTGCGGTAATACCAATACCTGTTCTTCTGCCTTCGCCAGCTTTTTTCTGGATGTTCAGCCAAAGATTTTTTTCCACCAACTTCACTTCTGCGCTCTCAGGATCGGCGTCGATTTTCTGAATAATGGTATCGATTTTTTCGAGCTCCAGGTCGATGATATCGTCCATCATACGCTGGGCTGCGGCAATATGTTTTTTAAATAAAGTCCAGTTGAAGCTCGCAGTGGCAGTAAATGGGTTTTCTACGTAAGAGAATAAATTGATCGCCAGTAGCCGGCAGGAATCATAAGGACATAAAGGAATTTCGCCGCAAGGGTTGGTAGAAACGGTCTCGTAACCCAGGTCGGCGTAACAGTCAGGAACGGATTCACGGGTGATCGTATCCCAGAACAAGATCCCCGGCTCGGCCGATTGCCACGCATTATGTACTATTTTTTTCCAGAGCACCGTCGCGTCGATGTCCTTAATATGTGTTGGATTCGCACTTTTGATTGGGTATTGCTGCTTGTAAGTACCCTGCGATTCGACCGCTTTCATAAAATCGTCGTCGATACGCACAGATACATTGGCCCCGGTAACTTTGCCCTGCTGCATTTTTGCATCGATAAAGTCCTCAGAATCAGGATGCCGGATCGCAACGGACAGCATCAATGCACCGCGGCGACCGTCTTGCGCTACTTCCCGGGTAGAGTTAGAAAAGCGCTCCATAAACGGTACAATGCCCGTCGAGGTAAGTGCCGAATTTTTGACAGGAGATCCTTTTGGGCGAATATGCGAAAGATCGTGACCGACGCCGCCCCTTCTTTTCATCAGTTGCACCTGCTCCTGGTCAATCTTCATAATGCCGCCATACGAATCCGACGCGCCATTATTTCCGATCACAAAACAGTTTGAAAGCGAGGCGATCTGGTATGGATTGCCAATACCGGTCATCGGGCTGCCTTGCGGGATAATGTATTTGAAATCCTTAATCAGGTCAAAAATTTCAGTCTCGCTCATCGGGTTGGCATATTTCTGCTCAACTCTCGCAATCTCCTTCGCGATCCGTCTGTGCATATCGTCGGGGGTACCTTCGTAAATCGCACCGTAAGAGTCTTTCAGCGCATACTTATTTACCCAAACTCTGGCAGCAAGATCGTCACCTTTAAAGTATTGAAGGGAAGCCTGGTAAGCTTCGTCGGACGTGTAAGTCCGCTCAGATTGGGAAGACTGAATTGTTTCCATGTGAGTATGTTTTATTAACAGGATTGAATGTTAAATGTACAAAATTCGAAAAACCTTCAACATTAAAATTTAGAAAATCTTTACAGAATTCTAATTATAATATGTTAATAGACAGAAAATTAGCAGTTTGTGTTTCTGGAAAAGTTTACAAAAAAATATGTTGGAGAGTAAATTATTTTATTCTATACAAACAAAAAAACCGGCTCAATATGAAACCGGTTTTCCTAATTACTATGGCGAAATTTAGCTTAAAAAATTCTTGTAACTATATCTTAACTCAGTCTGGTCACCGTAGTTTCCAGCAATGCCGGCCACTCTTTCAGTTCGGGAATACCTGGCTTTCTTTTTCCAAAAAACTGATTGAACATCACACCTTCTTTATCGATCAGTTCAATGCCGGTCACGATACCGTCTTCGGTCGGCTTGCGCACGATCCAGGCTTCGTCGATCGCGTCTTCCCGCAAATGCAGGTTGAACTCCGGGTCCATGATATTGAGCCACGGGCCCATTACAAAAATCTTATTGATCGGCCCGGTATGGATCTGAATGCAGTTTGGGTTGGAAACGAAGACCATAATCGGTAGCCCCGACTCAGAAACTGCGTCAAAAATGGGCTTCATGCTCGCAGGTGTGATCTGGTAGGCATATCCCTCCGGAGCGTAGCGTAAAGCTTGTTTCCGGGAGAGTTTGTATTTGCGCAGCAATGTGAAAAAGTCGTGCGTGTCTTTCAGCGCCAGCCATTCGGCCTGGAATGCAGCAATGTCAATTTCCGGTGCAGTTTCCGGCTCCTGCGCTTTTTCCTGTTTCGGGCTGATAAGTAAGTTAACATCCTGATCAGCAGCAGTATACTTGGCGACTAATGCATCGTAAGCAGCTTTGTTACTTTTCTCTGTCAGATAAATTTTATGCGTTGCTTCTCCGAAGCTATTGAAGAATTGCAGACTATGTCGGTCGTTTTCCGACACGGCGAAACCGAATTTCCAATCTCCCAAAAACAATCTTAAATCAATATCCTCGCCCAAAACAAGTCCGACGTGGTTATTAAAAGAAACATTTTCGTAAACACCTTTCCGCTCGTGCACCACATGGTCATTCCGGGTAAGCGCCATCACGTGGCCCAGCGAAACCACTTCTTTGATCAACTCACGAAAATCACCGTCGAGCAGGGTGGCAGTTTCACCAATCCCGATCACAACCAGTTCAGCCTCAGTTGTATTCAGTTGTTTGGCAGCGTCGCGTATCCTGGTTTTAGGGTTAATAACCTTAAATTCTTCCCAACGTTCTTTGAGTTCGGTTCTGTCTGGTGAAAGGGTTGATTTCATGGTAATGTTTTTTAAAAGTGATATTTATAACTGTGAAATGCCCGACAATGCCGGGGTAACATTTGGTACGATGATCGGAAACTGTACGTGTTCCGGATGCAGGATCCGGACCGGTAGCCCGAAAACTGACTTAATATGTTCTTCTGTCAAAACCGCTGACGGTGAGCCGATCGCAAAGCTTTCTCCGTCTCTGAGCATTAAAACCTTGTCGGCATATTGCAAAGCCTGATTGAGATCGTGGATCACTGCGATCACCGCGAAACCTTTTGAAGTCATTTCTTTCGCGAGCTGGAACGTCTCAAACTGGTGCAGCAGGTCCATTCCAGTAGTAGGTTCATCGAGGAGAAGTAAGCCATTATCTACTTCCCAGATTTGCGCCAGTGCCCTCGAAACCTGTACGCGCTGCTGCTCGCCGCCCGAAAGGGTAGGGTAAAGCCGGGTTTTCAAATGGCCGATACCAACTTTTTTAAGGCACATATCAACGATTGCAAGGTCACGGCGCGTAGGCGCTGAATCGTAAAAAGGGTATCTTCCCATTAGTACAATTTCCTGCACCGTAAATGACAGTGTGATCGTATTCTGTTGCGCGAGTACCGCCCGTTTTCTCGCCAGGTCCCTGAGCTTGTATTTTTTGAGATCCTTCCCGTCAAATACAACTGAACCCGAAGTGGGAGCGAGTTCCGAGGAAAGTATCTTGACCAGCGTAGACTTCCCTGCGCCATTTGCACCGACAATCGCCCAGAATTCACCGGCTGTGACATCAAAGCTTACTCCATTCAAAAGTTTGCGGCCCCGTACCTCGAAACCCACCTGAGTAATCTCCATCATAGTCTTTTTCGTTTTTGTTCCCAAAGAATGTAGATGAAAAATGGAGTGCCTAAAAGGGCGGTAAGAATGCCGATGGGCAGCTCGGAAGGTGCTACGATCGTTCTCGACAAGGTATCTGCCAGGGTAAGTACGATGGCGCCGCCTATTGCCGAGCCGACCAGTAACGTTTTGTGGCTCGGGCCGAATGTAGTGCGAATAATGTGCGGAACAACCAGGCCGACGAAGCCGATTGTGCCTGCTACTGCAACTGAGGCCCCGACGCCCATCGTCGCAAGAATGATCACTTTCTGTTTGAGCGCCTTCATATTTACCCCCAGACTGGCCGCCTGGCTTTCGCCTAATACAAGCAAATTCAATGCTTTTGATAAATAAGGCATAAAAAACACAGAAATCCCCACAAATGGCGCGACTGCCAGAACGGAAGTCCAGGTAGCGCCGCCGAGGCTGCCCAGGTTCCAAAATGTAATGCTTCTGAGTTGCTGATCATCAGCCAGATAGGTCATCAAGCCAGTTACTGCGCCCACGAATGCATTGATCGCAATACCGCAAAGTAAAAGAGTGGTAATGCCACCTTCGCCGGCAATTTTTGACAATTGGTAAACCAGAAACGTAGTAAATGCCGCACCCAGAAATGCGACAAATGAAATGCTGTAAGCACCGGCCAGCTCGGTTAGCATTCCGAAATATTTGACATTTAGCATTAATACGAATATTGCGAAAAGCGACGCTCCCGAAGTGACTCCGATCAATGTGGAATCCGCAATAGGATTTCTGAAAAGTCCCTGAAGTGACGCTCCCGCAATACCCAGGCCGGCGCCTATTAGTACCGCGAGACAAACTCTCGGCAAACGGATCACCCAGAAAACGATCGATTTTTGCTCTTCAACACTGGTTTTGCTAATAAAACCCAGCTTGAATGCTATTATGTCTGTCAGCTCTTTTACAGAAATAGAAAGTGCACCAATGCAGGAAGAGAAAACGACGCAAGCCAGCAATATGAAGCCGAGCATCCACGCCATTTTTCCCGTAGAAGACGGCAGGAACAACCGATCTTCAACAGCTGGTTTGTCAATATCGCGTTCTCTATCGATTTCTGCTAGCATACCGGTCAGTTAACTTTTTGTGACAATTCCAGGGCCGCCTTTCCGAGCCGTGGCCCGAAGCCGGTCAGTAACTGACCATCCATCGTGATGATTTTTCGATTTTTACCCGCATTGGTATTCGCAATCCCCGGCACTTTCAGCAGCCCGTCCATTCCTTCCAGACTTTCCAAACCACTTGAAAATAAGACGAGTACGTCCGGATTTGAAGTGACCAGCGACTCGGCTGTCAACGGTTTGAAATCTGAAAATCCCTGCACCGCATTTTTGTGGCCTGTGAGCTGAAACATTTTATCGAGCGAAGTGCCTGATCCCGATACCATCAATGTGCCGGTTCCGCGTGCATATATGAAAAGCAGTTTTTTGGGAGCTTTCGGAGTAGTGATTTTGGCAAGATCAGTTTCCAGTGATTTTACCAGCTTTTCTGCCTGAGGCTTTGCATTAAAATAGGCGCCTACTTCCCGGATCAGTTTCACGGCGCCTTCTCTGGATAAATCGTGCCTGAATTCCACCATTTTCTTGCCCGCGCCGGTCAGCTGTTTGAGGACTACGGGAGGTATCATACTTTGGTTGGTATAAATAATTACGTCAGGGTTCAGCGCCAGAATTCCTTCTGCGGCAATAATGCGGTTGTGCCCGATCTTGGGGATTTTATCCAGAGAAGCAGGAAAAGTACTGGTCACATCTACACCCACAATCTGTTTTTCCAAACCCAAACCCACCAGAATTTCGCTCAGTGTACCATTTGTCGATACAATGCGCGTCGCTGCATTTGCATGGATTTGAATACAAAAGATAAAAAGGAATATGGGAATTAACGATCTGACTGACAAAGGCATCTGAATAAGTTTTGTCATCCGGAGCACTTTCCGGATTTAATGAATACAAACGATCACTGGCAAATATAGGGCATTAATTTAGACCAAGTATAAATAGAAGATAAAAAAATGCTTTTCTGTCGCCTAAATCCGGTGGTGGAATTTTTATTATTGTAAATTGATTCCTTGCCTACCCTTATATCTTGCTGCTTTTGAAAAAGTTATTTACCAATCTTACCTTTTGGGTTTTGGCTGCAATTACCTGCGGCGCGTTGCTGGGACATTATTTCCCGGCTCAGGGGGTACAGATGGAGTTTCTGGGTAAGGGTTTTATTCAAATCGTCAAAATCTTCATCAATCCCATCATTTTCCTGACGATCACGCTGGGAATTATTGGAATGGGGGATTTGAAAAAAGTAGGCAAAGTAGGAGCTAAGGCGCTGATATACTTTGAGATAGTAACAACTCTTGCTTTGATAGTCGGGATAATCGTTGCGAATGTGATTAAGCCCGGCGAGGGCGTTGTGACAAGTAATCTGGGGCAGGGAGATATTTCCGCTTACACCGGGAAAGTCGGCGATTTCAGCTGGCTGCAGTTCTTTTTTGATAACGTCACTTTGCAGGTTTTGCTGTTTTCGCTGGTTCTGGGTACGGTTTTGAGTAAGTATTCAGGAAAGGACAAGGTGATTCATTGGCTGAACTTCATTTCCAAATACGTTTTTCGAGCCTTGCATCTGGTGATGATTTTCGCTCCGATCGGCGCATTTGGCGGAATGGCTTACACGATCGGTAAATACGGTATTGACACGCTTTTACCGCTTGCCAAGTTAATGGGAACGGTTTATGCGACGATGGCGATATTCATTTTTGGGGTGTTGGGGTTGATATTACGGATGTACAAGATCAAACTTTGGTCTTACCTGAAATACATCCGTGAAGAGCTGCTGATCGTGCTAGGCACTTCGTCTTCCGAAGCTGCATTACCTTCTTTAATGGTCAAACTGGAAAGAATGGGCTGTTCCAAACCGGTCGTGGGGCTGGTGGTACCGGCGGGATATTCCTTTAACCTTGACGGAACCACGATTTACCTGTCGATGGCGACGATCTTCCTCGCGCAGGTTTTCAATGTACACCTCACTTTCGGGCAGATATTATCGCTGATCGGCATTCTGATGGTTACTTCAAAAGGTGCTGCGGGCGTGACTGGAAGTGGATTTGTAGTATTGGCGTCTACATTGACTGCGATCAAAGTGATCCCGGTAGAAGGTCTGGCGCTGCTGCTGGGCGTCGATCGTTTCATGTCCGAAGCACGCGCAATCACGAATTTCATCGGGAACGGCGTTGCTACGATCTGGCTGGCCAATAATGAAAAGGAATTCGACCGCACAAAAATGGAATATGCTTTTGCAAATGTGAAGGAGACCGAGAATGTGATCTCGGATAACCTATCGGATGCAACCCAGCCGGAGCCGCTTCAATAAATTAAACTTCTTTTTCCCATCGAACATTTAATATTTGTCACTCTGAACGGCCCCCTTTGTCACCCTGAGCGCAGTCGAAGGGGCATGCTGCACGTCCCTTCGACCGCCCGGCGGCCCGGTACGCTCAGGGTGACAAAGGAGTGGGATTGAGCGATGCATACAATCTGTTTTCAAAAACAAAAGCGTAGTCTTCGCTTTGAACAGATTAGGCAAATGTTAAATTTGAAACATCTACATCTTAGAAATACCATGATTGAACAAGAAACGATACATATACCGAGCCGGGCTAGCCGGGTTTTTATTGGGGAAGAATTTGATTTGAAAAGCTGGGAAGATGTGCAGCCGCTTTTTGAAAATCTGCAAAACCGGGAGATCAATACCGCGGAAGACCTGAAACAATGGTTTTCGGATCGCAGTGAAATTGAATCCTATTTGTCTGAAAATTTCGCGTGGCGCTATATTCGCCAGACTTGCGATACCGCCAATACCAGCCTGATCAATGCACTGCAATTTTTCATAACGGAAATACAGCCCAAGCTAGCCGAGTACGGCAATGCATTAGATAAAAAAGTAGTAGATAACCCGTTTCTGAGCGAGCTGACAGAGCCAGGTTTTGCGATCACTTTGCGTGGGATGAAGAAAGCGATCGAGATCTTCCGCGAAGAAAACATTCCGCTTATCACCGAAATGCAAACCGAAGAACGTCGCTACGGAGCAATAGCCGGAGCAATGACGGTGACGCTGGACGGGGAGGAAATGACTTTGCAAAAAGCGGCCGACCGGCTTCAATCCACTGACAGGAGAACCCGCGAAGAAGCGTGGCGGGCGATCAGCGAGCGCCGTTACCAGGATCACGACAAACTCGACGAACTGCTGAATTCTTTGGTTACACTGCGGAGTAAAGTGGGTCAGAATGCAGGTTTCGACAATTACCGCGACTATATGTTTGCAGCAATGGGCCGTTTCGCTTATACGCCGCAGGATTGTTTCGATTTTCATGAATCGGTGAAAAAAGCAGTTGTGCCACTTTTGAACAATATGGCCGCCGGCCGTAAAGAATCGCTGCAAGTTGACGCATTACGCCCGTGGGATACCAAAGTAGACCCGAGAGGCTTACCGCCACTGAAACCATTTGCGACGGGAGAAGAACTTCTGGACAAAACAATTCGCTGCTTCACCCGGCTGAACCCGTTTCTGGGAGACTGTCTTCGCGTGATGAAAGCGATGAACCACCTCGATCTTGAATCGCGGAAAGGCAAAGCGCCCGGCGGCTACAATTATCCGCTGGACGAAATCGGGGTACCATTTATATTTATGAATGCGACCTCCAATCTGAGGGACATGGTCACGCTGCTGCACGAAGGCGGCCACGCGGTGCATTCATTTGTGACGCGCGACCTCGCATTGAATTCCTTTAAACATACGCCTTCGGAAGTAGCAGAACTGGCATCTATGTCGATGGAGCTGATCACGATGGATTTTTGGGATGAATTTTTTGAAAATGAAGAAGACCTGAAAAGGGCCAAGATCCAGCATCTGGAATCGATCATTGAAACACTTCCCTGGGTTGCGACGGTAGATAAATTTCAACATTGGATGTACGAAAATCCAACGCATTCCGCCGAAGAACGGACAGTCGCCTGGGTGAGGATCTATGAAGAATTTACGGATTCGGTGATGGACTGGAATGGATTGGAAAATTTCAAAAAGTACCTCTGGCAACGTCAGCTGCACATTTACGAAGTTCCTTTCTACTATATTGAATACGGAATTGCACAGCTGGGCGCGATCGGTGTCTGGAAAAATTACCGTCAGGATCCGGCAGCAGGCTTGAAGGGCTATCTCGACGCGCTCAAATTAGGCTATACTGCACCTATTGGTGAAATTTATCAGGCTGCGAATGTTCCTTTCGATTTTTCTGAAAAGAATATCACCGAGCTGATCCGGTTTGTAAGCGATGAGCTGGAAGCATTGAAAAAATAGTAAGCCAAATGCCTTCGCAATTTGGTCGTTATCAAAATGGCGGTTATTTTTGCGCGTAATACTATTGAACTGTCAAAGAAATGAAAGTATATAAAATTGTTGCGTTTGTTGCTTGTGTTGCCTTGCTGAGCTCTTGTGAATACCAAAAGTATAACCACATTGAGCAGTCGGATGTGAATAAGGGGGACAAAGAGATTTACGGCGTAAGTCCTGATTCACTGCCGCGCCAGATGTCATACAAATACGATGCACAGCCTGAGCTTGACACCCGCGTAAACGATATCAGAGCAAAGTTGTACGGTGGTATGACCAACTCTGTGGTGAAGCAATAGCCTCATTTCTTTTAAATTATACCAAGATATCCCTGTTCACGCGGGGATATCTTTTTTTTAGCGCTATTGAATATTTTTAATACCGCCAGTTGCATATTGTCCGTTTGCAAGCGCCCACTCGAGAACTGAAGTAGCGGCTTTTTGAACATTTTTAATTTACTTTACGTATTCGAGGCAGGAAGATTTGATATTATCAAGAAAATAAGTAATTAAAAAATACACAAACATGAATATAGCTTTGGTTACCGGCTCGGCTGGATTGATAGGGAGTGAATCGGTTGCGTTTTTAGCTGATAAATTTGATCTTGTCATCGGTGTTGATAACAATTTGCGTCAATACTTTTTCGGAGCTGACGGAAACACTGAATGGAACCGCAATCGTATCCAGGATGCTTTCGGCAACTACAAGCATTATTCGGCAGATATCCGGGAAGTTAGTCAGCTGGAACCCATATTCAAGGAGTACGGCACAGATATCAAACTGATCGTGCACGCCGCCGCGCAGCCAAGCCACGACTGGGCAGCACGCGAGCCTTTTACGGATTTCGGTGTAAATGCGGTAGGTACATTGAATATGCTTGAAATGACCCGCCTGCACGCTCCTGAGGCAGTTTTTATATTTACTTCAACTAACAAAGTATACGGCGACAATCCCAATTACCTGCCGCTGGTAGAATTGGAAACGCGCTGGGAGATCGACGAAAACCATCCATATTTTGAAAATGGTATCGACGAACAACACAGCATTGACCATACGAAACACTCCATTTTCGGCGCTTCCAAAGTAGCAGCTGATATTATGGTACAGGAATACGGTCGGTATTTCGGCATGAAAACTGCTGTTTTCCGCGGTGGCTGCTTAACAGGTCCAAATCACTCCGGCGCCCAGTTGCACGGATTTTTGGCTTACCTGATGAAATGCGCGATTACAGGCAATCATTACACGATTTTTGGTTACAAAGGCAAGCAGGTTCGTGATAATATCCATAGCCACGACCTTGTAAATATGTTCTGGCATTTCTACCAAAACCCACGTCCGGGTGAGGTGTACAATGCAGGTGGCGGCCGTTTTGCCAATTGCTCGATGCTGGAAGCGATCGCATTGTGCGAGCAGATTTCGGGTAACAAACTTTCCTATTCATATTCTGACACCAACCGCATTGGCGACCATATCTGGTACGTGAGCGATCTTTCCAAATTCAAATCCCACTATCCGCAATGGAGCCCAGAATATGGTTTGGTTGAGACACTTACACAAATGCACGACGGCATTTCTTCCAGATTAGGTCTAAAAACTGTTTAATTTTATAGAATCTCCGGAGCCCGCTTCGGAGATTTACTATGTCCTCCCCAGATGTCAGAAAACTTTGTCATTATAATACCCCAATTCAACGACTGGGAGGCGCTGAACCTGCTGATAGAAAAAATAAATGCAGATGTCAGCACTTCAATTCTGGCTAATACTACCTTACTGGTTGTCGACGATTGTTCTTCAAGGTTAAGATCCCTGCCCTTCGCCAACTTTGACGGCAAGGAAATCAAGGTTTTAAGATTATACAGAAACCTGGGACACCAAAAAGCGATCGCGATTGGTCTTTCCTACGTAGCCGAAAATCTGCCGACAGACAAGGTGATTGTCATGGATGCAGACGGCGAAGATGCTCCTTCTGACATCAATAGTCTGGTCAGAAAGTCGCTCGAAGAGCCTGATAAAATCATTTTCGCCGAAAGAAATAAAAGAACCGAGGGGCTGTTATTCAGGTCATTTTATGTTATTTACAAATTGATATTCAATCTGTTAACAGGAAAAATGATCACTTTCGGAAATTTCAGTCTTGTCCCTAAAAGCAGGCTGCAAAATCTGGTACGCGTTTCCGAGATATGGAATAACTATCCGGGAGGTATTATAAAATCCCGCATTCCCTACGATTCTGTCTTGACCAACCGCGCGAAAAGATTGGCGGGCGAGAGCAAGATGAACTTCGTTTCCCTCGTTTTGCACGGTTTGAGCGCAATTTCGGTGATGATCGACACTACCGCAGTCCGGATCCTGATCTTTTCGATGTTCATGTCAGGCGTCGCTATCGCATTCATTTTTGTCATTATATTCCTGAAACTGATCGGCAACGCCACACCCGGCTGGGCTTCGACTCTGGGCAGTACTTTGATGATCTTAATGCTGCAAGCGTTTCTGATTTCCCTTTTTCTGGTGTTTATGGTATTGCAATACCGCTCCCAGCAGCACTTCATCCCCGCGGTACATTACCGGGATTTCGTCGAAAAGGTAGATACGATCAGCTAGCCTATGATTACGTTCGACTATTCCCCAACGGTATACTGGTTAATCGGCTACATACTGGCGGGCGCGGTCGTGATTTCGGCATTTTATAAACCACTTTCATACAAAATCAGCCTCGTTGCGGGCATTGCATTACTGATTTTAATGCGTTTGCCGATCGTAGTTTTTAACCGGGAGCTCAATCCCGATGAAAGCCAGATGCTGAGCCACGCGATCACATTGTTTCAGGATCCTGTGTACTGGCGCTCTGTCGACGGTACGACCATCGGCCCGCTGGATATTTACTGGCTTGTCATTCCCCGACTTTTCGGCTTCGAGATCAACTATACTTCTGGCCGGTTTATGGGCCTGATCAGTTCGGCCGGCGCTTTACTTTTTTTGTTTTTTGCGTTAAAAAACTGGTTTGGCGAAAGAGCGGCTCGGCATATCTGGTTGGTACCTGTTATTCTGCTCTCATTTACGCAGGAAGTCGATTTTGTGCATTATTCCAGTGAACAGGTTCCGGTATTGCTGCTGGCGATTTGCGTCTGGCTGCTTTCCAGAATTTCCCTAAATAATGAACAGATCAAATGGAATGCATATTGGCTGGGTTTCGTCTCGGGCGCCATTCCTTTTGCAAAACTTCAGGCAGTTCCGCAGGCGATCGTTTTGGTTTTCGGCGGCTTCTTTTATTGTTACCAATGGTTTAAAACCAGGAAGGACTACATTCCGGCAATATCACTTGCATTAGGCGGGCTTACCTTTCCCTTCATCGCATTGATCTGGATGCTCGCGGTAGGTGTGTTCAGGGATATGATCGACTTCTATCTGCTCGGCAACGCAGTTTATGCGGGTGGTGAAGGTTTCATGGGAATACCCGCCCAGTTTCTCGCAATCTTTAAGCTATCTTCTGATTTTCAGGCGTTTACCTATATTTTGGCTATTCCAATCTTATTAGGGTTAATCCAAATTTTCCGGCCTTCGGACAAGAAATCGTCCGATTTGATATTTCGCTTTACAATACTATTTTCAGTACTAGCCAGCATTTACGCCGTCACCAAATCCGGAAACGATTTTATCCATTACCTCAATTTTTGCATCATTCCCTGGACTTTGCTTGCTGCTTTTGGGATAAAAAAAATCGAAAAATGGGCTATTTTAGTACCTGCTGCGTTACTGATCTGGTTTGCGGGAGTTGATGGAGTTAATTATGTCAAGGAAAGGAGGTTGAATAATTTTGATTCAGTCAATGCGCGAATGCTGGCGCAAAGTCCGGTGGTGCAGGAGTTGATGAAATACAGGCAGGAAAGAGATTATATGGTAGTCTGGGGCTGGCAATGCTCCTATTACGTGGAGGCGCAGTTGGCAGAGGGTACCGCCGAAAACCATACCGAGCGTTCTATTTTCGACCTTCCGGTTCGCGAAATCTATCGCAAGAGATTCATGTCTGATCTGGCGCGGAACAAACCTGCATTTATTCTTGACGCAGTAGGAAAAAACAGTTTCTGGGTACAAGACAAAAAAACGCAGGGTATTAGAAGTTACCCTGCGTTAAATACTTATGTATTAAATAATTACAAATATATCGGCGATTTCGACGGAACAGATCTATACGTCCGGAGTGATCGCGCTGCTTTGAGATAGCAGATCAGAACCCGCATTCTCGGCGCGGAGCAGATCATTCAATGTGGTTTTGTCCAAAACTGCCAGGTTAGCATCCCGCCACCTTTCCAGCACGGTTCGCAGACTGCAAGTTTCCTCATCCTTACAATCGTCGCAACGACCGTAAAAAAACATCGATACGCACAATGCAGGCGCAATCGGTCCATCGATGATCCTTAAAACTTTGGAAAAATTCACTTCGCCGGGAGGTATCCGCAACAGGTATCCGCCGCCTTTTCCTTTTTGGCTTTGCAAAACACCATTATTCCGCAAATCAAGGAGGATAGCCTCCAAAAACTTTTTCGGAATCTTCTCTTTCTCAGCGATATAGGATATTAATACAGGGCCTTTTCCGTATTGCTCTGCTAACACTTTCAGAGCTTTCAGGGCGTATTTGGCTTTTTTTGAAATCATTTTGGTTAATGTGCTCTTTGTTGGGGTGGTTCCGGCTCAAAGATCAGATGGTTTCAGAGAATTTTTCACTTGATTAATTCTAAATATCGAACATTTGATCACAAATCCTAATATTTCAAAAAAGTATTTCGCCTGGCAATAATTCCTGGATAAGACTGGCCGGCCGTTAATTTCTTGGCGGCTTGCCTCCGTTCAGAAGCCCCTGCATCCTTTCCAACGTCTTTTTCTCGCCGCAAAGAGATAGGAACGCCTCCCGTTCCAGGTCGATCAGATATTGCTCAGTGACCATTTGCGGGTAGCTCAAATCTCCTCCGTTGATCACGTAAGCGAGCTTATTTGCAATTTTCGCATCGTGGTCGCTGATATAGTTCGCCAACCGCATCTGTGCGATTCCCGCCATAAAAAGCGCCATTCCCGTTTTTCCCTGCACTTTGATATCGCTGCGCTGCTTGGGCTGCGTGTAACCGTTTTCCGCCAGCTCAATAGCAGCCTGTTTGGCCTCGGCGATCAGGCGCGAGCGATTGAGCACGATCTGGTCTTTTTCTTGTAAGTAATTCATTTCCCGTGCTTCCTGGGCAGAGGTGGACACTTTCGCCTGGGCAATGTTCATGAATGCAGCTTGCAGGATATTCAGTTCCGTGTCGCCGGCCTGGTACAAGTCTGAGCAACGCAGCGCCATTTCCTTGGTACCGCCGCCCGCAGGGATCAATCCTACGCCCAATTCCACCAAACCAATGTAGGTTTCGGCATGTGCTACAACCTTGTCGGCGTGCAGATTCAGCTCGCAGCCGCCACCTAATGCAAGTGAATGCGGCGCGGTAACGACCGGAATCGAAGAATAGCGCGCGCGCATCATCGTTTGCTGGAACTGCGCGATTACCATATTGATCTCGTCAAACTCCTGCTCGATCGCAAACATAAATAGCATCGCCAGGTTCGCGCCGGCAGAATATGCCTCGCTGGACTCATTTCCGATCACCAGTCCGCGGAAATCTTTTTCCGCAATACTGATCCCCTTCTGAATACCCTCGATCACTTCCGCGCCCATCGTATTCATTTTGGATTTGAATTCGAGGTTCAATATACCGTCGCCGATATCGTATAAATTGGCACCGGCATTTTTCCATACAATGTTGTCCGCCAGGTTACTAAGCAATATGATACTGTCCTGACCAGGGATTTTTTTGTAGGATTTAGAAGGAATATCGTAATAGTGCCGCTTGCCTTTTTCTACTTTATAAAAAGTCTCATTTCCAGCTTCCAGCATCTCGTAAACCCAGTTTGCCGGTTTCAGATTGAGGCTTTCCATGATACCGAGCATATTTTTAACCCCGATCGCGTCCCAGGTTTCGAATAACCCATATTGCCAGCCGAAACCTGCCGAAATAGCCTGATCGATCCGGAACACTTCGTCTGAAATCTCGGGAATGCGGAAAGTGGCGTAGCGGAATATGTCGGCAAATGTTTTTCTGTAAAATTCACCCGCTTTATCTTCTCCCGCCAGCAATACCGGAAAGCGTTTCCAAACATCTCCGATGGCCTTCGTACCTTCCAGTGTAGCAAATTTTACCTTGCCCGAAGGCTGGTATTCCAACGTTTCGAAATCAAGCGCAAGAATGACAGATTTCCCTTTTTCGTCTTTTATTTTTTTATAAAAACCCTGACCGGTTTTATCGCCAAGCCACTTATTATCAAATAGTTTCTGCATGACAGCAGGCAACTTGAATGCGTCGCGCGATTCGTCGGTACCTTCGCCGGAAGCATAGAGATTGTTGGCTACGTGAACCGTCGTATCCAGCCCTACCACATCTGAAAGCCGGTATGTACCCGACTTCGGGCGACCCGCAACCGGACCTGTCAATTTATCGACTTCATCCACGCTCAGCCCCATTTCTTCGGCCACGCGGATTGTTTGGATCAGAGCATATATTCCGAGTCGGTTGGCGATAAACCCGGGGGTATCTTTACATAATACGGTCGTTTTACCCAAAAACAGATCGCCGTAATGCATCAGGAAATCAATTACCTGCTGGTCAGTGTCGGATGTAGGAATTACTTCCAGAAGGCGCAGATACCGCGGCGGGTTGAAAAAGTGAGTACCGCAGAAATGTTTCCTGAAATCTTCACTCCGGCCCTCGGCCATTAAATGGATCGGAATGCCGGAAGTATTGGAAGTAATGAGCGTTCCAGGTTTACGCAGCGCGTCGACTTTTTCAAACAAGCTTTTCTTAATATCCAGCCGCTCCACGATTACTTCGATCACCCAGTCATAATTTTTAATATCGGCCAGATTATCGTCGAAATTCCCTGTTTTAATGCGGGAGGCAAAGGCCGGGCTGTACAGGGAAGCAGGCGTCGCTTTAATCGTCTGTTGCAGCGATTCGTTCACTATTTTATTTCTGAAAGCAGGATGTTCCGCAGTGACACCTTTCGCTTTTTCGGCTTCTGAAAGCTCCTTTGGAACAATATCGAGCAAAAGTACTTCCACTCCTATGTTTGCAAAATGGCAGGCAATCCTGGATCCCATGATACCGGAACCTAAAACAGCAACTTTACGGATTGAACGATTCATTGGGTAAAGATTTTGGTTTTTAGAATAGTTGTCGCGGCTTAAAACTCTTCTATTTCGCCGTCGCCAGCCTTTAACTTCTGGTTTTCTTCCTCCACCAGCCGGTTAATATCCTTGATCACATCAAAAAATGTGACCAGCTTTTCAAGAGGTATCTTGTCGCGGATCATGGTATTCAGTGAAATTACACCTTCCCGCGCCAGCTCGCGCTTTTCCTTGCCGAGCTCGGTCAATACAATGCGGACGAAACGCTTGTCATTTTCACTCACTTCGCGCTTGATTAACCCTTTCTCTTCCAGCGCTTTAAGCATCCTGACCAGACTTCGCGGCTCCATGCCGAGCAAAGGCGCGATCTTGGTCGCAGGCGTACCGTTTTCGATATCAATATTCAAAAGCACGTAGCCCACTGCCATCGTCGTATCGTGGCGTGCAGCATACGCATTGTACATTCTTGAAATAGAATGCCAGGCCCTTTTTATCTGAAAATCAACCGTTTTCTCTTTGCGCATTGCTCTTGATCTGCTTTACAATATCAGGAAAGCCTTGATCACAAATGTAAAAATCGAAGTAGTATTATGCAAGCATACTATTTTTTGGGTATTAAAAAACGCACCACAATTTATAGCTGCGGTGCGTCCGTATTTGGGATTATTTCTCGGCGATGAGCTTGTCCATCAGGGTATTAAACTCATTTACGAATTCATCATAATACTTACCTGTTCCCGGGCCGGAAAAGCCGGTGTGTATCTCGCGTACTTTTCCTTTTTTATCAATAAAAATAGTAGTGGGGTAGGACATTACCTTGTTGAGCATTGGAAGCGCTTTCGCAGTCGCTTCGTCGGTATTGGTACCCGCCAGCACAACCGGATAATTGATCTTGAAACGCTCTATCATCTTGGTAATCTTTGGGTTAGATACCTCAGGCTTGTCAGAACGTTCAAAAGATAACCCGATGATCTCTACGCCGCGGTCTTTATTTTTGTCATACCAGGGTGCCAGAAAGTTGGTTTCGTCCATACAGTTGGGGCACCACGAACCCATTATCTGAATGATCACCGGCTTGCCTGCAAATTGCGGATCTTTCAGCGACCATTCCTTGCCGGAAACATCAGCAAATTTGAAATCGACACGCTCTGCGCCGGGTTTCATGAAGGTAAGGCTGTTCGCGTCAGGTAATTCAGCTTTTGGATCCAATGTAGCAGTCCACGTGCGCGAGGCTTTCAGACCAGATTTCAGTGAGCCCACCATTTTCCCATCCTGAATAGCTGCTTTGAAAAGCTTTGCATTCGAGCCGTCGAAAGTGGAAAGGAACAGGCTATCCCCATTTACACTTCCTGTGAGGTAGCGATAGTCCCCGGTTGTAGTTAAAAATGAACCAGTTACATCAGTGCCGGTTTGGTTCAACACGCCCACTGCCTGCGTACTGTCGCCGGTTTCTTCATTAATAAAAACAGTCGCCCACTTACCCGTCACATTTTTGGAGCTCTTTGCTTCACCGGGTTTGAAGAAGGTATATTTTTCACCAAATTTTGCTTCAAAAGGCAGTGAACCTGAAACGATGCCATTTGCCAGTCTGTAATAAACGCCTTTCAAATGTTCATCTTCTGCTTTTGCTACAATTTTAGCATCGAAAAGCTGCATGGTGATCACCAGCGAATCGTTCTCGAAATAGGCGGTGTCCATGCTCAATTTTTCCGCCCCGTTCAATGCATAAACGTTGTACGTTTTTCCATCGGGATTTTTGGAGATATCGAGCAGAAACGGAAGTTCCTGATTGTCACGGCTGAGCGTCGCCCGCCAGATGCCATTTTTCAGATTGGCTTCCGAGGTAGATTTACAGCCGATCTGGAACACTAAAAACAGCAGGGAAACTCCCGAAATGATCGCTCTCATAAACAGTTTGTTATATTGGAAATATAAGTGTAGCAAGAAAATTAAATCCCTGGCCCGGCGCAATTCCTACGGGCTAAAATTGCTAAGTTTGTAACTGCCTCCCGGTAAAAATTAGTTCCTAAAAATAGTCTCTTTTCACAATGGATCAACAAAGTACCTATCACGAACCTGTAATGCTGCAGGAATGTCTTGAAGGATTACAAATCGATCCCACAGGTATTTACGTCGATGTTACTTTCGGAGGGGGCGGGCATTCGAAAGCAATTCTTGAACAGCTAACCACCGGCCGGCTACTGGTTTTCGATCAGGACCCTGATGCGGCCCGGAATTCAGATATATTAAAAGACGATCAGCGGTTTACATTCATTGCAGCGAATTTCAGGCATTTAAAACGTTATCTGAAATTACACAAAGCGGAGAAAGTGAATGGTATCCTGGCTGATCTGGGCGTTTCGTCTCATCAGATCAATACTCCTGAAAGAGGTTTTTCGACCAGATTCGAGGCGGACCTGGATATGCGGATGAACCCTGGTATTGATAAAACGGCAAAGGAGGTACTGAATTCGAGATCGGCGCGGGAGCTGCAAAGGATTCTCGGCATGTACGGCGAGGTAACCAATGCGAAAACTGCCGCCGAAGCGATTTTTTCTGCACGCCACAATACGCCTATTGAAACCGTCAATGATTTAAAGACCCTATTGCTGCGTTTTGCGCCTAAACATCGCGAAAACAAATATTTTGCGCAGGTTTTCCAGGCTTTGCGGATTGAGGTAAACGATGAATTGCTGGTGCTGGAAGAGTTTCTTGCGCAGGTTCCGGAAGTGCTGGCGCCCGGCGGAAGATTAGTGGTGATGTCGTACCACTCGCTCGAAGACCGGCTCGTCAAGAATTTTATACAAAAGGGGAAATTTGACGGAGAACTTGAAAAAGACTTCTACGGAAATGTATTAAAACCCCTAAACAGCGTTACCAGAAAGCCGGTCGAGGCGACGCCTGAGGAAGTAGAACGCAACCCACGGGCGCGAAGTGCGAAACTGAGGATCGCAGAAAAGGAAGCGTAAGTAGTTGACTCAACGCATTATAACAAGAAAGAAGCATGGCGGAAAACAAGAAAAGACCAAAGCCAATAGCCCCGAAACCGCCCAAACGTAAACGGGAATATCATCTTTTTAACTGGCTGAATAAATTTTTACCGCTCGATAAGGTATTTGGTGAAAAAGCGCCGGGACGTGAAGAGCGGCTTCCTGTTAAATACTTCTACTATTTTGGCTGGGTGGTGATATTGCTGGTCGCCTACGAAAGGATCGGTTTTCAATCTGAACAATATGTGCGGAACAGTATTAAGCTGAAAAAGGAAGTGGACGATCTGCGTGCCGAATACCACTCCATTCACTCTGAATACCAAAAGAGCAAGAAACAATCGGTTATTATTGAAAAAGTGAAGGCAGCTGGTCTGGAAGAAAACCTGACGCCGCCGAAGAAGATTTTTGTCAAAGCCGAAGAATACTGAGATCCATCAATCGACTCAATATATCATTTAAAGTAATTTTTTCTTCCCCGTATGAAGAACGAAGTGGAAAGTGGTCAAAACAATAAGAAAGCGCTGATCAACCGGGCGAGGACTGTTGGCTGGCTCTTGTTCCTGTTGGCAATATTAGTATTTGTGAAACTGATCCGCGTGCAGTATTATGATGAGTTTAAAGGCAAAACGTGGGCTGAATACTCTGCAAAAAATGACCTGAAACTGGACACGATCCCGGCAATGCGCGGGAATATCTACTCCAATGATAAAAGTCTGCTGGCTACTTCCTTACCCTATTATTATATCGGACTGGACACCAAAGTAGCGGATTCTACCTATTTTGATGAGCATATTGATGAACTTTCGTCGCTGCTTGCAAAGAGTTTCGGGGAACATACGGCCGCTGGTTACCGGAGCAAGATCATGCGTTACCGGGTTAGTAAAACCAAACGTTACCTGCGCCTGAAAAGCCGGGAGATCAGTTATTTGGATCGCGAAAAAGTGAAGAAGTGGCCGTTTTTTGCCAAACATAAAAAAGGCGGCGGCGGCAAGTTTGAGACTATTTACAAAAGGTACAAACCTTACAGCCCGATGGCCGACCGTACGATCGGCGGTATTGATGCGAAAAGTGGCAGAGGGTATATTGGTCTGGAAGCAAGTTTTGACAAGATACTGGAAGGAAAATCAGGTATCGGCTGGGTGGAACTGGTCGAAGGCGGGATGAAAATTCCAGTTGGTGACGCGCTCAATGTGCAACCGGAGGCCGGTCGCGATGTTTACACCACTTTGGATATGAAAGTCCAGGATATGGCTGAGATCGCATTGCGGAGGAAACTGAATGAAATGGACGCGGACTTTGGCTCGGTGGTGATAATGGAAGTAAAAACCGGCGAAATCCGAGCGATGGCCAACCTGACCAAACGCGGCGACCACAAGTATGAGGAAGTGTTTAATTACGCGCTTGCCGGCAGTAATGATCCGGGATCAACTTTCAAACTGGCCACGATGATGGCGATTTTGGAGGAAACAAAAATGGACCCTGATAAGATCATGGTCAATACCGGAAATGGGGCAATGCGTTTCAGAAGTAATATTATCAGGGATGCACACAGAGGCGGTTTTGGTACAATCACAGCCGCACAGGTTTTGGAAAAATCTTCAAACATCGGAATTGTGCAGCTGATGTTGCGGTACTTCGCCGATAAACCCGATCAGTACCTGAAATACCTGAAACAATTTCACCTCACCACACCGACGGATATTCAGATGAAAGGCGAAAAGCCGCCGCTGATCCGTGACCGGACTTCCAAGCAATGGAGCAGCTATTCGATGTATTATATGGCGCACGGGTACGAAATGCAAATGACGCCGTTGCAAACGCTCGCGCTTTATAATGCAGTCGCAAACGACGGTTACTGGGTGCGGCCGATGATCGTGAAGGAAATTCGGAATGCCGAGGAGCTGGAAGATAAAATGGAGCCTTATGTGGAGGAAAAGCCAATTTGCTCGCCTGAAACGATCCGGAAAGTGAAGAAAATGCTGGAAGGAGTTGTGAACAATGGATTAGCAAAACATATTAAAAGTGATCTGTACAAGATCGCAGGAAAGACAGGAACTGCGCGCAAGCTGATCAACGGGATTTATACAGAAGGTAAAAACTATACTTCTTTTGCAGGTTATTTCCCCGCGGACAAACCTAAATACAGCTGCATTGTTGTGATCGATAACCCGAAAAGCTCGGGAGCGGATTATACCAGGTATGCGGGAAGTGTTGCTGCGCCCGTTTTCAAAGAGGTTGCGGACAGGATCTATGCGTCGGAAGTAGGTATCCAGAAACCGGTAATAGATTCATTACCAGCAGAATCCAAAGCAGTAATGTGGGCGGGACGTACTTCCGACCTGAAAGTAATCAGCAAGGAACTCAAACTAACCCCAGCGCCCGAAGATGCCGAATATGCGGCTGCTTCTCTTTACAAAAAGGGCAAAACAAACTGGAAAAAGACAGATCTGGGCTCGAAGGACGTTCCGGATTTGCAGGGCATGGCAATGCGGGATGCGCTGTATCTGCTTGAAAACAAAGGTTTTAGGGTAACCTTTAAAGGTTCCGGAAAAGTGGTTGAGCAATCACTGCCGCCAGGTGCCAACCAGAGCGGGGGCAAAACGATACTATTAACTTTACAGTAATTCCATTAATGGAAAGTAACCAGGAAAAAATACTCAACATACTTCTTTCCGATGTGAAAGGCGCCCGCATCACGGGTTCCGAAGAAATTAGCATCACAGGCATTGTGCTCGACTCCCGCAAAATCCAGTCCGGGAGTCTTTTTGTTGCGCTGAGGGGTACACAAACTGACGGGCACCAATACATAGGAACCGCCACGGAGCTTGGCGCGGCTGCGATATTGTGCGAAGAGTTGCCTGAGCAGCTCAGCGAGCAGGTTACTTATATTCAGGTGGAAGATTCGGCGGCGGCGATGGGATTGATCGCTTCTGCATTTTACGGGCATCCTTCGCGAAAAGTGAAGTTGGTAGGGGTTACGGGAACGAATGGAAAGACTTCAGTAGCGACGTTTTTGTTTCAGCTGTTCAGAAGGCTCGGCTACCGTTGCGGGCTTTTATCTACGGTTCAGAATCAGATCGAGGACGAGGTAATCGCTTCCACGCACACAACGCCCGATTCTGTTGCATTAAACCAGTTGCTGGCGCAAATGGCAGCGAAAAATTGCAGCCACGTTTTTATGGAAGTGAGCTCGCACGCCGTAGCCCAGCACAGGATTACAGGTTTGCATTTTGCCGGTGGCATTTTCACCAATATCACCCACGATCACCTCGATTTCCATAAGACATTTGACAACTATATTGCCGCGAAAAAAGGCTTTTTTGATCAGTTGCCGAAATCTGCATTTGCACTGGTCAACATCGACGACCGCAGAGGCGCTGTGATGGTACAGAATACCCGGGCGAAGGTGGAAACCTATTCACTGCAAACCCTCGCCGCATTTAAAGGAAAGATCATTTCGGACACACTGGCGGGCATGCACATGGATGTGAACAACCAGGAAGTGTGGTTCAGGGTGATCGGGCGGTTCAATGCTTATAATCTGCTGTCGGTTTACGGCGCGGCTGTTTTGCTAGGCGAAAAGCCGGAAATAATATTAGTGGAACTCTCAAACCTGAAAAGTCCGCCGGGGCGCTTTGAGCAATTCCATTCTGTTGATGAGATCGTAGGGATCGTAGATTACGCTCATACGCCAGACGCATTAGAAAATGTGCTGGAAACGATCGCGCATTTGCGCAGTGGAAACGAGCAGGTGATTACGATTGTAGGTTGCGGTGGAAACAGGGACGCCGAGAAACGGCCGAAAATGGCTGCAATTGCGTGCAAGTTCAGTAACCGGGTTATTCTTACTTCTGACAATCCCCGTTTTGAGGATCCGATGGATATTCTGGCGCAAATGCAAAAAGGAGTGCCACCGATCGATTTCAAAAAGACCACTACGATAGCTGACAGGCGCGAAGCGATTTTTAGAGCCGGACTTGCAGCAAACCCGGGAGATATCATCCTGATCGCGGGAAAAGGTCACGAGAATTACCAGGATATTCAGGGAGTAAAGCATCATTTCGACGACAAGGAAGTTTTGCTCGAAGTGTTTGAAAAAAGACATTCTAATTAAAAAACTAGTGGCTTTTTGCGTAGTCTTGGAAAAGAACCAAATTTGCAGCCGTCACCCCAATAAGTTTCTTCATGCTCTATTACCTGTTTGATTATTTAGACAAGCACTTCAATATCCCTGGTGCCGGTGTATTCCAGTACATTTCATTCAGGGCGTTAGGAGCGACCGTTTTGTCGCTGTTCATCGCGGCGACCTATGGTAAGTCGATCATCAATTTCCTGCGTAAGAAGCAAATGGGCGAGTCGATCCGTGATCTCGGACTAGCCGGTCAGATGGAGAAAGCGGGTACGCCGACGATGGGCGGATTCATTATCCTGGCTTCGCTGCTGATTCCGGTATTGCTCTTTGCCAAATTAACCAACGTATACATTGTACTGCTCATTATCACAGCATTATGGACTGGTTTGATTGGTTTTGTTGATGATTATCTTAAAAAATTCAGGAACAATAAGGATGGATTACACGGACGATTCAAGATCGTCGGTCAGGTTGGGCTGGGACTGATCGTGGGTGTGACTTTATCATTTAATGACAGCGTGCGGATCCGGGTTTACGACCAGCCTTTGCTGAGCTCTAATCTGGGTGAGGTGCAGCGGTACCGTGATATCGTACATCCAACTATCACGACAATTCCTTTTTTTAAGAACAATGAATTTGATTATAAAACATTGCTTTTTGGCTGGTTACCAGAGGAATATACCTGGGTTATCTACACGATAATCGCTATCTTTATTATTACAGCTGTCTCCAACGGAGCCAATATAACCGACGGAATTGACGGTCTGGCCGCTGGTGTTTCGGGCATTATCGCGTTGACGCTCGGTGTGTTGGCTTACCTTTCGGGAAATACCAAATTCTCTCAATACCTGAATATTATGTACATTCCCAACTCGGGCGAGCTGGTGATTTTCTGTGCTGCGTTTATTGGAGCCTGTGTCGGGTTTCTCTGGTATAATGCGTACCCTGCCCAGGTTTTCATGGGCGATACAGGTAGTTTGATGTTGGGTGGAGTAATTGCGGTTGTAGCACTTGCGATCCGCAAAGAGTGGCTAATCCCGATCATGTGCGGAATTTTTATTGCAGAAAACCTATCGGTAATTATGCAAGTCAGCTATTTCAAATATACCAGAAGCAAATATGGCGAAGGGCGACGCATATTTCTGATGTCACCCCTTCACCATCATTATCAAAAGAAAGGAATACACGAATCGAAGATCGTAACCAGGTTCTGGATCGTAGGAATTATTCTGGCGATTCTGACGCTGGCGACTTTGAAGTTGCGGTAGCCCTCCACCCCACCCCCAACCTCCTGAAAGGGGGCTTAATTTTTTTTATTAGCCCCCTTTCAGGGGGTTGGGGGGTGTCACTAGCCGTCGGCTTAAGCCGGCGGTAATTGATTGATAATTTGAAAATAATTTATTTTTAGCGGCCTACGGCTTCGCTGTATCTTCTTGGGTCGTAGCCTTTCGCGAATAGGGGGTATTGGTCGAAAATGCGCCTTACTACGCTGCGGTAGTGGTTATTGGAGTTTTCTACACCTTTGAATATCCCGGAAGCATAACCTCTCCACACCACCTGGTCACTTTCTGCATCGATGAGTGAAACGATCAGTGTGCCTTTGTCCAATGCATATTTGATTGGCTCGTAGCGGAAACCGTCATTCTCCGTATCCACCCAGTTTTTGATGACTGGCTGCATATATCCCTGGTAGCGAAGGTTGTCGTAGAAAATACCGTAGTTAACAAGCAGTGTCGGTTTTTCGGCGGTAAGCTTGTAGCCTCTTACCTGCATCTGGCGACGGATCGCCTCGTAAATTTCTGTACAAAGATTATTGGTATCGCGCTCGCATTCCAGAAATGTATAGGATGAATAGTCCTTAAAGTTGGTTTCGTAGCTGTAATCGTGCTCGACGAACACTTTCCGACCGCTGGAACATCCGGCGATTATTATTACCAGGAGTAATGCAACATAAGTAAAGATAGACCTCAGCATAAGTATTTAATTTGTCAGGTTGTGAAAAAATATGTCTGTAATAGATTGATACACATCATTCTAACCAATAAACTTACTCGAAGCTGGTAGATACTATCCCAAATAATAAGCTATTGATTTACGCATTTCAGAAGCAGTAACTACTATATCAAACGCACATTGCCCCGCTCCTTTCAGCAATGAAAACCGCACTTCCTTTCCTCTGTTTTTCTTGTCCTGTTTGGTCAAACCGATGATTTCTTCAATATCCTGCGGACTGATTTTCACCTTTCCGTAGGTAGCAAAAATAAATTCCTCAATATCGGAAAGCGTGTCCTGCGTGATCATTTTGCGCTCGAAGGAAAGATAGCTTTCCATGATCATCCCGATTGCGATCGCTTCTCCGTGATATAATCTCTGATTGGCCGTTTTGTTGAGAAAACAAGTTTCAACCGCGTGCCCGAGTGTGTGTCCGAAATTCAAAATCTTACGTAATCCTTTCTCCGTCGGATCTTCTTCTACTACCTGCTGCTTGATCTTTACTGAATGCGCGATCAGGTCCTGCCAGTTTTGCCTCTCAAAATCCTTTTGCCTGATCTCGTCCCACTTGGCGGCATCGGCGATCAAACAGTGTTTGATAATCTCAGCGAACCCAGACCGAATTTCTCTTTCAGGTAATGTATTCAAAAACTGAGGATCGATCAGGACGCTTTTGGGAATATTAAAAACACCTAAATGGTTTTTAAAGCCTTGAAAGTCAACCCCTAATTTTCCTCCGACACTGGCATCGACTTGTGAAAGCAGGGTCGTCGGCACCTGTATAAAATCTATTCCACGCTTGTAAACCGCCGCACAAAAACCGCCCATATCCCCGATTACGCCGCCACCGATATTGATCACCAGCGCGTGCCGGTCAAGCTCTTCATTTGTCATTCCCTGCCAGATCTTTTCGCAGGTCGCCAGGGTTTTATTCGCCTCGCCGCTCGGAACGGTTAAGACGCTATGTTTGGGTAAAAATGCTTTCAGACTCGGATAACAGTGTTTTTTGGTATTATTATCAGCTATTACAACGACTTTTGAGTAATTGGCAGAGCCTAAAAAATCCGGCAAGCTTTCGCTTATCGGTGCAATGGTAACTGACTGATTCATTCGAGATTGAATTGAGACAAGCTCACCACACATACGGTGAGCGCACCCAAATGGATGCGTTGATTTCCTGTTTTTAAAAATAATATGCTGGAAATCTCATTTAAATATATGAATTATAATGTTTAACAGACAATGGGGAAGGAATTGTGCTTGAAGAAAATTTTTACACAGTCCACAATTTCTTCGCAACTGTGCCACACGGCGATCGGTTTGCGTTTTATTTCGTAAAATTGCCATTCAATAAATTTTGCGACCGATCTAATTTTTCTCAACGAATGAGTGCTGCGCTGATTTCAGGAATTCAACAAGTAGGAATAGGTGTTCAAAATGTGCCGGATGCCTGGAAATGGTACCGAAAGGTACTGGGTTTCGACGTACCCGTTTTTGACGAAAAAGCCGAAGCTCCGTTGATGACTCCCTACACAGGAGGCGAAGTGCACAAGCGCCACGCAGTACTGGCACTGAATATGGCCGGTGGCGGCGGATTGGAAATCTGGTCTTTCACGAGCCGGAAATCGCAGCCAGCTAACTTTAAAGTTGAGGTAGGAGATCTGGGAATCAATGCAATACGTTTTAAAACGCCCGATGTACAGAAGGCGCATGCGTGGATCAAGAGCAATTCCGGGCAGGCAGTAGGGCCGGTTGTCGCTTTGCCGGAAGGTGAAGGTTTCTGGGGAACAGATCCTTACGGAAACATTTTTCAGGTCACGACGGACAAAACCTGGTTTCAGAATACCGGAAAGCCTGTTGGCGGAGTGGCTGGCGTGGTGGTAGGTGTTTCGGATATTGATCAGTCAGTCGTTTTTTACGAGAGCCTTTTACAACCGCTGGAAGTCGTTTATGACGAAACGGGCGTGTTTGCCGATATTCCTTCCGCATTTCCGGGACAGCGATTCAGGAGAATGCTTTTGCGAAAAAACTTTACACCCGAAGGCGCATTCAGCAGGCTTTTAGGAGATGTTCAAATTGAGCTGATCCAGGCTTTGGATCGCACGCCGAAGAAAATATTTGAAAACCGCTTCTGGGGCGATTGCGGTTATATCCATTTGTGTTTTGATACCATCGATATGAATGCGCTGAAAACCAAGTTACAGGCGCAGGGTTATCCTTTTACAATTGATAGCGAGCAATCTTTCGGCATGGAAGCAGCGGCGGGCCGGTTTGCTTATCTGGAAGATCCCGACGGAACGCTGATCGAGTTGGTAGAAACACACAAAGTGCCTATTCTCAAAAAGATCGGCTGGTTTATGGATTTACAAAAAAGAAAATCTCAGAAACCGCTACCGGACTGGATGCTGAAAACGATGGGATTTGGTCGGGTCAAAGACTGATTACTACCTGTATTTACTTCCCACCCAGGCCAACACGGGCAATGCGACAAATAATGCGAGCCCCGCCTGCCAGCCGGCAAACGCACCCAGGATTATCGCCAGTATTCCGACGATCGCCGGGTAAATGTACATCAGCATTCCAAACAAAACAGAATCATAAAAAACCGACTTACCGGTAAGCCGGGCTGTTTTTTTCTTGAAAAATGAATAGAGCGGTGCATGAACGATTCGTCCGATCCAGCCTATTCCTTTCAATAAGATATTGCTGCGATCCGGTGTCTCGCATTCGTTGAAATAGGCATTCAAGATACTTTTCTGCTCCTGAGCCGGCAATTCTGCCGGGATGGTTAGGATCACTTCATTCATTCTCTTTTCCAGGATTTCATTGAATTCGCGCAGCCACTTTTCATATTCATTGGGGCTCATAACAATATCTGCCTGACTGATCGGGTTGCCGAATTTTAATGCAACCCGCTTACCCGAGCCCCTGAAATTTTCATAATTCACACCGGTTGGAATCACTTTCATTTCGGGCAATGCATCGTCGCCGAACCAGATTTTGTAGGCCATTCTCGCAGTACCTTTTCCGAGCGGACGCAAACGCCATTCATTTACACAAATACCCTCTGAAAATACGACTACTGCATCATTTTTCTTCAATGCATCGTGACTTTCCTGCGCGGTAACATCATGATTTTTAAGATATTGACGGCCTTCCGATCCTCTAAATACTGGAATCAGTTTGATCTGGCGCAACCAGAAAGCAGCCGCAGGTTTTTTAAAAACATCGCCGCGTGTCAGCGTATGAATAGGATGCCTCAGCACAGAACCGATTACGACAGCGTCAAAAAACGAATCAGGGTGATTTGAAGCGATCAGGATCGGACTTCCTTTGGGAACCCGGTTGAAATTAGAAACACAAAGCTTTTTAAGATAAATAGGCAGTGCGAGGCGGACCAGAAATCGGGAGAAGTAGAAAAACAAAATTGAAAAGGTAAGTTTCTGTAAAAATATGGGATTATTTTTTTATTTATCCTGTCTCGCAGCCGCAATCCGCGCAGTGAAGTTGCTACCTTTGAAACTGATTTTGAAATAACTAAAAAAAGCATCAACACGCTAAAAAGCGTAGGGAGAATAAAGCAATGCGTTTAAAAGATTATCCGGGAATTATTAGAAAGGCATGGGCCGGATTTGACAATTCAATTGGGGTGAAGTTTGTTGAGGATATCAGCGCAATGGTGTCTACGAACCACGTTTTCAGGGTGACGCTTGACAATGATGACAAGGTGATCGCCAAGCTTTCGTATTTCGGCAAGTACGAACATTTCAAGGAAGATCACCGGATTATTCAAGCTTTGTCCAACAATTTGCTTTACCCTTTTGAGAACCTGCTGGCGAGGTCGCTGGTCAAAAATAACCAGGTTTACACATATCGTTATCAGGAAGATTTTGTGGATACCTGGGTTGTATTTTACAATCCGATCCGCGCAGCAAACCGCCTTCCACGCAGATTAAATGAGGAACAAATAGGGAAATTGGGTGCTGAAACAGCCAAATTTCATCAGGCGTGTTTCCGGGCAAGTCGCTCAATACCAAAGTCTTCCAAAAACCTGAGAACTGATATTCAGCATTTGCTGGATATTCTGGAAACGGATACCGGCCAATATGAGCACCGGGGTTTTATCAATATACTGAAAAAGCAATGTGATATTTTTATGAAAAATATCCAGCGGCTGAATGTCAGCGGATTCGATTTAATGCCTGTTTTTGTAGATTGGAATATTGGTAATTTTTCGGTTACCGACGACCTGAAATTTTATTCACGGTGGGACTACGACTGGTTCAGGGTTTCGTCACGCGTAATGGACTTTTATTTTTTTAGCCGGGTTTGTTCCAATGTCGGCGACCGCACGGTTTTCAGTTACCTGATCGGCCCGCTCACGGAAGACCGCTTTCTGCTATTTCTTCAGGAATACCACAAAATATATCCGCTGACAGAGCGGGAAGTACTGTTCATGAAGGAAGCTTACCGGTTTTTTATCCTTAATTATGTGATAAAATATGGGAAATATTTCTTTCACAGGTCCTATTGCGCCAAGCTGCAAAAGGAAGCTTACGAACTTTATTTTCCGTCCATTGAAGGTTTTGACGCGGATATTATCCTTCGAAAACTGAATATTTAAGGTCTTTTGACCAATTGCTTATTTCACTTTTTTACTATGGTTCTCGATAATTTTAAATCTGTAATCTCTAAATACGACGTCATTTTCTTCGATGCTTTCGGAGTTTTAAAAACATACAACGGACTGATTCCGGGAATTGAAAAGACATTTGCCTACCTCAATGAATATGGAAAAGATTTTTACGTCGTAACTAACGACGCGTCGCGCAGCCCCGAGCAGTTGGCGGATTCTTATCTGAAAATGGGCATTACTGACGTTACCGCCGACCGGATCATTTCCTCGGGAATGCTTGCACGCGAGTATCTGGATTACAAATTTCGCGAGGGTTTGGTGGCTTATATTGGTACCGATAATTCGGCACATTATATTGAAACCCTGGGCCTTAAAACCATTTCCATTCGCGAAGTGAATCTCGATGATGCGCATAACATCAATGCACTCGTTTTTATGGACGATGAAGGTTTTGACTGGAATACTGATTTGACAAAAACGCTTAATCTGCTCCGGAAACGTAATATTCCGGTGATCGTCGCCAATACTGACAAGACTTATCCCGCATCAAAAAGCCGGCTTTCCATCGCTGTGGGTGCATTGGCCAAAATGATCGAGGATACGATCGGCCGGCAATTCATCCGCTTCGGAAAACCCGATCCGCAAATGTTTATTTTTGCCTACCAGCACATTAAAAACTATCCCAATGTCAGCAAAAGGGATATTTTAATGGTGGGTGATACGCTGCATACTGACATTCTGGGCGGTAACAAATTTGGTCTGGATACTGCGCTTGTGCTCACTGGTAACACCCAGGCGGAAGATGCCGAGGTACGTATCAGATCCACCGGCATTATTCCAACCTATATTTGCGTATCAGCGGTGGTCGAGTAGCAAACCGCAGGATAACCCAAATCTTTCATACGGAAACTGATTCCATACTGTAAACTGTCTTTGCAGCTTTCAGCCTTGTCTGGTACCCAGGCGAGCGGGTTTTCCATTGAAAGTGTCGTCGATTTCCTGCTATTTTTGCCGAAGACCAATTTCAATTTTATCCTAATTACACACACATGTTAGCGAAAACTTACGGAAGCGCTGTATTTGGCGTCGATGCGACCATCATCACGATTGAAGTGAATGTAGGTCAGGGACTTGGGTTTTTTATGGTTGGGCTAGCGGACAGTGCGGTTAAAGAAAGCCAGCAGCGGGTAGAAGCTTCCCTTAAATATTTTGGCTATAAAATGCCGCGGCAAAAGCTTGTGGTTAACCTTGCGCCGGCTGATATCCGCAAGGAAGGATCCGCTTACGACCTGCCTATTGCGCTATGCACGCTCTATACATCGGAGCAGCTTACCTGTGAGCGCAGTCTCGAAGACTATATTATCCTCGGAGAACTTTCCCTCGACGGAATTTTGCGCCCGATCAAAGGCGTGCTGCCTATTGCGATCGAAGCGCGAAAGCAAGGTTTTAAGGGTTTAATATTACCTGCCGAAAATGCGCACGAAGCTGCGATCGTCAATAATATTGACGTTATTCCGGTAGAAACGTTGCCGGACGCAATCGCTTTTTTTGAGGGGAAACTCAATATAGATCCGGTGAAAGTTGATACGCGCGATTTGTTCTTTGCTACACAAAATGAATATGATGCTGATTTCGAACATGTTCAGGGTCAGGAGAATATCAAGCGCGCACTCGAAATAGCAGCTGCGGGCGGGCATAACGCGATTATGATCGGTCCGCCGGGTTCCGGGAAAACGATGCTGGCGAAGCGGATTCCGGGTATTCTGCCTCCCCTAAGTCTGCCGGAAGCGCTTGAAACCACCAAAATACATTCGGTAGCGGGCAAGCTCGGCAAGCGCGCAACGCTCGTTTCGCGGCGACCTTTCCGTGCGCCGCACCATTCGATCAGCGACGTGGCGCTGGTGGGAGGCGGAAGTTACCCGCAGCCCGGCGAGATTTCGCTGGCGCATAATGGGGTGCTTTTTCTGGATGAGCTACCGGAGTTCAAAAGGTCGGTGCTGGAAGTGATGAGGCAGCCGCTGGAAGAGCGGAAAGTAACTATTTCCCGTGCAAAAATGGCCGTTGAATTTCCGGCAAACTTCATGCTCATCGCCAGTATGAACCCTTGTCCCTGCGGTTACTATAATCACCCGGAAAAGCAATGCGTTTGCGGCCCGGGCATGGTGCAAAAGTACCTGAACAAGATCAGCGGCCCGCTACTCGACCGGATCGACCTGCACGTGGAAGTGACGCCCGTGTCTTTTGATCAAATCGCCTCTACCCGCAAATCAGAAAGCAGTGCCGAAATCCGTGAGCGCGTGATTCGTGCGAGGCAAAAACAGACGGAACGTTTTAAGGATAAAAAAGAGATCTATTCCAATGCGATGATGACGCCGGAAATGGTAAAGGAAATTTGTGTGATCCAGGAAGCTGGTAAAGCACTTTTACGCAAAGCAATGGAACGACTGGGCCTTTCTGCCCGGGCTTACGACCGCATATTAAAAGTGTCCCGCACCATCGCCGACCTTGCTGACAGCGACGAAATTAAAGTAGAACACCTCGCCGAAGCGATCCAATACCGGAGTTTAGACCGTGAGAATTGGGCTGGGTGACAATGAATAGTTGGTAAATTTTTTAAACTTTAAATTCGTTAAATTTGGAAACACAACTTTTGGAAAGACCAATTTTAAAAACGGAAATGGGCAAGCGGATTGTGTCAGATATTCTCAATGAGCCGGATGCGTACTTTGTGGTTCAAGCTGTGACCGACGTTCTAAATAGTGAACGGGAGCGGCGGGCCAAGTTTTACAACGACATCACGGAAGACGAAAAGATCGAATTTATCAATGGTGAGATCGTTGTGCATTCTCCTGTGAAACTGGGTCACAACTTCGCGACAAGCATGCTTTCACGGGCGCTAAGTATTTATGTCGGCAAAAACGACCTAGGCTTCGTTGGTATTGAGAAGATCATGATTACGCTCAGTCGCAATGACTATGAGCCGGATATTTGCTTTTTTAGAAAGGAAAAATCTATCAATTTTGGAAAGGATCAAACCCTTTTTCCGTCACCAGATTTTGTGGTAGAGATTGTTTCACCTTCTACCGAGCGGCGTGATAAAGGCGTAAAGTTTAAAGATTATCAAGCACATTCCGTAGAAGAATATTGGATTATTGATCCGGAGCACGAGACTTTGGAACAATATCATTTAAATGGAGAAGAATACGAATTAGTACTCAAATCCGGTGACGGGACTGTAACCAGCTTCGCAATTCCCGGCTTTCAAATCCCAGTTCGGGCAATATTCAATGAAGAGGAAAACCTAAACGCAATTAGGCAGTTTTAGATTTTCTGAAAAACTCAAAGTTCCTCTACACTTACTCCACCCAATTCCTGAAATAGTGTCTGCCAGTAATGCGTTACGTGGGGGTTGTTTTCTTTGGTGGATGCAGTGGGTTCGAAAGGCGAGACGATCGTCACCTGCGGCGAACCAATTGCGTATTGATCCAACTTCTTGGTATCAGCTTTTGCATCAGCTTCGGCTTCTGAATCGTTCTTTGGAGGTTTGATATGAAAGTCTCTGCGATCAGCGCCTTTGACACTTTCTACCATATCGCTGAAATAATAAACCTTTACCTCCGAGCCGCTTTCGCCAGCTTTTGCGATCACCGGCAAGCTCGCCCAAATATCTGTGGATTGATTCGAAGCGCCCGTATTCTGCTGATTCAATTTGGCGAGCAACTGTCTCAGGTATATACCCTTTTCTTTTTGAAGTGAGAGTTGAAAAGCTGTCTCAATTCCCTCACGGTCAGTCGCATTCACACCTTCTATATTGTCTTTTTCGGTCCTCACAGTCAGCGATAGTGCTCTTGCTTTTGAAGTATTTTCGTGAATAAAATACACTTCCAGCTTATCGCCTTTATTTCGCATATTGGTTTCCACAATATCGGTCAGCGCCTGGCGATATTTGTCGTTTACATAGTTTTTATCAATGTGCACGCTTTGCGTTTTGTCCAGAAAAACCAGCGTATAGATCGGCGCGTCAGGTACCGCCTGGGCAGTTTCTTTTTCAGAGCCGCACGAAAACAGAAAACTTAGTAATGTTAGAAATGAGAGAGACTTGGAGAACTGATTCTGCTGAGGTTTCATGGGGCTTTTTTATTTTGGCTAAACTAATCTGTTCATAAATAGCACACAACGGCAAACGGGAGCAACGGTTAAATATTTTACCCAAAAACAGAAAGCCCTTCAAAACGTGTGCCTTGAAGGGTGTTTTATTTCTGAATGCTATTCTAGAATTCCTTACTTATGTTGATCCTGGATCATGGTAACCAGTTCTTCCGAGATACCAGTCGACGAGTAACCGCCGTCGTGATACAGGTTTTGCATGGTTACATAGCGCGTCAGATCGGAGAACAATGTGATCGCATAATTCGCGCAATCATCGGCAGAAGCGTTTCCAAGCGGGCTCATTTTATCTGCAAACTCGTAAAATGCATCGAAACCAGCGATTCCTGAACCAGCTTTTGTCTTGGTAGGCGATTGGGAAATGGTATTTACGCGGACATTTTTAGACTTGCCGTAACGGTAACCGTAGCTGCGCGCAATGCTTTCCAGCAATGCTTTTGCCTCAGCCATATCATTATAAAAAGAGTACGTACGCTGGGCTGCAATGTAGGATAATGCCACAACCGATCCCCAGTCATTTAGTGCATCTTGTTTTTCAGCAACCTGCAAAAATTTATGCAGAGAAAGCGCAGAGATATCAAGACCTTTTTGAAACCATTCGTAGTTCAGATCACCATATTCTTTGCCTTTTCTCACGTTCAGCGACATACCGATCGAATGCAGGACAAAGTCAATTTTACCGCCCAGAATTTCGGTCGATTTGGAAAATAGATTTTCGATATCCTCAACAGATGTGGCGTCGGCAGGAATGATTTCAGCATCGCATTGTTTGGCCAGATCATTGATCGCGCCCATACGCATAGCGATCGGAGCGTTTGTCAATGTGAATGTAGCGCCTTCTTCTTTTGCTTTCAGGGCTACTTTCCACGCGATCGAATTTTCGTCCAATGCGCCTGAAATAATTCCTCTTTTTCCTTTTAATAAACCGTAAGCCATGTTTTCCTTTTCTATTGATTAATTAGGATAAGTCCGTTTGAGGCGGTAAAGTAAATAATTTTTGACGGGTTTGCCAGAATTTAGTCTGCCCAACTCACAGTACTATGCTGAGTTGTTGCTCCTTCCACCGGTTTCATAAGCAGCTTTTCCATAAAAAACTGATCGGTAGCTTCGTACACGCCTCTCACATCTTTCGACCGCAGTCTGGAAGCGATCACGTGATCGCCGCTTTCCGGAAATGCCTTTTCAACTTTAAGGTTATCGGGCGTACCGAGCAGCGGAAACATTTTTTGAATAGCCGCAACAGACACTACCTGATCCTGTTCTTTGTCGTTTTTAAAATAATACCCTACAAAAACGGGGATTTTGATGCGCTCATACACTTCGCGGCGCGAAATCACGTCCATCATTTGCTGCAAAGTGACGAGCCCATTGGAATTATAGCCTTGCAGCCAGAACTGCGCGTGCGCTGGAATTGAATCTTTCGAAGTATTGTGTTCGCCCATTACCTGGTTCAAAATCTGCTTTCCCCAGGGCCCGGTGATGAGTTTCAGGCTCGGATTGGCTACTTCCATGCAGGGAGAATACAGAACCAGTCCTTTAATCTCAGGGTGAGTGGAAGCCAGGTAAACCGATAACAGTCCGCCCGCAGAGGTGCCTATTACGATCACACTGTCACCCAGTACTTTGCCAATTGCCAGCGCCCTTTTTGCTCCGGCCAGGAAGTTATTCGGGGTAAGGTCGTCGAATGCATTGGGATCATTGATACCTGCGTCGTGCATGCGGGAGAGGTACAGGTTCGCCCCGTATTTTTTTGCGAGATCTTTATGTATCGGGTCGCCTTCCGCCCAGCTCGCTCCAAAACCGTGGATATATACTATACTGTAAGGTGTTTTTTCCTTCTTCGTACTATCTGCCCAGATAATGCGCGCTTCATTGTCATTTTTAAGCAGCGCAGTCGCTTTTTCAGATTGTATTACTTCCTGTTCAAGCTTTGCGAGGTCACTGTTTACGGTAGGTAAAACGGGAGTCAGGCGCGCCTCCGGCACCTTTGGCCCGGCATAATACGCGATTCCCAAAATGACAAAAATCACGATCAACGACACCAGAAGTTTTAACATTTTTTATGAGCTAAGAAGGTTTATCAATACTATCTTGCAAACATAATCTAATATCCTTTCTATGCCCAACCTGCTACTAGTTGAGGACGATGCAAACCTGGGATCGCTGCTTCAGGAATATCTTACCGATAAAGGCTTCCCTACCGATCTTGCTACTGATGGACAGAAAGGTTGGCAGAGTTTTGTCGACAAAGAATATGATCTGTGCATATTCGATGTGATGATGCCGAAAAAAGACGGTTTTTCTCTTGCAAAAGAAGTGAGAATGAGCGGGCGCGATGTTCCGATCATTTTTCTGACAGCTAAGTCGATGAAGGAAGATACCATGCAGGGTTTTCGGTCTGGGGCTGATGATTATGTGACCAAGCCTTTTGACCGCGAAGAATTGCTCCTCCGCATTGAAGCGATTTTGCGGCGGTATAAGAAACAGCCTGATTCACAGGAGGCTACGAAAATCTTCATTGTTGGTCAATACACTTTCGATTATAGCCACCAGCAGCTGACTGCGAATGAGAAATCTGCCAGACTGACCAGCAAAGAATCCGAGCTGCTCAAGCTATTTTGTCAAAACCTTAACCAGCCCATCAGCCGCAGCTTTGCATTGAAAACCATCTGGGGCGACGATTCGTACTTTAACGCAAGAAGTATGGACGTTTACATTACCAAACTCCGCAAATACCTCCGTGAAGACCCGACTATTCAGATCATGAACCTGCATGGGGAGGGGTTTAAGTTGATGGTGGGATAATAGGGGAGGAAGGAGGATGGAGGAAAGGAGGATGGAGGAAGTTTGTCACCCTGAGCGCAGTCGAAGGGATTCGTGCGAGATCGACCTTCGTCCGCCGGGCGGCCCCGTGCGCTCAGGGTGACAAAAGGACTGGTTTGAAACTGAAAATTAAGTTAGCGGGTTTTTGGGTAGCGAAGTATTTAATTTGATTTTAAAAAAACTGACAGCCGAGTGCTGACGCCGAAAGCCCATTATGATCGATATATCCCGTCGCCCGAGACGCAATAGAAAGTCCGCAGGAATCAGGGAACTGGTTCAGGAAACCAATCTTCAGGTCTCCGATTTCATTTATCCGATGTTTGTTCAGGAAGGCTTTAACCAAAAGGTGGAAGTGAAATCAATGCCTGGTATTCACCGGTTTTCGCTCGACAATCTGCTCGAAGAATTAAAAGAAGTAACCGATCTCGGCATCCGCGCGATCGATCTTTTTCCCAATTATCCTGAGAGTAAAAAAGACAGAACTGCTTCTGAAAGTTATAAGGAAGATACCTTTTACCTGAAAGCGATCACCGCAATCAAGGAACGTTTCCCTGAGCTGGTGATTATGACGGACGTGGCAATGGACCCTTACAGCTCCGACGGTCACGATGGATTGGTGGAAAATGGGAAGATAGTAAACGACGCTACGCTGGAAATCCTTGCCAATATGTCGCTCGCTCAGGCGAAAGCCGGGGCTGATATCCTGGGTCCGAGTGATATGATGGACGGAAGAGTGGGTTACATTCGCCGCCACCTCGATTCGCACGGTTTCACGGATGTGAGTATTATGTCCTATTCTGCCAAATACGCAAGTGCATTCTACGGACCTTTCCGCGACGCGCTGGAATCTGCACCTAAGTTTGGCGATAAAAAAACCTACCAGATGAACCCGGCAAATAAGCGGGAAGCATTGGTGGAAGCGCAGCTGGATTTTGAGGAAGGCGCTGATATGCTGATGGTTAAGCCTGCGCTTTCTTACTTAGATATTATCCGTTTGCTGGATGAAAACTTCGATATTCCTATTGCTGCCTATAACGTTTCCGGCGAATACGCGATGATCAAAGCCGCCGCTCAAAACGGTTGGCTGGATGGCGACCGCGCCATGATGGAAGTTCTCATGAGCATCCGCCGCGCAGGTGCAAAATGTATTTTAACCTATTTTGCGAAGGAAGCGGCGGTGATTTTGAATAGGTGATCAGTGGAGGAACTGGCCTGATTTGTCTAAGTTCGAGTTATTTGTGAAGACTTTATATTTGTTTAAACAAAAAGAAACTATGCAACACACTTTTCAGGTCAGAACCTCAGAACTAGGGACTTCATTTATCAAATCGGTCAAATCCGTTTTTGGTAATCGCGAAGTCAAGATTACAGTAGAAACTGTTTCTGCTGCCCAAGTAACGCCTGCTCAATCCGACGTTGCGAGATTTTTACAGCATCGCAAAGATCATCCTGCTATCAGAATCGAAGATCAAAGGGATTTTAATGAAGTAATTGATGATCTGGAGCAATAGCCGAAATGCGCTATTTTGATTCGCATGTGATCTTCAATTACGTTGTGGTTCAGGATTATGCCAAGAATCAGCGAGCCAATCGCCTGATTCTTGACGCTATTACGGATGCGCGTTTCGTGATTTCTACGCTTGTAGTGCAGGAATTAGGTTACGGTCTTGCCAGGTTCGATTTAGAGGCAAAACAGATCAGGGTAGAACTTGAATTTCTTACTTCCCTAAATATCAGTACAGTAAGCAAAAGCGATCTGAATCGAGCACTCCAACTTGCAGAGATGATCGGTTTCAAACATATCAAAGATTGTATCCATACGGCGGTTGCCGAGAATCTCGAATGCGAATCTCTTTATACTTATAACAAGTCGGATTTCAGAAGGATTCAGAAGTTTACTGATCTTGAAATTATTATCTTGTAGTTTATCAATCCAATACTAATCTTTAAAATGAAGAAAGCTATTTACTTGCAGATCCCATTGTTTCTACTGTTGTCGGGAACGTATAGTCTCGCCCAAAAGAAACCCCAGCAACTGCCCGAGTTTCAGACAAAAAAAACAGAAACGGAAGCACATATGCGGTTTTTGGCGGCGGATGAATTGATGGGGCGGCGGACTGGAGAGATGGGGAATTTTGTGGCTGCACGGTATGTGGCCGAGCAGTTCAGAAAGCTGGGATTAAGTCCGGTTGCCGAAAACGCAGGTTCGAATACTGCGTCCTATTTTCAAAATGTTCCTTTTGAGAAAATGGGTGCTTCTGCTGCGGGGGAAATTATTGCAGACGCTGAAATCATGAAGGCAGGTGAGGCGTGGTTGCTTATGAATGGAGGTGAAACGAACCTGAAAGCACCTATTGTATATGCAAGTTTTGGTTTGGAAGATGCTGCCAAAAGCTGGGACGATTACAAGGGGCTAGATGTAAAAGGCAAGATTGTTCTCATCGAAAGTGGCACACCAGATCCGCAGACACCCTCCGAAATTATTGCGACCTCAATTGAAAAGCGCAAACTGGCGGCAGCAAAAGGCGCTATCGCGGTGATTGAGTTATTCAATGCGCCTGTGCCCTGGAATATCGTGTTGCGATCATTCGGCGGCGAAAAAATATCACTTGCTGAAAGCGGCAATGCGGCTGCACCGAGCATCCCGCACGCCTGGGTGAATGGAAAAGAGGCAAATTATGCACGCGCTCTACGGGCTGTAAAGGAAGTTGAATTTAAAACGAGCGGCAGGAAAGCACGGTCGATCAATAGCTACAATGTAGCCGGATTGATACAAGGCTCCGACCCTAAACTGAAAGATGAATACATATTGCTGACCGCGCATTACGATCACGTGGGCGTGGGCAAGCAGGGCGGACAGCCTTACACTGCCGAGGATAGCATTTTCAACGGTGCGAGAGATAATGCATTTGGTACCGTGGCGCTGCTTACTGCCGCAGAGGCGCTGTCCAAAAATCCACCGAAACGCTCGGTTTTGATTGTCGCTTTGACAGGGGAAGAAGTAGGCTTACTGGGTAGCAAGTACTACGCGGCGCACCCGCTTCTGCCTTTAAACAAATGTATTTTCAACCTTAATTCCGATGGGGCTGGTTATAATGATACCACCATCGTAGCTGTAATGGGCCTCGACCGGACCGGCGCACGCATTGAAATCGAAACCGCCAGCAAGGCTTTCGGGCTAGGTGTTTTCGCCGATCCTTCGCCGGAACAGGGACTTTTTGACAGATCAGATAATGTAAGTTTTGCCAAGGAAGGTATTCCTGCGCCGACATTTACACCTGGTTTCAGGGAATTCAATGGAGATATTATGAAAAACTACCACCAGGTTTCAGATAATCCGGAAACGATCAATTTTAATTATCTGCTGAAATTCAGTCAGGCTTATACCTATGCGGCGCGACTGATCGCGGACAGGAAAGTGGCTCCGCAGTGGACCGCGGGAGACAAATATGAGCCGGCAGCCAAAAAGCTTTACGGTAAATAGGGCTTTTTGTCACACTGAGCGCAGTCGAAGTGCATGCACTTCGACTGCCGGGCGGCCCCGTGCGCTCAGTGTGACAAAGTATTACTTCGCTCCCGGAGGACAGTTTTTTCTGAGATAATCAGTAAATAATGTTCTCAAATGCGCCGAAGTTCCAGCACCCTCACTAATGCTGTGCGAGCGGTTTGGGTAAGGCATAAATTGAAAAACCTTATTTGCTTTGATCAATTCATTTACAAGCATTTCTGCATTCTGATAATGCACATTATCGTCGCCGGTCCCGTGAATGTAAAGCAGGTTACCGCGCAGATTTTTTGCGTGCGTAATCGGTGATCCTTTTATAAAATCATCCCGATTTTCCTGTGGAAGGCCCATGTAACGTTCCTGGTAGATATTGTCGTAAGTAAGCTGGTTGCCCACCGCAGCGACGGAAATACCCGTTTTGAAATGATCCGGATATTGGAAAAGCAGGTTTAAGGTAGAAGACCCGCCGCCGCTCCATCCGTGAACAGCTACCCGCGAAGTATCGATAAACGGATATTTTTTGAACATAGCAGTCGCAGCACCGTCCATATCCTTAATATTGATCCTGCCGATATTCTTGTAGATCGCTTTTCTCCATTTCGCGCCTTTTGGAGAAGGGGTTCCACGGTTGTCCATCGACGCATAAATGTACCCGTCGTCGGCCATACTGCCATTGTAAAGGCGGTTGCGGCCGGTTCCGTACGAATCTTTCACGGTACTTCCAGCAGGCTCGCCGTAAACCGTGAAAACGATCGGATACTTTTTGGAAGCGTCAAAATTCGTCGGTTTCACAAGCCACGCATCGATTTCCACACCTTCCTCGGTGGTTACTTTGAAGAATTCAATATCCAGTTTTGCCGAATTGATTTTGCTCGCAGATTGCGCAATGGAATTATTCGGGTCGATCGCAGTGTGTTTTGGAAGCGAGATCCATTCGGTCAACGGGGCGGTTTTTGCATTTGAAAAACGGTGCATTGCAAATTTGGAGGCAGGAGAAATTTCATAATTATGCGATCCTACCTGATCAGCCGGCGTTACCCGCACTGGTTTTCCTTTACCGTCCAATGTGGTTTTATATAAATAACTCTGCGTTGCATTGTCGGGCGACGCCATAAAGTAATAAGCATTGTTCTTCTCATCGATCCGCACGGGATTGATCAAATCGAAGTTTCCGGTCGTGATCAGCGTTTCTTTTTTACCATCGCGGCTCACGCGGTAAGTGTGGCGCCAGCCGTCTTTTTCACTCACCCACAAAAATTCTTTGCCCCCATTCAGCCAGTCCCAACCCATCGGATCATTTTCCCAGCGGCTTTTGATATCGATCCAAGCTTCGTCTTTTTCAGTATAAAATGGTTTTGCGCTGCCGTCAGTCGTACTAATATACATCAATGTGCTCTCATTCTGCTTTCGGTTCAACTGCTGGATCACAAGCTCATTCGGCATGCCCGACCATTCCATTCTTGGCACATAGGTATTCTGCGGGTCGCCGGGGATATTCATCCATTTCGTTTCTGCGCTGGCAATCGCAACCACGCCAATTTTATAAGGAGAAGGCGTTTCGCCTACTTTTGGGTATTCAACAGGAACATTAAATGAATAGATAGAATCCGTCGTATTGATCATTAAAAAGTTGCGGATCTTGCGTGCGTCGAGCTGCCAGTAAGCAATCGATTTACTATCGTCGCTCCACCGGAATCCATCGCGGCAATCGAATTCTTCTTCGTAAACCCAGTCAAAAGTACCATTGATTACGCGATCCGTACCGTCTTTGGTCAGCTGCTTTACTTCGCCGCTTTGCAGATCTTCGGCGTACACATTATGCTGGCTTACATAACCTACCTGCTTTCCATCTGGTGAAAATTTGGCGAACATCAGCGAAGAAGCCGGCAACCCTTTTCCAAGCTGTTTCAATGTCTTGGTATTTGTATCAAAAACCCAGTAATCGCCGCGTGTTTCGTATCTCCATACCCTTTTGGAGTTGGTATAGATTAAAAACTTATCGCCGGCTTTGCTTACGGTATAACTCTTGATTGTCAATGCATTACCTCCCTGGGGAGTAAGCTGTGCACGTGATACGAGGACCTTCGGCGTATTGGCAGGCAATGCAACCTCCACGATTTCATCGTCACTCACATCACGGTAACCGCTTCCATCCGGAAGCCATTGAAAAGTATCGGGGATTTGTGCAAAGACTTGTAGGGAGATGATGGTCAGCGCCAAAATCCGGATAGCGTTCTTCATATTTTACTTAAAATTGGTACGACAACTATTGTAATGCAATGTTAACATTTTCTTTAATCTTTTCCTTCCGTACCGTTGTCGCTAAGCTTCTTCACCCGCCTTTGTTTTTTCAGCGCTTCGCTGAGCAGGTATTCGATCTGTCCGTTCAAACTACGAAAATCCTGCTGCGCCCAAACTTCGAGTTCTTTGAGCATATCAGGATTTATTCGTAGTACAAATGCCTTTTTTTCTGACATATCAGGGATACAGGGTACCAGCGTTCAAAATGGGCGTGGCTGCTTTTTCGCCACATAATACTACCAATAAATTGCTTACCATCGCCGCTTTACGCTCTTCGTCCAGCTCCACGATCTTTTTTTCCGAAAGCATTGCCAGCGCCATATCCACCATTCCCACTGCTCCGTTCACGATCTGGCGGCGGGCGGCTACTACCGCAGAAGCCTGCTGTCTTTGCAGCATCGCGCCGGCAATCTCGGGCGCATAAGCCAGGTGGCTGATCCTCGCTTCGAGCACTTCTACTCCGGCGCGGCTCAGGCGTTCCGTCAGCTCGCCTTCGAGCATTTCGTTGATCTTCCCGCTGCCGTCACGCAGCGTTACTTCGTGCACTGCGATATCGTCGTCTTCCATGCTATCGTAAGCGTAAATACCAGCCAGGTGCCGCACTGCCGCTTCTGATTGTATTTCCACATATTTTACATAATCATCGACCTCGAAGCAAGCCTTCACCGTGTCGCTGATCCGCCAAACTACAACCGCTGCAATTTCAATAGGGTTTCCCAGCTTGTCATTTACCTTCAATTTCTGACCGTTGAGGTTACGTGCGCGGAGACTGATCTTCTTCTTTTTGAATAATGGATTGATCCAGCGAAGACCATTTTGTTTGACAGTTCCCTGGTAATCTCCGAAAAATGTGGCTACAACCGCCTCGTTCGGATTAACGACAGTGAAGCCGACCAGCAGGAAAAAACCGGGAATGAAGAATACGGCGCCCGGTATCGGATTATCGAAAGAGCTGGACAAGCCAACGCCGATAAATATCAGCAATAGACCCAGACCAAGCATTCCTGCGCCTGAATTGGAAGCTAGTGGTTTTTCATTCATAAGGATTGAGGTTGATATTAAAATGATATCACAATATCATCAAAAAAAATTTATTTCTCGTGTCGTTTTGGTATAAAAAAATCCCAAAGCCCTTGAAAGGCTTTGGGATAGGATAAGTGGTTTTTGTCCTTACATCGTCTGGAAGTTGATCGGCATATTGTACCGCACGCGTACGGGCTTGCCGCGCAGCACACCGGGTTCCCAGCTTCCATTCATTTTCTTGACCACACGAAGCGCTTCTTCGTCCAGCCCGGATCCAGCGCTTTTCTCAACTTTATATTCACAAAGACTTCCGTCCTCACACACTACAAAGGAAAGCTGCACTCTTCCACTCGCTCCCCTGCGTGAGGCTTCAACAGGATATTTGATATTGCTCCCAAGAAAACGATACATTGCATTGAGCCCGCCTTTAAACTGCGGATTGACCTGCGCCTGTGTGTACTCTTTCTTTTCCCCATTATAAAATGAAGTGCCGTTTTGCAGTACTCCTACTTCATATTCCTCTGTATAGTGCAAAGTACTGTCGGCCAATTTGCCCGTCCATTTGCCATTTTTAACGCCTGAGATCAACTTTCCTTCTTCTGTCAGCCATTTTCCGTCATAAGACTTGCTGGTCGCTTTCCAAAAGCCGTCGCCGTCTTTTACGATCTGCTTACCGTCTGAATTCCATGCATTTACGTAAAAAACCTGTTCGGATTCGTTCTGTTTGCCTACAATAGTTTCAACAACTGATCTGATCTGGCCGTTATCATACCACCGGATCTCGGTTTTCAGGCTGTCGGAATAGAGCTTCATCTCGCGGACCATTCCGTTCAGGTCGTAAACTTTTTGCATGGCGGCCTTATTATTTGCCCCATACTCAGTGTATTCCAGCAGGCGACCGTTTTGTTGAAAGGTAGCCTCCGACGCGTGGCTTGTCATGTTCTTGTCACGCGCCGACAGTGAATAAGCCTGTACCGAATCCACGCCCAGGTAGTCGGATTTGAACCAGACGTTGTTTTTCGCAAATGCGACGGTTCCCACCGATTTCCAGTTACTGCCTTTCTTTTGCTCGTATTTTACATCACCTGCCACATAGCCGCTGGCGTCAACAGGCAGCGTGGTGCGGTATTCAGCTTTTGCAGGGTCTTTTAAAGGCACGTATTTGTTATCATAATATTCAACAATGGCGCTACTGGTACTGTCATAATTACTCCTCGCCGGGGACTTGAACTGAATAGGGCAAGAAACAGACTGTCGGACCGGCTCGCCTTTGACTAACGCAGGTTTCCATGCGCGAAACAACTTCACAACCCGAAGTGCTTCCTGGTCACAAAGCGAATCGATGCCGCGGACCAGTTCCAAATTTGTCATCGTGCCGTCGGGCTCTACTATGCCTTTTATAAATACCCGCTTATTCAAACCTTTCGCGGCACTTTGGAAGGGGATTTGAAGATTCGCGTCGATAAATTGGTTGAAATACGCGACTCCGCCGGCAGGTTCAGCGCCTTTTTCTACTTCGTGCGGCAGGTGGATCTTTTGCCCGAAAGCTTGAAGCGAGCAGAGGAAAAGAAGGGTTAATATTGATTTCATAGCCTGATAAGTGATTCCTGGAATATAAATATCTGCTCTTTTTTCTTAATTAACCCATGGTGACGGCGAGAAAAATTTTAAGATTTTTTGTAGAAGTAGTTTCTTGACAAAAGTTAACTTACTGATAACGTGGTAGTAATATCCAGGTAATATAAAATGTGAAAATTTGTATCATGGGAGATACAACTCACTTTCGGACTATCATCATTTCGGACCTGCATTTGGGCGCGGGCGGATCCAAAGCGGAAGAGGTAACCAGCTTTTTGAAAAGCTATACCTGCAAAAAGCTTATCCTGAACGGCGACATCATCGACGCCTGGCAGCTCAAAAAATACGGGGTCTGGAAAAAGAAGCACACGATGTTTTTCAAACGCGTGCTCAAAATGATCGAAGAACACAAAACGAAGGTGATTTACATCCGGGGTAACCACGACGATTTCCTCGATCAGATCATTCCGCTCAGACTCGGAAAGCACTTCCAGATCCGCAAGGACTATATTCTCAATTCAGGCACACAGCGCTTCTACGTTACGCACGGGGACGTTTTCGACTCTATTACCACGCATTTGAAATGGCTGGCGTATCTGGGCGATATGGGCTATACTTTTTTGCTTTGGGTAAATAAATTTTACAACAGATACCGGGAGTGGCGCGGGCTGTCTTACTATTCTTTGTCTCAAAAGATAAAGCAATCTGTAAAGCTGGCCGTGAATTACATGACTGATTTTGAAGAAAAACTAACAGAGCTGGCGCGTTCCAGGAGTTGCGACGGCGTGATTTGCGGGCATATTCATCACCCGGCAATCCGCGAGATCGACGGCATTATCTACATGAATTCAGGCGATTGGGTAGAAACGCTGAGCGCATTGGTGGAGGATTTCGATGGTAACTGGAGTCTGTTGTATTACGATCAGCAGGCGATTGTTCAGAAGCCGGTTAAAACGGCGAAGGTTGCAGAGAATTTTTCGGTAGTTGAAAAGCAGGTAGCATTTACCGGGTTTTTGACAGGAAGAAATCAACGCTATTTATAATATGAAGATCCTTTTCATGGTCCAGGGAGAAGGCCGCGGGCATTTGACCCAGGCGATTTCTTTGGGACAGCTCTTGCGGAAGGCAGGCCACGAAATTGTCGGCGCGATGGTCGGTACTTCTCCCGGGAGGCAGATACCGGCCTTTTTTAATGAAGCGATCTGTACAAATGTCCTGCATTTCGACGCTCCGAATATCATTTACAATGCGCAGGGCGGTGGCATGAATCTGCAACGCACGATTTACACACACCTTACCAATTTACCCAAATACCTGAAAAGCCTTCGCCGGATCAACGAGGCAGTAACGGAGATCAAGCCTGATCTCATTGTCAGCTTTTACGACACTTTCGGAGGTTTATACAACCTGATCTACCGCTCTGGCATTCCGATGGTCTGCATTGCGCACCAGTATCTTTTGCTTCATCCCAAATTTGTTTTTCCTGAAAAAAGCAGGTTAAACCGGTTTCTTATCAACCTTAATTCCAGGTCAACGTCGTGGCTAGCCAGGAAACGTCTGGCGTTATCATTCCGCGAAATTCCTTCACGGATTGACCTGAAACTGACCGTCGTACCGCCGCTATTACGTGAGGAGATAGCTCGGCTCGTTCCTCGGAATGGAGATTATCTGCTCGTATATATGACCCACCATAGTTTGAGTGAGCCGATCATAGCGTGGCATTTGCAGCACCCCGAAGTGAAGCTGCATTGTTTTTGGGACAATCAGGATGTTGCTGAGGAATTTGCCTACGATAAAACGCTGACTTTCCACCGGATCAATAGTGAAAAGTACCTGAATATGCTGGCTGGCTGCCGGGGATTGGTCACGACAGCCGGGTTTGAATCGGTTTGCGAGGCGATGTACCTGGGTAAGCCGGTGATGATGGTGCCGGTACCCAACCATTTTGAGCAGGAATGCAATGCGATCGACGGCGTGATTTCCGGTGCAGGTGTTACTTCAAAAACCTTTGATCTCTCAGTTCTTCTGGAATATTTACCAAAACACCTGAATCAATCTGCCCGATTCCGCTCGTGGTATCACCGAGGGAATGCATTGTTTCTGAAAGAGATCGAGTCTTTTGCGGGCATGCAGATTCGTAAGGAAGGATTAAAAGCTTAATAGTCGTTACCGTACTTTCTTGAATACCAGCCGTACTTTTCCGTTTACCGGTGTGAGGGTAAGCTGCATTGCCCGGAGCTCATAATGATAAAATTCTGCTGAGCTGAGCCAGGCCCTGCCACTCCACGAGGGCTCCCCGACTTTTGTGCCTCCAAAACCCAAGATCCGGATATTGCATTCAGGTGCAAGTTCGTAGGAGCCAGCTACGCTATTGTTCAGGGTATGCCCCTGGATCGAACCCCTATTTGTATCATCGGAAAATGTATAAATTACTCCTCTTGTATTCTTTTGAGGATTCGGCTCCGTTGTGCCGGTGGCAATATCCAGGTAATAATCCAACTCCCACTTGCCGCTAAGCGAATTATCAGAAGCGCAGGCTTGCGGCGCGCAGCAGAGATTAGCATCGGTGCATTGCGAGGCTGTGGAACCCACCAGTAACAGGATTAAAAGAACAGGGCTGCATTTTTCATTACTATCTCCAATTTGAGTTAAAGAAGTGAGCGTGAGTGCAATCGGATACTTAAAAGACAATTGTAGTTTGTAATTGGTTGTATTCAAAACAAAATCGTCCGACAGCAAAGCCCTCGGACGATAACGCACCCCGAAAATACCAGCAGAGCCGGCATTTTTTATCTTTGATATTTTAGAACCTCAGTGTAAATCGGGTTAAGTGACTTATTTGCTGTCCGGGTTTTTGATTCTACCCATGAACAGAATGGTATTAGACGTATTTTCACTGATAATCAATCCAAATGGCCGGTCACAGATGAATGTCGGCTCCTGCGGAATTGTGGATGTTGGTACCATTCCGATCGCTGTCACGGCGGCGGCTTCCGTACCTTTTTCATCAATGGCCAGGTAAGCATCCTGTTTCACAAAGTCGACTTTCATAGGTGTAGATCTCGATATTTTACCAAACTGAGCCCCATTTGAAAATGCCTTTTTAATACCCATTTGGTACAAAGTTTCATTCAATTTTCTTGAGTAATCGAGCGTAAATCTGGGCAAGCCTACCTTTACATTATTTTCGGCATTACCGCTGATAATCGTTTTCCATTTTTCAGCATCGAGCTCCGATAACACGGCGTCGATCGTATTGCCTGCTGTCGGAAGCAGGAGTGTCATTGTAAACTGTCCGTTTCCGTAAGGAAGTCTCACTGCACCGAAAGTTGTGCCGCCAGCTACCTTGAATGCTGATTTAATGCGCATCATTTTCACTGTTTTGCTGGAACCGTTTTCCAGCTTGAATGGCATATCAATGGTTTCTTTCGGGTCAAAACGCGCTTTCCAGTCTGCCTTGAAGTAAAGTGCATTCAGTAGGAACATCAGGTGATCGCGCTCTATCGTCTCGATCACATTCTTGATCTTCCCGTTCGTTTTGTCGCTGGCCCATTTGTTGATCCTATCCTTCGAAGAATCATCAAATGGTAATCCTGCGATCTCAGCCTGGAAAGATTCTTTCAGCACATTCTGAAAACTGGTCTCGACATTCAGCCCGTTTTTGTACCAGATAGAATTGGCAAGTCCCAGTGAAACTCTTGAATCAGCCACCGGCAGGTCCCTGATCAGCGTGTTGTAAGCTTTGTTGAGATCTTCAAGCGAAACTCCCTGCATTTCCAAAGCTTTCTGGATTTCGGCAGCCGATTCATTTTCAGCGCCATTGAGCAGCATTCCCAGCGCCATGTGCAGGCTGAGTGGAGACACAAAGAAGTTGTCCTCGGCTGGCTGGTTTTTTTGCAGGTTGTGTAAAAAATTAAAAGCAAACCTGCTGGATCCGTCGGCAATAGCTGCGGGGATCTCCACCGGATTGACCTCGTTGGAGGGGGGCAAGTTTTCGTCGTTTGTGCAGCCCAGCGTGAGCAAAGCCGTTACAAGCGGAGCGAGAAGCACCTGTTTAAAAATTTTCATGGCTAATAAATGTTAAGATAGTTGCAGAATACTGGTAGTAATTTCAGTGTCCTTTCAATGCTTCAACACTTTTTAGATTCAGAAATCCTTTCGAAGGTTGGAACGGTTACAAACTATTTTAGAAGGAATATCTTACTCCCCACGCTACTCCGTACAGATACGGGTGCGCATCCAGCGTTTGATTTGACCTGAATCCGGAAGAAATCGCTTTCTGGTACGAACCTGTCAGATTTGCCTTCCATCTGCTTGATAATCTGTAATTAAACCGCAGGCCGGTAGTTGCTGCCCAGTTCATGCTGCGGTAAATTTCGTCGCTTGCCTTGGTTGTGATAATATCCCCCGAAGCGGCTTCGATTTCGTTACTGAGGAAGAAATTGGCCATCATCCCACCCAGCAAGGAATAGCTCAATTTTTTATCGGGATTCAATGTAAAACCCGCCTGAACCGGCATTTGCAGGTATTGATAATTGTTGCTCACCTTATTGGTAATGTCTACATAAAGCGCACCGTTGTTGAACTTATCGGTGCCGCCACCGTAAGACGATCCCTTCGAAGCATCTGCTAATGCATTTTCAAGTACGTTGGTGGATTGGCTTTTCGAATTAATAAGGTACCCACCGCCTTCATAGGATGAATTTCCCTGTAAATAGCTCAATCCCAGCTCCACTGACCAGTGTTTAGAAATCCGCACTCCGCCGTGTGTTTGCAAAGCATAAGAAATACCTGCTTCACTGGAAGCCGTAACTGCTTTTCTGCTCGACAGAGCCTGGTATGAAAAATCTTGGGGCGTTTTTTTGAGTTGAACGTCGGGGTTGAATGAAGCTGGCATCAACCCGATTCCCGCCCAGTATTCTGTATGTTTTTTAGGCTTAATATCGTCTTTTGCAATTGCATCGGGCTTGAAGAAAACGTACCGCTTTTGCATGTGAATATCCAGTTCATTGTAAGCCGGCGTAGCCAGCATATCAACGGCAATTGCATTTTCTGAAATTTCAGTCTTTGCTAGAATATTGCTTTGTATTTCGTTTGAAGAAATGCCCGGACTGGCTGGATTATTACTTTGTGCAAAATCCCGATTCCGCTCCGATACAGTATTTTCAACCCGCGCAATATCAGATTTTCCGGCAGCTGCTATTGAGCTGTGGCTGTTAACCCGGCTCGCGGACGATCTTCCGGAGCTATTTCCAATATTCTCTCTGGAAGTAGTTGCCGAGGTCAGAGTTTGATTATTTTCTTTGATAACAGACTTACTATCAGTCGGTTCGACGTTGTCGGGCGCGTTTGATGCAACTGCTTCTGTATTTTCCTGAGCAGCTGCGCGATCAGCTTCGGGCGTGTTCGTTCTTTCAGTCGCAGGGGACTTAGTGGCTTTACCAGCCACTTCGATGCGGTTCTGACCATTTTTGGAAGAGTCAGAAAACCATATTCCAGCGCCTACTATCAGTAACGCCGCAACAGAAGCTGCTGCAAGCCAAAGTTTTTTAGACTGCCACCAAAGTGGAAGAACTGCTCCTTTCTCACTGTTCTCATCAAGACGTGCTTCGATATTCTCCCAAATAGATTTCGGGGGAGTTTCGGAAGCTTCGCTCAATGCCTTTCGCCACTGTTCTTCAAAGTTGTTTATTCCGGACGGATCCATCGTCAAATCTTGTTTCCTTGTTCAATTTTTGTTGAAGGAGTGCTCTTGCCCTCGCATATTGCGACTTAGAAGTTCCTTCTGAAATGCCCAGTTTTTGAGCGATTTCGTTGTGTTGATAACCCTCAATAGCGTACAGATTAAAGATAGTCTGACAGCCCTGAGGTAATTCTCTTACCAGTTCCAGTAATTGCTGCAACTGGAAATTCGCCAGCGTAAACTCCCTGTCTGCGATACCATTCAGGTGGTAATCGATATCATCCAGCTCTTTCACGTATTTCTGTTGCCGCAAATGATTGAGCGCCGTATTTACTACTACAGAACGCAACCAGTACTCCAAAGGACTATCGCCTCTGTAAGAATCTATGTTCTCGTATATTTTAATTAAAGCATCCTGCAAAACATCTTCTGCATCAGCCCGGTTTTTGGTGTACCGGAGACAAATAGCGAACAGCTTCCCCCCAAAAACATCATATAGCTGTTTTTGGGCGATCCGGTTGCGCTGCTTGCAGCCTTTCACCAATTCCTGTTCGTTAAAGGTCATCCGAAGTTTAGGGGTGCTTCGTTCGGTTTATATAATAAAATCAGCACGCCTACCCAAAGATAGTTGAATACTGTTTTGCTTTGGTCGCGCTTGAAATACTGAAAACCGCAATCCGTGAATTCTACGACACTGGGAAGTATGAGATGGTTGGAAAAGTTCTGGAAGCTTTTTGTGAATATTTGAAGCTCACTTTCAGGAACTAATAAAGGGATCAGATCATTTTATTAGCAGGTCACACACAAAACGGGTGCATTTCTGTAAACCTAACTGCTATCGACTATGAGCCAATATATGGTTGAAATACAACTTCCGGCGGTGATGTCGGAAGATTTTACTGCTAAAATCCCAGCTCAGAAGAAAAAGATCAATGAACTGATGGAGCAGGGGAGAATGATGTCGTATGCATTGTCGGACGATTATTCCAGACTTTGGTGCGTTGTGAGGGGAGAAAGTGAGTTTGAAGTAATGTCGCTCGTCTCAGAGTTCCCATTGATCGATTATATGGACCCGAAGATTACAAAGCTGATGTTCAATAATGTTGTTGCTTTAAGGCTTCCAATGTTTTCTTTGAACTGAGAAGAGATAATGCAAAAAAGGCTCCGTATCGTATCTGCGGAGCCTTTTTTTGCATTTATGGTATTATAGTTTTCTTTCCAAAAGTTTCAAAATAGCACCCAGGCCCACTGCGTCGGCTTCTGAAAAATCGTCCAGCTTGTCACTGTCCACATCCAGTATCATTGCCACTGTTCCATTTCGATGAAAAACAGGCAGTACGATTTCAGATTTTGAATCGGAGCTGCATGCAATGTGGCCGGGAAATTGCTCCACGTCAGGCACGATGATTGTCTCTTTCCGTGAATAACTCGCGCCGCAAACTCCTTTATGAAACGGAATGCGCGTGCAGGCAATAGGTCCCTGGAAAGGACCGAGTACAAGCTGCCCCTCTTTAACAATATAAAATCCAACCCAAAAAAAGCCGAAAGCCTGCTTTAATGCAGCTGCAATATTAGAAAGGTTGGCCGTAAGGTCACTTTCGTGTTCAATTAATGCGTGGATCTGTGGTGTTAGTACTTTATATACGTCCGCGCGGTCGGTGTCGGCAGGGATAATTAGTTCTTCGGCCATTGAATAACAGATTAGGGAGATTAGCTAACAGAAATTTTCTGATATTGGTTACCGGAAAAAATTAGTAAAACAGCTAAATGATTCAAAAACACATTCTTTTAATGGACGGCCCTGATCATAAAGGGTTGATCTATCAGGTTACCCGCATTCTTTTTGAACATAATCAAAATATCATTCGAAACGATGAATATGTAAGTCCGTCCAAATATTTCTTCATGCGGACCGAATTTGAAGGCGAAACGGAGGCAAATGAGTTGCTGGAAGTTTTGCAGAAAGAGTTACCCGCCGGACTAAATCTGCGCATTAACCCCAAAAAGAAAAAGGATATTGTACTATTTGTGACCAAAGAACATCACTGCCTCGGCGAGCTGTTGATCCGGTACGCATTCGACGAGCTCGACGCGAATATCCTTGCGGTTATCAGCAACTACAATAAGTTACAGCCGCTGGTAGGAAAGTTTGGAATACCCTTTCATTTTATTTCCCACGAAGGAAAATCACGCGAGGAACATGAAGATGCTATTCTGAGAACATTGAGGGTTTACCAGCCTGAATATCTCGTTCTGGCCAAATATATGCGGATTATCACACCTTCATTCGTCAATCATTTTCCGGACAAGATCATTAATATTCACCATTCTTTCCTACCTGCATTTATCGGGGCAAATCCTTACAAGCAGGCTTATGACAGAGGAGTAAAGATCATCGGCGCGACGGCGCATTTTGTAAATAATGATCTGGATGAAGGGCCGATCATTGCGCAGGATGTGAAGTCAGTGGATCACCGGCAAACGGCTTCGGATATGGCAACTCTGGGGCGGGATACTGAAAAAGCGGTGCTTTCGAAGGCGCTCAAACTAGTTTTCAATGACAGAGTATTTATTCACAACAACCGGACGATTATTCTTTAGGCAAAGAAAAAAGCCCTTAGTCAAAATCACCGAGGGCTTTTTGCAATCTGATGGATGTTATTGAATATGTAATGGTACAAATAAATCTTTAAAACATCAAATTCAGATTCAAGGAGTTAACCATTTCTAAGCATATTCTAATTAAACCGGAATAGCCGTTTTTGCAAGATCTACCAGGTCTGCGTCGTTCACTTCTTTCTTCAAATCTGCCACTTCCAGGAATCTGGTGTACAATTCGTCCAAGGCAGGTTTGTCGAAGCTGAATCCAAGTAGTTCGAACCGATGCTTCAATGCGTGACGCCCGCTTCTGGCTGTCAAAACAATATCTGACTTGTCGACACCCACATCCTGCGGGCTCATGATTTCGTAGGTAAGGTTGTTTTTCAAAAATCCGTCCTGGTGAATTCCGGAAGAATGCGCGAATGCATTACGACCCACAATCGCCTTGTTAGCCTGCACCGGCATACGCATCATTTTGGAAACCAGCTGGCTTGTCGGATAAATAAATTCCGTGTTAATACCGGTCTCCAATCCCAATTCTTCCTGATGAACTTTCATCGCCATCACCACTTCTTCGAGCGAAGTATTACCAGCGCGCTCGCCGATTCCGTTGATCGTAACTTCAACCTGGCGGGCACCTTGTGAAATGCCGGCCAATGAATTCGCAGTCGCTAACCCAAGGTCGTTGTGGCAGTGAATTGAAATGGTCGCTTTATGGATATTGGAAACGTGTTCGAATATGTATTTAATTCTGTTACCATATTGTTCAGGCAAACAGTAACCGGTAGTGTCAGGGATATTAACTACCGTCGCGCCTGCTGCTATCACAGCTTCCACAAGCTGAGACAAGAATGCAAGATCAGCCCGGCCGGCGTCTTCACAATAGAATTCTACGTCTTCGATTTTAGATTTGGCGTATTTCGTTGCCGAAACTGCTCTTTCCAGAATCTTCTCGCGGGTCGTATTAAATTTATGCTGGATATGAATATCAGAAGATCCGATTCCAGTGTGGATCCGGCCGCGTTTCGCAAATTCCAATGCATTGGCCGCCGCGTCGATATCGCCCTGAACTGCTCTTGATAATGCACAAATAATAGGCTCACGCACTACTTTCGAGATTTCAACCACAGACCTGAAGTCTCCCGGACTGGAAACCGGAAACCCCGCCTCAATAATATCTACCCCAAGCTTCTCGAGTTGACTCGCTACAACAATCTTTTCTTCAGTGGTCAATTGGCTGCCAGGTACCTGCTCGCCGTCTCTCAAAGTTGTGTCAAAGATCTGAACTCGATTACTCATTGGTGGGTATTAGAAATTAAATGGATACGAATTTAATAATTTTTAAATAATATAAAACCCCTTCCTGTGGGGGAAAGGGTTCGAAATGCAATCAAAACATCACCTTTTCCAGTATCACTAGACTATAAGAATGAGTAGGCAGAGATTTATATTAAGTGCGTTCATCGATATAGAGCGAAAATTCGCTGACAACTGGTTTGTACTGCAAAGAAAGCAGAAGTTTTGATTGCAACAAATATTATTTGGCAAAACTTAGATTCAATTATAATCTTCTCAAAAGTTCAACTCCGGCTGCCTGCGTATTTAAGATCTTGTCTGCTGGCGTCGTGCTGTCAGCAATATCTTTTGTTCGGAAACCATCTTTAAGTAGCTGATCCACAGCTGCAATGATAGAATCTGATTCTTCTTTCAAGCCAAACGAAATATCCAGCAGCAACGCAGCGGAAAGCACGGAAGCCAAAGGATTAGCAATTCCTTTGCCTGTAATATCGTGCGCAGATCCGTGAATTGGCTCGTAAACTCCGGTACTATCTCCCACAGACGCGGAAGCAAGCATTCCCATTGAACCGGCGATCTGGCTCGCTTCGTCGGTCAGAATATCCCCGAATAAGTTTGCCGTTACTACTACGTCAAAGCGGCGCGGGTCTTTAATCAGCATCATCGCAGCAGAGTCGACAAACTGATGCTCAACTTCAATATCCGGATATTCCGGCGCGAGTGCCTGTACTACTTCTCTCCACAATCGGCTGGTTTCCAGTACATTTGCTTTGTCTACCGAGCAAAGTTTCCCTCTTCGGGTACGCGCTGCTTCAAATGCCTTTCTTGCAATCCTCTCAACTTCGTAGCGGCTATATTCCGCAATATCGTAAGCAGTATTATTGTCGTTTTTGCGACCTTTTTCACCGAAATATATATCACCTGTCAATTCGCGGAAGAACAGAATATCAGAACCTTTCAGAATTTCAGGTTTAATGGAAGAAGCGCCTAAAAGCTCGTCAAACAGCTTAATAGGTCTCAAATTTGCATACAATCCCAGTTCTTTACGCATTTTGAGCAAACCTTGTTCCGGGCGAACTTTGGCTGTCGGATCATTATCATATTTAGGGTGACCCACTGCGCCGAACAAAATCGCGTCGGAAGCCCGCATTTTTGAAAGCGTTTCGTCAGGAAGCGGGTTGCCTGTTGCCTCGATAGCAGCGTGGCCCATTAATGCATCATCGTAAATGAATTCGTGCCCAAACTTTTCGGCAATTTTCACTAGAACACTTTTTCCAACTTCAGTAACTTCCTGCCCGATTCCATCACCGGGAACAATAAGGATATTTTTTTTCATTAATTATTAAATTGATAATCAGTAAGATAATTATTTTAACTTCTGTAAAAGTAGCGGTAAGTCTTCTCGGACTGTCGCAAAAATGGTAGCAGGTGATATTCCGAAATATTCATGTATCAATTTATTACGCATCAATTTCATTAGCCTCCATTCAACTTCGGGATGAGATTCTTTGAAACTGTCAGAGATCTTTGTTGCTGCTTCTCCTATTATCTCAAACCGCCGGTAAACAGCATCCTGCAAAAGCAAGCTCTCTTCGAAATCAAGTTCAGTCTTTCCGTCAAGATACTGCTGAATGATTTCAATGGATTGGATAATGTCGTCGATATATACGTTGTCGTCACGCATCATATCAATTGAATTATATTTTTGAAAACATGATGTTGAATCGACGGCTTCACAGCTTTGTATTCAACAAGGTCTATTTTTCTGTTGTACAGCGATTCCAATTCATCTTCAATTCGGAGTATATCAAACATTGTCAGATTATTTCCCTCGATCAACAAGTCAATGTCACTTTCAGCATTTTCCTCGTTTCGGGCAAAGGATCCAAAAACCGCAGCCTTGGTTATCTTTTTTTGTAAAAGATAATGTTTCAGGTTTTGATATAATTCCGGTTTATTCATGGTTTTAGATCTAATGCAACTTTGGCTACCGGTGAGACCAACGGGACATCCGCCGGTATCCCGATCAAGTTCAGCATTTTCTGCGTCGCCATAATTGCGGAGAACGTTTGGTCGGAATCCAAGCCTCTGGTCTTCACTTCTTTACCATTAATTTCCCAGGTAATGATCGTTTCGCAGAGTGCGTCGGTCTTTCCGCCTGGCGGGATCCGCACCGTGTAGTCCGTCAACATAGGCAAGCTGATCCCTTTTTGGCAATAGATCTTTTTCAATGCATTCATAAACGCATCATACTGACCGTCGCCCTGGGCATTTTCTTCAAAAACCTCCTCCCCGAACTTGATCTGCAAAGTAGCCGAAGGTTTTAGGTTTTTTGAATGCGTCAAAACATAATTCACGATCACTACCTTCTCCTCAATCGCATTGCTATCGAGGATATCGGAAATGATATAAGGTAAATCTTCGGGGGTTACAGCCTCTTTCCTGTCTCCCAGTTCGATAATCCGCTGCGTCACTTTTTTAAGATCTGCGTCGGCCAGCGTAATTCCCAGATCACGTAAATTGTTCTCGATATTCGCTTTTCCAGAAGTTTTTCCCAAAGCATAAAGCCGCTGGCGGCCAAATCTTTCAGGCATCAACTTGCTGAAATACAGGTTATTCTTCTTGTCTCCGTCGGCGTGGATCCCCGCAGTTTGTGTAAAAACACTTTCCCCAACAATAGGCTTATTGGAAGGAATACGAATACCTGAAAAAGTCTCAACGATTTTGCTGATCGTGTACAGGGAGCGTTCATTTACCGAAGTTTTATATTCCGGCATCATATCGTTCAAAACAGCAATTGTGCTGGCTAGCGGCGCATTTCCGGTACGTTCACCCATTCCATTGACCGTCAAATGCAACCCTCGCGCCCCGGCACGCAGCGCCTCCATCACGTTAGCAATGCTGAGATCGTAGTCGTTGTGAGCGTGAAATTCGAAATGCTGATCGGGATATTTGTCAACGATCTGTTTTACAAAAGAATAGGACTCAGCCGGCGTAAGAATTCCGAGGGTATCGGGCAGCAAAATCCTTTTTACAGGCTGTGAGGTAAGGAAATCGAGCGCCTGAAATACATATTCAGGTGAGCTGCGCATTCCGTTGCTCCAATCTTCCAGGTAAACATTGCAGTCAATGCCTTTGGAATCAGCCAGTTCTAGTACCGCTCTGATATCTTCAAAATGCGCGGCAGGTGATTTTTTCAGTTGGTGCGTCAGGTGGTTCAGCGAACCTTTGGTCAGCAGATTCATAACCCTTGCGCCAGCGTCAAGTATCCAGTTAATGGAAGCGTCGCCATCGACGAAAGTCAGCACTTCTATTTTGTCAAGAAAACCATTCGATCTTGCCCAGTCGGTAATCTGCCTGACTGCCTGAAATTCACCTTCCGACACCCGTGCCGATGCGATTTCAATACGGTCAACCTTTACTTCCTGCAAAAGCACCTGCGCGATGGTTAATTTTTCCGACGCAGAAAACGACACGCCGCTGGTTTGTTCACCATCGCGAAGTGTCGTGTCCATTATTTCTATATAGCGACTGTTCATAGTTGGCTATCAGCTATCAGCTGTTAGCCGTTAGCAATTAGCGTTTCTATGAAAGCTAACTGCTAATAGCCAACAGCTAATAGCTATTAATATAATCTCTGTTTTTCGAACCCTCTTATTTCCTCTTTCATCGCCTGCAGATAGTCGATATCGTCGAAACCATTGGTCATATTGTGTTTTTTATAACCGTTGATGTCAAAAGATTCCTTTTCGCCGGTTGCGACAATCGTAATGGTCTGTTCCGGAAGATTTACTTCAAGCTCGGCATTCGGATCTGCTTCTATTGCGAGGAATATTTTGTTCAGAAACTCGGCGCTAACCTGCACCGGCAAAATGCCGATATTGAGCGAGTTACCTTTGAAAATATCAGCAAAAAAGCTGGAAACCACGCAGCGAAATCCGTAATCATAAATCGCCCAGGCAGCATGCTCGCGGCTCGATCCGCTACCAAAGTTGCGGCCGCCAACCAGAATTTTTCCGGAATAGATCGGATTATTTAAAACGAAATCCTCCTTTGGCGTATCATCGCCATTATACCGCCAATCACGGAAAAGGTTATCGCCAAATCCTTCCCGCTTGGTAGCTTTCAAAAAGCGGGCAGGGATAATCTGGTCAGTATCAACGTTTTCAATCGGTAAAGGAACTGCGGTACTTCTAAGAATTGTAAATCTATCGTAGGCCATGGTAGTAGGCTGTTGGCTTTCGGCTTTCAGCGTTTTAATATTGAATAACTATCTAAGTTGTTGTTACACAGAGATCGAGGAGAAAATGGAGAGCCACGGAGATATTTTATTTTACGAATCTTTTGATGCCGTTTTTTAAGATCAGGACATTGAAATTGATTAGTAATCCTACCTTTTTCTCTGCAAATTTCATATAGGTTAGAATTTGAGCTTCATGAATTGGATTTAATGCTTCAACGCTTTTCAACTCTACGACGACAGCATTTTCAACAACAAAATCCATTCGGTAACCATATTCCAATCTAACTTCCTTGTAATGAACCGGTACCGGTTTTTGCCTTTCGAAAAATAAGCCAGACCTTTTTAATTCATAAGCCAGGCATTCTTCATAGGCAGATTCCAATAGTCCAGGGCCCAATTCCCGATGAATGTCGATGCAACATCCAATAATCTTGCCTGTCACATCACTCAACTCCATTCTCCGTGGTCCTCTTTTAAAACTCAGTGTGTCTCTGTGTAACCTATATACGCTCTCTCAAACTCAAAGCAAATCTCTCGGATCCGTCACAACCCCCGTCACTGCCGCTGCTGCTGCCACTAATGGGCTGGCAAGAAGCGTACGTGCGCCCGGGCCCTGACGTCCTTCGAAATTGCGGTTTGAAGTACTTACTGCGTATTTTCCAGCCGGAATCTTATCGTCGTTCATAGCCAGACAAGCCGAGCAGCCAGGTTGACGAAGTTCAAAGCCAGCCTCTGTCAGAATATCCAGAATACCCTCATCTTTAATCTGCGCCTCAACAATATGCGAACCTGGTACAACCCAAGCAGTTACGTTATCCGCTTTTTTACGGCCCTTTACAATAGATGCAAATGCACGGAAATCTTCGATCCGGCCGTTTGTGCAGCTGCCGATGAAAACGTAATCTATTTTCTTACCAAGCATCGACTCATTCTCGTGGAAGCCCATGTAATTCAGAGACTTGTCAAAAGTCGACTTACCGCCTTCCACCTGATCAGCAGTAGGGATCGCTTTGGAAATTCCCTGCCCCATTCCCGGGTTGGTTCCGTAAGTAATCATCGGCTCGATTTCCGACGCGCTGAAAGTATATTCTTTGTCAAAAACTGCGTCGGAATCCGTTTTAAGCGTTTTCCAGTAAGCCAGGGCAGTGTCCCATTTCTCACCTTTCGGAGCCTGGTCGCGACCTTCGATATAGTTGAAAGTAGTCTGGTCGGGAGCGATCATACCGCCTCTGGCACCCATTTCAATACTCATATTGCAAACGGTCATACGACCTTCCATGCTCATATTTTCAAAAACGTCGCCCGCATATTCAACAAAATAGCCTGTTGCGCCTGCAGTTGTCAGTTTTGAGATAATAAAAAGGGTCACATCTTTCGGCGTAACTGCCTTACCGAGAACTCCGTTTACATTTACGCGCATTTTCTTCGGTTTCGGCTGCATTATGCATTGCGAAGAAAGTACCATTTCCACCTCAGAGGTCCCTATCCCGAATGCAATTGCACCAAATGCGCCGTGTGTAGAAGTGTGCGAATCGCCACAAACGATCGTCATTCCAGGAAGCGTAATACCATTTTCCGGCCCTACGACGTGAACAATACCGTTTCTTGCATTGCCCAATCCCCAGTGAGAAATTCCGTATTTCGCAGAGTTAGTCTCCAATGCTTGGAGCTGCTTAGCCGAAAGCGGATCCTGAACAGGCAGGTGTTGGTTGATTGTTGGAGTATTGTGATCCGCAGTCGCGAAAGTACGCTCCGGATACATTACACCAATGTTTCTGGTTTCAAGTCCGAGGAATGCAACTGGGCTGGTTACTTCGTGGATAAAGTGACGATCGATGAAAAATACGTCCGGACCATCTTCAATTTTACGTACAACGTGTGCGTCCCACACCTTGTCGAAAAGGGTACTTGCTTGATTACTCATTTTGTTTGATTAAAATTTCGCCATTTCAAACCGGCTTCAAAGAACTAAGCAAATGACTATTACTTCTTTAAAGGAGAATTGAGGATACAAAGTAGCAAATATTCAGGCGAATACCGATAACGGGAAAGGGTCAAAAAATAGTGATTTTGGTTTTGAAAGGTGATTTGAGCGGAAATCTTTATCTGGCTAGCTTAACAAAGGCTCCTGCCTATTATCCCAAAAGTAAAGGATGTGAATTTCTTCGATTGACACTTTATAGAAGAATGAACAGTTCACATGCAGAAAGCCTTTTCTAATTTCGGGATTTTCTGAGATAGCACGAAATATAAATGGACTTTTTGATAACGTTTTTAAAGTCTGAAACGCTTTCGTTTCGAACTTTTTTGCAGCGGTTCGTCCGAATTTGAGGTCAATCTGATTAAAAATTGCCTCATAAGTTTCTATCGCAGTTTGCGTAAAAATTATTTCCAGGCTCATTTAACCAGCGAACGGCGGCGCCGAAACTCTTCCATGGTCATTGTCCGACCTATTTTTACATCTTCAAGTCCTCGCTCAATGCCCGCAAGCACATGCAGTGGCAAACTGTCTTCCTTTGAAAACGGAATATTTTGAGCTTCCAGGAAAGCAATTACTGCCTTTTCCTGGGCTTTTGAAGGATAAACGTGCAGTGTTTCCATTTTTTTCTTATTTCGACTAAAACAAATATAAGGAAATTGAGCCAGACCTGCCAGGGTCGATCACCCCTGCCTCTTCGGCGTTACGCCAAACTTTTCCTTATATGTTTTGATGAAATGAGAAACACTTTCGTAGCCGATTTCGGTACTGATCTCTGAAACATTTTTGGTACTGTTTCTCAATAGGAAGTCGGCGTAATCGAGGCGTTTATTTTTGAGCCAGAACGCGGGGGAAGTGTGAAATTCTTCCTGAAAATCGCGTTTGAACGCGGATAGACTGCGTCCTGAAAGCTTTGCAAGTTCGTCTAATGTGAGCGGTTTGAGGTAATAGCTATTCATTAGAAAAGCAAGATCCACTTTTTCGCCTTTGTACAAACTATATAAAATCGCTCTTAACTGCTGTGAATTATCCAGTTCCAATAAATGCAAAAGCAGTTCCTGAAACTTCAACCTGAGAAAATGATTTTTCAGCGTTGCGCGTGAGCGGAAATAGGGGAATACAGATTGAATGAATTTTTCGAAATTATCGTCCGACTTCAAAAGCAGGATCGGATTTTCGAATAGCGTTTTTTGTTCCTGTGTATTAAAAAGCTCAGGATGCAGGCCGACAAATTCTTTCAGTAATTTTTCGTCAAAAAAGAAAACAAGACTTTTGTAAGATTCATTAATAGACTCCGACATTAAATAAAATCCCCTCTGAACAAACAAAATATCGCCTTTTTCGACATGAACCTCCTGGCTTGGGCTGGTAAATTTTTTCTCTCCTTCTAAAACCACAATCACCGCATGCTCCTCAAAAAAAACGTCGTATTTGGAGGGATATACTTCGTTGCGATAAGCAACAAAAGTCATATCCTGGATTTTCAGGGATTCAAATTCGGAGGAGCTGATATCGGAAGGGACGCGGAGCATAATCGAAATCTAAACCATAAACTGAAACAAATCCGGCTGGTCGTTCAGATATTCATACACAATTCGGTTTTCGTCCATTCGCTCAATCAGTGGCGCGAAGTCTTCCCGGGTTTTTAACTCAATACCAACTAAAGCAGGTCCTTGTTCGCGGTTGGTTTTTTTGACGTATTCAAACCGTGCAATATCATCGTTCGGACCCAGCACATTCAGAAATTCCCGGAATGCGCCGGAGCGCTGCGGGAAACGGATGATAAAATAGTGTTTCAGACCCTCATATAACAAAGATCTTTCCTTGATCTCTTCGGTGCGGGTGATATCATTATTTCCACCGCTGATCAATACTACTACATTCTTTCCTTTGATTTCGTCTTTGATAAAATCGAGGGCCGATACCGTGAGCGCGCCGGCTGGTTCAGCTACGATAGCCTCCTCATTATAGAGCTGCAAGATGGTAGAACAAACCTTTCCCTCAGGCACCAACAATATTTTATCAAGGCTTTTCTGGCAGATCTCAAAAGTTATATTACCTGCTCTGCGCACAGCAGCGCCGTCGACAAACTTGTCGATATGATCCAATGTAACAACCTGACCTGCGTCGACAGACCTTCTCATAGTAGGCGACCCCTCCGGTTCTACGCCAATCAATTGCGTTTTAGGAGATAGTTGTTTAAAAACCGTCGAAATGCCCGAAGCCAGCCCACCGCCGCCTATCGCCATTAACAGGTAGTCAATCTTGAAATCAGCATCCTTGAAAATTTCCAGCCCCACAGTTCCCTGGCCTTCAATCACTTGCAAATCGTCAAAAGGATGTACAAAAATGGCCTTATTCGTAGTCTGATACTCTTTTGAAGCATAGTAGGCATCGTCGTAAGTATCACCTACTAGATGAATTTCTATCCACTCTTTCCCGAAAAGTCTCACTTGTTTTACCTTCTGAGCCGGCGTAGTAGTGGGCATGAAAATAGCTCCTTTCACTTCCATTTTCCGACATGCATAAGCAACTCCCTGAGCATGGTTTCCGGCACTTGCGCACACTATTCCATTCGCCAGTTCTTCCCGGGACAGACTTGCCATTTTATTATAAGCGCCGCGGATCTTGTACGATCTTACTGTTTGCAGATCTTCTCTTTTGAGATAAATATTGGCTTCATACTGCTCAGACAAATGCGCATTGTACAGTATTGGTGTGTGATTAATAATCCCGCGCAACCTTTCGGCAGCCAGGAATATATTATCTAGTGAAGGAGCTGAATGCACTGTTTCCATTGCTTGTAAAGAAAAAAGCCTTGCAATAGCAAAGCTCTTAATTTGTGTCCCCGGACTGAAGTCCGGGGCAATTGATTTTTTCAATATGCCGGCAAAGGCCGGCGGGTGTTTAGTCAAAACCGTTGGCCGAAGCCAACGGTAATTGATTATTGCTTTATCAATTGCCGTCGGCTTCAGCCGGCGGTTCCAGATAAATTTTATTAATTGTTTTCTGGGCGCAGGCTGCGGACAGTTTTGCCGGCTTTCCACATTTCAGATTCGCGCAATTCAGCCAGTTCTTCTTCCAGTTTCACGCGGTAGTCAGGTTGTGAGTTACGTGTGATGGAGATATTGGCTTGTTCGCCGCTTTTAACTGAGTTGTAAAGTTGTTCGAAAACAGGCTTGGTAGCGTCACGGAAAGGTTTCCACCAATCCAATGCACCGCGTTGTGCAGTTGTTGAACAGTTGGCATACATCCAGTCCATACCATTTTCAGCAACCAATGGCATCAACGATTGCGTCAATTCCTCAACTGTTTCGTTGAAAGCCTCAGAAGGAGTGTGTCCATTTGAACGCAATACTTCATATTGAGCAGCGAAAATTCCCTGGATAGCGCCCATCAAAGTTCCACGCTCGCCAGTCAAGTCAGAAGTTACTTCACGGTAGAAATCAGTTTCAAACAAATATCCTGAACCTACACCGATACCCATTGCGATGCATTTTTCACGTGCTTTGCCGGTTGCATCCTGGAATATCGCGAAAGAAGAGTTCAAGCCTTTTCCTTCCACGAACATGCGGCGAAGTGAAGTACCTGATCCTTTTGGAGCGACAAGGTATACATCCACATCGGTAGGAGGGATAATGCCAGTCTGATCTTTGTAAGTAACACCGAAACCGTGCGAGAAATACAGTGATTTTCCAGCAGTAAGGTGTTTTTTAACCGTTGGCCAAAGTTCAATCTGAGCGGCGTCAGAAAGCAAATAGCAAATGATAGTTCCTTTTGAAAGTGCTTCTTCGATATCGAAAAGCGTTTCTCCCGGTACCCAGCCGTCAGCAACAGCTTTGTCCCAAGACTTACCACCCTGGCGCTGACCAACGATTACGTTAAAACCATTGTCACGCATGTTCAGGCTTTGGCCCGGGCCTTGTACGCCGTAACCGATTACAGCTATAGTTTCAGTTGAAAGTACTTCACGCGCTTTTTCAAGAGGAAATTCTTCACGGGTTACTACTTCTTCTTCGACCCCGCCGAAATTTAATTTTGCCATTGATTATTGGTTAAATTGATTTATTACGATTTTTAAAAAGGATATTTATTAAGAGGTAATGCTATTGATAATATTCCCACTCAGCCTCAGGAAGATAATCAACCAGCGTCTGGGGCGACTTACTTACTGCCACTCTGCCTGATCTTACAAATTCAAGGATTTCGTGCGGTTTGATATAATCAAAAAACTCAAAGATCTCTTTCTCTGTACCCGTTTTCTGAATAATCACATAAGTAAGGTGCCAGTACACGACCCAGGCTTTGTAAACTTTGTTAATAGTTTCAATATCAATAGGTTTAGCCCCGATCGGAGTTGAAACTTTAAACAAAGCTATTTCATTATAGGCGATATCATCGTTCAAATATCCGAAAACTGCCAGTACTTCAATCACTTTCCGGATCTGCCGCACCAGCTTTTCCACAGCCTCGCGGGATTCATGCTGAATGACGATCGTGAAGCGGGAAATACCCTTACGCTCGGTTTCAGAAACGGTAAGGCTGTCGATATTGATTCGCCGGCGTGTCAGGATAGTGGTAATCTTATTCAGAATACCAATCGTATTTTCCGTGAAGACACAAATGGTGTATGTTGTCATAATTGCGATAATTTCAATGTCATTCTAATCTGATATCTGATACGCAAGCGCCGGTAGGAACCATCGGGAACACGTTTTCTTCTTTCTCAACAATCACTTCCAGCAGGTAAGGTTTGTCAGAAGCCAGCATTTTGTCGAGCGACGCATTCAGATCCTCACGTACCGCGCAGGTATGTCCGTCGATTCCAAAACCTTTTCCTATTGTAATAAAATCAGGATTTTGCAGCTCAACGAACGAATACCTTTTCTGATGGAAAAGCTGCTGCCACTGGCGAACCATTCCCAGGAAGTTGTTATTCAGGATAATAATTTTTACAGGAAGTCCACTCTGCGCGATCGTACCTAATTCCTGGATTGTCATTTGAAAGCAACCGTCTCCGATAAACGCAACCACCTCACGGTCAGGAGCTCCAACTTTCGCTCCAAATGCAGCCGGCAATGCATAACCCATCGTTCCCAAACCACCCGAAGTAATGAAGGAACCTGGTTTTTTAAACTGATAGTAACGCGCAGTCATCATCTGGTGCTGGCCCACGTCCGCCAAGATCACCGCTTCGCCATTTGTTTTGCTAGATAAAGTGCGGATTACCTCAGCCATTTTGATCTTCTCCGTAGTAGGAGCAAGTTCGGGCTGCGTTATTTTCTCGTCTTCTATCGCATCAAATTTCTTGAACTCTGCAATCCATTCTTTGTGACTGTTTTCCTTCACGAGGGGAAGCAGCATTTCAAGTGCCAGTTTCGCGTCGCCTACGACAGGAGCGTCGGCTTTCACTATTTTACCAATCTCAGCCGGGTCAATTTCAATATGTACCACTTTCGCCTGCTTTGCGTAGCGGTTCACGTCGCCTGTAACCCGATCATCGAAACGCATTCCGATCGCAATAATCAGGTCGCATTGGTTGGTTAGTACATTGGTACCATAATTCCCATGCATTCCCAGCCAGCCCACATAATTCGGGTGATCAACGGAAACCGAGGAAAGTCCCAGCAGCGTTGAAGCGGCAGGAATATCTGTTTTTTCGATAAATTGAAGCAATTCGTTTTCAGCATGCGAGATCCGCACACCGTGACCAACGAAGATAAAAGGCTTTTTTGCTTCATTGATAAGCTTCGCAGCTGCCTCTACCTGCTCCACTTTGGGTGAAAGGCGTGGTCGGTAACTGATCAGGTTTTCACATTTTTTGTAAGAAAACTCCCTGGACATCAGCTCATTCTGCGCATTCTTGGTTATGTCGATCAAAACTGGTCCCGGGCGGCCTGACTTAGCAATATAAAATGCCTTCGCCATAATTTCTGGAATCTCGTCAGCCCGTGTGATCTGATAATTCCATTTTGTAATCGGAATTGTAATACCAATCACGTCAGTTTCCTGAAATGCGTCAGTACCCAATAAATGCGCCGCGACCTGACCGACTACGCAGACAAGCGGCGTAGAGTCAATAATTGCGTCGGCAATACCGGTTACGAGATTAGTCGCACCTGGGCCGGACGTAACAAGACATACCCCCACTTTTCCGCTCACCCGGGCATAACCTTCCGCAGCATGCGCGGCACCTTGCTCGTGGCGTACCAGAATGTGGTCGATCTGATCCTGATAGTCATAAATCGCATCGTAAACGGGCATAATTGCGCCGCCGGGATAGCCGAAAATAGTTTCCACACCCTCCTCAATCAATGACCTGATAACCGCATGAGATCCATTGACCAGCTCCGGTTTGGCGACAGCCGCTACCGTGTCGGCAACCTGTACTGTCTCAGTTTGATTTTCATTAAATTCCATGACTCCTCTATTTATTTGTCTGACGAATTTTCAAGATTTTCAATATCATTAATATCTCTCGGCCTGCCTGCTGCTTTTTTTGCTTTAATCAAATCGTGGTAGTTGATCAATCTTATTGTTAGATCTTCAACCAGGTAGTCCGAAGCATTTTCATTAGCAGTTTCAAAATCAAGTCCTTTCAAATTTGTAATAATGTCAATTGAAACTGGAACTCTACCGAAAGTAAAGACATCAAAATCAGGATTTTTCAAAAAGTTTTCCTCTGTCATATCAAACAAAGGCATTCCAAATCTTCTAAAAGCCCTAGTCAATTTTGAATGATTGTCCTTCGTTTTCTGTACCCAGATGTCCATATCACCCGTTGTACGTGAATATCCGTGAAGAATGACCGAATAGCCCCCAACCAGAATATATTCGACCTTTGTTTCGTTGAGCGCTTTCAAAAATTCTTGAAAGTCATCATTGAAAATATTAGCCATTACAACTTGTGTTTTCTTGCTGAAAAAGCAGTTCGATCCATTTTCGGCGGGTTTTTTAAGTCAAACTGAAAAGCTACACTATTGAGATAATTCGCCGCTTCTAGTCTCTCTTTTCCTGTTTTGGGCTGCATTTCCGAATAGTACTTTTCTGTTTCGGAATGTGTTCCCGCATGAAAAGCTGTTCTGTCTAACTTAAAATCTGCTGCTTTCATGGTTTGAAATGTTTATCAAGCCTCGTCGGTAACGCAGCCTTCACTGGCCGACTTCACCGTTCTGATATATCTTCCCAACATTCCTTTGGTGAATTTCGGTGCGGGCTGTACCCATTGTGCTTTGCGGGCTGCCATTTCTTCATCGGAAATATGTAAAGTTAGCTCGCGGGTATTAGCGTCAATCGTGATTCTGTCTCCGTCTTTTACCAAGGCAATAGGTCCGCCGTCAAAAGCTTCCGGTGTAATGTGACCAACTACAAATCCGTGCGTACCACCAGAAAAACGTCCGTCAGTGATCAACGCAATTTTGTCTCCCAATCCGGCTCCCATTACAGCAGAGGTAGGTTTTAGCATTTCCGACATTCCCGGACCGCCTTTGGGACCTGCATTGCGGATCACAACCACGTGTCCTTCTCTGATTTCGCCTTTTGAAAGCATGGTAATGATCTCGGACTCGTGCTCGCAAACTTTTGCCTCACCGTCGAATGTCATTCCCTCTTTACCTGTAATTTTCGCAACTGCACCTGTTGGCGTCAGATTACCATACATGATCTGAATGTGCCCGCTCGATTTAATAGCTTGTTCCAATGGAAAAACCATTTTCTGGTTTTCAAAATCGAGGTCCGGCGCTTCTGCCAGGTTTTCCGCAACCGTTTTCCCAGTTACAGTAATGCAATCACCGTGAATCAACCCTTTGGAATACAAATATTTAGTTACCGCTGGTACTCCGCCGATTGCCAAAATATCTTCCATAAAATATTTACCACTAGGTTTCAGATCCGCAATAAATGGAACACGATCTGAAACTTCCTGAATATCATCTAATGTCAGCGAAAGTCCCGCAGAACGCGCAATAGCCAGAAAATGCAGCGCAGCATTGGTTGAGCCGCCCAGCGCCATTACCACTGTTAACGCGTTTTCGAGCGACTCTTTAGTGATAATTTCTTTCGGAGTAATATTCAGTTCGAGCAATTTCTTCATTGCCGCACCGATTTTTTTGCATTCCTCCTGCTTGCCTTCGTGCGTTGCCGGATAGGAGCTGCTGAAAGGAAGGCTCAATCCCATTGCTTCTATGGAAGCCGCCATGGTATTGGCAGTATACATTCCGCCGCAGGCTCCCTGGCCGGGGATCGAATTTTGAATAATACCTTTGTAATCTTCGTCTGAAATATTGTTCGCAAACTTTTTACCCAATGCTTCGAATGCCGAAACGATATCCAGTTTCTGTCCTTTATAATGTCCTGAACGGATCGTTCCGCCGTAAACCATGATTGCGGGGCGGTCAAGCCGCGCCATTGCCATCACTGCGCCGGGCATATTTTTATCACAACCTACTACCGCAATTACGCCATCATACCATTGCGCCGCAACCACAGTTTCGATCGAATCGGCGATGATATCGCGACTGGGAAGCGAGTACCGCATTCCGTCGTTTCCATTCGTCATACCATCAGAAACGCCGATCGTATTGAAGATTAAACCCACCATATCATTGGCAGTAACACCCTGCTTTACATACACCGAAAGTCCATTCAAGTGCATATTGCAAGGATTTCCCTCATAACCTGTACTTGCAATACCGATTTGAGGTTTTGCAAAATCTTCTTCTTTCAGACCGATACCGTAAAGCATCGCCTGTGCGGCTGGATTTGTAACTTCCTGGGTTAGGGTTCTTGAAAATCTGTTCAGTTCCATGGTGAATTTTGTATTAGATAAAAACACCCCACTCGTTGTGTGAGTGAGGTGCCAGTTATATAGCTCTTTCCTCACTCACGCAAATCGCGTGACTGTAAGATCGAATAGAATGATAGTAAATGCTCTCATAGCGTAAATCTAATAGTCAGCGAAATTTCGCTAATTCGAAATTCCTGTTGCAAAATAGAAGGGTATCTTTTTATTTTCCAAATAATCAGCTCGATTTTTGACTTTAATCTTTAATTAATACCAAATTTCTTGAAGCAAAAGCATAGTAAAAGGAAAATATTTACTTTTGAAATTCAACTATCGCACTGCAAATGCTTACTACCGAATCTTCGTCCCAATATCACGACCTTGAAAAAATGAGTGTCAACGAGCTGTTGATCTCCATTAATGCCGAGGATCAAACTGTCCCATTCGCTGTTCAAAAGGCTATTCCGCAAATCGAAGCGCTTGTGGAACAGATTGTGCCACGCATGCAATCAGGGGGCCGGTTATTTTATATAGGAGCAGGAACCAGCGGCCGGCTTGGCGTTGTGGATGCTTCGGAATGTCCGCCTACTTTCGGGGTTCCGTTTGATTTAGTGGTTGGAATTATAGCAGGTGGTGACAAGGCGATCCGCAAAGCTGTGGAAAATGCTGAGGATGATAGTAACCAGGCCTGGATCGATCTAGCCGATTATCACCCTGGGAAAAATGATACATTAATAGGAATAGCGGCTTCCGGCCGCACACCTTACGTGATCGGCGGGTTGAATACGGCGCGGGAAGCTGGCATATTGACCGGCTGTGTGGTTTGCAATGCCGGCTCACTGGTAGCGCAGGCAGCCGAATATCCTGTTGAAATAGTAGTTGGTCCCGAATTTTTGACCGGCAGCACACGGATGAAGTCCGGTACTGCGCAGAAACTCGCATTGAATATGATCTCCACTGCTGTGATGATCAGGCTCGGAAAAGTGAAAGGAAATAAAATGGTCGATATGCAGCTTACAAACGAAAAGCTGGTAGATCGTGCTGTGCGGATGATCGTAGAAGAACTCAATATCTCTTCCGACGAAGCAGGATCACTTTTGAATGAGCACGGAAGTGTGCGGGCTGTGATTAATGCAATAAGAAAATAATGGGCATTTAAGCAAAAAAGGCTGCAACTCATTGAGCTGCAACCTTTTTTGCTTTTACGACTATTAAACTCAAATGTCAGAGTATTCAGTTGGGAAAAGGAACATCTGTACATTTTTAGCTACGTTATTCTGATATTCCGGCATCGTTTTCACTTTGCCCCATTCTGCATCCTCGCCGAATGATTTCCAGTGCGCATCGCGGGATGCTTTGTCTGCAAATGTGGTCAGGTACATCAGGTTAGGCATATTCGCGCCAGAAATCACCTCTCCGTAAAATACTGCATTGAACCCCAGGCGGGCAAAAATGCCAATCTCGTTTCCTGCATTGAACTGCTTTACCTTGTTCCAGTAGATCTTTTCTGTATGCCCTTCGTAGCTCCTTAGTTCGTAAATGCGACCGCTTTTCGGAGAAGTCAACTCAGGTTTTTTCATCATCGGACTATCTTCAAAAGCTCTCAGGATAGTCGATTTAATGCGTACATACGGCGGGTTTTTATATTCCGCGTCGATGTAATCCTTGCCGGCAGCGAGGTAGGCTGCATCTTTATTCAATGTTTTTGGCAGGTCAACGAGCTGGTCCAGTGATTTTAACGGAGTCAATACGTAGATTAATTTTCCAGCAGAAGTATCCGTAGCAACGGGCTTGAAAACGCCAATGTTTTTAATTCCTGCTCGGTGCATTGCCGGAATATATGCGTCTTTCAGGTAATTGTCTACCCGGGTAGCCTGATCGGAATCCTTAACGTGGTACACTTTAATTTCGTAAAATTCTCTTTTCGGTGGAGCGGCAAAAAGGAGCGTGGTAGCAAGTAGCATGCAGAGTGTCGCGAGCATGCCTTTTTTGTAACTAGTATTCATATTAAAATTCATAGGTTAAGATAATTTCAATAGCAGAAGACGAACGGGGCAAATCTTTACCCTCAGAGTCCTCGATAAAAAGTAGTATTAAACAATATTAAAATTTCGGGCAGGAAAGCTGCTTCTTGCTGCTTCGGCTACGTCTTTGTTTGGGTTCCAAAGGCGGGAAAATGTAGGATAGCGATATTTCGTGCGCCCCGCCGCTACCAACTCCAAGTGTAGAGATCGTGAGATCGTAGCTGTAACCGATCGAGAATTTATCCTGGCGAAAACCAGCCAGAAAGATCAGTGATTCGTGGTTATTTATATTCTGTGCATATTTTTTAAATGGAATCCCCCGGTACCAGGCGCCAAGTACGAGCGGTTCGAGGGTAACATAAAGTCCCGCATCGAACTGGTCGTATTTTCCTTGTTTTTTGTACATAATAGCTGGGGAAATGGTTTTTTCCTTATCGATTTCATCACCCAAAAAAGTATATCCCGCAAAAGGAATGCGTAACCCGGCCTGCAAACTGGCTTTTACGGGTAACCGCGCCTCGGTCAATCCGGAGAATGCCTGATTCGGTCTGTTCAAATGGTGCGCAGAAAGCCCGGCCCAGTACCAATCTGAATAAAGCATTGCCCCGGCGCCAAAATCGGCATAAAATACATTGGGGCCGCCCTGCGCAAAGGGATCTTCTGACGGATTTCCGGTTAGCCCGCCGTTATCGTATTGATCGCCGAAAGTAAGACCGAAATAATCCAGCGTACGCGAGCCAAATCCGCCCTGAATACCCAGCCGCAGTGAAGTAACTTCATTAAATTGCAGTTGGTAGGAATATTGTAATGCAGCTTCGGTAGATTTCAAATTTCCCAATCCCTGACTGTCCATTGTTACCAAAACACCAACTCCGCTATTAAAATTGGAAAAAAATGCATCGGCACCAAAAGAAGTAGTTACGAAATTGGCCGAAAGGGAAGGCCACTGGTTACGATAATTAACAGTCGCGCGAGGCGCAAGTGCTCCCCCTGCCAGCGCAGGGTTCAGGTATAACGGATTGGCATAAAATTGGGAAAACTGGGGGTCTTGGCTCCAACCATCTATGCAAACCAGTGTCAGTATAAAGAGGCAAAGTATACGCTTGGTCATATATTTAACTTATAGCCGCGATAAGAAAAGCGGCGAGGTTACGGACTAGAAAAATTTGCCCAAATTTAATTTCACAAAATATCTTCAAATTGCGTATTAATATTCAAATTAGAGTGGTTTTTACGACTTTCCCGCACAAAATTTTAACATTTTATTTTCGTTAGTATGTCGGGTAATCTGAATATTGAATGTGGTGGCTAGGGGTGTTTGAACTGTTAACGAAACATGGGGCGATTTTATAATAAGTACCAACAAATTTTTTGTGCTTTTTTCTTTATGCTGCTCACAACAGGATATGCGAAGGCGCAAACGGAATTTTTGGTAAGTGGACAATGTATGCAGAACCCCGATTGTGAGGCGGACTCTACTTCATTCAGGGATACGCTAAGTTCCGCAGTTGCGTGGCAATGGAGTTTTGGTGAAGGTGCCGCAACCGATACACGGCGTAATCCGCAGCATTCGTACATGGCGCCGGGCGCTTATACAGTTGCATTAACCCGTACTCTTAGAGGGGGGGCCAAGGAAACAGTGTCTCAGGTTGTCAATATCGGGGAGCTTCCGCCGGCTTTTCAGGAATGGAAAACTGATACTACCATCTGTCCGGGGGATACGCTTATTTTGGACCCTTATCCCAACGGAGCGCCGGCAGGAGCGAAGTTCGTGTGGTACCCGAAAGGCGATACTACGCAGACTTTGAATGTAGACAGCTCAGGCTGTTATTCGGTGGAAGTAATTCTGCCAAACGGGTGTAAAATCCAGGATCGGGTGAATGTGAAAATATGTATGGAACCTTCGGCTCAAGAAGGCGCAAAATGGTATTTCGGGGGAAATGCGGGGCTTGACTTTTCAAATAGCCCGCCTACGCCGATTACCGATGGAAAGGCCAATACACCCGAAGGAACTTCGTCCATTGCCAATTCAAAAGGTCAGCTTTTGTTTTATTCTGATGGGATAACGATCTGGAACAAGAACAGTGAGGTAATGCCCTGTTTTAGTCCGGGAAATTGTGCGCCTTTAAAAGGAAGTCCGAATTCGACGCAATCGGTACTTATCGTGCCCCAGCCCACATGTAAAGGCTGCGAATACCTCTTCAATGTGTTTACTACCTCAGATATCAACGGCGGCGAAAAGCTGTTGACGGTAAGTGTGGTCGATATGCGGAGGAACAACGGACTGGGCGCGATCATCGAGCAGAATACAACTTTGCAAACCCCTACAACCGAACGTATAGTGTCTGCCCGTAACGACCGCGACAGTACTTACTGGGTGATTTCACACGATTACGGTACCAACAAATTCCGCGTTTTTCATGCCACCGACGGTGGGTTAAATGAGAGCGGTACTTTTGATCTGGGCATCGCGCACGACAGCTTGCATAAGGCAGAAGGCTACATGAAATTTTCATCGCCGGACACTGCGACCGGGCAGAGAAGACTGGCAGTAATTGTACCAGGCCCGCCGAAAAATTATGTGGATCTGTTTTATTTCAATGATTCCACAGGAACACTTACCCACGACAAAACGGTCGATCTCGGCGCTGCGCCGCCTGTTGCATACGGTATTGAATTTTCACCCAGCGGGGAGAAAATGTATATTTCATTTAAAGGGGAGAATGGAACTAGTTCTTATCTGAAACAATACGATCTTACGCTGCCCGACAGTCTTCTAACCGAGACAGCTATTACCATAGACAGTTCCGCGACGCGACAATTCGGAGCACTGCAGTTTGGTCCCGACGGACGCATTTATATGGCGATTCAGGGGAGTGAGTATCTGGCGGTGATTGGTGAGCCGGAAGGGAATTCGCTGACGGGCGTTGAATATGAGCGTGACGGTGTAAATCTGGGCGGTCGCAATAGTCAGTTGGGTTTGCCGAATATGGTTCAGGATTTCACGCAGGAATCTTCCGGGCCGGGTTTTGAGGCAGATGGTTTTTGTACAAATGAACCCACTACATTCCAGGCCAGCCCGATTTGCGATCCTATTGAAGATAGTTATCAGTGGGATTTCCTGGGAGACGGCAGCTTTACTTCGCCTTCCAAAGAAACGCAGGCGACTTACACGTACACGCAACCGGGAACCTATATGGTAAGATTGCGCGCGTCGAACAAATGTAAGGATACGATCATTGTGCAGCCGGTAACGATTTACGAAACACCTCCGCAGATTAACCTTGGCGCCGACAAAGATACCTGCGGTGCTTTCGTGCCGCTTGATATGGGCGTGGAAGCAGAAGTATATGCGTGGATCAACCGCGGAAGAGTGGTTTCGCGCCAAAGAACTTATAATGCAACTGCAACCGGCCGGTATATTGCAGTCGCATTCAACGGCCCGCAAGGCGAATGCTACTCCGCAGATACCATTGAAATTACATTGCGCCGCCCGCCGGCATTTACAATAGGGCCAGATACCACACTCTGCCGTGATAGTTCTATCGTACTGCGCGTGCAAAGTGACAGATGGATTGAGTTTGACTGGAGTACCGGAGAAGATACCCGCGAAGTGACGATCGGTCAGCCGGGTTCTTACATAGTGATCGTGAAAGACAGGAATGATTGCTACAATTCGGACACGATCCAGGTTGGTGAATTGCCTTCGCCTGTATTGAACCTCGCTCCTGAAAATGTAATATGTCTTCCTGACGGTCAGTCTGTTATTCTGGATGCAAACGGGCAGGGGCAGCTATCCTACTTGTGGCCGCATTCCGGCGATACTACGCGAACCGTCACAGTAAACCAGGAAGGTGTGTACGTGGTGGAGGCGACCAACGAGTTTGGTTGTGTGGCTGCAAAATCGACTACGGTCGTGGATAAGTGCGAGCCGAGGTTCTTCATTCCTGATGCATTCACGCCGGACGGAGAAGGCAGAAACGAAATCCTGGAAATTTTCGGAGCCTACTTTACCAACTTTTCAATCCGCATTTATAATCGCTGGGGTGAGGTGATATATGCTTCCAATAACCTGGAAGACCGCTGGGACGGGACTTATAAAGGTCAAAAAGTGTTGCCCGGCGCGTATCCCTATGTACTTTCCTACGAGAGTCTTTACTACCCCGAACGTAACCCTACCGTAAAGCGTGGCTCTGTAATGGTGATTCGCTAATCCTTCTTTTTGCAGATTAAAACAGTTATTTTTGGTTAATAAGATACCCGCCGCATACCAGCGACGGGTATTTTTGAACAATACTATTCTATATTCAAATATGCGCCAGGACTATCTGTCGGGGGATAAAGAGGGATTATCCAATACTGAAAAAGAGATCGAACGGGCATTGCGTCCGCTTACTTTTGATGACTTTGCGGGGCAGGATAAAATTCTGGAAAACCTTAAAATTTTCGTTCAGGCTGCGCGGCAGCGGGGAGATGCACTAGACCACGTTTTGTTGCACGGGCCTCCGGGACTTGGAAAGACTACCTTATCCAATATCGTCGCGAATGAGCTGGGCGCCAATATCAAAATCACCTCCGGCCCGGTACTCGATAAGCCCAGCGACCTGGCTGGTTTGCTGACCAATTTGCAGGAGCATGATGTGCTTTTTATTGATGAAATCCATCGGTTAAATCCGATCGTGGAAGAATATCTCTACTCCGCGATGGAGGATTATAAGATCGATATTATGCTCGATAGCGGACCGAATGCACGGAGTATTCAGATCGGGCTTAATCCATTCACATTAATAGGCGCAACCACGCGGGCCGGTATGCTGACCTCGCCGCTGCGCGCCAGGTTTGGGATCAATGCGAGATTGGAATATTACGATGCAAAACTGCTTTCCTCTATATTGAAACGTTCCGCTACGATTTTGGGAACGCCGCTGGAAGACGATGCTGCATTTGAAATTGCACGAAGGAGCAGAGGTACCCCGCGCATTGCCAACAACTTACTCCGCCGCACACGTGATTTTGCACAGGTGAAAGGCGACGGCCGCATTACGATCCCCATCGCGGAAATGGCTTTGCTGGCTTTGGATGTAGATCAAAACGGGTTGGACGAAATGGACAACCGCATTTTGAGTACTATTATTAACAAATTCAAAGGCGGCCCGGTAGGCTTATCAACCATTGCGACGGCCTGTGGCGAAGAGGCAGAAACGATAGAAGAAGTTTACGAGCCTTTTTTAATTCAGGAAGGGTATATCAAACGAACTTCAAGAGGCAGGGAAGTGACCGAAAAGGCATTCAAACACCTCGGAATTTTGCCGAATTACAGGGCAGGCGAATTGTTCTGAGTCTTGTAATTTATTTAGTTTCAGGATATAGATGTAAAATAAGAATAGAAGTAGTAAATTTGCGGTAAAATTACTAACCGCCTCTATGCTTGAAGTGCTTGTATCTAAAAAATTAGTTGTGAGGGTGCCCTGCGCGGTCATTGAGCACAACGGAAAGATACTAGCCGGGCAACGCAGTGCAGCACTTTCCTTCCCGCTCAAATGGGAATTTCCCGGCGGAAAAGTTGAACAAAACGAATCTGACGAAGAAGCGCTGGTTCGTGAAATCATGGAAGAACTGAATGTCGAAATTGATATTCTTCAAAGACTTCCGGAAACTTCCAAAGACCAGGGCTGGCGCGAGATAATTTTGGTGCCTTTTATCTGTAATCTTCACACCAACAATATCATTCTGACCGAACACGAACAGATCCGCTGGCTCTCGCCCGAGGACCTGCCGACCCTGGACTGGACGGAAGCTGATTTGAATGTGATCCAGAATTACCTCGAATTTTTATCGGTTAAATAATAACCGCTCGCCTTTTACTTCTTCATTGAATTTCCCGTTTTCATAAACCAAGTGTCCGGACACAAATGTGTGCGTGACCTGGGAATTGAATTTCGTCCCTTCAAACGGCGACCAGCCGCATTTGGAATACAGCCCGCTCGCTTCCACTGTCGTAGTCGCATTAGTATCCACCAATATCAGGTCCGCCTTGTAACCTTCGCGGATATAGCCTCTGTCTTTAATCTGAAAACAATCGGCTACCGCGTGGCTCATTTTTTCAACCACTCTTTCAATCGAAATTTTACCTTCGGCGCTTAATTGCAGCATCACATTGAGGGTATGCTGTACCAGCGGCAAGCCGGAAGGCGCCTGCCAGTAATGCTGGGCCTTTTCCTCAATGGTATGCGGCGCGTGGTCCGTCGCGATCACGTCAATGCGGTTATCCAACACAGCTTGCAGGATCGCTTCTTTATGATGCGGTGCTTTGATCGCAGGGTTACATTTTATTTTGTTACTCAGCTTATGATAATTCTCGGCGTCAAACCACAAATGATGCACGCAAGCTTCGGCGGTGACCAGTTTGAGCTCCCCGTCGGAAAGCAGGATCTGTCCGTTTTTCCGGTTGCCTATTTCAAAAAGCGGCACTTCGTCGCCCGTCGAGATATGCAGTATATGCAATCTGGTTTTGTTTTTATGCGCCAGAGAAGTCGCAAAAGAGGATGATTTCAGACAAGCTTCCTCGTTCCGGATCAATGCGTGGATATTGTAAGGTACATTGTCGCCATATTGTTCTTTAAACATTTCCATGCGCTGGCGCACAGTCGGCTCGTCTTCACAATGCGTGGCAATGATGCACGGCGCATTTGCAAAGATCTTTTCCAAAACACCCGGCGCATCTACGAGCATATTTCCAGTGGACGATCCCATGAATATTTTGATCCCGCAAACCTGCGAAGGGTCCGTTTTCATCACTTCCTCATAATTATCGTTCGAGGCGCCCATGAAAAAGGAATAGTTCGCAAGAGAAGTCTGTGACGCGATCTGGTATTTGTCTGCCAGCAATTCCTGCGTGAGCGTATTCGGTACTGTATTCGGCATTTCCATAAAGGACGTTACCCCGCCAGCCACTGCCGCCTTTGCTTCTGTATAAATGTTGGCTTTGTAAGTGAGTCCCGGCTCTCTAAAATGCACCTGGTCATCAATCACGCCCGGCATCAGGTATTTGCCTTTTGCGTCAATAATGTTGTCGGCTGGAACGTGCTGTAAATTTTTTCCTATGCTTTTAATGTGACCATTTTCAATTAATACGTCTAAACCCTGAACCGTATTTTCATTTACTACCTGAGCATTAACTATCAATGTCGTCATATCGCGATAAGAATTTTCTTTCCAAAGTTATCCAGTCATTCTAAAAACCCCATTATTATTTTGAAAATGATTCTCCGTACGTTTTTTGCCGATTTAATAGACCTTATTTTCCCGCGCTGTTGCACCGGCTGCGACCAGTCTTTAATCGGGAGTGAGGCAACGTTATGCACCTTTTGCCGCATTTCTCTCCCAAGAATCGGGCAGAGCGGCCTGCATGCAGATACGCTGCGCTACAAATTTGTGAACGAACCCCGCGTGCTGCTCACGCATTCATTTTTACTTTTTACCAAAAAAAGCAAAGTGCAAAAACTGCTGCATGCATTGAAATATCGGGGTAACCAGGAGATAGGGTTGGTTCTGGGCCAGATGTTTGGTCAGGAAATGCAAAGTGCCGGGACTTTACCTCCGGTAGATCTGATCATCAGTGTCCCGCTGCATTTCAAGAAAAGAAAGAGCCGCGGCTATAATCAGAGCGATCTACTAGCTCAGGGCTTTTCCGAAGCGACCGGAATTCCGTGGTCTGGCTCGGCTTTGAAGCGGATTAGATATACGGAAACGCAGACGGGTAAAAATAAGATCGAACGGCGGGAGAATGTGAAAGGGGTTTTTGAAGTGGAAAATACATTTACCGCAAAGAAAGTAATCATCATCGACGATGTATTGACTACCGGAGCTACGCTCGAAGAATGCGTGCAAACATTGAGTAATGCAGGTTGCAGCGAGTTCTACATTCTCACAATTGCATTGGCACAGCATTGAAAAAGCCGCTACCTTTTCAGATAGCGGCTCATTCTTATATTCTTAATCAATTATTCTTTGTGACTACCAGTAGCGATCATCGCGCAACGGAAACCTACCATTGCAGTTGCCGAATCCTGATCCATGTAGCGACGTGTTCCCGGAGATAACCAGTAAGCAACATCCGACCAAGAACCTCCTTTGTACACCCTCAGCTTATCATCAACAAGTGAGTTAGCATTCTTGGTATCATAGTTCTTCGAATCATCCTGGTACCCGTCGCGGCGGAAAGAGTTCAAATCGTTTACGTCGGAGTTAGAAAGCGGACGGTAAACGTCATAAACCCACTCACTTACGTTACCTGCCATATCATACAAACCGTTGTCATTCGCAGGGTATGAGCGAATTTCCTGAGTGATAATAGCACCGTCATTCGATTTTCCGGCAATACCAGCATAGTCACCGGGACCACGTTTGAAGTTCGCAAGCATTGTTCCTTGTTTCCGGCCACGTGGCTGACGCATGGTAGAACCGTCCCATGGATAAATTCTTGAATTGGACTGGTTTTCATCAGAATACTGCGTTCCGATCATCGCCATTGCAGCATATTCAAATTCTGCTTCTGTTGGCAGACGGTAAGGAGGCATTACGTAGCCACTTTCAATTCTAAGTTGTGGTGCCGGAGCCGCAGCTTCTGCTGTTGCAACTGCTTCGCCTTCTGCTTTTTTCTTCTTGCCGAAAGAGAAACCTTTCTTTTTCTTGCCTCCTGCGGCAGCTGCGCCGGCTGTATTGTTAGCCTGGCTCACAGCGGCAGTACGCCACGCGCAATAATCGTTAGCCTGAACCCACGACACACCTACCACAGGGTAAAGTCGGAAACCAGGGTGGCGAAGATACATGGTCACGTAAGAGTCGTTGAAAGACAATTCGTTGAACCATACATTCGTATCAGGTAAAGCTTTGCTGTAAAATTCCTCAGATGAATCTCTCTGAACTGCGTTTAGATATTCAAGATAGTGAACGTTGGCTACCTCAGTCTGATCCATATAGAACGACTGGATACTTACTGTTCTTTTCGGATTATCCCTTCTTGTCATCACATCCTCTTCCAGCGAGCCCATTGTGAAACGGCCTCCCTCAATGTACACAAGGTCGGGGCCAGCAGGCAGCGCCTTGTATTGCTTTACTTCAAAGCCATCTTTGCCATTGTATGCCAACCCTGTTTTAGAACTTGTCTTACCAGGTTTCAAGCTGGTAGGTCTTTTGTTCTTACTACATGAAGTAGCCGCTAATAACACAATCAACATCAACGCGATCGACCGGGTACCCATCTTTTGCATGCAAATCATTGCTTAAAGTGACTTTATAGTTTGGTATTTTGTAGTATGCGAAATCGCAAATTTAGGAAATGAAACCAGAATATTTCTAAAAATCAATTAGCTCGTCATTTCGGCGAGGATATTCCGCGCCTGATCAATACTTTTTACATCTTCACAAATCAGGATCAGCTTGCCTTTCTGGTCTTTTAAAGAGATTTGTTTGGGATGTTTTTTAATGTAATCAATAACCTGCCCGAACTTGGCTGACTGGAAAAATTCGTCATTCTGCGAAGTAACGAAGTATCCTTTCAATGTATTGCTCTTCAAAGTTAGTTTTTCAAAGTGCAAACTCTCTGCTTTCCAGCGCAAACGCACGGTTTTCAACAAATCCTGAACTTCCGATGGAACAGGGCCGAACCTGTCCAGTATTTCCTGTTCAAATTTGGCCAACTCATCGTCTGTTTCAATATTGTCGAGGCGGGTATATAACGACAATCTTTCCGAAATATTTTTGACATAGTCGTCTGGAATCAGCGTAGCAAAATCAGTCTCGATCTGCGTATCCGGCACCAGCTTTGCGGGTAATCCCAATGCATTTGCGAAGAGATCTTTAAACTCGTTATTCTTCAATTCCTGCACCGCTTCGTCGAGCATTTTGTGATACAATTCATACCCTAAATCATTCACAAAACCACTTTGCTCTGCTCCCAGCAAATTTCCCGCACCTCGAATATCCAGGTCGCGCATAGCCACTTTAAAACCATCTCCCAGTTCCGAGAACTCTTCCAGCGTTTGCAAACGCTTACGCGAGTCGCTTGCCAGTGTCGACGCATTGGGCGTAAGCAAATAACAGAATGCTTTCCGGTTTGACCGGCCCACCCGGCCGCGCATCTGGTGCAGATCCGACAAACCAAACATGTGCGCCGTATTAATAATGATCGTATTCGCATTGGCAATATCAATTCCGGACTCGATGATATTGGTCGAAACCAATACGTCATATTCGCCCTCAATAAAGCCTACCATTACTTTTTCCAGCTTATCACCGTCCATTTGACCGTGCGCTACCCCAATTCTGACATCGGGTACCAGCCTCAAAATAATATTTGCAATAGACTCAATATCGTTCACGCGGTTATGGACAAAAAATACCTGCCCGCCCCGGTTTACCTCGAAACTGATCGCGTCGCGGATAAATTCTTCACTGAAAGTATGTACCTCCGTAGTGACCGGCTGCCTGTTCGGCGGTGGAGTGGCTATTACCGAAAGGTCGCGCGCGCCCATTAGTGAGAAATGTAAAGTCCGCGGAATCGGGGTAGCTGTGAGGGTAAGTACATCCACATTCACCCGCATTTCCTTCAACCTGTCTTTTGCTTTTACTCCAAATTTTTGTTCTTCGTCAATTACCAATAGCCCCAGATCCTTGAATTTGACGTCTTTATTCAAGATCCGGTGGGTACCTATTAGTATATCGATTTTTCCTTCTTCGGCTTGTTTTAAGGTTTCTTTGATCTCTTTCGGAGATTTGAAACGGTTGATATACCCCACTTTTGCCGGGAAATCAGCAAGTCGCTCGCTGAAAGTCTTGAAATGCTGCATTGCCAGAATCGTAGTAGGTACCAGCACCGCCACTTGCTTGCTATCACAAACCGCCTTGAATGCAGCCCTGATCGCGATTTCTGTTTTACCAAAACCAACATCCCCGCAAACCAGCCTGTCCATCGGGTGCGCCTTCTCCATATCGTCCTTCACATTCGCTGTGGCAGTAGCCTGGTCGGGTGTGTCTTCATATATAAAGGAAGATTCCAGCTCGGCCTGCATGTAATTGTCGGGAGAATAAGGGAAACCGGGCGCCTGTCTGCGTTTTGCGTACAATGCGATCAGCTCGTGCGCAATATCTTTAAGCTGCTTTTTAACTTTCGATTTTTTCGCTTCCCAGTCACCTGAGCCCAGTTTGCTCATGGCGGGCGGCGTGCCTTCTTTGCCGGTATATTTTGCGATTTTGTGCAGGTTATGCACACTCACATATAGCAAATCATTGTCGCGGTAAATCAGCCGGATCGCCTCCTGCTCTTTTCCATTAACATCTTTCCGCTCCAAGCCTGCGAAGCGACCAATACCATAGTCGACGTGCGTGACGAAATCCCCCACTTGCAGCGATTTCAGTTCCTTTAATGTAATCGCCTTGGACTTAGTAAACTTATCCTTCAACCGGTATTTGTGAAAACGCGCAAATATCTGGTGATCCGTATAGCAGGCAACTTTTACATTATCATCTACAAATCCCTCCCGCAGCGAAATATGCATCGGACGGAATTTGACAAACGGATCGAGATCTTCAAAAATACGTTCAAGCCGGTCGAGCTGCTTGGGTTGCTCGGCTACGATGATATTCACGTATCCTTTGGATTGATTTTCAGACAAATCGTCGATCAGCCGTTTGAAATCTTTATTAAATGAAGGTTGCGGTTTGGACGAATAGGGGATTTTTGTTTCTGTTTTGAAATAGGATTTCTTGCCAAACTCAACAGTTTTAAACTTCTTCACTTGCGCCAGAAAACCTCTCCGCGTTTCGAAAAGATCCTGAGGGTTAGATACAATTTGTACCCCGCCGCCGGTTACCTCTTCCAATGCTTTTTCAGCTTTTTCAAAACATTTCTCAATCACTTCAAGCGTCAGTTCAACGTCTTTAAACCAAACTGTCGTCTCAGGCGCAAGGAAATTGAAAAACGATTCCCGCGTTTCGTGCGACAGTTTTTGCTGAATATCCGGGACAATATTGATTTGCTTCGCAGTTTCAATAGAAAGCTGGGTATCAGGGTCAAAAGAGCGTATACTCTCGACTTCATCACCAAAAAGCTCAATCCGGAAAGGGTGTTCATTTGCAAATGAAAATACGTCCAGAATACCCCCACGCACCGAAAATTGTCCCGCTTCAAAAACGAAATCCGTGATCTCGAAACCATAGCTCGTCAAAAATTCGGTCAGAAACGAAGGGTCAAGTTTCTCGCCGACTTTCACCGAAAATGTATTGGCTTTCAGCGATCTTTTGTTGATCACTTTTTCAAATAATGCTTCGGGATAAGTAACCAGCTGAATAGGCGTGGCACGGCCTGCACTGAGCTTATTCAGGATTTCACCGCGCATTAATACATTGGCATTATCCACTTCTTCGTAGTGATAGGGCCTTTTATAGGAAGTTGGGTAAAAAAGTACTTCCGTTTTTCCCAGCAGATTTTGCAGGTCATTCTGGAAATACGCCGCCTCATCGCGGTCACTTAATATATAAAGTGCCGGACTTTTTTTTCTCTGCTGGATCGACGCTGTGACGACCGCGTCCAGGCTGCCGACCAATCCTTTAATTTGAATATGAGCCGATTCGGGATTTTTAGAACTGATCTGCTCTACCAGCAAGTCCATATAACCGTCGCCTCCGTATAGTGTTAATAAGTCCTTAACTTCCAAGTAGTTTCAGATTAAATTGCGGCTGTTGCCGACTGTGGATTTTAAACGCAAAAAGCCGTTTCGGGGATTTTCCCGACCGGCAAAAAAGATAACATCAGCGCGGAAGTTTTCGTTTGCCGTTTTGATGTGTTACAAAAATAAAGCTAAATGCGACAGCTTACAAGTTACGGTTCTGTTAACAGACGTTGCTTTCGTGCCTATATTCGCATATTGCGCTTACTTTTTTGATTTCTGATTGTGAAACAATGATCGACTGGCTTAACAAGATGATTTCCCTGGGAATATTCGTCACCACTCCCCTGGAAATCCTCGGTTTTGTAACAGGCGCGATTTACGTCTATCTTAATACCAGGCAAAATATAACCAGCTGGTTTTTCGGAATTGCGAATGCGCTTTTGTACGCGGCGGTTTTCTGGCAGGTGAGGCTGTATGCGGATATGGGCTTGCAGGGATATTACTTTTTCACGAGCATTTACGGCTGGTGGATGTGGAAATTTGGTGGGGCCAATCACGATGTTTTGAAAGTAACTTTCACACCCAGAAAACTCTACCCGATCTTCGCCGTCATATTTATAATCGGCACTATTTCGTGGGGATTTTTACTGGAAAAATTCACAAATGCCAGCTTCACCTACCTCGATTCCGCCCTCACAATCGCCAGCCTGATCGGTCAATATATGCTAGCCCGGAAATACCTTGAAAACTGGATCGTCTGGATCATCGCCGATGCTTGCTACGTAATCCTGTATTTCTACAAAGCCCTGAATCTTACCGCAATATTATATTTCGTATTCACGGTTTTGGCGATGATAGGATTTGTTAGATGGCGAAGGGATTTGCTGCGTGTTTAAAGAACCCCAAACGGAATCTCCTGCTCTTCCAGCAGCGCCTGAATGCGGTCGGATTGTTGGAAAATGATGTGCAGTTCTTTCTTGTCAACACCTTCTTCGTCATCAAGCCATTTCCAGTCTTCGGCAGTCGCGTCGAGTAAGTCGATGACAGTAAGAACCTTATCTGTTGATTTTTCTTTTGAAAGCCAGTCTGCCGAGTTGCTGATGTAGATAATGATTTGCTTCGAGCCGATCCACGAAAGATCGTTCAGCATTTCGTCGAGGTCTTCCAGGCCGGTTCCTTCGTAATCCGGAAATTGCAAAGCCTCCGCGATCTGGCTGTGGAAATCTTTAATGGACAGCGCATTTTTACCATCAATATGCGCAATCACCGCAGCATGAAAAGCTTTTTGAACTTCCGTTTCGTCAGCTGCCACCAAAAAGTGTGTGTTTTTCATTGGTTATTTTAAATATCGTTTTCTAAATAAATGCATCATGTGCACATTAATCGCCCATTGATCCGCAAGGGGCTGATTTGTAAAAGGCACTGTGGGCAAGTAATGTGGCGGGCCAAACTCGGTCAAAACTGTAAGCGTTTCGCCACTCTTAACCTTTTGTTCCACCACTGCATCCCACCAGGCCAAATGCGCTTTTACGGTCGCTTCCCATTCCGGCGCGCGCGGATCATTTACCTGCGGGCCTTCCTCGTGCCCAATGCGCGAGTGAATATGCCCCGTGCGCGACAATGCGAGTTTAACAGTTTCCTGCTGATCCTGCAACAAACTTTCGTGCACATTACACCAGTGCGAAATATCCAGCGTCAGTTTCAGTTCCGGATTTTTCTCCATAAAATCCCTCGCAATATGCGCAGCAAAAAGCATTCTGCCGCGGTGCGTTTCGTGGTAAATCGGAATGCCGGTTTTTGCGGTAGCAGCTGTTGTATGGTCTATAAATGCCTTATTCTGTTCATAATCAAAGAAATCCTTGCCGCTATGACAATTGATATACAGTGGTTTCTGTTCATATTCAGTTGAAGCTGCATTGATCTGTTTTTTGAAAACATCCAGGTGTTTTGCATATTCTTTTTCGCCCGAACCACACAAAAATCCTACGTCCAGACTGTATTTTTTCAATGCAACGAATAGCTCTTTCTGTTTTTCCTTTGTTCCGGGCCACCAGATTTCCAGTCCGTCGTAACCTTCTTTTTTTATAGCTGCGCAAAATGCATCCGTGTTTCCAACGAAGCCCCAATTCGTACCAAATATTTTCAACGAAAACTTTTCTGCAAACTGAAAAGGCGCTTTTTCAGCATCTGAAATGGCTTCGAATCCCGTTAATACGCCCGCTGTGGCGATCGCACTGCTCATAAATTTCCGACGGTTCATGTTATTGTTTTTTGACTTCTTCTTTGCCGGTTGTATCTCCGGCTTTCAAAAATTGCGCTACCGCCGCCTCGTTGAATCCATTCACTACCAAAAGATTAGGATTCTGCCTGCCCACCTGGCTCACAGCACTATCCGTAACAGCCGACTGCCAAACATAGATCGAGTGCAGCGCCTTCATGCCGGCGACATTTTTCAAACCTTCGTCACCCACCTTGGTATCTACGATATTAATGTATTCCAGATAAGGAAGTGGTTTTAATGCAGCAATACCTTTGTCGGTAATGCCGGTATGTTCAATGTGTAGCTTGCTCAGGTTCGGAAATTTGGCTATTTGCAGCAAAGCCGCGTCGGTAATTTTGGTACCGCCTAATTTGAGCCACGTGATCTGCTGCGCAACGGGCTGCAGCAGCTCCACTTGTTTATCAGTAAAATCAGGTAGATTCACTGCGCTGATCTCTAGCAGATTCTGATCCTGCGATAAAGTATTGACGATCAGTCCGGTTTTGCGGAGATTTTCAATAGCCTGTTCATTTGCCTTAGGAACTTTCACACTCAATACTGCCGAAGCTTGTGCCGCGCCTGTACCTGCCGGGGCTTCTTTTCCGAGCGAAGCCAATGCAGGTTTAACTGCTTCTGAAACAGTCATTTGGGATACCTTCTTATCTGCCGAAGCGCCCTGGTCAATCCACCAGGAAAGCAATGCAATCTGGTCTGTCGTCAATTGCGGCTTACCTTTCGGCGGCATGTGTTCGTCGTCATTTTCCGGCAGCAGGCACCTTTTGATCATATCACTTTCAGCACCTTTTCCAACCACAAATGCAGGGCCATTCTCGCCGCCTTTGGCCAGTAAGGCGAGTTGATCCATTCGCAAATCACCTTTGCTTTTGCTGGCGCTGTGGCATTGGGTACATTTTGCTTGCAAAATCGGCTGCACGATATCAGTATATACGACAGCCTGCTGCACATCGGCGATCGGCTTAATCTCAGTGGGTTTCTCTTCCATCGGAGGCAGGCCAGCCAGTCCGCGGAAAGGTTCCGGGGTATATTGCGTGAGGTAACCTTCCCCATGCGTAAGCGCGCCGCCGTCGTGGCCGGCTGTCAATGTAAGCAAGGTTGCAATAAGGATTGCGGGGAGGTAAATCACTTTGGCAGAAGGCATTGCGCGTTCAAACCTGTCGGATTTGACAAACCACGAGGCCCAGGCAAATACAGCAACGCCAATTCCTTTCCACATGTGGTTATTCAGGAGTTCGGCATCGTAGCCGCCCGTCAGCGAAAGCATGTAACCGGCAATGCAGGCGAAAGTCGCGCTTATCGCCGACCAGAATAATATAAAGACGATTGTACTGTCACTGACAGCGATTTTACCCCAGCGCCGCCCCAATTCGAGCAGTGCGCCGATCAATAGAAAACCAATAGGAAAATGGACGATTGCCGGGTGGAACCTGCCAATAAATGTAGCCCAGGACGAATCCTGAAGTAAAATGTAATGCATGATCAGGGGTTTAGTGTCAATCTAAAATATGCGCGCATTTGCCTTTCAAAGGCGGAAAACTTCGGGAAGACTGAATGCCTGGGGTGAATTGTCTTCATTCACATCCATAATATCCGCCATATGGTCCCACCACTTTTTCATGATCGGCAATGCTGCCAGTCCCGAAGTGGTATCATCATCCCTCAGCTTCTGAAAAGCAAAAAGTGCCAGCGTTCTTTCGTCTAAAAAAATATAATATTCCAGTACCCCCGCATTTTTCAAAAGTTCCGACAATTCCGGCCAGATTTCGTCGTGCCGTTTTTTGTATTCTGTTTCAAAACCCGGCTTTAACTGCATCCGGAAAGCCTTCACTTTACTGTTTTCCATTTTTTAGATTTCCTAAGCGAGTACTTCTTTAACAACTTTTCCCTCCGTGTCGGTAAGCCGGAAGTTTCTCCCCTGGAAGGGATAGGTGAATTTTTCGTGGTCAAAACCCATTAAATGCAGGATAGTAGCCTGTAAATCATGTACATGCACTCTGCCTTTTGTGCCGTAGTAACCCAGTTCGTCGGTTTCGCCGTGCGAAAATCCCTGCTTGACGCCGCCGCCTGCCATCCACATCGTGAATGCGTCTAAATGGTGGTCGCGGCCCATATAAGGCATTACCAATCCATTTCTATTTTCCTGCATCGGCGTGCGGCCGAACTCTGCGCCCCAGATAATGAGGGTTTCTTCCAAAAGCCCGCGCATCTTCAAATCTTTGATCAGCGCTGCAACAGGCTGATCCGATTCGCGGCATTTCTGACGGAGGCCGCCTTCTACATTGTGATCTTTGGAAGTACCGTGCCCATCCCAGCCCCAGTCGAAAAGCTGCACGAACCGCACATCGTTTTCAACCAGTTTCCTGGCCAGCAGACAGTTCATCGCAAAAGTCCCTTCGCCCGGCTTCACCCCGTACATATCCAGTATAAATTGCGGCTCTTTCGAAACATCCATCACCTCTGGTACGGACATTTGCATCCGGAAGGCCATTTCGTATTGACTTATCCTGGTCAGGATTTCGGGATCTTTTACGTCTTCGTAAGTCTGCTTATTGATTTCGTTAATTGCCTCAATGGTCTGCTTGCGCATGTCCCGGTTCATGCCGCTCGGGTCACTCACATACAAAACCGGATCGCCGCCCGTGCGGCATTGCACACCCTGATATACTGAGGGCAAAAAGCCGCTACCAAAAACGCTCTTTCCCGCGTCAGGCTGCTGCCCGCCAGAAGCGAGTACAATAAATCCAGGCAGATTTTGATTCTCAGACCCTAATCCATAAACGGACCACGCGCCCAGACTTGGTCTGCCCAATCTTGGACTACCAGTGTGCATCAGCAACTGCGCCGGAGCGTGGTTAAACTGGTCGGTGTGCATTGCTTTGAGAAAAGTGATCTCATCGGCAACAGTTTGTAAGTAAGGCACATAATCCGACATCCACGCACCCGACTGTCCGTACTGCGCGAAGCGACTTTGCGGGCCCAACATTTTGGGGACACCTTGTATGAATGCAAATTTTTTCCCTTCCAAAAACTCAGCCGGACAATCCTTCCCGTGGTATTTGAGCAATTCGGGTTTATAATCAAAAAGCTCTAACTGCGAAGGTGCTCCCGCCATGTGAATATAAATGACGCGCTTGGCCTTTGGAGCAAATTGCGGAATGCGCGATTGAGCAATATTCCCCACCGGACTATCGGCCGCGGAAGAAGTCCCGCAAGAATCCAGCATCGTACCTAATCCCAAAGCCCCCAGCCCAAACCCAACGGACTGCAAAAAATGCCGCCGGGTTTGATGCAGCAACGTCGCATGTTGTAATTCCTTTCTCAGCTTTTCCATCTCTATGAATCCCCGGGCTGAAGCCCGGGGCAATTGATTTTTGTGTTGTGGGCCTGGGGCGTTCCGCCCGGGCCATCGCTACTATCGAATTCCCCCAATCAATTTCCGTCGACTTCAGTCGACGGCTAAAGGCCTAAATCCGGGGCAATTGATTTTTTTATTTTTAGGCCTGGGGCGTTCCGCCCGGGCCATCGCTACTATCGAATTCGCCTAATCAATTTCCGTCGACTTCAGTCGACGGATAAAGGGCAAAAACATGAGCATCAGACTTCCGCCTCCCGCCCCCCTCAAAAGCTACTCCTTCGTAATCACATTATCCAGATTCAGCATCACATTCGCTGATATCGTCAGCGCAGCTAACTCTGGTGTCCTTTCTTTCCCGTAAACCAAAATACTATCTGCTTCAACGGGCTTCTTCTTGTAAGCATCGAGGGCCTGGTTGTACACTTTAACCAGCACATTCAGGTTCTTCTGCTCAATAGGCAGGAATGTAAGCATGCGGTAGCCTTCTTTCAATTGCTGCTCCGGTGTTTTACCGCGTTTCTGCATTTTCGTAGCCAGGTTTTCAGCCGCTTCCAGGAATACAGGATCGTTGAGCGTTACCAATGCCTGCAAAGGAGTATTTGTCAAAATTCTTCTCGATTGACAGAATTCCCTGCTGGGCGCATCGAATGTAACCATGGAAGGATAGGGGGCAGTGCGTTTCCAGTAAGTGTAAACGCCGCGCCGGTACCGGTCCTCGCCTTCGCTCAAAGTCCACTTTTCACCGCTGTAAGGCGATTGCCAGATCTTGTCAGGCTGCGGCGGCATCACGCCAGGACCGTACATTTTATCCGAAATCAACCCACTGCAAGCCAAAGCCTGGTCACGCACCTGCTCGGCGCTCAGGCGCACGCGCGGCCCGCGCGAGATCCAGATATTGTAAGGATCTTTATCCAACTTGTACTCATCGGTTTTGGAGCTTTGCCGGTAAGTTGAAGACATCACGATCGTTTTCAACATCTTTTTAATGCTCCATTTATCCTCTTCCATAAACTTCACAGCCAGCCAGTCGAGCAATTCCGGATGCGTGGGTTCTGCACCTTGCGAGCCGAAATCTTCAACCGTTTCCACAATACCTTTGCCAAATAGTTGCTCCCAGAAACGGTTCACGATCACGCGCGAAGTCAATGCATTATCGCGGCTCACGATCCATTTTGCCAGCCCAACCCGGTCTTTCGACGCATCTTTCGGCATTGGGGCGAGCAGCTTAGGCACGTCAGGTTTCACTTCTGCGCCTTTTACCATCCAGTTACCCCTCACAAAAACATTCGTTTTGCGAGCAAAATCACCTTTCCCTTCCCAAATCACCGGCATACTCTCCGCCTGGTGCGTCAACAGAGTAGCATAGTCAGCGACGATTTGCTGGTATTCCGGCTTGTCATTTCCCGGCAATGCTTTTTGAAACGACATCCAGGTAATGCGCACCCATTCGTCGGGAGATTTCGGACTTTTTAGCGAAAGAAAAACATCGTGTTTGCCCATTGTTTTCGCAATAGGCGCAATGATCACAGAGTCTCTCGCCGGTACTTTGATTTCTGAAATAACAGGTCCGTCCAGTTTGTCCAGATGCAGGGATAAAACCGCATTTTCCGCCTTAGTAGCAATATTCATCACCACATTATCAGCATTGGAAAGGTCCACCTGCGCAATACGTGCGTTTCCGTTGTTTTTTACACCATAATAAGAGATCAGCAATACCGTCGACTGATCGCCTTTTATGAAATTGTGCGCATTGATCTTTGGCTCCATCACCTTCATAAACTGCGTTACTTCCGGCAGTTGTTCCGGTTTGGTTTCCCTGATCCAACTTTTCACGCGCTCAACCCGGGCTGAATCTTCGCCTTTATAAAAACGCATCTTTGGCCATTCATCCCACACATCTTCGTCACGGGTATTGTTAAAAAACGCCATGTACTTGTAATAATCCTCGTGCGGGATCGGGTCGTAAGGGTGGCTGTGGCATTGAATGCACGCGAAAGTAGTCCCCTGCCAAACTTCCCAGGTCGTATTCACCCGGTCAATCTGCGCGGCGGTGCGGAACTCTTCATCGTCGGTACCGCCTTCATTATTCGTCATCGTATTCCGGTGGTAGCCGGTCGCGATCATATTCTCTTCCAGCGGGAAACCGTCTTTGTCCTTTTCAAGCAAATCCCCGGCAAGCTGCTCGATCGTAAACTTGTCAAAAGGTTTGTCCTGATTGAAAGATTTGACCACATAATCCCGGTAACGCCACATGGTCCGTCCGCCGTCACTTTCGTAACCTTTTGTATCCGCATACCTCGCCAGATCCATCCACATAGAAGTCCAGCGCTCGCCATAACCCGGCGATTTCAGCAACCTGTCAACGACCTTTTCGTAAGCATTTTCCGATTTATCATTTACAAAATCAACTACCTGCTTTTCAGTCGGAGGTAAGCCGGTCAAATCCAGGCTCACGCGGCGGATTAATGTCGCGCGATCGGCTTCGGGGGATACTTTCAGCCCTTTGTCTTTTAATTTATCCAGAACAAAATGGTCAATCTCATTCGTAGCCCACTTTTTATCGCCGGTATTTAATAAACCAAACAGATTGCTAAAGCCGTTCAGCGAAGGCACTTCGGGCTTTTCTATTTGCTTGTAAGACCAATGCGTTTCCCACTTTGCTCCCTCGTCGATCCATTTTGTGAGGATATCAACCTCGTCATCATTCAGAGGCGTGCCGTTTTTAGGCATTTTCTCGTCAGGATCGTCACTTAATATCCGCCGGATCATCTCGCTGGCGTGCGCGTCGCCGCGGACAACAGGTATCTTGCCCGACTTGCCGGGTTCCAGCATTTCGTGCTCAAAAAGGAAACTCACATCCCCCGCCTTCTTCACTCCCCCGTGGCAACCCATGCAATGTTTATTCAAAATAGGCTTCACATCGGCATTATAATCCACCGACGAAGAGCCTGCTGAGCCCGAAAACCAGAGAAAGGAAGATATAGCAACGATCAGAACTCCTGCACCAATAAAAATTCTGTTACTCACCATCCTTTTGCTATTCTATTTGTCAAAATCATCAACAATACCAATTTACAATCTTTAAAAGTATTTATCGCCAATGCTTTACTTAGAACGCTGCATTTACTGCCACGTTGCATTTTGCTTCACATTCGGGTTGCCAAGCAGCTCTTTTACAGGCAGTGGCAACACATAATCCTTCGCTTTTGGCACTCGGTCCACATTGTATTTCTGGGCAAAATGTTTGATTTCCTTGCCGAGATAGTCAATAGGTCCGCCGAATTTGCTTTTTCTGCGCAGCTCAGGATACATCACCTGCTCAAACACAAACTCCTGCATTCGTTCCTGAATGATCGCGTCACGCAAAGTAGCCTGGGTCAAACCCTTCAATGCAGGAATGCCGGCGCGCTCGCGCACTTTGTTGATAGAAGCATAAGGGTCACCCTGCCCGCTTTCGTTGCAAGCTTCGGAATGCCCCAGCAGAATATCGGATAAACGAATGTAGATCGTGTTTTTCTCGGTGGCCGAGTTCCGCCTGTCGAGCTCAGCGATCTTGTTGGACCACGCTTTGCCAAAGATCATCTGCGCAGGATCTTTGGGATTCGCATCTGATTTTACCACCCCTCCAAAACGCGACAGATTGTAGTCCGCTTTCGGGCTCCACGTTACCATCGGGTAGGTTCCGTTGATTTTTCCAAAACGGCCGGTCGGGTAGGTTTCAATGAATGTACCTGCAATCCTCTTGTCTTTGGGATCGTAAGCCGCGCGGAATTCCTGCGTCGTACTGATCCAGCTCCATCCCGAGCCGCCCAGTTCACTTGGAAAATCTTCGGGGTTAAAGTGCGCCGAATGCTGGCTATATTCGTTGGGACTGGCCGTGGCCGATACCTGTGCTTCAAAAATACGTTCGCCCATATTTTCATGTGCCAGGTCAAAATTGTGCGCAAAATCGGGATACAATGTGATACCGCTGTTGTTGATAATATCCTCCGCAGTCACTTTGGCATCGGCCCATTTTTCATCCCACAATTGGGCTTTCATGAGCACGGATTTTGCCGCCCATTTCGTCGCACGGCCCATATCAACGCCTGTGTAACTGGCAGGAAGCAGCTCGATCGCAGCCTTTGTATCTGCATAGATCTGGTCAATAATAGCCCGGTTACCACCGCTGTTGGAAGGAAGCTCGGTGATGTTTTTGGTTGATTTAATAGAAAGCGGAGCATCATCGAAATAGCTGAGCAGACCGTAATAGTAAAACGCTCTCAAAAACAAAGTCTCGCCTCGTAATCTGTCGATCAGCGCCTGATTGCTCGGATCTTTCATAGCTTCGGCAGTTTCGATGATCGCATTCGCGCGGTTGATCGACCGGTAGCAAATGCCCCAGTAAGCTTCAATGTATTCATCCGCCGGATTTACATTGCCGAGATTGAACTGCAACGGCCCCTTTTCCCAGCCTACCTGGTAGCCGCCGATCAGACATTCAAATACATATCTGTCATAAAAAAAGCCGAAACCGCCCGAATTCAAATCGTCGTAAACCGCATTAACACCCAATTTCAGTTCGTTGGCCGATTTGTAAAACGTGTCCGGATTAATAAAATCAGGTTTTTCTTTAAGGTCTGAACAACCGGCAACGCTCAGGAGCGAAAGGATCAGGAAAAATGCCCGGGATTTATGTAATAGTATATTTTTCATTTTTGTAAAAGTCTGAGGTACAAATGAATGGACTTAAAAACCCAGGTTCAGGCCAACTGTATACATCCTTGCGCGGGGATATGCATCGTAATCGTCGCCGCGGTTCAGGTTGTTTTGACCCTGGTTATTTACCTCAGGATCAAATCCTTTGTATTTTGTGATCAGGAATAAATTCTGGCCGCTGGCGTACATTCTGACAGTGCGGATGTACTTGGTTTTCAGCGGTACCGAATAGCCCAGGGACAAGTTTTGCAACCGCACAAAAGAACCGTCCTGAATGAAAAACGATGATCTGCGGAAGGAAATAAAATCTCTCCGCCCGTCGATCACCGGTCGTGGCGCATTTGGGTTTTCCGGTGTCCACGAATCTGTCAGGATATTCCCGATCTGGTTGATCTTCTGCACCCCGTCGCCCATTTCAGATTGTTGTAGGTTCCGGACCTGGTTACCGTGCACACCCCTGAAAAATATGGCCAGGTCAAATCCTTTGTATTTGAGGGTTGTATTAAAGCCCCAGGTCAGTTTCGGATTAGGATCGCCGATGATCTTAAAATCGTCGGTCGTGTATTTTCCATCACCATTTACGTCCTCATATTTAGGATAACCTGCTTTTGCTGAGTAACTTTTTCCTTCTTCTTCACTTTGAAACAACCCGACATAATTGTATCCCCGCCACACACCGATCGGATTGCCGGCTTCCACCCAGCTTCCCAATACACCGAGGTGACTGCTTGTACTACCCGCGAAAAATGGTGTGCTTTTACCAAGGTCAAGGATTTTGTTACGAAGAATGGAAACATTGCCGCTCACGTCCCAGCTGAATGTATTGGAACTCATTAACTTATAATTGGCAGAGAATTCCAGTCCCTTGTTGGTCAGCGAACCGGAGTTCAGCATAATGATACTGAAACCGGTACTTTGGGGAATAGACACGTCGAGGAGCAAATCGGTGGTTTTATTTTGAAATGCATCAACAGTAAGACTCAGCCTGTTTGAGAGCAATGTAAAATCAAGACCGATATTGGTCATGGAAGTACTTTCCCATTTCAAATCGTTGTTTGAAATACGGTTTGGCCCGTAACCTGAAACCAATGTAGGTGTGCCACCAAGGACATAATTGTAAGGTACCAGACCAGCTATTGAGCGGTAAACCGGAATTTGAGAGTTACCAGTTAAACCATAACTCGCGCGGATTTTGAAATCGTCAAATACAGAAGCAAGTCCTGAATTTTTGAAGAAATTCTCATTGACAACACGCCAGCCCAATGCAGCCGAGGGGAATGTTGCCCATTTGTTGTTAGGTCCAAATTTGGAGGAACCGTCGCGGCGCAATGTAACGGTAAGCAGGTAGCGGTCTTTAAAATTGTAATTCAAACGGCCTAAATACGAAAGCAGCTCCCATTCAAGACGCCCTGAAACAGGCACCAGCGGGCGGCTTCCATTTTGCATATTCACAGCCTCCACATCGTCAGAAGGCAGGCCGCGGGTCGCTACGGATTCAAAATAGTTGACCTCTTTTTGATAAGTATAACCCAGCGTCACATCCAGAAAATGCCCTTTTGCGACTTCTTTATTATAACTTAATATGTTTTCGTTCAGGATGTTATTACTGTTCCGGTTGGCTTTTTGCAGTTCCCGGTCATTCTGGCGGCCGAGGTAAGTGAAGTTGTTGTAAAAAGTCGTGCGGCGTGCATTTACCAAATCGACACCCAGACTGGTTCTGAATTTCAGTCCGTCCAAAATATTAATGGTCAATGCGGTAGTTCCAAACAAGCGATTCGTCCAGTCTTTGTCATAACCCTCCGTTGCCTCTGCAAGTGGATTTGTCAAAAAGCGCTGATCATAGCTCGCATATTGATAGCCGCCCAGATCATCAAAAACACCCACGGTGGGATCGAGACCTAATGCGGAAATGACTATACCACCCGGTCCACCGCGGTCAGTAGGCACATTACTACTTCCCGAGCGGTTGAAAGACCAGCTATTGCTCAGCGTCGCTTTTCCTTTCAAAAAGTCGTTGTCCAGGTTCATCCTGAAACCGTACCTGTTGAAATTTGTATTCTTGATAATCCCTTTGTTGTCAAGGTAGTTACCTACAAATGCATAGCGCATTCCCTTAGTACCTCCTGTGAAAGAAAGCTGGTGATTGGACAGCCCGCCGGTTCTTGAAATCACATCCCACCAGTCAGTACCTTTGCCGATCTGGGCGATTTGCTGGTCGGAATAGCGTGGATTACCACCCTGACTTTTTTCGAGGAGATTGATATACCGCATATAGTCCCCGCCATTCAGCACATCTACATTATTGGCAATACTTTGGAATGAATAGGAACCGTCGTAGTCCACGCTGCTCTGGCCTTCTTTCCCGCGTTTGGTCGTGATCAAAATAACACCGTTTGCGCCGCGTGAACCGTAAATGGAGGTCGCAGAAGCATCTTTCAGTATTTCAATGGACTCAATTTCGTTAGGGTTAATGGATGCCATCGCATTAGTAGGCTGGCGGTTTCCGCTGGTTCCAAGTGCGGTATTGTCGGGATACATCGGGAATCCGTCGATCACATATAGCGGCTCGCTACCACTGTTGATGGAGTTCGCCCCGCGCACGCGGATCGAAATACCGCCACCCGGCGCGCCGGAAGTTTGCGTCACCTGCACACCCGGCGCCCGCGACTGGATCGCCTGATCGACCGAAGTCACAGGCATTTCCCGGATCGCCTCGCTCTTAATGCTGGAAACTGAGCCAGTAAGGTCACTTTTCTTGACAGCGCCATAACCGATCACGACGATTTCTTCGAGCGATTTGTTTTCCGGTTCCATCACCACCGCAATAGAGCTTCGATTATCAATCGCCAGTTCCTGCGGCTTGTACCCTACGAAGCTGAATACCAGCACTGCGCCTGCTCTCTGGGGTACATCTATTTCAAAATCGCCGTTTGAATTGGTAGTAGTCCCTTTTTGTGTTCCTTTTAAAACCACACTCACACCCGGCAGGCCCGCGCTCGTTTCGTCGGTAACTTTTCCCTTGATCACCTCGGCAGCGGGCATCGCGGCGTCCTCGGTTTTCTCAATCTGTACCGGCGGCAGAGCAGCTCCGGTTGGCGAAGTCAGCAATATCCGGCCCGACGTAAGCTGGTACGAAATATTCAGCGGCTCGAAAAGTGTCGTAAGCGCCGCGCCCAGCTTTTGGTTTACAATATGGATATTGACCGTACGCTCCGCTTTGATCGCTTTCTGACTGTAAGCAAACTTGATTTCGGCCTGCGCTTCCAGGTCGCGCAGCACGTCTTTCAACTCGGCGTCCCGCGCGTGGATTGTAACTTGTCGATCCATAATTTCCTGTGCGCGGCTCTCACCGGCCGCGTAAGTCAGGCTGGTGCAGATCACTGCAAAAAGGATTTGGGCGAGCGATATTTTCATGACAATGCACAGTGCTGCACACCATTTTAATTGTAGGTTTCTTTGCATAATTTTGAAGGTTCTATTTGTAAAAACAGGACGTTGGCCGCATGTTCTCTCTGTCCAGGATCGCTCATGCAGGCTGTAATAAAGGCCGGTAGTGTTGACGCACTATCGGTTTTTTGTTTAGCTCAGGTTTTTTCTCAGCATAGTTCAGGGGTTAGGGGTTTAGGTTTAGTCGCAGCCGCGGCCGTTGATCAGAATGCGCGTTCCTTTTACTTCGTAATCTGCGCCCACCGATCCGCAGATCAGGTCGAGCTTTTCGTAGAGGGATAAATCGGTCATATCGCCTGTGAAGGTGCATTCGGCAATTCGGTCGTTGGCAAAAACGATCTCGATACCATAGCTTTCGTGCAGCGCCTCCACGATCTTGCCCATTCCAATATTGTTGAAAACCGGCCGCAAATCGTCAGTAGCTACATTTGCCTTCACCGGCTCCACTACCAGCCCGGTCATCAAGTGCCGGCTTTCGGGGAAATAGGTAACCCGCTGATTTGGCGTCAGGATTACGCCGTTGGAATGCGGGCTGGCCGTATTTTCAGCGAAAGAATCATTGTTTTCAAATACCGAAACCTTACCCGTCACCACTTCCACTTCCAGCGCCTGGTCTTTCGCATTGGTCTTGATCCGGAAACTGGTACCCAGCACGCGCGTGATCAACTTGCCGCTGTATACGAAAAATGGTTTGTCCGGATTTTTAGTGATTTCAAAAAATGCATTGCCCACGAGCTGCACGTCGCGCTGATCTTTGGCAAATGTGCGGGGGTACATAATGCGGCTGCGGGGGCTGAGTGTGACGGTACTTCCGTCTTCCAGGCGAATTTTCTGAGTGCTGTCAGAATTGTTGACGCGGGTAATAAGTTGTCCGGCAGGAGCTTGTACCAATATCTTTTCCTGGCTGATCACCTCGCGGGAACTTGCTTTGCCAAGGAATACCCAGCAGCCAATAGCAATAATGACCGCCGCTGCCGATGCGTAGGTTGTGCCGCTGCGCCACCATTTTTTAACTAATATTTTCTGATATAATTTCTCCTCATTGATCTCTGTCCGGATATTTCCGAGAATGCGGTCTTCTGTCTGCTCACGTTCGTTTGCGTCGAGTGTAAGAAGAGACTCTTCGTTCAGCTTGTCGTACCAGAGGTGGATCTTCGCAATTTCCTCTTGTGTACAATCTCCGTTGTGGTATTTGAGCAGCAGAGACTGGATTTCCTGATTGTTCATTGAAAGGCTTGATGTATTCTTTTACATAAGCCGCAGAAAGGCACCTATTCCCTAAATAAGTTTAGAAAATCTTCTAAAAATTATAGGTTAGCGTCCTATTAGAGATGAAATTGTTTTTTTAATACAAATCAGAAACCTATTGGAGAAAGGGAGAGACAAAAGCCAGTAAAATGGAAAGCGTCTGTTTGAGGTAACTGCGAACAGACTTGGTGGCTTTGGTAAGATGGTATTCAACTGCTTTTTCAGACAGCTTGAAATGTTTCGCAATACGGGCAAGCGGCCAGTGTTCGAAGCGATAGAGCTTGAAGATTTCCTGGGATTTTTCAGGAAGAATATGCAAACCCTCGTCAATCGCAGTGATCAGCTCGCTTAATGCGATCTGGTTTTCAATATTGCATTCGCCCAACGCAGAGAAATCGGGTGTTTGACTGAGATACGCTTCTTTGGAAATATTACCTCGGATATGGTCTACAACCTCGTAGCGGACAGCAGAAAAAAGATAATAGTCGAGATTGATGATCCTGTCGGTGGCCCGTTCGCGCCAGAGCCGCATGAATATATCCTGCACAATTTCTTCGGCGGCTTCCTTGCTCTGGAGCTTTCGGTATGCGACCAGGAACATCTTATACCAGTATCGCTGGTAGATCACAGTGAAAGCATCTTCGCTTCCTCCCTGCAATGCTTCAATAAGCTGTTCATTCTCAAAATTGTCAGTCATGACGGGTTCAGGTAGCGCGGCACAATAGTGACTTAACTCCGACAAATTTATATTAATTGTGCAAATAATTTTATTTCAAGGCTGTCGGTTGCTGAACAAAAGGGTACTGCGAAATATTCTTACTACTTGTGCAGGTAGTATTACGCTATTTTTTACCATTAGCTAAAAATCGGCTCCAACGTATATAGATATCAGTAAGTGTATCCATGTAAGGGTATTCCTTATAGGTGCCAACTTTGCGAAAACGAGTAGAAAAACCGGTTAGACTGCACTTATTGACAGCTTTTCAGGAAACCGGGTAATCTTACTTAGTCATTTCTGTACTTTACCGTATTGACGCGGGGAGGCACGTAAGACTACCTTTGAATTCTTCAATATCTATTACTCAACCCCGAAAAAATGGAACAATCTATCACGCATGCCTGCCTGGTGCATCCCCATCCTTTGGAATGCGAAGCGGTGGCCGAGTGGTTAAGGAAAAGGTCTTACATTGAGCTGGTAGGTAAATGCAATAGCCTCGAACAAATCACGCAGCTCCCTTATCTGAAAGACGTAGATATCGTCGTAGCCTTCGCCCATCAATCGGACCATACCGCCGATCAGATCCTGAAAATCCGGAAAATGCACCCAAACCTCAAATTTTTGCTGCTCGCACCGAGCCCTTCTGCCGAGTCGGTGAGGGAAGTGGTGAGGTCGGGAGTGAGTGGTTATATTGTTTTTGAATCTGAGCTGGATGAATGGGAAAGGGCTGTCAGGGCTGTTTCTGAGGGGAAAGTTTACTATGGACAAGAGGTAATGCTCAAACTTGCGGAAAGCTCTCTCGACTTGTACACCCAGGAACCGGCGCCTACTACCAGGGATTTTTTGAGTAAAAGAGAAGTGGAAATACTACGGCTGGTGGCTAGTGAATATTCTACCAACAAGATCGCCAATGAGCTTTGTATCAGCGATAAAACAGTGGAAACGCACCGCAGGAATCTGTTTCATAAGCTAGGTGTCAAGAATTCGGTGGGCCTGACGAAAATAGCTGTCAGAATGGGCGTCGTCTAGTTTTCATGAATTTTATCATGGAAAACCCTTAAAAATCCTCCTAAAAACCCTTAGAAAAATCAGGGTAAATATCGTTGAAAATCAGGGTATCTGCCGATTGATTTCACGTTCCCGAACCGGCAACTTTGTCTAAGTATTTCAATTATGGAACTGACAAAGCGCGAAACGGAAATCCTCAACCTGATCATGGATGAGCTAAGCTCGAAAGAGATAGCTGAGAAGCTGGGCGTGAGCATTTCAACCGTGGAAGCGTACCGCCGGAGCCTGTTTCGCAAATTTAATGTCCGGTCGGTGATCGGGCTTGTGAAGGCGGCGATGAAGATGTAGCACTTTACGAAATTGGATTAATATGGCTGAGAACCGCCACATGGCTGTGAATTGGGTTGACGGCATGAAGATCGCCCGTCAGCATTTTATCGAAACGGATAATTACCACACCGGGCAGGTACGGAAGGCGCAGGCGATTTTTCAAACGCCACTTAATTATGGCCTGTTTTCAAAAGACAACCGGGAATCGCTGGAAATGCAGGTTTTGGGCGACGCCAGTTTGCAGATCCGGATCAGAATTGAGCAATGCAATGCGATCACGCCGGACGGAAGTTTGCTGGAAGTAACTGCCGCCGATCAGGTGAAACTGGACACCTCGCTGACAAATATTACCAATGAATACCACTTTGCGCCCGGGAAGAATATCGGGTTATATATTATTTTAAGTGTCAATCTTTTTGAGCGGCAACAGGTTGGTAATGTGCTGGATACGGAGCTTCCGGTGCGGCATCCTTATACTACTCCCACTTACCGGATCGATTTGACGCCCATTGATCTGATCAACAAGGAACAGTGGACAGGAGCGGGACTGATCGTTGGTAAAATTGAATATACGAATGCTGAACTGCGCGTCGCACACGATTTTATTCCTGCCTGCCGGACGGTCGTTTCGCATAAAAGTCTGCGCGAATGGTACAACAGGTTTGGGGTTTATTTGAATGATATTGAAACCTATTCCTTTCGGATCCTTCAAAAGATTAAAACTAAAAGTCAGAAAAGTACGCTTTCCGATAGTGTGCAAATGCTGGTAGAAAGATTGGTGAATGCGTTTTCAATTGCCAATATAAGTTACCAGCGGCTGCTACCGCACCAGGAACCGATCAATATGGTAGTTTGCCTGATCCAGATCGTACAAAGTATCCGCGCCGCGTTGGAATGTTTGACCGACCGCGAGAAAGAGGAACTCTTAGGTTACCTGGGCGAGTGGGCCGACGATACGCCAGGAAGTCTGGAAAAACAGATCATCGGGGTTATTCAGGTCGATTATAATCACAACGATATAGTACCCTGCATTAAAACGCTCGACAATTTTTACAACATGTGGGCCGCGCTTTTCCTGAAACTGAGCCAGCTGGAATTTATTGGGAAACGAAAAGGACAGCAGGTTTTCATCATTGAAAGTCCGGTACACGAGCCGCCGGTGCAGCCGGAGAAAGCGAAATCGCGGTGGAGTCCGCTGTAAGGGAGGAAAGGGAGGATGGAGGAAAGGAGGAAGGGAGGAAATCCTTACATGCAACAACAAAAAGCCCCCTCATAGGGGGTTGGGGGTGAGAGAAGGAGGAAAGGGAGGAAGGGAGGAAGGGAGGAAATCCTTACATGCAACAACAAAAAGCCCCATCACAGGGGGTTGGGGGTGAGAGATGGAGGAAAGGGAGGATGGAGGAAAGGAGGAAGTTACTTTTAAAGCCCCCTCAAAGGGGGTTGGGGGTGAGAGAAGGAGGAAGGGAATAAAAGAGCATTAAACAATTTTTCAAATGGAGCCTGTAAATAAGAATCAGCGAAAGGTGGCGATTGGGCGGTTTGTGGGGATGTATATGTTGTCGATGACGTTTCCGGTGCTGGCGGTTTATCTGCTGTTGCGGGTGCCGGGGTCGGTGGCGGAATCGGAAACTACCCGGTACCGGCTGATCGTGGAGGAACAATCGCCTATGCTGGTGGATACGGATACTTTAAGCCTCATTGCCAGGAAAGTAATTCAGCTCGACGGTGCATACAGCAGCGCAACCGACGAAATGTCGAAAGCGACGGCGCGTACGCAGCTCGTTGATATTGAGAGCAGGATCAATGGCATTATGAGCCATTTCAATAACCTCTCCAACTCCGCCGCACACGAACAGAACAAGCGGCTTTCAACTGGTATCGCAAAGCTCACAGAAGCGCTGGTGACGTACCGGCAAACGATTGCGGAACTCCGCCGGACGCTCGATAGCAAAGGGATAGATGTTCAAATGGTGAATGATCTGCGCAATCAGATCAATATGAAAGACCTGGAAATAAAAGGAATGGAACGTCAGCTTTTGGCCGGTGCGGCTGCTGGCGGCGGTGGCGGCGGTGGAGGTGGAGGCGGTGAAGCCAAGGAGTTGCAGACCAAGCTGGGTATGATGCAGCGCGATCTCGACAATTGCCGCGCAGGAAAATTGGGCGGCGGCGGCGGAGATGTGGCGGCGATCCAGAAACAGCTCGATGAATGTATGTCAGCCAAAAACGGCCCGAACGTGACTTACCGGGAGTGGCTGCGGTACTCGGAAGCGGAAGGTTATTTTCAGCTGCTTACGCAGGGGAATCTTCGCAAAAATGACCGGAAAGTGTATTACGACCAGGCGAAACAAATTTATGACGGCTTGCAGCTTTCAACCGCCAACAAGGAAATGAAGGCGAAAGCAACGGAACGGATGATCTTTTTACAAAAGAACCAACCCTAGGTAATGCAAATGTGATTGAGTGAAAAATGAGTTTTTAACACATTCCTGAATCCAGAATCAATGCAAACCGAAGCACTTAAATACGCAATCACTGTCGCACAGGCACTTGCACGGGAGTACCGCCAGGAGAAATTCGGTGCGCCGCATCTTTTAATGGGGCTGCTGCACAATGACGTCGGGCTGGCTTCCGAGCTGGTGATGGCGGGAAAAGATATTGCTTACCTGCGTGACTGGACCGAAGTGCGGCTGGAAGAATGCGCCAAATCCATTAAAGTACCCGAAAATCCGGCCGCCGACGAAGCCGCAGCTGCTGCGCTGGAACTGGCTGCATTGATCTCGCTCCAACTGAATACGGATACAGATCCGCTGAGCACATTGGCCGCGATACTGAAACCGGGTGTTGGGTTTTCATCGGATCAGCTCAAATCATTGCCGCTGACGCAGAAAGAAGTGCTGGCTATGCACACACAAACCACTACTTCGGCCAGTGGGAATGGCAGGGAGCAGGGAAGTGAAGTTGCCAGACAAACTGCCAAAACGCAGGCAGGAACATCGAATCTTGAAAAATACACCACAGACAAAACGCGCAATGCAGCCGAAGGTAAGATCGGCTCGGTGATCGGGCGGGATAACGAGATAAGGCAAATGGCCGAAATACTGGGCCGTAAAAGCAAGCCCAATGTGATCCTCACAGGCGAGCCGGGTGTAGGGAAATCAGCATTGGTAGAAGGTTTTGCCAAACTGATATTTGATAAAAAAGTACCTCAGTTGCTTCAAAATGCAAAGTTGCTTGAACTGGACACCGGCGCGCTGGTAGCAGGCGCATCTTACAAAGGTGAGATTGAGGAAAGACTGAAAGGGATTTTAAATGAGATAAAAGCCTTCGATAAAGCGATTTTGTTCATTGACGAAATCCACATGCTGCTCGATCCGAAAGGCTCTGTAGGTGCCGGAGTAGCGCAGCTTCTGAAACCCGAACTGGCGAGAGGCGAGCTGACATTGATCGGGGCCACGACGCCGGAAGAATACCGGAAATACATTGAAAAGGATGAAGCATTTTCCCGCCGGTTTGAGGTACTGCACGTAGCAGAACCCGACGAAGCGACTGCGACGCGCATGATCGAGCACATTCTGCCTTCGTACGAAGCGCACCACGGAATTAAAATAGCGCCGGGAGTTGCGGCAGAGGCAGTTAAGCTTTCAAAAAGGTACATCAAAGAACGCCGGCTGCCCGACGTGGCGCTGGATCTGCTGGACAGAACAATGGCCGCAATGCGGCTCATGGACGAAGTTTCTGAGCAGGAGCTGGTTTCATTGCAAAACGATCTGAATGCATTAATGGCGATCGACGAGGCGGAAAGGGTACACGAACTGAAATGGTTTGCATGCCAGCTCGGTAACCGCCTCAGCCCGCTGCTGATCGGGAAACTGGACCAGCTGGACGCGCCGGAAATGGAGACAGCCGAGGGTATTTATACAGAATTGAATACCAAACTCACCGCATTACAGCAACTCGCGGCGCAGCGCAGTGATTTCGTAGGCAAAAATGAAATAGCGGCGGTTATCTCGCATAAAACGGGTATTCCGCTTGGTAAGCTGCAAAGTTCGGAACGCGATAAGCTGCTTGGGATCGATGAAGTTTTGAAAAAAAGGGTGGTAGGACAAGACCAGGCGGTGAAAGCATTGAGCGAAGCGATTTTGGAGTCGAGATCGGGTTTGATCAAAGCGGGACAGCCGATCGGTTCCTTCTTCCTGCTCGGACCCACCGGTACCGGAAAAACGGAGATAGCGAAAGCACTGGCCGATTTTCTGTTTAATGACGAATCTTTTTTGATCCGGTTTGATATGTCGGAGTTTAAGGAAGAGCATTCAGCGGCACTTCTATACGGCGCGCCTCCGGGATATGTGGGTTACGAGGAAGGCGGTTTACTAGTGAACAAAATCCGTCAGAAACCCTATTCAGTGGTTCTTTTTGACGAAATAGAAAAAGCGCACCCTTCTGTTTTTGATCTTTTTCTCCAAATACTCGACGAAGGTAAGTTACACGACCGGCTGGGTAAAGAAGGCGATTTCTCAAATGCGGTGATCCTTTTTACATCCAATATCGGGCAGGAGCATATTGTCCAGGAATTTAATAAGGGAGGTATTCCAAAATCGGCCGACCTGATGGAGATCATGGCCAAATATTTCCGGCCTGAATTTCTTGCCAGATTAACCGAAATCGTGCCTTTCGCGCCGATATCAGAGGAAAACGTGGTGAAGATTTTTGACATTCATTTGCGTAGCCTTACCGATTTAATGGAAAAGCAGGGTATCTCTCTGCATCTGACCGACGAAGCCAGAAAACACATTGCCATGCAGGGTTTTACACCCAGATACGGGGTGCGACCATTGAAAGGAGTGATCCGGAATATGCTGCGCCGGCCGATCAGCCGCATGATCATTTCGGGTGAAGTAGGAAAAGGGTCGGTGATCGAACTGAGTGTTTCGGGGGAAAATGAAGTGTTGTGGAATACCCGAAAGACTGAGCAACAGAAAGTATTACAGGGAATTGAGCAAATCTAAAAGAGCAGTAATTATGCATTATTTGATTTCTTACAAATCCACAAATTGGGATTCGGTTTTATTGCCGCTGGATGATAATACATTGCAGCTGACGATCCAGGTGCGTGTACACCTGCGGAAAGTAGAGCCTACCGACCGCGGAATATTCGATGACCTGATTATCGACGGTAAGGGGACTATTACGGATAGGTCGAGCGGATACAAATACCAGGCGAATCCCTGGACAATGGCGGAGTGGCAAGACTTTGAGAATGAGTATCAAAAAGTGATCACGAACTACTGGGATAAAAAATTTGATCTCGTTCCAAACCGTCCATGGTACAAATCGTCAAAGGGATTGACTCCTGCAAAAATCGTTTGCGGACTGTCAATGGACATCGTAAAGACTTCGCCCGCTCAGGCGCACGTGGCATTATCGATCTTTAATACGGGCAAAAAACCAAATACTTTCAGAAGCTTTATCAACACAACGGCTGTACCAAAAACCGGCTGTTTCAATCGAAGTGATGTCGAAACGGATATGTTTTCCTGGATGCCGCACAGGTACAGGTCAGAATCCGCAGTGAGCAGGATCAATGGCGTTGCACACGCGGTGGATTATGTCAGGAACACTGCGGCGCATGAATTTGGCCATATTCTCGAACTAGACCATGTAGGTGGAACCGGGAATGATATGCGGGATTATGGATTTAACAACGTCGATGACGCGGATACGCTGTTGGGTGTAGGCAGGGCGCAGTCGGCCAAGTTTGCCAAGCCCTGGAACCAGCGGCTGAGGGGACACCTGATCCGGCAAAATCACGAAGATCAACTGGTAAATTTTACTCCCACACTCAGCACACCGCAGATGATAGGTTACTGGGACAACGGAGAACTGATACACGTAGGCGGAAATCTTTGGATGTTGAAATCACTTTTTGGACTATGAAAGCGGATCGGTTGCTTATTTGTGATCTGGACTTCTCGGGAAGTAACCAGTTTGACGCACAGGAAAGCCTTTACTTCAATGCCGGGGCAGATAGTACTGAGGGCATTCTGCAGACTGCATTTAATATCATTTCATCAAGAAAAATAACGAATGTCTTTATCATCGTCCACGGCATAAGTACCACAAACAGTAATGGTTACAACGGCATGTCGATGGTGGCGGGTTATTCGCTGCCGCAGAAAGTGGGCGGTTTCGGGCTTGCGCTAGGCCAAGAACTGATAGATGTTACCAATGATTTTTTGTTCAGAAAATGGGCGCCTTGCAAGCTGAGCAATATTGTGTTCCTGTCCTGCTCAGCCGCCAATAGCGATCCCGCGAAAGTGGGGGGCTGGGGAGATGGAAAGCTGATGTTACAGCATATTGCCAATGCAACCGGTGCCAATGTGTACTGCGCCGACGCGATGCAATACATTAACCGAGACTGGGAAGGCGATATGTTCAGATTCCCGCCCCATTCAACAAGCAGGGGGATCAGGGTCAACCGGCCTTATCCGGGCATTTTGAAAAGGACTTTTGCAAGTTACATGGAAAGCCTTGACTCGTGGGCGGAGTGATGTGTTACGGCAACCGGTAAATATTCGAAAATGAAAAGGATAACAAATATCGTTTTAATCAGCCTCGCGGCCTGCCTCGACGGATGCAATATGTTCCTGCCGGTTGATGCGCTGGTACCGCAGGTTTCGGAGGTGACCATTGTCGAAGTTTCGAATAACCAGGTTCGGGTTAGTGCGCAGGTTGCAGATCCGGATTCGAAAAATAGCAGGCAGGAGAAAAAGAGCGGCAAAATTCAGGATTTCGGGTTTGTGTATGGGATACTCGACGAGCCTACGATTGAAAACGGGTACGTGGAGCAGGGCGGCGAGGCGATTGCAGCTTCTCCCTACAATTGGGAAGACCAGATCACGAGACTTTCGGCGCTGGAAAAGTATTACATCCGGGCTTACGCAGTAAATGAAGGAGGCGGGATTATTTACGGTCCGGTAACGAGCTTTGTAACAGCAAATTATATTCTTCCTTCAATCAGAACTTCGGGTGTTTCGGGTGTGCAGGCAAATGCGGCGAAGGTCAACTATAGTGTGACGACGGGAAATAGCAATGTGATAATTACGAATCATGGTGTTTGTTTTTCAACCACAAACCAGGTTCCGACCATCAACGATTCGAAAGCGCAGACAGCCGGTTCGGTTTCGACGGGCAGCTTCACGGCAAACCTGGATCAGCTTACTACGGGCGCGACTTATTTTGCCCGGGCGTATGCGGGCACAAATGGCGGGGTAGCTTATGGTAATGTGCTCACATTCAAGGTGGGAGAGCCGGCGATATTGCAGGATACAACTTTCGTTATGAATTTCTCAAATACTTATGACCTGGAAACCGGGCATTTGCAATCGCAGAACGGAACGGAGGATATGTACTGGTACCCTTACGGTCAGCCGGCGGGTATTTATCCAAGAAACGGTGCCAAATTCTTCGTCATGCCGACCGGTACCGATTTCAAAGCATTGAAATACTCAGATCTGACGGGTCTTAAATACACGGCTGATTTTGTAAATGGAAGTTATACCACCAGGGAGAACAAGCTTTTCAACGGCACGGTGCTCGCCTACGTGACGAATGAAGGGCATTTTGGAAAGATGCGGATCAATTCAAAAGGAATGGAGCGATCGGATCTGGATGTGTACTCGGGGAATATGGGAGTCTCTATCACAACTTATAATAATGACTAAAACGGGCTGCGTATATATAACATCGTCAGGTGAAACCATTAAGGGAAAACCCTATATTTTATGAAAAGGATATTAAGTAAAAGTTGGATTGGATTGATCGTATTGCTCGTCGGCTGCGACGTTTTCGGCCCGGTGGACCCGCTGCCGCCGACGTTCTCGGCATTGGAGCTGGTATTTGCCGGGAGGACCCAGATTACAGTCAAAGGCAATATCCAGGAACCGGCCAGTAAGAACGATCGGCAGGAGAAAAAAAGTGGCAAAATTCTTGAATACGGGCTTGTTTATGGTAAAAATGAAAACCTGAATACGGAAACCGGCACGGTGATAAAACTTGATAGCGTAGCCGAAAACCTGCCGATCACAATCGAACAGGAAATATCCGGATTAGCAGCAAATACGGATTACTATGTCGCATTATACGCCCGGAATGAAGGCGGTGGCGTGGGTTATAGCGACATATTGAAAGCTAAAACGACCAATGCACCAACCGAGCGTTTCAACCAAAAATCAATCACTTTAAAAAGAAGTGAAGGGAGCTATTTTGATCTGGATAACGGGACTGTAAGCGCATCAGAAACAAGGCAGTCGGATGCGATCATCGATATCTATTCGATTTCCGGCCGCGGTACAGTACTCGCCGTCACCGCAGCTAATGGTCTGATTGTAAAGAATATGGGTGTGATCGACTTTAATAGTCTGATCTACGATGCACTGCTTAAAGTCCGGGATTATGATGCGAAGGGCGTCTCGTTTATTGTCAATTCGCAAAGTGTGAATACGGTAATCGTGTTCAAAACGCTGGAAGGCCGCTATGGTAGATGGAGAATCGAATCGGCGACGACTGACGCGCTGGTAATGAGCCTGGTAACCTATGATAATTGAGGTAATGCTATGAAATATCTGTTGATGTTTTTACTGGTTTTTACTGCGGTGTTTTCCCACGCGCAGGACAGGATCTGGCTGGATAATGGCAACCCGGTGCAGGCGAAACTGAGCCGCGCGATGGACAGCAAGCTGGAATGGATCGCCGCCGACGGTATCCCGCGGATTTATCACAGAAAGCGGTTTTTGATCGTGTTTTCTTCCAGCGGCCAGTTTATGGTGATTTCAGAACTCAATGAAAACAATAACAAGGCGCAGACGCAGATCGAGGCATTTTACAAAGCGCCGCCACGGAATGTAAGCCAGGATATTATCGTCAAAAGTGTCCCGCTCACTGTGATTTCGGGTAAAATATCTTACGAAAGCGACGATGTGATCAACTATCTCACGGGCGAGGGAAACCCGGCTTCGATCAATAAAGAAGAAGTGGCGACGGTAATCTACCGCGACGGCCGCCACGAGATACTGCGTGATGTTGTAGATGTGGCCCCATTGCTTGCATTGGCCCATAAAGACATTGAAAAAAAGGAAAAGGAGATTGTGAAAAAGGCTGAGGATAAACCTCAGAAACCAGTAGCCGTAAAAGAGCAGCCGCAGGTACCGAAAGAGAAACCCAAACCTTTTCTGTCGGACACAGAATACAAGGAATACAGCGCAAAAGGGATCCGGCGGGTGGATGAATTTACTTCTTACCTGCGCATTATCGGAGATAAAAGTATGAAGTCGGATGAAAAGAATAAGGCTGTACAACAGGCTCTTAGCCTATTTGAGCCGCAGGCGACGGTGGCGGTAAGTTCGCCGAAAGGGGTTAAAAAATATCCTGTCAAAGAATACCTGAACCGGCTGAAACTGCTGCCTTACAGCAAGATCAATATCACCTGGAACGAGGTAAAGTACGTGAGCGAGCTGAAACAGGAAAATGACGGGAATTATTACGGCATTATCGCCGCGCAGCAGGTTTTTGAAGGATTTGCAGCCAATGGAAAAGTGGCTTACGGGGATATTACCAAGAAAAATATCCGCGTAAAACTGGAATCGTATCAGAAAACCATCGATGGAAAAGATACGGTGAACTGGGAGGTTTTGTTAGGAAATATCGGGGTCGAAACCAGCGAGGACAAATGAAATACGGTCAGCACATATTGACTTTTTGTTTGTGGATAGGAAGCGCCATTGCCTACGCCCAATGCGGTTTCCTGGCCGGAAAAGTGACGGATATCAGCGGCTCGGAAGCATTGAAAGCAAGTTTGTCAGCCAAAACAGATCAGGGAAAAATGAGGTTGGGCAAGACTGATTCCGCGGGTATATTCAATGTGGAAATGCCCTGCAATGTGTCGGTACTTACGATTGAAGCGCCGCAATACCAGTCGTTGCACATTCCGTTGAACATAGACGGGAAAACGGAAGGTACCTATTTCGTAGCATTTGCATTGATGCCGCTCGGGAAGCAAACGAGCGATGAGCCGTATGCGCAATCGGAGCAAAAGCATTTTGAGCTCAAAGATTCCGTTCGCACGCCGACCTCCATTATCCGGCGCATCGAGGTGCGCGATGCGATGTCTAACCAGCCACTGGCAGCGGATATTTGCCTTTATTATACCCAAAAAGAGAAGAAAGATTGTTTCAGTCTGCTCGCAACCAGACCGACTGCCGAGATTGTATTCACTGAGAAAGATATCGTAGCCGTGGAAGTGAAGTCCGCCGGTTATCAAGCCTACAATGGCAACCTGATCCTGGATAAAACCGATCAGGAACCGCGGACTTACATTATTAAACTGAGTAAGCAGCACACCCTTTTGTCGGTCAATATCCTCAATGCGCAGCAGGGAACGCGGGTGCAGCTGGTGGAAGACAGCCGGCTTATTGTTCCGCTTAACCGCATTAACGACGGGCATTACTTCGCGGAAGTCGCGCCGGGACGGTCTTACAGTTTTGGTGTCAGCAGTGCAGATCAGGCTGATTTCAGTACGGCGGTAGCTTCGCTGAAAGAGGGTTTGACTCTGAAATCTTTAAGAATACCAGATCGGAAAGCGATTCTGACGGTAAAAGAAAATCCAAAAACCGAGGTGGGAAATGTCTCCGGGAAGACGCTTTATTTTCCAAGAAGCGATTATAAACTGCCGCCGCAATCGCGCGCTTACCTGGATTCAGTGGCGCTATTTATCCAAAATAATACTGGTAAAGGATTGGAGATCAGCGGTCATACGGACAATGTCGGTAATCCGAACCTGAACCTCACATTGTCGGAATACCGTGTGAGAGTGATAACGAGATATCTGATCAATAAAGGTATTTCGGAAAAACTCATCACAGCGACGGGAATGGGCAGCAAGCACCCGGTGCGGCCGAATGATACGGAAGAAAACCGCCGGCTGAACAGGCGCGTGGAAGTGCAGATTATTGATTTATCCGAGAAAAAGTAATTGAAACTCATGAATGCGATGAAAAAGTTTTTGATCAACAATACCTGCTTTTTGCTGGTGGCAGCGGCATTTTTAACTAATCAATCCAGCGCGCAAACGCTGAGCCGGAAAGACGCCGATGAAATACGGGTACTGGCGCGGGAAAGGATAAAGGGACTGAACGATCTGCTGAATGCGATCGCGAACGAAGACCTGAGTAATTATGAGCGCAAGTACCTGATGATGAACAGTTACATGCCCAGTAACGACCAGATTTTTGTGAATGACGGGGTGATCGTGGAGGATGATGTGGACCCGAAACATAAGGTGAGCGCGCCGGGACTGGACACGCCGATCGAGAAGTACCTCAGTAATTTTGACCTGTTTTATGTCAAATCGGAGACCAATACGATTGAATTTACAAACCTGGTTGTGGGCGATGTGAAGGTAGATAAGTATCCTTTTGTCAAAGTTTTTTACACCCAGCATTTTAAAGGAAAAAGCAATAAGGATAATACACCTTACCAGCCGATCACACGGGTAGCCGAGCTGCGGGCGGATAAATCGGGCAATGACTGGATTGTGTACCTGACGCGCGTTGCATTCAATTCTTCCGAAAATGCGAAATCGGCGCCGGTGAACCCTGCTCCTTCCGCGACTTACGATTCTTTACAAAAGAAAAAAGAGCCGCTCGTAACGCAGCAAATGGAAAAGAAACCGGCTATGAGCCAGCAGGATGCGAAACAAGCCGAGCGCGTTTCGGAGCAGATCAGCCAGGTTAACCAGGCGGAGATCAAACAGGCGCGGAAGTGGGGGGCGATCAAGCTGGGAGCAGGTGTAGCCGCACTGGCATTCGGCGCAGTGACCTACTCAATGCTCAATAAGGATTACAAAGATTATAAAGAAAAAATATCCAATCCCGAGGGCCTGACCAGCTATGCAAAACCCGGCGTATACATCTCAATCGGTGCAGCCGCAGTAGGAATAGGCGTTTCGCTGAGCTCGATATTTGATTTTAAGAAAGTGAAATGAGGTGTTGGTTTTTAGCAATTAGCTATTAGCTGTTAGCTTTTAGCGCGTGAATTGTATTGAAAGACAGGATTGATAGAAAATATTATCAAAAAGCTAAAAGCTAATACCTAACAGCCAACTGCCAACAGCTAAAACCCAACAACCATGTCCCAACCAGCAGCTCGAATAGGCGATATGCATGTTTGTCCGATGGTGACGCCGGGTACTCCGCCGATACCGCATGTGGGCGGACCAATTTTACCGCCGGGAGCGCCCCTGGCGCTGATCGGAGGGGTGCCGGCTGCTGTCCTGGGCGATATGTGCGTGTGCGTCGGTCCACCCGACACCATTGTGACAGGCTCTGCGACGGTCATGATCGGAAACAGGCCGGCTGTCAGAATGGGCGATTCGACGGCGCATGGCGGCACGATCATGCAAGGCTGCCCGACTGTATTAATAGGTTGATTATCAATAGTTAGTTATAAAATTTACTCTTAACCACATACCAGCATGTTCAACTACGGAATAGGGGGGAATGAACGCAAGATCGACCAGTCGAGCGAAGGCATTGCGGATATCCCACAAAACAGAACGCTATTCGCGACGCAACTCACAGGCGACCCGTCGCCGCGGCCCGAAATGGTTTATGACCTGAAAACGACCGAAGAGGTTTTTGCACACTATCAGCCCGAGGCGGAGGTAGAGTTCATCACACAGGACGGCAGCTTTATCAATGAAAATCTCCGGTTCAAAAATCTGGGTGATTTTGGTAAAAAAGGCATCATCGCCCAAAGCGCGTTCTTACAGGATCTCGACGCAAGAAGTGAAGCTTACCAGCAGGTAGTAAGGCATTTAAAAGTAAACAAAATACTAAAAGCCGCGCTCGAAAAGCCAGAAGCGAAAGCCGCATTGCTAGGTGTATTTCAGACGCTGATCAATGAGTTGGAGGAGGCGGGGTAGTTCAATGATTGAATGATTGAATGAGTGAATGATTGAATGACTGAATGAGTGACCGGCTCGCCGGTGCGATTAGTGAATGAAAAGTTACTCGCTTGCTAATTCGCTCATTCATATGGCCAGGCGACCTAGTCAATTATTAGAAACATTCACTCATTCACTAATTAAAAACATTCACTCATTCACTCATTAGAATAAATATTCAATCATTCGATCATTCAATCATTCAACATTAAAAACATGTCCACTGAACAAAAAACAGACATTGCCCCGGCATTCAAAGAACGCACTGCGGTGCCGCTGGAAACGGGGTTGCCGCTTCTGGCGAAATATGGCAGTTATGACCTTGTAGAGACTATTATCGAAGGCGCCGCGAATATTAATCCCGAGAAAAAGGCGCGGAAGAAGATATTTCTCACCGAGGCTGATAAAAAGAAAGAAAGACAGCAGCTGAAAAAGCGGCTGGAACTCTGGACCGAGCTGCTGAGCAGTGGCGATTCCGTTCCTGATATGATCGAAATGGGTCAGAAACAGGCTGATACCGCATTGGAACTATTGAAGGAAAACCTTGGAAAAGCAGTGGAAACAGTGCGGCCGCTGGAACAATCGTACCGTTCTGTGGCGATGTTTTTCAAGAATACCGAGCAGGAAAAAGTGAAGAATGTGACGTTCCTGAATGCGGCGCCAGACCAGTTGCAGGACCTGGACGTTACGACATTCATTGATGCGGTGGGAGAAGAGCTGGCTGCGAAGTTCGACCGGCTCGACCTGCGCGAAAACTATTCGATCCTGAATGTGCCGGGTTACCTGGGTTCGGGAAAAGTGGTGGACAAATGGGCGAAACTGGCGCATCAGAACAAAACAATGCTGCTTACCGACTTCATGCACCTCGATGCGCCGGAAGACGTGATGGAGCTTTTCGAATCGGCAAACCTGACAGGCGGCGCGGCGCATTTGTCCAATGTAATGATGACGTGTAACTGGCTGGTAGGCAGGGCGAAGCACGCTGATCTGGGCGAAGAGGAGGATTTGTACTTACCACCTTCTACTGCGCTGGCGGGCAATGTTTATAAAACGCTGATGTCGCAGGTGGCGGCGGGTAAAAAGCATGGGACGCTGAGTGAAGTGGACGGTGTGCGTTTTCCGCTCAAAAAATCGGAGATCGCGGATCTTGAAAAAATGGGGCTGATCCCGATGGTGAATGAATACAGCAAAGTAATGGCGTTTTCGGCGAAGACGCTTTTCAACGGCGATAACGTGGGTTTACAAACCTATTCCGTCGTGCGGGTTTTTGATTATATCACCAAAGTACTGATCGATTTTCTCAACCGTCGCGCTTTTGAAAACTTCGATTACAATACTAAAAACGATCTGAAAAAGCAGATCATCAAGTTCCTGGACAGCGTAACCGGCCCGGGCAAACTGATCGAAAAGTTCAGTGTAATGCGTTTTGAGCAGGATAAAAACCAGAAGGATAAAGTCTATCTCGATATTCACATGGTTCCCTATTTCCCAGCCAAAAACTTCATGATCGCATTAACCGGCCAAAAAGGAGATGATCTGGACGCGGCGGCATGGGCGGCGGAGTATGCGCAGCAGTAGGGAAATAGGAGGAAGGAGGAAAGGGAGGAAGGAATGTACTGTCACCCTGAGCGGACGGGGCCGCCCGGCGGTCGAAGGGACATGGAGCACCCCCCCTTCGGCTGCGCTCAGGGTGACATTGTACGAGCCTTCGGCTGCGCTCAGGGTGACAAATGCATCACTACTTCAAAGGTCCATTCAGTCATTCAGTCATTCAATCATTCAACATTAAAAAATGTCCTTCGCAAGCACAATGCAAATCGAGGATCACGAATACAGCGTGATGTTTATGCGGTTTGAGTTGCATCAGACGGTGGATGATGCGATGTCGATTACTTCGCCGATCCAGTGGGCGCATTTGTATGTGGAGCTGGAAATGGTCATGGACGATTTTTTGATCGAATGGGCGAATAAGCCTTCGCAGAAATACGATCTGTCGGTGGAGCAATTTGGTGAAAACGGGCCTTTCAAAACACTGAGTTTCAAGGAAGCAGTTTGTACCGAGTTTGTGGAAATGTTTGACGATGGTACTGATGATATGGATAAGAAACTCACGAACCGGCTGCAAAACTTCATTACCTGCCTGACTATCACCGCTTCGAGCGTGGAAATCGATGAGGCTAAACTTGAAAATTTTTAAAGATGGCTGAGCAGGACGCTACTATCGGAGTCGAGGCGCATTTTACGCTGGACGGGAAGAAATTTCTGGTCAAAAAAGTGTCCTACGGCTGCAACCGCAATGCCGACGAACGCGGAAGTCCGACTGATGCGCCGAAAGCGAGACTAATCAGAATGACGATTTCGCCGACCCAAAACGATGATTTCGCATTGCTGTACGATTGGGCATTTAAAAACGACCGGCAGCTGAGCGGGCAGATCGAGTTCAAGTATGACAACGATTCACAGCTATTGCGGAAAATGGAGTTTGAGGACGCGTATTGTGTGGGTTTCAGGGAATCTTTTGCGGCCCGGCAGTCGACCATGCGGGGATACCAGATTGCGCATGTGCCTAATGCAGAAGACTATATGCCGCAGCACAGAGGCAAGGATTATTTCGTGCGTGACAGCAGTCTGGCGCTGGTGTACGAATTGGTGTTGCTCCCGGTAAAAGTGAAAATTGGTCAGGTTGAAATTAAAAGTTAATGGCACGACAGGTTAATACTTCCATTGAGATCGAAGGCGGCGTACAGATCACGCGGCACCTGGGGCTGGTGATCGAGCAGGACCTTTTTGCACACCACTGGTTCGAGCTACTGGTACCGTTTGATCAGCTGGAAGATGCAGGCGAGCATTTTTTCAACAAAGCGCATCGGGCGGTAATGGGCAAAAAGATCACTTTTTCATTTAGCCCGCGGCTTGGCCAGGAATCGTTTGACTTTACATTTCAGGGTATTGTGACCGAGATCCGGCTGCGAAGCCTGAGCGATATGAGCAGCGCATTCGTGCTGAAAGGGTACAGTCCGACGATCGTCATGGAAGATTCGGTTCAGCGGAGGTCGTTTTTGAGAGGTACCGTGCAGGATATATTTAATGCGGTATTGCAGCCTTACCCTCAGAATTTACTCAGAAAGCAGCTTAATCCTGAAAACGGCGGCCGTGCAGTGCCTTTCACCCAATATAATGAGAGCAATTACAAATTTCTGAGCCGCGTTGCTGATCGCTGCTGCGAGTGGTTTTACTATAACGGTCGCGAGCTGGTACTGGGCCACGGAAACGGCGGGGCGGAAGTTGATTTTCTGGTCGACGGCTTGCAGAATTTCGATGTTGCATTGAAGCTGCAACCGGCTGCATTCAGTTTTGAGGGATACAATTATACAGTTCCGGAAGCTTTTACGGGACAATCTGCCCAGCAGCAGGTCGACGGGCTTACTTCGCTCAGCGAGTTTGCATTGGAACAATCGGACACCCTTTTTGCTCAAACGGCATTGCTTCCTGCACCGGAAATTATCAGCGGACAGAGTGAAGTGGACGAACTTACGAAAATGGAACGCTCGGCGCGGGTTACTTCCATGGTCGATTTCAGAGGCAGCGGCGAAACGCCCACGATCAGCGTCGGGACAGTACTGGCCGTAAAAGGGCAGCGACTGAATGAGCGCGGGGAAGCTTATGAGGAGAATTTTGGGAAATACCGGGTGGTGCACATTCGCCACGAGATCAATACGGCCGGGAGTTACCAGAATAGTTTTAATGCAGTTCCCGAATCGGCGCAGCATCCTCCTAATAATCCTTTTGTAACCAATCCGCTGGGCGAAACCGAGCAGGCGGAGGTGATCGCAAATGATGATACTGACCAGCTGGGGCGCGTGCGGGTGAAATTCTTTTGGAGCCAGTCGCGACAGCAGGACCAGGAATCGATCTGGATGCGGGTTGGTACCATGCACAATTCACAGGGTAGAGGGACCAATTTTGTGCCGGAGATAGGGGCGATGGTGATGATCGGTTATGAAGGAAATTTAGCCGAAAATCCTTTTGTACTCACAAGTCTTTACCCAAAGCCCGAAGAGGATATTGCTTATACCTCGGATAATAACGACGTGAAAATCATCGCCACGCGGTCGGGTAATATGGTTGTCTTTTTGGATAAAGACGGGGATGCGAAAATTCAGATCAGCAACCGGAATAAGCTGGATACTTTCCTGCAATTCAGTTTTAAGGACGATGGTGAAATAAAAATGCAGGTCGAAAATGGGCTTGTCCATATTAAATGCAAAGACCTGAATGTGGAAGCATCGAATAACATTTCTATGAATGCGAATTCCAGTTTCGATGTGCAGGCCGGGCAAATTTCGATGAAAGCCAGCCAGGATATCAAGCTGGAAAGCGGGACGGCGACCGACATCAAAGCTGGTACCGAGCTGAATGCAGAAAGTACCGCAAGTGCAAATATTAAAGGAGCCACAATGACCGTGGAAGGAGACGCAAGCACAGATATTAAGTCGAGTGGATTGATCAATGTCCAGGGGTCTCTAATCAAATTAAATTAATATATCCATAATCTATTCTTTTCACTTTTAAACAATTACAACTATGCCAGCTTCAAGTTTTGACGCCTATTTTACCTGGGACGGTGGTCCATCCGGCGACGGTATTTCAGTGATTTCATGCAACTATTCCTTATCCCAGTCGATAGACGATAAAGGCCGCGTTTCTTCCAAAGTTTACGGCGGAACTGTATTCGTGCAGGTGGATTCGTCGAGCGTTTCCGAAAGCCAGAGCCTGTGGGAATGGATGGTAGATCCGGACGGAAAAAAGTCGAGCGCGAAGATCGTTTTCAAGAATGTTGACGAAGAGCAGACTCAGAAAGAACTGGAACTGACCGACGTGTATTGCGTGCAGTACAGCGAGAGTTTCATCGAAACGGGCTCGATGCCGATGACAACAAGCCTCACTTTGTCGGCGCGGGAAGTAAAGCTTTTCGGTACGCCGCACGTCAATCGGTGGTAATAAGGCTTTCGGCCGTCACGCCCTGCGTGGCGGCCGAAATGCTTTTTCAGAGTTATTAAGATGATTTTATTTAACCCAAACAGGAATGGCTAATCTTAAAGATGAAATTGTCTCTTTCCTAAGACACGATCCGGTTGTTAGCCTGATTAATTTTGAATTGAGAGGAAACCCGATCCGTTCGGATATGTACCTGGCAATTGCGGATAGAATTGAGTCTGGAGTAATCAAGTTGCAAATGAAAACTGTCAAAGGGCGGGGAGGCAGTTATTTACACAATCAAATCACGCTGCCGGTCGGATTCAAGTTAAATAATTATGCTAATAAGAGTATTGTCATACACGAATGCACGCACGCAATCATTGACTATCACGGGATTGGGAGACACGATTTTGCAGAGGAGGAGGCTTGCGCTTATACCGCTGCTGGCGTTTACTGGATGTATTACAATCAGTTTACCCTCAATTTTAAATATCAGACTAAAATAGCGGCCAGTATTACAATCGATGGGGTTTATCGCGTCGATAATCAGGATGCATCAAGCCTGATGACGGAAATCAGGCAAAGTGATTCATACAAAGGATATAGCGAGTACGATTCCCGGCAAAACTGGTAACGATCAGCCTCTTACTGCTACTATCGTCTCATTATCCAGCACATTGTTGGCTTGAAAAGTAAGATCGGGATCCATGTATTTTCGGCGCTTGTACCAGGGGCTTTTTTTGTAGAATAACCAACCATAAGGCGCGCCGTCCGGCGAAAGATATTCAACCGGGCTGCCGGGATTACGGTCGTTGTAATCATTTAAGAAAATAAAGAAAAGCTCGCCGAAGAGCATTGCATTCGGTGCTTTTGCCCGGAAGTTCGTGAATGCAGTTTCATTGACCTTTTTAGTAAACTCAAACTGAATAACCAGTACCCTGGATAGGTCCAGCAGATCCATATCCGGCAGCGGCTGACCAACCGGGTAATACCATTTTTTGTATTCTTTTAAAGGGATTTCAAGATAATTCTGATAAACCCGCGAAACGAAGATCGGGAACAGGAAACCAACCAGTGCTGTGGCCATTCCTACCCCCTTGGAAAGATCCTGAGCGAGTTTATGGTATAGAAAAATAATGGCCAGCGCGGCAAGCAGTGAGATTAGTAAGGTAAAACCTATCGCTTTCGCAGAACGGTTTTCGAAAAGATGTTCAAACCATTGCGACAATAAATACACATGCAATACACCGAGCACCAGAAAACTGACCATCGCCATCGGGTAAGCGTCGCGGTAATCGACGATCCAGAAACCCAGCGCCCCGACCAGCAACAATATAGCAACTACGACCAAAGCATATAGTACTTGCAGCCGCTGCGTGGGGGTTTTTACAAAAGGAAGGTTCATTCGGTTCAGGGACAGTTGAATATGAGGCAAAAATAAGATACACTTTCATTAAAGCAACCACATTTTATTAAACGCCGATGGAAGATCAGAACTATGCATTGCCACTCGCGCTCGACCGCATTGTTTCGGGCAAAAATCATCCCAAATGTTCCGAGCGCGAGGCTATACATCAGCATTTGTATTTGCTGATGGTTACGCACTTCAACGAGTCGCGTTTTGACAGCGGCTACGGCTGTGCACTCTGGGAGCATGATTTTTCAGTTTTATCACAAATAAAATGGAAAGACCTGATCCGCGAGTCGCTCGAAGAAGCTGTGAGCAAATACGAAACGCGGCTTACTAATACTAAAATAAGGGTGGAAGTGGAGGAATTCGAAATGCTTTCAAAAAGCACCAACTATATCCGCAAAAGGATCGGAATAGAGATCAAAGCCACAATCCGCCGAACCAACGAGCATTTCGTGTTTTTTGAAAGGATATTTATTTCGCCTTTGTCGATTGAGTGAGGGGGATGGTATTGTTCGGGGTGGATCGGAATGGTTCGGAGTAGATCGAAATGGATTGGGGTTGTTCGGGGTTGTCATTGATGGTCATTTTTGGTCATTTATTGTTTGGGTGGATTGGGGTCGTCATTTTTCGTCATTTATTGGTCGGGGTGGATCGGGGTTGTTCGAGGTTGTTATTTATAGTCAAACAGCATTTTCAAACCACTCCGAACCATTCCTAACGTTCAAACCACTCTGAACTATCTCGAACAATCCCGAACCACTCCGAACCATTTCCAACAATCCCGAACCATTCCAAACAATCCCGAACCACTCCGAACCATTTCCAACAATCCGAACCATTCCAAACAATTCCAAACCACTCCCAACAATCCCGAACCATTTCCAACAACTCCCACCATAACCCCACAGACATGCAAACAGCCAACTATACAAAAGAAAACATCTCCCGTCGCTTGTTGCGGCGCTCGGCGGAGCTTTGGGGGTTGGATGAATCTAAAATAGACCAGTTCGACCCGCTGGTGAGGCTTTTGATCGAGGCTTGCTCGGTCGAATTCGAGAAGATAGGGCACGAGATCGAAGGTACTGAGCTGCGTTTGATGACGCGCCTGGCGGAAGTTTTATCACCCCAAATACAAAATAGCCCGCAACCCTGCGCTGCTATCGCGCAAGCCCGGCCGGTGGAGCCGCTTGGCTGGACGGAGCGGGAAAACCAGTTTGTATGTAAGCGGCCCAATGCACGGAAAGGAGAGTCGAATGAGCTGTTTTTTGCTCCGGCGGGCAGCTATTCACTCGTCAATGCGGCCGTGGCCAGTTATGCTACTCCGGCTGGATTATATGCACTGGAAAAAGGAGCAAGAATCTTGACTGCCAACAGCCGGTCGCATGCAGGTGCCGAACAGGCTTTGTGGATCGGATTGGAAGTGGATCCGGGCGTTACTTCGTGGAACGGATTCCGGTTTTTTATAGATTGGATCAACGATATAAAGGGATACGATTACCGCGAATTTCTTCCCAAAACCACCTGGGAGGCAAATGGCAGGGTACTGAATACGTGGACAGGCTTGCAGGAAGACGCCGACCACCAGCTTTTGCTTTACAGCGACAATTTTGTGAATCTGGCCAGTGATGAAGTTTGGGAAAAAGGAAAATTGGAAACCTCATTGTACCCGCCTGAATTTGAGCAGCAGTTTGACAGCCGCACTTTGCAAATGCTCAAAAAGCCGCTTACGTGGATCAAAGTGAAATGGCCGTCGTCGTTTCCGGCAGCGGGTTTTGAAAATATAACAGTGGCGATCAATGCATTTCCGGTATTGAATATGCAGCTTCATAAGTTCACCTACCGATTGCAGCCCGGATTGAACGGGATCGCGCTGCCTTCGAGCGACGCATTTCTTATGGTCAACTCGGTGATCAACCAGAAAAACCAGGCTTACGCGCCTTCGGGGAAAGCCACTTATTCGGACGAAGAAACGGTGGGTACATACACCGTCCGGCACCAGGGAGTAGGCCGGTTTGATGAGCGCAATGCGAAGGCGGTTTTGTATCATTTAATGGAATTGCTGAAAGATGAGGTAACTGCATTCAATGCGGTGGGGGAGGATTTTCTGGCTTCGCTGCTGCGGGAAATAGCACAGAATATGGCGCGGATCGAGCAGAAATTGGGCGTGAAAAAAGCGAGCGAAACGACCGCGCAGCCTTTTCTGGTGATCAAGGGCGAGAAAAATCCTGACGTACTTTTCATTTCCTACTGGACTACTACTTCTGAAACTGCCAACGGAATTTCGGCGGGTACCAAAATGCAGACTTACAGCGCCTCGGGCCTGAGTAGCGCGGACACGATTTTACTGACCAAAACTGCGGGAGGAAAACCCAAGCCGGAAGAAACGGAATATGTACAGCAGCTCCGAAAAAACCTGATTACGGGCAACCGGCTGGTCACGCTGGAAGATATTCGCGCATTTTGTTTTGGCGAAATGGGTGATCGGCTGTCGGGTGTGGATGTTAGGTCTGGTTTTATGCCGGGTAATTTGCCCGGGCAGGGATTTTTGCGTTGCCTGATCGTGGATTTGAAGCCTGCCCTGCATGTGAGCAACGATTCGGAATGGCGTGATGCTTGTCAGCTTTTACAATTAAAAATCCAGCGGCGCTCTACGGGAATGTATCCGGTAAAGGTTTTGGCAAATAAATAGACTACAAAAATGCTGGCGGAACATCAAAGTGATCTCAGTGCAGAATTCGTCGCGGGTTCGTGGCTGGAAGAAGGTATTGCAGAGGACAAAATTCTATTCAAGCCGCTCGGCTCTTTCAAAAGGCGCAGCCACGCGGATGTTGAATTTGTGGGTGAGGCAGAGCTGGGGAATTTTGAGGGGAAGATCATAGCGTCGAATAGGAACGGGATTTACGACCATTTACCCGAACAGCTCTTCCATTTGCCTTCTTCCGGCTCGATCAATACTTTGAAAAAAAAGGTCGACGAAATCAGGCTGCAGCGGGAAAAAGAGCAAAAATCGAGGCTGTTCTTTTTGCCGCTGGAACACGAATTTTTCCTCAACCGGTTGAAGCTGGCGCGTTTGGAACAGCTTGCACACGATCTCGATCCCGATTCGCTCCTGCTGGACGAACTGCGTAATTTCTGGCAGGTACCGGCTAAGATCAGTAAGGCAATGCTCGTCAGGCTGGTGCCGGTAATGCCGCTGATCTCAGAGAATAGGGGTGATCTGAAAGTGGCGGGAGAGATATTGTTGGCGGTTTTGGATTATGAGGTGAGTTTCCAAACCTTACCCGCGGGCAGGTTTACAGTACCAGCTGAAACGCGGCTGAATAATGTTTCGGTGGGATTGGATCTTGTTTTGGGCGGTGAGATCGACGTATACAGTCCGAAAATAATAGCAGAGGTACATTTGCCAGATTTAGGCGCATTGGAAAAATGTTTGGAAGACGACGATTTTAATATGCTAATTATCTGGCTGGCAGGCTGGTTTGTTCCGGTAGAATGCGATTTAGAGATTGCATTTTGCCTCCCGCCCGGCGCTTCGCGATTTATTTTTTCCGAAAATGAAACACAGCATTCCCGGCTTGGCTATTCGACGATTTAAAATAAATATTCGAAAGTTGATACAAATTGCAGTTGAAAAATAGTTTGGTATTGTAAATTTTTAGATCAAAATTTGCGGTTCATTAGGAACCCCCTATTCACTTCGTGAGAGCGCAAAGACTTATCAACCAGACAATCAGCTTTATGCTAGCCGCCATGCTTTTGGTGGTAGCAGGCGCGCGGTCTTGGTCTGACTATGCGGAAATAGGTCAAAATTACACGGGTAAGGCGAAGGAAATCGCGCAAAAGAGCGCCAAAGAGCAGGCTTCCAGTCCGGTAGAGGCGAAAGTAAGTACCCTGTCCCTCGACGCGGTTATCACGCCGGCAATTTCATTTGACTTCTCGCATTACTTCTATTTCGTACCTCAGCCCGTCTGGCAATTCGTTGCCACGCAGCTGGCGGTAAGGTTCACATTTCAGGAATCGTTTTTCCTGTTCTCCTACTTCCATCGAATCTTCGGAAGGCTCATAGTCACCAACGCTCCCTGAACCCGGGGAGGCAATTGCTGCATTTTTTATTATTAGAATCTCATTGTCAGCGACTCCGGCGCCTGTATTCAGGTAATCAATCCGTTTTATTCAAGAATTTCAATTAAATTTTTTCAGTTAAAAAAATGACTAATAAGAATGGAATAATAGGGTTAACTATTATAGTTGCCCTCATTAGCGTCTATTATCTGTCTTTTACTTTCGCTTCACGCAGCTTTAAAAGCAAAGCAACTGCCTACGCGACCGATTCAAGAGGAGAAGTAGATATAGCAAAAAAACAGCGTTATGTTGACTCGCTGTGGCGGCAGGAAGTTTACCTTGGTCATACCCTGCAGGAAGTTACAGAACGTGAGCTCAACCTGGGCCTTGATTTGCAAGGTGGTATGCACGTGGTTTTAGAAGTAGCTCCTGCTGACATCTTGAAAGGAATGGCAGGTGGAAACGCACGCAGTTCTGCATTTCAGGCTGCATTGAAAAAAGCGGGTGAGGACAAAGCTGCGAGCAACAGCACTTTTATCAACCGTTTTGCTGCGGCGTATAAAGAAGCGGCGCCGAATACAAGCCTTGCGTCTGTTTTCGCTACCAGCTCAAACCGCGGCAAGATCAGCAGCAATTCATCTGATTCAGATGTAATAAAAATGCTGAATACTGAAGTAAACGGTTCTATTGACCGTGCATTCCAGATCACTTCGGCACGTATCGACAAGTTTGGTGTAACTAACCCGAACATCCAGCGTTTGCCTGGCCAAAACCGTATTTTGGTGGAATTACCAGGTGTGGATAACCCTGAACGTGTTCGTCGCCTTTTGTCCGGCGCTGCGAAACTTGAATTTGCAGAAGTATATCTGACTAACGAACTGGGCGCAGGTCTGGAAGGTCTGGGAAGGTATTTGACGCAACAGGCGGAGGTCGAAAAAGCGAAAAGACCTGCTGCTGCAACCACTGCAAAAGCAGATACGACCAAGAAAACAACTGGTGGCCTGGCTGAGCAGCTGGCACAAAAAAGTGACTCTACTGCAAATGACTCGGCTGCGGTTGCAGCGCAAACTGCTGCGTTGACCAGCTTATTTGTTCCAATGCCGCAAGGTCTGGGTGTTTATTTGAAAGATACTGCGCGCGCAGGAGAAATTCTTCGCCGCCCGGAAGTTCGCTCGCTATTCCCGGCTGACCTGGTTTTCATGTGGGACCGTAAAGGAACCGCTGCCGGAGATAACCAGCTGATCCTGCCATTGTATTTTATCAAAAAGCAAAATGGCGAGGCTGCCATGGAAGGTGACGTGATCGTAGATGCAACGCACGACTACGACGAAAGCGGTCGTCCGGAAGTAACCATGCGAATGAACGGAGAGGGAGCCCGCAAATGGCGCTCACTAACTGCCCGCAGCATTGGCCGCCCGGTTGCGATCATTATCGATAACCTGGTTTACACTGCACCGACGGTACAGGGTGAAATCCCAAATGGTAACTCAAGTATCACTGGTAGCTTCACAGTTGAAGAGACCAAAGATATGTCTAACGTGTTGAAAGCGGGTAAGTTACCTGCTCCGACACACATTGTGGAAGAAGCCGTAGTAGGTTCTTCACTCGGTGCTGAGGCGATCAACGACGGTTTGCTTTCGTCGGCGGTTGGTTTGGTGATTGTACTGGTGTTCATGATCGCTTATTACAGCAAAGCGGGCTGGATCGCTGATATCGCATTGTTGATCAACTTGTTCTTCCTGTTAGGTATCATGGCGTCGCTTGGCGCAGTACTGACACTTTCGGGTATTGCGGGTATCGTCCTTTCGATCGGTATGGCGGTGGATGCCAACGTACTGATCTACGAAGGTATAAAGACGGAACTTGAGGCAGGAAAACCATTTGCCCAGGCAGTTCGCGACGGTTTCAAGAGTTCATTGAGTGCGATTATTGACTCGAACGTAACCACGCTTTTGACAGGTATAATCCTTTACACATTCGGCACAGGATTGGTACTTGGTTTTGCGACTACGCTGGTTTTAGGTTTGCTTACATCTCTTTTCACCGCGATTTTCATCACGCGTCTGCTGCTTGAATATCAGATTAAAAAGGGTAAAACTTTCAACTTCTATACCGGTCTAACGAAGAACTGGTTCAAAGACAACCATTTTGATTTCGTATCTCAGCGTCGCCGTTTTTACATTATATCAAGTGTAATCATTGCGATCGGAATTGGTTCTTTCATATTTAAGGGATTTGGTTTAGGTATTGATTTCAAAGGCGGCCGTTCTTATGTAGTGCGCTTTGAGAACAATGTTGATGCTGATGTTCTGCGTGATAAAATGGATGAAACGCTGGGTTCTGCAACCGAAGTGAAAACTTTCGGTGGACAGGATCAGGTGAAAATTACGACTGCATATCTGATCGAAGAAACTACACCAGACGCAGATCAGCGCGCTGAGGCGAAGGTTATGGAAGCGGTTAAGAAGATGGGTAACAATCCTGCGCAAATCGTAAGCTCCAATAAAGTAGGCCCTACAATGGCGAAAGATACTTTGTGGTCGGCTGTATATGCTGTATTGCTTGCCTTAGGTGCTAACTTTATCTATATCCTGATCCGTTTCAAAAGGGTTGCGTTCAGTTACGGTGCGGTTGTTTCGCTTGCGCACGACGTGGTGATCATTCTTGCGATCTTCTCGCTGTTCAACGGCTGGTTACCTTGGTCACTGGATATCGACCAGGCATTTATCGGAGCGATTTTGACGATGATCGGTTACTCGATGAATGATACCGTCGTAATTTATGACCGTATCCGTGATTACCTGGCAGACGATAAGTCACGTGGCCAGAGCCTGCCGACGGTTATCAACAATGCCTTGAACAGTACTTTGAGCCGGACTGCGGTGACGGGTATCTCTGTAATCCTGGTGTTGATCGTTCTGATGATTTTCGGAGGAGCTGTGATCCGCGGATTTACATTCTGTATGTTGCTTGGGGTAATCGTAGGTACTTACTCTTCACTCTTCGTAGCGGCACCGATCGTGGTTGACCTGCTGCAACGTGATCAGAAGAAAGAGCCTGCACTGGCAGTAGCAGAAACAGCACCAGCGGCACCAAAGAAAGTTAAAGCGTAATAAGTTAGAAGAAAAAAGGGTTAGCATTGTGCTGTCCCTTTTTTTATTTTGTCTTGACAAGTTATCAGCAAATTTTCTTTTAGTTTTATAAGATGTTCATATAACTACACAAAAGAGCTTATGGCAAATCAACTATGGGTTAAAAAGCCCATTGAAAAATTATTAAATGAATCAACAGGCGAAGCCAACCAACTAAAAAGATCACTTGGATCGGCGAGCTTGGTGGCATTAGGAATTGGCGCAATCATCGGCGCAGGACTCTTCTCTTTAACAGGTATTGCCGCTGCGGAACATTCGGGACCTGCAGTAACCATTTCATTCATACTTGCCGCGGTAGGCTGCGGTTTTGCCGGCCTTTGCTACGCCGAATTCGCTTCCATGATTCCGATCGCAGGAAGTGCCTACACTTACTCCTATGCCACAATGGGCGAGTTCGTTGCCTGGATCATCGGCTGGGATTTGGTTCTTGAATATGCATTGGGAGCGGCTACTGTTTCAGTAAGCTGGTCCAGATATCTCCTGGAATTCCTCAGTAAATTTGATATTCACCTTCCCACGCAGCTGGTTTGCTCTCCTTTTGAAGTAGTAACACTTAGCGACGGGACTATTATTGATAACGGAATCGTGAACCTGCCTGCGATCCTGATCGTTTGTCTGCTTTCACTTCTTTTGATCCGTGGTACTGAGGGATCTGCATTCCTTAATAATTTCCTTGTTGTATTAAAAGTGGCGGTTGTTTTGGTATTCATCGGACTGGGCTGGAGCCATATCAACCCGGACAACTATGTGCCTTACATTCCTGAAAACACAGGCGCTTATGAAAACTTCGGCTGGTCTGGTATTGCTACCGGGGCCGCGGTGGTATTCTTCGCATTCATTGGATTTGACGCGGTTTCAACTGCCGCGCAGGAAGCTAAAAATCCCCAAAAAGGAATGCCGATCGGTATCCTTGGATCTTTGGTCGTTTGTACGATTTTGTACGTGCTTTTCGCGCACGTAATGACAGGTTTGGTGAAATACACTGCATTCGCAAATGATGCAAAACCGGCTGCGACTGCCTTTGCGCAAACGGGTTACGATTCCTTACAAACAGCATTGATCATTGCGATTCTGGCGGGTTACACCTCTGTAATGCTGGTCATGCTTTTGGGTCAAAGCCGTGTTTTTTACTCAATGAGCAAAGATGGATTGCTGCCTAAGTTTTTCAGCGAAGTGCATCCTAAATTCAAAACGCCGTTCAAAACCAACATCTTTTTCATGGGCTTCGTGAGCATTTTTGCGGGACTTGTTCCTGTAAGTGACCTGGGGCATATGGTAAGTATCGGAACGCTTTTTGCATTCTGTCTGGTGTGCGTAGGTGTTTGGATGTTGCGCGTTAAAAGGCCTGAGCTTCACCGCTCATTCCGCACGCCGCTGGTACCATTCGTACCGATCATGGGAATAGTGGTTTGTCTTTACTTAATGTATTCACTACCGATCGAAAGCTGGTATCGTCTGGCAATATGGCTTGCAATCGGGTTCGCAGTGTATTTCGGTTATGGTAAAAAGCATAGCAAGATAGGGCAGGAGTAGCTAACAGCTTTTAGCTGTTAGCAGTTAGCTTTTGGCTTTTGAAAATATTAAGTCGTGGTTGTTTCGTAAGAAACGGCCACGACTTTTTTTGTTTTGTTCGTGCCTTTAATTTATCAGTTCCTTTGGTTGCTTTCGCTTAGCTTGGAAATTAATGTGACAGTTCTCAGTTGATTCGCAATATCTACGCGCATTTCCGGAGTTACGTTTTCAAGGTCTTTACTGAACAAAATCGTTTCCACCAACTCATTCATTGAACCAATGATCTGCGAGCATTTATCTGTCAGGAAGAAGTTGCGGATATCCTGCAACATTGCTTGTTGGGTTTCCGATAAATGGGCTTTTGTGCAATTCGCCGGATTGTTTGTTGAATTCTGAAATGTGTTCATACATTTACGAAAGTTTGATTGTTAATTGATTAAACTGGCCCGGGTGACAACGTTTGGAGACAGCAGCATCCGGGTTTTTCTTTATAGTAATTAGTCGAGTTTTCCGACTAATTTTGGATAAATTTTTTTATTTTGGCGTAAAAGTGACAACAGTCTTCACATCCACATCTCCAAATTCTAGTAATATCTCCCTCATTCTTTTTTCAGATATCCCTTGTTGATAAGTGAAATCTTTCCAAGCACTTGTGTACTTTCCTTTTTTAATATCAGGTGCGAGGCCAGGATAAACACTTTTACACCACCACTCAAAGGCTTCTGTTACCGAAGCAAACTTTTTCATTTCTCAAATATACAAATAAGTCCGAAATTCCGACAAGAAGAAAAATTTTAATCAATTACCCGCGACTTCAGTCGGGGGAAGGGCAAGCCAAGCCGGGAATAGTCGACTTTTGTTCCCGCAAAAAAAGCACCCAAGTCAAAAAATTTGAAATACCGCAAGCTTAAAGCTCTTCTCTTTCTTTAATTACCGTCGACTTAAGTCGACGGTAATTGAACACTTATACCCGCGCTAAAACGCGCTTCGAAACGTTTTTCCACAAAAAAACCTTCAGATGGACTAATTAGCCCGAATCCAAAGGTGACAATGTCATTTTTTATTGATGGATAGTCTTCAAAATACCCGGAAGCATTTATGAAATAACAGGAGTAGAGTGCGCCCGAGTCGGTTTTAAAGATATATTCTTCACAATTATCGCTATCCTCTGCTGTATAATCATAAGCCCTTAACAAACCTAACTCCTCTGGCGTGCAATTCATCCTTGGTAATTTTTCCGTCGTGGTACAGATTAACGGATTCCTTATCCGCCATTACTTTTTCAATTAGCCGAGTCAATCGATCGCTTTTCTTTGCACCATCAGCAGCTTCTGCCACAGGTGCGTTTGCCGTTTTGTTCATGGTTTTTTCAATTTCGATTTTCACTTTTCTTGAACGTAGTAAATGGCGGTAACTCATTTTCAGGAGCTTGCCAGCGTGACTAAAATTAGAAAGAATATTTTGATTTATTTAATAACAATCAATTACCCGCGACTTCAGTCGGGGGAAGGGCAAGCCAAGCCGGGAATAGTCGACTTTTGTTCCCGTCGACGGCAATTGAACACTTATACCCGCGCTAAAACGCGCTCCGAAACGGTCTGGCCAATTGACAACGACGAAGTTGCAGCTGGCGAAGGCGCGTTGCAGATATTGATTGCGTTTTTATTCTCGATAATTGAAAAATCATCCAACAAGCCACCATCGTAATCGCAAGCCTGCGCGCGTACTCCGGCGCCGCCAGGAACGAGGTCGTCGCTTTGGATTTCGGGGATAAGTCCCTGTAATGCTTTTGTGAAAGCAGCTTTTGAGAATGAGCGGTAATATTCTCCCATTCCCGTTTTCCAGTATTTCATCGCCACTTTCCGGAAGCCGGGCCACGCGAGGGATTCCATTAATTCGGGAAAATTGATATCCAGCTTGTCGTAACCTTCGCGGCGGAATGCGAAAACTGCATTCGGGCCGGCCTCAATTCCGCCTTCGATCATGCGCGTGAAATGCACGCCTAGAAATGGGAAATTTGGATCTGGAACCGGGTAGATAAGGTTTTTGACGAGGTGATGCTTTTCTGGTTTGATTTTGTAATATTCTCCGCGGAAAGGAATAATCCTAACCTTAATATCCTCCGGCTGAGTAAGTTGTGCGACTTTGTCGGAATATAGGCCGGCGCAGTTCACGATCAGCTTTGTTTCGAAAACTCTCCCGCTCGCAGATACCACTTCGGAATGCGTGGTTTTGCTGCGCACGTCAATCACTTTCTCGCCAAAGCGAATCTCGCCGTCCAGCTTCCGCACGCTCTCAGCGTATTTTTCACAAACAGTTTTATAATCAATAATACCGGTATAAGGGACCCAAATACCTTCCAGGCCTTTCACGTGCGGCTCAATTTCACGGATTTCGCCCTGGGAGATCATTCTGTTTTCGGTCAATCCATTCTGGTTACCTCTTTCAAACAGGTTTCGGAGCAGGGGGCGCTGCTCTTCGGTAGTCGCGACTACAATTTTGCCGCACAAATCGTAAGGTACATTTTCCCGATTGCAGTAGTCGAGTAGCATTTGGTAGCCTCGAATGCAATTGGTCGCTTTCAAACTTCCCGGCTTGTAATATAGCCCGGAGTGGATTACGCCGCTATTGTGACCGGTCTGGTGGTTTGCCACTTCATTTTCCTTTTCGAGCAGTAAAACCTTTAATGCAGGCTTTTGTTCTTTGATGCGAAGTGCAGTAGCGAGGCCGACGATCCCGCCGCCAATAATAGTGATATCGTACATGTATGAAGTCTTATCCAACAGAATTTTTAGTATTAATTTAAATATCAGCCGGGAAAAGAAATTTTGCCCATTGAAATAGAAGGTACTCCTTCTTTTTTACCAAAATCGGAATGCATTCCAGCAACGGTTTCATTAGCTAAAACTGCAAATAAAACAGCCTCCTTCGCATCGCCGGATACGCCCAACTCATCGATCAGGCCAACATCCTGATTTAGATTCTTGCTGATCGCCTGAATTAAAACGCGATTATGTCCGCCGCCTCCGCTAGCGTAAATCCGGTATTCCTGGTCGCTTTCAATCGTTCTTGAAATTGCGTCTGAAATAGTATCCGCACTCAATTGCGTGAGTGTAGCGATCAGGTCGGTGTTTGAAAGCGAAGATAGTCCCGTTTTCTGAATTGCAGTTTCCACATATTCAAAATTGAAAACTTCCGGCCCGGTCGTTTTCGGAAATGGCAGCGTGAAAAATTGCAGCGATTTCAATGCATTTAAAAGCAATTCATTGACAGTACCACTCGCAGCGATCGCACCGTTTTCGTCAAAAGGTTTATTGAAAAGTTTTCGGGTGAAATAGTCAAGAAGCGTGTTCCCAGGGCCGGTGTCGGTGGTGAAAACTGCGGCTGCGTCCAAATGTCCGGGCAGGTAAGTGAAGTTGGCAATACCGCCCATATTCAGCAGAATGCGGTTTTCATCTTTTTTCGAAAACAGAAAATAATCCCCGTAAACAGCCAGCGGCGCACCTTCGCCACCCGCAGCAATATGTTTTTGCCTGAAATCACTGATCGTAATAATGCCTGTTTCCACAGCAATATGATCGCCGTCGCCGATTTGCAAAGTGGCATTCGGGAAGCCGGGTAAGTTGTGTTGTTTTTGAGGTGCGTGAAAAACGGTTTGTCCGTGGCTGGCGATCAAGTCAATATCCGAGGGGGCGATATTCCAGTTTGCCAGCGTTTCCTTAATCATTTTCCCATGCACCAAACCGATGTAGGGATTAAGCAGGACAAGTTGCTGGAAGTCGATTTCCCGTTTCGCAAATATCGTTCTGATCTGGTTACGGAACTGGTCTTCGTAGGGTATTGTAGTGAATTTTTCGAGGGTCGGCACAGTTTCAGTGCCGCTTTTTCGGATATTGCAGAGTGCAATATCCAGTCCGTCAAGCGAAGTTCCGGACATTAATCCAATAATGCGCCTGGATTCACCGCTGGCAATCTGATGCAGTCGCTCTATGTGTTTTTTCATAGATCTATCTAAAAAAAGAAGTCAAGTTCTAAACGGCGACGCCTAGTCTTGACTTCTTGTATATTCATAAATCCAAACAATTTACTTACCCGCCGGTTGGTTTGGTGCCGCAGCTTGTGGCTTGCCTTGCGCGTTCGGATTGTTTTTGTTTTGACCTGATCTGTTTTTCTTTTTCTTCTTTTTCTTTTTCTGCTCCTCGCTGTATTTTTTGTCCAGATTTTCGAGGTCGCTGTTTAATTTATTAGCACCTCTTTCCAGACTTTTTTCTGGCTCGGGAGTCAGTATTTCAAGTGATTCCGGGATAATATCTTTTTTGTTGAGATCAATGATCTGCAACACTTTGTCGATCGCTACCGGGTACCAGTTGGTATCTTTATCAAAACCAAACCACATGATCCGTTTGAAAATATCCGTCTTTTGCAGCGTAGCAATGCCTTTTTTGGTTTTCAAAGGCGCATCTACTGTGGGGATATCCCTTAATGCATCAATGTAAGTTTCGAGCTCGTAATTAAGGCAGCACTTCAATCTGCCGCATTGCCCGGAAAGTTTCGCAGGATTCAGCGACAAATTCTGGTAACGCGCTGCCGAAGTTGAGATATTTTTAAAATCAGTCAGCCAGGTAGAGCAGCAAAGTTCGCGGCCGCAGGATCCTAAACCACCCAGGCGGCTCGCTTCCTGACGCAGACTGATCTGCCGCATTTCAATCCTCACCTTGAATTCCGAAGCCAGACTTTTAATCAGCTCCCTGAAATCCACGCGCTCTTCCGAAGAATAGTAAAACGTCGTTTTTGTATTGTCAGACTGAAATTCTACATCTGACAACTTCATATTCAGCTTCATTTCCCGGATAATTTCGCGGGTACGATAAAGGGTCGGCATTTCGCGGGCCATTGCCTGCGTGTGCTTATCGAGATCCTTTTCCGATGCTACGCGATAAATCACATGCATATCATCGCTGAACACGACGTTTTTCCGTTTCATTTGCAACCGAACAAGCTCGCCCTGCAAAGAAACAGTTCCAATATGCTGGCCAGAGGCCATTTCGCAGACAACATAGTCGCCTGTGATAAATTCCAGTTGATTGATATTACGGAAATACTCTTTTCTCCCTCCCTTGAATTTCACCTCGACAACGTCAAAACGTTGTCCGGTAGGAACATCCATGTGGCTAAGCCAGTCAAAGACATTCATTTTGTTACATCCTCCGGTTCCGCAACCTCCTTTACTTCCACATCCGGATACCGCAGTACCGTCAGTACTGCATCCTCCTGATGAACATGATCCGCATCCCATAATTACTCCTCCTCATCAATCGTTATAACGTATTAAATCAACACCTATATCGTGACGGAAATATTTACCCTCATATTGCACGAGCTGAGCTGCGCGCTGCGATTTATGTACCGCATTTTCGAGTGAATTGGCGAGGCCGGTGAATGCCATAACCCGCCCTCCGTTTGTCACTATTTCGGTATTTTCGTTAAAAGTAGTGCCAGCGTGGTATAAGAACACATCCTCTACTTTTTCACTTCCGGAAATCACCTTTCCTTTTTCATAATCACCAGGATAGCCGCCTGAAACAACTACTGTCGTCACTGCAACCTGTGGTGATATCTGTAGTTCAAAGTCATTCAGGGTACCCTTTGCAGTCGAGGCCATTAACATAGCCAGGTCCGACTGGATCCGCGGAATTACTACTTCCGTTTCAGGATCACCCATACGAACATTGTATTCGATCACGTAAGGTTCGCCTTTTATATTCATTAATCCAATGAAAATAAAACCGACATATTTAATGCCTTCGCTTTTTAGCCCATTAAGCGTCGGTTTGACCACTTTTTCATCAACTTTCCGGAGAAAATTAGCGTCGGCAAATGTAACCGGTGATACTGCACCCATTCCGCCGGTATTCAGTCCGGTATCGTTTTCGCCAATGCGCTTATAGTCTTTGGCCTCTGGTAAAATTTTATAATGCTCTCCGTCGGTCAATACAAAAACGGAAAGTTCAATACCTTTTAAAAACTGCTCGACCACTACTTTGTTACCGGCATCTCCGAATTTTTTATCTACAAGCATTTCACGGAAAGCAGTTTCCGCTTCGGCATATTTTTCTGCGATGATCACGCCTTTTCCGGCAGCGAGTCCATCCGCTTTCAACACGATCGGCAGGGGATGTGCTTCCAGGTATTCCAGTCCTATTTCGAGCGTCTCGGCCGTAAAGGTTTTGGAAGAAGCGGTCGGGATTCCGTATTTCTGCATAAATGCTTTGGAGAAATCCTTACTGCCTTCCAGCTGCGCGCCAGCCTTGTTCGGGCCGATGATCTTTACGTGTGCAAGATTTGCGTTCGCTTCGAAATAATCAACAATACCATTGACAAGCGGCTCTTCCGGGCCCACAATCACAAGCTCGATCTTGTGAGCCAGTACTGCGTCCGCAATTGCATCAAAATCATTGTAAGAAATAGAGAGGTTCGTTGCTACACCTGCTGTACCAGCGTTTCCGGGGGCTACAAACAGGCTGTCACAAAGAGGGCTTTGGGAGATTTTCCAGGCAAAAGCATGTTCTCTTCCGCCGGATCCCAATATCAGTATATTCATAAGCTGTTTTAAAAATTCACTTGGTGGTTGGTGCGTATCAAATTGTGCAGCAACTAGTTAGCTAGTTCAGACAGAAACTTAATGCGCATCAGCCTTAATTCTTCCTCACTGATTTCGTCGTTGGAAAATTCGTCGAGTGCCACGGCGATATTATCAGTTTCGGCGGTCATAAAATAATCGTATATATCCTGTTGCCTTTCGCGGTCGATCACCTGGTTAATATAATAATCCAGGTTCAGCTTTGTGCCCGAATAGCAAATATGTTCAACTTCTTCAATTACATCGGCCAGTTCCAGGTCTTTTACCTCTGCGATCTCGTCCAGACTTACTTTGCGGTCAACCTGCTGAATAATGAAAATCTTAATCTTCGATTTATTAACCGTCGATTTGATAACAACATCTTTCGCAGTTTCGATCTCATTTTCCTCTACATATCTGGTAATGAGATCAATAAACTGGCGGCCGAACTTTTGCACCTTCCCCATTCCGACGCCGTTGATCTGCGCCATTTCCTGTTGGGTGGTCGGGTAGGTCGTCGCCATTTCTTCCAGAGACGGATCCTGAAAAATAACGTAAGGAGGCAGGTTTTTCTCTTTGGCCACCTTCTTCCGAAGTGCCTTCAGCATTCCTAAAAGCGCCTCATCGTATGCGTGGGCACTTCCTGCTGCTGCCGTTTCTTTATCGTCGTCTTCCGGTTTTACTTCCTCTTCTTCAAAATTGTGATCTTTATGCAGCGTAACCTGGTAAGGATCATTTAGATAGTTGGCACCTTTGGTACTCAACCTGATCACGCCGTAGTTCTCAACATCTTTTTCCAGATAATTAAAAATCACCAGCTGACGGATCGTCGAGATCCAGTATTCACGCGATTCATTCAACTCAAGACCCTTGCCGTACACTTCAAGCTTATCGTGCTCGTAGCTTTTTACATATTGATTTTCAGTCGCGGTCAAAAGATCTGCAATGTGCTCACAATCAAAACGCTGCTCGGTCAATGCAACTGCTTTCAACACTAAAACCACATCTTCCTGAACTTTTGATTTTTCAGTTGATTTGATACAGTTGTCACAAAAACCACAGTCTTTGTCAAGATATTCTCCAAAGTAGCTCAGCAACTGCCTTCTCCGGCAAACGCCCAAAGTGGAATATGCCACCATTTCATTCAGCAAGTGGCGCGCATTGTCTCTTTCGGTAACTGTTTTGTCTTTGTTAAATTTTTCTAGTTTCTGAATATCATCATAGCTATAAAACATCAGACAATTACCTTCCAAACCGTCACGCCCGGCACGGCCAGTTTCCTGGTAATAGCCTTCCAGCGACTTGGGAACGTCATAATGTATTACAAAACGCACATCCGGCTTGTCAATACCCATTCCAAATGCTATAGTTGCCACGATCACATCGGCTTCCTCGTTCAGGAATGCATCCTGGTTCGACATTCTAGTATTGCTGTCGAGACCGGCGTGATACGGTAATGCACGTACGTCGTTGACATTAAGCAGCTCGGCAACCTCTTCCACCGTTTTCCGGCTCAGGCAATATACAATACCCGACTTACCCTTATTATTGCGGATGTAGCGGATCAGCTGCTTTTTTACATCCTTTTTCGGACGGATTTCGTAGTAGAGGTTTTTTCTGTTGAATGAAGATTTAAAGGTTTCTGCTTCCTCCATTTGCAGGTTTTTGCGAATATCCTGCTGCACTTTTGGCGTGGCAGTCGCAGTTAATGCAATGATTGGAAGCTGGCCGATATTTTCAATAATTCCGTAAATGCGGCGGTATTCAGGCCGGAAATCGTGGCCCCATTCAGAGATACAATGCGCCTCGTCGATGGCTACAAAGGATATTTTGACCTTTTTCAGGAAGTCCAGATTATCTTCCTTTGTAAGCGATTCCGGCGCGATATAGAGCAATTTCAGGCTTCCGTCAAGCGCATCGGATTTAACGCGCGTCATTTCAGCCTTTGTCAATGTCGAATTTAGAAACTGTGCATTGATACCAAAAGCGGTCAACTGGTCGACCTGGTTTTTCATCAATGCAATAAGAGGTGAAATAACGATCGTCAGCCCGTCGCTGACCAACGCTGGCAGTTGATAGCAAAGCGATTTACCAGCCCCGGTAGGCATGATTACAAATGTATTTTTTCCCAGAAGTATGTTTTGAATAATAACTTCTTGGTCACCCCGGAACTGACTATATCCAAATATTTCTTTGAGTTTTTCTTTTAACGTGTCTAGTACGACATGATCAACCTGCTTTACCATACTCTGTTAACAAAATGGTTATTCCAAACTTCTATATCTTTGTTTTTTGATTTGAATATCCACAATTGTATCCTTTTAAACTGTGTTTCAGATTTGAAATTAATAAAAAATATCCAGTCAATAGCAAAAGAAGTAATACGGCAGGAGGCAGAAGCATTGCACACAATTATTGAACTGATTGATGATGAATTTGAAAACTGCGTATATACTATTTTAAATTCGGGAGGGCGGGTTGTGATTTCGGGAATAGGCAAAAGCGCGATCGTAGGGCAGAAAATCGTAGCTACCTTAAACTCAACCGGAACGCCAGCATTGTTCATGCACGCGGCCGATGCTATTCATGGTGACCTGGGAATGATCCAGGCTAATGATGTGGTGTTGGTTATCTCAAAAAGCGGCGATACGCCGGAGATCAAAGTTTTAATTCCACTGCTGAAAAGAACCGGTGTGAAAATGATCGCGATGGTCAGTAACAAGGATTCTTATCTGGCCAAAAACAGCGACTTTATCCTGCACGCATACGCGCCCAGAGAAGCCGATCCGCTAAACCTGGCGCCAACTACCAGTACGTCCGTTACGATGGCGCTGGGCGACGCTTTGGCTATTTGTTTGCTGGAAGCGCGAGGGTTTACGCACGACGATTTTGCCAAATATCACCCGGGCGGGGCTCTTGGAAAAAGGCTTTATCTGAAAGTCTGCGACCTTTACCCGCACAATGCACTGCCAAGCGTAACAGAAAGTGCTACATTACAGCAGGTTATCCTCGAAATGACTTCAAAAAGGCTTGGGGCAACCGCAGTAATAAAAGGGGAAAATCAAATGGCGGGCATTATCACCGACGGCGATTTACGCCGGATGCTGAAAGAACACGAAGGCGAAAGCTTGCTGAATTTGAAAGCCAGCGACATTATGACGATCGCGCCGGTCACAGTTTCACCAGATGAATATGCGGTGAATGCGTTGGAGATCATGCAGTCGAAGAGTATTACCCAGCTTATTGTCGTTGAAAACAATCAGGTTCTGGGCTTTGTCCACCTGCATGATCTGTTACGCGAAGGATTGGTGTAACATTTCGACTGCCCGGCGGCCCGGTGCGATCAATGTGACAAACATTGCACTCAGGGTAGCAAGCTACTACCTGAATCTTTTGGATTGCTGCACGGTACGTTCATCTTTCCGGATGAAACGGTTGGCGAAAACATTTGCCAGCATTGCTCCTACCAATCCGTAAAAGCCCATATCGTATTTGCCTGGAAGCTCCGGATCAAATAATTTGGCGGCTTTATAGAATGTGAAATAGATCACCAATCCCATCAAAATCGTCATTACAATCGAATTGACTGCACATAATGCCGATTGCAGAACTCTGTTCCGGTACTGGAAAATGGCGTAAGCAGAAATGCCAGCCACCAAAATTGCCAGTGCGATCAAATAATAAACGGGCTGGATATTGGATTGCACGGGAGTAACCTGGTGCGTTAGTTTTGTTGCGGTGAGCAACGCGCTCTGATCTCCCGAGAGCGACATTTTATTCCAAATCGGGAAAGCAAGGAACATGCCCATTCCGATTACTGCAATAGCTAGAAAAACAGTTTGTACTCTTTGTAACATTTCTTTTAAATATTATTATTCAAAATTCTGAAAGGCAAATTTAGTAAGACTAACCCAGCGGCGAAAATATCAGGAGACAACTTCACCGTAGAGGTCAAATTCTTCTGCATTATTAATTTTAACGTTCGCAAAATCGCCTAACCTAACATATTGACTAGCTGGAACAAGTACTTCGTTGTCCACCTCCGGCGAATCGAATTCAGTCCTTCCGATAAAGTGTCCGCCTTCTTTCCGATCGAACAAAACTTTGTAGGTATTCCCGATTTTCGGCTGGTTCAATTCATAGGAGATTCCCTGCTGCAATTCCATGATCGCATCGGCGCGTTCCTGTTTGATTTCGGCAGGCACATTATCTTCCAAAGTATACGAATGTGTATTGTCTTCGTGTGAATATTGGAATGCGCCCAGACGGTCGAAACGCAGTTTTTCTACAAAATCATAAGTTTCATCAAAAAGCGCTTCCGTTTCGCCCGGGTGCCCCACGATCAATGTCGTGCGCAATGTGATTCCGGGTACTTTTTCACGGATACTGTAAATCAGCGCCTCTGTTTTCTCTCGCGTAATACCTCTGCGCATTGATTTCAAAATCTCGGTAGAACCCGTTTGCAGCGGCATATCAAGGTATTTGCAAACATTGCTGCGCTCATTCATGATATCGAGAATATCCATTGGGAAACCGGCAGGATACGCGTATTGCAGCCTGATCCACTCGATTCCTTCCACATCTGAAAGCTGGGCGATCAGGTCGGAGAGGTTTCTTTTTTTGTAAATATCAAGACCGTAATAAGTCAGGTCTTGCGCAATGAGGATCAGCTCTTTGGTACCTCGTTTCGCAAGTGATTTTGCCTCTTTCACCAACTCGTCTATCGGGCGGGAAATATGTCCGCCGCGCATAATCGGTATCGCGCAAAAGCTGCACGGGCGATCGCAACCTTCGGCGATTTTAAGGTAAGCGTAATGTGTTGGAGTTGTTAATAAACGTTCGCCGACCAGCTCGTGTTTGTAATCTGCTTTGAGCGTTTTGAGCAATCGGGGCAGTTCATTTGTTCCAAACCACGCGTCGACTGTTGGGATTTCTATCGAAAGTTCATCTTTGTAACGGTGTGACAAACAGCCGGTAACATAAACTTTATCCACCATTCCCGCCGCTTTTGCATCGGCATAGCGTAGAATGGTATTGATCGATTCTTCTTTGGCATTGTCAATAAACCCGCAGGTATTAATCACAACGATCTGCGAATCGTCTCTTTTCGACTCGTGAGCGACGGCAAAACCGTTACCCTTCAACTGAGTATACAATAATTCCGAGTCCACCACATTCTTGGAGCAGCCCAGCGTGACGATATTGACTTTGTTTTTTACTATTCCTTTGGTTTTCATTGAGATTAGCTACCAGCGGTTGGCTTTTAGCTATTGAGCGTAAATAAAAGATGCCGTAATCAAATGATTGAAACTGAACGGCAAAACGGAGCGCAAAGTTCGGAAAAATTAGGCAGAATAGCGACTTCTAGCGACTAAGGTAATTTGATTCGCCGGGCTAGTTTTAGTTTGGCTACGCTGCGACTTGAATGCATTATCGTTAAGATTTCGATCTGCATGCTGGCAATCCTGTAAATAACCAGATAATTTTTGAAGCGAAGGTTACGGTATTTCTTAGACACTGTTTTTAAGTATCGGCATTCCGGATTCCGCAAATAACTAACGGAAAGCTTTGTGATTTCAGCAAATAATTCTTCCAGGAAGTCAGTGGCTGACTCATAAGAGTATGTTTCTACACCATACGCATATAGTTGTTCCAAATTTTCCAGTGCTACTTTGCTGAATGCGACTTCTCGTATTTCGACTTCCAATTTGCGATAAATTGAGCTGTTTCATTTACAGCGTAAAAGGGCCCTTTTTCGGCCTCTTTTACACTGCGCAAGAATTCTTCTTCACTCAAAGGAACGCCTGGAGTAGCTAAGTTTTTTTTCGGTGGCTGGATTTTGCCCATACCCAAATTTATTAAAAATAGTCATCAACCTATTTTCTTAAACAAAGAATCTACAAACTCAGCCCGGTCAAATACTTGTAAATCATCCATTTTCTCGCCTACTCCGATGTATTTCACAGGAATCTTGAATTCGTCGGAAATACCGATCACTACTCCGCCTTTTGCAGTTCCGTCCAATTTGGTAATAGCCAGGGCAGTGATTTCAGTTACTTTGGTAAACTCACGTGCCTGAATCACAGCGTTTTGTCCTGTACTTCCGTCTAACACGAGAAGAACTTCGTGCGGCGAGTCGGGGATGATCTTTTGCATGACGCGCTTGATCTTCGAAAGCTCATTCATGAGATTGACTTTCGTATGCAAACGTCCCGCCGTATCAATGATAATCACGTCGGCACCTATTTCGCTGCCTTTTTTCAATGCGTCGTAAGCAACCGCCGAAGGGTCGGTATTCATTCCGTGGTCGATCACAGGAACGTCAACTCTTTTCCCCCATAATTTCAACTGGTCTACTGCCGCTGCACGGAATGTATCTGCTGCGCCGAGTACAACCTTGTGCCCGCGCTGGTGAAACTGATGTGCCAGCTTACCGATCGTAGTCGTTTTACCAACACCATTTACACCTACGACCATAATTACGAAAGGTTTTGGTAAATGCTGGGTTTCAAAACTGTCTTTAATATCAACGGATTTATTCTCTGTAAGCAGCGCTGCGATTTCTTCCCGGAGAATACTGTCCAGCTCGGCAGTAGTCGCGTATTTGTCTCTTGCAACGCGTTCTTCAATGCGTTTGATCACCTTCACGGTAGTTTCCACACCCACATCTGAACTGACCAGAATATCTTCCAGTTCGTCCAGAACATCCTCATCAATAGTGGTTTTACCCACAATAGCGCGTGAAAGTTTGCCAAAGAAGCTGTCTTTGGTTTTTTCAAGACCTTTATCTAATGTTTCTTTTTTTTCCTTCGAAAAAAAGCCGAATAAGCTCATAATCCATATATGTTAACGGACCAAAAATAAAACAAAAAAAGTCCCAACAGGGACTTTTTAGTAATACAATATCACACTTCGGCTTCGCTCAGTGGGATAAATGCGATCAATGTCAGTCTGAGCGCAGCCGAAGACTAGTTTTTCAAAGCGCCTTGAACACCGTCAAGGGGAACAATTTCTTCTTTGAAGGTGTAAGCTCCGGTTTTTGGAGATCTTACGGCTTTGATCACTTTCGCGAATGCTTTACCGCCTTCTTTTTTCAGGGTAGCAACTACTTTCTTTGCCATGTATGTATATCGTTAAAGTTTAAAAACTTATTTAATCTCTTTGTGTACGGTATAGCGTCTCAGGAAAGAATTGAATTTTTTCAACTCCATACGGCCTGGCGTATTTTTCCGATTTTTAGTAGTCACGTAACGTGACATTCCCGGAACACCGCTTTCTTTCTGTTCTGTGCATTCCAGTATGACCTGTACTCTATTACCTTTCTTAGCCATTTCTTTAATCGTTTTTACAAATAGGAGTGCAAAAGTAACAACATTAATTTTAATACCAATAATAAGAGCAAAATATCCGGAGAAATATTTGATGATTTTTCTTGAAAGCGGGCTTACTTAACCTATTGTCGTACAAACTGGTAACTGCATCAAAGTTGCTTATAAATTCTATTTTATGCGTGATTCATGACGGAAATATCGAGCAAACATGCTTTCTTCGTGTGATGTTTGAACACATTCCTTAATCTGGCGGAAATTTAAAAATTGAAAACAATGACAGTGAAAAAAAGCACTTCTTGGGCGATCGTGGCCCTGGCGGTTTACTTCGTGACAGGATGCTCTTCGAAAGACGATCGTGATAAATATGACCATTACTACGGATCCGGGAGCAAGTCGAGAGAGGAAACTGCACTTGTGAAGCTGGCAAACGACAAGAAAAATCAACCTGAAAAACCTGCTGTCGCTCCCGCTGCTGCGGCTCCTGCTGCCGCAGGTGACTCTGCAAAAGCAGGCGATTCGACCGCTGCCGTTGCACCTGGCGCAGCCGCAACTCCTGCAGTAGCTGCCGCTCCAAAACGCAAAGCGGTTCCTGCCGAAGTTTCTGCATTGCTTAATAAACACGCTTGCTTTGCGTGCCACCAGGCTTATGATAAAGTAATCGGACCGGCATATTCGGAAGTGGCTAAAAAGAAATATTCTGCTGACGAGATCGTAGCACTGGTACACAGCCCAAAACCGGAACACTGGCCTGGCTACCCTCCAATGGCGCCGATGGCACACGTTCCGAAAGCGGATATTGTGGTGATTGCCAACTGGATCAATTCTTTGTAATAGAGACTTTTTTAGTCTGATAAATACGGGCCGTTCATGCTATGGACGGCCCGTATGCATATCTTTGTTATAGCATTTCCTATTATTATGACTCAAAATACCCTGCAACCGGCTGATATTAAGGACGAACTTTTAGCCACTTATGAAACCGTAATCGGGCTGGAAGTACATTGTCAGCTATTGACAGAATCCAAATTGTTTGCCCGGGACGTGAATCGTTTTGGCACAGAACCCAATACCAATATCGGCCCGCTTACCCTCGCTTTGCCGGGCACACTTCCCAAAATCAACAAAAAAGCAATTGAATATGCAGTGCGGCTAGGGCTGGCTTGCGGGTGTTCAATCAGCAGGAAAACTACTTTTGATAGAAAAAATTATTTCTATCCCGACCTTCCCAAAGGATACCAGATCTCGCAGGATAAAAAACCCATTTGTGAACATGGCAGAGTTGCGATTTCATTTAAGAATGCAGAGGGAAAAACTACTGAAAAAGTAATTCGCTTTCACCATATTCACTTAGAAGAAGACGCGGGAAAATCTGTGTATGAAGGCGATCAGGAGGAAACTTTACTGGATTACAACCGCGCGGGAACACCGCTGGTAGAAATGGTTTCTGAACCGGATCTGAGATCGGCGGAAGAGACAGGCGCTTTTGTAACCGAAATCCGCCGGCTGGTGCGATACTTAGGTATCAGTGACGGGAATATGGAAGAAGGTTCGCTGCGTTGTGATGTAAACGTTTCTGTTCGCAAATACGGTGCGGCAGAATATGGTACCAAGGTGGAGATCAAAAATATGAACTCGATCCGCAACATGATGCGGGCGATCAGTTTTGAAGAAAGGCGGCAGGTTGCATTGGTTGAAAGCGGCGGTCAGGTTCAGCAGGAAACGCGGATGTTTGATGTGGATAATGGGCAGACTTACGGAATGCGTGTGAAGGAAACGATGAACGATTACCGCTATTTCCCCGATCCCGATTTGTCTCCGGTCGTTATTTCAGAAGAGTGGCTCTCGGCTATTCAGTCTGCAATGCCCGCTTTGCCGCACGAGCTACGCGAGAAGTTTGTAAATCAATATGGTATCCCTGCTTACGACGCGATGGTATTGACGGATACCAAAGAAATTGCTGATTATTTTGAAGCAGTTTGTGACAAAACTCCGGCTTACAAAACGATTTCGAACTGGTTAATGGGACCCGTGAAATCTTTCCTGAACGAAAATGGAGGAGATATTGCGCTTTTCCCGGTGAGCCCGCAAAATCTGGCGGATCTGATCGACCTGGCTGAGTCCGGTACGGTGAGTAATTCGGTGGCTACACAGAAGATTTTTCCGGTGCTTTTGGCAGAGCCGCAACGGGAGCCGAAAGAGATTGCTGCAACAAATAACTGGCTGCAAAACAGCAATACAAACGAGCTGGAATCGTTGGTAGATGAGGTAATTAATTCAATGCCAGACAAGGTAGCGGCTTATCGCAAAGGCAAAAAAGGTTTGATAGGATTGTTTGTGGGGGAGGTAATGAAGAAATCAAACAACAGCGCGGATCCTAAACTGGTGAATCAATTGTTAGCAAAGAAATTATAATAGTGAGTTTTCCCTAACAAGATCTGATCTTAGGTTATGAAGAAATTGATGAAAAGCGTTTTACTGGCTGCACTCGTTTTTGCGGGAATGCAGTCACAGGCACAGCAGCTTGAACCGAAGGAGTTTACTATTAACGGGAAAGTAAAAAATGGCGCCAAAGGCGAGAAGGTTATCTTGTCGAAATCCTCGGCCGGCGGATCAGCTGTCAAAGTGGATTCCACACAGCTCGGCGCGGATCGCAGCTTTACGATCAAGTCAAAAGAAAGCGATAGAGGGAGCTTTTTTACAGTAAATATAGCTGACAGGCAGAAAGTAGTGCTGTTGGTAGAAGGCGGCGAAACTTTTAGCATTAATGCAGACGGTACCCCGAAAGACGCAAAAGGGAACGGAGGGAAAGCCGAGGTATCAGGTTCCAAAAACATGGAATACTATGCCCAGATAGACCAGTTAATGCAGGCATTCGCTGCAAAAGTGACCGTTTGGAATGAAGAATATGCTGCTGCGGAAGAAAAGAAAGACACCAAGAAAATTGCCGAGATCCAGCAATCATTTGCGAAAGCCGACGGAGAGAGATTGGCGGTGATCCGGAAACTGCTGCCTGAAATGGGAACTTCACTGGTAGCACTTTTCACGGCCAATAACTTTTTGAATCCTGAAACAGATATTGAAGTCCTTAAAAAGCTGGCTGCCGATTATGAGCAGGTACAGCCAATGCCGACTCTGGCAAAAATGTTTATCGGGCAGATCAAAAGATTTGCGGGTGTGACGATTGGTCAGGAAGCGCCTGATTTTACGTTGAATAGCCCCGAAGGTAAGCCGGTTGCATTATCATCACTGCGCGGAAAATATGTATTGATCGATTTCTGGGCTTCGTGGTGCGGACCTTGCCGGATGGAAAATCCGAATGTGGTGCGGATGTACGATAAGTTCAAAGAAAAGGGTTTTGACATTTACGGCGTTTCGCTTGACGATAATGAGAAAGCCTGGAAGACCGCAATCGCCAAGGATAATTTGAAATGGCAACACGGATCGGAGCTCAAAAAATGGAACTCCGGCGTGGCGCAGAGTTATGGTGTGAATGCAATACCAGCCACTTTTTTGATAGATAAAGACGGAAAAATCATCGCCAAAAACCTGCGCGGCCCTGCCCTGGAAAGCAAGTTGACCGAATTGCTCGGAGGAACTCAATAGTTTACTTTTGGTTATATCAATATTAAATCCGCGGAAGTCATTTTGCGGATTTTTTCTTTGTATTGATATCAGACAGTATCTTCCAGCATGTAAAGAAATCGCAGCGGATCGGGGTACAGGAATTCGTAGGCGAAGTTTTGGGTAAATTTTTCGTTGGAAATGATCTTGAAATCGGGCTGCGTTGCAGGTGACAAAAAGGTAGGCGCTTCCCAGCCGAATTGCCCGCAGGTATCCAAATAAACGGCTTTTCGGGGTGGATGTGAAGGTGCTACGATATTGAAAGTCTCGTTCTTTACCCCCAGTTTCAGCATCGTCAAAATAACAGCCGCACCATCGTCGCGGTGAATGTAGTTGACGGGAATTTCGCCGGTTGACATATCTTTTTGCCCCTGCACATATTTGCCCGGAATGCGGTTATAGCCAAGCAAACCGCCAAATCTGAGAATACTGACTGTTCTTTCCGGCCTTAATGATTCAATTAATTTTTCGGCTAAAACCATTTCCTGAGCAGGAGAATGTTCCGGAAGTGTCACATCTTCTTCCGTTACTACTCTGTTCAGATCCGGATAAATACTTGTGGAACTGATGAATATGACTTCTTTGACCGGCGAGTTTCTGACAGCTTCAACAACAGCCTCAATCTGCTTTGTATAAAACCCCGGTTCATTTTTCCCTGAACGCGGCGGGAGAGAAATGACCAATGAATCGGTATTGAAAAAGTCTTTGACCACATCACTTTCGGCGTGAAAACCAGGTGTTAATGGTAACAGAAAACCTTCCAGCCCTCGACGCTCGAAATCGGCCAGCTTTCCCTCGGAGGTAGTGCTCGCTTTCACTACCGATGTAATAGGATCGACCAGCAAGCGTTGAGCTAATGCAATGCCCAGCCAACCGCATCCAAGAATGCTTATCCGTTTTTTTTCTATTTTTGAAGCTTCACCTGACATGTTATTTTCCAGTAATCGAATGGTTTATTTTAAGAACATCATTCCGCTTTTTCTGCTCGCTGCACTCACGTTTTCCTGCAAGCCCGACCACCGGAGCGAGCCGGATATCATTGACATAAATATCAATATTGTTTCAGAAAACCTCGATCAGGAGCTTTTTGCCTGCAAGTCGGTTACAGAAGTACAAAATTTTTTAAACAAACACAGTCACCTTCAGAAGTATTACTTCACCGAAGCGCCCGTGGAATCTCCGCAGCTGGCGGGTTATTTGTTTAATGTTTTGCAAAATCCTGATTTCCAAAGTTTCAGAGGCCAGCTCGATTCATTGATCGGTGACCGGAAAGCAGGGATTGTGGATTCACTTTCAAATGCATTCAAACGGATCAAGCACTACTATCCTGCATTTCAGGCTCCCAAAGTCGAATTTATCGTGACCGGATTTACAGGAAGCGACTTATATATTTCTGATTCACTGATCATTATCGGGCTGGATTATTTTGGCGGTCCCGATGCAAGATATCGGCCTGATGTTTTCGATTACCAGCTTCGCCGCTATCAGAAAGCGTACATTGTTCCATCTATCGTTTTCTTTTTATCCAATAAATACAACCGTACAGATCCGGGCGACCCGACGCTCCTGGGCGATATGATCGGCTATGGAAAAGGTTACGAGTTTGTGAAATTTATGCTTCCCCACACGCCCGACAGTTTTATCATAGGCTATTCCGAAGCGGACCTTAAAAGGACTTATAACAGCCAGCAGAACATTTGGGGTTACTTTATTGCGAGCAAGCTTTTGTATGAAAAGAATGTGCTGCAAAAGCGTAAATTCATTGAAGAAAGACCATTTACTACCGAAATTGGAGAAAAAGTGCCCGGTGCAATAGCGCGCTGGGTGGGTTGGCGGATCGTCGGGATGTTTATGGATAAGAACCCGGAAGTATCTATTGTAGCGTTGATGGAGATAGATAATGCCAGCCGGATTTTGCAGGAATCGGGGTATAGTGGCCAGCCAGACGAAGTGGAGTAACTTTTTTACTTACTTTTGTTAAAACGAGCATTTGACTGAAAAGGCATTGATACCATTTACGCTGATAATATTTTTATTGCTTGTGCCCGGTTTCGTGGTAATAGGTGTGTACCTGGAAAGAAAGGTCTCCGCATTTATCCAGGATAGAATGGGACCGATGGAAGTAGGTAAATGGGGTGTCTTACAGCTATTTGCGGATCTTTTAAAGCTACTTCAAAAGGAAGATATCGTTCCCAAAGCAGCCGATAAGTGGCTTTTCCTGATTGCTCCCTTCGTTATCTTCGTCGCCGTTTTTGCCGGATTTGCTGTCGTGCCGCTCGCTCCTGATCTGGCAGGTTCCGGTGCCGCGGTAGGTGTGTTTTTCCTTCTTACGATCGTTTCAGTTGATGTTGTTGGGCTTTTAATGGCGGGCTGGGGCTCGAATAACAAGTTCGCATTATTCGGTGCAATGCGGGCGGTGGCGCAGATCGTTTCCTACGAAATCCCGCTCGGGTTATCAATATTATGTGTGGTAATGCTCACTCAAACCCTTGACTTACAAGCGATCAGCTTCCAGCAAGGTATTTATGCTGTCGATCCCGTATACCTTTTTGAAATGAAGCAATTTGGGCTGGATATCAGTGCAGTAGGTGGGTTTTTGTCCTGGAATATCGTACGGAATCCTTTTCTGTTGATAGCCTATGTGATCTTTTTCATCGCCTCTCTCGCTGAATGTAACCGCGCCCCGTTTGACTTACCGGAAGGCGAATCGGAGCTGGTAGCAGGTTTTCACACGGAATATTCGGGGATGCGCTGGGCAATATTTATGCTTTCAGAATATGGTATGATGTTACTTGTGTCGCTCCTCGGCGCTATTCTATTTCTAGGAAGCTGGAATACACCATTTCCAAATATTGGTCCGCTGCGCCTCGCAGACTGGACCAGCGGCGAACCGGGAACCTGGTTTGGATACCTCAGCGGCGCGTTCTGGTTATTGAGTAAAGCAGTATTTGCAGTACTTGTTCAAATGTGGGCCAGATGGACGCTGCCGCGTTTGCGGGTGGATCAGCTGATGTACCTGGGCTGGAAAGTGCTCACGCCGGTAGGACTTGTACTTTTCTTTATTTGCGGCGTATGGCGGCTAATAGGAATTTGATATCCAATTAATTAGTTAATAATTTCCGCTCCGTCCAGAATATAGTTCATCTGGTAAATATCATCTGTATTGAGCTTCAATGTACCTGTGAAAGTAAGCCTTTCGTCAGTCTTGAATTTCTTTCCGTCTTTCTTTTTAAAATTAAGTGTCATCACAGTTTCCGGCCCTGCGCCACCGCAAAAAAAGCAGGCGCTGAATGGAAATGCGGAAAGTACGTACAGATTTGCATCCAGATCCACAGGAAGAATATAGCCTGTGATCGCCACCTGCTGGTTTTTTAACTTCTGCACGCTAGGCCCGAATGTCGGGTGGAGCATATAAATGGATTCTTCCGCATACCATTTTTTCTTGAAAGTAACGTCTCTCAAAGTCTCCCAGGTTACTTTGATCGGCTCATTTGCAGGTTTGAACGCTAGCAAAGAAGTAATGCAGAAAAAGAATATGATTGTCTTGAAGGATTTCATCTTGAATCGATTTGGATAAGGATTTCGCCTGACTAACAAATTTATACAGATTATCATTCCTCTGCCAGCGTGCGCGAAATATTCAATTTGTAAATGCCGATAGAAGGCAGCGCAGCGGCTATTGCACCAACCGTGAGTGCAGCGAAAAGCAAATAAATTTCCTCGGGCAGTATCGCAAACTTCCCCAGCGAATAATGGAAATCCTGTTCTGCCGCCTTTGAAAAAAGCAGCAATCCGAACCTGCTGAGCAATATTCCTGCGAAAAAACCGACAACCGAAAGGAAAAGCCCTTCAATCAGCAACATTAAAAAAAGTGATGTACGGGTAGCGCCCATTGACAGCATCAGCGCCATTTCATACTTTCTCTCTTTCAAAGAATTATAAAGGGAGACAAAAACACTCACGCCGGCAATCGTAATAATGACCAGCGCGATCGCGCGCAAAGTTTCAATACCCACACCAAGCAAAGAGAAAAGCCTGTTGATTTCAATGCTGGGCAATGCGGCTTGCATGGAAGTGTTCGTGTTGACCTGCCGCGGGATCGTCATTAATCCCATCGGGTTACGGAACTGGATCAGCGCGCTTGTCACATCCTGCCCTTCTTCTTCCGCCTCGCCACCAGCTTCCTCGTGATGCTCTTCATGTTTTTCAGCACCAGCCTCCGCATGTTCGTGAATATCCCAGATACTCGAAAGCCGGGTTATGATCAGTTGGTCCACGACCGTTCCGCTGGCCGCAAAAATGCCGGTCACCTTGTATTTTTTATGATCATGCTGGTCGCCTTCTCCGTCGAGCCCGTGTGAGCTGGCAAATGTATCGCCTATCTTTAGTCCGGCGTTGCGGGCTACTTTACTTCCCACGGTAACTTCCATCGACGCATTATGAATGTGCCCCTCTGCAACCTTAACCTTGTAATGCTCAATATATTTTGGAGTTGTCCCAAGAATGCGGAAACCCTGGTAACTGTCGCCCATCGAAAGCGGGATAACCGTTTTGACGAAAGGATTTTTGCGTAAAGAATTCACCTCCGCCAGCGGCACGTTTCCGGTAGGCGCGTCGATCTGGTAAATGCTGGACAGAATAAGTTGCAGCGGACTTCCTTTGGCGCCCACCACCATATCTATTCCCTTTATATTTTTCCTGAACTGCTCGTCGAGTTGTTGGTTTAAAAGCAAAAGCAGCGAGATCATGCCTATACCAAGCGCCAGTAACAATGCACTGAGAAAGCTGTTAAGCTTCTTCTCCCTGATATTCGCGAGGCTGATCTTGAAAAGGTTCATTGCTTGTTAGTTTGACTTGCGAGCCCGGCCGCAGCAGCATTTGCGCAAGGCTATAAAATTACCTGATTCGAAAATTCGCTTTTCAGTCGCTGATCGTGCGTTACCACGACGAGACTGGCTCCTATGGAAGCTGATTGTGCTTTTAAAAGATCGATTACACGCTGGCAATTGATATCGTCGAGGCTGGATGTAGGTTCATCCGCCAAAATCACATTCGGATCATTCATTAATGCCCTCGCAATACTTACCCGCTGCTGTTCACCCTGACTGAGCTGCGATGTTTTCTTAGACAAATGTTCTGCGAAACCAAGCTCGTTGGCCAGGTAGATTGCCTTTTTCCGATCCTGATCTTTTTCTGCCAGAAAGTTGGACAACAGCATATTGTCAATTACCGACAATGCACTTACAAAATGCGCCCGCTGGTAAATAATCCCAATAGTCTTTGCCCGGATCAGTGCGATTTGTTCATGCGACAGGTGCTTGATCGACCTTCCGCCAATAATCACTTCGCCGGATTCGGGTTGTAGCAGGAGTGCCAGCAGGTGCAACAGGGTGGTTTTCCCTTTTCCCGATTGTCCCAGGATCAGCAAAGTTTCTCTGTCACCGCAGCTGATATCAGGAAATTGAAATTTTTTTTGAGCAGAATAGGAAAATTTCAAATTGTGACTCGTAATCATTTCCCGGATCTTTTTTGGTCTGCAATGATAGCAAAGTTTTAGTTGAGGTCAATTTAAAACGTCTGTGAATGTGTTGTCGCAGGTATTTCTAAAAATTAGAGCCGCTACAAATAATTTTATCGGAAATACGTTCAAATGGTGATACACTCTGAAGAAAATCAACAACTATCCTATTTTTGCAAAAAAACGATTTGAAAATGCGTAGAAATTTTGAATTCAAGACAGTACCCGGGACGCTGGCGTTGATTTTTACTCTTGGACTATTCATAGCAGGCAAAGAATCTCAGGCCCAGAGCCGGGCTATTTTTGTCCCATATTCTACGGCAGGTTTTGGTATCGGTACTTCCAGCTATTTTGGCGATATGGCACCTTACAGAAGACCACTCGCTTCGATGTTCAAAATGGTGCGTTGGAGTATCGGGGGTAACTACACAAGGCACTTTACACCACGACTCGGCGCCAGGGCCAGCTTTACTTATGCGAGAATCGCGGGCGACGATTATATAATGAACCGCGGCTCAAAATATGAGAGCAACGTATTTTATGCCAGAAACCTGCATTTCCGCAATGATCTGAAAGAGTTTTCGGTTCAGGGTATTTTTAAATTAATTCCCGATGGTCGCAGTTACGACAGACGCCCGCAGTTTGGTGCCTATCTGTTTGCCGGCGTCGCATTAACAGCCCACAATCCTAAGGCGCTCGATTCACTTGACGGAGATTGGGTTAAATTGCAGCCGCTGGGTACAGAGGGTCAGGGAAATGAAGGTTATGCCAAACCGTATTCGTTGGTACAGTTTGCAATACCGGTAGGAATCGGAGTTCGGTATAAAATCAATTCAAGATTCGATATTTCAGCTGAGCTGGGTTTCAGGAAAACTTTTACCGACTACCTGGATGATGTTGCAGGAAAGTATGCAGATCCGGCTTTGTTTGCGGATGATCCGTTGGCCGCGACAGTAGCCAACCGTTCTACTAATCCAATTGCAGTGAGAAAAGGCGCTGACAGAACCGAGTCTTTGAAGAAATTTTTGCAGGTGAATTACCAGATAGATGCAGCTGATCCTTTCGCGGCACTTCCTGCTACGGGTTATGGTGCGCCGGGAAGTGCACGCGGATATAGCCCCAAATTGAAGGACAATTATCTTTTTGGTATGATCCATATCAACTATATGCTGCCTTCTCAAATTAAATGTCCTCCTTTAAAATAAAGGCACACTTTGAAATATTCTTTTAGAAACTACATTGATAAATACTTGCTCTACTTCTTGTCGGCAGGTATTTATTTTTTTACCGCAATTAATACAAATACCATTGCCCAGAAGATCGAGCTGGGAGCTGGAATAGGGGGTTTTAACTACAAAGGAGATATTGCTCCCTCACAAAGAATTCGATTCATCAAGCCCGCCGGCAGTTTATTTTTTCGGTTCAATCCCAATCAGGCATTGTCACTTCGCGCTGAAATTGCGGGAGGTATTATCGGTGCGGATGACAAGCACAGTGACGATCCTTTCCAGCTTGCGAGAAACAAATCTTTCACAACCAGGATATTTGAAGGAAGCGCAGTCGCGGAATATAACTTTCTGAATTTCCAGGAACGCAGGTTTGCTGTCAACTGGAGTCCGTATTTATTTGGTGGGATCGGGTATTCAAAGTTTGATCCCAAAGTGCAGAGCAATCCTTACAAAACATCCACATTTACGCTGCCTTATGGTGTTGGTATCAAATACCAAGTTCGCCGGCCGTGGAATATTGGTATTGAATATGGTGCAAGAAAAACTTTTACTGATTTTCTCGATGATCTCGGCGGCAAGCCAGTCGCAACCGACAAGTTGATACAGGGTGACCCTTCACTGAAAGACAACTACTATTATCTCCGATTATCGGTAACCTACACTTTTTACAAAATCGTCTGTCCCTGATCTATGAAGAAAGCGCTACTGATCGGGTTAGGGATTATGGTTCTGGGATTGATCGCGTTTGCCGGCGTGAGAATGTACACCAAATCATTCAGCCCGGAGGCAGTAGCGGAAACATCTAAAGTTGCGGGCATCAAGGTTACTTATAGCAGGCCAAGCAAAAAAGGAAGATTGATTTTTGGCAGGGATAAGGATAATGCACTGTCTCCTTACGGAAAAGTGTGGCGAACAGGGGCCAACGAAGCGACTTTGATCGAATTTCAAGAGGATATATTAATGGCGGGGAAGCCTGTTAAGGCGGGCACTTACTCGCTGTATTCCGTTCCGGGGCAAAGTACCTGGAAGATTATTCTCAATGCAGAAACCGGGCAATGGGGTACCGAATACAATGACGGGAAAAATGTAATGCAGGTTGAAGTTCCAATTCGGATCCGCCCCACTGTTCAGGAGCAATTTAATATCTATTTTGAAGATATACCCGAAGGTGTAAATATGATATTAAGCTGGGATCAGACAGAAGCGCTGGTTCCTTTCACCCACAAATGAGATTGGTTTACTACATTTGCCGACATGTTTGTTGGAGCTATTGAGAGAGTAGATCAGTTCACCCGTCCGATCCATTTTATTTTCAGATATTACTCGGGAAGTGATATTGTACCTGGAACCGCCACTTTGTTTTTCGTGAACGAGGACGGATTTGCAATTACATGCAGGCACGTCGCAAAGCAGATTTTGCATGCGAATGCGATCTACGAGAACTATCTCAAATTCAGGGGTGAATTACGGAAATTTGAAAAAGACCCCGGTTTCGAAACGCAGCGGCTCAGCCTGGAAACCAAATACCGGATCAACTCGGTGAATCCCATCCGCATTCTTTTCAACTTTATCCAGTGCGTTTCGGCTTACAAAGCGCTCTCCATCCATTTGCATCCTACCCAGGATCTGGCGGTTATCCAGTTTCGTGATTTCGAATCCATTCAATACCAGGGCCACGCGCATTTTCTGAAAGATTCGCGCGCTGTGCGACAAGGCAGGTACTTATGCCGGCTGGGTTATCCTTTTCCCGAGTTTACAAATTATCAGTACAATAAAAATTCCGGAGATATTGAATGGACAAAAGCAGGCCGCTCCAAAACCCCCAGTTTCCCGATCGACGGCATTATTACCCGACATATTGGCGAGGCAAATGAAGTAACAGGTATTGAAATGAGTACCCCCGGCTTGCGCGGCCAGAGCGGCGGGCCGCTTTTTGATCCAAATGGTGTCATCTACGGAATGCAAAGCGCAACCCGGCACCTGCACCTGGGTTTTGACCAGGTCAATAGGGAAGTGATTTCGGAAGGTCAGCGAAAGCAGGTTTCCAATTATCCTTTTTTGAATGTAGGTCAATGCGTGCATGTGGATGTGATCAAAAGCTTTCTGCGCGAGAAAAAAATTAAATTTTACGAACAGGATCACTAAGGTAGTTTTCGCTGAATGCAATCTTTTTTTAACTGAAAAAGACTTGATCATGGCCCAACTACAATACGATTTGATTCAGAGCGAGCTTTCCGAACCGTTTGCAGTTCCGCAAGAAGCGATTACACATTTCGAAACCTACGGATACGTAAAACTCAAAAACGTGCTCAGCCCGCAATTGCTCGAACATTACGGAGCTATAATCACCGATCTGGTATTCAAGCTGAACAAATTGACGAAGCCAATGGAAGAACGCACGACTTACGAGCGGGCATTCCTGCAGGTGATGAACTTGTGGCGCGAAAGTGAGGAAGCAAAAGAGTTTGTTTTTTCCAAAAGGCTGGCCCGGATCGCGACTGACCTGTTGCAGGTGAAAGGCGTGCGGCTTTACCACGATCAGGCTTTATATAAGGAATCTTCCGGCGGCATTACGCCCTGGCATGCGGATCAGTTTTACTGGCCACTTTCTTCTCCCAAAACTGTTACGGTATGGATTCCTCTTCAGGAAACTTTAATGGAAATGGGGCCGCTGGCATTTGCAGAAAAAAGTCACCACGTAGAAATAGGTCGCGACGTCGAAATCAGTGACGAAAGCGAAGCGCTGATGAACGAGCAACTGAAACAATTCACATTGAATGAAACTCCTTTCGAACTGGGCGAAGTGAGCTTTCATGCGGGCTGGTTGTTCCACCGCGCGGGAGCAAATGTATCCGGCCGGCCGCGTAAGGTGATGACCATGATTTACATGGACGAGGACCAGCAAATTGTGCAGCCAAGAAACGAGTACCAGCAGGCCGACTGGGAAACTTGGTTGCTATCCAGGCCGGTGGGCGGACCAGCGGACAGCGAGCTAAATCCTGTGTTGTATCAATATTAGTTCGGTTAAAGGATAAGCAGTAGTTCTTCCAGTCTGCGAATGTCGTAGGTCGGTGCCTCGTCAAACTGCAATCCGGCCGGGTTAAGGTAAACAGTATCTATTCCAACCTGTTTGGCCCCCATAATATCCGCAACCCAGTTATCTCCGACCATAATACTTTCCTCAGCGGAGGCACCTGCGGTTTCCATAGCAAATTCAAATATCTTCCGATCCGGCTTTTTAGCATTTGCAGTGTCGAATGTGATGACATTCTCAAAAAAGTGATTGATCTCCGAACTGGCTATCTTCCGTACCTGGATCTCATTAAAACCATTTGTAATAATATGCATCCGGTACCCTGCAGCCTGGGCGTAGGTTAACAGATCGAGTGCTCCTTCCAGCAAATGCTTTTTATCCGGCAGCGCCCGCAGGTACATTTCACCAATCTCGTCATGATTATCCGGGCACTGGACGCCCAGTTCCGCGAAGACCAGTTTAAACCGTTGCTCACGTATATAGGTATGGTGCAACTGTCCCCGGTCGAAAGCATCCCACAATGCCGTATTAATTTTGAGGAAACAAGTAATAAATGCGTCCTTTGACTGGATTCCGTGTTGCTCGAGAGCCAAACGGTGAAAAATCTCTTCCAGGGATTCCGATGAATTCTTTTCGAAATCCCAGAGTGTATGATCCAGATCAAAAAAAATATGCGTGTATTTCATATCTGGCAATAGTTCAATATTTATTGGAAAAGTTAAATTTTACTGTTCGGTTTCTGTGTAAAAATAATTGTGTCGCCAGGTAAATCCGTTCAGGCAAATCGAGCGTATGTCTATTTGATAAATTCTATAATTTGTTGCTAAAAGAACAGAAGGTATCGTGACGGATCGAATATATACGAAAATATGCCCTGGTTGTTAACATGTGTTAACGGAAAACAATTTCCCGAAAAAAGAAACCCAAACATTTGCAAATTATTTGCTAAATCTATTTCTTTGAATCGTATAATTTCAAATACAGATAATTATTTCATTTTTATCACCAGACAGAAAGGAGAAACAATATCGGAGAACCGCTCTACGTTAACTAAATCGAATAATAAAAATGGAGAAAGTCCTAGTTAGCGACAGTGAGTTGGTGACATTGTATATCCGTGGGAACGAGAAAGCTTTCGAAAAACTCGTTCAACGCCATAAATCAAGAATATACACCACTATTTATCTAATTGTCAAAGACCAATATGTAGCCGAAGATTTATTACAGGATACATTTATAAAGGCCGTAGATACGATAAAAGGAGGTAGATATAATGATGAGGGCAAGTTTTTGCCATGGATTATACGTATCGCACACAACCTTGCCATTGATTATTTCAGACGCGATAAACGCTACCCCAATGTAGTATTCGAAGACGGAAGCAGTGTTTTTAATACGCTGGATTTTTCGGAGGATTCCGTTGAGTCAATCCAGATTCGTCAGGAAACACATGAACAACTGCGGGAGATGATCCAGCGGTTACCTGATGTGCAGAAGCAAGTACTGATCATGCGCCACTATGAGGACATGAGTTTTCAGGAAATTGCGGACGCCACGGGAGTGAGTATTAATACGGCATTGGGCAGGATGCGTTACGCGTTGATAAACTTGCGTAAGCAATTCAACCAACGTGCCCCACAGTATGACAAAAACTTTTACCTACGATGATGTTGTAAGGTATTTATATGCCGAGACAACAGAAAATGAAAATGAACTGATTGTTGAGGCGCTTGCTCTTGACGATAATCTGATGAACTTTTATCTGGATTCGCTCGAAATTCAAACCCAGATGAACAAAATCACCCGGACTCCTTCGGAAAAAGTGATCTCGGAAGTTTTCAGATATTCACAGCAATTCTCGTCGAAAAGACCTATTGCCCTTCTCTATAATTGAGGGCGGTAGGTTTTTCTTTTTACCAGCTATTCGCTGAATAGCTGGATTTTGTCGTTGTTATCAGCTTTGATTCCTATTTATGCTTAGACAGGAGCGGTTCAGACTATTTCTGGATTATTTTACCAATAACTTCCCTGAACCTGAAACCGAATTACATTACAACAATCCGTACGAATTGCTGGTATCGGTGATATTGTCTGCGCAATGCACAGACAAACGTGTAAACATCGTGACGCCGCCGCTTTTCGAGCGTTTTCCCATTCCCGAGGCGCTGGCCGCTTCCAATGCAGAAGAGGTTTTTACTTACATCCGGTCAATATCCTACCCGAACAATAAGAGTAAGCATCTGGTGGGTATGGCGCGGATGCTGGTCGAGCAATTTGGCTCCGAAGTGCCGGCTTCCGTGGATGAACTGCAAAAGCTGCCGGGCGTTGGTCGAAAGACAGCCAATGTAATTGCGTCGGTGATTTTTAACCAGCCTGCTATGGCAGTCGACACGCACGTATTCCGCGTTTCGCATCGTTTGGGGCTCGTTCCTGGTACCGCAAAAACCCCGCTGAGTGTTGAGAAAATATTGGTAAAATATATTCCGAAACAGCTCGTTCATAAAGCGCATCACTGGCTAATTTTGCACGGACGCTATATTTGCGTAGCAAGAAACCCGAAATGCGGCGTTTGCCCGCTATCTTCCTTTTGCAGATTCTACGAAAAAAATGTACTTATGGAAGTTTCAGTTTTATGATTGCAACCAATAGCAGTTGGGCAGAGTCTATCGATGCAAGTAATTATTCCCATTTAATTTAAAAGAAAGGAAGACAAGAAAATGAAGCGTACTTATTTAGCATTGTGTTTTTTACTTGCTATGGTGGCAGGTTTGTCAGGGTGTATGAAATCCGACAACGAGGATGAGGAGAAAATGGCTGAGAATGAGACTCAGATCCAGGAGTTTCTCGCAAAAGACAGCGCAGGATCTTCTGCGATAAAGGATAGTTCTGGTTTGTATTACATTATCAGAAAGTCAAATCCAAATGGTCAGCGGCCAAAGAGAGGGGACGGGGCAACTGTCAGGATCAACGGATATCTGTTGAATGGAACGAAGGTTTTATCAATCAAAGACGATTCGACATTTACTTTTCCAGCGGAGGGTTATTCAACCAATATCTTCGGTCTTGAGCGCGGAATATTCTTGATGAAAACGGGAGAAAAAGCTACTTTCCTTCTGCCTTACACATTGGCTTTCGGCAATGCAGAAAGAGTAAATATCCCAGCTTATTCTGTAATCAGACTTGAAATTGAATTCGTAAAAACCAGAACCGAAGTACAGCAAATTGACGATTTCCTAGCGAGGAAGCAATTCCCTGTTTCTGAGCGTACCAGCAGTAATTTGGTAATTATCAGAACCAACACGGTTACTGGGGATACGCTTGGTGTGGGCAAATCCGTCAGTGTTAAATACGTTGGAAAGTTCTTGGACGATACGAAATTCGACGAAGGAACAATTGCAGTAACTACCGGCACTAACGGTGTGATTCCGGGATTCGACAGAGCAGTGCGAAGAATGAGAAAAACGGAAAAAGCGATTATCATTTTTCCTTCTTCTCTTGGATACGGAGCTAATGGTAACCCTAAGGTGCCGGCTTACACACCATTGCAATTCGAGATCGAAATTCTGTAATACGCTAATTAAGAGAAAAAGGCTGTTCGTGACCCGCTCATGAACAGCCTTTTTTATTTTCAATCAATTCAATAATTACGTTGCTTATTTCTGTGACCTCTTTCTCCGTTAACTGAGATCCGGATGGAAGGCATACACCATTTTCAAAAAGATTTTCAGCCACGTTACCTCCGAAGTAAGGTGCTGTTTTGTAAAGTGGTTGTAAATGCATTGGTTTCCACACGCGCCTGGCTTCTATTCCATTTGCGGAAAGAGCCTGGATCAATTTTTCAGGTGTGCTACCAGCGTTTGCAGATGATAACTCCAAGGTAGTCAGCCAGCGGTTTGAATATCCGCCTGCTGGCTCCTCCTGAAATGAAATGCCAGGAATTGCAGCCAGGTACTGCTGATGCCGATTGAAGTTAGACCGTCGCGCTGCCACACGCTCATTCAGAACTTCCATTTGTCCGCGTCCGATGCCTGCACAAACGTTGCTCAGCGCGTAATTATAGCCAGCTTCGGAATGCTGAAAATAACTAGCCGGATCTTTCGCCTGCGTCGCTAAAAACCTGGCTTTATCCGTAAGCGTTTTAGAATCTGAAAGCAAAGCGCCACCGCCGGAAGTAGTGATTATTTTATTTCCATTAAAAGAAATAATCCCCGCTTTGCCGAAAGTGCCCAAATGCTTCCCTGTATACGTAGAACCCAGCGCCTCGGCTGCGTCTTCGATCAATGCAATACCGTATTTGTCACAAATCGCCAGTAACTCGTTCATTAAGCAGGGCATTCCATACAAATGCACGCAGATCAATGCTTTTGGTTTTTGGTTACGCTTTATGTAATACGTTACCGCCGTTTCCAAAGCCTCCGGGCATATATTCCACGTTTTTGATTCGCTATCGATGAAAACGGGCGTGGCTCCGAGATATAGAATCGGATTAGCAGTGGCAACGAAAGTCAGCGACTGGCAGAGTACAATATCGCCTTTTTCGATACCCAAAGCGCACAAGGCTAAATGAACAGCAGCTGTTCCCGACGCCAGCGCAACCGCATATTTTGCTCCGGTATATTGGGCTAACTCATTTTCAAAATGACGGATATTAGGTCCGGCAGGTGCAATCCAATTGCTGTCAAATGCCTCTTGAACGTATTTCAATTCTCCACCGCTCATATGCGGCGGCGACAGCCATATTCTGTAATTCATAGTATGTGTTTAATATGTTAAAATTCTGGCCGGGTTACCTGCGGCGGTAACATTGTCCGGAACTGATTTGGTAACTATGCTACCCGCGCCGATGATGCAATTTTTTCCAATCGAAATATTTGGTAAAACAATGCAGCCGGCACCCAGCAACGTATTTTCACCAACTTTCATATTCCCGCAAAGTGTAGCCCGAGGCGCTACGTGCACAAAATCACCGAGCTCGCATTCGTGCTCTACGATCGCTCCCGTATTGATTATAACATGTCTCCCAATACGCGCATCTGCCTGGATAACTGCCTGTTGAAAAACGACAGACCCTTCCCCGATCGATACCTTGGAATCGATCAATGCACTTTTGTGAATGATATTGCTAAACTTGTGAAATATTCGCTCTTTCACCCGACGCCGCGCACCATTGTCGCCTATCGCAACGATTACCTCTTGGTCCGGGAAAACGTGCGGATTGTAGGGAATTGTTTTTTTGTCAAAAAGATAAGTCTCACTTTGATCGTCAAATACTGCGTCGACTTCGAATCCCGCCTCAATCAGCATTCGGAAAATGACCTTCGCGTGGCCGCCTGCACCGTAGATCAGCATATCAGTTTCCTTTAAATTCGTCCATTGGAAGGCCCGTCGAAGACTTCACATTTTTGCGTTCCATAAGTTGGGAAACGGTGCGACCGAGAATTTCCAGATCCAGTTTCAGGGATACATTCTGCACGTAAGAAACATCATACTCAAACTTCTCCTGCCAGCTGATCTCGTTTCGTCCACTCACCTGCGCGAGGCCGGTGATACCAGGCAATACGGTGTGGCGCTGCTTTTGAAACTCATTATACAAAGGAAGATATTGCACCAAAAGCGGACGCGGGCCCACAATGCTCATTTCACCCCGCAACACATTCCACAGCTGCGGGATCTCATCGAATGAAGTAATCCTCAAAATGCGGCCCAAAGAAGTGACATCGCCATTGTCCTGCATTGTTCGGAGTTTGATCAGCGTAAATAGCTTCTCATTTAATCCCGGTCGTTTTTGAAGAAAAAATGGCCTGCCGCGCGAATCAACGCAGACTAGGAGGGTTATTAAAACAAATAGCGGCAGCGAGATGAAGATCCCGGCTGCCGCTATTATCAAGTCTAAAATTCTCTTTCCTGATTTTTTATACATAGATATCAAACACTAAAACAGTTCCGGATAAAGCTCGGGCTCCGCTTCGTGCATGATCTTGTAAACAGTTTCAAAGATATCGTCCATATTAGGTTTCGAAAAATAATCACCGTCCGAACCGTAAGGTGGGCGATGGTCTTTCGCGGAAATTGTCACCGGCGCTGAATCCAGCCAGCGGTACGCATTCTGTTTTTCAATAACCTGCTGCATCATATAAGCGGATGCGCTACCTGGCAGATCTTCATCGGCGAAGACAACCCTGCTCGTTTTTTTAATGGATTCTACAATGCTGCTGTTTACGTCAAATGGCAAAAGTGTCTGTACATCGATCACCTCAGCGTCGATCCCTACACTTTGCAATTGAGAAGCGGCCTCCATTACTATACGGCACATGGAGCCATAAGTAACGATGGTCACATCATTTCCTTCCTTTAAAATTTCAGGTTGCCCCAGCGGGATGCAGATTTCAGCGATATTATCGGGTAAAACCTCTTTTTGACGATAAGAATTAAGTGGCTCGACGATAAGCGCCGGATCGTCGCCCTTCATTAATGTATTGTAGAAACCGGCTGCCTGGGTAAAATTTCGCGGTACGATCACGTGCATGCCGCGCAAGCTGCTGAGCATCGTACCCATCGGAGAACCCGAGTGCCAGATACCTTCAAGCCGGTGACCTCTCGTGCGGACAATGAGCGGCGCTTTCTGACCGCCAGCTGTCCGGTACCGGAGCGACGCCAGGTCGTCGGTCAATATGGAGAGTGCGTAATAAATATAGTCGAAATACTGGATCTCTACGATCGGCCGCAGCCCGCGCATTGCCATTCCTATTCCCTGACCGATAATGGTCGTTTCGCGGATTCCGGTATCGGTGATGCGAAGCTCGCCGTATTTTTCCTGCAAACCTGCAAAACCCTGATTTACATCACCTATCATACCAATATCTTCTCCAATCGCAACCACGGTTGGGTCTCGCTCAAAAAGAGAATTAAAGTAAGTTCTGATAATTTCCCGACCGTCAACAGTGGGGCTGTTCTCTGAATATTCAGGTTTAATTCCTTCTACGTGTAAAGGAGAATCCTGCGTTTCGCTGTATAAATGTGTATTAAATCGCGCTTTGTTCTCTTTGAGGCTGTTTTTTAAAAATGCTTTCAACGCACTTTTTACCGGCTCCGCTTCACTGCCCAATATCCGAAGCGTTTTGCGAATGCTGGAAACCATATCCCGCCGCACCGGCAAATAAGTTTTGGAGAGATCGTGCACTACATTGCTGAGTTCGTCGGCAAACTGGCTTTCACGCCCGGCTGTCTGAATTAGCTGTATTGTTTCCAGGTATTCCTTATCAATATCTTTCCGGTAAGCCTGCCACGCATTGTTACGCGACTGTGCCGCTACTTCCTTGGATTCTACTTCGATCTGTTCAAGTTCTTCGTCGGTAGCATATCCATTTTTCAATATCCAGTCCCGGAAGCGCAAATTGCAGTCGCGCTCAATTTCCCAGTTCAGTCTTTGCTTGGATTTATAACGTTCGTGTGAGCCTGAGGTCGAATGTCCCTGCGGCTGAGTGAGCTCGGTCACGTGCACTAAAACAGGAACCTGCTCCTCGCGGCAGATCCTGGTAGCTTTTTGGTAAGTCTCAATCAATGCAGGATAATCCCAGCCACTGACTGTGAATATTTCCATACCAGGTTCATCCTCATTGCGTTGCATCCCTGCCAGCGCCTTTGAGATACTTCCTTTGGTTGTCTGATATTCAATAGGAACTGAAATTCCATAGCCATCATCCCATACGGAAGTGAGCAGCGGGATTTGCAGTACTCCGGCTGCATTCATCGCCTCCCAGAACATTCCCTGAGAAGTGGAAGCGTCGCCGATCGTGGCAAATACAATCTCGTTTCCCTGACGCGAAAATGTCGTCTGCCCGTGCAGTTGCTTATTGGCCCGGTATAATTTGGAAGCATAAGCAAGTCCTACCGCCCTGGGCATTTGCCCCGCAGTGGAGGATATATCGCAAACAGAATTGTAAAGTTGCGTCTGATCCAGCCAGCGCCCGTCTTCATCCAGCCAGCGTGTGGAAAAGTGACCGTTCATTGACCTTCCGCCTGTGTTAGGCTCGTGTTCCAAATCCGCGTGCGCGTACATTTGCGCAAAAAACTGCTGCCAGGTAAGGTTACCCAAAGCAGCTTCAATCGTTTGGTCCCTGTAATAGCCGGATCTGAAATCACCCTGCCTGAAAGTCCTCGAAAGTGCGATCTGGGCTACTTCCTTACCGTCTCCAAAAATGCCAAATTTAGAACGACCTCCCATTGTATCTTTCCGGCCCAGCAGACTTACCTGGCGACTCTCGCAAGCAAGGCGATAATCACTGATAATGTTTTCTTTACTCAAAATACCGGAGCCGGTCAAACTATCATTCGGAAGCATAAGCGAAATTTTCTGGAAATAATCAGTAGTTAAATTACGTTTTTTTGAATGCAAGCCAAAATTAAGCAGGAAAATAATAATCCGCTGCCATACCACGATTCGCTGCCTTCTGTTAATATTGGTTAACGATTATTAAATTTAATTTTTAAGCATTAATCTTGTTTGCTAATTAGTTTTTCACCACTTAATGTATAGTCAAAGTTATGAAAGTATTTTTTTCAGCTCTGGTTCTATTGGTTGGCCTGACCACCGTTAGTTTCGCTCAGAAAGGTGTGCTAAAATTCAAAGAAGAAACGCATGCATTCGGCAAAGTGCCTCAGGGAACGCCGGTAACGCACGAGTTTGTTTTTACCAACACAGGTACAGAGCCAGTAATTCTTTCCAATGTAACCGTATCTTGCGGATGTACAACACCGGTTTGGTCTAAAGACCCTGTACTTCCTGGAAAGACAGGATCAGTAAAAGCTACTTTTAATGCAGCAGCAGCAGGTTCTTTCAACAAACCTGTAACCGTTTTCAGTAATACCGAAGGCGGATCGATTACCTTATATCTGAAAGGTGAAGTGGTTCCAAAGGCCGCTAAGCCAGCTTCGAAGTAATCTGATCAAAGAAATTGAGAGGCTGCCTGCATGGGCAGCCTTTTTTTGTGCCTAATCAATAGGCTGATCTGTCGTAGAACGAGCGGCGGCGCGTTACTTTAAGATCTTGCAGGAGCGCCGACTTCACTTTCAATGTGAAGTTGTAGTTACTAACCCGCGCCGCGCTGCCTGCGAATGGTGTCCAGCTGAAACTCATATCCCAGCAATGCAGATCCCGGTAAAGTGTAAGCTGCGTAATGGTAGGAGAGAATGCAGTAAAATCGAAACCGGTACTTACGCTTACTTTGAAATTTTTAGATAAACTCAGATCACCCGTCGCCTGCACAGCCTGGATCAGAGTTGCTTTGGAAAGGCCGGGCTTGCTGAGGCCGAAGTTGTAGTTAAGCGACAAATTCCAGGGTACATTGAAATCCACATACAGCTCGGGGTTTTGCTCAATATATTCTCGCTGCTCCTGTTTAATCTCCGCATTTGGATCAGCTCCATTAACCGGCGGTGTTTTTGTTTTGTCTGATCCCTTGGGTGAAAAGCTGGTACCTAATGTAAAGCCCAAATTTTGCAGCTTGGCAAGTCCCTGACCCTGCGTGATCGCATATCTGTTGACCTTGGTACCAACCTGATTAGACAAAACCCGTGGATTCGCTTCATAAGCGTACGGATCCAGGTTCATATTAAAGTTCAGATTCAGGTTCCGGCCGACCCGCGCATTCGCATTCACAGTGATATTGGAGAGATTCAAAGAATCGGCCAGGAGATTGTAGCTACCTCCGACGCTCAAATTGTCAAGCAGTGATATTTTTTCGAATTGGGTAGCCGCAGTATCGCTTTTCGATTTCAGCTTCATCTCAAAAGAGTTGTTTAAGCTGAAAGAAATTACACTGCTCGCCCGCCCGTTACCGACTCCCGTACCAATCCCGCGGAACCGGGAAAGTGAATAATCCTGTATTTCGTCTTTCCGGTTCCGGACACTAACTTTTTGATAAAAACCAAATGCGTCGCCGGTAAAATCCGGGGTGTAAGTAAATGATAAAGAAGGTATTACCGTGTGTCGGATCGCTTCCAGCCTTTTTCCTCCGATAAAGAATGTCCCGTAAAAACGAGTGTTCACACCCGCCCCGAAGTTGTAAGAATATTCAGTCCCGGCCTGATTGAGCGTATCAATGCGCACACGGTTGGTGAGAGAATCGACTGAGTAATTATATTGTTTTGTGAAAACCTCCCCCTGCAAAGAAAGGCTGGGGGTCACATTCACAAACCGCAAAACTTTAAAGTTGGGCAGGGAAATCGGCAAGCTGTAACGTCCGGTAAACTGCGCGTCTTTCAACATATCCGGCAGGTTGTTCAGGTTGAAGGGCACCACTTTCGCTATCCCTACCCTCGACGTATCTACTGTATTAGAAATCTGGAAACCCAATCTGCTGAAAGAAGTATCGATGGCAGTCAGCGAGTTGGTCAATGCATAATTTCCGCTAAAATCCAGACCAAGACGGAAGCTTTCGTACCACTTGCCGCGACCACCTTTTAATGCAAAAGGAGCGATCTGGTTGATACCAAAGCTAAAATCGGTGGAAACGTTGGTTTTTCCACCAACACGTCGAGCAGTGTCGGCATTGGTCGCTTTTTGTCCGAAATTTTGGTTCACGCGCAAGCTGGCTGCTGCCCGCGCATATTGACCAAATGTGCGGTTGTATTGCACCGACGAGCTGGCTACGTTAGATATATATCGGTTTGTGTTGAACTCCTGCAACTGGTTATAGCTATTGCTGCTTACATTGACATTAGCAGAAAACTGGGAGTTCCCGCGCGGCTTTGGTGCGTGTGACCATACAACGCTGAAATCATTGGTAACACCCCGGCCCAGCAATCGATCCACTTCGTCGCTCGGTTTGTTTTTATTGAAACGCAATGCAAAATTCCCGCTGTACTGGTACCGTCTGATATAAGTGGAAGCCACACCCAAACCCCAGCTGCCAGTCGAATAGATTTGTCCTGTTACGATCGCGTTGACATATTCACTGATTGCAAAGTAATATCCGCCTTCGCGCAGGTAAAAGCCCCGCCCGTTCGGTTCCTCTCCGTAAGTCGGGAAAATGATCCCGCTCGTGCCACTTTCTTTTTTCTTTGGAAAAGGGAAAAAACCAAAAGGCAGCGCAATAGGAAGCGGAACGTCGCTGATCACGAGATTGAAAGGTCCCGAAATGACCTGCTTTTTGTTCACCATTTTAATCTTCGGCGCATTGATGAAGTAATGCGGGTGCGTGAGATTACACGTCGTGTACATGGAGTGGCGGATATAAAAGTTGCCTTCCGCGTCTTTCTTGACCTTTTCCCCCCTGATATTACCGTCGCCTTCCTGGGTTACAATCCCCTGGATCAGCGCTTTTTGAGATTTAAAATTATACCTGATTTCTTTGGTATTATAAGTTTCCGGACCATCCTGAAATATAGGATCGCCGACCATTTTCTTGGAAGTAGAATCGTAGGTGCCGATCGCATATACCTCATTAGTAACCCAGTTAAGCCGGATGTAATTGGCTTTCAGGTTGATGGTACCATAGTTCACTTCCGCATTTCCATATAAATGAACTTGCTTAAGAACAGCATCCATAATCGTCGAATCCTCGGAAGTATATTCAACTACATTCTGTAAATCGTCCGGGTTTGAAATTGTGTCCGCGGCGGTAGAATCGGCGGAAATATTCTTATTAAGTGAGTCAGCGGGTGTTAGCGGCTGAGACGTACGACCCTCACCGGTACCAAGTGTATCGGTACCAGACTTTTGATTAGCTGTAAGAAGAGAATCCGAAGTTTGTTTTTCAGAAGAGGAAACAGCCTGCTTACTCTTATTTTTCCCGGACCCCTTGGAGCGTTGCTGCACACAGGCTAAAGTGCTGAACAGGAGAAACGCCGCAACCACTGACGATATAATAATCGCCTTTCTTTTCAGTTTTAACAAATAGAGTATTTTTGCATTCGATATCAAAATTAGCAGAGAAACCTCTAACGAGTAACGCCCCAATTAAAAAATAATGTTAAAAGTTCTTAAATCAATAATTGCTGCGAGTTTCCTGCTGGCAAGTCTTGCGTTCGTATTTCAACAGGAACCCGCCGATTCCAAGTCCGCAAAAGTAAGAACAGTTGTAATCGATGCCGGTCACGGCGGGAAAGACCCCGGCACCAGGGGCCGGAAAATAAAGGAAAAAGACGTCGCACTGAGCGTCGCGCTTGAGTTGGGCAGGAAGATCAAAGAAGCTACGCCGGAAGTCAAGGTTTTATACACCAGATCGACTGACGTTTTTATAGAATTGGGTGAACGTTCTGCATTCGCCAACCGTAACAATGCAGATCTTTTCATATCTATCCATTGTAATGCAACACCAAGATCAAGGTCGGTTCACGGGACGGAAACTTTCGTAATGGGTTTGCATAAAACGGAAGGTAACCTGGACGTGGCGAGAAGGGAAAACTCGGTAATCTTGCAGGAAACGAACTATAAGCAGAAATACAAAGGTTTTGATCCTAATTCACCGCTGGCGCATATTATGCTCGCCAATTACCAAAGCGCATTTATTTCAAGCAGCCTTCGTCTGGCGGATCTGATCGAAAAGAAATTCCAGTCTGTTTCGGACAGGGAAAGTCGGGGCGTGAAGCAAGCCGGGTTCCTGGTATTATGGCGCTGCGCAATGCCGAGTGTGCTGATCGAAACCGGGTTTTTATCCACACCGGAAGAGGAAGATTATCTGGCCTCGGAAGACGGGCAGGTAGAAGTTGCAGAATCTATTCACCAGGCGTTCATGGCTTATAAAAAAGACATGGACCGTTAAATAGACGGGATGCCGATGTTTTGATTTGTCAAAACAATTTTTGATACTTTGATGTTAATGCAACCGATATAAACTTAGTACTGCCGAACTTGCCGGTTGCCTGGCGGGAAATTATTTAGTCCATGAAATTATCGAAAGAAGCAAAAGTTGGAATGATGGCAATTGCCGCAATGGTGATGCTGTATTTCGGCTTTCATATCCTGAAAGGCTCAGATGTTTTTTCAAGAACGCATCAATACTTTGTTATCTATGACAATATCGACGGATTAACAGCTTCTAATCCCGTACTGCTCAATGGATTGAATGTCGGCAGGGTTCGTGAAATCAAATTGTTGCAAAACCGTAAAAACCATTTGCTGGTTTCGCTTGATATACAGAAAGGAATAGCGATACCTGGCGGAAGTTCCGCAATACTCGCCGACGGTGGCCTGCTCGGCGGAAAAGTCATTCATTTGTCCCCGGGTACCGGAGCGCCGATGCAGGACGGAGATACGCTTTTAGCCAAAAAAGACCCCGGTATCTCAGCCGTGCTGCAACAGCAGGCGCTACCGCTGGTTACCCACGCAGATTCACTCATCAAAAACCTGAACCAGGTAGTAGCTGGGTTCGAGGAAACCGGACTTATTCTGAATCAGGTATTGAAAAACTACAACCAGACAGGCAGCAGCTTACAAGGATTATTGAATGAAAACCGCACCAACCTGCTCGCGCTTACTTCCAATCTGAACGAGCTTTCCACTTCCTTAATTGAAACTGAAAAAGAGATCAAGCCGCTGCTGACCAAAACAGGAACACTTGCTGATTCTTTGAATGCATTGCAGCTCGGAGAAACTGTCCGCAATGCAAACAAGACGATAGGAGAGCTGCATAACCTGCTTGCGAGTGTGGAATCCGGGAAAGGAACAGCGGGTAAGCTAGTTAAGGACGAGACACTTTACAATAATATTGACAGGACGATGGTGAGCCTCAATAAATTGCTGACCAACTTGAGAGAACATCCGAAACGCTACATCAATATCTCCGTTTTTGGTAAAAAAGACAAAGGCCCCGCGGAATCGCCGCTTGATACTACAACGGTGATCAAATAGAAAAGTAATTTTTCAATAAGTATGAAAGTCGTTTGCTTGCGGGTAAACGACTTTTTATTTTGTGAAATAATCCACACTTCATCTGCCCTATGACTACACAGGAAAGCCTTCCGCAACTATTGGAAATTCTCCGGCAAAAATATGACCAGGTAAAACTCGGCGGTGGGATCAAAAAAATCGAAGCACAGCACAAAAAAGGCAAACTAACCGCCCGCGAAAGAATCGAATACCTAATCGATTCTGAATCAAAATTCGTGGAAATTGGTGCATTCGTGGCAGACAATATGTACGCCGAAGAAGGCGGCTGCCCCTCAGGCGGCGTAGTAGCTGGAATTGGAATTGTTTCGGGGAAACAATGCATGATCGTCGCCAACGATGCGACCGTAAAAGCAGGTGCCTGGTTTCCGATCGCGGCTAAGAAAAACCTCCGCGCACAGGAAATTGCAATGGAAAACCGTTTACCTGTCATTTATCTGGTCGATAGCGCCGGGGTATATCTGCCTATGCAAGCCGAGGTTTTCGCCGACAAAGAGCATTTCGGGCGGGTTTTCAGGAATAACGCACAAATGTCTGCGATGGGGATCGTCCAGCTTTCGGCTATTATGGGCAGTTGCGTGGCAGGCGGGGCTTATCTGCCGATCATGTCCGACGAAGCTTTTATCGTGGAAGGTACCGGCTCTGTTTTTCTGGCTGGGCCGTTTTTGGTAAAATCGTCTGTGGGGGAAGAAGTAGACGCAGAAACGCTAGGCGGCGCGACAATGCATTGCGAGATTTCGGGGGTAACCGATAACAAATTCCCCGACGACAAATCCTGTCTCGACGCAATTAAAAGACATATTGATAAAATCGGCAGGCCGCTTTCCGCCGGCTTCGACCGCAAACCTTCCATTGATCCCAACAGAAACGCTGAGGAGATATATTCATTACTACCAATTGACAGGCTGAAACCCTACGATGTCCGGCCAATTCTCGAATGCATTGTCGATGGTTCGGAACTGGATGAATACAAGCCGGATTACGGGAAAACGTTGATCTGCGCCTATGCCCGCGTCGACGGCTGGGCAGTGGGAATCGTGGCCAACCAGCGGAAAATGGTCAAATCCGGCAAAGGAGAAATGCAAATGGGCGGGGTGATCTACGGCGAGTCTGCCGACAAGGCGGCGCGGTTTATCATGAACTGCAATCAGAAAAAAATCCCGCTGATATTCTTTCACGATGTGACTGGCTTTATGGTTGGAAGCCGGGCGGAGCAGGGAGGTATTATCAAAGACGGCGCCAAAATGGTCAATGCAGTAGCCAACTCGGTCGTTCCCAAATTCACATTCATCATCGGAAACTCTTATGGCGCAGGCAATTACGCAATGTGCGGCAAAGCCTTCGATCCAAGGCTGATATTTGCCTGGCCAACTGCGCAAATGGCGGTAATGAGCGGCGCAACTGCTGCGAAAACGCTTTTGCAGGTACAAACAGCCACATTAAAAGCGAAAGGAGAAATCATTACGCCCGAGCAGGAAGAGAAATTATTGAAGGAAATTACGGATCGCTATAACGAAGAATTGTCCCCTTACTACGCCGCCGCCCGCTTGTGGGTAGATGGTATCATCGATCCGGTTGAAACCCGGAGTATTATTTCCACGGGAATTCAGGCTGCCGACCAGGCACCGATCGAAAAACAGTTCAATGTTGGAATTATGCAGGTTTGAGAAAAGTTTACTCAGGTAGTACTCTATATATTTTCATTTAAAATTGAGATTATGGCTGAAAAAATAGCTTTTCTGGGTCTTGGAAACCTGGGCGCACCAATAGCACAACGATTGATTAACTCAGGTTTTGAAGTAACAGTTTGGAACAGGACGATTTCAAAAGCTGAGCCGCTGGCCCAACTCGGTGCAAAAGTTGCCGAAAATGCGATCGACGCGATCGAACCGGGAGGAATTGTATTTTCTGTACTTGCCGACGATAATGCGGTTGAAACAACATTCTCCGATGCTCTGCTGCAAAAACTTGGCAGTAACGGGTTGCACATTTCCATGAGCACCATCTCACCCGACTGCTCGCGCAAGCTCACTGAAACGCACAACAAATATGGAGCGAGCTACGTGGCAGCACCAATTTTCGCGCGCCCCGACGCGGTACTTTCAGGAATGGGGAATATTGTAGTTTCGGGAGAAGCAGGAGCGAGAGAACGGGCAAAACCGTTGGTGCAAAACTTTGTAAAAGGCGTTTTTGACTTCGGCGATGATCCCGGCGCAGCGAATGTGATCAAGCTTTGCGGCAACTTCATGATCGCAGCGAGCCTGGAAATGATGGCGGAGGCATTTACACTGGCGGAAAAAAGCGGTATCCCACGTCAGAGCATATACGAAATGCTGACTTCGACCTTATTCGCCGCCCCGATCTTCCAGAATTATGGTAAAATGGTGGCGCAGCATACTTACGAGCCGGTACTGTTCGGCCTGCCGCTTGGTTTGAAAGATATTAACCTGACTTTGCAGGCTTCGGCGAAGGTAAATGCGCCTATGCCGCTGGCCGATCTGGTTAAAAACCGTTTCGTCTCTGCACTGGCAAAAGATCGCGCAGGAATGGATTGGGTAGCCCTGGCCAAAGGTGCTTCCGATGATGCAGGACTTTAATATTAAAATACATCAAAACCAGAAAAGCTGCACCTGGCAGCTTTTCTGGTTTTCAATAGAAAGTGAGATTACTCTCTGATTTCCATTAACATCTCATCAGTAATGTTGTTTTTCTCTTTGAAATCCGAAACGGTTTCCGTGAAAGAAGTATGGAGCGTTTCCACATTTTCAAGGTTTTTATAAGCACCATCATAAATCGCACCCAGCGACTTTTCCAGGTCCTGAATATTCAGGTTCATATTTTCTGTTTCTATCTGACCGATCTTTTTGATCACGGCAGTTTCACTATTTTTCAAGTCTTCAATTTCACGGAGAATCTTCTCCATGCTTTTAAACTTTTCGATCTTATCCATAAGTTCTTAGTTATTGTACAAAGCATTAACTTAAAATATCGTACCACACAGAGAATCGATCCCGGTAAATTCAGTCCGATCATCTCTTTTCCAGGTTATGATCAAAAGACACATCCAACAGCTCATTTTATTGATTATTTGCCTCTCCGGGCGCATTAGCTATGCACAAATTGTCGAGAAGAAAACCTCCTGGAAAGGCTTTGACAAAATTGAATTTACATTTGAAAACCGGGAAGCCTGGTATGTGAAGCCGGCTAAGGCAATACCGGGCAATCCGTGGGTTTGGCGCGCACATTTCCCCACCTGGCATACCGAAATGGATAGTATCCTGCTTTCGAGGGGGTTCCATATTGCTTATGTGAATACCAACGATATGTTCGCACACCCGCAGGCTATGCAGGTTTGGGATGCGTTTTACGATTATTTGGTGAAAGAAAAACAATTCGCTCTCAAAGTCGCATTGGAGGGAGTGAGCCGCGGCGGGCTGTATGTGTACGGCTGGGGAAAGCGAAATCCAGATAAGGTAAGCTGTATTTACGCCGAGGCGCCGGTATGCGACCCCAAAAGCTGGCCGGGCGGAAAAGGGAAGGGGCCGGGATCGGAAAAAGATTGGGATTTGTGGTTGAAATTGTTTGGGAAGTCCGAAGAGGAAGCACTGAAATTTAATGATATCCCACTAAACGACCTGGCCGGGCTGGCTGCATTCAAGGTGCCGATTGTTCACGTAATCGGCTTGCAGGATAAATTAGTACCGCCCGCGGAAAACAGCGATTTATTGGTTAAAACCTATCAGCAACTCGGCGGGCCGGTGTCTGTTTACCCCATGACACGGGGCGAGCAGAAGCTGGACGGTCACCATTTCCCGATCGAACACCCTGAGTTTTTTGCAAATTTCATTGAACAAAACAGTGTTCCTGTGACCAAACCGCTTCCGCACGATCCTTATATTGAAGTCAACGCAGGACTTGGGAATGCATTTGAAAAATTTAAAACGACCAAAAAAGGTACCGTCGCATTTCTGGGCGGCTCGATCACGCATAACCCTGGCTGGCGGAACAAGACCTCGCAGTATTTGCAGGAGCGTTTCCCTGATACTGAATTTACATTTATAGCAGCCGGAATACCCTCGCTTGGCAGTACGCCACACGCATTCAGGTTTAGCCGGGATGTGTTGGCCCAAGGAATTCCCGACCTTCTGTTTATGGAATCGGCTGTAAATGACCGCGGAAATGGATTTAGTGAAAAGGCGCAGGTTCGCGCGCTGGAAGGAATTGTCAGGCAAATGCATACTGCAAATCCGAAGGCGAATGTGGTATTAATGGCTTTTGCCGAGCCTTTGAAAAATACGGATTATGAAAAAGGAAAGGAGCCGACGGAAGTAGCTGTGCACCAGCGCATCGCGAAGTATTATGGGGCTGCTTATATCAATCTGGCCAAAGAGGTGTACGACCGCATCAAGGCCGGCGAATTTTCCTGGGAGTACGATTTCAAAGATCTGCACCCATCGCCTTACGGACAGGAAGTGTATTTTCAAACGATAAAAGAATTGCTGAAAAAGGATTTTGATTCAACAAAAACGGCAGTTGAGTTTCCGAAAGCAATCGATCAGTTCTCCTACGAAAAGGGGAGCTACTATTCCATCGTAGAAGCCAAAAACCTCAAAGGTTTCACAATTGACCCGAGCTGGAAACCTGTTACGAAACTCTCGACCCGCGAAGGTTTTGTAAACGTGCCGATGTTGGTCGGCGAAACTGCAAACGCTTCTTTCGAGCTGCCGTTCAAAGGCCGTGGCGTGGGAATAGCGATCATTTCCGGCCCTGATGCAGCGATTATTACCTATTCAATCGACGGCAAAAAACCAAAAACGCTCGATCTGTTTACGAAGTGGAGCACCCAGCTGCATTTACCCTGGTACCTCATGCTCGACGACGAACTCTCCTCCGGCAAACATACTTTAAAGCTCACTATCTCCTCGGAAAAGAACAAAGAAAGCACCGGCACCGCCTGCCGCATCGTTCATTTTTTGGTTGCGGAATAATGGCTATTTTAGTGGATAATTTTAACACACTATCCACCTGAACACATGCCAGAAATCTCCCGGTTTTTCGGAATTGTTATCTTTATGTACTTCAAAGATCATTTGCCGCCCCATTTCCATGCCGAATATGCTGGTGATGAGGCACAATTTTCGATTGAAACTGGTAATATACTGGCTGGACGTTTGCCCGGTAAACAAATCCGGCTAGTTCAGGCTTGGGTTGAACTTCACAGAGAAGAGTTGTATCTCAATTACTTCGAGTCTCAGAAAGACAATGCGCAGTTTAGGAAAATAAGACCATTGCAATGATGAATCCGAGGATTAAGGAGATAGTTTCAATAGACGCGTTTGTGATCACTGTATTGTGGTCCGATAACATTGTGCGGGCTATTGACTTTGGAGAATTTTTGGCTGAATATTTTGAGAAACCTGAAAGCGTCTATTACCAGCTGTTACAAGCTAATACCTTTAAAAAAGCAAAAACCGACGGAAAGACAATATATTGGGATGATCTTATTGAAATAATAGATTATGACGGAAAGCCGATCGCGGCACCGCTAGACTTCGATCCTGACGTATTGTTTAATATTTCGAAACCGCTTGATTCCTTCACTTCCTGGTCTCCTTAATTTAAAAAACCTTTGCACTTTGCGTTTTTATAGTAGCTTGAAGTTATTCAAAGTAATCTTTCACACTAGACCAGCACGAAAATGAGTCGAAACGATTTGAAATCCAGCCTGCACGCGTTGATCGATGGTATTGAAGATACAGCAGTTTTGCAGGCATACCTTATTCTACTTTCGCGGGAAGCGAAGTCCCAGGAAGATTTTTGGGGAAATCTTGATAACAAAACAAGATCAGCAATAGACGAAGGAATTGCAGATTTCGATTCCGGGAAGCATTCAGATTTCTTTGACCATATGAAGTCTGCTTATGGCATTGAACGTTAGATTGTCCGATAGAGCCCGCGGAGACATCGAAGAGATTTCAGCATACTTAGGAGAACATTGGTCAGAGAAAGTAAAGACCGACTTTCTAGTGAGTCTCACTAATCAGATTGATTTGATCAGTAAAATGCCTTATATGTACCGGGCATCTCCTTCTAAGCCCAGTGTGCGTGAATGCACTTTAAACAAACAAACCCTGATATATTACGAGATTGTAAACGAAGATCTTATTCGGATTCTGACTATTCGGAATACTAAAAAAGATAATAGCTAACCGTCACTTCCCAGTCTGCGTAGTATAAGTACTCTCAAAAATTTTATCCGCATTTCCGGCTTCGAAACCGTCTCTGCGATGTCTTCGGTGAAGTTCTTGCTGAGGGATGTTTTTGAATTGAGGTAAGATTTTTCTTTCAGCAAACTCCACATAAGAGCCGGATATACTAAGCTTTTCTCCGCCCGCAAACTCCGCGTTGATCATTTCCGCAACAGTTGAGCTTTGCAGCAAGCCTCCGTCCGGACTTACTTTGATCTTTCCGCCCGAGGTATTGAGCCTGATCCCGTTTTTTTCTAAGAATGTATTGAAATCGGCAACGGTATTGTAGCCTTCAGGCAGGTTATGTACGCTGATCGTGAAGTGATTGAGATAATATCTGTTATAAATCACCCAGGCTGCATATTCGCTTTCTTTTAAAAGTGCCTGGTAATCCGAAACCGTCGGTGTGCGCCAGAGCGGCTTGTGGAGGAATGCGTCTACTTCCAGGCCATTATCCAGATCCAGCGAATCGGCAGGGTCGCTGGTTACCTCGTCTGTGTAGCTGCGAATAATGCGTTGCGCTTCTTCGGAAAGGTCGCCCACACGCAGCTCGCTGACGAAAATGCGCGGGTCACTTTCACGCGGCGGACTGTACCACCACGCGTCCAGTTTTTTACCTTCAAAAAAATAATGGTCGCGCTTTTCGTAACCATAATGCAGGAATATCTTTTCAAACGACTGCACACCAAGCTGCGGTACGCCCATTGTCCGGAATGCAATATGGTCGTTCTCTATTTCGTCGGCATGATTGATCATACCTGTGTTCACCATCGCATTCAGGATCGTTCCCACATCGGGAACGCGCTCCTTGTACCTCCGCATCAGCCCGCCCAGAACAATGTCCAGCGTAGCGAGTTTATCCGATTTTGCTTCCATTAGTTTTGATTGAATGTGTGTTAAAATAAAAACGAAGGTTACCCTTTCGATAGTTCGGCTGACCTGATCTGTGCGGCTACAATGCCTTGTTTCAGTGTTTCGTCCAGACTACCTGCCTCAAATTGCCTTAAAGCAGCCTCGGTTGTTCCCCCTTTCGAAGCTACTGCTTTGATCAGCTCGTCGAGCGATTTGTCGGCCGTATTGATCAAATGGTAGGAGCCAAGCATCGTTTGCTTCACCAGCAGCGCAGCCACTGATTCTTCAAAGCCCATTTGCTTACCCGCCTCGATCATCGCCTTTACCACATAAAAGAAATACGCCGGGCCGCTGCCGCTGAGCGCGGTTACTGCATTCAATTGCTCCTCATTTTCCAGAAACACAGATCTTCCGGTTGCATTGATCAGGTTTTCGACTTTACGCAATTGCTGAATATCCACTTCCGGCGACGCGGCGTAGGCAGTAATACCCATTCCAAGCATTGCAGGCGTATTCGGCATGGCGCGGATCACCGCTTTGTGTCCCAGTGTATGCTGAATGCTCTGAATCGTGATACCTGCCATAATCGACAACACAACCTGTTTCGGCTGCACCACTTCCTTTAAACTCTGACCAACCGCCCCAAAATCCTGGGGTTTTACAGAAAGGATAATCAAATCATATTCACTGACTTGCGGCCCGATCACGCCGGTAAGCACGCCCGGTTGAAAGCTGGTCAGACTTTCCTGCCTGTCGGTACTTTTTTCAACTAATAAAAAGTCTTCTTTTTTAACAAGGTCGAATTTCAGGAAAGCGCGGGCGAATGCCATTCCCATGTTGCCGCAGCCTATAATTGCTATTTTCATTTTAAAAATTCTGAGAGATAATGGTTAGGATGAAGGCGAATTACGCAACTTTTGAAGAAATTTCAGTCTGCGCAGCTTCTTTAAGAATGTTTTAGCTTTAAAATAAAATTTTGCGTAAATTATTTAGTGCCGGTTTATATTTTGAAAAACAACTATAATCCGTTTTTTTACAAACAGATGTACTCCTGATTACCAAATTAATTTAGATTATTGTAATACTCCAACTATGGCTATAAAAGTTGCAATTTCGCACAAGACCAAATATAAGTTTGACCGGAGTGTTTCACTTTCACCGCATATATTTCGCCTGCGCCCCGCGCCGCATTCACGCACACCAATTGAAGGTTATTCCCTGAAAATTTCTCCCGAAAACCATTTTATAAACTGGCAGCAGGATCCATTTGGTAACTATCAGGCCCGCGTCGTTTTTCCCGAAAAAACAACAGAACTGAGCATTGATGTAGAGGTGATCGCCAAAATGCAGGTGATCAATCCCTTCGATTTCTTCGTGGAGGAATATGCGGATATGTTCCCGTTTCAATACGAAAAGACGCTTAAAATGGAGCTGGGACCTTACCTAGAACCCAGGGAATCGGGGCCGCTGCTGATGGATTTTGTCGAGAAGTCGAAGGTCAACAGGGATATCAAGACTGTCGATTTTCTGGTGCATTTGAACCAGGAACTATATAAGGCAATACATTATAATATCCGGATGGAAGCGGGTGTGCAAACCTGCGAAAGTACGCTGAACATCCAAAGTGGCTCTTGCCGCGATTCGGCCTGGCTATTGGTCCAGATATTGCGGCATTTAGGTATTGCAGCCCGGTTTGTGTCGGGTTATCTGGTGCAGCTTACATCGGATATCAAGTCACTCGACGGCCCCTCTGGCCCGGAAGCGGATTTTACAGATCTCCACGCCTGGACGGAGGCTTACGTTCCCGGCGCAGGCTGGATTGGTCTGGACCCTACTTCCGGACTTTTCGCAAGTGAAGGCCACATTCCACTTTGCTGCACGCCCGATTATGCCAGCGCGTCGCCCGTTTCGGGGGCTACGGACGTGGCACAGGTTACTTTTGAGTTTGACAACAAAGTTTATCGGATACACGAAGATCCGCGCGTTACCAAGCCTTATACCGAAGAACAATGGGCTGCCGTCATGCAGGTTGGGCACGATGTGGAGAAGGATTTACAGGAAGGCGATGTTCGGCTGACGATGGGCGGCGAGCCTACTTTTATTTCCATTGATGATTTCGAATCCCCGGAATGGAATACCGCAGCTGACGGACCTATGAAGCGTCAGCTTGCCTACGATCTGTCGCTGAGACTGAAAAAACGTTTTGCGCACGGTGGATTACTGCATTTCGGTCAGGGTAAATGGTATCCGGGCGAGCAGTTTCCGCGCTGGCAATATGCATTGTACTGGAGAAACGACGGTGTGCCGATGTGGCGAAACGATGAGCTGGTAGCCAAAGAGAACGGTACCAAATATACTTTCCGGGACGCGGAGGCATTTACAACAGAACTTTCAAGGTACCTCGGTATTGATATAAATAATATTACTCCTGCCTACGAAGACCCTATTTACTGGGCGATGGAGGAAGGAAAATTGCCCGTGAATGTGGATCCTTTGAAGGTTAACCTCAAAGATTCCATTGAAAGACGAACACTGGCCAAAGTGCTGGAAAGGGGCCTAAATAACCCTGCCGGTTTTGTATTGCCTGTTAAATGGGACGAGAAAGGCAGTCACTGGACAAGTTCTGTGTGGCAGTTCCGACGAAATAACTGCTTTTTGATTCCCGGAAATTCGGCGATGGGTTACCGGCTTCCACTGAAAGCATTGCCAGAAGTTGCCAAAGACCGCCGCGAGCTGCCCGTAGAAAGAAGTTTGTTTGAGGATCTGCCCGCTTTGGGCGATTATAAGTCGGCCGTTCAAAATCGTTACGGTTCTGTGGCGCCGGCTTATGAGTTACCTTCGAGTAGGGAGGAAAGGGAGAATGGAGGAAGGGAGGAAGGGGTTTTGTTTGATGTTCCTATTGTGAAGACGGCGATTTGTGTGGAGGAGCGTGATGGGATTATCTATATTTTCCTGCCGCCTATTGATTATCTGGAACATTATCTTGATCTGATTGCCTCTATTGAAGCAACTGCCGAGAAACTGCAAATGCCGGTCCGAATTGAGGGTTATCCTAACCCTTCGGATTATCGGGTTCAGAAATTGATCGTGACGCCGGATCCGGGGGTTATTGAGGTGAATATTCATCCTGCAAAAAACTGGCAGGAGCTGGTCGACAATATCAGTGCGTTGTATGAAGAGGCTTTCTTTTCGAGATTGGGTACTGAGAAATTCATGGTCGACGGGCGCCATACCGGAACCGGTGGAGGTAACCACGTTACCATCGGAGGCGCGAAGCCAGCCGACAGCCCGATATTACGCCGGCCCGATCTGCTGCGGAGTTTGATTACCTACTGGCAGCACCACCCGGCGTTGAGCTACCTTTTTGCGGGCCCGTTTATCGGCCCTACAAGTCAGGCGCCGCGTATCGATGAAGGCCGGGATGAAAGATTGTATGAGGTAGAAATTGCATTTGAACAAATCCCAGAAGGCGAAGAAGTGCCTTTCTGGATGGTAGACCGCATTTTCAGGAATTTGCTGGTTGATATTACCGGCAATACCCACCGATCGGAGTTTTGTATGGATAAACTATATTCCCCCGATTCGTCGACGGGCAGGCTGGGTATCCTAGAATTTCGTGCATTCGATATGCCGCCGCACAAGCACATGAACCTGGTACAAACGCTGCTCATCCGCGCTTTGATCGCTAAGTTTTGGAAAAATCCATACAAACATAAACTGATCCGCTGGGGTACCGAGCTGCACGACCGATTCCTGCTGCCGCATTTCGCGTACCTGGATATGGTGGATGTGGTAAATGATCTGAAAGACTCGGGTTACAATTTCGATATTTCATGGTTCGACCCATTCTTCGAATTCCGCTTCCCGCATTACGGAGGTATTACGGTAGATAATATCCAGCTCGATTTGCGTCTGGGTATTGAACCCTGGCATGTATTGGGAGAAGAACTTTCCAATACCGGAACCGCACGTTTTGTGGATTCTTCTCTCGAAAGATTGCAGGTCAAAATCAGTGGATTCGTGGAGGGAAGGCATATTCTGGTTTGTAACGGCTGTCGGGTTCCGCTGAGGAGCTCTGGTATCAAAGGGGAATATATTTCGGGAATACGGTACAAAGCGTGGAACCCGCCTTCTGCATTACACCCTACTATCGGGGCCGATGCGCCGCTCGTTTTTGATATTGTGGATACCTGGAATAACCGTATATTGGGCGGTTGTACCTACTTCGTTTCTCACCCCGGCGGGCGTGCTTTTGATACACATCCTGTAAATGCATTTGAAGCAGAATCCCGCAAGATAAGCTTGTTTCAGGGTTTTGGACATACACCTTCTTCACGGCAGGAAGTGCAGATCAAGGAAGATACGTCGGGTGCGGTTTCCCGCTTTGTCGCAGAAACCAAAAAAGATATGAAGGCGGATGCACCTATTGAATTAATCAATCCCGAGTATCCAAATACGCTGGATTTACGTAAATACTGGAAATCAAAATAGGTTTCAGTATTAATCACCTGCTACGAAATTATGCTTACCGAGGCTCCCGTGAACCTGTTACAATCTTATCAAAGCGGACTGAGCTCTTACGACGAGGTGCTGGATTTGCGTGGAAACGTCAAGCCGCATTGGAACGCACTGTTCGCAACACTCGAAAAGCTGGGCCTGGATGAGCTGAAAAGCAGAAATCAGGAAATCATCGGGAAACTGCGGGAAAATGGGGTTACCTACAACGTGTACGGCTCGCCCGACGGCATGAACCGGCCGTGGCAGTTGGATCCGATCCCATTTTTGATCGAACAAAAAGAATGGAATCAAATTGCAAAAGGTTTACAGCAGCGCGCCGTGCTGCTGGACCTGATGCTTAAAGATCTGTACGGCCCGCAAAAGCTTGTACGTGACGGGATTATTCCGGCTGAATTAGTTTTTGACAATACCGGCTTTTTCAGGCCCTGCATTGATATTAAAATTCCCGGCTCAAACCAGCTTACCCTGTTTGCAGCAGATATGGCGCGCGGCCCAGACGGACAGATGTGGATCGTCGATAACCGGACGCAGGCACCTTCCGGCTCGGGTTATACCCTCGAAAACCGCGTTGTGATGAGCAAGCTATTGCCAGAGCTCGCAGACGGCATGTACGTGAGCAAGCTGGCCCCATATTTCAACAGCCTGCAAAGTACCATTTCCCGGCTTGCTGATAAAAGCAAGGATGCTCCCAATATCGTTTACCTCACGCCCGGGCCCAGTAACGAAGCTTATTTCGAACATGCTTACCTGGCTTCCTACCTCGGTTACACGCTCGCACAGGGCGACGACCTGCTTGTCCGTAACGGTTCTGTGTGGCTGAAATCCATTGATGGTTTGCAGAAAGTAGACGTGATCCTGCGCCGGATCGATGACGATTGGTGCGACCCGCTCGAACTGCGCGAAGATTCGCGGCTGGGAGTCCCCGGACTATTACAGGCGATCAGAATGGGAAATGTGCAGGTACTTAATGCGCCAGGTTCGAGTGTGCTTGAAAATCATGCGTTCCTCGCATTTATGGAGAATATCAGTCAGTATTTTTTGGGTGAAAAACTCATTATGCCTTCGGTCGCTACGTGGTGGTGCGGGCACCGGAAAGAGCTTAGCTACGTGCTGGAACATCTCGACGAACTGATTATTAAAAAAGGAAACCGGAAGACGAAGTTCAGGTCTATTTACGGCCGGCTGTTGAGTTTTCAGGAAAAGGAAGAGGTAAAACGGATGCTGTTAAAAAATCCGCACGAGTTCATCGCCCAGCAGGAAGTCAGCCTCTCTACTACTCCCTCGCTGATCAATGGAAATATAGAACCTCGTTACGCGGCATTGCGCGCATTTATGGTAGCTGATGAAAATGGCTATTACGTGATGCAGGGCGGATTGACGCGGAGCTCGCCTGTGAAAGACCGGTTTGTGATCTCCAATCAATATGGCGGACTTTCGAAGGATACGTGGATTGTTTCGAACAAAACCGAAGAAGTGCAGGAAAAGGTAAGTCTGCCGAGTCCTGCGTCGGTAAACAAGCACGTTTCGTTGCCGAGCCGCAGCGCCGAAAATCTTTTTTGGGTAGGAAGATATTGTGAGCGCACGATGGCGGTGATCAAGTTCATGAATATCACGATCAACGTACTGAATCTCGATCGGAACTTTGGCGGATCCGCCAAGCAGGAGCATATCAAGGTATTACTGCAATCCGTCACGCATTTATCGGCCACTTATCCGGGATTCCTGGATGAAGAAGTCGATCATTTCCGGAACCCTTATCAAGAGATCATCGACCTGATTTCCAATACAAACCGGCCCGGTTCTATCGCTTCCAATATTGGCGCATTTTTGAATGCGGTTGGGGCAGTGCGGAACCAGTGGGACCTGGAAACCTGGCGGATCGTGGATCTGATCGACAACGGATTTCATGAAATCCGGAATGCATCGAGCATGAACAGTAACAATATCCAGAAAACGCTGGACGGGCTTTTCAACAATATGTTCACGTTTCTGGGCGTGATCGCCGAAAGTATGCCGCGGGATAACAGCTTTTTGCTTTTAGAAACGGGCAAGCTGATCGAGCGCATTTTGTCGAGGATCAGTGTGATACAGTCTAACTTTGGGGTTGTTAATTCACAGGCGGTTGAAAATGAGCTTATTGAAGCGACTTTGATCAATCATCATTCCCTGGTCAATTACAGACAGATCTATAAATCGCATTTGAGTGTGGAGGCGATGCTGGATATGGTTTTGCTCGAAAAAGCGCTACCCTATTCGCTGGTATATATGCTGGACGAATTGAAAAGTAATCTTGGAAAACTACCTACTACCACCCGCGGCGACAGGCTCAATGAGGCTGAAAGGTCGGTACTGAAGGCTGTAACGGCAGTCAAACTCGCTAATGTTGCGGAATTGAGCAAAACCGGCCGAAATTCTGAAAGGCACGAATTGTTCAGCTTATTATCAGAGGTTTCCAGGTTAATATCTTCGGTTTCAATTAGTCTGACCAATATGTATTTCAGCCACACCATCATGCATCATTCTTTCTTTGAACCGGCAGATTACGACACGGATGAAATATAAGCTGGTACACAAAACGAAATATGAATATGCGCAGGCGGTGAACAATTACCATAGTTTGCTTTGTCTGATGCCGCGCACATTGCCAAATCAATCCTGCCGGAACTTCAATATCCAGATCACGCCGCAGCCTTCGCAGATCGTAGAGCGGACGGATTTTTACGGAAATAAAACACATTACTTTTCCCTTCACGCGCCGCACAAAGAGCTTACGGTACTCACCACTGCTTTGGTGGAACGGAATGTGGAAGACATGGGCGCGCTGTTTATGCCCTCTGAGATCAGCTGTGCGGCAGCGAGGCAGCGGCAGCTCGGTGACCGATCGCTGAAAATAGCTTTACTGGAATACATATTACCCAGTCCGATGGTGAAGTGGGGACAGGATATCACTGCTTTTGCCAGCGATTGTTTTCAGGAAGATATGCCGCTTTATGATTGTGTCATAAACCTTTGCCGTAAAATTTACACCGAATTCGACTTTGTGCCCGATTTTACGACTGTACATACCCCGATCGAGGAGGTACTCGCTGCCAAAAAAGGGGTTTGTCAGGATTTTTCACATCTGGCGATCGCCTGTATCAGGAGCTTTGGGTTCGCGGCCCGGTATGTGAGCGGTTATCTCGAAACATTACCGCCTCGGGGAAGACCAAAGTTGCAGGGTTCGGACGCTTCCCACGCGTGGATCTCGGTATTTATTCCCGATTACGGCTGGTGTGATTTTGACCCGACCAACAATGTGGTGCCCGGCGAGCGGCATATTGTCACAGCCTGGGGCCGCGATTACAGCGACGTGCCTCCATTGAAAGGGATCATTTTCAGCTACGGAAAACATACGCTCACAGTAGAAGTGGACGTAATCCCGGTTTAATGTCCGGTCGGCGAAAATTAGCTAGGTTATTTACCCTATTGGTTTTTGTAAAGATTTGAGAATTGGGCTTGTTTCTCTAATTTTACAATACGTTTTGAAAACAAGTCTATCAAACCTCTTTTAATGTAACCGGGCAAAGTAGTTGATTAGTTGGCTGGATTTTGCGAAGGTTTCTTCTAAGATTAAATAATTATACAATTACGAATGAAAGAATTAGCATTCAGAGATGCCATTCGCGACGCAATGTCGGAAGAGATGCGCCTTGACAAAAGTATCTTTTTGATGGGGGAAGAGGTTGCAGAATATAACGGTGCTTACAAAGCCAGTCAGGGAATGCTGGACGAATTCGGGCCGGAACGTGTGATCGATACGCCGATTGCCGAGCTTGGTTTCGCTGGAATCGCGGTAGGAGCAGCCGGAAACGGACTTCGCCCGATCGTCGAATTCATGACTTTCAACTTCTCACTTGTTGCGATCGACCAGATCATCAATAGCGCTGCGAAAATCCTTTCGATGTCTGCCGGCCAGTACGGTTGCCCGATCGTATTCCGCGGGCCAACCGGAAATGCAGGTCAGCTGGGCGCACAGCACTCTCAGAACTTTGAAAACTGGTATGCGAATACACCAGGTCTGAAAGTTGTTGTTCCTTCAAACGGTTACGATGCAAAAGGACTTCTTAAATCATCCATCCGCGACAATAACCCGGTGATCTTCATGGAATCCGAGGTAATGTACGGTGATAAAATGCAGATTCCTGACGAAGAATATCTGATCCCGCTGGGCAAAGCTGATATCAAACGTCAGGGAAAAGATGTTACTATTGTTTCTTTTGGTAAAATGATCCCGCGTGTGGTAATGCCGGCTATTCTCCAACTGGAAAAAGAAGGTATCGACGTGGAGCTGGTTGATTTGAGAACAGTTCGTCCTATTGACTATGCGACTGTTATTGAATCTGTAAAGAAAACAAACCGCTGCGTGGTAGTGGAAGAAGCCTGGCCGCTGGCATCTATTTCAACAGAAATAACTTACCATATCCAACGTCACGCATTTGATTTCATGGATGCGCCGGTAGTGCGGGTAACGAACCGCGACGTGCCTTTGCCTTACGCACCGACTTTAATTGAAGAGATATTGCCGAATACGAAGCGCGTTGTTGAAGCAGTCAAATCGGTACTTTACAAATAGTACAATCATGTTATAACACAAAGCCATATCCTGAAAGAGGTTGTGGCTTTGTTAGGTTATAGTCCCTCATATCAATGTTAGTAAGTTTCATGTAGGAAAGCGTTTGCATCTTTTGAAGTATACGTAAATAGCCGGAATACTCGTATTTTTATAGTTGAAAACGCTCCTTAATATAGATTAACATAATTATCATTAAGATCATGCAAGAAGAACGCACAAGATATTCAGAGGAAGAATTAAGGGAATTTGAAGAGTTGATTCGTGGGAAGCTGGATGCAACAATGAGTGAACTGAATTATATTAAAGGAGGACTGAGCAAGAAAAATGATAGTGGAACGGACATTACGGCAGGTTCGGCGAAGCTGGTAGAAGACGGAGCAGATGCGAGTGAGCGCGAAAACCTCAGCCAGCTGGCCGCCCGTTTACAGAAATATTCAGTGCAGCTTGAAAACGCATTGATCCGCATCAAGAACGGCACATACGGTGTCTGCATCGACACAGGCAAACTAATCCCCAAAGAGCGCCTACGCATCGTACCGCACACGCAACAAACGATTGAAGCGAAGCTAAGAAGAGCGAGTTGAAATATGTAAATGTAGCAGATGCAAAATAGGCTATTCCAGGAGGAATAGCCTATTTTGCTATATAATGAGCTTTGAAGGCGAAAATAGGCCACGGGGTGGCCCCCTGTTTATAGCATCGGCAATAAAAAATGTGTGGTCTCCGGAGGAGACTCCTGCCGGAGTCGTTGTATTTTCCGGGTCGTATTTTTCTATAAACAGGGGGGCTCCTACCGGAGCTTTTCGATCCTCACTTATCTATTATTCTCCTTCGGTTCCTAATACCTCACGAAATACCTCCAATAATCCTTCCGACGGTTCCTGGCCTTTGTTTTTGCTTTTGAAGTATTCCTGAAAAAGCTTTTCCATACTGAGTGAAAGGTCTACTCCGGAAGTGGCTTCTGCCAGCTCGGGCTTTTTGATTTGGGGAATGATCTGGATAATGCCCGGATGCGCCTCCATCAACCGTTTCTTGTCCGAGGCTTCGAGGTAATTATCGGAAACGATCGTTAATTCGATCAGATCCTCTGGATATTCGCCCAGCCACACAATCGCGTCGTCGATGCTCTGAAAGCTTTTTCTTCTCAATTTTTTTCCTTTCAATAATTCAACCGGCCGGTAGCTGATCAATTTTCCTGCTTCCGCTTCCAGTATCACCACATATTTAGTCTGGTTGGACTCTGAAAAGCTATACGCTAGCGGGCTGCTTGAATACACGGCGGGAGCAGGTTTTTTGTCAACTACCTGATATCTATGCAAATGTCCGAGTGCAATGTAGTGCACATTTTCAGGGAAATTTTCAGTGTAAATAGCCTGCGCGCCGCCAATATGCAGGATCGGCCGCTCTTCTTCGGGCTCTTCCGGTACAGGTTCGCCTTTTTTCATTACAAATAAATGAGTAGCCAGCAGGTTGAAACCTTTATCATCTAGGTATTCGTCAGCCAGCTTTTTCCAGTGTTCCTGCAAATGCAGCCGCAACAGCTCTTCGGAATCTTCCACGCCCAAAAACGTTTTCAGGCGTTGTTCGTTCGCATAAGGTGTGTGCAAAATACGGAGTGGGAAGTCGCAGTTGGGAAGTGTTATTTCAATAAAACCCCGCGTTGTTCTGATAATCTCGACTTTTCCCTGCGTGCAGAAAGCTTTTACTTCGGTATTTGGAAAACCTACAAACAATATCCCGCAGACCTTCGCAAGAGCATCGGGTACCTGAATGCGCTCGGGGGAATCGTGGTTACCGGCGATGGCAATAACCGCACGTGTTCCGTTTGCTGAGAGTCGGTGTAATGTACTGTATAGTAACTCCGTAGCTTCCGATGACGGGTTGAAATTGTCAAAAAGGTCACCTGCGATAACAATAGCGTCGACCTGCTCATTTTCGGCGATTTCACATATTTCTTCCAGTACCAGCCGCTGCTCTTCCAGTCTTGAATAGAGGTCGAGTTTTTTACCGATATGCCAGTCTGCCGTGTGAAGTATTTTCATTTGTGTGATTAATTTAGCGAAAATAACATTTCATTCCCGAAGTATTGAAACATTGCATACCCCGAAGAAAGCGAACATTTGCGCTGAAATTGCTGCTGATTTTAATTGGATTTTATACGTTATCCTGCCAGCAAAAAGGTAGTGAGCAGAATCGTGCGGGTGTCGCTATTTCATTTGACGATCATTTCATCAATGAATGGTACGCATTGAGGCCGCTTTTTCAGAGATACGGGGCAAAGGTTACATTCTATATTACCTGCTCCGACAGTCTGACTACGGATGAAATATTGAAATTAAAGCAACTGGAAAATGACGGACACGAGATTGCGTTTCATAGTACGACGCACGGAAAATCTACTGAGATCATCGCAGCCGGCGGCCCGGAAGGATATTATACTACTGAGATCGAGCCTGGAATGAAATATATGAATGCAGCAGGATTTACACCCACTTCCTACGCGCACCCAGGTGGAAATCACAATGAAACGGTGGATTCGGTTTTGTATGCAAATGGGTTCAAAATCATTCGCGACGTGGCGATCTCGAAACGAAAACTGCTTGGGTTTCAGATTTATGCGTTGGCGCCGCGATTAATGCCCTGGATTTTTTATGATTTTAAAAAAGAAAAATCCGTAGATGCGCTATTGATAGATACCGATACCGGGCTGACTGAAACTGCCATGAAAGAAGCGATCCGGCGCGCAAAAGAGACGCGCACTGCGTTGATGCTGTTTGGACACGAACCACTTTACAAAGCACCCGAAAATGGTGAATATGGATTTAATGTAAATTTTCTGGAAACGATCCTGAAAGAGGCAAAAGCGCAAAACCTGCATTTTTATAAAATGTCGGAGCTGGCGGATCAATAGTATTAAGGAAGTTTATCTGCCGAATTTTCTGTCCTTGAATCTGAGCAAAGGCTGTTCAAAGTAAGAAAAAGAAAGCGAGGCTACCGCAACGGAGCCCAGTAGTGTCAGCACGTAGAGTCCAACCTGGTAGGAAGTGCCACTCCACTCAGGAATATACCTGTTTAAAATGGTAATAATCAATACAATCACTACCACGTGATACAGGTACAATCCGTAAGAAATCTTCCCCAAATGCTCCATGACCGGATTTTGCAGACTGATAATGGACTTCGGGTTGCAGGATACATTCAGAATAAAGAATGCGAAAAACAACGCGTACACTTCAAGGAAACCAAAGAAATGCACGCCTGAAAAGAAGAGTATCAATAGCAGGGTGTAACCGATAATCTGTATATCTTTTCTGAAAATAATATCCAGAAATCTATCTTTTCCAGTGTAAACCAGCCACGCGCATAATCCACCCAGCGCCATAGTCTGTATCCTAAACTGCCCCAGAAAAGTACTTATCATCGACTTTCGCGCTTCTTCAGTAGGATCGGCAATTTCGAGCCCGATGTACAGGAGTGCGGCACTCAAAGCCAGAAACAAAATCACAATCGGAATACTGCGTTTCGGGTATTTAATAAGCCAGGGCCAGAGGTAGTAAAACTGCTCTTCCACTCCGATCGACCACGTTTGTGCGCACCAATAGGGGAGATCGTATAAAACAAAAGCGTAATTTGGGAATACCAAAAGTAAAAGGATAAGCCGCTCGGCTGCGTCAGTTGCCAGCTTCTCGTCGATACCCGGGTAATCGAGCAAATCAATATGCGGGAAAACGAAAAAGGAAAGACCGATGATCAGAAAGTAAATAGGCCAGATGCGGAATACGCGCCGCAGATAGAATTTCTTCGCGTCGACATTACCAAAACGGCCTTTTTCATCCAGCAAAAGATAAGTGATCAGGAAGCCGCTGAGGACGAAGAACAGGCCCACACCCAGCCTGCCGGCATGCTGCACAATAGGCACTTCGTACATATTAGCAATTCCCAGTGCATGTTTGGCCTGTTCGAGGTGATGAAAAATAACCAAAACCGCAGCGATGCAGCGAACGCCGTTCAAATTGGGGAAGTAACGCCTTTTTTCCACTTCGGATTCAATTATTCAAACCACGCCATCCATTTCCCCTGCACCTTCATTACCTGTTCAATCAGGTCGCGAACTGCGCCGTGTCCGCCATTTTTAGGAGATATGTAGTCGGATAAAGCGAGGATCTCTTCGGCAGAGTCAGCCGGGCAAGCAGCCATTACGCCGGTTCGCATTACTTCGTAGTCGGGCAGGTCGTCGCCCATGAAAACAATCTCATTTATATTCAGACCGGTTTCTGCAAGGTATTTTTTGAAAACAGGCAGTTTCCCGTCGGGAGAAGTTCCAATGAAAATATCCTTCACACCCAGATATTCGAGCCGCTTGCGCACGCCCATTTGACTTTGCGCGGAGATAATAGCCACTCTGTAACCCATTTTGATCGCGCGATTGATCCCATAACCATCGCGTACGTTGAAAATCCTGGGCTGCTCGCCGGTTTCGAGGGCGATCACACTGCCGTCGGTCATCACGCCGTCGATATCAAAAATGAAAGTGGTAATCTGGCTGAACCGTTCCGTTAACGTAGAACTCATGAAAATGGTCAATTGGGAATGCTGCAAATATAGGCTAACTTTTTTCCAGACGGTGTTTTTGCTATTTCGAAATGTAGGTATTCCTGATTTTGTCGGTCAGCAGTCTGTAAATCTCGGTCCAGTCCTCATTGGTTTCCTGCAGGTATTCCAGATGCCGGCCCGTCGTTTTCCAGTCGCCGCGGCGAGCCGGGCCGGTTTGTCCCAGCGACGGATCGTTTGACTGCAGTGCTTTGGAAATCGTAGTTTGTATCAGTGGTTTCAGTAAGTCAAAACTTAACTGCTCCCTTTCCAGCAGTTCGTGTGAAACGGTAAGGAGATAGTTGGTGAAATTGCTTGCGAAAACGGCAGCTACGTGGAGTATAAACCTTTCGTCGGAGTCGGTCCGGCTAACCTGGTCGCTGATACTCTGTGCGAGCGCGATCAGTTTGTTTTCAATCAGTTCAGTTTTTGATTCAATACAAAAAGGAAGATCCCGGTAGTCCATTTCGACATCTTTCGTGAAGGTTTGCAGCGGATAAAAGACACCGGTATGAACAAAAACGTCGCTATATATCTCCACCAGATTTTGGAATTCCGCCAGTGAGCGCGTGCCTGATGTGTGTACCAGAATAACGCCTTCCGGCAATACAATTCTTTCGATCACACTTTCGATTGCATCGTCACTTACCGCGATCACGATCACCTCTGCCTCGCTTTCTGAAAAGTTGAGGTCGGGCTGGATATTGGTATCGTACAGATTGGAAGCCAGTTGACGCGCTTTTTGGGTGTCCCTGCTGTAAACTTCGCAAATCCAGTGGCCAGCCTCTTCGAAAGCCTGAGCAAGATGCCAGGCTACATTCCCGGCACCTACGAAGGAAATTTTCATGAATAAGTAAAATTTGTCTAGCTATAAATATTGCGTAAAAAGACCCGACTGACTAGTTAACGAGCGGCGCGGTTTGTTCCGGAGAAGTAATGCCGCCCGGCAATTCCATAATGCGCATATTGCGAAAGTGTATCTCCGCACCCTCGGCTTCCAGGCAGATATAGCCTTTCTTTCTTTCAGAGGCGCGTAACCCGTTCACAAATTTCCCGTTTACTGATAATTTCACGGTTCCGTCGACGCACACTACCACATATTTGTTCCATTCGCCTTTTCCTTTACAGCGTTTTTCAAGAGACTTGCTTCTGATACCGCGCGGGTTATCGGGTATCGCAGTCATTCCCATGGTTGGGAATAATTCGCCGTGCACGTAGTCTTCGGTTGCATTATGCTGAGGTGCGTATTCGAGTTCGAGCATTTGTACTTCGATCGCCTTGGTAAGCGGGTCATTTTCCTGCGGCGTGCCTTCGCTCCAGACGAATATACCTGAGTTGCCGCCCGCCTCCATGTGTTTCCATTCCACTTCCAGAATGAAATTTTCATATTGGCGATCAGAGCGCATTACTCCGATCGGTTTGCCGGAACAAATCAGTGTGCCGTTTTTCACTTTCCAGGTCTCCTTGGAAGTATTGACATCAACCCAGCCGTCGAGATTTTTCCCGTTAAAAAGCGGACGAAAGCCTAGTTTATCAACATCCTGTGCTATTAATGGGAATGAACACAAGGTCAGACACAGCATTAAACCAAGCGTAAATAATGTTGTGAGATTGGGTAAGAAATTTTTCATGGGTTTAGTGATCAAGGTTTTATAAATCTTTAAATACGCATTCGTACCGGAAATCCGCAATATCGCAAATCTTCGCATCCTGCAAACTATATTTGCTTCTCAGGATCTTTTTAACATATCTTTTCGGTCAATAACATTTGCGTATTCAAGAATGAAGGCACTTCACATACTACCGTTTTTTGCTTTAATCCTGTTCAGTAATACCGTAACCGGCCAGCGCCAGTCGCAGGTGAGTGCGGGAATTGATGTAGGTTCTGGTTTTAACAGCACATCCTGGGCACCTTCTATTCTTTATCATGAAGAAATAAGCCCAAATAATGTACCCTGGCTGCGCTTCGGGCTCGGGCTTCGGGCGTGGGGATATTATGCAGGCAGGACCAATTTGTATTCTAAAAAGTCGGATACAGATTTTCTTGAATTCGACAATATTTCAGCAAATGGTGTCAGTTTTGTAGCCGGGATCAACCTTCGTTTCTGGCGGATCGACCTGGGCGTTAATACCGATTTGATCGGCGCGTCACTCGGTTCACGCAGACGCGGGTATTATGATAAATTGATAGGAAGCGGGACAGGGAAGCCAAATTATGGTCAGTGGCTTTCCACTTCACCTGTGATCCTCAATCTTGTACCATTGGCTTTGAAGAACTACAATGGCCAATCTGAGGTATACGCGCGGATATTTTTAACAAAACGATTCGGGTTGAAACTAGGCTACGTCCACGGCCAGATTGCTTATCTAACCCAGGAAAGAAATAATACTAAAGTGTTACTTGATAACAGACAACGCCGCGCTTATAATTTTTATGGATTACCTTATGCAGCTGTAAGCTTTCCGATCTACTAGTTTTGTTTTCTGTCAAATAGCCTCACAGAGCCCGCCGTCGTCCGAAATTTCCAAAACATACTTGTAATTCAATTTGTTAAACTCTATATTTGCACTCCCATTTTGCGATGGGACTGTCTTGTTACAGTGTAATATATTGAAAATCAATTAAATTTTTTGTTAATCGTGGATACGTTAAGCTACAAAACCATCTCGGCGAACAAAAACACAGTAAACAAGGAGTGGGTTGTTGTGGATGCTCAGGATGCAGTTCTTGGTCGTTTGGCCAGTGAGGTTGCTAAAATTATCAGAGGCAAACACAAAACCAGTTACACTCCTCATGTGGATTGTGGTGATAATGTTATCATTATCAACGCCGATAAAATTAAGTTGACAGGAAAAAAGATGACCGACAAAATTTATGTTCGTCATACTGGCTATCCGGGAGGTCAACGTTTTCAAACTCCCCGTGAGTTGCTCGAAAAACACCCAGAACGTGTGATTGAGAAAGCCGTAAGAGGTATGCTTCCAAAGAATCGTTTGGGACGTCGTTTGTTTACTAATCTGTTTGTTTACGCAAAGCCGGAACATCCGCACAGCGCGCAGCAACCAAAAGAAATCCAGTTGTAATTCATGGAAGTGATCAACACAATAGGTAGAAGAAAAACAGCTGTGGCTCGTATTTATATGACGCCAGGCAAAGGAGATATTAAAGTAAACGGTCGCGATTACAAAGAATACTTTCCATTTGAAGTACACCAGATCGTTCTTCAGCAACCTTTCGCTGTGATCAGCGGAGGTAATGGTTACGATCTTAAAGTAAATGTAAGAGGCGGCGGGATCTCAGGACAGGCGGAAGCAATCCGTATGGCTGTTTCCCGCGCACTTTGCGAATACAACGGAGAATTCCGTGGTGCGTTGAAAAAAGAAGGATTTCTTACCCGTGACCCTCGTATGGTTGAACGTAAGAAATACGGACGCGCTAAGGCTCGTAAACGGTTCCAGTTCTCGAAACGTTAATAAGAAATGGTCATTTGTGGTCATTTATAGTCAGTGGGTCATTTATTGTTCTTATTAAAAACAACAAGTGACCATTAATGACAACAAATGACACTTACTGACGACAAATTGTCCAGACGTTGCTTATCGTGCCCGATGCTTCGTGCTGCGTAATTTCAAAACATTCAAAATTTTAAATCTGCAATGGCACAAATAGAATATAAAGAACTATTGGATGCAGGTGTCCATTTTGGTCACCTTACCCGCAAGTGGGATCCACGTATGGCTCCGTATATCTTCATGGAGAAGAACGGGATCCACATCATTGACCTGAACAAAACTTTGAGCTGCATCAATGACGCTGAGGCTGCGTTGAAGCAAATCGTTCGTTCAGGACGTAAGATCATGTTTGTTGCTACTAAAAAACAAGCACAGGAAATCGTAACGGAAGAGGCGAAACGCCTTAAAATGCCTTACGTAACTGATCGCTGGTTGGGTGGTATGCTTACAAACTTCGGCACAATTCGCAAGTCTTTGAAAAAAATGCAGACTCTTGAGAAGATGCTAAAAGACGAAACCACGGTTAGCAATATCGCGAAAAGAGAACGCCTGATGCTTACACGTGAAAAGGATAAATTGGAAAGAGTGTTAGGTGGTGTAGCTGACTTAACCCGTCTTCCTGCTGCCCTTTTCATCGTTGATGTAAAACGCGAGCACATTGCAGTTTCAGAAGCAAAAAGGTTGAACATACCTATTTTTGCAATCTGCGACACGAACTCAAACCCTGAATTAGTTGACTTCCCAATCCCAAGTAATGACGATGCTTACAAAGCAATTTCGTTAGTTACCCTCGCGATTGGAAAAGCGATCGAAGAAGGTTTGATGGAACGCAAACAAGATAAAGACGATCAGCGTCTGGTTGAGGAAGAAGAAGCCAAACGTCAGGCTGACAAAGGCAATGAAGAAGCTGCTCCTGCTGCACCACGTGCAGAAGTTGCGGAAGAGGCACCGGCTGAAAGTGATGGAGAATAATAATTAGGGCGATATGGCTTGGGTTCTGAATCCATGTTTGTATCTGATTAGATAAAAATAGCCCATAGCCATTTCGCTATGGGCTATCATTTTTTTAAAGAAATAAAAATTTATACAAACCAAATCATGGCAATTACCGCACAAGATGTAAACAAACTCCGCCAAATGACCGGCGCAGGCATGATGGATTGCAAAAAAGCACTTCAGGAAGCTGATGGCGATTTTGACAAAGCCGTTGATATTCTACGTAAGCAGGGACAAAAAGTAGCTGCAAAACGCGCTGATAACGCGGTTTCAGAAGGTACAGTGGTTGTTGAGATCAGTGCTGACGGAACAAACGGAAAGCTGATCGCATTAGCTTGCGAAACTGAGCCGGTTTCTAATGTAGAAGATTTCAAAAATCTGGCGAAAAGCATTTTGGAAAAAGCTGTTGCCGACGACATTTCCGACAAAGAGACTTTGCTTGCTGCTACACTTGCAGACGGACGTCCGGTTAGCGAGCATATCGTTGATCTGGTTGGTAAATTGGGAGAAAAGCTTGAAATCACTGCTTACGAAAACGTAACTGCTGACCAGGTTGTGCCTTATATTCACTCTAATGGAAAATTGGGTGTATTGGTAGCATTCAACGGTGTGAACGGAACGGATGTTACTGAATTGGGTAAAGACGTTGCGATGCAAATTGCAGCGATGAAACCTATTGCTCTTGACAAAGATGAAGTTGATGCTGCTACAATTGAGCGCGAAATTGAAGTTGGAAAAGAGCAGGCGCGTGCGGAAGGTAAGCCGGAAGCAATGCTTGAAAAAATTTCTCAGGGCAAACTTCAGAAGTTTTACAAAGACAATACCCTGCTAAACCAGGAATTTGTTAAAGATTCTTCTCTTACAATTCGTCAGTTGTTGGAAAAAACGAGCAAAGGGCTTACAGTTAAGTCCTTCAAACGCGTAGCGATCGGGGGCTAATATTTCCCGTTAATAAAATAATGTTGACAACGCCTGGTATGTACTTGTATACCAGGCGTTGTTTTTTAATATTTACAAAAAATTAAAGTCCTTCTTGGTTTTTTTATACACACTATTAGTAATATTTCGACTGCCGGATGATTGAAAATCTATTTAACGATTATGTTCCGCATAGTGCATCTGATGAAGAATTAGTCAAGCTTTTCTTAGATTCCAGAGACAATTACTACTTCCAAAAGCTTTACGAGCGCTACGTGCTCAAAGTCTATCAAAAATGTCTTTCATTCACGAAAGATACATCCCGGGCGCAGGACCTAACCCACGACGTATTCCTGAAGTTGCTTTCCAAAATGAGCACTTTCAAAGAGGATGCGAAATTTTCTACCTGGCTTTTTTCAATTACTTACAACCAGTGCATGGACCTGGTACGATCCGGGCGTAAAAGGATTGTGACTATTTATGCAGAGAATGCTGATCAGCAGGACGACTTCGATATACAGCGGGTTTTCGAAGTTGAAGAAATAAATACCATCAGTTTGAAAACCGCCCTGAGTCAGCTGAATCTTGAAGAAAAAGCCCTTTTATACCTGAAATATCTCGACAATCGCACTATTCGGGAAATTGCCCTCATTTTCAAAATGACAGAAAGTGCGGTGAAAATGAGGCTAATGCGCTCCCGGGAGAAGCTCAGGAAAAAATATCTGGAGACAGTTCTGTTCAGCTAGTTTTTAAAAAATTCAAAAATGCCTTACCTTAACCGGGCGCTTCTCAACATTTTTGAAACAATTCACTACGGAACTCAATGGATTTCTTTCACTGAAATTGAAACGCATGAGCAGCATATCTCGAAGTTTACTCTCGGTTACCTTCTTTTTATTAGTACTCTCTAATTTTTTAGTATTCTCCCAAAACAACGTTGATCTTTCTAACCCAATTAACGCAGGCCGTTTCAAAGCGCCGGGAGATACCATCTGGAAAAAAATCGAGTTCGGGGCTAACCTGAATCAGGGCTCATTCAGCGGGAACTGGACCGGCGGAGGGGTTAATTCTATCGCACTCGGGTTGTTCTTTAACGCCTTGAACGAGAAGAAAAAGGGCAAAAATTCGTGGCGGAATGATTTTCAATCTCAATATGGTATTGTCAGGAACAAAGGACAGCTCAGCCGCAAAAATGTCGACAGGATCTTCTTCGATACGAAGTATAACAGGGATCTGACAGAGAAATGGAGCCTTTTCGCGAATATAAACTTTCTTTCACAGTTCGGAGCAGGATACACTTATTCTGATAATCCCGATTCTTCACGAATAAAAAGGAAGGTTTCCGGCATTCTCTCACCCGCCTATCTGACAGAGGCAGTTGGTATTGAATACCGGCCGGTACCTTATTTCTTTATAGATTTCGCGCCTGGCGCATTGCGTCAGACGATCGTCGTAGACACGGATCTGTATGTGAATACGCCCGAGCAGAAAAATTATGGCGTACCTATAGGGAGGAGGGTGAGGACGGAAGCCGCTCTTATACAGCTCGTAGCCAACTTCGATAAGGATATCGCAAAAGATATTAATCTGAAATTTCGCTATCTGATGTTTTCAAGCTTCAAGCACCCATTGAATATCGATAACAGGCTGGACGCGATGCTTACTGCGAAGATCAATAAGTACGTGAATGTAAATCTGGGTGGAATTATGGTTTATGATCAGGATCAAAGTGATGAAGTTCAATTTGCACAGGCACTCAGTATAGGATTTTTGTATTCGTTTTAATTTCACCAACTAACCTCGACTTATTATGCTTCAGGAATTCAAGATTTTTATTGCTAAGGGCAATGTATTAGATCTGGCAGTCGGTGTTGTCATCGGTGCTTCTTTCGGGAAAATCACCACTTCGCTGGTGGAGGATATCATCAATCCGGTACTCGGTTTGATCATAGGCGGCGTGGATTTTACTCAATTGAAAGTTGTTCTGAAAGAGGCTGTGGGCGAAACGCCGGAGGTTGCAATTAAGTACGGTAATTTCATTCAGGTGTTGATCCAGTTCGTTATTATTGCGTGGGTAATTTTCATGATTGTGAAGCTGGCAAATCGTTTGAGGATATCTGAATCGCTTAAAAAGGAATAGATAAAAACCATAAATATTTGTTGTAAAGAGGCATATCTGATATGCCTCTTTTTTATTAGGGGTATTTGCTGAAAGAGTAAAAAAAGTTTTCAGCAAAAGATTTACCTTCGTAGTTAGGGCATTTTTTGCAAATGATTAATTGAATTCCTGTGCAACAAAAAGTAGTCATCTTGGGTGGTGGAGAGAGCGGTGTCGGAGCCGCTATTCTTGCGAAATCCAAGGGTTTTAAGGTTTTTTTATCAGATAAGGGAAAGCTTCACGATAGGTATATTGAAATACTTCGAAAGGAAGATATAGCATTCGAGCAGGAGCAGCACACCACTGAAAAAATTCTGGATGCAGATCTGGTTGTAAAAAGTCCAGGGATACCAGATACAGTGCCCCTGATCGTTGCGTTGAGGGAAAAGTCGGTTCCCATAGTTTCCGAAATTGAATTTGCCGCAGGCTATACCAATGCACGGATCATCGCAATTACGGGTAGCAATGGAAAAACAACTACAACGCTACTCACCTATCATTTGCTCAAAAATGCAGGTTTGAAGGTTGGGCTGGCTGGTAATATCGGCGATAGCTTTGCCTGGCAGGTAGCTACGCAGCAGCATGATTTTTATGTGCTGGAAATCAGCAGTTTCCAGTTAGACAATATCTTAAATTTTCATCCCGAAATTTCGGTTTTACTCAATATTACACCCGATCATTTAGATCGGTACGGATATGATTTTCAGAACTATATTAATTCAAAGTTCAATATTATTCAAAACCAGACCGACGAAGACTACCTGATATATTTTAAAGAAAGTGAGGTAATTCAAACGGAGCTGGAAAAGAGAAATCCGCAGGTTCGAAGGGTGGAAATTTCTTTAAATGAAACAACGATTGAAGGAGCTTATCTCAGCGATGGAAAGTTGATTTCCACTATTAAAGGAGAAACTTTTGAGGAAGATTTTGGCACCTTACCAATAAAAGGCCCGCACAATGCGATCAACGCAATGGCCGCAATTTCGGTCGCGCGCCTATTGAATATTGACCATTCAAAGATCAGCGAGGGATTAAGATCATTTAAAAATGCTCCTCACAGGCTCGAAGTAGTGGAAGTGATCGATGGAGTAACCTATGTAAACGATTCCAAAGCTACCAATGTAGATTCCGTTTTTTATGCGCTCGGCAGTTTCAACCAGCCGGTGATTTTGATCGCGGGAGGAGTGGATAAGGGAAATGATTATACGCAAATCGAGGAGCTTGTACGTAATAAAGTGAAGGGTTTGGTAGTTCTGGGTAAAGACCCTGAAAAACTCGTCAAGTACTTTTCGGGAATTGTTCCGGTCATTTTTGAGACTGAAAATATCCAGGAAGCTGTGGAGAAAGCTAGGGAATGGGCGGTAGATCAGGACGTTGTGCTCTTGTCGCCGGCTTGCGCCAGTTTCGATCTGTTCAGAAATTACGAGGACCGGGGAGAGCAGTTTAAAGCCGCAGTCAGAAATCTCGTCCATTAAAATACTAATCTGATTTAAGCAATGGCTTCACCCAATATTGATCTCCTGAATAAAACCAGGGAAGACACGCAGGCCTGGTTTGCAAAGAACCTGAAAGGTGACCCCTGGATCTGGGGCATTTGCATTATCATGCTGCTTTGGAGCATCGTGGTAGTGTATAGTGCGAGTGTAAAAGATGCTTATAGCCAGATGGACGGAAATACGGAATACTATCTGTATAAGCACGTGTTGCTGTGCGTATTATCTCTGGTAGTGATGTTTTTTATCCACCGGATTCCTTATATCAAATTTGTTTACGTCACCCGGCTGGCGGTTTGGAGCTCGATATTGCTCCTGGTTTTCACCATGTTTTTCGGAACCTCGGTCAACGATGCTTCACGGTGGATCGAGATTCCCGTAATCGGCCAGCGGTTTCAGCCTTCGGAATGGGCGAAAGTTGCCCTGATCGCACATTTGTCGCTGATTTTAGCGAGACATATTAAAGGCGGCTGGAATACGCGCGAGCTATTTATGGAGCCGCTTTCACTGGTAGGCGTCGTTTGCGGACTTATTTTTACAAGTAACGTTTCCACGGCCGTCATGTTGGCGGGAATATGCTTCCTGCTGATGTTTGTGGGGAAAGTCCCTATTCATTACCTATTGTTTACAGCATTAGGACTTGTATTTTTCGCAACCATCGCGATCCTCCTCAATTCTACCCAGAGAGCAGGAACTGCACAAAACCGGATATCCGCATTTTTTGATAAAGATGTTGTTGTGTACCAATCGCAGCAATCCTATATGGCGATGGCGCGGGGCGGACTATACGGGGAAGGCGTAGCCAAAAGCCGGCAGCGAAGATTCCTTCCCGAACCTCAAAAAGACTTTATTTTCGCAGTAGCCGTGGAAGAATACGGTACAGTTGGCGGTACGATTCTCATTGTTTTGTATCTCATATTACTCTATCGCGGGCTGAAAGCAATCGAAGCCACCAAGCGGCCATTTGGGGGGTTGCTATCCGCCGGACTCACGTTCATTGTCGTCAGCCAGGCTTTTTCGGCCATGGCTGTCACAGTGGGACTGGTGCCGGTCACCGGACAAACGCTACCGTTTTTTAGTCAGGGAGGTACTTCCTTATTATTTACGGGAATGGCGATGGGAATGATTCTCAGTGTGAGTCGCGGTGAATTTGTGGAAGAGAAACGGATCTGATATGCCTAAAAAAGTGATTATTAGTGGGGGCGGAACCGGCGGACATATTTACCCGGCAATTGCAATTGCCGATGCATTAAAACAGAGAGATCCTGATTTGGAAGTACTTTTTGTAGGCGCTTTGGGTAAAATGGAAATGGAAAAGGTACCGAGGGCGGGCTATGAAATCGTCGGCTTGCCAATTGCGGGAATTAAAAGGGCGCTTTCATTGGATAATCTTGCGCTGCCTTTTAAAATGATTAACAGTTTGCTGAAAGCGAAGTCGATTATCGAGCGTTTCAAACCTGATGTGGCAGTAGGTGTAGGCGGATTTGCAAGCGGGCCCTTGTTGATGATGGCTTCTTACGAAGGTATCCCGACTTTAATCCAGGAGCAGAACTCGTACGCGGGTATTACCAATAAATTTTTAGCTAAAAAAGCAGCAAAAATCTGTGTTGCTTATCCGGGAATGGAAGGGTTTTTCCCGCAGGAGAAAATCGCTGTTCTAGGTAATCCGGTACGAAGCGATATCGTAGATGTTTCTTCCAAACGTCGCCAGGGTTATGCACATTTCGGGTTGCAGGAAGATAAGAAAACGCTTTTCGTAATGGGCGGAAGTCTAGGTGCGAGATCAATTAATGAGAGCATGAACGAGGGACTGGCCCGTTTTCTGGATCAGGGATACCAGATTTTATGGCAAACCGGCCGGACTTATATTGATACTGCCAAACTTGCTATTGAAAATTTGCACACTGACGCGATCAAAGCTTTTGAGTTTATATATACAATGGACTTGGCTTATGCTATTGCAGATGTGGTGGTATCGAGGGCGGGCGCATTGTCTGTTTCAGAACTTTGCCTTGCGGCGAAGCCTGCTATATTGATACCCTTTCCAGCCGCATCAGAGGATCATCAGACTAAGAATGCACTGGCGCTGGTGGATCAGGATGCTGCCTGGTTGGTCAAAGATGCTGCGGCTAAAGACGAGCTTGTGAATAGAGCATTAGAATTGCTCGGGGATATGGGAGAGCAGGAAAAATTGAAAACCAATATCAGAAAGCTGGCCAAGCCAACTGCCGCCGACGATATTGCAGAAGAAGTATTGAAATTAATCATGTAATTAACATTGACTATACGTAGCATGTCGTCTTCAATGACCAATTGGAAATATATTTATTTTGTGGGGATCGGCGGGATCGGGATGAGTGCACTGGCCCGCTGGTTTAAGGCCAATGGATTTGAAGTCGCAGGTTACGATAAAACGATGACGCCACTGGTTCGCAGCCTGATGAGTGAAGGAATTGAGGTAACGCTTGAAGATTCCATTGGAACGATCCCACGTACTTTCCTCGAAGATCCTGATAAAACGCTGGTGATCTATACACCTGCAGTGCCAGTGCAACACCAGCAGATGCTCCATTTTCGTGATACAAACTTCCTGATCCTGAAACGCTCGCAGGTACTTGGCATTTTAACCAAAAACCTGAGGACAATAGGGGTGGCAGGCACGCACGGGAAAACCACTACTTCTTCGCTTGTTGCACATATCCTGAAACATGCGCACGTAAACAGTACCGCATTTTTAGGAGGTATCACTCAAAATTATGGGACTAACCTGCTTTTAAATGAGCCTACGGACCGTTTGGAAGAGGTTTTTTGTGTTGTAGAAGCAGATGAATTTGACCGATCTTTTTTGACACTTTTCCCCGAAATAGCAATCGTCACTTCCACCGATGCGGATCATCTTGACATTTATGGAAAGCATGAGGCTGTACTGGAATCTTTCCGGGATTTTGTCGGGCAGATCGATGAGGACGGTGTGCTTTTTATGAAAACGGGACTGCAGCTTTCAGGAAGTACCAAAGCAGAAGTGCTTTCCTATTCACTGGACTCGGGTGTATTTCATGCCAGGAATATTCATATTAAAAACGCTAGATTCGTTTTTGATTTTGTGTATCCTGACGGTGTGATCGAAGGTATTGCCATGAAAATTCCAGGCTATCATAATATTGAGAATTCCATTGCAGCCAGCGCAGTTGCTTTACATGTGGGAGTTTCACCTGAGAAAATAAAGGAGGCGCTGGAAAATTATGGGGGCGTGAAGCGGCGCTTTGAATACCAGGTCGAAGAGGAGGGAAATGTCTATATTGATGATTATGCTCACCATCCGGCCGAAATTGAAGCTTTTCTTTCTTCTGTCAAAGGTTTATATCCCGGCAGGCACGTAACGGCGATTTTTCAGCCTCATCTTTTTACCAGAACCCGCGATTTTACAGAAGGTTTCGCAGAAAGTCTATCTCTGGCTGACCGTCTTTTATTGCTGGAAATATATCCGGCAAGAGAGCAGCCAATTGAAGGAGTAACATCTCAGATAATCCTGGAAAAGGTGCAATCTGAGGATAAGCAAATTATTTCTAAAGACAAAGTACTTAGCATTTTAGGAGAATTAAATACGGATATTGTGGTAACAATAGGGGCCGGAGATATTGATACTTTGGTCGAGCCTCTGGCAATCCAGCTCAGAAATCGGTTTGTGAATAATTAATAATAGCATTGTTAATATTACTAAGATGTTACGTAAATTTGACTATTCACGGCTTTTGTTGAAACGTAGTTTGTGGCTTCTATTGCCAATTGCCGGAATAGGTATGGCAGAAAGCAAGCTGACTCAGCAACGTTGTACCAATCTGGTAATATCGATCAAAGGAGACTCAGGAGCCCGGTTTTTGGATCAAATGGATGTCCGGATGTTATTGACAGAAAACGGGGGAGACCCCCTGTTGGGAAGCAGGCTGAAAGACGTTGCTATGAATGATCTGGAGCAACGGGTGAAGCGGAACAGACTGATCAGAAAATGCCAGGTTTTCAGTGACCTTCGGGGTAATATAGTTGTAGAAGTAGAACAGGAAAAACCGCTAGCGCGCTGGATCAATACTTCTGAAAATGGAGAAACGCGGAATACGTCGGGATACTATATTAGCGATGAAGGCGTTTTTTTTCCTCTATCAGAAAATTATTCAGCAAGAACATTATTGGTTTCGGGCGCTTTTTTCAATGAGCCCGAAAAGTTACAGAACGCGAAGGGAGCACCCGTCATGGACTTACTTCATTTTCTGAACACAGACCCATTCTGGAAAGCGCAGGTAACGCAGTTGAATGCAGATATTGACGGAGAAATTAGTCTGATGACCGTCGTAGGTGATCAGCAGATTGAATTAGGAACAGCGGAAGATTATCAGTCTAAATTTAAAAAGCTCAAAATATTCTACGATAAAGTATTGAGCCAGGACTGGAGCAGATTTAAAAGAATAAGTGTTAAGTTTCAAGATCAAATAGTTTGTGAATAATAATTCACCTTTAGCATGGCACACGAAAAAATTGTAGTTGGAGTTGATATCGGAAGTACTAAGATAGCCGTGATCGCAGCACAGGGAACGTCTTCCGGGTCACGTCAGAACAATATAGAAATTCTGGGTTTTAGTGAAGTACCCGTGCCTGCCGGAGCAGTAATAAATGGATCAGTAGAAAATATAAAACAGGTTGGTAGCGCGATAAGGGAGGCTCTTCAGGAAGCTTCACTGCGGTCTGACCTGGATATCGGCGTTGTAAATGTAAGTTTCAGCGGGACGCACGTAAAAGTGACTTCGCAGAGCGATGGCGTAATTCGGCCTTCTGCATCATCAGGAGAGGAAGTTACACAACGCGATGTGGATCAGCTTGTTGATGATATGTACCGCGCGAAGATCGAGCCAAATTACGATGTACTGCATGTATTGCCGATGGACTTCGTTGTTGACAATTCGATGGGCATTAAGGAGCCGGTTGGGCGCACAGGAATCAAGCTGGGCGGCAATTTCCTGATTGTATCTGCAAATAATCAATCAATCCAGCGCACCAAAAAAAGCCTGGCGGACGCTGATCAGAATTTAAGATGTGATAAAATGGTACTGGGGCCGCTGGCTACCAGTTTGGCTGTTTTAACGGATAATGAAATAAAGGCTGGTATTGCATTGGTCGATATTGGTGACCATACTACGGATCTGATCATTTATCAGGACCGCATTATCAGGCATATTGCTACTTTCCCGGTAGGTGGCCGTCATATTACAAATGACCTTGCTCTGGGATGCAACATCCAATACGAAAACGCAGAGCAGCTGAAAAAGCAATATGGCGCTGCGCTTGCTGCGGATATTCCCCTTAACATAGAAATCCTGGTCAATTATCTTGCTGGCAGGCAACCGAAGCCGGTTTTGAAGAAGAATATTGCATTGATTATCGAAGCCAGGCTGAAAGAAATTGCTGCGATGGTATATGCCGAGATCATCAAATCCGGCTATCTCGACAGGCTTATCGGCGGTATTGTGCTGACGGGAGGCTCTGCGAATATCGATGAGATAGAATTATTATTTGAAAAAGTGACTGATATGTCCGTTCGGGTCGGTTATCCCGAAAATCTGGAAAGAACGGCCAAAGCTGACGCGGTGAGCAATTCTTCATTCAGTACTGCAATTGGTCTTGCGTGGGCGGGCCTGAAATCCATCGACCCGAGGGTTAAGTCTGTTTGTAAACCAGCTACTGCTCTTACAGCCAGCGTTGTTCAAAAAGAGAAACCTAAAGAAGTGAAGGAGCCTGTCAAAAAAAATGGCGGTACATTCTGGGATAACATCAATAATATTATTGGCAAAAAGGACGATAGTTTAGGCGACTATTGAAAAATCAGCACAAGTTATGACCAACTCAACCCCGGAGAAAAAATTAAACACAAGCTTGCTGAAAGCTCTAGACCAGGATTACATCGTGAACGAAATTGTGAAAGACTTTCCAGCCACAGGCGAAGGTGAGCCTGCGATTATCAAAGTAATAGGTGTAGGTGGCGGAGGTAGCAATGCTGTTAATTACATGTTTGAGAAAAAAATCAAAGATGTAGAATTTGCAGTTTGTAATACCGACAGACAGGCACTGGCAAATAGTCCCGTTCCGGTCAAAATACAGCTTGGAGCAACATTAACACAGGGACTGGGAGCAGGAACTGACGCAACAAAAGGGAAAGAAGCGGCCCTGGAAACGATTGAAGAAATTAAAGGATTACTGGGCGGGTCAACGCAAATGGTGTTTATCACTGCCGGTATGGGTGGTGGAACCGGAACCGGAGCTGCACCCGTTATCGCCCAGCTTGCCAGAGAAATGGGGAAATTGACGGTTGCTGTGGTAACCGCACCTTATACCTGGGAAGGATTTGATAAGAAAGAACAGGCGCTTGAAGGTATTGAGCAGCTTAAAAAATATTGTGACACCGTACTGGTTGTATTGAACGACAAGCTGGAAGAGCTGTTTGAAGATATGACGATCACGCAGGCTTTTGCGGAAGCCGATGGTATTTTGCTGAATGCAGTTAAGAGTATTTCCGAGATCATTACAACGAACGGGAATATCAATACGGATTTCAAGGACGTTGAGAAAGTATTGAAAAAAGCCGGACAATCTGTAATGGGAACTTCGGAAGCAACCGGCACAGACCGTGCGCAGGTAGCGATCAAAGAAGCATTAGATTCTCCGCTATTGAATGACAGAGATATTCGCGGCGCGAAACGTATCCTTGTTACGCTGGCTACCAGCAAGAAGAAGGAGGCTACAATGAAAGAGCAGCGCGAGATCTGGAGCTACGTATTGTCTCAGGTTGGTGGCGAAGCCAGGATGTTCAAATTAGGAACGATCCTCGACGATTCGCTGGTAGACAAACTGAGGGTAACCATCGTTGCCGCTGGTTTTGACAGCATTGAATCTCCGATTCCCGGAATTAAATTGTCTCATAAGTTTCCCGGAACTGTTGAGACTGCGGTAGATAATACAAGGGTTGATATTCCCGTGCAGGAAGAAGAGCTTGAGCTTACTGAGGAAGTTTACGAAAATACTCCTACCAGCTCGGTTGATCTGGTTATGGAGAGAGAGATTATTTCTTCAGGATTTGAATCTTCAAATACATCGCTTACGGAATTGGATGCGAATGACGGATGGTCTGAGGATGAAAATGAAGATTTGCAGGTAATGATTAATTCTTTCAAAGACGGCCTCGTGAAATTCGCTGATCTGGAAGGACCGGCATTCAGGAGAAGCAAAGCGGAGTTATGGAAACGACCGGCGATCCCTGCTTTAGAAATGGAACAGCATTGGTTGAAATAAAATAGAAAAGGGGGCTTTTGCTCCCTTTTTCATTATATCTAAAAGTGGATCAGCTGGCCTGCCTGTAACTCGATCAGCTCTTTATATAATGCATTTGATATCACGTTATCCTGGAAATGATTGCGTATCTGACCCAACTTCACGCGTAATGCCAAAGTGTTCATACCCAGGTAACTGAACACGTCATTCAAGTGGCTCAATGCAATAGTTGCTCCCTGCATATTAGACGACAAGCCCACCAATGCTGCCTTCTTATTCGCGAAACTGTTGGGATAAGGAAGGCCGTCGATGAATGCTTTTAAAACTCCCGGATAAGAACCGTTGTATTCCGGAACAATAAAAACGAATTTATCAGTTTGCTCTAGAAGGGATTTTAAGCTATTGAAATCCTCGTTTTTACCAGTATTATGGTACAAAGCGGACACAGTAAAATCGTGCGGGAGATTGATCAGATCCAGGATAATACTGGGTGCATCCAGGTGATTTAAAATGGTCTGGTAGTATTCGGCAATTTTCCGCGACATCGAGTTGGGCCTGTTAGTGCCAACAATAATCACGATAGGGGACGGAACTGTAGTCATCGATGTTAAATAAACCAGCTATTTGATTGGTTTAATAGTAACAAATTAAGGCCAAAATTGTTCATCTATGGCTGGTAGCCGCCACTGATAAAGCCGGATAACCGTATAAAAAAACAATTATTCTTATATTTGAATCTTGTATTCATCATGAAGCCAATATAAAGAGCTGTTAGTTAAGCTTTTATATTTTAAATTAACCCACAAGAACATGTCCTGGTTTATTCGGAAAGAAAAAGGTATCAATACACCAACGGAAATGAAGCGCGAGGCGCCAGATGGTTTGTGGTACCAATGTCCAAATTGTAAAAAAATCACACCTACCAGGGAGCACAAGCAAAATGCATTCACCTGCCCGCACTGCAATTACCACGAAAAGGTCGGTTCAGATGTTTATTTCAATTTATTATTTGATGACAATGAATTCGTTGAGCTCGATGCAAATCTGACTTCCGGTGATCCTTTGCATTTTGTTGACACAAAAGCATATCCCGACCGTATCAAATCAACCATGCAGAAAACGGGATTGAATGATGCAGTGAGAACCGGCTATGGGAAAATGAACGAGTTGGACTTAGTGATCGCTTGTATGGATTTCAATTTTATCGGCGGATCGATGGGCTCAGTTGTGGGCGAAAAAATAGCGAGAGCGATTTCTTATGCATTGGAACACAAAGTCCCTTTCTTGATGATCTCGAAATCGGGTGGCGCGAGGATGATGGAAGCTGGGTTTTCATTGATGCAAATGGCCAAAACCTCTGCGCGCCTGGCGCAATTGTCTGAGGCCAAAGTTCCTTATATATCTCTTTTAACAGATCCTACAACTGGCGGCGTTACTGCTTCCTACGCGATGCTGGGCGATTTCAATATCTCCGAGCCGGAAGCATTGATCGGTTTTGCAGGTCCGCGCGTAATCCGCGAGACGATTGGCAAAGACCTGCCGAAAGGATTCCAAAGCGCAGAATTTGTTTTGGAACACGGATTCCTGGACTTCATTGTGGACAGAAAGGATTTGAAAGATAAACTAACAAGTCTTCTTTCTATGATCAGCTGATATGCGTTTGGTATCCCATCCGGTCCTGTGTAATTATTATGTGACGTATCGTTGCAATGCATCATGCAGTTTCTGTGATATCTGGGAAAAACCTTCGCCTTATATTACGGTTGAAAATCTTCGCGAAAATCTCCGCGATCTCAAAAAGCTGGGTGTTAAGGTTATAGATTTCACCGGCGGAGAACCTTTACTGCACCGGCAACTGGACTTGCTTTTAAAGGAAGCAAAAGACCACGGAATGATTACGACGGTGACCAGTAACGGGCTGCTTTATCCAAAACAGGCTGAAAAGTTGCACGGGCTGGTTGATATGCTGCACTTCTCACTCGATTCACCCGATCGCGACGAGCACGATCAGTCGCGTGGCGTCAAATGCTTTGATAAAGTGATGGAATCGATCGCCATTGCCAAGTCAATGGGCGAGCGGCCAGATATTATTTTCACCGTTTTTGAAGACAACGTTCACAAGATCAAACAGCTTTGGGAGGAGATCTGCATTCCAAACGATTTGGTGCTGATTTTGAATCCGGTATTTGAATACGATAAGGTTGGCGCAAACCTGTCGAAAGAAGCATTGAAGGAATTACTTTGGTGGGCTAAACAGAAGAATGTATATCTCAACGAAGCGTTTGTACAGCTGCGCCTGGATGGAGGAAATCATGTCGATGCGCCAGTTTGCAAAGCTGCTAGTACTACCATTGTCATTTCACCCGAGAACAAACTGGTATTGCCTTGCTATCACCTGGGCTTAAAGGATTTTCCGATCGAAGGAGATTTATTTAACCTCTACCATTCTGACGAGGTACAAAAACTGGTTGCATTGGAAGGAAAGCTGCCGGCTTGTGAAGGTTGTGTGATCAATTGTTATATGCAGCCTTCGTTCGCGGTGGAAATGAACAAATACTGGTGGAAAGCTTTGCCCAGTACGATCAAGTACAACCGAATGAAAGGTACCTGGCGGCAAATGGTCAGATTTTAATGCTTTAAGGACAGGCTTCTTTTCTTCTGGTATCTGTTATCCCTGTAATTTTCCAGCCTGTTTTTGTGTGCAATAGGGTAAATACATTGACGCCGCAGTGTGAGAACTTTTCGCCTAAATGGAATTTGTAAGGCGCCCACACGATAGCCATCGGCTCATCGATGGAGACTTTTACATCGTAGATTTTTTCGTCCCACTTTTCTTTATGTGGCGTGCCGACTGCTTTGATAAAGCCCTGAATACTGCTCGTGCGCACAACAAGAGAATCGGCTTCGTTTTTCGAAATGGATGTCAGTGCACAGTCTTTCGTAAAAACGCTTTGCAGCATCAGCGAATCACCTGCACGCATTCCATCAAATAACTTACCAACCGTCGCACGCACCGCCGACATTTGGTCCTGCGCATTCACCGGCGTGGTTTTAAAGTTCAGTAATGCAATGATCGCAATGATCAAAATGCATTGCGGTAGGTTTGATTTCATGTGTTGGTATAGTTTTAACAAAAAATTAATTTTGAGCCCTTTTATCATCCAGCTAAGAATATGTCTGAAAAAATAGTTAAAAAAGTAGATATAAAGAATCGTAAGGCATCGTTCGAATATTTTTTCCTGGAAGAGATAACTGCGGGGATGGCATTGACGGGCACTGAGATTAAATCGATCAGACAAGGGAAGGTGAATTTTCAGGATGCATATTGCCTTTTCATGGATAACGAATTATATATCAGAAGTTTGCATATTTCACCTTATACAGAAGGTACCCACTATAACCATGATCCAATGCGTGATCGCAAGTTGCTGATCACAAAAAGGGAGCGCAGGAAACTGACCGAAGGCTTGAAAGACCAGGGTTTAACAATCATCCCGATCAGGTTGTTCACCAGTGATCGCGGACTCGCAAAGCTGCATATCGCATTGGCAAAAGGGAAAAAACTGTTTGACAAGCGCGATAGCATAAAAGAAAAAGATATTAAGCGGGAAACAGATCGCGCTAATTACTGAGTTGGAAGTCAGTAATTTGAGGCGAATGTGAGGATTTTTTTAGCGGAAATTTATTATATTGTCGCAAATAATTACCTCGAGGAGTCATGGGTAAAGTACTGGTTCTTAATCAAGATTATAGCGCATTAAGTGTTTGCACAGTTCCAAAGGCGTTCTTGTTAGTTTACATGAACAAGGCTGAAATGCTGGCCGAATCCCGAAGGCAGTATTTGCGAACAGTAAACGACCAGTATCCCATGCCGGTTGTCATCCGCCTTCACCGCTACATACATATTCCGTATAGAGGTGTGGTCATGACCCGGCAAAACCTTTTTAAGAGGGATGGAAATCGGTGCCAATATTGCGGAACGCACGATAATTTGACATTGGATCATGTGATACCTAAGTCACGTGGTGGTAAAACTACCTGGGACAATCTGGCGACTGCCTGCAAGCGTTGTAATTCGAGAAAAGGCGACCATACCCCCGAAGAAATGGATATGCCGCTCCGGCAGCGTCCCTTCCGTCCTTCTTTCCTGATGTTCATCCGTGATTTCTCCGGTCTGGCTGCCGATGAGTGGCTACCTTATCTTGGTGTAAAGGAAAGATCGTATTAAGTGGCGAGTTTATCTGCCACCAGCCGTCACGTCCTTTCAACCCTCATTTTCTTTTATTTTCTCTCCAAATAAAATTTCGGACTCCTTCGGAATTTATAGCAGAAACGCGTACTTTTGCGCTCTCATTTTTCAAATACCTTGTTTAACTTATTTCAGCCAGGTAGCTCGCTCGCTGATGTATCCAAGAGCTATAATTCCTATTTATGTCTAAGGAACAACAAAATCAACCCCTTCCTGATTTCGATTGGGACAAAGCAGCAGACAAAGGCTTCGGTACAGGTTACTCTAGTGCTGACCGTGGTCGTCTGGAACAAATGTATGAAACTACTATTTCTCCGGTTCAGGAAAAAGAAGTGGTTAAAGGTATTGTAGTTGGTATTACTGACCGTGAGGTGATCCTGAATATCGGGTTCAAATCTGATGGTATCGTTTCATCCAATGAATTCCGCGACTTGCCAGGAATGAAGATCGGCGACGAAGTGGAGGTTTACGTAGAAAACCAGGAAGACGCACAAGGTCAGCTGGTTCTTTCACGCAAGAAAGCAAAAGTTATTACTGCTTGGGACAACATCCAGAAATCATTTGACGAGGATGTGGTTATCGATGCAAACGTTAAAAGAAGAACTAAGGGTGGTCTTATCGTTGACATCTTCGGTATTGAAGCATTCTTGCCAGGTTCTCAGATCGATGTTAAACCAATCCGCGATTTCGACATTTTTGTTGGAAAGCGTATGGAGGTTAAAGTCGTTAAGATCAACTACGCAAATGATAACGTAGTAGTATCTCACAAAGTACTGATCGAAAAAGATCTTGAAGCGCAACGCCAGCAGATCCTGAACAACCTTGAAAAAGGTCAGGTACTTGAAGGTGTGATCAAAAATATGACCAACTTCGGTGTATTCATCGACTTGGGTGGTGTTGACGGTCTTTTGCACATTACTGATATATCATGGGGTCGTATCAACCACCCATCTGACCTGCTTGCGCTTGATCAGAAATTGAACGTGGTTGTTCTTGACTTTGATGAAGAGAAAAAACGTATCTCACTTGGTCTGAAACAACTGCAATCTCATCCTTGGGATTCTTTGGCTGAAGAAATTCAGGTTGGATCGAAAGTTACAGGTCGTATTGTTAATGTTGCTGATTACGGTGCATTCCTTGAAATCAAACCAGGTGTTGAAGGTTTGATCCACGTTTCGGAAATGTCATGGTCTCAGCACCTGCGTAATCCACAGGAGTTCATGAATGTGAATGACGAAATCAGTGCAGTAGTTTTGACACTGGATCGTAACGAGCGTAAAATGTCTCTTGGCATCAAACAACTGACTGAGGATCCTTGGACTCAGGCTTCTCTTAAAGAGAAATATGCTGTTGGAACCCGTCACAAAGGTGTTGTGCGGAACCTTACAAACTTCGGTTTGTTCATCGAGCTTGAAGAAGGTATCGACGGTCTGGTTCACGTTTCTGACCTTTCATGGACTAAGAAAATCAAGCATCCATCTGATTTCGTTAAAGTAAGCGACGAACTGGAAGTAGTTGTTCTTGAACTGGACGCAGATAACCGTCGTCTTGCTCTTGGTCACAAGCAATTGGAAGAAAATCCTTGGGATACTTTCGAAAGCATCTTCGAAGTAGGTTCAGTTCATAAGTCTACAATCGTTGCGAAAGGCGACAAGTTTGCGACTTTGGAACTTCCTTATGGTATTGAGGGAATTGCAGCTATTAAAAATCTTGCAAAAGAAGATGGTACGCTGGCAGAAGTAGGTGAAAGCCTTGACTTCACAGTTCTTGAATTCCTGAAAGACGAGAAGAAAATCGTATTGACACATTCAAAAGTGAAGCACGTTCCTGCTGAGGAAAAGAAAGAGGAAAGACCTGCAAAATCGGCTCCTGCAAAGGCGACGACCTCTGATGCTCCGGCAAAAGATGCAGAAAAGTCTACTTTTGGAGACCTAAGTGTTCTCTCAGCTTTGAAAGAACAAATGGAAGAAAGCGAAAAAAAAGGCAAAAAGTAATAAGTTAATGGTGAATAGCCAGGAAATTTGATACTTTTGCACCCGGATTAGCTGCGGGTCTTAGGGCAAGCAGCTAACCTAAATTTGGTTCCGTGGCCGAGTGGCTAGGCAGAGGTCTGCAAAACCTCGTACAGCGGTTCGAATCCGCTCGGAACCTCCCTTGATTACAGGTAATTTTGCCCGCAAGTCTGGCACAAAAATTTATCTGAAAAATGCCATTTGACTCGGTCGCTTTTTAGCACTGACAAATGGTATTTTTTTTGCTAAATGCTTGAAAATCAAAGCAAATTTGGAAAGTCAGTGCTATTAAAAATGCCCAATAAATTAGACAAATTATAAATAAGATACGGGTCCAAAATATCACTGAAATACTTTTGTGGATAAAAAATCGTAAGCTAGTTTTGTCTGTTGAAGAATAATGAATAGTTGATTATGAATATATCATTCCGTATGAACGCCGAGTTTCGTTCCTACTTAAGTTACTCAAGAATCCTTTTCACAATTGCGGTAGCTCTGCTTCTGAACGTACAAAATCTGGCATTTGCTCAAGATAGTACAGCGACAGCTGCCGCAGCACCTGCCGGTGGCGGGGACGCTGCAAAAGGTGAAACATTGTTTAAAAATAACTGTGCACAGTGCCACGCTGTTACAGATGAAAGAGTGGTTGGGCCTGGTTTGAAAGGTGTAAGCAGCCGCCATGATTTTGCATGGCTCGCTAAGTGGGTACGCAACTCACAGGCTGTTATTGCTTCCGGCGATCCTTACGGGGTTAAAATCTACAACGAATATTCAAAAGCCCAAATGACAAGTTTTCCAAACTTGTCCGATGATGATATCAAAGGGATTTTTGCATATGTTGATCAAGCTGCTACCGCAGCTGCACCAGCAGCCGCAGCAGGTGGCGGGGCAGTCGCAGCGGGAGGTGATGCGCAGGGTGGAGCTCCATCTGACTTGTTTGTAATCGTTCTCGTTGCATTGGTATTGGTTATGATACTGGTACTTGGTGTTCTGCTCGTAATTGTTTCACTATTGTCGAAAGCGGTTAACGGTGACGAGGGCGAAGCGGCAGGCAAAAAAGATTTCATGACAAACCTGGGCAATTCGTTGAAACGTATTTCAATGGATCCGGCTATCAGATCTGCTACGATGTGGATATTCGTTCTGCTTGTTCTGAAAGCGACTTTGGATGGAGCGTATAGTGTAGGTGTTCAGCAAGGTTACGCGCCTAAGCAGCCGATTTCTTTCTCTCACAAATTACACGCTGGTGAATATAAGATTGATTGTAACTACTGCCACACAGGCGTTAACCGGGGTAAGTCTGCACATATTCCTTCTGCTAATATCTGTATGAACTGCCACGGGGTTATCAAAAAAGAATCTCCTGAAATTCAAAAGATTTATACCTCAATTGAAAATAACCAGCCAATCGAGTGGGTTAGGGTGCACAATCTTCCGGATCTGGCCTACTTCAACCACGCTCAACACGTTAATGTGGGCGGTCTTGAATGTCAGAGTTGCCACGGAGAGGTTGAGAAAATGGAAGTTATTCAACAGCGTTCGTCATTAACAATGGGTTGGTGTATCGATTGCCACCGCAAAACGGAAGTCAATACAAAAGACAATCAATATTATGACAAGCTGGTGCAGTTACACGCTTCGGAAAGCAAAGAAGCATTGAAAGTAGCTGATATAGGTGGTTTGGAATGTTCTAAATGCCACTATTAATCAATAGAAATTAATACCAGAATACAACGCATTTGTATTGAATAGTTTTATGGAAAATACTAATAAGAGATATTGGCGGGGACTAGAGGAGCTACGGAATGACGAGAAATTTGTAAAGGATGCGGCTTCTGAATTTGCTGCTGAACCTACTGAGAGCCAATACGAAAGTCTGATTGACGGAGTAGGCACGCATCGTCGGGATTTCCTTAAAGTTCTTGGTTTCGGAATGGCGGCGGTTTCTCTTGCAGCTTGCGAGGCACCTGTTAAAAAAGCAATTCCATACATCAATAAGCCAGAAGGGGAATTTCCTACCATCGCTAACTGGTATGCTACTACTTACGCTGAAAATGGGGATTATGCCAGTATTTTAGTAAAAACGCGTGAGGGAAGGCCAGTTAAGATTGAACCGAATTCTTTATCAAAAATCTCTGCAGGGACTAGTGCCCGGGCTCAGGCTTCTTTGCTTGGGCTATATGACAATGAAAAATTAAGAGGTCCTAAAAAGGGCGAAGATACAAAAGTTAGCTGGGAGACAGTCGATAAGGAGATTACTCAACAGCTAACGCAAATTGCGGGTAACGGAGGAGCAATCCGGATTCTTTCACAGACTATCCTAAGTCCATCTACCAAATCTGTTATCGCAGATTTTACTAGTAAATATCCTACAACTACTCATGTTGTATATGATGCAAATTCCTCTTCCGCTATTCTGAAAGGAAATGAAATTTCGTTTGGCAAAGCGGTATTACCTTCTTATGATTTTGCCAAAGCGAAAGTAATTGTTGGCATAGAGGCGGACTTCCTTGGAACCTGGATCGCGCCTGATACCTATTCAAAGCAATACGGTGAAACGAGAGCGTTGAGCAGTGGTAAAGAAGGTAAGAAGGAAATGTCACGCCATTACCAGTTTGAGTCTGGACTATCTGTAACCGGATCAAATGCGGATTATCGTTCTGCTATTAAGCCTTCACAGGTTGGTTTAGTTGTAGGTTCATTATACAAGAAAGTTGCTGCCAAGCTAGGAGGCGCTTCAATATCTGCTCCTTCAATAGAGATTCCAAACCTCGATAAAGCAGCCAACGATTTGATCGCAGCGAAAGGACAGGCGCTTGTTGTGAGTGGGGTTAATGATCCAGCTGTTCAGGTTGTGGTGAATGCTTTAAATAGTTTGCTCGGAAGTTACGGCACTACAATTAATCTTGACAAGCCTGCTAACTATCGCCAGGGAAATGACATTGCAATGAACCAATTCATTGATGATGTAAAAGGTGGTAAAATCGCCGGGGTTATTTTACTGGGAGCTAATCCAGTATACGATCATCCTCGGGGTTCTGAATTGGCAGCGGCATTGCCGAAAGTTCAGTTCAGTGTGTCATTTAATGATCGCGCAGATGAAACATCTTCATTGATGAAATACATCTGTCCGGCTCCCCATTATTTAGAATCTTGGAATGATGCGGAACCTGTTGCAGGCTCTTTCAGCCTGGTACAACCTACCATCAGTCATATCTTTAGTACGCGTCAGGCTCAGGAAAGTTTACTGAAATGGGCAGGTCAGCCTTCTGATTATCACGAATATGTAAAAGCATATTGGAGAAAGAACATATTTTCTCTGGGCGCAGGAGGTGACTTCGAAGCATTTTGGGTAAAATCACTTCATGACGGAGTATTTGATTCAAATTCAACAGCTATTGCATCTGGTGCCACATTTGCCGGAGATATAAGTGCCGCAAGTGCCAGCATTGCAAAAACCTACAAAGCATCTTCAACCGGAATCGAGCTGGTTCTGTTCGAAAACGTAGGTATCGGTAATGGTGCTACGGCTAATAATCCTTGGCTGCAAGAGTTGCCAGAGCCTGTTACGAAAGCTTGCTGGGACAATCACGCTTGCGTTTCACAAAAGACAGCGGCTGAACTCGGACTTGCTCAAGGCGATGTTGTTAAAGTAGAAAGTAAAGGGAAATCTGTTGAAGTTCCTGTTATTATACAACCAGGGCAGGCTAATGGTACTGTTTCGATAGCCATCGGATTTGGTCGTGAGAAGGCAGGTAAATCAGCAAATGGTGTTGGAAAGAATGTATATCCTTTCGCAACATCTATCGGCGGGTATCTCTCATTCTTACCTGGTGAGGTTGTTATTTCCAAGACAGGTGATACGCGTGAGATAGCTCAGACTCAGACGCATAATACTGTGATGAACCGTAAATCGGTTTTGCAGGAAACAGTTTTATCTCATTTCCAAAAAGACCCACAAGCTGGTCGGTTTATCCCAAAAATTCCAACATCAGAAGGTACTGTTGATGCGACGGATCTGACACTTTGGAATGGACATAAATATAAGAACCACTCATGGGGTATGGTCATTGACCTGAATACATGTTTTGGTTGTGGCGCCTGTGTGGTAAGCTGCCAGGCTGAGAATAACGTTCCGGTCGTTGGCCGTCAGGAAGTTATCAATAGCCGTGAAATGCACTGGATACGTATCGACAGATATTATAGCAGTGATGCAGATGTCGAGGATTTAAGAGGTTTAGAAATAGCCTCTGAAAATCCGGAGGTGACTTTCCAGCCGATGCTCTGTCAGCATTGCAACAATGCACCTTGTGAAACAGTATGTCCGGTATTGGCAACTACGCACAGTTCAGAAGGTCTTAACCAAATGACCTACAACCGTTGCGTTGGAACAAGGTACTGCGCAAATAACTGCCCATACAAAGTACGTCGCTTCAACTGGTTCAAATATTTTGATAACGACAACTTTGATTACCATTTCAATAATGACCTTGGTAAAATGGTCATTAACCCAGACGTAACTGTTCGTTCCAGAGGGGTAATTGAGAAGTGCTCAATGTGTGTTCACAGAATACAGGAAGCAAAACTTACAGCGAAGAAAGAAAGAAGAAGAATTGTAGACGGAGAAGTGAATGTGGCTTGTGCCTCTGCATGTTCAACCGGCGCTATCACTTTTGGAGACATGAACGATCCAGAAAGCCGGATTTCGAAAATCCTTGAGGAAGAACGTGAAGGAAGAGCTTTCCATATGCTGGAAGAAATTAATGTTCGTCCACAGCTTTCTTATCTGACCAAGGTTCGTAATAAAGATGTTACTGCTAAGCCTGCGGAAGCGAAAGAACACGCTTAGTATTAAAGGGTATAATTTGAAGTTTAAATCATTATAAATAGATAGTAGTATGCATGTTACTTCACCTGTAAGAGAACCGCTGATTCAAGGTGGGAAAACGTACGCAGACGTAACGGAAGATATATGTCGGCATGTGGAAGGTGCTCCAACCAAAGAGTGGAAAATTGCCTTCGGTATCTCTCTTTTGGTCTTGGCATATGGTACTGTCTGCCTAGCTTGGACCTGGTGGGAAGGTTTGGGTGTATGGGGTCTGAATAAAACTGTCGGCTGGGCTTGGGATATTACTAACTTCGTTTGGTGGGTTGGTATTGGTCATGCGGGAACGCTTATTTCTGCGATTCTTTTGCTGTTTCGCCAGAAATGGAGAACATCTATTAACCGCGCAGCTGAGGCGATGACCATTTTCGCCGTTATTTGTGCAGCTTCATTTATTTTAATGCACATGGGCCGTCCCTGGATGGCATACTGGGCACTGCCGCTTCCAAATGCTTTCGGATCACTTTGGGTAAACTTTAACTCACCACTTGTTTGGGACGTTTTTGCGATCAGTACTTATTTCTCGGTTTCGCTGGTTTTCTGGTACATCGGTCTGATTCCTGACCTTGCCACAATCCGTGATCGCGCTACTAGTAAAGTCTCGCGTTTCATGTATGGTACTTTCGCAATGGGCTGGGATGGTTCAGCAAAAACCTGGGCACGTTACGAATACATCAGCTTAATCCTTGCAGGGCTTTCAACGCCACTGGTACTTTCGGTTCACACAATCGTTAGTATGGACTTTGCGACTTCCGTAATTCCCGGATGGCATACAACAATCTTCCCTCCATACTTTGTGGCAGGAGCGATTTTCTCAGGTTTCGCGATGGTTCAAAACTTGATGCTTATTACCAGGGTTGTTTATAAGCTCGAAGATTATATAACATTGGAGCACATCGAGACAATGAACAAGGTTATTACCTTGACCGGTTCTGTTGTAGGTGTGGCTTACATTACTGAGTTTTTTATAGCCTGGTATGGTGGAGTTGAATATGAATATTATGCATTCTTCAACCGTATGACCGGGCCATATTGGTGGGCATATTGGGCGATGATGACATGTAACGTAATTTCTCCTCAGCTTTTCTGGTCAAGAAAACTGCGTCGCAGCATCACATTTACTTTCTTCATATCTATTGTAGTAAATATCGGAATGTGGTTTGAACGATTTGTAATTATCGTCACGTCACTTCACCGTGACTACATCCCGTCAAGCTGGGCCATGTTCTCACCAACACGGTACGATATTGGCGACTATATATTCTCGTTCGGTTTGTTCTTTACCCTATTCCTTCTATTCTCGAAGTATCTGCCGGTAGTGAATATGGCAGAAGTGAAGGCAGTATTACGTTCGACATCTGCTCAGCTTCCGGCAAAAATAGCTGGTGTTGCGAAAGTGAGGCAACGTGGAACAGCTGAACCGGCATTTGACAAAGACAAAGAATAAGGAGACTTTCTGATATTTAATAATTAGTAATAGTATGGCAGAATTATCTGGTAAATATTTGGTCGGAGTTTATGACGATGACGATACTGTGCTTCACGCAGTTCCCCGGCTTAGAAAAGCTGGCGTGAAGATCAAAGAGGTTTATTCTCCTTTTCCAATCCATGGTATGGATGAAGCATTGGGGCACCCAAGAACCAGAATTGGTATAGCTGCATTTATGTTCGGTGTAACAGGATGCTGCGTGGCTTTAACATTGATGATCTGGACTATGGGGATCGACTGGCCGATGATTATTGGTGGAAAAGATCCCATTTCAATTCCAGCTTATATTCCTATCACATTTGAGCTTACTGTACTTTTTACAGCTTTCGGAATGGTTATTACATTCTTTATCTCGAATGGATTGGGGCCCGGCACACATGCTCACCCCAGGTTTGATGTGCGCTCAACGGATAACAAGTTTGTAATGGCGATAGATTTGGGAAGAAATTCTATGACAGTTGAAGACATTTCCAGAGCATTAAAGGACAGTGGAGCTGAGGAAGTCAACATCAAGCAATTTTAATGAAGTTTGAGACGATGAAATTCAAGAGTATATATAAAGGTATTTTGGTAGCTGCGGTTGTTCTGACTGCTGCGTCCAGTTGTAAGAAAGATCTGAATGATCCAGGAAAGGAGTATGCACCTAACATGTACCTACCCGTGGGCTATGAGCCTTACAAGCAGGAAAAGGCAAATCCTATTAACCCAATGGGATTAACAATGCGTCTGCCCGTTGCTGGTACTGTTGCAAGGAGGAATTATCAGACTTCATTTGGTCAGGCTGACTCGGCAACTGTCGATTTGATGGTTTATAATATTGCCGCTGATAGCATTGGAATTGCTGAAAAAGTATTGAAAAACCCTATTCCTTTGACCGACGCCTCAATGGCGGAAGGTAAGATCTTATATGAACGTTATTGCCAGCATTGTCACGGTGCCACTGGCGCTGGGGACGGAAAGGTTGGTGCTATGTATAAAGGGGTTCCTAATTATGCAAGCGATGCGTACAAGAATATGAATGAAGGGCATATCTTCCACGTGATCACATATGGAAAAGCTCGGATGTGGCCTCACGGCTCTCAGATTGATCCAGCCGAGCGTTGGAAGATTGTACACTACGTACAGAAGTTGCAGAAAGGGGCGTAATTATATTTTTAATAACGGAGAAATAAATACATAATGGCATCAGCACATTCGATTCCTTCTATTGAAGAGCGGTTTGAATTTACATCAGAAGCTAAGAGGAATTTACTTATAGGCGGTGGTGTAGGGTTGGCCCTGGTAGCTTTGGGTGCTTACCTTGCAGCAACTGGCGGAGGACATGAAGCAGCTGCGCGCGGAGCAGAACAGGCTGCTGCGGCAGTTGGGCATGCTGGTGCGGAACACGGAGCTGCCGGTCACGGAGCTGCTGCGGCCGCAGAAGGTGGGCATCATGCCAAGAGCTGGGTAGCTAGGATCTGGGCAAATCTCTGGGTTAATGGCGTATACTTCACCGGTATGTCGGTAGTAGGAATGTTCTTTATCTCATATAACTATCTGGCGCAAGCGGGGTGGTCAACTGTTTTCAAAAGAATCCCCGAAGCCTTACCAGCATTCTTGCCTTACATGGGCGTTGTGATGTTGCTTACATTCATTTTCGGTGGACATGATCTTTTTCACTGGACGCACGAAGGTTTGTACGAAGTAGGCGGCCCTGAATACGATAAGATCATTGCCGGCAAGAGAGGATTTTTGAATACACCTTTCTTCATAATCAGATTGGTGATCTACTTTGCTGTTTGGTATTGGCTTTGGAGAGTGATCCGTAACCTTTCCCTGAAAGAGGACGAAATTGGGGGAACTGAATTTTATGAAAAATCTATCCGTTTCGGGACAGCATTTTTAGTTGTATTTGGTGTTACGTCATCAACATCGGCTTGGGATTTCGTAATGTCTATCGATACACACTGGTTCAGTACTATGTTCGGCTGGTATACGTTGGCAAGTTGGCATGTTGCAGGTTTGGCGGTGATTACGTTGACAGTAGTAATGCTGAGAGAGAGAGGTTACTTGAGAGCAGTTAATTCAAGTCACTTGCGTGATCTGGGTAAATTCATCTTCGCATTCAGTATTTTCTGGACTTATGTATGGTTCGCTCAATTTCTTTTGATCTACTATGCTAACCTTCCAGAAGAAACGATCTATTTCATTGAGCGTTTCAGAGGTCACGGAGGTTTTTATAAAGCGCCTTTTTTTATTACACTTTTTCTTAATTTCTTTTTTCCATTCTTGGTGTTGATGACACGCGATGCAAAGTATACACATTCGATTTTGAAGGTGGCATGCTGGAGTGTAATCATCGGGCACTACATGGATTTTTACACGAATATTATGCCTGGCACGGTAGGTGCAGGAGCGGAGCTCGGAGCGTTGGAATGGGGATTCTTCCTGATATTCCTTTGTGCATTTGCGTATTCAATAGCATCTCAATTAGAAAAGGCGAATTTGATCCCAAGGAATCACCCTATGTTGGAGGAATCATTGCATCACGATATCGCCTAATTGCAAAAACCAGTCTATTATCATGTATATCATTATCGCGTTAGTTGCTCTTGTATTTGTGGTTCTTGTCGGTGTCGTCATCGCCAGGCTACAAAACGTTGTCAAGGGTATTAATAAGACAGATTCAAACGAAGTTCGGACTCCGGGAAATAAGGTGAATGGAGCGATGTTTATTGTGATCCTTGTTTTTGGAGCAATTTCTATTACCTGGTCATATTTACATGCTCGTGAGTTTTTCCTACCGGAAGCATCATCTATTCATGGAAGAAGAACCGATGATTTGTTCTGGTTTTCAATGGGAATTCTTACTATCCCGTTTATCCTGGTAAACTTCCTGATTTTCTTTTTTGCCTGGAAATATCAGCACAAGAAAAATCACCGCGCTACCTTCTATCCTGAAAATCACCGCTTAGAATTAATATGGACTATCGTACCAGCTGTCGTAATGGCATTATTGGTATTTACGGGATGGAAAGCATGGTCTGATATTACTTCGGATGCACCGAGAGATGCGGAAGTAATTGAGATCACAGGAAAACAGTTTAACTGGATCGCGCGTTATTCTGGGGTGAGTGATAACAAACTCGGTAATTACAACTTCAAATTGATCGACGCTCAAAACGAGGTTGGGATAGATCTTTCTGATGAGAATTCGTTTGATGATTTCACAAACCCGAGTGAAATGCATATTCCGGTGAACCGGCCTGTATTGTTGAAAATTCGTGCACGTGATGTTTTGCACAGTGTGTTTATTCCTCATATGCGTGTGAAAATGGATGCAGTGCCTGGGATGCCTACTAAATTCTGGTTCGTCGCTGACAAGACAACAGCGGATATGCGTGCAGAGACTGGCAATTCAAAATTTGACTATGAGATCGCATGTACGGAGGTTTGTGGACAAGGGCATTTTTCAATGAAAATGCGCCTGGTGGTAGAGGACGAAGCGTCTTACAAAAAATGGTGTGCAGAACAGTCTACCTTCCTGCAAACATATCCTGAATATCTTGCCAAAGTTCCTGAAAACCTGAAAGCAAAAGCTATGAAGTATGTGCCCGCAGAGGCTGCTGCACCAGCTGACAGCACTTCGGGAGGTGGAGTTGGAACAAGCACTAGTCTACGCTAATTACTAATTTAAAAATATTGAAAGTATATGTCAGCTATTGAAGGATTGGAAACAGCTCAGCATCACGCAGATGAGCATGAACACCACCATGAAGCACAAAACTTTTGGCAGAAATATATATTTTGCGAAGATCACAAGGTCATAGCGAAGCAGTATCTGATTACCGGTATTCTTTGGGCGGTAATTGGTATTACAATGTCTGTTATCTTCCGTATTCAGCTTGGTTTGCCTGACTCTAACTTGTCATGGCTCAAACCTGTATTAGGTGGTTGGATAAGTGATGCAGGGAAATTGGACCCAAACTTTTATCTGGCCTTGGTTACGATGCATGGTACCATTATGGTATTCTTCGTTTTAACTGCTGGATTGAGTGGAACATTCAGTAACTTCTTAATTCCGTTGCAAATCGGAGCGAGAGACATGGCGTCGGGCTTCATGAATATGTTGTCCTACTGGTTCTTCTTTTTGGCCAGCGTTATCATGTTTGCTTCTTTGTTCCTGCAATCCGGGCCAGCTGCTGGTGGTTGGGTAATTTATCCGCCATTAAGTGCATTACCTCAGGCTCACCCTGGATCAGGAATGGGTATGACGCTTTGGTTAGCGAGTATGGCGTTCTTTATTGTGTCTCAGCTTTTAGGAGGTATTAACTACATCACAACGGTTATCAACCTTCGTACGAGAGGGATGTCATTTGACAAACTACCTCTTACAATCTGGTCTTTCCTGATTACTGCGGTTCTTGGTCTGATTTCTTTCCCGGTTCTCCTGTCTTCGGTGTTGCTCCTGATATTTGACCGTCACTTCGGAACAAGCTTTTATCTGTCTGACATTTATATCAATGGGGAAGCGCTTCCAAATGTTGGTGGTAGCCCAATCTTATTCCAACACTTGTTCTGGTTCCTGGGCCACCCTGAGGTTTATATCGTACTACTTCCGGGTTTGGGAATCACATCTGAGGTAATTGCAACAAATGCACGGAAGCCTATCTTTGGTTACAGAGCGATGATCGCTTCAATGCTGGGTATAGCTTTCCTTGCCTTTATCGTGTGGGCTCACCACATGTTCGTAACAGGTATGAATCCGTTCCTGGGCTCGGTATTCATGTTCTTGACGCTAATTATTGCAGTACCATCTGCGGTAAAAGGTTTTAATTACATCACTACATTGTGGAAGGGTAATATAGTATTTACGCCTGGTATGCTATTCTCGATCGGTCTGGTTTCCCTATTTGTGTCGGGAGGTTTGACTGGTATTATCCTAGGAAACAGCGCGCTGGACATTCAATTGCATGATACTTACTTCGTTGTGGCTCACTTTCACCTTGTAATGGGAGCTGCATCTGCATTTGGTCTTTTCGCAGGAGTTTACCACTGGTTCCCTAAGATGTTTGGAAGAATGATGAATACGACCTTGGGTCAGATTCACTTTTGGTTGACATTTATTGGGATTTACATGGTATTTATTCCAATGCACTATGTAGGTATCGCAGGTTTCCCTCGTAGGTATTACCAATTTACGAGCTATGACTTTACGCATAAGTACATGGATATGAACATGTTTATATCTATTGCAGCGATATTATCATTCCTTGCGCAGTTCATTTTCCTTTGGAACTTCTTTTACAGTATTTTCAAAGGCAAGAGATCACCTCAGAATCCATGGCGTTCAAATACCCTGGAATGGACTGCACCGGTTGTTCCGGGTCACGGAAACTGGGAAGGTGAGATACCAGCAGTTTATCGTTGGTCTTATGATTATAGCAAGCCAGGTGCCAAGGAAGATTTTATTCCTCAAAACATTCCATATTCTCAAACGCTTGAATCCAACTTCCCTCATGAAAATGAGTTGATAGCTCAGGAAAAAGCAATTGAGTCGCAGAACTTTAATGATCAGTTCAAAGCTTCACATTAATTCCAAAGCCAACCGGCGTTTCCGTCGGTTGGCTTTAAATACTGTCATTACACTCTATTTTCTGATTGTAGCAGGTGGTGTAGTGAGGAGTACAGGAGCTGGTATGGGCTGTCCAGACTGGCCAAAGTGCTTCGGAAAATGGATCCCGCCAACGGAGGAATCCCAGTTACCGACTAATTATAAGGAGATCTACGGAGCGAAGTTGAAAGGGGAGGTAGAGTTCAATGCAACTAAAACCTGGATAGAATACGTAAACAGGCTATTGGGAGCATTTACCGGGATAATGATTTTTCTGACTCTGCTTGCTTCCCTACCCTTTTTGAAAACGGGAAATAAGCAGATTTTTTATTTTAGTCTCGCCGCGTTCATACTGGTGGGATTTCAAGGCTGGCTGGGTGCAAAAGTGGTTTCTTTTGAGTTGAAGCCGGTGGTGGTGACACTACACATGCTTTTTGCGATCATCATTGTCTTTGTCTTGCTCTATCTGTTTACTTGGTCGGGATATGTAGATAAAAGGTTTGAGGTGAGCGAAGGTGGAAAAAGAGCTCTGAATACTTTGGGCATCGCTGTGATGGGGATTTCATTATTTCAGATTCTGCTTGGAACTCAGGTACGGGAAGCAATAGATGAAATTATAGTGCGCTTCGGCTACAATGCGCGTGCAGAATGGATAAATCAAATCGGAATGCGATTCTATGTGCACAGGTCGTTTTCAATATTGGTAATGGCGATAAATGCGTTGTGGGTCTTTAGGATTTTGAAATTCGAAAAGCGAGGATCTTTTACTGCTAACCTTGCGATTTCCTGCTCAATAATTTTAGGAGCAGAACTAGTGACCGGCCTGGTAATGGCTTATTTTGGGGTACCGCCGTGGGCGCAGCCGTTGCATTTGACACTCGCGATACTATTGATCGGATTGCAATTTGTTAGCTGGCTGGTAGTAAATGGAAATACTTATTTGAAATACGAAACGTCGCCACAAGTGCGGTGACAGGCAGTAAGATAAATTTGTTTTAATAATGACAACATTACAAGAAAGCGCGAGCGGAATAGAAAGGTTAAGGGAGAGGCTTGGCGTTTTATTTGAATTATTGAAGTTCCGTCTTGCATCGCTAATAGCATTTTCAGGTGCAATGGGCTATTGCCTGGGGTCGAAAGATGTAAAAACAGGTGATCTGATTTTGTTCATAATTGCTTCGATAGGAATCACAGGCTCTGCCAATATTATCAACCAAATTCTCGAAAAGGACTTTGACAAGCTGATGAAGCGCACGGCCGGTCGGCCTTTACCGAGTGGCAGAATTACTGTTGAGCAAGCAGCAGCGTGGTCGTTATTCTTAGGAGTTGCTTCGCTGATTATCTTTGTTTTCGTTTTCAATCTCACTACCGGACTTATCTCGCTTCTTTCACTGGTATTGTACGGGTTCGTTTACACGCCATTGAAGCGGGTTGGTCCTATTGCCGTGTTTGTAGGAGCCTTTCCGGGAGCGTTTCCTCCAATGATCGGCTGGGTTGCCGCAACTAATCAGTTTGGCCTGGAACCGGGTATTTTATTTGCTATTCAGTTCTTTTGGCAGTTCCCACACTTCTGGGCTATTGCCTGGGTATTGGATGAAGATTATAAACGTGCGGGATTTAAACTACTTCCTGCAAATGGTTTGAAGGATCTTGATACTACTTTGCAGATTATGATCTATACATTGTTCCTACTGCCAATCGGCTGGTTGCCGTACGAGCTGGGAATGACAGGAATCAATTCTGCATTTATAGCTACCGTCTTTGGAGTACTCTTTCTGGCGCAAACATTCCATTTGATGCGAACTTGCACAGATAAGACGGCCAAGCAGTTAATGTTTGGATCATTTATATATTTACCGATCGTTCAGATCGCATTTTTGTTGGATAAATTGTGAAAATGAAATTTTTGTAGAGAAATGGAAAACGTTCAGCAATATAAGTTAGAAAAGGAGCCGCAGGAGACTTTGGCAATGGACCCTATTAAGTTCATTTTGTGGTTGTTCCTGGTAACGATAATAATGCTTTTTGCTTCGCAGACCAGCGCATATCTGGTACGCAGAGCAGAAGGTAACTGGCTCGAATTTGAAATGCCAGTAATTTTCTGGTATAGCACAGGCGTATTATTATTAAGCAGCATAGCAATGCAGTGGGCCTATTTTTCGGCAAAAAAAGATCAGTTCAAACAATTGAAAATAGCAATTTCTATTACTTTTGTACTCGGCCTGATCTTCCTTTGGATGCAGTTTGAAGGGTGGAAAAAGCTGGTTGACATGAACGTATATTTCGTAGGAAATCCCTCAGGTTCTTTTTTCTACGTGTTTACTGGACTTCATGGATTCCATATTATTACCGGCCTGATTGTTTTAGCAGTGTCTTTGACAGCTGCATTTAAGTTGAGGGTCCACAAAAAGAATTTAAGAAGAATTCAGATTTGTGCGACTTACTGGCATTTTTTAGATATCCTCTGGATCTACCTTTTTGTTTTTTTATTGACTTTTAATTAATAATACTTTTACCAATGGCTGCAAATGTAACAACACCTGGTGCTGTGGAACCCAAAATGTGGTTGGGGGGGATAGAGCCCATGAAAGCGAGTTACGGAAAACTAATGATGTGGTTTTTCCTCATCTCCGATACTTTTACTTTCTCCGCCCTCTTGGTGGCGTATGGTACAGCCCGGTTCAGTTTTCCTGCCTTCACCGGAAACCGGGAAGATTTTACCTTCTCAAACCTATACTGGCCTATTCCTGAAAGAGTATATGAGGCAGTTCCGTTTTTACACGGGATTTCTCTTCCGCTGGTTTTTGTAGGTATCATGACTTTTATCCTTATCGCAAGTAGTGTTACAATGGTACTTGCGGTGGAAGCTGGTCACCGGATGGACAGAGCGAATGTGGAAAAGTATATGCTTTGGACAATTTTGGGAGGTTTTACATTTTTAGGCTGCCAGGCTTGGGAATGGGCTCACTTTATCCATGGTACTGATACTGGTAGCGTAATGAAAGTAATGGAAAATGGAGAGTGGATTGAGAAAACGATCTTTGGGGCCAATCTGACAGAAAATCAATATGGTCCGCCAGCATTTGCAGATTTCTTCTTCTTCATTACCGGTTTTCACGGAACCCACGTTTTTAGTGGTGTTATATTAAACATATTGATATTCTTCCGCGCCGCTACCGGTTTTTATGATAAAAGAGGGAGCTATGAGATGGTCGAAAAAGTGGGTCTTTACTGGCACTTTGTTGATTTGGTTTGGGTGTTTGTATTTACCTTCTTCTATCTGGTCTAGTTTTTAACTTGTAATATTCTTAAACAAATGGCAGACGCACATCATATTCACAATCAGGATCCGAACGCTGGCGCAGAACAGCGCAAGGCGATCATGAAGACGTTCTGGATCCTATTGATATTAACTGCACTTGAATTCGTTATCGCCTTTTTGGTGCCTCACGGAGTCCTAAAAGTTTCAGTTTTCATCGTTATGACTATTGTAAAGGCATTTTATATCGTTGGTGAATTCATGCACTTAAAACACGAGACGAAATCCCTTATCTGGTCAATCCTTGTCCCTATTATATTTGTAGCGTGGTTGATCTTGGCTCTTCTCTTAGAAGGCAATGCCATATTTGACGCGATTTTCAGTTAAGAACAAATGAAGAATTTCAGCAAAGCCGGATTACTGATAGCAACATTGGTAATACCGGCTTTGATATTTTTGTTCTTGCAGATTTTTGCAAGAAATCACTATGATCTTCCTTACCTTAATCCGGAACTCAGCTCGGATGGAAAGATACTGATTGAGGATGCGGATACAGTCTTTCACCAGGTTGATGCTGGCAAATCGGCGATAACGGATTTGTCTTTCACAGGAAAGCTGAACGTTATTACTTATCTGCCCAAGGATTGCTCAGACAGCTGCAAACTGGCATTTTCCCAATTACAAAGAGTAGCAGCATTAAAAGCTGAGATTCAAGATGTGCAGTTAGTCACTTTAACATTGGAACAGGACGATTCCACAACCTTTGCCAGAGAGCTGAAAAGCCAGGGCTGGGAAGTGAAAGCGGAACCAGCAAACCATCTTGAACTGTTCTATGAGCAGGAGTTGGGCATCAAGAATGGAATGCCTGACGATGCGTCGATTTGCGCATTGGTGGATACGAAAGGATTTGTTAGAGGGTATTACCAGGTTACGGATCCGAAAGAAGTGGATCGTCTGATGGCAGAGATCAAGATATTGTCTTACGAAGGCAAAACAAAAGAATAGTATGTCGACTTTGATTTTAGAGAAAAAACCGAAATACGAGCGGATTATTAACATACTCGCTGTGGTGATCCCAATCGCAGTTGCAGCTATATTGGGGATCAGACAAAAAGTCGAGCTCGGAGCATGGACCAAAGTGCTGCCCCACGTGATCGGCGTAATTAATACACTTACCGCGATTTTGCTGATCACGGGGTATTATTTCATTCGTAAAATGGATATCGCCGGGCACAGGAAAGCGATGACGGGAGCGTTTTTGCTCGGAGCTGTTTTTCTGGTTTGTTATATTCTCTATCACATTTCAAACGAATCTACTCCGTTCGGCGGCGAGGGGTTTGTGAGGCCAATCTATTACTTTTTACTGATTTCGCATATTCTATTGTCAATTGTGGTCGTTTGGTTTGTACTGCGCGCCGTATACTTCGGCTACACAAATCAGATTCCTCAGCACAAAAAAGCAGTAAAGTGGGCAATGCCGATTTGGTTGTATGTAAGTGTGAGTGGTGTAATTGTTTATTTAATGATCAGTCCATATTATTCATGAGAAAATTTTTGATCATATCAGGATTAATAATTATGTTCATGGCCCTGGGCTTCGATTCCTGGGCGCAGTGTGCAATGTGCCGTGGCTCGGTAGAAAGCTCGATGGGGAACGGACGCAATAATGTAGGTGTGGGATTAAATACCGGCATTATGTACCTTTTTGTAATGCCTTACCTGCTTGTGGGCGTAATCGGGTACCTCTGGTATAGGAATAGCAAAAGGGCGCGGGAGGAGCGACAACTTGTTGTTTCCAGGGTGAAGCAGGCTTACCAGGGTTAAGCACTTCGAATGTAATATTCAGCGAAATCTTCCGGTTTCGCTTTTTTTGTGCCTATTTCAAAAATAAAGTCAGTTAGTAGTGTAGAAAACAAGCTTGGCGACTTTAATCAAAAACTCTTCTATGAGGCAACTTCTTATTCTCCTGATTATTCTAAAAAGTCTGTTCATTCAAGCCCAGACCATATCTACGGCCAAACCATGGACCTACTGGTGGTGGATGGGAAGTACTGTGAAGAAAGAGGATATCTTGGCACAGCTCCAATCATTTAAAGCTTCCGGTATTGGCGGAGTACATATTATTCCGATCTATGGTGTAAAGGGATTAGAAAAAGAAGCGATCCCGTTTCTATCGCCGGAGTGGCTTGATGTAATGCAATTTACAGTCACGGAGGGTAAGCGCCTTGGGATTGGTGTTGATATGACAACGGGTACCGGCTGGCCTTTTGGCGGGCCTAATGTATCGGAATCGCTTGCTGCGAAGACAATGGTTGTCCAGAATGGGAAACCACATGTTAATCTCACAAAGCAAAAAGTAAAACGTGCTGCGCCGGGCGGCGAAGGATATGTACTTGATCCTTTTCATGCCAATGCAATGTCCCACTATCTCACTCGGTTCGACTCTGCATTCACAGGTATTGCAGCATTGCCAAGATCCATGTACATGGATTCTTATGAGGCTTACGGAGCCAATTGGACAGCTGATTTTGCAAATGAGTTTAAGAAGAGAAGGAAATATGATATTCTCGAAAACCTAAATGCACTGTCAGACTCGACTCTAAACCCGTCGAGCGAACTGATCAGAATAGACTATCACCAGACTCTTGCTGAGCTTTTACTCGAAAGGTATGCAATTCCCTGGACGAAGTGGAGCAAGGAGAAAGGATTTGTGACTCGCTATCAGGCTCACGGGTCACCTGGAAATTTGCTCGATCTTTACGCCGCTGCGGATATTCCTGAAACAGAATCATTTGGTACGAGCCGGTTCGACATTCCCGGTTTGCGTGTTGATCCCGACTATTCCATTGAGCAGTTTGGAACACCCAATCCATTGGCGATGAAGTTCGCTTCTTCGGCAGCTCATTTAAATGGTAAAAGGCTTGTTAGCTCGGAGACTGGCACGTGGCTTGCGAACCACTTCAAGGTATCACTTTCACAGATCAAGCCGCAGATCGATGAGCTGTTCGCTTCCGGCATTAACCACGTCTTTTATCATGGTACCAATTATTCGCCGCCCGGTGCGCCCTATCCGGGCTGGCTGTTTTACGCGTCTACGCATTTCGGGCCCACATCGCATTTTGCAAAGGAGCTCCCTTTACTGAATCAATATGTAGCGTTTTGTCAGGAGCGACTTCAAAGCAGTAAGCCTGACAATGATATACTTGTGTATTTTCCTATTCATGATCTCTGGGCGACCAGGGCGAAATCTTCAGGTAATATACATTTGCTTGAAGTACATCACGTAGACCGCTGGCTGCTCGATCTGCCTTTTGGCAAACTGTCGCAAAAGTTATGGAATGCGGGCTACACATTCGTTTTCATTTCGGATTTGCAATTGAAGGACTTGAATGTAAAAAGGAACAAACTGCTGACTCCCGCCAATATAACATACAAAACGATTTTGATTCCTTCCAGTACGTATATGCCGATGGAAACGCTCAAAGAGCTGAAACGACTTTCGGCGGCGGGAGTTACGATTATATTCGAGGATAATCTGCCGAAGAAAGTGAGCGGTTATAATGCGCATTCTTCTAATCAACAAGCATTTGAGAAGGAATTACTAGCGTTGCAGAAAAAGGAAAATGTTCAGGTTTCTCCGAATTTGAAAGAAAGTTTCACTAAGAATAAGGTATTTTCCGAGGAGTTAGCCGAAAAGGGACTGACATTTATTCGTAAAAGGACGGAAGCCGGGCGCACGTTATATTTCGTCACAAATCTTGCCAATACTTTCCGGGAAGGTTGGGTAAAACTTGGCGAGGGCGGACATTTTACCCGAATAGATCCGCTTGGTGGGAAATCTGAGATGGCTTTCCGTAAATCAGGAGACAGGCAGGAAGTCTTTTTGCGATTGCTGCCAGGGCAATCCTGCTTTCTAGAATCGACAAAAGAAGCTGGCAAACCAGGCGAAATCGTAACTTATTCGCGAAACTATGAGATCAAAGGGCCGTGGGAAATAACCTTTTTAAATGGCCGACCTTTAAGACCCGCCCCGGCTAAAATGCAGCAACTTGAATCCTGGACAGTTCTGCCTGATTCTGCCAGGTATTTTTCAGGTACTGCCCTTTATAAGATCAGCTTTGATGCGCCGGCTGATCTTAATAAGAGTAAGTCAGTGGTTTTAGATCTGGGGGATGTTCGCGAAACAGCGAATGTAACATTGAATGGGAAAGCATTAGGAACTGTGTGGTGCATTCCGTTTCGGATTGAACTGGATGCTGCGCTTTTCAAAGCAAAAAATAATGAGCTGGAAATTGAGGTAACAAATTTGTCGGCTAATTATATGCGTTTACGAGACACTCAGAAACCGGATTGGAAGCGATTTGAAGATATTAACATTGTTGATATTACTTATAAAAAGTTTGATGCAAGCAAATGGGAACCAATGCCTTCCGGACTTTTGGGCCCCATTAAACTAATTTATGAATAGGCTATTCCCAGAGCGGATAATGCTCTAGCTGGATTTTTCTGCCGAAAAAGATAGAAGTGGATTGTTCGAAAGAGAGGGTATAATCGGATACATAAAATTGCCGGTTGCCGCTTCCCTTTTCATTCACGAGGTAATGCTGTTCCAGCCAGGCGCGGAGCGAATGTGCGACTATTTCAGAAGTGTCGAGGATTTCGATCTGGTCTGCGTAAAACGTTCCTATCTGTTTCTTGATAAGTGGATAATGTGTGCAACCCAGAATAAGCGCTTCAATGCCCGCAAGTGTCGGATCCGATAAGTAGCTTGCAACAATACTTTCACTGATATTATTATCAAAAAAACCTTCCTCTATCATCGGTGCCAGCAAAGGTGTAGCCAGTGATTTCAAATGGATATTCTTCCCGATCGCATCAACTTTCTTTTTGTAGACATTGGATAAAACAGTCTGCTTCGTACCTATTAAACCGATCGTTTTTCCGTCATAATGCTCCTTAATGTAATCTACAACAGGGTCTATCACGTTCAGCACCTTCGCCTTACTGCCAACATATTCCCGAACCAACTCATAAGCAGCTGCCGACGCCGAGTTGCAGGCAATCAGTATCAACTTGCAGTTTTGTTGTAAAAGCATATTACAGATCTTGATTGAATATGCCTGAATAGACGCCGTCGATTTGTCGCCATAGGGAAGGTGAGCGGTATCCCCGAAATATATGGTGTTTTCCAATGGTAGTAACCGGGTAACTGCGCTCGCAACCGTCATACCGCCGATACCGCTATCAAAAATCCCAATAGGTGCTGATGAATCTAGCATAAAACATTTAGTGTCTGGATCAATGCATCAAAGCTAAGAGAAGCTTATTGATTATTTTTTACTAAAAACTACAAAAAACTTCTTAGGGCGTGCAACCTCGTCACAAGTAATAAGCATCTTGCTGTTGAAACCACAAGTTAGAATGGGTAAAATTTTATCACTATTTAGCCAGGAAGCACAACTCGTTAAAGCGCTTAAGAAGGAGGATTCAAAGGCGCAGCGACAAGTGTACGATAAATACAGCACTCGCATGCTGGGTTTATGTTTCCGATATATATGTGATGAAATGGCGGCCGAGGATGTAATGGTGGAAGGATTTTTGAAGGTATTCTCCAAGATCGATCAGTTTAACAGTGACGGAAGTTTTGAAGGCTGGATCCGCCGGATAATGGTCAACGAGTCACTGGGATATCTTCGGAAGCAGAAAAGAATACTGGAAGATAATTTGTCTGACGAGGCGAACAATATACCCGACTACGTGCAAGCCGACCAGAATCTGGATACGCAGGAGCTGCTGGATTTGATAGAACGTCTACCAACGGGATACCGGACAGTTTTCAATCTGTATGCGATTGAAGGTTATGCACATATTGAAATAGCAGAAATGCTGGGAATTAGTGAGAGTACATCCAAATCACAATTGCATCGGGCCCGGGCATTGTTGCAGAAAATGGTTTTGGAATGGGAGAATGATTTTAAAAAAAAAGTAGAATATGAAAAAGCATCCTGTTGATGATCTTTTCAAGCGAAAGCTGAATGACCTGGAAAAAACGCCTTCTGACAATTCATGGCTGAGGATACAGGAAAAGCAAGTACCAAAGCGACGTGTAATGGGTTGGGTGTGGTATGCGGCAGCAAGTACGGTTGTTGGCTTGTTTGGAGGCTATTTAGTTTGGCAACATAGTCAGACAGATGTTACTGTAACCAATAAACAGATTGTAGCGAAGGTGCAGCGGCAGGACAGTATTTTACCAAAAGCAGTTGATGAAAAGACTGTTAAAACTGAAAATACAATTGCAGCGGTACCGAAGGAAAAAATCAAGAAAGAGAGTTTAGTAGTAAGAAAGGCAATTGAGGAAAAGCAAGTGCCGGAGCAACGCAGTTTGAATGAAATAAATGAGGAGCAGCCTGCATTGGCAAAACTGGAAACTAAGCAGCCTGCCGAAAAGTCAATGAATAATAATACATCCTCGTCAGTTGCCAGTCTTCCTGAGGTGAATGATTGGGAGCCGGTAAAAGAAGAGAACAAAACGGCCGGAATAGCAAAAGTAGAGGCTGAGCCCGCTCGGACAATCGTAGTTGCTGTTGAATCGGAATCGGATGATCCGGAGGAGAGACCAAAGGCTTCCAAATTTTCGAAAGTATTTCGTCAGTTAAAGAATGCGAGGGCTGGTGAAAGGGTTGATTGGGAAGAAGTTGGTTTTAATCCCAGAACGCTGGTAGCGAGGGTTGACGACCGGCTGCGCAGTAAAGAAGATAAAACGTCAGATAAGTATCAAGACTCCAAAGACAGAACAAAATTATAATCTATTCAGCCATGAAACGTAAAGTATTTGCCTTGCTGATAATGGTTTTTGCATTTGCTATTATAAATGCAGGAATTTCAAAAGGCTCCGATTTGAACAAGAAATTTGAGAAAGATTCTATTATCGTAACATTTGGAAACAAAACCCGTCTGATCATTTACGGTGAAAACCGAAAAGAACTGGATAAGATCTTGAAATATGATTTGAATGCGCTTCTTAAAGACTTAAAAATAAGATTAGACAGTACACAAGCTGACACAACCTACCTGAGAGAAGAATTTAACGGGAATAATTATCTCAAAAATCAGGATGATAAAGATGAGAAGGATTATGTGAGAATTGGTTTGCGCGGCATTCATGTGAAGGATGGAGATACCAGGGTTTCTATCGACGGAAAGGGTGTTGAAGTCCGAGACGGTGATGATGTAGTTACATCGGATTCAAATTACCGCAGGGTAGGCCGTCGATTTCATAAGTCTGGTAGAAGTTCAAGTCCGAGAAAAGGCTTCAACGTTGCCTTCGGCCTAAATACTTATGGGACTAATGAAACTACGCCGGGGTATAACAAGGCGGGTTATGAGCTCAAACCCTTTGGCTCGCGATTTATCAGCTTGGGTTACATTGCCAGTGCAAAAGTAGTGCAAGGTAAAAATGCGGGATTTCATGTGGATTTCGGTGCGGATTTCTCCTGGTACAATCTAATGTTTGACAATAATAATACAGTAGTTAAGAACACCGAGTACGTTGAGTTCTTGCCGGTTGTCGACAAGAATAACGAGGAAGTGGTAATGAGAAAGAGCAAGCTCGTTGTACCATACGTCAACTTGTCAATCATGCCGACTGTCAGTTTCTCGCATTCCTTCATTTCTTACCTGAGTGCCGGGGTTTACGGCGGATATAAGCTGGGGAGTTACACCAAGCTCCGGGCTGAAGGAAGTAAAGATGTTGACCACGTCCGGAAGAACTTTTACATTGAAGATTTGCGCTATGGGCTTGCAGCGGAAATCGGGATTAGAAAATTTCCAGATCTTTTCGTAAACTATGACCTGAACTATCTGTACGAGGACAAGCGCGGACCCGCTGTAAGAATGTTGAGCTTTGGAGTAAGACTATTTTGAGGATTAAAAACTGCATTGAGAGGCTGGAATCGATATTTTCCGTTTCAGCTTCTTTTTTTATTTATTTTTTTTCAGAAACAATTTGAGAATTTAAGAAAAGGCCATAATTTTGCGACTCCAAAAAGTGGGACAAACGGTTTCGCGGTAGTGTTGAAATGATGTACGGGGGTGTACCAGAGTGGCCAAATGGGGCAGACTGTAAATCTGCTGGTGTATGCCTACGGTGGTTCGAATCCATCCGCCCCCACAGTTTATATCAAGTGTGATCTTGTTACCAGACAAAGGTCAGATATAAAACAGATGCGGAAGTAGCTCAGCTGGTAGAGCGATAGCCTTCCAAGCTATAGGTCGCGAGTTCGAACCTCGTCTTCCGCTCATTTAAAGCACCGTCGAAGCGATTAGCGAAAACATTTCAATGTAACTTTTTCGCTAATCGCTTTTTGGTTCTTACAAGGGTTTGTTGCTTTTGTAGCTCAGGGGTAGAGCACTTCCTTGGTAAGGAAGAGGTCAGGGGTTCAAATCCCCTCAAAAGCTCAGGGATAGAGCACTTCCTTGGTAAGGAAGAGATCAGGGGCGGCCGCCGCGCGGTTCAAATCCCCTCAAAAGCTCGAAAGATTTTGATTCTGTATTTGGTGAATTGGTTTTGAAGGGCTTGGAGTTTTTAAGCTGTGCAGGATCAATAGTTAGTGTAAAATAAATTTGTAATAACTTTTTAATTTTAAGCGTACTTAAGTCATGGCAAAAGAGACGTTTGACCGCTCGAAACCCCACGTAAATATCGGTACTATCGGGCACGTTGACCACGGTAAAACTACCCTTACTGCTGCTATCACAACTGTGTTGGCGAAAAAGGGTTTAGCAGTACTTCGTGATTTCTCATCAATTGATAATGCACCTGAGGAGAAAGAACGTGGTATCACAATTAACACATCCCACGTTGAGTACGCGACAGCAAACCGTCACTATGCTCACGTTGACTGTCCAGGTCACGCGGATTACGTAAAGAACATGGTAACTGGTGCTGCACAGATGGACGGTGCTATCATCGTAGTTGCGGCTACTGACGGACCTATGCCACAAACTCGTGAGCACATTCTTTTGGCTCGCCAGGTTGGTGTTCCTCAGCTTGTTGTATTCATGAATAAAGTGGATATGGTTGATGATCCAGAACTTCTTGAACTTGTTGAAATGGAAATCCGTGAGCTTTTGAGCTTCTACGATTACGATGGAGACAACATTCCTGTAATCCAAGGTTCTGCTTTGGGTGGTTTGAATGGTGAAGAAAAATGGGTTAAAACGATCGAAGAATTGATGGATGCTGTTGACAGCTACATTCCAATTCCTCCACGTATGACTGATCTTCCTTTCTTGATGCCTGTTGAAGACGTATTCTCGATCACTGGTCGTGGTACAGTTGCAACTGGTCGTATCGAAAGAGGAGTAATCAACTCTGGTGAAGCAGTTGATATCCTTGGTATGGGTGCAGAAGGTCTTAAATCAGTAGTAACTGGTGTTGAGATGTTCCGTAAGATCCTTGACCGTGGAGAAGCTGGTGACAACGTAGGTCTTTTACTTCGTGGTATCAACAAAGAAGATATCCGTCGTGGAATGGTAATCTGCAAGCCAGGTTCAGTTAAGCCTCATGCTGCTTTTAAAGGCGAGGTTTATGTACTTTCGAAAGAAGAAGGTGGACGTCACACTCCATTCTTTAACAAATACCGTCCCCAGTTTTACTTCCGTACCACGGACGTAACAGGTGAAATTTCTCTTCCAGCTGGTGTAGAAATGGTTATGCCTGGTGACAACATCACAATTGATGTGAAATTGATCAACAAGATTGCTATGGAAAAAGGTCTTCGTTTCGCGATTCGTGAAGGTGGACGTACCGTAGGTGCTGGTCAGGTGACTGAAATTCTTGACTAATTAGTTAAGTAATAAACGCAAGTGCATTTCTTACGGAATGCACTTGTTTTTTGTAAATAAATTGTATCTTTGCAGCCCGAAAGATCGGTTTGCGCGATAAACGGGTGTAGTTCAAGGGTAGAATAGCGGTCTCCAAAACCGTTGATGGGAGTTCGAATCTCTCCACCCGTGCATATTTTAAAAGGAACAATGGAAAAGTTTACCTCTTTTTTTAAAGCTTCCTGGGAAGAAATCACCCAGCATGTTACTTGGCCTCCATTTAACGAATTGCAGGCTAATACAACATTGGTGCTTGTAGGCTCGCTCATTTTTGCCTTCGTAGTTGGTGTGATGGATTTCGTTTTTGAGAATGCACTAAAACTGTTTTACCAGTCTTTTTAAGGCTATTTTAACCCCTAAATGGTATGAGTAGTCTAAATTGGTTTGTGTTACGGGCGGTGTCTGGACAAGAGAAAAAAATCAAGTCTTACATTGAGAATGAGATAACACGACAAAAATTAAATGAATTCGTTCCGCAGATTCTGATTCCTTCTGAGAAGATTTATGAAATGCGTAATGGGAAAAAGAGAGTGAGGGAAAAGAACTTTTTCCCAGGCTATATTATTATTTCGGCCGACCTTTCAAAAGGAGAAGTACTTCATATTATCACCAGCATTCCCGGAGTCATAGGGTTTCTCGGTAATGCGGAAGGCAATTCAAAAGTCCCCGTTCCATTAAGACAGTCCGAAATCAACAGGATCTTGGGTAAGGTCGACGAAGCTGAGCAGCACGAAGAAGCGCCAAGCATGTCCTTTATCAGAGGAGAAACTGTGAAAGTGGTCGATGGTCCTTTCAGTGGATTTATCGGAGTGGTTGAAGAAGTATTTGACGAGAAGAAAAAACTCAATGTAGTTGTTAAGATATTCGGGCGTAATACACCCGTGGAACTCAGTTACGCACAAGTAGAAAAGGATAGTTGAGAGAATATGGGCAGGTAAGCTTCCACTTGCACTAGGACCGTAATCAATCAATGACCCAACAAATTCCAAAACAATGGCAAAAGAAATAGGTGGATACGTCAAACTACAGGTGAAAGGCGGCCAAGCCAATCCTTCACCTCCGATTGGTCCTGCATTAGGATCAAAGGGTTTGAATATCATGGAGTTTTGCAAGCAATTCAATGGCCGTACCCAGGATAAAATGGGTGTGGTATTGCCGGTAGTTATTACATACTATAAGGATAAGTCTTTTGACTTTGTCATCAAGACTCCCCCGGCCGCTATTTTGCTTCTGGAAGCATCAAAAGTAAAGACAGGTTCGGCTCAGCCAAACCGTTTGAAAGTAGGTTCAGTGTCATGGGATCAGGTTCGTACGATCGCTGAGACTAAAATGCCGGATTTGAATTGCTTTACAATTGATTCTGCTATGAAGATGATCGCGGGAACGGCTCGTAGTATGGGTATCACCGTGGCAGGCAAAGCCCCATGGGAAGAAAACAACTAAGCGTAGGTTTAATACGCTAACGAAACAAAGAACATGGGAAAACTGACCAAAAAGCAAAAAGAAGCGCTTTCGAAATACGACCCAAATCAGGCTTACTCTCTGGAGCAAGCTGCGGACGTTCTTAAAACGATTTCCTACACTAAATTTGATTCTTCGGTAGATATCGACGTTCGCTTAGGCGTTGATCCTCGTAAAGCTGATCAAATGGTACGTGGCGTGGTGACATTACCACACGGAACCGGAAAAGAAGTTCGTGTTTTGGTTCTCTGCACTCCTGATAAGGAAGCAGAAGCGAAAGAGGCAGGAGCAGACTACGTTGGTCTTGACGAGTATATCACTAAGATAGAACAAGGCTGGACTGACATTGACGTGATTATCACTATGCCGAGTGTGATGGCAAAGGTGGGACGGTTAGGTAAGGTTTTAGGTCCTCGCGGATTGATGCCGAACCCTAAATCAGGAACTGTAACTCCGGATGTGGCGAAAGCGGTGAAAGAGGTAAAAGCCGGTAAGATTGATTTCAAAGTTGACAAAACGGGAATTATTCATACCAGCGTTGGAAAGGTTTCTTTTGGAACTGACCAGCTTGCGCAGAATGCACAGGAAGTTATCAATACTTTGATGCGCCTTAAACCATCTTCGGCAAAAGGTACTTATGTAAAGAGCATTCACTTGTCAAGTACGATGAGCCCGGGTGTTGATATTGATAAAAACACGATTCCAGGATTATAATATGACACGGGAAGAGAAAGCAGTAATTATAGACGAATTAAGTCAAAAATTCGCTAGCACTCCATACTTCTATATTACAAGCGCGAACGGAATGTCTGTTGGCGAAGTAAACCAGCTTAGAGGCTTATGCTTTGAGCGTGGAATTGAGTATCGTGTTGTTAAGAATACATTGATAAGAAAAGCGCTAGAAACGTTAGATACAGACTATTCCTCATTCGACGAAGTGTTGAAAGGATTTTCTGGAGTAATGTTTCACCCGGAGTCAGGCAAAGTACCTGCACAATTGATTAAAGAATTCAAGAAAAAATCAGGTAGCGATAAGCTTAAATTTAAAGGAGCTTCTGTTGATACTGCGGTTTTTGTTGGTGAAAGCCAGCTTGACGTTCTTATTTCTCTGAAATCAAAACAAGAAATGATCGGAGAAATAATTGGATTGTTGCAATCACCTGCTAAAAATGTTATCGGCGCCCTTCAAAGCGGTGGAAACAAATTGGCTGGTATTCTTAAGACTTTGTCTGAAAAAGAAGACTAATTAAATAGCCAGGCTTGGCTCTCCGGGTTTAATAAAACAGAGCTTTAAAATCATCTTATTGTATAATCAAAAAATCTAAATAAAAATGGCAGATTTGAAAGCTTTCGCAGAACAGCTTGTTAACCTTACGGTTAAAGAAGTGAACGAATTGGCTACAATTCTTAAAGACGAGTACGGTATTGAGCCTGCTGCTGCTGGTGCAGTTATGGTTGCAGGTCCTGCTGGTGGCGGTGGTTCGGATGCTCCTGTTGCTGAAGAGAAGACATCTTTTGATGTAATCTTGAAAGCAGCTGGCGCAAGCAAACTTGCTGTTGTGAAATTGGTTAAAGACCTTACTGGTCTTGGACTGAAAGAAGCGAAAGAACTAGTTGACGGCGCTCCAAAACCTGTTAAAGAAGGAGTTGCAAAAGACGAAGCGGAAGCTTTGAAAAAACAACTTGAAGAAGCAGGTGCAGAAGTTGAAGTGAAGTAATTTGCTTTGCTGCATTAACTTATAATTTAAGGAATAGGCCTGACAATCGTCAGGTCTATTCCTATTTTGTGTTTTACCAAACGAAAATGCTTTTTTTTTCGTTTGTAATAGAAGGCCCTGCTTATTCATATCGCAGTCACCTTACTTCTTCAATGATCTGCCCGAAACACTTCTTTACTCGTAGAAAAGATAGAAAAGGGGCGGTTATTTATTCTTCTACGAGGCATTAGATTAGGTTTAAAACTAATTAATACCGGACGCATTGAACAGTCGGCGTACCGGTTTTTCTTCTAACCCAAATCAGACATAGCCTTGGCTACAATTAAAGCAACACCTAGAAAAAATTTCTCGAGGATTAATCAGATTATCGATTATCCGGATCTGCTAGGAATCCAGGTACAGTCGTTCCGGGATTTTTTCAGTTTGGATACATCGGTTGAAGACCGTTCAGGGGAAGGATTGTACAAAGTTTTCGCTGAAAACTTTCCAATTGCCGATTCACGCGACAATTTCGTTTTGGAGTTCATTGATTATCTTCTTGAACCACCAAAATACTCTGTTGATGAATCCATCGATCGCGGACTTACTTATGCGGTTCCGCTTAAAGCGAAGTTACGGCTGATTTGTAACGACGCAGATCACGAAGAATTTGAAACCATTGAACAGGAAGTTTTCCTAGGAAACATTCCTTACATGACCGAAAGGGGTTCATTTGTAATCAATGGTGCTGAGCGTGTAATCGTTTCTCAGCTTCACCGTTCGCCAGGTGTGTTCTTCTCGATGAGCAAGCACACAAATGGCTCTAAATTATATTCTGCACGTATTATTCCATTCAAAGGATCGTGGATCGAGTTCTCGACCGACGTGAATAATGTGATGTACGCTTACATTGACCGTAAGAAAAAATTCCCGGTTACTACGCTTTTGAGGGCAATAGGTTTTGGCTCTGATAAAGATATCCTTGACTTATTTGGGTTGTCAGAGGAAATCAGTGCGACTCCTGCTAACCTGAAAAAAGCGGTCGGCAGAAGATTAGCTGCGAGGGTACTTCGCACCTGGACTGAGGATTTCGTAGATGAAGATACTGGTGAAGTAGTTTCTATTCAGCGTAATGAAGTTTTGCTGGAAAGAGATTCGACTATTTCTGCCGATGACATTGATGTAATCACGGAATCAGGTCAGAAATCAGTGATTCTTCATAAAGAAGATATGAATGTGGCGGATTATAATATTATCTACAATACGCTGCAAAAAGATAGCTCAAACTCTGATAAAGAGGCAGTTGAGCAAATTTACCGCCAATTGCGTAATGCTGAGGCACCGGACGAACAAACTGCTCGCGATGTTATCCAGAGCTTGTTCTTCAGTGACAAACGTTATGACCTTGGTGATGTTGGCCGTTACAGGATCAACAAGAAATTGGGATCTGACACAAGTCTTGACGTTCGCGTTTTGACTACCGGTGATATTGTTTCAATCGTGAAGTATCTGATCGGTCTGATCAATGCAAAAGCGGTTGTCGATGATATTGACCACTTGTCAAACCGTCGTGTGCGTACAGTAGGCGAGCAGCTTTATGCTCAGTTTGGTGTAGGTCTTGCGCGTATGGCGCGTACCATTAAGGAACGTATGAATGTACGTGATAATGAAGATTTCAAGCCCGTTGATTTGATCAATGCTCGTACGCTTTCTTCTGTTATCAACTCATTCTTTGGTACCAACCAGCTTTCTCAATTTATGGATCAAACCAATCCATTGGCTGAGATTACGCACAAACGTCGTATGTCTGCTCTTGGGCCTGGTGGTCTTTCACGTGAAAGAGCGGGCTTTGAGGTTCGTGACGTTCACTACACGCACTATGGTCGTCTTTGTACGATTGAAACGCCGGAAGGTCCAAACATTGGTTTGATTTCATCTCTTTGCGTATTTGCCAAAGTAAATGGAATGGGCTTTATCGAAACTCCTTACCGTGTCATTGATGGCGCAGGTAAGCTGACCGATGAGCTGATATATATGACTGCCGAAGAAGAAGATTCCAAATACATCGCACAAGCCAACGCGTCTGTCGATAAAGAAGGAAACTTTACGGTTGAGAAAATTAAGACCCGTTTCGAAGGTGACTTCCCGATGGTTGATCCATCTCAGGCATCTTATATGGACGTTGCTGCAAATCAGATTGTTTCCGTGGCAGCTTCACTTATTCCATTCCTGGAACATGATGATGCGAACCGTGCGTTGATGGGATCGAACATGCAGCGTCAAGGTGTTCCTTTGCTGCGCCCACAAGCGCCAATCGTAGGAACTGGCCTTGAAAAACGTGTTGCAATGGATTCACGTGCATTGGTTGTGGCGGAAGGTGACGGTGTAATCGAATTTGTTGACGCTAAGAAAATTGTTGTCAAATACGATAGAACAGAAGAAGATCGTCTGGTAAGCTTTATTGAAGATAGCGTTTCTTATGATCTCGTTAAATTCCGTCGAACCAACCAGGACACTTGTCTGAACCTTCAACCAATGGTTTTGAAAGGTCAAAAAGTGAAGAAGGGAGAGGCGCTTTGCCAGGGTTATGGTACAGAAGGTGGAGAACTTGCGCTAGGTCGTAACTTGTTGGTTGCGTTCATGCCTTGGCAGGGATACAACTTCGAGGATGCGATCGTAATTTCTGAGAAAGTGGTACGTGAAGATATCTTCACATCTATTCACATTGAAGAATTCGAGCTTGAAGTTCGTGATACAAAACGTGGTGAAGAAGAATTAACTGCTGAGATTCCAAACGTAAGCGAGGAAACGGTTAAGAATTTGGATGAAAATGGTATTGTTCAGGTTGGTACAGAAGTAAAAGAAGGGGATATACTTATAGGTAAGATCACTCCAAAAGGAGAGTCTGATCCAACTCCGGAAGAAAAGTTACTTCGTGCGATCTTTGGTGACAAAGCTGGTGATGTAAAGGATGCTTCGAAAAAGGCGCCGCCATCAATGAAAGGTGTCGTTATCGATACCAAGCTTTTCTCTCGCCCTACAAAGGAAGAGCGTGCGAAACACAAAGACGAACTGCGTCTGTTAATGAAAAAGTATGGTCGTGATCTAACTGCTTTACGTGGAAGGATTGTTGACAAACTTGTTCAGCTTACTGACGGAAAAACAACTCAGGGAGTTAAGCACAAATTCGGTGATGAGTTGATCAGCAAAGGAATGAAGTTTAACGTGAGAAATATCTCTGAGAACTTGTTCCCTGCAAACAACCCTTACCGCGATGAAAGCCAATATGCAGTTCCGGAGGAAGTTAACCTTATTGGAGATGTATTGACCGATTCTTGGACAGAAGATGCAGATACTAACCGCCAGGTTTCATTGGTACTGAAAAATTACCTGAATGCAAGAAGTGAAATTATGGGTCGTTTTAAACGCGATCGTTTCGCGCTTGAAGTAGGTGATGAGCTTCCAGCTGGAATCGTGAAATTGGCGAAAGTATACATCGCTAAGAAACGTAAATTGAAAGTTGGGGATAAAATGGCAGGTCGTCACGGTAACAAAGGGGTTGTTGCCCGTATTGTTCGTGATGAAGATATGCCATTCCTTGAAGACGGAACACCAATGGATATCGTGTTGAACCCACTTGGGGTGCCTTCACGTATGAACATTGGTCAGATATATGAAACCATTCTTGCCTGGGCTGGTCTAAAATTGGGTCGTCGCTATGCTACTCCGATCTTCGATGGAGCTACGGAAGCAGAAGTTGCGGCTGAGTTGAAAGAAGCTGGTTTGCCAGACTGGGGACGTACATTCCTTTACAACGGTTTGAGCGGAGAGCGTTTCGATCAGCCAATTACAGTTGGTTTGATGTACATGATGAAGCTGGGTCACTTGGTTGACGATAAGATGCACGCGCGTTCTATCGGGCCATACTCACTCATCACGCAGCAACCGCTTGGTGGTAAAGCACAATTCGGAGGTCAGCGTTTTGGAGAAATGGAAGTGTGGGCGCTTGAAGCATTCGGTGCATCTCACATTCTTCAGGAAATCCTTACCGTTAAATCTGATGACGTGGTGGGTCGTGCCAAAGCATATGAAGCAATCGTGAAAGGTGAAAACCTTCCGAAACCAAATATTCCGGAGTCATTCAACGTACTTGTTCACGAGCTTCGTGGATTAGCATTGGAGATTACACTGGACTAATATTTAGTCGTTGGCGCGGGAAACCGCGCCATAATGAAATCAATTGAGTTTCGACTAACAGACAAACGACTTTTTAATTATGTCTTTCAAAAAGAACAAAAAACTTAATAGTGATTTTTCCAGAATGACGATCAGTCTGGCTTCACCTGAGTCTATCCTTGAGAGCTCATTCGGTGAAGTAACCCAGCCTGAAACCATCAACTACCGGACTTACAAGCCGGAGATGGGCGGATTATTCTGCGAAAGAATCTTCGGACCTGTGAAGGACTGGGAATGTCATTGTGGGAAATACAAACGTATCCGTTACAAAGGAATCATCTGCGACCGTTGTGGTGTAGAAGTTACTGAGAAAAAGGTGCGTCGTGAGCGTATGGGCCACATTGAATTGGTGGTTCCAGTTGCGCATATCTGGTATTTCCGCAGCTTACCGAACAAAATCGGTTACCTGTTGGGACTTTCTACCAAGAAATTGGATCAAATTATTTATTACGAGCGATATGCAGTTGTTCAAGCTGGTATCAAGGAAGAAGACGGCGTTGGCTATCTTGATTTCTTGACCGAAGATGAATATCTGGATATCATCGACAAGTTGCCACGCGAAAACCAAATGCTTCCTGATACGGATCCAAATAAGTTTATCGCGAGAATGGGTGCTGATGCGCTTGAAATGCTTTTAAACCGGATTAAACTGGATGAGCTTTCATACGAACTTCGTCACCAGGCAGCAACGGACACTTCCCAGCAACGTAAAGCAGAAGCATTAAAGCGTCTGAAAGTTGTTGAAGCATTCCGGGATGCAAATACACGTATCGAAAACCGTCCTGAATGGATGGTGATCAAGATGGTTCCGGTTATTCCACCAGAACTTCGTCCGCTTGTGCCTTTGGATGGTGGTCGTTTCGCGACTTCCGATTTGAATGACCTTTATCGTCGTGTGATCATTCGGAACAACCGTTTGAAGCGTCTGATCGAGATCAAAGCACCAGAGGTGATCTTGCGTAACGAAAAAAGGATGTTGCAGGAAGCGGTAGATTCGCTTTTCGATAACAGCCGTAAAGTAAATGCAGTGCGTTCAGAAGGTAACCGTGCATTGAAATCACTTTCTGACATGCTGAAAGGTAAGCAAGGACGTTTCCGTCAAAACTTGCTTGGTAAGCGTGTCGATTATTCTGGTCGTTCGGTAATTGTTGTAGGACCAGAATTGAAGTTGCACGAGTGCGGTTTGCCAAAAGATATGGCGGCAGAATTATTCAAGCCGTTCATTATCCGTAAGCTGATCGAACGTGGAATTGTTAAAACTGTAAAATCAGCGAAGAAGATCGTAGATCGTAAAGATCCTGTGATCTGGGATATTTTGGAAAACGTTTTGAAAGGACACCCTGTTCTGCTTAACCGTGCTCCAACATTGCACAGGTTGGGTATTCAAGCATTCCAGCCTAAACTAATCGAAGGAAAAGCGATTCAATTGCACCCATTGGTTTGTACTGCATTCAACGCTGACTTTGACGGTGACCAGATGGCGGTACACGTACCACTGGGTCAGGAAGCCGTTTTGGAAGCTTCAATGTTGATGCTTTCGTCACATAACATTCTTAACCCTGCCAATGGTGCACCGATTACGGTTCCATCACAAGACATGGTTTTGGGTCTGTATTATGTAACAAAAGGTCGCATAAGCACTCCTGAATATCCGATTATCGGAGAAGGAATGATTTTCTACGGTCCGGACGAAGTTATCATCGCGATCAACGAAGGCAAACTTTCGAAACATGCGAATATCAAGTGCCGTCTGCGTGTTCGTAATGACGACGGGACTTTTGAAATAAAATTGGTAGAAACCGTTGCCGGTCGTATCCTGTTCAACCAGGCCGTGCCAGCAGAGGTAGGTTATATCAATGAACTGTTGACCAAGAAAAAATTACAACAGATCATTGGTTTGGTATTCAAACTGGCGGGTGTTGCCCGTACAGCTCAATTCCTGGATGAAATCAAAGAGCTTGGTTTCCAAATGGCCTTCAAAGGCGGTTTGTCCATGGGATTGAACGACGTGATGGTACCGGACGAAAAAGTGAAACTGATCGAGCAAGCGAAACTGGACGTGGAAAACGTTTGGAGCAACTACTTGATGGGCCTTATCACTGAAAACGAACGTTACAACCAGGTTATCGATATCTGGACACGTGTTAACTCACGCATTACAGAGACGTTGATGAAGCAATTGGAAACTGACCAGGGCGGATTCAACTCCATTTATATGATGATGCACTCAGGTGCACGTGGTTCGCGCGAGCAGATCCGTCAGCTGGGTGGAATGAGGGGTCTTATGGCCAAGCCTCAGAAAAACATCGCGGGTGGTGCAGGTGAAATCATCGAGAACCCTATCCTTTCCAACTTTAAAGAAGGTTTGGACGTTCTTGAATACTTTATCTCAACACACGGTGCACGTAAAGGTCTTGCCGATACAGCCTTGAAAACGGCTGATGCGGGTTACCTGACACGTCGTCTCCATGACGTAGCACAAGATGTTGTTGTTATTGAAACAGATTGCGGATCACTTCGTGGAATTGCAATTTCTGCTTTGAAAGACAATGAAGATATCGTTGAGCCACTTTCTGAACGTATCCTGGGTCGTGTGAGTGTTCACGATGTATTTGATCCTTTGTCTAACGAAATGATCCTGGCTTCTGGTCAGGAAATTACGGAAGAGATCGCTTCTTACATTGATGAAACCAGCATTGAAACAGTTGAGATCCGTTCGGTATTGACTTGCGAAACACGTAATGGTGTTTGTGCGAAATGCTACGGACGTTCATTGGCTTCTGCCCATATGGTTAACATTGGTGAAGCTGTTGGTGTAATCGCATCGCAGTCAATCGGTGAGCCGGGAACGCAGTTGACACTTCGTACATTCCACGTCGGTGGTACTGCTTCTAACATTTCCGTTGAAGCGAACATCAAGGCGAAATTCGATGGTGTAATCGGTTTTGAAGATCTTCGTTTGGTTCAGTCTGTTAATTCAGAAGGAGATGAGGTGACAGTAGTAATGGGTCGTTCAGGAGAGGTTAAAATTACTAACCCTGAAACAGGCCAGTTGCTGATCTCGAACAACGTTCCTTATGGAGCGCACTTATTGGTAAAAGATGGAGAGAAGGTTCAGAAGGGACAAGAACTTTGTACCTGGGATCCATATCACGCAGTAATCCTTTCTGAATTCACCGGAAACGTTTCTTTCGATGCAATTGAAGAAGGTATTACATATCGTGAAGAATTTGATGAGCAAACCGGTTTCCAGGAATCTGTGATCATTGAAACACGTGATAAAACCAAAAACCCTGCATTAGTGGTAAAAGGTAAGAGCACGTTGTTGAAAGATCAGACAGAAAAAGGCTATAACCTTCCTGTTGGAGCGCGTTTGGTTGTGAAGAATGGCATAGCGATCAAAGCTGGTCAGCCGCTGGCAAAAATCCCTCGTGTGGTTGGTAAAACCCGCGATATTACGGGAGGTCTGCCACGTGTAACGGAATTATTCGAAGCACGTAACCCTTCCAACCCTGCAACTGTTTCTGAAATCGATGGTGTAGTTTCTTATGGAGGTGTGAAACGCGGTAACCGTGAAATTCATATCGAATCAAGAGACGGAACACAACGTCGCTACATGGTAGCACTCTCGAAACACATTCTGGTTCAGGATGGTGACTTTGTAAGAGCCGGTGACCCGCTTTCTGACGGTGCTATCACTCCTGCGGATATCCTTTCTATTAAAGGACCAACTGCTGTTCAGGAATATCTGGTAAATGAAATTCAGGAAGTATACCGTCTGCAAGGTGTGAAGATCAACGATAAGCATATCGAATGTATCGTACGCCAAATGATGCAGAAAGTGGAGATCCTGGATGCAGGAGATACCAATTTCCTCGAAATGCAGCCAGTTGACCGCGTTTTGTTCCGTGAAGAAAACGATAAGATCCTTGATCTGAAAGTTGTTGAAGATGCTGGTAGCTCCGAGACACTGAAACCTGGTATGATCGTTTCTGTACGCCGCTTGCGTGACGAAAATTCAAGCTTGAAACGTCGCGACCTTAAACTGGTCGTTGCACGTGATGCGCAGGCAGCTGTTGCGAAACCTACTTTGATGGGTATTACGCAAGCTTCTTTGGGTACCGAAAGTTTCGTTTCTGCGGCTTCGTTCCAGGAAACTACAAAGGTATTGAGCGAAGCGGCTGTTCGTGGAAAACGCGACGAACTGAAAGGCTTGAAAGAAAACGTGATCGTAGGTCACTTGATCCCGGCCGGTACAGGAATGCGCCAATACGAAAGTCTGATCGTAGGTTCGAAAGAAGAATTCGATGCACTTACTGATTCCCGTGACAGACAGTCGCGTAAGAAAAAAGAATTAGTGTAGTAAATAAATTAGAATAAAAAGAGCCGGCCCGCAGCAATGCAGGCCGGCTCTTTGCTTTTAGGTGCTGCTATTTTTTAGTAATTTCCGAAATCCATTTCAGCTCGAAGCTGTTTTAAAAATCATCCAATGAAAGAAGATAAGGAAAACGAGCAACAAATTAATGTAGAATTGTCTGAGGAAATGGCTGAGGGAGTATACTCCAATCTTGCCATGATAGCGCATTCCAACAGCGAATTTATTCTGGATTTTATACGTCTGATGCCCGGAGTGCCTCGTGCAAAAGTGAAGGCGCGTATTATAGTGACACCTGAACACGCAAAAAGACTCGTTGCGGCACTAAAAGATAATATTCAGAAATATGAAGATCAATACGGCCCAATACAGAATTCGTCTGATATTGATCCCTCTTTCAATTTCCCCATCAGTTTCGGAGGCCCTGGTGGCGAAGCCTGATATCAGTTCTTACTATATTCACCGCTGTCGACACTAAATACCCAGTAAATCAACTACTTCTGATTCTTTTGAGAGCTGCTGCCCCGGCTGGATGCCCCGCGGGATGCCGAGGTATTTTTTGCCAAATTTTGTAACTTGTTATTTGTTACGCAGAATCGATAATTCAGCACTCAAATTATTCACCATGGCTTTATTCAAACTTTCAATTAACAACCGCAGCTACGATGCGGATGTCGAGCAGGATACCCCGCTCTTGTGGGTGCTGCGAGATAACTTAGGATTGGTCGGTACGAAATACGGTTGCGGTATTGCGCAATGCGGCGCCTGCACCGTTCATTTGGACGGAAAGGCAGTCAGGTCGTGCGTTTTGCCGGTGTCAGCAGTAGGCAAAGGAAAAGTGACAACGATTGAAGGTCTATCAGAAAAAGGCGACCACCCTGTTCAGAAAGCTTGGGATGAAGTGGATGTAGCACAATGTGGCTATTGCCAGGCGGGACAGATCATGACAGCTGCTGCATTATTGAAGGAAAAGCCAAAACCTACTGATCAGGAAATTGTAACAACCATGAGCGGAAATCTTTGCCGCTGCGGTACCTATCACCGAATCCGGGAAGCAGTGAAAGTTGCAGCCTCTAAATCCAACCAATAATGAAAACACTAGATCAAACTTCCAGACGTGATTTTATGAAAATTGCGGCTGCGGCAGGCGGTGGACTGTTTTTAGGGTTTAATTGGACAAACTCAAACGCACTTCCAGTAGTAGTTGACGCCCGTTCTATTGCAGCCGGCTCTATTCATTTCAATGCATATCTTTCCATTGGAACAGACAATATCATCACCATAGTGTCCCCGAACCCCGAAATCGGGCAGGGTATCAAAACGGCATTTCCGATGGTAGTAGCAGAGGAGCTGGATGCGGATTGGAAACTGGTAAAAACAGTGCAGGGGAACCTGGATACTACGATTTTCGAGCGGCAGGTAACAGGCGGTAGCGGCGCGGTTCCGCATTCGTGGGAAAGGCTGCGTAACGCCGGCGCCACAGCCCGGCATTTACTGATCGAGGCGGCGGCATCGACGTGGAAAGTGCCAGCGGCAGAATGCAGTACTGAAAATGGCAATGTTTTACATAAAACTTCCGGCAAATCGCTGACTTACGGGCAGCTGGCAGAAGCAGCTTCCAAACTCGAAGCTCCGAAAGAAGTGAAGCTGAAAAGCGAAAAAGATTTTAAACTGATCGGGCAATCGGTCAGGAATGTAGATAACCTTGATATTGCAACCGGAAAACCACTTTTCGGACTTGATTTTTATCGGGAAGGAATGCTGTTTGCTTTAATTCAGAGACCGAAAGCATTTGGATTAAAACTAAAATCTGTGAATGCTGAGGCTGCCAAGGCAATGCCCGGAATTGTTGATGTGGTCACATTTGAAAACAGTGTGGCGGTAGTCGGCAAATCTACCTGGCAGGTGAAAAAAGCCAAGGGTGCACTAAAGATAGAATACGAAAAAGGCGCTGAACTGGAAAGTACCGCTGATCATAACCGGATTTTCACCCAATTAATGGACAATGGTGAAGCGACTGTCCGGAGGAAAAACGGAGACGTGGAAGCTGCATTCAAAGGAGCATCCAAAGTGATCAAGGCTGAATACCAATGTCCGTTCCTGCCGCATAGCCCGCTGGAACCGATGAACTTTTTCGCACACGTACGCGAAGATGGCGTGGAATTGGTAGGCCCGACCCAAACGCCGGACCGTGCACGGACAGAAGTTGCAAAGCTGACCGGCATTGCGCCTGAGAAGATTACCGTTGAAATCACGCGTCAGGGTGGCGGGTTTGGCAGAAGGCTCGCTGCCGATTTTGTATTGGAAGCCGCTCACGTTTCGAAGCTTGTTAAAGCGCCCGTTAAGGTAATTTGGACACGTGAAGATGATATGACAGGCGGCATTTATCGTCCCGCAGTCAGGTACCGCTTCGAAGCTGCTTTGGATAAAAATGGAGAAATGATCGGGTATAAGTTGCGTGGGGTAGGTATTAATTCTGGTAACCCGACCCGCGAAGACAATTTTCCGTCCGGATCTGTAGATAACCTGCTGATCGATTCGGTAGAACATAAATCGCCGATTACAACCGGACCGTGGCGCGCACCGATCACCAACTTCCTCGCTTTCGCAGAACAATCTTTTCTGGATGAAGTGGCCGAGGCCGCTGGAAAAGACCCGGTTGCATTCAGGTTGGCGCTATTAGAGAAAGCCAAAAAATCACCCGCAGGAGAAGTTAAGTACGATGTCGACAGAATGATCGGGGTGATCAAAATGGCGGCGGAGAAAAGTAACTGGGGTAAGAAAAAAGGCGTTTTCCAGGGATTTAGCGTATATTTCTCTCACCGCTCATACGTAGCGCAGGTAGGAGAAGTTGCAATGGAAAAAGGCAAACCTGTATTGAAGAACGTGATCGCCGCAGTGGATTGCGGTATTGTGATCAACAAAAGTGGCTCTTTACAGCAGGTACGCGGTGGAGTAGTGGACGGAGTTGGCCACGCGATGTACGGCAATATGACCTTCAAGGATGGAGCCCCCGACCAGACCAACTTCAACGGTTTCAGGCTTATAAGAATGAGCGAAATTCCTGAAGTGGACGTACACTTTGTGGATAACGGTATTTCACCGACAGGTTTGGGAGAACCTGCATTACCGCCAGCCGGTGGGGCGGTTGCGAATGCGTTTTACAAAGCCACCAAGCAGCGCCTCAGGAACCAACCGTTTATAAACGAAGACGCTTTTAAAGGAATTTCCTAAGTTTTAAAGGAAGCATATAGTCAGACAGTAAGGTGAAATGTAGTGTTGCATTTTTATCTTACTGTCTTTTTTAATAACCCGTATTTCTATTTTTTACCCAAATTCCTAAACATCAACGCTTGCATGAAAATTAAAATCAGTTTCATCATCGCCCTGCTGTGCATTTGCGCAACTGCGTTCAGGCTGGCCGATTTTCCATCCACCGATATTACGAATGGAATCATTAAAGCAAAACTATATCTCCCTGACGCAGAAAAAGGATATTACCGCGGCACGCGCTTCGATTGGGGTGGCGTAGTGCCAAGTCTGGAATACAATGGTCATTCTTATTTCGGGAAATGGAACCAGGCGCCTTACGCCCCTAAGTTACACGATGCGATTATGGGACCGGTAGAAGAATTCGTCGCGCTGAATTTCGATGAAGCCAAAGCGGGCGAGACCTTTGTGAAGATCGGTGTGGGCACGTTAGTTAAGCCAGACGATAAGAAATATGCATTTGCAACGAATTATGAGGTTAGAAATCCCGGGAAATGGAAGGTGACCAGGGGAAAAGACAAAGTTGAGTTTGTCCACGAATTGAAAGATCCTTCCGGCTACTCCTACATCTACACCAAAACCCTGAGACTGGTACCCGGCAAGCCTGAACTGGTATTGGAACATACCTTGAAAAATACCGGCACAAAAACGATAGAGACCAGCACTTACAACCACAACTTTTTCATGATCGATAACGAGCCTTCCAATGAAAACATCCGGATCGTTTTCCCATTTGAAGTGACAGGCGAGGGGAGCGGATTTGGTAGTATTATCAAACCTGCGGGCAAGCAGCTAGTCTATACGCGGCAAGTGGTGAATGGCGATCAGGTTTTCAGCAGTGGGCTCCAAGGTTTCGGCTCCTCCGCGAAGGATTATGATATCCGTATTGAAAACACCAAAAGCAAAGCGGGCGTTAGAATGACCTGCGACAAGCCGCTCGAAAAACTGGTGTACTGGGCGTGCCCTACTACTTCTTGTCCGGAGCCTTATATTAAAATTAGCGCAGCGCCGGGTAAAGAAGATAAATGGAAGGTCAGCTACGAATTTTATACTTTCTGACGGCCAAGCAAATTTCGATTGTCCCAAAATGATGCGAATTATTTCTATGTAGATTTTCTATAAGCGAAGTCGGCAAATTATTGGATGTCTGGGTATTAGTGTACGCAAATTGTGTATTAACCAGCCGAACTTTGAATGAGTTAGTACGAAATTTTTCGAGTGCACTCTCTAATCTTAAAACTGTATTAGAGTTTGAGAAATCCCGAAAATATTCATTTCGCTATCGCTTCTGGAATACTTTTGGTATAGAAAAGTTATCCGCAATCGGCGTGCTAATCATCTAAAAACCAGACTGAAATGAAAACATTATCAATAATACTGAGTGCATTTCTTGCCAGTGCAGGGATTGCCTCCGCGCAAACTACCCCGGTACCAACCAACCCGGCCCCCGGACAAACTACTCCGCAAACGACACCAACGCAGCAGCCAGCAACCACTGCTCCTGCAACCGAAAGTAAGACGGATTTCAATTCTCCCCAATCGCCGGTACGACCTGCCAATATTCCTTCCGAGGATACCTTAATTAAAGGTCAGACCAGTTCGGGAGCTGTGATCAAGGATACATTAGTACCTTCAAACAGCCGAAAAACAGACAGAATGAATCGCAGAAAGAATAAGAAAGGAACAGCAGAAACCACTGGCGATACCAGTTCAGTGAATAAGGCAGACAGTGGTAAGCCTTAACCTTTACTACAAAAACAAAAGCCCGGAAATTAACTTTCCGGGCTTTTTTAATATAAAAAGTGTGTGCAACTGAATAGTACAGAACGGGCTCGTCAATGATTATTTTGAGATTGCGCAACATTTGGAACAGCGGGTTCGAGATCCTCTTCCCAAAACGGCTGTGTCACCACTGTCTTGTTGTCATTCACCCAAGTACACCATATCTTTCCACTATAAACCCGCTTCGAGGACGGTAATGCCTGATTACCGTTCGCATAGTTGACGGCTTCGATGATCTGGTATTCATCTACCCGCATTAGTCGGGAACCGTTCTTTTCCTTCACCCAGTCATCCTTGACAAAGTTTAACGTGACCATTATTATCGAAATTTTATAACGTTGTCAATGTTACTCAAATGTTATGCCATGAAACTTTGACCTTTTCAGACTTCAATCTGGCTTCAAGGTAGTTTTGTAAATCTTGTAGAAGTAGTTTTCATTAAATCGGCTTATGTGGCTTTTTCGTTTCAGAAGCAAGTGAAAATCGTGAGACTCGCTGCAAGTATTATGTGAATTGATTGATATTAAATAGCATAATAGTATAATTTCGTGCCCTGGTACTTTGTCTAAAAAAGCAGAACGTGGTCGTAAAGGATACTTTTGGCAGGTGGGAAACAGAGCGGCAACTCTGGCTGGCGCTCAGGCAAGGGGACGAGCAGGCTTTTACATTCATTTTCGAAAAATACCACCGTACGCTATACAACTACGGCTGTAAGCTCACCACCCACACCGCAGTAACCGAAGATGCGATCCAGGATATATTTATCGATATCTGGCGGTTGCGCGCTAATCTGACCGAGAATATCTCCTCGATTAAATTCTATCTCTACCGGACATTACGCCGAAGGATTCACCAGACATTGGATAAGTACCCGGCGACCGAAGAGATTTCTGATATTACCGACCCGGAGATCATGCCGTTTTCCTTTTCCGATTCGCAGACAATGCTGATCGAGTCGGAATCTAACCTACTGCGTGCCCAGCGGATCAAAGAGCTACTTGCCCAGCTTCCCGAGCGCCAGCTCGAAGCGATTACCCTGCGCTATTTCGACGAATTCAGTATTGCGGAGATTGGCCAGATTATGGGTGTGAATGAAAAATCGGTGCGTAACTTCCTTTATAAAGCACTTACAGCATTCCGGCAGACCCAAAATGTGATTATTAATTTCCTGCTGATAATCTGCTCCTTATCTAACTTTTAGAATTTTTTTCTAAAATAATTTCATTTTAAAGAGGTCAAATCCGACGATCTCCGCTCTTTGTATTTAAGGGGAATCAACCCTTTCAATATCCAATGAAATACACCCCTTACTCTCTCACCGACCTGATCAGGCTTGATGCATTTGTTGCATGGGTCCTTAACCCCGATGCGGATAGCGAAGCTTATTGGAAAGGTTTTCTGGAACAATATCCTGAAAAAGCGGCAACAGTCGAATCGGCGAGGGAATACATTTACCTGCTGGCAGAAGATACTGGCAAAAACCGTCCTACCGAAGCTCAGAGCAGTAAAATGTGGAAGGTCGTGGAAGATAGCATGTATGTAGAGGAGCAGCCGGTTTTGGAAGAGGAAAAGCCGGCGAAGCATACATGGCAATGGATCCGGGCCGCGGCTTCGGTCACCCTGATTTGTGGAATAGGTGCACTGAGTTTCTGGTATTTTATTCGTCCTCAAAATGTAATTACAAGAAGCGAAGAGCCTGCTGTAATGAAAGAGCAGTCGCTCACAAAAGTTACAAATGATGCAGATCGACCGCGGTTTGTACTATTGCCCGACGGAAGTTCAGTAGTGCTCGAACCCGGCTCCTGGCTCTCGTTCCGCGAGATGCCGGCCGGACAAAAGCGGGAAGTTACCCTCAGTGGAAAAGGCTTTTTTGAGATCGTAAAAGACCCTTCGAGGCCATTTCTGGTGTATTCGAGAGGTATCGTGACCAAAGTGCTGGGAACAAGTTTCAGTGTGGATGCGCGTGAAAAAAGTGGTGAAGTGAAGGTGGAAGTGAAAACGGGGAAGGTGACGGTTTTCTCGGTAGGTAGCGATAATGCGAGTGAAACGGAGGTTAACAAGGCTGAAAAAAAGGGTTTTATTCTTTATCCTGATCAAAAAATTGCCCTCGCCCCTGGCAGCGGCAAAGTCCTGAAACCGATCGCGCCCGCTGTTGTTGCCCAAAATCAATATGATATCGCCTCGCAGCTTTTTGTTTTTGACGAAACGCCGGTCGGTGAGGTATTCAAATCATTGGAGGAAGCATATAATGTAAAAATAAATTGTAGTGTGGAAGCGCTGAAAAAATGTCCGCTAACTGCCACTTTAGTTGGACAGCCTTTCAGCAAAAAGCTTGCGGTGATATGTAACGCCATTGATGCAACCTATGAGATCGACGGAGATCAGGTCAGGATCACTGGAAACGGATGCAGGTAGAAGCATAAATTGTAATTGCCGGAGTCAGGAAGTCTTTTCACCAAAAACCAAAATCAGAATGACATAGAGCCCTACTGTCGACAAAAAAAATCAGCCATGCTGCCACATGACTGATTGGAATCCCCGAAAGTAACGCTAATTACTCGCAGCCACAGAAGTGGCCGCCCGGGAAGATATTGTTGAATAAAATCTCCTTAACCAACAAATCAATCAAAAATATGGAAAAAGTTCGACGAACCGATGACCTGCTCGTAACTCTTATGCGTATCACATTTATACAGTGTTTCCTGGTGTGCCTCTTTGCCGGAGTGTCGTGGGCGGTAGACGGCAGAGCACAGTCGGCCCTCACGCAGAAGGTATCGCTGGATATTGAAAACCAGGATGTTAAAAAGGTTTTGAAAGAGCTGGAAAAGCAAACTAATATCAAGTTTGTGTTCAGTTCCAGGCTGATACAGTCTGACAGAAAAGCAACTATCAAGGTCAGCAATGCGCATTTATCTTCTGTGCTCGATCAGCTGCTCCGGCCGCTGCAACTCAATTACAAAGTGAGCGAAGATCTGATCGTGATCAAGCCGGACAAAACACCGGTAAAAGTATCTGACGTAGAACCAGTTGAGCCGGGATCAAGCTCGATCCAAACAATTGACCGCACTTTACGCGGTACTGTCAAGGACGAATCGGGCACTGCATTGCCAGGTGTAAGTATTGTTTTAAAAGGAACTCAAACGGGTACTTCTTCTGACGAAAAAGGGGCATTTTCATTAACTGTCCCGAACGGAACCGCGACACTGATCTTTTCCTTTGTCGGTTTTCTATCACGCGAAATCATTGTAGCCGAGGGACAAACGGAAGTGGAAATGGCTTTAAAGGTGGACGATAAAGCATTGGAAGAGGTGGTGGTGGTGGGTTATGGTACCCAGAAAAAGGAATCATTGACCGGCGCTATTTCAACGGTGACCAGCAAAGATATCGAGCGTGTTCACGGCGGATCGACTGTCAGCTCCGGGCTGGCGGGAAAGATCCCGGGAGTAACTTTTCGTATGCCCGACGGTCGCCCCGGCGCGAGTGCCAATGTGCAGATCAGGAATATGGGTAACCCGCTTTTTGTGATCGATGGGATTCAGCAGGATGCGGGCCAGTTCAATAACATTTCTCCCAATGATATTGAAAGTATTACGGTACTGAAAGATGCCTCAGCGGCTATTTATGGGGTTCGCGCTGCAAATGGAGTTGTAGTTGTAACTACCAAACGCGGGAAGAACAGTACTAAAAATACGGTCAATATCGACGCTTATACCGGCTGGCAAAACTGGTCGCGCTTTCCAAATGTGGTCAACGATTCGTATCAATGGATGCTCGGCCGCGCAGAGGCGGAAATGAACCAGTACGGGAAAACGACGATCACGCCCACTGAGCTGGAAAAATACAGAGTAGGTACTGAGCCTGGTTATCAGACTTTTAACTGGAAAGATTTTATCATCAAAAAGAATGCGCCCTTGTATTCACTCAATCTGAATATGACCGGCGGCTCCGACAAGATCAGCTACTATATTTCAGCTACGCATTTAAAACAATATGCGGTATTGGGGCGGGAATTTACTTTCCAACGAACCAATATCCAGAGTAATGTAGACGCGAAAATTACCGACCGCCTGAAACTGGGTGTGCAGATCAACGGACGTATTGAAGCCCGCGACCAGCCGGGTATTCCCGGAGCCGATGATTACTGGCTGCCACGTTTCGCTATTCTGAGAAACCGGCCATTTGAGCGACCTTATGCCAACGATAACCCCGAATATCTGAACGATATCAAGCATAATGAAACAAACTGGGCTTACAACAATAAGAAACTGGGAGGTTACTGGACGGAATACTGGCGCGTTTTGCAGAGCAATTTTACGGGTGAATATATGATTCCTGGCGTAAAAGGGTTGGTAGCCAAAGGGCTGTTTTCCTATTACATCGCCGACCGGGTAATGAACGGGCACGAGTACACTTACGAAGCTTATACCTACAATCCTACCGACCAAAGCTACACCGTAACCGGTGGAAGTACCAACCCCTGGCGCGAGCGCGGGACCAAAAAGGTAATGCGGAATGTGTATCAGGGTCAGCTTAATTACAATAATACATTTGGCAAACATACCGTAGGCGCAACCTTCGTGGCCGAGCGGCAGGAAGAACAAACGCAGGAACAATGGGTGCATTCGGTGCCGAAAACAAACGTGCTGCCGCTGATCTATTTCCCGACTATGGATACTTACAACGACTCAGATTCTGAGCTAGCGCGTATAGGGTATATCGGTAGGGTAAATTATGATTTTGCCAATAAGTATTACGTCGAACTTTCGGCCCGCCGCGATGCTTCCTGGAAGTTCGCACCCGATCGGCGCGTGGGTACTTTTCCATCGGCTTCGGTAGGCTGGCGGATCACGGAGGAGAAATTTATTAAAGATCTCATCGGTCCGCGCAGCATTCTCGACGACCTGAAATTCCGCGCTTCCTATGGTGTTCTGGGAGATGATAATATCCTTTTTAACAATGATCCTAACAACCCTTTGAGTCCGTACGCGTACCTGCCGGGCTACAATTACAACCAGGGAAATGCGATTCTGAGCGGAAATCCGGTGGTTACTTCCAGAGATAAAGGGCAGATTATCAATAACATATCCTGGTTCAAAAGTAAGATCACAGATATAGGCGCTGATTTCTCATTCCTCGGAACGAAGATCACAGGTTCCGTGGATTATTTTTACAGACTTCGCACTGGCTTGCTGGGACGCAAATATGATCTGCTCGTACCGAGTGAGCTAGGTTACAGTTTGCCCGACGAAAATGTAAACAGCGATTCGCAGCAAGGCTGGGAAGGCGCGCTGACTTTCAATGGTAAATCAGGGGAGATCAACTATTCGGTAGGCGGTAATGTGTCATTTTCGAGAAGCAAATTTGTCGCTTCTTACCGGCCGATTTTTAACAATGCACAGGATCAGTACCGCAACTCTCGGGAAGCCAGATATGATAATATTTTCTGGGGCTACGAAACGGTCGGGCAGTTCCAGTCGCAGCAACAGATCAATGAATATCCTGTGAATATCGACGGACAGGGAAACCGTACTTTACTTCCCGGTGACCTCATCTACAAGGATTTCAATGGAGATAATGTGATCAATAACTTGGATGAAAGACCGATCGGCTATACCACAAACGGGCAGCCCAATATCAATTTCGGGTTAAATATGTCCGTAAGCTGGAAAGGTTTTACATTGAATGCCGACTTCTCGGGCGGTGCGATGTACACCTGGAACCAGAACTGGGAACAGCGCTGGGCATATCAGAACGACGGTGCATTGAACAGCATTTTCCTCGACCGCTGGCGCCGCGCCGATCCTTTTGATCTGAATAGTGAATGGATTCCGGGCAAATATCCCGCATTGCGTTACAACGACGGCTCGCACAGCAACAATAATAAGAACTCGACTTTTTGGGTGCACAATGTCAAATACATCCGCGCGAGAACGATCGAGCTTAGCTATTCGCTTCCGAAATCGGTTTTGGAAAAGCTGAAAATGCAGCGCGCCCGGGTATATATCAACGGATATAACCTGTTTTCCATCGATAACCTGAAAGAATACGGGATAGACCCGGAAATAGCAGACGACAACGGGCTGCAATATCCGCAATCCAAATTCGTGAACGTGGGTATTAATCTGTCAATCTAATAATCTCAGATTCAAATGAAAAAGATATTTTATATACTACTGATCGGCGTTTTAACACTGAATTGGGGATGTGACGACGATGCATTCCTTAACCGGCCACCCACCAATATCCTCACCGACGCGCAGATCTGGAATAGTGAAGAGCAGGTACTGTCGGTTTTGGGAGATCTCTATAATCGCTACGTCGATATTGCGACGTTCAAAACCATTAACGATATTCCCGGCTGGACTACGATCGGCGATTTCAATGAAGCATTCTGGTCTGAGGCGGGACGGTACAATGCATTTCAAAACAGCGGCTGGGATGTCAGATCCTGGGCTGCCTGGGATTACGGTTATATCCGTGAAATGAACCTGTTTATCCAGAAATGTACAGCTGCTGAAAAGTTGGATCCGGGTGTAAAAGCGAGGTTTCTGGCAGAGGCACGTTTCCTGCGCGCTTCCTATTATTTCGAATTGGTAAAAAGAATGGGCGGCGTGCCGTTGATCTTGGAACCTCTGACTTACGATTTTAGCGGCGATCCAAGCTATTTGCAGCATCCAAGAGCCAAAGAATCCGAAATATATGATTTCGTGATCAGTGAAGCAGAAGCGATCAAAGCTGATCTGCCGGCCAATGTGGGTGAGAAATCCCGCGCAACCAAAGCTGCGGCGCTGGCGATGGAAGCACGTGCGGCATTGTATGCAGCCTCAATTGCAAAGTACGGAGTGAATACACCTTCCGTAGCATTGCCAGGAGGAGAAGTGGGTATTCCGGCGTCGATGGCGCAGGGTTACTACACCAAGGCACTGGCAGCTGCCAAAGCGATCATTGACGGAAGCGTCGGCGCATACGGACTTTACACGAAAAAGCCCGATCTGTCTGAAAACTTTGCGAGTATTTTCTATGATAAGGCTAATAATCCCGAGGTCATTTTTGTAGAGGATTATAAGCTGCAAAGTGGCAAAGTGCATTACTTCACCGGCTGGAACCAACCGCGTTATGGTGCGGAAGAAGAAGAGGGCGGCCGCATTAATCCGTCCTTGAATTTCGTGGAAGCATTTGAAAAACTGGACAATACATTCGCGCCGATCCCCACTGTGAATGCAGCAGGTACGCCGCTTTATTATGATAATCAGGTTGATATTTTTGCGGGAAGGGATGCGCGGCTCGCCGGTACCGTTATGCTGCCTGGCACTACATTCAAAGGTCGCGCTGTGGATATCTGGGCTGGTTTTCAGCTTGGAAACGGTACGATCGTAAGTGGCGACGACCGTGGTGCGCAAAAGACTTTACCCGGCAAAACCGTACCCGAGCAGGTAGTAGGTTTCGATGGTCCGATCGATGGTTTCGAATTTACGGCCCAAACCGGTTTTTACCTTCGGAAATACCTGGATCCGGTAGTAGGCTCTGGTCAGCGGGGAGTAAATAGCGAGGTCTGGCTGGTAAGGTATCGCTTTGCAGAAGTGCTGCTGAATGCAGCGGAAGCGGCTTTTCACCTTGGCCAGCTTCCGGTGGCTGCTGAATACATGAATATGGTACGCGCACGCGCAGGTTTGGTAACGCCGCTCAAAGCCGCCGACATCAATTTTGACCGGATTGTCCACGAAAGAAGAGTAGAACTCGCGTTCGAAGGGCATTATTTATATGATATGAAAAGATGGAGGATCGCACACCAGATCATGGACGGAAATGCGATCAGCCAGGCCGAATTGTCAAAGGACCTTGGAAAGGCGACGAAACGGAACACGCAGCCTTACGGGCTCTGGTCATACAAAATCTATAACCCAGGCTCGCCTACGAATGGAAAATGGATTTACAAAGTGACCAGATTGAGCCGCGTAACCGGTGCAGACCGTTTTCAGCTGGGGAATTATTATTCCTATATCAGCGACGATGTTGTTAATAACAATCCCAAAATCGTCAGAAATCCTAATCACTAAGGCATTTAAAATATCAGATCATGAAAGTAACAGTTCAACTTTTGACCATATTCCTGCTCGGGTTTGTGATGCTGTCTTGCAGTAAAGACAATTTCACGGACCCCAAGTCGACACTCACGGGCCAGATCGTTTACAACGGCGAGCCGATCGGGGTCGAATTCAACCAGGTACGCCTGCAACTCTGGCAGCCCGGATTTGGTAAGCTTGCGCCCATTGATGCGCCGGTTGATCAGGACGGGAGTTATTCTGCTCTTTTGTTCAATGGAAATTATAAACTGGTAGTACCCTCCGGCCGCGGCCCGTTCCGTACGATCCAGCAGGACGCTTCTAAAAAAGATACCCTTTACGTGGCGCTCAGTGGAAATCAAACGCTTGACGTGGAGGTGCAGCCCTATTATATGATCAGAAATGCGAGTTTCAATGGCGGCGAAGGAAAAGTAGCAGCCACTCTGAAACTGGAAAAGATCATTACGGGTGTGAATGCAAAAGACGTAGAGCACGTGTCGTTGTTTATCAATAAAACCAATTTCGTATCGCGCGCAACCAACATTGGCGTCGCCGACCTGAATGCAGCTGACCTGAAAGACCTGAATGCGATTAGTCTGACAGTCAGCGTGCCGGCACTGGTACCGGCTCAGGATTACGTATTTGCCCGTGTAGGAGTTAAAATCAAAGATGTGGAGGATATGGTATTCTCTCCGGTTCAAAAAATCGACTTATAGTTTTAAACCGGGCCGGTCGCAAGCTGGCCCGGTCTATTTTCCATCAAGCCCGCAAAGGGAAAAGCGCCTAACCCCGAATTTTTATATAATGAAGAAAAACATCCTGATCCTTTTTACCGCATTATTCATTGCCGCCTGTGCGAGAAATCCTTCCGGAAATAGTGGGAACAGTACAGGAAACAAGTCAGCCCGACGCGGAGAAGTACTTTTCCTGGGGCACAACAGCAAGCACCACGATTCGGGCAAATACGCGCCCTGGCTGGCGATTAAGCTTTTCAAAAGTGGTGTTAATATGAGCTATACCACTGATTTAAAAGATCTTAATACTGAAAATCTAGCGAAATACGACGGGTTGATCATTTACGCGAACCACGATTCGCTGGCCCCGGTGCAGGAAAGTGCGATGAAAGCATTTGTAGAAGGTGGCAAAGGTTTGATCCCGCTACATTCGGCAACGGGCTGTTTCAAAAATTCTGAATGGTATATTAAAACAGTAGGCGGACAATTTGCCTCACATAAGGTCGGGACTTTTAAAAATACAATCCTCAAACCTGATCACCAGGTGATGAAGGGTATTACGGATTTTGAAACGTGGGACGAAACTTACGTGCACAAAAACCTCAATCCTGACAAAACCGTATTGGGCGAAAGAGTGGAAGGCGACCACCACGAACCTTATACCTGGGTTCGGAATGAGGGAAAAGGACGCGTTTTCTATACCGCGTACGGTCACGAGGACAGTACCTGGACAAATAAAGGATTTCTGGATCTGGTAAGAAATGGCGTCGTGTGGGCAATAGGCGACGATGTCCAGAAAAGCATTCAGGCATTGCAGCTTCCTGACGCCGATATCTACGACTCCGATACGATTTCGCATTATACCAAAAGACACATAGTACCTAAAATGCAGGATGCGCTTTCACCGGCTGAATCTAACAAGCTGACGCAGGTAGCAGCCGGTTTTGAGATACAACTATTTGCAGCAGAGCCGGATATCACCAACCCGATCGCGATGGCATGGGATGAAAGAGGCAGGTTGTGGGTGGTCGAGTCGGTGGATTATCCCAATACATTTAAAGAAACGGACGGCGCGGCAAACGACCGGATTAAGATCTGTGAGGATACGAATGGCGATGGAAAAGCAGATAAGTTCACCGTTTTCGCCGACGACCTCAATATTCCGACCAGTATGGTTTTTTCAAATGGCGGGATCATCGTTTCCATGGCGCCGGATTTTGTGTTTTTGAAAGATACCAACGGCGATGATAAGGCCGATGTGCGTGAAGTGATTATGACTGGCTGGGGTAAAAACGATACCCACGCGGGACCGTCTAACCTGCAATACGGCTTCGATAATAAGATCTGGGGCGTAAATGGGTACTCTGGTTTTAAAGGCGAGATTGAGGGAAAACCCTACAATTTTGGGCAGGGCGTATATCATTTCAAACCCGACGGAAAGGACTTTTCCTATTTGGGAAGCAGCAGTAACAATACCTGGGGGCTGGGAATGACGGAAGATAATAATGTGTTTCTGTCGACAGCGAACAACACGCACAGCGCGTTCTATTCGATGCCGGGCAAATATTTGCAGCGTTCGGTTGAGGGAGAAGAGTCGGGAATACAGGCTGTGCAAAAGATCGACGGACATTACGATGCACATTCAATGACGCCCAATTTGCGACAGGTGGATGTGGTAGGTGGTTTTACTTCTGCTGCGGGCCACCGTTTTTACACAGCAAGATCTTTTCCAAAAGAATACTGGAACCGCGTTGCATTTGTATCCGAACCGACGATCAGGCTGGTGCATAATGCGATTATTGAAAAAGACGGTGCTGGTTTTAAAGAAAAAGACGGCTGGAATTTGCTAGCCAGTTCCGACGAATGGTTTGGTCCGGTGCATGCAGAAGTAGGCCCCGATGGTGCGGTTTGGGTTTCTGACTGGTACAATTTCATTATTCAGCACAATGTATTCGTGCCTGCGCAATCGCCTGCTGAATTTATTATCCCTTTCAAAGAGCAGCCACGCGGGCCTGGAAATGCATTCAGCAGCCCCATGCGCGACCTGAACCACGGCCGGGTTTACAGGATCGTTTATAAGAATGGGAAAAAATCAGAGCCGCTCAAACTGTCCAAAGACGATTTGCCGGGCTTGGTAAAGGCATTGGAAAACGACAATATGTTCTGGCGAATGACAGCGCAGCGACTGCTTGTCGAGTCGGGAAAACGCTCGGTTGTACCGGATTTGTATAAGATTATTGAAAATCAAAAAATAGATGAGATCGGGTTAAATAGCCCGGCTGTGCATGCATTATGGACTTTACACGGGCTGGGTGTTCTCGACGGATCGGATATGCAAAGTCTGGCGGTAGTGAATAAAGCATTGTCGCATCCTGCTGCGGGCGTTCGCAAGGCAGCGGCTTCGGTATTACCGAAGAATGCGCAAAGTTTTGAATCGCTGCAAAAGCTCATGAAGGATCCTGATCTGAATACAAGACTTGCGGTTTTTGTGGCTTTGGTTGAAATGCAGGAATCGGAAAAAGTGGGCGAGGCGATTTTCCAGGCTTCTTTGGAAGAAGAAAATGGCAAGGATAAGTGGCTTTCAAAAGCGTTATTGGCCGCTGGAATTCAGCACGAAAAAGGATTTCTGGCGGCTGCTGGTAAACACAGCGGCAGTTCCTCACTTTCAGGTCAGATCAGTAATGCTTTGAAAAAGGAGGTTTATGCATTGGGAAGGCGCAATATGCTTCAATTCCCGCCTGATGTAACCGGGAAAGAAATCACGATCAAAGCGAGCGTAACGAAAGGAAAAGACCGGGCTTTGCAAGGATTTATCGCTGGTCAGGGAGGAAAGGAAGGCGGGTACGCGCTTTATATTCAGGATGGGAAATTGATTATGGCCGTAAAACAGCACGGAATGCTGGCGCAGGCCGCTACTAGTCAGCCTTTGCCGGAGAAATTTGATGTGGAAGCTGGCTTGAAAAAGGACGGGGTAATTTTTATTAACATTGACGGCAAACCCGCCGCACAGGGGAAGGCACATATGCTTTTCGCGACGCCGCTTGTGAATACGGTTCGTACGGGCGAGGATATGGAGGGTGAAAATAACATTGGAGCTTACGAAGGCAAGTTTGGCTTCGCCGGCAATTTCCAGAAAGCAACATTGGAGCTGAACAGACCGGAGGAAGGCAGGGCGGCTGAAACGGAGGCAGATCAATCTAAAAAAGGAGGCGCCAAGACAGCCGGAGCGACCGTAATCGAGCTGAAAGTGGAAATGGAGATCATGCAATTCGATAAAAAGCTGATTACCGCAAAGGCCGGGCAAAAAGTAGTGATCAACCTGGAAAACCCCGACGGAATGCAGCATAATTTGGTGATCATCAAACCCGGAACTTTGCAAAAAGTAGGAAAAGCCGCCGATGAAATGTTGCGCGACCCGAAAGCTGCCGAAAAACAGTATGTACCGAAAATCTCGGAAGTATTGCATTTCACCAGGCTAGTCAATACGGGGGAAACGGTAACGCTTGAATTCACTGTACCTAGTGAGCCGGGAGACTATCCTTACGTGTGTACCTTCCCCGGACACTGGCGCGGAATGAACGGGATTTTGAGGGTAACAAGATGATATTCAAATTTTTAGTTAAATTTTAAATACAGTTTATGTTGAGATTCATTCAAAAGTTAGCGCTGCTTTTTGTTGTAATTGCGCTGGTCGCCGGCCAGGCAGTGGCGAATATTCCACCTGCCAAAAAGCCGATCCGCGTATTAATGGTCGGTGGTGGTTCTTCCCACGATTTCGACCGCTGGTATAAGGGTGAAGATGTGGCTACTTTGCAGAAAGACGGACTGGCCGTGGTAACCTACACCAGCGATCCGTCGACCATATTGTCCCAGTTGCCCAATGCAGACGTGCTATTCCTCGCCAACAACCAGCCCATCCCCGACGAAGCAACAAGAAAAGCAATTTTCGCATTTGCGGATGCAGGAAAAGGGCTTATCCTGGCTCACCCTGCCATTTGGTATAACTGGAAAGACTGGCCTGAATACAACGAAAAACTGGTAGGCGGCGGCTCAAAAGGCCACGACAAATATGGTCCGTTCGATGTAACGATCACCGACAAAAAGCACCCGCTCACAAAAGGATTACCAGTAACTTTCCACCTCGACGACGAGCTTTATTATTTCAAATCAGACCCAGCTGCGACGCCGATTGAAGTGCTTGCTACCGGGAAGGCTACGACCTCGGAGAATACGTATCCCAGCTTATTTGTGGTTAAGTACCCAAAAGGTCGCGTAGTTGGGATCGCGCTGGGTCACGATGCAGCGTCGCATACAATTGAGCCCTACAAGAAATTAATACGTAACGCTGTTCAATGGGCGGCGGGCCTTTCCGTCGACTGAAGTCGACGGGTATTGATTGGGGAATGAGCGCGAGGCGCCATTTTAAAATCATCGCCGCAGGTTTCAACCCACAACGAATGAAATGTAAACAAGCGCGAGGCGCAAAGCGCCAGCCCGAAATCAATTGCCCCGGGCTTCAGCCCGGGGATGATGAATAATGATGATGAATAATGATGATGAATAATGATGATGAATAATGATGATGAATAATGATGATGAATAATGATGATGAATAATGATGATGAATAATGATGATGAATAATGATGATGAATAATGATGAATAATGATGATTATTTTTAATCATCAATGAATTTAATGAGTTTGAAATCAACAATTAGATTGAAAGCATGAGTCAGAAACAAATTACAGTAGTTATTGTGGGAATGGGTTTTGGTAAAGAATTTATCCCGATCTATCAAAGTCATCCCAATATCAAAGCAGTCGGAATTTGCACGCGCAGCAAAGAAACGCGCGACGAGCTTACTGCCAAGTTTAACCTCGATCCAAACCTGGTATTTGAGCATTTCGAAGATGTTCCGGGCCGCGACGATGTGGATGCGATCCATGTGGTAACGCCGGTTCCTGAACATGCGAGAATGACTCTGGCTTCATTAAATGCCGGAAAACATACTGCCTGCACCATTCCGATGGCGATGACCAAGGAAGATTGCGAGGCGATCGTTGCTGCGAAACGCAAGTCAGGGAAAGTGTATATGATGATGGAAACTGCATTGTACACGCGCGAGTTTCTGTATGGTTTGAAGCTTGCAGAGAACGGCGATCTGGGCCGGATCCAGTTTGTGCGCGGGTCACATATTCAGGATATGAGCATGGAAGGCTGGGGTGAATATTGGAAAGGTTACCCACCAATGCTGAACGGTACGCACGCGATTTCGCCATTATTAAAAATCAACAATACCATCGCAGAAACAGTAGTTTGCCACGGTTCGGGCAGGCTTTCCGAAGATCTGGCCAGCCGCTACGGATCGCCTTTTGCCGTGGAAACAGCCACATTTACCCTCAAAAATTCCGATGTAGTGGCCGAGGCTACGCGCTCGCTATTTGATGTAGTGCGCCAGTACCGGGAGAGTTATGATGTATATGGAACGAAAATGTCCTTTGAATGGGAGCAGTTGCAGGATGAAAGTCATATCATTTTTGACGGGGGCGAAAATGCAAAACGCATTGACGTGCCTGATACCGATGAGCTGCTGATCGAACCGATCAAGCATTTTACCAAAAGAGAAAAAATTGACGACCCGAACCACGTTTCATTCCTGCAGGGCGCAGGTCACGGAGGCTCACATCCACATTTGGTACAGGAATTTGTCGCTGCGATTATAGAAGGCAGAGATTCGGCGGTGGATGCGGCGCTGGCTGCCAACTATACCTGCGCCGGAATATGCGCCCACGAATCGGCGATGAATGGCGGTATCCGGGTGGATGTGCCAAGTTTTGAAGAATAAACAAATCAGTATGCTATTTGGCGCGAGCACATTTATCTGGGTTTCCCCATTTTCCACACAGGATATTACCCTGCTGACAAAGGTGAAAAACATGGGCTACGATATCATTGAGATAGCCGTGGAAGACAAAAATCTGATCGACTGGAAGCAAGTGAGGGAAGTAGCCCGCGACCTCGACCTGAAAGTGACCATCAGTGGCGCTTTCGGGCCCGAGCGGGATATTTCAAGTACTGAACCTGCCTATCGGGAAATAGGTAAGGAATATATTATCGATTGCATTAAAATAGCAGCAGAAATGGGCAGCCCGATCTTTGGTGGGCCACTTTACTCTGCTGTCGGAAAGACCAGGATTGTTTCCGAAGAACAGAAAAAACAAGAACGTAACTGGTGCATTGAAATCTTAGGTGAAGTAAGTCAGGTAGCCGCAGATCATGGCATTGAACTGGGTTTAGAGCCTTTGAACCGTTTTGAAACGGATATGATCAATACGGTCGACCAGGCGCTGTCGCTTGTGCGGGACGTCAATCATCCGAATTTGAAGATCGTGATGGACACTTTTCATGCCAATATAGAAGAAAAGGATATTCCCGACGCGATCCGGAAAATTGGAAAAAACCTGCTCTGTCACGTCCAGGGCAATGAAAGCGACCGGGGTACACCTGGCACCGGGCATCTTGAATGGGAAGGTATTAAAAATGCATTGGTCGAAATAGGCTACGAAGGCGCCGTAGTGATCGAAACCTTCGGGCAGCCTTCCAAAGAACTCGCCCGCGCAGCCTGTATCTGGCGCCCGCTGGCCAATAGCGCCGACGAACTGGCAGAGGAAGGTTTAACGTTTTATCAGGAATTATTTCAGTAAAACATCAGGCGGAAGCTATTTCCGCCTGGTGTTTTTTATCTCAAAACGTCATACCAAGGGACATCTTCGAGCTGAAAAAGTTATTAGGCTTTCCATATAAAGTGCTTCTGTTGTAAAAGGCAGAAACATCAAAATACAGCCGCTTGAACAGTCTTTGCTGGTAACCCAGTGCCAGCGAAAACATGGGACTATCGAACCTTTTAGTTTGAGATTGCTCGTTGTAAAATTGGCTTCGCACCCATGTCCAATCATACGCTGCCGAAGCAGCCCAGTACACACCTGAAAAACTGTTTCCCGTCTTCCCGCGCAGCATTTGGTGTTTTTGAAGAAAATAGTGACGCAGGCTAACACCCGTGGTCACATTGCCAAATCTGTAATAGTTATCGTTGTGATAATTCGCATTGGCATACGCACTGTAAGAAAATGCACTTTTCCCGATTTTTCGCTCGTACGCGATACCAAGCGCCGCCCTCTGATATTTCAGCCCGATCACCAGATCTGGGAGCTGGACTTTCCATTGATCCTGGTCCTGTTCGTCGCATCGCAAAATGTCACAGGTCGGGGTTTTATCCGATCTTTTCCAGTCGCCAAAAGCAAGTCCCACATTGAATTGGGTGGCGATCATCGTGTTTCTGAATTTCGATGTAGATAGGTTATCCCGAAGTATCGGAGAACCGTTACCTTCAAAAACACCCACAGCAAAATCAACGAAACCACTATTAAAAAACCTGCTCTGGAATCCGTAAAGCAATCCTATCCGGCCTTCATGCGCTCCGCGGTTACCATATTCACTTCGGGTGATCACAGGTTTTTCATAAGACAGACCAAAATAGGCACCGCTGAAATTATTGGCGCTCAGCCCGTCTTTCATGCGTTGATTCATCTGGTAGTACCAGCGCAGCTTTGCATTGGCCCATACATTCAAAGTCTTATTCGGGTCAAAAGCAATATTCCTTAAAAGACCCAGATTTTCAGTGCCATTCTGTACATAAGCGCCCGCTTCCAGCGAAAGTGAGGGGGAAAGCTTGTATTCGTAAGCCAGGTTAATGCCGGTCCCGCGGAGCGACGAGCCGCCGGCTGAGATTTTAAACATGTGGCGGGTCGATACTTTGGTCATAAACACATTCTCGTACCGGTCGATAAAATGTTGCTTCAAGAGGGTGTCTTCCTCTTGAGTATAGGTAATCTGTGCATTGTCTTGCGCAAAGGCCGGTCCGCTGATTATCAATGTCAGCAGCAGGATTGTTGAGATTTTCATAAATGATGATTTTGATACGCTTACTTAATTGTCACCTGCCCGAATTCCGCATTGATATCGACGTTCGCCAATTGATTTTTCGAGAAAAATGCTTCTTTAAAATCTGCGGTATTTCTTTTCCACTTAAACCCGTTCGGGAGTTTCATCGTCGCGTAGGCGCTATTGATTGTGTAATCAAATTGCTGCCAGTTCTTGGCAAATAAGGTGACTTCTGATTTTTTAGATCGTATTGCCAGGCTGGTTAAACCGGTCGTGGGATAGATCTCCACGTTTCCATACAATGCATCCAGCTTCACGGATCCGGAAATATGGTCGAGCCTGATATTGGTCCGGTCTGTTGAAAAAGTAAAGGTGCCGGCAAGCTCCGTGCCGCTCAACTCTCCGAATGTAGTATTCAGAATGCCTTTGCCGCTCAGATCAGAAAGTGTAGTTGTGCAGAAATCGGCTTTTAAAGTCAGGCTTTTCATCAAACCTTTCAGCATAATATTGCCAAAGGTGTTTTTTAAATCGACTGCGCAGGAAGCCGGGAGGTGAATAATATAGCGCGCTTTTAGATTAGAAACCGGCTTGTTTTCGCCGTCTTTCAACACAATATAATTTCTTAAAAAATAATCCTTCCCATTACGGTCGGCTATATACTGCATCTTCGCAAGGTCCTGGGCCGCGGTGGCGCGATCGGGGTGCTTTGCTGATAATTCCATCACAACAGAAATATCATCTTTGCCCCACGTGACCATTTCAATATCCGCTTTTTCGGCATTGATATACAATGTCCGCACCGTCGGCCCACCGATCGTCCGCTCGATTTTCTTCGTCGCAACCTGCAAAGTGGCCTGCGCCTGAGCCATTGAGATAAGCGACAAGCAAAAGACGAGGGTTACGGGTATCGCTTTATTGAATATAAAATTGTTCAGTTTCATGATTTTGCGAGATATTTTGCTCTTGCTGCTGATGTAATTGCTATTCTTCATTATACCAGCCAGGGTTTTCTTAAAGAGTCCGGGAAGTGTTCAAATGGTTGTATGCAGATTAAAGTGTAAGCCCGAACCCAAGCCTGATCGCGCTGAGCCAGTGTTTTTCATAAGGGCCGGGTTTTAAGAAATTGTAACTGGAACTCAATGCAAAATCAAGATAGGCTTTCCCAAAAAGGGTTTGCTGGTATCCCAAAGCTGCACCAGCTCCCATATGCTTTTTGGGTCTTCCTACACTGAAAATGGTTTCGCTATTGTAATACACAAAGTCACTATGCGGCCCGAGGTACAGACCCGACAAATTGTTACCTCCGGTACCCCGGCGAAGCTTTTCTTTTGTATCCAGATAATATCTCAGTTGAAGTGACGGCCAGATTTGAATATCGTTGCTGGCCCGCCTGGCTTCCGTGCCGGTTTGCAGGGAGGAAACAATGCGCATGTAATCGGCGTTTACCTGCGCGTTAACGGACAATGGCCGGTTGCCAAGTTTTCGTTCATAAGCTAATCCGGCGGTTGCCTGGGCGAACCGGGAGGAGAGGTAGATTTTTGGCCAAAGCAGTTTCCATTGCTGTGACAGCGACTCGTCGCAGCGTAGTACTTCACATATTGCCGCATTCCTGTTACGCCGCCAGTCGCCAAAAGCAAGCCCCATACTCGTTCGGGAAACAATCGCGAAATCCGATTTTTTACCTGCTTCGTAGCTCAGCAGGGCAGGGTAATATCCTTTCTGATAAAGCTGGTAAAATGCTCCGATCGCAAACTCGATCCGCCCGTTATTCAAAAACCGCCGCTGCAAACCGAATTCTGAGCCGAATCTTGATAACTGGTAATTCGATTCAGCAATTCCCCAGCTTTTTTCGGCTACAACCGCCAGATAATTGCCGGTAAAGTTGTTGACATTTACACCCTCCTTAATCCTGCGTTTCATGTCGTAGTACCACCTTCCGTACACATTCGCGACCAGCGTTCCTGAAAAATCCGTCTGACTCCCCCAGCCTCCGCCCGCCGTAATTTCGGTGCCTAATGAAAAGGAAGGGAATGCTTTATATTCATATCCGACGTGGTAGGAAGTGCTTTGTGTCTGGCTGTTTTCGACTGCAAAAAGGTAGTTGGGAGAGAATGTCAAACCAAGCTTAAACATGTGCCGCGTTGGCACTTTGGTCATAAAAACATTCTCGTACTGATCGATAAACCTCTGCTTAACAAGCGTATCTTGCTGCTCCTGGGTATAAACAACTTCCAAACTATCCTGCGCATACACGGATTGAAACACGAATAACGATAAGATTAAGGATAATACTTTCATAGCAAAACAAGCACAGGTTGTGTTCTTTTGCTTAAAAGAGGCTGACGTAGGGGCGGAAGGTTGTATGGAACCTGCAAAAAGTATTATATATAGCTAGTAGGATTCACAAATTACCTATTTGAATGGCAGAAGCGTGGAACCGAATACCGCAGGATATTCAGTTTTCGTTATAACAAGAGATTTGTCGAACTTTGGCAAAACCCTAATATTCTGGCTGTTTGGTATAAAGATCGTCTCTCAATAAGTCATTTAAATTAGTTCGGGATATTTCTAATTTTCGATAACATGAATACGATAGAGGAGAAAACAGAAATCACAATTAGCGCCATGCTCTATATTTTAAAGCATTTAGGCGGCAAAAGTGATATTCATAAACTGTTCAAGATCCTATATTTTGCCGAGCAAAAACACCTGGTCAAATATGGATCGGAAATATCAGGTGATAGGTTTCACGCCATGAACAACGGGCCAGCACCATCCCTGGCATACGATATAACAAAAAGCTTGCGCGCCGGGAAGCCGACTTTTGCCAAATTCTTCGAAACATTTGGAAACTACAGTATTAAAGGAGTTTCTGAACCAGATATGGATTGGTTGTCTGAGTCGGAAATTGCTTGTCTGAACGAATCAATTCAAGAAAATCAGCATCTGGACTTCAAGACACTAACAGAGAAATCTCATGATGCCGCGTGGGCAGACACAAAGCCTGACAGGGAGATAGACATCATAAAAGTTGCAAAAGCCGGCGGGGCTGACAAAGATATGCTCGACTACATTGAAGATTCTATGTCTTTAAGGTTTGCCGAATTTGAATGATGATCTTTTAGGCTAAATATGAGTTCACTTTTAGGCTGCGTACTTAGGATGTTTGTTAAAGATACTGGACCTGCTACCTTTAAGCGGACATTGAGTTAAGTGAAACTTTTATAACTTAATACATATGTCAGGAGAAAGAAGAGTATTTGATAAGGAGTTCAAACTGATGAGCATTGAGCTGAGTAATAACCG
>NZ_JAJUXK010000006.1 GCF_021390335.1 Dyadobacter sp. CY343 | reverse complement strand
TTGGCCTGGTGTTCACCTCTTCCCATCCCGAACAGAGAAGTTAAGCCCAGAACCGCCGATGATACTTGGGTCAAACCTGGTAAAGTAGGTAGTCGCCACAATACCATTCATAAGACCATCCCCAAAAAGGATGGTCTTTTTTTATGACTGGCGGACCGCTATTAGGCTGCGTGAGCCCTAGAAATAGAGAACTTAACCGGCCCCGCTACAGTGGGACCCTTATGCGTAAGGCAATGCCCGAACGCCAATAAAATGCCGACTCGGGCAGACTTGCAGGTAGTACCAAATTCCTTTATAAAGCTTGCCTCAGAAAGTAGGTTTCCTTCGGAAGTTAACATTTTATATAGTTTCCTAAGATTCTAATACCGAATCCTAGCTTAGAACAGTAAGATTTACTAATTAAAAAGGAAATGGAAAGTAACTAGTCGGAGATTGAGGTAAGATGGAGTAATGCCGTTAGCAACGACAATCTTCCAAATTCATTAACCATAGATTACAGGCAAAGAGACTCCGGATACAGTTTAGTTAGGTGAAGCAAAGATTAATCTAAGGCAACAAAAGTCAACTACGTTAAATAATTAGCTAGCTGTAAACCCGTGGTCAACTATTCTAGAACCGCTGCTTTTGATCGTAATTCGATATTCATTAAGTCTTGAACGGACTTAGTAATCCCATTGGCATCCATACCGCATTCCTGATATAACTCCTGTGGTTCTCCGTGTTCAACAATAGTATCGGGCACTCCGATTCGTTTGACAAGGTTAGAATAGCCACTATCGGCCATAAATTCAAGTACAGCACTTCCAAATCCTCCTTGAAGACATCCGTCCTCTACCGTTACGATTCGTTCGAAAGAGGCGAAAATTTCGTGGAGCAACTTTTCGTCCAGGGGTTTTGCAAAACGCATGTCGTAGAGTGCAGCAGAAATACCCTTTTTTTCCAATAAGTCGCAAGCCTGATTTGCAAAATTGCCAAGTGGCCCAAAAGATAGAATAGCCGCATCTTTTCCGGCTCTTACCATTCTACCGCGTCCGATCGTAATTTCTTCGAATGGAGTCTTCCATTGTGGCATCACGCCAGCACCTCGCGGGTAGCGAATAGTTATTGCCTTGGTTCCTGATTGAAATGTACCCAATTGCGCAGTGTACATCATATTTCGCAGCTCCTGCTCATTCATCGGAGACGCAACGATCATATTTGGAATGCAACGCATAAAAGCAATATCATACACGCCATGGTGAGTAGGACCATCGGCGCCAACAAGTCCTGCTCTATCCAAACAAAAAACTACCGGTAGTTCCTGAATACAAACATCGTGCACGACCTGATCGTATGACCTTTGCATGAAGGTGGAGTAAATGTTACAGAAAACAACTTCACCCCGCGTCGCCATACCGGCCGAGAACGTCACGGCGTGTTGCTCTGCAATTCCTACGTCAAAAGCTCTTTCAGGAATTTCCTCCATCATGATATTCAACGATGAACCCGAAGGCATTGCAGGAGTAATTCCCACGATCTTCTTGTTCTCTTTGGCTAGCTCAACTATAGTGTGCCCGAATACATCCTGGTATTTTGGTGCCTGTGGTGTATCAAAAGTCTTTTTCTTGATCTCTCCGGTTATCTTATCAAAGATTCCTGGCGCGTGCCATTTGGTCTGATCCTTTTCGGCAGGACCGTAGCCTTTTCCTTTAACTGTAAGACAATGTAAAATTTTAGGTCCCGGAATACTTTTGAGATCGTGAAGAACCTCAGTTAGATGACTGATATCGTTTCCGTCAATAGGACCAAAGTATCTTAAACCAAGTGACTCGAATAAATTGCTTTGACGCAGAATAGCCGTTTTCATGACCGTTTCTACCTTAGATACAATATCCTGAGCACTTTTACCAAAATGGCTCATCTTGCCCAGAAGATTCCATACTTCATCTCTAAATTTATTATAAGTCTGAGATGTGGTGATATCTGTCAGATATTCTTTCAAGGCCCCGACATTCGGGTCAATCGCCATGCAATTGTCATTGAGAATAATTAGCAGATTTGAGTCAGTTGCTCCGGCATGGTTCATTCCTTCGAATGCCAACCCGGCCGTCATAGCACCATCTCCTATTACTGCAATATGCTGGCGCTCGTGGTTGTTCTCCAAAGCAGAAGCAACCGCCATTCCTAGTGCTGATGAAATGGACGTGGAAGAGTGTCCAACACCAAATGCATCGTAAATACTCTCCTTTCTTTTAGGAAATCCGGCCAGGCCGCCATAAGTTCGGTTTGAATGAAAAGTATCTCTTCTTCCGGTAAGTATTTTATGACCGTAGGCCTGGTGACCTACGTCCCACACAATTTGGTCGTCGGGCGTATTGAATACATAATGAAGGGCAACACTCAGTTCTACAACTCCAAGACTAGCTCCAAAATGGCCTCCGTAAACGGAAACGTTGTCAATTATAAATTGTCTTAGCTCATTGCATACATTGGGAAGCTGTGAGATATCCAGTTTTCGTAAATCTTCCGGACTATCAATTTTAGCTAACAATTTGCCAGGAGTTATAAGCATACGGCGGGGTATTAAGATAAGATATTCAGCAAACTCTTGGTTTTCAAACAATCAACGAAATTAAGAAATTCGCTGTAAAATCTGTCGACGTTATTTTTGCTGGCTTGCTTTGAACAACTTTTGCTTCTCTTCTTTGGTCAGACTCTCATACCCAGACTTGGATATTTTATCCAAAATCATGTCGATCTCAGTTTGATCAGGCATTTCGATTGTGCCCGAAGACGACGAAGAATATACACTTGTACTACGGTAAACCTGCCTTTCGCGATAGGTAACCTGCATAACAGGACGTTTTCTGAATAACCTCGACCAGCCGGCCATCACTGCATAAATAGGCTTTCCAAGGTCAGTTCCGCTTTGAAGCAATTTGATAAACATATACCCTACAAATGCACCACCCAGGTGAGCGAGATTACCGCCTGCATTCGGGCCGACGGTTTGGGCAAGTGAAAGGATGATGTAAAAGAGCGCAATAAATTTAATGCGTATCGGGCCAAGGAATATCAGATTAAAAGTATAATTCGGAAGAAGTGTGGAAGCGCCTACTGCAACTGAAAATGCCGCCGCCGAAGCACCCAGCATTCTTGAACCTTCAATATGCGCCTGAAAATAAGGAAGTACATTGTACAAAACCATGTAAGTCAAACCTCCCGCAATACCGCCCAAAAAATACAGCGCGATCACACGTTTTGCGCCCAGATATTCATCTACCAATTTGCCAAACCAGTATAGGAAAAGCATATTAAAGAGAATATGAAAAATGTCGTCGTGGGTGAAGAAATAGGTAATGAGTGTCCAGGGCTTATAAATAAACTCACTTGTCGCAGCGGGGAGCTGTACGGAGTTGATAACCAGTTGGTATATACCCGAACTTTGAGAAAGTGTCAGAATAATCTTTGACAGCAGCAATACAAGGAAAACCGCAGTATTGATCAAAATTATTTTTACAAGTGCATTCTCAGATTTAGCGAACTCGCGTTTTACATCATCAACAATATTGCCCATCTTCTTACCTTAATAGAAATTTGTTCTCTGCGTTCCCCAGTAACGAAGTAATATATATGCAAATAGCATTCCTCCGATATGGGCGAAATGCGCTACATTATCCGATTGAGCATTTTTAAAACCCGAATACAATTCATACAATCCGTAGAAAGCGACGAAATATTTTGCCTTGATAGGAAACGGAACAAACAGTAAAAACAGCTCAGTGTTTGGAAACAATAAACCAAACGCCATCAGAATACCAAAAATTGCTCCGGAAGCACCTACCATTGGTATACTAACCAGGCGCTCATAATAGATATTTACGAAATTAATGCTATCCTGAATATAAGTGGTATTGGTTGGATTTTCTTCAAATTTGTTCAAAAAATTAAGCATCGATTCGTAAATCCCCTTCGCGTGTTTGCTCATAAAATCGGCCAGCGCATCGGGCGTAGGATTTTGAGTAAATATCTCAACAGCTTGCCGTATCTGATTGTTCTCAAAATAATCGATTCCTGAAAACAGAAGTCCCGCTCCTATTCCGGTGAAGAAGTAGAAAAACAGGAATTTCTTCGGTCCCCACATCCGCTCCAGAAGTGGCCCGAACATGAACAATCCAAACATATTGCTAAACAAGTGCCCCAGGCTTCCGTGCAGAAACATGTAGGTCACAAACTGATAAGGCATGAATTCAGGCGATAGCAGCGACCTTAATGCAAAATTCCCACTAAGATTGATAATGCTCGTGTCGACCAGATAGAACAGGATATTCAGTATCAGAAGGTTCCTTACAGTAGGGGTTATTGATAACATATAGGTATTTCTTGATCTAACTTTATTTTAGAACTACTTCTGTCCGTTTATTGGTTCCTAACTTCTAAATATGCTTGTCAGCTTATCCATAGTGAGCAAAACGATAATCGGCTCGCCGCTCGGCGTCCGGTTAGGATCCGTGGACGCGAATAATTGATCGATGAGTGTATGTATCTCAACAAATGATAGTTTGACAGCATAACGAACCGAAAACCTGCGGGCAAGTGAGCGCGACAGACTTTCCGGTTTGTTTAGTTTGAGATCCGAATAGCTTTGTTTTAATTGTTCTATCAGCTCTTCAAAAAGATCCTGTTCCCGTTCCTCTGGAAGATCCGCCGGAATTCCGCGAATGATCAGCTCATTCTGGCCAAATTCGTCAAACTCGAAACCCAGACTATGAATTTCCTTCTTAGTTTCCTTTACAAGCTGCATATCGGAATGCGTGAGCCCGACCCTTTTCGGGAAAAGAAGCTGCTGACAAGCGCCGGTCCGGTTGATTAACATCTTACGATATCTTTCGTACAATATCCTTTCATAGGCAGCTTTCTGGTCGATCAGCATGATACCATCTTTGACCTGCGAAAGAATATACCTGTTGTGAAGCTGAAAAAGCATTGCGTCACTTTCCGGGGCAGAAATAACCTCCGACGCCATTCTGTTGACCTTACTGGCTACGGTTTTGGATTCTTCCTGGTACGTGGGACGCGATACAGTTACCGGACTCGTGTCAAAAGCAGCAATTTCACTACTCCGATCTTCCGTATTTTGAAGTCCTTCAAAAAGCTTACTCCAACTGGTTAGGTTCGATTTAGAAGGTCCATGATCTGCTTTTCTGGACTGGGCGGCCCAATCGGGCATGACAGTTCGCGGGATAAAATTGGGATTTGGTTCGGAAGATCCCTGGGTGAAGAAATTGACATTATCATCGAAATCAATCGACTGCGAGAAGTTATACATTCCCACGGCTTTTTTCACCGCCGCCATTACAATCGCATACACCGACTTTTCGTCATCAAATTTGATCTCAGTTTTCGTCGGGTGAATGTTAATATCAATGTGAGAAGGATCAATATCCAGGAACAGCACATAAAACGGGTGACTTCCGTCGGGGATAGTCCCGTCGAACGCACTGATTACTGCGTGATGGAGGTAGCTGTGCTTGATATAGCGGTCATTCACGAAGAAAAACTGTTCACCCCGCGTTTTCCTGGCGAATTCCGGCTTGCCAATATATCCGCGCACACTTACGTAAGAAGTTTCTTCCTGGCAGGAAGCGAGTTGTTCACGGTAACTTTTCCCGTAAATGTCGACGATCCTGCGCACCAGCTTGGCCGGAGGAAGATTAAAAACCTCTGTATCGTTATGATGTAATGTCAAGCTTACTTCGGGATGAGCCAATGCAACGCGCTGAAATTCGTCCAGAACGTGCCGCATTTCTACCGAGTTTGATTTCAGAAAGTTCCGGCGGGCGGGTACATTGAAGAACAGATTTTTAACCGAAATACTGGTCCCCGTTACAGCCGCTACACTTTCCTGCGTCTTGATTTCGGAACCGTCAATGCGGATTAATGTGCCTAGTTCATCACCTTCCTGCCGGGTCCGTAATTCCACCTGCGCCACCGCTGCGATAGAGGCGAGTGCTTCTCCGCGGAAGCCCATTGTCCGGATACTAAACAAATCTTCCGACTTACGAATCTTTGAAGTCGCGTGCCGCTCAAAAGACATTCTGGCGTCAGTTACCGACATTCCGGATCCATTATCTATCACCTGGATCAAAGTCCGCCCTGCTTCTCTGAGCACCACCTGAATATGTGTAGCCTTTGCGTCGATCGCATTTTCGAGCAATTCTTTAACCGCTGATGCCGGCCGCTGCACAACTTCCCCTGCCGCAATTTGATTTGCAATAGAATCGGGTAACAGCTGTATAATGTCGGGTGACGGCATATTGAAATTGATTTTTTACTTATAACAAATAAACAAAAATTTTCGGAACCGGTTCTCGCCAAATGCGGGATTGCTAGTTTTCCAGGCGGAATTTACTTGTTGTTTCAGTGGGGAATAATTATATATTTTGTTGAAATTTTGAACAATTGTCGAACGTTTTTTCGATCAGGCTTTGTTAACTAGAAGTAATTTGCATAAATTGGGAAACTAAACTCCGAGGTACTAACCGATCTTAATTATGAAAGCACCAATTTTTAAAAGATTCAATTTTACGATGGCCTTACAGTGGCTGATATTTCTGCCGATCATTCTGCCATTATGCATTGTATTTGGTGCTTTTCAAGGCATTATGACTATGGTTGAGAAAATGTTCCAAAGAATGTGGGTGGATATGGAGTTGTAGAATATCTTCGCTAATAACGTAATTACTCAGTTATAAAAAGAGAGAGCCAGGATACCCTGGCTCTCTCTTTTTATTGGTATAATCCTAAAATTTCCATCTCACAAAGGCTTCCATCGCCTCATATTCGGCAAGTCCGAGCGAATCGTACAAATGCGCGGTACCCCGATTCCGCTCCTCTGCTCGTTGCCAGAACTCCCTCGAATCTTCTCCCTGGAACACAACTCCGTCCTTTTGGGATTGGTGCTTGAAAATTCCCTGACGTTTTTTCAAAACCTGGTCGGGGCTCATCGGAACAGCCATTTCGATTTCATAAATATCCCACTCTGCCCAGGCGCCGCGATACAGCCAAACCCAGCAATCTTTCATAAAATTCTTATGTTTCGAACGGTGCAATGCCGCTTCGATCGCATCCCAGCAAACCTTGTGCGTACCATGCGGATCGGCAAAGTCGCCCGCTGCATAAATCTGGTGCGGCTTGATCTCTTCGATCAGGTTTTCAATTATCTTAATATCTTCTTCACCGATCGGCTTTTTCTGAACAGTACCTGTTTCATAAAAAGGCATATCCAAGAAATGTGCCTGGCTTGTTGGTATTCCTACAAAACGGCAGGTAGCCTTCGCTTCGCCCCTTCTCAGTAAACCTTTCACCTTACGGATTTCAGGCGTATCGATTTCGCTGTCTTTGGTATGTTTCAGGAATTCTTTTGCGTCGAGGAAAAGTTGATTTGCCGAAGGACTATCAATAGAGAAGCCTTTATTAAAATCAACCACAAAATCAATAAAACGCAAAGCCTCGTCGTCTGCTACTGCGATATTTCCTGACGTTTGATAAGCCACATGCACTTCATGTCCCTGGTCTACCAGTCTTTGGAAAGTACCTCCCATTGAAATGATATCGTCATCGGGGTGCGGGCTAAAAATGAGAACACGTTTCTTTGTAGGCTGTGCACGTTCCGGACGATAAGTATCGTCGGCATTTGGTTTTCCTCCCGGCCAGCCGGTAATAGTATGTTGCAGTTGGTTAAATACATTGATATTGATCTCATAACCAGCTCCATACTGCGCGAGCAAGTCACTCATACCATTATCATTGTAGTCCTTATCAGTCAATTTCAGGATCGGTTTGTTCAGGATCTTCGAAAGGTGTGTTACCGCTTTCTTGATCATTTTATTATCCCAGATCACCGAGTCAACAGCCCAAGGTGTTTTGATGCGGGTCAGTTCTGAGGCTGCGCTTTCATCCAGAACGAACGAAACGTCGGGATGCGCCTGCAAATAGGAAGCAGGGTTCAATTCAGTTACCGGTCCTTCTACGGCGCCTCTGATCACAGAAGCTTTTCTTTCACCCCAGGCTAGCAAAACAATGCGGCGCGCATTCAATATCGGCGCTACACCCAGCGTAATCGCTTTACGAGGTACATTATGCAATCCACCAAACTCCATACCCGCAGCCACTCTGGTAGAATGATCGAGGGTGATGAGGCGCGTGCGTGAGTTGATCAAGGAACCTGGCTCATTAAAACCAACGTGTCCATTACCACCGATCCCGAGAAGTTGAAAGTCCAAACCTCCTACGGCATTGATCTTATTTTCATACGAAGTGCAGTAATCGCGCAGCAATGCAGATGGAACTGTACCATCTGGCAGAAAGTAATTTTCCTTGGCAATATCAACATGGTCAAAAAGCTGCTCCTTCATAAACCGGTGGTAGCTATAAATGGATTCAGGTTCCATTTGATAGTACTCATCAAGATTAAAAGAAATAACATTTTTGAAGCTTAACCCCTCTTCTTTGTGCATTTTCACAAGAAGTGCGTAAACTGTTTTAGGAGAAGATCCCGTCGCAAGTCCAAGGACACAAGGCTTGCCTTCTTTTTGCTTTTGGCGGATCAGATCAGCAATTTCCTTTGCTACTGCGTAAGAGGCCTCCTTTGAATCTGCGAAAATCTGAGTTGGGATTTTCTCATACGTTATAGGCTGGCCGATCGTTCCATTCGTGCCTTTTCCGTTGTTTGAAGCTTGCATCAGTATGGTCTGAGGACTTACCGTTTGTTGGCTCATGTTTCCTTGTTTTATTTTATAAGAGTTCTAGAATAGACAGGGCGGGAATTTACAGCATTTTCGTGTAAGTGCACGACCACGCAACAATATTTGGACGCAAAACTACGACACAAAGCTGATATTCTTAAAATAATTTAAAAACTTCTTTTTACTTAAAAATACTGCTTCAAGCGAAATATAGGCAATTGATCGATCAGCTAAATCACCGGGAACATAAAGTAAGCCTTATTATTTCATTACGAAATAAATGCTCGTATTTTTGCGGCATCTTTCAGTCCATATCATAAAAATACACTCATGTCTACCATCACCAGCGTTGAACGTGACACCACCATTTTCGATCTGATCAACAGAGAGAAATATCGTCAGGAATCCGGTATCGAGCTTATTGCTTCTGAAAACTTTACTTCCCGTCAGGTGATGGAAGCTTCCGGCAGCGTTTTGACTAATAAATATGCCGAAGGTTTGCCAGGAAAACGCTACTACGGTGGATGCGAGGTAGTCGACGAAATTGAGCAGATTGCGATCGATCGTTTGAAAGAACTTTTCGGGGCTACCTGGGCAAATGTTCAGCCGCATTCGGGTGCGCAGGCTAATACTGCTGTTTTTCTTGCCTGTTTGAATCCTGGTGATAAAATTATGGGCTTCAACCTGGCGCACGGAGGTCACCTTACCCACGGTTCACCGGTTAATATTTCAGGTAAATATTTCCAGCCTATTTTCTACGGAGTTGAAGCTGAAACAGGTTTGATCAACTGGGATAAAGTGGAGGAAACTGCTTTGAAGGAGCGTCCGAAACTATTGATATGCGGAGCTTCTGCATACAGCCGCGACTGGGATTATGAGCGCCTGAGAAATATCGCTGACCAGGTCGGCGCACTTTTGATGGCTGATATTGCTCACCCGGCCGGACTGATCGCGAAAGGACTTTTGAATGACCCTTTTGATCACTGCCATATTGTTACCACTACAACGCATAAAACTCTTCGTGGCCCAAGAGGCGGGGTGATTATGATGCGCAATGATTTTGAAAACCCATTTGGAATTAAAACACAGAAAGGACAGCTGAGGACAATGTCTTCGTTGCTGGATTCAGGCGTTTTCCCGGGTACGCAGGGAGGTCCGCTGGAACATATAATAGCCGCAAAGGCAGTTGCATTTGGCGAAGCTTTGAGCGAAGGCTATTACAACTACGCAACGCAGGTTACCAGAAATGCACAGGCAATGGCGAAAGCTTTTGTTGAAAAGGGATACCGCATCATTTCAGGCGGAACGGATAATCACCTCATGCTGATCGATTTGCGTACTAAAAATGGCATCGAATCCGGGCTGACCGGTAAATTGGCTGAAAATACTTTGATCAAGGCTGATATTACGATTAATAAGAATATGGTACCGTTTGATGATAAATCTCCAATGGTTACTTCTGGTATCCGTGTCGGAACGGCCGCGATGACAACCCGCGGGCTCATCGAGTCGGATATGGAGCGCATTGTGGATCTGCTGGATACTGTTTTGGTTAACCACGATAACGATTCTAAAATCGCTTCTGTAAAAGGAGAGGTGAATAACTGGATGAAACAATTCCCGCTATATAGTTAATATTGTAAAGTTGATAAGTGGAAGCGTGAAGGTATCTGTACTTTCACGCTTTTTGCATTTAGCGCAGTGTGGTTTTTGTTTATTTAAAGGACTAACCTATATCATAAATTTATCACAGCGCAGGCAGCCGCTATTTTCGGCTGGATTGAATGCAAAGAATTGTACAGCAACTTGTTTCGACTTAATAAAGTTTTCATAACTTTGCACTCCAAAATTGAATTAATTAATATGAGCAAGAAAAACGCGGATGAGGCTGGGCTGGAAATAATTGAAACTCCGGAAGCTTTAGCTGGCCAGATTAATAAGGCAGAGGCTTTCTTTATCAAGAACCGCAAAATAGTTTTAGGAATTGTTGGGGCGATATTGGTTGCAATCATTGGTTTTGCAGGATATCGCTTTTATATCGATGGCCAGGAAGGAACTGCTCAAAACGCGCTTGCAAGTGTTGTATACGATTTTGAAGCCGATTCGCTCCAAAAAGCATTGAATGGAAGTGGTGGAAATGAAGGTCTTCTTTCTATCGCCGATAGTTATAAAGGAACTGACGCTAGTAACCTGGCGAATTTCTACGCTGGTGTTGCCTTGCTCAAACAAGGAAAATATGACGACGCGATCAGTCACCTGAAATCTTTCAGCTCTTCTGACCTCTTGATCCAGGCTCGCGCGCAATCACTGATTGGTGATGCATACTTTGAAAAAAACCTCCCGGCTGACGCTATTTCATATTATCAAAAAGCATCAGACTACGAGAAAAACGAATATTTCACGCCGGTATACTTAATGAAGCTTGCCCTGGCTCAGGAAAAAGCAAGTAAGCCTGCTGATGCGATCGCAACATATAAACGTGTTATCGAAGAATTCCCGCTTTCGTCGGAAGTGGTGAATGCTAAGAAATACATGGGATTATTAGAAGGACAGGTCGGCAAATAATGGTTAAACCATTCTGTTCTGCAAAAGGATAAAGCCGACATGGTTTTATCCTTTTTTTATTCATTTTACTCAAAGATTTAAAAACAAAAATCAATGTCAAGCGCGGACAAAAATTTAAGTGTGTTCAATACGGCGGACCTTCCGGATATCGCAACAAAACGCTTCGCTATTCTGGTTGCAGAGTGGAACTCCGAAGTAACGGAAAAGCTTTTCGAAGGTGCATATCAGACCTTGGTACAGTACGGCGCCCAGCCCGAAAATATCGAGAGGGGCAACGTTCCCGGCAGTTTCGAGTTGACATTAGGTTCGCAGTGGTTTGCACAGCGGGAAGACATAGATGCGGTAATTGCCCTCGGAGTCGTAATTCAGGGCGAAACCAAACATAACGATTATATTAATCATGCTGTTTCTCAGGGAATTACCAATTTGAGTTTAAAAACAAACAAACCGGTAATCTTCGGTGTACTTACTCCTAATACCATGCAACAAGCCGTGGACAGGGCCGGCGGTATTCACGGAAACAAAGGAGACGAGGCAGCGATTACAGCGATCAAAATGCTGGGATTATATTCGCAAATCACCAAAGGATCATTTAAGCGGGGCTAGTACTGTCAGTTGTAGTCAAGTATTGTCATTTGTTGTCAGGTTTGGTCATTTTTAGTAAGTATCAAAAAACAATTCCGAACCACACGCGACTAACTTGACCAATCTCGATCACCGCGGCACCCAAACATTCACTTATTCAGTCATTCAATCATTCACAATTCATTAATATGCAAGTCTGGAAATTTGGCGGCACTTCGGTTGGAAAGCCTGAACGTATGCATTCGATCAGAGAACTTCTCAACAGCGATCCCAATCGTAAAATAGTTGTTTTATCGGCGTTGTCGGGTTCTACCAATGCATTAATTGCAATTGGTGAGGCTGTAAAAGCATTCGACGACGCAAAAGCTGCGGTTTTGCTCGACGATCTGAAAACGCATTACAGCCTTTTCATCAAGGAGCTTTATGCCACGCCGGAAGGATTGCAAAAAGGGCAGGAGATCGTCGATACTGAATTCGGATATATTAAATCGCTGGTTGGGATCAAACCTTTCACCACCAAGCAGGACAAAGAACTGGTCGCGGAAGGCGAGATATTGAGCACGAAAATGTTTCAGGCTTACCTGGATGAAAAAGGGGATAGCTCGGTTTTGTTATCAGCACTCGATTTCATGCGTATAGACGCAGACGGAGAACCCGAACTGGCGACTATCGAAGAAAAGCTGGTTACTATCCTGAGCCAGTATTCCGACAAACAGACTATCATTACACAAGGATTCATTTGCCGGAACCCGCGTGAAGAAGTGGATAATTTGAAAAGAGGAGGTTCTGATTATACCGCGTCACTGATCGGCGGTGCGATCCGGGCTGACGAAATTCAGATCTGGACAGATATTGACGGAATGCATAATAATGATCCGCGGATCGTAAAACGCACATTCCCTATTCGTGAGCTTACATTTGAAGAGGCCGCTGAGCTTGCCTATTTTGGCGCGAAAATTCTGCATCCGAGCACGATTACGCCGGCGAAGCTAAGGAGTGTGCCCGTTCGTCTGAAAAACACAATGCAGCCGGAGGCACCAGGAACCCTGATTGCAAACCAGACTTCTGACAGGGAGATCAAGGCGATTGCTGCAAAGGACAATATCACAGCGATTTACATTCATTCAACCCGTATGCTGAATGCTTACGGATTTCTTCGCAGGGTGTTTGAGGTATTTGAGAAATACAAAACTCCGGTTGATATGATCACAACTTCCGAGGTTTCTGTATCTGTCACTATCGATAACTCGGAGCACCTTGAAAAGATCAGCGCAGATTTAAAGGAATTTGCAGATCTGGAAGAACACGATCTCGATCAAAATATCATTTGCATTGTCGGAAATTTCAGTGCGGATAAAGAGGGAATTGCGCTAAAAGTGCTCGATGCTTTGAAACATATTCCAATACGAATGATTTCGTACGGCGCTTCCGAGCACAACCTTTCGTTGCTTATTCACTCTAAATACAAGGCTGAGGCGCTAAATGTGCTGAACGAGCGCCTGTTTTATTACGAGGATGCGATGAAAGACATTTTTACTGCTCCCTGATCTATTAGTTTTAAATCATTAAAGTTGTTTGCCAAAAGCGGACAGCAACATAAAGATGTTACAAACCAATTTTATTCGCGAAAACAGGGATTTTACAATCGCTGGATTGACCAAAAAGCATTTCAAAGACGCAGAACAAGCTGTTGACCGCATTATCGATCTTGACAAAAGAAGGCGGGAAGTGCAGCAGGAGCTTGACGATGTTCTGGCTGCTTCAAACAACAAAGCCAAAGAGATCGGCGGCTTGATGAAGGCTGGAAAGCAAAGCGAAGCCGAGGAGGCGAAAGCAGTGACAGCTTCCTTGAAAGAACGGTCAAAAGCGTTGGACGAAACGCACAAGACCATCGAGGCTGAATTATTGGACGAGCTGGTTAAGTTACCTAACCTGCCGCACAGTAGCGTTCCTGAGGGAAGAACTGCCGAGGATAATGTGAATATTCTGGAAGAGGGCGCCAAGCCGGCTCTTCACCAGGGAGCACTTCCGCATTGGGAATTGATTAAAAAGCTAGGTAAAAATCAGGCACCGATCATCGATTTTGAACTGGGTAACAAGATTACTGGCGCTGGTTTCCCGGTTTACAAAGGAAAAGCTGCAAGATTACAACGCGCGATGATTTCCTTTTTCCTGGATGAGGCGGGTAAGGCAGGATACACCGAAGTACAGCCTCCTATTGTCGTGAATGCAGATTCTGGGTTTGCTACGGGACAGTTGCCGGATAAGGAAGGTCAAATGTATCACGACGCGCAGGACGATCTTTATATGATCCCGACGGCAGAGGTACCGGTTACCAATTTATACCGTGATGTGATTGTTGCTGAAACAGAATTGCCGGTCAAAAATGTAGCTTATACTCCGTGTTTCCGGCGGGAAGCGGGCAGCTGGGGCGCACACGTACGCGGCCTGAACCGGTTGCACCAGTTTGACAAAGTAGAGATTGTTCAGATCAATAAACCTGAGGAGTCTTACAAAGCTTTGGATGAAATGGTGGAGCACGTAAAAAGCCTGCTTGGTAAACTGGAACTTCCCTATCGGATATTACGCCTTTGCGGCGGTGATATGGGCTTTACTTCCGCATTAACCTATGATTTTGAAGTATGGTCGGCCGGGCAGGAGCGCTGGCTGGAATGCAGCTCGGTATCGAATTTCGAAACTTATCAGGCAAACAGACTTAAACTTCGCTATAAAGGTGCCGATAAGAAGACGCAGCTTTTGCATACTTTAAACGGCTCCGCACTTGCATTACCGCGTATTTTGGCGGCATTGCTGGAAAACAACCAGCAGGCCGACGGGACAGTCAAAATACCGGCTGTACTTGTTCCTTACTGCGGTTTTGATACAATTGAATAGTAGAAAGAATCAAGATATTGAAAGGCTCTCACATTTGCGGGAGCCTTTTTGCTTTTTCGAAAATGGAGGTAATACCAACTGCATTCATAATCAGGCTGCCCACCTTTTCATAGGCAATTCCATCTGCTATTTTGAATGAATTTTTAAATTGATCACCCAGGACAGTCGTTTTAAAGCACTTGTTGACGGCAAATTCTGCATGCATGTAGCCTTCTGCCAGTTCAAGCAAGTGGGTTGAAATCATAAAATATGACCCGGGATATTTACAAAAACCGTCCAGCACCATTTTAGAGCAGTGAAATGCATCTTCCTGGTTAGTACCCCGAAAAATTTCATCTACCAGTACAAAACACCTGTCTCCCTGCTGCAAAGCCTCAGCAATACTTTTTACCCGCATCATTTCATTATAAAAGTGACTGTATCCCGAAGTAAGATCGTCAGCCAGGTGAATTGACGTAAATAATCTGTCAAAAAATGGCAAAGTTATGCTAGTTGCGGGAACAGGTAAGCCCAGGTGCGCCAGGTATATTGCCAGCCCGCAGGCTTTGAGAAATGTGGTTTTTCCGCTTGTATTGGCACCGGTAATAATGCAGACACTTTTGTTCAGATCAATATGAATATCATTTGCGACACCATTTGGTATCAAAGGATGTTTGATCCCCGTCGCGGCAAATTCCTGGGTAGCGTTATCGAAATCTGGAAAAGTCAGTGCATGTAGTTCGGTGGTTTTCGCAATCGAGCGGTACGCGTCAAAACGATAGAATATGTCCAGCAGCCTGCGAAGTGCTTTTGCATTTGAAACCCTGAAATAGTAGTCAATACTGAATACTTTCGTTTTGGCAATATCATTTTCATTCTGCTTCAAAAAGGAACGAATCGTAGGAGTAGAGAGAAAATTGCTGATGAATTGAATATCATCCTGAATATCCTGTGGTATTTCAAGATCCTGCATATTTATCAACATCAGCTGCATTGCCCGGAGCATTCTCAGCGTCGCCATTAAGCCACTCTGAATGCGATAAAATTCCTCCGGACTTTTGATATAATATACCAATGTGTCCAGCCAGTGCATTACCGCATCCTGCGACATGGAATGCGCCACACTCAGCGAAGAATATCCCTCTGCCGCCATAATATAGGATCGGGGAATATCGATCAGGCAGGTGGCAGGTGTCTTTAAAATGGTCTTTATGAGTTGCTGGAATGCCTGGACTTCGGCGAGTGTGGACCTGGGTTTCGATAGCAGGGTTTTCAGGTAATCACTGCCACCCTGGGTGAGGGTTTTGTCAAAAAACTGCAAAGCACTGAATGCGCCTTTCCGCTCCGCAAGTATTTGAAGTTCGTAAAGTGTATGCTGGTCAACGGGTTGCATTTGAAGATATATGGTTCTCCAAATGTAAAAACGGGCTTGGTTAGTGGCGCGTTAAAGAAAGTTAAACTTCTTTTGACTTCGGGAAAGCCAGCCAGATAAAATAGCCGGTGAGCGCTACAATCGACACCTGCATGGAATAATCCAGCAGCAAGTCCGAGGAAGCGGAGGTATCGGAAGGTGTCATGTAGCAGGGCATTCCCAGCCGCCACCAGAAAGAAGGGTGGACTACACAAAGCACATTATATGCGAAGAAGAGGGTTAACTGCACTTTGTTCTTCCAATCGATCGTGTAGAAGACCAATGGTAACAGAAACAGAAAGATATAGTTACTGTAAGCACTTTGCTGAACGATCATCATCGTCGCGTACAAAATGATCCAAACGCGCGAAAGCATAATGCGGAAGTCGGAGTGGCGCATTCGCCAGGCCGCCAGCGTAGCGAGGCCCACAGACAATACCAGCCCGATCCAGTTCCAGAACTTCTCTCCCACACCAATCGCATTGTGAAACAAAGGATTAATGATCGAGGGTATATTAGGTGCGCGCAACGTTTGTGCTTCGTCGAGTGGCTGCGTGAATTCCCAGCCTACCAGCGGGTATAATATAGCGAGTGAGGCAATTCCTATTAATACCATAGGAATCAGGAACCGCATTTTTTCTTTTTCCAGTAAAAAAAGCGGCACGAGTATTAATACAAATATCGCCTTGGTCATTAATAGCCCGATCGCAAGGATCACTGCATACCATTCAACCCTTAAAGTGCGCTCGCGGACGAGGTAGGCAAGTATTACAAAAAGCCACATCCATACATCTTCCTGCGCGCCCACAATGCAGAGTACCAGCGAGCCGGGCAGCAATAAATATATAATCGATAAGAACAGGAGCTTGCCTTTTGACTGGAAGGCCCTGAAAAAGTGATAGCTGAGCAGCAATGCAACCCCATCCATCGCCGCCATTGTCAGGACGATCATCTTGGCATTGAACCAGAATTTTAGCCAGATACCTAAAAAATAGGGATATAACGGAGAATAAGGCGACCAGAAATCTCTGTAAACTACCTGACCCAGCGAAGCTTTGCTACCTTCATCCCAAAATCCGTTCACGTCGGAAGTGGTTTCCATGCCGGCGACAATATAGATTGCGAGGAAGGGGAGCAGCCTGAGTATTGTCCAGCTTACCAGAAGCGTTTTTTCAACCGATTTTCTATCGAGCCAGGTAATCAGCCTGTTTTTGAAAAATAGCAGGAAAACAATTACAAGAAGGCAAAGCAGACTGATGCCTAATTTGGCCAGAACGATATTCATGCCAATGCGAGGTTTTCGGAAGGTGCGATCTTGCGGTAAGTTTCCCGGAGTATCCAGAGGAAGCAAAGCACATTCAGTATTTCCAGGATGTATTCAAACAAGAATGAAATGTCGCCGAACATGCCGAGTGACGTATATGCGGGCTGTTTGATATAAACCCAAACGAAAGGCTGAACAACAGTGAGCCAGTTCAGTGCCAGCAGTACAACAACGTGGACTGTTTTGCGGATATCAATGATTTCGAAAATCACCGCCATTAGATATGCGATCACATAGGCGCCCATTGCGCTGGCCTGAAATATCATCATACATACAAAGCAAGCGATAAATATGCTCGGTAATACCTGATTAATGTGTTTGTGGCGCGATTTGAAAGCCATGAAAACAGGCACAAATACGGTGAATAATAGTCCAAACCAGTTGAGCAGTCCCGAATTTTTGGCATCGATCTTAACAAACAACTCGATGAACGGTCGGCCGACAGAGAACAGATTGGGCGTCATTAATTGCTCGGTGTGCCTGATCGGCATGAGAAACAGATCGCCGATCTGCCAGTATAGAAAGCCGACAGCCGGCAGACCGATCGCCGCCATGACGATCAGCATTTTTAAAGGTTTTTTAACTAAAACCAAAACCGCAGGAAGCAATAGTATAAATGTTACTTTAATAGTCAGCAAAGCGATCGCATAGAGTATTCCCAGGCCGATCTCGTAATTCACGGTTTGTTTTAAGGTATACCGCCACATCAGCAGCGCCGCGCCCCAGAACCAAACTTCTTCCTGACCATCCACAAGAATGTACATAAAACCCGCAGGCAGTAAGAAATAGATGATAGCCAGCTGCAATGCACGGGGAGAGCGGCTTTTATACGTTTGATAAGTAAGCCACAGAATGCCAGCTTCCATCAAAACCATAAAAAGTACGATCGCGCGCGCATTGTGCCATAGCCAAACGGGAATACTTATGATATATGCATACAATGGAGCGTGGTAAGACCAGAAGTCGCGGTACACGAAACCGCCTGCTTTTGCCGCAACTGCTTTATAGAAAAAGAAAGGAATATCGCCCCTGGGCTCTTCGTTTACTATCAGGAAAATGCCGATCCATGGCACAAAGCGAAAGAGGAGAAAACTAAGGCCAAAGACCAGCTTATCATTGCCTGACTGCCAGCGTGAAAAAAGATCGGACCGGGTAATTGTCCAGATGATTCCCAGTGTCAACCCCAGATTAATGAGGAGCTTAATGTAAAAAACGGTAAGAACAGGCATCTAAAATCTGTCGAAATCAAGGCGCAAACTTAAAACAAGTTTCCTGATAATGAGTAGCTAATAGTAAAGTTTTAATATAAAGGAAAAAAGGTATGCTTGCATACCGTCAGGCAAAAATCTATTTTTGATAAAGATCATATTTTGTAACCACCGTACGGTATGGCATTTAGCGGACAATTAAATGGAATGGATTTTAACCTGAGCGAAGAGCACCTGGCTGTTCGGGATGCTGCCCGCTATTTTGCACAAAACGAATTGTTGCCGGAAGTGATTGAGCGGGATAACGCCCAGAAATTTGATCCTGAGCTACTCAAAAAGATGGGGGAACTCGGGTTTTTGGGAATGATGGTTTCGCCGGATTATAATGGCAGCGGAATGGATACGCTCTCCTACGTACTTGCGATGGAGGAGATTTCAAAGATCGATGCGTCGGCCGGTGTAATTATGTCGGTAAATAATTCGCTGGTATGCTGGGGAATTGAAAAATATGGAACGGAAGCGATCAAACAAAAATATCTGAGCCGGCTTGCCACCGGCGAAATGATCGGCGCATTCTGCTTATCGGAGCCAGAAGCTGGTTCTGACGCCACTTCCCAGCACACCACGGCTGTCGATCGGGGCGGTTATTATCTGCTGAACGGGACCAAGAACTGGATAACAAATGGAAATACTTCGGACGTTTGCGTCATAATCGCCCAGACAGACCCTGAGAAAAGGCACAAAGGGATCAATGCGTTTCTGGTGGAGAAGGGTGTGGAAGGTTTTGAGGTTGGTAAAAAAGAAGACAAAATGGGCATTCGTGCTTCGGATACACATACTTTGATGTTCTCTGATGTGAAGGTTCCGAAGGAGAACAGAATAGGGGACGACGGATTCGGGTTCAAGTTTGCGATGAATGTGCTGAATGGTGGCAGGATCGGTATTGCCGCCCAGGCGCTGGGAATCGCTGCCGGCGCATTTGAGCTTTCCTTGAAATATTCCAAAGAGCGGAAAACTTTCGGTAAGCCGATCAGCGATCATCAGGCAATTCAGTTTAAGCTGTCGGAAATGGCGACAAAAATAGAGGCGGCGCGGTTACTTGTCTATAAATCAGCCCGTATGAAAGACGAGGGAAAAGATTACGTACAAGCTGCGGCGATGGCTAAATTATTTGCATCCGATGTTGCAATGTGGGTCACTACCGAGGCTGTGCAGGTACACGGCGGCTATGGATACGTAAAAGAATATCACGTGGAGCGGCACATGCGCGACGCGAAAATTACGCAGATTTATGAGGGTACCTCTGAAATACAAAAACTCGTAATAGCCAGGGAGCTACTTAAATAGTTGATTTCAGAAGATCTAATCCATTTTATTCTGAATCTTGGATTTAAATGATATCAAAATATCATTTTTTTTGAATTTTTGTCAATCTATACTTGTATTAGTTTTGTACAATTTATTAGATTTGTACAAAAATTGAAAGTTACGGTCAAAAGGACCCTTAAACATATCACGTATGGAAGATTATAATAAGATTATTGAATCTTTAGGGGTGAAATTCGTGAAAGCCCGTCATATACGGATTTTGCAACCTATTACGATTAAAAATTTCTACGACGTCCAGAATTCGCTTACGATTTTGTACGACGGTGAAGTTTCTTTCGGGTCAGAGGAATCGCAGCGTGTGGAGGAAGGCGATATGCTTTTTATTCCAGGCGGAAAACATGCGACTGTGACTTACGGAAATACGCAGACTGCGAAAACGGTTTCGAACGAGGAGTTTATGACCAACCGTGATAACTATATCGACGCTGGTCACGATCCTGCATTAATTGGAAAACTACCCAACTCATTTGGACTGATATCTTTCGAAGCAAAGGTTTTTGATACGGTCAACTTCTTCACTTCCCTGGATGTACCTCCGTTTTTGATCAAAAGAGACGATCAGATTGCAGCGACTATCAACCAGATATTGACAGAAGATATGCTCGATACTCCTGGAAAGGGACGCATTATCAAGATCAAAACGGAAGAGGTGGTTATTGAGATTATTCGTTACATTCTGAAAAACAAATTGTTTGTTGAGCAGCTGGTTACGAACAGTACGTATTTCAAGGATCCACGTCTGATTGACATTTTCGCTTATATTAAAGACAATCTGGGCGGAGATCTTTCGAACAAAGTACTTGCCAACGTCGCGAATGTTTCTGAGGATTATGTAGGTCAATATTTTAAAATGCTGACCGGGATCAACCCACAGGATTATATTGAATACCAGCGTATGGAAAAAGCGGTTGATTTGCTGCGTACTTCGAAGAAAAGTATTCGCGCGATCGGTTCAGATGTAGGCTATAAGGACACCGCCTATTTCTGCCGTCGTTTCAAAATGATGTTTGGTATTCCGGCTGGCAAAATGCGCCGTCGTGAATCGCTGATGAACGTTTAGAAATTACATGAATATCAATTAAAAAGGAGCTCAATAGGCTCCTTTTTTTCGTTTATACGGACTTATTGGACCGGCGTGAGTTGGACTGCCGATACCTGCCATTTTGCCCCGCTTCGGGTGCATACCGCCATAAATGAAAGATCGCCCTGAAAGCTGTTATTTCTGAACCGCGCCCTGATACTCCACAATCCTGTTACAATCGCTACATCGCGATAATTTCTTGTACTAATGCCCGATATCATGCCGGATTCTACAACGAGGAGTCCATCGTTCACTGTTTGAATAAGTTGCTGCCGGTTGATCGTTTGTCCATTGAAGCTTACAACCGTAAAGTCGGCAGTGAGAATGCCTTCCAATGCATTTATATCCTTTTCCTGCAATGCATTAAAAAACTGCCGCGCACAGTCGGTTCCGTCGATTGGTTGTGACAGTTGGGCATTTGCGGACAGAACAAATGAAAACTGGATCAAAAACAGCAAAATGAATTTCATGTCAGGAGAAGTATAAGTAGCTTCGCGGATAGATTTAAACTTAACGAAGGAGTGTTTAAAATGAGATTTCCGGCCAAGATTTATACATGGATATTAATAGGTTTTCTGACAGCGTGTTCTTCGGCACCGGACAAATTAGGAAATTTGGATCTCAAAAAATGGCGTGCTGACCGGGGAGGCTGCAATAACGCACGTTCGACCCAAAAAGCTGATTTTAAGTCTATTGAAAAAGAATTGAAAGGAAAGTTTGCGGATGATATAGGCAAGTTGCTTGGCCGCCCTGATATTCACCAGCTGGGAGAACGAAACCAGAAGTTTTACGTCTATTTTTTACAAAAAGGGCCTCAGTGTGAAGATATGAAGGCCAAATCGGAGGCTGAAAAAGTGATTCTTAAATTCAATGCAGTGGGATTACTTTCAGAGATCACTTATCAAACAAGACCACTTTAGATCAGAGATAAAATTTCTTGATTTTGATCAGCTGCTCCACAGATTCGGGAACCAGGTATTTGATCGAAACTCCGTTTTTCAGGGAAGTTCGGATAAATGTCGCCGAAATATCCAGCAGAGGCGCTTCGATGAACTTTACTGCCAGGTGATTTCCAAAAATGTGCTTTTTTGAATTGGGCCGGTTGTATACGTACAGACCTGTATATTCCAGGATCTGTTCGTAATTTTTCCAGTTAGGAAATTGAGCCAGATTGTCCTCGCCCATAATCAGCTTGAATTGGTGTTGAGGGAATTTTTCCTGGATCCTGATCAGCGTATCGATCGTGTAGCTTGGCTTGGGCATGTGAAATTCCATGTCGCTCGCCTTAAATGCCGGATTGTCCGAGATAGCACGCTGTACAAGGTCAAAACGGTCAAACTCGTGCAATAGGCTGCTGTTCTTCTTGAAGGGATTTTGCGGACTGACAATAAACCAGATCTGTTCCAGATCCGTCGTCGCGTGCATGGTATTAGCGATAATCAGGTGTCCAATATGGATGGGATTGAAAGACCCAAAAAAAAGTCCGATTTTCATCGCGGGGGGAATTTAAAGTTCCAGAAAATCCTTCACCAGGATCTCTGCACTTTCCAATGCATTATTCAACTCATCATTAATCAGTACCACGTCAAACTCGTGCTCGAAACTTTGTTCGTAGCGGACTTTCGCTAACCTGGTAGCCAGCGTCTCCTCGGTTTCAGTTCCCCGTCTCGAAAGGCGGCGCTTGATCTCAGCTTCGGAAGTTACTTTTACAAACACGCCCAGGGCGCTGTCTCCGTAAGCTTCTTTTAGCTTCAATCCACCTTTGACGTCAACATCGAAAACGACGTGCCTACCTTCGTCCCAAAGCCGCTGGATCTCGGATTTTAGGGTACCATAATAATTTCCGGCATAAACCTCTTCCCACTCTGCAAATTCCTGGTCGGCGATTTTCTGCCTGAAATCTGCGAGCGTTAGAAAATAATAATCTTTACCGTCAATCTCGTGGTCCCGCTTTGTACGCGTGCAAGCCGACACAGAGAATGCGAGCTGATTATTAAATGTACTTAAAAGGTGTCTGACAATGGTGGTTTTTCCAGAACCGGAAGGAGCAGAGAATATGATGAGCTTTCCTTTCACACGAACAGATTAACTGTTGATTTTAGACAGGATCGTATTGAGGATACTTTCGGGGCAGGGCTTTTTTGCAATTTTCTGATTGAGTGAATCTTTGATGCATTTTTCCAGGCGGTAAGATTCGATGCAGGGAATGCATTTATCCATATTGACACGAAAATGTTCCTTCTCAGCGTCCGTCGCCTCATCATCCAGAATAGCCTGGATTACCTTCATACACTGAGCGTGATGATCACACGTGTGCTTCATTACTTTGTCTTGCGCAGCTTCTGTCACAGAAGGCGTCGTAGGGGATGCATTCATTACCTAAAATGAAATAAGGAATAATGGAATAAGTTTCAGTTGTACCTTATAACCGAATAGGTTGTAAAAAAAGTTTCACAACCTATGAATCGTATCCCATTGTGCTGGCATAACTCTTCAATTTTTCTTTCAAAAGATTACGCGCACGGTGCAGTCTGGACCTTACAGTACCGATCGGAATGTCCAGGATCTTCGCCATTTCTTCGTACGTAAATCCTTCAATATCACACAGGATAATCACAGTCCGAAAGTCTACTGGCAGTGCATTCAATGCATTTGCTACCTCATCTCCGATCAATTCCTGAACCGCATCAGCACGAAGATCCACGGTATAGGTAGTGTCCGACGCTTCTTCTGAATTGTAAGTCGTCTCTACCTCCTGGTAATCTACTTTCGAAGGCTCTTTGCTTTTTTTACGATAGTCGTTAATAAAGCTGTTTTTCAAGATTCTAAATAACCAGGCTTTGGCATTAGTACCCTGTTCAAAAGAAGAAATAAAACGAAAAGCTTTTAAATATGTGTCTTGAACCAGGTCATTTGCATCGTCTTCATCCATGGTAAGGCGGAAGGCGAAGTTGTACATGGAGTCTATATGAGGCATGAACTCGCGGTTAAATACTTCATAACGAAGATCATCCGTGTATTCATTAGTCGTGAGCGTTTCTGACATGGCAACTGACATAGGAATGCTGAATTTACAAAGATTAATAACAGCTCCAAACGGTGCAAATTAATTTTGACAAGTGGCTCGTTGAAGCTATATAACAGCCACCCCTTCACGATAAAATTACAATAGAGAGGAAATCTGACCGGTTCCCAATGCGATCTAAGTCATCGTTAATTAATGTAGGTACATCAAATTTCGAGCCAAAAATCGACTTGCGTCAAAATGTCATATTAACGTTTGGAAAAAAGTTCCAGTAATATGACGAGGAGAGTAGTAAGTAAGGTGCTGGCACCAATGCGGATCAGCGTATAAAGGATCATTCCAAAATGATTGATCTCCATAAAAAACAGAACCGAATGATGAATCAGGATCAGCGGGAAAATATAGGCAATAAAGGCGCCTAAGCCCTGCGTCCGTATTCCGACCTCAGCGCGCTCTGCTCCCTTGGACTTCATCTGGAAGTGGATCAGGAAAGGGCGGAGGTAAGCGATCAGTACGGTGGCGGCAGCGTGCATTCCAAAAGTATTCGAGAAAACATCCACAGTGAAACCTATTGCAAAGGCTATGAGCAACAGATACATCCTGTCAATGTCAGGCGGCATCAGCAATACGCCCGCAATATAGATAAAGCAGAAGGCATAATTGAACAAGACCATATTGCGCATAAAGAAGATCTGCAGGAATAGATACAGCAGAACCATCAGCGAATATTGTATTGTTTCTCTTAAACTCATCGGACTTCAATCGTACGTGTTTTCAAATTTTCCTGCTCCCCAAGTTGTTGATTTTGTACCACATAAACGTAAGAGAGGTTCCGGAAGTCGGTAGAAAGGCGCAATACAATGTTATAAAACGTCTGATTCGGATGCACAGCTACGGTTTCGACCCTGCCTACCATAATACCCGGAGGAAAGACAGAGTTCTGATCCGAGGTTACCGCAGAGTCGCCCTTGAATATCTTGGTGTACTTAGAAACGTCGATCATGTCAATCAGGTTAGGATCTTTTCCTGCCCATTTGGCATATCCTATTTCCTTACTGCGCACCAGCTTACTCGATACCATGAACTGCGAATGCAAAATTGAGGTAATAACCGAATATTGCTCCGAGCAGAACCGAACCTTACCCACGACGCCGGTGGCCGAAATAACCCCCATACCTGGCCTAATTCCGTGAGCGGTACCTTTGTCGATCGTCAGTACATTGTTCTGCTTGTTAGTCTCGTTATCCACAACCTTCGCGACAGTGTAAGTAAACCTCGCAGCAAATGCAGAGTCGGGTACGTATCCTGCCGGAGAATCGACGGGCTTTCTTTGGCTCAATGTCGTAACCAATGCGTGCAGCCTGGCATTCTCATTTGCCAGGTCCGCATTCATTTCGTCCAGCTTGGTATATTCTCTGGCAGAGTTGGAGAATGCAAGCGTTTTAGCGACGTAGTAATTGGAAGTATTAAAATAAGTGGCGCCCCAATACGTATTGCTGCGCACAATAAGCCACACACTGAGCACTTCCAGCAGTACGAAAACCAAAAAGAAACGATTCCGTATGACGAAATCAACGAGTTGGAGCATGGGCTAAATGTGCACGCTATGCGCGATCCGATCCTTATGAAATCAATACAGGCTTGTAGAGTTCCAGGTTTTTGAGGACTTCCCCAGTACCTTTTACAACAGCCTTTAATGGATCGTCAGCAATATGGACGGGAAGCTTCGTTTTCTGAGCAATGCGTTTGTCAAGTCCGTGAATAAGTGCGCCGCCGCCGGTCAGGTATATACCATTTTTGAAAATATCCGCTGAAAGCTCAGGAGGAGAGATTTCCAGTGCTTTCATTACACCTTCTTCAATTTTGGATATTGACTTGTCCAGAGAGTACGCTATCTCACTATACGTCACGCGGATTTCCTTCGGAATACCGGTCATCAAGTCACGTCCGCGGATCTGATAATCTTCGAGAGGAACTTCCAACTCAGGTGACGCAGAGCCAATTGCCATTTTAATCAGCTCAGCAGAACGCTCACCGATCAGCAGGTTGTGCTCGCGACGCATATAATCGACGATATCCCTTGTAAAAACGTCACCCGCAATGCGGACAGACTGCTCGCAAACAATACCTGACAATGCAATAACAGCGATTTCAGTAGTACCACCACCAATATCCACGATCATTACCCCATTTGGCTGAGTAATATCAATACCGATACCTATTGCAGCTGCGATCGGCTCGTGCACCATATACACTTCTTTTGCGCCTGCATGCTCGCAGGAGTCTTTTACAGCCCGTTTTTCAACCTCGGTAATACCGGAAGGAATGCAAACTACCATTCTGTGGGAGGGTGTAAAAAAGCGGCTGCCCGTGTCGATCATTTTGATCATACCACGGATCATCATTTCGGCTGCGGTAAAGTCTGCAATAACCCCGTCTTTGAGTGGACGGATCGTTTTTATATTCTCATTCGTCTTCTCATGCATTTGCATGGCCGTGTGGCCTATCGCCAAAACTTTGCCCGTGGTTTTATCCATGGCAATGATTGAGGGCTCGTCAACAACTACTGTATCTTTATGAATGATCAAAGTATTGGCAGTACCCAAATCAATCGCAATATCGCTAGTCAAAAAATCAAACAATCCCATATAATTTGTTAAAATTTGCGCTCACTTTGATTTCAGGATGGCAAAATTACAGATTATTGTCCACAAACAAAGGCATTTAAAAAATTTAGGGATATGCCTCAAAGTGGGTAAAAAAACGCCATTTTCGGCTCCTTTTACAGAAATTACAAATCCTGCTTACCTTTGTTTTTACTATGGGAATCAAAGCAATTTTAAGTCGGCCGCTGGCGCGATATATCGTTCAGCAGCAGCAGCAATGGATCTCTGAAAGCATTGCAATTCAGGAAAAATGGAGACAGGAGCTGGTCGCAAAAGCGGCAGCGACAGAGTTCGGTAAAGACCACTTTTTTGGGGATATTCATTCTTACTCGGATTTCAAAGAAGCGGTGCCGGTTGCGGATTACGAGGATCTGAAAGGATATATAGGCAAGATCAAAGAAGGGGCTGACAATATACTCTGGCCAGGGAAGCCTTTATATTTTGCCAAAACGTCAGGTACTACCTCCGGGACGAAGTACATTCCGATTTCAAAGGATTCGATCTCCAACCACATTAACTCGGCACGTAATGCCATTTTGACGTATATTGATCAGACCGGCAAATCTGCCTTTTTAGACAATAAACTGATATTTCTCTCCGGAAGTCCGGTACTGACAGAGACTGGCGGGGTACTGACAGGCCGCCTGTCAGGTATTTCCAACCACCACGTGCCGGCGTACCTGCGCGCCAACCAGCTGCCGAGTTACGAAACCAACTGCATTGAAGACTGGGAAACGAAGCTGGATAAGGTGATCGAAGAAACGATCGACCAGCCCATGTCCCTTATTTCGGGCATTCCACCATGGGTTCAAATGTATTTTGACAGGATCATAGAGCGGACAGGAAAGAAGATCAAGGATGTGTTTCCTGACTTTTCCCTATTTATATATGGAGGTGTAAATTTCGAACCTTACCGCGCAAAGCTTTTTGAATCAATAGGAAAGCGAATTGATTCCATCGAGTTATACCCGGCTTCGGAAGGTTTCTTCGCCTACCAGGATTCGCAATATGACGAGGGTTTGTTGCTTTTGCTCAATACCGGCATATTCTACGAATTCATTCCAGCCGATCAGTTTTTTGAAGAAAATCCGCCCAGATATTCCATAGGAGAGGTTGAGGTGGGAAAAAACTATGCGATGATTGTAAACAACAATGCGGGACTCTGGGGCTATTCGCTCGGAGATACGGTCCGTTTTGTTTCAACAAATCCATATAAAATTCTGGTTACAGGCAGGATTAAGCATTTTATCTCTGCATTTGGTGAGCACGTGATCGGGGAGGAGATCGAGAAAGCATTGCGGTACGGCATGGAGCGTCACCCGGAAGTTGAAGTAGTTGAGTTTACAGTAGCTCCGATGGTAAATCCTGCCGGAGGCGGACTTCCTTATCATGAATGGTTGGTCGAGTTTGCTACTGCACCGCGGGATATGAATCAGTTCGTTGAAGATGTTGACCGCAGGCTGACAGAATTGAATATTTATTACAAAGACCTCATTCAAGGAAGTATTTTAAGAAAACTGGAACTGGTATCACTGCCGAAAAACGCATTCATCAATTTTATGAGAGCCAGTGGAAAATTGGGCGGACAGAATAAAGTGCCGCGGCTTTCCAATGACAGGAAAATCGCGGACGAATTGGTGAAGCTTAAAAATGTGTAAGCGACCTTAAATGAAAAGACAATGAAGAAAAGAATAGCCATTTTAGGGTCGACCGGTTCAATCGGTACACAGGCACTTGAGGTAATAGCAGCGAATCCAGAAGTATTTTCAGTTTCTGTGTTAACTGCGGGTGAAAACGCTGACTTACTAATAGAGCAGGCAGTGAAATTCCTTCCTGCTGAGGTAGTGATTTGTAGTGAAAATAAGTTTGACCAGGTAAAATCTGCACTTGCTGGTTTTCCTGTTAAGGTTTATAAAGGCGCAGAGGCGCTGGTTTCGGTGGTAGAGTCGGATGAAGTGGATATCGTTTTGACTGCGATGGTAGGTTACGCCGGGCTATTACCTACGATTCATGCGATCAAAGCTGGAAAGACAATTGCATTAGCAAACAAGGAAACTCTGGTCGTAGCCGGCGAGCTGATCACCGCTCTGGCGAAGCAATACCAGGTAAATATATATCCCGTTGATTCCGAGCACGCTGCCATTTTTCAATGTCTTACGGGTGAACAAAATAATCCGATTGAAAAAATTGTCCTGACAGCTTCCGGCGGACCGTTTCGTGGGAGAGACAAAGCTTTCCTAGCTTCCGTAACCAAGGCGCAGGCGCTGAAACACCCTAACTGGAGTATGGGCGCCAAAATCACAATTGACTCGGCCACTCTCATGAACAAGGGTTTGGAAGTGATCGAGGCAAAATGGTTATTTGATTTGAAATCCTCTCAGATAGAGGTTATTGTGCATCCACAAAGTATTATTCACTCGCTAGTACAATTCGAGGATGGAAGTCTGAAAGCACAAATGGGCCTGCCGGACATGAAGCTACCGATCCAATATGCATTAAACTATCCATTGCGTCTAAAATCCGACTTTCCGAGATTCAACTTCAAGGATTATCCTTCACTTACATTTGAAAAGCCCGATCTGGAAACGTTCAGGAACCTGGCGATCGCTTATGAAGTTTTGGAAAAAGGAGGTAATGCGGCTTGTATTGTCAATGCAGCCAATGAAATTGCCGTTGACGCATTCCTGCACGATAAGATAGGATTTCTGGATATTTCAGACGTAATTGTCGAGAGCCTGGCTAAGATAGCCTACGTCGAAAATCCTTCATATACGGATTACGTTCAAACAAATGAAGCGACCCGTCGTTTTGCTTCTGAAATGATCCAGGTTAAAGTATAAATGGAAACCACCTTTCTCAAATACTTATCGGTGGCACTTGCCAGTACGCTCAAATTTTTCGGAGGACCGATTACAGGCGTGATATTGAAATTGACCTGGCTTGAAACCGCCGTTTGCTCCGCAATCGGAATGATGTTCACAGTCCTGATCCTTACGTATATAGGAAGTGGGATTCGTGCATTGATTCAGAAACGCAGAAAATCTGAACCTAAAAAATTCACCAGGATCAATCGCATTGCGGTCAATATCTGGAAGCGTTTCGGCATCATCGGCATTGCATTTCTGACTCCGCCGCTATTCACACCCATTTTCGGACCGATATTGGCAGTCGCTTTTCGTGTACCGAAGCATTCGATATTCCTTTGGATGACGCTGAGCGCGGTGATCTGGGGCCTGGGCATTTCGTACATCGCCCATAAAGTCCATTTTATACAGGACTGGATCAAATAGTAAGATGCTGACCCTCAGCGGCTGTTCCTCAGCGGCTGACTTCTTTCTTTGGTGCGATAGTCTTCTTCATAAAATCACCCTGCGAGAAGTATTTTTCAATCAGGCAGTACATTAAAATAAAAAAGTACCTGCTGCCCATTTCCTTGATTTTCAGCTTTGATTCTCCGTATTTACGGTTTGTCCAGCTATTGGGAACCACTGCGTAATTGAAGCCGCGCACCATTGCTTTGAGTGGAAGCTCAATGGTTAAATTAAAATGAGGAGCTAAAAAAGGCTTGATACCTTCGATCGTTTCTCTTTTATAAAGCTTGAATGCGTTGGTAGTATCATTGTATTTAATCCCCATTACAATCCGCACGATAAAATTCGCCACCCGGTTGATCACCTTTTTGAGCGCAGGATAATCAATAACCTTCCCGCCTTTTTCCCACCGCGACCCGAATACACAGTCGTAATCACCTTCCAGCATTTTAAAATAGTACTTCACCAGATCTTCCGGATCATCGGACATATCTGCCATAAACACGGCCACACAATCACCTTTGAATCGTTCCAGACCGTACCTTACCGCATACCCGAAACCATTCGGGCCGGGGTTGGTGTAATATACAAGCGTTGGAATTTGAAGAGAAAGCTCATCCAATACCCGCAATGTGCCGTCTTTGGAATTATCGTTTGTGACGCAGATCTCGTGGGGGATATTGTATTTATTTAATGTGCTGTGTAAGGAAGTAAGAGTGTGCGTTATCGATTCTTCTTCGTTATATGCTGGTATTACGACGCTTAGCTTCATAAATGTGAAATAGTAAAAACAGTACAAATTAAAGATTATTAATTCGAACCGCCAATTTTTTCGAGCCGTGAAAGCTCTTGTTCATACCGTGAGATGGTGGCCTGAGCTGTGTTATGATATTTGTATGCCAGCCATTTATCTACGTTTTCAAACATTTCCTTTCTGTTTTTCAGGAACTTCAAATTTGTCTGCGAGTGGATGTTACTCAATCCTGCACTATGCTTTCGGTAAACGCCCATTACATCAGCCAAATACCCGATTTTTCCCTGAGCTGCCAGCTGGATCATAATTGCCCAGTCGCCCGCAGCAGCTCTTGAATGCCACTCTGCAAAGTCATTATTCAAAAAGTAATTTCGGTACATCCAACTCGCAGTCGCAAAAAACCACTTGTCTTCCAGAATATCCTCAATTGTAGAAATCGCTTTCTGATCGGGGTTATTAAAAAGATGTTCGGGAGATCCGTCTTCGTAAATCACCCGCATATTATGGTGACAAATGCTGATTTCCGGATTTTGCTCAAGATAATCGACCTGTTTTTGAAGCTTTAAAGGGTCAGTCCAGAAATCATCGCCTTCACACATCGCCACAAATTCCCCTTTGCACGCTTTGATCAGTTGAAGTACATTGTTTCTCCCTGCAAATTCACGCGGCTCGCTTGGTCCCTGGTTCTCAGAATGCAGAAAAGCCCGGATGATTCCGGGCCTTTTCCTATCATATTCTCTTATAATGTCCTGCGTACGATCCGTAGAAGCATCGTCGCCAATCACAATTTCAAACTCAAAATTAGTCTGCTGCATCAAAGCGCCATCAAGCATCTGCGCAATGTACTTTGCGTGATTGTATGCAGGAACGCAAACTGAAACTTTCATGTATTTTTAAATGGTAACCAATTCTTTCACAGTGTCGCCACTGATTTGCTGAAATGACAGACCATTTACATTCGTCAGCGTAGTGGCATGTTCAATTGTTAGGGAAACTGGATTTCCATTTATATCCCGGTCAACAAGCATATTCTCATTCAAATCATCCGTAGCAACTACCTCATTCTGATTAAAAACCAGTAAGAGTGTATCTGTGTCTTGAAAATATCTTATGTCCATATTTAACTAAAAACCACCTTCAACTGCTCCACACTTGGGAAATCGGGCGTTACCAGCTCGGTTTCCGGTTTGTAAATATATGCCATCGGGTATCCGCGCTCGATAAATGTTGGCTCGTCGAGGTTATTGTAGCGCAGCTGAACAGACCAGCGGATATTGTTAGTGATATTGTTTCCGGACTGGTGTATCAGAAATGCAGAGAAAACGAGAATGTCGCCAACTTGGAACTCGGTCTGCACGAAATCTTCGTCTTTAAGCTCAGCAGTAATTCCGCCCTGGTAACCCGAAGTCGAAGATTCTCTTAAACCCGTTTTGTGGCTGCCCGGAATTACCTGTAATGCGCCAATATCCGCGCCAGCATCAACCATTGGGAACCAGATCACAGTACTATCGAGAGAACCCTGGCCAGTGCGCCAATCCTGATGCGCGTCGAGTTTCCAGTGCTTGCTGCCGTCTTTGGACAAAAACCGGCTATTGAACTGCATTGCTGCCCGCGCCCCGATAATAGGGTTGGAGAGTCCGACTTGTTTCAGCACATTTTCAATAATAGGGTCTACACCAAGCCTATGCAGCGAAAATGTGTGCTGCACCGTTTTTCCAGTGTTTACAAATGCATTGAAATCTTTCTCGAAAAACTCGAACATTGCATTCTCAAATGCATCGCGGTCGTCGATATCCACCGATTTGCCGGTTACGCGTTTGATCTGAGCCGCGAAAATTTTGCGGGCGTCTGTATATATGGTATTGATAATGTCTTTGTCGAGAAAATTTCTCAAAAGGACATATCCATCATTATTAAACTGTTCCTGAAGTGTACTCATTGTGTTGATCGTGTGATGTTGAAGTAATTAATCTTCCCAAACTGCGTAAGCAAAACCTGCCGCACCAAAGCCATTTCCGTTATATAACAAATACCGCTTCCCATTATGCTGATAAAAATTTGCATAATCGATCATTTCATAGTCGAAATCTTCCGGGTTGTCGGATTTTGCAATTCCTACCAAATGATCTTTCCGCTCCCAGTTAGTTCCGTCTACAGATTCCGCGTAACCGAGTCTATAGCTCTGGTTACGATCGGTGCGGTAGTCACGTGAGTGGCGGTAGGAATAGTACATTTTGTAAAGTCCATCTTCCTTAAAAACGCTTGGCCGGCCTACTGCGTGCAGAAAATCGTCAAAATCAAGCGTAGGAATATCACTGATCTCCCAGTGAATACCATCCTTCGAAGTGGCCGATTGTGCACGATAGTAAGGTTCAGGATAGTCGTGGATCCATTCGCATTTGTGACCTGAAATGTACCACATCCGCCAGGTACCATCTTCGTCGATCAATACCGAAGGCTGCGCAGCCCAAAGCGGGTTTTGAATGCTGCGGTCCATAATTGGTCCGACGAATTTTTTCTTAAACGTCAAACCTCCATCAAGGCTTTCCGCTAATCCCATCGAAAGCCGGTAGGAATTGTGCGTACGGTTCCAGCCGGTGTAATACAGCCAGATATCTCCATTTGGCCGGTCTACAAACCACGCTGGCATTGCGCCGGTTTCATCGTATTCGCCGGGGCCGCCAAGTTCTAAAACGGGCTTGTCGTGAATGTAAAGGATCTTTTTTGGATCGTCGTAGTCAACATCTATGAAGGTCGGCCGGGATTGAGTACTCGCGTCACGGGTCGAGAAATAGATGCGTAGAAAATCTTTATGCTTGTATGCGTAAGGAACCTGCGCGTGGGAGAGGCTGTGCGGCATGCTCCCGTCAGGTTTATATATAACTCCTTTTTTAACCCACATGAAATCGTCTTATTCTGATTGATGAATGTAAAATCGAGACCGAAATGCAAGAGTTAGTCAACCGCTTTTTCAGCACGCAGACGCCAGTTATCGACAAAATCTTTGCCTGGTATCGGCAGGTCAATGTCAATTTCAGGTGCAGTAGACGTAACCTTATATTCCATTACGTAAAATGCGTTACCAAAGATGTAGTGCAGTTTGAAATTCTCAATATTCGCAGGCAGATCCTCCAAAGGTACCTCAGCTCTGAAAAGCGGGTTTGCTTTCAATAACGTTGCATAAGTAGGCGTATTCCGAAGCCACGGCGCTACACTTTCATCTCCCACAACCACTTTCCCACCAGGACGAACCACGCGGGTCAGCTCGTCAAAAGCCCTTTTGCGCTCCGAGAAAGTATTGATTCCTCCAAAGTGAAAAACAGCGTCAAAGGTATCGTCTGCAAAAGGCAGGTAAGAGCCGTTTCCAAGGAAGTAATGCGCATTAACATCATCCGTATTAAGCTTTTCCTGAGCCAGTTTCAACATATTCGGAGAAAGATCCGACAAAACAGCGGTTCCTCCCGGACGAACTTTATCCAGGATCAAAGCTGAATCTTTACCTGTTCCGGCGCCGACTTCCAGCGCTTTCATACCAGGTTTCAATTCCATCAGATCAATAAAGAATTTTCTGGTAGCAGCTTCGTCAGAGTGGTTTAGCGTTTCAAAAACCCAGGAAACACCTTTGTCGTAACGAAGAAATGCCTGATCGTAGAGGTATTGCTCGCGGGCATCTTCTGGAAGTAATTCTTTGGGATACAACATATTAACAATTCCTGTATCGCCTACTTCATACACAGTACCATCTTCGCTCGTCAATGTTTTCTGATCTTCCGATAGTGTCAACGGAGTGCCTGTGAGCGGACAAACCAACGATTCTAAAAACTCCTTATGATTCATTTTGTGCTTTGCTGATTAATTCATGTCTGGTCAAAATTACCTTTTTTCTTCATACAACATTCAATGTTAGGCGCCTTCTTACCAAAAGGACCGGCAAATACAGTTGTGACGACGACCCTTCACAGCAACCTATTTATACTTAACTTTGGCAGGTTTGTTATCGTTAATTGCCCATTAAAGTAAGAATCAGCTTCCCTATGTCTCAGCTTCAGGAAAAAATCAAGGCGCTTGCAAAGGACCAGTCAGCAGCTATTATCGCGCATCGCCGCCACCTTCACAGCAATCCCGAATTGTCTTTTGAAGAATTTAAAACAGCCAAATATGTCGCTGCTGAACTGACTGCCATTGGTTTGCAGCCCGAAGAAGGTATTGCCGGTACGGGCGTTGTGGCGATTATTGAGGGCAAGAATCCGGGTAAAAAAGTAGTGGGCTTGCGCGCTGATATGGATGCATTGCCTATTCTGGAAGCAAATGACGTGCCCTACAAATCCACTGTTCCCGGGGTAATGCACGCATGCGGGCACGATGTACATACTTCGTCGCTGCTCGGGACTGCGCGGATATTGCACCGGATTAAAGACGATTTTGAAGGTACTGTCAAACTGATATTCCAGCCGGCCGAGGAAAAAGCGCCGGGCGGGGCTTCTTTAATGATCAAGGAAGGCGTACTGGAAAATCCAAGACCAGCGAGTATGGTTGGCCAGCACGTTGCACCTAATATTCCCGTAGGTAAAATCGGTTTCCGGGAAGGTATGTATATGGCGAGCACCGACGAACTTTATTTGACCGTAAAAGGAAAAGGCGGGCATGCCGCTGCACCTCACCAGCTGATTGACCCGGTTTTAATGGCATCGCATATTATAGTAGCATTGCAGCAGATTATCAGCCGCAATAGAAACCCTGCTAATCCTGCGGTTCTTTCATTCGGCAGATTCATTGCAGACGGTGTTACCAATGTAATTCCAAACGAAGTGACCATTCAGGGAACGTGGCGTTGTATGGATGAAGAATGGCGCGAGGATGGATTGCGGAGAATGAAGAAAATGGCAGAGAATATTGCCGAAGCAATGGGCGGAAGTTGTGATTTTGAGATTGTGAAAGGATATCCTTTTCTAAAAAATCATCCCGAACTGACCCGCCGGGTGCGCACAGCCGCTACCGGCTATGTAGGCGCAGAAAATGTGATCGACCTCGACCTTTGGATGGCGGGAGAAGATTTCGCATTCTATTCACAGGTGGTAAATTCCTGCTTTTACAGGCTAGGAACCAGAAATGAGGAGCGCGGAATCATTTCCGGAGTACATACCCCGACTTTTGATATCGACGAAAGCGCATTGGAAATTTCGACCGGCCTGATGAGCTGGCTCGCTATTTCAGAACTTAATGCTTGACAGTATAACGCTTGAAATAGCTGCCAATTTTAAGGTTGATCACACCCAAAACAGCTTCTTTAAAAATACCTCTCGACATTTTAGAAGCGCCTTTCGTGCGATCTGTGAAAATGATCGGCACTTCCGTGATGTCGAAGCCATATTTCCAGGAATTGAACTTCATTTCGATCTGGAATGCGTAGCCGATAAAACGGATATTATCCAGGTTGATCGCGCGGAGTACTTTGGCAGTGTAGCAAATGAAGCCGGCAGTCGGGTCCATAATTTTCATGCCGGTTATGGTTCTCACGTAAGTTCCTGCGAAATAAGACATTAATACCCTGTTAATCGGCCAGTTAACTACATTTACACCCGTAATATACCTCGATCCGATCGCCACATCGTGCCCGTCGATCGCGCACGCTTTGTATAATTTGAGCAGGTCTTCGGGGGGGTGGGAAAAATCAGCGTCCATCTCGAAAATGTATTCGTAACCCCTTTCCAGCGCCCATTTAAAACCGTGGATGTAAGCGGTACCCAATCCCAGCTTGCCTTTCCTTTCTGCAATATGAAGGCCGGGATATTCATTCATGAGTGTTTTAACAACATTGGCAGTTCCGTCGGGCGAACCATCGTCGATGATCAGCAAATCGAAAGGGTGTGCCAGGCTGAATACTTTGCGAATGATCGCTTCAACATTTTCAATCTCGTTGTAGGTTGGGATTACTACAATACAATTATTCACAGGACAGGGCTGATTTAGTTAAATGCTTGATCTTAAAGTGGATAAAATTTAGAGCTTAATATCATTATTTTTCTCCCGAATCTCAATTTTCTTATTTACTTTTTCGTAAATGCGCGTCATGATCTGCGGGTGTGACATATAGTAAGAATAGCTTTTGCTGTAAGTCAACGTATCCACTTTGTGTTTTTTCCAGATATCTGCCTTCAACTGCCCGAATATCATCAGAGAAGAATCCAGTGAGCGCAATTGAAGCCGGTTCACGCGCGATTCGGCCAAGTGAATATCCGCCAGTATCGTAGCCATTTTATCTTCCGGCAATGTATTGGCAGGTGGTTTTTCCTCTTTGGAACAACCCGATATAACCAGGCAAAAAAGCAAGAAAGAAGCGAGACGCATAGGTATATTAGTGGCTAAAAGCAGCAACACTATCAAAATTCCTATCTTTGTTTAGATAGAACCGGTGACAAAGGTGATAATTTTTTCGCAAAACTTATGTTTGAACAATTCCTGGGAAAGCTGAGAAAATACGAAATCCGTATGCGAAAAGCCGTAACCAGCGAGCGTCACGGGAATTTTCACTCGGTGTTCAAAGGTTCTGGTCTGGAGTTCGACGATTTGCGGCTATACCAGTACGGCGACGACGTCAGGGCGATAGATTGGAATACCTCTGCCAAGGGTCACGGCACATTTATCAAGATTTTCAAGGAAGATAAAGAGCAAACCGCCTTCTTCATGCTCGATGTAAGTGCCTCACAGCACGTTGGAGAGGTAAAAAGGCTTAAAATTGATATTGCGAAGGAAATTTGCGGCGTACTAACATTGTCTGCGATCCAGGAAGCGACCCGCGTTGGGCTGCTGTGTTTTTCCGATCGGAATGAAAGATATATCCGGCCTTCTGACGGAATGAAACATGGTTACGGGGTCATTTCGGAACTTTACAAACTGGTACCGGAATCGACTAAAACCAATATTGCCGACGCGATTTTAGTCACGTTAAATGTTCTTAAGCGGCGCAGTCTGATCTTTCTGATCTCCGATTTTATCGATAATAATTACCATCATAGCCTGAAAGCGCTCGCAAGAAAGCACGATCTCATCGTGATCCATTTGTACGATTCACGCGAGATAAATCTGCCGGGACTGGGTATTATTCCCCTTTTCGATGCAGAGAAGCAGAGTACGGTGTGGGTTAATACTTCTTCCAAACACTATCGCCAGGAAATGAGCAGCCGGTTTGACCAGAGAAGTTCTGAGTTGAAACGACTTTGCCACCAAAACAGAGCCGATTACATCGCGATCAACACCCAGGAGGATTATATACCGGCCTTGATCCATTTATTTAAAGTAAGGCGTTATACAAAAAGCAGCGCAGCACAGTAATAAAATGGCAAGAAGTAATTTCGTTGATACACTTCGTGGGATCGCCGTTTTATCGGTATTTATGCTTTGCCTGGACACAGCTGCACTTTCTCAGAGGGTTCGTACTTCCGGGGTCCGTCCGTCCGGGGTATTTCTGACAGATAGTATTGAGGTCGGAAAGCCCGTTTACTTTTCCCTCAGCGTAAAACACAACCCCGGAACGGAAGTTTTCTTCCCCGATTCAACCTACGACTTTTCTCCTTTTGAAATCATTGAAAAAAGGAATTTCGTCTCTAATACGGATGAAAAAGGTACGCTCGACAGTGCAGTTTACCATTTGATTTCTTTTGATGTTACTCCAAAACAATCACTGCGTTTGCCCGTTTTTGTTTTTGGTAAAAAGGACTGCACAGCCGTTTATACAGCTCCCGACTCGGTGTTTCTAATCAGTACTAATCTCATTAAACCGGATGCAAAAGGCACTTTAACCCCTGAAACGGGCTTGCATCCGCTGGGTTCCGAATTCAATTTCTCTATCCTGATCGGCGTAATCGCATTGATTATCGGCGTGTCGGGAAGTATTTATTGGGTTTTTGGTCACGATATTTACAAACAATGGCAGCTTATTAAATTGCAGCGCCGGCATTTGGAATATGTCAGGTCTTTCAATCGATTGATGAGAAACGCACGTGAGAGAAAGAATATCAAAGACGCGGAAAAGGCGATTATTGTCTGGAAAAATTACCTGGAACGGCTCGAAAAGCTACCTTTTGCCACTTATACTACCCGCGAAATTCTGGACGCTATTGCAGACGAAGAGCTGGCTGATGCATTAAAAAATATGGATGGTATCATTTACGGACAGGGGGAATCGAAGAATATGCACGTGTATCTGGAAGTTTTGAAAACAGGGGCAACCAGGCTTTACAGGAACAAAAGGAAATTTATACTGGATAGTCCGGTCAGCTGATTTAGAATATGGATGCTTGGTTTTCGCCGCGGTGGTTTTCCTATAATATGTTCAATTCGTACGAATGGGTGTATCCGTACCTGTTGTACCTGCTGCCTTTTATCCCGGTTCTTTTCTGGCTGCGAAATGCCCTACACCGGAATCACAAACAGCGCCTGGCGATCACTTACACGCCCGGCGACAGCCCGCTCAATTTACTTACATTACTGAGGTTCGTCCAGCCGGTTTGTGTGGGACTTGCCGTAATGTTGATCGTGGTCGCATTGGCCCGGCCACAAGTTGTTACAGAACGCACAGATCAGTTTTCGGAAGGGATCGACATTATGCTGCTCCTTGATATTTCCGATTCGATGACCGAAAAAGATCTCAGCCCAAACAGGCTGGAAGCTGCCAAGCGAGTAGCGCGACAATTTATAAGAGGAAGATTACAAGACAGGATCGGGCTGATCATATTCGCTGGTGAAGCTGTGTCACTATGTCCGTTAACTACTGATTATGAGCTGCTTTTTGGTTTTTTAGATGAAATAAATCCCAAGATGATTCCTACTGCGGGAACTGCGATCGGCAGCGCGCTCGCTGTTGCAGTAAACCGGATGCGGGAAATGCCGGGCCAGAGTAAAGTGGCTATTTTGATAAGTGACGGGGATAATACTTCCGGAAATCTGGATCCGACTACCTCTGCGCAGCTTGCCAATGCATTTGGTGTGAAGGTTTACACCATATCTGTTGGCCGGCCGAAAAGAGCTTCGCGCTCGGATAGTACCAGCTCTGCTGCTTTAATCGATGAAGGACAACTTCAAAATATTGCAGGTTTGGGGAATGGAAAGTATTTTCGTGCTACGGATAATAAAGGCTTGGAAACTGTGTTTAAACAGATTGACCAGCTCGAAAAAGTCAAGTCGCGGGATATGCTGTCGCGTGATGTCAAAGATTTTTACCGGATATACCTTTATTGGGCCGTGCTTTTCCTGCTCATTGCGATTGGAACAAAAAGCACATTTATGGCCAACATTCTCGAAGATTAATGCTGAAACCTTTTTATAATATAGAAGCGATCGAAGCCGGCCTCGATGAGGTTGGGAGGGGCTGTCTGGCAGGTCCTGTGGTTGCGGCGGCTGTTATTTTGCCAAGAGACTACAAGCATTCGTTTCTAAATGATTCGAAGCAGTTGACAAAAGTACAGCGGCTGGAACTGGAAAAAGAAATTGTACGGGAAGCTTTGGCATGGGCAGTGGCGGAAGTTGATAATCTTGAAATTGACAAGATCAATATATTGAAAGCCAGCTTTTTAGCAATGCACCGCGCCGTAGATAAGCTGACCATGAAACCCGAGCATTTGCTGGTGGACGGAAACCGCTTCACGCCTTACCCGATGATCCCGCATACCTGCATTATCAAAGGCGACGCACATTATCTGTCCATTGCGGCGGCTTCGGTATTAGCTAAAAATTACAGAGACGAACTAATGTCCAATCTGGCGGCACAGTTTCCTTTTTACGGCTGGGAACATAATGTTGGGTACCCCACGATCCACCATCGCAAAGCAATAGGTTTGCACGGTCCGTGCTCTTACCACAGAATGACTTTTAAGCTTTTAAAAGAAGAAGTGGATCAGTTGGTGGAAGAGGGGATAGAAGATTTAGGCTTTTTATAAAGCGGAACAGTGCTGCAAGGTTCGCCGAACATCAGACTTTGCACTACTGGTTTTAATAAGCGACTGACCTCCACATAAGCCAAAACCGGCACTTCAACCTTACTGCAACCTTTTACAACTACTCTTTTCCCAGCGAAAGAGTCAATATCCAATTTTTGGATCGCATTGTGAAAAAGCAGGTCTTCCAGTGCATTCAGATCTCCGAAAATGACCGTTTTTGCATGAGGTTCGAGCTGTACAGCAAGCAACATGTAAGCCCAGGTAGGAACGATCGCATCTTCCGAACAAATAATCGCAACGTGCTTTCCAGCATACTGAGCCCAGTCATGAACTTTCAGGAATTCACGAAAATCCTTCTCCCGAAGTATCATTCCCTGCCATAAATTGTCTTTGATATCATATAAAACACGTTCTCCCGGCTGGTATAGTTCTTCCAGATCCAGTGAAACGATTCCACTTGTAGCGACGCGGTTTACTATTTCCTCTGCTTCCATTTCAGGTTTCTATTTACTGAAAAACTAACAAGGAAAGTTTTGAGTTCGTTTTAAACGAGAAGTAAAAAGTAGATCAGAGCAGAGTTTTGGACTTTTTAGGTGCCGGGGACATGAAGTCTTTGAGATAGTAAGGCTCAAAAGCAGCTACATCTTCGAATTTTCCTGCATAAAATGCATCTATGGCTAGTAGTCCAACCGTTTTCGCTGACGGAAAAATATCGTGTTCGGGAAATGTAGCATTCGGATTTCCACCAACCAGTGCTTTGAACTTGGCAGAACCATCGCCAAAGAAGACGATCTTGTTCGTATTCAGGAGCTCTTCAAATGAATTTTCGGTGAGAATAACCGCCTGAGTTGGCAATACAATATTATTTTTCGAATCAAATATGGCAGCATAAACCTCCATTCTCCGCGCATCGATCATCGGACAAAGCAGATGATTTTCATAGAATTTGCCTAATTGCAGCGCCATTGCTTCGAGGGTATTAATGGCCAATAGTGGCTTGTCCAGCGCATAACACAAGCCTTTCGCTGTCGATACGCCCACTCGCAAGCCTGTGTAGGAGCCTGGCCCCATCGCGACTGCAATCGCGTCCAGATCGGCCAATGTAAAACCTGCGTGCTCGACGCAGTTCTGCATCAGCGTCGTGAGCATGGAGGAAGAAGATTTGTCTGTGAAAAGTTCGTAGCTAGAAATCAGGCTGGCGTCGCCGACAAGCGATACCGAGCAGCCCCGCGTGGAAGTATCAATACTTAGAATGAGCATAAAAAATAAAGCCCGCCGGAACGACGGGCTGGAATAGACTTATTTCTTTTTCAAAAGGTCACTATATCTCGCAGGCTCTTTGAAGAGTGCCAGCGCCGCTTTTACCTCGGGATCCTCGTTGAAAGAAGCTTCCCGCATTCCTTTTTCAAGGTAGTAATGCTTGATAATTTCTTCTTGTAAAATCCCTTTTATTTCCGGTTTCAATATCTGCAAATCATTATCCTTGTTGTGTCCGAGCTTGGATTTCAAAGCTTTCAGCTGGTCTTCGATCACTTCCAGCGACTTTTCCTTTTTCGCCGAAGCTTCCAGTTCGCTCAGCTCACGTTCAACCTGCGTGGTGTAATCATATTCCTTATCGCCCAGCCATTTCACAAAAGCCGCATAATCGGAATCAGACAGCTGAAATTCTTTGGCTGGCTTGATAGTAGGATGTTCGAAATGATATTTCACTGCATAATCAAAGAACAGCCGATTGCGGCCCAGGGAAGTGGCGAGCGGAGAATAGGTTTCTTTTTCGGTAAGAATATCCGGCAAAATACCGCCACCATCAAAGACGGTCCGGCCATTTTTGGTTTTAAATTCCGTCATTAAAGAATCCGGGATCTTACCTACGCTACCGTCATCATTCCGGTGGCTGTAATCGATCGCCTGAATACACCTGCCGCTTGGAATGTAATATTTGGCAGTAGTAATCTTCATTTTTGTGTTGAAAGAAAGGTCGCGCGTAGTTTGCACAAGTCCTTTTCCATAAGTCCGCTGCCCAATCAAAACACCCCTATCGTAATCCTGAATTACGCCTGAAACGATCTCAGCTGCGGAGGCGCTTCTGTTATTGGTCAAAACTACAACCGGAATATCTGTATCCAGCGCCGGGTTATAGGCAGTATAGGTTTTATTCCAATCGTTTACTTTCCCTTTTGTAGAAACGATCTCTTCGCCTTTGGCTATAAAAATATTAGATATCTCAATCGCCATATTCAGCAACCCGCCCGGGTTATCGCGCAGATCGAGTACTACATATTTCATTCCTTTTCCCTTTAATTCCTGAAATGCATTGCGCACTTCACGGGATGCTGTGGCAGTGAAATCTTTGAGGTCAATATAACCTACATTTTCATTCAGCATACCATAATAAGGTACATTGGTCACCTTCACAATATCCCTGTTCAGGCTGATTTCCAGTGGCTTGGTAATACCGTACCGCTTTACCGTGAGCGTAACGTTGGTCTGCGACTGGCCTTTCAATAATTTACCCGTATCAAAATCTTCACGCGTCGACAGGTCGATTCCATTTATTTTTGTGATCTCATCTCCCAGCTGCAGCCCAGCTTTTTGTGCTGGAGTATCTTCATAAACCATCATCACCGTATGCTTTCCTTCGCCGGAATTGACGATCGCGCCGATACCGTTATACTTCCCGGTCGTCATCGTCATGTAATCCTCAATATCATCCTCCGCGTAGTAAACCGTATAAGGGTCAAGCGAGCGTAGCATATTATCTATGCTAGTCTTAATGAGCTGATTAGGGTTAATTTCATCTACGTAATAGGCATTCAATTCCTTGAAAAGCGTCGCGTAAATATCGAGGTTACGCGCGATTTCAAACAGACGGTCGTCTTGCCGGAAAGACACGAAGGCCAGGCCGCCTATAACGGGCAGAGCCAGCAAGATGGAGCGAATATACTTTTTCATCTGCATTCAGGAATTAGGATGGATTTTTCGATGGGCGGCCGGCAGCTTTTCCAGTTTGGTAAGCGATTGCTTCATAGCCGTTTCAATAACGTCGTAGGACATTATTTCTTTTGCAAGATATAAAAAAGCAATGTAGGAAGGTCTTGATTCCGGGGTTAATGTAACCAGGGATTCCTTGTTGAGCCGGTAGGCTTCGCGGCAGCGGCGACGGATCAGATTGCGATCGACAGCCTTTTTAAAATTTCTCTTGGAGACCGAGAAAAGTACTTGTGGGAGTGGAGAAACGGGACTCTGATCATATATATAGAGTACCCTAAAAGGAAAAAGGTAGAACGTGTGGACCTCCGAACTACCTTTTTTGAAAAGCCTGCCGATGATGCTGTGGCTGCTTAAACGCTCATTTTTACCAAATGTTTGTTTCAAGTCTTTATAGAAAAAAATGTCTGATAAGTTTGATCGGTCAAACTTATCAGACTATGAAAGACCTTGCGTCCCAGACCCAAACCAATCAAACCTTGATTATTGCTTGTGACGTTTTTCGTCAGAGACTGTTAGTTTCCAACGACCTTTTTTGCGGCGGCCGGCAACTACTTTACGTCCATTTGGAGTGGACATTCTCTCACGGAATCCGTGCTTATTTCTCCTCTTGCGATTCGATGGTTGAAAGGTACGTTTCATCTCAGTATCAAATTATTGCGATATAAATCTCTGTCTGCCCGTAATTTGGGCTTGCAAAGGTAGACAAAAAATTAAATTATGTCAAAGTTTAAAATCTTTTTTGCAAAAGCCTGCTTGTAAACCTTTTAAATAAAAAAGTCGCTAAACTGGTTAGCGACTTTAATCGAGTAGCGGGAGCTGGACTCGAACCAGCGACCTTTGGGTTATGAGCCCAACGAGCTACCAACTGCTCCATCCCGCGGCGTTGAATTGGAGTGCAAACATACGTCTAAATTTTTATGATGCCAGCTTTTTTGAAAAAAAATTTACAACTATTTGAAAATTCTATTCGCGAATACTCTCTCTTCTATGGCGATATGCTGCCGGGAAAACCGTAGTTTTGCACTCAAATTAGGATGAAGCCCTTAATTGTCAGGGATTTCTGAGAATTTTCCGCTAATTTCTAATTCCAGTTATGTATTAATAAAGGTTATGGAAGAAAATCAAGAAGCTCCTCTGCGTAATCATCGGGCTGGTTTTGTTAGCATTATCGGGAAACCGAATGTTGGAAAATCCACGCTGATGAATGTGTTGGTAGGGGAGAAAATGTCGATCATCACGTCAAAAGCGCAGACGACCAGACATCGTATTTTAGGGATATTGAATGGAACGCATGAAGAAATTCCTTTTCAATTAGTGTATTCGGACACGCCGGGTGTAATTAAGCCCGCTTATAAGCTGCACGATTCGATGATGACCTTTGTAAAAGGTTCTTTGGAAGATGCCGACGTGGTTTTGTTTGTGGTTGAAGTGGCAGAGAAAGTTGCGGAACACGAAGTTTTGCCGCTTTTGAAGCGTACTGATGCACCGGTAATTTTGGTATTGAATAAAATTGACCTGTCGGACCAGGAGCATGTGAATGCAAAAATGGCTGAGTGGGAAGCGGAGATCCAACCCTCGGCTATTGTTCCTATTTCGGCGCTCGAAAATGCGAACATTGCTACTTTATTTGATGCTGTAATAACCCGCCTGCCTTTCCACCCGCCGTATTTTCAGGAAGACGAACTAACCGACAAGCCGGAGCGTTTCTTTGCTTCCGAAATGATCCGCGAGAAGATCTTTCTGAATTATCGCCAGGAAATTCCATACAGCTCCGAAGTAGTAATCACAGAATTCAAGGAAAAGGACGATATTATCGTCATCCGTGCAGAGATTTTAGTAGAACGTAAAAGCCAGAAAGGTATCCTGATCGGCGAGAAAGGGGAAATGCTTAAAAGAGTAGGTTCGCAGGCTCGCCACGATCTCGAAGCATTTTTTGGTAAGAAGGTTTTCCTGGAACAGCACGTGAAAGTTGAACCCGATTGGAGAAGCAAAGAAAATAAGCTCCGCCAGTTCGGATATGAAGATTAATATAAATGAATGAAAAACGGTAGCAACCCTATCGTTTGGACCAGATCAAATAAGTAAAATGGCAAATATTATTTCAATAGTAGGACGTCCGAATGTAGGTAAATCTACCTTGTTCAACCGTCTTACTGAAAGCCGCAAGGCTATTATGGACAACCAGAGCGGCGTAACACGCGACCGCCATTATGGTTATGGAGAGTGGACTGACCAGTATTTTACAGTTATAGATACCGGTGGATATGTAGTGGGTTCGGAAGATATTTTTGAAGGCGCGATCCGCGATCAGGTGGAATTGGCCATTGAAGAATCGACGGTCGTATTGTTTATGGTTGATACAATGACCGGTTTGACGGATCTGGACAAGGATTTTGCAAATGTTCTGAGACGTTTTAATAAACCGGTTTACCTGGTTGCCAACAAAGCGGAGACGCAGGAACGTTATCAATCGGCGGCGGAGTTTTATGAATTAGGTCTTGGCGACGAGATTTTTGCAATTTCCTCTCAAACCGGTTTCGGAACAGGTGAGTTGCTCGACAAAGTGATCAGTCATTTTGATACAAATGGAATTGAGAACCCTGAAGAAGGTATTCCCCGCATTGCAATTATGGGCCGCCCGAATGTTGGTAAATCTTCGTTCCTGAACGTTTTGACAGGAACCGACCGGAGTATAGTGACCGACATTGCAGGAACTACCCGCGACGCGATCCACACGCATTACAATGCATTCGGAATGGAATTTATCCTGACCGATACAGCCGGAATCCGCCGGAAATCTCGTGTGAAGGAGGATATTGAATTCTATTCGACCTTGCGTTCGGTGAAAGCAATGGAAGAATCGGACGTTTGTATCATTTTGCTCGATGCGACTTTGGGTCTGGAAGGCCAGGATATGAATATCATCGGTCAGGCGGATAGGGCGAAAAAAGGGATTGTGATTATGGTAAACAAGTGGGATTTGGTCGAAAAAGACTCGAAGACTGCTGATACATATAAAAAAGCATTGCTTGAAAAGCTGGCTCCGATGAATTATATGCCGATCATTTTTGCGTCGGTAGTTGAAAAGCAGCGCATTCACCAGGTGATGGAGAAAGCAATGGAGGTTTATCAGAATAAAACCAAGAAGATTACTACCTCAAAACTGAATGACGTAATGCAGGCGGAAATCGAGAAATATCCGCCGCCGGCGCACAGAGGGAAGTATATTAATATTAAATATATGATCCAGCTGCCTACGCCTTCACCGACATTCGTGTTTTTCAGTAGTAATCCAAAGCACGTGAAAGAGCCTTATTTAAGGTATCTTGAAAACAGGATGAGAGAGAATTTCGATTTTTCTGGTGTACCAATCACCATTTTCTTCCGGGAAAAATAAGGATTTGAAATAGTCATAATGTTGAAAACGCCGACTCTTAGGAGCCGGCGTTTTCGTTTTATCCCTGGCTCGCTAAGGTTCAGGCGCTTAATCCCGCGTTTCGTCTTTTTTGTTTTCCGCATGCAACTTTCGCAGCTAACTTTACATCTGTAAATCAGTTAGAAAATTTCTATTCAATCCGTACCCAAAAATTTTTCATAATTTTTGTTAAAAACAAGGTACTATGTATTGCAAGATACCTAACAAAACATATATATTTGTAGAGTCAATTAGTTACAACAATTCTGAAAGGATTTTCTGAAAGACTGAAACCAGCAATGCCATGAAAACGATCAAACTCTTAATATTTCTAGCTCTTTTCAGCTTTCAGGCGGAAGCGACCGGATATGTTCACAACATGTTCGTCGCGCACAGAAAGTTACAATCAGGAAAAGAAGTGGTAACCGAAAAGATTGCCACTAGAAAAGTGAAGTCAGCTATTAAAATATCAAAACCTGCCGTTCAGGCGAAACATAACGCAAGCTTTTTGAATGCAAGCCTGTCGACTCAGGTTGCTGAATCTGCTACGTTGAATGAGAGGATTCTGGAAGAAGGGCCCGCTTCTTTTTTCGATAGTGAAAAAAGCGAAAACTCAGACAAATCAATTGTTCACAAGTTAATCGGAGCCTTTCGCTGCATGTTATATGCATTTGTCGGCCTCACTCCCGTCAGCAATTCGTAGCCATAACTTCTATCTTTAAATGTAAGGAGCTGCCAGTAATGGCAGCTCCTCTTTTTTTATCCCACTACATTGGTCAATGTGCCAATCGGCTCGATCGTAATGTGCACAGTATCATTTTTTTGTAGTGTAAAGTCGGAGGAAGGCACGATTCCTGTACCCGTCATCAGGTAGGCGCCGTGCGGAAATGACATTTCGAGGAAAAGATAATGCAGCAGTTCTTCCGGTTTCCGTTTCATTTGTGCCAGGGTAACCTCTCCATTGAAAACTTCCTCTCCATCGCGCACGATAGATAAATCTATCACGGTGTCGTCCGTCAATGCAAATTCAGGCACGTATAAGCAGGGTCCCAATGCGGCACTTCCGGTGTAAGATTTGGCCTGCGGCAAATACAAAGGGTTTTCTCCCTCAATGCTACGCGAGCTCATATCATTCCCGATCGTATAGCCAACCAGCGTTCCCGAAGAAGAGGCGAATAATGTCAGTTCCGGCTCAGGAACATCCCACGTAGAATCGCGGCGGATCCGCACAGTTCCATGATTTCCTACTACACGCCAGGCGATGGATTTGAAAAAAAGCTCTGGTCGCTCGGCCTCGTACACGCGGTCGTAGAAACTGCCGCCACCGGCTTTTTCGGATTCCTCCATGCGCGCAGTCCGACTTTTAAAATAGGTAACTCCCGAAGCCCAAACTTCCTGAGAACCAATAGGTGCCAAAATTTCAGGCATCGGAAGATCGTCCGTAAACACGATCGGGATCAGCTGTTCAGTCTGAACTTGAAGCCACTCGTACAGATTATCCCGGTTTACAGCAATATCCCAGTCAGTTTCGTGCAGTCGATAAAAAACGTCTTCTTTTTCAAGAATAATGCCGTTTTCTGTTTTATATAGTTTCATAGTACAAAGCTATTTTTTGCCTCAATAAGGCTTTGGAACATTTTCTTTACTGTGAATTACGCCCTGAAAGTCAGTTTAGGCTATTGAATAAAATGCTATCAACCCTTCCAGATCCGGCGGTCGATGGGAATTCTCTCCTGTGAAAGCAAGGTTACCTGTTCAAAATCAGGATGCCGGGGATGAATGATGATGTTGAAGGAAAAAGGGACTATTACAGAAGGTAGCCCCACGGCCAGCGTATCCGGATTTATTAGCCACTGGTGAAGCCAGAATTGCGTACGATCATAGTTTCTGTCCTGCCAGAAATCCGGCATTTCCGCTCTCGAAAAATAACGGATATCATCAGGCATATCAATGGATGAAAGCCAGTAAACCGGCAAATCCTCATATCGGACTCCCGGCGCGTGCGCCAGCGTCTCAATCAGTCCTAATTCGGGCGTAGTCGTCGTGTATAATACACCAATACCTTTCGGGTTCCAGCGCGCACCGAACAGGCGGCTGCCTTCTGTGGAAAGTGGGTTGTCTTTAAATTTTTCCCGGATGATCCTGTAAACAACAGCCATAATTGCAGCGTCAGGCTGGAAGGCCGTAATCCAGGCGGCCGAGTACATCTTCCACCAGCCCAAAGCCGGTAATCGTATCCATTAATTGTAACGGCGATTGGTCGTCAAGCTCACTCAGGGGTGTGCGCAGCCAGTTCCGCACTGTATTACTTTTGCCCTCGAATGTGTCGAGGGCATGGTTTAAGACATTCTTTAAAAGCAGCAGCCGCTCGGAAGCATCAGTTCCGAGTTTTTTATCAGCCTGAATGCGGTGCAAATTACGCGGCGTCATGCCCAGTACATAGGCAACTTCATTATCCGTCAATCCAACCAGATCCGAAACTTCATCAGCAGTGGCGCGCAAAACGCCTTCGCGTGAAATCCGGATCAGACTGAAATCAGATGAATGCTTTGATCCATAGGGAACAAAGTCTTCGTGAAACATGCTAACGGGCGCCGACATAATCTTTAATTAGTGAATTATGTCTTAAATATAAGTGACTTTTGTCAAAGATCAAATCTTACCCTTCAAAAATTCAGCCGTATAATTGTTTTCAATCTTGATCATCTCCTCGGGAGTACCGGCGAAGGTGAGCAGCCCGCCATCGTCGCCACCTTCGGGACCTAGGTCGATGATCCAGTCTGCGCTTTTGATCACTTCCATATTGTGCTCGATAATAATCACGGTATCACCCTGATCCACCAATGCATTGATCGCTTTCAGAAGCTTTTTAATATCATGAAAATGAAGTCCCGTAGTTGGTTCGTCAAAAATGAAAAGCATTTTTCCTTTGCTGGAAGAACCTTTTCCCAGGAAGGAAGCCAACTTAACCCGTTGAGCCTCACCGCCTGATAATGTATTCGATGATTGTCCCAAACCGACATAACCCAGCCCTACTTCCTGCAATGGCAGCAATCTGTCCACCAGCTTGGGTTCAGAGGCGCGGAAGAATTCAATAGCTTCATCGACGGTCATATCAAGGATTTCAGCTACATCTTTATCATGATATTTTACCTCCTGGATTTCCTGCTTGAAACGTTTTCCATTGCAGCCTTCACAAGTCAGGTAAATGTCCGCCATGAATTGCATCTCGATCTTCACCTGACCTTCGCCCTGGCAGATCTCGCACCTTCCGCCGTCGACATTAAACGAGAAATGCGAAGGTTTATAGCTCCTCGCCTTCGATAACGGCAGGTCGGCCATCATTTGCCGGATGTAGTCGTAAGCTTTAATATAAGTAACCGGGTTCGACCGCGACGATTTTCCGATCGGGTTCTGGTCGATCATTTCCACCGCTTCAATCCGGTCCACGCTGCCCGTAAGTTCATCGAAACGTCCTACCTCTTCGCTGAATTCACCTTTCATCCGCATTAAGGCAGGGTAAAGCAGTTTTCGGATCAAAGTCGATTTACCCGAGCCGCTGACGCCGGTAACCACTGTGAGTACATTCAAAGGGATTTTCACATCCAGCTCTTTCAGATTGTTTTCTCTCGCGCCTTTTATTTCAAGAAAATGAAGTGCTTTTCTGCGCACGGAAGGAACTGGTATTGAATCATTTCCCAGAAGAAAATCAATCGTATGCGACCGGGTTTCAGGATCCGTATTATATTCGCCGCCACTGGCTTTCAATGCGGCAATATCAGCCTGAGTACCCTGAAAAACCACGTGTCCGCCGCCGGTTCCCGCTTCCGGGCCAATATCGATAATCTGATCGGCCGCGTGCATTACCTCTTCTTCATGTTCTACGACGATCAGCGTATTGCCCAGATCACGCAGCGATTCCAGTACACCGACCAGCCTTTGCGTATCCCGCGGATGCAGCCCGATACTCGGTTCATCCAGAATATACATTGAGCCAACCAATGCACTTCCGAGCGAAGTAGCAAGCTTAATGCGCTGAAATTCACCGCCTGACAACGTACTTGTAAGCCTGTTCAATGTTAAATATCCCAGGCCGACGCGATTCATGTAATCCAGTCGGGTAGTAATTTCTGTCAAAACGCGTCTCGCGATCTGCCGGTCGTGCTCGCCTATTTCTAAATCCTGAAAAAAGACAGCCACATCTTTGATCGGCTTTAATACCAGGTCTGTGATCGATGCGCCACCGATTTTTACAAACGAAGCATCTTTCCGCAAACGCGAGCCGCGACAATCAGGACAAACGGTGCGTCCACGGAACCGCGAAAGCATGACGCGATATTGTATTTTGTGTGTTTGAGATTCCAGTTCGGCTATAAAATCATTGATACCCTGAAAGTATTGATTACCAGTCCATAACAGCTCTTTTTCAGCAGTAGTGAGATCTTTATAAGGCCGGTGAATAGGGTAGTCGAACTTGATCCCGTTTCGAACAAGCGGCACCAGCCACTCGCTCATTTTCTCAGTACGCCAGGGGGCGATAGCGCCTTCGTAAACCGACAGACTTTTATCAGGAATCACCAGATCCGGATCGATCCCTAGTATTTTACCAAAACCCTCACAACGTTTACACGCACCAAAAGGATTATTAAAACTAAATAAATTGACACTCGGCTCCTCGAAAGTAATCCCGTCGAGCTCGAATTTGTCAGAAAAAACGCGCCGCTCTCCATTCACAACCTGGGTAATACAAACACCCTCACCTTCAAAAAAAGCAGTTTGAACAGAATCAGAAAGCCGATACTGCGTATCCTCATCGTCGGCCTTCACAGCCGCGCGATCTATTAATATAAAAACCTGGTTGCCAGCCTGGGAATAATCGTCGGGATTTTCGAGGATATCTTCAATGGAAAGTACCTCTTCGTTCATCACGATTCGGGTATAACCTTTTGAAAGTAAAATAGTAAGCTCCTCGTTCTGTGTGCGGCCCTCGCGAATATGCAGCGGCGCCAATACCATTACGCGAGTACCTTCCTCGTGCGAAAGCAGGTAATTGACCACGTCGGTCACAGAATCTTTCCTTACCAGCTCGCCTGAAACCGGGGAATAAGTGTGACCAATCCGCGCAAAAAGCAGTTTGAGGTAATCGTAAATCTCAGTAGAAGTCCCCACAGTCGAGCGCGGGTTTCGGGTATTTACCTTTTGTTCAATCGCAATAGCCGGTGAAATACCTTTGATATATTCTACCTCCGGCTTTTCCATTCTGCCTAGAAACTGGCGCGCGTAACTGCTCAAACTCTCCACATACATCCGCTGGCCTTCTGCAAAAAGGGTATCAAATGCAAGGGAAGATTTACCAGAACCCGACAAACCTGTAATGACTACCAGCTTGTTACGGGGAATTGCAACATCAATATTTTTTAGATTATTAACTCGGGCACCTTTGATCAGAATGTATTCTCTCGGATCCAGATCATCAAATTGGGAAGCTTCAATCCTGGCTACGGTTAATTGCGTCATATAAAGGAAATATGGGAAATATCGGGTTCAAGTTGGTTAATGACCGATCTAAATATAAACCAAAACCTAACCTATTTAGTTTGGCTTTTGCAAAGTGAAATTGGGAAGCGAGCTCTTAAAAACGAACGGAATTAGCCTTTAAAAAAGTCATTCCTTTTTCGGCGGCTTCTTCGAATATAGAGTCAGCCAGATAGCCCCAATTCGGAACGTCGGACATGCAATCCGAAAGTACGACAACCTTCGGAATCAGTTCCGGAGCATATTTCACGATCTGATGAATGCTTGTAGCCACGCAATGCGAGCGGGCTTCTCCTACAATCAGTATTTGTTCAAAATCAGCAAGTTGTGAAAGAAAAGCGCGGTCCAGGTCAGTTTCCGGCGCGTTTTCGACGGGTACCTGCGCTTTGAAAACCCCGAAATGTTCAGTCAGCGGATTTATACCTTTTGAAACAGCTACATAATCCCGGCCAGTCTGGTGCGTCCACGAGAGTATTGCACTCAATAACGTATCGTCAAGAGAAGCGCCTTTGGAGCCGATCAAGCAATGTTCCGGCCAGATGAAATGTTTGAATTCACCCTGCTCTTCCAGTTTTTCGAGATATTTAAGCACATAATCTTTATGATAGCGCGGAATCCATTTTCCAGCTTTAACAGCCGCGGCCGTGATCAATGTAAAAGGTGCCACGGTATTTCCATTCTGATCTTCCCAAAAAAGCGGGTGCGCAATATCGAGGACTTTGTGCGTGTCCAACGTGACGAAAATGCTGTCGATCTTGTCGCCGTCGAGCGAGATCAGTCTGGCGATCCTTTGAATATCTTCCTCCGCGCCCGGCACAAACAATGTCCCCTGCGGATTGCAGAAATCATATTGCGCGTCGATAATCAGTAAGGCAGTCTTTTTCATCATCCGGCATTGATAGTGGGTTTGAAATAGAAACTATTCGATCTCCTGCGGCAGTTCCATTTGTCTTGCATACATTTTGGAGCAAAGACTATAAACCAATTTCAGCATCCGGTTCACATCTTTTAAATAGTCCACCCGGTAATCTTCATCCAGCTTATTGAATGCATTCAAAATCACCTGCGCCTTTTTCGCAATGTAAAGTGCGCAGGTATCCGCCCGCGAAGAATAGGTTTTCAGGATATCGGAATAGTTTTCAAGAAACGTATTGAGCATAAACAAGTTAAGCTCCATTCCTCCGATCTTGTCTTTGGTAACTTTTACGTGATAGGCAATATCGCCGCTCAGGTTTCGCAGGTCCATTAAAATCCAGCCGGGTGTATTCTGGTTAAATTTCGAGGTGCGGGTGATCGTCGCCGCAATATCCTCGCGCCTTTCCGGTATGGTCAGGCTGTCTTCGATCAATTCAAAATGGAGCCGGTCGGCGAGCGTTTTGTCTTTGGTAATAAGCCGGAGCAGCAATCTATCCTTTTCTTTGGTCGGCATCTGGATAATTGCCTTTTTGAGCTGATCTGGTAAGGCCATTCAAATGCGATTAGTAACTTTGAGTAAATTCCGGGAATCCGCAGATAATCCTGGCGGCAATAAATCCCGGGTCGTTTTTGACAAAAATATCAGATATGCGTAAATATCTATTCATCACACTCAGCGCAGCCGTTTTTTTAATCTTTCTCTTTACGCTTTTCGAAAATGCGCTGAATGCTCCTTCATTTGATGATTACGATACGACAATCAACTTTATCAGGCGGTATTATTTTGATACCGAATCCTTCACAATGCGCAAGGATATCCTGCTAAGCCGGCACAACGAACACCGGATCCTGTTCTCCAAATCCTGCGCCGCTATTTATTACGCCATTTTCGGACAGCTCAACTTCCGCCACCTGGTTATTTTTCAGAATATCTTTCTGCTTTCTTTTTTTGGTTTAATGATTGCGGTAATCAGGCAGAACAGGCAGCTAACTCCCGAAATGCTCCTGATCACCTGCCTGTTTCTGTTCAGTCTGGCATTCTGGCAGGTGACGTTTTACTATTGGGGAGGGATTCAACATTATACAGTTTTTTTCTTCTCATTTCTGACCCTATTCGCGGTTAATAATGCAAAACAACCCCTGAGTGCCAGTTTTTTTCTGGGACTTTTGGCGGCATTACTGGCTGTTCTCTCGTTTGGAAATGGTTTTCTTGCGTTGTTCCTGGCTGCATTTATCTTGTTGATACAGAGGAAGTGGCTTATGCTGGGTATCTGGGTTGTTTGCGCAGCAGTACTGTTATACTTTACCTTTTTACCACTCCCTGAAATAAAAAGCGCGGCTGGTGCAAGTTTCAATGCAGAGTGGATGGCGCGTTTATTGCTAACGTTTCTTGGAAGTTACTTGTATATCAATCCTGCGACCGGGCAATCTGTGAATATTATAGTGTGTATGTTAATGGGCCTTTCGGTACTGATCATCTGGGCATGGCTGTTTTGGAAAGGTTATGCTTCCAAAAACCCGCTTCTTTTCTCGTTGCTTTCGCTGCCTATACTTTCAGGGATAATCGTCGCTGTTTCGCGGTTCGAATCCAAAGCTGCGGGAGGAATTGCGCCACGCTATATGTTTTTCACTGCAACGATCCCGGTACTTCTGGTACTGATATTGCTTGATCTCAAAATTCTCAAAAAAGCGCATTTAAAATACATTGCGGGCATTGTTCTTGTGATCTGGGGTTTTGGTTTTTATAATAACCGGACGGATCTGCAAAAACACAATGCGGAGATCGTGGCTACTATACAAAAGTGGGAATCCAACCCCGATACCCGGTTGGTATATTACAGGGAAGCGTATGCATATTCAGAAATTTTAAGCTGGGCAGTTAGTAAAAAGGTGGTAATTATGCCCGCAAAAACAAATTAGTTTACAAATGGCGTTAAGTGAAAATCGCAAATCGTGTTGCGAAAAGGAGAGGTTAAATGTTAAATTGCCGCGTTTGTCGGCTAAATTTTTATACACATTACTATGATTTCAGTAGCTATGTGCACTTACAACGGGGCGAAGTTCTTGCCTGAGCAGTTGAGGAGCATTGCTGATCAAACCATGCAGGTTGACGAGCTCGTAGTTTGTGACGACGGGTCTAAGGATAATAGCATTGAGGTGATTAAAGCATTCGCAGAAACGAGCGCTTTTCCGGTCAGGATTTATGTAAATGAAACGAACCTGGGCTCAACCAGGAACTTTGAAAAATGCATGCTGCTTTGCGGCGGCGATATTGTTTTTCTTTGTGACCAGGACGATCTCTGGCGCGTCGACAAAGTGGAAACGCAGGTCAAATACCTGAGCGAACACCCGGATATTGACGCGGTATTTTCAGATGCAGTCATGGTCGACGACGATTCAAAGCCGATCGGACGAAATATCTGGGAGGAAATCGAATTCGACGAGCGAGGGCGCAACAAGTGGAAGAAAGGAAAGCCGCACGAGATTTTGTTCAATGGCTTTGTAGTAACCGGCGCCACGCTCGCGATCCGCAAATCGTGCCTCGAAAGACTGACCCCATTCCCAACCCACGTGCCCGACCTGATTCACGATGCTTGGATCGCTGTGGTATTGAGTCTGGAAAATAAAATTGACTTCATAGAAGAGCCGCTGATCAATTACCGGATGCACGCCAGCCAGCAGGTCGGTTTTGGTGGTAAGGTGGAAAAAGTGCATTTGAAAGACCGTTTCGTGCGGGACAGAAAGAAAAAACTGGTCCCACTGGTAGAAAAAGCAGATAAGCTCCACGAACTATATAAGCTGCTGCGCGCTATTCCATTTGTGCCGAGAGAAAAGCTGATTAAGCTATATTTGTCGCAAAAGCACTTTTACAGCCGCGCTTCCCTGCCTGAAAATCGCGCAAAACGATTCACGCCGGTTATTAATCAGGTTTTAAGAGGATATTACAAGTTTAGCAGCAAAGATTGGTGGCTGCCTGCTATCGGCGATTTATTGGAATAAGAAATGTTTGTAGCGTGAAAATTGGTCAGGAAAATGCCTCTGTTGCGATTGTAGTCCCGGTTTACCGCCCGGACCTGACACCGAACGAGCTGATTTCCTTGAAACAATGTATTCAGGTTTTATCAAACTACCCGATCATCATCGTCAAGCCGGAAAAAATGGAGCTCGGCAGCGATTTCAATGCATTTCCCTCCATTCAACAGGTATCTTTTCCCGACGAGTACTTCAACGGAATCGACGCGTACAACCGGCTGCTGACTTCTCTGACGTTTTACGAACGCTTTTCATCCTATCAATACATATTAATCTGCCAGCTCGATGCTTACGTTTTTCGTGACGAGCTGGCGGTTTGGTGTAAAAAAGGGTATGATTATATAGGAGCCCCATCGCTGCACCAGCCGAAGTATGATGCACTGGGTCCCGGTTCGAAAAAGGAATTTGCCGATGCATTATCTGCCAATAGGGTAGTGCTCAATGGGGGACTTTCTCTGCGGCGCGTGGAAGCTTTTATCCGGTATCTCAAAATCTATAATTTTTTTTATCCCCAATGGAAAGGAAATGAAGATATGCTCTTCTCGCAGGAAGCGACACGCCTGATCCCTATGAAATTATTTCTGAAATTGCCTGCCTGGGAAGAGGCACTTCAATTTGCTTTTGAAAAAAGCCCGGCGGCCACTTACGAGCTCACGAATCACCAGCTTCCATTCGCCTGCCATGCCTGGGAACGATACGATCCCGCATTCTGGTCCGGCTTTATCTCTGTAAATCAATAGGTTTAAGTACTTTAACAATTTTTAACAAACTATGAGGACGTTTAGGGCGTTCTTGCAGTTATTAAAAATGTAAAAGTTAAGAACCATGAAATGCAGAACGTTTTTGGCATTTGCCTTCGCCATCACACTTTCGCTGAACTACGCCTTTGGACAAGTTACTGAAAACCCAAAAGTAGACGAGCAGTCTGCCGAATATGTCAAGATCAAGCGCGTAGAATTGACCGATCAGTATACGATCATATCCCTCGAATTTGTTGAAAAGAAGTCGAATGTGCCTCAGGTTCCGAAGGGATTTAATTTGCCGTTCAAACCAGGGCAGGGACCCGTTCAGGGGGGAAACCAGATCTGGCTGGATCCTGAAACGAGGTTGTACAAACCGGGAGAGATCGAGAAAAAATTCAAGCTTATAAAAGCAGAAAATATTCCAACCAACGCTACAAAAGAAGTGACCGCAGGAGAAAAGGTTGATTTTGTAGCCTATTTCGAGCGACTGAGCCCCGGCATTGAGGAGTTTGATTTTTATGAAGGGCGCAGCTCGCAGGGAACGCAATCGTGGAATTTCTATGGTATCCACATTAAAAATCCTTCGAAAAAGCAGGTTCAAAAAAAACCTAAAACAACTGCCAAAGCAGAGCCTCCTGTTAGAAAACCGGTAGAAAAAGCGGTTATTCCTCAGAAAGAGGAAGCTCCGGTTGAAAAGGAGCCGGCAGTGGAAAGCGGAGTCGCTGTGTTGCGGGGGAATGTTTTCAATGCAAAAACCAAACAGCCAATATCTGCTGAGATACAGTACGTGGAAAAGGGCGATTCATTGCAGGTCAGGTCTTCTTCCGGCAAATACCGGCTAGGGCTTGATCCGGCTGAAAAGTATGATTTGAAAATCGTGGCGAAAGGATATTATGGGACCGCGTTAACCCTCAGTCCAGCTGATTCTGCCGGAAAAGGTGCATTCATGCACGATTTTTATCTCAATCCGCTGGCAGTTGGTGAAACGATTACCATGCCGAACATTTACTTCGAAACTTCCAAATATACATTACTGCCCGAATCCCACGCAGAGTTGAACAGGTTGGTAGATATGATGCGAGAAAACAAAAACATCCGCATCCGCATTGAAGGTCACACCGATAACGTAGGTGACTTTGACAAAAACCTCGAATTATCGCGCCAAAGAGCCGAATCCGTGCAGGCTTACCTGGTGGAAAAAGGTATTGAAAAAAGCCGGATAGAAGCGAAAGGATACGGCGGAACCCGCGCAGTCACAAAAGGTACTCCGGAGGAAAGAGCCAGGAACCGACGGGTGGAGTTTGTAGTGACGGAGGTTTAAATAGGTTTGTAACACTGAAGGCATTTTGTCAGACTGAGCGAAGCCGAAGTCCGCTACACTAAGCACAATGTACATTGTCACACTGAGCGCAGCCGAAGTGCAACCTTCGACTGCGCTCAGGATGACAATTTTAGCAACTTACCAAGCCTTAACAATATTCGTAAACTCCCGCGACTTCAAAGAAGCACCGCCTACTAATCCGCCGTCGATATCCGGCGATGCGAAAAGTTCGGCTGCGCTGGCGGCTGTTACGCTTCCGCCGTACAGGATCGAAATTTCCTGGGCAACATCAGCACCATATTTGGAAGCAATATGCTCGCGCAATGCGGCGTGCATTTCCTGAGCTTGCAATGCACTTGCAGTCAGCCCGGTACCGATCGCCCAGATTGGCTCATAAGCGATTACTACGGATAGTAACTGCTCTTCCGACAAGTGAAACAGGCTTTCTGTCAGCTGGTTCTTCACAAAACCAACGTAATCCTCATTTTGTCTTTGCTGCAAAGATTCTCCGCAGCAGAATATCGGAGAAACACCATTTGCAAGTGCCGTATTAACCTTCTCAGCCAATACTGCATTGGATTCGTTAAAATATTGACGACGCTCGCTGTGGCCGATCAGCACATATTCCACGCCGATCGATTGCAGCATTTGAGCAGAAATTTCTCCTGTAAATGCACCCGAAACTTTATCCGAACAATTTTGAGCAGCCAATGAAAAATTAGGCGCGTCCTCGATATATTTTTTAATAGTGGTCAGGTAAATGGCAGGCGGACAAAGGATGATTTTGGCATCATTCTGCACTTCATCTTTGGCCATATTCACTAATTCAGAAGTGAGCGCAACTGCCTCATCCAGAACCTTATTCATCTTCCAGTTACCGGCAACAATTTTTTTTCGCATGAGAAAATTTTAATTGTGGAAAAACATCATTTGACGCAACAAAATTATCATATTTCTGTCATTTACCCGATTAAAGATTTGTGTTAAATCAAAAGGCAAAAAGTTTTTACATATAAAGATTTTTTTGTGTTTAATTAATATAAAATAGATTAAATTTACCCACTTGACAGCCCCGTGAATTTGATACTTTGTGTACACAGAAGAGAATAAAAGACAGAATCAGGCCATTTATGATCAACGTGTTGTTAGTACTGACAGAATGATTTTAAATCTAGATTAAAAGAAAGGAGGCCACGATGAAAACGTCTAAGTGGTTAATAGTAGCGATCATACTTTTCGTAAGCCGCAATACATTCGCTCGTACAGAAGATATTCCCCCCGTTTCCGAGGAAAAATATGGTTATTATCTTGACAAAAACCATAAATCCGCCCGCATACCTTTTGAGCTGCATTCCAATCTGATCTTGCTTTACGTCAAGATCAACGATACTGATTCCCTGCGTTTTATACTGGATACCGGCGTCAGCTCCATTATCATTACCGATCCTTATATCCTCAAACCGGACAAGCTGCGTTTAACCCGGAAGGTTAACCTCACCGGGGCAGGGGAAGGAAAGTCTATATCAGCTCACGTGGCGATCGACAATAAATTTTCGATGGGCCGGCTCAGAGCGAATCACCAGAATATCGTCGTACTCGAAGAAGATTTTTTAAAATTGTCGGAATATGTGGGCGTGCCGGTTCACGGGATCTTCGGTTATGAGGTATTCAACAACTTCGTCGTCACCATCGACTTTTCGAAAAAAGAGCTGGTTCTGATGCGGCCGGATAAATACAAGTACAAATCCAAAAAAGGCGATAAACACCCGCTGATCATCGAAGATACCAAGCCATTTACTGACGCGGTAACCCTGTTTGCCGACGGTCGCGAGCACCCGATCCGGGTATTGATCGATACAGGAGCCGGGCACGCGTTGTTGCTCAACAATACCCGAAAAGAAACTTTCCGGCTTCCTGAAAAAGTAATCCGCGCACAATTGGGACGTGGACTGAACGGGGTTATCAATGGGAATCTGGGACGTATTGACAAAGTGCGCCTGGGTAGATTCCAAATGGACAATATCGTGGCTTCCTTTCCTGACAGTGCGGGATTTGGGGCAAAAATAAAAATGGGTACCGAGCGCCAGGGAAATATCGGTTGCGAGTTGTTGCGCCGGTTTAAGGTAACGATGAACTACCAGGAGCAATACATGGTGCTCAAACCTGTGAGAAGCCGCCTCCGCGAGAAATTCGAGCACGATATGAGCGGGATGGAAATTCGTGCTGAGGGCAGGGACCTTAAATCGTACATTGTCAATCACATTGTAGACGAATCGCCTGCTTCCAAAGCAGGTTTGGTGGAAGGTGATCAGCTGTTATTTATAGACGATCATGCTGCCTCAGATCTTAATGTAAGCGAGATCTACAAGCTCATGCAGCGCGGCGACGGTAAGAATATCGACCTGCTCGTGAAACGCAAAGGGGATATTTTCTTCACTCAGATTACCCTGCGCAGAATGATTTAATTATTTTTAAGCCAAACAAAACACCTGGCTTATTTGGAAAGGCTTTTAGTCACTGAAGACGGTTCGCATTCTCTATACAGTTTACAGTTTGGCCAGCAGTACCATTCCTTGCAAGGTGCCCTCATGGAATCGGAGCATATTTGTATTAATCTCGGCCTGCTCCCGATCCTGAAAGATTCCACAGTTCCTGTACACGTCTTTGAAATGGGTTTTGGTACCGGTCTCAATGCTTTCCTTGCGTGGAAGCTTGCAGACAGGCTGCAAAAATCTGTTTTTTACACAACGATAGAGGCTTATCCCGTTTCTGAAACCGAGGCGCAGTTGCTCAACTACGAACAGGAAACCGGCGAGAGCGGCTTTATGCGGCTGCACCAGGCCCCGTGGTCTGCGCCAACACATTTGTCCGATTTTTTTAGAATAACCAAAGAAAGTACTCAGTTGCAGGATTTCCACAGCGACGAGGTATTTGACGTGATCTTTTACGACGCTTTTGATCCCCGAGCTCAGCCGGAGTTATGGACTGCCGAAATATTTTCGCAAATAGCAGCCCAAACGAGGCAAGGCGGCGTATTGGTAACATATTCTTCCAAAGGAATTGTCAAACGGGCATTGCGGGCAGGCGGTTTTGAGGTACAAAGACACAAAGGACCAGGCCGGAAAACGCACGTTTTGAAAGCCATCAAACTTTAACAATCTTATTTATAATGGATTATAAGAGTATTATTAGTCAGGAATTGCAAGAAGCACAGGCTGTATTGGATCAGTTTCTGAATGATCCTGAACAAATTGAAAAAATAGAAAAAGGTGCCCGCTTAATGGCCGACGCAATTCTCGCAAATGGGAAAATAATCTCCTGCGGAAATGGCGGCTCACATTGTGACGCCATGCATTTTGCCGAGGAACTTACCGGCAGGTACCGCGATAATCGCCGCTCACTGCCTGCAATCGCCATTTCCGACGTAAGTCATTTGAGCTGCGTAAGTAATGATTTTGGGTACGATTTTGTGTTCTCCCGGTTTATCGAAGGTTTGGGACAAGCCGGTGACGTGCTTTTTGGACTGAGTACGAGCGGAAATTCTGCTAACATTATTAATGCAACCGAAGCGGCGAGGGCGAAGGGAATGAAAGTAATCATTATGTCAGGCAAAGATGGTGGCAAACTGGCCGGACTCGCTGATGTAGAGATCAGAGTCCCACATTTTGGCTACGCCGACAGAATTCAGGAAATACACATTAAGGTAATTCACATTTTCATGCTTTTGATTGAGAAAATGGTTTTGCAGGATTAACAAAATTTCCACCAACACTATATTAAATCACTCCGTTACTGACCCCTATTCCTGCATGAACGTACGTCCATCCGCAATTATAATCCGGGACAACTCGATATTAACACTTTGTTATTGTTACGGCCAGACAGAAGTATACGGTCTGCCCGGCGGCAATCCTGACCCGGGAGAAAGCTTGGCAGAAGCACTTTTTCGGGAACTGGAAGAAGAGATCCAGATCAAGTCAAACATAGGGGAAATGATTTGCTGCGGAGAGGTAATATGGCCGCAGGTGAAGAAAGAAACGCTGCACATGGTGTTTGAAGCAACTATTTCTTCGGGCGAACCCAAACTAAATCCTGAACATACAACCGCACTCCGGATCGTGTGGCTTCCAATTGATACACTGTCCGACAACCTGCTCTATCCCAATGTAGGCGAACAGATCACCAACTTTTTTAAGGACAAACTCGCCCGCCCGCACATTGGTGTAATACGACAGCCGTATATCGCCAGCTGAAATTAGCGGGATATCTCCTTTCGCGATTTCTATAAAACCTAAACATCCCGTACTTTTGCGTTTTCACAAGGTAGCGGGTAAATGGAAAACGAAAAGAAGGAGAAATTATCTAACTTCTTGTTAAAGCGAACAGAGAAGGACGTATTGTCAAGAGGGCGTTCCATTTATAGCAGTGGCGGCTTAAAAGTATCAAAGCTGGAATATAATGGTCCCGGGAATGCGGAGTTTAAGGTCAAAAGCGACTATTCGATCCACTTCTATCAGATCAATATCCGAGATTTTCTTACTCCCCAGATCATCACCGAATGTACTTGTCCTGACAAAGCGGGGCTCTGTAAACACAGGGTCGCGGCTATCCTGTATATCCTCGACAAAATGCCGACGATCAAGCAGGTGACTTACGACATGGCCGACTCGGTGATCGAGCTGGCCGAGCTTCGTGAATTCCAGCTTCGCAGCCTGGTTTTGGACGATACCTGGCGCAATAAAGAGGCTATTAAGGAAGTCGAAATTACGGCTGCACGAGAAGGAGAGGCGGAATGCGCAGTTACCGATCAGGAAACTATTTACCATACAAAATTCAGCAGGGTACCAAATACCAGGCAGATACATACTTCCTGTACCTGCGGACAAAAACTATGGGTGCCCCTTTGCGAACATAAGCTTGCTGGCTTGCTCAAATTGCGGGAAGAGCTAGGAGAGAAAGCATTTGACGTAATGCGCGACCTGACAGCTGAAAAAAACAGTCTGCTCGCAGAATACGGATATTCACTGCAAGATCAGTTTAAAGATAAATTCGATTTCCGGCTGGATGAGGACGGTGGCTTACAGCTGATCAAACTCGATCCCGCGATCCAGAAAATCGGTTCATACCAGAATTGGAAAGCGCTGAAAGAGCGGATTATCCCGCAGCAAAGCCTGTCATTTACAGTAGCCAATGCAGAAAACGCGCAGGACGAAGAGGACAGGGTTTCTATTTTTGTTTTTTGGTCAAAAGGAAGAAATCATCTGCTGGACGTTGGGTTCGGTGTTTTTTCTGTCAAATACAGTACTAAATCCGAGAAGCTGACCAGCATCCGCAATATAGCCGGCGGATCCAGCCACTATTATGCGGCCGACGAAATACCGGTATTGACCGAAGCAGATGCGCGTCTGGTAAGACTTGCGAAGCATTGGGAGGAAGGTTTGCAAAAATTCATCCGCAAGCAGGGCTGGGCTTACAATGCTTACCTGCATTTCGACGATGTAAGTAGCAACCAGCGTATCGAGGCTAGGACTTATGTTGGAAAACAGATCAACCGGGTATTCAATGACCTTGATCCTGAGCGCGTTTACCTGGCAGACGGCGATTACGTGACCAGTAACAACCAGCTAACCCAACTCGAACTTCACCGCGACCCGGTCAAACTCTTTTTTGTTCTGACTGAGGACAAGGAATTCATTACCCTTAATCCATATATTGAATTAAAACCCGGCGTTCCGATCGAACTTCAAAAGGTGATGTCGCTGGACAGCTTCTGGCTCGGGCTACACAATGAGAAAACGCTATTTCGCTGGGCCGGTGTAAATGAGGCCGAAATGGTCGTTTACCTGAGTCAGAACGGATTTAAGATCAGGGTTAAGAAAGAATTTGCAGATACCTTTCTTTCGGACTGGATTATTCCTGTGACCGAGCAGTTTGATGTTATTTTTCAAACCCGCCACCAGGTAACCACGCACCCGCTTACGCTCAAAAAGCCCAATCTGTACCTTCGGGAAGATGATGCGAACCTGCTGATCGTCCCTGCCTACGTTTACGAAAACGAGACAGGCACTACCGAATATTTCCATGACCAGCGCCGTACCAGCAGCAGTTTCAGAGACAATGAGATTACCATGCTGGAAAGGGATCTGCCGGGAGAAAATGCGGTTTGGCAGTGGCTGAAATCCCTGCATCCTTCATTTGAACAACAAACGGGTCAGCCATTTTTCTACATTCCGTTCGATCAGGTAATGAAAGACGGTTGGCTCTTCAAGTTTGTGGAAGGTGCCAAAAAGAAGCAATACGATGTATTGGGCTTCAATGATCTTAAAAAAATGCGTTTTAATCCAAACCGCGGCTCCGTGAAAGTGAAAGCTTCTTCGGGCATCGACTGGTTTGATATGACGATTGAAATCACATTCGGCGATCAGAAAGTATCGCTTGCCGAGGTCAAAAAGGCATTTTTAAAGAAACAAAACTACGTGCAATTGAGCGACGGTTCGCTCGGTATGCTGCCGGAAGAATGGATTGCGAAGCTGGAACCGATCATGCAGTTTGGCCGGGTCGATAATGACCAGATCCATTTATCCAAAATACACTTTTCGCTGATCGACGAAATGATCTCGGAAGTGGATAACGAAGAGGTATTCAGGGAGTTACAAGAGAAAAAGGAGAAGCTGCTGAACTTCAAGGAAATACCAAATGTGCCGCTTCCGGGGAACATTCAGGCAACGCTTCGCCAATACCAGGAAGAAGGTTATAAATGGATACATTTCCTTGATGAATTCGGTTGGGGAGGTTGTTTGGCCGACGATATGGGGCTAGGGAAAACGTTACAAATGCTGACCTTTCTTCAACAACAGAAAAACCTCAACCCAGCTAATACGAATCTTGTCGTAGTTCCTACTACACTGATATTCAACTGGCAGGCAGAGGCAGAGAAATTTACGCCTGACCTGAAATTGTATGTGCACCGGGGAATGGCTAGGAAAAAGGAGATCGATTTCTTTCAGGAATACGACATTATCCTTACTACTTACGGTACCATGCGGAGTGACGTAGAGCTTCTCAGGAAGTTCGATTTCAACTACATCGTTCTGGATGAAGCCCAGGCTATTAAAAATCCGGACTCGCTCACTTCGAAAGCATCTCGCCTGCTCCGCGCCAAGAACCGGCTTACGATGACAGGTACTCCCGTAGAGAATAATACCTTCGACCTTTACTCACAATTTGAATTCCTGAATCCCGGAATGCTCGGTCACGCCGACTTTTTCAGAAGTGAATATGCGACGCCGATCGATAAATATCAGGATAAGGAAAAAGCCGCTGAGCTACGCAAGCTGGTGTATCCTTTTATGTTGAAAAGAACAAAAGAGGAGGTAGCAACCGATCTTCCCGACAAAACGGAAACTATTCTGTTCTGCGAAATGGGCCAGAAGCAGCGGAAGGTTTACGAGATTTTCAGGGAAAGATACCGGCAGGAAATCGCCGAAAAACTGGCGACGGAGGGTTTGAACAAAAGCAGTTTCCTGATTTTGGAAGCATTATTAAAGCTCAGACAAATCTGTGATTCTCCTTCTATCCTGTCAGGCGACGAAGATTTTGGAAATGAATCCGCGAAGCTGGAAGAGATCACGAGGGAGATCGAGGAGAATGCGTCGAATCACAAGATATTAATATTTAGTCAGTTCCTCGGAATGCTCGATCTAATACGCCAGCATCTCGAAAAAGTGAAAATTCCTTACGAGTATCTCGACGGGCAGACGGTGGACCGCGCAGGAAGGGTTAACCGTTTCCAAAGCGACCAGACTTGCCGGGTATTTTTGATGAGTTTGAAAGCTGGCGGCGTCGGTCTGAACCTAACGGAGGCCGACTACGTATACCTCGTCGATCCCTGGTGGAACCCGGCTGTCGAGCGGCAGGCAATTGACAGAACCCACCGTATCGGACAAACGCGGAAGGTGTTCGCTTATAAGATGATTTGCAAGGATACAATTGAGGAAAAAATCCTGTTGCTTCAGCAGAGAAAGCAGGACCTCGCGGAAGATCTGGTGGGGGGCGAATCCGGCTTTATCAAGAAGCTAAGCCAGGAAGATATTATGGGGCTTTTCAGTTAAGAATATTAGTAACTGGAAAGTGTATTGGCCGATGAAATGTCAAGTGATCTTTCGTCGGTCAGTTTAAAGCCATTATTATAAGTGGTATCGCTGGAAACGAGTTCAAGCAGCTGTGCAGGATCGTACAAAGATTTATTTTCGCCAGATGCATTCGGCTCGTTTTGAGTATATACTGGGACATCTAACTCACTCCTTTCAGGAATACTGTACATTTTTTCCACAGTTACACCCCGTACTGCTTTGTAACGTGCCTGCTTCTCGAAAACGCAAAGGATTAATAAAATAGAGGCAATGATTAGAATACGTTGATTTTTCATAGTTATGCGTAATATCTGGGATCTGGAAAAAGAGCCATATACGCTTGAAAGAGCAATTTTTGAGCCAAAAGGTTGTAATCGAAAAAAAATTTGAATTAATTTTTTGTAAGTGGATTTTCGAAGAGCCAATATGAGTTATGTCCTATTCTGCTTATTGTTAAGAAAACCCATTTTTTTCACCCCATATTACTAATGCGAGCCGGATCTGGCCGTAGTCAAATCGTTCATTTAGCAACTCAAAAAGTGGTTTGAGCGGATCGTTTTTCCGAACCTGCATTTCCTCCGCGGCGGTGATAATTGTCTGGTATGCGCGCTTGTCGATCAGCGATTCGAGGTCGATCTCATTACCCTCTTCTTTCAGTCTGATCAGGTGAGAAATAATGGTGGTAGTACTCAGTCCCCGCTGTTCCGCGATCGACTGTATGGAAGCGCCGGATTTAAATAAGCTAAGCGTTTCTATAATTGTCATCCCCGCGACAGCCTTCGTACCCGGTTTGAAGTTTTCACGGGCAAAGTCGAGGATTTCATTGATAAAGGTTTCTCCGTAACGTCTGAATTTCTCAGCTCCCACACCTGAAATGGACTTCATCTGCATTTCTGAAACAGGTTTTTTCTGCGCCATTTCGGAAATAGTGGCGTCGCTGAAAACGACATAAGGCGGCACACCGAGCGCATCGGCAAGTTGCTTGCGTAACGTACGCAGCCGATCAAACAAGGCGTCGCGCACAATTTCTCTCTTCGGTTTTTCCTTAGGCGCAAGCTCTTCTTCCTTCGCCTTCCTTTCGTTCAAAGGAATAAATTTGACGAGTTCCACTTTTCGCTCGCCTTTCAATATCTGCCGGCTCACCGCGTTCAGCTTGAAAGAATGCGCCTCGTCGTAGGCGATGTCCATGGCGCCGGAGTTCAAAAGCTGTCCGATATATTCGGTCCATTCCTCCGATTTCAACTCGCCGCCTACTCCGAAAGTGGGCAGCCGCTCGTAGCCGTGCTGCAATACGTTCCGGTTTTTACTTCCTCGCAAAATATCGATGAGCATCCCCATCGCTACTTTCTGATCGGTTCTGGCAATGCCCGACAGTGCTTTTTGCGCGATTACCGTGGCATCAAAACGGCTTCTCGGATTTTTACACACATCACAATTCCCGCAATCTTTGTCGAATGCGTCATTGAAATAGTTCAGCAATACCCGGCGCCTGCAAATGTCCGTTTCCGCATATTGTTTCATCCGGTTCAGCTTTGCATGCAACAGCTCCTTCTGTTCTTCCGACTGATCCGAATTATTGATCATATCCTGGCGGGTCATAATATCCATATAGCTGTAAAACAGCACAGTATCCGCCGGCAGCCCGTCGCGCCCGGCCCGGCCTATTTCCTGGTAAAAACTTTCCACATTGGAAGGCAGGTTATAGTGGACCACCCAGCGCACATTCGATTTATCGATTCCCATTCCAAATGCAATCGTAGCGACAATTACTTGCAGATCGTCTCGTAGAAATGCTTCCTGCACCCGGGAACGTTGCTCGGCCGGCAAACCGGCGTGATAATGTTCCGCTTTCAACCCGGCTTTTTTCAAACTGGCTGCTACCGTTTCAGTACTTTTTCTGCTGAGGCAATAGATAATCCCCGGCTGATTTTGCCGCCTCGATATAAAATCCTGTATTTGCTGAATTCGCTTTCGGCCCGGCAGAACATTCAGGCTTAGATTGGGCCGGTCAAAGCTGGTTAAAAAGGTCTGTGCGCTTTCAATGCGTAATTGTTTCAGGATATCGCGGCGGGTAACCCTGTCTGCCGTCGCGGTTAATGCGATCACCGGAACTTGCGGAAAACGGATCTTTAGTGAACTCAGCTGCCGGTATTCCGGCCTGAAATCGTGGCCCCAAGAGGAAATGCAATGCGACTCGTCAATTGCAAAAAGTCCGACGTTCCATTCTTTTAAAAACTCGAATGTATTTCCCGAAAAAAGCCGCTCGGGAGCAATATATAGCAATTTAAGGTCGCCCGTTTTCGCGCGCCACATGATCCGGTCCTGCTCGGCGGATGATAATGTCGAGTTCAGATAAGCCGCTGAAACCCCATTGCCCAGCAGCGCCTCGACCTGATCTTTCATTAATGCGATCAGAGGAGAAATTACAATCGTAAGCCCGTCTCTCAGGATTGCGGGAATCTGAAAACAGATCGATTTTCCGCCGCCTGTCGGCATTAGTACAAAACAATCATTATCGGCCAAAACGGTGTCGATGATTTCCGCCTGGTGTTCCCTGAAACTGTCGTAACCGAAAAACTTCTTTAATGCTTCTTTTTTATCAAGGGCCATTTCCTGTTCTTTCAATGTTGTTGTGTTCAATATGTATAGTTTCAAAGCTGGTAAATCACCTGCATTTTGAGCTCGCTGCGTTTATTTCCTTTGATCTCATTCAGTCCCGAGCTGATCGTCTGCAAATCCCTGTACCGCGTTTGCGACCAGCGCGCCCATATTTTCATATTCCTGAAAACGTTATATCTCAGCATCAGATAATGCCGCGTACCATTGTCGTAGTAAGCTGGAATTGAGAATGCGTAAAGCATATCTTTTTCGTAAACGTACTGGCGGCTGTCGTAATCGTCGGTATTAAACCAGGCGAACCGGGTGCTGAGTTCGATCTTGGGAAAATGCCAGGTGAGATCCTGCAAAATTGTTATCCCTTTCGACCGGGAGGCGTGTTTTTCACCTGAATCCCCCACCTGGCACCGCGTGCGAATCGCATAGCGCAGAGGTACTTCATATTCAAAATTAAGCATCGCAGTGCGACGAACCGAAGTTATGAGGCGATTCTGCTGCTCTTTATTTTCAGGATCATTCTTTTGTTTCTGCTTTTCGTGCATTAACCCGTACACATTCAGCCGCTTATTGGGTTTGAATAAAAAATGCAGATAATAGTCAAATCCTTTCGAAGGTGCATCCACCTGGTAACGCAGCCCTGGGAACCAAAACCGGTCGAAATACCCGCTCAGCTGCCAGCGCTTTCCGGGCATAAACCGTAACCCGCCATATACCGCATTTTCGTTCGATGGGCGGGTTGCTTCACTGATCGGGTTACCATAGAATGTATGGAAATTCTTTGCATAATGTCGAAAAAGAAAGGTGGCGTCCCATTTCCTGCCAAAACTCCCGATACCGCCAGCTGTAATACCGGTACCTTTTCCGCCGGATAATGCGCCTTCCCCAAAAAAGTGATAGTTGTGCCAGCGGTAATCGCCGTGAATGCCAGCGATCAGATTTTGTTTTCCTGAGAATTCAAATTCATTATACAGCGCGCCCCTTTTCCGGATCGGGGCTTCATAGTAAGTGTGCAGCGCAGTGATCCCGACCTGCCCTTTTTCGGATGGGAACTGATGCAGAAAATGTACGCTCGCATTTTGTTCCGAAAAATTGTTATGTTTTTCATTTTCAGTAGGTGTGCGGTGGTAGCCGGCAAGGGGTAGCGAAGTAGCAAATGTTTTTCCGTCAGCGCCCATATCCAGGGTCGCGTCCCTTTTCACTTTTGAATACATCACAGAAAAATCCGTTTTCTTGCCAATTCTGAGTGTCAATGCAGCGCCGCGAAAGAAGTCGGCTTCCCCGGAAGAAGTGTAAGGTTTGAATCCCAGTGTGCTCCGATAGGCTGTTTTAATTACTTCCGAACCTTTACCTAATGAAAAACCCGCGCCCATCACCATTCCCTGGCCGGTTTGCATTCGATAGTCACCGATGATCAGATTTTTGATCTTCCCCCGGTTCAATAATTGTGCGTGAAAAGAAGTGAAATCGGTGCCGATAATATGCTTTTTCGGCTTCCAGGCCAGCCATTTTTCTCCCGCATCTTTTTCCAAAGTGGCCCCAAAACTATAATAGCCCGTCCGCGCATTCCTGTATCTTAAAAATGCATTATATGGATTTCCGAGATATCTGGTAACAGCTTTTGAAGTAGAATCCAGGGGTAAAAATCCCTTTTGAGTTTCCAGTATCCTGCCTGAGCGTAATAGCAAAAAGTGCTGATTCGGACTTTGTAATGCGTTTTTTAAAGAAACAGGTTTGGGGTTTAAAGAAATAAAAGGAAGTAACCGCTGGATTGTGGGCATATCAAAACCCGGCACTGCCTGCAATTCATAAAGGGAAATGAATGGGCCGAGTTGCTCCCGATATTGCAGCAAAGCGCGGATCTGCGAATCCGAAAGTATCAGGGTGCCAGACAGTTCATCGGCGGTAACTATATTGATATCGAGCGGATTGGCGTAGAGTTGTATCAGCGATTCGAAGAGCTCGGTGTAATCAATATCCTCCAAAGGGACCGGAAAAAGGCTGGCTACAAACTGGTTAATATCAATATCCTGCCGGGGAGGCGCCTGAGCGAGGGTGATTTTTGGAGAAAAGAAAACAAATACTACGAGAAGGAAAAGGGCACGCGGGAGCAGCCAAAGGCTTTTTTTGTAAAAAGCGTATGCAAAATATCCTGTATGCTGCATACGCTTTCGGTATGGGGATAAAGGTTAGAAGGCTTTTAAACTTAAATCCAGGCTTCGCGCCTGGTGCGTCAATGCACCACTCGAAATCCCGTCTACGCCCGTTTCAGCCACGGCTCGCAACGTTTTTTCAGTGATATTACCCGAGGCTTCGGTCTCAAACCGGTCCCCGATCCTTTTTACAGCTTCCCGCAGATCGTCGAGCGAAAAGTTGTCAAGCATAATAATATCCACCTGGCCCACTCTCAGCACTTCTTCCACTTCTGCCAGATTCCTCGTTTCAATCTCAATTTTCAAATCCCGGCCCGTTTCCGCCAGGTATCTGCGCGCATTGGTAATCGCCGCCTCGATACCACCTGCGTAATCGACGTGGTTGTCTTTCAGCATGATCATATCATACAGGCCCATCCTGTGGTTGACAGCGCCACCGATTTTCACCGCCATTTTCTCAAACAGCCTGAAATTCGGCGTCGTTTTGCGGGTATCCAGCAGTTTTACCGGCAGGTCGTCGATCAATGCAGACATTTGCCGCGCGTAAGTCGCAATGCCGCTCATGCGCTGCATGGTATTCAGCACGAGTCTTTCCGCTTTCAGGATCAGGCGCGCGCTTCCTTCCACGATAAAAACAATGTCTCCGCTTTTGACGTCGGTTCCGTCAAAAAGTAACACATCTATTTTCAGTGGGGGATCATTATAATAGGTAGCGGTCTCGTCGAAGATCAGCTGGGCAACCTCCACGCCCGCCAGGACACCATCCTGCTTCACGAGCAACTTCGCGCGTTTCACGGCATTTTCGGGTACACTTGAAAGGGACGAATGATCGCCGTCGCCAATATCTTCCAGCAATGCAAGCCGGATCAGATTGCGAAGTTCATGCGGGTTAGTTTCCATGATGGTATTGATTATCAGAACGTTTGCTGGCGGTAAGCCATGTTGTAGCGAATCGCGAATGTAAAAACATTGTACTTGGACGCAACCTTCACATCATCCGATTTGATATTTCTGACCAGGTAGCGACCGTCGAGAAACAAATTGTGGGCGAGTGAATAGGATAGACGAAGGTCTGTGAATGCAGTGGAAGCCTTTATTCCCTGTCCGATCTTCTGTCCAAGCTCCCCGTCGCGGTTTACGCTGCGCTCATCATAATTTTTAGAAATATCGCCCCCGAAGTTCATAGGAGGGCCGGAGGAAGGATCTTTTCCTTGCGTGGCCATCATAATTGTGCCATAAGCCGAGAGCCGCGGAGTTACTTTGTAGCGGATAATTCCCAGATATTCCCTGAAATTCGCGCCGAGCGGGTGGGCCAGTGACTGCCCGTAATGCATGTAATTTCGCCCGCCATCTTTGTGTGAATAGGTATAAGGTCGCACCAAATTATATTCTGCCTGTAAGTCGAGATTAGGCACTCCGAAAGCGTCGACGTATTTACCGCCTAGCTGAAAGCTGTATTTGTTAGTCCAGGATCCGCTGCCGTTGAAGAGATATCTGGTCAAAAATTCATCTAAAACAAACTGGCTGTATATAGAAGCTTTCCTTCCCACTAACCACCGAAAATCAAATCCCAGCAATGCGTTATCCTGGCTTCCGATATAGGATTCCACATATCTGTAAAAAATGATCGGGTTGAGATAGTTAAGATCGTAGCCGCCGCCGACCGTATCCCTGTTAAATATTTCAGCCTCAAAAACCCCGAAGTTGATACGGTCAGTCAGATTTACGCTCAAATGGTGAATAGCCGCGAATTTTTTATTTCTCAAACCTTCCGTAAATGAGTTCTCCCCGGCATTCATCATGCTGGTCCAGAGGTTGGTATAATGAAAACGGCCGAGCTGAGTATCCAGCCTTAAAAACAAATAGGGGCTGCTGTTGTCCGAAAGGATCAGCGAACGGTAGCCGCTGCCAAAAGTGTTGTGATCGTGGCCAAAGCGTACGTTAATGCTTTTCAACGGTCGGAATGTAATGTAGCCGCGCGCGGTCAGGAAATCCCTTCCATTATTGCGAGTTACCTTCGCCAAACCCTCGCCGGGGAAGCTGTACTGAGGCGCAGAGTGATTTACATACCTTGGAAATCGCCCCTGATTATCAGCTACATAAGTATAAAAACCCAACTTTTCATTGATCATTCCCCTGATTTCCACGCCGCGGGTTGTGTACCATAAAGTAGAATCGGAAGGAGAAGCAAGATCGTTTCTGCGATCGTTTCCTATAAAATTGGTGGTAGTGAAGTTAAAATGCAGGTCCAGATCCTTGTTGTGAATGCTGTAAAGGTCAGCTGGATGCGCGAAAAATTTTCTTTTCTGGCCGGGAGGCGGAAGCTTAAACCAATGCAGCCTGGCCAGCTGATCGTATTTGGCCGAGTCGGTCGCGACCATTCCTTTTGTCCATTCCCAGCTGTCTTCCCGGAGGTAGTCGATCGTTTCCCAGTCGCGGTCGGTCAGGTTGATCGTTCCTTCTTTTAAAATGGAATCGGTTAATGCGACAACTGCCTTTCTTTCAAACGGTTTCGTATTGTAATGCAGACCTTCTGAAAACTTGCCTCTTTTAATTTCGAGGCGGTCTATCAGGTGGTAGTAATCGTCGTTGAAGGGGATAAAAGAGCTCTGCGCGTGTCCGTAATATGGCAGGGATACCAGTATGATCAACAATGTTTTCAAATACCGGCTTATTCCTGGAACCATAGGCAAACAAAATCTACTGTTCACACAAATCGAGCTTTTGCGGAGAATTTTTAGAATTATACTTCCAAATTACGTCAATGAATTTGTATTATCTTGCATGGAGCAGCTGAAAAACTAACGATCCTATGTTTTTATTGACCCAGAAACCTTCCATTGCCGATCACTATCTGGCCGAATTGAGAGATGTAAATATTCAGAAAGACCGGATGAGATTCAGGCGGAATATGGAGCGGATGGGGGAGCTGCTTGCTTACGAATTATCGAAAACGCTCACATTCAGGCCAGCCAAAGTGGAAACACCGCTAGGTACAGCGCCTTCGCGATCGTTATTGCAGCCCATCGTTCTGGCGACGATCCTTCGTGCCGGCGTTCCGATGCATCAGGGGTTTCTCAATATATTCGATAGTGCCGACAATGCATTTATCGGCGCGTACCGGGGACACCATATTAATGAGGAAGAGGAGTTTGAGGTTGAAATGGACTATATCACCAGCCCGGACCTGACCGGTAAAATCCTGATCCTGATTGATCCTATGCTGGCTACCGGGCGGTCGATGGAAAAAGTGTATCACGCATTACTTCGCTTCGGTATTCCTTCGCAAACGCATATTGCCTCTGTAATAGCGAGCCCGGAAGGTGTGGAGTTTTTACAAAACAGAATGCCGCAATGCAGGCTCTGGCTCGGTGCTGTCGATCAGAAACTGAATGAACAATATTATATAGTCCCCGGGCTGGGCGACGCCGGGGACCTTGCTTACGGAGAAAAGTAAACGTATTAATTCAGCAGTTCGTCAAAAGTGATGCTCACATAATAAGTAGAACCGATATTCGGGCTTCCGTACGCTTGAATGTATGATTTTCCAAAAAGATTGGTCGCGCCTACTTTAATGATCGATTTGATAGGCGCGGCCTTGTAACTCACCTGCGCATCGAGATTATTAATCGCCGGAACCCGGGTATTAGAGAATATCGGGACGCCGGTAGTAGTCGGTAAAATGAAACTCGATTCCCACAAAAATGCCTGCTGATACCGGTACACTACATTGAAACCAAATGTACTGCTACTCGTAATCCTTTTCCCAAAACTCAAATTATAGCGGTATTTGGGCGTATTGAACTGCGAATATTGCACTTCCGGCGACGGTTCGAAATTCCTGAGCTCATTGTTTGCCACGTTACCACCTACATTAAAACCCTTGGGTAAAGCGTAGTTCAAACCAAGTGCGAAGCCTGTCGTAGTAATCGTTTCTGTCGTATTCACTACTCTCGAATATCCATTGAAATTCCCGACACCTATTCCAGATTCAACAGGCAGTCCAGGTGCCGCCGCCGCAGTAGGAACCACGATCACAGCGCCGCCAATCAGGTTTTTGTATTGGCTGACATAATAATAGGCGTCGATGAACAGCTTTTTCGCGATCACTCCTTTATAGCCGATTTCGTAAGAGGCAATGCGCTCGGGCGCCAGTTTCCTTGGTTTGTATTTGGGCAATTTTTCCAGTGCGTAGGCTTGTGCTAGGGTAGGGACGAGGCCCGGAACCTGCGCCGCCAAAATGCCGGGAAGCTGCGAAGAAAGCACGCCCGGAAGTGCACCGTTCACCCCATTCGTAACCGCAGCTTGAATCGCAGCCGGCTCGTTCGGGATCTGGCCGGCGGCAACCGCTTGGTTCACGGCAGCTGTCACCTGCGCAGTAACAGCCTGCGTAATAGCCGCGGTAGCCTGCTGGGTCACTACTGCTTTCGCATAAGTTGTGGCCTTCTCGATAATAGTTGGGTCGCTGTTAATTACCTGTAATATTGCCTGTGGGGATAAATTCTGCCGCAAAATTCCATTCGAGAGACCGTAACGGGAGTCAAACTCAGGCAAGCCGCCTATTAATGTTCCGGCCGGAGTTCTCAGATCGATATACTGGTTTTGCGTAGTGGGAATGCGGAAGCCGGTTTGATAGGAAAGCCGGATATGATTGTCGCCGAAAGAAGTTACTGCCGAGACCCTCGGTGTGAACTGGCCTGCGAAATTTTCATTTTTATCATAGCGGATCGAGCCGGTCAGTTTCAGGTGATTGGAAAGCAAATTTTTACCTGCCTGCACAAATGCGCCCCATTCATTAATAGGAATAGTACCCGAGCGCCCTTCCTTTTGGTCGGCGAACAAGGTACCTGCCGAGCGCAGCTGATATTGCCTGAAATTTGCGCCCGCGAGCACTTCCACCACCTTTATCTGGTTTTTAAAATTGTAAAATCCTTCTGCGTGATAAAGGTTGGTTTTATCTGCAAAACCGCCCCCACCGTTTCCAATCGGCATATTTCTATATTTATCCAAAAGCTGCGTAAATGCGGCTGAACCTGGCTGTGGCATATTTGCGTCCGCAGTTTGCCGCGCCAGCAGGTGAGATTCAGCCTCGGAGGTGCCAGCCGCGCGGGCCGTAGCAAATGCACCCACATATTGACCAAACCAAACATTATTCGGCTTAAAATCGGAAAGCATACCAACTGCTGCGAGCCCGGATAAATAAGATTTACCAGAGCGTTCCTGGGTTGTGTAGGCGCGCACTGTAAAATTATCGCCGCGCAGTTCCAGCTTCGCCTGCATTAAATTGAAATCTCGTAGCGCGTAGCGGCCGGTTGCGGTATATACCGTAGTTCCGTATCCGTAATTCACCTGCGCCACTGCCTCCATCTTCTCATTAATCCGGTAATGCACGGCTGCATTCGCCTTAAAACTCTTCGTTTTATAATCCACCAGATCTTTTTCCAGGTAACCGGTGCGACTCACAAAAGTGTTGGGCACCAGCGAAACAGCGCCTTGTGGAATGCTTCCCGCCGTTGCGAGCGATTGAGCTACTGCATTGATATTCGTCTGAATTTCATCTCCATATACATTCACCCCATCGTAATCGAGCGCAGTACCAGCGCCGCGGGCCGGATCCGCGTTTCCGCCCACATTGAGATTAGAATAGTTTGTCGCCTCCCAGTCCTGCGCGCGGATAAAGGATACGCTCGTTTTAAATGCAATTTTGTTGTTAAATGCTTTGGCATAGCGGATTGTAGCGTCTACGAAGGGTGTCGTAGCTTTCGATCTGTTCTCTTCATGCATGATTCCGCTCTTTACACTTGCACTTAATCCCTGGTATAAAAACGGGCTTTTGCTATTAAGTAAAATCAATCCGTTTACTGCATTGGGCCCGTACAAAGCGGAAGCTGCGCCTGGTAACACTTCTACGCTTTCAACATCGAGTTCAGGAATACCGATGATATTGTCGAGCGGAAAATTGAGTCCCGGTGCCTGATTGTCCATTCCATCGATCATCTGGACTGTCCGGGGATTTCCTGTGCTGCCGAAGCCGCGCATATTGATAGATTTAAACAAAAATCCCTGCGTGGCCATATCGATACCTTTTAGGTTATTCAAGCCGTCGTAGAAATTTGCAGAAGGTGTGTCGCGCATATCGCGGAGGGTCATTTTTTCGATTGCTACGGGTGATTGCATCACAGATTCTTCCACGCGGGAGGCAGATACCACCACTTCTTCGCCCAGGGTTACCTGCTCCACCATTTTGATATCCAGATTAGTCTGACCGGAAGTGACGTTAATCTCCTGCGTTTGAAAACCGACGGAAGAAATCATTAGAGTGAGCGGCGGATTTGAGGTTGTATTTAAATTAAATTTTCCCTGATTGTCTGTGATCGTGCCGGTTACCTTTCCTCTGATCTGAATGCTGATACCGGCCAGCGGATCGCCAGTCGAGGATTCGGTAACCTTACCCTGCAGGGTGATCTGGCCGAACGCATTGGAAGCCAGGCAAATAGCCAGCAGTAAAGTTTTTAGAACAGTAAAATTTTTCTTCATAGTGGGAGTAATTTTAAAGTGCGCTGTTTTTAGTTTAATGTACAAGTTTTTCTTGGAATGTTGTAATAAATATTAGTAAAAAAACTGTTGTTGTTATTAAACCTTAAATTTGTGATTTGCATGAAAATCTGCTGCTTAAACCTGTAAACGCGCCTTCTGCTAATTTTGAAGATGTTTTTGACTTTTCGGGCCGGGCATACTGGCCGTTTATCACTAGTTTTGAAGAGCTTTACTTAACGCTTATACAAATCGCTTTTATAATGCAGGATACTTATGTGATTATCATGGCCGGCGGAGTAGGAACCAGATTCTGGCCTTTCAGTCGGACCGATTTCCCGAAACAATTTCATGATGTGCTGGGCACCGGCCAGACGCTTTTGCAGCAGACGGTGGAAAGGTTTAATGGTGTTTGCCCGATAGAGAACGTATATATTGTTACAAGTCAGGAATATAAAGAACTTGTCAAAGAGCAGATTCCTACGCTGACTGACGATCAGATATTGCTGGAACCAAACAGGCGTAATACTGCGCCCTGCATCGCTTACGCTTGCTACAAGATCGCGGCCCGCAACCCGAATGCCAATGTTGTAGTAGCGCCAGCCGACCATATCATATTAAAGGAAGATAATTTTAAAGACACGATCAGAGTGGCTCTGGGAGCGACGCGGAATGAAGATATTCTGGTTACGCTTGGAATTCAGCCGACGCGCCCTGATACCGGCTACGGTTACATTCAATATATCCCCGACAAGCTGACAGTAAAAAAAGTGAAATCATTTACCGAAAAACCACATTTAGAGCTTGCATTGCAGTTTTTGGATAGTGGTGATTTCGTTTGGAATGCCGGGATTTTCGTCTGGAATATCAATGCATTTAAAAAGGCGCTCGTTGAATTTCAGCCTGAGATTGCGGATATTTTTGGAGGAGGAAATAATCACTATTACCTGGAAACGGAAGATTCATTCGTGCAACGGGCTTACGCGCATTGCGGCAGTATTTCCATCGACAATGCGATTATGGAAAAAGCTGATAACGTGCACGTTGTACTAAGTAACTTCGGCTGGTCCGACCTCGGAACTTGGAAGTCGCTTTATGAAGTTTCGGAAAAAGATGAAAATGAAAACGTAACAGACGGAAATCTGTTACTCTATAATACAACCAACTCAATCATTAAAACACCAAAAGACAAACTGGTAGTAATCAGTGGTTTGGACGGATATATCGTTGCCGAATATGACGGGGTTCTGATGATTTGCAAAAAAGACGAAGAGCAGAAAGTGAAAGAGTTCGTAGCGCAGGCGAAAGAGCTTAGTCCGAAGTATGTGTAGTATGTAGGAGTTTACCGTTAGAAAAATGCCAGGTGTAAGTCTGGCATTTTTGTTTTTATCCAGTTAACTTTATAATACACTGTCAAAGCTAGGATATGTCAACATCAGAACATAGAGCGGAAGCGATTCGGATCGTTAAAGAAATTGACGAAGACAGAATGGAAGATCTGTTGAAAATGCTCAATAGTTTAGTAGAACAGCAAAATGCGGAATCGATCGAGATAGATCCTGCCGAACTCAACCGGCTCTTAACAGAATCTTTAAAACAAGCTCAACAAGGAAATTTAATCCCGAATGAACAAGTACTTAAAGACGGCGAAGAGTGGCTTACGAAATTAAATGGACGGCAGATGCAGGGAGTGACTATATCGAAATAATCTCCTATTTATATGATCAATGGGGATTTGAATCAGCGGATCATTTTACTGACAAACTCAAATTGCAGTTGGATTTGCTGAGTGAATATCCATTCATGGGTAAAAGGCATCGAACGTTTAGTTCTGTTCATGAATTTATTCTAGGAAAGCATCAAACGCTGTACTATACCGTTTTTGACAATACGGTTGTATTGATGAATATCCGCGATAATAGGCGCTTAAAATAATTAGCTAGGCCTCACCTTCTCAATCTCAAAAAACCGAACATCAGCCTTAACATTTTCCAGTATCTTTTGGGAGCGTTCGGGGCGGGCGTCGGTGATGAAAACCTGGCCCAGGAAGCCGGTATCGACCAGTTCGATGAGCTTTTGAATGCGGCGGTCGTCGAGTTTGTCGAAAATATCGTCGAGGAGCAGGATCGGCGTTTTTCCTTTTTCTTCTTTTAGTAACTCAAACTGCGCCAGTTTCATGGCAATCAGAAAAGACTTTTGCTGTCCCTGCGAGCCGAATTTTTTGAGCGTAACTTCATCAATTTCAAATACATACTCATCTTTGTGAATACCCTTGCCAGTACGTTGCGCATGTAAGTCGCGGCTGCGGTTTTTTCTGAACTCTGCTGCGAAATCCAGGCTGGCTACTTCGCTTTCGTAGATCACATCTACCTGCTCTTTTCCGCTACTCAAAAACGCATAATATTTTTGGAACAAAGGCAGGAAACGTTGCATAAATGCATTTCGGTGCTCGAAAATGCGCTGGGAAAGTACGATCAGCGGCTCATTATAAGTTTCGAGCAGATCTTCGTCGAGATAATTTCGCTCGGCGAAAAGTTTTAACAGTCCATTCCGGTTGTTAAGGATCTTGTTGTATTTCAAAAAATCATCAAGATAACCCGGCGCAGCCTGCGATAAAACGCCATCAAAAAACCGCCGCCGCTCTTCACTTCCTTCACGGATCACGTCGGTATCGTCGGGCGCGATCAATACCAATGGGAAAAGGCCGATATGGTCGCTCAGTCGCTCGTAGTTTTTCTTGTCAGCCATAAAAACCTTACGCTGACCACGTTGAAAACTGCAAGTGATCTGAGTATGTCGCTGGCGGTCACTAAAAATACCGTCGATCACGAAAAAATCGAAGTTGTGGCGAATGCCGAGTGCGTCCTGATTGTGGAATGCACTTTTGGTAAGGGTCAGAAAATAGATCGCATCGAGCAGATTCGTTTTCCCGCTGCCGTTCTCCCCAACCAGACAGTTCACATGTTCACCGAATGTAAAGGCTTTCTCCTCATAACTTTTAAAGTATGTAAGGTGGAGCTTTTCTAGCCACATGAACTTCTTTGTTATTTAGTTTATGCTTATTTTCGCAAATCATTGCGTGAGTACGGCAAAAAACAGACTCTGTTCAAACCATAACATTAAGACAAAGTTCTGTCTTTATAAACGAGAACCAAATACATGGCCACCGTTACTGAAAAAAAGAAATCTTCTGCCCCAAAAAAATTACAGCATTCAAAAGAGCGTTATTTGTTCTGGTTCGAGAACATGCTTTTGCAGCGTCGTTTTGAAGAAAAAGCGGGCCAGCTTTATGGTCAGCAAAAAATCCGTGGTTTTTGCCATTTGTATATAGGTCAGGAAGCGTGTTCTTCCGGGGCTGTAACTGCCCTTAAAGAGGGTGATAAATACATTACTGCTTACCGTGATCATGGTATTCCGCTGGCACTGGGCACTTCGCCCAATGCGATTATGGCTGAGCTTTACGGAAAAAAGACAGGAACAACCAAAGGTAAGGGCGGTTCTATGCACATTTTCGATAAGGAAAAAGGCTTTGTAGGTGGTCACGGGATCGTAGGTGCTCAGATTCCTCTGGGAGCAGGTATTGCGTTCGCTGAGAAATACAATAAGACCGACAACCTTTGCATTTGCTACTTCGGTGACGGTGCAATTCGGCAAGGTGCATTCCACGAGGCGCTGAATATGGCGATGAGCTGGAAACTGCCTGTGATTTTTGTGGTTGAAAACAATGGATATGCGATGGGAACTTCGGTAGCCCGGTCATCCAATGTAACTGAACTGTATACCCTGGGCGAAGCTTACGATATTCCTTCTGAGCCTGTTGACGGAATGAGCGTGGAAGCTATTCACGAATCTGTTTCCCGCGCTGCTGAACGTGCACGCAAAGGTGACGGACCAACATTCCTTGAATTCCGTACGTATCGTTACCGTGGTCACTCGATGTCAGATCCTCAGAAATATCGTTCGAAAGAAGAAGTTGAAGAGTACAAACACAGAGATCCGATCGAGCAGATCCGCTCGGTGATTACTTCAAACAACTTCGCGACTGAGGAAGAATTAGAAGAAATTGACAAAAAAGTAAAAGAAATAGTAGCACAATCTGTTCAGTTTGCCGAGGAATCAGAATTCCCGGATCCTAAGGAAGCTTACACAGATGTATATGTCGAGACAGATTACCCATTTATAATGGACTGATCTGACCAGAAAAATTTGTTAGAAAAACCCGCCGGAATACTTCGACGGGTTTTTTAGGTAATTTTAGCTTTTGGGAAGCAAGTATGATCCTGTTTTTGGTTTTTTACGTAGATAGAATTTTAGTAATAGTTTAAAAATATGCCCTTGGACCAGGATTTTGAGAAAGAAGAGGAAGAAGAAGGCCAGGAGATGTCTTTTATCGGGCATCTTGAAGAATTAAGGTGGCACGTAATCCGTGCGGTAGGTTCAATTCTTGTTTTTGCCATTCTCGCATTTATTTACATCAAAGAAATCTACCACTACGTAATTATTGCCCCGTCACGACCAGATTTCTGGACTTACAGGATGTTATGTAAACTGGGGGATGCAGTTGGTTATGAGGAGCTTTGTGTAAAAGCTTTGAATTTCAAACTTCAGGTGATCGGAATGGGCGACTCGTTTACGATGAGTATGACATCTGCTGTAATTGCCGGTTTGATCTTCGCGTTTCCTTATGCATTTTGGGAAATATGGCGGTTTATTAAGCCCGGCCTTAAACCAGCGGAACGGCGCTCTGCCCGTGGAGCTGTCTTTTACGTGACATTTCTGTTTTTCTCCGGGGTGCTTTTTGGTTATTACGTAGTTAGCCCACTGGCGATCAACTTTTTAGCGAATTATACACTTGATGAATCGATTATCAACGAATTCAGTCTTGCCTCGTATATTTCGCTTGTTGCCACATTGACACTCGCCTGCGGAATCGCATTTCAGTTACCTATTGTAGTGTTTGTTCTGGCAAAAGTTGGCGTGCTGACTCCCGTTTTTATGCGCGAATACCGGAAGCATTCATTTATCGTGATCCTGATCGTAGCCGCGGTTATTACACCTTCTCCTGATATTTACAGCCAGGTACTGGTTGCGATACCATTATTTGTATTGTATGAAGTAAGTATTATCGTAGCCGCAAGAGTGGAGCGCGAAAAATTGCGTGAAGAGAAGCGTTTGGCTTCACTAGGAGGTAATCCGGAATTCTGATAATCAGGAAATAAAGCGTTTGCAGACCTCGGCTAACCAGTCGAGGTCTTCTTTTTGATGCGCCGCGCTAATCGCAATGCGGGTAACCGGCAGGTCGGTCGGTAGGGGATAGGAAAAGCAGGAAGCCATAATCCCGCTTTCAAGCAAAAAATCGAACAATGCGGGGTTAACGTTGTAGAGAACGGGATAGGCGGGAATTGTGACGAAATGATTTTTCGCGTTTTGAAGCTGCCGGTTGAAGTGGCTGATATTTTGCATCAGCTCCGCGCGTGACTTCGCATAGCAACCAGTTTCCAGCATTTTATTAAATGCGAATATATAGGCAGGTGCCGAGGGCGACGCGCCTGCGAAAAGTGGTGACTTGCCTAACAGGTCTATGATCTTCCTTTCTCCCCAAATCAAGCCTGCTGGTATTCCCAATGCCTTATTCAGAGAAGAAACAAAAACAATCCTGGAACGAAGTGAGCTACCAAACTGACCAGCAATTCCAATACCGTTTTTGCCCAAAATGCCCAGGGAATGCGATTGATCGATGATAAACCGGCAGTTGTCAGGCTGAGTGATCTTATTGAAAATTGAAAAGTCGAATTGCTCTACCATGGGAGAACCGATCGCATCGGAGCAGATGATATGCTGCGTACCCGAGATATCCGCATTGATCTTGGTCACGGTAGCCGCTGCCCACTCGTTCCATTCAAGGGTGTTTGACTGATAATCAGTACCCCAGATCGCCGGGTGGACTTTTGGCGCATAGTGATAAGCAATGCGATCGGGCTTGTCAATTTGATGGATTATCGAATCAATTTCCCGCATAAGCAGCTGGCCGGCAAGCATTCCGGATGAAATCAGCAGCGCGGATTCGGCAGTCTGCCAGTTCGCAAATCTTTCTTCTGCTTCGCTGTAAATACTGACTCTGAGACTGCCGTTTCTTGAGCTGCCGAAATGCGTTCCGTAGTTTTCAAAACCTTCTTCCAGGAAGGATTGAAAGTCGGAGTTGTAGGCCATTCCGAGATAGTCTGTGCCGCTGAACCACAGGTATTCCTTTCCGTCCAGTGTTTGTACAGTCCGGCCGGGAAGTTTATTTGTATGGAATATAGCCACTTATTTAGTGCAGAGAAGATTTCAGAATTGCACCGCTTCCATTTCTTTCAGGGAAAATAACCTTTCCAAAATCAAAATTCACTCCCTCGGCAGGATCATTTTTGATGAGCAGCGAGCCGTCCATGTCTACATAGTCCAGCAGCGGCAGCAAATGCGCGATTGACGATATACCTACGCTCGTTTCGGTCATGCAGCCGACCATTGTTTTCATTCCCAAAGACTTAGCCTCAGAAATCATTCGCTTTGCGGCAGTGGGTCCGCCACATTTCGTCAGCTTAATATTTACGCCGTGGAAAAGACCGTGGCAGTTTTTTACATCACTTTCAACAATACAACTTTCGTCGGCGATCACGGGTAATGCACTTTCTGCGAACACCCTTTTCATTCCTTCCAGATCATCGGCGGGTAGAGGCTGCTCAATGAACTCGACGCCCAGCTCTTTAAGTTTTGGCGCAAGAGAAATCGTCTGTTCAGCCGACCAGGCGCAGTTTGCATCCACACGAAATATAGCCTCTGTATTTTTTCTCAGTTCCTGTACAATGCGCAGATCGTCAGCGGTGCCCAGTTTGATCTTGTAGATCGGCCAAGGCAGTTCTTTCATTTTTAATACCATTTTTTCAACGGTATCAATGCCGATCGTGAAGTTGGTGAGGGGGATATTTTGCAGGGTGAGGCCCCAGTTCTGGTGGAGTTTTTTGTTATTCTTTTTGGCAAAATAATCATGAGCAGCTTCGTCCAATGCGCATTGTGCAAATGGATTGGAGCTTAATGCAGCGTGCGCAAGACGCCAAAGTTCCTCAGCGGATTGATAATCCCCTTTTTCCACTATATCCCTAACACTTTCGAGCGCCGCGATCATATTGTCGATCGTTATCCCGTAATAGGGATTGGCAGTAGCCTCTCCCAGTCCGCTCAGATCTTCCTCCACAAGTTGCACTACCAGCGTTTGCTGAATGTCACGCGAATCGTGGGCAATGGTAAAAGTATGTTTTAAATGGAGGTCGAAAGTGTGGTACAGTAACTTCATTGAGAAAGCTATTGAAGGATGATTAATGATCAGTTGCGCATGTCGAGGCCCCAGGAAAGTTTGCTCCTTAATGTATTCAAAAAACTGTCATCTTTCATTTTGATCAGTTTTGCGGTAAAATCGGCTTTTTTTACGGTAAGCTGCGTATTCTCATCCACTATTGTCGACCGCGCGTCCAGCGAAACCAGGAAGTTGTTGCTCCGGCTCTTCACTTCCAGTCGGATCACGGCGGTATCTTCCACGATCAATGGACGTACATTGAGATTATGCGGGCTGATTGGGGTAATGATAAAGTTCTGTGAGTGAGGCATTAACACCGGCCCGCCGCAGCTCAGAGAGTATCCCGTAGAGCCGGTAGGTGTCGATACGATCAGACCGTCCGCCCAGTACGAATTCAGAAATTCGTGATTCAGATACGTGTGTACGGTGATCATGGAGGAAGTATCGGTTTTGGTGATCGTAAAATCGTTTAAACCGAAATTCAAACCATCGAAAAGGTCCAGATTGGATTCGATCGCCACCAATGTACGCTCGTCGACCCGGAACTGATTCGTTTCTAGTGCAGTGATCATATCTGCAATTCTTTCGGGAGGTACGGTGGCCAGGAAGCCCAGCCTGCCGGTATTGATGCCCACCGCCGGAATTACCCTTCTACCCACGTGGGACACTGTTTCAAGTAACGTACCATCTCCGCCCATACTCACGATCAGCTTCGCATCGAACAGCTCCTCAGGCCGCTCATAAACCAGTTCCGAGTGGTGCTGAATACCGATCTGGTCGAGAAAAACACGAAATTGCTTGGAGAGTTGTACTTCAATTTTCCGTTGCTTAAGTTCATTGAACATGTTTTCAATAAACGGGCGTGCGGACTCATTAAAGTTGCGTCCATGAATGGCTATTTTCATGAAGAAAGTAGTAATACAGATGGTTCCTTCCGAAAGATAAGCGACAAACGGGCCGTTTCAAAAGCAGGATTGCAATTAGCCAGTGAACGGCTAGGTAGCGAGGTATCTCAAAAGCATATCCAAACGCTCCTGGTCGAAGCTCTCGATCGGATCGTTGGCATGTGCTTCCTCAATATCATAACCAAAGCGTTCCAGCGTCGCGATAATGGGGGTAATATTCGTGCGGTTGAGCTTGAGAGTAAGCCGCGCTTCATTAGTAGGATCGTACACTTCCCCTGACGAATAATAGCTGCTCAGGATTTTGGTGCCATTGGATTCGATCAGGCGGCTGATCTCGGAAAGGGAATAACTCCTTTCAGCAATTTTCAGAACAAGTACTGCGCCTTTTTCCTGAACACCCAGCTCGTTTACAAAATGTTCGATCAGATCATTTGCCAGAATGCTTCCGGCAAAGGTGCGATCGTCGTGTAAAACGGGGATAATGCGCAGCCCGAACTGATTGACAAGCCGCAGCAATTCGTAAGGATGCTGGTCTTCGGAAGCAAAAATATCCTTGTGCTGAATGATGATGCGGGCAAGAATCTCCGAAGTATCGTGGATTTCAAAAAGGATATCTTCGGAAACAATACCCTCATAAACGCCCATATCGGCAACGATCAGCTGCTTAACGCCAAATTCGTCCATCCAGTCCAATGCAGTACTCACCGAATCAGTCGGTTTAAGTACGGGAATCATTGGATTTATGAGAGAAATGGCAAGCATATATTCGGAACGTCGTTTTTCGAATCTATAAAAAAACTATATATGTATCAACTTTCGCACCTAAAGAAATTCTGCGGCCGGAGGTTTATGCAACCTGCACGGATACTTGTTTCTCAAGGAAGCTCTCTAGGATAACGTTAAATTCTCCCGGATGTTCCATCATCGGTGCATGACAGCATTTATCGATGAAATAAAGCTCGGAATTTGCGATCAGGCGATTGAACTCATAACCTACGTGAGGCGGAGTAATGGTGTCATTTAACCCCCAAACCAGTAGTGTAGGTACCTGAATTTCATGCAGATCTTTGGCCAAATTATGTCGCTGCGCAGATTTTGCAATACCAACAATGCTCATGCATTTGGGAATGCTGGAAGTTGTCTCAAAAACTTCGTCTACTAGGTCTTTCGTAGCTACTGCGGGGTCATAAAAAGTGTAAGCAACCCGTTCCTTGATATAGTCGTAGCTTCCGCGTTTCGGGAAAGAGCCGCCCATTGAGTTTTCAAATAGGCCTGAACTTCCTGTCAAAACGAGCTTGTTGACGTTACTTTGGTTTTTGAGTGTGTAAAGAAGCCCGATATGTCCGCCCAGCGAGTTGCCGATCACCGTCACATTTGTCAGGTTCTTAAATTCGACAAAATCTTCGAGGAACAGAAGCAATGCATCCAGTCCCGCTTCTCGCGGAGGCAGCTCGTAGATAGGGAGCAATGGAATAACAACCCTGTAACGATCGGAGAAATGATCAATAATACCATCCCAGTTACTCAATGCACCGAAAAGTCCATGCAAAAGCAAAAACGTTTCGCCTTTCCCTTCATCGATAAACTGAAACCTGCCTTCTGCATGTATTGGGTATTTCATTCTGTTGTGGATTGTCGATTATGAAACTCGTAACGCAAAAAATAGTTGTGAGTACTAATTATCACTTAAGGAAGAAAGTAATGAATGATTTGGTTACTCTACAAAACTACTTATTTTTTCAATTCGTTCAGTGTGTAAAGTAACATAGCCAAATTGATATTCTTGTAAATATTATATTAATATAATAACAAGCCGACAATTGGCATTGATAGATACAATTTTGCCAGAAACTTTGTACCACTCGTATCTGAACTGAAAGGTATATTCCGGCATTTAAAGCCTTCACTCTGTATTCTGCTCCGCCAGCTAAGCAAAAGTCTGCAAAATTGTAGTAATAGCATTACATCAACGGAAAGTTACTTATAAATAACCTTGAATCGCATTAGAAAAATATTAAAAAGACTATGATTCCTATTACAAAATCGCGCTTTACAATAGCATCAATGAGAAGCCTTTTATTTGCTCTGATCTTACTTTCAACAGTTCTGCCGGCGGCGCGGGCGCAAAAAGAGATACCTCTTTATCCCGGTAAGATCCCCAATGCGACCAATGCACCGGATCAGGAAACGATCAAGGATTTTATCGTGAGAAATGTCTCCAAGCCGACGATCAAAGTCTTTTTACCAGATCCTGCTATTGCAAACGGTACCGCAGTAATTGTTTGTCCGGGAGGTGGTTATGGGGTGCTGGTGATCGACCGGGAAGGGTATCAGGTTGCCAAAGAACTCAACAAAATCGGAGTAGCTGCAATTGTGTTAAAATATCGATTGCCTTCCGACGAAATTATGAAGGATAAGTCCATCGGCCCATTACAGGATGCGCAGCAAGCTATTAAAACTGTCCGGGAGAATGCTGCAGAGTGGAAGGTCGACCCGAAAAAGGTCGGTATCATGGGTTTCTCGGCGGGCGGGCACCTTGCCGCAACCGCCGGTACGCACTATGACAGCAGCTTTATCGATAATCCTAAGAAAACAAGTCTGCGCCCGGATTTCATGATATTGGTGTATCCCGTGATCAGCTTTCTTGAAAAAATTGGTCACAAAGGTTCGGCGGCCAACTTGCTGGGCCAGTCTCCGACAATGGAGAAAGTAAGATATTTCTCCAACGAATTGCAGGTAACAAGCACAACGCCACCGGCATACCTCACGCACGCCGGCGACGACACCGTGGTTCCTATTTCAAATAGTATTCAGTTTTATGAAGCATTGAATACCAAAGGTATTCCGTCCGATCTGCACATTTATTCCAAAGGAGAACACGGATATTTACAAGTCCCAACTTTCGAAGAATGGTTTGGAAGGTGCAAACACTGGATGCAAACGAACGGAATTCTGCCTCAGAAATAAATATCACTGCCTGACTGGCGAGCGTTTCAATATTGAATTCACCGCGTTGGCCTGACCAGACAGATAAACGAACACATATCGTAATGCGGCGCTGATTTGTGAATCGGTTCCACGGTGCATTATGTCTTCGAGTAATGAAGTTACTTCTTCAAAAGCAGCTGCGGGAACTTGTTCAGAAACAGCTATTCTCGTTTTGGAATGGCTGCCTGGCTTAACAGTCTCATTATCATTGAGCAGGTCTTCGTGAAGCTTTTCCCCCGGGCGTAATCCTGTGAATATCATCTCGATATCTCTGTGCGGTAGCAATCCGTATGCACTGATCATCTGTTCGGCAATGGAGACGATTGAAACGCGGTCGCCCATATCGAAGAACATAATATCACCATTTTCACCCATGGCGAGCGCGTGCAATACCAATCGGCAGGCTTCCGGGGAGGTCATAAAATAGCGTGTTGCGAAAGGGTGTGTGACGGTCACCGGCCCTCCCTTTTCAATCTGGCTTTGCAGGATGTTGGTGAATGAGCCGCTCGAACCGAGTACATTCCCGAACCTGGTGGTGATAAACCGGGTTGTGCCGGGTGAAGTAAGGTAAATGTGCTGAATATAAAGCTCCGCGAGCCGCTTGGTAGCGCCCATGACACTCGCCGGCCTCACTGCTTTGTCTGTCGAAACGAGCAGGAAGCAGCTTACTGCATATTTTAATGCCAGATCGGCCAATATTTTAGTACCAAAGAAATTGACTTTCAATGCCTCATAAGGATGTTTTTCCATCACAGCAACGTGCTTATAAGCGGCAGCATGGAAAATAATATGGGGCCGCATTGCCGAAATAATCCTTTCCATTCTGTGCAGATCCGTAATATCTGCTACATACAATTCGATTCGAATATCCGGGAATGCGTTTCTTATTGTCGTTTCTAGCTCAAATAATGCAGTTTCCGACTGGTCGATCAAAATCAGCAGCGCTGGTGAATCGAGACAAAGCTGTGTCGCCAGCTCACTTCCGATCGAGCCGGCTGCTCCGGTTATTAATACTTTTTTGTCTGCGATATGGCCGGTAGAATTCTGAGTATCAGTACAGATCGGCTCGCGGGATAGGTTTTTCAGAAAAATGGCGAAAGCCGACTTACTGTCTATGCGCTTTTTGGAAACAGGTGATTTCATCAACGATATTTTTAGTGCGTAAATATCGTTGAGACGCAGGAAGCGGGAGGAAGTAACAAAAAAAGAGCCGCAAATCGTGCAGCTCTTTCTACTAAGCAAACATTGTAGCTTTTAAATCAGTCCTTCGAAGATACCCGGGGCGAGGCCAAACAGGATTGTCAGGAACGTAGCGAGTACTAAAATGACCTTATAGAACGGCGCAACGCGTATTTTTACTAAATCACCCTCTTTCAGATAAGAAGATATAATCACCCGGAAATAATAGTAAATACCGACCGTCGACATTAAAACCGCGATAACCGTGATCCAAATAATTCCTCTCTCGGCAGCACTTGTGAAGATGAAAAATTTGCCCCAAAAGCCGGCTGTTAGCGGGATACCCGCCAGCGAAAGCATTGAAACAGTTAACACAAATGCAAGAAGCGGGTTTTGTTTGGCCAAACCGTTGAATGCATCATAATATTCGTTCGGCTGACCTCCAATTGTTTTCTCCTTTGAAACCAACATTAATACCCCAAATGCGCAGATCGTAGAAAGTGAATAGGCAAGGGAATAGAAAATAATCGCGTTTTGCGAAGGTTTGCTTAATGCAGTTAATGCAATCAAAAGGTAACCTGCGTGCGAAATACCCGAGTAGGCGAGCATTCTTTTGAAACTGTTCTGGCTGGTTGCACCGATGTTTCCGACAAGTAGGGTAAGTACCGCGATCGCCGCAATAACAATCCACCAGAAACCGTATACTCCGGTGAAAGATCCGCTTAAAAGTCTGAACAAAGCAGCGAAACCTGCTGTTTTAACAACCGTCGACATGAAAGTTGTAAAGATCGTCGGCGCGCCTTCGTATACATCAGGAGTCCAGAAGTGGAACGGGGCTGCTGAAACTTTGAATAGCATACCAATTAACAGCAGAAGCAAGCCGGCGTAGAGGATATATGATTCCGAACCTACCTGCATATTAGAGGCAAATCCCTGAATTTGTTCGAGTTTGAATGAGCCGGTCGCGCCGTACAGCAACGTGATTCCGAAAAGCATAAATCCTGTCGCAAACGCGCCCATCAGGAAGTATTTCAATGCAGCTTCATTGGAGCGCAGGTTACGTTTGTTGCTTCCGGTGAGCACATACATCGCGACAGACAGTATTTCAACACCAATAAACAGCATGATCAGATGCTGGAAACCAACCATCATCAATGCGCCTACCAGCGAGAACAGCATCAAACCAAAATATTCAGCAGGCTCTGAATCAGGATTATCCTGAAAACCGCCGGAAATGGCGAAGATCATGAAAGCCGATAATAGTATAATTCCGTTAAAGGCAAGGGTGACATTATCCACCCGAAGCATATCGTAGAAGTACAATAATGGTCCCTTGTTCCATTCCAGAAAGTTGCCGGCCAGGGCAATGATCAGGAAAAGCAGCGTAGCCGGGAGAAGAATATTCTTTGATTTCGAAAAGCCCAGAAAGAGCGTTACGATTCCAAAAAATGATAATAAAACAATGGGGTACATATTTATACTTAGTTATTTACCAGTTGTAAAAGTTGACTTACAGCAGGTTCGGTTAGTTTCAGAAATGTACTTGGATAGATACCGATCCAGAAAACCATGATAATTAAAGGCAAAAGAACAGCGCGCTCGCTGGCGGTCAGGTCCTGAAAACCTTCCACCCACTTCGACTTCGGCCCAAACATGGATTTCTGAAAAAGCCGCAGCATATAAACAGAGCCTAAAATGATCGTGAGACCGGCGATTGCGCCCAGTATCGCATCGTATTGAAAAACGCTTGAAAGCAGTAGGAATTCACCCACAAAACCATTGGTAAGCGGAAGTGCCACACTACCTAGCAGCAGTATCATGAAATACACGCTCAAATGCGGCGAAGTCTGCGAAATGCCGCCCAGTTGATCCAGATAGCGCGTTTTTGTTCTTGAATAAATAATATCAACAATAAAGAACAGCCCTATTACATTGATCCCGTGCGCAAGCATTTGTATCAGCGCGCCTTGCAAACCATTTAAAGAAGAAGAGAATACACCCGCGGCCATTAAGCCCACGTGAGCAAAAGACGAATAGGCGATGAGGCGCTTCATATCACTTTGCTGGATCGCGATGATAGAGCCGTAGATAATTCCAATTACGGAAAGGATCATAGCCATTAAACCCCAGTTTTCCATTCCCGAAGGAACAATAGGGAGCAAAAAGCGGATCAGACCATAGACCCCCATTTTTAACATAATACCCGAAAGCAGCATGGTAGCCGGGGTAGGGGATTCTGTATAAGTATCTGGCTGCCAGGTATGGAAAGGAAAAAGCGGCATTTTGATCGCAAAAGCAATGAAGAATGCCCAGAAAATAAATCCTTGTACGCCGGGGATAAGCTGCAGTCTGTAAAACTCAGTGATTTCCGAAGAATGTGTGCCGGGAGTCTGGTAGTATAAGTAAACCAGCGCAACGAGCATGAACAAGCTTCCGAAAATGGTGTAAATGAAAAATTTGAATGTGACTTTCAAACGATTTTCGCCACCCCACACTGCTGAAAGGAAATATACCGGAATCAGCGCCGCTTCAAAGAACAGATAGAATAGAAATGCGTCAGTAGCCGTAAATACCCCGATCAATGCCGATTCCATGAAAAGGATCAGTGAATAGAATGTGGCGGTGGATTTGTAAGTGTTTTTGAATGCGGAAAGAATGATCAGTGGTGTCAGAAAAGTGGTTAACAGCACGAGTAACAGGCTGATACCATCGATTCCAGCGGCGAATGAAATGCCGCTTGCAGCCAGCCATGCATATTTAAAACCGAACTGCGTTCCTGCCATCGGATCAAATTGCTGCCACACAAAGATCGCCAGACCAAGCGATGCAAGCCCGCCGATCAGTGCAACCTGTTTGGCCAGACGCTCCCCTGATAAGAGAGTGATAATTCCTGCCGCAATCGGTAAAAGTATTAAAAGAAGAGTAAGCATATTTTAAGTCAACGGTCAGCAGTGAATGGTGAACGGATTTTAATAAATCAAAGTAAAAGCTTCCAGAAAAGTATCGCGACGATTCCCAGTACCATTGCGAAAACGTAGTCACCGGTAGAGCCGGTTTGTGTTTTTCTGAGCATTTTGGCCGAAAAGCTGGTGAGCCTGACAGCTGCATTTACAAAAAGGTCAATGAAGAATTCACCAAAGCTGTACAGGATATTGGAAAGTGTTTTGGTTGATTTAACAAAAACCGTATCATACACTTCATCCACATAATACTTGTTGTAAACCAGTCGCTGCAAGCCGGATTTTTCTGCCGAGTCAGGCGCAGGTACCGAGGCTTTTTGAACATACATCACATAGGCTACAACCGCAGAAATAAGTGCAACAGCAACTGAAACGCCCATTAATAGGTATTCTTCCGAGTGAGACAAGGTAGTAGGTGCGAAGCCGGCTGGATTGGCCTGCCGGGCCGCGTCGTAAAGCGGGCTCATGAATTCGGCCAAATGGTGGCTTCCGTGCAAAGCCTCAGGCACTCCGATAAATCCGCCAACTGCCGAAAGTACAGCAAGGATCACAAGCGGAATGGTCATAGAAGCGGGAGACTCGTGCAAATGATGCTCCTGCTCGTGCGTACCGCGGAACGTTCCGAAGAATGTAAGAAAAAGGAGGCGGAACATGTAAAAGGAAGTCATCAGCGAGCCGATCACACCGATAACCCAAAGCAATTTGTTGTGTTCAAAAACGTGCGCAAGAATCTCATCCTTGGAGAAAAACCCTGCAAATGGCGGAATACCGGCGATTGCGATCGTTGCGATCAGGAATGTGATAAAAGTGATCGGCAGCTTTTTGCGCAGCCCGCCCATATTGCGGATATCCTGCTCGTCGGACATTGCGTGAATTACGCTACCAGCACCAAGGAACAGCAGAGCTTTGAAGAATGCGTGGGTAATTACGTGGAACATGGAAGCGGAATACGCCATTGCGCCCAATCCCATAAACATATAACCCAGTTGACTTACAGTCGAATAGGCCAGTACTTTCTTAATGTCATTTTGTAAAAGACCGATTGAAGCCGCGAAGATTGCTGTCAAACCACCTATAATACCTACGATTTCAAGTGCGGAAGGCGCGAGTGAATAGAGTACATTAGAACGGATCACCATATAGATTCCCGCAGTAACCATCGTCGCTGCGTGGATCAATGCAGAAACCGGGGTCGGTCCCGCCATCGCGTCGGGTAGCCAGGTGTACAACGGAATTTGCGCAGATTTACCCATTGCCCCGATAAACAGGAAGAGGCAAATCGTGACGATAACGGGATCTTCAAGGGAAAAGCTGCTTGCCTGCGCAAACACTTCCGTGTACTCGACTGAACCGAAAGTGGCGATGATCGTGAAGATACCCAGCAAAAAGCCCAAATCACCTACGCGGTTCATAATGAATGCTTTGCGGGCAGCGTTGTTGTAGTTTGTGTTTTTATTCCAAAATCCGATCAGCAGATAAGAACACAATCCAACACCTTCCCAACCGATAAACATGATCACATAATTGGACCCGAGCACCAGCAAAAGCATGAAAAACAAAAAGAGGTTGAGGTAAGCGAAAAACTTGCCAAAACCTTCGTCGTGGTGCATGTAGCCGATCGAATAAATGTGGATTAGCGAGCCAACGCCCGTGATGATCATGAGCATTAACAGCGATAACTGATCAATCTGGAATGAAAAAGGAATGCGCAGATCGCCTACGTTAATCCAGTCGAATAGGGGAACCACGAGGGGCTGACTTCCTGATGCGATGAAATCGTTGAAAGTCATGATCGAAATAACGAAACTGGCCACAACAGCCAGCGTACCAATTATTCCGACAGCTCCTTTGGGTATTGTTTTAAATCCGATTCCATTGATCAGAAAGCCGATGAGCGGCAATAGCGGAATCAGGATGAGTAATGATGCAGACATAATTATTTACAGGTGGAAACCTACCACTTCAATTTATTGAGAAAACCAATATCTGTATTTCGGGTATTGCGGTAAATCATTACGATAATAGCAAGCCCCACAGCCACTTCGGCCGCGGCAACGGCCATAATAAAGAATACGAAAACCTGACCGGAAGGATCTGATCTGTAAGAAGAAAAAGCGATCAACAGCAGGTTCGCGGCATTCAGCATCAGCTCCACAGACATAAAAATGATGATCGCGTTTCTTCTGGTGAGAACTCCGATGATACCAATAACGAAGAGTAAAGTACTGAGGATCAGGTAATGTTGAAGAGGGATATTTTGAATAACCGACGGTATGCTAACCTCTGGAATATTAGGGTTTGGAATCATATCAGATTTACCTTATAGGATATTCTGTTAAATATTCAAAAATAGATTTCCGGCAAAAATAGGTATAAATACTACTTACTCAAACCAGTTCGAAAGTTTATATCAGCGCTGGGTAAGTCCCCTCAGCTTGATCTCTGTCAGTTTCCGCTTGGTGTCCAGCGGGAATTCGCCTTTCATCATCCAGTCAAAGAATGAGGGTTCGTTTTTCAGGATATCCACCACTTTTTTACCATTGTGTTTCCCGAAATTGAAAACCTCTTCGCCCTTGTCATTGAACACCATTCTGCCCGCAAAATCGACCACGCGCGAGGCTGTCAGATCGTGCAGCGCGCCGACGTCATTTTTGATTGGCTCGGTTTCTTTTCCATGAGTATCCGTGACGATAACACCTTCATATTTAGCGATCTGGCCTTGCAAAACTTCGAAAGTTGCGATCGTATCTGCTTCGGCACTGTGCGCATTTTCGAGCGTTTTGCCGCAATAAAATTTGTAGGCAGCTGCCAGGTTACGAGGCTCCATCATGTGATAGATGCGCTGTGCATCAACCATTTTCCGGTTTTTAACATCGAAATCGACACCTACACGCAGGAATTCTTCTACGAGCATTGGAATATCAAACCTATTGCTGTTGAACCCCGCGAGGTCGCAGCCGTCTAAAAACGTAGCAAGATTTTTGGCAATGCTTTTGAAAGTCGGGGAATCTTTTACGTCCTCGTCGTATATCCCGTGGATCAGGCTGCTTTCAAGCGGGATCGGCATTTCAGGATTGATTCTCCTGGTCCGGATCTCGGTTTCTCCATTTACCAAAGCTTTGACCACTGAAATTTCCACAATCCGGTCCCGACAAATATTGACTCCCGTGGTCTCAAGATCAAAAAAAGCGAGGGGCTTTTTCAGATGGAGGGTATGCATAAGGCAACTCTAATTTATTTAGCGACCCGAAGTTACGCCATAAGCCCACATAGCGCAAGAAAGGCAGTTGTTTGGAAAGATTATAAAAAGTCGGGTTTCACGGGGATCATTCCATCCAGTCGTAAGATTTTGTCACTGCCTTTTGCCAGCCTTTGTAAAATCTGCTGCGCTTTTCCTCTTCCATATTGGGGTTCCAGGTGTGGGCGATGGCCCAGTTGTTTTTAAGCTCTTCGGTGTTTTTCCAATAGCCAACTGCAAGTCCGGCGGCGTATGCGGCTCCCAAAGCAGTTGTTTCGGCTACGGCCGGCGAAACTACTTGGGTATTAAGGATATCGGATTGAAATTGCATTAATAGCTGGTTCGAAACCATTCCGCCGTCTACGCGAAGTGAAGCCAGCTCGATACCCGAATCTTGTTCCATGGCGCGCACTACGTCTACGGTTTGGTAAGCAGTTGCTTCTAAAACTGCTCTCGCAATGTGGCCTTTATTGACATACCTGGTCAATCCGGCGATTACACCGCGCGCGTCGTTTCGCCAGTAAGGTGCATAAAGTCCCGAGAATGCGGGGACGAAATAGGCGCCTCCGTTGTCTTCCACGGTTTTGGCCAGACTTTCAATATCACTGCTCTTTTGAATCAATCCCAAGTTATCCCTAACCCACTGCACCAGTGCGCCTGTTACTGCCACGCTACCTTCCAATGCATATTGAACCGGCTGATTACCAAACTGATAAGATATGGTAGTAAGCAATCCGTTTTCAGAAGTTTTCAGTTCATTTCCCGTATTCATCACTAAAAAACAGCCGGTACCGTACGTATTTTTCGCCATTCCCGGCTCAAAGCAGGTTTGTCCAACCAATGCGGCGTGCTGATCGCCCAGGTCACCGGCTACTGGCACACCCGGCAATATCTCGTTGGTCACGTGGCCGTACACTTCGCTGCTGCTTTTAATGGCGGGCAGCATTTTTTCGGGGATCTGGTAAGCTTCCAGCATGCTCGCGTCCCACTGCAAAGTGCGCAGGTTCATGAGCTGCGTGCGGCTTGCATTGGACACGTCAGTAACGTGAATGCCGCTTTGCATACTTCCTGTCAAATGCCAGATCAGGAATGTATCAATGTTACCAAAAAGCGCCTCGCCATTTTCTGCATCTTCCCGTAACCCTTCCACATTATCGAGCAGCCACTTTAATTTTAATCCGCTGAAATAGGTCGAAACTGGCAGCCCGGTGATATCCCTGAACTGGTTTAAACCGCCTTCTCTTTCATATTTTGCAACAAGCTCCGTCGTTCGCGTATCCTGCCAAACGAGCGCGTTATAGTAAGGTTTTCCTGTTCTTTTATTCCAAACCACTGTCGTTTCTCGCTGGTTGGTGATACCGATCGCCGCAATATCCGCCGCAGTTGCCGATGCATTGATACGCGCGATTGCGATCACTTCCAGCGTATTTTTCCAAATCTCAACCGGATTATGTTCCACCCAGCCTGGCTGCGGGTAAATTTGTTCGTGCTCTTTTTGGCCGACGGAAATAATATTTCCGCTGTGATCAAAAAGAATGCAGCGTGTGCTGGTAGTACCCTGGTCAATGGCGGCGATGTATTTGGACATAATGGTATTTTGATTGGCTTTATTTGAAGTAAAGTCAGTAAGTAGTGAAAATTAACTGATCTCGGCAAAACAGAATCTAATTTTATCTTTGTCGGTAACTACCCGATTTACACACCTCCAATATGAAAAGCGTACCGTTCAGAAAACTTTTGATAACCGCCGCAGTGGCTGTTATCCTGTTTCTGGTACTTGACTTCATTTTTCCTTTCAGACCGAAGATCCAATATGCTACCCAGATCACTGATCATCGCGGTACAGTAATTCACGCATTTCTGAGCGGCGATGACAAATGGCGGCTGCAAACTGCATTGCCTGAAATCACGCCGCTGCTCAGCAAAACGCTGCTTTACAAGGAAGACCAATATTTCTACTATCACCCTGGAATTAATCCTTTGGCAATCGCACGGGCCGCGTTCAGGAATATTTTTACGGGAAAAAGAACCTCTGGCGCATCTACAATTACGATGCAGGTAGTAAGGTTAACCCAGCCCCGCGAACGGACTTATTTTAATAAGATCATAGAAATGGGACGCGCATTGCAGCTGGAAATGCATTTTTCCAAAACGGAAATCCTTCAAATGTACGTGAATCTGATCCCTTACGGAGGGAATATTGAGGGGATCAAATCTGCTGCTTTGCTATACTTCGGAAAACCGCCCCAGCTGCTTAGTTTAGCCGAAATTACTGCATTGACCATTATCCCGAACCGACCTTCCAGCCTGCGGCCCGGAACCAGGAACGACGCATTGAAAATGGCTAGAAATGAATGGTTAATGCGTTTTGAAAAGGAGGGATTATTTGAAAAAAACGTTATCGAGGATGCATTAAACGAACCTTTGCAGGTAAAACGGTTACAGGCTCCGCGCAATGCACCGCATTTGTCGATCCGGCTCAAACAGCAGTATTCCGACCAGCCTGTAATTGCTACCACTATCAAAATCCAGGCGCAAAAGCAGATTGAAGAGCAGGTCCGGAATTTCATCAACCGCCGGAAAATGATGAACATCCACAATGCGTCGGTTTTGGTGGTTAATAATGAAACAATGGAGGTGGAAGCTTATGTAGGCTCAGCCGATTTTGATAATCCGTTCGACGGCGGCCAGGTGGATGGTGTGAGAGCAGTAAGGTCGCCGGGAAGTACGCTGAAACCACTTTTGTACGCAGCTGCATTTGATAAAGGGATTATCACACCCAAATCTGTCTTGAATGATGTACCCGGAAATTTCAGCGGTTACGAGCCGGAAAACTTTGACCTGCGTTTCAATGGTCCGGTTACGACCACTTTTGCTTTGGCCAATTCACTGAATATCCCCGCAGTGCGGATTTTGAAGGATGTCAGTACTCCGTTTTTTATTGGTAAATTAAAAAAAGCTGGTTTTAAAACGATCGACAAGCAGGCTAAGGATCTGGGATTATCGATGATTCTCGGCGGTTGCGGGGTTACTTTGGAAGAACTGACGCGCCTGTTTGCCGCATTTGCAAATAATGGAAAGTTGAATGCATTGAAATATACACAATCGAAATCTGCGGCGAATGGACAGGAGATTGTTTCGGAAGAAGCTGCATTTCTGGTCACGGATATTCTCACCCAGATTACCCGGCCGGATTTGCCTACGAATTTTGACAATACTTATCATTTACCCAAAATCGGGTGGAAAACGGGCACTTCGTATGGAAAGCGGGATGCGTGGAGTATTGGTTATAATAAAAGGTACACGGTAGGAGTGTGGGTCGGGAATTTTTCCGGGGAAGGAGTACCAGAGTTAAGTGGCGCTAATACGGCGACCCCTCTGCTTTTTTCGATATTCAATTCACTCGATTACAATTCCACAAAAGGCTGGTACCAGTCTCCCGGCAACATTTCAGTCCGGCAGGTATGCCCTGCGACAGGTGATATTCCATCCGATTTTTGCCCGCACGCGATTCCCGATCAATATATAGTAGGTGTTTCCAATTATAAAAAGTGCCAGCATTTGCGCTGGGTTTTTACGGATCCTGCGGGAAAAATTTCTTATTGTACCTATTGTCTGCCTGAGACTGGTTTCGAGAAAAAAGCATATTCCAACCTCGCGCCCGAGCTGATTGCATTTAACGAACTACAAAAAATCCCTTATCAGAAGATTCCGCCGCACAACCCGAAATGCGAGCGCGTTTTCCACGAAGGCGCCCCGCTTATTGTGAGTCCGAATGAGGGTAGCGAGTATTTTATCCAAAAAGAAGAGCCTCAGCAATTACAGCTAGCGTGTCAGGCGGCAAACGATGTGGAGGAAGTTTTTTGGTATATCAATGATAAGCTCACCAAAAAAGCCAAACCGCAGGAACCCATTTTCATCACCCCGCCAATGGGAAGGGTAAAGATTTCATGCAGCGACGATAAGGGGAGGAATTCGGATGTTTGGATTGTGGTTCGAAGGATGTAGGGGTTGTTCGGAGGTAGTTCGGGGTTGTCGGGGGTAGTTCGGGGTTGTTCGGGGGTAGTTCGAGGTGGTTGGAGGTTGTTCGGGGGGGGGGTCGAGATTGTCATTGATGGTCACTTATTGTCATTTGTGGTCATTTTTTGTTTTGCTCGGTTCTATGACAAAAGCAAACAATACCGAACTACCCGATCCACTTCGAACAGCACCCGAACCACTTCGAACTACTCCGAACAACACCCGAACCACCCCGATCCACTTCAAACCACCCCAAACAATCAATGACAATCAATGACAACAAATGACCACCAATGACCCTTAAAGCGCCTGCCCCGCGGCTTCCTGGTACAGCACCTGCATCAATGTCTGCCCGACGGCTTTTAGGGTGTTCGGGTCAATGTTTTCCATTGTATCGTGGCTGGTGTGCCACTGAGGGAAAAAGGTGAGTGCGAGGCTGTTTTGTTTGGTGTGGATTATATCGATCATCGGAATGCCGGCTACCTTGTTCACCGGCCAATGGTCGTCGGTAATGGAAGTGCCTCTTTCGTCGATAAAGTAATTGTTGTAGCCGATTCGGCTCGCGGTAGTCCAAACCTGCCTTACCACGTCTTCCGCCACCTGCACGGAATGTCCTTCTTTCAAAAACGTAGCGCCTTTTGCACCTACCATATCCAGCAAAATACCAAAGTAGGCAGTGTAATTAGGAATATGTTTGTTGGCCGACCAATACTGAGAGCCGAGGCAAAATCCGCTGTATTCCATCTTGGTAGGTTCATCTGAGCTGCCCCAGTCTTCGGCATCGAAGAAAATAATATCTACGCCGATATCCGGTTTGGTAGTTTGTGAAGAAAGTACTCTGGCCACTTCCAGCAATACACCCACGCCGCTCGCTCCGTCATTTGCGGCCAGTACAGGCTTATCTTTTACAACAGAATCCTGATCCGAAAAGGGGCGGGAATCCCAGTGTGCAGCAAGCAAAATGCGTTTTGAAGCCGCGGGATTGAAGCTACCGATGATATTACGTGCATTTAGCTTTGTGCCGTCGAAAGTAGTCGGTGTAAAAGGCTGCTCGGTAACTTGCAAACCGTATTTTTTCAGAGTTGCGACAAGGTAATCGCCGCAAAGCTGGTGTGGCTTGGAATTGGGAACACGTGCGCCGAAATCGACTTGCTTTTGAACGAATGCATACGCAGAGTCAGGATTAAATGCGGGGCTGGTGACCAGCTTGACCGCCTGTTCGCTGGTTTGCTCGGAGCTTGTATTGCTCTTGCAGCCGTAAATTAATAGTGTAAGAGAAAAAATATACGTGAATCTCTTGAAAAATAGGCTCCTAGAAAGAAATAGCATCTCCTGTTTTGATATTGTTACGTTCACTGAATCCTGCATTTACTTCTACCACATATTGCGCATCACCGAGTGAAGGCACCGCTTCGTCGGAATAGGGTTCGGTATTGGCTGCGATGGAAATGATTTTTTTGTTGGCATCCACATACATAATATCGAGTGGAATGCTCGTATTGTGCATCCAGAAACTCTGTGGCTCCGGGCGGTCAAAAATGAAAAGCATACCGACCGAATCGGGAATGGAGGAACGGTACATCAGCCCTTTTGCACGTTCATTTTCGTTCTCTGCGATTTCAACGTCGATCTTCAAATGTACTTTGCCGTTTTTCAAAAAGGTTACCTCACCTTCCTTTACGAAATTTGGCGCTTCGGCCGGAACATTCAGATTAATTGGTTCAACCTTACTACTGGTGATAAACGGGACCAGATAATACGCCGCCCCACCCAGTAGAAACACGCCCAACAGAATATAAGCGATGATCGATTGCCGGTTTTTCATGGTTATTCTTCGTAAGCCCAGTCCACCCGCACTTTCGTGTCGCGGATTACCAGACCCTGATTTTTGAAATAAGAACGGATTTCATCTACTTTTTCGTAGTTCTGCAATTTTTTAAATTCGCGGTAAAGGTTCAGCATTCCGTCCAGTATCGCATAACCTTCCGCCAGCTCCTCTTGCAAGCCGAGTACATCTTCGAAGAAAACAACGAATTTTTCTTTCAGCAGATTAAATGTATCCTCACCAATTGCCGCAGGTTTCAACTGCCCCATATTGAGCATATTGATGTATTTGAGCAAATTAAAAAGGTTGGCAAATGCGACTGCGGTATTCAGATCGTCGTTCATCGCGCCGTAAAAACCGTCGACTGATTTTTGGATATCGGCTTTTTTTGCTTCGTCAATAGCAATTTCTTCTTCGGCAGAATAGGTCAGCAGTTTCGCATTCCTTAATCCGTTTGCCAGCTTTTTGTAGCCTTTATGTGCCGCTTTTAAAGCATCGTTTGAAAAATCAAGCGTACTCCGGTACTGACTTTGAAGCATAAAAAACCGCACGGTCATCGGGCTGTAAGCCTGGTCGAGCAGCTCGTGGCTACCGGCAAAAAGCTCGGAAGGCAGAAAGGAGTTACCCAGCGATTTCGACATTTTTTGCCCGTTCACAGTCAGCATATTGGTATGCATCCAGTAACGAACAGGTTCCTCGCCGGTGAGCGATTTCCCCTGCGCGATCTCGCATTCGTGGTGGGGAAATTTTAAATCCATTCCGCCGCCATGAATATCGAACTGCTTGCCTAAGTACTTCTTACTCATGCAGGTACACTCCAAATGCCAGCCTGGGAAGCCCATTCCCCAGGGAGAATCCCATTGCATGATATGTTCCGGACTGGCTTTTTTCCACAATGCAAAATCGAGCGGATTGCGTTTTTCTGCCTGCCCGTCGAGCTCTCGCGTTTCATTTAAAAGGTCCTCGATAATGCGGCCGGAAAGCTTTCCATATTCATTTCCGGCGCCCTGGTATTTATTAATATCAAAATAAACAGAACCGTTTGATTCGTACGCGGCGCCTTTTTCGATCAGCGTCTGCACTGCCTCGATCTGCTCGATCAAATGGCCGGTGGCAGTGGGTTCAATGCTGGGAGTTAGCAGGTTAAATATGGCTGTAACATCGTGGAAATCATTGGTGTACCGCTGCACGATCTCCATGGGTTCCAGCTTTTGCAGCTTCGCCATTTTACCTATTTTATCCTCCCCTTCATCGCCGTCTCCCACCAGGTGGCCCACGTCCGTGATATTCCGCACATAGCGCACTTTGTATCCGATATGTGTGAGGTACCGGTAGAGAATATCGAATGCCAGAAACGTGCGGATATTTCCTAAGTGTACATTATTATAGACCGTCGGCCCGCAGACGTACATCCCGACATAAGGAGGGGCGATCGGTACAAATACATCTTTCTTACGCGTAAGTGTATTGAATATCTTAAGAGGCTGGAAAGTTTGGTCGGTCATTTATCCGGTACTTACTGAAAATTAATTTTTAACTGATCATCTTTTTTTCGAGGCGGGTTTCCACCCACCTGATTATTTTCTCTGCTTCCTGTAACCCGACAGAAGCGAGTTTTGCACTTTTAGTGCCCTGGTATCCCATATCAATATGCAGGATCTGGTAAGCTGTGGTAAAGTTGGCAAGCAAACTTTTATCTATCCGGCTGAGCTCATATTGGTACCATTCCACGCTTTTCGGGGTTTTCCTGTTTTTCTCTCCGAGCAGCTCGTTGAGCACCAGCAATATGCCTGTGTAAGCGGTGTGGCCGGCTATCTTGACGTACTTTTTGTCGTGATAAAGTCCGTCCTCTTTTTTTGCATTATTACTTAAAAAATCCTTCGCATTATCAATATGCCTGCGTGCTTCGGAAACTGCTTCCATTTGTTAGTATGTGTTTATAGTGAATAAATAAAAAGCTGATCAACAAAAATAGCAAATTACAGATGATAGATTCGCCGGCTGCCGAATATGCAGGGTAGGAAATATGCTATTCGGCTGTTTTAACTATCTTAGCAGCGTTTTTTGGTATTAAAACAATGATTGAAACTAACTTAAAATCAACACAGTAATTATCTATGAGCTTACTAACCGTAGGGTCTGTTGCATTCGACGCGCTCGAAACGCCTTTTGGAAAAACAGATAAAATTATCGGAGGCGCCGCCACTTACATCACACTATCCGCTTCTTATTTCACAAAGGATAATAATCTGGTTGCCGTAGTAGGCGGCGATTTTCCAAAGGAAATGATCACGCTTTTGCAAGACCACGGCATTAATACCGAAGGATTGGAAATCGTTCAGGACGGAAAAACTTTCTTCTGGTCGGGCAAGTACCACGAGGATATGAACACCCGCGATACGTTGGTGACCGAACTGAATGTAATGGAGCATTTCGACCCTACTATACCTGATTCTTACCAGGGTACCGAATTTCTGATGCTGGGAAATACAGTTCCGGCTACGCAGAAACTGGTGATCGAAAGAATGGCGAAACGCCCGAAACTGATCATGCTCGATACCATGAATTTGTGGATGAATATCGCGATGGACGATTTGAAAGAAGTTTTAAAAATGGTTGATCTCATCACGATCAACGACGAGGAAGCCCGCCAACTGTCAGGTGAATATTCGCTTCGTAAAGCGGCGAAGAAGATCATGGAAATGGGCCCGAAAACTTTGATCATTAAAAAAGGAGAGCACGGTGCGTTACTTTTCCAGGAAGACCGTATTTTCTTTGCACCGGCATTGCCGCTTGAAGAGGTTTTTGACCCAACCGGCGCAGGTGACGTTTTTGCGGGTGGGTTTATAGGTTATCTCGCAAGTACCAATGATATTTCATTCGAGAATATGAAGCGCGGGGTTATTTATGGTTCTGCAATGGCTTCTTTTTGTGTTGAAAAATTTGGAACGGAGCGTTTGGTTAATCTTTCACGTGAAGAAATCAATGCGCGGGTTCAGGAATTTGTGAATCTGAGCAGCTTTGAGATACAGTAATTTTTTAGTTTAAAGTTAATGAGTCTATGAGTGCGGCGCTAGTTACTGCACTTGTAGACTTTTATCTTTTCAGGTTATGATTGGTAAAAAGTTCTTTATTCTGTTTTCCATCCTGGGACTTGCAGCTGGCGCACAGGCGCAGCAGGCGAAGTTACCCCAGTGTAAAAATAAAACGGTTGTGATCGCCCATCGCGGAAATCATATTGCGGCCCCTGAAAATACGCTCGCTTCCTGCCGGGATGCGATCGAATGCGGCGCGGATTATGTCGAGGTCGATCTCCGGACTACAAAAGACGGGAAACTTGTAGTACTGCACGATAGTAAAGTCGACCGTACCACGAATGGGAGCGGCCGCATTTCAGAAATGAATCTGTCGGAAGTGCGGAAATTGCAGGTATTTAACCGAAATAAAAAAACACACCGGATCCCTGAATTCCAGGAAATGCTGGCTGTGTGCAAAGACAAGATCAATATCTATCTGGACTGTAAAGAAGCTAATATTGAAGAAGCCTGGAAACAGATCAAAGCTGCGGGAATGGAAAATCAGGTGATCGTTTACCTCAACGACGAGCGCCAGTACCTTCAATGGAAAGGGCTTGCACCGCATATTCCGCTGATGACAAGTCTGCCAAAAGATGTCACCAGCAAAGAGCAATTGTTAGGGTTTTTGAAAAAAACACACGTTCAGATCCTGGACAATCTGAAAGATCCTGAATTGATCAAAACCGCGAATGAAAACGGCGTGGAAGTTTGGCTGGATGTACAAAGTCCGTCCGAAGGCCCGGCGACGTGGAAAGAAGCACTTGACAAAGGAGTTCAGGGATTACAAACCGACCAGCCGGCACATTTGCTCACTTATTTAAAAGGACATTAAAACGAACGTCGGCTAGCCGGCCAACTGCTCAATTTTTTGATAAATAGGACAATCCGGAGAATGCGCGCCGGGTAAGTAGCCGGTACTCATTAAAAATTCGTTCACGATCTCGCCGCCGGTAAACTTGAATGTTTTCTTGAAAAGCTTGATCCACTCAGGCTTGGTAAGGGGATGATTAGCGTTGATCCAACCCTTAAAAGAACCATATTCCTTTTGCAGTTCCAGAATCTTCTGCGCATTCACAATAGCCGCATTAATTTTCAACCGGTTTCTGACGATACCTGCATCCTGCATGAGCCGCTCGCGGTCATTTTCATCAAAAGCCGCCACTTTTACAATCGAAAAACCAGCATAAGCTTCACGAAAAGAATGTTGCTTACGCAGCATTAAAGTCCAGCTCAGCCCCGCCTGGTTTATTTCCAGCAGCAGTCGCCCGAAAAGCTCATCATCATCGTCGATCGGATAACCGTAGTGATGATCGTGGTATTCTTTATTTAAGAGAAAATCAGATAGCTCGGATATATTATTGTTTATATAATCGCAGTAAGACATTGATAGTGAGTTGGTGAGTTTAAGATTTTAGAAAATACCCACTTGTACTTCCGTGGTATTTCCCGCAGGATTCTGAAAGTCCATATTGATATATATTTCACGGTTCTGACCGGAAGGTGCGTGATTTTCTTCGCCTATTTTAGCAAAAATTTCACCGTAAACATTCCCTAATCGATTCCAATCTCCCTGTAATTCGTGAGAAATACACTTAAATGATTCCAGCAATTTTTGTTTGAATTCTGAGCTGGAAGCAGGCACAGCGGGACTAACGGGCAACGCGATCGTGAGTTTGAAAACGGTGTCGGGGTTACCATCGGCGCCTTCATAAATCCAGTATACAGGCCCGGTTATTTCCATATCGTGCTGAACCGCATCGCGATACAGCCGCTGGGCTACCAGCCTAACGTATTGGAAAATATCGTTTAAGGTGGTCTCTGTTTCAAAATAGAGAACGTGGATCGGTTCAATGGTCTTAAGTTGCATCGGGCTGTCTGTTAAATAATAGGGCAAATAAAAAAGGTACCTGTGACAGCCCTTTGTCAGCAGCTATTTGGGAACTGCAATTTTTTTCTTGCGGGGGAATTTTTGTTTGAGCCAAGGGTAGCTGATATAAAACACTTTCGTCGCCCCGATTCCGATCCCGGCGCCCATTAATACATCGGCCAGCCAGTGTTTATTGTTTAAAATCCGCATAGCGCCCACGGCAGAGGCAGTTCCGTACCCTCCGATACTATACAAAACGCTTTTGTCGCCGTACTCCTGATGTAATAGCTCTGCATTCGCAAAGGCCGTGGTGGTGTGCCCGGAGGGGAAAGAATGGTTGTCTTCCCCATTCGGTCTCGGATATTTTGAAATGCGTTTGACGCCCTGCGTAACCACTTGCGCGCCGATATTGGATAATAAAGCAAGTATCAGTTGGTCGCCAAGAGAATGCTTGCCTTTTACACCTGCCGAGGCCAGGGTTAGGCTCACAACACCCGGCGCGTAAGGCAGAAAATCGTCAGCATTCGTGTGGAATGAAGGATATTGCGACCGGACTTCCCTTTGCAGGCTGCGGCTGATCTTCCCCTGCACGACGAGCCCTGCAACTGCGAGTGAAACCGGGGGGATAATGTCACCCGCCTTCACTCTCCAAAGTGTGGAATCGCGCTGCCCGATCGCTGCCTGAGGCAGCAGGTTGCAGCATATCAGCAATACAAAAATCTGGGCACGGGCGGCTTTTAATATCATAATATCGCTTCTCTCACCCGAACTAATCTTTCCAGCAAACCTTCTAATTGGTCCAGGGGAAGCATATTCGCGCCGTCGGATTTTGCTTCGGCGGGATTAAAATGCGTTTCGATAAAAAGTCCGTCGGCGCCCACTGCAATTGCAGCTTTTGCGATGGTCTCGATCAGCTTCGGCTTGCCTCCGGTTACTCCCGAACTCTGGTTGGGTTGTTGCAGCGAATGCGTGCAGTCCATCACCACAGGCACATCAAATGCAGCCATTTCGGGAATATTGCGGTAATCGACCACTAAATCGCCGTATCCAAAACTATTACCACGATCTGTGAGAATTACATGGCATTGCGGGTTGACCTCATGGATCTTTTCAGCGGCAAATTTCATGGAGGCGCCCGATAAAAACTGCCCTTTTTTTACATTTACAGCCTTCCCCGTTTTTGCAGCCGCAGCCAGTAATTCAGTCTGCCGGCAGAGGAACGCGGGTATTTGCAAAACATCCACATATTCGGCCGCCATCGCCGCCTCGTGTGATTCATGAATGTCCGTCACAGTGGGTATCCCGAATGTTTGTGAAACTTCTCTCAGGATATTCAATGCTTTTTCATCACCAATACCTGTAAATGAGTCGATTTTGGTGCGATTCGCTTTACGGTAAGAGCCTTTGAAAATGTATGGGATCCGAAGTCTGTCAGTGATTGTAACGATTTTTTCTGCTATTCTGAGCGCCATATCGCGGCCTTCAATGGCGCACGGACCTGCCAGGAGAAAGTACTGCCCGGAATCTGTATTTTTTAGTTTTGGTATCGAAATCATATTAAAATGGCCGTTTCTTATTAAAATTTGGTGAATGTACACTTATACCGGATGTTCTGCAGATTATCGAAAGAAATCAAAAAACGTATAACCAACAAGTGTCCGTTTTAGTCCTTTTTTTATTTTGGAATGAGATATTACAATAAAAAGGGCTGAGTAAAAAAATTTTGAAAAAGTGAACTAGAATATCTTTCTTTGTTGCGATTTTAACCAAAAAGTGATTATAAAATGTCAGCAATTGCAGAAAGAGTTAAGCAAATTATCGTCGAGAAACTCGGCGTAGAAGAGTCGGAGGTTACACCGGAAGCAAACTTCCAGAACGACTTGGGAGCAGACTCTCTAGATACCGTTGAATTGATTATGGAATTCGAAAAAGAATTCAATCTATCTATCCCTGATGATCAGGCGGAGAACATTGGTACAGTTGGCCAAGCTGTTGCATACCTGGAAGAGAACGTGAAGTAATTCGGTTCTTATACCAGTATCATCTTCTATTTCTGTCCTTTTTTATGAGTTTTAAGCGAGTTGTGATTACGGGAATGGGCGCATTAACGCCCATCGGGAATGATGTTTCTACCTTTTGGACAAATCTGGTTGCGGGGGTAAGCGGCGCTGCGCCGATTACCAGATTCGACGCTGAAAAGTTTCGGACCCGTTTTGCCTGTGAGGTCAAGGGATTGGACATCAACAATTACATCCCTCGACAGGAAGCACGTAAAATGGACCCGTTTACACAGTACGCGGTTATTGCTGCAGACGAAGCCATGAAAGACGCCGGCTTTGACGTAGATAAGCTTGATCTCGACAAAGCCGGTGTAATTTGGGGCACCGGAATAGGCGGTTTAAAAACGTTTGAGGAAGAAGTGATGAACTTCTCCGAAAATGGCAAAACGCCCCGTTTCAATCCTTTCTTCATCCCTAAAATGATTGTGGACAGCGCGTCGGGAGTTCTCTCGATCCGCTACGGCTTCCGCGGCCCGAACTTCATTACCGTATCTGCCTGCGCATCAGCTACCAACGCATTAATAGACGCATTCAATTATATCAAATTAGGTATGATGGATGTATGTATCTCCGGCGGGTCTGAGGCTGCTATCACAATTGCAGGTGTAGGCGGATTCAATGCATTGAAGGCACTTTCGGAAAGAAACGACAGTCCTGAGACTGCTTCCCGGCCTTATGATAAGGATCGCGATGGTTTCGTACTTGGAGAGGGAGGCGCTGCGCTGATCCTTGAAGAATATGAGCACGCCAAAGCAAGAGGAGCAAAAATTTACGCTGAAATGATCGGTGCAGGAATGTCTTCTGATGCTTATCACATTACTGCCCCACACCCCGAGGGACTTGGAGCATTCATAGTAATGCGTAATGCGATCGAAAACGCAGGGATCAAGGCTACTGATATTGACTACATCAATACCCACGGAACATCGACGCCGATTGGTGATCCGCAGGAAATCAAGGCAATTGAGAAGTTTTTTGGGGAACACGCTTATAATCTGAGCATCAGTTCAACAAAATCAATGACGGGACACTTGCTCGGAGGAGCAGGTGCGATTGAGGCTGCCGCTTGCATTATGGCGCTCAAAGATCAAATCATTCCCCCTACAATTAATCATTTCACGGACGATCCGGAAATTAATCCAAGGCTGAATCTTACTTTTAATAAAGCAGAAAAACGAAAGGTGAATATCGCCTTGAGTAACACTTTTGGATTTGGAGGTCATAATGCATCAGTCGTTTTCAAAAGATATGAAGACTGATAAACTTTCTACAATTGGCAAAGCGAATTCTTATACCGATACTTTCTCTTTTCAGAACCGGAAGTGCTGAGGATAAAAAATTTAAGGAGTCTATCGCGCATATAATTGGCGACCGTCCCTCTAATCTGGGTGTTTATCAGCTCGCTTTTCGCCACACCTCCGCTTCCAAAGAAACGGCCATCAAAGGATTTCGTGAGTCAAACGAACGACTTGAATACCTGGGGGATGCAGTTTTGGGAATGGTCGTGGCTGAATTTCTTTTTACCAAATACCCCTACAAGGACGAAGGTTTCTTAACCGAAATTAGATCGCGGATCGTAAACCGGGAATCGTTAAACCAAATTTCCCGCAAACTTGGTCTTGATAATCTGATCGAATACGACGGAAACCGTCGCGGCATGTCGCCAAGATCTTCCATGTACGGCGATGCGCTCGAAGCATTTGTAGGTGCCATTTATTTGGATAAAGGTTTCCGCTTCACGCGCACATTTATTATCAGCAAGCTTATTACGCACTACGATTTGGATAGTATTATTCAGAACAACGCGAACTTCAAAAGCCTCATCATCGAATGGGCGCAGCGGGAAGGCAAGGAAATCCGTTTTGAGATTATCGAAGAACGAGGTACCCGCCACCACCGCGAATTCATCTCTCAAATCCTTGTCAACGAGGAGCCTTTCGCAACCGGCAACGGTTTTACAAAGAAAAAAGCCGAGCAATCTGCCTCAGAGCAAGCTTGCGCTATCCTGGAACTACGCTAGACAATAATGGTTGTATATCGTCTGACATCAAAAATGTCAGAATGTTCGTTATTTCCTAATCAATATGTGACATTATGTCAGCGAATTTTTAATTTTATAGAAAATCGGTGACATAATGGCATAATAAATATGCTTTTTTCTCACAGGAATGGAAGTTGTTATTAAAGAACCAAAACCCAAGAGGTTTAAACTTTAACTCAAACATCAAACATTCCATAAAATGAGCACGTTAGTAAAAACCCATTTCACAACTCCTTCCTATTTAAACGGATTTTTTAACAAAGATCTGTTCCCAGAGTTTAACACACCAGCGTTTTCAGGCAGCGTACCAGCTGTGAATGTGGTGGAAAGCAAGGAAGGTTTTCGCATTGAAGTCGCTGCACCAGGTTTGCAGAAATCAGATTTCACATTAAATCTTGAAAAAAATCAGCTGACAATTTCTGCTCAGAAGGAACAGAAGTCAGAGGAAAATGAAGAAAAATACACGCGCAGGGAGTTCAAATACACTTCTTTCCAACGCACATTTACACTACCAAACTCTGTTGATGCAGAAAAGGTAGTAGCGAACTATTCCGAAGGGATCCTGAGCATCGCTTTGCCGAAGAGGGAAGAAGCGAAAGAAAAGCCTGCCCGTCAGATCGAAATCGCTTAATGAATTGATCAAATTGGAGAAGGCGTTATTGAACAAATAACGCCTTTTTTATGGTAGAGCTGGTAAACGACAAAGTTCTTCTGGCAGGATTGTTTAGTAAAAATTGAAATCAAATACCTTTGTTAAAATATGTTAAATGAGCCTGCTACGGGAATAGTTTGTTGTTTGCTTTGCGTTATTCATTTACAAAATAAAAACCCCAACATATATCTATGAAAACAAATTGGAAAAGTTTAGTGTTGGTTGGGTTGATTTCAAGTGCGTCAACTCTCGCCGGCTTTAAGCTCTTAGGCACTGATAATGATAAAGATGTAATTATTAAGGAGGCAGCGGGTGAGAATATCGCACGCTTCACCTCAACCGGAGCGCCAGTTGGTGCACCGGGCGACTTTGTTTACGCAGCCGAAGCAACAACCCCTACCGTAGTGCACATTAAGTCGACGTCAACTCGTCAGGCTTATCGCGGCGGCGGAGGAGGCCAGCAGATACCGGATATTTTCAGGGATTTTTTTGGTGATGAATTCGGTGGCGGACAGCGCGGACCTCAGTCTCAGGAAGCGTCGGGTTCCGGGGTGATCTTAACTTCTGACGGATATATTGTTACTAATAACCACGTAGTAGAAGGCGCTCAGGAATTGGAAGTTACGTTGCATAATAAAGGTAAGTACCGCGCGAAAGTTGTTGGTACTGACCCGTCTACGGATATCGCGGTTATCAAGGTTGAAGCCAAAAATCTTCCGGCTGTAACACTGGGTAATTCTGACGCGGTGAAGGTAGGAGAATGGGTGGTAGCAGTAGGAAATCCGTTTAACCTTGAATCGACTGTAACGGCGGGTATTGTAAGTGCGAAAGGTCGTGGATTAGGTATTATCGGCTCGTCAAGCCGTCGTAATGGCGTGACTCCGGCAGCTGCAACAGCAGGTGACTCGCCTCTGGAATCTTTTATTCAGACAGATGCAGTAGTGAATCCTGGAAACAGTGGTGGTGCATTGGTTAACCTGAAAGGAGAATTGATCGGTATCAATACCGCGATTGCTAGCCCAACAGGAAGTTTTGCAGGATATGCATTTGCGGTGCCTTCAAGTATCGTTAAAAAAGTGTCAAGCGACCTGATCAAATTCGGTAATGTGCAGAGAGGATACCTGGGTATTCAACTGGATAACCTAGACAGCAGAAAAGCAGAAGAATACGGCGTGAAGGTAAATGACGGTGTTTATGTGCGTGAATTCACAGAAAACAGTGCAGCTAAGGCTGGCGGTGTCAACAAAGGCGACGTGATTGTTAAAGTGGACGGAATCGATATTCACTCTGTTCCTGAGCTGCAACAGTCAATCGGCTTGCACAAGCCTGGCGACAAAGTGAACCTGACTGTGAACCGCGATGGCAAAGAGAGAGAACTTAGCATTACATTACGGAACAGAACAGGTGGTTCTGACATCATCAAACGTGATGAAACTGCGGCGATCATGAGTGTACTTGGTGCGCAGTTTGGTAACCTGAGTGATCAGGAAAAACAAAGACTGTCCCGGTACAAAGTAGAAGGTGGCGTAAAAGTGCTGGCTATTGAAGGCGGTAAGTTTGCGAGATCACAAGTCGAGGAAGGTTTCATTATCACCAAAGTGAATGGAAAAGCTGTTAAGACTGTAAAAGAATTCGAAGCAGCGATCGCTGGAAAAGAAGAATCCATGGTGACTTTTGAAGGATTGTATCCCGACGCACCTTACGATGTATTCTCTTTTGGATTTAGATTATAAGATTGAGACATAAATGAAAAAACCGGCAGCGAATTCGTTGCCGGTTTTTTTATGTCTTTTTCAAATGAAACTCAAAGCATATACTTCAACTTAACCACTTCCTTCTCACTCAAAAAGCGCCATTTTCCGCGAGGGAGGTCTTTTTTGTTTAGTCCGGCGAATACTGTACGGTCGAGTTTCTGAACTTCGTAACCTAAGTGTTCAAACATCCGGCGGACGATCCTGTTGCGGCCACTGTGAATTTCCAGCCCTACAACCATTGCGTCAGGAGTAACGATACCAACTTCGTCGGGGTGGATAAATCCGTCTTCCAGCTCAACACCGTGCTGCAAAGTTTCGAAATCTTCCGTTGTGATGGGTTTGTCTAGTTCAGCCTGATAAATTTTCTTGATACCACTCGAAGGGTGCGTCAGTTTTTCAGCCAGCTCGCCGTCATTTGTCAATAACAGCAATCCTGTTGTGTTCCGGTCGAGGCGACCGACGGGATAAACGCGCTCGTGACAAGCTCCTTTGATCAGATCCAAAACCGTCTTCCTTTCTTCCGGATCGTCTGTGGTAGTAATGTAATCCTTCGGCTTATTGATCAGTATATAGACCATTTTCTCAGGATTCAGCGCCTTCTTGCCGAATTTGACAACGTCGGACATTTTCACCTTATGCCCCATTTCAGTCACGACCTTCCCATTTACTGAAATCTGGCCGCCCGAAATAAGATCATCAGCTTCGCGACGGGAGCAAATACCGGCATTTGCGATATAGCGATTAAGCCTTATCTCACCGGTTTCCTCTTTTTTTTTTGGAGCGTTTTTCTTCTCGTATTCTTTCAGGTTGTAACGCGGCGCACTTTCAAAGCGTCCTACTCTCCTGTCCAAACCACTGCGATCCTCTGCTTCCGGCGCTTTTTCTTCTTTGGTAAAATTCTCACGAGGCTCTCTTACCGGGCGGCTTTCGCCCTCAGCCTTGCGACCGTATGCCGGTTTTCCGGTTGGTTTAAAGTCTTTTTTATCGAAACGAGGCCGCTCACTTCTTTCTGTATTCCTACCAAAAGCAGGTCTCTCGCCTCTTTCTGTATTTCTGTCAAAAGCAGGTCTTTCGCCTCTTTCTGAATTTCTGTCAAAAGCCGGTTTGTCTCCTCTATCCGCGCTTCTTTCAAAACGTGGCTTCTCTCCTCTATCCGCGCTTCTTTCAAAACGTGGCTTGTCTCCTCTATCGGTACCTCTCTCGAAACGCGGCTTTTCTCCTCTTTCAGAGTAAGTTCTTCTTTCAGTTGGTTCGTCTCCGGTACGTGGTCTGAATGGCCGGGCGTCGCCTGTTGGATCTGGCTTGCGGAAGGATCTTTTTTCTCCTTGAAAACCTTTGTCGCGGAATGGGCGTGCTGAGTTATCGAAAGGTTTGTCTTTGCGGAAACCACCTTGTTCAGGTCTGTCGAAACGTGGTTTCTCGAAACGCGGCCTGTCGTCGCGTGGTTTTTCGTGGTCGAAGCTCGGACGTGCTTTGGTTGGTTTATTGTCGCCGCTGGCGGCTCTCAAACTGGATTTTTTGATGCTCGGCTTGCTGAAACGGCTTTCTACTTCTGGTTTTGGCTTTCTGAATGAATTGCCGCCACCGCCGCTGCTTTTACGGAATGATTTGTCTCCGCCACTGGATGAGCCTGAGCTGCCAGGCTTTGAATCGTTTGTTCTTTTTCTCATTTTAGGAATGCAGTATCACTACTGGAATTATTTCCTCTTAACAAATTGCTTCTAACTGAAAGTTGTTTTCTGTCAGCCAGCCTATCTGATCATCAGAAAGTATTGATTGTAATTATATTAGCCGGCAAAGATACGTCAATTTTTTCGACTAAATATTTCAGTTGCTGTTTATGTCAAAAGTGATAACGCAACGTTTATTAGTACTATCAGCAAAATGCCTCTCAGAGCATTTGCGATCTAAATCTTCACTGTAATGAAATAAATATGTCAGCCGAGGTACAGAATCAACCTTTATGGAAACCGGGAAAGACATTAATGGAACAGTCCAATCTGAAAAAATATATGGATTGGCTGTTTGTCAAAAAAGGCCTTTATTTTCGATCTTATCACGATTTGTGGGAATGGTCGGTTATTGATCTGGAAGATTTCTGGGAAAGTCTCTGGAATTACTTCCATATAAAATCCCACGATCTGTACCTGGAAGTACTGCAACGCCCGCAGCGCGGCATGATCGGAACAAAGTGGTTTACCCGCTCGAAACTCAATTACGCCGAGCATATTTTCCGTAATAAAAACAAAGATCGCCCCGCTATTATATTCCAGTCAGAACAAGGCGGGCCGGAAGAAATTTCCTGGGAAAGGTTGGAAGAAGAAGTGGCGGCAGTAGCGACCTGGCTCAAACAAATAGGCGTAAAGCCCGGCGACCGCGTAGCTGCCGTTTTGCCCAATATCCCCCAATCTGTCATCGCATTTCTTGCTGCCAATTCAGTAGGCGCCGTCTGGTCGTCCTGCTCTCCCGATTTTGGTAAAACAGCATTGATAGAGCGCTTTTTGCAGATCGAACCGAAAGTATTATTCATCGCCGACGGTTATCACTATAATGGTAAAACGCACGATCTCACATCCTTCGCACAGGAACTAGCAATGTCGCTGCGCTCGGTGAAGGATGTTGTATTGATCAATAATATCGGCTCGGATTCCAGGCCGGACAGATATACTTCCTGGGAAGATATTCTCCATTTACAAAATTTCGGGATCGACTTTGAGCCGGTACCTTTCGATCATCCTATCTGGATATTGTATTCTTCGGGAACCACTGCCGCACCGAAAGCGATCACGCACAGTGTCGGCGGCTGCCTGATAGAGCACATGAAAGCATTGGTATTACATCAGAATGTCAAGCCCGGCGACCGGTATTTCTGGTATTCCACTACCGGCTGGATGATGTGGAACTATGCATTGGGCTCACTTTTATGCGGCGCTACATTGGTACTTTACGATGGCGCACCTACTTATCCGTCGTCCCAGGTTCTCTGGACATTGGCAGAGCAAGCTAAGATCACGCACTTCGGCAGCGGCGCAGCATTTTATATTACCTCGATGAAAAATGGCGTCAGTATTACGTCAGAGCGTCTTTCGCATTTGGAAACTATTGGGTCAACCGGCTCGCCATTACCGCCGGAAGTTTTTGAATGGGTGTACCGGCAGGTGAAAAAAGATGTTTGGCTGATCTCGCTGAGCGGCGGTACCGACGTTTGCAGCGCATTCGTAGGCGGCTGTCCGATCACGCCGGTTTATGCTGGTGAAATCCAATGCAGAATGCTGGGCTGCCGGATCGAAGCTTTTGATGAAGAGGGTAATTCTGTTTTTAATGAAATGGGCGAAATGGTGATCACGCAACCTATGCCCTCCATGCCGATCTATTTTTGGAATGATGAAGACCAGGAAAAATATTTCGGAAGCTACTTTGAGATGTACCCGAATGTGTGGCGACACGGCGACTGGATCAAGATCACGGACCGGAAATCTGTGATCATTTACGGTCGCTCAGACGCTACCCTGAACAGGGGAGGAGTACGCATTGGTACCGCTGAAATATACCGCGCCGTGGAAAGTATTCCCTCGGTGAAAGACAGTCTCGCCGTTTATCTGGAAAAGTCAAACGGGGAAGGTACGATATCGCTTTTTGTTGTTTTGGGGAAAGACAAACAATTGACCGACGAACTGAAAGCGGAGATCAGGGAGACACTTCGCACACAATATAGCCCGCGGCATATTCCCGATACCATCGAGCAGGTCGCCGATATTCCTTATACGATCAATGGGAAAAAGATGGAAGCGCCGATGAAAAGGATACTGATGGGCCAGGATCCGGAAAAAGTCATTAACCTGGATACCATGCGAAATCCCGAATCTTTGAAGTCTTTTGTGTAGTAGTTTTTCCTGTTAACCCGCTTGGAATAAGCAACCAAAATCGTTTACTTCACGTTAGATAGAAGTTATCCGCCCGGACAAATTCGTTCCCTTTTCCATATTACAGCATGAATTCAGAAAAATCACAGACACCGATCAATAATCCGAAATCGGTCGTGCGGTTGCCGATCATTATCGGAATTACGCTGGCCGCCGGCGTGCTGTTGGGAAGCACTTTTTTTAGTGGGGGAAAAAAACTGTCTGACGTCGCAAAAGGGTTTAACAAATTCAGGGAAGTACTTTCTTTGGTAGAAAACAATTACGTCGATTCGGTCAATACCGAGGAGCTGGTGGACTATTCTATCTCCAAAATGCTCGAAAAACTTGATCCGCACACGGCCTATTTCAATGCAGAAGAAGCGACCGCAGCAAGATCTCAACTCGAATCGGGTTTTGATGGAATTGGGGTTGAGTTTAATATTTATAACGATACAGTTTACGTAGTAACCCCGCTCAGCGGAGGTCCGTCAGAAACGGCTGGTATCCAAAGTGGTGACAGGATTATTTCTGTTAATAAAGAAAATCTGTCAGGTCCTGGCGTTACTAATGCGCAGGTTTACAAATTGTTGCGTGGTAAAAGAGGGACGAAAGTTGATCTGGCGATTGAGAGGGTTGGTTTGAAAGAAAAGATGAATTTCGCGGTTGTGCGTGACAGAATTCCTACTTTTTCGGTAGACGCTTCTTATATGGTTGATCAGGAAATTGGGTACATTAAAGTAAGCCGCTTCTCGGAATCTACATTCGAAGAATTTAAATCAGCATTAAAAACCTTGAAAACACAGGGACTGAAAAACCTGATACTGGACTTGCGAGGTAACCCGGGCGGCTACATGGAGAGGGCTACCAGTATGGCCGACGAATTCATTGCGGGAGATAAACTTTTGGTTTATACAGAAGGGAAAGACAGCCGCTTTGACAGAAAAACACGTTCGCACGTCGACGGACTTTTTGAGCAAGGTCCCCTGATTGTATTGGTAGACGAAGGTAGTGCCTCCGCCTCCGAAATTCTGGCCGGCGCATTGCAGGATCACGATCGCGCGTTGGTAGTAGGAAGAAGATCTTACGGAAAAGGGTTGGTTCAAATGCCGATCAAATTAAATGACGGATCGGAACTGCGTCTTACCATTTCAAGATATTACACGCCGAGCGGCAGGAGCATTCAAAAACCTTATGAACTTGGCAAAGGAGACGATTATAGCCAGGATCTGTCGCACCGGTACGAAAGTGGTGAGCTCTTTAATGTAGACAGTATCAAATTCGATAAAAGTAAGGTTTACAAAACCGACGGCGGGCGCATTGTGTACGGCGGCGGCGGTATTACCCCCGACATTTTTGTTCCAAAAGATACCTTGATGAACAGCAAATACCTTTTCGAGCTGTATTCAAAGAATATTATCAGAGAATATGCTTTAAGGTATGCGAACAACAATCAGAAGAAACTCGAAAAACAGACTTTTGACGAGTTCGTGAAAACCTTCGATGTGTCGGATGCTATGATCGCAGATATGGTGAAAGATGCTTCCAAGTCGGGTATTAAACCAAATCCGACTGAATTGAATCTTTCAAAACCAATCATTACTTCGCAGACCAAAGCAATTATCGGTCGCTACGTTTGGGGCCGCAAGCAAAAAAGCGGTCTTAATAATGAAGTATTCCAGGTTCTAAATCCTACCGATAATGTATTTCAGCAGGCTGTCCAGATGTTTAACCAGGCAGCACAGCTCGAAAAAGGCAAATTCAGCAGTTTGAATATTCCGAGAAAAGCGGACTAGCAGACAGCAGTAACACTAAAATTGACTCAATGTCCCGTATTGCATTAATTACCGGAGCCACTTCCGGAATAGGAAAAGCCACTGCCGAAATGTTCGCAGACGCTGGAATTGACCTCATTCTTTGCGGCAGGCGCCAGGAAAAACTGGATGAAATTGCTGAAAAGCTGTCTTCAAAAGTCCAGGTAACAACACTGCTTTTCGATGTTCGTGACAAAGGAGCTGTGCTTGCGATGATCAATTCGCTTTCGGATCACTGGAAAAATATTGATATTCTGATTAATAATGCAGGAAATGCGCACGGTCTTGGCTCGCTCGACGAAGGTGATCCCGAAGATTGGGACGCGATGATCGATGGAAATGTGAAGGGGCTTCTGTATGTTTCCAAAGCAGTTATTCCCTTGTTATTGGAAAAAGGAAAAGGTCATATTGTCAATATCAGTTCCATTGCCGGTAAGCAAACTTATGCGAACGGGGCAGTTTATTGCGCCTCCAAAGCGGCCGTAGAAGTGCTCAGCGAAGGAATGCGTCTCGAACTGACGCAGCACGGAATTAAGGTCACCAATGTAGCGCCCGGTGCTGTGGAGACTGAATTTTCATTGGTTCGTTTCAAAGGAGACGAATCGCGGGCTGAAAAGGTGTACGAGGGATTTGATCCGCTGCAAGCCGGCGATATTGCTGATGCAATCTTATACGCAGTAAATGCACCGGACAGGGTTACTATTGCAGATATTACCATTCTAGCCAGCGCACAATCAGCGGCGACTACGATTTATCGGAAGTAATAGTGCGCTTAGGTTAATGTTCATTTTCCACTATCCCCAATATCAGATTCGGGTCGGGGCAGATCGAAAGATAGTAATTGCGATCTGCAATGCTGCTCACGCCGGGAAAGTCGCCATTATAGCTTCCAATATCGGTAATAACCTGAAAATGAAGGTGCGGCGGCCAGTCGCCGTTTTCCGGGAAGTTGCCGACGGATGCGAAACGTTCTCCCGCATTGATATTTTTCCCCACAACCAATACTTCCAGCGAAGCAAGGGATAAATGTCCGTAAAGGGTATGAAATGTATTGCCCGAAAGCTCGTGAGTAAGGATGATCGTCGGGCCGTAATCGCCGTAATTATCGTTGAATGCAAAACTGTGGACTTTGCCGGCAAGCGGAGCATAGACAGCTTCTCCCGCAGCTACCCAAATATCAGTTCCCAGGTGAATGCTTCTTGGATTAACTGAGTCTCCCTCGAAATGCTTCCTATGCCGGTAAATAACCCGGTTTTCCCCGTAACCGCCGATACCCGCATATTTATTCTCCTGCAACAGTTCATCAAAAACAAACCTTGTAAACACTTCCGTTTCGGATAAGTCCCGATTCAGAAGTGCCGCATTGGCTGCCGAGAAATCCAGCTTTTTGAAAGGCTTATCAGTTTGAATAACCTGCGAAAAGTGGTGAAATCCGGCGAGTGTAAGTGCAAGGTTCGACATAGTTTTATACTTAAAAACAAAATGCCAGACACTCGGCCTGGCATTCGTGATTCATACTTATTTAGGATCGAGACTCTGCTTGATCCGCTGCAAAACGTCCTGTAAATGGTATTTGGTGATCTTATCCGTCGTTTTCGGAATTGCCGAGGTAACGCTGCTTTTGATCGCTTCTAAATGCGCCCTGGCAATGGAAGGCAGATCTGTTTTTTCCAGCTCAACAACGCGCGTAGAAAACCCATAGGTTATACCAACCGGAATTGACTGCACATTCGCTTTTCCTGGTTTAAGCAGATCGATCAGTTTCTCAGTATAAACCTTTTGAAGATTTCTCCGGTACAGGTCAATGCTCTTTCCAGTTTTAGTTTCTGACCAGATTCCCGTTTCAAGATCTGTAAAAAGCTCGTCCAAAGTATAGTTTTTAGAGGTAAGTCCGGTTTCCATCAACCGCACCGCCCGATCGCCTGCAAATAGCGTAGTGATCGCATATTCGTGCAATGCTTTGATCGCTTCCACACCGGTTTCCGGTTTGATCTTACTCAGAATATTTTGGTCTAAAAGCCAGCTCGGCGTTTTGAAGAGTTGGGTATTCAGAAATTCAACTGCTTCTTTTTGAGTCGCTTTCGGAACAGCCGTAAAAGTTTGTCCCTCCATATCATAGGTGATCGGATCATCGTAAATGCCGCCCACGTTCTTCATGACGTGCCCGATATAACGCCGGTATTGTGAAGTTACATTGCTGTACAATTCATCCAGTTCCTTATAGCTTTCACCATCTTCTTTACTCCACGCGATCAGATTTGGAACAATGCGTTTCAGGTTTTTAATACCATATTCAGAAGCTTTCATCGCATTATCACCCAAATCTTCCGTCTGGTAGCGCGGGTCGTAGGGACTGATTTCTGTTCCAAAATGCAGGCGTGTGTCTTTGTAAGCCTCTTTTGTCAATGTATTCAGCAATGCTTTTTCAGCCTTGGGATCTTTTACACTGGGGAAATAACTGTAACCCCACTGAATCGCCCATTTATCGTAATCTCCTATTCTTGGAAAAAGGTCTGAAATCCCGTCCCCAGGCTGTGCTACGTAATTAAAACGCGCGTAATCCATAATGGAAGCAGTATGCCCGTGTTCTTTAATCCAGTCTTTATCTCTCAGTTTTTCAACCGGAGTAGCGGAGCTTGCACCCATATTGTGCCTCAAACCAAGTGTGTGACCGATTTCGTGGGATGAAACAAAGCGGACCAGTTGTCCCATCAGTTCATCATCGAACTTCTTTTTCCGTGCCTGGGGGTCCACCGCCGCAGCCTGGACAATGTACCAGTTCCGGAGCAAACGCATTACATTGTGGTACCAGCCGATGTGACTTTCCAGAATTTCGCCGCTCCTTGGATCGTGCACATTTGGTCCGTAGGCATTCTGAATATCAGCCGCGAAATAGCGTATCACCGAATAGCGGGCATCTTCCAGGCTCATCGTCGTATCTTTTTCAGGCCAGTACTCGCCTCGGATTGCATTTTTCCAGCCCGCTTTTTCAAATGCAATCTGCCAGTCATCGACGCCTTCTTTCAAATATCTGCGCCATTTTTCAGGAGTTGCAGGGTCAATATAATAGACGATCGGTTTTTTAGGCTCGATCAATTCACCGTTTTTCTGCTTCGCTGCATCTTCTGCATTTTTAGGTTCCAGGCGCCACCTTACAGCAAATACCTCGGTATCCGAACGATGCGATTCTTCTCCAAAAACCGCATATTGGTTTGCAAAATACCCCACCCGACTGTCAAAAAGCCTTTTTTGCATAGGTTTGCCCGGGAGCAATATCAGCGAAGTATTCATTTCAAAAGTCACTACACCTGCATCAAGTCCCGAAGGAAGATACTGGCCAATCGAAGGTGTCGGCGAAGTACTGAGCATTTGCGGAGTCACCGAAAACGTTTTGATCGTCCTGATCTCGGTATTAATAGGGTAAGTCCTGATCTTCTCAATAAAAGAAGCTTCTTTCTTAAAAGTGGTCAGTTTAAGCAGCTGTTTGTTTACTGAGTTCAGTGAAAAAACCTGATTATCAGCATTAAAGAACTCTGTCACGTCAATAACTGAAGATTTCGCTTCCGGTGCTTTTTTAACAGCTTTAATATCAAAAACCCCGATAATAGGATCTGAATTGGAGTTTTTAACTGCCTGGAAAATCGGTTTCGTACTGTCCGGACTTGTCAGTACCACAGTCACCGAGCGGAGCAGCAGGTTATCGTCCATTCCTTTTTCCCAGCGGATCATTTGCCGGTTCACTTCCTCGCCACCAAAAATTCCGCCGCCCGCAGCAGTTTTTGAATAACGTGTAACCGCCATAATATCCCGGCTCAGCAGCGAATCCGGTATTTCAAAATACCATTTATCATCCTTTTTGTGAACAGAAATCATCCCTTTCTGGCTCACTGCACTTGTATCGATCAGTTCTTTAAAAGGCTTCGGCCCCTTTTTTGGCTTATCATCTTTCAGCTTGTCCTTTACCGCGCTGGCCATCGCGTCCACAGCTTTGTCAATCTTTACATCCTCTTGTTTCTTTTTTTTCCTTTGGGCAGTTGCATCCGTCAGATACACAAGGGCTAGTCCTGTCAGAAGCAGGTAGCGAAATAATTTCATAGGGTTTGTTTGGAATAAGTTAAGGTAAAATAGAAGAGTTTTTTTAGGGTAAATCTTTAAGTCAACAGTTTGTCAAAGCGACAGCAATTCGGCCAACACGCCTTCTTTCAACGCATAACTGGAAACCTGGATCTTTTGGATACTGTGCGTTCGGAGCACATAGTCGACCAGGCACACAGCCACAACGATCATATCCACTCGCAGCTCGATCATGCCGGGAATGCGCATTCGTTCGTCATGATTTTGTGAAAGAAGAATATCGTATGCGCGGTAAAATTCCTGAACGGGCAATTCAAAGTCGGTCTGGTAGCGCGGCGGAGCCTGATTCGTGCGGTAATGAAAATCGATGTCGACGAGCGTATCAAATGTTCCAGAGGAGCCGATCAGCTTTTCCGGCGCATATTGGTGTATCGCATTAGCCAGCGGGATCAGGTTTTCATCAAAATAATGGTAGAGATTTCTTTTGTCGCCAATTGAAAGCGGATCGTTGCGCATAAACTTTTCCATCAGCCGCTGCCCGCCGATCTCAAAACTTTGCTTCCAGAATATCTGGGTTTGGTTTCCAATGATAAATTCAACACTGCCGCCACCAATATCCATGATGAGCGCAGGTGCAGTGCCAATGTTGGTCCCAAATCTTACGCCGCGATAAATATATTCCGCTTCCTTGTTTCCGTCTATAACCTTGATACTGATCCCCGTTTTGTCAAGAATTTGCTCGCAGAACTCCGCCTGATTGTCGGCATTACGGATTGCACTCGTGCCAAACGCAAACGTCTTTTCCGGCATTATCGCGAATTCGTCAAGCTTTTCTCTAAAATATTGAAGCACTTGAATTGCTCTGCCAAAAGCCTCCGTAGTAATGATTTTCTTGTTAATCCCTCCCAAACCAATGCGCGCCGGCCTGCTGTCATGGAAAACAGTTGCGAATTGATCTCCCGTTTTTTCGACGATCAGCAGATGAAAAGTGTTTGTTCCTAAATCAATAATCCCGAGTCTTTCGCTCATATTCGGCTGCCTGTTTGGGTCGCTGCTTTCTTACCATGACAATGATTGCAAAAATAACCTAATTTTTAATGAGTTATTTCTTGATTTTCTGTTGAATAAGAGTTTTCTTTGCAGTCCAATTTCAGAAACCAATTCAAAAAAACATTACAATAAATAAGCATGCTGATTATCAACATTAAAGACAACGAATCGATTGACCGCGCTCTTAAGCGTTACAAGAAAAAATTTGAAAGAACCGGTACAATGCGTCAGTTACGTGCCCGTACAGCTTTCGAAAAACCATCTGTTAGACGTCGTTTCGAAGTTCTGCGTGCCGTTTACAAAGAAAAAACTTACGGTCATTTAGAAGACTAGTCTATTAGAAAGGTTTCTGAATGAAGTGATAGGATCATTGTATCCATACGAAAAAGAGCTGTCTGATTTCAGATAGCTCTTTTTCGTATATTGCCCGCTATGATAGCCTCGTTTCTGGAATTCCTGACATTTGAAAAGCGCGCCAGCGTGCATACAGTGAAGTCTTACCAGACGGACCTGGATCAGTTTCAGAAGTATCTGTTATTTCAATACGATTGCAATACCCCCGAATCGGCCCAGCCGGTTATGCTGCGTTCCTGGATTGTGAGTTTGATGGAAGAAGGGCTGAATCCGACTTCAGTAAACCGGAAAATAGCGGCGCTTCGCAGTTTTTATAGTTTTTTAAGACGCAAACAACTGATCGTCAAAGATCCTACCAAAGTTCTTTCTGCACTCAAAACCCGTAAGAAACTTCCTGCATTCGTGGAAGAAAAGGCAATGGAAATGCTTTTTCAGGAGGATTTTTTCACTGAGGATTTTGCTGGTACCCGCGATAAGTTAGTGCTGGAATTGCTTTACGGAAGTGGCATTCGTCTGGCCGAATTGCTGGACCTAGAAGTGAAACATCTGGACCTGCCTGCCCGTACTATCCGTGTTTTTGGAAAAAGGGCAAAAGAACGTATTGTACCGATCGCCGCTTCTCTCGCCCAGCTTCTCTCTACTTATTTGATAGAAAGAGCAAAGGTTGCGGAGACGAGTAATCTGATTATAACTGATTCAGGGAAAGCAGCTTATCCCGTTTTTATTCAAAGGTTGGTAAAAAAGCACTTGTCTGCAGTCACAACGCTCGGTCAAAAAAGCCCTCACGTTTTGCGGCACACCTACGCCACACACCTGCTGAATCGGGGCGCGGATCTGAATGCAATCAAAGAATTGCTTGGGCACGCGAACCTGGCTGCGACCCAGATTTATACGCATAACTCCATCGAAAAGCTGAAAAAATCACATCAGCAAGCCCATCCAAAAGCCTGAAAGCCGTTTTTTAAGATTATATTTGACCTCTATTGACGGTCTCAGAATATAATTTGGTCACAACATTATGAATAACAGTTTTCAGGACGCAGTTGTAACGAAGTATAATATTTTCAACAGCCTTTTCCTGAGTTTGCCTTATAGGGGCATATTTCAGACAGGCTCTTTACTTCCCATACTGACTCAGCAAAGTGAAACAGGATTTCAGGAGGGGAAATCGCCCAAAGAAATTATTGAGCATTTTTTTTCAGAGTTACTGGAAACTGCGACGCCTAAGGAAAGGACCGATCTGCTCTTTTTGTTTATCCAATACATTGAAAGACAGGTAGTATTATTTGATTCTGTTGAAGATGCCGCTTTCGATCAGACGCACGATCTCACGGGAAAAGGGTCAGTTACCTATCTCACCGAGCGGCTCGACAATGATGAGCTGAAAAAGAAACTGCTCGCTAAACTGGAAGATTTCAGTGTAAGGATCGTGTTAACTGCCCACCCTACCCAGTTTTATTCCGGAAAAGTGCTCGGCATTATCAATGATCTGGAAGACGCGATCAAGGAAAATGACTTTACAGAGGTAAACCAGCTGCTTCTGCAACTTGGGAAAACCGCTTTTATCAATCACGAGAAACCTACCCCATTTGACGAGGCGGTCAGTCTGTGCTGGTTCCTCGAAAATGTATATTACGACGCTATTCCGTCCATTCTAGAAAAGTTAATCAACGGACTGGGAATGAGCGTTCATGACTGGCCTTATCCCAACGTTTTCCGGCTTGGCTTCTGGCCAGGCGGCGACCGCGACGGAAATCCTTTCGTCAATCCGGAAACCACTTTGCAAGTTGCCGACAGACTACGCGAAACGCTTTTGCGCAGCTACTACCGCGATTTGCGGACATTAAAACGAAGACTTACTTTCAAAGGGGTCGACGAAGCTGTGTCACTTGCGGAGAGAAAAATGAATAGCACCATATTCGGGCCGTTTGACCAGGGATATGCAAATGCTCAGGAACTGATCGACGAGCTGTTAATGGCGCGCGAAGTGCTGGTGACTAAGCATCAGGGCCTTTTTGTGGAGCTGCTTGATAATTTTATCCTTAAACTGAATCTGTTCGGATTCTTCTTCGCCAGTCTCGACGTTCGTCAGGACAGCAGGAAGCATGCAAAGGCATGGGAGGATATTCTTAAAAGACTGGAAAAGAAAATCCCGCTTTTGAAATACAGTGATTTCGAGGGCTGGGACGAGGGAAAGAAAATTGAAATGCTGCTGTCGCTCAATATCCCGTTGCGCGATGAAGATTACGAAGACGAATTAACGAAAGACATTCTGGGATCTATCCGGGCGATCAAAACGATCCAGCAAAAGAATGGTGAAAAAGGCGCTCACCGATATGTGATCAGTAATAATACCTCCGCTCTGAATGTAATGCAGGTGGTTGCACTCGCAAAAAACCTGATTGCAGACGAAGACGGTAAACTTGCGCTGGACGTAGTGCCGCTGTTTGAAACGGTGGACGATCTTGCGAATGCGCCGGAGATTATGACAAGACTTTATCAAAACGAGTTTTATCGCAATCACCTTCAAAATCGTGAAAACCACCAGACGATCATGGTAGGTTTTTCTGACGGAACGAAAGACGGTGGATATCTTCGCGCCAACTGGTCGATATATCGTGCAAAAGAAGAGTTGACAAGAGTATCGCGGGAGTTTGGGATCAAAGTCACGTTTTTCGACGGAAGGGGTGGACCTCCTGCACGTGGCGGCGGAAACAACCACAACTTCTATTCATCTCTCGGATCTGAAATTGAAGATAAGGAAATTCAGTTAACTGTTCAGGGCCAGACTATTAGCTCTAATTATGGAACAGTTACCACTGCTATGTACAATCTGGAAAGGTTGTTTACAGCAGGTCTGGAAAATCATTTGTTCCGCGGAAACCGGGCTGAGGATGAATTGAGCGCTGAGGACAAAATACTGATTGAGGAAATGGCAGCCGCTGCGTACGAATCGTACCTCGACCTGAAAAACCACCCGATGTTTGTTAAGTACCTGGACAAGAAAACGCCGCTGCGTTTTTACGGACAAACGAATATTGGAAGCCGCCCTACCAAGCGCGGAAATGACGACGAGGGACTTAAATTTGAAGATTTACGGGCTATTCCGTTCGTCGGTTCTTGGGCGCAGATGAAGCAGAATGTACCTGGTTTTTATGGTTTTGGATCTGCAATCCGGCAAATGGAAGGTGAAAACAAGGTTGAGGATATCAAGCAGCTATATAAAAAATCACTGTTTTTCCGGACGCTCATTGAAAATTCAATGCAGTCGCTTTCAAAAGCGTTTTTCCCTGCCACCAAATACCTCCGTGATGAAGAAGAGTATCGGGAGTTTTGGGATAAAATGTACGACGAATTTATCCTGACCCGCGATTTGCTGCTGGATGTTTCAGGTCAAAAAGAGTTGCTGGACAGCAATAACGTCACGAAAGTATCTATCAAAACGCGCGAAAGAATCGTATTGCCGCTGATCACAATTCAGCAATATGCACTTCAAATGCTCTCTAGCGATCCAAAAGATCTGCCGGTTGATGTGGAAACGTATAATCAGCTGATTATGCGGGCGATGTTTGGTATTATTAATGCTGCGCGGAATTCGGCGTAGTAGGTAGCTTATATGAACCAAAACGCTCCTGATCTTACTGTTCAGGAGCGTTTTGGTTTTTTAGAGTAATCCACCCTTTCCAGGAGTTAAGATTTTTGTATGAAATGTTCCGTTTGTAAATCTTAAAGTGTCCTCGTGAGAATTGGCGGATCTTGGCGACCGTAAAACGTAAGTCACGTTAAACCGTCCTTTTATTTCTCTATTTCCGTTTTCCTGAAATTGGTCTATTTGAAGATAATTGTCTTCCGACTCCACAACTTCGTATGGATCTCTGAACATATCGAAATTGGTAAAAGCGACCAGTTGAGAAAATATGAATGTTGAATCTTCGCAGGAGTAGTGCCGGTTAGGCATGATCTTGTAACGTCCTGTTTTCGTAGGAATATTTGTGAAATACAGTTCCTCCTCGAGGTCACCGCCCGAGTCGAAAAGCAGCGAGTAAATAACCATTCGTTTGCAAGTAGAGTCAACATATTCCTCCTTCGCCCGAACCGCCTGAAATGCATTTCTGTAAGTGTGCTCCCAGTTTCTTCCATTTACTTTTGCCCGGAAGTGCCCCCATGATTGCCTTGGCATTAATCTCTCCTTCTCGCATCCGGCGAATAAGGCAAGAAAAGCGCCGCAAACAGCAAGTGCTACAAGAAGTTTCATGGGGTCGAAAATTTAGTGTGGAACTTACCGTCCGTAAAGTATAAGGTGTCCGGAAGAGCAGGTTCACCACCTCGTTTTTCTACAACCATTGTCAGTTTGAAGGTGCCTTTTGTTTCACCTGTCACTTGGTTATATTTTTCTATTTCCAAATAGCTGTCCGAACCTTTCAATGTTGTGTAAACATCCCCAACTACATCTCCATCTTGTGTAATTGTGTATAGTTCCGCATAGACAGGATCTTGTTCATCGCAATGGTAGGGCGTGGACGGAATAATGTCATATTTACCCGCTTTTTGAGGGATTTTCATCAAATGAAATTTTTGCCGTAAATAGCCCTCAGGGGAATATAGTTCAGAAAATATTTCCAGATGATCGTCTGTGCATGGCAAGGATGCAGAGAATGGAACAAGCGCAGACTCGACGGTTTGGTAGGCATTCAAGTAAGTTCTGCTCCAAACCTTTCCGTTAAGAATAGCTTCAAAATAGCCGATAGAATGTCGTTCGGGCAGGGGGCTAGTCTTATAGCAGCCGGCAATGATGAATATGAGTAAAAAACCAATCAATCGGATCATCGCTGAATAATTATGCGTTTCACCTCAGTCTTTTCATTAACAATTAATCTTAGGAGGTAGCTACCGTTTTCTAATCCATCATTGCTCCATGAAAGCGAATGCAATCCGCGACTCTGCAATGATTTTTTTGGTAAAATTGACTCCACGAAATTTCCGGACAAATCTAGTATTTCAAGTTCTACGGCAGCTTCTGTTTCGAGATAGTATCCAATGCGCATTTCATCAGCAACGGGATTTGGAATGACCGAAAGTTCTTGATTTTCATTGATTAAACTATCAGCTTCCGTATTGCCAGTCTTGAAAGGACTTGGCATTTGGGCAGTTACAGCAATGAATGCGGTAGTCGATTTTCCATTCGCGCTGACAGTTCCTTTGAGATATATTTTTTGATTTTGATAGAAATACCATGTAAAAACTTCGGTGGTGATATTTGATGCGATGTAATTGACGCCATCGTAACTATACTGCCAAGTGAAGGAATATGGTGCAGATCCACAACTGTAATTCAATTCATAGTTCTTCCCGCCCTGAGTAGTGACAAAAGTAGGACCGTCAAGATAGGCAACTAATGGAGGTACAGGATTTGGCTTGAAACCTCCTACAATTAAATGCGTTTCTGTAATCCTCTTGGCATTGTTATTGTTGGCAAGGGTTCCGGTTGATTTCCCTCCCACGATTACGTTTGGGTTTGAGAAGTTGAGTAGCCTGTTGCTTCCGTCATTTGTATTAGTGCTCATCATCGTTCGATCGGTAACAATTCCTAAACCATTTTTCATATTATGCCCCTGTGCGTATTGTGGATCACCTGATTCGCCGTCATGTCGGCAGCCATATATATGTCCTACCTCATGGGCGAAGGTTTTATTAGTCACAGCGTTCAAGATCTGGACTATGGAATAGGCGGAAGCATTATTAAGGAAAGGTATTGCTGTCGCGCCTCGTGCCCCGTAGTTACCATTTGTAAAAAGCACAACCAAATCTGCCTGAAATTGAGTTCTCAGGCTTTGAGCGGCTGCATTTCCAGGCAGATTTGTTATGTCCAGCGTCATATTGTTATTAGTTTCCGGGAAATTTAACGGTGCTACCCCCGCCAGTGTTAGTACCGCGTTACTTGTTATTCCACTGTTGTAGATAGTACTGTTGAATTGGGCGACTGATATATTAGCTTGGTCGGTAATAGTGGCTACATCCCCAGCTATCTGCAATGCTTTTGCTGTGTAAAGCACCAGCACCCGGGGGTTCACAAGCGGCTGACAAGGGTATAATTTTGCATTCGCATCAGAGCTTGGATTTGAGTTGACAGGCTCCGGTGTCGCTGGGATATATTCTGCATTTTCGCGACCTCCCGTTCGGTTCTCACTTGTCGTCGCGCAACCTACGTCGCCGGCTTTTATGGGGTCGATTTCTTGCAAAGAATATAAATTACCCGGAGCCGGAAAGATCTCGTAGACTCCCTGCGGCGTGGAGATGTGGGCGCATATCCGGCCTTCTTTTGACAATACAATCACTGTCCCCAATCCATCGTCAGTCTTTCCAATCCATTCGTAGTTGTGCTCATCGTGGTATTCCACGTGGGTTGCTTCGGCCGTGATCGGGCTGGTGTTGGGGATACGTAGTTTGAGGATTCCATCTTGCTGCGAAGTTGCTAATGCATTCAGCTTTACAAACTGAAATGCAGAAATGTTAGGGTTTTTCCTGAGCCGGGCTTTGAAAGCATCCATTTCGCGGGAATCAGGTACGTCGGGTCCAGCAACAGGCTCGATAAAATTGCTTTGCTGTGAGAAGGTTAGCGTTGTTGTCAGAGACAAAAGCAGCCACGTTGCCAGGAAGTTTCTTGCAAAAATCGTAAAGCTTGTCTGCATAAGTAGAAGATGTAAGAAGGAAATAATAGAACAATTTTGATTGAAATGTTCTATTATTTCCAGGAATAACAAAGTACTTCGCTGAGGCAGCAGGTGTGTAATTATTAGAAGGCAGGAAGTTCAGGATGAACGGAGGATATGATTGATTTTTTGCTGCAATAATTAGTAGACGAATAGTTGGCTGGACTTATATCTTCAATATACTCAATGACTAAACTTCAACTTTCTCCACATGACACATCATTCCGATCATCGTGCCTATTTTTTTAAAATAGATACGACTATCAAAAAAATTCGTAACGCCCTGCAAAAACAATTGACAGAAGCAGGTTTTGATTTGACCGTAGACCAGTGGGTTCTTATTGATCATATATTTCGTAAACAAGGAATCAGTCAGAACGAGCTGGCTGAAATGACGTTTAAAGATCCGCCAACTGTGACCCGGATTATCGATCTGCTCGAAAAAAAGGGTCTTGTGGAACGCGGACCAGCCGCAGGCGATCGAAGGAAGTTTAATTTATCCCTAACCAAAACAGGCGAATCTCTCTATAAGAAAGCATTCCCTATTGTTGCTGATATCCGGCGCAAAGGCTGGGGCAGTCTTAACGATTCTGACTATCAGCATTTTGTAAGGATTATGGATTCTATTTACCAGAATTTTACCTGAATCTTGCCAGCTATATAGTAAAATGGAAGACTGTCGATGCAGATGGTCTTCCATTTTTTATTGTTAAGAATTGCAAACGGGCTTAAACCTTCTCCCGTCCTTTTGCATCTAACCTGCATTGAAACGTTTATACGTTTCGTCACGTTGAATAGCTCAACGCAGTTTTATCAAATCGTTTTTCTTTACAAAAGCCATGAAAAAAGCATTTTTTGCAAGTATCCTTTTCGCCGCAGCAGCATTGGTTCCGGCATTTTCACAAGTCCAATCCGAACAACTTATCCAGGTTCCGAATATCGACGTTGCCGGCTTCGCCGAAATGGAAGTCGTTCCTGACGAGATTTATTTCAGTGTGTCGCTCCGGGAATATTTTACAGATGAAAAAAATCAGAAGGATAAGGTCAATATCAGCACGCTTGAAAAGCAGTTGATCAAAGCAGTGGCCGACGCTGGTTTGCCGAAAGAAAGCTTGTCAATCAGCGGCGTAGGCGGATACCAGAATTATGTTGATAAAAAGAAAAAGCCTGCGACATTTCTCGAAAACAAACAATATGAGTTAAAAGTCAGCAGTGCCGAAAAATTGGATGGGATTATGGCGAAAGTGGAAAGCCGCGGTATTCAATATGCGAATGTGGCCCGCGTAGACCATTCTAAAAGAGAAGAGTTTAAAAAACAGGTCAAGATCGACGCCTTGAAAGCGGCCAAAGTGAAAGCTGAATATTTGGTAGCTTCATTGGATCAAAAACTTGGTAAAGTGCTGTCAATTAAGGAACTGGACGAAAATCTGGTGTTCCCGCAACCGATGTTTGCCAAAGCTAATATGCGCTCGCTTTCAGCGGAATCAGCCGATGCCGTGACCGACAGTGATGTGCAATACCAGAAGATCAAGATCAGTTACCGCATGCAGGCGGCTTTTGAAATTAAATAAATACGAATGCCCGCCTTGTTGCGGGCATAATTTTTTGGAACCAGTCGCATCAAAAGAGAAAGCCTCTTGGGATTAAAGGAATGGTTATTTAACTTCAAGCTAAACTAAGTAACTGGAAATCATGGGCATCAATTCAAAACATCTGGCCACGTTCATTCTTGGCGCCGCGGCGGGAGTCGCTGCTCACAAGTATCTTCAAACAGAAGAAGGAGAGAAACTTTTGGAAGATTTGAAGACCAAAGCAAATAGTCTGAAAGCCGAGGCCGAAGGCGCATTTGATAAAGCTCCTGAGTATTTCGAAGAGCTCAAAACCAAAGGCTCCGAAACGCTGAAAGGCAATTTTCCCGATGTGGAGACTTTTCTTAAAGACCTTTACGAGAAGTTTGTAGGAAACAAAAGTACCGGTTCTTCTACTACCACCGAAACAACGCCGATCCCGGATCCGATCTCGTAGGTTCCGGATTAGAAAGATAACAACAGGATGCAGGTCGGTTATTGACCTGTATCCTGTTTTGTTTTTACCAAGCCATTCAACTGCGCATATTGCAGGAGCATTATCGTTTTTGCATCCCGGATCTCGCCGGTCACGATCATATTCATTGCATCTGAAAATGGTATTTCTAGCACTTCAATATTTTCCTGCTCATTTTCAGCACCGCCACCGCTGCTCACTTTCATAGCATCCGAATATTCACCTACGAAAAAATATAGGATCTCTGTAACTGAACCCGGCGACATATAAGCCTCAAAAATCTTCCTGACCGCATTGAGCTTGTAACCCGTTTCCTCCTCTGTTTCCCGTTTAATACAATCTTCCGGATTATCTTTATCAAGCAGGCCCGCGCAAGCTTCAATCAGCATTCCGCTCTGATTTCCGTTCGTATAAGTAGGCAGTCTGAATTGACGCGTGAGGATAACCGTTTCTTTTTCAGTATTATAAAGTAAAATAGTTGCGCCGTTTCCCCGGTCGTAAGCTTCGCGGCTCTGGCGTTCCCATTTTCCGTCAGGTCGCTGGTATTCGAAATTGTATTTCCTCAAAGTATACCAGTTAGCTGATAGTACCTCTTCTTCGACATTTCTTATCCGAGTGTTCATAATGATCATTATTGATTAATTAAGATTATTTTTGATCAAATGTAGTGTGTGTTGTTAAATATTCAAACACGCGCGCGCCGGACATTGAATATTTAATTATTAACCGGCCCCCTGTATTATATTGGGCCCTACTTTAAATAATATGATACCAGCAACCTATTGGATCGAGAAATACAATCTGCTGCCACACCCGGAAGGAGGCTATTATGCGGAAACCTACCGTTCGGTGGAAATGATTGAGCACCAGGCTCTGCCAGCTCGTTTCAGCGGAGACAGATCATTTTCGACAGGGATTTATTTTTTGCTTGAAAGTCACAATTTCTCCGCATTCCATCGGATACAGGCTGATGAAATGTGGCATTTTTATGCCGGAGACGCCCTGGAAGTATTTATGATCAACTCAAAAACCAGGCAGCTTGAAATTATTAAGCTGGGGAATAATCCTGAGAATGGAGAAACATTTCAGGCGGTAGTTCCGGCAGGTAACTGGTTTGGCTCTCGGCCTGCAAAAGGAAGCACTTATGCATTGGTAGGCTGTACCGTGGCTCCGGGCTTCGATTTTCAGGATTTTGAAATGGCAGACAGGGAGGTATTAAAAGCAGAATTCCCCGAATTCAGCGAGCTGATCGGGGAATTGACAAGAATAGATTGATATTGACTATTTCACTTTCAGCTTCGACCAGTAAGGCTGCGTTTCATATCGGTTGGTGTAAATTCCACTGACCGCATAATCCCCAGCCGGTAGGTCGGTTGGAATGGTATATTGGCCCAGGGGATAACTTGTTCCGGCTACTGCCCAGTTGTATACCACCAGTTTCGGCGTTAGGTCCACCGTTTTCCCGGCTGATTTCAGTCTCAGGCGAGGTAGTCTGTTCACATCAAAATTCGTATTGGAAGATCCGAAATCGAGGGGTAATGATTTTGTGTAAAAAACATCTCCCTTACTGAAAGCCAAAGGTTCCACATTGCGATCCAATGCACCATTCACGTCGCCTTTCCAGATCGTTTCCAGGCAGTTAGACGCAAAATTCGACAGATGAACACTGGTTTTGCCCAGCAATGTTTCTTTTTCATAAAACGATACCAGATAGGAGCCTTCCGGCAAGCTCGCCGGGATTTTGTCCAGGGTCAATAGTTGCGCGTCTTTAACCTGAACCGCTGAGACAACAGGTGTTGCCAGGAAATCGCTCGAAATTTTGACAGTATATTTTTCCTTGGAAAGGAAGTATCCGCCAGCAGCTTTGAGCGTGTCTTTATAAGTATATTGAAACTTATACATAGGCGTTGCGTACAAATCGGGCAAGCCTCTGACAAACTTAATCCCTTCAAATACAACCGGGGTCTGGTTAAAGAACTTAAACTCCATGGTCAGCGGATCGTTTGTGATCAATTCTTCTGCTGCACCCAGATAAAGCGGCGTTGTCAAAGAATAGTAACTGCTTTCCATGAAGAAGCCCGTCTTCTTGTTCGAGATCTTCACAATTGGTCCCAGCTGCTCAACGGACGAAGGAATACTACCCACCTTCGCAGTAAAACGAAGGGGCAGATTAACCCCCGACGCATTTATCGGGATTTCCTTTTGCAAGAGCTCTATTTGCGGAGTGCCTGAAAAATTGAAGTACACGTGGAATAACCATTTCTTGTCGCTTTTATCCCGCAATTGAAAGCGTAAAGGCGGAGTACCCTTATATGGATACGAAATTACGCTTCCGCTGATCGGCTTTTCGAGGCTGTCTGTCAAAACAACATCGGGCTGCATTGACAATATCACTTCTGCTTGCTCCGCATTGTAAGTATCGGGCAGGTTTACATAAAAGCTGTTACTGACAGAATCGAAACTCACTTCCTCTACACCTGTGACACGCAGCGATTTCAAAAATTCGGAAGCTTTGGCCTCGCCGGTAGATCCCGGCTCAGGATTAACTTCGTTTTTATCACGGTCTTTTTTGCAGGCCGCTAAAAATGTAACGAGAAGTAAGAGAATATAAAAAGATTTTTTCATGGCAGGTTTAATTTCACAAAAGGTTACTTATAACTCGAATTTAATTCTTATTACAAACAAAATACAAGTAATTGTAGATAAAATCTTAACGAAGCAATAGCAGGTGTCAGTATCCAATACTGGTATCATCGCCGCGCGGATCTGAGCCGCCTTCCAGTGTACCGTCGGGCAGTACCAGAATGCAATCCATCCTGCCGATCGTGTTGCGCTGCTGTTCCAGTTTGTAGCCTTTATCCTGCAACTTTTTGATCGTACCCGCCGAAAACGCATTTGCCTCAAATGTGGTCACATCGGGCAGCCACTGATGGTGGAATTTCAATGCATTCACAGACTGCTGCATGCTCATCCCGTGTTCCAGTACGTTCAGTATGGTCTGGTAAACTGCCGTAATAATCGTCGAGCCTCCGGGCGTGCCCACTACCATCAATAGTTTTCCGTCTTTTTCAATAATCGTCGGTGTCATGGATGAAAGCATTCTTTTGCCCGGCGCGATTGCATTCGCTTTATTGCCGATCAAACCATACATATTCGGCGCGCCGGCTTTGATACTGAAATCGTCCATTTCATTATTCATAAAAAAGCCGCCGCCTTTGATCACCACCCGACTACCGTAGCCACCATTTAAAGTAGTAGTCAGCGAAACCGCATTGCCTTCTTTGTCCACCACCGAAAAGTGTGTTGTTTCCAGACTTTCATATCCCGGGACTGCTCCTCCGCTGATATTCTTGCTGTCGCTCGCCTTGTTCCAATCAAAATCTTTCCAGCGTTTTGCCAGATAATCCTTATTCATGAGCGTTTCCTGCGGCACTTTTACAAAATCCGGATCCCCGAGAAATTTCGCGCGATCGGCGTACACTCTCCGTTCTGCCTCGATCATCACCTGGACCGTTGAGTCGCTGTGCCAGCCCCATTTGCGAAGCGGGTAAGGTTCTGTCAGCCGCATTAGCTGTACCAATGCAATTCCACCGCTGGAAGGCGGTGCCATCGTGATGATTTTGTAATCTTTATAGCTTTCCGAAATCGTTTCGCGCCACTGCGCGTTGTAACCGGCGAGGTCTTTTTTACTGATAATACCTTCTCCGTTTGCATTCATATCCTTTACAATGCGCCGGGCGATTTTTCCCTTATAAAATCCGTCACGTCCCTTCTTTTGTATTCTTTTCAAAACCTTACCTAAATCCTTTTGGATCAGCAAATCACCTTCCGCCCAGTCTTTCCCGGTCGGGTTCAGAAAGTATTTCGTGCCCGGATTCAATCTCATCACATCTTTTTTCACAGCATTCAATCCTCTCGCTTCCCGCTGCGTTTGAACCACACCATTCATCGCCAGATCGATCGCAGGCTGCAACAATTGCTTCCACGGAAGTTTTCCATACTTCGCGTGCGCCTCCGCCATTCCGGCCACCGAGCCCGGTACGCCCGAAGCCAGCCGGCCCAGCGTACTCGCATTCGGGATGATGTTTTTGTCTTTGTCAAGATACATATCCGCGTGGCCTTTGGCAGGCGCTTTTTCGCGGAAATCAATACTAAAACTCTTGCCGCTTTTATCCCGCAATAGCAAAAACCCGCCGCCGCCCAGGTTACCCGCCGAGGGATGGACCACCGCCAATGCAAACTGAACCGCTACCGCCGCATCCACTGCATTTCCACCAGCCTTTAATATGTCAATACCCACTTTCGAAGCTTCGGGATGTGCGGAGGCTACGATTCCGTTTTTAGCGACCACACCTTTCCGGTCGCTAAAAAATGCTTTCTGGTTCGGATCGTCAGATAAAAACTGGTAAAATCCCGTCGATTCCTGAACAGGTTTCTGAGCCGAAGCAAGGCCCGAAATCAGGATGTAACAAAAGGAAAGCAGGTAGCGTAAATGCATATAGGAGTGGTAAGGTTAGTTTGTAATTTATTAAATCGAGGCGTTTTTATTACCTTTTGTACCAATTTATTTCACGACCAGCCACTTAAAAGCTAACTTTTGATCTGAATTTGTCCCCACCGTGATTATGAAATTTTTACGACAAGTATTAGAGAGTTTCAGATTTGCCTGGCAGGCATTAAAATCAAATATTACGAGAACGATCTTGTCGCTGCTTGGCGTAACGGTCGGGATATTCGCGATCGTGGCCGTTTTTACGATTGTAGATTCTCTGGAAAGAAACATCAAGGAGAGTTTGAGTTTCATAGGCGACAAAGTGATCTATGTGCAGAAATGGCCGTGGGGATTTGGGGGAGAATATCAGTGGTGGAAATATTTTCAATGGCCTGAGCCGACTTTCGCGGAATATAAATACCTGTACGAAAACATGGAAAGTGCCAGCGCAGTGGCCGTGATGGATTTTAGAGGAAACACAACTTTAAAAAACGGCTCAAACAGCATTACTGCACAAATTCAGGGCGTTTCATACGAATACAATCAGATTTCTGACATTCCGATCGAAACCGGTCGCTACTTCATTCCACTCGAAACCAGCAATGCGCGGAATGTGGCGGTAGTGGGTGCGGATATTGCTTCGGCGCTGTATCCCGGGCAGGACCCTGTGGGGAAACCATTTAAGCTGGCGGGCAATAAGTTTACAATTGTGGGTGTGCAGGTCAGAAAAGGCGAGAGTCTGGTCGATTTTGGCGGAAGTCCCGATAAAAACTGCATTATCCCGTTTGCTTCATTTTCGAAACTGTTTCAATCCGGGAGAAGAAGCGCGGACATTGTGGTGAAAGGATTTCCCGAAGACGAGGGAATGCAGGAAGTGGAGGCGGAGATAACAGGTTTAATGAGAACGAAACGAGGTATCAAGCCACGGGATGGAAATAATTTTTCACTAAATCGCCCGGAAGCTGCCGCTCAGGCAATCGCGGGATTATTTGCCGTACTGACCGTCGCAGGTTGGGTAATTGGCAGTTTCTCAATTCTGGTCGGGGGCTTCGGGATCGCTAATATTATGTTTGTTTCGGTAAAAGAAAGAACCAACCTGATCGGCATTCAGAAGTCGCTGGGCGCGAAAAACTATTCAATTCTGTTCCAATTCCTGTTTGAAGCAGTCATGCTGAGTCTCGTAGGCGGCGTGGTCGGGATATTCCTGGTATACCTTTTGTCATTTATGCCCATGGGAACGCTTGAAATATTGCTGACCCCGGGAAATATCCTGCTTGGACTGGCGGTATCCAGCGTGATCGGCGTTTTGTCAGGAATTATTCCTGCAATGCTCGCAGCACGAATGGACCCGGTAACTGCAATCAGGGCAAAATAATAGGAAAAATGAAACGCTTTTCCGAAGTTAGCTTCACATCATAAACACTGAATTCACAATGCGTAAATGGGTCATATTCGCCATATTCCTGGCTGTCATCTTCGGGATCCTGTATTATCTTACATTTGGGTATTATAGTGAAGGCAAACGGGGCGGTTTTATCACAAAGCTCAGCAACAAAGGATATTTATTTAAAACTTATGAAGGTGAGTTGAGAATGGGCGGTCTTTACGAAGGCGACGGTACCATGAACTCTTCGGAATGGGTATTTTCTGTAAGCGCAAAAAACAAGGACGCGATCAGCAAACTGGAAGAAGCGATCAAAAACGGCCAGCGCGTTTCGCTGACCTACGAAGAGAAGTTCTTCACTCTGCCCTGGAACGGGGATACCAAATATTTCGTGACCAATGTGGAGGTACTCGATAGTGTGCGCCAGCCTGTGAATCCAGTGCCATCGGCTCCGCTGCCTTCGCCTACCGAAATAGATACCAATGAAGTACTTTAAGCCGGACTAACCTCCGGCTTTTTTTGCCTTATAATTCTTGCTGATCAGCCAGGTGATCACCTTGTCCCGGTGGTCGCCCTGGATCTGCACTTCATGGTCTTTCACGGTCCCACCGCTTCCGCACAGGTTTTTGAGCAATTTGCCCAATACTTCGAGATCCGAATTTTTACCCACAAACCCTTTAATTACGGTACTTACCTTGCCGCCGCCTTTTCTTTCGAGCCAAATGCGCAGGTCCTGGTGCTGCGGCGCCAAAGTCTCGGCTTCGTCGTCTGAATCGTTAAACTCAAATTCGGGATTTGTCGAATATATGATCCCGGAACGGTTCTTCTTTGACATTTGAATTTCTTTATTGATTTCGTGAATTTAAACAATCACCCGCAAACTCTGCGGCTTGATCTTCACCTCGATCCTCGTTGTATTCAATTGAAGCGGCTCGCCGTCATAATGGATCATCGGCGGCGTTTCTGTATCTATCACCGCGAATTCCGCACTTTGGTAGTCGATAAACCGGGAGGCTTTCATCTGCTTTGTAAATAGCTGGTAGGCGAGGGAAGTTCCGTACCATTTCGGAAAAGGTTTGATCGTGCAGATATCCAGCTTTCCATCCTGCAAATTGGCTTCGGGAGCTACCCATGCATTGTTCCCAAACTGTCCCGCATTCGCAAATGAAATGGAGAACGCATTGGTATTCAATCCGTTGAGTTTGAGTACCTGCGGTTTGTAAGTCCAATACGCACGAAATGAAACATTTACGTAAGAAGCAAGTCCGCGCACTTTTTGTTTGCTGAACAAATGCCCGACGTACGCGTCGAACCCTATTCCGGCGGTGCAGAAAAAGGGGATATCGTTCAGCGTTGCACTATCGATCGTGATCGTATCTCCGGTGAAAAGCCGGATCAGGGATCTTTCAAGTGCAATAGGAATACCTAAATGTCTCGCCAAACCATTTCCAGAACCCAACGGAATAATACCGACAGGCGTATCTGTGCCAACAAGCGGCTGTGCAGTTTCGTTGATGGTACCGTCGCCGCCAACTGCCACAACAGCCTTCCAATCACGCAGACCCACGTTTTCAGATACCAGCGCAGTTGCGTGGCCGCGTTCTTTGGTGAAAAGAATCACAGCTTCACAATCGTACTTACCGGCAATCGCCTGGATTTTATCGACGATATAGTTCGTCCTTTTTCCGGTTGAAGTACCCGAATTTGGATTTAAGATAAAAAGATAGGATCCAGGCACTGGTCAGGCGAAGAAAAGGAATAGTACGAGGAGAAAAACGATCATGAACAGGTAGTAGAGCCCGTCGATGAAGGGATACTTCTGGCGGTCCAAACTTTTGAAGAAGTCATTAAACTTTCCCATTTCTTGCTGTTCACTGATTTGATGAGGACTAATTCTCTGGCCGATCAAATCTTTCATTATATTGAATACCTGAAAACCGTTTTACAAAAATCCACAAAAAATATGAGAAACTGGCTCTTTACTCTGTTCCTGCTGGCTACTTCCGGCATTGTTTCAGCGCAGTCGGGGAAGGACAAAGAGGAGATTTTCGCCATACTCGATCGCCAGGTTTCCGACTGGAACAAAGGCGATATCAAGTCTTTTATGAACGGATACTGGGAATCGGATTCACTGATGTTCGTCGGAAAAAGCGGTATTACTTACGGCTACAAGTCTACCTACGAAGGTTACCTGAAACGCTATCCGGACCGGGCTACGATGGGCAAGCTCAAATTCACTTACCTCAATTTCTCATTCCCGGGCCCCGGCGTCGCATTCGTAGTAGGCAAGTTCCACCTGACCCGACCAGAAAAAGGTGATCTGGAAGGTCACTACACACTGCTTTTCAAAAAGATCAGTGGAAAATGGGTGGTGGTTTGCGACCATACCAGCGGATAAAAAAACAGCCGGACAAATTGCCCGGCTGCGAAATAGCTTTAATTGAAGATCAAAGGCGCTTAAACTGCAAAACTGCATTTGCCGGTGGCTTTGTAGTATCCATTTCTGCATTTACTACCACTTTAAGATCCGTCGCGTTCTGAGTGATTTTAAGTTCCTGGCTCTTGCTCTTGTCTGATAAAGTTAGTTTGTCACCATTAACCTTCCACTTTGCATCAGTACCAACTGGCACAAGAGATCCAATCGCTGACACAGCAATCGGGCAATCAGCTGTGGAAATGGTATTATTAGCATTAAAAGTCAATTTGAGATCATAGATACAAGGGACAACAGAGATAACAGTTCCCAGATTGGGGATGCTGGCTCCGGCAGTTTCAGGTGTAATTGCTTCCAATTCCCAGGTCCCAACAATCGGGTTAGTATCAACTGGTTCCGGTTCCGGCTCCTTTTCATCGTCTTTACAAGATGCGGCGAATCCTGTCAGGCAAACAAGTGCAAAGTAGAGGATCCGGGTAAGGTAGTGAGGGGTTTTCATCATTTGTCAGTAAAAAGTTGAGTCTGTTTTTGTTATACGTTAAAATCGAACGTTCAAACCTACCTTAAAAATGCATTTACCCCAAATTTTGAGGGGTTTATCTGGGATAATTTATATTTTGAATAGCAGGTTCAATAATAGCTGGGCCGCCTCCGCCGGGAGCATTTTACCGGCTCCTACTTCTTCCTCTATTCCATGCAGCTGCTTTTTCACTTCTTTATTTTGATAAAACAGGTCTTCCAGCTTTTGCCGCACTATTTCATGCATCCAGTCCACCTGCTGCGCCGCCCGGTTTTTTGAGAAAAACCCGTTCTTAACCGTAGTAGCCACATATTGCTGAACAGTCTCCCATACTTCCGCAATACCTCTGTTTTCCAGCGCCGAACACGTCAGTACCTTCACCGTCACACCCGATTCCCCAGCCTGTGCCAGATGCAATGCATTTTTGAAGGTAGCTGCTGCCTGAGCGGCTTCGTCTGCAAATAGTCCGTCGGCCTTATTGACAACCACCGCATCTGCCATTTCAACAATGCCTTTCTTGATACCTTGCAGTTCGTCGCCCGCGCCCGGCAATGCGAGCAGCAGGAAAAAGTCAGTCATTCCCTTCACGAATATCTCCGATTGTCCCACGCCCACAGTCTCGATCAATATCACTTCATAGCCCGCTGCCTCGCACAAAAGCATTGCCTCACGCGTGTTCCGCGCCACGCCACCCAGCGAAAGTCCGGTCGCCGACGGTCTGATGAATGCAAGCGGATCTTTCACCAGCTCTTGCATTCTCGTTTTATCCCCCAGAATACTCCCGGCCGATTTGCTGCTCGTCGGGTCCACCGCCAGTACTGCTACTTTCTTGTTAATCGAAGTTAGGTAAATCCCCAGCGCTTCTATAAATGTACTTTTTCCCACTCCGGGAATGCCGGTTATCCCAATCCGGAGCGAGCGTCCGGTTTGAGGCAGGATACCGTTCAGAATAGCCTGCGCGAGTAACTTGTCTTCCGCAAGCCTGCTTTCGACTACCGTAATCGCCCGGCTCAGGATAACCCTGTCGCCTGCCAGGATTCCGTCAATATAAGCATCAGAAGAAAGGCGCTCACGCATAATTTTGGGTTAAATACCTGCCTTGTTAAGGGTCTTGTTTTGGTTTGTAAAAATTAAACTTTTTATCCGTAAAAAGGCGAAAAGGTGTATATTGCTCGTTTACAATCCTATAATTTCCAATTTTAATTATCAGAATGAAAATTTCGATGTATCGTTTGGGCTTGCTGGCAATATGCAGCCTGGGCTTTTTAAATACGATGGCGCAGCAGGCTGGAAAGGGGGCGTATGACGCGCACGTGCTGTTTCACCCACTATTCAATTTCCAGCCGGGCAATGAATACCGTACCGGCAGCGGCGCTCCGGGGCCGAAATACTGGCAAAACAAAGCAGATTATAAAATCAATGTGGCACTCGACGAGGCGAAAGGAATAGTAGCCGGCGATATTGAGCTTACCTACAAAAATAACAGTCCCGAAAGTCTGGATTTCATCTGGCTACAACTCGATCAGAATGCATTCAGCAGTCACTCAAGAGGTGGCAAAACCACGCCGGTAACGGGTGGAAGGTTTGGTAATACCGGATTCGATGGCGGCGATTCTATCAGATCGGTTTCGGTACAGCAGGGAAAGGATAAGTTTGTAGACGCAACTTACAAGATCACCGATACCCGCATGCAGATCCGCCTGGCGACTCCTGTGAAGCCAAACGGCGACGTGATCAAAATCAAAATAGCCTATTCATTCAAGATCCCTGAATACGGATCAGATAGAATGGGAACGCTGGAAACGAAGAACGGGATCGTTTACGAAATGGCCCAGTGGTATCCGCGCGTGGCTGTTTTTGACGATATCGAAGGCTGGAACCTGCTGCCGTACCTTGGCGCGGGCGAGTTTTACCTGGAATATGGAGACTTTGATTACAACATTACTGTTCCCTGGGACCATATTGTGGTAGGATCAGGCGAGCTGCTTAATCCCGGCGAAGTATTGACCGCAGAGCAAAGACAAAGATTGGCGAATGCAGCTAAAAGTGACCAAACTGTGATGATCCGCTCGGCGGAGGAGGTTTCAAGCCCTGCTTCACGCCCGAAGCAATCTGGTACTTTAACCTGGCGGTTCCGCTGCCAGCAGGCGCGCGATATTGCGTGGGCTACCTCGAAAGCATTCGTGTGGGACGCTGCAAAAATGAATTTACCCAAAGGAAAAACTGCACTCGCGCAATCGGTATATCCGGCTGAGGACGGCGGACTGGAGGGTTGGGGAAGATCTACGGAATATGTGAAAGGCTGCATTGAGTTCTATTCGAGCTATGTGCATGAATATACTTACCCTGTGGCGACCAACGTAGCGGGAATTGTAGGCGGTATGGAATATCCTGGAATCGTATTTTGCAGCAGCAAGAGTCGCAAAGACGATCTTTGGGGCGTGACTGACCACGAATTTGGTCACAACTGGTTCCCGATGATCGTGGGGAACAATGAGCGGAAATATGCTTGGATGGACGAAGGTTTCAACACTTTCATTAATTTCCTTTCAACGGATAACTTCAATAACGGAGAATATAAAACTACGCAGATGAATGATCTGCACAGATTGGCACCGATCATTTTCCGTCCGAAAGCAGATCCTATTATGACTACCCCAGACGTGATCCAGGCTGCTAACCTGGGTTGGGAAGCCTATTACAAGCCAGCATTGGGATTGAAAATGCTGCGTGAGCAGGTTTTAGGTAAAGAGCGTTTTGACTACGCGTTTCAACAATATGTAAAACGCTGGGCATTCAAACACCCGACTCCGTACGATTTCTTTCGCACGATGGAAGATGCAGCGGGAGAAGATCTGGGCTGGTTCTGGAAAGGTTGGTTCTTTGAGAACTATAAACTGGATCAGGCGGTGAAAGATGTGAGCTATGTGGAGCAAAACCCGCAAAAAGGATCATTTGTCACAATCGAAAACCTGGATCAGCTGGCAATGCCTGTGAAAGTGGATATTGAAGAAGTAAGTGGTAAAAAAACAAGGGTGGAGCTGCCTGTCGAGATCTGGCAGAGAGGCGGAAGCTGGACTTTCAAAGCCGCTACCGACCAGCCTATTCGTTCGGTTACAATAGATCCGGAACGCAGTCTGCCGGATATTAACCCTTCGAACAATATTTGGAAGCCGGTAATGTACGCGGAGCCCGAAGTGAACTGATATTGCAGTACATAGAAAAAGCTTCCGGCTGAACAAATGTTCGGCCGGAAGCTTTTTCTTTTCCTTTATACTAAATAGTAATGAGCATTGCGCCGTAAGAGTAACCTCCTCCAAATACGGTAATCACAATATTCTCACCCTTTTTAAATTTCTCTTTATTCTCGGAAAGTGCGATCGCACAGCCTGCGCAGCCTGTATTTCCCAGATACTGAATATTCGAGATCAACTTTTCAACTGGAATGCCCAGGGTATTGATCACATTCAGACTGATCCGGTGATTGGCCTGGTGCGGGATCAGGTAATCGAGATCATCGATCGAAAGTCCGCACGCATGCAACACCTGTTGGCTTACTTTGGGCATATACACGCATGCATTCTGGAAAACGTCGCGGCCGAAAGGCATGATCACGCCCCGGTCGTTTGGCCTCAAAACCACCGCCTCGATCGCTTTGCCGCTTGTAGCAGCCCCGCCTGTGATGATTTTTTTGATGTGCATATCCGAATCTGTCTGCCGCTCTTTGGAGATCAGCAGCGCCGAAGCGCCGTCGCCCCAGAGGTGGCCCGAAACGGTGTCCATTTCATTGTAGTAAGCAGTGTTATGATCGGAAACCACAACCAGTGCTTTGGAAGCCTTACCCAGCGCGAAATATCCTTCGACAATCTCGATCGCATTCAAAAGAGAGGAACAAGCCGACGAAATGCTGACAACAGGAATATCGGGGATTTGAAGCTGATGCTGTACCGCGTGTGCAAGCGTAACTATGGTATCATAGGGAGTATAAGTCGCTCCAATGATCAAATCAATTTCATTTTTGCTGTAAGGGATACTCTCAAGTAAGGACTCAACCGCTTTGATTGCCATGGTGGAAGTATTTTCTTCCGCTGATGCCTTACGTCTTTCTGAAATTCCGGTCCGTTCTACAATCCACTCGTGGGACAGATTGTTAATATTTGTAAAATATTCATTACCAATAACTTCGCTTGGCAAATAATGACTAACTGTATTAATATACATGATTGAGAAGTTGACTCCGCAAACTACAATTCCTTTTAATTCCGAAAGTTAAATATTTCATAGAAATCGTAGTACTAAATATTTGAACAATTCAACAATAAATTTATAAAATCATAATAGTCAGTACACTTGCGAATTTTTACTCAGATAAGTGCACTGACTTGTAAAAGGCGAGCAGTTTGGTCTGTTCTGTCTGCCAGTTATAGAGCCGACCGACGCAGCTCCGACCATTTTTCCCCATTGCTAACCTTTCATTTTCGTTCTCAATCAGAAAAACCAGCTTCTCGTATAGCGCCCTACTGTTGTTAGGACAAATACAAAAACCGCATTGAGAAGGTTCTACAATTTGGCGGTACGATGGAAAGTCGGATGTAATAACCGGCAATCCCAGCGCCATATATTCAAACAACTTTGTGGTATAGGAATCCTGGTAATCGCCCACGGGTTTCAGCAATGCAATTCCGGCAATGCAACCGGCGGCATAACCAAATGCGATCTTTTGGTCCGTGTAGCCATGGAAAGTCAGGTTTTGTCGGATGCGATCGAAACCTGGTAAGGCGGAGATCACGTTTTCGCTGATCCTGACTGTTCCAAATATATGTACGTGAAAATCGGGAAATAGATCTTTAAGCTCTGAAAATGCCGCTACCATCACATCAAATGACCTTTCCAGCGATATTACGCCTGAATAGAAAAACTCGGGCCTAGCCACTTGTCTTTTAGTATTGGAAAAACTGTCGATCAGCGGCAGATGGGCGAAATTCTGGATTATTTGAAATGAAAATTTAAGCGCGCTATATTCTTGTAGATAAGCTTTTTCGGTGAAAACAAAGTGAAATCTTTTGCGGGCAATATGGTCAAAATAATGGAAAAGCCTTCTGAAAATCAATCCGTTATTATAGGTCTTTATCTTGAATTTCTTGTAAAGGTTTTCCTGTACTTCATAAATCACCTTCGTGCCGAACTGCTGTAAAATCAATGCAACAGGAATAAGCTCCGGGACAAAAATGTGAACAATATCCGGCCTGTTCAATAAGCATTTAGCCAGCAAAACAGGATGTGAAATCAATATGCGCGGCAATAGCTTTTTGAAAAAAGGTACTGAATCTGTCCGGAATGCATTCGCTGAATCTCTGTTCAAACCAGGTAAAATGCAGGTTAAATCATGCATTTCAGCCAGCGCAGGCGCTATTTTATAAATGATCCGCGGATCGGCCGGCGGGTGAACAGTACTCAGTAACATCACCCGTTTCATACCTGGCCCATAATAGCAGCGCCGTGAGAAGTCCCGATCCGCTCAGCACCCGCTTCGATCAGCGCGATCGCCTGTTCGGCAGTCTTAATCCCGCCTGAGGCTTTGATTTTGACGTTAGGAGGCAATATCTGCCGCATTGTTCTTACAACTTCCACTTCGGCACCAACAGGGGCGAAACCGGTGGATGTTTTAACGAAATCAGCACCCGACTCGGCGCAGATCTCGCAGGCTGTATATAACTCAAATGAATCCAGGTAGCCCGTTTCTATAATCACTTTGATCAACGCGCCGGCATTGTGAGCTAGTTGGGATAGCACCTGCAATTCTTCCCTGACGCTCAGATACGCCATCGATTTGAACCGGGAAAGATTCATAACCACATCCAACTCTGTAGCACCGTCCCGCAATGCAGTTTCGGCCTCAGCGACCTTGGTAGAAGTAACCGCATAACCAAGCGGAAAGCCGATCACCGTCGCAATCTCAATTTTAATGGGACAAAACTCCATCATTTCTACCACATAGGGAACATAGGAAGGCGCGACGCAAATCGCCTTGAACTGCATGATCCAGGCTTCTTCACAGATCTTTCTGATATCCGTTTCGCTGGCTACCGGGCTCAGTAATGTGTGGTCGATGTAAGTGGAGAGTGCATTCATAATTTTTTGGGGCGTCAAAAAAGAAAACCCCGTCATTGCGACAGGGTTCTCAATATGATTTGTCCTGAAATCAGGCTTTGCTTTGTGCTTTTTTCGCTGATTTCTTCTCAGTATCCTCTGCTTCTTCCTTTACTTCCTCAGTTGCAGGTTCCGCTGCTGTTTCAGAAACGATAAACAGCTCAGGCAGGTATTTCGAAAGCAAATTGTACCAGGTGATAATTTTCTTGATATCAGATACATACACTTTTGAACGATCAAAATCAGGCAGAATTTTATTCAGGAATTCGATCAATTCTTTGTCCGAAGAAGTCTTCACAGGCAATTCCACCTGCTCACCATGCGCTTCACGGATGCTGGTAAAAACGTCTTCCAACGGAACTGATTCTTCCTCGCCTTCTGTAAAAATAGATACATCTTTCAGAACAGAAACCCGCGCGGTGGGTCCGATCAACGTTTTTTCGCGTTTTTCATCCAGGCTTTCAACGATAACTCCGGCGCGGCTTGGTTTGAGAATACGGAACAGTCCGCCCTTACCTGAAACATTTGCTATTTCCTTCAACAGCTCCATTCCTGTAGACTCTACTTTTTCACTCATCCTTTTTTAATATTTGATATTTCTGAATTTGAATATTGTGTGGGGAAAACTCCTGATTTTCCGGCAAAATAACGCAAAGATACTTCGCGAAACAACCTCAGGCGCCCTGTCTATCTTGAAACGCGCGGTTGTAAGCCTCTATTGCCTGTAAAACGGGATCCCGGCCTTCGTTTTTTTCTGCGGAGGTCACAAATACCGGCGGAATTTCTTCCCAGATTTCAGCAAGTTTAGCTTTATAAGCCTCCACCTGCGTGTTGACCTGCCCGGATTTCAGCTTATCTGCCTTCGTAAAAATGATATGAAAAGGAATACCCGCCTCGCCCAGCTGCGCCATAAATTCGAGGTCGACAGCCAGTGCACTGTGCCTTACATCTATCAGTAAAAAGGTGCAGATCAGGTTCGGCCGGTTATACAAATAATCATTGATCATTTTCTCCCACTTCTCCCGCTCCGTTTTCGAGACCTTGGCATAACCATAACCCGGCAAATCGACGAGGTACCACGTTTCATTGATGATAAAATGGTTGATCAGCTGCGTTTTTCCCGGCTGCTGGGAGGTTTTGGCCAAAGCTTTTTTGCCGGTCAGCATATTGATAAGCGACGATTTGCCCACATTCGACCGGCCGATAAATGCATATTCAGGCAGGTCCGGCTCCGGGCATTTCAAATAGTCTGAATTGCTCATTACGTACCTGGCTTCCTGAACTTTCATAAAAAATATATGTTAATGAAGCTGCGAAGTTATCTTTTTTGACCCGCAAATCCATTGCAAAAGCTTAATCGTATGTTTAACAATGGATTGTCTGAACAAGATCAATCGTTATTTTCGTTATTAGGATCTACGCGTAACTATCAATCAAGTAATGAGAAATTTCAAGAAATTAGGTCTGCTGATCGCTGTAATAGCATTGTCTTTCAATGTCGCAAATGCTGAAAAAGGCGATAAGGAAGTAAAAACAGCAGAGAAAGGCATTCAATTTACCGAAGGCAACTGGGCTTCGATCCTGAAAAAAGCGAAAGCTGAAAACAAAATCATTTTTTTTGACGCCTATACAACCTGGTGCGGGCCTTGCAAGCTGTTGCAAAAAAATGTTTTTACAAGAGAAGATGTAGCGAAGGTTTTCAATGCGAACTTTATCAATGTAAAATTTGATATGGAAAGCGGCGAAGGACCTACGCTGGCGGGCAAATATCCGATACAAGGTTACCCAACCCTGTTTTTTATCAACCCAAATGGAAAAGTGGTGAAAAAAGTGCTGGGATACACTACCGCCGAAGATCTGATCAAGACAGGGAATTCTTTGAAAAAACCGGCTGGGAAGAAAAGAACCGTTTAGTACCGATATAAAAAAACAAGCCCCGGGAGCAGATCGCTTCCGGGGCTTTTGTATTTGTGGGTAATAGCTTATTCGTAGTAATTCGGAACGCGGTGGCCGCTGCTTTCCAACAGTCTGTCTTTTTTGAACAAGGTCACATCCGCTGTAACCATATCGTTCACCAATGCCTTCAGATCATATTTAGGTTTCCAACCCAGTTTGGTCATTGATTTAGTTGGATCGCCGATCAATAGCTCCACTTCGGTCGGGCGGAAATAGCGTGGGTCAACTGCAACTACTTCTTTGCCAATTTCGATCTGGAAATCTGGATTGTTGCATTTCACAACCTTGGCAGTTTCGCCGGCGCCTTCACCGGAGAATTCCACTTCGATACCCACTTCTTCAAATGCCATTCTGACGAAATCACGAATGCGGGTAGTAACACCAGTTGCAATCACAAAATCTTCGGCCGTTTCCTGTTGTAATATCAGCCACATCGCTTCTACGAAATCCTTGGCGTGGCCCCAGTCGCGTTGTGCGTCCAGATTACCCAGGTACACTTTATCCTGCAAACCTAATGCGATACGTGCCACTGCGCGGGTAATTTTTCTGGTCACGAAAGTCTCGCCTCTCAGCGGCGATTCGTGGTTGAAAAGGATACCGTTTACAGCAAACATATCATAAGCTTCCCGGTAGTTGACGGTGATCCAATATCCGTACAGCTTTGCAACTGCATAAGGAGAGCGTGGGTAAAATGGGGTTGTTTCAGATTGCGGTACCGCCTGTACCAAACCATAAAGCTCAGAAGTGGAAGCCTGGTAGATCTTCGTTTTTTTAGTCAAACCAAGCAGGCGAACTGCTTCCAGGATACGCAGGGTGCCTATTCCGTCTACATTGGCGGTATATTCAGGCTCTTCAAAACTTACCTGCACGTGCGACATAGCACCCAGGTTATATATCTCGTCAGGTTGTACTTCCTGGATAATGCGGATGATGTTGGTAGAATCGCTCAGGTCACCGTAATGCAGGTGGAAACGCACATCCTTTTCGTGCGGATCTTCATAAATATGGTCGATCCGCTGGGTATTGAACAAAGAGCTGCGGCGTTTGATACCGTGCACTTCATATCCTTTGCTCAAAAGGAGTTCAGCAAGATAGGCACCATCCTGACCGGTGATCCCGGTAATTAATGCTTTTTTCATTAGGCCTTACTAGAATGAATAAATGGACAAAAAATCCGTGTTAAACAGATAAATTCGATTAGTTTCTTTCCGCAGATGGATTCACCATGAGGCTTCTCTTGATATCAACACGATCGGCAAGTATCACTGCGGATGCGTATTGGTCTTTGATCATATCAAGGTATTGCTCTGCGTCACTTCGGTACATAAAATCCCCAACCTTCACGCGGTAGGTAGGTTGAGAATAAGAAACGTATGGATTGAGGTCGGGAAAAGTCTGGTAAATATAAGTTTTGGCTCCGTCAGCTTCCTGCCGCACATTGCCGACATAGATTTGAATCCTAAAACCATTGATGTACCGGACAGATTTGTTGTGCTTTGAAAGTGTATCGAGCGCCGTTTCCAGTTTTTTATTGACATACAGCGGCTTATCGACGTCTGTTTTTGGTGCAGTGTTTTTCCTGGGCGCAGCTTCCGGTTCCGGTTTTTCGAACACCGGCTCAACATATTCATAGCGCGGCCGCACTGCTGACAGATCCTCTTTATACTCTCCGCTGGAAGCACTCACGACCGTCTTTTTAGCACAGCCGGAAGCGGCGAGGACGATAAGCAGCAATACTAATAAGGGATTCTTTTTCAGCTTCATATAGCCAATAGTGGTGACTGAACCTGCAAACTTAAGCAAAAAAGGATGAATCGCCATACCACATAGTTTTGAATGTAATACCTAACTTTACCAACGTTATTCACATTATCAATGCAAATTCAAGCCAATTACCCGCTCCGCAATTACAATACTTTCGGCCTCGAGTCGACTGCGGGCTATTTTGCGGAGGTCACTTCTTTAACGGAATTAAAGGCAATTCTGACCGATCCCGAGTGGAAACAAAAGCCAAAATTTATTCTGGGCGGCGGCAGTAATATCTTATTTACCCAAAATATCAATGCCCTCGTACTTCACGTGCAGATCACTGGAATCGAGAAGATCAGTGAAGATGAAGCCAATATCTGGCTGAAAGTTGGCGCCGGCGAAGGCTGGCATGCATTCGTGATGTATTGTGTGGAAAACGGTTATGCCGGCGTGGAAAACCTCTCGCTGATTCCCGGAAGTGTCGGCGCCGCGCCCATGCAAAACATTGGTGCTTACGGAGTTGAGGTGAAAAATGTCATCGAATCTGTCGAGGCAGTTTCCATAGAATCGGGCGAAACCAGGATATTTTCGAAAGAAGAATGCCGCTTTGGCTATCGCGAAAGCATTTTCAAGAAAGAGGTGAAAGATCAATATGTGATTACAGGCGTCAATTTTATTTTGTCTAAAAAACCAAATCTCAATGTAGGTTACGGCGATGTGCAGAAAACGCTGCTTGAAATGAACGTCACCGAGCCGACGATCCGCGATGTGAGCGAGGCGATCATGCAGATCAGGCGCAGCAAACTGCCCGATCCTGCCAAAATAGGCAACGCGGGCAGCTTTTTTAAGAACCCGGAAATTCCAGTTGGAGTATTTGAAGAATTGAGAAAAAACAATCCTAATATACCAGGTTATCCTGTTGATAATCAGACTGTGAAAGTGCCTGCGGGCTGGCTGATCGAGCAGGCGGGCTGGAAAGGTTACCGGACAGGCAATGTAGGTGTCCACGAAAAGCAGGCGCTTGTGCTTGTCAACTACGGAGGTGGTACCGGTCACGAAATCAAACAGTTGTCCGAGCAAATCCAGGAGTCTGTAAAATCTAAATTTGGGATCTCCCTGAATGCAGAGGTTAATTTCATTTGATTTATGAATTCAAGAAAGCTTTACGTAACTATATTTCTTGTCGCACTTTTCGTCGCGGTTTTTTTTATAAAAGACAGATTTACAGTAGGGTTATACCAGGATGAATTCCACTATCTGCCTGCCGCGATCTTTTTCAGCAACGAACCTGTTCCTTCGCTCGACCTGCTGAAAAGCTATAATGAGCTCAATACACCTATTCCGTTTATTCTGGGAGGCTGGGTTGTTAACTTGTTTGGTGAGAATATTCAGCCGCTGCGGTTGCTCACTGCATTCACAAGCTTTGCATTACTTATGCTTTTCGTGTGGAATAGCCCCGGCCAGAGTAGGCGTTTCTGGCTTTGTCTGGCCGGATTGCTGCTTTTCCCCAACTATTACCTCGTCAGCGTTTACTATTACACGGACATTTTCGCGATGTTTTTTGTACTCGCCGGGACCGTGGCTTATTTGAAACGCGCGCATTGGGCGGGAATGCTATTGTTCATCGCCGCGGTGTGCTGCCGGCAATATATGCTTGCTTTTCCGGCCGCTGTTGTTGCTTATGAAATTTTCGAACGGTTCAAAAAGACTACTGATATTGGTTTGCTTATAAAAAGTATTTTCAATGAAAAAACCTGGCTGTACTATGTTTTGGCTGTGTTGAGCATTGTACCCTGGGTGATTTTATGGAAAGGCCCGGCGCCGGCCGCCGTGATGGCGCAGCAGCATTATGATTCTGATAAGCTGGTCCAATACAATTTCGGTTACCTGCTGTATTCCTCGGTCGTGATCGCGGTATATTATGTGATCCCTGAAATGTTGGTGACTGGAAAGCTGCGTTACCTGGTTCGGTTTCCAAGGGTATATCCTAAGTTATTTATCGGCTTCATTCTGCTGATCGCGTCCATCATATTCTTCTTTCCTGCCAAACAGGCTTACAATCCATACTTTACGTGGCCATATCTGGGTTATATAGATCAGGCTTTTATGACTGTGGGGATAAGTGGGCTATTGAAGCAAATCTGTTTCGGGTTACTGGCACTGATCACTTTAATGCGGTTTTTCTCGCCTCATTTTAATCTCGCCAGCTGGATGGTCGCATTCAATATTTTGCTGTTGGGTAAAGCACAGCTGTCGTGGGATAAATATTCCTTGCCGGTTATCATGGCATTGTGGTTTCTTGCAATGTTTGATGCACATTGGTCTCTTTCCAGGTCGGAGGAACTGGCATTGAGCAGCAAGTAATAGAATTAGATTATTGATAATACATTTTAGAACTACCAGAGTTTTTGAATGAGATGAATTTTACACACAAACTTTTCACTTTGCTGTTGCTGCTGATTTTTAGCTCGCAAATAGCATCCGGTCAGCGATTTTTTGCAGTCGCATTTAATAACCTCCCGAAAGATATGCAGCTGTATGCGCGGGAAGATGACAATACTGCCGAAGTACAGATTGCAGGAAAGATCGAAGCGACGGGCTGGGAACACATGTCAGTGGTTACTTTCCGAAACAACAAACGCATTGGTTATCACAAGGATACGCTGATTTACGGCGGACAGAGCTCGGCTTCATTCGACATGAAACCGACGATCAAAGCAGAAATGGCTGATTATGATTTTGCCGTTTATGCCTGCAAATCCGCGGATTCGGTGCTGATCGTCAAGCGAACCGATGTGGTAGCAGGAGATTTTTATGTAATCAGCGGCCAATCCAATGCAGCTGCCACACACTTTGGAAGCTGGACAAACAAATACGCGCGTACCATCGCCCGCATTCCTGACGGGGATCCGTCAATAGGAATTGGCGATACTTTGTGGATTCCTTCCTCCTGGTCGTGGCCCTATGCCGGCGCTTGGGGAGTCGAATTGCAAAAACGGATTCTCGAAAAAGACAGTATCCCTACCTGCGTGATCAATGGCGCTTTGCCAGGTTCCTATATTTCCTACCACGTGGATAGAAACGCGCAGGATCCTGCCTCGGCTACCTTATATGGGCTTCTTTACCGAAGAATCAAAGCGGCGAGGCCAAAGCGTATCCGCGCATTTTTCTGGTACCAGGGTGAGCAGGAGGCGATTGAGGATATTAAAAATTATGACCAGCAGTATGATAAACTTTTCAAATACTGGCAAACGGACTATCCTGAGGTAGAAAAATACATTGTCGTACAGATTCCGGTTTTGTTCAATCCGTTTTATGAAGCCGGTAAAATCCGCGAGTTTCAGCGGAAAACGAAATATATCTATCCCAAAACGGACCATTTCAATGTAAATGGAATGCCCGGATTTGACGGTATCCATTACAGTTTGGCGGGCTACCAGGAAATGGGAAGAAGGTTCTTTGAATTTATCCAGCCAATGTATTACGGATCTACCGACACCAGCAATGTCGCTTGTCCGGATGTGCAGAAAGTGTTCTATTCTTCTGAGAAAAAGGATGAGATCAAGCTTTATTTCGACGCAGGACAAAGTTTGGTGTGGCCAAAAGATACGCTCGTGGAGGATGTAAAAGGTTCTAAGTTCCTGAAAGGTCTGAAAGACGTCTTTTTCTTTGACGGTGATGAGACCAAACCAGCGGATATTGCCTCCGGTACAGCCAGCGGGAATATTGTTACATTAAAATTAAATAGTGCCTCAGCAGCGAAGAAACTAACATATTTGCCCGCTTACAAAGGTGAGAAAGTCGATACCTACTATGGACCGTTTTTGAAAAATAAGCGCGACCTCGGCGCATTTTCATTCCAGGAGCTTGCTATTGCGGATGCACTGATATTTCCTGTCTTCGAAGCAAAAGAGTCTGATGCAGGAACTGTAATTGTTTCTTGGGAATCAGCCGGTGCTGAAAGTTTCGTTTTCGAAAGAAAAGGTCCGGGAGATGCTGGCTATGCTCCGGTTGAGGATTATGACGGGAAAGCACTTTCTTACGAAGATAAAAATGTAGCTCCCGACGAAACGTACAGCTATCGCATTCAGGCATTTAGCAAAGCTTCGGAATCTCAGGTAAAAACTACTTCCGTGAAGATGCTTCCGCTGCTTTCGGTTGAGCCTTCGGGAAATGCGTTGTTTTGGAAGATATACCCAAATCCTGTTGCTGATTTTCTGAGTGTTGAGTTTAGAAATCCTGTCACTGGAACGATATCGCTTTTTAATGCGGCAGGAAAAGCGGTGCATTCAGCGGAATTGAAGTCTGAAAATCATTATCAAGCCAATGTAACTTTCCTACCCGCGGGACTTTATATCCTATCAGTTGATCAGTCAGGGAAGAATCCGATCAGCCAAAAAATCATCAAGCAATAGTTCCGGCTAACGTATATCGGATAACGTATAGAACCGGACGTTTCGATCTGAGTCCATTTTTTCAAGATCGTACAAACAAAAATGCCGGAAACTGATCAGGAATCCGGCGTTTCTATTCGTACTTTAAATATTTACCTGACAAGAACCTTAACTTCCCAGCCCGTACCGAACAATGCAATACAAGGCGCGGAAACCGTCTTTCCAGTTGATTTTCTTCCCTTCTTCGTAGGTACGACCATAATAAGATACACCTACTTCGTAAATTCTGATCTTGGGAATCTTGGATATTTTCGCAGTTACCTCAGGCTCAAAACCAAATCTTTTTTCGTGGAGTGAAAGGTTTTTCAGTAGATCTGAGCGGAATAGCTTGTAACATGTTTCCATATCTGTGAGATTCAGATTGGTAAACATATTGCTCAGAAACGTCAGGAATTTGTTGCCGATCGTGTGCCAGAAGAAAAGGATCCGGTGCGGCCGCCCTCCCATAAAGCGGGAACCGTAAACCACATCGGCATATCCGTCGACAACCGGTTTTAACAAAATATTAAACTCCTGCGGATCATATTCAAGATCTGCATCCTGCACGATAATATAATCGCCCGTTGCCCGGCGAAAGCCTGTATGCAATGCAGCGCCTTTCCCCTGATTGACCTCGTGGCGATAGTAGCTGATCTCTAATTGTGGGTTTTCGGTGATAAACCGCTGCGCGACTCCCTCCGTATTGTCCGAAGAGCAATCGTTCACGATCACAATTTCTTTTTGAAAGCCACTTATTAATTCAACAGATTTAAGCTTATCCAGTACTTTCCAGATTGTTTTTTCTTCGTTGTAAGCAGGAACTATTACTGATAATTTCATCCGGAATTAAATGCCTAGAATTGATATTTTTATTTTAAATGGCTCTTTTCTTAGTCAAAACACAAGGAAGCAGCGCCAAGCAGACCCGCATCATTTGCTAAGGTAGCGCGTTTCACTGTAATGGTTTTCAAATAATATGGAGTTAGCCAGTATTTGAAACGTTCGTTAATGGCGGGCAAAATAAATTCAAACGAAGCAGAAATACCACCGCCGATCAAAATAGTTGTAATGTCGAGGATACGCACCATTGAAACCAAACCTTCGCCGAGCAGGTAGCCCATTTCAGTGAAAACCTGCTTTGCAAGTTCATCGCCGCCGGAAGCCGCAGCAACCAGGCCGGTGGTAGAAATAGTACCGTCTGCTGGTAACTGTGTGGTACCTGTATAGTTGGCGCGCATGGTATTGGCGAGGTCAAGCAGTTCCTTTTTGCCAATATTCCGCTCTAAAACTTTGCCGTTTTTCGAAGGTACGTGCCCGGGTTCCATCGCGTTACCGCCGCCGCCTTTGAATACTTTCTTGTCAATAATAGCCGCGCCGCCGATTCCGGTACCGAGTGTTACGAAAATGTAGTCCTCAGGAAGTTTGTCTTCTCCAAAATAATATTCGCCCAAAGCAGCTGCGTTGGCGTCATTTTCCAGATAAAAGTCGTGATTTGGAAATCTTGTTTTCAGGTCAGGAACGATTGCGATACCGTCAATTTCAGGAATTGCAGTGATTTCGATCAGTGTAGTTCTATCTCGGGTTGTGAGCCCCGGAACACCGATTCCTACCTTCTTTACCTCGGGATATTCGACAAGCTGCAATGCGATCGCATCACCTAAACGTTCTATAAAATGTCCTGAGGTGCGCCAGCTGGCGGTATCATGGCTGTAAAAATTTGAAATTCTCCCATCCGTAGCGTCAACGATTCCCATTTTTACGTTAGTACCGCCCACGTCTATGCCGAGGTATTGTTCCATGAAACAAGTTAGAGGTTTAATAAATAATTTTAAAAATGTGGCAATTTAGTAAAAATTGCGCTACGTACACTATCAATCAAGGTCTCCCAGCTGTGGCCGGATCAAAATTTCCTCTACTACCGTGCGCCCCGAAAGTGAATAGGTTGACCAGATTGCTTCCGCCACATCTTTGGCGTCAATAAACCTGTCTTCCGGCAACGTGGTGCCTTTCCAGCTATCAGTAAGCGTCGCGCCCGGAAGTACCGCGGTGACCTTTACCTGATGCGGCTTCATTTCCTCCCGGAGCACTTTTGTCATACCATAAAGCGCAAATTTTGAGATGCAATAGGAGCCTCCGTTGGGATATGCGATGATGCTGGCAGTGGAGCAAAGTGTAAAAATATGCCCCTTTTTCCTGTCCATCATTTCCGGCAAAAGAGCCCGTGTGAGATAATATGCGCTGTACACATTCGTCTCGATCGTCTTTTCCAAAACCCCGTCCGGCTCATTGTGGACCTGGCCTGGAATAAATACGCCGGTGTTATTGATTAGTACGTCTGCCGCACGGTTTTTCGATTTAATAAAATCAATAAATGCATGCAGTTCCTCCTTTACCGACAGGTCGGCGCGGAATATGAAAAGTTGTGAATGCGGATATTTTGAAGTCTGTGCTTCTTTCAGTTCCTGCAAGTCGTTTTCGTTTCTTGCGCAGGTAATAATATCAAATCCCTCCGCCGAAAATTGCTCAATTACCGCCCGCCCGATTCCTTTTGTTCCTCCGGTAACTACCGCTAATGGATTCATTTTTCTGAATGCTTCTTTTTTTGCCTAATTTTCCCGAAAATATTGAATACTATTAAGATTATGTCCGTAATCGGGAAATACTTTATTTTTTTAGGAATGCTCTTCGGGAAGGGAGAAAAGCTGTCGGTTTACTGGCGGCGGCTGATGGAAGAGTGCGTGGGCATCGGGGTGAGTTCTGTTTTCATTGTAGCTATCGTTTCCACATTTATCGGGGCGGTTTCATGTATTCAAACTGCATATAACCTCGTCAGTCCGATCATCCCTATCTCCACGGTGGCATTGATCGTGCGCGATATGTCTATACTTGAACTTGCGCCGACCATTACCTGTATCGTTCTCGCGGGAAAAGTAGGCTCCAATATCGCCAGTGAGCTGGGTACCATGCGGATCACCGAGCAGGTGGACGCATTGGAAGTAATGGGCATTAACTCAGCGTCTTATTTAGTTTTGCCAAAGGTGATAGCTGCGATGCTGACGTTTCCTATGCTCGTTATTTTCGCCGGGTTTTTAAATATTTTCGGCGGTTACATGGCAGGAACATTGACGGGAGTGATCACGGAGAGGGATTATCTGAATGGTATCCGGGATTCTTTTGTTCCGTATAATATCTTTTTTATGTGTGTAAAACCGTTTGTTTTCGGTTTTCTGATTGCGACAATATCTTCATTCAAGGGTTATTTCACACAAGGCGGCGCATTGGAAGTAGGGAAAGCGAGCACGGGTGCGGTTACAAATAGCTGTATTTCTGTTTTGGTTGCAGATTACCTGCTTGCGCAATTGCTTCTGTAATCACCCGACCGCTCATTTTTGTAGACAATGATTGAAATAAATAATATCAGCAAGTCTTTCAATGGTAAAGAGGTTTTAAAGGGAATCACTTCCACTTTTAAAAAAGGGGAAACAAACCTGATTATCGGAGGCAGTGGTACCGGGAAAAGCGTTTTACTGAAATGCATGATCGGCCTCGTGAAACCCGACAAGGGGAATGTGCTTTACAATGGCCGTGATTTTTACAACAGCGATAAAGAAGTGCAGCAATCGATCCGCCGTGAAATGGGCGTACTTTTCCAGGGCGGGGCGCTTTTTGATTCTAAAACAGTCGAAGAAAACGTGCGGTTTCCATTGGATATGCTGACGGACCAGAGCGTTCAGGAAAAGCAGGACCGGGTTGCATTCTGCTTGCAGCGCGTAGGTTTGGAAGCTGCCGCCAAAAGAATGCCTTCGGAGATCAGCGGCGGGATGAAAAAACGGGTAGGCATTGCCCGGGCGATCGTTATGAACCCGATGTACCTGTTTTGCGACGAACCCAACTCAGGTCTCGATCCATTGACTTCGGTTAAAATCGATGAGCTGATCAAAGAAATCACAGAAGAATATCAGATTACCACAATTATTATTACCCACGATATGAACTCTGTGATGGAGATCGGGCAGAATATTATGTTTTTGTATCAGGGAGATAAATTGTGGGAAGGAATTAGTTCCGATATTATCAAAACCGATGTACCCGAACTGAAAGAATTTCTCTTCTCCAATAAGCTCCTCAGGGAGATGGAGCGCTGATCAGACTGTTACTTTCTAAAAAAAGGCAGATTTTTTCGTTCAATCATAAAAACGAAGGCCGCAAATACTGCAAACAATCCAATATGGATAGTTACTGACATCCACAGCTCCGGAATACTGAACTGCGAAGAAGCCCAGATCAGCAGCGTACCTACTCCAAAATAGCCCAAAGCCGATTTTACATCGTAAGGCACCGGATAATGCTTTTGTCCGTAATAATAGCAGAGCGCCAGCATCACAAATCCTGACAGCGCGAATGCGATCGCAAAACCCAGATAGCCGATCCGTGGCACCAGCAAAAAGCTTGATGCGATTGTAATAGCTGCGCCAATCAGCGTAAACCAGGTGCCAAACTGCGTGTTGTCCGTCAGCTTAAACCACGTAGCAACATTATAATATACTCCCAAGAATAGATATCCCGCCAGCAGCCAGGGCACGACCGGCAAGCCTTGGTGGTAGATTTTCTGCTTTAAAAACAGCGCTGCAAACAGATCCAGGTTCAGCGAAATTCCGACCCACATCAGCGTGCAGATAATGATGAAGTATTTGGTAACCTTGGCGAATATCGGCGGCGCATTTTTGTCTTCTCCCTTTGAGAAAAAGAAAGGCTCTGCGGCATATTTAAATGCCTGAATAGCCAGATTCATGAAAATTGAGAGCTTGTAACACTGCACATAAATCCCGATCGAAGTTTTCTTACTCTGTCCGGCATAGAAGCCCTCAGGCAGCAGGAATTGAATAAATGTCCTGTCAAAAAGCATATTCAGGATCCCGCCCGCATTCATGATCAATATCGGAAATGCATATACCCAGACTGGCTGAAAAAGTGTTTTGTTAAACACAAACCGAAATCCGTAAAACTCCTGCCGCAACCACCAGAAGAATAGGAGGTTGGCAATCAAATTGGCCAGTACGATGTAATCCGGCGCATTTGCGGGATCATAGAAAAGGTCAATGAGCGGTCGGACAAAGTCGAGGTATTTCCCGGCGTGAATATCCCGGCAAATAATCAGAAAGAAGATATTCAGGAAAATATTGACGAGAATATTCGCCACGCGGACTACCACAAACTTTTTCCCTTTTCCTTCCAGTCGCAGCTTCGCAAATGGGATCGCAACAATCGCGTCAATCGCCATGATGATAGCGAACATTCGGACAATCGAAACGCTTTCGGGATATCGGATCGCTTGTGCTGCATCCGTCGCAAAAATGAAAATCAGCCCGGAAAAAAACAGGCTGACAATCATTACTGCGCTTAAAATGAGATTATAGTAGGTTTTTCGGTCGGCTTCCTGACGTGCGAAACGGAAGAAAGCGGTTTCCATTCCAAATGTATAAAGTACCATAGCCAGGCCGGCGTAGGCGTACATCTGTCCCTGTGCTGCAATTTGGTCGGGCTCAAACAGGTCTGTGTGAAGTGCTACCAGCAGGTAATTCAGAAACCGGCCCAGCATTGTGCTGATACCGTATGTGGCAGTTTCACCAGCTAATTTTTTAAGAACACTCATATTTTTTAGCCCGTAGCCTTTCGTGCAATGGACAGGCTTTATTCAAAAGGTATCGGTATTATCATATTGATGCGCAAATATAGTTTACGGTTAATTTAAAACAGGGATTAACTGTAACTATGCTATTCCCGGATATCCGTGATGATATGCTCAATAACCTTTTCGATACGCTGCCAGCCTTCGTCGGAATACAGGTCTACATCGATCATTTTTTGGCGGTAGTCCGTAGAAATGGTCATAAAATAGATTCCCGCCGTCAAGAATGATACAAGCGCGCTGGTGTCGCTGTAATTAGGCAGATCGCCGATCTTGTTAAGGATCTTGGCCGCTACCTGGTTTCTCGCGTCCGACAGCATCGATTTGCCCGTCCCGATTTCCCATCTCAGCAGATCCCGCGTTGCTTTCCGCTCGCGCAGATCGTGCAGAAAGGTTTGCATCAGGTCGTTGAGCGCTTTGCCGCGCTCTTCCGGGCTCAGGGTAGGGATATTGTCGATGTAATCCATACTTGTCGTCGAAGTGTATTCGCCCGATCTCACATATTGCTCCATCAGGCCGTCCACACTTTCGAAATACCTGTAAATCAGCACTTTGTTTACTCCGGCGGTGCGGGCAATAAGGTTCACGCCAACCTTTTCGGTACCGTGCTGTTCAATTACTTCGCCAACAGCTTTGAGGATTTTGCTCTTGGTGCGCTCGCGGTCGCGCTTCTTAACTTTTTCAATTTTCATACGGGGTGCATTTAGGTTAAAACATATAAATGTAATATTTCATCTGGAAATTTTATACAATCCCAATGCCATAAGTCACCAAATCCCGATATTCGTAGCCTAACACCCTTAAATTTAGTTTGAAATTGCCTTTCTGGCTCGTGGTGCGGGATTTCATATTCTAATTTGTACACATTCTTAAAAAGGAAGGCACAAAAAAAGAGCTCAGAAAACTGAGCTCTTTAAGTTACTGTTGGCCGACAAGGACTCGAACCCTGAATAAGACAACCAAAATGTCCTGTGTTACCATTACACCATCGGCCAAAACCGTAAACAGTGGTGCAAAAGTAATGTGACGAGACTAAGTTGTCAAGCTTTTGCGTAAAAAAATTAAATACTTCGTACTTCGACCGTATTTGCGATTTTCTTTACGAGGCCTTGCAACACCTTTCCGGGACCACATTCTATAAACACTTCTGCACCGTCAGCTACCATCTGCTCAATGGATTGCGTCCATCTTACCGGTGAAGTCAGCTGTGCGATCAGGTTCTCTTTGATTACCGTAACTTCTGTTGCAGGTTTCGCATTTACATTTTGGTAAACGGGGCAAACAGGCGGTTCAAACTGTGCTGCGTGGATCGCATCTGCCAGTTCCTGCCGTGCAGGCTCCATCAATGGCGAGTGAAAAGCGCCACCTACCTGCAAAATCAATGCTCTTTTGGCTCCCGCTGCCTTCAATAGTTCGCAAGCTTTTTCAACACCTTCTACCGAGCCGGATATCACGACCTGTCCGGGACAGTTGTAATTGGCAGGTACGACGATCTCATTCGTAATGCCCGCGCAAATTTCCTCAATCACATGATCAGCAAGCCCGAGAATGGCAGCCATCGTAGAGGGGCGGATCTCGCAGGCTTTCTGCATAGCGTCCGCGCGTTTAGCCACAAGTTCAAGTCCCTCTTCGAAAGACAGCGTACCGGCAGCTACCAATGCCGAGAATTCGCCCAGTGAATGCCCAGCAACCATATTGGGGTTAAAATCAGTATTGATCTTTGCTAAAATCACGGAATGTATAAAAATCGCAGGCTGCGTCACATTCGTTTGTTTGAGCTCCTCGTCGGTTCCTTCAAACATGATTTTGGTAATATCGAAGCCTAATACTTCATTGGCTTTTTCAAAAAGCGTCTTTGCCGAATCGGAAGACTGGTAAAGATCAAGCCCCATTCCTTTAAACTGGGATCCCTGTCCGGGAAAAATATATGCCCTTTTCATCATGCTGGATTTTAGTTTGTTTACAACGAAAATAAAAAGCCCGCACAAGCTGCGCGGGCTACAAAGGAAATAATTGCATTCGAAAGAAAAAATATCACCTACCTGAGCAGCTGTACCCATCCTTTGATGGTAGTGGGGTCGCTTTGTTTTTTGGAAGATTCAAAATAGACGGTCACTTCGTAGTAGTACTGGCCTGCGGCGAGGTCCTTTCCTGCATTGGTTTTCCCGTTCCAGTTGATATTGACATCGTTTGTCGAGAAGACTTTTGCACCCCAGCGGTTGAAAACCCTGAATTCAAGCGACTGCACAAATGCGGGGCATTCGTAAGGCTGGAAGTTATCGTTTTTAGAATCGCCATTGGGTGTAAATACATTAGGCAGCACATACATCGGGCAGTTGTCCTTGCAAACAATATTGCTCGGCGCGCTTTCAGCACCAAACCTGTTGACAGCCGTCACATAATAACATCCCGCAAAAGAAGTAAGCCCGGCGTGGTCGTAAGTGGTGGCCAGCGGCGCAGGGGGGATAGTAACCGTGGCGATCAGGCCCGGCGTCTCATCTTCATAGCGGGCATAATACACCTTGTAAGCCGAAACGTTCGGGTCGCATTCTTTTCCGTCCACCTGCTGTTGATAAGTCCAGGAAAGGTGGTTGGTAAAAGTAGGGGAGTCGCAGAATGCATCCGGGTGCGCATTGAGCGAATCGCAGTTAAGCGGGTCCAGGGCCAACACCGGCGGGCAGGGCTTGGTGGTATCCGAAGAAGACACGCAAAGTATCTGCGAAAAGTTGTTAAGTACAGCCGGCCTGATCTGGCTGTTGTTGTAAGAACCCACCGTTTCTACTTTGTAGCAATAGGTCGAATCGTTGACGATCGTCACATTGACCGTACCATCGGCGGCATACCTGTCTACGCCGTCATCTGTAAATGTAAAGTTCTGGCTTGGACCAACGGGCACGTCGGCAATGCGGTTGAATGTGCCCGGCCTGGTTTTGTCCTCACGATAAACCCTGTGCACGCGGTTAGAGTTGTCCCAGGGCACCAGCGCCGACCAGTTGATGCGGACACGCGTCGGTTCGGCTGCGCCTTGTTCCAACCGGACACTGCTGGCCGTTTCTGTTTCATCAAATTTAACCAGCTGTCCGCCTTGCGTGGTCCAATATTCGAGCTTGTAGTTGTATGGGTTAACCTGGGTATTCAATCCCCTGTCCACAAAAATCGTATCTGGCGCACCTGCTATCAAATTAGTATTGATGGTTGCAATCAAGGTAAATGCAGTCCCGCTCTGGCCGGTAGCGCGGAAAAGGCGGTACTGAGCAGGTAGGCCCGAAGCTGCGGCTGGCTTAGTCCATTTAACTGTAATAACCCCTCTTGTTTCGCTAGTCGTATCCACTGTTACATTGGTGATAACCGGCATTAAAATTGGCAGTTTCAGACAGAATTCGTCAGAAGCCATACTTTCTCCGCCCCCTATCAAACTCCCAGGCTCAGCGCCGGTAGTACCTGGTCTTGGGAAAATCACGACCAGGCGGTAGCTGTAAGAAACGCCCGGACGGAGACCGTCGCCGCCATTATTGTCCAGAAAAGTCGTCTGGGTAACCGGCACGCGCCCTACTTCTTCATACCCAGAACCAGCGGGGATACCGGTGATACAAACGTCTTCTGGAATATCGGTACAGCCTTCTTTTCTATAAATAACGACCCTTGCTCCATTCACCAGGCATTTATAAGCATCCCAGTTGAGCCGGTAAGCAGTGCCTGCCGGGTCGGTAGCGGCCACTGCCCGCAGGCCGGTGGGTTTGGGCCCGTACACTTTAATGCTTAAAGTGGTCATATCCACCAGCTTTCGGAACAGTCCCGGGTTGGGCGTTCCGGGGGCAGGTGAGTCTTCTACTTTAAAAAGCACATCATAAGGTTCAAGGCGGATGTGGTCGCAGGAAGTCTGCCAGGTAAACTGGCCGGTGACCGTGTTCTGGGCACCCTGCTGGGCTACATTGAATGCGGCCAATGCAGGTTTGATCAGGCCATTCTGGTACACCCCACCGGTGGAGGTCAATGTAAGCCGGTCGCCATTTTTGTCAGTGGCTTTGATCTGCTGGTTAATAAAAGTGCCAGCCTCGACGCACAGGTCAGGTAGCGGGTCCATTAAAGGCCGGTCGTTGCGGGCATCGTCGACGATGATCTGCATATCTCTTACAATCCGCCCGATCAGAACCCCGTCCCGCCATTCTTCTACGGTAAAAGCTACATTATAATACCCCTTCGTAACAGGCGCATCCCAAATCAGGTCACCGGTTACCTCATTGAGGCTGAATGTAGCAGGCGATGCACCGCCCTCGGTCTGGCCTGGAGCTCCGATCTGATTCGGATTTACATATTGTAAATTAACTCCCGCACCATTTACGCCGCTTTGCTGTGGAACAAAAAGGCGATAGGCGAGGCTGTCACCGTCGGCGTCGAATGCATTTGGATTATGGATATACCGCTGTCCCACAGCCGCCAGATCAATAGGCGCATTGAGAAGAACGGGCGTTTGATTTGCACCGAACTGCGGATTGATTTCAAGAATAGTACTTACATAAAAGTTGAGACTTTGCGTCGGCGGCGGGCCGATATTAAGAATTCCGTTGTTGCGGTTATCTTCTTCAAATGATATCCGGTAGGCCGCCGCAGTGGGGAAAGTGTAATTGAGAATGTAAGTATTTCGAGTGGTATTGTTGCCAATATCCGGTGGCACACGTTCAACACGCGGCGCTTCCAGGATCACAGGTGTGCCGGTAGACCGAACGTTTCCAATCGTAAAAAATATCGAATTCTGAGCATCTGCGGCACCTTCTCCGTTTTGCATATCAAAATATGCAGTGAGTTTGAGCTCGTAGGTCAGCCCGGAAAGCCTTCTAGCTGTAATTTCACCAGCCCGGATGTGCGTCGCCGCGGCATCAAAACTGGCCAATAGCAGACAAACCGAAAAGATATATGGTAGGATTCGTAGAAAAGAGCGCATAGATATCAGAATCAACTAATTGGATAGAGGTTGTTGGTACCGTTAAATAATCCTTCAACTGTTTTATTGAACGAAAATTTAAAACAAAAATGTGTACCCTCCGAAGCGAATATATGTGTTTATGTACACTTATAAAATAGCTTCATCAACCAAACCCGACCTCTTAAACCTGATATCTACGAATTCCTACCTGAGCAGCTGTACCCATCCTTTGATGGTAGTGGGGTCGCTTTGTTTTTTGGAAGATTCAAAATAGACGGTCACTTCGTAGTAGTACTGGCCTGCGGCGAGGTCCTTTCCTGCATTGGTTTTCCCGTTCCAGTTGATATTGACATCGTTTGTCGAGAACACTTTTGCTCCCCATCGGTTGAAAACCCTGAATTCGAGTGACTGCACAAATGCAGGGCATTCGTAAGGCTGGAAGATATCGTTTTTAGAATCGCCATTTGGTGTAAAAACATTGGGCAGCACATACATCGGGCAGTTATCCTTGCAGACAATATTGCTCGGCGCGCTTTCAGCACCAAACCTGTTGACAGCCGTCACATAATAACATCCCGCAAACGAAGTTAATCCCGCGTGGTTATAAGTGGTCGCCAGCGGCGCAGGCGGGATCGTCACCGTAGCGATCAAAGCTGGTGTTTCGTCTTCATACCTGGCATAGTATACTTTGTAAGCCGATACATTCGGGTCGCATTCTTTTCCATCTACCTGCTGTGGATAAGTCCAGGAAAGGTGGTTGGTAAAAGTAGGGGAGTCGCAGAATGCATCCGGGTGCGCATTGAGCGAATCACAGTTGAGCGGGTCCAGGGCCAGTACCGGCGGGCACGGCTTGGTGGTATCCGAAGAAGACACACAAAGTATCTGTGAAAAGTTGTAAAGTACAGCCGGCCTGATTTGGCTGTTGTTGTAAGAACCCACCGTTTCTACTTTGTAGCAATAGGTCGAATCGTTGACGATCGTCACATTGACCGTACCATCGGCAGCATACCTGTCTACGCCGTCATCTGTAAATGTAAAGTTCTGGCTTGGACCAACGGGCACGTCGGCAATGCGGTTGAATGTGCCCGGCCTGGTTTTGTCCTCACGATAAACCCTGTGCACGCGGTTAGCGTTGTCCCAGGGGACCAGCGCCGACCAGTTGATGCGCACGCGGGTAGGCTCGGCAGCGCCTTGTTCAAGCCGGACACTGCTGGCCGTTTCAGTTTCGTCAAATTTGACCAGCTGCCCGCCCTGGGTAGTCCAGTATTCAAGCTTGTAATTGTATGGGTTGACCTGGGTATTCAATCCCCTGTCGACAAAAATCGTATCGGGCACGCCTGCTACCAGGTTGGTATTGATCGTTGCGACCAATGTAAATGCAGTCCCGCTCTGGCCGGTAGCGCGGAAAATGCGGTACTGGGCAGGTAGGCCCGAAGCTGCGGCTGGCTTGGTCCATTTAACCGTAATAACCCCTCTTGTTTCGCTAGTCGTATCCACTGTTACATTGGTGATAACCGGCATTAAAATTGGCAGTTTCAGACAGAATTCGTCAGAAGCCATACTTTCTCCGCCCCCTACCAAACTCCCAGGCTCAGCGCCGGTAGTACCTGGTCTTGGGAAAATCACGACCAGGCGGTAGCTGTAAGAAACGCCCGGACGGAGACCGTCGCCGCCATTATTGTCCAGAAAAGTAGTCTGGGTAACCGGTACGCGCCCCACTTCTTCATAGCCAGAACCAGCAGGGATACCGGTGATACAAACGTCTTCTGGAATATCGGTACAGCCTTCTTTTCTGTAAATAACAACCCTTGCGCCATTCACCTGGCATTTATAAGCATCCCAGTTGAGCCGGTAAGCAGTGCCTGCCGGGTCGGTAGCGGCCACTGCCCGCAGGCCAGTGGGTTTGGGCCCGTACACTTTAATGCTCAAAGTGGTCATATCCACCAGCTTTCGGAACAGGCCGGGGTTGGGCGTTCCGGGGGCAGGTGAGTCTTCTACTTTAAAAAGCACATCATAAGGTTCAAGGCGGATGTGGTCGCAGGAAGTCTGCCAGGTAAACTGGCCGGTGACCGTATTCTGGGAACCTTGCTGGGGCACATTGAATGCGGCCAGTGCAGGTTTGATCAAACCATTTTGGTACACCCCACCCGTGGAGGTCAATGTAAGCCGGTCGCCATTTTTGTCAGTGGCCTTAATCTGCTGGTTAATAAAAGTGCCAGCCTCGACGCACAGGTCAGGTAGCGGGTCCACTAAAGGCCGGTCGTTGCGGGCGTCTTCCACCAAAATCTGCATGTCCCGGACGATCTGGCCGATCAATACACCGTCCCTCCATTCCTCCACGATAAATGCTATATTATATTGCCCCTTCATAGTCGGTGCGTCCCAGACAAGATCGCCGGTTCTTTCATCAAGTGTGAAAGTAGCGGGTGTGGCGCCGTTTTCTGTCTGTCCGGGACCACCAATCAAATTCGGATGTTTATAGTCAATATTTACACCACGTCCACCCCCGCTGCTTTGTTGGGGTGTGAAGAGCTTATAGGCAAGGCTGTCGCCGTCGGCATCGAATGCATTTGGATTATGAATATACCGTTGTCCAACCGCAGCCACATCAATAGGCGGATTCAGGAGGACGGGCGTTTGGTTGCTGCCGAACTGTGCATTGATCTCCAATGTGCTGTGAACGAAGAAGTTAAGTCGATCCGTGGCAACTCCATTATTGAGGTTCAAAGTGCTTGCATTCCGGTTCTCCATTCTTACGGAGATCTGGTAAGGATTGGCAGAAGGGAAAGTGTACGTGGTGACGTACTCGTTGTAAGTAGTATTGTTACCGATGTTACGAATCGTGCCCCGTTCAACCCTCTTGGGGCCGTCCGTACCAAAATAAAATTCCACAAAAGTGGCTGCGTCCGCCGCTGTCTTACCCGGAGGCGAGACGTCGAAATAGGCGGAAAGCGTGATCTGGTAAGTCAGGCCGGATATGCGTTTTGCAGTAATTTCTCCTGCCCGGAAGTGGGTGGCTTTGACCTGTGAAACTGAAAAAAGAAGTACCGTAAAACAGATGAAAGTTAGGAGGGATCGTAAAGTAAGTGACATAGAGATTGGGAATTTTGCCTGATCATAAGTCTCAACGAAATATTTGACTCAAAATGTGTGTAAATAAAGGAAACAAACGCGGTTTTTTATGTGTTTAAACCCATGGTAAATACACTGATCAGCACCGGATTTATACAACTCAAAATTTCTCAATAATGATTATAAATAATAGCCTGCTACGCAAAAATGAACCCGTTTTATTGCCTGGGTACGGTTTGTGATATACCTTTGAAAGGTTCTAAATATACCTCATTTTTTTGCACTAAAACCATTTGTGTTTCATATGTCGTGGTTTTCACAAACGTTAACGAGCTCTATCGGCAAAAAGCTTCTGATGGCTCTTACCGGACTTTTTTTAATTAGCTTTCTGGTCATTCATGCGACCATTAATGCGATGATCTTTTACAATGACGGGGGCGAGACTTTTACTCATTGGGGTCACTTTATGGGAACAAACCCGATCATCCGCACGCTCGAAATCGTGTTGGTAGCCGGCTTCCTGATTCACATTGCCGACGGTCTTATTCTTTGGAAAAATAACAGGGAGGCGCGACCGATCGGTTACGCAGTCAACAACCGTTCTGCGAACAGCACCTGGTATTCGAGAAGTATGGGGTTGCTGGGTACGTTGCTGCTGATCTTTTTGGTCATTCACACGGCACATTTCTGGATTCCTAACCGTTCCAATCAGTTTGCGACCGGGGAGGAGCTCAATTTGTATCAGATGATGCTGGACATTTTCCAGAATATCTGGGTGGTGCTGATCTATGTCGGCGGATGTATCTCATTGTTCTGGCATTTGCTGCACGGTTTCAAAAGCGCATTTCAGTCACTGGGCTGGAACCACGTGAAATACAACGGTATCATTTCGTTTGTAGGAACAGCATTTTCAATCGTTATTCCGCTACTTTTTGCGTTGATGCCAATTTCCATGTATCTCGGGTGGGTTAAATAAAACGAGTGCCGGCTGATGCCGGTGATTCTTTTTTCTTTTTCAAAATTTCGATTAAATAAAAATAATATGGCGACTTCTTCTCGTCTGGATGCCAAAGTACCTCAGGGACCACTGGAAACTAAATGGAGTAAATACCGTTCTTCCGTACCTCTGGTAAATCCTGCGAATAAACGTAATCTTGAAATTATAGTAATAGGAACCGGATTGGCCGGGGCATCTGCCGCTGCCACGCTGGCGGAGCTGGGATATGCGGTAAAAGCCTTTTGTTTTCAGGATTCCCCCCGCCGCGCGCACTCGATTGCTGCGCAAGGAGGGATCAATGCAGCAAAAAACTATCAGAATGACGGTGACTCGATTTACCGTCTTTTTTATGATACGATCAAAGGAGGTGACTATCGCTCCAGAGAAGGTAATGTGCACCGTTTGGCAGAAGTATCAGGTAGCATTATCGACCAATGCGTAGCTGCCGGGGTGCCCTTTGCACGCGAATATGGCGGCTTACTTTCCAACCGTTCTTTCGGTGGAACACAGGTACAGAGAACATTTTATGCCGCCGGTCAAACTGGCCAGCAGTTGCTTTTAGGCGCATATTCAGGTTTGCAGCGTCAGGTTGGTATGGGTACTGTTAAAATGTACAACCGCCACGAAATGCTGGATATCGTGAATATCGACGGTAAATGCCGTGGTATCATCGCCAGAAACCTGATCACCGGGGAGCTGGAAAGACATGCTGCACACGCGGTATTGCTTTGCTCGGGCGGTTATGGTAACGTTTTCTACCTGTCGACGAATGCAATGGGTAGCAATGTGACCGCAGCCTGGAAAGCACATAAACGTGGCGCATTCTTCGGAAATCCATGTTTTACACAAATTCACCCTACTTGTATTCCGGTATCAGGAGAGCATCAATCGAAGCTTACGCTGATGTCCGAATCACTTCGTAATGATGGTAGGATCTGGGTGCCTAAAGCCAAAAACGATACACGTCCCGGTAACGAGATTCCTGAGGAAGAACGTGATTACTACCTGGAAAGACGTTACCCTGCATTCGGTAACCTGGTACCGCGTGATATCGCTTCGCGTGCTGCTAAGGAACGTTGCGATGCAGGTTATGGAGTAGGTAGTTCAAAACTGGCTGTTTTCCTTGACTTTGCTGCTGCGGTAGAACGTTATGGCAGAGCGGAAGCTAATAAAAATAATATTCATAATGCCTCCGATTCGGATATTATTGCATGGGGAAAAGCGGTTGTGAAAGAGAAGTATGGTAACCTGTTCGATATGTACAAACAGATCACAGGTGAAGATCCATACCAGGTTCCAATGCGTATTTACCCGGCTGTTCACTACACAATGGGCGGACTTTGGGTAGATTATAACTTAATGACCACTGTACCCGGACTGTATGCATTGGGTGAAGCGAATTTCTCGGATCACGGTGCAAACCGTCTGGGAGCTTCGGCGCTGATGCAGGGTTTGGCCGACGGTTATTTCGTAATTCCTTATACTATCGGATCTTACCTTTCAAATGAGATCAGGACCGGGAAAATATCTACTGAGCACGAAGTTTTTGTTAAAACAGAACAGGAAGTTCGCGAGCGTATTGAAAAACTACTGAAAATTCAGGGTAAAACATCTCCTGAAATATTCCACCGCCGCCTGGGTAAAATCATGTGGGATAAGTGTGGAATGGCGCGTAATGAGCAGGGTTTGAAAGAGGCGATCATTGAAATACGCCAGCTGAGAGAGGAGTTCTGGAGTGATGTAAAGGTAATGGGAACAGCGACCTACTTCAATCCTGAGCTGGATAAGGCAAACCGCGTGGCCGACTTTATCGAGTTGGGAGAATTAATGTGTATTGATGCCCTGACGAGAAATGAATCGTGTGGCGGTCACTTCCGGGAAGAATACCAGACCGAGGAAGGGGAGGCAATGCGGGACGATGAAAACTTCATGTTTGTGTCGGCCTGGGAGCATAAAGGACCTGAGGAATGGGAATTGCATAAGGAGGAGCTGATCTACGAGAACATTAAGATTGCCCAGAGGAGTTATAAATAATTAATAAGGCCGGATCCTGTCCGGGTGTACAATTTTCACAGCGTAAAGAATACAGAAAGATATGGAAGGAAATATGAGCTTGTCTCTGAAAGTTTGGAGGCAAAGTAATAAAGAGACAGCGGGTGGTTTTGAAAACTACAAGCTGGATAGCGTTTCCCCTGATATGTCATTCCTTGAAATGTTTGATGTGTTGAATGAACAACTCATTGAAGAAGGAAAAGAACCGGTTGCATTTGACCATGACTGCAGGGAAGGGATTTGCGGATCTTGCTCTATGTACATTAACGGCAGGCCTCACGGTCCGCTGAGAGGGGTCACTGTTTGCCAGCTGCACATGCGTTCCTTTAATGATGGGGATACCATCGTTGTGGAGCCATGGAGAGCACAGGCTTTTCCGGTAATTAAGGATCTTGTTGTTGACCGTGACGCATTCGATCGCGTAATTTCCGCGGGAGGTTTTGTATCGGTAAATACGGGTAATGCGCAGGATGCCAATAGCTTGCCGGTTCCAAAAGAGGCAGCTGATGATGCATTTTCTGCGGCGGCCTGTATTGGATGCGGAGCTTGCGTAGCTGCTTGCAAGAATGCTTCTGCGATGTTGTTTGTTTCTGCTAAAATATCACAGCTTGCATTGCTACCGCAAGGCCAGGCTGAACGTAGCATTCGTGCTGAGAAAATGGTGGCACAGATGGATGCAGAAGGATTCGGAGCATGTACGAATACAGGAGCTTGCTCGGCTGAGTGTCCGAAAGAGATCAGTATGGAGAATATAGCGCGTATGAATAGAGAATATATCGGCGCGAAGTTCTCATCTTCCGCAGTCTAGTTTTAGAGTAAATACCAATAAAAAAGCTGGCGGTTCAATTGAACCGCCAGCTTTTTTATTGTCTTAAAAATTACCAGTTATTTCTTCTTGGTAGAGTCAGCTGCTGCTGGCTTACCGTCTGATTTGTATTCCTTATTCAATCCGTCAAGGATCTTTTGCGTTACGTCCAGAGAAGGATTAGCGAAAAGGATACCACCGCCCAAAGAATAGCCAAGCACGAATTCAAATCCATTTTCTTTGTTGTATTTGTCGATATATGCACGGATGTTTTTGTAAAGCTCCTCATTTTTCTTAGCCTCTTCCTGGCCAAGTGCCTGCGCCGACTGATCGCGGTATGCCATCAGATCCTGCTGCTTTTTCATCAACTGCGCTTCTGTGGATCTCGCTTGCTCAGGCGTCATAGTCTGCGCCTTTTGCTGAAAGAAAGCGACTTCATTTTGCAATGAACGTCCTTTGGTATTCAATTCGTTTTCCAGTTGAAAATTCTTGTTCTCAAGTTCTTTTCTGGTATCCTTGAAGAACTCGTAATTTTTCAGAAGTGAGTCTATCTGAACATAAACTGTTTTACGGCCTGCTACTACATTACCATCTGCAACTGAACCTGAATCGGCTGACGGCTTACCTGAGAAGTGAAGGAAAAAAAGTACTGCTACGGCCAACGAAAGCACTATGTTCCAGATTAACGAAGTATTATTGTTCACGTTTTTAAAGTTTATATTTTTTGAACGAGCCGCAAAGATAAGGATTTGTGTTTAAGTACAATGAATAAAACCTGACCTTAAAACCATCGTTTTTTCAGGATCAGCTACCCGGTTCCCGACTGAAAATATCTCTGACCAAAAATCCCGAAAGTCCTGCAAAACCTGCCACCAGCCCCCCGATCAGTGCACTTAACAATAGCAGCAGCAGTCCGTTGGGAAGAAAGAATATCTGCGCAATACGGTCCGAAATAGCGCCATTTGAAACCAGATGCAAATAGTAACCGTAGCCAAGCCAAAGTGCACCGACAGCGAGGAAGCTGATCCAGAAAGAATTGAATGCAGCAGTGGGCCGCCATAAATGGATTGCAAAAGGCACAATCGCGATCACCCACCAGGGAGAAAAAATTTGCAATAACGCAGTGACCAGCAAAATGATAATGAAGTTCATAATCGCCTTATTTCTTTTGTAATGTGATTCGGGAAGTCAAGCGTGGATTTTGCTGATCGGGCGAAGTCAGGAAAAGCAACTCATTCAGTTCTCCTTTTTCCCATTTGCTTAAAAGGTTCAGATAGTACGGACTGCCCGGGTTCCCAGATTGTCCGCCGGGATAGATACCATAAGCGCGCGGCGTAGGACCAAGTTCCACCACCATTCGCCACGACGGCCCGTGCCTTTTGGTAGTCGCATTCACGATCCCGCTGCCACCGCCGGTCGTGATCGGCGGCGCGTTGAATGCTTTTATACTCCGGCTCAAATGCCTGATCTCCGCACCTTTTACTTTCGACCATTGCCACGTGGGGCTCATATTGCCGTGTTGTTCGGTCAATGTTTTCAGGGTGGATTTGAAGCTGCTATAAACGATATCCTTCATCGTTTCCTTTTCCGGCGTGTTGATATTATCAAACCACTTTTCATTCGGTTGTTTCAAAATCAGGTAAAGTGTCCGGTCGCGGGTTGGGAGATCTGTGCCAAATTCATCACTCCATATCATATTCCTTAAAACCGGAACCCATTCTTCAAAAATGGCTGCCGCTACGGAGTTGGGTGTATTTTGATAATCCCAGTTGGTCAGGATAATCTTGGCAGCTTTTTCACCCGGCGATAATGCAGTCGTAGCCAATACATCGAGGAGTTTTGGTAAAATGGTTCTTGCCAAAACACTGAAATTGTCGTTTTGAAGCGACCGCAAACTGTCCGCATTTGCCTGTGACATCGCTGCTAACCTTTCATTGATCCGTATTCCGCGCTCGGAAGGTGCAAAAACCCAGTTGATATAGTAGGGATAATTCGGATCCGTGCTCGATTGGTTGGCACTGCTGACATAGCCGCGTTCAGGATTTTTTACAAATGGATTCTGCGCTGCGGGAATCCAGCCCTTCCAATCTTCTGAACTGGAAGTGCCGTCGAGTACAAATTTTCCCTGCTCTTTATATTTGACCGGAAACTTTCCATTCACGGTCAATGCAATATTTTTACTGTTATCGGCAAATACAAAATTCTGTGCGGGACCAACGTAACGCGCCATTGCAGCGCGGTAATCATCATAATTTTTCGCCCTGTTGAGCTGATAAAAAGCCATGAAACTATTCCCCGGCTCGTGCCCGATCCATTTCAATGCAAGGTTTGGGACTTTTTCAGCAGCGTTATCGAAATCGGTAACCGGCCCGTGGTGGGTGTAGATAACTTCTTCAATCACCGGCTGTTTTTCACCTTTGATATAAATCACCTCTTTCCTGGTCCTGGTCGGTTTCCACTGGTTATCGTGCCAGTAATGAGACCGGGAAGCATCCTTGAATTTTACTTTATAGAGATCAAATACATCTGCATCCACATTGGTCACACCCCAGGCTACATTTTGATTAAAACCAATAATCACACTGGGGACCCCGGGCAGCGATACGCCGTACACATTCATTTCGGGGGAATGCAGCTGTACCTGGTACCAGATCGACGGTAATGTCAGTTCAAGGTGCGGGTCGTTGGCGAGTATCGGGTAGCCGGTGATTGACTTTTCAGCACTCACCGCCCAGTTGTTACTTCCGATTCCCTCTGTTTTTGGTGCTCGCTCAGGCAATGCGCTCAGCGGTCGTCTCCATGTATTGCTAGCCCGAAAAATCATGGAAGTATCCGTTTTTTTGGGGATGGCCAGCGGCTCGAAGTTCCACTTTGTACCCGAAGGAATAACCGGACTTTCCTGTAATAGGGGATAATTTGGATAAATCTGATCAATTACGCCCTTTCCATATTTTTTCAGAAGCTCCGTCATAGCCACTTCGTTCGACCGGCCAGCCAGCGTGAGCGTCATTTGTTCGAGCATATACAAGGTATTGATCGGCTTCCACGGTTCGGGCTTGTAGCCGAGCAGCTTGAATTCAATAGGGTAGTCTTTCGGGGCGAGTTGGTTAATATAGGCATTAACTCCTGCTGTGTAGCCCAGTAATGCGGTCCGGGACTGAGGCTCGCTCATCGCGATTTTGAAATTGGCCTCGGCGCCATAACCCATTCCCAGCCTTCTGCTCTGCTGGTCCATTTCGAGGGTTACCCGCCCAAGTATTTCTGATAATCTTCCAGACGCAGCGCGGGTTTGCAAATCCATCTGCCACAACCGGTCTTTTGCGGTCATGTAACCCTGCGCGTAAAAAAGGTCGAAGTCATTTTTGGCAAAAATATGAGGCACGCCCGAATCGTCGAAACGTATCGTTACCTCACTTTGCAGGCTGTCGAGCTTTAATATCAATTCGCTTTTCGGGTCGGCAAGGCGCTCCCCGTTTTGCCCAAAACCTGAGAATGGACTAAGAAACGGACCAAGCGCAGGAGCCGGGCCGAGCGGCTTTCCCAAAAGGTACACAAGTCCAATGGCGGTGGCCAGAGGAATGAATGCTTTTACAAACTTCATAGAGAGGGAAGCTTTTGAAAAAAAGGCACTAAATCACGAAACTACTTGAACAATAGCCTCTATCAACCCCAGGTCGCTATATAGGACGGAACGCTCGTCAGGCGATTCGCCGGCCATTGAAATGTTTTCCGGAAAATACTTTTGTCGCCCTGGCCGGAACGCTTTGGCTGTAAGGTGCAGGGAATGCACACCGGCGGCTGCGAGTTCGGCTGCGTTACCTGCATTCACACCTCCGCCAGCCATAATTTCGATCGCGCCATTTGCGGCTTTTGACAAGCTGGCGAGTAGTTCAATGCCCTGAGGAGCAGTAGGTTGCTGGCCTGAGGTCAAAATTCGCTCGGCGCCTGTCGCTATTACTGCTTTTAATGCTTTGTGCGGATCTGGGGTAAGGTCGAATGCCCGGTGAAAGGTGACTTTCATTGGCGCGGCATAATCTACCAGGGCTTTTGTGCGGGCTACGTCCACCTGACCGTCGGCAGTGAGTACGCCCAATACCACGCCGTTTGCGCCCAATTTTTTAGCGAGGTCGATATCTTTTCTCATGATTTCTTCTTCAAAAAAATCATAAACAAAATCGCCGCCCCTCGGCCGAATCATTACATATACGGATATATCAATATGTTGCTTCACGATTTCGATGAGGCCGGCGCTGGGTGTAGTCCCGCCTTCCCCCAATCCCCCGCACAGCTCAATCCTGCCGGCTCCGCCAGCCTGCGCATTAATACAGGATTCAAGCGAGTAGGCACAAACTTCAATAGTCATGATATTGTTTTTCTAATGGTGAGGAAAATTACGAAAAGGTTTTGAATGGTTATTGCCGAGCCAGTAGGAATCAGGAATTTGCTAAATCCAGTTTTATTCCCAATTTTGTATATAATTTACCAAGTTGGGAATTAACCGGCACCAGGGTGAGAATAATTACAAAGGGAACATTACATGATTTTTGGCAACAATATCCAGACGCAGAGCATGATCTGAAGTTTTGGTATGAAAGAATGAAAAATGCAGATTATCAGTCCCCGAATGAAGTTATTGCAGATCATCCCAAGGCCGATACAGTCGGAAATAACCGCATTGTATTTAACATATGCAGGAACAAATACAGGCTAATCGCTTTGTTCCGGTATAATCTCCAACGCGTTTATATCAGATTCGTCGGCACGCATAAGGAATATGACAGGATCACTGACATTAAGAACATTTGAACGTCATGAACACAATTGAACAAATTAAGTCTGAATTGAAGCCGGTACATTCGGACCAGGAATACCGCAAATACCTGGCAATTATCGATACGCTGGTCGACTGTGCAGACAATAGCCCGGAGGAAGAGTTACTGGAATTGTTATCGATCCTTGTTGAAGATTATGAATTGAAGCATTATCCGATAGAACCGCCCGACCCGGTCGAGGCAATCAAATCAAGGATAGAAGAGCAGGGACTTAAGAGAAAAGACTTGATCAGCTATTTTGGAAGTGCGAGCCGCGTATCGGAGGTTTTGAACAGAAAAAGACCTTTAACCCTTGAAATGATCAGAAAACTACACAAGGGGCTGGGCATTTCAGCAGAGACATTATTAGCTGGGTAAAGTATCAACTTGTTGAATATTAAGCACTTGAATAAGGGGGTAAAATTATATTTTTAGAATGGCAATTATTTTTGTTTTTTTTCGCTTTAAGCTTTTAAAAGATGTCAAATTTTTTACTTTTGCAAAAAAGTAAAGTAACTATTAATAGGCGAAAATATTATGTACTGGACTCTCGAACTTGCATCGTACCTTGAAGATGCCCCTTGGCCAGCTACCAAAGACGAGCTAATTGACTTTGCAATCAGAACAGGCGCTCCGTTAGAGGTAGTTGAAAACCTACAGGAGCTGGAAGACGATGGTCAACCTTATGAAAGTATTGAGGAGATTTGGCCCGACTACCCCACCAAAGATGATTTCTTTTTTAATGAAGACGAATACTAAGAAAAACGACACTGAAAAGGTGTCGTTTTTTGTTTAAATAAGGTCTGCATTATTTACGAAACTCGTCCCGAATATTTTTTTAATCCGGCAAAACGAATGTAAATTGTTTGCGTTAAGAAAGGGGCGACGAGGATATAACCGAAGGTGAGTTTGTCATAACAGATATCAATCCATTCAACTGATGGAACTTCGATTGTTAAAAGAACTGGTAAAGAGAGGTGAGGGTGAGCATGTGGAATTCAAGCTGAAATCCAGTCATCCCGAGAAGATCGTCCGCGAAGTTGTCGCTTTCGCCAATAGCGGCGGCGGCAAACTGTTTGTCGGAGTTGGTGACGATAAAACCATCAAAGGTCTGAAAGACGCAGATGAAGATGAATTTACGCTCAGCCGCGCAATCGACAAATACATTTTCCCCAAAATAAGCTACAAAAAAGAGCGGGTCGCAGTGACCACCGATCGTGACGTGCTGATCCTTACCATTCCCAGAAGCATCGATAAGCCGCATTATGTGGTAGATGATTCGGGCGCGAAACAGGCTTACATTCGTGTGGAGGATAAATCCCTGCAGGCCAGCCGCGAAATGAAGGAAATTATGCGCCGCGGAAGAGGAGAACGGGATATTCGTTTTCAATATGGAGATAAGGAGCAGAAACTGATGAAGCTGCTCGATGAAAAGCAATCGGTTACCGTGGATCTGTTCGCAACCGTTGCTGGTATCCCCCGAAAAATTGCTTCAAATACCTTGGTCGTAATGGTACTCGCCAGGATCCTGGACGTGCATCCGCAGGAAATGATCGATAAATTCACGATGTCGATGACCTATCAATCCCATTAAAAACGACAAGCCGGCAGGATCTGATTTCCTGTCGGCTTGTTTGCTTTATTCAGTGGCGATTAAAATGGCAGATCGTCCGAATCTTCACTGAAAGTAGTTACAGGAGGAAGCGGGCTGTTTCCTGACGAAGGTGCGCCGCCGCCGCTCTTGTCAACTTTCCACGCCTTCACTTCGGTGTACCAGCGAGAATTATATTCGCGGCTTTCGACGTCGATCGAGGCAGTTACCGAATCATTTATCTGCAAGTCAGCCTGGTCAATTTTGTCGCCCCAGAGGGAGATACAGACTTTCTTAGGATATTGAGAAGGTATTTCAAGGATAAATTCCTGTTTGCGCCACATTCCGTTCTTGCCTTGTCCGGTCACCTCAGGCAGCAAAGCGATCACTGTTCCCGTTAATTCCATTTATATTTTGATTTTTAGTGTTTGAAAATGCGATTTCAAAAGTAAGATTTTTGCTATGGAATGCCAAGCTGATCCTTTTAACCGATCGCCTGTTTCAAGTCTTCGATCAGATCCTCCACATCTTCAATACCTACACTCAAACGGATCAGCGTATCTTTCAAACCTACCTTTTGTCTCTCTTCTTTCGGGATACTGGCGTGCGTCATACTCGCGGGGTGCGTACAAAGTGACTCCACGCCGCCCAGTGATTCACCCAGCGAAAACAGCTTCAAACGTTCCATAGCAGCCACCGCCTCTTCATAGCTATCTCCTTTTAACTCAAAAGAAAGCATTCCCCCGAAATCCTTCATTTGCTTTTTGGCCAATTCGTGTCCGGGATGAGAAAGCAGGCCGGGATAATACACGGTCGCTACTTTGGGATGTGCGGTCAGCCATTTCGCTATGGTCGAGGCGTTTTCGCAATGTCGCTGCATTCGGATATGCAGCGTTTTTATTCCTCTTAAAACCAAAAAACAATCCTGTGGCCCCGGAACTGCGCCTGCGGCATTCTGGATAAATGCCAGTTGTTTAGCAAGCTCCGCGTCACTGGTTATCAACGCGCCCATTACTGTGTCCGAATGCCCGCCCAGGTATTTGGTAACCGAATGCATGACAATATCTGCGCCCAAATCCAGCGGATTTTGCAGATAGGGGGACGCGAAAGTGTTATCTACCGCACAAAGTACGCCGCTGGCTTTGCAGATACCTACAACTTGTTCAATATCAATAATTCTTAGCAGCGGATTAGTCGGCGTTTCAACCCACACCATTTTAGTTTTGTCGGTGATCGCCTGTACTACATTGATAGGGTTGGACATATCTACGAAGTTGAAAACCAGACCATAACCTTCGTAAATGCGCTTCATAATCCGATAGGTACCGCCGTAAATATCGTTGGTGACAATGATCTCGTCGCCAGGACGGAATAATCGGAGCACCGCATCCGTCGCAGCCATGCCGGAAGCGAAACAGATACCATGTTCGCCATTTTCGAGTGCCGCGAGTGCCTGCTGTAATGCTGTTCTGGTAGGATTGTGTGTTCTTGAATATTCATAACCCTTGTGCTTACCCGGACTTTCTTGCACGTAGGTGGAAGTCTGGTAAATCGGCGTCATAATAGCACCAGTAGAAGGATCAGGCGCGACGCCCGCATGTATTGCTTTTGTTCCGAATTTCATTGAGAATTGTATTTTGCCGGAGCTTGTTGATGTCGATAAAAACAGGACAAATCGTGTTGGAGGTAAGATTATAAAAAACCTTTTACCCAAACAAGTGGTTATTCAAATGGCGGGAGAGCATATTTAGCAACATATTACCCTTGGAAGAGTCTGCACCGAAACGGTTTTCATTACCAGTAGTTATCAGTGTGCTGATGACCGTAGTTCCGCTATTGACCACCTCGCTTCTTACTGCCTGGGCTATTAATCACGAGAAAATGCTGCGTGAAATGCCATTTGAATGGTGGCTTGGAATCACATTGGCACTGACAATCGCGTCTTCACTTGCACTCACTCCGCCCACATTTGTAGCGCTGGTTTACGGTTATTTTTTGGGTTGGAGTTCAATACCAATGCTTTTCGGAATGAATCTCGGCGCAATCGCACTGATCTATATTTCGGCGCGCTACCTTCACGCAACCTCCATCAGAGCGCATTTAATCCAGGTTTATCCGCAGGTAGGAACCATGCTCGGCCGATTTTATAAGAATGAATTGCGGCTGATATTCTTCGCAAAACTTTCACCTGTACTACCCTTCGCGATCACCAATCTGTTTTTCGCAATGGCAGGCGCCCGCTTCAAGCAGGTACTTGCGGGCGGCACTTTGGGGATGATCCCGCGAACTGTACTTGCTGTGTGGGCGGGAAAAGAGGCGCAGGATATCCGCTATCTGCTCGAACATCCCAATGAAGGACTGGCAACCAAGATTATATTGATCGTGCTGATCATCGTTTCCACAGTAGGTATCGGCTATTTCTTTAAGGAAAAGAAATAGTAAAGAAGTAACCTGCAACTTCGAAAACAATTGTCTATTTTGATAAGATCGTACAATAATACGATACGAAACCATATAGAACCATTGACTTCATCCTGTTTCTTTGTGGTAAAGTTCTACTTGATCCAAAAATAGAATGAAATCCTTACCCTTCCTTGATCTTTTCATTGTAATAGCTTATCTGGCAGGAATGGTCGGAGTCGGGATATATTTTTCCAGAAAAAACACGACCGCGGACCAATTCACCAAAGCTTCCGGTAAAATTCCGGGCTGGGCGATCGGTATCAGTATTTACGCTACATTTTTAAGCAGCAATACATTTCTGGGCGTTCCTGGAAAAGCTTTTGGCAGCAACTGGAATTCCTTCGTTTTTAGCTTGTCAATGCCACTTGCAGCCTGGGTTGCAACGAAGTTTTTTATTCCATTTTACAGAAGTACGGGCGCAGTTTCCGCCTATACACACCTCGAACACCGGTTTGGGGCTTGGGCGAGGACTTACGCAGTAGCCTGCTTTTTGTTGACGCAGTTAGCCCGAATGGGTTCAATTTTCTTTGGAATCGCACTGAGTCTCCAAGCGTTGACCGGCTACGATATGTCCACAATTATGGTGGTTGTCGGGGTTTGTATTGTTTTGTACACGGTAATGGGCGGAATGGAGGCGGTTATCTGGACGGAAGTTGTGCAGGGCGTGATCAAAACCGTCGGGGCGTTGGTTATCCTGTATCTGGTTGTTGACGGCATGGAGGGAGGCTTGTCTAAAATCATGACCGTCGGAAATGCGGAGGGGAAGTTTAGCCTGGGTAGTTTCGCGCCTGATTTCACACAATCCTCGTTTTGGGTCGTGCTTTTATACGGGTTTTTCATGAACCTGAATAATTTTGGAATGGACCAGAATTACGTGCAGCGCTACCACACTACGACGTCAGTGAAGGAAGCGGCCGGCTCGGTTTGGTTGTGCGTATACCTTTATCTGCCGGTTTCGCTCATATTCTTTTTCCTGGGTTCCTGCCTCTATGCCTATTATCAGAGTGAGCCTGCGCTGCTTGAAACGATCAAAATGCAGGTGGCGACCGAGCGACTACCGGGCGGGACACAAGCTGCGATCAGTAATCTCGCCGCCACACTGACTCCCGGAGATTACGGCGACAAGGTAATGCCGCATTTTATGGTTAATAAAGTGCCTGTCGGGCTGCTGGGGCTAATTATTGCAGCGATTATGTCGGCGGCGATGAGTACGATCAGCTCAGGAATGAATGCTTCTGCTACCGTTTTTTCAATTGATATTTATCAGAAGTATATTAAATCGGATCTTACTCCGAAAGAATCGCTTCGGTTGCTTTACATTGCTACTACTGTTTTTGGTCTGCTTGGGATGATTACCGGCATTGCTATGATCGGTGTGAAAAGTGTGCTGGACGTGTGGTGGATGCTTTCGGGCATTTTCGCAGGCGGAATGCTGGGCTTGTTCCTGCTGGGAATTATTTCCAGACAAACAAAAAACGCGGAAGCTTTGACTGCAACGCTGATCGGGATTGCTGTAATTATCTGGATGACATTCTCGAATCAACTGCCCGACGAATATGCTTTTCTGCGCAATCCGCTCCATCAAAATATGATCATGGTAGTAGGAACACTTACTATTTTCCTGATCGGTCTGCTGCTGACAAAACTGAGAAAGCCGACATCAATCGAAAAGGAAATGGTTTTGGATAATTAATGAATCGTTTTCATCCGGTTAGTCTAGCCGATATTTTTTACTCAACATTATATTCTCAAAAGCCTGTTTTATCATGACGAACATGAAACTCTCCTCTTCGCTTCCAAAAGGATTTATCCCGGTAATGCTCACACCGTTCCTTGAATCAGGAAAGGTTGATTTTGAAGGTTTGAAAATGCTGACCGAAATGTACCTCGACGCAGGCGCAGCAGGTCTTTTCGCAAATTGTTTGTCGAGCGAAATGTTTGAACTAAGTGAATCCGAAAGACTGGAAGTTACTGCTACGGTAGTGAAGCAAGTGGCAGGAAGGGTACCAGTGGTCGCAACGGGCACATTTGGAGGAGCCGTTGAGGAGCAAGCGGAATACGTTAAACGTATATACGATACCGGTGTTGATGCCGTTATCGTGATTACGGGTTTACTGGCAGATGAAAATGAGCCGGACTCTGTTTTTGCCTCGCAAGCCAGAAAGTTGATATCTCTCACTGAAAGCATCCCGCTCGGATTCTATGAATGTCCGGTACCTTATAAGCGGTTGATAGATAGCAGCTTACTTGCAGAACTAGTACAAACAGGGCGTGTGATTTATCATAAGGATACCTGCCTGGATATTCAGGAAGTGATTCGCCGGATCGAGGTTACGCAGGGTTTCAAGTTCGGGTTGTACGATGCTTACATGGTGAATGCAGTCGCCTCGCTCAATGCAGGTGCGGCAGGATTATCCTGCATTCAGGGAAATATTTATCCTGAGCTGGTAGTGTGGATCTGTGAGAATTACGACAATGCGGAGCGAGCAGATGATGTAAGGAAGGTGCAGGGTTTTTTCGTGGATTCGATGGAAATCGTGCATACTGCTTATCCTACGATCGCTAAATATTGCCTGCAAAAAAGGGGTTTTCCAATTTCGACTTATACCAGAAGAGAGGTAGATGAACTGACGGAAGACGTTAAACATCGGGCAGACCAGCTTCTTGACGAAGTAGAAGAGTTGCGGAATCAGCTGGGAATCAGGAATATATTCAAGAGTAATCTGGCGAGCCAGTTGAAATGAAGGATTAGCATACACACAAACAATTTGATTATGGACTTCCCCAATCGACAAATTTTGCATCGGATTACCGAAGGAGACAAAGCCGCATTCACGCAGCTTTGCGGCTATTTCCATCTTCCTGCGTTCAAATTGTGCACTGTTATTTTGAAGGATGACCAGGAAGCGGAGCTCGTTATTCGAAATGTATTTGACAAGATCTGGGAAGAGCGGTCGGATCTGGAAACGAGGGGTAACTTTCAATCTTACCTTTTTACCAACCTCAAAAACCAGATTTTTGTGCAAATGAAAAAGTACCAGGATCCCGCAGCCAGGCAGCAATACGTTGATAAAATGCAGGTGTTATCAGGACGCTAGCTATATTTTGTAGTATTTTTTCAATTTTTATTCTCTTTACCCCGATAGATAACGGGAAGTTTTCCTTTTTAGATTGAGTAAGACAGCGCAACCTAAACCCTGTCTTAGGACAATTTAAATGAAACCTCATTTTCACAAAGTTCCGATACCCTCGCGAACTTCATTCAGTATCCGGCATGACAAGAACGCGGGCTTTGGGACAGTCTGGCACTACCATCCTGAGCTGGAACTGCATTTTCTGGTTAAAGGCAAAGGAGTACGTTTTATAGGAGATAGTATCACAAACTTCACAGACGGTGAATTGATATTGCTGGGAGAAAACCTGCCGCATACCTGGCGGGCGGAAGAAGGTGCAAGTGATGAGGCGGTTGAGGTTATTATTATCCATTTTCTTCCCAGTTGCCTGGGCGCCGATTTTCTGCTTCTGCCGGAAGCGTATCAGATACCAAAATTGTTTGAAAAGGCTAAGCGCGGTTTGTTGATCACAGGTACTGCGAAAGAAAAAATCCTGCCCCTCATGCTGGCGGCGGTTGATGCGGAAAACCTCGACCGACTGATCGCATTACTTTCCATATTGAAAATACTGGCAGAAACTTCGGAATATGAAACGATCGCTTCGGCGCACGCATTCTATAAATCGAATGATTCTGAAACCTTGCGGCTGAACAAGATATACGCTTATACGCTTTCAAATTACCGAAGCGATATCTCTTTGCAGGATGTGGCAGCGATTGCAAACCTTGGTATTACCTCGTTTTGCAGGTATTTTAAATTAATGACAAAAAAAACCTACAATGATTTCCTGGTGGAGATCCGGATCAGTCAGGCTTGCAGGTTATTGATTGAAGACAAGCTGGCGACGGAGGTGATTTGTTTTGAGTGCGGTTTCAATAATGTCTCCAATTTTTACCGGCATTTCAAGAAAGTCACGGACATGACGCCCCTGGAATACAAGCGGAAGTATCTGTACAAAACCGCACCCGAAATGATCTGATCAGTTATTGTGATTTTTCATATACTCGTCCATTGAATATCTCCCGGAACCGATAATCGCGAATGTTACTACGACAATCAGTGTGATCAGAGACAGCCAGAGTTCGGAGTTCACGTAAGAAAATCCCATACGAATGTTGACAAAAAACACGGCTGTCAGAAGAATGGGGATTTGTATAATACAAGCTAACCGGGTAAGGCAGCCCATCGCGATCATAAAACCTCCAAAAATGTGCGCGAATGCAACGTAATGTACGGCGGTTACGGTGTAAAGGTGAAAGTCCAATCCGGTCACAAGACGGGAAAGCTGAGTTGTATCGCTGATAAAGCTGATACCTTTTACAAATAAAAACACTCCCAAAGCAATACGAACAATGTCCATCCAGGCAGGATGATGCGCATCGCCCCAATGTTCGATTCGATCCATCACGTTCATAATAGTAGAAAGTTTTTGGTGTCTTTAAAGATAATGAACCAAATGGATTTTGTCAAGAGGTAGTTTATCTATTCCAAGATTAGTCGCGCTCGATCAGGGAAGTGTGCTTCGTATCTCTCATACGCACATAAATAATCAGAGAAGCGAAAATGCAAATGGTCACATACCAGTAATAGTAGCTTTCGTGACCCAGATTTTTGGCCCAAAGTGCCAGGTACTCAGCGGTCCCGCCGAATATAGCGACAGTAATCGAGTAGGGAAGGCCCACGCCCAATGCGCGAACTTCGACGGGGAAAAGTTCGGCTTTAACAACTGCATTAATAGAAGTATATCCGCTCACAATGATCAATGCGACCATTAACAAGCCAAAAGCTGACCACATATTGGTAGTGTGACTGAGCGTGGTAAGAAGCGGGTAAGTGAATATGGTACCCAAAACACCAAACGAAATCAGCAAAGGCTTCCTGCCGATCCGGTCACTGAGAGCTCCGAAAACGGGTTGCAGCATTGCAAAAATGAACAGCGAGCAGAAGGTCAGCATGGTCGATTGATACTTGGAAAGCCCAACGGTATTGACCAGAAATTTCTGCATGTAGGTGGTGTAGGTGTAAAACGCCAGCGTGCCGCCCATCGTGAGCCCGATCACAACGAGGATCGCTTTCGGATGTTTAAGTAATTCTCTGAGCGAACCTCTCTTCTTCGCTTGCTGCTCTGTTGACTTAAATGCCTGTGTTTCATTCATATGCGCACGCAGGTATAGTGCGACGAGCGACAATAATGCACCCAGAACAAACGGAATACGCCAGCCCCAGTCGTGCATTTGCTGGTCTGTCAGGAAGATATTCTGTAAAATCAATTGCAGGCCGAGCGCGATCAGCTGGCCGCCGATCAAAGTCACATATTGGAAGCTGGAAAAAAAGCCGCGTCGTTTTTCAGTCGCAACTTCGCTCAGGTAAGTGGCCGACGTGCCGTATTCTCCGCCCACACTCAGTCCCTGCAACAGTCTCGCGATCAGTAACATAACAGGTGCAGCAATGCCAATACTATTGTAACCCGGAAGAAATGCGATCAAAAGTGAGCCGAACGACATTAATAGAACGGATAATGTCATCGCTACTTTGCGACCTTTGGTATCAGCCAGTTTACCAAAAATATAGCCGCCTATTGGCCGCATCAGAAACCCTACCGCAAAAATCCCGGCTGTATTGATGAGCTGTACGGTTGGATTCGAATCGGGGAAAAAGGTGCTTGCAAAGTAGAGGGAAAACGCCGAGTAAGCGTACCAGTCGTACCATTCCACTAAATTTCCGGCGGAGCCGCCGATGATCGCTTTTAGTCGCCAGTTCGTGTCATTCTTGGGTAAAACCTGCTCCATACATGTAAAATGGTATTCGACAAGTTACTCAAATAAAGTACAAATCCACACGCCGGCTTTGGCGACTAACTGCGAGTGACCGCTTTTCAAGTGCACGTTCTGATTTTTAGGAAGAAGTTTTGCAAGTGGGTTGACTGCTTTCAGTGTCAATAATTTATCAAACTGGCCGGTGAAGAGAAAAATCCGGATATCGTTCTGGTTTGCGATCCCTATGATTTGAGGTATAACAAAACGCAGGGCGCGAAATGCAGTCCATGATTTGAAGATATTCTGCCTTTTTGAGGGTGTATTGAGCACATTTTTGGTAAAACGTACCAGACTATTATTGACAATCCCCATTTTTTTCAACAGCAGAATGGTTTTGAAAAATAATGCAGGCTTCTGCATTGTCCAGCGAAACAATGCCCGACCGGCCGAATTCCTAGTCGCGAGTGTATAAAGTGGATTTTCAGAAATCCCGTCAGGTGCGACCAGGTAAGTGTTTTTAATTTTGTCGGGAAATGCTTCAAGCGTAGCCAATGCAAATCTCCCGCCCATACTGAAACCCATTACATCGAAATTTGGGATATTATTTTGGGCTAAAAAGTCTACCAGAACCGATTTCCAGTAATCTTTGGTAACAATTTCCAGATCTGCATCTGCGCTTTTACCGTGAAAGAAAAGATCGAAAGCAAAAATAGTGTAGTGATCGCCCAGCGTGTTTTCCAGAGTCTGAAAACAGCTCATTCCATCCTGCCCAATGCCGTGAAAAGCAAGAAGAATCCGCGGGCCGCGGCCGAGTTTAGTGAAATGCAAGTCGTTCTGGCCTAGTTCCAAACCATCTTTACATTGTATGGTATAAATTGAGGATCCCGGCCCAGGATGATATAAGCTTCTTCTTGGGCTTGGGCGATAATGATACGATCAAATGGATCTCTATGAATATGCTCCATCTCACTGATCCGTATAATATGACTGAACCCTAGTGGCAGTATTGCAATATTGGTTCGGGATAGATCAGAGAGAAACTCCTTAAATGATTTATTCAAATTCAGTTTTTGGAGACTGATTTTTATTCCAATTTCCCAAATAGAAGCGATACTAACATACTTCAACTTTGTGGTATCCTCCATGATTGTTAATACAGGGTTGGAAAGCTGCTTATCTCCTTCCATAAACCAAATCAATGTGTGTGTATCAAGAATATAGTTCATTACATATAGTCTTTGAAGTCACCTAAAGGCTCGTCGAAATCGTCCGACATCTGAAATGTGCCCTTCATCATCCCAAATTTCAAGGGAATTTTAGCCTTTCTAGGATATCTAGTTAAAATACGATCCAGAAATTCTGATACTTCCTCTTGAGCTGCATCCGGCAAGTCTAAGACTTTCGTCACAAGATCCATGTTGCTCATATCTGATTTTTTTATTTGAATATAACAAAAACCTCCTGCCAACACAATTCTGTTTAGCAGGAGGCAGATATTATTAATCACTAGGATTCCATCAAATAAGCCTTGATGAAATCATTGATCTCACCATTTAAAACTGCTTCTGTATTGGAAGTCTGGTGATCTGTTCTGTGGTCCTTTACGCGACGATCGTCCAAAACATAGCTTCTGATCTGCGAACCCCATTCGATTTTTCGTTTGGAAGCTTCCACTTCTGCGCGGGCAGAGTTACGCTTTTCCAATTCAATCTGATAAAGCCGCGATTTTAAAAGCCTGATCGCTACCTCCTTATTCATCAGCTGAGAGCGTTCCTGCTGACAGGCGATGATAATGCCGGAAGGTTTATGATGCAAACGAACCGCAGTCTCAACTTTGTTCACGTTCTGTCCACCAGCGCCGCCGGAACGGTAGGTATCCCAGGTAATATCGGCCAGGTTCACGTCGATTTCGATATTATCGTCGGCGAGCGGATACACGTAAACCGATGTAAATGAGGTATGTCGCCTCGCATTCGAGTCGAAGGGCGAAATGCGGACGAGCCGGTGTACGCCGTTTTCGGATTTCAGGTTTCCGTAAGCATATTCGCCGTCGATTTCCAATGTGACCGACTTTATTCCAGCCACATCACCATCCTGCAAATCCACCTCACGGACCTTGTATCCGTTTTTCTCCGCCCACATAATGTACATCCGCATGAGCATGGAAGCCCAATCCTGTGACTCTGTTCCGCCTGCACCCGAGTTGATCTCGATCACAGCAGGCAGCTCGTCACCTTCTTCTCCCATCATTTTCCGGAATTCGATTTCTTCCAGTTTGTCAGAGAGCTTTTTGCCTTCTTCGTCCACCTCTTCTTCGGTAGCTTCGCCGGCATCATAAAATTCCCAGATGGTATCCAGATCGTCCCTTAGCCGGGCCAGCTCCTCGTACCCATTTGTCCAGAATTTCAGTCCGCGGATTTCCCGCATTGTTTTTTCGGCGCGATCTGAATCATTCCAGAACTCCGGTTGAACAGTTTGCTGTTCAAGATCTTCTAGCTGTTTTTTTCGGTTATCGTAGTCAAAGATACCTCCCCAAAGCCTCTACACGGGCCTTCAAGTCTTTCAATTGCTCTGCTGTCATTTGAAGTTTGAGTTTTAAGTTTGAAAAAATGTTGCTTTTCAGCATTGTCAGTCTGAGCGGAGCCGAAGACGAGTTACTTGCGAGTGGCGTGCCTTCGGCTCCGCTCAGGCCGACAATGGCAAACCACAAAGGTATAACAATTCGCAATAAGGCTCAGTTTCATGGCAAATACGGGGCAATGTACATGTAGGCATTCCGGCAAATCGTCTTAACTTTGCAGGAAATTTAGTCAACCCATTTCTTATCAAAAAAATACCAGAAAATGGCTCAAACATATGATGTGATTGTAATTGGTAGCGGCCCCGGGGGATATCCCGCAGCTATTCGTGCTTCCCAATTAGGACTTAAAGTGGCAATTGTTGAAAAAGAAAGTTTAGGGGGAATTTGCCTTAACTGGGGTTGCATCCCGACCAAAGCACTCCTTAAAAGTGCGCAGGTGTATGAATATATCAAGCATGCCAAAGATTACGGTATCAATGTGAGCGACGCTTCGGCCGACTTCTCTGGCGTGATCAAACGCAGCCGCGGCGTGGCCGATTCCATGAGCAAAGGCGTTTCTTTTCTGATGAAGAAAAACAAGATCGACGTCATCATGGGCGCAGGTAAAGTGAAAGGTCAGAAAACGGTTGAGGTAACTGATAAAGAAGGTAAAAAAGTAGATTACACTGCTAATAAGGGTGTGATCATCGCAACCGGCGCTCGTGCACGTGAGCTGCCGAATATCAAGATCGACGGACAGAAAGTAATCGAATACCGCAAGGCGATGAGCCTGGAAAAACAACCTGCTTCTATGCTGGTAGTTGGTTCCGGCGCAATCGGAATGGAGTTCGCTTATGTGTATGCATCGATGGGCACCAAGGTGACTGTTGTTGAATTCCTGCCAAATCTGGTGCCGGTTGAAGATGAAGATATTTCGAAGGAAATCGCGAAGCAATACAAAAAACTGGGCATCGATACCTACGTGAATTCTACGGTTGAAAAAGTAGATACCAGCGGAAATGGTTGTGTGGTTTCAGTAAAAACACCGGAGGGACAAAAGTCTTTCGAAGTGGATGTAGTGCTTTCCGCAGCCGGAATTGTTGCTAATCTTGAAAATATCGGTCTGGAAGAAACTGGTATTAAGACAGATAAAGGAAAGATCATGGTAAACGAATGGTATGAAACCAGCGTTCCAGGATTTTACGCGATAGGCGACTGTACTCCTGGCCCTGCATTGGCCCACGTTGCGACTGTCGAGGGTATTATTTGCGCAGAGAAACTCGCAGGCCACAAAACTGAAGCATTGGATTACGGTAACATCCCAGGATGTACTTACTGCCAGCCTGAAATCGCTTCTGTTGGTTTCACCGAAAAGAAAGCACGCGAAGCAGGTTACGATATCAAGGTTGGTAAATTTCCATTCAAAGCTTCCGGAAAAGCGACAGCTGCCGGAGCCACAGATGGTTTTGTGAAAGTGATCTTTGACGCTAAATATGGCGAGTTCCTTGGCGCTCACATGATCGGGACCAATGTAACTGAAATGATCGCCGAAGTAGTGGTTGCGCGTCAGCTGGAAACTACTTCTCACGAGATATTAAGATCAATCCACCCGCACCCAACCATGTCAGAAGCGATTAAAGGCGCAACTGAGGCTGCTTACGGAGAAGCGATCGACTTATAGTCAAGAGGTAACTTGATAAAAATCATAGGGTATTCATTCATTTGGATACCCTATTTTTTTGACTAATTATGTAAATTTGGGAAGTGGTCGGGCAGTAAATGGCCCGCCGGATATACCCAGCGTTTAAAAAAATTGATTCTTGAATAGTGCTAACTACACGGGTAACTTCAACGAATTGTGGAAAAGCGAAAGCGAGGTTAAGTCACGTTGGAGCAATCTGACCTTCTGTTTTGCTTACCTGATCGGCTATCCTGCAACCGCATTCCTCTATTATTTAAGAAATGATCCTGCCTTCCCGCTTATTTTGCGGGCTGAACTTATTTTCAGCGCTATCGGGCTGATTTTTTTGTTTCTGCACTTTCACGGAAAAATTACGGCGCAAAGGGCATCTCTGTTCGTATACCTGACCCTATTGCCGGTTCACGCATATATTCTGGCCAGCGTTCCGCATGCTACCTACGATCGCGCTACTTTCAATATGACGCTTGGTCTTATTTTCTCTTTTATCGTACTCAGGTGGCCGGGGAAAGATGCTTTTATCGCGACAATTCTGGTATTCCTGCTGTTTCCATCTGCGCTCTATATCGGGCATCCTTCCTATTTATATCAGTTCATGGGCCAGGGAGGGCTGTTTTTCTTTTTGGGTCAAATGCTTTTTCCTTTTGTCATGTATTTTACTGACAAGCGAAATAAGCGCGACTTCTATTACAGATATTCGCTTGCCGAGCAGAATGAGAAACTGGAAAAACAGAAGCAGATAGCAGAAAACGCAACCCTGGCCAAGTCTGAATTTCTGTCGACGATGAGCCATGAAATCCGTACGCCGTTGAATGGTATTGTCGGGATCGTGCATCTGTTGCAGGAAAATGAGTCAATAAGCAAAGACGAAAAAGAGCTGATCGATACATTGAAATTTTCTTCGACCCATTTAATGGCTGTCGTAAATGATATTCTCGATTTCAATAAGATCAATTCCAATCACGTAAAGCTTCATCCGGTTATTTTTGATCTGGAAGAGTTGCTCAGAAACCTGTATAACAGCTTTTTGCCGCGGGCGAGAGAGAAGAATCTGGAACTGCACTTTGAGCATCCCGAGCAGCTCCCGCTCATTCACGCCGATCAGGTAAGGTTAAGTCAGGTGATCACCAATGTTGTCCACAATGCAGTCAAATTCACAGATGAGGGATTTGTGAAAGTTTTGGTAGCCGAATCGGGCAGGACGGAACGTGAGATCCGGCTTGAATTTTCAGTTGCAGATAGTGGAATAGGTATTTCAGAGGAGCTGCAATCTCATGTATTTGAGATATTTACGCAAGTCAGAAGTCTTGTGAAGCGGCAGGACGGCGGTACGGGATTAGGGCTGGCTATTTCCAGGGAGTTAGTGCGGTTATTTGGAGGCGAGCTGAAATTGAAAAGTGAGATAGGAAAAGGTTCTGTCTTTTCATTCCAGCTCGAACTACCCTATTCGATGCCAAAGATCTTAACCAAAAAACACGCTGAGAAAGGCAGTATACCAACTATTTCTTCCAGCGCGAGAATACTTTTGGTTGACGACAATGCGACGAACTTGATGCTTGCGACCAGGCTGCTCGAAAGGAAAAGCATTCCATTCGACATTGCGTCGGATGGAAAACAAGCTTTTGACTTATACCTTTCAACACGTTATAACCTGATTTTCATGGACCTGAGAATGCCGGTTATGGACGGTTTTGAGGCGACCAGGTTAATTAGGGAAAAGGATGCGAATATCCCGATCGTAGCGCTCACCGCCTCTGCATTTGAAGACGAGCGCGAACGTGCGCTCGCTAGCGGTTTTAGTAATTATTTGATAAAACCATTTCTTCCTGACGATTTTTATAAAATTGTTTACGCAGAAATAGAGATCGATAATTAAGCCGAAAGTACCCGCTACTTCACTTTCTGCCGACGCTGCATAGCCTCCCGCCACGTGGTCAGCACGATATCTTCTTTCTCAATATACTTCTTCAACTCCGGATCGATCATCGCCAGAAAATCACCCTCTCTCGTTGGCCACGAATCTGATATTTTTGGAAAAACTTCCGTATGAATGGTACAATGCATGATCACCATTGTAAGTCCGGGCTTCAACTTTCCAAAAGCTTCTATGTACTTGCCAGTCTTGTATTGCTGCATTGCTTTATCTGATTTATCTCCATTTTCAGGTCCTTTCCAGCCGTAGCTGCTATTTTCCAGATCGTCAAGTACCGGCAGGCCCGCATTCCAGAGTTGCTTTCCGATTTTTTGCGTCATTTCGAATTGATCGCTGATCATTTTTTCCACCTCTTTTATAGCAGTATTGTGCCCGCCCGGAAACATTACCGGGATCTTTTCCTGCATTCCTACCTTCAAATATCTTTCCATGAATTCCGGCGTCGCGAACAATGTGCCCATGTGGGAATCTAGGTGCGTGGGTTCGAAACCCATCGTGCGTGCCCGGTCAAGCTGCGCACGGATTTCCTGCTCTACCTCGTCGGGAGAGGCGTTTTTCACTACCTCTGCCACGCTGCGCCACAATGCGCCTTCTGGATCTGTCAGCCCTTTTACCTGCTGTTTTCCGGCCAAAGGTCCCCAGCGATAGTCTTTCCATTCGGAGGTTAAAGTCAAATGCAGCCCGGCGTCGAGGTCTTTATTTTCTTTCCAATAATTAACAAAACCAGGTACCCAGCCGCACGGCATCATCACGCTCAAAGAATTGGCAACTCCCTCGCGGATTGCCCGGATCGCGCCCTCGTTGGATTCGTACGACATCCCCACATCATCGACGTGAATGATCAATACCTTTTTACCTTTCGGATAACCCAGCTTCTCCGCATACGTTTGCCCGCTATCCTGTGAATAGGCAACTGTTGAAATGCAGATCATTATCAAAAGCAGTGTTATGTTCATCCTACATTTGTTTAAGTTTATGACTAACAACCTTACCTGCCATGAAGAATTATGTACTAGTGATTCTACTGTTTTTATTACCGGCCCTGGCAAATGCGCAGAAAACTAATGCGCGCGAAATAGCAAAAGCCGCGCTGCAAAAAATGACGGGTGGGAAGCGCCTGAGCAGTTTCGAGCTGGAAATAACCTATGATAAACCGCGGGAAAATCCGGTCGAACTTACCCAGCCAAATGCATTTTTAATGTTGCTGGATTCTATCATGCCGACACTCCCAGATTCGGTTCAAAAAAGTTTGAAGGCGCAAGGAGACAGTATGAAAATCAGTACATATCTCGACCGCATTGAAATGTACAGAGGGCAGCAGGAGAGGATCTTATGTGATATTGCGAATCAAAAAATAGCGTTCATCAGAATAATGCAGAACTCTTTACGCGGCTCCCCTGATACTTCGAGAAGCGTTATCGGTATTACCAGGGAGTTTCCTTTTCAAAAACCTTACACTGAAAATCCGGTATACCTGCTGCAATTAATGGCTGCCGATTCTACGGAGCTGCATTATTCGGGTAGCTCGCTTGTGGATCAGGAAGAAAGTCACATGATCCAGGTCAAAGTAGATGGGAAATGGGTAGATACTTATATCACTAAAAAAGGTCTTTTATTAACCCGGCTTGTTTTACAGCGGGTTGATACCGACCCGCTTATCGGACAAGGGCCGGAATATTACAAGGATTATTATTTGTATTCGGACTATCAGCGCATTAGCGGGATACTGTTGCCGAAGTCGCTCGAAAAAATCACTTCAAGAGGCGATCTGACGATCAGAAAGCGGCTTGAATGGAAAAGCATAAACAAATCTTTCCCAGACGAAACATTCAAGCCCGAGCCTACTTATGAAGAGAGAGCAAGATTCAAAATTGTTCCGCTGCGAGACAGTTTGTACGTCGTGATCCAATCCGGCAACAATTTTAGCCACCGTTCGCTGGTGCGGTTAAATGCTGAGAAAACGCTCGACGTTTTTATGGAACCCATTAATCATGAGGTGATTGCAGAAAAGTTTTTCTCTACCATATCAGCGCATTTTACACAAACAAAAATTCGTAATTTATTTTGTTCAGATAATATTTCCTCAATAGCCCCGCTCCCCGCACTGATTAATCAAAGCACGCAGTTTATCGCACCAAAAGGCAATGGATTTCTGTCTGAAGAGCGCCAATTTGCATTTAATCCTGAACTGGATTCGATCTGGAAAGTGCAAAAGGCAAAGGGATCGCTGATCATATTTGACCAAAATATGGTGCAAAATGATGTAAATGCTTACGTAATCAATTCCGAAAAGAAAGAAGAATGGGACCAGCTGCATGTATTTTACTACCTGCCCCGCCAGAAACTTGTTTTCCATAAAGGAAGTCCATATTGGGCGATAAAGAATTCAAAACAACTGTCACCTGTCGAAAAGCGCTTTTACGAGTATTTGGTTAAAGAAAAGATACAAGTAGAAAAAATCATTTATTCTGAATCCTTTATTGACGAGGCTCCGCTTGAAATGAGTTTTCAGGATCTGGTCAGGAGAGCGAACAGCGAGTGAAGTGCGAGAACTATTTAAACACCAGGACCATGAAGAACTATGTAATAGTGATTTTACTGGCTTTATTGCCCGCGTGGACAAATGCACAGAAAAATAAGGCACGCGAAATCGCGAAGGCCGCGCTGCAAAAAATGACTGACGGAAAGCGTATCACCAGTTTCGAACTGGAAATTACGTACGATTTGCCCGGAAGAAATCCGGTTGAATTCACCCAGCCAAATGGCTTTATAATGTTGATCGATTCTTTAATGCCGACGTTCCCGGATTCAATCCAAAAGGTTCTTCGGGCAAAAACAAACAGTTTGAAAGCAAGTAGTTACCAAACTCGCATTGACATGTTCAAAGGACAGAGAAATATCATTTTGTGCGATGTCAGCAATGAGAAAAGTGCTTCGATCACACTTAAACCTGATTCGCTCCAATCGTCAACAGATACTTCCAGGAGCATTTCAGGTGTCAACAAGGATATGCCTTTTGTAAAACCGTATATTCAAAATCCTGCTTATCTGTTACAGCTGATGGTTAGCGATTCCACAGAGCTGCATTATTCTGGTATGACCGTGGTTGATCGCGAAGAAAATCATATTATACAGGTCAAAATCGATGGAAAATGGGTGGATACTTACATTGGTTCAACGAGCTTGTTACCCTCGCGAATCGCCTTGCAACAGGTTGACGAAGAAGTGCTTGTTAGTCATAGTCCCAAACGCTATAAGGAGTTCCATGTTTATTCACAATATCAGCGCTTTGGAGGAATACTGCTACCAAAGTCGCTGGAAGAGATTAGTTCCAGAACATATTTTACAATTAGGCAGCGGCTCAACTGGGTCAGTGTAAATGCTCCTTTGCGTGACGATGCATTCAAAACCGGGTCGGGTTCTAAATAGATTGGTAGCTTGCCTTGAGTTCAAACACAATACCCCTTTTCACTTTCACGTTATCTGCCAGATTACCCCACCCGCTGACCTTACCCTATGCTAAATCCACGGTACCTTTTGACCTGTGTTTTGTTCCTTACGATAAATGCTGCCAATGCGCAACATTTTGCATTAAGCCGGCTTTTTTACCCCAATCTTACTTTAAAAGCTGACTATAACGTTCCTTCCAGTCTGGACGGGACGCGGGATTACGGCTATTCGCGTACGGGCTTTTTGGGTATTATTCCCCTTCAAAGCGAAGTTCAGCTTGGATACAGTTTGCGCAAAAAGTTCGATTTAAGGGCGGTTCATACTGTTGCGATTGCGCAATACACGCAGATCCAGCCAAAAATTGATGGTGTAAGTATTCCCTCAAATGGCTATAAAACGCTGTCGCTGGGCATAATACGTTTGCAGGCCAGCATTAAAGACCGGCTTTGGGCTTATGGTGGTGGATTGGGAATGACGGAGACAAACGAGACGTTTTTTAGTCCGCAACCTTTTTTCTGGGGAGGCGCAGCGCGCATGCATATTTTAGGATTAAGAACACAAATCGCCTACGGGTCAGTGATCGCTTATAACCAAAAGTTGCGTTTTGTGCCCGTTTTTGGGGTAAATAAAGGTTTAGGCAGACATTGGCGGGCATCGGCGCTATTGCCTTTTGTAGCGAATGTGAATTACAAGGCGACCAAGTGGTTCAATGTGGATATGTTCGCCGGATTGAATGGATATAGCGGCGGTTTCCAGTTTCAGACGCCCGAAGAGAAGACTTTAAGAAGAGAAAATTACAGGCATATCAAGATCGGAATGTCGGCGAATGCGCATCTTTTTACAGCAATAAATATCTCACTTGAAGCCGGAGTAACCACATTTCGCCAGCTGCGGACTTTCAATAGTGCCAGAGAAAACCTAACTTCCTACACGCCGGCAACCACTCCTTATATTGGCGCAAGTGTACGTTACATTACCAGCCGGTCAAGCCTGTCGTCCAGGTTTATCAAGAAAATGGGATTGGGGCAGGCGGGTATTAACTGGTAATGAATTAGTTAGAAAGCTAATTCAGAATAACCGGGCCGCCTCTGTTTTTAGGAGTTGTTTATCTATCGGGACTACCCCTACCATTTCACAAACGAGTCCGCCACCCAGATTGGAAATCGCAGCTATCGTTTTTGGAGGTAAATTCAATGCAACGCAGCAGGCCGCAATGCTGATCACCGTATCGCCGGCACCAGAAACATCGGCTATTTGACGGATATGAGCCGGTAAGTGGTGGATTTCTTCATTCAGATCAATAAATACCCCACGCTCGGATAGCGTGATCAGCGCGCCTTTTACTTGCAGCGTTTCCTTAAGCTGTTCCACGGTCGCGCGCAGTTCTTCTGGTTTATCTACATTAAATTCCACTTTCAAACCTTCCCTCAATTCTTTCAGATTAGGTTTAAAAAGCGTGGTATGCTGGTAAGAAAGGAAATTGCGCTTTTTTGGATCAACTACCGTAGGTATATTCAGGGAATTGGCAAAAGCTGTTATTTCTGAAATAGATTCCGCGGTCAAAACGCCTTTGTCGTAATCTTCAAAAATAACTACCTGACAAGAAGGAATCAGTTCTTTCGCTTTTTCAACAAGCTTGTCGGTTTCCGCTTTGGAAATGGGCTTATCTGTCTCAGTATCAATGCGTACAACTTGCTGGGAGCCGGCGATGATCCTTTCTTTAATTGTAGTGATCCGTGCCTCGCTGCGGATCAATCCTTCGCAGTTCAGCCCTTTTTCTTTTAAACTATTTTCAAGCAGATCTCCCGAGCTGTCAGAGCCGATCACGGAGCAGATAATAGCTTCTGCACCTAGTGATTGAACATTTAATAGCACATTACCCGCGCCGCCAAGGCGATATTCTCTTTTTTGAACTGTCACTACCGGAACTGGGGCCTCCGGAGAGATCCGGTCTACTTTGCCCCAAACGTAAGAATCCAGCATTACATCACCGATCACCAATACACGCAGGGAATCGAATGCTTCAAATATCTGATTAATGTTCATTTGTAAAAATTGTGCGCGGTTATTATCGGGTTTTCTGAACTCAAAAATCAGACCTTGGCTACAAAATGAAGACTTGCAACTTGAAATCTTTTGTTTAAATAAAGTCGGTGTGCGTCTGTCCGGGCTTCGTTAACGCCCGAATCGAGGTGTATCTCGTCAAAATTTTCCTTTTTTGCTAAGTCAAAGATCCAGTCCAGCAAAACGCCGGCGTAACCTTTTCCGCGGTGCGCAGGTAAAGTTGAAAGATCATCGATATAAATGTATTTGCCTCTGAACAGGTTGTAACCGGTTTCAAAAACGGCCACAGCCGCAGCTTCTCCTTCACTTTCTACGAAGATCAATTGCCGGTTATCTTCCAAGGTCAATCTCACGGCCTCATTGTACAGCTCGTCGGTCAATGAAGGCCGCAGCGCCTGAATAGCACTGCGGCACATTAATATATCCTGTTCAGTTTCAGCAACTCTGACTATCATGCTTCGTCGACGGGCATTGTGAGGTTACTTAAATTATGCCCCATTTTATCTCTTTTGGTCAAAAGATATTTCTCGTTGTAGGGATTGGAAGGGATTTCCACCGCTACGGAATCTACAATTTCAAGACCGTAACCGATCAAACCAGCACGTTTTTTGGGATTATTAGTGATCAGGCGAATCTTCGAAACGTCCAGATCCCGCAATACCTGCGCGCCAACGCCGTAATCGCGATCGTCCATCGGAAAGCCGAGTTCAAGATTAGCTTCCACCGTGTCGCGGCCCATTTCCTGCAATTTATACGCCCGCAGCTTGTTCAGTAAACCAATGCCGCGGCCTTCCTGATTCATATAAACAATCACACCTTTTCCGGCTTTATCGACCATTTCCATCGCAGCTTGCAGTTGCGGACCGCAATCGCAGCGGCACGAGCCGAAAATGTCACCGGTTACACAGGAAGAATGCACGCGCACCAAAACCGGCTCGTCTTTTTCCCAGGTACCTTTTACCAGTGCTAAATGCAAATCTCCGGTATTGATCTGTCTGAATGCGATCAGGTCAAAATGGCCCCATTTAGTCGGCATATCCACACCTATCTCGCGCTTGATCAACGATTCTTCGCGGAGGCGATATTCAATCAAGTCTTTAATACTTACCAGTTTAAGATTAAACCGGTTTGCGATTTCCCTGAGTTGCGGCAACCGCGCCATGGAACCGTCTTCGTTCAATATCTCCACCAAAACACCAGCCGGCGATAAGCCCGCCATGCGCGGAAAGTCGATCGCAGCTTCGGTGTGACCCGTTCTGCGCAAAACGCCGCCTTTTTTTGCTTTCAACGGGAAAATATGCCCTGGCCTGCCCAGATCTTCGGGCTTGGTTTCGGGATTTACAAGCGCCTGGATCGTTTTTGAACGGTCACTGGCGGAAATTCCGGTGGTGCAACCATTACCTAACAGGTCGACTGAAACGGTGAATGCAGTTTCGTGCAAGGCAGTATTCGTGCCCACCATCATTTCAAGTTGAAGCTCTTCGCACCTTTCCTCTGTAATCGGAACGCAGATCAAACCGCGGCCTTCACGGGCCATGAAATTGACGATTTCGGGGGTTACGAGTTCAGCGGCGCATATAAAATCACCTTCGTTTTCGCGGTCTTCATCATCAACAACGATGATCAGTTCGCCCCTTTTTATAGCCGCAATGGCTTCTTCTATGGAATCCAATTGAATCGGATTATTATTGCTATTCATTAATCGCGTCGCTGAAAAATAGTTTTAAACCAAAACTCGTTTTTACCTTGCAAAGGTATATTGTTAATATCGAAAGTTCTATTTTTGAACTTATCCGAATGTTTAACAACGGATTTACCTTTACCGTTTCAATGTATTTAAATTGAAAATCGGCTTATTCCGGGACATTTATACTCACTTATGAATTTCAGGCAGTTGATCATACTAATTCTGGGCGTGGCTTTTCTGGCGCCTCTGTATGTAACTGGTCAAAGCTTTTGCGGGAATACCGGCGGGTTTTCTCTCACCCCGTCAACCGGTTGCGCGCCACTCTCGGTGACGGTTAAAAACCTGGTTCCCAAGTCTGAAAACGTTACTTATGCCTTCGATTTCGATCGCTCGCGCACAACTGTCCCGACACAATCGGAGACCACGCAGGATTCCAGCCACACTTACGCGCTTCCCGGTACTTACACGATTTTGCAGTTCGGCAGTGCGAATGGAACCGGTTTCAGTCAGTGTACGGATATTGTTGTAAAGGAAACCCGCGCGCCCAATGCGGAACTGATTGTGTGCCCGAGTGGAAAAGTGAGGTTAATGATGGTAAATGATAGTATTTCAAAAGCTTACGATGCCATTGTGATCAATTGGGGCGACGGATCTAATCAAAGTATTGACCCAAATAGCAATACCTCTTTTGTCGACCATACTTACTCTGCCGGTACCAAACCTGCTGTGACCATACGCGGAAGCTACCGAAATGCAGATTGTCAGCAGAAAATAGTGACTAAGACACTCACAGGTTCCGGCCCGCAATCGCTTGCAAGTATTGTGATTAAAAGCGTTGCATTGCAGGAAAACGGAGAAGCAAAAGTCCTCTACGAGGGAATTGAAGGTATTCCCAGCGAATTATTGATAGAGAACGGCGATGGAAATTTTGTGTCGACAGGGAAGTCGGGGCAAACGGGCGGTACGCAATCTGTTACCGTTCCGGGTCTTGATCCAAAACAGAAATATCGGTTCAAGTTATCTTCGAAAAATATCTGCGACAACCTGATCGAAAGCCCGGCAGTGGCGAGCATGAATGTAATGGAGGGCAGCTTATCGCTGGACGAGATCATTTCCGTTTCGTGGGCGCATTTGGCAAATACTGAAAATCTGATTCAATATCAGTTAAAACGGGACGGATCGGTCGTTTTTACATCGGCAGACGCGCTTTCCTACCTTGACACGGATGTGAAATGCGGCAATACCTATAAATATGAGATCGTCGCGATCATTGAAAACGATGTTCGTTCCTATTCCGCACCAATCAGTATTAAACCAAAAACTGCGCCGCCAGGTCTGGTCACGCAGGCCAGCGTGACAGTGCAAGCCGAAAATGTCATTAATACGCAGGTTCAGTTGTCGGGAGAAGGATTAACAAGCAGTTACGACCTGATCATCGAGCGTGCTTTGGCCGGAAGTTCGGACTATCAAAAGGTATCCCCGACAGATAATCAGAGCTTGCAGTTTGTTGACAATGCGGTTAGTACGAATGAGAATTCTTACTGTTATCGTTTTCAATATGAAAATGCGTGCAATCTGAGGTCGCCCGGATTTAGTCAGCCTATTTGCTCGATCCTTTTATCCAGCCGCACGCCGGAAATCGTCTGGACTTCTGATTCACCTTTTACGGAGCCAGTCGGGAGTTACGACCTGCATCAGCTTGATGATCAGGGAAATATCGAGCAGACAATCCCTAAACAATTGCAGATTGCTCATTCGCTGGATCTTGCGGCGCAGTCTTCCAATTCTTTTCAGATTGAAGCGAAGTCTGCCGACGGCGCGCTGGTAAGTTCTTCCAATGTGCTCAATTTCAGAAGCCAGCCTATTGTTTTAGTCCCAGATGCATTTACGCCAAACGGGGATACGCATAATGAGCGGTTTGAGGTGAAAGCATATTTTATTTCAGAATTTCAAATGTCGGTATTTGATCGCTGGGGTGAAGTGGTGTACCATTCGCAAAATCTCGCAGAAACTTGGGACGGGAAAGTGGCCAGCGGGAATGCTGCGGGCGGCTACTATATCTATCAGATCGAGGCGGTCGATACCTTTGGCCGCAAATTCTCCAAGAAAGGGAGTTTTTTATTGATTAGATAGGATTTTTCTAATCCATTTATTGTACGGATAATAGTTTCCAGACTCTTCCGTTAATTATTTGCGTAAATTGTGACGCTTACATTAGAATCTCCCCGACACGATTTCATTCCATACCACTCAGTGTTAATTGATTGTCTTTAATAGCCGAAGCTAAATATTACACACTTATGAGATTACTGTTACCTCTTCAATTTTTCGTATTCATTTTTCTTTGTCTCTTCAATACTTCCGTCAATGCGCAAGGTCTTTGTGACCGTGGCGGGGGTGGGTTTGATATCAATGTGACCGAGGGCTGCGCACCTTTGTCAGTTCGGGTAGTCAATACCGTGCCGAATGCAATTGCAATAGGGTACACTCAATTTTACGACGGAGCTTCGTTTACACCATCACTTCAGGACATTTCAAATTTTCGCTACGCTACTCCCGGTACCTTCACGCTTTTACAACAGGTTGCCATATCGACTGGGAGAGTTTACGAGTGTAAGAAAATTACTGTGTATGAAACGGCCGCGATTACGGCTCAATATACTTCTTGCGGCGGTGGTAAAGTCACAATAAGTCTTGTAAACAACGCTGTTCTGCCGAGGTATGACCAAGTTGAAATTCAGTGGGGGGACGGGCAGACCTTTATGTGGCAAAAGGGATCAGCTTTGACAATCGATCATACTTATACAAACACTTCTGCAAGTCCGGTAGTAAAATTTACCGGTCAATATGCCGCAGGGAAAGCGTGTTCACAAGGCAACACATTTTCACTACCCATTTCTTTTCAGCAGGCACAGCTTAATGAGATTGAAGTAAAAGCCTTGGAAATGCGAGGGGACGGTACGCTTCGGGTTAATTACCAAGGAGTTGTTGCCATCCCAACCGAGATCAAGTATAGCGCAAATGGGAACACTTACACGACTGCTGGAACAAGATCGTCTGGCGGGGTACAGCCGTTTGATATTCAAAATCTGAATGCAAAGCAAACCTATCAGGTTAAGCTTTCATCAGCCGATCTCTGCCAGGGAGCCCGCGACAGTAAAATCTATGCAAGCATGGCGCTTTCAGGGGAATCCAGCGAAGGCAAAAACATATTGAAATGGAATCAATATCCGATTGCCGAAGGTTTTACCGGATATGATCTGGTGAAAGACGGGACGATTCTGAAAAGCTTTACATCTATCGCTGATGTTACTTACACAGATGAAGAAGTAGAGTGCGGCAGCTACTCGGATTACCATATTGTTGCTAAAATAGGAGATGTTACTTCTACTTCGGCGCCGGTTGGAGTCAGGACAGAAATTTCAAATCCGAGACCTATTGAAAAAGCATCTGTTTCTGTGCTCGGAGATAATATAGTTACAATCAAGGCAAGTGTACCCGGTTCCGGCCCGAATAGCAGCTATGATATGACGATCGAAAGAGCAGAAGCGGGCACTTCGACTTTTAAAAAAATTATCACACTTTATAATGACAGCGAGTATTCCGACATAACCGTTAAAACCAACGAAATGTCGTATTGCTATCGGATGAGCTACCAGAATTCCTGCGGTCAAAAACTGCCTCCTTCACAGCCCGTGTGCACGATGCTGTTAAAAAAGGATTTTGTTTCACTCGGCTGGACACCAGAGTTGCCCGTTCTCGGAGGAATAACTGGATATGAAGTTGTGCAGCGCGGCACTAGCAGCGGCGAGACGATTATTCCGACTCAAATGAATACCCAATACACGATTCAGCTCAGTGCACAAAGCGACCTCGAATATAACTTCCAAATCCGCGCCACTTCGCCGGACGGAGATTTTGAGAGCCTTTCCAATATTATCAACTATCGCAGAAGTGCGGGAGTATTTGTTCCTGATGCTTTCAGCCCGAATGGAGACGGTTACAACGATGTGTTGGAAGCCAAGTCCACACAACTTCAAGCTTTTACATTTTCGGTAATGAACAGGTGGGGGCAGGTTGTTTTTCATTCGGAAGATATAAATACTGGCTGGGATGGTACCATTAAAGGTGAAAACGCCCCGGTCGGATCTTACGTTTACAAAATGACTTTCGTAGATGACATCAACCAAACAGTTGAAAAAAGTGGTACTTTTATGCTTTTAAGGTAGAAGTCTTTTAAGAAATTTTTAGACGCTGGCACTTAACAGTTTAGATATGTTTGGAAATATGGCAGACATGATGGGTATGATGGGGAAAATGAAAGATCTCCAAGCCCGCATGAAAGAAGCGCAGGATCAGCTGAGTACTATCACAGAAACTGCGGAATCGGGCGGTGGCCTGGTCAAAGCGACTGTAAACGGTCAAAAAGCACTTATCAGTCTGGATATTGATCAGGATCTTATTAAGCCGGATGATAAGGAAATGCTGCAAGATCTGATTGTAGCCGCTGTGAACAGGGCATTTGATAATATTGAACCTAAAATCAAAGCGCATTTACAAAAAGCGACAGAGGGTGTATTACCCAATATCCCAGGGCTGGATTTGAGCGGATTTATGAAATAATTGCTCTCAATGGCCTCTTCGGTTGCGATCGTAATCCTGAATTACAACGGAAAACACTATCTCGAAAAATTTCTTCCCAATATTCAACAGTATTCCGGAGGCTATGATATCTGGATAGCGGACAATGCTTCAACCGATCATTCGCTTGATTGGGTAGAAATGCATTTTCCGACCATTAAAACATTGTCAATCAATGAGAATAGGGGTTATGCCGGTGGTTACAATGAAGCGCTGAGGTATATTGAAGCGGATTATTATATTTTGCTTAATTCGGACATTGAGGTCACTCCGAACTGGATCGACCCCGTGATCGCTTTTATGAATTCCGATGAAAGCATCGCCGCGTGTCAGCCCAAAATCCGCGCTTACGATCTCCCCACCCACTTCGAATACGCCGGTGCAGCCGGCGGCTTTATGGATTATCTTGGATATCCATTTTGCAGGGGAAGGATTTTTGATACCCGTGACGAGGATCTTGGCCAGTTTGACGACGAAGGCGATGTATTCTGGGCAACAGGAGCCTGTATGTTCGTGCGCGCTTCCGCGTTTCACAAAGCCGGCGGATTTGACGAGACCTTTTTTGCGCACATGGAAGAAATCGATCTGTGCTGGCGGCTGCTGAATATGCAATACCGAATCACATATTGCGGGAAATCAACGGTTTATCACGTTGGTGGCGGCACATTGCACAAGTCAAACCCCCGTAAAACGTTCCTGAATTACCGTAACAACCTGATCATGCTGTTCAAAAACCTCCCAAAGGGAAGGCGCTGGAAAACGGTATTGATCCGCCTGGTACTCGACGGCCTGTCGAGTGTAAGGTTTATGGCAACTGGCGCGTGGCCCGACGTATTCGCGATTCTGCGCGCGCATCTGGCGTTTTACAGAATGATACCGTCGCTCATGAAGCGTACTCCCCGGAATAATTACCGGGCGCCATTGTACTATAAGAGTATTGTGTGGGAATATTTCGTCCGTGGCAAGCACCGGTTTGACCAGCTTTCGGGCGTGAATCCCAAAGAAGTAACGGTTAAAACTCCCAGATCGTAGGGCTATTGTGCTTTCTCCAATGCTGGCGGATCTCCATCCAGAATGCAAGCACCAGATATAGAATAATCGGCGAGCCGAAGGTCATGAATGTGGCGTAAATAAAATACTTCCTGATACTGCTGGCAGGAAAGTTGAGCCGTTCCCCGAGTTTCGCACAAACCCCAAATATCTGATCTTCAACGTAGTAGCGAAGCTTGTTCATGCCTTTTTTAGATTATTAGATCATAGTTAACAATTTTGAAGGGCATTAACAACCAAACAGATTGTTTTTTATCGAATGAGCCGGTGAAGCAAAATACCGCTAACTCGTAAATTTGCAAATTCTTTAAGCAAATAAATTGTTTTACAAACAATTTTTGTTTCTTTGTGATTAAAGATTTTGTAAGTTGTTCATTATAATCAAGATGTCTTAACAAGAATTGCCAAAATTTCTTTTGCTAATGGGTTGAGCCTCCCTCAATTATTTGGTAAAGCCACTTCTAGTTTCTATTGAAACGCTTACAATTCTCTTGTGTTTTCACCTTATTTTAATTTTTTTATTTCAACATTATGCCAACAGGTACTGTAAAATTTTTCAATGAAGCTAAGGGATACGGCTTCATCGTTGAAGACGACACAAACAGAGACATTTTTGTCCATGTGACAGGATTGGGAGGACTTACAATCCGTGAAAATGACCAAGTAGAATACGAAGTCGTTGAAGGAAAAAAAGGACTAAACGCTGTACAGGTAAAAAAGATATAACTGTATTTTTTTTGCATGAAACCAAAAATGCCGTTCGAGAGAGCGGCATTTCTAGTTTCTAACCTGTTCACTTTATTCAACCCAGGACTTTACGTCGTCGAGCTGCGGCATTTTTTCGTCTATTTTCAGCTTCTTCCGCATTCCGCCCAGATCATTGAAGATCTTGTTTGCATTGGCGCCTTTCAACTGCTCGATCGTGAGGATATTCATTTTCTGCAAAGCAGGAATCCACACAGCCGGCACGCCAGCATCGACATAGTCTGACTCTTTCGCAACCTCAGCCTTTTTCTCCGGGCGCATTTGAGGGAAGAATATCACTTCCTGAATGCTCGAATTGTTGGTCAGCAGCATTGTGAGCCGGTCAATTCCAATACCGATACCCGAACTTGGCGGCATTCCATATTCCAGCGAGCGCAGGAAATCTTCATCCATTTCCATCGCCTCGTCATCGCCGCGTTCTTTCAGTTTAAGCTGATCTTCAAACCTTTCGCGCTGTTCGAGCGGGTCATTTAGCTCCGAGTAGGCATTTGCGATTTCTCTTCCGTTGATAAAAAGTTCGAAACGTTCAACCATTCCCGCCTTGGTGCGGTGTTTTTTGGTAAGCGGCGACATTTCGACGGGGTGATCTGTAATGAAAGTAGGCTGAATAATATGCTCCTCCACTTTTTCACCAAAAATCTCATCGATCAGCTTGCCTTTGCCCATACTTTCACTCACTTCCATTCCCCACTGCCGGCATTGTTCGCGTATCGCGTTTTCGTCAAGTTCGTCCACATTCAGTCCTGTATATTGCAGGATCGCGTCGGTAATGCTCAATCTTGGGTAAGGTCCGGCAAAATCCAGCTCTACTTCTCCGAATGTAGCTTTGGTAGTTCCATTGACAGCGAGCGCTACTTTTTCCAGCAGCTCCTCGGTCATTTTCATCATCCAGATGTAATCCTTGTAGGCAACGTACAGCTCGACAGTAGTGAATTCCGGGTTGTGGGTCCGGTCCATACCTTCGTTTCTGAATAGCTTTCCGAATTCATAAACACCTTCGAAACCGCCTACGATCAGTCTTTTTAAATGCAGTTCAGTCGCAATGCGCAGGTACAGGCCCAGATCCAATGCATTGTGGTGCGTTGTAAATGGGCGCGCCGCTGCACCTCCGTGGATCGACTGCAATACGGGCGTTTCCACTTCGAGCCAGTTATTGGAATCAAAATGAGCGCGCATGGTCGTAATAATCCGGGCGCGTTTGATAAAAATATCGCGGATGTCCGGATTCACGATCAGGTCTACGTAGCGTTGGCGGTACCTCAGCTCGGGATCTGTAAATCCATCATACACATTTCCATCTTCGTCGCGCTTCACCACAGGCAGCGGGCGGAGCGATTTGTTCAAAATCTTAAACTCCTGAACATGAATGGATATTTCGCCGGTTTGTGTGGTGAAAACAAAGCCGACAATACCGATAATGTCGCCGATATCCAGCAACTTTTTAAATACAGTATTATAAAGCGTTTTGTCCTCTCCCGGGCAAAGATCATCTCTGCGAAAATACAATTGAATGCGCCCTGAGCTATCCTGGAATTCAGCAAATGCGGCACTTCCCATAATCCGGAAGCCCATCAGCCTGCCTGCCATCGACACACGTTTGTAATCGATCTTATTATTCTCGTAATTTTTGAGAATGTCCGATACATAAGTATCAACCACGAATTCCTCAACCGGGTAGGGCTCAATGCCCATCTTAATTAAATCCTCCCGCTTTTGGCGGCGCAATATTTCCTGTTCGCTCAGTAGCATTTTGCAGCAATATGATTTATGTGTATTCTGATCTCCTAAGAGTCCGCAAAACTACGATTTTTTGCCTTGAATAGCGAAGATGAACCTTTAAGTAACCAGACTTGGTTGATGCATAGAAGCTGGCACACTATTAATAAACGTATATGGTAGCAGGGTCGGCTCAATCCATGCCTGCTGTCAAGTATTGCGTTAAACCCCTCGGTTCATGTTTGCAAGAGTTCTAAAAATCTTCGGGATCGTTGCCCTTTGCGCTATTTTTATTTTCGCTGCTGTCGAAATCTGGGTGTATCGTAACCGAGAAAAAATATTCCGGAGTGTACAGGAAATAGTGAATGAAAACCTGAATGGAAATCTCGAAATAGGAGATTTCAAATTCCGGCCTTTTTACGGCGGACTGGGGCTGAACTTTACATTGTCGAAAGTACGGCTGACCGATAGTCTCTATCAAAAGCATAATAAACCCTTTCTGGAAGCTGAGCTGCTGCATGTTGCCCTTGATCTGAAAGGATTTTATAAAGGAAATATCCGGGTAAAAAACCTAGTGTTGCAGGATGGTTCGCTGAATATGTTCACGATGCGCGACGGTTATTCCAACCTCACTATTTTTCAATCCGGAAATAAAAAGAAGAAGGATAAAAAGGAAGGGAACGGGGATATTCTGGATAAACTTGGAAACCTGAGATTTATCAATTTCAGTGTCGCTTTTGCTGATTCGGTCAAAAAGAAATACTACGGCGCGCTTTTCCATGATGCTACCAATATCATCACGCTGACAGATACAACTACTAATGCCAGCTTTGCGGGTTCTGTTTTGTTTAAAGGGCTTACATTCAAACCCGAAAAGGGTGGATTTCTGGTCAATCAGGAGACTAATATCGCGTTGGCACTCGCATACGATTCCGATGAAAAGAAATTAAATATCCACCCCTCGATCCTTGAAAGTGCTACCCGCGATAAGATAGGGATCACGGGAGATTTTGATTTTTCAGATACGATCAGAAATTTCAGTATGAATTTTACGGCTAATAAAATTGCAGTAAAAGATGCTGTGCCGCTGTTAACCAAGCGGTTGAGAAACCAAATTGATTCGCTTGGAATTCAGGCGAAGGTGGACACGAAGGTGAAGGTAATAGGCCAGCTGGCGTCACAGAATAAGGCGAGGGTAGATGTTGAATTTGAAACAGATACATTCAATTACGAGTTGCCGGTGGGTGTGCTGCGAAACCTGAAAGCTGCCGGAAAGTTTACTAATCAGGCGGATACTACGCGCGTTCCTGAAATTTGGAACTCGACCCTCATTGCTCCCAAGGTTACGGGGCTTTTTGAAAAAATCCCTTTCACATTCAAATTTTCGGTTAAAAATTTCGAGAACCCAAGAGCAGTTTTGGATGGTAGAGTCGATGCAGATTCCACTAACCTCGGCGCATTACTCGACGAGACGCGCTATAAGTTCAAATCCGGCACAGCGAAGATCGACTTCCATTTTAACGGAAGCCTGAAAAATTTCTATAATTCGGCAAAGGACAGGTTTGACGGGAAGATAATTGGAAAAGCTTCTCTCAACAATATCGCGATGGACTATGTACCCAGAAAGGTGAAGCTGTCCAGGATCAATGGAGATTTTACATTTAATGAAAAAGCGGTGGTTTTTAAGGATCTGCATTTTCATGATGGGCACAATATGCTCTATCTGCGCGGCCAGCTGCTGGATCTGATCCCTTATCTGTTCGGTTCTCCGAAGCCACTGCGCGCCAATGTGGATATTAACATTCCCAAGTGGAAGGTGACCTGGCTGGAAAGCCTTTTTGCCGCCAGGACGAATGTGAGTACGAAAAAAAGACAGAAACTCAAACTTGCTGATTTGCTCGACAATGCGATCGACAAAATGGAGGTAGTCGCTAAATTAGATGCAAAGGAACTGCAATACCGGCTTTTTACGGCGCGCGATGTGAAGGGTCAGTTTACTATTAAAGAAAACGCGGTTTCGATCGAATACTTTGTCATGAAGGCATTTGGACGTGGAAATTTCCGGGTGTCAGGCGTGATGGATAATTCAGGAAAAGGGCAGCCTCGGCTGGCAGTGAGCGGCAGGGTTTCAAATGCGGATGTGCATTCGGTATTTAGTTCGTTCGATAATTTCGGGCAAAAAACGATTACAAGCGACAATCTTAAAGGTATCCTCAATACTGATTTCAAATTTGAAGCCAATTTGAATAACAATGTGAGACTGATTCCTTCGTCAATGAAAGGCGATCTGCATTTTGACCTTACCAATGGTTATATCATTGATTTTGAGCCTTTCATGAAAATGAAAAAGCTGATTTTCAAAAAGCGGAATTTCGAGCGCGTCAAGTTTGCGCCTATTCGAAATGATATTAGGCTGCGAGGTCAGGAGATAGAAATTGCTCCTATGGAGATCGAATCCAATGTACTCACGTTGTACCTCGACGGTATTTACAGCTTCGGGAATAAAACGGATATTAATATTCAAATCCCGCTCAGTAATCTGAAAAAGCGGGATTCTACCTACGTTCTTGACCCTAATAATGAAGAGAAAAAAGGCGGCTCCAAGATTTTTCTAAGGGCTATTGATGAAAATGGAGAAGTGAATATCAAGCTGGCTTTTCGTCGGAAACGTGACAAAAACAAGCAAAAAGACGAGGAGCCCGAAATTGACCCCGCTACTATTGAAAAATGATCAGGCGGGCTCGTTACTGAACATGTAACCAACTCCTTTGAGCGTTTTAATATAGTTATCGCCCAGTTTTTCGCGCAGCTTTCTGATATGTACGTCCACTGTTCTTTCCAGGACATAAATATCCGCGCCCCAGATCTTTTGCAATAATTCGTCCCGGCTGAATACTTTATTAGGCGTCTGTGCCAGGAAGAATAGCAGTTCAAATTCCTTTTTAGGAAGTACCGTCGCTTTTTCGCCAGCCTGCGTAACCGTGTAATTTTTGCGGTTAATGGACAAGTCCAGGATTTCGATCGTATCTCCGGATTCAGCTTTTTGAGCTTCCCGGCGGAACAATGCATTAATGCGGCTCATCAAAGCTCTTGGCTTGATCGGCTTGGTAATATAATCGTCCGCGCCCACGTCAAATGCAGCTACCTCAGAATACTCTTCCGAGCGTGCAGTCAGAAACAGGATATAAGTATTTTTAATATCAGGATTTTGGCGCAGGATCCGGCCGGTTTCAATACCGTCGAGCTGCGGCATCATAATATCAAGAAGGATCAGATCGGGTAAAAATGTCTTGGCTGTCTCGATAGCTTTCCTGCCATTTGAGGCTGTTTGAACAGAGTAGCCTTCCTTAGTTAAATTATATTCGAGGAGTTCAACGATATCTGAATCATCATCCACTACTAGTACTTTCGGTGCTGAAACAGCGGATTTCGTGGTGCTCATTGTTTTTATGATTAAAACGCGGTTCGAAATTAGAATATGTGATGTTCAGATTACATGCATCCCGCCAATATTAACACAAACTTAATATCAACGATAAGTAATACGGTACATATCCCCCTGCTCATTTGTAACCAGCATATCGGTATTGTTCAAAAAAAGGATCGCTTCGTTCTGCTTTTTTACCAAACGAAAACAACCCAGCGGCTTCTTAAAATTAATACCCTCACCGGAGACTTCAAACAAGAGCACTTTACCGTAAGTCAACAATGCAAATCGTTTACCGTCGGGGCTGATATCCGCCGAAGTAACCTGGCTGTCAATCGGAATGCTGTCTGACGCATTTACCGTATAGTCGCCGGCTTTGTCAGAAAGCTGATACATTTTCCCAATCTCACCTTTCTCCCAGTTTTTGGAAAAAAGATATAGGTTGTCTTTATAATGAAAAAATGCTTCTGAGTCAAAAATGCGGCTCTTATTCCGTTGCTGCTCTGCATATTTAAATTTGATCACCTGGGTAGTGGAGTCAAGCGTACTGAACTTGTAGATCTCCAAAGTGGAGCGGGTATTTGAATTGTTTCCGAAATCACCAATATAGATATTCCCGACCTTATCTTCTGCCAGATCTTCCCAGTCGACGTTTTTTGCCTGCGGTATGGTTTTTATTGAAACAAGTTTGCCATTAAGATCAAATCCGTAAAGCGCTGCCTTTCCGCCGCTATCGTTATGTGACCAGAAAATGTGCTCGTTACTGGACCTGGCCAAGCCTGAACTTTCAGATATCAGGCTGGGAAGCTTGCCTATTTTGCTAATTTTGTATTGAGATCGTACTTTCTCGAAATTGTTGACTTTGTGATCCGACTGGCAAGTACAAAACAGTGTCTTGACAGCAAACCATACATACATTAATTTATTCATGAGTTCAACATTACGCCCTCTTCCTGACAAAGATAGAGAAACCCCGATTTACATAAAGTTAGCAAGTACACTCGTTGCGCTCATCGCGACGGTATACATTCTTTTTGTGCTTCGCGAAACAATCATTCCGCTTGCATTCTCCATTCTTCTCGCCATTCTGCTCTATCCCGTTTGTGCATGGCTGGAAAGGCGCAGGGTACCACGAATAGGCGCAATTCTGATTAGTATCCTGATCCTGTTTGTCGTCATCGTGATCCTGCTATACGTCGTTTCGATCCAGATCGGAAGCTTCGCCGAGGAGCTGCCGCGCATTACCGAAAAAGCGGAGATTATCATGGACCAGACGCTGGCAATGGGGGAGAGGTACCTCAATATCAGCCGTACCCAGCAGGTAAGTGAAGGAAAGAAATATCTGGTGAATGCTTTGACCGAAGGCCGCGCATTCTTGTTAAACACGCTTGTAACGACAACCGGCGCTATTTCCACATTCGTTTTAATCCCGCTGTACATTTTCTTTTTCATGCTCTACCGCGACTTTTTCAGGATGTTCGTACATAAAGCAGTGAAGAATGTTCCTAATGAGGATCTGAATCTTTTATTGAGAAAAATCTATGAAGTGATCCAAAGTTACCTGTCCGGTCTGTTTCTGGTAATATTAATAGTTGGGGTTTTAAATAGCATTGGCTTGCTGCTACTCGGGATTCCTCACGCTATTTTCTTTGGCTTTCTGGCTGGTTTCCTTATTTTAATACCTTATATCGGAATTCTGATTGGCTCGGTACTGCCTGCATTACTGAGTATTGTCACGATGGATTCTCCTTGGTATGCAGTCGGCGTTATCGGTATTATGAGCTTTGTGCAGTTTCTGGAAGGCAATTTTATTACACCTAATATAGTCGGGTCGAAAGTAAGTGTGAATCCGCTGGCTGCTATTGTCGCCTTATTCCTGGGCGGGCAGCTATGGGGACTTTCCGGATTAATCTTAGCCTTGCCGGTAACAGCGATTCTGAAAGTAATCATGGACACGATTCCAAGCCTGGAACCTTACGGTTTTCTGCTCGGCGAGCCGGTACACGAGGTGTCAGAGGAAAGAGAAGAAATTCAGCGGCAGCAACCGGTTCAGGAGTTTAAGAAAAAGCCTTACCGGCGGTACCGTAACAAGCCAAGAAAGAAACCGGAAAGCACTTCTCCAATTCATCCCGGCAATGCGCCCGCGGTTTAGTAATTACTCTTTGGCTTTGACTTTCTCAACACTAATACCTACACTCATTACAAAAGGCAGCGGATTTTGCCGCATCGATTGTGATAGGGTGATCGTGTAAATGCCAGCTTTCGAAAAGCGGTAATTTTTCAGGAAAGGTATTTTATGGTCAAAAAGATCACCTAGTCCGTGGCCATAAGGCTTGCCCGTAACTTCATTCGACAAATACACTTCTTCCAGCGTATTAGAAATCAGTTTTTGACCAGGGCCGGTGAAATTCCGGGTGAGATATAAATTGTAATAGGGGTATTGAAGTGTGTTTCTCAGCAAATAATACAGATTATAGACCTGCGTGGTGTCCGTTATCTCTACTTTAAATGAAGGTTTGTTCTTGATATACCAAAGTCCGTCATCAATATCTTCATGTGCTTTATAAACAATACTATCATCACAGGAAACCAGAGACAGGCAAAGCAATAAAACGGCAAAAATTCCGGAAAACTTCATTTGAGATCGGCTATTGAACTTTCAAAACTATCCATTTTTACTAAAAATTGGTCTGCTCTTTGAAATAACGGTTCAGCCAGGAATTGGAAGCGGGAATTTTCCAGCGGTTCATCCATTGCGCCTTTGTGGCTACCTGATTATCGAAAACAGTTGTGGAAGGCTGAATGATTTCATCCTGCACCGATGCTTTTATTTTGGCAACAGGTATGGTTTGTACTTCTCCATGATTGTCAAAATAGGCAAGTGACCTGTCGAAGAAATCAATTTGCATGCGATTTCCTATTTCCTGTAACCAATGCACAGATTTGTCGATCGAGCAGCCGCTCGGTAGCTCATTCCTTTCGTCTACCGCAATTACTACAAAACGGTGCTCAAATATCTTTCCCGAGGCTGTCAGCGCCTTTCCGTGCGCTTCCCACGAATCCAGCGATGCTTTTAAAGTTTCTGTGATAATGCCGGTTTCAGAGTCGGTCAGTTTTCGGTTTGCCTGATAAACCCAAACTCTGGATTGAAGATCGATATCGCTAAATGGAATGTACATACTAAAAATGTTAAGCAAATTAAAAGAGCCTTAGGCTCGTATTTTTCAACAACAGCCGGAGCGACTAAGTTCTCAAGAATACCCTCTAACTCAGAGCCCGTTCGCCTGCGCGACCAGTTCGGCAATATCAAATATCTTCACTGAATCCTCTTTTTCTTTATTTTTAAGCCCGTCGGTCATCATAATCATACAAAACGGACAGGCTACTGCAATAGTATCGGCGCCGGTAGCCAGCGCTTCTTCGATCCGCTCGATATTAATATCTTTCCTTCCTTTTTCGGGTTCCTTGAACATCTGTCCGCCACCCGCTCCGCAGCAAAGTCCTTTTACTTTTGACCTTTTCATTTCGGTCAAATCGGCGTCCAGCGCTTCCAAAACCTGTCTCGGCGCTTCATAAATGTCATTCGCGCGACCCAGGTAGCACGAATCGTGAAAAGTGACTTTTTTGCCTTTGAAAGTTTCCCCATTCTCAGGCCTCACTCTTCCTTCGTTAATAAGTTGCTGTAAATATTCAGAGTGGTGCAGCACTTCATAATTGCCGCCCAGCTCGGGATATTCGTTTTTCAAAGTATTAAAACAATGCGGGCAGGCAGTTACGATCTTTTTAACCCCATACATATCAAGCACCTGAATGTTTGACATTGCGAGCATTTGAAATGTAAACTCATTTCCAGCCCGCCGCGCAGGGTCGCCTGTGCAGCTTTCCTCCGTGCCGAGTACAGCGAATTTCACTTTTGCCTTGTTTAGTATCTTGACAAAAGCCACAGTCACTCTTTTATAGCGATCGTCAAAAGATCCGGCGCAGCCTACCCAGAACAAAACTTCGGGTGTTTCATTGCTGGCAGCCATTTCGGCCATTGTAGGCACTTTATATACTTCTTGATCCATAAAATCCAGGACGTTTAGTCCAGTTAAAAGCCTTACTTAACTCCCTCGGCCCAGTTAAAACGATCTGCTGGAGAGAATTTCCACGGTGCCTGATTAGTATCCAGATTCTGGAACATCATATTCCAGGAGCCGGGCGCCTGCGCCTCGTCCATTACCTTATACCGCCGCAGCTGCAAAATAATATCCAGCGGATTGATCAGCACCGGGCATTCCTGCACGCACGCATTGCAGGTCGTGCAGGCCAGTATCTCTTCTTCCAGAATATAATCGCCAATCAGGGCTTTGTTATCCGGCACAAATTCTCCGCCATTTGCCTGCATATTCCGGCCCACATCTTCGAGGCGATCGCGGGTATCCATCATAATCTTGCGCGGCGATAGCTTTTTGCCGGTGATATTGGCAGGGCACGCTTCGGTACACCGGCCGCATTCTGTGCATGAATACGCGTCCATCAGGTTTTTCCAACTCAGATCCATCACATCCTTCGCCCCAAAACGCTCCGGCACTACCGATTCTGCATTCTGATTTTCCAGCCCCAGCATTACTTTCACCTCGCTCGTAATTTCAGGCATATTGATCATTTTCCCTTTCGGCGACAGCCTCGAAAAATAGGTATTCGGGAAAGCGAGGACAATATGCAAATGCTTTGAGTAGGTGAGGTAAACCGCGAAAGCGAAAATCCCGGCAATGTGCAACCACCACGCAAAACGCTCGTAGATCACAAGGGTATTCTCGTTCCAGCCGGTGAATAAAGGTTTAAAAAACTGACTGATCACAAAACTGCCCGTCTGCGCATAATGCGGATTTCCCATTTCCTGCAACACACTGTCCGCCGCATTCATGGTCAGGATTGCCAGCATTAGTACGATCTCAAAAACGAGGATTATTTTACCGTCGAGCTGTGGCCAGCCGCTCATTTCCCGGTGTCTTTCAGGCTGGAATCTTTCAACTTTTACGCCGCTTCTTCGTATTAGAAATATGACACACGCAGCCAGAACGCCGAATGCAAGTATTTCGAAAAAGCCGATCAGATAACTATAAAAACCGCCGAGAATAGGGGCGAAGACCCTGTGTTTCCCGAGGATACCATCGAGGATAATTTCAAGAACTTCGATATTGATGAGGATAAAACCAATGTAGACGGCAAAATGTAGGAAACCAATCAGTGGCCGGTCGAACATTTTCTTTTGCCCGAATGCCACTCGTAGCATCGTAGCCAGCCGTTTGCCTGGTTCGTCGGTGCGGTCTTCATCTTTGCCAATCAGTATAGTTCGCCGGATCAGATTAGCCCGCCTGTAAACCAGCAACGAAACGCCTGCCAGGAGAACGATAAAGATAACTTGCTGTAATACTGCCATATATAAATGGTGAATTTGCGCGTAAATTAGTATGCAAGCATACCATAGCAAATATGGCAAAAATGTGTTTTGAAGCAAATGGTTTTAAAATAAATATGCCGTCGATTTTATAACAGAAAGATTTTCAGCTTAATACTTACGGACACAATAATATCGCAGAAATATTTTCACAAATAATTTGTAAAGCAAAACCAAACTTCTAGTTTTGCAGTCCCAAAGGGAACCAATTGAGCCTGGTGATGTAGCTCAGTCGGTAGAGCAAAGGACTGAAAATCCTTGTGTCGGCGGTTCGATTCCGTCCATCACCACAGAATGCAAAGCTAACCGCTTGATAATCTTAAAATTATCAAGCGGTTTTTTGTTTGGTTTACACTCTGGTTTACAGTTTCGCCAACATCCCGTATCTTCTGCAGTAAAGTATTCTATTTCCTTGGATCCATATAGCGTCCAGGAATGCCAAGAAAGACAACTACCACCACTGTTTCAATCGCCATTTTCCGGCAAATTCTTCCTGCCAACTTTACCCTTTCTTATCTCATATCGGAAATTTTGCTTTTTCTCGCTTTTCCATGAGATTAATCAAAATACGCCTAAACAGCGTCTGGATGCATTTAATACCAGTTAAAGCAAAGTTCATACTTTTTCATACTTGCTTTTTCGACTCCTCTGCCCCAACATTTGCCATTATCAATCAAAAACAAATGTGCCATGACCAAGCTAGTAGTAATTGAATTTGACGAGCTAAAAAACTTTACCAGACAGGTGATTCAAGAAGAATTTAAGAATGCTTTTAGCCCGAAGGCTGATCAGATGTCCGGTGGCGATGAAAGACTCTTATCCCGAGCCCAAATGGCAAAGGAGCTGGACATCTCACTGGTGACGCTTAATCAGTGGCAGAAGGATGGGTTACCATATCGCAGGCTTCACCGAAGACTTTATTTCGTAAAATCCGAGGTGTTGAATTACATGTACTCAAATAACAAATCAAAGAAAAAGGGATAATGCCTCGAACGCATTACCCCTTAAATAAAATCTTAAAAAAATTGTATGACAAAAATAGCAGCCCTGAATGGTTTTCACAACCATTTGGAAGGAAAGATTTTACATAAATCTTCCTTAAATAAAATGGAGAATCTTGCGGTCAAAGGAAGGACACTTGCTCCCCTCAGACGTTTGTTGGGAAACTATGTCTTGGAAAATTCCTCGGTAATCTTCGCAGCCGAACGCGGAACAGGGAAAACACTCTTAGGGCTTCAAGCCTGCATTGCCATTTCCTCAGAATGGTCTTCACTCTGGAATGAACCAATAGAATATCATGGAAACACATTGTTCATCAATTGTGAATTAAGTGAAGATACGATTAGTCGTAGGTTGGCCAGGCTATTTGATGCACCACCAGAGGAGATTAGGTTCTCTAACTATCAAAGTTACGTTTACACAACTAAAAAGGGTCTGGAAGAAGAAGCTCAGGCAATAATTGAGATGTCAAAAGTCCACAAGCCGGTTCTGATTGTCCTCGACAATTTTAGGGTCGCTTTCCTGAATTCCGATACCAATAACGGAAAGGAAGTTGCAAAGGCGATGCACTTGATTTTAATGCTGCGGGATTTACTTGACACGACGATCATCATCACGGATCATACACGCAAGCATACCAGGAATTTGTTAACTGATAGTGATCTGCAAAGCGGGTCGGGAGTGAAGTCGGATTTGACAGATAGCGATATGTTCTTGCGGAAAAGCAAACAAGATATCCAATATCGGATCTTCAAGCGCTCCAAATCCAGGCATTGCGAAGAGACAGACGGCGCTAAGCTCATCCGGTTGAATCCTGAAACGCTTTGGTTTGAATTTGTCCAGGACAACATTGATGAAGCACAACATATAGGCACGGAGGTAATGCCTGTGAAAGAGGAGCAGAAAGACCTAGCACGAGAGCTTCGGGATCAAGGAAAGACCATTGAGCAGATTGCGAAAATATTGAATAGGGGTAAAGGGACGATCCATCGCTGGCTAAACGAATAAATGGCCTGTAACAAGTCCACATTTTTCTCACAACCCCTCCTTGTTTATGAGAGGGGATTGTGAAAAAATGTTCGATGAAATGGCAATACCAGGCAATTGAACTCGGCTAGTTCGGTTTTGTTCCACTTGTTTCAAAAATTCCATTTGTTCCAAAGTTCCGTTCGTTCCACCCGTTCCATTAATTCCATTTGATCTCAGATGTTCCATCTCGTTCCGTTTGTTCCATTCGTTCCAAAAGTTCCAAAATTCCATTTGTTCCACATTTTTCGCTCAAAAATTTGCTCAAAAATGGAACAAGTTGATAGTCAAATAGATAACAATATTTTTTAGCAAAATGGAACAAGTGGAACGTGTGGAACATGGAACGGAACGGAACAAGTGCGGGTGAAAAAAGAAAAAGATATGAATGCAAAAGAATTAAATCAGCAATACAGCATAGTAGGTTTTTTGAATCAAAATGGATTCCAGCCTACTATTAAAAAGGGTCATAACTATTGGTATGTCAGTATGATAAGAGATTTGGAAGTGCATCCCTCACTTAAAGTTGACACCACTAAAAATCTGTGGTATGACCACGGCAGCGGTGTTGGCGGCACGTTGATAGACTTGGCTTGCAAAATTTTCAAAACAGAGGATGTGAAAGAGGTGATCAGGCTAATAACTGGTGGTTTTTCTTCTTTTCACCCGCAAAAAACGGCGCAGGCTCCAACATCGGGAGGTAAAACTAAGCTGCGTATAGTGAATGCAGGTTACATGCAGGATGATGGCTTGATTACTTATCTCAACCTGCGTGGAGTTTCTATTGACGTTGCCCGAACGTATTGTAAAGAGCTAACCTACTCGAATAACGGTCAGGTTTTCAAAGGAATTGCTTTTAAAAATCAATCAGGTGGTTATGAAATCCGGAGCAACGGTTTCAAATCCTGTATTGCGCCGAAGGACAATTCCTTCATAGAAAATAACGGCATCAATCTGTTGATTTTTGAGGGTTTCATGGATTTTCTGTCCTATGTGATGCTGCCGGTTTTTCATGTGGCCGATGCGAATTTTTTAGTTCTTAATTCCTTGTCTCTGTTAGGAAAGGCATCAGCGCATTTGGCTGAACACGACTCTAAATTCTTATTTCTTGATAATGATCAATCTGGATTCAAAGTGGCTAATCAGCTCAAACTGGGATATTCCAGAGTAGTGGATATGAGCCTGTTCTATGCTGAATACAAGGATCTCAATGATTTTTTAATTCAAAAGAAAGAAGCTTATGAATAGAGAAATTCTGCTGCGCCTGTATGCCAGGAAAGATCCTAAACGAAAACGGATGCTTTACGATCTTTTCAAGCACACTATATCCATGAGCGCATCTTTGTCCATGATTGCAGAATTGATCAATCAGGAATTGGGTGAGAAGGATCTCATTAAAGCTACTGACGTCAAATATTGCCGCCACTATTTTTTAGGTAAAACAAGTGGAGCGACGGCAATTAAAGAAAGCGTTCAGACTTTTAGCAAGGCATCCAATATAAAATCAGAACATCCGGTCCCAGGGGTAACACCTGAAAGTGAAAGTATAACCTGGACAAATCCGGATGATCTACCTACAAGTTCAACTAAAGAAGTTAAATCTAAATTTTCTAAAAAATGAAAGAAATCAATTTCATCCTTCAAGCCAAAGGCGGTGTTGGCAAAAGCTTGCTTACCTATTTGTTGGGAACGGCGGAGCAGAACAACGAGCAGTCACTATTTGTGGATTTGGATAGTTCGACAGGCACATCCAGTCGACAGCTTAAATTTCTCGGAGAGTTGCGCACTGAGATGGTATCCCTACTTAACGAAAAAGAGGTTTTGGTTAGAGATAATTTGGTGTCCTACCTGGAAAGCTTGGCAGAATCCCCATTTAATCGTGTCTATTTCGATTTCGGAGCTCCGGAATCTGAGCAACTACCTGCCTTGATTGAGAGAGATTTGCCATTCAGAGCATTTGTTGACGAGCTGGGATTCAAGGCTAATTTTCATGTGGTTATCGGTGGTGGCGGTGCTTACACATCGAGTGTAGATTACCTTCAAAAATTATTGATAGCGCTTCGGGGTGAGTTTGAGGTGACTGTTTGGCAAAGCATCACAACGTTTAACAATTTCTCTGCATTGGCAGATGAATTGAAAAATAATTGCGAAGCCTTGGGTTTGCGATTCCGGACATTTGGAGATTTCGATCCGGGTTCAAATTTGGGAAGTCAAATTCTGGATGGAGTAAGAAAAGGGTACGGTATCAATGAATACCAGACAGGTGCGAGAATGAGATTGAAAAAAGAACTTAACGACCATTTTAAAGATGAGCTCACAAATCACTAAGGAAGAACTGACCCGGATTAAAGGCAGTTTTCAAGCCAAGTATGGTTACGAAATGGATGAATGGACAGCCGTAATACTAACTGAATTGAATGACAGATTTGGCAGTTTCAGTCAAACGGTACAGCAGTCTACCAAGGAGGTTGGCCATGCAGCTCAACTGATCAAAGGCCAGGTACATGCAGTCCACTTTAAGGATAACCTGCAAGCGTTCTCATTTGGTTTGGGCAAATTCCTCATTCCTTCGCTGGTAGTATTAATAGGGGTCTTCTTTACTGCACATTTTGTTGGTCAGTCGGAAAAGTATGAAACGATCTCAGAGTTTGTAAACCGGTATCCCAACTTCGATGCATTTCGACAAATGATTGAGGTTGCAGAGATACGAGAACTGAAATCTCAGAAGTATTTGATTCTTCGTCCAGCAGCAAATATCAAGTCAATTGAAGTGGGTAAAGAGTATCAATACCTCAAAGAAGAAAATGTTGTTGTGGTTCCGTTAGGATCTGATAATCAGTAATTAGTACAGTATTTTCTGCTAAAATAGACCAAGTTCGACCATTTTCGACTCGTTTATTACGCCTTGTTTTGGCTTTGGTAAGCAAGCCATGTGTTTGTAACTACAATTCTTCCGCTGCGCTCCGAATTGCAGTTACAAACACACCGGTCGTTCCTCCCTTGACTTGTCGGGGCTACGCCCCGAACCCCATCAACATTCAATATCGACAAGCAACCATCAACGCCATGGATGAAAATTCTCATGAAGGAACCCGTCAGCCAAGCCAGGCTAAAAGGGAAACCAAAAACAGAACGATCCCGCTGCGGGTCACGCAGCAGGACTACAATAAAATCAAATCAAAGGCCACCCTGGCCGGACTATCAGTGTCTGAGTATCTGCGTAAACTTGGAACAGGACATCCGGTTCAAGCCAGGTTTGACAAAGACGAAAAACGGAATCTGCAAGGGATCGGAACCAACCTCAATCAGCTGGCCACCTTCGCTAACAAAGGCTATTTCTACGAAAAGCCAATCACAGAAGTCTTGGAAGAACTTAAACGCATTTTGAAAAAATGATAGCAAAGACAACCATTGGATCTAGCTTCCTTGGGGCGATCAATTATGGAGCCGGATATAGTTTGGACGGGAAGGAAATTGAAGGGAAATCAGAGTTGCTGCTTCTGCACAATGTTGTTTCCTTCGATCCACTAGGTATTGCATTGGAAATGCAGCAAGAAGCAGCAGGCAGCCGGTGTAAAAGACCGGTGTGGCATTCTTCGCTCAGCTGGAAGCCGGGAGAGAACCCTACCAAAGAGCAGATGATTGCGGCCGCTAACCAATATTGTACCAAAATGGGCGCCGATCCCGGGGATCACCAGATTGCTGTTTACCAGCATCATGACAAGCCCCACAAGCACATACACATTTACATTAACCGAGTGCCAACAGATGGGAGTAAAGCGTTGGAGACTTCGCACAATTATGCTCGGAATGTGAGGATTTGTAAGGAGATTACGCAGGAGCTTGGTTTTGGTAAGGTAGAGAAGCTGCAAGAAGGGAAACTACGGCGCGTTGACGAGAACCAGAAAGAGGCTCAGAAGTTTGTAAACTTGGCTATTAGGGAGGCTTTTAAGAAGAAATGTAGTTCGCTGGATGATTTAGAACGGCGGTTGAAAGAGAAGGCGATTGAGTGTAAGTTCACGATGGAAGAGGGGAAGTTGAAGTATTCGAGTTACAGCTATCACGGAGTGCCGATTAAGGGGCAGGATGTGGGTTTTACTGCGAAGGAGCTTCAACGCAAATTGGACATTAATATTGGAATGCATTTAAGTCACGCGCATCAGAGTAAGGAAGCAGATCAACGTGAACATCCAAGCAAGTATTTACGTTGATTTGTATTTTAGGAGAAGTTAATCCTGCAATTCATTCCATCAAGTGATGTTAACAAGAATGCATTGTACGCGCCTTACTGAGGAAACGTACTATGGTGGCGAGTAAGTCGTCAGGGATACCTAGGTAGACGGAAATGAAAAGGGGCTAAGAATTTCCCAGCCCCTTCCTAAATTTATTTTTTGAGCAATTTCTAAAAGACCATACTGCCGGAGCTCGTATTACCTATTAAATTGAGCTTTAGGAATTTTATCCTAATTACTGTCATGCTCAATTTCATAACCTTTTTTGCTGAGATCACTAGCTATGTCAAATTTGCAATTAATTGCCTTTGCTAGTTCAAAGGCATATTTATAACTAATCAAAGAACGGCTCTCGTGATTCTCTTTCCAACCACTTTCTTCGTGGCTTTCCTTAACAATCTCATCTGTTGATAATTCACCAAGCATTTCTGCTACTGATTCTAAAATACTAATCTCCACCTTGCTAAAATATGAATCGTTAAATGCAGATTTACTTTGGATTTCGTCTCCGTAGTAGCCATTTCCAAAGTCCTTTTCATTGACTGTCAGTTGCCCATCGTCGCATAACTTTATGTAAAGTTTATCAAAGTGCGATGGAACCGGACCGAATTGAATTGCCCTATATTTCATGCCTGACATTGAATATCCAGATAGCTTGTAGGAATTGAAATCAGCATAAAAAAGCAGCTTGTTCAATTTTGTTTTATAAAGTTGAATCTGTTTTACATCATTAAAATAGCAAATCATGTTTGATATTTTGTGTAAATCTGGAACTCGATATCCATTGTATTCACAAGGTTGGGAGCTTTCGAAAATCTTGTCGGTCAATATTATATCCCATTCATGATTTTTTTGATCGATCATGAGCGACTCACCCTTTCTTAGCAATCTATCGGTTTCTTTTGGTGTTAAAAGATGTGAACTAGCCTTGACCTGCTTTATAAATTGGGCAGGTTGCTTTATTGACAGAAGCAATCTCCCAATAGCGACAGATGGCATTTCACCAGCTTCATAGAGCCGAAATGAATTTGGTCCCAAACCAAGTATTTCCGACATCTTGCTTGCTGAAACATCATACATTGTCCTCAACTGTCGAATTTCGTCAGGAAACGGAATTCCATATTTCTCGCGATATTGATTGTATACTTGATTGAGATTTAAGTTATCCAGGTTATCATTGGTGAATTTCTCCCCCGAGTCTTCGCAAAAGTAATAATGGCTAATAATTTTAAATTCTTCTTTTCTAAACGATAAAGCGGCGACTTCCCGTCGCACTTGCATTTCTTTACCTGTAATAGGACTTTCCATGATGTTCATTTAAATGGATAGGACATGCTGTATTCAGCTATGTGAAATGATATGCAGAGCACGTTTGAATTTGGTCTTCCCAGCGAAATCTTAACGTACAACTCTTCTTTTTGGTGGGCTTTACCAAATACCCATAAACTTGAACCACCGTATAGAGTATCATCTAGCGGACCAGCAACATAGTCCTTGAATGTGAGTGATTCAATTATAGTCCGACGTTTTGCTGGTGATATTTCCAGCAGTAAAAGGGTTTGAGCATTTTTTGGATTAGTTCTCTCGATAAACAGAATGTTAAATATTTTATACTTAACAAAGAACTCTCGTAAAAATTGTTCCACTTCAACCTGTGATGCCACAAATATATAAAATTTTGGTGATTAAGTGGTTTTTGCTGACCATGTTGGGTAAATATGCAACTTTATAGTGGATTTTCGTAGAAATAACTTTGATGAATTCTTGAAAAATGGCCAAACTTATATAGAATACCTTTAAAGTTTAAACTATTTACTAAAATAACTAAAATATCAACTATAAAGTTGAACTAATCTATTGCTCTCATGGTTGTGTACGAAAGATCATATTAACGAAAGGAGGTGTACAATGGCAAGGAAGGTAATAAAAAGCGCAAAGACTGGCAAGTTCGTAACTGCCGCTTATGCAAAGACTCACAAGAGCACAACATTTGTTCAAACAGTTAAAAAGTCAAGTTAAGATGGGAAAAAACCAGCATGTTGTTCCCCACAACGGAAATTGGGGCGTAAGAGGAGAGGGTAATTCCCGTGTAACAGTTGTGACCGATACACAAGCGGAAGCAATTCAACGTGCACGTGAGATAGCAACAAATCAGGGTTCGGAAATGTTGATTCACGGAAGGAATGGTCAGATTCGTGGCCGGGACAGTTATGGCAATGATCCTTTCCCTCCTGAGGGGTGAAATATATGGAGTGGTGCTCAAACGCATCACTCTTTTATAGCATTTTATACCAACTATTATCGCCTGGAGATTCAAATCTATATGCGATAGGATATAAACATCTAACATAAATGTATAATGGCACTTATAGATACCTATCACAGTAATGCCCAGAGAAAAAGCGATGAAGTCGCGCGCTTGCAGCAAGAGCGGGCAAGGGAGGTCAAGAAAATAGCTGAGCTCCTCGGTAAAATCAACACGTCTAGCCAGGCCTTGGCACGAGCATCTAGTCCAAGCACGGTTAGGTCGCGAATGAATGAAATTGCCCGGTTTCGGAATGATCATGCTTCAACTGAAAAAAAACTGTCTGGCATAGATTCCAAACTGACGCAAAAACAAAAAGAACTGAGTGGGGAGCAACGAAAGATTCACAAGGAAGAAGAAAGCATCCAGAAAAAAACAGCACGAACGAATCAGGACCAGATCAATAAAATGAATGCTGCTTTGGCCAAACATGACCGCCTCCACTCAACCGTATCTTCCAGGTTGGACCAATTGGAACGGCTGCCCCAAAGTGTCACAGTTCTTTTCTTGGCCTCGAATCCCGTTGACCAACAGCAATTGCGTCTTGACGAAGAAGCGCGAGAGATCAATGAAATGATCAAAAAAGCGAGACATCGCGATTCAGTGAAGCTGGAAACTCGCTGGGCTATTCGCACTGGAGATATCTTGCAAGCGATCAACGAGCTTGATCCGACAATTATTCATTTCAGTGGCCATGGCTCTAATTCAGATCAGATTGTAGTTTTAAATCCTGATGGTACAGCCAAGTTTGTAAGCAAAGAAGCGATCGTCCAGGTAATCGTTACATCAAGTGATAAAGTCAGACTAGTTTTTTTCAACACTTGTTATTCGTTCACTCAGGCGGAGGCTGTATCCCAATACGTTGATGCAGCGATCGGAATGAGTACAAGTATTGGGGACGATGCTGCAAGGATATTTGCATCTCAGTTTTACTCGTCGATCGGTTTCGGACTTTCCGTAAAGAGAGCATTTGACCAGGCAAGGGCCGCTTTGATGCTGGAAGAAATTGGAGAAGAGGATACTCCTGAGCTGTTTGTGAAAGAGGGGTTAAATGCTGATCAGATATTTCTAGTGGAGCCAGAGCTTAATCCAAACTCCTAGGCTACCTAATAGTAATGCAAGGCGTTAATTTAGAGCGACTTTACTCATCCTTAAATGATAAGTGCCTGATATTCTAATTTAAAATCCAAACTTAAGATGAAAATAACATTTACTAACTGTCGTCGAATTAACCCTGATCGGGATGGCCTAGATCTGCAATATTTTTATAAGGTGGATATGAGCCCAGAGCTGCATGTAATTCATGTCGTTTTAAGGCTCGGAGCACAAATATCGTGGCACATGTCCGCTGATCAACTAGTTAACTATTCCAAGAGCGCCTTTCCTCGCATAGTTGATTTTGTAACCGATCATTGGCTGCACTATAATGAACTCCCTGCAGAAAATAAAGAATATTGGGAAGGGAAGGATTTTGCCCTTGTCAGTTCCGAGGCACTGGAATGGATGAACTACTCCATTGAATTGCCAGGGAGGACTGAAGGCATCTTCTAGAATTCTGGCATTTAGAATTTCGAAGTCTGTTATGAAAGTTCGGTCAGTATTTATTTTCCCGGGTATGCGGTTATGAATCTTGGATCTTCCTGACCTTTCTCCACAATCCAAACTGTCACTACACAAGGATTTCGTTCGTCAGGTGTTTTGATTTCACATTTTAATTCATACCTGACTCCATGGTCTGAATTATTCGTTTTTTCAATGTCTCTATCAATAGAATGTTGCATTAGCGCACTTTTGAACGTGTGTAGATCGGATATTTTAAAACCGAAACGCTTGAAAAAGTCTGCCTTGTGCTTCCCAATTTCGTGTGTATCACTCAGCAAGTACTCCGTTATTTTTCGGTCAGCTACAAAAGATTGGTCGTTATTAGGTATCTTCATTTTACTGTCTTTCTTCTATTTGGTTACTTGATACCGTTTCAACTACACTTGAATCATTTACCAGAAATTCAACTTCATAGGCGTCTTTATTTTCATAAACGTGAACTACTGTTCCAATAGAACCTTTGGGAACTTTTAAAATGTTACTATTCGCTACTACAAGAGCGTATTCATTTATTGATTTTGGTATATTTTCAAAACTCTCTTCATAATCCTTTCGACTAAGTACAGTGTCAAATAGGCCAACGTCCTTACCGCTGTGTCTGCTGATACCAATGTATTCCAAACTCGCATCTTCATAGCGTTTGAATTTGTACACAGCATCATTCATCAATGCTGAATTGAAAACGCCAAGACTTACCAATAATTCAAAATCCCTTACAACCAAGCCAGTTACTTTCCTGAATAATCCTGGTTCTAATTGTGTGATTATGTCTTTTAATGCATGTTCACGAAAATCTGTCAAATACATAAATACAGGGACACGAGTAGCAAACTTGATAAGCTTATCCTGAATCTGTTTTCTTAGGCTTTTGTATTCTTTCTCTTGGTCCGAAAGTTCTTTTTTCTCTTTCTTGGTCAATTCTCGGTCATTCGCGTCCTTTTTTGCTTTTTTAACCGCCTCCGATTTATTGATGATTGTCTCAATCTCCTGGTTTAAGTTTCTGAAACCCTCAATATTCATCAGGGCTTTCATTGCCTCTTGGTTGGCCATCAAGCGGGCAAGCGTATTGTTGTCCACATTCACGAGCAAAGCACTTTCCCAGCGTCTTGCCAAAAGTGTTGCTGTGGTACCACTCATTGCCATATCCAAAATTCCTGCGGCATCAACTTGTCTCATGGAGCTGCCGTCGTAGGCGAGCACAGGTAAGAAATTGATAAATTCAGCAACTTTTGACTCAGGGTTGGACTCATTTATATTAAGTCGACAGCTGTAATCTGCAATTTGACGTAATGCCCGGTCAGGAGCAAAATCAAACACATAGCACTCTTCTTTGAGGATTACTTCCTTGTTGGGCGATTTACTATCCGGGTTTTTTATAACCCAAGGTGTTTGCACCCGAAAAGCTGCCTGAAAGTAAGTTTCAGGACTGGAAGAATTACGTAGCATAAAAATGCCTGTCCAGGGTTTTACTGACACACCAGTGGTGAGTTTGCCACAGGACAGCGTAATTGTTTTTGATTCCAATGGATTATCAGTCATTGCAGCCAAAACGGGCGGCAATGCTTCGATACCAACACCAGCCTGTGTTCCAGCGGCAACTACTACTTTATAGTCATTGTAAAAGGTATTTTGTCGTTTTTCCAATAAACTTGCCATTGCGTTGCAGGCAGCAACGGTAGGCAAAAACCAAAAAGTATGATTTAGCACTCTGAGCAAAGGAGCGTGAGAAAATGGTAAAGGTGGTTTCTTTGCACCCATTTTCAGATTGTCAACAGTGGTTTCACTGAAAGAACCCCGAATTAAATCCAACCACTTTTGTACTTCATCTTCGTATTTGAAACGTGCTTTGTGTCCTTCGCCTTCGGCCGAGAAGAAAATGTTTAAGTCAAACCCATCGAATTCGCCTTGCATTGCAATTTGGCGAATGGAATCAGGTAGTTGATACGTAAGCATTACCATTCTGGGCAAGGATGCATACGGATTTGGACCTTTTGAATCGTCCCAATTTTCTTTGGCTCTTTGTTCGTCCGAGTACGTCCAATTGAAAATTTGTTCTTCAATAAATTCTCCTGAACTAATTGCCCTAAACGGAGTGCCCGATAAATACAAATAGTGATTGGTACTGATCGGTATAATCTCTTCTAAATGTTCAACTTTGTCTTCCTCAGAAAATCCATTCTTTTCTATTTTCTTATATTCTTCTATTTCTTTTTCGGCTTCTAAATCCTTTCCAAACAGATCTCTTGCATTTTCTCGCCAGGCACCATAATGGTACTCATCAAAAATGATACAATCCCAAACCGTGGCGTGTACCCATTCATTTTTTGTCTTTATACCGCCTGTGTTGGTGTTCTTTCCCAGATAATCTTGAAACGACCCGAAACAAACCAATGGCTTTTTGAAGTCAATATTTTTCTCCTCAAATTCACCTTCGTGTTTGGAATAAAACTGCCAACCTTCAAAATCCACGTGTGATAATAAATCTTCTTTCCAGGCATCTTCAACGGCTGGTTTGAATGTAAGGACCAACACTTTTTTCCAACCCATTTTTTTTGCCAATTGGTAACTTGCAAAGGTTTTTCCGAAGCGCATTTTGGCGTTCCAAAGGAAATGGGGCGTTCTGTCTTTGTTTTCTTTCTTGAAACTCCTGAAATAAGCAATGGTCTTATCTACGGCTGTTTCCTGCTCGGGCCGCATACCGAAAGTAAGTACTCTGTTCTCTTCTGTTTTTTCGCCTGTTTTAATTTGATGAATGGCTCTACGCAAGTCGTTTAAGGTGCATTTAAACCATTCTCCACTTTCGTTAACTACTTTCCATTCTCTCAACAACCGGTGAACCTCGTGGTCAGTAAAAGAACTACCGTCACGCTTCATAGCCGATTCTTCAAATACAATTTTGTATTGAATGGCAGCCGTTCCCAGCTGCTCTTTTATGCGTTGTTGCGCATTACGGTCGGTGAAACCGATTTTGAGTAAACCCTTGTGCGTAGCCACGCCAACCAATTCGTAAGCATAAATGGTGGGGTTTATTATCGGACGTGGCGGGAAAAATTCTTTTTTACTCATCCTCTCCACTATTTTGTGATAAGTCCATTGGACGAATCATTGAATCAATGAAAATAATTTCTTCTTCTGTTAAACTATATTTTGTGTAGAGTTTTTCATCAGTCCAAGGTTCTGAAAAGTCTTGAATAGGTACAAATTCATAAACACCCCGTCGAGCTTCCTGAGTTATCTTTTTTAATGAAACCAAAAAGTGAAAAAATTTTGTAGCAATGTAGGATTGAACATTATCCATAATTTTTTTGGATTGGAATGGCCCAATTACTAAGTATGTTTCACTTGAACAGGAGTTCAGGTCTGGAACAAATGGTTTAATTAAATCAGTTTTAGCATTGCCAGTGCCGATTGCTTTTGCTACAAATAATTTATTCTCAGCCAGCCAATCTTCATTTTTTTTAACATATTTCTTATCAATATATCCTAGCCCTTCTTTTCTCCATCCATTATAGTAAAATTTGACAGCTTCCTTGAATGGAGAAAGTTTGTATTTCGGTTTTATACGCGTCATACTTCCCTCAATTCTAACATCAAAGCCAAAGGGATCATTTGCACTTACGAGGTCTGAAAAGCTCTTCTCCTTTTTTTCTTGAATCTTCTTAAGAATTGGAATCGCTTCATTATTACGAATAAAGGTGGATGCCCCTTCTTCTAAAAGATATCTTTCGGATACCGAAACTACACTTTTTCCGATATGGGTATGAACCTTGCATTTACCTTTGTTGTCTCTGTCCCATAAAAAGTAATTTACTCCTCCTTTGATTTCAACACCAGGAAAGCAATCGCGAGCATCTTGAAAATCATGTATAATTCTTATTCGTTTATCCTTTAGCATTTCATCTCTGAAATTAGACAGTTCGCCAACTCTGCCCCCTGCAAACCACCTTGCAGGAATGATCATTGAAATATATTTTGGATTGAGTTTTTGAGCTTGTTCAACAAATTTATGATAGATCGGCTTTGCACTAGCTCCATGTCCACCATCACTTAATTGATAAGGTGGATTACCAACGATAACGTCAAACTTCATATTAAATATTTTTTCTGGTTCGTCTGTATGAATAAAATTGTAGGCGTAAGTTTCTGAGGCATCTTCCCGGTCGTATACTTCTTGATTTGCTCCACAGTATATGCATTTTTCGCCTTGCCAAGTATGTTTCATTCTTTCGTAGCGAATGTTTCCTTGTTCATCAACAAAGGTTTCGCAAACAGAGTATCTGCCATTGGCAGTTTTGGAGCAATATACACTTCTGCGCGAAAGTAAAGAGGTTAAGTCAGTAATGGCAATGCCGTACAATTGTTGGCTAAAAATGTGATTAATGCGTTTTTGCTTGTCGGGTATTTGGCTTTCCAAGCCAAGCATTAATCGCTTTGCCATTTCTCTCAAAAACACGCCGCTTTTTGAAACAGGGTCTAAAAACCTGGCGTGGGGGTTACTCCACAATTCGGAAGGAAGTAAATCCAAAATATCATTCGCCAAACTTGGCGGTGTAAATACTTCGTCATTGCTTAGGTTGGCAAGGCAGGAGAGAACGTCAGGGTTATAGCTCGTTTGCGTCATTTCAGGCCAATTTTGAGATAATGGATTAAGGGGAATTCGCGAACTGGTTCGTCTATCGCAGCAGCATTGCCTTCGTCGTTGAACAAAGAAAATTGATGTGTTTTCTCAACCAAAAATCGAAAGACGTAATCTCTTCGTTTTACAAGATCTCCTAGTGAAAAGCTCCATTCCGAGAAAACAATCGGTTTTTTTGAAATTGGATTGGTAAAGTCAAGTGCGTCGCCCCACAAAATATTTCTTTTAAGAAGGAATTGTACACTTTTTAAAAATTCGAGGTTACCATTTGTACCAAAATTGTTAAAATAGGTTTTAGATACAATCGAAAATAACCGCTCCCGACATTCAATTGCGTTATCTTCCAATATATCCACTCCATAAATTGTTGACACAGCAATAAATGCATTTCGCTCCCATTCAATCTGACTTTTACTATATCGGCTATTCACAACTTCTAGTTTTCGCCTCAATACTTCGGCAAGAAAATTTCCGTTTCCACAGGCCGGTTCCAGGAAGCGTGAATCTATACGTTCTGTTTCATGTTTCACCAAATCGAGCATAGCGTTTACTTCCCGGTCATTAGTAAAAACTTCTCCATGGTCAGTTACACGCTTCTTAGATTTGACTTGCTTTTCAGCTGATAATTTATTCATTAGCCTTGTTACTAATTATATAAAATCTTGGTTTTCAAGAAGTCATCAGAACCTATGCCATCAAAAAAGATCTTTGTAAAATTCTGCACCAAGATTAAGTGCTTCATTCTCCTCTTTTACCTGGCTTAGTGCCGAAATAATTTTCAGTTTTAATTCTTCACTATAATCTTCTTCGTTAATAATTGATGTAATGATTTCTTGGAGTAAGTCTTTATCAATGATGTTATCCGCAACGGTAACAGCAATGTTCTCCATCTCGATGATAAACTTATTTACAAAAATATCAAGTCCATTTATTTCGAGAAAAAAAGCTCCTAATGCAATTGAGGTTCGTTTGTTACAATCATTAAAGCAGTGGAATTTATTGATGGAAAAGACTAAATGACATAGCTTTTCTTCAAATGTTGGATAATAGTCGTCATTTTGGATATGCTGCAAGGGGCTGCTGATATCACCATCCTCTTTAACTCCTTCTAATCCACCTGAAATTTTAAGGATTTTATCATGGATTATGATTGCATATTGTTCCGTGAAGTAATTTAATTCCATGATTAGCGATCTTTAAGACGTTCAAACACATCTTTATTGTCTTCAAGTCGCTTTTCCAGATCCATGCTCCGCTCGCCTAAAAACTTTTCGAAATCGTCAGAGCTTACCGCATCCACGTATTCCTTGAGTTTCTCATGTAAAGCATCCCTAAAAGCCAAATCCCTACTTGCCATCAAGCTTCTGGCTTTTTCCCTTAAAGGGCTTACGAAGGCTTCCATTGTTTTATCAAATTCGGCAAATAGCAAATGAGCTTCCGACAGTTTCAATTTTCTACCAAGGCTTTCAGAACGATTTTTCAGAAAACTCGCGTAACCATTTTCATAACTCGAAATCAGATCTAAAACCTCGGAATACATTGTGCTCCGGACGCTCTCTTTAGAGTTCAAATTTAGGATTTGTCGATATTCTTTGGCGTTTTCTTTGAATATGCATTTGTAAATTTTGTCAGTAAGCTGCCCATACTTGAACTTATTATCGTCAATATAGTAATCTAACGCATTGGTAAATTCCTGCCTATAATTATATTCACGGATTATGCTTGGTATGAATTCTTCCTCCCGCTGGTTGATATATTTGGTTTTACCACCCAGTTTTTTATTCAAGACATCAATCACAATGTCCAGGATGACTGTACGAAGCCTTTGGGCATTTTCAGACCCGGTAAGCAGCATACCTATATTTAGAAAGGCCTTATAAGTGAACGTTCCGAGCTGCGGAGTTTTGGATAGGCTATCTAGTTCATGATCAGTAAGTTGAAGGATGTTCACGACATTCATGTCGTGAACATCCTCATTTTCTCTTGCAACCCTCACGAAATCAACGACTTCTTCTTTAAATCGTTTAAGTTTTAGGCCATTGTATAATTCATAGCCGCTCTGCTCGAGTTCAGCTTTGTTATTCTCAAGCAGCCGGTCAATTGTCCGAATGTCGACATCAAAATAATGGGCAACCTGCTGCTTCGTAAAGCGGTATTTTCCATCAAACTTGATACCATAAAAGCCTACTTGGTCATAGACTTCCTGTAGAGCAAGGTTGTTGTTCAATATGTTTTTCCTGTCAAGGCTTGATTCGGTCAAATTCTTGCTCATGATTGTGCTCAATTAACTATATTCTTAATGCTGCCAATTTATATTATCTACTAAGGCAGCGTTCACAGCATGAGTGTCTAGACTTCACTCACGCGCTACCTAAGTCATTTTTTCAAATTTAGGTCTATTTCAATTCTAACGTGGGTCATCTTTTCAGTTTTTGACCCACGTTCAGAAGAACGTGGGTCAAAGAATCGTTTTTCTACACACTTGAACGAAAACACGAGTCGTTTTTCGCCGTTCATCAGCGTATTGACTTCTTGGTTGATGGTCTAGGCAGTTGGAGAACCTGAGGTATTAGTTGCCAAATGACTGATTGATTATCCCTTCCTCTTTGATCCGTAGAAAAATGATCTGAGCTCTTCTTGTAAAGCAATAGGGATATTATTGATTTTCTTAATATCAACTGCATCTTTTTGAAGTGTGGATAAAGCTGATTTTTTAAAGCATTCAAATTGGTGGAGGATTATTGCTGTGCCCAAAGTAGAAGCCTTCATAGCATAGTCTGGGCCATTTGGATTTTTTACCTCATTGAACAAAAAAGAGAATTAGCGGAGAATTCTATCCTTATCCTCTCCTTTAATCTGTGCCCTGGCTCCAATGTAAATTGGTTCCATTTTATAAGACTCATAAATATCAATAACCCAGTCTAAGCAAGTTTGGAGGCGAACTTTATCCTCCTTTTTGGATATAAGCTGAATTCTAGAAGGAAGCGAGAACTTGAAGTACCGTAAAAATTTCTCTTTATTGTCGAAGTGATCATAATGATACTCAAGGCACTCTATTGCTTCTTCAACTGACCCAAAGTAACATAGATAATTGACTATCTCATTCTGGTACCTTATCCTCGATGGCTTTTCTGGAAATGATAAATTGTAAGGATGAGTTGCAGCTCCTATCTCATACAGAAAGTAAGGAGTAAAATCGAGGCTGTCCTGACTCTTAAATCCGAACATTTTTTGTGCTCTTTGAAATTCAGAATATTCAGAGCGATAGTCGTTGTTTTCAGCCATAATTATTCATCTTTAAACCGTTCTTTCCAGATCTCGGAAAGCTGGCGTGCGTATTGTTTTTTGGTTACTTTGATATATGTTAAAAATGCTTTTTCAGTCCTATGACCGGTAATTGCCATGATGGCATAAGTCGGTGTGCCAGCAAGATACTCATTGGTTGCAAAGGATCGCCTGGCGGTGTGGGATGTTATTAATGAAAATTTACTTACCTTTTTCTGAGTCCGAACCTTTCCTTTCTTTTCAAATAACGCCACATCCTCACTCAGATTGGCTTTTTCACCGACTTCCTTCAGATATTCGTTCATCTTTTGATTAGATATAGCTGGGGGCAAATGATTCGGCGTCCGATCTTTGTATTTCTCCATAACCTTCCTGACAATCGGGTGAATCGGGATTTCCAGGTATTCATCTGTCTTTACAGTCTTGGTTTTCAAATATTTGAAATCAGGGGATACGTTTTCAGCTTGTAAAGTAGTAAGGTCAGAAAACCGTAGACCCGTAAAGCAACCAACAATAAAAAGATCCCGTACTTTCTCTAGTCTTGGTTCAGCAGATAGGTCGAGCTTCATAAGCAACTTTATCTCTTCTTCATCGAGATATATTGAATCAACCGCTTTCCGTGGGGTTGAAAACCGCCTACTCTTGAATTCCAGGTTTTCATTTTCTTTGCGTTCAGTTGCCTCGTTAAGAAAAAACTTTAAAAGGCCAGTGTGTTTGTTCTGTGTGTTTTCATTGTACTTCTTAATCTCTACCATAAAACTTTTGAGATCATGATAGAAGTCAAGCGTAATCTCATTAAAACTGATGCTTTTCTTTTTTGATTCTACCTGGAACTCTAAGAGCATCTTTAAGTGTGAGTTATACGTTTTAATCGTATTGGGATTTTTGAATGCTACTACGGATTGAATGTATTTGGCAATGAATTCCGTCAGTCCGGATTTCTGTTTCAATGGAGCAGCTTCGTATCTGTCGATCCTGATTTCACGCTCAAAAAGCGGCTTTAAATCGGCAGGAGTAATAGGAAGCCTTTGGTATAAACGTTGCTGATATATCTTCTGAACTTCATTTCGCCATTTTTCCAAGTTGGCATTTAGCTCTGAATATCCTTCATGACCTGATTTTAATTTTTGGTTTTTAGAATCCCAGAACTTGGGCTTGGCGAATAGATTTGTCGATATGACAACTTGCTCAGTACCATACCGAAAGTACAGGGAAATCAAGCAGATCCCGTTTGGGTTTGGCTTCTTCAAGTAGTATTTTACAGTTGCCATCAGGTGTTTTACTTTATTTAGACAAAAATATTGTATCCACGCTGGTTTACAAACTGGTTTACAGTAAAATGTTGATAAAGGTTATATTTAATTTAATCCTATTTAATATATTTGTTACTAATAAGCCTGAAAGGCAATAATTTAGATTAAATACAACAATGATGAAGTTCAAAGGTTCGATTCCGTCCATCACCACAACTTAAAGCCGCTACGAGCAATCGTGACGGCTTTTTTTGTTTTGGTGAGGATTTGAATAGGATATCAGTGCCTGTGTTATCGGAACAAGTCGAGGTAGTCTTTGAAAACATACAGTTTATTCCGTTGCCCGCCTGAAACCTCTTGAAGTATCTCCAATCTCTCGAAATCGGCCAACAGCTTATAATTGGTGGCCTTAGATTTCTCAGTGATCGCTTCGATTCTGGATACGTCTATAACCGGTTGTTCGTATAAGTACTCGACAATTTTTTTGGCCTCTGCGGAGCGCGTGCCGAAAGATTGAAGTTTGAAGTCAAGGTTTCGTTGTAGCTGCAAAATTCCATCAAAGGTTGAACTAACAAATTGCTTAGTTTAGAAAAGTGACTAAAATAAGGAAATCGCAAGTTTAGTTTCAATCACAAAACTGAACTAAGTATAGCTTCCATATTAAATTATAACGTTACAACTGATTCGTTGTACGGATTTATTTTGGGCTAATATACCTTCGTAAAATAAATCACGGCAAACAAACTATACATCCATGAACTTCAAAATCATCCACCTCCCAAAAACACAAACCGAAATCTGCCTCCACCGTGATTGTAATGAAGCAGGTGAAGAAATTGTTTGTATCAAAACATTCGTGATCAATTCAGATGGAACAGAGCTCATGCTGGAAACGCAGGCGAAATTTGCTAGTGCAAAATCTGCACAAAGTTTTGTCAGCGATTATTCTGAAACGTCGGCAAAAAGCTTTTTACAGCATTGTCTGAAACAAGACAAAATCTGGACAAACTAACCCCCAAAAATCCGCCGATCTGTAATCACAGCCCTATTCATTTCCAAAAACTCACAAAATGATCTAATCTGCATTTCCTGCTGGGAAAGGTCGAGGGAATGGTCGTATTCTTCTTCGTACACCTGGGTAAAATCGGTGATAATATAGCGAAGACTGCGGATGCCTTTTGAGCGTAAGGCAGGGAGGTAAAAATTCTGGTGATTTACTGCGTAGTTGCCTGGTTTATAGTTGCTTGTCGTCTTAATATCCACGGCGAGCATTTTTCCTAAAACATCTACATAACCATAAAGTAAGACGTCATTGAGCTGGTATTCGCAGTAAAATTGCGTGCGTAACATCGGGCGCGGGAGCAACGCCCGGACTTGCGACAGAATCTCCGGATCGAACATTTCCTCGTCAATACCTTTGATCACAGCATCCTCAAAAGAAATCCCCTTTTTCTGCGCGTCGGTTTGCGGAGTCGGCACGCGGTTAACTCTGTTAATCAGCTCCTGCTCGCTCAGATAACCTTTTTCATAGCGGTCGTAGCAGTTCAGGAGGGAGGGGTAAAGTTTGTAGTTAACGTTGTTAAAAGGCATTTGATCGATGTTAGTAATTGTCTATTTTGGCTTCCCGAATTTGTAGTTCAAAGAAAGTGAAAGAAAGCTGAATTTGTCGTCGGGCGTGCTGCTGTACGATTCGGCTTCTTCCGGATTGATCAGCCTCTGGCCGGAAGTCGCATCCATTTTGTCCGTCCGCACAAAATAAAACCGGTAGTCGACGCTCATTTTCATAGCAGGCAACAATGTAAATTCCAAAGTAGTGCCGACGGGCAATATACCTTCACGCGTTTTCTCAATTCCAAGAGGGCCTCTCGCAGGTCCCCAGCGCAGAAAAAGCGGATTTCTTGCGCTTAACTTACTATTCGTGAACCGCACCATTTCATTGTTATCCAGATCGAATGCATTTGCAGCAAAGTAGATCTGCCCAAATCCTCCATAAACCGACAAATGCAGCGGCCCGGGTTCGAGCCGGTTAAATTGCTCAGTCAGGTCCCATTTTGCGAGCAGTTCGATCGTGTTGAATTCATTGATAAAATATGAATTGAAAAACCGCGATTTCTGACCTCCAACTTTGCCGGCATTGTAATCTGTCTGAATAGCAAACTCTTTTGTCAAATACTTCCCCAAACTCAGCCCAATTACCATTTGCATATCCTGTTCATTCAGTTCACCAAAAAATTGTGTCATCCCGCCGCGCAGGGTCAGGAATACAGGCTGCTTTTCTTTTCGATTGTAACTCTTCTTTCCACTAATACCGTTCGTTGAATATCGATTGGAGGCCGGTTGTCCGTAAACTGTAACCGTTAGAAAAATTGCCAGGAAGGCGAGGTATAATTGTCGCATAGATATTGGTTTTTAGCACTTCACCATTTACCTATTTAGACGCCGGTTTACGCTTTTCGTCAACCAGTTACCGTAATATCGCCCGCCCCGTAAACGCGGAACCGCAATTATCTGTTAGATTTGTTCATAGTTGTATTTACCGAAAACGAAATGAGCGTAGTACCATATAAAGACAAAGAAGGCAGCAAACGGGAGCAGGTGGCCGAAATGTTCGATAATATTTCTCCTAAATATGATCTGCTGAACCACGTGCTCAGCGCGGGTGTGGATATCTATTGGAGAAAAAGAGCGATCAAATTGCTGAGAAAACAGCAGCCAAAGATTATTCTGGATATTGCCACTGGTACAGGCGATTTCGCGATCGAGGCGCTGGCGTTGAATCCTGATAAAATTATCGGCGTCGATATCTCTGAGGGAATGCTCGCAGTGGGCCGGGAGAAGATCGCTAAAATCGGTAAACAAGACATTATATCCCTTCAAACGGGCGATTCGGAAAGTTTGACTTTTGCAGACAATTATTTTGACGCGATTATCGTTTCGTTTGGAGTACGCAATTTTCAGAATTTGCTGGCAGGGTTGACAGAAATGAACCGCGTGATGAAGCCAGGAGGAAATTGTGTGGTAGTGGAATTTTCCAAGCCCCGCAGCTTTCCGTTCAAGCAGTTTTACAATTTTTATTTCAAATACATATTACCAATCATAGGAAAGACCGTCTCAAAGGACAGCGCAGCATATACTTATCTGCCAGAGTCGGTTCAGGCGTTTCCTGATGGAGAAGCCTTTCTGGAAATCTATAAGAAAGCAGGTTTTATTAATACCAAATGCATATCACTTACCTTCGGGATCTGCTCCATTTACATCGGGCAAAAATAGTTTTCGGATTCTTGCTGCTACTTTTCGCAGTGCAGGATATTAAGGCGCAAGGTTTGGGTTATAGGCGAAAGCACCTGGAATATTACGACGACAAGCCGATCCATTATGGGATTCTGTTTGCAGTGCCTTTTACCAGATTTAACGTCAAGCATAATAGTGATTTCCTTGCAAAGGATTCGGCATTTGTGATTCAATCGCCCACCCAGGCTTCGTTCCGCATGGGCTTTACCGTTAATGCTTTCCTGACCGAGCATTTTGACCTGCGTACTACCCCATCGGTTTCTTTGTACGAGCGACAGGTTAAGTTCAGTTATCCAAATGGGACGGATAAAATTGAAAAACGCGAGTCTACCTGGATTGAGGTGCCTTTGCTGCTCAAATATAAATCGCTCCGCCGCGTCAATTCCAGAATGTATATGGTGGCGGGGGTTACGCTGGGAATTGAGACGAATGTGAAACGCAGCCGGGGAAACTCTTCGCGACTTGATACGAAATCGACCGATTTTTCAATAGATTATGGTGTGGGTTATGAGCAGTTTTTCGAGTTTTTCAAATTTGCGCCCGAGCTTCGTTTTTCTCACGGATTGACGAATATGTTTCAGCCTTCTAAAAATTCTATCGGTTCCGGGATCAATAAACTGTCCACACATACCGTAACGCTGTATTTAAACTTTGAGTAATTGTCATTTGATTCTCAGTTATTTGTAAGTTTTTTTAATTTTTTTGTCTAAAATATTTGCAGAGGAAGAATTAGTCGCACATATTTGCACTCCGAAACGACGGGGAAAAGGGAGTTTAGCTCAGTTGGTTCAGAGCATCTGCCTTACAAGCAGAGGGTCGGGGGTTCGAATCCCTCAACTCCCACGATAAGAAAAAGGCGCTATTTTTAGCGCCTTTTTTCGTTTCTGATACAATTCCAGAGCATCTGCCTTACAAGCGGAGGGTCGGGGACGGTCGGCCGCTGCCGTTCGAATCCCTCAACTCCCACGATTACAAAAAGGCGCTAGAAATAGCGCCTTTTTTCGTTTCTGATACAATTCCAGAGCATTCGCCTTACAAGCGGAGGGTCGGGGACGGTCGGCCGCTGCCGTTCGAATCCCTCAACTCCCACGATTACAAAAAGGCGCTATTTTTAGCGCCTTTTTTCGTTTCTGATAATTTGATTGAGCATCTGCATTGCAAGCTCAATCAAACTCATACTTCATCTCCAACTTCACTTCGCCCTGGATCTTTGGCACCAGCGAGGTGAAACCAAACCATTCGCCGCCTTGTTCCAAGCCGCTGCCTTTTCGGCCTGTTACAGTTACTTGTAGCTGGTAGTCTCCACTCGCGTCCTTCGATAAGTTCTGTGCCATTTTACGAATATTAACAGGCGAATCGATAGGATTTCCCGAATCAGCTTTCATCCCGACCAGCAAAGAATTTTTTGAAAAATCTATGGATTGCGGTACAAGACCTTGTTTACAACTAAAAAATGAAATGTAGGTCGCCGTATCGTTGATCACCCTGAAAACGATCGGGCCTTCTTCCTCGTAAGTTTTTGCATACCAGTGGTCCAGGAGACACTGGATCTCGTTTTCCTGAATTTGATATTTACTTCATTAAAATAGGGCATCTCGAAAGGACCCGGATCCGGCTGAACCGGAGGGCGGCAGCTACTTGCCAATATCAAACTTAGAAAGAGGAAGCAGATAAGGTTTTTCATGGAGCTAAGGTTTTGATTGAGAGGAATATACTCAGTCAACGAAGGTGACAAATATTCATTATGTACAAATTAATATTTTTATTATAATAATGAATTGTCCTGATTGAAGACGGCCCGTTTTTATTTATGGTAACTTTCTAAACCTTCTTGGTCGCCGAGTAGGCCTAGTATTTTTTTCAATCCTGCAATATTGATCTTCAATCCATCTTCTGCATCTGGCGCAAATTCTTCATTAATAATGCCAATTGGGCCGTTGTAGCTGCTTTTTTGAATAATCCGCATTATTTCCAACTCAGCGTTTCCCTGACCAACCGGTACCACTTTAACCGGATTACCTTTTACCAATCCCGCCAGATTGATTGCCAGTAAATGCGGCAGTATTTTGGGGTAAAATTTAGGGAAGGTTTCGAGGTCAGCTTCGGCATGATGCAGGTTATATACGATCCCGATATTCGCTTTATTAACGTATTTGATCAGTTCCAACTGATTTTCAGGATCTCCGTACCAGCCTCCATGGTTATAAACGCCCACTTTGCAGCCAATTTCAGCTGCCCTATCTGCTATATACGTCAGTGGTTTTGCATGCGCTTTGATTTTTTCCTGCTGCGACATTTTATCGAGATCCTTAATCCCGGCGATCATACACCAGATCTCTGTTTTGATATTGTGTCTTTTCAAAACGTCCAAAATAACAGGCAGCGTTTTGTCATTTTCAGGATTTGGCCCGGAATGCAGCCAGAATGCCTGCAATTTAATATTGTGACTTTTGAGCGCCTCCATTTCAGCGTCAAACTCTGCAATATGCTTTTCACGCCAGTCGTAAGCCAGCATTCTAATACCCAGCTTATTAAGCATTTCCGACCTTTCCACCGGCCCCCGGTTTTTGCTATCGTAAGGGACAATACACCAGGCGATCAGGTTATCCTTTCGAAAAACACTTTTTTGAGCCTGGGATGAACTTGGCATCAACAGTAAAATAAGAATGCATTTTATCAAAAATGCTGCTGTTTTTCTCATGAGTTTGCGCCTGTTCATCCCGGTTTTGTTTTTGTTATAAAAGAATTTGCTGACCTGATTTGGAAGATTTTAATCCGGCTTCCAAAACCTGCATGATTTTCAGACCGTCAGAAAAATCCGGGCTGATAGGCGTTTTTTCTTCCACCGCTTTTACAAAATCCACAACTGCGTGCACAAATGCATGTTCGTAACCAATAATATGCCCGGCCGGCCACCAGTTACCTACATAAGGATGGCCCGATTCCGTTACCAATATCGTCCGGAATCCCTGGTCGCCTTCGGGATCTGCAAGCGAGAAATATTGCAGCTCATTCATTTTTTCCATATCAAAAACCAAACTTCCCTTACTTCCATAAATTTCAAAGGAAAGGCGGTTTTTTCTGCCCGTAGCAAACCGGGTTGCCTCAAAAGAGCCGACAGCACCATTTTTGAAACGTACCATCATTAATGCCGCATCTTCCACGGTTACTTCGCCCTTTTCACTTCCCAATGCTTCGGCGGACAGATTTCCCGACGAATTTTCATTTGCAATCGGACGCTCAGTAATGAAATTGGAGGTTAAACAGGAAACAGTTGAAATGTCGCCCACCAAAAAATGCGCGAGGTCGACAGCGTGTGAATTCAAATCCCATTGCGGCCCGGCCTGAGCCACTTCCTTTTTTAGTTGCCAGGTAAGTGGAAATTCGGGATCCACGATCCAATCTTGCTGGTAACAGCAGCGCCAATGAAAAATGCGGCCAATCTTTCCGTCTTCGATCATCTTTTTTGCGTGTGCAACAGCGGGTACTCTCCGGTAATTATGGTTGAGATAATGGACAACTTTGTTGTCTTCGCACACTTTCAGCATTTCCTCAGCTTGCCGGCTGCTCATTGATAGCGGCTTTTCGCAAAATATATGCTTCCCCGCTTTGGCCGCTGCGAGTGCAATTTCATAGTGTAGATTTTGGGGTAATGCGATGTCGATCACATCAATATCCGGACGTTCAATAAGTTGCCTCCAATCCGTCTCAGTTTCTTCCCAGCCCCATTTTTGAGCAAAATCTGATACTGATTCCAGCTGTCTTCCGCAGGCAACTTTGAGTACCGGATTAGCAGGAATATCAAAAAATAATGGTGCTTTCAGCCACGCATTGCTGTGTGCGCGGCCCATAAATTTATAACCTATAATACCGATATTGAGCTGTTTCTTCATTATAAAAAGTCAGTTGTACTGGAAAATGGAAAGGGGAATTTAGGAAAATTATAAAGCAGAGTTCATTGTATTGGCCGACAAATTAGTCGCCGCTTGCAAACAAATCACACACAAACACCATGAAACAGCTCGCGCTAAGTCTACGCACTGGAAAAGTTACTATTCACGAAGTTCCAGTGCCAACGATCAGGAAAGGTTACATTCTGATCAAAACCCGAAAAAGTCTTATTTCCGCAGGAACAGAGCGGAAGCTGGTCAATTTCGGCAAATCGTCGCTCCTGTCAAAAATCCGCCAGCAGCCCGAAAAGCTGGACGATGCTTTTGCCAAAATCCGGTCGCACGGTTTCATCAATACAGTGAATATGCTTTCCAGCAGATTGGATCAATTGATGCCGCTCGGTTATTGTCAGGTTGGCGAGATAATGGCAATTGGAGATGGTGTGGGAGGTTTTCGGGTTGGCGATCGCGTTGTCAGTAATGGTTGTCACGCAGAGGTAGTGTGCATTCCGGCCAATCTCGTAGCGAAAGTGCCAGAAAATGTCAGCAATGAAGATGCCGTTTTTACGGTAATAACTGCGGTGGGAATGCAGGGTATAAGGCTGCTGAAACCAGCATTGGACGAAGTGGTAGCAGTTATTGGTCTTGGTTTAATAGGTCTGTTGACGGCCGAACTGCTTCGGATCAACGGCTGTCGGGTGATCTGCGTGGAGACTGATGAGAAGAGGATACAGCTGGCGCGGGACAGAGGATTGCAGGTTATCAATCCAGCGCAAAATCCAATTCAAAATGAAATTTCAGGTCTGAACGGAGGAAATGGTGTTGATGGTGTGTTGATAACTGCCACCTCTACTTCCGATTCGATCTTGCGACAAGCCGCTCGAATTTCAAGAAAACGGGGAAAAATCGTTGTTGTCGGTTCGGTGGGGATGAATATACGTCGAGCTGATTTTTACGAAAAGGAGCTGACTTTTCAAGTTTCCTGCTCTTACGGCCCGGGGCGCTACGACCGGCAATATGAAGAGCAGGGCATTGATTATCCCTATTCGTACGTGCGCTGGACGGAAAACCGGAATTTTCAGTCGGTACTGCATTTATTTGAATCTGGGACACTCAATGTAAAAGGACTGACTTCGGAAACGATCGCTCTTGAAACTGCGCCTCTGATCTATGAAAAAGATTTCCGATCCAATTTGGTCACTGTAATTGATTACCCCACTTCATCAAAAGAACCTGTTAAGCCGCTCAAACAGTTGCTTTTCAAACCTACGGACGCGGTTATTGGCATTATTGGCGCTGGGAATTTTACCCGGCTAACCATGCTGCCGCTGCTGAAAGGTGCTGCTATCAAATACATATCCAGTGCAAATGGGCTGACTGCGTCTGAACTGGCACAAAAGTACCGGATACCGTTTGCGACGACTGGCAGTCGGGATATTCTGGAAGACAGTGAGGTGGATCTGGTGATGATTGCAACCAGGCACAATGAGCACGCGCGGCAGGTAATTGAGGCTCTGAACGCTGGCAAGCATGTTTTTGTAGAAAAGCCGCTGGCAATCTTTCCGCACGAACTGGATGAAGTGATAGCAGCTTGGAGTTTCTCAAAGAAAATGGTGTTTGTTGGATTCAATCGCCGCTTTTCTCCTTATATATTAAAAATGAGGGAATTACTAAGAGATAGTTTAATGCATGTGACCATTTCGGTGAATGCGGGCCACTTGGCGGAAAACGCGTGGCTGAAAGACCGGCAGGTTGGGGGAGGCCGCATTTTGGGTGAGTGCTGCCATTTCATCGATCTGGTCGCATTCCTGACCCAATCACCTACTGCCGCTGTGTGCAGCAATGCATTTCCGACGACTCCGGGGCAGGATCAGGAGAACGTAAGCATTTTGCTACGGCAGGAAAACGGATCCACAGCAGTTGTGAATTACTTTGCTAACGGTCATCATCATTATCAAAAGGAGCGGATTGAAGTCAGCTCGTTGGGTCGAACATTGATTTTAGATGATTTCAAATGTCTTACGGGGTATGGATTCAAGTCTTTCAGTAAAATGAAATCTGCAACTGATAAGGGACACAAGGCTCAGTTTGCACAACTTCTAAATGCTGTTAGAGATGGTGGAGAGCCGCCTGTTTCAAGCCAGGATGTTATTGGTACTACCCGGGCAACATTTGCCGTGGTTGAAAGTTTGTCAACATCCGGCTGGATCTACCTTTGAAGTACCTTCCCCTCGTTCGCGTTGCATTTCAAACGATTAGGTTAATGGGAATCAACTACGTAGTCTTTCGTATATGCTACGAAATTCAACGTAGGGCAGGCTTGCTGGCGAGGCGGTTTCCGAAAAGCTATCGAAAAGTCTCTGCGATTGACGTGTTGAAGTGGCGCGAGCAAAGCGTTAAGTTTTTTATCAATCCAAACTTGAATATCACAAAAAAGCACAGCACGGTACACTTGAACGAGCGGGTTGAGAGAATCAGAAATAACCAATACCTGTTCTTCTTTCACGAATGGTTACAAATGGCAGACTGGCATTCTAATCCAAAATCCGGCTTTTCATATAAACCAAGGATGCACTGGACAAGCATTCCTGATTTTCAGGAGCAGGCCGGAGATATCAAATACGTTTGGGAAAAGTCTCGATTTTGCTTTTTATACGACCTGATCCGCTACGATTATCACTTTGCCGACGATCAGGCCGAGCGCGTATTGAGCAGAATCGAAGATTGGATAGATAGTAATCCTGTCAACCTGGGGCCAAATTGGAAGTGCAGTCAGGAAATTTCCTTGAGAGTGCTGAATTGGATATTCGCGCTTTACTATTATCAGTATTCAGCTCATCTTGATCAGCGGATCTTCGACAAAATCACTTACAGTATCTATTGTCAAATGCGTCATGTGCATTCGAATATGCGCTTTTCACTGACTGCGTTGCATAATAACCACACGCTCACGGAGGCACTGGGGTTATATGCAACTGGCCTGTTATTTCCTTTTTTTCCAGAAAGCGATGTTTGGAAAAAGCAAGGAAAACAGTGTTTTGAATCAGAGATTTGCTCTCAAATTTTTGAAGACGGGACTTACCCTCAATTTTCGATGAACTACCATCGCATTACTGTGCAGTTGCTTTCGTGGGCACTGCGGCTTAGTGAAATCAATGGCGACAAGTTTGATGAAGAGGTTAATAGAAAAGCCCGAAAGTCACTGGCTTTTCTATCTTCTTGTCAGGACAAAACGAGCGGCTGGCTACCCAATTCAGGTAACAACGACGGCGCTTTGTTTTTCCCCCTTACCGCATCTCATTTTCGCGATTTCCGACCGCAACTTAATGCGCTGGCTGCTATTCTGAATATAGATCTGGGTTATTCACAAGGAGGTTGGGAAGAGGAATGTGAATGGTTTGGCATAAAGCAGCCAGTCTTGCCGAAAGTGGATACTGTTCCAGCTACGGCAGTTTTCAGCTATCCCGATGGCGGTTATTACATTGCCCGGGACACACACAGTACTACCTTTTTACGCTGCGCAAAGTATTCAAATCGCCCTTTTCAGGCTGATAATCTGCACCTGGATATTTGGGTAAATGGCGAAAATATCATGCGCGATGCGGGCACTTACCTCTATAACACCACTCCCAAACTGACCCACTATTTCGCCGGAACTGCCTCTCATAATACGATCCAGTTGGGCGACAATAATCAAATGAAAAAAGGACCCAGATTCACCTGGACGCATTGGATCAGAAAAGCAAAAGGGTCAATCAGCGAAGAGAATGGACTTGTGATAATTGACGGCGAGTTTGAGGGATATTCTTTTTTAAAAAAGGGTATTATTCACAAAAGAAAAGTCTCAAAGCGACATAATGAATTGAACTGGCTGGTCGAGGACTGGCTTGAAAATGTCCCCGAGAATATTCCGATGCAACAGATCTGGCACCCTGGTAATGGTTTTTTCGAACAGTATACTATTTATGCTCAGGATGCTGCGGGAAACGAGATTATGCCAGAAACAGGTTGTGGTTGGTATTCCGAGACTTATGGGAAAAAAGTGGAAACTCCGAGATTAACATTTTTGCTGCGCGGCAATTATATCCGCACAGAGATCAAAAAGCTGGATTAGACAAAATGCACATACTTCTGATACATCAGTTTTTTCTCAAAGACCATGAAGGCGGTGGCGCGCGTTGGAACGAAACGACGAGAATCTGGATCGAATGCGGGCATAACGTAACTGTACTTGCTGGAAATGTACATTATATGTCGGGCTTCGGTAACGGAAGGCATCCGCGGTTTTCTGAATATACCAGTGCCGGTGGCGCGCGGGTAATTAGTTGCTACGTTGCGCCCGGGTATCATTCCGGATTTGTTGGCCGGATTTGGAGCTACTTGTCTTTTGTATTGTGTGCTTTGTACGCAGGTTTATTTTTGGTAAAAATCAAATGCGATGCTGTAATAGTGACTTCTCCACCTTTGTTTGTCGGTCTGGCGGGTTGGTTGATTTCTGTTGTGAAACGCATTCCGTTTGTGTTTGAAGTCAGGGACTTGTGGCCCGAATCTGCGATAGAAACCGGCATACTAAAAAATCGCTTGTTGATTCGGTTGTCATTTTGGCTGGAAGCAACTTTATATAGGAAAGCCAGCCTGATCAATGTATTAACCCCAGCTTTCAGAGATTTTTTAATCAGTAAAAAAAGCGTTAGAAATGGGAAAATTGTCGTGATCCCCAACGCTGCGGATTTTGTTTTAGCAGATAAAATTCTGGCAGAGGTAGACAGAAATGCAGTTAGAAACAGGCTCGGTTGGGAAAATCGTTTCGTGCTGATTTACGCGGGTGCACACGGTGTGGCAAATAGTCTGACTCAAATTCTCCAAGCCGCCGCTTTGCTTTCTGATACCAACGCACACTTCGTACTGATTGGAGACGGGCCGGAAAAACGCAGTTTAATCGCAGAAGCTCACGCGAAAGGATTGAACAATATCACATTTATAGATCCACTTCCAAAGCCGGAAGTGTTGGAATATATATGTTCAGCGGATGCCGGAATGTCGGTTTTGAAGCAGGCGGAGATTTTTAAAACGATTTACAGCAACAAAACCTTCGATTATTTCTCCTGCCAAAAACCGGTTTTACTGGCCATCGGCGGCGCTTCCCGCGAGCTGGTTGAATCGGCCAATGCGGGAATTTTCGTTGAGCCCGAAAATCCACAGGACCTTGCTGAAAAAATAAGATATTATATGGATAACCCGAGCGTGGCGGCAACTCAGGGAATGAATGGATATTTATTTGCAAAAAAGCATTTTGACAGGGAAGTTCTCGCAAAGCGGTATTTGACGCATATTATTCAAATGGTCGAAGGTGAGTGTTCTTAGCCTGTGATTTCACCTGAATCAGGCAATATTATTGAACCGAAATGCAGATCAGTAAGTTTTTAAATAAGCAGTATTAAACCAGTTACTCTATCTTTGCCACAGGGCATAGATAGTGTGTTAATATAGATTGATTTGTCAACCTACTTTAAAAATATATCAGAAGGGATCTCGACCACGGTCACAGGGATGCGCCTCACACTCCGGCATTTTTGGAATGCCCGGAAGCGACGCAGCCTTGTAGACATTCGATCAGGCGATTTTTACGATCAGCAGGATGGAATGGTGACGATCCAATACCCGCAGGAAAGTATTCCTATTCCTGACAACGGGCGTTACCGATTGCACAATGAGATGGACGATTGCATTGTTTGCGATAAATGTGTGAAAGTTTGTCCCGTTGATTGCATTGAAATCGAGCCTATTCGTGCAATTGAAGAAGTGGGCCGCGCCTCCGACGGTTCCCCGATCAGGCTTTATGCGGCTAAATTCGACATTGATATGGCAAAGTGCTGCTACTGTGGGCTTTGCACAACGGTTTGTCCGACGGAATGTCTGACAATGACCAAGACTTTTGATTACAGCGAGTTCGATGTCAGGGATATGGTTTACAACTATTCCAATCTGACAGCCGAACAAGCCGATGAAAAGCGTCAGTTGCTCGATCAATTCCAAAAGGAAAAAGAAGCTTTGAAAGTTGCTGCAAAACCTGCTGCCAAGCCTGAAACGGCTGAAACTTCGGCCACAGCGGCTCCTGCTGCTCGCCCGGTTTTCAAACCGAAGCCAAAGCCAGTAGTAAGTGATGAAAATCTTGCGCCTGCGATTGAAGAAAGTAAGGAAGTAAAACCAGCTGCGCGACCAATTTTTAAGCCAAAAAATCCCGCGGCTCCCGTTGCAGATAGTGAACCAAAGATAGAGGCTGAAAAGTTGGAAGAAGCACCTGTCGCGAAGCCTGCATTTCGGCCCACTTTGAAGCCTAAGGTTGTTTCTGAGCAAAAGGAGGAAGAAAAGCCTGTTGCCGAGACGCCAGCGGAAATACCTTTTGCTGCCAAACCTGCATTCAAACCATCGATGAAGCCGAGGGTAGCTCCGACGGAAAAGCCGGAAGAAAAGCCTGTTGCTGAAACGCCAGCGGAAATACCTGTTGCTGCCAAACCTGCATTCAAACCATCGATGAAGCCGAGGGTAGCTCCGACGGAAAACCCGGATGAAAAGCCTGTTGCTGAAACTCCGGCAGAAGCGCCTGCTACTCCAAAGCCTGCATTCAAACCGACGATGAAGCCGAAGGTGGTTGCGGCAGAGAAGGAAGAAGAAAAGCCGACAGCTGAAACTCCGGCAGAAGCGCCTGCACCTGCGAAGCCAGCTTTTAAGCCAACAATGAAGCCCAGGGCGAAGGAATAAGTAGTATTTTAAGAGATCACTAGATTGGAAACAATGGAAGTAGCCGCATTTTATGGATTTTCAGCACTTGCGATTCTGGCTGCGCTTTTCATTTTGTTTTCTAAAAATCTGATATACGGTGCATTTGCATTATTATTAGCGTTTTTGGGCATCGCTGCATTATTCGTTTTAGCCGGCGCCGATTTTCTGGGAGTTGCTCAGATCATGATTTATGTAGGTGGCATTCTCGTATTGCTGATGTTTGGAATCATGCTAACCCAACGCGCCAGTCAGCAGGATGGACCTTCCAGGCACAATAGGGTAGAGGTACCGATCACGCGGAGATTGTGGGGTTTTGCGATTGGAATTGGAATTGTGGGTGTGCTTGCAAAAATCATTTTTTCGGCCAATTTCCGAATGTCAGGCGATGCAGTGAGTCGGAAATCGACGATTAAGACTATTGGCGTGGAATTAATGACTTCACATTTGTTACCTTTTGAGATTGCCGCAATTTTACTTCTTGTAGCGTTGATTGGTGCTGCTTATCTCGCCCTAAACCGTAATCCGGCACAATGAGCGCTATTTCCATATATCATTACTTAATCGTCGCAGCGATACTGTTTGCTACCGGATTGGCTGTGGCGATCACAAAACGACACTTTGTCGGAATTTTATTGGGTATCGAATTAATGCTGAATGCAGTTAATCTAAATCTGGTTGCGTTTAGCAGGTATGACTCAGATCGGCTAAGCGGACAACTTTTCGCTTTATTTGTGATGGTAGTTGCGGCTGCCGAGGTCACGGTTGCGCTTGCGATTGTATTGCGGGTATATGGTCATTTTAAGACTGTCGACCCGGACAAGCTGGACGAATTGAAAAGATAGGCAATGCATTTGTTGCGAAGCTGTATAAATCCTTTATAAATGAATTGGCTTTTCCTGTTTCTGGCTTTTCTGATCGGAATTTCTAATGCCGTGCAGTCGGGAGTCAATGTGCAGCTCCGCGAATCGATTAACAATCCTATCCTGGCTGCAATCAGCTCTTTCTTTGTTGGATTAGTGATCCTGCTGATTGCTTTTGCCTGTTTCAACCAAAATCCTGTTCCTTCTCTCAGCGATTTAAAGCAAATCTCCTGGACGCGATTTATGGGCGGCGCGCTGGGTGCTTTCTATGTTTTGACTGTGATCATGATCGTCAGGCACATCGGTTCGGCGAATATGATCTGTCTGGTAGTAGCCGGACAAATGGTCGCAGTGATGACTATTGACCATTTTGGTTTGCAGGGTTTCGTAGTTCATCAGATTTCTTTCCCAAGGATTGTGGGTGCGATATTACTGGTTGCAGGAGTTTACCTGATCATAAAAAATTAAAGGCGGCAGCTGAATATACAACTTGCCGCCTCTTTTTTGTTTTCGGGCAAAAATTAAGGGATTCTGTTAAAAACAAAAAGGTCTACAAATACCCATTTATTGTTCTCCATTTTTCCTCTCTGTATAACCAGTTGATTCTGAGAGCGTCTTTCGTAGATAATTCTCACAGAGATATCATCTTTTTCAAATAGCGCCTGGTTCTTTTTTGCTTCAATAAAATTGTAAGTATCTGAAACGTCTTTTTCTTCCAAGGCAATCAGCCCGGGTTTGAAATGCTTAACCCTCGCAACCGGACCTTTTTCTGTCTGTTCAAATGCGAAAACCTCGTAAAGTGCAGGCTTGTCGTCTTTGATCATACGAATATAACCCATAATGTTGCCACCTGCCGGCGCAGTCCACGAAGCTTCGATCGGGCCGCCGTTGTATGTTCCCAGCCAGTGACCTTCCAGGAAATTGAGATCATTGAGGGTTCCTGTGGCGGTTTGTGCATTCGAAACACCGCCCAGAAGCAGGAATGTAAAAAGTAATGAAAAGATCTTTACAGATCGGATTTTGTTAAAATGTAGCATCGGTTACAGGTTAGTTTTAAGCCGGCAAGTTAGCCGAATCAGGTCTTTAAAAAAATAGCCGCCCTGGAACAGGGCGGCTGATCTTCTAATTTTTACTCTGAATATTAATAGGCACGTTCCAATTTTCCTTCGTACGAGTTGGAAAATGCTTTGTTAACAACTTTATTTCCACCTTGGGTAGGATAATTTCCAGTGAAATACCAATCACCCAAATGCTCAGGGCAAGCTTTATGCAAGTTCTCGACGGTCTGAAATACAACTGAAATTTCTGCATTCAAATCCTTTGGACGGATGATCTCAGCTATTTTCTGTGAAATCTCTTCATCAGTAAAAGGTTCGTAAAGCGCCTTGACAAAATTGGTATGATATGGATTTTTGGTCGCTATTGAAGTTACACTCTTGGTATAAACATCTTCCAATAGATAATCCAGATCCCGCTCTTCCAAAAGCTTCAAAACCGCTCTGAAAGCCACAAAATCCTTCATTTTTGACATATCAATACCGTAGCAATCCGGAAAACGGATCTGCGGAGCAGATGATGCTACTACGATTTTCTTCGGTTTTAACCTGTCAAGCATAGTCAATATGCTCTTTTCCAGGGTGGTACCCCGAACAATAGAATCATCGATTATCACGACAGTATCAACATTTTTACGCACCACCTCAAAAGTGGTATCGTAAACACTGGATACCATATCATCGCGCAATGCGTCAGCAGTAATGAATGTCCGGGATTTTACATCTTTCGTAACCAACTTTTCGATCCTTGGCCGGAAAGATAATACCTTTTCCAGATCCTCCTCGAACAAGATACCTTCCATAATAGCCTGTTTGCGCTTCTTGGCAAGGTATTCTTCCAAACCTTCGATCATCCCAAGGAATGCGGTTTCAGCAGTGTTTGGAATGTAAGAGAAAATGGTGTTTTCGAGATCGTAATCGATTTCCTTCAAGATCTGAGGAATCAATAATTTACCGAGCTGCTTTCTTTCGTAATATATATTCGGGTCAGTTCCTCTTGAGAAATAGATCCTTTCAAAGCTGCACGAACGTTTTTCAAGTCTCGGCAGAATCGGAAATTCGTTGTACTCTCCGTTTTTATCAACGATCAGCGCAGATCCTGGCGTAATTTCAAGAATTTGATCATAATCCACATTGAATGCAGCTTTGATCGCTTGTTTCTCGGATGCAACTACAACTACTTCATCGTCAGCATAATAATATGCCGGGCGAATACCTGCCGGGTCACGAATTACAAACGAGGCGCCATATCCTGTCAGTCCGCACATTGCATAGCCACCGTCAAAATCACGGCATGAACGGTACAATACACGTTGGAGGTCAATATTATCTTCAATAACGTCCGAAAGTGTCGGATTTTCGTAAACTCCTTTGAAGCGTTCGAATACGCGCTGATTCTCTTCATCCAGAAAATGTCCTATTTTCTCCATGACCGTCACAGTATCAACTTTCTCCTTAGGATGTTGACCTAATGACACCAGTTTTCCGAAAAGTTCGTCAACATTGGTCATATTAAAGTTACCCGCCATCACCAAGTTGCGGCTTCTCCAGTTGCTCTGTCGAAGCATCGGGTGGCAGTTCTCCACTTCGTTGGTTCCATGGGTACCATAGCGAAGGTGGCCAAGCCAGACTTCTCCGGTGAATGCAAGATTTTCCTGCAACCACTTAGCGTCCATAGCACGGTCCCGATGGTTCTTAAGACCTTTGCGAAACTTCTTATGAATTTTGGAGAAAATATCCGTAAGCGGCTGTGGCTCAACGGATCTGTAACGGCTGATGTATCTTTTGCCGGGAGGAACTTCAATTTTAATATTGGCTACACCGGCTCCATCTTGCCCCCGGTTTACCTGTTTTTCCATCATCACCGAAAGCTTGTGTACTGCGTACATGGGCGTTTCGTACTTGTCGATGTAGTATTGATAAGGCTTTCTAAGACGGATAAGTGCTATGCCGCACTCATGCTTAATGGCGTCGCTCATAGGAAGAGAAATGCGTTACAAATATGAATGTTTGCAGCTATGCAAAGCGTATTACCTCAATGTTAACACAACGAATCTGAACTGCTGTTTAGTTCGTTATTTCTTACAAAGGTACAAATCCTTTAGCTCAAAAAACTTCAAAATCAGGTGGATTTTTACTCCCATCACTGATCGCTTCGAAACGCCGATAAATTTTCCGGGACAGCCGCTGGATAAATTGTGTTTCAATCTCATTGCCGCCGGCAGAGAATCTATCTAACAGAAAGATAAGTATTTTTGGTTAAAAAGTGAGTCAATATGCTTCATAAAACCCGTGGGATTGCGCTGAGCTACATTCGTTACCGGGAATCGTCCATTATCGCTAAAATATATACCGAGTCTTTCGGGATTCAGACTTATATCGTCAACGGGGTCAGAAGCGCCAAATCGAAAACGAACAGAATCGCTTTCTTTCAGCCACTTACGCTGCTGGATATGGTGGTTTACCACAAAAGCAAAGAAGATACCATTCACAGGTTGTCGGAAATAAAATGTTACGCGCCGTTCGCATCGATACCTTTCGATGTGGTCAAGTCGAGCCTTGCGTTATTTGTGACGGAGATTTTGGGCAAAACGCTCCGGGAGGAGGAGAGCAATGAACCTTTGTTTCAATTTATACAGGATTCAGTGCTCTTTCTCGATCAGGCAGAAGACAATTTTGAGAATTTTCACATTCAATTTCTTTCCCAATTATCTTCTTACCTCGGCTTTGGTACCGAAACCGGAGAGGACCTGGAAAATGAATTGAGTGAAAATAATTATCCCCGAACGGTCGATCCTATTGAATTGGAAGCAGCCAGGCAGCTTTTGGTTTCCCGATTTGGTAGCGTTGTTCCGCTTGACAGGACCCGCAGAACCAGGATTTTAGAGAAGCTTATTTTCTTTTACAAAATCCACATGGACGGGCTGGGGGAAATCAAATCACTGGAAGTGTTAAAGGAAATTATGCGGTAGCTGCCGCAGGCGCAACCAGACTTGGCATAATTTTGATAACGTATATACCAACATTTAAATGCTGCAAAAATGAAATACATACTGACAACCACCCTGCTATTAATTTCATTAATTACGTTTGGACAGGTCCCCAAAGGTGCCTGGAAATCGCAGGAGCCCACAGGTAGCGCTTCCACACTGATCGTGGCTGACAATTATTTGGTCATTGCATCCTATAGTGTAGGTAATAAATACTTCGAGCGCACGGAAGGTGGCCCTTTTACGATGAGCGGCGATCAAATGACTTATACGCCGGAATTCAATTCTGCTGACACAGCTAAAATCGGCATTCCTATTGTCTTCACTGTTTCGGTAAAAGACAAGATATTAACCCTGAGGTACGAAGAAGCGATGGTTTGGATGCAGGTTGATGATGCGGCGAGTACACCGATGGCGGGTGCGTGGCACATTACCGAGCGCGCAGAGCCGGGAGGGGGTGAACTGGTTAAGATTCACCAGGAAGGCACAAGGAAAACCCTAAAATTATTATCAGCAAGCCGTTTTCAATGGTTTGCGATAGATCCGGCGGTGAAAGGATTTTATGCAACCGGCGGCGGGACTTACACAGTAAAAGACGGAAAGTATACGGAGAATATTCAGTTTTTCTCGAAAGATAACAATCGGGTAGGAACCTCTCTTACATTTAATCACAAGCTCGAAAACGGCCGGTGGGATCACAGCGGAAAGAGCAGCGACGGGAAAGCGATCCATGAGATTTGGGAGAAAATCAAATAAAAGTTCACTGTTATTTAGATTTGTTCAAAACAAATATCTCCAAACATTTGAATCATTCTAAATAGGTATTACATTTGCTTAGGTTTAACTGTCGACGGAATGAGTGTTTTTGGAATTAGCGAATGCAATACGGTTTCTGATCAAGGAAATCTTTGGATGAAATCATTTCCTGATAATTCGGAATGTGTATTCAAAAAGTGTTGCGAGAAGTACAAAAAGAAAGGAAAGCATTGTAAAAAATGCCCGAAGAAATGAGACAGTTGGGCCGTATTAAATTGTAATACAGTTCATGGTGAATAATTATAAGAGAGGGAATGCCTTGTAGCGTTCCCTTTTCTATTTGGCTATACCTTTCTTTTTAGCTCGAAATTCTGCCCCAGATACACGCGGCGCACTACTTCGTCTTCTGCCAGTTCCTCGGCAGATCCCTGTTTCAGGATTTTACCCTCAAATAAAAGATAGGCGCGATCGGTAATAGAAAGCGTTTCATTTACATTGTGATCGGTGATCAGGATTCCAATATTCTTGTGTTTCAGCTTGGCCACAATGCTCTGGATATCCTCAACGGCGATTGGGTCAACGCCGGCAAAAGGTTCGTCTAGTAGAATGAACTTGGGATCTACCGCCAGTGCACGGGCAATCTCAGTTCTTCGCCGCTCGCCTCCGGACAGTACCATACCCTTACTTTTCCGAACATGGGCAAGGTGAAATTCTTCGATCAGCTCTTCTACTTTATTTTTTTGTTCGCTTCTGGAAAGATCTGTCATTTCCAGAACCGCCTTGATATTTTCCTCCACAGTTAGCGACCGGAACACCGAGGCTTCCTGCGCGAGGTAACCTAATCCCAATCGCGCCCGTTTATACATCGGCAGATTGGTGATATCTTTATCATCCAGAAAAACTTTCCCGCTATTCGGCTTTACAAGTCCCACAGCCATATAAAAGGAAGTGGTTTTCCCGGCTCCGTTTGGCCCAAGCAATCCCACAATTTCACCTTGTTCAACCTGGTAGCTTACATTATTATTAACCAACCTTACCCCGTATTTCTTGACAAGGTTTTCTGTTCTGAGTATCATGAGCGGTTTTTCAAATAGCTGACCTGCATTTCAGTGCAGCTTAATGTCTTTCAAAGAGAGTTGTAACGTTTTTTTGTCACGAAAGTTATTTTCTTCCAGGCAATAGCAGATTGAAAACGGCCTGCCCATACAGATATCCGGATAAAAATGTGCCATACCAAATCCTACGGCGGTATAAACCTGCGAACTACCCTGTCTCACATCGAATTTGATATGCTTTTCCTTCATCAGGGAAGGCTTGCCGGTCAGTGTAACGTAGCTGGATTCAAATACCGGTGTCATATTTCCCGGACCGAACGGTCCCATTTGTCTTAGGATATTGTAAAATTTCGGTGAGATCTCTTCCAGATGCAGCAGCAAATCGATATTAATCATCGGCACTAGCTGATCGGGTAGAATGCGACTGCTCACGATTTCATTGAAACGCGACTTAAATGCTTCCAGATTGTGCAGCGGCATTGTGAGACCGGCCGCGAATGTGTGACCACCATATTGTTCCAGCAAATCTGCACATTCCTCAATCGCTTCATACACATCGAATCCAGGAACTGACCTGGCCGAACCGGCTGCTTTTCCGTGAGATTGCGTGAGGATAATGGTTGGTCTGTGGTATTTTTCAATGCACCGGCTTGCTACAATTCCTATCACGCCTTTGTGCCAGTCTTCTTTGAACAAAACTGTACTCTTCGCGGTGGCCGACCAGGAATCGCTTTCTATCATGAAAAGCGCCTGTTCAGTGATACTTGTGTCGAAATTGCGCCGCTCACTGTTGTGTTTGTTGATTTCCATCGCAAACTCCTGCGCCTCTTCATCAATTTCGGAAAGCAGCAATGCAACAGCTTCTTTGGCGTGCTTGATCCTGCCTGCCGCATTAATCCGCGGGCCCAATCCAAAAACTACATTCGTAATATCCAGCGTTCCGGTTATACCCGCAACCTGGATCAAAGCTTTTATCCCAGTGCGCGGAGAATCATTCAGCCTTTTCAGACCATAATAAGCGAGTATCCTGTTTTCACCGGTAATAGGAACAATATCCGAAGCAATGCTCACAACAAGCAGGTCGAGGTATTGATAGAGCGATTCAAGATCAATATCATGCTGAATGCAAAATGCCTGTAACAGCTTGAAACCCACGCCGCAGCCGGTCAGCTCTTTATAAGGATAAGGACAATCTTCTCTTTTTGGATCCAGCACAGCCGCTGCCGCAGGCAATATATTTCCTGGCCTGTGGTGGTCACAAATGATAAAGTCAATGCCTTTTGTCGCCGCCAGCTCTACTTTATCCAAAGACTTTATGCCACAATCCAGGGTTACTATAAGAGAGAAGCCATGTTGCTCCGCCCAATCAATACTTTGCCAGGAAACTCCGTAACCTTCTTCATAGCGATCTGGAATATAGTAGTCGAGATTAGCGTATATTTTTTTCAAAAACCCATAAAAAAGGGCGACTGACGTAGTCCCGTCTACATCGTAATCTCCGTAAATGAGTATTTTCTCACCATTTGAGATCGCCTTGGTCAGCCTCTCAACCGCCAGATCCATGTCTTTCATCAAAAATGGATCGTGTATCTGGCTCAGGTCCGGACGGAAGAAGTTCCGGGATTGTTCGAAATCCAGAATGCCGCGGCGGACAAGCAACGCAGCCAAAGCAGGAGTTACTTTTAAAGACTCAGCGAGTTCTTCGACTATCTGTTGCTCGTCGGGCGTAAATTCAGGATGGTGTATCCAGCGCTTATCAATCATAGGGCAAATATAGTTGGATTATGTCACGCCTGTTCAATTCCGATTATCCGTTAGATCAACAGGAAAAGCTAGTTGAAAGGTCTTATCTTTGCAACCTGTTAACATTCTTTAAGATATGGGGCGACTACTTGCAATCGATTTTGGATCTAAACGCAGCGGCATTGCTGTTACTGACCCTTTACAGATCATTGCAACAGCCCTGGATACCGTTGCCACCCACGAGCTCAGGAATTTTTTAAAGAAATACACTGAAAAAGAGCAGCTGGAAGCGTTCATTATAGGTATGCCAAAAAAGCTGGACAATACAGCGAGTGAGAATGCCGCCCGTGTTACCGCTTTCATCAAATTGCTCCAAAAAGATTTTCCTGAAATACCTGTGCACGCGCACGACGAAAGGTTTACTTCTTCAATGGCGCTGCAATCGATGATTTCGGGAGGTTCGAAGAAAAGTGACAGGAGAGAAAAAGGGAATATAGACAAGATCAGTGCGACTATTATCCTGCAATCTTTTATGGAAAGCAGAGCTAATAGCAAGAGGTTTTTATAATGTCAATTCAAGTTTTAATAAAATGATTTACCCAATTGTAGCCTACGGAGATCCGATTTTAAGAAAAGCAACCCGTTTTATAGAACAAAATGAGGTTGATCTGAAAAAACTCTCGGAGGATATGTTCGCGACCATGCATTCGGCCAATGGCGTCGGATTGGCGGCTCCGCAGATCGGGTTGAATATCAGGGTTTTTGTTGTTGACGCAACCCCGTTCAGCGAAAAAGACGACGACGAAGACGATGAGCCGGATCTGACACTTGTCGATTTTAAGAAGACTTTTATTAATCCCGAGATTCTGGAAGAGAGTGGTGCCGAGTGGCCATTTGAAGAAGGCTGCCTGAGCATTCCAGGTATTCGCGGGGATGTATACAGACCGTCGAACCTTCGGATAAGGTACCGGGATGTGGAATGGAACGAGCACGAAGAAGAATATTCGGGAATGGCTGCCAGGATCATCCAGCACGAATATGACCATTTACTCGGGAAGCTTTTCGTTGATTACCTGCCAGTCCTGAAAAAGCAATTTATTAAAAAGAAATTGACGGATATTTCGAAAGGTAACGTGGACGCAGATTACAGAATGCGTTTTCCAAATCGCAAATAGTACATATATATATAGTACATCTTTCAGCTTTGACAAATGTCTGAAGACAGCACAGAAATTCTGAGAATTGCATTGGTCCAGTCGGATCTGTATTGGGAAGATGTAACAGCTAATTTATCTTCCCTGGAAGAGAAAATTGCAGGCATAGCCGATGCTGTTGATGTGATCGTGCTGCCAGAGATGTTCAATACCGGCTTCACAATGAATAGTGCGCTGGCCGAACCGATGAACTTGACTACTACAAAGTGGATGAAACAGATCGCGGCGCAAACGCAGGCACTGGTTGTAGGAAGTTTTGCAGTTAGTGAAGCGGGACACTTTTATAACCGGATTCTGTGTGTGAAACCCGATTCGACCTTCTTGTACAGTGACAAAAGGCACTTATTTACGCTGGGAAAAGAGCATCTGGCGTTTCAGCCAGGAACGAAGAGGCTCACGGTCAATTGGAAGGGTTGGAAAATCACGCCGCTGATCTGCTACGATCTCAGATTTCCTGTGTGGAGCAGAAATGCAGCTTCGGATCCTTATGACCTGTTAATATATGTAGCCAACTGGCCTTCCAAACGTGCCCATGCGTGGAATACTTTATTAAAAGCCCGCGCCATTGAAAATCAATGTTATGTGGCGGGAGTTAACCGAATAGGTGAAGATGGAAACGGGTTGAAATACCAGGGGGATTCTGCCGCGCTTGATTATCTTGGAGAGCCAGCCTGTATGCTGGGCGATAGCGATGTAATCAAGATCGCCCGTTTCTCAAAAACAGATTTGAAGGAATACCGTACTTCCTTTCCCGTGCTCGCTGACTCAGATCAGTTTACAATAGGTTAGCACACAACCAATTTATTCAATCACTTTCGGTACCATAATGTACCGCTCGTTTTTCAAAGGAGCATTAGCCAGCGCCTCAGTTCTCGAAAGGGTATTGGAAGCATTATCACTACGCCAGGAGTTCACTTCGTCCGATATGTGTGTGAGCGGTTCTACACCCTCCGTATCGATTTCATTCAGCTGATCCATCCAGTTCAGTACGGAGTCCATACTTTTCAATATTGCATCCTCCTCTTCAGGGCGGATTTCCAAACGCGCAAGGTGGGCAACTTTATAAAGCGCTTCCCGGTCAATTTTCATTGTATTAAGGTTTTGTTAAGATAAGATCTTCGGCATAGCTGAAACCCAAATTTACCTCATTTTTGTCAAACGACTCTTGTTATGGGGCGTGCTTTCAAATTTTTGAAGACGATTGTTGAGGAAGTCAAAGCGGTACCCAATGTTGTTTTCTGTCAAAATCCGTGGAAAGAAGGGCACTTGCGGGCTTCCATATTTTAAATTGTTGCTAAGACACTTAGTAGGAGGAAAATATTATTTGCTTTTCTGAGTTAATCTTGAAATATTTTGAAACGCTATTTGTCACTTTGAAAAACATGTCGGCTGACTTTCGCTTAAAGAGTACAATTTTGTAACTGTTTGATACTGCGGTATATTTTGGCTCAAATGGGTATTAAACTTAGAATTTTTACTAAAATTGCTTGCGGTCAAATCTTCAAAATATACAATTTAGAATATCTCAGTTCGAAAAAGGAAGAAAAAATCTGACGAAATGCTTGCTTTTTTTTAAAAGGAAAACTCATACTTTTGTAGATGTCGATAACTGAAAATGGCAATCGAAATTTTATTTTACCAAATCCAGTTTTTACCAATAATTTTATTTAATTCACAACCAAAATCTCAATTTAACCTTTAAAAGTAAGTCTGATGGAAAAGAAAGCTACAAGTCCGGCACCTGCTCCAAAGCCTGCTGCGGCGGCAACAAAAGGCAAAGGCGGTTTAAACCCGGCATTGGTAATCCCTCTACTATTTGCGATTGCATTATGCGTTTACATTTTCGTTTTAGGAGCTCCCGAGCACTTTAAAGATGGCGATCACGCAAAAGGCCCAATAGATGGCGATTACTATGGAATCGTTTACAAAGGAGGTCCTATCGTACCAATTTTGATGACCTGTTTCCTTATCGTATTAACTTTTACAATCGAGCGTTTGATCACATTGAACAAAGCGAGTGGCTCAGGAAGCATCGATGCATTTGTTCGTAAAGTGAGAACTCTGCTTGACAAAAACCAAATCGAAGAAGCAATTAAAGAATGCGATAGACAAAAAGGTTCTGTTGGTAACGTAGTTAAAGCTGGTCTTTTGAAATACAGACAACTAACTACCGAAACTGCACTTGACAAAGAACAAAAGCTGGCCGCTCTTCAGAAAGAGATCGAAGAAGCAACTACGCTTGAACTTCCAATGCTTCAGAAAAACCTGACGATTATCGCAACGCTTGCTGGTGCATCTACACTTCTTGCACTTCTTGGAACGGTAATCGGTATGATCAAAGCTTTTGCGGCTCTTGGTACTTCTGGTTCTCCTGACTCTGCTGCACTTGCAACTGGTATCTCTGAGGCCCTTATTAACACGGCACTTGGAATTGGTACTTCTGCGATTGCAACAATCTCATACGCTTATTTGAACAGCCGTGTTGACGACCTTACTTACAGCATTGACGAAATTGGCATGAGCCTTCAGTCAAACTTTGCTGCACATTATTGATAGGTCCTTGAACTATTTAATAGTGAAGTTTCGTTAATATAAAAAAAACTTATATATTTGATATATGGCAAAGGTAAGACCTAAGAAGCACGCCCCGCATACGGATATGACGGCGATGACTGACGTGGCGTTCTTACTATTGACCTTCTTCATTATGACCGCGACTTTTAAGTCGAATGATGCTGAGATTACTACTCCATCTTCGATTTCGCAAATCAAGGTTCCAGATGATGATATCATGGTCATTAGTATCGACAAAGCGGGCAAAGTGTTCTTCGGAGTGGATGCGAAACCTGTTCGTGCGGCAATGCTTGAAAATATTGGTCAATCCAAAGGCATTACATTCACTGAAACTGAGAAAGCTAAATTTGCATTACAGAGCAGCTTTGGATTTCCTTTGAATCAGTTGAAGCCTTGGCTGAACATGTCAAAAGAGCAAATGCCAAATGTGAAACAACCAGGTATTCCGGTGGACTCGACTGGTGCTAGCGAACTCGCTGACTGGGTTTATGCAGCTCGTAAAGCTAACAGCCAGCTTCGTATTGCTCTGAAAGGAGATAATTTGTCAAAATTCCCTGTTTTCAAGGATGTGTTGTCAAATTTGCAATCTCAGAACATTAACAAGTTTAACCTGATCACAGGTAGTGAGCAGGCGCCTGCCGGCTACACCAACGATTAAGGGTTGTTATTAGTAATCATTTTTAATTAAAGCAAGAAATGGCAGCAATTGAAGAATCGGGTGGTGGTGGCAAAGGCGACGGTAAGGTTCGGGGTAAAAAGATGTCCACCCGTGTGGATATGACACCTATGGTAGATTTGGGATTTTTGCTAATTACATTCTTTATGCTAGCAACAACCATGTCAAAACCTACTTCCATGTCGCTGGCTGTGCCGGATAAGACTGATAAGGAAGATCAGGAAAAAACCGAACCTTTAAAAGCATCAAAAGTATTGACCCTGTTTATGGGTAGTAATGATGATGTTTACTATCTCGATGGAGTAGCAGCTGATGACGATAAAGCAGAAGCATCTTTGAAAACTGTCCGTTACGGATTTGATTTGAGAAGCGTGATTTTTGCCTCACAGAAGCGCATCAACGCAGCGAATCCAAAAGATGAAAAAGGGAACGATCCATTTGTGGTCGTGATCAAGCCGACTCCGGTTTCAACTTACAAGAACATGGTTGACGTACTGGATGAAATGGCGATTACGAAATCAAAAAGGTATGCATTGGTAGAGTCTTTGACGGATTCGGAAAAGAAACTATTGGGCGACAAGATTGTTCCAGCAGATCAATAATTATTTAACTAACTATCAATCAATACGCGCCATGGCAGAACTAGGCCCGAATGCAACACTTGATGATATAGTGTTTGCTGATCGTAATAAGGCGTACGGTGCATTTGAACTTCGTAAAGGCTATCGTGCAGATGTTACGAAGGCTACTCTAATCGGAGCTGTACTCTTTATTCTTGCAATGTTTACGCCGTCAATCATAAACAAATTGACAGCGGGTGAGGAGGTAGAGGAAGTGATGGTTGAAGTGGATTTAATGAAAATACCACCGCCGCCAATTGACCCGGCAGAACCGCCACCACCACCACCGCCGCCAGTTGAGCAGCCTAAGGTGAACACAGTGAAGTTCTTGCCTCCGGAAGTTAAAAAGGATGAGGAAGTACCTGAGGAAGTTCCACCTCCAACAGTTGAAGAGATTAAAGAAGCTGTTGTTGCGGACAAAACGATCGAAGGTGATCCTAATGCAAATGAGATCATTGTAGCACCGGAAGCTGTTGCAGCTCCAAGTAAAGGAACCGTTGTTGAAGCGGCACCTGAACCTGAAAAGGTATTTACGGTGGTTGAGCAGCAACCAGAATTTCCAGGTGGTACAACAGAAATGTATAAATACTTAAGCAAAAACATTAAGTATCCTAGTGCAGCTTCTCGTGCTAACGTTTCCGGAAGGGTTTTTATGTCATTCGTAGTTAATACGGATGGAAGTATCCAGGATGTGTCAGTGTTGAAAGGACTTGGTTTTGGTTGCGATGAAGAAGCTATCCGCGTTGTGAAAGCAATGCCGAAGTGGAAGCCAGGAAAGCAATCAGGACGTGCAGTTCGTGTTAAGTACAACCTGCCTATCAATTTCCAACTGGAGTAACTCATGAAGGAGAAACCATTGCATGAGAAGATCAGTGATCTAACCTCTGTGGTAATGGCTGTGACATACATAGGAGGAGGGGTCTTTTTGATCCTCTCCTCTTTGTCTTTTAGGTTGTTACCTATCGGAAGTGTTGAAAGGTATGCGTTTGCTGGCATACTTATTTTGTACGGAGGTTATAGAGGGTATAGGGTTTGGAGAAATAGAAATCAGGAAGATCTATGAGATTGAAGGCAATAGGACTATTTGCGTGCGGATTAATTAGTGTCTTCGTCCTGACCAAATGCAATTCCGGTGGTGAAAGTCTTGACAATCCCAGGCAGGGTACCATTACAATAGCTTCCGACGAGTCTTTCAAACCTTTGGTCAATGCGTTAACGAATGCTTACGAAGGAATTTATCCGAGTACGCATTTCAAAATTGATTATAAACCTGAGCAAGAGGCAATCAGACAACTTCTCAACGACAGTGCCCGCATTATCTTTGCGACCAGACAGCTCAATGAGAAGGAGTTGGAAATAATCAAAAGGCAAAAGGGAAGTCAAAAATATCAGCATATTGCTACAGATGGGCTTGCGCTTGTAATAAGTAAGGGGAATGCTGACAGTCTGATTACAATGTCTGAAATCCAAGCAATTCTGGAAGGAAGAATTAAGGATTGGTCGCAACTGAAAGGTGGAAATCAGAGAGGGCTTATTACGCTTGTATTTGATAATGCAAATGCGAGCAACCTGAATTACATTCTGGACAAATTCAAGGTGAAAGATATTAGCAAACTGAGGATAATTTCAGCAGGTTCTAATGAAAAGGTAATTGAAGATGTGCGAAAAGATCCTTTGCATCTTGGATTTATTGGGGTTAACTGGATAAGCGATGGTCATTCGCTGGCCTCCGAGGAACTCTCCAAAGGAATTCATGTAATGGGAGTTGCAAAGAAAGTAAACCCGGATTCGCTATCGGATTATATACAGCCATTTCAGAGTGGATTGGAATTTAAAAGGTATCCCTTGTTCCGAGACTTATATATAATTAGCAGGGAGGGATATTCAGGTTTGGGAGGTGGGTTGATGACTTATATTGCGCGGGACGTTGGCGGATTGATTATTCAGAAAATGGGATTATTACCGACAATACCTTATCCCAGAGAGCTGGAAGTCACTACTGGCAAGAACTTTTAGAGTAAACAATTGTAATAGATTTGGATTTGTTATTGAAAAAGCCAAATTTTTTATCACTATTTTAACCGGGTAAAAAATGAACAGAAACATGAGATTGAAATTAGTTGCACTGGTATTTGGATTATTCGCGTTTGTGAATTTAAAGGCGCAAACGGTTCAGGATGGCTTGGCATTGATACACGGAGAACGTTACAATGAAGCAGGCGCGTTGTTTAAAAAGCTTGCTCAAGGCACACCGTCTGGTGATAACCAGTTTTATCTTGGTTATTATTATCTTAAAACCAACCAGTTGGATTCAGCGCAAGTTGCGTTTGATAAAGGTTTGCAGGTAGATGATAAATCATATCTGAATAAAGTAGGTCAAGGAGCAGTAGCGCTGGGCAAAGGTGACAGAGCGAAGGCGAAAGAGCTATTTGACGAAGCTGAAAAGAAGAAAAAGAAAGACGCGGAAGTTCTTTATCGTATAGGTGAAGCTTACACGCTGTTCGAAAAGAATAATGATCCTGCCGAAGCGATCAGACTTTTGGATGAAGCGGTAAAAAGAGATAAAAATCTGGCTGACGCTTATATTGCAAAAGGTGATGCTTTAATGCTTCGTAATGAGGGTGGAAATGCTGTAACTGCTTATGAATATGCTTTGACAGCAAAACCAAATTATGCAGTAGCGCACAATCGCATTGGTCAGATCTACCTTCGTGGAAAGAACTATAACCTGGCTCTTGAAAATTATAAGAAAGCAATTGAGGCTGACGCTAATTTTGCTCCTGCATATAAAGACTTAGCTGAGCTTTATTTCTTCGCTCAGAAGTACAAGCAAGCTGCTGAAAACTTCGATTTGTTTATTCAAAAAAGCGGGACTACTGATCCTGAAATGAAATTGCGTGCAGCTCAGTTTGCATTTACAGCTGACGATTATACAAAATCATTGCAGCTGCTTGACGAGATCAAAGGGAAAATCAATAACCCGATCACATTGCGTATGTATGGCTGGTCATATTTCAAACAAAATGATCCAGACAAAGCGATTGAAAACCTGAACGAGTTTATGAAAGTTGCTCCTGACAAACTGATCGGAGATGACTACAAGTATCTTGGTCGCGCTTACAATCAGAAAGCAGGTGGCGAGAAAGGCTACGATTCAACCGGTGTGCTTTACATGTTGAAAGGTGCTGATATGGATACCAGCAAAACTGAGGCCGCAACAACTTACAAGGAAGTAGGAGCACTTTATTTTGCCGCCAAAGATTTCCCTAATGCAGCTACTGCATTTGCAAAAGGAATAGCTTTGGATACTGCAAAAGCAAGCGCAAATGACTATTACTACAATGGTCTTTCCAACTTCCAATATGCTTCCAGCTTCATCGTGCCGACCGCAGCAGATTCGAACTTTGCTGACAGTGCTAAAATCGCGATGGATAAAAGGAGCCTGTATCTGAAAGCGGATTCGATATTTGCGACAGTGACGCAAAAGCTGCCAGACTGGCCTTACGGTTACTACTGGAGAGCGAGCTCGTTGTATAATGCTTACGATAGACAAGAAAACGTAGATAAGGGTATTTCTGCACCTTACTATCAAAAGTTGACTGAGCTTGTTGAGAAAGATCCAGATCCTTCAAAATTCAAGTCTTACCTGAAACTTGCATACAGCTACCTGGCATTTTACAGCCAGACTACGTTGAATGATCCGGCGAAAGCTAAGACTTACTGGGAAAAGCTTCTCGCGGTAGACCCGGATAATGTTGCGGCGAAAGAAGCGTTGGGCCTTGCGGTAGCAACGCCGGCGGCTCAGCCAGCAGCTACTACCGGAAAAGCGAAAGCGCCGGCTCCTAAGAAGAAGTAATAATTCAATATAGCAACAAATAGCCGCCTGGAGTTTCCGGGTGGCTATTGTTGTTTATACCAATGCTAAGTCTACCAATTGATACCTCACAAAAGAAAACTCCCCACCAACTTTCGTTAATGAGGAGTGTAGATATTAGCTTAATTAATAACAAATAACAATCAGCTGTCCTATATAGGAGCCACTCGTGAGAAACAAGTATTGAGAACTGGTAAATGCATTGTTGCGTAGTTATCGTAGCACCATTGTTTCAAACGTTTTACCTCAAATGGCATTAACATGCGAATCGCCTTTCTCAATTCTTTTTCAAATAGTCTTCGATCGAAGCTAACTTTTTGCAGAATAATTTTTATGTATTCAAGCATCGAGGCCATATCATTACGTAATTTTGGTTTAGGGAAGGTCAATCAATGACCGGACGTAGCAATTGCTATTAAAGATAACGAATTATATTAATGAAATTATATGCGTTATTGTATATTTTTTTGTGTTATTCTGGTATCGCTTTTTGCCAGGGTTTAAATGAATCTGCAACAATTGAGCTTGGCCCGAAAAATTTGTCAATCGACCAACCTTTTACGATTTCCGTAGTTTTAAGAGATGCTGAAAACCGGCCTGCTGTTTTGTTTCCGGAGATAAAAGACCTGGAAAAGCGTAGCAAATCTGCTACCAGCTCAATAAGTACGGTAGACGGGAAGAAAGTGGTCATCCAGACTATCACGCAGGAATATTACGCTTCAAAGCCCGGCAACTATCTGATTCCTGAATTCACAATCACTGTAAATGGGCATGGTCTCCACTCTGCGGAAACCATGGCCGTATTTGCACTTGGCGAAGCTGCTACAATCACTCAGAGAGAGGCGTCACTTGAAGCGCAGGGGAACGACTTTCAATCTATAAACGAAGCAGTATTTCTTTCTGTTCTGACTGACAAGAAAACTGTATTTATCAGGGAGGGGTTTGCGCTGCGCATTTCGCTTTATATAGCAGAAAATGCGCCTGTTGAGATGGAATTTTACAGGTTTAATATCCAGCTCCAATCCATCCTGAAAACCTTGCGTCCTGCGAATTGCTGGGAGGAGAATGTAGGAATTGAGGAAATTGTTAAAAGAAAAATCAAAATAAAAGGGAAAAACTACACCGAGTACAACATGTACCAGGCCAGGCTATTTCCTATTACGACTGAGAATATTGTGTTTCCCAGTATCAAGCTGGATATGTTAGTAACTGATAACTCGGCCGCAGTGAATGTTGAAAAGAAGGTGGTCAGGACTTTCCGCTCCAAGGCGATGATCGTGAATGTAAAGCAACTGCCTGAACATCCACTCCGGGATCAGGTAGCAGTTGGGCAATATACACTGAGAGAAACGCTTTCGTCGACACTGGTATATCCCGGGGAAAGCATCCGTTATATGTTTAAGGTCGAGGGAATCGGAAATATTGCGGCTATTCCAGCTCCCGCAGTGCAGGGAAATTCGAATTTTGATATATATCCGCCGGAAGTCAGTCAGATTATAAAGCGAAGTTACCAGAACGTAACGGGAGAAAAGACTTTTGACTACTTTGTTGTGCCCCGGAAAGATGGTACTTTTCCGCTTGGAAGATATTTTCAATGGGTGTTTTTCAATTCGCAGAAGGCAGCATACGACACGTTGCGGTCGGAAAAGTCGCTGGAAGTAAAAGGAGAAGATTATAAGCTGGCTAATTTGTCATTAACCGGATCTTCCGGCCTGTACGATAATATCGAGAACCTCGACAGCAGTAAAAGAGGTTTCGATTACAAAAAGATATTAAGAGAAATTACGAATGCAGTTGTGATTGTATTGTTGATCACGCTGATTTGGGTATTTAGAAAGTAAACTGATGGGAAGCACTTACGGAAAGATTTTTAAGATATCGACCTTCGGCGAATCGCACGGAGTGGGTATCGGAGTTATAATTGAGGGTTGCCCAGCCGGGCTCGAATTTGACGCTGATTTCATTCAGAGTGAACTCACAAGACGCAAGCCCGGGCAATCGAGGATTACCACGCAGCGCAAAGAAGCTGATGAATATGAGGTAATGTCGGGTGTATTCGAAGGAAAAACAACCGGTACACCCATCGCTTTGATCATTAGAAACGAAGATCAGCGCAGCAAGGACTATTCTCACATTGCAACGCAATACCGCCCGTCACACGCCGATTTTACATACCAGGAGAAATATGGCGTAAGAGATTATCGCGGAGGTGGCCGGAGTTCCGCCCGTGAAACTGCGGCGCGGGTTGCGGCGGGTGCTGTGGCTAAATTGTTACTTAGGAAAATCGGTATTGAAATTACCGGGTATGTGTCGCAGGTTGGCGGGATGAAATTGGGAAAACCCTACCAGGAGCTGGACCTCCGCAAAGCGGAAGAGAATGCAGTTCGTTGCCCTGATCCTGAAATGGCTGAACAGATGTTCGATTACATTGACAGCGTCAGGAAATCGGGCGACTCCGTAGGTGGGGTTGTGAGCTGTGTGATTACCAGTACGCCGGTAGGTCTGGGAGAACCGGTTTTCGACAAGCTGCATGCAGAATTGGGAAAAGCAATGCTAAGTATTAATGCTGTCAAAGGGTTTGAATATGGTAGCGGCTTTGAAGGAGTGAATTTGCTCGGCTCCGAGCATAATGATGCATTCTATACCGATGAAACCGGTGCTGTTCGTACCCGTACCAATCATTCCGGCGGGGTGCAGGGTGGGATTTCAAATGGTCAGGATATTTATTTCAATGTCGCATTCAAGCCGGTTGCGACTATCATGCAGGATCAGGAGAGTCTGGACCAGGATGGGAATATTGTGGTGGTTCAGGGAAAGGGAAGGCACGATCCGTGCGTTGTACCAAGAGCTGTGCCGATTGTAGAAGCGATGGCTGCATTAGTGTTGGCTGATTTCTATCTTCGGAATAAATCGAGCAAAATATAACATTGTTATAACCGGTGCCTTTTGCGACGCTGATTCAAACTTAATACCAGCCAGATCGTACCGATAAATTCAATGGCAAGTCCGCCGAGGATTACGGGGTTACTCATTTCAGCCTTTGAAGAATGTAAGAACGCGCCGGTTAACACAACCAGCATCCCGGCGAGCAAAATAAGTCCGGCATTTGTGAGACTAAGCTTCACCAGCAATATGTTTCGTTCGACATTAAAAACCAGCATGGAGATCTATTATCTAATATAGAAAGATTGATTGATATTTAAATAGTTAAGAAACAAAAAATGGCTCGCGAGGAGCCATTTTTTGTTTCTTATTAAAATAATTAGTCTTAGATAACCTGGCTTTTTCCTGGTACAGCCACAGGATACAGACCATCTGCGCCTGGAAGGATTTTCGGCGAAGCGTCCCATGCAAGTTTATCAGGGAACAGGTTAATATCGGAGTTAAGTGCTTCTTTCCAGGTAACCATTTTACCGGAATAAGTTGCCATACGTCCCATAATTGCAGTCATCGTACTTTTTGCTCCGTTTTCAGCGTCCGCAAATTTGTATTCCCCTTTTGCAATAGCGGCGAATAGTTCGTCGTGCTCTACCTGATAAGGGTTTTTGTCAGCTTTACCATCGTGTTGATAAATAACGCCTCCTTTGTAGTCTTTCAAAACTGCCTTGTTTCCTTCAAAGCTGTCAATGCGGCCTTTTGTTCCTACAAATGCCTCATCAACCCGGTTCCACGTTCCTTCGAACTGGCGGCACTGGCTTGAAATAACAGTTCCGTCAGCATAAATAAGGTCCAAAGTATGGTGATCGTAAATCTCACCATAAGCTTTACCAGTACGCACCTGGCGACCGCCTGTTCCTTGAATTTCTACCGGATAAGCTCTTTTAACCCAGTTTGCAACGTCGATATTGTGTACGTGCTGCTCAGAAATGTGATCTCCGCACAACCAGTTGAAGTAATACCAGTTTCTCATTTGGTATTCCATTTCCGTTTGGTTAGGCTTGCGCTCCTTCATCCAGGGGCTGCTTCCTACCCAATATACCTGGCCGCCTACTACATCGCCAATCGCGCCGTCGTGGATCCTTTTGATCGCCTCGATATAATTCGCCTGGTAGTGTCTTTGCAGACCGACTACCACGTTCAATTTCTTCTTTTTCGCTTCTTCCGCTATTTCAAGCACTTTACGAATTCCGGGAGCGTCAGTTGCTACCGGTTTTTCCATAAAAATATGCTTATCGTTTTTCACAGCCTCCTCAAAGTGTAAAGGTCTGAAACCCGGAGGAGTAGCAAGTATAACTACGTCAACGTCTTTCAGCGCAATTGCTTTTTTGAATGCATCAAAACCGACAAATTTGCGATCCTCAGGAACATCGATCTTCAATTTCGTGTCAACGATCTTTCCAGTTGCGTCCTTGTATTTTTTTGAAGTCAAATTCTTGTAAGCATCATCCAGGCGATCTTTGAATGCGTCCGCCATTGCTACAATCTGTACATTTTGAGAAGTACTCAATGCCTGCGCAGCAGCACCGGAACCTCTTCCTCCGCAACCTATCAGCGCGACTTTGATTGTTTCGTTTACAGAACTATTGAAACCATATCCTGTGAGGGGATTCAATAGCGCACCGCCCGCGAAGAGGCCAGATGCTTTCAAGAAATTACGTCGGTTTTGTTCCATTCTTTAAGAGATTAAGAGTTTTAAGTTGATCAATAGTCTTCAATCAGTGCAGGGCTGTAATAAGCCTTGATTTCTTCCGGTGAAGGTGTTTTCAAAGGTCTTACAACCCTGAATCCAACGAAAGACGCACTTGTGAGCCACCATTCGCTTTTCGGCAATTGCGGATCAAGTATTTTCCAGTCTGCTTTTGAAGGGATTCGCGCAGCACTTCTCAAATCAGTCGGCTCGTCATCCCAGGATCCGCCTCTAACTGAATTCGGGTAAAGCTCGGTTACGGGCGCAAATTTTTCACCAGCAGGCTTTTTAGCATAATAGTCAGGAATATATTGGTCTAGGGTCCACTCCATTACATTTCCATGCATATCGTGAAGTCCAAATGCGTTTGGTTTTTTCTGTCCGATCTTTTTGTAAGCAGCGTCACTATTGCCACGGAACCAGGCATATTCACCCAGTTTAGAAGCGTCGTCTCCAAAAGAATAGGCTGTTTTAGAACCGGCCCGGGCCGCATATTCCCATTCTGCTTCTGTCGGCAAACGATAGAAGATCCCGGTTTTTTCATAAAGCCATTTACAAAAATGGATAGCAGCATATTGCGTCATATTGATCGCAGGATAGCCGGCTCTTCCCATTCCGAAGGACATATCTACGTAAGGCGGGCTTGGGCGCGTGCTCGCATCCGTTTTTTGAACTGATTTGTCAGGATCAGGGTGGCGGGCTGCCATTTCCTTTTCCATATTTTTAAAAGAATACAGATCGTAAATGTCCCAGATCACTTCGGTTTTCCCCATCCAGAATGGTTCGATTTTTACTTTGTGCTGTGGACCTTCATCGGCCCTGCGGCCTTTTTCTGCGGCGGGGCTGCCCATCATAAATTCGCCGCCCGGAATAGCGACCATTTCATAGATTTGGGGACTGCCACCAATTTTTTGTGTGTAATTTTTGAAGTTTGCATCCTGGGCAAGCGCATTAAAACAAAAAAGAAGCGTTGAGAGTAAGAAAAGAGATTGTTTAGACATAATAATAAAACGGGTCGGTTGGTACCATCTAACTGAATATAAGTGGCAATATTAGCCTATTTACCCAATGAAAACGAATTTTTTCTAAGTTGTTTGATATCTGTCCTAACTTTGCAGACTTCGAATTTTAGCATTCATTATGAATTACCTTTCAGCAGAAAACATAGCAAAATCATTTGGTGACAAATGGTTATTCAGGAACATCAGTTTTGGTATTAGCAGGGGAGACAAAGTGGCTCTGATCGGAACGAACGGAACCGGGAAAACTACATTCCTGAACATACTTACAGGAAAAATGCCGCCTGACGAAGGCGAAGTTGGTTTCAGGAAAGATATCCGCATTGGTTATCTGGACCAGAGCCCTGCATTTGACGAAAGTCTGCCGGTGCTGGAAGTCATTTTTTCTTCTAATAACCCCGTAGCCCAGGTTGTGAAACGTTACGAACACGCGATCGAAACGGATAACCACGACGAGCTTGCCGAGGTAATGGAAGATATGGACAAGTACAATGCTTGGGATTTTGAATACCGGACGAAAGAGGTTTTGGGCAGATTAGGTATTCACCATACGGATAACGCGTTTGGGACACTTTCTGGTGGACAGAAAAAACGGGTCGCGATGGCGAAGGTACTTCTGGAAGATCCCGACCTGCTGATCCTCGATGAGCCGACCAACCATTTGGACCTCGATACGGTGGAGTGGCTGGAAAATTATCTGAATACCTCCAATACCACATTACTGGTAGTGACGCACGACAGGTACTTTCTAGATACGGTCTGTAACCAGGTACTCGAACTCGATCACGGTTCTGCCTATTCTTATAAGGGTAACTATTCGTATTTTCTGGAAAAAAAGGCAGAGCGGGAAGAACTGGAAGCGGCCGGCATTGACAAAGCCAGAAATTTAATGCGAAAGGAACTGGACTGGATCAGAAGACAGCCCAAAGCAAGGGGAACGAAGGCGAAATACCGCGTCGATGCTTTTGAAGAACTGAAAGAGAAAGCAAGCCAGAAGAAGTTTGATACCAAATTGGAACTGAATGTTCGTACGTCCAGATTAGGCAGTAAAATTATTGAGCTGGAACACGTGAGCAAAGGTTTTGGCGAGCGCCAGCTGATCGACGATTTTGAATATACATTCAGAAAAGGTGACCGGATCGGGATCGTGGGTAAGAATGGAATGGGCAAATCCACGCTGCTGAATATGATTACCGGCGAATTACCTCCTGATAAAGGCCAGATCGTAAAAGGTGAAACCGTGCAGTTTGGTTACTACAAGCAGACTGACCTCGCATTTAATGAGAACCAGCGGGTTATAGATATTGTAAAAGATGTGGCCGAAGTCGTGCAGCTTGGAACCGGCGAAACAGTGACGGTAGGCAAATTGCTCGAAGCATTTCTGTTCTCGCCTTCCAAACAATATGATTTCATTTCCAAGCTGAGCGGTGGGGAGAAACGGCGGTTGCAATTGCTTCTGATCCTCATCAAACAACCCAACTTCCTGATCCTCGATGAACCGACCAACGATCTTGATATTGCGAGCTTGAATGTATTGGAAGATTTCCTGATGAATTTTCCAGGCTGTCTGATCATCGTTTCCCACGACAGGTACTTCCTCGACAGGCTGGTAGAGCACATTTTTGTTTTTGAAGGTGAAGGTAAGATCAGCGATTTCCCAGGAAACTATACAGAGCTGCGCGATTACCAGGATGAACAGGAATCTGATAAGAAAACCAGTTCATCAGTGGCTAATAAATTACCTGTAAATACTGCCCCGGCTCCGGTGGCTGAAAAAGTAGCTGCACCTGTTGTTCAAACCGCAAATGCGCCGGCAAAGAAAAAGCTGAGCTATAAGGAGCAGAAAGAAATGGAGCAGCTGGAAGCTGATATCGCAAAAATGGAAGAAAGGAAGGCGGTTTTGGTAAAAAAATTGAATAGCGGCGGAACGCACGACGAGCTGGCAAGTTGGTCAAAGGAAATTGAGCAGCTTACAGATGGCCAGGCGGAGAAGGAAATGCGCTGGCTTGAGCTATCGGAAAATGCTTAGATTTGGCCGGTAATGTTCTTTGCCAGCTACCCCTCAATCGTTTAATATCTGAACTATGACTTCAATCACCGAGTTTTTCCAGTATATACTTAATTCAGAAGAAATCATCCGTACCGGCGGACTGCTGGTAATCACATTTATCGTCTTTGCCGAGAATGGGCTGTTTTTCGCCTTTTTTCTCCCGGGCGATTACCTGGTTTTTCTGGCCGGTGTATTCTGCGGAACCGGGATTCTGGATGTGCCGATCGGCATTTTACTGTTGTGTATGTTCACTGCCGCGGTATTGGGCTCTCTGGTAGGTTATATTTTTGGTAAATATTTTGGGGATATCTTTGAAAACAGGCCGGATTCATTCTTCTTTAAAAAGAAACATATTGATACTACGCGGAAGTACTTCGAAAAGTACGGAAGCCGCACCCTCATCATCAGCAGATTTTTGCCGGTGGTCAGGACTTTTGCTCCTATCCTGGCCGGGCTCGTGAAAATGTCCTTTCCTTCTTTTCTGTTAAATAATGTAGCAGGAGGAGTAATCTGGATCGGTACGCTCACTGGCGGCGGGTTTTTGTTCGGCGAAAGGTTTCCGTGGATTGTTGACTATGTGCAATATATCATTCTCTTCTTCCTTGCAATCACCACATTTACAGTGATCAAGGGATATTTGAATGCAAGAAAAGAAATGGGGTGAGTCTTAGATTCAACCCTATTCTTCTTCTCTAAACCAGCCTGAATATATAATGTAGTTATTGGCAGTTCTGTCGATAGCTGCATTCAATTCTGGGGAAACGTCTTTCAGATATTTCGCCGGATTTCCTGCATAAATCGTCCCCGGCGGTACTTTGGTACCCTGCGTCACGATCGCCCCGGCGGCTACAATAGAACCTTCACCAATTACAGCCCCATCCATCACGATCGCGCCCATCCCGATCAGCACGTGATCTTCGATCGTGCAACCATGAACGATCGCATTGTGAGCGATGGACACGTAATTACCGATCGTGGTCGCGAATCGCTGGTAAGTACAGTGTATAACTGCCCCGTCCTGCACATTGGAATGGTGGCCGATACGAATACTGTTCACATCGCCGCGTATCACTGCATTGAACCAAACTGTACAATTTTCTCCCAAAACCACATCACCGACGATTGTTGCATTCTCTGCAAACCAGCAACTATCGTCATAAGCAGGCTGAAATCCACGGACCGATTTTATAAGTGCCATATTTATTTTAAGAATTGCGTAATGAATAAGGCGGTTTTTTAGTTGAAGAACCGGTAACTTTTTCAGCCATTAATTTCTGATTTCGCTCAAAATTGTCACCAAAAAATAAATATATTCGTTTTGTATTAAAATTTCAGCCGGGAGTATGTCTGCAAGTATGAATGTCGCAAAAGGTAGCCTGTTGATTGCAAAACCTTTTTTGGGGGACCCCAATTTCGAAAGGGGGGTTATTCTGATGTGCGAGCACAATGAGCAAGGAAGTTTTGGATTTGTGCTGAACCAGACTACCGAACTATATCTAGGCGACGTACTCGAAGAAACCATTTACCAGGATATCACGCTTCACCTGGGCGGACCGGTCGAGAAAAACACACTGCATTTTATTCATCGCCGGCCCGATCTGATTCACGGCGGGGCGGAAATTATGCAGGGTGTATATTGGGGCGGAGATTTTACGAGTGTGAAAACCCTGTTGAATATCAATACCTTGGGTCAGGAAGATATCCGGTTTTTTATCGGCTATTCAGGTTGGGGCGGCGGGCAGCTGGACGATGAGCTCGAACAAGATTCATGGATTATCACCAATACGACCTCCGATTTTCTGTTTTCTACGCCACCGGGGAACTTCTGGCGCGAAGTATTGCGCAATATGGGAGGCGAATACAAGTCAATCGCGCATTACCCGATAGACCCGCGGTTGAACTAAAAGCTCATTAATTGGGCTGATCCATTCCTGTTACAGATTCGTAATCCGACTTAATTCTGCTTACTTCCTTTGTCAGAAAGTATTGCAGCTCTTCATTAAATACTTTTTTGTCACTCTCCGAAAGAGAATCGTATAATTCTTTCAGCTCCTGATTAATGCTGGCCCTTTCTTCTGCCGAGGCTGCATTCATCGAACGGATATGGAATCTCTTGAAATCGTAATTGGGCATAAAACAGGATCTTGAAATTATCGCATAAACTTACCGAACGAGAAAATCCGGACAAACGTTTACGATCAATATGAAAACGAATATTTAAAATGCCAAGATCCGTCTTTTTTTTATTACTGACTTTCATCCTTCTTGCAATAGATTTTTATGTTTTGCAAGGTTTGAGATTCGCGATCCGCAATCTTTCTCCCGTCACGCAACGCTGGATCGGAGGTGCCTACTGGGCTTTTACGCTGCTTACACTTTTGGCTTATGTGGGAATGCAGCTGCTGCCGGCCGATTATTTCAAAAGTTCTACCCGGACTTTCGTGGTCGCATTCATTGCGATACCTTATCTGTCGAAACTACTGGCAGTATTGATATTGCTGGTGGATGATGTTCGCCGCTTTTTGCAGTGGATAGTGAGCTATTTCTTTCCCTCCGCAGCCACCATTTCACCCGAAACCGGCGAGCCGACCATTCCACGTTCACAATTTTTGGCAACCACCGCAGTAGTGGCGGGGACTGGATTAATGGGCACGTTTGCATTCGGGATTTTGTCGGGCGCCCACGATTACCGCATTCGGCGGGTAAAGGTGCCTTTGAAGAATTTGCCGCGCGCTTTTCATGGAATCAAAATTGCACAATTGTCAGATATTCACTCGGGAAGTTTTTTCAATAAAACTGCGGTGAAAGGTGGCGTGGAAATGTTGATGAAGGAAAAACCGGATATCGCTTTCTTTACAGGCGACCTCGTTAACGACCGGGCAAAAGAAGTACAGGATTATATTTCCATATTCGATAAAGTGAAGGCGCCGCTGGGCGTACATTCCATTCTTGGAAACCACGATTACGGTGACTATTTTCAATGGCCTGACATTAATGCAAAAAACAATAACCTGGCCGACTTGCAAAGGGCGCACAAGCTTTTAGGCTGGAATCTGATGCTGGATGAAAATCGCGCGATCCGCGTCGACGGAGAGGAAATCGGGTTGATCGGCATTCAGAACTGGGGCGCGGGGAATTTTGCCAAATACGGAAATCTTGCTAAAGCATACCAGAATACAGCCGACTATCCGGTGAAAATATTGCTTTCACACGATCCCAGCCACTGGGACCAGCAGGTTTTGCCACAATACAAAGACATCGACCTTGCCCTGGCCGGCCATACACACGGAATGCAGTTTGGTGTCGAGATCGGGAAATTGAAATGGAGCCCGGTACAATACAGGTACAAACGCTGGGCTGGTTTATATGAACAAAATGAGCAGTTTTTGTATGTAAACCGCGGTTTTGGCTACCTAGGCTACCCTGGAAGAGTGGGTATTTTGCCTGAAATCACTATCTTGGAGTTAGTAAAAGCATAATATTTGCGAATGCAGTCGGATGCTATACGGTATTTTGTATTCGCTACGTTGAATAAGTGACATTGTGTTGACTAATATAAAAATGATGAAGAAAATCACTCCCTGGCTTCTGATACTCGGCCTGACATTTGGCTTCTCCGGCATTGAGCAACTCCATGCAAAGCCCGTTAATTCCAAGATGGAGCTGATGGGGAAAAAGAAAAAATTCAAGGGCTACAAAAAGCCCAAGTCAAAAAAGATACTGGGCATATTCAAGCGGAAAAGCGACTGCGGCTGCCCTAATCATTGATTCTTTCAGACTATCAAAATTTGTACATATTCAAGAGTAAGCATTGAGACCAATCGCAAAAAGATTCGGTCGGATTTGCTTACTTTTGTATTTTAAAACTAATCAACACGAACGTTTTCGGTCTCACTCGAATGAAAATTAACCTTCGAAACCAGGATAAATTTGAAAACCGTCACCACGGTAAGGATGCGCAGGAATTACAGGAAATGTTGAACAAGATAGGAGCTGCATCGCTGGACGAACTGATAGACCAGACGCTTCCTTCGGCAATACGCCTGCAAAAGCCGCTTAATCTTCCCAACCCAAAATCGGAACGGGAGTTTTTGGAAGGGATTAAAAGGATAGCCAGCAAGAATGCGGTTTTGAAATCGTATATCGGCACAGGCTACTATGATACTATTACGCCAAATGTAATTCTCCGCAATATCCTCGAAAATCCCGCTTGGTATACTGCTTATACGCCTTACCAGGCTGAAATTGCGCAAGGCAGACTTGAAATGCTGCTCAATTTTCAAACTGTTGTGACAGATTTGACCGGGATGGAGATTGCAAACGCGTCGCTCCTGGACGAAGCTACTGCGGCAGCTGAGGCGATGACAATGCTGCACAGCCTGCGTGCGGGCGGCAGAAAGAAAGCCAACACGTTTTTTGTCTCCGAGCTTTGTCACCCGCAAACGATCGACCTGATCTACACGCGCGCAAGGCCGATCGGCATTGAGGTAGTAGTGGGCGATCATGCAACTGTTGACCTGACAGACGAAAATATTTATGGTGTTTTGATTCAATATCCTGCTACAAATGGCGATGTAATCGATTACACCGACTTTATCAGTGCGGCTCACGAGCTAAATATCTCTGTTGCCGTCGCTGCCGATCTGTTGGCACTTGCACTTTTGAAATCCCCTGGAGAAATGGGAGCTGATGTAGTGGTAGGTTCTTCCCAACGTTTTGGTGTTCCGATGGGTTATGGCGGGCCGCACGCTGCATATTTCGCAACCAAAGAAGCTTTTAAAAGAAATATTCCCGGTCGTATTATTGGGGTATCGGTTGATGGAGAAGGAAATCGTGCGTTGAGAATGGCGCTGCAAACGCGTGAGCAACATATTCGCCGAGAGAAAGCGACTTCCAATATATGTACCGCACAGGTATTGCTGGCTGTAATTGCGGGCGCTTATGCGGTTTACCACGGACCAGAAGGTATCAGGACGATCGCTTCACGCGTGCACGGTCTTGCTACTTTGTTTGTAGATACGATCAAGAAATTCCATTACGAAGTTGTTACAACTGAGTTTTTCGATACAGTAACGATCAAAACGCCGCTGACCAGAAAAGTGCGTGAGCAGGCATTGAAGTATGGTATCAATTTGCGTTATAATAAAGATGAAAGTGTGACAGTCGCATTCGACGAAGCAAAGAGTTTCGACGATGTAATTTCGCTTTTGAATGTATTTGCAGAAGTGTCTGGTTTTCAGGGTGAAATGGTAATTGATGAAGAGTTGGAGTTTTCGTTTCCGGAAAATCTTACCCGTACATCTGAATACCTGACACACCCGATATTTAATACCCACCACACGGAGCACGAAATGCTGCGTTACCTGAAATCACTGGAAAACAAAGATTTGTCTCTGGTTCATTCCATGATTTCGCTTGGTAGCTGCACGATGAAACTGAATGCGACTGCGGAAATGATCCCGCTTACCTGGCCGGAGTTTGGTGAAATTCACCCTTTTGCACCGACTAATCAGGTAGGAGGATATGCGCAGCTTGTAAGTGAATTGAATATCTGGCTTTGCGAGATCACAGGTTTTGCGGCGATGTCGTTTCAGCCTAATTCAGGCGCACAAGGTGAATATGCTGGTTTGATGGCAATTCGCGCTTATCACGCGAGCAGGGGAGAAGAGCACAGAAATGTGGCGTTGATCCCTTCATCTGCTCACGGAACCAACCCAGCATCTGCGGTAATGGCAGGAATGAAGGTGGTGGTAACAAAATGCGATGAGCGTGGAAATATTGATGTGGCCGACCTGAGAGCGAAAGCCGAACAATATAGCAATGATCTTTCCTGCTTAATGGTAACTTATCCTTCCACGCACGGTGTGTACGAAGAAAGTATCATTGAGATCTGTGAAATGATCCATTCGCACGGTGGCCAGGTTTACATGGACGGCGCTAATATGAATGCACAGGTTGGATTAACTAGTCCTGCTACGATTGGTGCGGACGTTTGTCACCTGAATCTGCACAAAACGTTCTGTATTCCTCACGGTGGCGGCGGACCTGGTGTTGGCCCGATCGGAGTTGCCGAGCACTTGATGCCTTTCTTGCCAGGACACGTCAATTTCAATATCCAGGGAGAACATCTTCCTAACGGAGAAGCAGGAGCAGTTTCCGCTGCGCCTTACGGCAGCGCGAGCATCCTGACTATTTCTTATGCATATATTGCGATGATGGGCGGAGAAGGTTTGACCAATGCTACCAAATATGCAATCCTGAATGCAAATTATATCAAGGAGCGTTTGAGCGGGTATTTCGATGTTCTTTATACAGGTACAAACGGGCGCTGCGCCCATGAGATGATCCTCGATTGCCGGTCGTTTAAAGCGGCTGGTGTAGAAGCAGAGGATCTTGCAAAACGTCTGATGGACTACGGTTTCCATTCACCCACATTATCTTTCCCGGTGGCTGGTACTTTGATGATCGAGCCTACCGAATCTGAATCGAAGGCTGAGCTGGACCGCTTTTGTGACGCGATGATCTCGATCAGAAAAGAAATCCAGGAGATCGAAGATGGTACCGTGGATCGTTCAGATAACGTGCTTAAAAATGCGCCGCACACTTCCCGCGTATTGTTAAGCGAAGATTGGGCGAGATCTTACAGCCGTGAAAAAGCTGCATTCCCGCTTCCTTATCTACGTTTCAACAAGTTCTGGCCAAGTGTGAGCCGCGTCGATAGTGCATACGGTGACCGTAACCTGATCTGCTCTTGCATTCCTGTTGAAGCTTACTCCGAGGTTGAGTAAATTGATAGCTCTTATAATGAAAACGGGCGGCGCTGAAGTTCAGCGCCGCCCGTTTTTTAATGTCTCAATTAAAATACTAAAAGTGTCTTTCTCCGATTTCTCGTTTACCAAGCATCACAGCTCCTACCATCGCCACAAGTAGCAAAATCGAAGCCAGCTCGAACGGAAGCAGATATTCCCGGAAAAGTATATGTCCAAGATTTTCTATCATACCAACCTGAGAATCAAAATTTTCTGGATTGAAAGCAGGAATTGCGCTTTTGCGGTAGGCTCCAAAAAGAATCACAAATACAGTCCCGCCGACAATCGTCGCTGCAATTTTAGCAATGTTGGTCTTGGCTTCTTCATTATCCTGCTTCATATTCAAAAACATGATCACAAATAGAAAGAGTACCATGATTGCCCCCGCATAGACGATAATATTTACGGCTGCCAAAAACTGCGCATTCAATAAGATATAGTGGCCGGATAATGTAAAAAAGGCCAGAATCAGATAAAGAACACTGTGAATAGGGTTACGCGATACTACCACCATCACTGCGCTGAGGATGGTGAGAAAGGACAAGAAATAGAAAAACGATACAGTTGAATTCATAGTAGTAGTGCTGCCGGACAGCCTGGTTTCTTTTCAGGGGATAGCTCTTGGGACAACATTAGTAGATTCGCCGCTCGCTCTTTTAGCGTCCAGCGCACGTGCCTCTTCCTTCGTCCAGGCTTCGCGTGTATAACGGTTTGTCATATCTTCAACAAGCAGATCTTTACCCCAGATCACCTGGTCACGTTCCGTAAAAACAGGAACAAATTCGTCGTGACGAAGGTATACTGCCTGTTTCGGGCAAGCTTCTTCACAAAGTCCGCAGAAAATGCACCGAAGCATATTCACTTCGTAAACCGCTGCATATTTTTCTTCCCGGTATAAGTTTTCCTCTCCTTTTTCTCTCTCGGCAGCCACCATTTGAATAGCTTCCGCAGGACAAGCCACAGCACAAAGCCCGCACGCCGTACAGCGCTCGCGACCATCTTCATCTCTTTTCAGAATATGTCTGCCCCTGAATACCGGCCCCAGGTATCTCTTTACTTCTGGGTATTCGATAGTTACTTTTTTAGCGAAAAAGTGCTTAATGGTAATTGCCAAACCCGTCGCAATTGCCGGGATATAGGCGCGTTCCATCAGCGTCATTTCTTTATTGCTAACCTGTTTGGAGCGATTTGTCAATTGCATAGCAATGTATTTTTATATTAGTTCAACCAGGCTGTAATCACCGGCTTAAGAAAAAGCACAGCAGCACCTGTGATGATAATGTTGAAAATGGCCAGAGGTATCAATTTTTTCCAGCCCAGGTTCATCAATTGGTCATAACGGAAACGCGGGATTGTCCAGCGTACCCACATATAGAAGAATATGAAGAACAACGCTTTTCCAAAGAATACAGCAGTTCCGATCAATGTAGCAATATTATGACCGGTTTCCGAACCTAATGCGCCCGTCAGCTGGCTGTAAACCCAATCCATTCCGGGATAGTTATAACCGCCGAAGTACAGCACTGAGATAATTGCCGACGAAATGAACATGTTGATGTATTCAGCAAACAGATAGAAACCCAGCTTCATACTTCCATATTCTGTGTGATATCCGCCTACGAGCTCAGTTTCGCATTCAGGTAAGTCAAAAGGAACACGGTTACATTCTGCGAATGAGCAGGTAATGAAGATCAAAAATCCGAGCGGCTGGTAGAAGATATTCCAGTTCATCCCGTGCTGCTGAGCCACGATCTCTCCCAATGAAAGGGAACTGCTCATCATTAATATGGCGATCAGAGAAAGCCCCATTGCTACTTCATAACTGATATTCTGAGAAGCCGCGCGGATCGCACCAAGCAGGGAGAATTTGTTATTAGAAGCCCAGCCCCCAACCATTATTCCATAAACTCCCAGTGCTACCACACCGAAAACGTAAAGAATCCCAATATTCGATTCCACGCCTTGGAGGACAATTTCGTGCCCATTTATCCGGAAAGTACTCCCAAAAGGAATTACTGCACTTGCCAGCAAAGCAGTGAGCATTGCCAAGCTTGGCCCAGCGATAAAAAGCCACTTATTTGCCAAAGCAGGGATAAAATCTTCCTTGAAAAACATCTTACCGGCATCAGCGAGCGGCTGCAATAAGCCTCCCCAGCCAGCGCGGTTAGGGCCCATCCTGTCCTGGATAAAGCCTGCAACCTTACGTTCTGCCCAGGTTGAATACATTGCAATAACCAGGGTGAGCACGAAAACAACGAATATCGTTGCGGTCTTAACTAGAAATTCGGTTAAATCCATTTATAAACAATTAATCAGCTTATCAGTTGTTTTTCGCCAGTAACGAACGGTGGTTCGCTTTGTCATTATTTTCAATGCTTTGTTGACGGATCGTATCTTCGTCAGTCACATAAGCGCGGTCATCGTCCACAGGTTTGTATTGTGAAGCTGCCAGTTTCAATGCAAAATCAGGTTTTTTAACAAGATCTGCGCGGTATTTGTTGGCAGAGATCACTGAGCTGCGTTTCACCTTAGTCGGACCTTCCAGTACCCAGTCGCTCGTTTTTTTCTTATCAAAACGGCAGGTGTTGCAAATGAAATCATTGACTTCACCCCAAGTGTTTTTGCGGGCAGTTACGCGTAGCACTTCATCTCCACGATACCACAAAGTCACTTTTCCACAACATTTATCACAATCCCGATGTGCGTCTTCCGGTTTGGTAAACCACACCCTTTGCTTGAAACGGAAAGTTTTATCGGTCAATGCACCTACCGGGCAAACGTCGATCACGTTACCTGAAAAGTCATTATCAATCGCTTTTTCAATGTAGGTACTGATCTCGGAAGCATCTCCGCGGTTCATTACACCGTGCACACGCTTGTCAGTAATTTGATCGGCCGTGTAAACGCAGCGGTAGCAAAGAATGCACCGTGTCATGTGCAGCTGCACGTGCGGGCCGATATCAATTTTATCAAAAGTTCTCCTTTCTTCCTCGTACCTGGTTTTAGCGGAACCGTGCTCAAATGCAAAATCCTGCAAATGGCATTCTCCCGCCTGATCGCATATCGGACAGTCCAGCGGGTGGTTAATCAGCAAAAATTCAACAATGCTTTTGCGCGTATCCAATACACCCTGATTGGTGGTATTTTCTACTACCATTCCTTCCTGAACCTGCGTAATGCACGAAGGAACCAGTTTTGGCATTGGCCGTGGGTCTTTGGCCGATCCCTGCGCCACCTTTACCAGACAAGCCCGGCATTTTCCTCCCGAGGCATTAAGCGGCTTATAATAGCACATTGCCGGCGGAACAAGCGCAGCCTGACTTTCATCGGCTTCCGCAATTTTCCGCGCAGCCTGCATGATCGTAGTACCAGGTTCCACCTCAACTTCAATGCCGTCGAAGGTAATTTTTACTAATTGGGGTTTTATATCTTCCATTCCAAACAATGTTCAAAAGTCTCGGTCAAAGCTGTTACGCCAGCTCCATTTCACCTCGGTAAACGGCCCCTGGTTGCGTAGCTTCGTGAGGGTTTGTTATATGCCAAACAAATTCGTCGCGGAAGTGACGTATCGCGCTGGCAACAGGCCAGGCAGCAGCATCTCCAAGCGGACAAATTGTATTTCCTTCAATCTTCTTTGAAATATCTACCAGCAAATCCACGTCGTGCATACTGCCGTGACCATGTTCAATGCGGTGCAGTACCTTTTCCATCCAGCCGGTACCTTCACGGCAGGGGCTACATTGGCCACACGATTCGTGGTGATAAAAGCGGGAGAAATTCCAGGTATTTCTGACGATACAGGCTGTTTCATCAAAAACAATAAAACCGCCTGAACCCAGCATGGTACCCGTCGCAAATCCGCCGTCGGAAAGTGACTCGTAGCTCATGAGCCTGTCTTCACCATTCGCGGTTTTCATGATCAGGTGGGCTGGCAAAATGGGTACGGAAGATCCGCCGGCCACCAATGCTTTCAAATGGTGTCCTTTTCTGATCCCGCCGCAGTATTCATCTGAATTCAAAAATTCTTCCACACTTACACCCAACTCAATTTCATATACACCGGGCTTCTCAATATGTCCCGAGGCAGAAATCAGCTTCGTGCCCGTGCTGCGACCAATACCGATTGCCGCATAAGCATCTCCACCATTATTGATAATCCACGACATATTGGCGATGGACTCCACGTTATTCACAACAGTTGGGCTTTGGTACAAGCCCTTCACTGCTGGAAATGGTGGCTTATTACGCGGGTTACCACGTTTTCCTTCCAGCGATTCCAGCAATGCCGTTTCTTCACCGCATATATATGCACCGCCGCCTGGTTGCACAATCAGTTCCAGATCATAACCGGAACCAAGAATGTTTTTGCCAAGAAAACCCTGTGCTTTTGCTTCTTCAATTGCTTTTTCAAGAATGCGGATCACGTACATCAGTTCACCACGTACGTAGATAAACGATTTGTTCGCGCCCAGGGCATAACTTGATATGATCATTCCCTCGATCAGCAAATGAGGGATCGATTTCATTAAATGGTGATCTTTGAATGTACCCGGCTCCGATTCATCCGCGTTGCAAACCAGATAGCGGGGAACACCTTCCGGTTTGGCCAGAAACCCCCATTTCATACCCATCGGAAAACCCGCGCCGCCTCTTCCTCTCACACCGGATTTCTTCGCCTCTTCCACCACCTCTTCGGGCGTCATGGTTTTAATAGCCTTTTCAACGGCGGTATAGCCACCTTGCTTCCGATATACATCGAAGGTTTCTATACCAGGTACATTGATGTGCTCCGTTAATATTTTCTTAGCCATTTTCAGGATACTATTTTAAGCCGAAAGCCTATTTGCTTAGATCTTCAATTATTTGGTCAACCTTATCATTGGTAAGGTTCATATAAAACTGCTCGCGGATCTGAAAAACGGGTCCCCAGCCACAAGCTGCCAGACATTCCACTTCTTTTAATGTAAAAAGTCCGTCGGCAGTAGTTTGTCCCGCTTCCACGCCCAGTTTTTGTTTCAAATGTCCGTATACATTTTCCCCGCCCATTAAGCAGCAAGGACCTGTCCTGCAATATTCGATCACATGCTTTCCAACCGGGTCGAGGTGGTACATGGTGTAAAATGAAGCGACCTCGTATACTTCAACAGGTTGAATGCTCAAAATGCCGGCGACATAATCCATAACCTCACTGCTCAGCCAGCCCCATTGTTCCTGTGCTACGTGCAAAACAGGTAAAAGGGCCGATTTTTGGCGGCCTTCCGGATAACGTGCAATGATTTCTTTTACTTTCTCAAGCCGCTCGGGTGTAAAGGCTACGAGATTGGGTGTTTCGGTCATTTCTTAAATGTAATCTGTTTTAGAAAAACTCAGGCGTCCAGTTCTCCGGCTATCACATTGAGGCTACTCATTGTCAAAATCGCATCGGAAAGTGTACTTCCTTTGCACATTTCGGGATAAGCCTGGTAATAGATGAAGCTTGGCCTACGGAAATGCAAACGGTAAGGTGCTCTTCCGCCGTCGCTGATCAGGTAAAATCCTAACTCTCCGTTTCCGCCTTCCACCGCGTGATAAACTTCGCCAGCCGGTGCATCAATCTCTCCCATCACAATTTTGAAGTGATAGATCAATGCCTCCATATTCCTGTATACTTCGTCTTTCGGAGGAAGGTAATATTCCGGTGCATCCGCGTAATACGGGCCTTCCGGTAAGTTATTGATCGCCTGCTCTACTATCTTCAGGCTTTGCCACATTTCCTCATTACGAACCATATAACGGTCAAAAGTATCTCCGGACTGGCCGATAGGTACATCAAACTCAAAATCCTGGTAAGAAGAGTAAGGGTTCATTACACGCACATCATAGTCTATACCGGCAGCACGCAGGTTAGGCCCCGTGAAACCGTATGATAATGCCCTTTCTGCTGAAATAGGACCGACGTTAATGGTCCGGTCCATGAATATCCGATTGCGGTTCAGCAGCTTTTCCAGCTCGCGTAATACCGCAGGGAATGATTTAATAAATTCGTGGATTTTCCGGATCGCAGTATTGGAAAGGTCTCTTTCCATACCACCCAGGCGGCCCATATTAGTAGTGAGTCGTGCACCGCACACTTCTTCATAAATCTCGTAAACTTCCTCGCGCTTCTGCATTACATACAAGAAACCGGTAAATGCACCGGTATCTACGCCAAGGATACTGTTACAAATAATGTGGTCCGTGATCCGGGCCAGCTCCATCATGATTACCCGAATGTATTGCGCTCTTTTAGGAACTTCCACACCCAGCAACTTTTCAACCGTCATGTGCCACCCCAGGTTATTAATCGGGGAGGAACAATAGTTCATGCGGTCAGTAAGCGTCGTAATCTGGTAAAATGGCCTTCTTTCAGCAATTTTCTCAAAAGCACGGTGTATATATCCAATCGTCTGCTCCCCTGACACGATCTTTTCTCCATCCATTTTAAGGATATTCTGAAAAATACCGTGAGTTGCGGGGTGAGTAGGGCCGAGGTTAAGGGTTGTTAATTCTTCAACCAGTTCAGGCAGCTCGGTTTGAGAAGGGACGTTATGAGGTAATAATTCAATATCTGCCATATTTTACTCAATATAAGGTCAACGGCCAAAAAGGGCATCAGTTTTGTCTTCACGCGTGGCATCTTCCATCGGATACTCTTTTCGCATCGGGAAATAGTCCATTTCTTCGATGTTCAAAATCCTGACCAGGTTTGGGTGTCCGTCAAACAGAATACCGTAGAAATCGTATGTTTCACGTTCCATCCAGTTAGCGCAGGCAAACAGCCCGGTCGCAGTAGGAATATGCAGATCCGACTCAGCAAGAGAAACTTTAATTCGCAGCCGGAAATTGTGAATGAAGCTGTGTAAATGATAAACTACCTGAAATTCTTTGCCTTGATTGTCAGGATAGTGTATTCCACACAGGTCTGTCATGAAAATAACCTGGTATGTTTTATGGTCCCGAAGAAAGCCAAGTATCGAAAGGATTTCTTCCCGGGTTGTAGAAAGTGTCAGAAGCCCGTAAGGTTCTTCAAAATCAAAAACCTGGTCACCAAATTTTTCCAAAAGTGCCTCGGCGACTTCCTGGTTAGTTAACATAAGGGTTACTGAATGTTATAAGAAGCTAATAATTCCTGGTATTCATCGGTATTCCGGCGACGCAGTTTCTCATTCTGGGCAAGATGCTGTATTTGCATCAGACCATCGATAATCTGTTCCGGTCTTGGCGGGCAGCCCGGCACGTAAACATCCACCGGTATGATCCGGTCAATACCCTGCAATACACTGTAAGTATCAAAAATACCACCGCTTGAAGCGCAGGCACCTACCGCCATAACCCAGCGTGGTTCAGCCATTTGTAAATACACCTGCTTTACTACCGGCGCCATTTTCTTGGCAATTGTTCCCATCACCATCAACAAATCGGCCTGGCGGGGAGAAAAACTAGGGCGCTCAGATCCAAAGCGGGAAATATCATAATGCGCTCCCATCGTCGCCATGAATTCGATTCCGCAGCAAGAGGTCGCAAACGGCAAAGGCCACAGCGAGTAGCTGCGGGCCAATCCAATAGCTTCGTCAAATGAAGTTGCAAAAAATCCAGAACCGCTATGTCCTTTCGGAGCCTCCACAATCGTTACTTCTTTCATAATTTCTCAGATCAAATGTTTGAAGCCTATTCCTCCCAGTTGAGTACACCCTTGCGGATCACGTAGTAAAAACCGGAAAGGAGCAAAGCCATAAACAGTAACATTTCCAGGAAGCCAAACATTCCAAGTTCTTTGAAATTAACCGCCCAGGGATACATAAATATTACCTCCACGTCGAACAAAACAAAAAGGATCGCCACCAGAAAGTACTTGACTGATATAGGCGTTCTTGCATCTCCGACGGATTCAATTCCGCATTCAAACGGATCATCTTTCAGCTTGCTTTTCCGGCTCGGCCCGATCATGTGCGTTACTATCATCGTTCCGCCGATGAAAGCTGCTGCCAGGAAAAATTGAACTAAAATGGGGAGGTAATCTGACGGGAGATAAGTGTTATTCATTACAATATCGCTATGCTGTTTCTGCTAAACCTAGTTCAAATAGATGGATTCATTACAATCTTTCTATTATCTCAAAATTAGCCTTTGCAACTTTATCAATCAAATTCCTGAGTTTTTCTTTTGTCTAATTAGGATCATACTAAATAAGCCCCGTTTATGGCGGGGCTTATTTGTAAAATTATTGATACTGGAAGGATTATCGGATGATGATCTGCTTCGTCAGACTCTGCCCCTGGCCTGTTACCCTCAGAATATATTTGCCGGTAGAAAGGTAACCCAGGTTAATCTGCAAGCGACTGTCCAGCAGGCGGGGAGTTGTAGTTTTAACCACCCTTCCATAAATGTCAAATATGGTAATGACCGCATCTGCGATATTGTCCCGGGACTCGATATAAACGAAGTTGCCCTGACTTGGATTTGGGTAAATTACCACATCGTTCTCTTCATTGGTTTTAAATTCCTGAGAAGAAGTGTCGGAATAGCAAACAAGCCGGTTGTTATCTCCGATTGTGTAAGTAACCCGGGCTCTGGTTGAATAAACCCCTGTTTTTAGTATTTTAACAATATCAGCAGCTGTTTCTGTATCGGTATCGGGTGTTCTCCATAAAAACTGTTCATCAAGGCCGGTTTCGGCAATACTCGCCGTAATGCTGAATGGGCCCGAAGCTGCGATAACCGGCTTGGAAATTTCCGTGCGAACTATTAGCGAAGAAGTTGCTGAGTTTTCAGAAACACAACCAAAAATGCTCTCGCCTTTTACATAATACTGACCGCTCTCACCGATTTGGGCGGTAGGTCCAACTGCCAGCGGCGTATTTGATCCCTGCTTGTACCAGCTGTAAGTGTCTGAACCCTCGGCCACTGCAAATTGAAAAGAAGAATCAGCACAAGCCTGTTGATCACCCTGTTGCAAAATACTCGGCCGTGAAGGTTTTGCCTCGTGGTCGAGTACCACTACCGAGGTAAGGATAGAATTTCCAGAATTGTCTCTCACAGTCGCCCGGTAAGTGCCGGGGGCAGATACCGTAATCGAGCTGCCTTTTTCGCCATTATTCCATTCGTAGGAAGAATATCCGCTTGGAAGACTGATCCGCACTGCATTGTTTTCTGTTACGCACGAAGCAGTTACTTCGGGTATTTCAGCGGGCCCGGCAGGAGTAACGGTTGCAAAGAAGTCAGGACCCAAAGTTTCATTCCACGCATTCGCAAGAATTGTGAGCGCTTCGGTACCTACGAAGTGAATACCGTCGGGCCGGTTTGGAACAAGCTGGTCAGTTTCGGGGCCAGGATAAGTTGGATTAAACTGAGTTTCAAGAACAGCGTTCTGAGCCGCGATGATCTGCGGATAAACTTTCGAAGGAATACGTCTGTCCAGGGAAGCGCGGCTTGTTCTGGCAATTACCCAGGTAATGCGTTTATCAGTATCGCTGCTCAGCCTGTTGATGATCGTTTGCATATTCGACTGATAAAACGAAGCAGTCGTTCCAAATGCACCGTCCGTCTCACCCTGCATCCAGAGAATTGCCCTTACACCATATTGGTTACCATAATTTTTAGCTGCAATACGAAGATTGGCATAAGGCATTTGCGGCGCGTATTTATAACCGTAGTAACTCTCGGTAGGAAGTCCCTGTGCACTTCGAGACCAGTTTTCAACCGCCGTTCCTTCCCAGGCTGTATTGATAAACATCACAGGCATGTTAAGTTTTTCGACAAGTAAGTCGCCCAAAATACCCCAGCACCAGGGAGTTTGTCCCCTTGGAGACATTGTTTTGAGGCCGGTAGTAATCTTTGAGAATTCAGGTGGAACGGGGTCGGTGAGCAGATCTTTATATTGACCTAATTCATCATTTTCGTAATTCGAAACATATATAACGCGGTCATCATTCGCCCCGGGTCCCGGGTATTCCTTAAGACCTTGTGCATTGGATTGTCCGGCGATAATAAAAACTTCTCCTACTCCAAAGCGCGATAGTACATCGCGACCAACGATTTTACCGTCAGAAACGCCTCTTACTTCCAATGTATACCAGCCCTGGAAAAGTGTAATCTTTCCTGAAAATACCCCACCAACCGGCTCAGTATCAATTTCCTTCCATGGGGTGTCTATTCCTTGTCCCTGCACAACGGGTACTGCACGGGCCTCCACTTTTTCCATCGGAACGCTGAAAGTTCCGGTTACAGTGATTTCGCGCTGGCCGGTAACGTCTCGCTGGTAAACTGCCTGAAAAGAGGGAGATGTAATCTTAATCTGAGAAAATGCTGCCGTTGTAATAACACAAATCAACAGCAGTGCCTTTGCCACTACCTGAAGAATAATTCTATAACGCATTGGGAATTCTGATACGGGTAAAATTTTTTATATCCGAACGATAAGAGTTTTTGGACTTTTCTAACGTAATCAATAGCAAAACGGACACAAATGTAAATGATTATTTTGGCTAAAATATAACCATTCAAATTTTTTGATCAGTGGAATGCGTTATCGGTCTTTACTGTACGATAATCAGTTTTTGACTTGCGGTGAAAGTGGTTGACAGAATGCGGACAATATAAATGCCGCTTGAAAGGCCGGATAAGTTGAAGAAGTGCTGGCGATCAAATTTCGCCACTTTGAAGGTTTTGTGAATTACGCCACGGCTGTCGATAACCTGCACTTCAGCATTAGTCACATTTGTAAGCGTTTCGACAGTGAGCTTACCAGTTGAATTTGGATTTGGAAATGCGACAAAGCCGGGATTAGTAGTATCAAGGAAAAAACTAAATGGTGCCGAGAAATCCGAAAAACAAGTGAGCGTTGGACTGTAAACAATGGTATTATTGACAACGTAACTGCCAGAACGTACCGCTTTCAGAATACCGCTGTTTTCTGTAAGCACATTTTCATTCAACTTCCAAACATGGTCACCCTCGCTGAGATTATTTTCAGCCAGCAAAGTAAACGGCCCGATCTGCCTGATCTGCGGAACGCTCGGCGACGGCTTTACGTCAATTGCTATTTCAGGTGAATAGGGTGAGAAGCATCCTGCACCATCTTTGATACGTGCAGAAAATGTTCCTGACTCGAATACCGAAATATTTTCGCCCTCTTCCCCATTATTCCAGAAAAACAGATCACCGTTTGTTGCTTGCAGTGTTATCGTGTCTCCGTCGCAAAATGTGGTCGCACTCAGTGCTTTAACAATAGGGGCGGGAGGCAGAGCCAGTGTCGTTGTCTCGATCCTGTTGCTAGGGTCGGAATAGCATTTGAACTCGTTGATCGTTTGAACCGAATAATTTCCGGCAGTCGTAACCTTGAGGGTTTGAGTAGCTGCTCCATTGCTCCACAAAAATCCTGCTGCTGCGGTCGATCGCAGGTTCACACTCAAATCCGCACAAAAAGTGGTCGGTCCGTCAGCCGTGATCACCGGCGTGGCAGGCAACGGATTCTTTACGACTTTGGTAACCGGTGAGACGGGCGATACACACCCATTTTCGTCTCTTGCCGCAATTGTAAAGTCGCCTGACTCACGTATTTCAATCTCGCGGTTATTATTTCCGTTGCTCCATACATAAGAGAAAGCTTCGCTGCTGCGCAAGGTTGTAAAATCCCTGTCGCAGAATGTGGTCGGTCTTACAGCTGTAATAGTAGGTGTAGCTGGTAGTGGATTTACTTTTACGGCTATTACGTCCGAAGTCGATTCACAGCCGTTGGCGTCGCGCTGCTTTAATGAAAAGTTGCCTGATATGGTGATAGAGATCGCCTTAGTAGTAGCTGCATTGCTCCAGATATTCCCGGTGTCGTAATTGGATGTCAGGGTAACGTTCTCACCCGCGCAAAAAGTAGTAGCACCGCCCACGGCGATCTCAGGTTTGGCAGGAAGCGGGTTCACTTTTACAGCAACCACATCAGAAGCAGGTGAATAGCAGCCCGCATTGTCCAATGCCCTTACCGTGTAGTCACCCGAATTTTTTACGGTTATGCTCGCATTCTCGTCCCCGGTTGACCACACATTTTTAACTTTCGAATCGGAAGTAAGCTTTACTTCCCCTCCGTCACAAAATGTAAGCACGCCGGAAGCGGTGATCTTTGGCTTGTCCGGCAAAGGAGAAGTCACCACTTTCATTGTTATTTTGTCAGAAGTTGCTTCGCAGCCGTACACATTTTGAGTCGTCACAAAGTACTCGCCGCCAACAGTCACAGGCAACCTGTCACTTGTTGAGCCGGTGCTCCATCTGATATTTTCCGAAGTACTTGAAATTAGTGTAGCAGTATTTCCAAGGCAGACTGGATTACTGCCTTCAAGTGAAATAGTGGGCCGGTTAGGCTGGATACTCTCGTAAACTTTAATTTCAGGTGAGAATATATAAAATCCCCTGTCGTCCCGCGCAAACGCACGATAACTTCCGTTACCAACCCGGACACTACTCGAATTCTGACCGTTATTCCAGCTGAAAGAGTTGAGACCGCCGGTATCTGCATTCAAATTGATACTACCATCACCAGCGCAAGTTGCGCTGATCTTCATCGGACTTACACCCTGATAAGGCTCTGATCTTGAAAAGAAATCGTCACTTAATTGCTGCGTCCAGGCATCACCAAGCTGTACAAGGCCATCATCTTTGAAATGGACACCCTCTTGGTCTATCCTCGGGATTTGTATATTATCGGTCGAAGGTCCTTCAAAGACATTATTAACTGTATTGATAACCTTTCTCTGGCCCTCGATTACCCGCTGATTGCTTCCTTTTCGGTTATTATAAGAAGTGAGCGAGACTACCCAGGATATATTCTTTCCGGATTCATTCCGCGAAGCTTCGATCACCGTTTTAAGATCCTGTGCGTAGCTGTCCGTAGAAGTACTTACATCATTATCCGCCTCGCCTTGCAGCCACAAAACCCCTCTCAGCCCTGTAATTGGCGTATAGCGCTGAATAACCGCCCGCATATTTTTGTAAGGCATTCCGCTTGGTTCGATAGGTACTCCCGTGTAAACCGAATAACCGGTACCGTTTATACTTTCACGCCAGGTCCTGACTGCAGTTCCGTACCATCCTACATTATAAAACAGAATAGGGACATTCAGTCTGGCAGCAAGATTGTCGCCCAGTTTTCCCCACGCCCAGGATGAATAACCTCGCGGGGCAATTTCAGAATCAGCATCCAGATGCTCGAAATGTGGATAAGGAAGGTCTTCGTAAAGTCGTGGGGCGTCGGTATTGTTGTAGCGGATACAGTTAACCCTGTCATCCTGAGCGCCACGAGCGCCCATATCTTTGTAACCTTGTGAGTTGGATTGTCCCGCAATGAGGAAGACTTCGCCGACACCTACGTGTGGAACTGTATAAGAGCCCACCATTTGATCGCCTTTCCACGCACGCACTTCCAGTGTGTACCAGCCTCCTTTTGCATCGTCCAGTCTTTCTGAGAAAAAACCACCTTTTGGATTCGTTGCGATTGTTTTCCAGTCCTTATCAGTACCCTGGCCATTGATCGGGCTAAGCTTTGCCTCGATCCGGTCGACTATTTTGGTGTAGGTTCCTGAAATATAGATGGTCGCTGAATTGTTTTTATCGCGTTGAAAAACAGACCGGTCGGTAGGGTATTCAACGGTGACTTGTCCTAAGCTGCTTAATGATAAAAAGCTTAATACTACCAAAAAAAAATACGGTAGATAGTGTTTCATAATTGACTGAAGATTCTGTACGTAACTCCTCGGACACACAATATGCGTCACTTGGTTGCTTGTTTCAAGAAATTATTATTTTACGGGAAACGGTGAATTGATGAGCTCCCATACCTTGTCTTTCAATTGTTCAATTCCTTCTTGAGTTATTGCAGAAATTAAAAGAGTGGTGATGTTTTCCGGAAGCTTTTCCCGCAAACTAATTTTTTCCTGATCGGTTAGAATATCAGTTTTAGAAACGGCGAGGATTCGATTCTTGTCTAGAAGCGAGGGATTATAAATCTTAAGTTCCTGAATGAGTGTTTCATATTCGGCTTTAATATCCTCACTGTCAGCAGGAACCATGAACAGGAGAATAGAATTTCTTTCAATGTGGCGCAGGAAGCGAAGACCAAGACCTTTGCCCTGGGAAGCGCCTTCAATGATCCCCGGAATATCCGCCATTACAAAGGATTTGTAATCACGGTAAGAGACAACGCCGAGGTTGGGGACTAATGTGGTGAAGGGATAATCGGCAATTTCGGGCTTTGCAGCAGATACTACCGAAAGCAATGTGGATTTTCCTGCATTCGGAAACCCGACCAGACCTACGTCTGCCAGTACTTTCAATTCAAGGATAACCCATTCTTCCAGACCGGGCTCACCTGGCTGCGCATGCTGAGGAGTTTGGTTTGTAGCTGATTTAAAATGGTCATTTCCCATTCCGCCGCGGCCGCCTTTCAGTAGAATTACTTCCTGACCATCTTCGGTGATCTCAAAAAGCTCTTCTCCTGTTTCTGAATTACGGGCGATTGTGCCGAGCGGTACTTCTAGGATAATATCTTTCCCGATCGGGCCTGACCTTCTGCCGCCTTCGCCGGCTTTTCCGTCAAAAGCTTTTACGTGTTTGGTATATTTCAGGTGGAGCAATGTCCAGAGCTGCGCATTGCCTTTTAATATTACGTGGCCACCGCGGCCACCGTCACCGCCGTCGGGCCCGCCTTTTTCAACGTGTTTTTCACGTCTGAAATGAAGTGCACCCGCGCCGCCATTCCCCGAGCGGGCGTTTATTTTTACGTAGTCAATGAAGTTTGATGAAGCCATGTGTTGTATAGTGCAAATTCAAATTACGCCGCCGAAATGGCTTTTGTAATTTCACCGAAAATTAATTCGATATCCCCGATTCCGTTAACTGCTACAAACTTACCCTGTTCCTGATAGTAATCTGCTACCGGGCGGGTTTTGTTATTATATTCCTGAATACGTTTTGTAATCAGTTCTTCATTCTGATCGTCTGGCCGGCCGGAGGTTTTGCCCCTGTTCAGCAGTCTTGCAAGCAGTTCATTATCATCTACCACCAATGCGACCATCACAGAAATGCTCTCATTATAGCGAGCCAGCAAATTGTCCAGCGCTTCCGATTGTTTTACTGTTCTTGGAAAACCATCAAAAATGAAACCTGCTGCATCGCGATGCTCTTTCAGCTTGTTATCGATCATTCCGATCACCACTTCATCCGGCACCAGAATACCCTGATCCATTAAAGTTTTGGCTTTTAAACCCAATTCTGACCCGGCTTGAATTTCTGAACGGAGCAGATCTCCGGTCGAAAGATGGATCAAATTGTACTTCGCGATGATTTTTTCACTTTGGGTACCTTTCCCCGCACCCGGAGGGCCAAACAGTATAAGATTCAGCATATTGCTCTGGAAATTGATGTCGCAGTCTTTGGTGGTTTTAGGCAAATTTACAATTCTTACTAGATGTCAGCCTAATTGTCTAGCAAAATTTACAAATAAAAAATCCCCTTAATATTTCTAATTAAGGGGATTACTACCTGAAATGTGCCTGTTACGGTACCACAATACGCTTTACGGTACCATCTTCGTTTTGTACTACTGTGACGAAAAGCGTGCCTTTTGTATTTTTCTTCAATTCGATCTGGCCCACGAATTCCCCTTCAAAATCCTTAATCGATTTGGAGCCGACTTCTTTCCCCTTAGTATCTGTAACAGTGATGTTTACGTCGCCTTTCTCAGGAACGCTGAATCTTAAATTGAGCATTCCGTTGTCCGGATTATTAGCATAAACATTCAAAGATCGGACACTCGCAGGTTTCATCACTTCCTTTTCCCAAACCTCTCCGAGGTTCTTTCCAAAATCCTCCATATCCCGCATAAACACTTTCGCTTTCGGCCGCATTTCTCTTTCGAAACTCCGCATATTGTTACGCAGCTTTTCTGTATCAAAATTGAAATCGTAGGAAAAATCATTATCCCAGTGAAATGCGAGGGGTTCGCGGTCGTCGCGGTGATCTATGATTGCTTTCCTGCGTTTTTTAGCGATAAGCACATCGGTATCTCCATCGTCCATCGTGATCGAAATCGTCTGTTTTTTCTTTTTATCAACGCCCAGCGAGTCCAGCACTTTTTCTACAAACTTGTCGCGCTCTTCGCTGGTCATTGCACCTACTTCGTAACTTTTCTCAATATCCTTCGTTTTTCCATCCTCCTCTTCTGTTACACGAATGTGGATTTGCGACTTTCGCTCCTTCTTTTCTGATTTGGTCGTTTTGTCAGATTGGGCGGAGGCGGTACCAACTGTTACTGCCGAAATCAGCAATAGCGAGAAGGTGAGTTTTGACAAGAAAATAGCTTTCATATATGCGTTTTGTTATGTGTATGAATGATTTACAATAATATAAGAAACCCTTTTTAACCGTTGTTAAATAATGTTAAAAGGCCAGTCGGCACAGCCGGATATCTTAAATTTGTTTTCGGCAAGAATGTCGGTGAAAAGGCTGAGGGCGTTGCACCGGAGAAATGAAAATTTATGAGTAAGCGGAAAATACAGATCATAGTAGGGTTAATGTGCATTGCGCTGATCGGGCTGATCGGGTTTCAGTGGTATTGGATCCGGGAGGCTATTTCGATCCGGCACGATCAGTTTAATCAAAAGGTGTCGGAGTCGGTACAGGAAGTGGTACACCGGCTTGAAAAGCAGGAAATGATGCATTTGCTGCAAAGAAGGATCGAAGCAGAGCAGCAAAAAAGCAAGCTCGACAGGATCGCCCAGCTGCGCGATATGCCCATTAAAAAAACTGCCCCTAAAAAAGTCGAGGCGCAGCCCGAACAGGTTGTACGCGTTCAACCAAAAATGGAAATCGCAATTGGCCCGAATGGGGAGGAAATTCATTACCAGATCATTACAGAGGCGGTACCTACTGACGTTTTGAGTCCGAATTTTCGCATTATGGTCGACCACCAGCAGCGGATCATGGAAGAGTTTTTCCAGGCCCAGCAATATGGAATGGTCGGTATCGACGAGTTTATGCGGAGGCGGATGGACGATGAAAAACGGCTCGGCAATGCATTTCGTGGTATCTACGATTCTGAGTTAAGAAAACCCGCCCGTGATTCCGGATCAGGAGCGGCTGCCAACCGGAAAGTAGCCCTGCCACGAAACGGTAAAAACGCCCAAAAGAATAAGATAGCCTCTAATACCGAACCCGACCGTGCGGAGCTTTTGAAGGAGGTAATGAAGGATTTCATTTATACTAAAAGACCTATTGAACAGCGCGTAAACCGGTTTTTGCTGGATACTTTGCTTAAAAAACAATTAATACAAAACGGGATCACATTACCCTATGAGTTTGCGGTGCGCGGCCAGTCGAATGATAGTCTGATATTTTCGACTGCCAGTATGCGCCCGGGCGACTGGGAGCAGATATCCTACAAAGCGGCGCTTTTCCCCAACGAAACCTTCAATACCCAAAGCGCGCTATACGTCTATTTTCCTGACCAGCAGCGATATATCCTGAGCAATATGGGCGTGATGTTCGGCGGGTCCGGGGTATTGATATTGGTAGTAATGGCGTGTTTTTATATGGCGGTCACTACGATTTTGCGCCAGAAAAAGCTGTCGGATATTAAAAACGATTTTATCAATAATATGACCCACGAGTTCAAAACGCCGATTTCAACTATCGCATTGGCTGCGGAAATGGCGCATGAGAATTCGGCGAGCCTGCCTCAGGGCGGTAGTCCGCGGCTGGACAGGTATTTGGGTATTATTAAAGAAGAAAACCGCCGGCTGGGTACCCACGTCGAGAAAGTACTGCAAATGGCGCTGCTGGACAAAGGGCACGTGAAACTGAAAATCAGTGAAGCGAATATTCACGACCTGATCGGCAAGGTACTGAACGGACAAAGTGTGCAGATTGAGCAGAAAGATGGGGAAGTGGATCTCGACTTCGAGGCGGTCGATGAAATTGTGTCGGCAGACGAAGTGCATATCTCGAACATACTCAACAATCTGGTCGACAATGCAATTAAGTACTCGCCTGAGAAACTGCATCTTGCAGTAAAAACCTGGAACGAAAACGACGGTATTGCGATCTCTATCGCCGACAAAGGGATCGGTATGACGCGCGACCAGCAGCACCGGATCTTTGACACATTCTACCGGGTACCTACCGGAAATGTCCACGATGTGAAAGGTTTCGGGCTGGGATTAAGTTATGTAAAGAAAATGGTAGAGGCGCACGAGGGTACGGTAAATGTGCAAAGCAAACCCGGTGAAGGCAGTATTTTCACGGTTTGGCTCCCGTTAAGCAAAGCGGCGATCGCTTAGAAATATCCGCTGCAAATCCTAACTTGCCTGCTTTTACATTGAAGCAACTGCCGGTTAAGGTAAATTTCTGACTACACAATGATTTCCAAAACATACGCTCCCCAGGAAATTGAGGACAAATGGTATTCCTATTGGATCGATAACAAGTTTTTCAGCTCCAAGCCAAATCCTGACAAGGAGCCTTATACGATTGTAATCCCTCCGCCCAATGTGACCGGCGTGCTGCATATGGGGCACATGCTCAATAATACGATCCAGGATATTTTGGTCCGCAAGGCGAGAATGGAAGGAAAGGAAGCCTGCTGGGTACCCGGCACCGACCACGCTTCTATTGCTACCGAAGCCAAAGTAGTTGCAATGCTCAAAGAAAAAGGGATCAACAAGAAGGATCTCACCCGGGACGAATTTCTTGAATACTGCTGGGAATGGACGCACAAATACGGCGGCATTATCCTGAAACAATTGCGCAAACTCGGCGCTTCCTGCGACTGGGACCGTACCCGTTTCACAATGGAGCCCGACTTGTACGATTCGGTGATCGACGTTTTTATTGACCTATATAATAAGGGTGAAATATACCGCGGCCACCGGATGGTAAACTGGGACCCACAGGCGCAAACGACCGTTTCCGACGAAGAGGTGATTATGAAAGAGGTGAATCAGCGATTGGTTTATCTTAAATATCCTTTGTTAGGCGAGAATGGCGAAGGAAGTATGGAGGAAGGGGTTGTGATTGCTACTACGCGGCCGGAGACGATTATGGCAGATGTGGCGATTTGTGTGAATCCAAACGATGAGCGTTACCAGCATTTGATAGGAAAGAAAGTGCTGATTCCGCTGATCAATCGCGCTATTCCGATTATTGCGGATGAATATGTGGAAATGGAGTTCGGTACCGGCTGCCTGAAAGTGACACCGGCGCATGATACCAATGATTATGAATTGGGTAAAAGACATAATCTGCCGATTATCGACCTGTTGAATGAAAACGGTACGTTGAACGAAAAGGCGCAGATATTGGTGGGCGAAGATCGATTTGTAGCGCGCAAAAAGATTATTAAGCTGCTTGAAGAATCAGGTAATCTGGTTAAAACAGAAGAATATAAGTCTAATGTCGGCCACTCGGAGCGGACGAATGCGGTGATCGAGCCGCGGCTTTCGGAGCAGTGGTTCCTCAAAATGGAGAAGATCAGCAAACCTGCATTGGACAATGTAATGAACGATACAGTTCAGCTGATTCCTGCCAAATTCAAGAACACTTACCGGCACTGGATGGAGAATGTACGCGACTGGAATATCAGCCGCCAGCTTTGGTGGGGCCACCGCATTCCTGCCTACTACCTCAACGACGGGACGGTAATTATCGCGAAATCGAAACGGGAAGCATTGCGCAAGGCGCAGCACGAATACCAGCTTTTTGCATTGACGGAAGAAGATCTTACCCAGGATCCCGACGTACTTGATACGTGGTTTTCATCATGGCTGTGGCCGATCTCGGTATTTAACGGGATCAAAGAGCCTGATAATGAGGATGTAAATTACTATTACCCTACAAATGATCTGGTTACTGCGCCCGAAATCCTGTTTTTCTGGGTTGCGAGGATGATCATCGCGGGTTATGAATATAAAGGTCAGTATCCTTTCAAAAATGTGTATCTCACTGGTATTGTGCGGGATAAGCAAGGCCGGAAAATGTCCAAGTCACTTGGTAACTCGCCTGACCCGATCGACCTGATCAATCAATATGGTGCAGATAGTATCCGCACAGGAATGCTTTTCAGCTCGCAGGCAGGGAACGATCTGCCTTACGACGATAAGTTGGTGGAGCAGGGAAGGAATTTTGGAAATAAAATATGGAATGCATTCAGGCTGGTAAAAGGCTGGACGATTGATAGCGGACTGGCCGCTCCCGAAGGATCGCAGATTGCGGTAAGGTGGTTTGAAAGCAAGCTGAACCAGACGCTGGAAGAAGTGCAGGACCATTTTTCCAAATTCCGGATTTCAGATGCATTGAATGCGGTTTACAAACTGATCTGGGACGATTTCTGCGCGCAGTACCTGGAAATGATCAAGCCCGGTTTCGAGCAGCCGATCGACGTCGATACCTACGATTCTACTCTCGATTTCTTCGACCGGTTAATGCGGTTGTTACATCCATTCATGCCATTTATCTCGGAAGAAATCTGGCAGAATATCATCGAGCGCCCAGCAAACGATTCCATTTGCATTGCCAATTTCCCGAAAGCGCTGGATATCGATCAGTCGCTGCTGAATGATTTTGAGATTCTTTTTGAGCTGGTTTCGTCGGTTCGCAATATCAGGAATACAAAGGGGATCAGTCCCAAAGTCGCGCTTCCGCTGGCGATCCGTACGGATTCGAAGGAACGTTACCAGACACTTGAAAGTCTGATCGTGAAGCTGGCCAATGTGGAAGGTATCAGCTATGTAACCGAAGAAGGCGAAGGAACTTCGTTCCGGGTGAAGTCCGACGAGTTTTTTGTAAACCTGGCGGATGAAGTGGATGTAGAATCTGAAAAGGAAAATCTGGAAAGAGAACTGGGTTACACGCAGGGATTTCTGGATTCGGTTTTGAAAAAGCTGTCAAACGAACGTTTCGTGCAGAATGCAAAGGGTGATGTGGTTGAAAAAGAAAGACAGAAACAAGCGGACGCAGAAGCGAAAATCGAGACTTTAAAAGAAGCGCTGGCCAGATTGGGTTAGTCCTTTGAAATAAGAATAGAGTTCGGCACAGTGCGAAAGCGCTGTGCCTTTTTGTTGGAATATATTGGCGGTTTCGAGATACCAGTTGTAAAGAAAGTGCAAGGCGACGACCATCTAAATCGTTCACCCTTAGGATAAAACGATTATTTAATTGAGAGAAAATTATATTCAATTATTAAAATATTTTATTAGTTAAGAGACATTGAATTGTAGAAAATGAAGGCGTAGATTTCATTATTCAAATATCTCCCAGCGACTATGGATACCAAAACTGCCCAGGAACTTGCATTGCCGGTTGGTGTGACGCTCGATCGATTCATTATGCACAGTCAAAGTGCATTTCCCTACGCGACCGGCGAACTTTCACAACTTTTGCGGGATATTGCATTAGCTGGAAAGATCATCAACAGGGAAATTAACAGGGCGGGTCTGGTGGATATTGCTGGTGGAAATGGTACTGAAAATGTGCAGGGTGAAAATCAGCAGAAGCTCGATATAGTGGCGAATATCCGTTTTATAAGAGCTTTGAAAAATGGAGGGGAGGTTTGTGCGATCCTCTCGGAGGAAGATGAGGATATTATTCATACAGGAAATAACCATGGGAAATATGTGGTAGCGATGGACCCGCTCGACGGCTCTTCCAATATCGACGTCAATGTGTCGATCGGTACCATATTCTCGATTTACAGAAGGGTAACCCCGATTAACGGACCAGCTTCGATCGACGATTTTTTGCAGGGCGGCCGCAAACAGGTTGCCGCAGGTTATATTTTGTACGGATCTTCAACGATGCTCGTTTACTCCACCGGAGACGGAGTGAATGGATTTACGTTTGATCACTCGCTAGGTGAATTTATTTTATCACACAAAAACATTTGCTCACCGGCGAAAGGCAGTATTTATTCGGTTAATGAAGGACATTTTCATAGTTACCCTGCATTTGTCCAGAACTATATTGGTCAGTGCAAAGTGAAAAATCTTAGTGCGCGTTACATCGGTTCGCTTGTGGGAGATTTTCACAGAAACCTGCTCAAAGGAGGCATTTACCTTTATCCCTCTACCAAAAAAGATCCGAAAGGAAAGCTGCGGCTGCTCTACGAATGCTATCCACTCGCATTTATTATAGAACAATCGGGCGGGAAAGCGAGCGACGGATTTGGCTGCATTCTCGACATTATACCCACTTCATTTCACCAGAGATCCCCCGTTTATATTGGTTCCATAGAAATGGTTGATGCAGTAGTAAAAGCCTGAAAGCCCGCTACTGTATTAGTTTTCGTAACTTTGCGCGATGCAGACTACGCAAAACACTTTCGAGCAATTCAAGCTCAACCGTCAATTACTGAATGCAATTGAAGAAGCAGGTTATACAGAACCGACCCCTATTCAGGAGCAGGCGATCCCGCTTGCATTGGCTGGACAGGATATATTAGGCATTGCCCAAACCGGAACAGGAAAAACGGCAGCTTACTCCTTGCCACTATTAATGCGCATTAAATATGCACAGGGCGAACATCCGCGTGCGCTGATTATGGCACCTACCCGGGAGCTCGCTATGCAGATTTCTGAGGCTATCACGCAATTGGCCAAGTATACAGATATCCGCACAGTCGTATTGTACGGCGGTGTGGGGCCAAAAACGCAAATCGAGAATTTGCGCAAAGGCGTCGATATTATTGTGGCCACGCCGGGCAGGTTTATGGACCTGTATTTTCAGGAAGAGATCGTGGTGAAGCATTTGAATGTGATGGTGCTCGACGAGGCGGACAAAATGATGGATATGGGCTTTATGCCGCAGATCCGGAAGCTCCTTGAAATCATACCGACTAAGAGACAGAATATGCTTTTTTCGGCTACATTCTCGGAAAAGGTAGAGCGGCTGTCGCACGAGTTCCTTGAATTTCCTACGCGAATTGAAGTTACTCCGCAGGCTACCACCGCCGAAATGGTCTCTCAGACTTTATATGAAGTCCCCAATTTTCGTACAAAAATCAATCTGCTAACCTATTTCCTGCAAACCCGCGAGGATTTTAACCGGGTTTTGATATTCACGAGAAGCAGAGAAGTTGCCGGGCTTGTTCACGATAATCTGCTCAATAGGGTAGTCCGTGAAAGTGAATTGAAGGTAATACATGCAAATAAAGGTCAGAACACGCGGATCAATGCGATGGAAGCATTTCGGGCCGGCTCAGTGCGCGTTTTGGTGGCGACAGATGTGGTGGCCAGGGGGATTGATATTACAGAAGTGAGCCACGTGATCAACTTCGATGTGCCGCTTATCTACGAAGATTACGTGCACCGGATCGGTCGGACGGGCAGGGCCAACAAGATCGGCGAGGCGATCACTTTTATGACGATGGCGGATGAGTATCATATTCGCAAAATCGAGAAAATCATACGGATGGAGATCCCGAGGGAAGAGCTGCCGGAGGAACTTGAAATAGCGTCAACACCGGCTCCTGAGCGGCAGGATATGCTTCGGGAGATCGATAATCAGAAGCGGAAAGAGGATCCTACGTTTCTTGGCGCATTCCACGAGAAGAAGAAAACTTTCCATAACAGCCCGAAAGCAACTGGCCGTGGAGTCTCAAAACGCAAAGGTTCTGGCGGGCGAAGTAAACGGAAATAATGCAATACATTCTAAATAAATCCGTTTAACTTGGACAATAGAAAACCTGTTTCTCTATTTAAGTTACATATGAAAGAATCTGTTTTTGTTTGGCTTGCGGTGTTAATACCTGTATTCGGCCTGGCTCAAAACACGCAACTTGCGAGCGCCGCGCACAGCTCGGATACGAATGCAGCTCAAAAAAAACCATTAGAATTAAAGGAAAGACGCGTACTTCCATTGTTCGGAGAAGTTAGTAAAACCTCTGAGCAAATCGACGAAGAGATTAAATTCCTGAGTGAATGCGACAAGTCTTTTTCCAGCCGCCCCGAGGCCAGCAGCTTTTTCACTGCCCGTGCCTGGGAATATCTCCAGGAAGGTTCGTTGGACACTGCCTGCTACCGTTTTAATCTTGCGCACCTTTTGAATGACAAAAATGTCGAAGCCTATTGGGGTTTGGGCGTAGTGTCCTATCAAAGGGAAAACTGGGTGGATGCAAAGCGAATGCTTAGCAAAGGAATCAGTTTGCAGGGCGACAATGTGCCGCTGCTCGTTGACTTATCGACCGTCGATCTGAAATTATATGCGATCACAAGCCGAAAGGAAGAACTGGACGAAGCCGGAGAATTGCTGAAACACGCGATGACGATCGATTCAACGTACGCTCTGGGTCAATATAACCTGTCGCTGCTCCATTATAACCTGAATGAGCTCGACAAAGCTTGGGAGTATCTGCACAAAGGCCGCGTTTTAGATCTGTCTCAAATGAATTTTGAATTTGTAGAGCTATTGAAAGCCAAGTTGCCGGATCCGCAAGGGTTCTTTAAGTAGCTTTAATTCAGGTATCAATATATTAAAAAGCCTTCTCCAATGCGGGGGAAGGCTTTTTTAATGTTCAAGAACTCAATTCTGGTCCTCAACTTTTACTTAAAAAAGAAACCGGTAGGAGCTACATTCACTTTAATAGAATCCACAAGCGTACCGTCGGCGCGGTAGCGTACTGCGTATCCTGCCTGCGCATAAGATGGGGTAACTCCTGCGTAGATCAATCCTTGCGACGGATCAACCGCCAATCCTGTGAATACGCGTTTGATCAACGGGGTCGCCAGGCTGATCTGGGTATCTGCAATCCCGAATTTGTAGGTTTCGCCGTGCGCCACAAAGTTGGCATCATAATAGGATAGGTTATAAACCACAGATTTCAAATCCGACGTAAATGCAAAATGACCTGCGAATTTCCTGCTGTCAGCACTAATCGTAAGCGTATTTTCAACTGCATAACTGGCCGGATCAATGCGTACTGCTTTCAATCCTGCGCCTACCCATAATTTCCCGTTTGCATCGAGACCGATCGGCGTAACTGAACCGTCGAGCACGATTGGTTTCGCGATGGTTTCGGTCGCTGCGTCAATAACAGTCAGTGTTTTTCCACCACCATCAGACACTGTTCCTACAAACAATTTGCCGCTTGCAAATACCATGTTTTCAGGGCCGCTGGCGATGTTTATTTTTTTGGTTACCTTTTTTGTATTCAGGTCAATAATTGCGATATAACCGGTTGCATAGGTGTAATCCGCATTGCTTCCCCAGCAGGAAACATACGCTTTATTGCCTGCTACCACTACTTCGCGCGGGTTTTCGATATCCGGCGCGCCAATTGTTCCCTGACGTTGAAAGGTATTGCTGTTGACAAATTCAACTTTGTCCATTCCCGCATTTGCATTGTCGACAAGGATCACGCCTTGCTCGCCGATTGCCGCATAACCCTGCACGCCGCCGGTTAATGCCGAGCCGTTTACTTTTGAAAATATGTCCGGATCAGCTGTGGTTTGCTCCCGTGTGAAGAAGGATACTGCGCCGTTATTCTGGAAAAAATTGCCTTCGTTCAACACGAAAACGCCAGCTGTATAATCGCCTTTTGGTTCGGGGTCGCTTTGCTCACAGGACGAGACCAGCACGGAAAATGCTGCGAAGAATAGAAGTCCCGATAATTGTTTTTTCATCTTAATTGAATTTATGTAAAAAGTAATAATGCGAAATCGCTCGTTTAATTTTCCAGGATCGGAAGCCTTTTCGGACCTTTCCGAAACGCAGCTACCATATTAATAGCGAAGCTTCTTCCGGGCATTGCGTTGTTTTGGGTATTGAGATAAAAGGTATTCGAAACATTATTAATCTGCCCCTGAACCCGCAAATATACCGCAGATAACGGAATCGTTACCTCCCCGATCAGGTGTACCAATGCATATTCTTTCAGAAACGTAGAATTGTCGAAAGTAATGTAACGCTTACCAACAGACTGAACCTGAGCAGTTAATCTCATATTTTTGTATTGAAAAAAAGTATTCAAACCCGCACTGTGAAGTGGTACAAAACGCAATTGTTTTCCAATCACATCCACCGAATAGGCGTCGTAAGCTTTTTCCTGTACACTTTTATTCCATGCATAATTGAAGTTCAGGCCGGACTTTGCAGCGCCGAAATCCCGTCGCCAGCTGAGTTGCAGTTCAAGTCCGCGGGCGAGTACCTGCTGCAAATTCTCGACCCGGTAATTTTTCGTCGGATTCCAGTAAGTCCAGTCTTTCACGCGATTATGGTAACCCGTGATGGAAGCTGTAAAAACGTCCCCAAATGTGCTTTTTAAACTTTGCTCTAAACCAATCTCCTTATTCCAGCCACTTTCGGGTTTAATATCCGGATTACCCAGAACTGCCCAGTAGCGTTCATTCAGTGTGGGCACGCGGTAGCTTCTGGCCAGAGAGCCTTTCAGTTTTAGTTGATAAGAATTTCTTTGAAATAGCTGATATTCAGATCCTATTGAAGGCGTAAACGGTGGATTGTATCCGGTAACCAATGCTTGTCTCAGATTAAGAGAAACCACGAGCCGCCGGTTGGCCTGCCAGCGAGTGAGCAGGAAAATATCCGCGCGATCTTCGGTGATAAGAGGTTTTTCATAGCCCGCCACACTGGTGCGGTAATGCGTCCATTCGGCCCCGGCCTTTATATATATATTGCTTCCCAGATTATTCAAATTCCAAGTGAAATCCTGCTCGGCGCGCGTGGAAAACTTGTCTGTAACCGCGTGATCAACATTCTCAAAATCACCTTTTGCATAGTCAATCACGTCGCGGACCCACGCAGTCCGTAAGGTCAGATCGCGAATGCGGTAACGCAACATGGTCCGGTAAGCTTCCGTAAGTGTGAGCTCGCGGCCGACCAGATTTGCGGGCGACGTGACTAGTTTATTACCAGTAAGCCACACGTGTGCGGAAATTTCCTGGTCATTTTTGGAAGTCAGAAATATATCCTGTATCAATCCTTTTTGATCGGCCTCCGCCGGCAGCAATGCATATTCCCTTCTTTCCCGGTAAGGAAAATGGTTGTTCATCCGATTGAAATAGCCGCTCGTTTTTCCCGAAATGCTCCATTTTTCATTTAAAACCGAATGATACCTGGCGGCTAATTGCATCTGGTAATTGTCAAAACTTTCGATCTGGCCTGCTACGGAAGCTTCGTTTGTCTGATTTTGGGGAATGCTGCTCAAAAGAATACTCCCGCCAACCGCATCCGTACCCACAATACTTGAAGCCGAACCAAACTGGACCGACATTGCATCGAATCCTGCGACGGGAATGGTCGAGAAATCGGTTTGTCCCAGGATCGGGGAATTGATATTCAAACCGTTCCACAGAACAGCCGTGTGATTTGCGGAGGTACCCCGAAAAAAAGCTGTCGTCAGTTGTCCTGGCCCATATTTATTGAATGCGATAGGCGTAAAAACGGACAGTAGTTCGCTGATATTCTGGAACTTGTAAGTGTAAAGAATAGCCGAGTCGATCTGTTGTATTTTTAAACCGCTCATGAATTTTTCGGGAACAAAACCTTTGATATTGACCGGTTCCAGCGAAACAGAGTCAGTTTGCGCATAACTATTTCCTGACAAAAGCGCACCCGCTGTCAAGGTAACAAACAATACAAACTTTTGATAAACAGTCACTTAGATACTCCTCACGATAGCTAACCGCCTTTTTGCTTTTCCTCCGAAAGCATTCAGATCTAATTGTTCTGGCAGGTCTCCTGGCTCGTCTTTTGTTCCTGCGCCTTCCCGTTTTTACACAGTGGCTTTGAAGATCAGGTCAATATAGCAGACTTACAGTTGCGGGGACAGCTTCCGGTTTTGACGGAATTCCCTATTAAGCCACAAAAGCAATTTTGAAATCGCTGCGGGCACCAAACGCTGGCAAAGGTAGCTATTCGCATTCATTTAATTATGGGTCGCGTTATCGCTTATCTTTGCCCAAAATGTAATTTGTTGACTTCGAAACCTGAAATTCTCCCGGCTGACGCTCCCCTCAAAGGCATTTACCTGATGCTCGGCGCGGCTTTTTTCTTTGCGCTCACTTCTGCGATTTCGAAGTGGCTGGGCCGTGAATTTCATATTGTACAGCTGGTATTTTTCAGAAATATCGTTGGCGTGGTCTTCGTGGCGACGAGTATCTGGAAACGACCGCTGATCCAGGAGGGCGGGAAGCTGGGGCTGCTTATTTTTCGCGGGGTAGTGGGTACGCTGTCGCTTTATATGCTTTTTTATGCGATTCAAACGCTGGGATTAGGCCGGGCGTCGACTTACCAATACACTTACCCGATTTTTTTGGCGCTGTTTTCCTGGCTGCTCATTGGCGAAACTTTGAATCCGCGCGAGTGGCTTGCGATTTTTATTGGCTTTGCGGGAATTCTCTTCGTATTCCGGCCCGATCTTTCGATTTCACTCCGCGACAACGCTCTGGGGCTAGGTAATGCGCTGCTCACAGCCGTTTCCTATTTGTCCATCCGCCAGCTTGGACTTGTGTACGATACGCGGGCGATCATTTTGTCTTTTATGCTGAGCGGAATTGTCATGCCGGTCATATCCATGCTGGTAGGAACTTACTATCCAATGGAGAACCTGGACTTTCTGATCGGCACTTTTAAATGGCCTGACAATGCATTTCAATGGCTGGGTTTTCTGGCTTTGGGATTGACTGCATTAATGGGTCAGAAAATGCTTACCCAATCTTTTACCCACGATAAAGCGGGTAGGGTGGCGGCAATCGGTTACTCCAATATATTGTTTTCGGTTTTGATCGGATTTTTAATGGGTGAATCTTTCCCGTCCGTTTCCATGTTGATTGGTATGCTGCTAATTGTTGGCGGAGGTATTTTAATATCCTTCGCGAAGCAAAAACAAAAGGTGGCTGTGAAATAGTGAATTTATTTTGCTCACTTTCAATTTATTAGTAAGTTGGCCAAATAGTGTGAACTGTTTTTTGTTAGCAGATCAAAATAAAATAGCATGAAAAACTTCATCACAAGTACCATTCTTTTCGTAGTTGTTATATTGACTTCGACTGGTTTTAAGTCTGATTCCCTAACGCGTAATGCCGATCAGATCAATTGGATCACGATCGAAGAAGCTTACGAAAAGATCAAAAAAGAGCCCAAGAAGGTGATGATTGATTTGTATACCGACTGGTGCGGCTGGTGCAAGGTAATGGATAGGGAAACTTTTAAAAATAAGGCTATCGTCGAATATGTCAACGCAAATTACTACGCGGTGAAGCTCGATGCGGAGCAAAAGAAGACGATCATTTTAGGCGATAAAAAATTCGAATTCCTTCCGCAGGGCGCAAAAGGTATTAATCAAATTGCACTGGCGCTCACGAATAATCAGCCCAGCTATCCAACAACGGTCTTCCTCGACGATCAATTCAATATGATCCAGCCCCTTCCCGGCTACATGAAACCCAAAGAATTCCATGAAGTAATCACTTTTTTCGGGGAGGATTTTTACAAAAAAGAAGACTTCGAAAACTACAAGGCCAAGACGTATAAAGAGAAGTACCGGGCGAAGTAAAGCTTTAAACCGTTTCCCCTTCCTGCATCCGCTCAGCATTTTCTGCGATACGCAGTCTTTCGATAAATTCGGCAATATCTCCTTCCATTACCGCAGGGAGATTGTAAACCGTGTACCCGATCCGGTGGTCCGTAATGCGGCTTTGGGGATAGTTATAAGTGCGTATTTTGTCGGACCGGTCGCCGCTCCCTACCATTGATTTCCGCTGCGAACTGATTGCATCATTATGCTCTTTCAGCTTGATCTCATACAACCTTGAACGCAAAACGCTCAATGCACGATCCTTGTTTTTGAGCTGCGAACGTTCATCCTGGCAACTCACAACCAAACCCGACGGAATGTGGGTAAGTCGAACCGCAGAATAAGTAGTGTTAACAGATTGTCCACCCGCACCCGACGATTGAAAAGTATCAACCCTCACATCGTTCATATTGATCTGCACATCCACTTCTTCCGCCTCAGGCAATACCGCCACCGACGCTGCTGAGGTATGGATACGTCCCTGCGATTCAGTCTGCGGAACACGCTGAACCCGGTGCACACCCGATTCAAACTTCATTTTTCCATACACATCCTCGCCTTCTACTTTGCAGATAATCTCTTTGTAGCCGCCGTTGGAGCCTTCGGTAAAATCCATAATAGACGAGCGCCAGCCCATCTTTTCGAAAAAACGCTGGTACATACGGAATAGGTCTCCTGCGAAAATAGCCGCTTCGTCACCGCCGGTACCCCCGCGAACTTCCAGGATAATATTTCTGCTGTCATTCGGGTCTTTTGGAATAAGTAACTCCTTGATAGCCTGTTCAACTGCTTCCAATTTAGGAGTCAGGTCATCCAATTCCTCCTTGGCCATATCGCGTAATTCTTCGTCCTTTTCAGTCGCGATCAGCTCTTTGTTGCCGGCAATATCCTTTTGCAGTTTCAGATAAAGCTCATAATGCTCCACGATCCTCCCGAGATCTTTATATTCTTTACTTATTTTGGAATAACGGGCAGAATCCGAGACGATTTCCGGCTGAATTATTTGTTGGGAAACCTCATCAAAGCGTTCTTTTATGGCTTCTAACTTATCGATCATCTTTATTGAATATCTTTGGCAAACTACATTTGGGGCACGAAGATACGCATTTTAGATGTAATGAAAGTTGAGCCGCGGATCCCGTGTCGTAGTACTTTATTGTTTCGCTTTTAAAAGTTTCAGATCAATATGAAAAAGGGATTTTGTATTCTAATAGTCGCACTGGCGCTTTATGGCTGTGATTCCAGCGGGCGCGTGGAGCAAACGAAGGCACTTACAAATGAAATTAAGGCGTCGCAGATCAAGCGGGTAACCAATACGCAACTCGTTTATTCGGCCAATGAATGGGGTAAAAAAATATCCCAGATTGCCGAAAAATCATTGAAAGCGGAGATTGAAAAGAACCCTGAGAGCGGAAAGAAATTTTGTAATACATTGGATGAAATTCCGGTGATAGCTGCATTGCAAAAAGAATACGGCGTGCAGGTAGAACTATTGGGCGAAGGTGATTTGAAAAGCAGCAGGCTGGCCCCGAAAGAGCAGGAGCTTTTGGACGCATATTTGTTCAGTGCGAAAAGTAAGACAGCGGCAGGCGATAATTTGCAGCAGCTCGGCGATTCCATGCTGGTATATAATGCACCGGTGCCCGTGGAGAGTATTATCTGTAAAACCTGCACGCAGAATGCAGAAGTGCCATTTTCAGTCTGGCGGTTATTGTTCAATAAAAAGGATATTATCCGTAAACTGGATGCAAAACAGTTGAAAAAGTAGTTTTTGGTTTTAAATATCAGAACTAATGCAAAAAATAGCGTCGAGGCAGTTTTTGGCTGCACTATTCATTTTCCTGTGCTGCCTGGGCTGTGGCCGCGACGACAGACCGAACTTTACGCTCGTTTTTCAGTCCGACTTCGGGTTGAAAGATGGAGCAGTGTCAGCGATGAAAGGCGTGGCTTCGGGTGTTTCAAAAGATATCCGGATTTATGATGTAACCCACGAAATACCTGCATATAACATCTGGGAAGCAGCTTACAGACTCGTGCAAACCGCTCCGTACTGGCCAGTCGGTACAGTTTTTGTTTCAGTGGTTGATCCCGGCGTAGGTACCAAACGAAAATCTGTCGTTTTGCTCACCGAGTCCGGCCATTACTTTGTGACTCCTGATAATGGAACACTCACTTTAGTGGCTGAGCAAATGGGCATTAAAGAGGTGCGTGAGATCGATGAAGTAAATAATCGCAGAAAGAATTCCAATGAGTCTTATACTTTTCACGGCCGCGACGTATATGCATTCACCGGCGCCCGACTTGCTTCCCGGGCAATTTCATTTGAAGAGGTAGGTCCAAAGCTACCGGCGAAGGTTGACACTTTGCCTTATCAAAGAGCCGCTTTCAAGGATGGAAAAGTTTTTGGCAGTATCCCCATTCTGGATGTTCAATACGGAAATGTTTGGACTAATATTGATAAAAAGCTCTTCGAAAACTTGCACATAAAAATGGGCGAGGCTGTTACCGTGACGATATCAAAAGGGGATTCCAGTGTTTTCCAGGGAAGAGTTCGCTATGTAAATACATTTGGCGATGTGCCGAAGGGAGAACCGGCGGGCTACTTTAATAGCCTGCTCCAATTCTCTCTTGGCATTAATATGGGTAGCTTTTCCGAAAAGAAAGGTGTCGGAAGTGGGAATAACTGGAATATTATATTGAGTAAATAGCTGAGATGGATTATTTCCCGGAAGCGTGGTAGATCTCGTACCAATCTTCACGACTGAGTTTAATTTCCGACGCGCTCGCCGCATTTCTGATCCGGGATTCTGACAAGGAACCAATAATTGGGAGTGTGCCCAATTTCATCAGCCAGGCTACCGCAGTCTGTTCGATGTTAGCATTGTATTTCCGCCCTACCTCTTCCAGTTTGGTTCTCAAACGCACTACTTTTTCGTCTGTCCCGTTCAATATCTTACCCCCTGCGAGCGGCGCCCAGGCAAGTGGTTTGCTGAAACTTTGCTTGATAAAATCAATACGACCGTCCTCGATAGCCGAAGTGTTCATTAGGTTCAGCTCAATATGATTGGTCACGATCGGGATCCGAAGATAGGAGGCCAGTAATTGATGCTGAAAAACAGTAAAGTTCGCGACACCAATATGCCGTGCCTTACCTGACTTCACAACCTCCGCGAGCGCCATTGCAGTTTCTTCGGGGTCGGACAGAAAATCACTTTGATGCAAAAGGAAAATATCGAGATAATCGGTCCTCAGCCTTTTTAGCGAACTATTGATGCTATTGACAATATGGTCACGCGAAGTATCGAAATAGGTCAGATACTTGTTAGGAGTTTGCCTTACGCCGCATTTGCTGAACAAAACAATATCCTCGCGTTTAAAGGATTTATTGTGAATGATCTTGCCAAAATGCTCTTCAATGCTTCCGTCTCCATAAATATCGGCATGGTCAAAAGTATTAATCCCCAGTTCAAGACAGAGATTGACTGTTTTTTCGATCTGCGAAGTAGTCGCAATCCCTTCATCCGTCCATCTCCAAAAACCATAAATCGCTTCTGAAACCTTTGGTCCTGAGTCACTGAGGCTTACTTTTTTCATTCCAATGAATATTTGATTCGGTGCAAAAATATTTATTTCTCCAATCGTTTATCCTTCACGATCAGATAAAAATCATTTTCAAGTTCAAGATAACCGTAGTCATAAACGAAATAATAGACGCTTCCTTTCAGCGTAGTCCGGATACTTGTGATCAGATTGAAATCAAAACCTTTCCCTATCAATGCACTTTTGGTAGTCTTTGATTTATCCTCCGGGCAAAGATCTTCAAGTATCCTGCGGTTTTTTCGCAGCTGATTGTTCATGTTTCTGACCACATTGTAAGAGTCAGAGTTCAGCCGGTTATTGTAGCTGTTCCGGCACATATCTGAGCAGAACTTCTTGTCTACTCTACCCATTAATGGTTTTTCGCATTCCAGGCAGTTCTTCATTTCTGACTATTTGATTCAAGTCCGCTTCCGGACTTTACAGTGTGCATACCTCTACTGGCGCAATATAGTAAAATTCGCATCAGACCTACAAAGCCCCTTTTCCGTTTGCAAACGGCTGCAAATGTTTTTATATGCTTATAAATGATTAATAACCGAATCATTTTTTGCTCTCGCCACACATTTGCATTGTCGTTCAGACAAACGGTATTGTCAAATTACATTTTAAACATTAACAAGATGAACTCAGTAAAACTGATTGGAAACGTAGGACGTGAAATCAATGTCAGAGACTTTGAAGGCGGAAAAATTGCAACCTTCTCGATGGCGACGGATGAGAATTACCAGAATAAGAACAAGGAGGAAATAAAAAGCACGACCTGGCATGCGATCGTAGCCTGGGGACAGGTTGCTCAGAAATGTGAGACGCTTTTGGAAAAGGGCAAGATGATCGTCGTAGAAGGTCGCATTAACTACCGCCAATACCAGAATAAGGACGAACAAACCGTAAAAGTCGCGGAAATAGTCGCTTTCAAGGTTGACGAATATGTGAAAGCGGCCCCAGTGAGTGCTTAACCTGTGCTTTAATTGTTGAGAAGCAGATATATAAAGTTGCTGGTCTCATAGAGAACCTATGAGACCAGCGCCAACTTATAAACTTGATTCCAGGGCTTCTTTCCACCTTTCGTAAGCATCCTTCGTAGCAGAGGTAGCTTCTCTATTGGGTTCTATTGTCTGCAATGCGGTCAGGCCGGTGAATGCGTCAGCGCGGTTCTTGTAATATCCGAGACCGAATCCGGCCGCGCGGGCTGCACCCTGAGCTCCGTCCGTATTATAGAGCTCAACGGTAGCTCCGGATACATTGGCAAATGTCTCGCGGAAAACAGGGCTCAGGAACATATTGGCTTCGCCTGCGCGAATGTTTTTCAACGAAACACCAACAGTTTCCATGATCTCCATTCCGTAATATAATGCGAATACAATGCCTTCCTGGGAAGCCCGGGTATAATGGTTCAAATTATGGCGACTAAATTGCAAGCCTTTGAAAGTACTGCCCGGGTCCTGGTTTTCCAGCATTCGCTCGGCCCCATTTCCAAAAGGAAGACAGTAAAGTCCGTCGGAACCAATAGGGGCTGCCGCCGCGAGTTGGTTCATTTCGGGATAGCTGATATTGCCCTGGAAAAGAGAATTTCTGAGCCAGCCGTTCAGGCTGCCGGTTCCATTTACGCATAGTAAAACCCCATATCGATCTTCCTGCGACACAGGATTAACGTGGAGAAAAGTGTTAACACGAGATTTGGCGTCAAACTTGATCTGATCACTCACGCCGTATACAACCCCCGAAGTTCCCGCTGTGGCCGCTACTTCTCCCGGTTCGAGGACATTGAGCGAGAACGCGTTGTTAGGTTGGTCGCCCGCGCGGTAGGTAACTGGAATGCCCTGCTTCAAGCCAAGCGCTTCCGCCGCCTCCGCGGTAATGCGGCCCTGGTCAGAGAACGTTGGCAATACAGTAGGAAGAATATTTTGATCGAAACCAAAATGGTCAAAAAGGAAGTCGGCAGGACGCTTGTTAACAAAGTCCCAGAAGATACCTTCCGATAAGCCTGACGGAGTTGTAACGACTTCTCTCGTCATACGCATCGCGAGATAATCGCCGGGAAGCATGAACTTATGGACTTTAGCGTAAACGTCTGGTTCGTTTTGCTTCACCCAGCCAAGTTTGGCCGCCGTGAAATTTCCGGGAGAATTGAGCAGATGAGGCAATACGTATTCTTCACCAAGCTCCTCCATCGCTTTGTTACCTACTTCCACAGCCCGGCTGTCGCACCAAATGATAGACGGTCTGAGGACATTCAGTTGTTCATCAACTACAACCAAACCATGCATCTGATATGAAATACCGATCGCTGCTACCTCCTCCGGTTTAATACCAGCTTTTCTGACTACCGCCTGAGAGGCGAGGCAGGCGTTTTTCCACCAGTTTTCTGGCTGCTGCTCAGCAAAGCCAGGCTTGGGCGCATCAATTGTCATTTCCCGTTCAGGGAAAAAAGCGGAGGCCGCGACTGCCCCCGTATCTGCTTGGATGAGACATGCTTTAACAGAAGAACTACCTAAATCGAATCCCAGGAAATACATTAGCTATGAATATTTAATGCTTTGATAACACAATAATTTTTAAATATAACTACTGAAAAGTACAAAAATATCCACTCTAACAAGAAAACTGCAATTTTAAGTGTAAAGTTTACAATTAAAGATTTGCTGATCTGAGAGCTGAAATTGACAACGATTTTGCTAAGACAGGCTTGTAGAAAAAATTCTCTATATTGAAGTTCGCAAATGAAACCAGACAGACCGAATTGTAGTTTGATTTGTGTTTATCTTGCATAAGCTCAAATATCTATCAGATATTTGTGTTCTAATAAACCGGTGACATCCTTTATCAGGAACTATGAGAAAATTTATACAAATCTGTTTGGTTGGGGGGAGTTTATTGTCGCTGCTGAGTGCGACTTCGGCCGACAAAAAATGGGACAAGCCGTTTTCACGCATCGACAGCGAAGTAAGGAAAAATAGCAAGGCTTATACTACGCTGGAAAATGCGACCAAAACAATCGGTCACAGGCTAACGGGCAGCGCCAATGGCGAAAAGGCGGAGGAATATGCCTTCAAATTGCTCAAAAGCTACGGTTTTACAGATGTGAAGTACCAACCGTTCGAAGTAGAAGCTTGGATGCGCGATACAGTAACCTTATCGATCGCTCCGGGTAGCAGCGACAATTTCAGAGATGTACCCGTTGTTTCCCTGGCCCATTCTCCCGAAGAATCTAATTTGCAGGGGGAGATTGTGGATGTCGGTAACGGGCTCGAAGAAGATTTCGAAAGTGTCAAGGATAAGATCAAAGGCAAAGTGGCGCTTGCCAATATCAATCTGGTAGGCGTAACAGGTAAGAAAAATCTGCACAGATCAGAAAAAACCGCTCTTGCTATCAAGTACGGCGCGACTGGTGTGATCATGGTCAACGGAGCGCCGGGCCAGATTTTGCTTACGGGCACAGCTTCGGTAACGGGTGCAATTATTTCTATCCCGGCGGTATGTATTTCAAACGAAAGTGGGTTCGAGGTGCGTAAATGGCTTAAAGAGGAAGGGCCTTTGCTGGCGCATATTGATATGCATAATACCTCGAAGGCTATCAGAGCGAGAAATGTAATTGCAACCTTGAAAGGAAAGTCGGATGAAAAGGTGATCATCGGTGGTCACCTGGATTCCTGGGACTTGGCGACGGGCGCGATTGATAACGGGATCGGATCTTTTGCGGTGCTTGATATTGCAAGAACGTTCAAGGCGCTGAAAGTGAAACCTGAAAAAACAATACAATTCGTTCTCTTCATGGGCGAGGAACAGGGATTACTTGGCTCAAAGCATTTTGTAGGAGAGTTGAAAAAATCGGGTGGAATAGAGAAGGTGAGCTATATGATGAACCTGGACATGACGAACGATCCGAGGGGTGTTAACGCTTTTGGAAGAAATGAAATGAACGATTTCTTTGCCAATGTAGGAAATGCGATCCACCAGGTTGACGGCAATTATAAGAACGAGATCATTAACCGTGCTGGTCTGCACAGCGATCACCAACCTTTTATGCTGGAAGGTGTTCCTATTGCCGGGCTTTCAGGACATCTTGACCCGGAGGTTCTGCAATGCTACCACGCCGACTGCGACGATTTCAGCCTTGTGAATAAAGAACAACTTGAAACGACAGTGCGTATTGCCGCCATGTATTTATATGCGCTTTCCAATACCGATAAAATAAGTGTTAAGAAATTGTCCGATCAGAAAACGAGGGATTTCCTTATTTCCCAAGGCCTTAAAGAGGAATTGATAATAGGGCAGGAGTGGCGCTGGGAGCAGTAACCTGAATAGCATGCTAGTTTTTCCGAATGCGAAAATAAATATCGGGCTGAATATTGTAGAAAAGCGGCCAGATGGATTCCATAATATTGAGTCTTGCTTTTATCCCGTGGGATGGAAGGATGCATTAGAGATCACAACTGCTCCAGCGTTTTCTGTGGAGTTTGATGGGATTACGATTCCGGGAGATCAGAGTGACAACATATGCGTCAGGGCCTATGAATTGATTGCAGAGGAGTATCCTTTGCCAGCAGTTAAGATCCATTTGCTGAAAGCAATACCAATAGGTGCGGGCTTAGGAGGCGGGTCGGCTGATGCAGCTTTCGCAATAAAGGCGCTGAACGATTTGTTGCAATTAGAAATATCTTTTGAAAAACAACTTTCTTACGCACGTAGATTAGGTAGTGACTGTGCTTTTTTCATTCTTAACCAGCCAGCCTACTGTTTCGGCAAAGGTGATCAATTCGAGCGGATTGATATTGAATTGGCGGGAAAATGGATAGTTTTAGTAAACCCGGGTATTCATATTTCGACAGTTCAAGCTTATGCAGGTGTAGTGCCAAAAATGAGCGCGTCGGATCTGAGAGAGGTACTCAGGCTTCCGGTCTCTGAATGGAATGGAAAAGTTAAGAATGACTTTGAAGCAACACTATTTGAAAAGTATCCTCTTTTGGAAGAAATAAAAGCGGAGTTGTACAAGCAAGGTGCTGTCTATGCATCCATGAGCGGATCAGGTTCGACAATTTTTGGAATTTTTGACCAGGAAAAAGACTTAGTAGAAGTGTTTGAAAGATACAAAGTTTGGCAAGGTGCGTTGCGATAAATTAATTTATGAACACTATGTTTCGCCTCGCCCGTAATCCGTTATATTAAACACTACACGACTATAAAAGAGAAAGCAATGAGTGCAAAGCCGACAACCAAATTAAGGGAAAGTCCTTTCACGAAGCGACGCGAACCACTCGGGTTTATGCTTTGGCTGGGCGTGATCGGCAGCTCGCTAATATTTACCTCGATCTTCATTATCTTTTTTGTAAGCCTTCACAAGGACATCAGTCACCTGGACTCACTCCCGGACATGTTCTGGCTTAGTACATTAGTAATCCTATTCAGCAGTATTACCCTCCACGAAGCGAATCTGGCTTTTGCAAATGAGCGCTTTTTACATTATCGTGTATTTCTAGGCGCTACCATGTTCTTGGGCCTGATGTTCATCGCATTGCAGATAGGAGGTTGGATCGAAATGGTGAATTCACAAGTTTTCAGCAGCCTGAGTACTTCCAAAGGATTTATCTATTTGTTAACAGGCCTGCATATGCTGCATATGTTCGGGGGGGTACTTTATCTGATTTACCTTTTCAGAAAAGCTGTCAAGAACCGCGCTTATGTAGATGCTTTTGTTTACAGTGTGAACCCGCCGAACCGGCTGCGCATTAAACTTTTTACACGTTACTGGCACTTTACCGGCGCACTCTGGCTGGTGGTTTTTGTGGTGCTGATTATGATGTATTAATCAAAATTTCTTTTCAAACTCCTTCTCGCCAGAATTGTGCTGACCAGTGTCAGTGCAGCGGCAGCCAGCATTGGTGCGCCAGGCAGATATACGGGAGCTGTTGGTCCGGTGAAGACAGAAAACAGGTTTGTCATCAACGGAGGCCCGATAATCGAGGTCAGACTTTGCAGGCTTGTTAAAGCGCCCTGAATTTCACCCTGTTCATTAGCTGCCACCTGTGTGGATATGATGCCCTGCAAGGCTGGACCCGCAATACTACCTAAAATATAAGGAACCATAGAAACGTACATCATCCAGCCCTGTGTAGCGAAAGCATAGAGCATAAATCCTACCGCATAAAGCAGCAGACCCAGATAAATGCCACGTTTCTGACCAATCTTAGGCAAAATCAACCTGATCAGATAGCCCTGAACAAACGCACTCAGGATACCCACCGCGCCAAGGGAATATCCGATTTGCGCCTCGTTCCACTTGAATTTTTCCATTACATAAAATGACCAATTGCTTTGAACCGCATGAAGCGCAATGTAAACCAGTCCTAGCGACAGGATCAGGCCATAAATAATCGGGTAACGTTTCAGGTTTTGAAGGGAGCCAATCGGATTTGCACGCGACCATTCGAATTTGCGTCTGTTCTCAGGTTTAAGTGATTCAGGTAAAATGAAATAGCCGTAGAGCCAGTTTAAGAGTGAGAAACCGGCGGCAGCCATAAAGGGAACCCGCGTCCCATATTGGCCCAGCAATCCGCCGACAACTGGACCGATAATGAAGCCAAGACCGAAAGCTGCGCCCAACAACCCAAAGTTCTGCGCCCTTTTCTCAGGAATACTGATATCGGCAATGTAAGCGGCTCCGGTAGTAAAACTTGCGCCCATGATCCCCGCAATAATGCGGCCTACATACAGCCACGCGAGCGTTGGCGCAAAGGCGAGGAATATGTAATCAATCCCAAAACCAAAAAGGGAAGCAAGCAGGACCGGCCGCCTGCCAAACTGATCGCTGATGCCGCCAATAATAGGTGCACAAAGGAATTGCATTGCCGCATAAGCGAACAAAAGCCAGCCACCATCTTTCGCCGCGGCACTGATATTGTCGCCCGTGAGCTCGCTGATCAGCTTCGGCATCACAGGAATAATGATTCCCAATCCGATTACGTCTATTAGAAGCGTTACAAAAATGAAACCAATGGCGGGCGAGCGGTTTGCGGACATAGAGATGAAGTTTGGAATCAAAAATACCTTAAAATTTTGGTGTTGATCTTCAACAGTACATACGTTCTCGATTTTGTATATTTGGCAACCAAGATCTCCTTATGACGCCAATTGTGCTGCCGGTCCGTATCGATTTGTTTTCAGTATTTATGCTGCTAGGCTGGGTTCAGGGACTGATTTTGGCATTTTTCTTCCTCTCTCATTTTAGTAGGAACAGGCTTCCTAATCTGTTTCTGGGCATTTTAATACTTGGGATGTCATTAGTCGTATGTGACGTCTGGCTGGGTTATACCAACCTGATGTTCCACGTTATCTGGCTCAACGACGCGACCGAGCCGCTCAACCTGATCATGGCGCCAATGGCGTATTTGTACATCAGAACGAGTGTTACTAATCGTAGCGATAAATTCGTCTGGCTGCATTTCCTTCCTTTTGCGTTATACCTGGTCTATATGTGTATCATGGTGTATCCGCAAAGTAATGCATTCAAATACCACTGCTACATGGATTCCTTTCACCCCGAGCGGGCGGACATACCTTATACCTATTACGGAAACAAATGGATGTTCTTCCCAAAAGGAAATATTATCAATTTCACACTGATCAGTATGGCGGTGTACAATGTGGCCACTTTCTTTTTTCTTAAGAGTACCTTTGCCGGGCAAGGCCGCTCTTTTTTCTCGAAAGAGAAAGATAAATTATCCTGGTACCGCGACATTTATCTGCTTTTGCTGGTGTTAGGGATTATTTTCTTTGCTGTCCGAACTACCTTTCCCAACGATCTGGGCGACCATTTCATAGCGGCATTTATCGGTATCATCATTTACGTTACCGGGTTTTCTGTGCTGAGAAGGTCATTGTTTTTTCAGGAAACACGTACACGTTCCGTTAAAAAGTATGAGAAGTCGTCGCTTACGGAGGAAATACAATCGAATACCCTTCGTAAGCTGGAAGAAGTAATGCAGAAAGAAAAGTTGTTTCTCGACCCAAGCTTTTCAATGCCGGTGCTTGCCAAAAGACTGGGTATTTCCACCCACCATTTATCTCAAATTCTGAATGAGGAAGTGGGCCAGAACTTTTTTGATTTTTTGGCGACCTACCGCATTCGCGAGGCTCAGCGCATCTTAAGTAATGGAGAAAGCAACTTTATCAAGATTGAAGAGATCGCTCAAATGGTCGGCTATAATTCTAAGTCGGCATTTAATACTGCATTTCGGAAAATTACCGGCGCTACACCCTCGGAGTTCAAAAAAGCCAGTGCAAGATGAAAGTAAATTCATGTACGTTTTTATCGGGAAGAACATCATGCTGATAAGAACGGTCGCCGCTAGCCGAGCTAGCAGCTAGTTTTGGGTATATTTCAAAACTGCTGTCATGGAAAAACAAGTTACTGCATCCTACAATTCCCCTCTCAACCGCCGCTATGATCTCGACTGGTTACGGGTTATCGCCTTCATTATCCTCATTTTTTTTCACGTAGGAATGTTCTTCAACTACTGGGGCTGGCACATCAAAAACAACGAGCAGAGTAGTCTCATTCAGATTCCGATGTACTTTTCAAGCTGGTGGAGAATGTCGCTGCTTTTTATGATCTCTGGTGCAGGAGTGTATTTTGCGCTGGGCAGTCGCAGTTCGGGCGCGTTTGCGAAAGAGCGGGTTGTCAGGATTTTCATTCCTTTGGTTTTTGGAATGTTCGTAATAGTACCTCCGCAAATTTTCATTGAGAGGCTGACGCAGGGAGCCACGTTTTCCTATGCGGAGTTTTATAAAACCGTTTTCGATTTCAAACCTTATCCGTCCGGCAGTTTCAGCTGGCACCACCTTTGGTACCTGGTCTATATCTTTTTTTACTCCATCGTTGGTTTGCCGCTGCTGCTTTTTATTCGTAAAAATGAGGCATTAACAGCAAGATGGGCGCAGTTTTTCAGGAATCCGTTTGCATTGATTGTTATACCTGTGCTGTGGCATGTGATGGGGGATATTTTGCTGGAAGCGCGTTTTCCAACAACAAATGATTTGATACACGACTGGAAACAGCATTTTCATTACTTCACGCTGTTTGTTTGCGGATTTATTCTTTGTACGCAGGAAGCGTTTTGGGAAGGTTTAAAAACTAACAGGAAGGTTTTATTGCTAGTCTGGCTGATATTATCGCCTATCGTTTACTACTATTATTTTACTGAAAGGGAAATAGGAGAGGGAGAGCGAATCGTTTACAGATTTATCAGGACGACCAATACCTGGTGCATTTTGCTGTCTATCTTTGGTTTTGCCTACATTCACCTGCGGTTTACAAATCGGTTTCTCAGGTACGCCAACGAAGCGGTTTATCCATTTTACATCCTGCATCAAACGGTGATTATCTGTTTGGTTTACCCGATTATCAATGCACAATTCTCGATACTTTCAAAATTCATCTACTTATCGGCGGCGACATTCGCGGTTTGCCTGTTCTTCTACCATTTTGTGATCAGCAGGCTGAACATTCTGCGATTGTTCTTCGGATTAAAGCCTTTGAAGTCTAAAAAATTGACAAAACCGGAGACGGCGCCTATTTCTTAAGGATCTTAAATTCCACGCGCCGGTTGAGCTGCTGGCCTTCCGGGGTGTCGTTTTTGGCTACCGGTACCGTTTCGCCGTAACCTTTGCTGGCCACGCGGTCGGGTTCAATGCCTTTTCCGATCAGGTATTCGCGAACTGTATCAGCGCGATTTTGAGAGAGGTCGAGGTTAAAAGCGGCGCTACCGGTATTATCCGTGTGGCCGCCCAGCTCAATCGCGAGCGTTTTATTTTCAACCATCGATATCACGATCCGGTCCAGCTCAGGGAAGGATTCCTTATTGAGGGTAGCTTTCCCGGTGGCGAAGAAAATGTTATTGAGGCGAACAATCTGCCCTTCTTCAATCGGGATCAGCTTTAAAGATTTGTTAGCGATTTCTCTGAAATTTTTACCAGCCCCACCTGTCGAGTCAGTAAGGTCAACACTTTCTCCCTCAGCAATAAAATTGGGTGCAACGGCCCGCATACTGTATTTCTGACCATAAGGAAGCACAATTTTGTATTCACCCGTGGTTGGGTTCGTTGTAGCCGTACCCACTTCTTCTCCGTCGGCCAGATTTTCATATATAATAGTAGCCTCGACCGGTTTTCCCGTTTTCGAATCGATCACCTTACCACTGATCATCACAACCGGATCGGCTGCGGGTATATTTGCAATCGGCGCTTCGGTGGTATCCCCGGGCGTCACCTTCGGGCGGAGGTCAAAACGTACTACATCGCCTTTTCCTTCAGTACCCTTAAATGAGACCATATATGCGAAATCACCAAGGGCCGAAATGGTATAATATGCGTCGTACCCATCGGAATTGATCGCGGGACCGAGGTTAACAGGCCGGCTCCAGCGTTTCCAGGATTTGTCAATGCGTTTGCTGTAATAAATATCGTTGCTACCCTGGCCGCCTTTCCGGTCGCTCGAAAAATAGAGTGTTACTCCGTCAGGAGCGAGAAATGGAGTGGTTTCGGTAAATTCATCTGTATTGATTTCCGCTCCAAGGTCCATCGGTTTCGTCCAATTGCCATCCTTTTGTTTAAAACTTACATAGAGATTATCAACCTTACTGTTCTTCTTTTCACTAAAAGACATAACCAAAGTCTTCCCATCGGTAGAGAGGTAGCCGCAGTCAAATTGACCCTTACTCAATTTTGTATAGCCCGGAATTTCAATTTTATTCGGCGCTGACCAGCCTCTTGCAGTCTTTTTACTGGTCGAAAATCCGCGCGTTTCGTACACACCATTTTTGTAGGAACCCTTGATCAACAGTGTATTACCGTCAGGGGTAATGCTGTAAAGCGAATTATAATCCTCCTTGTTTAGCGGCGGCGGCAATCTTCTGGCTTGCGTCCACTTGTCATTTTTAAGCTCAGAAAACCAGATATCCTGGCTGCCTTTTTGCCCATGCGTGTTCTGAGGGTGACTTACCCGTGAAAAATAGATCGTTTTGCCGTCGGGGGCAATAATCGGGCTGATTTCGTTGTATTCGGTGTTTACTGTCTTTCCAAGACTTTCCAATTGCCCATAAGAGCAGAATGAAATTGAGGTAAACAGCAGCAGTACTAAAATACGCATCATTGAAGGAGAGGTAACTAGGTGTTATCTACATATAACGAGCTATCTAGAGGCTTATTTTCCGGATTTTGCTGCCGGAATATCTCCATTTTTTCTAAAAGTCCCGCAGGATCGTTATCAACCACCAGTAATTGATGAGTTAACGGATGCAAGAAACCTTCCTCTACCATTTTTTCGAGTTGAAGCAGTAACAAATCGTAGTACCCATTTACATTCAGCAAGCCAACTGGGCCGTGGAAAATCCGAAGCTGCGCCCAGGTAAGTATTTCGAACAGTTCGTCCAAGGTACCATAGCCCCCCGGCAGCGCAATCACGCCGTCGGACATAGCGACCATTTTTGCCTTACGTTCGTGCATGGTATCGACGAAATGCAGTTCGGAAAGCTCTTTGTGGGCCTTTTCAAGATTGGCGAGGAAATTGGGGATAATGCCCGTCACAAATCCCTTGTGATCCATCGCACCGTCGGCCACGCGGCCCATTAAGCCCATATTGCCTCCACCGTAAATCAGCTTAATGTCCCTGTTAGCCAGCTCTTTGCCCAATTCATAGGCAGTCTCCGCGTAAACCGGTTTTTTGCCAATATTAGAACCGCAGTAAACTACAATCGATTGCATGAAACAGATTTTGTATTAGTATTTTACTGATTTTCAAGAATATCTGCGGCCAGCGACTTCATATCCAGATCGCCGAACGTGCCGGAGCTCATCAAAAGCAGGTTGCTGTCTTTCCAGGTCAGCGATCTCAAAAATGCATTCAGATTATCGGAACTGGTGAATATGTGCAAATCGTCCCTTTTGAATGCGTTTTTGATATCTTCCTCTGAAATAGGTTCCAGCTTTTTGTGCTCGATCGTCAGCGGGTTGTAGTATACGATCGCCACATCAGCAGCTGTCAGTTTCCTCCGGTATTGTTTGAGAAAAAGTTTGTTCAAACTACTGAAGGTGTGCAGTTCTGCGCAGGCAACGAGTTGCCTATCAGGGTATTGTTGCTTTAATGCGGCGGTTGTAGCTTCCACTTTGGAAGGTGCGTGTGCAAAATCACGGTAAATACTCACAGTATCTGAGCTTCCCAGCAATTCCAGTCTTTTTGAAGCACCTTTAAATGTTTGAATCGCTTTGTAGAACTCTTCATCTGTAATACCAAGCCGCTCGCAAACTGCATGTGCGCCACTGATATTCTTCATATTATGATTTCCGAAAACCAGAACCGGCACCTCGCCTTGGTCGGCTGTCAGCAAAATCGTTTTACCATTCTCGATCTTGTTCGGATGCACATTATAAGGAATACTCGCAACGTCCGGGCGATCCTTCTGGCCGATCACGTCGAGCATATCGTCGGTTTCGTCAAAAATAATGGCGCCAGCTTTCGGCAGCGAATCCGCAAGAAGTTCAAACTGTTTCACATAAGATTCCCAGGTAGGAAACACGTTGAAATGATCCCACGCGATACCGCTGATTAATGCGATATGCGGCTGGTAATGCATGAATTTGGGAGTGTGGTCCAGCGGCGAGGTGAAATATTCGTCGCCTTCGATGATGATCACCGGCGCATTTTCGGAAAGCTTTACCATATTATCAAAGCCTTCGATCTGCGCACCGACGAGGTAGTTGAAAACGCGGTTATGGTATTTCAAAACGTGCAGGATCATCGAAGTCGTCGTGGTTTTTCCGTGACTTCCTGCGATCACAACGCGCTGTTTGCTTTGACTTTGCTCAAAAATATATTCAGGATAAGAATATACCTTAATGCCCAGTTCCTTCGCTTTCGCCAGTTCCGGATTGTCCTGCCGGGCGTGCATACCGAGAATAACCGATTCCAGGTCGCTGGTGATTTTTTCTGGAAACCACCCGGTAACCGCCGGAAGCAGATCATATTTGGCAAGCCTACTTGCCGAAGGTTCGTATATTTCATCGTCCGATCCTGTAACGATATATCCTTTTAAATGCAGCTCGATTGCAAGGTTATGCATGACGCTGCCGCCTATCGAGATGAAATGTATTTTAGACAAAGACGGATTTGAACTCATTGAATATTAAAAACGGGTTTTGTGCGAAAGTTAGCAAGAATTGATCTTTGAGCCAATCCCGTTTCGGCTACGCTCAACGTGACAGCTAGGTTGAAAATGTAAAACGCTACCGCCTTGTCATATTGAGCTCAGTCGAAGCAGTGTCGCCTTGTCACGTTGAGCGAAGCCGAAGCGGTGTCGCCTTTGTCACGTTGAGCGAAGCCGAAACGGTGTCGCCTTGTCACGTTGAGCGAAGCCGAAACGCGCTAAGCTAGTTTTTTGTATTTGATGCGTTTCGGAGTAGCATCGGTTCCTAGTCTCTTGCGGCGGTTTTCTTCGTATTCAGAAAAGTTACCTTCAAACCAATACACCTGAGAATCACCTTCGAATGCAAGAATATGGGTAGCGACGCGGTCGAGGAACCACCTGTCGTGGGAAATGATCACTGCGCAGCCTGCAAAGTTTTCAAGGCCTTCTTCCAATGCACGTAATGTATTGACATCCAAATCGTTGGTCGGCTCATCGAGTAATAGCAGGTTACCACCTTCCTTCAATGTCATTGCCAAATGCACCCGGTTTCTTTCTCCACCAGATAAATTACCCACCTTCTTTTCCTGGTCGCCGCCGCCGAAATTGAACCGGCTCACATAAGCCCGCGCATTCGATTGCTTTCCACCGATCATAATCCAGTCATTTCCGTCTGCAATACTTTGATATACAGTCTTGTTGGCATCCAGATTATCGTGCTCCTGGTCTACATAAGCAAGCTCGACGGTATCGCCCACATCAAAGTGGCCCGTCAACGGTTTAAGCTGTCCGGTGATGAGTTTAAATAAAGTGGTCTTACCAGCTCCGTTTGGCCCGATAATCCCTACAATACCGTTTGGCGGCAGTGCAAAACTCAGATTTTCATACAAAAGCCGGTCTCCAAAACCCATTGAAACGTTGTGCGCTTCGATGACCTTGTTGCCCAATCGCGGACCGGCTGGAATGAAGATCTCCAATTTTTCTTCTTTCTCCCTGCCTTCCTCGCCGAGCAGCCTTTCGTATGCACCTAAGCGTGCTTTGGATTTCGCCTGGCGGCCTTTTGCGCCCATTCTAACCCATTCCAGCTCGCGCTGCAACGTTTTCTGGCGTTTGGATTCTGTTTTCTCTTCTTTTTTCAAACGTTCCTGCTTCTGTTCCAGCCACGAAGAGTAATTTCCTTTCCACGGAATACCTTCGCCGCGGTCAAGTTCCAGGATCCAGCCAGCCACGTTATCAAGGAAATAACGATCGTGGGTAACTGCTATAACTGTTCCTTTATATTGTCTTAAATGTTCTTCCAACCAAAGTACCGACTCGGCATCCAGGTGGTTGGTAGGCTCATCGAGTAGCAAAACGTCAGGCTGGCGAAGGAGCAGGCGGCACAATGCGACGCGCCGTTTTTCACCTCCCGAAAGTGTCGAAACCAAAGTATCCGAAGGTGCGCAGCGGAGTGCGTCCATCGCGATTTCAAGTCGGTTGTCCAGGTTCCAAGCGTCGGCGACGTCTAGTTTTTCCTGAACTTCTCCCTGTCTTTCAAGTAGTTTGTCAAAATCTGCGTCCTCTTCTCCGAAAGCTTCGTTGATCTGGTCAAACTCTTTCAGCAAATCGACAATCTCCTGAACACCTTCTTCTACCACTTCTCTTACCGTTTTGGAGGGGTCCAATTTCGGCTCCTGTTCCAGCATTCCGACGGAATAACCGGGCGAGAACACAACGTCGCCCTGAATATCCTTATCGATGCCGGCGATCACACGCAGCAATGTTGATTTTCCTGAACCATTTAATCCAAGAACCCCGATTTTTGCACCATAAAAAAAGGATAAATAGATATTTTTAATAATATGCCGGTTGGGAGGAATGATTTTGTTGACTCCCGACATTGAGAAAATAATGGTTTCGTTACTCATTTTTTGTTTAATTTGTGCGTAACAAATATCGTTATATATCCCTACACTTAGCAGATAAAAAAATTGAAAGAATGGAAAATGCCACATTGAATGATGAATACGGCTATGTTAAAGACAGCAAAGTATTTTTAAAGGGGTACCTGGAATTCCCCGACCGGCAAATTGGAGAAGTGAAAAGAACGGAGCAGGAAGCGATTGATTATTTCAAAAATCGATTCAATATCGTCCTGAACAAAGTGGAGCAATTGGAACAGGAAATTGACGAGGCCCTTAACAAAGGTTCTTATCTCACCAAGCTGATCCAGCTGCAACGCAAGCTTAAAGGTTTTGATGCACTCGGGGATTTTGTCCCTTTGCTGCGCCGACTGGAAGAGAAAGAAGAGTATTTGAAGGGTTTGATTGAAGTTAATCAACTTAAAAATCTTGAAATAAAACGTGCGCTGATCGAAGACGTAAAAGCTGCGGCTGCGATTGAAGATTACGCCGCTGCCACCGATCAGATTCAGGAGATCAAGGCGAAATGGATCCGTACAGGTCCCGTTGAAAAAGAGTATCAGGAAGAAGTGGAAAGCACTTTCCAGCAGATCCTGGACGATTTCTTCCAACGCCGCCGCGACTATTTTGACGAACAGAATAAAATTAACCAGCATCGTATTGAAGAGTATGAAAAGCTCATCAAAATCACCAAAACGCTGAGTTACTCACGCGACCTGGACGATGCTTATGCCAAAGCAAGAGACGTGCGCAATGCATGGAACAACATTGGAGAAGTGCCACCAAAGCGTTTTTTCAAGGTTAATAAGGCGTACAGGCACTTTTTGAAGCTGTTTTATGACAAGTACAACCTGGCTAAAGGGATAGAGCCAAAGGTACGCGTCGACCCAAGAATTGTAGAACAGCAGAAACTATTGGCGCAAGCTGAAACATTGCTGAGAAGCCAGGATATCGTGGAAGCTTCGCAGGAGGCCAAAGTTCTTTTGAGCAAATGGAAGGAGATTAAAATACCTTTCAAAATGGCAGATAAGGAACTTGCCGAGCGTTTTCGAATGGTTTGTGATAAGATATTTGAACTGAGCTACCTGGCCCGCGTGATCAGCAGAAAGTATCCTGCATTCGACCTGAAAAGTCCGGAAGAACAGCTCAGAACAAAATACCGCGAGCTCGAATGGCTTGCAAAACGTGAGAAAAGCGACCTTGAATTTGCGATTCTTGAATTTGACAGAACAGCCACAGGCGATCCTGAACTGGATAAACAGGCGGCCGGACGTATCAACATTCAAAAACGCAAAGTGCAGATGAAAGAACGCATTCTGGCGGAGTTTGATAGAAAGTTAAAGACGATAACGGGTTAATTTATTTCATAGACGACTTGTTGATCACCAAATTAGAAGGCAATACCCTGGTCTCATATTCGGCCGGGGTATTTTTGCTTTCAATCAGATCCAGAAGCAAAGAAGTCGCCTGCTGGCCCATTTCAAAAGAAGGCTGGGTAATGGAGCTAACCGGCGGGTCGAGTAGCGAGGACATAGCGAGGTCGCAAAAACCCACTACCGCCACATCGTCGGGCATCCGGTAGCCGAGTTGCCGCAATGCGGAATGGATTCCCATTGTAATTCTATCGCTGGCGCCGAAAATCGCATCGGGCCGCTCGCGGAGCGCCATTAACTGGTAGGTCCGCTCGGTACCTCCGGCCTGGGTGATCTCACTGTGTAAAACCCACTCTTCCTGGAATTTAATATCGTGTTTACGCAATGCATCCTTGTACCCTTCGAGCCGGAAGCGAGTGATCGATACGGGCTTGGGCCCGGCAATATGCGCAATGCGCCTGCAACCACGTTTAATAAGGTGCTCAGTCGCATCAAATGCACCTTTGTAATCATCTACGCGCACCTTATGTGTTTGCATCGCATCACTTACCCGATCAAAAAACACCACAGGAATACCCTGCTCCTGCAAGGAAACGAAGTGCTCGATGTTCTCTGACTGGCTGGAAATAGCAACTACCAGCCCATCGACCCGCCGGGAAGCGATATGCCTGGAAGCGGAACGCTCGCGTTCGAGCAGCTCGTGACTTTGGTAGATCATCGTGTGATAGCCGCGGCTGTACGCAATATCCTCCACGCCGCCGATCGCCGATGAATAGAAACGGTTGGCAATATCCGGCACGATCACGCCGATCGTCTGCGTCCTGTTTTTCAGCAGACTGATCGCAATCGGGTTGGGGTAGTAATTCAGTTCTTCCGCCAGCGCGATCACTTTTTTCTTGGTCTCCTCACTGATTTCACTGCTGTCGCGGAGGGCGCGCGAAACGGTAGACTTGGAGATATCGAGCTGCCGGGCTATTTCTTTAATGGTTATGGAAACCTTTTTCATGAGGGATATGGGAATAATGCAATCTTACTATTAATCCTAAGAAATGCACCAGAATGCACAAAAGTGAGAATGTTGCACAAATTACTAATCTACGGCCTAAGTTCCGGGAATAATTGCGCTGACGGGAACGGTTCCGGGAACGGTTGCGTAGATTTGTTGATTTTTTTCAAGATTTATTTTTGTGTATCATTGAATCAATGGTTAAACTAGATTCATTGTTGACGAGGGTCGGCTACCTAATACCACTACCTATCCCGGAAATTTTCTATAAACCAACTTAACGTGAATCAATGGAAGCAAAATCGTTTACCTGCACCACATCCTCTGCCCAATCCCAGAAAAGCATGTTGGAGAATCTTTTCGGCAAAGTGGTGACAAGCGGCGACTACCACGCGTTTCGGGAATTATTCAACCACCACTACCGGTCGCTTTGCAATTATGCGATGCGCGTAGTTGTAACCCGCGAGATTGCGGAGGAAGTTGTGTCAGATGTTTTTGTAAAGCTTTGGAAAAACCGTGAACAGATTGAGGTGCATACGTCTTTTCAGGCTTACATTTACCGGGCTGTACGCAACCAGGCGCTTGACTATCTGAAATTACGGATACATCGCCAGAATGAGCGCGAATCGCTGGAATCGGTGCAATGGAATATGTCGCACGCGGATCATTTTTCACCTGCGGAGGAGCTTTCGTTCAACGAATTTTATTCGCACGTAGAAGATTGCATTCAGGCGTTGCCAAGACAATGCCAGCTCATTTTCAGACTAAGCCGCGAAGAGGGCTTGCGCTACCGGGATATTGCCGAAAAACTTGCTATATCTGTCAAAACCGTGGAAACGCAAATGAGCCGGGCCTTGAAAGTGCTCAGAGAAAGGGTACCGGAGCACAGGTTGGTGGCGTGAAGTTTTTAGCTATTGGCTTTTAGCTGTTAGCTATTGGCTGTTAGCTATAAGCTATTGGAGAAAATGACCGATTTGATAATTGTAAGATAAAGAAAAACATAAACCGTGAAGCGATTAACCTGTTGCTAAAAGCTAAAAGCTAAAAGCTAAAAGCTAACAGCCAACAGCTAATCGCTAACAGCTAAAAAAATGGCATTAGAACAAACTTGGCGCTGGTTTGGGCCGAATGATCCTGTTACGTTACAGGATATCCGTCAGGCCGGCGCGACCGGAATAGTAACTGCATTACACCATATTCCCAATGGTGAGATCTGGGAGGTTGCGGAAATTACTGCAAGAAAAGAAATGATCGAAGCGGCCGGACTTACCTGGTCGGTGGTGGAAAGTGTACCTGTGCATGAGGCGATCAAGACGCGGACAGGTGATTTTGAAAAATACATTCTTAATTATCAGCAAAGTTTGCGCAACCTGGGCCAATGCGGGATTGACACCGTTTGCTACAACTTCATGCCGATCCTTGACTGGACCAGAACCGATCTGGACGCGCCGATGAAAGACGGTTCGACTGGCTTACGATTTGACGCGGGGCAGTTTGCGGCATTTGATCTTTATATACTAAACCGCACAGAAGCCCAGGATTTGTATACCGACGAACAAAAATCGAAAGCTAAAAAATGGCTTGACGGAGCTTTGGAGGAAGAAGTGCAGAAACTCGTGCGCAATATCATCGCTGGTTTGCCCGGTTCCGAAGAGAGTTTTACGGTTGAAGAATTCAGGAAAGTACTCGATACTTATAAAGAAGTAGGCGACCTCGAATTGCGGACGCATTTATATCAATTTATCCAGGCAATAGGACCTGTGGCTGAGGAAGCGGGCATTCGGCTGGCTATTCACCCGGACGATCCGCCGTACCCGATATTAGGCTTGCCAAGAGTGGTAAGTACTGAAAATGATGCGATGATGGTGCTGGAAGCTTACGATCATCAATCTAACGGAATTTGCTTTTGTACAGGATCCTACGGCGTACGCGCCGATAATGACCTCGCAGGAATGGTGGACAGGCTAGGCGGCAGGATACATTTTATCCATTTGCGTGCGACAAAACGGGAGCACGACGGAAGCTTTTACGAAGCCGATCACCTCGATGGAGACGTTGATATGTATTCGGTGATGCGGGGGCTGGTTCTGGAACAAAAAAGAAGGGAAAAAGAAGGGAGAACAGATCTAAGAATGCCTTTTCGGCCTGATCATGGACACCGGATGCTGGACGATTTATCCACTGGCAAAAGAACGAATCCGGGTTATACAGCAATCGGGCGCCTTCGGGGACTGGCGGAGTTGAGAGGATTGGAATATGGAATTGAAAGGGGATTACCCCCAAATGCCTGAAAGGGAAATCCCCCAACCCCCTAAAGGGGACTTTTAATAGATCCTTAATAGCCCCCTTTTAGGGGGTTGGGGGTAAAAACAAGAAATAGCCTACTAAAATGACTTCAATAACAACCGCTCAAAAGACTTTTATCTCTGAGGATTTTCTTCTTCGTTCCGAAGCGGCGCGTATCCTTTATCATGATTATGCTAAGGAAATGCCGATTATCGACTACCACTGTCATTTGCCGCCCGATCAGATTGCGGAAGACAAGCAGTTTGAAAACCTGACGCAAGCCTGGCTTTACGGCGATCACTATAAGTGGCGGGCAATGCGTGCGAACGGGATCAATGAGCGGTTCTGTACAGGTAATGCGAGCGATTGGGAGAAGTTTGAACAGTGGGCGGCGACGGTACCTTACACAATGCGAAATCCTTTGTACCACTGGACGCATTTGGAGTTGCTGCGCTATTTTGACATCGATATTATCCTCAATAAAGATTCAGCAAGAGAGATTTACGATGAATGTTCGGCGAAGCTTAAACAACCCGATTTTTCGGTGAGGAGCCTGCTGAACAAGATGAATGTAAAAGTGATCTGCACGACGGACGATCCGATTGATTCGCTCGAATACCATCGTGCAATTGAACAGGCTGGCTTTAATATCAAGGTATTACCTACATTCCGGCCGGATAAGTCCATGCTTTTGGTCGATTCGCCGGAGGATTTTAATGCCTACCTTTCGAAATTGGCGGCTGCTTCCGGAAGAGCCAATATCAACTCTTACCAGGAGCTGCTGGATGCTTTGCGGAACCGCCATGATTTTTTCGCCTCAATGGGCGGGAAGCTGTCAGATCATGGTTTGGAGCACATTTATGCGACTTTTGATGAGGAAGCGGCGAAGCAGGCTTTTGAAATTACTAAAAATGGTCAGGTCGCGAGTGAGGAGCAGCGAACTGCATTTAAATCAATGCTTTTATTTGACCTTGCCAAAATTGACCATGAGAAATCCTGGACCCAGCAATTTCATTTAGGCGCATTAAGAAACAATAACGAGCGAATGCTGCGCGAGCTCGGACCGGATACAGGCTGGGATTCAATAGGCGATTATAGCCAGGCGCAGGCACTTTCCAAGTTTTTGAATAAGCTTGATTCAACGGATCAGCTGGCCAAAACGATCCTTTATAACCTTAATCCCGGAGATAATGAAGTACTGGCCACGATGACCGGCAATTATAATGACGGTACGATCGCAGGCAAAATGCAGTTTGGCTCAGGCTGGTGGTTTTTGGATCAAAAGGATGGTATGGAACGCCAGATGAATGCACTTTCCAATATGGGCTTACTAAGCCGGTTTGTAGGAATGCTCACTGATTCACGCAGTTTTCTATCTTACCCGAGACACGAATATTTCAGGAGGATATTGTGTAATCTGATCGGAACCGACGTCGAAAATGGGGAGTTACCAAATGATATGCCCTGGCTTGGCAAAATGGTGCAGGATATTTCGTACAACAACGCGAGCAAATACTTTGGTTTTTAACAAACTGAATTTCTAAGAATATAAATAAATAGCCCAAAACGCATTGTTATGGGCTATTTTGATGTTTAATGCTATTTTTGACTAATTGTTAATCTTTCAAAAGCCTTTGTTTTAATTCATTACAGCAAGGGTACCATTCCAAATATGGCTCAAATCGTCTCTTTCGGTGAAGTCCTGATGCGACTCTCCACTCCTGGTTTCTCCCGTTTTGAACAGGCTCGACAGTTCAATGTGACTTACGCCGGTGGCGAGGCCAATGTGTCGACCGCTTTGGCGTATTGGGGACACCATACTGCGCATGTTACGCGTTTTCCCGATTCGCCAATAGGCCGTGCGGCTGCGCAATATCTGCAATTTCACGGTGTCGATATTTCGCATATCATTTACGGCGGGCCTAGAATGGCCGTTTATTATCTTGAAACGGGTGCTGCGTTGCGTGGCAGCCAGATCGTTTACGACCGAGCTAATTCGTCTCTTGCCGAAATTGACCCAAAGGAAATCGATTGGGATAGTATATTAAAAGATGCTAAATGGTTTCACTGGGCGGGTATTACGCCAGCTTTGTCGCAGGGTGCGGCCGATGCTTTGCTGGACGGTATTAAAGTCGCCAGAAAGTATGGGCTGACCGTTTCAGGTGATATTTTCTATCGGGCTAATTTGTGGAAATATGGTAAAAAACCTTCGGAAGTGTTGCCGGAACTGACAGCCGGAACTGATATTGTGATTGCTAACAGTGAAAATATAAAGGAGATTTTCGGGATAGGAGGAAACGATTTCCGCGAATCCTGCGTCAATTTACAGAAGGAATATCCGCAGGTAAGTGCAGTCGTAGACACAAAACGGACTTCGATAAGTGCCTCACATAACCTGTTAAGGGCTTATTTGTGGAATGGAAGTGAGCTGCTGCAAACGGAAGATATTGAAATCAACCCGATCATCGACAGGGTAGGCGGCGGCGACGCATTCATCGCGGGACTGATCCACGGCCTGATCACATTCGACGACCAGCAAAAAGCGCTGGAATTCGGAGTTGCGGCTTCTGCATTAAAGCACACGATCGAAGGCGACGCGCTGATCTCGACCATTGCAGAAGTAGAGGCGATTCGTCAGGGGGAGACTTCGGGAAGAATTAAAAGATAAAATTAAAAGCTGCAATTCATTGACAGCATGTAGATATGGATAAAGAAACAACGTTGGTACTATTGAACGAAGTGGGCATTGTGCCGCTGTTCTACCATGCAGATATAGAAGTTGCGAAAGAGATTATCAATGCGAGCTACCGAGGCGGCGCCAGGGCGATCGAGTTTACTAACCGCGGCGATAATGCATTTACGGTATTTTCGGAATTGCTGGCTTATACCAAAGAATCCCTTCCCGGGCTTTCGCTGGGTATCGGTACTATTTACGATGCCGAAACCGCGCAAAAATTTATCGATGCAGGGACCGACTTTATCGTGACACCATTTCTTAACCCGGCAGTGGGTGAGGCTTGTTTGAAAGCAAATATCCCCTGGATTCCTGGTGTAGCGACTTTGACAGAGATCTATAATGCACAGCAGGCTGGCGCTGAGGTTGTAAAACTTTTCCCCGGCGATGTAGTAGGATCTGCATTTGTAAAAGCGATCCGCGGCCCGATGCCGAAAGTGAAGATCATGGTAACAGGAGGTGTACAGCCCACGCGGGAAAGTATCAGCGAATGGTTTGGAGCAGGCGCTTATGCGGTCGGTTTGGGTTCAAACTTGTTCCCGAAAGATATCGTCGCCGAAGGTAATTATTCCTGGATCGAGCAGAAAGTTGCTGAGAGTATTGCTTTGGTGAAAGAGTTCAGAAGTAATAGCTAGCGACTTTAATATTCAAGAATATCACTCAGGCGGACAGAGAAGTTATTTAAAACTGATCCGCCTGAAATCGTTTCTTCAAATTTTATACTTGTAACAGGCGCGCCCGCTTCATAGATGTAGGTAATCTGTTTATCAGTACAAATAAGCCAGCCCAACCGGACTCCATTTGTAATCCACTTCTCCATCTTGTTTTGTAAATCTGCCAGGCTGTCCGTCTCTGATTTCAACTCAATGATAAAATCCGGCGCTAAATGAGGAAAAGACTTTTTCTCTGAAATACTCATCGCATTCCATCGATCCAGCCGTATCCATGCTACATCGGGGACACGCATGGAGGAATCGGGCAGGAAATATCCGCCATTCGATTCCAAAACCTTACCTGCTTTGTATTTTCTGTTACAAATTCCCAGTTCGGTAATCAGCTCGCTGTTATTGGAGCTACTGATTGCAAAAGTTGGTGTCATATTGATGAAGAGTTGCCCATGCTCATCTCTTTCAACCGACAATTCAGGATTTGCGAGGCTGAATGCCAGTAGCTCTTCATCACTAAAAGAATCGTGAACCGGAAGATTTAATGGAAGAATCATAATGCGTCATTTTCTCAAATATAAGCATACCAACCGTGTAAAGAAAACTCCGGTTTTCTATCAATTCTTAGGAACAATCGTCAAAACCTCCACCTTATCAACCATATTTTCCTTTACTGCATCCGCGAAGCCGGGGAGCAGGGTTAAGTCTGTGTCCCACAATTCAATATCACTTAATACTTGCTGGGCGAGGTCGATGGGCGATGCGGAATTTTTCCATTTTTCGTCAAAATAAGGAGCGGAATCGCAGCGGATTGAATAGGGTTGTCCATTCAGTTCTCCATAATAAGCATCGTCTTTGTGCACAACAGGCTTCATGAAGTTCAGGAAAGCAGCAAACCCTCTTGCAAAAAGCAAAGGAGCCTCATCGGTATTTTTGTAGTGCTGCAATAACGTCGGGATATTGCGCATTTTCATTTTGGCTGTGTATTGTACCGTAATATCAATTAATTGGTGCCTGATAAATGGATTTCTGAAACGATCAAGTACCTGGTTTCCAAACTCCTGTGCGCGTTGTGGATCTACGGAAAAAGGTATCGATGGAGCCAGCTCGTTGAGCATCAGGTCGGTGACGAATTGCGCGATCTCCGGCGTATCCATACTCTCCTTCACCGTTTCTAAACCATGCAAAAAGCAGAGTCCGGACGACAAGGTGTGCGTACCATTGAGCAGCCTCAATTTCAGTTCTCTGTAAAGGTCGATATCCGGTTCAATGACTACGCCACTATCTGCTTCGGCAAAGCTCAAAACCGAACGAATATGAGCGTCACCTTCGATCGCCCAGAGCGCGTACACTTCTGAAATAATCAATAGATCGTCGCGGAAACCCAACTTCTCAGAGATTAACGCCACACTTTCCGCGTCCGGCTTACCGGGCACAATTCTGTCTACCAGTGAGTTGCAAAAGAAATTATCATTTTCGAGCCAGTTGATGAATGCATCCCCAAGCTGGTGCCGCGACGCTTGTTCGAGTACGATAGAACGCAATTTGGTACCATTCCCGACGATCAGCTCAGTGGGTACGATCACCATTCCTGACTCTTTTGAACCACCAAATGCCTTGAAACGCTCGTATAAATAGGCGGTCAGTTTACCTGGAAAGGAAGTAGGAGGCGAGGCGAAAATATCGTCGTCAGCAAGTTGAATGCCTACTTCGGTGGTGTTTGAAATGGCGATCTTCAATTCGGGGTTATGCGCGCATTTAAGTATCACAGCCCAATCTTCGCTGGCTGCAAGCGTGCGGCTGATCGCGCAGTTGATCACCGTTTCATCAACCTGCTTTCCGTTAACAATACCTCGAATACTGTGGGAATACAGACTTTGTTGCTGGTTAAAAGCGTCAGTACCGCCACTGCTGGTCGATTTCACAACTACGATTCTCCCATTAAAAATCCCCTGCTGATTGGCCTTATTAACAAAATAATCGGGCAGGCCGCGCAACAATACACCAGTTCCGAACTGGATAATTTTTTCAGGTAAGGCTAGCAGATTCCTGTGATTTGATAAAATTTCAGGATGCTGGTCCAGCAGTTCGGGGGAAAGTTGCGGTAAAGACATTTTGATCAGGATAGTTTCATAAGATTGGACGCAATTTTTATGCCAATACCCCTATAATGAAAAAGAGGCGCACAAGGCGCCTCTTCAACTATTTTTATATCTTAGCTCAGGCTCCAACCGTCACATAACCGCTTTCTTCTTTTTCCCTTTTTTCATCCGGAAAAACAAAGTGCATGGGGTCCGCGACCTGTTCCGGCAGTAAAGCATAAGCCAGCACCTGATCGACTGTATCCACGTAATGGAATGACAGATCCTTGATGTAATTGGCTGGTACTTCTTCCACGTCTTTGCGGTTTTTTACACACAAAACAATCTCCTTCACACCGGCCCGTCTCGCTGCGAGTATCTTTTCCTTGACACCGCCAACAGGAAGTACTTTGCCTCTTAGGGTAATTTCTCCCGTCATTGCGATGAAAGGCTTAACCCTGCGCTGCGTGAAAATAGAGGCCATTGAAGTGACCATCGTTACACCGGCCGAAGGTCCGTCTTTTGGAACAGCACCGGCGGGAACGTGTACATGGAGGTCATAATGGTTGAAAATGCGGTAGTCGATACCGATCCTGTCGGCATTTGCTTTCAGGTACGACAATGCAGCTACGGCCGATTCTTTCATCACATCACCAAGCTGGCCGGAAAGGGTCAGATTTCCTTTGCCACGGCTCAGACTGGTTTCTATAAAAAGGATCTCACCGCCGACAGAAGTCCACGCAAGACCGGTTACAACACCAGCAAAATCATTATCCTGGTAAAGATCTTTATCAAAAATCTCGGCGCCCAGATATTTTTCAACCTGATCACCTTTAAGCGTTTTGGGATAATCCTGCTCCATGGCCACCGCCTTGGCAATCTTCCTTACCACCGTCCCAACTTTCTGTTCCAGGTTCCTCACGCCCGATTCTCTGGTATAACCTTCGGCAATCCGTAGCAGGGCCGAATCGTCGATTTTGATATCGGTTGCTTTAAGTCCGTGGTCTTTTCTTTGCTTTGGAACCAGGTACCGTTTCGCGATCTGTAATTTCTCTTCGATCGTATAACCTGTCATTTCAATGATTTCCATCCGGTCGCGCAGGGCGGGGTGAATGGTATCCAGTGCATTCGCAGTAGCTACGAACAATACTTTGGAAAGATCGTATTCAACTTCCAGGTAATTGTCTGTAAATGATGAATTTTGCTCAGGATCAAGAACTTCCAGCAATGCAGAAGAAGGATCTCCGCGATAATCGGAGCTCACTTTATCAATTTCATCCAATATAAAAACCGGATTCGCGGATCCTGCTTTTTTGATATTCTGAATGATCTTACCCGGCATGGCGCCGATATATGTTTTCCGGTGACCGCGAATCTCTGCTTCGTCATGAACACCGCCGAGCGCCATTCTGATATATTCCCGGTTCAATGCTTTCGCGATAGACTTACCGAGTGAAGTTTTACCGACCCCAGGAGGTCCGTAAAGGCAAAGGATCGGCGCTTTGAGGTTTCCTTTCAGTTTTAAAACCGCGAGGTATTCGATGATCCGCTCTTTTACTTTTTCAAGTCCAAAATGATCAGAGTCAAGTACTTTTTGTGCTCTTACCAGGTCAAAATTGTCTTTGGTATATTGGCCCCACGGCAAATCCACGAGTGTTTCCAGGTAATTCATCGTTACCGGGTATTCGGGCGCCATTGGGTTAATGCGCTGTAACTTCGTAAGTTCTTTCTCAAAATGCGCACGCACCTGATCAGACCATTTTTTCTGACTGGCCTTCAACCGGATTTCGTCCAGATCCCGCTCCGGGCTGTCCATCCCCAGTTCATCGTGAAGCACTTTGATTTGTTGGCGCAGGAAATAATCACGTTGCTGCTGATCAATATCCGAGCTGGCTTTGGTCTGGATCTCCCTTTTCAATTCCAGCATTTCAATCTCCCGCATCATATATTGCAGCAGAAGTGTAGCCTGTTTGTGACCGTTCCGTTCTTCCAGCAGCTTTTGTTTATCTGCAACTTCCACATTAATATTGGAAGACAAAAAGTGGATCAGGAAGATCGGGCTTTCGATATTATCCAGTGCAATGCGCGCTTCCTGCGGTATTTCAGGATTCAAACGCATGATCTTGTGCGCACCGTCACGCAGCGATTGCAGCAAAGCTTTCGACTCTTTCTTGGTAGGACCCACAAATGAATCGTCGATTGCACGCACTTCGGCAGTCAGATAAGGTTCTTCGTGAATGATCGATTTGATCTCGAAACGCTGCCGTCCCTGCACGATGATCGTTACGTTCCCGTCCGGAAGCGTGATCATTTTCAGGATCTGCGCTACTGTGCCGACATTGTATAAATCTTCGGCCGTAGGGTCTTCCTTGTGCGGAATCGCCTGGGTAACTGCACCCAGTATCCGCTGATTGATGTCAGAATTACGATATATTTTCTTGACCAGACGAATTGCTTTCTGACGCACCACAGTTACCGGAATAACCATTCCCGGAAATAACACGGTCTGTCTGATCGGTAATATGGCAAGTTCATTAGGGAGTTCAAAAGGCTCATCGGATCCATCGGGTCCGCCGAGGGGGACAATTTCTAGGCTGTCCATGTCGGATTCAGACATAAGTAGCCGACTATATAAGTCAGAAGGTTCAAATTTCATAGGCATTCTGCCAAATTGACAGATAACGTTTTCCCAATATATAAATAACGACTTTCAAAAGAAAGGTATAATAAAACAAAATAGCCATGCCAATAAGCTCGTGTCAGGCTATGTAAAGCGGCACATCAGAGCATGTGTACCGACTGTCCCTTTTTAAAAAGGAAGGTTTTTTTGTCTGAGGTAAATTTGAGATTGGTCATATTTACCTGGTCATCGAAAACCTCCATCAACGCCTCGTTCCGGAGTTTATATCCTTCCAGTTTTCCCTGAAAAGGTATTTCCAGATAGATCCAGGTTGCATCTTCTTCCTGCTCTTTGCCCACATAACGTATCTCCGCAGGTCTTTTTTGTGCATCACTCAGCACGAATGCTTTGCGAATGTATTTTTCAACGAACGGATCGTTCTTATCGTCATTTCTGACAATGAATCGCTGTCCGTTATTGCTTTGTGCTAATGCTCTCTCAAGATCGTCCGTAAAGATCCGGATACTCACTTCAAACGATCTGGCAGAAGGATTGTACTGCATGTGCGTCACCGAAACATGGTATTCGTGTTTCGGCGTGAGTGATAATAAAAGGAGGAAGGAGGAAAGGAGGGAAGGGAGGAAGAAGAATGGAAATATAAATCCCTTCCTCCTTCCTCCCCTAAAAAACAGCTTTCCAAACATCGTTGAAGATTGCAAATGCCATTAAGCCAAGTAGCAGGACCATCCCAACTTTCTGTGCATTTTCAAGGAAAGCGTCCGAAGGCTTGCGGCCTGAAACAATTTCGTAAGTAAGTATTACCGCGTGTCCGCCGTCAAGTGCCGGGATCGGTAATGCATTCATGAATGCAAGTACCATCGATAAAAGTCCTGTCAGGTACCAGAAGCGGCTCCAATCCCACACACCGCCAAACATCCTGGCAATACCAATCGGGCCGCTCAGTGCCTTTGAAGCAGAAACTTCGCCGCGGAAGATCTTACCAAAACCTTTAATATTATCAAATACGATAGCGAAAGCATCGTTTGTCCCCACTTTTATAGCCTGGCCCAGCGTGTATTCAACCGCAGTGTAATTCAATAATGTAGTGCGATAAAAACCAATGGTACCGTCCTCAGAAACATCCAGTTTAAGCGGCTTTTGTTCCGCTCCTCTTTGCACGATCACCTCAGTTTGTTTGCCTTTCAGCTTACCCAGCTCATCCTGCATCTGGTGAAAGAACTGAATCGGTTTTCCATTCAGGGATATTACCTGATCGCCGGTTTGCAGACCAGCTGTTTCAGCAGGAGAATCAGCCTTAATTTCGCCTATTTTAAACGGTTCCTGAGCGCGGATAAAGTTTCCTTTTTCCTGAGGGTCAGACAGTTTTTCAATAAAATTATTAGGTATTTCAATCAAAACCTCTTTGCCGCCACGGTTTACAGTGTAGGAGCTGTTACTTCCTAAGAACACTTCCGAACTCACAACCTCATTAAAATTAATAAGGGGTTTTCCATTCACCTTTACGATTTTATCGCCTGTCCGCAGACCGATTTCCTGTGCCAGATCGCCTGCTACAATACCGTATTTGTTGACTTCATTAATAGAAAGAAACTGGTCGCCTTCGCGGTATGCTATGAGGATGAAAATGAAAATACCTACGACCACATTGACGATAATACCTCCCAACATAACGATTAAACGCTGCCAGGCAGGTTTTGAACGGAATTCCCAGGGCTGAGGCTCCTTGTTCATCGACTCGGTGTCCATCGATTCGTCGATCATACCTGAAATCTTCACAAACCCTCCGAGCGGGATCGCGCCAATACCATATTCTGTCTCTCCGCGCTGAATGCTGAATATTTTGGGAGGAAATCCGATGAAATATTTTTCAACCCTCATCCCGAACATCTTGGCAGCTGCCATATGCCCCCATTCGTGTAACCCTACCAAAATTGACAAGCCCAAAATGAGCTGTCCTGCCATTATTAATACTTCCATTCAGGTGATTAATCGTTATTAGTAATTCGAATAGACAAATTGAAAAGCTGCTGCTTTTCCCAGCATTAGAAACGTAAATGTAATCAGTAAAGTTACGTAAATACTTCGATTAGGATAAAAATGCCCGCTTAGTCCAAATCAGCGGTATTTTTCTCCGGCAGGTCGATTTCAATACCCATCATGCGCATCAGTTCCGAGGCGTTGAAGCTTTTGCAAATTCCCTCATGAAGGCGGTAATCGAAATGCAGGCGCCCCTCTTCCACATCCGAACGGAAATGGAAATTGTGAACATAGTTTTCTGTTTCTCCCCATTGCCCGAGTTCCAGATCGTGCGTGGATACCAGCCCCGAAGCGTTTTTGTTATGCAGCTGTCGGATCAATGCCTCGGCTCCCCTGTGCCGGTCGGCCGAGTTAGTACCTTTTAATATTTCATCTAAAAGATAAAAAACGGGTGCGGAAGCAGTTTCAGAAGCCAGTTCCAGTAACAGTTTCAGCCTTTTTAACTCAGCATAAAACGAAGAAGTGCTTTCTTCAAGTGAATCCTGCGTTCGCATACTGCTGAAAACGCGGACCGGCGCGCAGGTAAAGTTGGCGGCACTTACCACCGAACCCATTTGTGCAAGTACCAGGTTAAGCCCGATAGTACGCAGGAAAGTGCTTTTCCCAGACATATTAGAGCCGGTTACCAACATGGTCGAGCCCGTTCCATCCAGTGAAAAATCGTTACTTACGCGTTTTTCAGCCGGGATCAGCGGGTGGCCCATTGTTGTTGTTTTAATAAATACCTTTTGCTGGTCTAAAACGGCAGGTACCACATATTCCGGGTTAGCGAATGCGTGTCCTGCAAGGCTGTTCATTGCTTCGGTGTCTGCCAGCACGTCGAGCCAATGCCACAATTTCGATTGATTGATTTCCTTCCAGCTTTCGAGTCCCGCCAGGCAGTGGATATCCCAAAGCGTCGATATACCCACAAAAATCGCGAAAAACGGATTGTTCCGATAGTCCAGCATTTCAAATAGACCTCCCGCCTTATGCAGCGATTTTGAAGAACCTGCAATCAATGCTTTTCGCTGTGCCCACCAGCTGGCGGCATACGGTGCCGACTCCGCATTGTCCAGCAGCTCGGCGTAGGCAACCAAAGTTCGCCCCAGCGTAGTAGTTCTGCTTGTGATCTGCTGAATCGTTCCCTGGAAACTTCTCAATATCACCCCGTGAACAGCCAGGCAAATAAAAATAGCCCAGACGGGGACAATGTTGGCGATGATTAATGCCAGTACCGCGAGTGTAACTATCGGAAACCAGCGCCATTTCAGCAGGTTGGTTAACTTCGCATCCAAGGTTTCATTGGTCCACGCGCGGAAGGAGGTAATTTGCGAAGCGGCGTGTTCGTGCAGTAATGCAGTCGCTTCCCACGTCTGGATTAATTGTGGATATGCCTTGAAATCCGCCGCGGCTTGCTGTCTTTCAAGAACTTCCGCCGGAGTGGCGTGGTTTTTCAGCCAGTTGGCAAGTCGCCTGCTTCCTTCCGAAGTGCGCGTTCGGTTGAGCAATTTGTAAAGGGAATAATCTCCGAAAATGTCAAGATCAGACACGTACGCGTGTTCCTTTTCCACAAAATGCAAGCCGGTATCCGTCCGTTTGAACCGGAGTTGCAGACGTGCGATCTCATCTTCGTTAATGTCCTGGATATTCTTTAGAAAGTTGCGTCTACGCTTTACTTGCTGATGTTTTCGCATTAATACTAAAAAGGCCACCAGCAAGATCGCGATACCGACTCCCCAGGCCGCCTGGCCGCTATTGTTCCAGAGCCAGACCAGAAGCAGGATCACCAAAAACGTCGCCAGACGCGCAACGGAAAGTATATTCGACGTTTCCTGAGCAGACTTTTCAGCGACTTGCGCATCTGCCAGCTCTTTTTCAAAGAAAATTTGGGAGGAAGTTTTCAAAATGGCGGGTTACATTAATTGCTTTCGGCAGTTTCAAACTGCAATTTGATGAGGTTGGCGTAAAGACCGTTGTTGAGGAGTGACAGTTGCTGGTGACTGCCCGACTCGGCGATCTGGCCTTCGCGGATTACGTATATCATATCCACTTTCCGGATCGTCGCCAGTCTGTGCGCGATCACGATCGTGGTGCGCCCCTTCATCAGTTCGTCCAAAGCGATCTGCACCAGTTTTTCAGATTCTGCATCCAGCGAGCTGGTGGCTTCATCCAGGATCAGTATTTTGGGATCTTTTAGAATAGCCCGCGCGATGGCAATGCGCTGCCGCTGGCCGCCCGACAGTTTAATACCTCTTTCTCCCACAACAGTCTCGAACTTTTCTGGAAAAGATTCAATGAAATCCAGCGCGTGCGCCCTTCTTGCTGCGTCGTAAATCTGTTCGCGGGAAGCAGTCGGTTTTCCGTAGGCAATATTTTCGTAGATCGTGCCGCCGAAAAGCATTACCTCCTGCGGAACGATCGCCATATTTTTCCGCAACTCAGAGATACCATATTCAGAAACGGGTTTTCCATCAACCAGAATGTCGCCCGACCGGTGATCGTAAAACCGCATTAGTAGTTGAATAATAGTGGATTTGCCCGCGCCACTGTACCCAACCAGCGCGATTTTCTCACCCGCCTTGATTTCAAAAGATATACCTCTCAATACCGGAAGATCGGGACGGGAAGGGTAGGAAAAATGTACATTATCGTAAACAATATGGCCGTCAATAACGCCGGGCGCTGCGGATCTGGCTTCTTCGACGGATATTTCAGGTTCTTCTTCCAGGATCTCGAATATCCTTTCTGACGCTCCGATCGTCTTGTTCACCTGTGCGTACAAGTCGCCCATGCCGCCGATCGACGCGCCGATGAATGTGGTGTATAATATAAATGTGAAAAGATCGGACAAGCCGAATTCACCGGATTGTACCAAACCTGCTCCATACCATACTACACCCACAATTCCTCCAAACAATGCAAAAATGATAAAGGAAGCGAAGCCACCGCGAAACGTGGCTGCATGCAGCGAAAGATCGACGACCCGGCTTAGAATCGTATGATAGCGGCCCACTTCAAGAGGTTCATTCGTAAAAGCCTTCACTACTTGGATAGACTGCAGCGTTTCTTCGACAACTACATTTGCCGCTGCAAGTTCATCCTGTGCCTTCCTGGCCAGCCGCCGCATATGTCGCCCGAAAAACACCGAAGCAACAACCAGCACCGGAAACGTGGCGAGCATGAATAATGTGAGTTTCCACGAAGTATAAAAAAGAATGAACATACCCACGATCAACGTGGCAAGCTGGCGGAATATCTCGGCGAGGGTAAAAGAAAGTAACCCCTGCAATTGAGATACGTCGGCCGTAATCCGACTTGTCAGCTCGCCTACGCGGCGTTGTTCGAGAAATGTAATGGGCAATGTGATAATCTTGCTGAAAACGTCGAGGCGAATATTCGTCATCGCCATTTCACTCACCTTGGTAAAGAGGTATATCCTGAAATAGGAAAAGGCAGCCTGACCAATTAATACTACAAAAAGAAACAGCGTAATCTGGTTGATCGTGTATTTCGATTTCCCTTCGATCACCTCGATCATACTGCCTACCAGCTTGGGAAATGCAAGTGACGTGGCAGTGGAAAGTGCAAGAAATACAAGCCCGATAAAGAACGTGACGCGATAGGGACGGAGGTATTTAAAGAGACTTAATGTGGTTTTCAGACCTTTCCAGCTAATTTTTCTTATAGCAAAAGGAGATCTAGCAGGATCGGTATTATCAGTTTTGGCCATTTGGATCGAAATAGTGCATAACAGTCGCGACCGGACTGCCTGATACGCGCGCGGTGTCAGGCTGCAAAAATAGCTAAAAAATCAGGGATGTGGCGCCTGTTAATACACCTGCGGTAGCCCTTAATGAATAGCGAGATCGTTATCCGGCTGATGGAAAATCTTGCCCCGCAAACTGCTATACCAGTTTCTGATCAGGTGGTAACCCGGTATCTCAATATACCGCGTGATAAGCGTAGCTGCGCAAATGCAGAGTGTGATGGTAAAAGAAATAGCCAGGTAAATGTTGACGCCAAAATCGGCAGTCAGCTTGGTGATGATCTGAAGTCCAACGTACTGGTGGATCAGATACAGACAATAGGAGATATTCCCAAGCATCAACAATGGCTTGACAGCTAGAAATTTGAGTTTACCAAATATAAAAAGGACGAAAACGGCGTGGAACAGTGTGATCGCCACACAATGTTCGATGAATGAAATGTGGTACTGGGAAGTGCCGCCTTTATCATGAAGGTAAAATGACGCCAGCATGGTCGGGACGAGTAATATGCTGTTTCTGAGTATATGGCGCCCGCATTTGATCTGATAAAAAAGTATCCCGGAAAGAAAGAGCGGGAAATGGTTGAGCAGCTGGACTTTTTTTACCAAAAACTGGTAAAGCTCGGGGTACAGCGGTCGCATGGCATGGAACACGACGATCAGCAAAATGCAAACGGCGCCGATCTGTTCTATGAAATTAATGCGATTTGAAACGAATATCGCCAGAATCCACAAATAGAATATCAACTCCACCAGCAATGTCCAGTAAGACCCGTCGAGATCTTCCATGCCGAAATAGGCTGACGCCATGGTTGCATTGGCCAGGATACGCGACGGATTAACTGCATGCGGTTCCATCAGCACAGCTACAAATGCGGTAATCAACATACAATACCAGTATGCCGGGTAAAGTCTGGCGAAACGTTTCACCACAAAGTCCTGCCAGTTCTTTATATTTCCAATCGACTGAAAAATCACAAAACCGCTGATCATAAAGAATATATCCACCGCAGTGACGCCGTAGCGGAATTCCCAACCCAGCAGCTTGCCACTGTTGTTGATGGTAAAATGAAAGATTACAATGCTGATTGCGGCGAGGCCCCTGAGGGCATCAAGCTCTTTGTGCCGCACGGGAGCAGCGTGAGATTCATTAATAGGATAGGTGTACATAGCTTTTGCCCCAAAAAAAGGCGGTTTAACGTCAAGAATATCTTGTATTATTATTTATAATCTTAAACGTTAAGTCAGAGATTATTATATAGTTATAAAGAATTGAAAAATTATTCAATTGCTCTAAGCAACCCTGAAAAGGAAATGGTCGTAATGGGAAGAAAAAGCAAATAGCATGCCCGGGTATGACTCCGCCGTTCTTCATGAACTACTCGCAGGCTGTTTAAAGAGAAACCGCCGTAGCCAGGAGCTGTTGTACAAACAGTTCTACGGCTATGCCATAAGTATTTGTTTACGCTATACACGGAGCCGGGAAGAGGCCAAGGAGATACTTAACGACGCGTTTTTGAAGGTTTTCACGAAGCTGGAAAGTTTTGATACAGAGCGATCATTTAAGACGTGGTTGAGCCGGATCGTAATTAATACAGCCCTCGACCATTACCGTCAGGAGATTCGTCGCGATGTATTTGAAAGTGTGGAAATTGCGGAGAATGTGTCCGTAGATGAAACAGTTATAAGCAAACTTTCTCACGAAGAATTGCTGAGTCTGATCCAGAAATTGACACCCTCTTACCGGCTGGTTTTTAGTTTATCGGTTATTGACGGCTATACACACGAAGAAATTGCAGACCAGCTGAATATTTCAGTTGGGGCGTCAAAATCGAATTTGTCGCGTGCAAGAGAAAAATTGAGAGAAATGTTATCCAAAATCAATATTGACGATTATGATAGAGTTGCCAGATGACGAACTGGACAAGCTCTTCAGAAAGTCATCGGAAGAGCTTGATCCCCAATATGATCCGGAAGATTGGAACAGTCTGAAAAAGCGGCTGGACCAGCACGACGGCAAAGGCGCAGCGTGGTTTAAAAAATGGTGGCCGCTGGGATTGTTATTATTGCTGATTCCAATTGGGTATGCGACGTATTTGTGGAAAAGTGACAACACTTTAGAAAATGGGGAAGCGAAAGTTGGGGAGCTAAGTCCAAAGCCGGAACAATTGAGATCGGAAAGAGGAGTGGCTGGTACCGTCAGCGACAATACAAAGAAAACGAGTTCGACAGGTAAACAGAAAGCTAACGATCAGGCACAAACGGAGGTTGAAGTTCAGTTGCCGGCGACAGAAAAACGAGAAATCGCTCTTAACCCGGAGGCTGAAAAACCAGCGAACAAAAAATTATTAAAAGCAAACAAAAGGGATTTTAGTAAACGTTTTCCAGAATCAGGATACAAAACTGCTGGCGTAGAAAGCAGACCATTATTGCCCCGGAGCCGATCTAAGGCAGGCGGAGTGTACTTAGAGCCTAACCGCTCAAAGACGGAAGGAGGCGACGGGGCTCTTATTTTATCTGAAAGTGGGTCGAATACCGGTCGGAATACGACGGATGAACTGGCGAACTCGGGGCAGAATGCTACTACCAGTGTTAATCCGGAACCAGATAGGTTAGCTATACCGGCGGCAATGCTTGCGAACCGGCCATTAAGTTGGAAAAACAAAGGAGTAGAACCGCAAATTGATTTCGTACAACCTGATAATATACCGGAACCTGAGGCTAAAAAAGAGGAAGTGCCGCTAGCCAAATGGGCAGTGCGATTTGGATATTCGCCTGATCTGAGTACGGTAGGAATGAAGAATTTTACCAAACCCGGAACCGCAGTTTCATTGCTTGCCGAACTGTCTGTATTGCCGCGCTTGTTCGTCCAAACCGGCGCAGTGTGGAGCCGGAAAGATTACTTCGCCGAGGCTGGAAGTTATATTTTACCTGAAAGATGGGGGTACAAGCCTAAACCGGAAAGCGTTGACGGTATTTGTAAAGTGCTGGAAATTCCGCTTAATCTTAGATATGATATTGTTTCAGGTCAGAGATCGAGGTTTTTCATAGGGTCAGGCATTTCGTCCTACTATATGCTCAATGAAAAGTATAAGTACAATTACAAATATCCCGACGACCCGAACATTAAGTACCCGGGCTGGGAGGGAACATCAGGCTGGTTTCTGTTGAGCCACCTTAATGCTTCGGCCGGGTACGAATACCGGATTTCAGACAAACTCTCGCTTCTGGGCGAACCATACGCGCGCATTCCTTTGAAAAGAGTGGGTTATGGCAAAGTGAACCTGGTCACCATGGGTTTCTGGCTGTCGCTGCGCTACACGCCTGCGTTCAGATAAGTATTGCATTACCGATACCGAATAATTATAACCGCTAATTTTTAACAACTCACCATGGAGACTACGAACCAAGAAAAAATGAAAAGAGGCGAGTTCCTGAAAAGCCTGGGACTAAGTACGTCCACTTTAATGGCATTCTACTGCCTGGGCACCACGATGACGGCCTGCGGTTCCAGCGACAACGAGCCCGAGCCGGTAGACCCGAATGAAAATGCAAGCGGGATTTCAGGAACGGTGACAGGTAACTCCATCAATTTCACAGTGGACCTGAGCAAAGTCGCCACTTTGAAAACGGCCGGCGGTTTTGAAATTATCGGAGATACCATCGTAGCATTGACCAGCGGAGGAAGCCACGTGGCTTTGGCAAGAAGATGTACCCACGAGGGGACGAACGTACGGTACCGCATTGCGCAGAATGACTTTCAATGTCCCAATCACCTTTCTGAGTTTTCAACCACCGGCGCAGTCGAACAAGGACCGGCGACAGCTGCATTGAAAGTTTACAAAACCGCTTTGTCTGCTGACGGAAATACGCTGACAGTAACCGCATAATCAACCGATTTTTATGAAATGGCTCCGCTTTGCAGTGCTAATGGTTTGTACAACAAACCTTTATGCGCAGGATGATTTATTGAATGAACTTTCGCAGCAAGACAGTTCCGGGCGCATTCCGGTGACTGCTACCTTCAAATCGACGCGTGTCGTAAACGGACATTCGGTGGAAACGATGAAGAAAAAACACCTGGATTTTAGGATTTCTCACCGTTTCGGCAGACTGAACTCAGGCGCTTACCAGTTTTTCGGCCTCGACCAGGCTACGATGCGAATGGGGTTTGAATATGGTGTTACCGATGATCTGATGGTAGGAGTGGGGCGAAGTACTTCCCAGAAGGTCTATGATTTTTTCGGAAAATATAAGTTGCTGAAACAGAGTAGCGGCGCGGGGTCAGTTCCGGTTTCCGTCACGCTTTTTGGCGGAACGGGCGTCGCGACGGTCAATAAGGAGCTGGAATTTCAGGATAAGCTTTATTATTCTGCCCAGGTGCTGATTGCCCGCAAATTTGGCGAGCGCCTTTCGCTGCAACTGTCGCCGACTTACCTTTTCAGAAACAGACCTGAAATGCGGGGAGATGAAAAATTGCTCCTTGCCGTCGGAATAGGCGGCCGGTACAAGCTCTCGAAACGCGTTTCGCTGAATGGAGAATACTTTTATACCGCCAGAGAAAAGAATACGCCGACAGCTCCGTATTATGATTCCATGTCTTTCGGTGTTGATATTGAAACCGGCGGGCACGTTTTTCAGCTGCATTTCACCAATTCTTTGGGTATGATCGAAAAGCAATTTATCGGAGAAACTGCCGGAACCTGGGGCAAAGGGGATATTCACTACGGTTTTAATATTTCCCGGACTTTCAGTTTTGATAAAAAGAATAAAAGGCCGAAATCAACAGAACAATAACAGACTATGAAACCACATTTTGTTCGCCTGGTGCTCGTCACCATGCTCGCTACCACTTTGTCTTTTGTGCAGCTTTTGGCCCAGGGAAACAAGTTTTCGACGACTTCCGGCATTACCCGTTTTTCATCGGAAACTCCTTTGGAAAATATCAATGCGGAGAACAAAAAGTCGCAGGTGATATTGAATAGTGCGAATGGAGAAATTGCTATCCGTATGAATATGAGGGAGTTTGTATTCCCAAACAAATTAATGCAGGAGCATTTCAATGAAAATTACATCGAGTCGGACAAATATCCCACGGCTACATTCAGCGGGAAAATAGATAACGCGCCGGATTTCTCCAAAGACGGACAATACGACGTTTCAGCGAAAGGGAAATTTACAGTCCACGGCGTAACCAAAGAGCGTACATTAAAAGGAAAACTAAAAGTAGAGGGTGAGAAAATTACACTCAGCTCCAATTTTGAAGTCCCGCTGACGGACCACAATATCGAGGTTCCGCAGGTGGTTTTTGTTAAAATTGCGCAGGTTATCCAGGTGAAGGCGGATTATGTGCTGACTATTAGAAAGTAACTATCTGCGCCGCCTGCGACGGGAGGATTTCTTCTTCTTCGCAGGCGCCTTTTTAACGACCGGCTTCCTCACGGGCGGAGCTGCTACTACCTCTTCTTCCACTTCTGTATCTGCGCTGATATCGTCCTCGGTATCAGCCGCATTGGTATTGCCTGTCGTCTTTTTTACATAAGGAAGCTGCGTGCTGAGTATCTGCTCGATATTGGAAGTGTTATCGATCGCTTTCAGCCTGAAACTGTAAGTATATGTTTTCGCGGGGAGCAGGTAAGCGTCGTGTACCCTGGGCGACCAGCTATCGTCCCCGCCGAGTCCCATTTGTGCGAGGTCAATATTAACTACCGTTGCGCCGCGCACGAGCGTTGCCGCGCGTTTTTTTGCAGCGAGCAGATCTTTGTCCGTATAGTCGTGTACGTTAAAGTTAAAAGCCGAATCGCTGGCGGCTAAAATGCCAGTTCCCTCCGCATTGGTAACCGAAGCCCAGCGAACGTCGGTTTTATTTCCATTCTCCTGCGGAGTAATGTAAGGAAAATGCTGATCAGCGACAGTACCGGCATAAATTCCGATTTTTCCGCTCGTTTTCCGGTCGGCGTAAGTCTCGTGCGGGCCGTTTCCGTACCATTGTGTTTTGGTAAAAGTTGCCGGCATTTGGAATTGCATGCCCACCTTCGCCAGCGGAGGCCACTCGCCGGACGGGGTAAATGAGTTCTGCACATGAATATCGCCCGAAGAATAAACAATGTACACCGACTGCACAGCCATTTCACCTTTTAGGCTCTTCAAGGTTTGTGATAGGGTAACCCGGTAAGCCTGGGCGGTCAGTCGCTGCGTTTTAATGTCGGAAGAAGTAATTTCGAGCGTGTCCATTCCTGCCGCCCGCCAGCGTGACGCGTAACTTTCTGCTCCTCCGCCTTCGTCATTATCAGTCGGGACGCGCCAGAAATTTGGGTGCGCCCCTATGTCCATCATTTCTTCTTTTTTGTTTTTAAAAGAAATAATCCTCCCTGCCGATTTATCAAAAGTTACTGAAAAATCGTCGCCACTAATCTGCACGCGACCGGCACTCAGCTGGACAACCCGGAGTGGCTTCGTATTGTACAAGCTCAAATTCGGCAAAGCCTGCGCCGGACGAGCAATCGGAACCTGGTGCCACGCGATTTCATGCCCTTTCGGCGCCCAGGCCGTAGCGTCTTTCAGCCGGATACTCAGGTTTAAAAAGTATTCTGCATTCGGTTTCTGGCCTGAAGGAAGTTCGTAGGGAATATTCAGTTGCTGTTTTTGGCCGGCTGAAATATTGAGATTGGTAATCGTGCCGCCTTTCCCGATCGTCTTTCCATTTTCCTGCAAAGTCCAAACCAGGTCAAAACCGTTCAGAGACTGGAAATCAAATTTGTTTGAGATAGCAATCTGATTTTGTCCGGGGCGCAGCGTATCCGGCATTTCAAATTTTACATATTGATATACCTTTTTGACTTCGTTCAGCTCCGGCTGCGGGGTTCTGTCGGGGTTCACGAGCCCGTCGCCTGCATTGGCGCCGTCGATGTAGTTGAAATAATCCCAGTAAGTGGTACCGTCAGGCCTTTTTAATTGTAATCCCTGATCTACCCAGTCCCAGATGAAACCGCCCTGCATGGTGGGCGATTTCTCGATCACATTCCAGTATTCCTGCAAATTTCCAATGCTATTGCCCATTCCGTGCGCGTATTCACAGACGATCAGCGGGCGCGTTTTATCTTTTTTTACCAACTCGATCATATCCTGCGTAGAAGGATACATGACCGAAATAATGTCAAAATTGCTCAGTGTGGTCGGTTTGTAATCTTCACGTCCTTCATAGTGAATAGGGCGCGAAGGATCGGCGAGACGGATAAAATCTGCCATCGCCGTAAAGTTCTGCCCCATTCCTGATTCATTTCCCAGCGACCATATAATGACGGAAGGATGGTTTTTGTCGCGCTCCACCATCGCATTTCCACGCGCGATAAATGCGGCTTTCCACTGCGGGTTGTCAGCTAAAATCACATTCTGCCGCCATAGTTCGTGACTTTCAATATTCGCTTCGTCCATCACGTACAGCCCATATTGATCGCACAGCTCGTACCATTCGGAAGTATTGGGATAATGCGATGTGCGGACCGCATTGATATTGTGCTGCTTCATGAGCGTAATATCCTTGATCATCGATTCGCGGCTGATCACCCGGCCAGTTTCCGGATCGAATTCGTGCCGGTTAACGCCTTTGATCGTGATCGCTTTTCCATTTACCAGCAACTGCCCTCCCTTAATTTTCACATCCCGGAACCCGACTTTCTGACTTGCAGTTTCCAGCACTTTTCCATCCGAATTCATCAGCTGGACGGTCAGCGTGTACAAATATGGCGTTTCTGCATTCCATTTGACGGGCGCGGTGATCGGAATATCTACCCGCACAGCACCTTCTTTTCCTGTTTCCAATGCACCCACCATCTGGCTTACCGGGGTAGTTACCACCGTTTTATTGGCATCATACAGTGTGAATAAAACCTGATGCGCGTGAATGGTCTGCGGGCTGTAATTTTTTACATACGCATTTAATTTAAGCGTCGCATGCTCATGATTTTGGTCTAAAATGGTTCGAACCGAATAATCAGTGAGCATTACCTTTGGCAAAATGAGCAGGTTAACATCGCGGAAAATGCCCGACAATCGCCAATAATCCTGGTCTTCAAGGTAACTTCCATCTGACCAGTTGATTACCTCAACCGCGAGGTGATTCAATCCTGGCTTAATATCATCAGTCACATCAAACTCAAAAGGCGTCATGCCATCTTCGTGGTAGCCGATCGCGACGCCATTTAACCACACATAACAGGCAGATTGAACGCCGCCGAAATGCAGGAACAGCTGTTTGTCCTTGTTTTCCGGTGTGATATTAAAGGTAGTTCTGTACATGCCCACTGCATTTGTATCCGCAGTAATGCGCGGTGGCGTGGCTTTGAACGGATGTTTAATATTGGAGAAGATCGGCCGGTCGTATTTGCGTCCCTCCCGCGCCCCGAATACCTGCCAGTTGGAAGGTACCGGGATCGTTTCCCAGGCTGCGTCGGAGATATTAGGATTGTAAAAATCGAGCTGCGCTTTGGAAGGGTGCGACGCCCATTTGAATTTCCAGTTACCGTTGAGCGACTGCATCAGCGCTGCTTTCCGGTCGCCCGCCAGCGCCGTTTTTTCATTGGGATAAGGTATGAAATCTGCGTGCGGCCGCTCTGTATTGATACTGATCACCTGCGGATCCTGCCACTCGGGAATATCTTGTGAATGAGCAGTTAATGCTGTAAAAATGAGTGAAATGTAAAGCGGTATATTTATGAAACGGGTATTAATGAGCATATTTTGTGCCTGTTAAGAAATAGGTGGTTCGCCGGTTAAATGTGTGCGTCTGGGCAAACTAGTTTTTTTGATAAAATTATAGATTATCAAAAAGAAACAGATGTTAAACCCGGGAATGATCAAGTTTTATTTGAATAATGTTTTTATTTGCCACCGTACGTAAATGATTTGCTATGCTGTTGGCGGTTGATGTCGGCAATACCGATACGGTCTTCGGACTTTACCAATTTGGCTCGTGGGAGCATTTGTGGCGCATGCGGTCGCTTCCCCAGGAAAGTGAATCGCATTATGAGTCGAAGCTACGGCTGCATTTCCTGGAAGCCGCATTGTGGTTTGGGGATGTTGAAACGGTCGTGCTCAGCAGTGTTGTGCCTGCATTAACGCCGACGATTTTGAAAATGCTGCGTTCACTTTTTGGGGAAGATATCATTGTAGTCGGGCCGGATATTTACCCGGAACTGGAAATACAAATAGACCATCCTCACGAGATCGGCGCGGATCTGATTGCGAATGCCGTGGCGGTAATGTCGCGTTACAAAGAAAATTGTGTTGTAGTGGATTTTGGTACTGCGCTCACATTTACTACGGTTTCCAAAGACAATAAAGTACTGGGCGTGGCGATTTTGCCGGGCTTGCTCACTGCGGTGAAAGCATTGTTTGCCAATACGGCCCAACTACCCGAAGTCCCGCTGGTACTTCCCACAACTGCAATCGGGAAAAACACGACTGAGGCGATTCAGGCAGGTATTTTGCTAGGTTATGAAGGTTTGGTCAAATCACTTTTACAACGGATCCGGGCGGAATTGGGTGGCGAATGCATTGCCGTGGCGACGGGTGGCTTGTCCTCTATTATTGATACGCTCCGCGATGAATTTGTAGAGATTGATCCTAAATTAACATTAGACGGGCTGCGGGTAATCGGGGAGAAGGTAAGGGGTTAATTTTTAAATATCCCTGACTGAATAAGCTGCAAATCCTGCACCGGCTGGTTATATAAGTAGGTCCAGCAACTCACGGACAATTGGTTTTCAGTAAAGATGGGAATCTCCCGCCGGATATACAGACTGGCTGCTTGATCTTCCAGCACATCTTCATATTCGTCCAATTCCTGCAAAATGCCGGGATCCAGGATTTCGAAAATTTCCCCGTACACTTTCTCTGCACTTTGCGGCTCGTACACCGCGCCCGGATACCAATCGATTTTGTAGAGTTTCCCATGAAAATATCCCTCGCCGACATAGTCTGAAACGGCGGCTAATTTCCTGGCGAAGGGATTATCAAATCCTTTTTTTAATGTTCCGTAAGTAAACAGGCTATTCAAAACGGAAGCTGGTTTTTGGTTTCAAATTCGTCTGTATTTAACAATAATTTATAGAACTTTTCCATTCTGACTGTATATACGAACGAAATGTACTTACTTAATAAGTGTATTTTTTTTATATTTACATATAAGGCCGTTCATCTAATTCAATTTAAGTTATGTACGAAAAGAATCTTGGTACAAAACAAAAGGCGCTCAGAATCAACCTTGATCGCCGGATTTATGGCTCTTTTGCGGAGATTGGAGCAGGGCAGGAAACAGCAGCTTATTTTTTTAAAGCAGGAGGAGCATCGGGGACAGTAGCTAAAACCATGTCAGCTTATGATATGACATTTAGCGACGCAATTTACGGTACGGAAGAGGGAGGCAGGTATGTGGTTGAATCGCGTTTAATGAAAATGCTTAACCGGGAATATAATCTGGTAGAAAAGCGTCTCTCCGAGAAGCGTGGAAGCGATAGTCAGTTTTTTGCATTTGCCAATACCGTAGTCGCCCTCAATTTTCAGAAAACCAACGAATCCCACGGCTGGATAGGACTGCAATTCCAGCTGACGCCGCTGGGGCCGACAAATTACGTAGTAGTTCACGTCCGAATGCGCGACGATGAAAATATTTTGCAACAGCAGGCATTGGGTATTATCGGGGTCAACCTCATGTACGGCTGCTTTTTTTACTATAAATCACCCGAAACGCTGTTAATGTCCCTGATGGACGATCTTACGGTCGACCGCATCGAGATTGATATGGTACGGTTTAGCGGGCCTGATTTCGCGAAAGTGGATAACAGGTTAATGAGTCTGCGGCTGGTTAAAAACGGCTTTACGGACGCGGCTTTGTTCGGCAGCGACGGCGGGGTTTTGCAGCCTTCGGAAGCTTTGTATAAAAAGCACATTCTGATGATGCGCGGGCGCCTGCGACCTATTACTAATGTACATATCGACCTGATCAGCAATGGGCAAAAGCAATTTTTAGCAGAGCCGGATGTAGACGAATCGAAGGTGGTACTGATCTCCGAGCTTACATTACACAATCTGAAAGCAGGTGACAGGGATATTGATGAAAAGGATTTTTTAGACAGGGTTGATATCTTGTGCTCGCTGGGGCACATGGTAATGATCTCCAATCACCATGAATACTATCGCCTCGTCGCCTACCTTTCGCGCCTTACCAAATTGAAAGCGGGATTGTTGCTGGGTAGTCCGAGCTTGCAGGATATTTTTGAAGAAAAGCATTATGAGTTCCTCCCGGGTGGTATTTTGGAATCTTTTGCGACCCTTTTTAGCCGGAAAGTAAAATTGTTCATTTACCCGACTTTACAGCCCGACGGATCGGTTTACAGTTGTGCCAATTTTGTGGTACCAGCTCATTTGCAGCCACTTTTCCAATATTTGACGATCAATGACAAGATCGAGGATATCAGGAATTATAACAAAGCACACATGGACATTACAACCGACAGTGTTCTTGAAAAAATAAAGCGCGGTGAGCCGGGCTGGGAAAAACTTGTTCCTGAAAACGTAGCGCAGATGATCAAGGAAAAATCCCTTTTCGGGCTTCCGAGCGAGGATAATTATGTAGATACCGTGAAGCAGATCCACCAGGCCGTAGGAAATCTTTGATAATTTTTTGCCAAAGATATTTTAGAGTAACCGCAATCAACCTCAGGCTTTTGGAATAAACCATTTGATCAATGGCCCAAATCCTGACTCCTCCTACTACATTCTTCGGCCGGCTCCGCTACCTCGGACCCGGCTTTATTTTGTCCGCTGCCATCGTCGGCTCCGGTGAACTCATTGCCACAACTGCATTAGGTGCCAAAGCAGGTTTTGTGATGTTCTGGATCATTATTCTGAGCTGTTTGGTAAAAGTAGCATTGCAGCTCGAATTCGGTAAGAATGCGATTTACACGGGTACCTTTGTGATGCATAATTTCAATCAGCTTCCTGGTCCAAAGCTCGGAAAAGCGCATTGGAGCATCTGGCTCTGGCTTTCATTGCAGGGATTAAAGTTATTGCAGGTAGGTGGCATTGTAGGCGGTGTCGCGATTGTATTGAATATGGCGTGGCCGGGGATTTCTGTCAATATCTGGGCGATTATTTCTGTTTTGCTCACTTCACTTTGGGTATATAAAGGAAATTACGGGCCCGTCGAGAAAGGCGCGCTCGTCATGATCATGCTTTTTACTGCTGTAATACTTATTTCGCTGTTTTTACTGCAAGGAACAAAGTATGCAATCCAGTGGCCGCAAGTCAAATCCGGCCTCGAATTCTCGCTGCCGGCTGGCATGGTTGCTGCTGCATTCGGGGCTTTCGGTATTACGGGAGTAGGAGGGGATGAAATTATGTACTACAACTATTGGTGCATTGAAAAGGGCTACGCAGCCTATTCCGGTCCGAATGACGGAAGTAAGGAATGGGCGGATCGGGCGAAAGGCTGGTTTAATGTGATGTACCTTGATGCTGTACTCTCTATGGTTGTGTACACTGTGGTTACTGCCGCATTTTATCTGCTGGGAGCGGCTGTGCTACATAGCAGTGGTACGGTGCCTGAAGGATATGAAATGATTGAGGTTTTGTCAAAAATTTTCACCGAAACACTTGGTCCCTGGGCTAAGAGCCTATTCCTGGTCGGCGCTTTTTTTGTGCTCTACTCTACGCTTTTCACTGCCACTGCAAGCTGGGCAAGGGTTTGGGGAGATGCTTTCGGGGTCATCGGCTGGATGAAATTCGACACACCAGAAAATCAGCGCAAAACCATTGGAATTTTCTCCTGGGTATTACCGATGATCTGGTGCGCGCTGTTCCTCTTCTTCCAGGCACCGGTAATGATGGTCATCCTGGGCGGTATCGCTACTTCTATATTACTGCTTCTGATCGTTTATGTTTCGCTGGTATTCCGCTTCCGCGAGCTGCCGGAGTCGTTGAAACCCTCGCTTTTATACGATATCTTTTTCTGGATCAGCGTGGCATCAATCCTGATTGTCAGCGCGTACGGGGTTTTGCAGATTTTGTAGTATGCCGAAGATTGTTTGAAGGACTCCTTTTGAAAAGCGCTTGGGTATTAGCTCTGGAGCTTACATTATATTTAGTGCAAGTGCTCAAAAGTCGTCAATCAGCTGCTCCTACATGAATACCTACCGAAGTTGAGAGATACGTTATTAATGCAAATGAAATTCTGAGACACAATAAAAAAAGTTCTCTTATAGAGAACTTTTTTTATATTTACACACATTTGAAATGAAAGTACATCTTATCAAGCGGCAAAGTATTGAAGCTTTTGTGCAGATCAGTCCGCAATATAAGCCGGCGTTTGAAGATTGGCTGACAAAAATAAGATATGCAGACTGGTACAAGCCGGAAGACATTACACGGACATTTGGTTCGGTTGACTTTCTTGGAAATGGTAGCAGCAGGGTGATTTTTAATGTTGCGGGTAATTCTTGCAGAGTTATTTGTAAGTATGTTTTTGGTGGGAAGCAAGTGCACTTGTTCGTATGTTGGATAGGAATACATGCAGATTATACCAAGCTATGCAGAGGCGGAGAACAGTATTTTGTAAATAAATATTAGAGAAAATGGAAGCGCTTAAATACAAAATCATCAAAAACAAGGAACAATACGAGCTCTACTGCGGGCAACTGGAAACATTATTGGAAGAGGTAAATTCTCAAACTGTTCAGGATGAAATCGAGTTGCTTACGTTTCTAATCGAAAAGTATGACGAAGAAGTAAATACTATGCAAGATGTTGATCCGATAACATTACTTAATTCGTTGATGCAGGATCATAATCTGAGAGCGAAGGATTTGGTGGAAATACTGTCAGTTAGCAAAGGATACGTTTCTGATATCCTACATTATAGAAAGGGACTTTCGAAGGAAGTAATCAGGTCATTGTCAGAATACTTTAAAATAAATCAAAAAGCCTTTAACCGACCCTATGAACTTAGGCGCATGCAAGCCAGAGATGAAAACGTGGCAGTCTATTAGAATGCTAAATTTGAAATAAAGTAAATAAAAAACGGTCTGCCAGCTATTCTGACAGACCGTTTTTTATTATCTATACCTTAACTTATAGCGATGAAAAGTCGAATGTTTCGAGGTATTTGGTAGTGAAGTTTCCTGATTTGAAACCAGGATCGTCCATCAATTTAATATGGAATGGAATTGTAGTTTTGATCCCCTCGATCACAAATTCCTGCAATGCTCTCTTCATTCTGGTCAACACTTCCTCGCGTGACTGGCCGCTTACGATCAGCTTTGCAATCATCGAATCGTAATTCGGAGGAATGGTGTAACCGCTGTAAACGTGACTGTCGATCCTTACGCCGTGGCCGCCGGGGAAATGCAGATTAGTGATTTTTCCAGGTGCTGGTCTGAATCCGTTCGAAGGATCCTCCGCATTGATCCGGCATTCCATTGCAAACAATTTCGGAGTATAGTTCTGTCCGGAAATAGGATAGCCCGCAGCAACTTTAATTTGTTCTTTAATCAGGTCAAAATCAGTGACTTCCTCTGTGATAGGATGCTCAACCTGGATACGGGTATTCATCTCCATAAAATAGAAATCCCCATGTTTGTCGACAAGAAACTCGATCGTTCCCGCGCCTTCATACCCGATTGACTGAGCGCCTTTGATCGCCGCTTCGCCCATTTTTTCTCGTAATTCAGGAGTGATAATCGGCGAAGGCGTTTCTTCTACCAGTTTCTGGTGGCGTCGCTGAATAGAGCAGTCGCGCTCAGAAAGGTGACAAACTTTACCGAACTGATCTCCGATAATCTGGATTTCGATGTGGCGGGGCTCTTCGACGAATTTTTCAAGATACAGACCGTCATTTCCAAATGCAGCCGCTGACTCGGTACGGGCATCGTTCCATGCTTTTTCAAATTCGTCCGGCTTGTTGATAATCCGCATTCCACGGCCACCGCCACCAGCGGTCGCTTTGATAATGACAGGATATCCGATACCCTCAGCCAGTTTTTTACCGTGTTCCACAGATTCCAGCAAACCTTCCGAGCCTGGCACGACGGGTACCCCGGCCTGGATCATGGTTGCTTTTGCAGTCGCTTTATCGCCCATTCCATTGATCTGAGCAGCAGTGGCACCAATAAACTTAATGCCATAATCTGCGCAAATCTGTGAGAATTCGGCATTCTCAGACAAGAATCCATAACCCGGGTGAATTGCGTCCGCACCGGTTACTTCTGCCGCTGATATAATATTTTGAATACTTAGATAAGATTGTCTGCTTGGTGGTGGGCCAATGCAAACTGCCTCGTCGGCAAACCTTACGTGCAGGCTGTCCCTGTCAGCAGTTGAATAAACGGCCACAGTTTTAATGCCCATTTCACGGCAGGTTCTGATAACCCGCAAGGCGATTTCGCCCCGGTTGGCAATGAGTATCTTTTTAAACATAAAATGAAGCTAGTTTTACAGAACGTCCATTGCCTCAGGCAGGCTCCACAATAAATAGTGGCTGGTCAAATTCAACAGGAGTGGCGTTTTCAACCAAAACTTTTACAATTTTTCCTGAAATCTCAGATTCGATCTCATTGAAAAGTTTCATGGCTTCAATTACGCAAACTACCTTTCCCGGCTTGATCTCGTCGCCTACGCTGGCAAATGCCGGGGTATCCGGGCTTGACGCGCGGTAGAACGTACCGATCATCGGGGATTTAATTGTAATCAGATTGGAAGAAGCGGTTTCGCTTGCTGCAACCGGTTCTGAGGGAGCCGATTGTGTTACGGGCACGGTAGGTACCGGCGGAGAAGTTACCGAAGCCGGAGTTGCGGCGGCCGGCGAATAACTCACCGTAGGCGCAGATCCGTAGCGCTTCACCTTTATTTTTAAATCTGCCGTCTCAATATTTACTTCATCAAGTCCCGATTGGGCAATGAAGTCAATCAGTTTTTGAATTTCTCTGGTTTCCATCTAGTTATGATTTTACTCTTTCTACGTAATCGTACGTGCGGGTATCAACTTTGATCTTCTGGCCTTCTTCAATAAATAAAGGTACCATAATCCTTGCGCCCGTCTCCACTTCAATAGCTTTCTTGGGAGAGTTGGCTGTATCACCTTTCAAACCCGGCTCCGAGTAAGTTACTTCCAGTTCAACAAATGGGGGTAATTCGCAAAGTAAGGCTGTATCGTTCTCTGTATTAATAAGAATCTCTACTTCCTGACCTTCCTTCATCAGATCCGCGTTTGTTACCAGTTTTTCGTCGATCAAAACCTGGTCGAATGTTTCCGCATTCATGAAGTTAAAGCCAACTTCATCTTTATATAAGTACTGAAATTTATGTCTTTCAACGCGAACAGGGATAATACCTGCACCAGAAGAAAAAGTGTTATCCAGCACCTTCCCAGAAGTAAGGCTTTTCAGCTTGGTCCGGACAAATGCATTTCCTTTTCCAGGTTTCACATGTTGAAACTCGATTACCTGAAAGAGATCATGGTTGAAATTGATCACCAATCCGTTACGCAAATCTGCAGTAGTTGCCATTTTTCAAAAATTAATATAAAAGTCGTATTAAGGATAGCCTATTTGGGATCGTAAGCCCATTTCAAATAAATAGAACCCCAGGTAAAGCCGCCGCCAAAAGCAGCGAGGACCAGGTTATCCCCTTTTTTCAGTTGTGATTCGTAATCCCACAAACAAAGCGGGATGGTCGCGGCAGTAGTATTGCCATATTTCTGAATATTCATCATCACCTTATCCATGCCCACGCCCATTCTATTGGCAGTAGCTTCGATGATCCGGCGATTGGCCTGATGCGGTACCAGCCAGCTGATATCTGCACCTGTCAGTCCGTTGCGTTCCATGATTTCAGCCGACACGTCAGCCATATTGGTAACTGCAAATTTAAATACCTGCGCACCATCCTGGAATACAAAATGCTGGCGGTTGTCAATCGTTTCGTGTGTGGGCGGGTATCGGCTTCCTCCTGCTTTTTGGTTCAGATAAGGATAACCTGCTCCATCGGATTTAATAATAGAGTCAATTACCCCGTTTCCTTCTGTATTAGGTTCGAGAAGTACAGCGCCGGCACCGTCGCCGAAAAGTATGCAGGTTTTCCTGTCGGTATAGTCCACAATCGCGGACATTTTATCACTACCAACAATGATTACCTTCTTATATTTTCCTGTTTCAATAAACTGGGTACCAAGTGTCAAAGCGTAAAGAAATCCCGAGCAGGCAGCCTGAATATCAAAACTCCCGATATTTCGAATGCCGGCCATATCACAGATCAGGTTGGCGGTACAAGGGAATATGAAGTCGGGAGTAGTAGTTGCACAAATCAAAAGATCGATTTCTGCGGGGCTTGTGTTGGTTTTTTCTAACAAACCCTTCACTGCCTCAGCACCCATATGTGAGCTTCCTAAACCTTCACCTTTCAGAATACGCCTTTCTTTAATACCTGTGCGACTCACAATCCATTCATCATTCGTCGCAACCATTGTTTCCAACTCGGCATTCGTCAAAATATAATCAGGCACATACCCTTGTATTCCTGTTATAGAGGCTTTTATATGGGTCATGATAAAATTAACTATTCAAAATCCGAATAGGTTTTGGTAAAAGAGACAGTTGCTGTTTAATCATAGGTGGTTTCCGACTAACTCAGTGCTTGTAATATATGCAAATATGCTTTGGACTTAACCTGTTTATACGCCCAGCCTATCATATTTCTGATAGCCAAAGGCGATGAAACCCCATGTGCTATCATGACGTTTCCGTTTACTCCTATTATAGAACTGCCTCCGATTGATTCGTAATTTGTCTGGTCGATAAAATCATCCTGGAAACCTCTTTTCTTAGAAATCTCGTACAAGGATTCTCCCAGCTTAAATAATATATTTCCGGTAAAACCATCGGTAACAATTACGTCGGCTTTATTAGTGAAGAGATCTTTCCCTTCTATATTTCCTATAAAGTTAATGCGTTTATTTTGTTTGAGGAGCGGGTAGGTGGCTTGCGAGGTAAGAGAGCCTTTTTGTTCCTCTTCTCCGATATTCATTAGAGCAACGCGGGGACGTTCGATCTGGAAAGTGTATTGGGCGAAAATAGATCCGATTTCACCAAACTGCGCAAGAACCTCAGGCTTGCAATCCGCATTCGCGCCAATATCGAGCATAATCGAATAGCCGCCATCCACTTGAGGAACGAATCCAGCGATAGCCGGCCTTAAAATTCCTTCAATTGCCTTGATACTAAAAAGAGCACCTACGTGCATTGCGCCTGTGTTTCCCGCGCTGCAGAATATGTCGACTTCCTTTTCTTTGAGAAGCTTAAAACCAACACCGATACTGGAGTTTGGTTTTTGAGACAGCGCTTTTGTGGGATGCTCGCCCATCTCAATAACATCTTCTGCGTGAACGACGTCAACATTAGTAGGGGTGAAATTGTGCTGGTTGAATAAGTCCCAGATCACACTCTCACGTCCGATTAAAACGATTCTCGCCTCGGATGGTAGCTCAGAAGAGGCTTGAATAACCCCCTCAACAATTGCTTGTGGAGCTAAATCTCCCCCCATAGCATCTACCGCAATTTTCATTTACACGCTGTTATTTTAGACTAATAAGTTAGAAATCGAAGGTGTAAATTTAGCAGATGTGCCGTAGTAAAAAAGAATTTCGCAACAACTTTTATAGGGTTGTTGCGAAATTGGCATGTTCACAGACTGATACTAAACTGTTTTCGTGTAGTTCTCAACTACAACTTTTCCTCTGTAAACCAGGTTGCCTTCGTGAACGTGGGCACGGTGTAGCTGGTGGATTTCTCCTGTTGAAGAATCAGTGCCAAGTTGCTTTCCTGTAAGGAAGTCATGCGCTCTGCGTGTATCGCGACGTGTTGTAGAATGTCTCCGCTTAGGATGTGCCATGATGCTTTATGTCTAATTGTTTTGTTTTTTCTTTTTCTTAATTCCGTCGGCTGAAGCCGACGGCAATTGATTGCTTATTAATTTCCGTTGGCTTTGGCAGACGGTATTGGGTCTTTCTTTTTCCGTCGGCCAAAGCCGTCGATAATTGCTTGCGTATTAATTCCGTTGGCTTCAGCCGACGGTATCGGGTCTTTCTTTTTCCGTCGGCTAAAGCCGTCGGTATTTGATTGCCTATTAAATTTCCGTTGGCTTCGGCCGACGCTACCGGCTCCTCTTTTGCTAAAGTACCGGTATTAAATCGCTCTTTATTCGCCTTTCAGCTTTTTCAGTGCTTCCCAACGCGGGTCTATTTTTTCTTCTTCACCCGAATCTTCTTCTTCCGTTTCCGCTGATGAATATACCAGTATCACTTCTTCCTCGTCATCTTCCAGATCCAGCTCGTCTTCATCACTTCTTAAATCCGGGTGAATCTTCTTAGTTGGTAGCGAGAGCGCTATAAAATCAAACAAATAGCGCGCCACGTTGATCTTATTCGTATTCCTGTTGATCATTTCGATCTCCTCCGTCAGCTCTTCATCGTGATCTCCGAATTTCAAAATAATCCGGTCATCCAAATTGATAGGCTCTTCGAAGGGTTCCAGACTTCTATCGCAGATCAATGTAACTGCCCCTTCAGTATGGAATTGAAGCTGGATCATGGTGGCTGATTTATTCAGGACAACATGCGTTTTAAAGTGTCCACGCTCAATCAGATCCTGATCCAATTCTTCAAAAAAAGCATCTCCTGACTCCATATCATAGTCATACTGTTTGTCTTCCAAACCGTAAATGTCTATGTTGTATTTACTTAGCTCTTTCACTTTATGCTCTCAAAAAGGAGTGCAAAGGTAATGTGTTTGATATTAATAAAAAAGATGTGAGGGAATTTTGTCAAATCTTCTTAGCCGGGTTTCCAAAGTAAGTTGCTCCTGCAGGCACATTCTCTACGACCACAGAACCCGCTCCAATGCGCGCATTCTTACCTATTTCAATGCCCGCAACAATAATCGCACCGGAACCGATAAAGGCACCATTATTTATAACAACACGATCATTAATAATTGCGCCAGTTCCGATGGTAACGAAATCACCAACACGAACCGACGTATCCAGCACAGACGCAGTCTGTATCAGACAATGGTGACCAACAACTGTTTTCGCCCCGACAATAACTCTTGCTCCAATAAGATTTCCGTGACCAATCGCAGACATTCCGGAAATTACTGCTGTATCGTGAACTGCATTCACGGGCATTGCCTTGTACTCTTCGGTCAATGTTTCTACCAGCCTCTCCCGGACTACTTTATCGCCGATCGCCACAAAAGCCTCACATTTGGATCCAAGAATACTCAGATAACCGGTGTCATCTGTGGAACCGAGTACGTTTACATCTCCAAATTCCTTACCATGTAGTTGAGTGGTATCGTCGAGCAGACCGTAGACCAGTACATTATTTCTTCTGAAAATATCGAGGGCCTGGACTCCAAGATCGCCGGCGCCAAAAATTAAAACGGGATTTTCCATAGTTGTAGTTAGTAGAAAGAAAAAGTCTCCATTTGCACGAAGAGTTCAAATGAAGACAAAAATTTCAGGCCAAAAGGCTTTTGAAAAAACCTATAATAAGGTAATCCGGAATACGAGCGGACTTCCGTAGGGCGATAGATTGGTAATAGCCGCAGCCGGGCCCGCAGAATTATCTACCTGATTATAGTAGTTGAAATTGTATAATAGTGTAAAATGAACAGCCTTTGCAATACGCCCGCCGGTAGGAACAGAATAGGCCGCGCCAAGCATTGGCGACACGATCCACTGCCTTTTCTGGTAATTTCCCACCACATTTAAAGGCTCCACTTCGGCGATGAGGTTAATGGGCTTGATCACATTATACATTAAAAAACCTTTACCGCCATAATAACTGTAAGCATCAAAATAACGCTGCTTAAAAAACATATACGTGATTCCGACGCCGCCAACCAGCTTTTCTGTCAGCTCGTAACCTACCATCGGCGACAGGTTAATGTTTGTAAAAGTGCCTAAGCTGAGCCCGAAACCGCCGCCTGCGCGCAGCCTTTCGATAAACGGCAATTGCTTAAATTCAACTACCGGCTTTTTCTCGGCAACCCTGTTTGTGTCTTTGGGGGTATATTCTTTTGGCTCGCCCGGCGTCTCCCTTCTCAGTGAATCAGGGCGGTAGTATTCGTCATTTTGGGCAAAAAGGGCAGGGCTAACCAGAATTGTAAACAGCAGTGTGCAGCTGAGGAGGATTTTGCTTTTCATCTTAAAATCATTTATTTTATCGTATTGTTAACTGGTAACGACTGAGGCTTTATTTTTGGTTTATCAGGTTTCCCGCCCAAGCTCCTCTTATATTATTATACAATTTTATGCATTATCATATCTCGGTAGCCGATCCGCAGTCACACTTTCTTTTAATTACCTACACCATACCCGACATTTCCAGCGATACGATCGAAATTCAGCTGCCTGCCTGGCGGCCTGGGCGCTATGAACTTCAAAATTTTGCCAAAAATATTCAATTTGTTGAAGCTATCTCTGCAACCGGCGATAAACTGCCCATTCATAAAGTAACGAAAGACCGCTGGCAGGTTGGAACCGCAGATCAGAAAGAGGTGAAGATACGCTATTCCTATCATGCCGTAATCCAAAACGCGGGAAGCAGCTATGTGGACGAGGAGCTTTGGTATCTTAATTTCGTCAATTTCTGCATGTACACCGAGGGCCGCATTACCGATCCTTATGAGATAAGTCTTGCATTGCCGGCCGGTTATCAGATTGCCTGTGGGCTACCTTCCGGTGGAGAGAATATATTGGTTGCCAAAGATTTTTATCAGTTGGTTGATAGTCCGTTGCTGGCGTCTCAATCCTTACAAAAGTGTGAATACGACGTAAGAGGTGTACAATTTAAGATCTGGATGCATGGTAACCTGCGACCCAACTGGCGCCGGATCGAAAGGGATTTCCGTCGGTTTTCGAGGGAACAGATCGCGATGATGGGGGATTTTCCTGAGACTAAATATCATTTTCTCAATCTCATATTACCAACTGCATTTTACCACGGCGTAGAACATCAGAATTCGACGATGATCGTGCTCGGGCCCGATGACGAGGGTGAGGGACTCTATTCTGATCTGCTGGGCGTAAGCTCGCACGAGCTTTTTCACACCTGGAATATCATCCGCATTCGCCCGAAAGAGCTTTTGCCTTATGATTTTACCAAAGAAAATTACTTCCGTACTTGCTTCGTGGCGGAAGGCTGCACTACCTATTACGGGGATCTTTTTCTGAGGCGTGCAGGCGTTTTTACCGATGAAGGCTATGTGAAAGAATTGCAGGTATATATGAAGCGCCATTTTGAAAACAGCGCAAACGCCGCTCAGTCACTGGCCGAATCTTCGTTCGATCTGTGGCTCGACGGTTACGAAAAAGGTATTCCCGACCGTAAAGTCTCAGTTTATCATAAAGGTGCATTAGTCGCGATGATCCTGGACCTTTATTTAAGAAAAAGGACAAACCACGAACAATCGCTGGACGATGTAATGCGCCTGCTTTGGGTGCGTTTTGGTAAACCGTTTATTGGTTACGCGATCGAAGATTATATCAGCATTGTAGAAGAGGTGGCCGGCGAAACGCTCGAATGGTATTGGAAAGAATGCATTTTCACCAACGAGCCTCTTGAAAACCGGCTGAATGAAGCTTTATCATTTGTGGGATTACAAATGTCGGTTTTCAGTAACGGTAATATTCAGTTGAACGTGATGGACGATTTTCGCGGTAAGTTGCAGCGAGACAAGTGGCTGACCACTTCTCAGGTTTTATCGGTTCAGGAGGAAGAAGAGGAGGAATGAAGTTAAAAGTTCACCGCAATATTTCCTCCAAACTACCCTTTAAATCAGGATATTGATATTTAAAATCAGTCTCTTCCTTTATTCTTTTATTGATCAAATAACTGCTGCCCAGTACCACATTGGCCATTTCGCCGAATGCGAGCTTTAGTGCAAAAGCGGGAACGTGCGGGGCCCATTGCGGTTTATCGAGTACTTTACAGATCAGTTTTGTGAAATCTTCGTTGGTTACTGCTCCTGTGATCGCGTTGTAAACGCCGTGCCAGGTTTCGTTCTCCATTGCCTGAATGTACATATTGCAGATATCGTCCAGGTGAATCCAGCTCAGCCACTGCTTTCCCGAACCGAGCGGCGCGCCCAGACCCAACTTCGCAGGCGCGGCGATTTGCTTCAATGCGCCGCCTTCATCACTTAGTACGATTCCCGTTCTCAGTTTTACAGTCCGCACACCGAGTTCAGCGACTGCGTCGGCGGCTTTTTCCCAAACGATAGTCACGTGAGAAAGAAAATCGTTTCCCGGCTGCGAGTTTTCCGTATTCCGGGTTTCGCCACTGTCTTCTCCATAGTAGCTGCTCCCGGAGGCCGATATAAATGCAGCGGGACGAATATTCTTCTCTTTTAATTTTTCTGCAACCAGCTTAATCGTGTCTACCCGGCTGGAAATAATGCTTTTTTTCTGCTCGTCGGTCCAGCGCTTTTCTGCCACGCCCGTACCGGCAAGGTGAACCAGGAAATGCGTATTTTCCAGCGCGCCTTCTTCAATATAATTTTTATCAATATCCCATTGAAAAACTGTCACCGAGGGAACTGACTTCTTGCTGCGGCTCAGGTAGGCCACTTCATAGCCTCTCTCCAACAAAAGTTGCGTCAAACGCTTTCCGATCAGGCCGGTACCGCCTGTTATCAATACTTTTTTTCCCATAAACAGCAAGTAGTAAAATGTGTACCAGGTTAATTTTCAATGGCAGCAAGACCTTCTCCCGGCACTTCCTGTTCGATCGCTTTGGTTACCCGGGCTACCATACTTTCAACCGACTCGTCAGGCAGAAAATGCATGGGAGGCTTAAAATGAACGGTCAGCTTCGTGTTTCTTTTCTTAAACCGTAAGCCCTTTTTATCAAATGCGCGCCTGAAACCGTTGATCACGACAGGAACTACAATAGGCTGGTGTTCCTTGATCAAATGCGCAGTTCCTTTGCGTACAGGGGCATACGGTTTCGTAGTTCCCTGCGGAAAACTGATCACCCAACCGTGTTTTAAGCCCATTCCGATACGGTCTTGCGCAGAGTTGTCGAGCTCTCTTTTTACACTCTCGCCATTTGCCCGCCACGATCTTTCAATTGTGATAGCGCCGCCCATACTGAATAGTTTGGGCAAAATACCTTCTTTCATTGTTTCCGAAGCCGCTACATAATAACACCTGGCGCGAGGCGAAAAGAGGTAGAATGGCGGCCGGATCGTATCCTTGTAGCCCCATTTGGCTGCGCAAAAAATATGGTATAATGCAATTACATCGGCAAAATAGGTCTGGTGATTGGACAGGAAAAGCACGCCGTGATCAGGCAGGTCGAGGAGCTGGTCGCCGCCAATAATTGTGATTTTATTGACTGCTGTGTAGCGGTAAAAAGTAAACCAGCCTAATATAAATACTAGTAATCTTTTGAATATCAGATAATTGCCGAACGGATCTTTTTCAAAAACGCCAAAGAAGTCGAACTTGACGAGCCACCGGGGCAGGAGACTGAATGTTGTCTTTTTCAAATTCATAGTGTAAAAAATAGATACATCAGCGCAGCGGGTTTGTGGACATGAAAGTAACAACTATTATACCAGTGCGGCGTAATTTAAAGAATAAGCCGAGTTAAAGGGAAATATATTTAAATGCATTCGTTACGTTTGGTCCCTGGTCACTTGGCATGATTCTTTATTTATTATAATAGCTCAGATCACATTTGACCGACTCCTTTAATAACAATCATTTTTCGAATTGTATGAAAATGAAATTTCACATTACCTTACTTGCCGGCCTGGCAACAGTGAGCTTATTTACCGGATGTTCTAAAAACCCCGTCACAGGAAAGAAGGAAATTATTTTTATGTCAAAGGAAAAGGAGATCGCACTCGGCGCAGAATCCCATCCTTCTATTGTGGCTACAATGGGTGTTTATGATGATAAAAACCTGCAATCCTTTATTAATGAGAAGGGAAAAGCGATGGCGAACATCTCCCACCGCCCTGATTTACCATACCAATTCTTCATCGTCGACTCTCCGGTAGTGAATGCATTTGCGGTGCCCGGCGGTTACGTATACTTCACAAGGGGTATTATGGCGCACTTCAATAATGAGGCAGAATTCGCAGGTGTACTGGGCCACGAGATCGGTCACATTACGGCCCGGCATTCTGCCCGGCAGCAAACTTCCCAGATTTTCGGTCAGGTAGGATTAATGGCGGGAATGGTGCTTTCGGAAACAGTTCGCGGATTGGCGGAGCAAACGCAGCAGGCTTTGGGAATGCTGTTATTGAGTTATAGCCGCGAGCACGAAACCGAATCTGATAAAATCGGCGTGGAGTATTCCAGCAAGATCGGTTACGATGCGAAGGAAATGGCTGATTTCTTTGGTACACTTAAAAAGATCAGCGAAAAATCGGGGCAAGCGATTCCGACATTCCAGTCAACTCACCCGGATCCGGGCGACAGGAAGAACAAGGTGGAAAAGCTGGCGACGCAATATCAAACCGAGCATCCTGGCAAGTATAATGTCAACCGCGACACGTATCTCCGCAAGATCGATGGTATTATATATGGTACTGATCCAAAACAGGGTTTTGTAGAAAACAACCAGTTTTACCACCCCGAATTGAAATTCCAGTTTCCGGTACCAAGCGGTTGGCAATATGAAAATTCACCGGCTCAGTTTCAAATGGCGCCCAAAGGAGGGAAGTCGATGATGCTTTTTGCAATGGCAGAAGGTAAGTCGCTGGAAGAAGCAGCGCAGACTGTTGTTAAAAATTACGGTTTGCAGGTTTCGGAAAATAATAAAACTACGATTAATGGAAATCCTGCCATTGTAATGATTTCAACCCAGGCAGCTCAAACACAATCAGGTCAGCAAGCCGCTCCAACCCAGAACTCCATTCAGGTAGCGAGTTGGGTAATTCAGTACGGAGGTAATATTTATGTGATTCACGGTGTGGCGCAGGCAGCGAATTTTGCCGGAAACCTCGGTCAGTTCAAGTCAGTAGCGCAAGGTTTCAAATCGGTATCCGACCCCAATATCCTGAACAGACAACCCGAACGTATCCGTATTAAAACAGTGCAGCGCGACGGATCTTTAAAAGATGCATTGAAAGATATCGGCCAGCCTGACAACAAAATGGACGAACTGTCGATCATCAACGGAATGGGCCTTTCGGACAAGGTTACCAAAGGAATGCTGATCAAAACACTAGGAAAGTAATGTATTGAGACATCAAACAAATCAATTGCCCCGGGCTTCAGTCCGGGGCTTTTTTGTTTATGAGATGTTAAAAACCATTCAGCCTAAATTTTTTGCCATTCAAAAACTATTTCTTAAATAATTTGGTTGATATATCAACACAATATACTTTTGCACCATCATGAATGCTACAATAGATAGATTTTGCGGTTTGAAAGAGGAGATGAAAAACTCTCTCCAGTTTAAACTAGGGCTTGTAACGAAGACTGTTTTCAAAAAAATGAACGCTCAGTTGGTACAGGAAGGTATTCCCGTCTTGGCCGAGCAGCTGCCCATTTTAATGGTTGCGTATTTCCAGGAACACGCAATGACCCAGCAGGATATTGCGAATGTACTTCAAAAGGATAAAGCCGGAATTCAGCGTTCAGTGCAAACTTTACACAAGGACGGGTTTTTGAAGATCGAAAGTGATATTGAGGACAAAAGAAAGAATATGGTATCGCTTACAACTAGTGGGAAATTCGTTTGTGAAAGAATTCAGGCGCTGGTAATCGCATTTGACAACCAGGTAATGGGGCATTTTACAGAAGAGGAACGTAAGACTTTCATCAGTTACCTGGACAGAGTTGCAGCAGTTATCGAGAAATAAAAAAATTTATATTAATAGTTGATATGTCACCAGTAGACGGGTCAACTAAAAAGGGATTAGCCACAACTAATAATGATCAGAACAATGAGAAGTAAATGGATTATCGCAATCCTCGCAATAGCCGCCGCGCTCCCCTCCTCGGCGCAGACTCAATTGAGTCTGAAAGATTGCATTGCGTATGGGATCAAGAATAATGGAAATGTCAAGATTGCGCAATATAAGGAGAGCATTGCAATGCAGCAGGGTCGGGAAGCACTGGCTGGTTACTTGCCGCAGGTAGCGGGTAGCGGCGCTTTGGATGACAACATCAAGTTGCAATCGACTGTATTGCCGGGGGCTCTGTTTGGTGGTGAAGATCGCCGGGTTGCATTGGGTACCAAGTATTCGACCAACGTTTCTGCTCAGGCCGATCAGGTGATCTTTGATCAGGCGCTTTTAGTGGGGATTAAGGCAAACAAGCCAAACCTGGCCAATGCGGAACTCAATTCTCAGAAGACGAAAGAGAATATCATTTTCAATGTTACCGACGCTTATTACCAGGTTTTTGTGACGCAGGCGCAGATCGACCTTTTGAAAGATAACCTCGACAAAACGCAGCAGATACTGGGTACCCTGCAATTGCAGTTGGATAACGGGGTGATCAAGAAAGTGGATTTCGACCGCACGCAGGTAAGTTTGAACAATATCAAATCACAACTGACGCTGGCGGAAAGCAATCTGATTTTATCCCAGAACCAACTAAAATTTGCAATGGGAATGCCGCTTAACGAGCAGCTTGTACTGACGGACAATCCGCTTGAACAGCCTTTTAAACTGGTAGAACCCGAAAAGTTCGATGCTGCTAACCTGACAGATTTCAAAATTCAGAACATCAATATGCAATTGCAATCACTGGAAAAAGAGCGGATCAAGGCAGGTTACCTCCCAAAATTGTCTGTTTACGGAAGATATGGTTTGCAGTCGCTGGGACAAAGTCTGGGTGAATCCTGGGGGAACTGGTTCAGCTTTGGTGCGATCGGTGTGAAATTGTCGATCCCGATTTTTGATAGTTTCAGAAGAGACGCGCAATACAAGCAAGCTGATCTGAATCTTTTGACCCAAAATGAACAACTCAAACTGAACGTTCAGAACTACGAGCTGCAAAATAACAATGCTACAACGCAACTGCAAAAAGCGAAACTGAACCTGGCAAACGATGAAAGCAACGTAGCGCTGGCCAAGGAAGTTTACGATGTTACGACATTGCAATACAAGGAAGGAACGATCACACTGTCGGACCTGCTGAATGCAGAAACATCCTACAAAGAAGCTCAAAGCAATTATATCAACTCCATGCTAAGCTATTATCAGGCAAAACTTGGCATTGAGCAATCGCAAGGATCACTCAACACCTTCTACACAGAACTGCCTTAAAATTCACTCATTCACTCATCGCACCGGCGACCCGGTCAGTCATTCAACATTATTCCATGAAAAGGAAAATAATCATCATCAGCTCCATACTTATCATCGGACTCCTTATTGGGTTCCGACTGGTAGCAAACAAGTCCAAAATGGACGCGAAGAAAGTAATGCCGGATAACAAAAATGTGACGATTCCGGTGACAGCAGTGGCTGTAAAAGAAGGTAGTACAGATCAGCAGCTCGTTCGTACCGGTAGCCTGATCCCATTTAAGGAAGCCGAAATTATGGCAACTTCAGCCGGTAAGGTGTTATCGGTTAAATATGACCTCGGAACCTACGTTTCGCAAGGTGCAACGCTTGTAAAAGTTGATAGTAAATTGAAAGAGCTGTCTCTGGAAGCAACTGAGCTGAATATTAATAAGTTGAAAAAGGATACCGATCGTTACAATAAGCTTTTGGCGGGAAATGCGGCGACCGAAGTGCAGGTTACCGATACCAAATACAACTATGAAACTGCATTGAACCAGGCTGAGCAGATCAAACAGCAGATTAACGATGCAGTGGTAGCAGCGCCTATCAGCGGTCGTGTGATCAAGAAGAACATTGAGCCGGGTGAATTCGTAAATGTAGGAACTTCATTGGGAACCATTCTCGACGTTTCGCGCCTGAAAGTGCAGGTAATGATCTCTGAGAATGACGTTTATAAATTGAAAGAAGGGCAGCACGTGTCGGTCAGTACCAGCATTTTCCCTGATAAAAAAATCGACGGTGTGATCTCTTACATCGCGCCACAGGGCGACGAATCGCACAACTATCCGGTTGAGATTGTGATTAAAAATTCAAATCAACTGAGAGCCGGAACATTCGTTTCCGTAGAATTCAAGCAGAAAAGCAGCCAGAATGCATTGCTCATTCCTAGAAGTGCATTGGTGGAAAGCGTGCGTAATCCTTATGTGTATGCTGTGGAAAATGGTATTGCAAAACGTCGCAAGATTGCAGTTGGGCGCGAATTGGGCGATAATATCGAAGTTTTGTCAGGATTACAATCAGGCGAAACCGTGATCACAACCGGCCAGATCAACCTGAGCGACGGTGCGGCGGTTAATGTTACCAAATAGTTTTCATCAATAAAAGAATAAGAAAATGTCAATCACCGAAGTAGCAGTAAAAAGACCGCTCTTCATCATAGTAGTATTCACGGTGTTGATACTATTTGGTGTGATCAGCTATAAACAATTGTCCTACAATTTGTTACCCAAGTTTGAGGCCAATGTAGTGAGTGTAATGACGACATATCGCGGCGCGGCTGCGGATGAAGTCGAGACCAATGTTACCAAGCATATTGAAGACGCTGTTTCGGCGATCGAGGGTTTGGACCAGATCAATTCAACTTCGCAGGAAGGCGTTTCTTCTGTGGTTATCCAGTTGAAACAAGGTATCAGCGTCGATCTGGCGCAGCAGGAAGCGCAGCGTAAAGTGGAGCAGGTGATTTCACTTTTACCCGATGACGCTGACCGTCCTGTAATCAACAAATTTTCAACCGATGAAATCCCGGTTTTGAGAATGGGCGTTACCGCGAATATGTCGCCATCAGCATTATATGACCTGATCGACGACAAGCTGAAACCACAACTTTCGAACGTTACCGGTGTTGGTCAGGTGACGATTATCGGTGGGACAGAGCGCCAGATCCAGGTAAATATCCGACAGGATAAATTAAAAGCTTATCGCTTGTCAATAGCGCAGGTTTCGGCCGCTATTAATAATGCGAATACCTCGTTTCCGGCCGGCCAGGTGAAAACGCAGGAAGATCAGCTTTCGATTCGTTTTGACGCGAAACTGACTACTGTTGAAAACCTCCGGAATGTGATTGTTGGCCGTAATGCATCGGGCGGACAGGTTTTCCTGAAAGATATTGCCGAAGTATACGACGGTACTGCGGACGCAACTGCGGTAAACCATATTAATGGAAAACCTTCCGTGGCTTTGCAAATTCAGAAACAATCCGACGCCAATGCGGTGGAAGTGAGTAAGCTGACGCAGGAGCGTTTGACTACTTTGGAGAAACAATATGAGTCGGCAGGACTGAAATTCAATATTGCATCCGACCAATCGATCTATACGCTTGCCTCGGCTGATGCTGTTGTATTTGACCTTGGACTGGCGGTACTGATCGTGTCGATCGTGATGTTAATGTTCCTCCACAGCTTCCGGAGCTCGATGTTCATTCTCGTTGCATTGCCATCGTCGATGATCCCGACGTTCATTATGATGAGCTTACTGGGCTTTTCGCTGAATTTGATGACGTTAATGGCGCTTTCTCTGGTCGTTGGTATCCTGGTCGATGACTCGATCGTGGTCCTGGAAAACATCAACCGCCACATGGAAATGGGCAAGAGCAGATGGAAAGCTGCATTGGATGGTCGTGCCGAGATTGGGTTTACTGCCCTTGCGATTACGCTGGTCGACGTCGTGGTATTCGTGCCGCTTGCGATGACTTCGGGTTTGATCGGTAACATTTTGCGTGAATTCTCCCTGGTGGTTGTATTCTCGACACTGATGAGTTTGTTCGTATCATTTACGCTTACCCCGCTTCTGGCTTCGCGTTTTGGTAAAATAGAAGTTTTGGATAAAAACACACTCTGGGGTAGACTGAACATCGGTTTTGAGAATTTCCTGGATAGAATTAAAGAAGAATATGGTCGGTTGCTAACCTGGGTATTGGGTCACAAAAGATATGTGTTCCTGGGTTCTCTGGCATTGATCATTGGCTCTATTGCATTGGTACCAGGCGGTTTTATCGGAGCGGCATTTATGCAGCAAAGCGATCGCGGCGAATTGAATGTTTCGCTGGAATTGGCACCTACTGCATCTGTTTATCAGACCAATCAGGTAGCGCAGCGCGTTGAGAAGTTGCTTTTGGGAAGAAAAGAAGTGACAAAAGTGTTTACCAATGTAGGTTACAGCAGCACCGGATTAGGAACAACTTCGAGCAGCAATATTGCCGATTTGACTGTTCAATTGGTTGATAAAAAAGAGCGTACTATTTCAGCGGACGATTTTAGCAGTGAAATTCAAAAAGAGATCCTGCAAATCCCAGGTGTGAAAGTTACCGTAGCTCCGACTTCCATTACCGGTAATGCAAACCAGGCGCCGATCCAGGTTGCAGTGAAAGGAACTGATATGGCGGTGATCCGTAAAACGGCGGCGCAGGTGAAGGAAATCGTTGCTTCCGTTCCAGGAACTGCCAACGTAGATTACTCTGTCGATGATCCGAAACCGGAAGTAGGTGTGCAGCTGGATCGAGAGAAAATGTCGCAATTGGGCATTAATGCGGCCGAAGTAGGTGCTGCATTGCAAACTGCATTCCGCGGCGACGACCGTTCCAAGTTCAAAGAAAATGGTAAGGAATATGATATTATGGTTACGCTGGACCAGTTTAACCGTTCAAAAGCAGACGATATCCGCAGGTTAAGTTTTGTAAACAGCTCCGGCCAGGCATTCGAACTGTCGCAGTTCGCAACTGTGAAAGAAGGAATGGGTGAAAGCGTGTTACAGCGTATCGACCGTTTGGGTTCGATCAGTATTAACTCGCAGGTTGTAGGTCGCCCCTCAGGTTCGATTGGTGCTGATATTCAGGCAAAAATGGCAAATTTCAAACTTCCCGAAGGTGTTTTCATCGAATACCGTGGTGATTTGAAAAACCAGGCTGATGCATTTGGAAGTCTTGGACTGGCGCTGGTTTTGGGTATTGTGCTCATTTACCTGATCATGGTCGCGCTCTACGAAAGTACCATTTACCCATTTGTGGTATTGTTCTCGATCCCAGTTGCATTAGTCGGCGCATTGACTGCCCTGGCATTAACAATGGAAAGCCTGACTATCTTCTCGATCGTGGGTATGATCATGTTGCTTGGTTTGGTTGCTAAAAATGCGATCCTGATCGTGGATTTCACGAATCAGCTGAAAGAAGAAGGTCACGCATTAAAAGACGCATTGATCGAAGCCGGTAAGGAACGTCTCCGCCCGATCCTGATGACAACTATCGCGATGATCGCCGGTATGCTCCCGATCGCGCTGGCCTCTGGCGACGGCGCGGAAGTGAAAAATGGTATGGCGTGGGTGATTATCGGTGGTTTAACGAGCTCATTGCTGCTGACAATATTCCTGGTACCTAGTGTATATTATGTAGTTGATAAGGTAAAAGAGCGTTTTGCAGGGCGGAAGGCTAAGAAACAGCAGCGGAGAGAAGAGTTGGTTTTGGAAGGGTAAGCACCTGACTTGTCACCCTGAATGCTATTGGGCCTGTCACCCTGAGCGTAGTCGAAGGGACGTGCACGATGCCGCTTACGTCCCGGTCCTCCCTTCGGCTTCGCTCCGGGTGACAGGAGTTGCCGGTCCTCCCTTCGGCTTCGCTCAGGGTGACAGGAGTTGCCGGTCCTCCCTTCGGCTTCGCTCAGGGTGACAGTCATGTGGTTCGGCTTCGCTCAGGGTGACAAGCAATTCTGCTCAATTGACAAGCATATTTATTTTGTAAACTTCCTCTATTGCAAAATCCCCGAAATGGGGATTTTGCTTTTATAACAGCTACTTTTCATCTGCTTTCCTATTCCTCCAATGCGTCTCATTCTGACATTCTGCTAGAGTCTTCAATTCATCCCACCACTCATTTGCAATAGCCTCTTTTTTCTTCCTGCTCCACCTTTTAACCTGCTTTTCAAACGCAATTGCATCATTGATATATTTAAAGCTTCGAGAAAACGCTAGTTGAAGTGGCCGTCGGCTGTAAGTGTAACATGCATCGTTGCATCCTGAATTGTGCTCCTTAAATCGCCTTTCTAATTCATTGGTAACGCCGGTATAATAGCTTTCGTCGGCACATTTTAAAATGTAGACGTGATAAGTTTTCATGCTTGAACAGTGTTTAAGATATAAGTCTTAGACGCTGGCTTCGGTTGAAAGTAACATGTTGAGAAGCTTTTGAGCCGGGAGTTCGGCTTCGCTCACTCTGACAGGGGTTGGGAGTTTGGCTTCGCTCACTCTGACAGGGGTTAGTAGTACCAACTATTTAACAAGAAATGGCCAGAAGCATCGCTTCTGGCCATTTCTTGTTAATACCAGATATTCTTTTTACGCCGCCTTCATCGCCGCCATATTCTGGCAGAAAAACAGCAGATCACGAAAGGTGTAGAAGATATCCAGCTTGCGTGGGTTGTGACCTGCTTGCTGGTCATAACTTTGAAAAGCGCTGTAAATCTCCCAGAGATGCTCGACCATTTCGGCCGGCTTGTTAAGCTCAAAGAGCTGCTGGATTTGCTCGGCATAAGCCAGTGGCAACGAGTCCGGGGACTCATTTGAGTGTGTTTTTGTGTTCATTTTTGTATGATTGTTTGGGATTAAAAAAATTAAAAATGCCCTGTCTTAGGTGTCCCGCGCCCATACAAAGGCGCCCAGGAGCTTTCGCTTGATCCACACCATAACAGGGCAATACTTACTAGTTTTTTCATTTTGCATGCATTTAATTGGGAATGCGAATATGCTGATTTTGTTAGTAGAAATGCAAATTGATATTAACAGAGTTTTCCTGCGGTAAACAAGAACAAATACAACACTCGCAGCTTAAATACAGCTATCCAATCAATTCTTACTCAAACCTGCGAACTATCTCGCACATTCAATCCGGAATAAGTACAATTATAAGCTGTCTAATCTGAAAGTTGAGTTTGTGCTTTCCGAAAAATAAATGTGGCTATCTCGTGGCTCATTTTAATGCCTAATCCATTTTCTGCGCCTTTTCTTGCGGTCAGTAACAAAAATTATGTTTAACTAAAACAGGTTAAGAAAATGAAATTAGTACAAAAATTACCAATCGCCCTGAGCCTGGCGTGCACAATGATGCTGAGCAGCTGCTCGAAAGAAGATGCTCAAATGCCGCAACCACAGGCGGGAAGTGTAAATGAACATTCCGGCGCGAAGACGAATGCTGGTGAGCTTGCGGCGCTTCCTGCTTTTGCTAATACAATCTCGGGTAATCTAGGTTATGAAAAGTTGCCAATAGATTGGGCCAAACTCGACGGACCACTTACCGACCCCTCCATACCTGTGGGCTTGTCCTCCCGCACATCAGTTTGGGGACTTGAGAACTGGAGCGTATTGATAAATCCAAAATGGGTAAAGCCTCTTCCACCGGTTCCCGGCAACCCAACTGCAAATTCTATGGTGACGGTCACGAGCTATGCTCAAAACCCTGAGCAGACGAAAGACAGATCGGGCGTATTCACAACGCTGAATAACTTAAAGCCGGGAACAACATATACGGTAACATTTTATGTGGCGAGCACTACCGTTACCGGGCTGGGAAGTAACCAAGCAACATCGATATGCGCAAAATATGCAGAGATCAAGATGTTGAATGTTGACAATGGAAGCTCAACGAACGCTATCTACTTTTACGGAAAAGAAGCTACTTGGTTGAAAAAGACAATTACATTCAAGGCCAAAGCTAATTCCGCCAAATTTGTCTTCTCAGGTTTGACACAGCTAGGGAACAGGTATTCTTACATTCATCTTTTCGTGGATAGGAATTCACTTAAAGAAATGCATGTTACCCCACAAATGACAGTACTATAAAATCGTAACTTATTGAACTGATCAGCCGTCTCAGATCTTCTGAGGCGGCTTTTTTTGTTTTAGGAAACTACCTTAAATGCGAGCTATATCGCGAAATGCATTACGCAATAGTTGCTATGCATTGATTACAATTCTTCAATAAAAAACCGCCCTACACCGCAGAATAGCCCTAACTGCTCGGTCACTCATTTTCAGCAACTTATTCAATGCATCTCTATTTCATTTGTAGCCAGTGAAAACAATTGTTCAACTTAAACATTTTAGAAAAATGGATGTAATGAAAAAATTACCGATTGGATTAGGGCTGGCTTGCATGATGATGCTGGGAAGCTGCTCGAAGGAAAATGTTGTTTCGCCGGAGGCGCAGATAGCAGGTAAGAGTGGGGTTAGCCCAGCGCCGATTATACTTGAACTTCCAAGTCTGGCACCTACACACGGCACAACCGGCCTAGATGTTTATCCGTTGAAGTGGGAAAGAAATAACAATAACTATTTCGGCGACTTGCAAAAGCTACCTACTGGCACATCTAGCTTTACACATCTATGGGGAGATCCTTCAAATCCTTGGGTGACACCATTGCCAGTTATTCCCTCAGGGCAAAATACTGGTTCAATCCTTACGATTACTACTGGTGCAAGTTCCTGGCAAGACGAGCTGGGCAAAGGTTCATCAGTTAAGAGTGTCATCAAAAATTTGATGCCGGGTAAGCATTATACAGTTAAATTTTACGTGGCAAGTACCATCCCAGCTATACAAGACAGCAGTGTCAATTGTGTGTACGCAAAATCAGCCCGCATAGCGATGTTCTTTCCTAAGCCAAATGCTCCTAGCGTTCACGATTACCCTGTTGACCTGACAAATAGTAACGCGAACTGGGTTGTGAAAACAATAACCTTCGAAGCGCATTATAAAGAGGCAGTCTTTGGTTTTTCAGCCTACGCTCCAAAACCAGGCCAATACTCCTTTGCTCACATCTATGTTGATAAAAACTCAGTTAAAAAGATTGACTGAGCAACTCGCGACTGGTATTCTTTTGTGAAGCCATCGTAAGATTGTTAATCCGTACATCGGAAGAATAAAAAAACTGCCGGCTCAGAACATCTGAGCCGGCAGTTTTGCTGTATATCCTCGAAAAGCAGCTTCCCATAACCCAACAATCAATACCCGTCGGCTTCAGCCAACGGAAAAAACCTTACTTACTAAAAGCCTCTTTCCCGCTATCCAAAAACGCCGCGAAATTCGCCGGATTCAAATCATAATTCTTAGGCTTGACAAGCAATTTCCCATCGTGATCTACCAGACAGTAATGCGGTTGTGCGTTGTTATTGTATTTCACGATCTGCAAATCCGCATTTTGCGCGCCGATCGTTTTCTTCACTTTCTTATCGTAATTGGAAGTGTACCAGTCTTTTTCCGGCAGTTCCGTCTTGTCATCTACATATAAAGCGATGATCACGTAATCGTTTCGCAAACGCTGCATCACCGCTGGATCCACCCAAACGCGCGCTTCCATTTCCCGGCAGTTCACACAACCGTGTCCAGTGAAATCGATGAAAACCGGCTTATTGACCTTTTTAGCATATTCTAATCCTTCTTTGTAATCGAAAAAACCAGTGAGCTCGTGAGGTAAATGAAACAGGTCTGAATACTTTCCGGCAATTTCAGCACTGTTTGCACCAGCTGCTACGCCGGCACTTCTTTTATTGAGATCAAAATCGAGTGTAGACTGCGGAGGAAGGTAACCAGCCAGCGCCTTCAAAGGTGCGCCCCACATGCCCGGCAGCATGTAGATCACGAATGTAAATGTGATAATACTGAGAAGCAGCCGGGGAACGCTCACTTTTTCCAGAACAGAATCGTGTGGGGTCCTGATTTTACCCAAAAGATAAAAACCAAGTAAAGCAAAGATCACGATCCAGAATGCAAGATATATCTCCCTATCTAACAATCCCCAGTGATAAACCTGATCGGCAATACTGAAAAATTTCAAAGCCAGCGCCAATTCAAGAAAACCCAGCACAACCTTCACAGTGTTGAGCCAGCCGCCCGATTTTGGGAGCGATTTCAACCACTGCGGAAACAATGCAAATGAAGTAAACGGAATCGCGAATGCAGCAGAAAATGCCGCCATACCTATAATAGGTTTAACCACTTCACCGCCCGCAGAGGCTACCAGCAAACTTCCAACGATGGGGCCAGTGCACGAAAACGAAACCAGTACCAATGTAAATGCCATAAAGAAAACGCCCGCGTAACCGCCTTTGTCGGCTTTCTGATCCATTTTATTCACAAAACCACTTGGCAAAACGATTTCGAACAAACCCAGAAAAGAAAGTCCGAAAACGATGAAAATGGCGAAGAACAGCAGATTTGGCAGCCAGTGCGTGCTCAGGAAGTTCGCAAAAGCAGGTCCGTTTAGTCTTGAAACGACAGTACCTATTAATGTATAGATCAATATGATCGACGCGCCGTAAACGAACGCTTTCACTTTTCCGCCCTGCTGGTTGGTGAAGTAGCTCACCGTCATCGGGATGATCGGGAAAACGCAGGGAGTAAGTAAGGCTACCAGTCCGGACAGGAATGCCGCGAGTGCAAATCCCCACAATGAACCGCCAGCCGCACTTTCTTCTGTCGTATTATCAGAAGCGGAAGTATTTTCAGAAAGCTTGGAAAAGGTACTGTCGGTGTTCGCGGGTGCGGGTACAGCTGCTGCGGATTCAATTTTACCGGAAGAATCAGGATTTGTTTTTTCAGCATTTACGGGCTGTTCCGCAGCGGCCGTAGCGGTGCCGGCAGCGACTTTTAAACCTTTAAACTCAAAATCCTCACCCCCCGCAACACAAAGACCAGTTACATTGCTGCAAGTCTGATATTCAGAAGTGCCTTTTATAACAGGATTGTCAGTAAGCACCTTGATCGTTTGCTTGAAAACCGCTTTTCCTTCAAAGTACTTTACATTCCCATTCCAAACCTCCTCAAATTTAGTCTTGGGATTTTGCGGTTTGAGTTTTCCGACTACTTCAAAACTATTGTTCCTTTCAAAAGAAACGGTTGTGAGCATCGGTCCGAGGTCGGGATCGAAGTCGGAGGAATACATATACCAATCTTTCTCGATCGCCGCCGTAAATACCAGATCGACGGTCTCACCCTTTTTTACCTCAGGCTTGGAAAAAGAATAGGTCCACTTCGCCTTCGGAGATGTAAGCTGCGCAAATGCCGAAATTGAAATAATTGAGCAGATGAAGAGCAAAAAGATCGGAATACGTTTCATGTTAATATCTATTGATTCGGTAGACTTATGGTCTAATATGGAACGTAATTTTGCCAAAAAAATTCACCAATCACAATTCCGGTTTCCTCCGCCTTCGGTTTCTGTTACCTTTGTGCCCGCCAATTCTGCACAGTAAAATCTGATCTTATGTCAAAGTCTTTATATATCGTCAAAATAGGAGGTAACGTAATCGACAATCCTGATGCGTGTGCACGCTTTTTGCGCGATTTTGCGCAACTGGACGGTTTGAAGATCCTGGTTCACGGCGGTGGAAAAGTAGCGACACAGATTGCGGCCAGGTTGCAGATCGAAACAGAGATGGTGGAAGGGCGCAGGATCACGGACAAGCCCATGCTGGATGTGGTGACGATGGTTTATGGTGGATTGGTTAACAAAAATCTGGTTGCGCAGTTGCAAGCGTTGAAATGCAATGCGATCGGACTGACCGGCGCCGACGGCGGGATTATACGTTCTGTGAAACGACCTGTCAAAACAGTCGATTATGGTTTTGTAGGTGATATTGAGGAGGTTAATGAAAAACAAATAGCTGCGTTGCTTGGCAGCAGCCTGATTCCCGTGATTGCGCCGCTTACGTATACTGATGAAGGGTTACTTTTGAATACCAATGCAGATACAATCGCTTCGGCAACGGCGGTGGCGATGGGAAGTGAATATGATGTCACACTCATTTACTGCTTTGAGAAAAAAGGGGTACTTTCTGACCCCGAAAATGACGATTCCGTGATTTCCAGCCTCACGCCCGGATCGTATGAATCTTATAAATCTACCGGCATAATATACAAAGGAATGATCCCCAAACTCGACGGTGCCTTTGCTGCATTGCACGATGGTGTAAAGCGGGTAAGCATTTGTCATGCAGACGATCTGCTTCTGTCTGCGAAGTCAGCCGCGGGTACTACGATCACGCTCTGATAGCTTCTTTGGCAATTTTACCAATTGTCAAATTTTTCTTTCTTATCTACAATTTTCGCCAGCGTAAATATGTTATATGGCGATAAATAGCGCGCATTTTCTCTAATTAATGCACTTTTTGACCTTAGTTAATAATTTTTTTTAAAAACAGAGAAGGTCTTAAAAAATTTAATGTTAAAATTGTGTTAAATTTATAGTCCTCAACTAATACGCTAATTAATTATGCGAAGAAATCTACTAGGGCTTTTCGTCATGCTTGTGATGTTAAGCACTCCTGTTTTCGCCCAGACTATCACTGGGACGATCAAGTCAGGAACAGACGGTTCCACCTTGCCGGGTGTTTCGGTCTTGGTAAAAGGCACAACTAACGGTACTACTTCGGATGCTTCCGGAAATTTTTCCATTGGAGCGACTTCTGGTAACACATTGGTTTTTTCTTACATCGGCTACAAAACGATTGAAGCGCCGGTTGGAAGTCAGACGGTACTTGACATTACTTTATTAGAAGATGCCAATCAGCTTGGTGAAGTAGTGGTGACTGCATTGGGTATTTCAAAAGAACAACGTGCATTGGGTTATGCAACTTCGACCGTCAACAACGAAGCGCTGATCAAAACAGCTTCTCCCAACTTCGCAACTGCACTTTACGGAAAAGCGCCGGGTGTGACGATCAACGCAACGCCGGGTGGAGCTACTTCCGGTGTAAGTATCAACATCCGCGGTTTCAGCTCGATTACAGGTAATACGCAGCCTCTGCTTGTTTTGGATGGTATTCCTATTCGTAACGGAGAGTCAAGAAACGGCGACTACTGGGGTGACCAACGTTTGCGCGGTAACGGTCTTCTGGATTTGAACCCTGCTGATATTGAGAATATTTCGGTATTGAAAGGTGCTTCTGCTGCTGCATTGTACGGTTCGGAAGCGGTAAACGGTGTTTTGCTTGTTACTACTAAAACTGGTAAAGGCAAAAAGGGACTTGGGGTTGATTTCAATGCAAGCTATAATGTAGACAAGATCGCTTACCTGCCACGCTACCAGAATGTACGCGGCCCGGGTTATCCTTTGAACTACAACAATGGTGGCCAGGATGCGGCCGGATTTATCTATTATGATACAGATGGAGACGGTACGAAAGAAACAAGAGGTTTGCTTGGAGCAACTGTGAACTTTGGTCCTAAATTCGATGGCCAGCCTGTGATGTCATGGGATGGAAAAATCAGACCTTATTCTGCTTCGAACAACAGCTATGCCGATTTGTTCGAAAATGCGAGCAGCTCTAATATTAACCTTTCGATCTCAAAAGCGACTGACAATGCAACGATCCGTTTTTCATTCACCCGCCAGGATAATGGAATGATCAGCTATGATGCGAAGAACAGCAAGAATATCGCCAACCTGAACGCGAGCTTCAACCTGAATAAAAAGCTGAGAACGGACCTGATGGTTAACTACGTGAATCAATACACGTACAACAGGCCATTCAAAGTGGATCGTATGATCAACAACTTTACCGGTATGATGGACCGTTTCGAATCTGCTGACTGGTACAACGAAAAATACCAGACTAGCCTTGGTTATAAATTCGTAAACGGCGCAGGAACACAAAGCTTGACACCAGACGAAAACATTCGTTACAACGGTTTCAAGGGAGATATTGCTGACTACGTTTGGAATACAAGAAAAAACAAGTCTTACGAATACAGCGACCGTGTGATCGCAAGTATTACGCAACACTGGGATATTCTGGAAAGCCTGAAACTGAGAGGTCGTATTGCTACTGACTATACCAACGAAAGATTGGAAAGCCGCGGCTACAGCGCCGTTCCGCTTGCATTCGGTTACTCAGGTGATTTTGGAATGAACAACAACTTGTACAATAATGTATACGGTGACATTCTTTTGACCTACACTAAAAAAATCGGTGAAGATATGACTGTTTCAGCATTGGGAGGTTATACAGCCAACAGAACGCTGAACACATTCGTGTCGAGATCAACCAACGGCGGATTGAGCACTGAAAATTTCTTTGATGTTTCTGCAACTGTCAATGTTGCGAATGGTAACCAAACGCGCAGCAGATACCTGAGAGATGCTTACATGGGTACTGTTAACTTCGATTACAAAAACTTCGTTTTTGTGGAAGGTACTATCCGTAGAGACCGCACTTCTACTTTGGCAAAAGGAAACAATGCATTCGTTTATCCTTCTGTTAATGCCAGCTTTGTGTTCACGGATGCGTTTTCTCTGCCATCTTTCTTTAGCTATGGTAAATTGAGAGGTTCGTTCGGGGTTGTGGGTAACTATCCTGAAATCTACCGTGCAAACGTAGCCTTCGGACAAGGTAACCTGAGCATTCAGGAAAGAGGCGGTGCTTCGGTATTATATACCAACATGAGCGCTGAGCGTGGTAACGACAGAATCCGTCCTGAGCAGAAACGCGAATTCGAATTTGGTTTGGAAACGAAATTGTTCCAGAACCGCATTGGTCTTGATATCGCTTACTACAATGCACAGATCGTTGATCAGATCCTTCCTTTGAACATCGCCGCAACAACCGGTGCACGTACAATTCTTGCCAACATCGGTACTTTGAGAAATCAGGGTGTGGAAGTTGCATTCAATGTAAGCCCGATTAAAGCGACTAATTTCAATGATTTCAACTGGGATCTGACTTTGAACCTGGCAAGAAACGTGAACAAAGTGGAGAAGCTTGCTAACAACTCTACTGAATTGCTGCACGCTGATTACGACGGAAACGCGGCTCAGGTAAGATCAATCGTTGGTCAGCCAATGGGAGATATTTACTCGCACGGTATCCTTAGAGATGCAAACGGAAGAGGTGTTGTTGGTCCAAATGGTCTTTACCAGCTTGACGGAAACAACTGGATCAAAGTAGGTAATGCAATGCCTAAGCTGACAGGTGGTTTTATAAATGCTTTCAGCTTCAAAAACTTCACACTTGATGCGGTAGTCGATTTCAGAGTTGGCGGTCACATTATGCCAACCGGTATCAACTGGATGACTTCAAGAGGTTTGACAGAAGAAAGTCTTAACAATATGGATAAAGAACACGGTGGTTTGTCATACTATGTGGATGCAAACGGAAAAGGTGTTCAGACTTCGGAAGCTGCCGGTCCAAATGGTCAGCCTGTTTACAATGATGGTATGTTGATGGAAGGTGTAACTGCTGCCGGCGAAGTAAACACGAACGTAGTTTCACAAGCAACTTACTATAATGCAACTTACAACTGGGGTGGTCCTCAGTACGGAAATGCGCGTTACGAGTTATTTATCCAGGAAAATACCTATTTCAAAATGCGTGAGCTTTCTCTTGCTTACCGTCTTCCTGCGAATATCGGAAGAAAGCTGGGTGCACAGAACATCTCGCTGTCGGTTTTCGGACGTAACCTTTTCTTCCTTTACAGAACTGTAAAAGACCTGGATGCGGAACAAACCAACATCAGTACAAGATGGTATGAAAACATCAGCAACGCGGGTAGCAATCCTTCGTTCCGTACAATGGGTGTCATGCTGAGAGCCAGCTTCTAATTTTTAAAAAGATCATGACAATGAACAAAATATCATCATTCATATTGGCGGGACTTATGCTGGTAGCAGCGTCCTGCAGCGAATCCGAGTTTACTGAAAGGTACCCGGATCCTGCGAAAATTTCCGAAACAACCATTGAAAAGCAATATACCGGTATCATGTATACCAGCCGGGAATATGTGCTGCCAGGTTACGGGAACTACTTTGTAACGTTGCGCACAAGCCTTAACCGCTACACGCAGGCGGTTGGCTGGCCTTTTGAGTCAGGAAACTATGTGCCGGGCTCGGCGGGTGTACAGGACCTTTGGTTTAATTACTATAATACCCTTGCCCAGTACCGCGAACTTGAAAAAGTGTACGCAAGCAAATCGGAAGAAGAGCAGGCTAACAAAAAGATCTTTATGATGACCGCAAAGATCTACCTGTACGACTACACGCAGCGCGTTGTTGACCTTTTTGGAGCGATTCCTTTCACCGAAGCAGGTATGCTGAGTGCAAAAGACGGAGATTATGCGTCTTCAAATGCAAAGTTTGATTCAGCTGAGTCGATCTACACTTTGATGCTGGATGAATTGAAGGCACTTGCTACGGAATTGAATGGAGTTACTTTGAATGCAGGATATCAGAAATCTTTCCAGACTTCTGATTTTGTAAACAAAGGAAACCTGACGATGTGGAAGCGTTATTGCAACTCACTTCGTCTGCGCATGCTGAGCCGCGTTTCTGCTGCTCCTGATTTCAAGGCAAGAGCTACTACCGAAATGGGAGAGATCCTGGGTAACACTGCCACTTTCCCGATCGTGGAAACTAATGATCAGAATATTCAGATCAATGTTTTTGATGTCAATACCGACATTAACTCAAAAGGATTTCAGGATGGTATTGCTTCCGGCGGTGGTGACTGGTTTGGTAACACAGCTGGTAAAAAGATCATCGATCACATGAATGCAAATGCAGATCCACGTTTGAAAATTGTTTTTGAACCAGGTCAGAATGCAAAAGGGGTGTATGCAGGTATGGACCCGCAGGCAACCAATGCGGTGCAGACTGCTCAATATCAAGCTGGACTTGTAGCGATCTACAACCGTTTCACATTGAGCCACAACCAGTTTTTCCCTGGTGTGATCATCAATGCAGCACAGGTAAATCTGATCAAAGCAGAATACTATCTGAATGCAGGAAACGACGCGATGGCAAAAACTGCTTATGAAACAGCAATTTCGCAATCCGTGAAGTTCTACAATTCGATCCTGGCTATCACCAATGCGCAAGGTATTACCAACGCGACTATTCCTACTCCCGCAACCGACGCTTCTATCACTGCTTACATCGCAGGAAACGGCGTAAACTGGACAGCTGCTGGTACTCCGGCTGCAAAATTAAGCCTGATCGCAACGCAGAAATGGTTGCATTTTAACCTGGTTCAGGCTTACGAAAACTGGGCGGAAGTACGCAGATTGGATATGCCAACGCTGCAATTCCAGACTGACAATGCAAATAACCAGACTACGCCTCCTGTAAGATGGAACTACCCTGGTAATGAGGTTACTTACAATCCTGAAAACTACGCTTCTGTGAGAGACAGTGATAAATTGACTCAGCGGATTTTCTGGGACGTTAAATAGTAGTACCTGAATTAAAAAGAATAGATTTAGTTAGAATGCAAAAAGAGGCAGACCGTTTGGTTTGCCTCTTTTTTTGATTGGCGAATTATTTCTTTCTGTTCGTTAAAACCAATAGCTGCGGAAACGACATCGTGCCGCGGGCCATCAATGCGGTCATTTCGCTGATCGTATGAAAGTAGGAGCCGAGTACAATATCAATATCCCCGTCCTGATCGAAATCGGCAGCCTCCATGGTCAACCACTTACCCGCGCCTGCCAGCGGAGATGAATGGGCTTTAAAGGTCATTTTACCTTCGTTGGAAAGATATATGAATCCGTGTGCAGGATTATTCAGGTCACTGTAAAATGAAGTTGCCGCAATGTCCAGATCGCCGTCCTGGTCAAAATCCCTTGCTATCGCCTTACTCGCGCCGTGAAGTGGATAAAACCAGGCTAGCTTAAAGTTGTCCTTGCCGTCATTGAGATAAAGCCTGACGCCGTGGTAGTTTTTCTCAACCGGCGAAAGGTCCCAGTTATCCCCGTTTGTCAACAGAATATCCTGAAACCCGTCTTTGTTAAAATCCACCAATTCGAAATATGCCATTCCGTACGAGGGTGGAAATTGGAGCAATACCTTTTCTTTAAACTTCCCGTTTCCAAGATTATAGAAAATAGAGATTTCTTCCCGCGCCTGCGCCATCAACGCGATCACGTCGGGTTTTTTATCTTTGTTAAAATCAAATATTTCCGTTTTGCGGGCGCCGGGCAGTTCTTTCAGAATGTGTTCTTTATCTGATTGAAAATCGTCCAGCCAGAACAGTTTGCCACTATGGTTCCCAAAACCGGAGATCAGCGCGTCCGCTTTTCCGTCCATATTCAAATCGTCGGCACTGAACTGTACAGGCCTTGGCAGATTCTGAATGTTAACCATATTCTGCCCGCTGGCGGCGGTTTTTGATACAGACATTAACCTACCAATCCGCTGATCAGAAGGCTTAAAAACGCCGATCGTTAAAAGTCGGGGCGGTGCATTTTTAGGGAAATCAATATCAGTAGGCGCGGAGTCGATCCAAAAGTTTTCTTTCAGTTGATATGCATTGTCAAGTACAAATAATGCATTCTGATCATCGCCGACATACAGTTGCGAGGTACCCGGGTCGAATTTGAGCAGTGTAGTTTTCGGTGCAGCAATATCGGCCACACTGAAATGTTGTGCTGAGAAAAGCGGAAGTGAGTCAGAAACAGGACTTGTACCCGTTTGCGGAAAGGGCACATCCGGTGACTCGTGGCTGTAATAGGAGACGATCTTTTGCCAGTCAGTTTCTGACATCAGCGCCGTTTCCGGGTATATATTAAGTTGCCGGATCACTTTTTCTTCCTCGGGGATCAGATCCGCAAGCGGGTCCCGCCCAGGAAAACGCAGTCCTAGCCGCTCGCCCATATTGGGCAGCACGCTTGTAACCCAGGTATTTTTATCCAGTAATGCAGGTTCGGGGAAAAGGTGGCAGCGCTGGCAATAGTCTCTTGCCAGCAACTTTCCCTCGGCAACCGAGTCGGCTTGCAGTTTCTGAGTTAAAATCACGGACTCTGCAACCGGCATTTTCCAGGCTATATTTACCCACAAACAGCCACTCCAGATAAAGAACGAAACAAGCAATCCCTTCTTCGGAGTGAGCATTTGATTGTCAGCTTATCAGTTTGTCAAGGGCGTGCTGTACTTTTTCGTAACCAAATGCAGCCAGTTCTTTCTGCATTCTCGCACTGATTTCCGCAGTTTGCAAATTGCCAATGCTACCCTCGTGGGTGTGTTTTAAATCACGTGGTGCAACATAAGTTCCGTCCGCGATCTCCGCCCCGACCTGACGATAAGCGTCGCGGAAAGGCACGCCATTGATCACCAGCTCGTTCACGCGTTCCACGCTAAATAGCAGGTCGTATTTAGAATCTTCAAGCAGATCCTGCTTCACTTTCATGTTTTCAAGCATAAAAGCAGCGATATCCAGACAGTCCAGTATTTCATCAAAAGCAGGCATTAAAATCTCTTTCAATAACTGCATGTCCCGATGGTAGCCGGAAGGTAGGTTGCTTAAAACCATTGTTATTTCCATAGGTAGCGCCTTCATGCGGTTTGTTTTCGCGCGAAGCAACTCTGCTACGTCCGGGTTTTTCTTGTGCGGCATAATGCTGCTCCCCGTTGTAAGATCGTCGGGTAAAATTATGAAGCTAAAATTCTGGCTGTTGTAAAGACAAACGTCCATCGCAAGTCGGGATACCGTCGCCGCGAGCGAGGAAATAGCGGTCAACGCCGCCTGCTCGGTACGTCCGCGGCTCATTTGCGCATATACTACATTATGATGCATTCCTTCAAAACCAAGTAAGTCAGTCGTCAACTGCCTGTTAAGCGGGAAAGACGATCCGTAGCCCGCCCCGGAGCCGAGTGGATTGCGGTTTGCGAGCCGGTAAGCCGCATTTATCTGTATTATATCGTCAATTAAAGCCTCGGCATAGGCCCCAAACCAAAGTCCGAACGAAGAGGGCATTGCAATTTGCAAATGCGTATAACCAGGCAGCAGATCGTTTTTATGCTCCTCGGATTTGGACGCCAATACATTAAAAAGCTTTTCGGTCGCAGTCGCCACATCAAACAGGCGGGCACGCGTGTAGAGCTTCATATCCACCAGAACCTGGTCGTTTCGCGAGCGGCCGCTATGGATCTTTTTGCCGGTATCTCCGAGTTTTCGGGTCAAAAGCAACTCTACCTGCGAATGCACATCTTCCACGCCATCTTCAATCACAAACTCTGCTTTTTGAACCTGTGCATAAATTCTTTTCAGTTCTTCTGTCAATGCTTTCAGGTCATGGGAAGTCAGCAGACCGATTGTCGCGAGCATGGTAGCGTGGGCTATATTACCCAGTACATCAAATTCGGCCAGGTGCAAGTCCATTTCGCGGTCCTTTCCAACCGTAAATCTTTCTATTTTTTCAGAAGTAACAGTATTTTCCTTTTGCCAGAGTTTCAAAATGTGCGGCTGTTAGTGATTTAATGAAGAAGCATTCAAAGTGTCAAATTTACGCGCAATCACGTTTATAACCCTTATTCCGTCAACTGAAGTTGACGGAAATTTATGGGTCTCCGGTTTTCTATATTATTTGGAGTTACTTCTGTTTGGGTTGATCGTCTCGATGATTTAACCTGTATTATATGAGCTGGACAAGCATTTGGGTTCACGTTGTATTTGCAACCAAGCATCGCTACCCGTTTCTTAACGACCGTATCCGAGGGAAGATTTTTTTTCATATGAGAGAAAATGCGATCTCAAAAGGTATTCAGATGAACGTTGTGAATGGCTATAAAGATCATGCACATTGTCTGATATCTTTAGGCCGCGAGCAATCATTAAGTAAGATTGTGCAACAAATTAAAGGAGAATCTTCCTGCTGGATAAATCAGAATAAGTTGACAAAAGATAAATTCGTCTGGCAGGACGATTACTGGGCTGCGAGCGTAAGCGAGCGGCACGTCGACAGGGTGCGGCGCTATATTCTTAATCAGGAGGCGCATCATACGAAGAAGACGTTTAAAGAAGAGATCAACGCTTTCGCAAAAAAGAACAATTGGCCGCAAGTAAATTGGCAGGATCCGAAAGAAATAAATGATGTATCATCCGTCGACTGAAGTCGACGGGAATTGATTGGCATCAGTCATGAAAGCCCAAAATCAATAGCCGTTCACTTCAGTGAACGGAAAACGAAAAAGAGATTGGATTTAGCAATTTGCTTGGAAAAGAATCGATTTGATAGTCGGAAAAAGGATTTCAGAAGATATTAGTATCATCCGTCAACTGAAGTCGCCGGGTATTGATTGGCATTAGTCATGAAAGCCCAAAATCAATAGCCGTTCACTTCAGTGAACGGAAAAAGGAAAAGAAGGAAAATAATAAAAGGAATTTAAAAGAGCCTCTTAATCGCGACGAAGCGTTTTTCGTAGTAGGAGGCGTTAAGCAGATCATACCGGATGCCGCCTTTGAATGCGGAATGGATAAATTTTACGTAGCCTGGCGCGACCTCGGTGATGATCCCGACGTGCCCGATATTTTTGCTTTTCGTGCTTTCTCCTTTAAAGAATATAAGGTCGCCGGGACGGGCATTATCCAATTCGATGGTTTCACCGTGTTTGGCCTGCGCGGCGCTGGAATGCGGCAATGCAATGTCCAGCTTATCAAAGCAATATCTGACAAATCCGGAACAGTCGAAGCCTTTTTTCGAAGTGCCGCCGGAGCGGTAGGGGATATGTAAATGCTTAACAGCAAAATTGACCAAAGATTCAATATTACCGGTAGAATCAGTAACTGCTTCTTTGGAAGTCAGTTCTTTGGAATGGGCTGGCTGACTGGCTGCATTTAGGAAAAATAGACCGGCAATTACAAAAACAAAACGCTTGGCAAATGTCATGAAGGGTAGGAGATTGGTACTCTTGAACTCTCAAACAATAGATTCTACGGTTTTTCAAATTGAAAACGGTATAACGTAAAACTAAAACGAACTTTTTAAGTATCCTAATTCTATTTTATACTAAATTCTAGATATATTATGTAACTTGTTGATTCCAATACAGTAAGCGCTGCCTCATTAAAGTAAAGCTTTAAAAGCCTTTTTGCCTACTTTTGTGGCTGTTAAGGAACTGTCCGATTTTAATGAATACCCAGATGAATACTACCGACCGATATCTCCAGCGCGGCGTCTCGGCTTCGAAAGAAGATGTGCACAAGGCCATTGAAAAGATAGACAAAGGCATTTTTCCAAAGGCTTTTTGCAAGATTGTCCCCGATACCCTCGCTGGCGATCCCGACTATTGCACCATCATGCACGCTGACGGCGCCGGTACCAAAACTTCCCTCGCTTATCTGTACTGGAAGGAAACCGGAGATATTTCGGTTTGGAAAGGTATTGCGCAGGATGCTATCGTAATGAACACCGACGACCTGCTTTGCGTAGGAGCGACCGGCCCGATGCTATATTCTTCGACGATCGACCGGAACAAAAATCGTATTCCAGGGGAGGTGATCGCAGAGATCATAAACGGTGCCGAAGAGGTGCTCGAAATGCTGCGCAGTTACGGTGTGGAAATCTATAGTACAGGCGGCGAAACTGCCGACGTAGGTGATCTGGTAAGAACGGTCACTGTGAATAGTACGGTAATTGCGCGGATGAAACGTGCGGAAGTGGTTGATAACGCGAATATTCAGCCGGGAGATGTGATCGTTGGGTTTGCTTCTTATGGGCAGGCTACTTATGAAACACAGTATAATGGTGGAATGGGCAGCAATGGACTTACGTCCGCCAGACATGATATTTTAGGTAAATACCTCAAAAAATATACCGAAAGCTTCGACCCTGAAGTAAACGAAGATCTGATTTACAGTGGCAGCAAAAATCTGACAGATGCAGTGGAAGGTACTCCTCTGAATGTCGGCCAGCTTATATTGTCCCCAACCAGAACTTACGCTCCGCTCGCGAAGGCTTTGCTTGATGATATCAGGCCACACATTCATGGCATGGTACATTGCAGCGGCGGCGCACAAACGAAAATTCTACATTTCGTTGATAACCTTCACATTATCAAAGATAATCTGCTCCCCATTCCCCCACTTTTCAAAATGATACGGGAAGAAAGCGGCACCAGCTGGGAGGAAATGTACAAGGTTTTCAATATGGGGCACAGGCTTGAAATTTACCTTCCCGAGGAGTTTGCAGCACAAGCTATTGCTACCGCCGAGTCGTTTGGAATTGCAGCGCAGGTGGTAGGAAGGGTGGAAGAGGCACCGGAAAAGAAGCTTACGATCAAGAGCGAATTCGGTACATTCATTTACTGAAATCAATAATCAGCATGGAAGACCTTCTGACACTCGTTCAGAAGGTCTTTTTTTGTGCTCAATATAAATCTCAAAGGCATAGAAATTGTAGAACAAGCTCTGGTATAAGTAGAAGTAGTGTTAAGGAGTTTTTCAATCAAACCAGTTGATTATGAGAAAATTTAACCAAACCAAAAGAGCATTGATCCTGGCCGCAAGTCTTGTGCTGGCAACCTTCATCAGAACTTCGGCGCAAAATCCGAATGTAGAGATTGACCTTGATAATCCGGTCATGGAAGGACTCACCGATGCGATGCAATTGAAGCACGCAGGCGACGGTACAAATCGTATTTTCATAGCCGAGAGAGCAGGTACTATCAAAGTTTTCTTACCAGCAGCACCCTCCACAGCAATTACGTTCCTGAATATGAACTTGCCGACCCCGATCGTGAGGTCTGCGGATGGTGAGGACGGACTGTTAAGCATTGCTTTTCATCCTCAATTCAACACCAATGGTTTCATGTATGTTTATTACACAAACCTCGCTGGTAACCTGGTTGTAGCCAGATACACAGCTTCCGGCAACGCGGCCAGTTCCGGCACTTATCAGGAAATTATCACGATTCCTCATCCCAATGCAACCAACCATAATGGTGGAGAAATGCATTTCGGGCCGGACGGTTTTCTGTACTTGTCGACAGGTGACGGGGGCGGCGTGAATGATGGAGCAAATAATGGACAGAATCCTTCAAGCTGGCTGGGTAAAATTCTGCGTATTGATGTAAATGTACAGGCTGGGGCAACATTACCTTACCAGATTCCGCCTACTAACCCGATTTCTGGTAGTCCGGTTTATGCATTGGGATTGAGAAACCCATTCCGGTGGAGCTTCGACAAGCTAACCGGAGATATGTGGATCGGCGATGTTGGACAAGGGCAGAGGGAGGAAATAGATTTCCGTCCCGCCGCATTGATCAGCAATTCTAACTTCGGCTGGCGCTGTTTTGAAGGCGATATACCCACGCCGGACATTGATCGCACCGGGTGCTTGCCAGTGGAAAATTACGTAGCCCCGCTTTATACTTACGTCAATGGCGACGACCGCGGGAAGTCTGTAATCGGCGGGGTCGTTTACCGTGGATCCGCCTATCCGCTGATGTACGGATTCTATATTGGTACCGATTATTTTTCAGGGGATATTCACAAAATACTGCGCAGCCAGTCTTATATCAGTTATGAGAAGGGCGATCTTGCGGGCACGGTGGATATTGGAGAAGACGAGGCTGGTGAAATTTATGCGGTCAAGGACGACGCGGTATACCAGATTTTTGCAGAGGAGCCGCTGCCTGTCAGGTTAGCTAATTTTCAGGGAGAAAAAGGGAATGAAGGGGTTTCACTCACGTGGAATACGACGATGGAGGAAGCTTTCAGCAATTTTGAAGTAGAATTCAGCAGCAATGCGCGGGACTTTAAAAATGTAGGAAAAGTGCTCGCAGAAAATGCAGCCGCTGGGTCGGTATATCGTTTTTCTCATTTGACAAAAAGCACCGGAAACCTTTACTATCGCCTCAAAATGGTAGATATCGATAACACTTTCGAGTATTCGAAAATTATTCTGGTTAAAATTGGTGATGAAGAAACGTCCGGCATTTACGTCCGGCCGACTGTGATCAATGACAACAAACTTAGTTTGAATCTGAACCGGACATTTCAATCGGTAGAGTTGGTCAATGCGGGCGGCGTGGTAGTGTTGAGGGAGGAAATATCCGGAAAAAGTGGCGAGATCAGCATTCCGCTGCATGAAGCCGCTTCCGGCCTGTACATTGTTCGCCTGGCGGATCAGGACGGAGTGGTACAGCAGAAAGTACTGATTACAGACTGATAACGCCAATGCAGGTAAACTTACGGTTTTCCTGAAACCGTCTTTACTATAATTTATACAGAAACACCCTGTCCGCAGAGCGAGCAAGGTGTTTTTATTATACAACCCTATTAAACCCAATTTAATTTTTAGTCAGATTGAGAGTTGCAAATATATGGAAATAGTCCTTTTAATTGGAAATAATCCATTAAATAATTTATCCCTGCCGGTTAGCGGCAATTTGTAACCATTGGAAATAAGAATGATTAAAAGGCTTTTCAGGTTGTCAGTAGTTGGCTATTTTTGACCTGTTCAATGCAGATCACGTTCATCAGCATTGGCTCTGTTTACGCCCAACTGACTCCCTAAGAACTAATGGCTTTTTGCTTGCTTCTTGTTTCTGTCGCCTTATTCTTTATACTCTTTTTGCTTACTCGCCCGGCCACCGGCAGCTATTCCAATATCCGTGTTTCGTTCATTTACGCGCTGCTTGCGAATGCGATAGTGATTTTTGTGTATAATGAGCTATTCTCTGTTTTCGACGCAATCAATGCATTGACAGCCAAGCTATTCTGGGGTGCTGAGGTAGCTATCTTAATTGGCACTATTGCTTATTTGCAGCGTTCACGTCGCATTCGCCTCGCCGATCTGGCTCTGTTAAATGGCGTATTCCGGCTGAAAGGCGTAAAGCCGGCTTATAAATGGATCGTTTTATCAGCACTCGTATTTTACATTCTGCCGCTGTTTTTTCTGTCAGTATATGCGCCACCGAACAATTACGATTCGCATATGTACCATTTGAACCGGATACTTTTCTGGATCAATAATGGTAACCTGGACCATTTCCCGACCATGCATTTGCAGCAGCTCTACCTGAATGTATTTGCAGAATACCTCGTACTCGACACCGTTTTGCTCTCAGGTTCCGATCAGTTCGCTGGGATTATCCAGTTCAGTGCATTTCTTGGGTCGCTGGCGGGTATCGGTTTACTTGCGAAGCATTTTAAAATAGGCCAGGGAGGGCAGTTACTGGCTACCATTTTCCTGTTAACATTGCCCATCGGCATTTTTGAAAGTACCAGCACACAGGTCGATTATTGCGCGTGTTTCTTTTTAACTTGTTACGTTTATTTCGGGTATCAGTTTTTGGTAAAAAAATCTACATTAACGCTGGCTGCATTCCTTTTGTCGCTTGCATTCGGCGGATTTTCCAAATACACCATTTTTATTTTCGCCCTGCCTTTCACTGTTTTCTTCGCGGTTAAAATTCTGGTTCAATACCGGTTCTTATATGCAATTCGGGTGTTGCTGCTGGCGATCATGTGTCTTGGAATAGTATTCGGGCCTTTTTTTTACCGTAACTATGCCCTGTTCGGTCACGTAATGAGCCCGCTCCGTTCAACGGTATTTGCTTCCGAAGTACTGCCGGCGCAAAAGCATTCGATCGTTTATACGCTCTCGGGATTGGTCAAAAATGCAGGTTTGAACCTCGGCCTGCCCGACACGCGCTTTAATAATTTTCTGGACTCACGCATCAGGGATCTGCATCAAAAAATGGCCGTGGATATTAATGATCAGGATCTGAATGTGGACGAATTTTCAGTCAAATATTCAGTTCATGAAGATATGGTACCCAATACCCTGCATTTCTGGATCATCCTGATGATGAGCGTCATGCTGTTGTTTGTTGCGGGTAAGTGGGATTTCAAATGGTTTTGGATCTGCGCTGCGTTGGGTTTTATTGTTTTTTGTACACTAATGAAATTTCAGCTGTGGAGCACCCGCACGCAAATGCCGTTTTTCGCAATGGGCGCGTTGCTGGCCGCATTCATTTTTACCAGTTTTCGCTGGAAACAGGCGTTTCTGACAATTCCCCTCTTGCTCTCTTCGCTTCCGTTTGTTTACGGGAATCCGAACAAGGAACTCGTTTCAATTAATTTTCTTACACGAAAAGCGATCGGGCATATTCCTGTGGCGATCTGCGAAACGGGCGGTGAACAGGCGGTTTTATATGAAAAATATCTGGGAGCATACTACGAATTTCCCGGCGCAAATAATTGTCATCCCCTGAAATCGTGGCCCGGCTACAACGAACGCAGAAAGGTATTCGGGCTGCTTGAAAAGGTGGGCTACTACGACCTCGACCGCGCTTCCAATATCATAGGAATGGAGCGCGACAAAGCCTATTTCCTCAGCCACCCTAATAATTATACCAACTTTAAACCCTTACTCGAACACATGGAAGGGGACCATAAAAATGTAGGTGTATTTTTCAGGCGCCATAACGGATTTTACCATTACTGGTCTGCTATTGCGAGCAAACTGGACAAGCCGGGCAAAATGGAATATATCCGCTACAACCAGGAGCTGATGGTATTGAAGAATGCGCAAAAGGAATTTTGTTATGATTATATCCTTTCCGACGACCCGGAACTGCTGGTGCAATTTGTACCCAAAGCAAACATCGATACAATTTACACCAGCCAGTTGCTGCAATTGGTCAAGCTGAAAAAACCAAGCTGCGACCGGAGCCTTTTCTAGGTGTTACGACAGTTTTTCTTTGAAAAAATCGATCGTACGTTTCCAGGCCAGTTCGGCAGCCGCTTTGTCGTAGCGCGGCGTAGTGTCATTGTGAAAGCCGTGATTTGCATCGGGATACATATAGGCTTTGTATTCTTTTTTATTTTCCTTCAATGCCGCCTCATAAGCCGGCCAGCCTTCGTTCACCCGCGTATCCAGCGATGCATAATGCAACAGGAGCGGGGCCTTGATCTTCGGAACATCCTCAGGCGCGGGCTGGCCGCCATAGAAAGGTACCGAAGCCGAAAGTTCGGGAATGCGCACAGCCATCATATTGGCAATGCCGCCGCCAAAGCAAAAGCCGACCACTCCAACCTTTCCGTTACAATCTTTGTGATTTTTGAGGTAATCGTAAGCAGCAATAAAATCCTCGGACATTTCATTTCTATCGCGTTTGCTCTGCATCTCCCTTCCCTGATCATCGTTTCCCGGGTAGCCTCCAAGCGGTGTAAGTGCGTCGGGCGCAAGCGAGACGAAACCTGCGAGCGCGGCCCGTCTGGCTACGTCTTCAATATGCGGGTTCAGGCCGCGGTTTTCGTGCACAACAATGATACCTCCAAGCTTGCCTGTCGCACCTTCCGGCTTGGACAGCAACGCTTTTATTTTCTTCCCGCCTTTGGGAGAATCGTAGTGAATATAATCGGATTGTAGTCGGGGATCATTCGCTTTGACCTGAATACCGCCTTGGTAATCAGGCATTAAAAAACCCATTAATGAAGCAACTGTAATACCACCAACCGCATAAGCCGACAGACTCTGGACAAAATTACGCCTGTCGATCCGGTCGTGCGCATAGTCGTCGTAAAGATCAAATACCTCTTGTTTGATATCTTCCTTTCTGATCTGGTCCATATTTACTTTAGTTAAATGTTATATCTGATAAAAGCTCTTTTATTCGCAGTCATACTAGGTTCACGCACAAGCTTCTTGCTATTCTTCGGGCAAGCTGGTATGGAATGCAAAAATGCGGCGCGGTGAACTGGCACCACGCCGCATTTCAGTAAATCAATACCGGATTTTTATTTATTTAAACCCAAAAAGTACCGGAAAAACGAAGGTTACCACCAAGGTCCATATTCCGTAAATAGGCAGAAAAAAAGCGATGCTGTATTCTACCCCGGCAATAGCGTCTCCATTTTTGATCGTACGGAATAGCCGGTAAGTTACCAGTAACAGGTTTATCAGGATCAACACATTACCGCCCAATACGGCCAGCCTGTTTGGGGTAATGCCCCACTCGGAAATTCTGAAAATGATCGCCGACAATGCGATTCCATTCACAGTAATAGTCAGAACCGCCAGTCCGAGCAGCATGAATAGCGGAATTTTATTACCTGTATTTTTAGAAGTTTCAACAATCGAAAAGAGGATAAGCGCCATCACTCCGATTAGTAATGCATTGAATATCAACAGGAATTCGCGGTCGTTGTACGGGTCTTTGCCAGTGTAAACTACGGCTGACAAATAAATCGTAAGCATCACCAATACCAGCGGCGTAAATACTTTTGCGATCACCGGAGACACTTTGCTCACAAGTTGCGGATTCGTTTGTACGAGGTAAGTACCTACGATAGGAGCCGCCGCCAGTCCCCATATTGCGACGTAGGGAAAGTATAGTTCCTCTATTCGAAGGCCGATCAGTGAAAAAAGCCCGACTGTGACGGCTGACAATATACCTCCGGCGATCAGGATAATCGTAGTCATTACCACCAGATCGCCATTGTATCTCAGGAAATCGAGTCTTCGTTTATAGGTATGTAAACTATCTCCGGCAAACGCGTACCCCAGGATCGCCCACAGGAAAAGCGGCAGGTGCATACAAGCCAGCGTCAGTGTGTCACTTTTTGGATTGTCGGGAAGGAGGTTAATGTAAACGACGGAAACCAGGATAGCTACTGCCGCGATGAGCGCCTTTCTGATATTAACCTGCTGTTTCCAGAGGAAATAAGCGGTTAGCAGCGGAAATACGACGAAAGAAATGTTTCTGGGGTAAAAGTATTCAGGATTGATGCCGGTGAAGTCCGGGATTTTTGCTGTCAAACCTGCCAGAAACGAAGCAATGATCACAAATAGCCGCTCTTTGCTGGTGCCCCAGGAAATATCGTTGGTCTCAAAATTCAGCCTTTCGTGCCAAATCTGGGCGGTAACATGCTCTCTGATATCCGAATAAACGGCATTAAATGCGCCCCTGAAAGTGGCTTTGTTGTCCCGGTACAATTCTTCTAATTGTCTGGGATTCTGGATGTTGTTGATAATCTCGTCTTTCATTTTGTCGGTTGTTAACATGATCTGTTTCGTCTTTTAGTTTCCCGGGTGTTTTTCTATTTTTTTGCCTTCATAGTTTTTAAGGTTGTGAGTGTAGTGAGAAAATATAAAGTACTTTGTGTTTCAAAGTGAAAAATGCAACTAAATTTATTATGTGGGTTTTCATTCCTGTTATTTATACGAAGTCCGTGAGATTATTCTCGCAAAATAGCTTTTCCGGAAAATATAAAAAGTACTTTGTGTTTCAAAGTAAATGAAACTTTTAGAAATTTCATACAGTGCAGGAAAAAATAAAAAAATTGCTTGCAACGACTGATTTAGTCGACAAACATCTCCTGCAATACGGATTTCAATTGTTTTACTTCGTTGGAAGACAATCCCGAAATCTTTGAGCTCAGCCTGATCTTGTCTACTACCCGGATCTGGTCACAGGCAATAGACCCATTTTTGGATTGAATAACACAATCCACGCGCCACGGATAGGCTTTCATGGGCAATTAGCGCCAGTGTTTTTTTCCATATTGACCGTTTTCAGGCATCTGCTGAATGTAGCGGCGGTGGTACCCAGGTAAGTGGCAATGTAATGGTCGGGGATGCGGCGGAAAAGTGACGACGGCTGCTTGATATAATGTGCGATCCGCTGCTCGACCGACAGGTATTTGAACACTTTCACCCGGTCAGTGAAATTGATAAGATGTTGTTCAAGCAACTTTACCGCTAGTCCGGCCATATAAACATCCTCTTCAACCAGTTTTCGATAAGTAGCATAGGAAATAGAATACCCGGAAGTATCCTCCAAAGTTTCCAGTACGTCGCTCGACGCTTTTTGCAAAAGAAAGCTTTCTGCAATACAAACAATATCCCCGTCGGAGACGAGCAGAGAAGTAATATCCTCAGAGCCGCGCAGATAGTAGGTACGCATTGCGCCTTTTTCAATAAAATACAAACACTGGCTAACCTGCCCCACATCGATCAGCACGCGGCCTTTCGGGATCATAAACCGTTTGAGACTTTCCTGAAAACGCGCCTTGACCGGTTCAGAGAGAATGAAGTTAGAAGCTTCCAATAGCTGTTGCAGCGGCTTAATATCTTCTGCGGCCTTCATAAAAATACATGGTTAGGGTTACGTTTTTGTCAAATCCATTTTTCCGGAAATCGCCCATCTTGTCGGAGAACAAGATGAATCTATGTCCTACGACAAGTTATAAATTAATATCATCCAAGTTACTTTGAATTGGACAAAAACCTAATGGATCGGATCATGAAGAAAACTGTATCGCAAATGATAGTAATGCTGCTCCTCACGCTGCCGAGCTTTGCTCAGGATAAGGGAAGTAGTGAAATTACCGCCAGTTACGCCGTGTTGCCTTCCGAAAATATGCTGGGCAATTTGTGGATGGGATTTGCACGCATCAGCGATCACGGTGCCCGAAGCTTTACGTTTCGAAAAGGAGCTCCGTTTGTCAGCTATAAATACTATATCTCGGAACGCATTGCCATCGGCGGCGCGACAGGCTATAATGCTTTTGCGAATGAAAGCAACTTCCGCTACACGGATTATACGCAAATGGATGTGAAGACGATTACAACAGCCGGGGAAGTCACGTGGTTCTATGTCAGGAAACCCGGAATTAATGTTTATGCGACGGCAGGAGTTGGATTTTATGTAATGAAAGCCTCTTTCGATGCGCAAAATACGTCCACAGTCACGCAGGGAATGACTGCGCAGCTAACTCCGGTTGGGGTCAGGTTTGGGAAAAAAGTGGGCGTGTTTACGGAGCTGGGTTATGGTTATAAAGGGGTTTTGAATACGGGATTGAGGTTCAGATTTTAAAAAAAACGAGGTGCCGGCCGACAAAGAGAATCGGATTTGTGGCGGTTTGAACAAAGAATGCACGAATTGTTACTCAGAGCGAAGTGCCTTCACAGGATCTGAAAGCGCTGCCTTAATTGCCAGGTAACTCACGGTTAAAATAGTCACTCCAAGAGCTGCCAGCCCCGACCCGGCAAAAATCCACCAGGGAATAGTCGAGCGATATTGGTACCTGGCCAGCATTTCGGTGAGGAAATAATAGCTTATTGGTATGGCAATGAAAATGGCGATCACGGTTAGGTATACGAATTCTTTGGTGATCAGTTTCCAGACACTCGCTACCGAAGCCCCGAGTACTTTCCTGATGCCAATTTCGCTCCGCCGCTGCTCTGCGGTGAATGCAGCCAGCCCGAATACACCGAGGCAGGATATAAAAATAGCGATCGCAGCGAAGAGGAAAGTCAGTTTACCAATCCGATTTTCAGCATGAAATTTAGAACCATATTGTTCTTCGGCAAATTGAATATCGAGAACTGCACCTGGTACGTGCTCGTCGAACAGGGTACGGACTTTTGCAAGCGCATTTCCCAGTTGAGTCTTCGGATCCAGCTTAATGTACAAATAATTAGGAGCGTAGGTCATGAAGTAAATCGTCTGTTTCACAGGCTCGTAGGGCGATTGCATGATCATATCCTGCACTACACCTACAATATGATATTCGGTATCGTTGAAAGTACCGTCTTTCCACCCCACCTTTTTCCCGACCGGATCGGCGAGTTCCATATACCTGGCTGCGGACTGGTTCACGATGATCGCCGATGAATCGGCTAAAAACGCTTCCGAAAAATCCCGTCCCGCAACAACCCGCCAGCCGACCGTTTTCCCGTACGAATGCGATGCTGCGATTACTGCAAATTCATCCTGGTTATCAGGCGCTTTGCCTGCCCATTCAAACCCTCTTGCATTGGACAGGACATCCGTAACCGGGCCGGAAGACTGGGCGACGGAAGTCACCACGCCGGATTGCAGCAGGTCATTTTTCAACGCATCCAGGCGCACACTTCCAGGTGGTATTTTTACATTGATCAGATTGCTTTTGTCATAACCGATATTTCTGTTCAGCCCAAATTGTATCTGCCGGAAAACACCCACCGTGCCGACGATCAGGGAAATGGAGATTGTGAATTGCAGGATAACAAGTATTCTTCTCGGTGTCAAAGAATGCCCGCTGGAATGGGTTAAGCTCGATTTTAAAACACTGATTGGCTTAAAAGAAGACAGATAAAATGCAGGATAAGCGCCGGCCAGGAAGCTCACCAGCACGCAGAAACCGGCGCACGTCAGTAAGAAGTAAGGGTTAGATACAATTCCATTCGGGTCAAGTAGCTCGATCTGCTTTTCAGTAATTGCATTGAATTGCGGCAATGCAAGCTGAACAATGAGCAGAGCCGCTAAAAAAGAGAAGGCTACAACCAGAAAAGACTCCGTGATAAACTGGAATATGAGTTGCGTACGCCCCGATCCGACCGCCTTACGTACCCCCACTTCCCGCGCCCGCTGCCCGGAACGTGCCGTGCTGAGGTTCATGAAATTGATACAAGCCAATAGCAGGATAAAAACCGCAATTCCGATGAATAACTTCAAATAATAGATCTGCCCGCCGGTATTGATCCCATTTTCCCAGGAAGAATAAAGATGCCACTTACCCATTGGGTGAATGGAAACTGCGGCCTTTTTTCCCTCTTTAGAATGCTTGTTCAGCTCATTTCTGATCTTTGCCGACGCAGCTTCAATGGAAGTGTTCTTTGTGGTTTGGACAAGTATTTCAAAGGTTTCGATTTCCCAATTGTCTGCCAGCTCGTTGACCCACTGTCTGCGTTTAACGGCAGTAAAAAGCGTCCAGGGCGCTACAAATGACAGGTTATAGTAGTCTGAATTTTGAGGGAAATCGTGGTACACGCCGGCTACCATCGCTTCCAGCTCATTATCGATCTTCACAAGCTGCCCGACCGGATTTGTTTTCCCAAAAATAGAGGTTGCCGCAGATTCCGCTATCAATATTTTCGACGGGTCTTCTAGCGTCGCCGCATCGCCGCCGACCATTTTGAGGGCGAGAATCTTTGCGCCGCCAGCTTCGATGAACCGGCCTTTCTTTTTGAATTTATGAGCTCCCCAGGCAAGCGTGTAATCTTCGGTATCCCAAGAAACTGCTACGTGCTCGAAATCTGCCTTGTAACTTTCCCGTAGCGCTGTGGCGAGGGGAAACGGCATATTGGGTGAGCTAACGCTAGTTCCGTTTTGAGCAGCGTGGTGCATTACCCTACCCACGCGCCCGTAATTTTCTACGTTTTTATTGAAGTTCCATTCGTCCCAAACCCACAGGAATATCAGCATCGCCATCGCCATGCCAAGCGCCAGTCCGGATATGTTGATCAGCGTATAACCCTTGTTTTTGTAAAAACCCCTGAATGCGATCTTGAAGTAGTTTTGGATCATATCTGATTTGGCAAAAGGTAAAGGAATTATTTGCAAACTAAAATATGATACCAGTCTGTCAAGCGGCTGATTCAGAGGTTTTTACTTATTTGAAACGTCCAGTTTCGAACAACTATTGATTATTTACGGACGCGACAACTTATTTACCAAAACGCAACCCCAGTGTAAGTTCCAGTCTGCCGAGTCCTTCAAATTCGTCTTTGTCTAGCTTTACCGTTTCTTTCCGACCACCGGTTTCTACATTTACCTTCGTGATCGTGCCTGACAAGAGGGAGAGGTTCAAAAATGCTTTGGTACCTGGCGAAAGCCTGAATGCATATCCGATCTCAACGCCTGCACCCAGTGTACCGCCTGTAATAGCGAGTTCAGCCCCGGAAGCGGCAAGCTGGTCGCGGTAGGATTGATAGCCCACATTCACTCCCAGCAAAACTTCATCCTCAGACCGGAGTATAAGCCGGTTTAAACCCGAAAGCGCAAAATAATTCATTCTGATCTTATCCTTGAAATCTGCTTCCGTATATTGGTAACCGTTGTGAGTGTACTTCACACCAAATCCCAGCGGCTCTGAAACGAAATAGTGGATATCTCCGCCAAACGTATAGCCCGATTTCATCTTTTTCAGATAATCCTGCGTGCCAGGCGCAACCTGGTCGCTGATGCGTGCAATGCGCCGCACGTAGCCGCCCTGTAATCGGTACTGCCAGCGCGCAAAACCGTCGTCGCGCACATTCCTGTTACGTGTTTCTGACATTTCTTGCGCATAACCGGCGACAGTCCACGATACGCAGACTAACAAAAAAAGTAATGATTTTTTCATGAAAGAATAGAGAAGTAACTGAGAGGTGATTTGTGTTCAAAACTACACAAAACATTTCTTTCTGAAAGAGCTGGATCAAATTAATTCTAGCGGATTAGTTTTAAAATTTCTTTGAATTACCATGTGCGACTTTGGGCGCATTTAGAGTAGCAGCCGGGCGAAACCCTGCTTTTAAGGGCATAAGGACTAAACCTGATTAAATAATGAAGTGCAAGCTGCTGTTATTCGTGTTTTTTATTCGTGCATTCGTGGCACACGGACAAACCAATGCCCCGTCCGAGAATATCCTGATCGCCTCCGAAAAAGGGAAAACCGAGGTCGTCGCGGAAAACGGAAAATTGCGCGTAAATGTGCCTCCCAAAGATGTATCCAAACTGAAAAGCAAAAAATCAGTACGTTACAGTGACTTCGGTGCCAAAGGCAACGGAAAAAGCGATGATATGGATGCTATTGCCGCTACCCACGCATTCGCCAATCTGCACGGACTTGCAGTGAAAGCCGACGATGGAGCTACCTATTATATCAGCGGAAAAGAGCGCACAGCGGTTGTTCAGACCGATACTGATTTTGGCAAAGCCGCGTTCATCATTGACGATACCGAAGTTCAGAATAGAAATGCTGCAGTCTTTACAGTCAGTTCGGGCTTAAAATCGTTTAAGCTGGAAAATGTAACTTCGCTTAAAAGAAATCAGGAAAAAATCGAAGCCTCTTTGCCCGGGGCTTGTCTCATCACGGTCACAAATTCCAATGTAAAACAATATATCCGGTTTGGGCTCAACCAAAATAATGGCTCATCCCAGACTGATATTTTTGTAGTTGATAAAAACGGAAAGGTTGATATGAATGCGCCAATTATCTGGGATTTCAGTGAAATAACCGAGATAACTGCATTGCCAATAGACGAAAAACCATTGAAGATCACCGGGGGGCGGTTTACGACGATCGCCAACAAAGCAGAATCAAAATACACTTACTACAACCGGAACATTGCGGTCAGGCGCTCCAATGTGCTTGTCGACGGGCTTGAACATCGCATTACGGGAGAAGGAGAGCATGGTGCACCTTACGGCGGGTTTATTAATATTGGTGAATGCGCTTACGTGACGGTGAAGAACTCGATCCTGACCGGTCACAAAACATACAGCACGATCGGTGCGGCCGGCAAGCCTGTCACAATGGGAACTTACGACCTGTCCGTCAACCGCGCGCTGAATGTTTCTTTTATCAATTGCAGCCAGACGAACGATATCAACGACAATACCTACTGGGGTATTCTCGGCTCCAACTTTTGCAAAAACCTGCTTTACGATAACTGCACACTCTCGCGGTTTGATGCGCATCAGGGCGTTGCCAATGCGACAATCCGTAACTCGACGCTCGGGCATATGGGGATTAATGCAATCGGCAGTGGAATGTTGCTGGTAGAAAACTCGACCATCCGCGGCAGGAGCATCGTCAACCTGCGCTCGGATTACGGTAGTACGTGGCAGGGAGAGCTGGTGATCCGGAATTGCGTTTTCGTTCCTGTAAACGGCAAACCAGCCAATCCAGTCCTGATCAGCGGCTCCTATTCTGGTCAGCACGATTTCGGCTATACGTGCTATATGCCCGAAAAGATCACCATTGAAAATCTTAAAATTGAGGATGCACAACACCCGGAAAGTTACATGGGACCCGCAATTTTTGCCAATTTCAATCCGGAAATGAAAGACGCTTCTTATCAGGAAAAATTTCCCTACATAAAGACCAAAGAAGTAATATTAAAAAACGTAACTGCTGCCAGCGGCAAAGAGTTGCGGGTCAGCGATAATGCTTTTATGTTTAAGGATATTAAAATAACTACACGCTGAAAGTAAATGCGTATTGATATTGGAAGTACTGTCGTCTTTTTGTGTTAAAGATCCGTGTAAAGTCTGACAAACTCAACCCATTTTTCTCCGTTGGGGACACGCAGGTATTTCCCTTGCGGCGTGATCAATAGTTTGGTTGGGTAGTAAGTAATTGCAAAATTCTTTTCCACTTTTCCATCGGATAACGCCACAGGAAACGTGAATTTCTTTTCTGTTATATAATTCAGAACCTTCTTTTTGGTGTCATTGCAAGCAATAGTAAGCAAAGCTATCTTTTCCTGCTTTGAGACAATATATGATTTGTACAGATTTTCAAGATCAGGATGTTCTTCGCGGCAGGGTGCGCACCATGTTCCCCAAAAATCAATCAGTATCCATTTCCCTTTCTGTTTTTGAATTGTAAACTTTTCATTATTAAGCATTAAAAGATCAATCGCCGGAACTTGCTCTGCCTGGTTATTCACATGTTCAAGCCAGTAAGTTTTAAAATCTGTTTGGTGATTTTTTGAGTTATTAAACACTTCTTGCAGCTGCTTTTTGTACGCAGGATCCGCCAGTGACATTTGTAGTAAAACGGGAAGTAACGTATCGGGATCGGCCTTTTGTTTTGTTAGAAAATCCAGATAATCAGTATCAAACGAAATTTTATCAGTACCGAAAAGAAACGGCAGGTCGTAGTAGAATCCATAATTGTTTAAGTCGATTCGATCTGCACTGTAATTGAAAGCAGTTTTCAAATTAATACCTTTTTGATCTGTATTTTCAATATTACCAGCCCGTAATGCATTCAAACTTGCATACATATACCGCAGCCAGGCTCTTTTCTGAAGTTCGTTATATGAAGTGGATTCGGTAGCCTTAATCTGGCTGTTTTTCAAATTTTGGTTCAAGGCAGAAAACAGCTTTTCTGAAACAGGGTCCAGGTCGTGGTTTGTCAATAACATTTTATATATCATCACCCCGTATCTCCCGGACCTGTTTTCATACAAGTCTTTGGAAGTGATTTCATTTTTAATAAAATCATCTGTAATTACTGAGATCGATGAGACCTTATTAGCGGATTCTTTAATTTGAAACCAGCTGTGTAACGGACTGAGCATTTCAGCCAGTTGAGTCGTGCTTCTGCGAGTTAATTTATCAAGAAGTGCCTTTCCTAAATCACTATTTTGCTTCGCATTGGCAGCCTTCAAAGAGTCGGAATACAGCGCGGTACTGTCCAGCAATTGCGCGAGAGAGTAATGAATTATTTGCGTCAGAATTTCTTTGGTGACTGCACTGGTGTCTTTCGAAAACGCCTGGATAAAGTGAAATGCAGAATCAGCATTCGGCTTCTCATCCATGTACTTTTTAATGTTCGACAGATTTGCGCCCTGTTCGTTAGACAACATCACCGGTCCCTGCGCATGCGCACTCAGCGTGCAAAGCAGCAGAAATGCAAAGTAAATGACGGATCCTTTGAAATGATTTGCTGGCATGATTCAGGATAGTTAAGTAGATTGCATAAATATATAATAAAATTTTATATACAATGAAATGGCTTGGGAAATAGGTTGTTCAATATTCCGTAAAGTCGTATTTTTGTCGCGCTGCTTAGCACTATAATAGTTCGCAGCAGGAGGACGACCTCCCCCATAGTGGGAACCGAATCGGGACGGCCCGGCCTAAATGGTCAAAGTCATGTCCTGGAGTTATTTGGTTGCCGCCGGCCTCCTTGAGGTTGTATGGGCTTATTTCATGAAGCAGTCGGAAGGTTTTACCCGGCTTGTTCCTGCCTCAATCACCATCGTTGCAATGATCGCCAGCTTTGCCTTGCTCGCAATGGCCATGCGCACGCTGCCACTTAGTACTGCCTATACGGTTTGGACGGGCATTGGCGCAGTCGGTGCGTTCCTGATCGGCACTTTTTTGTTGGGCGAGCCGGCCAATGCCATGCGGATCACAGCAGCATTGCTCATCACGGCCGGACTTGTATTAATGAAACTTTCCTAAAAAATTCTTAGTAAATGGATCAGATCACGATAACCAGAGCTAGTGTTGAGGGCCTGGCAACGGTTCAGCAAATTAGCAGAGAGACCTTTTTCGAAACATTTGCAGAAGCCAATACAGAGGCGGATATGCAGAAATATCTTGCTGAAAACTTCGGTGAAGTGAAACTGACGGAAGAGCTTAATAATCCGGATTCGCAGTTTTACATCGCTTGGCTGGGTGAAAATCCGGTCGGGTATATGAAGTTGAATACCGGCGAGGCGCAAACGGAATTGCGGGATACTTCTTCATTTGAAATCGAGCGTATTTACGTCAAAAGCGACTATCATGGTAAAAAAGTAGGTCAGCTATTGTACGATAAAGCGCTGGCAGTTGCGCAGCTGGAACAGAAAATTTATCTCTGGCTGGGCGTTTGGGAGAAAAATCCCAAAGCGATCCGGTTTTATGAAAAGAATGGTTTCGTGGTTTTTGACAAACATATTTTCAAGTTTGGGGAAGATGAACAGACGGACATTATGATGAAGAAATTGCTGTAAGTCCAGTCACGGATCTATATGTCGGTTACTTTAAAAAACCAGCCCTAAAACCCGAAGGTGATTCCCCCGTTTTAGTTTGAAACAATCTGCTGAAATAAGCCGGATCATTGTAACCTAGTTCGTAGGCAATTTCTTTCGCAGTAAGTGATGTATGCACTAATAAGCGTTTCGCTTCGAGGATAATGCGATTTTTAATCACCTCATTAGGCTGTGGCAGCCGAAGACGATTGAATTTATGCGTGATCGTTTTTGGTGCCATGCACAGGAAATCGGCATAATCGGCGACGGTGTGTTTGGACTTATAATGCTCTTCCACGAGCCGTGTAAATTTTCTGAAAAATTCCAGATCACTTTGCTGCTCAGTCACATCGTGCGTCAAATGCTGCCTTTTCCAGGAGCGTGTCGCGCGGATGAGTAATTGTTTGAGATAGGTGCGGACCATTTCTTCCAGTGAGCTGTCATTGAGGTGGAATTCCTGGATCATTTCCTCAAATAGGCCCCCCAAAAAAGCGTTCTCAGCTTCCGAAAGCTCTACTTTGGGCATATTCCCGATGTTATTGAACAGCAAACCATCACATGCAACTTCCTGATCATGAATCTGAATGCAGTAAAAATCGCGGTTGTAGAAGATGAAATACCCACTTTCCTCGCCAGCTGCTTCCAGTTCAAGATATTGATTGGGGCTGATAAAAAACAATGTAGGCTGCTGGGTTTCGTAACAGGCAAAATCGACCCTCAGTTTGTAGCCAACGGGCAGATAGAGGATTTTAATGTACTCTTTATAAGCAGGTCCGTTGATAATATCCGTTTGCTCTTGACTTACATGCAGCAAACCTAACGTCTTTAAATTGTTATTGAAAACAGTACTCATGGCTATATACGCTTGTGAATGACAGTGTTTCTTTGTTTCAAAATAGACAAGAAACCTGTGAAGCGATCATTCGCTTCACAGGTCAGATTTGTTTAATTAGTTTCTTGCAAATTTTTCAAGTTCGGAGTTGAATTTATCCATTTCTTCAATAAAAAATCCGTGTCCGCCTTTTTCGAATTTCACTATGTAAGAACCTTTGATGGCTTTGTTAAGCTGTTCAGCCTGAGCATAGTCACACAGTTTATCATTCACACCGTGGAATATCGCAACCGGCATTTTGATTTTTCCAAGCACGGGACGAAGATCCAGGTCGCCCAATGCGCTGATAGCCTGAGTAGTAGCGTAAGGTGATGCATTCAGGTTAATGCTTTCCAACCATTTGATCGATTCCGGTGAAAGTCCACCTTCCTGTCCTTCAAATGCTTTTCCAAAACCTGCTACCAATTGTTCCCGGTTTGTTTTAGTTTGTTTGATCAGATCTTTTGCACCCTGCTCGGTGATGCCGTAAGGATGGCCTTCACGTTGTTTCCATGACGGACCAGTCGCACCGAATACGGCTAACTTCTTGATATGCGCACCATTATATTTGGTTACGTAGTGAAGTACCACGGCACTGCCCATTGAAAATCCGCCTAATGTTGCGTTCTCGATTTTCAGTTTTTCCAGAACCACTTTAATGTCGTCGGAGAAAGTATCGAAGTCATATTTTCCATAAGGTCTGTCCGATTTTCCAAAACCGCGGAGCGAAATGCCGATCACCCTGAACCCTTTTTCAACCAGATATTGGTATTGATATTCGTACATCTCGTTGTTGAGCGGCCATCCGTGAATGAGCACGACTGGCTGACCTTCGCCGAGGTCGATCACGTGTAGTTTTACATTTTTCTCCACTTCAATGTATTCTTCTCTTCCTAGTGCTGCCGGCTTGCGTGTTTGTGCAAATAGAGATTGGCTTTGGATAAAAGTAAAAAGGAATGCGATGGTCAAGGCAATAGCTTTCATCTGAGTAGTAAGTTTGAATGTTTGAGTTAATCTGCTAACCGTTAGCCGATTGTCATATCGTTTTGACATTACAAAGGTGGCAGGTTAAAGGGCGCAGAAGAATGGATAAAAAGCCTTGCGCCTTGTACATTTTTCCCGGAAGGTGAAATTACGGCTTGTAGAAACTGGAAAGTTTATCCAAACGCTGCTTGACCAGCGCATTTTTCATTGGTTCGAACCGGGTTACCTCGACATTGTTTTTGGTAACGACGATATAAAATGGCTGCTTCATTTTCGCAGTGAGGTGGTAAATGGTGGCCAGCTCAGCAATGTCCTCAGACCACGCTGCCATTGCGTATAATGAAGGAAAGGGCGTCTTGGAAAGTTTGGTATAAACATCCGCTGCCAGGCTGATCGACACCGGCTTGCCGCTTCTAAAACGCGTCTTTTCCAGTAGGGAATCGATGTATGTATCCGTAGGCTTATTCATCACGCGCCAAATGTCTTGTGTAAATGGCGTCGGTTCCACAACATCATATGCTTCTTTGGGGTGGGGGGTAATTCCGGTTACCACGTCGACAATGTGCGTGGCCTCGTGCAAGAGTACATAAATGATCGCGTCTAAGCTGCCGCCTTCAACGCGCACTTTGTAACTGGAATCAGCGGCAGGCGTAAAGCACGTATTCTCTTTCCAGGTGGCCCATTGAGAAATATTCTCGTCGAGTAAGCTTGCGCGAAAAGTAATGTTGAACATTTTCGCTGCGCCACTTGTGTCAATCGGCGAGGTTAATGCCGTGTTGGGCATGTTATCCATGAAGCTGATGCTTTCCAAATGTTGTTTTAAAATGCGCTGGTGGAGTGGCGTCAAATGTGCAAAAGCATTATTCACTTTCTCCTTTTCGGCAGGCGTCAACTTATGATTAACTGGTTTCATTCCCGCCTCTCGGAAACTTTCGAAAACACTTTCAGGCGCAATTTGAACCCGTTGGGAGGGATCGTTTTTGAGGTAGGAGTTCGGCTTTTGAGCAAATGTAACAGTTGAAAAAAATAGCATTGCCAACGCCACCATTGCCAAGTTGAACCGCATATCTCTGGTCATAAATATTTCAGTATTTGAGCTATAAAAAGATTCGCGGGAATGCTTTATGGAGTTCAAAGCATTCCTGCAAACTCACACTACCTAATCCGTAATATGCAACGAACTGATAGAAGAACCATCCATTTCAAGATGATAATTCATCACAATTGGACTGCCGGGAAAAGTACCGCTTACTTCCACGGTCAGTTCTCCTTTCGAGCCGGTTTGATTAAAATCAATGGGTGTCAGCTGCATATTGTACTTTTCAGTCGCCTCTTGTATCCACTGCTTGATTTCCTCCCTCCCAGAATAGGACGAACCTTCGTCTGAAACGGTTGCGTGTTCTGTGAAATAATTGGCAAACGCTGTGCTGTCTAAGTCGTTTTGTGCTTTAATAAAGCCTTCGATGTTTTCTGGAAGTTTCATGATTATGAATGTTTATGTTAATTAAAAATGGTTTTTATACTGAAATAAGAATGGTAAATGCGCGCTTAAATCGTAGGAATGGTGCCGCCATCGATCACATATTCGGTGCCTGTAAGGTAAGTGGCTCTCGGAGAAACCAGGAAGCCAACGAGCTCAGCAACTTCTTCGGGCCAGGCCGGTCTGCCGAAAGGAATGCCACCCAATGCATCCATGACGCTTTTCTCAGCTTCTTCCATCGTGCCGCCTGTGCTTTCGGCAATTCGCTCCATCATCCGGACAGATGACGTGGTCATGATCCAGCCAGGCGAAACGGTCAGCACGCGCACGCCTTTGGGAGCCACTTCATTGGACAAACTTTTGCTATAATTGACCAAAGCTGCTTTTGCCGCCGCGTAAGGCAATGTGGAGTCGTACAAAGGAAGTTTTGCCTGAATGGATGCAATGTGGATAATTACGCCTTCGTGACGATTGATCATGCCGGGTAAAAATCCACGGTCCAGCCGCACGGGTGCCAACAAATTGGTTTGAAATGACAACTCCCAATCTTCATCTGAAAGCACTGCAAAACCACCCGCAGGCGTTTCCGAGCCCCCCATATTGTTGATCAGAATGTCCAGTCGGCCGAACTTTTCGATGACCTCATCCACCACTTTCTGCGTTCCTTCCGGTTTGCTTAAATCTGCGGCTATAAAATGGATGTTTTCATTTTCTTCTTCCGGCTTGTTTCTGGCTGTGATGATCACAGTTGCGCCTGCTTGCAACAGCCGGTCGGCGATGGCTTTTCCTGCCCCTTTGCTGCCGCCGGTTACCAATGCAATTTTATCTTTTAGTTCGTTCTCAAAATTAAATTCCATGTCCGTATCGATTTGTGTAGGACAAATTTCAGCACTATGCTACTTGCCGACAAGTACGGATTTACGATTCAGATAGGGATAAATTTGTCCCTATTGAACCGCCCAAGGCATATGTTTATATTTGCAGTATGTACGAAAGAAAGACAATGCCCAACCTGAACTGCGGGCTCGACCTGATCGGTGAGGTGCTTTACGGCAAATGGAAAATAAGGCTTTTGTGGTTCATTCATCAGGGCTTTCAACGGCCCAGCGAGCTGCAACGGAAAATTCCGGATGCATCCCGCCGGGTGTTGAATGTGCAATTGAAAGAACTCGAAAACCACGAGCTGGTCGGGAAAATCATTTACCCCGTCGTCCCGCCCAAAGTTGAGTATTATCTAACTGATTTTGGTAAATCACTGATCCCCGTCATCGGCGCAATTGGCGAGTGGGGCGATCAAAATGACCAGCGTTTGCGTGAGCTTATCGAAAAGAACATTCAGTCTTAGCAACTAAATTTTCCTCGCAAGCTTTTTCCAAAATCCGCTCCATTTCCAGAAGCAGGCCGGGAATCGGCGTATCGCTCGTATTAGTCAGGCAGAGCGCACCGTTGGTCGTTAATGCCCCGATGGTCTGTTCCATTCCTTTGCCCGAGCGCACCATCGGGCCATATAAGGCTCTCAGTTTCAATGGCCCGAAATCGGTTTTGTATCTCACCCTGACCAGGTTCGTAACCATAATGTGATGGTTAAATGCCTGTTTCAAAGCATCCAGCATTTCCTGCATATCATTGTGGCCGAATACAAGGTCCCGGAAAAAAGACAAATAGCCGGTTGTATATTCAGCAGAACTCGTCCCGCCGAGACCAGCCTTCGCCAATCTGGCCAGATCCCAGAACGATAGGTAACGCTGGTTTTCAAAAAACACAGATTGTGTGGTAATGTTCAGGCCAAAATTATCGTCCAGGTTTAGCGCGCCTCTCGTGCAAATGGGCGAAACCAACTCCATTCTGGTCTCATCCCATTCTGGTCGCATTTTCCTCGAAGCCAGCAATACGGCCGCGCAAATGGCACCATGAACGCTAGTGTTCTCCTGTCTGGCGCGTTCAAGCAGGTTGTGCGTTGTGCTTTCCGAAAAGCGGTGCGATGACACCAGTGGATTTACTATATCCGTCTTCATTTTCAGTTCTAAAACCTTCTCGACTATCTGTTCAGGCAGATCTTCCGGCAAGTCGAGCGTTTCATCATTCGAAACCTGCGGCTCCAAGAATGCAAGCTCATTTCCGGTGACGGCCAGCAATATATCCCGCGTCAAATAGCTTAGTGATGTGCCATCGGAAACGGTGTGGTTTGCGGCCAAGATCAGCACGGTGCTATCCGTTTTTTGAACCAAAACAACCCTTAACAATGGTCCTTCTTCCGTGTTAAACCTTACAGAAAGCTCTTTTTCCACTTCCTGTTCCCAGCGATAATTTTGCTCCGCATGTACCACCCTGAGCGGAATATGCAGGTTTTCGGCGTGCTGCAATGTTGGTCTGCCCAATTCATCCAGCACAACCCTTACTGAGAGATTTGGATGGCGTTGTTGTGCCATGTCAATGGCCTTCCGCCATTTTTCAACGGGTTGCGTTCCTGCAATGTCTGCGGCCAGACAAAAATCCTTGGAATCGATCTGATCCAGTAGCCAAAACGCTTTTTCGAATGCACCTAATGTGCGGTTCTGTTGTCTTTTCATTTTGCATTGAGTTAAAGTGAGGGGAGACGGAACCAACCGTTTCCCTTGAACTGAATGCAAAATTGGCGGACTGGAATGCGGGAGAGAATGGACAAAAGTTGATAGGGCAGGTACATTTCGCCTTTCGGATCCTCTTGTGCTTTTCTGAAACTTACTATTGATTTCTATTCAAAACACTCACAATCAACTTCTTCACTGTCTCCATTTCCTCAGGCTTACTGGCTGCGGCAAAGAGTGTGAGGCTCGCCAGCGCTTCGTTGCTGATGATCGGATTTTCTTGCGCCTTTAATATACCGTTTGCTTCAAGGAAAAGTAGAAAGCACGCGGCTGCAATCCGTTTATTGCCATCAACAAATGAATGATTTTTGATTATCAAATAGAGTAGGGTTGCAGCCTTTTCTTCGATTGTTGGATAAAAATCAACTTCGCCGAATCCTTTGCCGATCTGTGCGACGGAGCTCCGGAAACTATCATCCTTTTCTTTTCCGAATATTGAAGAACTGAAATCCTGCCGCATGATGTCGATGATGTTTTGATAAGATGATAGATCTGGATATGTCGCAACTTGTTGACTAATTCCTTTTTGATCCAACGCTTCGTGATCGTAATCGTCGAGCAATTCGAGCCCTTTTGCAAAATGCGCAAGCCAGGCGGTGTCGACCTCGTCAACTTTATATTCAATAGCGCGGCTTAGAATGCGGATCCCATCTTTCAAAGTTTGCACTTGCTGGTTTTTTTGAGCAAGTCGTTTTTCATTGATGGCGTAGCCTTGGATAAGATAGTCCTTGAGCCGCTGGGTCGCCCATTGGCGAAACTTTGTGGCAACTTCCGATTTGATGCGGTAACCTACCGAAATGATAGCGTCCAGATTGTGGTATTTCTGGCTTCGTTTTACTTCTCTTTGACCTTCCAATTGAACTATTAAGGAATTCTTAATAGTTGCTTCCTCCATTAGCTCCCCATCCTCATAGACATTCTTGAGGTGCATATTGATGTTGGGTATTGTCGTTTGAAACAGGTCTGCCATCATTTTTTGCGTAAGCCAAACAGTATCATCTTCAAACTTGGTCTCAATGTGAGCCTGTCCATTCGGACTGACGTATATCTCAATCTGTTTCTCCATTTTTTCCAGCCGTTTGTTTTAACCCAATATAGGACAAAGCTCTACTAGTAATTTGGCGGATTATTTGACGGTTAAAGCGGAAATCGAAGTTCTGGGCAGTTATGGTATCAGTGTACCTCCGCTGCTGTCGCAAATACTGGCTAAATTTGCGACAAAACGTATATGGGGCTTTGGCTGGCTATAAGAGTGCCTGGTGCTGGCTCTTCCTGGATTGGCGCATCATTCTTGCTGTTCTAATTTGCTCACAGTATTTATTAAACGGTATCCATTACACATCCGAGACCGTTAGCTTTTTTGATTCAGCATCAAAAGAACTTTCCCCTATATTTGCCCTGCAAACTTTGAAATAAAATGATAGAGCTAATGAAAAAACGTAGGACAAAATGGCCTTGGAGAGGCATACGGGTGCAAGTCCCGAGACCTATCAAAGTTAGCTCTTTGACGAAGTTTGCGGTGACCTCTCCTTATCTTTTCACACTTACCCATTTTAAATGCAAACTTCGGATGGTTCAGGTGTTGACTCAAAATTACATTCAGTCAACCCAACGAATGATGCACGTCACGCATCAAACGTCAGCACTCCGCTGACGGAATCACAAGCCGAGTTTTGGTATCTTGTGGAATGTCAGGGTTTTAAGGAGCTGGCGCATTCGCTCAAAATGATCCATGATCTGGCGCTTTATCACTCGGATGTTCCGTTTGATGCGGCAGAAAAGTCGGCGCTCTTTGATGTGAAGGTACTTTGGGAAGGCTTTGAGAAGATGGGAGCGAAAGTTTGAAAATGAAGGACTGTTGGCGACAGTCCTTTCTCTTTTGCCATCAAAATCAGTAAGTTGCCCGGCCGCCTGATGCGTCGAAGATGAAGCCTGTTGAAAAGCTGTTTTCTGACGAAATGATAAATGCTGCCATTGCTGCGATTTCTTCGGGCTCGCCCAGCCTGCTCATAGGTATTTTGGCTGTCATGTAGGCGAGCTGTTCGGGCGAAGTACTGGCATTCATAGCTATTCTGATCACGGCCGGTGCCAATCCGTTGATTGTAATGCCAGCTGTCGCATATTCCTTGGCTACCGATTTCACCAGACCAATCACCCCCGCTTTGCTGGCTGAATAGGGTACCATGCCCGGATTTCCCTCTTTGCCGGCGATGGAAGCAATGAGCAGAATCCTGCCGTAACCCGCCGTAACCATTTGGGATACTGCATATTTGGTTACCAGAAAACTGCCCGTCAGGTTGACTTTACACACTTTCTCGAAATCCTGTTTTGACACCGAGAGAATCGGCGTGCTCGTCGGGCCGACGATACCGGCCGAATGTATAGCCGCATCTATTCTTCCAAAATCAGACATAACCGCGTCGTAACCGCGCTGCACCTTTTCCTCGTCTGAAATATCTACGACATACGTTTTTACGTTCATATTGTCTGCCCGCAACTCGTCGGCAAACTGGTCTAGCAAAGCTTCGTTCAGATCGAACAACGCGAGCGCACCACCTTCTGCGGCTATTCTTTTCGCAATCGCTTTGCCCAGCCCGTCGGCAGCTCCCGTAATCAGCACAACCTGTCCTTTGAAGCGGTCGGGAAATACTTTTCTTTCGTTCATATTCTGATCAATAATTAGTTATTAAAACCGGCAGTATCAATCAAGCACATATTCACTCTGACCAGTTGATTATTATCCGCCTTGCAGCCTTGCTAGTACTCGATCCGGATCGCCGCTTTTCCGTTGAAAGAACGAATCGTTACGCTTTCGGTCTTTTCGTCGTATTCGCCGCCTGTTACTTTGAGTGGTTTTTTGTTAACGGGATGCGGTATACGTACCACGAGCTGTTTCGGTTTCCGGGCGTCGCTGCATTCGACGGTTGCTTCAATGTAACCCTTATCAACCTGCGAATTGACTTTTGCCGTGACCGGGCCGAAGTAACTGTGCACATTTTCGAGCTCGATCTTTTTTCCATCTTCCAGCCAGTTTCTAGGAATGGTATTGAACAGTTCCAGCGTATCGCCGGCCTCCATATACAGCATCCAACGCGTTTCCATCAGAAACCAGGCTTCTTCATGCGTTTTGTGCGGACTCACTTTGTAAAGATGTTCCCAGAAAGTGTAAGTCTCTCGGTCGGCGAGTGCGGCGAAAGTATTGTAGTAAGTGCTCAAAAACGGCTTCACCATACCCGACTTGGCCTGCATCCAGTTGTGGCGGCTGTAATAGGGCTGGCTAAATGCGGCGTTGTCCTGGAAAAACAATTCGCTATGATAGTCCAGCAGCATTTTTGACGCTGGCTCATTTACATCAAGTACTTCGCAAAATACAAGGTACAGCGGCCCGAGCATCGCGTCGGAAACGGTGAAAGTACCGTGCGACCAGAATGTTTCTCTCTTTTGGAAAAGAGCCCGGAGCGCATCGGCTTCTGTCCAGGGCGGCACAGTGGGGCACCATGTTCCGTCACCAAGCGGCACGACGGGCGAAAGTGCCATGGAATTGAAAAACGATACGCGAATATCTTCCTTCCAGGCAGTCGCTTCTTTTTTAATGCGTTCTGATTGTGCGGGATCGATGCCAGCCAGCATTTCGGCAACGCGGCTCATGCCCAGGTATGCATATCCATTCAGCATAAACTGGTGAAAATGATCTTCCGGATCGGCAACCTTTCCTTCAATCATACCATAACCTCTTCCGCGCAATTCTTCCTTCTTGTTCCGGTTGCGCCATTCAATCAGGAAATCACAGGATTTGAGTAGTTTCGGTTTAATCTCATTTACCCAATCTTTATCATTGGTATACCTGAAATATTCGCCCATACTCCATAAAGCCGCTCCGGTTTCGACCATATATCCCCCGAAATTCTGAATAAAGCCGTTTTCATGCTGTTTATCGAGAAAATAGGTAAGCGACCGTTTCGCAACATCATCGAGGCCCATGGAAGCGTAAAACTGGATAATAGGCGCACTTTCGGTACCGATAGGGGAATACACACCGATATTCGGAGCCAGGGTGCCGCCCGGTTCTTTTCCAAAAGTGATCAGGTCAAGATGCAGCAGGCCGGCCTGTATCATTTCATTAACCCGCTTTTCGGGAACGTGGATCTGAGCAGCCTTGCTAAGTTTTTCAAGCCAGAAGGTTTTGCTTTCCTGATAACGCTGGTCAAAAGTCTGACCGGCAAGCGTAGCAGCGCGTTGCTCCGAGATCGGGCTATGCGGCAGGTAGAATTCGAAAACCGCTCTTTCATTTGGCTGCAAAAGAATAGCTACTTCTTCGTTCGGCAGCGGTTTACCATTCAGTTTTGAAATACAATAAACCTTGTCTTTTGTAAATGCCGAGAATCCCGTTTTTGGGTCAAATGTATGTGCGGATTTGTGCCACCAGCCCGTACCCGGTCTTGGCGTTTTGAACCAGGCGTAACGCGGAACTGAGCCTGTATTCGTCACTTCCGATCTGAAAAACATCACGGTTTCCTCCGCATTGTTCTGCTCTTTCAGTCTGGTATCGAGTATTGCCTGCTGCTCTTTGGTGAACATGTGCCCGCCACTGGAATTGTCGGCGATCAGAAAATCGGTGCCTTTCAGGCCGTCGGCTGTCAGCGGTGATTTTTCAAGTGAAACCAATGTCGTCGAGCTGTAAACCACATCATCGTCCTTCTGAACGGAATGTAAAATGGGCAATGTTCCCTGTTCCAGTCTTCGCGAGTTGTTCTCCTGCACACCCACACCTCGGCCTAGCGTGTACATGTATTTCGCAGGCTGATTATTGGTTTCCGGCAATATCAGGGCTGACGAAGACAGCTTTGGAGAAATGATATTTGCCTCTCCGATCGCCGCGTCGGAAAGATTGTCTGCCACCTCAAATATCCGGTAGTCGCGCGAAGTGCCCAGCCAGGTTGGTACCGACATATTCCGCACCTTCTTTTCTATTGATTGAAATGAAACCTCTGGCTCCGTCTCAATGCGCTGGATCTTCGTGGAAAGATTGCGCGAAAGTATTGTTTTTTCTACTTCCTGAAAAGAGCGTTTGTCTGACGCCGGCAATACAACTGCATTGTAATCAGGCAGATAAATAGGTGAATTTGTATTTACGTCCCTCAGGAAAAAGGAAAAAGAGTTCTTATCGGTTTTAAGCGAAATGAGCGTGGTATTCGGGCCGGGCTGAACTTGCACACTATCCAAATGCACCCGGATCCGGGCAGGACCTGCCGAGGTAAATGTAAACCCGCTGCCACTAACCTTGCCTTTCCCTTTGACGATCTCAATGCGCGTAATCCTCCCGTTTTTCGCCTGAACTGACCCTTTCGGGCTGCTTTCGTTCCACTCGATCAGTACTTCCGATTTTTGATTTTGCGCATGCAGTTGACTGGTAAACAGTGATATAGCAAATGCAAGGAGAATGGCTTTGATAGAATTCATTTTCAGGGAAAAGTGGCTGTCATATAAAAACTAGGTCGGCAGCTGATATACTTGCTGGTCTAATTAAATATTGGTAGTTCCTCCTATTCTCTCGCCATACAATTTTTATAATTCTTTATACTTCTTAAGGAATGTTTAAAGCCTGCCTTTAACGCAGAAAGTAGTTTTGCTGAACAAATTGTAAGACCAGATATCTGATTACTTCAAATGCATTTGTTCAATTATTCAATTTCATAAATATTAAATCTAATGGAATTTAACTTTCAGCAACTACTCAGCGATTTTGAACTTAGAGAACTATCAAGCGAAGCCGATATTATTGATCATTTGGCATTAAGAACAAAAATCTATAAAAAGGAATATTCAGGTGAATATGTCGACAATAAATACGATTTGCTGCCAAGCGACTGGAAGGCAAATCTGATCGGAATATTTTCGAATCGGCAGCAAATTGCTACGATCAGGGTTGTGACAAGACGAGTTAATGAAACAATTGAAAAGCAGCTTTATACGATCAATGAAAAGTTTGGTATTCATATTAAACCTGATATTTCCGGTTGCCTACCAACTGAATATGCTTTTCAGATAAATTCCAAAAATAGCTTAACTGATAAAGATAAAAGCGTAGAGCTGAGCAGGGTCGCTGTTTCAGATGAATTTCGTGGTTTGGGCTTGTGCAGATTTGCTATGCTGGCAGCAATAGGGATTTCAATTCTCGATAATTACAAATATTGCCTTTACTCGTGCTCGGTTAATTCGGTTAAATACCATGCAGATCTGGTGCCTATGATGAAGGGTGTAACTGCGGAACAAAACGACAATGGTTATCCGGGTTTTAAATTCCCCACTTCGTCGGCCGCTGTACTTTCAGCGTTTCAGAATATGTCGCAAACGCATATGAACCAGGCGATTATAGCTGGTGTGGTTTGCAGGTATGGGACGGGTGTATTGGATACTAGTCAGCTCGCAAATGTGCATCAACTATCCTCATCGAAATAATCAGAATTTTAAATACCGAAAACTTTAATGGATATATTCACAAAGCTTGCCGAAAAAAATTCGGAAAAATCAGAAGCTACATTTAAACCCATTTTCTTTCGTCTCAATAATCTGAATGACAAAGAAAACCTAGAAATTCTTGTTGACAATAACCCTGATATTTCAGTATTCGATACTATTTATGATCAGCTTTTTGAACTTGTAAAAATAGAAAATCCAGCTGTTAAACTGAGCCGGGAAGAATCAAATGCCCGCATAGAAAAACATCTGGGCGAACTGACTTTTCATGAATACGGAGTATGGGTTTTTTATCCATGGAGCAAGCGACTTATCCACCTGCTTGATGAGAAAGAATTTATTAAAGTCAGGACAAACCGCAACAATTATAAAATTACTCCTGAGGAGCAGCAAATACTGGCAACGAAAAAAATTGGCATTATAGGGTTGTCGATCGGGCACGCTGTGGCTATGACACTCGCCACGGAAAGATCGGTAGGTGAATTGCGTCTGGCCGATTACGATACGATAGAGCTTTCGAACTTAAACCGCATTCAAACGAGTACGCACAACCTGGGCATGAACAAGTCTGTTGTTGCCGCCCGCGCCATTGCAGAAATCGATCCTTTTATTAATGTGCAGATTTATCGCGAAGGAATTTCAGAAATCAATATCAATGATTTTCTGACTGATGGAGGAAACCTTGATGTGCTGGTGGAAGTATGCGACGGCCTGGACATCAAGATCTTGGCGCGACAACGGGCCCGGCATTTTAAAATACCTGTCGTAATGGACACGAGCGACAGGGGGATGATCGACATTGAGCGTTTCGACAAAGAACCGGAACGTCCGATTTTACACGGGCTGCTGGCTGGCATTGATCCGGCCGGGTTGAAAAATTTATCGGCAAAGGAAAAAATACAGGTTGTAGGTAAAATTATTAATTCAGATCAGATTTCGAGCCGCCTGAAAGCTTCATTGAACGAGATAGGACAAACAATTTCATCGTGGCCGCAATTAGGGTCAGCCGTGGCGTTGGGCGGTGCCATCACCACAGATACCTGCCGCAAGATCCTACTTGAAACGGATATCAGATCGGGGCGCTATTATGTGGATATCGACGAGATAATCGGGATTGGTGAAGGTGATAACGTAGAATTAGAAAGTGCCGAACAAGCCCGGCACTGAAACAAGGGTACGCATTGATAAAAGCTTCCAAAACCCGATCCTGTTAACATCCAGCATATTCCGGGCGGAAAAGTCCGTTCAGTGCAGCGATTGTTTTTTCCACAATCTTTCTTCCGTCTTGCAGTTCAATGTAAGGATTTGGATCGTCTGCGTGTATTTCCTTTATTATCCCCTCAGCCCGTTCCAGTCCGTTAATATCCAGGATCATTTCTGCTTTTGCTCCACGGTTTTTGCAGTCGATAAGCATTTCCATAAAGCTCTCATTTACTGATAATGTCGTGCGTAAGTCCATATTTTTATCTAATTGTCTTTTGTAAAATATTAAATGAGATGTAAAATCCTCACTTGAAAAACGCTCCAAACCAACAATTGATTCAATACTGTTGGTCAATAATCGTATCATCGTACCTTTGCGGCTTCAAAAAATGAGACGATGATTACAGTTGAGAATTTGGCCGTTGAATTTAGTGGTTCTACCCTTTTTAGCGATGTTTCTTTTGCAATAAATCCTACGGATAAAATTGCCCTGATGGGTAAGAACGGAGCGGGGAAATCCACGATGATGAAAATCATTGCGGGTGAACAAAAAGCCAATCGCGGCCATGTGCGTGCGCCCAAAGACGCCGTGATCGCCTATTTGCCGCAACATTTGCTCACCGAAGACAACTGCACCGTTTTTGAAGAAGCGGCCAAAGCATTCAAGCAGGTTTTTGAGATGCGTGCCGAAATGGAAAAGCTGAATCTCGCGCTCGAAACCCGCACGGATTACGAAAGCGATGAATATATGGCGATCATCGAGCAGGTTACCGAAATAGGTGAAAAATATTACCAGCTCGAAGAAGTCAATTATGACGCGGAGGTGGAGAAAGCTTTGAAAGGATTGGGATTCAGGTCGGAAGATTTTCAGCGGCAAACCAAGGAATTCAGCGGAGGCTGGCGGATGCGCATTGAGCTTGCCAAAATACTCTTGCAAAAGCCCGACCTTATTTTGCTCGATGAGCCAACCAACCACATTGACATTGAATCCGTGATGTGGCTGGAAGATTTTTTGGTAAATAAATCCAATGCCGTAATGGTCATCTCCCACGACCGTGCTTTCATTGATAACATTACCAACCGCACTATTGAAGTGACGATGGGCCGGATTTTTGACTATAAAGCCAACTATTCGCATTACCTCGTATTGCGTGAGGAGCGCAGGTCACACCAGATCAAAGCATATCAGGAACAGCAGAAAATGATTGCGGACAACATGCAATTCATCGAACGCTTCCGCGGAACATACTCCAAAACCAACCAGGTTTCCTCCCGCGAACGCATGCTGGAAAAACTGGAAATTATTGAAATTGATGAAATCGACAATTCAGCGCTAAAACTGCGTTTCCCACCTTCGCCACGGTCGGGCGATTATCCGGTAACGGTAAAAGACGTTTCCAAATCCTACGGAGATCAGGTGGTATTCAAAAATGCGAGCATGACCATTTCCAGAGGCGAAAAGGTGTCATTTGTGGGCCGGAACGGAGAAGGGAAATCGACCATGATCAAAGCCATTATGGGCCAGATCGACGTCGAAGGGACCTGCCAGCTCGGGCACAATGTCAAGGTCGGCTATTTCGCACAGAACCAGGCTTCGCTATTGGACCCGAACCTGACGATTTTCCAAACGGTCGACGAGGCTGCAGAAGGAGATGTAAGGACCCAGATCAAGAATATTTTGGGCGCGTTTATGTTTCAAGGCGAAGATATTGATAAGAAAGTAAGTGTATTATCAGGTGGAGAAAAAACGCGGCTTGCCATGGTGAAGTTGCTTCTGGAACCTGTAAACCTGTTGATTCTCGATGAGCCTACGAACCACCTGGATTTAAAGTCTAAGGATGTTCTGAAAGAAGCACTCAGAAACTTTGATGGAACATTGGTGCTGGTTTCCCACGATCGTGACTTTTTGCAAGGGTTATCTCAAAAGGTTTTTGAGTTTAAGGATAAACGCGTGATCGAGCATTTTGAGACGATTGATGCGTTTTTGGAGCGGAATCGGATCAAGAGTATTGCGGATTTGCAGCTGGCGAAGTAGGGGTTTCGGTCTTATTTACGCCAAATTGGAAGAACGGGTTGCGGCAGGCCGGTCAAAATTGATGTTTTTTAGGCAGCGGCTGAACGTAGCGGCAGTTGTGCCACAACGACTTACTTACCTGTCCAATATCAACCAGTACTCTTCCCTTTGGAATCATAAAATGCCTCAGCTTTCCCTGGAAGTATGTCCTTGTCTCCTCAGACGATGTTTCCCCCGAGAGTTTCCGAAGCTTTTGTATTGGTGTAATCGTTTCAATAATCTTCATACTGCGGAGGAATAGTCTGAGTCATTTCAGATTTTCAATAAGAGCGTTAAAAAGCTTCAATCGCTTTTTAAGCCAAAGCAATATAAGAATAATAATATCAAACCGGTTACATCTAATTAAACAAAATTCTTTCGAATTACAGCTGGCCCGCATGATTGAGGAGAGCCAGGTCTACTGCAAAAACTTGCCAAAGCGCAAGCCAAAATCTTGCTTTAGCGCAACGTAAATTATTGTTAAGGAACTATCTGAAAACAGCAGTACTCCGCTTCCTTTGTACTGTTCACAAATTCACCTTAAAATGTTCACTATGAGAACATTCGTAGCATCCGGAAGGGATAAAAAGCCTCCCCGGAGTCACCTGGTTTGCTTTGTGGTTGCTTTGTTCTGCTTATTATCAACGTCCTGCGGTCATGAAATTTTACAGGACACAAAATCGGAGGAACGGCTTTCATCGGCGCGCTTATCCGGCGAGCCTGTATTTTCGACGACTTACGAAGTAGAGGAATACACAGCAACACAGATTCTTTCGAAATTTTCGCCAGATTCAAAGAACAGGGCTTTTGAGGAAATCGCGGCTCAGCCTCGTCTGGACAGGCAACGAATCGAATTCAAGTTATTTGCAGACGGCAACTATGAGCTGCGAGCTGGCTGAACCTACCCATGCACGGCTTCCATCAGATGCGATACGCAGCCTGACCCTGCGCAATGCAGATCATACTGTATTCTGACTTATCCGACCGTTTACTATATTTATCATGATACACCCAGCGACGGGGTGGTAACACAGGCTTCGGCAACAAATCAGGGAGGTGCCTGGCAGGGATTTGTATACCAGGCAAACGGGGATATCAATCATGGGGAGTTCAAGAAAATAAACAGGATGGATCCACGATGAACTGGGTTTTAGACGGCGGTAACAACCCCGGAGTATTCAGGATAGCTTACTGAACTATATGAAAAGTTGGGTAGTATTATTTTCAATTTTATCAGGATTGCATGGTTGCAATCCTGATAAAATTGATATTCAGAGGGACAATAACGGCATCATCACACAGCTGCCGCACGTGTGGAAATCCAGCAGATCGGACGGGGGCCTGGCACTTGGGATGTATCGCGGCTATTTCATCGGGGAAAAAGGCTTGCTTTGTGTGGCCACCCGCAAGTCTGCTGACCCCGCAGGCGAATTTTATCTTCAGTTGAAAGATGTGAATTCGGGAGAAAATATCTGGATCTGGGACGACTTCTTTGAGAAAAAACTGGCGAGGCCCTTAAACAGAAGTATCGTTGTGCATGAAAACAAGCTCATTCTGCATGATTTATGGGCTGACTATTGCATTGACGCGCAAACAGGCTCAACTGTTTGGAAACGCATCCGGGGCTTTGGTTCTGCTTCCGAATTGACCAATATAAATGATAAATATTTCATTACAGGGCTGTCGAAGGAATCAAAAGATGCGAAAAAAATAGATGACGCCATATTCATAGGAGATTTTAAGTCCGGGCAGGTTGAACAGTTGGTTAAGCCGGATTATAGTGCCGAGTATCCGTTTTTCAATGGCCAGTCAACATACATCGGCAGTATCTATCGGTTCAAAACCTTTACGAAAGATGGAAATGACCTGCTTCTGATTCCCTATGACGAGATAGGGCCGGAAGTTAAATATAACAATAACCGTAGCTTTTTCGGGCTTTACAATATCTCGCAGCGTGCGTGGATTTACAACAGAAAACCCCTGAGTCTGGAAGAGGACGGTTCTTCTCCCAGCCTGATGCCTATTATCCACGACGATAAAGTTTTCCTGACTTCGCTCAACTCACTCGGATGCTTTGAACTGCCTACGGGGAAAAGAATATGGCAGTACCGACTAACAGAAGTTCACACCAGCTTTCGGGACATGCTTTTAGTCGACGGGAAAATGGTAATAAGCTCACTAGACGGAAACCTTTACTGTGTGGATGCCAAAAATGGTACTCAGCTATGGGCTTCGCCTTCCGGTGCATTTTCCAGCGATATTTACCATCAGGATGGGGTTTTATATGGAATAAACGGTGACTTTTTACGTGCCTGCGAATTGAAAACGGGACAGGTTCTTTGGGAATTGAAATCGCTTGATGGGAAGCTGGATGGCCGGGACGACTCCGAGTTCGAGGGTTTTGTAACAGGACTTCCCGGGGCTAATGGTAAAAAAGGGCGGATTTTTGCTACCACCAATCTAAATATCTATTGCTTCGAGGCTGCCCGATAAAAATCCCCAGGGCCCGCTCCAAGCGATACCAGTTCCCGTGCTGTAACGACATCTTCCCATTTCCATTTTTGAGCAGTTCTGCTTGAAGATTTCAACCATCGAAGGCGACGCATCAATCGCATAAACGCTCAAACCTTCGTATACCAATACCTGCGAAATCGGGTCGCCTGTACCACAACCTACATCCAGAACGGTCGCCTTGGGAGGGAGTGATCTTGCCCAGTGCCGAACTGATTGCGCTCCGATTCCATCAATGCCCTTAGAGCGACGGCGAATGAATATCGCCGCGCGGTTTTCGTATCCGTTTGATTTGTCCATAAGCTTGTTATGTGTCACAGACTGAGACCCTTTGCAAAAAGTATCATCTGATTTGGTAATTTTCCTTTTCCTGCCATTCAAAGTAAGTGCCAGCTCATCAGCTTGCAAATCGCATGGAGGAGGGCTGTCGAGAATTATCCAGTCGCTCAAAATGATCCACGATCTGGCTCTTTATCACTCGGATATCCCATTTGATCAAGCTAAAAAGTCAGCTCTTTTTGACCTGAAAGTACTTTGGGAAGGGCTCGAACAAATGGGGCGAAAGCTTAGAGATTGGAGGACTGTTGTCGACAATCCTTTTTTTGTTGCAGCCCCCAAATAGCTGCAGCACAACCTGTGGTGCAAACACAAAGCTTCCATAAGTCAAAATCCCATCGAAAACTCTTTCTGCTTCTTTAACTGATGCGGTGTGTACTCGCCATCTCAACAGGAGACAACAAAGAACCAGGCAACTTGGCTGCTGCCTTATCCCAGGTTGGAAATCCTTTTTTTTGTCCTTCTCAGGCCGATCCTTAATCGGCTGTAAAGCAATGTCAGTAGCAAGATGGTGATCGGCAAGAGAAAAGCGGTAAAGCTTAACCTGCGAAATTCAAACGCACCTGATACGCCGCCCAATAAAAAGGCGGTAATGATGCTCAGTCGCAATAACGTCCTTGACCATAACACCGTGCTTTGCCCCTGCACCATTATTCGTGCGAGGTCTACGCCCAGATCCGTAAAAATCCCGGTCAGGTGCGTAGTCCTGACCACTGAGCCAGAGATAACGGTAACTACTGCATTTTGCATGCCCATGGCAAACAGCAGAATGCCGGCAAACGCATGTTGCCGGTGCAAGGACGCACCTGGTGTGGCAAAAAGACATACAAGGCCAAGACAGAGAATAACGCCCCATATAGGGCCCACGTAAGCATTGCGTTTATCGGGGCCGACTGCCCCAATTAACAAGCCGGAAATAAAACTACCCGCTAGAAAAAGCATAAGCCAAAGCAGGACACGTGCGGCCGCATGCCAATCGCCACTGACAAGGTCAATTGCCAGTGTTGCGGTGTGCCCGGTTACGTTGGTGGTTAGTAACCCGAAAGCCACAAACCCGGCAGCGTTGACAAACCCAGCGCTGAAAGCCAAAAATGTGGCTAACCCCAGGTTATGTTTAAAGCTCCTTTTTTTTCCTAAATGGCGTAACATTCAAAGTAAAATTCACTTGTATTTATTGATCATAATCAGACGTATTCAATTGCTCATCTACGATTGCTTACGGACATATTTTGTCAGCACAACCAATAACTGGCCGTTCACCTTTCCTTCGATCTGTCCGTCGTCATCGTTGACAACACGTATATTTCGGATCATTGTCCCCATTTTCAGGTTTAGCGAGCTTCCTTTGACATCCAGCGACTTTGTCAGGACCACGCTGTCGCCGTCCTGAAGGATGTTGCCGTTGGCATCCTTATGGACTACCTGTGCCAGGACCCCATCGGTATCTTTGCCTGCTTCCGCCCACTTTTGTGTGTCATCGTCCATATACATCATCTCAAGATTATCTGCCGCCCAGGTTTCTGATTTCATCCGGTCGAGCATCCTCCATGTCAGAACCCGGATAGCCTGCTTGTCACTCCACATGGTCTCCGAAAGAAATCCCCAGTGGGAGCTGTTCGTTGGTTGCTGCCGCTGTATCTGCGAGAGGCATGTGATGCAGACCATTACTTCGTTATCCGGGTAGGTATCTGGCGGAACGTTATAGAAAGAAAGGTTTTCAGCTGACATGCATAATTCACAAACCTTGCCACTTGCTTCTTGTAACTTGATACTCATATTTATTTTGCTTTATTTTTTCTGGAGGCAAAGCACCTCACGAGGTTTAACTTTTATTAATTTGCTGCTCCAACTCTTCCAGCAGCATCTTTGACTGTCCAAGTTGCCGGGTATATATGCCTCTGGCCAGATCAAGGAACTGGTACACATCCTGATCGTGGACATGGTAGTAAATCGTTGTTCTCTCCCTTCTGCTGCTGACGAATTTCATCGAACGCAGTTTAGCCAGATGCTGGGAAAGAACCGATTGCTCCACACCTGTGATAGTCTGCAATTCCCCTACCGATAGCGGGCCATCGCGCAGGGCATCCAGTATACCAAGGCGTACGGCATGCCCTAGTGTCTTAAAAAACTCTGCTTTGTAAAGGTGTAGTGGGTTGTTCACCGTGATTTGCTATATTAGAATATTCAAATATAATGAACTGTTCATTATTTTAACGATGCGGGCAAGATCTTTTGTGTCACATTAGGAAGGAACTGCAGACTCTTGTATCTCCAGTTCCTAAACTCTGAAGCAGGGCTCCACTACCTGTGCGAACTGTTTCAGCAACGGAACGAGCTTTCGCAGACCGTTTGAATCGCATCTTTTTATAAGTCATGATGGTAAAAACTACCTTACCGACTGACGAAACCGCTTAACTACGATTCAACCCGGAAATATCCTGTGCTACATTGTCTGCATCCCGGCGGGGCGCACGGGCGAGACAATGTAGCACAGGTTCAGGGCTCCTAAGATCCGGTATTAGCCAACTACGACAACCGCAGAAATCATCCTGCTTTCCTGCTATACCCAATGCGAAGTAGGAAAAAGTTGGTTTGACCCGACAGGGATTTTAGCTGTTCAAATCCAGGGATTTGGAGTCGTTGCGAGTCTTATTGCTTTTTACCCTCCAGTAGCCAGCCTGCATATGCAATTTTCCACTGCCCGTTGTGTTTCTCCAGAAAACGGGTTTCACGGCTGAGCCCAGGCATATCCAATAACGGCTCTCCTGTATCCGTGCCATACTGGTCGAAAGTGACCCAGGCAGCATCTTTAAAGATTCTTACATTGATGTTTTCCCGCCGTACATTCTGTGGGTTAGGCTTAGGAAAGTCCTTCATGTACCCTTTTGTTCTACTATCTCTTTCATCCCATCCTTTAACTACGGTAACCCCGCCATCTTTCCACCAGCCCATTGTACGAATATAGGGTGCATGTACCCAGCAAGCCGCCCATTTGTTATAGTCCTTGTCCCAGAAGGCTTTTGATTCTGTGTCGATAAGCTGTAAAATCTGTGTCTGTTCTTTGTCGTAGTCAATGGCCAGGGGTTGTGTTTCCTTGCTGATAGCAGCCACGTAAAGACTGGCTATAAAGAGTAGAATGATAATGCATTGGATGCTTGTAATTTTCTTCATAATAATAGATGGATTTAAAAAGTATATTATTTTTTATTGCTCTGATAGCCTGATGCACATACTACTTAACTATATACTTGCCGCGTTGGCGACAGCATTAAACTGGATAATTGAATTGTTTTCAAGGCCAATGTTTATTTCAACATTGAACGCTCCATCCGCAGGAGGTTTCATGAATGCATTGAGGCGGGCTATACTTTATTTCAGTAACCACTACCAACATTGAGCACCACGGCATGTTTTGTTTCGAAAAATCTCTTTATCATAACCCGTTACAGTGGTGCAATCGGGGGTACAACTATATTATTAACTAATAACCTATTGCAATATACGCAAGATGAAAGATGATTCCGCCCCTGCACTTTGTAAGTCTTCTTTTCGGTTACATTATTGCTTGACCGCTTATTTAAGAACAAATTTAGGCTTGGCACGGACACTAAGGATTAAACATATCTTAATAATTGTAAAAGATTATAAAATCTCTTCAAGCGCCGGAAATTCACCACAATTCAGGTATCTGAGACGAATGTCCGAATCGGCTTCTCAATTAACGATTTCATATCCCCAATACCGCTAACCGCCAATGTAGCAACCTGATCTGAAAAACAAAAATGCCCGCAAATCATTGATTAAAGGCATTTTGTTTTGACTTTGAACTTATTTCAAGGGCGGTCGCCGCGCGGAGGGAGACGGGTCTCGAACTTCGCCGTTAATTGGCTCGTAATCAGGGTTTTGTCTCCTTTGTTTGATGTGTACTACACAAAAGACTCACTATTTTTTATACATATAGTACAACAGTATATTTGTTATGTATAATTCTTTTAGCGAAAATTGAGGTGTTTGACTGGTGATTTTCGCTGGTTTTTGAGTGCGTTTTCGGGTGGTTTTGGGTGTTCAAAGTTTGGAAAATGCCTGTGGTTTTTGGCGTTGGTAACTGCGATTGTTATATGAAAATAGTAATGCTAAGAGACATCACCAAATCCTTCGTCATTCTAGAATCTTATTTTCCAATTCTAACTCAATTGGAACCTTCAACTCAGTTCTCAGAACTTCATATTCCTGTTTTTTGAAAGGCCCATAAACCCGATTGTCGCTGTGTCTTATAATCCAAAAGTTTGCCTTGGAAGAAAACACCTTTATATAGAACGGATCATTTTTGAGTAAGCTATCTGCAATGGAGTCTGTGGCGTTCATGTCTTCGCTGGAATTCTCGGGATATTTCGAGACATCTGATCTTATTTCAAATGATAAATGATTGCGGTAATCTGTGTAATCTGGCTTTTGAAACGCCACAATAAAATTTTCATCAAAACCTAACTTAGTAACTTTTCCATATATACTTTTTTGTTCGGTGCGGTAGCTAGAATTCCGTCGCCGTCGCCGCCATAGTATAGGTAGTTTCCGCAAAGTTTCTTCATAATGGTCGGGTGAACCACAACTAACGAAAGCAAAAAAAGCTAATGGCTAGTAGAGTGCTTTTTAACATAGTTTCTTTATCATTCCAGACACTGATTCAGCGGACTTGCAGCAATGTTCATATCTCTATGAGCCCAATTTAATCTTATCAACCAAATCATGAAAATACTGCGGACTCCAAATAACCAAAACGCTGGCATTCGGAATGAATTTCCTAATATCGTCCTTGATCCGCTGGAAGTTAACAGAATCTATTTTCGCATTCAGCAATTCCCGAAACTCGGCTTCACTGATATTTTCCTGCTTCCAATCTCCGCTGTCTTTTGCACGTAACGCGAAGTGTTTTAGGTTCAATGTAACGCCTTTTCGGATATACCATTCCATATCATACCATTCTCGACCCTTTACATTGTCTTTCCATTTTCTGAAAAGCAGTGCGTGCATTTTTCCAGCGAAGAGCTCTGAAATGCTAAAACATTTTACATAAAATGAGAATGGTTTCAGCAGCAGCTTTTCTTCGGTATCAAATCCCGGCGGTGGCATTGTATCGACTTCCAGTTTGATTTTGATGCTGGCCGTTTGCCCAAGCCCTTGCTGAGACACTACGCCTTCCAAAACCAGTTCGCGCCAGATCGTTTCGGATTTCAAAAATGCAGAATCAATGCTGGTCTTTACTGCCTTCTGCCTTTCCTTGACCGATACATGCATTCCCAGCGCCTCGAATTCATCAATGATAGCAGGCATGTAGGTATTGACCGAAAAATCAGGGTCAACTTCGAGCAAGGAGAAGTCGAGATCTTCCGAAAAGCGGTCGAGTCCGTAGAAGATGCGGAGGGCAGTTCCACCATAAAATGCTGCCTTTTCAAAGAAGCCTTTCCGATAGAGTCCGGCCAGGGCAACCTCCTGCATGATTTCACGCAATGCCTGAGTTGCATCATCCTTGTTTGCGGGATTATAGCTCGCTAGCCAATCTTTAATCATTGTTCCTCGATGAATTTAATGACTTGCGCCAGGCTCTCGCGTTTAGGGGACTCCGTTAGCCATGTTTCCATTGTTTGTATATCCAGCTGCTGTAACTGATCCTCCTCTATTCGCAAGTTTTTAATCAGATAGTCTCTGGCTGCAATTTTACTGCGTAGCTTCAAACCTGCTGTATTGACTATTTTGTCGAACAGCGCTTTTTCGGGGGTTGCGATCAGCACATTCTGGTTTTCTCCCAGCTCAACTTGACGAATTCCGAAGCTGTAATAAGGAAGTGGCATTCGTGTAAAGCTGAACGCGCCTGTCGGTGTGTTGAAGCTGCGGGATGCTTTTATCGTTGCGGAAGATACTTCGAACACTCTTTCCGGGATTAGTCCATAGTATGAGAGCGCACTGTCGAACGACACGTAACTGGGGCCAAGGATATGGTTCGCAAGAAGGAATGGCTCTGTACGCGTTTCTGAAAGCTTCGTCGACGGCAAGTACAATCCCTTTTTCACCGGTTCGATAATGCCGGCAGAGATTAATTCATGGATCTTATCGTTGGGACGTTTGTAGTCCTTCAAGAGCGAACTAAGCAATTGGTGCGTTATTGGCTGGGGCGAAAGGTTTCGTAGGCTCTGAGTTAAATGCATGTGTAAATTTAATAAGATAATCGGTATTATCCCGATTATCTTGTCAGAAAAGTACATTTTATTGGCTACTCAGAATTGACAACTCCTGCCTGTTTCCCAAAGAGCATCAAAACTTGATTGACCTTATCAAGTCGAAGTGTTTTCTTGCCTTGTTCCAAATCACGAACAAAGCGCAGACCAACGCCTGCTTTGAAAGCGAGTTCTTCCTGTGTAAGTCCAACCGCCTTACGCCTTTCTTTTAAGAATGATGAAAAAGTAGACATTTGATATACCCGTTAAGGTATAAAGATAAGGTAATTCGCCATATTATATCATATCGGGTATAGCTTCGATATTCGACATATTTTATTCCGCATGGTAATTGTAATTTTCCTTATATAGTAAAATTGTCACAACATGGTTTAATAGAAATGTCACAACATGATTTAATAGTATTAACACATCAATATTCAATAGATTAATAACAGCCTGATTTGATAGATTGATATAGCAACACCACGGATGCCTATCATTCACTTTCCCTGGAACGCTACCGGGTCACGCCCGAACTGATTGCAAAAGTAAGTTTGGGTGAGTGGAATGCTTACGGAAATGAAGAAGATCGTAAACAGCGCGACGCATGGCGGCCAGAGGATACTGCCAGGCTTTTCAGTCTGTAACTGAAAGTATCAAAGCCATACTTCGAGGTGAAAATGCAGGAACGCTCGCAGATAAAGACCACTCGAAATGGTACAGGCAAATGTTTGATCCAAGTATAACAGCAGGTATCCTCAAGGCCGCAGATCTTGCCGGATACAGGAACCATCAGGTTTATATCGGCAATTCCAAACACGTACCGCTCAACGTTGATGCCATGAGAGACGCTATGCCCATATTATTCGAGCTTCTGCAAGAAGAGCCCGAACCATCCGTAAGGACGATATTGGGACATTTTGTATTTGTGTTCATTCACCCTTATATGGATGGCAATGGACGTATGGGACGATTTCTGATGAATGCGATGCTGGCTTCGGGAGGATATCCATGGACGGTAATACGTGTGGGAAGTCGCGACGAATATATGGAGTCATTGGAAAAAGCCAGTGTGGAACAGAACATTGAACCGTTTGCTGCCTTTCTCGGCGGCCTGGTCAACGAGGGAATGCGGGGTAGAGCTGTTGCGGCACTACCCAGTACCGGAAATCCAGCACCCGGGAAGGGATTGTAAACGTGGAAGCAAAGAATGCCGAGCTGCTGCTTATAACGCTGGAAAAGACAGAAGCAAATTACTCTCCGACAACATTGTATAACGATTACGCAGTCAGTGAAAGATATTTCACTGGCAATCTCAGAACACCGCCCGACCTGAAACTGGCAAGGGGCAGTCGTATGTAAAGCAAAAGCAAACGGGGAAATCGATTCTTCTTTTTGTGCGGGAGAAGAACAATGATGCTAATAAAATAGCCTGAGTACATATTGTATTTTAACACTATATTTCTAAATCTTTGAATTCAGAAATTTACTTCTTAGCATATCATAAACTTCACTCGCAAGTGCTTCCGAGCTCTTGTTTGAATCAATATCAATCCATATTGTTTTTTTTAACCGGGGGATTTTATATGTGTTTCTAAGTTCATTGTAGGCAGATTTCATGGCTAAAAGGCTTTCTAATGACTCGTCGATTTCGATTATTTCCTTTTGAGATATTCTATGCATTATTACGTCATCAGGTGCACTTAAAAGCAAGACAACGTCAGGAGCTCTTATAAACGGTTCAATGGTGTTTACCAACAGTACCGTCAGGAATCTTGAGTGAAGCCATTTCCTCCAATTTTTAATATAGCTGACAATAATACTTCTATCTCCTAAAATAAGGCTCGATCCCCAGCTAATTCGATTAGACGATAAATAAGACCTGTAAGCAAAAATGAGCATTCTAGAAATAGTATTTTTCTTAAATCTTATATTTGACCTATATATTTTTTCCGCAAGAGATTCTGGATTAACTATCCTAGTTGGACACAGTGTCTGTAGAGGGATACCATTTTCTTTAAACAGTGTGACTAGATTGTTGAATAACGTCGTTTTTCCCGTGCCATCAAGACCTTCCAAAACTATATAATATGCTTTATCAGTCATAGTGGATATGTAAATATCTATCTGAATATGGGATCGCTATTTTCTATGTAACTATCTCTATTCACTCCGAACTCATTTGGGTAAGAATACCATTTTTCTGAGTTAAAATATTTAGGATATGCCGGAAATTTACTTTTGAAATATTCTTTCACTCTTAACACTAAGTGTGAGCGACTAAAAGATGTGGATTTTGAAAACTCGTTCAAAAGTGGAAGTAGAATATAGTGTGACAGCTTAAAATCAAAAGCAAAACTCCTTCTTTGAAATATATCATGATGTCGTAAAGGGTCCAGAGTTTTGTAGGAACAGAAATTCAAATGTAGATTTTCCATTTCTCGTATTTCAAAATCTATAAAGCAATCGCCTACATCACGAAATACAACCCTAACCTGTTTGCTAGCTATGTCGAGTTCGTACAGAACATTTTGAGCATTAAACTCTGGGATCATTCCTAATTTTCTTATTAGAAAAATATAGGAATTTATTAATGGAAAGATTAATAAATCTAGAAACCTATCGGGTGTAAGATCACAGAATTCTATCAAGTCGCTTAATAAACTGGTACCATTTCCATTATTGTTTTTAGTTGCGAAAAGGGAAAAACTTGGAATAAGCAGATATTTGGATCCTAACTTAGGGCTAGGAGCAGTCTCTCTAAATATTGTTCCAAAATTTAAACCAGGCTCTTTATTTTGAAAAAATGTCCCTCCTGCATCGTATAGAAAACAAAAGTCTTTGGGAAAAATTGATGTTAGTGTAAATAATTCACGAGACCTTTCCAAAATAGCTAGCCACCGAAAAAGATTTAGCTCTCGACTAAACCTGCCTAAAAGTGTGGGGTAATGAAGTTTAATAAACCAAGGCACCACACTTTGCCTTTTGTCATGCCAAAAAACTGTTCTGCCAGAGGCCGTTGGCTGTACTTCGACAGTATTTACAATTAAATGCTTAATATCTTCAAAAATGGCGACTTCATCGAGAATAAATGGATGTACAAAGAATGGAATATTTTCTTGCGTATAAGAAAATATATTTGGGATTTTGCCGATTTGAAGATGATTTTTCCAGCTGTCGAGTAAGACTGGAATGTGTACTGATTTTTGGTGACCAAAAGGGCTATAACTAGCGGGTAATCCGAGTTCAAATCCGCTTGGCGAACCATCATTGATATATCTTTCTAGATAGATATACATATCAAATAGCTCATCTTGTGTTTTTGAATGTATATTTAGAAAAAAATTTTCACTTGAAATCATGATCTCATGCTCGTTCAATTTCAAAGATAGATTTTTCTGTATCCATTGACATACGTGCGCCAATTGGAAACGTGGGATTATAATAGAAGCCATGACCAAATAGTTCCGTCGTTACAATTGGTATGTCATTAGGAAGTAATTCTAGGAGCATATTCTCAAATAAATTGATATCACCATCGGTAATCTGATTAGTTACTCCAACGATTAGGCCAACAATATTTCTTAGAAATTTGGTATTATTTAGATGTTGTAGGTGCTGGCGTATTCTAAAATAGTCAAGAGAGGCAGTTTCAAAGAAAAAAATGGCTTTTTCGAAGACAGGCATAAACTGGGTGCCTGAGAGGCCAAGTGTGAAGGTGCCTAAACTACCCCCTACTAAGCGGCCCACACACGACCCTGTTCTTAATATCTTTAATTTATTATTCGACGAAGGGGGGAAAATATTGTAAGTATTCGTTTTACTTTTTAATAGAAGTGGCAGTCCAATTTCCTCGGTCTGGTTTAATTTTCCCAGTACGTTGGGCCCGTAAAAAGTTATCAGGCCGGATTTATGAGTAATTGCATTTAACAGTACATTTATATCACTTGAACCAACTATGGGTTTTTTTATTTTTCTAATAAGGGGATAATCAAGATATGTAAGTAGGTCGCTAGAATTCTTGCCTCCCCAGGATGCCATTAAACAATCAATATTATTATCAACAAGTTTTTCGTGAAATTCTTGTGCTCTGGTGGCGGGGCTTCTGAGAACTGACCATTCTTCAAACCTTTGGTCCGTAATCTCCTCTGGCTTGTAACCCCAATTGCTAAGAATTGACGTTGCATTTTTTATAAATTCAATTCGCCGAGGATATATGGGATCGGAAGGAGAGAAAAAGCCTAATCTGGCTCCCTTGGTTATAGCTTTTGGAAGGAGGATCCTTTGCTCAATCATAAAATTTTACAATATTTTTTAGAAATTTAGCCATTGCACTATGCTCCGCACTACCATCAATAACAATCCAAGGGCTGTGAGACCCTTTAATATTGGGGGTTCCATATGGAAAGAATAGAAAGATATCGTCAATTTTGACAACAGAAAGCATCGGGCAGCTGTCTATTTCTTTCATAACGAACTTGTATTTACATTTGTCTGAGATGAAACCGTTCAGGACACCAGTGATTTCGGAGGGATATCTTTTTATCCAGGATTCATCGTAGTTTAATTTATTTTTGTCGTGTGTTAATTTTTCTTCTTTAATACGATTGATCACGCCGTTATTTTCTGAGCTTCCTAAAAAAATTTTCAGCCTAAAATTGTCAACTGAATTTATTTTGTCGGCAATTGCTTCAAGGAGTTGATAGTTATGTGACAAAACTCCTAATCCTAGACCGATTGCAATAACTTCCGACCTACTTGCCTTAATTTCAGCATGCATAAACTCCAAAAGTTGTGAGTCTGTGGATGATTTGAAGACTCTCAATATTCCTTCTTCGATGAATCTTTCTCTTACAAGTGAGTCATCATGGACAATTTTAGTTTGGAATTTTTCGTAGATTATTCCAATGAGAGCGGTGCTGAAAGCAGCCCCAGCACATGCAATCATAACTTCAAATAAAATATTATCAAATGACTCAGAGACTAGTGAAACGACCGGCGACGCGTATAACGTTTTGAGAATTGCGAAAAGGACCAAAATTAAAAATGAAACAGCGGCGCTCCAATATACCCATACTCTGTACTGCCGGAGCGAATCAATTTGGCTTTTTGTAATATCTTGCCTTTTCATAAAATTTATTTAATTATTAAGTCCTCGAAATTTGTGCCGAGTCCAATCGCCAGTTCAGTATTTAGCAATTTCAATTTTAGGACTTCGCTGTCAACGGGAAGGTTTTCAAACTCTTTACTGATCGTCGTACGTGCAATAGTTATATGAGGTCGATAGTTGTCACCAACGTCGTTAGTAAGTTCGCCAAAAGGTGAAAGTATATTGATTAAATCGTCCTGAAGTTTCAATAATAAACTACTTTTCAAAACTGATATTTCTATCCATGCGCCGCCGCTGCTGGATGGTATGATGGTGAGCCCTGAAAGCGATACTTTGGGTAGTAGTTTTGATAAACTGGCATAGTTCTGCCAGACTTCTTTGGCCTCCATATCGCCGATGCTAAACTGCCCGATAGTTATATGAGGCTTTGAATTGAGCCCGAGGATTACATTCGAATCCAGAGTTGTGTACAACTCCTTTGCATACTCAATTATTTTTTCAGAGATGCTTTGTTCTAGAGTTAGAGCAATATTGAATTTTTTCATGTTAACAACTCATCTTGTTTTGATTGTATTGGTAAAGACTGAAATTAGATTGCTATGATAGTGGTATGCCACTATCTGTTTAACATGTTAATCAAATTCTCCACAAGGCATAGGGTCGGTACATTATTGTTCGAGGATTAGTTTGGTAAAAAAAGATGGCTTACCGTGTTCTCAATATTTAGTGATTCTACTACGAGATTCTCTTGGAAGAGAAATTAATTTACCAGCATGATTGAAAGTTTACTTAAACCAAATTTGGCTGTTGCCGAAATGTCCAGTTAGCAAGACGCTAAGATTGAAAATCGGGGTAAGACCGAATTTTTTCCTAATTATAGTTAAAATATCTCATGTTTTTAATTGCTAAATATACTTTTTAAGTAGATTAAAAAGAATGGCATGAATCTTTGATCCCGTATATTCTATGGGGGGTCTGAGGGACGTTCACAAGCAAGGACTGGGTTTGATTTGAAGGCCTATAATGTAATCATAAATGCTTCTGGTTGTGCTGTGTCGGTGAGAGAGAGATCATATATCACACCAGCAGCTGTTGATAGGCAGATTTTGAAATGGGAGCGACAGTACTTTTTTTTATTGTAGCTCAAAAATAGCTGTGGAACAACCGTCGCCCGGCGTGATGCTCTGGGATAAAAAAGCATTGCCTTCGTCGCTTAAACCGTCGCTCAAGTTTAACAATTATTTTTAACCTCAGCGCAATCGCCCATTCTCACTCAAAGCAAAAAGTGACGGGGTTCACCCCTTGGCTGCAAATCCGTAAGGCGGTTTAAGGAGCGGCACAGCCGCGGTAAATAGCCTTATGGATTTGGCAGTCGTCACTTTTTGCTTTGTATCTTTCGTTGCGCTGTGGTGCAAGCGCAATTCTTCAATAACTCAAAATCCCATCGAAAACCCTTTCTGCTTCTTCCGTTTTGGCTTCTTCAACTGATGCGGAGTGTACTCGCCATCCTTAACGGGAGACAACAAAGATTCAAGAGACTTATCACTCTCAAGCGAACTACCATTTCCGACTTGGTAAACATTACCGGCACTAGCAGCTTGACCAACATCCATCCCTATCATTTGAGACTTTTGCTGATGAAGAGAGAAAGGATCCTCGATGCATCGCTCGGTAATGCCATTCGCGCTATACTGCTTACCCAATGCACTTCCATTGAAAACACATTTAGTACGGTGGTCTAAATATGTGATCCCGTACAGCTTGCCTTCTTCATTTTTCCGGATTACCGTATCAATCCCGTCTTTTTGAAGAATGTTCATCAGCCTGGGCAATGACACGTTTTGTTTGCCATACAACGTAAAATCTATACTATTCTTAACACGTAACGAATCCTTAGTACGGTTCGGATTCATCTCATTGTAAAGAAAACGCACTTTCAGATTTCTATGTGTTGGTTTGAAATGAAAGTCGCTTGCTTTGATAGGCACCCCAACCCGGTTTCCATCTTTATCCAGCACACGGTATAAGATGCCATTGTTCTTTCTGATCCGAATCCTCAGAGCCAATGTCCGCCGCAACATTATAATGGTTGAGCGCTGCATTCAATTCTCCCATCGTGGTGAACTTGTATTCGTTCAAAACCTTATCGAGCACATTGGCAATGGCTTTCTTGGTTTCTGATTTTCCATACTCTGCTTTGATGCTGACTGGCTTTAAAGTAAACTCCTGCGCTTTTCGATCTTGTGCTGTCACCAAACCAAAATCTATCTCAATCTCTTTCCTTGTTTTCTCCGATTGATTTTTGCCCAGGTTGTGCAATGAAATCCGACTACCATCTGCTTTTATGTTGGTCGTGACAATATGCACATGTGGGTGACCGGCATCCCGGTGCTCATACACGAGAGCGGGTTGTTTCTCAAATCCAATACCTTTTAAATAGGCTTTTGAAATTTCCGCAAGCTGTTCTTTGCTCAGCTTTTCAGACGGATCAAAGTTCAAAGACACGTGAACCGTATTGACCTTTGTCCTTTTGTTCAAAGCCAGTTGCCACTGAATCCGGTTTAGCTTTTGATCGAAACTCAGTGCATCCGCATCCTTGGGATAGTTAATTGCTGAAATGCATTCCGCGTATCCATGTTCCAGTTTGTTCTCATTGTATTGCAGCACTGACCTAAGCCGGCTGCTGGTGTGGATTACTGCAACCATCGGTCTGCCAGTTTATCGGTTTGCGATTTGATCTTGTCCAGCATTGAAAACAGGAATTTCCTTTCAGCTTCATAGCTGGCGATCCAGTTTCTGAATTCTGAAATTTGGTTGACTGCATTCAGGCGTTTGGTTGCCTGGTTGAAGTTGTTGCCAAGCCGGTTGAGCTCTTCACGAAGCTCCGACAATTCGCCGATCATCCGATCTAGCGAACCGTTCCTTTCGATCACAGTTACCGGTCGGTTGAAAATCAAGAGTCTTAAAAATTCACTTAATTTCCGGCAGGTGGTGCGGCTGCGTTTGGCTTCTAGATTGGCGTATTCTTTGGGTGTCAACCGGAAGATTACATGCCTTGTCTTGTTCGATTTTTCTTCTTTCATCACGATCCTATCTACACTTTCAAACATTAAAAACTCCTTCACAAACTTGGACCGACTTTGGAGGGGAAGGCCAGATCGGGTGCGCAGCAACCGGCGATTGTATTACAATCGTACATCTGGCCAGACGCGCAAAGCAGGCGGCTCATTTGGATTTCAGAGTCTTTGAAACCAAGTGGTGAGCCGATTTGTGAATCTAGTTTATTGAAATGGGATTTACCTATCCTGTGTAAATTTGCCTTAGGATAGAAGGTGGGTGACGGATGATATTACACTGATCGGAAATGTTCGAGTTTAGACGAGAACTTTAGAAATATTTAAGTTTGGGTGAATGGTCTCTTCCATCGGTTTTTCGAAGATCCAACGCATGTTATTGCTGACTCAACATTGGAAGTATTAAGTGTAATATTCAGTGACTATTTCTTAGTTCAAGCATAGGGCTTAGGAAATCTAGTTTTCATGGACATACTCTAAATCCCAATTTATAGAATTTCTAGTCTCTTCGTCTATCAAGATTTGAGGGTTAAAATTGAAAACTGGATTTCCTATCTCCTGTGCTTGAACCAAACGAGTTTTGTGTCCATTAGCCTCAAGACTGTCAGAAATTTGTTGATATTGGAGAATTAGTCGGAACGTCCGATTCGCTATCATATTGAGTTCGTTATCTTGGTTTTGAGGAGGAAACATTTCACCGAAGATCGTAAGCGTTCTAAAGATATTGTCTATCGGATTTACAAAATGTCTTCCAACTGTGCTTATTCTTCGGTTAAAACCATTTGCGTGAAGATCATTCAGGAATGGTCTGAGGTCTCTATGCTGGTTGGATATTGCCTCTAGCCTTGCGTAAACTAAGAGTACAGAGGTTAAAAAGTTATTATCGGCTTCACTTAACTCTTCAAAAAAATTTGCGAGATTTCTAAGTTGAGGGAATTTATCTAATGCATCTTTTCCTCGATAGGATCTAGTCATTTGATTTCCATTATGATCTTGAAGATTCCAAATTAGGGTGTAAGTGATGTTTTCGAACATAATTTCAACCTCCTTCAATCCTGCTGCCAATTCGCTATTTAAAGAAATGCTCATTTGATCTCTCGAGGATTCCCTTCCATGTTCTAGGGCAGCCGCTTGAATTGCAAGTGCAGATTTTTGATCCTGATAGGTTTTGTAAATGTAAACCATCGCAAAAAGATTGATGATAGGGCCTAAGGTTCCTCCAATGGTATCGCCCATGCTTGAACTTACTTCAAGATCCCAAAAAAAGCATGTAAATATTATGGCGCATAAAATGAAAAAAATGTTAAATATAAATGAGATGGCGACGAAGGGATTCACGGATTAAAGGATAGTCTAATTTGCCAAAAAATTTTTGAAAACGCATTTTATAAATTTTTATCCACAACTCAATTCTTTAAATCAAAATGCGCCCAATTCATTGCACCCTGTTAATCACTTAAAGAGGGGAGTGTTTAAATGGACCTGCTACCTTTAAGCGGACATTGAGTTAAGTGAAACTTTTATAACTTAATACATATGTCAGGAGAAAGAAGAGTATTTGATAAGGAGTTCAAACTGATGAGCATTGAGCTGAGTAATAACCG
>NZ_JAJUXK010000005.1 GCF_021390335.1 Dyadobacter sp. CY343 | reverse complement strand
AACCTGGTATAATAGAAAAAGGCTCCACTCGGCCTTAGGATATGTTTCACCAAAAGAGTTTGAGGAGCTTTTACACAAACAAAAAATTGCGGCTTAATATCTTGTCCGCTTTATTGTTGCAATTCCAGTCCTGGAAAATTTCCAGGCTAGATACACTGGCGACGGCACTTTTGTTGTTTCAGATACAATGGCAGGTTTAATGAGCGTACATGCTTGTGATGTTGATACTGCTTGGGAAATAAGTAAGGATGAAAAGACCTGGAATTACATAATCTCGGGCAATCTTAAATACACGTGTCTTGGCCCTAACCCCGAGTTACGGCTTCCACCTCTGGGAGGAAAGATCCAGCTGACAAACGTCAAAAAGATGTAAGTATTGGTCGCAAATAACGTCCAAATTCTAGCCTTTCCAATTCACTCGGTACACTGACGCGTTAACAAAGCATATCTATCTCAAATCGACATCTCACCAATCGAAATTTCGGCGAGAAGCTTGTTTACCCATTCCTAGGCATTTGAAGTCTGATTTAACAGTATATACTTTCTTCGCAATGGCCACTATCAGGAGCAGCAAGTAGCGGCTTCACCGATAAACACCCACTCACGCGAACAGTGCGCAACACAATCGCCTACGCGGGTCGCCCTACGCGGGTCGGCCGGTAACATACATTGCAATGCATATAAGATATCCGGCCACTTCCCGGGAGATTTATATAAAGTGCTTTTTTTAACCAAACACCCTTTCCACATGGCACATACTACCTCCAATCCAAAGATCTACGAAGGCCGTAACTTGAAGCGTTTCAGGGAAATGCTAGCGATCAAACAAGATCATCTCGCATTCGAGCTCGGCGAAGACTGGAACCAGCAAAAAATTTCGCTACTTGAACAAAGGGAAAAAATTGACTCCGATATTTTAGAGCAGGTTGCTGCGATTTTGAAGATACCGGCGGAGGCTATTCGGAATTTTGACGAGAATCAAGCCATTAATATCATTTCCAACACCTTTGACAATGGGTCCGCTATCTACCAGACTAATAATAACCCAATAGATAAATTAATGCAGCTTCATGAGGAGAAGATTGCTTTGTATGAGCAGATGTTGAAGGAGAAGGATGAGATGATGGGGCGGTTGGAGCGATTGATTGGGGGGAGGTAAACAATTACAGCTTAAAGCTCCGGAGGAGCTACCTGTTTATAGAAAAATCAATGAATCACAAGTATTAGGCCCCGGCGGGGCCTCCTGTGAATTGGCAATAAATTAGGAGGCCCCGCTGGGGCCTTTGCTCTTTATTTGTTTTTACCTTTCTATAAACAGGGAGCCGCTCTGCGGCTACACGAATTTTAATGACGTTAACCGGCGAATATTATATTATTTTCATGCTTTAAAGGCTATTTAAAAGGTTTTTATTCCGTCATAGTATCAGGAAATTGGGGTATTATCTTTCGTTTCGAGGTAGAGAATGCCGCAGGCATTGACAATATAGATTATCATTAAACAAGAGGAGTAACATGATTTTATTTGATCCCACCCATCCAGGCGAACTTATTCGCGAAACGCTTGACGGAATTTATGAGGAAACAGGAAAAAAAAACTTACAGTTGAACAGGTTGCCGCAGTATTGGGAACAACCCGTAAAAACCTGTCTGCGATTATCAACGGGAAATCGGCTGTGTCGCCTGAAATGGCCATACGTTTAGGTGCAGCGTTTCCTAATACGACGGCAGAATTTTGGTTAGGTGTGCAGGAAGATTACAATCTAGCGCAGGCTAGAAAGAGGGTGGATGCGTCTAAAATTCATGCGATATGGCAGCCAAAGGCGTTACAGCCAGCCTAAAAATATTATTAACAAGTTTCTTTATAGGTTAATTTAAGTTCAATTTGCTATCAACTATTACTTTCTGGAAAATAATGATATTTTACAGACTCGCCATCGAGATCTAGATATTCAAACTCTACGATAGTCGAGATAATATTGTTCTCGTCATCTTTGTATTCATATTTTGTTGGATTATCGACGACGGTTTCAGCTTGAATGTGGTCGAAATTCACACCAAATCTCTCCATATATAAGATACCGGAAGGAGTTCTAATGTACACTTCCTTCGGAGGTATAGCAATTTCAATTGATACATGTTCAAAGGCCGGGCTCTTTTGCAAACTTGGGTAGCCCTTTTCCAAAAAGATTTCGTAAAATGAGCGTAGTGTGTGAGGACCATTGTAATACTTGAAATTAAAAATACGTTCTTCTAACTTAGTTCCCTGCAGCTGTAACTTCCGTTGGAAATATTCTAATTGGCTTGATGTTGCATTAGAAAATTTGAATTTTGCCACACCAGAATGTAGTCGGCTAGCTTTCACATTCAAAATATATTGATCCATAAACGTTTCAGGATCAATCTTATCTATTTTTTGCAAGACAATGCCAGATATTCTTGCTCGTTCTAAAGCATAATCACTAAAACCGGTTGAAGAAACTCCTACGATTTGAGTCGCACCAATGAAACTTTTCTTGGCGTATAATTGCTCAATCCATGTAATATCTTCTCTTTGGCCTCTCTTACGACATTCAATTGCTATTAGAATTTTTTCTCCTTTTACAATTTGCCTTATTGTAGCATCAACTTGTCGAAGATGTCCTGTTATCAAATCAGGGACTTTATCATCTAGTGTGACATTAGCACCCTTTGGGTTTAAATGCCTTTCAAATTCGGCAACTAACTTTTCGAACTGTTTCCACGGCTTTCCCTGTGATTTTCCAGCCATATTGTTGAACGGTTGATATGCAAACAGATCTTGAAACAATTTATCATTCTCCATCATTCAAATAAATTATTGGAGCACTTATCTAAAAAGAATTACAAAGAAAGCTTAGATAAGTCTACCCGCAGGGGAACTATCACAAGTTAGTTTCATTATTCCCTGATGCATGCAAAAGTTTAAATTAAATAATATTAAAATATCGCCAACTTCCAACCACCCACAAATCCCCGGCGAATTAAAAGTTACCATCCGTCAAAGTCGCCTTAAAGAATCTCTTTCGGCCAATGCAGAAATGCTGACGCTCTACTGGCAGATTGGGAAAACGATCGTTGAGCAGCAGAAATAGGCAAGCTGGGAACGAAAATTATCGATTAATTGGCATCGGATCTTCGAATAGAGTTTTCTGATATGCAGGGACTTTCGTTCAGGAATCTTAAATGCATGCGACAATTTGCTACCACATACCTTGACCGCACAATTGTGCAAGCGGCACTTGCACAAATTACGTGGTACCATCATTATCATGAGCATTCAGTTTTTCCTTCATGCTAATTTTCGCATAAATACAAAATCTCCCTATCTTCGTGTACACAAAACCGTACACCCATAAGAATTATAACAGCCAGGGAATTTCGGGGAAGCAGAATGATTATCTGGATCTTGCCGAGAATGAGCGGGTGATTATTTACCGGGGAAAGAATAAGAAGTTAGTTTTACTCACGCCAATTGATGAAAGTACTGAAACTGATGTATTTTTTTTCGGACCCGCAAGTATTAAATGCCATTAAAGAAGGCATTGAGGACGTGAAGGCTGGAAGAGTGACTTCCATTCGCGATCTTAAAAATATATGGGCAGATATTCTGTAAACTGAGATTTAATCACCCACCCTAACTCCAATCAATTCAACTCCCAAAACCTCCTCAATCCGCACAATCGTCCCAATTGTAAAATTGCTATTCCCTTTCACCCAGGAATTCACGGTCTGAGGCGTTACCTGCAATTTCTCCGCTAAATCCTTTTGGCTCATTCCAAGTTTTCGCAATTGGGCTAAAATATTAATCGCGATAATCCTCGACTTTTCTAGTGCTTTCGGATTTTCGGCTTTGCGGGCTGCGCGTTCTTTCCATGTGCTGGATTCAGCAGCGGTGATCGATTCTAATTTTTGTAAAATATCTTCTCTCGTTTGCATAGTCATTCAAAATCAATGTATCCCCAATCTTCTACGGTCTCAATATTCAGTTCTTTTAAAAATCTTACGAGCACATTCAGCTTTTCGAGTTCTTCTTTCAAATGCTCGCGCTCATTCATTGTCTTTGTCAATTTGATGGCGCTGCCGGAGATTACAAAAAAGTCGTAGTTTAGTCTGACAGCGTAAATCCGGAGCCACGATTTTGCGCCTGTCCCGTAGGCTTTGCTTTTTTCATTTACGATTTTGATTCTCGCAGCTTTTTCTAGTGGCTTGAAAATATCTCCCAATCTCTTTTCCAGATCCTGCCCTTTTGCTACGCTCAATAATTGTTTTTCAAATGCATCAGCTTCTGACATTGTAATCGAAACAGCTTGGCTTACTGAGCAATAGCCGTAAAAATCTTTTACAAGATCCTGTTCGTGCGTGGTAAAAAATGCATCCAAATATTCCGGATTGTCCCAGCAATTGAATGTCCGGTCAAATTCGTTTTCTTCATTTCCTTTAAACCGAGCCGCCCAAAGCGTCTCGGGAACAATGCGTGTAAGCTCAACAATCTTCATGGATACTACTGCACGTTTGCAGCTAGATAATGTGTGTACAGACTAACAAGAACTAATTTTTAAAGCTAGCAAAAATTTGTTAAAATCAGGTTAAAACCTTATTTTAATGTATATATCAGCATTTCCCAATCACATTGGCTTTCAAAGCAGCTGCGAAAACGATCCTTACATCAGCACTCGCACCCGAAATTCCACAGGGTATGACTTAGTTTCTGGCACTTCGTCTAATTTCATGCTGAGTCACGACGTACGCTGTGAACAGGATCAGAAGGATTATCGTCAGTTTGAATACAATTACAAAGTTTTCTGGCGATGTCAGGTCGGGAAAGAAAAAGATCGGCAAACCAGCATTGACAGAAGCATGGGTTAGAATTGCGATAAGGACACTTCCATTTGTTATAGTCGATATATAAGTAAATAGATAGGATAAACAAATCGTCGCGACCAGGTAAGTGGAGACATTCAGAAATGTGATGTCTCCATTTGAAATAAGCGCCCCAGTAGGCCCGAAGAAAAGAGGTATATGCCAGGTACACCAGATCAAACCAATTATTGTGCTGGCTTTTACATTAGAATGCCTTTCCAGTAGTTTGGGAAGTAAAAAACCTCTCCATCCAAGTTCTTCCCCCATAGGTCCAGCTAGTATGCCATAGCCGATCATAGATGGGATTAATGCTATTTTGCTGAGACCAATATCTCCAACTGGCCCGACAAATAAATGGTAGATATAGATTCCCAAAAGCACAAAGAAAATTGGCAAGGCAAAAATTGCAAGATACACCTTGGGCGATGCCCGCCAAAGAAAAAGCCTTCTAAGTAAAGCTCGCAGGCCAATGCTTCCTTCGAAATAGACAGTTGTAATAATTGCTGCCAGGGTCGGCCCGTATGTTCCAATAAAAAAGAAACTAATGAAGTAAGTCACGCTATCTTGCTCCGAACCACTTTTTAAATAAAAGAGGGCAATGCCCCAGTTCAGCCAACTCCAGACGAAAGTAAAAAGCAGAAATACAATAATCTTGATTTTCATAGAGGCCTATTTCGCTCGCATAATAAGATCACAGGAACTTTGTCAGTGTGGTTTTAGATGCTTTTGTTCAAAGCATGTGGCCTAACACCAAAGGCTTGGCTGTTCAATTAATACTAGACTGTACGATGAGCATCTATCGGTTAGGGAGAGTAGGCTGATGAAGTGAACGTTAGTAATACACACCAGCTGAGAAATACCACCGCTTTCGCAAACACTCATAAATAAGCAAATGGGGGGAGAACGAAATAATCCTGCGGGCTTTACCTGCTGCCGTTTATGGAAAATCTCTGGGGGGAAAAAATCAAGTTTTAGGTGATTAAATTCTAAGTAATGAGGGAACGATTACAGCGTACAGCCAGTTAGTAATACATAAACGAATGCGCATGTATTAAAAATTGTAGATATGGACACGAAATCACTTACTAAAATGGCAAAGTCACTTAGTGACCCGCATCGTCTGCTCCTGCTCAAAGAAATAGCAAAAGGGACAAACAGAGGGTGTGCGGATCTATTTGAATTTGTTCCCATAAGTCAACCGTCTATGTCGCAACACTTAAAATCACTTGCCGAGTCCGGCTTAATCGAGTCGCATAAGGAAGGGCGTAATATGCGTCTTGCCATTAATGATGAAAAATTGGAGGAGTTGACGAGTTTTCTGCAATCCCTGAAAACAGCTTAGGAAGTTCCCCCCGCTGATGATCATGTCGCGGGATTTATTTTGCTTATATACATAAACGTTTGCTTATATATTTATTTAATTATTAATCTTAAAATCGTTTTCTCATGAAAATCGGAATTCTCGGCGTAGGGCATATCGGAAAAACATTGGCGTTAAAGCTGGCCCAGGCAGGACATGATGTAGTTGTGGCTAATTCCAGTAGGCCCGAAAATATAGATCCGGCGGTGCTTGCTACGGGCGCTGTTGCAGTTACAGCTCTGCAAGCTGTCCAGAATAAAGAAGTAATTATATTGTCTGTTCCCTTAAACCGTATTCCGGAGCTTGCGCCGCTTTTTGAAGCAGTTTCACAGGAATCAACTGTGATAGACACTTCTAATTATTACCCGGGACGCGATAGCCGCATTGAGAGTATTGAGGCTGGAATGGTTGAAAGTCTATGGGTTGTGCAGCAATTGGGACGTCCGATTGCGAAAGCATGGAATGCGATTGGCTCCCATTCTTTGGTTGTAAATGGCAAACCTGCCGGGAGCCCGGACCGTATTGCAATTCCCATTGCTGCCGATCGGGACATTGACCGGGAAGTTACCACCAGGTTAGTTAATGATACAGGATTTGATGCCTTTGATACAGGTTCCCTGGCAGACTCCTGGCGGCAGCAACCGGGAGCACCGGTTTACTGCACAGACCTTACGCTTGACGAAATGCAGGCTGTGATCGATACAGCAGAAAAGCACCGGTTGCCAAAACGTAGAGATCTGGCTGTTGCAGCCATTATGGAACGCGTTGATAATCCAACTACAAACCCAGATGCAGAATACGGTGTTCGTCTAAGTCGCGCACTGTACATGTAATACTTATAGAATTATGGATTCTTTAAAAGAAGGAGCAGATTTGCCTTCCGGTACCGGCAAACAGATGCTTATAGGTCTTCATCTAGGGAACGGATATGGCTCTCAGCCCGGGGCGTGGCGTATGCCCGGAGTTGATCCGGAAAGTTACACCAGTTTTGATGCGCGTGTAAAGCAGGCGCAGGCAGCTGAGCGCGGCAAGTTTCAATTTATATTTCTGCCGGATGGACCAGGTGCTGTTATGTCGGATATAGATAGCGAATCACCGGCCTTCAACCTGGATGTAATGATGACCCTGGCTGCAGTGGCGCGAGAAACCGAGTATATAGGACTGGTTGCAACAGGATCGACCACATTCAATGAGCCTTTCAATCTGGCAAGACAATTCAAAGCGCTTGACGTCATGAGCCATGGCAGAGCAGGCTGGAATGCGATCACATCAAGCGGCGATGATGTTGCTGCCAACTACGGCCGGAAAATTCCGTCCAGTGAAGATCGTTATGGCCGTGCCCACGAGGCAGTCCAATTGATACAGGCACTTTGGGGCAGCTGGGGAAAGGCTGCCTGGGTGCATAACCAGCAGACAGGCCAGTTTGCTAAGAAAGAGCAGATCCTTCCTATCAATTTACAGGGCCAGTACGTCGGCTCGCGCGGACCGCTTTACATTCCGCCATCCGAGCAAGGCCAGCCCATTATTTTTCACGCCGGAGGCAGTTCTAATGCACATGAACTGGCGGGGCGTTTTGCCAATGCGGTTATCGGTGCAGCGTTTACTATTGAAGATGCGCGCGCCCAGCGGAATGCATTCAGAGAGGCTGCCAAACATTACGGGCGTGATCCTGACGAGATTAAATACATTCCAGGGCTGATGACTACCATTGCCAAAGACAGACGTGCGGCACTTGACCGCAGGATTCAACTGACAGGGCATTCATTTCGTCAAAGGGCAAGTTATCTGCAACAAATGCTGGGCATTCCAATTGATGCAAACCAGCTAGATAAACCAATTTCAAAAGGGCTGCTGGATGATGCCCGCCCTTCCCGCTACGACCCTCGTTCATCCCATGCTTTAAAGATTGCAAGACAAGGATGGAGCCTGCGTGATATCCTGGCACATGGTGTGATTGACTATCATCCTGTGATTGTTGGGCCAGGCGTTGAAGCCGCCGATCATATGCAGGCATGGTTTGAAGCTGGTGCAGCCGACGGGTTTTGGATTTCGCCGGACGTGAATGCAGACGGGATTGATGCTTTTGTAGACGAAGTCGTTCCTATTTTACAGGAGCGCGGGCTTTTTCACAAGGAATACGAAGGCAAAACACTACGCGAACATCTGGGCGCGCCGGAACAGTATGGAATTGATCCGCGCGTTTCAAACAAATAAATTAATTAGAAAACTAAATACAGAGATGATGGAAATAGGAATCATAGGATCCGGAAACATTGGCAGCACACTGGCTGGATATTTAACAGCGCTTGGACATCAGGTCCTGATTTCAAATTCGCGCGGGCCGGAATCACTTGGCGAGATTGCCGACAAAACGGGTGCAACCGCAGTGACGACAGAAGTAGCGGCAGGGGCAAAAGACCTGATTATCATTGCCATTCCTAACAAGGCCATTGTCAATCTTCCAAAAGAAATACTTTCTGCTTCGAAAGCTATAATTATTGATGCAGGAAATTATTACCCTTCCCGCGACGGGCATATTGCCGATATTGAGGGTGGATTGACAGACAGCGAGTGGGTATCGAAGGTAATTGGGCATCCGGTAATTAAGGCTTTTAACAACATCGTTGCGCCAAGTTTGGCTTCAAAGGCAGTTCCCCCGGGGAGTGCCAACCGCATTGCATTGTCTGTTGCCGGTGATGATCAGCAGCAAAAACAGGCTGTTATCAGACTTATTGATCAAATTGGCTTCGATGCCATTGACGGCGGTGCACTTTCAGAGTCGTGGAGACAGCAGCCAGGTACTCCGGCGTATTGTCAAGATCTGGATAAGGACACATTGAAATCTGCTTTGCAAAAAGCTGACATTACGAAACGTGATGAAAGTCGCTCCCAGGCTGATGAAATGGCACGTCCGTATTTATAAGCTTATTGTTATTAGAATGCATAGAACCCGTGAATCTTGGCAGTAAACTGGAACAGCTGCTGTGTTCACGTGTTCTTCATTTTTAAGACGCTTCCTTGTAAGATGCATATTCGATGCTCAGAGTGCTAGAAGCTTTTGTAGCGCTACGCCCTGAGCATGAAATGAAATTCAGTCGAACAAAGAACATTTTATCTGCGCAGAAATTTGGCACACTATTAATAAGAAATGGCGAATTAATAGTTTCATTGCGCCTAATGCTGAAAAGCTTCTATTACAGTATAGTGGACAACATTCTGTTAAATTATTTGAAGCTGCATATATAAAAACCAAAAACTATGGCGAAGGCATCTTCTAAAACGGAAAAACAAATGAGTGATATTCTCCGGCATTTACACATGCAGCGGGAAAGTATCTTAAATAAATGGCGTTCAGCCTGTGCAGAAGACCTGATTATGTTGAGCAAAACCAGTTTTTCCAGAGAAGAATTTAATGACCAGGTGCCCGCTATTTTAAATATACTGGATCAGCGCCTGGCGAAATTGCCGGAGGAATCAGAGGTGGTCATTGTGGCACAGGAGCATGGGCTTCACCGGTGGCAGCGTGGCTATTCACTTCCTGAGTTATTGGTCGAGCTAGAGCTGCTGTTCAATATCTTGATGGAGACAATTAACCAGTTTCATAAGGAGCAGGATATTTCGGCTGACGTGCTTCTGGAAGTTTATCAGCATGTGCTATGTGTATCTCAGGAAGCAAGCCGTGGCAGCGTACTTTACTACGATGAACTACGCCAGACCAACGCAGCAGAGCAGGCCAATGCTACCACAAAGGCACTGCAGCAGCTGGAAGAGCTGGGAGAAAAGCGAAATAAGCATTTGCGGGAAACCACCCACGACCTCCGATCCGGATTTAGCACATTATTTGGCGTTTCGCACCTGCTGGAGCTGCCGGCGAATGAAAAAGAAAGGACAGAGCTATTTGCAATGCTCAATAGAAATTTGGGTTCAATACGCGATATGCTTGTGCAATTGAGTGATTTTTCGCGCATTGAGGCGGGGCAGGAAACGCTGGAAATTAAAGAGTTTGATGTGGCAGATCTGCTACGCAAAAGTGTGGCGGCCGCACGTCCTTTCGCAGAACATCGCAATCTCGACTTACGCGGAGAGGGTCCTGAAAAACTTAAAGTGAAGAGTGATCCTGTTAAAATTCAACGAATCCTTCAAAACTTATTAATGAATGCTCTTAAGTATACCACCGAAGGAGGTATATACATTTCTTGGGCACAAGAAAATGACACACGCTGGATACTAAGCATTCAGGATACAGGGCCTGGCTTTCCTGCAAGCAGCCCCTCGGGCCTTTTAGCTGAACAACTAAAACCTTTGGGTCAGCTAGGCAGCAGTCATCGAATGGGTGGAAAGTCAGAATATCCGATGGACCAGCCACCTTCAACAGAATCAATAAAGGGTGACCTTTCTTCCCACATGAAGGAAAGCGAAGGCCTTGGATTGTTTATTGTCAAGAAGCTTTGTGAATTATTAAGGGCCAGTATGGACATAGAAAGTAGTCCAGAGCAAGGCACGCTTGTCCGTATCAGGTTTGTTTCTCATCAATGATTACATTGCTCACGGAAGATAACAAGAGAGCGCACAATGAATGTTTGACTATTTATATATAAGTCTGACCACGTAAATAATTATACGAAAGAAAACAGTGCTCAAGAATTCGGCCTGTATTATCGACAACTACCAGGATTGTTTCTCCACTCCATCCACCCGAGCTCAGATGTACGGCGTCCAGGGACTGTATTCATGTTTTTTCTCACCAATCCGCGTTCTGCCGTATCCCACCAATCGCTTTACCTGCGTCAATCGTCCCGTTAATTCCTGCAAGTATGCCGGTGAACCGCCACCATTGATCCTGATATCGATAATAAGCCCCTTCACGTCAGCAAACTCCTGAACCATCTCGTCCAATTACCTGCCAAATTCTTCTAGCGACATGCCGCCGAAGCCGTTAAGTTGGAGGTAGCCAAAATCCGCTGACCGGCAATAGCCACCGATGTTGTAGGGTTCACTTTTGAACTTTTTCATTTGACCAAAGCCGTTCTCAGACAAAAAATCCAGCGTTACTTGTCTAAACTGAGCTTGCAGTTCCGTTGTGGGGAATTCTTTGAAGAATGGCGAGTATTTGGCGCTGGCAGGTAAGTCTCCGGTCGGAGAAATTACTACATGTCCATCTTTAAGCGGTGATGTCATTTCGTTAAAAATGCGCAGTAACTGGTCGTGAGTAGTCCCTGGGTTGACCTTCGGCCGGTAAGTATCATACTGCTGCTTCCATTGAACCTGCCGCGTTTCAAAATGGGCATAATGCTTGTCAAAGAGTTTCCAGAACGTTTCAAAATTATATTCAGGATCATCTTTTCCGATGCCACCTGCGGCTGCTGTAAGCCAAAGGAGCATGAACAATACTAATGTCGCAGAAAACTTCATTTGTTAATCTTCTTAATGTGTTGACCACAATGAGCTGTAAACGAAAGTTTTAGTTGGTTGGAATATACTTACTGGAGCGTCTTCCCATGAACTCGTGTGGATGTAACGCCTTTTCAATTTTGGAAGTAATTGATGAAAACCTAATCAAAAAGTAAAGTTTATTTGTCTTTTAGATATATCAAGTGTACTTTTAGACAATCAAACTTATTATACTATGGGTAGGATGTTTAAGATTCTAGGTATACTATTGGCTCTTGCCGGCATTGCGGTATTTTTTATTGACAAGTCAAAAGGTTCTGAAATACCTTTGCTGGTAGGGCTGTTTATAATATTTGTAAGCAAAGAAAAAATAGAAGATGAACGTGTAAAAATTTTAAAATCTTCTTCTGCATACATTGCGCTAATTGTAGGTTACGGATTCAAGCTGATTAGTACTAATCTTTACGAACACCAGGTACTTTCGTTCCAGTTGGTCGATATAAATCTGTTCCTCATACTAATTTTTGCTTTGGCTATCTGTATTTACTATTTACGATTATATTTTTCTTGGGAATAGCTGCTTCACAATGAAAAATTCCCTCAAAGTTGAACGCGCAAAGCAGAATATAACCCAGGCCGAACTGGCGGTGAAAGTAGGTGTTTCAAGGCAAACCATCAATTCTATCGAGATTGGAAAGTTTGTTCCATCAACACTACTCGCTTTAAAAATTGCTTTCGTGTTCCAGACGACGGTCGACGAAATATTTACTCTTGTGGAGACAGATTGGATCTAAGCATACACATGGAAGGCATCAACGATATCATCTCGAAGCTAGAACTTGCTCAGATTTGCTGGGTAGTTAAGGACATTCATGCTGCTGTGGACTTCTTTTCAAAAAGTCTGGGTATTGCTGGCTTTCCTTCACCGGAAATTGTTCGTGCGCAGGACTTAGAAATGAGTTACCGAGGCGAAGTAGTGGCCGGAGAATGGCTCACTACTCAGGCATACAATGGTCTTACCTTCGTAGAACTTGTTCAGCCGCTTTCGGGCCAAAGTATGTTTCATGATTATTTGAAACAATATCTAGCAGGTGGAGCACAGCATTTTGCATACAGGCTTCCAGTCAGCAATTTTGAAGAGGTCGTCGGGAAATTTCAGGCAAATGGATATGAGATCATCAGCGAAGTGGATCATCCTATTGCCAGAATGGCGTTTTTCGATACTTATGAATCCATTGGGGCAGTTACTGAAATCATGGGAATTACGCCCGAAGGATGGAATGCTGTTGAACAAATGAAAAATGGAAATGGCCAATAAGCTTTCCAGGCGATTGCAAGAAACTGGTAACCACACATAGCAATGAAACTTTCTTCAAAGGCGGACAACATCCTGGAACAGATCAATAGTAAAACCAAACGATCACCTATCTGACCTATGATCAAAAACATATTCTCAACCGCTGTTACCGATGAGCTTATTGCCCGGATTAATACGCTGAATCAGAATACCCAGCCTCTCTGGGGAAAGATGAATGTGGCTCAGATGCTGGCTCACTGTTGTGTCAGCTACGAACTTGCATATGAGATGGAAAAGTTTAAAAAGCCGAATAAGTTCATGAAATTCATTATCAAGCTGCTTGCTAAGTCTCAGGTAGTAGGCGAAAAGCCTTATCCAAAGAACGGCAGGACAGCTCCCGTATTTTTGATCACGGATGTCAGGGAATTTGAAATTGAAAAAGACAGGCTTGTAGCATATCTGAATAAAACTCAGCAATTAGGCGAATCCTATTTTGATGGGCGGGAATCACTTTCATTTGGGAAACTCAGTATTCGTGAATGGAATAACCTGTTTTACAAACACCTAGATCATCATTTACGCCAATTCGGTGTGTGAGCTGCTCAATCCAGGTCTCGGCGTAACTTTCGTTAAGTAGCTTTTTGACTTCCCGCCCATTGTCCATTTTGCTATTTTGAAAGTACGGTACGAAATTTTGCATTAACTTTTTTGCAAAACCCCCATCCCGGTTTCGACTATCTGATAGTCTTTGCCTACTACTCCTAAAATGGCATTTACATTTCGTTAACCTTCTTTTACGTTTCGGTAACCTTCTTTTACCGACCGCTGGCAAACGACAGGACCATAACTTTTAGCTTTGCGGTCACCGCAGTGGATGAAATCCTGGCTTCACATTAAATTAAAATAAAATGAAAAAATCATTTGTGTTTATCCCGGCTATCCTGCTGGTATTATTTATACTCAATTCTTTTGCGCCGAAAGAAAAGGAACCGAAAAAGAAACCGATAAAAGAGGGTAAATCAGCGGGAATTGCAAACATCATTTTCAAGTCTATTGATGGCGGAAAAACCTGGCAGGACATTAGCGAAGGATTGCCTGAAAAACTGCAGAAAGAAGGTATACCGGGAAATGGTTTCATTGCAAATGACCATGGAATTTATTTACGTACTGGGAACGGGGTTTATCACAGTGAACCAAATGCAACAACTGCTTTCTGGACCAAAGAAATTTTCCCAGGTAACCAACGTAACATTGTCCCCGGTAAGAATGGGATACTTGCGTATAATATTCGGGGTCAATTTTTAAAAAGAATAAACGGAACGAGTGATTGGTCACCCATGTACACTAATTTCCAAGAGCAAGCAGTACGCTTAGACAGCACGAAAGATTGGATGTACAAGACTTATAAAGAGAGAGAAGTACGAACCGTTTTTGAAACTGCCCGAGGCACAGTTCTCATTGGTTCCAGCAACAGCCTTTTTAGATCCACCAACAATGGAAAGACCTGGAAACAACTGCCTATTGGAAATGGCAGAATGAAATTGATAGAGTCAAACGGTGTACTGCTTACTACCAGCAAAGATGGAATATTGAGATCGACCGATGATGGTCAAACCTGGGATCGTGTGATTAGTGAAGGGGGGCTTGGCATCGCAGTGGAACATATTGATGGAGGATTTGCTGCCATTTTAAACAACCCGATAACCAAAAGAAACAGCATACACATTTCAATGGATAGCGGAAAAACCTGGAATGCCATAGGCGAAGAACTTCAACCTTCCAGAGCTAGTTTATTAATGTAAAACATAGGCTTACTTAAATCTTTATCGGAGATTTTATCAATCAAACAAATGGGTAAATATTTAATATGTGGCCGCACAGATGGTATATTCCGGTCAGCTGATATGGGCAAAACTTGGGAAAGACTGTCGCTTCCTGCTGTGGAAAGTTATGGCTTCAATTTATCTGTCTCGGGCAATGTAATGTATGTCATGCCAAATAAAGGATGTTGAACAACTGCAAACTGATGAAACAATACATCTTTATCGCACTTGCTACCTTGTTTTTTACAAAAGTTGGGATTGCCCAATCAACCGGTACCTTCACTGACTCACGGGATGGGCAAACGTATAAAACGATCAGCTTTAAAGAAGCTTCAACAGGCAAAACCATTACCTGGATGGCACAAAACCTGAACTATAAAGTGGAAGGCAGCTATGCTTATGAGGACAATGAGAACAATCGAAAAGAGCTGGGTTTACTTTACACCTGGGAGGCCGCGAAAGAAGCCTGCCCCGGCGGTTGGCACTTAGCAACTGATAGCGAATGGGCTAAGCTGGTAAGTCAATTTGGTGGAACTGACATGGCTGGCGAAGCTTTGAAAAGCGTCAAAGGCTGGAATGAAGACGGTAATGGTACTAACAGTAGCGGGTTCGATGCGCCAGCGGGAGGTCACCGAAGACCTGATGGCACTTATTTGACCCAGGGTATTCTTGGTATCTTTTGGACCTCCTTACCTAGTACAGTTGATACAGCCTGGGCATGGAACTTTCACTATGGTGGGCCTCCAAGCAGCAATAAAAAGAACTTAAAAAAAGCCTTCCGGTGGGATGTCCCAGTTTCTGGCGCTCTCTCAGTTCGTCTGGTGCGGGATTAAGTTATTTGCAAGTGTCCAACACAATCGCCCTGCGCGGGCCGCCCTACGCGGGCCGCCCTGGATGAGATGATGGGACGGTTGGAACGGTTGATTGGGGGGAGTGAAGCGGTAAACTTTAAAGCTCCATAGGAGCTTCCGGTTTCTAGAAAAAATCAATAATAAAAAATGTTTGGCCCCGGCGGGGCCTCCTAATTGATTGCCAATTCACAGGAGGCCCCGCCGGGGCCATTTCTATAAACCCTGACCACTTTTCTATAAACAGTGAGCCCCACTGGGGCTAGACTTAGTATACGATTTGATTCTCCATTTCGGATTTTTAATTGTAGTTAATCTACGATAAAAGAATAAATGGCAAACAGCTGAAACGCTTTGAGGTTCCTGATTTGAAAACTAAAATGCGCATCCCATTCACGAAGTCTATTTTGAGCTCGAAGCAGATCAGATTGCATTCAAATTGAACGGGTACTCGTTTCACATCCCACGGCCTGTTTCTACCTTTACTTTTCTGCCAGACAACCTCACGTGTACACTTAATTGCAGAACTCAAACTTTGTCGCTCCCGATATCTTCCAATTTTCATCCAGGGGATTTGGAAGCTTGTCGACACAAATCGATTTGAGCTTTTCACAATTGAATGCGAGACACATTTCCATGGACTTATTGCGCAGGTCAAGCTTGGTGATAAAAGGCTGGTGATAGCAGAGAAGCCTTTTGAGCGCGATGTTTTGAGTGAGATTGATTTCTTTAAGGTTACTGCCACTGATATCAAGACCTTCAAGTTCGCGGTTCTTTGATACATCCAGATCTGGCAGTTCGGCATATGCCAGGTCCAGATACTTTAATTTTCTTAGACTACTCACATTGAGAATAGAAAACTTGATGCTGTTCAAAACCAGGGATCTCAAATTAGGAGTCTGATTGAAATCAAAACGATCTATTGGTAAAGATGACACATTCAGGTAATCTAAGGTCGGTTTCGTTCCAAGTCTCAGGTCCGCAATCCTGTGGCATGATTCCAGGCTTAAAGTTTTCAAATTGGATAACAAGCTGACATTAAGACTAGTTAGCTTGTAGTTTGCATGACAATACAACTCCTTGATCTTTAAGTTTTTGCTGACATCCAGACGGGCCAATTCCCAGCACCCGTCTGACCTGAAAACTTCAAGCTTGCCATTAGCTGACAAGTCAACCTCGGTTAGCTTCTTGTTTAAGCCGACTTGCAAATATTTCAAATCGCTGTTCTGGCTCACATCGACAGTCGTCAGAAGGTTATTGTAACAATTCAAATATGTAAGCTTTTTGCAGTTCCTGACATTGAGGTATTGCAGCGCTGCCGGCGAGCCTGCGATGTCTGCCCCAGTCTGACAATTCAGATATTCAAGCATTTCATTCTTACTCAGATCGAGTGAATCCTGTTGGGTCATGTATAAAGTCAGGCGCCTGAGTTTTGTAAAATATTCGATCCCCTTTAAACTTTTAATTAAATGACTACCGTAAATGAAAAGGCTGTCGACTTGGTTAACGTCTCCATATTTCACCAGGCCATCTGCGTTGCGGTTTTTGTCAATCCCCTGACGGATCAATTCCTGTTCAAAATCGCGAGAGACGCTCACTAATGTACTGTCCGCTATCCTCGCGGAAGGTTCGGGCTCAATTATGTTTTTTTTTCTACAACTCATGAATACCATGGTCGCCAACCACAATACGAGGATCATTCTACTTATTTCCATGACGCAGTCCCGTTTTGGTTTACACTCTCGTGGATAAGTACATATCTAACTTTTGCTGATAGCTGCATTGGACTTTTATTTACTACTTCGTCGATATTACAAGGCTATATTCGAGTAGTCCGCCTCCAACAGAATCCTGCTGATACTGCTGGTTTTCAGTTGATTGTCGGTCAGTGGACTTTCGAAAGGTTTCAGGTAAGCGAAGTCCAGGCCTGTCAATTCAACCAGCTCATCCAGTGTAATGCGATAGGGCCCTGGCTCAAATCTTGCCCCTAAACCAGGAAGTGTCCCGATTAATTTTGCCTGGTCCAGAACGAATGCCGCCGCTCCGGGCTCGCCAGTTCTTCTAATGAAAACCACAATTTTCCAAAATGCCAGGGGAAGCCTGACGCCTTTATATAAAGGATCGTCGCTGTCCAGAACTGGCCCCGTAAAAACTGTTAGCTTCCTATTGCTTTGATCTGCAAAATTTAAGATAAAATCCTCTATCCCTAACCAGGTCTCGCTATTCTGATTGAAACGTTCGTGCTGTGGCGAGCAGTTGGTAAAATGAAAAGTATCTTCATTTGCCCTGCTTGCGTTGACACCCCAAACCGGGTCCAATCGTCTCACAAGGTGCCCCCGGTCCAATGCATTTCGTTTATAGAGTTCCTCTCCTATTTGTTCAGATTCGGCAATACGGGCATCCAGGTACCAGTTATCTCCATCTCTGGGGAGCCTGACTGAATGCGCTCCATCTATATTCACAGCTGTGTAGTAAGCTAGTGACCGACGGCTGTTCATGACAACACTAAAATTTGTGTAAGGCAACACCGAGGGATCCTGACCTGCTGGGGCGAAGCTGTTTTTGGCTGCATTCCTCCGCTGCTCATCAGTCAAGGCAGGCAGCGGCACTTCAAAATCCAAAAAGCTGGAAGAATAGCCAGTGTATCCGTCATAATAATTAATTGGATGTGCAGCCTCAAACGCGGGAACCACCTGGACTTGTGTTGCGCCGCTCCCTGTTAAGCGTATGTCATTCATGGTCTGTAATAGTTTAATACCATCTCAATCTATGAATTGTCTTATTCATTTCAGTTTCCAAATTGTTAAGTTATTAAATACTGAAAGCAAAGCAGAACAGTGGCATACATATTGGTACTTGTTTATCGCGGTGGTGGAAAGTACAAATTGCTACCAGTGAAGATATTCAGCAAACGATAAGAACTGATATGCAGGAAAAAGATAAGGCGCCAAGTCCCGAAGAGATTGACCGTATAGTTGAAATGGCCTGGGAAGACAGGACGCCCTTTGAAGCAATTAAAGCGCAGTTTTCGCTAAGCGAACAGCAGGTGATCCTGATTATGCGGACTGAAATGAAGCCTACCAGTTTCAGAATGTGGCGCAAGCGCGTTCAGGGACGGGCCACCAAGCATTTGAAATTAACAGAGGGTCAGGATACTCGCTTCAAATCAAACATGCAAAGACCAATTAGCATGAACAAGATCAGCAAACGGTCAATTAAATGAAGCCCGGAATTCCAGTGGTGAGAAGTTGGTTTTTGTCTTGAACAACTTACTGAACGATTGCGGGTGCTCAAAGCCAAGTTCATAGGCGATCTCGCTGACAGACAGGCTGGTTACAGATAGTCTTTCTTTTGCCCTTTCGATAAGTTGATTATGGATATGCTGCTGGGTGGTTTGTCCGGTAAGCGTTTTGAGCATGCTGCTGAGGTAATTCGGGGTAATGTTCAAACTGTCGGCCACATACTGCACGGTAGGTAAGCCGCTTTGCATTAAATCTTTGTTTTTAAAATAATCCCGGATCACTTCCTCCAACCGGTCCAGCATTTTGTGGTTGGTGATCTTGCGGGTAAGGAACTGCCGATGGTAGAAGCGCTCGGAATATTTCAGCAGCAGTTCGAGCTGGGCAATGATCAGTTCCTGGCTGAACTGATCCATGTTTGCGCGGTACTCATGCCGGATATGCTGAATAATCCCATTGAGGGTCGCCTCTTCTTTTTCGGAGACAAATAATGCTTCGTTGACTGAGTACCCGAAATATTCGTATTGCTTGATGGTTCCAGCGAGCGGCGTGTTCCAGAGAAAGTCGGGATGGACAAGCAGCATCCACCCCGTCTGACGTATCTCCGTATCCACATCAACTTCCAGCCGGAGTACTTGTCCGGGAGCCATAAAAAACATAACGCCTTCGTTAAAGTCAAAATCCTGCTGGCCGTATTTCACCTTCACATTAAAATTCCGCTTCAAAGCGATCGCATAAAAGTCCTTTACTATGCCGGATTCATTTGCGGGCAGGTACGTCATATTCGACATATCTATCACACTGATAAGCGGATTTTCCGGCGCGGGCTGTCCCCGGAATTTATGAAATTCGCTGATGGTTTTGAACCGGAGCGGCTGCGCGTTTGTCATATCCCAAGTTAATTATTTCTGGTCGAAAGCTGCTGCAAATTCTTTCGCGAAATCTGCCAGTTTGACTTTCCCCATGACGGGGGGCCTGTTTTGAATATAATCTTCACTCAGCAAGCCGGTATAAAGTGCACCATACATTTCCACAAGGCCGGCAGCGATCTCCTTATTCATTCCCGCCGCCAGGAGATCGCTGAGCGACTCTTCCGGCGAAACAAGCACCCATTCCAGTCCAGGTTTTCGAATCGCCTGTCCCAAAATCCGGGCTGTTTCGTGTCCCGTCAGCTCCTCGCTGGCCACATAACGCACTTTTCTGCCGCCAAAAATTGCCTCGATCTCGTCGGCCACGGCTTCTGCAATGTCGAGCGGGGAAACCCACGGAATCATTTTTTCTGCACCATAATTAACGGAAATAGTCCCGGTCGACTGGATCATAGGCACATATCCATACAAATTGTAAAAGAAGGAGACCGGCCGTATGTGGGTGATTGAAATGTCGCCGGGCAATGCATCTAATAGCTGCTCCACCCGGTGTGCGCCTGAAAGAATGCCGTTTCCGACGGCCAGATGCGCACCGATCGAGCTCAGGTTAACTACCCGTTTCACACCCGATTGCCGCACCGCCTCCGAGTAGTTCCGGCCTAGCTGCTCGTAATATGCAAGCAGATCGAAGTCATGATCAAAGTAGCTTTTAGCCGAAACCATTGTGTACACGACATCCGCGCCGGTGAAGGTTTCGATCAAAAAACCGGTATCCTCGAACGTGCCGATCGCAGCCTCGGCTCCAAGTGCTTCAATGTCCTTTTTTCTTTCGGGGTTGCTGCTGATCACGGTCACTTCGTGTCCGTTTTGAATAAGATTTGCTGCAAGTGGCTTGCTGATATGGCCGAGCGATCCTGTTAATACAATTTTCATTTTTGCTTGCTTTTTGGTTTATGCAAAATTGCAAAGGACCCAAAATGCAAGCGTAGCCGAATCTCTGGTTGTTGTAGCCGAATGAAGGCTAAGGTTCTGACTCTGGCTAGTTCTCTTTAACAATAAGTACCGACGAAGTCACCGGCGATTTTTGCAAGTCTTTCCCATTATACTGAAAACGGGTGTACTCGTAAATAATAAAGCATTTGTTGTCGGTTTGTCTGTACCAAACATCCAGTGTATCAGAATCAAGGTTGTTCAATTGGAGTTTTAGCGATGATTTCCCGCGGATATTTCGTTGAAAATCTGCTGAGAAGACGTACCCACCGGCTGCTTCCACGTAATACTTATCCAAAACAATCGACTCCTTGGCTTCAAGATCAAAAAGCCTGATGGAGTCGACTGAATAGTAAGATTGCGCGGTATCCACGAGGTTATTGCCTTTGGTATCAACAATTGAAAACCTGACTGGCGGCGTTACACCGGCGTCGCCAGTATCCGAGCATTCATCACAGCCCATAAAAGCAAAGCTGAGCGCCAGAAGAGTCAACAATAAGCAGTTTTTTTTCATTTGTGTCCGATTTCCAATATCGACACAGCCAAATGATTTTTAGTTGTCAACGGTCAAAGTTTCCGCGGATAAAAGGCTTAGGATTACTGCTTAACAAATGTCTTCGCAGTTCCGTCGGCGAATTTCAATACGTAAATGCCACTCGCCAGCGAGCTGATATTAAGCTGTTGTTTGCTGTTACTGATCTGGATAGTCTGCAATTTCCGCCCTGAAATATCGTGCAGCGTTGCATTGGTTTTGAGCAGTGCGTTACTCACGCGAAAAGTAATCTCGACTCCTGCCGGATTTGGGAATACGGCCGCAAAATCCGCATCGCCATTTACCGAGATAATCTTGCTGTAACTGTAAGCTCCGTCCATGCGGTTCGCGGCGCGATCGTTCATTTTCAGTCTGTAATAAGTCGTGCGGTCGTCGCTGGCCTGATCGATGTAGCTGTACAGGTGATCTCCGCTGCCTTTTGCATTCACAGTCGCTATCGTCAGAAAGCTTTTGGCATTACTGCTGCGTTGGATTTCAAAATTGTCGGTATTAACCTCACTGGTGGTATTCCATTTTAGCAGATTGCTTCCGCTTTCCTTAGTTGCCGTAAAACTGATCAGGTTGAGCGGCAGGGCCGTTTCTTTTGTTTTTACAAAAAACCCGCTGAAACCGGTTACGTCAAAACTTACTTCCCAGTACTGACCAACCGGATTCCATTCCACGCTTCCATTGGCCTGTGAAGGCTTGAACGTTGAAATGCTGCCTGTGTAAGAGCCGGGTAGCCCCGAACCGTCCATGCTGATACCCGATCGTTTTTCAATGCGCAGGTTTGCTTTGAAATTCTCTGCATCTGCGGCATTCAGGGGCAGTTTGATCTCATTGACTTCATTATAATCCGTAAACTCCTGCTGGCTGAAATATAGCTTCACTCGTGCGGTGGCGTTCAATGCATTATTTTCAGGCATGATCTGATAGCGTCTCTTCAAGAACTCTGCCGGCTGATTGTCAGCTACCCAAACCCTGGCATTAACCGTTTCGGATATTGGTGCTGCCCCATTTGGCAATATATAAGCGACCAACCGGCAGGCATCATTGCTGGCAGTCAGCACCGTTTCCCTGGTAATGTTTTCAGAAACGTCGGTAAGGTTGCTGGCAAGCCCGCGAAATGCCTCACTGAATTCGTAAGCGCCCATATCGACAATATGCTCGCGCACCCTTCTCTCGCCAGCCAGGTCTGTACTGATGCCGGTAAGGTCGGGAGTCTGACCGCTTTCGAAATAATTGAAACCCGTATTAACACTCGGGCTACATGCTTGCAGCCGGTAATCCCCCGCGCCCGCGTCTCTGAAAAGCGGATTGACAGACCTGGTGGGTGTTTCCCCAGGCTGGGTTGGATTTAGCTGAACAATGCTGTACTCGACAGTTGAGGTGGAGGTACCATCAGTAAAAATACCGTAATCATTTCCATAAATGATGGTATTGCGGATTTTTGGAGAAGAACTGTTATTGTTCAGAATACCACCGCCCAGATCAAGGCCGCCCGTTGTAGCCGTTCTATTGTCGGCAATCGTGCAGTTGATAAGCACCGGGGAAGATGATGAATTGGAAACACCCGCAACTATCGTATTACTACCTGTGTTTTTTGCGATGATGCAGTTAATCATGGTTGGTGACGAGTTCAAATTCCCTACCCCGACTGCGCCGTTACCCGTAACCACCAGGTTAACCAGCATCGGAGAGGATTCGGAATTGGCGATACCAATTCTACTGCCAGAAATGGTGAAGCCGTCAAGTACCGCCGCCGAAGTCAGCTTTGAATTGCTTACTACAAAGTCACCCGTACTATTTAATGTACTTTTGTTGGCAGTAAGGGACAGGTTCCGGTCAGCTAACCTTACTTCTGCTCCGGCAAAGCCGCCATAAATTTTCACTCCTTCTTTCATGATGAAAGGCATGTTCGGTTGTGGGAGGTACGTGCCACCGGCCACCCATACCTGCTCACCACTTGCAGCAGAATTGATTGCATTTTGCAAATTCCCTGACGCACAGGCCCAGCTCGACCCAGTGCCGGTCGCACCTGCACGTACAAACCAAACCCCGGGCACACGTTCCTCGACACTATTCTGATATTCGTAGGCTCCCTTATCTACCGTTCCATTGTCAAAAAAACGGGGCTGGCCATTGATATCCTCTGTAATAGCTGATATATCGGGCGTTTGGCCAGCAGCATAATAGGTGTTGCTGCCAGTATTGATCGCCGGGCTGCAAGGCTGCAACCTGTAATCCCCATTTGCAGGATCGACAAACAGAGGATCAATGTTAAGCTGTGTCGGCATCTCCAGAAATACAGGCGGCGGAAGATCAACGATACTATTTCGAATATCAAAAGTCGCGGACGGGCCGTTTGTGCCCCCTTGTGTTCCTTTAACGATACAATTATAAATTTTTGCTGAAGATTCAAAATCATTCGCTATCCCGCCCCCTTGATTGGCGCCTGCCACTGTGCAATTGATCAATACCGTGGAAGATTTCGAACTAAAAATCCCACCAAACTGCGAAGTATTATTGATAATTGCACAATTGATAAGGCGCGTTGAAGACTCTAGATTTCCAATACCAGCGCCTGTATTGGAAGCGACAGTCACGTTCACGAATATTGAAGCGCTTTTATTATTTAGGACACCTCCGCCCTGCTGACTTCCGTTTCCAGCAACGTACAGATTTGAAAAGGTTGCGGAAGAATTGTAATTAATAATGCCGGCATTTGAGCCACCTGTAATGGTAAACCCATCCAGGACAGTGGCTGTTGTCAGGCCACCAGTTGTATTGGGATTGACATTAGCAATCGTATATTGATGCGTACCCTCACCGGTTATGACGCTTTGATTTTCACCCGATCTGAGATCCCGCTGCTGAAGTGTTTCCTCATTTCCTGCAAAACCGCCATAGATTTTTACACCTTCTTTTAATTCCAGGCCCGGTGCAAACTGCGAGATCCGGTACGTTCCACCTGCAACCCATATCTGGTCGCCGGGTGCACTTTTATAAATAATGGCCTGCAGATCGCTGCTGGCTTCTGCCCAGGAGAAACCATCGTCTTGAGGGAACCCTCCCGATTCCGTAACATACCACGTATTTCCCTGGGCAAATGTTGTGGCGGAAAAAATGATGAAAAAGAACAAAATCGACAATCTTGTAAATGTAATTAAGCGGGCAGGAAGCAAGGAGTTCGCACTGGTCGCATAAAGTAGATTTGAATGCATAATAGAAAGATAATGAGGCTTTTATGAGTACAGACAAAGGTCATTTTTTGACTCAACAAACCCTAAAAATATTTCGCGAAACCGCTAAATACCAACCTGAACTTGCAAGATCTCACCCTCATATAATGCTGCTGAACCTACCTGGCAGCAAACCGAAATAAGCAGGGTTCCCTACCCTTCTTCCCTGAGCTTTGAGATATAACTGGATGGACTCATTCCGAACTGTTTCTGAAAATCCCGTGAAAAGTTGGTAGGCACGCTGTATCCTACCATATCGGCCACTTCATTGATCTTATACTTATTCTCGGCCAGCAGTTCGGCGGCACGTTTCAGGCGTGAAAGGTTGATCAGTTCATTGGGCGTCATATCTGAGATTCCTTTGATCTTGCGATATAAGGTTGGCCGGCTCATGTTCATCATGGAAGAAAGCAGGTCCACATCCAGGTTACTATCCGAAATGCGTCGAAAAATGATTGCATTCAGCTTTTCGAGAAAATTTTTATCTGCGGTGGAAAAAGCGATTCCTTTGATGTGGGTCAGCGGGGAGCGGGCGAAATATTCTTTGATGATATTCCTGTTATTGATCAGATTGGTGATCTGTGCGGCGAGGTGTTCGAAGGAAAACGGTTTTTCAATGTAAGCATCCGCGCCCACTTCCAGCCCTTCTATTTTCGAGTTGATGGAATTTTTAGCCGTCAGCAAAATCACCGGAATGTGGCTGAACTGCACGTCGTGCTTCACCCGGCGGCAAAGCTCGATCCCGTCCATAACCGGCATCATAATATCGCTGATCACCAGTTGCACATTGTCCCGCTGCATCACCTCTATCGCCTGCTGCCCATCGAGTGCGCGCATCACATGGTACGACGAGCTCAGCTCCCGGCTCAGGTAGTTGAGGATCTCAACATTATCCTCCACCAAAAGTATCACCGGCCTATCCGGATCCGCAGCTTCATTTACCTCCTCGTCATTAACATAATCCGCCTGTTCCGTCACATGCTCGCCTTTGAGATCCATTTCATAATCCTGGTGAATAGGCAGCGAAAGCAGGAATGTATTCAGCTGAGCCTCCTGGCGCTTCATTTCCAGTTTTCCTTTGTGCAGCTCCGCCAGCGAGCGTGCAAGCGGCAGCCCAATACCTGTTCCCTGCTGCTTTTGCGTGGATTCCATGCGAAAGAAAGGTTCAAAAATTTTCTCCCGGTCTTCCTCCTTCACCAAAAATCCATCGTTGCTGAATTCGATGTGAAATAGCAGGTCGTCACTGTTAAACGGCAGCAGTTTCACGCGGATCAGGCTGTCCGCATATTTGATCGCATTACTGATCAGGTTGCTGATTATTTTCTTGCAAGCTTCATGGTCAACATAAGCCTGCAAGGCAATGCGCGGCAGCTCGATCTTATAGGTGATATTCTTTTGATCCGCCGCCAGTTTGAATGTAGCAAATACGTCGCCGAGCAGCTCATTAATATCTGTTTTGGTAAAATTCAGGCTAAAATTATTCGCCTCTGCTTTTCTGAAATCGAGCAGCTGGTTGGTTAAATCAATAAGGCGGTTGGCATTTTTATCGATCATAGTCAGGTTTTCAAATGTCTCCGTATTGGCCTGCTCGCCGGACAGCAGTTTGTCCAGCGGCATTTTGATCAGCGTCAGCGGGGTCCTTATTTCATGGGCAACGTTTGTAAAAAAATCGATCTTGGCATTATAGATCTCCCGTTCCTTGGCAATCTCCATCGCTCCAATTTCGCGCTTGCTCTTCTCGCCCATCGCCAGGTGGTAGTACCGGAAAACCACAACGGCAATCCCCGTCACAATGCACCCGTAAAGCAGGTAAGCCCACACAGTAGCCCACCAGGGAGGCAGAATGTCAATATTCAGCCGCGTTTCCCGGCTATTCCAGACCTGGTCGTTATTCGCTCCCTTTACTCTCAACACATAATGCCCGGGCGGTAGTTTTGAAAACGAGATTTTTCTGCTACCGCTTAATGTAAACCACTGCTGATCAAGTCCCTCCATTTTGTATTGATAGCTATTCATCTCAGGAATGACATAACTGAGCGCAGCCACATCGAAACTGAGGCTCGACCGGTCGTAAGGCAGCCGGATCGAACTTGTGTAAACGGGCGATTCGGCCAGCGGTGAATCCTTGCCGCCAATGCGCAGCTCCTGATTGTTGGCCTGAATGCCGGTGACGTATACAGGTGGTACGTAAGTGTTTTTGTTAAATGACCCAGGTTTGAAGCTGACCAGCCCGGCCACTGTGCCGAAGAACAAGGTACCGTCGTCATTTTTGAATGCAGAATTATAATTGAACTGCTCGCTCGGCAGCCCGTTTGCTTCATTGTAATTCCTGAAAGTGCCGGTCTTCGGATCCAGCATCGCCAGGCCGCGCGAAGTGGAGATCCAGAAATTACCCATACTATCTTCCAGAATCCGAAAGACCTGGTTATCAGGTAGTCCATCCTCAATACGATAGTTTTTAAATTTTCGCGTAACCGGATTATATCTGGAAAGTCCGTGCTCGGTACAAAACCACATATCGCCGCTTTTGCTCTGGTAGAGGCTGTTAATGTAGTTATCCGGCAGCCCGTTTTTCTTGCTGGCGTCGTACTGTATCCTTCCTTTTTTCCCGGTTTTTGGGTTAAAATAAAAAATCCCGCCACCGTAGCTCGCTACCCAGAGTGTTCCTTCCCTATCCTCGTGAATGCTCTGCACCTGCGTATTCACAAAGGTCAGCGGTGTAAAATCGTCGGTTTTACGGTTGTACTTAAATAATCCGGACCAGGTACCGACGAGAATTTCGTTTGCTCTTGTTTTATAAAGCGTCACTACAAAATTACTGCCGAATGTATTGGGCATGCTGGTGCTGTAATGCCTGATTACCTTGTTAGTTCTCAGGTCCATTACATCCAGTCCGTGCTCGTAAGTCCCGATCCAGAGTTCGTTCCCATCGGCCACGAGCCCGTGCAGATTGCGGTAGGAAATGCTGCCCTTTTTACCATCGGGCAGAAACGATTTGAATTTGCCCGTTTGCGGATCCAGCTGGTTCAGACCCGCATCCTCAGTCCCGATCCAGAGCTTGCCGTACTGGTCTTTCGTAATTTCATGGATCAGGCTGCCGCTGATGCTGTTGCCCGGCTGAGGGAAATATTTCTGAAATCGGTTAAACTCCGACGAATAGTAATTCACCCCGCCAAACTGTGTAGTAATCCAGATACCGCCCTCCCGATCCTTGAAAATCGCATTGATGATATTATCCGTGATCGAATAGGCATTATACCTTTCCTTCACGATCTGCTTCATTTTTTTCTTTTTCAGATCGAGAATAAAAAGCCCGGATTCCGAGCCGAGCCAGTATTCATTTTTACCATTTTCGAAAAAAGTATGGATGTAGATATCCTGTTTCTGTCCCCCCTGCTCCGAAATATCTGTGATCTCGTCCGTGCGGTAATTAAAAAGCAGGATCCGTTTCATATTCCCGATCAGCAGCGTAGAATCAGAAACCGAGTGCAGCCGCATATTTGAAAAAATCTCATTGACGCGGCCCGAAAGGTCGAATTTGGCTACCCGGCCCGTTTCGGGCTGGTACCGCCGAATCACGCCATTGCTGAAAGAGGCCCACGCGCTCCCGCTCGAAGAAATGTGGACAGAAACCGTATTCGCCGCGTCGGGAAGTGCTGTAACCGTATTTTTTTTAGGATCGAAACGGTATAGCTGGTTGTCCGAAATAATCCATACCCCGCCTTGCCTGTCGCCGCGTACCAGGCGTACTTCCCCCGCCGGAATCATTTTGAAAGCGGAAAATTGATCTGAAATAGGATTATACAGATAAACGCCTTTGTGAGTCCCGATCCAGAGTTTTTCATTTCCATCCTCATAAAGTGAAAAAACCGAGTTACTTCCCAGGCTGGTGGAATCCTCTTCTTTGCTCCTGAAAATCTTGAAAGAATTCCCGTCAAAACGGTTGAGCCCGTTGCGGCTGGCGACCCAGATAAAACCCTTTTTATCCTGGATAATATCGGTAGTCGCATTACCCGAAAGTCCGTCGGAAACCGTGTAGTTTTTGAAATAGTAAGGCGCATCCTGACCCAGGGAGGTCAGACCGTAAAACAGGCAGCATAAGATTACAAGCAACTTTTTCACTCGGGCAATGGAACGGATCCGGGCAATTGGCCGGCGTTTTTCAGTTGAACATTTTTATAAATATATCCCTGTTAAATCATCGGTAATTCATAAATCTCATAGTTGAGACATTTTGATCTGAAATTGAGACTCAACGATCATTTAATTAATCTGTAAAGCAGGAAATTCGCACCACTTAAAATAAGTCCAATAAATTAATCAGATAGTAACAAGTCCGGACCTCAACAATCCGCTTAAACAACAATTTTGATGAACAATAATTTGTACAAAATGGCGCAAGCTGCTAAATGGCAAATGCGGAGGAGCTGGTCTGCAAGGACAGCGATCGCAATGCTTTTCGGCGTACTTGTGGCCATGTCCGGGGTAGCTCAGGCACAGACCGGCACCTCAATTTCTGGTAAAATTTCCGATAAACAAGGCGCTTTGCCGGGTGTTTCGGTTGTCGAGAAAGGCACAGGCAATGGAACTACCACCGATGCGGAGGGTAAGTTCACATTGCAGCTTCCTGCGGGAGCCAAAACAATCACGGTTTCAAGCGTGGGCTATGTAGCTCAGGATGTAGATGTAACAAACAAGTCGAATGTGGAAATCACATTGACGGAAGATCAAAAAACCCTTAATGAAGTGGTCGTGATCGGATACGGATCTTTGAATAAAAGAGAAGTTTCGAGCGCGATCACGCACCTTTCTTCCAAAGACCTGCTGCGCGTGGGTGGTAACAACCCGATGATGGCGATTCAGGGCAAGGTAGCAGGGCTTACCGTGACCAATACCTCCACGGCCGATCCAAACTCCTCGCCTAATATCCAGCTTCGCGGTGCATCCTCACGCAGCGCGGGTCTCGGACCATTGTTTGTCGTGAACGGTATTCCGGGTGGTAACATTGACAACATCAACCAGAACGAGATCGAATCCATCGACGTGCTGAAAGGCGGCGCGGCTTCGGCTATTTATGGTACACGCGGAAGCAACGGGGTAATTGTGATCACCACCAAAAAAGGCTCTGCCGAGCCGCGTTTATTCTACGACGGTTACACTACATTTGACTATCTGGCCAATGAGCTTTCAGTGCTTTCCAAAGATGAATTCCTGGCTAATAAGCGGGGTTTTGATTTTGGAGGAAATACCAACTGGCTGAAAGAAGTAAGCCGCCAGCCTTCGTTCTCCCACAAGCATACTTTGCAATTTTCGGGCGGAAGCGGGCAGACAAACTACTTTACATCCGTGGATTACCGCGATGCAAATGGTATTGACCTGCGCTCGGGTAAAAGAGAATACGGTGGCCGGGTGAATATCAATCATACCACAGCCAATAATCTTCTGGCACTTACATTCAGTGTAGCTCCTCGGTATGCAAAGATCAGTGAGGCTGATTATAGCGCATTCAACTACGCATTGACGCTCAATCCGACAATATCTGTGTTTGATTCTACCGGCAAATACAGCTACATTAATTCTGGCTTTTTCGCTAACAACCCGGTGGAGAATGCAAAAATGGTTGTTCGGGACCGCGAGCGCAAGTCACTGGATCTGAATGGATCAATTAAGCTGAATATTCTCGAAAACCTGAACACGACACTGACTTTCGGAGAGGTAAGTTCTTCTTATCGTCTGATGGATTTTACGCCTTCCAACATCACACCGGTAATCAACGGTACCGGACGGAATTCGGCGTCGCAGCGGCTGGAAGAGAACGATCAGAAAAGTCTGGAATGGTTGGGAAATTATTTCCTTGACCGCGGCAAACATTCAGTGAAACTGCTTGCCGGTTATTCTTATCAGTATTTCGTTTCCTCCGGATTCAACGCGGGCAATGAAAATTTCCCTTCCAATGTATTGACCTATAATGGACTGGGAACAGGATTATGGAACCTGGAAAAAGGGATCAACGGCGTAGGTTCTTACAAAAACAGCTCGAAGCTAATCGCGTTTTTCGGACGTGTGAACTATGATTTTGACCAAAAATATTACCTGTCTGCCAGTCTTCGCAGAGAAGGTTCTTCCAAATTCGGTTATGACAATAAATGGGGATATTTCCCGGCAGCGTCGTTTGCATGGCGACTGACGCAGGAGAACTTCATGAAAGGTCTACCCTGGCTGAATGAGCTGAAACTGCGTGCGGATTATGGTGAAACGGGTAACCAGGATTTTGGCAACTACCTCTCCCTGGATACCTACGGAGGCTACGGATATTATCCTTACAACGGAAGCTCCTACCAGGTGTGGGGACCAAGCCAGAACACCAACTACAATCTGCGCTGGGAAAAGTCGGCCAACTTCAACGTAGGTGTTGACTTTGAGCTATTTAGCAGTAAAATCACAGGTAGCGCCAACTACTATGTGCGGACGAACAAGGATCTTTTGGGTAACTATAATGTTGCCAACCCACCAAATATCCAGGGACAAACATTTGCGAACGTCGGTACCATGCGCAATACGGGCGTGGAATTACAATTGAGTGCGGCTGTGGTCAACAAAGGCGCTTTCAGCTATAACGCTTCACTTACCGGTGCATTTAATAACAATAAATTTGTCTCGTTTTCTAATAACCTCTTCAAAGGTCAGAGCTACATCGACGTAGTGGGGATGCCTGCGCCGGGAAGTCCGGGAACATTGCAGCGTTTGCAGGAAGACAGACGGATCGGTAGCTTCTACGCATTGAAATCGGCTGGCGTAAATGATGATGGTGCATTGCTGGTGTATAACAAAAATGGTGAGATCGTACCTGCGAATGAGGCCAACAACGACGACAAGCAGTTTATCGGCAACGGGCTTCCAAAGTTTACGGCTGGTTTAACTAACAATTTCACTTACAAGAACTGGGACCTGAGCGTGTTCCTGCGCGGTGCATTTGGGTATAAACTGTTCAATACCTATGCATTCTATCTGGGTACACCTGCTGCACAGCAAAATGCGAACATGCTGACCTCAGCTATTGACGGTGGCAAATATTCGAAACTGACGAGTACTGCAACGTATTCCTCCTTGTCGGATTACTTTTTGGAACCAGGCGGATTCTTGAAAATAGACAACATCACGCTGAGCTATACGCAGCCGATCAAATCGAAATTCATGCAATCGGCGCGCATTTATGCTACTACCCGTAACCTGGCGACATTCACCAAGTTTACCGGCGGTGATCCCGACCTGATCCAGATCAACGGATTGTATCCGGGCGTAAATACCAACTCGGATAACAATGGTACGCTGAACTATTATCCGTCGACAACACAGCTGTTGCTGGGATTACAACTTACATTCTAATATTCTGATTTAGAAAAAATGAAAAGGAATCGAATTTCAAAATATATACTCAGGTTTGCTGCCTGCGCACTGCTTTCGGTGACGGCGGGCTGTACCAACCTGGACGAAGAACTATACGACCGGATCACTTCCGAAAACTTCCTGCAAACACGGCAAGACGTGATCCGCGACTTTCTAAGGGCATTCGAGCATAGCTACTGGAGCATTCAGGGCGGCAGTACATTTATGCTGCAGGAAAACAGCTCCGACGAAATGATGACCATCAACCGTCAGGGCGACTGGTTTGACGGCGGGCAGTTCCAGCGCGTGCATTACCACACCTGGACTCCGCAGGACGGTTTTACAAGCGATGCGTGGAATGCGCTTTACGGCGGTGTGACACTGGCAACCAACTCACTGGAAGATCTGGAAGGTATTACCGACCCTACCAAGTTCGAAATGACCCGCGAAGAACTTGACGGTATGATCGCGGAGCTGAAAGTACTTCGGGCCTGGCTGAACATTCGTTTGCTGGATTTTTACCGCAACATTGTGATCGTAACGAAAGTAAAAGGTCAGACAACTGGTGGGGACCAGGTTCCGCCGCAGGAAGCATTTGCATTCATCGAGCAGGAATTGAAAGATGCGCTTCCGAAACTGCCTACCAATACGACATTGGGTGATAATGTTACGGGACGCTGGACGCAGGGTGGCGCAGCATCGCTTTTGGTTCGTTTGTATCTAAATGCAAAAGTGTACACCGGCACCGATCGTTTTGCCGATTGTGCGAAAATTGCGCAGGAGATTATCGATGGAAAATATGGCAGCTACGCGCTGGAAAGCCGCTGGGACGCGCCATTTGATTACACGAACCCGACTTCGAAAGAAACGATTTTCGGCTTCCCGGGAAGTTTCGCGCAAACGCACTGGCAATATGACGGTGGTATGTATTTCTGGATGCTGCCTAACCTGGCGCCAAGCTATTTCGGGTTCACCGATTTTGGTAATGCCAACCCGAAGTATGCAATGCAGCCCGGCCGCGACGTGGATAGTGTAGAATACAACTTTACTTTGGGAAAACCATTTATTAAATTCCAGAAGTACAAGGATGATGTACGTTTGAAAAAATACAAAAACCTGGGTAACAGTCAGCGCGAGGGAATGTTCCTGTACGGGTATTTACCTTACACGAATGCGCAGGGAAAGGCGGATACTGTAAGAGGTTTCAAAGGTCCGTACCCGCTGTTTTTGCGTGATCAGGTTGGTAAGTTTCTGGATGCAAAACCAGGTACCAAAATCGCCGACAAGGTTTCGAACATGAACAATGGGGACAATAACTCAGGTTTGTATCCGGTGAAGTACCCGTACTACCCAAGCAGTGACCCTAACAAGATTTCTTCGGCTTATGCGGAGGTTCGTTTTGCGGAGATCTATTATTCTCTGGCTGAATGCAAATATAGAGCGGGCGACAAAGCAGGTGCGGCTGTATTGCTGAATGCAGTTCGCAAACGCAACTACCCTACTGGTTCCCCAAGTCTTTACAAAGCCGACGGAAGCCAGCTGACCGACCAGGAAATGCTTGACGAATGGATGCGCGAGTTTTTGGCAGAAGGAAGAAGAAGAACAGATTTGATTCGCTGGGGCGTGTTCAATACCGGCACCTGGTGGGACAAGAAACCGGATGCGGACAACCACACGGAGATTTTCCCGATCGGACAAAATGTACTGAACTCTTCGCCTCAATTGAAGCAAAATCCTGGTTACTAAAACATATCTAGATGAAATTTCAAAAGCCAAGTCTGGCCGGGCCACGTCTGGCTGTGCTGAGTACCGCAATTGTATTTGCGGTACTTGGCTCGGCCTATCGAGGCCCGGCCACTACTTTTATTACACCAAAACAGGTCGTTTCGGACGTAGAACGGCCACGCGAAGCCTGGGTACTGCGTTCCGTACTTGACGGCAGGCCGCGTATTCTCAGCATTGCATTGCACGACAATCTCTGGCTGGCTTACAATACCAAAACAGCCGCTTTGTACAAAGCCTGGGCTGGTAAGATCAACTTCGGCGGGCCGGTTTACACCTCCTCTCACGGCCCACAGCCGGTTTCTTCCGGCATTACTTACATGGAAGAACCCGATGAAAATCCCTGGCGGATTACGGTTGACGGAAAGGAAGTTACGCCCGAGATCAGCTACAAAGGCCACACGATTTTGAACAATCAGGTGAGATTGAAATACGACCTGGAATACCAGGGCAAAAGAATTTCAGTGGAAGAAAGGCCTGAATTTTTTGATGCGGGAAATGGTAAAGCAGGTTTTGAACGTGCATTTACCGTTTCCAATGCGCCGGCCGGCATAACATTGTCGCTGAATGTGCATTTGAATTCACTTACAACTACCACCGACTACAAAACGGACGGAAAGTTTACTGTGACCAATCAGCGCGATGAAAATGTAGACAATCAGTCTTTCAAAGCCATTGACGGAAAACTGGCGCTTAATACACAGGGTAAAACGACATTCTCGGTTAACCTGACCAAAAAACCGGCGCAGGCAGAAGCAACCCAGAAGGAAAGCAAAGCCGATATGGTAGCCGGACTTTTTGCAAAAAGCGACTGCAATACCTGTCACAACCAGGATGTAAAAACGGTGGGCCCTGCCTACAAAGCAATCGCGGAACGTTACGAAAACAACGATCAGAACAAAAATGCATTGGTTACCAAGGTGATCAAAGGCGGCGCGGGTAACTGGGGGCAAATCGCGATGTCGCCGCACCCGGACCTGAAAAAAGAGGATGCCGAAACAATGGTAACCTACATATTGGAATTGGATGCAGAAAAGGAAAGAGCGCAGGCAGCAAGTAAGCTAATGCCCAAACCCTCCTACCCGATCGCATTGAAAGCGGTGAATCCAACTCAGGTCGCCAGCGCAACCGAAAAACCAGGCATTGCAGTGAACATTTATCAGTTTGCCAGCGGCATTGGTAGCGTGCCTGAGATCAATGACGAAATGCTTCCTGTAAAATCAGGCTCTATCAATGCATTGCATCTGGACGAAGGAGATTTTGGCGATCTGAAAGACAATTTCGCGATTTACGCAAGTGGTTATATCAACATCAAAAAGACTACCAACATTGTTTTCCGGTTGGTTTGCGACGATGGCGGCAAGCTTTTTATTGACAACAAATTGGTAGCCGACAATGGCGTAAACCACGGTTTGCAACCTACTGACGCGGAAATCATCCTGAAACCGGGCAAACATCCATTCAAAGTTGAGTATTATCAAGGCTCATTTGGTAAAGGACTTTCATTGCAATGGAGACCTTACGGCAGCAAAGAATTTACGGTGGTACCACCTTCTGTTTTTACCTTTAAAGGAGCGGATATTAAAAGAACCGGGCAGACTGCGATCGAGGTCAAAAAGACCGATATTCCTGGCGACCAATCTCCGCTGGTAGCAGTGCACCCAAGCTTTACATTGTCTCAGGCACGGCCCGATAACTTCCAGCCAAGAGTAGGTGGAATGGATTTTCTGGCGGATGGAAGAATGGTGGTAAGTACCTGGGATTCGCTGGGCTCTGTGTACATTGTTGATGGCCGGAAAGCGGCTTCTCCAAATGACATTAAAGTAAAACGCATTGCCTACGGACTCGCTGAGCCGCTCGGCTTGAAAGTGGTCGACGATGAAATTTACGTCATGCAAAAGCAGGAGCTGACCAAGCTGGTGGATTTGAACAAAGACGAGCTGATCGACGAGTATCAAACCATCTGCAACGGCTGGAAAGTCTCTGCCAACTTCCACGAATTTGCATTTGGGCTGGTGTACAAAGACGGCTACTTCTACGGAACGTTGGCCACGGCCATTAACCCGGGCGGCGCAAGTACAAAACCGCAAATCCCTGACCGCGGGAAAGTGGTGAAGATCTCCAAAAAAGACGGTTCGTTTACATTCGCAGCATCAGGTCTGCGTACCCCAAATGGAATCGGATTGGGCGTAGACGATGAGATTTTCATTGCCGATAACCAGGGCGACTGGCTACCTGCAAACAAGATCATTCACTTGCAGGAAGGTGTGTGGTACGGCTCGCGCTCAGTGGATTTTGAAGGTACTGCCAACAAAAAAGAAGCGCCGCCGGTAGTTTGGCTGACGCAGGATGAGATAGGAAACTCGCCAAGCCAGCCTGCAAAACTGAATGTTGGTCCATACAAAAATCAGATGATCCACGGGGATGTGACGCACGGCGGTATTAAACGCGTATTTGCCGAAAAAGTGAATGGCGCCTACCAGGGAGTCGTTTTCCGGTTTACCCAAGGATTGGAAGCAGGTGTTAACCGCCTGGCCTGGGGTCCTGATGGTTCACTTTACATTGGCGGCGTAGGTTCGACAGGAAACTGGGGACATACCGGCAAGCTGGGTTATGGTTTGCAAAAGCTGACTTTCAACAACAAAGCAGCCTTCGAAATGCTGGCTGTTAGCGCCAAGTCCGACGGTTTGGAGATTGAATTTACTGAGCCTTTGAAAAAAGGTGTTGGCGAGAAAGCGTCCGATTACGGAATCCGTCAATGGTGGTTTAAACCAACCGGCGATTACGGCGGACCGAAACTTGACGAAGAAAATCTGGCTGTAAAATCAGTAAGAGTATCATCTGACCGCAAGAAAGTAACCTTGCAGCTGGCGGGAATGAAAGCCAAACACGTGGTTTACATTCATTTGAACAGAAACACAGTGGTAAGCCAGAACGGCGAAACGCTGTGGAGCACCGAAGCCTGGTACAATATGAACCAGCTACCCGGTAACATGTAGCTTCACCGGGCGGCCGTAAAATATGATGTGATTGACGAAAGCCGGACAGAAGAAATAATATATTAACGTCGACAATTGGTACCTTTGCGTGAAATTGAAATCGATCAAACCCTGCGAAAATTGATTTGCAGGGTTTTGTTTTTTCAGGAACAGACCATTTAAATCAACCAGCTATCACAAAATCAGTCCCCGGCCTGAACATGAACGAGACAGGCAAACCGGAGCAAAATACCATGGAACCAAACAAAGACAACAAGACAATTGAGAATATCGAGCTGGTATTTTTGAAGCCCGAAGACTACCAGGAGATCAAGGAAATGATGATCGAGACCTATTCCAGCATGCCCGACGCGTATTGGAAAGAACATCATATCAAAACACTGACCAACATTTTTCATGAAGGCCAGGTGGGTATCAGAGTCGATAATGAGCTGGCGGGCTGCGCATTATCAATCATAGTGGATTACGAAAAAGTCGACTCCAAACATACTTACAAGGCGATAACGGGCAATTACAGTTTTAATACCCACACCGACAAAGGCGATATTCTTTACGGGATCGATGTATTCATTCGTCCCAAATACCGCGGACTTCGGTTAGGCAGGCGCTTGTATGATTACAGGAAAGAGCTTTGCGAGAAACTTAATCTGAAAGGGATCGTATTCGGAGGCCGGATCCCGAATTACCACCAGTATTCACATTCAATTTCCCCAAAAGAATATATTGAAAAAGTGAGAAACAAGGATATTCACGATCCTGTCCTCAACTTTCAATTATCTAACGATTTCCACCCGGCGAGGATATTGCAGGGATATCTGGAAGGCGATAAAGATTCGAATGAATACGCAGTGCTGCTTGAATGGGACAACGTTTATTACGAGAAAATCTCGGATCAGGCCGCATTTAAAAAGTCGATTATCCGGTTAGGACTGATACAATGGCAGATGCGATTGTACAGCGATTTCGACGAACTGATGCAGCAGGTGGAATATTTCGTGGATGCAGTATCGGGTTACCGGTGTGATTTCGCCTTGTTCCCCGAGTTTTTCAATGCGCCGCTGATGTCGGACTATAACCATCTTGCAGAGCCGGACGCGATCCGAAAGCTGGCAGAATTTACAGAAAAGATCGTCAACCGCTTTTCTGAGCTGGCGATCTCCTACAATATCAATATCATTACCGGGAGCATGCCGGAGGTGGTTGGAAACAGTCTGTACAATGTGGGCTACCTGTGCAAAAGGGACGGCGGGGTAGAACGGTTTGAAAAGTTGCACGTTACGCCCGATGAAGCCAAAGTGTGGGGAATGCAGGGCGGCAACAGCCTGAAAACCTTCAATACCGACTGCGGGAAAATAGGAATTCTGATTTGCTACGACGTAGAATTTCCCGAACTAAGCCGCATTCTGGCCGACGAAGGAATGAATATCCTTTTTGTGCCATTTTTGACAGACACCCAAAACGGGTATTCGCGAGTAAGGAACTGTGCCCAGGCGCGGGCGATCGAAAATGAATGTTACGTGGCCATTGCAGGCAGCGTGGGCAACTTGCCAAAAGTGCATAACATGGATATTCAATACGCCCAGTCTATGGTATTTACGCCCTGCGACTTTTCGTTTCCTACCAATGGAATCAAAGCCGAAGCGACACCAAATACAGAAATGATCCTGATCGCAGACGTCGATATTGATATGCTGCGGGAACTGAATCAGTTTGGAAGTGTAAGGAACCTGAAAGACCGGCGGACCGATATTTATTCCATCATGCGTAGAATTGAGGGGCAGGATAAGTAAGGACGCTGCAAAATTAACATAAACAACCCCGGTTACGCCTTCGATCGAAAGTGCAGCCGGGGTTGTTGTTATTTACACCAATCCCTGCGCCAGCATAGCGTCAGCTACTCTTACAAAGCCACCTATATTGGCGCCTTGCAAATAGCTGATGCGGCCGTCGGGCTTGCGTCCGTAACGCAGGCAGGTTGAATGGATATTTAAAATAATCTCGTGTAATTTCCTGTCTACCTCCTCGCGGGACCAGGATAAGCGGAGCGAATTTTGTGACATTTCCAATCCTGAAACGGCCACGCCGCCTGCATTTGCGGCTTTTCCCGGCGCATACAGAATATCATTATTCTCAAATACCTCGATCGCTTCGGGCGTGCAGGGCATATTCGCGCCTTCTGCGACACAATAACAGCCGTTTTTGATCAACAGCTGCGCATCTTTTGCGTCAAGTTCGTTCTGTGTGGCATTCGGCAGGGCAATATCACATGGAACTTCCCAAGGCGTTTTTCCGGAAACAAACTCACAGCCGAACTTCTCTGCATACGAGTTGATCCGCCCGCGCTCTTCATTTTTCAAATGCATGATGTAGGCAAATTTTTCCGCATCGATCCCATTCTCGTCGTAGATATAACCCGATGAATCAGAAAGCGTTACGACTTTGGCACCCAGCTCAATGCACTTTTCGAGGGTGTACTGTGCCACGTTGCCCGATCCGGAAATGACTACCCTTTTTCCTTTGATACTGTCGCGGCGCTGTTTCAGCATTTGCTCCACAAAGTAAACAACGCCATAGCCCGTCGCTTCCGGGCGGATCAGGCTTCCGCCGTAGCTTGCACCTTTGCCGGTTAAGACGCCGGTAAACTCGTTTTTAAGTCGTTTATATTGACCAAACAAAAAGCCGATCTCCCTCGCTCCTACCCCGATATCGCCCGCAGGAACATCGTTATCTGAGCTGATATGACGGAAAAGTTCGGTCATGAAGCTTTGGCAAAAGAACATAACCTCCCGGTCCGACCGCCCTTTCGGATCAAAATCAGCGCCTCCCTTTCCGCCTCCCATTGGAAGCTGGGTCAGGCTGTTCTTGAAGATTTGCTCGAAAGCAAGGAATTTCAGTGTACCGAGATTTACGGAAGGATGGAAACGCAAACCGCCTTTGTAAGGTCCGATTGCACTATTCATCTGCACACGGTAACCCCGGTTAATCTCCACTTCGCCCAGATCGTTCATCCAGGGAACCCTGAAAATGATGACGCGCTCAGGCTCCGCAATACGTTCCAGAATTTTCGCTTTCCGGTAATGCGGTTTATCCTCAATAAATGGAATAATAGTATCGGCGACCTCCCGGACAGCCTGGTGAAACTCATTTTCACCCGGATTCCGATCGATGATCCGGGTCATAAAAGATTGTACTGAAGTCACTGTTGGTGTGGTTAGTAATACAAAAGGTCTCTCGTTAGTAGTGGTGTCAGAATATTCAAAGTTAAGAATTCGCTATTGCCACCCAAGATATAAATGCATTTGAGCACGTTTATACGCTTTGCAGCAGGTAAGCGATCAGGAGCATACTGATCAGAAAAATAACACTGGTAAGAAGGGTTGTCAGTAAAGTTGTAGGTTGATAACGTCCCGTTTTGAGCTGCACTTCAGTCCTGCGGTACTGCATGAAGGCGAACAGGATCGAGAGCGTACCGAGGGCGACCAGGATAATCCCGATAACCGACGAATATCCCTGAGAAGGCGCGGTTACCTTCGTATTTAACACAATACCAATTTGTTTCACAAACAGCGAGAACTTGACAACTACAAACCCGAATGCCATAATTCCAATCCCTGTCCTGACCCAGGCAAGGTAAGTCCGCTCATTGGCCAGGTGATCATTGGGCTTGAAAGGCGATGGATCGTTGTCTTTTTCAGAGTTCATTGTCTATTCGTCTTTTTAAATTTAATTGTTATCACTTTTGTCGTCCAACTACCCCGGGAAGATCTTGCTGATCATCCGGCCGATCTCAACGAAATCGTCGTGGTTACTCACAGATCGCTTCTCTATTTCGTCTGGATTCTGTTGTGAGAATGGATAGATCATCAGAAAATTATTATTGAGCGCGTGCTCATTCAGAAAGTCGGGCATGAGGCCCAGGCGCGGGAAGTAAGAGGCCATTCCCCGTTTGGCCATAAAAATGACGAGCCCCTCATCTTCCGAAATCCGGGTAGCCGCAACTTCCGCCTCTCCCCAGTAGTCGATCACGTGCAGGGACATTTCAATCGCCGATTTTTTAGCTATTCTTTCGATAATTCCAATGATCGGCTCGCTGGTATAAAACGCCATTTCGGCGCCCGATGATTTTCCTATATTCCACACACGGAGTAATGCCTGAAAGAAGCCCGGCTCCTTATCCGCCTTCGCGGGAATCAGTACGATGTATTTTTTAATGGTAGAAATAGGCTGCGCAGCATGGTAGATCAGCGTATTCACATTATCGTTTTGCAGGTAACCATTGGTGAGGTTGTCAACCAGCGACGGCGTAAAACCCTTTTCAGTCTGCAACCCCAGCACCAGGTCTGTTACCCGTTGTTCCTTAATCACATTGTTGATCCCGGTAGCAACGTCGCTGTCATATCTGGTCAGCGGCCTGATCTGGACGTCGGCAGCGGCGGCAGTCGTTACTGCCATGTGCAGCGTTTTTTCCGCATTTTTTACAGACGATTCATTCTTTTCGTCATTGATCACATTAAGTGCAAACAGTCTGTCCTTATTATGTGACGCTTTGATCAGCAAACTCAGATTTACCACTTTTTCGACATTCTCTTCGTAGTTGATCGCCATCAGAATACTCTCACTTTCCGGACTGATCCCCGACGCAGTCGCTTCTTTATCCGCCGCCGCAATCCTGGCCGCGCTCGACATGGACACAAACGAGGATACCGTACAGGAAACCAGGATCAGCAGAATACTACCATTCAGAACGTGCTCGCTCAGCAAGCGGACAGATTCGCCGGCAGTGGTTTCGGAAACGATAATGTTGTACCCGACCATTACAGACGCCAACGTGGCAGCCGCCGACGCCGAGCTCATTCCAAAAATCAGCATTCCTTCGTCTTTGCTTAATTTAAAGGTTTTCTGGGTCAAAATAGCCGCCACATATTTACCACCAATCGAAGCTACCAGCATCACCGCCGCCACAACGAGGGTTTCAATACTTTTGAAAAAAACACTGAAATCAATCAGCATACCCACGCTGATCAGGAAAAAAGGTATGAAGATCGCATTCCCTACAAATTCCACGCGGTTCATCAATGCAGAAGTGTGCGGGATCAGACGATTGAGTGCAAGACCTGCAAAAAAGGCACCGATAATAGCTTCAATTCCCGCTAACTCGGCCAGCACAGCAGCGAGGTAAATCATCACCAGTACGAATATGTACTGGGAAATCTTATCGTCGACTCTCTTGAAAAACCACCTGCCGATGATCGGGAATACGAGCAGGACCGTCAAACCAAATGCGAGCACAGAAAGCCCCAGGCGCAGCCAGAATGCAGTATTGACCTCTCCCTGCGTCATTCCTACGACAACCGCCAGCACCAAAAGCGAAAGGACGTCGGTGAGCATCGTACCTCCTACAGTGATATTGACAGACAAATTCTTTGAAATACCCATTTTGCTGACGATCGGATAGGATATCAGTGTGTGGGAAGAGAAAAGACTGGCAAATAATACGGAGGTCAACAACGAGAAATTCAATATGTAATAGCCGCCGATCATCCCCAATACAAATGGTACGATGAAGGTGAATGCGGTGAAAGTCACACTCTTGCCCATATTCTTTTTGAAATCGCCCATATCGATTTCAAGCCCGGCCAGGAACATAATATAAAGCAGGCCGGTGGTACCCGTCACCACTACACTGCTGTCCCGGGAAAGGAGGTTCAGCCCATTGGGCCCGACCAACGCGCCGGCAATCAGAAGTCCCAGTAAATGAGGCACTTTGATCTTGTTAAGCAAAAGCGGGGCGCCGAGAATGATGATCAATTCCAGCAAAAACTTCAATACCGGATCTTCAATAGGCAGGCTGCCGATATGAATATTTAAAAGGTGCATGGCTATCGGTTTAAGCGTGTGAGTTCCATTGAAAACTGGGCAGTACAGGCTTTATCAATGCCGGTAGTCTGCGACCCTTTTAAGAGCGTTGGATTTTCTCTCTTCAGATCGACGCTGATTTCCATGTTTTTGGTGGCCGAGGTATCGCTTTTAAATTGGAGGTAAATGCTGGTGCTGTCAAATCTGGCGGAATAGACCCTGACTATCTGGTTGTTATTGATAACCCGGGTATAAAGTCCGGTGGAGTCACTGATAAATTCCCAGGTATTGGAACGCTGGTCGCCGATCACATATTCGCTGCAATTGGACTCGCGGCAAACTGACTTGGCACTCCACGCGCCGGCGATCTCATCCGGCCACTGCTGGATAGTAATAGTAGTTGTGTCAATTTTGGTGAGAAGACTATCGCGCATTTTTAACAGTGACTGATAATCAGCCTCTTTCAAAGCAAATGCTTTTTCCCGATCCAGGATCTGCTGCTCGCGCGCAGCAAGTTCCCGCTCTTTTTCTTTATCCTGACAGCTTGCCAGAAACGTTGCAAAGAAGAAGATCAGCAGGAGGTGTTTACGGTTTATCATCATGTTTTAAAAATAAATGGGCGGCAGGAAGATTTCACTCTGATGACTACTAAGTTAAAAAAGCATTCCCTAATCCTGCTCTAAAAACATATAACTTCGTTGAAAGATGAGCAAACCTGGTGTTTCATCTTGTCACTTGTTAAAGCGCTATATCATACTTTTAGCCGATTTCTTTACTAATTCTTCTGCTATTTTGAATTCCCTGAAATCCCTGATTGCTTCGATCCGAAATCGCGGGCAGCACCTGATAGGGCAACCGGACGATCTGTCTTTACAAACCCGCATTTACCACTTTGTTTGCATAACTACGATCGCGGTGATGTTTTATGTACTGATTTTCAGTGCTATCCAGCAAATGGTATCTTATGCCGTGATCACGCTACTGCTGATTCCGCTTCAAATTTTCCTGCTTTACATTTCCAGGTTCAGAAACCGGACTGCATTGTCCATGAAGGTCTATATCCTGCTCATTCACGGATTTTTTGTGATCAGTTATCGGCTGAGTGCGGGCATTGCCGGCTCAACTTTGCTTTCTTTCAGTATTGTCTTTTTCCTGTCGCTGGCCATAGTGCCGAGGAAAGAATACGTATTGCTGACGCTTGTAAATCTGGGTACCGTAGCCGGGCTCCTGCTTTCCGAATACGACAGTCCTGCATTTGTACTCACCCACTATGCGGACAGGACCGAGCATTTCATAGACATTGCTTCTACTTATGCCGTCACGATCATTCTGATGCTCTCTGGCCTGGGATATATCATCAAAAACTACACAACTGAAAAGGAAAATGCCGAGGCACGAGCCTCTTTACTGGATGAGCTGCACGAGGAGAAAGCAAGGTTAATTTCTATCATTTCTCATGATTATCACACGCCCCTGGCCAATTTGCAACATGCGCTTTACATCATGGACACGCACGAGCTGAGCCCTTCCGAAATCAAAATTTTTACCGGTGAAATGCGTAAATCTGTTGTGAACACGCAAAGCCTTTTGACAAACCTGCTAGAAATTACCAAAACTGAAAACGGACTTTATTCCTTTGATATGGTCACCTCTTTTTCTATTTGGGAGGCGATGAGCGAAACATTGGATGTATACAGCGATATCGCCCGGTCAAACGGCCAGCGGATCGAGGTTTCAATTCCCGAAAAGCTGCATATCAATGCCAATCAGCACCTGTACACCACCGTTATCAGAAACCTTATCAATAATGCGGTGAAATATGCGGGGAGCGACGCCTTTATACGCTTTTCATACCAATATCAGGAGGGATATCACGTTTTTCAGGTGGCTGACAATGGCCCGGGGATTCCTGAAAAAGTGCAGCAGGAAATACTGCAAAGCTGGAACCAGTCCGCCAGAAATGTCTCGCGCTCCGGGGCGATCGGGCTGCCTCTTTCCAAACAATATGCAGCGGCGCTGGGAGGAGATCTGTTATTCGAAACCGGCCCCGGCGGAACAACCTTTTTTCTAAAAATCCCTGCCGTTGCTCCCGCTTGAAGTATCAGGAATGCTGATCTTGGAATTGAATAACCCTGCAAAAACTACTTCAAACCAGATCCAATTTGTCATTCTCGTAATAGGCATCCATTTTCCGGGAAAGCTCCACCATATTGGTAACATTGAGCTTCTGGAATATTTTGGCTTTCTGCGTACCAACAGTCGGCACGGCGACATTCAGTTCCTGCGCGATTTCTTTGAGCCACTTGCCTTTCAGCAACAACGCCAGGACCTGTCTTTCCCGCGGCGACAATGCGCGGATCGGGTCCACCGGAAGCGGTTCATTGTTTACCAAATTGCTGACCATCAGTTTATGTACAGCCTGACTGACATACTTTTTACCTTCCAGGACGGTCTTAATAGCGTTTTTGGTCTCAGCTTCGGTGCTGTATTTGTGGAGAAATCCTTTTGCCCCGCTCTGAATATAGATAGGCGCGTTGAACAATTCATCACGTGAGGTACAGATCAGGATATTAATGTCCGGCTGCACCGCCTTGAAACGCCTGATCATTTCAACACCAAGCCCCCCGGGCAGCCCCAGGTCGAGAATTATCAAATCCATTTGCTGCCGGCAGTGCTGGTCAATCGCTTTTTGGAAGGAATTGGCAAAAAATAAAGTAACATCATCTGCAATACTTTCAGCCATGGCCCCCATGCCAAAACAGATCATGGGATGGTCATCTACAATCAATATGTTGGGCATATCAAAGCCTTCAATTCTATAAAACTATTTCACTAAACGTTGTAAAGATATTGAAAACACCTTGCACTTGCGCAAGGTAGAACCGCCTTGCACGCTTATCATAATTTTACTATATCTTCTGATAGGTTGTTTAACGAAGTTTGCAGGAATTTGCGACAACTATCTTCTCGCCAGTTCATCTTCCCTATCCCGTTAAACAATAAATCAGAATGCTCCGCATCGCTGTTATCGATCTGCAACCGCTATCATGCATAGGTATAAAGGCATACCTTCAGGAACTGTTAAAAGATATTGAGTGCCAGACCGCCTATACTACAAAGGCTGCCAGCGCACTGCATCTTTCGTCCGGGCTTGACCTGATCATACTGGGTCTCAACCGGAAAACACAACATGAAATGGTGGATCTGATAGCGCAGTTAAATGAAGCTGGTTCACAGATCCCGGTGGTAATAATGTACGAATACTTCGATGTGGCGCACCTGAGACAATTACCCCTGCACACCGCAAGTGGTTTAATTTCCAAGCGGACCAACATCGAACAATTGGCTGAATGCATGGCGGCTGTGCTATCAGGAAGCTCCTTTATGTGCGAAAAAACACGCCAGCATATTATCGATGTATTTGCAGAAAGCGGGAGCCGCAGGCGATTGGTACAGTGATAAAGACCGGTAACAGGATGATAACCCAGGCTGAGGCTGTCGGAATAGTTCCTGATATAATCCGTAATAGATCGAAATATTATGATTTCCCCGCGTTCGATCCCGGTCTACTTTTGCCCTCGCTTGTATGTAACTAATCGTTAACCAAAACGTATGAATAAACATTTTCGAAAATCAATTCACACCGCTAAAAACAAAATCAGGGTTGCGGTCCTGGCGTCGGTCATGACATTACCGGTGTACCATGCATTTGCCCAGCAACCAGCTTTTGACTGCTCGCAGGCGAGCTTTGTCATTGGTAACCGCAGTGTTGGTGGAAGTAATGTGTCGGACGGGTACACCCTGGACCTATCCACCGGCGAGTCGGCCCTGGCGAAATCACCTCTGATCAGTTCCGGCAGCGCGTTCGTCAACGCGATCGGTTACAACTCCGTCGATAATTATATCTGGGGATATAGAACAGGTACCAACCAGGTCGTCCGCATCGGCAGCGACTGGTCTGTTGAATTTTTCGACGTCACCGGGTTCGCTTCTACCGGTTTCACGACCGGCGATGTGAGCCCGGACGGTTTAATGTATCTATACACCACCAGTGCGGCAAGCTTTACAATCGTAGACCTGAACCCAGGCTCGGCCAACTACCTTGTTGCTCAAACCGTTCCTACCAGCGGCACCCAGCTCAACGACTGGGCCTTCAATCCGGCCGATGGGCTACTTTATGGTTTTGGGACAGATAAGGTCCTTTACCAGTTTGACCCTGTTTCCGGTACACGCACTACATTAGGCGCAGTCACAGGTGGCGGCATCGAGACCTCTGCTTTCACAGGTGCGTTCGGCACTGCTTTTTTTGACACGGACGGTAATATGTTCGTCGGTAACAATAGCAGCGGTGCTATTTTCAAAATTTCCGCCCCGCTGAATACCTTGACAGCCAGCCTTTTCTCGACGGCCAATGTAACGCCCGGCGATGGAGCCCGTTGCGCGAATGCATCGGTACCTGTACCGCCTGTGGCTGTGAATGATGAGCTCAATGTGGCTTGTGAAAGTGCTTTGATAGATGTACTGGCGAACGATGTGGCCGGAGACGCGGCAATCGTCCCTTCAAGTGTGCGGCTGATTGAGCCGGGTACTTCCAATCGGGTTACTTCGCTCGCTATTCCGGGCCAGGGTAGCTACGAGGTAAATGTTGTCACAGGAGCAGTTACATTCACACCCGTGGAAGGTTTTATAAATACCCTTTCAGTAAGTTATGTGATAGCCGACAGCGACGGGCTGGAAGGTGAGGGAAGTATTATCGTTACGGGCAACTGCCCCGCACAGCCTGCATTTCCATGCTCCGAACTGAGTTATGTGATCGGAAACCGCAATGTCAATGGATCCAACGTTTCGGACGGCTATACCCTTGACCTCTCTACCGGTAACGCGGTACTGGGCAAGGCGGACCTGATCGACGGCGCGAATGCATTCATCAATGCAATTGGTTACAATGTTAAGGACAACTATATCTGGGGGTTCCGCTACAATACCCAGCAGCTGGTAAGGATCGGCAGTGACTGGTCGGTGAAGACTTTTCCGGTATCCGGGTTCCCTACTCCGCTTCCTGGTTATGCTACGGGCGATGTCAGTCCTGAGGGCATACTGTATCTCTACGCCGCCAATAGCACAGAGATCACAATGGTGGATCTGAACCCCGGCTCGGCTGGCTATCTGACCGCAGTAACCGTACCGACAACTCCCACAGAGCTCAACGATTGGTCTTTCAACCCTGCCGACGGGCTGCTGTATGCATTCGGTACAAACAAGGTCCTTTACCAGTTTGATCCGGTAACCGGCAGCCGGACAACGATTGGCGCAGTGACAGGCGCAGGTATCGAAACCTCTGCTTATACTGGCGCTTTTGGTACTGCATTTTTCGATTCGGACGGAGATCTTTACGTAGGGAACAATGGTAGCGGGGCGATTTTCAGGATCAGCGCGCCACTATCAAATCTGACAGCCACCCTATTTTCAACTGCGAATGTGACGCCCGGTGACGGTGCCCGTTGCGCAAATGCGACAGTTACAGATCCACCGGTTGCCGTGGATGACGCCGCAACCGGTACCTGCAGCGCAACCGTCGTGGATGTGCTTTCAAACGATCTGCCGGGAAGCGCACCGATCACTATATCGAGCGTACAGTTACTTACACCTGGTACTCTTGAGCGTGTCACAACACTGGCTATCGACGGGGAAGGACAATATTCGGTCAACCCCGAAACCGGTTCTGTTACATTTACAGCTTCAAACGGTTTCCGTGGCACCACGTCTGTAGATTATGTACTTGCTGATGGAAATGGTCTTGAATCCATTGGAACCATCACCATTGAGGTAGATTGTCCGCTGCCTGTCACCCTTGTATCTTTTGATGCGCGTAGGGAAAACAGGACCGCGCAGCTAAGCTGGTCAACCACCGAAGAAGTAAATTTCGATCGTTTTGAGATCGAGCGCAGCACGAATGCAAAGGTTTGGACAAAGATCGGGACGGTTGGCTCTATCGGCGAAAGCAATGCGACAAAGCATTACACTTTCAGTGATCTGTCGCCGGAAGCAGGCGAAAACCTGTACCGGTTAAAAATGGTCGATCACGATGGCACAATCGCTTTCAGTCGTGTCAGAAGTCTAACGTGGGAAGGCGCACTCAGCGCACACATTTACCCCAACCCAGCCACCGACCGCATTTACCTGGATCAGGCTGGCACGAAGGCGGTTGCTCATGTGCGCATTTACAATACCTCTGGCACAAAAGTATCAGCGTCAAAACTGCATGATAACTATGTCGACGTCAAAAAACTGCCCTCAGGCATTTATATCTTGAAAATCACTTATCAGGACGGTTCAATCGGAAGTTTCCGGTTTGTACGTGGAAAATAACAGGTAGCTGTAACGCTCCCGCAAAACATTGGCTATGCCAATCAACTGCTTCTTCAAGCAGTTTAACGTTGAGTAAGAATTAACACCTCTTGTTATTAATGAGAGGTGTTTTCGTATACTTTAAATTTATGAAACGCAAAATCTTCTCTGTTCGGACGGATCTTGCATTCCAAAACAACAATAATGAACCACAATATTCATAAAGCAGGCATCGTAGTTGCGGCTGCTATTCCATTATTTATTTTACCCGCCCGCATTTCCGAAGGCCAGTTGAATGACCCGGTCAATTTAATAGGATCCGAAACAGTTATTTTTCTGATGTCGCTTACCTGCTGGTATTGCATCAACTTTGTTCAGCGTAAAATGGGCGCCTGGCAGGCGCTTTTGATTTCAGTGCTTTGCTGCTGTGTCCTTTCGAATCTGTTCTACTTTACCTTCAACCCGCTTTTCAAAGACTTTCCCTTCCGGACGGAGCAGAACTCGCTGGTTATTAAAATCCTGATGTTATCCAGCAGGGGTATCCTCATGAGTGTCATTCTAATCCCGACTGCCTATTTCCTCAAAAGAGACCAGCAAGCGCGGTATCAGCGACTTGAAAATGAGCGGCTTGCGGTGGAACGGGTGAAAGTAGAGAACCGGTTGCTCGAACAGGCGGTAGTGGATCGGACGAAAGCATTGCACGAAGCCCTGGCGTCCCTTGAAACTTCCCAGCGCGACCAGGAGCATCAGTTATACATTCAATCTCGGCTGATGGCATCCATTTCCCATGATATTATCGGGCCTTTCAATCACATGGTGATCATATGCAGTATGGTCAGAGAAATGCTGAGCAGCCAGCAATATGCACAAGCAGGCAGGTACAACGCCGAGCTGCACAAATCGATGGAAACGATGTTCGTGTTCATAAGGAACCTCCTGGAATTCGCCAAGCTGCCTGTTCAGCAGAAGCTTGCGAAAATTGAGGCTATTAACCTTTCGGAGCTGATCAATAGCAAAACCGAGCTGTTTGAAGCAATTATTAAAACCAATGGAAACAGCCTGCTTGTTGAATCGGACCGGTCGCTGCATGTATCAAGCAATCCGGCACTGCTGGGGATCGTGTTGCACAATTTGATCGACAATGCAAACAAGCACACATCCGCCGGGGAAATCAGGATCAGGGCCTTCCTTCAGGAGGGGCAGCCCCACCTCATCTGCGAAAATACAAATGCGCATATTCCCTTCGAGGTTTTGGAATGGATCAATTCGGATATTCACGCCGCTCAGACCATTCTTTCGCCGGTTATGATCGAGAACCTGGGTATTGGGTTGATTCTGGTCAAAGAAATCACTTCACTCCTGAAAATTCCACTGTTGATGACTTACACGGGCAACACGATCAGCGCCAGGTTAACTTTCGAATCTGCTGAACGGCATGCCTTTTGCTATCTTATAAAAAGCCCATCATCAAAAAACAGAACTTTTATGGAGAGCAACGATCAAAAGAATACGCCCATTAAAGATGATGCAGTAAGAAAGGCGCTCGCTTCCGGCAGAAATGCGAATGACAACTTTCAGCAGGAGCCTGAGAATGAATATGGCATCGACAAGTCTGCGCCAGATGCCGATGCCGAGCGGGAAGAGCGCGACAGGATCAAAGGGGGAAAGGGCCAGAGAGGCGTGATTAGGAACCGGAATGACGATTTTGATCAGCAGGAGCAATGAAATCGTTCGACAACATGAAGCCTATCTATATTGTAGATGATAGTGCTGATCAACGTCTATTGCTCGGATATTTCATTAAAAGGATCAATCCCGATTACCAGATTACGCTTTTTGACGGCGGCCAGGCATTGCTTGATTCGTTGGCAATCGCTGCGGAGACCGGCACGGCGCTTCCACGGATCATCGTCCTGGATTTGCAAATGCCGGGAATGACCGGTTATCAGGTTCTCAAAACGATAAAGAGGCCCGATCAGAATGAGAAACTTAAAGAAATCCCGGTCGTAATCCTGAGCAGTTATATAGACCAGGATCTCATCAATCAGTGCCTGGACGCAGGGGCACTGGCATTTTTGCATAAGCCGGTCGATTTTGAACAGTTAAGAAAGCTTCTCTCCGGAGCCGACATATTAGCGACCTGACCTGCCCGATGTCCGGTCGCTTTTTAAAGATGGATATTTCAAGCCCAGCCAAAACTTGCATCATCTTAAATACTTTGGGCTTATCTAACAGCTTCATCAGGTACATAATACGCGGGGCCCGATGGCCAAATTAATTATCTGAACAAAGCGCAGGTTGATCGGACGGTCGTTACTACATTGGATATAACTACACGAAAACAGGCGGAAATAAGCTTTAAGTCTTCAAATGGCTTATTGCTTTTTTAAAAAAGAATTAAGCAGATCTATCAAAGCCTTTCCATTCATGCTAGGGGGCACATTTGATGAAGCTGCCAACGAGCTGGTAATAGGCGATACAGAAAGTGCGGATTCCGAAGATCTGCTGGACGAAGCATTGATCAAGACCATTCAGATGGGCGGTGAGGTTTACCTGTTGGATCAGGAGAGAATGCCGGCTGAAACCGCTGTGGCAGCAGTATTTCGATATTAGAATGTGCAAAGTCCAACAGCAGCAAAATTGAGCTACGAATCCCATTATGTCAACGGCTTAATGCTGCATGTGGGACACCTGGGGCCTGCGGGAGGCGAGATCATCGTTTTCCTGCACGGTTTCCCGGAGTTTAGCCTGAGCTGGATTCTAGCAGCCAGCACGGCGGCCAGGATATTTTCAATCATAAATAAAATGCAGCCCGTGAAGCAATTATGTTGCAGATGATTTTTGACTGGCGGGTAAAAAGGGCCGATGAAGTTTCTATAAATTGCAGCGCACTGCTTCCGCAGGAAGTTGAACAGCAGCTGATAAAATGATCGATCAGCCTATTAATTGAACACATGTCCGATCCCCTGTTAATTGGCTTGACGACCGGCGGAGCGTTTCTGCTGGCATTCTTACTTCTTACCAATCCCAAAAACAGCAATACGAAGGCGAATCGCTGGCTGGGTGCATTTGTATTTACATTCGGTTGTGCATTGTTCGAAGTGTTCCTGCATAATCTCAATCTGCACAGCAGGCATGCTATATTGGTCGATCTGATCGAAGCCAGCAGGTTCTTGTCAGCTCCGATGCTGTACCTGAGCGTTGTCTCCTTTACATCAGCAGCCAAAAAAAGCTCAGCCCGCACGCTCTGGCACTTTGCGCTCTTTGTGATAGTCGTTCTCTTCCGGCTGCCTCACATGCTGACCGGCCAAAATTTTCAGTTTCCAAATGCAGCGACAGCTCATGTTGTATTGATGTTTTTGAAAAATGCGTTGCCGGTGCAGACAGTCATATATTGGTTTTTCTCCTATCGCAGACTATCGGGGCACCAGCAAAATATCGAACAGGTGACCAGCTCAACAGACGAAATTGACTTGTCGTGGTTGAAGCATTTTCTCTGGGTACTCGCGGCTGTCGTGCTGATCTGGCTGAATCTTGCCATTTTCAATTTTACCCTACTCTATGATTTTACGCCGCTGCTGTATCTGGTGAGCGTCTATTTTCTGGCATTTTTCGCATTGAAGCAAAGGGAGGTTTATCCATTTGCAAAACCGGCATTACAGGAATTGGACGAAGTGATTTCTTCCAAAACCAACACTCAAACCGAAAAGCAGGAACGACTGAGTGAAAGCCAGATAGCCGTGCTTAAAGAAAAGTTGGAGAAACTGATGCGTTCTGAAAAAGTATTTCTTGACAATGAGCTCAGCCTCCCCGGTCTCTCTCAGAAAATGCATATTTCTATTCATGAACTATCCTATCTGATCAACAAGGTTTACGGACAGAACTTCTTTGCGTTCGTAAATGGATACCGCATTGAAGAAGCCAAGCGGCTGTTGCTCTCAGGGGAATCTGGAAAGTTGAATATGCTGGGAATCGCTTACGAGTCGGGGTTTAATTCCAAAACAACCTTTAATACCGCATTCAAAAAATTGACCGGCCAGTCGCCCAGCGAATTTGCTGCGTCAGGCAAAAAATGAGCCTTAAAAGCCCGAATCCTGTTCGTTTGGATACATCCGAACGTACCGATTGCCATTTTTCTCCTATTTCGGCTATTACCAACCAACTCATAACCGAAATCAAATGGCCCGTCGCATTACTCTGTTTCTTTCTGCTTTGGCAGTATTATTCATCAATACGTTTGCCGGGGTTCATGCCCAGGAACCCGCTCCCGGGACTTTGGATGAACTGAAAACAAAACTGGCAGCCGAGATGCAGCGGCAGCACATTGCTGGAATGATGCTCGCGATCGTGCAGGATGATTCGATCGTTTTCTCCGGTGGACTGGGCTATGCCGACATCCAAAAGAAAACGCCGGTAACCGACCAGCACCTGTTTCGCGGCGCGTCGATTACCAAAATGTTTGTAGCGATTGGTATCATGAATTTGTTCAAAGAAGGAAAATTGCGGCCCGAAACGAAATTGAGGGATATAGCACCGGAAATCGCATTCAAGAATAAATGGGAAACCACCCGGCCCGTTACCATCGCCGGATTAATGGAGCATACAACCGGTTTCAGCGACAAATCTCCTTTTGAAGAATACAACTTCACCGGCAAGCCGTACACAGCCAAAGAGGCGGTCGAAATTTTTCAGGATTTTATGGTATCCAGATGGGAACCTGGCCAGCGCCATGCTTATTCCAGCGTCAATTATGCGATTTTAGACTACATTATTGGAAAGGTATCGGGTGTACCGGCAAGCGAATATCTGCGGGAAAAGGTATTCAAGCCATTGCAAATGCCCCACGCTAATGTGGCGCTAACCGGTGACGGCTCCGACAAATACAGCAAAGGTTACGTCTGGAATGACGATCATTTTCAGCAAGTGCCCCACCAACCTGCGTTCAATGCGGGATACAGCTCCCTGAATATCAGCGCAGCTGATTTCGCCCATGCATTGAAAGCCTATTTAAGCGACTGGAAAATCCCTTCCGGCCAGTTTCTTTCGGAAGCCGCATTAAATGATACGGAAACACCTCATACATATCTTTCTGCTTCGGCGGGCTTACATAGTACTTATGGATACGGGAACGAATCCTATGAGCTGGGTGGACATATTTTCCGGGGCCATCGCGGCGCCATTGGAGGGTTTTTGTCAAGCTTTTTATATAACCGAGATGCAGGGTTGGGCTACGCATTCGCCATCAATACACATAACGAATCATTTTTCCGGTACGCCGACTATTTGATCAGTCAGTTCATTTTGCAAAAAGCCCCAAAACCTGCTTCCCATGTTACATATCCTGTAAATCACAAGGCGGCAAATCCCTTTCTGGGTTATTACAGGTTATGCAATCCGGGTCAGCTCTATACGGGCTTTTTTGAAACACTTACCAATACTATAAAGGTAGAAGCCTCAGGAAAGGAATTAAAAGTTCGGATCCTGGGCCGCGGCTCGATGAAGTGGCAGGCGGTGGACGAAACGGGATTGAGGTACAAAAACCAATATGCTAACAGTCCTGGAATCCTATTGTTGAAGGATAGTAAATCAAATCCGGTAATCGTAGACGGAACGCTTTATTTTAAGAAAACCACCGCATTTGCCGCCTGGGCTTCCATCCTTTGTTTTGCGGTCAGTGTACTGATACTAGTTACGACCGTCTTTTTCCTGCTGAGGAATCTGGTTCTTGTTTTAATGAAGAAAATCCCGCGTCACCAGCTTTTACAAAAATTCTCACCTGTTCTGATAACCCTTGGACTGACATTGATCCTGCTATCGATCAGCCAGCTATTTGAACACATGAAGCAAGCCGCCCCAACCGCCACCCTTTTCATCATCTGGACAGTTGGAAAATACCTTTTCGCATTTGGTACGCTGCTTATCGTAATTTTTCTGGCCCTGAAATGGAAATCGCTCAACAGCATCGGCCTAAAAGTTTACCTGGTGCTCATCGCACTCTCTTCTTGCTACTTGTTCCAGGTTTTGGCGGAAAACAGCTGGTACTGGTAATGTATCAGTAAAACATCCAGAAAATTTCACCAAAACCGTCAATACCTTTCTTTTTAAATTCAATTACTAATTTTTTCTTACGAAAAAGTTTTTCTTTTTGACAAATAACATATATTTGTTTCGATACCTTTCGATTAAATCATTTCTAGCCCCTTACTTCCATTACTCATGGGAAAACAAAATTTTACCGAGCGTCATATTCGTTTACGTAACGAACGCGGAGTGCCTCTGGGAATAGTCTTCAAAGTGCTGTTCCTATTCTTATTATGTGCATCGGTCCAGGCACAGACGCCAAACCGGGCGAATCTGGTGACTGTGAATGGCGTGGTTACAGAAAAAGCAACCAGTCAGCCGCTGGTCGGCGTATCGATCCGGGTTAAAGGCGGCACCGACGGTGTTGTTTCCGATGCAAACGGAGCCTACAAAATCCAGGTACCCGCAAATAGCACATTGCTGTTTACGTATATAGGGTACAGTGATATTGAAGAAGCTGTCGGAAACCGTTCAACTATCTCTCCACAACTCGAAACGGGGGACAAATCGTTGAATGAGGTTGTGGTGGTCGGTTACGGAAGCCAGTCGAAACGTGAGCTGACCGGCTCGATTGCCTCTGTGAGTTCGCGGCAATTACAGGACCGGGCGGTGGTTTCATTCAGTGAAGCATTGGCCGGACAAATGGCAGGTGTGCAGGTACAGCAAACCTCAGCAGCGCCGGGTGGCGGAATGTCCATTAAAATCAGAGGAACCGGCTCTATTACAGCGGGTAACCAGCCTTTGTACGTTGTTGACGGTGTGCCGCTTGACAACTCAATAAGTAATGCATCTGCCCAGGGCGGAGATATTGGAGATCAGTCTCCCGTAAACCCGCTGGCGAGCATTAACCCTGGTGATATTCAGTCCATTGACGTATTGAAAGATGCATCTGCTACCTCTATCTACGGCTCGCGGGGATCCAACGGTGTGGTATTGATCACTACCAAAACGGGAGCAGCCGGCAAGTCGCAGATCAGCCTGAATGCGAGCTACGGTTTCCAGAAAATTGCGAAAAAAGTGGGGATTATGACCAATCAGCAATATACCCAACGACTTACAGATCAGCGAAATACCGACTGGGTGCGCGCGGGCGGAAAAGCAACGGACCCTAACTCTGTAAGAAGCGGACCTCAATACAAGATTGCCGACGAATTCAAAAATGCAGCTTCCCTCCCATTCACAGACTGGCAAGACCTGCTCTATCGCCGCGCGCCAATGCAAAATTACCAGCTGTCGGCCTCCGGCGGAACGGAAAACGCGCGGTATTACCTGTCGGGCAACTACCAGAACCAGGAAGGTATCGTGATCAACTCCGGTTTCAAGAAATATGCATTTCGTTTGAATGTGGATGCAAAGGTTTCTGACAAAGTGAAAGTCGGTTTCCGCGTTGCGCCATCTTATACCAATAACCGGATCGCGACCACCGGCGGGATCCAGGATTACGGCGCGGTAGCCACTACGGTAATGTCGGTTCCCGGCTTATATCCCGCCCGGAATGCAGACGGTTCCTATGCAACTTCCTACACGCTGCATTACGACGACGGTACCACGCAGAACATCATTTATAACAACGCACTGGCTTTTGGGGAGGGAATTAAGAATACCATGAACCAGTTCAGCACCGTGGGTAGCTTGTTTACGACTATTGATATTTTGAAAAACCTTCAATTCAAAACAAGTATCAATGCGGACGTTAATACATTCAGTAACAACAAGTTCTCGCCTTCCTTTATCAGTGTAAATCCTTCAAATGGTCGCTCATACGCGGCTACCAACATTAGCTGGATCAATGAAAATACGCTGACTTACGACAATAGTTTTGCAGAGCGTCACAACTTGAATGTGCTCGTGGGTTTAACAGAACAGAAATCTTCGTTTAACTCGACTGCAGTCAATGCAAACTCATTCCCGAACGACCTCGTACCTACATTGAATGCAGGTATCGTAACGGGCGGAAGCTCGATCCGTTCGCAATGGACCTTGCTTTCATTGTTGAGCCGCGCTACGTATAATTTAGACGAAAAATACTTCCTGACAGCCACATTCCGTCGTGACGGTTCGTCCCGTTTTGGTTCTGACAATAAATGGGGGAATTTCCCTTCGGCATCGGTCGGCTGGCGGATCGGGCAGGAACAATTTATGGCTGATGTAGCTGCTGTGAGTGAGTTGAAATTGCGTGCGAGTTATGGTTTGATTGGTAACAACCAGATTCCCGACTACGCTTCGGTCGGACTGATCTACGGTAGCAATTATATTCTAGGTTCAGGCGACGGTTCCATTGCCAGCGGCTTGGCGCAAGGTTCTTTGGGCAATGCTGATCTGGGATGGGAGAAAGCCAAAGAATTTGACCTGGGACTTGATCTTGGTCTTTTTCAGAACCGCATTTTCCTGACTTTCGACTACTATAATAAGCTTACTTCTGATTTACTCCTCAATGTTCCCGTGCCACTTTCAACGGGTTACGAAACTGCATTGCGAAATCTGGGAAGTCTGCGTAATAAAGGGATTGAACTTGCATTGGAAACGAGAAATTTCAAGACGGATAAATTCACCTGGAACACCAACGCGAACATCTCTTTTAACACAAACAAAGTGGAATCGCTCGGCCTGGGCGGCACACCGATTATTGTCGCCAACCGCGCTCAGGAGAACTCTCTGACACATATTACGCAGATCGGCAGCCCGCTGGGAAGCTATTACGGCTACATTTTCGACGGGGTTTATAATACAATCGACGAAGTAAACGCTTCTGCGCATTTGCCAAATACTTTCGCAGGTGATGCCAAATTCAGGGACCTGAATAATGATGGCGTGATCAATGATTCTGACAAAACCATTATCGGAAATAACCTTCCGAAGTTTACTTACGGTCTTACGAACAGCTTTAATTACGGAAACCTGGATTTCGGCTTTTCGTTGCAAGGTGTTCAGGATGTGGAAGTAATGAACCTGACAAAACGCAGTGCTTACCGCAACAACGGAACGATTTCGGTGAACTACTGGCGCTCGCCGGAAGAGCCGGGTGACGGCAGAACATTCGGTGCGGGCAGCTCGGCCAACAACCGTACGATCTCGTCATACCTGGTGGACGATGCCTCTTTCCTGCGTATTAAAAACATTACCATTGGTTACAGATTGGGCAAAATACTGAATGGTAATACTATTTTGAAAAATGCGCGGGTTTATATGAACATTCAGAACCTGCACACTTTCACGAAATACTCGGGCTACAATCCGGAAGTGAATACAACCGAAGGTGATCCCTGGATCTCATCCGCGCTCACGCCCGGCATCGATTATGGTACTTACCCGGTGGCAAGAACTATCGTATTTGGCCTTAACCTTGGTTTCTGATCCAACTGAAAACAAATCAATCTTTTAACATTGATTCTTATGATCTCAAAGAATATAAAAATAGCAGTAGCACTGGTTATCCTGGCATTTTCGGGGACTTCCTGTGAAGATTTTCTCGAATCAAAACCCATTTCCCAGATCGGCGAAACGGACTTCTTCAAGACCGAATCTGACTTCAACCAGGCGCTTGTAGGAGCCTATTCCGCCTTTTCACAAGTGTATTCTGGCAATGGATATTACTCCTTACTGGTAGACCTCCGTTCAGATAATACCAGCGAGCTAGTCGCCGGTGGAGACGGAAACGATGCGAAAAGGAACCTTGACGAATTCCGCGAAACGACAGACAATGAGCACCTTACCGCATTCTGGCAGACCAGCTACAACATGATCGCAAGATGTAATAGTATCCTTGCCAAGATTGAAGGATCGGCTGTGTCGGATAATCTAAAAAAACAATATACCGGCGAAGCGCTGACCCTGAGGGCATTGGGCTATTTCAATCTGGTGCGTTTATTCGGCGGTGTTCCGCTGGTAACTGAGCCGGTAACGGACATCGACGCCAGTTATGAAGTGGGCCGCGCTACTGTTCCGGAAGTGTATGCGCAGATCGAAGCGGATCTTGCGAAGGCAGAGGGATTAGTGCCCGTTTCTTATGATGAAGCAAGCGTGGGCAGGGCTACAAAAGGCGCGGCACAAAGCTTGCTCGGACAGGTTTATCTTACCCAGAAAAAATACACAGAAGCGGCTGCCGAATTCAAGAAAGTAGTGACGTCGGGCACTTATAGCCTGCTCCCTGTTTATGCAGATTTGTACAAAGCCGGACAGCAGGGAAATCCGGAGGCGATCTGGCAGGCACAATACAAAGGGGCAGCAAATGGGCTGGGCTCAAACCTTCCAAATCACTTCGCTCCTACTGGTTCTGAGGGAATTACGATACCCTCCGGTGGCGCTTATGGATTTAATCAACCGACTGACGACATTGCTGCCGCTTACACGACAGGCGATGTACGGCGGAACAACATTGCTGACGGATACCAGAATGGCGCAACATTCGTCGCTGCCAAATACATTCGAGGTTATGTGGAGCGTGAAACCGGCGGTGGATATGCAGATTCAGGAGCAGACTGGTACGTGATCCGTTATGCAGATATCCTGTTACAGTATTCAGAAGCATTAAATGAAGCAAAAAAAGGTCCTGACGCCGACGCTTATGCAGCGATCAACCAGGTTCGGAAACGCGCGAAACTTACTGACTTGAGCGGACTGACTTACGAAACTTTCAAAGCAGCAGTTTACAACGAAGAACGTCTGGAATCGCCATTTGAAGGACATCGCTGGTTTGATCTGCTGCGAACTGGTCGTGCCATGGAAGTGATGAATGCAAAAGTTTCGGGTCCTGGAAAAAGTACGGTTGGAATATCAACGCCGATTAAAGCTTATCAGCTTTTGTACCCGATTCCTGCTCTGGCGGTGATTACGAGCTCGCCTGCGATTGTGCAGAATGAGGGGTATTGATGTGAGGTTGAACTAGGGAATTAAACAAATAGGGTGTCTCAAATATTGAGACACCCTATTTGTTTTACTAACAGGAAAGATAATTTTACCCGCCTACATTCCCCACCATTTCCAATTTAGTCTTCACTAATTCCGTGATTTTGCAAGTCGCCTTTGGGAACACTTTCCGAAGGTCAATATCTTCATTATAAGCCAGTTCAAATTTCAGCGACGCCATGAATATGTTCTTGATTTCAGTCGCCAGATTCACTTTGCAAATGCCATTTGAAATAGCCTGCTGCACCTGTGAATGCGGTACACCCGAGCTTCCGTGCAGAACGAGCGTGGCCGCGGTTTTATCTGCAATTTTGCGGAGGAGATCAATATCCAGTTTGGGTTCTTCTTTATAAAATCCGTGCGCTGTGCCGATCGCTACTGCAAGTGCATCTACGCCTGTTTCTTCTACAAAAGCTGCGGCTTCGTCGGGTTGTGTGAAGCCTGTCATATGATGTGACTGACCTAGTTTTGCCACGTAACCCAACTCGGCTTCCACGTGCGCACCGTAACTTTTGGCTCGTTCCACTACTTCGCGGGTCAGTCTTACATTCTCTTCAAAAGCCAGCTCACTCCCGTCGATCATCACCGAATCAAAACCTGCGTCCAAACAGCGTTGTACCAATTCCACCGAACCGCCATGATCCAAATGGATCCAGCCTTCCACGCCGAATTCTTCCAGTCCGTTACGCCCCAGGTTCACCGCCGTTTTCAGGCCCATATAATCAATGGAACTCTGGGTAAGTTGCAGGATCACAGGCTGTTGGGTCTCGGCCGCAGCTTGCAGCACACCGTGAAGCGTTTCCAGATCGTAGTAATTGGTAGCCAGTAAGCCTTTTTTCAGCTGTGTTAATTCGCGTAGTTTTTCCTTTAATATCATGACAGGCTTAATTCGATTCCCCAGAAGTCTTTTATGTTTTCGCTGATTTTGTTCAGGTTGCAGAATGCGCCTGTGCCGCCCGCTGCCGTGGTATTGAGCGCGCCCATCAGGTTACCCTCTCGAAGGCAGTCTTCCAGCGGTGCACCTGAAATATATTTTTGAATAAATCCTGCATTAAAGGAATCTCCCGCGCCGATCGCATCCACGAAATGTTCGACTTCGAAAGCTGGTACCGTCAACTGCTGGTCGCCAGAAATGCCCATACTGCCGTTTCTGCCCATTTTTAATGCAAGCGTATGCAGGTACGGACGGATTCGTTCAATGCCGCTCTCAATGGAATCCGTTTTGGTAAGCGCCAGCAGTTCAGACTCGTTGGGCATGAAAACATCCACATAAGGCAGGCAGCGCGCATAGTCGAACGCCCATTGTTCGGTGGGATCCCATTGCAGGTCCAGCGAGGTGGTCATTCCAGCAGCTTTGGCGCTTCTGAAAATATGCTCAATGTCATGCTGGATCCCTTTTTGAAGAAACAAACTCGACACATGCAAATGCTGATAAGGGGAGGGTTTACCAAAAGGTATATTGTTGATCGTCAGTGCATTCATTGCACCCTGAAAAGTCACGTTCGCTCGATCTTGCCCGAAATTTAAAATCATCGTGCAGCCAGTTTTATGCTCTCGAAGTCGGGTTACATGCCGGCAACTGACGGATTTGCGTTCCAGTTCACGGAGGATAAAATCACCAAAATAATCTTCCCCAACCACGCCACAGAAAGCAGTATCCACGCCCATTGCAGCACTGTTGGCAGCCATAATAGCCGCAGAACTGCCCAGGCACATATTCATATCATCCGCGATCATCTCTTTGCCTACCTGAGGAAATGACTGGATTTTATTCAAAATCAGGTCGACATTCAGCTCGCCCACAACCAATAATCTAGGAGTCAACATACGCGATTCACCTTTTTATTCTGTATAAATATTCACCCCTTGCACCACCCTGCTGATGGACCCGGAATTAGACGGACTATCCGGATTGATACCGAGGTGTACCGAGCTGTAATAGCCCATTAACTGCCCTACCAGCGTCACAGGGATCATTTGGTATTGATTTTCCGGGTCAATGCTTAATTCTATTTTACTACTGTTTGGCAAAACAAGTCCATCGACGCCCCCAATTTGGAGCGAAAAGATCGACCGCGCATCACGCGAAATATCCGCCGCCAGATCGCGCTCGTAGCGCTGGATATGCGGATTCCTTGAAAACAGGTAAACCATGAGCGTATTCTCATTCACAAAAGCCCGCGGTCCGTGCCTGAATGCAAGAAAAGAATCAGACATAACTACCTGCTTTCCGTCCGTCAATTCGAGCAGCTTAAGGTGGCATTCCTTTGCAATACCAAGATTTTCGCCCGACCCCAGAAACACCACGCGTTCGAAGCCGCTTAGCACCAGGTTTTCAAGCAGTGTTTGTTTTTCCAGGATCACATTTCCCTGTTCCACAATGCGTTGAATTTTCGGAAATTCCGCTTCAAGCGAATCCACCCGGGCAACCAGCAGCGCACTAAGCAGCATGCAGGTAAAACTGCTCGTCATCGCCAGACTCTTATCGTTTGTCCGCTCCGGCAAAACGAGGCAAAATACGTTATCAGAGTCTGTTGCATGCATATTTGCCAGCGCCCCTTCGCCATTACAGGTGATAATCAAATGGTAAATCTCGTCGCAGCAACGATTAGCTAACCTCGCCGCTTCTACACTTTCGGGGCTATTTCCTGAGCGCGCAAATGAGATTAAAAGCGTGGGAACCGACCGGATAAAAGTGGCCTCAGGCTGGGTTACGATTTCGGTTGTCGGCACCGCCTGAACTGTTCTGCGCCACAACTTTTGTAACGTTCCTTGTGCGGCATCACCAATGTAACCCGAGGTCCCAGCACCCGTAAGAAGTATCCTGAGATTTTGCTTTTGCAAAACCGGCGTCAAAAAGCTGCTGATTTCGGCACTTTGCTTGTTTATTAAATGATATACTTCTTGCCAAAGCTCTGGTTGCGATAGGATTTCCCGTTGCGTGTGTGCTTCCGCACCGCTTTCAAGCTCCGTTATTTCATTTTTCTGCATTATTCTCGCGGTCGATTAGAAGACGGTTGTTGGTGACATTCAGATAACCCTGTCACCACAATTCAAATTAAACATCATAAAACGAAAGTAAAAAATATTATTAAACCTTTCTTTTAATTTATTTATGCTTACTCATATATTGCGGATAAATATTAGTGAATTGTAGCAGGTAACTTCTCTCAGGAGAACATATCTTGCAAAAACAATCACTGCCTGAACCCACTTATATGATTTCAAAGGATATAAAAGCCTCGCCCCGGGGACTTTTGATAAATGATTTATGGAGGATCAGAAAAGTCGGCTCGCCTCTGCTTTCTTCTGTCGGCAACGATCTCGTGTATCAGGTTTATGCCGCGGATATAGCAGAGAATGAACGTTATGATTTGATAGTACTTCTCTCCGGTGAAACAGCCGCAAAAACGGTTTTAGGAAAAGGTACTGCACACGGATGGTCTCCTGACGGAAGCAAGTTGCTCTTCGAAAATGAGCAGGGAGAGCTCCATATCTATACAGTAGCGAATGCATCAAGCCAATTTTTAGTCCAGCGTCACGAATCGTCGTATTTCATCAATCATCTGGCAGAAAACAACTGTATATGGTCGCCCGATGGAAAGTACATCGCCTATCTCAGTGCCGACATTCCTGATTCGAAAGAAGAAGAACACAATGGAATACGCGTTTTTGACGATCTGCTTTACAAATCCAAAGGCGGAAGCGGCAGGCCAGTGTATGCCGACCGTGCCTATACGCACATATACCTGATTGCAGCCGAGGGAGATTCACCAACATTGCTTACTCCCGGAAATTTCAACGAGCATTCCATTACCTGGTCGCCGGATAGTCGCCACATTGCATTTATCAGCAATCGAACCAAAAAACCGGACGATATTCAGCAGAGTGATGTTTGGAAGGTGGATATTCAGACACAGGAAATCACGAGACTTACTGACCATGCAGGTCTGGCATACCAACCCAAATGGTCACCTGATGGGGCGCATATTGCGTTTCTGGCAACTTCCGGAAACATTGGCACGAATGACAGCCCCGCCGAGGATACGCACATTGCATTGATTCCATCCAATGGAGGCAGTTTCCGGTATCTGACCAAAGCCCTGGACAGGCGGATCGAGCACATTCGCTGGCATCCGTCGGGCAAGTACATTTACTTTACCGCAGGCGATCACGGGGATACTTCCATTTATCGGGTTAGTAGTGTTGGTGAAAAGGTCGAAATGGTTCGGGGTGGCTCGGGCTGCATTTCGGAATTTTGCCTGGACGTTAATGGCGAGGATTTTGTGTTTTTAAAATCGGACATAATCCAGCCTGCGGAACTGTTTAAAAGCAAAAATAAAGGCTCTGTCATCGAGCAGATCACGCAGGAAAATTTTGAGTTACTAGAAAATAAGAAGCTTCAAAAAGCGGAAACATTCTGGTTTGAAAGTTTCGATCATACAAAGGTTCAGGGATGGTTAATGCCGCCTGTTGACTTCGATGAAACTCAAAAGTATCCACTCATTCTGCTGATCCATGGCGGGCCGCACAATATGTTCGGTCACGATTTCGACGAACGCATGCATTTACTTTCCGCGGCGGGTTATGCGGTGGTTTACATCAATCCAAGAGGCAGTCACGGTTATGGACAAGCATTTTCAAATGGTACGCTCATGAATTGGGGTGGCGGTGATTATGAGGATTTAATGGCAGGTGTCGATTTTGTTTTGGATAAAACCCCCTGGCTGGATCCCGAAAGGTTAGGCGTAACCGGCCAAAGCTACGGCGGCTACATGACCAACTGGATCATCACGCAAACTTTCCGTTTCAAAGCCGCTGTGACCGACGGCGGATTGAGTAACCTGGTCAGTTTCGCAGGTATTTCTTTGTATCATTCTTTAATGGAATCGGAATTCGGAGGGCGGGCTTACGAGCGTTTTGACGAGCTATGGAAATGGTCACCGCTGCGCAATGTGGCACAGGCGACCACACCAACGCTGATTATACACGGTGAAGCCGACAATGAAGTACCTTTTTCACAGGCCGAGGAAATGTATGTAGCATTGAAAAAACGAGGCATCGAAACCAGGCTCGTGCAATACCAGGGCGAAGGCCACGGCTGGCGACCGGAACTAAGTCCGCGCAACAAAGCCGACCTGAATGCGAGGATGATCCAATGGTTTGATACCTATGTAAAAACAACATCTAATGAGCAGTAAGACAAACAGTTGGCTGATATATGTAATCATTCACGTGCTGTTCATCGGCGTATGGGGCGCAGTCATTGAAATACCCGAAAAGAATGGTTTTCCTGCAACATTGGGATACGTCGTTTGGGCACTCACAATGGTGCCAGCCGCATTGGCTGCATTGAAAATCAAAGGCTGGAAGCTGGATTTCAACAAACGCGCCATGATCTGGGGCGGCGCAGCGGGGCTACTAGGCGCTGGCGGTCAGCTCGTTCTATTTTTTGTTCTGCGCATTGCGCCGGCTTATCTGGTTTTTCCGCTGCTTTCATTAACTCCCGTAGTCACTATACTGCTGGCGGTTTTTCTGCTTCATGAGAAAACGGGCAAACTGGGCTGGATTGGCGTCGGGATCGCGCTCGTTTCCATTTTTATGCTTTCCTATCAGCCGGTTGGTGGTGCACAAGTCAGCGGCTATACGTGGATGTTGCTTACCGCTATTCCGCTGCTGGCGTGGGGCGCGCAGGGGTATATCATGCGTTTTGCGAATGAAATCATGTCGGCCGAAAGCCTGTATTTTTATATGATGGCCACGTCGGTGATGCTCATTCCCTTTGCATTGTATCTCACTGATTTTAGTCAGCCGATCGAATGGAGTTTTAAGGGTCCGTACCTGTCGGCGATCATCCAGTCGCTTAATGCGTTTGGTGCTTTGTGTCTGGTGTATGCATTCCGGTATGGAAAGGCGATCATCATCGCACCTATTACTACCGCACTTTCGCCCGTACTTACCGTCGCCTTATCGCTGGCTTTGTATCAAACCATCCCCCACCCTGTGATCATCGCCGGCATTGCATTCGCCATTGTCTCAGCTATTCTAATGGGTTTTGAAGAAGTTAAAAGCTGAAATGAAATTTAAAAGAAAGATTTCGAAAGAAATTAGACTTCATACTGCGCAAAATCGATTCCATTTTTTACATTAGCGTAAATAAAACATTTACCTAAACCTTTAACCTTTGACACGTACAATACAACTCTGGCTGTGTTTGATGTGCGCAGCCACTGCTTTCGCCCAGAATGCAGACAAAAACGTCTCCTTTATTGAATATCCCGATTTCCCCGAGGCGCATTCCACCTGGGGCTCGATCGGCTACAATGCAGCTTCCAACACCGTGCATATCGGCGTTACAAATCATGCGAACAACATCGGTTTGTACACGTTCGACCCGGTGCAGAATGCCATGAAACTGAATGGATTTATCAGGGATCTGGCGCATTTGCGGCCTTATCAGTGGCAGGGAAAAATACATTCCAAGATTGTAGCCGCAGCCGACGGTTCTATCTTTTTCTCTACCGACGGCGGCGAGTCGCGGGAGGAGTACCTGATGGAACATCCGCAGGGCTATGCAGGCGGGTTTTTCATGAAATGGAATCCTAAAACCGGACTGGAAAATCTGGGAATTGGCATGCAGTACGAGAGTATCAAAGACGTTGACATTGATCCAAAAACCGGAACGATTTACGGTATCTCCTACCCGCAAGCACATTTCCTCGTGTACGATCCAGCCAAAAACCACATGCGCGATCTCGGTCGTCTGGCCAGCTCGCACGTGCCGCGTGTATTGTTTACCGACTGGTGGGGAAACTGCTATTACGTAGACTGGCGGCAGCGACTCGTCAAGTATGAAAAAGATAGCGACTCACTGGTTTTTGCGCGCGAAAGTCTGCCTGCATTCCCCGGAACGCCCGGCTCGAAAATCATCACAGGCGTAACCGCCTACGCCAAAGACGAGGCCAAAGGGATCATTTACCTGATCACGTACGGCGCAAAACTCATCGCATTTCACCCTGAAAAGAACGGAATCGGAAAAGTTGAAGACTTGGGAGGCGTGATCGAAACAGGCAAAGCGAACGCCTGGGGGCCTTATGTACCTAATTTGAACATTGGCAAAAATGGAAAGCTGTATTACATCATTGGCGGTCATGGTAATTATGTATTGAAAGACAAGACGGTGCTGGTAGAATGCGATCCTGCGACCGGCAAAAAGACCATTTTGCGTGAATACCCCATTACGGCTGTGACCGAGGCCACCGGCTGCGACATCCGGGATAAGGATGGAAACCTGTACTTCGCTGCCCGCCGCAATCCTTCGGGCGTAGGCGATTCCACCCGCCCTTTTATGATCCAGTTCAATCCCGAAAATGAAATCCGGAAATGAGAAACCTGACTAAAAAAATATTTTTCCCAGCCTTATACCTCGCCTGCTCTGCCCCGCTACTGGCTCAATACACGTTTTTCACGCCCAAAGATGCATTTGCAATAGAAGTTTCCCTGCCGAATAGTGCCGAGAAGCGTCTGCCGATGTACCGCAACGCGATTACATCTCTAGCTGTGCAAGGAGATCGGATATTGGGTGGTACCACAGCGAAGGAAGGCTTATCACCCTACCTATTCGTAGCATCCATTTCGGCACGAAAAGCCGTGGCGCTGAAAGATTTGCAGGAAACTATTCCCGGCCAAAAAAGCATTGCTACCGGCTTTTGCAAAGGTTCCGGTAACCAGTTGTACGCTGGTACTATGGGACAAGAAAGCAAGGTAGCCGGTCATTTGCTGCAGGTAAGCATTGGAGATGGAGATGCCATTCAAGTAAAAGATCTGGGCATTCCTGTCGCCGGAGAAGGCATTTTCACATTGCTCAGCAACAAACAAGGCACCGAGCTTTACGGAATCAGTTACCCGAGCGGACGGTTTTTCACCTACAACATGGCGACCAAAAAGACGCAGGTATTTGACGAAGTCGCACCCAAAGAAAAAGAGCTGGACAACCTCCACGAATATGCAGTTGGGCCGGAGGTTTATCTCTGCAAAGCACTTATTCAGGACAATGCAGGATTGGTTTATGGCAGTGCGGTGGGCAACCGGCTATTTGCATTTGATCCTGCCAAAAAGGCATTTCAGTTCCTGGAAACACCGCTGCCGGCTGTTTGGGGACGCGAGGTTTTGGGTCAAGTAGAAGCCTGGGCCAAAGCGCCGGACGGAAAACTGTATGGTGGCAATGCAGGTGACGGTCAATTGTTTGTATTAAATCCTGCTACTAAAAAGATTAAGAATCTGGGTAAACCCATGATGATGGGCCGGTTGCAGTCACTGGCTTTTGGCCGCGATGGCAAGCTGTATGGACTAGCTGGCGGCGCGCCGGGTTATTCGCATTTGTTTTCTTATGATGAAAATGCCGGTTTTGTCGACCTGGGTAACCCTGAATTCAAGATGGTGGAGCCGGGTATCGAGCAGGGTATTCTTTGGCGTGGCTTTCAACTAAGTACGCTGGCTGCTTCGGCGGATGGAAAATACATGGTCATGGGCGAAGATGAAGCATTGAGCCAGTTGATGATTTTTCCCGTCGGCCAATAGTCGATCACCCACATTCCTGAACCACCTTCACTATGATCAGATTTACAAAATTCATCCTCTGTCTTCTCGCGCTGAATGCATTCAGCTTTGGGACAAAAACTTACGCGGACGATCCGTGGCCAGCAGACCCGTGGCGGCTGCGGGCACTACCTTCCTCCGTTCGGCTCGATCCGGTTACGAATGAAATAATAGAGCATCGCTTCAAAGGTGTTCCTTCCAAGCAAGCCGGAAAAGGAAATCTCTTGGATAAAAACTGGCTGTTTGACGGAAAACAAGTTGCGTTGCATGGCGCGCGGGGCGAATATGTCTCGTTTCAACTGGTGCTTACCAATGAATCAGACGCGGAACTGATGGGTATCAAGCTCGATATGACGCCTTTCAAAAATGGAAGCGCCGAGCTGAGCATTAAGCCCGAATTATTTCTGGAATGGTCTGTCAATGTGCAGAGTACCAGTACCGGCTACCCCAAATCCACCCTCGGCAAAGGCTGGTATCCCGACGCATTAATCCCATTTAAATACATTCAAACCGACTCTGCCAAAGTACGCGGCCGCTGGGTGTACCCATTTACATTGCCCGACTTCAACAACCGGATCAGCGGCCAGCGTTCTCAGATTATTTGGGTAGACCAGTTTATCCCGCTCGATGCGCAAAAGGCAAAACCCGGCACGTATCAGAGCACGATTACCGTGACGATTGGCGGGCAAAGCAAACAAATGCCGATCAGCCTAACTATCTGGGACTTTGAACTGCCGAACGAAAACGCTTTCAAAGCCAGTCTGCAGCACGAAGGTTTTTTGAGCAGAATGGAAGAAAAGCAGGAACTGGCTGTGTACCAGCTCTTCAAACGTAACCGCATTTCCTTGATGGACCCGACTTACGATCCGGAAATCCAGGTTAAGAATGGCAAAGTGGAAATCCAGTGGGACAAGTTTGACAAACGATTGAAAAAATACCTCTCCGGCCAGGCTTTCACCAAAGAACACGGTTACATCGACGGCCCAGGTTACGGTGAGCCGCTGGAAACATTTGCCCTCCCATTCGATGTGTATGGAAAACACGGCACTGCCGGCTGGCCGGATATCGGCAAACCCGAAGTGGAACGCAATGCGACTAATCAAGCGATTTACACGAGTAGCATCCGGCAGGTTCGCCAGCATTTGCTACCGATGGTAAATCCTAAGAAAACTCTTCTCACAGTTTATCTGAATGGTTTGGATGAATCCTACTTCCCCGAAGCCTGGTCGCGAATGGTGTTTTATGGTGACCTTTTCAAAAAAGAGTACCCCGAAGCCAAGTTCCGCGTAGACGGTGGTTACAATAAAGATGCAATGGACGTGATTGGTAAATCCATTACAGATTGGGCGTCGCACACAATCAGCTACAACATTGACACGGTAAAGCATTATCAGCAAATGGGAATTAAAGACTGGCTTTACGGGCCGATGCTGTACGAACAAAAGCTGAACAGCTGGGTTGGAAGCTCGACGTTTATCGATTTGCCCTTGGTCAATGACCGCGCGATCAGCTGGTCTTGCTGGAAATACAAAACCTACTCCTGGATCAGCTGGGGCGTAGGCGCGGGCTGGGAAAGGGGCTGGTACGATCCCGAATCCTGGAAAGACTTTTACAAGGAAGCCTCCGAAGCCGACGCGGAATTCACCTACCGGCAATTCAATGGAAATGGCTCGGTGATTTACAAACCGGGAATGGTGCCCAATGTATCCGAACCTTGTCCGTCAATACGTTTGAAAACCATGCGCGACGGTGTGCAGGATTATGAATACCTGCGCCTGCTGGCAAAACTCGATGGGAATTCGAAACGCGCGGATGCGCTTGTTGATCAACTCATTAAAGAACCTTTCGGGGACAAATCGATTGGTAACCTGGATGTGTGGAGCTACAATCAGGAGCAATGGTACAAAGTACGCATGGAGCTCGCGGAGCTTATTTTGAAAAGCAAAAAATAGGAATTTTATGTCGCCATTGATTGCGAGAATACTAATGGCAATGCTGGTGTTGTCACCAGCAGCAGCCCATGCCCAAAAAGCCAGCATCACCGAAAAAGCACAACCCTTCAAAACCTACCCCTACTCCGACCCTAACCCGATTCCCGTCATGGGCGTCGGCAAAAAGGTCTCGCCATTTTATCCATACTACGTTTTCGACGGCTACACCAACAAAAGCACGACCAAAAACTGGAACGTGGTGGAGCTGGAAAATCCTTACATTAAAGTACAGGTGCTGCCGGAAGTCGGCGGAAAAGTAATGGGCGCTACCGAGAAATCGACCGGTGAGGAATTCGTGTATACCAACCACGTAATGAAATTCCGGGCGATCGGAATCCGTGGCCCTTGGACGAGCGGCGGCATTGAGCACAATTTCGGGCTTGATCTCGGGCACGCACCCTGGGCAGCTGCGGCGGTAGATTATGTGCTGCAAAACAACCCGGACGGAAGTGTTACCTGCGTAGTAGGCGGCCTCGATCTGGCTTCTCGCACGCAATGGCGCGTCAAAATCGTACTTCCGAAAGACAAAGCGTATTTCGAAACGCAAAGCCTTTGGTACAATCCCCTACCCTTGCACGACGCCTACCTTTCGTGGGAGAATGCGGCTTTCCTGGCGTCGGAGGATATGCAGTTCTTTTTCCCGGGCACGCACCATGTTGGTCACGATGGAAATGCCAATCCTTGGCCGATTGACGGGAACGGTGTGGATTTGTCGTACTACAAAAATGTGAATTCCGGCGGGGATAAGTCTTACCACGTGATGGGCGCGCATACGAATTGGTTTGGTGGGTATTGGCATAACAAAAAATTTGGGTTTGGACATTGGGCTCCGTACTCAGATGCGCCGGGCAAAAAATTGTGGATCTGGTCGCGGGCTCGGGAAGGTGCGATTTGGGAAGATTTACTCACGGATTCGGACGGACAATACATTGAAGCACAATCGGGTGTAACATTCAATCAGGCGGCGGAGCGAAGCGGTTTTCACAGTCCATTTAACCAAAAATCGCTGGGACCATTTTATTCAGAAACGAAAACGGAATACTGGTTTCCGGTCAAGGCGGCTGGTGGAATGGTGGATGCTTCGCCTTATGGTACCCTTAATGTGGCTGCGAGAGGCGATAGTTTAAGGATCATTTTCAATCCGATTTCTCCGATTCAGGACACGCTAAAAGTGACGTTGGCCGGTAAAACGGTTTATCAATCTCCACTTCAACTGAAACCCATGGAGGTTTATACCAAAGCAATTTCCCTATCGACAGCTGATCAAAAATCTGTTCGGGTGAGCATTGGTAAGGATCGCCTGGTGTATGCTGCGCAGCCGGAAAAAATTCTTGACCGTCCTGTTCTTTCCGCCGAAAACCAGGATCCACATTCCGTAGAGCGGCTTTTTGAGCTCGGAGAAGATGAAAATGCAATGCGCAATTTTGAAGGTGCGAGACTTCGTTACCTGGAATGTCTTAAAAAGGAACCTACTCATAGCGGCGCATTGATCCGGCTGGCCGAGTACCATTATCGTAGCGGCGAATATGCCAAAGGGCTGGATTTTGCCCGAAAAGTGTTGGCTGAAAACACCTACCACGGCGGCGCGAATTATCTGTACGGCGCATTGTACCGGAAACTGGGAGACCTGACCAAAGCGGAAGAGGCATTGTCGGTGGCGACCTGGACGATGGAATATAAATCCGGTGCGTACACGCAGCTGGCCGGCATTGCCTTGCAAAAACAGGACTTCGAAAAGGCCGAAAGTGACGCACGGAAAGCACTGGATTACAACCGCAACAACCTGGTAGCGTATCAATGCTTGGGCACTGCACTTCGAAAATTAAACAAACCTGATCAGGCGGCGCAGGTTTGGAAAGAGCTGCTGAATGTGGATCCGCTCAATCATTATGCGCATTTCGAGCAGTATTTGCTCGTCGCTAATGCAGAGAACAAAGCCATTTTCCAGAACGCAATTCGCAACGAGCTGCCGCATGAAACCTACCTCGAACTGGCAATGGATTATGTAAACCAGGGACAAAATCAGGAGGCAAAGCAAGTGCTCGCATTGGCTCCCGCCTACCCTACCGTTTCGTACTGGCTGGGGTATCTTAACCGGGATTCGGCACCTGCGGAAAGTAAAAAGCATTTGCAAAACGCCATTGAAATGTCGCCGGAGTTGGTTTTCCCTTATCGGCTCGAAACAATTCCTGTCTTCATTTGGGCTGAAAAACAAAGTGCTTCCTGGAAAAACCGCTATTATCTCGGATTGATCTACTGGCACATTGGCGAAAAGGAAAATGCGAAAACGCAGTTTGCAGCTTGTAAAAACGAGCCTGATTATGCGCCTTTTTACATCGCAAGGGGCATTCTTTTTCAAAACGAGGCTAGCAGCACGGCACAAGCCGATTTTGCAAAAGCCAATCAACTCAACCCGAAGGAATGGCGCAGCTGGCATTATCTGACGGAGTATTTCAATGCTCAAAAGTTGCAGGATAAGGGACTTGCTAATGCCCAGACAGCTTACAAGCAATTTCCCGAAAACCCGGTAATCGGCATTGACTATGCAAAATCGCTGCTGAACGCAGGTAACTTTACGGCCTGCTTAAAAGTATTGGAGAAAATCCAGGTTCTGCCGCAGGAAGGAGCGCGCGAAGGCCACACTTTACATGTGATAGCTAATTTCGGAAATGCACTCGCTTTGGCAGAAAATAAAAAGTACCGCCAGGCACTAAAAGCACTTGAAAAAGCGCGGCTATGGCCGGAAAACCTGGGTACCGGCAAGCCGCAGGAACCAGATACCCGACTCATGGATTACCTTGCAGCCTATTGTGAAACGCAGCTCGGCAATGCGCAGAAAGCCAGTGAATATGCTCAGAATATCTCGGATTATACCCTCAACGCGAGCAAAGAAAGCAACCGGAATGCGCTCAATAATTACCTCGGCGTGTATTTACTTCAAAAGGCAGGCAAGCAGGAGAAGGCGGCCGGTTTTCTGAATGATTGGAAAGCAGAACAGGATTCGTTGCGGAATTGGGAAATTACAAAGGGCTCCGACTCGCCGGAAGTGCAATGGGTTTTGGCTAAATCACAAAATGATCAGACGCTCTCAGAAAAGCTGAAACAGCAGTTGACAGCCAGTAAAAATTACAGCCTGACTACCCTGTTTTTCAGGATACTTGACCTGGCAGAACCGCGTAGAAAGGAAGATTAATATTACATGATGAAGCAGCGAAACAGATTTACGGGTTTTTATAAAAACAAGGAACATCGCCTGGCAGGACTTCTGGCTACGCTGATTTTTGTCGCGACAGTAGCAAACGTTTATGCCCAGCCGTCGCGTCCGAAAGGCATTATCGAAGATGGGCAGCATTATAGCGATGTGTTCAAGGAAAACCGGCATTTCCGACTGATCCTGCCTGCCGATTACCACCAGCATCCTGAACGGCGGTACCCTGTGATTTACTATTTTCATGGGAATGCGGGGCGGTTTAATGGTCCGGCAGAAGGGGAAGTGTCCCGCTCGGGCGAGGCGCGTTATTATGATGAGTTTAATGGGAATTACGAACGTACCGGCCCTGATTCGCTGGATAATTTCACGAGCTATGTAGCTGATAATGATGTGATCATCGCCAAATGGGATGGCTATGTGCCCGCCCAGTATCCGCGTCCGTACGACATTGCGCCGGTGAAGGAAGACAGGCAATTTGCCGACTACTTCCCTGAATTTGTAAAGTACATTGATTCGCATTACCGCACTAAACCCACCCGCGAAGCCCGCGCAGTTTCGGGTCTGAGTATGGGTGGATTTATGTCCATGCTCATCGCTTCCAAATACCCGCATTTGCTGTCGAGCGCCTCGTTTTTCTGTCCGTCCGCGTCTTTTACGGTTGGGCCAAAGGCTTTGCAGATTTTCACGCCGTTCAAAGAAATGGGGCGCAACTTTGTGGGGTTACCTATTCGAATGCATTTGGGCAGCAAGGATTTTTTACGGCAGCACGATCAGGAGATTGACGACGCTTACAAAACATTGGAATTGAACTATGAAAGCTGGCACTATGGCATCGGCTATTTCAAAGGTTTTCACAATGCGGTGAACATCAAAGGGCAGTTTGATTTCCACATGAAATACTTCCGGATGCCGCTGCCGCGACCTGAGAAATGGCATCATATTGATGTTTATCCTCATTTTTCAGTCTGGAATTATGACATTCGTACTGACCGGAAAATACCAGGCTTTACCGTGCTTGACGATGTTCGGCGGGAAGGATTTAGCATACAAACCAAACAATGGCTGCCCGACGGCCCAACGGTTCCGAACCTTAATGTGCAGATTTTAACAGATAGCATTTACCCGCCAAATACCCGTTTCGAGCTGATCCAATTGGATGTGCCAACCCGAAAAATTGAGCGCAAAAGCGTTACCAGTGACGCCAAAGGCCGCATTCAATATCAGGCAACAGGCCAGCACAGCAACATTGGCTTATACCGATCCGGCGATCGCGGTCACATTACGATGGCCACCTACTCACTTGATAAACAGATGCCTGCCGTGGGTGATATCGTTTTGTTGAGTCCTTTGTTGTTCAACAAAGGCGGCGCTGCCGTGGACTCCGTTCGCATTGAGCTGATTGCCCAGAATGAAGAAGTAGAAGTACTGGATCCGGCAATCACGATTGGAAAAATTACGCAGGGCGCATTACATGAAAAGACTGGCTTTCGCATTCGCTCGCGACATGCAGAGCTGGCTCGTGCGAAGCTGAAATTAGTGGTGACTTACAATGGCAAAAAAGATCAGTTTTTGCTGGAAGTACCTTTTTATTCACCCGAAAAAACCCTGACTAAATTCGAAATTGCAGACGGTCGCGCCGTGAACCTGGAAGTGGAAGAGAAAACACATGTCGGCGAAGGAAACGGCAATGGAATCGCTAATCCGGGGGAATGGATCAGCATTTTCACAAAATCGGACCTGGATTCGCTACATGATTTCGGTCTGCAATTGTATACCGAAGATCCTTACGTGGAGATGGACAGCCGTCGCATGCTTTTCTTTGCACGCGCAGACTGGTCGGGGGCGCAGCGGCTGACTTCACAGGTGAAAATCAAAGCCAATTGTCCCGACGGGCATGAGATCTCTTTTTATGGTATTTATGAGTATCCCAAAACCGGAAACACGCGCCGGGATAGCCACGGGGCGCATTCATTTATTCATGAAACGAAGCGGGTTTCTTTTAAAGTGAAAGTCAAAAAATAGTGGAAATGGAGAATGGATTGGCCGATTCGAGCCGGATTTCGGTCTATGTTAGCGACACGAATAATGTGTTGGGCAGGCTTTTGCAGGTGTTTGGGAAAAGCCGGTTTGAAGTAACCTATATGCAGGTTTTTAAAACAGAAGATGAAAACCTGAAACTGATCATTGTGGAGGCATTTTTTCCGAAAGAAATGATGGGGCTCATTCTGGAACGCATTGAAAAGATTATCGAGGTGCACCGCGCCTTCCCACATCAGGATGAAGCGGCGAATCTCGCGGCTGTACGAAACGGTTAGTTCTGGTTTTTACAAAAGCATTTCCCCGGATGTTGCTACCTTTACGCCTCGTGTGACCGCCCAAGGCCACTTTCAAAGACATTGACTTAATAAAAATAAGAGCATAAAAGGTTTGATACCATGAAAAAGACCGCGCAGCGCCGTTCACTGATATTGCAAAAACTCGATGAGTTGGGCGAAGTAAATGTGAATGATTTGAGTGAGATGCTGGAAGTAAGTGAGGTGACGATCCGCAACGATCTGGACAAGCTCGAAAACAGTAATCTGCTCGTGAGGGCTCACGGTGGCGCTTTTAAAACCAATAACATTGCCCTGACTGTCACCGAAAAGCGGAAGATCAACCACGATATCAAGCGACTGATCGGCAAAAAAGCCGTGTCGCTAATTAACGAAGACGACAGCATTATCCTCGATTCGGGCACGACGACTTTTGAAATATCCAACAACCTTGAAAAGTTTAAGAACCTGACGGTGATCAGTAATGCGCTGGACATTGTCAATAACCTTGCGCAATACGAGAATTTGCAGGTATATATGCCCGGCGGCTACCTCAAAGAATTCTCCATGTCACTAGTAGGCCCAATGGCCGAGCGGAATTTCAAACAGCTTTATTGCAATAAACTTTTCCTCGGAATCGACGGCATGAAAGCCAATGCCGGTTTTTTCACGCATTATATGGAGGAAGCGCATCTGAACCAAATTATGATCGATATCGCCGAAGAAGTGATCGTGGTTACAGACTCATCGAAATTCAAAAAATCCGGTCTGGCGTTTATTTGTGGTTTTGATAAGATTAATAAAGTGGTTACGGATGATAAGATTGAAGAAGCAGATTTGCGGATGCTGAAACAGCATAATATTGAGGTGATTATTGCGGAGAGTTGAAACTACCAGCATCAAAAATGGAACAAACTTTAAGATATATCTCCATATTATTGTTAGCGTTTCTGGCGACGAGCAATGTTGAATGTACCGCGCAAAATGCATCGTTAAATCAACGTAAAGTCAATAAGACAGAGATTATTACCGGTGCCGACCAGACTGAAAAATATCTCTCCTATTTAAAAGGAAAACGAATTGGTCTGGTTGCAAATCAGAGTTCCATTATTGGTAAAAAAAGCAGCGTCGATAGTCTGGTCAGTCTTGGAATTAACATTGTTAAAGTGTTTGGACCTGAACACGGTTTCAGGGGCAATGCGAGCAATGGGGCCGCGGTGAGTAGCGAAGTAGATGCAAAAACCGGCATTCCGATCATTTCTTTATACGGCAAAAACCAGAAGCCAACTAAGGAACAATTGACAGATATTGACCTGATGGTTTTTGATATTCAGGATGTTGGCTGTCGCTACTATACCAATATCAATACGCTGGAATATGTGATGGAAGCTTGTGCAGAAAACAATAAAGAACTGCTCATTCTTGACAGACCGAATCCAAACGGATATGTAGTAGACGGGCCGGTAATGACGGATGATCGATTTAAATCCGCTATTGGAATCCATTATACACCCATGACGCACGGCATGACGATCGGGGAATTTGCCCAATACCTCAATGGTGAAGGCTATCTTGAAAAACAGTGCAAAATAAAGATCATAAAAGTCGCCAATTATGACCACGATATGCCCTATGAATTGCCGATTCATCCCTCGCCGAATTTAAATACGCAGCAAGCTGTCATGCTTTTCCCGAGCTTATGTATGTTTGAAGGAACTGCAATTAATGAAGGTCGTGGCACCTATTTGCCATTTACGATTTTAGGGGCGCCGGCACTGAAAGGCAAATATTCCTATTCGTACAAACCTGTCAGTATTCCCGGAATGAGTGAGCGCCCAAATCACAAAGATTCCGTTTGTTACGGCCTCGACCTACGTAATTATGACATTGACCAGCTTCGAAAAAGCCGGCAGATCAATCTGGCCTGGTTAATTGAATTATACAATGCCTATCCCGATAAAGCCCATTTCTTTACTCCCGGCCGGGCGAACCAGGATATATCCGCATTCGACCTGCGTATAGGAACTGACCAATTACGAAAACAAATTATAGCCGGCGTATCGGAAGCAGAAATCAGACAAAGCTGGGAACCTGAATTGCAGAAGTTTAAGGCAATTCGGATGAAGTATTTGCTGTATCCGTGATTAATAGTTTCGCAAACGCTACGGAAATCAATTAACTGGCAAAATCGTTTTCTGCGTTAATTCGTAAATGTTTTTTCTGGTCAATAAATAAAGCACCATAACGAAAATCGTCCATACTGTTACGAATTTTGGAGACCCGAGAATCCAATATTCAGCGAGAATTCCACGCTCGACTAATGTGTTCATTACTCCTAAAACAACCAGCACATCGATCAGAATTGGCACGAGGAGAAACAAAAGGAACCAGGTAACTTTTCTTCTATTTTCGATTAATTTGAAAGCCTTCCATAAAGGGTAAATTGAAAACAGCAATACTAACGAAAAGCCATATATCCAGGATAATGACTTGTTATTCAGGATACTATTCAACCCCCAAACTTCATCTCCGCTTCCCAACGCTGTACCTAAAATGCGGGCGAAAGGTAAGTTGGAAAAAATGAACCAACGCTAAAAAAGTAACTGAAACGACGGCGTTATTCTCAACTTCATTTTTTAATTAAATTTAGATTCGAACTAATTACCCTCACTATGTACTTGGCATTGAATGTATTTGCGGCTGTGCGGGCCAGCTACCGGCTCTGTGGGTAAATATAGGCTTGCAATGTCTTGAACCAAAAACTCATTTAAATAAATGGAGAGATTAATTAAATGGCACGGATTAGAGCATGATTCCATTGAAATCTGTCGGATTACCAAGTCGGACGAAGGCATTTTGGTGAAATCCGAAATCTCGGGACAGGATCTGAATATGCAGTACGAGGTGGATATTTCCCTTACTCCGTTCACCAACACGCTGCCAATCAATAATCCAGTCTTGGCTGAAAAGGAAACGAGGGAAATCAAGGTTGTCTATTTTGATTTTTCAAAACAAATCGTGAGGCCGGTAAGGCAGCGTTATACAAGGCTTTCGGCGGACTTGTACCATTATGAAAATGTTCCCAATGATTTTGAGGCGGATATTCGGGTGGATGATGATGGGTTGGTTGTTGAATATCCTGGGTTGTTTTCGCGGGTGATCTAGAAGAGTTGAATTACCTGGAAATCATACGAATAGTCTTTTGAAAAAAGCTGATATCAGTAGACAACGGCCTAAGCTGTCTACTGCATTTTTAGCTCAGAGCAGCCGGTACAAAGTTTCTTTTTGACGAAACTTTGTATATATTTGTTTTAGAGAAACACACTATTTAAATGGATAAACTTTTGGAGATCGTCTTCTTGGACGAAGCGCTTGATTTTCTGAGTAAACTTGAAAAAAAGCACTATGAGAAGATTCTTTACAATATTCGTAAGTCACAAGTCAAAAGCGACCCTGAACTTTTTAAAAAGTTGACTGATGATATTTGGGAATTCAGGACACTGTATCAAGGTCTGCAATACCGGCTTCTTGCATTTTGGGACAAAACCCTGCCGAAGAAAACATTGGTAGTATCTACACACGGTTTTATCAAAAAGAGAAGTAAAGTACCGGAAAACGAAATTGAAAAGGCAATAAATACCCGGCTTAAATATTTTTCCAACAAACAACCAGAAATAAGATCATGAAAACATACTCACTAGACGAAGTTCAGGATAAACTTCTCGGAAAAATTGGAACGCCCGAACGCGATAGATTTGAATACGAACTTCAAATGGACTTGATTGGTAAGGCAATCAAAGAAACAAGAAAAGAGAGAAACTTGACACAGGAAGAGTTAGGAAAACTGATTGGGGTTCAAAAAGCTCAGATTTCAAGACTTGAAAGCAATGCAAGTAATGTGACGATGGACACACTGCTGAGAGTTTTCACTGCGCTAAAAGCAAAAGTAAAACTGCAAGTGGAATTGCCAAATCTGAAAATTAGCATTGGCGAATAATACGATTAATTATAACATTCATTACCACACTAAAAAACTAAAGAAGATTTGAAAACCTCCCTCTCCCACCTCCCAGAAGATAAGCAGGAAGACCTTGAAACCCTCACCAAAATCATTCTTGAAAAAGTACCTGCCGAAATGGTCATTCTTTTCGGTAGCCACGCGCGTGGTGATTGGGTGGAGGATTATCAGGAGAACACTGAGTATGTAAGCGATTATGATATTCTGGTTATTACCAGGGACTAAAAATCTGCCAAAGCTGATGAGAAGTGGTGGGACCTAAAAAAAAGAGTGAATAGTAATGGCGAGCAACCAAATGTCAGCCTCATTCATCATGGAATCGGGTTTGTAAATAATGCGATCGAACAAAATCAATATTTCTTTGTCGATATTTTAAGAGAAGGAATTACGCTTTTTGACTCGGGAAATTTTAGATTATCCGGGCCGAAAAATTTGAATCCTGAGGAACGACAAACAAAGGCAAAGGACCAGTTTGAGTCTTGGTTTAAAAATGCAAATACTTTTCTCAGAACTTTCGAATTTAATTTTGGTGAAGATGATTTCACAGTTGCAGCCTTTCAACTTCATCAAGCAACGGAACGGTACTACACAACGATCCTACTAGTTTTCACTGATTACAAGCCAAAAATTCATGATATAGAGGAGTTGGGGAAGCAGGTTGAAAAACTCAATTCCGCGTTTGGAACGGTTTTTCCAAAAAATACACCTGAGAAAAAGCGACTGTTTGAGCTTTTGAAAAAGGCATACATTGATTCGAGATACAATATGAATTACAAGATCCAAAAAGAGGAATTGGAATATCTCGCTAACCGCGTAAAACTGCTAAAAGAATTGACTGAACGCATTTGTAATGAGCGGATTGCGCAATTTGTGGAAGTATGATGCAGCCTTTGTTTCCTGTTTCCGAAATAGAAACAAAGCATGACTTTTGTTACCCCTACCCCCCTACCCCCATTTCAGCTACAAATCCCCTTGATTCGGTTAACTCCGGAAAATAGTGATTGGTGAATTTTGTATTGTTCATTCAATCATTATTAATCTTATGGAAAATCAAATCGGATCATCATCTAATAATCAGCTTGTTGCGCTTGTGACGGGTGCTAACATCAAAGTCAATGCAGTAAGTCCTGGGTTTACGGCCACTAAGTTATTATATCTCAGATCGAGCTGCTATTAGCTTACGCCAAACGTTCTTATAAACGCAAGTTTCTTACGCGGCAGTCGGTTAACAGTGAACTGCTTCAACAATTAGAAGAGCTTTTAAACACTTATTTTGACTGTGAACATCCGCAATCTTTCAGCAGGTTATTTAAAATGAAGACCCAGATATCACCGGCGCAGTTCAGATCGGCGTTTAATTGATGTTGCTGGTGATGACAATGCACGGGCTGCTCCGGAGGAGCAACCTGTTTATAGAAATGAAAATGAATTGATTGCCGTGGCTCCAGCGGAGCCTCCTGTAATTTTACGATAAACAGGAGGCCCCGCCGGGGCCGTGTAATGCAATATGGGTTGGGCGTTTCTAGAAACAGGGAGCCGCTCTGCGGCTAATTGAATTAAAAAATATAAAAGTTTCATTTCCTTACTTTTTTCTTTTTAATTGCATTATGCTATTCCTAACCGTCCATTAATCTTCCGCCTCACATACAATGGAATTTACCCACAAAAGCTTAACTACCAACATTCAAATTACCAAGCGATGGACCAGCCTCAGGCTGTTCGCATTTGAAAAGCCAAAATTATCAGGCAAGATCTCCCTGTTGCTTTGCTGCTGCGTTTTCCTTACTGCATTTTCAGTAAACGCACAAGTGAATGCAGCTCGCCCGGTAGCTGCCAAAAGCAGCAAAGCCGGTTCCAGCCTGCTACCGCTGCCGCAGAAAATGGAGCTGAGCGAAAAGATGTTTGCGGTTGGAAAAAACTGGAAGCTAATATCCGATCCCACTTCCATTCCTGCACAAGTTTTGAAAGGTTTCCAGGAGGATTTGAAGGGAGCAGGTTTGCCGCTTTCCGTCGGAACAAATGGCAGCTCACCTGCGATTCGGTTAGTTGTCAAAAAGGGTTCAGTAGAAATTGGTACAAGTGTCGACACAAATCGGACTGCGCTTGCGCGCCAGGCTTACAAGCTAAGCTTAAAGCCTGATGCTGTGACCATTACGGCAAATGAGGCGCAGGGTTTGTATTACGGCATTCAGACTTTCCTGCAACTACTCCGCGCACAGGCACCTAAAATGCAGCTTCCGGAAGGCGAGATTACCGACTGGCCAAATGTGGAAGTAAGGATGATTTACTGGGACGATGCGCACCATCTGGAAAAAATGAGTGCATTGAGGCGGATCATCAAGCAGGCTTCCACTTATAAAATCAATGCATTTTCGATCAAACTGGAAGGCCACTTTCAATATAGGTCTGCCCCCGCGATTGTCGAACCTTATGCGTTGACGCCAGAGGAATACCAGGAACTAGCAGATTTTGCACACGCCCATTATGTCGACTTGGTACCGTTTCTGGACGCGCCGGCGCACGTTTCTTTTATCCTGAAACACCCGGAATACCGCAAACTGCGGCTGATTGACGATATTAACTACCAGTTTTCAGTTACCAATCCGGAAACATTTAAACTGCTGGATGCAATGTTCAGCGAGCTGATCAATGCGAGCAAAGGCAGCAAATTCATTATTCTTTCCAATGACGAGGCTTACTATACCGGCAAAGCACCTTCTGAAAAAGCAATGGCGGATAGCCTGGGCGGCAACGGACAATTATTGGCCTGGTTTATCAAGAAAATGGCAGATCGACTGCATGAACAAGGTCGCACGGTTTTGTTTTGGGGTGAATTTCCTTTGAGAAAAGAAGATATCACCGCATTGCCGTCGCATATCGTGAATGGAGTTTACAACAAAGCGATTGCAGCAGATTACAAAAAACACGGGATCAGGCAGTTTGTTTATACTGCCACTCAGGGCGCAGAGCCTATTTTCCCCAACTATTATCCATTGCACACGAAAACAGCTGTGATGGCGGATGGAAGTGACCGTTCGTCGGGCCGGGTGGCAGATATGTTTAGGGAGATCGGGACTGCATTTAACGCTAATCTTTCTTCGTTTATGGGCGTGGTGATTGCAGGCTGGGCTGATGCCGGGCTGCATCCTGAAACTTTCTGGCTTGGCTATGCGACTGCCACGGCTGCGGGGTGGAACAACAATAAGCTCACTCCTGCCGATGCTTCGGCGCGGTTTATGAATGCGTTTTACGGACCTGCGCAAAAGGATATGGACAGCGTTTACCGCGTTCTGAGCGTGCAGGCTGAGTTTCATACCGAAAGCTGGGACTGGATCGCGTCGCCCTGGCGACCGATGATCAAGGGAAATTCGGACAGCCTTTTCCTGCAACCTGAAAAAGACCAGACTTTGCCCCTATTGCCTGTGCCGGAAACGGGTACATTGGCGATTTCCAACAAAACTTACCCCGTAAATGCGCAACGTTTAGCAACCGCACAAGCTATGCTTCCGCGCAATAAATATGCGTTACAATCGATCCAAGAGAATAAACCGCGTGCTGGAAAGCAGCTTTACAATCTGGAAGTACTCGAATCGGTAGCAGCAATATGCGGGCAAAATTTACGGATGCTGGTTACATTGAACCAGGCGACAGACGCACTGCAAAAAGCGTCTTCGGCGGGTAACCCGGCAGCCTCGGTAAAGCAACTGGATGCAGCAATGGAAATGGTAAGCAAGTTGAAACAACAGCGCGACAGCACGCTCGCATTCGTGACAAAAATCTGGTATAAAGAATGGCAGCCGCTGGTTGAAGAAGCCAACGGACGCAAATATCTGCACCAGGTAGATGATATCAAAGACCACCAGCCCGTGCGCACCATCGACCTTAGCTACTTGATTTACAGAGAATTACATTACCCTCTGGATCAGTGGTGGAATGATGTTCACAAAGTGCGAAACGATTATGCGAAGCAGCACAATTTGCCTTTGGTGAACAAACAATTGAATTGGGAAAAATATAAATAGCAATAGCCTTCAAAACTAAAACTCTCTTTCACCGAATTCACTTGCCGGCATTTTGCTCTTTTTAGAGGTTTGGTTGAGGTTATAGCTCAGGTTTAAAAGAATGATATCGGTCTCCTGAATGTAATTGGTTGTCGTGAAAAAGTCTTTTCCGAAAGTGGTAATCCGCTGTCGGTTCGAGCCTATTAAACCCAGATCTACATTCTGCCATTGAAGTGTCGCGGAGACTTTCCCTTTCAAAAATGTTTTTCTTGCGGATAAATTGGGTGTCACAAAACGCGAATCCTCCCCTTGTGCAGTTACGCGTTTTGACAAATAATTCAACGACGCCTGTACCTGGAAAGTCTTGGAAAGCTTCCAGGTCGTATTGGCGTTGATCGAATAAACCCAGCTGGCTGTATTCACCGTTACCGCTTCATCGAAAAGCGCTCCTTTTATTTTGTAGTGATAGAGATTTGCGCCAGCGTAAACTTGCCACCATTTCGCAAGGTCCACAGTGCTGCCCGCTTCCACGCCCCAGGATGTTGCCAGCCCGGCATTGGTGTAAATCCGGTTCAGAATCGTGTCGTTATAAACACTATTGACCCGGTTCACTACATTCTTGATGCGCTGGTTATAAACGGTAGCAAAAACGCTGCCTTTCTTAAAATCTTTGACAAGCCCGAGTTCAGACAGGTCGATAAATTCGGGCAGAATATCCGGATCGCCCGATTCCAGCGTTTCTGAATGCTCGCGCTCGGGAAAAGGGTTGAGCTCACTGTTTGTCGCGCGCTGCACGCGTTTGCTATAACCAGCCCGCGCACGAAGCGATTTGGAAAGCTGATACTGCAAATTCAGGGAAGGGAAAAGATTGGATAGTTCAAGATTACGGGCATCCTCGCTGCCAGCCGTAAATGTGCGGGTGGAATATTCATAACGTAAGCCGACTACATATTCCAGTTTGGCCTGCTGCGCGGAATATTGTCCGTAAACCGAATGTATCTGGTTCACTACCTCGGTATTGCTGCTAAAATCCGGAACAATATTGAACACGCCGGTTTCCGGATCAAGATCCAGATATTGAAAATTCCCTTTCTGTACCTGTTTCCGGTACTGGTAGCCAGTTTCCAACTTCCCCCGACGCACGTTTACAGTATAATCCCCTTTCAACCGGAACGCATTCAGCGGGTTCTCACTTGGGTTGCGGCTGCTTTGCAGAATAACATTCCGCTCCGGCTCATCCAAATTGATATTCGTAGTAAGCCCGTCCAAATCAGCGTGCTCAATCAGCCCCGAAACAGCAAGTGCCGACTTGTTTTTGAAAGTGTGCGTATAATCCAGGTTTCCCAATGTTACCCTTCCCGACTTGCGGGCAACATTAGAATTAAAGTAGGTAATGCGCCCGATGTTATCACCGGTTGCCAGATCTGTTTTTGTATTGTGATAAATAATATCGGCACGGCGTGACTGGGAACGGTACCCGGTGTAAAATCCAGCTGAAAATGCGTCACTGGCACGTGGCGTAAATGAAAGAGAACCCCGTGCAGTATAGTTATATCGGATAAAACTCCGCTCCCCGTCCGACGGGAACGAGGTGAATACATTGTCAATCGTCGTATTAACATCGCCGGTCCGTTGCCCGGCGATATCATTCCGTAAATAATTCCCACTCAGACTTACATCCCACTTTTCCGAGCGGACATTAAATGTAGCGTCCGCACCAAACCGGACGGGATTATGCAGGTTATTGTACCGATAAATAGCAGGTAACCCGCCCTGTATATTGGCCGTGAAGGATTTGCTACCCGGCACAGCAGCTTTTGTAGTGATATTAATAATCCCCGATTTTCCGTCCGGGTCGTACCGTGCAGACGGCGAAGTGATCACTTCCACGTTTTCGATCGTATTCGCCGGGATCTGGCTCAAAATTGTCGCCGCATCGGTTTGTACCGGTTTCCCATTGATCAATACCAAAAAACCGGAGGAGCCGCGCAAAGTAATGTCGCCTTCGCTATTGATGGTCACAGACGGTGTGTTCCTTAATACGTCAATAGCAGTTCCTCCCTGGCTGTTGAGAAATTTGTCTGCCCGGTAAACCTGCCGGTCGATCCTGGTATCGAGCATTTGCCGGTCGGCGGTGACACTCACCTCGCGCAGTGTCCTGGGATCAGCATCCATCGCAATAGGCGGAATTTCAACCAAGTTCTGGTTCTCAGAAACAGCAGCCAGCGGCACAGTGGACTTGCTGTAACCTATATATTGCGTTTGCAGGTAGTACAAGCCGGGAGCAACCTTTTCTAATTTGAAATATCCTTTTTCAGAAGTAAGCAAACCGGTCACCAAAGTGGAATCCTGACTTTTAAAAAGCGCTACCGAGCAGTAACCCAAAGGTTCGGCGGTTTGCCTGTCGGTTACCCTGCCGGTTAGCGTGGTACCGGTTTGCGCCTGAGTTGGTAATAGGGAAGTGAGTAAAAAAAGCAGGACTATCTGAAAGGATTTCATGTTAAGTAAAAATGCATTTCCCGCCGTTCTGGCGGGTATGCAAATTTAACCCTACAAGATTAGTAGACTTTGTACATCCATGCCTATTTCTGGTACATTCAGGAAATTCCTTTGCGGTAAATACCCGGGAGTACGCCTGTCTGGCGTTTGAAGAACTTATTGAAGTGCGAAGCGTCAGCAAATCCAAGTTCGAATGCGAGCTCGGTCAGGTTTTTCTGAGAATACAAAAGCAGTTTTTTCGATTCAGCAGTCAACTTTTCATTTGATCACCGCGCTGGCAGTAGTTCCCAGAAACCGCTTACAGGCTGTATTAAGTGTTTTCGGCGTGGTATTTAAGGCTTCGGCATAAAACTTGGCTTCATGGTTTGCTCTGTATTCCGAATCCAGCAGGGTGAAGAAAGTTTTGAGTAATACCGGAAATGGCAGAGCTTGCTCTGCTTTGATCTCGCGTCTGAGCAAATTGAATATCAGCAGCAGGTACGTCTGGATCACAGCCTGATAATTACTCTCCCCTTTCAGATATTCAGATTCAATACTATTGAAAATCCCACTGAATATGTCGCTCTTTCCTTCCAGGTTAAACCCACTCGGAAAAGGCAACGGGAATGTCTGGAACAGATCATGATATAACGGGTGGTCCAGCAGGAAATCCTTTTGGATCATAGCTACAAAACCTTTCGGGATCTCCGTCAGCTCCCAGCTGTGGATCTGGCCGGGCATGATCAGATAGAGGCTGTATGGTTTGACGGGAAACCGATTAAAATCAATCTGATGAAAACCCGCGCCTTGTTCCAGATAAATGATCTCGAGATATTCCTTGTGCCCGTGCGGGTTGGTGGTTTTTATCTCCTCCTTCATCCTTTTGATCCTGAATAGCTCTTTCGCATTCAGCTTGTTCTTAATCGGGACTTCCATTTTATAATTTTGTAATTCTGAAATAAAAACACTTTTAGCTGCGTCGCTAACTTGAAAATTGATCGGGGCGAAAATCTCACTAACGTAATATGTTCCCCGTTTCTGTGATCAGCGACTCCATAAGTTCCGCTGCCCTGGTGTGTTTTAGATTAACATTATTTTGCCCTGACCAGAAATTGATCATATCCGTTTTACCCTGTGCAACGGCTGCCTCTCTCAGTGGCCCTATCAATCCGGCCTGAAGTGGGAACGGGAGCACTTCTGTTTCATATTTAACTTCCTCGGTGATGCGGTTGCGGATCATCCTGCCCATTCTGCCGGTGAGTGACTTGGAAAGCACCGTGTATTTGCCTTCGTCAGAAAAGATCCTTGCTTTGTGAACTTCCGCCGCATTTGACTCGTCGGTTACCATAAAAGCCGTTCCCACTTGCGCGGCATCTGCGCCTAGTGTCAACGCAGCAGCAATACCTTTTCCATCCGCAATCCCACCAGCGCCGATAATAGGTGTTTTGATCCTGGCTTTCAGTTGTTGTATCAGTGAAAATGTGCCCGTTAAAGAGTCGCTTGCGGGCCTCAGAAACGAAGGCCGGTGGCCGCCTGCTTCAAACCCTGCTGCCACAATCGCGTCGACATTTGCTTCTTCAAGTGCCAGCGCTTCGTCCAGCGTCGTGGCCGCACCGACGGTCCTGATCCCGAGTCGGCGGGCTTCATTTAAGATTTCAGTGGAAGGAATTCCAAAAATAAAGCTGAAAACTGCCGGCCTTATCCGGAAAATCGCCTCGACCTGTTTCTCGAATTTCGAGGGAATATGGGTATCCAGCTCCGGCATTGGAATACTCAGTTCATCATAATACGGTTGAAAAAGTGCCTTTATCCTGCTCATGCTTTCCTCGGGGAAATTCGTCAGCCGATCGTCGACATCTGAAACCCAGAGATTGATATTATAGGGCTTATCGGTCAGCAGCCTGATCGACTGATCGACTTCCAGAATCTGTTCAGGGCTTAAGGTATAGGCACCGAAACCACCCAATCCACCCGCATTCGAAACGGCCGCAAGCAGTTCTGGTGATGAAAACCCGCCGCCCATCGGGCCAAGCAGGATCGGATATTTGATTCCAAGCAGGCTGGTAATTTTCGTTTCATTCCACATATTTCCGGCTTCCAGATTTGTCAGTTATTGTGTTTAAAATTTTCTCCTCAGAACGTAACCCCTTCATCATTAGATACATTGGGCGGAGTATAGGTATCTGTGGAATCATCAGGGACTTCTTCACAGGTAAGCGTGTAGTTGGCCGGCTTGTTGAAAGGAGCTTTACGATATTGTTCCAAAGTCCGGTCTGAATAGACTTTTTTCATGTACGTTCCCCACGCTGGCAACGCTGCGCGTCCGCCCTGGCCGAGCGCCATTGTCCGGAAATGGATCTGCATATCTTCTCCCCCGACCCATATTCCCGACACCAGATTTTGCGTCATACCCATAAACCACGCGTCCGAATGGTTTTGCGTCGTTCCTGTTTTCGCTGCAATTTCGTTTCCTTGTGTCACACCGTAAGAATGCAAACGGGCCGCAGTACCGCCCGGATCTTCCACAGCACCGCGCATCAAGTAGAGCATATTATACGCCATTACTTCGCTCAGCTCCTGGTTTTGTTTGGGATGAAATTCCTGTAAAACCTGTCCGTTACGATCTTCAATCCTCAAAATAGACAGCGGCTCGGTGCGGTAACCGCCGTTTGCAAACGAGCAGTAGGCATTCACCATTTCATATACCGAAACCGAACTGATACCCAGGCAGAGTGAAGGTACCGCTTCCAGCTTACTGGTAATGCCCAACTTATGCGCAAAGTCGACAACGGTGGACGGTTTCACCATTTGAATAATATTGGCACTGATCGAATTCACCGATTGCCCGAGCGCCTGCCGCAGCGTGAGCGACTGATAGGTATATTCGCTGGAAGGCGGGTTCCAGTTTCCTTCCACGGGCTGATCGGTAATGCGGTCGCAGGGCGTAAGGAAGCTTTTTTGCAAAGCCGAAACATACACAAATGGCTTGAATGTAGAGCCAGGCTGCCTCCGGCCCTGTTTGACGTGATCGTATTTAAAGTATTTGAAATTGATGCCTCCCACCCAGGCTTTGACGTGCCCGTTTTGCGGATCCATCGACACCATTCCCGCGTGCAAAAAACGTTTGTAATACCGGATCGAATCAATCGGGCTCAGCAGCATTTCCTTTTCTCCATCGTAAGAAAACACTTTCATTTTATAAGGCTTGCGCATGATCTTCCAGGCCTCTGCTTCGCCGATATCTTTCTTCAATGCGATAAAATGAGGCAATGCTTTCACTGCCTTTTCGATAAATCCGGGCACTTCGCGGCCATCGGGGTAGGCCCACGGGTTGCGGCCCTTCCAATGCGCGTCAAAAAGCCTCTGCTGCTCACGCATATGTTCGTTCATTGCCGTTTCCATGTGCTGCTGCAAGCGCGAATCAATGGTTGTGTAAATGCGTAAGCCACTGGTTTTCAAATCCAGATCAGTGTCATTTTCTTCATTATATAATTTGACCCAGGCTTCCAGATATCCGCGCATCGATTCCTGAAAGTATGGGGCGAGTCCGGCATTTGGCCCGTCCAGCTTGAATCTCAGATCCAGCGGTTTGTCTTTCAGAATATTGAATTCAGCTTCCGGCAGATAATTGTACCTGACCATTTGTGACATCACCACATTCCTGCGTCTGGTCGCATTCGCGGGGCGGCGCAAAGGGTTATGTAGCGACGGGTTTTGAAGCATTCCAACCAAAAGTGCCGCTTCGGGCACAGTCAAATCGCGCGGCTCCTTGCCAAAGTAGCTTTTTGACGCAACGCTGATCCCATACGTATTATTCCCGAACGAAACCGTGTTCAGGTACATCATCATGATTTCGTTTTTGGTGTATTTCCGCTCCAAAATCACGGCCAGCATCCATTCCTTCGTCTTGTTGACCACAGTGCCCACAACAGGAATGCTACCCAGTAAGCCGCGGTATTTTTTAGACCGGGTTTCAAAAAGGTTTTTGGCAACCTGTTGGGTAATGGTACTTCCCCCGCCTGAACTTGCATTACCCGTAAATATGCCTTTAACTACCCGCAGCATACTACGCCCGTCAATGCCGGAATGAGTTGTAAAACGCGCATCTTCGGTCGCAACCAATGCATGGATCAAAACGGGCGATAGCTGATCGAATTCAACGCGGGTACGGTTCTCAGAGAAATACTTTCCCAATGATTTACCGTCCTCCGAGATCAGTTCCGAAGCCAGTTCACTTTGCGGGTTTTCGAGCATAACCAGATCGGGCATACCGCCAAAAAGCCACAACAGGTTCACCCTGACCGCAATGATGAAGAAAACGAGGAGCGCAATAGATATGCCGGTAATTTTCCAGATCCGAACAATCGTTTGTCTGTATTTCCCTGGCTGCAATTCGATCATTTCAAAACAATTTAGAATTATCCAAAAGTAAACGTAATTCACTATTATTAGTATTTATATAATACCAAACGCTTCTCAAGACTTAATACGGATTACCACTGGTGCACCTCTATCCTTTTATACAATTGTCAAAATTCTACTGTTTGCTCTGGCTTTTTCAGCTTATTCTGTGTTTTCAAGCACTTTTTGCTCAAAACAATAACAATTACAAGCTGTATTTAAGGAACGGGGTCATGGTATCTCCGCCGCCCTTATCGCAATTCAATAGAGGCGAAAATGCACGGAAAGCTGCATCATCTTCACTTGGTCGTGTGGTAATTATCCAATTTGATGATATTCCGGCCCGGAGCGTTGTGCAGCAGCTTAAAGGTGCGGGAATTGAATTGCTGGAATACATCCCCGACAACGCCTACACAACCCTTATCAAACAGGATCCTGACCTGGAACTGATGCGGTCGCTGCATGTACGATCGATCCTTGAACTGGCGCCGGGCTCGAAGATCGACCCGCTTTTACTTCGTGATCAACTGCCCGCGCACATGACCGGTGTACCGGGAAAAATTGATGTGCGGATCAGTTATCCAAGATTACTTAGTACCCCGGAAGTAAAGTCGGATCTGGAAAAGAACGGTTTCGAGATCATTTCCGTACAGTCATCGGTCTACCAGATCCTCGAAATCCGGTTGGACAAAAACCGCCTCCAAGAACTGGCTGCGCTGACCTGGGTGCAATACATAGAACCGATCCCCGCTCCTGTTGAACCGCTAAACGATAAAAGCATTTCCGCAAGCAGGGCCAATATGCTATCTGCCGGGCTGCCTTCGGGCCACAAGCTCGATGGAGGCGGCGTGGTGATCGGGATTGGTGACTATGGAGACCTGAAAAGTCACGCGGATTTTAACGGACGGATACTCGCTTATACCAACAGCGATGGTTGGCACGGACTGCACGTGACAGGTACGGCAGCCGGCGGCGGGATAATCAATGAGAAATTCAAAGGATATGCGCCCGGGGCAGGTATCGTTTTCCAGCCCAATACAGAGATCTGGCGGCTGGCGCCCTCCCTCACCCGGGACTTCGGAATGGTATTGACCTCGAATTCTTATGGTAGCGGCAGCTGCACAAGTTTCGGGTTGTATTCGACCGACGCTTATATGCTTGACAGACAAGCAAGTGACCTGCCGCATTTGCTCCACACGTTTGCAGCGGGAAATAGTGGGGCAATATCGTGTGACAAGTATCCGACCGGATTCGGAAATATACATGGCGATTATCCGTCTGCCAAAAATGTGATCAGCGTGGGGCGAACGGATCTGCCGGGAACCCTTGTTGCCCTGCCTTCCAGCAAAGGGCCGACATACGATGGCAGGATCAAACCCGAGCTCATCGCCGCCGGAGCTGCAATATCTTCCACCACACCTGTCAACAAATACGACGCTGCCTCAGGTACAAGTATGTCCGCACCGGCAGTGACGGGCGGCGCAGCGCTCCTGTATCAGCGATACCGGCAACTTCATGGACAACAAAACCCAAAAAATGCCCTGATCAAGGCGGTACTTTGCAATGGGGCTACCGACAAAGGTCTGGCAGGTCCCGATTTCAGCCATGGTTTCGGCGTGATGAACCTGCTCAGGTCCGTCACAATGCTTGAAAAACAAAGCCATTTTAGCGGGACGCTTGCCCACAAGGGAACCAACGAATTTCAGATCCAGATCCCCGCCGGGACCGCGCTGGTGAAGGTTATGCTATACTGGAATGATCCGGCAGCCTCTACGCTGGCTGACGGCAGTACGCTGGTTAACAACCTGGATCTGAAAGTATTGAAGCCCGGCGGTTCCGAGGTGCTGCCACTCGTGCCTGATCCGGCCAAAGCCGACGTGCCAGCTGTCGAAGGCGTGGATTCTTTCAACAATATAGAGCAGGTGACTCTCGCAAATCCAGCCGCGGGTACCTACAAGCTGAAAGTTACAGGGACACGGATCCCGTCTGAGTCGCAGGAGTATTTCGTTGTGTATGATATTATTCCGCAGTCTGCGATCCTTACTTACCCGGTTGGTTCCGAGCGGCTTTCCAAAGGCGACGTGATCGATATTTCATGGGATAGTTACGGACATCCTTCCAGCACGTTTGCAATATCCTATTCTGTGAACAATGGAGCTTCCTGGTCGGTGATCAATGCAGCAGTTCCGGCAGGTACCAATCAGGTGAGATGGACAGTCCCGGATGCTACTACCACCACCGCCAAAGTTAAGCTCGTCCAAAATGAAACGGGAATCGTCCGTGAAAGCGGGCAGTTTTCAGTAATGGCTGTGCCTGTTATCAGTCTCGCCGCGGTACAATGTGACGGATACGCCGCGGTGCAATGGAATGCAGTGAATGGTGCGACCGACTATGAAGTAATGTGGCTGAAAGGAAAGGAAATGCAATCGGTGAAAATTACGACGGAACGCACGCACCTGTTCAGTAGCCTCTCGCCTGACTCAACCTATTACTTTTCTGTTCGCCCGCGGATCAATGGTATTGCCGGCAGGAGAGCGGTCGCTATCAGCCGCAAACCCGACAATGGTACCTGCGCGGGGAATATTTCTAACGGAGATATGCGTATCACTTCCATTGTTTCACCGCTGCGATCGGGAAGGGTGGCTACGTCCAGCAGTCTCTCCGCCGCTGAACCGGTCACGATTGATATCCGTAATCTGGACGACCAGCCGAGGAAGCAACCGGTCGAGATCGGTTACTCGATTGGCGGCGCGGACGCTCCTATTCATTGGGAAACGATCAAATCCGATATTCCTGGTCTTGGAGATCTGAGATATACTTTTGACAAAAAAGCCGATTTGCATAACCCCGGGACTTACATTTTCAACTTTTTCATAAAAGCTGACGGAGACCCGATTCAGGTAAATAATACAAAGACAATCGTTCTGAGACAGCTGCCAAACCCTGCTGTAACATTACCTTACCTCGAAAACTTCGAGAGCTTTCCAGCCCAGACTTTTTACGCAGACACAACCGGCCTGGGCAATAGCTCGGGATACGATTTTTTTACGTCCAGCAGCCGCGGCAGGCTGCGAACTTATATGACGTCTCCCCCGGCCTATTCGGGCAGTAAGGCACTCATACTCGATGCGGAAAACTGGACTAATACCGAATATTTAACAGGTGTGACCGGCACCTTTAATCTTGCCAATTTGAATGCAGGTACGGAAGAAATCAACCTTTCGTTCAGGATCAGGCACCTTGCTTCGTTTTACGGTGATTCTGACTACATAGGCATACAGGTGCGCGGCAAGGACACAGACCCGTGGATCCCGGTTTATAATCATAATGAAAACCAGTATTTCCCGGTCGAAAGAGGATATAAGCTGGTGACGGTGGCTGTGAGCGATTTGCTCACACGGAACGGACAACAGTTTTCTTCCAGTTTTCAGGTGAAATGGGAAGATTACTTATCGCGGCCGGCCGAATTTTATAGTCTGGCAATCGATGATATCAGGATTTATAAGACTACAACAGATATTGCATTAGTCCGCGTGGAACCTGCTTCATTGCCGGTTTGCAATGACCAGTGGAACCAGGAAGTGCTGGTTCAGGTGCGAAATCTTGGCAAAGAAGATAGCTACAAAATCCCGCTGGATGTGACAATCAATAATAGCGATGTATACTCGGTGGAGATTCCGGTTGTGAGAGCGGGCAGGGACACGCTGTATTCGGTTGCTGTGTATTCAGCTTTGCAAAATATGGGCGATTACCAGATCAGGGCGGAGGTTAAAAAGCTGTATGATATCAATACTGTCAATAATGTCGCTGAGGTGACCATTAACACGCCGGCGCTGGTAAGCACATTTCCCTACCTTGAAAATTTTGAAAATGGTCAGGGTGGCTGGCAAACGTCGGGTGCAAGTTCTGCGTGGCAATTTGGCAGACCTAATTCTTCAAAAGTAAAAGGCGCAGCCAGCGGACAAAATGCATGGAAAACGAACCTGACCGGACCTTACCAAAACGACGGATTTTCGTACCTGTATTCTCCCTGCCTCGATATCCGGGGAAGGGGAACGATGATGCTGAGTTTCAGTTTCTCCCTCGATCTCGACCCCTGCGAGGCGGGAAGTTGCGATGTGGCTTATGTGGAATATAGCACGGGTTACGGCTGGATGAGGCTGGACGGGGCCTCCATGAGCGTGAACGGTTACAATGCCACGCATGAAAATCTGAGGGTTTGGAATATCCAGGATTACACAAGGTGGCACGTTTCCACCACCTTAATGCTTCCTTCCCACAGCTGGGAATACACGAGATTAAGGTTTGTCCTGAAAGGAAATTCTTCGGCGACGCGGGAAGGGATCGCGATTGATGACATTCATATTTATCAGTTGGATGAAAATAGGATACTGGAACAATTCAGCAACGGAGAGTCGGCAACACAGAATTTAACCGGGAACGATTGGTTGGAAATCAAATTAAACGGTGAAATGGTAGCCGCCATTAAGCCTAATGACCAAGACCTCGGACAAGTTACCGTTACACCTTACCGCAACAGCTCGCAAGCTCCGGCGATCCGGAAGGAGCACTATCTTTCGCGCAGCTATAAAATAAATGCGTCCAATAAAAACTACCCGGAACCTGTGGACGTGCGGCTCTACTTCACCGATCAGGAAGCGGAAAGTATCATTCAGGCGCCCGCCAATACGGGAATATCCAAGCCCGCTTCTGCGTACGATCTGACACTGACGAAGTATTCAGGGACGAGTGAAGACGGGAACGTGGCGAACAATGCAGCGTCGGTATGGAGTTATTATCCAAAGGAAAAGATGAGGATAGTACCTTTTATGCAGGGGTATTATGCGGAATTTAAAACAAAGGACTTTTCAGAATTCTGGTTCGCGAAGAATTATATCGGAATCGGGACTCCGCTACCCGTGACGATTGTGAGTTTTACTGCAAAACATCAGGTTACCGGTGCTGAGAAACAGGAGTCTGCGCTGCTGGAATGGAAAACCGCCGATGAGAAAAATTTCAGTCATTTCGAGGTGGAGGTTGCCGCTGACAAGGCAAGTCTTGAACAAATGATCTTTACAAAGCTCGGAGAAGTTCCCGGCAATGCAGATGCATTCAGGTATTCTTACCGGGATATTAATCCGCTGACGACGGAAACACGCTATTACAGGCTCAAACTGGTCGACACTGACAAGAGTTTTCAATATTCTCCTATTCGCGCAGTTAACTTCAATAAGAGAAAGGAATGGGAAGTATTTCCAAATCCGGTGAAGGACAAGGTTACCCTGAAATTTGAAGGAATATCCGGCCAGATCGTGAAATGCAGCATTTACGACGTAAAAGGCAGGGCAGTTGTGACGAATGATTTTGTAGCCGATGGAACTGCGCAAACGAAAACGATCAACCTTGAATCCATCACATTCAAGCCAGGCATATACCTGTTAAAAGTTACTTCGGGAGATCGGGAGCAAATTTTCAAAATGGTGAACGAATAGGTGCAGAGCTAAATAATGCACAATTCGAGGCTACCGTTTCGGGCCGAAGAGACGCGTTATAATGGGTGTCAGATTAGCGGGGGGCAGGCAAGTACAGGACAGTTTATCAGCCCGATCTGGGAACATTTGAATAATTAGTTATTTTTTTTGAAGGCCAGATTCAATTGTTAATACGAATAAATGCAGTATTCCGAGCTTGATGATCACGTTTTAATAAGGTTAATTAGTCTGGATGACAAGGATGCTTTCCAACAGATCTATGTACGCTATTGGAGCCGGATCTTCGCCCTCGTCAGAAATAAATTGCGGTCGCATGAAAACGCTGCGGAGATCGTGCAGGATATTTTTCTTGATGTGTGGGAAAGGCGGGAAACGCTGGAAATCGCGAGCGTTGACAGGTATCTTTTCACTGCTGCCAAATATAAAATACTGAATCATTTAAGAAGAAATCTCGATAAGCCACAGTATTGGGACCAGAGCCTCGAAGATATTTCCAGTCACATCGACCAGCGTGCGGATAACAATATCGAACTGGAAGATCTTCACAATGCGCTGGAAAATGCGCTCGCTACTCTCCCAGCCAAAACGCGGGAAATTTTCAGGATGAACAGGCTCGAAAACCAGTCGGTGCAGGAAATATCGGTTTCGCTGGATATTCCTAAACGGACCATTGAATACCATTTAACCCAGTCAATCCGCAAACTCCGCCTCCATCTCCGGGAGTTTGTCTCCTACTCCATCGTCCTCGCTGCCGGACTTTTTTAAAAATCCCAACACAGGAAACGGCCAGCCTATCTTTTAGGATTATTTCAAGTAAATAAATCAAAAACCCAAAAATCATATAAATTTTCTCATATTTTTCTAGACAGGTTGCGGTGGATACGATAATATGTGACTTACGGTTATAAGCGCTATTCTATCTCTCCGACAGCAAATGAAGATCAATCGTGACGGGCTTTCCGGTTTAATACAAAAATACCTGGACGGTACCTGCACCCCGCAGGAAAAGGAACTGATCGATTCCTGGTTTGAGGATGAAAACGTGAACCTTGCTGAGCGAAACACTTCGGCCCTGGATATGCAGGAGTTTATCTGGCAGAAGATCCGGAAACAGGTTGAGCCTGTCGAACAGCGCAGGAATTTCTTCCAAAGTCCCTTTTTCCAGAAGCAAAGGATACTGAGACTTGCCGTGGCCGCGTCGGTTATTATTGCAGGGAGTTTTGCTTTCTTTTTTCTCAAATCACAAAACAACGAACTGTTCGGCCCGCTGACTGAAAGTGACGCCAAGTATCTGGAAACGAACAATACCAATCAGATCAAATCCATTTACCTCGAAGAAGCAAGCCGCGTGGACCTTCGGCCGGGGAGCAGTATACGCTATTCCAAACCGTTTGCAAAAAACAAAAGAGAGGTATTCCTGAAAGGTGAGGCGTTTTTTGAAGTGACCAAAAATCCGAAGCGCCCATTCATCGTCTACGCCGGCGAAGTAGCTACCAAAGTGGTGGGTACCAGCTTCATAGTCCGGTCGGGTATTGAAGATGCGCAGGATGTGGAAGTATCGGTGGTGACGGGCAAGCTGATCGTGGAACGCAAGAAGAACGATCCCGCGCAAAAGACCGAAAATAACGGTGTAGTGCTTACGCCCAACCAAAAGGTAACCTTCTATCATATTGAAAATCATTTCGTTACCGGCTTGGTAGATAAGCCGGTACTGGTGAAACCGCAATATGAAATCGCGCGAACGCACCTGTTCCGGTTCGAGGAAACGCCGCTGCAAGAAGTGCTTGAAATGCTGCATGATGCTTACGGGGTCAGATTTGAGCTGCTCAACGACAATATCCGCACCTGTCCGTTTACGGCAGACCTTTCGGGCGAACCATTATACACCAAGCTGGACATTATCGCAGGATCACTGAATGCGCAATATGAAGTGAAAGGACTGAGCATCGTCCTCTCCGGCGGCTCCTGCGAGTGACATAAACTTATTTGACTATCCTAACCCCTTAATTCCATGAACAAGCAACTATTCCTCCCTTACACCATGAAAAAACAAGGCCCCGACCTTTCCGGCTGATTATAATGTGTTGATTCAGAACAGAAAAAAGTCGGCCAGGCTCAAATGAAAAACATTTAAGCCTGGCTCCCCCGCCTTTCCCGGAAGTAACGACATCGGCCAGGATGTTTCCGGGAGGGCTTGTCAAACGTTTAGATTTAACAAACAAAAAAATGAAAAAACACCGAAGAATCATAGCGCTTTCGGGCACGATGATGAGCGCACTCTTTGTGCAGCTCGCTTTAATTATCTGTTTCTTTTCCAATGCCTTTGCCGGGCCGGGCCTCGCCGGGCCGGGCCTAGCGAGGCCCGGCTCTGCGCAGGAGCTGCTGCGGAAAGCTGTGAGTATGGAAGCGAAAGGAACGGAGATCAGGACTGTGCTGGCCCAGATGGAAAAAAGCGCAAATGTGAAGTTTGTGTACAGCTCGCACTCGCTGCACGCCCGCCGGAGAGTGTCGGTGAGCTTTAACCAAAAGCCACTTGAAGAAGCTGTGAGAGAAGTTTTTGCGCCCGCAAAGATTACCTGCAAAGTAATAGGCGGCCAGATCGTGATCAACCAGGAATCAGAAAAGGTAGTTGAAAAAGAAGAAAGCGTGTTGCTTACCAACCCCGCAGAAGTGGTGGATCGCCGGATCACGGGAACAGTAACCGACGATACCGGCGCCGCATTACCAGGTGTAAGTATAGTTGTTAAAAACACCCAGAAAGGCTCTACCACCGACGTAGAGGGCAATTATGCATTGGACATTCCCGAAGGTGAGGTTACGCTGATCTTTTCTTTTGTAGGATACCTGAGTAAAGAAATCGCTGTGGGAACGCAAACAGCCGTGAATGCGGAGCTGGCGCCCGATACCAAAGCTTTGGAAGAAGTGGTGGTAGTAGGTTACGGAACGCAGAAGAAACGGGATGTGACAGGTTCGGTGGCGAGCATTAACACGAGCGAAATCGCCGATATTCCGGTGGGTAACCTGGGCCAGAAGTTGCAGGGTAAGTTTGCAGGTGTGCAGGTAAGCCAGACCAACGGGGAACCGGGCGGCGGGATGTCGTTTCGTGTGCGTGGACAGGCGTCGATCAATGGCGGTAATAGCCCGCTGGTCGTGATAGATGGTTTTCCTACCGTGGCCGGTATTACCAACCTGAGCCCGGACGAAATTGAATCCGTTTCTGTACTGAAAGACGCATCGGCTTCCTCACTATATGGTTCCAGAGCCGCGAACGGGGTGATTTTGATCACGACTAAAAGCGCCAAGCCGGGCGAAACGAACATCAATTTCAGTTCGTATTACGGGATCGAAAGGGTGACCAAACGCGGCCGGCCGGATGTTATGAATGCGTACGAATTTGCTAAATTCAAAAAGGAATATTACGAGGACCAGGCGGTTTACGAAAACTATACGGGCGGTGTTCCACCAGTTTACCAAAATCCTGGACAATATATCAACAATCCCGGTACCGACTGGTTTGACGTACTTTTAAGAACGGCGCCGACCAAAAATTTCAACCTGGGACTTTCATCCGGGACGGAAAAATTCAAAACCGCGGTTAACCTGAACTACAACAAACAGGACGGTACGATCCTGGATACATACGCAGACCGGTTTTCAGTGCGCGCGAACAACAGTTTTGTAGCTTCGGAAAAAGTGCGTTTCGGGCTCAATCTCGCAGGATCTTATCGCACAAGTCAGATCACGCCGGGTATTGCAGGCGGCAGGAATATCATCGGATCTTCATTTTTAATGGATCCTTCTTTGAAATACAGAAACGAAGACGGCAGCTACCCGATCTCGTTCTCAGCTCCGGGAATGTTTGCCAATCCAAACTATTATCTGGTATTGACCCAGCGTAAAAATCCGAGAAAAGAGTACAATGTGATCGCGAATGTTTTTGGGGAAGTTGATATCATCAAAGGACTTACCTACAAGATCAGCGCGAATACGGATGTGGGAAATATGGCGCTGAGATCTTTTGAACCGTCAACTGCACGTGGGGCAATGTTCTCTGCACCGCCGCTGCCTCCGATCGGGAGTTACTCCACTTCAAGGTACCTGACCTGGCTTCTGGAAAATACACTTACCTATAACAAAACGATCGGCAAGCACAATTTTGACCTGCTGGCAGGTTATTCAGCACAAAAAGCTTCGTTTGAGGAAAGCAGCATCAACGCTTCCCAATATCCCGACGATGAGATCGAATGGATCAATGCGGCTAACGTTCGGGTAGGAACAGCCTCGGCCAATGACTGGTCGCTGCTTTCTTTCATCGGTCGTTTGAACTACAACTACGATGGCAAATACCTCGTATCGATGGCGTTCCGCCGGGATGGCAGCTCGCGGTTTGGTAACAATACCAAATACGGAAATTTCCCTTCCGTTTCCGTGGGCTGGGTTGCCTCGGAAGAAAGGTTCATGAAAGATATCAATCAGCTGAGCTACCTGAAAATACGGGCCAGTTATGGTAAAACGGGTAATAACAACATCGGAGACTACGATTATCTGGCTTCGGTTGCTACTACCAACTACGTTTTCGACGGTGCGATCGCGCCGGGCCGCAGGATCGAAAGGATCGGAAATAACAACCTGACCTGGGAAACGACGGTGCAATATGACCTTGGACTTGACCTTGGATTGTTCCGCGACCGGGTGTTTTTCACTTATGATTATTACCACAAAAAAACCGACGGACTTTTGTACGGGATTGATATTCCTACGCAATCAGGCTTTTCAAGTATTCGCTCGAATATCGGTCAGTTCAACTTCTGGGGACATGAATTTGGAGTGGAAACCAGGAATACGACCGGTGCGCTGAAATGGAATACGCAGTTCAATGTGTCTTTCAACAGAAACAAGGCGGTAAGATTGGGTACCAATAATACCCCGATCGGCGGGAATGCGAATCAGGGCGATTACAACAGAACGCAGGTCGGCCAGCCGCTCGGCCAGTTTTACGGATATGTATTCGACGGCGTTTATATGACTGAAGAAGAGCTTGCATCTCAGCCGAAACACGCGTCTTCGATGGTGGGAACTGCCAGAATGAAGGATCTGAACAACGACGGCGTGATCGATTTCTCCGACCGGACCTTTATCGGAAATCCTAACCCGAATTTTGTATACGGTATCACCAACGAATTCAGCTACAAAAACTTCGATGCGAGTATTGTAATGGCGGGTTCTGTGGGCAATGATATTATTGACGGAACCCTGGAATGGACAGAAAATATCGACGGCGTTTTCAACGTGACCAAAGAGATCGCGGAAAGATGGCGGTCGGTTGATAATCCGGGAAATGGCAATATCCCGCGGACGCGGACAGGAACTACGGAACTATTCCGCTATAACAATTCAAGATGGGTATTTGACGGTTCTTACCTGGCTGTGAAAAACCTCACAGTGGGTTATACGGTCGATATCAAGAAAAATCCATACATCAAAAAAGCACGTTTTTACGCCAGTGGACAAAATCTGCTGATGTTCACCAACTATCCCGGGATGAATCCTGAGGTAAGTAACAGCGGACTCAATGGTCTGAACCAGGGATTGGATATCAGTTCCTATCCGGTATCGTCGATCTATACATTGGGTGTTAATATCAAATTCTAGCCAAATCACTATGAAAATCAAATTCACATATATGCTCGCAGCGGCAATCGGGTTGAGCTCCTGCAGCGACGAATTTCTCGACCTCGCCCCGCCTACTACATTGAGCTCTGCGACGTATTTTAAAACCGAAGAGCATTTCAACCAGGCACTTAATTCGGCTTACGAAAGAACACGCCAGATCGCGACCAGCGGGATCTTTATGGATGAAATGCGCAGCGACAATACGTTTTTCACCTACTATCCGGGCGACAGAGGCCCTTACCTGAGTACCGAAGTGCTTTCGCAGTTTCTGGATGATCAGAATACGGGCAGCTACGTTTCTGCACGGTACGACGCCTGTTATTCGGGCATTTCGAGGGTTAATACCATTGTGTCCAGAATCGACGACATTGAACTGTCACCCGAATCCAGGAACCGCATTCTCGGCGAGGCTTATTTCCTGCGCGCATTCTATTATTTCGACCTCGTTAAAAACTTCGGCGGCGTGCCTTTACACCTGTCGGAAGTAAGTGCCGAAGGAGAAGCATTCTTGCCGCGAAATTCGGTGGAAGAGGTTTATGCTCAGATCATTGAGGATCTTTCGGTGGCTATTCCATTGCTTCCCGTTGCATCCACTTTCCCGCAAAGCGGCCGCGCCACAAAAGGGGCTGGGAAAATGCTGCTTGCCTGCGTTTACATGACCAAGCCAACGCGTGAATATGCCAAAGCAGAAGTGGAGCTGACGGATATTACGAAAATGAATTACAGCCTGCTGCCGACTTATGCAGCTGTTTTCAACCCGAATAATAAGAACAATAGCGAGTCGATATTCGAGGTGCAGTACCAGGAAGGCGACGCGGGTCAGCAGAGCTTTTTCAACTGGCGTTTTATCCCCAAAACTTCCAATTCAGAAGTATTAATGGGTGTTCGCGGAAATAACTATGCGGGTGATTTCAGCGGCGGCTGGAATGTGCCGACCCAGGAAATGGTGAATTCGTACGAAACCGGCGATACGCGTTTAGAGGCTTCGGTGGCCGTGGTTGAAGGTCGGATGGAAAGCGATCTTTTTACGACCGAATCGGTTAAAAGCATCGTCGGTTACAAACCTGCGGCGGGTAAAACGCACTATTATATGGTAAAAAAATACCTACACGGACCGTATTCACGTGAATTCAATACGGATGAGAACTGGCCGGTGTACCGGTATTCGGGTGCATTGCTCTTGCTGGCGGAATGTTTGGTGGAACAGGGTAAGGCTACCCAGGCATTGCCTCATCTCAATGCAGTACGCAGAAGGGCCGGGCTTCCGGCTTTGACGCAGGCTACGAAACTGAATGTAAGCAATGAAATGCGCCACGAGCTCGCATTCGAAAACCACCGCTACCAGGATCTGATCCGTACGGGCCAGGCGATCGACGTGCTGACCAAAAAAGGCCAGCAAATGAAAGCGCTTTACGGTTTCCTGCTGCCGTCGGCATTTAATGTGACGCAAAACAGGTTGATTTTCGCAATACCATTCAGAGAACTTCAGGTGAACAATCAGTTGGTTCAAAACCCTGGTTATTAAAATATAAATTCCTGTAAAAAACAAAGCCGCCCGGACCTTCACAGATCCGGGCGGCTTTGTTTTATTAGCTTGGTTCAATTAGTATAATGCAACGTTATAACCCCCGAACCCAGCGTTTTTGAACTTTGCAGTTTCAGGTTGCTGAGCTTCGTATTGCCGTTGAATAAGCTGTTTCCTTCTCCCAATATGATGGGATGCAGGGTCAGTTGGTATTCGTCGATCAGTCCGAGATTCATCAAACTTTTGGCGAGCCCCGGACTGCCGAATATCACCAGATCTTTACCCGGTTGCTGTTTGAGTTTGGCAATTTCTTCCTCTACATTGTCTCTGATTAGCGTGGTATTGTTCCAGTCGGCACTTTCCAATGTAGTTGAGAAAACGATTTTGGGAATTTCCTGCACCCATTTTGCATGTGCCAGTGCGCGCTCGTTTGCATTCGGGTCGTTTAAAACGGTGGGCCAGTAACCTGCCATTAAATGGTAAGTATTTTTGCCGTACACAGGCGCCCCCACCGTCTTAACCAGTTCATCCGCGAATTGCTGCAGCTCTTCATTGTAAGTCAAAAAGCCCAGGCCTCCCTCCTTATCACCAGCGAAACCATCGAGGGACATGTGCGCAAATAAAACCAGCTTTCTCATTTTAAGTGTTTTATGTTTGTTTACGAAAGATTAATGCGACACAAAACTATTGCTGGCCCACCAAAATAATTATGGGGTTTCGGGACAATCGCAGGGGGCGATGCAGCCAAATCTTAGCTTGTCCTTCCTCGCGTGAGCTGGTTTTCCAATACTGCACCGTTGATCTCGGCCCAATGCTCCCTAATTTTTCCATCTGCAAGGCGATAGAACCGATAGCCACCGGTACTTACCTGGGCACCCTGCGGCTGGATACCACGCCACTCACCGATGTGTATCATCCGCATTTGGATCTTGACAATACTCTTGTTTTCCTCCGTCACCTGATCTTCAATAATGGTTTGATGAGAAAAAGAGCGGCTCAGGGCTTGTATCCATTTGATTAATCCTAAGTGATCAGGTGTCAAATAGGCCGGCAGGGAGTGATCAATATAAGCAGAATGCAGGTATTCGCCGAGTTTGTCGGTTTGTTGCTGATTCCAAACTTCCTCAATAAAGTCAGTAATAAATTTCCGGGTCTGGTCTGTGTTCATGTCCATTTTTTTCGATTGCTCGGGGCAAAAGTAAATGAACCGCAAACGACGAAGGTGTGACAAAAGTCAAAAAGCTACGACCGCAGGCCACGAATACGGCTGAGCGTTTCCCTGCGTATCCCCAGATAAGAGGCGAGCTGTCCCAGCGAAATACGTTGTAATAGACCAGGGTGCTTTTGGAGCATAAAATCATAGCGTTCTTTGGCTGAATACAGCCTGAACCATGATAAGTACTCTTCCTGCTCTTCCAGCAAGGTTTCCAGCAGCCTGCGACCAAAAGCTTCAATCTGATGAGATTGTTGATACAGCCTGATCAGGTCGGATTTGGAAATACTTAAAAGGACGGAAGGTTCAAGTGCCTGAATGGCTATTTCTGACGGCTGCCCGGAACGCAAACTTTTCAGGTCAGTACAAAAGGAGTTTTCGAGTGAAAAAGCAATGGTCCGCTCCTCCTCTTCCTTTAAATAAAAGCTGCGTAAAAGTCCAGTTTGCAAAAAATGAATATGCCTGCATGTGTCACCGGGCTGCATCAGAAATTGCCCCTTACCAATCTGTCTCCCAGTGAGCGCTTGCTGAAAAAGCAACAAATCAGGCTCGTCAAACTGCGTAATATCCCTGATACCTTCGCGTATAAATGTCATGAATTCCGGTTAATAAGTATAAATAAAAACCGCTAACTAAGATAACCTGCTAATACACACAAATGTATTTCATTTTCTCTAAATTGGTATATTAAAACTGACTTCCCGCCTCTTTTTCAACGCTATTTTTCTTCATTAATTAATCCATTCTACGCAATGAATAGGACAAGAGTTCTTCTCGTAGATAGCCAGCGAATTATTCTGGAAGGAATATCAATGCTGATTTCAGCTAATGAAAAACTGCATTTAGCTGGTACAGCTGAAAATGCAGTTGACGCATTAAATTTAATGGAACTTTATGAAATAGATCTGGTGATTACTGATTGCCAGGCGCCTGATTTTTCGGGAATAGATCTGTGTTTGCAGACGCGATATCGCTACCCGCATATCAAGACGATATTACTCACAATGGTAGAAGAAAAGACACATATCCGGAATGCGATATTAGCTGGTGTAGAGGGCTATGTGTTAAAAAATGCAAGTTCAGAAGAATTATATTATGCTATTCAATCTGTGATCAATGGGAATAAATATTTCTGCAATAATATCATCACCAAACTAGCCCGGGAAGCCAAGGTATATACCGAAAAATTCAGCGATCTGCTCATTCCCAAAGTATCATCCCGCGAACTGGAAGTGCTGAGGCTGATTGCGCAGGAATTTTCCACTACCGAGATTGCAGACCGGCTTTTCATCAGCCCGCCTACCGCTGAATCCCATCGCCGAAACCTGATCCGGAAGCTGGGAGTGAAAGGTTCAATAGGGTTAGCATTATATGCAGTGCGTCACAAAATAATTTAATAGTATTTGCTTCTACTTTTCGAGAAAAAATTAATAATTACATAAAGTGCTGTTGAAATTAAATCATTTCAACAGCACTTTTTTATTTGTATTTATCCGAAAAAATATAACTGAAAACCATTAGTAATTGCTCAGGGTATTCTCCCAAAATTTCATGATTTACATGATTTTTCAGAAAATAGGTACGGACTACATTTGATCTATTATTTAAATAAATCAAACATAAAAATAATGATCGGTCATGAGAAACTTTTTGAAAACTATTACAACTGCCAATCAGAAAACCGCACAGCTGGATCCTACCCGACTTTTAATCAAATTAAAGGAAGGCGTAGATACATCCGGCGCATTTGCTTCGCTGCAAGCAACATTTCTTGTTGAGGAAGAACCTGAAAGAGTTTCATTACAAAGTGGTGACGCAAAAAACGAGCGCGAGAAAAAGCAGGAGAGAATTAAGCCGCAATTAAATAATTCAAACAATAAAATATGGGTCAAAACGGCGGACGGTTCGGAGTTGAATGAAGAGCAGCTTTCAAAAATCGACGAGGAGCTGGGGGCTTCTGCGGAATCGGTATCGCCCGTTTATTATATCCCAGGCGACACTGGATTTGAAGCCCGTTTCAGCCCGAAATCCGACGTGATACTGGTGCCGGATTCTGAAAAGTCACGTGGTCAGCAGGATGCTTTTCTAAACAGCCTCGGCTTCGAAGAGATCGAAAGTAAGTCGCGGCTGCTGCGGAAATTTCGGTATTTCAAGTTGAAGGACCCGGGAAAGTTTGGCTTCCATGAATTGTATGAAAAGCTGCTGGGGCACTCCACAGTATTGGGCAAGGTGCGGTTTGAAAACGTGCCTATGTACAAACCGATCACCACAACTACCCCGAACGACGACCTCTGGGGTGACCAGTGGAATATGCTCAAAATACATGCGCCCGACGCCTGGGACCATACAACCGGAAGCAACGCAGTAGTAGTGTGCATCCTAGACGAAGGCTGCGACCTGTCCCACCCCGACCTGGCATTTTCCGAAGATGGTATCAATCTCAGCACCATGATGCCGACCGGTGAGCCAACCGGCGACCATGGTACCGCTTGCGCCGGTATTGCTGCAGCCACTTTCAACAACAGCGAAGGCGTAGCCGGCGTGGCAGGAAACTGCCTCATCATGCCCCTCGCGTTTTCAGACTGGTCGGACGTGGAATGTGCGAACGGGATCAATTATGCGACCACAAACGGCGCCTCGGTGATCAGTATGAGTTTCGGTGTTTACGACGACTGGGGCTGGGACTATTCGATCATTGACCCTGAAATACAAAACGCATTCAACAACAACGTGGTGATGTGCGTAGCCACCGGTAACGAGGACGACGCGGCCACCAACCGCTACCCCGGCAAACATCCGCTGGTAATCGGCTGCGGCGCTTCTTCCACCGATGATAACCGCAAGAAAAAGACCAGCCCGGACGGAGAAGATTTCTGGGGCGCAAATTATGGCGAGGATACGTACGACGGTGTTGTCACCGGCGTGTCGGTAGTCGCCCCTGGCGTGCTGATCCCTACAACCGACAGACAGGGTGGCGTAGGATACGATGGCGGCGACTACACAATGGAGTTCAACGGAACCTCCTCGGCTACACCGCACGTAGCGGGGCTCGCCTGCCTGATCCGCAGTGTAGAGCCGGTTTTGACGGGTAGCCAGGTAAGAGATGTGATCGAGCTGACTGCCGAAAAGGTGGGCTCGATCGGTTATGCTGCGAATGCCGATTTCCCGAATGGTACCCGGAACCAGGAAATGGGTTACGGCCGCATTAATGCGCTGCATGCGGTTACCAAAGCCGGCTGGGAAATCACTCCGGTTCAGATCGAACTGCAGTTTATTGACATTCCGGAAGGAGAAACGCAGCTCCGGGCGATCCGGATCGATGTGAACAGTTTCCACGAGACGCGTTTTGAGCTGTCGGTACCTCCCTCCGCCCCTTTTGGCCTGCACAACTATTCGGGCCCGATCATTCTTGGCAAAACCACCGACTATGACACGCCGCGTTCAGTTTTTATCTGGGTCAAATACACGGGTACGAATGCGGGCGACACGGCTTCGGGAACGGCGGAAGTTCGCTGCAATACCACCAATGAAGTATTTCTGGTTACCATTAGTGCCAATACCGTCGCACGGCCAACCTGCGCCATGACGCTCGTTCTGGACCAGTCGGGAAGCATGCTGTGGGATTCGGGCGTGGGATCGCTGACGCGGGAGGAAGTTCTGAAATACTCGGCCGGCATATTTGTGGGCTATGTTCGTGAGAATAACGGACTTGGCCTCGTGACTTTCGACCAGGATGCCCACGATCTGCTGCATCCGTTGGTGGGTCCGTTCGGGCCTGCGGACGATCCTTTTGATCCGGCCCGCTCCGCTGCCCAGACCGCTTTCGGGAGTTATGCCGCTAATCCATCCGGCGCTACGGCGATTGGAGACGGGATCGAGCGGGCGCACAATAACATGACGGGCGTAACAGGCTACCAAAAAAAGGCAATTATTGTTTTTACGGACGGACACGAAACCGATTCGAAATACATTGCGGACGTGGAAGGTCTGATCGATGAGCAGGTATTTGCCGTCGGGCTCGGTACGGCTGGTCAGCTGAATCCCGCCGCGCTGGACAGCATTTGCAATAATACGGGCGGTTATCTGATGCTGACGGATTCACTGGACGACGACGATACATTCAAGATCGCGAAGTACTTCCTTCAAATTCAGGCGGGAGTGAACAACGAGCAGATCGTGGTGGATCCGACGGGTTATGTAGCCCCCGGCCAAAAGGTAAAGATCCCGTTCAGGGTAAATGATGCGGATATTTCGATAGATACGATCTTGATGACAGTGATGAACGAGATCCTTGAATTCAGCATAGAAACACCGGACGGTGATATTATAGACACCTCCAACCTCGGCACTTTCCCAACGGTGATCCGCAGCGACGGACAAATGCTATCCTATTACCGCCTGACCATGCCGGTTACCAATGCGGGCAGCGTTGAAGCGCATTCCGGGACCTGGAACATTGTTCTTTCCGTAAATAAGGATAACTGGAAAAAGTACCTGGAATTTCTCCGAAGGAACGATGACAGGAAATCGAACAGTATGTATCAGGCTGCGCTGGCGCATGGGGTAAAATATACTGCGCTGGTCCACGCTTATTCCAACCTCCGCATGAACTGTACCAAATCGCAGACAGGCTACGAACCGGGTGCGACGCTGAAGCTGAGAGCGGCTATCACCGAATACGGCTTTGCGCTTGACAATACGGCCAGCGTTCAGGCTGAGTTGAAAACCCCCGATGGGCTCATGTCCGATGTGGTGTTCAGCAAAACTGCTGCCGGCATTTATGAAGTGGCTGTTCCGGCGGCTTTTGCCGGAGTTTATACGTTCAGGGTAAAGGCAAAAGGGAAAACTTCCCGCAATATCAGCTACACCAGAGAGCAGGTAGTAACGGCTGCGGTGTGGCGGGGAGGCAATAATCCGCCACCAAGCCACGACAACGATCCGGGCCACAACCCGACCCAGGAGGCGATATGCCGCCTGCTTACCTGCCTGAACAAAACCGGCGGGAGTGAGTTCAAAGCAAATCTTCAGAAGATGGGACTTGATCTGGGCGCGCTGGCCAAATGTTTCTGCTCGCCGGTGAAAAGGAGCATCAGGTTGAGAGACGTGGGTTAAGAGGATTATGATTTGTATTGATACAAAAAGGGGCACCTGCTTAGCGGTGCCCCTTCTTCTGTATTTACAGGAAGTTTTTATTAAAACACAAAAACGTTTACGGGAATACGATTGTAAAAATATACATCATCAGATTGACCAGAAGCACTATTGCATACAAACTGTTGGTCTGCCCTTTATTCAGAGAAAGCATTACTGTAAAAACTGACAGAACCAGCAGGACCATCGACTTCATATCCAGACCCAGCACCAGCGGCAGATCCATTAAAGTACAAACAATTACCACGGTAGGAATACTAAGTCCGATACTGGCCAGTGCCGAACCCAGTGCGAGGTTAATGCTCGTTTGATATTGGTTACGTCTCGCGGCCCGGATAGCGGCAATACCCTCGGGCAACAGGATCACAGCAGCAATAGCGACACCGACCAATGCGGTGGGTAACCCAGCGGCCACCACTCCGTCTTCAATGACCGGAGAAAGTGTTTTAGCCAACAAAATAACTACTCCTAAACAAACGAGCAAAAGAACAAGACTCGTCAGCGCTTCCACTTGTGTAACCGCCTTTTCTTCGCCGGTCACGTCTGTAAGAAAGTATTTCCGGTGCCTGACGGTTTGTGTGAATAAAAATGATCCGTAAATAACCAGGCAGCAGATACCAATGGCAATAAGCTGCGGCGCGCTGTAAGAAGGACCTGCAATACTGGTGGTAAAGTTGGGCAATACCAGTGTAAGCACCAGGATCGACACTAGACTCACCAGTGCGATCGTCACGCTCTTGGTTTCAAAGGTTTGTTCCTTGAATTTTAATGCGCCTACGAACATACTGATACCGAGAATACCGTTGAGAATGATCATAACGGCGGCAAAAAGGGTGTCGCGCGCATAAGTATCGGCACCAACACCACCCGTCAACATCAGGGAGACGATGATCGAAGCTTCCAGCAATGTAACAGCGATCGCCAATATGATCGTACCGTAAGGTTCGCCCACTTTATGTGCCACTACTTCTGCATGGTGCACGGCCGAAAGCACGCCTACGATCAGGGCGACCACGGCCAGTAAGTTGACTAAAAACCCAGCATCAGCCGGCAATAGCAGGTAGACAATCCAGGCAATAACAGGTGATATATAAGTCCATTGAAATATTTTTTTCATAGAAGAATGCTTAACGATATTAGGGGATGAGATTTGTGAATCACCTAAAAATAGGAAATTTTGAGCTTAAAACGCCCCTGTAAATTCCTTCGGAAGCCAGAAAATTGAGGAAAAACGGATATTTTTAAAAAATACCCGGGCCAAAGGCGCTGATAATTCCAGTTTATGGAAAGCAGGATTACGCATTCTGACGATCAAAATCTGACACTAAATTTGCGTAAGTGCGTGCATAAAATCCCAACGCAAAGATGTAAACTGCACCCGATATAAAGCACCTTGCACGGAGACAAAAAGGACATCGACATTATTCATTTCCCCGTTATTTTTCTCTTGCGGATCGCGCATATTTTTAATAGTAACACCCCATGAGCGAGAGTCTGAAAATAGTGCAGTTGGATAATTCACTGGATGGAGCAACGGTGGCAAGACACGCCCTGAACAAGGCAAATTTGTCTCCTGAAATACGGGTAGCCGGCACGCGGGACGAATTCATAAAAACAGTAATTGATTTCCCACCTGACATCATCCTATCTGAATTCTCGCTACCCGGCATACATTGCTCGCAAGCCCTTGAAATACTGCGTCAATACCACATACACATCCCTTTTATTATTGTTTCAAACGATATTACGGACGGAATGGCGCTGGAAATCCTTCGGATCGGCGCAGATGATTATGTCATAAAAAACCAGATCGACCGCCTGCCGTTTGCTATTCTCCGGAGTCTCGAAAAATACGAGTTCAAAAGCGATCAGCAGAATTTACTGGAACAGTTGACTAATAGTGAAGAGCGGTTCCGTACGCTGGTTGAAAACAGCGCCGACGCGGTGGTCGTGCTTAGTGCGGAAGCGCAGCCGATATATGTATCTCCGGCTGTAAAGAATGTCCTGGGTTATTCGGCTGAGGAGATATACGCGATGGACATTTTTAGCAAGGCGCATCCGGATGATGTACCCCAGCTAATGAAGGTAATGGGTAAGGTACTGGCAAGTCCGGGCATACCGATAAAGGGCCACACCGGGAGGATGATGCATAAAGACGGCAGCTGGCGGTGGATCGAAGCGACGGTGACCAATATGCTGCATGAGCCGGCTATTAATGGGATAGTCGATAATTTCCGGGACGTGACCGAAATCGAGAAATCCCGGCAGGCGTTGCAAAGTTCGGAAAACAACCTGCGGGCCATCTTTGAAAACACTTCGGAAGGCTTTGTTTTAACCGACACCAATGCGACGATTGTGTATTTCAATAGTAAAGCCAGGTACTTCTATAAGGTTTCCACCGGTAACGAGATCGTGATCGGAACCAGCCTGGCCGACTCCATCGATGATGAAAGAAGCGAGGAATATAATCGGGCCATTAATGCGGTATTAGCGGGAGAATTAAGGCAATATGAGCACATGTACGCGCAAATTGAGGGAAAAAATAGTTGGTTAAATGTCACGATGATCCCGGTTCTGGAAAACGGCCGCATCACAGGACTGACCCTCACCATGACGGATATTACGGATCAGAAATTAGCTCAGGACCTACTCCAGCGATCAGAATCGAACCTGAATGCGATCATGAACAATACCGACGCGCTGATCTATTCCCTGGATACTGACCTGAGGTATATTACCTACAACAATGCGCTGGAAGATATGATGAAGGAACGGTATGATATTGAGGTACAGCCTGGTTATCACATACTTGAATCGTTGAGCAAGTTTGATCCGGGCTCGGAGACGGAATGGATGGATATTAATTCCAGGGCGCTGAGCGGGGAAATCCTGAAATTCGAAAAGGAACTCCCTTACAATGGTTCTTCCAGCCACCTCAGATTTTCTATTCACCCTATTAAAAAGAAAAACACAGTTACAGGTCTTTCCTGCTTTGTAAACGATATCACGAAAGAGAAACAGTCTGACGAAAAAGTCCTGAAAGCGCTGGAAGAAAAAAATGTAATCCTGGAAAGTATCGGGGACTGCTTTTTTGCGGTGGATAAAAACTGGATCGTTACTTATTGGAACAAGCAGGCAGAGATCGTATTAAATACGCCAAAAGAAAAGATCCTGGGGAAGAATATATGGGATATATTCCCGGATGTAGTTGACACGCTTTTTCACATCTATTATCAAAAGGCAATTGATCAAAATACAATCCAGCATTTCGAATCCTATTACGAAAGGGGCAAAGCGTGGTTTGAGGTAACAGTTTATCCATCTGCCAGTGGGCTTTCCGTTTATTTGCGGGAAATCACTCAGCGAAAACATGATGAGTCACGACTTCATGAGCTCAATAAAAATTTGCAACGTTATACGGAAGAATTAATTGATTCCAACAAAGGTCTTGAACAGTTCTCTTATATTGTATCACATAACCTGCGTGCGCCGGTAGCAAATATCATCGGGCTGGCCGAGCTGCTAAGTCAGCATAAATTTTCCCCGGCAGAAAACGAGGAACTTTTGCAGGGGGTACTGGTGAATGTAAAAAGGCTGGATGATATTGTGTCAGATCTTAACACGATCCTGCAAGTTAAAAGAGAGGTTAGCGAAAACAGAGAACCGGTAGAAATGCAGCAGCTGGTTGATAATATCCGTTCGAGCATTTACAATATCATCGAACGGGAAAATGTGGAAATACAAACGGATTTTAGTGCCTTAAATAAAATAATCACATTAAGGAGTTACCTGCACAGCATATTCTATAATCTGATTATAAACAGTATTAAATATCGACAGAAAGATATTGACCCTGTAATTAAAATAAAAAGTGAGGTTGTTAATGGTGAAATAATGATTTCCTTTCAGGACAATGGATTGGGGATTGACCTGAAAAAAAAGGGTAAGCACCTGTTTGGTTTATACAAACGATTTCATCATCATGTGGAAGGAAAGGGAATGGGATTGTTTATGGTTAAAACACAGGTTGAAATGCTTGGTGGGAAAATAATTGCCGACAGTACGGTCGACAAAGGCACAGAATTCAGGATACTCTTCCGTTCGGATAATCTCTAACTTCCAATACTATGAGCATACTTTCCATTTTTGTCGTCGTGGATGACGATTCGATTAGTAACATGGTCTGCAAATATACCATTGACAAATTTGCGCCTAAATCCGAAACTCAGCTATTTACAAACCCTGAAAAAGCGCTTGCATGGTTTAAAGAGGAATCTACTCTCAGCACAACTGATAAAGAGATAATCCTATTTTTAGATATCAATATGCCGGTAATGAGTGGCTGGGAGTTTTTAAATGAATTCGAAACACTGCCCGAAAGATTGAAGTCACAGATCAATATCTTTATCCTATCCTCTTCAATTGACCCCGACGACCGCGACCAGGCAGAAAATCACCCGCTCGTGCGCGGCTATTATTCAAAACCCCTGAGCCGGGAGACGTTGGATCAAATACATGGGTAGTAACTGTATCAGTGTTGTAAGTCTGGCACGATGAATAGCTGGTCAACCAGCAATCTTCCCTTTAAGAAAAGCTACTTCTTCTTCCAGCTTCCTGATATATTCCTTCTGCTGATGCAGCATTGGCTCCATTTCCTGCTCGGTAAACCTCGGGGTAATATGCTGGGGACAGTTCCAGTCGTAGGCTTTAATATGAAAAACCAGCATCCTTTCGGGCCGGAATCTGTAACCTTCCGGTTTAAGGATTTCATAAAGGTCAGGGTGGTCGCTGATCTCCATGATTTCTGCTTCCGCAAATATCTTCAACCGGGCCTGCATCGGGTATGAAACCAGAATGAGCGACACCTTGGGATTTTTCACAATATTCCCGACCGAGATATATTGACGATTTCCGCTGAAATCAACAATTCCGATCGTGTCATCATCAATCACCTTGATAAAACCTTTCGGCCCGCCCCGATGCTGGATGTACGGGAAGGTATTCTCCCCGTACGAAGCCAGATAAAAGCTATCCATTTGACCGATGAAATCAGTTTCAACAGCCGTAAGACCTTCTCTGAAACTCATTTCCTCCATCCGCTCGTAAGTATTGCGGCTGCCCATTCTCTGCTGGATCGACTTAATTCCGTCGGTAAATGCAAGCTTTGAGTAATTCATGATAATAATATTTAATAAAGGCTGGATAGGACACTTACAGCGACTGGATCTGTCTGATCATTTGATTGGTAAAGCCCCATTCGTTGTCGTACCACGCCATCACTTTCACCAGGTCCCCGTCAACAACCCGCGTCATTTCCAGGTCTACGGTCGCCGCGAAAGGACTTTTGACGATATCGGTGGATACAAGCGGCTCGTCGGTCACGGCAACCACTTTTTCATACCGCGCAGTCGCAGCTTCTTCGGTCAGTATCTGATTAATCTCCTCGACGGTCGTAGGACGTTCGGCAATAAACGTAATGTCTGAAATCGAACCCACCGACACCGGAACCCGAACAGCGATCCCGTCGAACTTGCCGGCATATTGCGGCAGTGCCTTGGTCGTCGCAATAGCTGCTCCCGTAGCTGCTGGCGCGAGGTTCATCCCGGCAGCCCGGCCCATGCGCGGTTCCCTTTTTGAAGGCGCGTCAACCAGTGTTTGAGAGGCAGTATATGCGTGTGTGGTATTTAAAATAGCCTTTTTAATACCAAGTCTGCGGCCCAGGATCTCGATAACCGGACTGATACTGTTGGTAGTACAGCTCGCGCAGGAGAAGATAGAAACCTTGCCGTCTTCGGTATTAACACCGTGCACGACCGTTGGCGTGTCTTTGGTCGGGCCGGAGATCACGACGAACTTCGCACCCGAACTGATGTGCTTTTCTGCGTCGGCATGATTGGTAAAAAAACCTGTACTTTCTATCACTACATCCACTCCCAGAGCTTTCCAGGGCAGATTTTCAATTTCACGGATGCTATGGTACTTCACCGATTTGCCGTCTATGACGAGCGAATCGCCCTCTACTTTTATCTCCTTTTCATACTTACCATAATTGCTATCGTATTTGAGCAGATAGGCGGCATTCTCGATGCTCATCAAATCATTGACACCTACCAGTTCCAGGTCATTGTTTTCAAAAATGACTTTCAATGCGGCGCGTCCGATGCGGCCAAAACCATTAATTGCTATTTTTTTCATGATACTATGTTTGAGTGAAGAAATCCCGTTGATTTCCATGACTCAAAATTGCATCATTCATAAATGTCTTTGTTAGGCAACAATTCCCGTCCTGTTGGCAATTTTTCCCTATTCCAGCACCGGCTGCTCGGATTTTTCCCTATAATGCCCGGGCGACACGCCTTCTTTACTCTTGAAAAAGCGGCTGAACGTTTGAATATCGTCGTAACCCAGCTCGTACGCAATTTCCTTGATCGACAAATTGCTGTAATTGATCTGCCGGCGCGCATGGATCATGATCCTGTCGTGAATGATATTCAGCGGCGTGCGTGTTGACATCAGCGAGAAAAGGTTGGACAGCGTTTTCGGAGATTTGTTGAGTTGAGACGCGTAAAAAGCCACGTTGTGATGGGTAGCGAAATGCTTATCTACCAAATAGTTAAACTCTCTCACAACTTCACTTTGCGTCTTATCAAGTTTACTAAGATTATTTGATTGTCGCAATATCCTGACCGAGAGGATCAGCATACGCTTCAACATTGCCTGCAACATATCCTGCTGCAATATTTCATTTTTGGAGATTTCGGAAAGCATAATTTCCCAGGACAACTCAAAGTCGCGGATCCTGCTTTCGTCCACAGTGATGATCGGCACGCCCGTCGCACCAAAGAACAAAAGCCCCTTACTGCCTACTTCGTTATCATGGTTGACGACACAATAGAAAGGCTGGTTAAATCTCACCATTCTGGCAGCCTGTATTTTAACCTGATCGATCCGATGAAATTCGGTCAGGAAAATGATCTGGTTTTTCGCGAGCTGAAATGGAACCTTGTCAATCGTAATGTCCATGCGATCGGCTACATTCCAGATAAAGGTCATATCCGTATCGCGTACCTCGGTTACGATGTGGGCATTGCTTGCATTAAGCTCGTAAAGACTGAGGATTTCGTTGGAATTCTCAAAAACCATGCTGTTGTTTTTCTTTCAAAAATAGCAACAACAGTGGATTTTCAACCGTAGATCACCAAAGCCCGCGGCGGAATTGTCAGCCTTACTGCTTTTCCATTCCTGTCTTCCACATTCAGTTCCGCAGGTGAATTAGCAGAAGCGTACAAACAATACATTTTCGACCCGCTTGGGTGCAGGTTATCGTCCAGCGTCACGTACACCGGAATGTGTTCCCCCTGATGCAGATTGATCGCACAGAGTATTTCACTTGCGTTTGAAATAGAAGAAAAAGCGATCACCTGGTTTTGCAGTTCGTCAACCTCGGCCGATGCGCTGAAATCCTGGCCATTTTTGGAGATAGTACGCCAATAATGTTCGCCAGAAAGCAGCCCGGGATATTTTTCCATCGTGTGTTGCAATTCCTCCATGGAAGATTGGCTTTGCCGGAATTCTGTCATGAATTCCAGCAAAGCCGCATCCTTCTCCGCGTGATCCGTATTTTTTTCCTGCTCCAAATCAGGCCGAGAATGAATGGTTTCCATATTTTTTCATTTTATAAAAATCGACCAGGCACTATTTCTGTTGCTCAATGGCATCCAGCAGTTTCTGGAACGGTTTGTTGAATTTTTCAATACCTTCTTCTTCCAGCTGTTTTGTGATCGCATCCATATCGATTCCCGCTTCGCGCACTTTTTCCATGGTCTGCGTAGCAGCTTCCAGATCGTCTTCCAATCGACTGGCCGGATCACCGTGGTCGCGGTATGCTTCGAGTGTTTCCAGTGGAATTGTATTCACAGTATTTGGGCCAATCAACGCCTCAACGTACCTGGTATCTTTGAATGCAGGATTTTTGTTACTGGTACTCGCCCACAGCAAACGTTGCGGCACCGCTCCTTTTTCTTCCAACTTTTTCCAGCGGTCTGAACTGAAAACGCGTTTGTAGATCTGGTAAGCCAGTTTCGCCGAGGCAATTGCAACCTCTCCTTTCATTTCTCCCACACCTTTCTCGTCCAGCATCGGATCCACCAGAATGTCAATGCGGCTCAAGAAGAAACTGGCTACGGAAGAAACATGATTAACCGGCAAGCCCTGCGCTGCCCGTTGCTCCAATCCCGAGATATACGCTTCTGTCACCGCTTCGTAACGGTCCAGGCCAAAAAGTAATGTAACATTGATATTAATACCCTCGCTGATCGCCGTCTGGATCGCAGGAAGTCCCGGTTCGGTTCCCGGAATTTTGATCATCACATTATCCTTATCCACCGCATCCCATAGCTGGCGCGCCTGACTGATAGTACCTTGGGTATCAAGTGCCAGGAACGGAGACACTTCCAGACTCACATATCCGTCGGCACCCACTACATCTTCTTCATTATAAACTGGCCAAAGTAGGTCACATGCCAGCTTAATATCTGCTACGGCGAGACCAAAGAATATTTCCTCGTTGGTTTTATCACTTTTAGCTAATTCTGCAATGTCCGCGTTGTAATCAGAACTGCTGCTGATCGCCTTTTCAAAAATAGCCGGATTGGAAGTCACGCCGCGCACGCCGTCTTCTTCGACCAGCTTTTTCAGTTCTCCCGAAGCAATAACTTTGCGATCTATAAAATCCAGCCAGATACTCTGTCCGAAATCGTGTATTTGTTTTACTTTACTGGTAGCCATAACTGTGTATTTTAATATTTAAGAAGTGCACCGGTAGGCGCGTTTATATGAATGAATGGCAAATAGATAGCTATTCCGTATCCGTATCGCTCGTTCCCAGACGCAGCGCTGCCGCGAGTCCAGCCAGCAATGACGGCATTTCGCCTTCCGCGCCGATATCAGGTGCAATAAGCAAAACTTTGGCAGCTATTACCCCCATTTGCTTAACAATTCCCGTAGAATCTGCCGGATCAGTACCTAGTAACGCTTTCAGTTTCCGCAGCTCTTCGGCGATGGGTTGGGTATTTTCACTTTCCGAAAGCGGCACCATCCATTGATCAATCAGATCAATACCAATTTCCGGGGTCAGGGTTTCTTCGCTACCCATCAGCGTCGTGGTAGTATTATCGAGTAGCTCGGTTGTATCGGCAAGGCTTTTCATAGTCGTGGAGTATTTTTCGGACTAAATGGATAAACATCATGCCACCCGCAAATCAGCATTGCAATACAAGCTGAGATGCCGCGGAACTGCTATCCCAATATGACCTTTCCGATCGGGAAACTGTGTGGGTGTGCACTTACCTTAAATGGGGTGCGGCGGCCTTAACCACGCACCCGCAATATGCCTGGATCATTTCGTTAAACCATTCAACACAATCGTTTTGCCACTAAATTTCGCCTCAAGCACTGCTAACAGTGCAGCTCCTTTTTCACGCTGTCGGATACGTAGTTCATGAGCAGCGATCAATTCTTCATTGGTGACGGTTTGTGAGCGATTATCTCTTTTCAATGCTCGTTTCATGAATATACCAGTTTGAGTTCTTTTTTAAAGATTTAACCGAGAGGCTTTCGATACAAAAATAACCGAATTTACCGAGCTACATCCAGGCCGGTCGAATGATCCTGTGTCCGGTTACAAAACGAAATCCGCCATTATTTATCGTTGCTATTTTCACCAACCCGCCCACCGTCGGGATGTTCGCCGTGTACTTTTGAAAATCAATCTCTATTCTCATCAAGAGCGCGGCTAAATCAACAGCTTGCTGTAAACTAAGTTCTGAGAGCTTTTTCAGTTGTATGTCCTCGTCGATAAGCTCCACACAATCCCTGAAAATCTTGCCTTTTGCAGAATCATCAATCAAACTTCCATCGAATCCATAGTCGGTTATCAGCAACCCTATTGTCTTATTGACCGATTTAATTACTGTCTCGATCCCGCCATATATGATTCCGTTGCTTATTCTGTTTTGACCATCACAAACAATTTTCGCTGATTCACGGACAGGAATCGGAACCGCGGTAAATCCCGGCATTTTATATGTTTCCGAAGAACATTCAACCGTTTCGATCTTGAAGATAATGCTATCGGATCTTTGTCTGTCGAAATGAGTAAAAATAAAGACCGTGCTCCCGACGATACTGTATTCATTTGCTTCAACAAACTCTTTAATCTCCTCCTCTAAAAATAAGCAAAAATCAGCGACCTTTTTCTCAATAGTCCAATATTCGAAACCGGCAATGTCAGCGTTTCTTGCCTTTTTCCTTGAAACCAGCTGCGTGATTCTCTGTCCATTCAAAACCGCATTTCCTGCTGTTGTAATTGCCGTAAATGAATCATATTCGAATATTTTTTCCTCAAAATCTCTTGTATAGGAGTCCTGAATCTGAAACAGGCTGTATAGCTCTTCCACTCCCAATTGGATATTGGAGCCTGTCACGGACTTAGTTTCAACATATTCTAAAAAATCTTCGAGATCAATGACGTGCCTTGAAGACGTCACTAAGGAATCTGCGATAATCGCGACGCCATCGCGGGCAACAACGCTGGCTATGAAAGTCATGCATAACAAGGTAGGTGAAACACCAAAGTAAGAAGTATTCCAGCTGCATTGGATTGCAATTATTTGCAGGTACCATTCGAGTGATATTAGGAAAAAGTGTCAAGCAGTTTTAGAGCAGCTCTTAAAAAAAACCTGATCCAAATCATGTTTCTAAACCATTCCTAATCAGAATATTTCCAGCCTTGGCTCAGTTACTTTGGCAAATGGTAACAGAAGCGTTACTGTAACAATCAGATGGAAAACTTGGCAAGAATTAAAAATAAAACGCTGACTGATAAGATTATACTGGCGGAAGAAGCTGCCGGTCTTATTCAAAACGGAATGGTGATCGCTGCCAGCGGCTTTACGAAATCGGGCGATAGCAAGGCGGTTTTGCCAGCTTTTGGCGAAAGGGCTCAGATCGACCAATCTCAAATTACACTGATCACCGGCGCTTCGCTGGGCCAGGATACAGATGCAAAACTGGCTGCCGCCAACGCGATTTCGCTGCGGTTACCGTTTCAGGCAGACGCGACAATGCGCCGGCACATCAACTCCGCACAGCTTCTGTATATTGATGAAAACCTGGGCGAAACGGCAATGCATCTGAAAACCGGCGTTTTCCCGGCCATTGATATTGCGATCATCGAAGCCGTGTGTATTCACGAAGACGGCAGTATCGTACCCACAACTTCCGTCGGTAACTCCGCAGTTTTTGCGGCGCTGGCAAAAAAGGTTATCATCGAAATCAATACCGCAGTGCCGGAAAATATAGAAGGTATTCACGACATTTTCCTGAGCGGCAGTTACCCTGAAAAAGCAATTATCCCCATCACTTCGGTCGGACAGCGCATTGGGACCGGCTCCATTCCCTGCGACCCGGAGAAGATCGCGGGCATTGTTTTCACCCACAAAAAAGACAGCCCCGCCGATATCCAGCCGGCCGACAATACTACTAGTAAAATTGCAGGGTATATTCTTGATTTTCTCAAAAACGAAGTCGCAGCCGGCAGACTTACCCAGTCACTTTTACCTATTCAGGCGGGTATTGGAAAGGTGGCCAATGCAGTGCTGCAAGGTTTTGCAAACAGTGATTTTGAGCATTTGACAATGTATTCAGAAGTTTTGCAGGATAGTGCATTCGACCTGTTCGATGCAGGAAAACTTGATTTCGCCTCGGGCTCTTCTATTACAGTTTCAGAAGCGTGCTACCAGCGGGTTTTTGATAATCTGGAAAAATATAAGGATAAAATCCTGCTGCGGCCTCAGGATATCACCAATTCTGCAGAGGTGATCAGCAGGCTGGGAACTATTGCGATCAATACGGCGCTGGAATGTGATATTTACGGCAATATCAATTCCTCCCATATTGCCGGAACACACATTATGAACGGAATTGGCGGCTCGGCAGATTTTGCCCAAAACAGCTACATCAGCATTTTCGTAACCGAATCCACCTGTAAAGGAGGTACTATTTCCCGCATTGTACCGATGGTTTCACATGTCGACCATTCCGAACATGATGTGGACATTGTGGTAACAGAGCAGGGACTGGCAGATTTAAGGGGGCTCGCGCCGAGGCAAAAAGCGGAAGCAATCATCAAAAACTGCGTGCATCCCGATTACCGCGAAATGCTGGCCGGGTATTACGCCGAAGCCTGCGAGCGCGGCGGACAGACACCCCACGTCCTGGAAAAAGCATTTGACTGGTACCACAACCTGCGGACCACCGGCAGTATGAAACGGCAGCCGGTATTAACATAGGTATCGGCACTAATTATGCTTTCCGGATGGATTTCCACATAGCCAGTTCTTCTTTGAAACGGTTGTTGATCACCTCACATTTCGTATCAATGCGCATAGTCGGCCGGTCTTTCATATTGTAAGCCGGCCACTCGGGAACGTCCTTTGCGGCTGGTTTTCCGGTCCTCGCGAAGGTTGTCCATAGTTCCGCAAAGTGATGTGAAGCCACAAAACGCTCGGGCTTGCTCCCTCCGAAAAAGCTTTCGCTGGACTGAGTTGGATCTTTGGGCGGCACCTCGTTATTGAATTTGAAACTAATATCCATCGCGTGCGGCGTGCCCATCGGGTAGTCGGTGTCGAGTATCTTTTTTTCTGATTTATACCCAAAATTGTACAGATAAACCGGCGCCCCGTTCTGCTGTACCTTCTTCTCTGCAATATCAATCGAACCCAACCCCATCATCGCGATAGAGGTTATTGCTACAAGAACATCGATCGCGGATGCATCAGGCATTGTTTTCCGGTAAGTAGTGATCATTTTTTGCGTATCCGCGCCATGAAACGGTTCGAGTTTTTTCTGTAAACCCTCAAAGTCAATTTTCACCAAATCCACTTCTTTTCGCTGCCAGATGAAGAAATTGTACTCATCTTCATTCCACCCGACAAGCAACGGTTTATTTTTGGATATGTCAGGCGCAGAAGGATCAAAAGGGTGAATTGGAAGTATTTTCCCATCGACTACCGGACCGAAGCCGCCCGCGCCTGGCTGCGGCTTTTTCTTATTGTTTTTATCAATAAATGGAGGTACAGATGGCAGTTTATCCTGAATAGCCAGCAAATCGGCAGCTGGTACGTCGAGCAACTTTCTCCAATCCTTGGGAGAGATATTCAATTCTCTTAAAAGCATTGCCGTAGTCTCGGCGGCCGTTTCTTTGGGGGTCATGCGCACACCCGGGCCACTTTCTATCGAGGCTTTGTTGAAATAAGGCGCAGCCGAAGGCATTGCATACAGGCAGGAAGTCTTCGCTCCCCCACCCGACTCGCCGAAAATCATCACATTATTCGGATCTCCGCCAAATTGTGCAATATTTTCGTGCACCCATTTCAGGCCGTCGACAATATCGAGCATACCCATATTCCCCGAACCTGCATATTCCTCGCCCGCGATTTCATCCAGATACAGGAAACCCAGGAGTCCCAGTCTATGATTGGTCTGAACAACCACGACATCGAAATTCCGGGCGAGATTGGATCCATCCTGGCTTTGCGACGCCCCCGACCCGATCACGAATCCGCCGCCGTGATTGTAAAACATCACCGGGCGTTTCCGGTTATCATTTGCCGGTGTCCATACATTGAGAAACAAACAATCCTCCGCCGGTGCTGGCTCGTTGTGGCGCGGCGGCTGCATGGAGGGCGCACCGAATACCGAACTCCGTACACCAGTCCACGGTTCCACGGGTGCAGGGCGACGAAACCGCCTGTCCCCCGACACTTTGCCCCCATAAGGAACGCCCCTGAATATGTTCACCCCATTGTGCCGTACCCCCCGCAGCTTTCCCGGCGCTATCTCAACCTCAACAAAACCATCTTTGTCATAATACTTGAAACCAAATCCGCTGGCGCCGACCGCGGCCGTAGCTAATGAAAGCTGAGATAAGAATTGCCTTCTGTCAATTGGGCTCATAATACGACGGTTAAGGAATTGCAGTTTCAATATCGATTACACCAAGAATACAAAATTATGCCGCAAAAATCTAATCTCAACTTGCAACCAACAATGATTTGGCCCCGGCGGGGCCTCCTATAAACAGGAGGCCCCGCCGGGGCCAAAATCACGATCAAAACCATTTTTCTACAAATGGGTAGCCGCTCTGCGGCATGCGCTGACCCTACTTGGCCCTCCCTTCCTCCTTCCTCCCTACAAAGGGGTAGCCGCTCTGCGGCATGCGATCATCGTTTCCCCACGATTTCCACCTTGCCGCCTGCGGGAAAACTGAACTTCACAAACTTCCCGTCGTCCCTGATCTTCTTAGCGCCTTTGGATAAGGTGATGTTATACCCGGCCGAGGCCAGTTCGAGCGATGTTTCTCCGGCTTTCTCAGCAGTGAGCTTGATGTTACTTACTTTCCCGGCTTTCTTTTGCGCACTAACTAAAATCGCTCCTTCCGCACGCAGATTATCAAATGCGGCCTCCTGCCAGTCGGCCGGTAATGCGGGCATGATCTGGATGAAGCCGGCGTAGCTTTGCAGCATCATTTCCTGCAAACCCGATGCAAATGCGAAGTTTCCTTCCAGCGTGAATGGACGATATGTGAATTTGGAAAGACCGGATTTAGTCTGGTCGCCGTTGGCGTGGAAGCTGTTGGGCAGACAGAATGCTTTGGCGAATGTAGCCAGTGCGTCGCGGGCGCCGGCACCGTCTTTGGCGCGGGCTTTCAGGTTGGCGAGCCAGGAATAGGAATAGCCACACCAGTAATCCGGCCCAACCTTATCCAGTAATGCAATCGTATTTTTGATCGTTTGCTGCGCCTCTTCGCCATCTTCCCATTTGATCAATCCCAGCGGATGAATGGCCATTACATTCGAAAAATGCCTGTGCGATTCGTTGTAAGGATGCCCGGGCGCGAACATCAGTTCGTGTTCGGCTGTTTTGGCATAATCCGGAAATTCTTTCAAAATGCCCTGCCATTTGTCAGCCTGCGCCTTATCTCCCATCGCCAATGCGATTTCCGCGCCTGCTGTTAATGTGAATTTGATGATCGACAGGTCGTAATTGGTAGTCTGAGAAAACCAGGCTTCCAGGCTATTGTTATGAATCTCAGGGCTCGAACTGATCGGCAGCTGCCGCTGACCTTTTTCATTTTTAACCGTAATATGCTCGAAAAATGCACATACTTCCTTAAACCAGGGATAGGCACGGTCTTTCAAAAACGTCTTATCCATGCTGTACCGCCACTGCAAATAGTAATGCTGCGCCAGCCAGCCCGATACCGTCGGGGAAAGTGAATACTGGATCCAGCCTCCCATTTCGGTTCCGTCTAGGGTGGTCACGCCGGGTACTGCGAGTCCTTTTACACCAAAATAATCCTCGGTGTAGCGCAGGTAATTCTTTTTGTTTTCGTCAAGATGGTCCAGGTAACCGAGCGCCTCTTCGAGGTGATTACCACTGTATGCCGGCCAGTAACTGAGCTGGGTATTCAGATCGTGGTGATAATCGCCCTTCCAAGGTGGAATGCGACCGTTATCAGCTGTCCACACAGCCTGCAAAGAAATCGGCGGTGCCCCGCGCCGGGCTGCCGAACCAAACTTATATTGTTCCAGATACCATTGCTTTTCGATCATCGGATCAGGTACCCGGATCGAAGATTGCTGCCAGAATTTGGTCCACCAGGCTGCGTGCGTGGCATGTGTAGCGGCGTAGGTATCTTTCAATGCAGCTTGCGTAACAGTAGCCGATGCCGGCTGCACTGCTGATTTGGGGTAATGCGAAGACACGCTCCACACACCTTCAATAATACCTTTCCCCGCTGATTTCCAGCGCACTGTTATCTCATATTTAAACCCACCCCAACCTTCCTGATTGTAGGTAATGCTGTTCCCGGTACGCTTGATCGGACCTTGTTTGTAGCCTAATCTGACCAGATCTTCACCGCCTACCGGATCAGGTGCCGCGCCAGCTTTGACTTTTCCTTCATATTGCGGGGCTATTAATTCAGGCGTAAATTCATTCCCCACACCTTCAAACCGAAACCAGCCAACCGGCTTCGTCGCGTGCACAAATGTTTTCAGCACCATCCCATTCGTCCATTCCACAACTGCAGTTGCATTCGCAATTTCCAGGTCCGCCTTTTTAACAGAAATACCTTCCGGCAAACGGAATTCCAGCGCACCCGCGGGGATCTTGGAAGGAGCAGGTTCTTTGTCATAAGGGGCGTCCAGATATTGCTGAACGGGTTTATAGTCTTTTTTACGAACCTGCTCCTGCACCCATTTAAAACTAAACTCTTCCCTATGCAGACCCGCCATTGGTCGCATATCCCATACATCGGCACGGTCGAGCGAAAAACGGAGCTTACCTTCTTTTTGCCAGATCAGCGCGCCCACAGTCCCGTTCCCGAGCGGCAGGGCTTCATCCCAGCTTTTTGCCAGCTTATCAAAATGCATATTATGCTCCGGTTTTGGCTGGGCATTCGCAAAGGCAGCAGGCAGCAGTATTGTGCAAACCAGCCAAAGTTTAGCAGGAAAAGCATGAGAAGATTTCAAAATCATAGCAGGTTTAGGAATAGTAAGTTTTAGTAACCCGGGTTTTGAACCAGATTCTTGTTCCGGTCAATCTCCGACTGCGGGAATGGAAGCAGATTTTCTTTTTCTCCAAATGACAAAGTGACGCCGGCCGGGTTTTTCACCATAGCCAGTCTTTCTGCCATAATCCCCCAGCGTTTCAGATCGAAATAACGGTGTCCTTCCATCGCCAGCTCGGTACGGCGTTCGTGGCGGATGAAATCGCGCAGCTTTTCTTTGGTATTATACATCGTCTGGTCCACTGGCGGCAGGTTCACCCCCGTTCTCGCGCGGATTTTATTCAATGCGTCATAAATAGTTGCATCTGGTCCCGAAACCTCATTTTTAGCCTCTGCAAATGCGAGCAAAACCTCCGCGTAGCGCATATGCACCACATTCATATCGGTCACTGGAATTTTAGATCTGTCCCAGGGCAGCTTGGAAACGTCCATATATTTCTTCTGAACAAACCCGGTCAGGATCGGATCTGTGGTGTTAAATACGGATCCGTCGGGGTTAATATGCGGGTCGCCTGGTACCAGTACGGTCATTTTCAACCTTGGGTCCCTTTTATCATACGGTTTGGCCGCATCGTAGCCGGAACCGGGATCGGTGATCTTCTTCCCGTTGGTCATTTCATATTCGTCCACCAGGTTCTGGTAAGGCTGAATACCTCCGTACCAGCCAATTTCAACGAGCATTCCTTCATTGCCCTGCGGGTTATTGGGTGCCAGATATTTGGTTGAAAAAATGATCTCCGGATTTCCCTGCTGGGTTGGTTGCAGAAACAGATTGGCATAACCGCCCTGAAAAATCGAAAAGGTATTGGTAGCCATGATCTCACTCGTCAACGCAACCGCGTCGGCCCAGTTTTTCTCATACATCCTGACCCGCGCTTTCAACATTTGCGCACTGGCTTTTACAGCGTGGCCCGCATAGGCAGTAGCCGGCAGTTTGGCGATCGCATCGTTCAGATCTTCGACTACAAATGCAAGTACCTCCGCTCTGGGACTCTTCGCAATTTTGGCAGCTTCCGCATCTGCCGGCGCCTCTTTATACAAAACTACATCGCCAAAGAACTGCACAAGCTCGAAATAGAACAATGCACGCAAAAACCGCACTTCCGCCGAATAGACATCCTTTTTGGCCGGCGGCAATTCCGTCACGGTTCCCACATTTGCCAGAAAATAGTTGCAGGCTGCAATTCCGGCGTAAGGATCATTGTACAGCGACGAGTTGATGTTGGAAGGGTTTATAATGCCAATCGTCGCATTGTTGAAATTGAAGTAACTGTGCCTGTCGAGCGCATTGTCCGAGTAGGTGTCCAGATAAGGTCTGCGGTGGCCGAAGACCGAACTTTGCAACCTGCGGTAAACCCCCGCCAGCGCCATATCCACGTCGGCCTGTGTTTTCCAGAAAGTAGCGCCCGAAATGGCGTGCAGCGGGTCTTTGTCAAGATAGCCGTCGTCGCAGGAAGTGGTACCGCCCAGCACGAGGCTCGCCAGCATGGCGGCACATATATATTTATGTCTGAAATTCATTTTTATAGCAGTTTAATAGCTGTAAATCAGGGCTATATTTTAAAACTTGATACTTAATCCGGCAGTGTAGATCCGCAACTGGGGAAACTGTGCAAACCTGCCTGAACCGGCACGTTCGGGGTCATTTCCTTCGTATTTGGTCCACGTCAACAGGTTATCGCCAGAAACATAGATCGTCAAACCCTTCGACCTGACCTTGCTCAATAATTTCTCGTTGAATGTGTAAGACAGGTAAAGGTTTTTCAAACGCAGGTAAGATGCATCCTGAATAAAATAGGTAGAAGCATACCCCGAAACACCTGCATAACCTGTGAGGTAAGTAGCTGGAATTGTATTACTTGGGTTGGTCGGCGACCATGCGTCCAAAAACCGGGTCGGAGGCGCGGAACCTTGCTGGAACGGTTCATAACCCCAGCCGTTAACCTGCGTATTCACGCCCTGTACACCCTGGAAAAATGCGGTTAGATTGAAACCCTTCCACCCTGCATTCAGGCTGAATGAATAGTTGTATTTCGGAAATCTGCTGATCCGGATCCTGTCTTCCGGCCCAACCGTACCATTTCCATCCACATCACGGATTTTCAGGTCACCAGGTTTCAAAGTACCCGACGAAGGTTGTTTTGGAGAGTTATCGATCTCTTCCTGACTCTGGAAAACGCCGATCCAGTCGTATACAAAGAAATTATTGTAAGGCTGGCCCACTTCGATCGTACCCAATGTAGGCGCGAGCAACTTGGTCACCTTGTTGTTAAATTTGTGATAAAGTACGCTCACTCCGTAGTTGAAATCGCCAAAGCTCTTGCGGTGACGCAGCTCCACTTCCAGACCCGTATTCTGCATTCCACCCGCATTCACAATAGGTGCGAGCAAGCCCACGCTACTCGGCAAATCGGCCCGTGTGGAAAGAATGTCGGTCGTATTGCGTTTGTACCAGTCGATGGTCGCGCCGAAAAGCCCTTTGTACAGATCAACATCAAGTCCAAAATCCAGCATCGCCGTTTTTTCCCATCTCAGATCTCTCGTCACCAGGCGGGTCAGCTGCGCGCCGGAGCTCAAACCTGCAAACGGATAAGCCGTGAGACTGAGGATATCCTGGTAAGGATAGTTACCCGCCAGATTGATCCGGTCAGCCACGCCCACATTGATCTCCTGATTTCCCAGCACCCCATAAGAAGCCCGGAGTTTCAGGTTATCGACCCAGGAAACGGAGTTTTTGATAAAACCTTCCTCCGAAATCCTCCAAGCCGCAGAACCTCCGCCAAACGTTCCCCAGCGAGAACTTACGCGGGAAGTACCATCGCGACGGATATTACCTTCTATAAAATACTTACCCTTAAAATCGTAATTGACGCGACCGAAATAGGATTGCAATGCCCATTCCGCAGCTGTTCCGCCTGTTGCCTGGTTATTCGGCCCGCTTCCGTCCAACACCATCAGGCTCGTATTCGGGAAATCGAAACGGCTGCCGGAGAGGCGCTCGGTCAGGTTATTTTGTTGTTCAAAACCGGCTAAGAGTCCCAGGTTGTGATTGGTGCCAAACTGTTTGGTATAGTTCAGGGTACTGAAAAAAGTTCTCGTAATGCTCCGGTCTTCCCGCTGCTGCAAACCGAAAAATGTCGGGTTACCATTCGCTACCTGCACGTAAGTTCCCTCTGCATTAGGGTGATAAGCAAATGAAGGTGAACCGAACTGGCGGTTTTTCAACTGATCATTGTAAAAGGTTAGTCCGGCCTTATTCATCCATTTCAGCCCTTTGAGAATCTCGATCTCCACGAAAGCCTGCGCATTGACGTTGTACGTTTTGGTATACTGTCCGCCCGTCGCGTACACTTCCTCCACACTCCTGTTTCCCGAACCATTCGTTGCAAAATCGCGGTTCGTGATCCGCCCGCTGCCGTCGGGCAGGAAAGGTCCGAATGTAGGTCCCGACGCGTAGGCCAGCAACAGCAGATCATCATTGACCAGCCACGGCGCCTTTGCGTCCTGGAAGGAAAGGTTCAGGTTGGTACCGACGCGTACCCTTTTATGCACCTGGGTCGAGAAGTCGATCAGACCATTATAACGTTTGTACAAATAGCCTTTTGTAATACTTTCCTGATCGAGGTAATTAAAGGAAACATTGTAAAGCGTTTTCTCATTTCCGCCGCTGAAACCCAGGTGGTGGTTCTGGATCGGGCCTTTGTCCAACACATAATCCAGCCAGTTGAAGTTGGGGTACTGCTCGCTGTTGGGATTATTTTTATACAAATCAATCTGCTCCTGCGTGTAAATAGGCGCCTGGCCGCTTCTTGCGCGTGCCGAATTGTACATTTCCATATACTGCACCGAATTCGTGATCAGCTCCGGAGTCCGCGTAGCTTCGCTGAGCCCAAAGCTGCCCGTATATTCAATTTCGGAAGAGCCTGCTTTCCCTTTTTTTGTTGTGATTAAAATAACACCGTTCGCCGCACGCGCACCATAAATAGATGCCGATGCAGCATCTTTCAATACGGTCACACTTTCAATATCCTGCGGAGAAAGGTTTTTAATGGAAGCAATAATACCGTCGACAAGGATCAGTGGCGCATTGGAAGCACCAAATGAACCGAATCCGCGCAACTGGTAGGATGCATCGTCACGTCCCGGCTCGCCGGTAGACTGAATAACGTCCAAGCCTGAAACCCGGCCTTGCAACAAATTCTGCACATTGGGTACCGGCCTTTCCGTCAGTTCCTTCCCCGAAACAGTAGTCACCGAACCTGATAAATTCGCCTTCTTGGCTGTTCCGTAACCGACTACCACCACTTCGGAAAGGGAAGATTCTTCGGCTTTCAAACTGACATCCAGCGTAGTTTGCGTACCGGCAGGAATTTCCTGTCTTAAATAGCCTATATAGCTAAAAACGAGCGTCGAGTTCGGCTCGATCTGCAAACTGTATTTACCGTCGGCATCGGTGATGGTTCCCGTGGTAGTACCCTTCACCTGCACACTCGCTCCCGGCAGCGGCGCATTTTCATTGTCGAAAACAGTACCCGAAATCTGGCGGTTCTGACCAAAAGATACGTGACAAAAAATGAGCAAAACCACCACCAGTACCTTTGAAAACCGATCTGAAAGACCATTGAAATGCGCCGGCTTAACTAAGTGAACGCCGCTTCGACCGCACAGACGCCAGGACGCGAGCCAGCCCGACCTCGTCCGTGACTCAGGGTTGTAAATTTGATCCATAAATCTGAAAATGTTTAAATATATCAGGACTGCGTGCTGGTTTGACTCAGCTTGCTTACAGACAAATAAATAGTGATTTAGTTCAAAAAAGTGATTTTGGGTTGATATTTTGTAGTACTATATTTGCAATACGCTCAACTTTTCTATGAAACCAAGCTTCGCAATACTTTCCGACCTGGCCCATTCCCGCAAATCATTCGTGGTAAAGAAAATTGCGCGCTCAACTTTCTCGACAGACTTCCATTTTCACAAGGAATGTCAGCTCGTGCATATCGTTTCGGGCTCCGGCGTGCGCATTATCGGGCATTCAGTTGAGCGTTTTGAAAAAGGCGACCTCACTTTTGTCGGGGCCAATGTGCCGCACGTATGGTACAGCGAAGCGGAAGCAGAAGTTTCGGAGCCGCTTGAAGCCGTTTCACTCGCACTTTACATTGATTCTGAGCTTTTTTGCGAGCAAATGGGCGGGCTCATCGATGTTAAGAAAGTACAGAACTTTTTCAACGACGCGCAGCGCGGGCTGAAAATCCAGGGAGATAAAAAAGAGCTGGTGATCAGCATTTTAGAGGAAATGCTGGAACAAAAAGACGTGCATCTGCTATCTTCTTTCCTGCGCATTCTGGTGTACCTGAGCGACCCCGCGGAATCGACTTACCTCAATGCGCCCGACCCGATTTCCACCTATTCGATCCAGCCGCACGGGCGGATCCCGAAATTAATGTATTATATCCACCAGAACTTCAAGGATGACATTAGTCTGGAACAAGCCGCTTCGGTTTCGGGTCTGCAAATACACGCATTCTGCCGTTATTTTAAGGCGCTTACCAACCGGACCTTTTCAGAATTTTTGAATGATGTCAGGATCGGTTTTGCGTGTAAATTGCTCCACCAGTCCGACTTACCTATCACTCAAATCGCGCTGGAATGCGGTTACAGCAACATTTCTTATTTTAACCGTTGTTTTAAAAAGATCAATAAAATGTCCCCGAAAGAGTTTCGCGATTCCCTGGAAACCCGCAACCGGCAGAAACTCTGAGCGCATTATTACAATGCTGCTTCCCGATCAATATTCAGCACACGATAGCCAGATCTGGCATAAAACACAAGATATGCATAGCAGATCGCCGGTATAATGAACGCGGGTTTAATACCGAATGCATCGGAAAGCAGTCCCATCAGCGGCGGTACGATTGCGCCGCCTACAATACTCATGATAATCAGCGACGATCCCGTCTTGGTATATACGCCGAGGTTTTTAATGCTGAGTGTAAATAAGATCGGATACATGACCGAGGTAAACAGCCCGACCAGCGACAATGCATAAACGGACACATAGCCACCGCTGAATATCGAAATGCCGATCAGCACAATCGCAGCTGCCGAGCAAAACGCCAGGATTTTTGTTGCATTCATATTGCGCAGCGCAAAAGCGCCCGCGAGCCTTCCTATCAATACCAGCGCCATATAAAACGTAATAAAAAGGGCGGCGCTTTGTTCGGTCAGGCCGGCTATTCCTGACGCTTTTGCGTAGCGGATCATAAAACTGACAATCCCCACTTCCGCACCCAGATAGCAGAAAACGCCCAACGCACCGAGTACGGTATGGCCGAATTTCAACACTGAACGGAGCGAGCCCGCACTTTTTCCATCACCTTCGATTTTAGGGAGTTTGATAAAAAACACCAACAGCCCTATTGCCACAAATAATACCCCCAGACTCAAATAAGGCACTTTTACAAGCTGCGCTTCCGAATTCAGATATGCATTTAGCTGCGCCGGATCAAACTGCGCGACGGTTTGCGGCGGCACTTCTACGGCATGCAGCAGAAACCGGCTCCCGATATACGGACCCAGTGTAGCACCCAGAGACCCTACCGCCGATGCCAGACTTAACCGGCTTGAAGCACGGTCGGGATTGCCGAGGACAGAAATGTAGGGAGTGGCAGTAACTTCCAGGAAAGTAAATCCCGCCGCCATAATGAAAAGTGCGCCGAGAAAAAGCGGGTAATAGCGCACGCTGGCTGCTGGGAAGAACATAAATGCGCCGATTGCCGCAGTGAGCAGGCCGGTTACCATTCCGGCCTTGTAGCCATATTTATTGATAAATTTCCCGACCGGCAACGCGAGCAAAAAGTACGCCCCAAAGAATGCGGACTGGATCAGTGAAGATTGAAAATCAGTAAGTTGACAAGCCCTTTTAAGGTGAGGTATTAAAATATCGTTGATGTTGCGGCTGAGGTTCCAGATGAACATCAGGCTCATGACAACCAACAGCGGAATAAGTACGTTTTTACCGTTTTTCATCTTTTGTACCCCAATTCTGCCCCGCCACTTACCGGCATGATACAACCTGTTACAAACCGCGCGGCGTCGGAAACCAGGAACACGGCTACGTCGGCGATCACGTCGCCCTCCGGGCAGTAACCTAGCGGGTGGATATTATCGAGATACTTTGCAACGGATTCAGGATCAGGCTGTTCTTCCGACCATTTCCGTAACATCGGTGTCCACACACCGGCCGGACAAACTGCATTTACCCGAATATCAAAAGGTGCATAATCGAGCGCCATTGCCTTGGTGAGCGCGTTCATTCCTCCCTTTGTGCCCACATAAGCCGCGTGATTTTCCTGCCCTATTTCAGCAACCATGCTGCTGGTATTCAGGATGCAGCCTTTGGTTTGTTTCAAAAATTCAATCCCATATTTAGTAGTCCAGAAAACACTTTTCAGGTTTACAGCAAACAGATCATCCCACTCCTCCTCCGAAGTTTCATCCAGCGTTTTCGACGGACTTGCAATCCCTCCATTGTTGTGAATGACATTTATTTTACCAAAAACCGCAATGGTATGTTCAATAGCGTTTTTCACCTCGGCACCTGACTTTACATTCCCCACGAAAGTAGCGATTGGAAATCCGGAAAATTCTGTTGCAAGATGATTCAGAGCCTCCCTATCCAAATCCACGACCGACACACTTGCGCCCGCCGCCAGATATGCTTCCACACACTTCCTGCCGATGCCCGCCGCGCCGCCGGTTATAAAAATCACCTTTCCTTCTAGTACTCCCATATTTTGTTTCGAATGTTCCTCTCGAGCGGCTCGTTTTACTCCTTAAGATCACTGCTGCTCCCGGCTACCTGCGGAACCTGATAATATGCGTCGATTATCTCTGCGGGATTTACAAAATGCTGTTTCAAATGCGGGATATGTTCGAGGAACAAATGCTCGTGATCCATTCCAATGTGGTTGAAAAGGACCAAATGCTGGTGGATCTGGCCCATATCACCCACGTGCGGCACCACCGGAATACCCATACTTTTCGACAGCAGGCTGATCGTCAGAAATTCCGAAACGCCGCCTACCCGTACCGCGTCCACCTGGCAAAAATCCATCGCCTTCGCCTGGAAAAAATTCTTAAAAATAACCTTGTTCGGAATGTGCTCTCCCGTCGCCACTTTAAACGGCGCGATCGTCCTTGCGATCGTCTGGTGCCCGATTACATCGTCGGGATGCGTGGGTTCTTCTATCCAAAACGGATTGATATCCCCCAACATGCTACATGTGTTTTGTGCCTCTGGCACTGTCCATTTTTGGTTGGCGTCGAGCATGATCGTGGCTTTTTCGCCGGCTGCTTTGCGGATTAGCGTTGCTCTCCGTATATCTCTGGCCGGATCGTTGGAGCCAACCTTTAATTTTAATGCGGTAAAACCCTGGTTTATTGCTTTTTGTGTGTTTTCAATGATTTTTTCGTCTGAAAAATTAAACCAGCCCACCGAAGTGTCGTAGCCTTTATAGCCTGTTTCCAGGACATTCGTACGCAAATTTCTTGTTGCCTGGTGCTCGGTAAGTATCGTCAGTGCCTGCTCCCTGCTGAGCACTTCTTCGAGGTAGCTTAGGTCTAGGGTATTCACGAGCTGCTCCGGTGTGAGGTCAAGCAGCAATTTCCAGAGTGGTACCCCTTTCGATTTCGCCCAAAGATCGTAACACGCATTCACAACCGCCGCTAGCGCCAGATGTACCACGCCTTTGTGCGGCCCGAGCCAGCGAAAGGAAGGCGAGTCGACCATTTTACGGTAAACAGTACCAAAGTCCGACATCAGCTCCTCAATTTCCCGACCTTTTAATGAAGCCGAAAGGTATTCTATCGCCCTGCAAACCAGGTCCGTACCGACGCCCAATGTGAACGCCAGGCCCACGCCCGTTAAGGAAGTTTCCGTTTTCAGGCAGCAGACCGCGTAGGCATATTGCGGGTTAGTGTGCGTCGCGTCGGAACCGACCCCATCGGGCAGATCGAACCGTTTGTCTTTGACTTCAATAGCTACGATATACATGCAGTGCGGGGATGTTAGGGTACATGTGAAGGGATTTCAAAAAGATGGCGGGTCAGGTTATTTCTTTGCACTCGTAAATTTCTTCTCTGCGGTAGTGTCGCTCCGGAAGCCGGTTTCGAAGTGTATGTTTTTGCTATTTTTTAATGCATCTTGTTCTTCCGAAGTCAATGCTGTGCTCCATAGAAATACCTTTTCCAGCGAAGCAATATTCGTTAATGCTTTGATACTGGTATTGTTAACTTTCGTTCCGCTCAATGCCAGCTCGCGTAGTTTCGTCAATTTCTCCAACTCACCCAACGTAGTTCCCCGCAGATCTGTGAAATTCAATATCAGTTTGCGCAATTCAGGAAACCGGGCGATCGTCTTTAAATCTTCATCCTTAACAGGCATTTTACCAAAATCCATAGCAATTATCTGATCCTTTATCGGCAGCAGATCGCTGATATCGCTGGATTTAAATGCGGATCGGTTGTAAAAATTGACAAACAATGCCGGCGACGCGGGGGCATATTGCCTGATCGTACGATAGTTTGTATTCAAAGCTTTTATTTCTTCCGGATCGGCCGCTGCAAAATCATATATTTCGCCGGTCCGATTGCCGCCAAGTATATTCTCTGCGTAGCTAACAATTGGATTTTGAGCCGGCAGTGCGGTTACTTTTTGTTCAAAATCAGAACCCAGCTTTACCCACTCAGCGAGCAGCATTATTTCGTCGTCGGTGAGCTGCGCCTTGCCTCTGGGCGGCATGTGTTTTTTATCTTCCAGTGGTAAATGTACCCGGCTTACCAGCAGCCCAAGATCCGGTTTTGTAGTATCCCAAAGCATTCCGTTCTTGCCTCCTTTGGTCAAAAGTGCCTTTGTTTGCATTTGCAGCCGGCCTTTCGACTTTTCTGCATTGTGACAGGAATAACACTTCTGCTGCAAAACAGGCTGCACCAGATTTTCGTAAACTATCGCCTGCTGTATGGAAACCTGATTAGTCGTTTCAGTAGAATTATTCGGTGAAAATGTCAGAAAATCTTCTCCGTGCGTCAGGTTTCCACCCAAATGTCCCGCTATCAATAGCATAGCCAGAAACGTTACCGCAACCAGTTTCGCTGGAATTTTCCAGGGCGCCAGATATTTCGAAGCGCCGTACCAGGCTACACTTCCAACCGATATTCCCACGCCCAGCCACTTATGCCATAGTAAAGTTTGGGATACTTCGCTTTCTTCTTTCGACAAAAGAAATCCAGAAAATGCAGCAACGGTTGCTGTAAACGTTCCCAGTAAAAGCAGCGTTTCGGCGAGTTCCGCATTCCAGCGGACGGAGTCCTTTTTTTCAACAATAATGGTCCAAAAAGCATAAAGCAGCAGCGCAACAAGCGGAAAATGCAGTACCGCCGGATGCAGCCGCCCCACAGGAAACAGCCAGTTTGGAATCGCTACACCCTTTTCAAATACCAATAAAAAAATCAGCAGGCCATTCAGGAAGAAAGCCAGGTTATAAACGATTCCTTTCCAATTATCCAGGTAGCGGCGCACGATCGATGAATTTTAAGAAATAATGCCTTTTACCAGCTTCCCAGCCACGTCCGTCAGGCGGTAGCGTCTCCCCTGGTGTTTGAAAATAAGCCGCTCATGATCCAGCCCTAACTGGTTGAGAATAGTAGCGTGCAGGTCGTGGACGTGCACCGGATCTTTCACGATATTGTACCCAAAATCGTCCGTTTCACCAAAAACCAGCCCCGGCTTAATGCCGCCTCCCGCCATCCAGATTGTAAATGCGCGCGGGTGGTGATCGCGGCCGTAATCGTCTTTGGTAAATTTGCCCTGACAGAAATTGGTCCGTCCAAACTCGCCTCCCCAGATCACGAGCGTTTCGTCCAGCAGGCCGCGCTGTTTCAGATCGGTGATCAATGCAGCCGAAGCCTGGTCCACATCTTTGCATTGCCCGGCTATTTCCTTGGGTAATCCGGCGTGCCCGTCCCAGCCCTGGTGGTAAAGCTGAATAAACCGAACACCCTGCTCTGATAATTTCCTGGCTAACAGGCAATTGGCCGCATAAGTCCCCGGCACCAGGCATTCCGGCCCATACATCTTAATGATTGATTCGGGCTCTTTGCTCATATCGGTGATCTCGGGTACCGCCGTTTGCATGCGATAAGCCATTTCATATTGCTGGATCTTTGCCGTCACCTCCGGGTCTCCGAACTCATTGAAAGTGCCCTCATTCAGCGCAGCGAGCTTATCGAGCATCCTCCGCCGCTCCGAGCGGTCCATTCCTTCCGGGTCGCCGAGGTACAGCACCGGATTTTCGCCGCTGCTGAACTGTACACCCTGGTGCACAGAATCGAGAAAACCATTGGTCCACAATTTGGAATACACCCCCTGCCCATTTCCCTTACCCCGCGAAAGCAGCACGCAAAAGCCCGGCAGGTTCTGATTTTCGCTGCCCAGCCCGTAACTCAGCCACGAACCCATGCTCGGGCGGTTACCCACCTGCGCGCCCGTCTGGAAAAAAGTAAGCGCAGGATCATGGTTAATTGCGTCGGTGTTCATGGATTTGATGATGCAGATATCGTCCACAATGCGGGCTGTGTGCGGCAGCAGCTCGCTGATCCACGCGCCAGATTTTCCATGCTGTTTAAAATCAAATACCGAGCCCGCCAGCGGAAATCGGGTTTGATTTGAAGTCATACCGGTGAGCCGCTGCCCGCTCCGTATCGATTCAGGCAGGTCTTCACCGAACATTTTGTTCAATAAAGGTTTATGGTCAAAAAGCTCAAACTGCGACGGTGCGCCGTTTTGAAAGAGATAGATCACGCGCTTGGCCTTCGGAGCAAAGTGCGGCAGGCCCGAAACGATATCGTTTACACTGTTCTCAGCATTCGATTTGAAAAGATCGGGAACCAGCAACGAACCCAGCGCGGCGCTTCCTATTCCAAGACTTAGTTTGGACAGAAAGTGCCTTCGGTTGGAGTTCATTCCAAAATCAAAAATCGGCTTTTCCATATTGCTGTATGCATTATCGAAGCTTTCCGCGTGGCCGGATCAGCTTTTTGTTATCGTTTCTTCCATATTATAAATGGTGCTGATCACCCGCATCAGCGCCGCCGCTTTCACCTGATCAGCTTTTGGCTCGTGCCTGCTGTCGCCCACATTCAATGCAGCGCCGGCTTTGGTTTTATACTTCGAAAATGTCGCCAGTTCTTCGTGATAATAGTCGGTCAGCAACTTCACTTCGCCCGCATTCGGTTTGCGGCATACTACTCTTTGAAAAACCTCTTTGATCTGGTTTTCCACCGAAACCGGCGACATACTCAGCCGCTCGGCCAGCACGCGCGACGCTTCCAGAACGGTGGGATCGTTGAGCATCACCAGCGCCTGAAGCGGGGTATTGGTTTTCTGTCGCTTCACTTCGCAGTGGTCACGGTTGCTGGCGTCAAAAATGACCATCGAAGGCGGCGGCAATGTAAGTTTGATAAAAGTGTAAAGCCCGCGGCGGTATAATGCGCTGTCCTTATCCTGGATATAGCGCGCCAGACTGCCCCTGTTCGCGGTAGTCGCCTCCCAGATTCCTTTCGGCTGGTAAGGTTTCACACTTGGCCCGCCGATTTCATAGTTAAGTAAACCGCTGGTAGACAACACGATATCCCGTATCGACTCGGCCGGAACACGGTACCGCGCACCTCTTGCCAGGTAGATATTCTCCGGATCCTTGCCTGTTTTTTCTTTGGTTGATTTGGAAGATTGCCTGTAAGTGGCCGAAGTGACCATTTGCTTCACAAGCCTTTTTATATCCCAACCATGGTTCATAAAGTCGACTGCAAGCCAGTCCAGCAGCTCGGGGTGGCTTGGCAGCTCGCCTTGCATCCCGAAATCCCCGGTACTCTTCACGAGTCCCCTACCAAATATCTCCTGCCAGATCTGGTTCACGAAAACGCGGGCAGTCAGCGGATTTTCTTTGCTCGTCGTCCACTGCGCCAGCCCGAGCCGGTTCTGCGCATATTTATTGGTGTCAAATTTCATTACCGCAGGCAATGCACTGGCAGTGACCACCTTGCCCGGCGCATCATATACGCCGCGGTTCAGGATGTGTGTTGCCCGCGGCGCATCGTTTTCACCCATTACCGACACCACAATTTTTGAGGTATCCTTTGTATTAATGAAGCGGAGCAGGTTTTTTGCCTCGCTATTGGTGATCGTCAAAACGGGCGTTTTAGCAGGGCCGCTGCCTGCGCTGCCGTCGAAGCCTTTTTCTTTTGAGGTATTAAAAAACGCAAACAGCCGGTAATAATCTTCCTGTGAAACAGGATCGTACTTATGGTCGTGACATTGCGCACATTCTACGGTAAGACCGAGTATTCCCGAACTGAATGTTTTGGTTTTATCAAGGTGATATTCCACCCGGTATTCCTCGGGAATTACGCCGTCTTCTTCTGTGATTTTGTGGTTTCGTAAAAAGGCAGTAGCCAGTATTTGTTCTTTGTTTGGATTGGGAAGCAGATCACCCGCGAGCTGCCATACCAGGAACTTGTCGTAGGGTATATTGCCATTGAAAGCGTGAATTACCCAGTCGCGCCACGCCCATTGTGTGCGCACATCGTCGTTTTGGTAACCGTACGAATCCGCAAACCGCGCCACGTCAAGCCAGTGGATCGCCATTTTTTCTCCGTAAGCTTTTTGTGAAATAAGCTGATCGACGATCTTTTCGTAAGCTTTTGGCGCATCATCTTTTGCGAATTGCTCCTGCATTTCCAGCGACGGGGCCAGGCCGGTAAGGTCGAGGGATACACGTTTCAGTAAATGTTCTTTCGCCGCTTGTTCACTCGGTTGGAGACCCGCCTCGTCCATTTTGGCAAGCGTGAAACGGTCTATTTCATTTTTACACCAATCTTCTTCACTCACTTCCGGCAATGCGGCTTGCGTGGGAACCGTGAATGCCCAGTGCTGCTCATATTTCGCGCCCTGTGAGATCCAGTTTTTGATCAGATCAATTTCATTTTCATTCAAAAGCCCCAAATGCGACCCGGGTGTGGGCATTTGATATTCGGGATCGGTAGAAGTGATCCGCTTGTAAACCTCCGAAGCCTGCGGATTGCCGGGGACAATGGCGTATTTGTCTTTCCCTTCCAGCGCCGAATACGCATTTGCTGCAATATCTAACCGCAAACCGGCTTCCCTTTTGTTGGCATCCGGCCCGTGGCAGGCGAAGCATTTGTCCGAAAGAATGGGGCGTACCTGATAGTTATAGGAGATACCTTTATCAGCCGTAACCCCTTTATTACCAAATCCTTTCCAAAACAAACCCGCAACCAAAATGACGATTCCGGAGAGGATAATATATTTGATCGGAGATGCAGCGCTCATTGCAGTCAACAGGGATTTGAGACACTAATATGCATGTACAACTTCCTCGGAAGCGTGCTATTACATATTAGAATGCTGCAAATCTATGACTGTGAAATATGAAAAACTGATAACGGATTGCGCATTTGTGATACTCCGTTTGCATAATTACCTCGGGGCACTCCAAATTATGGAGTCCTGAAAACTACCTTTCGCCGATATTTCCGACAGAATAATAAAGCTGCGCCACTGCTTTCTGGTAGCCCGTCACGAGCTCCGCCATTTTCACTTTCATATCGATCAGCTTGGTTTCCCTGCTATTGATCAGGAACAGCGTACTCTCTCCCAGCTCAAATTTCGCCAGCTCACCATCGACCAGGATCTGCTGGTTTTGAACACTTTGATTCTGAATAGCGAGCTGAGATTCGTATGCTACCAGGTTATTGAATGCATTGAGAATACTCGTATTGATCTCTCGACCAGTCTGCTGTACGTCGTAGCGCAGCGCCTGCTGCCGCACTTTAATCTCCTGCAATTTTCCTCGCTGCTCGCGCAGGAAAAGGGGAAAGGAAAAGTCTACGCCGAGCTTATAGTTGTTCCAGCGGAGGTCGTAATATTCGGGAACGTAGGAGCCGAAATCCGTTCGGCTCGTAATCAGCGACGCGCTGACATTAAGCTTGGGTTTCAGCATTTCGCGCCGGTAGTTTCGTTCCAGTTGCAGCTGTAAGCCCTTGTTTTTCAGCATTAAAAGTTGGGGATGCGCCGTGGATGCATAACTGATCAGCGTTTCGAGCTGGTTGCGGTAAAATTCCGAGCCGGGCGGTTCGGTCTCCTGAGGGACTGACTTCTCGGGCACTTCCACCGGTTCCTCGCGCTCGTTCCACAGGTGATTGGACATCAGCAGGCGCGCATTGTTCATTTCTACCTTGATCTTTTCGAGCTGCAAGCTGCGTTCCTGGTAAGTAATGGCGGCTTCCACCGAATCTATCGCCGGTTTATCCCCCATTAATGTCTGATTTTTCAAAAACAGAAACCTTCTGTAAGCCAGATCTGCGCCGTCGCGGATCAATGTATATTGCCGGTACGCATAAAACCAGTCCCAGTAACTTTTCACCGCATCATACCAAACTGCATTGATCTCCTTGATCTTTTCTGCCTCTGCATAACTGACCATCACGCGTGCCTGCCGCAAAGTATTCCGCCTCGCGTCGATCAGAAGTCCCTGGCCCAGCGGGACATTCAATCCGAGCCCGGCGAGACCTGGTATGCCGGTTCGCGTTTCAGGATTTGTGTTTTCGCCAACAAACCGATCATACCCAATCTTCAAATCCGCCCCTGCGAGCCAGAGAGGTACTTTCAGTTCATTAGACCAGTTGTTATAATACTCCGTATTGCCGAATATCTTTCTGTTAAAACCGCTTTTAAGCGCCGGGTCAAAATCGCCCCACGCCTGCTGTACTTTTGTGCGCGCCTCCTCGCTCAGAAGCCCGGCCTGCTTCACGATCGGGTGATTTGCAAGCACGATCTGTTCCAGATCATGCAGTGTAAAAACCCGGGCGGTACCTACGACCGTGTCCGCCTGCGCAAAGCAGGTTACCGGGCTGGTAACGAGTGCAAGCAGCAGGACAAGCACTGATTTAGTTTTCAATAAATACTTCATGCTGAACATTTTCACTTCCTTTCTTATCAATTTATGACACCCACCTGCACAGCCGGCTCCGCTTTCAGGCTTGGCGGAAATCCATTGAGCAGCCGCCATATCTCATACCACAGCGGCACCGATTCCAGAATCACACGCCCATAAACGCCCGATCCCTGCCGCAGCTGCTTGGGCCACGGCTGGTCTTTGTCGGGTACCGGATCGGCGGGCCTTACCAAAAGGCGATATTTTCCCCCTTCGCTACTCACCAGGTCGATTACCGACACCTTTCCCGCGAAGGTACCCACCGCCACAGACGGCCAGCCGGAAAACTGCACCGACGGCCAGCCTTCAAACTGTAACCTTACGTCGCTGTTGTTCAAGATCAGCGGCACATCCATCGCATCCACATATATTTCGGCGGCCACCAACGGCGAGTCGGGTTGAAGTGTGGCGATCGATTCGCCTTCCTTGATATTCTCCCCAATACCCGCTTTCAGCGTTTTGACAACAAAACCAGCCTGCGGCGCACGGACTACATACAATCCTCTGCGGATATCATTATTGGAGATCTCGTTGCGCAGTTTCGATATTTCCCCCTGCGCACTCACCTTACTTGAAAGCGCCGAACTGAGTTCAGACTGTGCTTTTGCAAGCGACTGATCGTATTCCGCCTTGATATTGTCCAGCTCGATCTGCGCATTCCGTAACGATTGAACCGAATTGTTCAGCTTATTCTGCTGACTGATCACTTTGGCGTTATCCTCCTGCAATTTCAGTCTCCGGGATTCGATATCGGTGAGGGAGAACAGCCCTTTTTCGTAACCCGCCTCGTAACGGGTAAGCCGCGATTTGGCAATATCAAAAAACCGCTGAACTGCTACGAGATCGGCACTGTCGATCTGTACGTTGTTTTCCGCCTGGCGCACTTTGTTTCTGGCTGAGTTGAGTTTAATCGTCAATCCTGCGCGCAGGGCGTCCATCTGGGCAACAGTAGCCGCCATTTTCTGGGCAGCTGCGCCCTCACTTCCTTCTTTTGCACGTAGCTGCTCTTGTAGCCGCAAAGGTAATTGGGGGTCAAAATACGATTGGCTGGTTTCTGAAATGACCAGGATCGTATCACCTTTGTTTACATGCTCCCCTTCGCGTACCGCCCAGTGTTCAATGCGGCCACCAATTTGATTCTGAACGGTTTGCGGCCTGTCTTCCGGTCTCAATGCAGTTACGTAACCGCGGCCGGGAATGGTTTGCCGCCAGGGCAGGAACAGCCCGACCACGAAGACCAAAAGAAGCACCAGCATGATTTTGCCAAGCAATACGGGGCCTCGCGTTTTCAGTACTTCGCGATGGGAAAACGGCCCCATTTCTTCCCACATCTTCTTTTCTGTTGTATTAGTAGCCATTGCTCACCTCGCTTTCTTCCAGTTCCAGATCTGTAACCACTGCCAGCTTTTCGGCACCGGTCACCATATCGAATATTGTATTTAAACTTGTCATGAATTTCTCGACCGCATAACTGATCTGTACGATAATCACCTCAGCAGCAACAAATTGCCCCAGTGTGATCTGCCGCTCGATTACGTAATAAGATCCCATAAACAAAAGGCCGCCCATTAAGATCGTCCGTAATGCGACCGAGCTGGCGAAGAACTTTCTCAGGATCTTGAAGTGCGCTTTTCTCGCTTTCAGATAACTGGCAGTAATCTTGTCGGTTTCAAGGATCACCTTTTTCAGCTGCGCAGGCTGGTCGCGATAACGGTCCAGATCGCCCGCAACCGATTCCAGGTAAGCCACGACTTCATACTTATATTCAGATTCGTCAATACTCGTCAAAACACCCCTTTTATAAAAAAGCGCTAGCATTAGTAAAATGATGAGCACCGTAAAAACCCCAAATACGACGAATACGGGGTGATAGAACGAAAGCAGGATCGCAGCAAAGAAGATTTGGACGCTCGATGCGACCACATCTACCAGCAGTTTTGTCAGCCCTTTCTGAATAGTCAGTACCTCAAAAAAGCGGTTGACCAGCTCAGGTGGATATTCACCCGTCAGTTCCGATTTTTTTATTCTTGGAAAACGGTACGCGAATTCCAGTGTCGCCTTTGCAAATATCTTCTGCTCGACCACTTCAACCAAAGTGAGCTGGCCGATCAGCAATAACCCTCCCACCACTACACCGAGCAGCACGACACCGATCAATATATACGTGGAGCTGTATATTGCTCCGTTGGACAGAAAGTTGAAAACCGCGGTAGTACCCAGCGGCAGGCTCAGCCCGATAAGGCCGATCAGCATAGCATAAATAAATATATAGTTGATCGTGGTCCTTTCTACATACAGCATCCCCATTAATCTCTGCCATGGGGTGGGAACCTCTACACGATGTCCTTTCTTCATTATCAGTATTCGTTATTAAGATTTGCAGACTTTTCTTCTGGTAGTTTCGGGCGCAAAAGGCCCTTCTTGATGCATATCTGATCCTTCAAAAACTCGCTGGAAACAGCTAAAAGTGCACAACAATCCGAGCTATACGTCGCTTATGCGATATCCTGACAGATCTTCCGACCGTGCCTGCTTAACCCGGTGGCAGGGTCTGCCAGCGGCATCAGCAATACTTGAAGTTTTTGGTAAAAATGCGATTCAATAAGCAGCTGATATGCAGCTGAACGTTGGCAAAACCTATTGATAATCAGGAGACAATTCGAACTTAATACGGCAGGGCCGGTTGTTTTTTGATGAGGAGAAACGCTAAACATTTTTCATTTCGGTTATAATCCAACGATACCGGATAAAATATTATGCCTGCTTAACCTGAAACCCGGTCCTTCTACAAGATGTGCGATTAAAAGTAAGAATTGTCCATTTTCGAACAACAGTCGTAAAAAAGAACAAATCAACTTATTGAACGTCAGTAGCTTGCAACAAAGGCACGAAAGTTTCGAAAAGTCGTTGGAAATATCTCAGACTGAACCATGATAGGAAGCTACTTCAAAACATCGGGACGCAGCTTAATGCGCAACAAACTGTTCTCTGCTATTAATATTGTCGGTCTTGCTATCAGTATGTCGGTCGGTTTATTGCTGATCGCATTCGTGCTTGATCTGCGTTCGTATGACAGGTTTCACAAAAACGGTGAGCGGATATATCGCATTACCAATATAGCGAGTTTTCAGGGTGAACAAGGTGGAAAATTTTCATCGACATCACTTAAAACTGGCAAGCTGATCCGGGAGAAAGTGACCGGTGTCGAAGAAGTAGCTACCCTGCGCAACGATTTTTCGGCGGATGCGAAAGTAGGCGATCATATTCTTCCTATCAAAGGATTGTGGGCCCAGCCGTCGCTATTCAGGATTTTCACTTTTCCAATGCTGGAAGGAAATCCCGAAACCGCGCTGCGTGACCCCTACTCGGTGGTGCTTACGGAAACAGCGGCAAAGAAGTTGTTTGGCAACCAATCTGCGGTCGGCAAAGCGGTTAAGTTTGACACCCTGGATTACCAGGTGACCGGTGTCATGAAGGATGTTCCTTTCTTTTCGCACATTAGTTTCGAAGCACTGGTATCGCTGTCCACGGCCGGGCAGCTCAATAAGCAGGACAAGAATTTCGAGAATTGGACCAATATGTTTTCAAATTCGGTATACCTGCTATTACCGGAAAAAGCCGATGTTTCCTCCATTCAACCGCAGCTTGACGCAATAGCAAAGCAGGAAAATCTGGCCGATGAAAAAACGAAGATCCGGCTCGAACTGCTTCCTTTGAATGACATTGTGGTCGGGGAAAGTCTGCGTTCCGGCTCCATGAGCGGCAATTCGGGCCCGCATATGCCCACAGCTGTGTTGTGGATACTGGGCGGGCTTGCATTTATTGTGATGTTATCTGCGTGTTTTAATTACACCAATCTCTCGATCGCACGCGCTATGCGCCGCTTCAAGGAAGTTGGTCTTCGCAAGGCGATCGGGGCACAGAAAGGCCAGGTCCGACAGCAATTTTTTGCCGAGGCGATTATGATCTCGCTGGCGGCCCTTTTCCTCTCCTATTTTATATTTTTGGTATTGCGTCCGCAGCTGATCGGCATGGCCCCTGAAATGCAGCGCACCGTGAAGCTCGATCTCACGCCTGCTATGGTTGCAGCATTTGTATTCTTTTCAGTGACAGTGGGTGTGATCGCCGGCTTCATGCCCGCCATATTCTTTTCCAAAGTGAGCGCGATCCATGCGCTGGGCAATGTATCCTCAGTAAAAGTCTTCAAACACCTGACACTCAGGCGCGCATTGGTGGTGGTTCAATATACGATCACTTTGATTTTCATCACCACCACCGCCGTAGGTTATGTACAGTATAAAAACATCCTCGCATTCGATCTGGGTTTTAACACAGAAAATATCCTGAACATTAATATGCAGGGAAATAAGCCCGACGCCCTTTCGAAAGAGCTGAGTGAAATGCCGGAAGTGAGCGCAGTTTCCCGGTCGCTGCTCGTAACCAGCGTGGGAAATGCGTGGGGCGGCCACATGAAATACAAGGATTCCAGGGACTCCGCGCTGGTATTGACCAATCACGTCGACGAGAATTATCTGCCGCTGCACGGCTACAAGCTACTCGCAGGCAGCAATTTTATCGCCCGGCCCACCACAGCCGCGGCTGCTCGTGAAGTGATCGTCAATGAGCAGGTATTGAAGCTTTTTAACCTGGGTAGCCCCGAGCAGGCGATCGGGAAAGAGGTGGCTTTCAATAGTTTTCGGATCAATGATCGCAAAATGACCATCGTCGGCGTGATGAAAGACTTTCACTATGGCAAGGTCGACAACCTCATAGAACCGGCCGCATTCATGTTCTGGACACCGGAAGACGGGGCTATTGTTAATGCTAAAATTCAAAGTGCCGACATGCTGGCGACAATGGCAAAGATTGAATCAACCTGGAAAAAAATCGACCGTGTTCATCCATTCAAGGCTAATTTTTATGACCAGGAAATAGAAGAAGCTTACAGCGAATTTTCCACGATGATCAAGATCATTGGTTTTCTCTCGGTCCTCGCCATTTCCATTGCATCGATGGGATTGTTTGGAATGGTCGTATTCACTACTGAAACCAGGTTGAAGGAAATTGGTATCCGCAAAGTAATGGGCGCGAGCTCAGGCAGTCTTATCTTTTTACTAAGCCGCGGCTTCCTGATCCTGCTGTCGATATCGGCGTTGATTGCGCTGCCGGTAACCTATCTGTTTTTTGAAAAATTCGTACTCACCAACTTCCCGTACCATACGCCCGTACAAATCGCCGAACTCTTTGCCGGCCTGCTGGCAGTACTCGTGATCGCATTCCTGATGATCGGTTCTCAGACATTGAAAGCAGCAAGGAGCAATCCGGTAGACGTGCTCCGGAGCGAATAGTTTCTTCTTAAAGGCGTATCAGGAAAGAATATCCCTGATCACCTTTCCCGAAACATCCGTCAACCGGAACCGGCGACCCAAATGCTTGTAAACCAGCTTTTCGTGATCCAACCCAAGCTGGTTCATGACCGTTGCCTGAAAGTCGTGGACATGCACGGGATCTTTGATCACATTGTACCCGAACTCGTCTGTTTCACCATAAACGATCCCCGGCTTCACGCCGCCGCCCGCCATCCAGATGCTGAAACAGCGCGGATGGTGGTCGCGGCCGTAATTGTCCTTGGTAAGCGCGCCCTGGCTGAAATTGGTCCGGCCGAATTCGCCGCCCCAGATCACCAGCGTTTCGTCGAGCATACCACGCTGTTTAAGGTCGGTTACCAGCGCTGCCGACGCCTGATCGACGTCTTTCGCCTGCCAGCTGATGTCCCGCGGAAGGTCGGCGTGCTGGTCCCAGCCCTGGTGATAAAGCTGCACGAACCTTACCCCGTTTTCTGACAACTTTCGGGCAAGCAGACAATTCGCCGCAAAGGTGCCGGGAATCATGCATTCGGGGCCATAGAGCTTGATAATATCGTCCGATTCTTTCGAGAGGTCGAGCGTTTCAGGCACGGCTGTCTGCATGCGGTAAGCCATTTCATATTGCCTGATCTTGCTCGTAATCTCCGGATCACCGAGCTCTTCGTGCGCCATTTCGTTCAGGGACGAAAGTTTGTCCAGCATACGACGGCGGTCGGCCTTGTCCATTCCTTCGGGATCGTTGAGGTAAAGCACCGGATTTTCACCCTTGCTGAATTGCACGCCCTGGTGAATAGAATCGAGAAAACCGTTGGACCATAATTTGGAATAAACACCCTGACTATTCCCTTTTCCCCTCGAAATCAAAACAGTAAATGCGGGCAGGTTTTTGTTCTCACTGCCCAATCCGTAACTCAGCCATGCGCCCATGCTGGGGCGGTTCCCCTGTTGCGCGCCTGTTTGAAAAAAAGTGATCGCCGGGTCGTGGTTGATCGCTTCCGTGTGCATCGACCGGATAATACAGATATCGTCGACCACCTTCGCCGTATGCGGAAAAAGGTCACTGATCCACGCCCTGGACTGGCCATATTGCTTGAAATCGACAAACGAACCTACCATCGGCAGCGACGCCTGGGTGGCAGTAAAGCCGGTAAGACGCTGACCGCCGCGCACGGATTCGGGAAGATCCTGGCCATTCATTTCCCGCAGTTTGGGTTTATAATCAAAGGATTCGAGCTGCGACGGGGCGCCGTTTTGAAAGAGGTAGATCACCCGTTTCGCCTTGGGAGCAAAATGGGGAATGCCAGGCGGAAAATCGGCCCCGGCACCAGCAGTATCTTTACTGAAAAGATCAGGTATCAGCAATGAGCCCAGGGCGGCACTACCTATTCCCAGGCTGAGTTTTGACAGGAACCGTCGCCGGTTGAAAGTCAGATAATGTTCAAGAATTTCGTTCTGCATCTTGCTCATGTTTTTGTAATCGCCTCTTCCAGGTTATAAATCGTAGATATTACGCGCATTAGCACAGCCAGTTGTTTCCTGTCCACTTTTGAAAGCGGATATTCGCCCAGCATCACCGACTTGGCGGCCTTTGCATCGGTCATCGCTTTTTGTTCTTCGGCATAATATTCCACAAGTACAGCCAATTCTCTGGCTGTCGGTTTCCTGCAAACGATCTGCCTGAATGCTTTCGTGATTTTATCCTCAACCGGTTTTTTTTCCTGCAACAACCTCGCAGCCAGCACACGTGACGCTTCCAACACGGCGGGATCATTCATCATCACCAGTGCCTGTAACGGCGTATTGGTTTTTTGACGGGAAACCTCACACAGATCCCTGTTGCTCGCGTCGAAGATCGCCATCGATGGCGGCGGCACCGTCCGTTTCACAAAGGTGTACATGCCACGCCGGTACAAATCGGGCCCGTGATCCTGTCGGTATACGGACAATAAACCGTCTCCACCTGCGGTAGCTCCTTCCCAAAGCCCCTCAGGCTGATAAGGTTTTACGCTCGGGCCGCCGATCTGCCTGTTGAGCAGGCCGCTGCTGGCAAGCACCACATCTTTCACAAATTCCGCGGGAATGCGGTAACGCGGCGACCTCGCCAGATAGATATTTTCAGGATCTGCATTTCTTTTATCCGCATTCACTACCACCGACTGCCGGTAAGTAGCCGACATCACCATTTGTTTGACGAGCCGTTTCATATCCCAGTTATGTTCAGCAAAATCGACAGCCAGCCAGTCCAGGAGCGCAGGATGTGTGGGGAGCTCGCCCTGCATACCGAAGTCGCCCACTGTTTTTACAATACCTCTTCCAAAAAATTCCTGCCACATTCTATTCACGAACACCCTCGCCGTCAACGGATTGCGCTTATCAAAAAGCCACTTCGCCAGGCCGAGGCGATTCTTGGGATATTCCGGATCAAAAGGCAGGATAGACCTGGGTGTGCCAGCCTGCACTTCTTCTCCATAAGAATTAAAAATACCTCTTTGCAATACATAAGTCTTTCGTAATGAATCGAGATCCCCCATAACCGAAACGATCAGGCGGGCAGTGTCCTGTTTATTTACGAAGTCAAGAATACCCTTTGCATCTGCGTCGGTAATTTCCATCATCGGCTTTTTGGCGTAAGCTTCGGGCTTTCCTACCGATGGGTCGATGGCGGTATATACCGCACGCATTTCGTTCACATTATTGAAAAATGAAAACATCTGAAAATATTCCTTCTGCGTAACCGGGTCATATTTATGGTCGTGGCAATGGGCGCATTCCATGGTGACGCCCAGTAATGCTTTGCCAAATGTGTCGCTGCGGTCGGTCACGTAGCTGATCCGGTATTCTTCTTCGTCTACCGCGCCTTCTTCGGTGATCTTGTGATTCCGGTTGAAGCCCGTTGCGAGAAGCTGTTCTTTTCCACCGCCCGGTATCAGATCACCGGCTAACTGCCAGGTAATAAAGTCCTTATAAGATATATTTTTGTTAAATGCGTGGATTACCCAATCGCGCCACGGCCACTGCGTGCGGAAATTATCCATCTGGTAACCGTACGAATCTGAATACCTCGCCACATCCAGCCACGGCAGCGCCATTCGCTCCCCGTACGCCGGACTCGCCAGCAGCTTATCGACTACTTTTTCGTAAGCTTTCGGGCTCTGATCTGCCAGAAAATCGTCCATCATCGTGATATCCGGCGGAAGACCAGTCAGGTCGAGGCTTAGCCTCTTCAACAAACGCTCGCGATCCGCCTCGGGATTGGGAGACAATCCTTTGCGTTCCTGCATAGCAAGAATGAAACGATCGATCTCATTTTTGGGCCAGGATTCATCCTTTACTTTGGGCAGCTGAGATTTTTTAGGCGCGACAAACGCCCAGTGCTTTTCATATTTCGCACCCTGCTTGATCCATTTCCCGATCAATTCCACTTCCTCGCCGGTCAGACGCAGGTTAGAGGATTTAGGAGGCATCAGGAGGCTGGTATCACTCGTCGTGATCCGTAAATAGACTTCGGAAAGAGCAGGTTTTCCCGGAACGATACCATGCATTCCGGGATTTTCCTTCAATGCCTTGTAAGCATCTTCTGCAATATCCAGCCGTAATCCCGCTTCCCGCTTGTTGGCATCGGGCCCATGACAGGCCAGGCATTTGTCAGACAGGATCGGCCGTATATCAAAATTATAACTCACCTCACCGTCAAACGAGCCAACTTCCTGTTCAGCAGCCTTTTCTCCGCAAGAAAACAAAAGCAATGCAGCCCAACCCAGGCCACAGAATGCCATTTGCCAGCCCACCCTCCTCATTCTTTTTCTATTTATCAACAAGCGCATTTCAGCATTTTTTGTTTTAATCAATACCCAGGATTTTGTTGCAGGTCCCCGATCAGTATCTCCCGGTTTGGAATAGGGAAAAGCAGTTTTTGTTCTGTGATCTGGTAGCTGTTAGCGGGAATGTAAGATTCCCCGGCATGCGCCTTTTTAATATACTCCCCATTCTTTGTCATCACTTCAATCGCCTTTCCGGTTCGCACAAGATCGAGCCAGCGCTTGTTCTCGAATGCAAATTCGACCCGGCGTTCGTGCAGGATGATATCACGTAGTTGCGCCTGGTTGGTGTTGGCGGAGGCGGCGAGTCCCGCACGTTGCCGTACCATGTTCAGGTATTTCAGCGCGTCTGCTGATTTGCCCTGCTCATTCAGTGCCTCGGCCATCGAAAGCAGCGCGTCGGAATATCGGTAGATCGGGAAGTTATCGTCGGTATTCTGTTCCAGACTGTGGGCGTGCAGGTATTTTTTGATAAAAGGATAAGCGCGTTTTCCAGCCGGCACTTTATATCCCACCGGACTTTTGATCGCCTCTATCACCATATCCCCCACTACACCGGTGCCTTCGGCAATAGCAATGGAGGCAGTAAGTCGCTTATCGCCGGGTTCGTACGTTTCTATCATTTCATAAGTTGGGACATTCCAGCCGCCACCCTGCCGGTTTTGCGACATAATGCCTGTGATGATCTTAACATCCGAAGCCAATGGTAAAAAAGGATACAAAAAATCACTTTGCTGTCCCTGATTTCCTTGCTGATATTGTATCTCCAAAATAGATTCACTGCTGTTCTTATTAGCCGGGCTGAACACAGAAGCATATTCCGGCAGCAGCGAGTAACCCATTTCGATAATAGCTTTCAGTTCATTTTCTGCGCCCGACCAGTTTTTTTGGGTTAGATAAATATCTGCCAAAAGCATACGCGCGGTACCTTTATTGGCGCGGCCGCTCTGCGGAAAGGTCGGTGCCGGCAGCTTGGCAACCGCTTCGGATACATCAGCTAAAATCACTTTATAAACTTCTTCCACAGACGATCTCGGAATATAAGCTTCACCGGCTGCTTTCACAGTCGTGAGATACAAAGGAACGCCGCCAAAATAGCGCACGAGCTCGAAGTAATAAACCGCCCGCAGGAACTTGGCCTGTGCGACGATATTGTCAACCGCAGCCTGACCGAACGCCGCGTTAGGAATATTATCCAGGATAGCATTGGTTCTTGCGACGCCTACATAAAGGGTATTGTACTTGTCTGCCACGACACCACTTACAACCCTATCCAGAAAAAAATCAGTGTCCTCTCGTTCAATATATTGTCCGCCGCGGTTTGTGTTATTGAATTCCAAATGGGTATTATCCGACCGCATTTCGCCCATTGTCCAGGAAGCAATGGACCCTTTTCCGGCACGCAGCGAAGCATAAGCGCCGATTAGTGCCTGTTCAAACTGGGCCTCGGTTTCGTAAAAGTTACCGGAAGTGACCGAGCTTTCAGGCACGCGGTTCAAAAATTCGTCTGAGCACGAACTCAATGCGATCGTGAGTAAAAGGATGATATATATACTATTTTTCATCTTGTAAAAGGTTAGCGATTAGAAGCTTACATTCAAACCCAAAGCCGAAGTCCGCGGAACGGGATACGGGCTCACATCCACACCTTCCCGAAGTCCATTTAGTCCGTTCAGGCTGGCTTCCGGGTTCGATCCTTTGTATTTGGTCAATACAAATGCCTGCTGAATGCTGACGAATATCCGCGCCTTGCTGACAAACTTCGTGAGGCGCGGCAATGTATATCCCAGCGTGACATTTTTGAGTGTCAGATAGGAAGCGTCGAGCACCAGCCTGTCGGAATTGCTTCTTGGAAAGGAAGTGGTACCAGACAGCGACCGACCGATTATTCCCGCTCCCGGATTCTCCTCCGACCGCCACCGGTCTTTCATATATTTCTCCACATTGAATATCCCTTCGAGTGTTTCTGTCCATTCCGCCAGCGAGTAGTACATTTTGTTACCAACCGCGCCGGAAAAGACCAGGTTCAAATCGAAGTTCTTGTAGGTGAGACTGTTATTGATCCCGAACAAAAATTTCGGACTTGGGTTACCGATGTAGGTACGGTCTTTTGTATCGATCACGCCGTCGTTGTTGAGGTCTTTCATACGGGCTGTGCCGACCTGGGAAGTGCTGTGCTTGGCCTGCGAATCAAACTCCTCCTGCGTTTTATAGATCCCATCGAACACATACCCGTAAAATTGTCCCATCGGGCGGCCCACCTCCGTTTTCCAGATATCAGACGAATATTCACCGATACCCCCGATCGGTGTATTGTTAGTGCCCAGTTTCATTACGCGGTTCCTGTTCACGGTTACATTGAAATCAGTTGTCCATTTCAATGCGCCGACCAGGTTCCTTGTAGTAGCGCCCACTTCGTAACCCCAGAATTTGAACTCCCCTATATTGTCCTGGATGTTGGAAAAGCCCGTACCTGCCGGGATATCCACCTGGTAGAGCATGTTTTTGGTACGTTTGGTATAGTAGTCCAGCGTCAGCGAAATCCGGTCGTTGAACAGGCCGACATCTAATCCGAAATCCATTCCGCGCGTGGTTTCCCAGGTGAGTCGATTGTTACCGATACTGGAAGGACTCCGGCCCTGAACCAGCGCCCCGCCAAATACATAGTTGGAAGTCACGATGTTACCGAACTGGTTGTAGTTACCAATATTGAAGTTCCCCGCGTCGCCGTATTCCGACCGGATTTTAAGGTAACTGACAGACTTCCATCTCTGCGCAAAAGCTTCATCGGAAATGATCCAGCCAGCCGATATCGACGGGAACGAGCCCCAGCGATTTTCAGACCCGAAACGGGACGAACCGTCGCGGCGAATGGACGCTGCGAGCAGGTATTTGCCTTTATAATTGTAGTTCAAACGCGTGAACATAGAAAGCAACGACCATTCACTGGAATTGCTTCCTCCGTTTTTAATCGCCGCCGCGTCGATCCAGCTCACTGCGTCATCCGGAAAGCTGGTTCCTGTGAGGAGATTATTTTCCTGTCTGAAAAGCTGGGCGGAATACCCTACCAGCGCCTCTACATTATGATTGCCGCCGATTGTTTTGGTATAGTTCAATGTATTTTCGGTCAGCCAGGAAGTGTATTGACTGGTACGATAGGAACCGACAGCCAGCTTGGGCGCATTTGCGAAAATCGTTCCGACAGTGGACGGGCTGAAAGTACGCTGCCTCCGATCCTGCAAATCGATCGATACCGAACTTTTGAACCGAAAATCTTTCAGAAAATCAACCTCGGCATAAGCATTCGCGAGGACGCGCGTGGAAGAACTTTTATTGGTGGTTTCTTCCAGCGACCGTTTCCAGTTTGGAAAAGTAAATAACCCCGGACCAGAAAAACTCACCTTTTTCGTACCATCCGGATTTGTTTCGTAGGGTGAAAAAATCGGCGGCGTGATGATCGCCGAGTAGATCAGGCTGTAAAATCCGTCCCCATTCGAAAAATCATCACTAGAATTGGTCGGGTTATTGCCCACCTGGTAAGTCGGCGCCACATTTATGCCCACTCTGATCGCCTTATTGACCCGGTATTCATTGTTGGTACGCAAAGAGAAACGCTGGAAATCGCTATTGATCACAGCGCCTTTTTCCTTGTAATAACCGACGGTGGTAGCCGAGCTGAAATTGTCCTTATTCGTCATTAACGACAGGTTATAGCTATTCTGTCCCGCCGGTTGCAGCAGTTCCTCGTACCAATCGGTATCGGGCCCGGTCCAGGCTTCCGGGTTTTGGTACAGCTCAGGAATTCCGCCGGTGTATCCTTCGTATTTGATCTTATCCTCAAAAATCGCCTTCCGGTCCTGCAAAAACTCTTTTGAATTCATCAGCTTCGCGCGTCCCTTTTGCGGCACATTCGCTACACCGAAAGTAGCACTGAACTGGATCGCCGTCTTGCCCGGTTTCGCCTGTTTGGTGGTGATCAGTACCACGCCATTTGCGGCACGTGAACCATACAATGCCGCAGCCGAAGCGCCTTTCAGGACAGAGAAGGTTTCAATTTCATTGGGGTTGATATTGTTAATGTCCCCTACGATCGGGAAACCGTCGACCACATAAAGCGGCGAGTTACCTGCATTGATGGACGCCGCGCCGCGGATCCGGATCGTCATGCCGCTTCCTGGTACGCCCGTGGCCTGGTTGATCTGCACCCCCGCGATGCGCCCCTGCAACTTCTGGGCAAACTGCCCTACCGGCTGATCTTCCAGCTGCGCCGCCTGCAAAGTAGCGATGGAGCCCGTCACTTCCCTTTGCTTCTGAGTGCCGTAACCTACTACCACAATCTCTTCCAAAGCTCTGTCCTCGGCAACGAGGCTCACCGAAACTTCCGTACGCCCGCCTGTGGCCACTTCCTGACTTTTATATCCAACAAAACTAAAAACCAATATCCCGTCCGACTGCACGTCGAGTGAGTACTGGCCCTCAGTATCCGTTGTGGTGCCGATCTGGGTACCTTTCAATACCACATTCACGCCGGCCAGTGTAAGTCCCTTGTCATCGGTCACCTTTCCCGTTGTCATCCGCAATTCGGCAATATGCTCCGGGTCCGGGTCGGCACCCGGATTTGCCTCCGACTGGCGGTTGTCTCGGGTGTTGCTTGAAAGCACGATCTTTTTACCGACAAGTTCATAATTGATCTGCAATGGCGTTAAAAGCACCTGCAACACGTGCCCCAGCGTCATATTTTGCTGGCGGATCGTGATCATCCGGCCAGATTCGATGACCTGGGAGCTGTACACGAAACGGACGTCCGTAGACTTTTCAATATCCGAAAGGACCTTCTTAAAGTGCACGTTCTGTGCATCAATGCTCAGCCTGCGATCAAGGTATTGCTGGGCGTTCGAGTCATGCGCAAACGATATGCCCATTACTGTCAGCATGATCAGAAACTGTATCAGAGAGAATCTCATTAGTCTAGCCGCAAATTGCCGGGCAGCATTTTTTTCATAGTTTTGTTCAAGGTTAAAGGTTCGTTTAACGGAATTTTTCACTGAATTTTAACTTTGGCGAGTGGACATTCAGTGGAGGTTAACCTGTCGGCAGTGGTGCTTCCATTGCCGATTTTTTTTGGTAGTTTGATCACGTCATTTTTTGAAAGGTTTAGGAATAGTAAGCTTATTTAGGAATAGTAAGTCTTGGATCAGTGACAGCCTGGGCCCGCTATTGTAATCTGCCCATCTACAATCTCATAGCTCGCACTGACGGTCTTGCAAAGCAGGTCGAGTTTCTCAAAAAGTGTTTCGTTCGAAAGGTTTGCAGTGATCCGGCATTTACGGAAACTCTCTTCATCAAACTGGATCGCAATACCATAACCCTTCTCCAATTCCCGCAGGATAACCGGAAGCGACACTTCATCATATTCATGATTAGTCACCTTGCTATCCTTGGTAATCGGCATCGGATTCGCGACGAGCGTTTTGGATACCAGGTTTTGTTCCTTTTCGAAGATCGCAGCCTGGTTCGCGGTTAGTATCACGCCACTCCGCTCGCGGACATTGGCAGATGCTACCTGTTTGGTGGAATAGACCGAAACCTTGCCGGATTGAACCTGAACGCTGATTTTCTTGTCCTGCTCAAATGCACGCACTACGAAGCGCGTACCCAGTACCTTCGTCACCATATCGCCGGTGCACACCATGAACGGCCGGGACGAACGCGTGACTGAAAAAACAGCTTCTCCTTTCAGATACACTTTTCGCTCGGCGCCTTTGAACTCGGAAGGATAACCGATACTGCTTTTCGGACTGAGCACAACCACCGAACCATCTGCCAATGCTACGCGGATCGGTGCTTCCGTGTCGTTGGCCGTTTGTACCAGTCGTGGGGCAGTCAATGATGTGTTATTGTTTTTAGAAATCACATTTTTATCACGCAGAAACAACTGCCAGCCCGCTAACAGCGTGACCAGCAATACCGCCGCCGCAGCCAGCCATCGCCTGAGATGAAATCGGCTAGTGTCGCTTCGATGAGCCTGGTTCGCTGTTTCCAGAAAACGGTCTACTTCGCGTCTGATTTCCATTCCGCTCAGGGCTTCTTCCGCCACATGCGAAGCACGAATGATCTGCTCTGCCCGCTGCATGACTTCGGCTTTTTCAGGATATTGTTTCAGAAAATTCCTCCAAAAATCTTCCTTTCTCCGGTCTCCGTGCACCCAGTCACGGAAGTCGTCGTCTCCTGCAAAATCTTCCAGTAAATAGGCGGCGTAATTCTTCATCTTCTTCCCGGATTGATTATTTTGTTAGAACTACACGCCAAACAGCAAAGACAACAGGACTACGACCGGCCAGTTCTTGCGAAGGCTATTCAATGATTTTTGAAACAGGTTATAAGCAGATTGCCGGCCAAGATTCATCACGGAAGCGATCTGCTCGAAACTCAGATTCTGGTAAAAGCGCAGGTATATCAATTCTTTTTGTCGCTGCGGCAGTGAATTGAGCACTTTTTCCAGCGTGCGAAACTGGTATATCTCGTGCTCTTCTTCAATCATCTGCGAGTCGGCCGAGAATTCGACCGCAAACGTGTAATCGTCGTCAATGCACGCTTGCAGCATCTGATTTTTGTCAGACAGTTCGCGCAGCATGTGAATTTTCAGCACCATTAGCAAATAGCCTTTCACATTTTCAACCTCCCCGATCGTTCCATGCAGTTTCCACAGGTTCAGAAACACTTCCTGGATACAGTCTTTCACAAACTCCCTTTCGCCGTACAACCGCATGCCCCAGTGAAACAGGTCAGGATAGAGCGATTGCATGATATTACCTAGTGCAAGGATGTTGCCCGCCCGGTATTCCTGCCAAAGATGTTTCTCGTCAATTCCCGCCGGGCGTTTTTTCATCAGCGACTGTTTTAATAACGAGTGTTTTTGACGGGAAATCTAACCTATGGTTTTACGAAATATTTAATATTTTTTCACTGAATAATCTTAACCCTACTTATTTAACGGTTATACTTCCTACATCGCCCGCTAAAATCTATCAGCAAAATGATCGTTACGTTGCATGATAATCGTGGGTATGGTATTTTAGTTATGATTGAAATCCTATATTCATCTCCGATCAATCTCGATTCCTGATATGCGTACCAGAATATTATATTCCCTATTCCTGCTGGGCAGTACCGTTTTATTATCCATGAAGCCTGCGGCTAAACATATTACCGAAGGCAACTGGTACCCTGGCGTGCAAACCTCCAAGATCACGATCGCGCCCTGCGGCAATAAGTATTGCGGGACAATAACCTGGATAAAGGATCCTTCCAAGGCCATTAAAAACGGTGAAGTCGGCGCGGTGATATTCAAGGATTTTTCGATTGTAGACAAGCAAACGCTGGAAGGCGGGAAAATTTACGATCCGCGAAATAACAAATGGTACAGCGGCAGACTGAAAGTCGGAAGCGACGGCAAGCTGGAAGTACGCGGCTGGGTAGGTATGCCGACGTTCGGGAAATCAATGCATTGGACGCGGGCAAACTAGTTAACTGGTATGGAAATGAAACCCCGCCGGTCCACCGCTGCAAACGGGCAGGATCGGACTGTTCCAAGAAAAATATTTGCGCTGAAAAATTTATGGCTGTTTGCACTTCCCGCAGGTTTCCTATTTACGATCTGGTTTATAGCATTTGGTTGCAACAACCAGCTTAATTCCAGGACTTTACAGGGAAATACATCCGTTAGAACTGAAAATAACCAGCGTATTTTCCAATTAAAGGTAGACACAACCAACTGGCGGCAGGAAGGAAGGGGAAGTGTGCTAAGTACATTGATTCCCAGCCAAGGAAAACTCATGCACACTTTTCTGATACGCATTCCCGGCTTCGACGCGTTTGCCCGCATTCACCCTGAGAGAAAAGATAGTACCACCTTTGAATCCGAATTACCCAACGTTCCCGCCGGAAAATACCTCGTATATGCCGATGTAGTAACCGATTCCGGACTCGTAGAAACCATCACAGATACGCTCGTTATTCCTGGGCAAGAAGCTGCATTAGTTCAGTCAGAGGTGGTTTTTGGGGAAGATACTTACGTGGTAACCAACCCGATCAGCGCGCCGCGAAAAGCAAAGCCGGGCGAGAATTTTGTGATCTGCGGATTGCCCGGGGTAAAACTTGCTTTCGAAGATGGTTCTTATGCGATCATGGAGGGGAAACAAAATGAAGCATTGGAAGCTGGAAAAGCTTACGAGCTCAACTTCGAACTATTCAATCCCGACGGAAGCGCCTGCCTGCCAGAACCTTACCTGGGTATATTGGGCCACCTGGCGGTTGTCCGCTCCGATGGTTCGGTGTTTATTCATTTGCGCCCGGCAGGATCATTTTCAAAAACCCCGGAACAGATCTTCAAAAATCGGCTGGCCGATACTACGCAACTCGTGAACAGCCCCCTCGCTTTCCGGGATACTGTCGACACTTATCTGGCGCGGCTAAAGGCGATGTCAGTCCCGGAGAGGGAGGAATATCTCATGACCGAAATGGGTATGTACGAAACAAACGGTAGCGGAATGATGGGAATGGACCATTCAAACCGCATTACTTTCCCCTATTCATTCCCCAAAGCCGGCCAATACAGGCTTTTCTTACAGGTCAAGCGGAATGACAAAGTACTCACGGGAATTTTTGATGTCAGCGTAAAAGACTCCGGGCAAACTTTGTAAGCCCGAACGTTTCCCATTTGCATGTACCGCTGATTGTCTCCCAGGCATTCTTTGCGCACGGTCACTACTTTTCGTGCGTCAAATCACCTTTTAGATTTAAGCTTTGCCCTACCTTCACTTGAATCCGATACCCAGGTTTAGGATCAGATATTTATAGTAGTTACTCCGTGTTAACCCTTCTGAAATATGTTCGTATATATTAAAAATATGGTGAGTCTGAGGTGTAAGCTGATGGTCAGGGACGAGTTACATAAACTCGGACTGGAATTTGTCAGGATAGACCTTTGCGTTGTTAAATTAATGCAGGATATCACTACCGCGGAACGTCAGCTTTTGAGGGAAAATTTGAGTAAGTCGGGGCTGGAATTAATTGAAGATAAAAGGAGCATCCTGATCGAAAAGATCAAGACGGTTATCGTGGAAATGGTGCACAATGATGAAGATCCGCCGAAGACGAATTATTCTGATTATATCAGCCAAAAACTAGGCTACGATTACACTTATTTGTCAAATATATTTACCGAAGAAACCGGGATCAGTATCCGCCAATTTATTATCAACCACCGAATAGAACTTGTAAAAGAGCTGCTGGCATATAAGGAATTGAATCTCACCGAAATTTCCCACAAACTGCATTACAGCAGCGTCTCCCATTTGTCAAATCAATTTAAAAAAGTAACTGGTATTTCGCCTTCATCTTATACCCGTCAAAGCCAGACCAGGACACAGAACCTGGAAAATATGTAAACTCCTTTCAAAAGAGACGCACCACTTGATCAATACCCTGCACCGTTGCGCTCCCGATAAATTAGGTTATATTACAAAATATTAATCGCAGAGAATTGCGCAAATTTCATGGAAAATTCGGCGCTACTGAAAGCGATCATTGACAACGCAATTGATGGTATCATTACCATTGATGACAGCGGGACAATCGAAACTATTAATCCCTCCGGCTGCGCACTATTTGAATATGAACCCGGCGAAGTGATCGGGCAGAATGTTTCCATTCTGATGCCCCCGCCTTTTCAAACACTGCAAGACGAATCTCTCAATCATTTTCACGGTACAGTAAGAAACGATATTATCGGAACCAACAGGGAAGCTATCGGCGTTAGAAAATCGGGTGATATTTTCCCTTTTCGGCTGGGGATCAGCGAGGTGCAGCTTCTTGGCCGCAAGATCCACATTGGCTTCATACACGATCTGAGCCGCGAGAAACAGGCGGAAGAAAAATTAAAGGAGCATCTGCTGCACCTCGAAGAGCAGGTTGAAAAGCGGACGAAACTACTGAAAGAAACCGTGAGCGCGCTGGAATATGCAAAAGAGAAAGTAAGTAAGTCACTTGAAAAGGAAACCGAACTCGGACAGCTAAAAAGCCGGTTTGTTTCCATGGCGTCTCACGAATTTCGTACCCCACTGAGCTCCATTCAGCTTTCTGCTATTCTTATTGAAAAATACGCCGGTGAATGTATTCATCCCGGCATTATCAAACACATTGATAAAATAAAGGTTTCGGTAAGCAACCTGACCGGAATTTTAAATGATTTTCTTTCGCTCGACAGATTGGAAACAGGCGAATTTAAAACAGCACCTACCCGATTCGACATTGTCAGGTTTTCGGAAGAAGTTACTGAAGAAATGCAGCTGATCGCCAAACAAAACCAGCAGATTATTTACCAGCACACAGGAACTTCCAGTATGGTATCGCTGGACCAGGCACTTTTGAAAAACGCAATTGTCAATCTGGTCAGTAATGCCATTAAATATTCGGGTGAAAATACCTTTATTGAATTTAATACCGAAATAACACCTTCCCTGTTAAGTGTTACGATTAAAGACAACGGCATTGGAATTCCAGAACACGATCAGAAACATCTGTTTGAAGCCTTTTTCAGGGCGCACAATACCGGAACCATTCCCGGGACCGGCCTGGGATTACACATTGTGACGCGTTATGCAAAATTGATGGAAGGGCACCTGAAATTCACCAGTAAGGTCAATCAGGGCGCCAGTTTCACACTTTCTTTTCCCCAAAAGCATGAATGAATCTATACTGATCATTGAAGACAACGACAATATCCGGGAAAGCACAGCCGAGATCCTCGAATTTTCCGGCTACCAGGTATTGCAGGCACGAAATGGCAAGATCGGTGTCGAAATGGCCGGCAGCCAGAAACCCGACCTGATCTTATGTGATATCATGATGCCCGAACTGGACGGATACGGCGTGCTTTATCTGCTGAATAAAAATCCCGTCACCAATGCGATCCCATTTATTTTCCTGACTGCCAAAGTGGAGCGGGCCGATTTTCGCAGGGGAATGGAAATGGGCGCCGACGATTACCTGACCAAACCTTTTGACGATATAGAGCTGCTCAATGCCGTTGAAACCAGGCTGAAAAAAGAAGAAAAGCAGAAGGCGTATCACAGCAATACACTGCAAAGTCTGGAAAAGCTCACAGCAATTCCACAAACCGGCGCGACGGAGCTCAAAGCGCTGATCGAGAGCCGTAAAATCCGCCAGATCAAAAAGAAACAGATACTATATTACGCCGGTGACCAGCCGCCGGGCCTTTATCTGGTACTGGAAGGATGCATTAAAACGGCCAAACAAGCCGATGACGGCAGAGATCTGATCACCGGATTGTATTACCCGGACGATTATCTGGGTGTAAGCGCGCTGCTGCTCGATGAAGCATTCAGCGAAACTGCACAGGCGGTGGAGGACACTGCGGTATGCCTGCTTTTGAAAGATTCTGTTTTAAAACTTTTGAATAAATACCCTCAGATCGGTAATCAGTTCATCAAAATTTTATCCAACAATATCCGCGACAAAGAAGAGCAACTGCTTGATCTTGCGTACAATTCGGTAAGGAAAAGGCTGTCCCACACGCTCTTACGATTAAGCAGGCAGTCTCCCGACGGCGTGAATGAGTTTAAAATTTCCAGAGATCAGCTGGCGACGATGGTCGGTATCGCTATTGAAACGGTGAGCCGCACCTTGTCCGATTTTCAAAATGAAGGGTTGATCGACAAAAAAGGCAGTATGCTCAGAATCCTCGACCAGGAAGGTTTGGTGGGGATGAAAAATTGACCAGCGTCACACTTATCCATGATCTCCATTAAAGACTGTGCAACATAACCCGGCTACATTCGCATCAAGTTGAATAGAACCGGTTTTTTTATGAAAGTTGTCGCATACAGCATCAAAGCATTCGAAAAAGAACCACTGGCAAAAGCCAATCAGAAAAAGCACAATATCACACTGATATCCAATTCGTTAAGCGAAACTACCTGCCACTATGCCAGGGGTAAGAACGCTGTAATTGTCAGCACTTGCGACGACGTTTCGGCAGCCGTGGTCGACAAACTCGCCGATCTGGGCATCAGTTTCATCGCGACAAGATCCTTCTCCACGGACCATATCGACAAGGACGCTATTGCAATGAGCGGAATCAGGCTGGCAAATGTGGCGGCCGGCTCACTGCCCGACGTCAATGAAAACACGATTCCGCTGACCGAACTGGCGTTGCAGCATATTGCAGCACAAACCATCAAAAACCTTGATCTCTATGCTTTGGCACACTTATGCTAATTGCAGGATATCCGACTGCCAACCAGCCGATCTGCCGGCTTTTCAGGCATTGGTCAACCAAAAATGAAAAAGGAGCATTTGCCCGAGAAAGTGTGCATCGTTTGCGGCAGGCCATTTACTTGGCGTAAAAAGTGGGAGAAGGTTTGGGATGAGGTGAAATATTGCAGCGACAAATGCAGGGGCAACAAAAACAAAATACATGCAGGCAGTTAATATCATATTTCCGCATCAATTGTTTGAAAAAAGCCCGGTTGCTGAAAATGGATTCCCCGTTTATCTGGTGGAGGAAACACTTTATTTCAATCAGTTTGCATTCCATAAACAGAAAATAGCTTTTCACCGCGCGACGATGAAATGGTATGCTGATTTTCTGGAAACCAGGAATATCAAAGTGTTTTATATCGAATCAAAAAATCCGCTTTCTGATGTAAGGAAACTGGTCGCGGAGCTGCATTCAAAAAAGATTAAAACCATCCATTATATCGATCCGACTGATAATTGGCTTGGCCAAAGATTAGCATCTGCCGCTGCAAAAGCGAACATCGAAATCGTCGAATATCCAAGTCCCCTTTTTCTGAATAGTAAGGAAGAATTAACAGTATTTTTTCAGGATAAAAAGAAGAAATTTTTCCAGACTGAATTTTACATTCAGGAACGCAAAAAGCGAAAGATACTGCTGGATAAAAACAATGATCCGATCGGTGGCACTTGGAGTTATGATACCGAAAACCGAAAAAAGTATCCCCGCAAAAAGGAACCGCCGCACGTGCAATATCCCGACACGAATGCGCATTACGAAGAAGCAAAAACGTACGTTCAAACGCATTTCAAAGGTAACCTCGGCCAGCTGACCAAACACCCGCTTTACCCAGGCGATCACGAATCGGCGAAAAAGTGGCTTTCTGATTTCCTGAGAGATCGTTTTCACGAATTCGGTCCTTACGAAGATGCGATCGTTAAAGAGGAAAGCATTTTACATCACGGTATGCTCACGCCCATGCTGAATGTGGGGTTGATCACGCCAGATGAAATCATTGAAACCGTATTGAAATACGCAGAAACGCATCATACCCCGCTGAATTCAACCGAAGGGTTTATCCGTCAGATCATAGGCTGGCGCGAATTCATGCGTGGTTTTTATGAATGCAAAGGCTCTATTGCGCGCACCAAAAATTACTGGAATTTCACCCGAAAAATACCCCGGTCATTTTACGACGGAACAACCGGCATTACGCCTATTGACCACACGATCAAAAAGGTACTCGAACGCGGTTATTGTCACCACATTGAGCGACTGATGGTGCTGGGGAATTTCATGCTATTGTGTGAATTTGATCCAGACGATGTGTATCAATGGTTTATGGAATTGTTTATTGATGCCTACGATTGGGTAATGGTCCCGAATGTATATGCGATGAGCCAGTTTGCCGACGGCGGGCTTATGGCGACCAAGCCTTACATTGCCGGAAGTAATTATATCATGAAAATGAGTAACTACGAAAAAGGGCCGTGGCAGGATATTTGGGATGCATTGTTCTGGCGATTTATGCACGTGCACCGAAGCTTTTTCCAACAGAATCCAAGAATAGGAATGCTGCTTGGCAACTTCGATAAAATGGAAACTGAAAAGCAAAAAGCGTTATTAAATACCGCACATAAATTCCTGAAATCACTGGACGAATAACTTTATGAAAACGCTCTTTATATTACTATTCATGACGATGTCAATAGCCGACGAACCGCGGAAAGTACTGCTATTTCACAATGCAGATGGCGCACAGCAATTAAAATCCCAGTTGTCAATATTTGAGGCAGCCAAAAAAGGAATGCAGGAGCGCGATATCAATGTCGAAAGCATCCCATTTTCTACTCAAAATGCAGATCAGTGGAAAAAATGGAAAGTCGATACCAACGAGGCATTTACCTTCATTTTGGTCGGCCGGGACGGGGGCGAAAAGCATCGGTCAGACGAAGCTGTACCCGCTGAGAAGCTTTTCGGCCTCATCGACGCGATGCCGATGCGGAGACGGGAGATCAATAACTGAACAGCCGCGTAACGGATATTCCTGCCCCGTAATTGCGGGGATATAAGTCGCCCAGATCCGTCGCCAGCATTACTTTCAGCACCGTATTTTTCACAAAGCCCGGTTGCGTCTGCAAGCTCAGCAATGCCGAAAACTGGGCCGGACTTCCTTCGAAAGGCGAATCGTAAACGCCGAAATTCCGTGCATAGGAGAATTTCCCAAGCCAGCTCACTTGCCGCAGTAAAGTACCCTCCACGCCCACATGCATCACTGCCACCCGGTTGTTGCTGGTGAAAAAATTGGCATAATTCGGCCAGTTCCAGCGCGTGTCCGAAGTGGGTGTGATAAACGGCGTACCTATCGTCCTGTCGGAATAGGACCAGCCGTCGCGCACCTGCCCGTTATTGAAATAATCGTCCTTCCCGCGCTTCCAGCCAGGCAAATTATCATCCGCATCCGGCCCGCCCTGACTTTTGGTGTGGAGATATTCCAGCAAAATGGTATTGATCTCAAAATTGGATCTGCCTGCTTTTTTTCGCTTGAAACGTACTCCATTGAGCCCGTCGGCAATATTGTTCAGCCAGAAAAGTGAACCGTCCTCGTAAATATGCTGGCGATAAATGAGTATCTGCACCGGCTCCGTTTCAATTTCCATCGCCAGATCAATGCTGCCTAAGTGGTTACCTACCCGGTTCGTCTCGTCAAAATGACTGGCATTTTCGGCGCCGCGCGTCCCGAAAATCACATTGAGGTAATTCTTGAAACCCTTGGGCATTTCCCCGTCGATCGTATTGAAATCCGACTTCCCGCTCCATTGAACCTGGTGATTGAAACCTCCGTATAATTTCAGTTTCGAATGCGGCTTTCCGATCCTTCCATAAAGTGATTTCTGGTGCAAACGGAGGCCGGGCGTAACCGGACGTTCCCGCTCAAACCAGCCGTCTGAATAAAATCCCTGAAACGAAATCCAGCCTTTGGTGAATGGTACCGGCACAAATCCGATGGTACCCAGCTGCATTTTCGGGATCGGCAATGCATTGGTGGACCAGGCGTAGGAACCCGTTCCGAGCGTGGAATCGGCCAGCCCGACCCACTGTTTTTTTCTCCCCGCAAACAATTCCCAGTTCTTATATCGCAGGGTTGCGTGCGCCTGGGGCAGTAGTATTTTATTTTGGTCGGAAATAAAAGCCGTCGCCTCCGCGCCTACTCCCACCCGCCAGTGTCCCGACGTCGAACCCAGTGGTTTGAAATAACTTACTTCTCCACTGATCACCGCCGCCGGGCCCGTTTTCGGTATTGTCCCAAACTGGTTCGATTGTATCCAGAACGGCGTGCGTCCCGAGCTCCCGGCATACCCCGCCACGGAAACGGAAGCGCCAGACGAATCTGCATAAGTGACGTTTTTAGAGGTATTCTGTGTGTATCCAATCCCCGAAACCAGTAGAAAAATGCTGCTGGCCCCGGCGAAACGGATAGCTCCTTTAGTTGTTGAAATCATCATGATTGATCCGCCAGCGCACGATCATTTTTGCGGTACGCCCAGTAGAAAATCTGGGGCAACACGGTGAATGACAAGAACATACATATCAACAATCCACCTACGATCATAATAGCAAGCGGCTTCTGGATCTCGGAGCCCATTCCATTTGAAAGTGCGGCTGGCAATAACCCGAGCGAGCCCATTAATGCGATCATAATTACCGGGCGGATCCGGCCGTAAATACCGTCGGAAATAGCCTGTTTGAGCGGCAGTTTGTGCAAAAGATTATCCTTCATCACGTGCACCAGAATAATTCCGTCGATCGTACAAACTCCGAACAGAATAATAAACCCTATTCCCGCCGAAATGCCGAAGATCGTATTGGTTACCCAAAGCGAAATAAAGCCGCCGATGAATGCAAAAGGAATGGTAATGAGCGAAATCAGCGTGTCTTTTACATTTCCGAAATTCATGTAAAGTAAAAAGACGATCATCACCACAGCCGCCGGGATGATCAGCGTCAGCTGCCGGGTAGCGCGTTCCTTGCTTTCAAACTCGCCCGCCCATTCCACTTTCGTGTTCTTGGGAAACTTCACATTGTCTTTCACCACTTTCTGCCCCTCCGCAATGGTACTCCCCAAATCCCTTCCTTCAATACTAAAACCCACTCCGATATAGCGGCTGCTACCTTCTCGGTAAATAAATGCGGGGCCGGTACGCGTGCCGATCGTAGCGATTTCTTTCAAAGGTACCTGGTGATCGTCGAGCGACGGGATCAGGATATTGCCGATCTCTTCTTCGGTATTCCGGTATTTCTCCTGGTACCGGATCGTGATATCAAACATCCGGTCATTTTCGTAGAATACAGAAGCCGCTTTGCCGCCGATCGTCATTTCAATCACCGCCTGGGCATCGGCCATCGCAACACCGTGCCGCGCCATGCGGCCTTCGTCGAGCTTGATATTCAGTTCGGGCAGCCCGATATTCCGGTACACCAGAATATCGGTGATACCCTCCACATTTTTCAGATTCGCGGCAACGTCGTCTGCCTGCGCTTCCATATCCACGAGGTTATCTCCAAAAATTTTGACGACCAGCGAGCTTTTCACGCCCGCCACATATTCCTCCACATTGTCCTGAATAGGCTGACTGAATCCAAAGTTGATACCTGGAAATGAGGCCAATACATTTTTCATTTCAGCGAGCAGCTCTTCTTTGGTGATATTTCTTTTCCACTGCTTTTCGGGTTTCAGCTGTAAGTGGAATTCGTTGTTGAAAAAACCCGTGGGATCGGTACCGTCGTTGGGGCGGCCCGTCTGGCTCATCACAAAACTCACCTCGTCGAAGGATCGCAAAGTATCCCGCAGCGCATTGCTCGTTTTGACAGATTGTTCGAGGTTAATGCTGTTTGGCAAAGTGGCGCGAACGTAAATAGCGCCTTCGTTGAGCTTGGGAATGAACTCGGTCCCGTAGTTCATAAACTTGCCCACACAAACCGCAAACAAAACCACAAACGAGACGAGTACCAGCCGCTTATGCCGCTCACTCCATTCGTAAAGCTTGAAGATATTGTTCCGGAAAAAATTCACAACCGGGTTATTGATCTCGCGCACATTGCTCTTTAACAGCACTTTACACATTGCAGGAACGAATGTCAGACTCAAAATCAGCGACCCTACCAGCGCATAACCCAGCGTAAATGCCAGCGGCGCAAACATTTTTCCCTCCACTTTCTGGAATGAAAAAATCGGAAGCAACGCCACGATCAGGATGATCTGCGCAAAGAAAATGTGCGGCGCCACGTGCTTCACGCTCCTTTTCATCAGGCCCAGCTTCGACATTTTATTAAACCGGTCGACGCCCATTTTCAGCGACGTTCGTTCCAGGTCGACATATATTTTCTCCACGATCACCATCGTGCCTTCCAGCAGCAACCCGAAATCGATCGCCCCCAGCGAAATCAGGTTCGCTGGCAAACCCTGAATGCGCAGCATCGTGATCGCAAACAAAAAGGATAGCGGGATCACCAAAGCCACCGTGACCGTGGTTCGCCAGTTGAACAAAAACACAAAAACGATCAGCGAAACGAGCACAATACCCTCGGCCAGGTTGTGCGTGACCGTATTCACAGTCGCGTCGACCAGTTCGGTACGGTCGATCACAGGGACGATTTTCACGTCGGCCGGAAGAATGCGGTTATTCAGATCGTCGATGGCACCTTCGAGCCTGGCGATCACTTCACTCGGATTTTCACCCCGCAGCATCACCACAATCCCTTCCACCAGATCCTTATCCTCATCCAGACCTACCTGCCCGAGCCGCGGCTTAGCGGTAATTTCCACGTCGGCCACTTGTTTTACCAGCACCGGCGTATTGCCTTTGACCTGGATCAGGATGTTTTCAATGTCCTTCACACTTTCCAGCAAACCCATTCCGCGCACCACATAAGCCTGGTCGCCCTTCTGGATCACGTCGCCGCCGACATTGATATTGCTTTTTCCAACAGCCTCAAAAACGTCCAGCGGCGTGAGGTTATATTGCGCCAAAAGCGCCGGATTCACGCGCACTTCGTAAATTTTCTCCTCCCCGCCGAAGCTCGCGACGGTTGCCACGCCCGGTACTGCAACCAGCTCGCGCTCGATCACCCACTCCTGCAAGGCAGTCAGCTCCTTCACAGGCCGCTCACTTTTAAGCACATAGCGGAAAATTTCACCCGTAGCACCATAAGGCGGCTCTATTTCTGCATCTGCGCCATTTGGCATTTCGATGTTGCGAAGGCGCGTGGAGGCATATTGCTGGGCGTAAAAATCTTCTACCCCATCCTCAAAAAGCACCGTCACCACCGATAGCCCGAATAGCGAGATCGAACGTACCTGCGACTTTTTCGGGATCGTGTTCATTTCCTTCATGACGGGAAGTGTGATGAACTTTTCGATCTCCTCGGCGCTCCGCCCGGGCCACTGGGTAATGATCCTGGCGCGGGTATTGGTCACATCCGGAAACGCTTCGATCGGCGTGTGGATATAGCTCACCACGCCCACAACGGCCAAAACGGCGGTCATGAAAAATATGATCATCGTATTCTTCAAAGAGAAGGCTACAATGCTTTGAGTCAGTTTTTGCATGAAATTTCTTTATTTATCCTGATCAAGGACTTCGGAAAAAAGCAGGAGCTGGTTGTTGATCACGACTTTTTCGCCTGCCGCAATACCGCTTTTGAAAAAGAGGCGGTCGTTGTCTTTTACGTTGGCTACTACCTTCCGTGGTTCAAGGGTATTGTCGGGTTTCTGGATCAGGACGTAGTTTTCGTTGTTGTGCAGGATCAGCGCAGCGGCGGGAATTCCCACCGCCAGCTCCTTGGAATGCCGGGTTACCACAGCCTCAATGGTCAGTCCGGGTTTCAGTTTCAGTTCCTTGTTGGCCATTCTGATCCTGGCTTTCAGTACCCTTTCAGTCGGGTCAAAAACCTGGGAAATGTCGGAGATCGTGCCTTCGAAAAAGTCGTTCGGGTAGGCTTTCGATTTGATGACCGCCTTCATTCCTTTTTGTACAAATGAAAGATCGACTGCGTAAATATTAGCCGTAACCCACACTTCTGACAGGTCTGAAATCGTAAACAGGCTCGCGTCGCTGCTGCTCACCTGCGTACCTTCCGAAATGTTGTATTCGACCACATAACCGCTCACCGGCGCTTTGATCTGGAACACGCCTTTTTCCGAACTCGCATTGTAGAGTGAGAGATTGGATTTGATCTTTTCGATCTCCGACTGTAATATCTCGGCTTCACTTTCGGCCTCAACCAAGTCTTTATCGGACGCAATGCGGTCTTCAAACATGGATTTAACCGAAGCGAGCTTGCGTTTTGCGACTGATAGTTGCGATTCCAAAACGCGGCCCTGTGCATTCAGTTCCGACAATTCGCTGCTGCGCATTTCGGCCAGCACCTGCCCTTTCGTAACCCGGTCGCCGAGTGAAATGTGTGAGCGCGTGATCATCCCCGTAACCAGACTGGCGTACCGGACAACCTGGTTCGGATTGTATTCGATCTGCCCCGTGAGTCTGATTGATTCAGTAATCGGTTCGATCACGGCGGGATATGCAGCCACGCCGCCCGGTTGGTACGAAGTCTGTTTCTTTTGGGTCACCGGCGCTTCCTTTGGCTCGTAGCAGGAAGTCATCAGCATCGCCACGGTCGATAAAGTGAATAGGTTTGATTTGAACATATATATGATACTTTTTTAGGTCTTAAATCTCTGCTCCTGTAGTGTAAACCAACTTTTCGCGGCTCTGCCGGAGCTGTTTGATGGTGGTAAAAATGGTCCGCTTGTTTGAAATGTAGGCTTCGAAAAAATCGAGATACTCGACCATATTCACATTGCGCTGCGCGAAGTAGCGGGTGTAGGATTCGAGCACATGATCGAGCTCCCCGCTGTATTCCGGATCGAGGTTTTGATAGGCTGAGATGCTTTTTTGCAGGTCGCGGAATGCGGCGGTCACCTCGGTTTCGATCTGCTGCGTTTTCTGTTTCGCCTGCACGTCCGACTGTTCAATACCGATCTTGCTTTCGAGGATATTGCCCTGGTTCCGGTTGAAAACGGGCACATCGAATTTTACCCCAAACCCAAAAAAGTTGAGCAGAAAGTTACCGCCGCGGTCGTAGTTGATACCCAGATTCACATCGGGTTTGCGCTGCGCATATTCGTATTCATACTTCTTTTTTGCCCAATCCTGCTGCATGCTATTGATCTTCACATCGGGCCGGTTGGCGAGCGCGGTCGCCGTTATATTACTCAGTGCAAGCGACGCTAACGTTTCGGTATCAGGCACTTCCGGCGTTTCGAATACGAGGTAACTGCTCGCCGGCGTATGCAGCAAAATAGTCAGGTCCTTTTGCAGGTTATTGATTTGCATCTGCGATTCCACCAATTCCTGGCCAAGTTCCAGTTTCAATGCGCGGAGGCGAAAGAGCTCGGGTTTGTTTACATTTCCCTGCTTGTACTGGCTTTCAAAAGAGGTCAGCAGCCGGGTTACGGCCGTTTGCTGGTTGCTAAGTACCGTTTGATAGGATTGCTGAAATGCGAGCTCGAAGAGATTTTCGCGCAGCTGCAACTTCATTTCGCGGATCAGTTCGGAGAAATATTCGGCGGCCATATCCCGGGAAACCAATTCGAGGGCAATGCGTTTCCGGCGTTTTCCACCTGTTTCAATGAGCTGCGAAAGCTCGGCGGTGAATTCGCGGTTCTTACCAAAATTCCCGAATAAAGGCGGGATCGTTTCCCCGGAAGACAGCTGATTCCGCGTCGCCCACAGATTCACTTCGTCGAGACTGAACTCGGGATTGGGCCAGAGTTTAGCCTGGATAATTCCCGCTTCGGCCTGCCTGATGCTCAGATTCTGCGCGATCAGGTCAAGGTTATTACCCAGAAATAATGCTTCCGCTTCTTTTTGGTTAATTCTCAGCGTGTCCTGAGCCGACACTTTTAACGAAAAAATGATAGAGGAGGTCAGCGCGAAGAACGCTATGATATACACCTTCACACAATGTCTGTTTGTTGAAGGCACAAAACTATCCGCGCAACATTAGAGCGTTCTTTGAGCTACATTAAAAGTAAATGAGAAATCAGAAAAGAATACGGACCGTGGTGCCCGCGCCGACTGTTGACCGGATCTGAAAATCGATACCATGATTTTCCAGAATCTTACTGGAAATGGTCATTCCCAGTCCGTTACCCGTTGTTCTGGACACATTGCCGCCGCGGTAGAACGGTTCGAATATGTGGGTGAGATCGTTCTGACTGATGCCTATTCCCTGATCGGCTATTATCATTTGCAGCCGCTCTCCTGCCAGTTCAAGTGTAATATCGATCGGTTTCCGGTCTGAAAACTTGGCTGCATTTTCGATGAGATTGTACAATGCAATATAGAGCTGCGTCGGGTTACAGGTGAATGTGAGCACGTCCGTGCGGCCTTCGGGCAGCATTAATGCGAGATTCGTCTGGATATCTGGATATTCGGATTGCAGCTGATCGAGCACTTCCCACAGAATTTCGTCGATACGCTGCCCGCTTCGCATTTCCGGCGTCTGTTTTTCAAGATCAGCCAGGATCAAGAGGTTTTTGAGTATCTTCTCCAAACGTTCGGCATCGTGCAGCACATCGCGGCTCACGGACTGGTATTCTTCCACTGACCTTTCTTTATTCAGCAAAACTTCCAAATCACCTACGATCGCCGCAAGCGGAGTTTTGAGTTCGTGCGAGGCGTGACTGATGAAATTTTTCTGTATCTGGATATTCTGGTAAGATTTATCCAGCATCGCATTAAACTCCTTGAAAAGGTCTTCCAGTTCGTCGCGCGTTTTGGGGTAAGTGAGCTGCTTCCGGTCGCGGGTCACATCCAGCGACTTCACCTGCTCGATGATATTGCGGATCGGCTGGTAGGCGATTCTTGACAAAGTATAACTCAGCGCCACAATCACAATGATACCAACCACCAGCGCAGTAAGCAGTATTTTTAGAAATTCATTTTCCTGCGCATTCAGTGTGGGGTTATTGGCCTTGATGATGACACTGAACGAACCCTGGTTATCCCGGTAGTAGATCGCATAATAATACAAGCTGTCGATCTTGAAACTGTAACTCTCGCGGTCGCGGATCGTTTTGAGGATGTTAATGGTAATGTTAGAATCCGCGTCTGCCTCCCCGAAGTGAATATTGCCTGCTTTATCGTACAGCCGGATCTCCTGGTTGGCGGTCGCGGTAAGGAATCGTTTCTCAATTCTTTTGTACTCTTTGGAGCTCATTTCGTCTTCTTCGAGGTAAAACATAGCGGTAAGCGAAGCTTTTCGTGCCAGTTCTTCGAAGAAAATATTCTCGGCTGATTTGGTGAAATTAAAATAGATCAGCGCGGACGAGACGGTGAACACCAGGCTGAAAACCAGGGAAGAAACGAGGGTAAGCTTGTGCTGTACTTTCATTTTTTCGCCGATATCATGTAGCCCCGCCCCTTCACCGTTTTGATCAATTTTTCAGAAAAATCAGCGTCGATCTTGTTGCGGAGATAGGAAATATATACGTCGACCACATTGGTATAAGTATCCGCATTCGCACCCCACACGACCTGCAAAATCTGACTTCTTGTAACTATTTTATTCTGATTTTCAAGCAAATACACCAGAAAGCGAAATTCTTTGACAGACAAAACAATCTCCTTTTGTTCGCGGGAAACTGCATTGGTATCGAGGTTTACACTCAGGTCACCACAGGTTAGCACATTGTCTTTGGAATAATGCAGCTCGTACCGCCTCCGCAATGCATTGATCCGCGAAAGGAGTTCGGGAAAATGGATCGGTTTGGTGAGATAGTCGTCCGCGCCCAGGTCCAGCGCCTTGATCTTATCCTCGGCTTCACCCAACGCGCTCAGCATGAGCACGGGCGTATCCATTTTCCGGTAGCGGATCAGTTGCGTGAGCTGCAATCCGTCGATATCGGGCAGCATGATATCGAGGATAAAAAGGTCCCAGGTTTCGTACTGGATCAGCTGCCTGGCCTCCGCTCCATCCTGCGCCAGCTGCACGGAATAGCCCGCTTCCTGCAAACCCTTCACCAAAAACCCGCCAATACGCTCGTCATCTTCGACTACCAGAATTCTCATTTTTTACCACAGATTTTCACGAATTTAGGCAAAAACGAAAGGTTTTCGAACCCGCCGCCACCAGAGCATAAACCCCGTCACTGCCAGCAGACCGGGTGTGAGCCCGATGATCACGTACAGGATTTTCACCGCTGTTCCACCAAAATTACCAATATGCAAAGGGTGAAATGTGGCTTCAATGCGTTCTCCCAGGGATTTGTCAGCCAGTTTGGTTACCTGAAAAACCTTGCCCGTCTGCTGATCTATCCGCACCGAATTGCCCGCACCAAAAAGTTTCCACTGCCCTTTTTCATATCCCCTCACTTCAAACTTGCGCTCCGGCTGCGTGGGCAGATATGCATAGGTCGGTTCGAGATTGGGGAAAGCACTTAGCGCGGTGCGGTACATAGTATCTGCCGACACCGCCATGAATGTATTGGGTTTGGTCGCCACGATTTCTTTTTCCCAGGTCTTCGCTTCCAGAGCAAACATATTCATCCAAAATCCTGTGAAAAAGATCACCGCATTTAAAACCAGCGACCATACCCCGACGATCCGGTGCAGATCGGAGCTTATAGTCCGCCAATTTTTACGGTTGAGGGAAATGCGGAATGTCAGTACTTTCCAGATCATTTTCTTGTAAACGATCGCGCCGGTGAGCACCGAAAGTAGCATCGTTATGCCAAATATGGCCGTGAGCGCCGCGCCCGGAATGCCCAGCTGAAAACTGAAATGAAACTGAAACAACCACTCGATAAAGCTTGGCATAAAATCAGTCGCCGGCCCTTCCCGCAGGATTGCGCCGGTGTAAGGATTGAACGAGATCAGCGCCAGATCGTAAGTCAACATTTTCTTGTCATTAAAGTAGATCCTGAAATTGTAAGCCTCGTCGGGCCTGGCTGCCGGATTCAGCCAGGCAATCCCGTCCAGGTTGGGATACCGGGAGGTAATCGTCTCATAGCACCGCATTAAAGCATCTCCCGAATTACCCGTTTCTAGCGGCGAAACGCGCAGCAAGTCCTGATTTGCAAGCTGATCCAGTTCCGTTTTGAAAACGAGTACTGAGCCGCTTAGTCCAAGGAGGATCAGGAATATCCCTGTTATCAACCCAAGCCAGCTGTGGAGCCGGAACAAGGTTTGATTTAATCTGAATTTTTTCATAAAAAGGCCAGCCACAGGATTACCAGAGTTGATAACTAACCCCGATCCGGATATTGAACGGATCGCCAAGACCCGCCGTCGTCACACCCGACCGGCTTCCGGTGAAATAATGCTTGTTGGCCAAATTATACGCATTGAGCTGCACCTGGTACCTGTTGCGCGAGTAAGAAATAGCCGCATCCAGCACTGTATATGATGGAAAAACGAAATTCTGGTTGCTCAGCAAGCCCACCTGGTTGCTCACATATCGCACGCCAGCGGCGATTCCCAGCCCTTTTAATGCCTGAGAAGGTAGCGCATATTTACCCCAGAAATTAACCTGATGTTTGGGCGCATTGGCAAATCGGTCTCCTTTTTTTCCGTAAGTCGTGGTGCTGATCAGTTCGTGCTCGTTGAATGCATAACCCGCAACTAAACTCAAACGGTTAAGGTTTCCAACGATCGAAAACTCTCCGCCGCGGCTGCGCGTACCGTCGATCGCTGCCTGCCGGTGCGAGTTTTCCTCCGTCGGCGCAGCTGTAAGGATATTGGCATAATTGATCTGATAGAGCGACAAAGTAGTCGACAATCGGTTGCTGATCAGGTCGGCTTTGGTGCCTATTTCGTACTGAGTTGCCTGCCGGGTCGGGAATGGCCCGCCCGAGAGCACATTGTTGGAAGTCTGCGGATTGAACGATCTAAGGTAGGTTCCGTACACTGATAGATTTTTTACCGGCAAATAAACGACCGCGATCCGCGGAATCCAGCCCGACGTTTTGAGCTCGTCTCCCTGCTTGTTATCCCGATCTGACAGAGGCGTTTCCTTGCCATTATAATCATCATAACGCAACGAAAGCAGCACTTTTAATTTACTCCTCACACTCACCTGATCCTGGACATAAGCGCCTGCCAGATTGGTAATGCGCTTGTTATCATCAGATTCGTCGGCCGGAGTCGAAGGATCGGGAATGCTGCCGGTATAGTCGGGATTGAGGATGGAAATGCGCGTGGAAGACTTGTAACTGTAATCATTTTGCGTCCAGCCGTAGCGGTTATAGTCTGCGCCAACGATGATCTGGTGGCCTAGAAAGCCCGTTTTGGTGGTATAAGTAGCAAATGCGGTCGTTTGCAAACTAAACCGATCCGTTTCCCAATCCTGGAACCCGCGGCTGATCGAATCGTTGCGGATCCTGCCCACCGGAATATGATCTGTGTAATCAAGGACATTTCTTACAGCGCGTTCCACCACGGTCACTTTCAGGTTATCACTGATTTGGTGGTTGAATGTCAGCGTAGCCGACGCATTGTGCGTTTTCCCATAATCTGTCGGGCTTTGTATCGTCAGATTTTTGGGATAATAATTGAAATCGAAAGTGCCGTCGGGCCGGGAGTAAATGTAGCTTCCGTTGTCATATTGCTGCACCGCCTTTGAGTAAGCGTAGTTGAGTTCAAGATTGAAGGAAGTTCGTTCGCTGGGCAGATAAGTGAGCGACGGCGCTACGAACAGGTTTTTTTTATTTTGATAATCCCTAAAACTTTCCGAGCGATCATATCCCACAATAGCCCGGTATAAGAGCTTTTTATCTCGGGAAAACGGCCCTGTGAAATCCACAGATCCCCTTCCAAATCCCCAACTTCCAAGAGAAAGATCCACACTTGCCCTTTTTTCAGATAATGGTTTTTTGGTAATAAAATTGACCACACCACCGGGAGAACCCTCACTGAACAACGCTCCCGAAGGCCCACGCAGCAACTCTACTGATTCTATATTGTACAGCAAAGGCTGCTGGCTCCACAGATACAGATTGCCACGTATTCCGTTAAAAAGCAAGAAACTGGCATCGGTTGGAGAGTAAGCCGTAAAGCCGCGGATCTGAAAAGAACCATTTCCGTTATTGGCTTTCATGCCCGTGAATGTGCCTGCGATCTCATTAAGGGTAAAAGCCTGCCGGTCGCGCAATACGGCCGAAGACACAACCTGCACAGATTGAGGAGTTTCAAGCAGCGGCACGTCCAGCCGCGTCGAGCTGCTTGAACCGGAAACCTGGTATGCACTTCTGGCCGCACTCACGACAACTTCGGTCAGCACCTGGCGACTTTCAGAAAGTTGCAGATTGAGAAATGGATTTTTCCCCTTCACAATTTTAAGACTCTGGGAATAAGCAATATATCCGACATTAGACACGGTCAGAACGTATGATCCGGGTGTAATGCGTTCCAGGCTGAATTGTCCGTCGGCTCCTGTAATAGTTCCGACCGGGGTATTCTGAAATGCAACGGAAGCACCGATCACTGGTTCGTTGTCTGCATTCACAATGCGGCCACTGAGCGTCCCCAGTTCTGATTGAGCATTGGTTTTCAAACCATTAAACAAAATGGTAATAAGGATAAACAGGTATTTGAATTTCATTGGATATGCAATGATAAACGCGCCGCTCGAAGGCCGAACGGGTGCAGTCAGGTTGAAGTTTTTAATAAATAATGCGTTAGGGGATATTTAAACGCAAGGTGGGGGAACAACAACGGCTAACGGCGCCTGGTAAGCGGCCAGCTGATAAGGAAAGGCAAGTTGCTGATTGTCAGCGATAGGCTTTGGAAGGAATTCAAATATGGTGACTGGTGATGCAAAAAGATGCAGTGTGGGCAGATTACGCACCTGCTCGCCGGTCTGCTGATCCTTTTTCTCCTCCTGCGCTTTCAGTCTCTTCGCGAGGTAGCAATGGCCTTCGCAATGCAGCTGCGGCTTGTCGCGGTTTTCGCAAAGGACGCGGGTAATGTAATCCTTGTTAACGTGATAATATGCGATAGTACCCCACTGACTAAAAGTCGGCAGGATTGTAACAATGAGCCATATGTAAAGCAGCGTAACTCGCATGGATTATGCGCAAATATAGCGATGGATCACATAAAAAAAGCCGCCTCGATTGAGACGGCTGATTTTTACCGATAGATTTTAAGCTTTTGCAACGTCGCGCAAAGCTTTAATTTTATCATGCGCAGAATTGATTCCCTGCGCCTGTGAACTTACAAGTTCACGAGCATCTGCCGGAAGATCACTGCTTTCCAGCGCATCTTTATACGCTTTTTTGATAGCATCTTCGCCGCGCTCAGCTTCCGACAGAATACCTGCACGGTCACTTCCGCCGAAAATTGATTTTATGTCAATCCATGCGCGGTGCAAAGTACCGCTTACACTTTGTTCATTTTCAAGATGTGGCGCAGAACCTGCAATCGCAGAAAGTTCCTGAACGTTTTTGCGGCTCTGCATTGCATAACCTTCAAAAACCACTTTCAAATCCACATTTTCATCATTGATATCTTCAATCGCCTTTTCAAAACCAGCTACACGGTCGTTGTTGATCTCAATAAGATCATGAATTAAACCGTTCGCATTTTCGAGACTTGCCATAATAGTTTTTTAGTTTGTTTGAAAGCTCTACTAAGAATATTGTGCCACTACCCTCCTGCCCACATAAATTTCTTGATAATTAGCGTTGCCAGGAGTATTTAAAATCGATTCTGAGCGGCCCTGATTTTCTTATTTTAATGATAAACTTTCCCATAATTTGTTAATTTTGATCACTTTAACTACACCCTTTCCTTGTTCCCAGGCATTATGAAACAATTTCTCCGGATGTCAGTAATAGTCGGTTCCGCTGTTCTCTCCACGATGAGCTCCTGCCGCAAGCCCGTTGATGTGATTGAAGCGGAAAAGGGGCAGGAAAGTGTGGACAGCATTCCCTCCACCGGGCACAATCCCGTCCAACTGGAAGATCCTATTTTTTTGAACCGGCATTTTGCCAAAGGATTTATCACTGATCAAATTACCAAAACTCCCGAAGACAGCCCGCTGCTCCCCTGGCTTGCACGCGAAGCAGCAGCTTTCGATCCTGGAAATCTTGTTTTAACGGGCAATACTTCGCCTATGCTGGCATTTGGTGATGGTATGTCGGCTGGGTGGATGAACGGCGGACTTTACAGAGCCGGGCAGCAAACTGCTTTTCCGAATCTGATTGCACATCAAATGGGGCTGAAAAATTTCAAATCACCGCTTTTCGACCTCGAACATGGAAATGGTACAGGCTATTTCGTTCAGACAAGTAAAAATGGTAGCCCGACCTGGTCGGAAGTGACTAATAACCTTGCTATCACCAAGCTAAGCAACGTGCCTGAAATGGTGCCTTACCAGGGAGGTGATGTTGAGAATATGTCGGAGCCTCGGTTGGATCAGGGCGGTATCGGCGGCACGCTTTCCCCAAAGGAAAATGGCTGGGTATATGGTGCAGACGGACGTGGCTGGACAGATGATATGATCTTTTTCTGGCGCATGAAGCCGAATGCGGATAAAAGCAAGGATACTTACTGGGATCTGCTGAATACCAGCGTGTCCACAAAAAAACCGGCGATCGTAATTTCCAGCTTTGGATTTGATACCTGGGCGGAGCTGAATATCAAGGAAGCGACGCGGGGAATTGACTGGGCAATGTCCTCATCGGAATCGTCGGCACTAACGATTTCAGTCGCAGAGGTGGCGCAGCGGGCAGGCTCGCAAGGTATCGTGTATACGATCCCGGCATTCAGGCACTTGCCCTATTTTTCGTGGCAAACACAACTTTCAGGGCCCGCCACCCCGGAACAATACAGCGCAGCGACGCTCAGCGGTACCAATCAGCGGATACGCGAGGAAGCAAAAACCAAAAAGCTGCTGGTTGTCGATCTTGAAAAGATATATGAGCAGATTTTTGCAGGTACTTATGTAACCGGAGATGGGTACAAAATCAGCGGTAAGCCGGGCGGCAATTTTTTCTCGGGTGACGGAATTTATCCTTCGGCTATCGGTAATGCGGTTATAGCCAATGAAACGATCAAGGTTATCAATGCCCATTTCGGTTCAAAGATACCGCTGATCAACTTGAATGAATATGCTGCTTATATTAAATGAAGAATAGCGGTGATAAGCCCAGTTCGCTTTTCTATCCAGAGTATTCCGTTTTTCAGAAGTTATTCGGCGCGGCGCAGCTTTTCCAGTATTCGATGATCACCCTGACGGTATCTTTAACTTCCTGAAAGGCGCCTGGTTTTACAAAAAAACCTTGTGCAGAATTACTGTAAGCATCGATTACCGCCTGGTGGTTTAATGCAGTTGTAAAGAAAATATAGGGAATACACCTGAGGTTCAACTCTGCGTCAGTATGCAGCTTTTTCCTAAGTTCCAGCCCATTCAATTTCGGCAGGTTAATATCTGAAAGGATAATGAATGGTCTGTCGGTGCTTTCGTAGAGATATTCGAGTGCTGACAAACCATCGGAAAAGTACCTTCTTTGGTTCGGAAACCCCAGCTCTTTAAATGCTTCTTCCAGGACAAAACGGTCGTCTTCGTCGTCTTCGATGATAATGATAGTACCGCTTTTATCCATAGTTAATGATCCTTTAAGCCAAAAGCACTAAAAACATGCCATAGCGCTGGCGAAGATCATCATATTTTCAGGAAGTTTCGCGAAGGATGTGTCAGGGATTCAAAATGCCAGCGGCACAAGCGTTACGCGCCTCACATAAATTTCAAGGGTGCATGAAATATAGAATTTCTTCTGTACCAGGTATTATATAAAATTAACTACTTATATTTCTACAAAACTTTACAAGTAATTTTATGTCCGCTGAGAATAACATGATGTTCTGTCGTTGTGTTTTCATTTACCTTCTACTCACATCCTTTTTCTCATTGCGGGCGTTGTGCCAAAATAAGCCCCTCCATTTTCGGCACTTATCCTCAGAAAACGGCCTTGTTGACAATAACGTGAATTGTTTTTTCCAAGACAGTAAAGGTTTTATATGGATAGGTACCAGCGCCGGATTGAGTCGGTACGACGGGCATGAATTCAGAACTTACAGAAACGAAGAAGGAGACAAGAACTGCCTGAGCAACAATGCAGTGACGAGTATTACGGAGGATAAAGCAGGCAATATCTGGATTGCGACAAGCGGAGGCGGCCTGAATGTGCTCGACCGTACGAGAAAGCGTTTTACAGCCTACATGTTCAGCGTCAGTAACAAGAATGGTGTCTCGGGTGACTACATTAATCAGATTGTTTTTGACAAAAACGGAAAATTGTGGCTCGCGACAACCGGTGGATTGGATCTTTTTGATACAGAGAAAAGGGTCGTGACCGCGCGCTACCACTTCAACCCGGATCGCGCTAACAGCCTCAGCAGCAATAATGTAAATACAGTCTACTGCGATCAGAACAACAATATCTGGGCCGGCACTTCTGCCGGACTGAATCTGCTGAACCGGCAGACAGGCTCTTTCAAGAGATTTATTACTGATAAAAGTCGGCCTAATTCGCTTTCAGGAGATGAGGTCCGCTCTATTTTCCAGGATTCCAAAGGCCGCATCTGGATTGGTACTTATGGAAACGGGCTGAACCTTTACCAGCCCGGCGACGGCACATTCCGGCGATTTAAAAAAGAACCCGGAAACCCGGCCAGCCTGTCCAACAACAGCGTTACCAGCATCAGCGAAAGTCAGGGTGACATCTGGATGGGAACAGAAAACGGCGGATTGAATATCCTGGACACGCGCAGCTGGACATTCACATCTTACATACACGACGAAATTGATCTGAGCAGCGTCGCTGGAAATTCTGTCGACTGCATTTTCAAGGATAGCCAGGAAAACTTGTGGATGGGCATTTTCAGCAGCGGCATCAACATTTACAAACGTGAAAGCGGCTTCCAGCACTTTCGGCGCAATGCAACTGCAAGTAGCCTTTCAAACAACGCAGTACTTTGTTTTTATGAAGATCCCGACCAAAAAATGTGGATCGGGACCGACGGCGGGGGCATTAATTTGTTCGATATCACAAAGCAGCAGTTTGTTGCATCTTCAAAAAAGAATGCAGGACAAGGGATTTCCGGCAGGTTTATTCTCACAATTGTGCCTGATAACGCGCGTAAACTTTGGATAGGAACGTGGGGCTCAGGCCTGAATGTGCTCGACCCGAAAACGGGCCGTTCGGAAGTTTACAGGCACAAACCGGACGCTGCCAACACATTGTATTCTGACAACGTTTATGCAATTGCCAACGCATCGGATGGCAAAATGTGGCTGAGCACTTACGGAGAAGGCCTCGACGTTTTTGACCCGGCTACAAAAAAATTCAAACATTACCTCAGTGATCCCGATGATATGAAAACGCTGTCGGACAATACTGTGAATTGTTTTCTGGTCGACAGGAAGGGGACATTATGGATTGGTACCGACGAAGGGCAGCTGAACAGTTATCACCCAGAGACAGATTCCTTCACAAGATTCCAGGTTGCTGTAGCAAAGCGAATTTTCAATGGCGCGGTTACCTGCATTGCGGAGGACAGAAATGGCATTTTGTGGCTTTCTACATTAAAAGGCGTGGTCCGCTTTGACCCGGCGAACCAAAAGTTTAAAAGGTATACGACAGAGAACGGGCTGATCGATAACGTGACGCAGGCGATTGTTGAAGACAATTCGGGCATGCTCTGGATCAGTGCGAAAGGCGGACTCTCAAAGTTTGATCCGGCGCGTGAAAAGTTCGAAAATTATCCTGTTGAATTTGGATTGCAGGGCAGGGAATTCAAACAAAAAGCAGCTTATAAAGACCGGCAGGGAAACTTGTATTTCGGTGGTCTCAAAGGTTTTAATAAGTTCAACCCGCAGCATATCGACCGCAATCAGGCTGCTTATCCTATTATGATCACCAGTTTTAAGATCCTCAATAAAAATGCAAAGGTGGTGAATCCCGACAATATCGCACCAGTTCTGGATACTGAGATCGCCGATGCCACGCGGCTTACTTTGTCGCATAATCAGTCCTTCATTTCCATTGATTATGCAGCGCTGGATTTTACATCTTCCCGAAGAAACTATGCCTATTATCTGGAAGGATTTGAAGAGGATTGGAATTACGCAGAGAGCAAAAACGCAGCTGTGTACACCAACCTGCCGCCGGGGGAATTTACTTTCCGGGTAAAGGCACAGAACATTTCGGGGGAGTGGGTTGTAAGGCAGCAAAGCCTTGCTATCGTTGTTAAACCTCCTTTCTGGGCTACCTGGTGGTTTCGCGCATTGGGCTTCCTGCTTGTGGCTTGCATTATTTACCTTCTATACAGACTCCGGGTTGCAGCGATTATGCGGCAAAAAGCAACATTGGAATCGCTTGTTGAAGAACGCACGACCATGGTCCAGAACCAAGCAGGAGAATTGCATGCACAGTCTGAACATTTGCAGGCACTGAACGAAGAGTTGCAGGCGCAATCGGAGGAACTGCGCGCGCAGACAGAGGAACTTTATGACCAGCACAGCGAGGCGCAGCTCGCCCGCGAAGAAGCCGAACGCGCCAATCACGCCAAAAGCATTTTCCTGGCCACGATGAGCCACGAGATCCGGACACCTATGAACGGAGTGATCGGAATGACGGCACTACTGTCTGAAACGGAGCTCAGCACCGAGCAGCGGGACTACACCAGGACCATTTCAGCATGCGGGGAGACGCTGGTCCACGTGATCAACGACATTCTTGACTTTTCCAAAATCGAATCGGGTAAGCTGGACCTGGAAGCCCACGAATTCGAGCTTCGGATCACGATGGAGGAAATCGTGCAACTATTCGTTTTACAGGCTTCGCAAAAGGGTATCGACCTTCAATATTCCATTGATAAGCGCATTCCGCATTTTCTGGTAGGCGACAGTTCGAGGTTAAAACAGATATTAACAAACCTGATCAATAATGCACTCAAATTCACCGATCGCGGACAGATTACGATTGACGTGTGTCTGGAAACCGAACTGGAATCCAGCCAGGTCCGCGTCGGCTTTACGGTGAAGGATACTGGTATCGGCATCATCACAAGCAGTATTCCGAACCTGTTCCGGGCATTTTCCCAGGTCGACTCTTCCATTAACCGCAAATACGGAGGCACCGGGCTGGGGCTGGTCATTTGTGAAAGGCTCGTACGTTTAATGGGCGGCGTGATCTGGGTAGAAAGCGAATATGGTAAGGGATCTTCCTTCCGATTCAATATCGTGACCGGTTACACAGACCAGATCTCAGACCAGAGCAGGCCGATCCCGGGGCAGAACATCAGCGCGAAGGTACTGGAACTTGATTTTGCCCTGCATTATCCGCTGCGGATCCTGGTGGCGGAAGACAACCTTGTCAATCAGAAATTCATTGAATATGTACTGAACAAACTCGGATACGAAATCAGCATGGTGAGCAACGGATTGGAGGTGCTGGAAAACCTCACTGCACACACTTACGATGTCATCCTGATGGATTTGCAAATGCCGGAAATGGACGGACTTCAGGCTACCAAGATCATACGGGAGAGACACGGGCCCAAACCCTATATTGTTGCATTGACTGCCAACGCCATGAGTGAAGACCGGAACAGGTGCTTCGCCATTGGAATGAACGATTACACAACTAAACCGATGAAACTGGAAGCACTCAAAAGTGTGCTCAAAAAGGCATTTTACAAGATCCAAATGCTTCAACCCGACCTGCAATAGCGTTCCCTACCTACGAATTCGAAATTCAGGGTTTACAACGGAATAAGCGAGCTTAGAAGACGTGTCTAGTTCATGCACAATGCAGCTTGTTCAGCGGGTATTGCACTTCGTATTCTCAGGAACAGATTGATTCCCAGCGGCTCTTGCTCCACGGAGATATTCGCAGGATGTACGCCCGCTTCCATTGAAAGCCGGGTTAACTCCTCCGCGCTTCTGTGGATCAGCAACCATTCCCCAAAAATTTCCATATAACCCCTGCTGGGATTATTTTCCGAGAAGTTACCGATCAGTATCTCTCCGCCTGGTTTCAGAAAAGTAAGTAAGCGCTTGATAGCTATTACAAAAATTTTGTCCTCAAAATAATCAAACAGTCCGGCCGACCAGATCACATCGTATTTCTCCGCACTCGAAAAACGCAGAATATTCTTCTGTCGAAAGCTGATCTGGCTCTCGTAAGCTTTACAAAGATCGCCAGCAAAAGCTACTGCACGGGAATCAATATCTACGCAGGTTGCCTTCAACATCTCCGGATCTATTGTCTGATATAGTTCAAATAAATCCCTGGCAGGGCCGCTGGCGACGTTCAGCAAGTTAAGAACACCATTTCTGCCTTTCAGCTTTTCCAGGATATTTTGCTTAAAGAAATCCTTACGGTTGCGCACTGCCTGAGTGGCTGCCTGATCGTGAAAGTAACGGTCCCATTTTTCGAAGCCGGGGTGACCAAAACTATCGTAGGTGTAAATCATATCGATCAGCGCATAGTCGCCGGCATATCCTAACGGTTTCCGGTAAACGTACCCGTGAATGGTATTGGCTAAAAAGCCTTCATCAAAAATACTTTGCAGGAAGGCTGTCTGTGACTCGCTGATGTACCCATTTTGCTGCATACGGTACAATTGCTGCATCAACTGATCCAAAAGCGGGTACTCCGCCGGCTCGGGGCCGCCCCGGGCAACCATTTCATGTAATAGGGAAATGCTCTGCGACTGGATGACAGGACCTTTTGTTTGTTGCATGGAGACATAGGTCTCCCGTTCTGCAACCGCGGGGGATGCGAAGTTGAGCTTGTTCATTAAGTAGTTCTACGTTTGAGTAAATAAAAATAGTTTATCCAAAAAGCATATTACATCACGGGCTCTGCGCTGCGCATTTTGGCGGTCAGATATTCCCGCGCGGCATCCGCATCGTCCAGCCAGGGGAAGAGCGCAGGCGGGTGATTGAATCCGTTTACAAAATCGGAGGCGATATCCGGGTTCTGCGTAGCGGCCCCCAATACCTCCACCACATGTGGCTTCGCAGGTGCCAGAAAAATGTCAGAAAAACGGTTCACGTATTTGGAATAATCCCAAAAACCTTCGAACGTCTCATTCATCCACGCCACATCAAAAGGTTTGTCCCCTCTGGCAATGATCGATTTCGCATACGCATTCGCCATTTTGGATGCATTGTTACCTCCCTGGCCCACAATAGGATCGTTCAAAATCACCGTATCTCCTACCCCCAGCACCGCGGCAGTCGAGTTGAGTTGTACCACCGGCTTGCGTACTACCGGCGTGAATGAACCTTTCAAAAACGCATTATCGGCGATCACTTCTGCATTTTCAAAAGCCGCGTAACGCCACGGCAGGTACGTACGGATCATTTCCTTCGCCTTCACCAGCAGCTCGGAAGCCGTCGTCGCCTCATCGAAAACATCCATCGGGCCACCAGGAATAGCCTCAATCAGGATAAATGAGCATTGAATATCGTCTTTCTGATAAAACGGCGCAGTAATAATTTCCCCGCCCCCCATTAATGCATCCAGGGTAATGGACGTAAATTTTGTTTTTTCTGGTTGTTCGAAGTCGTTGATATGCAGCTGCACCAGTTTGCGCGCAGGCTTTTCGTGCGTCGAGCGATCTTCGTCTTTGGTGAAAAGCCGGGCCAGCGGGCCTTTTCCCGAAGATACGATCACCAGATCAAACTGAGCTGTGCAGGCAAGCAGGTCGGACGGTGTAGTGTCGCTGACGATGAATTTACCGCCCAGTTTTTCAAAAAGCTTGATCCACTGATAAAATTTGAGGCGCTGGTCAATGGACGCACCGGGCTTGCTGGTGCGGGAGCTGATGCCGAAAGCAAAGTTACCGTCGGGTTTTCCGAAGTTGATATTAAAACCTGTGGAATGGTACGCGGTGTCGCTCCAAAAGTCCAGCCCAAGCTCCCGCTCGAGTTGAAGCGTATCGTGGAAAAGGTAGGTAGCACCCGTCGGCGGGCCGTTGAATATCTCCTCCGCCGAGCGTTCTGAAATGACCGTTACGTCGTACCCGCTTTTTACAAGTCTGATCGCCAGGTGTAACCCCGACTGTCCTGCTCCCATGATTGCTATCTTTCTCATATTCTGTGTTTTTGATCTCGTTTTGACAGTAGCAAAGATAATATGCGGCGAAGCGGCCAAGTCGTAACAACTCCTTAAAAAGTATAAAAAATTATTAAAATTAAGCCCTTTGAATTTAAAGATAGTACGTGAAAGTTTATTTTGCTTTACTTTGAAACACAACGTTTTATGCAACCTCACGCTCTTCCATGACAATCATCGAGAAATACCGAATCACTGCCGAACTATACAAAGAACTTAATAAATCGCTGGTACGCGCGGTGGACGATATATCCGGGAAAAATGTGATTTTGAAGATCATTCCATTCACCGGAATGCTGGACCCGGCTTGTCAGGAAATTGAACAGGAATTTGCTTTCGGAAGCGCATTTTCTTTTACAGGGATATTAAATTATACCCGGATTTTAAGGCCTGAAAACTATCTGGTGCTCGAAATGGATGATTTTGAAGGATGCAGCCTCGAAAGTTTTCTGACCGAAAACCGCCTCTCTATTCCCGCGGCGCTTCACCTGGCCACTTCTCTTACGCTGATCCTGGAAGAGTTGCAATACCACGGGATCTCTCACTCCGACCTGCGGCCAGCCCATTTTCTTGTCAACCCGGAAACATTCCAGGCCCGCCTGATCGACCTGAGCAGCGCTGCTGGTATGGATAGGAAGGAACAAAATGCAGGCAGGAATACGAACCTGACCGCATTGCAATACATGTCGCCCGAGCAAAGCGGGCTTACGGATACGCCGGTAGACTTTCGCTCGGAATATTACAACCTGGGCGTGATGTTCTACCAGCTTTTCACAGGTGTGCTGCCTTTTGAAAATGCAGATCCCAATGAGCTCGTACACGCACACATGGCGCGCACGCCCACAAATCCGTCGACTATTAATCCGGAAATCCCTTCCTGTATTTCGAGCATTATCTTAAAGCTGATAGCTAAAAAACCTTCCGACCGTTACCAGACTACCAGAGGAATACGCGCTGACCTGGCGACCTGCCTGGAAAATTTTCTCAAAAATAGCCCGAATACACATTTCCAGATTGGCGGGCACGACTTTCCCGGCCAGTTTGGCATTACCGAAAAGTTATATGGAAGAGACCGCGAGCTTGACTTACTGCTAGCAGCATTTGAACGCTCTGGCGACCGTAATGAAATGTTTTTAGTATCCGGAAATTCGGGTATTGGTAAATCCTCACTGATCCGCGCGCTGCAAAAGCGGGTGGAACCGCGTGCGCTTTTTATTACAGGAAAGTTTGATCAATATCTACAAAATGTTCCTTTTGAAGCGATTATACAGGCTTTCAAAGAACTCATTTGTAAAATATCTCATCAGGACGCGACATATTGGAAAGCGCAGATCCTGGATGCGGTGGGCCAGTTTGGCCAGATAATCGTCGACGTAATTCCCGACCTGGAAAAAATGATCGGAAAGCAGCCGGCGGTGGAAACTTTGACTCCTATTGAAGCGCAGAACCGGTTTGTGAACGTATTTACCGGTTTTATTAATGTATTCACAAAAAAGGAACATCCCCTCGTTATTTTTCTGGATGACCTGCATTGGGCCGACCCTTCGAGTCTGCGCTTTCTGAGCCGCGTTACCTACTCGGTGGAAGGCTCAAACCTCTTCATAACAGGAACTTACCGCGACAATGAGCTTTCGGAAAAGCATCCATTGAGAACGGCATTGAAAGAACTGGACACGGCAGATTCGAATTTATCCCAGCTTACTTTATACCCTTTACAACCTGCCGATATTACCGCACTCATTTCGGATACTTTTTCCTGTCCGCCGAAAGTTGCTGCCCAACTGGCGGATATGGTTTTCACGCGCACCTTAGGCAATCCGTTTTTCGTATCTGAAACACTCAAAGATCTGGTTTCCAATGAACTGGTGAGATATAACACTAAGCTTCGCAAATGGACCTGGGACCAGCACGAAGTGAGAGGTTATGCATTATCAGGATCGTCGCAGCAGTTATTGACATCAAAAATCAACAATCTGCGCGAACCGGCGCGCCAGGCATTGGTTACCGCGTCCTGCATCGGCTCGGATTTTGATCTGCTCATACTTTCCGCATTGAATGACAAGACGCCGCAGGAAATTTCGGAAGATCTGCGTGAAGCCGTCGCTGAAAATTTGCTGCAACTTTCCGACGAGCGGGGGAATGAAACGCGATTTCTTAATATCAAACGCTACCGTTTCGTCCACGATCAGGTGCAGCAAGCGGCATATAATCTGCTGTCGGTTGAAGCCAGAAGTGAGCTGCATGTGAATATCGGCTATTTTTTACTCGAAAGGCTTTCCGCGGCTGAACGTTACGACCAGCTTTTCGAGATCGTCAATCACCTCAACCACCACCAGGACTTTGCCCAACCCGGGGAGCGATACAAAATTGCGGAACTGAATTTTGAAGCAGGTAAAAAAGCACGTTCGTCGGCTGCCTACTCCGTGGCAATGGCTTATTTCCGGATCGGCAAAGAGCTTCTGGTGTGGGCAGACTGGACTGATGCTTACCAGCTCGCTCTCGATCTCCACCTCCACCTGGCCGAAAGTGCCTACCTCGCCGGCGACGCTGCGACCTGCATGGAGGTAGCTGAAACTGCATTAGTTGCTGCTAAAAATGAGGATAAGATCAAACTTTACCAGATCCAGATTCAAAGCCTGATATTTCACGAGCAGCCATTTGAAGCCATATCACTTTCATTAAAAGTACTGAAAGAGCTGAATGTGACCTTCCCTGTAAAGGCCAAAAAATGGCATACTGCATCGGCATATCTGAAATCCAAGTGGCTGATGCGGGGCAAAAAAATCGAAGCACTCGAAAACCTGCCTCAAATGACTGCGCCAAATCAATTGGCCGCCATGCGCTTTTTGCAAAATATCACAGCCGCTTCTTTCTCGGCTATTCCCGAGCTATATCCTTTGATGGTGCTGAAAATGGTAGAATTGTCGCTCAAATATGGTATTGCACCCGAATCGGCAATAACTTTTGCGACTTACGGGGCTATTGTGAACGCCATCGAATACAACCACGACGCTTGTTACCGCTATGGGAATGTAGCCTTGAAATTGGCTGACCGGTTTGAGAATTCGGCCGCCAGAGCGCGCACGCTGCTGATCTATAATATCGTCAACAGGTCGTCGGGGCAGCATACCAACGAGGTACTGGAACCGCTGCGGGTGTCGTACCAGACAGGCATTGAAATGGGTGATGTGGAATATTGTTCCTACGCGTCCAGTACGTACAGCTTTCATTTATTGCTTTCGGGGAAAAACCTGCATTGGGTTAAGCACGAAATACTTCGCTACAATCAGCTGCCCCGCTCGCTCTCCAAAGGAGCAGTATCACATCATAATGAGCCGCTGATCCAGATCGCGTCCAATCTGCTCGGCGAAAATGAAGATCCCGTTGTCCTGACCGGCGAATATTTTGACGAAGGCGAAGCGTTTTCGGGGATTTTTGCTTTGAAGAATAACTCGCGGATGTTTGTCTGTTTTGCTTACAAACTAGCATTAGCCTATCTGTCGGGCGAACTGGAAAGAGGGCTGGCACTGACGCGGCATGCGGACGCATTTGCCGGTAATGTGCGCGGTAGTCAATTTGAATCCCTTTTTTCTTTCTTTTTCGGCCTACTTAATATTGCGCTTTACAAAAAAGGTGGAAATAATGGCTATCTAAAAACGGCTGCGAAACACCGCGACAAGATCCGGAAGCTTTCCCGGCAAGTCCCTATAAATCTGGAACACCGGTTCTATCTGATGGAGGCGGAGCTTTTTGCTGCAAATGGCAACACGCAACAAGCAGTAGCATACTATGACAAGGCCATAAAAACAGGCATCGAAAACGGGCATTTGCATGAAGCTGCGCTGGCTAATGAGCTTTGTGGTAAATTTTGGCAAGAAAAAGGTCAGGTTAAAATGGCGCTGAGTTACCTGAGCGTGGCATTGGACGGTTACCGGGAATGGGGCTGTGTGATTAAAGAAAGACACTTACTGGCCGAATTCCCTGCACTTTCGCAGGGTTTCCAGGATCACGCAGCCATTATTTCGCCCAAGAATGGAGCGGGAGAAAGCATTGTATCAACACTGGATCTGGCTACGCTCATGAAAACGTCCACCGCCATTTCGAGCGAGGTTGTGTTTGGCAGGTTACTCGAAAAACTAATGCAGTTTGCCATTGAAAATGCAGGCGCACAGTCTGGCTACTTTATACTGGATTGGGGCGGAGAACTGTATATTGAAGCCAGGAGATCCGTGATTGACGGAGCGAGTGATATACGTAAAATACGGCTTGCGGACTCAGATCAACTTCCGGCGAGCATGATAGAACACGTTTTCAATACCAAATCGGACGTAGTGCTCCACGATGCACTGGCCAGTGATGTGTTCAAAAACGACCCCATTGTGATTCAGCGGGAAATTCGCTCGGTATTGTGCATTCCGGCCCTGAACCAGGGGAAGCTGGTAGGTGTATTGTATCTTGAAAATAATCTCGCCACTGCCGTTTTCACCAACGAGCGTACACAACTATTAAAGCTCCTTTCCGGCCAGATCGCGGTGTCAATTGAAAATGCGATCCTGTATGAAAAACTGGAACAGAAAGTGGCGGTTCGGACAGCCGAAATCCAGGTTCAGAAGGAAGAAATAGAGCGCCAGAAGCTCCTGGTGGAAGAAAAATCGAAATTTAAAGAACAGTTTTTTGCCAATATGAGCCACGAGATCCGGACACCGATGACGGCGATTTTGGGTATGTCCGAACTGATTTTCGACACGCAGCTCGACGCGAAGCAAACCGAGTACGCAAAGGGAATCCGGTATTCTTCGGAAAATCTCCTGGCGATCATCAACGATATTCTGGACTACTCCAAGATCGAAGCAGGCAAGTTTTCATTTGTCAATAAACCCTTTCAGGTACGCGACCGGATGAACCGGCTGGGCTACATTCTGAGAGTAATAGCAGAGGAAAAAGGACTGAAACTGGCAGTTACCGTCGACGAGGATGTGAGCCAGCAACTGATCGGAGACCCGATCAGGCTGCACCAAATATTGCTGAACCTGGCCGGTAATGCAGTGAAATTTACAGATAATGGTCTTGTGTCGATCAAAGTAAGTGTGGTGAACAAAGATCGCGAGAGTGAAGAGTTACTATTTGAAGTAATTGATACCGGGATTGGAATTGCAGAGGATAAGCTGGCCTACATTTTTGAAACATTCACCCGTATTGACGACGATTTAAATACCAAACAATCCGGAACAGGATTGGGCTTATTCATCGCCAAAAAGCTGGTAGAAGAGCAAGGCGGAAGCATGCAGGTGAACAGTACATTAGGAAAAGGAACGAGGTTCAGCTTCAACCTCACTTTCGAAGTTTGCAGCCCCGGTGATCATGTGGAAGACGGGGAAGAGGACAGCAATCTTGCCGATGTGAGCATATTGCTGGTGGAAGACAATCTGTTCAACCAGGTTGTGGCGGAAGAAACCCTGAAAAAAATTATCCAGAATGTACGTGTGACGATCGCAGATAATGGCGAGAATGCACTCAGAAAGCTCGACGAAGCCAGTTTTGATATTATATTAATGGACGTAAAAATGCCGGTTATGGACGGATACAAGGCTACCAGAGCGATCCGCGGGCGTGAAAAGGACAAACATACCCCCATCCTCGCCTTTACGTCAAATGCAAACCCGGCCGAGGCGCAAAAGTGCCGGGACGCGGGTATGGACGATTACATCACCAAACCTATTGAAGCAAAAAAATTGAAATACAAAATCAGGAAATTGCTGAAAGGCGCGATACAAACCGAGCCAACTTCCTAAGACAGGCTATTCGATTCACCGGAAAACTCTGCCTGCCAGAAAATATCGAATTTCTGCTGAAAAGCGGCGATTTGCGAAGCTATTGTATCCGTTTCACCACTATCGACACTTTCTTCCATGTCGGCCATTTGCCCGGCAAACTCAGTCAGTCCCACATAACTGAACTGCGTTTTAAGACTGTGAAGTGCGGTTGAAAGTGCCTCCCAGTCCTCGTCTCCACAAAGGCCAGGAAGTGATTCAACCTGGCCGGGAACCTGCGTTTTGAATATAGAAACAAAATGCAGAACCAGCTTTTCATCGCCCGACATCAGATTTCTCAACAGGGCCAGATCTATCATCAGCTATCGCTTCGTTTGTAAATGAGCTTATAACCTTCCCCGTGCAAATTGAGGATTTCGACAGACGGATCCGGCTTTAAAAACTTGCGCAGCTTGCTCACGTACACGTTCAGACTATATCCCCGGTAATGCTCCTCGTCGCCCCATATCCCCATCATCGCGGCGTCGCGGGTGAGCACTTTGTTTTGATGCTCGCAGAACATTTTGAGCAGTTTCGATTCTATGGAAGTAAGCTTGATCTTCTCGCCGGTCACGGTCAGTTCGCGAAGTTCAGGCTCAAATTTTGACAGCCCCCATTGATACTGATCGATCGCAATGGTCTTTTCCTGCACTTTCACCCTTTTAAGAATGGCGCGTATCCGTAGATATAATTCCTCCATACTAAACGGTTTGGTCAGATAATCATCGGCGCCGATCGTCAGCCCTTTGATCTTGTCTTCTTTCAGCGACTGACCCGTCAGGAAAATAATAGGTGTTGTTTCTTTGATCTCCTTGATCTCCCCGGCCAGCGTGAACCCGTCTTTCTTCGGCATCTTGATATCAAGTACGCACAAGTCAAACGAATGCAGTTTAAAAGCGTCGAGCCCGGCCTGTCCGTCATGCTTGAGCATAACCTTGCAGCCTTTCATTTCGAGGTATTCCTTGGTCAGTTCGCTATACTGGACCTCATCGTCGATCAATAGCAGGTGTGGCGTTTCCATTATGTTGGCTTTAAGTGCAAATGGGCAGAAATTAAAGGCGCAAATCTAAAGACAATATAGCCGAAGGCTGCGGCTTTTACCAAGTTCTTATCCAGTGGTATAAATATTGGATCAATTACCGGTTTCCGTAAAGGCGCAAGTAAACAATCGGTTTACTACCTTCGTACCCGAAACAGGCACTCAAATGCCCCAAACGCAGGCACTGGATCGGTTTTTTATACGATTTTCTGGTAATTAAAACATAACATGGCATCAGGATTTTTTGCGATTTTAGATGATATCGCTTTTCTAATGGACGACGTTGCGCTGGCAACCAAAGTAGCAACGCGTAAAACGGCCGGTATTCTCGGGGACGACCTGGCCGTGAATGCAGAAAAAGCAACCGGTTTTCTATCCGAAAGGGAATTACCTGTTTTGTGGGCTATCACCAAAGGTTCTTTCCTTAACAAGCTCATCATCGTTCCCGTTGCGCTGCTGCTCAATGCATTCCTGCCGGCGGCGATCACATACATATTGCTTCTTGGGGGGCTTTATCTGGCTTATGAAGGAGTTGAAAAAATCATCGAATATGTTTTCCCTCATCCCAAAGAAGAGCATTCCGCAGTGGAAGTGATCGAACAGCAAAGTGCTGCCACAGCCGCCGAAAACGAAAAGACAAAAGTCAAATCCGCAGTGACCACGGACTTTATTCTCTCCATAGAGATCGTCATTATCGCGCTAGGCAGCGTCGCAGCCGAAAACCTCCCCATACAGATATTGACCGTTTCGGCAGTAGCGTTGCTGGCAACAGTTGGCGTTTACGGGATTGTGGCACTAATCGTGAGATCAGACGATGCGGGTTACAAACTGATCAAAAGATCGAACGGCAAAGGTTTCCTGTCAAAAGTCGGCCACATGCTGGTAAAGGCACTTCCGGTTATGATCAAGGTGCTCGGTGCTGTGGGTACGGTAGCACTTATATTGGTTGCAGGCGGCATATTTGTCCATAATATCGAACAGTTGCACCACCTTTTCCCAAATCTGCCGTCTATAGTCAAAGAATTCATTGCCGGACTGGTGGCGGGACTGATTGCATTTTTGGTTTTTACGGGTTTCAAAAAACTGTTTTTCAAGAAAAAACCCGCGGACGCAGCCCACTAAGACACATGCCGGCAGACAGAGATCAGTCTTCCAACTGAAAAACGATTTCTGTCTGCCACTTATCCGGATTCGGCTCAAAATCAGGATCGACGAGATAAAATTCTGTGCGCCCGCCCCATTCCGTGCGGCCGTCAGCCTCAACCTTTTTTTCAATAAGTCCCTGCGCTTTGATCCAGGTTTCCAGCGCAACGTGTGCCTGCATCATATCTTTGAAATCCCCGGTATAAACGAGACTCCCGTAATTACCCGCCGGAAAACTGCCCGCAATCACAAGATCGTCGCCCCCGACTGCGTGACCAACAGAAAACCCGGCTTCGCAATCCAGCTCGCCCCGGTCGTTCATTGATTTGTATAAGAAGAAATCCGGCCCCGCAGCTTCAATACCCCTTTCCTGCATCCATTGCTTTACCACCGGGATCAATGGAGGGAGCGTATCAGGAATATCGTGCATGTGAACAGTCTTGGCAATAGCTAGGTAATGCCGCTCATTTCGGTAACCGGAGATTGGTTCTGAAAGCATAGTGAAGTACGGTTTAGTTGCAATGCAAATTAACCCATTCAAATCACAACCCTAAGTGGCCAATTACGACAAATAGCAGGGCAATACGCGACAGCTCAGGACCTCATTTCCAGTCAACAAGCGGATTGACCTGCGGAAGCGCCCCAGAAGGCGAAAAAATAGCATTGAACATTTCGAAAGAATTTGCAGGCAGGGTTACCTCGAAGCCAACAAACGTGGTGTTGGGATTGGGCGCGTCATAATCATTCGGCGGCGTCGTCGACCACGTTTTGATCTCGATCTTCGCATTCGTCTGAAACACAAGCAGCATTGTTTTTCCTTTCTGCGTCAACTCTACCGTTTTGTCGTCTATAATTTTCACGTTCGCGACGGTCAGCAGGTTCCAGCGCATTCTGGCTGGCTTATCCCCGGTTTGCACCTCATCCCTTACCACCACCCACTTATCGTCTCGAATCGCAATCCCGCGTTTGGCACTATTAATTTGCCCGGCATACATATCGGAAAGGTCGGTGATCGCCGCCAGTTGTGACGGAGAGTCCAGCCACGAATCAATCTTCGCGAAGCCGGCTGCATTCATAAGCTGTCCGTTGAAAGACAAGGTATTATGTGCAAAATTGTTCAACCTGAATACTTCCCAGCGCTCAGAATTCTGCGCCCTGTTCCAGAGATCTACCCCTTTTTGTTCCAGCGAATTATAGTCCTGCATGCCAAAATCCATCGCCCACCGCTCACCCTGCGCGTCGATCACGAACGAGCCGATATCCATGTGTGCGTGGTTGACAGCCGGAGAACCTGTTTTTAATCCCACAAAAATCGCATTCGGATCTGTCCATGAGCTGCGCATAAGTGCCACCGGCGAAGGTCCCTGCCCGATCCACTGCCTTTTCGCAGGTGGACTAATTGCGTCCAGACTTGTTTTTGCACCCCAAATCAGGAGAGCTGGCAAAATGCGGTTATGGACGTTGTTACCTATCCTTTGAGAAAGCCTTTTTTTCTGTGTCCAGAGTAGAGAAGGATCTTTGTTTTTTTCAGCAAACCAGAACATGGCAGGACTCAATCCATCGTTCAATCCGCTGTCGCCCCAGTTGTGCGCGAGGCCGGTAGGACCGATCATATTTTGCAGAAAGCCGGCCGTTTTCAGAAATCCCGGCGTTTGCGAAAGGCCGAAATCTTTGCCCAGCGCTTTTTCTATTGCACTAATAAACAGCACATTAAAGCTCGTTCCATATTCCCAATAGCTGAATCCCTCGGGATAAGCGCCGTCGGGTTCGTAAGACGGCCGCATTGCTTTCGGTATTGAAGCCACAGCGCGTTCTATTACTTTCGATTCAATTTCTGGATGATCCGCTCCGATCGCCAGCGCGCCAAATGCGATCCCTGCATTGCAGACCTGGTTCCAGTTGTGTTCCTGCGTCAAAAAATCATTATATCTGTCATCGAACGAAGGTTCGATGCCTTTTTTCAATATTGCCTCTGCAATCCTGGTTCTCGAATCCGCCGAAAGTCCGGCATAGAGCCAGTCATAACCGATCGCGATGGCCATTGTCATTTCGGCTACGTCCAGAAAGTGGGTCGGGTTCCAGTCCTGGAATGCAGCTACGGCCAGCATTTCCTTTTCCGCCCGGCGGAGATACTGCTCGTTTTTAGTGGTACGATAGGCGTAGGATAATTGAAAAACGCGCCGCAAACACTCCCGTGACTGATCCAGCAGCCTTTTTCCGGTCAGTACCCGCTCTACCGGAGGCAGGGCGAGCATCCTGTTGCATTCAGTGATAATTTCCTGATGAAGTGTATTCCATTCGGGGTACTTCTGGATTTGAGCCAGAATCTGCTGCTCCTCGCCTTCGAGCAAAAGCAGCCTGGGATGCATTGTAACCGGTTTTCCTTCGCCGGGATTCGGCTCGCGCTGCCCCCGGCACGCCAGAAAAGTCAGCAAAGCCAAAAAAAGTATAACGATTTGTCTCATTGCCGGAGGATTCCATTAGTGTGACAGTAATATTAAGCAAGGAAATCTAATTGTCAGCCGTTTAGACGCGATTTCCTTTACAAATACTCACGATACTTTTTGATTTTTTACCACCAGCAGGATATTCATCAGCTCTTTTCTTTTGCCTTCCGGAATAGGTATTTCTTTATTTTGGATAAATAACCTGGACGCGTCGAAACGGTATATTTCGTTCAGGTTGATCACAAATGAGCGCGTGAGCTGGTAGAAAAACGACGGAAGTTTGGGCAGAATAGCCCCTTTGTTGATCGTAATTAAAACAAGATTGTATTTCTTTCCTGGAAAAAGCCGCTCAAATTCCTGAGGGCTCAGATAAAGTTGCGAATGTACCCTATCAGCCTTAATATACAGGATCTCCTTCAATTTAACTCCAATATACCCCTGATTGGAAGGGAGGAAAATATGATCCGATTTCACCGGCTGCGTGCCGAAAATGTTGCCTGAATGGAAGTTATTCAAAGCCAGATCAATTTGTACAGACAGCTCACGCATACGCAGCGGCTTTTCCAGAAATGCAGCCGGAAAAGTCTTTCTCAGCCTCTCTTTCACTTCCAGTGGGGTATTGCCGGTAATATAAATGATCGGGACCCACCTGATCCTGTTCAGTTCCAAAGCAGTAGCGACACCATCCTCGGGCCCGTCGAGCTGAATATCGATCACAGCCAGGTCGACCGGTTTTCTCCGCATCAGATCCGTAGCCGCAGTCAGCGTCGCGGCTGTCCCGGCAATCGTAAATCCTTCCTTTTCCAGACCCAATACCATGCTGGCAGCCAGTAGCGGGTCATTTTCTACGATGAGAATATTTTTGCCGGATTCCATTACTTGTTAAGATACTTTGAGCCTGTCTGTAAAATGGGCCGCTGCCGGTTTGATTTCCGCTTTAAATGAAAGTGAAAATGTAAATCCATCACGGTTTAGAATGTCGATCTTCCCTTTCAACCGCTCGGCCAGGATATGGATCAGTTTGAGGCCGAAACCCTTGTTTTGTGTCAATTCCGGAGATATGCCTGCGCCATTATCGCGGAACGTAAATATCATTTCCTCATTTTCCATCCGGCAGCTGACATGCAGCTCCGGTGAAGTGTGGCTGGCAAAAGCATATTTGCAGGAATTGGTCGTTAGTTCATTCACAAAAAGGCCCAGCGAGATCGCGTGATCTGTGTGGAGCAGCACCGGGTCGATCGCATAGAAAGTGCGCACATTTTCGCGCCGGTACGACTGCAATACCATATTGATCAGGTCGGGAATATATTGATTTAAGCCAATGTAAACCAGCTCCTCACGTTGGTACAGACTGCGGTGAACGAGCGTCATAGCCTGGACGCGCAGCAAGCTTTCTTCCATTGCCTCAATCGCCTCAGGATCGGACATGTTGTACATTTGGAGGCTAAGCAGGTCGGAAACCGATTGCAGATTGTTTTTGGTACGGTGATTCTGTTCCTTCACCAGCATCGCGTTTTCCCTGCTCGTTTTGCGGTATTTGACAAAAAGCAGATAAAACAGAAAGCAGGCAATTCCGGTAAATGAGAACAGTATCAATAGCGTATTTGTCAGTCTTTTCTGTAAAATATGCTGCTTCTTCTGCGCCGCCATTTCAGCGAGGTTCAGCTCATTTTCGTAGGCCAGATTAATATTCGTGATCGATTCCTGCTGCGTTTCATTGAGGTTCCGGGTTTTGAGGGCGAGCACTTCGCTGTTGTATTTAAATGCTGTTTTCCAGTCATTTATTTTTTCGAAATAAAGCGCCTGGGTGCCCAGTAGCAACTCCTCGTCTTTGCTATTCCGTTTATTTCCACCGTCGGCCACAAGCGCGCGGTCCAGCCATTTTTTAGCTTCCGGCAAATTATCCATCATCAGCATATTCCGCGCAACCCGTTCCGACAGTGCCGCTACGTTATAGATCATGCCTTTTTGTCGGTAAATATTGGCCGCATTGTTGTAATAGTCCAGACTGGTCGGAACATCCTTCTTTAAGATATACAAATGTCCCATCGACTCGTAAGTGATCGCCATATCGACCGAATCCCCGAGTGATCTGGAAATAGCCAGCGACCGCCCGAAACTGCGTGCCGAGCTGTCCAGCGACTTTGCAGGATCAGCATTCTCGTGTGAAGTCAGCCTTTCCAGGTCGCCGAGCGCACGATTGCTCGCGGCCAGTCCTTTTTGAGATTTGGCCGCTACAAAGTTGGAATGCGCAAGCTGCGCGTACTTTTTTGACGTGGAGAGATTGTGCAGTTCATGCTGCGTTTCCGAAAGCCGGAGATATATCTTGCCAATATCCTCTGACGGTCCGTACGGCTTCCGCAAACCCAGCGATTTGAGCAGCCACTGCTGGGCTTTGGCATAATTGTCTATCCCCATAAACCGCTTGCCAAGCAGATAACATACTTCCGCAATCTGCGCCGAATCGCCTGCAAGCAACGCCGCTTTGTAATCCTGCTGGGTTTGAAAAAGACGCTGGTAAGCCGTTTTGGAATTATTCTGTGCGTAAACCGTCTGATAGAGGGACATTCGGCAAAGCGCTAGCAAGCAGAACAGCAAAGTATTTCTATTCATACATAAAACAAATGCGCTTCCGCGGTGAATGGTATCCGCCCCTCCGGATTGATCAGTGGTTTTTCAGGATTCGGAATGATTTTCCGGCTATTCGGAAATTTTTTACCGGTCGCTGCGCAAAAACAATTGTTTTGAAAACAATATAGCTTTTTGCTATAAGATCAATCGTTCCATCACCCCTCTTTTCAAATTACAATGTACAATAAATCTGACAACATCAGCGGCCAAGCAGGGTCAATTAATTCTCCTTTTCAAATTGTAAGATTGCTCGTTTTAACCGCATTAATACTGGTTTTCGTCTCGGCTGCCCGCGCACAAACTGCCAGCACGGTACTCACAAATGCAGGTGTGATCGAAATGCATAAGTCTGGTCTCGGCCCGGATATCATCCTTTCCAGCATTGAAAGCTCGGTTTGCAAATTCAATGTAACCGCCACCGGCCTCGTCGCCCTCAAAAAGTCGGGTGTGGACGATCTGGTTATCAAGGCGATGATGGACAAGCAGGCCGGAAAAACTGCAACCGCTGCGGCTCCCGCAACTGCCGCTGCCAAACCGGAAAAGAAAGAACCCGTAGCCAAGAAGCCCGAAGGTCCCGCGCTCTCTCTGCTGAACCACGTTTATTATAGTCCGTCTGCTGCGGAACCCAGGGCGCTGGAAAAGATGGTAGCGGGTATTCGGACCAAGCAAGGGCCATTTGGCGCAAGTATCCTGTTCCAGGTGGAAGGTGCCAAATCCGGATTGCGCCTCACGGCTGACGACAACGCCATTTTCGCAATGAATACCGGCAGCGAAGTACTTCCTGAGCTCGTGTTATATAAATTAAAAGTAGTGCGGGGAAAGCGTGAAGTCGCTACAATGAAAGCAGGGACTTTTTCGGGCGTAAAAACAGGAGAAGATGTGATCACCCTCGACATTTCAAAACTCGGTAACGGGATCTTCAGAATAACACCGAGCAAAAAGCTGCTGCCGGGAGAATACTTTTTCACCGGAAAACCATCCACCGGCTCTACATCCGCCGACGCATTTGCATTCGCAATTGATTAAACAACAACTATATCTTACCCTCTATCATCTTAGCAGCATTCTCTGACTCAATACCTCAATTTCATTCTATGAAAAGCCTTTTTACCTCACAGCTTCTGGTACTTATAGTTGGTCTGCTGCTTTTCGCCGGCTGCAAAAACGAGGAACCGGTACCGATCGTGAAGGAGACGATTTCCGGCAAGGTCGACTATATCTTCATGGAAATCGTGCTCGGAGGGGTTGCGAGGGTGGATTTTTACGTGCGCGACGAGGTGGACGGAAGAATGTATATAGTACGAATGGCCGAACGCGGCAACTTCCCCGGTTCAACCGCACGTGCTTACATTGATAAAACCGATCTGATCCTGCCGAATACAAAGGAAGTAGTCGACGAACAGACTTTCAGCACGCAGTTCTCAGTCAACCCGATCGTCTCTGCCGACAATGCGATCCACGTTTCATATTACAATGAAACACCCGATTCCCGGTTTTCTACAAAGGAAGTTACAGGATATCTTACTCCCGAAACCGTTATGTCCATCAGCTCGGATGAGGAAGAGGCGATCGCCGTTTTACGAACTGAAACGGGCATTCAGAAGTACCTGAAACCGATCCTGCTCGACTGCCTCGTCAATGGATTTGCAAAAGATATCAATGGTGCGCAGGAAGGCGATCAGGCCAACCGCTTCCTGGTCTACAAGCTGAAAGTCGACACTGATCGGGAATACTGAATCGGGGACAAGAGGCAATTTTTTCAACGTTACTATCTTATTTTTTTATGAATAAGTACCTATCTATCAAACTGTTGATCATAGCGATGTTCATTTATTCCAAATGTACAGGCCAGGTGCGGGTCGGTGTAAAAGCCGGACTGAATGCGCCTACGCTCGTTGGAGAAAATTACTTTTCAGCGCACAATTACAAGATCCGGAATTCTGTGCAGACCATCTATTTCCACGCCGGGATCACGAGTGATGTGAGGCTGTCAAGATTCTTCGCGATTCAGCCGGAAGTACTTTATTCAACTTCCGGATATGAGTGGTTCTCCGCCGAAGAGGAATTCAACAGCTCCAATTCCACCGACGAGCCCGACGTTGCCGAGACGCTGGGTGTGGTGATGGTACCACTGCTGCTGCGCGTAAAACTAGGCGGGCTGGGTCTCGTGTTCGGGCCGCAACTTAACCGTCTCGTGACTGCCCGCCGCAGCAGCCGCTTCGGAAGCAAGTACGATGTAAGGTCAGATTACGAAACAGATCCTGTCTTTTCAGCGGTAATAGGTCTAGAATACACCTTCTCGTTTGGACTTGGCCTCCACGCCCGCTACAACTACTGCCCTACCAGCATAGCCCGGGTCACTGACAAAGGCATTTACGCGCCGGGAAATAGTATGTACAACCACACAGGAATGGGCGGGCTGCATTTTTATTTTTTTAGTAAGAAAGAAAAATAGAAGGCAAACTCAAATTGGAAGGCAAAAAGGTTTGATTTGGTGTGTAATGTACCGTTAGATCAATTTTTCGGCGCGCTGGATAACTGCATACTATATTAGTAATCTCCTGAAATATAGTATTCAACCAACAAATCGCTCCCCAACTGTATGCCCGTTGACATCATTCACTGGTATGGCCGCTCACACGCCAGCCACCAAATCGAGACTGCCAAAGCAAAGGCAGCCCATTACAGAACAATCTGTCTGTCGGTTATCGGCACTGTTGAAAATCCCCTTTACACCGCGGTGATGATCAAGCGTCCGACCCTGCATTATGAAATTCAGGAAGACCGAATGACGGCGACGGAGTTTTCCGAAAAGATCGACAAGATGTGGGAGCAAAAATATGGCGTCTATCTCGTTACTGCCACCGGAACGGTTAAAAAGCCACTTTTCGCAGCCTGCTTCAAACCCATGACCGACAAGCCGATCGTGCGTTACGGCATCCTGGGTACAGGCGATCAAATGGCCGGCCTGAACTATCACTTCTGGCACGACGGCTATATTCCCGTTTCGTTCGATGCTTATGGTAACACATTTGATACCCAGCTGGTTGCAGTCTGGCATAAGAACACAGCCCGCGTAACCTGGAACGTGGAAGCTGCGAGCCGGCTCCGGAGTCCTGACGATATTCAGGCGATGTTCAATGCGATCACAAGCCAGGGTGGCCGGCCGGTTGAGATCTCGGCGGCGCCCGGGAATCGCTTTTTTGAGTTGTTCCTGGATAGTCAGGTCGGCGGCTGGGTTTCGCGCATCAACCTTACGCCAGAGGCTTACGAAAAGGAGATGACCGAGCGGATTAACCAGGGACTTATACCGATCAGCGTTTCAGTACAGACGGAACTACTCCTTTTCACGAAATACTCGGTTGTTTTCGCCGACAGTGAGCGGTCGGTAGCGCGGGTGCCCAGGGTTTCCGTCAGTCACAATGCGCCCAAAGTCGAGGGGATCGACAATGCGATGCTGCGCTTTATGAAAGACCACGCGATCCGCGGCGCCTCGCTGGCGATCACACAGGGACCGCGGCTGGTGTACGCAGCGGGCTATACTTACGCCGAACCCGGTTATCCCGAACATAAGGAAACCACGCTCTTCCGGCAGGCGAGCGTTTCCAAAACTTTTGTAGCGGCAGCAATTTATAGATTGATACAACTGGGCACCAAGCTGCCTGACGGATCCCTTTTCGCGCTGGACACAACTATGCAGGAGGTTTTGAGACTAAAAAAACCAGACGGCGGTGAACCGGTCGATGCCCGTTTTGGAAATATCCTGGTTCAGGATTTACTGGAAAGCTGTTCATCGATCGATCAGGACCTGATCTGGCATGACTTAGAGGCAGTGGCGGCATTTGGAGCTGCGCTGCCCTGTAACCCGTGGCAGCTTGCATCTTATATTGCCGGCAAAGAGCTGGGTGAAAAAGATCCCGGCAGCCACACAAACGTCAATTACGGGAATACGGATTATTTTCTTTTAAGCCTGATCATCACCAAAGTGAGCAACTCGGTGAACTTTGAGGCAGCTCTGAAAGAATTGGTATTGACACCCCTGAAAATGACCCGCGTGAGGGGAAGTCGCTCGATCCAGTCTCAGCAGGCTGCCGATGAGGCGAGGCACCATGTCGTGAATGTAAAACCGGCATTGAAAGCTGGAAAATACAATGAATGGGAAGATATGGCCAAGTCAATGGAAGTATGGTACAGCAAATTCAGCGACGCGCGGCCGCTTGTTCCGGGGCATTATGGCGGACTTAATTATGAGCTGATGGAAGGTTGCGGCGGCCTGTCGGCAGCGGTTACTGACATTGCAAGACTTGTGGCAGCGTTCAGTATTACCGATGAAAAAGCGGTATTTTCCGAAACTACACTGGAAACTTGGTGCAGAAACACATTCATCGCTTCACGTATCAAATCAAATCCAAATCCTGCTGCGTCGGTGCACGGTTACCACGGCTTTGACTATGGCAGTCTCCGCAATCCCGCCGCACCCAATGAGTATCTCAATAATTTCGTTTCAGGCAAAGGAGGCTGGCTGCCGAGCCATTCTACGTCGTTTCAATTCGACGCCGGCGGTTTCGGATATATCGTTTCATTTAATTCAACCGGTCAATCGGACGTTAAAACAGACTGGCTGACCGACCATGCAGGTGTTGGTGCGGGATTGGCGCCGGACAGTATTTATGCGATATCACAGTCGCACGACTGGAAAGGAATTGATCTGTTCCCGACGTATGGAATGCCTTCGTTTGTCACCTCGAAATTTATCAAATTTCCCATCGGCAATATTGATTTCAACAAAGCCCTTTCTCCGCACCTTGAACTTATTAACATACAAAAAACTGAGTCCGCAGCGATGACGGCGTCCATGCACGTCAGGAACCGAAAAGTTAACATTCCCATCATATCCCGGAAAAAATGATCTTTTAAGTTTGTCTTCCAAATGCAACATCGACAGGATGAGGGGAATATTAAAAATAATCTAAAAAGTTATTAGTATTCCCCTATTCCTCTCTTTTCCAGGCGTACGACTTTCCAGATACCAAATGCCCCCGGTAATAAGTGATGCTGATTTGTGGAGTGAAATGAAAAGTGGGAGTGAGAAAGCTTTTTCTTCTCTTTTCATGAAATACCATGTTTCCCTGGTGAGCTATGGAAAGTCAATCACGCAACATCATTATATAGTCGGCGATTGCATTCAGGATGTTTTTGCAGATATCTGGCTTTACCGAAAAACCATCAGCACGCCGGACTCAGTGCGAGCCTACCTGCTCTCCGGTTTACGAAAACGCATTGCCCGGAAACTGGAACGCGACCAGATCTTCAAGCATGCGACTGATATTGAGCACGTTGAATTCTCCGCCTCGTTCACGATTTTGGATGAATTGATCACAAATGAAGAAATGCGCTCGCAGGTAACGTATCTCAACGCCGCGATCAACCAACTCTCCCCCCGCCAGAAAGAGGCACTTTACCTGCGCTATTACCATCAGCTTTCCGTAGATCAGATCGCAGAAATGATGCAGATGAACACGCAATCTGTCTCCAACCTCCTCCACCGCGCCATCAAACAACTCCGCAACATCTGGAAAGGCGAAATCCCCCAACTGATGATTCTCCTTGTCCTCACACACTGCCTTTCTACCGATGTGTAGCCGCTCTGCGGCATGCGGTGGTTGTTTCGTCCCTTTCCTCCTTCCTCCTTCCTCCCTTTCCTCCCTTCCTCCCTTTCCTCCCCAAAAAAAAACCTGTCCCCCCTGAGTATCCCCCGCCAAACCCGTCCTCTCCCAAATCATAACCCGTTTCAATGCAACGCAAACATCATTTGCTCCTGGAAGATTATTTGCAAGATCCCTCGTTTCTCCGCTGGGTAAGAGAAGGTATTGACGATGCCGGCTGGGAACAATGGATGAAATCGGATACCGAAGAAACCAGGCTGGCCCGCGAGGCGCAACTGGTTTTGCTGGCCATGGATTTCAAGGAAACTGGCGTGTCCGAGTTGGAGACGGAAGATGCATTGCAGTCAACCTGGCAAAAGATCAATAATGTCGAAGCTCAGGCGCCGGTTGTGAAATGGAAACAATTTGCACGCATGCTGGCTGCGGCGGCGGTATTGCTGCTGGCGGTCGGGCTGGGCTGGCATTTTCTAAACCAACCCCAAATTCGCGAAGTAGCGACGGAAGAATTGTCCGAAGGAGAGATCGCGGTGCGGCGGAATAATACAAAAACGCCGGTACTGGTGATGCTGGAAGACGGCAGCTCGGTGATTCTGCAACCGGGAAGCCAGCTGGACTACCCTACTGTTTTTAACGAAACCGAACGGAAAGTATCACTCACCGGCGAAGCTTTTTTTGAGATCAGCAAAAATCCTTCACGACCGTTTTTTGTGTATGCCAATGAGATCGTGACGCGCGTGGTAGGTACCAGTTTCCGCATTAAAGCTTACAGTAACCAGCCTGATGTGGAAGTGATCGTCCATACGGGGCAGGTGAAAGTGTCAAGGAAAAACGCGGTCGAGGCCGGATCACCGCAGGAAATTTCCCTGCATCCCAACGAATCGATCCGGTTTGTGCGCCATGAGGCCGCTTTTGAAAAACCCGTTATCGCGGCCCCCAATGTAACCGTACCGATCGAACAATTACAGTTTGATTTTGAAGATACCCCGATCAGCAAGATCCTGGAAACGATCGCGCTCGCCTACGGCCTGAAAGTAAATTACCCGGAAGAGGTTTTGAAAGACTGCTATCTCTCGACCTCATTAAGCGATTTGCCTTTACAGCACAAGTTGAAGATCATTTGTGAAAGCGCCGGAGGAGAAACCCGGTACGAACTCCTGGGCGACCAGCTTACCATTTATTCAAACGGATGTAACTAAACCTAATGCCTGACTATGAAAAAATCCTTGACCCAAAAACGATTATACTACCAGATTGTGTCCAAGTCAATGCAACAACTCTTCCTGGCCATCCTGTTTTCCGGTCTCGTTATCGGCGCTCCGGTGATCGGCCAGAATATTTTGGACAAGAAAATTAGTTTCCGGGCCGAAGATATCAGCTTGGAAACCGCGCTCAAACAACTCGAAGCCGCCGAAAAGGTTAAGTTCTCTTACAATTCCAGGACCATTCCGTTAAAAAAGAAGGTGCAGGTGAATTTGAAAAACGAACCGTTCTCGCTGGTATTGAACCATTTGCTGACGCCGCTCGATATCAGCTACAAGGAAGTAGGAAGCCAGATCGTGCTCATTAAAACCGAGCGAAATGCATCGGAAGTGACCATTCCGACTGAACCGGCAGTAACCGACGACAGCCGCCACAATGCAGACCGGACTATCTCGGGCATTGTCCGCGACGAATCCGGCGAGGCGCTGCCGGGGGTAAGTATTATCGCGAAAGGTTCGCAGCGGGGTACGATCAGTGATATTGAGGGTAAATTTTCAATGGATATTCCCGACGGTCCTGCCGTTCTCGTCTTTTCTTTTGTGGGGTATTTAAATCAGGAAATCAATATCAGCAACCAGTCTACACTGGAAGTAAAGCTGCTTACGGACACCAAATCTCTGGAAGAAGTAGTGGTGGTAGGATATGGTACAGTCAAGAAAAGCGACCTGACGGGAGCAGTGTCCGAAGTAAGTGCCAAAGCGATCAAGGACTTACCGGTTGCTTCCATTGATCAGAAGCTGGTGGGGCAGGTTGCCGGGGTTCAGATCCAGCAGGTATCGGGAGCGCCGGGCGCAGGTACCTCGGTGAAAATACGTGGAAGCGGCTCGCTGGGTGCGGGAAATGAACCTTTATACGTGATCGACGGAATGCCCTATTCATCCGGACTCAACCAGAACATAAACCCGCTTACCTTCATTAACCCAAATGATATTGACAAAATAACGATTCTGAAAGACGCGTCTTCCACGGCGATTTACGGTTCGCGCGGGGCGAATGGCGTCATTATGATCACCACCAAGAACCCTGGAAAAAACACCAGCCAGGTCAATTTTTCTTCCTACGCAGGTTTGCAGAGCGTACCGCAGAGAGGCCGCCCCGAAATGCTGAATGCGAGGGAATTTGCAGAATACCAGCGCGACCGTATTAATTATGTGGTTCGTACCAGAGAAAAAAGGGCGGCGACCATTGAAGATTATCCCGAAGCCTACCGCGACCTCGATAAGCTCAATAATACCGGCACCAACTGGTACGACCTGATCCTGCAAACTGCATTCATCCAGGACCACAACTTCGATATTCAAAAAGGAATGGAGAAATCCAGGCTCAACTTCGGATTCGGGTATTTCAGTCAGGAAGGAACGATCAAACATACGGGTATCAAACGCTATTCGGCCAATTTCGGCTTCCAGAGCGAGATCCTGAAAAATGTCACTTTGCAGGCAAGTGTAAGACCCACATTCATTGACCAGAACAGGGCGCAGACCGGAGCCGGTAGGGATCCTGACGTAACCGGGATTTCGCTCTGGGCTAACCCGGTAATGACGCCGTACGACGAGCAGGGGAACATTAAACCTTACATTACCACGCCTGCCAGCATTTATAACAGTACATGGAGCTTTGCCAATCCATTGTACATTCTGGAACAAAGCAAACGCAACTATCAGGAACTTCGTAACCTGGGAAATGCGGCGCTGGAATGGGCACCGATCGAGAATCTGAAACTGCGTAGCGCGATCAGTACCGTTGTTTCTGTCTCCCAATACAAACAATATCTTCCAAGCACGATCGGAGGCTCCAATAACCCGCCGGCTCCTGGCCGCGGCGCTTCAAACCGGTCGTTTGGGAATAGCTTCAACTGGCTGATCGAGAATACTGCTTCCTATTCCAAATCACTCGAAAACCATAATCTGAGCATTCTGGCGGGATATACTACGCAAAAATCAAAAGGTAACGGGGTCAATCTGAATGCAGGTCCGTACGCGAATGATCTGATCGAGACGATCAATGCGGCGCCGGGCATAACAGGCTGGGGCGAATCGGTCGATACATGGAGTATGATCTCCTATCTCGGCCGCCTGAACTATTCCTACAAAGATCGCTACCTGTTCACGGCCACTTTGCGCAGCGACGGTTCTTCGCGGTTTGGTACCAGCAACCGGTTCGCATTGTTCCCCTCTGCGGCAATAGCCTGGAAGCTTTCTGATGAGGAATTTATCAAAGCGATCCCGGCAATTGACCACCTTAAACTGCGCGCCAGCTATGGAAAAAGTGGAAACAACAATATTGGTAACTATTCGCATTTGTCGAATGTGAATATGGGTCAGTATGTATTCAACAACAATACGGTTTCCGCTGCAACGGTCAGTCTATTCAATCCTTTTCTGGGCTGGGAAGAATCCGAGCAGTTCGATCTGGGACTTGAAACTGCATTGTTCAAGGGAAAACTTTCTGTCACCGCCGATCTGTATCACCGGAAAAGCGTCAATATGCTGCTGAACGATGTGATTCCGGCGATTACCGGTTTTAATAATCAGTTGGTAAACAAAGGAAGTGTCCGCAATCGCGGGCTGGAACTGGGTATAGACGCCACGCCGGTTTCGGGGCAGTTGACCTGGGATGTTAATTTCAATGTCGCATTTAACCGCAATAAAATCCTGGCTACCAACGAAAATGGAGACCGCATTCTGTCTGGCAGCATGGACTCGCGGCCTACCAACGTTTCAATCGTGGGCAAGCCGATCGGGCAGTTTTATGGATTTGTGCTGGAAGGTGTTTATTCTCAGGCTGATATAGACAATCCAGCCGTGGCTAAATATCCCGGCGCGACGGCAGGATACCCGAGATATCGGGACCTGAATGGTGACGGAACTGTGAATGAGATGATCGATTACCAGGATCTGGGCAGTCCGCATCCTGACTTCATCTACGGACTTTCCAACAGGGTGAACTACAAAAACTTCGACCTGGGTGTAAATGTGAACGGGCAATACGGCGGGTACGTGATGAACGGAATGCGCCAGACCACCGACAACCTGCAAGGCTTTTTCAATATCGGAAAAGAATGGGTGAACCGGTGGAGAAGCGATGAAAATCCGGGCGACGGGATCCACGCGTTCGGCCCGAATTCGGTGCACCGCGTGAATGACAAGATCTGGCTGGAAGACGCTTCCTACCTGCGGATTACAAACATGACTTTGGGCTATACTATTCCCTCAGATGTGTTTGGTCAAAAGCGCTATTATCGCAACCTGCGGGTGTACATGAGTGTGCAGAACCTCGCCACTTTTACGAAGTACACCGGGGCAAACCCCGAGGGACAGGCTTCCAATATGGACAATACCCTCGTGCCGGGATATGATATGGGTAGCTACCCTATTCCACGCACTGTGACCGCCGGCATTAACATTCAGTTTTAGTACTTTTAAAACAGCAGATCATGAAGAAAATCATATTAGCAGGACTGGTATTGAGCCTCTATTCCTGCTCGGGAGATTTCCTGAACATATATCCTGAAACCAGCCTCAACGAAGGCAATTTTTATAGTTCGGATGAAGAAATAATCACTTTGGTAAATGGTTGCTACACGTCGCTCAGAGATATCGAAAAGCGTACCCACTGGGTTATTTCCGAGCTGAAATCTGACGTTCTGGATCAGCAGACGAGCAGTGTAGCCGGCGATTTCACGACCGACCGGATGGACGCGGTGATAGCAGGCTCGGACAATCTTGCGCTGGACGATTTTTGGAATTTTTCTTACAAAGGGATTTACAATTGCAATAAGGCTATTTCTGTGCTCGAAAGCGGCTCGCATGTTTGGAGCAATGCAGCTTTGAAAAGCCGCTCTTCGGGTGAAGTTCACTTCCTGCGCGCGCTGTATTACTTTAACCTCGTTCGACAGTTTGGCGACGTACCGGTTGTTACTGAACCCGTTACAGGCTTGGAGGCGGTGAATATCAAACGATCTCCTGTGGCTGATATTTACGCGCTGATCACGGAAGACCTGACAAAAGCGCAAACGCACCTGGAAGCTGCGGCGACCGTGGAAGAAAACGGCCGCGTGAATTACGCCGCGTCACTGGGACTTTTGGGAAAGGTATATTTGACCACAAAAAATTACCAGGCTGCCGAGGTTATGCTCAAAAAGGTGATTGATCTGGGAAAATTCAGCCTGCTGCCTGACTATAAAAATGTATTTGATCCGGCCAACAAAGACTACAAGGAAACCCTTTTTTCAGTCCAGTATTCAGAGGCGGCGGCGGCTTTATCCAACCAGTTTATATTCTTTAACGCACCTTATACTTCCAAAGGCGAAGTGACGAACCGGCCGAATATCGCGCTGTCACTGGCTGGCAATATGCGCCCGAGTCAGGATCTGATCAAGGCTTTCGAGGTGGGCGATAAGCGTAAAAGTGTGTCGATCGCTTACTGGCGCGGCCCGGATTGGAATGGTATCGTGGCCGATCTCCCCTATTGCGCGAAATACAAGGCACCACAAACCGCGGCGCTCAACTGGGCCGGTGATAACTTTCCTATATTGCGTTATTCGGATATTTTGCTCATGTACGCCGAAGTTTTGAATAACCTCAACCGCACAGCCGAGGCGATTCCTTTCGTAAATCAGGTAAGGGAAAGGGCCGGACTTAAACCTGCTGCCGGCCTGGCAAAAACGCAGCTGGATATGCTGATCGAAAAGGAAAGAATGCTGGAATTCTGTTTTGAAAATCAGCGGTGGTATGATCTGGTTCGCAGAGGTCGCGCATTGGAAGTAATGCGTGCACACGGTAAGCAAGCGCCTGACGCACAGGTACTCGCTGCGATCCCGAGCGAGCAGATCCTGATTAATAAACTCAACCAGAATACCGGCTATTAATTTTTTGGTAATGATAAAAACACATCGTGAAATGTTGCAAAAACTGAAATGGCGCACAAGCCTATTGTTCCTGTTTTTTGGTTTAATAATGCAGGATCAGGCAATAGCTCAGGCAGCCAAAACCGCTTCCAAACATCCCAATGTCGTTTTTATCATTGCAGATAGTCACCGCGGGGAAGCGCTGGGCATCAACGGTCACCCGTTTGTCCAGACCCCGCACCTGGACCAGCTTGCCAAAGGCGGGATCCGGTTCACAAATGCGTACGTGACCACGGCGATCTGCGCTGTGAGCCGGGCGAGTATCCTGAGCGGACAACATCGCGCGCGCCACAAGATCAACGATTTCGCAACGGGCTTTTCGGATGAAGCAATGCGGAATACGTATCCGATGGTATTGAAAAAAGCAGGTTATAAAACGGCGCAGATCGGTTTTCTGGGAGTCGGCAAAACGCCGCCAACCCAGTACTTCGACCATTGGGACGCGCAGATTCCGTGGATGACTAAAGAAGGTTTGCACCAGACAGACAACATTGCGCAAAAGGCGCTGGAGTACCTGGACAAGCAAAAATCAGATCAGCCGTTTTGCCTTGCATTATCTTTCACGGCAGCACACGAAGTCGACGGACAGAATGGAAATCCCGCGACTTATATGGTTCAGGAGCGATATAAGGGTTTGTACAAAGATTTGAAAATGCCCGTACCGGCTACTGCAGCGCCCGAATATTGGAACAGTTTTCCCGACTTTTTCAGGACGAACCAGAATATAGGTCGCGGCCGGTGGATCGGTCTGTTCTCTACGCCCGAGCTGTTTCAGGAGAATGTGAAGAATTATTACCGGCTGGTTACCGGCGTGGATGAAGCGGTGGGAAAAGTGGTCGAAAAGCTGCGCGCGCTTGGAATGGACCAAAATACGATCGTAGTATACACCAGCGATCACGGTTTTTCGCTGGGCGAGCACGGTATGATGGGAAAATGGTATGGATTTGAAAAAGGCATTCACGTGCCGCTGATCATCAACGACTTGCGCCCCTACTCGGAACTGCGGAATGTAAAAGCAGAGCAGCTGGTATTGAATATCGATATTGCGCCTACTATCCTGAATATGGCCGGCGTGCCCGTTCCTGATGTAATGCAGGGAGTAAACCTGTTGGATCTGATTCAAAAGAAACAACCCGGAAGGAAACATTTTTTCTATGAACATACGGTGTTTACGAGTCCGATGCTGCCGAAAGTGGAGGGATTAATATCGCCCGATTTCAAGTATTTTAATTATACTGAGCACAACTTCGAGTCGCTTTACGATACCAAAAAAGATGCAGAAGAAAAGAAAGATGTGGCGCGCGAAAAACGCTATCAGAAGAAGCTGGCGGCCATCAAAGCATTGTATGAAAAAGAAAAAATTGCGATCCGGTAACGCCGAAACAATATGAACAAACTGACAATCCTTGGTTTTTTGCTCCTATCAATTGTAACAGGAAAACCGGCAGCCGCACAAAGCCCGAATATCATTTTCCTGCTCACCGACGATCACCGGGCCGACGCGCTGGGCGTTGCGGGCAATCAGTACATTCAAACGCCTAACCTGGATCAGCTTGCCAACAAGGGAATACTTTTCAAAAACGCGTACGTGACTACCTCTATTTGCTCGGTCAGCCGGGCCAGCATATTGAGCGGGCAGTATATGTCGCGCCACAAAATCGATGATTTTGCGCAGGATTTCAGTCCGGCAGCATTGGCAAATACGTATCCGATGTTGTTAAAATCAAAGGGTTATAAAATTGGTTTTGTGGGAAAATATGGCGTCGGCGACAACCCGCCGGATCAGGAATTTGATTTCTGGGCGTGCAACCGCAAAGGTCAGCCGCCTTACGAATACAAGCGCGCCGACGGTTCCATTATCCATCATACCGATAGTGTAGCGAACGGAATCGACCAGTTTTTGCAGAAATTCGGCAGCCAGTCGCCGTTTTGTCTCTCGGTGAGTTTCAAAGCGCCGCACGAGCTGGACGGAAGTCCGCCAACTTACCCGGTTCAAGAGCGTTTTAAGGATTTGTACAAAAATATCAGTGTGCCGCAGCCGGAAACGGCCGACCCTTCTTATTGGAATGCATTTCCCGACTTTTTCCGCACTGACAAAAACATTGGCCGCGAGCGCTGGCAGCCACTTTTCTCTACCCCTGAACTGCACCAGCAAACGGTGAAAGACTATTTCCGCCTGATTACGGGAGTAGACGAAGTAGTAGGCAAGCTTCGCAAACAACTTGAAACGCTGGGAATTGCAGACAATACGATAATCATTTTTATGGGTGATAACGGATTTGCATTGGGCGAGCACGGACTGGAAGGAAAATGGTTTGGTTTTGAAGAATCCATCCGCGTGCCGATGATCATTTACGATCCCCGGAGTGGAAAATCAGGATCAGTAGAAGAGCGTATCGCATTGAATATTGACATTGCCCCCACGATCCTGAACCTTGCAAAACTGCCGGTACCTCCGCAAATGCAGGGTATTGACCTGCTGGCCAGAAAACCTGTCAGGCGCGACGTATTTTTTTATGAGCATACCTTTATGGGCAGTCCGCGATTGCCTAAGATTGAGGGAGTTGTGAAAAAAGATATGAAGTACATGAAGTTCACGGAGCAAGGTTATGAGCAGCTTTATATCCTGAAAAAAGATCCGCTTGAAAAACAAAATGTTGCCGCTGACCCGCGTTATGCAAAGGATCTGAAAAAGCTGCGCGAACAATATTCCGTGCTGAAAGAAAAGGCGAAGTAGCCCGGAAAAAGCTGCGTTAATATTTAGAGATCGTCGGTAAAATGCCGTTTCGTCTTTTCGTTTTCAAACTTCCGGGCATTGTAATCGGTGGACTTATTTCTGGCAATGGAAAGGCTTTCCCAGTTCGAACCGGCTGCCATTTTTGCTATCATTACGATCTGTCCAATATGATAGGGATAATGCGCCAATTGCCTGTTAATCGCCTCTGTTACAGTATGCCCGTCGTTTCTGATATAAACGATCGTATCCAGTTCTTCGTCGGTGAGATTTCGCAGCGTATCTAGCAAACAACTCCACCCTTTTTCCCAATAGGCCAGCAGTTCCGCCCGGTCTGAGAAACCGTTTTCAAACTCCTCGTCGCGGTTTCGCCAGGGTTTTTCGCCGTCGGTCGTGAGAAAATCTGTAAACCGCGACAGCATATTGCCTGCTATGTGCCTGACAATGACGGCAATGCTGTTACTCTCTTCATTATACTGCCAGAAAAGAGTTTCGTCGGTTACCTGCGCCATCGCTTTTTCACCGAGCATTTTATAATATTCAAACTGCCTGATCGCGCTTGTGAGGTAGGTCGCCGCCATTTTTTTAGGTTTGTTTAATGTGTTTGATTTGTCTGGATCTAATATGCCAAGATCGGAGCAAATTTGAAAGCCGCCGCCGGTTGCCTCGGAAAGGAATGCTAAAGCCCAGACAGTTTTCCAGTTAAGATCTGGAACAATTGTTGGGTATGAAAGTAGAGATTTAAATAAAACAGCATTGACTGAACAGACTCACAACCCGGCAAACGGAGCTGACAAAAAACCACTGGTAGCGACGCTGGTGATCGCGCCTTTTGCCCAAACCTATTTCAACGAGCTGCGCCGGCAACACTTCCCGCCCGAGCGTAATTTTCTCGAAGCACACCTAACCCTTTTTCACGCATTACCAGACGATCCGCGGATTTTTGAAGATCTGGAAAAACTCGCAAAGGAACAGCAGCCGTTTGAAGTTACCGCCCAAAACATCGTATCGCTGGGCAACGGTACCGCCTTTAAAATAATCTCGGCGGAGCTACCCAAAGTGCACAAAACGCTTCAAAATAGCTGGTCGGACGTGCTGACGAACCAGGACCGACAGAAGCGGAATTTCCACATTACGATACAAAATAAAGTGGATTCTGCGGTAGCCAAAAAGTTGCAGGCCGAGCTTACACCAACCTTCCAGCCTTTCAGCTTCGCAGTGACCGGCATCCATTTGTGGCGCTACGAAGGCGGACCATGGACTTACCTGGCGACGGTTTTATTTGGTGGGTAGTTTAATCCTTTAACTACAAATAAAGAGCCGGCGAGCGGCTGCGCTTGAAGATCCGATTCCGACAAACCTTTTCGGGCAGTGGTAATATATAAGTCTTCCAGGTGCTCGCCACCGAACGTGCAGGATGTAACCAGCGAAACTGGCAAATGAATTTCAAAGAGCAACCGGCCGGTGCCGGGATCATACCTGTTCACTTTCCAGCCTCCCCAGATCGCGATCCACAACATACCCTCACTGTCGATCGCCATTCCATCGGGGTAACCTTCTTCGGAGGCTATTTGAATAATGCTGCGCTTGTTTGTAATGGCTGCATTTTCGATATCAAAATCGTAAGCGACCACCTCCTGCGCGCCTGTGTCAATGTAATAAAACGTTTGGTGATCGTGACTCCAAGCCATTCCATTTGAGCAGGTTACCTCGTCTATTTTTATTGAAACAGTACCGTCTGTATCCATCATATACAGCTTCCCTGCCTTTTCCTGATCTGAAATTGACATGGTACCTGCCCAGAATCTGCCCGCCGGGTCGCACTTTCCGTCGTTGAAGCGGTTGTTTGGCAATGCTACCTCGGGGTCGGCTATTGCCTGCATGCTTTTGGTGTTCAGGTCAATGGTATAAAACCCGTGCTGTAATGCAGCGATCAGTTTTCCATCGGCTCGTAATGCAATAGCGCCCACCATCTGATCTGCATGGAATACCTCATGCCTTTTGTCGGCAAGAAAGAATTGATGAATTTCCCCTTTCGTAATATCAACCCACAGAATGCATTTCCGCACCACGTCCCACACCGGCCCTTCACCTAGCTCGCAGCAATGTTCCAATACAACCTCAGCCGCCATTTTCATTCTATAAAAACAAAAACCAAAAAAAACTCCCTTCCTCCCTCCTCCCTACGCGGGCCGCCCTTCCTCCCTACGCGGGCCGCCCTTTCTCTACAAATGGGTAGCCGCTCTGCGGCATGCGCTGGTCGTTTCCTCCCTTTCCTCCCTTCCCTCCCTTCCTCCTTCCTCCATCAAGCAAACCTGATATAAAAGAACAAAACGATCGCAGTAATGAGCGCCCACCAGTAAAAAGGATTGCGCAAACCTCGCTGCTGCTCGCGCTCGGCAGGTGGTAATGTCAGGCTTGCCCTGTTCCAGATCAGACCTTCCAGCTCCGCGTCCGGCTTTGGTTTCGTAACCAGACTCACCAGTATACAAGTAACAATGCAAGTCCAGAAAACAATGCCTGTACGGTTCAGGAAGGGCATTTGAGGGAATATAAATTCGATAACCAGCGACAAAGGAATGGTCATAATACCAGCCGTGAGCGCTCCGGCGTGGGTTGTTCTTTTCCATAAAATACCCAGCAGGAACATCGCCGCGATACCTGGCGTAAACAGTCCGTAAGCATTTAGTAAATACAGAAAAACGGGCTTGTCGGAATGTGCGAGGAACAATCCCGTGCAAAGTATCCCGATCACGATAATGATCGCTCCCGAAACCCGACCAAACCGCACTGCCTGCTTCTCAGAAGCTTTTTTACTGAAATAGGGCAGGTAAATATCCATGGTCAGGATGGTTGTACAGGAATTAATTGCACCGGAAAGGTGTGACATCACCGCCGCGATCAGTCCCGCCATGACCAATCCTACCAGGCCCGACGGCAGCAGGTTTTGTACGAGCGTAGGAAAAAGCAGATCGGGCTTTTCGAGATTTGGAAACAGTTTCGGCGCCACCAAAGCTGGCACTGTGATGATCAGCGGGATCAGAAATTTGAGATAGTCAGCAAAAATGACGCCCATTCTGGCGTGCCACTCGTTTTTCGCGGCCAGTACGCGCTGCACGATAAACTGATTGGTGGCGCAATAAAAAACGCTGATACACAGTGATCCGCCGAGGTACATCGTCCACGGAAAATCAGGGTCGCTGGCCGGGAGGATCAGCTCCCAGTCTTTGGAAGTTGCGACCACCGCCTCTACCCCGCCCGCCGCATCCACGGTAGCGACGGTGAGAATAATCCCACCCAGAACGAGCACGCCCAATTGCAGCATTTCAGTCCAGATCACCGCCCGCAACCCGCCTATGATCGTGTAAACGCCCGTCAGTACTGCTAGGACTATCACGCTCGTTATCACCGGAATATCCAGTAAAGAATGCAGCGAAAGCGCACCCAGATACAGCACCGCGCTGATTTCCACCAATATATAAGTGAGCAAAATCAGCACCGCGTAGGTTGTTCTGGCTGCGCCGCCGAATCTTTTATGTAAAAATTCGGGGACTGTATAAAAGCCGTTTCGAATATAAAATGGCAGGAAAATCCAGAGTAACGCATTGAATCCCATGAAGATAGCGCCCCATTCCATCGCAACGGCTATAAATCCGCGGCTGTACGCCATGCCCATAGCGCCGACCAGGTGGTGGCTGCTGATATTGGAAGCGATAATGCTCCCGCCGATCATCCACCAGGGCAATTTGTCGCCCGCCAGGAAGTAATCTCGCTTGGTTTGCTCGCCTTTTCTGGACGCGTAAATGCCCAGACCGATTACGCCCAGAATGTAAATGCCAAATATCGTCGCGTCGAGTGCTGTGAGATTGATGTTCATTATTTTTCAGAAATCATGAGTTGGGCCTGGGATATTACTGCTTCGTGGAGCATTTCAAGGGAGCCTTTGTCGAAAGGGGTTTGCCAGACTGCGTACATATCTTCCTCATACAATTCGGCAGGCGGCAGGTAACCAATGCTTCCGTTGACCACATTCATCACCGCTACTGCGTGTGAAGGAAAGGCGGCGCGCACGTTGATCTGAAACCCGGAATAAGCCTCATTGCATTGCCCAACCAAAATACTATCACCCAATTGCCACATCCACACGGGCATAACAGCCGTAGTACCATCGCCAACCACTTTCCGGATGCAACGTTTTCGCCAGAGGCGCTCTTTCAAAACCCGGTCTTCGCATTTCGCCCATTCTGCTTCGAGCTCAGCAAGCGACGACATGGGTTTAAGCGGATATTCAATTTCTATCACATTCACTTTAAGCACATTGGAAATAGCATCAACTTCCTCCCGCCAAACCGCTAGCGGCGCGCCGGACTCGACGGCACACTGGTAAGTAAGGCTTGATTTAGGCCTGAACATGCTTTCCAATGTCGCCAGTACGGCATAGCCAAGTTGTCTGCCATACCGGTCGGCCAGCTTTTGGTCGCCGGAGTATTGCTCAGCCGGAGAAAGATCGCCAGATGCGCCTTGCAGGAACAGACTTGGCGCCTGCGTTTCGGTTTCGACGATTTCACGCATTGCGCCGATGAAGTCGGGCGAAATGAGGCGGTTATCCCAGGCAAGCGTAGTCGGGTGGCAGGCGTAATTAGTCAGTGTAGCGAGGGTTTTTCCCTCATTATCTGTCACGCGGCCTACCAGCAGCGTATCGTCTGCGGGGATTTCGGCATTGAAGCCAACCAGGAAACGGTTTTTCTCAGGTTGGGGTAAATCCCTGTTTTTGGCAAGATTACATTTTCCATATTCCCATGTCAGCACACCGGCTTTTACTGAGGCAAGTGCTTCATTGACAGTAAGAATAGTCGAATTTATCACCTGATCGAGATAAGGAGCGATCAGGTCGCCGCCCGTTCTGGCTGCATCGTCGCGGCATAAGCTCGGACCTGCGTGGGTGTGAGATAAACAGAACATCAGCCGCCCGGCATCGAGCGACAATGCATTCAGTATCTTGCCGCGCACAAATCGCTCGTCTTCTGCACTTTTCCACCATCCCAGGTCCGCCGCAACGATCACGAGCGGTTTTTCATTCGGGGAAGACTGGATCGTCAGACACGTAAGTATCAGCGGTCGGTGAACTCCCTCTGCCACGTCGTGTTCCGACGCCCCCCAGTTGCGGGAGTAGATCCCGGCGGGGGGCGTAATATCTGTTTGGGCTACACCAAATATTCCTGAAAAAGAGGCATTTTTTATCGGTAGGTAAGGCTGTGGGTCCATTCAAATCGCTTTTAAGAATCAGGTGAGCAGTGATAATCCTCCGTCCATGAGCACCGTACTGCCTGTCATGTGCTCGTTTTGCGGGTGGCAAAGTTGTATCACCTGCCATGCGACGGATTGGGGACTAATAATTTTCTTAGTCGGTACTTTTTCTCTCGAAATATCCTTCAAACCGGGGTTACTAGCCCAAATTCCCGCACTTAGCCCGGCTTCCACATAGCCCGGCGCGATTTCGTTGACCAGTATCTGGTGCGGGGCCAGTTCCAGCGCCATACATTGGCAAAGCATCCGTAAACCAGCTTTGGAGACCGAATAAGCGGGAATATGCACATGAACAGAACCCGCGGCCCAGCTTCCCACGAACACGACGCGCCCCGGCTGTCTGTGGTGCAACAACCGCGCGGTAGCAGCTTGCGTGAGGTAAAAAGCGCCGTTGAGATTGACCCGCAGCTCCCTCGCCCATTGTTCCGGGGTGATCGCGTGAATGCCGCCGATGGTCACAGTAGCTGCATTTGCAATGATCAGGTCAGCGACTCCGAGCTGGTTTTCGACTTCCAGCACCCAGTTTTGAACCGCATTTGCGTCAGTAATATCGAGCTGACAATAGTGAACTTTGACGCCAAAAGCCTGAATAGTTTGTAAAAATTCGGCTGCGGCTGATTCTGGTAAAAGATCGCCGATACCAATATTTGCGCCTTGCCGGGCAAATTCAGTCGCGATGGATCGACCGATATCGCCTAGTCCTCCACTCAGAATGACCGTTTTTCCTTCAAATAGTTTCTTCATTCACTTACTATCCTCCCCTTTTTAGTTTAGATAAAATCACCAGTCGCCTACGCTGCCGTCGCTGTAAAAGGAGCGTTGCAGCACTTCCTGTTCAAAGGGATGCTTTCTGACTTCTTCCTCATTGATTTCTATCCCTAAACCCGGTTTTTCGTTCGGAAAAACGATCCGGCCTTTTTTCTCTACTGTAAATCCTTCACTTACAACCTCATCCCGCCAGGGGACGTCGCTATGCACGCTTTCACAAATGATATAGGAAGGAGTCGCAAAACCGAACTCAATGGAAGCCGCAGTACTCACCGGCCCCTGCGGATTATGCGGCGCCACGGCTACGCGGTAAGCTTCGGCCAGCGCGGCAATGCGGCGCACTTCACTCAATCCGCCGCAATGCGTAATATCGGGCTGGATCACACTTACCGCCCTCTTTTCGAGCAACTCGCGAAATGCATGCACCCCCACCAGTCGCTCTCCGGTAGCGATCGGCGTTTTTACGGCGCGTTGAATAAGCGCAATATCTTCGAGGGTTTCGGGCCAGCAGGGTTCTTCAAAAAAGTACAGCCCATAAGGTTCCAGCGCTTTCGCAAACTGCATACCCATTCTCGGGCTGGGCCGGGCGTGGCAATCGACCATAATATCGATATTGTTACCAACTGCCTCGCGCATGGAAGCCACGCAGGCTTCGGCGTAATGAACCGGCTTCAAGCCTTCCAGCGGCATGGTTTCCGGGACTGCCATCGATTTGAATGCAGTAAAACCGTCTTCGACCGCTTTCAGCGCCAGCTCGCCGAAACGATTGGCATCATCGGGCCGGGTTTGATAGAAATCTTCCATTTTACCCCCACCCAAATGGCAGTACAAACGAATATGGTCGCGCACCCGGCCGCCCCACAAATGGTGCGTGGGCACGCCGTGGATCTTCCCGGCAATATCCCAGAGCGCAATATCGATCCCGCTGATGGCGGTTCCGCGCACAATGCCGTTTCCATGCCAGAAATGCTGGCGGTACATCATTTGCCAGAGGTGTTCAATGCGCCGCGGATCTTCGCCGATCAGGAGCTGGGAAAGGTCTTCCACCGCCCCTACCACCGACCGCGTATGCCATTCCAGTGTAGCCTCACCCCATCCCCACAAGCCGGGCTGGTCGGTCACTACCTTCACAAAGATCCAGTTACGCATCCGCGCGTGACAAACCAGTGTTTCAATGGAAGTAATTTTCATAAGATAAGAATTGCAAAATGATCGATAGAACTACAAAACCGCGCTGCGCTGTAACAAACTCTGAACAACATCTTCGGTTTTTTCAAGCGTTTCTTCAATGTCCTGCAAAGTGTGAGCAAAAGAAATGCTACCCTGTTTTATTGGGAGTGGAAAATTAAATATACCCTTGTCGATCAGCTTCACGCGGTAGGATTTGTCAAAACCAAAGTCGTGGTTTTTGAGAATATCGTGAAAATCCACCGGCGCATGGTCCATGAAATACACGCAATAGGCAGACCCCTGGCGCGCGATGTGAAAAGGTTTATCGGTAGCTGAAAAAATGCTCTTTAAACCATCTTCCAGAACCTGTCCAAGCTGATTGACGTGCCCATAAACGTCATGAACCGGAGAAGCCAGTTTTTCCAGCGTCGCGATCGCAGCGGCGGTTGTGAGTGGAAATGCATTGAAAGTACCCGCAATCAGTACTCTTTTTGATTTTTCGGGATGGACAAAATAATCCATATACTTTTTCTTCCCGCCGATCACACCCAGCGGATACCCATTTGCAACTGCTTTTCCAAAAGTACTGAGGTCGGGCTGCACGCCGCAAATGCTTTGGTAACCGCCCAACGCGTGACGGAAACCCGTTTTTACTTCATCAAAAATCAATAAAAAACCATCCTCGTCCGCCAGCTTTCTCAGCTCCTGCAAATAGCCCGGAAGCGGCTTTACGATACCTATATTCTGCAAAATCGGTTCGAGCAGGATACAGGCAACCGGAAAGTTTTTCAGGATGTGACGGACAGAATCGAGGTCGTTGTAATTGATCACGTGCACCAGCGATTTGTGCTCATCGGGAATACCCGATGAAAGCGAATCGAAAGGATATTCGCCTGGACTTACCCGCTCACCCACATCGGCCAGCGCGCTGATCACATTGCAGGCAACATCATTATGCCAGCCATTATAGCCGCCCTGCATCACGATAATATGGTTGCGACCGGTAACGCCCCTAGCTATACGTATCGCATGGTAGGTAGCTTCCGACCCGGTGGTCGTGATCTGGATACTTTCCACGGTAGGAACGGATTTACAGAAAAGCTCCGCAAATTTCCCTTCCAGGTCCGTCGGCCCCGCGCCCATTAATACGCTGTCGCTTTGCAATGTTTCGAGCACCGCCTGGTTTACATCCGGGTCGTTATGGCCGAGAAAAGAAGCCGCGAATCCAGCCTGGTAATCGATATATTTATTCCCTTCCAAATCCCACACGTGACTCCCAGAACCTTTCGAGAAGCAGATATTAGGATCCGATTTTCGGTTTAGGGATACCACGCCGCCGGGAATCCATTGTTCGTTATTTTTGAGTAATTCCGAAGACTTCGGCCATGTTAAATTCATAATCTGATCATTTAAAATAATATTTATCGAACAAGTGTGGCTGGTATTCTCCGCAGGTTTTAGATTTTATACTGAGGGATTTTCAAAGTCTCACCGTCCCTCATCGCCGAATTATGCGCAACAATACCCGGCACGGTCAGGTTGAGCGCCACCGCGATATTCACCAGCGGGTGACGGTCCTGAAGAACTGCCGAAATGAACTCGTCCGTCAGCCGGCCGTGCGATCCGCCGTGGCCGCCTTCGTCCACACCAGCGGGAAGCGGCGGTCTTTCGATATCCGGCAGCTGCTTTTCGTGGCCTTCGTATTTACCATAATAAGAGCCCTTCTGTCCGCGGATCCTGCCTTTTTCACCGTGGTCACCCGGTGAATCCCAGCTTACCGCCATGCGCGACATACCGCCTTCGTTCGTGCGGAAAAGCGCAATTTCAGTCCCAAATGGGTTTTTGTAACGGTTGTTGGCAGGTTGAAGCTGCTTCACAATGCTCGGGATACCGAGGCATGAAACTTCGGTAAAACTGCCGCCCGTCACGCCTACGTAATACGCATTGGAATGCGTAGGATAGTATTGCGGAGGAAGACCCACGCGCCAATTTTTGTACGACGCCAGCGGCTCGTCCATGTAATGGTAATATTCGCCTTCCGAGTAAACCAGCTTGCCAAATCCGCCTTTATCGTAGATCTGTTTCATCGCGTACAGGTCCTCGTGGAAGCAAGAAGTTTCAAACATCATGTATTTCTTACCACTCTTTTTCACCGCTTCATACAGCCTGTCCGCATCTTCCAGCGAACCGAAAACGGCCGGTACTGCCACTGCGACGTGTTTTCCGTGATTTAATGCTTCAATCGCGTGCTTGGCGTGGCTCGGTGCGTCGGTTGCGATAAATACCGCCTCAATGCTATCATCCTTTACGAGTTCTTCCAGTGACGGATACGTTTTGGAGACCTTGCACGCTTTGGCCAGCTCAGCGCAACGGTCGGGGAAAAGGTCACTTACTGCGACGATCTCTACGTTAGGATGGTTTTGAAATTCAAATGCAGCCCCGAATTTGCAAAGTCCATAACCTACAATGCCCACGCGTACCTTTTTATCAGAAACAGCTACCCACTTTTTGGTCGATTTCGCTGCTGCTTCCGTTTTTTCAAATCCCTGAATATCCGGATTTCCCTTGCCTGCTTCTTCCGCTTTCTGGTCTGAAGAACAGCCGGCCACCAAACCCAGTGCAGCAGAACCCAGCCCGATCGACTGTAAAAAGGAGCGGCGGTTGAAAGGATTGGTTACTGTCGTTTCTTGTTTGTTAGGATTTTTCATACTATTTAATTGAAATGAATAAAAAAGTAATGGGTTTAAAAATAGTAGTTCAATAGCCCGGATTCTGTTTTAAGGTCGCAGTACCATCTTTCATACTCAGATCGATCTGCGCCTGGGGAATCGGGTAAATTTCGTTTTTGCCCTTTGTGAAGTTGGTATTCGGCATATATGCCTTATTGTCGTACTTAGGAACATTGGTTTCAAAGTTCAGGTACGTATTAAGGGTGGTAGCCATAGAGCCTGTCCCGTTGTCGTACCGTTGCAGATCGAAAAAGCGCTGGTGTTCCAGTGCCAGTTCAAGCCTTCTTTCAAAGCGAACTGCCTTGCGTGCATATTCTTTTCCCTGCTGGGTAAAATGTCCTTTGTATAGACCTACCTTATAATTGGCGGCAGGTACATCGGTAAATCCTTTCAGCGGATTTTTATCATCCACATATTTCTTCACCCACCCGGCAGGATTTGCAGCGCGCGCACGCACCCTGTTTACATATTCTTCGGCTTTTGCCAGACTTCCCACTTCCACCTCCACCTCAGCCGCCCAAAGCAGAACATCGGCGAAACGGATCATATTATAAGGATTGTTCATAGCCGCATTTTCCCGGTCCATCGACACCCTTTCCTGCGTAGTGATATTTTTGATCACACTGTAAGGCCCGCCGGTCGATTGCTGGCGGATCCACGCTTTTCCGGGATGCAGGCCCCAGTCCAGGTAGGGAATACCTCTTCTGCCGACATTCCAGTCCAGGCGCGAGTCCAGCGTACCGGTATGCGGCGTGAAAGGTTCGGAAGATTCCATTCCCTGGTCGCTTTTGACAGGATTTTGATTGTAAGTATCAAAGAGCGGCAAGCCCGTTGCAGGGTCTGTCTGGTATGCATTTACAAGATCAAAAGAAGGCTGCAACCAGCCGTAGCAGCAGGAAGGCGGGCCACCGAAAGGTCCGTTATACAGATCGGCGCCGTTTCCGTTTGCTCCGTTTGAACCATCATACACTGACATTTGAACAGCAAATACTACCTCCGCACCGTGCTTCTTGGCAGTCAGAAAATTATCGAAATATGCCTCAGCCAATCCATATTTCTTACCATTTACGGTAACTCCGCTTAAAATGATCTCGTCCAGTAACGTTTTAGCTTCGGTGAATTTATTTTGAAACATATAAACCTTGGCCAGAAACGCCTTCGCAGCCCAGCTATTGGCGCGGCCCACGTCAGATTTGGTAGGCGTGAGATTGGTCGCTGCAAATTGCAGATCAGCTTCGATTTTCGGCCAGACCGGCTCGGTATTGGACACATTGTAATTGCCGTCCTTATAAGTAACCGTCTCGTCTACGAACGGAACGTTCCGCCACAGTTTTGCCAGTTCCAGGTGATAAACACCGCGCAAAAACAGCGCCTCCGCTTTGATCTGCAATGCATCCGCCTCCGAAATTTCACTAACCCTTGGCAGTAAACGTAACACATCGTTGGAACGCTGCACCGCCGCGTACAGAAACCGCCACTTCTCGTCAGTCGACGAAGTAGTGGGATCGTGGCTGTAACCTTCGTAGGAAGCGAGCAGACCATTTGGCTCGGTACCCGTGTGCGCATCGTCGGAAGCGACGCTGGCGAGCACCGTCAGACTTCCCCATATTCCCCCGCCCACAGCGCCTGCGCCGTCGAGCAGCGAATAGGCTCCGATCAATACACCGTCGACACCCGATTTGGTAGCCAGAATAGACTCGTCGACCGCTCCTATCGGTTTCAGTTCTAGATACTTGTCACTGCACGCGAGCAGGAAAAGGAATGAAAGTAGGCAGACCTTTTGGAATGGTTTAAAATATCTTTTCATCGTATTTTGAGTTAATGCTTTGATTATCAAAAGGAAAGATTAAGTCCAAAAAGGAAATTCTGCTGGTTGTTCGGGTAATTCCCGTAGTCCACGCCGAAGCTTGAACTGCTCCCGCCCAGCTCAGGATCGAGCCCAGTGTATTTAGTGATCGTGAAAAGATTCGCAGCCTGCACGTACAGTCGCAGTTTTGATACCTTTATTTTCTGTAAAACGCCCGGATTAATCGTATAGCCGAGTATTAATGACCTCAGCCTCAGGTAAGAACCGTCTTCCACGAAATACGAATTCATAGCGCCGGAGGTACTTAATGTCGCGCCCGTTTCAATTTTCGGCACCGTCGTATTCGTATTTTCTGGCGTCCACGCATTCAGCAGCACATTACTTTTATTACCTACATAACCTGCGTAAAAATGGGTGTAGGAGCGAATGGTATTCACGATCTCATTACCCTGCGAACCGTAGAATATGGCGGAAAAATCAAAGCCTTTGTAATTCAATCCAAGATTAAGTCCGTAGGTAAAATCGGGGTTTGGGCTGCCCAGCATCGTGCGGTCATCCGGCGTGATCGCCCCGTCGCCGTTTACATCCCGGTACCGGAACCGCCCCGTGGCTGCGCCCGTTTGTGCCGGCGCTTCCGCCACTTCCTGATCGGAATTGAACAAACTGATCACATCGTAGCCAAAGAACGAGCTCACCGCTTCGCCCTGCTTATTCCGCACCAGCGTCCCCATTCCCTGCTGGCTTACACCCTCAAAATAGCCCGGACTTGGAATATCCATCACCAGGTTTTTGTAAGCGGTAACATTGGTCCCGATCGAGTATTGCAGGTTATTGCCAACCCGGCCGCGGTAAGTGAGCGCGATGTCAAAACCTTTATTCTGAATATCCCCGATGTTCACAACCGGCGCAGCGGCACCTCCGACAGTTGCCGGGAGTGGCTGGGTGAAGAGCAGTCCGTTAATGGATTTTTTATAGTATTCAAAAGAGAAATCAAGACTATTATTCAGCACCGTTGCATCGATTCCGATGTTAGAGACGATATTTTCTTCCCAGCCTGCGTTCGGGTTTCCTATTCTGGTTTGGATAAAACCTTGCTTGACGCTGTTGCTCGAACCGGTAATATCATAATACGCATTCCCGTATCCGCCGCCAAAAAGGGTGTAGGCATTTTCGGGAGTAACATTATTTTGTGACCCCAATATCCCATAGCTCGCCCTGAATTTCAGATCGTTCAGCCAGTTCAGCGATTTCATAAACTCCTCGCCCGACAAGCGCCAGCCCAGTGAAAAAGAAGGGAATACCCCAAACCGGCTTTCTGATCCAAACCGGGAAGATCCGTCCCTGCGCACAGTTGCCCCGATCAGGTATTTGTCCTGGAAAGAATAATCCATCCGCGCGAAAATTGAATACAGACTGTTTACATACGCATTACTAAAATTGGTCACACCGGCTGTACCGTTACCCAGGATCAGGTAATCGAATTCCGTTGAGAAAAATTTCTGCGAGGAACCGCCCACGCTCCGGCCCATACTTTTGATCGACTCAGAGCCGAGCAATACCTGTAAATTGTGCTTGCCAAACTGGTTGTTATAAGTCAGCGTATTGGTCCAGGTGATCGTATTATTGTAGCTCGCGCTCTCCGAATAGCTGTTTGGGCTGCTGTTTCCCTGTTTATTGTCGTATTGGGTATAATTAAAATTCTGGCTGTAAGGATTATTGATATTCACCCCGAAACTCGACCGGGCCGTCAGATTTTTGAGGATATCCACTTCCGCATAAGCATTACCCACGATATTCCACGAAGTGTTTCGGTTATTGAGCGTGCGTTTTTGCTGCGCGACCGGATTCTGGTTACTTCCCAAAGCGGGCCCGGCAAACGTTCCGCCGAAGTTTCCCTTTATATCATAAACCGGCACAATAGGCATCATTTTGTAAACAGCCGAGAGCGTCCCAAACTCGGATTGATTGCCAAAACCCGGGTTATCAACGTAGAAAATATTCATATTCTCCCCCACCCTGATCCGCTTGTTGACGCGGTATTCGGTATTGATCCTGGCCGAATATCGTTTCAGGTAAGTCTCGATCAATGTGCCTTTCTGATGAATGTAGCCGAGCGAAAACAGATAGCTCGCCTTTTCATTTCCCCCGCTCACTGCCAGGTTGTGATTGGTCATTAATGCGGGTTTGAAAAGTTCGTGAAACCAGTCGGTGCCCGTTTTATTTACTTTCTGGATCAGATAATTATTTGCCGTATTGATCGGATCGAAGCTGTATTTACCCGGATCAACGGCTGGGTCACCCTCCATCCCGATCCCTGAAACGCCCGGTCCGGCATAGAGGTAATCAGGCATTCCGTTTTTAAACAATCCATTATTCGGTGTCGCGATATTCATCACTTTCATGAAATCCTGCGAGTTCAAAAGGTCGAAAGGATTTCCTCCCAGCGGGCGCTGAATACCGAAATAGCCGTCGTAAGTAACGCTTGGTTGCCCGGATTTGCCTTTTTTGGTCGTAACCACGATCACTCCGTTCGCACCGCGCACCCCGTATATTGCCGCCGCTCCGGCATCCTTCAAAACCTGCACGGATTCGATTTCACCTGCACTGATATTATTCAGGTCCGCCTGGATACCGTCTACAATGACGAGCGGTTGCGTATTTCCGAAAGAAGTAACGCCCCTCACGAAAATATTACTGCTCGCACCCGGTACCCCCGAGCTGATCACGTTCACACCCGCCGCCTGGCCCTGCAATGCCTGTACCGCCGAGCCCGCCGGAACCGATTTCAGCGCCTTCATATCCACCACCGAAACCGAGCCGGTAATATCCTGCTTTCTCTGTGACGAGTAACCCGTTACCACGATTTCGTTCAGCGATTGCGTGTCCGTCCGCAAACTGATATTGATAACAGTTTGATTTCCTGTCAAAATCTCCTGGCTCTGGTATCCAACAAAACTAAAAACCAGCGTTTCCGAGTCACCAGGCACCGCCAGCTCATAAGTTCCTTCCGCATCCGTAGTCGTTCCCACACTTGTAGTACCCTTCAACACCACACTTACCCCGGGCAAAGGGGTCTGACTTAAACTGTCCAGCACCACACCTTTGATCTGCCTGGTTGCCTGCGCCGCAAGTCGTTCCGACGTGCCAAGACAAAGTGCGAGCAATAGCAAAAAGGTTGCCTTAAAATGGTAAAATTTCTCTTGTTTCATAGTTTTTCTGGGTTTTGGAAAGCGTTTGGGATTAGGTATGCGGTACAATCAAGAACTGTCAGGCCACTACTTCCAGCGCGGACATTTGCTGGTGAAATGACCGGAACTGCGCTTATATCAGGTTTCCCGTGTGCGGATGAAAAAGAAGAATATTGTTTACAAATATATGCTCATTTTGTAAACAAAAAATAGAGAGGCAAATATTTTCCCGAAAAAATCAGATATGATCTGTCACCTGACTTTGAAAGGGGGAAATTTTATATGGTAAAAGAGGAATTTGGCAGAATAGCCTTTGAGAGAAAGTAAGAAGGAATTGTTATTCGAGGTCGAGAACCGATACTTCGCCTCGGATCAGGTGTTTTATAAGCGTTTCTTCCGCCAGTTTTAAATCGTGTTCTTTCAATGCGCGCACGATCTGACGGTGCTCAAAGTCAGTCTGTTCATAGTCATTCATGTGGGTTTGAGCTTGACCGAGCTTGTGGTGAAACAGCGGGATATTACTGAACTGGTACAAGTCCATCAGCTTTTTGTTCCGCGCGCTGTCTATCAATGTTTCGTGAAATTTCACATCTGCCTCGCAGGCGCCCCCGAAATAGCCGCCGGCAACCATGGAAGTAAAATCGTCACATATTTCTTCCAGTTTTTTAATCAGCTTTTCATCGGTCTTCTGGAAAGTCAGCCTTAATGCTCCTAATTCGAGCACTTCCCGTAATTCCCTGATCTCCTTGATATCAGCCGCCGTAAGCGATTTGACGAAATACCCGCCCTTTTCACCAAAAACGATCAGGTTCTCGCCCAGTAATCGCGTCAGCGCTTCCCGTACCGCCATCCTGTTGACTTCCATCCTCTTAGCCCATACATCTTCCTTTAGCCTGATCCCGGAAACCAACTGATTGGACAAGATTTTCCTTCTAAGCTCAACGTATACTTTGCTGGCCAGTGAGTCTTCTTTCATTTGCAGATTAGCGATGGTGAGTGAAAATGTAAACATAAAGGTAGGAAGTTTATAAATAAATCATTCCTCATTTTGTAAGTAAGCCTCGGCGCTGCTTATCCTGTATCCCCACAAATCGCGACCAGTAAACCATAGAACTAAGTAGATAGCTACTCCATTCGGTTTATATATAAAATAAAGTTATATATAAATTAAATCGCATGAAGTTATCCAGCAGCATTCTGACATTTTTCCTATTTCTATCGACAATTCACACTTTCCGTGCTGATGCGCAGGATAATAGTTTGGATTGGATCGATAAAAATGCACATCCTATTTCCACGGATACAACGCAAAATGAACTTTCATTTCTATCTGAAAAACTGAAAGGAAAAACGATCGTGGGGCTGGGGGAAGCTTCTCACGGTACGCAAGAGTTCTTTTTTCAAAAACGCAAGATCATTCAATATCTGGTCACCAGGGAAAATTTCCGCACAATCGGATTCGAATCTCCTGCCAATTTCATCGAGCCGCTCAACAAGTATATTCAGTCGGGTGAAGGAAATCCGAAAATTACGCTCAGTTCGATAGGACTGTATAATGCGGACGAAATACTAAAACTCTGCGAGTGGCTCAGGCAGTTCAATGCGTCCAGGCCGGCAGGAAAGAGAGTGAAAATGATCGGGTTTGACGACGAAGCATTTTGGGGAGATCCGCTGGGAAGGGACGAATCGATGGCAGAGAAATTTATCGCATTACAGAAAACAGATCAGCATAAAAGTATTCTTTGGTCGCATAATCTGCATCTCGCCAAAGACACCACGATGGCGCAATACAAGGCAATGGGGTTTCACCTCAAAGCGCATTACGGCAGACAATATTACGCACTGGGCATGGATACGTACGCCGGAAGCGTGCACGTGCTGAACGGGGGACAGTTTGAAAGTCACGATTTTAAGGGGCCGGAAAACTCACTTTCAGCTGTATTCAGCAAAGCGAAACCTGACGCGTTTTTTGTCGATTTCATCGACGCGCCGGCTGCGTTGAAGTCAGCGAAAGATATTACTAATATTTATTCAAACTGGAAAGAACCGCGAGTGCTGCCCATCGTGCCGGGCTCTGATTTCGACGCCCTGATTTTTATCAGAGAAACCACGGCTTCCAAACCATGTGCCGGTTCGCGTTGAAGGGACCGGCCAACAATCCAGTTGCCCGGCCACTCCTTCCTCCTTCCTCCTTCCTCCTTCCTCCTTCCTCCCTCCTCCCTCAACTGCCCCAAGGAACAGATTTTGTTCAGAAAATCCTGCGATCGCTTTGGCGCCGATATTGCGGGTACACATCAACAAAATTCATGGAAGTAGTAGCATTAAGTGCATTCAAAAGCAGGAATTACAGGTTATTTTTCGCGGGGCAGACGATTTCACTTTTGGGTACCTGGATGCAGAAAACGGCGGTTAGCTGGGTAATTTACTCGCTGACGCACTCCAAGTTCATGCTCGGTGTCAGCATTTTCGCTACACTTTTTCCGTCTGCCGTACTTACCCCTTTCGGCGGTGTCGTCTCCGATCGCTATAACCGGTACCGGGTTTTAGTCGTCACCCAGATTTTGTCCATGGTCCAGGCGCTAGCCCTGACGCTGGTGGTTTTCTTCGACAATTTTGCGGTGTGGGAGATCATCTCGCTCAGCGTCGTCCTCGGGCTCATCAATGCATTCGACGTGCCGGCGCGCCAGTCTCTTGTTTATGAACTGGTAGATGACAAGAAAAATTTACCTAATGCACTGGCTCTCAATTCGTCTATGGTCAATCTCTCCAAGCTGCTCGGCCCTGCGATTGCGGGTATTGCTATTGAGAGATTTGGCGAAGTGGTTTGTTTCGCAGCGAATACAATCAGTTTTGTAGCCGTGATCAGCTCCCTGCTTTTGATCCGGTTACCGAAATTTCAACCCATTAAACACACTAAAAACATACTGGGCGAGCTCAAAGAAGGACTGACCTACATCCGGCAGACGCCCGACATCCGATACATTATCATCATGCTCGCGCTGGTCAGCTTACTGTTACTGCCTTTCACCAGCCTGATGCCCATCTACGCAAAAGACGTTTTCCGGGGCACCGCTTCTACATTCGGACTGCTCGACAGCGCCATCGGTTTCGGTGCATTGACCGGCGCAATTTTCCTCGCCACATTAAAACCGGGAACCAACCTGAGCCGCATTCTCGCTATTAATACATTCGTTTTCGGTACCGGTCTGATCCTGTTTTCGTATACCACTTTGTACCCGCTTGCCCTCGCATTCATTGCCGTCGGTGCATTTGGGATGATGTCGCAAACCACGATCAGCAATACGATGATCCAGACGATGGTCACCCCTGCGATGCGTGGCCGGGTGATCAGTATTTTCGTAATGGCCTATTCGGGCGGCGTGCCGATAGGAAGCTTGATCGTGAGCTATTTATCTCAGCATATCGGCGTGCAGGCGACGGTGTTCGGACAAGGTATTTTGGCATTGCTGATCGGTATCATGCACGTGCGCTATCTCAAAAAGAAGAAAGCGAAACAGCCCGTTACGATTTCTCCAAAGATCAACGAAGAGATTCCGCAGGTTTGATATTGTATTTGCCTGAAAGCTTAAATACTGTTCGCAGCCGGACGTAATTCTGTCCGCATTCGGACATTCCAGGAAATCAAAAAACGCTTCAAAACACACCAGAGGCCATTTTCTGCTTAGGTAAGGTATTTGTCAGACATTTACATAACTAATACCGCAGACATGAAAGGTACTTACCTGGGAGAGTTTGAAGAAGTGGTTTTACTTGCCGTCGCAATACGTACCGGGGACGCGTACGGAGCGGCTGTGGTAGATGAAATCGAGCAGCAGCTCGGCCGCCCGGTCAACCTGGGCGCAGTACATACTGCATTGCACCGGCTGGAAGAAAAAAGCCTTGTCAAATCTGAAATGGGCGGGGTTACTTCCGAGCGTGGCGGCCGCCGTAAGCGCTTATATAATGTGACCGCCACCGGGCGACGTGCGCTGGAAGAAACCAGGCAGCTGCGTAATCAGATGTGGAACAATATTCCGAAAATAGCCTGGTCATGAAACAACCTCAACCGCCCCGCTGGGCCACCCTGCTCCTACGCTGGTTCTGTGCCGCCCATCTGCTCGACGAACTCGAAGGCGACCTGCACGAGCTGTTTCAAAAACGGGTAAAGTCGGAAGGATTACGACAGGCGAAATGGAGATATATCTGCGACACGCTCAGCCTTTTGCATCCTGTGTTAATGAAATCAAAACCAAACCCATACCCTAAACCCAACCGTGCCGATATGTTACAGAACTACCTCAAAATCGCCTGGCGGAACCTTGCCAAAAACGTTGCTTTTTCAGCGATCAATATCGTCGGTCTGTCCATCGGCATGACCACCGCGATCCTGATCGGCTTGTGGATGTGGGACGAATTGTCATTCAATAAATACCACCAAAATTATGATCTCATTGCGCGGGTGATGCAGCACCAAAGCTACAACGGAACTACGAGCACCACGCCCGCGACGCCGCTGCCGATGCGCGCGGCGCTGCAAAGTGAATATGCCGGTGATTTCAGCCGCATTTCCCTGTCATCGTGGACGGAAAACCGCATTCTTTCAGCCGGTAATAATAAACTGATCAAAAAAGGTAATTGTGTGGAAGCCGATTTTCCGTTGATGATGTCGGTCAGCATGCTCGAAGGTTCGGCAACGAGTCTGAACAATCCTACTTCCATATTACTCTCGAAATCCGTCGCAAAAGCCCTTTTTGGCAGTGATAACGCGCTGAATAAGACCGTCAAAGTCGATAACAAAAATCATTTTAAGGTCACAGGTATTTTTGAAGACCTGCCACATACGACTGAATTTCGCGACGTTACTTTTCTCCTGCCCTGGAAATTTTTTGTGGAAGAAGAACCCTGGGTAAAACGGTCGGAAACCAACTGGGGAAACAATTCATTCCTGCTTTTCGTCCAGATCGCCCCAAGAACAACTTTTGAGCAGGTAACGTCCAAAATTGAAGGTATCAAAGCGCGGCATGCGAAAGAGGAAGCGAGATTTAGCCCCAAGGCATTTTTGCACCCGATGAGCCGCTGGCACTTGTATTCGGAGTGGGAAAACGGTGTGCTGGTGCGCGGGCGGATCCAGTTTGTTTGGCTTTTTGGCATTATCGGAGGATTTGTACTGCTCCTCGCCTGCATTAATTTCATGAACCTTTCCACTGCCCGGTCGCAGAAACGCGCGAAAGAAGTGGGTATCCGCAAGGCGGTCGGTTCGGTACGCACCCAACTAGTCGCCCAGTTTTTCAGCGAATCCATATTGATGGCAACCCTTGCTTTTGTGGTAGCATTAATACTGGTGCAGCTGTTTTTACCGTGGTTCAATCAGATCTCGGACAAACAAATCGCATTTCCCTGGGGTAATTTGCAAAGCTGGATATTCGCATTAGGATTTACGCTGATAACGGGCTTGCTGGCAGGCAGTTACCCCGCATTGTATCTATCTCGCTTTAAGCCGGTAAAAGTACTGAGAGGCACTTTTATTGCCGGCCGATTTTCGGCATTGCCGCGTCAGGTATTGGTTGTGGTTCAATTTACGGTTTCCATCACGCTCGTGATTGGCACGCTCATTGTCCTGCGCCAGATCCAGCACGCGCGCGACCGGCCGGTAGGATTCGACAGGTCGGGGCTACTTTCGGTCCCTATGACCACGGCCGACCTGCGCAGCCACGATCAGGCACTTCGCAGCGACCTGCTGCAAACGGGCGCGGCTGTGAATATGGCCGAATCTTCCAGCCCGACGGCGGAGGTCTGGAGTAGCGACGCCAGTTTCAGCTGGCCGGGCAAAGATCCTGACCAGCTCGGCGATTTCGGGACGGTGGGTGTCACGCACGAATATGGACAAACGGTTGGCTGGCAGTTCAGGCAGGGCCGCGATTTTTCCCGCCAGTTCTCCGGCGACAAACTGGGTATCGTCCTCAATGAAAGTGCTGTGAAATTTATGGGATTGAAATCGCCGGTAGGGACAAATATCAGTTGGAACAGTGAACAATATACGGTGCTCGGGTTAATCCGTGACGTGGTGACCGGCTCACCCTTCATGCCGATTCAACCGACTATTTATATGCTAAAAGAAGAGTGGGCCGCTTTTATTCACATCCGGCTCAACCCAAGCTTCACCGCCCGGCAGGCGCTGGCGAAGCTTGAACCCGTTTTTAAGAAATACAATCCTGGCAGTCCTTTTGAGTATAAGTTTGCCAGTGACGAGTACGATCAAAAGTTCAAAGCCGAGGAACAGATCGGGCAACTTTCCAGCGTATTTGCCGGATTGGCAATATTCATCAGCTCCCTCGGACTCTTCGGCCTGGCTTCGTTTTTTGCTGAACAACGTCAAAAAGAGATCGGAATCCGCAAAGTGCTCGGCGCCTCGGTGGCGAATTTGTGGCAAATGCTTTCGAAGGATTTTGTGATATTGGTTGTGATTGCGAGCATATTGGCGATCCCGATTGCTTACTATTTCATGCACGACTGGTTGCAGCACTACACCTATCAGACGACGCTTTCGTGGTGGATCTTCGCTGCGGCCATGCTCGGTGCGCTGGCGATTACCCTGGTCACGGTTACCTTCCAGGCCATAAAAGCAGCCCTGCTGAACCCGGTAAAAAGTTTGCGGAACGAATAGCTTTTTGTTAATATCAAATTCAATATCAATACAACCAGGTTCACAGCACCGCGCGCAGTATTCACATTTCGGCCGTATCAATTGCCTGAAATTAGCCGGTTAATCAATATTCTTACTACCGAACTTATAGACTCGCAGAGTTAGTTTACCTTGGCATTATCCTCTATCAATACTATATCAATCAATGAACGAATTATACAAGCCGTCAAAGCCAAAAAACACCGGCGCGTGGTATAAAAATGGGACACTATGGTTTATTGTGGGGTCTATACTTGTTGCTATTATGATTAATAATTTCTCTAAAGAAGCTTCTAAACCTCTGGCGACAGGAAAAATTAAAAATGGGCAGTTAGATTTGCCGCCAATGACAGACCAACAATTAGCGGAAGTTGTTGAAGATATGAAAAAAGAGGAGGAGCTTAGAAAAGAGGAGTTGAAGTCTTTCTATAAAACAAAGGCCGGAAAAATCAACAAGAAACATCCAGAATGGACACGGGAAGATTGCGAGAGGCTCGTGGATAATCAAGTATGGATTGGCATGTCGCTCGATATGCTAAAATATAAAAGAGGACTTCCGAACAGTGCCAACCCTTCAGACTATGGTAATGGGGTTAACTGGCAATGGTGCTGGGACGACTACACGCCTTCGTGCTTTTATGACAATAACGCCGATGGGTTAGTAGACTCATATAACTGAAAATATCTAATATCCTCTATCCAAACGCTGTATGAAGAACTTTACCTTATTATTTTTTGTCGCCATCATTACAGTGGGGTGCGTTAAAATGTACGCTATTAGCGAGACGGATTTTGCGTCCATACCGAAAGGAAGTAAACGCGTGACTGTAACATCTCCACTTTCTGCAGACAGCGCTTATAAGCATGTATCCAGATACTTTGTAACAAATGGCTGGATTGTAAATGGCAATAAAGAAATGATGCAGATATCAATCGATCCAAGATCAATAGGGGCGGGTACGATGCTCCGGCCGGTAGTCTTCGTTGAGCCAAACGGAACTGGCAGTTTTGTCCATTATAGAGGCGAATGGGGTTTAGATCAGCAAGGCCAAATAATGCTACAATCCTTCGCGCGTGGATACAATACCACCGCATTACAACCAATCGTATTTGAGAAAAAAGGAACGACAAAGGCAGATGCAGCATTTCAGGCGTTAGTTGTTTATGCAAAGCGCGTTCCGGGCGAAATAACATATTCCAAGTAAGTCTTACATAAATCCTTTGAAGATTTACGCTAAATTGAATTGCAACAGTAATTGCGGCAAGTGGATTGAAGTTTGCTTACCTGTCCGACTTCGCCCGGTTAACCAGGGATTCACTCGTACACAGCCAGAAAAATGAAATCGCGCTCCACGATGAGATCCAGACGTTAGATACTTATTTAAACTGGAAAAGCTGCGTTTCGGATTTAGTTATAACATAAAAGTGGAGCCTGGGGTGAAGGAATATGAAACCAATATCCCAGCACTGCTCTTGCAGCCGCTCGTTGAAAATGCGGTAAAGCATGGAGTTGCAGGGAAGGGAGAGGCTGGACATATTGAGCTGCTGATTAACAAATCGGGCCACGACATGGTCATAATTCTGAAAGATAATGGCGAAGGTATCAGCGAAGAAACGTCCGTTTCGGGACTCGGCTTAAAGCTGACCCGAGACCGGATCAGCCTATTGAACCAAATCCATCCCGGGCGGCAGATTAACCTTACTATCAAAAACACTGTCCCGAAAGGCGCACATATTACGCTTACTTTTGATCAATGGTTTGATGAAGGCAATACTGATCGACGATGAACAATCAAATCTGGACAACCTCCGGATCCTGATCGAAACTTACTGTCCGCAAGTGACTATTTACGGGACGGCATCGGACCCGCGCTTGGCTACCAGTATCTCCACATATCCGTCTGTCCCGTTCACGCGGATGCGCTGGCCGTCTTTGATCAATTTAGTAGCATTCTCTACCCCAACTATGGCGGGCAAACCGTACTCCCTGGCGATCACCGCGCCGTGGGTCATCAGCCCGCCCACTTCGGTCACCAGCCCTTTTACGGAAACAAATAAGGGAGTCCAGCTGGGATCGGTAAATGCGGTCACTAATATATCCCCGTCCTCGATTTGTGCGTCTTGCATTTGCAAAATCACACGTGCGCGGCCTTCAATGGTCCCGGAAGAAACCGCCAGCCCGGCGATCGCCCCGGGAGGAAGGTTTTCTCGACGATAAGTCCCGGTAATGATCTCACCGTCAGAAGTAATAACCCGCGGCGGGCTCAGCTTTTCATACGTTTTAAAATCCTCTTTGCGACGATTTATCAGTTCTAAATCTATTGCTCTTTTGACCACAACCTCGCGCAATTCCTCAAAATTGAGGTAGTAAATATCTTCTATATCCCGGATCAAAGCAGCTGACCGGAGTTTTTCTGCCTCCTTTAAAATTGCCTTTTTGTAAACAAAATAGCGATTCACCAGCCCATATTTGGGATATTCACGGTAACCGGCAAAATCCCGGACCAGGCCGATCATCCGCTTCGTTTCCGCTGCTTTTTGCTCGCCACCCGGCAATAGTTCCAGCCGCGACAGCAATTCCTGCTCTTTACCCAATGCTTGCTGCCGCCCCTGCTCAAATTTTCGTTTGCTGGCACCTGGTTCAGTGTTTTTAATATTATTCAGGATCAGCGGAATCAGGATATCAGGTTGCTCCGACCAGCGGGACTTTGTAATATCAATTTCCCCCGCGCAACGCATTCCATATTTTTCGAGGTAGACCTCAATTGCTGCCAGCGTCTCATTTCCGCCTTCCAGCCGTGCCAGCTCTTCGGTCAGATTTTCAATTTTTGCCTGCTGAAAAAAAGTAAGCACTTCGGGGTATTGGCGCGCTACATCAGCGACATCCAGCAGCTCCATTCCCATTTCGGAGGTGATATTGTTCGGTACCGACTGTGAAAGCGTATCGGCCACATTCTTTTCGCCCAGCCAGTCCATCATTTTTTCATTGACCCAGGAAACTGCATTCATACCAATTGTAATCGCCTCAATGTTCTTCTGGCCGAACAACTGTTGCTTCAGTTCAATAAGATCTTCCAATAAGAAGTCAAAAAGGTCTGCTCCCGATTTGGACTGAATATCGCGTTTCAGCTTATCTACCGACGCCCGGTTTTCTGTGATCAGGTCGGTTACAAGGTTAGCAGGAACATCCTGCGGCACGATCTGCTTTGCAAAATGCGCGGCTGGCACCTCAGATTCGTCGGACAATGGTGCCAGAAAATCACCTCGGGCAATGAGACTTAAAAGTGCTTCTTTGATCAGCGGATCGGATTTACCAAGGTTATTGATTACGCCACTTCGCCCCGCACTCGTAGCCAGCATATTGGTAATATCAACAAACAACCTTCCGCCGGCATGGCGCATCGGCGCGCGCGTTGTCAACATAAAAAATGACAAACCCAGCGGCTTCATCGCGTCGGTCATCATTTGCTGGTGGCCGACAGACACGTATACCCGATTCTCAGGATCGTTGGCCTGGGGTACGGGAAACAAAGTAGTGGCCGGGCGGCTTTGCAGTATGTAAAATGCATTCTTAGCCAAACACCATTCAATATCCTGCGGCTGGCCAAAATGTGCCTCAATCTTCTGCCCCAGATTGGCCAGTTCCAAAACCTGCGCGTCAGAAAGCGACGGCGCACTTTGCTCTTCCTCGGGCAGTTCCCGCTCCTCAGTACCTCCTTCCGGCAAAGCAAAAATGCCACACTTTTTTATAGAAATATTTGTCTCAAATAGCTGTCCCGCCCTGATCTTGAAATTATCTGCATTCACAATTCCTGAAACCAGCGCCTCCCCCAGCCCAAAGCTGGCATCAATACTGACAACCTTTCTGTTTCCATTCACCGGATCGGCTGTGAACATGATTCCCGCCTCATCTGGCAAGATCATTTTTTGGATGATCACAGATAAAAACACTTTCCTGTGATCAAATCCATTTTGCAACCGGTACACCACTGCCCGGTCAGTGAAGAGTGACGCCCAGCATTTGCTGATATGTTCCAAAATTGCCGTTTTACCGCTGATATTCAGATAGGTATCCTGCTGGCCGGCGAACGATGCTGTTGGGAGATCCTCAGCCGTGGCACTGGACCGCACGGCGTATGAACCTGTCGCGCCAAGCTTTTCAATGCGACTTACTATCTCATTTTCAATGCTTTCCGGAACAGGAATTGATTCAATTACCTCTCTGATCTGTGCGGCAGCATCACTGATTTCTTTTCTGTTTTCCGCTTTGAGACCAGCCAGCTGGTCGAGTAGCGTATGTAAAGTCTCATTTTTTCCTAAAATCTCCTGATAAGCCCTGGTAGTAATGCAAAAACCGTCGGGCACCATCATTCCGCTCAATCGCGACAATTCGCCCAGATTTGCACCCTTTCCACCAACTGCCTGAATCTGGTTTTTGTTAATATTTTGAAAACCAATAACATAAAAGTTCACGTCCGCCATTTCTCTTCGCTCTACGCTTTTTTACCTTGAATCCGCGTTGTCGTTTCTTCCATCAAGCCGATCGTTTTTGACAGATAACTTTCAATTACCTGCCGCTCCTCGTCCGAAAAGGAGGCAATCAGTTTTTCAGTCCTGGCCCGAAATTCTTCATAGAGCGGCACGAGGAGTTCCATGATCTTTTCGGTATTAGGCACGATATGCACTTTCCGGCGATCTTCCGGGGCAATCTGTCGCTTCACAAGTTCCTTCTTTTCAAGCCTGTCGATCAGCCCGGTCACTGCGCCTGTGGTCAAGCCGGTGAGTTGCGAAAGTTCTCCCGCCGTCATCTGCCCTTTTTCCATCAAAAATCCCAAATATTTGTGGTCAGTCCCCGGCAGTCCCGCATTGCGCGCCACAGCCTCATGCATCTGAATCGAGGTGTAAGCATATTGCTGCCCGAGTTTCCTCAGCTGTCTGATCTCTTCGTGCGCCATAATATCTTCTTTACTAAATATCTTAGTTACAAAGATAATATCCTTTAAATAAGAACTGCAAGGTGTACGGTGAAATAAATTGATTACTAACGTTTTGTACTAAATTTCACATAAGCTGAAAGCAAGATGAATGCAAACAAAATGTTATGGGAGAAAGGTGATTTCACGCGGTTGGCGGAGACCATGCGGGAAAGTGGTGCTGCTTTGGTAGCAAAACTAGGGATCACGCCAGGTTTAAATGTGCTCGATCTCGGCTGCGGCGACGGCACTACGGCACTGCCGGCGGCCAGGCTCGGTGCAAATGTCCAGGGCGTTGATATTGCGAGTAACCTTGTGGCTGCGGGCAATGCGCGCGTCCAGGCGGAAGGATTGACGAACATTACATTTCGCGAGGGCGACGCGATCGATCTGCACGATATTGCCGATGAAACGTTTGATCTGGTCGTAAGCGTTTTTGGAGCGATGTTTGCTCCGAAGCCGTTTGATGTTGCAAGAGAAATGTTTCGCGTAACCCGGCCGGGTGGCAGGATCGTGATGGGCAACTGGATCCCTGGCGACCCTACATTGGTGGCGCAGATCCTGAAAGTGAGCTCGGCCTACACGCCAGCGCCGCCAGAAGGTTTTATCAGTCCGATGCTCTGGGGTGTGGAAGACAATGTGAAAGAACGTTTTATAGCAGCGGGCGCATTGGAAGAGAATATATCGTTTTCGCGCGAAACCTTTACATTTGAAGCCCCCTATCCAGCAGCCACATTCCTCGACACTTTCAGAAAGTATTATGGACCGACCATGAATGCATTCGAAGCAGCCCAGAAAAATGATACCGAAGCTGACCTGCAACGCGAACTGGAAGTTTTATTTGAAAGCCACAATCAAAGCACCGATAAAACCAAAACCTCTATTCCGGCGACTTTCCTGAAAGTGACGGTTCTGCGGTAAGCCCCCCCTGCCCCTGGTATGGTTTTTACAGATTCGCTATACAATCAACATGATTTTGTAATGGCAAAAATAACGAATTTCGAAGACTGGCTTGCGGGCGTTAATCCGCATGGCGATGAAGATATATACGATCTGTATAACTCAGTGAGCAACTTTGAAGGCTCGGGCAGATATTACACGTCGAAAGAAGTGAAAAACGATGGATACGAGTATTTCATAAAGGCGGACGGATTTGAAGACGAACTGCACCTGGATTCGGACGAAACCAAATTTGCATTCCTAAATCACGTCAAGACGACCTATACGGACGCTTCTGAGAACGATATTGATAAATGGTACGAGATGAAGAAAGAACTCGGACGCACAGATTAGTAAAAAGCGCCTGGCCGTAATTGGTCAGGCGCTTTTTTTATTTGCTTTCAAATTTAAAACTTTCCACAACCGCCACTTCTCCCTGCACTCCTTTTGCAAGGATCCCGGCGCGCAATGCCCGGTCCCACGGTGGCAGAAAAGTAATATCCGGCGCTGCAATCTGCAATGCAGTGAACTCAGAACCCTTAACGCTGTAAGAGAAACTGATATCTGTATTGTTTTTAACATTCATTCTCAGAAACAGCTGCTTGCCTTTTCCTTTGACAGGAAACTTCCCAAGGCTGCTTCTGGCGCCATCTTTTACGAGCGTAATATGGATACTGTCCTGCTTTGCAGCCGCATAGATCAGGTTTTTATCGTCGCCTATCAATGCCACCCCAGCCAGCGCACTTTTCGAAGGTAAGGTTTCCACAGTAGCTTCATAATTCGGACCATCAATTTTCCTCGCTATATACAATTCCCGGTCGTCTTTGATCTGCAACCCTATTCTGCCGTTTTTCAACTCGAAATCTGGCTTGTTGAATACAGACCAGTTCCATTGCAAATCCAGTTTCCCTTTGTCAAAAGTATCTGTAACCGTATACTGCTTTGGCAGGTTTGTTGGCGTGAGGTACTCGTCGGTGAAGCGGAGCCAGTTGTCAGGCGTGAACTCGAAGCCGCGTACCAGCGCCTGGCGGCCCGTGTATTTGTTGGAAGAACGATCGTAGGCGTGGTACATAAAGTAGTTTTTTCCGTTGTAAGTAACGGCGGTTCCGTGTCCCGGACACATCCAGTCACCCTGGCCAGCCAGGATCGGATTTCCTGAATATTTTTCCCACGGCCCCATCAAACTTTTCGAGCGGGCAATGCCGGTCGCGTAAGTACAGCCCGGCCCGCAGCAGCCTGCCGCCGCATAAATCGAGTAGAAGTAACCGTTGTTTTTAATCACCGAAACACCTTCCACCAGATTCGCTTCCCACGGCGTGTCGTTTCTGAAAAGCTCTTTTTTCTCGCCGATCAGTGCCGTTCTTTCTTCATTTATTTCCTGTATCCAGATCGGTGTGGGCTTATTTACACTGTTTCCGTCTTCCTTCCAGATCAGGTGCAGCTTGTTATTTTCATCGCGGATCGGAAACCCGTCAATCGAGCCTACCTCCTGACAAACCAGCGGACCGTGGTCTTTGAAAGGACCTTCTGGTGAATCGGCGCTGGCTACACCTACGCAGAGATTGCCGCCTTTTTTGTGGGCCGTGTAGTACACGTAAACTTTACCATTATCATAATTCAGCTCGGGCGCCCAATAGTAAAAGTCGGCCCAGGACGTGAGATCAGGGAAAATAGAACCGGTTTGCTCCCAATTTTTCAGGTCTTTTGATTTAAAAACAGGAAAACCGGGTGCCCAGTTGGAACTCGTTCCGGCGGCGTAATAAGTATCTCCCACCTGGATCACCGACGGGTCTGCAAAATCGCCGCGGATAACTGCCTGCTGTGCAGCTACAATATGTACCAATGCCAGCAGCAGCACACTAATGCTCAATCTTTTCATAAATAACTTTTGACGTGAATGCTTTTTTCAGGGTCTAAATATAAGCAAATCCCTATTCGCCCGAGGGAACGGGAATAGCCCGGCCGGTAGAAATGGGCTCGCCGAAGCTAGGCAAACCGTCCGCTGTCCATGTGAATTTCTGCATCCGCACATTCCTGGAATCGTCGCAGCCTTCCCCGGCGGCGGAGTTGGCGTGGTAAATCACCCAGTCTTCTTTTCCATCTTTTGACTTGAAAAACCCATTGTGCCCAACTCCGTATGCATTCGCCGACGCAAGTCCCGTGAATACCGGCGATGATATCTTTGTCCAGCTTTTGGCGTCCATCGGATCACTTCCCGTTTTCAGGCTCAATAGCCCCAGCGAGTAACTATCATTCCCACAATAACTTCCCGAAAAAGCCAGAAACACCTGTCCGGCCGCATTTTTCAGGATTTCCGGGCCTTCGTTCACAGGAAATCCGCGCTTCTCCCAATCGTACTGCGGCGCAGAGATCTGTACGGTCGGGCCGGTGAGTGTGAACGGGTTAGTCATTCGTGAAATGTACAAGTTTTGGGTTAAATCGGTCGGGCCTCCCGCAAAAGGCCGCCCCGACCAGATCAGGAACAGACTGCTATCCTGCTGAAAAATAGTTGCATCGATCGACCATAGATCTGCGGGTTGCGTAGCTAGCTTTCCTTTGTCTGTCCATGTACCCTGCGTGGGATCCGCATTTTCATTTTCCAATACCCACATCCTGTGCTCGCGGTCGTTCCCGTCGGAACCGGTGTAGTAGATATACCATTTACCATTCACAAAAAACAGCTCCGGCGCCCAGATATCCCGCGAATTGCCACCAGAAGCCGGCGCATTGAAAACCGTTACCGGCGCTGCATCCTTTAACCGGCTCATCTTCCCCGTTTTCCAGATCTGGATCCTGTTACCGAGCGTGTGCATGTAGTAATAGGTCGAATCTTTCTGGACAACCCACGGGTCGGGCGCGGAATTCAGTAAAGGATTTGTAAATGTGGTCGCCTGTTGTTCACCACCGGGAGCCGGTGCCTGCTTCTCCTTTTTACAGGACGCACTGACGAACACAAATGAAATACACCAGATAAGAGCGGGTCTCAACAAAGTTTTATAGCGCATAAAAAGCGTTTAGATTCAACTGACTAATTTAAGGTATTTGGCTCAATAACCCGGATTCTGCGTCAGGTTGGGGTTAAGGTCGATATCTGATTGCGGAATAGGATACCACTCATTTCTGCCTTTTACGAAGTTGGTAAACTCCGGATCGCGCACAGCCAGCTCGGGTCCCAGCTCGCCCCAGCGCTGCAAATCTGCAAATCGCCAGCCTTCGCCGGTAAGCTCGGTAATACGTTCGTGCTTGATCTGCGACAGGAATGCCGCCTGCGAAAGGCCGGGGCGCGTAACCGTGAGCGGCCGCAAACCGGCACGCACACGCACCATATCCACATAAGGGTATGCCTGGGCCGTTTGCCCGATCGCATTCAGCGCTTCCGCGTACATCAGCAGAATATCCGCATAACGTAACAACCTGTGGTTATTGGGCGAGCGGAAACCTTCCTCGGTCCTGCCGGCTTCATTGTCATTCAATTGTTTTCTAAACCATACCGCACTGCTTTCACCGCCAGATGTACCATAGCGGGAAGCGAAAGTCTGGCCATAAACCATCGTAAACTGCGGCCCGCGGACGTCAGTGGAATCAAATAGCAGCGTCGCTGCAAGTCTGGGATCGCGGATGCCAAGTGCGGTATTTTCTTTTTCAAATTCATTAACCAGCCACCGGCGCGCACCACCGTCAGAAAAACCTACGCCGCGGGGCGCATAAAACTGGGCGATCGAAGTGCCGGTGTTGTTGATCCGCGTTTCGTCCACATCATCGTCGGTATTCTCATTTGGGTTGAACCGGAACTGTATCTCGAATACAGATTCACTGTTATTTTCGGTGGAAGCTTTGAAATTGTCCTGGTAGTTGGCGGTCAATGTATACAAACCTTTTCCTTCGCCCGTAATAAACCACGCGAGAGTATTGGCAGCTTCCTGGTGTTTGTTTTGTTGCAAATATGTTTTCCCAAGCAGGCCCAACGCTGCTCCGCGTGTCGCACGGCCCAGATCGTCGCCCGTGTAGCTGAGCGGCAATGCAGGTGCGGCTTCCGACAGGTCTTTTTCCACCTGAGCCCAGGCTTCTGCATTGGTCGCATTTGCAGGCCGGTCGGTAGGTTCGGAAGGTTCCAGCATGAGCGGTGGCCGACCATAGTACAAAGCCAGATTGAAATAAAACAGCCCGCGGAGAAACTTCGCCTCGCCGATAATGCGGTTTTTCAAAGCCTCATCCATTTCAATACCAGGCACATAAGCCAATACCTGATTTGCGCGAAATACACCGATAAACAGGTTTTGCCAAGTTCCGGCAGTGAGCCCTTCGTTGTAGTTGGTCTGGTTGAAACTCATGATATTGTTCAGCGTAATATCCCCGCCGGAGCCGTAACCTTCGTCTGAACGGAGCATTCCGTGGTAGAACAAAAAGCGCGAATACAGGGTAGCAGAACGGTGGAAAGTACTATAAACCGCATTGATGCCCTTGATCGCGTCCGTCTCGCTTTTCCAGAAAGAAGCGATAGTGGGATTGTTTGGATTAGGTTGATCGAAATCCCGGTCGCAGGCGGTGGTGACCAGCAAAATGAGTGAGGCAAGCAAAAATATCTTTTTCATGTCGATGTCTTTTGAGTAAAAATCGGGTGGTCAGAAACCCAGGTTGAGGCCGAAAGAAATGATGCGTGCAGAAGGATACCCGCCCAGATCGACGCCCGGTTCCAGGTTGAAATTAGCCCCTACCACATCCGGATCCAGTCCGGTGTATTTAGTGAAAGTCAGCAGGTTCTGTGCGCTCACATATACTCTCGCATTACTTACAGACAGCTTTTCGGTCACACTTTGCGGAATAGCGTAAGCCAGCTCCACATTTCTCAATCTCAGGTAAGAACCGTTTTCCAGCCAGCGATCTGTGTTTCCGCGGACATTTGAAACAATACCCCTGTCTGCACTCGCCGGGTCGCCCGCTGCGCCGGTAGAATACGAAACGCCAAGTCTTGGGAAGTCGGTGTTCGTATTTTCCGGGGTCCATGGGTTAATGCCGCGGCGGTAGTTGGAGTAGCCCATTCCGTCAATATCCCTTCTTACATCATTATATATTTTTTGTCCAAATGCACCATAAAACTGCACATTCAGCGACAAGCCCGACCAGGTTCCGTTCAGGATCAGCCCGGAGGTAAACTTCGGCCACGGACTGCCGGCAAAAGTGCGGTCGCGGTCATTGATATCGTCATTTGTTCCCTGATCGATACGGTTTACATAGCGGACATCACCGGGTTTCGCATAAGCCGCCTGCGCTTGGTGCGCCTGGATTTCTTCGTTATTCTGGAAAAGTCCGTCGGTTTCAATCAAGTAGTATTCCCCGATCGAGCGGCCGACCTGCGAGCGTGTATTGCCCGACTGAATATAATTCCGCGGCTCGCCCGTTTCTTCATCAACACCGAGGTTACCGAGTTCGAGGACTTTGTTGCGGATAATGCTGAAATTCGGCGCTACACTCCAGGTGAATGGACCGGAAGTTTGCCGGTAAGCAAAATCAAGCTCGATCCCCTTATTCTCAATAGACCCGATATTCACCAGCGGATCGCCTTGCAAGTTACCGATGTAAGCCGGCAGCGGAAGAGATAGCAAAACGTCTTTGGCAACAGAGCGGAATGCATCGACGGTAATTGCCAGCTTATTGTTAAACAAAACCAGATCCGCGCCGAGGTTGGTAGTCGCTTTTTGTTCCCATTTAATATCCTCATAAACGAGTCTGGCCTGCGTTGCACCCGGGAACTCCGTTTGACCCGAACCAAAAACCGCCCGGGGCGCCTGGTTTAAGAAACCTGTAAATTGATAATTGCTCAGGTTCGCGGAGCCCAGTACACCGTAAGATCCTCTCAGTTTCAGCTCGGAAACGATATCCGATTTGAAAAACTCCTCATTACTGATCTTCCAGGAAGCAGCCGCCGAAGGAAAATACCCGGTGCGGTGTGCAGGTGAAAAGCGGGAATCCTTATCGGCCCGGAAAGTGAATGTGAGGTAATATTTTTCAGCATAATTATAATTCAGGCGGCCCAATGCAGAATTGATGAGCGTTTGGGAGCGGGTACCGGTCGATGTCATGCCGCCGCTGGCCGAGTTGATCGTCGTGAAGTATTCGCCGCCGTAAAAGCCAAGCTGCAATCGCCGCCCGCCCACATCGTCTGTGCGGATCGTTTGCTGCGTATAGCCCACTACCCCATTCAGGGTATGTTTATTAAAGTTAAAATTGAAGTTCAGGGTGTGTTCAAACAAATAGCTCAGGAACTGCGCCCGCGTTTCACCGATACTGCTGAATTCGGGCGACTGGTTCCAGTACCAAAGTCCGTCTTTCCGCAGGTTATTGGTTTTATCAAAACTCGTTTCTAATCCTGCATTGAAGCGATAGGTCAGGTTTTTCAGAATCTTATAGTCGACATACGCATTTCCCAAAACCTTGAAAAAATTGTAGGAAGTTTTGGTAATATCATTGATCGCCACCTGGTTTCTCGAAAACGAGCGCGTATTGAAAGAACCAAAACCATAGCCGCCGGGGTTGGAAGTACTTACCAGATCAGGACTTTGCACCGGAATGATCGGCAGGCTGGTCCACATATCATACCACGCATTTCCCTCGGCAAAACCACCCTGGAACGGCGTGTTCCGCATGGTATTTGAAATCATCAGGTTTTCCCCAAAAGTAAACTTATTACGCGTCGCCTCTGTATTGATTCGTGCAGAAGCCCGCTCAAAATTCCTGGCTTTCAGAATGCCTTCATCGGCGAAATACGAGCCGGAGATCAGGTACTTGCTATCTTTCCCTCCGCCCGATAAACTCACATTATAATCCTGAATACTACCCGTTTGCAGCAATTCGTCTGCCCAGTTGGTATTCACATTCCCATTGTAATTCGCCACGCCGGGCTGCAAAGCGTACCCTGCATTCTGGTAAGCGCGGGTATTGGTCGCCACATATTCCTGCGCGTTCATCATATCCCAGCGTTTGGGAAGTGAAGAAATACCCACGCGGGCCGATGCATCCACTTTCAGCGCACCTTCCTTTCCTTTTTTCGTAGTGATAATAATAACGCCATTAGCCGCGCGCGAACCGTAAATAGCTGCCGCAGAAGCATCTTTCAAAACCTGGATCGTTTCTACATCATTTGGGTTGACCGTCGTATTCGCATCGGCGAGCATCCCATCGATCACATAAAGCGGGCTGGCATTGCCGAAGAGCGTACTTAATCCGCGGATATTCACTACCGCCTCCTGCCCCGGCGCGCCGCCATTCCGGACTGCGACTCCGGGCGTCATGCCCTGCAAAGCTTCCGGCACGGAGCGGGCAATACGTTTGTTGGTATTTTGTGCGTCAATAATGCCGGTAGCCCCTGTGAGATCCGATCGCCGCACTGACTGGTAACCGATCACGACAAACTCTTCGAGATTTTGCGCGTCTTCATTCAGCTGGATCGTGTAGGTAGTTTGGTCAGTAACTGGCACGTCGGCAGCCAGGTAACCGATGAATGAAACCCGCAAAACCTGACCATTTGCCGCCGCAATAGTGAATTTCCCGTCGGCGTCGGCGATTGTGGCGGTATTCGTGCCGGTGATCAGGATAGTAGCGCCGGGCAGCGCCTCGCCGGTTGCAGTTTGCACAACGCCGGAAACTTCCCTGGCTTGCGCAGATGCGAGGTTGATACTGATAAAAAAGAGGATTACAACCTGAATCAGGGTATAAGAATTACGCATAGCATTTGAGTTGATGAAAAATGAAAAAGATAAGAGCTGACCAATATTATAAAAAAAGTGGGATAAGTTACATAAAAATTATGCCATTAAATTAGCTTAATCCCGCTTTTACGCATTAGTTCGCTGGCATTAAAATCCAGGCACAAACCTTCTGTCAGCTTGTAGTCGAAATGCATTTCCCTTCCTGTTACCTGGCTATTAAAACTAAAATTACGAACCGGAAGATGCTCGCTCGTGGCACGGGCCAGTTCCAGATCGTGTGTGGAAACGATGCCGGACGCGTGAAGTTCGCTGAGTTGCCGGATCAGGGAAATGCCGCCTTTGTAACGGTCCTGCGAATTAGTGCCTTTAAACATTTCATCTAATAAGAAGAAAACAGGCTTCCCGCTTTCCACCAGTTTCAGCAACTGCTCGATCCGCAGCAGCTCTGCATAAAAGGAAGAAACGCCTTCTTCCAGGTTATCCTGCGTGCGCATGCTGGTAAAAAGCCGCACCGGAGACACACTGCCGCTCGTCATGCAGCACGGAGCGCCCATGAATGCTAGCACCATATTAACCCCGATGGTCCGCAAAAACGTACTTTTTCCCGCCATATTCGATCCGGTAATCATCATAATGGAACCGTCACCCGCAAGCTGAAAATCGTTGCAAACCCGTTTTTCGGAATGGATCAGCGGGTGTCCAAGTTGTGCAAAATGAATCTGATAAGGTACGTCGTTGATTTCAGGAAATTGATAGGAAGGATTGGAGCAGGCGAATCCACTCAGACTGGAAATTGCTTCGAAGTCACTGATCGCCGAAACCCAGTTGACCAGGTTCGCTTTATTATTGGTTTTCCAAGATTCTGTAAGCAAACCAAAATAAATATCCAGCAAGAAGAATTGATTAAAAATGGCATAAAATGCATTTCCGCCGATCGGACCTTTGCCTCCACGCTGCATTAATAATTCCAGGATCCGCTTCAATTTCCTGATCTCCGCCGCCGCTGAATAATCATTACTGCGAAATACTGCCTGCAAATTTGTTAGCATTTCCGAATGGAAAGTCTCCGCCTCTATCTTGTTGATCAGCGCCTCGTAGCCTGCGAGTACCGGAACATTGTGAAGCAGGTGTTCGACAATTTCCTGAGAAGTTTTCTTCAACCTTTTCAATACCAGCCCATTGACAGTAAGACTGACCAAAAGCGGAAATATACTAAATATTGAAAACTGCTTCTCATTACTGAGCACTTCGCTCAAATGATGGATAAAAAATGCAAATGCTGCCAGCGCCAAAAAGCCCAATACAACGCTAATAAGCAGGTATTTATGCCGTTGAGGCAATAATTTGACCGGCTCTTTATTCCATTTCAGCAGTTTATCGTAGCTGCTTTTGGGATTGATGAAAGGCATTCCTGCGGCTTGCAAGTCCTGCCGCCAGTCCATTTTCGGGGTCAGCTCCTGTATTGATTGCTGTCTCATCAGTATTATTTGCTTCGAAGTAGGCTCAGCCAGCCACTCCGCCAGCCGGATCTGTCCCGCTTCGGTCGTAGTCCTGTTCAGAAGTTGGAAGAGGGAATGTGTACCGAAAATATCGACGTCGGCAATGTAGGGATGTTCCCTTTTGATGAAAGCTTGCCCGGAAGGAAAATCGGCGAGTTTATTTTCCAGGCGGCTGATTTCCTGCGCGTTGATCTGTCGCAGGAGTGTCACGTGCCGCAGTTCCCGAGCCGCCTGGTTGTATCTTTTTACTGCCAACCCAAACGCAAACGCCGATACCGGAACGACAAAAACGAGCAGCGAAGCGAGGCGATTACTGGCAATGATCAGGATGCAGGAGATCGCACCAACGAATACGATCAGCCGGACGAGAGAAAGACTGCTCAGCAATTTAGAATCGTGGTCAAACTTCACCTGATTTTCTGCGATCCTGCGGCGATACACTTCTATCATTTTCAAAAGGATTAATATATAAAATTCCAATATATATCATATCTCTTTTGAAATTCGGTTTTTAGCCGACTTTTCTGGTTTTACTCTGCAAAATCGGGGTTGTTGGGTACCAGTCCCAAACTGCCCAGAAAATCCATACAAGCCGCTTTCACTTTATAATTACGACTTTTCGATTCATCTGCAAACCGGTTCTCCGTTTTCTGCACGCGCCTGATCGTTTCGATAAATGGATCTTTATCAGTCACATACAGCAAGTAGTTAATGCTCATCAAAGCCAGTTCGGCATTCTCCGAGTCGACTGACTTTTTAAGATCTTCAGTCGCACTTTCATTTTTAAAAATAGCATAACTAATCGCCGAGCAAGTGATAGCAACTGGCTGATATTGGTCTGACATTCCTGCTAATATCTCCTTTTGGAAAGATTTCAAAACAGCCGCACTTTGCGATCGAAGGCCCAAAGCGGCCCAGTAACGCACAATTTTATTGGAGTCCTTTAAAAGCTTAACCTGCTGCGCAGCAATATCCTTCCCCCGCTTTCCCGACAATGAAGCCGCTGCGAATATCTCTTTGAATGCATAATTTTCATCGGACAACCGGTATTCATAAGCATTCCCTTTCTCCGAGATCAGCGCAACTTCATATTCAGGCAAAAACATCACGTCGCGCGATTTCAGAAGTGAGGTGCTCAGCTGCTTCCTCATTTTTTCGGCCACGATTTTCATTTTGGGATCGTCAATGAGGTTTTTGGTCTCCCAGGGATCGTTTTTGAGGTCGAATAAAAATTCGGCGGGGCGATCGTTGAAGAGGCTGCTTTGTAACTTGTCCAGCTTTTTCTCCGCCAGATCCTTCCGCATTTGCTGCTTCATTTCCGAGATTTCCATATACCGGATATACCTCGCTTCGGGCATAAACGGCATGTAGTTCCGCGAATACATATACCTGCCGTCGGTCAAGCTTCGGACCATATCGATCCCATTATCCGAGCGGTCGGAAGAGAGTACCAGGTGGTCGGTTTTGGGAGAATGATCGGGGCCGATGAGCTTTCTGCCTTTCATGTAATCCGGGATATTTCCGCCAGCCAGACTGATCAATGTCGGCGCAAGATCTTCAAAATCAATCAGTTCATCCGTAACAACTCCGCCCTCACCCCAGGGTGAAAGGTGCTTGTACATCGGCGGGAACCAGATCACGAAAGGTACCCGGTAACCCAGGTCGATCCCATTTGTTTTGCCGCGCGGAATTCCCTCGCCGTGGTCGCCGAAGAAGAAGATAATGGTACTGTCGCGCAGGTGATCGTCGTCGAGCCTTTTCAACAGTTTGGCGATTTTATTATCTGTGAGTTTGAGTGAATTGTATACCCGCGCCACCTGCTTCCGCATTTCAGGACTATCCCGGTAGATCGGCGGCATATCAAAAGCATTCTCTGCGATTCGCTCGTTTTCAGGCAGTTCATCCAAAACATTCTTCACGTATTTGGGATAAGCATCGGTCATTGTCCGCGACTGGTGCGAATCGTTATAATTAAAAACTGAGAAAAATGGCTGCCCGGGTTTCCGGTTCCACCAGCCGGCTTTGCCCGAACTCTCGTTCCACGCATTGGCGATGAACTGCTTCTCATTGAGCACATTATAATCCGTTTTCGCATTATTCGAAGTGTGGTAGCCGGCCTGTTGCAGGTAATACGGGAATCCATGCATACCGGCCGGCAACGCGTAGTTGCTGCGGTGATTTCCCGTGCCCGTTTCGTAAGTTTTGACACCTGTAATCAGCGCAGTGCGACTCGGCGAACACACGGTCCCCGTAGAAAAAGCATTGGTAAAACGCACTCCTTCCTTTGCCAGCTGATCGATTGCCGGCGTGCGCGCGTCCTTGTTTCCATAACAGCCGATGAACTTCGGAGAAGTATCCTCAATTGTGATCCAGAGGATATTAGGTTTGTTCTGGGCAAATGCAATATTCGCAAAAACGATCATCGAGCAGATCAGCAGCAGTTTTTTCCGTAACATGGCAGGCAAAGTAACAGGTATTGGTATCTGATTTACCTATCGGCTCAACAGGGTTTAGGTAAATATAGTAAATGTTCAAAAGCTAGCGGTGGCCGCTTTTAAGTCCAAGCGCCAATCCCGCGGCTCCGACGAGAAATGTTCCGAGGATCCAGGCGAACATACCAGCGTTCCGGCTTTCGGGAGATTTAAAAACGGGTTGAAGGATCATAAAATCGTTATTAATACGCTTATGCAACGCGTTACCCACAGCGAGGCGAAAGTTTTTCCTATCGAAAGAAGCAGGCTTGTGCTCGAAATGATCAATGTGGTAAAAATCATAGTTCTCCATTTTCGCTACGCACTCACGGAAGAATTTTTCAAACTTCTGTTGCTTTGTTGCGTTGCTGCTCAGGTTGCCAATCTGCTTGTGAAATTTAACCCCGTACCAGTACAATGGCGTCATCGTGATCGGCTGTCGCTTGTGGGTAAGGATCGGGTGAGCGAAAAAGATGTGCATGTTGAGCTGCCCGTTGAACTTTCCGGATGTCCTGAATGCATAGTATACGCCGCCAATCGGACGGTGCACGGCGAAAGACTTAATTCTGTAATACCGGGTGCGCGGCTGCTTGCCAATCTCCTTCACATTTTCCACTTCCAGCAAAATCGCTGTCGAAGTAGTAAGGTAATGTTGTGAAAAAATCAGCATCAGCGCGATGGTCAACCAGGCAATAGCCTCGGGCAGTTCGTGGCGCCTTTTGCCATTTTTACCAACGTACAACCTATTAAAACGCGGCTTCAACCAAACCAGCACAGGAATGGCGGGAAAGAACGCAGGTATCCAGTATTGCCAGATATCCTCGTCCATTTCAACAATTGGATATTTCCCCAAAAACAGCCACCATCGCAAAACCCCCAGCACCAGCACCGAGCCCCAGGCTGGTATCGAGTAAAGCGGCAGCAGGTATTTAAGTTTTAGTAAATAGTATCGGTTGAATCGCATTAATACAAAAACATAAATAAACCGCACGGCCGTAAATTGAGAAAATTGGTTGGTTTTTCAAATGGAAATATAAGGGCCTACGATAACCTGCCGTAGCTATGAATTCCAAGACACAACAACAGAGCCCCTGCGGGGCAACCTGTTTCTAGCCAAGCAAGGAGATCAATGCAGCTCCAGCGGAGCTTCCTGAGCCGTAGCCGCATAAATAGGAAGCCCCGCCGGGGCTAAAACAATTCCACGCGATTTTTTGCTATAAACGGGGAGCCCCGCCGGGGCTAATGCACTTGGGCGTGATCTATCGCTAGAAACAGGGAGCCGCGCTGCGGCTGACATCGCACTGCGGTAAATATATTAAATGAGCCCCAGCGGGGCGACCTGTTTCTAGCCAAGCCAGGAGACCAATGCAGCTCCAGCGGAGCTTCCTAGAGCCGTAGCCGCATAAATAGGAAGCCCCGCCGGGGCCAATACAATTCCACGCGATTTTTTGCTAGAAACAGGAAGCCCCGCCGGGGCTAATGCACTTGGGTGTGATCTATCGCTAGAAACAGGGAGCCGCGCTGCGGCTGACATCGCATTGCGGTAAACATATTAAAAATTGCGGTAAACATATTAAAAAGAGCCCCAGCGGGGCAACCTGTTTCTAGCAGACCAGGCAGGAATCAAATTCAGCTCCGGCGGAGCTTCCTGAGGCCGCATCAAAACGGAGCCGCGCGGAGGCTGACATCGCACTGCGGTAAACATATTAAAAGAGCCCCGGCGGGGCAACCTGTTTCTAGCCAAGCCAGGAAACCAATGCAGCTCCAGCGGAGCTTCCTGAGGCCGCATCAAAACGGAGCCGCGCTGCGGCTGACATCGCACTGCGGTAAACATATTAAAAGAGCCCCAGCGGGGCAACCTGTTTCTAGCAGACCAGGCAGGAATCAAATTCAGCTCCGGCGGAGCTTCCTGAGGCCGCATCAAAAGGGAGCCTCGCTGCGGCTGACATCGCAATGCGGTAAACATATTAGAAAGAGCCCCAGCGGGGCAACCTGTTTCTAGCAGACCAGGCAGGGAATCAAATTCAGCTCCGGCGGAGCTTCCTGACGCAGCATCAAAGGGGGCCGTGCTGCGGCTGACATCGCGCTGCGGTAAACATATTAAAAAGAGCCCCAGCGGGACGACCTGTTTTGGCAAACTCCCCTTTCAACATTTTCCAACAATCCCTACATTAGCATCCGACAAACCGAACACAATTAATATGAGCAAAAGTAAATTTGAGATCTCGTTGGAGTCAGGTATTCACCAGCATATTCATGCGATGGCTGGTGATTGGGAAGGCGCTACCAAAACCTGGTTTGAGCCGGATGTGGTGGCGGACGAATCGCCGATGAGAGGCAGTATTAAGCCAATTTTGGACGGGCGGTTTTTGCTATATCAATACCACGGAAGCATGAGCGGTAAAAGTTTTGAAGGCTCGGCGACGATCGGGTATGATATTGCCAACGAAAAATTTCAGATCTCCTGGATCGACAGTTTCCACATGGGAACGGCGATCATGGTTTCGGAAGGCGGCTCGGTCGAACATGGATTTTCGGTTCTGGGAAGTTACGGCGGGCCGGATATTCCTGTCCCCTGGGGCTGGCGTACGGTATTTCAGCTGAATGAACCCAACCAACTGACTATTACCGCATACAATATTTCTCCCGAAGGGCAGGAAAGTAAAGCGACCGAAACCATTTACAGGCGGATTAGTTAAGAATAACTTCGAAACGATCCGCAGCTGACGTCAAACTTTACGGGATAGCATACGCAGGGATACCTATAGCGGGCTCTGCGACTGCTTTTCTCTTAAATTTCTTCAATTGTACCAGATAGAATGGCGTAACAACACGCTCGCTTGCGATGCGGCTGTAAAGGCGATGCGCTTTTTTGGCCACATTAGTCCAGGTAAAGTTTTCATTCACCCGCTTCAATGCGTTTTCACGCAACTGCTGGTATTTTCTCGGGCACGACACTCCTTCCAGTAATGCATTGGCAAGTTGCTCAGGGTTGTGTGGCGGTACTAGAAAACCGGTCTGACCATGTAAAACGGTATATTTAATCCCGCCTACATCGGACCCGACCACAGGCGTACCGCACGCCATCGCTTCGAGCGGCGTAATGCCAAACGGTTCGTACCAGGGTGTTGAGATAAAAAAGTCGGCCGCCTGGTAATAGTGCCGAAGTTCCTGCCTGCTTCTGCGACCGACGAACTCCACAGCCGCAGAAACCCCTTCCTGCTCTGCAACCCCTTTCAACCTCCGGAGTTCGGCGTCCCGTGAAAAATCGGGAATCTCATCAGGGCCACCTACCACCAGTAGCCTTAACTTAGGGATATTTTTCAAAAACCGCATCGCGCGGATCACATTATCAATTCCTTTTCTGGGTACGATCCGGCCCAGTTGCAACAGTACCACTTCATCTTTTTTCAGCCCAAGCCGCTTTCTTGCCTCCATTTTCGGGGCCGGGTAAAATTCATCCGAGCTGAACCCGCAGGGGATGATAGTAATGCGCGACGGATCCGCATTGTAATGTTCAATCAGGTCCTGCTTGTCCTGCGGGCATTCGGCGATGATATAGTCGGCGTCGTTGACGATCATTTGCTCAATATCCAGCCGCGCCACCGGAAATGCGTCCTTTTCTTTCTGGTGGATCATACGGATCTTACCCAGCGCATGAAAAGTGATCACGTATGGTATCCCAAGCCGTTTTTTAATATCAGAAGCCACCAGTCCCGACATAAAAAAATTGGCATGCACAAGTTCATAATCAAGCCGGTTTCTTTCAATAAAACGGACCATACTATCCGTAAATTCTCCCATGTACCCCAGTAGGGATTCTTTCGGAACTTCCCGGGCAGGGCCCGCATCGACGTGGATCACGCGGATACCGGGAAGCCAGTTCACGACCTGCGGCAGAGCGGCGTCTTTTCTGGTGAAAATATCAATGATGTAACCCAGGGCAGCTAAGGATTTGCAAATCTCGGCCACGTACACATTTTGTCCACCGCTATCTACCCCGCCCAATACAGCCAGAGGTGACGCGTGCTCACTGATAAATGCTATTTTCCTTTTCATGATTGTGGAAATTTAATTGGATCGTTTCCCGGAAGACTGTTTCCCAGTCGCTGGCAAATCGACGGATATCGAACTTTTCCAATGCTACCTGTTTTGCCTGCTGGCCCATTTTCTGCGCTAAAAATGGGTCTGCGATCAGCGTATTCATATTTTCGATCAGCTTTTCAATGTTTGTGTCAATGAATCCGGACCTGCCATTTTCGATCACAGTCACATACTCGGTAGTAGCCAGCGCAACCACCGGCATTCCCGTCATCATCGCTTCGCAGACTGCGAGGCCGAAACTCGTGTAACGGATAGGGTTGAAGAAAAACCGGTAATGGCTGATAAATTCGGGCAGTTGCGGATTCAGAACCTCTCCCAGCCCACCCGACCCGGATGTTCCCATTCCGATCAGGTCAAGCGGTACGTGCTTCCTTACTTCATCGAAAACATCCCAGCCGGTGATTCTCCCGCGCTGTTCAATGTGGTTGATCACCACGATGCCGCGAGGGATATCTCCCTGGTAGTTAACCGGCGGAATGCAAACCCCGTGCTCGATCACTTTTACCCGCTGAATGCCGGCGCTGTCCCACATGAGCTTGTTGAAATGCGTTACGTGCACCAGCGTTACAGCCGGATCATCCAGGACGTGACGGGTATTTGTGGGATGTTTTTCAGGTGTATTGTGCTCCACGTATACCCTGGGCAGTGTTTTCTGCGAGTCGGACAGAATTTCATGCTGGTCGATCAGGAAGTTCCTTTCTGATTGGAAGAGAATACAATCGAACTGCATGTTCCTGACCTCCGCGGCAGGCACTTCGATCACATTCGCCCCGAAGGGAAACGTTTCACCCCGGCCGTAATAACCTTCTGTTTTTTCGTTCTTGATCGGAATAAAAATATCATAATCGCCTTGCGAAAGGTAGAACAGGTAACTCCCGTGAATATGCCAGGTGAAGATTCTCAGCCTTCGGTTTGCGACGTCAATTTCATTCATGTTTTAGTGCGATTTCGCTTTGGACAGATCGCCGCTTGTAAAAAACAATGCCACTTGACACAAACGCTTCCCTAAATATCAGGCATTTACGAAACGCTTCTATATAGGGAATGAATTCATCCCGAATGGCGCGCCTTGTCCGCAACTGCGCCCCGCTTTGGGCATGGAAGAATATCCACACTTGTTGAAATCTACAAAATCCGAATTCCGGTTGTTTCTATACGATTGTCCTTTTCACATAATAGGGCCACTTGTTTACACCATTATTTGACTGCGTAAAAGTGTTGAAATTCGGAGTTGTCACTGCACACCAACTTGTCTGGCATCATACTTGTATCGCCGGGGCTGCATTTTAAACCTGACATATCGCTCATGTATATTCTCGGAATTAATGCAGCGTTCCACGACACCGCTGCTGCACTTGTAAAAGACGGCAAGATCATCGCTGCTGCCGAAGAGGAACGGTTTACACATATCAAGCACGGCAAACGCCCGGTTCCCTTTTCTACCTGGGAACTCCCCTTTCACGCCATTGATTACTGCCTCAAAACTGCGGGTATCACGATGAAAGAAGTGGATCGGATCGCCTATTCTTTCGATCCCGAGGGTGTAAATGAATCCTCTGTTTACGAAGATGATCTCTTGTCCGATACCGAAGTGCTGGCTGCGGCAGACGTGTACAACGGCTGGGATACCCTGTTTTTAAACTACATCCGAAAAGCGCCCGAGCAACTTCGCGACGGTTATCCGCACCATTTGCAAAAGCGGCTGAGTAATGCCGGTAATCTGAACGAAAAGTGGGCATTTGTGAATCACCACGTCGCGCATGCAGCGAGTGCGTTTTTTCCGTCCCCGTTTGAGCAGGCGGCCGTACTGACGCTCGATGGCAGGGGTGAAAAAGCGACTACCGGTTATTTTATCGGCCAGGGAAATTCACTGGTGCAACTGTCATCGGTCGATATGCCGCATTCGCTGGGGATGCTTTATGAAAAGATCACAACTTACCTCGGCTTCCTGCATTCTTCCGACGAATACAAGGTTATGGCGCTGGCTTCCTATGGAAAACCGGTGTACCTCGACGACTTCCGGTCTGTGATACACGTAGGTAACGATGGTCAATATACGATAGATGAATTTGAGCCCGAAGCGTGGTGGGGCCGCGGCCGTAAAAAGGACGATCCTTTTGAGCAGCTGCACCACGATATCGCGCATTCCCTCCAAAAGGCTTTGGAAGAAACGGTACTGAAACTGGTTAATTGGCTGCACAAGCAAACCAATATGGACAATCTTTGCATGGCGGGTGGCGTGGCTTTGAACTGTGTGATGAATGCGGTGATCCGGGATTATGGCCCATTCAAAAATGTGTGGATACAGCCTGCCGCCGGTGATGCCGGTACCGCGCTGGGAGCAGCCCAGTGGCTGGATGTTTCACTAAACGGAAGCAAAGAGAGCCGGTATACCGCTGAAATGAACCACGTGTACTGGGGCCCTGAGTATTCAGATGATGATATTGAGAAATTTATGATCTGGGCTAAAATGCCTTACAAGCGACTAACCGATGTCGCCAAAGAAACGGCGGCAATTCTGGCTCAGGATAAAATTATCGCCTGGTACCAGGGCCGGATGGAATTTGGCCCGCGCTCACTGGGCAGCCGGTCGATCCTTGCTTCGCCGATCCACCCCGATATGCAGGCGCGGCTTAACAATATCAAGGATCGCGAGGATTTCAGGCCAGTGGCGCCCGTGATTTTGGAGGAAGATGCCGATGAATGGTTTGAAGATGCGCGCGTTTCTCCGTTTATGCTTTTTGTATTTCCGGTAAAAGATGAAAAAGCAAACCAGATCCCTGCGGTACGGCATACTGACGGTACAGCGCGTGTACAGACGATCAACCAGGATCAACATCCCCTTTATTACGATCTGATCAAAGAATTCAAGGCACTTACCGGCGTACCTGTTCTGGTAAATACCTCATTCAACACACGCGGAGAGCCGATCGTGTGCACGCCGCGCGATGCGATCGAGTGCTTCTGGACTTCACCTTTTGATGCATTGATCATTAACTCATTTATTCTGGAAAAATAATGGCTGCGAATGTGAGTGTGGTGATTCCTACGTTCCGTCGCCCGGCGCTGCTGCAAAATTGCCTGAAAGCAATTGCGGCACAGCATTGCCCGGACTTTTCGTTCGATGTTAATGTAGTTTCGGACGGACCGGATCCGGCGACTGAGTCACTTGTGAACCGTATGAAAAGCGAATACCCTCACTTTCCGGTTTATTTTCATGCACTTGAAAAAAAGCGCGGCCCGGCGGCGGCGCGAAATTATGGATGGAAACACAGTACCGGCGAACTGGTGGCATTTACGGACGACGATTGCATTCCCTCACCCGGCTGGCTGGCCGGACTTTGGCATAGCTACATGCATAGCCTAAAGGAAGTAATCGCATTCACCGGCAAAGTGGAAGTTCCGGTTCCCGAAAAGCCCACAGACTACGAGAAGAACGTTTCGCATTTGTCTACCGCAGAGTTCATCACAGCCAACTGCGCCTGTACGCGCGCTGCATTGGAACGGGTCAAAGGGTTTGACGAGGATTTTCCGGTAGCCTGGCGCGAGGACTCTGATCTGCAATTCAGGTTGCTGGAAAATGAGGTTCCTATTATACAGATTCAGGAGGCTATGGTTTGTCACCCGGTGCGTAAAACTTCCTGGGGATCTAGCCTGCGCGATCAGCAAAAGAGTATGTTCAATGCACTTTTGTTTAAAAAACACCCTGATTTTTACAGAAAACGAATAGCAAATGGGCCAGTCTGGAATTACTATGTGATCATCCTGGCGAGTATTGTGGCCATTTTTGCGATGATTGTGAAAGCACCGCTGGTCTTATCTCTTGCGCTTCTGAGCTGGCTGTTTGCAGTGGTTAGTTTTATGGTTAAAAGACTCAGGGGAACCGATCCTTCATTGCAGCACCGGTTGGAAATGGTTGTTACCTCGGTACTAATACCCTATCTGTCGGTGTACTGGACACTGCGCGGCGCATTGCGTTATAAAGTTTTTTTCCTATGAAATTTCCGGTAGCCACCACGAGAAAAATTGCCGTCTTCCGGGCATTGCAGCTCGGCGATATGCTATGCTCGGTTCCTGCGCTCCGTGCTTTGCGCCACAGCTATCCAAATGCCGAAATTACCTTATTAGGTCTGCCCTGGGCAAGCTCCTTTTGCGCCAGATTTTCGAACTATATAGATCAGTTTATTCATTTTCCAGCCTATGAAGGTCTCCCGGAACAAGTTGTGGACGACAATGCATGGAATGCATTTAAAACGCAAATGCAGGCGGAAGCATTCGATTTGATCCTGCAAATGCAGGGAAATGGAAATATTGTGAATGAAATGCTTGAAAATCTCGGGGCCGGACCCGTAGCCGGTTTCCACAGCCAAGGTAACTATCGGAACAGTGATCACTATCTCGAATATCCGACCGGAATCTCAGAGATAGAGCGCCACTTGAAAATGCTGGAAAACCTGGGTATTCCTTCACAAGGTACTGAGCTGGAATTTCCGGTTAGTGAATCCGAAGCGAAGCATTTAAACGAATCGGTGTCTTTCTGGCAGCGGGAGCAATTTGTTTGTATTCATCCGGGAAGCCGTGGCTCCTGGCGGCAGTGGCCACCCTCGCACTTTGCGTGTGCAGCTGATATTTGTGCAGGAAAAGGTTATAAGGTTGTGGTGACAGGAACAAAAGAGGAAGCTGAGATCACCTCAAAGGTATTGGAACTAATGGAATACCCCGCGCTAGACCTCACTGGAAAAACGGGATTGGGTGAAATCGCGCAACTTTTGAAGGAATCAAAATTGCTCATCAGCAACTGTACCGGCGTTTCTCATATTGCGGCTGCTACCCGCACGCCCAGCATTGTAATCAGTATGGATGGAGAGCCCGAGCGCTGGGGGCCATTGAATACAAACTTACATCAAACCATTGACTGGCTGCGCGAACCCGATATGGACTATGTGCTGGCCTCGCTAAATTCACTTCTGCCGGATCTGACGAATAAATAAGCGATTTACGTCTTGCCTTTTGCATCCCAATGGTCTTTCAAAAGCTTCCCGTCCCTGTCCCGCACAAGTACCCTTACAAATCTTTCGCCCCGGATATTTCCGTCAACACCTCTTTCACCGATAAATAACAGAATAGGGTTGCCTTCGGAATCGGTTTTAAAACTGATATCATAGCGTTCAAACCTTCGATCCAGCATCTGTTCCGGTTCGTATTTTTTGCTTAAAAGTTTTAAAAGCTTCTCCCCGATTTTCATAGCTGCAAATAGATTGGTTATCAATTCACATAAATAAAAAAGCATATTCAGCCTGATACTTCACACGGAAGTTTCGCGGCTGAATATGCTCCTGGTACTGGTTCTTATAAAGGTCTGCTGGTTGTGTCGGTTGCCATTGTATCGACTCCCATACCCGATTCTGTATTATCCATTTCGGTAGAATCCATACCTGCTCCTTCTTCATTTGTCTTGCTGGTACAGGCTGCAAGGCTTAAAAGCATGCTCAGACTAACCATTGATACTACTTTTACTAACGTTTTCATAATTTGTTGTTTTGGTGAGTTTTAGGGCTATAACAAAATCGTTCCACCGGGGTCAATCCTCCCGGCATTTTAGTACCAATACAGAACGGTCCTGTACGGTAATGCTACTTCCCTGCGCAAAGGATTCTCCATCTTCACCGATGAATCCATCGCTCGTATCGATCACTTTGTGCCACGGCTTTCCGCACCTGTCGGGAGGCAGCACGTATTCGAGGGCTTCGTCGTGGGCATTGAAAATAATGTAAAAACTGTCGTCTGTCAGCCTCCTGCCGTCATAGTTCACACACCTGATACCCTTCCCGTTCAGATAAACGCCCAGTGATTTGGCATTGTCCACTTCCCAACTTTCCTCTGGCATCAGTTCGCCTTCCGGCAAATACCAGCGGATATCCTCGATGTCGGAACCCGTAACCGGCAACCCCTGGAACCACCGGCGCCGGCGGAAGGACGGGTGTTCTTTACAAAACCAGATAATACCTTTTGCGAATTCCAGCAGTTCTGTATCCACATTTTCCCAATCGAGCCAGGAAATCTCATTATCCTGACAATAGGCATTGTTATTACCACCCTGTGTCCGGCTAAATTCATCGCCGGCCACGAGCATAGGCACACCCTGAGACAGGAAAAGTGTGGTCAGCATATTCCGCTTCTGCTCATCCCGCAATGCGTTGATACCTGGATCGTCGGTCGGTCCTTCCACGCCGCAGTTCCAGGAGTTATTGTCATTGGCACCGTCGTTATTATCCTCCCCGTTCGCCTCGTTGTGCTTTTCGTTGTAGCTAACGAGATCGTGCAGGGTGAAACCGTCGTGAGCGGTGATTAAATTGATACTTGCCATTGGGCTTCGGTATCCGCCCTGGTACAGGTCGGGACTGCCTGTAAATCGCTGCGCAAACTCACGGAGCTTACTTTCGCCACCGCGCCAGTAGTCTCTCACACAATCGCGGTACATTCCGTTCCACTCTGCCCAGCCGGCCGGAAACTTGCCTACCATATATCCGTCTTCATGAATATCCCAGGGTTCGGCGATGAGCTTTACCTGAGAGATAACCGGATCCTGGTGAATGATATTGAAAAATGAGCTCAGCGTGTCTGTATCGTGGAGTGTTCGTGCAAGTGAGGAGGCCAGGTCGAACCTGAAACCGTCCACATGCATTTCGGTGATCCAGTACCGCAGGCTGTCCATGATCAGTGCGAGCACATTTGGAAGCCTGGTATTGAGGGTATTGCCCGTCCCGGTGTAGTCCATATAATACCGGGGATCTTCCTGACTGAGCCGGTAGTACGACGCATTATCAATCCCCCGGAAGGAGAGCGTCGGGCCCATCTGGTTACCCTCGGCCGTGTGATTGTACACCACATCCAGAATCACCTCGATACCGGCCTTGTGCAGCGCTTTGACCATATTCTTGAAGTCCGTCACCTGTCCGCCCAACGTCCCGCCGCTGCTGTACCTGACATCGGGCGCGAAAAAAGCCAGCGTATTGTAACCCCAATAATTGGTCAGTCCCTTTTCCTGCAAATGCCTGTCGGCAGCATAGTGATGTATCGGGAGCAATTCCAATGCAGTGATCCCCAGTTCTTTCAGGTATTGAATGCTGGCCGGATGTGCGATCCCGGCGAATGTGCCCTGCAAATCTTCGGGAATATGTGGATTCAACCTGGAAAATCCTTTCACATGCGCTTCATAAAGGATCGTGTCGTGGTAAGGGATGCGGGGCAACTCATCGTCTTCCCAATCGAAATTCGGATCTGTCACAACCGATTTCGGGATAAAAGCCGCACTGTCTGTCTCACTGAAAGACAGGTCCTGCTGCTCGTTCCCGATCTCGTAACTAAACAGTGAATCGTCCCATTTAATCGTAGAAGACAATGCTTTTGCGTAGGGATCGATCAGCAGTTTATTGGGGTTAAACCTGTGCCCATTTTCAGGTTCGTAAGGTCCGTGCATGCGGTATCCATATAACTGTCCCGGTTCCAGTCCGGGCACATACACATGCCAGATATGGTGTGTAACCTCCTCAATCTCAATCTTCACGTTTTCCGCCTCGGCTTCCGGTCCTTCAAAAAGGCAGAGTTCCACCTTGGTGGCATTCTCAGAGAACACCGCAAAATTAACCCCCTCCCCGTCCCAGGTAGCGCCCAGCGGGTACGACGATCCGGGACGTAAATCCAGATTCATGGAATCCGGCGACTCGAGCACTTCATTTCTAATAATATGCATCCTTTTAAATTACGTTGGTGAGAATAAAGCTAAATGCCGGTTGTCACAGGGACTATACGCCACTATAACACTGGCAGCCGCGGCCTATCAAAAACTTTGCCAGGCAACAAAAACCGCCTTTTCCCCAATCTGGTCAGCTATTACCGCTCAAAACGCAGGTATAATATTTGAATAGGAGTGCACGAATTATCAGCATCAACAAACATCAGCATGGAAAACAACAGCAGTTTATTTGACGGTAATGGTATAATTAATAAGCCGTTTCACCGGGATGGTTTTCAAGAAAGTTTATGGCAGAAAAGTGCGGGCACGCCGGGTGAATATGGGGAATTTGACCCTTCTACCCTCTACGATACGCTGATCGTAGGTGCAGGCATTACGGGGCTTACCACGGCGCTGCTATTACAGGAAGGCGGAAAGAAATGTGTGATCGTAGATGCACATAGTCCCGGCTTCGGAACGACAGGCGGCACAAGCGCGCACATCAACACATTTGCCGATACCACTTATGATGAGGTGGAAAAGGACTTCGGAAAAGAAGCCGCCGTACAGTTTGCAGAATCGATTGCCCGCTCGGTAGCTATGATCGATCGTTTGGTACAGAAATACAATATAGAATGTGATTTTGAGTGGAAAAACGGTTACGTCTATTCTGAAACCGATCAGGAAACAGACGAACTGAACACACTTTTTGAAAGTGCATTAAGTGCAGGTGTAAGTGCGAAGATCGCAGAACACGCGCCCGCTCCGGTTCCTTACCAAAAAGCTGTTGTTTTCGACAGACAGGCACAATTTCACCCATTAAAGTATATCAGTGCCCTGCAAAAGCATTTTGTAGAAAAAGGAGGCGTCGTTATTAATGATACGCTTATTGAAGGAGTGGATTCCGAGGACGGCCACCACGTGGCGAAGTCGGCAGATAAGCAGATCAAGGCAAAAACGGTGGTGTACGCAACCCACATTCCGCCGGGCGGGGTAAATGTCCTGCATTTTAGGAATGCACCCTACCGAAGCTACGTGATCGCCGCAACCCTGGCCGACGGAGCTTATCCTGACGCACTCATCTATGATATGCAGGAGCCTTACCACTATTTCCGTACACATACTACCGACGGTCAGCAATATCTCGTAGTCGGCGGGCACGATCATAAAACGGCGCACGGAGATCCTGAACAGTCATTTGCCGATTTAATCGAATATACAAAACAATGTTATCAGGTGGAAGAAGTGGTCGCGCGATGGTCGGCGCAGTACTACGTTCCCTCCGACGGACTTCCTTACATTGGTCAGCTGCCCGGCGCTTCTTCGGGGATTTATACGGCCACCGGGTTCAACGGAAACGGCATGATCCTTGGAACGGTTTCAGCGATGGTGATCAGCGATTTGATATTGCACGGGCAAAGCGTCGACGAAGACTTGTACAGCCCGGGGCGCATTAAGCCCATCGCAGGTTTCACTGAATTTGTGAAAGAGAATGCAGACGTAGCGGCGCGGTTTATAGGTGACCGTTTCGGGATAGAGGAAATCAAATCGATTTCTGAAATACCAGCTAATAGCGGGCAGATCGTCGAGTTTGATGATCAGAAGCTGGCTATTTATAAAGATCAGAATGGCAGGGTAAGTGCATTGAATCCTGTGTGCACACATACGCACTGCATCGTGAACTGGAACAATGCCGAAAAAAGTTGGGATTGCCCATGTCACGGGGCGAGATTTGATACAGATGGAGTTGTGTTGACGGGACCTGCGAGAGAAAATCTGGAAAAAGTGAATATCAATACGCAGAACCAATAGAACATCTTTCTTCATCAACACATAAATCAATCTATGAGAATCGGAATAATTGCGCATTTGAAATACCCCATTGCCAAACCCTTTATGGGAGGACTTGAAGCCTTTACTTATGATATTTGTCAACGATTATTGTCCCGTGGCCACGATGTGTTACTATACGCCAGCGCCTCTTCCGACCCTATTCTGAATGTCAGGCCGATTATGTTTGAAGCGGGATACAAGCCGATCGTCTCTTCTAAATTCACATCCCGCGAGCTCAGTATGGAGTTTATCTCCACGCATCACGCCTATGTGGAAGTGATGCAGGATATCGACAGCGAGGGGTTGGACGTGATCTTCAACAATAGTCTTAATTACGTCCCGATCATGATGGCGGGACTTTTAAATACACCTATGGTCACGGTACTGCACACGCCGCCGATTTTCGAACTGAAAAGGGCGATTCGCCGCGAACAGGATTATGAGAAGATCAAATACGTAACGGTATCGAATGCGAATGCAAGAAATTGGAAAGATTACGCGCCGAATTGCGAAGTGATCCCGAATGGTGTCGATCTCGAGAAATGGGATTTCTATCCCGAAAACGCTGGCGACTATATCATGTGGTTCGGTCGCATTCATCCCGATAAAGGGCTTCATATTGCTATTCAGGCAGCGAAAGCAGCCGGTAAAAAGATGAAAGTGGCAGGCGCTATCAGTGATAAATTTTATTACGAAGAAAAAATACTACCCCTGATCGACGATTCGATCGAACTGGTGGGACATTGTAATCACGAAAAACTCAACGAACTGATAGGCAATGCGCAGGTAAGTCTGATCACGCCCTGCTGGGACGAACCGTTCGGACTAGTTATCGCCGAATCGCTCGCATGCGGAACGCCGGTAGCAGGAATAGGCCGGGGTGCGCTTCCTGAGTTGTTGTGTGCCAAAACGGGCAGTCTGTCGCTGGGTGAGGATGTTCAGGAACTTGCGGGATGCATTCATAAAGCAGCTGCATTAAACCGCCAGGATTGCCGCGAAAAGGCAGTCCGTTACCTCGACGTTGAGAGTATGACGGATGCCTACGAGCGGGTATTAGCAGAAGCCGCAGCACAAGCAGCTCCTATGAAAATACGCTCGAATGCGGCCTAACTTTGCATTTTACGTACACCATCACGGTTCGGGACATGTGATGCGGGCCATTGCGATTGCCAGTCAGCTCGGGGAAGCGAATGTGAGCTTCCTCGGGAGCGGGCTGCATGCATTCACCGGCCTGATACCTCCGCATATTACTTGTTACCACCTTCCGTCGGACGTTGCTCGGGACGAAGACGAATTTTCACAACTGGCAGCACTTGACTTCCTGCACTACGCGCCGCTGAATGTAAAGGGGTTGACCGATCGATCGGCGGTGATCACTGACTTCTTCAAAAAACAGTTTCCGGTATTGTTGGTTGTGGACGTTTCCGTAGAAGTGACGATGCTGGCGGCAGTCTGCGGCATTCCTGCATTGGTGATCCGGCAGAACGGGAACAGGAATGACATTCCGCATTTGAATGCATACCAAAGTGCACAAATGCTCATCGCCCCTTCCCCGGCTGCCTTAATGAATAGATCGGATTCCGATTGGGTGGAAGCAAAGACTTTTTATTCGGGGGGTTTTTCGAGATTTCAGGGAATGCAGATTGATCGGCCGACCGATGCGAATACTGTTGCTGTGATGACCGGAACAGGCGGTACGTCCATTGGCCGGCAACTAATTGAAATGCTTGCGATTGAATTTCCTGAAAAAACATTTCATATTATCGGAAAAATGGCGCAGCCTGTCTCGGACGATTACAGGAATGTAGTATCGCACGGAAACCTCGAAAATCCAGCTGAAATACTGCTTTCCTGCGAAACTGTGATCGGCAATGCAGGGCATAATACAGTTATGGAAATGGCTGATCTGAACAAAAGATTTATATGTATTTATGAAAAAAGGCCGTTTGACGAGCAGCTGCACAAGGCGAAATTGCTGGAAGAGAACAATATGGCAGTGGTGATTGCAGGAAACGAACTGTCAGGTGCCAACTGGGGCGATTTATTTACAAAAGCAGCAAACCTGCCGCCCGACCGCTGGAAGGGCGTTATCAATCCAAATGCATTAACAGATATCGCCTGGGCGCTGCACGATCAATGGAGAAAGCTGTTTAACGCAAAATAAAAATCAGGGTTTTAATGCCGCAGCGATTTCTTCCGGATCAGGTAGTCTCAAAATCGTAATATCTTCACCCTTCCATTGGATAAAGCCCGCAGTTTCGAATTTTCTGAGCCACCCTTCCATCGGCCAAACTCCCCACTTTTTGAAAAATACCTGCGCATTGGTGACAATATCTTTTAAATGGTTGAGGGGCGGATCGTAGCTAGGGTGATGCTGGTGGTAAGCCAGCGCCTTGGTGTTTCCCAGTGGCACATGCCGCGCTCTTGCGGCAAATGAAAAGTCGGTATCCTCAGCGCCGTAACCGGAAAAACCTTCATCAAAACCGCCTATTTGCTCAAAAACGTCCCGGCTGCACCCGAAATTCAGTGACCAGAATAGCTCGTAGGAGAGCTTGCTCAAATCATCCCGAACCGGATCCGGCTTGCTCAGCCCATTGATTTTCTCAAAAAAACCAGGTGCATTGGTGGCGCCTTTGTGAAGATACCGGACTGGGCCAGTCCACAGTTCATCGCCAGACTGGAACGCGTTCGCGTAAAGCTGCACGAGATCAGTGGCGGGAATGCAGTCAACATCCAGAAAAATAATATGGGAGGAAGTGGAACGCGCCACTGCAAAATTTCTAGCAGCCGCCAGCGGCAAATGCTCGCCGGATGTTAATTCAAAGCTTTTCACCGTACAATGCTCCGAAGTGATCCCACTTGCCGGCTCGTCCATGTGAACGATCACCAGCTCCTGAGGAAACAGGCTTCCGAGTTCAAGACCTTTTACCAGATTCAGTAAAGCCTCGTGCCGGGACTTTACAATGGTGACAACAGATATAGTGGATTTCATATATGCCGGGGAAATACCATAAGTGTGCCTGGCGGCAGAATGGATCGGGGCTTATTTAACATTTTTTATATTGCCGGTCTGATCTTGTATCACTTGCTTGCGCCTGTTAATCTGCAATCAGGCTCAAATGGGAATAGTCGGAAAAATAGTGTGTAGTGCATTTTTTTGTATGGTTTTGGTCAAAAGCGAAGCGCAGGTTCCGAGTCTCCAGATCAGCAAAAGCGATACTTCACTTGGCGAAAGTGTTGGGCCTCATCGATTTCTACCCACTCCGAAAATCGCAACGAAGCTGGCACTGATCCCGGGCGGCGGCCAGATTTACAACCGGGATTACTGGAAACTTCCGATCATCTACTTGTCCCTGGGCGGCGGCCTTTTTGCGTATCATTTGAATACCCTCAAATACAAGGACTTTCTCGCCGCATACAAATTATTTTACAACCTGAATACAGGCAAGCTGGCCGAAGGAGTGACAGCGGACACGAAAATGCCAGTCCGCGTGCGCAACGTACTTAATACAGCCAGCCGCGTGGATTCCGCTTCAATAGACCAGATACAAAGGCAGAAAAATTACTGGCGCAGGTACCGGAATGTTGCATTGCTGACCACCGGCGTGATCTACACACTCAGCATTATCGAAGCCAATGTGGCAGCGCACTTGAAAAGCTTTGACATTTCCGACGATCTGACCTTAAACGTCAGTCCTAAGCTTGTACATCCCGGATTGCCAAGTCCAAGTCCGGGATTGAGATTGGTTTTTAATCTGCACTGATGTCTTCCGTGAGCGCGATTTTACCACCAAAACAGGATTGCCAGGCGCCGCTGCAAGCGGGGAAATCGCGCGTCATTGTGTTTCACAGAATTCATACAGGTGACAGTCTGGCAGACGGATTTCCGCGTTTTGATCGTTCGGTATGAATATTGTGGTGTATACGTATAACGTAAAACCTCAATATGCCACGATTGCTCTCAGGCCTTCTGATCTGCCTGATCATTATGTTTTTTTGTGTATACAATTTCTATTTCTCCGTCAACTTTCCGTTTCAGGACGATTTTCTGATCATCCAATTTATTGAAGCCGCCTCCAATGCCGGATTTGAGTTCTCGGCAGTTGTGCAGGAAATGTTTCGGACGTTCAACGATCACAAGGCGGTTACTGTCCGGCTGCTCGCGCTGATCGAATATGCGATTACCGGGCACCAGAATTTCCGGTTCTACATTCTGCTCGTTTCCATCAACATTACTTATATATTCTACTTTTTATATCTGCAATTCCGGAAATCCGGTCTGCCGCTCTATTATTTCCTCCCGGCGCCATTCCTGTTTTTTACGCCGATTTATCACGAAGTGTCCGGCTGGGCGCTTAATGGTATGCAGCATTCATTTCTGACCGTATTTACAGTAACCGCCATTTTGCTGGCTTCCCGCCGGACTACCGGTGCGTTTTGGCTGGCTATGGTTTTTTGCTTTTTAGCGACGTTTACACATGGTAACGGCGTTATTTCCTTCCCCGCCATTGTATTCTTTTTTCTTTGTTTTAAAGATTTCAAAAGGGCGATACTTGCCTGCGTTTCCATGGTTGCCTGTCTGGCGATCTACCTGATCGGCTATGAAGCGGGACAAGCGGGACAGCTACCTACCAGTCTGCTAAGTATGCTTTCGTCGCTCTTCGGCTTCATCGGTTCAAGTATGTCACTGTGGCCAAATCCCCAACTTTGGTCGGCGCTTTGGGGATTGTTTATTGTTGGTTTTATGCTGATCCTGACGATCCGCGTGGCCTCGATCTACTTCAACAAACCGGCCCACATTAAACCCGGGACCGTTGAACTGCTCACACTTTTCGGATTCATTTTCATCACCAGTACTGTGATCGCGCTTTTCAGATCATGGGCGGGCACTACGATAGCCAGTCGGTTTCAGTTGTACGCAGCTTTATCGACGGTGATCTGCTATATCCTGTTGCTGGATTATACTTCGCTGTTTAGAAAAAAGCAGGTTTTAATAGCGATAACCGCGCTCAGTATAATTTATTGGGGCTATGCGCATTATGCATTAACAGGGATGGTCGCTGCAAAGAAAACCACGTATCTGGCCGATGTTTTCAACTGGCAAAACAATAGAAATTTGTTTTCGGTCGAAAAAACGATTGTCCGAAATGCAGACTTTTACCTTACTCCCGGCTATGAAAAGGGTTTTTTCAAACTTCCCGAGCCTGTCGCCGACAAAACTGAAATAGATTCGCTATTTGCCGCCAGCCCAAATCCCCCGGCAAGTGACAGCGTTTACCTGGAAGACTGGCACGTGACAAGAATGGTGCAGAACGGGGTCGAAAATCTGAACCACACTTTTGTAACAAGCGACAAGATGCCCCTCAAAAAACCCTTTTTAAGTGATCGTTTTTTAGTGTTAAAAGATCTGAAAACCGGTGAAGTACATTTACTTAATGCGAATCCGAAAATCGAAGGCCGCCGCAACTTTCTGCTTTCAGGAAATTACTACAAAAACGGATTTCAAACCTTCCTGAGAAAAGACGACCTGGCATTCGGCTCCTACCAAATGGCCGTCCTCGACGTCAGCTTCCACGGAGAAAAAAGTTTCTACCTGCTTAATCGGGGGCTGAATGTGGATGCGGAGGGGTTTTCGTTGGAGTGAGAAACGCGTTTTTCCCTGCTAATCCTTCACAACCCTAAACCATTTGTACCCATAACCCGGCATATTTACAGTATGCTTTCCTGCGTTTGGCTTCTGGTCATTTTTGTTGATCAGATCCATTAGCAATGCATTCCCGTTCATAGTAAACTCCGAGCGCTGCGGCTTGTCGCTGAAATTGTGGAGGATTACCAACGTTTCGCCTGCAAGCTCGTATTGAATACCGAAAATGAAAGGCGAACCGGCTTCTATGAGCTTATAATTGCCCAGCCCGATCTCAGGGCAGGATTTTCTCAGCCGGATCAGATCTGTGGTCCAGCTGAGCAGCGAAGTGGAATCGCGCCTTTGCTGTGCTACATTTACTTTTTTATAGCTGTGCTCCCCAAAATCAATAACCGGACGGAATGCGGTGTCAGCTGTGGTAAACCCCGCATTTTTCGAATCGTCCCACTGCATGGGGGTTCTCACGGAAATCCTTTCTCTTAAACGCAGGTCGTCACCCATCCCGAGTTCGTCGCCATATCGGATCACCGGTGTTCCGGGCAGCGAGAATAACAAACTGTAAGCCAGCTCCATATGTTTACGGTTATTGCCCATCATAGTCGCCAGCCGCCGGCGGATACCGCGCTCGTAAATCTGCATGCTGGTATCCGGCCCGAACTTGTCGTACACTTCCTGCCGCTGCTTGTCCGTCAACCTGCCCAGGTCTATTTCATCGTGATTTCTAAGAAAATGGGCCCACTGAGATGCCTCCGGAATGCGCTGCGTTTCGCGGATCGCCTTTTTGAAAGGATCAAGTTTGCCGGTTGCGAGGGCATAGAATAAATGCTGATTTGCGAAAAAATTGAACATCATCTGAATCCCATCCCCATTCCCTCCAAAATAATTTTCATTCTCCTCAGGTGTCACATTTGCTTCACCTAAAATCGCAGCATCCGCCTTTCTCGACCGCGCAAACTGGCGGATATCCGTCAGGAATTTATAGTCCAGCTTCGGCTTTTCCGTTCCGGTTTTTGGTATTTCAATGATAAATGGGACGGCATCGAGACGGAATCCCGAAATTCCCTGGTTTAGCCAGAAGCCGATAATCCGCTGACATTCCTGTACAACCGCAGGATTTGTGAAGTTCAGATCTGGCTGAAAATCGTAGAAACGATGGTAGTAATATTCTCCCGAGAGCGAATCCAGTTTCCAGACGCCACTCTGAAAGCCTGGAAATACCATTCCCTCGTCGTGATTCTTAGGCAGTTTCTCAGACCAGATATACCAGTCGCGGTACTTGGAATTTTTGCTCCCACGTGCATTCTTAAACCACGGATGCTCATCGGAAGTATGGTTGATCACCAGATCCATGATCACGCGTATCCCCCTTTTTTCTGTCTGGTAAATGAACTCGGCGAAGTCGCCGCCCGTGCCAAGTTTTTCGTCAATTGTATAATAATCAGCGACATCGTATCCGTCGTCTTTCCCGGGAGTGGGCTGAAAAGGCGCCAGCCATATTGCGTCGACGCCCAGCGAACTCAGGTAATCCAGCTTTTGTATCAACCCCTGAAAATCACCCCGCCCGTCACCGTCGCTATCCTTGAAAACCCCGACTTCCAGGTTATATATGATGCTGTTTTTGTACCAGTAATTGTTTTTTAGATCAACCGTCGCCAGCCGATCCTGCCCGTCGCAAATTCGAGGTAAAATTAAAATCGCTAATAGTAAAGTGCTGAATACGTGCTTCATCTGGCTTTTTGTTAGTGGTCGCGTTTTGTCGGTATAATAGACGTAATTGATTTTTCTTTAAAAATCACCCGCAACTGCACTAAATATCATGCCGGACAAGCATCCGTTTCTACCGCTACGCCCCCAGCCGCGGCAGAGACTTCCACCATGTTAGCAACTTTTTGCTTAATTCTTCTTTTTTCCTGACTTGATCCGCGGCTAGATTCTGGGTTTCGGCGGGGTCTTTGAGGATATTGTAAAGTTCTGCATTGCTGCCGTCGTGGTTCATGAGCAGCTTCCATTCGCCGGAGCGGATCGCAAGTTGAGGGCTTTTGTGGGGAGGCTTTGGGTAAGCATAGGCGATCGTGTTGCGGCCGTATTCCCAGTACATTTCTTTTTTACGTAAAGAAGATTTCCCCAAAAGAACCGCCGACCTGTCGAGCCCATCGCTTTCGTAAGTGGCTGGTAACGAAATGCCTGCGAGCTTAGTTAGTGTGGGCAGCAGATCGGTTGCGTGCAGTTCGGAACGCTCGTCGGTTTGGCCTGCGGCAATATGTCCGGGCCAGGTTACGATAAAAGGCATCCGGATTCCGCCTTCGTAGAGCGAAAGTTTCGAACCTCTGAACTTGCCGCTGCGGCTTCCACCGAATGTAGGCAATGCACCATTGTCACTCGTAAAAATAATGATCGTATTCTCAAAAAGTCCGCGCTCCTTTAAGCCGTCGATCAGTCGGCCGATCTGAATATCATATTCAATCAGGACCCGCTTGAATGCGGCTTCCTCCTGTGGCTTTAACGGTGTTTCGCCGGCTTCGAGCCTGGGTACCCAGGGTGTATGCACCTCGTCGGGCCAGAGGTTTACAAAGCAGGGCTGGTCTTTGTGTCGGCCCATGAAATCAAGCGTTTTATCAACGAAGTAAGCCGTCCGGTCCCACCTTTTGACGCTATCCTTGTCAGACCAGATCCAGTTGGTGGCGGTCAGCGCCGGGTCGGGTTCGGGGCTTTCATAGGTACTTGCGTGCTCATCGAAACCATATTGATCAAATTTCGGAGCGTCGGTCACATCCCGGCCGCCGCCCATGTGCCACTTACCGAAATGCCCGGTGGCATAGCCCGCATTTTTGAAAAAACGTCCCATTGAAGGCGCTTCCGGCGTCAGGAAGTCAATCTGCTCGGCGTCCTTATTGTGGCTTTTCTTATCCAGATAGGTCGCAAAATTCCATTTTCCCGGCTGCATTCCAGTGAGGATACTGGCGCGGGAAGGAGAACAGATCGGGGCACCGCAATAATACTGTGTCAGCTTCAATCCACTGGCAGCGAGCCGGTCGATATTCGGAGTAGGAACGAGCCGGCCTCCAAATGCGCCCACATCCCCTACTCCCATATCGTCAGTCAGAATGATGATCACATTGGGCCTGGCTTTCGCGATCCCTTGCCTGCCCTGGGCTGATACCTGCAAACAAATGAATAGCAGCCAGATTACAGCGGAAAACTTGCACAAAATGATCCCTTTCATGGGGTAACAGCGTTTTATTTGACGAAAGTATCAAAGCTGATAAATGATTACCGAAAAGTCAATTAGTAACTGCAATTCTACCTGGTGTGACATGCTCCGTCTTTACCGTTAAATCAATCGAAACCGCTATACGATCATCCTACGGCCACTTCCTTAGACAATATACGTATCTCGCAAAATACCCAGGCAGCAGGATCTAGCCGCGAAGTGTCTGTGTAAGAAAGTTTTAAATAACACTCCCCCACAGATGATTGAAAATGTAAGCGAATTACAGAGGGAAACCTTTGTTAAAGTCGAGCGTATTTTCGGCCTCGACCTCATGCGTAGCTGTTCCATAATTATGGTTTTCCTCGCACATTCCACCCCGCTCAATCCGGTTGACAAGCTATTCCCGTTCGGGTGGCTGGGAGTTGGGGTCGAAGCATTTTTCGTATTGAGCGGTTTCCTGATCGGCCGCATTATTTTGCGCACTGTGCTCACGCCGGGAATTACCTGGAAAGCAGTACGTATCTTCTGGGTAAATCGCTGGCTGCGAACACTTCCCGCCTATTTTTTCGCATTTCTCGTTTGCTATCAGTTCTCGGGTGCGATGCATAATAGCATTTACTATCTGTTTTTTGCCCAAAATATAATTACCCCGATGCCCGGCTTTTTCCCGCATTCATGGAGCCTGGCCGTGGAGGAATGGTTTTACCTGCTGTTCCCGATGCTCCTGCTTGCGATCGCGGCTGTAACCGGCAGGGTGCAAAACCGGTACCGTATATACTTGGCCGGTGTCATTATTTTCCTGGTTTGCGGACTTGGATTTAAGGTTTTGTACCACTGGATGTATCAGCAAAATCTGTTCGCTTATCTGGTCGATCAAAAGATCCTTTTTCCCAGCTGGAACATATTCGCGCCTCCTATCGGCGACTGGGATAGTATGCGAAAAATAGTCATGTTCCGGCTCGACGCCATTGCCTGCGGCTGTCTGGTTGCCTATCTAATGGAGAAACGCAAGATTTCAAGCCGGGTGAGTATGTGGCTGCTTGTTACCGGATTTGTCGGTGTTTTGATCGGCTTTCAGATCGTAAAACATACGGTAGCTGGCGGGAAAGCTAACATTTTTGTAGACGTTTTGCTTCTGCCCCTGTTTTGCTGCGGGTTTGCAATGATGCTTCCCTACGCCTCCTCATGTCCCCGTCCGGGCAAGCTCACTACCAGCGTGATCACGCAGATCAGTCAAACTTCCTATTCATTTTATTTAATGCACATACTGATCATCGAGCAGGTTACAGAATGGTACCACAGCAATCTCGCCACCCCGTTTGCTCCTAAGTGGCTGGTTTTCCTCGGTACTTATCTATTCACCTATCTGGTCGCGTACCTGATGTTCCGGCTAATCGAGTTACCATTTATGAACCTCCGCAAAAGGCTTTTTGTCCCCGCAATTGATGCAGACAAGTCTTACAGTAAGTGATTGGATCGTGTTTTCTATTAAAAAAGCACGTTTTCAATAGCCTTCCGACAATTTAACTTCATCTTTTAACTTAGCCCCTTTTAAAAACTCCTTCACGTTTTCGACAAATTTTTTCACTTTATCGCGGTCACGTTCCCTGTGGGCCGCGCCGGTGTGTTGGGTCAGGATCACATTTTCCATTTTCCACAACTTTCTGTTCTTCGGCAGCGGCTCATTTTCGGTCACGTCCAGCACCGCACCCGCCAGTTTTCCGCTTTCCAGTGCCTGGATCAGCGCCGCTTCGTCAGTGGTATTTCCCCGACCTACGTTGGCATAGAGCGAACCTTCTTTCATTGCCTCAAAGAATTCGGCGGAAACGTATTTATCGAGGTTACCGGGCAGGGTGTTCACTACAAGATCAGTTTCCGGCAATTCTTTCAATAAATCTTCAAAGGAGTGAATGTCTGCTTCCGGGTCGCTCTTGGCGGTCATTTTTATGCTGCAACCAAATGCCTTCAATATCTTTTCTACGTGCTCACCAATGGCGCCGGAACCCAGGATGATCACGTTTTTCTCACCTAAAACCGAAAGTTCCTGCTCCGCTTTCTCCCCTACCCAGCGCTGTTCCAACTGGTTCCTCACCATTAAGTGTACGCCCCGATAAAATCCCAGAATTCCTGCCACGATCGTTTCAGCACAGGCAGCGGCCGACATATCCCCGACATTTGCCACAGTCCCATTGAATTTCACATCTTTATAATGTTCAAAACCCACCTGTTCCAGCTGCCAGAATTTAAGAGAAGCAGGTACGGTTTCCAGCATTTCCACCGGCAGGTTACCGATCACGATTTCTGAGGATTCCAGTTCGCTTTTTAATTCGGCCTGCGACAGATCGGCTTTGAATATACATTCCGCATCCTTTGGTAACTGCTTCGCCAGCTCTTCCAGGTACCGGGGCTGCAAATCGGCATATATTAATATTTTCATAAATCTGTATTTAAATCTGAATCGGCTAATGCTTCACTGATGCTAAGCCCGACTACACTGCGGTTCCGGAAGATTAAAATACCGTTCCATGAATACAAAATCTTTCAAAATATCGGACTCACACTGCAACTATGTTGCAATAAGATTTATATTTGCAACACAATTGCATATATCAGTCTAAGTTATTTTATCACTTATTGAATCAATATCCATGAAGCTTAACCGAAAATTATCCTTCTGCGCACTGTTCGGCCTTGCTGCGTTGTTTACCCAATGCAAAGATTCCGGCGAGGAGATCACGCCCGACGACGAGAATGAACTGATCACATCCGTGACACTTAACTTCAAGGAGGCTGGCACCGGAACTGTAAGTTCATTCAGTTTCAAGGACGCAGACGGTGACGGCGGCAATGCGCCGACAAGATTTGACACGATCAGCCTGAAAGCGAACGCGGAATATGCGCTGACAATCGAGTTTATGGACGAAAGCAAATCGCCGGCAGATAATATTACCGAAGAAATTGCCAAAGAGTCGGACGAACATTTGATCGTTTTCACACCTTCGCCCGCGTCTCTGCTCACCTACACCTACGGAGATAAAGACGATAAAAATTTCCCGATCGGTCTGACAGGTACTGCCAAGGCGGGTGCTGCGGGTGCAGGGACACTGAAAGTACAGCTACGTCACCAGCCAGGCGACAAAAACGGAACACCGGCACCGGGAAGCGACGATGCGAATCTTGAATTTGTTTTGCAGGTGAAATAAATAAAGGAGGAACGGAGGAAGGAGGAAGGGAGGAAGGTTAGAGGTTTTCTCTTACTAGTTTGCGGAAAGCTAGATTGGGTTGGATGGTGGTGTCGAAACCAGCTTGTGTAAATAGCAGCCCGAAGTAATTTTTTTCCCGGTTGATCCACGCATGCACGCCGCGGGCGCTCAGTACTGCTACTTCTTTTGCAGTGTTGTTCTGGAACTCGGAACGCCACAGCCCGAGGCCGTATGTTGGGTCAACCCGGTTGGAATTATCCGCTTCCATGGTTTCGACGGAAGCGACGCTCAGTACACGCACTCCATTATACGTCCCTTTATTATATATCATGGTCAAAAAGCGCAGGTACTCGTTCATGGAGCACATAATACCATAACCCGTCGCTGGGTTTGCAGGATGATCCGGACTGTAAACCACATCCTCCATTCCGCATTTCGAACCGATCCGCTCCTGAAAGATCGTCGCCCAGGATTTCTTTTCAACGATTTCCGCAATCCTGGAAGCTACTCCGTAAGAGACACTTCCATACAATGCGCCTTTACCGGGCACGAACTGCAGTTGCGTCCGTAGGGCAATGCTGTCGATATTCTGTTGGAGCGTGAGATCGCTGCGCGAGTCAAACCGCGATTCGTAGACCAGCCCCGAAGTGTGCGCCAGCAGCTGCCGGATCGTGATTTCCTTTTTTTCGTTATTAAATGAGGGAATGTATTTGCTCACTTTATCATCGAGTGCAAGCTTTCCGGCTTCCACCAGCGTCATGATCACGGCGGCGGTCACGGGCTTGGAGGCGGACATGATCGGTAACCGGGAGTCGGTGTTATATTCTCCCTGCCGGTAACAAAATAGCGTCGAGTCGCCCCGGCCGATGTAAGCCATTACACTGTTGCCATAGTTGGCGATATTGCTTTTTAGGTAGTAGTAAAAAGTGATCTTGTTCCTGACACTGGTGACGACCGGGATATTCATCGGCCCGTTTTTATCAAAAACAACATACCTGAGATCAGCTTCGCCGGCAGCGACGGTGCTATCCTTGCAAGCCTTGCAAACCGTATCTATCGGGTTCAGCGGATCCTGTTCCAGTTCGTGCGGTATGGGCGAATTCTTTTGTCCATCGCAGGAAACGGCCATAACAGCCAGCATAAACAGGATCAGGTGTTTCATAAAGGGGTATTAAATCACAAATACTAATTCTTCGAATTGTACATTTCACATCGATACCAAAGATATTAAATTTAGCTAAACTACCGGAGCGGATCCGGGCAGCAGATCTAAATTTCACTTGCCGCTCACCTTGAAAATGTGGCAGGCGTCGGCCCCGATCGTATACTCTTCCTGTACAACAATTGCACTGCCCCTTTTCCCGACAAACTTGAAAACTTCCTGTCTGTTTGCTAACAATTTTTGATAAGAATCGTCCAGAACCCAGTACCATCGCGATTCCGGCACGAATTCAGACCTGGCACGCAGCGTATCCGAGGTGGCCAGGCGGACTGTGTAAAACTCAGTCAGTGGCTCGCCCGATACTTCCAAACCGACAGACCTGAACTCTTCCGTGCAATTGATATCTCCCGGATCCCTATCCATTTTACACGCATTCAGTGCCAAAATGGTCAGCAGACCAATGAGTAGCGGCAGTTTTTGAACTTTCATCATGATGTACCGGAGTTGTTTGCAGGAAGACGTTCACACCTGCCGATTGGTTTGAACAGTCAAAAAATTAATGTTTTTAACCCTGCGAATAAAGCCCTAGCCGGTTTCCCTCGGTGTCAATGAACGTTCCGTAAAATCCCATTTCTGGACTTATTTCCGTCTTTGGTATCACAACCTTTCCATTGCTGGCCACGACCCTATCCATTATATCCTGCAAGTCGCTTCCGCCATTGAGGTAAATGACCGCTCCGTCCGGAGATGGTTTGTAATCAGCCCCGGCGATCACCGAGCCGGAGACATTACTGCCGTCGCCGGGAAACAATCCCATTTTGATTCCCTCCATATCGACCTCCTCGATCTCTATGTTGAGAATAGCCTTGTAAAACGAAACCGCCCTCTGGAAGTCAGACGCAGGGATTTCAAACATTGAAATGAAATTTTCCATTGTTAGATGCATTTAGTTACGTCTGCAAGGTAGAATTCCGCAAATGCTGAAAATTGTAAAATTGCGTCACCCTATTCCTTTTGATAAAATGCAGTGGACAGTACCAGCGCATTGTCTTTCAGAAACTTGTTGGGATTGGTACCGGTAAACTCTCGGAAGTCTTTGATAAAATGCGCCTGGTCGTAATACTCATTTTCAATCGCCAGACTGGTCAGACTGCTATCGCCATTACTAAGCAGCATTTGAAGGGTAGTCTGTAACCGGACGATCCTGGCTAGTTGCTTCGGACTTAAACCGACCAACTTCGAGAACCTGCGTTCAAGTTGTCGCCTTTTCAAAATATTTTCCTGCAATATTCCGCCAACGGGTACGCGGCCTTTCGAAGCAAGGATCAGGTCGACAGTTGATCGGAGAATGCGGTCAATGTGTTTTGCATCCCTTAATTTTTGCGCTAAAAAGGTCTGTACAATCTGAATCCGTTCTTCTGTATTTGCCGCGTTCACGACCAGCTTTTTGAGATTCGCCGTATCTTCTTCACCAAAAACGGCTGACAAATCCGTTTCTGTGTTTTCCAGATCCGGCATGGATAAAGTGGTAAAGGGAATAAAGCCGCCGGGGAAAAACCGGACTGCGAAAGTGTCGACGGCGCCGGTCGGCTCAATGCAAAGCGGCTCGGTAAGCTGCCCTAAAATCATTGCACGGGGCTGAATAATGTGGTCGGTTTCGTTAATATACCGTCTCACATCGTCGCCGAGCATGAAGATCATTTCCACGCAGCCGTCGGGAACGATGCGTTGCTTTTGCGGATCTGGACCCGCCGGAACCCGCAAGGTCCAGAAGCATTTTACGAAATCACTTAATTCTTGATCAGGCTGGTAGGTTTCGTATTCCATGCAAATAGCTGCTGCGGTTGAGATAACAATGCAAGCCGCAATATATGGAATTCACGAAAAGTTATCCGGTTTAAAACACGATCAGATGAACCCAAATCCCTGCAATACAGTCCTTAAACTTAATCCGATCACCAATATCCCTACTGAAAGCATTAACACGCGGCTGTTGATCCGGCCGACCAGGAGTGCACCGAAAGGCGCGGCGATCACACCGCCCAATATCAACCCAAGCACAACCTGCCAGCTGTCGATACCATTGAATATCAGGAATGTAATACCGCTTGAAAACGTGATCACAAATTCAGCCGCATTCACAGAACCGATCGTGTACCGTGGATCTCTTCCCTGCCCCAACAGCGTTGAAGTCACAATTGGCCCCCAGCCTCCGCCCCCGATCGAGTCGAGAAACCCGCCGGTAGCAGCGAGCACGCCAATCCTTTTTGTTTTGTTTTTAACCAGCCTCTTCCGGATCGCTTTCCTGATAATAATAACCCCCAGGATAAGCATATAGATCGCAATATATGGTTTGACCGCATTGCCATCGATTACGTCAGAAAGTAAATAAGCACCCGTTACCGCACCAAGTACACCGGGAATCAGCAGGCTTCTGAAAAGCTTTTTGTTGATATTCTTAAATCTCAGGTGTGAAATCGCCGAGGCTCCGGTTGTGAACATTTCGGCAACGTGAACACTGGTGCTGCTGATAGCGGGTGACACGCCCATGCTAAGCAGGAATGAAGTAGAAGTAACTCCATAAGCCATTCCCAATGCACCGTCGACCAGCTGAGCGGCCAGGCCCACGAGAAAATAAAGCATGAATTTGCTGTCAAGAAAACTCCTTACCTGCTCGGCTTCAACTGAAATAGTACCATTTAAAAGCAGGAAACCGACTGATATAACCACTAAACCTGCCGGCACCAGATACCATAATTTCGAAACGGGCTTTAACGAAAGGACCTTTGAAAACATATGCTTTGTCTGAGAATTGAGAAGCACAAAAATAGAAAAAGAATTTAATCTACTAATTAAATAGAGTAAATAGTTTGAATTAAAAGAGCCGCTGAGCCGCATAAAGGACACGGTTGTCTGGCACAGTGTTTGTGCTTGGGGTTTCAGTTGCTTTAAAAAAAGATATACATGCCAGGCGCACCAGAGCCATTTAATACCAGTAACCCTTTGGAAACCGAACGTCTAGCGCTGGCCCTTGAAATGGCCGGAATAGGGACCTGGGAATTTAGTGCACATTCCAATGAAATACGTTTGTGTACCCGCTCCAAGAATCTGCTTGATTTTGCAGGAAACGATATCGTTGACTTCAATTCCCTCATTGGTTTAATATATCCCGAGGACCGCGCTATGTTCGAAAGCGAAGTTTCCCGCGCATTGGAACAAACTCCGCCCGAACCTTTTTCGGTAGAATTTCGCTCGGCAGGTATTCCGGGCGGGCAATCGCGCTGGATACTTTGTAAAGGGCAATCACACCAGGAACCTGATAGTGAGAAGATTCGCGTATTGGGGACTTTTATAGATATTACGAAAGAAGTACAGGGCCGCGGCACGTTGAAAGACGCCAGAAGCTTTCAGACCATTGTCGAACAAGCACCTATGGCCATTGGATTGCTCACCGGGCCGGATCTGATCATTGAGCTTGGCAATGATAAACTGTTCGAAGTTTGGGGAAAGGAAGCTTCCATTACCGGCTTGAAACTGATGGACGCATTGCCGGAAATTCAGAACCAGGGTTTTAACAATATATTAAACGAGGTATACCTCACCGGAAAACCGTTTATCGGAAGTGGCGCCCTGGCCCAATTGTACCGGAACGGGAGGCTCGAAGACGCGTATTTCGACTTTGTATATTCCCCGATGCAGAGCGAAGACGGCAGCATCAGTGGAATTATGGTGATGGCGAACGAGGTGACCCACCAGCACCGGATGTTAAAGGAGCTGGAAGCCAACGAAGCAAAGTTTAAGGCGCTCATCGATCAGGCCCCGGTTGCAACCTGCCTGTTTGTGGGGAAAGAAATGGTGATCGAACTGGCCAACCAGCCTATGATCGATTACTGGGGCAAAGACAAATCTGTGATTGGCAAACCACTGGCAGAAGCACTCCCGGAACTTGAGGGACAGCCTTTTCTGGATATTCTGAATGAAATCCTGGTGACGGGAATCGCTTATAGTTCTAAAAATGCAGCCGTAGATATTGAGGTCGACGGGAAGCTGAGTACCTACTATTTCAATTTCACCTACAAACCCATATTCGACGGCTCGGGCAATATCTACGGGATCATCAATATGTCCATAGACGTTACCGCACAGGTGAAGGCACAGAAGGCACTTGAAGAAAGCGAATCCAAGCTGAGAACTGTTATTGCCTCGGCTCCGGCGGCGATCGGTTTATTTGTTGGCCGCGATCTGGTCGTGGAACTGCCCAACCAGGCATTTATTGATATCGTTGGAAAAGGCCCGGATATAGAGGGTCTCCCGCTTCGTGAGGTGATGCCCGAGCTGGACAGCCAGCCATTTTTACAGATCCTCGACGACGTTTATACAACCGGCGTCACTTATCAGAGTTACGGCGCGCAGGTCAATATCGTGCAGAATGGCGTTATGACTTACAATTTTTACGACATTACCTACTCTCCGGTATATGATAATGACGGAAAAGTATATGCTATTCTTGACATTGCTATTGACGTAACGGAGCGGGTCAATGTAGAGCGCCAGGTCGCAGAAAGCCAGTTGCAGCTGCTCGCATTGTTTGAACAGTCGCCGGTAGGTATTGCGATGATCCACAAGGATAACCTGACTTTCACGATGGCTAATCCGTTCTATGGCAAACTGGTAGGCCGCAAGCCCGAAGAGATCATTGGCAAGCCGCTCTTAGAAGCACTTCCGGAAATTGACGGTCAAGGTTTTGACAAGCTTTTGCAGCATGTGATCGACACAGGTATCCCCTATTTTTCCAGAGAGCAGGCAGTCGAAATCATGTACGACGGCGTTCTTGAAACGATCTATGTCGATATGGCTTACCAGCCGCAGCGCAATCTGCAGGATCAGATTACCGGCGTTTTTGTGGTGGCGACGGATTTGACCGAGCAGGTGGTAAACAGGAAAAAGATCCAGGAAACCGGGACTTTTCTGCGCGGGGCGATCGAGCTTGCCGAACTGGGAACATTCTCCATTGATCTTCGAACCGGTACAATGGATTTCTCTGACCGGTTTAAAATGTGGTTTGGTTTGAAAAATGAATACTCTATTACGTTTGAGATGGTTTATGCGGCCATCAGCGAGGCCGACCAGCCAGAAGTACTAGCCGCGGTAAACAGGGCAATTGCTCCCGGGTCCGACGGTTTGTATGATATGGAATATACCCTGGATCCTGAAAAGACCGGAGCCGAAAGAATATTGCACGCGCAAGGCAAAGTCCTCTACAATCAGGCCGGCGAGCCGATCACGATGATAGGTACTGCACAGGATGTGACCGACCAGCGCAAGATCAAGCTTTCCCTTGAACTGCAAGTTCGGCAGCGCACCGAGGAGCTGGAATCAATCAATGAAGAACTGGCCGCGATCAATGAAGAATATGTGGCGACCAACGAAGAACTCGCGGACTCTAATAATATGCTGCAGCAATCGAATATCAACCTGCAACAGTTTGCTTACGTCGCTTCTCACGATCTGCAGGAGCCGCTCCGGAAGATCCAGTCGTTTTCAGATCTGCTGATCAAACGTTATGGTGAAAATCTGGGCGACGGGACCACTTACCTGAACCGGATGCAGGCAGCGGCAAAACGCATGTCTGAACTGATCGACGACTTGCTCGCCTTCTCGCGCGTGACTTCACAAAAGGAAATGAACAGGTCCGTTTCACTCAATTTGGTGCTGGACGTGATCGTGAATGATCTTGAACTGGCCATCGCCGAATCTTCGGCAGTGATCACCATAAATGCCCTGCCGTCGCTCAAAGGCGATCAGACCCAGCTGGGTCAACTATTCCTGAATTTGCTTAGCAATGCACTGAAATTCCGCAAGCCAGGTGTGAGTCCGGTGATCAATATCACCAGTCACACCATTTCAGGTGCGGATTTGCCACGGTCGGTAAACGTCACGCGAACTACCAGCGCTTATTACAGGATAGATGTAACAGATAACGGAATCGGATTCGATCAGCAATATGCCGACAAGATATTTCAACTGTTTCAGCGCCTCCACGGCCGGAGCCAATACTCGGGCACGGGTATCGGGCTGGCGATCTGTGAGCGGGTTGCGGCAAATCACGGAGGCGCCATTACGGTGGTGAGCGAGCCGGGCGTGGGTACTACATTCAGCGTGTTCCTGCCAGTAACATAGTGTCAATGGGATGATTAGCCTGGAAATCGCTTCACAGTTCACCGCGCTTTCTGATCACATCAGAACGTAGAAAGTGCAGTTTATCCGTCAAGACTTTCGGGAATGGCAGTGCGACAATATTTTTGACGCACAAAACAAAACATCATTCCAGCTATGAAAAATTTATCCAACCTCAAAAGTCTCGCAGTATTGCTACTGCTCGGTATTTCAATCGTTTCGTGCAAGAAAGACAAAGTTGAACCCGCGCCGGACCTGGCAACCAGGCTGTCGGGCATTTACGTTTTTTCCGAACTCGCATTTGACGGTAAGGTAATACCGGCGGATAAAAGCAATCTGAAAGGCGATATCCGGATCACTAAAAAAACGGAAACGACGGTGGATGCCGAACTTGATATTCAAACCAGGGACGACGAAGAATTTATGGTGTACGACGTGAGTGATATCAAGCTGGTGGAAAATGGGAGCACAGTGGAACTGGTTTACGAAGGAGAAACAGTAGCCAAGATCACCGGTAAGAAGCTCGTGGTCAATGCGACCGACGATACCGGCACCGATTTCACGCTTACTGCCACACGCTAGGCAGGAAATTTCGTTTCGGAATGGACGTGTTGTCTTAACTTTACGGCAACACGAACCATTTCACAGATCTTGAAAAATAAAAAAATCATATTCCTCGTCCTCATCGTTCTCACGCTCGGCTTTATTATCTACGACTCTACTTCCATACCTGGGGTAGATGATCTGGAAGGTAATTTCAAAGAAGTAGCCGTTTACCGAAACGAAAATAACACCGGCCCGATCCAGCGTATCTACGCGGTGACAACCGAAAGCCGGGCGTGGGACGAGATGGAAAAATACGGGGAGCTGATGCCGTACACCAAATATGGTACGACAACTGTTTATTTCTTTGATGCGTCAAAACCTGCACCCGGCAAGTTGGTTCCGGGAGAGCCTAATTTTGATGTTGCATTCAATGCCAATTGTCTTGCTATGTATTCCAAAGACCAGAATGGCGTAGTTTCTTTTAAAAAATCTCCATTTTCCGCACCTCTGTGATATCTCTCGCGCTGATGTAGGGAATGATATCATTTACAGCTGATTAGGCATTATTTATAGCATTAATATTGCTATACCAATATACTCATCGGCTTCTATCCACTGACATATTCCAGGCTGACTGGTCAATAAGGGTGATTTTAAACAAGTATTCTGCCTATCCTTCAAGGCTTTAATAGTTGTTTATTTCCAAACCCTAAAACCAAGCCTATTATGCGAATTATACGTGGTTGTTTACTGACCCTGTTCGGACTGGCATTTTTTGCTATTTCGGTGCAGGCGCAGTCCCGGCAGGTAGCCGGTAAGGTGCTCGACGAGGCCAATGCGGCTGTTCCGGGCGCGAGCGTTTTAATTAAAGGTACCACTACGGGTACGAACACGGACGCCGACGGAAAGTTCTCGATCGGCCTTCCCGAAGGAGATCAAAAGCTCACCGTTTCTTCGATCGGGTTCCAGACTATCGACGTGAATGTGCCGCGCTCGATGACGGAAATCACAGTGAAACTTTCGGCCGATGTGAAAAGTCTGGGCGAAGTGGTGGTAACCGCGCTCGGTGTGCAGCAAAACACACGGAATGTGGGTTATGCGATCCAACAGATCGGCGGAGGGAGTATTCAGGAAGCACGTGAAGTGAACTACATCAACTCGTTACAGGGAAAACTCGCAGGCGTCCAGATCGGTGGTAACAGTGGCTCTATGGGCGGATCTTCCCGGGTTACGATCCGGGGTTTGAAATCCATTTCGGGTAATAATAACGCATTGTTTATCGTCGACGGTGTGCCGATGGCGAATATGAATATGAATGCATCCAGCGTAACCGGCGGCCAGGGAACAGGCGGCGGCGGCTTTGATTACGGAAATCCGGCACAGCTGATCAACCCGAATGATGTGGAGAATATCTCCGTTTTGAAAGGAGCTGCGGCGACGGCACTTTATGGTAGCCGCGGGCAGAATGGGGTGATTTATATTACTACCAAAACAGGCAAGGGATCGGGTAACCTTTCTCTGAATTATGACCTTAATGTGCAGCTGGACCAGGTTTCTTACCTGCCTAAATTCCAGAACGTATATGGCGGGGGCGGCAGCTCAAATTTCACCAAATTGTATGTGAAAGATAATCCGAGCGGCTTCCTGCCGGGCGGAGGTACTTATGATGATAATGATGGAAAAGGCAAATACGACCTCATTCCCGACTACGGAACCGACGAATCGTGGGGGCCGAAAATGGACGGGACGCTCGTGCGCCACTATTGGTCGTGGGACCAGGACCGGAACAATCCGAATTTTGGAAAAACTGCTCCATGGAGCCCACAGCCCGATAATGCAAAGGATTTCTTCAAAACGGGGGTTACGTTTTCCAACAACCTGTCGGTGGCTAGCAGCAGCGACAAAGGTTCTATCCGTTTTTCCGTCGGACAAACGAAACAGAACTTTATCTACCCGGGCAGCGAGCTGAAACGCTTTTTTATCAGCTTGAATACCACCTATAAGTTTACGGACAAATTCACTTTCAGCGGCGGGATCAACTACGTGAACGACCATTCGAAAGGCAGGCCGGGAACTGGCTTTATGGGCAATAACCCGATGCTTTTCTATGTGATGTATGGCCAGCGGCAAATTGACAATAACTACCTCGAAGATTACAAATATGCCGACGGGACCGAGCAATCGTGGAACCGGACTGCGTGGAATATCCAGAAACCAGCGTTCAGCCAGAATCCTTATTGGAACCAGTATGAAAACTACAATACGGACAGAAATAACCGCTATTTCGGCAATGCAGGGTTAACTTATAAATTCACCGACTGGCTTTCGGCCGACGTGCGTGTATTTTCCGATTACTTCGATCACATGGACGAAGTGCGGAGTGCGAAAGGATTTTTTGTGGGTAGCTACGCAAAAAGGCAGCTTCGGAACAACGAGAACAATTACCAGGCTACTTTGAATGTCAATAAAAACCTGAGCGACAAATTCAGTCTGGAAGCTGTGGCGGGGAGTAATATCCTGAGTATCAAATCAAGTGTGGAATCCGGCACGACCAACGGCGGGCTGCAAACCCCGCTTGTGTATGTGCTGCAAAACTCAGTGACGCCGGCTACGGTTTCTACCACTTACGGAAACAAACAGATCAACTCGCTCTTCGGATCGGTTACATTGGGTTATAACAAATACCTGTACCTGACCGCCACAGGCCGTAATGACTGGGCTTCGACTTTGAAACAAACGGGTAACTATTCCTATTTCTATCCGTCGATCGCAGGTTCGTTCGTATTCTCTGACGTGATCCAGAAAACTTCCTGGCTGACGCTTGGAAAAGCGCGGTTATCTTATGCACGTGTTGGAAATGATGCTGATCCTTATTCAGTATCAAGGTATTACGATATCGTGACGCAGTTTGGCACATTCCCGCTGCAAAGTACGCCGGACAGATTACACAATGCCCGCCTGAAACCGGAACTTTCGGCAGAAGTGGAAGGTGGTGTTGATCTCAAATTCTTCAATGAAATACTGGGCGTAAACTTCACTTACTACGATCGTCGCACCGAAAACCAGATCTGGAACGTACAGATCCCGGCGGAGAGCGGATTTTCTACCAAGATCGTAAATGGCGGAACGGTGCAGAACAAGGGTATCGAACTCTCGGTGAATATCATGCCGATTATGACCAAGAATTTCAGCTGGAGAGCGTCCCTTAATTTTTCCAAAAACAAAAACCGGGTACTTAACCTGAACAGCTCGGATGAAAGCATTCAGGGAATCGAGCGATTTGTAATTGGGACAGAACGCCGCACAAACCGCGTTTCGATGGTGGCGCAAAAGGGAAAATCGCTTGGTACGATGCTCGGAACAGATTATGTGTACGATGCCCGAGGCAACAAGATCGTAGGCGCCAACGGAACGTATGCAGTTACGCCTACACCGGTGATCATCGGCGACGCTAACCCTGATTTTATTGGTGGGTTGAACAACACATTCAGCTACAAAAGTCTTTATCTGGCGGCGCTTGTCGATTTTCAAAAAGGCGGTGATTTCTTCTCTTATACCAATTTGTATGGAAACAAATCGGGGATGTTTGAAGAAACTGCGCTGCCTGGAATTCGTGAAAACGGACTGGTTAATCCGGGCGTGAAAGAAGACGGCAGCCCGAACGATATTGTAGTAGCGGCACGAACGCACTTCAATTCCGACGGCGGTAACCGGATCAGCAAAGCGAATCTGTACGACGGCAGCTTCATTTACCTGCGCGAGGTTAGACTTGGCTGGCAACTACCGGATGCATTGGCGAAAAAGATCAAAATGCAAGCATTGCGCTTTACCCTTACCGGTCGCAATTTGTGGTTGATCAAAAGCAATGCACCCAATGTGGACCCGGCGAATATCACCAACTCGATCGGTAACCAGATCGGCTTTGAAGGCGGCGCATTACCTCCGGTACGCAGCTACGGGGCGAACCTGAACTTTACATTCTGACCGGTTTTTTCAAGAACTCAATCCAAATCATATTCATATGAAATTGAAAATCATTATCCTGCTGGCGGCGTGCATTTTCGTCCTCCCCGGATGCGACAATTACGATACCCTGAACAGCGACCCCGCGCGGTCGAGCGAAACGCAGCCTGAATTTTTGATGGCCAATGCGCAAAAACGGGCTTCTGACTTGCTTTACGACACTTATTTCAACGGGCGTGTCGGCATGCAGCTCGCACAATACTGGACCGGAACAGACAAAACGGGTGAAAGCCGGTTCCTGTTTACAAACGACGGGCTTTGGAACGGCATGTACGCCGGGCCGCTGATGGATTTGCAGGAAATCAGAAATTACTACGAAAGGCATCCGGCAGAATCCAGCGAGCACATGCTGGCCGCGACGGAAATCATGAAAGCCTGGCTTTTCCATATCCTCACGGACGTTTATGTGGATATTCCCTATTCGCAGGCATTGAGAGGCGACGTGACGGTTCAGCCGGTTTATGACAAAGGAAAAGATGTGTATACGGCATTACTCGCTTCGCTCAAAACACAGGTGGATATACTCGCCGGCCCAACTTCCGGCGCGATCCGCGGTGATATTATCGGAGGCGGCAGCGCGGCACAATGGATCCGGATCGGTAATGCGCTGCGTATGCGGATCGCCATGAGAATGGCCGATGTGCAGCCTGCGGAGGCAAAAGCGGTGATTGAAGATGCTGTGAAAAACACTTTTACCGCAACAACCCAGGACGCATTTTTCCCTTACAATACCGCGGCGGCGACCAACCGCTTTCCTTATAACGATGTAGACCGCCCACTCGTGGAATTCGCGGTGACTTCAACGGTAATCGACTACCTGACAGAATTGAAAGATCCCCGCCTTCCCGTGTACGCCCGGCCGGACGAAACCAATGGAAAATATGTAGGTAAACCTTATGGTACTGAGGCGAATACACCGACAATGATCGGACTGTCAAAACCCGGCGTAATGGCTTACAGCGGTTCGGCGAGAGGGAATATGATCACTTATGCGGAAGTTGCATTCATTAAAGCCGAGGCCGCGGCGCGGGGCATGAATGTGGGCACTGCTACGGCAGATACGCTTTATAACGAAGCAGTTACCGCTGCGCTAACGCAATGGGGAATTACAGATGCAAAGGTCGTGAGCACTTACCTGGCGAGCGTTCCTTACAAAGCGGGCAACTGGAAAAATGTGATCGGATCCCAGAAGTGGCTGGCTTTGTATATGCAGGGTATTCAGGGCTGGATGGAAAGATTGAGACTGGATATTAAAAAGCCGAGCGGCGCGGATCTGTTTATTGCACCGGTTTCGGGAAGTCTGGATCAGGAAGTGAAAGATGGTGTTGTAAAACGACTGAAATATCCGAGCGCCAGCCGAGCTTCTAATGCGGTTAACAGCGAGGCCGCCGCCAAAAGTATCGGCGGAGATTCGCAGGCCACCAAGAACTGGTGGGATATTAACTGAAAGATCAAGCTCCGGATCCACAGCCCGGAGCTTTTTTTTAACCAAAAATCAATAATATAACCTTAACATTTGCGCCCCGCTGAGTTCACACTGCTGCCCTACTTTTAGGTTTCAATACAACCAAAAGCCGGACTGCCTGATGATCGGACATTTTTTCAGCAAACGTTACGCCTATTGCGGCTTCCTACTCCTCATGCTCTGGCCAAGTGTCGAATTCAAAGCTACTCTCGGCGCCATTTCCCTCAAACATGCCCACGATCCGGTTCTTGCGGACACAGCCGAAACCGGTCAATTTTCAGTCCTTACCTACAATATCGCTGGCTTACCGGAAATCATTTCGAGCGCACAAACCGAGCGTGCAAGCAGTATTGCAGAGATCGGAAAACGCTTAAACCGCTTCGATATCGTGCATGTGCAGGAGGATTTCCATTACAATAAAGAGCTTTACTTATCCGGGAATGCGCACCCTTACCGGAGTGAATCGAAAGGCAGCATTCCCTTTGGCGACGGCCTGAATACGCTTTCCCGCTACCCACTCTCTGCTACTGAACATATCTCCTGGGACGATTGCACCGGCGCAGATTGCCTGACCCCGAAAGGTTTCACTTTTTCGCGCGTTCAGATCGGGAAAGAACTGTTTATCGAATTTTATAATATTCACTCCAATGCATTCAACGATCCGGAGGCAGCCGCCGCGCGACGAAAGAATATCGAGCAGCTATCGACATTTATAAAAGAAAATTCTGCGGGGAATGCAGTGATTGTGATGGGAGATTTAAATGGCCGCTACCATTTTTCTTCCGACAATATTCAGGAACTGCTGATTGCAAACAGCCTGCGCGACGCCTGGATAATGCTCGAAAACGAGGGCCTGCTTCCCGCAGCTTCACCCAATATCCCGCCCCGTGACATTCTGAATATAACCGAAAAAATGGAGTCGATCGATAAGATCATGTTTCGCAGCAGCGACGCGCTTGAACTGTTTCCTGCGGAATACGCGCTGCAATCGGAGCTGTTTGAAGATCAGTCGGGGAAGCCCTTATCCGATCACTTACCTGTTGGCTTGACTTTCAACTGGAAATTAAAACACGAAAAAAGAAGCTTCCAATACGTTACTAATACAGTTTCGCGGCAACCTTGAAGGTATTTGCATGTGCATGAATGATAGTCCGGAGCTCGGGCGAATAGCCGCCGCCCATGCTGCATTGAACAGGAATATTGTGCTTCACCGCCAGCTTCAACACCATTTCGTCCCGCAGTTCGCAGCAACGAACCGTACACGACATCCTGCCAATTTTATCAGTCTCCAAAATATCAACACCAGCCTGATAGAAGATAAAATCGGGCTTTATTTTTTCAACCAGATCGGGCAAGATTTTTTCCAGCGTTTGCAGATATACATCGTCGCCGGTCCAGTCTTCGAGCGGCACATCGAGGTCACTTGTCTCTTTTCGAAAAGGATAGTTGTTTTTTCCGTGCATTGAAAAGGTAAAAACCTGCGGTCTGCCTGCGAATATATTGGCTGTTCCATTTCCCTGGTGCACATCCAGATCGATGATCAATACCTGCTTCGCTTTCCCGTGATCCAGCAGATATTGCGCCGCCACCGCCTGGTCATTGATCATACAAAAACCCTCCCCCTGATCGCGCCCGGCGTGGTGCGTACCCCCGGCGATATTGAATGCAATACCCGTCTCAAATGCTTTCAGCGCGCCTTCGACGGTTCCATTGGTGATACGCAGCTCCCGCTCGGCCAGCAAGGGTGTCTGCTCAAAACCGATCCGCCGCATTTCCTGGCGGGTTAGTTTTCCGTGCAGAAACCGGTCGGCATATTCGCGGCCGTGCACCGCATATACCGCCTGCATATCGATTGGTTCCGGGTCAAAAAAATCAGACTGCTCGACAATACCTTCCCGCAACAATTGCATGGGCAGCAGCTCATATTTATCCATTGGAAACCGGTGCCCGTCAGGCACGGGGTACTTATAAATGGGATTTAAAGCGATTGGAAACATTCGGTTGATAAAAAAATTCAGGATGGCGGGAAACCTATGACATAGGGCTGTCACCCGGGCCATTTTCCTTTGTGTTGTAGAAATAATGTTTAATCTTAAAATCGAAAGACAATGGTAAATGTATTCTCCGAAATCGCATGGTTAAGTGTTTTAGCCGCATTTGTTCCTTATTTTCTTTTGGGCGCGTTGTGGTTCACCCTGCTTTTCCCCACGCCCTACAAAGTTTCCTTAGGCAGGGAAAATAACATGCCCGCAAAACCTGCACCGATATTTATTATCGGCCCGGCGATTTGCTGTCTGGTTATTACCATCGCCAGCGCGGTATTAATGTATATGTTAAAGATCGATTCTTATGAAGGCGCGCTAAGTTTTGCATTGACCGTCGGAATCGGATACCTGGTTGCCAACACTGTCAATATTGCGATCAACCCGAATATCCCGCGGCCACTTTTGTATGGACTGATCAGCGGCGCGTACCACCTCGTGGGTATTGTCATTGTTTGTCTCATTTTGGTTGCTTTAAAATAGCGGTTCAATGGGGAGCGACATATGATGTGTTACTTTTTGTTAAATTCAGCAACCGGTTATGAGTGAGCGCATGTTACATACTAATTGTCAAAATGATTGATCCGGAAGTAACACGTCTTTCACGTCTGGTAGCATTACTGACCCTGCTTCAAACCAAACGTGTGGTGACCGCCACTGAATTAGCGCACAGGTTTTCTGTCAGCACGCGCACGATTTACCGGGATATCAGGACACTTGAAAGTGCGGGTATTCCGGTGGTAACACTGGAAGGAAAAGGCTACGCGATGCTCGACGGCTACAGGTTACCGCCCGTGATGTTTACGCGGGACGAAGCGATTGCATTACTCACTGCTGAAAAGCTCGCCGCGCAGCGCACCGACGCGACCACAGCCCAACTTACCGGCGCGGCTATGGACAAACTGCGTGCCGCACTCCGCCACACCGACCGCGATCATCTCGAAACGATTGCGCCGCACATTCAAGTACTCGAACCGGCTAGTCCGCCTGCCAATACGAATGCATACCAGCAGCTCGTGACTGCCGTCACTATTCGCAGTGTGGTGAATATCAATTACCTGGCGGCGGAAACGGGCTTGTCAACCGCTCGGGATGTAGAACCGATCGGTATCTATCTGAGTCAGCACTGGCACGTGGTCGCCTATTGCAGGCTCCGGCAGGCATTCCGCGATTTCCGGCTCGACCGCATTCAAAACCTGAAACTCACTGAGGAAACATTTACCGCCCGACCCGAAACGTTACAGCAATACTGGGCCGAAGAAGCGAAGCGGCGATCCAGGGAAAAGGTCATAATCCGTTTCCAACCAGCTGCCGTCATCCCGCCCCTGGCACAGCACATGCTCGACACCCGGCACCACTACGGCTGGACCCACGAAAAGCCGCTACCTGACGGAAGTATAGAAATGCTATTCCTCATCGGCTCGCTCCCCTACCTCGCCACCTGGCTCCTCCCTTTCACGAATGCAGTTACAATTATAGAGCCGGAAGAGCTGAAAATCCAGTTGCAGGAGCTCGCTCAAAAGGCTTATGCTCATTTTTTTGAATTGTCATCCCCGGGCTGAAGCCCGGGGCAATTGATTTGTTGGGCGGTAGCGCGGCGGCCGCCCCCCCCTGGGAGGCACCACCCCCAACCCCCTGGGAGGGGGCTTTGCATTTTGCATTCAGACCAACGAAAAGTCCCTTTAGGGATTTAGGGTAAGCATGCACTCACGCTCACCACCCCCAACCCCCTGGGAAGGGGGCTTTGCATTTTGCATGAGACCAACGAAAAGTCCCTTTAGGGATTTAGGGTAAGCATACACTCACGCTCACCACCCCCAACCCCTTGGGAGGGGCTTTGCATTTTGCATTCAGACTGACGAAAAAGTCCCTTTAGGGATTTAGGGTAAGCATGCACTCACACTCACCACCCCCAACCCCCTGGAAGGGGGCCTTGCATTATGCATTCAGACTGACGAAAAAGTCCCTTCAGGGATTTAGGGCAAACATGCAACAACGAACAAGTCCCTTCAGGGATTTAGGGTAAACAAGCCCCCGCCCCTGTTCCCAAATCCCCCCTCTATTCGACCCATTTACACCTACATATTCCTTCATTTAATGCTTAAAATTGCATTTCCAGTTAATTAAAAACCAAAACATTTATGACACGAAAAGCAAAACTGACCTATTCGATGCTGACGTCGTTGGATGGTTATACCGAGGATGCGGAAGGGAAATTTGGATGTAGCGCGCCTAATGATGACTAGGTAATGTCTTATATCAATGAGCTCGCGTCTTCCCTGGGCACCTATTTGTATGGAAGGAAAATGTATGAGACGATGGTTTATTGGGAGACGGCCCACGAACAGCCAGATATGACGCAGGTTGCGTTGACCTGGGCTGATCAGTGGAAAGCGGCGGAAAAAATCGTGTTCTCAAAAACCTTGACTGAAATCCGCAGCGAACGTACCCGGATCGAACGGGACTTTGATGCTGAGAAAATAAGGCAGTTGAAAGCAGAGTCTCCACATGATATTTCTGTCGATGGAACTGAACTGGCGGCGGTGGCGATCAAGGCAGGACTCGTTGATGAGATACATCAGATTATCTGTCCCGTGCTTGTTGGCGGTGGAAAGCGATTTTATCCCGATGGCGTAAAATTGGATCTGAAACTGTTCGACGAGCGGCACTTTGATAGTGGCGTAGTTATCCTGAAATACGCTGTTCTAAACAAATAATACTGGTAGTTATCACTTCCTAATGTGATTTGTCCATAATCCACTGGCGGCCCTTATTACGGTACCCGTGAATATTGGCACTAATAAAAATAATCACAGCAGCTCCGATAGCGGTAAATACAACCGGCTGCGCACCATTCCAGTTTGCGACAGCCACCGCTACCAGCGCCCACACACCGACCATCGCCGATTCGCGCAAGTTTCGTTTCCAGGTAATTGCAATATTAATGGCCGCAGCGGCTAGGATCATACCAATGGTCCAGGTTTGCGCCGACAGACCAAATCCGTTCCATTCAATTTTAGTAAGGTAAGCCGCAACATTGGCGATCAATGCAACATTGATCCAGCCCAGATAAAAAGCAAAAGGCCAGCTTTCCAGCGCGATCCGCTTGAAAGAAATGAGGTCCATCTGCATTCTGGTCGCGATGACAATGCGGATCAGGCAGATGAGCAGCCCAATCATAATGATAACCGACAAGCCGGTGTAATCATAAAGCCAGGCGATCACCCACAGACAGTTGGCAACACACGAAAGCACAAAAGTCCACCCGATCCTGTTCACCACTTCCGGCGTTTCACTTTTGCCCAACAAACCTTTGCTTTGATATATCACAAAGCCGATCAATCCCAGGTAGATAAACCCCCAGATCGAAAATGCATAACCGGCTGGTGTGAACAGGTTTTCGTAAGAAGCCGAAACCGAGGCCATTGTTTCATTATTGAATACACCCGTGTTTGACAGGTAATTGACGATGATCGTTATGATGAGGGCGACGATATTCGATATCTGTAAGGTCTTTTGCATGATATTAAGTATTGATATTTTTCTTCAAATGCGATAAAGTCAATACACAATTATTGTTCCCGGAGGCAGCAAGAGCGACAACAGGCTCCCTGATCAGCTATTTTTACCAGAAAGAAGGTCGCTCAGTGGTTCCTCCGGCAGTGCGGCAGTCGGTGCAATTCGCTGATGCTACCAATACCGAATCTGCCCGCACACCCCAATACGTCAGCAGCAACTGGGCTGTATTCAATGCACAATTGTCGTCGCGTCCCCTGCATCTTAACGGGATTGTGTCGGGCTCGGTACACCTTGGGAAACTACCCAGTTTGGGCGTGATGGTAAGTCTGCGCGTTTCCTCCGTCGAGGCGCTGAAATACCCGAAAACCAAATCTGCCGGGTCCGAAATATTCCGGATATTCCCTGTCACCTGAGAAGGTTGCGGATCAAAAAGGCTTCCTGTCGCCTGAGTGGTTTTGGCAAGATCTGTCCAGTATTCGAAAGCAGGTCGCGAGAGCCCGTACTGTTTAACGAGGATACTATATTTAATGTAAAGCTTATTGGTCGAAACCGGCACTCTATTCAGCGGGAGATTTTTGATAATATCGCTGCTCAGCCGGATCGTACTACCCAGCAGAATACTGCCCGAATTTTTGCGACCCCAGCATTTATTGATGTTTTCTTTCCTGATAACAATCTGTTCATCAACCTTTTCCAATGCCGAATAGTAGGTAGCATCGTACTCCCAGGTCTCATCGAATTTCCACCGGTAAAATTGCGTCCGGTTTTGCGCGTCGTGGGTATTCACATAAAAAACCGCCTCGTTCTGCACCGGATCGACTTTATAGGTCAGACTGTCGATCTCCGGCGTGCGGTTCACAGCCACATATTCCGACATATATTCCTGTCCATTCTCAGTTATGATCCGGATCCTGTATTTACCAGACATATTATATAAACGCGGCGGGAGCTGGTACAAGCCTTTTTTGGTTTCAGCAAATGTATGCACTGCTCCGGCTTCCTCTTCCACCGTCACCGAAGCGCCTGTTACGATAACCGGCGGTGTAGTTGTATTCACATGCTGCGTCCTTCGCAGCTCGATCCGGCTGGTATCCGTTCCGCCCGCATTGAAAAAACCATCGACAACCAGGTAGTTTCCATCTGAGTTGATTTCAGGCGGCGAAAACGGCTCAATACAGCTTTCTGTGAGAAACAGTAGCAAAGACAACAGCAGCAAAGCAGTGAGAAGCGGACTGTACAATCTGGGATTTTTCACTTCGTCAATGATTTAAATGACCTTAAATCAAATTGCGGTAACCAGGTAAATTGCAGAAATACATTTTTGACTTGTACTTAAAAGAGTTAGCGCAGCAAACAATACCTGATTTTTGGGCCGAAAAATTTTGAGAATGTTATAAATTGACGCCGGTTCTATGCCAGAGCGGCACTACACTTACTGCACTGCGTTTTTCCATGGAGCCGATCTCAATGAAATCTTCTTCGAAACAGGATACGCAACCCGGGATAAAAACGGGCTTTTTCAATTTTAGTCAGATCGAAAAATACTTCGTGAATGCCGGCCAAGAAAACGTTTTCCAGCGAATATCCGACCGGACTTTCCAGGATCTTGACCTCGAAGATGTATTCCGGTTTATCGACAGAACCGTTTCGTCCGTTGGCCAGCAATACCTCTACCACCGCATTCGCACGATTCCCCTGGGCACTTCGCGCACCGAAGAGCTGGGAAGCTTTATTTCTATTTTAACCAAAAACCCTCCTTTGAGAGCTACTGCGGCAGCAAGTATATCGAAACTCAACCAGAAAGACGCTTATTACATTACCTCGCTGTTCCAGGAGAAATACATGCCGCGACCGAAATGGTTCTGGCTCATTCAATACCTTTCAGGTCTGAGCGTTGCCGCAGTATTACTTTCCTTCTTTTTTCCTCAAATCCTGATTTTCCTGATCGTCCTTTTGCCTGTCAACCTAGGTATTCATTACTGGAATAAAAACCATTTGTACAGATATGCCAGCTCACTTCCGCAGCTAGTTTTGCTTAACAAGACCGCCCGCAATCTATTAAAAACTGCGGAATTTGAAGGACAAGATCCCGATTTACAAAAGTCGGTGCGCGTACTCGACCGGCTTGGTATCACAATGTCGGTTTTCCAAATTGAGGCCAAACTGCAAAGTGAGATCGGGCAGTTCATTGAATACTTTCTGGAACTGATCAAGGCGCTTTTTCTCGTCGAGCCGGTCCTGCTTTTTGCTACATTAAAAATGCTGGATAACAGGCGGCAGGACATCAGCAATGTGTTTCATTTTGTGGCAGGACTGGACGTAGCACTTTCTACGATGAGTCTGCGCGAAAGTCTTCCTTACCACTGCGAGCCGACATTCGTAACAAACAACCAATTGACCGTCAATGAGTTGTATCACCCGCTAATCTTCAATGGAGTTGCAAACAGCATCGAACTGAACCGAAAATCAGCGCTTTTGACGGGCTCCAATATGTCCGGCAAAACTACCTTTATCCGCACCATAGGGATCAATGCAATTCTTGGTCAGACGATCCGCACGTGTTTTGCAAAGGAATTCGTCATGCCTGTTATGCAGGTACATTCTTCTATCCGGATATCGGACGATCTGCTCGGTGAGAAAAGTTATTATTTTGAAGAAGTTATGACGGTCAGGCAACTATTGGAAGAGAGCAGGTCCGGTGCCTGCAATCTGTTCCTGCTCGACGAACTTTTCAAAGGTACCAATTCAGTGGAACGCATTGCGGTGGGCAAATCCGTGCTCAGTTACCTTACGCAAGGCGGAAATCTGGTACTCGTTTCCACACACGATCGCGAGCTGGCAGATTATCTGGCAGACACTTTTGACCTCTATCATTTCACCGAAGTAATCGATGGAAATGATATCCATTTTGATTACAAGATCAAGCCCGGAAAACTGACCACAACGAACGCAATCAGGATCCTCGAACTAAACAGCTACCCTGCGGAAGTTGTAAATGAGGCACTTAGATTGTCGGCGCATATGAAAGAAACCAGCGATAATGCGTAAAAAAGGCACATTACTAAACGTAGGTGCCGAGGAAATGTCACCGCTATATTACTACTACATCGGGAGTTTGGCAGCATTCCCGTTCCATCTATGGATTAATAGTACTCTTGATTTGTAATTCAAACATATATCGCAGTAAATTGCGCAGTCCGGATGTCTTTTGGTCGGGTGCTCCGCTTTGCGGGACTTGTTCATTCCGGGCTTCCCTTCATAATAATAACTATTGACATGTCTCAAATGCAGGCCATTTTATTGGAAAGCTTGCCTGATGCCGTTTTTCAGCTGGATAACTTTGGGAATATTCAGTACTGCAATGCCGCCGCCACCGTACTGACTGGCTATGCGCAAAATGAGCTCCTTGGAAAGCCGGTTTCTTACCTGACACCAAATCAGGTCGACAACTTCAAAACCACTTACGAACTCAACCTTGCCACTACAAATGGCATATTGGCTGTCAACGGTTGGCATTTAACAAAAGAAGGCCGCAAATATTGGGGGGAGGTTACCTACTCCACGATCCGCCAGGCTTCCGGCGAGCAGCTGGGTTTCGCTTGTATTATCCGGGATATTACCGAGCGGAAAAATGAAGAAAACGCGCTGATTGAAAATGAAGAGCGATTTCGTTTGCTCGTCGAAGGTGTGCAGGATTACTCGATTTATATGCTCGATGTAGATGGGAATATCGTAACCTGGAACGAGGGAGGACAGCAGCTTACCGGATATTTGTCAAGTGAAGTTATTGGAAAGCATTTTTCCATTTTCTATAATCCAAATGACCTGCTTGCTGAAAAGCCTGCCAGAGAGCTGGAAACGGCCAAACGCACGGGAAGGTATGACGAAGAGGGTTGGAGGGTCAAAAAAAACGGTTCCGTATTCTGGGCCAGCATTGCGCTTACAGCCGTTTACAATCGTGAAAACAAATTGATCGGCTTTTCCAAAGTCACAAAAGACCTGACCGAACAAAACCGCGAGGAGGCGGCTTTAAGACAAAGTGAAGAGCGGTACCGCTTGCTGGTTGAACAGGTGATAGATTATGGGATCTTCATGATGGATGACAAAGGAAGGATCGCCAGCTGGAACGAGGGCGCTAAACGAATTAAAGGATATGACCATAAGGATGTGATTGGCAAGTACTTTTCCCTGTTCTATCCTGAGGAAGAGATATTTAACAACAAACCTGCCTACGAACTGAAAATCGCGCGCCGGCATGGCAAGTATGAGGAAGAAGGATGGCGGATCCGGAAAGACGGGAGTCGCTTCTGGGCGAATGTGGTAATTACCGCGGTATATAATGCGGATCGCGTCCTGGTCGGGTTTTCGAAAGTGACGAGGGACCTTACCGAGCGCAAAAAAGCGGAACAGGCTGAGCGGGAAATTTCGGGGAAATACCGGCAGATCGCCCGTGAGCTGGAAACTATTAATGCCGAACTTTCGCGTACCAATAATGACCTGGAACAGTTCACCTCCATCGTCTCGCACGATTTACAGGAGCCGCTGAGAACGGTTAAGAGCTTTCTGCACCTGATCACCGACCGGGTTGAAAAAGGAAAATTCGACGAATTACATGTATTTGTCAGCAAATCCGTCATCGCCGCCAACCGCATGAAGGAACTGATCGAGAATGTGCTCAATTACTCACAGGTAAATAAAGGCCAGATCAGTATGAACAGCTGGCCGATCGACGAGCTGCTCGAACACGTAACCCAGAACCTGAAAGGCACGCTGGACGCAACCGGCGCGACGATCTATATCGAAAAGGAGGCCGGTGAAGTGGTGAAGGGCGACAAAATTCAGCTCACGCAGCTGTTTCAAAACCTGCTTAGCAATGCGATCAAGTTCACGAATGGTGAAAAACCGTTTGTGAGGCTCAGATACGGGCTGGAAAACGGCACACTCCGGTTTTCAATCACCGACAACGGTATCGGCATGGACGCTGCGAGTACGAAAATGATCTTTGATCCGTTCAGAAGACTGCACAATGCCCGCAACTATCCGGGCGCAGGAATGGGCCTCGCGATCTGTAAAAAAGTTGTTGAGCGGCACCAGGGCCGGCTCTGGGTTGAATCCGAACCAGGCGTCGGCAGTACATTTCATTTTACCCTCTGGGAAACAGGCCCAAAACCATCCACTACACATGAAACACTATAAACTGATCCTTGTTGAAAACGACGACGACGAGCGCTTTTTTATGAAAGAAGAGTTCGAGGCTTTCGGCGCATTCGAAATCCTGGGCGACTTCATCAACGGCGACACGCTGGTCGAATATCTGGAAGCAAATCCGTCTGCGAAGCCGGATATTATTCTTTCTGACCTGAATATGCCTGGAAAAAATGGCTATGACATTATATCCTTCATCAAGTCCGATCCGCAATATGCCCGCATCCGGGTAGTGATCACGTCCACTTCATCGGTCGTTTCTGTTCGTGAGAAATGCATGGCGATGGGCGCGAGCGACTACCTGATCAAACCTGAGATTTTTGTTGACTACGGGGCTTACGTGCGAGAATTTTACCAAAAGATGGAAAAACTCGATTAAGCTTTTTCCAGTCAATCGATCAGAAACTGTCGGAATTCGGAATCGATCTGAAAAACCGTCACGCCGCTGTCGAGCATTCTTTTGCAATCTTTTCGGGCGTCGGAAAGCATGTTTACGGATTTCCGGTAATGGAATGCATTGACCGCCGCAATAGTCAGTATTCCGCGTGACTTTGCCCATGTTACATCCTCGGCACGCAGGTTAGCCGGCCTTTCGAAGAAAAAATAGTGTTCGTTCTGATAGCCGGGTTTCAGGCTATTTTCTTCCAGCTGTTTCCTGGAACAGCTCAGCTTTATTTTTCCCGTAAAAAAATCGGTCGATTCATCGGTTCCGATCATCAGCGCGGATTTGCGAAGCTGGTATTTATCCAAAAGACCAATAAGCTTATTGAATAATGTGGTATCCAGGCCCTGGATCTTGTTATCAAGCATTACACCCATCTGATGCTCGCGGCAAAACCGGAATACGTCTTCCAGCAACACCGGACCGCCGCCGTCGAGCGCACTTTTCAGCTTGCTTACCTCGCTCCAATCCATCTCAACCACCTTTTTATCCAAACCATAATATCTCTTGAAAGTAGCATCATGATTAGCGATCAGCCGACCATCTTTCGTCACCCGCACATCCGTTTCGATCATCGAATAACCCTCTTTCGCGGCCTGCATCAATGCCGGCAGGCTGTTTTCGGTGTAGGTACTGTCCACCACTCCACCGCGATGCGCGATCAATTTCACAGACTGGCCGGCAACACGCAAATTCGAAGCCAATACAACCGCCAGGAGCAGAATCCATTTTACCATCGTCTCTAAATTCTATTAGGCAATACAAATGAGCGGATAATCCGTATTAAATCGAAGTATCTGTGAGACTTTCCATAAAATCGATCACCTGCTGCATTTCCGGCTGCGTGAGTTTCAGTTTGTCCGGCGCGAGTGTCTGGTTCGGAACGTCCAGCCCAAGTCCGGCGCCGCCGCCTTCATTATAAAATTCCATTACTTCCTGCAAAGTAGCCAATGCGCCGTTGTGCATGTAAGGAGCGGTTTTGGCGATATTGCGAAGTGAGCTGGTTTTGAATGCGTGCTGCCACTGCGGAAAACGATTGTAAGCGCCCCTGCCCAGGTCCGAGTCCATCACCGGATGCTTCCAATCTGCATTACTCGTCGCGCCGAGCACTTCGGATTCGGTGCGCTGATAATCCGGCGGCACGGTACCATTGAAAAGGGGCACAAAATGGCAGGTGCCACAACGCGCCTTACCCATGAACAGATTAAAACCTGCTACCTGATTATCTGTCAATGCGCGCTTGTTGCCTCGCATATACTGGTCAAACTTGGAGTCAAACGGACTGAGCGAGCGCACAAAACTGGCAAGCGCATTCTGTACATCAATAGATTTGATTACCTCAACTTCCGGAAAAGCCTTTCTAAACAGTATGGTATATTCCTCGTCGGCCGTGATCATCCCGGTGATTTTTTCCAGCGAACCGTGCATTTCTGCCGTATTGTGGATCACGTCGGAAGCCTGGTCTTCCAGCGACGGCGAACGGAGGTCGTAAAACATCGCCTGCTGCAATGCTGCATACTTGATCGTCGGCGCATTGCGGTTGATATCAGCACCGGAAATTCCTTTGCTCTTTTTGAAACCATCGGTATAAGCCAGCTGAGGCGCGTGACAGGAACCGCAGCTCGACTTGCCATTTCCCGACAGCCGCACATCATAAAACAGCCGCTCGCCCAGTGCAATGCGTTCGGAGGTAGATTTAAACTTAGGGTTTGAAACCAGCGCTTCTGAGTCGAAAGCGCCTTTGTCAAACATGGTGGCTACGCTTCCTTTTAATAGTTTACGGTCGTTGATGAAGGGTATATTTGACAACTTCTGATTTTGGTGCAGCTTGATACAAAGCGGATTGATGTGGTCGGCGATAAAGGTCGCGCGGTCAAAATCATTGAATGATTTTCCTTTTTTGATAAATGTGATAGCCCGCTCAATTTCCTTGTCAAGCGCTTGATACTCGGGAAATAAATGGGCGTAGGCCGATAGATAATCCTGTAAAGAGTTGAGTACCACTTCACTTTCTGCCAGTGCGTTTCCGGAAGCGGGGGTATCAAAGCCGGAAATGCCCAAAGTGATCAGCCTGAACAGTTCAAGCCGCAGCGCATCGAGCACGTGAGAATCGGTGATCCGGATATCGGCCCACAACATTTTGATCCGCTTGGTATTGACCTGCATTTTGCGGATATGTCGCACCAGCTCTTCCTGATCCAGTTTCTCATCACTGTAAATCAGCTCCTCGATCACCTGCAACCCACCCGGCTCGAACACCGCATTTTCTTCATCCTCCACTTCATCCAGCGGCGCTCCGTTAACCTGTTTCACGGTAGTAGGCGCAAAATATTCCGCAAATGCTTCCACTTTTTTGTATTGCAAACGAAGCCGGATAAACTCCTCCTGCAATTCTTTCTTGTCCGAATTTGTCCGCGCCTGTCCCAGGAAATCTTCGTTTCTGCTGATCACTGTATTCAGGTCTGTTAAAAACTTTTCAGATACCACTTCGATCGGAGTCTGCTGCAAACAGCCGCTTAGCAGCATTGGAAACACAAAAATGGCGAGCTTAAAAATTGATTTCATACAGCCGGATAAGCACATCAGGAAGACCTCCGTGAAGAAGCCTTCCTGATATTATTTTTTATAAAAAACTATTGTTTGATACCCCTGACGATCACAGTCTGGCCGCCTTCCTTGTTGGTAGAAATACCACTTCCGTCTGCGCCTTTGTATTTTTCATCCTGCCAGGTATGGGGATGCAGGTTGATCATGAACGTTTCAGGAATACCCACCACGTCCGAAATGTCGATCATCGCACCATATTCCCAGGTACTCAGCGAGTTGTTTCCAACCGAATTGTATTTCGCATTGAATGCTGGCTCGTCGCGTCTGTGGTTCATGCGCAGCATCGCCTTGCTTTGTTTTGTAGCAATATTGTATTGCCAGATCGTTCCGTCGTGATCGTTGTCGCGGTAGAAAGAATCACCGTCTTCCTGCACGTAAACGTAGTTTTTGGTTACGCAAATGTTGTCAGGGTTCACGATAAAGCCACCTGGTTTGTCGGCGCCGTCCATGATGATGTTCAGCTTGCCTTTCAGCGGGTTGGTTTTGTCAAATTCCAGATGATACACGCGGCCCCACATATTTTTTCCAGCTACCGGCGTTACTTTATCCGCCTGACTTACACCGGTTGCAGTAAAGTAAATTTCGCGGCCAGCTCCATTGCCGCCTTTTACGTAATCAATATCCTCAACCCGCGCAAACTGGATCATTTTCTTGTCTACGGTTTGTGCCTGCAATTCGGTTCCTGTGCTTGTTTTTACGTTATCGAATGGCACAAATTCCACATCGTAAGCTTGTCCCTGCACCATATCAGTCTCTACACTTTCCTGATTTGTCCGGCGCAATGCATACAATTTGCCATTGTTAAGATCACCCACCACGTCCGACACGTAAGCTACCAATTGTCCGTTGGTATCGTCCTCACCAATTATAATTACTGTTTTTCCAGGAAAAGCATCTTTTGGAAGCGGTACTGCATTTTCTGCATTCCATTTTCCGAATGCGGCCACTGTACGGGTTTTGTTCTTTTTATCAGCAGGCGCGAAAGGATCGATCGCGTGTGTCATGGACTCGGAGCTACTCTCTCCGGCAGTCAGGAATACCGGCCCGAAACCGTGCTCTTCCTGTGTTGCCAATGTAGCCGAGCAAAGTCTCCATTGTCCGCCTTCTGCATCTACAATGTACTCACCTTTAATAGGTTTCAATTCTTTATCCAGAAAAACGCGCGATACCGAGAACAGGATCTCGTGGTTGTTGATCATCACATATCCTTCTCCGTTCGGGTTTTTCACGAAAGCACCACCGTCTGGCTGCGCGCCGTAGATAAAGTCGGGAGAATCAGCCAGCTTATCATCAGAACTGATCAGGGTTGTGATTTTGAGGTCTTCAAAACCGGGAAGTGATTTCAGGAGCGAAGGGTTGACCGAACGGTCGATCAATTTTGACGAATCCACAGGCACATCGCCGTGGTCTTTCAGGCTGCAACCCGAAAATGTCATAGCGCCAAGGATCAAGGCAGCGGCGCTGAGATTTTTAGTTAAAGTAAGGTTCATAAGCATGGTGAATTAATTTCCACAAAGCTATATGAACCTTAACTCCGGTATTTTACGCCTGTGTTAAGCTATTGTGAAGAAAACACTGGCGGCTAGTGTTTACTGTCTGAAACCCTTGTTCAGTTATAAGTCTAATAATGTAATAGAGCGTTTCTTGCAGCACTTACTAATACGTCCGATCATCCGCCGAAGGCCCGTAAATAGAAGGTACTAAAATCTCGTTCAACCGCATGTAAACTGTCAGCTGTCCGCGGTGGTGGACCCAGTGATTGAGGGTGGAGCCAACACCTTCTAAAATAGGCTGCGAATAAAGCTCCTCTTCCCCATTTTTTAGATAGAAAGTCCTTCCAAGTGCCTCATCTGTGGCACTTTGCAACGCATTCTTAGCACCAGCCATATTATCGTCAAAGAAGGCGAGCAATTCTTCTGTCGTAGTCGGCTGGCTATGTTTATACGTCTTGAAATTCACTTCCCCTTCTTCTACCATCACCTTAATCCATTGTGGCATTTCAGCCACCAGAAGCGTCAGGTAGCCCATTTGCATTGATTTCGGGTGAGGTTTGTATTCAAATAAATCAAAGGGAATCCTTTCGAGACATTTTCTCGTAGAACTGTACTCTGCTTCCAGTTCTTTGATATAAGCGGCTGCAAGTTCGGTGTTGTCCATGATTCAGATTTTGGTTATGTTCAGGCAGTTAAAAAATAATGCCTGCTAACCGGTTGCTACTGCATGAAGTTTTCCAATATTCGCGGACTTTATACGCCCATTCAACCTACTGTGCGCCAGTCGGCTGAGCACGTTTCTTATCAGGAATCACTTCCTGATCCTGCGCTGCTTAGCTTTATTTACTGCTACTGGTCACTCAAAACGAATCAGGCGCTTTCCGAACCTTTTCAATACCGCGTAGTGGCCGACGGTTGTATCGATATCTTTTTCGAACTGGCCAACCCGCAGGAGAATTTCGTAATGGGATTTTGTAAAAAATACACGGAGTTCCCGCTCGAAAATAGCTTTCATTATGTGGGCGTACGATTTTTACCAACGATGTTCCCGCAGCTATTCAAAGTCGACGCGTCAGATTTGAGTAACCGATATGAGGACCTGTCAAATGTGATACCGGCAACGGCTGACTTCATTACCACCAGTTTCCACGACAAATTGAGCTTACCAGAGATCAAAGTCCGCTTTGACCAATATTTTTTAAAACTCGTTTCGCAGGTATCTTTCAATCACGACGACCGGTTTTACAATGCATTAGGCCTGATCCTTCAAAATTCGGGCGTTCTGAATGTTGAAACCGACATTGATACGGGATTAAGCAGCCGACAATTACGACGGCTTTTTGAATATTATGTCGGAGATACGCCCAAGACTTTCAGTCAAGTAGTACGCTTTCAGAATATCCTCCGCGCCAAACCTTCGCAGCAAAGTCTGCGGGAGAATAAGCTTTTCTACGATTCCGGCTATTACGATCAGGCGCATTTCATTAAAGAATTCAAAAATTGCTACGGCGTTACGCCAAGCCGCGCGTTCGGTAGGTGAATATGTCCGATTTTTACAATGTTCCGGTTGCATTCCGGGAGAACTTTGCATCGTCACATTCCACCTAAAAGATCAGGAAATGAAACGATTAGTAATGATGCTGGTTCTTATTTGCCTTTGCACAAATGCATTTTCACAAAACAATCCAACCACTAAAATCGCAAGAAAAATGAAACTGAACGCAGGAATTATCACTGGCAAAATGGCTGAAACCAAGGAATTCTATACCAAAAAACTAGGATTCGGCGTGACGTTTGAAAACGAATTCTATCTATTGCTGCACACACCGGACAAGCAGTCGGAGATCAGCTTCCTCCTACCCGATCACCCATCCCAGCAGCCCCTTTTTCACAAACCTTTCCAGGGTCAGGGAACCTACTTCACGATTGAGGTCGAAGACGTAGATTCACTATACAAAACATTGAAAAAGAACGGAGTAGTAATCCAAATCGATCTCCGCGACGAACCCTGGGGCGACCGCCACTTCGCCGTCACAGATCCGAACGGCGTCGGGATAGATTTTGTAAAATATTCGCCGCAGGATAAATAAGTAAAAAGATTGTCGCAGATTATTCGTGCCTTATTCGTGCATTCGTGGCAGCTTCTCAACAGCGCGCTGCAACATATCCGTTTCCTGCAAGATCTTGTTTCTAAGAAAAGAAGGATACCCAGGATTCTGAATCAAAAATGCATTCACCACCGCCGCCGCTTCCTTAGATGAATGTCCGGAAAAAGTACTGTGCAGCCAGCGGGTTGGAAAGAAAATGTCTCCGGTTAGCTGGATTTCCTGTAACATTTCCAGCGAAGGCCGGAGATATTTTACCGCCGATTTCGCCCGCAAAGGATGGTGCAGATAACCCAGTGCGTCAATTACCCAGGCTTCTTTCTCCCGACTTGCTTCCTTTTTTAACGATTCAAAAAACTCGTCACGAATAGGTTCTGACGGATTTAACGCAGGGATTACAAACTCCAATTTGGCTTTTCGATCCGGATTTTTCGTATTCGTCAATTGCTCCTGCAATACTTGTTCTGAAATTTCCGGTTGCTTTAATGCGAGCTCGCAGGCAAGCGAAATCTTGTCGTCTTCCGAGAGAACCAGATCCTTGATAACCAGCTTTCCATTCCACAGCGATTTCATTTTTTCAAGCCCGTCAGAGGTAGTCGCCAGATTTTTAAAAGATCTGAAATAGGACGTTTTGATCCCCTTATCTTTCGTTTCATTCAGCAGTTGCCAGAGTACTTTTTCAAGTTCGTGCTGCTGACTGCTTCTTTCTTTTTCGTTTAAGAAACTCCAACATGTGCGCTGCAATATCCCCAGCATGTAGTCGATCAAAAGCGGGTTACTTTCCTTCGGCAGCATTTTTAATAAATTAGTTACCAGCAACTCAGGATTTGCCTTGGGATCGCGCAGAAAGCCTTCCCAGATATTGACCCACATAGCACCTTTAAAAACCGGGTCGTTAAATATCGAATCCGGCTCATTGTAGTGCTCAATGAAATATTTCTTACTCAGGCTATCCATTTCAAAATAGCCGTAACCGCTCGCATCGCCATTTGGAAAAACCAGCTTTCCGTCCTGCGTATCGCGTTCTTTTGAGGTAAGTGGCTGCTGCCATATTCTGCCGGAAACCGAGTCTTTAACCTGCATTAATGTCGTTTTGTAATCCTTTTCGCCGATTTCGTAGGCAGGCATACCCGGCGTTTTCACCCACACATCACTCCACTTAGCAATTTCCTGTGGCGTCTTTTTATCGATAATACTTATGAGATCATCCCAGCGGGCATTTTTGAATGCATAGGTTTCTAGATATTCCTGCAAACTCTGCTGCATTAGATTTCTACCGATCATTTTTTCCAGTTTGCGCATCACGATCGGCGCTTTCATGTAAATGATCGCACCGTAAAGCGTACCTGCATTTTTCAGATTCCCCAACTCCTGCAAAATGGGATTAGCGCCGCGCGTCCGGTCCACTTCGTATGCATTCGGGTAATGCGCCAGTAAAAAACGCAGCTCGTGGTTGATCTCAGGAAAGCTCGGCTGCACGATTTTCGCGGCCATGAAATTGGCAAATACCTCTTTCAGCCACACGTCATTGAACCAGTCCATCGTCACCAGATCGCCAAACCACATGTGAGCCGATTCGTGCGCGATCACACTTGCGCGTGCCAAGAGGCGGTTTACAGACGGATTTTCATCCAGAAACAAAGCAGATTCATTATAGAAAATGGAGCCGGGATGCTCCATTCCGCCATATTGGAAAGAAGGGATCAATACAAAATCAAACTTTCCGAATGGATAAGAAAAGTCCGTATATTTTTCCAGCCAGGTTAGCGACTTTGCATGGAGATTGAATACTTCGCCAAGGTTTCGATTGACTTTCGCAGTGTCGGTTTCCCGATAATACATCGTCATTTCCCGCCCGCCGACCTGTTTCGTGGCCTTGGAAAACTGGCCTGCCGCAAATGCGAAAAGGTAGGAACTGATCGGTTTCGTCTCGCGGAACTGATAAATATTTTTCCCGTTTTCCTGCGTTTTGGAACGCAACTTACTATTTGAAACTGCTTCCCAACCGGCTGGTGTTTTGAGAGTTAGCCGGTAGCTCGCTTTCAAATTAGGTTGATCAAAAAGCGGAAAGCAAGTCGACGCGCGATCGGGTACGAAAAGTGTATAGAGATAATCCTCACTGCGATTGAGTGAAAGATCGCCCGCGATAAAGCTGACATGAATGCTGTTTTTCCCTTTATTTAAATGCTTTGAAGGAATGACAATATGCTCATTCACAAACTGGTAGTAGACATTCTTCTCTCCGATCGTAACACTGGTAATGCTACTGCTATCGACATTGAAATCCAGCACCAGCGCAGAGTCCAGCGACGCGAGATTGAACGTGACCGTTTCCTCCCCCCTGATCTGCCCGCTTTTCCCCTCCGGAATATCCAGCGTGATTTCGTATTGGATACTGTCGATCGTTTTCTTGCGGTATTCGTTTAGCGCAAAGGAAACTCCCTTTTCGGGAGTGGTATTACTTCCCATCTTACAGCCTTGCAACAAGTAAATGGTTAGCAACAGTAAACAAATTTTCTTCATATTTGGCAAAAAATTGGCACACTAAACAAGATCAATAATGACCGACTCTGTCTCTTTCTACGAAGGTTACAATATCCGAAGATTTTACGACGAAGAGTCGGAAATGTGGTTTTTCTCGATTGTTGATGTCGTGCAGGCGCTGACGGACTCGACTAACCCGACAGATTATTTGAAAAAACTAAGAAAAAGGGATCCGGAACTCGGTGGCTATGTAGGGACAAATTGTCCCCAGATAGCGATGACAACTTCATCGGGAAAAAAGCGGAATACCCTGGCAGGAAACGTTCAGCACATTCTGAGGATTATTCAATCCATCACATCGCCGAAGGTGGAACCGTTGAAGAAATGGCTTGCAAAGGTCGGCTACGAAAGAATGCAGGAACTGACTGATCCTTCACTTTCAGTCAACCGGGGGCGAGAAATGTGGCAGAAGCACGGAAGAAGTGAAAAGTGGATCCAGCAGCGGATGATGGGGCAGGAAACCCGCAACAAGCTGACAGATTACTGGAAGGACCATGAGGTTAGAGAAGGTAAAGAATTTGCGCTACTCACCAACATTATTCATCAGGAATGGGCGGGATTGACAGTAAAGGAACACAAAAAGTTTAAAGCACTGAAAAGCCAGAATCTCCGGGATCACATGAGTGAAGCTGAATTAATTTTCACAGCACTCGCTGAGCTAAGTACGCGGCAAATTGCCGAGGTGCAAACTGCAACGGGCCTCGAACAAAATAAGAGAGCCGGCAAACAAGGCGGTGGAATAGCCAGGAAAGCCCGGGTCGAACTGGAAGAAAAGATCGGACGCAGCCTGATTACCAATGAAAATTATCTACCCCCAAAGACGAGTGAAAATGACGAGTAAATTTCCCAGAATCAAACTGTTGCTATTTGTATTTCTTGCCTCGATACCCGCTGCTTTCTCCCAATCCCTCGTTCCTCTCACTGTCGGGAAAATTATGCGGGATCCGAAAATGTGGATCGGGACTTCGCCTTCGGATATTACCTGGGCTGATGATTCAAAGACCATTTATTTTAATTGGAACCCGGATAAAAATCCTTCTGATTCGCTGTATGGATATTCGTTGAGCGATAAAAAGATCAGCAAAATCAAGCTCGCCGACCGGAAGAAACTGGCCGGGAGAAACGGGGTTTATAATCGCCGGCAAGATGTCAGGTTGTATGAAAAAAACGGTGATATATTCATTGTGGACCCGAAAGGACAGCCCTGGCAGATCACGAATACCGTTGACCGTGAGACAAACCCGGTGTTTAGCCAGGATGAGCTGAGCTTTATTTTTGTTCGGAATAACAACTTGTTCAGCATCAAGCTCACGACGGGGCAAAACACCCAGTATACCGATTTTAAAACCGGAAATAAGAAGGATGACCCCAAGCCGGGCGAGCAGGAGAAGGTCTTTAAGGCGGAGCAGCTGGCATTGTTTGAGGTTTTGAAAGAGCGTAAAGAAAAGAAAGACCTGGGCAAAAAAGTGACAGAAGCGGAAAAGCCGCAGCGACCCAAAGAGATCTATATTGGCGATAAGTCAGTTAGTCACCAGCAACTGAGTCCCAACCAAAAGTTCGTAACCTACCGACTGACAAAGCCTGATAAATCTGCGAAATCTACCAATGTTCCGAATTATGTGACAGAGTCGGGTTTTACCGACGATATTTCAAGCCGCGTAAAAGTAGGCGCGCCGGCTTCCTCCTATGAATTTTGGGTTTATGATATTGAAAAAGACACAACCCGCAAGCTGAGTGTAAAGGATATTCCCGGAATTAACGACAAGCCGGACTATCTGAAAGACTATCCGAAGCAGGACACCGCCTGGAAAAAGAAGGAGCGTGACGTAGTTATTCACGGACCGATCTGGTCTGAAAATGGGGAAAATGCAGTTGTCGTAGTCCGTTCGCTGGATAGTAAAGATCGTTGGATCATGCAGCTGAATATCGATTCACTTTCTTTGAAACTGCTTGACAGACAGCGCGATGAAGCGTGGATTGGTGGGCCGGGTATCGGCGGGTACCCGACGAGCGCGGGCGAAATTGAGTGGCTTGATAATGAAACCATTTATTTCCAAAGTGAGGAAACAGGATATTCACATTTGTATTCATTTAATATAAAAACTGGTAAAAAAACGGCGCTTACCTCCGGGAAATTTGAGGTACAGAATGTGACGCTTTCGAAGGATAAGAAATCTTTTTACATTATCACCAACGAAGTTCACCCCGGCGAACAGCATTTGTACAGGTTTGCTTCCACGGGCGGCAAGCGGATGCAGCTGACGCAAAATACCGGCGCGCACGAAGCCACATTGTCGCCGGATGAAACCAAGATTGCAATCCGATATTCAAACAGTACCTCGCCATGGGAGCTGTATATTATGGACAACCCGAAACCAGGCGAAAAACCGGCTCAGCCACAACGGGTTACAGAGTCGGTATCAAAAGAATTCTTGTCCTATCCCTGGCGGGAAGCAAAGGTCGTGACGATCAAGGCGACTGACGGGCTGCCAATTTATGCACGTGTTTACGAGCCAAAAAAATCAAATGGAAAAGCTGTTATCTTCGTACATGGAGCAGGGTATTTGCAGAATGCGCATAAGTGGTGGAGCCAGTATTTTCGCGAGTATATGTATCACAACTTACTGACAGACAAAGGCTATACCGTCCTTGATATGGATTATCGGGCCAGTTCCGGCTACGGCCGCGACTGGCGCACCGGCATTTACAGGTTTATGGGCGGAAAGGATCTGACAGATAATACCGACGGCGCCGCGTGGCTTGTGAAAAACTACAAAATCAACCCCAGAAGCATCGGCGTTTACGGCGGTTCCTACGGCGGCTTTATCACGTTAATGGGGCTTTTTACAAAACCCGACGTGTTCAAGGCGGGAGCAGCATTGCGGCCGGTTACGGATTGGGCTGCCTATAATCACCCTTATACTGCCAACATTCTAAATGAACCACAAGCGGACAGTTTGGCTTACCGAAAGAGCTCTCCTATTTATCATGCGGCGGGTTTAAAAAATCACCTGCTAATCTGTCACGGAATGGTGGATGTAAATGTGCATTACCAGGATGTGGTGCGGCTGTCGCAAAGACTGATTGAACTTGGAAAAGACAATTGGGAACTAGCCTCCTACCCTATGGAAGACCACGGGTTTGTGGAAGCCTCGTCGTGGACGGACGAGTACAAGCGGATATTGAAGCTTTTTGAGGATCATTTATAAAAAAACGCCCGGGAGAATGTTCTGCCGGGCGTTTACTTTCGGAAATTCAATCTGTTAAGCCGCATTGTTCACACTGCGAATTAATGGATACCCGCCAAAATCCTCCCATTTGTGCACGATCAGATCCTTTTCGCGGTTCGTATGAAGGCCAAAGTCGATCAGTATCTCTCCGTCGAGCAGCCGGTTTTGGAAATATTCCGCGTATTCATCAGACAATACAGAGCTCGACAATGCGCGTACACCGCCTTTTGTCAGATCGCCCGCTACTACAAGGGCCAGTCCCGGAATCGCCACAAACCTACCCAGCACATCCAACGCTTCCGAGATCTTGGTTACCTGTTCCTTCTTTGTTGAAGTGCTATCCTGATAAAAATAATTTTTTGGGTGATCGAACAACTTATCAAATGTTCCCTCCGCCATAATAAGCGTGATTTCATCCGCTCTGTAACCCAGCCGCAGCAACGTCTGATATGCGTTTTCTGCGTCCTTCCTCGTGGCAAATACTCCTGTTACAGTATTAATGCTTTTCTGTTGATGTAATGACTCCATAATAATCGGTGTCTAAAAGGTTTAAAAGTACTTATCTTTTAAAATGTCAGATAAGAATGCCTCGTATATATAAATTTCGTGCCGAAAGCGCCGTACAACCTTGTGGTTTAAAACAATCTTTTTTACAGTTAAATACATCAAAGTCAGTAGTTTTTGTGGCGTTTGTTCTACATTTCAGCATTATCTCAGCTCAAAAACAGTAAAAAGAATCAGCACTGACTTATGTTACAGGCTTATCAATTCATCTATAACAATATGAACAGACTGTTTTCCAGAGTAAAAATTTCAGGTTGCGCCGCGATCCTGATTGTTTGTGGTCAGGCGATATCAGCATTTGGCCAGGTAGGAGTTGGAACGAAAGCACCGAAAGGCGCAGAAATGTACCTTGACGGCAGCCGCAAGATGCTCGACGAAAAATGGGTCTATTGGGAAGGGCCGCGCTTCAAGGCCAAACCACCTATTAAATGGACGGTTGTAAACGATCCGGTCGACAAGGGTACGGTGATCAATTGCAATGATCCGGCTTCCGCCGGCGGATTGTATGGTGCTGCGGATATTGTCACAAAAAAGGAATTCAAGGATTTCCGGGCGCACGTTGAGTTTCTGATCACAAAAGAAGGAGGAAACAGCGGCGTGTATTTGCAAAACCGCTATGAAATCCAGGTACTTGACGGCGATACAACTTCGCACGGAATGGCAGCGATTATCAACGAAACCAAGTCGCCTTACCACGCCTACAATGGCGTCGGCAAATGGAATTCATATGATATTCTTTTCCGGGCGGCTCGTTTCAAAGACGGAAAAATCGTGCAGCAACCGATCGTTACCTTGTATTTCAACGGCAAGAAAGTGCATTCGAACCACAAGATATCTCAGGTTTGGGGAGGCCCAAATTCAGGTATTGACGGCGGGAACAATGGAGGAAAAGGCATAACTGACAAGCCAGGCGGTCTTAAACTGCAGTCCGAAGGACACGATGTATATTACCGGAATATCTGGATCAAAGAAATGGAGCTGGATAAAGCTGATACGGATTTTTAACCGAATGGAAACCAAATCAGTCAGACTTGTTGATTTAAGCCACGTTTTATTCGACGGACTGATCACGTACAAAGGTCTGCCCGCGCCGATCATTTGCGACTTTCTCAGCCGCAGGGATTCAATTGGTAAATACGAAGAAGGCACTCAGTTTCAGATTGGCAAAATCGAAATGGTAAGCAACACGGGCACTTATATCGACTGCCCGTTTCATCGTTATGAAGACGGAAAAGACCTTTCCGAAGTTGCGCTGGAAGCTTTTGCCAATCTGGAAGGTGTGACCATCGATGCTTCCGATATACAGGAAATCGGTGTGGAGCTTTTTAAAAATGTAGATGTCAGCAATAAGGCGGTGATTGTTAAAACAGGCTGGTCGCAACATTGGAACACGGATCAATATTTTGAAAACCACCCCTTTCTGACCAAAGGCGCAGCCGAATATCTCCGCTTGCACGGCGCAAGGCTGGTTGGCATCGACAGCCATAATATTGATGATACAAGAACAAATAGCCGGCCCGTCCATACTATTTTGCTTGGTGCGGATATTCTGATCGTCGAGCATATGTGCAAGCTCGATCAGCTGCCTCGGGATAACTTTCTTTTTACCGCAGTTCCACCCAAAATCAAAGGCGTCGGAACGTTCCCTGTGCGTGCGTTTGCAAGCATTCTGGCATAGGATTAGTGTTTTTCCGAAAAAAACAGTCGGATTATGCTTTCAAAAACACTAAGTCTTGCGGGAAAAACTGCTTTTATCACCGGTTCCAGCCAGGGAATCGGTAAAGGTATTGCCCTCGCGATGGCCGAAGCTGGCGCTAATATTATCTTGCATTGCCTTAAAGATGAAACTGATGCAAAAGAAGTCGCACGCGAGATCAGGAAACTGGGCTCGTCTGCTGTGATCGTGAAAGGCGATATTTCCAAGCCAAAAACAGTGACTGCTATTTATAATCAGGTTGTTAAAGACGGAAACGTCCCGGATATCGTCGTCTTGAATGCATCGGTGCAGATACCTAAACTTTGGCACGAACTCACGCTGGAAGAATTTGATATTCAGGTGAATGCGAATTTCAAATCTACATTTATACTCATGCAGCGCTTTGCGCCTGAAATGGTTTCAAAAGGCTGGGGAAGGATATTGACGATCGGGAGCGTGCAGCAGATCAAGCCGCATCCGTCGATGATGGTGTACGCTGCTACCAAGTCGGCGGTATTGAATATGGTTCAGAATGCAGCCATGCAACTCGCCGATAAAGGTGTGACCGTTAACAATCTTGCGCCTGGCGTCATCGGTACGCCGCGGATTGAGGAAGATGTTCCGGAAGGTGAAGAACGCATTACACAGCGACTGGGTACACCTTCGGGCCAAATTGGCGATCCCCAGGATTGCGCCGCGATGGCCGTCCTGCTTTGTTCGGAAGCAGGACGGTTCATTACCGGGCAGAATATTTATGTTGATGGAGGTATGAGCCTCTGATCATTACTTTTTGTATGCGATCTTGAAAATTGTCCCGTTCAGATCGTCTGTCACGTACAGCGCGCCGTCAGGACCTTGCGCCAGTCCGCAGGGGCGGTGTTGGATCGGGCCGGTCGGATTCACGAGATCCGTTCCCGCAAAATTATCTGCAAAAATCTCCCACTTTCCAGCCTTGCCATTTACAAAAGGAACGAAAGCGACGAGATAGCCCTTTTTAAGCTCGGCAGATTGGCTGTGAAATGCGACGAACGCTCCGTTTTTATATTTGGCAGGAAACATATTACCGGAATAGAACAGCAATGCATTCGGTCCCAAATGCGCAGGGAAACCAACCAGCGGGTTGATCGCTTTTTCGCCTGCGGTTTTTTTGCCATCTCCGCCATATTCGGGCGCCAGCATTTTTTTGTTCTGAAAATGGTCGTAGTAGATGTACGGCCAGCCGGCGTCGTCACCTTCTTTCAACCGATACAGAGTCTCCGCAGGAAGTTCGGCGCTTTGCTTAGGCGTATAGTATTGCGGGTACATATCGTCGAACTTGCCGCGACCATGGACAGTCACGTACAATGCGTCTGTTTTGTTGTCCCAGTCGATACCTACTGCATTTTTCACACCCGTCGCGAAACGCTTTCCATCTGAAAATTGCTGTCCAGCCTGGTCTGCTTTGAATTTCCAGATTCCGCCTGCTGAGTCGAGTATGGTACAAGGCGACATTCCTTTGCCTGAACCGGTTTCGCGGCAATTGTCGCTGTACGATCCTACTGTGACGTAGATATTGCCTTTGTTATCCAATGCAATCGGTTTTGCATTATCACGTCCTTTGTCTACCAAGCCTTCCACGATCTGCTCAGGCTTGTCGAAATCAATGATCTCTTCCTTTTCATTCAGTTTATACCGAAAAACCCCTTTATTGGAAGAGCTGTACAGGTAACCGTTTTTGATCGCAATACCAGTTCCCGGATATTCGCCGAACAGTTTTTGCTCATCGATCGCACCGTCGCCGTTTGTATCGCGCAAAAGGTAAATGCCTTTCCCATCTTTCAGTTTGGACAGTTTCACATACATATCTCCATTTTTCCCAACAACCATGTGGCGGGTCGCACCCAGGTCGCTGGCCAATATGCTGGCAGAGAAACCAGCGGGTAGCTTGATATCTTTGGCTTCAACGGGGGAATATAAGGGGCCAGGATTTTCGGTAAAACTTTTGTAAGCTGTTAGGATTGATACGCCGGTTAATGTCAAAAGTAACGCAGCAGATTTGAATAACTTTCTTTGCATGAAATGGTTGGGTTGGAGTTAAAATGATTTTGTCAAAAGTAATAGCCTTTCAAAGTTTTTTCATGAATCCCCGGCCCTGATCCTCAATTTATTTTTCTGGCCCGACATGTATTTTGGAATAACTTTTTTTAACACCTTTGGAAGCCAGAACGGCTTTCCTGTAACTTAGAGAACTAACAACCTACAAATCTTTTAATTTCAAAGAGCTATGAATCCATACGATGACGACGAAGAAGTATTTGACGACGATCTTCCCGGCAATTATCCTTCGGAAGAAGATATATTCCGCAAAGGTCTGATCGAAGCGGATATTGATCCAGAAGATATTTCCCGCATGAAACGTCCCGCCGAGCTGGATGCAGACGATTGGAACGAAAAGTCATTCGATGACGATCTGACCGGCGAAGATCTCGACGTACCAGGCTCGGAAGATGACGACGAAGACGAAGCAATCGGTCGCGAAGACGAAGAAAATAACTATTACAGCCTGGGAGGCGACAACCACGAGGCCCAGGAAGAAAATCAGGGAGACTAGCTTCTACCCTACCATTAAGAGCCTGGCAAATGTTTGTCAGGCTTTTTTTATACATTTGAATATCACATAATAATATTACACGCTATGGGTAAAATGCATGAAATCTCCAAAGTAGGAAAAATTGCAGTAGAGCCGAAGTCTTCCAAACGCCTAACTCTGAACGATTTTTCTTTTTTTAAATCCAGAGAATTGCTTAAAAATCTACATACATCTCTTCGGGATACCGTCATTGCGGAAAGGCGGGGCGCAGAATGAATTTATTTCTTGACACGTCTTCATTGGTAACATTATATCATGAAGAGGCTGACACTGAAATAATGGATGCAGTATTCAATTTTGAAATCGTAACGAATATTTTTCTATCAGAAATTTCGAAAGTTGAATTTGCCTCCGCATTTTGGAAGAAAGCGAGAACGGGAGAAATTAGTACTGAGCTAGCGAATCAGATCATTAATATCTTTGAGCAAGACTGCGAAACATACATATTCGTTCCTGTTGATGATTCAATCATAAAAAGTGCAAAACATTTGATCGGAAAATATGGGAATAAGGGTCTTCGAACGCTTGACAGTATTCAGCTCGCGACCGCTTCCTGTTTGCGAAATAAGGTCGATCATTTTAAATCAGGCGACAAAGTGTTAACATCACTTCTGGCCAAGGAATCGTTGTCAACAAATATTCTGTAAGCAAAACTCCAAGTATGAAAATCAGCGATTCCCCTTTTTTCAGAAAAACCGGTGAATTATGGCTGCATTTACGGCTGAGGCATTTACGAAAGAGCTGATCGCGATATTGGATTACTGGGAAAAATATGGGCCCGATCATGAGAAAGGTGGCTTTTATGGTCAGGTGAATTATGATAATCAGCCTGTTAAAGACTCAGATCGGTCGGTTGTTTTGACCGGGCGGATCTTGTGGACTTTCTCACTGGCACACCGGCTATTCAAGGAAGCCAAATATCTGACACTCGCCGACCGCGCTTACCAGCAGCTTTCAAAGCATTTTATTGATCCAAAACACGGCGGCGTATATTGGTCAGTGACAGCCAACGGCGCTCCGAAAGAGACCAAAAAGCAGATTTACGGCAATGCATTTGCGATGTACGGATTGAGTGAATACTACCGAATCACGCACCACAAGCCCGCGCTTGAACAAGCTATTTCGCTATTTAATCTCATTGAAAAACACGCATTTGATGCAGTAAATGGGGGTTACAGGGAAGCAGCTGCACAAGATTGGTCTGTTACCGATGATTATATTTTGAGTAAAAGTCCGTGGGTCAAAAGCATGAATACGCATTTGCATTTGGTCGAGGCTTACACCAATCTGTACACCGTCTGGCCGGATAAAAAGCTCAAAAAGCAGACTGCCGCTATGCTCGACACGATCATCACGCATATTGTGAACCCAAAAACCAATACCATGCAGCTTTTCTTTGACGAAAAATGGAAGGCGAAGGATGATATTGTTTCGTACGGTCACGATATCGAAGCCTCCTGGCTGCTTTTTGAAACCGCCGAGATCCTGCACGACGAGAAGCTGATCGCGAAAATGAAAGAGAAATCCATATTGATGGCGAGAATGGCCAGCAAGGGTTTAAGTCAGGACGGATCGCTGAACTATGAATATGACCCGGCCACCAAACATACCCAAACCGACCGGAGCTGGTGGGTTGGCGCCGAGCAGCTTGTCGGATTTTACAATGCTTACCAGCTTACGAAGGAGGAGCAGTTTAAAGTAAAAGCCGAAAAAAGCTGGGATTATGTAGTGAACAAGTTCATTGACCACGAAAAAGGCGAGTGGCACGGGACCGTTAAAGAAGACGGTACGCCGGTTAAAGGCGATAAGATCAGCTTCTGGAAATGTCCTTACCACAATGCGCGCGCCTGCTCCGAAATGTGGCGGCGGCTGTCGAAAGCGTAAGTATCAGTATGGATGTTAGTTGAAAAACATCTCGTCAACCAGCACCAGTGCGCGGTTACCTTTTGAATTGTGCCACTCGGGTATCTTCACGACTGGCTTCACAACCACCTTCACGAAGGAAACTGTCTGCGGTTTAAATGTACCTTCAACCAGTTTTAAAGTGGCCTTATCCCCTTTTGCGGGCAGCGGGGCTTTGAAGGTAGAGATTAACTTAAGATCATCTCGGCTGTTTCCTCCCCACACTTCCACACTTTCCGGCGGGAAAATGCCCGTCGCTTCCTCGATCATGTAATGCATCCCGACCGAAGAAAGGGTGATCGGCTTTTTGAATTCCGACACCAGGATCATGTCATTGTTCCTAACTCCTGCCCAGTTGTTAGCCCAGGCAGGATTATTAGCTCCTATAACACCCAATTTCTTGTCAAAAAATGTCTTCGCTCCCTCCGCCTGATGCACGCGGTTGAGCGGCGCGAGGAGATTTACGCTGTCCGGTTCGTATGCACTTTTGAAAAAATCAAATACCGCCAGATCGCTTCCATACCAGCCATTTTTATAAGCTTTTGCTTTGATTGTACCGCTATTCGTGAGAATCGTTTTGTTGTTGAAAAGCGGCGAATTGATGCTGTCCGGCTCGGTTCCGTCCATTGTGAAACGGATATCCACGCCTTTGATCGGGTGTTTCAGTTCAAGCGGGGTTGTTTTGGCAAATATCATCGAGCTGTTCTTCACCTGCGGCGGATTGAGTTTCAACGGATTTTTACCATCGTCTTTGAAACCGCCGATTATCTCCATATTCTTGATATCCTTCTGCAAAACAGCCACGTCCGCAGCCGATAATTTAGTATCCCAGACCGCCACCGTTTTAAGACTTTTCAATTGTGGCAATACACTTTTTAAATCGGCTAAAGTGAGCTTCGTGCCCGAAAGTGTCAGACTTTGCAGGTATTTAAGTGAAGCCAGTTCTTTCAAACCGGTCGCAGTAACATCCGTAAAATTCAGATCGAGCTTACGCAGATTCTCAAATTGCTTTACGCTTTTCAGATCCGCATCCTTAACCGGCATTTTATTGAGGTTCAATGAAATAACCTGTTTTTTGATTTCGCTCAGCTCGTCAAGTTGCTTTGCATTGAATGCAGATGCATTGTAAATATTCACCGCAAGAGCCGGCGACTCACGCGCGAGCGGAAGAATAGTGCGGTAGTCAGAATTCAGCTTGGCGACCGTTTCTTCATCCGCCGCCGGAAAATCAAACTTATCGACCGCTTCCGCAGGTTTCAGGTAAGTGGTGGCCAGGATGCGGAGTGAATCCGTTGAAGCGAGTTCGGTTATTTTTCTTTTAAATTCTGCCTTCTGTTTAACCCACAATGTAATCAAGGAGATCTCCTGTAAAGTCAGCTGCGCTTTCCCGGAAGGTGGCATATGCTTTTTTTCTTCCATTGGTAAATGCACGCGCTGCAATAAAAGGCTCATTTGTGGATTCCCGGGTACGATCAGCTTCCCCGATTTACCACCTTTCATGATCGATTCGGGATCCGAGAGATTCAGCTCACCTTTGATCTTGTCTGGATTGTGACAGCTTGTACATTTTTGGTCAAATATTGGCTTGATAACATTGGTATACACAACCGCTTCTTCCAGCGGCACTGCGGCCATTTCATCATTTCGTTCAATAGGCTCCCAGATAAAATTGCTGCCGTGCGTTAATGCGGCGCCATAATGCCCGGTCAGCACGAGAATAGTGACCGTGACAAATGCCCCAGCCTTCGCGACCGGCGCTTTGTACCAACCCGTATTGCGAATCCAGTAAATGATCGAAGCAATGAAGAAAATACCTGCACCGGTCCATTTATGGAGGGTCAGCGTGTCGCCGGTGTATCCTTCTTCGCGTGAAAGAAAAAGACCCATAATTACTGTGATAGCGGCAAATAATGCGCCAATCAACAGCAGGTTTTGAAGGAAATTTTTGTAAAAAGTATTGGTCGCGTATTCAGGTTTGAAGCGGAAAAATTCGAGCAGCATCGCGATCAGCAGAATCACGATCGGGAAATGCAAAATCAGCGGGTGCATTCGCCCGATGGTTTGCAGCCAGGTGGGAACAACAAGCTTGCTTTCAAAAAGCAATAGAAAAAGGATAAAAATGTTGGCAGCAACGAGCAGCTGTTCCGCAAAAAACCTGAATCTTAAATTCATTAAAGTTTTACCAAGGGTTTAGTCAAATAGGAAAATACTGAACGGATCAGCTGATAATATCTCGCACCACATTACCCGAAACGTCGGTAAGCCGGTACCTTCTTCCAAGGTGTTTAAAGATCAGTTTTTCGTGATTCAGGCCGAGCTGGTGTAATATAGTAGCCTGGAAATCATGCACATGAACCGGATCTTTGGCTATGTTGTAACCTAGTTCGTCCGTCTCTCCATATACCATACCCGGTTTGATACCGCCACCTGCCATCCAGATCGTGAAGCATCTCGGGTGGTGATCTCGCCCGTAATTATCAGCGGTCAATTTTCCCTGCGTGTAACTGGTACGCCCAAATTCGCCTCCCCAGATCACCAATGTTTCGTCCAGCAAACCCCTCTGTTTCAAATCGGTAACCAATGCAGCAGAAGCCTGATCGACGTCCATTGCCTGCTTGGTGATCTCGTAAGGCAGGTTTCCGTGCTGGTCCCAGCCCTGGTGATATAGCTGAACAAACCGCACGCCATTTTCGGATAACTTTCTTGCCAGCAAACAGTTAGCAGCATAAGTACCAGGCACCAGACATTCTGGTCCGTATAATTTGATGATATCGTCAGACTCTTTCGAAAGATCCATCACTTCGGGCACCGCAGTCTGCATCCGGTAAGCCATTTCATATTGCTTGATCTTCGCTGTGATCTCAGGGTCGCCGAACTCCTGATAAGACATTTCGTTCAATTGCGACAGGTTATCAAGCATGGTCCTACGCTCCGTCCGGTCCATTCCTTCGGGATCGCGCAGGTACAAAACAGGATCCTCTCCCTTGCTAAACTGCACGCCCTGGTGAACAGAATCGAGGAAGCCATTTGACCATAATTTGGAATAAACACCCTGACCATTACCCACGCCACGGGAAAGCAACACGGTAAAATTCGGCAGATTTTTGTTTTCATTTCCCAAACCATAGCTCAGCCAGGAGCCCATGCTAGGGCGATTTCCCTGTTGCGAACCAGTTTGCAAAAACGTTAAAGCCGGATCGTGATTGATCGCCTCCGTGTACATCGAGCGAACGATGCAGATATCGTCGACAATCTTCGAAGTGTAGGGAAGCAAGTTACTCACCCAGGCCCGCGACTGACCATATTGTTTGAAATCCACAAAGGAACCCACGAGCGGGAACGAAGCCTGATTGGCCGTCATACCTGTCAAACGCTGGTTTCCACGTACGGAAGGCGGTATTTCTTGCCCGAGCATTTCCCGGAGTTTTGGTTTATAGTCAAAAAGCTCCTGCTGCGACGGTGCTCCGTTCTGGAACATATAGATCACGCGCTTTGCTTTAGGGGCGAAATGCGGGATTCCCGGCGCGAGGCCCTCTTCTTCCAAACTCCCTTCCTTTAAAAGATCCGGCATTAAAAGTGAACCTAACGCCACTCCTCCAATCCCGAGGCTCATCGTAGATAGAAACCTGCGCCTGTTAAAATTGAATCCGTGCTCTAATATTTCTTTTTCCATGTTTGGTGGCTTTTGGCTGTTAGCTGTTAGCAATTAGCTGTTAGCTGTTGGCTTTTGACTCTTGACTTTTGACTTTTGTTTATTTATTGTGTGAAATCGGATTTACCGGACTTCACAAGCTGCTATTACTAGCCATTGGCTAATAGCTAACGGCTAATAGCTAATACCCAATAGCTATCCTCAACTCTTCGTTATCGTTTCCTCCAAATTGTAAATCGTCGAAATCACCCGCATTAACGAGGCTAATGCTTTTTTATCGACGTTTCTTGTCAGCGGGTATTCACCGATCGCTACCATTTTGTTGGCGGCGGCGGGGCTGATGGATTTCAGCTCTTTGTCGTAGTAGGCTGTCAAAACACTCAATTCCTTTTCCGACGGTGTACGGCAGACGATGAGGCGGAATGCTTTGATGATCTTATCCTTGGACTCGGTTTTTTCCTGCAACAATTTAGCAGAAAGTACGCGCGATGCTTCGAGAACTGCCGGATCATTCATCATCACCAATGCCTGCAATGGCGTATTGGTTTTCAACCTTTTAACCTCACACAAATCCCGGTTACTAGCGTCGAAAATGGCCATAGTAGGCGGTGGTACCGTTCTCTTAATGAGCGTATACATTCCCCGGCGGTATAAACTCGCTCCGTGATCCTGGTTGTAAACTGAAAGTAGGCCACGCCCAGAAGTAGCGCCTTCCCATAACCCTGCTGGCTGATAGGGTTTCACGCTCGGGCCGCCAATTGTCTTATTCAGAAGCCCGCTGCTTGCAAGTACCAGATCCTTAATAAACTCCGCGTGAATACGATACCTGGAACCACGCGCCAGTAAAATATTGTCCGGATCAACAGCCAGTTTTTCTTTCGATACGACAGCAGATTGTCTGTAAGTAGCTGAGGTAACCATTTGTTTTACAAGCCGTTTGATGTCCCAGTTGTGTTCCATGAAATCAACAGCCAGCCAGTCTAGCAATGCGGGATGTGATGGAAGCTCGCCCTGCATTCCGAAGTCGCCCGACGTTTTTACAATACCTTTTCCGAAAAATTCCTGCCAAAGGATATTGACGTAGACTCTGGAAGTCAGCGGGTTTCTTTTATCGAAAAGCCACTGAGATAATCCGAGTCTGTTTTTAGGATATTTTTTGTCAAAAGGCAAAATTGAGCTCGGTGTTCCGGGCTCGACTTCGTCCCCCAATGCATCGTAAACGCCCCTTTTCAGAATATGCGTTTTCCGCGTAGAGTCCAGATCGCCCATTACGGACACGATCAGACGGTTGGTATCTGGCTTATTTACAAACGTCAGAATGCTTTTTACATCCTCGTCGCTGATTTCCATCAAAGGCTTTTTCGCATAAGTTTCCGGCCCGCCGATCACCGATTCAATACCAACTTCACTTACATTATTGAAGAAGGCAAACATCTGATAATATTCCTTTTGCGAAAGCGGATCGTATTTGTGGTCGTGGCAATGTGCACATTCGAGGGTTACGCCCAACAACCCTTTGCCAAAAAGATCATTCCGGTCTGTCACGTACATGATCCGGTATTCCTCAGGTATTACGCCACCCTCTTCCGTTATTTTATGATTGCGGTTGAAACCAGTAGCCAGCAGCTGCTCCTTACTCGAATTAGGAAGCAAATCGCCCGCCATTTGCCAGGTCACGAAATCATTATAATGCATATTTTTATTAAAGGCGTGGATCACCCAATCGCGCCATGGCCACTGCGTCCGATATCCATCGTCCTGGTAACCGTGAGAATCCGCATATCTAGCCAAATCCAACCAGTGAATCGCCATTTTCTCCCCGTATGCAGGATTTTTCAATAGCTGGTCCACCATCTTTTCGTACGCGTTCTCGCTCTTGTCAGCCAGAAACTCGTCCATCATTTTTAATGTGGGCGGCAAGCCGGTCAGATCGAGGCTCAACCGTTTCAACAAGCGTTCCTTATCCGCTTCTTCGTTAGGTTCCAGTCCTTTTTGTTCCTGTTTTTCGAGGATAAAATGGTCAATCTCATTTTTTGGCCAGTCTTCGTCGTCGACTTCCGGCACGGCTGGCTTTTTAGGAGCCACAAATGCCCAGTGTTTTTCGTACTTCGCACCCTGCTTGATCCATTTTTCAATGAGGGTAACCTCCCGCTGGGTCAGTTTGAGGTTTGAATTCGGCGGAGGCATTTTTAGTGCGGTATCCGTAGTGGTAATGCGCAGATACGCTTCCGACAGTTCGGGTTTACCGGCCACGATCGCGTGCGCTTTGGGATTTTCCTGCAATGCTTTGAATGCAGCTTCGGGGTCGTCAAGTCGAAGACCAGCCTCGCGCTTGTTGGCATCGGGGCCGTGGCAAGCCAGACATTTATCAGAAAGGATTGGCCGGATATCGAAATTGTAGCTTACCTGATCAGGTATCTTTTCGTCCGTAACTTGCGTCGACGAGCTGTTATTGCAGGATTTAAACACCAATGCGCACCATACCAGAAGTACGATACAGGTAATTCTTGTCTTAAAATTCATGGTAGCAGGTTCAGGAATCAATCACACTTTTTCGTTCTTCTAACTAAGATAACTTAAAAAATGCACATTTATTGATACAATAATGCATATTTCAAACAAACCAACTGTCCTGCTCTATACTGTTCATTCCAGAATCCTAAAAATAAAACCGGCTGAGAATTTCCTCTGTCAGAAATTCCCAGCCGGTTCTTAACCGTTAGATAAATGCTTGTCTAAAAACGAAATACGCCCAAAACTAAGCACCAATGCACTTTAATAGCTATTTCGCCGAGGCGATCCATTCGTTGATTCTGTCTTCCAACAGCTTCAAAGGCACACATCCCGATTCCAAAACCAGCTTATGAAAGGTTTTGATATCAAATTTGGCTCCCATTTCTTTTTCTGCTTTCGTGCGAAGTTCCCGGATTTTAAGCTGGCCGATCTTATAAGAAAGCGCCTGCCCCGCTCCCGCCATGTAGCGCTCCACTTCCGCAGTAATACTCTCGGCCGACTCCGCTTCGTGGTCCAGCGAATATTGGATCGCCTTCTCGCGGGTCCAGCCTTGTGAATGCAGGCCCGTATCTACTACCAGCCGAATCGCGCGATGCATTTCGGCGCTCAGCATGCCGAAATATTGATAAGGATTTGTGTAAAGTCCCAGCTCCTTGCCCAAAGATTCGGTATATAATGCCCAGCCTTCTCCGTAGGCACTGTACCATAGGTTTTTACGAAATTCCGGTAATGCTTTATTTTCTTGTTGTAATGAGATCTGATAGTGGTGGCCGGGAATCGCTTCGTGCAGAAAAAGGCTTTCGTCGGACACATTATTGTACGTTTTTACATCCGGAATGGGGACATAAAAAACGCCCGGCCGAGAACCGTCGGCCAGCCCCGGATTGTATTCAGCTGCGGCAGAAGATTCCCGGAAAACCTCTGTTCTTCGCACCTCAAAAGGTGTTTTTGGGGTCAGCTCGAATAGTTTGACCAGATTAGGTTTGATCTTTTCGTGGATCTTATTGAAATGCGCGACCACCTCTTCCGGCTTTTTGTACGGCATCAATTCCTTATTCTTACGCACCGCATTAAAAAACGCTTTGAGATCCCCTTTAAAATCGACCTGCGCCTTGACCTTTTCCATTTCCTTCGAAATGCGCTCTACCTCGCTCCTGCCCAGATTATGTATCTCGTCGGCGGTCATTTCAGTGGTCGTGAAATACTTGATGTAGTATTCATACATCGCTTTCCCTTGCGGCAGGGCGTCGAAACCGTCAGTTTTTCTGCCGGCCGGCAAATATTCCTTCTCTACGAATGCGTGCATTCTTTCAAAAATCGGGATGATCTTCGACTGCACCATTTCGCTGTATTCCTTTTCGAGGCGGGCCTTGTCCGCTTCTGAAAAATCTTTTGGGAAGTTTTTTACCGGGGTGTAAAACAGGTGATCCTGCACGGGTCCATGATTCATATCGGCCAATTGCGGAATTACTTTTTTAATCAGAGAAGCTGGCAGAACATAGCCTTCCTTGATCCCTTTCCGCATATTTACCATCGCGGTATCGCACCAAACTACAAATCCGTCTGCCCTTTTCAGCCAGTTTTCATAATCTTTTACTGTTTTGAAAGGCTGCACGCTGCTTCCGCTCGCCATTTGACTGATCAGCAAATGCGTCGAGAATATCTGGTTGATCGGCATTAGCTCGGTCGGGAATTTTAACCCTTCCAAACCGATATTACATTCCCATTGGAGCAGATCCCAGCTTGTTTTCTCTTCTTCGGTCAGCCTGTCGCGGTCGTAGCGGGAGAGTTCGTCGAGGTATTTTTTGTGAAATGCGCCCGCTCGCGACTTTCCGGCCTGGGTCAGGTCGTCGGGCATTTTGTCATTGTAGCGATTGTCGCCGTTGAATGTCGCTTCAAGCGGATTCAGCTGCATTCTGTCATCGTGATAAGCAGCAAAAACTTCACTTATCGGGCGCAGCGATTCCGACTCGCTATCCTTTTTTTGTTGGCAGGATTGTGTCAAAACGCACAACAAAAGCAGTATCGGTAACACCAGGTTTTTCATAACATCGATTTTGATCAATGTAAATTAAGTAAAACTGGCGCAAGAAATTGTGATTGGGGAATGAAACAAGTGAGTTGGGCCTGCTTTTCGAGACCCAAATATTACCCACGGAGAATCTGTTAGAGGAGAACCGAAATTTCGTCTTCGACCTGGTGCCTTCTCGACTGGTGCCTTACTACCACATTTCCGGTAAATAGGATCACCAGACCTGCGATTGAACAAAACGCCATCATACCTAGCATCGGAACGGCGGTTTGGTTGTGGAATAAGCTTACCAATGCAGAAATGATCGCGCCCGCGCCCATTCGCCAGCTGCCCATCAATGCAGAAGCACTTCCGGTATGTTTGTTGAATGGCGCCAATGATAACGCAGAAGCGTTAGGCCCCGTAAGTCCCTGGCCGCAAAGGAAAATGAACATGATACTGATCAACCCCAATAAGGAAAACATATTATTATAGACCCCAACGATCATGATCAGCCCGACTGCGCTTTGGCAAATCAGGGTCACTTTAATAATCTGCTCGCTGGTGAATTTGCGCAGCAAAATATGATTGAGCTGCGTTGACCCGATCATCGCGAACGCCAGGAATGCGAAGATCCAGCCATATTGCTGCTCTGAGACTTTGTAGATATTCATAAAAACGTCAGAAGATCCCGCGATATAGGCAAACGGTGCGGCAGTTGCCAAACCTCCTGCCAGCGTATAAAGCAAAAACTGCGGCTGCCCCAACACGATCCCGAATCCATTCATAACCGCTTTGGGTTTCAGGGACACTGAGGGATCGGCTGCTCTTCCGGTGGGGAGAAAAAAGTAAATCGCAAGCATCATCAAGCCCACAATACCGGCCAGGATCACAAAAATCCACTGCCAGGCGATCGCAGAAGTAACGTAACCGCCTATTGTAGGGGCTATCATCGGAGAAACTGCGATAACGAGCGTGATCAGCGAAAATACTTCGGCGCGTTTTTGAGGCGCAAAAAGGTCACTCACCAATGCCTGCGACGCCACCAGACCAACACAACCGCCCATCGCCTGGAAAAACCGCATCGCGATCAAAGCGTCGACCGAAGAAGTAAGCGCGCAACCCAGCGAAGCGATCACATATAGTCCGAGACCGAAATAAAGCGGTTTTTTACGACCAAAACGATCTAAAAGCGGCCCGTAAAGTATTTGTCCCAGGCAGATTCCGATCAGGTAACTGGTCAATGAAAGCTGGACACGATCGATGGTGGTGGCGAGATCAGAGGCAATCCGGGGGAAGCCCGGCAGGTACATATCGATGGAGAACGGGCTGACGGTTGCCAGCGAACCCAGGATAAGAATGATAAAAAAGTACTGTTTATTCGTCATGACTGTGTGATACTATTGTACAATTAACGGGGCCAAAGTGCGATTAAGTTCCTGTATTTTAATAAGTACAATCTTTTCGCAAATGATGAACATTGCTGGTATTCTTCCCCTACTTTCCGCATTGTGTTGCATAAAAGCGTTTCGGCGATCTGTTAAAAAAACAAATCCCGGTCATTTTCATAACCGGGATCCAAGTGTGTATGTATCTAATCTCTGATTACTTGTCGTCAACTTTTTTCTTCACATCGTCTCTAGCTTCTTTCGCTTCTTTTTTCGTTGCGTCATAAGCTTTTTCCGTGCCTCTTTTTGCTTTCTTAGCGCCTCTTTCTACTCCGTCGCCAACTTTCTCGGCTCCGTCTTCAATGTTGTCGCCAGCTTTTCTAGCATCTTTTTTCAGTTCTTTCTTAGCCTTTCTGGCGTCGGACTTAGTTTCTTCAACGGCCTTTTCCGTTTTCGTCTGCTCCTGTGCGTATGCTACTGATGAAAGTCCTATCAATGCAGCTAAAACAAATGCCTTCTTCATGATTTTCGAGTTTTGTTGAATTGTTCTTGTGAGCTATTCAACAAAAATCATTCCGCAACTAGTAAACTCATGTCATTGAACGTAAATCAAGAAACTCCGTTAGGGTCAAAATGCGGGTATTTCCGAAAGTTTTCAGTTCCAATAAGTCTACTTTGTTACCAGTCAATAGAAATTGGGCGTTAGCTTCTTGAGAGAGCGCCAGAAGAAAATCATCCTTCGGATCGGGGCTGACCTTGACGCTTATGGTAGTAAATACAAAAGTGCACCTCTCACTTATTAACTCCATAAATGAGTTAATCTGGCTCGCAGTAACGTATTTGGTAAACTTAGGTCTATTGATGACCTGAAATATTTCAGATAATAATGTTGGATCTACAAGAATTTCAAGAGCGGGATCAGAAAAAACCGCATTGAGACGGTTTCTGGAATTAGTGTTTATGAATGCACTAATATAAAGGTTCGTATCAATGACAATTCTGATCACAAATTCCTGTGTTCAGTACGAGACTTACTAATTTCCTCAAAAATGTCCTCCTCAGATATCTCGGTCACATCAGGTAGTGATTTGGACAAAGTACTCCATCGTTCATTCCACGAAGGCTTTGTCTCTCTAACTGCGATCAGTCCTAAATCTACGAGATCATCAAGCAGCCGCTTTGCCTTCGGATTTTTTATCTCGATTGTCAACGTTTCCATAGTTCAAGTTTTAGTCTAATATACCTATTAACGTTTGCTCGAACAAATTCAACACTAATAGCAAAAAAATACCCGACCACTCCGGCCGGGTATCTGAAATACATTTCTAAAAACCACTTACCTGGATGTTGTGGGCAACTTTAAGGTTACTACTTCCACATTCGGTGCGGGTGAAATTGTTTTCACTTCCGTTACTGAATGCATTTGTACTTTGGAATTTACATCCATGCTTTGCACATCCGTACGTTCAACCGCAATATGGGGGGCGATTACGAGTGAAACGATCGACATTAACTTGATCAGGATATTCATAGAAGGTCCCGAAGTATCTTTAAATGGGTCACCAACTGTGTCTCCCGTCACAGCAGCTTTATGCGGCTCCGATTTTTTGTAGAAGGTTTCGCCATTTATTACAGCTCCTTTTTCAAAAGATTTCTTCGCATTGTCCCAGGCACCGCCGGCATTGTTTTGAAATATCCCCATTAAAACACCAGAGACCGTAACACCAGCCAAAGTTCCGCCAAGTACCTCAGGCCCAAACAGAAACCCAACCAACACCGGCACGATCAGGGCAATCAAACCAGGCGCTACCATTTCACGAATCGAAGCCTGAGTCGAGATAGCAACGCATTTATCGTATTCAGGCTTGGCAGTACCTTCCATAATTCCTGGAATCTCGCGGAACTGCCTGCGCACTTCTTCTACCATTTTCATGGCAGCGCGACCTACCGCAGCGATCGCCAGGGATGAGAATATAAATGGGATCATCGCGCCGACAAATAGCCCGGCGAGTACATTCGCTTTGTATATATCAATGGAATTAATGCCCGCAACACCACAGAACGCAGCAAATAAAGCCAGCGAAGTCAATGCAGCAGAGGCAATCGCAAAACCTTTTCCGGTGGCTGCGGTCGTGTTACCAACTGCATCCAGAATATCTGTCCGGCCGCGCACTTCTTCCGGCAAATGTGCCATTTCTGCGATACCACCTGCATTATCAGCAATCGGCCCGAATGCGTCGATCGCAAGCTGCATGGCGGTAGTCGCCATCATACCAGCGGCGGCAATCGCAACGCCGTATAAACCTGCAAATTCATAACTGATAAAAATACCAGCAGCCAATACAAGCGTTGGAATTACGGTCGATTCCATACCAACAGAAAGTCCGCCGATGATATTCGTCGCGTGACCTGTTGAAGACTGATTGACGATCGATTGAACCGGACGTTTTCCCATCGCTGTGTAGTATTCCGTAACTGTCGACATAATCGCGCCTACAATAGAACCGAGCAGAATGGCCCAATAAACGTCCATTGAAGTAAAATCAACTCCTCTTATTGTCAAGGTACCTTCTGGTAACATCCAGATCGTCAGCGGATAGCTGACAACCAACACGATAATGATAGAGCCCCAGTTTCCGCGATTAAGCGCACCTTGCACATCGCCGTTATCATTACTCACCCGTACCAGCAGCATTCCAATAATTGATGCGATCAGTCCCATTCCGGCGATCACCATCGGAAGCAAAATCGGTGCGATCCCGCCAAAATTGTCGGTACCTTCTGCAATAATTTCCCTACCCAATACCATAGTTGCGAGGATCGTAGCCACATAAGAACCGAATAAATCGGCGCCCATACCGGCCACGTCACCAACGTTATCTCCCACATTATCAGCAATTGTTGCCGGGTTACGCGGATCATCTTCCGGAATACCGGCTTCGACTTTACCTACCAAGTCAGCACCTACGTCAGCAGCCTTTGTATAAATTCCTCCTCCTACCCTTGCAAAAAGTGCGATTGACTCTGCACCCAGCGAGAAACCCGCCAGTACTTCAAGCACTTTCTCCATCGCCAGACCATTCACGTCCGTAGAATCTCCTACAAAAAAATAATACAGAATGATAAAAAGTCCACCTAAACCGATTACCGCCAAACTAGCCACGCCAATCCCCATGACCGAGCCGCCTGTGAAGGAAACTTCCAGCGCTTTGGTCAGACTCGTACGTGCCGCCTGTGTGGTCCGGACATTTGATTTTGTAGCGATATTCATCCCGATATATCCGGCAAATGCAGACACGAACGCGCCGATAATAAATGACAAACCGATAAAAGGACTTGAATTTTCAACGAGGGTACCGGAGTAGCCTAATAAAATAGAGACGATTATTCCGAAAACTATGAGTACACGCCATTCGGCTTTCAGGAAGGCAAGGGCACCATCTGCAATTGCGTCCGCTATTTCTTTCATTTCAGGATTTCCTGCATCCTGGCGGACAACCCAGCCTCTTTTGAAGAACATCACCAGGAGGCCGATTAGACCGAACACTGGCACTAAATAGGTAATGATACTCATGCGATATACAATGTTTGGTTGTAAGGTTTATAATTCCGTAAATATAGAGAATGAGACCTCATAACAAAATCGCAAAAGGCTTATTTTTGGTTAATTCGTATAGATTTTATAAAAATTTGGAGAAGATTTTGAGGAAGAAAAGCATTGGAATTTACCGCTCCGGACGTATTGTCACTGTTAACTAACTAGCTTACAACCCCTTTGTACTTTTTGGCCGGGTGGTTGTGAGGATCGCGAGGCTGATCAGGAAGGTTCCTATCCCAGTTGCGATAGCCAATAAGGTTCCTCCCAGAAAATACTGGACAAAATTGAGGTGAATAGATTCGAGGGAAAGGTTTTTCAGATCGTTAATCTGAACCCCATTCTGATAAAACAAACCGCCGAATTTATAGCTCAGGAATATGATCAGCGGGATCATCGGCGGAATGCTGATATTCGCCGCGGCCAGAAAAAGCACCTTATTCATTCTGAAATAAACCGAAAGCGGTATGCCCACCAGCAGCTGAAATCCCCAGATCGGCACGATTCCCATGAAGAATCCGAACCCTATTGAGCGCGCTTTATCGAAGTTGGATTCGTCGGATTTAATAGCCTCCGCTTTAATTATTTTCCATAAACCCTTCCTCCGCACTTCCTCAATCAGTCTTTTGGGGAGATAGTAAAGGAGAGTCAGGATCACCAGCCAGGTATTGAGAATACTGATCCTTGTAAAATCGCGAAACGGCCTGAAATGCGTTACGCGCTCGTTTTTATCGTAAATAACGTTGATATTAACCGGTATGATCGGCACCTTGCGCCAGGCCATTTTCACGATTACTTCAATTTCCGTCTCGAATTTGGTCGTAAAAAGCTTGATAGTTTTCAGCGGCTCCAGAGGATATAACCGAAAGCCGGTTTGCGTATCGGGCAGTGTGATGCCCGTCTCGAATTTGAACCAGAAATTTGAAAATTTATTACCAAAAGAGCTCTTGCCGGGCACTCCCTCCTGCTCCATATTCCGCGATCCCATTAGCAGCGCGCCAGGGTGTTGCAGGGCCGCTTCTATAAACACCGGAATATCACTCGCAAGGTGCTGACCGTCAGAGTCAAGTGTAAGTGCATATTTATACCCCAGCTTCATCGCTTCCTTGAAGCCACGCCGAAGCGAGTAGCCTTTTCCGCGATTGGGAAAGTTGTTCAAAACCCTGAGCTTCACACCATAAGAAGCCAAAATGTGCAAGGTACTGTCGGTGGAACCATCGTTGACAACAAAGAAGGTAACCCCCGCCGCATAAGGCATTACCGAGTCGATAACCCGTCGTACAGTATTCTCATTATTGTAGGTGGGAATGATAATGCAGCACTGAATATCCGAAAGCGTCATTTTGTAATACGGGACTAATAGAAATCGATTTAAAATGTCCGCTGAGTAAATAAAAAGAGCCTCATTCGTAAATGTAAGTTGCCTGGATTTTGAAAAAAACCGTACTTCCCCATTGTCCGGTTGCAGATACTTCCACTAATTCTTCCGCCTTGTACTTTATATTGATCGTTACCAGCGGATTGGCCGCAGGATCGAGAATTTTCAGGAACTTACACGTTCTGAGCATTTTAAGTCTCAAAGGCCGGCCCCGATGCTGCGCGAGAATATCCCGGACCATTTGCATTTGTATCACGCCGGGCGTAACGGGTGAACCTGGAAAATGCCCTTCAAAAATCGAATGCGCTGCGTTCACAGATACCTCGGAAATAAGCTGGCCGTCGACAAATCCGGTATGTTCAATGTTATAAATTTCCTGCGGCATTGCTTTGGAGGGTATACTTATAAAATCTCGAAGAGGCTATCATTTATTTGCGAATTGAATTTTTCGCTATGGAATCTCAGTAAATTCCGATCGCCTCCTTTGTCGAAAAAAGTCAGTTCCTTCAACCTGAGGGTACTTTTTGGGAATACCATTGTGATTTTGGAATAGATATTCTTCAATCTTCTGTTCACCGGCGTCAGAACGATCATATACTGATCGTCGCTGGCCAGCGCTGCGATTGAAAAAGCCTTATTCTGCTGAAAATCTCCATTAACGAGCCCGATCATCAGCTCCTTGATCTGAGCCGCCATTCTGCTTGCCTGCCCTACGTTTTTTTCTTTCCCACCCTCCTCGATCCGCAGCTTGTCGCCATTGATCATGATCACATATTTGACTGGATTTTTTTGCTCCCAGCGCATTTTATTCTGTTTGAAATAGAATACCCCAGACGAGCGCTCAGGCTCTTTCAACACAGCCAGGTGCTTTTCTTCGGTAAATGCAGCCTGTATGGAGGTGGTAGCCTGCGACGTTTTTTTTAGTTCTGCCAGGATTTTTGCCTGATCCGCCGCTGGCTGGAAACTCTGAGCATTTAAATTCAGGCAAGAAAATACGAGCAGCAGACTAATAATGCTTTTATTGATCATAGGGTGCTTTTTCAATCAGTTGAGAGAGCGGGACGATCTTGATCCCTTTTTGCAGACAATGCTCGATCACATCTTCCAGTGAATCGGCGGTGACTTTCAAATTATCGTGCAGTAAAACGATGTCCCGCGATTTCAATTTGGACATAACCCTATTGATAATCTGATATTTATTGTCCGCCCGGGTATCCAGGCTCCTGACAGACCAGCCAATAGAATGCAGCCCGAGTTCTTTCAAAACCGAAGCGTAAACGGGATTTGTAACCCCAAATGGCGGCCGGAAAAAGAGCGGGGTTTTATTGATTGTTGAAGATATGATTTCGGAACAGTGACTAATATCTGCTTTTAATCTGCTTTTTGAGAAAAAACCCAGAAAGTAGCTGTGACTAAAAGTGTGATTCCCTATTGTATGTCCCTCATCTTCAATTTGTTTTAAAAGCTCCGGATATTTAGCAGCCTTTTTCCCGATGACGAAAAATGCTGCCTGAATGTTCTTTTCTCTTAAAACTGCCAGAATCTTCGGAGTTGTGTCAGGATCGGGACCGTCGTCGAAAGTAAGTGAAATCGCCTTTCTTTTTCCTTTGTTGACCGATTTGAAAAAGTAGTTGGACTGAATGTTGAAAGAACCGTAGGCAGTCGCGGCGAGGTACAGGAGCACTATAATAATCCACACGATCCAGGCCAGGCCGGTGTCCCAGAAAATGATCCCGCTTAATGCAAAAACGGTGATAGAAATGAATGTAACCAGATTATGCTTCAACGCTTTGTACCAAGGTTAGGCCCAGATTTTCTTTTCTGAGCGCATTGAAGATAAGGATATTTTTGAGCGATCTATCCTGACTGATCAGATCAACCGCATAATTCAATGCAAATGCGGATGCCGTAGGATAAACGCCAGATAACGATAAATAATTGATACACTTCTCAGGATCTAAACCCGCTTCTCGCCAAATGGTTTTGTATTTACCTGCGTTTGCATTCCCTGGAACAGCGTAGACAACCCTATTTAGATCACTTATTTCCAGTGAGTTAGTATCTAAAAAGCGCGTTAATTTCGCTACCGGATCCTGCGCAAATGCCACCGGCTCGCAATCAGCAATGCGAGCAACAGTATCGTGTCTTTTTTCTTTCGAAATAATAAAAAACGAAGCTCCGGACGTCAGGGGAAAACCTGGCTTGTAGCCTAAATGCGTCGTAATCTCGGAAAGAATTTCAATATGTTCGTCGGCAGCACCAACCAGAATATGCTGCTCTCCTTCGTCCAATAGCAATAATGCATCCACCATAGCGTGCTCGAAAGAGAGTGTGTTCTGCGTGTGGGTCATGTTGTAACCGTGGTTGCCAAGGCTCAGCGAAATCTGACCCGCCATTGTATTATGCGTGGATTGGATAAATGCAGTCGGCGGTAAAAGTCCCTCCACGGTAAGGGAGGTATTGAGAAACTTGTCGGTATCCTGCAAACAGCCCAAACCAGTTCCCGTAATGATCGCATCCGGCTGGTCCAAACCGGCCTGAGCGAGGCAATCTTTGGCACAAGCCACCGCCATTCGCAGGATCTTGCTCATTCTACGCAACAGACCAGCGTCTATAAATGCTTTGTAATCGGGGGTAATCAATGCGGGAGACACCACCGGGCTCATGGAATCGGAAAACCCGGTTTTACCGAAAGTATCCTGATGTGAGATCGTCGAGGCGGCAATTATATAGTAAGTATTTTTGTCCATATCACGCATGATCTGCGAATACCAGGGAAGAATTATTTCCGCCGAAACCAAAAGAATTCGAGAGTACGGCGTGGATCGGAATATCCGTTTGCAGGCTTGTAACGGGTGTCAGGCGCGTTTCTTCAATGGGGTTTCTAAAATTCAGATTAGGGTAAACCAGACCATTTTGAATCGCCAGCACCGAGAAAACTGCCTCTATTGCCCCGGCTGCAGCCAGGGTGTGGCCGGTGAATGCTTTCGTAGAGCTAAACATCGGGATATTAGCTCCAAATATATTTTTCAGTGCCACCGATTCAGACAGATCATTATTTTTTGTGCCGGTACCGTGCGCATTCACATAACTGATCGCTTCCGGCTGAATCCCGGATTTTCGCAATGCATTTCCGATCGCCAGCGTCGCGCCGGTTCCTTCCGGCGATGAGGCTGTTTGGTGATAGGCGTCGGCAGCATTTGCCCAGCCACTTAGGTAACAAATCGTTTTATTTCCCGAAAATGCAATGCTTTTATCCCCCTCCAAAAGCAAAAAGGCAGCTCCTTCGCCCAGATTCAACCCACTTCGCGTTTCATCAAATGGCCGGCACCATTGATCATCGTAGATCATCAGCGATCTGAAACCATCAATTGTGAAACGGCTAAGTGCATCCGAGCCGCCTACGAGCACTCTGTCCAGCTTATTTTGCAGGATCAGTCTCGCGCCAAGCACAATCGCATTAGCACCTGAGGAACAGGCCGTTGACAGGGTATTTACATAATCCGTGATGCCCATTTCCGCAGCGATCCGCTCCGTTGTAGAGCCGCTATCGTGCGTTTTCAGCAGCGTATACTCCGGATTATTTTGGGCAAGATAATCTTTGTAAAAAACCTCACTTCGATCCATTCCGCCCACCGAAGTAGCTGAGATAATGCCGGTTCGTAGCTCGCTATTTAACTTATTTTCGCCCCACGCTTCCTTTGCGGCGTGAAGCCCTAAAAGTGAGGTACGGGAAATATGTGAAGAATCAAGACCCCATTTTTCTTTCAAATCGGCATTGGAAGCTTTCACTTCGCCCACTAAAAAAGGCCGCGAATCTTCCAAATAAGTTATTTTGCCGATACCTGATTTCCCTTCCCGCAGTGATTGCAGGTTTTCTGCCACTGAAAATCCAATAGCCGAAACGACACCAATACCGGTAATGCGTACGCTCATTTGATAATCAGCTTTTCCTTTTACGAATGTATTCGGCCATGGAATTAATGGATCTGAAAGCTACTTTGCCTTCGTCCGGATTGGTAACCTGAATGCCGTGGTATTTTTCGAGTAACACAATCAGTTCCAGCGCGTCGATCGAATCCAGGTTAAGACCCTCTTCATTGAACAACAAGTTATCGTCGGAAATGTCCTCAGGGGTAATGTCTTCGAGGTTGAGCTGCTCTATGATCTGTCTCTTAAGATCTTCTTTTAAGATGTCCATTGTCGATGTGATGTTGAAATGCTTTTAGTTTATCGATGGTTTCTGGTTAAATAGGCTGGTCAAATTTTCCGCATTCAGCGGCGTCCCAGTTTCTTCATTTTCTTCAACAAAAAATAAGAACACGTCGACTTTCCCTTCCAGGATTTCGAGCCAGCCGCAAAGCGCAGCTTTCGATCCGCCTGCTTTTGTGATATTCAAGTAATTGATAAAAAAACCCGGCTCAAAATTAGGCAAAATGGCAAACATATTTTCTCCGTACCATTTGTTCAAAATCGCGATTTCTCCCAAAACGATATTAGGCAGCGTGTAAACGAAAAGTGACGGACTCGGAGACGAATTACCCTCATACGACCTTAAAAAGCGTATATCTGTGTCGGTGCTCGATGAACCGTTTGCAAAAATCATTGCAATTTCATCGTCCGGATAGCTACTGGCTACGCGCAGATTACCCCGCTTGATCAGTTCAGCGCCCAGAAATCCTGCCTGGGAAAGCAAGTCCATTTTGTAAAATTTCGGGTAAACAAATTCCTGTTCCTTATAAATCTGCTTGAACCAGGAATCTTCCGAATCTATATGCCGACGGGAAATTACTTCTCCATTCACAGCACAGAAATCCTCATTTAACCGGCAATATCCTGTTACAAAATTCATATACTCCTGATTACCAAGGATGCATTCCCGCCACCAAATCCCGAGGCGGTTTTTAACACAGCCGATAAGCGCCGTTTCTCATTTACAGTAATGACATTTAGCGGCTTAGAAGTTCCTTTCTCGCTATAACCCAAACTTTTGACCAGCTCGCTATTGCGCATCATTTGGATGGAAGTGGCTGTTTCGATCAGTCCGGCAGCGCCTAAGGTGTGACCAAAATAGCCTTTCAGACTACTAAGAGGGATATCGCTCATACTCAGCCTATCGAATGCAATCGATTCCATTTCATCATTATAGATCGTCGCAGTTCCATGCGCACAGATAAAGTCTATTTCAGCTGTGTCTATCTTATTGCTGATCAGCGTTTTATTCACACTTCTGAACAACCCTTCTCCTGTCCTCGACGGGCCGGAAATGTGGTTGGCATCATTGGCACTTGCGCCTGCCAGCAGCTGAAATGGGGCTTCTTTAAAAACGTCTTTTGAAGTTGATAAAACCACGGCTCCACAACCTTCCCCCAGCGTAATTCCGTTTCTCGCATTGTCAAAAGGAGCACAAGGTTTGTCGCTTACAGCAAAAAGGGACTGGAAACCATTCACTACAAAATCCGAAATAACGTCGCATCCGATCACGATTGCATGTTCATAAATGCCGGCCTCAACCAACTTTCCCGCCGTATTGATCGCCAGCACGCCCGAAATGCAGGCATTGGAAACAGTGATCGGTTGATTGGCTAACTTAAAACGTTGGGTAAGAGCCGCAGCAGGTCCCGCGAACTGATCTTTAATATTAGTATCAAGCGCACCTTTGGTGGAACTGATGATAACGATCGTGCGGGTTGAGGTGATAATTTGCGAATCGATGAGCGCCGAAACCTTAGTAAGTGCCTGAACGAGCAGGTTTTCAAACCGCCTGGTCGTGTTCAGCGCGAGCATCTTTGCCAGATACATTCCCTCACCTGCATATCCTGCTCCCTCAACAAACGAAATACCCGACCGGTTTTGGGCCAGGGCATTCCAGTTTTCCTCCGCAGTGTCGCCGAGCGGACTGATAATTACCTCGGCACCTATATAACTCATTTCTAATTCGCTGGTTTTTGGAAACAGGACTATACCTGATTCCTTTTTTTCCATTCCCGGTAAAAATCGGGCGTGATCAATTCAAGTGTGCGCGTTTCTTTATCTAAAAAAACCTGCATGGTTTTGCCGATCGCACATACTTCGCCGGTTGTCTGATTAACTACTTCATATTCAAACTGGATTTTCGCAGACTTGGTGGGCACATATCTGGTGATCACTTTGATTGCCTGTCCGTAATAGACCGGCGCCTTGTGGTCGATTTCCGATTTGACGATTGGGGTAAAATATCCGTGGTCAAAAATTTTCAGGTATTCCAGTCCGAAAGTTTTACCAAAAGCCTCGCGTCCATCTTCAAAAAATTTGAGGTAGTTCCCATGCCAAACTACGCCCATGGCGTCGGTTTCACTAAATCTTATATCAATTTCGATTTCCGAAGCAATCATTATTATCGTTTGTTTGGGGTCATTCCGTCACTACAATTTTCATTTCACAACCCAGCAATATACGTCCTTCCAGGAAACTTTCACCTTTCACAAGGTAAATATTTCCCAGCTGGTGCAGCGGGATTACGATTGTTTGGACGGTTGCCCCGACGGGAGGAAGCTCAAAAACTTCAAGCTTACCGATCGCCCCGATGAACCCGATCTTTGCTTCCCCAGCCTGCTCTTTCGCCAAATAACCGAATGAAGCCGCACAGGTTTGCGCGATATTTTCAATCAATCCGGTTTCCTGAAAATAGCCGTTTGAAACGAGCAAATTATCAGCTTCAATGCAAAACTCAGTTTCAAATCGCGCCTCAGTTGCGCTGATCAGGCTATCAACCATAATAAACGGCGCACGGTGCGGAATGTAGTCGGTGATCGATTCCCTGGTAATCAGCATTAATTGAAAAAATTATAGTAGTTAAACCACTGCTCGGGGTATTCCTTCACCTTTTTTTCCAGCTCAGTGACGTACAATCGGGCGATTTCCTCCGGCTTCATCTTAGAGGTGATGGGCAGAGTGGCGCTGAGGTGATAACTGTATTTGCCATTTTTCGCCACGAATACAAAGGTCACCGGCGCATCAAATTTCGAGGCAATCACAAATGGACCGTGAGGGAACTTTGCTTTTTTACCCAAAAAATCAAGCTCAATAAATCTGGCGCCTTCAAGATAACGGTCTGAATGAATAGCAACGAATTCATTATTAATCAATGCGTTGCGAATGGAAATAATATGTGAAAGATCATTCTTGATGGCAATCACTTTAAACCGGGATCCGCCGGTCGACAGATCCATATATTGCTTGATGCTCTCCACTTCCGCGTCCAGCATTACTATGTTGATTGTTGGGGTAATGCGGCCTTTGAGCAGGTTTCCGGCGGTTTCCCAGTTTCCCAGGTGTGCGCTCAGCAGTATTCCGCCTTTGCCCTGGTCGCGGATATCGATCAGGTACTGCTCGTTTTCGAAAGTGTGGGTGAATTGTTCATTCTTGCCCAGCAGAAAAGCAGCGCGATCGACAAGCGTTTGTCCGAAAATATAGAAATTTTTCCGAACCAGCTTTTTCGCGCCGGCCCGTTGAAAGTGAAGGATATTCTGATAAAAATCGAGCAGCGCGTTCCTGGGCTTGGAGGCGAACAGATAGTAATAAAAAGTAACTATTCGCAGCAGGTAGTAGGCAAAGTTCAGTCCCAGGGTATTAATGAAAAAGAGAAATATCTTGTACCCTGTTAAAGATCCCTTGGTCTTACCGTCCCAACGGCTCATTTAAAGTGCAAGTTTCTTACGGACTAACTGATAAAAATCACCAAAAGTAACAATCTCCCTGAAATCCTCACCTGTGAGCTTGATACCAAGGTTTTCTTCTATCAATACCACAAGATCCACGTAATCGAGACTGTCCAAATCCAGGGTATCTTTCAAACTGTTCTCAGGACGAATCTCACTTCTGTCCACTTCAAACTCCGTTGATAAAAAGTCCCTGGTCCCTTCGATCACTTCTTCCCAACTCATTTTTACATCGTTAGCATACATAGCTGTAAAATTAGTTTATTCTCACTGATAGTTAAAAATATTCCCAGATTTTAAAATGCACCGGTTCGTTCACAAAACAACCGATATTCGGTGAACTATCATAAAATGAAGCGCGGAGGAGAACAAAAATACAAAAATACGAGTACAAGAAATCGCCGGTTACGAAGATGTTAATAGGCAGGCTATTAGACTTTTTTAATGATCAGCGTAGAATTTGTGCCGCCAAAACCGAACGAATTAGAAAGAAAACAATCGATACGCTGCTCTTTCGTTTCAGGAATAATGTTGATGAGAGCGGAATCTTCATCAGGATTTTCAAAATTGATATTCGGCGCGATGAAACCGTTCTGCATCATCAGCAGCGAATACACGATTTCACTGGCTCCCGCCATCCAGCATTCATGCCCGGTCATGGATTTGGTGGAGCTGACAGGCACTTTTTCTCCAAAAACATCATAAATAGCGCGGGCTTCGCTTCCGTCCCCAACGGGCGTGGAGGTAGCGTGCGCGTTAATATAGTCCACTTCTTCCCTGGCAATACCGGCCTGCTTCAATGCCATTTGCAGTGAGCGTTTCTGGCCGTCGATACTTGGATTCGAGATATGGTCGCCGTTGGAAGAAAATCCGTATCCGATCAGTTCGCCCAGGATCGGCGCGCCCCGTTCCATGGCGGCTTCGTAAGATTCCAGTATTACAGTTGCTGCACCTCCGCTGGGTATCAGCCCGTCGCGGTCGCGGTCAAAAGGCCGGGAAGCTCTGGCGGGCTCGGATTCGCGGACAGAAAAAGTGCCCAGCCCGTCAAAAGCGGCCATTGAAGCAGCATTGATCTCCTGCGCGCCTCCGCAGATAACGCGGCCCTGCAATCCCTGACTGATCATCAGATATCCCATTCCAATCGAATGCGAACCCGAGGCACAGGCTGCACTGAGTGTGAAATTGATCCCTTTCAACTTGAAAATCGTTGAGAGGTTCATGTTCACGGTACTATTCATATTTTGAAAAATCGCGCCGCTGCCGATCAGCATCGTATCGTGTTTTTCCTTTGCTTTATCAATAGCCTCCACTACCGAAGCGGCTGTGCTGTCATTCCCATAAATAATGCCGGTTTCGGTTTTTTCCAAAAAATCAATATCAAGCCCGGCGTATTCAAGGGCTTCTTTGGTCGCCATGTAAGCGTAAATAGCCGGCTGGTGCATTCCCACGCGCTGGCGGCGGGACAGGAAACTTTTTAAATCAGGCTCCGGGACCATGCCAGTTAGGGCCGATCGGAAGCCAAAATCCTTTCTTACCTGGTCAAATACAATTCCGCTTTTTCCTGCATACAAGGATTTCGTCACCTCGTCCAGGTTTGCACCCAGGCAAGAGTAAATTCCGATCCCTGTTATGACAACTCTTTGACCCATTATTTATGAATAAATCCCACCATTAATATTAATCACCTCGCCGGTAATGTAGCCGGCTTTTTCAGAAACCAGGAAGCTCACCAAATGCGCCACTTCCTGCGGATTCCCAAAACGATTCATCGGGATCATTTGTTTCAATTCGGCTTCATTCAGGTCCTTCGTCATGTCGCTGGTGATGAAACCGGGCGCCACTGCATTGACAGTAATTTTGCGTTTTGCCACTTCCTGGGCCAATGCTTTTGTAGCGGAAATGATCGCACCTTTTGCAGCCGAATAGTTCGTTTGACCCGCAACCCCTTTCATTCCTGATACCGAAGCGATATTCACGATCCGCCCCGATCTTTTACGCAGCATTTGCTGGATCGCGTTCTGGGTTACGTTGAAAAGTCCCTTTGCAGATATATTCAGAACGTCATCCCAATCCTTTTCAGGCATCCACATAAATAGCCCGTCGCGGGTAATACCTGCATTGTTGACCAAAACGCTGATCGATTTCTCTTCGTTCTTTTCCTTCCAGCTGTTCAGGGCTTCGTCCACTTCCGATTTGGTCTGCACATTGAATTGCAGCAACTCCCCGCTCCCGCCCGCCGATTCTATTTCAGCCAGCGTTTCCTTTGCAGCCGCCTCATTTGAAGCATAGTTAACCAGAATATGCAGTCCATGATCTTTTGATAGCTGAACTGCAATAGCTCTGCCTAGTCCACGGGACGCGCCTGTTACCAAAGCACAGCTCATAATTGAAAAGGGGTTTCTTTAATATATTCCAAAACTGCTGCGATACTCTCCGATTGCGGCAGATCTTCTTTTACGAAATGTGCTTTCTGACGGATTTGCGTATAAATGGATTTTGCATTCGGGGAAAGCCGCTCTTTTTCTTCCGGTTCCAAAAGGTCAATAGCCTGGCAGATCGCCATAATATGTATTGACATCACCTGAAAAGAGTTTTCCAAAACCTGCTTGGCGATCACCGCGCTATTGGTACCCATACTCACAATATCCTGATTATCATTGTTATTGGGAATACTGTGCACATATACCGAAGTCGAAAGTGCCTGATTTTCAGCAGTTGTGGAGGTAGCTGTAAATTGAATACCTTGAAATCCAAAATTCAGTCCCCAGGTACCCGCATTCAGGAACGGCGGAAATTTACCATTCAACTTACTATTCATCAAGAAGTTGAGCTGTCTTTCCATGAGCATCGAAAGCTTTGTCAGCACGATTTTCACTTTATCCATTTCGAGCGAAATATAGTCCCCGTGGAAGTTGCCGCCGTGGAAAACATTATCATCTTCCGGTTTTACGATCGGGTTATCGTTTGTCGAATTCAGCTCATTTTCAACTACTTCCTGCGCATATTGGATCGTATCCAGGATTGGCCCCAGTATTTGCGGCACGCACCGGATCGAATAGTATTCCTGTATTTTCCGTTCAAATTCCTTGCGCTGCATTGCGGTATCGTCCTTGAACAACTCCTCCCGGCTGCGGATCAGCTGACTGCCTGCCACGAAATCACGCATTTGCTGCGCAATCAGCTTCTGGCCTTTATGATGCTTTACGGCATTCAGTTCCTTGGAAAACGAATCGTCAAAAGCCTCGATCACCTCATTCAACATGGACGAAGCCGCTACTGCCCATTGCAGCAGACGTTTGGCATATATAATATTAATAGCCGCCATTCCCGTCATGCAGGAGGTTCCGTTAATCAGTCCCAGCCCGTCGCGGAGCTCCATTTTCAGCGGCGCAATGTTCTTTTGAGCTAAAACCTCCTCCGTTCTCCTGCGTATACCTCCCTCATACACAAAGCCTTCCCCGATCAGGTTCAGTCCCAGATGCGACAGCTGTACCAGATCACCACTCGCGCCGACACTTCCGTGCTCGAAGATTTCGGGAACAATCCCATTATTTAAAAAAGCAACTAACTGCTTGATCACCGCAGTACTAACACCCGAATTGGCCTGCAAAAATGAATTCAGCCGCGCCACCATAACACTGCGCGCGTATATTTCGGAAAGCGGCTTACCTACGCCGCTGGAATGGCTGCGGATTAGGTTATATTGAAGCGTACTGAGCTTGTCGGTCTCAATACGATACTGGGCCATCGGGCCAAAGCCCGTATTGATCCCGTATATAATTTTATCTTTGGAGAAATTGGTTAAAAAAGCAAAAGATTTCGATACTTGGTTGAGGGCGTCGTCGGCTAAAATAAATTCCTTTTTTTCAAAAGCATATTGCTCGATCTGAGCTAATGAAATACGATTCATTTAAAGATGGAGTAATTGAATGTTGTGTAAAATAAATCTTTTTTTGCCGCTTTGACAAACCGCAGGATCACCGCCTCCGGCCTGCCCGGGAGTTGCCGGATTTGTACATTTGATTAAATTTGTCTCACACTCACTCGTTCCAGCCCCGATGATCGGAGATTTGCTTTTAAGGTTAAATAAATTCCTTTCCGGTCACAAAACAGCATTTTACTTTACACTTATATTGCTTTGCGCGTTTCTTTTTTCCGGGATTTTCCGGTTAAAAGTCACCCAAAGTATCTTCGCTGCCTTACCAAAAGGGAAAAGCTTTGAAGAATTCAATCGCCTGGTCGAGAATAAAAACATTATCAACCAGATCGTATTTTCCATTAAGATTCCGGAAGATACTGATACTGAGTCGGCAAGAATGCTCGCAGAGCGATTTTCGGATTCATTGAGTCGGTATACCAACGGCTATATCCGGAATTTGCAGATCGAGCGGCCCAATGTGCAGGAGGATTTATACGAATATGTGTACACCCATTTTCCGCAGCTGATCGATGAATCCTACTATGCACATATCAGCTCGCGCCTCCCGCCCGACTCGATAAAAGCTTCGGTAGCAGCCACATACAATCAGCTCCTCACGCCCGGCGGGTCTTTTTTGAAAGCATTCATATTAAATGATCCGCTCGGTATCACGGGCAAATATTTCCAGTCGCTTAATGCGAGTAACAATGCAGGAAACCTGGTTATCGACGACGGAATGATGTTTTCGTCCGATCGAAGTCAGATGCTCATTTTCGCTTCCACCGCATTTGATTCGGGTAACTCGGATAAAAATGTGGAGCTGTTTGAGCTTACAGAAGCTTTTCGCGAAAAATGGAATGCGCAGCACCGGTACAACCATCTCACGTATTTTGGCACTTTCGAAATTGCTGCACGGAACGCGATACAGGTCAAGCGAGACAGTTACCTCACTTCTTTTATCGCGATCGGGGCAATCCTGTTATTATTGATCGGCTATTACCGCAAATTTCTCATTCCCCTGTTTATGCTGCTCCCTGGCGTTTTTGGGGCTGTATTTGCATTGGGTATCATAGGTTACCTGCGACCTGAGATCTCCGGCATTTCACTGGCCACCGGCGCCGTAATCTTCGGGATATTGCTCGATTATGCATTCCATTTTTTTACGCATCTACGGCACACCGCCTCCATTTCGACAGCGGTAAAGGAAGTAAGCGCGCCGCTCCTCACAGGAAGTTTCACGACTATCATGGCGTTCAGTGCGCTCAATTTCGCGAATTCGACCGTTTTGCAGGATTTCGGGCTGTTTTCGTCACTTAGCCTTTTGGGCGCTGCCATTTTCACACTCACCGCGTTGCCGGTCATACTGGAATCAGCCTCATTTGATTATAAAAAATTACCTGCCGAAAGAAAATCGCTCCGCTTGCCCGCAATATCTTCCAAATGGCGGCCGGCAATGCTCGGAGTGATCGCGTTGCTAACCCTTATATTACTCTATTTTGCGCGATTTACAGAATTTGACAGTGGCTTCGAAAACCTGAGCATTCAAAGTGACGACCTTGCTTCGCGAGAGCAGGCGCTCACCGGCATTGACCCTAAAACGCAGAAAAGGATCTACGTTTTTGCCTCGGACGCAAACCGCAATACAGCTGAAAAGATCAATTTTAATATCTACCAAAAACTGGCAGAACTGCGGACCAATGGAAATGTGAGCATTTTTGCGAGCTCGGGTGCCTTGCTAATACCGCGTGATTTACAGATTGAGCGCAACCGGAAGTGGCACGAATTCTGGGACCTCGGCCGCAAGGAAGTGACGTTCAATATTATGGACCGGGCGGGAGCGAAAAATGGTTTCAATTCTTTCGCTTTTAATGATTTCAAAAGCTGGGTAGCGGGCCAAAACCAGCATTCTGTTTCTCTGGACACACTTTTCCAGGAATTGGGTATTGATAATCTCATCGAGCAAAACCGGTCGGGCAGCACGTTTATTTCCACGCTGATCGTGCCTCAGGAGAACCTGCCTTTCGTGAAAAGCGAACTGCGCAACATTCCCGGTGCCGCATTATTCGACAGGGGCGAAATGGCCAGCGAAATGCTTTCGATGGTCAAAAACGATTTCAATTACCTGCTATTGATCTCAGCCTCAATCGTTTTCCTCACCCTTTTACTCGTTTACGGAAGGATCGAACTTACGCTGCTTTCGTTTCTTCCGATGGTGATCAGCTGGATCTGGATCCTCGGAATAGCGGCGCTACTGGGTATTAAGTTCAATTTTGTGAATGTCATCGTCACCACATTTATCTTCGGTCTGGGCGACGATTTCAGCATTTTCGTTACCGACGGTCTTTTGGGGAAATACAAATACCGGAAAGATACGCTCAGCTCCTACCAATCGGCGATCCTGTTATCTGCCACCACTACCATTATCGGAACCGGCGTCCTGATTTTTGCCGAACACCCTGCTATTCATTCAGTTGCATTAATCAGCGTGATAGGAATTGCTTGTATCCTGTTCATTTCCTTCGCATTTCAGCCGGTACTATTTGATTTTTTTGTTCAAAACAGAATAGCCCGCAAAAGAGCGCCGGTTACAATGCTGCCGTTTTTGATCAGCATTTCCAGCTTTACCTATTTTTTGTCCGGCTGCCTGTTTTTACATTCCAAGCTGGTCACGGTTCTGCTTTTACCAATCTCCAAAAAGCGTAAACGCGAGATGATCAACCGGTCACTTTCGTGGTTTGCAAAAACGGTGATATACTCTGGCCCGCACGTAAAAAAGCGCTTTTCAGGACTGGAAAACCTGAATATGGACAAGCCGGTGATTTTCATCGCCAATCACACTTCGTTCCTGGATATTCTGCTCGCGATCATGCTCCATCCCAAAATTGTATTGATGGTCAAAGGCTGGGTTTACAAATCGCCATTTTTCGGTCCGATCATCCGGTATGCAGGTTATGTTTACACCGATGATGGTACCGAGGAGAATATTGAAAAAGTGCGGGCATTGGTCAGGGAAGGCTATTCCTTACTCATTTTCCCGGAAGGTACCCGCTCAGAAGACGGTGAGATCGCACGTTTTCACAAAGGTGCATTTCACCTAGCCGCCCAGCTCGATCTGGACATTCAGCCGGTGCTGATCCACGGGGCGCACGAAGTATTGCCAAAAGGTGATTTCCTGATCCGCCCGGGCGCGCTGAATGTGCGCGTCCTGCCTCCTATCCCGCCTTCCGATGAAAAGCGGAGCGGCCAGCTGCGCGATCAAACCAAAACTATAGCAGCCTATTTCCGAAGCAGTTATGCCGAATTTCAATACGAAATGGAAGATACCGGCTATTTGAAACACAGGATATTTACCAACTACGTTTTCAAAGGACCGGTATTGGAATGGTACTTCAAGATCAAATGGAGGCTGGAAAGCGCGAATTTTACTTTTTATAACAACCTGATCGGTGATCGCAAAAATATCCTGGACCTCGGTTGCGGCTACGGATACCTCTCTTTTTTTCTGCACTATAAAAATCCTGAGCGTCGCATTACGGGCATCGATTATGACGAAGAAAAGATCTCGATTGCAGCAAACAGCTACCACAAAACGGCTAATCTGAGCTTCCGGCAGGCGGACGTGATGCAGGTTAAAATTGAGCAAACGGATGTTATTTTTTTAAATGATATCCTGCACTATTTGTCAAAGGAAAAACAGCTTAATTTACTGCAAAGTTGTGCGCTTGCGCTGAATCCGGGGGGTATCCTGTTCATTCGCGACGGCATCACCGATCATGAAGAAAAGCACCAAAAAACGAAAACCACAGAAGCATTGTCGACCGGTTTGTTTTCATTTAATAAAAAAGAGGAGGCATTCCACTTCTTTTCCTCGCAGGATATCCGTGATTTTGCCCAACAACATCACTTCCTTTACGAACTGAAATCGCATTCCAGGAACACTTCCAACGTACTGTTCATCTTGCGAAAGCCTGTTCAATCCCCTGAAATTACACGAGTCGCACCTTAATATACTGGCTGTCAAATGCTGTCTTCGCTAGAACAAGAATACGATTTCGTTATCGTCGGAAGTGGCCTCGGCGGGCTCGCTTGTGCGGCTATTCTGGCCATGGAAAAGTACAGCGTGATTGTGCTGGAAAAAAACCACCAGATCGGCGGGCATTTACAGGTTTACAGCCGCGGCAAAAGCATTTTCGATACCGGCGTGCACTATGTGGGCAGTCTCGATAAAGGCGAAAATCTGTACCAGTTTTTCAAATATTTCGGGATTCTGGACAAGCTTAAATTGAAGCGCCTCGACGACGATCAGTTTGATGTGATCCGCTTCGCCGATGGCGCCGAATATCCTTATGCTCAGGGGTTTGACCAGTTTGCCAAAACTTTGATTTCCTACTTCCCCGAGGAAAAGGATGCGGTTAATAACTATTGCGAGAAGATCATTGAGATATGCAGTAAATTTCCCCTCTATAATTTGAAAAGCACGTCGGACGGGCATTATCTGGACAGCGATATCCTGAACATAAACGCACACGACTACATTGCCTCGCTGACCGAAAATGTGAGATTGCGTAATGTGCTGGCAGGTTCTAACCTGCTTTACGCCGGCACAAGGCGCAAAACGCCATTTTACGTTCATGCGCTGATAATGAAAAGCTATTTGTCCGGGGCGTACAAGTTTACCGACGGCGGTTCTCAGATCGCGATCCAGTTTAGTAAGGTGATCAGGCAGCACGGAGGAAAAATCGTCAAACACAAAAAGGTAGTTTCGGCGGATTATACGGAAGACGGGCTTGTCAGGGAAGTGATTTTGTCAAATGGCGAGCGTGTGAGAGGGAAGCAATTTATTTCCAATGTTCATCCGGCCGTCAGCATCGATATTTTTGGGCAGGACAGATTTTTAAATATTTACAAAAACCGCATTCAGGGACTCGAAAACTCAGTTTCGACATTCCTGGTGCACCTTACTTTTCATGAAAAAACCTTTAAATACCTGAACCATAACATTTACCTGCACCACACCGATAATGTGTGGGAAACCGCTGATTACGAGCCTGATAACTGGCCGCAAACCAGCTTTATATGCACTCCGTACATTTCCCGGACTGGCGAATATGCGGATTCCATGTCGGTAATGACGTACATGAAAGCCTCGGAGACGGCCCAGTGGGCAGAAAGTTTCAGTACAGTGGCTGAGCCGGGCGAGCGTGATGGAGCATATATTCAGTTTAAAAAAGATAAAGAAGCGCAGGTGATCCGGCGAATGGAGGAAACTTTTCCGGGAATTTCTGAAAAGATCAAGGCGGTGCACAGTGCCACTCCGCTCACTTTCAGGGACTATATCGGTAACAAAGACGGATCGATGTACGGGATTATGAAAGATTCGATGTCACCTGCCAAAACGCAGATCAATACAAAAACCAAAATTCCGAACCTGCACCTGACTGGCCAGAACATCTCACTTCACGGGATTTTGGGAGTGACCGTGAGCGCATTTATTACCTGTTTTCCCTTCGTAGATAAAGATATACTCATTCAAAAAATAAAAGACGCTTGATTATGCAAACAGTTGATGTGGTGGTGATTGGCGCAGGGCCGGCCGGAACAGTAGCAGCTTCCTATCTGAAAAAGCAGGGTTACAATGTTACGATTTTGGAAAAAGAGAAATTCCCAAGATTTCAAATAGGAGAAAGCCTGCTACCGTGCTGCATGGAACATTTGAGCGAATCAGGTTTATTGGAAGCTGTCGAAAAACAGCAGTTCCAGAAGAAGACGGGGGCTGCATTTATGCTGGGCGAAAAACGTTGCGAGTTCTTTTTCACCGAACAATTTACCAAAGGATGGACCTGGACGTGGCAGGTAAAAAGGGCAGATTTCGATAGCGCACTGGCCGAAGCGACCCGGGAGAAGGGAGTGGATGTTAACTTTGAATGCGAGGTACTGAGCGTGACTTGCAGCGCTGAAAAGCAGGTGCTCGAATACAGGGATATTGAAGGAAATACGCACAAGATCGAATGTAGATTTATTATTGATTCGAGCGGATACGGTAGGGTTTTACCGCGGCTATTTGACCTGAGCAAACCGTCGGCTTTCACGCCAAGAGGCGCTATTTTCTCACATCTGGAAGATAAAAACAGGTCTGAGAAAGCAAGCAACAACATATTCGTCCATTCATTTGACAACAACAAATCGTGGATATGGGCAATACCATTTTCCGATGGGTCCACTTCTGTCGGGATTGTGAGCGATAAGGAAAAGGTGATGGAGCTGGCTGAAAATGGCGGTGAAAAGTATAAGTCTTTTATCCGCGATTTTGAAGATCTGAATGGCCGGTTCAAAGAATCTGAGTTCAAGTTTGAGCCGCGCAACATACTAGGCTATTCTGTCGGCGTAAAAACGATGTTCGGAGAAGGATTTGTGCTTTCAGGCAACAGTACCGAATTTCTGGATCCCATATTTTCATCCGGCGTTACATTCGCGACCGCTTCGGGTTTGCTTTCAGCTAAAATGACGGACAGACATTTGCGAGGCGAGAAAGTAGATTGGAAAACTGAATATGAAGATGTGGTACAAAAAGGGATCAACGTTTTCCGGAGCTATGTAACTGGCTGGTATAGTGGTGATTTCCAGACCATTATTTTCGCTAAAACGATCGATGATGATATTAAATATCAGATTTGCTCGGTACTGGCCGGATATGTCTGGGACCACTCAAATCCGTTTGTAAAAAAGCATGATACAATTCTTCCGACGCTTGCGAAGGTGATTAAAATGAGGGAAAAAGCTCAGATCTAGTCTGCTGTAACCAGGATAAATCCGTGCTGTAATCCCTTGGACTGATTGTAAATCAATGTATTACCCACCGGCCGTTCTTCAACAAAGTGATATCTGCATTGCGGAGGCAAAGATTTACCTTCATACATTTGAACAGCGAGCCACAATGCAAATGCAGTTGCAGTAGGATAATCGCCGACGAGATTCTTATACGAATAACAGTTGCTAGCGGGGAATAGCTTTTTGTGCAGATCTGTGTAAATATGATCTGTCCGGCTATCTCCGCTAATACCTAGAAACAATGTGTCAATATCTTCGGGCCGCAGGTTATTTTTAGCCAAAAACAATTCAACTCTTTCTGTAACAGCACTTTCCGGCAAATAGCTACTCTGATCCACATCGAGAATACGCGGCGCACTTTTAGTCGACTTATTCGTCTCAACCACAAACATCGTCGCGCCTTCCCCATTTACAGAACCAGGCGTACCAGATTGCAGCAATGTCTCCGAACTGGTATCCCCCGCCTTGAATGAGCCGCTCAGCGAATTGATATTATGGTTATAGTCTGAAATTTCCTCCACGCTGCCGACTACTAATTTGGAAGCTTTTTTTTCCTCCATCAACATCAGCCCGTCCAACAATGCAGCTTCAAATGCAAGTCCGTTATGAACGTGCGTTGTGTTGTACCCGGTCGTCTTGCTCATCAGCGCCAGGCTGCCAGCGACCGAATTGGGCGTACTTTGGACAAAATTTGTGGGAGTAAGTGTGCCTTCATTATAATCGACAATCTGGTTCAGGAATTTGAGACAATCTTCGAGCCCACCATTGGCAGTCCCCAGAATAATTCCGTCAATACCGTTTTCCTGCACAAGCGGCAGCCCGGCCCCCACTCCCATTCTGATCGCCTTTCCCATTCGTCTGAGCAGCCCCGCCGGGATCAATTGCCCGTATTCGGGCTCCAATGCGGGATACCTGACTCCCTGATGTACTTTTACTTCACCATCCAAAAAGGCATTGTCAAAAGTGCGTTGGGGAGAAATACAGTTTGATTGTGTGATATACATTCCTGGATAATAATGCTACTGATGGTATTATACTGATTTTGCGTCCGAGATAAATTTCATGATCAGATCCTTGTATTCTGAAATCTCTCTTTGCTTCTGGTCTCCGCTCCATTCCAATTCCCGTGCCATCAAATCGGCGACGACAGGCAATGCTTCTAGTGTCTCGTTCCATCCCGTAATTTCCAGGCGGATCCTTCTAGCAAAAAAGTCGCGCAAGGTCATTGCCATTTCCTGGCGGATCGTATAAATAACCTCCGCCTGAATATAGGGAAGCTCCGCTATTAGCCTGGCTTTAAAGTTATTGTCATTTACTGTCAATGCTGCGACTTTACCAGCCCGGGAGCCGTATTTTTGGGTTAAATGCCGGGATATATCTTCGGGTAAATTGTAGGTTGCGGCTAGTTGGGGCCAGGATTCAAAGCTGAAATTTTCACCTCCCGCCAGAATGCATGAATCTGTGGTGCAGCTGTTATTTTTTGAGAAGAATCGATCTGCTTCGTCGATCGTATCCTTCGCCATTAAACGGTAGGTCGTCCATTTTCCTCCAAGCAAACTAATCAGCCCCGACTTCTCATCCGTCTCCACTTCATGATCTCTGACCAGACTTTTTGTCGACTTCACCGGGTCAGCCGCAAGCAGTGGGCGTAATCCGCCGAAACCGGCTTTCAATTCTTCCAGCTTAATGGGCTTTGCCAGATAGGGATTCAGGGTATCTGCCAGATACTTCTTTTCACTTTCATTCAAAGTTGGCTCAATGGAAACGTCCACATAATCTGTGTCTGTTGTACCGATCATCGTTGCCCCTTCAAACGGAATTGCGAATACAACCCGGCCGTCAGAAGTTTTGGGAATGAGCATGGCGTATTCACTATTCAGCGTCGCGGCAGGCAGCACCACGTGCACACCCTTACTAGGTCGCAGCCTCTCCGAAAGTAACGGATTGGCGAGAAGCCGGATATGATCTGCGAATGGGCCGGTACAATTGATAACTAATTTCGCACGAATTGCACATTGCGCTCCTGACCTGGTGTCCGTAGCATTGACGACATTCAATTTCCCTGAGGTATCCTTTCCAAAACCGTTGACTTCCATATAATTGGCGACGGTACCGCCTGCTTCGGCAGTAGACTGAACAATTGCAAGGCAATAACGCGCATCGTCGAGCTGACCGTCGTAATACAAAACGCCGCTGTGAAGCTTCCTGGAATCAAGTGTGGGGATTTTGGCTAGCACTTCCTTTTTAGTCAGCCACTTACTCTTCGGCAGCGTATCATTTGTTGCAAATGCGTCGTAGATCTGTAACCCGATCTTGAAGTATAATCCTTCGATCCAGGAAGAAACAGGGGTCATTAACGCCAGCGGCCGGGCCAAGTGGGGCGCGTTTTTGAGGACAATATGCCGCTCTTCCAATCCGTGACGAACCTGCTTGAGTTGCGCAAAATCCAGTTTTTTAAATGCCTGTTCCAGGTAACGTACCCCGCCGTGAATAAGCTTGGTCGACCTGGAAGAAGTTTCGGCCGCGAAGTCTTTTTTATCGATCAATGCAACCTTATATCCTCTTAAAACCGCGTCCAGGGCACAACCTGCGCCACTCGCGCCAGCCCCGATAATACAGATATCAAACTCTTCACTTTTAAGCTTTTCAAGAGATTCGGGGCGATTCATTCGTAGCGGGAACAGGAGTCGGCATTAATTTCACTGATTGCAAAAGTACAAAGTAGATATCTAAAACGCGTGCAGCGTGGCGATTCATCTTCTGCTTTTACTGGTATAATAATTGCTCTTGGAGAATCGGGCAGGCAAAAGAAATGTCTTATCCCAGACAATCACCTTTTCATTTAAAACTAAAAAACATGGGCTTATTCTCGTTTCTCAAAGGATCAGGCGAAAAAGTTTTCAAAAAAGAAGAAGTAGCTGCACCGACCCCTGAGGCCGAACCGCTACGCGCCAGCGCATTACTCGCTCACGTGAAAGCACTGGGACTTTTTTACAACAATCTCACTGTGAAGACCTCAGGTGACACGGTTACTCTTGACGGAGAAGTAGCAAATCAGGAGGATTCAGAGAAGATCGCACTTGCTGTGGGTAATGTAGAAGGAGTTCAGGTTGTAGATAACCGCCTGAAAGTGGCGACTCCCGCACCGGAGGCTACTTATCACACTGTGGAAAAAGGTGACACGCTTTCCAAGATCGCGCAAACCGTTTACGGCGATATGATGAAATACCCGGTTATTTTCGAAGCAAATAAACCAATGTTGACGCACCCGGACAAGATTTATCCGGGACAGGTATTGCGGATTCCGGCGGTTTAATTAGCTGTTAGCTGTTAGCTGTTAGCTGTTAGCATAAAAAAAACCGGGATCGAGTTATACTCGTCCCGGTTTTTTTTTAAAACTAATCGCTAAAAGCTAACAGCTGATAGCTAAAAAGCTAAACTCAATCTTCCGCTGCAATTACATTCAGCGCAACTTTGTGTTTTACTTCTTTGTGAAGATCGATCGTTGCAGAATATGTGCCGATCGATTTTACATCGTCAACAGTGATTTTCTTACGATCGATATCAAATCCTTTTGCTTTCAAAATATCAGCAACCTGGGTATTGGTAACGCGACCGAAAATACGTCCGCTTTCACCTACCACAGTTTTGATATCAATTGTCAGATCGCCGATTGCCGATGCGATATCTTCTGCATCTTTTTTCAACTTTTCTGCTTTGTGAGCAGCCTGACGTACGTTCTCAGTCACGATTTTGCGGTTGGACGTATTAGCCAACAGTGCAAATCCCTGAGGAATAAGATAATTACGACCGAAACCCGCCTTCACGGTTACGATATCGTTCTTATAGCCTACTCCTGCTATATCGGTTATAAGTATGATTTCCATTGTTTGTAGCTCTTTACTGTATTATTTCAATTGATCAGCAACAAATGGCAAAAGGGCCAAGTGACGTGCTCTTTTAATTGCCTGAGATACTTTGCGCTGATATTTCAGGCTTGTTCCTGTAAGGCGGCGTGGTAAAATCTTACCTTGCTCATTTACAAGTTTCAGTAAAAAGTCAGGATTCTTGTAATCGATATATTTAATACCAGCTTTCTTGAAGCGGCAATATTTCTTACGGTTAATGTTCTTTTCAACCGGTTCGTTAACTAGTGACATAGCTTATGCGTTTTCGGTTTTAGATTCAGTAGACTCTTCTCTTTTTCTACCTACCAATCCTTTGCGTTTCTTCTCGTTGTAAGCGATAGAATGCTTGTCAAGGACGATAGTCATAAAGCGTAAGATACGCTCATCACGACGGAATTCAGTTTCCAGAACATCAACCACGTTTCCTTCTTCCGATGCAGTGTATTCTACTACATGATAGAAACCGGAGTTTTTCTTTTGGATGGGGTAGGCCAGCTTGCGCAATCCCCAGTTCTCTTCATGTACAATCGACGCTCCGTTAGAGGTAATGATCGTAGTGAATTTTTCAACGGCGTCCTTTGCCTGGGCCTCAGACAAAATGGGAGTTAGAATGAACACCGTTTCATACTGTTTAGACATACGGTAATTTGTTAGTATTTATAAAAGTAAAAAACCCTCACCTTGGTTTAAAGCCAAAATGAGGGTGCAAAAATAAGGTTTACAAACTGAAATTCCAAACCCGGAAAACCATTAAGCCGAAGTTAAACCGAGCAGAACACTATCTAACTGTAAAATCGCCCTCTCCTATCTTGAAACCTTCACTGTAAAGTTCGATCGCATATTTGCCGTCTTTCAAAGGAATACCGCCGCGACCGTACAGAATATCAACCGATTGGTTACTGTTATCGAAATTAACAACCTGCGAAGAACTGTAAATCAGCTCCTTACCATTATGTACAAACGAACCTGAGCCTGTTGCCATATCCGAAAGAACAGCTCCGTCGGGATCCAGGATCCGCAGGTAGATCTGCTTTTCATTTTGTTTAGCAACCGGATTTTCAGCGATTTTGAAATTCACACGCAGCTTATCAATGCGTTTTGCTTTGTATTTTCCGCCCTGACGTTCCTTACCTTTCGAGTTTACTGCATTGACTGTCAACGCTTCCGCTTTCAAAGCCGATGCCAGATTTACCTTTTCGCTCAATTCGCGGTTTTGTACAGAATAGTTGGTCACAGAATCAGCAAGCAACTGTTTTTCAGATTCCAGACCCGTTAATTTCTGGCTCAGCTCTTCATTCTTTGTAGTTGCAACACCTAATTGCTGCCTCAGCGTAGCGATTTCGCTGTCTTTTTCCGACAATATCGATTCGTAAGACTTAATCTTTTTATTGTAGTTAGCCGCCGAATAAGTAGTCGCGTTTTTAAGTTCCCGTTTATCCTTTTCCAGTTGTTCCTTTAAAGCAACCAGTGAATCTACGCTACCTCCCAACTTTTGTATTTCGGCGATCTTCACATCCAGCTCCGCGGAGATCGAATCGAGTTTCGTTTTGATTGATAAAACTTCCTCTGTTTTTGCAGTTATAATTTCATCCTTCGCCAGGTTCTCCTGTTTTTCGTGATAGATAAAATAAACAAGTACCAGATTGAGCAGTAACAATACAGCCAATGCTGCCCATAGAAGCGTTTTTCGGTCTTGTTTTTGTTCCTGGTTGTAGTCCATACAGAAGGTTGAATTTTTAATTAAGTTGGTAAAAGAAATATGTTTTTTTCAATTTTGAAATATGTCCACATCGAATTTCTGGTCGCCTGAGTCAGAAGCTGGGCTTTAATCTCTTAATTCTCAAAAATTTAACTCCTGATAATGTCATCAATCGCTGAAAATATTGCCCGAATAGAAAAAGGATTAAAACAGGAAACAAGGCTGGTTGCTGTAACAAAAACCAAGCCCGTGGAAGTTCTTTTGGAAGCATATCAGGCCGGCGCGAGGCGTTTTGGAGAAAACAAGGTGCAGGAAATGGTCGCCAAATCGGAGGAACTTCCCAAGGATATCGAGTGGCACATGATCGGGCATTTACAGAGTAATAAAGTGAAATACATGGCGCCATTCGTGTCGCTGATCCATTCTATTGATAGTTTCAAATTATTGAAAGAAGTAAATAAAGAAGCTCTTAAAAATGACCGTGTTATTGAATGCCTTCTGCAAATATACATTGCGAGTGAGGAAACTAAGTTTGGCCTTTCGGAAGATGAAGCCAAAGAGATCGTCACTTCGCCCGAATTGTCTGACTTAACCAATATAAGAATCGTCGGTTTAATGGGAATGGCTTCCAATACCGACGATACTGAGGTAGTGAGAGCTGAATTTAAGGGGCTCAAAAACCTCTTCGAGTCATTTAAACAACATGAAAGTCCCCGGATCGAAATGCGGGAACTTTCGATGGGAATGAGCGGCGACTATCTGTTGGCCGCAGAAGAAGGCAGTACGCTTGTGCGGGTAGGCAGCGCCATTTTTGGCTCACGGTAACTGACTGATTTCCGATTCCCTGTCCAGCACTTCCTTCACTTTTTCCTGTACAAATTCAAAAGTCAGGTCGCAGCACGGTTGCCCCGCCTGACGAACCAGCACCACATTTTCCTGGCGCCCATATTTACCAGAATAGGGATTATAGTTTAAAAAATTATTCAAAGCGCCCATCAGGATCATTCCGAAAGTACCGGTTGCATTCGCCAGATGTGACGGACCGCTATCCAGTCCGATGAAGAATTTCGCCCGCCGGATCACTTCTCCTGTTTCGAGGATTGATAGTTGCCCACATAGATTCCGATAAGAATTGGCACCTACATTCAGGCTGCTTTTCATCCCAACTTCCACAATCTGATAATCATAAGTAGCTGCCAGCCAAGCGATCAGGATTTCCCAACGATCGGAAGGCCAGTCTTTCGGTTTGTAGTTGGATTGACAATGCAATACAATAAAACGATCAGGTAAATGGAGCGAATCGACTTTAGTCCGGTGACTTTCCTGCAAATACAACCTGGGTTGATCGTCGGCCGGAAATGGAGATTTGGGAGGAATTAGATCTCCCGTCTGCGCAAATACTTCAAGCAGATTTCCGTAATCGAAATAATTGAAAATAGTAATATTCCGCCTCACTGCCACCGGATTATCAATAAAAACCTGGCACTTAGGACAGTGGTTGTTATTACTGAACTGCAATTCAATGACTTCATCAAATACATTGCCAGCCATTAAAGTCTGTCGCTGGGTAACGCAAAATTCTCGGAAAACTTCATTAATCTCCGGATTGTAATCCACCAGTTCGTGAAAAGCGGACTTGACAAACCAAACGATATATCCATCGGGATGCAGCGACCTGATGTAGCGCGCAATAGGTTCGGCAGCTATAATATCACCGAAATGCTCCGTTCTCACCACTGCGATCAGTTTTTGGCCGGGATTCAACTTCTGCTTTACAGCGCGGAAATGCGATCTTGCCCGGAAGCCCAGCAGCCGGGCCTCGAAGATGTGGGAATATTTATGATAGCGGTGTGTCCAGAGTTGAATAAAGCGTTCTAACGTCATTTGAATGTACTTGTGCGCGACCTGCGGAGGTGGTTTAATTCCGCTTTCCTGTGCTGCAATATAATAAAATTGGCACAAACGGTTGGTTGCACTTTCCGCAGCGGCTAACTTTACCTACTGACTTAAAGATCCATTTTATGAAATTCATGATACAGGCGGGCGGCATATTGGGCGCTCTTGCGGTTGCCTTGGGCGCATTCGGCGCACACGCATTGAAAGGAATGCTGGAAGCTTCCGGCAGGAGCGAAACTTTTGAAACTGCTGTTAAATATCAGTTTTACCACGCGATAGCCATGGTTTTGGTCGGCTTGCTCATGCAACGAGCCGGTGCAGACGCAGTGAAATTGCTCGGTTGGTCCGGAAATGCATTTGCGATCGGGGTAATTATATTCTCCGGGTCGCTTTACGCCATTTGCTTTACAGGAATCACCAAGTTTGGTGCCACCGCCCCAATCGGAGGATTGGCCTTGATAGTTGGGTGGGTGTTGTTGATTTTGGCAGCAGGGAAGGTTTAAGTTTTAGTTAGTGAGCGAGTTAGTGAATGATTGAATGATTGAATGATTGAATGATTGAATCACCGGGTCGCTGGTGAGATGAATTTCTGAATGACTATTTAATAACTTAACACTCACTCATTCATTCATAAACCCCTATCCGCGTGACAAAGTAAACGGCCGCTGCGCGTCGATTTTCAGGAAAATAAATAGCAGGATCGAGAAAGACCAGAGCGACGAACCTCCGTAACTAAAAAACGGAAGCGGGATCCCGATTACCGGCATCAGCCCGATTGTCATGCCGACATTGATCATAAAGTGAAAGAATATGATACCAGCGACACAATATCCATAAACCCTCGCAAAGCGGCTACGCTGTCGCTCGGCGAGTATTACCAGCCGGGAAATGAGGCAAACGAACAGGAATACTACAATAGCAGCACCGATGAAGCCGTGCTCCTCGCCTACTGTACAGAATATAAAGTCGGTACTTTGCTCGGGTACGAAATCGAATTTGGTTTGAGTGCCCTGCAAAAATCCTTTCCCAGCGAATCCGCCGGAACCGATCGCAATCTTGGATTGAATTACGTTCCAGCCGATTCCCCTCGGGTCGGAATCGGGATCGAGTAACACCATAATCCTGCCTCGCTGGTGTTTTTGAAGCACATTATTCATAAAAAAATCCACCCCGAAAACGATCCCGATCATCACCAGGGAAACTAATATCGTAGCCCACAAGCCGCCGCGCCGCCGCGTCATAACCGGCATAATCCAGATCGCCAAACCGGCAATAATGATGATCGCGCCGGCGATATACCATTTCACAAAAAGCAAGGTAATGATCAGCAATGCCGCCATTACCATTCCTATCGCAGGAATAAAGCCGGGCATTCCTTCGCGGTAAAGTACCACAGCAAAAGAGGCAAATACGAGCATAGAGCCCGTTTCATTCGATAGTAGGATCAAAAATGCGGGTAGCGCAATGATTCCCATAATTGGGTAATAGTCTTTCAGTTTGCGCGTCAGACTGATCGCCGGGTCGCTCAGGTATTTGGCAATAGCCAGACTGATCGCCAGTTTGGAAAACTCGGCAGGCTGTAAAGAGAATGCGCCGATCTTTATCCAGGAACGTGATCCGTTGATATTGGATCCTGCAAACAGTACCAGCACAAGCAATGCGATCACAACCGCGTAAATGATAAAAGAAAACGTCTCATAAAATTTGTAATCGATCACCAGGATACAAACAATCAGCAAGGCGGCGGTACCGATCCACATTAGCTGCTTTCCGGCGTTGTTACTCACATCGAACATGCTGGTTTGCACCTCAGGATTATAAACGGCCGCATAGATATTAACCCAACCTATGGCGAGGCAAGCGATGTAGATCAGCACTACAATCCAGTCTACATTTTTCGTAATGGGTTTATTTTCAGGCATTATATAGCTCGATATTAAAAAATCTGTACATAGATTATGGATTCACAGCAACTGGTCTGTTGCTCACCACAGGTTTCGCGGGAGCAGCAGGCTTTTTCTTCACAGAATCGGCAGGTACCGGTTTTTTCCTGGTGCTGTCGGTAGTAACTGGCTTTTTCACGCCTGGAAGGATTACTTTGCTCATAAAATCCGCTTTCAGCATTCGCTCCTCCAGCGCCTTGTTGGTCACCTTTCTTGTTAAATACTTTTCGATCACAAGGTTGGCGATCGGCGCAGCGGCTGATCCTCCTGCTCCTGCATATTCCACAAATACTGCGATGGCGATCTTGGGATCATCCGCCGGTGCAAATGCAATGAAGATTGAACTATCATCCCCTTTTTTGTTCTGCGAAGTCCCCGTTTTACCCGCAATCGTAATACCTTCCACTCTCGATCTCCGCGCAGTACCACCTTCCACCGCACCGATCATTCCTTCGATCACAGGATCAAAATGACGAGGATCAACGCCGCTGTCGTGCCTTTCCAGAAACTCGGGCTTTACATACTTTTTATCACCAATCCCGTGAATTACGTGAGGTGTATAATAGTAACCGCGGTTCGCGATAATCGCAGCGACATTGGCCATTTTCAAAGGTGTAATCAGCAACTCGCCTTCACCAATACTGAGGGAATAGATATTTGAAAACTTCCACCGGTATTCTCCGTAAAAGCGATCGTAATATTTTTTGTTGGGCAAATTACCTTTGTATTCGCTCGGAAGGTCTATCCCCAGCCGCTGACCAATCCCGAATTTGCTCATTTTGTCGTGCCAGTCGTCGAGACCAACCGCAGATGCGCGAAAAGTATTGGTTATATTGTTTTTATAGATCAGCCTACGGAAAACGTTGTAGAAATAAGGGTTGCAGGAATGCATTACCCCAAGTGCGACGGTACTTGTCGCCGGGTGCACGTGGCAGCCCATCGGACAGTTTGCGTGCGTAAATCCACTTTCGGGCGTAATCACTCCTGCCTGCAAACCAATCAGCGCCTGGATCAGCTTGAAGGTAGATCCCGGGCGGTAACTCGCCATGACCGGCCTGTTGAACAGCGGTTTGTAAGGATTGCGCGCGAGTGCCGCAAAGTTCTTGGAAAAATGCCTGCTTGCAAGAATATTGGGATCGTAAGTCGGCGCGGAAACCATTGAAATGATCTGCCCGGTCTTTGGCTCAATAGCAACAACGCTACCCACCTTGTTGACCATCAGACTGTCCGCATATTGCTGTACTTCGAGATCAATGCCCGTGTAAAGGTTTTCGCCAGCGACTGCCATCGTATCAAGCTCGCCGTTTTTCCAGGGACCTTTGTAAACGCCGGCCACATTCTGCATCACAAACTTGGTACCCCGCTTCCCGCGCAGCTCATTTTCATAAATTTTCTCAATCCCGCTTTGCCCGATGTAGTCACTCTGCCGGTAATAAGGCTCCTCCTGCTTTTCCAGCTGTGATCTGGTAATCTCACTGACGTAGCCAAGCGTATTCGCCAGGGTTGGCGCGGTGTATGTTCTGAGTGAGCTTTTGGCAAATTCAAAACCTGAATAATCAACCATAACGTCCTGAATAGACGCAAAGTCTTCTTTCGATAATTGTCGGAGAAATAGCGAAGGTTTAAACGGGCTATAAGCAGCCGCAGCCGCCATTAAACTGTCAAAATCCCGCCGCTCGATCCCCAATACCTGGCAAAAACGCAGGGTATCCTCCACTCTGGCTTTTCGGGGGGTTACCAAAAGGTCATAAACAGGGGTATTATAAACGATGAGCTTTCCAGTACGATCGTAGATCTGGCCGCGGAAGGGGATTTCAATAACACGTTTGATAGAATTACTCGACGACTCGATGGAATAGCTCTCGTCAAGAACCTGTAAGTAGAAGAGCCGCAATAAGTATATTAAACCTACTAATGAGAAAAATCCAATAATAACGAAGCGACGATTTTCAAGCATTCTGCACTATAAAATTCCGGTTTTCTATTTTTATACGAAGTTCGTCATATCGTTACACATATCAAAGCCTGTTTACTCGCCCCGCGCGACGACCATAACGACCGATTCTTTGTCGATTACCACTGCGCCGTCCGGAAGCCCTTTCGGTTTTCGTACAAATTTTTTCGGTGTGTAAATAACCGGGCACAGCGAGTCATTTTTTCTTTTGGAATAAAAGGCGGCCAACTCCGCCGCCCGTTCGATCACCGGTGCTGGAAACGGTTTTCCTGACTGATTTTTCACTACCACGTGCGAGCCGGTCACATCTTTGGCATGCAGCCAGAGATCTTCTTTTCCGGCATATTGTTTGGTCAAAACGTCATTATTCTTGGCATTTCTACCAATCAGGATCACGTAACCCATAAATTCGACGCGCTTGAAAAGCTCACTTACAGGCACCTCTGCTTTTTTCCCGTCCAGCTGGTGCGCCTTCACGTAAGCCCTGAGCTCCCGCAGTGATTCGAATGCGCCTATTTGCTCCAAATGCAAAGCCAGTTCTGTCCTCTCTTTTTCACGAAATGCAAGACTATCGTTGAGCCGCGCCAGCTCTATTTTTTCATTTTTAGATTTCCGGTAATAATTCTCTGCGTTCTTCTGTGCGGAAAGCTCTTTTTTCAGCTTGACTACGATCTGAGTATCCCGGTAAAAATCAAAAAGCTCCACTTTCTCTGTCCGCTCGGGGATAGCGTGCATATTGGCCATAATGATATTTCCAATCTCATCGTTCCGTACCGCATTTTCCAGCTCGACCAATTTTTCAAAGGTATTTTCAAGATAATTATCCGTCTGCTGAATGCGTTTTCGCAGTATTCTCAGCCAATCGGCTTTCTCCCTGTCCAGCCCACTGAGCCGGATGTAAGTGATGTAAAATGCATTCAGTGCCTCAACCGGATCGGTGTATTCCTCTATTACCTCGCCGATTTCTAATAGTACCAGCGCCGGTTCGAGTTCATTTTTGACCAAATAAAACACCTCTGCATCCAACTGCTTCAACACCTCCTGAATGACATCCCAGCGTTCCTGCGGCTCTTCTTTTCCTTTTAGTTTTTCGGATAAATAAGCATTTACCAGCTTCCCGAATGTTGGGAAAAGGGGTTTGTGATCTAGGTTATTTTGAAGGTAGGCTTCGAAAGATTGATCTACATCGCGGTCGAGCGACGCGAGTGAAAGTGATTTATCAGGAGTTAATTTATTATTGAAAACCTGAATAATACTACCCCCCCTATCAAAAGAAAGCAAATTCGATCTGTTCCCGAAAAGCTTGAAGACCAATGCACTATCATCAGATAACTGAACTATAATCGCGCGCTCATTCTTGAATACCCGTACTAAGGCAACCGGTTTATTCTCAAAATCGATGAAGAGGTTCACACTATTCTTCCGCGCCCGGTCAAATTTGTCGGGAAAGCTCAGACAGGCGAATTGAGAAGTAAGGGTTGCTTTTATAAAAAAAGGATTGATCAATTCCTCTTCCCCAGCCTGATCCGCAAAAATCAGGATGATCTCATCCTTCTCCTGACTGAAAGCCTCAATAAAATATTTCCCCGCCAAACGATCATGCAGGGCCGGAGCGAGTTGTTTTAAAAAATGGTAATTCTGATGCAAAGTCAGGGCATTTGGTTCAGAGCAAAACTACTTTGTTTTGTTTGCTAATTGATAAGCACCGTTTGGATAATTTGAGATTGGAAAGAACGGTTTTCTGGTAAAAGGTTGTTAAGTTGTATGAACATTAAACGGATTGAAATGGAACAGACAACCAAGTTGAACGACATGCAACTGTTCATGCTCAGGATGTTTGAGAAACAACTCAACGCAAGACAAGAGCGTGAAATAAAACAACTACTCTCAGAGTATTTTGCAAAACAGATCGACGAAGAAATGGATCGAATTTGGGAGGAAAAGAGCCTGACACAAGAAAAACTCGACGAAGCACTGAAATCTCACAAACGCACTAAATATGGAGTTTCTTGATTCTTGTAATTGATACCAATTGTCTGCTTGTAAGTATTCCCAGGTTGTCAAAAACGCGATGGCTTTTTGATGCATTGAAGGCAGGAACCTTTCAGATTGGTATTACGAACGAAATTATTGAAGAGTACGATGAGGTTATCGGCAACTTCTATTCTCCTACACTCGCTGCGAATACGATAGAGCTTCTCTTAAATCTCAATAATACAATTTGGGTTACCCCTTTCTATAAATGGGGGTTGATTAAAGACCAGGATGATAACAAATTTGTAGACTGCGCAATCTCCTGCCAGGCAGAATACATTGTAACTCACGACAGGCATTTTAACATTTTGGAAGAAATCCCATTTCCCAAGATCAGGATACTGACGATGAATAAGCTGCATTCGCTCTTGGCAACCCGCTAAGCCGGAGAATCCTGCAAAAAAAAAAGAGAAGCTCCCCAAGGCTGGGAAGCTTCTTCAATAACACTACTACACTTAAAAATTAATGCACTGCCGAAGTATCTACTTTCGTTTTGCCACTTTTTGTCCAAAGCACAAACGGGACGCAGATCAGGAACAGAATGCCCAGGTAAAGAAATACATCCATATAAGACATCACCTGCGCCTGTTTTGAAACCGTAAAGTCAAGGATCTTGTACCCGCTTTTCAAAGCAACATCAGACGAAAGTCCCTTTGCCATAAATGAGTGCTGCAAACCTTCAACCCGCTGCTGAACGATCGGATTGTTGACATCGAGCTTACTTACCAGATCATTCCGGTGGAACATATTCTGACGGGCTATGAAGGTGGTAATTACCGCAACTCCAAAAGAACCGCCCAGCTGCCGCATCATCCCCGTAAATGCCGCTCCCTCACCAATTTCGCGCCCCTTCAATGTCGACAATGCGAGCGTTGTGATGGGTACAAATAACAATCCCAGCCCTATTCCACGCACGATCAGCATATTGAAAAACGCGTCGCTGCCGGTATCCGGCGTCAGTACCAGGTAGCCCCAGTAGCTGTAAATGAAGAAAAACACCATTCCGATCGCCACCAGATATTGTTGTTTCACGCCGCGCTGCAAAAGCTGCCCGACAATAGGCATCATCATGGCGGTCACGATAGCGGCGGGTACCATCAGCATTCCTGACTGGGTTGCTGTCCAGCCCAATGTCGCCTGGGTGTAAAGCGGGATAATGAATGTGGAACCGTACAACCCAAAACCAAGAATGAATGAGAGTATCGTACCGACCCTGAGGTTACCATTTTTCAAAACCCGCAGGTTCACGATCGGGTTCTTGTAAGTGAGCTCCCGCCAGATGAAGAAGAAGAATGAGAAAACCGTGGTTATCGAAAGAATAGTGATGATCTCGTCATTGAACCAATCCTCTTCCTGCCCTTTTTCCAACACATATTGCAAAGAACCCACTGCCGCTGCCAGGAAAATGATCCCCCACCAGTCGATTTCACTGCTGCTCTTTTTCTCCGAATACTTCGGACTTCTCACAAATTGCAGCGTAAGCATTGCCGCGATAATACCGAGCGGAATATTAATGTAAAATATGTAAGGCCAGCTGTAATTATCCACAATGTAACCACCCAGCGGCGGACCTAATGTAGGCCCGACAATCACACCTAACCCATAAATAGCCTGCGCAATCCCGCGTTTTTCAGGCGGATAACTTTCGGTGATCAGCGTTTGCGCGGTTACCAGTAAAGCGCCGCCGCCAAATCCCTGGATCAGCCTGAAAAAGACCAGCTCCCAAATATTATTTGCATTACCGCAAAGAAATGAGGCGACGGTAAATATGATAATGGAGGCCGCAAAATAATTTCTACGTCCAAATTGCTGGGAAAGCCAGCTCGTCATCGGCACAATGATCACATTACCGATCGCATAAGCCGTAATTACCCAGCTCACTTCCGATAATGTACCGCCCAGGTTTCCCCTCATATCGTTGAGGGCAACATTGACGATCGTTGTATCCACAATTTCCAGCAGCGCGCAAAGCACGGCGGTAATTGTAATAATGATCCTTCTATACCCGTATTCTACGAGTGATTCCTGTAATTCCATCCTGATTTATTTCAAGATTAGTAATTCGATATCCTAGTTCAGCTCCACGTCCACCTGCACGTTCATGCCAGGACGCAGCTGCGCGATAAACGCATCATCCGCTTTTGTAAATTCAATCCTAACCGGCAGACGCTGAACTACTTTCACGAAGTTGCCACTTGCATTGTCGGGAGGAAGCAGTGCGAAACGCGCGCCGGTTGCAGGTGAAAATGAGGCAACTTTTGCTTCAAATTCATGGTCAGGATACGCGTCCACATGTATTTTCACATGCTGGCCCAGCTTCATTCTGGTAAGCTGCGTTTCCTTGAAATTCGCTACTATCCAGGGTTCAGTGGTTGATATAATGCTGAAAAGCGACTGTCCCGCTTGCAAAAACTGTCCAAGCTGCGCATTCACTTTTGAAACGCGGCCGTCGGTTGGCGCTGTGATCACGGTGTAGGAAAGATTCAATTCCGCATTCGCGATCTCCGCCGCACGGGCTTTGATATTTGCATTGGCCACGGCAGTTTGGCGTGAAGTAGCGCTCGTCTGCTTTCCGGCCGCCTTCGCCTGACGCTCCGCCGCATTTTTCTGAGCTACCAAAACCGCCAGCTGGCGTTCGGCTTTCTGTTTCGTAGCCGAAGCCTGCTCAAATTCTTGCTGCGTGATCGAATGGTCTTTGATCAGGTTCTCATATCTCGCAAAATCCTGGTTCGCCCGCCACACATTGACTTTCGCTTCCTCGATCTGTGCTTCCACAATCGAAACATTCGCTTCGTAAGTAATGCCGCTCGCCTGAGAGGCAGTGGTTGTCGCATTCGCTACCACCAAACTTCCCTCCGACCCTGCGAGCGCAGCTTTCGCCTGTTCGAGCCTGATCTGCTGATCGCGGTTATCGAGCACAAGCAGCGTATCACCTTTCTTAACTTCCTGATTGTCTTTTACTTTGATCTCAGTAACATAACCTGATATCCTTGGAATAACCGGACTGATATTCGCATCAACCTGCGCATCGTCTGTTTCCTCGTGGTGTAATCCGTGGTTATACTTCGTAAATCCCCAGGTCCCGCCAGCCATAATCAGCACAGCCAGGATGATAATAAACCGGTTATTTTTCTTCTTCGGTGTGGTTTCCATTTTACAATGATTGAATGAGTGAATTAGTGAATTAGTGAATGTTTTTTGGGAGGAAGGAGGAAGGGAGGAAGGAGGAAGGAATAAAAAATATTATAATTACTGCGAAACTCCATCCTCCCTTTCCTCCATCCTCCTTTCCTCCCTTCCCCCCTACTGAATCACCCCCGCAGTTTGTTCCAACCGCTTGAAAGCGACGATGGCATCTGCCTTGGCGGCTTCGTAGTTGATTTTTGATTGTACCTGGGCTACGTCAGCGTCGAGGAGTTCGGTGGTGGTTACCAGGCTGTTATCGTATTTATTTTTGGTAATGCGGTAATTTTCGTTCGCCTGCTCCACTGCCTTCGCATAAACATCTATTTTTCTTTTACTCAAAACATAGTTGTAATAGGCAGTATTGACTTCAAGATGCAGCTTGTCCAGCAAGATATCTTCATTGGTTTTCAGCTGATAAGCGTGTGTCCGTGCCTGAGCGATTTTTGAACCGGATTTCCAGAGCGACGCCACATCGTACCTGATCCCAACGCCCGCATTCACAGCATTCGGGATAACTGCAACGCCGGGAATGTTCAGCGCGACGTAGCCCGCCGTCAATGCCACACTTGGATAAAAATCCGCTTTGGCGCCCTTAATATCCACATTCGCTGCCTTTTGGCGAATCCCATTTGCTGCAATATCCTTTCTGTGCGTCAATGCTGTTTGTTCCCAGTCACCCACATTTCCTTCTTCTTTGAAAGTCAGAAAACTTGCAGAATCTGCCAGCAACGGCGTATTTTCGGGCAATCCCAAAAGCAGGTCCATATTGATCGTGGTCACTTTCAGGTCGTTTTCTGCGTCAAGTAATGTAAGCTCCACGTTAGATTCCTGCAACTTGGCTTTCATCAGATCGTTTCTCGCGAGCATTCCATTTTTTTCACGATTGGTAAATTCTTCCACCCGCTGGCGCTCACGCAATAGGTTTTCAGCAACCAGATCGACCGATTTTTTAGCTTTGTAAAGGTTACTGTAAGCCGCAATTGTATTCTGGATCACCGCGTCGCGGTCACTTTCAGCATCGAGTTTCGCAGCTTCTTCAAGGTAGTGTGCTGATTGCAGTCCGTATTTGAACCGGAAACCAGAAAATATCGGCAGCGACGCACTCGCCATTCCGTACATGACCTGGTGCACTTCCGGAGTCGCCGAGCCCGAGGCGGTACTGTCGCTCGTGCTTGGTTTTACCTTCAAATTGATATTCGGTGTGTTGACCCGCAGGTAGGAACCCGAAATGCTCAGACTAGGCAGCTGATTTTCCTTGATCTGCCTGATACTCAATCCGGCCAGGTCTACATTGGTCTGGCTCAATTTCAGCTGTTTGCTGTTTTTCAGGCTCATTTCAATGGCCTCTTCCAGGGTAATCGTGCGTGCGGCCTGGGCGAATGCGTGGGAATTTGCTGCGATCCAGATCGCTCCGGCTGCCACCCAAACCATTCTCCTAATTTTGAATGTGGTGTTCATTGGTTACTGTCGATTTAAATAAGCTTTTAAGATGCTGGCTCAGACTGCGTTTCAAGTGTATTTGAAACTCCTCCTCGCCCATCGATTCCAGGTTGTTGATTTTCTTGTAAAAGTCCTGTGTAGCAATCGCGTAGTTGACGGTCCCGTAAAGTGTTGTGCTCATCAGGCTCATATCGATCCCTTCACGGAAAACCCCGGCCGCCTGTCCCTCCTGGATCAGACGCTGCATGAGTTCGATGTTCCTCATTTTCAGTCCCATAATGTGTTTGGATATGGTCTCGTTACGGTCCGAAGAAAGCGTTTCGCGCAGCATGATATTGTGAAAGCTCTGGTTACCCATTAACCTATCTATCACATTGTCTATCAGCATATTGATCTTTTGCATGGGACTCAGCTCATCGTTTGTGACCAGCGTTTCCAACCGCGATCTGGACTCTGTCATCCTGAACTGAAACAAAGCTTCGATCAGCTTTTCCTTCGACCCGAAATAGTAGGAGATCATCGACACATTCACGTCCGCCTCCTGCGCAATGTCGCGCACCGAAGTACCGGCGAAGCCCTTTTGAGCGAAAAGCCGCTCCGCGACTTCTATTATCTGTATTTGTTTCGAGTTATATTCCATCTAATGTATTCACCATCAGCTGTTAAAACTTCATTATTGCTGATTGCAAAACAAAGGTAACTGACTGAAAAACAAAATTCAAACGATCGTTTGAATTTATCAAACAAACGTTTGAATTATGGTATCAATTATTAATTTAATACCATTAAAATTTTTTAATATTTAGATTAAAACGGAAGCAACGTTATCGCTGCAGATATTGTCATATCTTGGACACATAAATATTCCACCCATTCCTTTTCGTTCGTCAATCCGCTTATGAATGCAATTTCTACCGGCAGGTCGTTGCTGATCTTTCTATTCTTTTTCATTTTTAAAATAGCCGCCGCGCAGCAGAATCTGCCGGTTTGCGCCACAAACGATTCACTATCAGGTGCCAGATTAGCCAAATACGCGCAACTCAGTGACCTCACCCGAGCGCGTACCTCGGCCGGCGAAAGACTGGAATACCGCCTCGGTATCGACATCAATTATGACACTTACGTCGCATATAATGGCGATAAGGACAAACTCACAAAAGAGGCTTACCGCTTTATACAGGCAGCGTCGGACATTTTCGAGCGCGAGATCAATGTAAAGCTGACGATCAGCTACATCCAGATCTGGGATCAGCCCGAACCTTACGTTTTCACAAACGACTTCGAATATTTCACACACGTCCTGAACTACTGGACGTTGAACCGTTTTGAAGAACGCGACGCGGTAGTCGGCTTTTCGGTGCGAAACGGGTGGTTTTACGGAGGCTACCGCATGTGTACATCCAACTTCCCAGTGCCCGGTAATTCTTATATTGATGTAGACCTGCTTTGCCATGAACTGGGACACACCTTAGGCTCGCCGCATACCCACAGCTGCTCCTGGCCCGGCGGTCCGATCGACCGCTGTACCAATGTGGAAGGCGCTACAAGCGAATGCGAGGACGGTTACCAGGAGTATGTGAATGGTTCGATTATGTCCTATTGCCGTAGCGTGCTCAGCTTTCACCCGCTTTGCAGGAATTTGATGCGCGACTATGCGGAAGGTAAGATAGAACCGACTTTCAAGCTCGGTGCATTCACCGAGCAGCCCAGTGCGCCTGCCGCACTTTCACTCCGCGAACCAAATCCCGACGCAACCATTTCCACCCCGTCTTTCGACTGGAAAGCAGCCTTTCGCGCGGATAGGTACCGGTTCCAGATCGCAAAGGATCAAGCATTTACACAAATTGTGGAGGATACACTGATCAGACAATCTTATTTCCAATCGCGCGGACAAAGTGAGGGCAGTTATTTTTCCCGGTACCGGGCAGAAAATGATATTAAAGCAGAAGAATGGTCGCAATCTGTCCGCTTTACGATCGCACCTTTCTCAACCAGCACCGCACCTCCCCTGCTCTTTGATGCCAGAATAATCAGTGCGAGGAATCTGACCGGCTATTTTTATGCATTTGCGGGTATCAGTCACTATGAGGTGGAGATCACCGACGTGAATGCGCGGGAAAGTTTTACACGGTCGTTTGAAACCCTTGCCGGGGCGCAACAGTCTTTTTCAATTTTACACCCTTATGAATGGTATAAGCAGTTTATAGTCCGTTTGCGCGTTCAGAAAAATAATGTCTGGGGCGAATGGTCTGCTGTTTATCCCCTTTCCCAATCCTGGACGAATGCTTTCGGCCCGGCCAATCAGGTTACAAAAACATCGAGCACCCCTATCCTGACAACAACGCTGTCAAAAGGCACATTTCACCCTGGCCCTATTACAGGTTACCTCGAAGTGGCGACGGACAACAAGTTCAGTAACATCGTGCATCGCGATTCCATGGCGTCCAATGCGATTAATAGCTGGAATTCCACCAAAATGCTCTACCGCCCCGATTTGCAGGAAAATTCATCCTATCATGTTCGTTCCAGAATCAAATGGGCGCCTAAATCTTATTCAGAATGGGAGAACTTACAGCTCAGCACGGGATTCAAGGATCAGCGGTTTCGGTATCTGGGCGTTGTTTCGCCCAACTTGCAGGAACCAGGATACACGGCGATGTTTAGAAACCGGTTTGTAAAGGGAGTTGACAAAATGTACGTTCACTCTATCACCGCCGGCTACTATGAAAGCGGAGATCTGGACCAATGGGATACCTACATTTCCTCAACCACAAATGGCAAGTCACCCAATACCCTCCAATTCTTCGGGACTAACCGAAATGGAACGATCTATATGATGGACCTGGCCAATAATATGGTAGTAAAAACAGGCAATACCTACAAAAGATATTTACAACCCGAGAAATTTTACTCCAATGGTTTATGCCCGCTCGCAGTCACTGAGAACAGCGGGGTTTTCTTTGTGACCGGTGACAGGGGTATAGGTCGTTTTCAGGAAGGAAAGTGGTATTTCTACGGCCAGGAAACATTTGGCACCACCCGGCTGATGACGGTGACAAGTGACCCCGACGATCATATCTGGGCTGTAACCGATCAGGGGAACGTTTGGAAATTCTATAATAACAACTGGTCGCAGCATTCATTTATACCGGAAGGCTACCGCGTTACAGGGTTGGCTTTTGATCAGAATAAGCTGCCCACCGCCTATGGTGAATTCGGTATCAGGCAACTCAACTCTGCTAATAATAGCTGGGAAATGATCGAGGCAATTGCCCCGCAATCTATTAGAAAGGTTGTTTTCGATAAAAATAACCGGCTTTGGGCTGCGTCATTCAACTTTTGGGACGACACCAACATTCAGCAAAGCCTGATCAGTTACAAAGACGGAATCGCAAATGTGTACACGGACGGTCTGGATATGCTCAGGGAGAACTTTGACATCGAGTACTTTAACGAAAAACTGCTGATTCTCACAGGTGGGGCCGAGCTGCATACTTTTGACGAAAATAAAATCCAGCGGTTCGAACCCAAAGCGGGCTATTGCACGGGCGAAAACGTAGCACTTACGATCACTTCCAACTCGACTTTTTCCAAAAACAAATCGGCTACGGTTGAAATCAGGAATATGGAGAAAGGGAATATCACGAGCATTCCGGTTCAGGTCGAAAACGGGCTGATCAGCTTCCAGTTGCCTGAAACGATTGCAAAAGGTACTTACGCGCTCAAAACGATATTTACGTATCCGGCCCTGGAAAGTAACGAAAGCGGCAGTTTCCAGATCCAGCCGCCTGCGATAGTAAATGTAAAAGTGGAGAAAAACGGGTTCTTTAAAACGGCATTGAAAGTCGCAGAAGCTCCGGACCAGAGTTATCAGTGGCAACTCAACGGAACCGATATTCCCGGTGCGACCAGCCCGGTATGGATGGCTTCGCAGAGCGGCGAGTACCGTGTCATCATTTCAAATGACGGAGGCTGTGCATTGCGATCTGAGATGATTCCTGTGACGATTGATCAGCCGAACGAGGTTACCCTATTGCAAAATAACCCAAACCCGGCCGGCTCCTCCACCGATATTTCCTTCTATCTGCCTACTCAGACAGAAGTAGCGCTTGAACTATTTAACCTGCGCGGACAGAAAATTATGCAACTTCAAAAAGGCGATCTGGCACCCGGCTGGCACTTCTCGAAAGTGAATGCAACCAACCTGCCAAGCGGCGTTTATGTGTACAGACTGAAAGCAGGAAATACAGAAAAAGCGTTGAAAATGATCAAATAATGCTCATTTCACACGGTTGGGGTTTTCGGTAACGAATGCGCCCCAACCGCCTTTTTTCGACTTTTTAGCAGAGCCCGTCGCGCTCGCGGCTGGTGAATTAGCGTGGTACTGGTGACATATCGCGATCGCAATTCCGTCGGTAGCATCCATAAACTCCCGGTTCAGTTCCATTTTTAATATTTTTTCCAGCATATAAGCAACCTGCTCCTTGGAAGCATTTCCGCTCCCGGTCACCGATTGCTTCACTTTCTTGGGCGAATACTCCACGATGGGGATATTCCGGGCTAGCGCAGCCGCCATTGCCACGCCTTGTGCACGTCCCAATTTCAGCATCGACTGCGCATTTTTTCCATAAAAAGGATCCTCGATCGCCATTTCGTCAGGCAGGTAATCCTCGATCAGCTGGGTAATGCGCTCAAAGATTTTCTTCAACTTCAATTCGTGGGTAGTATATTTGCTCAAATGAATTACCCCATATTGAACGAGAGAAATTTGCTGATTTTTCACCGATATCACACCATATCCCATCACCTGCGTACCGGGATCCACACCAATAATAATCTTCTCGGAAACTTCGGTCTGCTGCAAATTCATCATGGTGCAAGATAACGAACTCTCCCCTCCAAAAGAAGGAACCAAGCGGTTAAACCTGCTCTGGCTGATCAAGCTGGCGGTAACGCTGCTGATCATCAGTTATATCTATAAAACCTTTCAGAACGAGCAGAAAGGCATTACCGACATTGGCGAAGTGCTCAAAACGGTACTACTTCCCGCTCACCTTTACTTACTGCTATTTATCCTCCTGCTCGTCCCCGCCAACTGGGCGCTGGAAAGTTTAAAATGGCAGCGACTTGCGCAAAAGGTCCTTCCGATGACATTCAAAGAGGCTTTACGCGGAACACTTACGGGACTGGCAGTGGGCGTGGCCGCTCCTGCACAATTGGGAGATACCATCGGCCGGATCGCCGCATTGAAATCCGACAAAAGGCTTGAAGCGATCGGGGCTGCGCTGGTTTCAAACGGTATCCAGTTCCTTGTTTCAGTAACAGCCGGAGCCGCCGGTTGGTTTTTGTTAAAAGAAAAACTGACGCTGTCAGACACAGGCAAAACGGCTGTTGATATATTGATTTTCACCATTCTCGGACTTAGTTTCCTGTTATTCGCATTCCGGGCAAAGCTCACAGACTGGCATCCGAATCGGCCGCTATTCAAAAAAATACATTCTTACATTCGGATCATAGGCAGCTATTCAGCCGCGGAACTTGGTGCCGCAACTTGCTTTGGAGCACTCAGGTATCTCATTTTCCTGAGCCAGTTCGTATTAACGCTGTCCCTTTTCGACCTGCCCGTTGCGCCGCTTCAACTTGCTGCCTGCGTGTCTCTGATATTTCTTGCCAAAACCCTTATTCCCGCTATTAATGTGCTGGGCGATCTCGGATTAAGGGAATTTACTGCGCTCCTCGTATTCGCATCCTATCAGGTGCCGCCCGAAAAGATCATCGCGGCGACATTTTTGGTATGGATCATCAATGTGCTCGGCCCGATCCTGGTCGGGATTTACCTGATCTGGGAGAGTAAATGGAAACAAATCAAGTGACAATGCATTCATGATCGAACAATATCTGCTTTCCTGGCTGGTTCCTGCACTTTGGCTGTTAGCATCGAGCTACGCCGTTTTTACATTGCTTTTACTCTTATTTTGGTCTAAAATAAAAACCCCGGCACACCTACCCGGCGAGCATACTGCTACTATTTCCGTAGTGATTCCGGTTAGAAATGAAGCCGCCAATATTGTACTTCTTCTGCAAGATCTGGTATCGCAGACTTTCCCGAACGAAAGGTTTCAGGTTTTGGTCATGAATGATAACTCGACCGACGAAACCGCTGCGCTGGTGGAAGAATTTGCAAGACAAAACCGACTTGATATTCAACTGATCAATCTCCCCGATACGCCCACTACCTCTCCCAAAAAACGTGCAATTGAAACGGCTATCTCCAATGCAACTGGCTCACTGATAGTCACTACCGACGGAGATTGCCGCGTTGAGCCGGATTGGTTGAATGCAATTGCAACTTGCCACGCGTCTATAAATACAAAACTGATCAGCTCGCCCGTAACCTTTTCGCCAGCCAACAGCCTGACAGATCATTTGCAGATTGTGGAATTTTCAAGTCTGATCGGAAGCGGCGCGAGTGCGATCGAGGCTGGCTTTCCCTCTCTCTGCAACGGCGCAAATCTGGCATACGAAAAACAAGCTTTCCTGGATGTAGGCGGCTATGACGGGGTAAGGCACATTGCTTCCGGCGACGACGAGTTTTTAATGCACAAGATCGCAGCCAGATTTCCCGGCTCGGTTCACTTCCTGAAAGACCAGCGCGCAATAGTCAGTACGCAGCCACATTACCGATGGACCGATTTCTTCCGCCAGCGCAAACGCTGGGCGAGTAAATGGAAGCACTACCAAACCGCCACACCCCTCGTCCTCGCGCTTTACGTGTTTTCCTGTAATTTGTCTGTGATTTTAGCCGGTTCGTTTTGGGCGTTTGGTATGCTCGAAACAACTTCTCTTTTGGGAATACTTGCCCTCAAAAATATTCCGGAATGGCTGTTTCTGGGCAGCGTACTGCGCTTTCTGGGCAAACCGCGATCGATAGTTTTCATTCCCATTACCCAGATCATTTACCCTTTTTATGTCTGCTTTTTCGGTTTGGCTGCGCAAAAACCCACCTACAACTGGAAAGGCCGCAAGCTGGTTTGATCGGGACAGCCCAACAAAAAAACTGCCCGCAGACTGCGAGCAGTTTTTAAGAAGTTCACATAACGCTTAAGACTTAACTATTTCTTTAAAAGCTTTGAGGTGTACTTGCCTTCTGCATTGACCACATTCACAATATAGAGTCCCTGTTCGAAAGCCTGCACGTTGATTTTCAATTCGGTCTGTCCCTGAATCGGAGTAGCAAAATACATTTGTTTTCCCGATAAGCTTAGTATCTCTACCTTTTTTACAGCTGAGAAACTTTTCACATTCACCTCATCCTGAGTTGGGTTAGGGTAAAAATCAACCGACAATCTCGCATCGCAGCTCCCTGCATCCACACTTCTGATCGCGCTGTATTCGAACGATTCGTCGGTGTCTACCTGCTGCAAACGGTAATAGTAATGCTTTGCGGGAGCAGTTTCAGCGGAGAATGGCGAATCGGAGAACCTATATTCTTTCTGAGCAGGATTGTAATCAATGCGGGCCAGTGGCACAAAGTTCCTTGCATCTGTCGAGCGCTGAACTACAAAGTGTGAAAAATCAGACGCTTCTGTCACAACCCATTTCAATTCTGCATTGCAATTTTTGTTTTCGGCCGTAAAGCTTGCAAGTGTTACAGGCAACGTAGTTGGAGGAGGGCTGGTGTAGCAGGTTCCGATTGAAGCCGGATATTTTACTTCGATAATTTTCCATGGGTCAACCGTCACACGGATTGTCGCGCCATCCTGGCGAAGTGAAGACCAGCGATCTTCTACTTCCTCCCATTTGTTTCCATTTTTCTCGAATCCAGGCCACGCAACGCCGTTTCCTTCCAAATCAATAGATGCACCCGGGAATAAAACGCTTCCAGTCAGCGGTAGATCTGAGTCTTCATGAACGATCTTTCCGTCTGAGTTGATCCATTCGATTTTCGCAAACTTACCGGTCGCATCGAAATTGGAAGGGGTAATCGTGTAATCCAGATACGGTGCATTTTTCTCGCATTTCGAGTGGACGTTCACTGAGATTGTCTTCTCAGCCGGCTCAGGAACCGAGGGAAGGAAAGGCCAGAAGTGAATCTCATCTCCGTTGTGCGCGAATTTTTTTGCAATGATCTGGCCATTGATATTGCCGTTGTTATTTTTAACAAGTTCCGCCTGCGGGGTGAATATCGTTCCGTGAATTACACTTCCTGTAATCGTCACGCTTTTCGTTGCGTCCGGAAAGTTGTAGATCACATAACTGCCCTGCGGGTCAGACAAGCCGCCTACGTTTGGAAATTTAATGCTGCTATTACCTCCTCTGGATGCACAGAAAGTTGGGAAATCGACGATATTGATAATTAAACCAAATCCTCCGCCACCTGCTGCATATTGTTCTTCGGTAGTTCCAAGCTGCGGCCCGGAAGGAATATTCTCAAAATTGATATTATTGATGCTATTCCAAACTTCCGCTGAAACCGTCAACACATTGATCGCATTCGGGTTGACACGGATCTTAGGATTCTGATCGAATTTGCTTGGGTTATTGTAAGGTCCCATTTCAGCACCTTCGATGATCCCGCCATTCTGGTTGCGGATCGGCAGGTTATCTGCCAGGTCTTTCAAATGACCCGATCTTTTAATAAGTGTCGTAAAGGCGCCATCGATATCAATCTGATTTTCACCGCTTCCAAAAACGTTTTCGAAAATCGGATTGTAAGATTCGCCTACTTTCTGACCAGCTTTAAAATCGTTGACGCTGGCATTCAACTGAATATTGGGCTGACTGTCCCATCCGCCATCGGTATCTGTAATGCGGATTGTGGATTCTGCATTGTTTCTGTCTTTGTACCAGATTTTAAGATTGTTCAGATCGGATGCATTGGGTGTACCGTTTCCGATCTTCAGATAATTCTGACCGTTGATCTGCAAGGTACCGCTATTGAGCCTTACACCGCCGCGAACCGCAAGACCGATGGAAACGCCATCTACGAAAAATGCACCGTGTCTCTTATCGAAGCTGATCTGATATTGATTGGAAATTAAATTTCCCCCTACTGCGATCGGACCTTCTGTTTCATTTGGCGCAAGTGTTAAATCGCCGTGAATGAATATATTGAACCTGTGAGCGGCGGCGGTTGGACTTTGAGCGCGGACTGGACTAAAATTGATTGCTATTATAGCAAGGAAGCTAATGAGTAAACGTTTGACGGACATGTTGAGTCGGGTTTTTGATTTCTCAACGAAATTATGCCGACTCAAAAAAACAATAATTCTTTTTGTGACCATCCCGGATAAGTTTGGGGTCACTTCTCCGATTTCGGGGGTTATACAAGATCAAAAATTGTACTATATCTGTAAACTGCGTATATAGCCCACAAACTATCTAGCGAAACTTTGTTAGATTCTTATGGCTCATAATACTATAAATTCTACAAAATATTGACGAATTAGCCCTGTCAAAATCAAATTCTAATGCGAATTACATTCGAATTGCTACTCATTTGCTTTTAATGCCGTTTTAATAATAGCACTTTGTCAAGAGTCGCCAACTTATTGCAGCGTCATATTCTGTGTCCGTATTTCCTGAACCATACAATTATTTGTATGCTCCCCGACCCTTGATTTCCTTGATCTCGTTCTGCATATCCTGCAACATCCGCATCAGTTGCTGCATATCCGACTGCGGCTCGGGAAGCTGCTTGCTGTGGAAACTGTAATATTCCCAAAACTCGATCACGTCCGAAATCGGGACGGTGTAGGCGAAATATTGTTTGTTAAAAGATTGCAACAGTACCGTACCATCATTATTAATAGTGACCTGCTTGAAAACAAAGTCCTGATCACCTCTCAGAATAACGATGCAGGGAGTTTCCGGCTTGATCGTAGTCCAGTCCTGAATGTAGCGCGTGATGATATCACTGCCTTCCGGCACCGGCAGCATAGAATCCCCCACCGTCGGGAACATACGGAAAGTCCCGTTCTTAGGTACAGTAGGCAAATTGAACCTCGGCAGCGTTGCCAGAAACTCAGGATCTGCGTAACCCGACCGGTAACCTGCTTTTGCATGAACAGGCACATATTCAATATTTTCCTGCTCTTCCTTATCCACCGTAATTGCCAGTACGCGAATCTGGTCGCCCTTCATAAATAACTCACTTCCCACTTCCAGGTCCTTGATCTTCTGACCTGAAAGCTTCGTCAGGTCCATTTTAAGGATACTGTCAATGCTCATTCGGAAAAACTCAGAGAAATTGATCAGGTCATCGATAGTGGGGTTAGCTGTACGCCCGCTTTCGTGCGCATTCAGTTTCACCCTGCTAATCCCCAACTTTTCCGCAAGAGCCTCCTGGCTTAATTTTTGACGCAGACGCAAGAACTTAATGTTAACCGACCAAAATATTTCCTGAGTTTTCATAACGAACGATTGATATTTAAGAAATCAAATATAAGATATTTTTAATATCAAAACATAGTTTGTGTATTTTCTTGGGAAATAATTACAAAAAAGTTTTTGTTTAAGTATTTTTGAAAAAAGTTAAACAAAATGTCATCGTATTCTATTAGAGATCTGGAACGTATTAGCAATACCAAGGCGCACACCATTCGTATATGGGAGCAGCGGTACGGCCTGCTTACGCCAGAACGGACAGATACGAATGTGCGGTTTTACGATGACGAACAGTTGAAGAAGTTGCTGAATGTCTGTACCTTACTGAACCACGGAATGAAGATCTCGCGGATCAGTCAACTTACAAGGAGGCAGATGACGGAGGAGATAGACAAGATTATTGCCAGCTCTTCTCAAATTGAAGACAATACAGAAGCGATTGTGAACCGTGCGCTGATTGCGGCCACGACTTTTGACACCTTTTTGTTTGAAGAAGTCTTTGGCGATGCAACTAAGAAGTTGGGGTTAAGAAAAGCGTACGAGAAAGTCATTTACCCTTTGTTGGTCAGGACCGGCTTGATGTGGGTGAAAGATGATCTGCTTCCTTCGCAGGAACACTTTTTATCGAACCTGGTCCGCCAGAAGTTGTTTGCTGCGATCGATGCACTTCCGCTTCCTGAGAATTCCCCGCAGAAATGGCTGCTGTTTTTGAATGAATATGAGGACCACGAGATCGGGTTGCTTTTTGCACATTACCTGATCCGCCAGCGCGGACAACAGGTAGTGTACCTGGGCGCACGTGTCCCGTACCCCGACCTTGCAAATGTGGTGAAGCAATTTCAGCCGACCCATATCTGCTCGTTTTTTGTGTCAAACCAGATTTCTGATCAGCTAGATGAATTGCTTCGAAAGCTGACAACCGACTTTAAACAAACGACGATTTGCATTTCCTGCGGCCAGCCCGATATGCGTGAAACGATTTCCAGATACAAGGTCACACAGATAATATCCATCGACAAATTGATAGAAATGCTGAATTATGCAGAATAACGGTCACATAACGAATGCGAAGGCGCACGAAATTGCCGTGATCGGATCGGGATTTTCTGGTATGGCCGCGGCTGCCGTGCTGGCGAAAGCGGGCAACAAAGTGACTGTTTTTGAGAAAAACGATACAATCGGAGGCCGCGCGCGATCTTTCTCCGAGCAGGGGTTTGTGTTTGATATGGGACCAAGCTGGTACTGGATGCCTGATGTTTACGAACGCTTTTTTGAGCTCTTCGGCAATTCGGTTTCTGATTTTTACGACCTGAAACAACTCGACCCCGGTTTTGCCGTAATTTTCGGCAACTCAGAGGTCATGGATATCCCCGCCGATTTCGACGAAACGTGCGCGCTTTTTGAAAGTATAGAATCGGGAAGCGCCGCCAAGCTTCGCAAATTCATTGATGAAGGTGAATTTAAATACGAGGTGGGTATGCGGGATATGGTCTACAAGCCGGGCCACTCCGTCACAGAATTTTTCAGTTTCGGGCTTTTTCAAAACGCATTGAAGATCCAGCTCTTTAAATCTTTTTCAGCACACGCGAGACAATATTTTCGCGACCCGCGCCTGCTTGCATTGATCGAATTTCCTGTCCTGTTCCTTGGCGCGATGCCGCGCGACACACCGGCATTGTACAGCCTGATGAATTTTGCCGGGTTAAAACAGGGTACCTTCTATCCAATCGGCGGTTTCGTAAAAGTAGCGGAGGCATTTCACCGGATCGCTGAAAGTCAGGGCGTGGCGTTCCGTACCGGCCAGCAGATCGAGAAGCTGGAAGTTTCTAACGGTGCGATCCGCCAAATCCGATCCAACGGGATGCTGAAAAACGTAGATGCAGTAATAGGTAGCGCTGATTACCGGCATATTGAATCGTCTTTACTCGACCCCGAATACCAGATGTACAGTGAATCGTATTGGGAAAACCGCACATTTGCACCTTCCTCTCTGCTTTTCTACCTTGGTGTGAATCGGAAAATCGACAAACTGCGACACCATAACCTGTTCTTCGACGAAGATTTTGAACAGCACGCCATTGAAATATATAAGGATAAGAAATGGCCGTCAAAACCACTTTTTTACGTGTGTTGTCCTTCTAAAACAGACCCTACTGTGGCGCCGGAAGGGTATGAGAACCTGTTTGTACTGATGCCGATTGCAACCGGGCTCGACGATCCCGAATCGATCCGGGAACGTTACTTTACCTTGCTGATGGACAGGCTCGAAAAATTTGCCGGCGTCCCTGTGCGGGAGCATATTATCCTGAAAAAAACGTATTCCGTTTCTGATTTCAAGAACGATTATAATGCATATAAAGGCAATGCATACGGTCTGGCGAACACACTGATGCAGACTGCCATTTTTAAACCCAAAATGAGAAGCACCAAGGTGAGTAACCTGTATTATGCGGGCCAGCTGACTGTACCCGGCCCCGGTGTGCCCCCTTCAATCATCTCCGGCCAGATTGCCGCCCAGGAACTTTTAAAATCCCTAAACTAGGAAACCATGAAAATACTGTATGACAACTTATCGGCATCGTGCAGCAAAAAGACAACACAGCTATACAGCACCTCGTTTTCGCTGGGTATCTACTTTCTTAAACCCTCATTAAGAGCACCTATTTACGCCATTTATGGTTTTGTGAGACTGGCAGACGAAATCGTCGACAGTTTTCACGATTACGACAAGGAAGCGATGATGCGGGAGATCCGGGTCGCTACGGTGGATGCGATCAGCAGAGGGATCAGTATCAATCCGATCCTGAACAGCTTCCAGCACGTGGTCAACAAATACCAGATAGAATGGGAGCTGATCGATACTTTTTTGAGGAGTATGGAAATGGATTTGCAGAAAAAGGAACATACGCGGGACACTTTCAGTGAATATGTGCTCGGGTCTGCCGAGGTGGTCGGGCTAATGTGCCTGAGGGTATTTGCAGAGGGAGACGACGCCATTTTCCAGGAACTGAAGCCTTACGCCATGAAACTGGGCGCGGCTTTTCAGAAAGTTAATTTCCTGCGTGACCTCAAAGCAGATTACCAGGACTTGGGCAGGACGTATTTCCCAGAGGTGAACTTCGATCATTTTTCGATGAAGGACAAAGAAATCATTCAGGCTGAGATCCAGGAAGATTTTGATAATGCACTGATCGGCATCAAGAAATTGCCCGGCGGCGCCAGAAGGGGCGTTTATCTGGCTTATTATTATTATAAAAAACTGTTTATACGAATAAAGGAAACACCGGCTGAAAAGGTCATGAATGCGCGGATCAGGATCCCGGATTATGACAAGCTCGGCCTGATGTTTCGTTCACTTTTAAGGCACCAGTTTGACCTGTTGTGACGTTCTAAATGTATATGTCACGCGAACTATCGCCCTGAAACCCACTAATAATATGAGTGATCAAGTAGTTCTGGTAAATGAGGAAGACGAGGCCGTGGGCCTGATGCCGAAGTTAGAAGCGCACCAGAAAGGAATGCTCCACCGTGCTTTTTCTGTTTTTATATTTAATTCAAAAGGCGAAATGCTGCTGCAACGGCGGGCTTTTGGCAAATATCATTCGGAGGGATTGTGGTCAAATACTTGTTGCAGCCACCCTTTTCCTGACGAATCCACCCACCACGCCGCGGTACGCAGGTTGCAGGAAGAAATGGGTATTACTACTGATCTCAATTTCCTTTTTACTTTCCAGTACCACGCAGCGTTAGAAAATGGTTTGACTGAAAATGAGCTGGATCACGTTTTCTGGGGGATTTCGGATGAAAAACCTTTGATCAATACAGAAGAAGTAAGTGACTTTAAATATCTCAAAATGAGTGAGATCAAGGCAGATATTGACCAGAATCCGACACATTACACCGAGTGGCTCAAAATTTGCTTCGACGAAGTTTTTGAAAAGATCAAGCTTAAAAAATAACCGCCCCTGACCGGGCTCAACTTATATTATGCCAGTCTGGATTACAAATACATTAATTGTCATGGCGGCATTCATAGGAATGGAATGCGTTGCCTGGCTTGCCCATAAATATCTGATGCACGGCTTTTTATGGTTCTTACACCACGATCATCACCAGCGCGACGACGGTGATTTTTTTGAGAAAAACGACTACTTCTTCGTCATTTTCGCAACACCCGGTATCTTGTTCCTGACGATCGGATTGAACCAGGATTTTAATTACCTGTTCTGGATCGGACTGGGCATTACCATTTACGGATTCACTTATTTCATAATACACGACGTATTTATCCACCAGCGGTTCCGGGTTTTCAGGAATACCGATTCGGTATATTTGCGGGCGATCCGGCGGGCTCACAAAATGCATCACAAACATCTGGGAAAGCATGAAGGCGAGTGTTTCGGAATGCTTTGGGTACCATTGAAGTATTTCAGAGAGGCGAAAAAAACGGCGGCGAGATGAGTTCATTGTATTTGTTAATAGACCTCGCATCCATTTCCGTCCCGGTTATTGCATCTTTTCATCCCAAAATTGGTCTGAGCAAGCATTGGCCGATTCTATGGCCTGCTATCCTGATAGCCGCATTACCATTCATCGTTTGGGACAGCTTTTTTACGCAGATCGGCGTTTGGGGATTTACACCCAAATACCTGGTGGGAGTTTACCTCCTCGGCCTGCCTATCGAAGAGATATTGTTCTTTATCTGCATTCCCTACGCTTGTATTTTCACCTATTACACTTTCCGCGTTTTTCTCGGATTGGATTACAGGATCCGCGCCGAAAACTTTGTAATCTGGCTGTTTATCGTTGTTTCGGGTATTTCAGCGATCGTTTTTTACGACAGAGCCTACACGTTCTCAACATCGATACTGCTCTTTTTCTTTCTATTGTATTTAAAATTCTCCGCAAAACCCGAGTGGCTGAGCCTGTTTCTGTATTCGCACATGTTCCTGCTGATTCCTTTCATTATTGTAAATGGAATTCTCACCGGCACTGGCCTCGACGAGCCGATCGTGTGGTATAACGACGCTGAAAATGTAGGTGTCCGCTTCCTGACCATTCCTGTGGAAGATCTTTTTTACGGCATGCTCATGCTGCTTTTGAATACTTTTCTGTTTGAAAAGCTCCTTGCCAGGCGCGCTGTAATAGCCCAGTTAAGTTAGAATGGTTTCCCGTGGGTAAGCGTTACGAGCTTATTGAGAAGTTTGGGGGTTTTGTCTAATAGCCGCAATGCAAGATCGGTCGTCGTTTCCTTTCCAAACAGGTTTTGCAGGTAATATCCCGCTGTAATGCGTTTGCTGAATGCATTATTCCACGCCCGCTGATAATTTATACTCAACGATTCTCTGGATTGTTTTTGGTGTAAATGCAGTGCGATTTCCTTCGCGAGCAAATAAGAAGCGTGCATGCCCAAACTCATTCCATTTCCACAAAGAGGCGTAATCGAACCGGCTGCGTCGCCCAGCAAAAATATCCCGTCGCTTTCGGTTGCTTTTTTTTCGAAGTTGATATTGCTGATCACGAGCGGCTGGGTATTCACAAACTCTGATTCCTGAAATATCCTTTTCAAATGAGGGTTTTTAAAAAGAATCCGTTCTTCCATCGCCCTGATATCTTTGCCGTTTTCCTGCAAATTTCGGGAAGTGGTCAGGTAGCAGAGACAATACTGGTTTCTATCGACTTTTGAAATACCGCAATATCCGTCGCGAAAATTATGCAGCTCGATCCGGTTTGCAGGGAGGTTGGTGTGCACGTGGTACTTCACGCCAATGTAGTTCTGCGCAGTTTTTGTGGAAGTGTTTTTAATAAATTGCGGGGTATACTTTCCGTAACTGCCGCATACCAAACGCGCTTTGAAAGTACCCGAACTTGTGGTAACATAATATTCTCCGCCGGTGCTCGAAACGTCGGATACCTTACAATTTTCCTTTACTACAACCCCTTTCGTAGCAGCGATGATACTCAGCTGGTGATCCAAAGTGTACCGGCTGATCCCAAACCCGCCCGATTGCAGCACATGTTCCAGCATAAAGCCACGCGACGAACTGATTCCCAGCTGATTGATAAAGGGAATATTCAGAGAATCGAAAGGAAGACCCAGCCTTTTCAGAAAATCAAAGCTTTCCATCGATATATACTCGCCGCAAACCTTATTGAAAGGATATCTGTTTTTCTCAAATAAAATCACTGAAAAACCCTCGTCGGCGAGTTGTATAGCCAGGCAAAGGCCCGCAAGCCCGCCACCTACGATCCCACAATCGTACACCTCAGTCCGCGTTTCCATATACGATCACTTCATGCCTGAAAGCCCATTTATTTCGAACCGAGAAATGCCCGGCGCCAGCTTCCCGAATAATCGCGATCCACTCTTTCCTTTTGAAACCCCTCAATACCGAAAGCGGCGCGTCGTTTTTCACCAGGTAAGATTTTGAGAAAAAACGGGTCAGGTATTTAATAGAATAATGCGCCAAAGCATTGCGTTCGAGATCGTTAATCACAAGGATAGCCTTATTTTTCAAAGCAAAACCCACCAACTCGGCCAACTCGCTATTACTGAGGTGATGACAAAAGAGACAAGCATGAATAATATCAACCTGCCCGACGTGTGAAAACAGGTTGCGATAATCGTCGCAAATCAGGCTGACGTTGCTGTTTTTAAGGTTGTTAGCCGCATACTTGATACAAACCGGCTTGATATCAATACCATACAAATCAAGATCGAAACCCGCTTTCCGGTTCCATTCGGCGATCCTTTTGAGCGTATCTCCGCCGCCGCAGCCAATATCCGCCAGTTTGTAGGATTTCTCTTTTTTTAATACACTTTTCAGTGCATCGAAAGAGATCGCATAGCCTCCCAGCCAGTGATTAATAAAATCGAGTTCTTTCAGATTTTCGAAAAGGTCGGCGGCTGGAATATCATCCCGGTCGAGCAATTCCTTTTCCGCGCTCCTGACCTCAAACATATTGCAGCTGCATTGTTTCAATGCTCAGTCCCGGACCAAAAGCTGCGGAGAATATCCGGTCGCCCTGGTGCTCCGGCTTCGCTTTTTCCAACACTTCTTTTAATACAAACAGAACCGTCGGCGAGGACATATTGCCGTAATCCTTCAAAATCTGGTAGGTATGTGCGAGCGCGCATTTGTCAAGCCCGAGCGCAAGTGCAAAATCATCCACGATCCTCTTCCCGCCCGGGTGTATCGCCCAGTGTTTGTAACCACCCACACTCAGCTTCACTGCCCGCAGCATCGGTTCGATATTCTTGCTGATCAGATCGGGCACATAGGAAGACAAATTCATAATAAAACCCGTTTCTGAGAGCCGCCACGCCATATCTGAATAGCCGTTATGCAGTACCATCGAGTTAAAAGATTCAATGCTGACACTATGCAGGTACTGTTCAGAAGGCTGCGCAGTTACGAGCGCCGCCACCGATCCGTCGCCGAAAAGCAGGTTGGAAAGCAGGTAGTCGTCGTTATATTGTTTTTGAAAATGAATGGTACAGAGCTCTGTGCACACCACCAGCACTTTGGCTTTTGGGGTTGTACGACAAATGGTATCGGCCTGTTTCAAAGCAATGATCGCCGCATTGCAGCCCATAAAATTGACACTGCTCCGCTGAATGGAAGGCGGCAGATTAAGCTCCCGCATCAGTTCCACATCCAGCCCTGGCGCAAACAAGCCCGTACAGGTTACCGTGATCAAATGTGTAATTTGACCTTTTATCTGCTCAAATCCCCTGATCTTATTGACTGCCTGCAAGGAAAGTTTTGTGGCGTGTTCCTGGTAAAGCTGCATGCGGCGGCCCAATCCGGGCTCGGGTAGCAAGTCAACCGATTTATTAAAAAATTCGTATTGCTCCGGTTGTTTGTCAAAATCTGCGATGACAGAATACCGTGTTTCGATCCCCGTTTTACCCGCTACTACCTTGATCTTCCTTTTGGTGATCAAATCGTCGGTCGATCCCGAATAAAATGAAGCTAATGTTTCCTGCGAATAACGATGGTCCGGAACGGCGGTCTCAATTGCTGATATATAACTCAAAGGAATCCTGTTAATAATAATTAATATGATGAAACAACTATTCATGCAGATCGCCGCCACCCAGTTCATCCGCATCGTGTTCCTGAAATTAGCCTCTCCCCTATCCTTTTTTACCAGATAAAACCAATATCCGAAGTAGACCACGATCGGTAAGAAAAACACCTGGACAATGAAAAAAATCATTCCAAGTTTGTTGGTCGTAAAATACAAATAATAAAAGCTATTGCAGAGCAAAAACATCAGCGCGGTGAACACGAATGTCCCGATGTAGCCTAGCTTGTAGCTCAGCGTAACGATCCCGTCTTTCAGGTCTTGCCGGTGCTGATAAACCTGTGTGAGCGGATAAGCACCCGCGATCTGGAATGAGCAGCCCAATAGCACGTACCAGTTTGCGGGACTCATTTCCAGCACCTTTCCGGAAATGCCGACGATCGACATATAATAGGTAAACGCGCCCTGAAAAAACACGACTGTGAGAAAACCCGCGTAAGGATATTTCTTCAACCGTATTTGCCGGGAACTGTAAGCCCGCGACGCAGCAATATATAAGATCAGACAAACTGCAAACAAAGTATTTACGAAGAGAAGCGCCAATAAGATTGAGGCAGCGTCCATTAAAACGGTTAGATAAAACAAATCCTTCGTAGGCAGCGGCGGTTTTTCAAGTCCGCCAATACTCTCCTCGTCCCGGTCGACGAAACTGTTGTAACCGTTACTGGCCGGATATACAAGCAGATGAATGATCAAAAAAGCCCAGAGCGCCTGCCGATGCACCACCGTTTCTGCCTGGCTGTACGCAAACAGAAAAAGCGGCATCAAAAAGAACGAGAATGGGATTCTCAGGAGCTTAATGGTATTACCGTCGATGCGCATAACCGAATATAAAGAAATATTCGGTCCAACTGTTCAGGCACACATTGCAACAATTGTAAAAAATCCAGACTAAACAGAACTATAAGCGAAATACATACATATATGCAGTATTTTATACATAAAAAAGATACATTTACTGAACAATATTCAGACAAACGTAATATTGAGCGAATATGAGCCCTGCTGAATTTACACTTGACAAAACAGACCTGAATATCCTGCGGCTGATGCAGGAAAATGCGCGGATTACCAATGCAGATCTGGCGAGGGAGCTTGAAATGGCGCCTTCTGCTGTTTTGGAGCGGGTCAAGAAATTGGAACAGAAGAATGTGATCGTACAGTACACAACCCGGATCAATCCCGCGGCATTGCAGCAAAGTCTGCTCGCGTTCATTTCGGTCAGATCATCCGAAGGAATGGGCAGCAATGATACGGCGAAAGAGTTTGCAAAAATCCCCGAAGTACAGGAAGTGCACCACATTGCCGGCGAGGATTGCTACCTCGTGAAAGTGCGCACAACCGACTCCGCGTCGCTGATGGAATTAATGCGTAACTCTTTCAGCAAAATCCCGAAAATCTTATCTACACGCACCACGATCGTTCTCGAAACTGTCAAAGAAGAACAATTATTAGTCATTCCAGAAAAATAAACGAACATGCAAACCGACAACAAAACTCCTTCCACAACCCTGGTTGTATTGGCTTTTGCCACAGTTTACATTGTATGGGGCTCGACCTATTTCTTCATTCAAAAAGCCCTCGAAGGCCTGCCTCCGTTCTTTCTGGGCGCCTTCCGCTTTCTGATCGCGGGCATGATCATGCTGGCGTGGAGTTTGGCAAGAGGTGAAAAGGTATTTTCTCTCAGAGTCATCAAACCGGCAATCGTGACGGGCTTGCTGTTACTTTTTGTAGGAAATGGCGTCGTGATCTGGGTAGAACAGTTTCTGCCGAGTGCGATGGTCGCGATTATGGTATCATCGTCGCCGCTCTGGTTTGTGTTGCTCGACAAGCCGAAATGGTCGGAAAACTTGACAAACCGTTCCACGATCATTGGGCTGCTGATCGGTTTTGCGGGGGTAATATTATTGTTTTACGAGAAAATCCTGGCGTCGATGTCGTCGCTTAACAGCTCGCGTGATCTTTTCGCGATGGGCCTGGTGGTACTGGGATCAATGGCGTGGGCGGGTGGTTCCTTGTATTCGAAATACCAGTCGGGGACTGATTCTGCCACTGTCAATTCCACCTGGCAAATGTTTGCCGCCGGTATTGCATTCATTCCCGGGGTACTTTTCACGGGCGAATTGAAAAGTTTTGATCCTGCTGCTGTGCCGGCCGGCGCGTGGGGTGCGGCCGTTTACCTGATCATTTTTGGGTCGATCCTCGGATTCAGTGCTTACGTCTGGCTTTTAAAAGTCCAGCCTGCCACCAAGGTAAGTACCTATGCATACGTCAATCCGGTCGTAGCGGTGTTATTAGGGATATTTTTTGCCAAAGAAAGCATTAGTCCGTTACAGATCTCGGGCCTGATCGTGATCCTGGGCAGCGTATTATTAATTAATTTGCACAAATACCGGAAACCGAAAACGCTGGCTACGAATGCTGCCTGAAAAAGGCCGGTACTCCAAATAGTATTCAGTAACAAAGATCCATATTTGCGACTCTTTCTACCCTGGAAATATCACGATTGCGCCGGATCAATAACATAATCTGTTCAAAGTCAATCAGTCGGGATACTTCGAAAGCGATGATCCCAACGAATATTTTCCCTTTACTTCTGAAATCCAGGCGCTTAATCTTCGCGCCGTTTACTGATTCTACTGTGGAGGTTATTTGATGGAGGCTCACGGCGTCGCGGTAGATGATGCGCAACAGGAAAACGTCATTCATTTTTTTTAGTTTATTTAAACAGTGGCTAATTGTAATGCACCCTGCCGCGCCACCCTGACCGACCCGTAAATGCCGGCCAGGGTTTCTACGATTTGGTCTACCTCCTCGAATGTGTTGAATTTGCTGAATGAAAATCGCACGTTCTCCTTTTCACTCTGACAGGGTAATGCCGCGATCACGTGTGAAGTACCGAGACTCGAACATGCGCTCCCACCCGAAACGGCGATACCGGCTTGGTCGAGCAGTTCCACGATATTGCCGGCAGGCAGACAGGGAAAAGATACACTCACGACGTTTGGAAGGCTGTTTTCAGACGACCTGCTCTCTCCATTATAACAAACTCCCTCAATGCCGCTGATCGCCAGTTTCGAGATCAGGTATTGTTTGAGTTTCCCGACTTTCGTCTGACTTTCCTCGTGGTTTTTGTAGGCCACTTCCAGCGCTCTTGCCAGTCCTACAATCCCGATCACGTTCTCGGTACCGCCACGCTGCCCGTTTTCCTGGCCGCCGCCGTGGATTTGCGGCGCTATTTTGTGTTTCCTGTTAATGTAGAGAAAACCAACTCCCTTGGGTCCGTGGAACTTGTGCGCCGATCCCACGATAAAGTCAATATCCAGGTCACCGAGATCGAAAACAACCTTTCCTATTGTTTGGGTAGTGTCTGAATGAAAGATCGCATCGTACCGTTTGGCCAGCTTGCCGATCGCCTCTATATTCGTGATATTACCGATCTCATTATTTGCATGCATTAAGCTGATCAAAGACTGTGGATTAGCTCGCAAAAGGTTTTCCAGATGATAGGTATCTACATTTCCGCGTTCGTCCAGCCGGACGTAACTTATCTCAATATCCCCCTCTTTTTCATGCTGCCGCAAAGTTTGCAAAACTGCTTTATGCTCGATCCGGCTCGTGATCACGTGACTGATTTCATAGGCTTTGATCGCACCGGTCAATGCCAGGTTATTGGCTTCCGTAGCGCCCGAAGTGAAATAGATTTCGCCGGGATTGGCACCAAGCAATCCGGCAACGGTCCGGCGGGCACTTTCAACACCTTCTCTGGCCTTTCTACCTGCCCAATGAGTAGAAGAAGGATTACCGTAATTCTCTGATAGATAAGGAATAATTGCGTCGATCACTTCGGGATCAAGCGCGGTAGTAGCGGCATTGTCACAATAGATTTTCATACTCTTTTTCTGTCTTTTCGGTAAAACATAGTTTTCATCCGTCGACCGATAACGTCACAAAAGCGCATCAAAATTTCCAGCAAAAACAACAGGCTTTTCGGCTCAACTGCGTCGCATTCGGTCACTTTTCACTTCCCTTGTAATCCGGTGGTTGGATTTCAGATTTATCAATAGAATTAGGTTGGGGCACCTTAAAAAGTCTTAGGTTGCCAGAAGATCATAGAGCCTAACCTCTCCCTTCCTTCTTTATAAATCTAGTAATTCGATAGACAAAGATGATATAAAGAATTTGATTGTCCAAATGCAGGCTGCAAAAATTCCGAAAAAAATTTATCAACTTACATTTCGGCAACGCATTCGCCACATTCCTGAATCCAAATCAACCTAATCATTTGCCTGATGCTCAATAAAATATCTCCATTCCTGATGTTTGAAGGCCGCGCGGAAGAGGCTATCAATCTGTATATCTCGTTGTTCGAAAATTCGTCGATCGACTCGCTGGTCAGACGCGGCCCCGGCGACTTTGAAGGCAAGATTTTGCATGCGGCTTTTACTTTAAACGGGCAGAGTTACATGGCATCGGACAGTGATATCAAGCATGATTTCACATTCACGCCGTCCACTTCCTTTTTTGTAAACTGCGAAAGTGAAGAGGAAATTGACCGCCTATATGCCGAATTGTCCAAAGACGGCGGAGTGCTGATGCCTTTGGACAATTACGGTTTCGGTAAAAAATTCGCCTGGATCAACGACCGTTTCGGCGTGAGCTGGCAGATCAGTCTGCCTTAGGGAGCAACTGACGCAGTAATCGGGTAACCTTTTTTGAGCAGCGCCGAAAGTTCACCAACCGTGATTACATAGTTCGTATCCTTTGCGAGATTGGTAAACTCGTTCGGATCTTTTTCGTGATCGTATAGCTCCACGCCCGCCTTTCCTCCGTCCCATTCGGTATACCGAAAGCGCTCGGTACGCACGCTGCGGCCAAATATCTGGCCGCGCCTTACCTGCGTATAAGCTGGCTTCGTCCAGCGTGCGGCCGGATTTTTAAGCAGCGGGGCCAGACTTTCGCCCTGTAATTTCTGCCCGGGATACAGTCCGCAAAGCTCGGCAAGCGTCGGATAAATATCTACAAGCTCAACGGTCCTGCCGGAAGATTTCCCTTTCGACTGACCGGGCGCAGAGATAATGAGTGGCACGCGCGCCGAGTTTTCAAACAGACTTTGCTTCATCCATTGTCCGTGCTGGCCTACGTTATAACCGTGGTCGCTCCACAGCACAATAATGGTTTTGTCGGTCAGTTTGAGTTTATCCAATGCATCCAAAACGCGGCCTACCTGCGCATCAATGAAAGAAATTGTCGCATAATAAGCACGCAATGCTTCCCGGCGCTGCGACTCGTCGAGGCCCCAATGTGGCGGTTTTGTAAATATGGCAGCTTCGGGAATATCGTCGAGGTCGCCTGGAATTTCTTTTGGCAGCGGGATATTGGCCAGTGGGTATTGGTCAAAATATTTCTGCGGCGCCACATAGGGGGAATGCGGCCGGTAAAATCCTACCGCCAGGAAAAAGGGCTCGTCTTTATGCTCTCCAAGCAGTTTGATCGCCTCGGTTGCGACCATCCCGTCCGTTTGCTCTTCGTCCGTTCCCTCGGTGGCGCGCCACGCCAGTGCACTTCCCAGTCCGCGATCCGGCGTGAGATTTTTTACCAGAGCTTCCTCCGTTTTGTCCCTGCCTTTCGGATTCACTTTGTGGTCCCAGGAAATCGGATCATCCAGCCCGTCCGTACCTATCTGCCCCGGAACACCGTAATGATATATTTTTCCGACGCGGGCACTATAATATTTATTGTTTTTAAAAAGCTGCGGTAAAGTGACGATATCTGGCAGGTTCTGCCGGAAATGCGTTTGCAGTTCGTAAATCTTCGTCACGTCAGGACGCTGGCCCGTCAGCAGCGAAGACCGGCTGGGGCTGCAAAGTGGAAATTGCGTATAAGCCCGGTCAAACTTCACGCCTCTTCTGGCAAGCCGGTCAATATTTGGGGATTTCACAAATGTGTTACCGTAAGCCCCAAGGTCTGTATTGAGATCGTCCACAGCGATAAAAAGCACATTGTACTTCGCCTTCTGCTGTGCTATGACAAAACCACCATAGAAAGCTACTGACACAAAAACTAACACCGTAAGAAAATACCTTGCTGCGTTCATTTGACCAATTTAAAAATATCACTCATTTAATCATTCACTCATTCACACATTCACTCATTCAATCATTCAATCATTCAATCATTCAATCACTTCCCACCCTTCGCCTTCTCATAATCATAAAACCACTTGAACGTCTTGTCATAATCCTCCGCTCCTACGCGCTTGTACCAGGCGTCGTATTTCGAGACCAGCTTCTGGGCTATTTCTGGTTGTTTTTCAAATTGATCGTGCAGCTCGGAGCGGTCTTTTTCAACATCGTACAACTGCCATTTCTCAGTTTTTTCAGCGACTAGTTTCCACTTCCCATCACGGATCGCGCGGTTGCCTTCGTGTTCCCAGAATATCGGGTTTTTCCGGTTACCAGGCTTTCCGGTAAATGCAGGCCGCAAGCTCGCGCCTTCGAGTGGCTGGATTTGTTTTCCGGCGAATTCAGTGGGATACTTCGCGCCGCCCAGATCGACGAGCGTTGCCATGATATCGATGATATGCGCAGGCTGCTTCTCAAATTTACCATTCCTTGAAGCCGGAATCCCCGCCGGCCACGAGATAATGCCCGGCGAAGAAATGCCGCCTTCGTGCGTGTGATGCTTATATGCCCAGAAAGGTGTGCAGGCAGCTTCCGCCCAGCCCTGGCCCAGGAATACGGTCGACTGTGAATCGCCCGGTTTCGTTCCTTCGTACCTTCCTTCCATACCCGGCTCCGCATTTCCGCCATTATCGGACACGAATAGAATAACGGTATCGTCAAAAACCCCGCGCTGTTTTAAACCTGCCACGAGGTCGCCGATGCTTTTATCCAACCTGTAAATCACAGCCGCATAAATCGCCATCATATCGTCGTAACGTTTCTTATCCTCCTCGCTCAGACTATCCCATTTTGGTATGTTTGGATTGGAAGGCGGCAGTTTCCATGACGGATCGATCAGCCCGAGTTTAATCTGCTTTTCGTAACGTTCCTGTCTCAACTTCTCCCACCCTTTCAAATATTTCCCCCGAAACCTGGCAATGTCCTCTTCGGGCGCCTGCAATGGAAAGTGCGGCGCATTATGTGCCAGATATAACATAAACGGCTTTTTCTCTTTAGCCGCCTCGTCGATGAAACGCAAACCGAAATCCGTCCATAAATCGGTCGAATACCAGTTTTTCGGCAGCTTTTCAGAATCGTTAGCGAGCTCTTCGCCGTTCAGGAACACTTTCGCGTTTTTTCCATCACCATAATAAAACCCGCCCGCCGGTGCATTCAGCGAGCGATCGAAACCGCGTTTCCAGGGCACAGTACCGTGCGGCTGTCCCACGTGCCATTTTCCAGTCATTGCAGTGAAATAACCCGCGCTTTTCATCACCTCGGCGATCGTCACACTTTTATCGTTCAACTGGCCGCGGTAGGCAGGGTGCTCCGCGCCTTTGTCGTCCATCATGTGGCCGATCCCCGCCTGGTGACTGTAAACTCCGGTGAGTAATGCGGCCCTCGTCGGGCAGCAGCGGGCGGTATTATAAAAGCTGGTAAGCCGCACGCCGTTTGCCGCAAGTTTGTCGAGATTCGGCGTAGGTATCTCACTCCCGTAGCAGCCCAAATCAGCATAACCGAGGTCGTCGGCCAGGATTACGATCACATTTGGTTTTTTCTGAGCATACACTCCGGACGAGAATAACGAGACGAAAACGAAGATTTTGAATAGTTTTTTCATAAGAATAGGTTACTGATAGTAAAGTTATTTGCCCGAGGCGGTCGAAAATTCAGGGTTCGGTTTTGAAGGAACCGGCGCATTGGTTTCTGTTTTCCAGGCGTCGAGTTTATCTTTCAACTCTTTCGCCTTCGCTGGGTTTGACTTCGAGATATCCTTCGTTTCGCCGATATCCTGGCGAATATTATACAGCTCAATCCGGCCATCTTCGTAAAATTCGTGAAGCTTGAAATCTCCTGACCGGATCGTGCTCGTTGGCCGCGTTCGAAAGGCATCTTTGTTCGTTTTGTCTCCTTTATAGGCTTCGAGGTAAGCCGGAAAATGCCAGAAAATGTCCCGCTGCTTTGTTTGTTTTTGTGTCAATAGTGGTACCAGGCTCTGACCGTCAACTTGTTCATTTAGCGGCTTATCAATACCTGCTATTTCCAGGAATGTCGGGTAAAAATCGATACCGATAACCGGCGTATCAGTTGCTGACCCCGGCTTAGTCTTACCCGGCCATTTCACTATCAGCGGAACGCGCACGCCGCCTTCATAAAGCATTCCTTTGGAGCCGCGCAACGGATATTGCTTCGTCACTGCGCCCATTCCGCCGTTATCCGAAAAGAAAACGACCAGCGTATTTTTGTCGAGATTTAAAGTTTCAAGCTGTTTCAAAACCCGTCCGATCCCTTCGTCTGCACTCTGTATCATCGCAGCATAAGTCGGATTGTTGTGACAAGCGTCGCCTTTTTTTGTCTTGTATTTACTGATAATATCCGCCTTCGCTTCAATTGGCGTATGGACTGCGAAATACGACAAATACAGAAAAAAGGGCTTTTCCTTATTGGAATCCAGGAATTTGACCGCCTCATCTGTAAGTCTGTCTGTCAGGTATTCGCCTTCTTTTCCGGACGTAATACCCTCGTGCGGGGATTCTTTGCCCTGTTTATTATATGGGTAAAAGTAGGAACTGGTGCCCGGCGTGCCGCCTGTCACGTGATCGAAACCCTGACTTTGCGCATCTGCTTTTTGATTTTTACCGCCTAATTGCCACTTCCCGATCAGCCCGGTGCTGTAACCAGCATTTTTCAGTTCCTCTGCAATTGTGACAAATGAAGAAGCGAGAACTGTCTTATTTTCGACAGGGATCAGCTTTCTGTCCGTAGTTTCGCCGCGCTCGGACGTACCGACTGTGTAAATGCCGTGACGCGGCGTATACTTCCCTGTCATCAGAGAAGCCCGGCTGGGAGCGCAGTTCGGCCCAACGGAATATGCCTGGCTGAAACGCATTCCCTGACCGGCCAGATTGTCGATGTTCGGCGTTTCGTAATATTTACTACCCGCAGAACTCAGGTCAGTCCAGCCCCAATCATCAACCAGAATAAAAAGGATATTAGTTTTTTGCTGCGTCGTTTGTGTCTCCTTACCCGCATTCCTCACAACACTTCCCCCCGCTCCCTGGGCATAAGTCTCCTGGAACAATCCCGCCAGAAAAATGAGAATGGATATATATTTGCTCATTGCACCGAATAGTGAGATTTTGATAAGAAATGCTATTTAGGGTAAAATCAGGCACACTCCCGCTTCAACGCACCTATATATACGTCACACATGGAAGTGCCGGATATTCATCGATGTTATTTCCGGAGAACACTTTCCAGTTTTTCCTTATCACCAACCAGGCGGCCGGTTTCACCTTTCAGGTAGCCAAAAGCGTGAAGATCCTTTTCTGCATTTTCAGCAACCCAAAGCAAGAATTTTTTCGCCTCCGCATTGGTATTCTGTTTGTCGATTGAAAAGTGAATGTACTCGATCGGGACATTTTTTACTTTCTGGGTTTCCAGACTGGCGATCAATGCGTCGCGGCTGTCAAGTGCTTTTTCTTCTTTCGAGACTTTTCCATTTCCATCCAGATCGACCGGGATGATCGTCAAACCCTCCGCAGGTTTGCCGGAGGCAGGATCATAAGCCAGCCCGATTGTGGTATAGGTTACGCCCGTTTCGTCTTTCAGCAATGCTTTGATCAAGTGTTCATCCGCACCGGCAATGCTTTTCCCTTTGATATTCTGCTGCTGATAGCCAAAGTATTTCGCGAAAGTTACAGGCGCCCCGGCTTTTTGCAAGCGCGTATAAACGGTGTAGTTCTCAGGAAGTGTTTTGTCTTTTTCGGCATAAATATCATGGAAGAACAGCTGCTTGTAAGTCTTCTCGGTCAGTCCCTTTTCACCATATTCCTTTGCAAATGCCGACTTTGCATTCGCGACAGGCAGCAGTGCGTAACGCCCCACCGAAACATATTCACGCTTCTCTTTCGATTCCTTGTCCTGTTCATAAGCTTCAATGAGCAGGTCGTATTTCTGCGGGTCCGTAATAGTCCTGGTCTCAATCCTGATATTTGCCTGCGGATTAACAGCCTTGTAGTCTCCTATCCACTTCTCGACCAATGGATAAGCGAAACGTACCCCGGTAATTACGACTTCATTGGAGGTTTGTCCGAAGCCCGGCGTATTCAATACGAATAGCCCGAATGCTGCAACTATTGATTTTGCAATTTTCATGATATTTTCAATATGTGAGTGAAAGACGGTCCGCTTATGCAAACCGGTTAGAATAGGAGTTGAAAGCGCAGTTGATTACTTCACCAGGCAACAACAGGCCAGCCTTGTCGGCATTTGACTTGAAATGACCACCATAGTCGCAGGAGTACTTTCCGAAGAAATTGGATTCATCGATATCATAAGTTAATAATGAATGATAAACGCTTATCCCGGCTGGTGGTTAACGAGGATAATCTACTAATTTAATAGACAAAGTAAATTTAAAGAAAATGAAATAGCAAGGAGAATCGGATTTTTTCAGGAAAAATGAGAAAACAGGGTTTCTACCAGCTCACTCTCAGTCCCTCGGAAATGTAATTGTGGATCAGACTATCGTCTGTGATGAGGTTGTAATCGCCGCTGATCGCCTGCCATATCAGCATTCTGTCGAAAGGATCCTTGTGATAATTTGCTGATAGCTTATGAAAGGAACTACCCTCTTCTACGGTTATATCAATCAGTTTAAAACCATATTTCCGGCATATCTCGGGCAATTTGGAGGGATTGATGTCACCGAGACTTATCTTGCCTGTGCCGGTTTTGATAGAGATCTCCCAGAAACTTACCGCACTGACAAAGATGTCATTATTACCATCGGTAAGGATCTGCTGAATGCGTTTTGATAATTTGGCAGGCTCAAAAAAAGTCCAGATTAGAATGTGTGTGTCCAGTAAATAGTTCATGCGCCAAACTCGTCGTCAGATGTGACTGTAAAATCATCGCGCATGAAATAGCCCGCTTTCCCTTCCATCGCACCTAGTTTACGTGTTGGCTTGACCTCCTCTTCTTTTGGAACAAGCATCGCTTTCACCTCTTTTTTTCTCCCAAAAGTGATACCGATTTTCTCGCCCTGCTCAACTTCCTTCAATACTTTCGAAAATTGAGCCTTAAATTCTCCTACGCTCATTGTTCTCATTTCAGATCAGATTAGATCATAAAGATAAACTAATCTTGACAAGTTGTCAAGTACGATCCTATTCTACCGTCTTGGTCAGCGCGTTGAGTTCCGTGTCAGTTGGTGTAGCGGAAGGTACGCCGTCTTTTGGAATTTCGCCTTTGGCCGACCAAACAATCGCATTCAATACCAATTTTCTGAAACTATCATTCTGCCAGTTTTTATGCATGTGTCCGCCCGTAAAACCAAATCCACGCCCCCCGTCGGGCCGGTCCAGTGCCCAGGCGAGCGTTTGCAATTCTTTTTTTTCCAGGACCGCATCGCGGACATATTTGTTGTTGGAATGCGTTCCGTCGGGCAGCTTCAAAGTTTCGTCCGACGGCAAAGCCTGTAAAATCGGTGTGATATTTTTCATTCCATCAGCAAACCGTAAGTGATAATACCACTCGTCTACAATAGAAAATGGCTTCACGCCGCTCGAAATGGGATGGTCCGGGTAACTGGCGAATTTCGCCTCCCAGACCGGATTGACAGACCAATTAGTCTCAAAATAGCCACCGATCCACTTTAAAAACTGATCTCCCGCATTACCCTTTGGCACTTCCAGTGAAAAGTGCAGAAACACCAGACCCACTCCTTTGCCAGTGAGCCGGTTAACCTGCTCTGCGTGCAGAAACGCCATGTGATCGTCCCCGCCGCCATCCGAGTAAATGACTATTGCGTCGGCATCGTCGAGTATAGTCGGATCTTTTGGCCAGCCGTTTCGCACAATGATTGCATTTACGCCGGGCACGCTATCGTTGATCGCTTTCGCAAGTAATGTACAGCCACCGTTATGCTCGTGCTCTCCTTTTCCATGGCTATCGGGGCCGGAAATGAAAACGATCTTCTTCTCACCTGCCGCTGCTTTGGACTCCTGCGCACATACCCCGCTCGCACTGAGAAACAGCATTAAAAGAACCAGGATATTTTTCATGGTCGGTTTATTTAAGGTAGACTATATTAGTCCAGCCGGATTTCAAAAGAATCACTGTCGCCGGTCTCCTGCACTGACAATGACAAACCCTCAGCGCGGTGCTCACGCAAATAATTTTCTACCGCCAGAATCGCGTCATTTTCCGAAGCTGCTCCGGTTACCGAAAGTGTTACGCCTTTTCCTAGTTTACCCGACGAGTCTTTGTTTTCAATAGTTGCCATATTTGATAGTTTTAGATCAATTTACTCCTAACACAAATTGTGCCAGCATTGAGTTGACTTTTACTTTTAACAAAGAAGGCCGACCTGTAATAGGTCGGCCTTCTTTCTATACTAATACTAATTCAATATTATTTTCTAGGTACAGTACCTGTGCCAGTTCCGCCAGTACTAGATGGAGTTGTGGTGCTACCAGGAACCGTTGACGACGGTTGGGTCGTGCCACTAGGAACGGTTGTAGGTTCTGTTGAATTTGTTCTTGGAACGTTACTTCCAGGAGTTGTAGTGCTTCCAGGTACTGTGCTTGAAGGCTGGGTAGTCGATCCTGGTACCGATGAAGGTTGGGTCGATGTACGGGGTACAGTACTTGAAGGTTGTGTTGATGTACCAGGACTAGTTGTTCCCGCTGGCATATTTGTTCTTTCAGGCACCGTTCCAGGAGGTACAGATGGCGTTGTGCTACCTGGTGTAGTTGTCGATGCAGGTTGCTGCGTTGTACGACCCGGCTGAGTTGTAGTGCTTCCCGGCTGAGTTCCGCCTGGCAAAGTCGACGGCTGTACAGTGCTTCCAGGTACTGTCCTAGGCTGTGTAGAAGAGCCTGGTGTAGTGCTGGAAGGCGAACTAGACGGCGTTGTGCTCGAAGGCGACGTGCTTGACGGTGATGTACTCGATGGTGTAGTCGTTTGAGCAAATGCAATTGTTGATCCCAACAATGCTAAGCCTAACAGGTTCAATTTTAGCGATTTCATAACTTTCTATGTTTGTTGATAACTTTATATTAATAAGCAATTGCCCGCTAATCATAAAAGATCGTACCAGAATACATCAAGTGCGCCACAGCTCTGTATGCGCGCATACTATTAAGTCTGCTAATGCGCATTGCCCCAAAGTATGTCTTAAATACCCCTCCTTTTAGACTAGTTTACCCACTGTATCTATCAGAAATTAAAGAGAGATTTGTATAAAAATGAGAAAATCATGGAAAAGCTGGCAACATCGAATGAAGCCGTATTAGTTATCTCCCGTCCGATCGTGGATCGTGGTACGTGGATAAAGGCACGGGTCGCACTGATGAATGAGGAAAAGGAACTCAGCAAAATGGCTGACAGCCTGGCCGAGAAGCGTCGCAATCTGCCCTGGGTACGCGTAGATAAAGATTATCTTTTCGAAACAACGGAAGGTCCGAAAAACCTCTCCGATCTATTTAACGGTAACAGTCAACTGTTTATATACCATTTTATGTTTGCGCCGGAATGGGAAGAAGGTTGCCCCGGCTGCTCTTTCATGGCGGATCATCTCGACGGGCCGAACCTGCATATTCCGCACCATGATGTTTCCATAGTAGTTGTCTCCCGGGCGCCCTTGTCGAAAATTTTGCCTTTTAAGAAACGAATGGGTTGGCAATTTCCTTGGGTTTCTTCGTTTGGAAGTGATTTCAATTACGACTACAATGTCTCCTTTACCGAAGAGCAGATTAAATCGGGCAATGTTTACTATAACTACGAGATATTGCCGCACGACGCAGACACCGAATCACCAGGGGCAAGTGTGTTCTATAAAGATGAAAATGGTGACATCTTCCACACTTATTCCGCATATGCCCGCGGTCTTGATATTTTACTGACCGCCCATAATATCCTGGATATGTCTCCCAAAGGCAGAAACGAAGATGGTACCATGGACTGGATGCGGCATCATGACAAGTACGAAGATTTCAAAGGAAAAACAGAGAGCTGCTGTCACTAGTTATGCAGATTCCCCCGTTTTGAGCGGGGGAATTCCTTCCACAAGAAACAAAATGTCTTCAATGCCTTCGGTAGAATCATTTCACAGCCAGTTCCTCAGAAGGCAGAAAGATATATTTGTCTCTCAAAAACGCAGCAATCCAAATCAGAGCCAGCGGAGTAATTGCATTCAATGGGCTGGCGTGGGAAAGCTCGGTGGCCAATGCGCCGGCGAAGTAACAGGTCAGTAAAATGAAACCCATCTTCATTGTTTTGGGGTAAAGAAATAAAGCAGTAAAGCCGATTTCCATCAACCCAAGCGTGACAGTATGATCCGCAACTCCCATTTTGCTCATTGTGGCGACCACTTCATCGGACCCCATTAATTTCATAACGCCGCTGAATACGACCATTGCCGATGCAAGCGCAGTGACTACAATTGTGATAATTTTCTTTGCTTTCATAATGAAGTTTTTTTTGAACAAAAGTAATTACCTTTACTAACCATTTATTAGTAGTATACAAAAGGTTAGTTACTTTGAACGATCAACTCACATTAGAAAGTCCGGTCGATACACGGACAGCAGCCACTTGCACGGGTAAACTGAGTGCGCTCGGCGATGCATTGTATGTCATCGGCGGAAAGTGGAAATTAAGGGTAATTATCGCATTGCGCGAAGGCCATAAGCGGTTTAACGAATTGCAGCGCACCATTCCCGGCATATCGGCCAGGGTGCTTTCAAATGAGTTGAAAGAACTGGAATTGAATGGTTTTTTGAAAAGAAAGGTGCAGACTGACCCGGTGGTGGTGATCGAATATGAACTTACACCGTACAGCGACACACTCACGCCCATACTCGACTCTCTTGTAATCTGGGGCGAAATGCACAAGGCGAAGATCCGCCAGGAATGGTCGGCTACTGCTCTGGCAGAGAAACAGTAATATGCCACATATCCCCCGAATTGGACACTTTTTCGGTTCCCCAAACGCCCGGCCCACCGTCGGCTCGCAGGTATACGCCAAACACGAGTGTACTGATATTTGAGCCTTTTACCAATATGCTGCCGCAAGCCGCGCCATTATCACAGTTGCCGGTAATAGCACTTTTGTCGTGCAGGATCTTCGTTTGTGTATCGTCTACGATCAATTCCTTGGTTCCCGAAAGCTTGGTGACTGTCAGCGAAGGTGTCAATAATTCCAGCTCGGTGGCGAAACCCAGTCGCTGGTTACCGAAGTTGGTCGTGGCACCAAGCCCCATGATAGATAACACGGGATTACTCACCGGTCTGCTGAATTGCAGGCGCAACTTGCCGTAATAATATCGGCTTGTATCTGTTTTGGGCGAATTGGCTGTCAGCAAAGGTTTGGCTGAGAGGAAGATCTGCACACCGGGATTTGCATACAAATTAACACCCTGACCTACCGGACCATTTGGATGTGCTGTGAAAATAGTGCGCGTGGTATCCGTAAAATAATAGTTGCTGTTCACAACCGGCACTGCTTTGAAATGTGTGCTGCTAGCTCCCGACGCCGCACCGAATGTCAGACCTGTAACGTTCTGGGGAACATTAATATAAGTCTGATCATCGAAGCTGAATGTAAGCGAAAGCGACTCCTGAAGCTTTTGAAAATAGATCCCGCGGTCGGCGTTACCGTCACGGTTAAAAAAGAAACTAAGCGTTTGCGGAATCGATGTCGGCCCCTTCGGAACGGGCGGCTTATAGCTGTTGTTGACACCATCCTGCACAAATTCAAAAGTATGCTGTGCAAAAACTGGTGAGATGACCGCCAAAGAAATCGGCAAGAGTAATGCAGCGCGTGACGCCAGTCTTGATAAAGAAAGCATGTGTGTTTATGAGTATCGTTGAGAATAATTGTTCGTGCCGGCAATATAGGATTTCTCGTCTTTCGTTGCCAACGTGTTTCCCGGCTAATTGTAATTTTTACAATAAAGTACAAAACGTTCCGGGATCAATACTATGTGTGTTGAAAATTTAATATTGCCTCGATATGAGCACATTACAAAAATTTCTATTGCTCAGCGGCACGATAATTCTTGAAGGAGAGCGACAACACGCTCATCGAGAGTTGGATTGAGATTCGAGAAGAGCCACCAGGGATGGATCACCGCACCCGCAGTTATCAGCTTGCGGATGATCGTTAAATGAGCCGGCATAACTCCCTCGTGCGTCGTAGCCCAAAGTGTCTGGTCCAGTACAGTACCACCGAATTCATTCCTCGCTTCCAGCGGCGCTTTTCTATCCAGCAATATCTGCACAGTTTCAGAATAGCCGTAATAAGCGGCCCAATGCAGGGCAGTCCATTGCCTCAAGTCCCTGGCTGCGGGATTCATTCCATTGTCCAGGAAAAACGATACGACCTCGATCTGGTTGTGCATAGCCGCCCACACAAAAGCCAGTTCCAGACTCTCGGGAGGCTTTACCGCATACCCGAGCCAGGGAATATGGATCACGCATTTGCCAGCAGCCGCTTTTATATTGGACTGTAAAAATGTACCTACCAGTTCCGTGGAGCCCATTGCAGCTGCTGTAACGATATTGTCGACCCGCGCCCCGCGCCTTACCAATGCTCTGGCCGCATCCGGATAGTGAAAACAAATGGCTGTAAGCAAAGGCGAGCAATTGTTATGGATCCCATCTACCGCAGCGCCCCAGTCGGCGAGTTTTTCTACCAAAGCAACCTGCAACCCAGCCTTTGCCGGGTGCACGCTCGACACGAGCAGGTCCAGGGTAGTACACCATTTCTGTCCATAAACAGAGGCAATTGCATCGGGTTCACTTCCCGATCGGAGCAGGATATCTGCCAGCTCGGGTGCATTCTCCGGTGTATGCTGCCGAAAAGCTTCGACGCCATTTGCGGCGATATAATGCAGTAAGGTAGCCGAGTGGCTGCGCGATGAGCGTGCTTTTACGATGTCAGGATCTGCTGCTATTATTCGGGTCAATGCCGCGGGATCGCCCGAAACGATCGCGTCGGCCGCCTTTTCAAATCTGTATACCGCTGAATTTTCATCCGCCAATCCTACTATATGCCGCGCCAACAGTTCAAAATCCTCAAATCCGTATTCCCGGGCCAGGATGATTTTTGCGTCGGCAATCGAGAAGTTAGTCGCAGGATTGTTCAGTTCCGCTATTTTTCCGGGATCGGGATGGTATTTGAGTACGTGTTGAACCGACTCTTCTTCTATCGACCGGCAGGCTTCAAGCAGCTTTTGTGCCTTTTTCTCATAGAAATCCAAGGTAGCGTCGGAAACCAGAGGTAACACGTCGGTGGTATTCATATGTATTGCAGAAGGTGAAGGTGCGCCGGTTAAGACGCACCCGTATGGAGCAGAAATTACGAACCTACCTCCATTTTGACAATAACAATGACCAGAAAATCCACGAACCGACGGGGCATTTTTCCCACAAACTTATTATTCGGTATAGCCTTTGAACCAGCGATACCCATACGCTTCCAAAGTGATCGTGTGCCTGCCTCGCTCGTCGAGTTTACTTTCAATATTGTTGTTGAGATCGATAAGCCTTGCAGCCCCCGCCTGCTTTTCAGGCACGACCAGTTCCAGCGACGTTTCCTTGAAATTATGCCAGATCAGCAGGATCTTGTTCCGCCAGGTATATTTCATACCCAATATTTCGGTAAAGCCGGTATCCAGGATCTCCCATTCGCCATATCCGATCTCAGGACACTCTTTTCTAAGACGGATGAAAGTCGTCATCCAGTTTAGCAGCGAGCCCGGATCGCGCCGCTGGTTTTCGACATTCGTATGTTCGTAGGCATAGTAACCTTCTGAGATAACGGGGTTTATAATTTCTTTTGATTTCGAGAAGCCCCCATTCTCGTCTCCTGTCCATTGCATCGGCGTCCGTACAGCCTCTCTTTCAGGAAGTGTAAGATCTTCGCCCATGCCTATTTCGTCTCCATATCGGATCACGGGAGTGCCCGGCAATGAGAACATCAGGCTGTAAGCGAGTTCGGTCTGCTGCCTGTTCCCAAGCATCGGTGAAAGTCGCCGCCTGATCCCACGGTGGTACAATTGCATATCTTCCTCAGGCCCAAACCTTTCAAAAACTTTCTCGCGCTCTTCTTCTGTGAGCCGCCCCAGATCAAGTTCGTCGTGATTTCGCAGAAAATGAGCCCACTGGCTGTTTTTTGGAATATCCTTGGTTTGCTCCAAAGCTTTGATCAGGGGCCGGGTATCATTGGTTGCGAGGGCGTAAAAGATATATTGATTGACAAAAAAATTGAACATCAGGTGAATACCGTCGCCCTCCTTGCCAAAATACTCTTTACTTTCTTCGGGTAATACATTCGCTTCGCCGAGCAAAACCGCATCGCCTCTTCTCCATTGCAAAAACTTGCGCATGTCTTTCAGATACTCGAAATGCATTGGCGGTTTTTCGACGCCGGGCGCGGGCGATTCGAGGATAAATGGTACCGCATCTACCCGGAAACCGGCAATCCCGAGTTCGAGCCAATAGCCCATGATCCGGGCGATTTCCTCTCTGACTTCCGGATTATCAGTGTTGAGATCGGGCTGAAATTCGTAGAATCTGTGAAAGTAATAGGATTTCGTTTTCTTGTCGATCGTCCAGGTCGCCTTTTGGACGCCTGGAAAAACCATTCCTTTATTCCAGTCTTTCGGCCGCTTGTCCGACCAGATATACCAGTGCCTTTTCGAATTATCTTTGGAAGAACGCGCTTCCTGAAACCAACGGTGCTGATCAGAAGTGTGGTTGACAACCAGGTCAATAATCACCTTGATTCCCAGTTTGCGGGCTTTGTGAATGAACTCCACAAAATCACCGCTGGATCCGTGCCGCGGGTCGACGCCGTAGAAGTCACTGATATCGTACCCGTTGTCGCGGTTGGGAGTGGGTTGAAATGGCGCGAGCCAGATCGTGTCCAGCCCGAGCGCGTGTAAGTAATCCAATCGCCGGCAAAGCCCCTCAAAATCTCCGGTGCCGTCGTTGTTACCGTCCATGAAGGTTTCGAGGTCCAGACTATATATTACTGCATTTTTATACCAAAGGTCTTCGATCATTTTGCTATCGTTTTTTCAGTGGTTCTAAAAAAGCAGTGCCATTAAATGCATTTTTTCGATGCAAAGCGCGATTCAGCCAATGTCCAGGTGCACCCACTCAGCAATATCGGCGCTGTTATGCGTCACAATTTCAGGACTGTATATTTCGATAAACAACTGATTTTCCTGATCAAATTCGCCTTCACGCCATTCTTCTTCGTCACCGCGCCTGAACCTGACCTGTGCACCGTTTTCGGGTAATTCTGTATGTTTTTCCATAAAAAAGCTGGCAAATGCGGAACATCCGTCCCGCTCTGCCAGCTTCCCTACAAAACCTTGCCGGATCATTATTCCTGACTATACATATTGAATGCAAGCAAATGTTTTTTAAACATCGCCTCATATTGTGCGGCTTCCGGCTCCTGCTTCGCGCGCTTGCATTCCTGAACGATCGTTTGCAGAATGAACAGGTCTACATTCACATCACGATCACGCTGACCATCCTTTTTCTTAACCCAGGTAAGATTATCGTCCGATCTCACTGCCATAATCCGCGCGGAATCGAGCGCTTTCTTATTCTCTCCCACATCAAACAATGCACCTACAAAACCGACCGATACCTGATCAAACGGAATGGTATCGTCGGGCATTACGGCCATCGCCTTGTCGATCACCTGTCGGGCTTTATCCACACGCTTTTCGGCGATCAGCTGCTGGGCAAGGCGCAAAAAGGATAGGCGGGCCGTGACCACGGGCGAGCCGCGGTAGGTATCATCGTAATACACTTCGGGATTATTCATTTCCCGCCAGAAGGTTTTTTTCATTAGATTTTCAAACATAATATCTGAATTCACGTAGCCATCGTCCGCGCCAGGCACACGCACGGGCAGCAGGCGGAAAGCGTAACCTTCCATTTGTAAGTGCTCCTGTAAACCCAGATTCTGTGAAGATCCCATCGTCGAGGAGAAATACACGGGCCTTTTCCAATTGTTGCTTGCGATGATATCCAGTATCACGAGATCGCCCTTCTGCAAATCCCTCTTTCCGATCTTCCAGCTCATTGATTCGCTCAATAAGGGGTTCAGCTCCTCCTTAATAATGTTCATCGCCTTAACCTCGGCCACATTTACGGGCAAAAACAGATTGGATGAAGGCAGAATGGAAGTAACATCCCCACTGGTGAGCGGCACCTGGATCGCCTTGTTATCCTGCTGCACCAGTTCCAGATATTCTTTCAGGTTAATACCATTTTTGACTGACGGTATTTCGTAAAACGGGATATACTCATTTTTACCCTTCGCATACGCATTACTATCCAGCGAAAGCGGCAATGCATCGGATTTGTTTATTTTTCGCTTCAACTGACTGATATACCAGTCGCTGCTCAGGAATGTCTGCACACAAACACGCACATCGGTTCTGAAACCCTCCACTTCCTGCACGTACCAAAGCGGGAAAGTGTCGTTATCTCCGCCGGTAAAAAGGATCGCATTCGGGGCGCAGGAGTTGAGCAGGTTCCGGGCGAAATCGACGGAATGGTAGCGGTTGCTCCGGTCGTGATTATCCCAGCCTTTGCCAACCAGGATCAACGGGACTGAAAGGCTTGCTGCCACGGCAATTCCTGCCCGCGCCACATTGTTTTTGATCAGTTGCGCCAGCAAGCCAGCGATGGCCAGAACCCCCACGCCGATCCACATACAGAAAATATAAAATGACCCTACATATATATAGTCCCTTTCGCGCGGCTCGGTGGGCGGCGAATTGAGGTAAATAACAAGCGCGACACCAGTGAGCGCAAACAAAAAACCCAGCACGAGCAGATCCTTGCGGCTGCGGTAGTACATATATAGTAGCCCCGAAATCCCCAATAAAAAAGGCAGCATCAGAAAGTTGTTGTGTCCCCTGTTGCTCAGGATCGACTGCGGATACGACGATGCATTCCAGGGCAGCAAAGTGCCTGCTCCTTCGTGGTCACTTTCGCGGCCCACAAAATTCCAGAGAAAATAACGCCAGTACATGTGTCCGAGCTGGTGGGAGAACAAATAGGAGATATTGTGCCGCAGCGTTGGTTTTTCGCCTTCTGCAAGTCCCGTCATTTGCTTGTAGAGTTCGGGGTGGCCAGGCAGGGAACTGTACATTCTGGGTAGTATCATTTTACTTCCTGGCTCGTATTCATAGATCGGGCGGTAGTCGGTCACCACGTATTTACCGTCCTTTTTTGTGTAAACCGGCTCTCCCCTTTTCTGGTTGATCGCATTGGAAACAAACGAAGGGCCGTACAGAAGCGGCCTGCTTTCATACTGTTCCCTTTTCAGATAGGAGACAAAACGTAGTACGTTACTGGGATCATTTTCATTAATAGGCGGATTGTACCCCGACCGCACCAGCACCAGCATATAGGAAGAATATCCAACCAGCACAAAGGCGAGGGACAGGAGCGCAGTATTAAGCAATACCTTCTCCCGTTTTTGCGAATACCTTATCCCCCACGCCAGCGAGCCGATAAATAGGATTACAAAAAATGCGATACCCACATTATAAGGCGTACCAAGCGTATTGACAAAGAAAATCTCAACCTTACCCGCCAGCTCCGGCAGCCCCGGGATGATGCCCGCATTGATAATAGCCAATATCAAAAGTCCTGTCAGAAAGGCAATTGTACCGCCGAGTATACCAGGTTTGGGATATTTTTTGAAATAATAAACAAGTGCGAGCGCCGGGATAGTAACGAGGTTGAGCAAATGCACGCCGATAGATAACCCGACGAGGTAGGCGGTAAAGATCATCCACCGGTTTTCGGTAGCGGGATCTTCTGTCCGTTCCCACTGAAATACGGCCCAGATCACGATTGCGGTAAAGAAAGAGGACATTCCGTACACTTCCGCCTCAACCGCCGAAAACCAGAAAGAGTCGGACCAGGCGTAGGCCAGCGCGCCTGTTACTCCTGATCCCAGTACAAGAACCGTTTCGAAAGTCCCCAGCTCCTGTTCTTTCTTGCCAACCAGTTTTACAGTCAGCAAAACAATGGTTTTAAACAAAAAGAAAACAGTGAATGCGCTGCTCAATACCGCGACCATATTGACCCAATAGGCAACTTTGGTAAGATCCCCGAATGCAAGCAGGGAGAAAATGCGGCTAACCAAAAGAAAAAAAGGCGCGCCCGGCGGGTGCGGGACCTGCAATTTAAATGCACAGGCTATGAATTCGCCACAGTCCCAGAAGCTGGCTGTGCGCTCCATCGTCATTACATAGGTGATCAGTGCGAGCAAGAACACGCTCCAACTGGTTACCAGGTTGAGTTTGCGGAAAGATGTCATAATGAACAGTTTTGAATCAAGGTCAGACGAGATCCAAAACTATTCAATGGCTTCGGGGAAGCTTGCGGCGGGAATCTTAAAAAAAGTTAACCGGCGGCGCAAACAGGTGTTCTTTAACTTTCTTTAACAACACCGGTCCATCCCGGACCGAAGCGCCGGAAACTGCGTGACTTATCTGCTGACAATGTAATGGATACTATAAATGATAGAAGTCCATAGAATCGATCCGGCAATGACGGTGAAGATTACCGCGCCGACGATAGAAAAATCCTTTGCGTTAGAGTGGGTTATCAAGGTTCTCATCTCGGTAATAGCTGCTTTTTATATATTTCTACCTTTTTGAATAATTCGAGAATGTTAGTGACTTCGAGCTTGTCGAAGATTCTTGCTTTATAGGTACTTACTGTGCTTTCCTTGATATTAAGCTCGGTCGCAATGTCTTTGGTCCACTTGCCGATCAGCAGCATATCCATGATTTCGAGCTCCCTGTTGGATAAAGTTTCGACCGGGCTTTGCTTACTGTCTTTCTCCAGCAAGCTGTTACTGACAAGCTGATGCTGGATCACGTTGCTGATATACGTTCCGCCTCCGAGAACAGATGTGATCGCCTTTTCTAATTCTTCGTTGGAAGCATCCTTCGGCAAATAGCCGTTTGCTCCGGCCTTAAAATAATGCAAGGCGTACAATTCTTCATCCTGAGATGAAAACACTAATACTTTGACGCGCGATTGAATATCCTTGATCTTGCCGATCATATCGAACCCTTCGCCTCCCGGAATTTTTATATCCAATATCACCAGATCAAAAAACCGGGTCTGCAATTGTTTTAGCGTTTCATTGAAAGTAGCGGCCTCTACAATCGTCACATTCGAAATAAAATCCTCGATCAGCAACCGCACTCCCATTCTGACGATTGAATGATCCTCAACTAGTAAAACTGTTTTCATCAAAACTATCTTTCATATTAACTCAGTTTTAAAGTTAATGGAATGCTACGAATTCTGTTTGTAGAAAATTAGCTACCTGGATTATTTTTGGAAAAAATGATATGTATCGCTGTGCCCCTGGGTTCAAATGGGACCGCCAGTAGTTTGACCCTGATCAGTGTGCTGATTTCCTTGACGATCAGCAGCCCCATTCCGAAGCTTTGCGGATTATCGTCAGGCCCCGGAACCTTCGCCTGACTGTTGATCCAGTTTCTGATCTCCGGGCTCATTCCCTGCCCGTCGTCACATACGATCAGGTGCAGCTCATTGCGATGATCTTCGACTTTTACAATAATATTCCCGTGCGACGTAACCTTATTTGCATTGTCGATCAGGTTATGCAAGATAATCCCGACAAGCTGTAAGTTACTTTTCACGATCACACCCGGACTCACTTCGTTGACCAGCGTATTGGACTGGTTGACAGCCTGCGCGGAAAAGATCTCGAATTTCTGCGCAACCAGTTCATTCAGATCCATATATGAGAAAGTGATCCCATTATTCTTGTACCGGAACTCGGTGTATTCAAGGAGATTTTTCATGAAATTATACAGCCTGTAACTCGACTGGCTGATCGCCCGGACCGTCGGCAGATCGGGATGACTCGTGGCCAGCCGCCCGGTTGTGATCATTAAGAAACGCAGCGGGCTTTTGATATCATGTGAAATACTGGCCAGTAAATGCATCTGATGAACCAGTTCCTCTTTCTGCTTCTGCTGCAATTCCTCCTGCAACCTGAGGTTCGTCGTCAGTTCCACCGTTCGCGCGTCAAGTGTCCGGATCGTTTCGTTGAATGAACTGAAGAAATAGTAATGGATGAGTATGAGGAATATAAGATCGTTAATAAGCAATAAGCCGACCGCGATCTTGTTCGACCCGGCCGGGCCCAGCGGAATATTTGAACCGATCGGGTAACCAGCAAGCGAAAAGATGATAAATGCGGATAACACTAAAAGAGAATACGCTACCCCCCATTTGTTTCCCAGTCCGTAGAAAGCGCAAACAATCAGTATCACAGCATACTGCAGCGTGACCAGATTGATGGAATTATCGAGCAAAAGCAAATTGCTCCATAAGATCCCCATGAATATCGAAATGGCAGTGTGGATCGCCATTTTCCAGTGCAGCCCCATGGAGAGCGCGACGTAAAATAGAATGGATATAATAAAAAGGGCACCTACCCTGATAGTTTGCTGCGAGTAGTCGCCGGAGAGATAAAATACCAGTAATATCGCCATCGAGAGTATTCTCAGATGAAGAATATAGGCCAGAACTTTTATACGAAGACGGTTTAGTGTGTTTGTTTCAGTCGCCAGTTGCTTTCGGACCGGCCATTCTAAAAATGCTAAACTCATGCGCGGGGTTTTATGTGATCGCACTTTTGTACCCTTATGCCTATACGGAGGAGATTCCATAAGGTACAGAAATAGGCTGACTAAATAACTCGATATTATGTCATTTTAAATTCATATCAATACGCTTTGTCAGCTAAATCTACTTGCCCGACACACGCTGATTATTAACAAGCCCGCCGGTGTCAAGAAACAAAAGTTTCAAAAATATAAAAAACGAAACATGAATTGTAGAGAAATTACTACAAGATAAAAAACGGTGATCGACACCGAAAAATGATGGGGTGTCGTATAATTGTGACTAATTGTTGGTCTGAACTAAAATCGTGATTCGAACGACTACATTCTGATCCGGGGCCGAATCGAAATTTGTTATAAACGTTGAGTATATCTTACACCTTCCGGTAGCTACCGCGAAGGTGTTTTGTTATATAGCGTTGAATCACAGATATAAAAATGAGGAACGAGAGCGGATAGTGTTGCGCCAGGTTGAGCGCGGTATTAATTTTTCGGAGAGAGGCTTGGCAGACAGGGAAATGCTATTAAACTGTTTTGTCAGGATTTTCCCGCTGCATTTTTTTGGCTTTTTTCACTTCGCCCGGCGTAAATTCTCCATTGATCCACCTAACGAAATTTTTGGATTGAACCTGATACACCTGAGCCGACAAAGGTTTCAGATCCGATTTCTCAATCTCTAACAGATAGTCCGCGAGGAGCCTCTTAATTTCTTCCAGATACTTACTCTGTGTTTTCATGCTGAATTATTATGGGGTTTACTGACAAAAAGAATTTTTCCAATGCGGAAGTTGGCATTTCAGTGATCCAACCAGCTGCAATTATAATTTATTCGTTTTATTCAGTTTTGCTTTTTGTGGTGAGCCCGGCAAAATCATGGGTTAAGCCGGCGGTTCATGGGGCGGTTTGTACACCCCATATCAACAAAAAGCGGTACTTCCAGAGCAAAGCCCGGATGTACCGCAAATTTCTGGCTAATAGTATGGTTACTTCTTCTGACGCAAATACACGTTATTACTGATCGATTCAAGTCGCACGTCCGGCCCGCCGCCTTGAATGGTACCTTCGAGCAGGTAGCCTACAATCGGATTCTTTTCTTTTTTGTTCTTAAAATCAATATTTAAATCTGAATATACCTCACCGGTAATCGTTTTCATGGCGATATTCGCGCCTTTGGTACCCGGCCAGTTCATATCCACGTAACCGCTGATGGTTTTAGCAGAAACCGGCGAACTCGCACCTTCAATATCAATATTGCCGTCGATCGTTTCCAGTTTGAGTTGCGCATTCTTTGGCAGAAATACCTGGTAGTGAATGGTTTTACATAAATAACGTGACTTGCCTTCTTTATTGGTCCAGCGACCCTGTTTCGTTTCCGGACAGTCTGATTCCAAGCTTCCGTCGAGTATTTTCTCATCAAGATCGGTACTCAGTTTCACCTCGTCGGAAGTTTGACTTTCCCTGATCACCAGCGCGTCATTAAGCCGGCCACCGTTGATGGTAATATCCATTTTTACGAGCGCCTCGTCTTTATCCCAGTAACGCACCTTGATGCTGTCAGCGAATTTCAGTTCGAGATTTACGATCTGTCCGCTTTTGTAAGGCAAAGTCTTGTCAATTTTTTTCTGGGCAAACAATGTGGTAGTGCACAGGCAAATGCAGATTATTCTGAAAAGATCTTTCATGTTCATGGCGGTTTTATTTCTGTTTACGGATATAGATATTGCTGCTGATCGAGTTGAGCTGCAATTCAACCCCTCCTCCATTGGTACTACCCTCAATGTTGCTCGCGCCGCCCAGTCGGGAAAGCCCGTCTTTCGAATTTTTCACACCTAACTCAAAGTCCGTGTACATTTCGCCGTTGATCGACCTCAGCTTCATGTTCGACTTCGTAGCAGCTGGCAGCGACACATCAATCTCACCGCTGATACACGAAATGGCGGTTGGCTTAGCCTGGCTCAGGCTAGAGAATACCACATTGATATTTCCGTTTGTACTGTTTGCCACCACCGGTCCCGTCACTTTGTTCAAATTGATATTCGCCCCGTTCGTACGGATTTCCAGGTCGCCGTCCATATTGTTGATAACCAGGCTGGAAGTACCCTGCCAGCTCGTTTCCTGAAATAACACAGCGACCTGCTTTGGTACGCGGATCGTATATTTGGCTTCCTTGCGCGCCACCTTTTCGATCTTAAGGCCGTTGTTTTCATTGGTAACCGCCAGCCCAATTCCTGTGTTGTCCACACTGGTGTGATACAGCGGTTTCAGCCCTTTCGCCCGCTCAGGCGGCGCTTCGTAACCCGCTGAGGCCTGGATCACGATCTCGTCCGTATTGCTCCCTTCGATCTTCACGTCGGCAGCCGCCATTTCTATCACCACTCTTTTATCCTTTGAGTTGGCTAGTTTGGCCTTAAATTCGTGGGTCTGCGCGCTTGCGCCGGTAAGGCACAGCAATACACCCACACTTACTAACAGTGCTTTTTTCATGGTTTTTGATAAAATTATTTTTACTTAAATCGAATGGAAACTAACTCTTACAAGCTCTGGACGTGCGTATTACTGAGCTCCCCTATTCCCTGCTCCGCCCTGAGGCGCACCACCTCCATATTCTTCCCATTCCGGGCAAGTTGCTGAAACTGCTCGCTGGCGCGCTTTTCCCGGATAGCAACCAGCGCCTCGATCAGCAAGATCTGGATATTAGGATCAGTCTGAATGGATAACGAGTGGATCAACGCCTCGTTCACTTGCGGCTCATTTTCGAAATGCACCAGTGCCTGGCAGGCTGCGAGCCTGACATTTATATTCGGGTCAAAATTGAGGGTATTGATTAAAAGCTGGGTGGTTTCCGTGTCCACATTTGTGAGTTCATAACTTTGATTCACCGCCTGAATCCGCTCGCTGGCTGAGGTAGAAGCCATTTTTTCAAACGCCAGCGCATTTTTTATTGCGTGCCGCGGTACTTCGTCGGCTGATCCTGCAATGCGATCACCGCTTCTGTCGGAGCCTTTTTGCAATACATACCCACCCGCAAAACCGACCAGCAACAAAGCTAATCCAGCCGCTATCTGCACGATCCAGCTTGTAAACCTCCGCACCGGCCCCTGCTGCGGCGGGTCCAACCGGGCAGCCAGCGCACCTGTGAAAGTAAGCGACGGGTATTCTTCACGTGCCGCCGCGAAATAGCCGAATTGCGCCGCGTGACTTTCGAGATCTTTCGGTACACTTTCCTCCCGAAAAAACCTTTTCAATTCTCTTTCTTCCTCCACGCTGGTTTCTCCTTCGTAATATTTTTCCAGCAGTTTTTCAATGCTCATTTTCATAATTACTCGCTTTAAGATAGCTCTCCCTCAGTTTCTGCCTCGCTCTTGAAAGGATCACACGAATGTTGGCATTCGTCAAACCCGTCACTTCTTCAATCTCTTCGAAAGAATATTCCTCTACATCGCGCAAATGCAAAACCAGCTTGTACTGCTCCGGCAGCCCGCCGATCAGTTGGTGGAGAAGCCGTGAACTGTCGCTGCTTTCGAGCTGCGCATAAGGCGACTGTTCCTTCGCATGCACTTCCGAAATGTCGGAGCCGCCTTCCGTTTTCTGGTTTCGATGCGATTTTAGCCTGTCCAGACAAAGGTTTTTGGTCATCTGCACTGCCAGCGCATCGATGCTTTGGTAAGTTTCGAGCTGCTGCCTGTTGGTCCACAACCTGAGCAACACATCCTGGATCGCGTCCTCTGCCTCTTCGCGGTTACGAAGAAACATTTGCGCCAGTCGGAACAGGCGCCCCTGAACGGGCAAAATGCGTTGGTTGAAGGTTTGTAAATCCATTTCAATGACAAAGACGACTGGGCACCGGATTCGTTACAGCAAGACTGAATATTTTTTTCCGGCCCATTCGGTCACGAATAGAAAGCGTCCATTTATGGACAGGATATCTTTGAGAAAGTGCTATTATAATGCAGGAAATACTGTGTTATAGTTATTGCGAAACTTTGACTTTATAAGGAATTGCGCGAATCAACCGGGTATGGTTAAACTCTTCAATGGTACGTACATTTTCAGCGGGGATAATCCCGCGATTGATCCAGTTCACAACTGTCTCAACATTTTTTACACCGAACCTATTGCAGTATTCCTTGATTGTCACCCACTCAGCGAGGTCCACAACTTCGCCCTGACTAATCAGATAACTTGTCGCTTCCTTAATGGCATTGTCCGCCCCGGCAAGCAACCGCTCGATTTCCTTTGTCAATTCTGGTTTGCCTTCCATCTTTTGTTCGTTTAAATGTTATTTTGCTTCCATTTTTTCCAATATTTCAATGACATCCTGCAATGTTTCGATCTTGCTCCAAATCTCTAACCGTTGCATTTCGGTCATTTCTCCGGATTGATCCCTGAGCAGCTGCTTTAATGCAGCCAGATACATTTTTAAATTAAAAAGGTGCATAATTGATAGTCGAAAGTAAAAAATGTTTGGTTACCAAACAACGACATGTGCTTGGTACTGATAAGACGCTCGAATGCTAAGAAAGTAACATCTACATATCCCGATATCGCGTGAGAATCATAAAAACACTGACGTTTGCGCTACTTATTTGCGCTACTGGTGCTTCCGCCCAGAATCATCCGGACTGCGGGTCACAAGCTGTCCGCGATAGTTTATTTGGTGTTTACTCTGAGAAAGCTGAAAATTACCCCATTGAGCATCCTAGCAGGGTGCAGATTTTCGATTCACTGATTTCAATTTGTCCGAATATCTCGGAGGCTTACCAGGAAAAAGCGTTTTCATTTATTGCTACCAAAAATTTTGAAAAGCTTTTCGAGAATATTGATAAAGCCGTCGAACTTGAACCCAATCGCTGGCTGCCTTATCGGGGCTATTTGCATTGTATTTTGGCAAAAAACTACGACAAAGCAATCGCTGATTTTGAAGTCGCCGAGCAAATGATGCCGCACGCATTTACGATGGATCACACATTTTCATTTTTCATCGCGATGGCCTATTTGCAGTCAGGTGACTTTGAAAAGGCTGAGGTATATTTTCAAAAAGATATGGCTACACAAAGAAGAGGCGAAGGCAGAAACGACATTCACTACAATACCCTGCTCTACTCCGGAATCGCGTATTACCTGGGCAATGAACTGGACAAAGCGCAGGCCAGGTTCAGCGAGTGTTTACAGCAATACGAGCAGCACCCGACGGCCAATTATTACATGGGGCTGGTTCTGAAAGTGACTGGTGACAAACAGTACCAGGTCTATTTTCAGAAATCGCGACAATATCTGGAAGACGGTTACAAGATCAACGAGCCCAATTCTCATTTTGTACCCTATCCCAGGCAAGTAACCCTCGCCGACCTGGACGCAAACTGATCACGAGAATTTCGCTTCTACCCAAAGTGCAGTGAAGCAAATGAGTATCAAAGTGAACCAAAACCAATCCGGAAGTCTGGTATGAATACTCTTTATTTTTCCCTTTGTCCGTTCCAGCCCGGAAAGTTGCCTTTCATAAGCAGCTACAAAATCCCTGACCTGCGCCGTTTTGACATAATCCGACGATTTTTCGACAAGGACTTCTGTATTTAAAGAATCCTCCAAAGCAACCCAGCCGACCGTAGAAGGAATAAATATGCCATTTTTTGTTTTTTCGTTAAATGGCGAGCCCGTTGTGAAAAGTGAGTCACTACCCCAGTTGACCAGTTTATTTCTTTTTGAGTTACTGATCTCAATGTGGCTTTTGGCGCCGGCGATCACCGGTGCGACGATATTCACATTGCTTTCCTGAGGTGGGCGCAGATACGCAAGTATTTTGTGCCAAATTTTTTGATAACCTACACTATCGCCTGCCAGTTGCATTGGAAAAGTCTCATTAAGCAGACTTACCGCCACTTTTCCACCCCGCTTCTCCACTGCAACAGGATAATCCGGAATCTGCAACTGGTTTCCCGAAAGGGCAAAACTGTAAGGAAGCGCGCTGAGCGTATTCGAAATGTTGATCGCAGATTCATTAGAAACCCTACGAACCTGAAAACGAGTGCCCAATTCAGCATTGATCAACTGCATTTCGCTTGAAGGATCCTGAAATCCCATAAACAGAACACTCGCGCCGTTTGCCACAGCTTTTTTTATAGCAGCATTCTTCGCGTTATCAGGACTGGTTATGAAAAGGTCGGGAGCCGCCGCATTGTTAATCCGGACAGAAGCGGTCAGATCTTTTGAAATCCTGGCATCGTAGGTTACTGAATTACCATTCTTACCCAGCCACGAAGCAAGGTTACGCGACTCAAAATCAGGACTATCCAGTATAAAACGAACAGTTAATGGATCTGCTTTCCGAGCAAAGAAGCGCAGTGTATCGACTGTTGTGTTGGCCAGATGAAGTACGACCGCAGTCCGCCCCTCGGCAAATGCAGGAAAACTCAATTTGAAATCATTTATCCCCGGATTCAAAACCACACTGTCCAACGCATTCGCTCCGAAAGAAACCTTTAAAACCTGCTTTTTAGAAGACTCAACACTTCCCCTAAACACCTGCATTTCGCCTTTATTCAAAACACCTTTCCAACTCAACTGACGAAGCTGGTCCGGTTTGAAATAAGGGATCCATTTCACAAAAGGATGCCGGCCCGACTGCTGCAAATCGCTGAATATAACTTCCGGAATTTCCTGTCCTAAAAGCACGAGGGTATCTAAAACCTTGTTTCTAAGCAACTTGGGAGCGATCAATTCGGTATTTGGCAAACTATCGGTCAAGCTCCGCGACACTTCGTATGGTACCTCTTTTCCCGCGATAATCCCGGTAAGTGATTGCACGGGCCGGTTGAAATAGGGCTGCAAAACAAATGCAAGCAGAGAAAACCAGAGCAATACATTCAACGCAACTTTCAGAACATTCCTGCTACCCGACAAGCGCACATTATTCCTGAATAACAGCCACAATTGCAGCGGCAGCAGCGCAATCACAACAACCAGCAAAACCAGGCTCAACGTATCCGACCAGTCAAAATCAAATTGGATCATTCACAACGGGTTAGTCCGCTAACGCATTTTATTCCAGAAAGCATCTTCCAGTTTTTTGCTGGCAGAGTAGCCATTTCTGGTCTGCATAGTGCGATTGGCGTATTTATAAAGTTCGGTTTTTAGCTGTTGTTTTTCGGTTTGAGAGAGTGCTTTCCCGCTTGTCAGTTTTTGCAAGGCAGCGAGCGTGGGCCAAAATCGGCTTGCATTACCCGAAGGCCCGCTATCTACCAACCTGTTACTCAATTCATTCCCAGCCAGTTGCATTTGCGCCTGCTTTTTCCCTATTCCCGGATGTTCCAGAAAACCGAGCAGTTCGGCGGCAAGTTGCGCCGTCGTTTTCTGATCATATTGTTTTTTGGTGTTAAAATCGGCGGCCAGTTCTTTCAGTTCACCAGTGAGCCGCTTTTCGTTTTCCTTGATTGGCGGCGGATCGTAGCCACTTTTTTTCACATAAGTACGCGCTTTCTGCTGTGCCGATTTCAGGTATTCCAGCGCCTTATTTTCGAATGGGATTGCCTTTTCCGGCTCATAAGTTCGCAAATGCAGCTCCGATTGCCACATTTGTTCCAAAGCCATTTTCAGCAAACTGCGCGTAGAAGCTTCGTAAAAAGTATTGGTTTCCGCGTCGTCGTGCGAGTGGGTATATTGCTCCATCAATGCGGCCAGCGGATCTTTTGATTCGGTATCAGAATGTGCCTTCCCGTGATCGTGGTCGTGATTTTCTCCCACTGCTTCTGTCGCACGCTGCTCCGCGCCTTCGCCGGTACCGTCGGAATGGTGTGTAAATGCATCGACAATATCGCCACCTTCTTCAGGCGCTGCGCCGCCGCCGATATTGGTTTCAAACTCTTCGCCGAGATACTGTCCGTACCGCAGCCGCAGCAGTTTCTGATCAAACCCGATTTCGTTGGAAGCTGCGTTAAATGCCTGTTTTGAAAGCTTTTTCCGACGAGCAAGCAACTTTTCAGTATCAATGATAATCTGCCGCTGACTACGGAAATATTCGGGCATAATGTTGACTGCCATCGTCGCCAGTTCGGCTTCCTCAATTTGCGCAGTATCCTTATATACAATGAAATAAGTATCCGATTTGGTAAAATTCGCTTCCGGCTCCCTGTTATCTGCGGCTGCCCAATAGTAATACAATTCGTCGCCCGGGCTAAAATTAAGCGCATTCAGATCGATCGTTTTTTGAATAGTTGCCTCCCTGAACTGCGAAGGCGCAAGTGTATATTTGATCTCCCGAAACTTCACATTCTCACCCGCACCCCGCGCCACCGTAGCCACGATATATGCCTGACTAACCTGAAAATCGTCTGATATTTTCGCCGAAACGCGGATTGACTTGCTGTCTTTCAGCAAATGATACGTGTAAAGTTCTTTGGAAGCAGGCGCTATTTTAGGCGCAAGGTCAGGTATCGCTTCCAGCTTATAGAACTCCGACTGGTAGAAAAGTGAGTCTTCGAGATAAGCTTTGATCGTGTACAAACCGGAGCCGGTTATCTTATCCGCATATTCAAAATCGCCTGCTTTCCTTTTAAATGCAACTTCCTCACCGCGCATATTCGCCAGCTTGATAGTTATCCCCACTGCATTACTAAATCGAATATTCCACGTCAGGCGCGAGCCGGCAATTGTGCTTACATTGAGCTCCGCAGACTCCCGGGCGGGTAAGCGGGTGTAAGCTGGCGGCTGCACAAAAACACGCGCAGAAGCGAGTACGGGTACTTTTTCAGGATTTGATTTCGAAATCTCTTTACTTTCAACAATCTGAGTGTTTCCGGCATTTCCTCCGTTTCTTATTTGAGGTATAAAAAAATAAACTGCCGCCGCCGCGAGTAAAGCCACTGCGTAAGGTTTCAGTTCAATATATAATTTGGAGTATGGAAACGTAGCTTCCCGCACACTGATCCTTTCCAACTGCATTTGCTCTGCTATATTAAGCTCCCCTTTTTCAAGCAAATGCAAACTATATTCCGAATCTCCGGTGTACCTGTGGATCAAATTGATCGCAGCCTGTTTTTTGTTTTGATAGATACCTGTTTTCCAAACACCAAAACAAATCGCCGCCAAACCTGCAATGCCCGCATAAATGCCGGGAGCAAATGCAGCTACAAGCAAATACGCCGAAACCGCGAGCAGTACGCAGCGGATCGCGGCAGCTGTATAAAGCTGATTTCTTACCGACAATACAAGTTTTCGCAATTTATCCATAGGTCGGCAAAGTTGTTTTCCGCAATGCAAGCCACCTTTCGAGCATCGTTAGCAAGACCAATAATAGCAGCAGCCAGCGCCTGAGCGAAGTGGCTGCCTGTTCCGCGGCTGGCTTCGCTTCCACGAAAATGCTTCGCAATTGCTGTGTACTCAGCATTCCGCTGTTTCCGACCAACCCGAAATGAGCCGCCATTTTTTCGCCCAGCCACTCGGGCAACCTCCCATTTTGTACCAGTTCGGAGGCAGGTAACCGCATCGAATCGGGCAGATAATGCACATTGTTTCTCTTTTGGATCGGCTCTGGCTTGCCTGAGATCAAATAAATGGATTGCGGATTTATAGTGGCCGGGAGCTGGTCAGCCAGTATCCAATCGTATTTCCGATCTGCATTTTCACTTTCATCAATATCAAAAGGAATTTTATAAACCGTTTCCAGCGCCTCAATAGCCGCGGTTACCGTCTGCCTTTCCAGGCTATTTTTAAATTTCACCAAAACATAAACGGGACCTGAATGCGCAGGTGCAGAAGCAAACCGATAACCCGCCGGCTCAGACCCGAAAACTTCTAAAATCCCTGTTTGCGGATGAACAGCCAACTTTTCCCCCTCACTATTCAGTAAATATCGAAGCGGCCTTCGATCTGTGGAATCAAATGCGGGATACAAATCGAATGCGCCGGGCACATAGATTTTGGGCTGATCTAACAGTCCTTGTTTTGAAGCCAAATAGATCTTGAAGCTTACACCCGCTGCCGGAATATGATTTATCGTGTTTTGAAGGTATTGGGCGGGATTATTCACTTTTGGTATGTTGCCTATACGCTCCATTTCCACAGCTTGCTTGTCTACCCAAACCACTTTCTCACCTTTTCTCAATGCATTTTCCAGTTCAAAACGATATTCATTGACCACAGCTGCATTCGGCTCGACAATATGGACGGTCTTGTCTGCCATGCTATTTTCCCGAAAATTGAATATCGGCTGGCTCAGGATCAAGGTCAGTAACAGTATCAATGCACATCGAACCAGCAGAAGCAAAATTTCATGCAAACGGACACCGCGGTGTTTCAGGGAGGTTTTTTCAAATAGCCAGCGCGAAGCGGCCCATTCCAGCACCTTCCCCTTTTTTTGGTACCAAAAATGGATTGCAAACGGCAGTACTATCCCGGCGGCGCCCCATAACATCCACGGTTGCAGCAATTCCATCAGCCTTTTCTTTTGGTTAAAAATGCTTTCAGTACCATTCCGATGGGGTCTGTCAGTTTGACGTTGATCAACTGGACCTGCGGGAGTTGCAACTCTTTTTTGAGATTTTCAAGGTATTCGCCCAGCGAAGCCCTGAACTTTTCCCGCACCGAACCTGCGTCCAATTCGACTTCCTGACCCGTTTCCAGGTCTTTGAAACGATAGAAACCTTCTAAGGAAAAATCAGCTTCCTGCGTGCCCAGTATCTGAAAAATAACGATCTCGCGATGCGGATTCGCAAGCGAGCGGATCATTTGCAGCCATTCATTATCAACCTGTAAGAAGTCGCTTACAAAAATAAGTTGCTCTTTCTTCTTCGATTGCAGCTCTAAAAATTTACTACCCCGCTCCTCGTCCAAACGCCATTCACCAGAAGCAACCGTTTTTTCCAGTCCAACCAATATCTTTTGAAAAGCTTGCCGACCGGAAGCGCCTGATCCAGTTGCATTTAACGTTTCCACCGAGCCATTTTTCAGTGCGTACAAACTCATCTGGTCATTCTGAATATAGCCAAGATAAGCCAGCGAAGCCAGTAGTATCTGCGCATATTGCAGCCGGCTCACGCCATTTTCACTATAATTCATTGACCCCGAAAGGTCCAGCACAAACCGGATCTGCCGGTCACTTTCGGTAGAAGATTCTCTCACCAAATGCTTGTCTGTCCGCGCAAACAGCTTCCAGTCAATGCGTTTCGGATCATCACCCGGCTCATAATGCCGGTACTGCTCAAACTCAATACCAATACCCGACCGCTTACTGGAGTGCACCCCCAGCATCAACTCCTCACTAACCAGCCTCCCGGTCAGTTGCAGGTTTTTGAGCTTTATTAAATTGGATGCCAGTAAGGACGGTTGTTTTTGCATTGGTTTCTTTTTTTTTACCCCCTGCCTCGTTGAACTCTTACCCCCTGTCTCGTTGAGCTCTTACCCCCATGCCCCCTGGGAGGGGGTTCTAAAGTGTTGCTGCTCTTCCCAATTACCCCCTGCCCCCTGAGAGGGGGTTCTTACGTTGTTATATTAGAATAAGAACCCCCTTCCAGGGGGCAGGGGGTATTGCTAGCTCCCCCTTTCAGGGGGCAGGGGGTATTCCCTTCAACAACTCCCTCACTACCTGATCACTACTGATATTCTCGGCTTCCGCCCGGAAATTCATGGCGATTCGGTGGCGGAAAACGGGGTATGCCAGTGTTTGAATATCCTCCGGAATTACTGCAAAGCGCTCATTCAGGACAGCCCTGGCTTTGGCGCAGAGTACCAGCGCCTGGCCTGCGCGCGGGCCGGCGCCCCAGTCGCACCATTCTTTCACAAATTCCGAAGACGTACTTTCCGGTCTAGTCGCGCGCACCAGTTTGTTGATCCACACGATCAGCTCGTCGCTGATATGCACCTGCCGAACGAGATTTTGCAGGTCGCGGATATCGGTGTCAGTCAGCACCTGATCTACTTTTGCTTTGAATGAACCCGTCGTACTTTTCAGTACATCCAGCTCTTCCTGCTCATTCGGATAACTTAGTTTGATATACAACAAAAACCGGTCAAGCTGGGCTTCGGGTAAGGGATAAGTGCCGGCTTGCTCGATCGGATTTTGGGTGGCGATGATCAGAAACGGGTCGGGAAGCTGGTAATTGTCACCGGCATAAGTCACGCTTTTTTCCTGCATCGCTTCCAGTAAAGCAGCCTGGGTTTTGGGCGGGGTCCGGTTTATTTCGTCCGCCAGTACCACATTGGCGAATATCGGTCCGCGGTTAAATTTGAAAAATTTCTTGCCGGTTTCGTGATCTTCTTCCAGAATCTCAGTACCAACAATATCGCCGGGCATCAGGTCCGGCGTAAATTGAATCCGCTTAAAACTCATATCGAGCGCCTCCGACATGGTTTTGACCATCAAAGTCTTCGCCAGCCCGGGCACACCTTCCAGCAGACAATGCCCCGAAGCCAGCAGCGAAATCAATATCTCATCAATAGCCTCCCGCTGCCCGACGATAACCTTGGCGATTTCTCTTTTCAGCAGCGGCAGCTTTGTTACCAGCGATTTGTAGTGATCGATGTTTAGGTTCAAGTTAATTTTGAATGAGTGAATGAGTGAATGAGTGAATTTTGAATTAGTGAATGAGTGAATGAATGACTGAATGATTGAATGATTGAATGACAAAATCGGCAAAGACAAAACCCTTTCCTCCCTTCCTCCCTTCCTCCCTTCCTCCCTTCCTCCCTTCCTCCCTTTCAACCCATCAAAGCATAAACCACAATATTCACCCCAAACCTCGTATTATCAACAGCCAGAAAACGTTTGTTCCGGAAATCGTAATCCCATTCGCAGCCGTAATCTTTGTTGCTGTACAGTACACCGATTCGGCCGTTGATGGTGATTGCTTTGAGGTAATCGTGTACCAGGTCGTCGCCCCAGCCGTTTAGTTCGAATGAGGTGGTTGGGGGGCCGTCTTCGAATTTGAAGAAGGCGGAGTAAATAGGGTGGTTGTTCGGAATTTTCTGTAAAACTTTCGGCCCGAACGTCCGCTCCATTTCCTGCTCAAAGGATTTAGCAAAAAGCCCGTCAATATCGTGGTTGCAGTCGTCGACGAACACGAAGCCGCCGTTTTGCACATAGCGCCGGAAATGGTCGCGCTCCTGGGCCGAGAACTCTACCAGTTTGTGCCCGCTCAGGTAACAGAATGGACTTTTAAATATTTCATTACCATTGAGTTGTACAATCTTTTCTTTTTCGTCGATAGGTATCGTGGTATATTCAACCAGCGAATGCAACAGGTTGGAAGGCATTCGCTGGTCGGTATCCCAGTTTCCCGAAGTGTATTGAATACGTGTGAAAAAGAAAGGCTTCAATACTTAAACCGCGTCCGAAAGTGATGAAAATGTAAATTCCCTGATCTTCATAGGTGGTATCAGGTAGTTCCGCTCGGATTCGGTACTCACCACCCGTTCTGCTTTGCCCAGGGTTTCCAGGTTGTTCAGCATGATCACAGGACTTTCATTAAAACGGAAGTTCTTGACCGGATGTTTGATCACCCCGTTTTCAATATAAAAGGTACCGTCGCGGGTAAGTCCTGTCAACAGTAAAGTTTGCGGGTCCACTTCACGAATATACCAGAGCTTTGTAACCAGAATACCTTGCTTCGTCGATTTGATCATTTCCTCCATCGTAGCCGTGCCGCCTTCCATAATTACATTGCTCGGAAAAGGAACGGGCTTTACATTGTTCTTTTGCGCCCAATAGCGCGAATAGACCATATTTTTGACCACTCCCTTCTCGATCCAGTTCATCTTGTTAATAGGTAACCCCTCGCCCGACCACGGTGAACCGGGCAAATCCGGATGCGATGGATCGGAATAGATATTAACCCTTTCGTCGACGATCTTTTCGTTCAGTTTGGTCTTGCCGCCGGGCTTGCTCAGAAACGACCTGCCTTCGTCAGCACTTCTCGCATCGAAATTGAAAAAGATATTCTCCAATAAAACGGCAGCCGCCGTCGGTTCCAGGATTACCGTGTATTTGCCTGGCTCCAAAGCCTTTGCGCCCACCGAGCCTTTCGATTTTTGTACTGCAATTTTAGTCGCAGCAGTTGTGTCCAGCTTTTTTGCATCACTATAACCTCTTGCTACATAACCCGAGCCTGTTCCGTCAGGTGTTCTGACAGTGAGTGAAAAATTGACGCCGGTACTTGGGTAATAGGCAAATAATCCTTTCGAATTCATCATCGCGGAATAACCTTTCTGATTATCCAGGAAACCGGCTGCCGTCAGGTTTTCAGAGCGGGTGATATCGAGGCTGTTACCTACCGCACTGGCCCGGAAATTTGCATTGATCGCGGCGGTTGATTCAAAATACCCCTGACTTTTCTGATAAGTCTGCGGTTCGAGTACACTGATATATTCCGGATTTTCAGGAGCCAGCTGCGCGAGCTCTTCGGATCTTCTCACTACTTTTTGCAGGGATTCGTCGCTGAATTCGTCGATTGTGGCAACCCCAACTTTCTTACCAAATGCGGATTGTACGGATAAATTCTGGTTGATCAGCGAGCCGCTGGTGGACACTTCGTTTCTTGCGTAGCGAATGTTGCCCCTTTCCTCCCCGAGAATATTCACTTCGCATTCATCCGCTTTGGAGTAACTCAGCACTTTTTGCAATAATGCCTTTGCTTCTGATTCCGATAAAATGATTGACATGGCTGAAACGGTTATATTTTTCTGGCAGTATTGATCACATTGACTCCATTGAAACGCGCTGTCGAACTTCCGTGCGAAACCGCGCTGGACTGCGACGGCTGGCCTTTTCCATCAAAGAAAGAGCCTCCCAAACGATAATCCTTTTCATCACAAACCTGCACACAGGAATTCCAGAATTCCTGCGTATTGGACTGATAAGCCACATCTTTCAGCATCCCGACGATTTTACCATCCTTAATTTCGTAAAAAAGCTGACCGCCGAACTGGAAATTATAACGCTGCTGATCGATCGAAAACGATCCGTCACCAATGATATAAATGCCTTTTTTGACATCTTTAATCATTTCATCCACCGACAGTGGCGCTTTTCCGGCTGCGAGCGAAACGTTCGGCATTCTTTGGAATTGGACAGAACTCCAGCTATCTGCATAGCAGCAGCCGTGCGATTCTTTTTCACCAATTATATGCGCCTGATCGCGGATAGCCTGATAATTGACGAGCACGCCATCCTTCACCAGATCCCATTTCTTAGTATTTACACCCTCATCATCCCAACCTACCGCACCCAGTGAACCTACCTGCAATTTGTCGGCGATCAGGTTAACCTGCTTGCTGCCGTATTGGAAGTTTTTGGATTGCCATTTGTCGAGCGTCGCGAAGGAAGTACCTGCAAAATTGGCCTCGTAGCCGAGTACGCGATCCAGTTCCAGCGGGTGACCAACCGATTCGTGAATGGTCAGCCACAAATGTGAGGGATCGAGAATCAAATCATATTTGCCCGCCTCAACCGACTTGGCCGTCAGTTTTTCCTTGGCCTGTTTTGCCGCCGCGGTGGCATCTTCCAGCATATCATAACCCATATTATAACGGGTTGTAATGCCAGTTACTTTGTCGGCTGGGTTGGACTGCAGATAGTCGTAACCCATTCCCATTGGGGAACTTAGCGCATTCCTGGTCTCAAATTTTCCACTTTTCGGGTCAATGCTTGTGATATTGAATATCGGCCAGATCCTGTGGACGTCCTGATCAATATAAGATCCGTCCGTAGACGCAAAATATTTTTGTTCGTTTACTAAAAAAAGCACCGAATTCACATAATTGGCGCCATTTTTCATCGCCGCGTCGTTCACAGACAGCAGCAGATCTACCTTTTCTTTAATAGGTACCTCAAAACCGTTTTTCTTGATGGGCGCTTTCCAGCTTACTTCACCAAAACCCTTCTGCGGAGCGAGCTGAACGGGTTCTTTCATCAGTCTGGAATTGGCTTTCGCGATTGCGACGGCATCTTCGGCCGCTTTTGCCATTTGCGCTTCGTTGTTCACATCCACTACCGCCGCAAAACCCCAGCAACCATTAGCGATCACGCGCACACCTACCCCGTAAGATTCCGTATTGACGATATTCTGGACTTTATCTTCCCGCGTCACCACATATTGATTGAGGTACCGGCCAATGCGGACATCGGCATAAGAAGCGCCTTTCGATTTAGCCGCATTCAGTGCCGCGTCGGCCAGCCTTTTCTTGACAGCCACGTCGGCGCCCGGTTCCAGAAATGCTTCCGGGGATACGTTTCTGCCCATTGCCAGGCCGGGTAACATGAACGCTCCGGTCCCTAACCCAGCCATTTGAATGAAATCTCGTCTTTTCAAGGTATGTATTGTTTGCTAATAGTGACTCATGAATGCAATTCTACACTGCGTCGGACAAGCTTGTAAATGTAAAGTCCCTGATTTTCAGCGGAGGTACGAGGCTTCCACTCGCGCGCACCGGCTTTCCGATCGCCTCTACATTGTTCAGCATAATCACCGGACTTTCATTAAAGCGGAAGTTTTTGACCGGATATTTGATCTGCCCGTTTTCGATATAAAATGTCCCGTCGCGGGTGAGACCGGTATATAGCAAAGTTTGCGGATCCACAGCCCGGATATACCAGAACCGGGTTACCAGAATGCCTTTTTCTGTTCCTTTTATCAAATCCGCAATCGATTCGTTTCCACCTTCGAAAATAAAACCTCCTGCCGGCGGGGTGGCTTTAACACCTTGTTTCTCAGCCCAGAAACGGGAATATGACATATTTTTCACAACTCCTTTGTCAATCCAAACCACCTTTTCCTGCGGCCTTCCGTCGAAGCTGTAAGGTGCGCCAGGAATTTCGGCATTCATTGGGTCAGAGTAAATGGTAATGCGTTCGTCGAAAAGCTTTTCGCCCAGCCGGGTTCCGCCTCCTTTTTTACCTAAAAAACTTCTTCCCTCGTCTGCACTTCGCGCGTCCATACTGCGCATCATATTGAGCAGCAGGTCAGCCGCGGCGGTGGGCTCTAAGATTACCGTGTATTTCCCCGGCTCCAATGCTTTGGTATTGGCAGAGGCCAGCGCTTTCTGCATCGCGATCTCGGTAGCCGCCGAGGTATTTAGTTTGGAAGCATCATTGAAATCGCGGGTTACGTAACCCGACCCTTTTCCATCAGCTGTTCGGACAGTGATTGAAAAGTCTACCGACGTACTTTTGTTGTATCCAAAAAGGCCCTTATTATTTCCTATTGCTGAAAAACCCGCGCTATCTTCCATGTAGCCAGCCGCCGTCAGGTTCTTTTTCACGCATGGATCAATGCTGTTGAATGCGGCCTGGGCGCGGTATTCCGGGTTAATGTCAGCTGTGCTTTGCGCAAATGCTTTGCCTTCTGCATATTGCTGGGCGCCCAGCATCGGCACATATTCAGGATTATCGGGTGCCAGTTTCGCTATCTCCTCGGCACGACGCACCGTTTTTTCCAGCGACGCATCGTCAAACTCGTTGATGGTAGCCGTGCCCGATTTTTTCCCGTAAACAGAAGTCACCGAAAGTGAAAGATCCGAAGTTTCCCCACTCGTAGAAACCGAATTCCTAGCATACCTTATATTCCCCGTCCTATCACCCGACAGCCCGACACTGACCTCGTCAGCCTTCGAAAACGCCAGGACCTTATCTATAATTTTCTTTGCTTCTTCTCTTGATAAAATAGCCATAATTAATAGCGTTGGCAGATTGTAGAAAAAATCAACTTGCTGGGTTCACCCCCAACCCCCTGGGAGGGGGCTTTTGCATTTTCCGTTAGCCCCCTCCCAGGGGGTTGGGGGTACCTTCCTCCTTCCTCCCTTTCCTCCTTCCTCCCTCTATATCTTCCTCCCCGTATTAATCACATTCACCCCGTCAAACCGTGTTGTGGAGCTGCCGTGGGAGACTGCGCTTACCTGGCCGGGTTGTCCTTTTCCGTCGAAAAATGAGCCGAAGGTGCGGTAATCGTCTTTGTCGCAGAGCTGGGTGCAGGAGTTCCAGAATTCCTGGGTATTGGATTGATAAGCGACATCGTCGAGCATTCCGGCGAGTTCGCCATTTTTAATCTCGTAAAAAACCTGACCTCCAAACTGGAAGTTATAACGCTGCTGGTCAATGGAATATGAACCTCTGCCAATGATGTAAATCCCCTTTTCCACACCTTTGATCATATCCATCACACTCCGCTTTTCAGTGCCGGGTTTCAGGGAGATATTCGGCATGCGCTGGAACTGTACCGAAGACCAGTTATCCGCATAGCAGCATCCGTGCGACTCTTTTTCTCCTATTATTTTTGCCTGATCGCGGATCGCCTGGTAATTCACCAGGATACCGTCTTTGATAATATCCCACTCTTTGCAAGGCACACCTTCATCGTCGAAGCCGACCGCGCCAAGCGTGTGCGCCTGCGTTTTATCCGCTACTATATTGACCAGCTTGCTTCCGTAAGCGAAATTTTTCGATTGCCATTTATCCAGCGTTGCAAAGCTTGTCCCGGCGTAATTGGCTTCATAGCCCAGCACACGGTCCAGCTCGGTCGGGTGACCTACCGATTCGTGAATGGTCAGTCCGAGGTGATTTGGGTCTAAAACGAGATCGTATTTGCCAGCCTGTACTGACTTAGCAGTCATTTTTTCCTTTGCCTGTTTCGCTGCGACGATCGCATCTTCCACCATATCGTACGAATTGCGATAGCCCACCAACCCATTTGGCCCGGCGATTTTTTCTGACGCAATTCCGTCGAGGTATTCGTAGCCCATTCCCATCGGCGAGCTGATCGCGTCGCGGGTTTTGAATTTCCCGGCGGCTTTATCTGTCACAGTTACCGTGAAAGTCGGCCAGATCCGGTGAATATCCTGGTCTATAAATGAACCGTCTGAGGAAGCGAAGTACTTTTGCTCGTTGACGAAAAAGAGATTGGAGGTTACGAAACTGGCGCCATTTTCCATCGCTTTCCCATTCACATTCATCAACAGATCGATTTTCTCCCGGCTCGGAATTTCAAAGGCATTTTTGACAATGGGCGTTTTCCACGTTTTGTCCCCTACTCCTTTTTGAAGCGCAAGTTCAACGGGTTCTTTCTGAAATTTAGAATTGGCTTTTGCAATCGCCACGGCCGTTTCGGCGCATTTGGCGATTCCATCAGGGGTAACGTCGCTGGTGGCCGAAAACCCCCAGGTACCATTTGCAATCACGCGGATCCCGATCCCGTACGATTCTGCATTGACGATATTCTGCACCTGCTTTTCACGCGTGAACAGATATTGTTGCAGGTACCTTCCAATCCGAACGTCAGTATAGGAAGCTCCCTTACTTTTCGCCGCATTGAGCGCCACTTCGGTCAGTTTCTTCTTCGCAGCAGCGTCGATCCAGGGTTCAAGGAGTTGCAGTTCATTGATAGAGCTGCCTGTAACCGGTATCTGGGGCAGCATCATAGCGCCGATTCCCATTCCGGACATCTGCATGAAATCTCTTCGTTTCATTTGATAAAGTTCGGCCTTTCCGGGTAAAGATGAAGGATAATTTTGTACAGGAAAGGCTTCACAATGTAATGAATATATTTTTTTGCCAAATGTTGCTTTGGCAATTTTTTATCGGCGAGTAAAAAACGCCGATTATTGCACAGGCTGTATGAAGAGGTGGCGCAGCTCCTGCTCGTCCCAGGGCTTATTGATATATCTGTGAAAGTACCCTTTACTGGCTGCGAGCATAATTTCGTCGGTGTAGGCATTGCCAGTCATCAGCACACGCACACTGGAAGGGTATTTGACCGAGGCTAGCCGGAGAAACTCGAGCCCCGTCATTTCAGGCATTTGATGATCGGCAAACATGACATCAATTTCCTCTTCTTCCAGGATACGAAAACCCTCAACGGTTGAATCGGCAAGAAATATCTGCGCGTCGCGTCGGAATGCCGCCTTGAAGGAATTTAGATTATTAACTTCATGATCGATGTAGAGTATACTCATGGGGCTTTTTAAAGAAGGGGTGACACTGGCGCAAAATTCTCAAAATATCCTTTCCGATAACAAGCATTCAAACCTGTACTAGTAAAAAAATTCAAAAAAAGGATGGATCAGTAGTCTAATTTAAACCCGTTGGATCATATCTTATTTATAGTCAGCTATATAAAAGCCGGTGACTTATTTAACGGTAACGTTAAATGGGTGTCACCGGCCATTCTGCCTACCGGTCAATAGCGGTTCCTGCTAACTTGGGAAGTACATTTTTACCAAAAAACTCAATATACTCTGCTTGGTTGCGGCCCACATTATGTACGAATATTCCATCGAAACCGAGATCGGAAAGGCGCTGTAAATAGTCGATATAAACTTCTGCTTTCTCGGAAATCAGCAGGTGCTCGTCCATATCCGAGGGCTTCATATCGTTGGTAGCATTTTCAAAATCGGCAACCTTGCGGAAATTCGCGCATTTTTCAGGGGCTAGTGTATTAACCCGCCATTGTTCAAAAGCGTTTTGCCGCGCAATATCCATCGTGTCCGCCCAGCTGATATGGACCTGAACATATTTAGGTTTGTCGGCCCCGCCGCCTTCGTTGAAAGCCTGCATGACCTGCTTCAATACATCGACGGACTTGTTAACAGTCACCAATCCGTCCGCCCAGGAGCCCATCCAGTGTGCGGTTTGGGTAGTAAGCGCAGCACCAAATATCTGCGGCGGCGTTTCGGGCAGCGACCATATTTTAGCCTCGTCGGTATAATGGTACCCTTCCTTGCTGGTCACCGTTTCGCCGCGCCACAATGCCCGGATAATATCAGCAGCCTCTTTAATCCGCTCATTTCTTTCTTTTTTATCAGGCCAAACCGGCGATACCACCGTTTCATTCAGCGCCTCGCCACTTCCCAGTGCGATCCACTGAAAACGGTTGGGCGACATCTGTGCCAGTGTAGCCGCTGCGTGTGCCACCACAACGGGATGAAAACGCCAGCCGCCCGGAATACTGAGCGAACCGAATGGAATGCTGTGCGTAGCTTGAAGCGCCGCACCCAGCCACGACCAGCAATGCCCGGAATGTCCCTGTTCGCGGCTCCATGGATTCAAATGGTCGGAACTCATGGCGGCCCGAAAACCGCTTTCCTCGGCCATTTTTGCAAATCGCAGTAATTCAGATGGTGAAAATTGTTCGTGTGAAGCGTGGTATCCTATCTTGGTCATAGCCGGCTGAATTGTTGAATATCGCTGCCGCTCACAAATTTTATGCCGGGTGCCGGTCAATAACCTGGACAGACAGCGAAAAACGCATTCTGACTTCCATCGGGAGCATTTGAATGTCAGCACCTTATAAAAAAGCAGTGAAATTTGGATGAAAAATGCTTGCGAAGGAGAATATTAATACTAGTTTTGCACCACGTTTTTCAGAAAAGCACTGGAAAATAAATTACGGTTTGGTAGTTCAGTTGGTTAGAATACATGCCTGTCACGCATGGGGTCGCGGGTTCGAGTCCCGTCCAGACCGCAAAAGCTCAGAGAAATCTGGGCTTTTGTTGTTTTAATTCACAATTTTTTTTGTTGTGATTAAAAAATTGGAAGATATGTGCGAAAGGATTGGCTTGCGGGGATTTTGGCTATTATGGATGAGAGCGGGCATATTGTTCCTCTTACTGACCTGCCATATCGTTCGCGCAGCCGAAACCGGCCGCATTCTTCGCTATTCGCTCAAAGAAGGTCTTTCTTTCGGAATCGTCAACAGCATTGTACAGGATACCACCGGTCTGATGTGGTTCGGTACCGGCGACGGGCTCAACCGCTTCGACGGAACTTCATTTAAAGTATTCAAACACGACCCGAACGATCCTCAAAGCATTTCGGGCAACTATATCAAAGCCGTTTTCCGCGATCGCGACGGCGGGATCTGGACAACCTCGCGCAATGGTATCAATGAATATCTAGCCGAAAAAGAGGCTTTTCGCCGCCACGCACCCCGACCGGCCAAAAACGGTTTGCCGAGTGACGTCAGTGATATTGCACAGGCGCGCGACGGAAACCTCTGGCTCTCGCTTAATGGCGCAGGAATCGCTCTTTTCAACAAAAAAACGGCACAATTTACCTATTACAATCAAAGTACCCTACCCGATCTCCGGACAAATTCTATATTAAATACCTTCGAAGATTCGCACGGTTTGCTGTGGCTCGGCTCGCGGGAATCGGGCGTTGATGTGTTTCAGGTGGGTAGAAATCGTAGGCTGACAAAAGCCAGAATCGACCTGAGCAGCATTCCCAAAACGCGTATCAACCAGATTTTCGAAGATCATCTTCATAATGTCTGGATCGCATCGGCGAGCGGACTTATCGTTTACACACGCAGCGACGGTAAGTTTTACAACCTGCGCATCCCCAATCTCCGGCAAAGTGAGATTTACCTTTCCCTTCGCGAAAACCGGCAACAGAAATTGTTGGTTGGCGTGCAGGATGGCGGTATTTACAGTATTGACCTGGCAAAGTTTAAAGGTCGCAACCCGGCGGAATTTACATTTGAAAAGGTAGCGAATGCGCAGAATGAGGGCATTACGCAGCGATCGGTTCAGGCTATTTATGTCGACAGGGACGCGAATACCTGGCTCGGCACCTACGGCGAAGGCATTTATCTGATCAGCAGCATTGCGGAGAAATTCAGGAATTTTGAGAAAAAGATCAGGGATTACCGCGCCGAAAGTTACCTGCGATATTACGGAATGTGCGCGGACGAAAATGGTGATCTCTGGCTCGGGAGCGACGGTGACGGCATTTATAAAACCAAAAATACAGGTGAGTTGATCAAACATTATGCGGTCGACGGGAAGCCCGGCAGCCTTACTGACGGAGCGATTATCGCCGCGCTTGGCGACCGGGACAATAACCTCTGGTTCGGCTCCTATTCGAAGGGACTTTTTCTTTATAACCGCGAAACTGACTCTTTCCAGAACTATTCAAACCGGTCCAATGACCCGCAGAGTCTGGGGCGAAATGATGTGCGTGTGATTTTCGAGGATTCGAAAAGAAACATCTGGATCGGTACTAACGGAGGCGGGCTCGCACGTTTTGACCGAAAAACCGAAAAATTCAAGAACTACATTCCGTCCAACAGCAGTATCAATTCAAATGATGTGCGGGCGATTGCGGAAGATCAAAAAGGCAATCTGTGGATCGGTACTTACGGAGGCGGGCTAAATTATCTCGATGTAGCTTCCGGCCAGTTCACTTCTTTTTTCAATGATCCGAAAAAGCCCGATTTCCTGTCAAATCACATTGTTTTTTCCTTATTGTTTGATGCGAAACAAAGGCTCTGGATCGGCTCGGAGGGAAATGGCCTGCTGATGTACGATACCGTGAAGAAAACAACGCGGCGATATCATGAGAAAAACGGTTTACCCAACGACGTGATCAATGCGATCCTGGCTGAAACTCCCGATAAGATATGGCTTAGTACGAATGAAGGTATTTCGAGTATTGACCTCATTCATAACAAGATAAAAAACTACGATCAGAGCAATGGTTTGCAAGCGGGGCAGTTCAATCCCAATTCCGCTTTATATGATCCCAAGACCGGGATCATGTGTTTTGGCGGCACGGAGGGTTGGAGTTTGTTTTACCCAAAACTGATAAAACCTTCCCCCTACCGGCCCAAAGTGATGATCACGGGCTTGCAGCTGTTTGATACCAATGTAGAAGTTGGCGCTGAGATTGACGGAAATACGATCCTGTCACGCAGTCTGGCCGACCAGAATAAGATCGTTTTGCAGCCCAAGCAATCTGTTTTTTCAATCCAATATACTTCCCTGAATTATTCCTTTCCCGAACGCAACAGTTTTGCCTATAAACTGGAAGGTCTGGATGAACGCTGGAACTACGTCGAAAATGAGCGTTCGGCGACTTACCGTTATCTCCCGGCGGGTACTTACCATTTTAAGGTGAAAGCGGCGAATCAGGATGCGATCTGGTTCGAGAATGCGGCTGAACTTGAAATCCACATTCTGCCACCCTGGTACCAGACGTGGTGGGCATATCTGCTGTATATAGGCGCTGTTGTGGCACTTATCTACTCCTACCAGCTTTACAAACTGCGCCAAGCCAAGCTGAAATATGAGATCCAACTCGCGCACATGGAAACGCAAAAGGAAAAAGAGCTGAATGAGAAAAAGCTGCAATTCTTTACCAATATTTCTCACGAGTTCAGAACACCTCTGACGCTGATTATCAACCCCGTGCGGGCACTTTTGAAAGATCAGGGGCGACAGTCCGAAGGGAATTTGGAAATTGTATACCGCAATGCAAAACGGCTGCTGAGCCTGGTAGACCAGCTACTGCTATTCAGAAAAGCGGACTTGAAAGCGGATAAATTGAAACTGGCTACTTACAATCTGCGCGAATTAGCCTTCGAAGTATTTCAATGTTTCATTCACCAAGCTGAGGAAAAGCATATTACGTATGCGTTTTTGTGTAAAAATGAAGAGTTGTTCCTGAACTGCGACCGGGAAAAGCTTGAAATCGCATTGTTCAATCTGGTTTCGAATGCACTGAAATTTACTCCTCAAAATGGAAAAGTGAGTTTGGAACTGACTGATAATGAGGATGAAGTTCAGATTTTGGTAAAAGACTCGGGGCCGGGTATTCCGCCGGAAGCTAGTGAACAGATCTTCAAGGTATTCCACCAGTTCAAAAGCGGCCGCTCCGCTTCGAAAGGCGGATTCGGCATTGGTCTTTTCCTGACTAAAACGTTCATAGAGAGCCATTTCGGTGAACTGACCTACGAATCTGTTCTGGATAAAGGGACTGTTTTTAATATTAAACTACCCAAAAATCACCCGCTGCTGGTACCCGAATTTGAACCCGAAGGTGTAGCCGCCGGAAGCTCGGTATTCCTGGAAGAACTCTCGGGCAACTATACGGTTCCCGCGCCGGCTGTGAAATCCCGGCAGCAAATCGTGGTCGACGAACTGAGTTCGGGTGAAAAAACGATGCTGATCGTGGACGACGACGCAGATATCCGGCAATATATAGGTCAGATTTTCAAGGATAAATTTAAACTTTTGCAGGCAGATAACGCAGAAGAAGGCATTGTGCTTGCGCGGAAGCATATTCCCGATATTATCATTTGCGATGTAATGATGAGCGGAATGAGCGGCATCGAAATGTGCCGCCTGATCAAATCCGACCTGTCGGTAAGCCACATTCCGGTGATATTGCTCACGGCGAGTACGTCCCAGCAGGTGCGGCTGCAAGGCATTGAAGGCGGCGCGGACGATTATATCAGCAAACCGTTCGACCAGGAATTACTGGTTGCCCGCGTGACCGCTATCCTCAAAAATCGAAACGATCTGCAACGTTACTTTTACAACGAGATCACTTTGCAGGCCAACGATTTCAAAATTTCTTCCGAATACAAGGATTTCCTTAAAAACTGCATTCAAATTGTGGAGAGCCACCTGACCGACCCGGGCTTTACAATCAAGGTACTGGCGGCCGAGATAGGGATGAGCCACTCGACGCTGTACAACCGGATCAAATCCATCTCGGGGCAGTCGACCAACAGCTTTATCCGTTTCATACGCCTCCGTCGCGCGGCGCAGATCCTGATCACCACCGACATCACAATTTCGGAAGTTGCGTACCAGGTCGGGATCAATGATATCAAGTATTTCAGGGAGAATTTTTATAAACTTTTCGGAATGAAGCCTTCGGAATATGTCAAAAAATTCCGCCGCCCGTTCCACGAGAATTTCCAGGTAGACAAAGGGATTTTTCAGAACAAATTGGACAATTAGTTTACACCATAATAATATTCCATAATAAAAGGGCGCGATTCTTACCGGATCTCGCCCTTTTTATTGAATTACCCCCTTTTTAATGTGAGAATGTCCCCCGTCCCAAGCATTCAAATAATCCTACTTTTGATTGTTCGATTTATAAAAGTCGGCCGCTTGATTTAAGACCCAATTATTATCATTTTCAACCATTTCTGTATGAAAAAAACTTTTCATCAAAGGTCCGTTTTTCACGAGCTGCGCATTTCGAAAGTTGCAGCGGTGTGGAAAAACGGATTTTTCGCATTCCTGTTCGTGACGCTTTCCTCTTTGAGTTTCGGTCAGTCTTTTAATGTTAAAGGGACCGTTACCGCCGAAAACGGGGAGAGTTTGCCGGGTGCCAGTGTCATATTGAAAGGCACTTCCACGGGAACCACCACCGATGTTGACGGTAAATATTCGCTCGACGTGGCCGACGCCAGCGGAACACTTGTATACACGTACATTGGTTACGTGGCGCAGGAAATTCCGATCGCAAACAAAAGCCAGATCGATGTGAAACTGCTGAACAATGACAAAACGCTCGACGAGATCGTGGTTGTTGGTTATGGTACTCAAAAGAAAGCGACTTTAACCGGTTCTGTTTCAGAGGTTAAAGGAGCTGATATTGTAAAAAGTCCGCAGCCTAACCTTTCCAACTCGCTGGCTGGCCGGTTTTCCGGTTTTGTAGCCAACAACCGGGGCGGTGAGCCGGGTTATGATGGTTCCAGCTACACGATCCGCGGCTTTGCTTCGACGGGTAATAACGACGTTTTGATCGTTGTGGACGGCATTCCTGGCCAGGTTGGCGGATTGGAACGTCTTGATCCTAACGATATTGAGAGCATTTCAATCCTGAAAGACGCTTCTGCGGCAGTTTACGGTAGCCGCGCTGCGAACGGGGTAATTCTGGTAACAACTAAAAGAGGTACTACTGGAAAGCCGGTGATCTCATATAGTTTCAACCAGGGTTTTTCATCCCCTACCCGCCTGCCCAAATTGGCCGATTCGCCTACTTATGCGACGATTTTGAACGAGATCGATTACTATAACAACCCTGCGGGCGGTATGAACCAGTTTTATACAGCCGAGGAAATCGAGAAATTCAGAAACGGTTCTGATCCTTTAAATTATCCTAATACGGATTGGCAGCGCGAGACTTTGAAAAATTTCGCTCCGCAAAACCAGCATAATCTGGGTATTAATGGTGGTACTGATAATGTAAAATACTACGTTTCGCTGGGTACGATCTACCAGGATGCATTGTATAAAAACGGCGCTACCAAGTACAAGCAGTACAATTTCCGCTCGAATATCGACGCAAATGTTACCAAAGATTTCAAAGTAAGCCTTTCATTATCAGGTCGCCAGGAAAACCGGCAGTTCCCGGTTTCTTCGGCAGGCAACACATTCCGCTCCATTTACCGCGCCTACCCGACCGTGATCGCGAGATATCCAAACGGATATTATTCGACCGGGGTTGAAAACAGTAATCCAGTGGTTTTGGGAACGGATATGGGCGGTACTACCAGCAACCCGACTTCTGTTTTCAACGGAATTGTGCGGGCTAGTTACAATATGCCTTTTGTAGAAGGTTTGTCTGTGGACGGTTTCTATTCGGCTGATAAGTCTTTCAATTTTACTAAGACTTTTGCCATTCCGTACACGCTTTACAACTACGACGGCGCAAATGATGTCTATAGCCGCGTAGTTACCGGTGGTTCAGCAGGAGCGGCTTCGCTTAATCAGACCCAGGTCAATATCACCAACATTACGCAGAATATCCGGTTGAGCTACCTGCGCAGTTTTGGCAAGCATAATGTGAATACGTTCGTCGCTTACGAGCAGAACAAGCGCAACGAAATCACTTTCGGCGCGTCGCGGATCAACTTCCCGACAGCTTCTACACCCGAACTTTCACAGGGAGGTGCGGCTGCAACGGACAGGAACAACTCCGGAAAGAGCTACAACTTCACCAGAAAAAGCTTTATCGGCCGGCTTGCCTATGATTTCGACGAAAAATACCTGGCCGAAGTACAGGCACGGATCGACGGATCTTCTGTATTCCCGAAAGGCAAGCAATTTGGTTTCTTCCCTTCTGTTTCAGCGGGTTACCGTATTTCACAGGAAGACTGGTTTAAAAGCAGCGTCGGCTTTATCGATGATCTGAAAATCCGCGCTTCTTATGGTTCGCTGGGTAATGATAATGTGGGTCAATTCCAGTATTATAATAATTACTCATTTGTAAACCAATATGTTACGGGCGCAAATGTGATCACGCCAGGTATCGACCTGACCAAATTGGCGAACCCGAACATCACCTGGGAAACTTCCCGGAAAATGGATATTGGTTTGAATGCAGTGTTCTTGAAAAACTTCAACCTGGAAGTGATCTATTTCAGTCAGAAAAGATCGGATATCCTTGCAGCCAGAAACGCTTCTATCCCAAATACTTCTGGTATTGTAAACCCGCATAAAACGGATGACAATACACCTTTGGTGCCGGACGAAAACCTTGGAAAAGTGAATAGCAACGGTTTTGAAGCAACACTGGGTTATAATCATGCAGGAACATTCAGATACAACATTTCGGGTAATGTTACTTATGCCAAAAGCAAGGTAGTGTTTATCGACGAAGCACCGGGCGTACTTGATTATCAGCGTCAAACAGGCGGCGCATTGTACCGCGACTTGTATTACCGGACACTCGGAATTTTCCGCAGCCAGGCTGATCTTGACAAATATCCCCACCTGAAAGACGCGCAGCTCGGTGACCTGATCCTGGAAGATTACAATCAGGACGGAGCGATCACGGCCGATGACCAGATACGTTCAGATTATGGAAATGTCCCTTTGCTGACTTATGGTGTTGTATTCAACGCCGGCTACAAAGCATTTGATCTTGCTGTGGTGTTTGCCGGACAAGGTATGGTGAGCCAATATGTATTGCCGGAATCTGGCCAGGTCGGAAACTTTTACAGCAGCTGGGCTGACAACCGGTGGAGCCCGACCAATCCTGAAGGAAGCTTTCCAAGAGTGGATACACGCTCGTCTTCCTCAGTGAACGGCGGTCTTTACAAAAACGACTTCTGGCTGAACAATGCTTCTTTTCTGCGGTTGAAAAACGTTGAATTTGGTTATACGCTTCCGAAAGAGACTTTATCCAAATTCAAAATTTCAACGTTGCGCGTTTATGCGAGCGCTTTCAACCTGTTTACAATCACTGGCGTGAAGGATTATGATCCCGAAGGAAACAACCAGAGCGGACAATTTTATCCGCAACAAAGAATCCTGAACCTGGGCGTGAACATTAAGTTTTAATTGTAAAATATTGAATATGAAACGAATAAAAAATATAACCACGCTCGCCGTCGCAGCATTGATGGTCTCGATGGGATCGGTATTGACGAGCTGCCAGGAGAATTTCCTGGACGTGGTACCTACCGACCGGGTTTCGGATGCGTCGATATTGTCAGATTCAGTGCTTTTTGAATCCTACATCCTGAACCGGTATATGGGAACGCGGCTAACCGACAAAGAAGCCGAAGGTACCAACCCGGGTTTTGGCCGCGGATTTGAATACGCCATGTGGTCGTCACTTACCGACGAGTCGATTTATAACAATGACGATAATACATGGCTTATCCAGCGGGGGCAGATCGCTCCTGAGAATACGGGTATTGCGGGTACTTTCTGGGGAAGAAGTTACAGGAGCATTCGCGAGATCAATTATGCATTGGCGAATGTAGATAAGGTGCCGATGAGTGAGGGTAAAAAGAGCAGGCTGAGAGGCGAAATGCAGTTTATCCGCGCATTCCGCTACCATGATCTGATCAGGAATTATGGTAAAGTGGTTTTGTTGGGAGATAAAGTTTACGAGATCAGCGACGATCTTACTGCCGACGAACTTTTTCAGCGCTCGGACATTAAAACGGCAATTGATTACGCCGTAGCCCAGCTGGACGAAGCGGCTGCATTGCTTCCGGCTTCCAATGACAATAACTGGAAATTGGGCAGAGCTACGAAAGGTGCAGCAATGGCTTTAAAAGCGAGGTTACTGCTTTACGGGGCTAGCCCATTGTACAATGCAGCTACCTGGCAGCAGGCGGCGGCGGCAGCAAAATCGGTGATGGATCTGAACAAATACACCCTTTACACGGGTGGTTACCGTAATTTGTTCCTGACAAATGACAATCCTGAGATCATTTTCAGCCGGATTTATGCCCAGGGAGCACGCCACGTGACTTTGGAAATTGCGAACGGCCCGAATAGCTACAATGCGTGGGGCGGCAATGTGCCTGTCCAAAATCTGGTCGATGACTATGAAATGATGGACGGTACCAAGATCACGGAGACCGGAACGAGCTATGATCCTACCCAGCCTTACAAAAACAGGGACCCACGGTTTTACGAAACGATCCTGTACAATGGCGCACCTTACCGTGGCAGCACGATCGAAACTTTTACGCCTGGTGGCAAGGATAGCAAAGACGGTCCTTCCAACTGGAATACCTCGAAGACGGGCTATTACCTGAAAAAATTCATGAACGACGCGCTGCCGATCGATAATCCGTGGGATATTGCCGGAACGCAAACGTGGATCTATTTCAGATATGCGGAGATTTTGCTAAGTTACGCAGAGGCTCAGAATGAGGCTGTCGGCCCCGATGCATCGGTTTATGCGGCTATAAATGCAGTCCGTCAGCGTACCGGCGTAGCGATGCCAGCGTTGAAAACAGGATTGACACAGGCCCAAATGCGTGAAAAAATAAGAAACGAAAGACGCATTGAACTTGCATTTGAAGAGCACCGCTATTACGATGTACGGAGGTGGAAAATCGCCGATAGAACCGAGAATGTACCCGCCTACGGTATTGAGATCGGGAAGGCCGGCAATGCATTTACCTATACCAAAAAAGAAGCGCTGACCGGTAAGAGCTTTGCCGAAAAGCAATACTGGCTGCCGATCCCACGGGCGGAAATCCAGGCTTCGAACAATAAGCTGGAACAAAATCCAGGATATTAATTCTTTCAAAGCCGCCTTTTCTAACCGGAGAGGCGGCTTTTTTATTTTACCTAAATACCAAAACGGATAGCGATGCATAAATATCGTAAGCTACTTTCTTCTCTCAGTCTTCTCTCCTCTTTGTCCGCCTGCGCAGGCAGCGAGCCCGCCACCCAAAATGTGCCGGATACGCGTGCGGCTATAAAAATTACAATCGATCCTTCGAAAACATACCAAACCATTTCACATTTCGGCGCGTCTGACGCGTGGTCTGCGCAGTTCGTCGGTAAATGGCCGGATGCAAAGAAAAATGGTATTGCCGATCTGCTTTTCAGTCAGGATACACTGGCTGACGGGCGGTTGAAAGGGATCGGACTTTCGATGTGGCGCTTTAATATCGGCGCGGGAACTGCCGAGCAAGGCGAAAATAGCGGTATCAAAGACGAATGGCGGCGTGCGGAATCATTTCTGAATAGTGACGGCACCTATAACTGGGAGAAACAATCGGGGCAAGTCTGGTTTCTGAATGCGGCCAAAACGCGTGGTGTCAGTAGCTTTCTTGCGTTTCCTAACAGTCCGCCGGTTCAGTTTACGAACAATAAAAAAGGCTATGCGGATCATGGAAAGTCGAACCTTTCTGCCGGAAAATATGAGCAGTTTGCCGGGTTCATGTCGGACGTAGTTGCCGGGATTCAGAAGAAAACGGGCATTCTGTTCGATTATATCAGTCCTGTTAACGAGCCGCAATGGGATTGGAGCGACGGCGGCCAGGAAGGTACGCCGTTTTATAACAATGAAATCGCGGGTATTACCAGGTCGCTCAGCAAGGCGCTTTTAAGCAAAAACCTTTCAACCAAAATCAACATCGCCGAAGCCGGGCAGATCGACTATTTATATTCTCAAAGTAACAAACCGGGGCGCGGAGATCAGATTAAGGCTTTTTTTGATAAAAGCTCAGCGGAGTATGTGGGTAACCTATCCAATGTAATTCCTGTAATTTCGGGTCACAGCTATTTTACCACTTCTACTTACAAAAACGCGGTACTTAAGAGGCAGCAGGTTTCGGCTGCATTGAAAACTGTTCCCGGCCTGCAATACTGGATGTCGGAGTATTGTATTTTGGGAGATAATGAGGGTGAGATCAAGGGCGGAGGTAAAGATCTGGGCATTGATCCCGGACTTTATATTGCCAAAGTGATTCATAATGACCTCGTTAATGCCAATGCAACTGCCTGGCACTGGTGGATTGCGATCTCGCCTTACGATTACAAGGACGGGTTAATTTATATTGATAAAAACAAGAATGACGGTGAATACAAATCATCCAAAATGCTTTGGGCACTAGGCAATTACAGCCAGTTTATCCGTCCAGGCGCAATGCGGGTCGATGTTTCCGGTATTTCTGAAAATGAAAAGTTGCTGATTTCTTCTTATAAAAACGCGGACAACAAACTGGTAACCGTGATCATCAACTCTGACTCGGCTCCCGCCGAAATTGAACTAAACATCTCCCGAAACGAGCCTACGAAACGCAAAACCTACACTACCTCCGCCTCCGCTGACCTGCAACCCGGCAGTAAGCCGGGTAGCGGATCAGCTGTCACAGTTCCTGCGCGGAGCGTGGTTACGGTTGTCGATTTGGTCAAGTAGTTGTCAGGGAAGGCGGGTTGGACTTTACTCTGGGTCTTTAATTTTGATTTGTGCAGCATTATAAGCGCCGAAGCAGCCTAACCCGCCTTTTACATTTGTGTAGACCAGTGTAGGCTCCGCAAAAGGGTTATCCGAACTATTCCTGATTTCCAGCGAGCGTTGATATTTATAGTAATTGATATCAATATTCAATACGCTCATCAGCACCTGCTTGATTTTGGTATTGGGGTAAACTATAACCTTCGTTCCGTCCTTATTTTTTTGTTCACTTTGCTGCGGTAAATCAACTTTTCCGACCGGCGAGTTAAGTATTGCGCCATCCAACTGGTTGTCACTCAAAATTTCATTTTTCTCCGTTCGCCACCTCCAATTGAATTTATGTTGTACGACAATCCTTTTCTCAACAAATACCTCACTTGATTTTGGTGCCGCAACGTTGTAGTCAAAATCAATAAGCGCATGCACTTTGTAATAGTTGGTGTCTGAGGGAATATCCTGCCAGGCTATATTCAAAGTAATGGCTGAGTCCTTATTAAGGGGGTCGATATTTTGATATATAGAGCTAAAAATCAGCAATGTGTCAAATGCATACGATTTAATGACCGGTACTTTGCCCGGAACAACGCATTCGGCGGATACATTTCGCTTGCCATCCGAAACAGTAAGTACATATTTCTTCGAAGCTACAATAGGAAACTTGGACTGTGGGAGACTGTATATTTTGTTTGCCGAATCGTATGGAATCTGCATTTCATTGATCCCGTCGGAAAGGAGCACCTTTGCATTATCCAGACTTTTTTCAACCGCCTCTGAACCGTTGAACATCGGTGCTGATTCGGAGACTATTACATTAATAAATGGCAGCTGCGGCGAAATGATTGAGTTTACCACCAGCTTTGATTCAATCTGCGGAAGCTTCAACGGCGGAATGTCGGTTACCAGCGACTCGCAGGATGCCAGACAAATGGATAGCAGAACAATGCTGAAAATCGATTTTAGTGTGTTCATGGCTTAGAATTTAAAGTTATAACTTACAGAAGGAATGACCGGAAACAGCGAATACTTATTGAGGTAAGTTTTCCGCTCTCCGCCTGGCAGCAGATCCTGTGAAATGTCGTAGAAAAAGACGTTTTTCCGATTGTAGACATTGTATACGCTGATCTCCCAGGTGCGTTCATAGCGCCTTTTCTTTTTGTGAAACTGTACTGCAAGATCCATCCGGTGAAATGCTTCTGCCCGAAAGTCATTCTTCCCTTTATATTCCGTAACCCGGTAGCCGCCTTTTGTGCTGTTCAGGAAATGTTCATCGGGATTGTAGCTGCTGAAAAAGCTATTATCGATAGCATCATAAGTGGCAGCGGGGATCGTAAGTGCATTTCCGGTCCCGTAAACCCAGTTCGCAGACAGCGACACACGCTTATTAAATTCATAAATACCTACAAGGGATAGATCGTGGCGGCGATCATACCTGGGATGAAATATTTGCCCGTTATTCAGCTCAGGAAATTTCCAGTAGATCCACGAAAGCGTGTAGCCGATCCAACCTGAGAGTTTTCCTCTCTTTTTCTGCAAAAGAAATTCTGATCCATAAGACCAGCCGTTTCCCACCGTGACATTATCCTGCCACCTGACATCATTGGCATTTTCCCCGCTGATCCCCAGGAAAGTCGCGCCTTCCTTATAGCTGAGGATGTTGTCCATATTTTTGTAGAAACCCTCTAATGTAAACGTGAGCCCGCGGCTCGGCAGATCTTTGGCAAATCCGAAGGCGATTTGACTTGACTGCTGCGGAGCGATCTGATCCGTGCTGGTCACCCACAAATCGGTGGGAAGCCCCATTCCGGTATTTGAAAGCAAGTGAACGTATTGGTTCATTCTGGCATACGAAACCTTGGCTGAGAAGTCAGGCGCCAGTTTCAAAGCCGCTGAAAAGCGTGGCTCGGGATTGATATAACTTTTCTTCTCCGATTGAAAATGGCTTAGCCGAAAACCGAGATCCATTTTCAATGCATCAAAAGGCTGCCAGGTATCTTCTACATAAACTGCCGATTCCAGCGAACGAACTGGTTTTTCAACGGGATTTATTGCTTGCTCACTGTTAAAACCTTCTATCGCAATGGCGGAGGGAACAGATCTATGCAATGTGGCCTGCCCACCGAATTTGATCGAATGGGAAGCTGTCGGGTAGTAGTCGAAATCAACTTTTAAACTAAAATCCCTGATGTGTGAATCGTAGCGCATGTTCGATTCCGTCGGTTTCTGCTCTTTATCGAAAGATTCCTTCGTGTAGCTTGTTGTCGCGAAATTGAAATTCGTAAAGACGAGGGAAGTATTCACAAATAGCTTCGAATTTAGAATATGGTTCCAGCGCATTGTGGCGGTTGCATTGCCCCAATCCAGACCCGCTCTCATCTGAAAATCGTCACGCTTTTCTTTGATGTAAAATTTATCCTGTCCAAGGTACCCGCTCAGATACAGCTTGTCTTTTGGACCCAGATCGTAGTTAATCTTGGCATTCAGATCGTAGAAATAATAGCCGGGCCGCACTTTGCTTTGCCCGGGTTTCTGCGGCTTTCCGAGAAAAGGTGCAGCGAGTACATCTATATAAGTCCTCCTTCCTGAAATCAAAAAAGACGATTTGCCTTTGGACAAAGGTCCTTCCAACGTGAATCTCGAAGCAATTAGTCCTATTCCACCTTCTCCGTGCATTTTATCCTTACTTCCCTCCTTCATATTCAATTCCACGACAGAAGAAAGCCGGCCGCCATAACGTGCGGGAAAGCCGCCTTTGGTCAGCTCGACATTCCTGATCGCGTCGCTGTTGAATACGGAGAAAAAGCCAAAAAGGTGACTCGCGTTGTATACGACGGCGTCATCGAGGATAATCAGATTCTGATCAGGTCCGCCTCCCCGAACATACAGCCCGGTCTGCCCCTCCGAACCCTTTTGAACGCCCGGCATGAGTTGTAGTCCTTTTATTACATCCTTTTCACCGAAAAGCGCGGGCATTTTTTTGATCTGTTCAATAGGGATTTCGAGGCTACTCATTTGTACGGACCCGCTCACATTTTCTTCCTGCCTGCGGGCGGAAACAATTACTTCTTCTAATTGTCGGACGGAGGGTAAGAGGATATTCAATTGGGTGTTGTTCCGCGCGCTGACGGTTTGTTGAATTGTTTCATAACCCACGAGCGAGCAGGAAATGGTTACCGAATCGGCAGCGGGCAAGGTTAGCGAGTAGAAACCGTAGTTGTTGGTCGCTATACCTGTTGAAGTACCTGGAATGTAAACGTTTACACCGGCAAGTAACTCCTGGCTTCCCTTTTCCTTAACTACTCCGCTTATTGTTATACGTTGCTGCCCGGAAACTGAAAATGGGATCAGGCAGCACAAAATAATGGCTATTAATTTCATGGCTTTCTTGTATTAGCGCATCAGCAGGACACAATTTTCCAACCTCAGACAAGTCGGAGTCAACTAGATCCGGTCGTCCGAATGGAATAAGTAATCCCGCTGGATGCGACGGTGAATGATAAGGTTGTTCGATTAGAACTGCCTTAACGAAGCATAGAAAGATTGTCTTGCAATGGAGGCTGGTGAAGACTTTACTTTTTTACGTCCACTAGTTTGAATGGAACCTCTTCGCGGATTTCGGTACCATCTTCCAGCGTTGCGTCTACGTGGAGGAGAAGCTCCGCTGTTTTGTTGGTGTCATATTTAAATGATTCCTCCACATGCACCGTATCCTTGCCTTTGCAGTCGCATTCCCTTCTTTCCATCAAAATTGATTTTTTCTGTTGATTGTTAAGCCACACATGGTATCTAATTACCGATGTATTTTTCGGCTCAATTGTGGCCTTAATGAAGATGGTTGAAGTGTCATCAACAGACTGGTTACGGGCTGGTGAGGTCACAGTGATGAAAGGAGAATCCTCCCTTTTGATTTCCTGCTCTTTGCAAGCTGCGATAACTGCCCCGAGTGTCGATAGAATTAAAATGGATCTTTTCATCTTGATTTGATTTTTAATTTTCTGATTGAAATGCAAATCGATCGCATCGAATTCTGTGCCCTTTGCAGGTCAAAAAGGTATTGAGCTTTTTTAAGGTTGGGCTCCTTGATTTAACGGCACCGATGTGACAACCGGGTCAACTGCCTTCACCTACGAATGCTATATCTGGGGATTAAGTCCGCAGATAAAGTCCCTGATGTTTAAAACAGCTCGTCGAAAGCCATATTTAACCAGCTCTCATACCAGTCGAAAAAGGTAAATCGCTCTTTTTCAGGCATTGAAAAGGGGATCATACCTTGATCGGTTACTGAGCCGTCGAACCAGATATAGCCTTTTTCGTCACCCGCGACGACCAGCAAATGGTTGTAGCCATCGCCCTCCTCACAGATGCTCATCGTGCCGAAAACGCTTTGTTGTACGATTTCTTTTGTGATGCGGGTTTCGTTTTCGTTAAGCCAATAATGCGCTGGAAAGGGTTTGTGGAGATCCATCGCAGGCAATTCCACTTCGTGATGCACATAATGTGCCTGAAAGTCTTGCAGTGGCCTTACGCCATAATAGGGACCAGCCCCGCCGTTCCCGATTTGTGTGATGAAGTATTTGTATTCGGCAGGAAGCTGTATTGCATAAGTGTGTTCAAATTGCTCAGCCTCTGCTATGGAGATTGGCGCATCGAAAGTGTATCTGTGTTTTCTAGCACCAAAAAATCTGAATTTCTTGTCGGTCCGTTTCAGTTCCGCTACTTTCTCAATTACTGTGTCTCGCCACTCGGCAAAATGATTCATCATTACAGGATATTTAGAGATAAATGATAGACCTGATTGTAGTTATCCCTTTAATTGTAATGCATATTCTCCAAATCAGCGCATTAACAATAGACAGAATTATCCATCGGCAGGTATCATTTATCTCATAAACACCTCTGATGCGTACCTAGAAAGTATAGTTTTTAATATCACCATAAACCACTGAACCATCGCTCAGGATCGCATAGGCGCGGTAAAAGTAGAAGTAACGCCCGGCGAATGCGTCGCCTGTGTATAAGGATTTATTGGCCCCGGGAACGAGTGGACCGTCAAATTTGATCCTCCCACCATGTTCAATACGGGGCACATAGTCATGGTCGTTGGATGCACGAAAAAATGCGAGGTACAATATTCCGTGTTCGGTCACAGGCAAGTCTGCCATTTCGTAAGCCCTGACCCCGAAATTCCATCCATTATTATATCGAACGGAATCTGTTGTTATTCTAAGTGGCTCGGGAGTCACATGGTCTTGCAGCGAGCAGCTTGCGAAGAAGCCACCAATGACTAACACGGCAATTAAATAAGTGGATCGGAAAATGTTTTTCATAGGAACGTGAAGAGTAGAATGGTTAAAATAAGTATGACAAATATATGTTTTGCAGCGTTTTAATAGTGAGACCAGCACAGTTTTACACATAAAAAAAGCACCTAGCGAAAGCTAGGTGCTTGACAATAACGTGATCCGGATGTGATTCGAACACATGACCTGCTGCTTAGAAGGCAGCTGCTCTATCCAGCTGAGCTACCGGACCAAAAACTTTAAACCTACCAGCTACTGATTACAAGTCAGTTGCTCTCGACCTTCTTATCAAAAAAACAAAGGCAGTCAGCAGTATCTGCATACGGCTTGACTGCCTTTTGTCGGGGAGACAGGATTCGAACCTGCGACCCTCTGGTCCCAAACCAGATGCGCTACCGGGCTGCGCCACTCCCCGCGGTATTGACCTTAATCTATTTGATTTCGGTCTTCTTAATTTTCATTTCCAGATCGAGTGTAGAGGAAGCGGGATTCGAACCCGCGGTACCCTTGCGAGTACGGCAGTTTAGCAAACTACTGGTTTCAGCCACTCACCCATCCCTCCTTCTTTCCGTTCTGGGTTGCAAATATAGAGGGTTGCGTTTCAGAAAAGCAAACATTCGGCTAAAAAAACTTTATCAGAAGCCGCAAATGCCTATTTTTGGCGAAAGTTTTAATTACCCAAGCCGTTCATTATGAACTGGAATTATCCATTTGGAACCACAGAATATTTTTTCGTCTTTTTATTTATTTTTCTCTACACCGCCTACATTATCCGTACCGTGCGGGTCGCAAGGCAGTTACAGACCACCGCTCGGACACTTATCATCAAGCTCTTTTTAAGAAGTATTACCTTCTCACTTTTGATCGTCAGTCTGCTCGGACCTTCGTTCGGGGAGGCGGAACGGGATATTAAGGCAAAAGGAAAAGATATTTTTCTGGTAGTGGATTTGTCGAAATCGATGGACGCGGCAGATGTGACGCCTTCGCGGCTGGAAAAGGTGAAGTACGAAATCAACAGATTTGTGCAGAATGAAGTCGCGAACAGAATAGGGATCATTATTTTCTCAAATGATGCATTCATCCACGTGCCGCTCACTTACGACAGAGCCGCATTGGAGCTTTTTATTCAGTCACTCCAAACGGATCTGCTGCCAACCAGCGGCACCAATGTTTGCGCTGCGGTAGAGCTTGCATTCAACAAGCTGACCGGTGCAAATGACCCCACCGGGCGCTCCAAGATGGTGGTACTTTTTAGCGATGGCGAAAATAACTCGGGATGCAGCAGTACGCTTTATAATAATCTAAGAAGATTCGGGATCGGCTTTTACGCTGTGGCAGTTGGAACGAAGGTTGGGATCAGCATTCAGCAGGATGGGAAACCTTTGATGGACAATAACGACAAACTCGTGATCAGCCAGCTTGACGAAAGCTTCCTGCAGACGATGGCCAGCGCAACCAGAGGCACTTATTATGAGCTCAATAATTCCAAAAATGAAATGGCTAAGCTCACGAATGATATTGATGTTGCGGAAGGTACGCTCGTTGATTCGAGGACAATTACGGTGGTTAGTAACAAGTACTATTACTTCCTCGGCGCGGCGCTGATTTTGATTTTGCTCGACATTTTAATTACCATCGGAACGTTCCGACTATAAAGATCAATTCCTATTTTTGGGCTTCCAATATCAAAATCGATATGACGGCACTTATTCTTTATGTCCTTCTCTGGCTTTGGGATAACCGGACTTTCGATTCAATTACCAAAGCAAATCAGCGAAAAGTTGACGCTGAGCAAGCTTACCAGAGTAAAGAATACAAGCGTTCGGCTGAGCTGTACAACCAAATTACTTACGGTTCCCTGTTTTCAGCTCCTGCCGCGCGCCTTAACCTGGCACATTCCCTTTTCCTGACCAAAAACTACAAGCAGGCAATGAAACACTACCGCCTGCTCAGTAATATTGACGATAGCGCGATCGCGTCGGTCGCTAACAGCCAGATCGCATTGATACTGGTTGCAGGAAAAGATACCGCAGGCGCACTTGGGAACCTCCGTACCGCACTTCGCCTTGAACCGGGCAACCAGCTCGCGAGACAGAATTATATTGTTTTGAAGAAAAACTTCTCGGGCGAGGAAAGCCCGTCTGATATTCATACCGAAAAAAAGAAATCCACCCAGCAGACGCAGGCGGAACAAGACAGACCGGCCGAACCGCTTCCCAATACCGAAGGCCGCGAGTTGACGAACGATGCGAAAAAGGAGGAATTGCTGAAAAGTCTGAAAGAAATGAATATGTCTGAGGACCAGGCGCGTGCGATTTTGGATGCCATGAAATCGAACGAAAGCCAATATATTTACCAGCTCCGCAGAAAGCAATACAATACGCAGGCGAAGAAGACAGATGAAATCGAATGGTAATTTTTAATATAAACTAATGAACAGCATTTCAGGAACCAACTTCCAGTTTCCCGGACAAACAGGGTTTTACAAAGGAAAAGTAAGGGACGTTTACTCTTTCGAAAAAAAGCTTGTAATGGTCGCTACCGACCGCATTTCAGCCTTTGACGTAATTCTTCCCCGGGCGATTCCTTACAAGGGGCAGGTTTTGAACCAGATCGCCGGGCACTTCTTGAATGCGACTTCCGGTATTGTCCCCAACTGGCTGCTGGAAGTGCCGGACCCGAATGTGAGTATCGGTTTGAAATGCCAGGCTTACCCCGTTGAAATGGTCGTGAGAGGCTACCTGGCCGGTCATGCGTGGCGGGAATATTCTGCGGGAAAAAGGTCGGTTTGCGGTGTTTCTTTACCGGAAGGTCTGAAAGAAAATGATAAGCTACCCCAGCCGATCATCACGCCGACTACCAAGGCGCACGAAGGACACGATGAGGATATTTCGAGGGAGGAAATACTGGCGCAGGGACTGGTAAGCGAGGACGAATATGAGCACCTGGAACGCTACACGCTGGCATTGTTTGCAAAAGGAACTGAAATGGCGGCGGATCAGGGATTGATCCTGGTAGATACCAAATATGAGTTCGGACAGCTCGACGGGACCATTTACCTAATCGATGAAATCCACACACCCGACTCTTCCCGGTATTTTTATCAGGACGTATATGCGGAAAATCAGGAGGCGGGATTGCCCCAGAAACAGCTTAGCAAGGAATTTGTAAGGGAGTGGCTCATCCAGAATGGTTTTCAGGGTAAAGAAGGGCAAAGTGTTCCTGAGATGACCGACGAGCGCATTGAACTGATCTCGGCCAGATATATCGAGCTATTCGAAAAAGTGACCGGGAACAAATTTCAGAAAAATAACCTGGATAACCCTGTGAAGCGGATTGAGGAAGCGATTCTCAGAACTTTACAAACAAACTGATTTAGAAAATTCATTCAAACTATTGTTTTGACGAAACAACACAACAATGAACTTTAAACTGGAAAAGAAAGAACAATACGTATATATCGAACTGGAAGAGCCTGCTTTTGGCGGAGAAGTTCCGGCTGCATTTGAGGAAACCGCCAGGGGTCTATTCAAAGAAGGTTATCATAGTCTGATCGTGAACATGCAGTCCGTCAAATCGGTCGACGCGCCGGGAACTGTAACCCTGAAAAAGGTGAACTGGCTTTGTGCAAACGATCTGGGTATGCTGGCGATCGTCACCCGCGACGACGATTTTATGGATTTGCTGGAAAGTTTGAAAATTCCGGATCTGACGATTTTACCAACTAAAGAAGAAGCGATCGACGCAGTTTTTATGCATAAACTTGAAAACGAATTCGGCGCAGGAGATGATGATTACGATGACGAAGATTACGAAGGTGTGAGCGAATCGAAAGAACCCTGATCTTCAAAGCCTTAATACAGAACAGCCACTTCGACTTCAAGATCGGGGTGGCTGTTTTGTCTTTTACCCAGATCAAATTTATAATCTTCCAAGATGGCGAATTGTGGAAATTTGATTTCCATTTTCCTAACAATTAGACGCTCTCCTTACGTTTCTAGCAATATTTTTATAATAATTGTAACTAAATAATCAAAAAACACCGACTAGTAGAAAATTTTGCCATTCGCGTAATAAGCCAAATATTTTTTATGATTATCTTGCGTGGCTTTACCCTATCCATACTACAAAAGCGGTTTAGCACTTTTTTTAAATTGGTTATTTAAACAAATTCTAATTACGAATTTGGTAATTACCCTACAATCTTCGATAAATGTCGCAAATGTCTGAATCAATGGTAGAAAATCAGGGACTGTACCGTCCGGAATTTGAGCATGATGCCTGTGGGATCGGTTTCCGGGCTAACATCAAAGGCCGAAAGTCACACCAAATTGTGGCCGACGCTATTCACATGTTAGAGAGAATGGAACATAGGGGTGCTACCGGTTTTGACCCTAATACTGGTGACGGTGCCGGAATCCTCATTCAAATACCACATGAATTCTTTGTTGAAGAATCTATAAAACTGGGTTTCCACCTTCCTGCTGCCGGCGAATATGGCGTGGGTATGATCTTCTTTCCGGGCAACGAAACGATCCGGGAAGAGTGCCGCGACATTTTAAACCGCAAGATTAAAAAGCTTGGCCTGCAATTGCTGGGTTACCGCAGCGTGCCTACCCTGAACAATACATTGGGAGAAGGATCACTTTCGGTTGAACCGTGTGTGGAGCAGGTTTTCATCAAGCGCCCGGACGATATCACGGAGGATACTGCATTCGAAAGAAAGCTTTTTATCCTTCGTCAGGTTTCTACCCGATTAATTAAAGACACAGTAAAAGGTGGTGCGAAAAGCTTCTATTATTCGTCGCTTTCCTGCCGCACGATCTCATATAAAGGCCAGCTTACTACTGCCCAGCTGAAATATTATTTCCCTGATCTGGAAAACGAATCGGTGGTTTCTGCGCTTGCAGTTGTCCATTCGCGTTTTTCTACCAATACTTTCCCATCGTGGGAACTAGCGCAGCCTTTCCGGTACATTGCGCATAATGGTGAGATCAATACGGTAAAAGGGAATGTGAACTGGATCCGCGCCGGAGAGAAATCTTTCCAGTCTGACCTTTTCACAAAAGAAGAAATGGATATGCTCCTGCCGATCTGCGACAGGAACCAGTCTGACTCCGCTAACCTGGACAATGCGATCGAAATGCTGCATTTGTCGGGTCGCTCATTGCCGCACGTGATGATGATGCTGATCCCGGAAGCCTGGGACGGAAACGAACAAATGGACCCGGACCGCCGCGCATTCTACGAATACCACGCAGCGATCATGGAGCCTTGGGACGGACCTGCTTCTATTTCATTTACGGATGGAAAAATGGTAGGCGCTACCCTCGACAGAAATGGACTTCGCCCGTCGAGATATTGGGTTTTGGACGATGATACCATCATTATGGCTTCGGAAGCCGGGGTTTTGGAAGTAGATCAGGCACGCGTGGTAACCAAAGGCCGCCTGCAACCGGGACGGATGTTTGTGGTGGATATGGAGCAGGGAAGAATTATTCCTGACGAAGAAATTAAAGCTTCTGTATGCAAGGCGCAGCCTTATCAGAAATGGCTGGACGAAAATAAACTGCACGTAGATCAGCTCGATCACCCGATCCGTACTTACCGTGCTTATGACGAAAATGCATTGCTGAAACGTCAGGTTGCATTCGGATATACTTCGGAAGATCTGCGGATGATCCTGGCGCCGATGGCGCAAACGGGACTGGAAGCGATCGGCTCAATGGGAACGGATTCTCCTTTGGCGGTACTTTCCGAGCAAAGCCAGCATTTATCGACTTACTTCAAACAACTTTTCGCGCAGGTTACCAACCCGCCGATCGACTCGATCCGCGAGCGTGCGATCATGTCGCTGATCTCGTTTGTCGGCAGCACTGAAAATATTTTAACCGAAACCCCAAAACACTGCCGCCAGATCGCATTACCTCACCCGATCCTTTCGGTGCAGGAATTTGACAAGCTGCGTTTTGTGGACAAAGACGGTTTTCAGGCGAAAACGATCAACACCTATTTCCGCGCCGATGAAGGTGGAAAAGCGCTTGAAAGAGCACTGGAACGCATTTGTCGCTATGCAACCGACGCGATTGAAGATGGTTTTGAGATATTAATCCTTTCCGACCGCGCTATTGATTCCGACCACGCGCCTATTCCTTCGCTGCTTGCTACTGCTACTATTCACCACCATTTGATCCGCGAAGGTTTAAGAGGTAAGGTTGGACTTTTGGTTGAAGCCGGAGACGTTTGGGAAACGCACCACGTGGCCACATTGATCGGCTACGGTGCAGCGGGTATTTGTCCGTACATGGCTTTCGAAACGCTTTCTTATATGAATAAGAAAAGCATGATCGATGGCGAGTTTACAGACGAAAAACTGCATTACAACTATATCAAGGCGGTTAATAAGGAGCTTTTGAAGATATTCTCGAAAATGGGTATCTCGACCTTGCAATCGTACCAGGGCGCGCAGATTTTTGAATGCGTCGGTTTGAATAAGGATGTAGTTGACAAATATTTCACCGGTACTATTTCTCGTATCAGCGGAATGGGTATTTCTGAAATCGCGCGTGAAATTCTGGTTCGTCATAAAGTGGCTTACCACGAAACGCCGGATCAGAAACCAAGGCTGGAAGTAGGTGGTGTATATCAATGGAAACAACGCGGCGAAGCGCACATTTTCAATCCACAGTCGGTGCATTTGCTGCAACAGTCGACAAGGACCAACAGCTACGAACAATTCAAAAAATACTCGAAACTGATTGACGATCAGTCACATAAAGCATTAACACTACGCGGTTTGCTGCGTTTCAAGAAAGGAACTTCCATTCCGATCGAGCAGGTGGAACCCGTAGAAAGCATATTCAAACGTTTCGCAACCGGCGCTATGTCATTCGGTTCGATCTCTTGGGAAGCACATACTACCCTTGCGATCGCGATGAACCGCATTGGTGGAAAGTCCAATTCAGGTGAAGGTGGCGAAGATGAGCTGCGGTACAACCGGTTGCCAAATGGCGACAGCATGAACTCGCAGATCAAGCAGGTTGCTTCCGGCCGTTTCGGGGTTACCAGCCACTATCTGAGCAATGCGGGCGAGTTGCAGATCAAAACCGCGCAAGGTGCGAAACCTGGCGAAGGCGGGCAATTACCTGGGTTTAAAGTAGACGACTGGATCGGACGTACGCGTCACTCGACGCCGGGAGTAGGACTTATCTCTCCCCCGCCCCACCACGATATTTACTCGATCGAAGATTTGGCGCAGCTGATATTCGACCTTAAAAATGCCAACCGCCAGGCGCGTATCAGCGTAAAATTGGTATCGGAAGCGGGAGTGGGTACTGTTGCATCGGGAGTCGCGAAAGCACACGCAGATCATATTCTGATCTCAGGTTATGATGGCGGAACAGGCGCTTCTCCATTGAGCTCGATCAGGCACGCAGGTTTGCCCTGGGAGCTTGGACTCGCTGAAACGCACCAGACTTTGGTGAAAAATAAATTGCGCGGAAGGGTTACCGTTCAGGCTGACGGACAATTGCGTACCGGTCGTGATTTGGCGATCGCTGCAATGCTGGGTGCGGAAGAATGGGGTGTGGCTACTGCTGCACTGGTTGCCGCTGGTTGTATTATGATGCGTAAATGTCACCTCAATACCTGTCCGGTAGGTGTGGCAACTCAAAATAAAGAACTGCGTGCATTGTTCTCGGGTAAGCCGGAGCACGTGGTGAATATGTTCACATTTATGGCGCAGGAATTGCGGGAAATTATGGCGCAGCTTGGTTTCCGCACTGTTAATGAAATGGTTGGACAGGCGCAGTACCTTGAAATTCGCAACGATATCAAGCATTGGAAATATAAAAACCTGAATTTCGACGCGATCCTTTACAAGGAAGGAGACTTGTCGGTAGCTCAGTTCAAGCAGGAAGAGCAGGATCACGGTATTGACAGTATTCTCGATATTGATTTGATCAAAGCGGCGCAGCCTGCATTGGAAAGTAAGGAAGAGATTTACGGGGAGTTTCCGGTGAACAACCTGAACCGCTCGCTCGGAACCATGCTTTCTAATGAAATCTCTAAAAAACACGGCGGCGCGGGACTTCCGAAAGGAAATATCCACTTCAAATTCCGCGGAACAGCGGGACAAAGTTTCGGTGCATTCAATACTGCCGGTGTGCGCCTGGAATTGGAAGGTGACGCAAATGACTACTTCGGAAAAGGACTTTGCGGCGCGGAACTGATCGTGTACCCGGATCGTGACTCGAAATTTAAACCGGAAGAAAATATCATCATTGGTAACGTGGCATTCTACGGAGCTACCTCCGGCGACGCGTACATTCGTGGAACTGCCGGCGAGCGTTTCTGCGTGCGTAACTCGGGTGCGAAGGTAGTAGTGGAAGGTGTAGGAGACCACGGACTGGAATATATGACCGGCGGATTGGCGATAATTCTAGGATCGACCGGCCGCAACTTTGCAGCAGGTATGTCGGGCGGGGTAGCTTATGTTTTGGATAAAACAGGCGACTTCCGCGAAAAAGTGAATATGGAAATGGTTTCGCTTGAAGCGCTGAACGAAGAAGATCAGGGCATTTTGCGCGAATATCTTGACAAACATTTCCAATACACAACCAGCAACGTCGCATTCCAGCTGATCCAGAACTGGGAACAGTCTGTGAAGCGTTTTGTGAAAGTGATGCCTTCTGATTTCAAAAAGGCCTTGGAAGGTCGTGGTATCACGCTGGCACAGCAGATAGCAGACAAGAATGTGGTGTACAAAGACATCGTTGTAGATGTGGTTCACCAGTAACAATGCATTCTCTATCAGTTAGTTAATCTATTCGAATAACGATTTAATAAGAAGTTAATAATGGGAAAACCAACCGGATTTTTAGAGTTTGAACGGGAATTGCCTAAGAAGAGAAGTGTGGATGAGCGCTTGAAAGATTACAGCGAGATTGAAACGGCACCTACTGACTCTCATTCCAAACAGCAGGCAGCGCGCTGCATGGATTGCGGCATTCCTTTTTGCCACAATGGTTGCCCTCTTGGAAATATCATCCCGGAATTCAACGACGCGGTTTACGATGAAAACTGGGCATTGGCTTACGAAATTCTGGCTTCTACCAACAATTTCCCTGAGTTTACCGGCCGCATTTGCCCTGCACCTTGCGAAGCTTCCTGCGTTTTGGGGATTAATAAGCCGCCGGTTGCGATCGAATATATTGAGAAGGCAATTATTGAAAAAGCGTTTGAACTGGGACTTGTTGTACCAAAACCACCTAAGACCCGCACGGGTAAAAAAGTGGCGGTAGTAGGTTCGGGACCAGCCGGATTAGCAGCTGCATACCAGCTCAATCAGGCAGGTCACAGTGTGGTATTGCTGGAAAGAGCTGACAAGATCGGCGGGCTTGTTCGCTATGGTATCCCCGATTTCAAATTGGCTAAGTCCGTGATCGACCGCCGTTTGGCAGTTATGGAAGCAGAAGGTGTGGAATTCCGTACCAATGTAAATGTGGGTGTGGATATTACCGCCGACGAGCTGACCAACGAATACGACGCGGTTGTATTGACAATGGGATCGACCGTTCCGAGGGACGTAAAAATCCAGGGCCGGCAATTGAAGGGTGTTCACTTCGCGATGGAATTTTTGAGCCAGCAAAACAAAAGAGTAGCTGGTATCAATCCGGAAGTTGACCACCGCGGCGCAGCTTATATTAACGGACAGATCATTGCAAAGGATAAAAATGTAGTTGTGATCGGTGGCGGCGATACAGGTTCCGACTGTGTGGGAACATCCGGCCGTCACGGAGCTGCTTCGGTTACCCAGATAGAACTAATGCCGATCCCGCCGAAAGACAGGGATTCGAGCACGCCCTGGCCTAACTGGCCGATGATGCTGCGGACTTCCACTTCACACGAAGAAGGCTGCGACAGACACTGGTCTATCAATACCAAAGAATTTGTAGGCGACGAAAATGGTAACCTGAAAGCATTGAAGATCGTTGACCTCGACTGGCAGAAAGATCCCGAAACCGGCCGCATGCAAATGGCGGAGGTTCCTGGCAGCGAGCGGAATATCCCTTGCGAACTGGCATTCCTGGCAGCAGGTTTTCTTCACCCGCAGCAGGAAGGTTTGCTGAACGACCTGGAACTGGAATTTGACGAAAGAGGAAATATCAAAACCAATGGATATCAGTCTACCAGCAACGAAAAAGTGTTCGCAGCAGGTGACTGCCGCCGCGGACAATCGCTCGTGGTTTGGGCGATCAGCGAAGGGCGTGAGGCAGCAAGATCGGTGGATGAATTCCTGATGGGACAATCGTTTTTGGAAGCTAAGGCGGTATCTATGTTCAACCCGATGTTTGCCCACGCATAATCCCAGGCCGTTTTTCAGACCTGATTTATATTATTTATGGTGAGAAAGCTGCTCGTTTCGGGCAGCTTCTTATTTTTTGAGCCCCTATATTTGACTGAAAATTCCTGTCGGAACAGAATAGCATTTCATGTTTATACACCACTCTCCTTTTTGGCTCAGAGCATTTTTTCCTGGCTTTACCTGGCGCGTACCTACCAATGAAAAGAAACTTTTCATCACTTTCGACGACGGCCCAATCCCGGACGTTACAGAATTTGTGCTCGAAACTTTGAAGGAATTCAATGCAAAAGCCACTTTTTTTTGCATCGGAGATAATGTGCGGAAATATCCCGATATTTTTCAAAGGGTTTTAGAATCCGGACATTCCGTTGGTAATCACACATTTAACCACATGAATGGCTGGAAAACAGAAGATGATATTTATTTTGATAACATTAAAAAATGCGACGGGCAGCTGAACCTGCAAACTATACTTTTCCGGCCGCCTTACGGAAGGATCAAGAAAACGCAATCAAAAAAAGTGCTTGAAAACAGGCAGATCGTTATGTGGGATGTGCTGAGCGGAGATTTCTCAACGGAGCTTTCGCCTGAAAAATGTTTAAAAAAGAGCATCCAATATTCGCGAAATGGCTCGATTGTTTTGTTCCACGACAGCCTCAAAGCTTCAAAGAATATGCAATACACACTTCCAAGATACCTTGCACATTTTTCTCAAAAGGGTTATACTTTTGAGTCCTTACCCATGCAATAATGCTATCCATGCCAAGCCCCGACAATCCGGTCCGAATAAGCATATTGGTAGCGGCGCGCAATGAAGAGCAGAATATCGAAAGATGCCTTCGTTCGCTCGACTTACTTGACTTCCCCAAAGAACAGCTCGAAATCATCATTGGCGACGATGATTCGGAAGACAATACCGCTTGGATTACACAGCAATTCAGCGCTGAAAAACAAGAATTTAAATACGTAAAAATCACTAACCGTATTTCCGGATTGAAGGGAAAGGCCAATGTACTCGCGCAGCTTGCCCACATAGCGCGGGGTGAATATTTTTTTTACTGTGACGCTGATATAGAAGTGCAGCCAGGCTGGGCTTCGCAAATGCTTTCGCATTTTAAGCAAAAAACCGGCGTGGTTGTGGGTGTGACAAGAATGAAGAAGAACAGACATTTACTGGCAGATATGCTTTCGATGGAATGGCTGTTCGCATTAACGGCAATGCGTTTTTTCTCGCATTTCAAGGTCCCGATCACGGGAATGGGAAATAATATGGCGGTGACGCGGGAAGCGTATTTCAAGGTTGGCGGTTATGAAAAGATCGGATTTTCGATTGTTGAAGATTACGCCCTTTTTATGGGAATAGTGCGCGGCGGTTTTGATTTTCAAATGGCTTACAAACCCGAAGTGATCAGTATCTCCGAACCTGTAAATACATTTCCAGAGTTATTGAGGCAGCGAAAAAGATGGATGCACGGTGTGATGGAATCTTACTGGGTCACGCGGCTGAGCTTGTTTGTATCGTCGCTCATCGTGCCTATCTTGTTTCTGCTGTCGATCTGGTTGCCTATTAATCCCGTGAGCAGCGTTGTGCAATATTATGTATTGGTAACTGCTGTTTCCCTGACGGCCGTTGTACTATTAAAACAACCCGACCTCTGGAAAGCCGCCCTCCTTTTCTGGTTTTATATGGTGAGTATTGGTTTGATTATGCTGATAAATTATTATTTGCCTAGCAGGACGGTTTGGAAAGGGAGGGAGTATTGAGGGGGGGCGGTCGGCTATCGGCTGTCGGCTGTCGGCTGTCGGCGATTGACTTTTAGCTTTTGACGATTGGCTATTACCCTAAATCCCTAAAGGGACTTTTTTGTTCATTCAGTCATTCACTAATTAACTCATTAACCGCTCTACGGCAACACATTCAATCATTCAATCATTCAATCATTCAATCATTCCCTCCCCCATGATCGAAACTCACGCACATATATATAGCGACGATTACGCGGACGACCGCATCGAAATGCTTACCCGCGCCTGGAATGCAGGTGTGGAGCAAATTTGGATGCCGAATTGCGATTCGGGAACGATTGCCGGGATGATGGAACTGGCGGCTGCTTATCCGGAAAAATGTCTGCCGATGATCGGCCTTCACCCTACTTATGTGAAAGACGGTTTCGAGAAAGAGCTGCAAATTATGGAAGAGTGGCTTGACAAATATCCTTTTATTGCGGTTGGAGAAATCGGCATGGACCTGTTTTGGGACGTCACCTATAAAGAGCAGCAGGCGGAGGCATTTTTGTATCAATGCAAACTGGCGCGCAAACACAATCTTTGGATCGATATTCACAGCCGGAATGCGTTTCAGGAAACCGTCGATTTGATTGAGCAGTTCGGAGATTCTGCGTTGAAAGGTATCTTTCATTGCTTCACAGGTACGCTGGAAGAAGCGAATCAGGCGATCGAACTGGGTTTCAAACTGGGTATCGGCGGGGTCGCAACTTTTAAGAACGGCGGGCTTGATAAGGTTATTCCTTATGTCGATCTGGAACATCTTGTACTGGAAACTGACGCACCCTACCTCGCACCCGTCCCCTACCGTGGCAAACGCAATGAAGTTTCTTATATTGAAATCGTTGCACAGCGCGTGGCTGACTTGAAACAACTATCAAAACAGGAAGTGATCGACGTTACTACCGAGTCGGCGCGTAAGTTGCTTCAAATCCAACCGGCATGAAATATTCCAAAATTAACATCAATCCCATTTCGCCTGAACCGACTTCGGGTTCCGTGCTGGTGATTTATACCGGTGGAACTTTGGGAATGGTTTATGAGGCAAAAGGCAGGCAGCTCGTTCCCTTTAATTTTGAGCAGATCATTGAAAGAGTGCCTGAAATTGGCCGGTTCGACTTTGCTATTACCTTCCTTTCACTCGCTGAGCCCATCGATTCGTCGAATATGAGCCCCGCTATTTGGGTTGAGCTGGCAGAGATCATCGGTTCGCATTACGATCAGTTTGACAGCTTCGTGATCCTCCACGGAACGGATACGATGGCTTATACTGCTTCTGCATTAAGTTATTTGTTGGAAAACCTGAATAAACCCGTGATTCTCACCGGCGCGCAGTTGCCTATTGGTGTGGCGCGGTCGGATGCGAGAGAAAATGTGATCACGGCGCTGGAACTGGCGGCGGTCAAAAATGAGGAAGGTAACCCGATCATCAGCGAAGTATGCATTTACTTCAATTCCGTTTTACTCCGCGGCAACCGTTCCAAGAAGAAAGAGAGCTCTGATTTCAATGCATTTCACTCTGAAAATTACCCAGCGCTGGCCACGGCTGGAGTTCGCATTGAATATAATTTGCCTTATATCAAAACCTTTGATCGGGACAGTCAACTGGTTGTTCATAAGTCATTTAGCACGCAAGTTTCATTTCTAAAAATGTTCCCCGGCATTAGCGCGGAAGTGGTAAGGGCTGTGATGAATATCCCGAACCTGCGCGGCATTGTATTGGAAACTTTCGGCGCGGGCAATGCCACTACCGACATCTGGTTTCTGGATGCGATCAGCGACGCGATCCAGCGGGGAATCGTGATTTTTAACGTATCCCAATGCGACGGTGGCCGCGTGGCGCAGGGACACTACGAAACCAGCAGGTATATGCAGCAAGCCGGCGTAGTAAGCGGCTCGGACATCACGGCCGAAGCCGCGATAACAAAAATGATGTATGTTTTCGGCCAGGAAAGCGACCATCTTAAATGCGCCGAAATGCTTGGGAAACCAATACGGGGAGAAATGAGCATTTGATTTGATCCCGCATTTGCATTACAAACCAGCTTTACTATCTTTGCACCCTCAATAACCACACAGAGAGGTGTCCGAGTGGTTGAAGGAGCTACCCTGGAAAGGTAGTATGTGGGTAACTGCATCGAGAGTTCGAATCTCTTCCTCTCTGCAAGTAAGAATAACAAAAAGCATCAAAAGCCTGTAAATCATACATTTACAGGCTTTTTTGTTTTTCAGATTTTGTCAAAATCTGCAAATATTCGCAATATCTAGGTGAGCATCGGGTGAGCACTTCGAAATAGCAAAAAAAGTGCTCACCTAAACTGCTGAAACAATCTGAATTACAACCTGTTCATCAGATAAACATCTTGATTTTTTGGAAGCATCGGTAGTAGTTTTGTTCCACTAAACATTGAATGTTATGTTATCAAGAAATCTGACTATGTTTTTTTATTTGAAAAAACGTAGCAACTACAAAAGCGGCAAACTGCCAATTTACATCCGCATTACCGTAGAAGGAGAGCGAATGGAAATATCAACCAAGAGGGAGTGTGAACCAGAAAAGTGGAATTCTCAAACTGGACGAAAAAACGGGACAAAGGATGATACGAGGACATTGAACGCCTACCTAGATGCCCTTCAATTCAAAATTTATGAAATACAAAGGCAAATCATCGAATCAAATTCATCTTTAACAGCTAAGTTAGTCAGAAACAGGATAAATGGAGTAGCGGACAAGTCAAAGGGAATTTTGGAAGTGTTCCAAGATCACAATAAAAAATTGGAACAACTTGTAGGAAGCGACTATGCGCTTGGTACGTTAACACGGTACAAGACCACCTACGACCACACAAAGACATTCATACTCTGGAAATACAAAACGTCTGATGTCGACATATTGAAACTAGACTACGACTTCATCTCAAGTTTTGAGTTCTGGATGAAAACTGTAAGGAAAATTGGTCATAATACGACAATGAAATATCTTACGAACCTAAAAAAAATCGTTTTTATCTGCATCAAAAACGGGTGGCTCGTAAAAGATCCTTTCATAGCTTTCAAAATGACCATTAAAGAAGTTGATAGAGACGCTTTGACTTCAATAGAGATTCAAAATATATCCAACAAGGACTTTGAGAACGAGAGACTAAATCAGGTTCGAGATATATTTCTGTTTTGCTGCTATACCGGTTTGGCATACGCGGATGTGTTTAAACTTAAAAGGTCGGAGATTATTGATGGAATGGATGGAGAAAAATGGCTATCGATCAAGAGGCAAAAAACAGATACGCCTTCGAGGATTCCTATTTTGCCGATGGCAATGATGGTGCTTGATAAGTATCAGCAACATCCACAATGTATAACCAAAGATAAGTTGCTTCCTGTACTTTCAAATCAGAAAATGAACTCCTATCTAAAGGAGATTGGTGATGTTTGTGGTGTAAATAAGCCCATTACTTTTCACCTAGCGAGGCACACCTTTGCCACCACTATCACACTTACCAACGGCGTACCGCTTGAAAGTGTATCGAAGATGCTTGGACATCGTAATATAAAAACAACTCAGCATTATGCGAAAATCGTGGATAAGAAGATAAGCGACGACATGAAAAATCTGAAGGCCATTCTTCAAAATGTTCAGCATTGATATCCTTACAGCGCTACTGGTAAATTTTGTTTGAGCAATTCTTTACCAGTGGCGTTATTAGGTTCAACTCATCTTGCTGGATAACCCTTATTATGTTAAGTGACGAAACACAGAAAAAGAGCCTGATAACGTATCTGTAAAAGTTCATGGAATAGTGCAGTGAATGCGACGTTCACTTTGTAAGTAATGGTGGTGGCGTTGGAAGCTCCTCGTTCTGAATTGCAGTTTGAAAGTTGTAGTGGTGAATTGGCTCTAGCTTCTTACTTGTCTTATAAACTTCTAGGTATTTAGAAATTGAATCACCACTGATACAGTCATCGAAGTACCCATAGCCGTGTTTTCCCACCTTGTCATTTCGTGCTGAAAAGAATAATTCAACCTTGCTGTAGTGACTCCATTTAAGGGTGTCCATAGTACTCATGCATTGCATATTATCACCAATGTAATTAATTATCCATTTAGCTTCTACGACATCAATTTTACCCTTGTAGAAATGAAATGAATCTAATATAGGAGCATCGGTATAATAATATAATTCACCTAACTCATTGATTTCTACAGCTTGTCTGGGAATATTTACGTCTTCGCCATAACCTATGGCAACACTTATAAAACCTACTTCTTTGTTGTTCTTACATGCCAGAAACATTTGGCTACACTGAGCCAAAACAACGATACTGATCAGACTACTTCTTATCCTTTGGCTAACCATCTATATCAAGACTTACTTTTTAAATACCTACGTATAGTTAAGAACAGCTACATAACGACGGTTGCAATTTAACATTAACTCTCCGTCCGATCGTTGCGACTGATCCAGTCCATCCTGCCTAGGGGGTGATTGTCTCACGTTCGAGGGTTTTGTGAGAGGGCATCAATATTCTCCTACTTAGAGCGTTTCACTTCCATTGATAACGAAGCCATATGTCTTGTAGGTAGTAAAATTCACTTTGAGGGAAAAAACTTGATCTCCGCCATCATGAATCGTAATATTATCTTTTCTCCAGTTATAAGGCGTAAAGTGAAAATTTTTGATAAAGTCCTCGTGCATACATCTGATCAAGACTTCCCGATCACCGGACGCCATAATACCAGGGAAATATTGTCTCCTATACCTTGCTAGATCTATCATTTCCGCACCCCTCCGATCATTATACAGCTTGACCGATTTTCTGAGCGCATACTCAACAACAAGAAGGTCTTTTTCATTGAGTGTATCTTGCTTTGCATCGCCCAAGGTATATCTTTCGTAAGTCACAGGCAAAATGGCGAACATCGAAGTGTCTGGTAAGGATATCGATGCTTCGGCAACGGATTCTGCATTCCTTTTTTGTCGGAAGTCACATCCAATTGTCCCAAATACAAAGAATACTATGTAGGTAACAATGTGCTGTTTCACGATTTGCTTTCGTCCAATAAAACTCGAATATATAACATCGTAAAAAATACGCTCAGTCTTTTTAAACATGTCTCGAATTGCATTCATCAGTGCAGCAATCTAAGTTATGAAGGGCAGGAAACGCCATTTCAAGTTCGAGGATTTTCTGAAACGACCAAAATACATTGAGTAAATTCCTATTGGGTTTCCCTCTTTTCGGTAAGACGTATTCTGCGCAGTTAATTCTTCACCTTTACGGCTTTTACCTTGATTAGCTCATTAACAAGAAATCTTGAATTGTTCGTCCCAAGGTGGCCATAACCACCAATTTGACCAGTCTCATAAGTTCCTATCGCTTCAAGCTCAAGATATTGGCTCCAATAATTGTTAATAGCCTGGGTCATTTCTTTTTGAAATCCGTTGGGCACTTCGTAGTTCACGACGTACTCAAGATTTACTTTCAAATCATTGTTACACTTTTTATTCTTTTGAGAACCAAGAGACCAATATTCTTCTACTCCGGCATAGTTGGCTCTTAACATAACCTTCATGTTGCGATAATTAGGTAAATCACACAAGTCAACCACCGGCAAACCATTGTATGTTGCACTAAGTTTCCCTGTCCGAGGCGAACAATCACTTAACGCAAGTAGGATCGGCAGCATGAAAGTGAGACGAAGCTTATACACGGGTGTTTGTCTATTGTGATTAACGTTTTAGGGCTTTGAGCAAAATGGAAAAATGAAAAATATCAGAAATATACTCTTAGGTTCTATTTGATTATCTCATAAAACGTCGGGTATCTTTGACACTTACCACGTGTTACGAGCAAATGGTTGACACGTGAACCATAGGGGACAGATGGAGCCAGTTCTGTAATTTTGTTGTGATAACCGTTTTACATTAAGTGACGGAACACAGAACAAGGGGAACTTTGACTTTTGGTGAAGTTCTTCGTTTTGTACAAGGAGAGATCACTTTTCCCAGTTTCATCAGGAGGCGGAGCTGAGCAGGTCAAGCTGTCTCACGAAAAGAGGCTTTGTGAGGCAGCTGCGGCTATCCTCTGTAATTACATTAATCTGCATAAGCATTTAAATGCTCTTCTTTATGAAACAAGCAGCCAATACTTTGAAGTCATCCTAATTTTGATATGTTACGTTTTCTTCACGAGCCTGCTCCTTACTTTTGCAGCATCAAAGCCAACTGCAACTTTAAGATTGATCTGTGTTCCACTATTGTTTTTGATGAAATTGGAAGGATTAATGGAGGCACGGATCCGGTAAAAGAATGAGGCGTTTTCCTGCGGGTTAGTTTTATTTTTGAAAATTCGATTCAGCTCGAGACCCACTACTGGGCTGTAACCAGCCAGTCTGCGCTTGTCATCCTTACTAGATTTAGCCGGTGTAAATTCGTTAATTGCCAAGCCGACGTAAGGCACTGCGAGCCATTTATTTTTGGGGATCTTTAATCCGTAAGTTAATTCAATGCTCGCAAAGTTCGTTTTCATTGCAGCTGGCCAATTCCCTTTTCCTTCAAGTCCTTGTCTGGTTTTATTAAAGCTTAAACCAACATCCAGGCCAAATCTCGATCTTTTTACATCGAAATTAAAACCCAAATCAATTCCCATTGCATCAGTAAAATGATTTTTGGTTTTTCCGGAAAATATACTTCTGGCGACCCCCGCGAACAGCCCGATCTGGAAATTACCGACCGTTTTTTCTTCCATTATTTCGGGCGTATTACGCAACAAGTCAGCCACTTTAGTTTCCCATTCACCCATTGCCTGATCATTATCTAGGCGGGATAGTTGTTGAATCATATCTTTTCTCAATTGTGAAACTTCACTGGCCGCCTCCAAAAAAACACGGTCCATGGCCGGTTTTATCGGAATAACTTGCTCGTCTAGCTCGCCAAGCCTAAAAGCCTTCCACTCAATCAGCTTGCCCTGGTAACCCGACAAATCAAAAAGGAGCTGTGCATAGCGAAGCGTGCGCCCACTGGAATCAGGCAGTATAGCAGTTCTCCTGTTCAATACCGAATACGCATGAACTAACGGCAGGTATTTCGCTGCTCTTAAAGGCTGAAATGTGTATTCGTAATAGACGATTATATCAGCAAAAACATGCTTGATAGCCGGATCGATCAAAAAATCACTGGACTTAAGCTTTAATCCTAGTTGCCATTTTAAGGTGTCCGATTGGGCAAAGCAGGGATCACAGATAAATAATAGAAAAAAGATTAGCTTGAACTTTTGTAGCACAGATATGTAGTTAGAGGATGCAATAAAAATTACCTAGTGATACTAGCTACATTCAGCCAGGTATTTCAAATGGCGCAATTTAGCTCCATTTGATATTAGTGTGAGGTATCTAATTTTAATCATCATACCATTTTACCACTTCTAATCTATTTTCTGTCTTAGAAACACTAGTCATTAGCCACATTGGCGCATAATTATCCTCTTGTGCTGGTATAAGTGACTTGCAGATTAAAGCGTTCTGGGTTTCGTATCTAATTATTTCCGCATTGCCAAAGTACCTGTCTGCTAATTTGATGTCTGGAATGGAGTCACCTTTTTTGATAAATTTGAGAGAACTTCTTATTTGCTCAGTAAGCAAAGCTTTGTCTTGTAAATCAATGTTTAGTACTAATCTTTGTGAGGGCCAATCCCATTGATTGTATTCATTTTCCGTAACTTGAAACTCATGCTGAGTTCTGAGATCCTGAAGTGCCAATAGTTCTCTTGCATCATTCTTGGTGAAAAAGAGTTTTTGTAACGGTTCCGGATAAATTATGTGCATTACAAACACAGCCAATGTGGAACCAAGTGCAATCCCGATCTTACGGTAACCGTATCTATTTGGAAGTAAATAACCGAGGTAGGGTATACAAATAAAAATAACAAAGCTTACTCCTACGGCAAAAAATAGAATAATGTCCATGTATTAGAAGAGTATTTTTTATCAAAGCAATGCTCCACTTTTCTTCCGGGGAAGCTCTGAAAATTTAAAACTTCTCAAATTGTCATCTCACAAATCAACGTATCACATTTATGCCGTTGGCTGACTTTGTGATACGGCTAATGTTTTCCAATATAAAGACGTTTAAGCAAGCGATGCACTGTGGTTCGGTGCGATTGCTCACTACCATTTCGAAACGTCTCAACACCTCGCCGGTTTAGCTCGTCAGAGATTCCTCGAACGGTTATAAAACCCTCTGTCTTCAATTCGTTAATGATTGGCTGCATCGTTTCCGCAAACTGATCAGCAGCTTTCGAATTCTTCTTGCTCTCGATTTCCCGGCCGTGTTTACCCAACAGCACACCGCGGCGTTTTGCAGTCTGCAATGCCTCTTTCGTCCGAGTACTAATCTGCTTCCGCTCGTGCTCAGCAAAAGCGGCTAGCAAATGCACCATCAGGGGATTTGCATGTGGGTTATCAACTGCCAGAAACTCAACCTTGCTCTCCATTAAGTTTGCAATAAAAGCCACATTCCGGACTAGCCGGTCCAGCTTCGCAAGGATCAGCATTGCTTTCTCTTTTCTACACAACAATAAGGCAGCCATTAGCTCTGGCCGCTCATTTTTCTTCCCGCTCTCGATTTCAGTAAATTCTGCTGTGACTTGGTAGCCTTGATGTTGTGCGAACAAGTGCACTGCTTCGTGTTGCGCTTCCAAACCTAAGCCGCTCTTTCCCTGGCGATCTGTTGATACTCGAAAATAGGCAACGGCTCTTTTCATACTTGCAACAGTAGCAATTTAAGAACACTTTGTCCACATGTATACGGTGGTGGTATGTATGTGGACAAATATACGGATGTAGTATACTCTGCCTAAAAAAGGGGGTGAGATTATTATGTTCAGCGGCAATGGTTAGCAGAACCTGTGTGCAGCGTAGGCAATAAGCTGATCACTGCGCCAGTGCAAGCTACATTAATGACCACTATAGTGCGACTGTCATTGTAAATAATATAGTTTTTGCTTCCAGTTAGGTTGATAGTAGGACTACGCCGGTCATTCCCTTAGTGAAAGTTGTACATCGAGGGGATAAGTGTAGCTATTATGAATACCGGACGCCTCAGTTCTACGAAACGTAATTTTTCCAGAAATTTTCTTATCAACTATCTCTCCTTCAAAGGAAACGTTCCAGAGACTAGCGTCTGCGTCAGATCCTTTAAAATCAATATTTACAGTTTTACCTAAAACGGTAAAACTATTCATACTAAACGAGTATGGTGTAGTGTAGTATGGAATTGGATTAGTACATGGGTTATTTATGTTGTAAGTTCCAATAGTTCCCGTTAGCCTCGAGTCAACAACATTTATAAATGAGCTCCCTTCAAACGAGATAGTTATCTTTGAATTTAAAAAAATTTTTTTAGTGTGACATATCATAGAGGTGGTAGGTGTTGCTACGGCACCTGGTAGATCAAGTAATATCCCACGTTCACTACCACCTTCAAAAATCGCCATGCTATTATTTACCAAAGTATTATCTGTTATTGTCTGGCTAAGCTGCTCGCCCATATATTCATAATTTATTACAAAATCGAAGATTGTTCGACCTGATTTTTTTGTCGTAAAAACAAGATCAAAGGACTGTTCATCTAATTGCGGTACTTCGGCAGCAATTTCCGGATCACCAACTATATCGATTCGAAACTTGGAGAGATCGTCCGGATAAGTATAACCTTTCTCAAGTGGAAATGAAGGGATTTTGATATCTATGTCACTTTTTATTAATACAGACATTTTTCTCAAGCCTTTTAATTGCCTGGCAAATGAGTTCACGTCTGGATTAGGAGAATTTAAATCCAAATCTTCCTGAAAATTCCTCACTGGAATGCTCAATTGCATCTTTTTCGCTTTGCCATTCTGAAATTCAAAATTCAGCGTTCTCAGACCATTTAGACTGAGCACCTCTCCGAGTTTAATTAACTTATTGATACTTATCTGATATAAGGCTCCATAATAGTCTACCAGCGAAACTGCGACAACCGCGCCAATAACGGCCAATGCTACCGGAGCTGTTATGGTAACTGCAGCGGCACCTAATAGTAGCAAGCCCATGCCCGCAGTACCACCGGCTTTGAAGCCCCTATAAAATATACAAGCAAATAATTCGTTGTCAGGCAGCGATTCATTACAGTCATTCATGACTCGTGCTCCCGAGAACCTTTGATTCTGCTCGGCAAAATTTTGAAAAATCAAATCGATTTTATCCTTATTCGCAAATAGATATCTAGCAAGTGTTAAATTGTCGACTTCTGAATTTGAAGTAAGCATCCCATTAAACTTGTTTATAGCCAAGCTGATCCTTCCTAAGATTGAATCGCCTTGAGTCGGACTGATGTATTTTTGCTGTACCAAATTTTCGATTCTGCCAGTCACTTGGCTCACTATGGTATCTAGCTCAACTTTAAAATCATTGACGTATATTTTCGGCTCCTTCATTTCAGGTAGTTTGTCTACGACTAATGTTTCCGTCCAACTATTACCATCCATGGTCACCTTATTAGCACCTGCTACAGCATTCTCAGGTATAGTTAGCACGTACGTCGAGTCCCCAACCTTAACCACTGGTATTTGCGAATCGCCAAATTTTACCAGGGAAAGGTCCTTTTCATACTTGTCGATAAACGATAATTGAATCACCTCTAAGGGAACTACTCGATGTTTGGAGAGTGAAAAATTTATGCTTGGGTTAGAAGGAGTTGGCGTTTGGTGTTTTTCTTTACAACCCGGAACGAAAAATAAAACCAACAATACAACATAGAAGGCATATTTTGAGATCGGTGTCATGTTTGGCTAAATTTTAGAAAGATAATGATAGGGCGACAAAAGCACTTTCATATGGCGGTAATTAACTGATAGTGAGCCTGCTATTAGCATTAAATTTAGTAATATTTTTGAGTTAGTACTATGGTAACTTAGTATTCGGCGAATGCCAGTCATGCTTATGTTTTTCGTGGCGACTGATGGTTTCTTAGTATAGTTGCCATAGTAAATAGGTCGTATGCAAAACTGCTCTGCCTAGAAAGAATAGTTTTGGTGAAACATTTCAGTCCAGATTATAATTTGATGGTCGGCCGTATCTATCATCCGTTCGCAAAACCGATCCATTTACCTAGCAAATGCACCTAGACTTACAGACGTAGCCAGCGCGTCTTTGGTTATTGTAAGCCTATTTCAGTGCTATACACACTGTTGTATAACTTTTGTTATGTTAAATAGAATAATCTAAGCTGATGACAATTATTCTATTTTTAGGTGATTAAAGAATCTCTGTCCTTCTGGTCGATTTACTTCATTGTCGTATAACTCGTAAGACATTACCATGCAGTGTGGCGGTGATGAAGCAACCATTTCCTTTTTAAAAAAGGTAATTAGCTCGTTAACTTCAAGCTTTGACGATTCGGTTGATCGCAATTCGCAGTCATGCAATCCGTCTTCAAATTCGGTATAAGATTCGTTTAGCGGTCAATCGTCGGTAGAAATGAACCGCTTATGATTAGGGTTTGAAATGATATTGAATTTATTCTTTCGATCGTGCAACGATTTTTCAAGAGATTCGTGTCTGAGGGGTACAATCAATAAATCCACAAAGAGACGTATGAAGAATCGGGTATTATATTTTGGCAGCGTTTGGGTGCTGGGCATTCTGGTCTGTATTGCTTTCCAATCTTGCGATAAAGTCCAGGGGCCGGAACCAACCCAGGTGAAAGTTCCGGATTCGGTCGCTTCCCTGGTTTCTGAAAAGTACCCGGGCGCCTCAGAAGTGGTACTAAAAGCTGTCCGGGAAAACGAATTGTGGGAAGCACGATTTACGGCAAACGGCATTCAGTATTATGCAGGGCTAGACCCTGAGAAGATCATCGCTGAACACAAGTTGATCAGCCCTTCACTACCCGACTCGCTTGAAAAGCTTTTCAGGGACGCCATACCCTTTGATTTTCAGAACGCAGTTTTTTCCGATTACCGCGAGGACATGGTCACGAGATTGTTTGGTATGTCCAACAACCCCATGTATAATGTTAAACTAACTACTGGCGGCAAAGAATACCTGATTTACTGGGTACCACTGAAGGTTCTGGACGATAACCCGAGATGGGTGTATTTATGGTGGATGATTCCGTATGCCAAATTCTCCTATTCGGCATTCGACGCCACTCCTGCTGAAATACCGGCTGTATTGGCAAACTTTGCCGCCAGCAAAGGCCTTCCTGCAAACGCCTTTTCGGCTACGGTTTTCGGCGACAACAACCTCGAATTAATTCTAAACGGCTGTTGCGGGCACTATGTCATCGATGGTTCGGGTAAGCTTTTATTTTCCAATGAAAATGCGCAAGCTTATAAAACTTTAAGCGAAATACCCCAGCAGATCCCTCAACGGCTTTCTCAACTGGTTAACGATATACAGAATTACAAGCTGAATGGACCGGATAATTTTCGGTTTTCGGATAACGGCACGACAGGTTACAGTGTATCCCTTCTTCATGATTATAATATGACTAAAAATCCCAATGTGCTGATCCAATCCGATTTTGACAATGATTTTAAGCTTGTAAGATTTCGATTGTCCGGCACAGTAGTACGCCCCCTCTGAAACACCTTACAACTTTTCTGCCCGAATCCTCGCGTTCACTGCCCCTGATGAAGTTTTTTCCAAGTAAAAAATACAGTACGCTTACCGACCTTGTAAAGGCTTGTCAAAGGCTAGATTCCCGGGCGCAAACGATATTTTACGAGCGTTACAAATCTGAGCTGATCGGAATATGCTTACGCTATGCGAAGACGAAAGCCGAAGCGGAGGATATTTACCAGGAATCGTTTATCAGGGTGTTCAAATATATCGATCAGGTAAAAAATCCTGAATCGATCGACTCATGGATCAAATCGGTGGTGATCCGAACAGCAATCAATTACTATCACCGGACTACAAAATTGGAAAACCTGCACATTTCAGCGGATGCTCACGCCATTGATTTTGAAGGGGATCAGCACGAGGGGATTATTGAAAGATTAAGTGTTGATGAGCTGCGGGAAATCATCGGACAGCTGGCCGATGGTTACCGTATGATTATCAACATGCATTTGATCGACGGGTATTCGCATGTGGAAATTGCCGAAATGCTTTCCATATCTGACAGCACATCCCGCTCACAGTTTTTGCGCGGACGAAATATATTGATCAAGAAATTAAGGGAAGCAGGAATTACCAGATATGAAACACGCTGACGACAAATTGAATGAATGGTTGGCATCGGAACTTCGAAAAAAGCTGACCAACACGGGAGACCAGCCGGATGCCCGGCTGGATGCAAACATATTGAATGCAGCCGCCGGCAGCAACCGCTCCGGTTTGCTTGTGAAGGTATTGATGCTTTTGATTTGTGGCCTGCTTTCTGTTACACCCGTCGCCGACCAGCTTCCTACCGATAAAACCACCCAGGCCCAGCACCGCATTCAGAGCCCTGCTCCTGTCGCGACTGGAAATGCAGCTTTAAGTAAACAAAACGCTATTGAAGCTGGGGCAGGTTCCACAATGCCAAAACGCATGAAACTTGATGGAGGTGGGAATAACCGACAAGTACCCGTAGCTGAGTCTGTGATAAAATCGGCGCTGGCTTTGCAGGAGTATGCAGTGGTTGATCCGTCAGATTATGGAGTGGCCAATAAGGATAATACCTCTGACAGCATGAGCTTGGAAATGCTCACTCCTGTCGAAGGAAACTTTGCATCCCCTGCGCTCGAATTGCAAGCTCCGACATTCACACAGACGCCAGTGGAACCTGTTCAAACTTCAAATAAGTGGAATATAATAGCGGGCTTTACGCCCATGAACAGTTTTCAACTCATTCAGATCAGGGCAAATCAGCAAGTTACCTATCAAAATTTCAGGTTTCCTTCCGTGTTATCGGGTCAAAAGATGGCGTACAAGTTGCATGCTGGCGTTGAGACAAACGGCTGGCAGCTGATGGCGGCTTATACCCATTTTAAGCACAACTTTTCTTTTGAGATTGCTACTGATGAATATGTGTTCAGCCAAGACGGTTCCGGGACCATATTGGAAAGGAATGGGATAGAAATGCACGAAAAGCAGATCATGAATATGGTCGGGATCGGCCTGACAAGGAATATAACATTTAACAAATCCATCCATCAGGGTTTTCTCGCCAGGGTCGGTGCTGAATATTCTCATGATTTTTCTTCCCGGCAAAGCGCCGTTTGGGGAACACTTACCATCGGGCGGCATATTAATTTAACCAATAACACCTCAATTTTAATCGGCCCTAGCCTCACGTATGGTCTGACCAGGCTTCGTACCGCGAGCGGGCGTTTCAATGTCCAGCCCTACCAAATCGGGATTGCGGTCAATTTTACTTACCGAGGCATGCGATAGTGTAGCCTTCAAATAGAAGCTCTAAAAAATCCAGGTTGCGAGCTTAACTTTCCTGAGAAGCTATCATCTGTTACAGACAGGCCTGGATTATTATGTCTTATTAATTCCACTTCATTTCTTTAATTTCTACCACTACAATCCGGCTTGTGTGAAATTACATTCAGTTTTTCCTATGGGGATCTGCCTAGCGCTGATTCTATTCTTCTTTTACATAATTGTTAGTAATTCAGTCAATGTACCAAACGGTGATGATCTCTATTGTCTTTTGCTTTTCACCCAACAGTTCCAGGATGCATCTTCGCTTACTGAGCGTTTACAACTTTTGCTAGGGCAGTGGGTTGAGCACCGGATTGTGTATTCCAGGTTCACCGCGCTTTTGTCTTATTGGCTGACCAGCCACGTCAACTTCGTTACAATATTCTGATTGGCAATTTCACCCTGGTAGGGTTTACTATCCTATTTTGGAAATTGATTAAACGGACTGGCACTTCTTTATATTACCTTATACCGGTTGTGTTAACACTGTTTAGCCCGGTCACTTATGAAGCCAATCTGTGGGCCGGAGCAAGCACGGTTTATATGCCAGTTGCCTTTCTAGGGCTGTTGACAATTTATCTCCTTGTATACCATGGCCGAGCTGGTGCCATACTTGCATTACTAACTGCACTGCTGGCAACGTTTTCCTTTGGTAACGGAATGTTTTCTTTCGTTGCGGCAATTGCGGTGATGCTGTACCAAAAAAGGATTAGAGGCGCAGTAATTTTCGGACTCATTGGTGCGGTTGCCATAATACTGTATTTTCAGGATTTTGAAGCTCATAGCAGTACCAAGGCTTTTAGTGTCAGTGAACATTTTAGGCAGCCGTTATACTTACTATATAATCTCTTCGCTTTTGTTGGTGGTATCCTGGATTACACCGAGAATTCTAATGCTCCTATTGTCGCTTCAAACATTCCGGCAGTGCTGCTTGGCTTACTTTTGTTTACGGTTATTTGCGTGGGCAGTTTACTTTTTTTTCGAACGAAGCCATCTCAAAACGAAAATAGAAATATCACGACCTTAAAGTTAGTTTGGTTTGGTATGGCTGCATTCATTGTAGTAACTTCAGTGGTCATAGCTTACTCCAGAACGTCTGGTGCGGCCATGAACACATTATCGAGCCGCTACAAGATTTACTCCATGTTATGCTGGATATTAGTTTACTGTTTTTGCATGATCCAATTTAAAAAGCATGAATTTGTTGGATTATTTTTTGGCAGCGCGAGTTTGCTCATGCTCTTGTTTAACTATTACACCAACTATGACAAGCTCACAAATTACAAGTCCTATTTTCTCTCTGGACTTTTCAACTATAACAACAACGGGCAATGGGTCATATATCGTCACACCTCCTATTATGAGGGTGCAAGTAGAATGCTCAGCGATTCTATTGCAGCAAACCTCAAGCCTGTTTATGTATTCAACCCGGTCTTTCCTGAGCTTTCTTACAGCGCGCTAGAAATGGCACCTATCTTGAAAAACGTCCGGATTTCTGAAAATGAGGGGTGCAGTAGTAAATCCAGAAAGTGCCTTATCGTACAAACAGATAATTATCCACTGGTCTCAAATGATTTCAGAGGGATCTATCTGGTCGTATACAATGACGCAAACATATATCTGTTTGTAGCCAATCCCATCAAAAACGGCAGAGCTAGTATGCTTACTGGAGGTGAGTATTACAAAGAAGGGTTTTATCTGGAAGAAAATTTCGGAAAAACACTAAATCCTGGAAGTCATTATAAGCTAGCCGTCTTCTGCCCGACAGAGAAGCATAATATTAGGCGTCTCGATTATAGAATAGATGGATAGCTGTTTATAATATCTGGCAGAGTGAACCCTATATTTCCGGTAGTCCTAACTGGAGTCGCGAAAATAATCTGATACATAAAGTAGGTCGCAAAAGTGAATAGAAATAGTAATAATCTTTTGCAGCCGGCCGTCGACTGTAACGTGAGTGGCTATGGCGATGATGGTAAATTACAAAGAAACGCCATTTTCTTTCTAGAAATCGATCACTTTCCGGATCACCTTGTACTCTTCCGCAGCCAGCACATCGATCTTCCCATCTGATGCGATATGGACCTGGTCGCGAAACCGTTTTACTCGGGAAAGCATTGGTTCAATGATAGTATTGCTGTGGCTGACAAAGTCATATAGATCTTGCTCACTTGCCGGCAGCTTATATCCGCGCGAGCTGCTGGCTATCAGCACACCTGCATCCCTAAGGGGCGCTATTACCTTGGTTTGAAAGTAATGAAGCGAAACGTTTTTTCCTTTCCGGGCCCTGATATGCTCCATCAGCTCAAAGCTTGTGATGTAGCGGACTGGGTCAATATGCCTGAAATGAAAGAGCAGATAGCTCAGGGTGCTCACCTGGTCAATAGCCTGCGGGGCTCTATCGGCTGATTTGCGGTGCAGGAAGTCGTTGGCCAGGTTAACGCTAAGCCTGGACAATAGCGGGTCGAAGCTGGGCCCTGGCTGTGGCCGGCTGATCAGGTTATGCTCGAAAGCATCGGGCCAAAACCTGATAGTAACCACTTTGCGTTTAAGGACTTCTATAAAGTCAGCCCTCTGATCAGTTATGACTGTCTCATCGTAGCAGCGTGCCAGCGTTCCGGCAATCAGCCCAGCGGTCTGTACCACTAAACTATCCTGTGCTGCGATAAAGCCAAAAGAGGACTCATTGAAAAGGTTGGCGATATGGTTCTGCTGCACATAAGAGACGAACCCTTTCATAAAGGTTTCATCCTGGATCTGACCTGTGACCATTTCCAGGTCCGGAAAGATCCGGAACAGCTCCCGGTCGGCCAGCCCATGCAGGAATTTGAAAAAGGAACCTTTGTAGCGCAGCCCCTCTCCTATCAGCTGTCGCTTATCTACAATGACCGAAAATATTTGGAAGGGCAGCTCTTCGAGGTCTTCCAGGATTTGTTTCCTCTTGATATGGTCGTTGCTGATCTTTTCTGAATCAATCTGACCTCCATTGAAGTAACGCTTGCTGACCGCTTCAAGTACAGGCAAGACACACGGCACATCGGCTTTGCCAATGATTATGGCACAGACAATAAAATGGGTGGTTGGTAAAGTGGTCGAACCTGGCCTTTTAGAGAAATCAAGTGCGTTGTTTCCCCATTCGCTTAGAAAGGCAATATGATTGTGCATACTATTCAATGCCGGTAACCGGCCCCAATTATTAACGTATACTGGTTACCGGCAATATTATCCTTACTGTGAAACCTGATCAGTATCTTGCTGGCTGGCTTTCGACTTGCGGCCCCGTGGCTTTCCAGTATAAGGTACCTTTTCGATAGCCTGCTCAGGAGCGATTTCCAAAGCATAGCCTACTGAATCCTCATGCTGAAAGATGGAGGCTGTAAACACATACTTCTGATTGCTGTAATCGATCCCGCCTTTGGAAAGGATCACCTCCAATGGCAGCGAGTAGCCCCGGCCAGTGCGGACGATTGAAAAGGCGCTTTGCTGCTCAGTTGGCACAAGGTAAAGGTTTTTGATCTTGCGCTTGCCACCATCAGTCCCTACCTGAAATTTAGTAGTCTCAGGTTCAATGCCCAATTCTTCAATGGCCGCTGACGGGAACACTATTTTGCCAGCAGCAGAGATATAGCCTTTTGGAAGGGCTTTTGCTTTGGCATTCTTTTCTGCTTGAAGCTCATTTTCCTGTGGTGAGAAAAACCTGATATTTTTAGCTTTCATTTATAGTGCTAATTGGTGAATAATAAAGTGCAATATATAAATAGGATAGCAACAAACATGACGTGCCCAATCTGATGATAGTATGCAACTAACTCTCATCCTTTGTGTATTTCTTTCCATCTGTTATAATCCTGCTCTAACAGGTACTGCTTCATGTACTGGTCAAGCCCCAAGTCGTTCCGCTCAGCTGCATGGCGCCGTAATGACAATGATTGTCGGTTACGTTCTAAACCTTCTATTTGGAACATGTTTGCCAATACAGAATCTAGTCCTTGCAGCCAATCATCAAAATCATCCTGGGTCGGTTCAGCTGCATGTTCATTGTAATAATAGGAGCTGACATTTCCGGTACGAAACATAAAGGCCATTTCATCTCGATGCTGCTGTGGCAATGCGGCCAGTGCCTCTGCTTGCCTTGCCTGTAAAACCGGGTCCCAGTGTACAGTCCTGTCTTCCATTGTTCCAGACTATTTTTTCTCAAATGTGCAACGGGCGTTGCAGAAATCAAACTAACATATATTTTTGACTTTGAAGCCGAATGAAGAAACGTAAATAATTTCCGAATGCTATTTATTGGAATAATCAAAAATGAGGACCCAACATCACTGATTGATCCGTTAAGTTTCGAATCAGTAGAAGCACTGCACCAATTTCTAAGCCAGGTACTTGATAAACGTAATTTTTCTCTTTCGACACCAATTACAATTGAGCTGCTTATGGAAAGCTTAAAACTACAAAAGCCAATGGTCGTCAACTTTGGGGAGCGTAATGTTTCGCTAATGATGGGAGAACAAGAAGTGATTTATGCAAATACCTCGCGCTTCGTACACGTAGGCCTAATGCAAGAATTGATAAATCTGTAAGTAACTAATAATTCAGACTTTTGGTCTCGCATTACTTATTAATGCTCTAAACTCACATGTCAGGTTTATTCTAACTTGCATGCACCGGGGCGGGCAAAATACTGCTTTGTCAATTATCCTTTAGCCCGAGACTTTTTTTGAGCTTTCGATGCATCCTTTGCCGGAGCATCTACTGCTTGGTCGTCATCCTGAGGCGGCAGCGTACGATGTTTCAGATAGGCATCAGTGTGATCGATTTTGATCTCAACCCACATAGGCAGATGGTCTGACATCTAAGGTGCGGTAGTATGTCTAATAGTAGCCGGCTTTGTCTTTTCGGGCATTAGCTTCCGAGTTCCATATGGTAAGCCTCACCCATGTCTGCCTCATATACACTTTCATCCTCTTTTCGGTACACTGTCTCAAAAAAGTCAAAGACACCTGCCTGTCCACTTGTTTCAAAACGGTCTTGACGTACCATAAAAGCAATCTGGTCGTAGAACTTGTTTTTAGGCGCGTTGCTACCTGGAAGGGCCTGTATGCCCCTGATTGCTTCTAGCTTAAATCATTGTAGGAAATTACCGATCAATAGTCATTTTCAATTTAGATCAACTTAGGCAACATAGCTGCAATAAATAGTGTCTATCTTGTTCAACGCTGCATTTTGAATACCCATAACATTTCGTCTGACTTAGCTATGAATGGTTCAACCTTTTCCTCTGCCGGATTCAAAATCCTGTTTGTCCTTTTACTTTCCTGGCAACAGACCTTTGGTCAGGAAAAACCTATCATGTGTGGTACCAGCGACAGCGACGCGCCGCAACAAATAAAGCATCTGATGAGCAGGCTCCCGGCTGTCATGGCTTCACAAAAAGCGCGCACTGCTGCCGAAGAAATGAGGCTATGCCGCATTGCCGTCGATATCGATTCGGAGACTTATGTAAAATACGACAGGGACACAGCTGCAATCATCCTCAAAGTGCTTGGAAACGTTGAAAAGGCATCGAAATTCTTCGAAAGGGAGGCTAATATCCGAATGGTGGTAACCAGCATCCGGATATTTAAAGATGACGGCGTGGATCCGTACGCAGGAGTGGACAATGTGCACCCGATGCTTACTGTGCTGGTCAACCGGAATTTATCGGATTTTAATTTTGATAAAAGGGTATATCTCTATACCAAGCCTGTATTTGGAGGTGCCTCAGGGGTTGCATTTATCGGGGGTGTCTACAACGTGTCCCCGCTTGAACACAACGGAACCCTCATGCACGAACTGGGCCATAACTTCGGGTCTTACCACTCAAATAACTGTGGCTGGCCCGGCGGACCACTCGACTACTGCGGTGGTGCGGAAGGCGACTGTTACGACAAATCTTCCGAAAATAGTACAAAGGGATCTCTGATGAGCCAATGCGGCGGCACCGCCGGACAGCCCCTTCATCCCATGATACAAGCCGTGATCAAACAGCATGCAGAAGTTAATTTTCCCAAAATAGAATCTAAGCCACAATCGGTTTCACTGGTGGGCGACATTACCGCGATCAAAGGGGACTTTTATTCCTGGCCAGTCTCGCTGAACGCCAGCTCCTACGAATTCAGTTATTCCACGGACCCAGATTTTGTGGGCGAAACTATCTCGACGACCGCATTAAACGGTATCCATTTACTGAAACAAACGCGAGGGTCAGATTATTTTGTCCGGGTGAAAGCGATCAACTCATTTGGTTCTTCAGAATGGTCAAATACGATCAAAAATCAGGATCGACCCCGACCAGCCTGACGTGCCTGAGCTAATTGAGCCTGCTAACAATTCATTTCCCCCTGCACATTTCTCATTAACATTGTTATACTCAAATGTTCCAGGCGCATCAGCATACCGCATACAGGTCACCAGCCTCACCGATTCTGATTTTGCCTATCCCTCAGACGATATCATTTCATCAAATCAATACCCCTACACACCTTATTTTGGAGGGTACAAGTGGCGCGTCAAGGCTATTGTAGATGGAAAAGAAGGTAAGTGGTCTGAAATAGGGTATTTTTCGATCAATCCGCGTTTGAACATCACTGGGCTGTACTTACCAATTCCGGATGATCTGCTCAATGCGCCCCGGACTATTCCGATTGCCTATTCTCCATCCAATTACTATTCGAATACCAGCATCACAATTGCCGATAATCCTGGCTTTTCTAACCCGCTCTTTCAACGTAACTATAAGCCTTTTATGGAAATTGCTGATGTGGTTAAAGATCTGCCGGCCAACACGCAACTGTATTTTCGTGTGCAGGAAAGGAATACTGATCTGATCAATTTCCCGGATCGTGACCTGATCGACTATGTCTTTTCATTTACAACAGGCAACACTAACGGTCCGCCGGCACTTACATTCCTCAGCGAAAAGGACCAGCATGTTTTTGGTCGTATGAACCCGAAAATTGCCCTTTCAAAAGGGCACGTCTGGCTCGGGGTGTTGGATGCAGGGTTTATAAAACTTGATCAGAAAGCGCTGACTTTCCAGGCATTCAACCGTGACAACACCGACGGACTTCTTGGGATAGGATTGGATAATCCCGTCCGTACAGACAATGAGCTGAATGTACATACGATTAACCCCACGGACGGCAACAAATTCCGTAAAGTCAAACTGGTCAATGAGGTCCCCTCATCAGAAGCAACAGTGACACCGATCCACTTTGTGGGCTATGTTCAGGATTTCAATCCGCAGCACGGTGTTTTCTGGACGCAAACTGTAATATTCAAAGAAACCAATGGCGGCTTTGTCGCGCTGCGCCAGGTTTCGGAAAATCAATTTATCAGGGATATCAGGTTTCGAGACAACAAAGCGTGGATCCTGCTGGTCAATACCGACCGCGATTACAGCACTGAAATCCTGGTAATGGACCTCAACGATCATGATCTGATCTACACCATTAACTTTGAAACCAGCCCTGCAATAGAAAATGTGATCGACCAGATCGAAATCCAACCTGACGGAAAAGTCTGGCTCCGGCAGACCGATTTCAGCACCCTTGATAATTCCATTGCTTATTTTGATGGTTCATCCTGGTCGCTTTTCAATTCGGAAAATGCCCCTTTTGGCAACAGGATTTCTAGTATCGGCCTTTCTCCGTCCGGCAAGCCTTTTTTGCTGTCCACCGGCAGCGAGACGCAGGTTTACAAGTTCAATAATACCACTTGGGAAAAGGCTGGCGAGCCACTTCCATATCGAAAATTCGAAGGCGATCTCTTGATAGATACTTATGAAAGCTTCTGGATATCAAACCGGTTTGGGTTGGCAAGATTAGCCTCGAAAGAGGCCCTGCCGGTGACACTGGTAAATTTCAGTGCGGCTCCCGAAAATAATATTGTTGTATTGACCTGGCAAGTGACAGACCAGGTCAACATGGCCAGCTACGTGATAGAGCATAGCACGAACGCAAAAAACTTTCATGTGATCGGCCAAACGCCGGCAGTTGATACGACTTTTTACAGTTTTGCTCACGCTAACCCCAATCCTGGAATCAATTATTTCAGGCTAAAATCAACTGAATTGGACGCGAGTTTTGTTTACAGCAAAGTAATCAAGGTCAGTCTGAACAATCTGGATGACATCGTATTTTATCCAAACCCAGCCACCGACCAGCTGCAAGTAAAATTGAGACATGATATGATTGGTCAGTCTGGCCAACTTTCAATTTTTGCCAGGGATGGGAAACGGATCCACGTAAACAAATTTGAGAAATTAAGGGCGCAGGAATCCATTAATGTTTCTAACCTGGAAGCGGGCAACTATTTAATCCAGATTGAAAATAAAAATGGGTCCAGCAGCAGGGCCATACAAATTGTACGGTAAAAAGCTTGACTGCCAGCGACGTTTAATGGGGAAAATTTACATCTTAATCCTTATTTGCAGATTTCCTGATGTAGAATCATTTAGAGATATATATTTGACATACAGTTTATTGCTGTAATAATCTCCCCGAACGTTTGCTTTGCTTACTTTCCCTTTCGGCAATAAGATTTCATTGGCACCAGCAAAAACAGTGTCAGCGCTAGGCACTGTGTCGCTCCACAATATCTTGGCGTCGTGGCTAAGGTCCCCTTCGATGGTAAAAAAAACAAAAGTCGGTTGCTTTCTATTTTCTATGATAAAATAGTCGTCTTTATTAACCTCTGTTACCTGATGATAGAATTTTTCATCTTTCAGACCCAAAGCCTCGCAGCCTATCAAGCCGGCAGCGACAAAAAATAGTAGTAATGTTTGTCTCATAGTTTTGCCTGAATGAATTTTATTAGAAAGAAAAACGCTCTGATTACCCTAATACAAGAACTTACACAGATTACCTTCGCGCTCCGATTTTCTTTGCTTTCATAGTTAACTTAATTGGCGCAATATGTTACGGGTAAAATCACCGACTCGCTCCAAAAATTTCTGCCAGCTTGTCGGATAACAAATTGCCTCTCAAATCTTTTGCAATGACGATCCCGTTCGGGTCAATCAAAAAATTTGCTGGAATAGCATGGATATCATACATCCTGGCCACCTGGTTTGACCAACCTTGAAGGTCGGAAAGCTGGCTCCAAACTAATTTATCTTTCTGAATTGCTCTAATCCAGGCATCTCGTTCAGACTTCTTGTCCAAGGATATGCCAATGATCGAAAAATCCCTCTCCTTATACTTCTCGAATTCCTTTTTAAGACGTGGATGTTCTGCCCTGCATGGACCACACCAGCTCGCCCAAAAATCAATCAGGATATATTTGCCGCGAAAGTCAGAGAGGGATACCTTTTTCCCCGCTGTATCGAGTTGTGAAAAATCAGGAGCCAGGGATCCGATTTTTACGTTCCGTAAATTTGATAATCTGGCTGCAAAATGAAGGCCCATGGGGCTATTTTGAACCGAGCTAGTCAAATTTCTAAAGAGCTTCTCCGCCAAGTCTATGTCCGGTCTAGGTCCAAGGATATAGTCGATAGCCTCGATGGCAATAAGATTATCAGGGTTCTCTTCTAAAAACTTTTGATAGGCCCTTTCCATTTCACGGTCAATCTGCATCATCTTTCGTTTGAAGCCTTCCAGGAATGTGGTATCTTTTTTTAGCTCTGGGGACAAGTGCATCTGAGCGCGTGCTTGGGTACTAACTTTTCGTCCCTTTGCCTCAATGGGCGCCAGCCGCAACCTTAGTACATTGAAGTCACGATATTTACGTTGCCTCCTTCGATAATAGCCGACGACAAAGAATCAGGACTATAAATTTTGATCTGTCCGGGTTCAAGGTACAAATCAATACTGCCTTGATCTGGGTGAGATCTTACAAAAGCTCTTGCCGGAATGTTGACAGTTCCTTTGAAAAGAAACTTTCCATCTTTGACTACACACGAATCCATTGTCTTTTGCCCTGTACCAGGATCAGCATAAATTAGATATGCTTTTGTCGCTCTGGTGGAAAGTAGCTCCCCACGGACCGTATAGGGGCGCACCTGTGCATGGGCTTGCAACGAGATTAGCAAACAAATGATTGTAGATACTTTATAGGGCATAGAGTTAGTCATAAAAGGCTTGTGATAATTGCAATCTCGTATCCAGTGCTAAATAGGTTCAAAGGTGCAAGCTACAAATTCTGTACGCCTTAGAAACCTATAAGTTAACGAAAGTTACAAAACATGATTATCTAATCACGCTTAGCATCAGACTACGTAACTGCTGTGGATACTATCTCATTAGTGACATTCATCTTTTTTGAGACTGTCCGTTCTAACTTAAAGTGGCAATCACAAGTGAAGAAAACGGAGGTTTTCGTTCCAGTTTTCAATAGTCTTATTTGAGCTACTCAATCGCCTACAATCGGTAAGTGAACTCGGCAAAAAAATTAAAGTAAAGGGATATTACAAGATAGCGGATGCTTGTCTTGTTTTGAATTTTCAGATGCTCGGGAGAATTATCTAACCTAGTAGCTCTTAACATAGAATATGAATCTTATAGAGCACATGCAATCAAACGAGCCATTTTACTAAGCCTATTACCCTATTTCTTCAAAGCAAGCATGCCTGCCAGTAGCTCCTGGTTAAATGCTCCAATCGTTGTGGTAAAAAGCAGATCTTTAATTTGATCCCTAATAGCCTTGAACTGGTCATGGAGTGGGCATGGCTGGATTTCTGAACACTGTTTTAAGCCCAGCGCACAGCCATAAAAGAGTGCGTTCCCATCCACTGCCTCTACGATGTCGCTTATTGGCTTGGATAAAGATCCGTTCTCAATGTAAAAACCGCCGTTTGGTCCTTTTACGGAACTAATTATGCCTTTTCTACTCAAATCTTGCAAAATCTTGGCAAGGTAAAGTTCGGGAGAATCAATGCCTGCTGCAATGTCTTTGATCCCTACCCTCTTGCCCAAAGCAGATTTGTGTGCGATATAAAGCACCGCCCTTATTGCATACTCGCACGTTTTTGAAAAGATCGCCATAGCCGTAAACCCAAATTTAAAAATAATAAAAGATATTCTTGTCCTTTAATGTTTTTAATTTAATTTTGGATAAAAGATAAAAAGGTATTTATATATTTAATAAATGACAAACGAACAAAAAGATCTCGTAAAGGCCACTGTGCCAGTTTTAAAAGCAAACGGCGTGGCGCTGACCACTTATTTTTATAACAGAATGCTCACAAAAAATCCCGAGCTCAGAAATGTGTTTAATTCGGCAAACCAGCATTCAGGAGCACAGCCCACTGCGCTGGCAATGGCTGTGCTGGCATATGCAGAACATATCGACAACCCGCAAGTACTTTCGCATGCCGTAAACCGGATCGCCAACAAACATGTAAGTCTGGACGTCAGACCCGAGCAGTATGCCATTGTGGGCAAGCATTTGTTGGCTTCCATTAGCGAGGTGCTTGGCGAGGCGGCAACGCCTGAGCTGATCGATGCCTGGCTGGTCGCTTACCAGCAACTGGCAGGGATTATGTCGGGGGCAGAAGCTGATTTGTATAGCCAGTCCGCAGCGAAAGAAGGTGGATGGAGCGGGTGGCGGCCATTTGTGGTAAAACAAAAAGTGCAGGAATCGCAGGAGATCACTTCATTCTATCTGCATCCTTATGACCAGGGAAAAGTAGCCGGTTTTATTCCGGGACAATACATTACTGTCCGCTTGTTTGTGCCAGAATTGAATGTATTCCAGCCACGGCAATACAGCATTTCCTGCGCTCCTAATGGTGAATATTACCGCATTTCCGTTAAGAAAGAGCATGGCAACCAGCAGCGGCCGGAGGGCTATGTCAGCAATTTACTGCACAACAGCATTCAGCAGGGTGCAATGATTGAAGTGGCTGCGCCGTCCGGGGACTTTGTTTTGGATATTGAAAACACGAACCCGGTTATATTCATCAGCGGTGGTGTTGGCCTCACTCCATTCATAAGTATGCTGGATTATTTGATCTCTGTCGGAAACAAAAGACCGGTTACCTGGATACATGGATGCCGCGGTTACCGGGTGCATGCATTTAAAGATCTTGTGCGTGAGTTGGGCGAAAAGCATGGCACAATGTCTGTCCACACTTTTTATGACAAGATTGAACAACAAATTGAAGATGGTTATTATGAAGGTTTTGTGGATCTGAGCAAGGTGCAGCAAGCCATGCAACCCGATGCCCAATATTACATCTGCGGACCGGGCGCTTTTATCAAGAAACATTTTGACTATCTGAGTGCGCAGGGTGTTGCGCGCGAGGCCATCCATTTTGAAGAGTTTGGTCCGGCGACATTGGCTGTGGGATAATGAACGAGAAGCTGGCCCAGGGATTTATCTTGATTCTGTACCATTCCGGCCGTCCATGACTGCAATACTTTTGTGATGCAATAATGCGTGAAACACAAAAGTTTTCAATCATGGATACGTTCAGTTCAAAGGATTTTCATCAGACATTTGCACGGCCGCAGTTTCAAAAACCGGCCTATCTGATCCATAAGAATGTGGAAAACGCGGGAGAGCACAGCCAATTTTCGACAGAAAGGAAGCATCCCGTGTTCTTCGTGGATCTGCCCAGCAAAAATGTGAGTATGACCATCGGCGGCTTATTACCAGGCCAGCTGACCAACAGGCACCGTCATACTTACGAAACGGTGCTGTATGTTCTCGAGGGAAAAGGATTTACGGAAATCGAGGGTGAAAAAGTGGAATGGGAAAAGGGAGATGCCGTTTACATTCCTTCCTGGGCATGGCACAGACATCAAAACCTGAGCGGTACACAGCCGGCAAAATACATTGCCTGCGAAAACGCGCCCCAGCTTCAAAATCTGGGCGTTGCGCTTCGTGAAGAAGAAGGAAGAGATCTTTAAAACCATTCAAATGAAGTCTTCATGCCGGAGACTTCATTTCACTTTTTTAACCATTGATAAAAATGAAAAATGTTCCATTCAAGGGGATCATCGCATACCCTATTACGCCATTTGACGAAAATGAAAGCGTAGATCTGCCCCTGTTCAAGACACTGGTTGAACGCCTCGTTGCATCCGGTTCACACGGCATAGCGCCACTGGGAAGCACTGGCGTGCTACCATACCTTACAGATCAGGAAAAAGAGGCCATTACCGAGGCTACGATCCAGCAAGTTGCGGGGCGGGTGCCGACTTTGGTCGGTGTGTCCAACCTTACCACCGAGCGCACGATTTATCATGCCAGCTTTGCCGAAAAAGCAGGCGCAACCGCTGTAATGATCATTCCGATGAGTTACTGGAAGCTGACCGATGATGAGATCGTCAGGCACTACGATGCCGTCGCTTCTAAAATCTCTATTCCCATCATGGCATACAACAACCCGGCAACAGGCGGAGTCGATATGCCGCCTACCCTTTTGAAACGGTTGCTGGAAATTCCCAATGTAACCATGATCAAAGAAAGCACGGGTGATGTGCAGCGCATGCATTTGCTAAAAAGAGAACTGGGTGATGATGTGGCATTTTACAATGGCTCCAACCCGCTGGCACTCGCTGCATTTGCCGCAGGCGCCGACGGATGGTGCACCGCCGCACCCAATTTGATCCCCGAACTCAACCTGAGTCTATACGACGCAATCCTGAACAATGATCTGGCATCAGCCCAAATTCTCTTTCTCGAGCAGTTGAATCTGCTCACGTTCATCGTCGCCAAAGGCTTGCCCCGGGCCATTCAGGCAGGGCTCACAATTCTTGGAGAAAACGCAGGACATTTGCGCGCGCCATTGCAACCGCTAACCGAAACTGAAACCACAGAACTCAGGCATATTCTGGAAACCACGAAAGTGGTCTTTGACTGAAACGTTTAAACAGAAAAATCATCCCTGTTTTAAATAGGGATGATTTTTTATTGGAATACTATCTACATTTCCGAAAGCGGCTTCATTTCGTAACCCTGGTAATCACGGACTACCTCCATAGATAAGCCAAGCGCCTTTGCCACGCCCCGTCCGTATTCCGGGTCGGCCTGATAGCAGTTACGAATGTGGCGGATTTGAATGAAATGCTGCGCGCCGCCAACTGCTTCTGCTGTGTTATTGAAAAGCGCTGTCTTTTGCTGTTCATTCATCAAACGGAACAGGTTTCCCGGTTGGCTGAAATAGTCGTTGTCTTCGCGGTGGTCCCAATGTGCCGCTTCCCCAGTAATTTGGAGCGGCGGCTCACTAAAATCAGGCTGCTGTTGCCACTGGCTGAAACTGTTGGGCTCATAAGATGTGGTGCCGCCATAATTTCCATCTGTGCGCATCGCACCGTCGCGATGGTAAGAATGGTAAGGGCATTTAGGCGCATTCACCGGAATCTGGTGGTGGTTAACGCCTAACCTATAACGCTGCGCGTCGCCGTATGAAAAAAGCCGCCCCTGCAACATTCGATCCGGCGAAAAACCAATCCCCGGAACCACGGAAGCGGGATTAAACGCAGCTTGTTCGACTTCTGCAAAATAGTTGGATGGATTTCGATTCAATGCCAGCTCGCCGACTGGAATGAGTGGAAAGTCAGCGTGTGGCCACACTTTCGTCAAATCAAAAGGATTGATTGGATAGCTGTAAGCATCGCCTTCTTCCATGATTTGCACATACATGTTCCATTTCGGGAAGTTACCCGCTTCAATGTTGTCAAAAAGATCACGCTGATGGCTTTCTCTGTCATTTCCAACCAAATCAGCTGCTTCGCGGTTGGTCAGGTTTTGAATTCCCTGTTGTGTTTTCAAATGAAATTTGACCCAATAACGCTTTTGGTCACCACTGATAAAACTGAATGTATGACTGCCAAAACCGTCCATATGCCGGTAACTTTTTGGCAAACCGCGGTCGCTCATCACGACCGTTACCTGATGTAATGCTTCCGGCAAAAGTGTCCAGAAATCCCAGTTATTATCGGCACTACGCAGATTCGTCCTCGGATCGCGTTTCACAGCGTGGTTCAGATCAGGAAATTTCAGTGGGTCACGAAGAAAGAAAACCGGCGTATTGTTTCCTACCAAGTCCCAGATGCCTTGATTGGTATAAAATTTCAAGGCAAAGCCGCGAATGTCCCTTTCGGCATCAGCCGCGCCGCGCTCGCCAGCAACGGTAGAAAACCGTACAAACACTTCTGTTTCTTTGCCAAGGTCAGAGAAAAGATCCGCTTTGGTAAACCTAGTTATGTCGTGCGTCACTTTGAAGACCCCATATGCGCCCGAACCCTTTGCATGCATGCGGCGCTCAGGGATCACTTCCCGATCGAAGTGCGCCATTTTCTCTAAAAACCATGTGTCTTGCAGAAGTGCCGGCCCCCGCTTGCCGGCGGTCATGATGTTTTGGTTGTCCGGCACGGGCGCACCGGTCCGATTGGTCAATTGGTTGTTGTCCATAGTGTTCAGATTAGGTAAGGTAAAATCCAGCCTGTTTAAAGGCTTAGATGATGATCAGCACAATCGAGTTTCAACTCCTTGTCTGCCAAGCCGCTTTTTAACAACTTGCAGTAATGCCCACTGCCAAGATGATCGTAATGACAGCAAGTGAAACACATTTGTTGAATGCTGATAATGCCGGCCAGGTGAAGCTGCCGGATAAGTTGGAGCAAACCTGTAAACATGATTTCTTTTTGCATTGGAGATAGTATGTCCAGCGGTTTTTCAATGGCCCACGCAAAACCGGCACTTTTAAGGGCCAACTCCCTGCCCCGCCCAGTCAATACAATCATGTAACTTCTTACATCCGCAGCATCCACATATTTTTCAATCAGGCACTTTTGTGCAAGCGACTTGACACTGTCGCTGACTGTGGCTTTGGTCAGATCAAAATGCCGCGCTAAGGCAGTGACTTTGGAGCTTTCCCCGAATTGAAAAAGCAGAAAGATCAGGATCTGGATTTGTATGGGGCTCAATGCATTCAACTTCCCTTCGTTGCGAAGCAATACGCGAAATGCCTGCGAGACCCTTGCCAATGCATCAACGATCTTTCCATCAATTTCAGTCATGGCCCGGCTTATTTTACCTTGTAAGGCAAGGTCAGTTTGCCAGAAAGCACGCTATAAACATTAATAACACCCAGCATCGGCTTGTCCATGGACATGCCATTTGCCGGAGCGGACACCTGCATATAGCAACTGACGGCATCGTAATTGAAATCCACCTTATTATTGACCCTGTATGTAGGCACTGAAACACGGATTGCGCTTTGCTGGGTAACGACCTGATAACCTGGCGAATCCATATACATAGGCATGTCGGGGGCTGTTTTAGGCTTTGTTATTTTATCTGCCTTTTTATATTCCTTTACCGAGAGTCCGCCTTTTACACGCTCGTCTTTTACAAGAACCACCCAGTGCGGGTGCCATACAATGCCGTCATTATCAAACTTGCCGTCGGCATTCTCATCCCAAAGCGGGCTATCGTCGAAATCAGGATGCGAAGTAAGGGCAAGGGCCACAATGCCTTCGGTTGGATTAAAACCAATATCTTCCGGCTTCAATGTTGTAGGAAAAACGTATCCTAAGACAGGGGCCATATCCATTTTCCCCACGGCAGTGGGAACAGTCTTTCCGGCCGTTCCTTCCACAGTGATCTCAAATTCGAGTGATCCGTATTTTTTATTATGGATTACCTGCGCTGATTTGATCTTAAAATCCTTTGAGTCTTCGTATTTTTTGCAATGTTCGCATGCCATAGCGGCCGTGAAGGACAGGATGGCGGCGAGCGTGAATATTGTCGTTTTCATGTTTTGATTAGTCAAGATAAATTAGCGTTACCGGCAGGTTCTGCCGGCCTTTTCTTCAACCTTTAACATCTTCCAGCGATGCGCCGAAATTGATGTGCAGTACATTGCCATTGGGCGTAAGCAGTGCGGGAACCGATTTAATCCCAGCACTTTCTGCTTCGCTGAGACGGCTGCGGTCTTCCCCGATATTTACAACTTCAACCTGATCTGCACCGATTAGATTAAGAATGTCGTGCTCTGCACTGACGCATACCGGGCAACCTGCGTGATAGAAAATTGACTTGCTCATTTTTGTGATATTTGATAGCTGGCACCATTGCCGATTCAAACTTAGTGAGGAGCCCTAACGATACTTGCTGGACCATTTTGAATTAATAATACTGGACTATCTGGCTCAGCTTCGACTTATCCAACTTTGTAAAATCATAATAATCACCTGAACCTTAACAGTTGGTAGAATGCATGCACATTTTACTTTGGCCTGTTGAAATGAGACATTCAAATAAAACCAGCTAGTCCAATGCTAAGACCCTGGAAATTGGAAATCCGGATTGATCACAAGTCACAAAAGCCAGTTTATCTGCAAATCGCGGATGCTGTCATTTCAGATATTCAATCTGGAAGACTTAGTAGCGGTGATGCTTTGCCAGGAAGCCGCAACCTGGCCGAAATGTTACATGTGAACCGGAATACGATTGTAGAAGCATTGCATGTGCTGCTTAACGAAGAATGGATTGTATCCAAGGAGCGGAAAGGGACATTTGTTGCCGGTACACTGCCGGTGTTCAGCAGGCAGCGTAAGGCAGAAATCACCACACCGGATCAAAGCCTACCGAAGCAACATTACAGGATCATTTTTGATGATGGTTATCCCGATAGCAAAATCGCACCCGTGACCGAGCTGGCGCGTGGATACCGGCAGATTTTCAACCGGAGTGCACGATGGCAAATGATGGGTTACGGCTGCGAATTCGGTCATGCAGATTTCATCGAAGCCATTGTACAAATGCTGAACCATCAACGTGGTATGCAAGTCAGCAGCAGTTCCGTTTGCGTGACGCGTGGCAGCCAGATGGCGATGTATCTCGCTGCCCATTGTATTTGTTCAAAAGGCGATTTTGTTCTGGTCGAAAATCCGGGTTACCAGCCTGCCTGGAAAGCATTTGAAACTGCCGGTGCCACATTGCTGCCGGTTCGTGTTGACAAGGACGGTCTGGTTATTCAGGATGTAATTGATCATTTGAAAACGCACCCTAACATTAAGGCCATTTACATAACACCGCATCATCAATATCCGACCACGGTAACATTAAGTCTGCAACGAAGGCTTGAACTGATCCGCTTGTCCAACGCTTATGGATTTACCATCATTGAGGACGATTACGACAACGAATTTCATTTCGGGTATCGTCCGGTGCTTCCAGTTTCGAGCTTTGCCGAGCTGCAAAACTATGTGTACATCGGCACGATGAGCAAGGTTGTTGCGCCTGCCTTACGCATTGGCTATCTGGTTAGTCATGATGCTTCGCTGATTTCAAAAGTGGGCGAGCTGCGCAAGATTATTGATGTTCAGGGTGATGGCATTATGGAACAGGCCGTTTTGCAGCTGATCCACGACGGAACGATAAAACGCCACATTAAAAAAGCAACAAGCTACTACAAAGCAAAGCGCGACTACACGGTTTCGCTGCTAAATACTTATCTAAAAGAAAGGGCTGATTATACAGTTCCGGAAGGCGGTCTGGCGATTTGGATACAACCAAAGCAAGCGCAAAACTGGCAGCAGATCAAAGACATGATGGCCGCAAGTGGGGTTAAAATACTTCCGCCAGAACATTATAGCAACGACCCGTCGGTCAACGGCATCAGGTTGGGCTACGGATCGCTTTCCGAAAAGGACCTGAAAGAGGGAATAATGCTTCTGGCTAAACACTTTGCCTTACATGGCACAGACATTTAACCACTGGTTCACAGGCAGTATTTTACTTAACATCACTTAAACAAATAAAGAAATGGCAGATCCGATTCAACTAGTGCCAGCAGGCTCACTTATTACGCCTACTGCCGAAGAAGGCAGACAGCTTGCAATCAAAATGGCAAGACTCATCATTAAAGCCACCCAGCCAGATGCAGCTGTCCGTGAAAAACTTAGGTCTATATACGCTCAGGATGCAACAATGCTGGTTTTGATTGGACAAACTGTTGCCACCGAATTTGCCACAATTGCAGCAGCTAATAGTTACTGGCAAAAATGAGCAATTGGTAGCTTAATTTACACAATTCAAGCCTTACCACGCATGCAGTAATAGTTTGTAAAGAACCCTCCTTAACAAAGGCACCTATGTATACAATGCCCTATTATTCTTCTGCAAATCCGGAAGAAGTTGTTGCTTTTATGCAAGCAAATCCATTTATTACCCTTATTGGCTATGACGGGATGTACCCGGTAGCAACCCAGGTTCCGGTAAATATTATCAATGAGGGAAACGCCTTAAAGCTGATAGGCCACGTAATGACAAAAACGGATCATTGCAAGGCCTTTGAAATGCATCCTAATGTGATGGCAGTTTTTAGGGGTGCACACAGCTATATTAGTGCGTCGGTCTATGAAAAGCCTGCTGCTGCTTCCACCTGGAACTACAAGACAGTACAAGCCAAAGGGATAATAAGGCTTCTTTCGCAAGAGCAGACCTATGAAATCATTAAAGACATTACCGATAAATACGAAGATCCACACAGCAGCCCCTCGGCATTCCACAAAATGGATCAGGAATATATCCGCAAAAACCTGAAAGCCATCACCGGTTTTGAAATTATGATTTGTCACATTTCCCATGTCTTCAAAATGAGCCAGGACCACTCCCAAAAGGACAGAGAAAGAATAGTTGAAGACTTGCAGCAGAAGGAAGATGCCTTGTCCCATCTGATGGCAGAAGAGATGAAACACTACGTTTGATTTTTGCCGCAAGTCAGCTTCTATAGACATAATGCATGTTGACAACAGATGGCATGACTTGACACAGCCTGATATTAAATTGCAAATATTTTTTCCTTGCTGGCCTATGTTTACTTTCAATTGTGCAACGGGTGTTGCACAATTGAAAGTAGTTAACCTTTTTGCCATAGGTGGCTCGTACGCTACTGAAATAGGTTGTCGCAAATACTACATCAAAGATCCAAATCTGCTGCTAATCTAAATGCTGGAACTTACTTCTCCGCTACTTTTCTCCTATCAAGTTCAAAGGTTATCTCTAACCCGAAAGTATTTTAGTGAACATAAGGCCTGTTATATAACAAAATATTATTTGGGGGGAGAATCTTAGAAATTACGCAATTAGCACGGTTGTCAGGGCAAACAAAGTGCCAAAGGTGTCACGAAATGCATCGATTTATGCAATTGTAGCGAATATCGTTTATAATTCGATTTGATCGTTGGGTTAAATCTTGGCGTAAATGGTGCATCCTTAGCAACCTCAATGGCCATTAGCCACCGGTGCTACTTAACTTTTTGTATTTATTTCTAATGATGTTACGCATCTTAGTTTTTCTTCATTTCGGTTGACATTTTCGCAGTCAAAAGAGTATTTTAGAATCGGGCTACCCTCATTCGCGTCTGAAATTGCATTTTCATCTAGTCAGCATGCTGGCATTAACAAGTTTTAATTTTGTGATGGCAGTTGAGTCTTTACCATATAAATCATTTTTCGGTAGTAATATGATATGGCTAAAAACAACTATTTCCGTCTATTCCGCTTTCGAGCCATCAAAGAATATTTTTTGCGAAAGCTTAATATCTGGTATTTCAGTAGTTGCTACTAGCTTATAATCACCAAGACGGTTTGTAAACATCATCGTGTTGCCATCTTCCCCACCCTTCAAAAATCTATATATATCAATACCTGGCCCGTCAAATACTTGCTCAAATTGACCATTCTGAACCCCCTCACTTAATATCTTTAATAAATTGTTTTGAGCCGTTATCGCATGATTTTGATACCAATTCAATATATACACATGGTGTTGAAAGATCTCCATTTCACTTATGTTTTATAATTTACCCTATAAAGTAGCGATGTATAATTAACTACCTATCGATGAATAACAAGTTCGATCTTAGTCTGTAATATTGAATTTACCCATAAGGAAATAATGCAAAGCCTGCCTAAACAACTCTTGATCGGGGCGACTAGAAATTTTTTCTTTAAACAAAAAGACTGTGCAAAATGGAAAAATGACAGCCCGGTAATTACTTGTTGATTGTTCTGAGCATGAAGGTGATGGTCTGCATACCGGCGCAACAACAATTCGAAATAGTGAGGAGAGCGACGAAAAAGTTGGTTGAAATTTATTATCGTATCTATCGTGAGAATAACTACCGGATTAACATTAGAAATATTGACGCAAGGATCCGCACCAGATTGGAGATCTTCAATAAACCATTGATTTACAATATAGTTTAAAAATGGAGAATTAAATGTTTCATCATGTAAGACTAGAATTGGATAAAATTTTATCTTTTTAGGCTGAGTAATTTGGTCGAACTCTAAATTGTTGCTGTAAACCCTATTGATATTTGCAACAAGTTGACTAATTCCTGATGTTCGTAATTTTTTTTCTAGATCAGCCTCTATCTCACCGTAATCATAAGAAGCCTTGCTCTGAGCTGTGAGATAAGTATCTTTAGACTCAAACCAAAATACGTTATTTGAATCCCGCACGTAATAGTCTGGGGCTTGCTTAAACTCCTTACCATTACTATCACATAAAGCTTCACCAAACCGAATATTTGCCCCGGACCTAAATACACCACTCAATGCATTTACCAATATAACTTCTTCAGTAATTTTCTTCCCATATTCCCCTTTAAGTGCTTTAACCTTGAATGGTGGATCTTCAAGAGTCATATTAAGCTCGTTAAATTGAAAGTACCAGCTCTTGTAAATCTTGTCAACTACAAATAGAGGGTAAATGATCCTAAACTCACCACGAGTCACTTCATAAAATGGATTTGTACGTAAGAATCGAAAATCATCACTTTCACTCCCAGTTACAGTTGTGTAGTATTGAAAAATTCTTTCCATATGTTCAATGTCAGGATCATTTGGATCCAAATCGATTGTAACAGCGCCTTCGGAACGTTTTACACTTTCAAAAGCCATGTCGATGAAAAAAGAGTAGATCGGATAAATACTGTCAAGCATCAACTTCGCTAAAAGGGAACTAATCAATTGCTGGTATTTCTGATGACTACTTATATGGGAAAATAACCAGTACGCCTTAATGATCTGACATGTGAACGCCTTAGGTAAATTAACATTTGAAAATTCATAATCCGGTAAGGCGACAGTAAATTGCATTCTGATGAAACCTTCAATACCTGAATGAGGTACAGTTTTAATTGCATTCGTATGCTTGCTATCTAAAACTTCGTTTAAGTACAGGTATGCTTTCAACAAGGTAATTTCAAAGGCAGCACGGTCATGATCAGTAATTTCGTCGGGGCCCTCACAAAATTCAAGCGCCCAGTTGAATAATGTGAGACTTGTAATAGTATTGATAATTTGCAATTTGGTTGCAGAAGATCTCTGCAAGTCTGAAACTGTCTTCAATATGGGCAACTTTACTTCATTCGAGGTGTATCCAAAATAATTATCAAGAAAACTGATTGCATCTTGGTTAAATTTGGATGACTCATAGTCGAAGTATCCAGCAAAATGAGCAGATGCTTGCAGCACTGTTTTTTTTGGAAGCCCTACAATTAGCGCTTTGATATTTTGTTTATGGTCATTCTCAGATGGCAAATTAAGTGCTTCTGAGAATATGTCACTATATCTAAGGATCGGATTTACTCTTATAGTTGACATCTGTCAGTTCATTAATGAGAATTAAAATAACCAAGTACGAAATTTTATGATGTCATTTGCCACTTTCGAGATATTGATTTGCTAAAACCTCTCTTAATTATCTACGACTATCCTTATTTTCGCCTTGTTCTAATCGTTCTTCAATTTCCTCAATCGTCGGTAAAGTACTTTTGAGTTCATCAGGTAGCGCCTCAGATATTCTGTATTCGGAGATTCCAATTGGCTTGTTCACATCGCGCAATGCGTATTCCGCCATCAGTTTGTCGCGCTTTCGACAAATCAAAAGCCCAATTGTTGGATTGTCATGTTCGGTTCGCAGCTGATCATCAACAGCAGATAAATAGAAATTCAGTTTACCGACGAATTCTGGTTCGAATTCAACCGCTTTCAATTCAATGACCAAATATGCTCTGAGTTTCAAGTGATAAAACAACAGATCTATTGAAAATTCCCTGTCGGAAACCTCTATTGGATATTGTCGGCCGACAAAGGCAAAGCCCTTGCCCAGTTCTAGAAGAAACTTGGTAATGTGCTCAACCAGTCCATTTTCTAAATCACGTTCTTTGTAACCGTCAGCCAAAGTTAAGAAATCAAAAAGATATGGATCTTTGATCGATTGTTGCGCTAAATCAGATAATGGATCCGGAAGCGCTCTCGCAAAGTTTGAAACTGTATTTCCATGCCGTTCTGAATAATTGGATTCTATCTGCATGATCATGACATCACGAGACCAGCCCTGCTGAGCTGTTTCTGTAATGTAAAATAGGCGCTCGTCTGGGTCTTTTACTTTACTAAGTAAGGTTATATGATGGTACCAAGTCAATTTTGCAAGTGTGACTTGCAAAATTGACTCATCAGGATACGCCGCAGCGAACGACTTCATATATCGCAGGTTACGCGGCGACAAACTTTTCATGTTTGGAAACTCTGCCTTTAAGTCTGTTACTAAGCGCAATACAACTTTTTGTCCCCACCCTGCTTGCTGTTCTTGATCTAATATGATCTTACCAATTTTCCAATAAAGAGACAGCATTTCGACGTTAGCCGAAATCGTTGCTCTTAACCGAGCCTCTCGAATCTCTTTTTTAAGCTGCTCTAAGAGAGCTATGTAATCTGTCATAAGGAAATTCTTAATACATTATTCCATACAAAATCACATCCAAAATGTTACTGCCGACTATTGCTATATAGCACCAGAAGAAAAATAAAATCTAGGATCTTATGCTCTTATATGCTTGTGCCAATTCATTATAAAGCCACTTTTTATCTTTTCGGCAGGATGGATGAAAGAAATTAATGATGCTGATCCCTTCCCATGTTCCGATGCTAAATGTTCCGGACTCTGATTTTTTCATTTGGACATCAAACAACTGAATGGGATAATTGTCATATCGAAAACCGCAAACGATTAGCGTTGGAGCAATTTCACGAATTTGTTCTAGGAGCAGTGAACAACTTGCTCCAATGTAGCCCCAAATTGTTTTTGGGTTAGCATTTGCTCTACCGGCGGTCTTTTTTACGTTGATAAAAGCAATTGATTTTAATGCTTGTTCTCGGTGAACTTTCTCTATTGCATCATATGGTGTTGAAAAGTTGTTTTCGATACCATGTGCCCACTCACTTATTCTGACCGAAAATCCCAAATGCACATGATCCTCCCACCATATCCGATAGTCAGCTGCGTAAGTTTTTTTACTGTAGGAGTTAGGCAAGTTATGCTCCTTTGCGATAAAGAGGATTTTTTCTCTGCTCTCGCGAAATAACTCCTTGTTAACTATTCCATCTTTTATAAAAACGCCGTTATAGTCTGTAAGCTGGGTTTGCACTTCATACAATGTACGAAAACTGTCAAAAATTATATCGTCATTCATATTGAGGGCTGTTCATAACATTTAGCAATACATTTAAACTTCTTCTACCGGGTCCTCAAACGTTAACATTGAGATTGAATTATAGCCACCGCCTCCACCATCACACAAATGACGCTTAGCAACACATCTAGAATATATTGTGGATTACCAAATTCATTAGCCCAGTCATTGCAAGTTACACGTACAAAATTGTTTAGCAAATACTTGGTCTACCTAACACAGGCCCTAAGAAAATCTTTCCCAAACTTGCTAAGGAAATAATTATCCGTCTTCTTCCAGTTGACCTCTGTTGAGCCGTAGGTCATCTGGAAAAATTTTATTTCACCCTCTATCAGTGAAAGACGTTCCAGGTTGTTGATCTCGTGAAGTTCGAATTCAATCGTTTTATGAATACTTGCAGTGTTGATACCAGATTCAGGATGCTCATGTAAATGCCAAAGAAACCTTACCTCATTGGTCGAAAGGCTCTTCAATATGCTGGGATATACTACACTTATAGTCGTTGCAGCGCTATCCAAATAGTTAACAAGAAGATTTGCCCACATTTTTTGAAGCTCTTCCGACTCTTCTAAACCTATACCTTCCAATAAAGGCACCAAAGCTTTAAGATTGACCTGTCGAAGCGTCAAATTACTGTCGAAAACGATTTCTTTTACTTTTTCAAGAATTTCCACCTGATTCCTGAGGCGCCTAAATCGTAAAGTTTCTTGCACTAAGAGATTGAATTCAACTAATGATGGACCAAATAGATGTTTAGCAATTAATTCAGCTTTCTCAATGATATTCTTCAATTCATCAAAATCTTCATTCAACTTATTGAGCATTTCTTTTATCTATTAAAACTTGAACGGAAGATATAATGCTATCTCTATCCTCTTCCCATATCGAATGATTGACTTTTTCCGTCAGATTAAAAAATGTTTCAAATTCCTCTTTGAGGCTATTTAATTTACCTTTTTCATCAAGAGTCATTCCTTGTGACAAAGGTATAACCCCCTTTATTTGAGCATAGGTAAAGGGTGGAATCAAAATCGGAATATGCTTTTTTGTTGTTATCCAGGCAGCACCCATTTCACATAAACAAACAGGGCTATTGTAAAAGTGTTCTGAGAGAACAAAGAGCACTAGAACATCATTATTCAGCTCTTTTTTCAAAACATCTAAAAAATTTTCACCTAATGAAACTCCATAGCCTGGAAAAGAAGAACAAAAAATTCTATTCGTATTAACACCCGCCGCCCGGATTATATCAATAATTTTTTTTACGATGTCTTTATCGGAACTTGAGTGACTAATGAATATTTTTCTTTCCGGGAAGTTTTTGAGTTGATCTGTGGGCATATTGCTAATTTCAGGTTCGCTTGGAATATCAACTAGAAATTCCCTAGCAAGTTCAAAGAGCCTATCTTCTGGAAGTTTGGAAATTACTTCCCTTGTTAAATCTCTTTTACTTAAGGTACTTTGGTTATCGTATTCAAACCCATACTGATCAAATAACTCCTTAAGGATTGGCCAGGTATAGCTTCCGGAAATTGTAGTTGAGAGAGCACTAAGTAAGGCGACGTGATCTTTTGGTTTCATTTAATCCCTTTTAAAACAAATAACTTTTGAAGCCTTCAGATATAAAAACGGAAAGACGTCGGCATTTTTACTTCTTTCTTTACACTCAACTCGGCCATAATTCCTCCTACCTGTCTAGAAAAAAATAAGGTAACTGGGTTCCCTCCGGTGATACTAGATGTGTTCCAATTCATACGGGCAAGTGCCAAAATGTCCTCAGCAGCTTTTACAGCATCAAAAGGTTCATTGCTCCGAATTTCTATCGGTCTCGGAATATGCGCACCTGGATAGGTTCCCAATTCCTGAATGAATCCTGTATTAAACAAAAAATAGCTCGATCCGTTCACGACGCAAAGCGTTCCTCGATCAACAGGATACTTCCCATGCTTAACCAACCGGAAAGTTGTTGGCTGCAGATTAATTAACTCAACAATTGGAATACTACTAAATGCAGAACGAAAACCCATCTCTTCCTCCTGATTAAACAAAGATGTCTTATGAAGAACAATACGTTGTGGTGGCACGCCTGTCCTGAAGGCATATTCTTCAATAATTGAATTTCCTAATTCAAAAGCTTGCTGCTGAGATAGGTGAACAGTTTTGTTGAAGCGTGGGTTATAGGGAACATCTCCACCCCGTAGCGCAAAACCTTCCCCATCAGAGGAAAAGCCCTGAGCAATACAAGACTTAACAACTTGTCTAATATTTGTTTTTAAGTGATGAAATGTAATACCAACAAAGCAGGTTTCAAGTTCATCGCTTCGTAAGCGCCAAGGGATGCCTCCTGCCTTATAGTATAAAGCCACAGAGCTATGCCATGCACGAGTTGCAGCATCTTGATTGTCAGCTAGATCTAAAAAAAGGCGATCACGTCCTATTTGAATGGGTACATTAGCTAAGATTGCTTTGGCTTTCAAGGCTCTTCTAAAATCTCGGTATAATAAGTCTTCCTCAGTATCCTCAATAGGTTCATCGAACAAAGACAACTGTTTACCCGGTGCAACTAATTTTTTTAAACTTGCTTTCTGAGCCTTCGTTATATTTTTCTCAACATGATGACAAGCTTCCAAAACTGATTCAGGTAAACAGCAGATAATCACATTTGGTCTGCTTATTTCCAGAGTCATCAACCGATCAATTCCTTGCACATACAAATCAAGAACTGTTTCAAAGCGAGTAATATCTTCTTTAATAATTAACGCACTTTCAAGATTTTCATCCGGAATGACATAGGTCCAATGCGAATTTGTATTTAAAGTAGCTCGGAAGATCGCTTCAAAGCCTAAAAAATCCGGATACTGTTGTATATTCTTCATCGTTGTAGGGATCATTCCTTGACAACGTTCAAGCCATCCTACTGCCTTAATTGTCATGCTACGAGTACCTACAAGACCTACACGTACATCTTTTAATTGAGCTGGACCAAAACGCATATCAAACGGCCCGGCTTGAGTAAGCCCATTCTTGGGATCTGGAAAAGCAGCTGTTCCTCCAAATTCCAGTTCTGTTGGTTTGATCTCAATAAGTTGAATATCCATGTACGATATTTTTTGACATTATACTTCGTCGTTCCACTCGTCAATATCCTCTACAATACCTTGTCGCTGCTTTTCTGCTAAATGAGCTAGTTCAGAATCGATATCACTATCGTCTTGTTCTTCATCTACCTCGTACTCTTCACTTTCATAATTTTCGAAATTGTTCATCTGTGCACCACTAAAATCTGCCGCTAAAACAATGTTATCGCCTAGTCCATCTGTATTTGATGACCGCAACGTAAAGTGATCAGTTTCACCAATTGACAACATACGCAGCCAGAAAGTAAGGTCATTTAAGACACTAGCATTATAATCCCTTGACATTTTTTTCGTCGCCAAGGATCCAACACGCGTTGATGCTAACAAATCCTTTTCGCCATTAAGTGTAAATACATAAGTCGGTTCGATTATTACCGCCCACACATCGGCAAAATTCCTTATTGAATAATGAAAGGCCTTATGCTCCCAATACTTTATTTTTTCTTTATTGGCTGAAAAACGTGGCCTAGCAACAGTTCGTTTAGCCTTCTTAAATCTCGCCTGATAAGCGATAATACGTTCCCCATCTTCTTTTTTTGGAAAATATGCCCTCTTTTTTTGTATATCTACGATTAGACCAACCCGGTGAAAATGACTTTTCAGACTATCGTTAAGTAAGCGAACAAAACGTTTTTCCCCTTCAGAACCGCCAAGATATTCGTCAATCGAAATTGAATTTATACTTTTCACATCTACTAAGTTACGTAGAGTATTGTAGCCTATATTAAGATTAGTTAAGGTATACAATTCCTTTTCATATAGTTCAAATGGAGGGAAAAATATACCTGGGTAGTCAGAAAATATTGCATTTCTACTTCTGTAAGACGTGTCAGCGAAAGTAACAAGTTCAGGAAGACGTTTAAACTCCAGGATATTAGAAGAGTATTTTGTTGTAACTACTGTAAAGGGAATAGCTGTACGAGTAATTTCGTCAACAGCCTCTGGGCGGCATTCCAAAACAACAGTAAAATCAGTGTTCGCTAAATTAGGCTCAAAGTCAACTCGCCCGCCGTTTTGCCGCACTCGTTCTACAACATCGAATAAACCTGATCCTCGTTTGTCCATTGCCCCTGCACCATAAAATAAGTCAGCTAAGACAGGATTGCGATAACCCTTAATTCCTCTTCTGCCTCTTCTGATTTCTTCGATCATACCCTCGTCTTCAAAAAAATGACGAACTTCTTCGGTAAGACCGCCTGGATTTTTAATGGAAATCATACTGGGGCGAACTTCGATGAGATTTGGCGCATCTAACTCGTAATCCCTATGAACTAACGAGTTAACAATAACTTCTTTTAGAGCAATTGGATCGTATGGAGTAACATCTACTGACTCTGATTCCTTTAAACGAAATGGGCGATTAACCATGATCAATGCATCATTAATTGCGTTTAGCTGATCCCATAAATTACCTGAAACTTCATATTCCATAAAATCCTCATTTATGGAGTCATCGCTCAAAGTTTTGCAAAGCCAATCTTTTGGCCCAGAAAATCGAATAATCGTTTTGGCAGACTGAATTTGTTTTTGTGGAACTTTACTAAACAGAAGAAGCCCTGCATTAGTGGTGTATATGTTCCCATCTGTTCCTTTTCGAAGGAGATTAAGTAATAACAATTGACTGACAAGCCAAGAATCGTCAATTCTAGTAGGAACGTCAATATTTAGCCGTTCACAATACTTAGGAATTCTTATTCGTAAAAGAGTCTGATCTAGGTCCGCATCTTCATTAATCTTGGCATTTTTTAAATCAAAATTTGTTAAAACAGGTTGTGGTCGGTTGTTGAAAGGAATACTCCGGTCATAGTCTATTTTAACTTTTTCTTCCTCAATATGAGACCAAATAACTTTATCGAATAAACTGTCAAAGCTTTCAATCTCAACAAATTCAAAATTATTACCTACCTCACCAACCAATGCCTTAACATAATCAGACGCATCTTCTGGTCGCTCTCCGGGGCGCAAACACCAATAAATACCATTTTTATATTGATTTGCCCGCTTAGCGTTGTCAAGTAAAAGATGTTCCATAACAGAAGGCTCTGCACCACGATATCCAACGACAATCAAAGGATGATCCTTCAGCAAAGGAACGAGTGCTTCGACAAGATCATCGTCCATGCGCTTTATCTCATCAATTACGTTTTTATCAGAGTAATTATTGACATCGCCATGCAGAAAGACAGAAACAGGAAAACCGGGAGTCGCGGTAATTTTAACATATTCTGGGGAAGTGCGGACATAGTCTATCATTGCCGGCCGATTTATTTCGTTCCTCGCCTTATTTATACATTCATCGAAGTTGGTGGTCAAGACCGTGTCTATTTTCCCAAGGTGCATCAACTCTACCAACCGTAGATATCCTATACTCGGCCTAACATCTGGATTTAGAATTTTTACCCAAAACTCCTTTCGGGCCTTTTGTGGTTTCAGCAGATTCTCCACCGCATAAGGAAATAAATCGGCCAAAGGAACATCCTTTCTGAACCAATTTTGTGTCTGTTCAAGCCAGGGATACCAATCACTTCGCGTAATCCTCGGGTCGTCAGAATTTTTACCATTTTCCCGAGCATATGCCCACTTCGCCGCCTTACTCACAACTTCACCAGCCAAAGGGATACCGGCTGTGACAGACGCTCCAGCTCCCAGCAAGAAAACTGGTTTGGGTGTCTCCTTTAACAGTGTTGCAATGATAGCGGCATTTTTTATCGAGACAGCCATATTTTAGGTATATTAGATCTATCCACTACCTTGATAACTCTAGGTGAAAGATCAACAAGAAAGAAGCTACAAATAGTAAAGATATATGTTGTAATGCCAAGCCTTATTTAAATATTTTGTACTAATCAAGCATATCTATAATCTTCATATCTAGGAGATACATAAACCTGGTAATGCATGGTTCGTTAAAATGGAACGCTCGCTCTCTCTACAATTTCTATCTCTTCAACTGAAAGGTTATAAAGCGCATAAATAAAGAGATCAATTTCTGACTCCAAGAGTGATGTATCTCTCAACGGAGAATTTTGCTTAGACTCCAATATGATAGTTACCAACCGTATAATGCGATCATTTCTCCTTAGTGCATCAGACAATGGCAAGTTTAGTATGTACGGACTCTGCAGTGCTAGCGCACCTCGCAAAACATTGGCTGTATTTTTTAAATAAAACCAAACAAGTTTACTGTTCAAGAATCCGAGTAGAGCTAAGTCATCGCAGGTAATAAAAAAAAGCTTGTTATTTGAAAAAAGACCCGTACTATCATATGCAAACGTAGAGTACGACGCAATTTCTTGATAAAATATTTTTGGTTTTTCAAACTCAGCATGATAGTCAACCGCATCTTGTATTTCATACCATTTATATGTACCTTCCTTCCTACCTTTCCAGTCATTACCAACCCAATTCTTGGGCATTGGTTCTAAACTTGATCGGAATTTTTCGAGATGCTTTTGCACTGCTGGATATCTATTGTTATCAATGCCACGTCTTACAAATAGCAACCACTTATCGTGGACTGGATTGCAATATCGTCTAATATCCCTTCCTGACAAAAATGGCTTAATTATCTCTTCACTTTTCGGATCTGCTGCAATTAGACTATTCTTAGTTTCTAAATCTATAACAAAAGCGTCATTTAGGCCAGTTAAAACTCCTCGATATATATCTTGATTGATATATTTTACCAAGGGCTTGCCTACACTCTTTATCTTATTTATCACTTGCTGTGATTCGAAGTCTACTAAATTCCAACTCTCATCTGTCAAACTTTCAGCGCTTACATTAAACCAGCGATTTCTTAGATAAAAATCAATCCCGTTTGGGAAGGCCAAGGTATCCACGATTGCAGCATTCAAACTATTAACTTCGCTATATTCCCTTTTCATAAGCCACACACTCGGGTAAGTTGTTGCTTCATCAAATACTGGCAAATCACCAAAATCAATCATTTTGACCGTTTTCAATTTACCCGCAAATTTTCTTAAAGCCCCACCATAACCACCTTTCATCCACTTGTTAGGAAGTATGTAGCAAAAGTACCCCCCATCATTTAATATGTTTAAGCCTCGCTCTACAAAAAACACATACAAATCCGCTGTACCGGCGTAAGTTTGATAATTGCTTCTTAAATATGGCTTTTGATCAATAATTTGTTCCTGACGGACATATGGTGGGTTACCAATTACGGCATCAAATCCTAGAAAATCTCCCTCATCATTTAGAACATCTGGGAACTCGAACCGCCATTCAAATGCATTTACGTAAATTTTGTTACTTCTTATTTCTTCAATTTGAGATGTATATCTCTCTATTTGTTGTTCTATGGCTTTCTTGTCTTTCTGCTGTGCCTTGGTCAACCTGATTGTAAAGAGCTGATCGTCTAAGTACTTAGTATTTAATGCCTTAGTAAATTTTATTAATTCCTTTTGTTCCTTGCTACTACGGCTTATCTCCGTACGTAAATTGCCTTTTATGTTTTCAATTAACCTTTCCATTTCCCGCTTTTCCTCTTTGCTTTGAGCATTTCGGTAAGTACGGACGGCTTCTTTATAGTTCTCGATCGACCACTTACTTTTCCTTAGTGCTTGTCCTAAATCGGCGTCAAGGGCAAAGCGACTAATCAGGCTATTACCGCATTTAATATTAATATCAATATTGGGAAGCGTTTCTAATTCAGTAAACTGGCTATCCGATTTGTAGTACGCATTTTTGAGCAGTTCTATCCATAAACGCAAGCGGCATATTTTAACCGAATTGGGGTTTACATCTACACCAAAAAGACAATTTTCAATAATGGTCTGTTTTTCATGAAAAAGTGTTTCTTGTATACGCTGACTTTCTCTATTATGGGGTTTATATTCAAATGCATCACCTTCGTCATTAGCAATGGTCAGTTCATCATTTTCAACTTCGATATGATAACCTCTCAATACTAATCCTTCTTTATCCTGTAATACTTTAAGTCGGCTCTTAATAAAAAGGATTTCATTAAGTGCTGAAACAAGAAAATGTCCAGATTCAACAGCAGGATCACAAATTCGGATGCTGTTAATCACTTCGTTGACTTCGTTTTTAGATATCCGTTCACCTATAACATTATAAATGTCATCTAAGCTCTGAAGCGGTTCATTTTTTACCCTATCAATTTTTAGTAGCCGCTCATTGATTTTATGGATAACAGTTCGTTGTATAGTTTCCCGACACATATACATTGTTATGAACCCAGGAGTAAAAAAAGACCCGTCTTTATAGCCATTTATTTTCTCGAAGATCAATCCTAAAACAGAGGCATTGATAAGAGTTTTGTTTTGCTCCTGAATGTCTTCACTACCCTCACTACTGAAATCATACGATTCTAAAAAAGCAAATAAGTATTCCAAAGTATTTAAATATCCTGTTCGTTTCCTACCAAAATTGTCTTTTAAAACGGTACTAGAAACGATTGGGAGCGACCGGTCATCACTCAAGTTGCTAACAACCACAGACTGATTTTCAAGTATAGTCAACTCGAAAAGTGAGCTATTTAGATAAGGAACTTTTCGAAACACTGTTTTTACCTCCTCGATTCTGTTATCTTGATGGCGAGCCAGTACGGAAAAAAAAAGACGATTAAGATCGTCAAAGTTTTTAACCATTTTGAAATTCAAAAAAGCATAAGACTCATCATCTTTATGGTAACTTATCAACTGCGCCTCAAGCAATTTTAAAAACAATATCCGATTTATCCAGGTAATTACTAGCTCGAGCCCAATGTTGAATAGTCGCTCTTCATAATTCGAACCAAAGATGCCGGGATTTTCTAAACGATTAACCTTGTCCAGACTATCAAGTTGGTTGATGGTATTTTCGAGCAGAGACCCATTATTTCGACACTCCAATGTGGGTCTTTGAATTATCTTTTTGCCCTTTTCCTTGACTTCTGTCAAACCAATTATATGGAGTAACTCAGAGTAAAAGGACCTGTCTAAACTATTGCTATCATTGGCAAAAGGCTGTTTTAAAAGGTGGTGGGGAGACAATATTTTAAAAAGAGCTATCAGATCCCTATCATCTTTTTTGTCTTCATTTAGTAAGACTTTTTTGTATTCTCGGATATCAAAATGCGTTACAGGAATCTCACTTTCGATAAGAGGTAGGATTTTACTAACCTCTTCATAGAAAAATGGTGTATCCTTTTTGTCCCCACGATAGGTTTCATACAATCTCTTAATTTTAGCATTACGGTAGATCACACGGTCAAAATGATTTGCATCTATAATAAACCAATCGTACACGTTAGTAATTACTAACTGCTTAAGTTCATTATTTCCGGCTTTGTAACGTTCATTCAGATAATACAAGATAAGTTCATGCAGGGATTTTGTGTTGAATTTTTCCGCGGAAAACATTTCACTTTTATTACCTGGCCGCTTGGCTTCAATAATGACTCCAACGTTATCCTTGCTTGTTTTTCCTAAGTGTATGACAAGATCTTTACTGTCCTTGGTATTAATTTCATGATTTTCTTTATAAAATGTATCTCGTAAAAAATCACGTATATGATTCTTTTGGTTTTCTTCACGCTCTATCTCATCAATTTTACCTAATAGCCTAATTAAGTTGAATTTAAATATATCAATATCCTTTCGTAAAGGTCTTTGCTTTAAAAATGCCTTATTTAAGCTCTGCTTCGGCTTTTCTGGTCTAAATATCATTTACTAATATAATAGGGATAACCAAGCCAATTTACAATTAAACTAGCTTTTAAAATACTACATATAAATTGGTCCGCAAGTCCGCAAGCATCTTTACCGTCACTCTTTTTCGAATTTTACTCTTGCCCAACCCTCAATTTCAAGCCCCTCATGCCTCAAATAGTTGTAGAGCGTGGTCTTACTCCCGATTTTTAGTTGCTTGCAAATTTCCGTTGTGGTATATTTTTTACTTAAATATAATGTGGTAGCCAAACTGGCAAGCTCCTTTGATTTTTTAGTTAGCCCTTTTGGACGACCACCAACCCTACCCCGCGCCCGGGCGGCTTCCATACCAGCCAAAGTCCGCTCCATCAGAATTTCACGTTCATTCTCCGCAAAGACAGAACTGAGCATATACCAAAGGCGGCCCATTTTGGTAGAAGTGTCAATCCCTTCAGAAATACTCCGAAAGTCCACGCCCATTTCCTTCCATTCAACCATTAGCTTGTTTTCATTCAATTGAGCCCCTCCAAGTTTCTCAGACGGTTGAAGGTAGAACTTCTTATGCTTTTCAGCCCCTCCCCGTCTTTCGATCCGAAAAAAACCTGAGTTCTTGGTTTGAACCGCATCACTGTCAATGATCAAGAAGTGTTTTACAAGGCCAGACAAGGCAGCAGTTACAGGAAATTGCATATCGATTTTAACTGTTTATAGACAAAGGATTAAAAAGCTTACTATCATGAAAATGTGAGCAGAAGTAACAATTCTACCGCTGCGTGAGCCTTGGATAATCGGCTTCACTACCCATTCACGAACTTCACAACAATCTGTTACCTATTTGGATAACTCGTCGCTTAATTGATTATTTTTGCGCAAATTAGATCATTTCTGATCATTATTTATAAATGTGTTGAAATAATTTTTATCTAATTAGACTTGAAAAATTCGCATGTTTAGTTGTTGCCTTCTTTTTGTTGGTGGGCTGGTCACACGGCCAGGATTCGCTAGGATATCAGCTTCGCCTTTTGGTGCCCGTCATTGATCTTCCCCAGAACTGAGGCCTACCCTACCACTATCCTTCGATGACCCGAGCTCTGGAGTTTTCTGCCGACTTCTACGAGCTTGGTTATATGGGCATTGAAAAACTCGGAAACAGCTTAAGTACCAATTAACGTATATCGAGGTTAAATTTTTACAGATCACATTCCGTCATTTCTGGCCATCAGAGAGCAATATTGTATGCCGTAGCTTAGTGGCTTGAGAGAATATATAGCCTATGTGTTCCTGTGTATGTTCGGGCTAGACTGTCAAAATACAGTTTAACGTGTCAAGCTTTTGTTTTTTGAACCGGAAAACAACCCACAATTGCTGGAATGGAAACTTTGGTTATATTAACCAAATTACGTTTTAACCAGCGAATATTTACAGTTAAAATAATATAGACAATATCTATGAAGGTAGTACTTCTATTAACGGTGTTATGGCAATTAGTAGCTTATTCTGACGAAACCAAAAGAGCTTGTAACGAAAGGCTACCCCTTAACTCTTGACATGGCTTGATAGAAAAATTTGCACTGCAACACAAAGGAGATCTGCATCTGCCTGTTTGATAGTTCTGCAGATCAAGCTCACAGCCATCATCGCCTATTGTGGATCTGCGGTATCAGCGTTCCTGGGCCTGCATTTCAATAATACGATGTTGATTTGAGCCGGAGATTATAAAATCACACGGGATGGATCGCTTTGGTAGTACTTGATCTTATGTTCAAACATTTCCGCCATTTTCTGCGCCCTGAACTTTGCTTCCTGGGCTTTCTCGCCGACAAACAGTTCATCAATGGTCCCGACAAATAAATCCATCCATTTTTCAAAATGCGTGTGGTCAACCTGTAACATGGCATGCGGCGTAAACGGGC
>NZ_JAJUXK010000004.1 GCF_021390335.1 Dyadobacter sp. CY343 | reverse complement strand
AACCTGGTATAATAGAAAAAGGCTCCACTCGGCCTTAGGATATGTTTCACCAAAAGAGTTTGAGGAGCTTTTACACAAACAAAAAATTGCGGCTTAATATCTTGTCCGCTTTATTGTTGCAATTCCAAAACCTTCTTCAGTGAGAATAAAAAATTATAAGCCAAGGTTGAAGTATATTTTTGTTATTATTGCCAACATGTGACGCATACTTCCATGACCTTATCCATCTCTTTAACCGCAGAAGATGAATGATTGCCTGTGATTGTCAGACGGAAGATTGTTCATAAAGCTTGTTAATGTCTTATTGCCAATTTGAAGCCTGTGAATGTTTATTTTTGAGAGCCTTCACACTTATAAATGGTTAAAAAAAGAAACTTTTAGCTAGATAGTGTAATTGCACACTGGGTATTATTTGAAAATTATATGTTAACCTACAATGAACAGAGAGGATAAGGCAAAACTACTAGATATGATCCTAGGCAGGATCAATGGAATGTCGGTTGGTTATAGTCGTGATATATATTTTATGGTTGCTAGGGACTTCAGGGATGCCCAACAAAGTATTTCTTCTTCAAAATTTATAGGGTTAAGTTTTGCTTACTTTTCTTTTTTGATTGAGGAGTTGGGGGGGCAAGGATTGATTAGCTTGTCGCCAGTCAATGGCCCTAATCTTCACTTTGAGGACGAAGTGCCTGACTTGCAGGAGTATACTGTTCACGTGACTACTAGGGGTGTTAGTTTTTTAGGAATTGAAGGTGGTTTTAAATCGCGCTACGAGGCCGAGATCAGACAAGAGAGAAAGGAAAAAAGAAAGGAATTGTGGCTTATTGTTAACTCCATTGCTGTTGTAATCACAGCCTTGTTACCGCTCTTGTATGACATTTGGAAGGATGTAGATGACAAAAGAGATGTTATAAAGCATGAAATGACGTCTGCTGATCTGGAAAAATTGAAAATTGTACTTGACAAACTATACTTAGATAGTACAAAATCCCAGATCCCCTCATTGTCGATCAGCACAGGAAAAAAATAAACTATCCAAAATAAGAGTACGGCTAATGTTAGTCTGAGGTACCTCCAACCAAGAAAGCTGAGTGATTTAATGTTGATCACTTACAGATAGTATAGCTAGAAAATGTGACAGGAGAAATACATAAACTCTAGCATTGTTGATTGAAGCTTCTTATCTCAACAGAAAAAATCATCAATGATCCTTGCGGCCCTCTTAAACTCGTATTTTTTAAGAAGCGTTATTAAATCTTCTCGATCGTAGCTAACACCCAATACACTAGATTGAAGTTTACCACTTCCAATATGCTTCAAAAATTCGCGTCCATCCTTCCAAAATGTTCCTGATGTCAGAAATGCAGCCCTAATGTTGTAGTCGAATAGAGAGTTTTTCTTGAAATATTTCTGAGCAAGGGGTACCGATCCTCGGAAAAAATATCCAAGAGTGTCCTTCGTCTCATGGTCGCCGACTGGAATCGCAGCCGATGCCGAATAGCCCTTTAATTCTATTAGGACGATTTCAACAGGATTTGAAGCTTTAATAATGTAGTCGAATTCACGCGTTTTGCCGTCTACTGTTAATTTCTTGTTTGGTTCAATGATGGAGTTTGGATACAATGTTTTTAGGAGTGGAAATAATAGCGCCTCAAATAAAAGCCCCTTCAAAGTTCTGAGACTATCTTCTTGTCCAGAATCTTTGATAATTGATAGCAAATTCTCAACGGTTTTATCAACATTTTCCATCAATTGAACATTTTTCACTTTTTTGAGAGTTTTTAGAACTTGATAAATTTTAGTCCCGAAAATCGATCCAATGTCATATGATATGAAGCCGAGTTTTCTGATCCTACCTTGTACTGCCTCAGAACATTCACTGTATATAATGACTGGCATTACCTTCCTTGTGCCTTGTTTGGTTGAATTAAGTACGATTTGGATTCTATTGTAAAAGCCATCTAAATATGCTTCAAGGTATTCGCTGGAAAGGACAACATCTAGCACAACAAGTGTTTGCTTTTCCTTACTATCTGCCTTTGATCCAACAATTGGATTAATACCAGTAGCCCTGGTGAAACTCGTAGCGTCCCAAACGAGATTATTCAACTTGGCGCCAATTGACGGTGAATTTCGATTTCTATATGGACTCTGGGTGGTAGTTATCATATTGCACTTTGCAAGCCATCGCAAAATATCTGGCAGCATGCTGCTGTCGATATACATCTTTGAGCGGTGGTCAGTAATAAGGGCGCTCTCATGATCATCGGTATGTTGATTACCTTCCTTAAGATAAAGTAGATATTTTACTTCATCGACTGTTCTGATATAGATAATGTCAAGCTTCCTTAACAGATTAGTTATATCATCCAAATTTGAAACCTTTGTTGTGCTCGGCTCGAGGGGCGAGGCAGTTATTTTCAAGGCTTCATAGTATGATATAATCCCATTGTTTTCATCTAATGCTTTCAATAACCGGAATATTGGAGGCCTATTATCCTTACAAATACTTTTTACCTTTTCGACATCCAGGTCTTTATCTGCTAGTAAATAGATGAATTGCCCCTTCCCGAATGTAAAGGGATCAGAAGATTTTATGAGCTTTGAATTTGATGCTCTGCTAATTACTTTACGTGCATTGTCGGGCGTTATGTTGAATTGACTTGTTAAAAGATCTTTTAAGACGCTGCCAGATTCACATAGTCTTTCAGCAAGTATGGACACTAAAAATTTATTATATGCGTCAGAAACTAACGATGTCACACTGCCCTTAATAACTTTATTCTTCACAGTATAAATGGCGGAAAATTTTTTTTTAAAATGATTTTTCTTTTTGGTATAATGGTCTGGTTATTAAGCAATTATAGTTATGGCTCGCTACGTTTTAAATTCTGGTTGGATGTCACAAAAAACAGCGAGATATGAAATGATTAAGAACTTTCAGTTGTCTTAACTATTACTAGAATTTTATCGTGACTTAATGGATACTTAATCTAATATCATATATTTCCTTGAAATATTAATGAACCGCCTCCCCTGATAGCACTATGTATCTCAAGATTTTTAAAATTAGACGTTTTCGGGCCATTAAGAACCTAGAAATCACATTCAACCAGGGATTAAATGTGATTATTGGGGAAAACAGCTCAGGCAAAACAGCGATTATTGACGCATTAAGAATTTGTTTAGGCTATGGAAGCCAGTGGAGGCAAATCGGCGTCCGAAATGATGAAGATTTCTTTATAGATACGAACAATATTGACTGCGTTCCTGAGCCGATTGAGTTTGACCTACATTTTTGCATTCAAGATGATGAAGAACCTCATTTGTTTAATAGTATGCTCTGGCAAGATCCAGCGGATCCTACTAAACAGGAGTTACAAATGCATTTTCGGTATATTTTAGAACAAACACCGACGGGGGCAACCAAAATGCGGTGGAATGTTTGGGGTGGAGATTTACCTGGGCAGTTAATTAATCCAAACGAAGCCGAGCTCATATATTTCAACTACTTAGCACCATTAAGAAACGCAGAACAGGAATTGCGTCCTTATGCCAGAGACAATAAGATCACTTCTTTATTTAAAGATCTTACCAGTTATTCTGTGGTTGACGATCAAGGTAATAGTACAACACATTCATTGGATAGAGCTAAAAAGGACGCGTTAGCTTCACAAATAGAGCAGGTTACCCAGGATGTTGATTGGAAAAACTTGATAGCAACAGGTACGGCACGTGTAAATGAGCACCTTGAAAAGGCTGATATTCGATCTAAAAGCTCAAAAATCCATCTGCGGCTGCTAGAATATCGCTATGAAAATATCATAAAGGGTATAATTACCCGAAAGCCAGTGTTTGCGCCCAATTTGTTGCCCGTAGGACAAGAACATAAACAAAGATTCTTCGATGTAAGTCAAAATGGTCTGGGCGAGAATAATCTAATATTTGCTTCGGCTGTACTCGGTGACTTAAAAAATCGAAGAGCTGAAAAGAAGGAGCACTACTATTCACTGTTAATTGAGGAACCAGAAGCTCATCTCCATCCACAAAGACAAAACACGTTCTTCAATTATTTAAATGAATTGAAAGAGCATTCGCTTCAAGTTTTTATGACTTCTCATTCGCCAACTTTGACAGCAAAATCGGACCTTGACCATTTGATTGTCATACAAAAGAATGAGTTCTTAGTACCTTTTACCGTTAAAAACTCGGATTTGACAGATGAGAATAAGCGGCATCTGCGAAAATTTTTAGATGTTACGAAATCACAATTATTTTTTTCAAGTGGCACTATTCTCGTGGAGGGCATCTCCGAGGCGCTACTGTTACCGGTTTTGGCTGAGATCATTGATATGAAGTACAATCTTGATAAGAGCGGGATAGAGATTGTTAATATTAGTGGCATCGCGTTTGAGCCCTTTGCAAGATTGTATAATTCGCCCGATCCGCTTAGGCGCCTGCCATCTAGATGTTCCATTTTAACTGATGACGATCGCGGCAACCTAGCAGCAACTCACTTCATTAGTGAAGCAGAAGGCATCAACAAGGAGGTTGCCAATAAGATTTATTCTCATCTAATTGTTGACGGAGTAGTCGATAGCAGTAATCGGATAATTGCCGGTGCGTATAACTTTGATCATGCTGCACTGAATCATTATTCTGCTTATGTCAATCATATCATTGACAATAGAAGAAGTGCTATCTCCGGCAGAGCGAGTAACGCAACAGGATTACGTAGAGGCAATTTAAAGGTGGAACTGGCGGCTTACACGTTTGAATATGAGTTAATGATTGCAAGCGAACTTAATTATCGATTGATGATGTGGATTTATAGGAAGATGCATCCACGAACAACCTTTCTTAGCATTGCGGAATTACTCTCATCCAGAGCTCTGGACTTTGTGGCAAAGTTGGACGCGAATAAGGACAAATCTGTGTTTGCCGAACATTTAAGCCAGGCTTTGGTTGGAAAGGTTTTGAGGAGAAGATTCGTAGTTCCTGACTATATTACTCGATCGATTACTTGGGTTGTTGATGGAAACTAACACTTTTACTTTCGTGATTTCCGAACAGCAGAAGGCAATTGTCGAGTATGATGCCGGGTGTGTTGTTGCACGAGCTTGTCCGGGAAGCGGTAAGACTTTTTCAGTTGCAGCCAGAATAGCACGACTTCTGAGGGAAAAGGACTTTTCAAAATTTGGGATAGCGGCGATGTCTTTTACGAACGTTGCTGGCGAAGAAATATCTCACAAGCTAAGTCGATCATTTGGCATTCACACTCCGTTGGGTTTTCCTCACTTCATCGGCACGATTGATAGTTTCATAAATACTTATGTGTTCTTGCCTTTCGGGCACCTTATTATGGGTTGCAATAGCCGTCCACAACTTGTTGGGCAACCACATAGATCATGGACTAAGGGAAAAGGTGACAAAAAGTTTGTCCGAGTCAAAGGTCAGCAAAAATGTGTATCGGCAAATCCTGATTGTTATTTCGATTGCACTTCATTTGACATTAACGATCTGCTTTATCCCATCGTAGCTGCTCAGGAAATACATTTTTCTTTGAAGCCTGATAAATATTACAACGCAAATGGTAGAGTCAATAAGAGGGTCCAGGACGTAATCGATTCCAAGTTTAAGAATTATCGAATGGGGTATGCGAACCAAGCGGATGCGAATTACATCTCAATGAAGGTCTTAGCAAAATATCCTTTGATTGCCAGAGCGATAGCAAATAAATTTCAATACTTTATAATTGATGAAGCGCAGGATACAGACGCTATTCAAATGCGAATAATCGAAATCTTAAATGTAGCTGGCGCAAAAAATATTATGCTAATAGGTGATCGAGATCAGGCAATTTATGAATGGAATAATGCAGATCCGTCCTTATTCGACAGCAAGTATGCACAATGGAATAAGATCGAACTCACTGAAAATTGGCGAAGTTCTCAACGAATTTGCGATTTCACACTGCCACTGTCTTCCTTTCCCCGTGTGCGCGCCGCACGAGACGAAGTTAGCAATTTTGATTACCAGCCAGTTGTCAAGGGTTATGTAAAGAATGATACTGCTTCCATGATTCCCATTCTTCAAGAATTTTTCGCTACATGCGAGCAAAATATAGTGCCAGTGAATTTATCCAATGTAGCAGTGCTATTCCGGGGGAAAACAATGCGGAAGTACTTGGGATCGAACTTAACAGGTATTGAATTTGGAATCGTTCCCTGGCTAAAAAATCAGTATCACGTAAGAGACATTTTATTCGGGAAAGTTCTTTTTGAGCGTGGAGATGCCAGAAAGGGATATCAATTGGTAGAAAAGGGGTACTATGATGCGGCGTTTAAGCTCAGCGATCCACATTATCACTGCAGCGCCACATTAGTCCAAAAGTATGTTGATGAGAAGGGATTTATGGTCCAGCGGACAGAAGTGACTGCATTCCTCAAATTATTGCCTTCAACAAAGGGGCAGAGAATTGGCTCATGGATCCAGGAAGTTAACCTAAGAATCACAGCAACAAGCTTAAAATTCCGTCTCGCAATCGATCACAAACACCGAAACTTATTAGTTAGCGAGATATTCTCGAGAGAAGCCGACGATCTGGACAAGCTGCCATTTTATAATGGAACAGTACATTCGGTTAAAGGCAGGACATTCGAGGCAGTTTTGCTGATGCTCGATAAAAAGGCTGGAACACATTCTAACTACATTAGTATTCTTCGTAATGGCCCAAGGGTCGGAGAGGAGGAAGAGTTAAGAACAGTTTACGTTGGGCTGACTAGGCCAACCAAAATTCTGATGCTGGCCGTGCCAAAGGAGGATGTTGGCCAATGGATTGTGAAACTTAGTTAAGATATTTTATTGTCGCGGAATGATGTTCCAAAGGTTAAACTACTTGATACTAGATAACGATATAACAAACTAGGAAAATCAGATGTTTTTATTATAGAGCGCGATATGTTTCGTGACAAGCTAATAATATTGGCTAGCTGAAATACTAAAGCTTCTGCCTTGACAGGGCTTCTAGTACATTCGTAATGGAGCAAGCCATATCCCTGTTGAGATGACGCTTGCTCCACAGAGTCTATCACATCCCCTTTAACCGCTCCCGCAACCCCTTCATATCCTCACTAATCTTCACATCCAAAATCTTAGCATAAATCATAGTCTGCTTCAAAGACCGATGCCCTAGCATTTTGGAAACCGTCTCAATCGGCACCTTATTACTCAGCGTCACCGTAGTAGCAAACGTATGCCGGGCAATATGAAAAGTCAGCGTCTTCGAGATCCCGCACAGGGTAGCAATCTCCTTCAAGTAAGCATTCATCTTCTGATTACTCAGAACCGGCAGCACGACACCCGCGGCACAGCACTGCGGATGATCCTTATACTTCTCAACAATTTCCAGCGCCGTATCCAGCAACGGAATGCGTGTAGGCGCATCCGTTTTCTGGCGGGTTGTATCAATCCACGGCTCCCCGTCCATGCCGACAACAATATCCGTAGGCTTCAACTGCTTCACATCTACATAGGCAAGTCCCGTGTAGCAGCAGAATAGAAAGATATCCCGCACCTGGCTGATCCTTTCCACTTCGAATACTTTTTCAGTGAGTCTTTTTAATTCTTCCCTCGACAATGGATGCTTCACAACTTCCTTCTTTGTCAGCTTGAAGCCCTGAAACGGATCCTTCTTCAACCACTTGTTATTAACACAGATCAGCACCACCTTTTTTAGATTGCTCATGTACTTGATCGCCGAGTTATGATTGCAGCCTCTTGCGCTACGGAGCCAAAAGTTGAATTCAGTAATGAACTCATAATTCAGGTCTTTGATCGCCATGTCATCCTTCTTGTATTTCCACTTGATGAAGGAGGCAGTATGTTCCTTGGCGGTTTTATAACGTTTCAAAGTGAGCGGTGCGAACTCTTGCCCTATGAGTGCTTCCATTTGCTCATTGTGGTGCTGGAAGACTTCCAGAATGGTGCGGGTTTCATTGCTCTTTCCGAGCAAAATGTTTTTCAACCCTTCCGCAGAAATTTCTTTGTCATCCTCGGTAAGAATTTTCTTGGCCTGGTAAACTTTGGCAGTGAGCATGTCCAAGTACGCATTAAGCGTCTTGGCATCTTCCTTATTTCCGGCAGGCCGTCCGACAGATGAATTCCATCTTTCGGTATTCCATAACTTCTTAGTAGATAGCTCGGCGACCTTTCCGTCGACCGTAATTCGCAAATAAATGTAGCGAACAGTTCCTTTTTGATTCTTGGCGGGCTTTAAATAGAAAAGCAGGCCGAATGTTTTCTCCAACATAACACAAGCGTTTAAAAGTGGTTAAATATCGAATTACCACGCTTGCCAATCAAGATGTTTACGGCGTAAACATCTTGTCTATCAATTTGTTATGCCGTTTCCAGTGAGTCTTTTTCTCAAAGTGAGTGAACTACACGAAAGACTCACTGGAAACATGGGAATTTTTGCATTTTTTGATATAATCTGAAAAACAAAAATGCCCGCAAATCATTGATTTACAGGCATTTTGTTTGACTTTGAACTTATTTCAAGGGAGGGAGACGGGTCTCGAACCCGCGACCTCTAGAACCACAATCTAGCGCTCTAACCGACTGAGCTACAACCTCCGTTTAACTAGTCTCGATTCAGGGAAATATTGATACTAACCCCGTTTCAAGGACACAAAAGTAGCAAAAGGTTTACAGCTTGCAAGAATTTTTATCTAAAAATTTCGCGGCTATAAACCTTTTGACATTAGTCAAATATTAGCTCGCAGAAGTGTAAAGTGCGTCAGCAGCTTTCCAATCCACTACATTCCAATATGCGTCGATGTAGTCAGGACGCTTGTTTTGGTATTTCAGGTAGTATGCGTGCTCCCAAACGTCCAGACCGATAATCGGTGTTCCTTTGGTTTCAGCAATGTCCATCAATGGGTTATCCTGGTTTGGAGTCGATGTGATCGCAACGCCGTCGCCCGATTTGATCAACCAAGCCCAGCCTGAACCGAAACGGCCTGTTGCTGCTTTTTTGAACTCGTCTTTAAATGCTGCGAACGAACCGAATTTAGCTGTGATCGCTTCACCTAATTTACCGGTTGGCTCACCGCCGCCGCTTGCAGAAAGTGATTTCCAGAAAAACGCGTGGTTCCAGTGACCGCCGCCATTGTTGCGTACCGGTGCTGGTGCCTTGCTGATATTCGCGATAATTTCTTCTATGCTTTTGCCTTCCAGTTCAGTGCCTGCTACCGCTGCATTCAAATTGGTAACATAAGCCTGGTGGTGACGATCGTGGTGAATTTCCATGGTCAATGCATCGAAATGTGGTTCCAATGCATTATTTGCGTAAGGTAAGGGATCAAGTGTAAAAGCCATTTTCAGTGTAGTTTAATGATTAATATATTAATGTGGCACTAGAAGGCTAACAGCAGATGAACGCTTTATGTTCTGAGTTGTCTAAAAAATTTGAGCAGTAGCTCCTGAGATTCGTCTGCCAAAATCCCATTTACCAGTTGTGTTTTGGGGTGTAAAACGGGTTTGCCGAGCTTCGTAAATCCGCGTTTTTCATCTTTTGCGCCAATAACCACCCGCTTCATTTGTGTCCAGTACAATGCGCCTGCGCACATCACACAAGGTTCCAAAGTCACGTACAGTGTGCAGTCGGTTAAGTACTTAGAACCGAGGTTGTCGGCAGCGGCCGTTATCGCGATCATCTCTGCGTGAGCAGTTACATCATTCAGTCGCTCGGTCTGATTATATCCTTTTCCGATAACGCGTTCGCCGATCACGACTATTGCACCAACAGGTATCTCTCCTTCATCATAAGCCTGCTCCGCCAGCCTGAGCGCTTCTGCCATGAAATAATTGTCCAGTATATCAGCTTGTATATTCATTTGACTAAAATTGCTGATTACAAAAAAGGGACATTCATCTCGAAATGAATGCCCCTTTTTTTAAAAACTTTTATAAAACTATGGTTTCATCACACGTTGAACGGTGCTCAGATTGCCATTTTGAATGCGGATCAGATACAAACCGGAAGGGTAGTTGCTGAAATCCACTTCGGTTGTTTTTTGCTGTATAGATTTCACTCCGATCGATCTTCCGTTCAAGTCGATCACTTCAACACTTGCCTGTTTTGGTTTGATATTGCCGGTTACTTCCAAAGTACAAACCGACTGTACAAGTGTAGGATAAACTTTCACCCAATCCGCAGGCTGCTGAGGCTCAACACCCAAAATCGGATCAACCTGAACCCTCGCAGAACCCGCTCCTCTGCCGGTACCGCAAGTATTGGTCACCTTTGAAATCGTGTAAGTAACCGTAGCAAGAGGCGCGATCTGGAATGTGTACGGACTAACCGAAGCCGTGATCAGCGTATCTTTTGTACCATTGCTCAGGGTGAAAGTCCACGGCGCTTTTCCAGTTGTTTCAACTTTTAGCGTCGCTTTTTCGCCTACAAGGATCGTTTGCGCCCCTGATAATGTAGCAACTGGCAACGGACTCGCAGAAATAGTGATGGAGCTTACACTTCCTTTTACCAGAAACTCAGGATTGTCGCCCGAGCTGATCACGCGCAGATAGTAGTTACCACCTTTGGTTGTGTCCGGGAAAGTGGCAGTTATTGAATTTCTCGTTGCAACAGAAGGGATCGTGAAGAACTTGCTATCCTGGTTCTCAGTGGCGATCTGTACCTTGAAAGTATTTTCAGCCGGGAAATCGCCGGACTGCTGGAATGGAACCACAAAACTTTTGCCAGCGCAAGCTTCTGCCGTCGACGGATTGCCTGAATTGATCGTCGGGATCTTTACGGTTACCAGCGCTTGTCCGCCCGGAATACCTTTTCCACAAGCGTTCGAAACTTCTGTTAATAAGTAGGAAGTGGTTGTGCTTGGTTTCACAGGCACCTGGTGGTTGGCCTGATCGGTTGTATCCGTTGTTCCATCCGATAAGATATAAATCCACGGCCCATCACCTGTAAACTTTATATTAATATTGGCGGTCTCTCCCAGATCAATAGTTGAGTTACCCGAGATAGATGCAGAGGGAAGTGATTTGATATGAATTTTGATCTCTTCTTTCGGGCTCTCACAGCCATTTACAGTGCCGGTCTGAGTTACATAAAACGAGTAATCCTGCACCTTATCAGTGAACGGCGTGTAAGGGAATCCCTGCCATTCCGTGGTATTCGCGTCGCGGTACCATTTCAATATTGTTCCTGTTGCATCAAGTATCGGAGCCTTTTCGCCCTGGCAATATTCCAGGTAGTTTGTCGTAGCCGGTGTTGGAGTGGTATTGATTTTTACGTCAATTTTTGCACGGTCACCCAGGCAGCCTTCCAAAGTCTGACCAACATAGTAGGAGGTAGTACCGCCCTCGGCTGTGGATGGGGTAGGAGGGGTATCGCTCGAAGTTCCGCCGCTTGCGTCTGTCCCAAACCAGTTGAGCGTAGCTTTCGCCATTGGTGTCGCTTCCAACGGTGTAGCAGGCAAAAACTGGCAATATTCGATCAATGGTTTTTCAATACCTGGCAAAGTCGGAAGTGGCTTAATGCGAACTTTTTGAACAACTCTTGTCGCGCTTTCGCAATTCTTACCGCTCAACTGAGTCACGTAAAAAGTCTTTTCACCAGGCGTATTCAACTTGGCAGTAGGAGTGGTTGTGGTAGCGGTTCCGCCGGTTGCGACAGTATACCATTGCAGTGTATTTCCGTCTGCTGCTTTTGTTGGGAAAGTATACGTTTTATCCTCACGATCCTGGCAAAATACATCGGACAATGTCGGTAAAGCTGCCGGAGTAGGATTCACGACAACATCTTTCTTGGCACGCGGACTTTCACAAGACAATGTACCGTAGGTATTGGATTGTGTTAAATAATAGGAAGTCGTTCCCGCGGCAGTAGTGGTTGGGGTTGGTCCGGCAGCAAGCGGATTTCCTCCTGTCGCTACTGTATACCACTTATAAACTCCGCCAGTCGGCGTAAGTGCCACCGCTTTTTCGCCTACACAGTAATTCGTGGCAGTTACTGTTGGAGCTACGGGGGTATCTTTAATAACTACGTCAATCTTCGCACGCGGCCCTTCGCAGCGGCCAGCTGTTGTTTGGCTTACGTAATAGCTGGTTGTGCCCGTGGTTGTAGTCAAAGGAACTGGCGCAGACGCCAACGCAGTACCGCCTGTCGCAGCGGTGTACCAGGTAAGATTCGTTCCGGTGGCTGTTAATGCAGTTGCAGTAGAATTTTGGCAGAGATTAAGCACTGCTACAACCGTGGGCGCAAGTGAGAAACTTTTAACAGTTACCACGATTTCAACCCGCTCACTTTCACACTTTGCATTCGGCGCTTTTTGACTTACAAAATAGCTAAATGTGCCAGCCACATTTGTTTTTGGAACTGGTGCGGTAGTAGAACTAGTTCCGCCAGATTGAGCTGTATACCAGAGAATGGTATTTCCAGTTGCACCTTTTGCAGTAAGTGCAGTTGGTGATTCGTTTAAGCAATAATTAACATCAGCAACAGTTGGTGCGCCAGGTGGAACGCAGGCAGAAACGGTAACAACAATTTCCGCTCTGGCGCTTTCGCAGCCATTCACTGTTCTTGAAACGTAATAATTTGTTGTGCCGGCAGCTAGTGTCGAAGGAGTAGGAGCAGTTGTAACACCTGTTCCGCCAGTTGCGACGGTATACCAAAGCAGACCGGTTGTCGGAGTAGCAGCAAGCTGAGTTGCCTTGTCGCCGATTGTATAATTAAAGCTTTCTTCTGTCGGTTTAGGAGCGTCAGGGGGTGTACAAGCAGTAATAGTTACAACAATTTCAGCCCGCTCGCTTTCGCAGCCGCTTGCATTCGTTTGTGAAACGAAATAGCTCGTTTTTCCGATTGTTTTCGTGGAAGGTTTTGGTGCACCGGACAAAGGAGAGCCGCCGGTTTTTGCAGCGTACCATTTCAGGCCGGTACCGGTCGCAGTCAATGCTTTTTCATCATCGCCAACTTGCTGATTTACATTAGCGACAACCGGTGCATCAGGCGGTGCACATGCAGAAACTGTAACTACAATCTCAGCCCGCTCGCTTTCGCATTTGTCGACTGTCTGAGATACAAAATAGCTTGTTGTGCTTACTTTATCAGTAGCAGTTTTTGGAGCGGCAGGCAATGGTGATCCGCCCGTTTTGGTAGTATACCATTTAAGTCCACTACCTTTTGCTGTTAGGACTTTTTCGTCATCACCAACCTGCTGATTTACATTTGCAACGGTTGGGGCGGCAGGTGCCACACATGCAATAACAGTCACCACAATCTCAGCCCGCTCACTTTCGCAGGTACCAACGGTTTGAGAAACAAAATAGCTTTTCTTGCCAGGGGTTTCTGTATCTGGTACCGGCTTGGTAGCAGTACCATTTCCACCTGTTGAAGCAGCATACCAAAGCATACCGGTTCCAGTTGCAGTAAGAGTTGCCGGTTCGAACTGGCCAATAATAACTTCGGCAGTGACAACAGGTGCATCCGGTATTGCATTCACTTTTAATGCAGCACTTTCAGTTCCTTCGGTTTTGATCACCGCAGCAAGTATCGAAACTACCCTGATTTTATAAGCAGCCCCCGGCGCGGTGGCAGCAGGGATAGTAGCAGTGATCGGGCTGGTAGCTGAGGAGCCCACTACGGTCGGGGCGGCCCCGAAATCTCCGGCGTCATCCGAAAGCTGGGCCTGATATGTCGTAAGTGCTGGTATTGTGCCTGTTGCAGTGAATGGAACTTCGACCTCGCCGCCCTGGCAAACGGTGTTCGGAGCCAGTACTCCGGTGGTGATGGTTGTCTGTCCGAAAGAAGTTGCCGCGTAGAAAAATGCAGCGAGGAATGTGATTAAAGCACTGTTTCGGGTAAATGGTTTTTTCATGTATTGGTCTGAATATCTTTCCGCTAACCTATTGTCTGGTAAAGTTAGAGATATTTTTCAAATACACTTAAACCACATTAAGGAAGCTGACTTTTCCTTTCTTGCAATGAACTGTACACAACATCCTGTATTCTTTTACGGGTCCGGTGCGTAGTAATTCCCGTATTTTCAGCGTCCGGATTGACCCTGTTGGAGAGAAAAACGAAAAGCAGATCTTCCTCCGGATCCACCCAAACCATCGTGCCGGTGAAGCCGGTGTGGCCAAACGAATTGACCGACGCCTGTGCAGATACGTACGAACTGTTTCCGTCAAGCGGAGCCTTGTCCCAGCCCAGCCCGCGGTGATGCGATTCGTCGTAAATCCTTGAAAAGAATGGAACGGTCGCCTGCTCGAAATACCGTTTTCCGGCGTAATTACCTTTCCATAAATTCATCTGGAACAAAACAGCAAGGTCTCTTGCAGTACCAAATAATCCCGCGTGACCGGCCACGCCACCCACAATTGCGGCCATTTGATCGTGAACTGTACCTTGCAAAAGCTGGCCTCTAAACCTGTAATCCTGTTCCGTAGGCGCAATCTGTTTTTCAGGAAAGCGGCTCAGCGGATTGAAACCCAAGTAAGTCAGCCCCAGCGGCTCGTAAATATTGGCGGAAACGAATACATCCAGCGTTTGTCCCGTTATTCTCTCCACAATTTTTTGTAGTGTTAAAAAGCCAAGGTCGCTGTACAGATAACCGTAGCTGCCCGATCGCTGGCGGCTGTTGTTCATCGGCGACTGGATCACCCATTTCCACACAGAATCGCGCAATGCAGGTTTTGCATACAGCTTCGGCGCCACACGCAGGTAATAGGTAGTATCAGATTTTGAACTGTAATAGTCGGGTAACAAGCCTCCACCACTCGTTTTGGTGCGGTCCCAGAGCGGCGGGTAAAACGATACCATTCCCGAACGGTGCATCAGTAAGTCTCTAACCGTGAAGTTCTGCTTGTTTGTGCCTGTGAGTTCGGGCAGATAGGTAGCGGCTTTTGCGTCAAGGTCGATTTGTTTGCGATCGTAAAGCAGCATGATCGCCTGTAAAGTCGCCGATACTTTTGTTATTGAGGCCAAGTCATAAATCGTCTCCGAAGTGACCCGCTCCGGCGTGCGGTAATTAAGCCCGCCGAATTGTTTGTCATAAACGATCTTTCCTTTCCTCGCTACCAATACCTCGCAACCCGGGAATACGCGGTCATTCAATGCAGCGGTCGCAATTTCATCAATGCGTTTGAGCGAAGCAGCATCCATACCCACACTTTCGGGTGTCCCAAATGCAATCCGGTTGATAGTGGTCGTACTTACCCCGGTGCCCGATTTGAATGATAACACAGATACTGGAAGTTGCCCCTGCGAGCCCAAAGCACCGAAAATGATCTGCGGCACGATCTCCTGCTGGTCTGTCCCATCCTGATTGGCGCAGATCAATACATCCGTTTCAGGGAAATAACCAATACTGTAAGGTGTCCCGAAAAGGCAGAGGATCACCTTTTTATTCTGTTGTTTCAACTGACTCACAAAGTCTGTCATCCCTTTCGTAACCCCGTAATTCCTGGCTGGATTGGAAGATATTCCATGAATATCGACAATCACCGTATTATATGGATTGAGGTAATTCAGCATCTCGGCGATCTGCTCCTGCGACGACGGACCTTCGTAAAAAGAGTACAAGCGCATTGGTTTATAGACTGAAAGCATTTTTTGAAACGAAACATTACTTCCCTCGCCAATGCTCACAGACGCCATATTGTTATCCATCACCGAGCCGATCGGAATTAGGTTATTGTCGTTTTTAACAACAGTAACAGAAGCTTCACACAATGCGCGGTACAGTTCCTTGCTGCTTTCCTTGTTCAGGTCCGCGTATAAGTTGTTGGTATCAACCGGCTTATATTCATTCAAGCCCGACCAGTACTTCGCCTGCAACACGCGTTTTACTTTATCATCAATAATTTTTTCACTGATAATTTTCTGGTCGATTGCATTCTTGATCTTCGCAACGGTCTCAGCAATATTTTCAGGATAAAGCAGGATATCGTTTCCGGCAACCAATGCTTTCAGATTTACATCCGCGGGTTTCCCCGTTTTTGACACACCCTTCATGTTCATCGCGTCGGTAAATACCAGTCCGCGGAACCCAAGTTCTTTTCTCAAAAGCTGCGTTACTACCTTTTCGGAAAGCGAACTTGCCTGCTGAGAGTTATTGTCCAGTGCGGGAATATTCAGGTGGCCGCTCAAAACGCCCATCAAACTATCGGCGATCATGGCGCGGTAGGGGTAGAGATCCGTTTCCTGAAGTTGTTCGATGGAGTGGTTCAGTACGGGCAATGTAAAATGCGAGTCTGCGTCGGTATCCCCGTGGCCCGGGAAATGCTTGGCGGTCGCAATCACCTTATTGTGTTGCAGCCCCTTCATATAAGCAATCGCTTTTCTGGTCACATTATCACGGTCCTCGCCGAAAGAGCGGATTCCTATAACGGGGTTTGCAGGGTTGTTATTAATATCCGAAACAGGCGCAAAATTGATATGAATACCCATTCTCCGGCATTGTTTCGCAATATCACGGCCCATGAGGTAAATCAGCTCGTCGTTTTGAATAGAGCCCAATACCATTTGTTTGGGGAAAGAAATTGTACTGTCAAGCCGCATCCCCAATCCCCATTCTCCGTCAATACCTATAAAAAGCGGGATGTTCGAATGTGACTGGTACCGGTTGGTAAGCGACGCCTGGGCCACGGGGCCGCCCTGGAAAAAGATCAGGCCGCCAATATGATAGTCGTTGACCAGCTTGTCAATATAGCTGTAATGTGATTCGTCGCGGTTGGAATAGGTAGCAACCATCAGCAGCTGACCAATTTTCTGGTCAATGCTCAGTGTATTCAGGGTGCTGTCGACCCATTGATTTTCGGGAAGTACCAGAACAGGATCGGCTTTCCGTTTGGGAGCTTTTGCCTTCTCCTTTGCGGCAGCCTTGTTCGCGGGCAGAATAGCTGGTTTTGACGTACCCATGAATTTCCAGGCAACGGAAACCATTGTACTCAAAACTACAAGCAGAATAATGCTTAACGCTACACGAAATCGGCTAAAAAACCATTTCTTCATATTCGGAATCACTGACTTTAACGAGGGAATGTTAGGTTGTGCTGCTTCGAAATATTCATCTCGGATTTTTCGATAGTTACAATAATAACAAAAATTAATCTCATTAAATGCAACAGAAGTTCTGTTTTAATGCAATTCTAATAATTGCCTTTCCGATAATAGTTTTAACAACTATCCCCTGATCGTCAGCCTATTGCGTAAGGATCCGGAACGTTTCTTCCAAAGATCTGCCCGATTGCCGTAAGTCTTCCAGCGAGCTGTCATTTACGACTTTGCCTTTGTTGATGATGATCACCCTGTCGCACAATGCTTCCACTTCCTGCATAATATGCGTGGAAAAAAGTACAGTTTTATCTTGTCCGGCTGTGCGGATCACTTCTCTTATTTCCTGCAACTGATTAGGGTCGAGGCCGGTAGTGGGTTCGTCGAGAATAAGTACCTGCGGGTCGTGCAGAAAAGACTGGGCAAGTCCCACGCGCTGCCGGTAACCTTTGGAAAGCTGCCCGATTTTTTTGCGTTTTTCGGGTCCGAGCCCGCACATCTCGATCACTTCTTCCACCCGGGCATTCAAAGAGGCGCCACTCATTCCGTACAATTTCCCTGAAAACATAAGAAACTCAGTCACATACATATCCAGGTAAAGCGGATTGTGTTCGGGCAGGTAGCCGATGGACCTTCTCGCGGGCATTGGCTGACTGACTACGTCAAAATCAGAAACCCGCGCAGCTCCATCAGTCGGCTTCAGATAGCCCGTCAAAATCTTCATTGTCGTAGACTTCCCCGCCCCGTTCGGCCCCAGAAAACCGACGATCTCCCCCTTCTTCAAAGAAAAAGAAATCCCATCAATCGCCCGCTGGGAACCGTATAGTTTGGTAAGGTTGGTTGCTTCGATCATTTTAATGAGTGAATGAGTGAATTAGTGAATGAGTGAATGGGCCGCCGTGGATTGGGGAATGATTGAATGACTGAATGATTGAATATTTAGTTTTTCTCCCTTCCTCCTTTCCTCCTTCCTCCCCTTCCTTATACTTTCAAAAACAACTTATTCCGAAATAACAAGTACATAAATGCCCATTGAACTGCTATGAATGCGATTACTTCTCCAACTGCTTCTACCGAATGCGGGAAGTAGCTTAGTATCCCGCCGAAAAGTGCATTGGCTGTGTAGCCGAATGAAATGAAGCTCCCTACCATGTAGATCACGATTGAATTCATCCCTATTACTACGAAAAATAATGTCCATTTGCGATAGTTCAAAACATCGACCAGCCAATAGAACAATGCAAGCAGCAATACACTGAACCCGCCAGCACAAAGCACAAACGAGCTCGTCCATAAATTCTTATTGATCGGGAAGAAGAAGTCCCACACCAAACATACCAGCAAACTGATAATGCCGGCGAAAACGAGATAAGTCACTTTGTTGTTTTTTGAAATTACTTCCTCGCTCGTCCGCAAAAGTTCGCCCGCAAATATTCCCATTAACCCGGTCGCTATTGCCGGAATGGTAGAGACCAAACCTTCGGGATCGTGGATCGTGAGGTGAAGGCGGCCGGGGATGAGCATTCTGTCGAAGAAGCTGGCGGGATTACATTCCATTGTTAGCATACCTGCGCCACAGCCTGGGACAGGATAAAAAGTCATGAACAGGTAATAGCCTATTAACAAGCCGCCAAACCAGATCCAGCGTGTTTTTTTATTAGAATATAAATAAATGATCTGGGCAAACATACCTGCGAGCCCTATTCGTGCGAGCACACTCGGGTAGCGCATATTGTGCCACTCGGTCTGGAATATACCGTTGTTGTAAATGATTCCAAGGAATACCAGCAGCAAACCCCGCTGAACCACTTTTCTGAGGAGTTCGGTTTGCGGTACCCCTTTTTCAAGGCGACTTCCAAGCGAAAAAGGAGTGGAAACGCCCGCCATAAACAGGAATGTAGGGAAAATGAGGTCGTAGGCGCGGAAACCGTTCCAGTCTGGATGTGTGAATTGGTGTGCGAGTACGATTGCCCAGGACCAGCCGGTCACTTTTGCCAGCACGTGAAAAATCTCTTCGCCACCTGAAATCCAAAACATATCAAAGCCACGCAATGTGTCCAGGGACAATAACCTTTGCGGAGGAGTACTTTCTTTCATTTGATTAAAATAGGGAAGGGAAATAAAATTTGGTCAAAGGGAGACAAGTTGAAATAAAACTAATAAGGTTTACTGTAAAGATGTTAAATAATACCACCAATACCCGCGTTATATGCATCGATATTTAATCTACCCAATTTAATATGAAAAAAGTAACGTTGTTTTTCCTGTTTGCAGTGACTTTGTGGATCTCAGGTTCTGTCACTTCGGTCAATGCCCAGCGCGCCGAAAGGAGGGACAGTTTCGATACCGAAGAGGCAGCCACTAATCCCAAACTTAATAACCGCAGGCTTGAAAAGAACATGGACCGGTTCGCTACGGAGCTGGAACTAAGCAAACGTCAGCAGAAACAACTGAAAAAAATTGACCGCAGATACGCCCGTTTTGAAAGAAAGCTGGAAAGGAAAGACGGTACCAAGCGCCGCGACCGGAGAATGCTGGCCGAACAAAAACGTGCTGAAATCATCGAGATCCTGACGCCGGAACAGCAGCAGCAACTGCAAGCATTATCGAAAAAAGGCAGATTCAGTTTAGATCAGTTTTTCGGCAAATAGGAAATATCAGTGATTTAACCCTCTCAGCCACGCCTCAATCGTCGGGCCCGTCATATTAAACAGAATGCCGGGCAATATTCCAAGTAATACAGTAAGGATCGCGAGGGGAATAAGCAAGGTTTTTTCGCGAACTGTAAGATCGGTCAATACCGACGAATCGCCGTTTTTATACCAGAAAGAACCGAAAAACATGCGCTGGTAAGTCCAGAGGAAATAGGCTGCTGCCAGGACGATTCCGAGTGTTGATAATGCAGGAATCCACGCAGGAAGTGCGTCGGACTGAAAAGCGCCCATCAGCGTGAAAATTTCACCCACAAACCCTGAAAATCCGGGCAGACCCAGCGAAGCAAAAAAAGCGATTCCGGTAATGATCGTGTACTGCGGCATCACGCTGATCAGCCCGCGGTAATGGTCGATATTACGATCGTGCGTACGATCGTAAACTACGCCGGCAAGTAAAAATAGCATTGCCGAAAGTATCCCGTGGCTGACCATTTGATAAATAGCTCCGTTTAAACCCTCCGCCGTGAATGCGGCTATCCCGAGCAGCACAAATCCCATGTGCGAGACAGAAGAATAGGCGATCATTTTTTTCAGGTCCGTCTGTCCGAGTGCATTAAATCCACCGTAAACGATCGAGATCATACCCAGAATCGCAAGTGGAATGGCGCTATGCTGCGCTTCGAGCGGGAAAAAACCGTCGACGATCCGGATAAAACCGTAACCTCCGATTTTTAACAAAATACCGGCAAGTACTACCGAAATAGGAGTAGGCGCCTCAACGTGCGCATCGGGCAGCCAGGTATGAACCGGGAAAACGGGCAATTTGACCGCAAAACCAATAAACAGAAACCAGAAAGCAAGTAAGCGCAGCGGAATATCCCCGACAAAATATTGCGAAGCCAAATGCAATAGTGAGCCCGGCAGATAGTTGCCCGGATCGGCCAGGTATTGAAAACGGAATGTGTGCACGATCTGCTCCGGAGCGATTTTCCCATCGATCAACCACTGCTGGATTTGCGGGATCAGGTCAGGATGAATAGCGTCTTCCATTCCCATAATTCCTACAACTCTGGCTGTTTCGAGCGGATCTATAACGGACAAATAAAGCCCGATCATGACGATCAGGATCAGCAGGGAGCCGAAAAATGTGTAGATAAAGAATTTCAATGCAGCATATTCCCTCCTTGGGCCGCCCCAGAGACCGATCAGGAAATACATGGGCAGAAGCATAAATTCGAAAAACAAATAGAAAAGGAAGAAATCCTGCGCCAGAAAACAACCGATCACGCTGCCCGTAAGCAAAAGGTACAGCGAAAAATAAGCGCGGGTTTTCTGCGAGATTTCCCAGGAACTTACCACACCAGCTAGTAACACGATCACCGCGAGTAATACCAATGGAAAACTGATCCCATCGACTGCAAGCGCATAATCGATAGAAACAATACCCAGCGAGCCGATCGGTAATGTGATCCAATCGGTAGTTTCAGCCATTTGGTGGGCGAAGTCCTGATTATCGAAATTCAGGAATAGAAAAACGGCGAGTAACGCTTCGATAAGGAGGGTAACGAGCGCAACGATCCTGAAATGGCCGGCCTGTTTGGAAGGCCACAAAGCCACCGCAGCCGCGCCCAGCATCGGTATTGCAATCAGTAAGGAAAGTATATGATCAATCATCAAATGTTGTTTTAGAATGGCATTTGCCTAAATCAGGCAAAGAATAGCCAGAGTACCAGTAAAAAAACGCCCGTTATCGTGACAAGGTAATAGGACTGGATCTTTCCATTTTGCAGACCGCGTGCGGCATTTCCGGCAGAACGAATTGTGTAGACAGTCAGATTCACGCCGCCATCGACCACATTTCGGTCGACCCAGCTGATAACGTGAGCAGTGACAACACTGCCTTTTGCAACGAATTCGACCAAAGAATCAATCGCGCGGGCTTCCAGTTTTTTGAAATATCCGGCTATCGCCGCAAATGGTACAATGAAGTAGCGGTCCTGCGAGTAATCCCGAAGCCAGTTGATATTTATTTTTTCCAAAAAATTTACTTTCGTTTCTGCCGATCCGATGCCAAATGGATTTGGGCCGCTGATCTGACGGTAAGCCAGGAAAATGAACAGGATAGTAGTTCCGGTTGCGAGAATTGGTACCCAGAAAAGGTGAGCAGATTCTGTCGGATCGAGGAAATGTAGAAACCAGCCGGACGCATTGAACGGATTAAAGGAAAACCAGATAAACAGCGAAAGTGCAGCAAGCAGTACCATAGGAATCCACATGGTAGCAGGGGATTCGTGCGGGTGCACAGACTGCGTTCCCGAATATCTTTTCTCACCAAAAAACACCAGCCAAACCTGACGCGTCATATAATAGGCAGTAAGTCCGGCTGAAAACACGACTATTAGCAGGAAGATATAGGCAAGCGGCCCCACTTCTTCGGCCCAAAGAAAACCTTCGGTAATGATCGCATCTTTGGACAAAAATCCTGAAAAGAAAGGCAGCCCGGCCAATGCAGCCGCGCAGATTGAAAAGCAAAGAAAAGTAATAGGAAGGCTTTTTTTTAAACCACCCATTGAGCGCATATTCTGCGGGTCGAATGCAGTATTCTCTTCCGAAGGAGTTACTGCGTGAATGACCGAGCCGGCAGAAAGGAAAAGCCCGGCTTTGAAAAACGCGTGGGTCGCAAGGTGGAACATAGCAGTTTGCCAGCTTCCGAAACCGACAGCTACGACCATCAAACCCAGCTGTGACATGGTACTGTAAGCCAGCACCCGTTTAATATCCCATTCATTGATCGCTTTTACAGCACCGGTCAGCATGGTGATTGTACCTATTGCCAGGATCACCAGTCTCGCTTCAAAAGTTAGCATAAACGAAATGCGAGCTAGCAGAAAAATACCTGCCGCTACCATTGTAGCTGCGTGAATTAACGCGGAAACCGGGGTAGGGCCTTCCATCGCGTCGGGGAGCCAGCCTGATAATGGAAACTGGGCTGATTTTCCCATACAACCTCCAAACAGACACAGCCCGATGGCGGTGACAAGGCCCGGCGAGAGTTCCCAGAGCTTGCCCGGGATCACTTCAAAATCGGTAGAGCCAGTATAGTAAAACAACATTAAAATGCCCGTCAGGAAAGCTGCATCGCCGATCCTGTTCAGTACAAATGCCTTTTGCGCAGCCCAGACAGTCCTTTTTTTGAAATACCAGAAACCGATGAGCAAGTAGGAGGAAAGCCCAACAAGCTCCCAGAACATGTACATCACCAGCAAGCTGCCGGCGACTACAATGCCGACCATCGAGAATAAGAACAGTTGCAGAAACGCGTAATAGCGATGCACGTTCTTGTCGCCGTGCATGTAAGAAACGGAGTATATCTGGACCAGTGCGGCTACAAAGTGCACGATGGCGAGCATAATGCACGTGAGGCGGTCGAACCGGAAAGATAGCTCGATCACTTTGTTACCGATGACGAGCCAGTTGAATTTAACGATGTGTAAAGTGGCGGGATCGGCGTACCAGAAGCTGATGAGCAAACCGGATATTGTGGCTGCGGTGCCGAGGTAGCCCGCTGCGGTGTTCAAACTTTTACCTCCAAGCCACAAGAAAAAGAATGTCAGAAACGGTATTCCCAGCAACAGGGCGGCCGGCAAAAAATACGCAGAATCTGGCATAAGGCTTGAATTCGTTTGATTTCGGCAAATATCCTGAATTCGTGACCGAATTCAAACAGTGCTAGATTTCTTTCTCGATATCTTCAATTTTACCGGGACCGTGGATCGCTTCAAGCACTTCTTTCAGGTCGTAAGTAGAGCGATTGTAGGAATTACCGAGCACAATAATGACCGCCTCGTCGTCCGGACAAACCCATAACATGGTGTTATAACCTTTCCACCACCCGCCGTGATAAATGAAGCGGGGCGAATTGTCTTTATTGATGTGCATCCGAAATCCATACCCATAATTACGGATACCTGCGCGCTCGAAACTGCGGGGTTTGAATGCTTCGTCGAGTAATTTTTTGTCAAGAAGCAGGCCTTTAGTCAGCCCGTTGTAAAATCGATAAATATCGCCTGTGGTGGAATACAAGCCTTTGTCGCCGACTACATCATCGTAATAATCCTTTTCAAGCCTGCGCCCGAACTGGTGTCCGACGGTCCTGTCTTTGACAGCCGCAGAGGATGTGTCAGTTACCAAAAAGGTATTCAGCATACCCAGCGGCGCGAAAATCTGATCATTGAGGTATTTGCCGAACGTATCTCCGGTCACTTTTTCGACGATCGCTGCGAGTACGCAGTAGTTGGTATTGCAGTAATTAAACGATCTTCCCGGTTTGTTATAAGGTGTCGGAGTCGGTACTACTTTGGCGTACCAGTCCATAATATCCAGATTATCAGGATATTTCTTGCCGTGACGAATGCTGTCGGTAAATGAGTAAATGTAATTTGGCAGTCCGCTCCGGTGGCTCAGAAGCATATCTACTTTGACACCGTGATAGGGGAAATCGGGGAAAAAACGCTGAACCGAATCGTCGAGAGTTACGCGGCCTTCCTGGATCAGTTTCAGCATAGCAATAGCCGTAAAAGGCTTTGAAAGCGAAGCCAGCTGAAAACGTGACGAGCTCGTTAGAGTATCCTTTTCTTTAATATGGGCAAAACCGAAAGAGTTCTCATACAGGATCTCACCTTTTTGCACGATCAACACATTACCATTGAAGCCAGCGCGTTTTTTACGCCTGAAAATGTCTTCGATCTTGGCGATCTTGGCCGCTGTCGCTGCATTCGGAGACCTAATAGCAACCGGATCGAGGCTCGCCATTACTTTGGCGCGCACAGCCACTTCCTCAGTTTCCGATTTGTTTTTTCTAACTAATCCCCAGGAAACCAGCAGAACTACCACAACAGCTAGGGCTGTCCACCACACTTTTGGCTGCACTTTTCTCAACATAGGCTTGGGGCCTTTTAATTTTTCGGAACGTAGATTATGAAACGATGGTCGACCGCCATCTTTTATGCTTATTATACACAAATTAAGCATAGATTATTTTAGCGAACTAGTATTTTAACATGTTCTTTCCCAATATTTCTTGGGGAAGTCAGGATATATATTCCGGGTTGAAGCGCGTGTATTGGCAACAAAATCACGGAGTTGGCGCCGTTTTTTATACATTTAAAAGCGATTGCCTGACCCTCGGAGGAGGTCAATGAAAGCACTTTCGGATTTATATTTTTACCAGAGATTATAATTTTTTCGGGAGAGGCGGGATTGGGCTCCACTTGCAGGCCGCGCCCGGTTTCCAGGGTAGTAATATCGATTGTTTTTGAAAAGGAATAGGATTGGTCCTGATCGACAAGCCGCAAACGGTAATAACCCGCTCCTGACAGCGGCAGGTTGTCGGCGAAATGGTAATCCTTCCGGCTGCTGGTTTCCCCGGCCGCATCGACTGAACCAATTTCTTCAAAATTCACGAGATCCGAACTTCGTTCGACCAGAAACTCGGCGGTGTTCTTCTCCCAGGCCGTTTCCCAAAGCAACCTGACCGCTCGCTCACCCACTTCGCCCTTGAAATAAGTCAGTTCCAGCGGCAAGACAATCGGCAGCACAATTCCGTTGATCGTAATTTCATCAAACCACAAAACCCCGTGAATACTCGGGGCATTATGTGCGTAAATGCGAATGGAAAAAGTGTTTTCGGAAAGATTGGCGAAGTGAACGGGTATACTGTAAGAATTGAAAACGTTGGAATTGGTGATGTTTGTAGCACTAATATCAGTATTGAAACCGTCCATTGATGATCGCAGGCGGATCATATCCGGGCCGGTAGGCGACCTTCGGAGGCGAAATGAAATGGACGAAATGTTATACTTAAAAGAGTTGGCAGCGAATGTAAATTCCATGTACCTGCTTTTGGAAGACGCCAGCGACCACGGACGGATAATATAGCCAGCCCCGATCGACCCGCCCGGACTGTAAACCGTCGGCAATGTGAAATCATTGGTACCGCCCGCCAGAACAGCATTCGTGGGCGTAAAGTTAGCATCGCTGGACACTCCTGCCTGGGTATAATCCATGGTCCACTTAACCTGAAAAGGCTGAGCAATGCATTTAAAACTAAAAAAGACAAGAAGAAGACCGACCCAAGGGATCCGCATTAAACTTTCCATGTGCGTGTACGATTAAGTGAGATTTACACTATTTACTTTACTTAGACGGTAAAGCACTGGAAAGGTAACGGTGGTAGGAAGGTTGTTTTTTTGAGAGGTATTAAAACACAAAATCCCGGCGACTGGCCGGGATTTGGAACTTAAAATTCTGCGCTTTTCGGATACCTCGGGAAAGGTATTACATCGCGGATATTGCTCATACCGGTTACAAACAGAACGAGACGCTCGAAGCCGAGACCGAAGCCTGAGTGCGGCGCGGTTCCAAATTTCCGCGTTTCGAGGTACCACCATAGGTTTTGCGGGTCGATACCTACTTCATGCACGCGGCCGAGCAGCTTTTCATAGTTTTCTTCCCGCTGACTTCCACCGATAATTTCGCCGATCCCTGGGAAAAGTACATCCATCGCGCGTACTGTCTTTCCATCCTCATCGAGCTTCATATAAAATGACTTGATCTCTTTCGGATAGTTGGTCAGAATTACCGGTTTTTTGAAATGCTTTTCGACCAAATAACGCTCATGCTCGCTGGAAAGGTCGATTCCCCAGCCCACGGGATATTGGAATTTTTTTTCCTTATGTGGTTTTGATTTGAGTAAAATCTCAATCGCTTCCGTATAGGTCAGCCGCTCGAATGGATTGTCGACCACAAAGCTCAGTTTTTCAAGAAGCGGAATAGAGCGCTCGTTTTGCGGCTTGTTCTTATCTTCTTCTGCGAGGCGGTTTTGAAGGAAATTCAAATCATCCTTGCAGTTTTCCAGCGCGGATGCAATTACGGTTTTGACAAAATCTTCCGCCGCATCCATATTGTCTTCCAGCTCGAAAAACGCCATTTCTGGCTCGATCATCCAGAATTCGGCCAGGTGGCGAGTAGTATTGGAGTTTTCAGCGCGGAAAGTAGGGCCGAAAGTATATATCTTGGACAATGCCATCGCACCAAGCTCGCCTTCCAGCTGCCCCGAAACGGTCAGGTTCGCCTCTCTTCCGAAGAAATCTTCTTTAAAGTTAATAGCACCCTCCTCAGTTCTTGGGATTTTGTTTAAATCCAGCGTAGTAACCCGGAACATTTCGCCGGCACCTTCCGCGTCAGAAGCCGTGATTACGGGGGTGTGCAGATAGAAAAATCCTCTGTCGTTGAAATACTGATGCACAGCGAAAGCCAGTGCGTGGCGGATACGCAAAATGGCGCCGAAAGTATTGGTGCGGGGGCGCAAATGTGCGATTTCGCGAAGGAATTCGAGTGAATGCTTTTTTGGTTGAAGCGGATAAACGTCAGGATCAGCAGCTCCATAAACCTCGATCGACTCGACTTTCACCTCAACGGCCTGACCCGATCCCTGTGATTCAACGAGTTGACCAGTGATTTTCAAACATGCTCCGGTAGTGACAATCTGGATCAGTTCGTCGGGGAACTGGCCCGGCTGTGCAACCGCCTGTATATTGTGGATTGTTGAGCCGTCATTTAAAGCAATGAATATCGCGTTTTTACTTTCTCTTTTAGTCCGAACCCAGCCTTTTAGTGTAACGGGTTGATTTTCAGGAGTAGCCTGTAATATTTCCTTGATTTGCAGCGGTCCCATTTTTGCAATCGTTGTTTTGGTAAAAACTATGAATTTTGGCGCAAATATAGGATCAATCTGACTCCTAACGATTTTAGAAAGCAATATTTAAAATATCGAAGCGGCTCGATAATTCTCAGCAGCAGGTTATAGGGTAAACCAGGTCGGCTGGTAACCTACATTCCTAAATGGTAAGATATCCGCAATCTTATCAGGCGGATTCTATAAATTGCTTAACAAATTGAAACCCCAGGGTGTATGACAAATACTACTCCCAACATTAAGATCCACGAAGGCCGGAATTTGAACGCTTCCGCGAGATGCTGGGAATCAAGCAGGATTTTCTTGCGTTCGAGCTCGGCGAAGACTGGAACCAGCAAAAGATCTCTTTGCTTGAACAAAGAGAAAAGATCGATTCTGATATTTTAGAACAAGTTTCGGCGATTCTTAAAATCCCTGCTGAGGCGATTCGGAATTTTGATGAACAACAAGCTGTGAATATTATCTCAAACACTTTCGATAGAGTTGAAAACTCCTTCAACTTTGGCACCTTCAATCTACATCCGATGGAAAAGATTATTCAACTCATGAAGAGAAGATTGCGCTTTATGAGCGGATGTTGAAAGAGAAGGATGAGATGATGGGGCGGTTGGAGAGAGTGATTGGGGGGAGGTGAGGTTGTCTTCTCTAAGTCCATATTTGTATTACTTTTGCACTCATTATACACATACCACCTGCCACAGCTATGGAAAGATTTAGAACTGAGAAAGCACTTCAAGCTCTTGTGCACTTTGGCAATCTAGGAGGCGGCAGCCTGAACAAAATGAAAGCGCTGAAACTGATCTGGCTCTCCGATCGATATCATTTAAGGCAATATGGCCGAACAATCACAGGAGACCAATATTTTGCCATGAAAAATGGCCCAGTAGCTTCCTGCACATTTGATTTATTGAAAGGCTCCGGCATCTCCTTTGACAGAGGAGAAACGCAAAACATAGCTAAGTATTTAACATCCAGCCAATATGACTACTCAGTTCACGCGGAGCCGGACATGGATGTTTTTTCTGAAACAGATATAGAGGTATTGGATCTGATTTGGGAAAAGTACAAGCACTATGACCATTTCGCTTTGTCAGAGCTCTCTCATAACTTTCCCGAATGGATCCGCTACAAAGCAAATTTTGAAATCGCTGAAAAAGGCAGGTATGAAATCATCATGGATGATTTCTTCGTGAATGTGAGCGATAAGATTGGCTTGTTCAACGACAGTGAAGAATTCCTAAATGAATCCAGAGAAATCTTCCTGGAATACTCCGCTTAATTGGCCCGATGGAAGTTAGTTTTGAGGCCTTCTATCAGGTACTTAAGGAAAAAAGCATCCTTTATTTTTCGCTTAACTATCAAGGCAATCCCGATCCGCACTATTATGTATTGCTTGATAAAGGCACAGAAATCCTATTGTTTTCGGTATGCACTTCCAAGCTTGATACAATACTAAATTTTGTCAAAAAGCGTAACCTCGATTATGATACAATTGTCTTTATCGAAAGTGAGCCGGATAATCCTTTTAGCAAGAATACTTACATTAATTGCAATAGCCCTGTTTCAATTCCGTATGATGAGTTTAAAAAGATGTTTGAGGAAGGGAAAGTAAAGTATAAGGATCAATTGGACGATGAGCATTTTGACCAAATTATTAATGGGATTTTGAAAAGTCGATTGGTGGAACGGAGGATCAAGAAACTTTTTTTGTAAATGGAAAATCCCTCGTCAGTACTGTAAAGGTATGAGAGAAGGAGGAAATGATGAGGTGATTGGAGGTATGGAAATAGTAATGGAATCCAAAAAAAATTGGATTTCATAATGATTCAAGAGCTAAACGTTCTTTTAATTTATGCCAAATCACTCAGGCATCAAAAAATTTGGCGTGCCATTAGTTTGGATAACATAGTCGAAATAAACACTGTCCCATGTTAGCGGGTGAGTAGCAGCGTCGATATGCCTTAGTTTAATGGCAGCATAAAATCCACTTTTATTTTGATATATAGCAACATGACCTGAATAAAAAAGCCTCGTCTTTGATGATGTATCATATCTTGACGCATCAGAGATTTTACTAATTTCAGTCTTTTGTTTTATCTGCGAGAGTGAATATATACTTGGTCCATTAGAGGTCATATGAATGGCACCTGTTCCCGCTCTTGTAAAGTGGCATTCAAACATTAGCTCACCTACTCCAATAGCATAAAAGCCGTCATTGTTAGAATAATCAAACTCTATTGATCCCGAGGTCGCCGGAGATATATATTTTTCACTTCTAGGTAGAAATTTTTGCACTGTAAAAATAGGAATGTTCTTAAACGGATTTTTTCCAACTGGTCGAGCTGGATAAACGGGCTCATCCAATAAGTCTCTAAGCAATGTTTCATAGTTGCTTTCATACAATCGCTCCTCTTCAAAACTAAGGTAAAGCCTATTAGCAAGAACAACAGGCATTTTCTGTATCCCACAATTGTTTCTGATTATGGGAATAACCCATGAACTGTTTTGGTCGCTCATCATTGCCGCAGATATTATGTTTTTCTCATATCCGACGCCGCCTAGACTGTTGTCTGCCTTTGCAACATAATTTTCCGAACAAATGCAAATCACCCTGTTAGCTTTTGTTAGCCCCTGCTCCATGAAAATCGCCAAATTTGAACCTAGTCGTAAATTTATCTGGTCGATAAGAACGTTGACTCCGTTGTCGCGTAAACGTACTGCTAGCCTCAAAACCCATGCCTTATGTTCATTGTCATCATGAGAATACGAGATGAATACAGTCGGAATAAATTCGGTCACTGGTTCAAGATCATTGTTCATGATTTCTTAAAGTTTTCAACAGTTTAAGCTTTTCCTTACTAACCCTGATCATTACGAATATCTACTGCCGATGTCACAATAGCAGCTTGCGATCAAAGATTTTAAATACCTCTCATCCGGAGTATGTCCTGTCTGAAAATACGAAGGTGCAACAAAAAAGCGCCAATCTTGCGAAAGGCGCCTTAGTTGTGGTCACGTAGGGATTCGAACCCCAAACCTCCTGATCCGTAGTCAGGTGCTCTATCCAATTGAGCTACGCAACCAATTCCCGAACGGGACTGCAAAGATAGGAAACTGGCTGTTTTTAACAAATACTGAATTGCAAAAATTTGTTTCGAAAATCTATTTCCCCTGAAAGTCAGGCTTTCTCTTTTGTAAAAAAGCCGAAATACCTTCGCGAGCATCGTGGCTTTCATACAAAATCTGCTGATTTACCCTTTCCAGTTCCTGCATTCTAGCCAGATCGGAGTGCGAAGATTCGTTCAAAACCTTTTTCATTGCTCCGATTGCAAGGGTAGGAGCGGCCAGATAGTAGGAAGCCAGTTTGTTAACTTCTGAATCGAGTTCTTCCGCGGGTACAGCTTTGTTGATCAGGCCGATCTGTTCGGCTTCTTTTGCGAAAATTTTGCGGCCCGTCGACGCCAGTTCGAATGTTCTCGCCATTCCAATCAAGCGCGGCAAAAAGTAAGTAGCGCCCGCGTCGGGCATCAAGCCTATTTGTACAAAAAGTAAACTCAGATAGGCTTCCTCAGTGGCCACAATGATATCACAAGCCAATGCAAGCGAACATCCGGCGCCGACAGCCAATCCATTTAACCGGCAAATAACTGGTTTCGGAAGTTCGCGAATGCTTCGGATCATTGGCTCATAATACGCTTTGAGCATTTGCTCGGCGCTTTCGCCACCTTCCAGCGTTTGCTTTAAATCTGCGCCGGAGCAGAAAGCTTTGTCGCCCTCGCCGGTGATGATCAATACGCGGATCTGATCGTCGCCGGCAGCTTCGGCAATCGCTGCGGTGATTTCCTGCATCAGCGCGGCGCTCAGTGCGTGATATACCTGCGGCCGGTTCAGTGTGATTTTTGCAATTCCGTTTGTCCTGCTAAAAAGAATGTTCTCGTACATAGGAATGCGTTTTTGTCCGACAATATAACCTCAGAAGTAAAAGTAAATAGTCATACTACTCACAAGCACGCCGCAAACAAAGCCGACGAAAATCTGTGCCAGACTGTGTGCATTCAGTTGCAAGCGGGCGCTCAGCAGCAATCCGGCTATCAGTATGGCGATAATTAGCGGGTATAGCAATGCATATTCTTCAAACCGCATCATCAAGCCGGAAAGTATTGCTATCATCCCACCGATTCCCGTCGCATGCGCGCTGATTTTCCAGAAAAAACTGACAGCGGTTACAATTACGAGGGACAATGTGACACTGGCCAGGATCACGGAAATTTGCGGGGCCATTTGCGCTATCGGTTGAAGTTGCCAGCCAAATAGGTAAGTCGCCAGCCCGTAAATGAAGACCGTCGCCAGATAGGGAACTCGCCGCTCGGAAACATCATCAATATAGAGATTTTTGATCATCCCCATTTTCATAAAATAGTAAGTTACAACGGCGGGTGCGATGAAGGTATTCAGGAACAAAAGCGTCAACAAACTGCCCAACGCCGGAAGCTCAAATGCACTTACGCCGACAAGATCGGGAGAGAGCAGGAACAGCAATGCGAATAGGTAGGTAGTGAGGATCAGTGGGTGAAAAAGTACTGATAATATGATGGCCAGTCGATTGTTCAAAACGCGAAGCTTGGATCAGAGTGAAACGGTAAAATTAACCTGAAAACCAGATTGTACAAAAACCAGCCCAGCACGGGTTGTAGTATTTTAAATTGTAACCTAATATTACTTATTTTGTCTGATAAGAATAACCTTCCGCACCAGCCTGTTATGAGATTTTGCCTGCTGATTTTTCTGACTATCCTGGTAGCAAATATCTGTGCGTTCGCGCAAACTTCTCCGTCCAGCTATTTTACCCTTACACCAAACTCAGCTTGCTCGGTTAGTACCTATTTTGAGGCTATGTACACCGGAAGCCTGCTACCACAAAAAGGGTTTACTTCCGAGAGAGATCTTGGGAGTATGTATGTGGCTGTGAGTGATGATTTTATATTCGAATGGGAATGGGTTGACGGAATGATGGTTGCGGGTTCGGGTCTTGGGCCGTTTAAAGTATATTGGCTGTCGACCGGGGTTAAAACAGTTATTCTCACGATCACGAATGTGAAGCTGCCGGAGAATAAGATTGTGATCAAGAAAACGGTGACGATCGCACAGGCGGAAGTTACGGCCAGATGGGAACATGCGACTTGTACCAATGATAAAGGTAAAATTACGGTCGTCGGGGAAGGTGGTACTGCGCCTTACCTGTATTCGATCGATTCCGTTCATTTTCAGACTGATTCGGTTTTTATAGTCGCGCCAGGTTATCATCAGCTTGCTGTAAAAGAGTCAGGAGGTTGTATATCAACGGTTAAGCCGCTGCGGATCGATCCCGTGGATGAGGTTATATTGAATATTCCTGATGATAATGTGACGATCTGCGCCGGGCAAGGGATTAAGTTGGCCACTACCAGTAATGCCATTTCTCATACCTGGTCGCCGGCTGCTGGCCTTGATGATCTCACGGCAAAAGAACCTTTCGCGACCCCATCGCAAACCACTACGTATACCGTTACGGGGACATTGGATTGTAAAACGGTGCAGCGGACAGTCACTGTTGAAGTGATTCCCGGCATCACTGTGAATGTGACCGGAGATACGCGGGTCGACCCAAATACACCCGTTCAGCTGAATGCATTTGTGTCTGAACAGGGTTTAGGAAATATCAGCTATGCCTGGAAGCCGGAAGTCGGGTTAAATAATGCCGCAATTCCTGACCCGATCGCCTCGATTAACCAAGAGACGACTTATCAGGTTACGGCTACGTCGGCTGAGGGCTGCACTGCCTCGGCGAGTACCATACTTTCGCTCAAAAAAGCATCGGCGATATTTATGCCTGGAATATTCTCTCCAAACGGCGACGGAAAGAATGAGACTTTCAGCCCGCAGAATGGGGAAGATATTACTTTCAATAAGTTCATCATTTACAGCCGCTCTGGCGAGGTAGTGTACTTTTCTGATAAAAAAGATTGTACATGGGACGGCAGTTACCGCGGTCAGCAAGCCGGTAGCGGTGACTATTTTTACAAAATTGAAGGGGTTACCAGCAAAGGTGTGGCTGTTTCGAAAGAAGGGTCGGTGCTGCTCGTGAGGTGATGGTTTTGGGATTATCGATTTAAGAAATACTCTTTAAAAGCAGCCATTTCCGAGCGTTCAGTTTCGAGATATTTATCAAATATTTTGTCTCCTACCTGTTCTCTGAGAGCAGAAATACCTACGTCGATCAGCCTCAAACCCGTTTCGGTTAGCAGGATATTATCGTAATATAAGCCGCCGATCCCGGAAGGGCGTCTGAGATCCCGGTGAACAAACCCATTTTGATGTAACTGCGTAAGTTCGTCTTCAAATACATCGAGCCACAATTCTCTGGTACCTACTTCATACGCGCGAAAATCAATGGGTTTCAGCCGCTCCATCACGAGCATTTCTGCTTGAAATTCTTCATGATAATCTAGTCGCAAAAATTTGACAATGAGATCATTAACCTGATTCGCGTATTTCATTTTCTCCGCCTCAGAGCCGATATCGGAACGTGTATCGTCCATGAAAAGCTTGGCGACCTCCGTTTCAGAAAGCGCGATAACGAGGTTATTGGCACCGGAAGAAAGTCGATTCGGGTATTTCATTTGTGTCATATTGGTTGCTTGGGCAATTTAATAAAGTCTGACTATCTAACTTAAAATCATCAATTTCTTCTTCAATATCCCCCGGCATGAAAATTTAAACTTTTCTCAAAACTTCATCACAAATGGCAAAGGCTAAGAAAAAGAAAGGCCCGAAAAAGTCGGCTAATACTAAAAAGAACAAGCTGGGTGTAAAAAATTCGCTTGTCAATAATATTAACGCCAAGAAAAAGAAAGGTACTTCCAAGCCCAAGAGCAAAAAGACGGTTAGTAAAAAGTCTTATTCAGCTATGAAAAATAATTGGGGTAAAAAGAAGAAGAAAAGCGGGAGAAAGAAAAAGAAAAAATAAGCTAGAATACCACGTTAATCGCGTTGCCTTTTATAAAAGCGAAGAGATTTTCGGATGCTAGTTGCATTAACCTTTTTCGCGCTTCGAAAGTTGCCCAGGCAATGTGAGGTGTAATCACGCAGTTCGGTGCAGATAAGAGTGGGTTGTCCGCTTTTGGAGGCTCCGCAGAAAGTACATCCAGCCCAGCGCCCGCGATTACGCCGTTTCTTAATGCTTCTGCCAGATCCGCTTCGTGAATGAGCGGGCCGCGACCTGTGTTAAGCACGATCGCTGTCGATTTCATTTTTGCCAGATTATCCTTATTGATGATCTCTTTTGTCTCGTCAGTGAGCGGACAGTGCAGACTGACTACGTCACTTTGCCTGAAAATTTGGTCCAGCGTAACCATTTCAATGCCCTCAACCGGTTTTGGATGTTTCCGGTAGGCGATCACTTTCATTCCAAATGCAATTGCGATCTGCGCAACCTGCGAACCAATATCTCCCAGCCCGATCAGCCCGATCGTTTTGCCCGCCAGCTCGGTAAGCGGCGATTTCCAGTAACAGAAATCGGCCGAAGCCGCCCATCCTCCCGCGAATACGCTCTGACTATGCATTTCGGCACGATTCACCAGAGACAGCAGCAATGCAAAAGTTTGCTGCGCTACGGAAGCCGAGCTGTAAGCCCGCACATTTGTGACGATAATACCCCGTTTTTTCGCTGCTTCAATATCTACGTTATTAAAACCAGTGGCAGTCACACCAATATATTTCAGCTCCGGAAGCTGGTCCAGAATAGCTTCCGACAATACCACTTTGTTCACAAAAACTACTTCTGCCCCGGCTGCCCGTTCCACAATTTCCTCCGGCTTCGACCGGTCATAAATTTCAACTTCACCCAGCATTTTAATAGGCGCCCAGTCCAGATCTCCCGGGTTCAAAGTATATCCGTCAAGAATTACGATCTTCATTATTCAGGGTTTTTTGTATTAAAACACGCTTGCCTTGTAAGCCAATTTTGAAATTACATAACTTCTATTTTGAAATTACATAGAATCAATTTTGAAATTGCATAAAAAAATCCGCTCTGGCGATGTGCCGGAGCGGATTTTATGGTTTCGGTAATTTCCTAGTTCTTCGGATCTGTGCTTACTTTTCCGGCGCCGGCTCCCTGCATTTGCATTGGGTTTGGCGCTTTCCTGGTTTGCTGCTTGAAGATCTGGAAGCGGGTTGGTTTCGCTACACGTGGAAAGGAATTGTTTTCTGTGTCGATATCAGCGATCTGCTGGTAAGGATCCAGTTCCCACTGTACTACTTTCTTTTTGGTTGAGATAACTTTGTTGATCTGCTGGTCGTTGAAGCGCCAGATCTCCGCCGGAAATACAGCCACAGAGTCGGTACCATCTTCAAAACCCATTTTAACGATCACCGGCATCGGAAGTCCGCCTTTGTTTTTAATGGATAAGGTGTAAAAATTCGTGTTTTCACGGATCAGCTCGCGCTCGGTTTCCGAAAGTGAAGACAGGTACTGCTCGTATTTCTGCTTATCTGCCTCCGTTACCTTAAATGGATCGTAGCGGTTGTAGAAATCCGCCATTGTGGAATCCTGCGCCACTACCGTTTCGCCCTTCGTTTTGGCATCCTGGATTTTGCTCATGGTATTCAGCCTCTCCGCCGCAGCTTTGCGTGCGAGTTCCTTCTCAATATCCGGATTCTGGGTATCGATATTAAACCAATCCACACTTAACAGATCCTGGTCCACAGCTTCTGTACCATAAAACCAGCCTTTCCAGAACCAGTCAAGATCCACCCCCGATGCATCTTCCATCGTCCGGAAGAAATCTGCCGGAGTTGGGCTTTTGAAGCGCCAGCGGTTTGCATATTCTTTGAATGCATGGTCAAAAAGCTCGCGGCCCATCACAGTTTCGCGCAGGATATTCAAGGCAGTCGCAGGTTTCGCATACGCATTTGGTCCCAAGCCGATCACGTTCTCAGCCGAAGCCATAATTGGTGTCAATACCGATTTGTCGGAAGACATATAATCGGTGATCTGGTTGGGTTCGCCGCGACGGGTAGGGAAGTTGTAATCCCATTCTTTTTCGGCAAGATATTGGCAGAAAGTGTTTAAACCTTCGTCCATCCACGCCCATTGCCGCTCGTCGGAGTTGACGATCATCGGGAAAAAGTTGTGACCTACTTCGTGAATAATTACGCCGATCATTCCGTATTTAACTGCCTCACTGTAAGTGCCATCTTCCTCTGGGCGGCCTCCATTGAAGCTGATCATCGGATATTCCATTCCGCCACCAGCTACGCCGTGACAGGAAATTGCAACGGGATAAGGATATTCAAACGTGCGGTCGCCGTACGATTTCAAAGTATGCGCCACTGCGCGGGTCGAATATTGTTCCCACAGCGGGTTACCTTCTTTTGGGTAAATAGACATGCACCAGATCTTGCGGCCGCTTTTGTAAACGTCGGTTTGCATCGCATCCCAGATAAATTTCCGGCTGCTTGCAAATGCAAAGTCACGCACATTATCCGCTTTGTAAATCCACGTTTTCTTACCCGGGTTCTTGTTTTCACGCTTTTCAGCTTTGATAGCTTCATCCTGCGTCACGATCAGAACCGGCGTTTTTGAAGTTTCCGCTTTTTTCAGGCGCTGCTTTTGCGTGGCAGTTAAAACCTGGGCGTAGTTCTGGCATTCACCGCTGGCTGCTACCACGTGATCAGCGGGCACAGTGATAGCCACTTTGTAATTTCCAAAGATCAATGCAAATTCTCCCTGACCTAAAAACTGCTTGTGGTTCCAGCCATTTACATCGTCATAAGGTGCAAGGCGGGGAAACCAGTGTGCGATAAAGTAGTTTGCGTTTCCGTCTTTCGGAAAAAATTCATAGCCGCTGCGGCCGTAGTATTCCGTGATATTGTAATTCCAGTCTACCCCGAAAACAATGCTTGTACCTGGTTTCATGGCCGCGGGCAGGTCAATGCGCATCATCGTACCGTTGATCTTGTAGGGAAGAGGCTTGCCGGCTTTGTCTTTCACGGCTGTGATATTGTAGCCATATTCGGTTTTAGGATCGAGCGAGGAGCCTCTGCCGTTATTCAGGTTGGCAAGCTGCGCGGTTGTCATTCCTTTGTCGCTGATCGCGCCGGTCCGGGACATAGCGCCGATCCCGTCTTTTTTGAAAAGGTTCTGGTCAAGCTGCATCCAGATGTATTTCAGATCATCGGGAGAGTTATTGAAAAAAGTGATCGTTTCTGATCCGATAATGCGGCGGTTTTCGTCGTCAAGTTCTGCTTTAATGTCGTAATCAGCGCGCTGCTGCCAGTATTCACGGCCGGGAGCGCCGGAAGCGGCCCGCGTGGAATTGGGAGTAGGCAGCATCGGGCCCAGTTGTTCAAACCGGTCGTTGTACTGATAGGTCGCCGAAGGCGGAAGCTGCTGGGCGAAGGTTGCGACCGACACCAGCAATAGAAATAAAGGGAGTAGCAGGTTTTTCATTTGGTTATTCAGTAATATAGTAATTGGTGCTAGTCAGCGGAGCCGCCGGTAATGCTTTGAAAAAGTTCGTTGTTTAAAATTAGGGAAAAAGCCATTCCGACAATAATGCCCGACAAAATATGGATCCAGCTCAGTCGCTGCACGCGCAGGATCTCGATAAGCAAGAAGGCGATTGAGAGGATAATGAATACGATAATAAGCTGGCCAAGTTCCAAACCCACATTGAAACCTAACAAAGGATTAAATATCCCGGCCTCTTTCCCAAGCAATGCGCGCAGGTAGTTCGAAAAGCCCAGTCCGTGGATCAGACCAAAGAAAAGCGCCAGTCCGTACCTGAGCATCGTATTATCATCCCTTTTAGCATAAGAACCTTTTGGTACTGTATAAAAGAAATTGAGACAAGCCGTAATTACGATCGTGATTGGTATCAGCAGCTCGATCCAGTCGGGATCTATGCTGACCAGGCCCAGTGTAGCAAGTGCCAAAGTGATCGAATGCCCGATCGTGAATGCAGTAACCAGTACAATTACCTTTTTCCAGTCAATCAGGGTATATATTGTACAAAGCGCCATGATAAATAAAATATGGTCATAGCCATTGGAATCGGTGATGTGTTCAAAACCTAATTGTAGGTACGCCTGAAACTCGGACATTAAGCTGGGATTAGATGAAAAATTCCGACAAAGTAATTGTCAAGACAAAGTAAATGAATTCGAATATATTGCATTCACAGGACGAAACCAATTTATCAATCTGAAAGAGCAGGTTTAAGGCAATGTTTGGGAGCTAATCAGGTAGGTTAGCCAAATATAGTGATCATTATCACCGAGTTACGGTTTTTGAGTGTTAACAATTAGATAACATTAGAGAAATCTGGGAGTAATGTAGCCAACCTAGTTTTGTGCCGGAAATTATTCTGACACAACATGAAATCAAGATTTTTATCATTCATCCTCCTGCTTATCAGCACGTCTGCTGCATTCGCGCAGACAGGTTCCATCAAAGGAACGATCGTTGATGCCCAATCCAAAGAACCGGTAATCGGTGCAAGTGTAGTACTTAAAGGCAGTACCCCGCCAGTCGGCGCTTCGTCCGACATCGAAGGTAAATTTGATCTGCCTGGTATTCCAACCGGAAAACAAACTGTGATCGTCACTTACGTTTCTTACAAGGCGAAAGAAATCGAAGTTACAGTTTACCCAAATCAGACCGTTTTAATCAACACTACATTAGAAGAAGATGTAGCCAACCTGACGGAAGTAAAGATCGTAGGCCAGCGCCAGACTTTTACAGACGTTTCGGTCATCACCGAGATCAAGCAGGCAGAACAGATCGCGGTCGGTATCTCAGCCCAGCAGATCCAGCGCTCGCAGGACAGGGACGCTTCACAGGTAATCCGCCGCGTTCCGGGGGTTTCTATTCAGGATGACAGATTTGTCATTATCCGCGGTTTGAACGAGCGTTACAATACTGTAATGCTCAATGACGCGATCACGCCTTCGACAGAAGTGGATGTAAAATCCTTCTCATTTGACCTGATACCGAGCACAGCGATCGACAGAATGCTGATATTCAAATCGGGCGCACCTGAGCTTCCGGGTGAGTTTGCAGGTGGGGTTATTAAAATTTACACCAAAACAATCCCTGACGCGAACGGTTTTACTGTAGCTATCTCTCCGGGTTTCAGGGCCGGTACCACTTTCAGTAATGTACTCGATTATCGCGGATCTTCGATGGACTGGCTGGGCTTCGGCGCAGGCGACCGCAAGCTTCCTTCTACATTTCCAACTGCGAGACAAACCAATGCAAGCCAGCCTACGGAAGCGACGTTCAATGCATTCCGTAATCTGCCTAAGTTCGTTGATACGTATACAAAAACCGTGACGCCGGATTTGCGCGTGTCGCTGGGATATAACAATAGCATGGATCTGGGAAGGCTGCGTTTGACGACCTTTAACAACCTGAGCTATACCAGTGCCAATCAGGTAACACCTACCAATCAGTTCCGTTACCTCGCATTCAACAACAGTACACAGGATTCTCAGATCGAGACGAGCTATAATGATCAGTTTTATGGTCACAATGTGCGATTGGGCGTAATGTCCAACTGGGGATTGATCTTTAACCCGCAGCACAAAATTGAATTCAGGAACCTTTTCAACCAGCTGAGCAGCAAGGAAACTACGTTTCGCCAGGGTTACAGCCTTGATAATGATCGCGATGTACAGAATTATGCATTCCGGTACGAATCTAAAAGCATTTATACGGGTCAGCTGAGCGGAACGCACGAAATGTCGGAAGCTACTACTTTGAAATGGACGGGTGCATTTGGATATACCAACCGCGACGAGCCTGATTTCAGACGTTTTGTAACGAGCCGGAACATTGGAACAAATGATCCGTTTACTGTGGAAGTAGTACCGGGCAGCAATGCAAGTTTGACCCGCGGCGCGCGCTTTTACTCTTCTTTGAAAGAACTAGCATCTTCGTTCCGCGTTGACGGCGAGCACCGTATCGAGCGCAACGGATATGAAGGAGAAGAAAAAATGCAGATCAAGCTTCGTGCGGGCTTGTTTGGAGAATATAAAGACAGAGATTTTGCAGCACGCTGGTTTAACGTAAACAATCCTGGCGGAGTACCCGAGGAAATCCTCACATTGCCGGCAGCACAATTGTTCAGTGATGAAAATATAGCTGCGAACAGGCTGCATTACGGAGAGAGAACGAATACGGATGATCAGTATGCGGCTCAAAACACACTTCTGGCTGCTTATATTGGCTCTTACATTCCTTTTACGCCCAGGTTCAATGGTTCGTTTGGTGTGCGTGCAGAACATAACCGCCAGCAATTGCAAAGCCGCCAGCGTGGTGGAGGCGATCGCGTGGATGTGAACAACCCTATTCTGCGGTTCCTGCCTTCGGTTAACCTTGCTTACAATTTCACCGAAAAATCATTGCTGCGCGTCGCTTATACCATGTCGCTTAACCGGCCTGAGTTCCGCGAGCTGGCACCTTTCACCTATTATGACTTTGCTTTCGACGTGTCAAGGGTTGGTAATGAGAACCTGAAAACACCTAGCATTCAGAATGTGGATTTGCGGTACGAATTCTATCCGAATGAAGGTGAAGTGATCTCGGTTGCAGGTTTTTACAAACACTTCAAAAACCCGATCGAAACCAGGGTCCGGTACGCAGGATCGGGGGTAACTTTCTCGGTTGATAATGCCGAAGAAGCTTATGCAATCGGTGGGGAAGTGGAAGTAAGAAAATCTCTAAAAAACCTCACTACCTCTTCACTCGTTGATAATCTGACACTCGTATTGAATGCGTCGGTGATCAAAAGTGATGTACTGACCGGCTTTGCGGGCCAGGAAGAAAACCGCCAGTTGCAGGGACAATCTCCTTATCTGATCAATACAGGTCTTTATTATAATGATGTGAACAGAGGCTGGCAGGTCAACCTGCTTTATAATGTGGTGGGAAAAAGGATTTTCCTGGTGGGCGACAAGGAAGTGCAGCCTACCGTTTATGAACTTCCCCGCAACGTACTCGACTTCAATATCATCAAAGCACTTGGGCCCCACCTCGAATTCAAAGCGGGTATCCAGGATATTCTTAATCAAAAATTCAGGTTGGTACAAGACAGTAACCTGGATGGAAAGATCACTGGCGTAGACGAATCTTACCAGTCTTTCCGCCGCGGATCTTACACCACAGTAGGTATTTCTTACAAATTCTAATCACCAAGCAACAAGTTTAAGTCAATCCAAATCAATCATTTTTATGAAAAAGTTCAGTAAATTATTTAACCTCCTCATGGCAGCGTTGTTGCTCACAGGATTTGCAGCCTGCAAGGACGACAACACAGAGCCGGAACCAGAAGAGCCGGTAGCGACTGAAATGGTGACCGTAAAAGGAAGCATCGCGGCCAACACAACATGGACAGCTGACAAGCAATATCTGATCACAGGATTTGTATATGTGGAAGATGGTGCAACACTTACTATTCAGCCAGGAACGATCATTAAAGGTGATAAAGATTCAAAAGGAGCACTTTTCGTTAAAAGAGGAGCGAAGATCATGGCGGTTGGAACTGCAACGCAGCCTATCGTTTTTACTTCCAATGAAGCAGCTGGTTCAAGAAGAGCCGGTGACTGGGGAGGTTTGGTAATCCTTGGAAAAGCACCTGTGAACAAGACTCCTGCCGTAATTGAAGGCGAAGGAAGAACTGAATACGGTGGTACTGAGGCTGCTGACAACTCTGGCGAGCTGAAATATGTGCGCATCGAATTCGCTGGTATTGCTTACGCTACGGATCAGGAAATCAACAGCCTTACAATGGGTGGTGTTGGTTCAGGAACCAAGATCGAATATGTACAATGCTCTTTCGGAGGCGATGATGCATTTGAATGGTTCGGTGGAACTGTGAATGCAAAACACCTTGTCTCTTTCCGTGGCCTTGATGATGATTTTGATACAGACAACGGTTTCAGCGGATTGGTACAATATGGTTTGATCATCCGTGATCCAGCGGTTGCTGACCAGGCTGGTGACTCTAACGGATTTGAATCTGATAACGATGGTGACGGAACAAACAAAACGCCGCAAACTGCTGCGAAATTTGCCAACATCACGGTAGCAATGGGCGACGGAACTCCGAACGGAAAATTCGCGTCAGCAGCCAGAATTCGTCGTAACTCGTCTATCTCGATTTACAACAGCGTATTTACAGGTGCATGGCCACGTTCAGGTGTTCGTATCGAAGCGCCTTCTTTGCCAAACTTTACAAACGGTACTTTGAAACTGGAAGGTGTTCACGTGGCTTTGTCAGGAACACAAGCGCAAGGCGCGATCGAAGGAATTACTGCTGCGCAATTTGCTGCGGGTGCTAAAAACAGTGTTGCAACTGTTGCAAGCCTGTTATTCCCAGCTGGTTTCAATTCGATTTCTGCAAAGCCAGCGGTATTGCCACAAGCAACTTCTCCACTTTTGACTGGCGGTACTACATTGCCAGCAGGATTTGAAGCAACTACTTACGCTGGTGCATTCAGCACAACAGACTGGACTGCGGGCTGGGCTAATTTTGATCCCCAGAACACAGATTACTCTTTGAAAAAATAATAGTTCTTATATAATTGGTGTCAGAATTTAAAAAGGCCGGAAACGTATGTCTCCGGTCTTTTTTGTTGTATCAAAATGCCGTTTTACTCCACAATACCCTGTCCTTTTTCCGCAGTGAAATTGTCCAGATCGTGTACAAATCCATTGATCACGGCATATTTTACTTTGCCTCCTTTTTTGAGAATGAAGGTTGCAGTATTACCCAGCCCAGGTACGCCCGAAGGTGCGGGTTGGCCGCTTCTTAATATATGTAGTGGGGTTGTGGTAAAATAAAGTCCAAGTGCACGCGTGTTGGCATCGGCTGCAAGCCTTACATACGTGTAGCCTTCTCTCAGGAGGTTTAATGCATTGAGCTTACTGATCTCGCTCACATTCTTGTAGGTAGTAGGGTAAACTTTTCCTTTTTCAATAGTATACCCTTGCGCATCAATCTCCTGACTTCCGTACTGCGGGTGCAGGTCGCCGAAATCTTCTATTTTACTGTAATAAAAGAACTTCGTCGCGTTGGAGTAGCTTACTTCATTCCGATTAATTCCAAGGTCGGTTGTAAAAGATTTTCCCGCTTGCCTTACCGTCGCATTCCTTACTACCAGATCATAAACCCAGCGACCGTTTTCGGGTATGTCGTAATAATCGTCACGTTTTTCTTTCGTCAGCGAGTTGTCGGCAATCTTGCCTAATGCAGACAGTATCGCCATAAAATTGAGCTGCCGGATATATTGCTTTTCCGGATCGCCTACATAGCCTCCCGATTCGATCAGTACCAGTGTAGTTCCCCATTTTTGAACATTATCTCCAAACCCGCGCGGCTCGTGATCGTCGGAATACCTTGCTACCTGGCCGGGAATGTACTTTTGCAGTATCTTATTCATACCCACAATGAGCTGCATGGAACGCTGGCGCACGTCGTTGATCGACAGCTCGTAATCATAAGAAGTCGCCAGAAATGAGATAGTCGCCACTTTTGGGCTCCTGCCCGCCGAGTAGCGCGGACTCTGGTCGTGGAGATTGAAACCGTAGTCTGGTTTTAGTTTATCCACCAAACCTTTCAGTATTACCGCCTCGGGCGTTTGTCGGGCTGCGGCGTCGCGGTTCATATCAATGCCCTGCATTGTGCGGCGCTGGTAGCGTTCTGCGCCGTCCGGATTGAGCATTGGGACGAAGTATAACGTGGTTTTTTCTAATAATTCCTTGCGAAAGCTGTCGAAGCCGTCGTTTTTGCCTTCCAGGAAGTTGAACATGTCAAAACTGGCCATGGTTGCGGTCGGCTCGTCGCCGTGCATTTGCGTCCAGAGCAGCACTTTTTTCTTGCCGGTACCTACTTTCAGCATCTGGATTGTACGTCCTTCGAAGGATTCACCCACCTTTTCAATGGTGTACATCGGGTTGCCCAGCCGCTTGGAAATCAATGGAAGAATGTCCTTTTGCTTGAAGCGCCTTTGTGTGAGTGTGGCTTCCTTAAATGTGGAATGTGCTTTAAAAAGCTTCTGCGCCAGCTCGTCGGACTGCGCCATGGATTGAGAAGTAACCAATGTGATCAGGAAAAAGAAAAGACGTGAAAAGAATAGTTTCATGATGGTAAAAGGCCATTTTGCAGATGCAATGTACAAGAAATCTCTAAGCAAATTTTAATGCAATTTTTACTTGACGGCTGCCGGTGTTCACTTTTTTTGCTTACATTTGTGGTATGATAATCGCTGAAACATATCATCATTTTCATCATAGCCGTCAGGCTTTCGGTCGTCTTGGGTGATATGTTTTTGCAAGTAGTGTTGTAATAAGGTTGAATACATAGTATCCCCCAGAAGCCCGATTTTTTAATCGGGCTTTTTTTGTTCTTTTCTCAATATCGAAACCGGATGAAAACCGTAATCATCAAATACAATGCAGGAAATGTGCAGTCGGTCATGTACGCGCTCGACAGGCTGGGCGCTGGGTACCTGTACACCGACGACGTAGCCGAGATCACTTCTGCCGATAAGGTCATTTTTCCCGGCGTGGGCGAAGCGAGCACGACCATGAGCTACCTGCGCAAAACGGGTCTTGACAAAATTATCCCTGAATTGAAACAGCCGGTATTCGGGACCTGCGTGGGCATGCAGCTGATGTGCCGGCATTCGGAAGAGAACAATACGGATTGTATGGGGATATTCGATGTGGACGTAAAACGGTTTCCGGCCGACTCGGGCATGAAAGTGCCGCACATGGGCTGGAACAATATAATTGACTACAAAACCCCGCTTACTGATAACATTCCGCAAAGTGCATTTATGTATTTCGTACATAGTTATGCGGCTCCCGTTTGCGAATATACTGTCGCCACCTGTGATTACGCATTCCCGTTCAGTGCGATGCTGCACCGGGATAATTTCTACGCGGCGCAATTTCACTGTGAGATCAGCGGCGACGCGGGCCAGCAGATCATTGAGAACTTTTTGAACTTGAAATCCTAAATACCCGACCATAAATGATCGAAATAATACCCGCTATTGATCTGATCGAAGGAAAATGCGTGCGCCTTACACAAGGCGATTACGGACAAAAGAAAATATATAATGAGCATCCGCTGGAAGTAGCCATGCAGTTCGAAGACGCAGGTCTGAAAAGGCTGCATTTGGTAGACCTGGATGGAGCAAAAGCCAGGAAGGTCGTCAACTGGAAGGTACTGGAAAGCATTGCTTCAAAAACCTCGCTGCATATTGATTTCGGCGGCGGCGTTCAGTCAGACGATGATCTGCGCGTGGTATTTGAAAGTGGCGCCAAGCAGGTTACCGGTGGTAGTATTGCGGTTAAAAATCCGGAGTTATTTACCCACTGGCTGCAAACTTACGGCGGCGACAAGATTATCCTCGGAGCTGACGCGAAAAACGAAAAGATCGCTGTGAGCGGCTGGGAAGAGGGTACGACATTATGGGTTTATGATTTTGTAGAAGAATATGTGGAAAAAGGCGTGAAATATACGATCAGTACCGACGTGGCGAAAGACGGTTTGCTGCAAGGACCTTCATTTGATCTTTATAAAAATCTTCAGGATAAATGTCCCGACCTGAATATCATAGCCAGCGGCGGGATTAGCGGAATTGGGGATGTGGAGAAATTAGCGGAAATGAACATTTGCGGTGTGATTATCGGAAAAGCCATTTATGAAAACAGGATCAGCTTACCCGAACTAATGCGTTTTTCATCCTGATATTATGCTGACAAAAAGAATAATTCCCTGTCTGGACGTAAAAGACGGGCGCACTGTAAAAGGGGTTAATTTCGTGAACCTGCGCGATGCAGGCGATGCAGTGGAGCTCGGCGCACTTTACGCAGCGCAGGGAGCGGACGAGCTTGTTTATCTCGATATCACCGCCACGATCGACGGCCGCTCGACATTTATCGAATTGGTAAAACGGGTAGCGCAGACTATCAATATCCCTTTTACTGTCGGCGGCGGGATTTCCTCGGTGGCGGATGTTTCGGCATTGCTGCACGCGGGAGCCGACAAGGTTTCTATAAATTCAGCAGCTGTCCGCAACCCGGATTTGATCAATGAGCTAGCTCTTGAATTTGGCAGTCAATGCATTGTAGTGGCTATTGATACGCGTTATATAGATACGGAGCACGGGAAAGAGCACATTGTGCACACGCACGGGGGCCGCAAGCCTACCAAACTACGCACGATTCCCTGGGCCAAAGAAGTGGAGGATCGGGGCGCCGGCGAGTTGTTGCTGACGTCGATGGACACCGACGGTACCAAGAACGGTTTCGCGCTCGAACTGACGGCGACAATCTCCGATAACGGTAATATACCCGTGATCGCCTCAGGTGGAGCGGGTAGTATGTCACATTTTTATGATGTTTTCACAACAGGAAAAGCTGATGCAGGTTTGGCGGCAAGCATTTTTCACTTTAGGGAAATCGATATTCCCGACTTGAAGGATTATTTGAGCGACAAACAACTTCCTATCAGACTGACCAGATAAATAATACAAGATGAGCGACACTTTTTCTACAATTGATTTTGCAAAATCGGCCGACGGGCTGGTACCGGCAGTTATCCAGGATTTTCACACTGACAAAGTGCTGATGCTCGGTTACATGAATTCCGAAGCTTTGGAAAAGACCAGGCTGGAAGGAACAGTTACGTTTTTCAGCCGGAGCAAGCAGCGGCTTTGGACGAAGGGTGAAACCTCGGGTAATTTCCTTTTTATTAACGAAATCATTGCCGATTGTGATGGTGACACTTTGCTGATAAAGGCCACTCCGGCCGGTCCAACATGCCACACAGGGGCTGATACCTGTTTTGGGGAAAAAAATAGTCAGGATGCCCGAATCGGGGAGGCTTTTTTTCTCAATTATCTTCAGAAAAAAGTAATCAGGGAAAGAAAATTAAACCCGACCGAGGAATCGTATACAAGCAGCCTTTTTAAAAGGGGAATCAACAAGATCGCGCAGAAAGTAGGCGAGGAAGCGGTCGAGGTTGTGATCGAAGCGAAGGATAATGATACTGAGCTTTTCAAGAACGAAGTGTCCGATTTGCTGTTCCATCTTTTGGTGCTTTTGGAAGAAAAAAACATTGACTTAGATGAGGTAATTGACGTACTTCGTAGCCGTCACCAATAAACACATCGTGCATGAAATTACTCCTACGACTTGTAATCAGTACTTTGGCTGTACTGGTAGGTGCTCATTTAATTCCCGGAGTTTCAGTCGAAAGTTTTACGACTGCAATCATTGTGGCCATCGTGCTGGGAATCCTGAATACATTTTTAAAACCGGTCCTGCAAATTCTTGCACTCCCCATTACGATTCTTACGCTGGGACTGTTCTATTTTGTCGTTAACGTATTTATCATTTACCTGGCTAGCTTTCTGGTAGATGGATTTTATATCAGTAACTTCTTTTCGGCTCTGCTCTTCGGTCTGGTCGTTTCTGTTGTTTCTGCTTTACTTGGTATGTTTTTGGACTAGTGTACGCGAGACCCGGAAAAAAGGGTTGGAAACGGATACACATGACTTGATAACTACCTGATTATGCTTAGCCAAATAGAGGAAATCAAAGACACGCTTTTTAAATATTTCGAGACTCGGATCGATTTATTTAAGATTGAGACCAGGGACAAGATTGAGCGCGCTGTTGTCATGGCGATTTACGGGGCCCTGGTGTTATGTATAGCGCTCACAGTACTGATATTAGTAGTTATACTACTCGGAACCTTCCTGAATAAATGGTTGGACAGCGATTACCTGGGATACCTGATCCTGCTTGGTGTATTTGTTATCAAGCTGATAATCTGGATCGTATGGAAAGAAAAGTTTATCCAGATGATACGCTCAGTGATCGTTCGTTTTATGAAGGATAAAGAGGAATAAAGCTTTGCTGGTCTATTTTAAGAAATAAATTAGCCCGAATTACTATTTTTGGATTCCTTTTGAATTCTTAGGGCACCATTAAACAGAAATGAAATGAGTACTCCAATAGATTCGTCGGTAAAAATTACCAAGCCTTTTTCGTCTGATACAGACAGAGATAAGCAGGACCTGCTACTAGATGCTGATATTTATCGTGACAAGCTAGAGAACCAGTGGACTGATCTGAAAACAGACGCTACTGCCTACGGAAAACAGGCTTTGATAATAGGAGGTGTAGTTGCCACTACATTTGTAGTAATGAATGCATTCCTTCCTAAAACGAAAAAGGACAAGCAGCGGGAAGAAGCTAAGAAAAGGGAGGAGGAGGCGGAGGAAAATCAGCTGCACCTGGTGACTAACAAGAAGCTTGACAAGGTGAAAAAAGAGTCGCAGGTTGCAGCGGCTGTTCAAAGCCTGGCCTGGACGTTAGCCGTGGGCTGGGCCCGCAAAAAGCTTAAGCATTTAATTGAAGACGAACGAAAAACTGAATGAAAACAGCGAATCATCAAATCGCAGACCTCCTTTTGAAGCGTAAAATAGAAAAAAGGAAATCGTTTGCCGTTCTCTTAGATCCAGATAAAGTAAATCTCTCCACTTTTCCGAAATTCCTAGAATATGCGGCTGGTTATGGCGTTGACTTCTTTTTTGTAGGAGGAAGCCTCATTACTAATTACGCGATTGATAAATTAATAGCTGCAATTCACGAGCATACTGATATTCCTGCCATTCTTTTTCCAGGAAGCAGTCTCCATATTGATCCCTCAGCGGACGCAATTCTTTTATTATCCTTAATCTCCGGCCGGAATGCGGAGCTGTTGATCGGACAGCACGTCATTGCGGCTCCTTTGCTTAAGCGCAGCGGCATTGAGGTACTACCAACCGGCTATATGCTGGTAGAAAGCGGGAAACTGACTACGGTATCTTATATCAGTGCCACCACGCCACTTCCACGTGACAAACCCGGTATCGTTGCATGCACTGCACTGGCAGGCGAATACCTCGGCCTGAAACACATGTTCCTGGATGCAGGCAGCGGAGCTCAGTTCCCGGTTCCCGGCGAAATTATCGCCGCAGTTCGGCAAGCTGTGGACACGCCTATTATTGTCGGTGGCGGAATCAATTCCTTTGAGAAAGCTGATATCGCGTTGAGTGCCGGCGCAGATGTGATAGTAGTTGGAAATGGAATTGAACAAAACCCAGAATTACTTCCGGAAATCGCCCAATGCGTAAACAGCTACAACCGGAAACTGCAAAGTGTGTGATAGATTCGCGAGAAATTCTTGGATTTAATCAAGGGATTTAAGTTTTTTCTAAGGAAATTTTAAGTTCTTGGAAAAATACAATCTCAAAATTTAGGAATATTGCTTTCAATCATATTACATTTGTATCGAACCTTAATTACACCCAAGAAATGAAAAAATTCTTTGCATTTGCGTTTGTTGCCGGGATGGTAGCTTTCGCTTCTTGTACTAGCAAACCAGCTGACGAATCTGCTGACACAACTGCTGTAACTGTTGAAACTCCTATGGTTGATACTACTGCTGTTGACACAATGGTAACTGATTCTGCTTCTGCTGATTCTATCAAGTAATCAGACGTACAAGTCGAAAACATTGGAAAAGCTCTATGAAAATAGGGCTTTTCTTTTTTTATTTAAGGGATGAAAAATATCTCCTTTGGCCTGCATGTTCCTTCGGCAGCCAGCGCCTATTGTGCAGCGCTTTTTAACAATCACAACTTTGCATTTTCATTGTCCCGCCCCCGCCGGACGCGCCTGGGTGACTTTACGGTAAAGCCCGGATTAATCCCAAAAATTACGGTCAACGCCAACCTGAATCCCTACAATTTCCTCGTTACTTACCTGCACGAAGTAGCACATTGTGTGGTTCACTATAAATATAGAAGGACATTAAGAAAACGTGTCGCGCCGCACGGTGCCGAATGGAAATATGAATTTGGCGTGCTTTTACAGCCGGTACTAAATGAAAATGTTTTTCCGGAGGACATTCTTGTACATTTAATTCGTTATTCCCATAATCCTTCTGCTTCGACCGGAGGCGATCAGTTGCTCTTTAATGCGCTCAGGCAATATGATGATCAGGCAATAAGCTCTGGCAGAGTTGCATTGGTTCAGCTGCATGAAGGTTCAAACTTCGTTTTTCAGAACAGGACTTTTACCCGCGGGATTTTGAGAAGAACCCGCATATTATGTACAGACAAGGCTTCAAAACGCCTTTATACAATACCTGCCCATGCATTGGTGGAAGCGTGCTGACTTTTTCAGACATTTATTGCTCCCTGTTTTAATCTATCTGGGCACTTCTTCCTTTTACCAACTTCCTGCACAATCTGTACTCGCTACCGGTGATTGGTTCAAGATCGCTGTTACGCAAACAGGTGTTCATAAAATTGACCATGCATTCCTGCGTGAGATGGGCGTAAATGTGTCGGGCCTTGACCCAACTACCTTACGAATCTTCGGTACCGGGGGGCAAATGTTGCCTCAATCCAATTCAGCGAAAACAAATGGCGAATTGCTCGAAAACGCTATTCTCGTCCAGGGCGAAGGCGATGGAAAATTCGATACAGGCGACGCGATCTACTTTTTCGCAGAATCACCACACGTAATCCTTTACGATACTGCCAAAGCGCAACTTTATCATCAACTCAACTACTACTCCGATACAAGCTACTATTATCTGTCTTTTGGTCAAAAAGCGGGGCTCAGGATTAAGAACGCAGAACAAACTGCGACTGCGGGGAGAGTAGTTACGCAATTTGACGATTACTGGTACCACGAACTGGAAGCCAGCAATTTGCTTAAATCAGGCCGGGAATGGTGGGGTGAATATTTGGCAAATACGGAATTTCAAATCGGAGCAGAAATTCCGAATGTAGTACCTGGTTCCCCGCTTATATTCCGGGGCTCTGCGATTGGCGCTGCCCAGGTTCCCACCCGTTTTTCCTGGCAATTAAATGGTGAAAATTTAGGTGAAACTTCAATTGGAACTGTGGGTTCGGGGACTTACGATGTGAAAGCATTAAGATCAGACTTCACGGCAATTACCACAGCTCCCGCCGCGCCGCCTGCTACTTTCAGGGCTGGTGTACTTCATAATAAAGGCGGGCAAAATTCGGCACAGGGATATCTCAATTTTCTTTCACTACAATTTAAAAGAGAGCTGCGCTTTTTTGATAAACAGCAGATATACTATTTTATAAATCAACCCTCCGAAATTGTTACTTATCGGTTTCCTGAGGCGGCTGGCAGCTGGCTTTGGGATGTAAGCAACGCTGCAGAGCCCCGGTCGATCGTGAATCAGGGAAACTCGGGTAGCTTTTCGTTTAATAGGCAAGTTCCTGAGAAACAGGTCAGATATGTGGGATTTAAAACCGATCAGGCATTTATTCCGGCAAATTGGCAGCCTGTTCAAAGCCAGGATATCATATCGCTGGAAACACCTGAACTCCTGATCGTGACACCCGCAACCTGGGAATCGGAAGCAAAGCGGCTTGCTGCTTTTCGATCGGGAAAAAATGGGGTGAAAACAACAGTGGTCACTACGCAGCAGATATATAATGAATTTGGCTCAGGAAAACCGGATGTGAGTGCTATTAGAAACTACGTGAGGCATTTATACCAAAAAACACCTGGAAAACTTAAGTACCTGCTGCTGTTCGGTGATGCGACATTTGACTATCGAAATTTGGCCAAAAATCAGTCGCAGGCACAAAGAAACAACTGGGTGCCTGTGTACGAGAGCCGGGAATCTTTGAATCCGGTATATACCTATTCGTCAGACGATTATTTTGGTTTTTTGGAGCCAAATGAAGGTGAATGGACAGAATCTTCGGCAGGAGATCACACGCTGGATATTGGAATAGGACGGTTGCCAGCCAAGACGATTGGTGAGGCTAAAACGATTGTAAACAAGCTAATCCGCTACGAAACGCTGCGATCGGAAGGTAGCTGGAAGAATAAAGTACAGTTTATTGCCGATGACGGCGACGGGAATATTCATCAGCGCCACGCCGGCCAGCTGGCCGGTCTGATCCAGGGCGAGCTTTTTCCAGAGCGCATATTTATTGACGAATATCCGCAGGTCACAACAAACGAAGGTCAGAAGTCGCCGGCGGTCAATGCGAAAATCAGGAAAGGTATTGACGACGGTACGCTGATCATCAACTATACCGGGCACGGCGGGGTGGGCGGTTGGGCGGAAGAGCAGGTGCTTACATTAGCCGATATGCTGAGCGCTCGCGGGATGGATAATCTGCCTTTGCTTTTTACTGCTACCTGTGACTTCGGGAGATACGATGATCCCGGCGCTGTGTCGGGTGCGGAAACAATGGTATTAAGTCCAAAAGGCGCTGCGATAGGTGCAATAAGTACGACCAGACCTGTTTTTTCAAGTACCAATTTTACATTGAGCAAAGCATTTTACGAGGCGCTCATACAAAAAGGGGAGAAGAGATTGATGGGAGACTATTTCAGGGAAACCAAAAATAAGGCGCTCGTCGGTAGTCTAAACCGTAATTTTACATTGCTGGGCGATCCTTCGATGCGGCTCGCGATGGGCAGGAAATCAATCCGCTGGTCACCGGTTCCCGACACATTGCGGGCTTTACAAAAAGTAATATTGAAGGGAGAAATCCTTAATATCGGGTCTAATGAAGCGGACAGGAGCTTTCAGGGAAAAGCAAGGATCACCATCTATGATAAACCGGTTCAATTCGAAACGCTCGGCAGTGAAGCAGCGTCGGAAAAGTATTCGGAGTTTCGCAGCAAGTTGTTCGACGGCAGCGTATCGGTAAAAGATGGCAGGTTTACCTGCGAGTTTATTGTTCCAAAAGACATTGATTACAGAACAGGTTTGGGCAGGGCCAGCATTTATGCAGCCAGTGCGGATAGCTCGGCCGATGCGTCGGGGCAACTTTCGCTTTTTGTAGGTGGAAGTGCGCCGGTTTCGACCGATAAAACGCCTCCGCAAGTGGCTGGGTACATGAATAACGAATTATTTCGGGACGGGGACAATGTGGGTACATCTCCCGTATTTTTTGCAAAGGTAAGCGACGAAAGTGGTATCAGCGTTTCCAGTGCAGGAATAGGGCATCACATCTCGCTTATTGTTAATGATACGCTTACTATTTTATTGAACGATTACTTCACTGCGGACCTCGATAATTACAAATCTGGCACGATCAGGTTTCCGATGAATAATTTGCCTGCCGGTAAATATAATGTTCGGTTAAAAGTATGGGATACGTATACTAACTTTTCCGAAATAGCGTTCGGATTTCAAGTGGTTGAACCCGGGGGTATCAAACTCAATACCCTGAAAGTATTTCCTAATCCGTTTGAAACAGATCTTTCATTTGAACTTAATCATAGTCGCGCAAATGAGGACATAGAATTAATCTTGAATATTTTACTTAGTAACGGAAAACGTTTGGGGACTTTCAAGTGGCAATATTATAACAGTGAAGCAACCATTTTGCAGACACTTGATTCCGGGCAGCTGAGCAACCGAATTCCTACCAATCTCCCGCTTGTTTATCAGTTGTTGATACGATCATTAAAAGATAGTACCTTCGACCAAAAGTCGGGTAGTATAATACGCTCCCGATAATGTAATAAAACTTAGCAGTTTTTTAGTAATAACTATCTTTCATTGTATTTTTGACCCTTTAAAAGAAGCTGATACAAAGCACTTCCTATCGCAAATCCAATTTCTATGAAACTTTTTTTTGGTACTTTTTCCCTTTTATCCATTCTCACACTAGGCTCAGTTTCTGCACAACTTGACTCAGCCAGAGTTCCCGCTTCACCACTAACTTTTTTAACATTTGCACCTGACGCAAGAAGTGCCGCGATGGGAGAAGCCGGAGTAGCACTAAGTCCCGATGCAAATTCGACTTACTGGAATGCTGCAAAGCTTCCTTACAATACCAAAGATTTTGGAATTTCTGCTTCTTACACGCCCTGGCTGAGGAATTTGGTAGATGATATGTGGCTGGGATATCTGTCAGCTTACAAAAAATTAGGGGATAACCAGGCTGTGGCTTTGTCTGTCAACTATTTCAACAACGGCGAACTTGATCTTCGTGACGCGGTAGGTACACAAATGGGATACTTCAATTCAAGGGAGCTGGCGATTAACGGTACCTATTCACGTCAGTTGGGTAGAAACTTTTCAATGGGTTTGACTTTGAAATATATTTCCTCTAACCTGGCTGGTGTCGCTGTGATCAACGGAGCGTCAATCAGCCCCGCACGTTCGGCGGCGGGTGATATCAGTGCTTATTATAGAAAGCAAATTAAGAATGAAGATAGCGGCAGCGATCTTACTTGGTCTTTGGGAGCTGTACTTTCTAATCTGGGAGGTAAGATTAATTACGGCGCAGGGACTGATACTGAGAACTTTATTCCCACCAACCTTCGGGTAGGTGCAGGATTGTCCTTCACCGGCGACGGAAGGAACAGGTTCAACTTCATAGTTGACGCCTACAAATTGATGGTACCAACACCAGACGGAACAGACTACAATGCAAGACCATTACTGAAAGGTGTATTTGGCTCATTCTCTGATGCGCCAGACGGATTCAAGGAAGAAATGCAGGAAATTGCAATTTCGGCAGGAGCTGAATACTGGTACAACGATATCTTCGCTTTAAGAGCTGGTTACCATGGCGAAAACAAATATAAAAATGGAAACAAGTTCTTTACTGCCGGTGCAGGTCTGCGCTTTATGGACAGATATGCAGTTGATTTCGCTTACCTTTTCCCGGTAACTCAGGGAAGCCCGTTAGCAAATACACTTCGTATTACCCTTTCTCTGGCACTGAATAAGGCAGAGAGACTGGACGTAAACGACACCGAGAACTAAGAGTTATTATATTTAATTATTTCGAAACGAATGGCGTTATTGCAACGTCATTCGTTTTTTTATTTCATCCCGCTGCAATGCATCTCGATCGCTCCATCGCCCCAGATTTCAAATTAATCAGTTCAATTAACCTACCGGAAGCTCAGACGCACACGCTTGGAAATGGTATTCTTCTGCGTGTGATCAATATCGGAGAGCAACCTGTAATTCGCATTGAATGTATTTTCGAAGCTGGAAATTGGTATGAGAAGCAAATCGGAGCATCGTATTTCGCTATTAAAATGCTTTCCGAAGGTACGAGCCGGCTCAATTCGGGTGAGATAAGTGAGGCTTTCGATCGCCTGGGCGCATTCACAGAAATGATGCATACGTCTGATCGTATAGGAATCGTCGTCTATTGCCTTTCCAGGTTTTTGCCGGAAGTGTTGCCGCTCGTCAGCCAGCTGATTCAGCAAGCCACGATCCCGGAAAAAGAACTCGAAGAACTCAGGAATATTACCCTGCAGAATCTGAAAGTCAACAAGGAAAAGAACGCTTATCTGGCCACTACTGAATTCCGGGCGCGCCTTTTCGGCACCGAGCATCCGTACGGACAAAGTCAGGATGAAGATAATATCGAGCAGCTTTCACTAGACGCGATCCGCCAGCATTATAATGAGTTTATCAAAAATGGAAGGTTTACAGTAGTATTAGCCGGCCAGGTTGAGGAGGCCGATATTACGCTGATCAATGATACACTGGGTAAAAGCCAGATCGGACCGCACCAGGCCAAGCCTGCATTCATTGTGAAGTCTGCCTACCAGGGACAGGAAGCGGTGATTGAGAAACCCGAAGCTGTGCAGTCATCGATCCGAATGGGTAGGGTATTGTTTAACCGGCATCATGAAGATTACTTCAAAATGCTGGTTACAAACGAAATCCTGGGAGGCTATTTTGGTTCGAGGCTGATGAAGAATATCCGTGAGGAAAAAGGACTTACCTATGGGATTTCCTCTCACGTTGCCACATTGCGCAATGCAGGTTACTTCATGATCGGAACAGACGTGAAGAAGGAATTTACCGAACTCACTATTGAAGAAATAAAGAAAGAGATCACAAAGCTCCAAACAGAACGTATTGGGGAAGAGGAACTTACTACTGTGAAGAATTTCATGGCAGGAGAATTTGCAGGTTCCCTGAATACTGCGTTTGAAGTAGCTGATCGTCAGAAAGTATTACTTCTGGACAGTTTGCCCGCAGACTTTTTTAACCATTATATTGATAAGATACAAGCTGTTACCAGCGACGATGTGCTGGCGATGGCCAATCTGTATTTGAAGCCGGAGGATATGATCGTTGTGATTGCGGGCGGAAAATAAGCGGCTCACTTGTCCAATGCCTCTTTGTAGGCTTTCAGGCAACGCTCCCGCGCCATTTTATGGTCAACCATTGGTTCAGGATATGCGTCAGTCCCGATCTCAGGTACCCAGCGTTTAATATATTCACCTTTCGGGTCAAATTTATCTGCCTGCGCGGTTGGATTAAATATCCTAAAATAAGGCGCCGCATCCGTACCCGAGCCGACCGCCCATTGCCAGCCGCCGTTATTGGCAGCGAGGTCGTAGTCTAACAGTTTCTTAGCAAAATATTCCTCGCCCAGTCGCCAGTTAATAAGTAAGTGCTTGGCCAAAAAACTCGCTGTGACCATTCTGACGCGGTTATGCATAAACCCGATCGTATTCAGCTGGCGCATTCCCGCGTCAACTAGCGGGTATCCTGTTTTTCCTTCGCACCATTTCTTAAATTCCTCATTATCGTAGCGCCATTTAATATCGTCGTAAGCACTTTTAAATGCTTTTCCTCGCCCGACATCGGGGAAGTTGGACAGGATCTGCTGATAGAATTCTCGCCATATCAGCTCATTCAAATAAACATTACTGTGTTCACTGGCTTTCCGTACCAGCTGCCGAATGCTGACAGTCCCGAAACGCAAATGAATACCAATGCGGCTTGTTGCGTCCATCCCCGGAAAATCGCGCGCTTTGGCATATTCCTCCAATAAAGTTTCACTTACTTCATGCGAAGGAAAATCGTAATCCGAAGTTTCGAAGCCCATCTCCTCTATGGATGGAATTGCGGTGCCGCTCCATTTCAGCAGATTTTTAAAGTATCTTTTGGTAGGATAGGAAGAGAGGTAAAAATCGTTGGCCTTCTCCCTCCACGCACGGCTGTAAGGTGTGAATACCGTGTAAGACGAACCTTTACCTGAAAGTATTTCCTGTTTTTCAAAAATAACCTGGTCTTTACACGTTTTGAAAACAGTACCTTTTTGTTTTATAATATTGAATACTTCCCTGTCCCGCTCGGTGGCGTAAGGTTCATAATCGGTATTGGTGTACACCTCGGCAATATCGTACTGGTCGCTGAGCCGCTTCCATACTTCCAAAGGAAATCCATATTCGACTAATATGTCGGCGTCGTTCTCACGCAGCTCTTTACGTATTCTCTCGATCGCCTGATATATAAAGGTTATGCGCGGATCCTGTTTGTTGTTGAGATCGTCGAGGATATTTTTGTCAAAAATAAACAGCGGTACAACCGGGTGATCAGATTTCAATGCGTAATAAAGCCCCGCGTTGTCGTGTAGCCGCAAATCGCGTCGAAGCCAGAATATCGTTATTTTCTCTTTTTTAGGCAGGCTCATGAAATCTGAAAAATGTAATCAATGGGCTGGATTATGAATAAACATGAAGTAACTATATTTACCCGGCAAAGCCACCGGAAATCTATGCTAAAAAATCCGGCCAATACATTAATTATAAACCTGTATACCCAACATGAAATTACAATTGACAATGCTTTTCAGCCTGCTCTGGCTCTCGGTATCCGCACAAAAGCCGGCGGATAAAGAAGAATGGAAGCAACTTTTTAACGGAAAGAATCTCGATGGATGGGATATTAAAATTCGGGGTTATGATTTAAATGATAACTACAAAAACACTTTCCGCGTTGAGGACGGGAAAATGGTGGTACGCTATGATCAATACGACGATTTCAAACAAAAATATGGTCACATCTTTTACAAAGGCGATTTTTCCTATTACCGGATAGCAGTGGAATATCGTTTTGTGGGCGGGCAGGCGCCAAAAGGCGAAGGTTGGGCGTGGCGCAATAGCGGGATAATGGTACACGGACAGCCCGCGGCTACTATGGGAAAAGATCAAGATTTTCCAGCGTCAATAGAAGTTCAATTACTCGGTGGAAACGACAAAGTGCGTACTACCTGTAACTTGTGTACGCCGGGAACCAATGTAGTAATGAACGGAAAGCTGATCACGCAGCATTGCATCAATTCTACATCAAAAACCTACAATGGTGATCAGTGGGTAAAAGCCGAGGTACTCGTTCTGGGCGATTCATTGATTCAGCATTTCATCAATGGCGAAAAAGTGCTGGAATATAACAAGCCGCAGCTGGGAGGAGGAAATGTGAGTGGAAATGATCCTTCGCTAATGATTGAAGGCAAATTGCTCGACCACGGTTCCATATCGCTTCAAAGTGAGAGTCACCCGGTAGAATTCAGAAAAGTAGAAGTGCTGGAACTCGCCGGTTGCATGGACCCGAAAGCGACCAATTACAAATCGTATTATGTGAAGGCGGAAAATGGGAAGTGTAGTTATGGGAAGAAGAAGTAGGTAGCTTTTTGGCTGGTGGCTTTTAGTAGTTAGCTTTTAGCAGTTAGCAGTTAGCAGTTAGCAGTTAGCAGTTAGCAGTTAGCTAAAAGCTAAAAGCTAACTGCTAACACCTAACTACAACCTCACAATTTCAGCGCCGATCGCGTTCAGCCTTGTATCGATATGTTGATATCCGCGGTCGATCTGCTCGATGTTGTCAATAATACTTATACCTTTTGCCGACATCGCAGCGATCAACAATGCTACTCCGGCGCGAATATCCGGTGAAGTCATTCTGATTCCTCTTAATTGCGTTTCACGATTGTGGCCGATCACAGTGGCTCTGTGCGGGTCGCAAAGAATGATCTGAGCGCCCATTTCAATGAGTTTATCCACAAAGAATAGGCGGCTTTCGAACATTTTCTGGTGAATCAATACCGTTCCCTGCGCTTGCGTGGCGGTTACCAATATAATACTCAGCAAATCGGGTGTAAAACCTGGCCAGGGAGCGTCAGCGACGGATAATGTGGATCCGTCGAGGTAATTTTCTATACGGTAATTTTCCTGTGCAGGAATAAAAATATCATCGCCGCGAAACTCCATTTGAATACCCAAACGCTGAAAAACGTCGGGGATAATGCCCAATTGAGGGATCTGGCAATTTTTAATAGCGATCTCCGATTTCGTCATCGCAGCCAAACCGATAAAACTGCCAATTTCGATCATATCCGGCAGCATGGTATGTTCCGTTCCTTTCAGTTCGGTCACTCCTTCCACGACCAGTAAATTCGAGGCGATACCCGAAATTTTCGCGCCCATTCTGTTCAGCATTTTACAAAGTTGCTGCAAATAGGGTTCACAGGCCGCATTGTAGATCGTAGTGGTACCTTCCGCCATTACTGCGGCCATTAGTACGTTGGCAGTTCCGGTTACAGACGCTTCATCCAAAAGCATATAAGTACCTTTCAAATTAGCCGCATCGACTTTATAAAATCCGCCGTCTTCTTCATCGTAGCTGAATTGCGCGCCCAGCTTTTCAAACCCTAAAAAGTGAGTATCCAACCTTCTGCGGCCAATTTTATCCCCACCCGGACGTGGAATACGACCTTTCCTGAAACGTGCGAGCATTGGGCCCAGGAGCATCACCGAGCCGCGAAGTGCGGCAGCTTTCTGGCGAAATGAATCTGATTCCAGATAGTCGAGATTGATATCATCCGCCTCAAACCGGATCGAGCTTTCGCTCAGCCGTGTACATTTTACGCCCAGGTCGCCCAGTAGGTTGATCAGCTGATTTACGTCCCGGATATTCGGGATGTTATGAATAGTAACAGGTTCTTTGGTGAGCAGTACGGCACAAATTATTTGAAGCGCTTCGTTCTTGGCGCCCTGAGGTACAATCTCTCCCTTGAGACGTCTGTCTCCGGTTATTTTAAATGAAGCCATGATTGGTATTGGCAGTTGAAGAATACATAATAATCCGGAAATCAGATTCCGGATTTCTTGCGGTTATTACGGTTGTTGTTACCGTTGCGGCCGGAGAATTTACTTGGTCGGTTACGATTTGGGTTATTGCCCTGGTTGTTACCTCCCTGTCTCTCAGGATTGTGGTTGGCTTGTGCTTTAAAGCTGCCGCCCTGATGATTGCCGCGATTTCTTTCCTGGCCGCCTCCATTGTTATTGCGGTCTTTTGGTGCGGCATCCACCGGACCATTTTGCCTGATATATTCAATTTCCTCCACCAGCGAACCTTTGCTCAGCTGTTCGAGTTGGCCCAGCAATACACTGTCTTCGGGATTATCTTTATTCCATGCGTTAAAAAATGAGCGCATTAGTCTGAAAATATACGAGACGAATGCCAGCTTATCTTCTTTGTTTTCAGTTTGAATGGCTTTTTCAAGCAGCAGTTCTATATTTTTTCCGTAGTGACGGTACGTGAGGTTTTGCTGATTATAGCCCACTTTGAGCGGCTTTTTGCCAAGCGCTTCTGCGGAAGGTGGCGGAAATGGGCTGTCTACGTCAAGTTCAAAACCGGAAATAATGTACAGATCGTCCCACAACTTGTTGGTGTAATCCTGATTATCCCGCATGTTCGGGTGTATCTGCCGCATTAATTCGATCAGGATGTGCGCGTATAGATTGCGTTTTGCCTTATCCTCCATCTTAACGATGTGGTCGGCAAGCTTTTGTACGTTACTACCGTATTCTTTCAAGACAATGAATCATTTATGTAAAGGACAAAAATAAGAAGTTTTTGGCGAAAGAAATCTTTATGGAAACCATAATAATCGTCCACTCTCCCAGCCAGCTGCCTCCGGCGAAAATGGAAGTGGCGGCCCGGATAAAGAAATTTTGTAAATGTAGATTCCGGCGGGCAGCTTTTCCGGCAGCCAAATTAGTTCGTTCAGTCCCACATGCGGCTTTGAAAGAATGGAATGCACTGTTTTGCCCGCGACGTCAGATACGGTAAGTTCCAAATGTGCAGGGGCAGCTGCACCTTCCACTACTATACGAAAACTGAATGCGTGGAAAGAAGGGTTTGGAAATACTGCAAAAGAATTAATGCGGGTTTGGTTGCTAATTGAAAAATAAATCTGGTAGTCAGGCGCATAAATGCCCTGCTCATCCCGCGCGCGGACTGTCAGCATATATTTTCCGGGTATTAAATCTTCCGGCAAATTCATTTCGAGGTAAAAGTGGGAGTTCCCTTCATTGTACAACCGGGCGGTTTTCAGGAATAACCGGCGCTCAACGCACCCAGGGCAAACGGGTTTGAGCCAGATGACAAATCCGGCAGTATCTGTGCGCATATTTCCTGCATCGGCATCAAAAAGCTGGATTTTCACCAAAGCCCCCGGATTAATTACTTCACCGGCAGTGAGCTGGCGACCGGCAATATGTACGATCAGCAGGGGCGGGACCTGATCTGGGAAAGAGGTATTTGCAATTTTGCTGTATTGAATAATCAGCCGATTATTAGACTCATTTTCCTCCGAAGCCAGACTATCTTCGTCAACAGTAAATTCAAACAGATCTTGCTCTGAAAAGGAAGGTTTGGCTGGAAGGTAGCATTGAAAAGTATCAGCAATAGCCACTGCGGCAAAGTTGATAGTGCGGTTGTAAATCAACTTATTCTCACTATTTAACCTTCTGATAGATAATGTGTTTGGCTGATTTAAATGTCTGCCATTATTTTTAATTACGACATTTACAAGCAAGCTGTCCGCTGCTTTTGCCGGGCGGGTAATTGTTACAGAAGAAGAATCCAGTGCATAATCAGGCAGCCGGGCGGGAAATATGCGGATCGCCGGGTCGCCGTGCAGCGTCATTTGCTGTATGGTAGTACTATTATAAATATCCGGCGCACGATCCATATTTCGCTTAATCGCTTCTTGTTGAATTGCGCCAAATGGCAGACTCGTAAACGCGGAATCAGCCAGCACTTCGTAAAAAATGTCCGTATACTTTTTCAAAGCCGAGGATACTCCGTTGAAAGTATGCGCTAGGAAAAGCACAGCTCCCTTACCCCGCGAGAATAGCCAGTCGCTACTGAGTGTTTTGTCCGAATAAAAGATACTTCCCGCCGCGCAACCATTGATGATCACCGCCGGATAAGTTGGGTGATTGTTGTAATTGTTCTTGTCGTCACTCGCATAGCCAATATCAATATCCGTCACATCAGGCGCCGAATGTCCGAAAAGCGTGACCAGCGCCGCACCCTCGTTCACTGACTTGTAGAGTGGAATATGCTCCACCGGATCATCGGATTCCTTAGAGATAGTCTGAACCTTCGCGCCGAGCGTGGAGCCTGCCAGTTTCTGTTCAAAACCTTTGACATAATCCTTGAAAACAGTCAACTCCTGCCGCGACCGGCCTCCGCTCAAATGAATGATATTTTTTCTCCATTCAGCGGAAACAGGCTGCGCTTCGAGCGACTTTACCTTGTGCAAATAATCCCAAACCTGCCGCGAATGCACGGCGCTGATTCTGCCAACAGGGACTGTTAAGCCTGGAAAGGAGGATTTTGCATTCATTGCGAGCGCCACATCAGAGCCGGGCCAGCCTGCATTTGGGACCATATCAATCTGAGCCGCATTACCAAGCTTCCGGGCTTTTTGCGGGTCAATGGATTTACCTATTAACAGCACAAACTTCAACTTACCTTTCAAACGAAGCCACGCGATGAGATTTTTGATACCCTGCGGTCCGCGCTGACCATAATTGAATTGATCGAAAACGCTATTTATATGCAGGATCGCAGGCTTGAAACCACCGCCTTTTGTAGAAGCCCGGTATTCGGCATATGCATTTACAGGATCCTTACCTTGAACAGGAATGCGCATTAATAGGTGGGTAATGATCAGGTAATCCGCGTTATTCAAGTCGATATTTTGAAAATCAACTCTTGAAATGATCGGAGCAGAAAAGTATTTCCTGACACCAATCACATTGCTTGCCACATTAACCTCGATCAGGTCATTTTGAGTAAAGAGCTGTTTGATCTGGTCAGGATTCGTCCAATCGTAAAACGTAGCATGCTCAGCTCCGGCGCATTTCCAGCTTCTTTTTTTTGTATTAACATAAAATAGCCTTTGGTCTTCTCCGGCTTCCAAGCGGCTATTTTGCAGGTAATTGAGCTTTACATAAGAAACAGAAATGTGACCGCCTGCACCCACCGGCACGATCGAGATCCTGAGCGTTTTGTCCTGATCCAGATCCGATCGCGCTATCGACGAATTCACTTTGTGCGGACTGTAATTTTCAAATTTTACGTCCGATAGTTTCTTTGGCTGTTTATTGTTTTGGTTTAGATAAATTTTGAACAAATGCTGCCCGCTTGTCCAGCCAGCCAGCATTATTTCCAGCTCGATTTCGGGATCATTTGTTAGATTCTCAACAGAGACTGAAATCTTGTGCGTTACGTGCTCTTTGATCTCCGGTCCCGTCCAGCCTTCGCCGAAATCGTAGTCTGATAATGCAGTACCATCAAAATGAGTTCCTTCCGGATAAAACCGACCCGGTAAGTAGTGAGAATGATATAGTTGGAGCGTTTCTGCACGGTGAAATGCAATAGTATCGCTTGTAATCCTGGCCTGTGATTTTGCAATTCTGCTACCCGCAGTTCCGTCCGTTTTCCAGGTTAAAAAGTAAGTAGTAGTGTCCGAATAGAGGCTATAATAGCTGTGCGGCATTGCCTCCGACGATATATAAAGCGAAGTATCCCGCTTACCATCGTTCTTCTGTCCGAAAAAGCGGATATAGCCATTTTCAACCAGTGGGGCAGTTTCCGGACCTGAAACTTCAATCGCTATTTCTTTTCCATCCCGGAAAACCTGATACGCATTTGCCGGAATATCCTGCACCGGAAGTCCGGCGCTTTGCATCTGCTGTGCGGTGATCTGGTAAAATCCCGTTACTGCGATCGGGATCCTGAAATACTGTTGCTGATAGTTAATCCATTCATTTCCAAACAGTCGCTGCGCTTGCAGCGGGAAACAGGAGCACAATAACAGCAGGATAGTGTGTACGCATTTATGCATTGAATTACGGAAAACGAGCTGTTAGTCAGCCATTTTCCGTTCGTATACATTCATCGAAAAGGAGTACTTATGTTTATCGTCGATCCCGTGATAGTCGGACGTGACTAGCTCCCATTCGTTTTGATTGATTACCGGAAAATAAGCATCTCCTTCCAACTCAGCGTGAACAATCGTCAGATATAGCTTCTGGACAAGCGGGAGCATCTGCTCAAAAACAGCAGCTCCTCCCAATACAAATACTTCCGTTTCGCCAGAAAGTAACGCCAATGCACCAGGAATATCTTTGACATACGCAACATCCGACTTTTCCTCACTCGCCGCTCTGGAAGAAAGCACCACGTTCCGATAGGAAGAATGCAATGCATCCGGCGCTTCAAAACTCGTTCTGCCCATTAAAAAGGGCTTTCCGTCGGTAATCTTTTTGAAATTTTTCCACTCGTCAGGCAAATGCCAGGGCAGGTGGTTTTGATTACCGATCACCCGGTTTTCACTCATTGCAGCAATGATATACAGTTGCGGCTGCCGATTGCTTTCGTTTGCTGAGGTGGGTTTGTTTTCCATGATCATGTTTTTTTACCGGTTATCAAATAAAATAACCATTCCTCACAGTCAGCCAATCTTTTTAACATGGTACCTTGCATCGCAAAGTACCTGTGTATACCTTTGTTCTGTTAGAAACAGATATTCTAATCTATTAGCCATGAACTTATTCATTTAATTAACACATGAAACCTCATGAATATTGAAAATGCCCAAGTGCAGATGCGGAAGGGAATTTTGGAATTCTGCATTCTGCACATCATATCGCGGGGCGAAGTGTATGCCTCCGATATGCTGGATGAACTAACGTCTGCTCACATCATGGTGGTTGAAGGCACACTATACCCTCTTTTAACCCGATTGAAAAACTCAGGCTGGCTGGACTACAAATGGGTGGAATCTTCCTCAGGCCCACCAAGGAAATATTACGTGTTGACGGATGAGGGGAAGGTATTTCTGGAAGCTATGCAAGCCACGTGGTTCGAACTGGCCGCATCGGTGCAAACCGTGATCAAGAGAACAGAAGATCTGAGTAAAGCAGATCCCGGCAATCTTCCTGACCCTAACTGACCATTTAGAGACATTCGATTATTTCAATCATGAAAAAGACAATCAGCATAAATATAGGTGGTATCATTTTCCATATAGAGGAAGACGGGTACGAGAAATTGAAGAGCTACCTGGCTTCCATCCAAAAATATTTCTCTTCGTTTGCGGACAGTAAAGAAATCGTTTCGGATATCGAAGGCCGTATCGCCGAGAGGTTTACCAATAAACAAAAAACTGAAAATAAGCAGGTTATCTCGCTTACGGATGTAGAGGAGCTGATCGCCGCAATGGGAACGGTCGCCGATTTTGAGGCCATCGAGCAGGCAGAAGATATTCTGGCCGATCCGCTTGAAACAGCTACGGCGACGCAGACAAATATCCCGAAAGTGGAGGTGCCTCCATTTGTTCCTCCTAAAACAGAACCTGAAAAACCGGCCGGCCCTAAAAAGCTTTACCGGGACCTTCGCCGCAAATTGCTCGGCGGGGTTGCAGCTGGTCTGGCGCATTATTTCACCGTTGATCCGATCTGGGTCAGACTTGCATTTCTGTTCGCGGTAGTTGGTCTGCCGGCCGGTTCGGGGATGATGAACCTGAATATGGAAGATGAATTCGGGCCGTTTTCGGGCTTTATGGTGCTGGTTTATATTGCAATGTGGGTCGCTTTCCCCGGAAATTCGACATTGGAAGAGGATACCAAGATCAAGAAATTCTTTCGTGATCCGGACAGAAAAGTAGTTGGTGGGGTAGCTGCCGGGGTAGCTTCTTATTTTGGGGTCGATTTAGGTGTTGTAAGATTTCTCTGGGTGCTTTCCATTCTGTTCTTCGGTACCGGGATCATCATCTATATCGTACTGTGGGTAATTTCTCCGGTAGCCAATACGCTGACTGAAAAAATGGAAATGCAGGGCGAGCCTATTACGCTTTCCAATATCGAGTCGAATATCAAACAGGGTTTGAATTTTGATGAAAAAACCGGTGAGGAGCATATTCTGACAAAAGTCCTACTGTTTCCTTTCCGCGCTATCGCTTTGGTGATCACAGCTTTGGGGAAGTTATTAAAGGGCTTAGGTCCGATTATCCGGATCCTGATCGGCGCATTGCTGATCGCCATGTCCGTAATGGGTTTGCTGACATTGGTGATAGGAGGCGGCGTGGCGCTGGGACTTACTAATATCGAACATTTTGACGATCTGCCGATTCCTTTTCTGATATTCAAAGAGTTACCTGAAATATTGATCTTGTCCGGGATCCTGGTAGCTGCTATTCCGCTGGTAACTTTTCTGATACTTGGGCTGACTTTGCTGTCGAACAAAAAGATCGTGACCGGAACCGTTTGGCTTACTATGCTTGGACTGTGGATCGTAGGGATCATCGGCAGCACGATCGGTGGCGTTTCTTACCAGCGCAATTTCGCAAAACGTGGCGAGGTGGTACAGTCTGCTTTTTACCCGATACCTGCGGGTACAATAACCCTCGATTATAATTACACGCACGACGAAGAAAACGTAGACGTAGATGTAAGGCTGGCAGGATTGAATGCGACAGATAGTATTGAGATCATAAAAACGCTGCACGCCCGGGGCAGAACACGCGAAGATGCGGAGCACAATGCAGAAATGCTGGTTTACAATGTGGAAATTAAAGATTCTGTATTTCTTTTTACCGAAGGACCAACTCTCGCAAATAACGGCCGCTTCCGTGACCAGCGAATCGACCTGACGCTGAATCTGCCTTATAATAAGCCTTTCATCATGACCCACGATTTTTACTATTCTTTAAATCAATGGGAGCCGGGAATGCAAATCATGGAACGGTATGAGCTAAATAACAATGAGGTGAAATGGGATAACCTGATCTGGGAAATGCGCCGCGATTCCGGCATGATCTGTACCAATATGCCCGCCAAATTCCTCAAAAGCGAAGAAGATAATAATGAAGACGCTGACTATTCTTTTGAAAACGATTACAGCACTGATCTTGAACTGGGAGAAAGAGGTACTTATATAAAACAGTTTCCGGTTAGTGATTTTAACAAAATCGATATCGGGGGAGCATATGCTATCGTGGTACGCCAGGGTGCAGAGTTCAATGTAACCGCCGATGCGCAAGACCAGGGTGATATCGATGATCTGAAAATTTTTGTAGAAGGCAATACATTAAAAGTAAAGCGTACCGCAGAATTCAACCTTTTCAGCAACGACTGGAAAAGAATAGGGTTGGTGATCACGATGCCGACCATTGAAGCTGTGAATTTGTCGGGAGCGAATAAAACGCTGGTATCCGGTTTCAAAGGCTTGCCTAAATTGACTGTTGATATTTCCGGTGCGTCAAAATCGGAGGTGAATGTGGAAGCCGACCAGCTGACAGTAGGAGTGAGCGGTGCTTCAAAAGTTACATTGAGAGGTTCAGCCAAGACCGCCTCGCTTGACGCCCACGGCGCCTGCAAGGTAACTGCCACAGAGATGGCGATTCAGACTGCCGATGTTGACGCTTCGGGCGCTTCGAAAGTCGACCTGGGGCGGATCCCTAACCTGGAACGTCGTGCAAGCGGGGCTAGTAAAATTAATGTTGAGCAGTAAATGATACGCGTGCAACTTTAAGTAAAAAGCAATCATCTTTTGGCAAACCAATTAATTTGAACTTATGAAAAAGGCATTCATTTTCCATATCGCCGCCGTCCTGCTGGTCGCTATGACAATTTCGGCCCAGGCACAGGAATCCAAAAAGTTCTCTGTATCGAATTTCAACAGGCTGTCGATGGGCAGCGCATTTAAAGTGGAGGTGAAGCAGGGAAGTACTTTTGATGTAACAGCAACCGGCCGCAGCGAAGATCTGAATGACCTGGAAGCGCGCGTTTCGGGAGGTGAACTGAAACTGTATTACAGGGGAAATGGCTGGTCCAAAAACCGCAAAACTGTGAAGGTAAGCATTACAATGCCGAACCTGCAAGGGATCGACTTCTCTGGCGCAAGTACCGCGAATGTTGCTGGTTTCTCAGGTGTAAAAACCATGGAAATTGAAGTGAGCGGCGCATCAAAAGTGAATATGGACCTGAAAGCGACGAAGGTAACAATGGAACTATCGGGCGCGTCTTCGCTGGTACTGAACGGAAGCTGCGATACGCTGGACGGAGAAGTTTCAGGAGCCTCTTCTTTTAAAGGAAGTGATTTTCAAACCAAAGAGGTTAATATAGACGCATCGGGCGCAAGCAGTGCGGCTGTTTACGCGAGCAATGCAGTACATGCAGAAGCTTCCGGCGCCAGCAGCGTGCGCTACTCCGGCGGTGCGAAAGACATTCATTCCAGCACATCGGGCGCAAGTTCCGTGAAGCGGGGCAACTAGGATTTTCAATTCACCATGATAAAAGGAAGGAGCCGGCACTGTCCGGCTTTTTTGTTGTGCCCCCAACCGACAAGTCAACTTATTTAGGCAAGAGTAATATATTTGGCACTATTATAAATCGGTGGAATAAAGCTTTGTTGAGATATTACCAATTTACCTCGGGGATGAGAAGCAACGCTATTAAACTGGCCCACATTATTGCAGCCGCACTTTTCCTGATCTTATCTAATCCCTGCATCGACGCGAATGCGCAGGGCAGGTCGAAGTTCGGGAACCGATATGTAAACCCATTTGGGAATCTAAGCATTACGGCAGGAGCGGGCGTTGCCTATTACATGGGCGACTTGCAGGATGGTGTCAATATGAAGCATCTGGGACTCGGTCCATCGATTTCGGTGGGCGCATTATACCGGCTCACAGAGCATTTCAGCGCACGCGGGGAGCTACGATTTTACAAGGTTTCCGCAGATCAGCAGTATTCAAAAAATTTCCAGAATAACCTCTCTTTTAAAACATTCAATCCGGATATCAATCTGGGTATCAAAGCAGACCTGTTCTCTTTCAATCGCCGGGCTCCTGTTAATCCTTATCTGATCGGCGGAATTGGTTTTACTTTATTGAATCCAAAAGCGGAAATCGACGGAGTCTGGCACAAGCTGGCCCCATTGACGACCGAGGGTGTTAAGTATAACAGGCTCCCGCTCGTTTTTACCGCAGGAATCGGCGTATCTTTCAAAACTACTGATCGGTTAAGCCTGGGGGTGGAGCTCTGCAATAACTTTATGAATTCAGATTACCTGGACGATGTGAGCACCGTATATCCTAATCCTGATCAGCTGTCGAGCGACCTCGCGCGCCGACTTTCTGACCGGGCCCCGGAAATAGGGGAGCCGGCGCGGCAGCCGGGATTCAGCCGGGGAAGTGCCAAAAGCAAGGACAGCTATTTGTTTTTACAAGTGCGCGCCGCCTATTTGATCGGAAACCGCACGGAGGCGAAGGAGCGGAAGAAGACGCGCTGTCCCAAATTTTAGATTTATCCAAAACAACATGTTGGAACCAAAGCACCCGCACCAATCGGAAGTGACCATGACCGAAATGGTCCTTCCCAACGATACCAATACTTTAAACAATCTGATGGGCGGGAGACTGCTGCATTGGATGGATATCTGTGCGGCAATTTCGGCTCAGAAGCATTCAAATCGCATTGTAGTGACTGCTTCTGTTGATAACGTTTCCTTCACCGAGCCGATCCGGCTGGGCAATATCGTGACCATGCGCGCGAAAGTCACCCGGGCATTCAGTTCGTCGATGGAAGTGTTTCTGGAAGTGTGGGCTGAGGATATTCCCGCTGGTGAGCGCGTCAGTACGAATCGCGCCTTTTATACTTTCGTGGCTGTGGACCAGAACGGCCGGCCTATTGAAGTACCGGCGCTGGAACCGGAAACTGACGAGGAAAAAGACTTGCACCTGAGCGCACTCCGCCGCCGCCAGCTCCGTCTGGTACTGGCCGGCAGGCTCAACGCCGCCGATGCGACCGAGCTTAAAGCGCTTTTTCAGGTTAGTTAAAGCTGTTGCGTGCCATTATTTGGTAATTTCGCAGCATCAACTCTTTATTACTTATGGCAAAAGAAATTATATTCTCAGATAAAGCACCGGCTCCGATCGGTCCGTACAGCCAGGCTGTAAAAGTGAATGGTACCCTGTATGTTTCTGGACAAATTGCTGCTGAACTGGCGCAATCCGGCGATATCAAGGCAGAAACCGGTGTAGTAATGCAAAACATCGGGCACATTCTGGGCGCTGCAAAAATGGGCTTTCAGCACGTAGTAAAAGCGAGCATATTCTTGAAAGATATGAATGATTTTGCCGCTGTAAACGAGATCTACGGCAGTTTTTTCACCCAAAACCCACCAGCCCGCGAAACCATACAAGTAGCCAAATTGCCAAAAGACGTGAACGTGGAAATTTCGGTGGTTGCGGTGGAGGGATAGCGTTAGTTGCGTGTAGTTAACGTAAGGCACTTGTTGTCATTTATGGTCAAGGGTAGTCATTTATTGTTAGTAACCATTAAGAACAACAAGCGACCATAAGTGATGACAAATGACAATGGATGTCATTCATGGTCTAGGGTAGTCATTTATTGTTAGTAACCATTAAGAATAACAAAGACCATAAGTGATAACAAATGACAATGGATGTCATTCATGGTCAAGGGTAGTCATTTATTGTTAGTAACCATTAAGAACAACAAATGACCATAAATGACAACAAATGACAACGAATGTCCCAGAATAAAGTCAAAAATCTTAGAATTGAATAAATGAACAATCAACCCGTTCGAGTGCGATTTGCCCCTAGCCCTACTGGTCCGCTGCATGCGGGCGGAGTGCGAACTGCTTTGTATAACTATCTTTTTGCCAGGCAGCAGGGAGGGCAGATGTTGCTCCGTATTGAAGATACTGATCAGAACCGCTTTGTGCCCGGCGCCGAGGCTTACATATTGGAGGCGCTTTCTTGGCTGGGAATAGAAATAGACGAAGGCCCGCAGCAGGGCGGCCCGCACGCTCCTTACAAGCAATCTGAAAGAAAAGATATTTACCGCGAATATGCTGAAAGGCTGGTTCTGGAAGGGAAAGCTTATTATGCATTCGATACCCCCGAACAGCTGGACGAAATGCGTAAGCGGCTCGAAGCGGCGAAGGTAGCAGCGGCACAATACAATGCGATTACCCGCATGGAAATGACCAATTCGCTGACTTTGCCTCTTGGTGAAACTAAAACCAGAATCGAAAGCGGAGATCCTTATGTGATCCGCATGAAGATCAGTCCAAAGGAGGAGATCAGGTTCAATGACATGATCCGTGGCTGGGTAGTGGTGCATTCATCGCAGATTGATGATAAGGTATTGCTGAAATCGGACGGAATGCCGACTTACCATTTGGCCAATATCGTCGACGACCATTTAATGGGCATTACTCACGTGATCCGGGGAGAAGAATGGCTTCCTTCGGCTCCGTTGCACGTTTTATTATACCGTTACCTGGGCTGGGAAAGCACAATGCCGCAGTTCGCGCATTTACCTCTTTTGCTGAAACCCGACGGAAACGGAAAGCTTTCGAAACGCGATGCAGACTTGGGCGGTTTCCCGATATTCCCGCTGGAATGGACGGATCCTAATACAGGTGACAAGGCGAAAGGTTTCCGTGAAGAAGGCTATTTGCCCGAAGCTACTGCCAACTTTCTTGCATTGTTAGGCTGGAATGCGGGTACCGAGCAGGAAATGTTCAGTATGGAAGAACTGATCAGGCTATTCAGTCTGGAAAGGGTGCACAAGGCGGGGGCGCGGTTTGATATTCAGAAAGCGAACTGGTTCAATCAGCAGTATCTCAAACTACTGAGTGAAGAGTCGATCATATCCGAATTACGAGCGCTCTATCTTGCCAAAGGTCTGGCTGTTTCGGATAGTCAGCTTACCCAGATCGTACATTTGTTGAAAGATCGCGTGCATTTTGTGCGGGAGATTGTGAGCGAGTCGCTCTTTTTATTTATAGCTCCTGAAACGTACGATCAGGAAGTTGCTTTGAAAAAATGGAATGAAGAAGCTGTACAGGCGATTTCAGGATTGAGGGATGCATTAGCAGATTATTCGGGAGAATTTACTGCTCACGAGATCAAAGAACTGATCGCTGCAACGCTGGAAACGATGGGCGTGAAAATGGGTAAGGTAATGCAGGCACTGCGCCTGGCTATTACCGGCGCAGGAGCTGGCCCGGACCTGATGATCATCATGGAAATCTTAGGTAAAAATGAAGTTGTAAAACGCCTGGACGATGCTTTGAACCGTTTGTCAGCGCAAATCAGGCTGGCATAGAAGTTATATCACCGTACAATCAATTTGTATTGATAGCGGGTTATTAGGTATTATTTTCGTAAAAATTGAAATCCAGATTACGCGAGTATCTGTTGCTTTTTAAACAAAATGGCTAAAAAGAAACAAAACGATCCTTCCAAACCGGTCCCGGAAAAACCGAGGGTGCACAAAGACCTCGATGGTTTTGATATTCAGATCAATTCCTTCGGTGAGATTACCACAAGCTTTGACATGGACAAGATTAACGAGTTCCTGAACAAGAATGTGGATGATAAAAAGCTGCGCGACCGGGAGGATATTCCGGGAAGAAAAACGCGTAAGACGAAGAAGAAAACTTCCGAAGAGGAGGAAGAAGAGGAGTAGGGGATTTTAATATTTGACTGAAATTTACCAGATAACCTTTACGAAAAATGATCTCACACGAAATCGACTACAAAATCATTGGCGACGATATCCAGGTCGTTGAAATTGAGCTTGACCCGAATGAAACCGTGATCGCGGAAGCCGGCGCCATGCTTTTTATGGAAGACGGTATCCAGTTTGAAACCAAAATGGGCGACGGTTCTGAGGCTAACCAAAGCATTATGGGCAAGATATTCCAGGCAGGTACGCGCTTGATCACGGGTGAATCGCTGTTTATGACGCATTTTACTAACCGCGGAGTTGGGAAGAAGAAAGTCGCATTCGCAGCGCCTTACCCGGGTACTGTAATGCCGATTGACCTTTCCAAAATTTACAGCAATGAGCTGATCGTGCAGAAAGACGGATTTTTGTGCGCGGCAATGGGTACAAGTATGAAAATCCATTTCAACCAGCGTTTCGGATCGGGCTTATTTGGCGGGGAAGGATTTATTTTGCAAAAGATCAAAGGCGACGGAATGGCATTCGTGCACGCGGGCGGCGTAGTAATGGAGCGCCAGCTGAACAATGAAACATTGCGTGTAGATACCGGCTGCGTAGTTGCATTTGAGCAGTCGCTCAGCTTTGACATTCAACGTTCGGGCGGCTTGAAATCGATGGTATTTGGCGGCGAAGGAATGTTTCTTGCTACGCTCAGAGGAACCGGCCGATGCTGGATCCAGTCGATGCCGATCTCAAAACTGATCCAAAGACTTTCCGCAGCAGGACCGAATGCAAGAAAAGAAAGCGGTTCGGTGATCGGAGGTTTGGGAAATTTATTTGAATAGAGTTAGCTAGCTATAAAGCATATACAAAGGCAGGGATTAGGTTCTCTGCCTTTTTTCATTTCACCAATACCCTCCTCGAAACTACCCCGCGTTCAGAAGTAACTTTCAAAATATAGCTTCCTGCGGGCAGCATATGAATTGGTTTAATGGTGATCAGACCAATCACTTCCCGGTCTGAACAGTTGATTGGATGCTCGCGGCCGGCCATGTCGAACAATGCGTAATCTGCTTTGTTGCCAGTTGCTTTCAGGTAGAATTCACCTCCACTTACAGGGTTTGGGAAAATTGTGAAATCAGGCGGGCCGCCGTTTCGGAAGTAAGTAATAATCCTCGAAAACGCTTCGCTCCCGTTTTGATAAGACAGTTTCAGGCGGTAAAAATTAGCCTCGGAATTCGGATCAATGTCGCGATATCCGAAGACCTGCGATTGATTTGGTGACACGTCAAAAGTTTGCAGATCGCTGTAAGTGATCCCGTCCGGGGTTTTTTGTAATACCACCTGCCGGAGCTGCGGATCAACCGCAAGCAGCCAGGAAACGTAAATAGCGTTCCCGGTTGGGCGGACTGACAGTTTGTTTACAAAATCAACCTGCGAATAGCTGTTATCCACATAAAAAGAATCGGAAACACTGCCGGGCAGAGTTGGGCTTGTACCGGTTAATCGAATGCGGTAATAGCCGTTTCCCAGTTCGCGCGGCAGACTTATCTGTATTGGATTTGCATTATTTGTTGCCAAAGTATCTACAAAATTTCCTGCATTGTCGAGCAGCTCGGCCTGGATATTCTGGTTGGAAACAGCATTTCCATCGATTGTATACGGAATTGAGAATGCAGCACCGGGAAATGCGAGTGCCGGGACTACGCCGGTATGAATGCTGTATTTCGGAAGAATAGGAGCTAGCTTTTCGACAAGGGAATCGGCCAGACTACGGTTCCAGGCTTCGGCAGCGAGCGTGAGGCCAGCTACACCGCCAGGCAGACTTTCAAAATGTCCCGACACTGGTCTCGGAATCTGAATTGTATCCAGATAGGGCCCTTTGAATGCATTAAACCCGGCAATTTCAGTCAATCTGTTTTGAGCATTCAGTACTGGTAAATATGGGTTTGGAAGCAGGTTACTGACCGAGTTTCTTGCCAGAACCCAGGAAACATTGTACCCTGCATTAATGCGGCTGTTTGCGATCAAAGTGCGGATGTGATTGAAATAATTTGTTTCGTTAAAACCCAGCTGCGCGTCGTTCTCTCCATGTGAAAAAAGCACCGCTCTTACGCCGGTTGAAGCAGTGAGATATTTGAGTGTGTTCACGATATTGCTGTAAGGCTGGCGATTCGGCCAGAATTTCCCTACATACAGATTGTAAGCATCTTTTCCCGTCGCCGCGTCGCGGTAATTCTCGGAATTCGCGGCTGCCCAGGCGGTGTTGAAAAACAATACCGGGCAATTCCACCGGGCAGAGAGCCTGTCGCCCAGCTCGCCCCAATACCAGGAAGTTTCACCGTTCGGAAAAACGAAATTTTCTTTTCGCAATACCTCAAATGTCGGTGCGGGCAAAGGCTGGTTCGGCGCTACCGTGATGTTTTCGCGGTTGAGTATTTTATTGGTTTTATTAAAAGAGATTACATCAGAGGAAGCATCTTTCGCTCCCAGGCCCGGCAGGCCCATCGCATTGGAATTGCCGGCTACCATAAATACCTCTCCCACGCCGACACGCGCAATAACTGTGGAATCTGTAAATCCCTCCTCCGTTGTTCCGATCAATTTGAGCTGGTACCAGCCGCTTTCAGCCTGAAACGTAAAGCTCACAAATCCCTGCGCGATATGATCGGGCGTTGCATTCATTTCCCTCCCTGAATGTAAATTACCTTCAATAGGAGTTAGTACTGCTTTAATATTGGAATAAGGAAAATAGGAATAAGCAGTAACCGGGATATTGGCAAAACCTGCTGTGTCGCGCTGCATTACCTGGTTATTTACCGGCGAGAAAATGCTTAACTGAGCATAGGAAGCATTAAATGCAAAGAGAAATAAAAGCCAGACAGTAAACTTCCAATTTTTCATACAATAAACATCTTCCCCCAAATCCCTATAACGCTTGAATTTAGCGTAAAATTGATCGTGCCAATATAACTTAAAAACAAAAAGAGCCGGCCCCATAAATGGACCGGCTCCTGTATTGAAATGCTAAACTTAATAACCCGGGTTCTGAGGTGTCAGGTTAGGGTTGTTTCTCAATTCCGGAATTGGAATAGGGAACAATAGATGTTTTTCCAGCAACGGAGCACCACCGCTTACATTCAGGTTACGGTGACCTACGAAGTTATCAAAGCCTCCGGTCGTTTCGTTGAACACTTTACGCAGACGAACCATGTCAAACCATGTAATTCCTTCGTATGCGAATTCGTGCCAGCGCTCACGCCACACAGCTTCCGCAAATGTTGCTTTGGTGAAAGTTCCCATTGCAGGAGTCGTCAGTTTCGCACGGTCTCTGATCGCTTTGAGAGCTGCATAAGCTTCTGCATTCGGTCCGCCAACTTCGTTCTGCGCTTCTGCATAGATCAAAAGCACTTCTGCATAACGGATCAGGTTCACATTCAGGTTGTTAAGCCTGGTTGGTGTAATACCAGGGCCACCCAATGCAGCAATGTTGAAATACTTGAACACATAAGGCTGACCAAGCTCAAATTTAGCACCTGTACCATTTTCATAGTAAGACGTGTAGAACCAACCCTCCTGATCTTTGGCACGAAGATCGCCTTTTTCGTAAGAATTGTAGAAAGAAAGCGTAGGTACCGTACTTCCCGTTCCGCTAGGACCTGCATAGGTTACCGCTTTGAAGTTCGGGAAATAGTCATTCAACGGGAAAGGTTCCACTACTGTGTTATACTGGATCTGGAAAATGTGTTCCAGCCTGTTTTTCAGGTTTTCCTGGTGCAGTTCTCTGTAAGTCGGGAACAGGTTCAGGGTGGAAGGATTCGCTTTGGAGTAAGTAATTACTTCCAGCGCTTTATCCGCAGCCAGCTTGTAGTGAGAAGCACCTTTGCTCAATGGGAACCCTGCCATAGTAAGGTATACCTTCGACAAAAGTGACTTAACCGCTATTTTAGAAGCACGTCCGTTTGTATTGAAATCAGCAAATCCGGCAGCTTCGGCAGCAGTTAGATCTTCCACGATCAGGTTGTAGATTTCCTCCTGAGGTGTTCTGGTAGGATTAAAATCTTCTGAGCTGGCAGTCTGAGGCAGTGTGATCAAAGGTGCATCGCCCCAAAGTCTTACCACATAGAAATATGCCCAGGCACGCAAGAACCTCGCTTCACCGATCAAACGCGTTTTCTGAGCTTCGTTAGCAGCAGGGAACTGGATTCCCGGAATCTTTTCAATAGCCAGGTTCGCATTCGCGATCACGCGGTACAATCCGTTCCAGAAGTTCGCAATGTGACCTGTATTGCCATCGTGGATCAATGCATACAAGTTGTTCAGATCTGAGTTCTGACCAGTTTCTGTTGTAGCTGTACCCGTTACAGCTTCCAGCATTTGCCAGTTAGCAGAGAAAATACCAGCACCCTGTCCGTAGAAACGCATCTCAGCATAAGTAGCCGCAACAGCCGCTTCTGCGTGATCAGGAATGGTGTAAAATGTATCCGGTTGAAGGTTCGACGGGTCTTGCTCGTCCAGGAAGTCGGAGCAGCTTGTCGGGCCCAGCAGGATTGCCCCGCAAAGCAGGAGCTTGGAAATGTTTTTATTATATAGTTTCATACTGAATTTCATTTTTGATAATCCTGATAATCTGGTTGTTAGAATGTTACCTGAATACCTCCCATGTAAGTGGTCGGTCTTGGATAGCTGTGCCAGATCATCCCTTGCGAGAATACGTTGTCTGCGTCTCCACCACGGATCGGCGTTTGTTCCGGATCGCCGTGAGGATATTTGCTAAGTATGAAGAAGTTTTGAGCAGATACATAAAGTCTCAGTTTGCTCATTTTCAACTTGCTTGTAAGTTCAGACGGGAAGTTATAACCAAGCAACAGGTTACGTCCGCGCAGGAACGAGCCGTCGAAGATCCAGCGGGTATCTACGTTTGTCACGTAACCAGCTTTTGTATCACGGATCTGGGCTACCATCGTGTTCTGGTTTTCCGGAGTCCATGCATCTAGTACAGTTGCGTAGCTGTTAGCAAGTGCTTGACGGTCTTCGCTTGCGTGCAGGTTCATGTCCATCAGGTCATTTCCGTACGAGAATTGAAGGTCAAGTGTCATATCGAAGTTTCCGAAACGCAGGGAGTTAGAAAGTGTTCCCCATCCTTTTGGACTACCGTTTCCGATAATCGCGCGGTCAGCATCGGTGATCTTGTAATCTCCGTTCAAATCTTTGTACTTCACGTCACCCGGCAGCATTTGCAGGTTACCACGGTAGCTGGTGAATTTAGCAGCTTCGTCTCTCTCCTGTTCGCTCCATGTACCAAGACGGGTAAGTCCCCAGAATGCACCAACAGGCTCTCCGATACGCAGGATGCTGGTTTGGTTGGTGATAGAAGGACCGCCCACTCCGAAGATATCTGCCGGTGTAGCCAGCGACAACACTTTGTTTCTGTTGAATGAGATATTGAAGTTGGTATTCCAGGAGAAATTAGCTCTCTCGAAGTTAACCGTGTTCAAAGCAAACTCGAAACCTTTGTTTTCCATAGAACCGATGTTCTTCCTGATCACAGCATAACCGCTTGTACGTGGAACGGGTGCATCCAGAAGCATGTCGGTTGTTTTACGATAGTAGTAGTCAGCTTCGAAAGAGATTCTGCCTTTCAGGAAACTGATTTCAAGACCACCGTCGGTTTGTGCAGTTTTTTCCCATCTCAAATCATTGTTTGCCAGCCTGTTGATACCGGTTCCACCGATACGGGTGTCGCCATAAACAGTTGCATAGTTAGATCTCAGCAAAGGAAGTGACGAGTAAGGAGGAATCTCCGAGTTACCTGTCAAACCATAGCTGGTACGAAGTTTCAAGCTTGAAATCAGCGTGTTACCTTTCAGGAATTCTTCGTCAGATACTTTCCATGCGAATGCAGCAGATGGGAAGAATGCAAACTTGTGGTTATCCCCGAATTTGGAAGAACCATCCGCACGGCCTGTTACTGTGAAAAGATATTTTTCAAGCAACGTATAGTTAGCACGCCCGAAGTACGAGTTAAACGCAAAACGGGAAGCTCCTGAAAGGTACGGGTTAGAAGATGGAAGAACTGCACCTGCGCCTAGGTTATCGAAACCAAAGTAATCGGTTGCGAAGTTCTGCGAACCAATAGCGGTTGTTGAGATATTGGTTTCCTGCCATGAAATACCTCCAAGCAGATTAATGGAGTGGATTCCAAACGTTTTGTTGTAGGTAAGCAAATTTTCCCACGACCAGAAAATCTCTTTTCTGTTCTCTTTTCTTGCTGTTCCCAATTCATTAGGCGTCAATGTACGCGTCTGAGACTGGTTTACTTCCTGGCCGATGATATTAACACCCAATACAGAGCGGAATTCAAGACCTTTTGCAAGTGTAACGTTTCCGTAAAGGCTACCTAACGTAGTTTGCGTATTCAGGTTGTACCTACGTCCGTTCAAACGGTGAACCGAGCTGAATGCACCTTCCGCACCAGGATAATCGCGGTTGTTAGCGAATGTTCCGTCAGGGTATTTAACAGGAAGGAAAGGAAAATCCTCCACCATCTGGCGTGGAACCGCATCGTTAATGTCTACAAGGTTTTCAGCCTGGTTGTTATAGCTCAGGGTACCACCAATGCGAAGCCATTTTTTTACCTGATCATCAAGGCTGAAACGGGTTGAATAACGTTTCAGGTAAGATGTTTTGATCAAACCCTGGTCATCACGGTAGTTAAGTGACAGCGAGTAGGTAGTTCTTTCATTACCGCCGCTGAAACCCAGCTGATGGTTTTGAGAAACACGGTGTTGTGTTGATTCTTCAAACCAGTCAGTGTCATAGTTTGGAGAAAATGTTCCGTCTGCATTCTTTGTGAAAACGTCCGGGTGAGCAGTAGCCAGCTGTGCGCGGCGCACAAGCGGATCGTGGGTTTTGTATTTACCTGCATCCCAACCAGCTTTGTCAAATTTCTCCATGTTTTTGTATGCAAGGTCTTCCACAGCCATGTATTCTTTGGCATTCAGAACCTTCGCTCTTTTTGGTCCGGCTGTTGGTACGCTCAGGTCAAGACCGTAGCTGATTACGCCTTCGCCGGATTTACCTCTTCTGGTGGTGATCATGATCACACCATTCGCGCCTCTTGCTCCGTAAATCGCAGTAGAAGATGCATCTTTCAAAACCTCAACAGATACGATATCGTTAGGGTTAATAAAGTCGATCGCCTGGCTCTGCTGATTTTGGTTACCCTGCGGCAACATCACTCCATCCACCACATATAATGGGTTATTGGAAGAGTTAATAGAGCTAAAACCGCGGATACGTACGTTGGAGCGACCGCCCGGGCGACCCGAGTTTACGTTCACCTGTACACCCGAGATCTTACCTTGCAGCGCCTGGTTCAATGAAGGTGCTGGTCTTTCTCTCAATTGTTCTTCTTTTACAGAACCTACTGATCCTGTCAAATCCGACTTTTTAGCAGTACCATAACCGATTACGACAACTTCGCTCAATGCTTTTGAGTCGGATTCCATCGCAAGGTCGATTGTAGTGCGGTTGCCTATCTCAACTTCCTGACCCACGTATCCGACAAAGCTGAAAACCAGTGTGCCGCCGTTATCAGGCACCTGAAGAGTATAATTACCGGTTCCATCGCTGGTAGTACCTGTGCTGGTACCTTTTATTACCACGTTTACGCCCGGAAGACCTTCGCCATTTTCTTTATCAGTAATTTTTCCTTTGATCGTCTTATCAATCCGGATCACGGTTGACGCGCTCGCGTCGGCTGCTACCCCTGCAAAGGCAACTACGGAACACGAAAGCGCCGGCAGAAGTACTAGTGAATTTCGGAAACCCCGCATACGGAGCATCCATTGATTAGTATCGGTATTTTTCATTTAAAGGTTAGTTAAACGTTTCTCATAAGTGATTGGTCGTAGTTTGCATTATTCTTTAATCATAGTTGACTGGTTAGGTTGAAGTTTACGGTGAGATTATAATTATATCAAATATTTAATTTATTACATTTTTTTTCGGGAAAGGTTTTCGTGGTTCTTCATTTAATCTGTTTAGATCTTCTTGACTGCCGCGTTCAAATATGTTATTGTGATACGGGCATTGGTACTCAATTTTTACCGAAGGTGATGAACGATGGGGATATTAAAAATCTTCCGCTTGATCGTCCTGTGAAATTGTGGTGCCAGTAGGGTATTTTTATAAAGTCTTAAAAATGCGTTGCAATATTATAATATTTAGCAATAAACTTCCTAGAAAACGGGCTTTTAAAACATAAATATTTGTGCAAACGTTTGCATAATTTTAGCTTAAAACTTTTGTAACTATGCTTGAATTCAATAAGTTATGTAACCTCTAACTACTAAAAAGGCCACTTCGCTTGTATTAAGCAAAGTGGCCTTTTGATTTATTTTAAGTCAGTTTCTGCTAAAAAAGTATTAATCCCGAAATGCAGAATCAGCAGGATATTTTTTACACAAGGTCTACGGTCCGGCCCGTCCGTACCGATTCGTCACAGGCAAAAGCAATCTGCAGACTTCTTACAGCGTCTTCCAGATGGTCTGTCAGATCCAGGTTTTCCGTGATCGCTTTCAGGAAATAACGCTGCTCGCGGTTGCAAAGCTCCTGGTGATCCGGCTCGTCTTCCAGGTTGATCCAGGTATCTTCTCTTGCAAATTCATCCTTATCATTCAGCTCGGCATGGTGAATGCGGATCGATTCGGTTTTGGTATGCGCTTCCACCGAAGACGATTTCCCACTTCCACCCGCGTCTTTGGCAACGATTGAAGCAGATCCTTTCGGCCCGATCACATCTTTTACAAAGAATGCAGTTTCACTGATCATCGGTCCCCAGCCAGCTTCGTACCAGCCTACCGAACCATCTTCAAACCAGATCTGTAGCTGGCCATAGTTGTAGTTTCCGGCAGGAATATCTTCCGTCATTCTCGCCCCGATCGCATTCACGCGAAGCGGCGTCGAGCGCGTCATCTGGCACATTACATCTATATAATGTACGCCGCAATCCACGATCGGGCTCAGGCTTTTCATCAGGTTACGATGGACGCCCCACATATAGCCGTGGCTCTGCTGGTTCAGGTTCATACGCATTACCAGCGGTTTGCCCAGGTTTTGCGCTTCTGCGACAAAGCGTTCCCACGACGGGTGAACGCGGAGAATATAACCTACTACTACTTTTTTGCCGGCAGCCTTCGCAGCTTCCACAACCCGCTTAGCACCTTCTACGCTATCTGCAAGTGGTTTTTCAATAAATACGTGCGCGCCGGCATTCAAAGCCTTGATCGCAAAATCTTCGTGGGTATCAGGGTAAGTGGAGATACAAACAGCGTCCGGTTTTGTTTCCGCAAGTGCTGCATCATAATCGCTGAACAGGCTGTAACCGCCGCCCAGTTTTTCATTTAATACTTCTTTGCTTTTTCCGGTTGAAACAATACCGCAGATCTCGAATCCGTCCAGCAGCTGATAAGCAAATGCATGCGAGGCGCCCATATTACCGCAACCGACAACGAGTACGCGGATAGAGCTCTTGTTTTCAAAAGATGACATAGTAAATGATAATGTTAAGTCTTCGGGTAAGAAGGAATATAGAAATAGTACATCAGGTCAACAACGTATACCTGCTTTCTGTGCCAAAAATAAGTATTAAAATCTGTTTTCGCCCGAGCTCGGTTCGGAATGCAGGAAAATCCCGAGTAGGTGTTGGATTAATTATAAATGCAGCGTCTGTTGATATTCTAAGTTAAAATTGGTAAATAATTGATTAAAAGATGCGAAAGCCGGGTCGTGGCATTCCTTTACCTTTGAAATAAATTCATCCTTCGAATTTCAACCTGATTAACGATATGAACAAAGAATCCTGGTATGGCATTTTTCCTGCGCTGGTAACTCCATTCAAAGCAGATGACACAATTGATTTCGAACTTTTTGGTAAAAACCTGGAAGCTCAGGTAGAAGCGGGCATACACGGAGTGATCGTGTCGGGCTCGCTGGGTGAAGCCAGCACGCTGACCAGAGCAGAGAAAATGGAACTGGTGAAATATGCCAAGAAAGTAGCTCCGGACGGAATGCCGATCGTGCTTTGTATTGCGGAACAGTCAACAGCAGAAGCAGTTAGCTTTGCCAAAGAAGCAGAAACGGTAGGTGCAGACGGATTGATGGTATTGCCTCCGATGCGGTATAAGGCAGATGATGACGAAACTGTTGCCTACTTCACGACAATTGCGCAGAGTACGAGCTTGCCGATGATGGTTTATAACAATCCGGTGGACTACAAGATCGAAGTAACGCTTGCGATGTTCGAAGAACTGGCCAAAGTACCTAATATAGTTGCGATCAAAGAATCGACCAGGGATGTTAGCAATGTTACGCGTCTGTTCAACCGTTTCGGCGACCGTTTCCGCATTTTCTGTGGCGTGGATACGCTGATCATGGAAGAGGTTATGCTTGGTGCTGACGGCGTTGTGGGTGGATTGGTTGATGCGTTTCCAAAAGAAACCGTAGCGATTTTTAATCTGGTAAAAGCAGGATATTATAAGGAAGCACTGGCGATCTACCGCTGGTACCTGCCACTTTTGGAACTGGATATTCATCCAAAACTGGTACAAAATATTAAACTCGCTGCCGAAAGAGCCGGTATCGGGTCGGAATATGTGCGCGCTCCGCGTCTGGCATTGAAAGGTGCCGAGAGAGAAAGGGTACTTGCAATCATCGATAAAGCCATCGAAACGCAACCTGTATTGCCGGATTACCTAAACCTGACTACAGAGTCGTATTTGGCGTAGTCGGGATGTTAGGGGTTGCATGTTCATCGATGTTAGGTGGCTCCTCTGGAGCCTGATATCTAACTTGAAACGGGTTTCTAGAAACAAAAAGCTCCTCCGGAGCGACTTGACAACGTGTATTGTTCAACCGGCCGCAGCGCGGCCCCCTGTTTCTAGAATGTACAGTATTTATAGTAAATTGAGACTCCGGAGGAGTCACCTGATGCACAATGTCCCGCATCATTAACATGAAATTATGAGCATATTTAAGGAGAAATTAGAAAGCACTTTGCAAAATGCCCACGAAGCTTTTGTCACCATAAATACATCTTCAATTCAAAGCCGCGTCGCTTTGATGCGGACCATCGCCGATGAGATCGAAGCCCTGGGGCCGGAGCTGATCGACACTGCCCGCGCAGAATCCAACCTGCCCGAAGCCCGGCTTACCGGTGAAAAGGGGCGGACCATTTTTCAATGGAGAAGCTATGCGGATGCAGTTGAAAAAGGGTACAGTTTCGACGCAAGTATTGATACAGCCAATCCCGACAGAACGCCGCCGAAACCGGATATCCGCAAAACCAATGTTGCATTGGGCCCGGTGGCCGTTTTTGGCGCAAGCAATTTTCCTTTTGCATTCTCAACCGCCGGCGGAGATACTGCCAGCGCGATCGCGGCAGGCTGCCCGGTCGTAGTGAAAGCGCATCCCGGACATCCAAAAACGTCTCAACTCATGGCCGACGCGATCAGTCGGGGTGTGGAGAAAAGCGGATTTCCAAAGGGTACATTCTCGCACATTTTCTGTGAAACCAATGAAGAAGCCCAGGCGCTGGTAAGTCACCCGGTGATCAAAGCAGTTGGTTTTACAGGTTCAAATCGCGCTGGATTAGCTTTGGTGGATATTGCCAGTAAGCGACCTGAGCCTATTCCGGTTTTCGCAGAAATGGGCAGTATCAATCCGGTTTTTCTTTTACCAGAAAAAATAGAAACAGCCGCTGCTGAGCTGGCTAAGCAATATGCAGGCTCGCTGACACTTGGCGTGGGACAGTTTTGTACCAATCCCGGGCTGGTAATAGGCGTGGAAAGTTCCGCTTTGGAGGAATTTGAAAATGCATTAAATGAAGAAATAGCAAAAGCACTGCCCGCGCCCATGCTGAATGCAGGTATTGCAAAAGGCTACCAGACCAATCGCGAAAAGGTGATCGGTTTGTCGGGTGTGACGGTACTTTCAGTAGCCACTGCTGAGGCCGCAGAAGGACAAGGTGCTGCTACGGTTGCTACCGTTTCCGGGGTTGATTTTCTGATCAATGAAGATTTACAGACTGAGGTTTTCGGTCCGTTTGCATTGATTGTAAAATGCAAATCTGCTGATGAAATGTTCGCAGTAACTGAAAAGTTGCACGGACAATTAACCGCTACGCTACTAGCTACGGCGGGAGATCTGGGAGCAAATGCCGAGTTGGTGGCATTGATCCAGAACAAATGCGGAAGGATCATTTTCAATAACTTCCCGACCGGCGTGGAAGTGTGCAAATCCATGCACCACGGCGGACCATTCCCGTCTTCCAGCAATAGTCAATACACCTCAGTAGGCTCCGACGCAATCAAACGCTTCACCCGTCCGCTCAGTTTTCAGAACTGGCCCGACGAATTTTTACCGGAAGAACTAAAAAACGCGAACCCGCTGGGAATTTGGAGATCGGTAAATAATGAAGTGGTTAATGGAGCTGTTGGTGATTAGCTGTTAGCCTTTAGCTATTAGCTTTTGGGAGGATGGAGGAAGGGAGGAAAGGGAGGATGGTTTTTTTGCGGTGATAGCCGATTTTTCAGGACAATATATAATTGCTAATAGCCAACAGCTAATAGCTAAAAGCAAGCTACAACCAATGCGTAAGACTTTTTTCTGTATCGATGCCCACACTTGCGGGAACCCGGTTCGGGTGGTCGCTGGGGGCGGACCTTTGCTGAATGGGAACAGCATGATGGAGCGCAGGCTTCATTTTTTGAAGGAATTTGACTGGATCCGGAAGGGACTGATGTTTGAGCCGCGCGGTCATGACATGATGAGCGGGAGCATTCTGTACCCGCCGGTTGATCCTGCTAATGACATTGGCGTACTCTATATCGAGACGAGCGGCTGCCTGCCCATGTGCGGTCATGGCACAATCGGGACAGTGACTATCGCAATCCAGGAAGGTTTGGTAACCCCCAAAGTGCCAGGCAAACTTCGTCTGGAAACGCCAGCCGGATTGGTTTTGGTTGAATACAAGCAGGAAGGCAAGCGGGTAACTTCTGTCAAACTAGTCAATATCAAATCGTTTTTAGCAGCTGAGAATCTCACCGTCGAATGCCCTGACCTGGGTACTTTGACCATTGATGTTTCCTATGGAGGTAATTTCTACGGAATTATCGATCCGCAGGAAAATTTCAAAGGTTTGGAAAACTACACCGCCGATCAACTGATCAGCTGGTCGCGTGTTTTGCGCAAGCGACTGAACGAGCAGTACAAGTTTGTTCACCCGGAAAATGAGCATATCAACGGTCTGAGCCACATATTGTGGGCAGGTGCAGTGATTGATGCGACATCAACTGCCAGAAACGCCGTTTTTTACGGAGACAAAGCAATCGACCGCTCGCCCTGCGGCACAGGTACCTCCGCCAGAATGGCCCAGTGGCACGCGCAAGGCAAACTCAAAAAGGGTGACAAATTCATTCACGAAAGCATCATCGGCTCCAAATTTACAGGTACCGTCGAGGACGAAGTGACAATAGGAGACAAGCCCGCCATTATCCCAGGCATAGAAGGCTGGGCCGTAGTAACAGGCTACAATAACATTTTCATCGACGACGAGGAAGACCCGTACGCGTATGGGTTTCAGGTTATTTGAGGAGCTGTTAGCTTTTGGCCGTTAGCTGTTAGCTATTTGTCTCGGGTTCAGTTAAACAAATTATTAATTTATAAACCAAAAGCTAAGAGCTAATCGCTAACAGCTAATAGCAAATGACAACAACCAAAGGAACCGTCACCATCATTGGCGGGGGAATTATGGGGTTGGCTTCGGCTTACTATTTGCTGAAAAGCGGATGGAAAGTGACGGTGCTCGACAAAGGCGATCTGAGCGATAATTGCTCGCAAGGAAATGCGGGGATGATCGTTCCCAGCCACTTTATTCCGCTTGCTGCGCCCGGAATGGTGGCGAAGGGGATTAAATGGATGTTCGACAGCCGCAGCCCTTTTTACGTAAAGCCTTCCCTGGATTTTTCACTGATATCCTGGGGATTGAAATTTATGAAAGCCGCCTCTCCGGCCAATGTAGAACGTGCCGCGCCTTTTTTGAGAGATTATCACTTGCTCAGCAAACAGTTGTATGAGGATATTGCCAATGAAGAAGGACTAAATTTTGGTCTGGAAAAGAAGGGTATTCTCATGCTTTATAAATCTGCAAAAGCGGGGGAGGAAGAAATCCATGTAGGAAAAGACGCACAGAAGCTGGGACTGGACGTGGAAATGCTCTCCAAAGAGCAGGTGCAGGCCATTGAACCTGATATCAAACTGGACGTAGCCGGGGCGGTACATTACCATTGCGACGCGCATTTGTACCCGACTGCATTGTTTAACCAGCTATTAAAGAATATCAAGGAAAAAGGCGCTACCGTCGTAACCAATGCAGAAGTGACTGGTTACGAGATCTCAAGCGGTGAGGTGAAATCAGTCAATACGACACAGGGCAAATACGAAAGTGACTTGGTGATCATGACCGGCGGTACCTGGCTGCCTCAGCTTGCCAAGCTGGCCGGACTTTCTATCCCGGTGATGCCGGGCAAGGGATATTCCTTCATGGAGCCTAATACCGATCACCCGATCGTCCATCCTGCCTTATTGATAGAAGCACGCGTGGCGGTGACGCCGATGAATGGAAAAGTTCGTTTTGGCGGCACCATGGAACTAGCAGCGGTAAATGACAAGATCAATATGAACCGGGTAGAGGGGATCGTGAATGCAATCCCGCAATATTACCCCGAACTGAATGTGGCTATTCCAGCCAAAGAAAATATCTGGTATGGTTTCCGCCCGTGCTCGCCCGATGGTCTGCCTTATCTGGGTTATAGCAAGAAATTGAAAAACCTGATCGTTGCAGGGGGGCACGGCATGATGGGTATCAGCCTGGGTCCGGCAACCGGGAAAGTGGTGGCGGAATTAGCAGATCGCACCGCTACGGCCATTGACATCAAACTTTACGATCCGGAGCGATATAATTGAGCGCCGGGCCGCCGGGCGGTTGACGGGTAAGGAGCATTGTGCACTTCGCTTCGACTGCGCTCAGCGTGACAAGGGGACGTTACTGTCAGGCTGAGCGTAGTCGAAGTCAGTGCACGTCGCTTCGGCTGCGCTCAGCGTGACAGAGCTCTATACCAGGATAGCGCCTTGTCAAGCTGAGCGAAGTCGAAGCTAGGCACCCACGAAGCATTACAGCTTACACAAATTCCTAACCTTAACCCATCACTCCCATTGAGAAAGCGCTCCTACTGCCTTCTTTTTAATCTGGCGTTTGCCTGCATTGTCAGCAACAAATCTTTTTCCCAAAATTCCAAATTCAATCTCTACGAACAAACCAGCGAAACTGCCGGGCTGGTAATGCATTATAATGAAGATATTCAGGCAGTTCGCTCGTTTTATTCTCCTATGCTGGTTCGCGGACGTGGCTTTGCGGCGCCTTCATTTGTGCTTAACTCCCCCGAGCAGCGGAAGCGGTTGATAGAAGTGGATAAAAGTTACCTTGAAAAGCTGGCTGCGGTTGATTTCGACGCAATGAGCATTTATGGCAAAGTGGATTATATTTTAATGAAAAGAAATATAGACGATCACTTGCTGAGCCTTTCGCAGGAAGAAAAAGAATATGACCAGATCACAAAATACATTCCGTTTGCTGAGAAAATTTACACGCTCGAAAAGCAGCGCCGCCGCGGAAATACTTTGGATGCGCAGAAAGTAGCAGCAGATTTGAATGATGTTTTGAAAGAATTAAAAGCTTCTTCGGAATCAATTAAAAAGGTAGAAGACATAGATATGCCGCTTGCCAACCGCGCTGAAGAAGCTGTAAAAGGTTTGGATGAACGCTTGAAAGGTGTATATGAATTTTACAACGGTTACGATCCGAAGTTTACCTGGTGGGTGCCGAAGACTTACGAGGCACTCGACAGCGCGCTGACAGCCTATGCCAAAGTTTTGAAAGGAAAAGGTAAAATCAACACCACACAAAAAGAAGACAAAAGCGGGATCAAAGGCGTGCCGATCGGTCGTGACGAGCTGATCCGGCAGTTGCGGGTGGAAATGATCAGTTACACGCCTGACGAGTTGATCGAGCTGGCCAACAAGGAATTTGCGTGGTGCGACAAGGAATTGCTGAAAGCTTCGCAGGAAATGGGTTTCGGGAATGAATGGAAAAAGGCGCAGGAGAAGGTGAAAAACAGCTTCGTGCCGGAAGGCGAGCAGCCGGCACTGATCATGAAGCTTTATAATGATGCGAAGGATTTTATCACTAAAAATAACCTTTACGAATATCCCGAAATAGCCGACGAAACGTGGGGAATGCAAATGATGTCGCCCGAGCGGCAGTTGATCAATCCGTTCTTTCTGGGCGGCAGGGATATTATCATTTCTTATCCGACCAATACCATGAACCACGAGGATAAGTTGATGAGTATGAGGGGGAACAATCCGTATTTCTCGCGCGCGACAGTTTACCACGAACTCGTTCCGGGGCACCATTTACAACACTATATGCGCAGCCGCTACAAGCCTTATCGCCGAGAATTCGGTACGCCGTTCTGGACCGAGGGCTGGTCGCTGTACTGGGAGCTGCTGCTGTACGACAAAGGTTTTGCCAAAACCCCTGAAGAGGGGATCGGGATGCTTTTCTGGCGGATGCACCGTTGCGCACGCATTATCTTCTCGCTGAATTATCATTTGGGTAAATGGACGCCACAGGAATGTATTGATTTTCTGGTAGATAGGGTAGGACACGAGCGAGCAAATGCGGAAGGGGAAGTGCGCCGCTCTTTTCAGGGAAATTACAGTCCGCTGTACCAGGTGGCATATCTGATCGGTGGTTTGCAGATTCTGAGCCTTAAAAACGAGCTTGTCGACAGTGGTAAAATGAGCTACCAGCAGTTCCACGACGCGATCATGAAGGAGAATAATATGCCGATCGAAATGGTCCGGGCGACGCTGACCAATCAGGCATTGAAGCGCGATTTCAAAACACAGTGGAAGTTTTATAGTTTCAAATAATATTGTAGCTTACATTCTTCAAAAGTCCGTAAAAACCTAACCTGTTATGTCGTTGGAAAGTACAGCCGAATCTGCTGAGGAAAAAAAGTCATTTAAACCATCGCTCGGTCTGATGGACGCGACCATGCTCGTCGCCGGAAGTATGATCGGGTCGGGTATCTTCATTGTGAGTGCGGACATTACCCGGAATACCGGCAGCGTGGGATGGCTGATGTTCGTGTGGCTGATCACAGGCTTTATGACACTCACCGCCGCATTAAGTTACGGTGAACTGAGCGCGATGTTCCCCAAAGCGGGCGGGCAATATGTTTATCTCAAAGAAGCATATAACTCGCTGATCGGCTTTCTGTACGGTTGGAGCTTTTTTACAGTGATCCAAACTGCTACGATCGCTGCTGTGGCAGTGGCTTTTGCCAAATTCACGGCTTATTTGCTGCCGATGTTCAGCGAAGATCTGGTAGCGGTCGACCTGGGTTTTATCAAAATTTCCCCGGCCCAACTGCTCTCGCTGGTGCTTATTGTTTTACTGACGTTTATTAATACACGTGGTGTAAATGGCGGGAAAATTATCCAGACCACATTCACATTAACCAAACTGCTGAGTTTACTCGGACTGATCGTTTTCGGATTGCTTTTCATGAAACCGGAGATCTGGGCGGCAAACTGGGATTCTGCAACGATGTGGGACCTGCACAAACTGAATATTGACGGCAGTATCGAATCCTACACCACCATAGCCGCATTCGGTGCGATCGCGGCATCGATGGTTGGTTCTATTTTTAGTAGTGATTCGTGGAATAATGTAACTTTCATCGCGGGTGAAATTAAAAATCCCCAGCGAAATATCGGGCTTAGTCTTGCATTGGGTACCATTATCGTAACAGTCATTTACCTGATGACCAACGTAATGTACACGGGCGTACTGTCTTTGCAGGATATTGCTTCTTCTGATAAAGACCGCGTCGCGGTGACAGCTTCTAATGTGATCTTTGGAAATGCGGGGACGATGATTATCGCGATTATGATCATGATTTCGACTTTTGGTTGCAACAACGGTCTGATCATGTCGGGCGCACGGGTGTATTATTCGATGGCGAAAGACGGTATGTTTTTCAAGAAAGTGGGGACTTTGAACAAAAATTCGGTGCCAGAATTCGGACTCTGGATTCAATGTGTGATCGCCTGTTTGTGGAGTTTGAGTGGGAAATACGGGAATTTGCTGGATATGATCTCCTTTGTAGTAGTCGTATTCTATATGCTCACCATTGTCGGAATATTTATATTAAGAAAGAAAATGCCTGACGTTCCCCGTCCGTACAAAGCTTTTGGCTATCCATTCCTGCCTATTATCTACATTATCATGGGTGTTGCATTCTGCGTATTACTGATCATCTATAAACCTGAATACACCTGGCCGGGACTGATCATTGTCTTGCTGGGAATTCCGGTGTATTATTTTATTGGTAAGAAGAATATAGACGATGCGAATAATTTAGGCGAAGCTTCGTGAAATCAGTTCCGTGATAGCCAAGATTAGCAGAAGTAAAACGCTTAGGTAACTGTCGTCCAATCCTCCAACTGAATACCGGTAATTCTTTTAAAATGACTTGTATTGTTTGTGACCATAATTAGTTGATGAGTCACGGATGTGACGCCAATTAGCAAGTCAAAATCATCTAGCGGAATTCCTGCTTTTTGAAGACGCGCTTTCTCTTTTGCATAAAGATCTAGTGAATGAAAGATGGGGAGAATTCTTACTCCAGTTAGAAACTGTTCCAAAACCTCCCTGTTCTTTTCAGGTCTTTCACTTTTCTCTATTCCAAATTTCAGCTCCGCAAGCGTTATCTCAGAAATGTAGCAATGCTCCTCTGTTAATTCGTCGAACTTTGCTTCGAGACTGAACTTGCCTTTCATATAGTAGATGGCAATGTTCGTATCAATGAGATACTTGTTCAAAACGATTCAATTTCCCTGGTGGAAACTCTGCTGCTCTTGATTTCTTCGATGATTTTGTCAGCACTTTTCTTGGAATCAAATGCACCAAAAGCTTTTTTGAATGCGGTTTTTTTGTCCACAATATTCTGTTTTGCAGAGGCGCTCAATTTTGAAATAAGGTCGAGTTTTTCTTCAAGACTCAGATTATCCAGAAGTCCGATGTAGCCATTTACCAGTGTGCTGTTCATATCTTATGTTTTATTTTTTACTTAAATTTAGCTAAATGTATTGAATTTTAGTTGTTTAAGATACATGCGATTTCACCGCAGCGCCTCCACTTCTGCCAATTCCTTCGGTAAATGCTTACCCAAAATCCTGTTGCCAGTTTCAGTAATCAGGACATTATCCTCAATGCGAATTCCGGTAAAATCCCGTAGCATTTCGAGCTTGTTGTAATCCACAAAATCCGCCAGTTTGTTCTCGGCTTTCCAGCGGTCTATCAGGGTTGGGATCAGGTAGAGGCCGGGTTCTACGGTTACCACAAAGCCGGGTTCCAGCGCGCGGCCTAGGCGGAGGGATTTCCAGCCGAATGTGGTTCCTTTCACCAAGTCTTCGGTATAACCTACATATTGTTCACCGAGGTTTTCCATATCATGTACATCCAGCCCGATCATGTGGCCGAGCCCGCATTGGAAGAACAACGTATGTACATCATTTTCGACTGCTTCTTCCGGGTCACCTTTGACTACACCCAGCAATTTCAGTCCTTCCAGCAATTTAGTCGCCGCAAGTTTGTGTACATCTTTAAACAAAATACCAGGCTTGCAAGCTTCAATAGCCGCATTTTGCGCATTCAGCACGATCTGGTACATATCCCTTTGCAAAGGAGAAAATTGTTTTCCCATCGGAATTGTTCGGGTAAGGTCGCCGCAGTAGCGCATTGCGGTTTCGGCACCCGCGTCGCACAAGCCCATTTGTCCCTCCTGCATCACCAGATCACGCGTGTGTGTGTGCAGGATCTCGCCATTTACGGTCAGTATAATAGGATAAGAAATGTCGCCGCCCGCACCTATTGCGATACTTTGCAGCTTTCCGGCTACTTCTTTTTCCGTCATACCCGGGCGCGCATTCTGCATAAAATCCAGGTGCATATCCACAGAGGTATCCACCGCCTTCTCCATTTCAGCGATTTCCTCGGCCGTTTTATAGTTACGCATGGAAACGATCGCCTTGATCAAAGTCACCGAAGCTTTTTGCGAAGCCTCAGCAGGTGATACCTGCAACCATTCCTGCAATTTCAAAGTATGTTCAGCCCGGTAGGGTGGCAGGAAATGTATCTGCTGCTTTTTATCTAAAATCCCTCTTAAAAAACCGCTAATCGCCGAAAGTGGCTTAACCAGAGAAATTCCAACCTTCGCAGCTTTATCCACCAGCGCCTCCTTCGGCCCCGTCCAAACGATATCGTCGATCGTCAGCTCGTTTCCGAATATAATTTCCTGGTCCTTGTCAATATCGATCACCGCGTGAATGGAAGGAATATCCAATCCGAAATAATACAAAAAAGAGCTGTCCTGGCGGAATGGGTACACATTATCGCGGTAGTTCATGCCCGAATCTTCATTGCCGAGAAAGAGGATCAGCCCGCTGCCGACTTTCGTTTTCAGTTGTGCGCGTCTTTGAATATAGGTTTCTTTGGAGAACATGGCTTGTGGTGTTTAATGCAATCGCACTCTGACAATGCGTTTTTTGCAAATTAAAGTTTCTGGCTAAATGAAAAAAATCTTGCTCTTAAACATCAACTGTCTTCGAGCAAGATTAAAACTACTAACCTAATCAGAATGTATTATCAGTAACCCGGATTTTGTTTCAGGTTGGTATTTTTGTCCAACTCGCTTTGCGGTATCGGGAACAAAGCGCGTTGTGTAGCCTGCGGACGGTGGTTAAACCATTTTTTTGTACCAAAAACACCAAACCGGATCATATCCTGGCGACGGTGCGCCTCCGCGGCAAACTCCCATCCAAGCTCATCAAAAAAGCGGCCGAATTTCACATCTTCGCCGCCCTGGCGCTCGATAATGCTTCCGTCAACAGCCTGGTAACCATAGTTATATTTGCTACCCTTTGCCAGATCCGCGCCGGTAACCGTCGCTTTGGCCGGGTTATTTTTGAATGCGCGTTTACGTACTTCCGTCACTATCGCCGCAGCTTCTTCGGCTTTTCCAGTCCGTAAAAGAGCCTCCGCTTTGATCATCAGCACATCAGCATAGCGCAGAAATGGGAAATCGTTGTCCATACTGCCGGTCACATTTGGTTTGATTTTGTATTTCCCAATGCGATAACCGTCCGAAGAAGCCGTTTTTTCCATGGTCGGAACCGCTTTGCCGTAAGTGATCACCACGGCTCCGGTAGTCGCGTTTTTCTGCGGACCCATGATCCAGGTATCTGCCAGGCGGCTGTCGTCAGCGTCATAAGTGTCGATAAATTGTGGCACGGCGCAGTTTCCGCCCCACGGACCGGCATTCATCGGATAAACCGTGCGGCTCAGCGGGTCGAGCGTTTTCATGTGGATTATGTTTCCTACGCCGTAAATCTCATCGTAAGGAATAGCAAAAATGATCTCTTTGGAATTGAAATTGGTCCAGGTGAAAATGTCCGAATAATTGGCATCCAGCACATATTTGCCGCTTTTGATCACCTCATCTGCCTGCGTGATCGCCTGCGCCCATTGCGGCGTGCCGGTGTATATTTCCGCATTAAGATAAATTTTGGCAAGCAAAGCCTTCGCGCCCCACCTGTTAAGCTGACCATAAGTAGTAGCCGCATTCTCGCTCAGGCTCGGGATTGCATCATTCAATTCTTTGATAATGAAGTCATAAACTTCCTTCCGCGTGCTCTGCTTCGGCAGACTGATATCTTTGAAATCAGTGACAATGGGCACGTTTCCGTGGTTATCCATCAGCAGGTAATATGCCAGCGCGCGCACTGCTTTCAATTCGGCAATCGTATTTTCCTTTCCGGCAGTAATCGGTATCTCGCCGCTTTCTATCTGAGAAATAACCCTGTTCGCGGTAGTAATGCTGCTGAAAGAGCTGAACCAGGTATTGGCCGGCTGGTCCTGCAACGAGGTCCAGGTGTGGTAATGCATTCGTTTATAGGTACCTGCATCATCCCAGCCATTTGGGCGGGAGGGCGTGATAATGGCATCGGCCGCTTCTTCCTGCAAATCAAAATAGCCTTGCCAGCCGGCCATCAGGCTTCTTAACGAAGAGTAAACGGGGGCTACGATCGCTGGCAGATCCTTCTCAGTAGGCTGGTAGCTGCTCGCAAGTACCTCAGAATAAACCTGTTCTTTAAGATCAGTGCAGGAGTACAGGGTCGCTGCACTCAGTACCGATGTCAGTAATATATATTTGGCGTTCCTGTTTTTCATCTTGTAAAAAGTTTGTTGTGGATCAGAATGTTACACTAAGTCCGGCAGTGAATGTGCGGGTTGTAGGATATTTGTCGCGTTGATCGCTTCCGGGGAAAAAGCCGGTCATCGTCATGCCTTCCGGATCCACGCCGGTGTAACCCGTAATAGTGGCCAGATTAAGTCCCGAAACAAAAACGCGCGCATTTTTCATACCTTTTATCAGGTTCTGAGGCAGCGTATAACCCAATGTCACATTGTCGATTTTCCAGTAATTCCCGTTTTCAATGTAGTGCGAAACGTATACAAGGTCGTTGTTCAGCACTTTTCCGTCGATCGGATCGTAAGCGGTATTCAGCATATTATATGCCTTGTTTTTCGGGTTGTTATAAAACATACTTTGAAAATTCAGAACATCATATCCGAATGCGCCGCGCATATTCAATGCAAGGTCGAAGCTCTTGAACCGCACCGAATTGTTCCAGCCTACATTGTGCTTTGGAATACCATTTCCATAGTATTGGCGGTCTTCGGGTTTAGCCTCGGCAACCGGAATGACCTCGCCATCTTTGTTCTCTACCAGCCAGCCGCCTTTTTCGTCTACACCTACACTTTTCCACACAAAAAACCGTCCGATAGGTTCGCCGACTTTAACTCGGTGCGTACTGATCTGGATCGGCTCGCCCGTGTATCCTGCATCGAAAAAGTCATTGGAAGCCTGGAATTGGTCGTTTGAAAGACTTACCAGCTTGTTTCGGTTGGTAGAATATGTAAATCCTGAGTTCCACTGCAAGTTGGCTGTCTGTATCGGAACCAGGTTCAGAAGGACTTCAAGACCTTCATTCTTCATGGTACCTGCATTGATAAACATCGAGCCGGTCAGGTACGGTGGTACAGGCACAGGGAAATCGTAAAGCAGGTCTTTCACTTTTCTGCTATACACATCAATAGAGCCGCTGATGCGATTTTTTACAAAACCAAAATCAACCCCTGCATTCACCTCCTCCTTCTTCTCCCAACGCAGGTTTGGGTTGAAGTTACGCGCGGGAACAAAGCCTGGCACCCATTTTCCACCAATGAATGCACCTTGGTCGCGGCTGAAATTATAGCTGATCTGGGACAGATAAGGCGAGTTCGCGATCGTACCCGTGACACCCACACCGGCGCGTAGCTTGATCTCGGAAACGCCCGTCAGACCTTCCATAAACCGTTCCTTGCTGATCCGCCAGCCCACAGAAGCCGCTGGGAATGTACCCCATTGGTTATTGATCCCAAACCGCGAAGAACCCTCGCGGCGCACACTCGCCATAAACAGGTATTTTTCATCCAAACTGTAAGTTAACCGGCCAAAGAAGCCAGCCAGCTGCCATTTGTTTTTAGTACTTCCCATTGCAGCCTGGCCTTTTTGCAAAGCACCGCCCGCGCCGAGGTTGTTCCAGTCGTAAGCGTCGGTTGGGAAATCCCAGTTGCTCGCGCTGAAAGATTCGTAAGTTGCATCCTGCCAGCTGTATCCGCCAAGCAATGTAAAACGGTGTTTGCCGAAAGATTTGGCATAATTACCAGTGAATTCCAGCAGGTTTTCATTGTTTGCGTAAGTGCTGCGATATGCTGTACTATTCTGGTTGCTCAATCGCGTTGCAGTATGGTTGAATGTCGTCGAGCCCCCTTCCAGGTTGCTGTTTTGCACATTGGAAACCAATAATTTAAAGTTCAGGTCCTCGATAGGCGCATAGTCCAGACTTCCGCTCATTCGCATTTCCTTAAACTTGGCATCGTAGTTTGACTCGTTAATGAGGGAAACGGGGTTTTCATAGAAATAACCATCACGCTCCTGCCACGCGCCTGTTTCCGTTCTCACGCGATCTGTCGGGTTACGGATTATTGCCTGGCGGTAAATGTACCCGTAAGCTGCATCATTGTCGACAGGACTTACCGCGCCGTTCGTGCTGGTAATGCGGTTGATAATCTGAATGTTTGTTTTCAGTTTATTGTCAAACATCGCGTGGTTCAGGTCGGCGCGGCCTGTAAACCTGTTTTGTCCCGATCTCAAAAAGATTCCTTCCCAGTTTCGGTAATTCACAGATCCTGTAAAGTTGGTGGTACTGTTTCCGCCAAAAAATGTCAGGTTATGGTTGTGGCTGACAGGCTTTTGCATAATCTCGTCGAGCCAGTCTGTGTTTCCTCCGTAATCGGTGTAGTCAATGCCTTCACTGATTTTTCTGCGGTAATCGTCGCCGGTAAACAGTTCGGGTCTGCGCGCGATCGTCTGAATATTTACATAATTGGAATACTCCACAGTCGCCCGCGAGGTGCCCCGGTTTTTTCGTGTCGTGATCAAAATTACCCCGCCGGTAGCGCGCGTTCCGTAAATCGCAGCTGCCGATCCATCTTTCAAAACGTCCACAGACTCAATATCTTCAGGCGCAACCGTATTCAATCCCCCCGGAATACCGTCGATCAAAACGAGCGGGTCAGAGTTTCCATTGATCGAGTTAATACCCCTCAAATTGATCTGTGTGTTGGAAGAAGGCGAGCCGCTGGGCGTGGTAATACGCAAACCCGCTACTTTTCCCTGCACCAGCTGCGCCGCGTCTCGAACTGTTCCTTTGATAAAATCCTCCCTTTTAATACTCGCAACCGAACTCGTCACATCACCTTTTTTCTGAGTTCCGTAACCGATTACTACCACTTCGGAAAGCTGTTTCTGGTCGGGCGCCATTTCAATGGTCAGCGCGCTCATGCTGCCTACCACCACTTCCTGACTGATATAGCCGATATAACTCAAAATCAAAGTCGCTTCATCGGGTACGGTCAGTTTGAATTTTCCTTCAGTATCCGTCGCAGTTCCTATTGAATTATTTCCTTTTACGATAATCGTCACACCCGGCAGCGGGTTTTTATCCTCGGTGGATACGATCGTGCCCGAAATCTCGCGCTCGGCAGCGAGCAGCTGACCGGATAATAGGCATACCAGTGCGAGACCTAAAAGCAGCCGGCGCGGTATTTCCTGGATTAAATTAGATAGTAGTCTATTCATGTTTTCTGAGTTAGTTGGTGGTAGAATTTTAGGGAAGATCTTCTTTTTCATAGGCTATGGTTTTGACATACGCACGGTGCAGAATCAATAATAATCAAAGGAAAGAATTTGAACGAAGTATTATATACGTCAATCATTAAGTGCAGGCGACCTGTCACCCTGAGTGCAGGCGACTTGTCACCCTGAGCGCAGCCGAAGGGGACAAGTCGCTACTGCGTTACCGCCAGCCTATTCCGTCTCGGTGGCTCCACTTCAAGCAACTTCTTGACAAAAAAATCGCGTTTCTTACGTCTTCCGTAATTTCCACCGTCGCTGTGGCCCATTCCTGGAATTGTCAGCAATTCAAAATCCTTGTTTGCTTTGATCAATGCGTCCGCAACCCGGTAGGTCGATTCCGGCGGGACGTTGGTATCCGCCTCTCCGACGATCAGGAGCAGATCTCCCTGTAATTTAGCAGCATTGGTCACGTTCGATTGTTCGTCGTAATGCTTGCCTACCGGATAGCCCATCCACTGTTCGTTCCACCACTGTTTGTCCACGCGATTGTCATGGCAGCCGCAGGCGGAAACTGCTGCGTCGTAAAACCCGGGATGAAATAGGAGTGCGCCCAGTGAGTTTTGCCCGCCGGCGGAGGTGCCGTAAACGCCCACTTTGGTAGAGTCGATGTAGGGATACTTAGCCGCCAGCGACTTCATCCACGCAATGCGATCGGGAAAACCAGCATCGGCCAGATTTTTCCAGCACACATCGTGAAATGCTTTCGAACGGTTCGCAGTGCCCATTCCATCCATTTGAACTACGATAAAACCCAGCTCGGCCATACTCTGCATTTCACCGTAGTGCCTGAATGCTTTGGGAACAAACGAATCCTGCGGACCGGCGTAGATATTCTCGATAATAGGGTACTTTTTGTTCGGGTCAAACTGGCTTGGGCGGTACACGATGCCCCAGATATCCGTTATCCCGTCGCGCCCTTTTGCCGTAAAAATCTCAGGTAGTTTGAAACCCAGCGATAAGTATTTTGAAATATCAGCCTCTTCCAATTGCATGATCAGCGACGCGTCAGCAGTCTTGCGTAGCTCCATTACCGGCGGGCTGGTCATCGTGGAATAGGTATCAATATAGTAGCTGCGGTCGGGTGAAAATGCGAGTAAATGGTTCGCTTTCGCGTGATCAGTCAATTTTACCAAACCTGTTCCATCAAACTTAATCCGGTAATAATGAATGTGGTACGGATCTTCATCGCGGTTCATTCCATTGGCCCTGAACCAAACCTCGCGCTTTTGTGTGTCGATACTATCAATATCCCGCACCACCCAGTCGCCTTTCGTAATCTGATTTTTGATCTTGCCTGACTTTTCATCCACGAGGTACAAATGTCGCCAGCCATCTTTTTCCGAAGACCAGATAATTTCGTGCTGCCTGGGCAGGTAATGCGTGTAAATAAGGTTTTGGTAAATGAAAGTGGTGGTCTTTTCGTCAATGATATTTTTCGTATCACCGTTCCCGGCATTGACCTCGATCACCCGGAAACGCTGGTGGCCGCGGTCTACTTTTTCGTATGTAAAATACTGCGGATCACCTTCGCGCCACCGAATCACCGGCGCATTGAAGAAGTCTATTTTTTCAGACTTAACTTTTACCAGCTCCTTGGTTTTTACGTTGACCAAAAACATTTCGTAGCTCGTAAATTCATCGCCCGGCTGTGCATAACCCCTCGTTTTTACTTCGCCGCGTGTTGTATTCGGAAGCGAGGAAAGAATGTAGCTTACCTCTCTTTCTTCCTGTTTATCAATGCGATAGCAAACGATATACTGTCCATCCGGCGACCAGCTCAACTCGCCGAAAGGGCGAAGCGGGTTGCCTTCGTGCGTCAGCTGTTTTGCGTCTTTTCCGACAGGAGAACCCAGGTAAATGTTGCCGTTCCTGACAAACGCTTTCTGCTTTTTATCGGGAGAAATACTATCCGCCCGAAACGGCCGCCACCGGCTCGCTTGCCTTGTCCAGCCTGTTCCTTTTGGTTCTTCAATAGCGGGCTTTTCAATCTTTCTGGCGGTATTGTCTTTGGTATTGTAAGCATACCATTTGCTGTCGGTTTGCATGTAAATCGTACTTTTCGCACTGTCAAACCGTAAGCCCTGCAACATTAATCTAGGGGCTGAAAACGTCGAATCTGCTACTTGCGACAGTGCTTTGGCTACTTTTTCATTGTCAAATGCCTTTGCTTTTTTACCCTTTACCGGATCGATAAATATGTATTCTGTCAGACTGTCTTGAAGGATATTTTTGTACCAGAATGATTTGCCGTCCGCCTGCCACCCGGCCTGGATGCTGGCTTTGAGCACAGTGCCTTTTGTGACAGAATCCATCAATTCCATGCGCTTGTAAGCATTCGAAATTTCCTCTTTGGAAGGTTGATAGGCAGGTAGTTGGGCAAGTGTAATATGCGACAGCAACGACAGTGCCCCCCACATTCTGATCCTTCTTATATCTATTGTAAAGGCTCGCATTAACAGCATTTTGTAAAGTTCAGGAAAGTGTAGACAATAGGAGATCTGTCTGCCAAAGTGGGGCAGGATCAGGATTGAAAAATCTCAAAACTCGAAATACTCTAATTGTCTATATGTAAAATTAGACCTAACCCCGAAGATAAACTTGGTAGAAATTAGCGGCTTTTTTACCGATATTAACTTAAATCAGCTCGAGCTTTGGTATTCGGAGCAATTTGGAGGATTTTATTTGGTGCTTTACGGGATGTGGAAAATTAAAGGGAAGTAAAATAAGAAGAGCAAGCTGCATATATGCGGCTTGCTCGTTTTATAAGATCAGCTAAGTTCACTTACTCCTCATAAAATCCGGAAGACCTACCCGCCGAATAAACTCATTATCCCTGTCAAACTTTTCTCTGAACAGGTCAAGATGCGCATACTTGCCATCCAATGAAGGATCTAATGTCCAACCCTTTGGAAGTGCCTTCTCTTTGCTATGTGCTTTTATTTTCATGATAATCAAATTTACGATTTTCTTTTAACTAGAAAAAGGTCATAGTCTGTGCCCCTGACGAATTTTTGCCAGTCGTCGTTAAGGTAGCCCCAGAGGTTAAAATCTTTCTCGATAGCTTCAAGATTGTTGCTAATGCCGATACGATAGAGGCGCGTTCTCGCCCTCGTACTTCCGGACGCAAGTACAAAAGCGTCAGGATAGTTGTCTGTAAATGTGTAGAGTGTTGAAGTAACTGTGCGAAGGACTTTCTCGCTGTCGCCATTATTTGTAACATTCAAATCACTCTCGCTGCCTGTGACCGGGTCAGCATCTCCAAATCCCAGGTTATAGTAGCCACCTCTTGAATATTCCTGATAACGAACAATTTTTCGGATTGCCCCATTTGGTCCAATACTTCTGAATTCATAAGTCAAAAAATTGTCGAAGATCGTGACGGGATATACATTATCGAGCATTATTGATGCGAAATTGTGCAAAAGAAAAACGCCAGCGTTTGCTGACGTCAGAAAGTATTTTGCAAAGTTAGTCTTCGTTTCGGGAGAGAAGTGATGGTGGTTTTGTTGCTGGATAAATGTGGTTACCGGCAGATAAATGATTTACCCCAACCGCTCCAAGAACTCCCGTTGATACTCTCTCGGTGATAACCCGATTGTCTTCTTAAAAACCCTATTAAAATTAGTCACATTGTCAAATCCAGTCTGATAGCTCACATCCGAAAACCCGTCAAACTTGCCGGAAACGATGATTTTGCAGGCTTCGTTGATGCGGACTTCGTTGAGGAAGCTGACGAAAGTTTTGTCGGTGTGTTTTTTGAAATAACGGCAAAAAGCCTGCGGAGTAAGGTTAGCGATTTCTGAAATTTCGGCCAGGGAAATGTGGCTTTTGTAGTGACCTACGAGATACTGGAATATTTTGTCCATTCTGATCCCCTCTACTTCCGAAATCCGGTGCTCGCTGTTGCTCGTGGCCAGCGGTTTTAATTCTTTGGTGGTCGAGAAATGGTGTAAAAGCGAAATGAATGCAGCCACGCGCTGACTTTCCTTGTGCTGCATTACTTCCTTAATCGTGGCTTTGATCATCTCATTATCACTTTCCCGAAGCTGAAATCCATTGTGCAAGCCACTGACAAACTTGCGTATCCCTGTCATTTCGGGCAGACTTAATATATTTTGTGAAAGGTGGATCGGGTCGAAAAAGATCGAAACGGAATGCACCTGTTTCGGCTCAGCGGCATTGAAGTACGATTCGTCGCTCTTGAAAATGTGGGATTGATTGGCACCAATAATATACACTTCCCCCGACTCAAAACGCTGCATATAATTGCCCGCAATCAAAATCCCCGATCCTTCCACGACCCACTCGATCTGCACTTCACGGTGGCGGTGGAGGTGGTTGTAATAATGCGGTAAAATGTTATCCTGCACCACAATGGTACTTTCTTTCGGGACCGGTATGGTGAATTGGACGACTTTCATGGTGGCTGAGAATGCGATTCTTTAAGTCTTTTAATCAAAAAATCCGTCAGCTTGATATTAGCATGACGGATTTTTTGACTTGTAATCAATTGCTATCAGAGACTTTTTTCGTCTTTAACAACTTTCATGACTCCCTTCATTAACCGCCAGTGGCCCGGGAATGTACAAACGAATGGATAGTCGCCTACTTCGTTTGGAACCTGGAATTTCAGACGGTAAGTCTGTCCCGGGTTAACAAGCGGAGTTGCCGCAAGTACCTGCGGGATATTCGGTACATAGTTTTTCTCTGCACCATCCTTTGCCGTGATCATTTTATCAGCCGCGGTTCCGATGATTTCCAATGATTTTGGCTTTCCAATTACCACATTATGCTGCATTGCATCCGGGTTTTCAAATACCAGCTCCACTGTTTTACCGGCAACTGCTTTGAACTCAGTCAATGTAAATTTCATCTCCTCGCGGATCGCCTTGATCTGTACAATCTGTACATTCGGGTCGGTCGTGGTTTCTTCCTTGATTCCATAAGATTCCAGGAACGGAGTCAGTTTGCTGCTCAGATCGTCCGTAACCTCAGATTTCAGAGAAGCCAACATTTTCTTGCTCTCGTCATTTGCAGTCTCTTTGCGTTTCGGGTTCCAGGAGCCTAGTACCCCTTTGAAAACCGCATTGCGACCTTGTGGATCCAGTGTTTGGGCTGTTTTCAACAAATCCAAAACTTCATTTCCACTCGCATAAGAAGTATAACCACGCGTCGCGCGTTCCAATGCAAAGTCCGACAAACGGTCCAGTCTACGTACCTCGAAGCTTTTGCTCATGGTATTGTTCTTGTTCTCGTCTTTTTCCAGAACCACATTGTCCACGTCGACAGTAGCTGTGATCGTTACCTTGCCAGCTTCGTCAGAAGTAAATCCAAAACCCGAGCGCCAAGGACCATTATTTCCTTCGGTCAGTTTCACAGTTTCACCCGGAGCTATGCCATTTGTCAGCTGGCGGCTCACGTAGTTACTATTGAGTGAGCGGCTTCTTACACCTACATTCACAACCGGTACCAACTCTTTAGGAACTGCCACGCTGCCTTGGTTTGTAATTTCAATCACTACCCGCGCATATTCACGAACATAAGGCTTGCCTGGTTCGATTGTGATATTTGTGATCGCCAGTTCAGCCGAACCTTGTATCGTAACTTTGCTTGCGCCGTGGTTATCGTGGTTCATTGTTGAATGATCCATCGGCTTGGCAGCTTCTGCCTTTTGAGCAGTGGCAGTTGCAGAGCCAGCTTTTCCTGCGCGTTGTGCCAGGTATTTTTTACGCAATGCACCGTCGTGTGAGTTCAGTACTGCCGCAAATGCATCTGGCATCCAGCGATCGTCGGCTTGTGCGTAAGTATCAAGCAATGTCAATACCGCAGTTTCCACTTCTGGTGTCAAAGGAATATCTGCAAAACGAAGCAATGAATTCATGGCAACCAATGCATCTTTATCATGCAAAGCGTCTGCCGCTAGTAAAGTTTGGGCAGTAGCAGGCGTCGAAGGCAGAACCTGGGCAGCCGTTTTGCGCACATCCGCAGCAGGGTGTTTCAATGCTTCATTCACCGCCGCCAAAACCTGCGGATCTTCAATTGCGTTCAACCCGTGCAAAGTCCACAATGCGTGGATAGCAGCTGTATTTAAGCCAATTTCGTCCACTGATTTGTCTTTAACCAGCTCCACCAATTTGCCCACAACATCTTTGTTATTGCGTTCAACCAGCAAACGTTGCGCGTGTCGGCGCCAGAGCATATTGGTGTTTTTTAAAGTAGCAACCAGTTCGTCAGGACGGGATTTGCTTAGGGAGATCGGCGTATATTTCGGCGCATTTTTCCATGCAATTCTATACAAACGACCGTGGGTAAAATCGCGCAAATCAGTCTCGTAAGCATTTCCTTTACCGTTTTCTGATCCTTTCGGAGTTGGGTTATGCTGGATAATGTAGCTGTACCAATCGGCTACCCAAACAGCTCCGTCGGGCCCAACTTCTGCAAAAACCGGAGATACCCATTCATCCGCGCCAGCCAGCAAATTGAAGCCCAATTGATCTTCAAAATCGGTACCTTTTTTAGCCATGAAATTCTGGTGCAAAATGTGTCCCGTAGGTTCGGAAACGAATGCAACTTTGTTCCAATACTGTTTCGGATAAGCGCGGGCTGTGTAAAAATTATGTCCCGCAGCAGCTGTGAATCCGCCAAATACATCTACCTGACGCACTTTCGGTGTGATCGGCTGCATGTCTTTATGCGTATCCGTGCTTCGGCCACCATTGTCTACTTTACTTTCACCGAAATAACGGTTCGGGATTGCTGAGTACCAGCCGTGGGAATTGTTCGCAGTTGAACCAAACAGGTCGCCGCTCTCATTGAAACCCAATCCCCAGGTATTGTTAGAAGTTTTGGTCACGATTTCCATGTCAGAACCATCGGGTTTGAACCGGAAAAGTGCTTGTCCGAAATTCAGTGAATCGCTTTGTCCTACTTTGCCTTTAAATCCTGAATAACCAACTGAACCGTAAACCCAGTTATCAAAACCGTAATGCAGGTTGGAAGGTCCCGCGTGGGTATCTCCTGTTCCAAAACCTGAGAAAAGGATTTTCTTCACGTCCGCTTTGTCATCGCCATCGGTATCCTGCAAAAACAACATGTGCGGAGCCTGCGAAACTACCAGACCACCGTTTGCGAATGCAAGTCCGGTCGGGATACTCAGATCATCGGAAAACTTCGTGAATTTGTCTGCTTTACCGTCTTTGTTCGTATCCTCGCAAATCAGGATATAGTCACTCCCGCCGGTATCTTTTCTTTCGTTAGGATAATCTTTGGTGATCAAAACAAACAACCTGCCACGCTCGTCCCACGTCATCGCGATCGGGTGCATTACGTCAGGTTCGTGCGCAAAAACGTCCAATGTAAAGTCAACAGGAATCTGAATGTGCTTCACCGATTCTTCCGGCGAAAGTGGCAGCTGCTGCATTTGCGGACCAGGGCGCTGCTCATAGTTTGGCAACTTGGCTTCGCGGTATTCAAAAGGTTTTGGTGCCAATGCAGCCAATGCTTTTCTTGCATCATCATTTACCGCCCACAGAATCCCTTTTTCAATCAAATCCTGAAAACCAGGAACTGCCCAAGTACGCTCGTCGTGACCGTAAGCCGTGTAAAAAATCCGGCCTTTCCCGTGCGTTCTCACCCAGGTATAAGGTTCTTTCTGAACGCCAGGCTTGTCTTTTTCCTGATCTTTTTGAATGGTACGTTCTGTCAAAACGATGTTGTCAGGCTGCAACTGGTTGTGCAGATAAGTTTCATCAATCGTTTTAAAAGGCTTCACACCTGCAATCGCAGGGTGCTCAGGATTTGTCCAAACCGGCTGAATGGTGTCAAAAGTGTGGCGCCAGAACTGTCCGCCGATCAGCTTTACAACTTCCGGATTGTTGCGGAAACAGTAGGAAGCGCAGTGAATAGGGATAAATCCTTTTCCACTCGCTACATAATCCAGCAACGCTTTTGCCTGCTGCGGCGCGATCGAATCGTGGTTCGCATACAGCATGAGCGCGTCATATTTGTTGAGCGTCTCGGCATTCAGGTCGTTCAGATTGTCCGTATAAGTGAAGTTGAAACCTTTCGGTCCCAATGCCGCCATGATCTGCGGCACGCGTTCGGCAGGCTTGTGGTGCCCGTTGTCGCCCAGGAACAAGATTTCCAGACGCCGCGCCTTGGAAGCCTCGCCTTTGGAAGACGCACTTTTAACCGACGCGTTCTGCGAAGAAGGCTGAGAGGCACAGCCCAGCAGGACTATACCAAGGAAAAAGGATAACGCTTTGGTTTTCATTTGGTTATTGTTGTCTAAATTTTCTTTTTCCTTTTTAAAGGATGCTATTGTTTCTGTGCGCTGCAACTTTTTGTCAGCCTGAGCGCAGTCGAAGGCATTGTGCACGATGCCTTCGACTGCGCTCAGGCTGACAAGCTCCGTGTCGAAGGGCAATGCACGACGCTATTTTTATACACTTTTAAAATCCGGCAACTGAATCAACGCGCCGCCTTGCAATGCTGATTCGTGGGCTAAAATTCCCACGCTCGTCCAGTTGGCCGATTGCCATGCATTCGGGAAAGGATCGCGGTCTTCGATCAATGCGCTGATGAATTCGTGCGCCAAATGCGGGTGTGAGCCACCGTGGCCGCCGCCTTGTACAAAAGACAAATGCGCGTTTTCATCCAGGTTATAAACTCCCTTGCCTGTGAAATGCTGGATTTCCTCTGGCAGGTAATGTGCATAATCCGGGGTCGGCACTTTCTCGGCAATTTCGTGTTCCGGCTTTTTCGCAGTGTGGATCACGGGATCTTCGCCTTCGATCAGCGGCCATTCGAATGATTTTTTGCTTCCGTAAACCTCAAAACTCTCGCGATACTGGCGCGCCACGTCAAACAACGAACGATATACATAAGCTGATAAATCGCTGTCCTTAAATTTAATATGCGCCGATTCAACTGCAAAAGGTGAGTTGTGGATCTTCGCCAAATCTTCACTGATCGTTCCGGAACCGAAGCACGAAACGTACTCAGCTTCCAGTTTCAACAAACCCGCAACCGGGCCCACGCAGTGTGTTGCGTAATGCATCGGAGGCAGCCCTGGCCAGTAGTCAGGCCAGCCTTCCATATCCTGCTGGTGACTTGCTTTCAGGAATTGAACTTTACCAAGCTCGCCTTTCTCATATAATTCTTTCACAAACAGAAATTCACGTGCGTAAACCACCGTTTCCATCATCATATACTTCTTGCCAGACTCTTTCGTCGCTTTCACGATCTCGATGCAATCTTCCACGCTTGTTGCCATCGGAACGGTACATGCAACGTGTTTTCCGGCACGAAGTGCTTTCAAAGTCTGCTCTGCGTGGTTCGGGATCGGTGAGTTAATGTGTACCGCGTCTACATTCGGGTCGGCGAGCAGGTCGTCGTAGCTTGTGTAGCGGACATCGATTCCATATTGGTCACCAACTGCATTTAATTTAGATTCTGTACGTTGACAAATCGCGTACATATTTGCATTGGGATGTTGCTGATAAATAGGGATAAATTCGGCTCCAAAGCCCAGCCCGACGATTGCAACATTAATTTTCTGAGACATACTAAATGAGAAATTGGTTAATTGTTCAGTTTTATCGGTATTCAAAATAAAGATCAGTTACGCATTGCCTCTCAAATGGAAGCGGGTAAGTGTGTGATTTACAATAAAATGAAGGGATGTTCGACAATACAATTTTAAAGTAAAATAATGCTAAAAACTTTACGTCTTTTGATTAGTACTGACTGTATTTTGACTACTATTCGGTTGAAATAAAATATTAGAGCAAAAATTGGTGTAAAATGAATGAGGATATGATGGAGTTAAATACTAAAATCAGGGCGGCTGTACCCGAAGATGCCAATGCAGTGGCCCCGCTACTGATACTTGCAATGGGCCACATTGCAGGAATATTTGCCAGATCAGAAAACCATTCTGACGCAATTCCATTCTTCCGGCACTTTTTTGAAACCAACCAGAACCAATATAGCTACGAAAATACGCTCGTTTTCGAAGATGAAAATGGAGTTATCGGGGCAGTTACCGGCTACGATGGCGCGCTTTTACACCAACTCAGAAAACCTGTCCTCGACCTGATCCGTGAAACGCAACCAGATTTCAATCCCTCTGACGAAACCGGACCAGGCGAATATTACATTGATTGCGTGAATGTGCATCCGGCGCACCAGGGAAAAGGTATTGGTAAAAAGCTGATCAAAGCTTTTTGTGAAAAAGCGGCTTCGCTGGGATATCAAAGAGTGGGGTTGATTGTCGATCAGGTAAATCCGGCAGCAAAGCGATTGTATGAAAATCTAGGTTTTAAAATTGTCGGAGAAAAAAATTTCCTGGGACACCAATACCATCACATGGTTCTGGAAGTAGCTTCTAAGTGACAGTTTTTTACCTAAATTGCTTCTTTAAAATATTTTAAAAACTCCAACCTATATCCATACCCAATGTTGCAAAGGAGAACCTTTATAAAAGCAGGTGCTTTGGCTGTCGCCGGCGCTTATATCCCGAAATGGTCTTTTGCCAAGAATGCAGTCGCAGATTTTCCGGTGGTCAGGATAGCGGCTGATAAACGCAGTTTTACCAGTCCGGCCGTGGAAGCTACGATCACACGCATGAAAAAAGTGATCAAAGACCCCGAGCTCGCGTGGCTTTTTGAAAACTGTTTTCCGAACACGATCGACACGACGGTACATTTTAAAACAGAAAACGGCAAGCCGGACACATTCGTGATCACGGGCGATATCGACGCGATGTGGCTGCGTGACAGCACGGCGCAGGTTTGGCCTTATCTGGCTCTTTTGAAAGAGGATAATAAACTGAAAGATATGGTAGCCGGACTGATCAACCGGCAGACCAAATGCATTATCATCGATCCTTACGCGAATGCATTTTACGATCGTCCGAAAGAAAGTGAATGGACGAAAGACCATACCGAAATGAAGCCGATGCTCCACGAACGCAAGTGGGAGCTCGATTCGCTTTGCTACACGATCCGCCTGGCTTATAATTACTGGAAAGTAACAGGAGACACCACGCCGTTTGACGCGGATTGGATAAAAGCGGCCGGCCTGATCCTTAAAACCTGCAAAGAGCAGCAACGTAAAGACGGGCCGGGGCCTTACAAATTTGGCCGGACAACGGCCTGGTCAACGGATACCGTTCCGGGTAATGGTTATGGAAATCCGATCAAGCCCAATGGATTGATCGCAAGTACTTTCCGGCCTTCCGACGACGCGGCTATGTATCCGTTTTTTGTTCCTTCCAATTTCTTCGCCGTCGTTTCTTTCCGTGAAATCGCGGAAATTCTGGAAAAACTGGGCGGCTCAAATGCAAAGCTGGCCGCTGATTTCAAAGCATTGGCAACCGAAGTGGAGACTGCATTGAAGAAGTTCGCAATATACCCGCACCCGGAATTCGGCAAGATCTACGCATTCGAAGTTGACGGATTTGGTAACTACTTATTAATGGACGACGCCGGTATCCCTGGGTTGATCAGTATGCCTTACCTGGGCGCAATGTCGGTGAAAGATCCTGTTTATATTAATACCAGAAAGTTCGTTCTGAGCGATTCCAATCCCTATTTCTTCAAAGGGAAAGCGGGGGAGGGGCTAGGCAGTCCGCATACTTTGGTGAACCAGATCTGGCCCATGGGCATCATCGCCCGCGCGATTACTTCCACCGACGAAAAAGAAATCGAAGCCCAGTTAAAACTGCTGAAAACCACGCATAATAACACCGGCTTCATGCACGAATCTTTCGACAAAGACGACGCTGCGAAGTTTACGCGGAAGTGGTTTGCCTGGGTTAATACGTTGTTTGGGGAGTTGATTTTGAAGTTGGAAAAGGAGCGGCCGCATTTGTTGGGGAAGGTTTATTGAGGCTCTTCGGCTGCGCTCAGCGTGACAAATTTTTTGATAGTCAAATACTTACCATTTTGTCAGCCTGAGCGCACCGGGCCGCCGGGCGGTCGAAGGCACGTGCACGATGCGTTGTGCCTGCACTTCGACTGCGCTCAGTGTGACAAGCGGGAGGCATTTGCATAATGCCTACACTTCGACTGCGCTCAGTGTGACAAGCTCACCTGCAAATGGTTTATAACAACCTTCCGCTAATTCCTTTCTTGTTTTCTGATTGATCGTTTGAAGCTTGGGATAATCACCAAACTTTTGTTCAAATGACTATCAGGAATATAATAACTCTTTTTCTTTTTGCTCCAAGCTTCTGCTTTGCTCAGAAAGATTATGTTCGTATTTCAGGCAAGATTGAAAATCGGAATAGCGATACTTTGATGATTTTCTCAAATGTCAAAGTTCTCAAGACAATCCTTGTCGACAAAAATGGAAGCTTTTCAGATACGCTTAACGTGCAGGAGGGACTCTACGCCTTATCTGACAATGTTGAAATGACTACCGTTTTTCTGAAAAATGGACGTGATTTTCAAATGAATGTTGATGCAAAGAAGTTCGATGAAACGCTTCACTATGAAGGCATTGGCGGAAAGGAGAACAACTATCTGGCAAAACATCTTTTATTAGACGAGCAGTTCGATGAAAAAACTGAAATGTTGGAAGATGAATCGGGGTTTGCGGCTCTTTTGAAAACCAAAGAAGGTGAACAAATGCAGGAACTGACAAACGGCGGATTTGATCCTGATTTTGTGAAAGCCGAGAAGGAAATGCTAATGCGTAATGCCCAAGGAGCCAAAGCTAGTTTCGCAAAGAAAGTAGCAATTAAGCGACTGAAAAATTCTCAATCTCCTCTGTTCTCTTATGAAAATGTAGATGGTGGCGTAACAAAGCTGGAAGATTTTAAAGGTAAGTTCGTCTTTATCGACATTTGGGCGACTTGGTGTGCGCCTTGCATTGCGGAGATTCCACATTTGAAGAAGGCAGAAGAAAGATATAAAGAGAAGCAGATCGTGTTTTTGAGTCTCTCTGTTGATTATCAGAAGAATAAGGATAAATGGAAGAAATTCATAGCCGACAAGAACCTAACAGGTGTGCAAGTACTGGCCGATCAGGCTTGGCAATCTCAGTTCATAAAGGACTATGCAGTCACCTCTATCCCAAGATTTATTATCATTGATCCGGAAGGGAAGGTTGTAGATGCTGATGCAGCCCGTCCATCTTCTCCGAACTTCATTGAAAATTTGGATAAACTACTAAACTAGAAAAGTGTAAACAAAACGAGGATCGAAACTAAAATCGATCCTCGTTTTGTTTATCGGCTCAGGCAATGAAGCTTTTTGACTTAAAAGTTGCTCTTTCCAATTTAGCAATCGGCGTAGTAACCCGCAATTAATTCACAATATGTACCCGCATTTCAGGGGTAACCCGCACAAGGTTTTCGCTGAATAGAAAACTCTCTACCATTGTGTTCAATGATTCGATCATTTCGCTGCCACTGTCTGTTTGAAAAAATTCTTTGACGATCTGATGTTGTCTCAACAATGCATTTTTCTGACCGTTAAAATCAGTTTTTGTACCGGTAGCTTCTTGGGATTTTGATTCTGGCAGTGTGTTCATAGCTTTGTTTTAGGTTTAATTGTGACTTGTTTGAACTTAGCCCGGAGGTTTAGTATGCAGCTTTCTCCGGGCTATTTTTTGCAGTTGGCTTGGTGGGAAATATCCACACCTGTTAGGTAAATTTTTTTATTTCAACTTATAGGTGATAATAGTCTTCTCATTAATGTCTCCAAAGTCGGATAATACCTCTTTCATGCGTTTTTGCGAAATTCCTTTTTTAAATGTGAAGTCGCGCCATGCATTTCGGTATTTACCTTCCTTTGTTTCTGCTGGAAGCGTCGGATAGATGTTTTTAAGCCACCACTCAAACGTCTCCTCAACAGAGGAAAATGTTTGCATGAACAAATATAGTAATTGGTGGGTAAATCCCACATAATCTTAAAGCTAAAAAATTATCTAACTATGCGCTTCGACGCACCAGAAACGCTCCTTGCCTTGGACCTTTGCGCCTTTGGCTGAGTATCTTCTTCGGCTCGCATTATATCCTCAACTGACTCAAACTGAATAACCGGCGCCTTTCCAACCAATAAAGCCAGCTCGACAAGCTTAGAAATTGTGAAATTGAAATTCCCATTTAGAATCTGCGAGATATAGGATGGCGACACTTTCAGTTTTTCAGCTACTTGCCTTTGTGTGAGATTATTTTCCTCCATATAAGTATTCAGCAGATTGAATACCTCTATCTGTATGTTGGTAAGCCAGTAGGAAGGGCTGTTAAGCAAATCTTTTCTCGTAACCATAGAATTAGTATTTACTGGTTGAAACCGTATAAGTGAATCTCCTGAGCAAGTCGCGCCAGGTATTTTAAGTCCGTCTTCTGATTGCTTTTTTTACCAGCTAGAATTATCACCTTTCCAGTCTTTTCAATTTTAATCAGATAATATCTCAAACCAGCGCTTTTCGCTTCATAAATCCGATGTGGCATATTTGGCAAATTCAATACGCGATACAGAGTTTTAGGTAATGTTGAAAGGTTGCAGGCGGCATTGATGATCGAATAAATCTTACCAATATCCTTTCCGAATGTCCCTTCTTGCAAAATCAGCTTTTCGAATTCTTCGATCTGGTATTGATTATCAATACCAAGTTTGTAAAGAGCAATTCGTGTACTACCAACTGCTGCCGATCGTTTTATACTAAACCTGGACATAAAGTTAAGTTATAACTTAATAATATCCGAACAGTCCGGACATTTATTCCAGTAAAGGTTAATGGATTAGCTCAGCCGTACTCTGCATCCTTGGAAGCAATTATTCAAGGGTGGTTTTTACAGAATAAACGGTATCACGCTGGATATTCGCAAACAAAAACCGGAAAAATATGGAACCTGATTCCATATTTTTCTAACTCATACCACCACCCGCCGCCTCACCAACCCATCTTCATTCTCCTCCGCCACCTTCATTCCGCGCACCTTCTTCTTCCCCTTCACCTTCTTCCCAAGCCAGATAATCACCCCTGTAACAGGCAGGCTCGCGGCAATAAGCGCAACTACAAATGCGATGATCTTAGTGGGTAAACCCCAGATGTTGCCAGTGTGGATCGGGTAAACCAGCCTGCGTGCTTTCATGCCGCGGGATTCGTTTTCGTAGAGTCGCTTTGAAACGAGGTTTCCATTATTTTTATCGAAATAAAGAAAGCTTACAATGTTACTTACAGCGGCGTTGTCGTCGACTTTTGAAACTGTGATAGACAAGCTGTCTGTCTTAGGCATTGTAAAAAGAATTCGGCCCGGGTTGGGTAACTGACTGTTGGTTTCGGCTAATATCTTTTCAAGCAAATAATCGTTTTCTGCTCCATTCAGCGAGATATTGGCGGGCGCTTCGCGAATTACCTGCGGCTTTCCGTCGAATGCGAGGTAGATTAGATTGTTCACCCATTTGTAACTCCAAACCAGCCCCGTCGCTGCAATCAGGAAAATGAAGGGGAGTACGTAAAAGCCAAAAACTGCGTGCAGGTCCCAGTTCAGCCGCTTGAACTTCGCGTCCCATTTAATGCGAAAACGCTGCTTCTGGTTCTTTCTGTTTGGCCACCAAAGTACGAGTCCGGTAATCATAATCACTAGAAACATGACGCAGGAAATGCCTGTGATCACTTTGCCGGTATCTTCCAGACAAAGGTACCGGTGCAGCCGGAGTACTACACCAAAAAACGCTTCGTGTTCGTCTCGAACAGCTGTTATCCGACCGGTAAAAGGATCGATTGCAGCCGATAATCCTTCTTTTTCCTTCGTTTTGAGATTGAAAATAATTGTCCGCTCATGATCCGGCTCGATGGTGATGCGCTGGATTTTGTTCTTCGGGAATTTGTAGGCGATAATGCTTTTTAGATGATCCAGAGGTAACCTTCTCTCGCCTGCATTCGCCTTTACCACATGAAAGTCGGGGTAAAGAACCGGTTCCAGCTCATCCTCAAAAACGAGAATGCAGCCTGTCAGAGCCACTACAAAAACCACAAGGCCGGAGATAATCCCCAGCCATAAATGCAGTTGCGACGCAATTTTCTTGAAAGCTTTTTTCACGCTTTTGGTTCAGATAAGTAGCTTACATTAAAAGGTATATGCAATAGTCGCCAGGAAATTACGTGGCGAGCCCGGGAACAACCGGAGGTAATCGTAGCCGCCCACCCAATACGTTTTGTTGGTTACATTGTTGAGATTAACCTGGAACTGAAATTTGTCGATTTTGTAATAAATCGCAGCATTCAAAAGCGTGTAAGCAGGTACAGTCTGCGCATTGTTGATCGACAAATTACGCTCGCCCACATAGTTGCTGCCCAAGCCAAGCCCCAGTCCATTGAGACCGGCATTTACAAAAGTATATTTCGTCCAGATACTGCCCTGATTTTTAGGCGCATTCGGTTTTTGCAAATTCACCACTGCCTGATCAGCCGCCCGCGAACCAGCGTCGGTAATCTTGGCATCATTGTAACTGTAAGCAACGATGATATTCCAGTTTGGCAAAATATTCCCCGTCACGTCAAATTCAACTCCTTTTGCCTTTTCCTCGCCAATCTGCGTTTGAAGGTTTGGGTTTTCAGCGGCATTCGCCGAATAAAGCGTATTGGTTTGCACGATCTGGTAAAAGGATGCATTCGCAGTCAAGCGACCATCGAGCCACTCGGTTTTCAAACCGGCTTCGGCCAGACTGCTACGGATCGGGTCAAAAGGTCCGCCGGAAAGCGGATCACTTTGTACCACCGCATCCTGCGGGTTATAACCTTTGGTATAAGTACCGTAAATGTTCACATTGTTGGTCAACGTATACACAGCCCCGATGCGCGGCAAAAGTGCGTGCTGGGTTACATTGGTTTCGTCGTTTTTGGTATAGTTCTTCTTGTCAATGTAAGTATCGTAGCGCAGTCCCAGCAGAATCTGCAACCTGTTGATCTTCAATTGTTCCTGCAAATACAAACCGTGCAGCTGGTACATTACCGGCGTGGTAGATGCATTAGTGACCACATTATAAGTGTACTTGGTAGGATCTTCCAGATTGTTGTTTTGGAGTGTCAGATCATAGTGTGAAATGTTGGGCTTCGGAATGCTGCGGGTAACCCCATTCTCAGTATAGTTATAAAAGACAAACCGCTCTGGCTGTTTTGCATTGTAAGCCGCCGCGCCACCCGCTTTCAGCAAATATCCATTTGCAGTCTGCTGTCCTGACCCTTTTGGGGTAGAAGATTGGATGTAATCGTAACCCGCAACCAGCTTGTGCTCAGCGATTCCGGTATAGAAGTTATGGTTAAAAAACAGCGAAACATTGTCCATAAACGACTTCGTCTTACGTACAAATACCTGGCGCGCAACCAGATTTTCGATTGCATTACCAGCTGAATCCACCGCATTCACATTACTGCTCCGGTGTTCGAGCAGATCTTCCGTGTAGCCTGTACGCAGGTAGGCAACGTTAAAGGAAGTATTTTGGGTAAACTGGTGGTTCAGAGAAGTTGTGATCAGGTAAGTTTCCTCATTCAGATAATCATTGACCGCATTGAGCGAAGTTTTAATCGAGCTCGAATACAGGTCATTTCCCTTCACCGACTGTCCGCGATCCAGCCGGCTGTTAGACCGGTTGTACACCATATCGAAATTAATCCGCGTCTTCTCAGTAGGCAGGAAAGAAACCGACGGAGCTACGATGATATTTTTGTCAAATTGCAGGTTCCGAAAGTTCTGTGCATTGTTATAACCGACATTGAGCCTATAAAGCAAAGTCTTTTTCTCATTCATCGGACCCGTAAAATCCGCCAGCATTCTTAACGTATTAAAGCTACCGGTGGTAAATGAAAGTGACTTCTGCGGTGTATCAAGTGGCTTTTTAGTCACCCTATTGATGGTGCCGCCGGGAGAGGTATTCCCGTACAGAGCCGAAGCTGCACCTTTGATTACTTCCACTCTTTCCAGGTAGTTCACGGGAGGTTGTTTCCAAAAACCTGAAAAAGTTCTCAGTCCATTTACGAGCTGGGTAGTACTTCCTCCATTCATCCGGAAACCCCTGATTGTAAGGTCGTCATAAAACGTAAACTGATTTACCCCACTCATATTCTTCACCGCGTCGCCCATTAGAAAAGTGCCCTGATCCCGCATTACTTCCTTGGTAATGTAGCTGATCGCCTGCGGCACTTCCTTGATCGGAGTACCTGTTTTACTGCCGATAAAAGAGAGATCATTTTTGTAAGTAGTCTCCTTGTTACCTAATATTTCAACAGTTTGAAGTTCTTGAGCAGCTTCTGAAATATTCAGTTCAAGACTAATTGTTTCGCCGGATTTTACTGAAACGGTGTGGTCTATTCGTTTGTAGCCAACTCCTGTTCCAACTAGCTGATATGTGCCCGCAGGCAGCTCATTAAATTCGAATTCGCCGGTAGAAGTGGTGACAGTGCCTTTGCCGGTACCTTTTAAAATGATATTAATGTACTCAGCAGGCACGCCCGCGGCCGTTTTGATCTGACCTTTTATGGTACCAGTCTGCGCTTTCGCGACGAAGCCGGTCAATATAATGAAGAATAGTAAAGAAGGTATTCGCATAGTTGAGGTTAAATGAGATACTTAAATCGAGGATAAAAGTATACTTATTTAGACTAATACGAAATAATGAAACAGCAGATTTGGTTAAATATGTGTTTGGCCAGAGAAATTTGTTTAATAAATTCTAATTTTTCTGATCAAACACATATTGCAATCGCTACATATTGGCCTTTATAAAAGAAAGCCCGTCGCGCATGAGCTGTTCTTCGGAATCGAACATTTTGCGCCAGATATTGGCTACCGGCAATTTTGGACTGAATGCTTCAATGCTCAGCCACCCGTCGTAATTAATGTCTTTGATCGATTTGAAAACACCCTCCCAATCCACATTCCCTTTCCCGGGGGTAGAGCGGTCGTTTTCGGATAATTGTATAAATGAAATGCGGTTACCTGCTTTCCTGATCGTGTCGCCAATGTTCTTCTCTTCAATATTGGCGTGGAAAGTATCGAACATAATCGTGCAGTTCGGGTGGTTTACTTCATTCACAAACCGGATCAGCTCATCGCCGCAGCTGGTGAGGTACATTTCAAAACGGTTCAGGTATTCCAGTCCCAATGTAATATCAAGTGATTCGGCATAGTCAGCCACTTCGCGAATTCCTTCAATGCCCCACTGCCACTCTTCCTGCGTAGCGGGCTGACCGGTAAAAACGCCCAATGCAGAGTGGTAAGGCCCCATTAACTTGGTGGCGCCCAGTACCAGGGAGCAATCGAGTACACTTTTCAAATGGTCAATCGTGTGCCGCCGCATGGCAGGATCGGCGCTGATCAGGTTTTCGGACGGGCCGCAAATGGTATCCGTTTCACATGCAAGACCGAGTGAATCCAGCTTTTTACGGAAGCTAAACCAGTGTTCAGGATTGGTATTAAAAATGGGAACTTCAACGCCGTCAAAACCAATTTCTTTGATCAGTTCCAGGGTTGGAAAAAGGCTTTCATCAATTTGATTTCCCCAAAGGAGAAGGTTCATGCTAAATTTCATCAAAATTCCATTTTGCGGTAATGTATACGACAATCTTACGATAAACCAGCCCCGAACCTGTTCCGTGATTTGACGAGTTTTGGTCGGTTATTGATATATCCGGTGGTAAAATAGGAATAATGATGAGAAGCGCGCATAAAAAAAGCAACCTTAGTTTGACCAAGATTGCTTTCTGCTCTTAAAATATCGCTGTTATTGTGCTCTTGCGAAGATCAGTGCACTATTGTTATCGTAATACAAAACCAGCTTGTTTGGTTTCAAATCATACATATTCACACTTGGTAATGCATTCACGAACAAATTTCCCCACGAAGTTTCAGTCCGTTCTGTGCCTCCTCCGCCAAGTTGAATCGTATTTTGCTGCGCGGTTTCGTAAAATCCTGTCAGGTAATTGGTCGATGAAGTTCCTTCCAGTTCGCCTTTTTCTTTAAAGTTGAGACTTACTTCAAACGCGCCTTTTTGTAGCGCTGGTTTCTTGATCGTATCGTTTTCCTGCACAATACTTTCCAGCTGCCACTTGCCGGTCAATTCCATATTACTATTGATTGTGGTCGTTTTTCCACAACTGGTTAAGAGAGAAACGGACAGTACGAATACTGCCAATTGTAGCGCTTTTTTCATAGAGGTAACGAATCTTCAAAATTGTTATTAAGGGACATATTCACGGTGAAATCAGTTGGAAACTTTCGTTTCGGCTACCAGAGTATGAAAAAATTATGCCAGCCACGCGGGTCCAGACTTACTGATATTTAACGTAAATATGAGCGAGTTCTTTTACCATTTACTAAATGAAATGAATTGAGTAAAAATGAGAACTAATCATATTTTGATATTAATTTCGCTTATACTTTAATATTGATGTAAAAATTAAGGCATAGCATTGAAGGCACCAATCCATAAAAACATCGAAAGTCAGGTTCATACCGTCACTGTGCAGGAGTTAAAAGCGCCGCATTTTGATCCGAACTGGCATTTCCACCCGCATTACCAGCTCTTCACGGTACTGGAAGGAACAGGCAAGCGATTGATCGGCGATTCCATTCAAACTTTCGGTCCCGGCGACACCGTTTTCCTCGGTCCCGACGTGCCGCACCTCTGGCGCAGCGACCCTGCGTACTTCGAAACAGGCTCCGATTTGATCACGCACGGTGTGGTACTATACTTCCAGGAAGATTTTTTGGGAAAAGATTTTTTAGAAAAACCCGAAATGCTCGGTCTGCGACAATTATTACTGGATTCAAAAAGAGGGATCGAATACAAAGGCGCACTCCGCGATCACATCCGCGAAGAACTTCTGACGCAAACTAACACAGAAGGTTTCAAAAGCATTTTAAAGCTACTGACCCTGCTCGACAAGCTCGCACACGAACCAGGCGGCTCGCCGATTTCGAGTTACGGATACGTCAATACCTACAAAGTTTCGGAAACGGAGCGAATGCAGAAAGTACACGATTACGTATTGCAGCACTTTTTCCAGGAGATCAGGCTCGGCGACGTAGCGTCGCTTGCCGGTATGACGGAGGCTGCATTTTGCCGGTATTTCAAAGCGCGCGCCAACAAAACTTTCATCGATTTCGTCAATGAAATTCGCATCGGCCACGCCTGTAAATTGCTCTTAGAAGACAAATGGACCATCGCCCAAATCGCCTACGACAGCGGCTTCGACTCCTTATCCAATTTTAATAGAAATTTCAAAAAATACATCGGGCATACGCCGCGGGAGTATAAAGGGAATTACTGAGTCAAATGATCAGCAGAGCCGCAGATGATGGTTGTCGATTTTAATATTAAAAAAGACCTCAGCCTGCATTGCTTTAAACACCCTAACCAGCGTCTCGAGAGTGGCGCTATTAGCACTGCTTTCCAGTTTGGATATCTGGGCTTTTTGGACCCCCACCAACTCTCCAAGCTGGGCTTGCGTCAACTTTCGCTCCTTCCTGACCTCTTTTATCATCCGACCCATTAATTCCATTTTTAATTCATACTCGAACTGATCGCGCTCGGGCGTTCCGCTTTCTCCTATGTATTTGTCCTTGATTTCTTCCAGCGTATAAGTCTTTAATTTCTTTGTCATAACATCGTCAATCGTCTAGTTGAGCAAAGTATTGTTTTCTGATTGTAAGTGCTCTTTTTATCTCTTTCCCCGGAACCTTATCGACTTTCTTTACAAATCCGTGAGTCGCTACTACCAGCGTTTTTTGTTTGTTGGTCTTATCCCAAAAGGCCAGCAGTCTGATTTGCTGCCCCTGATATCTTGTCCGGAATTCCCAGATTTCATCAGTCAGTTTTTTTAGCAGTCTGGGATCATTTGTACTCTGGGCAAGCGAGATGTTGAAAACAATTTTCGCAGCAGCTTCCCTGGTTAGTGTAGCCAGAAATTCTTCCGCATCTTCCAGCAGTAGTATTTGAAAACTTTTCAATAAATAGTGTGTTAAAAGAAACGGACTAAGTTTCCAAATTTAGAAACTTAACCCGTCCAAAACCAGTATTTCTATTTCCGGCTTTCGCTAATTATCCATCGGTATCAAACAGGCTCCCCAAAACGGAAAGCCTGCAAAAAAAAATCCAAAATCCATTCTCCCTTCCTCCATCCTCCCTACGCGGGCCGCCCTTTCCTCCAAACTTCAACCCTTCACATAATTCGTCCCAAAAGGCGCCCGTTGCGGTCTCGAAAGCATCGCATTCGCCTCCTTATCACCAATAAATTGCTCCTTTTTCGGATCCCATTTCAGTTTGCGCTGCAACTTCATCGCAGTATGCGCGAGGAGGCAGGCGGAGCAAGAGCGGTGGGCGATTTCAGCGTGACTGATCGTTTGCTTGCCACTTTGAATGCTCTCGATCCAGTTCTGGTGCTGCTCCGGACTTTCGTATAAATGGATTTCATTTGCCTGAATTACAGAACCCAGGATTTTAGGATCACTGGCGTAAAAAGCCTTGTTTTCTTTGGCGGCAGCCGCCGCACCCGGGTCTGAGGCTGTAACCCCAACATTCCCGCGGGAAACGAATATCCAGCCTTCGGTACCTTCGAATTTCACCCCGTTTGGATTAGTACCTCCAATTTCCATTTCAACGCCATTGGCATATTTGGCATTTACCATAAAATCGCCGTGCACATCCCACAAACCCGATCCCTGCGCCGGGAAAGTAGCTTTTCCTTCGACTTCGATTGGTCCAGTCAATTCGGTATCCATTCCCCAATGGGCAATATCGAGGTGGTGAGAGCCCCAGCCGGTGATCATACCCGCGCCAAATTGCTCCAAACGCAGCCAGCCCGGCCGGTCGTTAATATCCGTTTGTGAATGCACGCGGTCGAGGGTGTAAAAAACCTCCGGCGTCGAGCCGAGCCACATGTTGTAGTTCAGATTTGCCGGTACCTCCATTTTGGCAGTACTTCCACCGGAAGGATCACCTGGCAAACCAACATATACTTTCTTCAATTTTCCAATGCGCCCATTGCGGACCAGCTCGCAAGTGCGCTTAAATTGCGGCCACGGAGAAATCGATCGCTGCTGACTTCCCAGCTGAAAGATCACGCCCTTTTTCTTGATCATATCTGCCATTTGCCGGCCTTCCTTGATCGTGAGGGAAGTTGGTTTTTGCATGTAAATGTGCTTCCCGGCCACAGCCGCCTCCATCGCAGGCTGCGCGTGCCAGTGGTCGGGCGTACTGATAATTACCGCGTCAATATCCTTTCTGGCGAGCAATTCGTGGTAATCGTCATAGGTTTTTACTTCGAGATAATTCTCCTTACCTGTCCGCTCCGCGTATTTTTTCTCGATCCAAACTTTCCCTTTTGCAAGGCGATTTTTATCCAGATCTGCCACTGCGATCACGTGCGCAGCTTCATTTTTGATCACTTCCGGCAAATCGTGCGAAGAGCCGATCCGGCCAAAACCGATCTGTCCGATGTTGATCTTATTGCTCGGCGCACTTTTACCAAAAACACTTGAAGGAACAATGGTCGGGAACATGGAAGCGGCGATAATGCCCGCTGTACCTTTTGCAGTCGTTTTTAGAAATGATCGCCTGTCTTGGTTGCTTTCTGAATGCTTGTCTTTCATTGCCTTTCAAGGTTAGGATGAATGTTTTTATATTATTTCCTGCGCACTTCATCTTGCGGACTGGTTGCGTAAGCTTTACTGTAATTCCTAGGTTTCTGCGGCCCAATCGCCCATTCAATCGCGCCAAGAAGGTGTTTTCTCAAATCTTCCTTTTCATAGTCTGTTTTTTCGTGACCAATGGAAGTATAAAATGCGCGGCCGCCATCGTACTCATGCCACCACACCGAAGGGAAGACGGTACCAAACGTGTCCAGCGCCTTTCCGGCGGGTTTTTGAATGGTAGTATGGTCATTGACAGCCAGTACGTTCAGGTTGACAGCCATTTCTTTGACGAAATAGAACTCATCTTTTTCCCGGTTCCAGGTCGCAGGTAGGTGCGCCAGCGATGGATTTTTAGGATCAAGGATTTTTACTGAAAAACTCTGTCCCGGCTCGTGCCAGAAGAAGGTACCGCCGAGCATATCTTTAAACCACCGCCATTTCCGCTCTGTACCCGAAGCCGAGTGAATCCCCAGAAAATTTCCGCCTGCCTGAATGTACCGCATCAGTGCAACACGCTGTGCGTCAGTATCGAATACATCATTATTGGTATTTGAAAAAATCAATAAATCGTACTGTTTAAGGTTATCCTCCGTGAACTTGGAAGCATCAGAAGAAGAATCAACCGCAAATCCATTCTGCTTCCCCAGCGCCTGAATTGCCGCCACCGAAGCTGCGATGTTATCATGCACATAACCCTTTCCATTGCGGGTATAAACCAACACTTTGACTTTATTCCATTTGATTTTCTGGGCGAAAGTTTCAAATAAAAAGCTGGTTAAGCAGATCATGCAGACAGCCAGCGAAAGTGCTTTTAGGTAGTTTCTTTGTTTCATTTTAATGGGTTTGGGTTGTCAATTTTTATCATAGGATGAAGTCTGATTAAGAAAGCTCTTTGGGATCGTCAGATCTAAAAAGCACTTTTGAGTTAGACTTGGTTACGATCTTTTTTCCTGTTTTCGCTTCAATCTCTTTTCTCGTATTTCCTGCAATGCTACCTCCGTCATTTGCCACAATTCTGTTTTCTTCAAAGGTTACAGGTTGTTTTTCCTGAGAAATTTCTTTCGTTGTTGCTTCTGCTAACATGTTCAGAACAAGTTCAAGATTGGACATATGATCCCTCAGGTTTTCTTTTTTGAGGTTCTTAAATTCTTTGTACTCACGAACCGTTTTCTCGCTCCAGGCTTTGGTGATAATATCTGTTAAAATCGCGAATTCCTTCCCGGCTTTCACGCCGCGGTTTTCCCATTCATCTGTTAGCTCTTTCCTGACTTCAATGCTTTTCAAGCGCTGATTAATCCATTCTTTGCTATATCCTTTTTGTAAATAGGTCTTCATTGCCCTGTCAATCGTCAGTTCAGGATTTTCATTTTCATCGATCCTTTCACTCCCAATTTTCGCCAGCCAGAGTTTAAAAGGTTCAGCTTTTGGAGAGGGTATAGATTGAATCAAACGCAGCATCTGTTCTGTGTCAGCAACGTCAGTCACCCTCATCTTGCCATCAGGTGCTCGCATTTTCAAACCGTTACAATTTGTAACGGTTTCATTTCCCTCTGCGGCTAATCTCTTTTTAAGAACTCTCCAATATACCTGTGGATTAGCGCTTTCGGATAAAACCGCGACAATATCAACAATTGCAAAAAACCATTTTTCCTGCTCTTCGTCCCAGTGACTACGAATTTGTTGTTGGTTAAAAACATTGATTTTGCTCTGCATAGTAGTGTATAGTTTTAATTGATTGTTAATTTCTGCTTAGTCTAAAACCCAATCGAATTCCCGCCATCAACCGGCAGTGAAACCCCGGTAATAAACTTCGCCGCCTCCGAGGCCAGGAACACCGCTGCCCAGCCGATATCGTCGGGTTTTCCCCAGGTTCCCATTGGCGTGCGGCCCATTGCTTTGTCGCGGCGGGAAGGGTCGCCGTTCATGGCGGTGAGCATCATTGGCGTTTCAATAAACCCGGGCGCGATTGCATTGACGCGCACATTGTAAGGTGAGAATTCGGTTGTCAACGCCTTCACCATTCCTCCGATTGCTGATTTGGATGCAGTGTAAGCTACTACCCGGTCGATTCCGTATAATGCAGCCATTGAAGTGATCATGATAATAGATCCCCTTTTCCGCTCGATCATTCTTTTTCCGCACTCGCGGGTTACCGAAAATACCGCGTGGAGGTTGGTTTGTATAATACGGTCAAAATCTTCATCGGTCACTTCCACCGCGTGCTTTTTCATATTAATACCTGCATTATTGATCAGGATATCAATCTCGCCGACATTCGTTTCGATATCCTCAATCAATGCCGGGATCGATTTCAGATCGGTAATGTCATTGACAAAATAGGAAGCATTTTTCGCACCGAGCTTTTCGACTGCCTCTTGTAAAACAGACTCTCTACGACCGGTTAATATCACTTTCGCTCCCGCAGAAATCATGCATTGCGCGATGTAAAACCCTATTCCGCTGCCTCCGCCCGTGATCAGGGCACGCTTTCCTTCCAGCGAAAATATCGCCTGTGCCGTTTTTAATGCTAATTCTTCTGGCATATACAAGCCTTTGTAAATATGGATTATTGTTAAAACTGTGGGATCGACCGTAAAATACTCATTTCCAGTCCACGTAATTCTGCCAACGCCTTCAACCGGCCGATCGCAGAGTAGCCGGGATAGGTTCTTTTATTGAGATCATCCAGCATTTGAAATCCGTGATCGGGGCGCATTGGGAGCTGATTATCAGTGTATTGTTGTTCTTTTCGCCTTTTCTCTTCTTCCACCAACGCTTTTACCACTTCATACATATCCACATCACCTTCCAAATGTGGTGCTTCGTGAAAGTTCAATGGATTATCACTGTCGCGTTTTGTAGTTCTCAGATGCACAAAATGAATGCGGTCGCCAAATTTTCTGACCATTTCCGGCAGGTTATTATCAGCACGAACGCCCAGCGAGCCCGTGCAAAATGTAATTCCATTAGCCCGCACATCGCAGGATTGTAGGAGTTGCGCAAGATCGGATTCGGTACTTACTACGCGGGGAAGTCCGAGCAGTGATTTCGGCGGATCGTCGGGGTGAATGCAAAGGTTAATGCCCAATTCCTGCGCAAGCGGCGCAATTTGACCAATAAAATAGTATAGATTTTCTCGTAACTCTTTGTCTCCGATTTCCGCGTACGCATTTAGCAGACTTTGAAATTGAGTGAGTTCAAAAGCCTCTTCCGACCCAGGCAAGCCCAGTAAAACGGTATTCGTCAATGCACCGATTTCCTCCTGCGACATTGCATTCAGCCTAGCCAGCGCCGATTGTTGTACTTCTGGTTCGTAATCTTCGAAAGCACCTGGCCTTTGCAAAATATACAAATCAAAAAGTGCGAAATCCTCCCAAACAAAGCGCAACGTTTTCTGGCCGTCCGGCAAGGTATAATCAAGCTTTGTGCGCGACCAGTCTAAAACTGGCATGAAGTTGTAGCAAACCGTTTTGATCCCGCAAGCCGCCAGATTTCGAAGTGACTCCTTATAATTATGGATATAATGCTCCCGCGAAGGAAGTCCTTTTTTAATATCCTCATGAACTGGCAGACTTTCCACTACAATCCAGTTGAGCGGAGTAAACTGCTCATTTCCAGCCTCGATCAGCCTTTTCCTCTCTTCAATTGCCTCAATAGACCAAATTTCGCCAACCGGAATCTGGTGCAATGCACTTACTACCCCGCTGCATCCAGCCTGCCGGATATCCATCAAAGACACCGGATCATTCGGCCCAAACCAGCGCATTGTTTGAATCATTTTTTGAATGGGTTTTGGGGTGAATAAATGTGCTGACTTGCCCAACGCCGAAGCCAGAAAACACATTTGCAATGTTCCTAACAGACGCGAATCCTTACAATATTCCCTTACAAAATAGAAAAAGCCGATGAGTACAGTCAGCGGCTTTTTAGATATAAATGAAAAGTGTTTGATCAATGCATTTCCAAAACAAACACCTGCCGGCTCCCGACACCCGTATTCAAATCCTCAACCAACCTATTAAAAGCCAGCACCTTCCCATCATGCGACCAGACCAGGTTAGCAGGAGTATGTTCCGAAGGCTTTGTCAATACTTGAATACGCTCAGCAAAATCTGCATTACCCACTTTGCAGCTCACAATGCTTCCTTTCCAAACATAAGTAACTGCTTCGCCGCCAGGATGCCAGCGCAGGTTTCCGGTTACGTCCGAATCGTGAAAGGTAAGTTGCTGAGGTGCTCCGCCGAGTGGCGAAATGGTGAAAATCTGGTTGATTCCACTTTTGTCTTTTGCTATAAATGCAAGCTGCGAGCCGTCTGGTGACGATCTGACAATTCCGCTGCAACCTGGAAATGGTGAATTAGCGGTGAATGTGAGTCGCTTTTGAACGGTACCTGCTGGTGGCATTGGAAAATCATTATCTGTACCTTCCAACGGGCCAAACTCTCCCGGCTTTGTAATATCATCGGGAATATCAACCACGAAAACTTCCGGTACCTCATTCCCTTCATTATCGACTACGGTACCCAGGAAAGCTCTTGCTATTTGGCAATTACCGTCAGGTTTCTGATACCCGTTTTTGCCAATCCAGCTATCGTTTGCTGCGTGACTGATCTCGTCGCTTCCGGGGATAGGGTTTGGTACCACGCTCACTACCAGCACACTAAACCATCTGCCGGAAATATTCTCAGCATTTTCATTGACAGGTACCGGACTGATGTTCTTCGATACACCAATAGTGCGCAAGTTGCGCTTTGTACCGGTAATATCTTCAAGCGTTTGCAGAATTGCATCATTATAAGTAAATCCAATCCATTGTCCGTCGCCGCTCCATTCGTGCCGGTGGGTGCCGCCACGTAATGCGCCTGGTGTAAATGGTGGATTAATATTCCGGGCATCTATAAAAATTGGCTTTCCAGGTTCACTATCACGGACAATTACGCCTGTTCGCCGCCATTGCTGATACGGGTTTTCAGGCGTGCAGCCGGGCAATCCGTGAATAAAAACAACCGCATCCTCCACCGGGCTGTAACTTACCGCACCAGCCCCGGGTCCCCAGCTTCCGTTGTTTTTTATTTGGTAAACTGTCTTGATTTCTCCCGTTTCAATGCAAACTTTCTCGATCCTCGCCGATTCCGGAATGCCACCTTCGTCGGTTCGGGTATCATACACCAGCCATTTTCCATCTGGTGAAAAGTTATCATTGTTGTCCAGATCGTGGTGGTAACTCAGATCGTGCGTAAGCTGCTTTTCTTCCAAAACTTTAAACATAACGCTACTTTTGAGGAGCACTGATTACACCTAAATATCTTCCCAACCAATAGGGTAGCAGCCAGATATCACCCGCACTGTGCTCAGAAGCGCCATTTCCGCCATTTCTATCCAAGCTAAACATATTCGCATTGTGCCGCTGAATGGGACGCTCGTCTGGTGGTAGCACTTCTTTGGTGGTTTGCTTCCGGAAATTGGGCTCCAACATTTCAATATCCTTACGGTGACTGTTCTTGATTACCCAGTCAATCATATCAAGCGGATGTTCCCGTAAATACCAGGCCGCCTCGTTCAGGTCAAATTCCTTTGTGCCTGTCAAAGCTGTAAAAATATTCCACGCTCCTTCTTTTTCCGGCCGCTCGGCTTCCCAGTGATCAAGGATCGATTCTCTGTATTTGGCTTTCAAAGTATCATTAAATGCATATCTGTACAAACCCCAATACCCTACAAAATACATTTCATCATCAGAGTGGTTCCAGCCGTCGGACATATGTTTGGCGTGCTCATCCGCATCCGCAGGCGCTTTTCCGATCTCGTTCATCGAACGCATCATATTTTCGAGGTAACCATATTTCGTCATCAGCTCGAATGCTTTTGCTTTGTATTTTTCCTTTTTGGTAAAATAATAAGCTGTCTGCAGCATTGAAACGATATTCGACGAATTCAGTTTTCGGTCACCTACATTGGTTGGAAACGAGTTGACATATTCCGGGTTCCACTTGCCCCACATCGTCGGCTTACCATCAAAATCGATGAGGTACATATTGTTTTTAACAATGTGCGACATGACAGTATCGATCAGCATTACCGCCTGTTTTTTTATCGCAGCATCGTCGATCAGTTCCGCCGCCGCGCCGAATGCAAATATGTGGCCGATCACTTCGTCGCTGCTGGTAGTCGATTTCCAGTCCCATTCCTTTTCAGGTGAATGCTGCCACCTTTCCTGATCGTGCAGCTCCTTACTATGGCCAGAGCGTTCAAACGACCGCGCAGGGAAACCTGGGACAGGGTTAACCGTGTACAACCTTTCCATCGCGTCCATCGATTCCCGGCAATTCTGCAATGCCTCCGGATCTTTGGTAACCGCATACCTGAATATCTCACCGCCCAGATACATTGAAGTCCAAAGCCCGTCATTGTCCGAGTCCTCCATATGCCCGGTCGCGAGGTTACCGCGTTCCATTCCTACCAGCGTGGCATTGAAACCGTTTCGGATATGCCGTTTTCTTACCTGTTCACCAAAAAACGCAGCCTTTTCTTCCAGTGTCATCATTTTAAAATGAATCTGGCCTAAGCCTTTGGTAGTCAAGATTAGTACTGAGTTTTTCGGCCCCGGTTCAATGTCTTTAACGATATTTCCCGGCAGCCAGCGCTCACCGAAATAGTAATCATATTTACCGTCTTCCCGGAGCGCAAATGCCCCCGCATCAGACCCAAACCACAATTTTCCATTGATCTCTTTTACAGTATTAATCTTGGTAGCAGGCAGCTTTTTCATAATTGTACCTGCCTGTTTTCCTGTTTTTATATCGAAAGAAAGATAACCATCGCTGGTGCCGACTACCAAATTACTTTCTTTATTTGCCAGCGTAAAACAGGTGAAATTTGCTCCTTCCAGCGCTTTCGTCAACTTTTTATCAGCAACTGTAAAGGAGTACATTGATTTTTTACCCAAAATCCAGAACACGTTTTTTGTAGGCTGGTAAGTAATGTCGATCGCATTATCGTCTGGCAGCTTGCCGCTCCATAATGTTTTCGAATCTTTGATCAATTGAAGCGACGGACCGTCGGAAACCAGGAAAGTAAAATCACTTCCGCCAGCAAAAGTCTTTGCCGCCGGCAATGTATGTTTCGAGAACAAAGTCCCGGCCCAGGCATTGCTGAGTACCACCGACTGCGCGAGGTACACAAACTGATTATCGTAAGACAGCAGCGCGCTGATCTTTTTATCCTTCATGAACCGGTAACTATTATTCGGTTTTACAGCGCCCGGATGCAAAAATTGACCGTCCTGAATATGCTGCAAGCCTTCTTTTGCTAAAATTTCAATATTACCATTGCGATCAGCTGCTACCTGAAGTAAGTGGCTTTTGGTGGTGTCAGCGTAGTATTTGACACTGTAATCCTGCAAAAAAGGTTTGTCCTGATAAACGGATTGCGCCTGGCTCCCGAAGTGCGGTAGCAGGGTAACAAGAGCAAGTGCCAGGAGTTGGGTAAAGGTAGGTCGTTGCATTAAAATGGAATTTAAGGTAAGCGTGCCGGGTCAACGACAACATATTTAACAGACTTTTTTCCTTTTTCGGGATGGTGCGAATACGTCATGTGCAGCATTCCATCCGGCGTTTGTATCAGGGAAGGGTAGGAGTAGCCGCCCCGTTTGGTTTCGTCTTTTTCTATCCAGCCACGTTTCCACGATTTGCCTTCGTCGGGAGAAATTCTCAGGGTAAGTTCATAACGTCCATGATCAATATCATTGCCCAGAAATGCCCAGCGGCCGTCTTTCATTACAATAAGCTCGACGCTTGCTGTGTTGGGAATATCTGTTTTTTCTGTTGCCTTCCAGCTTTCACCTTTATCGGTACTCTCGCTAATATGCACCCGCGTAGGCTCGTCGCCGCTGTCGCGCATGAATGCAAGCAGATTACCATTTTTCTTTTTAATAATCGCCGGCTGGATCGGGCCTCTTCCAACAATAGGCAACCCCGGCCGCCAGGTAGCACCGTCGTCTTGGGATATGGCAGTGATTGAAAAGTTGAAACCGTCGGAGTAGAGGGGGAGGATAATTTTTCCGTCCTCCAAAATCAAAGGCTTGATTCTGGTCATCCAGCCAATGCTCCGTTTTGGTGCATCTTTGGCGGCTGCGATGATCATTTCATCATATGTCGGCGCATATCCGGCCCAGCCTGCGGTCAGTCGCGGCAGGTTTTTGAAGTTCTTCTCCACTTCCTCCGCGAAACGATTATCGGGTTTTAGCAAAATATTATCCTGCCATTCCCAAACCGGCGCGCCCGCATTTGAAAAGTTGGTCGACGTTTTAAACCGCAAAATTGATTGCTCCCAAAGATTCGCCTGCACCGCGATCCATACCAGAAATAATTTGCCTTTTGCATTCAGGAAAAGAACCGGGTTGCAATCCGGAATATTCGGGGTGTCGGCCATTAAAAAAGGCTCACTCCATTTGCTTTCGCCCTTTTTCAACCTCGCGCCCATGATCCGCACATCGTCGGCAGTGCGTTCGCCGCTGCCCTGGAACCACGTTACCAGGAAATCGCCGTTGGGCAGATTCACAATGCTGCTTCCGTGAACATGCTTTTCCTGGTGCGGGAAAACAAGCATTTGTTTGGTTACCGCGCTTTCCTGCGCTATTAAGGATACGCTGAATACGAGTGCAGCGACTAGTGTTAAAACAACTTTTTTCATCAGATTATCATTTTGAAATCATTCCCAGATACCGGCTCATCCAATAAGGAAGCAGCCAAAATACCGGCTCACGCTCTACCTGCGGGTTTCCGCCCGCCGCTGTCCAAGGATTTTTATCCCAGCGAACGGTCAATCTTATACTCGGCGGCTGCAATACATCCACTTGCTCGTCTTCCAGCACCGGGGTGCGGACAATGCGGATATCTTCTCTCTTTCGGTGGTCAATCGGCCAGTCTACCAGGTCCAGCGGCGTGTCTTTCAGGAAATCGACTGAGTTTTTTAGTTCAGATCTTTGGTGCAGACAGTAATTATAAATGAAGTTGATCAGCGGATTATGATCCTCTTTCCGGTGCGTGAACCATTCTTCCAAATGCGCTTTATAAAATTTCAGCCGCTCAGGATCCTGCTCGCATTGGATAAAAATAGGGTAGAGATAGGCCTGCAAAACGACATCGAAATAGATGAACCAAGCTGGATTCTGGCTGGTTACCTGTGCCATATTGTCGAGGTAATGCTCCTTTTCGATCAGCCTGAGGTATTCTTGCTGATACTTCTCCTCGCCCGTCATAAAATGCGCCAACTTGATAAATGCGAGTATTTCCATCGAATTCTGGTTCCGATCCGGCAGCCACTCGGGGTCACGGTTCAGCTGGTCGGGCGACCATACCGACCAGCGGGTATGAGTCCCGTCCACATCCACAAGATTCAGATTATTGCGCATTAAATGGTCTACAATTTTCCCAACATGCGCGGCAATGATTTTCTTCTCGGCTTCATCGGCCACGAGCGTGTAATAAAAATAGTAGCCAAACATGTGACCACACATTTCGTCGCTGCTGGTATCGCCTTTCCAGCGCCATTTTCCATCTTTTGACAAATGCCAGCGTACTTCAACAGGTTTAAATCGAGGCTCTTTTACGAGTTCATCGGCCTTTTCCCATGCCGTGAACACACGGTTTTCATCGTGCATTTGTTTCCAGTCCGCGGGAATGATCGTTCGGGCGAAAAAACCGTCGGTACCGGTTACTTCCTGCAATAATTTCAGAAAGCCGAATGCCTTTTTTGCATTCAATTTCGCTTCCGGAAGCTTGGTTGCCGCGTACCGGAAACTTTCCATCGCGAGGTAATTTCCGGTATATTCTCCGTCGTTATCATCGTCTTCCGGCTCCCAGGAAGTAGTGTCGCCGGGGATTTTCAAATGCGCCTGACCGGCGATCCATGGTGCACGGATGTGCCTTTTCATGAGTTCCTGGTAAAAGAAATCACTCTTGGAAGCCAGCGTCATTTCTCTTTTCCTAATAATACTCACACCTTTCGGAGTCGCGATCCATGCGTTTCCTTGTTGGTCAAAGGCAATATCATTCACCTGATCATCGAGCAGCCATCTTCTTGAAAATAGCAGTGATTTTGTGCTGTCAGGCCGAAATCGCACTACACCCGATTGCGTGCCGACCCACATGGAGCTGTCGGGAGAAAGCCTGAGTGCGGTAACGTAGCTCGAAGGTATTCCATTCTTTACCCCAATTTCTCTCTCCTTAGAAGTCGCATTACGAACCGTAACCCCACCCAGGCCGCCTACCCATAATTTCTGGTCAGTATTGAATGCCAAACCTTTCGCATAGCCACTGATCAATGCGTCAGTTTGATAGTAATGCTGCGTTTTAGTTTCCGTCCAGTGATAAAGTCCTACATCCGTTGCGATCCAGAGTCCACTATTTCCGTCACTAATTACGTCGCGGATGGATTTGGCAGTATTACTTTTGACCTCCCGAAAACCCTGGCCTTTATTGATCCAAAATGCTTTGGGACCCAATGCATAAACCGTGTTTTTGACGGCCAGAAGCGTAGATACTGGACCTTTGAGTCCGTTAACTTTTTCAGGATTGTTATTTGAAAATTTATAAAGCCCATTCCAGTTACCTAGCCAGATTGTGCCCATTTCATCTTGTGCAACTGAATAAGCCGGACCGTCATTTTCACCGGATATTACTTTCGTCCAGACAGATTGACCACTGTTTCTTTTGAATATCCCACCAGCGGTTGCAGCCCACGCATTATCTTCTTTATCAATAAAAATGCGCCTTACTTCGTTGGATTCGGCATTTTTCCCTATCAGTGAAGCTTCGTGGTATTCCTGCCAAAAGGGTTTATCCTGGTAAAACGCCGCTTCTGTTTTTTCAGACTTTTCACGGGAGCAAGCGACTATCAGAATAAAAAAGAGCGCCGCTACTAATCCGGGAGACCGTTTTCTCAGCGTAGCGATCATGCTTCCGCATAATTTACACTTTCCTGAAAGAGCAGGCTGACCAGTTTCTTGTATTGAGAAAAATCAGGAATAAGCAACTGTGCGCCGGCTTTTACAAGTCGCGGGCGTTTTGCAGGATTATGTCCGAACCGCTGCACTTCGTTGCTTGTGATACCTACCGCAATACCACCCGCGCGCCGGCCTTCCCTGATCTCGTCGGGACCGTCGCCGAAAACCGCCAGCTCGTTTCCGCGAAGCCCGTTTTCCCGGATAATCTGCTCAATGATCATTTTCTTGGAAAACTTGGTGTAATCCTTCAATGCACCATAAATGCCGCCGTCGAACAAATGTGCATAACCCAGCATTTCTGCCTCGTTTCTCACATCGTCCACGTCAGTACCGCTGGCCAGGTACATTCTCACGCCCCTTGCTTTCAGTGCGTGAAGAAATGCCACCGCACCTTTCATGGTAAAATCTTCCGGCCCGAGTTCTCTTTTGGTCAGCCTGTCCATTCGTTTGCTGACCATTTCCATTAATGCATTATTATACAGCTCTTTATATTGAAATTTGTCCAGGATTTCCTCCTCCGGCACAAAACCGGAATCGCGCACGAGATCAACCAAACCCTCCATTTGATAAATAGTCTGGATCCCCGTGGTTTTGTGGATAAACGACTTTACTTCCAGCTCCACCAGATGAAAGGTCTCGGCACTGACGTGATCATGTTGGTCACCTAAAATAGCTTTCATCATCACGGGCTCCATGATATCTTCCCAGCCCTGCCGCAGCGAGCTGATCGTTCCGTCGTGGTCAAAAACGGCGTGACGAATGTGGCCGAACTGTTCTGATATAGCAGGAACGCATAATTCGAAATCGGTATCTTGTAAATACACCGCATTGCGCTCATTTTCAGCCAGCTCCGCATTGTATATATAGTCCGGTTCGCGGCTCATCTGCAAAATTTCTGCCGGGCTGGCGGTGCCGGTTGTGTATAATTTTTGAACTGTAACCGCGGCTGCGAAGTTGGCAAATCTGGCTGCTTCTGCTGGTGGTACACCGGCAGCGACGCAAAGTGTGATCGCGCTGATCGCAGTATCGCCCGCCCCGACTGTATCCAGCTTGTTCTTCAATTGAAGCCCCGGTACCTCACTGTAACCATTTTTATCAAAAGCGATGATCCCACGCTCTCCGCAGGTTACGAAAACGGGTTTTTGGGATTGGGTAAAAATCTGCTTACCGTATTTGATGATATCCCTGGTAGTAATATTTTCTTCCGGAGCCATTTGCATTCCCGCCAGTGAAGCGATCTCGCGATCGTTGGCTTTCAGCAGAGTATTATTAAACCGATCATTGAAATGCCGGGAGTCGAGCATGACGATCTTGTGGCTGTATTTGTCAAAAAGCTGATTCGCCGCTGCGATGAAAGATTCGTTGTTAATGCTGCCGGTCACCTGCTGGTTAAATATCAAAGCGTCGCATTCAATCAATGAATTTTCCAGCGCGGCTAACAGAAGCTGGTCTGTATCGGTGCTCCTGTTGTTGAAAACCCCGAAATCAATGCGCGGCTCCTCCGCTCCGTTGACGATCCTTTTAAGGTAACAGTAAGTCGTAAAATTTTTTTCCTGGATAAAAAGGCTGGAAGTATCCGCTCCGAGTTGCATTAGTTGGGCGCTCAATTCCCGTCCCTGCATATCGTTCCCTACAGTTCCGATCACTTTAATGCTCGCCGGATTGAGTGCCGCGAGATTGGCAACCACATTCCCGGCACCGCCCGGGGTGTAGTAATGTGTCGAAACTGCTTCTGTCCACAAACCCGTTTCAATAGACACTTCCGACCCTTTCGGGTCCATTACCCAATAGGCGTCGAGGCAGAAATCGCCGTAGACGGCAATCTTCACATCTGTGATTTTCTGCAGAATGATTGAGATACTGTTCTCGTCCATGAAAATGATCTGAGGTTAAGAATATTTGGTGTGCCCTTTCGGTAATATACTCGGCAAAAGTTGCGGCGGGCTATCTGTCTGCGCCGCATTTATGCGGAGTGTTAAAAAATTATTAAGAATTTTTTGTGACCAGACTACTGAATCTGCGTCTAAAGGAGGAGTGGGATTCTGAATGGAAAACAAGAAATGAGTGCTTTCGTGAAGAGAATGCTAAGCATTTATAATGAAACTGTTAATAAAAACACGTTTGCGCAAAATGAAGATATTTTTACGCACTTTGCGATTTATATATTGAAAGGAGCATGTAGTTTTATCAAACAATTGTAAGGCACCACTCAAAACAAAAAATCGCGGAAGGATTGACGGGCAGAATAATCGGCTGTATCTGCGATAATTAAAGCAATAATATTTTTTACAAGAGATTCCGATTTACCCTTTTTTCTATTACGTTAAACCTGATCAACCGTGGCCTGTCCTGACGAAAACACCCTGCAAAAAGTAACCGAAGGAGATGAAGCAGCTTTTGCCGAGCTGTATAACTACTATAAATCTCCCGCGCTGCGATTCACCACATCGCTTTTGAAAGACGAGGAAGAGGCGGAAAATATGGTCCAGGACGTATTCATCAAAATTTGGGTGAAGCGGGCGCATATCAAGCCTGACTATAATTTCAATTCTTACCTGTTCACCTGCCTGCGCAATATGGCGTTTGACTATTTCAAGAAAATAGAAAAAAGTGAACTGCTGCGGAAAAACTATATAGAGATGGTGAAAGTGGCCGGAGAAGAGGAAAAGGAGGAGAGCGAGAGAAGGCTAAACCTGGTCCAGGCAGCGGTAGACTCACTTTCTATCAAAAGGAAGCAGATTTTAAAGCTTAATATTGAAGAAGGGAAATCCTATCAGGAGATCGCAGAATTTTTAAGGATTTCTAAAAACACAGTCAAAAACCAGCTCGTGAAAGCGAAGCAGATACTGCGGGACAAAGTAGATTTCGCGGCAGTCTGAACAGATATTTATTCCTAAATCCAATAAAAAACCAGAAGCCGCCAAGCCTCTGGTTTTTTTGTAATTAGGGTAAATTCTTATTTCAATGCTTCCAATTTCACAAGATTAATATCTTTCAGCGCTTCTTTGAGCTGTTCCACTGAGATGTTGTTGCCTTCGACGTTTACTACATAGCGATCAGCGACAAGCACATTGATCTCACCCGCTTTGATCGTGCTGTTATATTTCTCAAATGCCTTGTATCCGTCCAGCTGGGTCGTTTTTTCGTAGCCGTCGGCCGTTTCTTTATCTATTTCAGCCATCGACCACGTCGCCAGCGCCATTGTGGACACACCTGCAATCCCGCCGGTATCTACAATTTCAATGACAATCGATTCATCTTTATCGCCTTTGTATCTCGCCTGGGCTGTGGAAACCGTGAAGCCCATCGCGCCAGACTTTTCCCCCGTCGCTTCTATGCGTTTCAGCCCGATCAGTTCCTCAGGCATCAGTTCTTTTAATTTCCTGAAATCAATCGGATCGACAGTCTCCCGCTTGCCCATTTCCTTCGCTTTGTCGGCGAATGCCTGCAATGCATCGGTCGGGCTTTCTGCTTCCTCCGCCTGATTATCTTTTTTACCGCAACTGGTAAAAAGTAATGTAAGGGAGAAAGCCAGCGATAGAATAGACGAAGTTTTCATCGGCTGGAAGTGGTTTGCACTATGTTTCGTTGCAGCGGGTCCCTTCTCGATTGAACGATAAAATAGATCCCGAGCAAAACAGCTGGTATACTTAGTATCTGCCCCATATTCAGCGCATAGTTTGCTTCGAAAGCTTCCTGATTTTCTTTCAAAAACTCATACAAAAAGCGCAGTGTGAATACCCAAACCAGAAAAACGCCAACCATCAATCCCCGTGGCGTGGCAGCTTTGTACCTGTTCCAGATCGCGAAAAGCACAAAAACCAATATAAAGCAGGAGATCGATTCGTATAATTGTGCCGGGTGGCGGGGTATCTGACGGAATTCTGTATTGTTTAAGAAGACAAAACCCCAGGGAACATCAGTTGGCCGGCCTACAATTTCCGAATTCATGAGGTTACCAAAACGGATAAATGCGCCGCCCAATGCAACGGTGATAATAATGCGGTCGATCACATAAAGAAACGTCTGACCTGTGCCCTTTCGGGAACGCGCGTACAGCCATAACCCGATCAGCACACCAATCGCTGCACCGTGGCTCGCCAATCCGGAGTAAGGCGGAATAAGAACTTCGAGCGGATTTTTGAAAAGCGTTTCTGGCTCGTAAAATAGAAAATGCCCAATCCGCGCACCGATCACGATCGATAAAACCATGGTAAGGGTCAATGCATCGATATCATCAAGCGAGCGGCCTTCTTTTTTGAATATATGAATGACGATCTGCTGGCCAACCAGAAACCCGAGTGCGAAAAGCAAACCGTACCAGCGTACAGGAAAGGGCCCAATGCCAAAAAATTCGGGTATGGTAAATATTTCGGGACTGGCATCCCACAGAATGTACGAAATCATGCGAAAGGGTTGTTATTTGTCAAATATACTATTTTGAGACAACAAGATAAATGAAATTTTTACTCATAGGACTGGTGCGGATTTACCAGGGTGTGCTGTCGCCATACCTGCCTAATTCGTGCCGTTACACGCCGACCTGCTCTCAATATATGATCGAAGCGATTCAGAAATATGGGCCTTTTAAAGGCACCTGGCTAGGTCTGAAACGGTTTTCAAGGTGTCATCCCTGGGGCGGTCACGGGCATGATCCCGTTCCCTGAATCAACCGATCGCCACTTTTCTAAGTATAGAATCAATAATAGTCATCGTGCGGACACCGTCGGCCTCGGCCTCATAATTGAGCAGGATCCGGTGGTTCATAATATCGGGCGCGAGCTCTTTGATATCTTCGGGCAAAACGTAATCCCGGCCTTCCAGATAAGCCAGCGCTTTGGCCGCGCGGTTAAGGTAGATAGTTGCGCGGGGAGAAACTCCAAACTGAATATAACGCGCTTCGTCCCGCAAGCCATAATCCAGCGGGCGGCGGGTAGCGAATACAAGTTCGATAATGTACCGTTCGAGGGTATCAGAAATATTTACTTTGTTCACATTATCGCGGATCGCAAAAATGTCTTCTTTGTTCAATATCGGCCGGATCTGGTACTCGTAATTGATATCTGACATCCGCCGCATTACTTCCAGTTCCTTCGCTTTATCCAGATAATCGACGTATACTTTCATCATAAACCGGTCGATCTGCGCTTCCGGAAGTGGATACGTACCTTCTTGTTCCACAGGGTTTTGGGTGGCAAGTACTACGAATGGGCGGTCGAGCAGATAGGTTTCGTCACCGATCGTCACCTGCTTTTCCTGCATTGCTTCCAGCAGTGCCGACTGCACTTTTGCAGGCGAGCGGTTCACTTCATCGGCCAGGATCAGATTTGAAAAGATAGGTCCTTTTTTAACCTCATAATCACCGATTTTCGGTTTATAGATCATCGTACCGATCAAATCGGCGGGCAGCAGGTCGGGGGTGAACTGAATGCGTTTGAAATCGAGGTGAAGTACTTTGGCCATTACATTGATAGTCAATGTTTTGGCTAATCCCGGCACGCCTTCCAGCAAAATATGGCCGCCGGTGAACAGACCTATTAGCAGCCGGTTCAGGAGTTTATCCTGTCCCACCACTACCTTGCCCATTTCATCGAGCACTTCCTTAATTTTTTCTATATACATTTAGTAGTGTCGTTTTAGGCAGGTCTCAGCCCCAGATCGCTCTCACAAACCGGTCTTTTCCGTTGATATCTCTCAGGATCTCAACATTGCGGTAATTTCTTTCCTCAAACACTTTCTTAGTTTCGGATCCAAAGTGCTCGTTGATCTCCACGTAGCATTTCCCATTTGATTTCAGGTAATGGGTTCCAAAATCGGCGATAGCCTTGTAAAAAAGGAGCGGATCGCTGTCTTCTACAAAAAGTGCCTCGTGGGGCTCAAAACGCAATACATTGGGGCGCATATGCTCCTGCTCGGAGTAAGTCACGTAAGGCGGGTTACTTACCAGGCAGTCAAACTGAGGGATACTTCCCGGCAAAGGCAGGGTCATATTCAGCATATCCTGCTTCGCAAAAGTTACGTCTGCGATCAGCTGGCGGGCATTTTCCTGGGCTACTTTCAATGCCTCGTCGGAAACGTCCCAGGCATGTACGGATACGTGCGGCAGAAAACGGGCGAGTACAATAGCAATACAGCCGCTGCCCGTGCCAATATCCAGGATCGTGATATCCTTGTCTGGCTCAGCGTAATCTCTGGTGACCATTCTTACCAGTTCCTCCGTTTCAGGACGGGGGATCAGTACCGAAGAAGAAACGCGGAATTCAAGCCCGCAAAACTCCGTGGAACCGATGATATGCTGAACAGGCTCGTTATTGTTAAGCCGGGATATGATATTGTCCCAATCGGGCTGGGCCGCATTGTCCGCGATCGGGCGGTCGACCAGCACATCGATGTTGCGAAGCCGCATGTAATGTTCAAGCAACATGAATGTTATTGCCTGCGATTCTTTTTCGGGATATACCGTTATTTTTTTGACAATATATAAATATAGCTGGCGTGCCGAAGTCATTTCCAATGGTTTTTAAAGCAATGTCGGAAAGTTAGCAAATTATGGCAACTCCCGAAAACTGTGTTTACAAGGACGTTTGTATTTTTGCCCGATGGAGACTGATATTCAATGGATGGGTAGGGCCTTACAGCTTGCAGAATATGGCAGGGGAAATGTAAGTCCTAATCCGATGGTTGGCTGTGTGATCGTACATAATGAAACGATCATCGGCGAAGGCTGGCACCGGCATTACGGCGGGCCGCATGCAGAAGTGTGGGCGGTGGAAGATGCAAAGCACAAGGGAAATGCAGCTCTTTTGTCGGAAGCTACCGCCTATGTGACGCTCGAACCCTGCTCGCATATCGGAAAAACGCCTCCCTGCGCAGATCTGCTGATCCGCCACAAATTGAAACGCGTCGTAATCTGTAACCCGGACCCTAATCCTCTGGTATCCGGCCGGGGAATACAAAAGCTGGCCGATGCCGGTATTGAGGTTATCACACAGGTTTTAAATGAAGAAGGTCTTGTGCTGAACAAGCGGTTTTTCAATGCTATGACGCGGCAGCGGCCTTATGTAATCCTTAAATGGGCAGAAACGGCTGATGGTTTTATAGGCTATTCAGACGGTCCGCCGGTAGCGATCAGCGGCGCACTTTCCAATATGCGCGTTCACAAATGGAGAACGGAAGAGGATGCAATACTGGTGGGTTTTAAAACTGCGCTTGCCGACAACCCGCAATTGAATGTCAGGCATTGGGCGGGACGAGATCCGGTGAGGATCGTGCTGGATCGTTATTTACAGCTGCCCGAAACGCTCAACCTGTTCGATAACTCCCAGGCGACGATCGTTGTTAATTTTTTAGAAGAAACAAAATCTCCTGCCGAACCGGAGCGATATTCGGACACGAAAGCAGTGAGCTACTTAAAGATTTCTTCGGGTGAAAATGAAATAGGGGACATGCTGGAACAACTATGGAAGCGCAAGATACATTCCGTTTTTGTCGAAGGCGGCACTACCGTGATCAATGCATTTTTGCAATCGGGACTCTGGGACGAGATCAGAAGATGCCAGGCGAAAATAACAATCGGAAAAGGAACGATCGCCCCCGTGCCGAAAGGGACTTTAACCTACTCTGAAAAGATCGAAAACGACCTTTGGACCTACTATTCAAATAGCTAAACGCTCCACAGATTCTCCTCGTTCGTCCAGATTTCCCAGGCTTTTTCTGCCTGCAACTGTAACATTTTCAATCCGTTCTGAATTGCCGCGCCTCTTTCTGCACTGTTTTTCAGAAACAATGTTTCCGCCGGATTATAAACCAGATCGTACATAAAGTGCCGTCTTGTGACCCATTGATAATTCAGGTCCGGACATTCCTCTGTATTTGGAAAAGTACCGAGCGGCGTTGTGTTGATAATAAGCAAATGCTGGCTCACGATCTCTTCCGTCAGTTCTTCGTAAAGCAGTGACTCGCTGCTTTTTTGCCGGGAAACGAGCTGGAATTCTACGTGCAGATCGCGCAGCGCAACCACTACCGCCTTGGCCGCCCCGCCATTTCCCAACACCAGCGCCTTTAAATTGCTGCAAGATTCTCCCCGCTTGTCGACCCACTCTACCAGCGACTGTCTGAAACCGTAGTAGTCTGTATTAAAGCCTTTTGTACTGCCGTCGGCATATATTTTGATCGTATTCACTGCGCCGATCCGCTCGGCTGATGCGTCGTCTAGATCGTCCAGATAAGCGATCACATCCCGCTTGTGCGGAATCGTCACATTCAGTCCTCGCAAGTCCGTTTTTTTTGCCAGCAGTTTCGGAAGGTCTTCGAGTGATTTCATTTCAAATAATTCGTAACTGCTCTCCTTGATCTTTTCGCGCACGAACTTATCTGTGAAATATCTTTTCGAAAACGAGTGGGTAAGTGGGTAACCGATTAAACCGTATAAATCCATATTTGCTGCCGGCAGGCACTAATGTGAGGCCGCTAAGTTAGCCGAGCGTTCAGGCAATTGCAAAAATTTAATGTGACCAAATGCACAATCCGCCGTATAGTATGTAGACACCAGGATCACGTAACTCAGTTCTGCGTAGAAGCAGTTGCAGGATACCCTAATTAGGTTGCAAAATTTAAACCGAATTTATTTGTAAAGCTTTGCCAAATGCGGTAGAATTACCTTATATTTTTTATTTGAATTGTTATGAAATGGCCCCAACTCTACCTTGCAATTGCTATTATTTTCTCGGTTTCCGTACATGGATTTTCCCAGGGAAAGCGGGATTATAGCCTTTTACTGAAAAGCGGATCCTTCACACCCGCTAATAATATACGGAGTTCAGGTGCAATAACCCTTCGCAAAGCTGCTCCTGCGGGTTACCAGAAGTCATTTGTGATCATTCAATTTGAAAATATCCCTACCGCACAAGAGCGGGAGCAGCTCCGCGCTGAGGGAATCGAGCTCCTGGAATATATTCCCAATTTTGCCTATACAGCTACAATTTCAGCGTCGGGGAATACAAATGCATTGGCCAGGACAAAAGCGCGGGCGATTATTGAGCTTACGCCGGAACAGAAAATGGAGGCCGCACTTGTCAATGGGAATATCCCGGCTTATGCAATCAAAACGCCCGGAACCGTCGATGTGTGGATCAGTTATCCGAAGTCTTTTTCATTGGAAGAAATAAAAACAGGTCTGAAAAACAATTCGTTTGAGGTGCTTTCAGATCAGTTCAATGCCTACCAGATCCTTGAATTGCGCGTTCCGATTACCCGGATCAAAGAGCTGGCAGGGCTTCCATTTGTGCAATATGTGCAGTCAAAACCGCAGGAGGACAAGGGATTAAATAATAAAACCTACACCAATGCGAAGGCAAACGTGCTCGCTTCCACATTGGCAGGCGGCCGCGGACTGACGGGAAAAGGGGTTACGGTGGGAATAGGCGACGAGTCAAATCCTTTGCAGCATATTGATTTCAACAGCCGGATCATTAACCGTAACCCGACGGAAGCAGGAGCACACGGCGTGCACGTAATGGGAACGATGGCCGGGGCGGGACTTATGAACGAGCGGTATGCCGGTTTTGCACCAAAATCGACGATCGTGGTCCAGAGCTATTCAAATATTCTGGCCTATTCACCGCAATATTTCAAGGATTTCGGGATGACGATCACCAACAATTCTTACGGCGGCGACGTGAATACCTGCGCTACCTTCGGGACTTACGATCTGTACTCTTATATCATTGATAAACAAGCGTTTGACCTACCTTACCTGCAACACGTTTTCGCGGCCGGTAACAGTGGGTTAACCAATTGCAGTCCGATGCCTGCGGGTTTTGGGAACGTGCTGAGCGGGTATCAAACCTCCAAGAATACAATCAGCGTGGGCTATACTTCGGAAGTGGGCCTGATCGCCAATGGTTCGAGCCGCGGGCCGGTGCGCGATGGGCGCATTAAGCCGGAACTTGTGGCGCAGGGCAGTGCGGTAATGTCCACTATTCCTGTGAATCTTTACGGAAATGGAAATGGAAGTAGTATGTCGTCGCCGGCTGTGGCGGGCGGGCTGGCATTGCTGACCGAGCGTTACAAGCAGCTTTTTAATAATCAAAACCCTAAAAATGCCTTACTGAAAGCGCTGGTAACAAACGGCGCGATTGATAAGGGAAATGAGGGACCGGATTACCGGTACGGTTTCGGCTGGCTGAATTTGCTGCGATCACTCAAAATGCTGGAATCGGGAAGCTTTAAAAATGATTCGCTGGAACATAATACGACCAAAGATTTTAACATTCAGATACCTGCGAATACGGCGCAATTGAAGGTAATGCTGTACTGGAACGATCCTGCGGCAGCTGTACTTTCCACCCAAAACCTCGTGCACGATCTGGATCTGAAAGTGATTAAAGAAGGAAAAACAACTTTGCCAAGACTGCTGGACCCGACTCCTTCGGGCGTAAACCAGGTGGCTACCACGGGCGTTGACAATACCAACAACATTGAGCAGGTAACGATCAGTGACCCGACGGAAGGTACTTATACAATTTCGGTAAAAGGGACCTCAGTTGCTCAGAATCCGCGTCAGGAGTATTTTGTGGTTTACGATATCATCCCAAATTCCCTCACTTTGACTTACCCGGTCGGCAACGAAAGTTTGAAGGACGGGGATGCTGTTTATGTGCATTGGGATGCTTTTGGAAATACTACAAGCACTTTTACGGTTCAATATAGTGTCAATAACGGAGGCGCGTGGACTACGATAGGTAACAACCTTGCGGCGCCGACCCGGCAATTGCTGTGGACAATCCCCGCAGGTACCCGCACAGATCAGGCCAAAGTGCGGGTGATCCAGAACAGTACCGGCGCTGAGAGTGTGAGTGAGGCATTTACGATATTGGGAATCCCAACTGTGACGCTCGCCAATCTGCAATGCGAGGGATATATCGCCCTCGGCTGGACAGCTGTAACGGGCGCGACAGACTACGAGGTGATGATCCTGAAAGGCAGTGAAATGGTTTCGGCCGCTACTACCACTGCCACCAATTATACATTCAGCGGGATGATCAAAGATTCTACGCATGTGGTAACGGTACGCGCGCGGATGAACGGGCATGCAGGCAGGCGCGCAGTAGCTATTTCGCGCAGACCCGATTCGGGCAGTTGTGCGGGCGCTATTTCAGATAATGACCTTAAAATTGAATCCATTCTCACTCCGACCGGTTCGGGCAGGCACAATACGTCTTCGCAACTAAGTAATCAGCTTTTTGTAAAGATCAGGATCAAAAATCTGGACGATGTCGATTCCAATGCACCATTTGAAGTAGGCTACGAACTGAACGGAACACAGATCCCGCTCGAAACGATCACGCCATTTATCGAAAAAGGAAAAACCTACGACCATACTTTCTCAGCAGGAGCAGACCTTTCGGCAGCTGGTGATTACACGTTCAGGGTATATATCCATAGCGCGGCCGACCAGGTTTCGGCGAATGATACTTTGATCAAAACATTCCGGCAACTTCCCAACGAGCCGCTCGTTTTGCCTTTTTTAGACAATATGGAAAACCTTCCGGTGCAGACGATCGTGGCGAATCAGGCTGGTTTGGCAGGCGACGGGAGGTATGATTTCTCTTCGAATACCGATGCAGGCCGGATCAGGACTTTTGTGAATTCGGGATTTGCGCATTCTGGTCAGCGCGCACTGACGCTCGATGCGAGCAAGTATTATGCAGCAGGAAATACGAATTACCTCGATGGTACATTCAATTTATCGGGATATGATATTGAAGATCAGGATGTAAGATTGAATTTTAGCTATAAAAATCATGGACAGAAAGTCAATCCTAATAACAAAGTCTGGATTCGCGGCAACGATACCGACACCTGGATTGAAGCTTATGACCTGTTTGCAAACCAGAAACTGGCGCAGGATGGCTACAAAACTTCACCGGGAATAGAGGTAAGTAACCTGCTCGCGGCAAATGGTAAGAATTTATCGTCCAGCTTTCAGGTCAGGTTCGGGCAATGGGGGAAATCAATTACGGCAGATTATGTCAGTGGCGCGGGTTATTCTTTTGACGATATTGAAATATATACGGTCGAGGACGATATTCAGGTGCTTGCTATGGTAGCACCTGTTGCGGAAAGCTGCGGGCTGGGAAATGCAGAACAGATCACGGTCAAACTGCGGAACAGTTCAGCGAAGAATTTAGTGAATGTGCCTGTTTTTTATCAGTTAAATAATGGAGTGACTAAATCAGATATAGTCCCCGCCATTGCCAGGCGTTCAACCATTGACTTCACATTTGCTGAAAAAGCCGACTTGTCTGCGCTGGGAAGTCAGATTGTGAAGGTTTGGTCGGCATTCCAAACGGACAGTTACCAGGAAAACGATACGACCGTATTGTCATTTTACAATGCGCCGCTGATCACTTCTTTCCCTTATCTAGAAAAATTTGAAGCAGGCGACGGATATTGGAGCGCGAAAGGAATTAATAGTTCGTGGGAACACGGAACACCGATTTCGGCGGTGGTGAGTAAAGCTGCGAGCGGCAGCAAGATCTGGAAAACTAACCTGGCAGGCGGCCACAATGACAAGGAAGAATCGTATCTGTACTCGCCCTGTTTCCAGGTTGCGGGACTTGCGGCGCCTATGCTCAGTTTCAGTGTTATCCTGGATTTTGAAGTGTGCGATCCGAACCCCTGCGATTATGTATATCTGGAATATTCAGGAAACGGAGGCGCTTGGACGCGGCTGGGCGGACAGGGCGAAGGCACGAACTGGTACAATAAAAGCTACTCTGGAAAAGGCGCTTGGAGCATTCAGGACTATATCCGCTGGCACGTGGCCTCCATCCCATTGCCGACCGGTTTCGAAGATCTTAAAATCAGGTTTGTGATGATTTCGGACGGATTCACGCACCGGGAAGGTATTGCGCTCGATGATATTCATATTTTCGACAAAGCAGGCAACATTTATGATGAAGCCACAATGGCATCGCCGGTCTCAAAGAATTTGACGGCAGGAAATGACTGGATTCATTTTACCCAAAACGGAAAACTGGTTGCCTCTCTGAACGCGAACGGACAAGATCTGGGCAATACCGAAGTGCAGACTTTTATCCATTCCGGCGCGGTCAGAAACGGCAACTTGCAATACTACCTCAACCGAAATTTTACAATTAAACCAGCCAATACTAGTCTTTCTGACTCTGTGGCTGTGCGACTGTATTTTCTGGAAACGGAAATAGAATCGCTGATTGCGGCAACCGGCTGTAACTCCTGTGGAAAACCTGCCAATGCGTATGAGCTGGGAATCTCGAAGTTCAGGGGACCCGATAAAGCGAAAGAAGATGGGAACCTGGCTAACAGTACTGAAGGCGGCTGGTCGTTTCATCCTTCCTGGGAGCTGGCGATCGTTCCTTATGATAAGGGTTATTATGTGGAGATGAAAATGAAAGCATTTTCCGAATTCTGGCTGTCGAAAACCTTTATTGGAAATTCGTCTGCATTGCCGGTGGATCTGATCCGATTTGATGCGCGTAAAAAGTCGGGTATTGAAGGTGGTAATGATGTGATATTGGAATGGGAAACTGCGGCGGAGGAGAATTTTGAACGTTTTGATATTGAGCTGGCAATCGGCGATGTGGCTTATCGGACCGGTGTTTTTGAAAAGATCGGGGAAGTGTCGGGTGCTGGCCGGCTGGTTTCTGGCCGCAAATATGCATTTCTGGATCAGGATCCTATTAAAGCGGGCGCGCGCTATTACCGCCTGAAAATGGTAGATACCGACAGTACTTTCGCTTATTCCCGCGTGAGGCCCGTAGTATTTGATGAAAAAATGGAATGGACAACTTTTCCTAATCCGTCAACGGGCATATTTAATGTCAGCTATCAGGCCGAAGCGGGCCAGTTGATCGTGCTGAACGTTTATGATCTCAATGGCAAACTGGTTCGGCAATCGAATGTGAAGGCGACCGGCTTGTTTCAGAAGGGAAAAATAGATTTGTCCTCCGACGCGATTCCGGAGGGGTTATATGTGCTGGAAGTCGTAAATGGGGATAGTAAGCAGGTATTTAAGCTACTGAAAAAATAAAGTTTCTTTATTCCCGGAGGTATCCGTTACTTTTTTAAAAGGCTACGTCTAAATGAATCAAACCGCGGGATCAAACGAACGTACATTTGGTGTTACGACTGAAATCTGCATTCAACTATCATGAACAAAATTCTATTTTTCTTTTTGCTGTTAATGATTCCCGATCTCTACGCACAAAACAGGGGCAGAGCCGGTAATGCGGTGATCCTCGATACCGATATTGGTCCTGATTATGATGATGTGGGCGCGATGGCTGTTATGCACGCGCTTGCCGACAGAGGGGAACTGAGACCGATCGCAGTAATTGCTTCCAATAAAAATGAGCTGGTAGTGCCGGTTATCAGTATCCTCAATACCTATTTTGGCCGCCCGGAACTGCCGACAGGCGCGCCAAAAGGTCAAGGCGCAGATTTCGGGGCTCAGCAGAAATGGCCTGAAATGCTGGTTGAGAAATATAAACCTGCTATTACCAAAACTTCCGACGCGCCCGATGCAGTGGGAACTTATCGCAAAATCCTGGCCAAAGAAGCCGACCAGAGCGTGACAATTGTAACGATCGGTTTTCTGACGAATCTCGCCGATCTCCTGGACTCAAAACCTGATAAGATATCTCCGCTCGACGGGCCTGCATTGGTGAGAAAAAAGGTAAAGCAGCTGGTTTCAATGGCGGGTAAATTTCCGGAGGGCAGAGAATATAATGTATACGCGGATTCGGTATCCTCCGCCAAAGTGTTCACCGAGTGGCCGACTGAGATATTGTTCAGTGGGTTTGAGATCGGTGAAAAAGTGAAAACAGGGCTGAGGCTTGTTGCAAATGACCAGCTTAATAGTCCGGTGAAAGAAGTTTACGCGATGGCAATGCCTATGAATAAGGAGGACGAGGCCGGCCGCATGAGCTGGGACCAGACAGCTGTGTTAGTAGCCGCGCGCGGGGTTCAGCCTTATTTTGGATTGAAAAGGGGAAGAATTACAATTGAAGGCGGAAACAATAAGTGGCAGGACGATCCGATGGGGCCGCACGCTTATTTGACCCCTAATATGCCTGTGGAACAGTTGGTGGCGGTTATTGAGGGGTTGATGATGTGGCAAGGAAAGAAGTAGCGCACGTTTTCAAAGTTTAATAAAAATTCGTTTGCGATAAAGAAGGTACGCGGGGATAAAATTAACGCAGACAAAAAATACTGCATACAGCATGCTCGCAAAGTTGGATCCGAATCCTGCACCAGTTAACATATTGACCGAAATCGCATTCAAAGTCTGGCCGGCGACAGGAAACTGGTAGAACAGCAGCGCCAGTATATCGGCAAGTACATAGGCGGCAATTGCATTGGCACCGAAGATCAGGCCAGGCGCAATGGCCGCTTTTTTGTTTTTAATATCAATCCTAAAATACAATGCGCCCAGCAGCATAGAGGCAAAACCGGAGGTAACCAATACGAATGAGCTGGTCCAGAGGTTTTCATTCACAGGAAAAATCAATCCCCAGAAATAGCCCGCAGCCGCACTTAGCAAGCCTGCCGACATTAGGTGATTACTTTTTTCGTTCGGAGTAATATTCCCTAATAACAGCCGGCCAGCCAGCATTCCTGAAATGCCGGATACAATGGAGGGGAATGTGCTGAGAATACCTTCGGGATCCCAGTTGCCCTGCCACATTTTGCCGGGCAGATATTGCTGATCGACCCAGGCAGCAAGGTTTTTGCCGGGTTCCAGCATTACTTTTCCGAAGCCGGGAGTTGGAATGAGCGTCATAGCCAGCCAGTATCCGATCAGGATCAGCGCGCCGAGAATAGCCTGCTGTTTTGCATTTGTATTTAAAAAAAGGATCGCGCATACCAGAAAAACGATCGCGATCCGGTGCAGCGTGCCGGTGTACCTCAAGTCAGACAAATCGAAATCCGGGAGCATATTCAGGAACATTCCCACAGCGAATATCTTGATAGAACGGAGAATGATCTTTTTATATAGTTCTGTTTTGGAACCGTTTTCCAGGCGTTTTTTCGAATAAGCCAATGCAATCGAAACGCCTACTATAAATAGAAATAGGGGTGCAATGAGGTCAGTGAAGGTTAACCCATTCCATTTTGTGTGGCTGAGGGTCGGGAATTTGTGCGTTTCGCTGCCTGGGAAGTTGACCATGATCATAGCGGCGATCGTAAACCCGCGCAATGTATCCAGTGAGAGTAGCCTGGAAGAAGTACCCGTTTGATTATTCATCAAATGACATTTTAAAGGATATTACACAGTTCGCTGAGGGAAAGGCTATCCCGGTTTCAATAAAATGATTTCCGTTGCTGGTAAATCGCCCGGACTAGTATATTTTGCCGGATATTAAGTATTATAATCACGCAATCCGTCACCCCAATTACCGACTACGTTTCACTGACATCAAAACAAATCCGCGTTTAAAACCTATGAAGAAAATATTCCAATATCAGCTTTTTGTAATGATCGTAGTGCTGCTGGCGAGCTGCGGTAAGTCGGGCGAAATCAGCAAGGAACAGGCTGAGAAAATCGGCGTTTCCTGGAAGCTGGTTAGCAATTTTATAGAGCCTGACGGAAGTTTTGAGGCGAAGTTCACGATTAGAAATGGTAGTGACATTACATTGGACGCGACAAACTGGAAGCTGTTTTTCAATATGTCGCCGCGCCCTATTCAATCTAACAAAACCCCACAGCCTGCTACTGTTGAGCACATTAATGGCGATTGGTACCGGATGGTGGCTGGTAAGGATTTCAAGCTAAGCTCCGGTGACTCTGTGACGGTAACCTATATAGGTACGGAGGGTGTGATCAAGGAAACCGACGCGCCGCTGGGACTGTATTTTGTTTTTTACGATAATGAAGGAAAGGAAAAAGATATTGTCCAGGTGGCTGATTATACGATCGAGCCTTTTACCGAGAAAGAACAGATTCTGAGAGGAAAAAGGGACCTATTGCCAGTGCCGACTGCTGCGACGAGGTACGAACACAATCTCGCGTTTACAACGCTAGGCGCAGATCAGCTTCTGAAAGTGATCCCTAGTCCGGTGAAGGTCACTTCTTCTGCCGGCACATTGACGTTGAGCGGCGAAACGCAGGTATTTTACCAGGATGGACTGGAAAATGAGGCTAAATTTCTAATTGGAAAACTAAAAGCACTTACCGGAACCGATTTGCCTATTCAGGCTGGTTTGCCGAAAAACACCAGTGCATCCGCTCCTGTGATCGTATTGAAAACGGGTGCAGTTAATGTGAATGGTATTTCAAAAGAAGCGTATAAACTTGGTGTCGATGCAGCTGGGGTGACGATTACAGGCAGCGACCCGGCCGGGGTATTTTATGCAGTGCAAAGCTTGCTGCAGCTGGCGCCGGTGGAGTCTTATCAGAAAGTGCAGCCTTCCGTTGTATTGGGATATGTTCAGATTGAAGATGCGCCGCGCTTCCATTTCAGAAGTATGCATCTGGATGTGGGCCGTAATTTTCAAACCAAAGAAACGGTGAAGCGCGTGCTCGACCTGCTCGCTTCTTATAAGGTTAACCACTTCCTTTTTTACACAGCCGAAGACGAAGGCTGGCGCGTGGAAATTGACGGACTTCCTGAGCTGACCGAGGTAGGTGCCCAGCGGCAGCATACTTCCGGCATGAACGCTCCTGCGATTCATCCCGCGTACGGATCGGGACCAAAAGCGTATGATAAAGACAAGTTTGGCAGCGGCTTTTATACCAAAGCCGATTTTGTGGAAATACTCAAATATGCCAAAGAGCGTCACATCAAGGTGATTCCGGAAGTTAATTTCCCGGGACACGCAATGGCGGCTATAAAATCAATGGAAGCCAGGTACGAGCGTTTGATGAAGGAAGGCAAGGAAAAAGAAGCAAATGAATATCGCCTCATTGATCCGGCTGACAAATCAGTTTACCTGTCGGCGCAGGCTTACAAGAACAATGTAGTGGATATTTCACGTGAGTCGACTTATCATTTTTACGAAAAAGTGGTGGACGAATTTGCGAAAATGTACAAGCAGGCGGGTTTGACAATGGATATCTTCCACACCGGTGGTGACGAGGTGGCCGAGGGTGTCTGGACCAAGTCCCCGAATGTGGCCAAGCTGATGCAGGAGCATCCTGAGATAAAGGAATACCGCAATTTGCAAACCTATTTCTTCCGGCAACTACTGCCAAGATTAGAAAAGCGAAACCTGAAAGTACACGGTTGGGAAGAGGTAGCATTGACCAAAACTGCGCAGGGTGCATATCTCGCAAATCCTGAATTCGTAGGTCGCCCGGTTGTACCTTATATCTGGAATAATGTGTATGATGTTGATCTGGGTAATCGTATGGCGAATGCGGGATATCAGGTGGTACTTTGCAATGTAACCAACTTCTATTTTGACATGTCGTACAGCAACGATCCGAAAGATCCGGGTTTGTATTGGGGAGGGTTTGTGGATACCTGGGACAACTGGGCGTTTGCGCCTTTCAATATGTTCAAGACGACGGAGGTGAATGCGATGGGCAAACCAATGAAGGAGGAATTTGTCGGAAAGGAAGCATTGAAACCGGCTGCGAGAAAAAATGTATTGGGCATAGAAGCACAGCTTTGGTGTGAAACGGTGAAAGGCCGCGATGTGATGGAATTTCAGATACTGCCGAAACTCCTGGGCTTTTCGGAAAGTGCGTGGGCTGCCGAGCGGAAGTGGGAATTCGTGGACGATGATGCGGCAAGAAAGAAAATGATGCTGGAAGGCTGGAATGTGTTTGCCAATACTATCGCGCAAAAAGCATTACCGAAATGGAGCTATATCAATGGCGGCTATAATTATCGCGTCCCGATGCCCGGCGCCATCGTTGAAAACGGCCTGCTGAAGGCCAACGTGGAGCTCCCGGGGCTGATGATCCGGTACACGACCGACGGTTCGGAACCTACTGCCAAGTCGCCTCTTTACGAAGCGCCGGCAAAAGTTTCGGGTACGGTCAAGCTTAAAAGTTTTGACGTCGCCGGGAAATCGAGCCGCACTGCGGTGGCAGTGGCAAGGTAGTATCTGAAACAGTGCGGCTTCTCTGCACAAAACCACGTAAATCCTCCCATGCAAAGAAACAGTTTTATCGTCGTACTGATCCTGCTCATTTTTTTTGTCATTTCGTTCCTTACCAATATCCTGGGTCCTATTATTCCTGATATTGTCAAGAGTTTCGACCTCAGCCTCGGCCTCGCCGGATTTTTGCCCTTTGCATTCTTTGTCGCTTATGGCGTAATGTCCATTCCAGCGGGGTTAATGGTGGAAAAATATGGTGAAAAACGCATTCTGATCGCTGCTTTCGTACTTGCATTTCTGGGTGCACAGCTTTTTGCTTTGGTACCCGGATTCTCAATTGCATTGCTTTCGCTTTTCCTTATCGGAATTGGCATGGCGATGCTGCAGGTGGTGATCAATCCATTACTTCGGGTTGCGGGCGGGGAAGAGAAATTTGCTTTTTTCTCGGTATTGGCGCAGTTATTTTTCGGTGCAGCCTCCTTTTTGAGCCCGCTTTTATATTCTTATTTAGTGGTAAACGTACACTCGGGATCGTCTGGATTTTTGATCGAAACATTAAATAGCCTCGTTCCTGAAAATCTGAAATGGGTTTCGCTCTATTGGGTATTTGCGGTGATTGCGCTTTTGATGGTTTTAGTTATTGCTCTGGTTCGATTTCCCAAAGTGGAGCTCAGAGAAGATGAACGTATGGATGTAGGGAACTCATTTGGAGAACTTTCTCGTAACCGCACTGTCTGGCTTTTCTTCCTGGGGATATTCGCCTACGTTGGTACCGAGCAGGGGATAGCGAACTGGATCTCGCAGTTTTTGCAAACTTATCACGGTGTAGATCCCGCCACCACGGGGGCCAGCGTCATTTCCTATTTCTGGGGCTTGCTCACGATCGGCTGCTTTCTGGGATTAGCCCTTCTTAAATTGATGGACAGCCGGAAAGTACTTGCGTTTTTCACTTGTGGCGCTATCGTGGCATTGCTTACTGCATTGTTCGGGTCAAAGGAACTTGCATTGCTGGGTTTCCCGCTGGCCGGCTTTTTCGCCTCTGTGATGTATTCCGTTATTTTCTCGCTCGCATTGAATTCGGTGCCCAAGCATCACGGTACGTTTTCCGGGATTCTATGTGCGGGGATTTCAGGGGGCGCAGTAGTGCCGCTGATCGTGGGCGGGCTGGGTGAACTGGTGGGGCTGCGGCTGGCGATGGTGTTTTTGTTGATCCCCCTAGGCTACATTTTTAGTATATCAATCTGGGCAAAACCTCTTGTCAACAATGAGACAGTTACCAGCGTGAAAGAACTGTTTAAATTGTCATAAAAAACGGTCATCACCGCCCCGTATGTACAAAATTATCCTGCTCCTCGATTTTGCCGAAGAATATAGCAAGACGCTGATGAAGGGTATTAACGCCTATTCAAAAGAGTTCGGACCGTGGATATTTTGCAGAATGCCGCTTTTCCACCGTGAAACGGTCGGGATCGACGGAATTTTGCAATGGGCGCTTGAATGGGGCGCAGACGGTATTATAGGTCAGCTTTATAATAAGGAAATTGACAAAATACTGAAAGCAGGGATTCCTGTGATCGCGCAGGATTTTAAAGAGCGGTTTACTGAAATACCCAATATCACGGGCGACTACCATGAAGCAGGAAAGCTTGGGGCCGATTACTTTTTGAAAAAGGGCTTTACAAATTTCGCTTTTTATGGCTTCAATGATATTGTCTGGTCGCGCGAACGAGCGGAGGGTTTTGAAGAAAGATTAAAGTCGAAAGGGCATCAGGTGCATTATTTTGAGCATAAAAAAGCCAGGTCTACTGAGCTTTGGTACTATAAACCCAGCTCGCTGAGCCGCTGGCTGAAAGGCCTTCCCAAGCCGATCGGACTGATGAGCTGTGACGATAACCAGGGCCAGCATATTACCGAAGCTTGCCGGCACGTAGGGATCCGCATTCCCGAAGAAGTGGCAGTATTGGGTGTTGATAACGATGAGATGATCTGCGACTTATCTGATCCGCCGCTATCCAGTATTGCGCTCGATGTGGAAAAAGGGGGATACGATGCCGCAAAGCTGCTCGATCACATGATCAAACACGGTACCGGAGCGTATTACGACATCATAGTAAAACCCATGCAGGTAATCACCCGGCACTCGACAGATATTTATGCTACCAATGATGATCACATTGCTTCGTCCCTCAAATACATTCACCAGAATATCGAGAAAAACCTGCACGTGGATGAGGTAGTGAAGCAGGTACCTCTGTCTCGCCGGGCCCTGGAAAAGCGTTTTCTTGAAATAACCGGCTACCCTATTTATAAATATATCTTCAATCTGCGCATTGAAAAATTCACCCAGAAGTTGCTGGATACGGATATGTCGGTGTTCGAGATTGCATTGGATATGGGTCTGAACGACAGCAAAAATATAGCCCGCCAATTTAGGCAGGCTAAGGGTTGTAGTCCAAGCGCTTATCGGAACAAATATCTTGCAGGAAAATGAGTTTTAGAGTTTATGAGTTTTAGAGTTTATGAGTTCAGAGTTTATGAGTAAGTCAGACTTATGAACTCCAGACTTATAAACTCATAGACTCTAGACTCATAAACTCTAAAAACCATCACCAGATCATGATTTTCGCTGAATCGGCGAGGGCCATTTTAGTACCCGGCGTACAGCCGAATGCAGCCTGGAATTCCTTCAAATGAGGAAGCGGCCCGTTGATCCTGTCTTTTGCAGGCGCGTGCGGGTCAGTTTGAATCTGGTTTCTTAATGCTTCGTTGGTCGTGTTCATGTGCCAAACCTGTGCCCAGCCCAGGAAGAAGCGTTGTTTCCAGTTGAAACCGTCAATAGGAGCAGGCTCTTTTTTACCTTCCAGCGACTTTTGCAGCGCATAATAGGCCAATGTCAGTCCACCCAGATCCGCCACATTCTCACCGATAGTCAAGGCACCATTGATATTGAAGCCCGGCAATGCTTCGATGCCGTTGAAATATTCGATGTACTTTTTGGTTAGCTTATCAAAGTTCGCCCGATCCGAAGCTGTCCACCAGTTTTTCAAGTTACCCTCATCGTCAAATTGTGAACCCTGATCATCGAAACCGTGTGTAAATTCGTGGCCGATCACTGCGATGATGCCGCCGTAATTGATCGCATCGTCTGCATTGCGGTTGTAAAATGGCGGCTGCAATATACCTGCCGGGAAAACCACTTCATTGTTCAGCGGGTTGTAATACGCATTCACCGTCTGCGGCGTCATTCCCCATTCTTTCTTATCCACTTCTTTACCAATCTTCTCAACAGCTTCTTTATGTCCGTAAAGGGAAGCAGAAATTACGTTTTCAAATAGCTTATCAGGTGCAATCTCAATGCTGGAATAGTCCTTCCATTTATCAGGATACCCGATTTTGTAGGTAAATGCTTTCAGCTTCTTGTGCGCTTTTGCTTTGGTGGAGTCGCCCATCCAGGTAAGTTTATCAATGCGCTCGCCGTACACAGTTCGTACGTTCTCGATCATTTCAGCTACTTTTTTCTTGTCTTCTTCCGGAAAGTATTTTTTCGAGAAAAGTTTACCAAGCGGCATTCCAAGCAGTCCGTCGGTTGAGCGGATCGCGCGTTCTGTACGTGCTCTTTGCTGTTTTGTTCCTCTCATTACTGTGCTGAAAAAGCGAAAATCTTCCTGATCGAAGCTTTTCGGAAGGTAGCCCGCAAAACGTGAGAGCAGCTGCCATTTTGTATAAAGCTTCAAGGTAGCAAGTGGCGTAGCTTTCAGCAATGCATTCAGGTTTTGCAGATACGCTTTGTTCTGGACGATCAAAGTGTCGGTCTTGATATCCTGCTTGTCTGCAAAAGTTTTGGTATCGAAATCCGGCAGTAGTTTTCCGAAATCCTCAAAACTCATTTTGTTGTAAGTTTTATTTGGATCACGCAGCTCGACATTGCTGAGTTGGTGTTTAGCCAGTTTGGTTTCAAAATCGAGGATAGTTTTTCCAGGCGCAGCGTCGGTGAATGCAGCCAGTGAAAACATCTTGTCCACGTGTGAAACAAATTCTTTCCTTACATTAACCGTGCTGGAATCTGTGCGCTCGTAATAGCTTTTTTCTCCCAGGCTCAATCCGCCCTGACCCTGGTAAAGCACATTGATCTTGCTGTTTTTCAAATCACCTTCTACACCAAAACCGAATGTACCAGTGACACCGATTTTTTGCAGTTCACCCGCCAGTGCTGCCAGTTCTTTCAGGGAACTTACTGCATTGATTTTATCAAGATAGGGCTTTAATGGGGCCAGGCCGCGTTTTTCAATGGTAGCCGTATCCAGAAACGACTGGTAATAATCCGCGATCTGCTGTTCTTCCGTTCCTTTTTTGCGGTCTTTCAATGCGGCGATCTCTGCGATGATGCTTTTCAGCCGAACTTCTTTATTCTCTTTATCAAGCACATTGAATGCGCCCCAGCGGCTTTCGGTGCCTGGGATCGGATTGTTCTTTTTCCAGCCTCCATTTGCGTAGCTGTCGAAATCTTCACAGGCTTTTGCTGTTGAATCGAGCGAGCTGATATCGAATCCCGGCACTTTTGTGGTGTCGGTTTCTTCCTTTTCTTTCTTGCAACCCGCCAGGCTGACCACCAGGGCCAGTATTGCAACACGGAACACGGCTGATTTCATGTGATGTATTTGTTTTGAAGTATTGAAATGACATTAAGAAATACCGCCCATCCAGCCTTTGATCGGCTTCCAGAATACGAGTAGTACCAGTCCAAAAATGGTAGTTATAATCGCTACCTGATTGAACAGTGCGGGCATTTGAAGGATATTTTTTTCATCAAAGCCACCTGCAAAGATACCGGCGATCAGGTTACCTAGCGAAGCGCCCACAAACCAGATCCCCATTAACTGGCTTACGTAACGTTTTGGGGCCAGTTTGGTATAGGAACTTAATCCAACCGGGCTCACGCAAAGCTCTCCGATTGTGTGCAGAAAGTAAGTGAAAGTGAGGAAAAGTGGTGATGCGAGGTCTCCCGTCACAGCGATTTTGGAAGCAGCAACCATCACGAAAAAGCTAAGACCGAGAAGGATCAACCCCATCGCAAATTTGACCGGAATAGATGGATTGCGGTTTCTGGATGATAGTGAAATCCAGAGGCTCGCTAATACTGGGGCGAAAATAAGTACGAATGTGGGCTGAAAGTTTTGGAACCAGCTTGATGGAACTTCCCAGCCACCTATGATACGGTCCGTATGACGTTCTGCGAAAATCTGTAACGAAGTACCCGCCTGCTCATAACCTGCCCAGAATAAGGCAATCGCAAGAAATAAGATGATCAGTACGCCCACACGGTATTTCTCCACACGTGTAAGCCCGCCGGCGACAAGAATAAAGAGAAAGTAGGCGGCAGAAATGGATACGATAATCACACCTGCACCCTGCGCAAGACCCTGAGCTGTGGTCATATCGATCGTACCTGATGTTTGCAGTACGATCAGGAATACGACCAGCAATGCGATTAATCCGTAACCGATCATTTTGTTGCTGCCCGATTGTGAACCCGCATTTACCTCGCTCACTTCCTTAGCAGGCGGTACGTCACCAAGCCCCTTCAGATAGGTAGCGCTGCCGATGCGGAAAACGATCAGGCCCAATAGCATCCCGATCGCCGCAGCACCAAAGCCCATATGCCAGTTCACTTTTTCACCCAGATAACCCACGATCGCAATGCCGAGGAATGAACCCAGGTTAATACCCATATAGAAAATGGAAAATGCCGCATCGCGACGTGCCCCGCCTTCCGGATAAAGTTCGCCCACGATGGAGCTGATATTAGGTTTAAGAAGTCCGGTACCGACCGCGACGGTGGTTAGTCCAAGAAAGAATATTACCGATCCCGCCGGAATCGCCAGGATAATGTGACCGAGCATAATGATGATCCCACCGTACCAGATTGCTTTTTTTTGCCCCAGAATATTATCTGCCAGCCAGCCGCCGGGGAGCGTGAGCAGGTACACCGAAGCTGTATAGAGACCGTAGACCGCAGTTGCCTCGGCTGCACTCATTCCCATTCCTCCTCTTACATTATCAAGTAAAAAAAGCAGGAGGATAGCGCGCATACCATAGTAACTAAACCGCTCCCACATTTCTGCAAAAAATAATACATACAGGCCTCTGGGGTGTTTCTGGGAAATTGTTGCTGACATACGGGGGGACTTTTTATTTGGCTTTTTGGGTTATTGCCGATTGATTTTTCGGTGCAAGATAGGAATTATGGATAAATATAGAAACGCATAAAAAAGCGGCAACCGGAATGAATCCAGCTGCCGCGAACAAACACTGTGGTTTACTAAATTATTTTACTGAAAAAGAACCTTCTCCTACTGAAAAACCTTCGGAATACAGTTCAATTGTATATTTTCCTGACGGAAACGGTGCGTCCCGGTCGTAAAGGATACTTACATCCTGGTTGTTATTGGAATATAATACATCCTTACTTACCGTGTAACCTTGTTCCTGTCCATTGTACTCAAATACCCCTGAGCCTGTTTTGGTATCAGAAATAGTGGCACCACTTGGGTCGATGATCCGCAGATAAATTGTTTTGTTGTCGTTTTGGGTTAGAGGATTTTTTTCCAACATAAAATCTACCCGCACTTTATCGATCCGTTTCGCTTTCACATTTTCACCTTCCCGAATTTTGCCTTTGGAAGATACTGCATACACTTTCACGTTTCTGGCGCGCAATGCAGCCGCCATCGTAACCTTGGATTCGAGCTCGGTATTTTTAGCCGAAACCGTCGAGAGGGAGTCGCTAACAGCTTGTTTTACAGTTTCAAGCTGCGTTTTCTCCTGTACCAGCGTTTCGTTCTGGCTGATCAGTTGCTGGTTTTCTTCGCGGAGCTGGGCGATTTCTTCATCCTTTTTATTCAGGAATGTCTCATATTCCTTGATCTTGCGGCCCATATTGGCAGTTCCTTTACGGAGTGCGATACGGTCGTTTTCAAGTGAGGCTTTTACTTTTTGCAGTTCTTCAATATCGCCACCCAGTCCCTGTACTTCCTGAATGCGGGCATCGAGTTGTTTGGAAATAGAGTCGAGCTTAATTTCTGAGGTAGCCAGTTCATTTACCCGCGCCTGCAGGTCGGAAGATTGCTGGGTGGAGAGCGTTCTTTCATTATAATAGAGGTAGCCAAATACAGCAGCCAGGATTGTCATCAGGATTAATCCGACGAGCATACCGGTGTTACTTTTACGTTCCATGAGTAGTTGTTTAGGTTAATTGATATATTTTATGAGATATATTCAAAAACCATGCCATCACTATACGTAAATAGCCTAGTAGTCGCCGCCAGCGCCGCCGCCTCCGAAGCTACCTCCTCCAAAACCTCCGAAGCCGCCGCCACTTCCGCCACCGAAGCCTCCACCCCAGTTACCAGAAGAGCTTCCGCTGCCTGAATGCGTCGTGTAAGGAAAGAAGAGTGGAGGGATACCCATTCCGCCGATACCTCCACCGCCTCTGCCTCCGCGGTTGTTTTTATTCCGGAACATAACGATCATAATCACGATGAAAATGATTACCAGGATCAGGATCGGAGAGAAGGATTGCTCGTCGCTGCTTTGCTGCTTGTCGGCTTTGTACTCACCGGTCGCATATTTGAAAATCGTATCCACACCTTCATCCAAACCTTCGTAAAACTGGTTTTGTTTGAAGCGCGGCGTGATTACCTGTGAAATAATCCGCTTTGCGATTGCGTCGGGTATTGCGCCTTCGAGGCCGTAGCCGGTACTTATGAATATCTTCCGGTCGGTGGGTGCCCAGAGTAGTACGATCCCGTTATTCTTGCCTTTTTGCCCTACGCCCCATTCGCGGCCAAGCTTGATCGCATAGTCGGCAATAGGGTAGTCGCCTGTCGTAGGGACGATTACAATCACGATCTGAGAAGAAGTGGAATCGTTATACGCTACCAGCTTTTGTTCAAGACGCGCTTTCTGATCTGCGCTCAACTGGCTCGCGAAATCGTTGACGAGTTTGGGCGGGTTTGGTTTGGCAGGAATATCTTGTGCCCAGATGCTGCATATTGAAATGATCAGCATAATGGGTATTAATAGGATTTTCTTCATGAGCTCAATGTCCAAACGATATATCGTCCGGAAGTTCGTTGATGTCGTCGGAATGGTAGGGGAAGTGTGATTTCAGCTGAAGTCCGGCCTCGTCAATACCTCTGCATAAGCCTTCCAGGTATTCTCCCTTCGAGAAGTGACTTCTCAGGTGATCTTTTGTCGTTTGCCAAAAGTCGGCACCGACTTTTTCGTCAATTCCTTTATCTCCTAAAACTGCAAACTTGCGGTCTTCGTAAGCCAGGTAAAATAAGACGCCGTTGCGCTGCGCTGTCTGATGCAGGTTGAGTTTAAAGAAAACCTCTTTCGCTCTCTCCATTACATCCGGCGAAGGACATTTCTTTTCAATATGAACCTTCACTTCACCCGAAGTCTGTTTTTCAGCTTTCTGAATCGACTGAATGATAAGCTGTTGCTGTTCTTCTGTAAAAAAAAGGGGTTCGGCTTCCATGGGCAGGCTGTTAGGTCGGTGGAGTACAAACAAAAACAGGGTGTTTTCAAAGAATATATCTTTCCGAAAACACCCTGTAATCTTATTAGAATTGTACCGAAGGCGCTTTCTCAGACCCGGCGGTCGCTGTGAAATAGCCTTTTTGAGCAAAGCCAAATACGCCGGCAAAAAGGTTAGTAGGGAATGTCCGTACTTCCTGGTTATAGTCTTTCACGACCGTATTGAAATCATTTCTTGCTACACCAATCCGGTTTTCCGTTCCTTCCAGCTGCGCTTGCAATTCAAGAAAGTTCTGATTTGCTTTCAGCTGAGGGTATTGCTCAACCGAAACAAGTAATCTGGAAAGTGATCCGCTCAACTGATCCTGTGCAGCCTGAAATTTGGAAATATTCTCAGGTGTCAACTGATCTGCATTAATAGTGGTTTGAGTTGCTTTGCTACGTGCCTCGATTACGGCAGTCAGTGTACTTTTTTCAAATTCCGCCGCTCCTTTTACAGTGCTGACCAGATTGGGGATCAGGTCCGCGCGACGCTGGTACTGGCTCTCTACTTTCGCCCAGGATTCTTTCACTACTTCGTCTTTACCCACAAGCCCGTTATATTTTCCACAGCCGACGAATCCGAGAATCAGAACCACGACGATAACTCCAATTAGTCCTTTTGACATTTTAGTATTCGGTTAATGTTAATGAAAGTTCAAAGTTGGCCAAAGCTAACAAAATAAGCAGCAAATACTACATAACCGGTTTTTGCTCCACATTGGCAGATAATAGGCCTGATAATGGGTTTCCAAATAATCAGGCCAGCGAATCAAATATCAATCCTGGCCCACACCCGCAACTTTGTTCCACTTGCTCCAGCTCACAGACGGTTCATAGTCCTTTAAGTTGCTTTCAAAATACATCGCGCCCCAGGTCCAGTTGATATTTAATGTATTGGCTAAATATTCAGCAGCAATCCATCGCTCCGCTGAAAACAGGTTTCCCTGGCTTTTTAATTTCCGCATTAAATCATTTACTTGTGCATCGTCCGTTTGAGAGTCTGTCCATTTTCTGAATGTGACAAGATCATCGTCCCAGCGTTTTGCAAAATGATGCTTTACGCCACTGGGTTTGAATATACGCGGTCCATAACGAAGCAGCGTCCAATGAAAATAGTCTCTTTCCAAAAGATCCTGCGTCAAACTTTGCTTTTTAGCTGAGTCGCTTTTTGCGGCAACTGCTTTATACACATATTTTGGAGAGAGGCAGCCCATTGAAAGCCAGCGCGAAATCCCCGAATCGATCAATGCATGAAAGTCTATCGGATCGGCTTCGGATGCCAGGTATCGAGAAAGTGACCGGATAGCCTCTTCCTCGCAAATCGGTTTAATAGTTTCAGGCTCTTGCCCGGTTCCGACTTCTTCAATCTCAATTCCCAGTTCAGCCAGTGTCGGCATCCGGCCCATTTCGAGATCAGCAGGTAGGTTGATCTGAGCAGGTTCAGGAAGTATACTTTCGATGTCAAGACTACTTTGCATTGTCTTTGAGAAAGCTTCAAAAGAGCCGGGGAGCTTGGAAATAGGGAAGGGCAGTTCGGTTGCGTGGACCAATGTATCCATCCAGAAAAGCTTAATATCTATATTTCCGGTTTTCAGATTTTTGCTGAGGGAAGATTCAATGCGCGTTTCCTCCGGCGCTATCTCCTTACTACAATATACATATCCTGCATGGTGGTCTTCCGCCAATTGCGCGACGATCTTTTCGGGTTCGCCTGTTCGTATTAAAAGATCACCGCCCTTTTTCCTGATATTTTCCCTGAGATCAGTTACGCAATCTATGAGCTGCTGAGCTCTCAATGCGCCGGTCCGCCGGAATCCAAGTCTGGTTTTTTCATATTGCCTGGGATCAAAAACAAATACCGGAATAATTTCATCTGAGGAGTTGCAGGCAGAAAGTAGCGCTTCATTATCAAGTAATCGAAGATCGTTTCTGAACCAATAAACAATGCGGTCAGCCATTTAATAAACTGAATATTTTAAAATGATATTAAAAGAAGAATAGTGCAAAGATAGAAACGCTTAAAACAAAAATCCCGCTCCGGAGCAATCTTGTCCGGAGCGGGATTTCTAAGTTTTTGTATACTAGTAACTCAAAATTGTAAATTCGGTGCGACGGTTTCGCTGATGCTCTTCCTCTGTTTTTGCATTTGGAACAACCAATTCACGTTCTCCATAGCCTTTCGCAACCATGCGATCGGCGTCGATTCCTTTTGAATTCAGGTAAGTAACCGCGGATTCCGCACGATTTTGCGACAAGGTCATATTGTAAGCATCGGTAGCACGCGCATCGGTATGCGAGCTCAGCTCGATATTCATACTAGGATTGTCTTTTAATATCTGAACCAACTTATCAAGCTCGATGGCAGCATCTGGTCTGATATTGTACTTGTTCAAATCGTAATAGATATTCTCAAGAACGAATGTTTTGTTCAACTCAAGTTTATCCAATTTGATAGTCACATTGAATGTCGTATCGGTTAGTTCCTTTGTCAGGAATATCGGAGGAATAGTACGCCCGTTCATGGAAAATGGCTCCCGCTTACTGATATAACCTTTTCGCTCTACAAGCAAGGTATAAGATTTTCCTTCCTCAACAGGCTGCTTTCCAAACTTACCTTCCGAATTACTAGGTAATTGAGCAATCTGCGTATCGGAAGTGTCGGGCAGAATATGAACGATTGCAGAATCCAGCGGCACATTTTGTCCGTTTGCAATCACATTACCGCCCAGGAAATACCTTACTACTTTTGGCTTTCCATTCACATAGTTTGGGTTATTCGGGTTAAGCGGATCATTTGGGTCATTGTTTTTAGCAATGGTGGTACTATCCGGCTCTTCGGGTCCGCTGAAATAATAAATGTCATCGTCCCCTTTTCCACCTTCGCGATTGGATGCAAAAAAGCCTTTATTCAGATCCTGGTAAAATACGAGCCCGAAATCATCTTGTGGACTATTAAACGGCAGCCCCATATTTTCAATGGTAATTACTCCCTGTATTCTTGTGGCTGAAAATAAGTCCAGTTTTCCAAGTCCCGGGTGTCCGTCGGAAGCGAAGTACAATTTCCCGCCTTCGGCAACATACGGAAACATATCGTCGCCGGCAGTATTGATATCGCGTCCCATATTTACAGGCTTGCTGAACCTGCCCGACGCGTCCATATTAGTTCGGTAAATGTCAATTCCGCCCGCACCTCCCGGCCGGTTAGAGGCGAAGTACAAAGTTTTTCCATCTCTCGAAAAAGCAGGCGAACCGTCCCAGGCAAGAGAATCGTTTATTGGTAAAATAGCGGGTACTGTCCATTTCCCATCAATATTACGGCTCATGTAAAGGTCTACATCGACGGCACTATTCTTCTTCCCATTGTTACCACGTGCAAAAACAAGCGTTTTCCCATCGGGAGAAAATGCCGGCGAAGCTTCATTTGCATCTTCCGCGAATATGTCCTGGCTAAGCAAGACAGGGTTTCCCTGAATATCAGCCGGATCCTGCGTGATCGCTACTTTGTATAGGCCCAGCATCGCCTGACCATTATTTTTGTATATCTTCTCTTTCTTTGAGGAAGAAAAAACCAATTCGTTGCCTAGAATTGTCGGCGAGAATTCAGAACCGGCTGAATTAAGAGGGATACTCTTTGCCTCAACGGGCATTTTTTCGGTTTTAAGCCTGTCAGCAATCCTGAGGATCTCTACTTCCCGCAATGCACGTTCCTGTAAAGCCTGTGAGCTGGCAGTGTCTTTGGCAAATGCTGCAAATTCGGCAGAGGCTTCGTTATATTGTCCAGCAGTTTTTAGCGCATAAGCATATTGAAATCGCGCATCGGCACTTGCAATACCGCCGTCAAGTGCTTGTTTGTAATAGGGGATAGCCTCTTTGAAACGATTGGAGAGGCGGTAGGATTCAGCAATCAGATAATTAGTCTGCACCGGTTCGTAGTTCTCGGCAGCCGCTTTCTGGAAACCTTTGATCGCGAGGTCGTATTCTCCGTTAGCGAACTTCTTCTGTCCATCCTTGTAAGCCTGCATCGCCGAATTGCAGCCGGATAAATAGGTACATATAATTACGAGGGTAAAAAAACTCCGCAAAAGTTTCATAGTTTAAAGTATAAAATCTAACGATTCGACGCGCACTTTGGGTTTCTGAAAAACAATACTAATAAAGAACGTTTGGAAATAAAATTCTGGATACAAGAGGATAAGATTTTTATAGCAAGGCTCTATTTACTCATAATCACTGAGATCGGCCAGCAATTTTGTAAAGCTTCGTGAAAAAACATTTAGTAACACTTTGTTAATCAGTTGTGGAATATTACTTTTGCAGTCCGATTTTTCGGGAAAAGTGTTTCCATAACAATGGATCAGACAAGTAATCTGATCAAAATCAATTTGTTAAATGCCAACTATTTCACAATTAGTCCGTAAAGGTAGAGAGACCATTACATGGAAATCAAAGTCACCGGCTTTGGATTCTTGCCCTCAGCGTAGGGGTGTGTGCACCAGGGTGTACACTACAACGCCAAAAAAACCGAACTCAGCACTTCGTAAAGTAGCACGTGTTCGTCTTTCCAACAACAAAGAGGTGAATGCCTACATCCCAGGAGAAGGCCACAACCTGCAAGAGCACTCGATCGTATTGATCCGTGGTGGTCGTGTTAAAGATTTACCAGGTGTTCGTTACCACATTATCCGTGGTGCACTGGATACAGCTGGTGTTAACGGACGTAAACAACGTCGTTCTAAATATGGTGCTAAGCGTCCAAAACCAGGACAAGTTGCGGCAGCGCCAACAAAAGGTAAAAAGAAATAAAAAGTAACTCTCTCTGCTTTTATTAAATAATTAAGTTGATAAAAGGGAAGTAATCCGGGAGTAATCCAGGGTGAATAAGTTGCAAAACGAAACCTCGTGTAAAAACATTAAGACAAAATGAGAAAGTCGAAACCTAAGAAAAGATATATCCTTCCTGATCCGAAGTTCAGGGACGTTCAGGTTACCAAATTCGTTAACAACCTGATGTATGAAGGGAAAAAAAGCATTGCTTTTACCATTTTCTACGATGCATTGGAGTTAGTTGAGAAAAAAACAAGCGAAAGCGGGTTGGAAACCTGGAAAAAAGCATTGAACAATGTTACTCCTTCTGTGGAAGTTAAAAGCCGCCGCGTTGGGGGTGCTACCTTCCAGGTTCCAACCGAAGTTCGTCCGGAGCGTAAGCAATCTCTTGGCATGAAATGGTTGATCAATTATTCACGTAAGCGTGGAGAAAAAACGATGGTTGACCGTCTTGCTGGTGAAATCATCGCTGCTGCAAAAGGTGAAGGAGCTGCTGTTAAGAAAAAAGACGATACGCACCGTATGGCAGATGCGAACAAAGCATTCTCGCACTTCCGGTTCTAATCCGTTTCATTACATAGCATCAAGCCGGGTCTTTAACGAGATCCGGCTTTTTGTTTATTATGGGTAGCTTGGGTTATCAATTGCCGCGATATTTAGCTGGCTGTAAGGTGAGGCGCTGTACTTCTAAATGTTTTTTCGGAAAATTACTTCTACTCAATTGTTTTTATAATCAACAATTTATACTTTTGCGCTCTGAATTTTTAAAAGTAATGGCTTCTGCCGTCTCCTTATAAGTTCAAGTTCTTCGAATTGAATTGCACATCGAATAATATAACACATCACCATCAGTCATGGCACGTGATCTAAGATTAACAAGAAACATTGGTATTGCTGCGCACATTGATGCGGGTAAAACAACCACAACGGAGCGTATTCTCTATTACGCAGGGGTTAGCCACAAAATTGGAGAAGTACATGATGGTGCTGCTACAATGGACTGGATGGAGCAGGAGCAGGAGCGTGGTATCACTATTACATCAGCTGCTACAACAGTTGACTGGAATTACCGTGGAGAAAAATATCATATAAACATTATCGATACACCGGGACACGTTGACTTCACAGTTGAAGTAAACCGTTCTCTTCGTGTATTGGATGGTCTTGTATTCCTTTTCAGTGCAGTTGACGGTGTTGAGCCTCAGTCTGAGACGAACTGGCGCTTGGCTAATAACTATAATGTTGCTCGTATTGGTTTCGTAAATAAGATGGACCGTTCAGGTGCAGACTTCTTGAAAGTTTGTGCGCAGGTAAAGGAAATGTTGGGCAGCTACGCTGTTCCTCTTCAATTGCCGATCGGTGCAGAAGATACTTTCCGTGGTGTGGTTGACCTTGTTAACTTCCGCGGTATCGAATGGAATGAAGAAGATAAAGGAATGACTTTCAAAGAAGTTCCGATTCCAGAGGATATGCTTGAAGAAGCAACTGAGTGGAGAGAAAAGTTGCTTGAAGCTGTCGCAGAATTCGACGATACTTTGATGGAAAAATACTTCGAAGATCCTAATTCAATCTCAGAAGACGAAATTCTTGCAGCTTTGCGCGCAGCAACGATCAGCATGAAAATCGTTCCTATGGTTTGTGGTTCGTCGTTCAAAAATAAAGGTGTTCAAACGATGCTTGATTACGTGATGGCTATCTTGCCTTCACCACAAGATCGCGAAAGCATCATCGGAACTGATCCTCGCACTGGAAATGAGATTTCTCGCCAGCCAACGGATGCAGATCCTTTCTGCGCATTAGCGTTTAAAATTGCAACTGACCCTTATGTAGGACGTCTTTGCTTTATCCGCTCTTACTCAGGATATCTTGATTCAGGTTCTTATGTTTTGAACAACCGTTCAGGAAACAAAGAGCGTATTTCTCGTATCTTCCAAATGCACGCTAACAAGCAGAATCAAATTGATCGTCTTGAGGCAGGTGATATTGGCGCAGTTGTAGGTTTCAAGGATATTAAAACAGGAGATACATTATCGGATGAAAAGAACCCAATCGTTCTTGAATCAATGGTGTTCCCTGAGCCGGTAATTGGTTACGCAATTGAACCTAAGAAAGCTGCTGATAGCGACAACTTCTCAAAAGCTATTACCAAGTTGATCGAGGAAGATCCTACGTTGCAAGTTGAAAGCAACGAAGAAACAGGTCAAACGATCATCAAAGGAATGGGTGAACTTCACCTTGAAATTATCATCGACCGTATGCGCCGTGAATTCAAAGTGGAAGTAAACCAAGGAGCTCCACAGGTTGCTTACAAAGAGATTCTGACTAAGAATTACGAGCACCGTGAAGTTTACAAGAAACAAACAGGTGGTCGTGGTAAGTTTGCCGATATCGTATTTGAAATCGGACCACGCGATGATAACGAAGAGGGGCAAGAGCCAAAAACCGGTTTGCAGTTTGTTAACCAGATTGTTGGTGGTACTATTCCTCGTGAATTTATCGCTCCGATCCAGAAAGGATTCGAAGCTTCGATGTCAAATGGTGCACTTGCAGGATATCCTTTGGATTCTATGAAAGTGCGTATTTTCCACGGATCTTTCCACGATGTCGATTCAGATGCACTGTCATTTGAACTTGCAGCAAAAATTGGTTTCAAAGAAGCTGCTCGTCATGCAGGTTCAAAATTGATGGAGCCGATTATGCATGTCGAAGTGCTTACGCCTGATGAATACACTGGACCAATCACTGGTGACCTTAACCGTCGCCGTGGTGTTATGCGCGGAATGGATTCACGTAATGGCGCACAAGTTATCAAATGTGATGTGCCTTTGTCTGAGCTATTCGGTTATGTAACTGATCTTCGTACAATGTCATCGGGCCGTGCTACCGCATCTTTGACATTCGCTTACTACGAGATTGTTCCTAATAACATTGCAGAAACGGTAATCGAGAAAGCAAAAGGGTTAGTTAAAGCATAAAATGATAATTGGTTACCGGAGTAATTCGGTAACCAATCTATATAAGATATAAATCAGTGAAGTAAATGGTTCTTTCGCTGATGGATTGCCAGAGTTACTCTGATCAAGTTTTCTGAACCGGAAATTAACAAGCAAGATGAATCAAAAAATTCGTATCAAACTTCGGTCATTTGACCACAACTTGGTTGATAAGTCAGCTGAGAAAATTGTGAAGGCAGTAAAGGCGACAGGCGCAATTGTTAGTGGCCCTATTCCTTTGCCGACTAAGACTGAAAAATTTACGGTTCTGCGTTCTCCGCACGTGAATAAGAAATCGAGAGAGCAATTTCAGCTTTGTACCTACAAACGCCTTGTTGATATCTTCTCAACAAGCGCTAAAACTGTTGATGCGTTGATGAAGCTTGAATTGCCAAGCGGTGTTGATGTGGAGATTAAAGTATAGTGACAATGGTTTATTGAGTTAAGCCAAGACATAAATTGGATGAAGGTCCGGTTCCCGGAAACCACATCTGAGCTCAGAAATACTAACAAGAAGCATATATTAATATGTTATTGCGGGGGTTTTCAAAATTGAGGTCAGATGTTTATTCATCTGGCCTTTTTTGCTGATAATCAGCGAGAAATATTTTAGAACTGCATTGGATGCTAATTTTTGATTTCCTACCTTTGCAGTCCGTTTTAAAGAATAAGGGTATTACCTGCTAATTTTAATTTCGAAACATGTCTGGTTTAATTGGTAAGAAAATCGGGATGACCAGTTTGTACAATGCTGACGGGCAGGCTCTGGCATGTACGGTGATCCAAGCTGGTCCTTGTGTTGTTACACAAGTTAGGTCCGAAGAAAAGGATGGTTATAAAGCCATTCAGTTAGGTTTTGGTGAGAAAAAAGAAAAAAATTCTACCCAACCTATGATTGGCCACTTCAAAAAAGCCAACACAACTCCCAAACAAAAAGTGGTTGAGTTCAAGGAATTTGAAGTGGAGCATGAACTTGGAACTTCATTGTCCGTTACGGATATCTTTGAAGAAGGCGAGTTTGTTGACGTTGTTGGTTCTGCTAAGGGCCGCGGTTTCCAGGGTGTTGTTAAGCGCCATGGTTTTGCCGGGGTAGGAGGTCAGACTCACGGTCAGCATAACAGAGCGCGTCACCCAGGTTCGATTGGTGCCTGTTCATTCCCATCACGCGTATTTAAAGGCATTCGTATGGGTGGACGCATGGGTAACAATCGTGTAAAAATTCAGAATTTGCGTATTCTGAAAGTGATACCTGAGCAAAACATTCTTGTAGTGAGTGGCTCAGTACCGGGTTCAAAGAATTCATTTCTAATCATTGAGAAATAGTACAATGGAACTGTCCGTATTAAATATAAAAGGAGAAGATACCGGCAAGAAGGTAAGTGTGTCTGAAGAGATCTTCGGCATTGAACCTAATACGCACGCTATCTATCTCGACGTGAAATTGTATTTGGCTAATCAACGTCAGGGTACACATAAGTCAAAAGAGCGTGCTGAGATTAATCACTCAACTCGTAAGATCAAACGTCAAAAAGGTACAGGTGGAGCTCGTGCTGGTAGCATAAAATCTCCTGTTTTTGTAGGTGGTGGACGTATTTTCGGTCCAAGACCTCGTGACTATGGTTTTAAAATTAATAAGAAAGTCAAAGTATTGGCTCGTATATCAGCTTTGTCTGTTAAAGCTAAATCCGATGCGATCTCCGTTATTGAAGCATTCACATTTGACGCTCCGAAAACTAAGTCGTATTTGAATGTTTTAAATTCACTATCATTAGTGAACACAAAAACATTATTGATTCTACCGGCTATCGACGGCAATGTTTATTTGTCGAGCCGTAACATTCCGAAAGCGAGAGTTACAACGGTTGATTCAATCAATACTTATGACCTCATGTATGCAGACCGTCTTTTAATAAGTGAATCTGCTCTGTCTATTTTGGAAACCCAATTGAACAAATAACAATGAGTGTACTGAAACGTCCGATTATAACTGAAAAGGTAACGGCTCAGGGTGGTCAAGGAAAATACGCTTTTGAAGTTGCTCTTACCGCTAATAAGGTAGAGATCAAAAAAGCTATTGAGAAACTGTTCGGGGTTACCGTAGAAAGCGTTCACACCATGCGCAGCATTGGTAAAAGTAAGTCCCGCACATCGGGAGGGAAATTTGTAAGTGGAAAAACGTCGACTATCAAGAAAGCTATCATAACGGTGGCTGAGGGTGAAATCATCGATATTTACGGTGAGGCATAAGCTAAGTTGATCGACTTAAATCTTTGACGAGTAATAGCAAATGGCAGTTAAAAAATTAAAACCGACAAGTGCTGGTCAGCGTTTCCGCTCGGCTCCTACATTTGAGGAGATAACCACAGCGAAACCTGAAAAGAGTCTTCTGGAACCCATCAAGAGAACAGGTGGTCGTAATAGCCAGGGACACATGACCATGCGATATATTGGTGGTGGTCACAAAAGAAAGTATCGTGTAATCGATTTCAAAAGAAATAGGTTCGATGCGCCGGCCACCGTTCTGACTATAGAATACGATCCAAACCGTTCAGCGCGCATTGCTCTTGTGCAGTTTGAAGATCAGGAAAAGAGATATATTATTGCTCCTAACGGATTAAAAGTAGGACAGGTAATTGTTTCCGGTAATGCAGTTGCTCCGGAGGTTGGGAATGCCCTTCCATTGAGCGCAATGCCGATTGGTACGATTGTTCACAATATCGAACTTACTCCTGGAAAAGGTGGCCAGTTTGCTAGGAGTGCAGGTGCTTATGCTCAGCTGGTAGCGAGAGAAGGCAAATACGCCGTTCTCAAAATGCCTTCTGGCGAGATGAGAATGATCCTTTCTACCTGTATTGCAACGGTTGGTACGGTTTCTAATGCAAGTCACATGAATGTGGCTTTGGGTAAGGCAGGTCGTAGAAGATGGTTGGGACGTCGTCCACGTGTAAGAGGTGTAGCGATGAACCCAGTTGATCACCCAATGGGTGGTGGTGAGGGCCGTTCATCGGGAGGTCAGCCTCGGTCTAGAAATGGACAGTTTGCGAAAGGTCTTAAGACTCGTGATCGCAACAAGCACTCTGAGAAATTGATTATCAGCCGTCGTAAAAAATAATAGTATAATATGGCACGCTCATTAAAAAAAGGACCATACATCGACTTCCGTCTTGAGAACAAGGTTCAGGTAATGAACAATTCATCACGCAAGTCAGTAATTAAGACCTGGTCACGACGCTCAATGATATCTCCTGATTTTATCGGGCATACATTCGCAGTCCATAACGGGAATAAGTTTATCCCGGTATACGTAACTGAAAATATGGTTGGTCATAAACTCGGTGAATTTTCTCCAACGAGAAACTTCCGTGGCCATACTGCAAAAAAAGATAAAGGAAGAAAATAAATAGTCTACGGTAGCTGGTTCTAATAGGAACGAGCCGATATCTGAAAGAACATGGAAGCAAGAGCTATATTAAAAGACGTGCCTACTTCTCCTCGCAAGATGAGATTAGTAGCCGACATGATTCGCGGACAAAAGGTTAGCAAAGCGTTGGCACTATTGAAGTTTCAACCGAGAGCATCTTCTCCGATTTTGCACAAAGTTCTATTGTCAGCTGTTGCTAACTGGCAGCAACTGAATGAGGGAGCAAAATTAGAGGACGCGGATCTTATTGTAAAAACCGTATTTATCGACGGTGGACGTATGTTGAAACGTTTGCGTCCCGCACCTCAGGGAAGGGCGCACCGTATTCGCAAACGGTCTAATCACATCACAATTGTGATTGATGATGCATCAGTAACAGCTGAGGCGCAGGAACAGGCAGTAATAACTGAATCATAAGTAAAACGATCTATATCGAATGGGACAAAAGGTTAATCCTATAGGTCTGAGACTAGGAATTGTTAGAGGGTGGGAGTCAAGCTGGTATGGAGGAAAGGACTTCTCTGACAAATTGGTGGAGGACGAAAAAATCCGTAACTACATTAAGGCTCGTATCCCAAAAGGTTCGATTTCAAAAGTAGTTATAGAGCGTACTTTGAAGCGCATTACATTGACCATTCATACCGCCCGTCCGGGAATCGTGATTGGAAAAGGTGGTAGCGAAGTTGATAAAATCAAAGAAGAGCTTAAGAAAATTACAGGCAAGGATGTTCAAATCAACATCTATGAAATTAAACGTCCTGAAATCGATGCAAAATTAGTGGGCGAGGCAATCGCTCAACAGTTGCAGGCTCGTATCTCGTATCGTAGAGCAATGAAGCAATCTATAGCTTCTGCAATGCGTGTAGGAACTCAGGGAATTAAGATTCGTCTTGCAGGTCGTCTGGGTGGTGCTGAAATGGCACGTACGGAAGAATACAAAGAAGGAAGAATTCCTCTGCATACTTTGAGAGCTGATATTGATTATGCAATTTCCGAAGCTCAGACTATCTACGGAAAAATCGGTATTAAGGTTTGGATCTTCAAAGGCGAGTTGTACGGCAAGCGTGATTTGACTCCGAGTGCAGCAACTGCAGCGTCTGACAGAGCTGATAGAAGTGCATCTTCGGGAAATGATCGTGGCGGTAATGACAGAGGCGGAAGAGGTGACAGAAGAGGTGGTCGCGGTGATGGTGCTCCTCGCGGTGAAGGCGGTGGCGGCGGAAGCGAAGCAGATCGTCGCAAACGCAGTAGCGGCAACAATAAGAATAAGAAGAAGTAATCAGACATTTTCCGGTTTTACCGGGTCAAATAGATTAGAATCATGTTACAGCCGAAAAGAACGAAATTTCGCAAGCAACAGAAAGGAAAAGGTTCATACAACGGTTTGGCTACACGTGGACATGAAATCGCTTTCGGCTCGTTCGCCATTAAGGCGCTCGAACCAGGTTGGTTGACAGCACGCCAAATTGAAGCAGCCCGTATCTCAGTAACACGTGCTATGAAACGCGAAGGCCAAGTTTGGATCCGTGTTTTCCCGGACAAACCAATTACTAAGAAGCCTGCTGAGGTTCGTATGGGTAAAGGAAAGGGTGCTCCTGAATATTGGGTAGCTCCTGTTAAGCCCGGAACGATCATTTTCGAAGCGACTGGTGTTGCACTGGATACCGCAAATGAAGCATTGCGTTTGGCTGCACAAAAGTTGCCAATTAAAACCAAGTTCGTGGTGCGTCGGGATTACCAGGAATAGGATTGACCCGAATGTATTAAGAACGCTAATTATTTAAAGCAATGACTAGTAAAGAAATAAAGGATCTTTCGCAAGATCAGCTTAAAGAGCAGATCGCCCAAGAGAGAGAGCGCTTACTGCGGTTGAAATTTGCTCATGCTATTTCTCCGATCGAGAACCCTTTGCGTATTCGCGCCTCACGTAAGGAAATTGCAAGACTCTTAACAGAGCTGTCGGCTAAATCTAACCAACAGTAAATCAGTTTAGAAATTATGGAGGCAACAGAAAGAAATTTACGCAAAGAAAGAGTTGGTAAAGTAGTGAGTAACAAAATGGAGAAATCCTGTGTGATCACTGTTGAACGTAAAGTGAAGCATGCCAAGTACGGTAAGTTTATGACTAAAACTACCAAGCTGATGGTGCATGACGAGACAAATCAGGTTGGTATTGGTGATACAATCCGAGTGATGGAAACTCGCCCGCTTAGCAAGAATAAACGTTGGAGATTAGTAGAAATCCTTGAAAGAGCGAAGTAATCATGGTACAGCAAGAATCAAGACTGTCAGTAGCAGATAACAGTGGTGCAAAAGAAGTACTCGTAATCCGTGTGCTAGGCGGAACTGGAAAACGTTATGCCTCGGTTGGCGATAAAATCGTCGTAACGGTAAAGTCCGCTCTGTCTTCGAGCAATATGAAAAAGGGAACGGTATCTAAAGCCGTGGTTGTACGCACTAAAAAGGAAGTACGACGTAAAGATGGTACCTACATCAGGTTTGAAGATAATGCGGCTGTTTTATTAAATAACAATGACGAACCTCGTGGTAGTCGTATTTTCGGACCTGTTGCAAGAGAATTGCGCGAGAAGCAGTTTATGAAAATCGTATCCCTGGCTCCGGAAGTGTTGTAAGAAATCAAGCACAAGTATTTCTTTAAATTGTAATTGAGAATACCAATGGAAAGTAAAAATAAAAAAGCTCCAGCTAAGCTGCATATTCGCAAAGGCGATACAGTAAAGGTTATTTCTGGAAATGCCAAAGGCGAATCCGGCGTAATAACGAAGGTGCTTGTTGAAAAATCGAGAGCTACTGTGGAGGGCGTGAACATGATCACTAAGCATGTTAAACCAAATGCCCAGAACCCACAAGGAAGCATCGAGAAACTTGAGGGGGCGATTCATATCAGTAACCTGATGGTTGTAGATCCAAAAACTGGTGAAGCAACAAGAACTGGACGTAAGGCTAACGATAAAGGTAAGCTTCAGCGGTTTTCGAAGAAAACAGGAGATCTTTTATAGTCCTGTATACGAACTGATTTATCATTTTAGGAGTGGGTCGGCAATCCACGTAACAAAATTTAGAAAATGGCACAACCAAGATTAAAAGAGAAATACCTGAGCGAAGTTGTTTCGCAATTGAAAGATAAGTTTCAATACAAGTCAGTAATGCAGGTTCCCCGTTTGACCAAGATTGTCATTAACAAGGGAATCGGAGCTGCTGTGGCTGACAAGAAATTGGTCGATACAGGAGTTGAAGAATTAGGTTTGATTACAGGTCAAAAAGCGATTGCTACAATTTCGAAAAAAGCTGTATCGAACTTTAAGCTTCGTGAGAACATGCCGATTGGAGCCAAAGTTACTTTGCGCGGAGATCGCATGTACGAATTTTTGGACCGCCTAACCGCTATTGCAATGCCTCGTGTAAGAGATTTCAAGGGCATTAGTGATAAAGGTTTTGATGGACGTGGAAATTATACATTTGGTGTAAAAGAGCAAATCATATTTCCGGAGATCAGTATTGAGAAAGTTAATAAAATCACCGGAATGGATATTACATTCGTTACTTCTACCAACTCGGACGAAGAAAGTTACGAGCTGTTAAAAGCACTGGGAATGCCTTTCACCAACGCGAATAAATAAGAAATTACTATAAGATTATTTACCGACAATGGCAAAAGAATCAGTTAAAGCAAGAGAGAGAAAAAGACAAGAATTGGTTGCTAAATATGCTGATAAGCGTAAAAAGTTGAAAGCTGCCGAGGATTGGGTGGGTCTTGATAAGCTGCCACGCAATTCATCTCCTGTTCGTCTTCATAATCGATGCAAGATCACGGGCAGACCTCGTGGGTACATGCGTAAATTTGGGATTTCGAGAGTTCTTTTCCGGGATATGGCCTCTGATGGAAAAATTCCGGGAGTTACTAAATCAAGTTGGTAAGAATACTTTCAATTCTGATTTCAATTACTTAACTTTGCACTCCCGTTTAAAAAGGGGTGTTTAAACTTGGCATAAAAATGTTAACGGATCCCATAGCAGACTATCTGACGAGACTCAGAAACGCTATCAAAGCGAAGCACCGGGTTGTTGAGATACCTGCATCCAACATAAAAAAAGAAATTACGAAAGTACTTTTTGATAAAGGGTATATTCAAAGCTATAAGTTTGACGAAGTAGGTCCGCAAGGCACTATTAAGATTGCATTGAAATACAATCCTGTCACTAAGCAATCTGCAATTGTAAAATTGGAGAGGGTTAGCAAGCCTGGACTTCGTAAATATTCTGGTTCATCTACTCTACCGCGTGTATTGGGTGGATTAGGAACTGTAATAATTTCGACATCTAAGGGTGTAATGACTGACAAAGAGGCTAAGACCTTGAATGTTGGTGGTGAGGTATTGTGTTTCGTGTATTAATATTTTAAAGATATTCAGGAATGTCACGGATAGGAAATAAAGTTATTGTTTTACCAGCCGGTATTTCAATTACCGTTGGCGAGGATAACGTCGTGTTGGTAAAGGGACCAAAAGGTACACTATCGCAAACGGTCGATACTGATATTACTGTTGAGGTTGAAGGCAACGAACTGAAAGTTTCACGTCCAACTGAGCAGAAACGTCATAAAGCGCTTCATGGCTTGTACCGATCTTTGATCAACAACATGGTTATTGGCGTTGGTGAAGGATACAAAAAGGAGTTGGAAATAATTGGAGTAGGTTATAAGGCCAGTGCTTCTAATAATGTGCTTGAATTACAACTTGGTTATTCGCATAATATCTTTATGGCAATTCCAAGTGAGATCAAACTAACGACAACGTCGGAGAAAGGTCAGAATCCTAAGGTCATACTTGAAGGAATTGACAAGGAGCTGATTGGTTCAGTTGCGGCGAAGATTAAGTCATTGCGTAAAGTCGAACCTTATAAAGGTAAGGGTATACGTTTTGTGGGTGAAATTGTACGTCGTAAAGCCGGTAAGTCTGCTTCTAAGAAGTAATTCGTTGCCACTAAATAGGGTATAAACAAAGTTAGAAAATATTAAAATGGCTAACGCAAAAGCAGACAGAAGACAGCGCCTTAAACTGCACATTCGCAAGAGGGTGAAAGGTAGCGTAGAGCGTCCAAGATTATCAGTTTTTCGCTCTAATACTAGCATTTATGCTCAGATTATAGACGATATAAATGGAGTTACTTTGGCCAGTGCATCATCTGTTGATCTGGGTGGCAGAAAAGAAAATTCCAATGTTGAAGTTGCGCAGCAGGTAGGCAAGAAGATTGCTGAAAAGGCGCAGGAGGCAGGTATTCAAGCGGTAGTTTTCGATCGTAATGGGTATTTGTACCACGGAAAAGTAAAAGCATTGGCCGAAGGAGCCCGTGAGGGTGGCCTGAAATTCTAAGTATAACAAAGACTATGTCTATAAATACAAGACCTTCGAAGGTTAACGAATCTGATTTGAAAGAGCGCGTAGTTGCCATCAATCGGGTAGCAAAAGTAGTAAAAGGCGGTCGTCGTTTCAGTTTTTCTGCAATTGTCGTTGTAGGAGATGGTAACGGAGCTGTTGGATACGGGTTAGGAAAAGCAAATGAAGTGACCGATGCTATTGCAAAGGGAATAGATGATGCTAAGAAAAATCTCATCCAGGTACCAATGCTTAAGCACACAGTTCCTCACGCGATGGAAGGTAAGTTTAGCGGAGGCTTTGTACTTATTAAGCCAGCTGCTCCTGGAACGGGCGTTCTTGCGGGCGGCCCCATGCGGGCGGTTCTTGAGAGTGCAGGTATTAAAGATGTACTTGCGAAGTCTAAAGGATCTTCAAATCCTCACAATGTAATTAAAGCTACAATTGACGCTCTTTTGAAAATGCGTGCTCCTCATCAAGTGGCTTTTCAGCGCGGCGTAAAGTTAGAGAAAGTATTCAACGGATAATCCTGGGGGATTTCCTTATCTGAGAGTTGTCATGTCGAAAGTACGTATTACACAAGTTAAGAGCACGATTGATCGTCCGGAGCGCCAAAAGCTTACTATTAAAGCCTTGGGACTTGGAAAAATGAACCGGTCAGTTGAAAAGGAAAATAGCGATGCGATTGCGGGTATGATCCGCAAAGTAAGCCATTTAGTTAAAGTCGAAGAAATTTAATATACTAAAAGTATGAATCTTAGTTCATTAAAGCCGGCTACTGGCTCCGTTAAAGTTGGAAAGCGGGTTGGACGTGGTCAGGGCTCTGGTAAAGGAGGAACTGCTGCACGTGGACATAAAGGAGCTCAGTCGCGCTCAGGTTATAGCCGTAAAGTTGGATTTGAAGGTGGTCAAATGCCGCTTCAAAGACGCTTGCCAAAATTTGGATTTAATAATATAAACCGAGTTGAATATAAGGCTCTTAACTTGGACGCAATCCAAGCACTTGCAGAGAAAATTGGTGTGAATGTAATTACCCCGCAAGTAATTAGTGAGCATGGTTTAAGTGCTAAAAAGGATCTTATTAAAGTTCTCAATAGAGGCGAAATTTCAAGTGCGTTAGAGATTCATGCGCATGGGTTTTCTTCCACAGCAACTGAGGCGATTGAGAAGGCTGGTGGCAAAGCGGTTAAGTTGTAATTACGCTGTTCTTTTAGTTAAGCATTTGAATAGCTAATGTAGACCCATAAAATGAAAAGATTTTTAGAGACTATTAAGCATATATTTTCAATCGAGGAGTTGAGAACACGTATTCTCAACACTCTTTTGTTTATAACCATATTCCGTCTGGGGTCTTACGTTGCTTTGCCAGGTGTTGAACCTGATCAGATGAATGTGTCGACTCAGGGTCTATTGGGTCTTTTAGATACTTTCTTAGGTGGAGCTTTTAGTAAGGCTTCCATTTTTGCATTAGGTATCATGCCTTACATTTCTGCATCCATTGCGATACAGCTTTTGACTATGGCTTTGCCATATTTTCAGAAAATGCAGAAGGAAGGAGAGTCAGGTCGTAAGAAGCTGAATCAAATTACTAGGGTATTGACGATTGTTGTTACACTGGTACAGGGAACTGCGTATTTGAATACAACCGTTCCTGATGAAGCTCTACTTGTTAGCAGAAGCCTTTTCTCCATCTCATCGGTTTTCGTTCTTACAGCCGGAACGATGTTTTGTATGTGGCTTGGAGAGAGAATCACTGATAAGGGAATTGGTAATGGAATTTCGATGCTAATCATGATTGGTATTGTGTCAAGATTTCCAGGCGCTATTTATAAGGAGTTTGTTTCCCGTGGAAGTGGCCAAATACTATTATTCGTCCTTGAGATTGTAGCGCTTTATTTCGTAATTATGGGTGCAGTGATGCTTACCCAGGCTGTACGAAGAATCCCTATTCAATATGCAAAACAGGTAGTTGGGAATCGTGTTATGGGTGGTCAACGTCAGTATCTGCCATTGAAGCTGAACGCTGCGGGTGTGATGCCGATTATTTTTGCCCAGGCCTTGATGTTCATTCCTTCATTGGGCGCTTCCTATTTCGCTGAGAAAAGCGATTTTGCAAGCGAGGTGGCTACCATCTTCGCTAATTACACAACCTGGCAGTACAATCTGCTTTTTGCAGTGTTGATCATAGTATTTACATTTTTCTACACTGCTATATCGGTTAATCCTCAACAGATTGCGGATGATATGAAAAGGGGTGGTGGATTTATTCCCGGAGTTAAACCTGGGCAGCAAACGTCTGAATACATTAGCTCGATTCTTGATAGAATTACATTTCCAGGATCGTTGATGTTGGCCGTTGTTGCGACATTACCTGCTTTTGCTAGTTTATTGGGTGTTTCCACAGATTTCGCGCATTTTTTTGGTGGGACGTCTCTATTGATTATGGTTGGTGTTGTTTTGGACACGTTGCAACAAGTTGAAAGTTACCTTTTGATGCGCCGATATGAAGGGTTAATGAAATCAGGAAGAGTAAAAGGTAGAACTGAGAGCGTCGCTATCTGAGGAAGATGATTTATCTGAAGACGGAAGAGGAAATAGAGTTAATAAAAGAAAGTGCACAGGTTCTAGGCAAGGCTCATGCAGAAGTTGCTACTTGGGTTAAACCCGGAGTGGCAACAAAAAAACTAGATACTGTTGCGGAAGAATATATCAGAGAATTTGGAGGAGTACCTTCTTTTAAAGGCTTTAATAATTTCCCTGCCTCTCTTTGTATATCAGTTAACGAAGTAGTTGTTCATGGTTCTCCCGGAAACTACATATTAAAAGAGGGGGATATTATCTCGATCGACTGTGGGGTTAAATTGAAAGGGTACCATAGTGATAGTGCTTATACATATCCTGTTGGCGAGGTTTCCAAAGAAGTAATGGATCTGCTAACTGCTACGAAAAAGTCTCTTTACAAAGGTATTGATCAAGCAGTTGACGGGTTGAGAATGGGGGACGTTGGTTACGCGATCCAAAGTTATGTTGAGGAAAGAGGATATTCAGTAGTGCGTGAGTTAGTTGGACATGGTGTTGGAAGAGAGCTTCACGAAAGTCCGGAAGTGCCTAATTATGGTAAACGCGGAAAGGGAGTGAAGTTGCGTGAAGGAATGGTAATAGCGATCGAACCCATGATCAATCTTGGTACCAAAGCAGTAATGCAGGAGCGGGATGGATGGACAATCAGAACAACTGACCGTAAGTTTTCTGCGCATTTCGAACATACAGTTGTAGTGAGAAAAGGGAAAGCTGAGATTCTGACAACATTCGATTATATAGAAAAAGTGACGGCCAATACCAGCCTAATGGTGGAAGTAAAGTAATTAACGCTACGAATGGCAAAACAGGCATCAATTGAACAAGATGGAGTAATTCTCGAAGCATTATCAAATGCAATGTTTCGGGTAATATTAGAAAACAAGCATGAAGTTATAGCGCATATTTCAGGAAAGATGAGAATGCACTATATAAAAATATTACCGGGCGACCGTGTAAAATTAGAAATGTCTCCTTACGACTTATCTAAGGCTAGAATTACCTACAGGTACAAATAAGGAGTCGATCACCTCAAATTAACACTTAAGTATACTCAGATGAAGGTCAAAGCATCAGTTAAAAAGCGCAGTGAGGACTGCAAAGTTATACGCCGTAAGGGGAAGGTATATGTAATTAATAAGAAGAACCCACGGTATAAACAAAGACAAGGTTAATCATATGGCACGTATTTCAGGAGTTGATATTCCCGACCGTAAAAGAGGCGAAATTTCGTTAACTTATATTTTCGGAATCGGTCGCAGTTCTGCTAAGAAGATACTCGACAAGGCGGGAGTTGATTTGAATAAAAAAGTTCTTGACTGGACAGACGACGAATCGGGTGCGATTCGTGCGGTTATTGCCGGAGAATACAAAGTGGAGGGTGCACTGAAGTCGGAAGTTCAATTGAGCATTAAGCGCTTGATGGATATTGCTTGTTACAGAGGCCTTCGTCATCGTAAGGGGTTGCCGTTGCGCGGACAGAGAACTAAAAATAACTCTCGTACTCGTAAGGGTAAGCGCAAGACAATCGCTAACAAGAAAAAGGCTACTAAATAAACAATGAGCAGTGGTTAGTCCACACTTATTCCTCGAGCAATGGCACAAAATAAAAGAAAAGATAAAGCAAAAAAGAGAGTGGTTGTTGTTGAATCTGTTGGTCAGGTTCACATCAAGGCATCTTTCAATAATATAATTATCTCTATTACCAATAATATTGGCCAGGTTATTTCCTGGGGTTCTGCTGGTAAGATGGGATTCCGCGGATCGAAGAAAAACACTCCGTATGCTGCGCAAACAGCTGCTCAGAGTGCAGCGCAAGTCGCGTTTGATCTGGGAATGCGTAAGGCTGAGGTTTTCGTTAAAGGACCAGGATCTGGCCGTGAGTCTGCAATTCGTACGATTCAGAATGCTGGAATTGAGGTGATGACCATTCGTGATATCACTCCATTACCACACAACGGCTGCCGTCCCCCAAAACGCCGTAGAGTATAGTACAATATCATCCATTCGTAATTTGGACACTGGGGTTACGGAATGGTTTTAATTAATTATAATAAATAAAATAGGTTTTAATGGCACGTTATACAGGTCCCAAATCGAAGATTGCAAGACGTTATGGAGAACCCATTATGGGTCCAAGCAAAGCGCTTGCAAAGAAAAATTACCCTCCCGGCATGCACGGAAAGGGTCGCCGCTCCAAAAAATCGGAGTACGCGCTACAGTTGATGGAGAAACAAAAAGTGAAATTCATTTACGGTATTCTTGAAAGACAATTCCGTAACCTTTTTGAAAAAGCTTCGGTGAAGGAAGGTATCACTGGTGAAAATCTTCTGAAATATTGTGAAGCTCGTCTTGACAACACTGTTTACCGTCTTGGAATTGCTCCTACAAGGAGAGCTGCAAGGCAATTAGTCTCGCACAAACACATTCTTGTGGATGGTGAGATCGTAAATATCCCTTCTTACTCTCTTCGTCCAGGACAAGTAGTTACCGTTCGCGAAAAATCTAAGTCACTTGAATCTGTTACAGAAAGCTTGGCAGGTCATAGTTCCAGAGGATTTAACTGGCTGGAGTGGGATGGTCAGCAACTATCAGGCAAATTTGTTACGTTCCCTGAACGTGAGCAGATTCCGGAAAACATCAACGAGCAGCTTATCGTTGAGTTGTATTCTAAATAATAATCTTCATAATTCTGGTACTTTCCCGGCAACGGGAAAGTACTTTTTAGCCGTTAACGGCAATTTGCGATCGCAAAGGTAACGGTAGCGTGATCAACTATCATTTACTACTATAAAAGGACCAAAGACTATGTCAATATTAGCTTTCCAAATGCCTGATAAGGTCGTCATGGAAAAAGCAGATGACTTTCACGGGTTGTTTGAGTTTAAGCCTTTAGAGAAAGGATACGGCGTAACAATTGGTAATGCGTTACGTAGAATACTTCTTTCTTCTTTGGAGGGTTACGCCATTACGAGTGTGAAGTTTCCTGGCGTGCTTCACGAATTTTCTTCTATCGAGGGTATTGTTGAGGATGTTACTGAAATCATCCTGAACCTGAAAATGGTTCGATTTAAAAAAGTTTCTGATTTAAGTGAAAGCAGGATAGTTGTAAGTCTTAAAAATGTTTCTGCAATAACAGCTGGCGACATTGGTAAATTTACAAATGCATTTGAAGTTCTGAATCCAGACCAGATCATTTGTCATATTGATGATCAGAAGGAATTCGAAATGGAGCTTTTGCTAGATAAAGGTAGAGGTTATGTTCCAGCTGACGAACCTCGTGCAAATGAGTTGCCATTTGGATATATCGCAGTAGATTCTATCTACACACCTATTAAGAATGTAAAATACAGCGTTGAAAATACGCGTGTTGAGCAACGGACTGACTACGAACGTCTCTTGATCGATATCCAAACTGACGGATCTATACATCCAGAGGATGCCCTGAAAGGAGCAGCCAATATCTTGATTCAGCACTTTATGCTATTCTCAGATCAGACAATGACCTTTGAGAAACAAAAGGCAGAAGAGGATAATCAGGTAGATGAAGAAATGTTACGTATGAGAAAGCTTTTGAAAACTTCTCTATCGGAACTGGATCTTTCTGTACGTGCATATAACTGTCTGAAATCAGCTGATGTTAAATCACTTGGTGATTTGGTAAGGTTGGAAATCTCGGACATGATGAAATTCCGCAATTTTGGTAAGAAATCCCTGACAGAGTTGGAGCAGCTTGTAGCTGACAAACAACTTACTTTTGGAATGGATGTAGCCAAATATCGCTTAGACGAGGATTGACAATTATTCCATCATAAGTATGTATTCTGTAGCGCGCCAGTCGCAGCTCGAAGCAACTAAACAACAAAACAATGAGACACGGTAAGAAAGGTAATCACTTAGGAAGAACAGCATCTCACCGCAAGGCGATGCTATCGAACATGGCTTCCTCATTGATTCTCCACAAAAGAATTGAGACAACCCTCGCTAAGGCAAAAGAACTTCGTACATACGTTGAGCCTTTGCTAACCCGCGCAAAAGAAGATACTACTCACAACAGGAGAATTGTATTCTCTTACTTGAACGACAAAGAATCTACAAAAGAGCTTTTCGGAACAGTATCCGATAAAATCGCGTCTCGCCCAGGTGGTTACACACGTATTATCAAGCTTGGTAACAGACTTGGTGATGCTGCTGAAACTGCACTGATCGAGTTGGTTGATTTCAACGATGCATTACTACTTGCAAATGCTGACAAGCCAGCAAAAACTCGTCGTAGCAGAAGAGGTGGTAACAAGAAAGGTACAGACGACGCTGTTGAAACAACAGTTGCTGCTGCGCCTGTTAAGAAAGAAGATCATCCAATAGTTGAAGAATCTGAGCCAGCTGTTGATGAAACTCCTAAGGATGAAGAGTCATCTGAAAACACTGACAAAGCGTAATTGGAGACCAATTGAAATATACAAAGGGTTAAACGTTTTCGTTTAACCCTTTTTTATGCGCGAAAAACTGTATTTTTGCACCGATTTTGGCGAGTAGCAATTGTCGTCTGTTGAAAGAAAAATCGATAAACCATATATGAATCAGAAAAAGGAAGCTCTGTTGTTGCTTGAAGACGGAACAGCATACAAAGGTCTAGCTCTAGGAATGCGTGGAACGACCGGTGGCGAAATTTGCTTTAACACCGGCATGACGGGCTATCAGGAGATTTATACTGATCCGTCATATTATGGACAAATTATAGTCAACACCAATTCTCATATTGGTAATTATGGAGTGCAACTGGATGATGAGGAGGAATCCGGGTCTGTAAAGATTCGGGGGATGGTCTGCAACACGTTTTCAGCTATTTATTCAAGAGATACTGCGGATTTTTCTTTGCAGGAATACTTCGAAAGGTCTCAAATTGTCGGTATCAGTAATGTAGATACCAGGCATTTGGTAAGACATGTTAGAGAAAAGGGTGTGATGAATGCGATTATTTCTTCGGAGATCCTGGACGAGGCGCTGCTGATGGAAGAATTGAAAAAAATACCATCTATGGATGGGCTCGAACTTTCGTCGGAAGTGACAACTACCGAGCCTTATTTCGTAGGTGATGAAGCGGGAAGCCAGTGGAGAATCGCAGTAATGGACTACGGAATCAAAAAGAGTATTCTTTCCAACCTTACTTCCCGCGGCTGTTATTGCAAAGTTTTCCCTGCAAAAACTCCTTTTGAAGAAGTAATGGAATGGCAGCCAGATGGATTCTTTATTTCCAACGGACCTGGCGATCCGTCTGCAATGCTTTATGCAGTGGAAAGTGTGAATCAAATGATCAAGAGCAGCAAACCGCTGTTTGGAATATGCCTTGGCCACCAGTTGCTCGCATTATCCAGCGGTATCAATACTTATAAAATGCATCACGGGCACCGAGGTCTTAACCACCCGGTGAAAAACCTTGTTACTGGTTTATGCGAAATAACATCACAAAACCACGGTTTTGCTGTGAATCCCGGCGAAATAGAAGATCATCCGGATATTGAGATTACGCACGTGAATTTGAACGATAATACGATTGAAGGGATCAGACGGAAAGATTACCCTGCCTTTTCGGTACAATATCACCCGGAAGCTTCTCCTGGGCCGCATGATTCCCGTTACCTTTTTGACGAATTCATCAAGCTATTGAAAGCTAACTAAATAAAAACCTCCGCTTCCGGTATAACACCTAAAAGCGGAGGTTTTACTTTCAATGCCTACAAGTTGGAATCCAGCAATTTCCTGAAATCTGATTCAGCTAATAGTCCATTTTTTCGGCTGATCAGCTGGCCGTTTTTATACAGCAGGAATGTCGGTACTTCTTCGACTTTAAGCTCTTTGGCGAGTGCCTTATTCTGATCATAATCAATAGTTTCAATTTTCACTTGACCTTTGTATTCAGAAGTGAGCTTCTTTATTGTCGGCAACATCGTTTGGCAAGGCGCACACCAGGGAGCGAAAAAATCAACCAATACCACTTTTTCAGAACTTACTAAATCCTGGAATTTAGTTTTCGACATTCCTTTATTAGTATTGCTTTCCGACGAACCTTCCGTTTTCTTGCCTGCCGAAGTCCACTTGATATAGCCGCCTTTCATATCGTAAACCTCTGCAAAGCCACTTTCGGCTAACGTTTTTGCAGCAGCACCACTTCTTCCACCCGAAAGACAATACACATAAACTGGTCTATTCTTATCCAGCTTGTTTACCTGCTGCCGGAAATCTGCATCCTTGTAATTCAGATTTTTGGAATTCGCTAAATGTCCTTCTCGGTACTCTTCCGGCGTACGCACATCAAGCAATTGGATTTCTTTATTTGTTAAAATTTTACGCTCGAATTCGTCCGGGCTCAATACTGTCTGCGCGGAGGCAGTTGTAATTGCGGTCCCGATCAGCAGTGTGAATGCACTTAGTAATTTCATAAAAATGGGTTGTATGAATGCATTGTAAATTTAGCCTAAAGTAAATTGGCGTTTATGGATGACGATTTTTTTGTGTTATTTTGTAGGCGTTAACATATTCAATAATAATCAAAAAATAAGCTGCAAATGAGTACGATTCAGTCAGTACATGCAAGACAAATTCTGGATTCAAGAGGAAACCCAACCGTAGAAGTTGATATTCGTACCGAGAATGGCTATCTAGGACGTGCTGCTGTTCCTTCCGGCGCTTCAACTGGAAAACACGAGGCAGTTGAACTTCGCGACGATGACAAGAGCGTTTACGTTGGAAAAGGAGTTTTGCAGGCAGTTGAAAATGTAAACGATATCATTTTCCCGGAATTGATCGGTTGCTCAGTATTTGAGCAAAACCTTATAGATAAGATCATGCTGGAACTCGACGGCACTCCTAACAAGAGCAAGTTGGGTGCTAATGCAATCCTTGGCGTTTCTCTTGCTGCTGCAAAAGCTGCTGCACAGGAAGCAAATCTGCCACTTTATCGCTATATCGGTGGTACCAATGCAAATACATTGCCGGTGCCAATGATGAATATCCTGAACGGAGGAAGTCACGCTGATAACTCTATCGATTTCCAGGAATTTATGATCATGCCTGCCAAAGCAGATACTTTCTCGCAGGCGTTGCGCATGGGCGTTGAGGTTTTCCATACACTTAAAACCGTATTGAAAAGCAAAGGATATTCGACCAACGTAGGTGACGAAGGTGGATTTGCACCGAATATCAAGTCGAATGAAGAGGCGATCGAAATCGTAATCCAGGCTATCGAAAAGGCAGGTTACAAGCCAGGTGAAGAGATTTTTATTGCAATGGATGCTGCTGTTTCTGAATTCTACGAAGATGGTTTCTATCACTTCAAAAAATCAGATGGTCGTAAGTTGACTTCTCCTGAAATGGCTGACTACTGGACTCAGTGGGTTGCTAAATACCCAATTATCTCTATTGAAGATGGAATGGATGAAGATGACTGGGCAGGATGGAAAACTTTGACCGACTCTGTTGGCAGCAAATGCCAGCTTGTTGGGGATGATCTTTTTGTGACGAATGTAACCCGCCTGCAACAAGGAATCGAATCGAACATTGCAAATGCAGTTTTGGTAAAAGTAAACCAGATCGGTTCTCTGACAGAAACTATCGATACTGTAAACCTTGCCAAACGTAACAGCTACAAAAGCATTATGTCTCACAGATCAGGTGAAACGGAAGATTCAACGATCGCTGACCTTGCTGTTGCATTGAATACTGGTCAGATCAAAACCGGCTCAGCTTCACGCTCTGACCGTATGGCGAAATACAACCAGCTGCTTCGCATCGAAGAAGAGCTTGGAGAAAGCGCTTATTTCCCAGGATTGAAATTCTGATTAACCGAGACCGGAGCCTAGCGCTCCGGTTCTCATTTTCGGGTAGTGCTGATGAAAAGTAATTCATTCTGGTCTTTCCAAACCTTAAAAAATTTCTACGTCGCTACGCTGGTGGCGTGGCTGATTTGGGTATTGTTTCTGGATAACAACAATGCGCGTATCGTCTTTTCCAACCGGATGAAGATGAAGGAGCTGGAAGGAGAGAAAGCGAAGCTATTGGACAAAATCGCAAAGGTCACTGAGGAAAGAAACGAGGTTTTCGGGAATCCGAAAATGGTTGAAAAGTGGGCCCGCGAGAAATTTCTCATGCGGAAGCCAAATGAACAGGTTTTCGTGATCGTTGATGAAAACAATCAGCCGATAGAAAGTAAAAAAGAAGAGTGAGCCGAGGTTCACTGGATAACAATTTAATATTAACCACATTGAGCAGGAAAGTAATTCTAATCATCATGGACGGTTGGGGAATCGCAAAAGCAAGCGAGGAAAACCGTTCAGCCATTGTCGCTGCAAATACTCCGTTTTACGATTCTATTCTTCAAAAATATCCGCATAGCAGATTGCAGGCAAGTGGCCTGGCAGTTGGCTTGCCCGAAGGGCAAATGGGGAATTCCGAAGTAGGTCATACTAATCTCGGAGCAGGTAGAGTTGTTTACCAAGATCTTGTAAAGATTAATCTAGCTGTCTCGGAAGGTACCTTGGCCCAGGAAAAAGCATTAACAGATGCCCTGGACTATGCAAAAGTGAACAATAAAAAGCTGCATTTCATCGGTCTGGTATCCGACGGTGGGGTACATTCACATATTGAGCATTTGAAAGGTTTGTGTGCAATTGCTGCAAATCGTGGTCTTGAAAAGGTCTTCGTACATGCATTTACAGACGGAAGAGATTGTGATCCGAAAAGCGGATTAGGGTTTCTGACTAATCTTAAAGATTCCATGAGCAAAACTACTGGCAGGCTCGCAAGTGTTACCGGCCGCTATTATGCAATGGACCGTGATAAAAGGTGGGAGCGTGTGAAGCTGGCCTATGACGCGATGGTGCATGGTGAAGGAAATCACGTTCCTGAAATGGAAGTTTTGAAGGCTGTTCAATCTTCGTACGAAGAAGGAGTAACCGATGAATTTATCATGCCGATAATTGCCACAGACGCACTCGGCAATCCGGTTGCAGTGATCGAGGATGGCGATGTGGTGTTATGTTTCAATTTCCGGACAGACCGCGGAAGAGAAATCACGGAAGTTCTGACACAGCAGGATTTCCATGAACAGAACATGCACAAGCTGAATCTGAGATATGTTACAATGACAAATTATGACGATACTTACCAGGGAGTAGATGTTATTTTTGATAAAGATAATCTGAACAATACACTGGGAGAAGTACTGGAAGCCGCAGGCAAAAAGCAGATCCGCATTGCTGAAACCGAAAAGTATCCGCACGTGACGTTCTTTTTCTCAGGGGGAAGAGAGAAACCTTTTGAAGGTGAAAGCCGCCTGCTTTGCCCGTCCCCGAAAGTAGCTACCTACGATCTGCAACCTGAAATGTCCGCTTTTGGTATTCGTGATGCGATCGTTCCCGAGCTGGAAAAAGGTGATGTGGATTTCGTTTGTCTAAATTTTGCAAATCCTGATATGGTAGGACATACCGGCGTTTTCGAGGCAGCTGTAAAAGCTTGCGAGACGGTGGATCAATGCGTTCAGGCAGTCGTAACAACCGGTTTAAACCACGGATATTCTTCCATTATCATTGCTGACCATGGTAATTCTGACTATATGTCAAATGATGACGGCTCGCCGAATACTGCGCATTCATTGAATCTGGTACCTTGTATATTAGTTGATAATACTTATCAACTGCCGCTCAAAGACGGGAAACTAGCTGATATTGCTCCTACGATTTTGGCTTTAATGGACATTCCAAAGCCAGAGGAAATGACGGGAGTCAGCATTCTTTAAACTTAACAACCACAAATCTTGTTGACCACAGAGAGCCAAAACAGCTCTCTGTTTTTTTAAATATGCGTTGCTCTATTATTAGGATTTCCTTCATCCATTACATGTTCGCTATTTTAGCGAGCCTCATTTTTGTCAGCTGCGATGAGCGCAAGGCAGACGAGAAAAATGAAAAAGCTTATTACGATTTGCGGAGCTTTGTAGAAAATCAGATTGTATATCTGAAAGAAAAAAAGCCACTCGTAACAAAAAAGGCTAAGCTGGACGGAGAGGAGCAAACCATCCAATCTACCGGAATTGATTGGGAGAAGGAGCTTGGTCTGTTTCTTCAAGCTGATATCAACAAGCCATCGTATGCGCAGAGCTACAATGTGACGAGACAGGATTCGGCTACATTTGAGTATCGGCTGAAAGACAATGCTGATCTGCCGGTACGCTATCTTAAAATAGTGACAGACACATTAGTGAAGTCGCCGGTATTGGTTAAGGCAATTATTAAGTCTGAAAATAGAATTTATCAGTCAGAAAAGAACATAGAATTTTCTTGTTCCTTTAAAGACAATCTCCCTCAGATTTCATCCTATTCAGTGACCGGCTATCAAAAGCTCATCTTCATGGAGCCAAAGCACTTCACTATCTCATCAAAAATAGGACAATAGCGGGTTTTCCTCAGCCTTCTCTCTGTACGCTTACACCATAATTTGGGTAAACATTACCCAATTTGCTAGTCAACAATGCAGTATAGCGTGCATAAGTCAACTTATTTCGTGTCGAGAATTTTCCTCGAAAAAATCTTCAAATAAAGACATTTTGGCTTTTTTTCTGGTATTATTCCTAGAAATTGAATCTGCTGGTTGCTAGACTATATACCTGTTTTTACAATTTCGGCATAGAATTGGTTGAATACCTTGCGAAACCATGTAGACCCGGGACTTAACCTGTCACATGTAAACTAAATCACAAATAAATTTAATATTCAATGCAACAAGAACAGAAAAATAAGCAAAGCATAGCTTGGGCGATGGTAGTTGTCCTTGGGCTAGCAACAGCCATGTTTGGCTACTTGTTTACAACTCAGAAACAAGAGTTGACACAACAGGAATCAATGGTAGTCGAAAAAGCAAGGGAGTTGGCTGTGACCAAAACTAAACTGGATTCGATATCCACAGTTCTTGATTCAAAAATTGCAGAAGTAGAAAAATTGGGCGGTGATATTACAGAGCTGACCAAAATGAAAGAGAAACTGGAAGCAGATAAATTGGCTTTCAGCAAAAGCAAAAGAGTTGAAACTAACAAGTACCTGGGCAAAATCAAGGAATATGAAAAATTCCTGGTTGAGAAAGACGAAATGATCGCTCAGTTGAAAGCTGAAAACGAGCATTTGGTAGCATCTAACGACTCTTTGAGCACGCACGTTGGTACATTGACCAGCGAACGTGAAAGACTTGTTCAGCGCCAGACTGAACTGACTGACTCAGTGGTAACGTTTACTGCTGCTAACAGAGAACTAAGTGATAAAGTAAGCAAGGCTGCCGCATTGAGAGCTCAGAACCTGAAAATCCTTACTGTGAATTCAAGAGGTAAGGTGAAAGACAAAGAAGAATACAAAGGCAAAAAAGTTGACAAGCTGAAACTGGTTTTCAACCTGCCTGAAAACGAGCTTACTGCTCAGGAATCAAAAGACATTTATGTAAGAGTTCTGGATCCTCAGGGAGCTGTTATCGCAGACGATGCGACTGGCTCAGGAGAGTTTGAAGTTGACGGAGCGCCATCGAAATTCACAGCACGTGAATCGGTAGCATACCAAAACAACAACCAGAAAGTTGAATTGCTTTATGACAACGCTTCTCAGTTCCGTCCAGGAAAATATAACGTTGAGTTATACGCTGAGGGTTACAAAATAGGTGGTGGAAATTTCACTATCAAATAAGAATACAACTTCACACCATGCATAGCTATGGAAGCGGCCGATATTTTATCGGCCGCTTTTTTATGATTCAAATTCAAGATTTTCCTATCCGTTCTGCTTTTTGATCACATCAATAAAATGATCGAGTACCTGTCCGTTTTCGGGAGAGGGATACGCCATTTTCATATCTTTAAGTTCAGCTGCAATAATCTTCGATACGCAAAGTCGCATATTCTTTTTATCGTCAGCCGGCACTACATACCAGGGCGCTTTCTCAGACGCTGTTTCATTAATACAATCATTGTAAGCGTCCATATATTCATCCCATTTCGCGCGAACCTCCACATCCTGCTCATCAAATTTCCAGTTCTTTGACGGGTCCTCAATTCGCTCGATCAATCGCTCAGCCTGCTCTTCCTTTGATACATTCAGGAAAAATTTGATTACCCGGATACCATTTCGGTAGAGGTATTTTTCAAGATGACGAATGTCAGAATACCGGTGTTTCCAAACTTTATCAAGATCTTCTGTCAGTTCAAGAGGCAGCCTTTGTGACTTAGTCAAAATATCAGGCTCAACCTTCACAATGAGTACTTCTTCGTAGTAGCTGCGATTGAAAATTGTGATTGTGCCGCGCTGAGGAAGTACCTGGTTGGTGCGCCACAGGAAATCATGGCTTAGTTCGGTTTCGGTAGGTCTCTTGAAGGAATGAATCTTAATGCCCACCGGATTTACGCCCGAAAGAACATGTTTGATCGTCCCGTCCTTGCCCGCCGCGTCCATTGCCTGGAATATGACCAGCAACCCGTATCGATTGTGTGCGTACATCATACTTTGCAGTTCGTCCAGCTCTTTCGCCTGCTCCTGTTGCATTAGTTCGTAATCTTCCTTACTGTCGTAAATGTCTTTAAACCGGGTCTTAGCCTTTTTGATATCAAATTTTTTGGAACCGTCGACACGATAATCTGCCGGATTGAATTCTTGCATAATGCATAATTGTTAAAGTTGGGAATCAATAGGGTTGGTCTTCAAAAAGTCGACCAGCTTCGCAAATGCCCGCGCCCGGTGACTCAGTTTTGACTTTTCCTCTAATGTCATTTCGGCAAATGTTCTGTCAAAATCATCAGGAACAAAAACAGGATCGTAACCAAAACCATTTGTTCCTCTTTTCTCTGCTATGATTTTCCCCTCTACTATCCCTTCAAATTGATGAAATTCCCCATTCAAAACCAACGTGATCACGGTAACGAAACGCGCGCTCTTATCGGGAAGTGAGGAAAGCTTTTGAAGCAGGAGATTGATATTGTCGTCGGGGTTGCGCTGGGCGCCCGCATATCTAGCAGATTTTACACCAGGCTCGCCATTTAATGCAGTTACTTCCAAGCCCGTATCGTCGGCGAAACAGTCTATTTGGAAATTCTCGTATACATAAGCCGCCTTCCCACGCGAGTTTTCGGAAATGGTATCGTAAGGTTCCGGAATGTCGACATCACAGCCAATGTCGGCCAGCGTGACGAGCTCAAACTGGTCGCCGAGCAGCGCCTGTATTTCGGTGAGCTTGTTTAAATTATTGGTAGCGAAGCAAAGTTTCATAAAATGCGTAAATGAATGCCAGCGCATTTTACACAAAAAAACGGCCACTCTTGTGAAGCGGCCGTTCAATATATTCATTCTGATTATCTCGCCGGAGGTGTTACCGGAGGGCCCGCTGGTGCAGGTTGCCCTTTTGAGAAATCGATCAGCTCCATTTCAAATTGCAATACCGAGTTGCCTGGGATCGGCCCGTAAGCTTCCGGACCGTAAGCAAGGCCCGAAGGAATGATCAAAAGTCCTTTTTCGCCTTTTTTCATCAACATAATACCTTCTTCCCAACCTGGAATCACCATTCCCTGACCTACCTGCAGATCAAGTGGTTTTCCCTGATTTTTAGAACTGTCAAATTCTTTTCCGTCCAGGAATTTACCTGTATAATGTACTTTCACAGCATCTCCGGAAACCGGGCTGGCTCCTGAGCCTTCCACCTGAGGCACGTATACAAGTCCCGAAGCAGTTTTTCTTGCTTTTGCAGCCAGGTTATTTTTAGCCAGGAAATTGTCGATCACTTTTGCGTCAATACCTTTTTGTTTTGAGCCTGCTTCTGATTGTTGTTTCTGGAATTCCTCAGAAGTCAAAACGCTCAATACCTTCACTGTAAAACTGATTTCCGATCCTTTTTTGATCATTGGAGGCATTGGCTGCATCATTTTCGCAAACAATGTATCTGCATTGATCATGAATTTCGCGCTGTCGCCGGTTGCCAGCATCGCAAGACCTTCTTCAAAACTTCCTTTGAAAGGAGGAGCCTGTAATACCATTTTCACCGGGTTGCCTTCTTTGTAAGTATCCCGAAGCGTTGAATCAGTACCATTTTTCAAAACCAGATGGAAAGACATAATATCTCCCAGCTTCGCTTTTCTCGCATCATCTTCGTGGTCGAAGATCTGATATTTAAGGCCGCTATCAGTAACCTGCGTCCGGTACTTGTTGCAAGAAGCTGCCAGAATAGTTATGCCCATCGCATAACCGATTGTTTTAAGATTCATTGGATTGTTAATTATGAGATACTTGTAAATTTTGTTATATCAATTGTAAGTTTAGTCAACGCTTAAAAGAGCTTGTTCGTATAAGGGAAGAATGCTTAAAAAATAGTCAACCGTTTCATTCACTGACTGTTCTGATCTTCCTCCGCTCGCATTCTTATGTCCGCCACCATTGAAATGCGCACTGGCCAGATCTCTTACAGAAAACGATCCGACAGATCTGAACGAGATTTTTATCTCACCTTTCCGCTCGATGAACATTGCCGACATCACTACATTTTCAACCTGCAAGCCGTAGTTGACAATACCTTCCGTTTCGCCTGTGCTCGAATTGAATTTTTGCAGCTCGGCCTCGGTAAGTACCATATATGCGGTTCTGTATTTTGCATTCACCACCAGTTTTTGAGAAAGCACATACCCAAGGAATTGAAGCCTGGAAAGGGGTGCATTGTCGTAAATCAGCCTGTGAACCCGGCTTGAATCAAATCCAGTGAGCATTAAATCAGCGACTGCGAGGTGAACATCAGCCGTCACATTGCCATGTCGGAAAGAGCCGGTATCAGTCATAATACCAGCGTAGAGGTATTCGGCCATAGGAATATCGAAGATCTGCCTAACCGGCGCATCAGCTTCCAGCTCTTTGATCAATGCATAAACCAGCTGAGCGGTCGCGGCAGCGTTGGTGTCCCAGATCATCCATTTGGCGAAATGCTCCGGTTCTAGATGGTGGTCGATCATTAATTTAGGGGCAGGCGCATCCTGGACCACTTTGCCAAGATCTTTTAGGCGTGATAATGCAGAAAAATCCAGACAGCAGATTAATGTAGCTTCCTGAATTTTTTGCTTGCATTTGGCTTGATCTGTGGCCTTTTCATAAACAAGTACACCTTCCGGGCCAATCATCCATTTGAGATTCGCCGTATAGTCAGTCGGGCTGATTACAGTTACATCGTGGCCTTTTTTTACCAAATAATTTGCCCACCCGAGCGAAGATCCCAAAGCGTCGGCGTCGGGATCACGGTGCATCGTAATGATGATTTTTTGGGGGAGAGATAAAAAAGAGCTTAACTCTTTAACGGTTTGATTCACAGGTATTTGTTTCGAAAAGAGGAATTCTACGAGCCTTCCAAGCCCACAAAATTAACAAAACTGTTGGTATTTGCTTAATCCTGCCTCCGAAAGGCGAAGTATCCTTGGCGTTTTAACCTTTCGCAGGCATAGTTGCCGAACTATCAAGGATATAAATTGAAAAACAGTAGTTTTGCACGAAATTAATTTAGCCTTTAAGTATGCCAACGAATAGAACATTCACAATGATTAAGCCGGATGCCGTAAAGGACGGTCACTCGGGAGCAATTATCAAAATGATTGAGGAGGCGGGATTTCGTATTGTAGCCTTGAAAAAAACACATCTTACCGCAGCGCGCGCGGGCGAGTTTTATGCGGTACACGCAGAACGTCCGTTTTATAATGATCTCTGCAACTACATGTCGTCAGGCGCTATCGTTCCGATGATCCTTGAAAAGGAAAATGCCGTAGCAGATTTCCGTACTTTGATCGGCGCTACCAACCCGGCTAATGCAGATGAGGGTACGATCAGGAAACTGTTCGCCAAATCAGTGGAAGCGAATGCGATCCACGGTTCAGATTCTGACGAGAATGCAGGGATCGAAGGAAATTTCTTCTTTGCCCAAACCGAGCAGTATTAAAAACATAAGACCACAAAAAAGCCCGGCAAATTAGTTTGCCGGGCTTTTTTGTGCACATACTGCCAATTATTTGATGATAACCAGCACACTGTCGATCACGTGGATCACGCCATTGTCCGCATTTACATTTGGGATCACTACATCCGATTTATTCACTGCTACAATGCTGTCTGTTTTTGTAACGACAAGATTTGCCTTGTTGAGCGCAGGATGGTTTCCAAGTTTTAGTTCAGCGGCTTCTGTTCTGTTTTTGATAATATGGTTTTGAAGGAAATACTTCACTGAATCGTCGGGGATCACGGAAGAACTGAAAATATTCGCTCTGCCGAAAGCATTGTTGTCAGGAGCGAACAGGGTAATGTTGTCAGTTCGCAGCGCATCGGTCATTCTCGCGCGTACCATAATATCTTTCAATATACTGAACTGACCGTTTTCAAGAATTACGTCAGCTATTGTTTTAGGTTTAACCCGATCTTCACTATTCTCTTTACATGATATTACGGTTGCGGAAAATAGAGTCGCAATCAAAAAAAATGTCGCCCAACGCCCTACAAAACGGTTTTTTTTCATAGCTTTCCAAATAGTTATTTTTTGTAAAACTAATGGAAAATGTATTTTAACTGCATTTTGCCGCCAATTTTTTAATCCTAATCCCCAAACCAAAATGTTAAAAACAAGACAACTGCTTCTCATTTGCTGCGCCATTCTGTTCGTGAATTCCGCGTTTCTGGCGACCCGTGAAAACGGTGACCCGCAGGTAAAAAAGCCTGTTAAGCTATTTAATGGAAAAGATTTAAGCGGCTGGAAAATCAATGGTACAGAGAAATGGTACGTTGAAAAAGGAGAGCTGATCTGCGAAAGCGGCCCCGACAAGCAATATGGTTACCTGACCACCGACAAGTTTTACAAGAATTTCGATCTGTCCCTGCAATTCAAGCAGGAGGCAAACGGCAACAGCGGCGTATTTTTCCGCTCGACCGTTGATGGTACCAAAGTATCCGGCTGGCAGGTTGAAGTTGCTCCGCCAAACCACGATACAGGCGGTATCTACGAATCATACGGCCGCAACTGGCTTGTTCAGATCCCGGAGGAAAAAGAAGGATTTCTGAAAATGGGCGAATGGAACACTTTGCGCATTAAGGCAGTAGGCGACAAAGTACAAACCTGGCTGAACGGTAATGCAATGGTCGATTTCGACGACGCGAAGATCGGTGCGGCAAACGGTTCGATCGCATTGCAGATCCACGACGGCGGCGGCATTAAAGTTCGCTGGAAGAATATTATGCTGGAAGAGCTGTAAGCACTTCTCATTTACTACGATCTCTGACGTATTCATCCGGCTGAAAACGGTGGTTCGTCGGAAATCGATTACTGAAAGGCTTCATGGAAGATAGATTTGTGTCAATAACACGATCTGTCAGCCATGAAGCTTTTTTACTTTTCACTTTTGTGTATCTCCACTTTTGCGCAGGCGCAGCATGTGGTCAAAGGCAGGGTTACCGATCATAAAGGCGCCGGGCTGCCAGGTGCCAACGTCTTTTTGAAAGGTACTTATGATGGTACCACCACAGATGCCGGCGGCGCATTCAGTTTTACAACTTCCGAAAAGGATACCGCCACGCTTGCCGCTACTTATGTCGGGTTTGAGCTTTTTGAGAAAAAAATAAAACTTACATCAAACGCTGCTGACCTTCAAATCAAACTAACTGAGCTGGCCAACGAGTTGAATACGGTGGTTATTACAGCCGGCGCATTCGAGGCTTCGGACGAAAAGAGAATGGCGATGCTGAAACCGCTGGACATTGTTACCACCGCAGGAGCCGCCGCCGATATTACCGGCGCTATGCAGTTTTTGCCCGGCGCGCAAAGGGTAGGGGAGCAGGAGGGGCTTTTTGTAAGAGGCGGGTCGGGACAGGAAACGAAGATCGTTATCGACGGAATGATCGTCCAGAACCCGTTTTTCAGCTCGCTACCGGACGTGCAGCAGCGGGGTAGGTTTAACCCTTTTATGTTCAAAGGGACTTCGTTCAGTACGGGCGGCTATTCCGCGCAATATGGGCAGGCGCTTTCTTCCGTCTTGCTGCTCAATACTACCGACAAAGCCAGTAACAATGGTCTGGGTATCAGTCTTAACCTGGCGAATGCGGGGTTGAATTACGATCATGCTACTAAAAATCAGTCCGTTTCGGCGGTGGCTTACTACGGAAATCTTCGGCCGCTTTTTAAGTTGGTCAAACAAAATGTAGACTGGCTGCACGAGCCTGAGTTTAAAGGTTCTTCTCTTACCTATCGCTTGAAGCCTACCAAAAATGGAGTATTGAAAGTGTACGGAATGTATTCTGACAGTCATTTGAGCATGAATTCCAAAGATCCTTCCAGCGAATCGGGCAGCGTGAACCTTAATCTTAAAAACCGGAACGCGTTCGCAACGAGCACTTATACCGATTCGTGGAAAGACGGATTGTGGACGCTGAATTCTGGTTTTTCTTATAGCCGGAATAAAGACGATATGCGTTTTGATGGTGTAAATTTTGATCGTTTCGACGAGCGCATGCAGGCCAGACTGGTTTTGAGTCGGTTATTTTCCGGCAACAATACTTTACTCTTTGGCGCGGAGGCGCATGCTATTCATCTCAAAAATGGAGTAGATGGTGAATTATTCAGTTTAAAAGACAGATATGGAGCTGCATTTATCGAATCTGAAATATATGTGACGAGGCAACTGGCTGGCCGCATTGGAATACGGAGCGAATATAGTTCGGTGATTGGGAGGTTTAATCTGGCGCCCCGGCTTTCTTTTGCATATAAAACAGGAAAGTACAGTCAGGTCTCACTTGCGGCCGGGCAATTTTACCAAAACCCCGATTACCGATATTTATACACCAACAAATCACTGGCTTACGAGCGCGCCGACCACCTGATTCTGAACTTTCAGATCATTAAAAACCAGCGGACCTTTCGGGTTGAGACGTTTTATAAGAACTACGCACAGCTTGTGCGGGAGTTTACCGGCCAGCGTTTCGATGCCGATCCCTACCGTTTTCCCTGGGGCGCGACCAATAATGGAGGGAAAGGTTATGCAAGAGGTTTCGACTTTTTCTGGCGCGATCAGAAATCGGTTAAAAACTTCGATTACTGGATTACTTACAGCTTTGTAGATTCCGAGCGGCTGTTCCAGCAATTTGAACAGGCAGCGACCCCGACATTTATCTCCAATCACAATATCAGCCTGATCACCAAAAAGTGGTTTGAAAAAATCAAAACGAACCTGAGCGCTACTTATGCATTCACAAGCGGCCGCCCCTATTATAATCCCAACAGCGAAATATTCCTTGGCGACAAAACACCGGCTGTCCACAATGTGAGCATTCAGGCCAGTAAGCTGCAAAGCATTAAAGGTAACCTGGTGATATTCTACGCGACTGTTGATAATGTATTGAATACCAAAAACATATTCACGTATCGATACACACCCGACGGTAAAACGAGATATGCAGTCGGACCGCAGAGTTACCGGAGCTTTTTTGTAGGAATGCAGATCATGCTTTCGAAAAAGGCCAAAGTGGACAAAGATGATTTTTAAAAAGTATTTCTATAAACTCAATTTAAAAAGTATGAAAAGACTATTGACGACCGTAATCGCATTCAGCTGCTCAGTTTGCATGCTTTTTGCGCAAAATGAAAAGTATACTGCGGCGATGACCGAGAATATCCAGGCTTTCAATAACCTGGACCGGGCGAAACCTGATGTGAAAGCGCTTGTTGATATTTCCAATAAGTTTGAAAGAATAGCGGCTGCTGAACCAAAAGAGTGGCTTCCAAAATATCATGCGGCTTTTTGCAATGTAATGCTCGGTTTTGCGGGAGCTACCCTGACTGAAAAAGATCAGTATCTCGATAAAGCAAATGTCTTATTGAAAGATGCGGAGGGTATTTTGGGAAAGCCGAATGACGAATTGCTGGTGTTGAGGGCTTATCAGGCGCAAATCCACCTGGCAGCCGATCCGATGAACCGCTGGGAAAACGATGGTGCCAGGTTTGCTGAGCATCTGGCGGCAGCGAAAGCATTGAATGCAGACAACCCGAGGATATATTACCTGGAAGGAAGCAGCGCATTCTTTACGCCCGAGGAGTTTGGCGGCGGGAAAAAGGCAGCCAAACCTTTTCTTGAAAAAGCAAAACAAAAATTTGAGACTTTCAAACCCGAATCCGGTATTCACCCTGACTGGGGCAAAATGGAAACCGACTGGATGCTTTCACAAACTAACTGAGCTGACTGACGCAAGATGAATGACCGTGAAGTGAAACCATTACAAATGCAGGCTTCCTCGCTCGACGGGAGGGATTTTAGTAATATGAACCTGGAAAACGCCGATTTCAGCTTTTCCAGCTTAAAGGATACAAACTTCGACGGTGCCAATCTGCGGAATGCGAGACTGCGTTTTTCGTCGCTCGACCGGACAACTTTTCGGAATTCTGACCTGACGAATGCAGACCTTAGTTTCAGCAGTCTCTCGGATGTGGACCTGACGGGCGCGAAAGTGGAAGGCGCCAATTTTAGTTATACTTCCAATGAACGGTCATTTCGCTGGCAGGATGTGAGTTTGATCGGTATAGTGCAAAATCAGGGCTGGATCGGGACGCTGGTAGCGGTTCTGCTCGGCGCGCTGCTGCTGTACGGCGTGAATGCGATCGTTTATTTTACTGCCGAGATTTTTTATACCAATGAACCGATCAGAGTCAGTTTGTATCAGTTTCTGGTATTGAATGGCGTTCTTTCGGGCATTTTGACGATCCTGCTCACGCAGGGGCTGGTTCAGATGATGGATGTTTTTCTTAAAAAGCTTTGGCTGAAACATCTGATCCTGACCATCGCGATTGTCATCGCAAACAACCTTTTTGGGATCCTTTTCTTTTCGTATTTCGGCACTGATATCCTGCTGGAATACGGTAGCCGGTACCCGGAAGAAGCTGCACAAAATGCGCCCTGGTACTGGTATATGTGGGGGCCGATTTTGGTGGCCAATGCATTTTATTATCTGAGAAGGGAAGGCCAGCAGCTTTCACGCAAGATATCAGACCAGGAATACCAGTTACTGAATCTTGAAAAACTAAAAACGAGGGCAGAGCTCGACGCATTGCAGGCGCGCATTAATCCCCATTTTCTGTATAACTCCCTGAATAGCATTGCCAGCCTCGTACACGAGGATCCAGACAAAGCAGAGGAAATGACGTTACTGCTTTCGAAATTATTCAGATACACGACCGGCCGGAAAACGAACGATTATTTCGATACTATTGAGAATGAGCTGGAAATGGTGGAAACGTACTTGCAGGTTGAGAAAGTGCGGTTTGGAGACAGATTGAGGTTTAGTGTTGAAGTAATGGACGATGGTTTGCGACAATTGCAGGTGCCAAAATTTATCTTGCAGCCAATTGTCGAAAACGCGATCAAACATGGTATTTCGCGCATGGCCGAGGAAGGGAATATTGTGGTAAGGATTTACGAGGAAGATTCCTGGCTGCACCTTTGTGTGCACGACAATGGTCCGGCGTTTCCCGAAACGATGGGTGCCGGCTACGGGATCAGGAGTATTCAGGATAAGTTAAAGCTGCTTTACGGCGATGACGCCAGACTGGAACTACACAATGAACCCAGGAAAACCGTCAACATTGCGATCCAGAAATCAGTAATAGGTCAACATCAAAATTTCAGTTATGCAGTTCCCGCTTAAAACGATATTAATAGACGACGAACCACTTGCATTGAGCCGGTTGAGAAGATTGCTCGAAAAGCATTCGGAAGTCTTTTCAATTGTTTCCGAAGCAAAAAACGGAGCGGAAGGTCTGATCGAAATTAATAAGCATTGCCCGGACGTCATTTTTCTGGATATTGAAATGCCCCTTCTGAATGGTTTTGAAATGCTTTCAAAGCTTACCAGAATGCCGCTGGTGGTTTTTTCGACAGCTTACGATCAATATGCGATCCGGGCTTTTGAAGAAAATTCCGTCGATTACCTCTTAAAACCGGTTGAAAATGACCGGCTGCTGAAAACAATTGAGAAGATCCGGAATCTGGCTAATGCGGGCGCCAGCAGTGTAGGCACTGTAAATCCCTATTCGGAAAACCTGCTGCGCTTGCTGGAAGAAATGAAACCTAAAAAGGAGATTTTCTCACTGTCTGTCAAATCAGGCGACAAAATCCTGCTCATACCGATGACAGATATCACGCATTTTGAAGCAGAGGAGAAATATGTATTCCTGAATACCCTCGACGGACAAAAATACCTGCTGAATTACACCTTAACTTCGCTCGAAGAAAAGCTCCCTAAACATTATCTGCGTATCAGCAGGGGAGGTATTGTCAACTCCCATCACATTAAGGAGATCCAGAAACATTTCAATGGAAAGTATGTGATCGTACTGCGTGACCGCAAGGCTTCACAGGTTACAAGCGGCAGTACTTATGCTGATACTATACGTCATCTTCTTGATAATTAACTGGCTGGTCTTCACGCCGGGATTAAGAATTATTCATTTTGTAGAGGCAATACTTATTCCTAAATTGCGCCCCTGTTTACAATCCCGATATAATTTTAAGAATGTAATCTCCTGTTCACCAGTAGGTTTGTTGTAATGCAGTTTATTATCAAATAAGATTTTTTTCTGAATTTCGGCACAAAAACGTCTTGCTCAGCGTACAGGTAATTGATTAAGTGATTCCTGAAAAGCCGAGGAGGTTGATTTTTTCGCCCTAATTGATAAGATCCTTTGATATTGTTCATTTGTTTTGTTAAAAAGGTTAAAGGGAGTCAGGAGTAATGAAGGAGCTCATTGATGCGGGCAATCTGCCGAAGCACATCGCCGTTATCATGGACGGTAACGGAAGGTGGGCTCAAAACCAGGGCGCAGCCCGGGTTTTTGGCCATCGCAATGCAATTAAGGCAGTTAGGGAAGTGACGGAAGGTTGTGCTGAACTAGGTGTGTCGTGTTTGACACTCTATGCATTCTCTACCGAAAACTGGGCCCGGCCTGAGTTTGAAGTCAGGGCTTTGATGGAATTGCTGGTTCAGTCTATCGGAAACGAGCTTCCTACCATGCAAAAGAATAACGTCAAACTGGACACGATCGGAGATACGGAAAGCCTGCCAAGAAGTTGCCAGCGGCAGCTTGCACAAGCAATTGAAGCCACGCGTGACAATACCGGCCTCAATCTGATCCTGGCTTTGGGATACAGCGGCAAATGGGACATTACCCAGGCAACCAGAAAAATCGCAGAGGATATTCGAAACGGCGTTTTGACTCCCGGTGAAATCAGCGAAGAGCTACTTTCGTCTAAACTGGCTACTGGCAACAGACCGGAAGTGGACCTGATGCTGCGCACCGGCGGTGATCATCGGATCAGCAATTTCCTTTTGTGGCAACTGGCGTACTCTGAGTTGTATTTTTATGAAGATCTTTTTTGGCCTGATTTCCGTCGGGAGCATTTATATGAGGCGATTCTCTCCTATCAGAACAGGGAAAGAAGATTTGGAAAAACAGGCGAACAAATTAAAGCGAATAGTGCTAAGTAGAACAATATGAACCTTCTTACCAATTTGAATAAATCACTAGCACATCTGAAAGGTCTTACTGCATTACTGCTGATATGCTCTTGCGTATCCGTGAATGCACAGCGGATCGGTATCGGTGCCAACAAGCCCGCCGCTCCTGCTGCAAGTGTGATGGACCCAGCTAATCCAAAGGAATATACGATTGCCGAAGTGACCGTTTCAGGTACCCAGTTTCTGGATCCTAATTCCATGATCTCCATTTCCGGATTGAAGCCAGGAGACAAGATCCGGCTGCCGGGACCAGCTATTCCTTCCTCTATCAAGAGAATGATGGATTTTGGTACGCTGGATGATGTGGAAATCCTTTACACTAAGATTGAAGCCGATAAAGTTTGGCTGAATATTCACATTAAAGAGCGTCCGCGTCTTTATAAAGTATCTTTTTCCGGAATTCGTAAGGGAGAAAAAGAAACATTGAACGATAAGGTGAAGCTGATCAAAGGCCGCGTAATTACGCCTACCGTTATTAAGAACACGCAGCTGGTTATCAAGAAGTATTACATGGATAAAGGTTTTTACTACACCAAAGTGAAGGTGTTGCAAATTCCCGATTCCACGCGCGGGCAGGCTACTTTGAATTTTACGATCGATAAAGGCAAAAAAGTTAAGATCGAGAAAATAGATATTGAAGGAAATACAGCTATCAGTGACAAAACATTGAAGCGGAAAATGAAGGGCACCAAGCAAAAAAGAATTGGCAGGCTCTTCAATCCATCTAAATACATTCCTAAAAAATACGACGAAGACAAGGAAAAACTGATCGCGTACTATCGTAAAAATGGTTACCGCGATGCTACGATCCAATTTGATACGATCAAAAATGGTGAAGAAACCATTAGTATCGATATGAAGATCGATGAAGGTACTAAGTACTTCTATCGCGATATCACCTGGTCGGGAAACTACCTGTATACTTCCAAATACCTGGGCGAGCGCCTTGGGATCAAGAAAGGGGATGTGTACAATCCTGAGGAGCTTGACAAAAAGATAAACGGAATACCCGGGCAGGACGTGAGTTCTATCTATATGGACGACGGTTACCTGTATTTCCGTATCGAGCCTACTGAAAGAGCAGTTGAAGGCGATTCGATCGATGTGGAATTGCGGATGTTTGAAGGAAAGCAGGCGACGATCAACAGGATCTTGTTGAATGGTAATACCAAAACAAGCGACCGTGTTGTATTGAGAGAGCTTTTCACCTTGCCGGGACAGAAATTCAGCAAAACAGAAATTATCAATACCCAGCGCCAGTTGTCGCAAATGGGTTATTTTGATCCTGAAAAAATCCAGATCAATCCAATTCCAAATCAGCAGGATGGTACTGTGGATATTGAATATACGGTAGAAGAAAAACCATCTGACCAGATCGAATTGTCTGGGGGCTGGGGCGGTTATATTGGTTTTGTAGGAACGTTGGGGTTGGTTTTCAATAACTTTTCCATCAAAAATATCCCGAACCGCGAAACCTGGCGGCCACTTCCTTCCGGAGATGGTCAGAAGCTGTCACTTCGTTTTCAGGCAAATGGTAAGCAATATCAGACGTATTCGATGTCTTTCAGCGAACCGTGGCTGGGTGGTAAAAAGCCGATCAACTTCGGTGTATCGATCCAACGTACCGTTTATCGTCTTACAGATTTGAATTCAATGTATGGTATCGGTGGACTGAACGGAGGTTCAAGAACGATCAATTACCGCGGCGGATATTACAACAACGGGATCACATTCTCGCTCGGCCGCCGCTTGAAAGAGCCGGACCGCAACCTGGTCATGACCCACTCGCTGTCTTACCAGCGGTACCGCCTGGATGATCTTGATATTTTCGGGATAGGTTACACCAATGGTAATTCGAACAACATTTCTTTTAACACTACGATTTCAAGAAATACATTAAGTGATTTTCAATTTCCAAGAAGCGGAAGTAACATTTCTTTGAGTGCAACTGTAACTCCGCCTTACTCGGCTTTCAGGCAAAAAGAGTTTTCTGACAAAACAGATACTTACCGCTGGGTTGAATATCACAAATGGATGTTCGATGCAAGCTATTACGCGACCATCGCAGGTAAATTGGTATTGAGTACCCGCGCTCACATGGGTTTCCTGGGTAACTATGATAAAACTGACAATTACAGCCCATTTGGACGGTTTATCGTCGGTGGTTCAGGATTGGCGGGACAAGGAACGTTCTCACTTGCAGATCAGGATATTATCGGTCTTCGTGGTTATGAGGATCAAAAAGTCGGTCCTATTACTCAAAATGGCCGCCCGGCATCTGGTGGCGGGGTTGTTTACAACAAATATGTAATGGAATTGCGGTATCCGGTTTCACTTAATCCACAGGCTACGATCTTTATTCTTGGCTTTGCAGAAGGTGGTAACAACTGGGGTACCTATAAAGAGTTTAACCCATTCGATCTGAAAAGGTCGGCGGGTGTGGGTGCGAGGATATTTATGCCGGCATTCGGACTTTTAGGTATTGACTGGGGTTATGGATTTGACAAAATTCAGGGCAGCGACAAACGAAGCGGGGCGCAGTTCCATTTTACTATCGGACAGCAGATCAGATAATATTGTTAAAATAGTTTCGTTAAGAAGTTTGCAAATTATTAGCGGCTTGGCATGAAGAAGTTTTTTATTTTACTAGTTTTGTCAATTCTATGGCAGTCAGAGACTAGCGCTCAGAAGATTGGGTATACTGACATGGAGTTCATTACAAGTAAGATGCCCGAGTACCTGGCAGCGCAGACAGAGATGAAAAAGTTCTCCGAAAAGTGGGCTAAGGAAATTCAGGACAAGTTCGGTGAAATAGATCGCATGCAGCGGGCTTACATGGCGGAGGAAATCTTACTGACGGAAGAATTAAAAAGAAAACGTCAGAGCGAGATCAAAGAAAAGGAGCTGGAAGCGGGCGAATACAATAGTAAGATTTTCGGAATGGACGGTTTGATGTTCCAGAAGAAGAAAGAGCTTATGAAACCTGTACTTGAAAAAGTGCAGCGCGCCGTTACCAAAGTCTGCAGCCAGCGTCGGCTTGATTTTATGTTTGACAAATCCAGCGACATTGGAATGCTTTACACAAATCCCAAACACGATTATTCGGATTACGTGATGGAGGAACTGGGTATAGATCCGAAAGCGAACAAAGCATTGGATAACGGAAAAGCTGAACAACCGGTGAATGTACCGGCTAATACCTCACCCAAACAAAAAAGTACAACTAGTAAACTTAAATAAGTAACAAAGCAATGAAACAAAAATTGATGGCTTTTTTGGTCGTAATGACCATCATCACCACCCCTCTCCTGGCTCAAACTACAACTCCGGCAAGCGGACTTACAAAAATAGGCTACACCAATGTGGATTATATAATCGCCAAGCTTCCTGAAAGCAAAGTGATGCAGAATCAGCTTGAAGTGACGAAGGCGCAGTTGGATAAGGCATTGGGCGAAACGTACAAAGAGGCACAAGACAAGTATGAGGCATACCAGAAGAATGGTGCTAACATGACAGATGTGATTCGTGCGGACAAGGAGAAAGAGTTGCAAAACCTGCAAACGCGTATCCAGGAAATGCAGAACAACGCACAAACTTCTCTGCAAACGAAACAGCAGCAGCTTTTGGAGCCTATCCTAACCAAGGTGAACAATGCGATTCAGGAAGTTGGTAAAGAAAGTGGCTTTCTGTATATCCTTAACATGGACGCAGGGGCAAATTCAACGCCGATTATCCTTTTTGCTGCTTCTGAGGAAAATAATGCTACGCCGATGATCCTTAGAAAATTGGGTGTAGATCCTGACAAAGTGGACGCGGCACCGGCATCAACAACAGCGCCCGCTAAGCCAGCAACAACTGCACCGGCTACAACACCAAAGAAAAAATAATAAGTCATATTTGAACTTTAAAAACCGGAGAGCAGTCTTTAAAATGGCTGTTCTCCGGTTTTTGTGTATATGGAAGCAAGTGAGGCGGTACCTTACTTGCTTTTATTTTGTGTTCCCTTGTTAGTAGCTATATTTAAAAAATGCAATTGGTAAATCCGCCAGGTGGAATCTGATTTGGTATTTCAATTTTATATCGATAGACAGGGCTTTCTATACGGGATTTACTAGTTTTGCGTTTTGACTCAGTGCTCTTCTAAACAAAGAATTAATTATATTTTTGTCGATATGCTCATAAAAGATATTCATAAAATACTGATACTTCTGGCGGCTGTTTTATTCGGATCGGGCGCACAAGGGCAGGAAAATATGAAGACGAACTCAAACGGCCCGCTACAACTTGTATTTCCTTCTGAATCAGAATGGAACGTTTTGTATGAAGGAAAAGAAATCAATTTCCATTTGCAGGTGAAAGGAGGGAAGGGAGATTCGATCAGATATAATGCGGTTAGCGGACTTACAAAGGATATGAAATTCGATTCGCTTGGACATTTCGTCTGGACTCCCGGGTTTGAAATTGCTGACAGGATCAATACAACAAAGTCTTTCCCGGTCGTATTTGAAGCGCAAAGTGTGACAGGGGAAAGTGCTTCCCGCGAGGTGGTATTTAAAGTAAATCACGTCAACAGACCGCCGCAGATCGACGAGCTGCATCCTTTCTACGTACAATATAAAACCCAGAATGTTTACAAGATAGATATGGGCGCAGTGCGCGATCAGGATGCTGACCCGATTGTATTCGTGCCTATATTGGACCAAATGCCAGAGGGGATGAAATTAAGCGCCGCCGGTGAGATTACGTGGGAACCCTCGATGACTCAGTTTACCACACTAAAAAAGGGCGCCCGGTACATGGAGTTTTATGTAGAGGATCAGCCGTCCAAAGCAAGGACTAAGGGGCGCCTTAAACTGGATGTTACCCAGATGGACCTTGCACCCGACTTTACAATTATCCCCCAGAATTCGATCGTCAGAAGTGCGGAGAACAACCGGATCAACCTGCGGTTTACACTATCAGATCCGAATGGGGAGGATGATATTAATACATTCAATTTCGTTTCGGAAAATAAGAGAGTTCCTTCGGAGGCATTGGTAAAAAATACACCGACTAGCTATGAATTTATCTGGGAGCCTGGTTACGATTTTGTGAAAGACCCTTACGATACGCTGGCCTTCAATATTACCTTCTATGTAATGGACAAGGCGCAGAACAAGAAGGAGAGGACTGTGCGGTTCGTGATTAAAAATACGGTTGACGAAAGCTTGCGCGATACGTATGCTTTTAATTTATACCGGGGTGCACTTGCGAATGCTTGGAGCTTGCTGGAACAAATGACGGAGAAAGAAGTTGAATTGAAGAAAGCATATTCGAGGGCGAAGAAGGGAAAACGAGGTCGCTCACTTTTGAATGCGTCTCTCGGCGCGACGACTGGATTAGCTCCTGTAATCGCGAAAACTGACGCAAATACCCGAGGTTATATTACAACGATCGGTGGTACCACAGTTGCTACCGTGGGTACGCTGGAAGCAACGGAAGTTATAGGTAAGTCGGTAAATGGGCTGCTTGATCGCTTCAACTACGTGATGCAGAAGAAGAATGAGCTGCAAAATAAGGGAGACGTTTTTGCGCGTGAATATGGACAGAAGTCTGCACGTCGCCACCCGGATTTCATACGCAGGCTTGATGAATTTAAGGCACTGATGAACCTGAGCGGATTGGTAGCTTTGGAGCTGGACGCGAGGTGGGAAAATAAGAAGGATGCGACTGACAACGCATTAAGGAAAACTTTTAAGGATTATGTTCCCTATACGAAAGACGAAAATTAGAAATAAAAAAAGAGAGCTAGATGCTCTCTTTTTTGTTGCTATCGTCTTCTTCCAATTGTCGGTTTTGGATCGTGGGAGTTTCCGATTCTGCATTCGAATCGGGGATTTCTGCTGTCAGCTCAGTTTCTTTCGCTATGTCTTCTGTTTGTCTCTCTTCCTCTTCCGGGCCGTGAGAGTGGAAACTTCCCTGGAAAATGAGAATGCTGCAAACGCCTATAAATATGCAGGAATCGGCAATATTGAAAATGGGCGTTGAATAGTACTGGCCTCCCCAGACAGGTACCCATTCAGGTATAAATCCTTCCCAGAAGTCCACGAATATCATATCGATCACTTGACCGTGAAACCAGGGAGTGGGTGATCCGTAAGGAGCATTTTCCAGAAAAACGCCATAGAATGTGCTGTCGATTACATTTCCAACCGCACCAGCAAGGATCAGAGATAATGCCCAGAGTAAGCCTTTGGAAGCACCTGCTCGCGCAAGGTGGATCATATAACCGCCGATCGCGACCATTGCGACCAGACGAAACAAAGTCAGAAACAGCTTTCCGTATTCGTGACCCAGCTGCATACCGAATGCCATTCCGGGGTTCAGAACATAATGCAGCTTAAACCAATTACCTATCAGTGCAATTTGACCCGAAAACCCCGGCTCCATATACTTGTGCACCAGCAATTTCGACGTCTGATCAACCAGTATGAGCAGAAAACTTAAAAGCAAAAAAGGGATCGGATTTCTGGATTGGTTCATTCGTTTTTGAAAAACTATTGAAAATTTAAGAACGCGAAAGTAATAAGTTACTTATAAAGAACCGATTCCTCTTCTTTTCAATTCACTTTTAACCAGCAAATACTCTCTGCTGCTTTGCCCGGCGATGGAAGTATTTTCCTCTGCACGACGGATCAAATAAGGCAATACAGCATCGATTGGCCCATAAGGAACGTACTTCGCCACATTGTAGCCGGCTTTTGAAAGATTAAACGAAATATTATCGCTCATCCCAAGCAGTTGCGCAAACCAGATCCGGTTGTCGTTTTTCTCAATGCCCAATTTCTTCATCTTCGCTGCACAGTACTGCGAGCTGTATTCATTGTGTGTACCTAGGCAGATCGCGATGTATTCAATATGTTCGAGGCAAAAATCAATTGCTAAATTATAATCTTCATCGGTAGCCTGCTTTGAAGCGTGAATAGGATTGAAGTACTCATTTTCTCTTGCCCGCAACCTTTCTTTTTCCATGTAAGCACCTCGTACCAGTTTTCCTCCTAGCAAATACCCTTTTTGCCGGGCGGTCAAGTAAGCCGATTTTAACGCTTCCAGGGTTTCGTGCCGGTATAGCTGATAGGTATTGTACACGATCGCTTTCTCGCGGTTGAATTTCTGCATCATCTGATAAGTAAGATCATCGATGATACCCTGAATCCAGCTTTCCTCCGCATCGACGAAAATCCGGACATTCATTTCATGTGCCCGTGAGCAAAGATTTTGCAGGCGCTGCTGGACTTTGACGTAAGCAGCTTCTTCCTGGTCGGTCAGGGGATCTTTCCGCTGGATTTTTTCCAAAAGATCAGCAGAGGCGATTCCTGTAACTTTAAATACCGAGAACGGAATGGTTTTGGACCCTGCGGCCTTTTCGATGGTTTTCAGGATCTCCGCAGCAGTTGCATCGAAACTAGATTCGTCATCTTCACCTTCGACAGAATAGTCCAGGATTGTGCCGATGCGGGAATTACCCAGCTCGGCGATCGTCTGATTGCATTCGCTAATTGTCTCACCACCACAGAATTGTTCAAAAATGGTAACCCGGATGAGATTTTTTATAGGTAAGTTTAGTTTTAGTGCAAGCTTTATAAAAAAAGTGCCTAAATTTACCACTCGAGCCTGATTCATGAGGCTGAATAGCCAGTATGTTTTCCGAAGTTTAGCGTCAGATTTAGAAGCGAAAGCGACGGAGGTATCTTCAAAAAATACAGGTATTTGGTTTGTTGGAGAGGATTCTGCCATTTGAAGTGCACTTTTTCCCGGGTGAAGATTTATTAATCACGAGAGAAGTTAGTGTTCATTAAGAAGTTATTTGACTTTTATGGCATCAAATGTACGTCAATCCCGGAAATACGCATAAGCTGCCGGGTCAAAATATTGCAATTATCTAATTTATTAAGGACAAGTTTTTGAATATGAATGCTTCTTTAGATATCCTTCCCCTAAGTAGTTGGATCAATACCAACGGGAAACCTTTGGTAATCGCCGGGCCTTGCAGTGCAGAGACGGAGGAACAAATGTTAGAAACCGCAAACCAGATCAAAGAAGAAGGTTTTGCGCATGTTATCCGTGCCGGTATCTGGAAACCAAGGACTCGTCCGGGAAGTTTTGAAGGTATGGGAGAAGCAGCTCTGCCTTGGTTGCAGGCTGTAAAAAAGGAAACAGGAATGCCGGTTGCTGTTGAGGTAGCAAACCCTCAGCACATCGAACTGGCATTGAAGTATGGTGTTGATATCCTCTGGGTAGGCGCTCGTACTACTGTGAACCCGTTCAATGTTCAGGAATTGGCTGATGCACTGAAAGGTGTGGACGTACCTGTTCTTGTAAAGAATCCGGTTAACCCTGATCTGCAACTTTGGATCGGCGCTTTAGAGCGTTTGAACCAGGCGGGTGTGAAGAAACTAGGAGCGATCCACAGAGGTTTCTCTAATGCGCAGGAAACCAAATTCCGCAATTCACCCATGTGGAATATCGCAATCGAATTAAAAACACTTTTTCCTGAATTGCCGGTAATCGGTGATCCAAGCCACATGGCGGGAAAACGTGCTTATTTATATGAGCTGTCACAACGCGCGCTCGACTTGCATTACGACGGATTGATCATCGAATCACACCGTGACCCTGATAAAGCTTGGTCTGATGCTTCGCAGCAATTGACTCCGGCGGCTCTTGGCCAGATGTTGCACGACCTGCACGTTCGTAAAGAATCTTACGGAAGCGATTACGCATCACAACTGGAAATTATCCGTGGAAAAATTGACCACCTGGATCGTGAAATGCTGGAAACATTGGCACAACGTATGGCTTTGGTTGAGAAATTGGCCGAGTACAAACGTGATAATAGTGTAGCTGCTTACCAGGTTGACCGTTTCCGTGAAGTATTGGAAACGCGTGCTGGCTGGGGAAAAAGCATGAATCTGTATCCAAATCTGGTAGACGAGTTGTTCAAGCTTGTTCACATGGAATCTATCCGTAAGCAAACTGAGGTGATGAACCAAGTAAGTGCTTAATAGCGATACTAGTATATATTTTCAAAGGCTGTCCATTTGGGCAGCCTTTGTTGTTTTAAAGTATCAAAGGTTTTTAGCTAGCAATACCTTCTTTATTTCCTTCGCCCAAATCTCATAAGCTTTCGCATTCAAATGCGTCTTATCCACTGCGAATTCTGCTTTAAGTCCCGTCGAATCACAAATCTGCGGGTTAATATCAATGTAGGTGATATTATTTTTAATGCAGTATTCTACCAAAAATCGGTTCAGCGACTCCACTTCTCCCTTACTCACCGGATCATTCCGTTCGAACATAGTGAGTGTCACTACCGGGATAATCCCGTTCTTTTGAAGAGTTGCTAACAGTAATGTGAAATTTGCCTGTATCTTTTCCTGAGAAACCCCAACCGTAATATCATTGATCCCGCCTTCCAGAAAGCATATCTGAGGTTTCAAATCGACGACATGCGTTTGGATCAGCTGGACAAAATGATAGGTGCATAAACCCGGCAACCCATTATTTAGGACATCGGTGCGGCCGAGTAACTCTACCCATTTGCCTTGTGCAGTGATGGAATTACCGTACATAACAATTTGCGGGTTTCCTTTCATGGATACAAATCTTTGAAAGATCTTATCTCGGTAAATGAATGCGAATGCGAGTATGAATGTAATCAGAAGCACATTGAGCACCAGCGAAGCAGTGAATAGTCTTCTGTTATTCATAATAAATCACAACATATAAGCTTTGTCCCCCAAATTGAAGCACCGCCTGCACCGTGCTTCATAATGCTCGGTCTCGCCCAACAAGACGCGCTCGTTCGACGGAGAAATGCGGTAGGAGTGGGATGCAACTTCGCCACAAACCATGCAGATCGCATGCACTTTGGTCACGTATTCAGCAATTGCCATTAATTGGGGCATGCAGCCGAAAGGTTTTCCCATGTAATCCATATCAAGGCCGGCAACAATAACCCGCTTCCCGGAATTGGCCAGCCCGTCGCATACTTCCACAATCTTCTCATCAAAAAACTGTGCTTCATCCAAGCCGACAACTTCACAATCTTCGGCCAATTGCGTTATTTGAAGCGCCATTTCGACAGGTATCGAGCGTATTGAATTATCATTATGAGAAACAATGTTCTCGTCGTGGTAACGTTTATCCAGAGCTGGTTTGAAGATTTGTATCCTTTGCCGGGCGATCTTGGCGCGGTTCAGTCTTCGGATCAATTCTTCTGTCTTGCCGGAAAACATCGAGCCGCAGATGACTTCGATCCAACCGGTTCTGGGGCTTTGATTTTCTCTTTTATGAGATGGTTCTACAAACATCTTTTGGTGTCGGATTGACCTGCGTGCACGTCAATTTTGATTATATTTACAAAGCAAACATATTTTTTTAAAACACGATCGTTCTCAAAAGCTCATATTCCTTATGCCGGATAATTTGAATTCAAATGCACTCAACCAATATGCCGCCAGATTCACCACAACAGTCCTGAACGAGGTGTACAAGTCGCAGGATACGATTAACGGCGCAACTTTATTGAAACTGACGCCGGTAAGGCAAGTGAACCTCGGGATTTTAAACCGGTTATTTGAAGCCTGGAAAAGCAATGCAGAATCCTTTCGAAGCCCGTATTTTGATTTTTCAAATGAAGAAGTAAAGCGTGCGCTGGAAGATTTTATGAATACAGCTTCGCAGCATATCTCGGTGAAACGGACAGATCTGGAACCACTGCTTTCGGAATCGGTAAAAGAATCACTCAGATTGTTGCTGACTCCCGCGGCTTATTTTGAAGAGAAAGTGAGAGCTGCACCGGAGGCTGAATTTACCCAGGAAAGAGCAGAGCAAATATTAAAATACACCCATATTCACAGGGGAATTGCGGAAGCAATGCTAGGCAGGCTGAACGACAGTGGTTCGAATTCTGTGTACCAGACGCAGGCTGTGAGCTGGCTTTATGAATTGAAAGATCACAGCGACCTGGTCGATGATGTGGACCAGCACCTGGCCCAGTTTACCGAAGTTTTCCCGATCAACATTGGCGAGATCAGAATCCAGGAGCCGGTAAAACCGCTGGTATCTGCTAAAAATGAATCAAAATCCTTTTTCGATTCTGCATTTAATGAATTGGAAACTGTCGCATCGAAGTCTCCGCCGAGAGCTGAGCCGGTTTCGGTGGTTTTAGGTGATATTGTGGCCAAATCAAATACCGTTGAAGGCGACTCGTTAAACAATCGTTTTAAAGTAGATATTCCGACGCCTAGTGAGGACAAATCCTATGGAAGTGTTCCTTTCAAAGTAGAAAATATAGCAAACTCGATTCCTCTGGGACAGCGTTTTATGTTTGTTAACCAGCTTTTTAACAAAAACAGCGAGCATTTCGACAAGGCGATTTACGAGCTCGATGCAGTGAAAAGTTTTGAAGAAGCTGAAAACCTGATCTGGCACCGGTATGCATCCAAATATGCATGGGACGTAAACGGCGAAGCGGTAACTGCACTACTTGCGATTGTGAAGAGAAAATTCGCCTGATAAATTCAGCTATTCTAGTTAAAATTCTTCCGGCTCTTAAAGTCGGGAGCATTTATTTTTGTACCAATTGCAAAAACATACTTTGGGCTAGCTTCAATGCATCCATATTCAGTTGATCCGGTTCCGACATTTCTCCTGCAAATGCAACCAATTGTTCTGTCGGCATATTCCCTACAAGATCATCCTGCGCCATCGGGCAGCCACCGTAACCCAGCAATGCACCATCAAATCGGCGGCAGCCAGCGTGGTAGGCAGCCTCAATCTTGCTTCTCCATTCATCAGGAATCGTATGAAAATGCGCCCCGAATTCAAGGTGCGGATAAGCTGGGATGAGCTCTGAGAATAAGGAACTGATATCGTCCGTTTTCGCCATTCCCACCGTATCTGAAAGTGAAAAGATCTTGATACCCAGCTTTGCCAGCCTTTCCACCCATTCCATCACGATCCCGGCCTCCCAGGCATCACCATAAGGATTCCCGAAGCCCATCGAAATATAGATAACTACCTCTTTACCACGATTAGCAGCAATTTCTGCAATACCCTTTACACGCTCAACAGAAGCTTCGATCGATGCATTGGTATTGCGCAGCTGGAAAGTTTCTGAAATGGAAAAAGGGTAGCCCAGGTAAGTGATCTGTTCAAAACCGGAAGCTTCCAAAGCGCCGCGCTCGTTTGCAACAATAGCAAGCAGTTTCGTCTTAGAACCCGAAAGATCCAGCTGATCAAGTAATAATGCAGTATCACTCACCTGCGGCATCGCTTTCGCCGAAACAAAACTTCCAAAATCAATCGTATCAAACCCAACTTTCAGCAGCTCATTAATATAAGCCGCCTTCCGCACCGTTGGAATAAACGGATGAAATCCTTGCCAGGCATCACGGGGGCATTCGGTTATGTTCAATGATTGAATGATTGAATGATTGAATGATTGAATGATTGAATGATTGAATAGGCGGAGGTAGGAAGAATGAAGAATGAGGAATGAAAGAATAACCCTTCCTACCTTCCTCCCTTCCTCCCTCCTCCCTTTCTCCCTCCTCCCTTTCCTCCCTCCTCCCTTTCCTCCCTATCTTAAAATAGGTGCGAGATCGGCTTCGTTTTCTTGGAGCCAGGCGGTGATTTCTTCTACTATTTGTTTAATGCCGATTTCTGGCTTCCAGCCTGTTAATGCGGTTACCTTGGTGTTGTCGGTAACATACAAACGTATATCGGCTGTCCGGTTTTCTGGTACTACCTTGATCGGGATCGTTTTTCCGGTTACTTCCTGACAGATTTTGGTCAGTTCCTGCAAGGATGCGCTGCTTTGTAATCCGCCGCCTGCATTCAGGATTTCGCCATTAACCTTATCGAGATTGTGTAGTTGCCAATCGATCAATCTGTACAGATCTGCCACGTGCAGCATATCCCGGATCTGCTTGCCGGTACCTCCGTAGCCGAAATAGCCCAGTTGCTGCTCAAAATAATGTTTCGCGATCCACAAAACCATTACACCCTGATCCACCTTACCCATTTGCCAGGGACCAGTGATCACGCCACAGCGATTGATAACCGTTTTCAGATTATAAAATTCATTGTATTCCTGAATGATCAGCTCAGAGGCGAGCTTCGTAGTACCGTATAATGAGCGAGCTCCATTTAACGGAAAATCTTCTGAGATACCTTTGGAAGAAACGCCCGGAACGGGTTGGTCGTCAGACAATGCAAATCTGGTTTCCTCTTCCAAGAAGTTCAGCGTTTCGATGGTTTTGATCGGATATACGCGGCTGGTAGACAGGAATATAAAGCCAGCTTTGTGCTTCAATGCATAATTAAGACAATTGACAGTTCCTACCAGATTGGTATTGATCAGATAGTCGGGTGTGCCGTCGAGCCCAGCCAGTACCGAGGGTTCTGCCGAAGCTTCAATGACCGTGTCAACCGCAGGTATTGAATCGAAATCTTCTTTATTTCTGATATCACCGTGAACAAACTCGACACCGTGCTTTTTGAGGCGGCTCAGATTCAGCTCGGAACCCCGGCGTTTTAAGTTATCGAGTGCAAAGACCTGATAGTCAGGGTAATCTGCTTTTAAAGAAATGGCCAGTGCCGACCCAACAAAACCTGCTCCCCCGGTGATTAAAATTTTCATAAAGTTTTTTTGAAGTGATCTGAATGTGTGGAATTCCAGTAAAGCCAAAGTTAGGACATTCCCGAAAAACGGGTGACGAACATTTTGATTTTTATCATTAAATCTTGCTTTTCGTAAATGAGAAGGTTACGATAAATAAATACATTAACTATGAAGTAAGTAACTTACGATCACTTCTTTAATACTTAGCCCCGGGATAGCAACAAATCAATAGGTTTTCGTAGTATTGCTCTAAAAAATATTGTGCATGTCGCATTTTACCTTTGTATTTTTTCTAGTCATTGGCGCTACCAGTATATCCTTTGGTCAGGATATTCAGGCCAATTCAACCGCAGCTCTACCGGAGGCTCAGCCTGTTTCCTTATACAAGCAAGCAACTGCCTTTTCTCAAAATCTCTACAACGGGCGGCAATACTATCTGTATGATGCAAGAAACGACGAGCATCAGTTTTTTGACGACAGAAAATGGCGCAAAGGAGTTGTCAGGTACGACGAACAGCAATTTGACAGCATTCCGATGATCTATGATATTTTTCGGGACGAGTTGGTTATCAAGCACTTTAATGGAGATCACCTGCTTTTGCAATCGGAAAAAGTAGATTTCTTTATGCTCGGCGATCACAATTTCGTCCGAATGGAGGCCGGCAATGATATTAATCCGCAAATGCGGACAGGCTTCTATGATATTATCTACGACGGCCAGTCGCGCACGATTGCGAGGAGAGCAAAACAGCGGCAGGAGAAAATCGTTGACAAACGCGTGATTGCGCTTTATCCTCAGAAAAGTTATTTCTACGTATTCAAGGATGGGAAATACCACGCAACGCAAACAAAAAAAGCTGTACTCAATCTTTTTCCCGAACACAAAAAAGAGTTGCGCAAGGCATTGAGGGACGGAAAGCTCAGTTTCAGGAAGCAAAAGGACGCGGCGATAGCGAAGATGGTTTCCACTCACGACGAATTAGCCAAACCATGAAAATACTTTTACCCCTGCTTATTTCTATCAGTTTTCTGTTTGCCTCCAACCCGGTAAAAGGGCAGGGTACAACTGAAAAGAAAATTACCGTCAAGCTGGATTCCGCCAGATTCGACGAATTTGTGAAGCAAGTGGAAGCCCAGACGGGTTACTATCTTTACTACGACGCCAGCCGTTTTGACAGCCTTACCCTTGATCTGAACGTTCAGAACCTGACGATACGCGAGGTACTGGATCAGGTTTTCAAAGGTTCTGAATTCGAATATGCGATTGACGCGCAGAAACGGATTTTCATTACATCAGGCCAGAGAATTATTACCCAGCTTACACCGGGCCTTTTTGATCCTGACAAAGCGAGTGACAATGATTCGATTACCTACGTGGGGCCGGGAGACGATGCCAAAGAGAAATTGCTGTCAACTGCCGAGAGCAAGATCCACGAAATTGGAGTCCGAAAGCACAGGATCACGCCGGGCAATTCCACAATAACAGGGTATGTCCGGAATGCTGTCACTGGTGAGCCGGTCATCGGCGCCGCGGTTTTTATTGCCTCACCGAATATTGGCGTTACTACCGACGCGCTCGGTTTTTATTCCCTTACACTTCCCCGCGGAAAGCAGATACTCAGGATCAGAAGTACCGGAATGCGGGAAACCCAGCGCCAGATCGTACTCTATTCGGATGGAAAGCTGGACGTGGAAATGCGCGAAAGCGTTATTGCATTGAAGGAGGTTTCGGTCAAAGCCGGAATGGATAAAAATGTGGTTGGTACCCAAATGGGAACGGTCAAGCTGACTATTAAAAACCTGAAACAGGTGCCCACCGTTTTTGGCGAAACCGATTTGCTAAGAACCATTCTGACGATCCCTGGGATTAAATCAGTGGGAGAAAATAGTACGGGTTTAAATGTTCGCGGAGGTTCGACGGACCAGAACCTGATCCAATACAACGATGCGGTTATCTACAATCCTTCCCACCTTTTCGGCTTTTTCTCTGCATTCAATCCCGATGTATTAAAGGATGTGGAGTTATATAAAAGTACGATTCCTTCCAAATTTGGCGGCAGGCTATCCTCTGTACTGGATATTAATAGCCGCGACGGAAATAAGAAAAAGTTTGTTGCTTCCGGCGGGATCGGTCTGGTAACCGGCAGGCTGACACTGGAAGGTCCATTGGTTAAGGATAAAACTTCCTTCCTGCTTGGTGGCCGCTCGACGTACTCGAACTGGGTGATCAAAGCGCTGGATAATGAAAATTATAACAAAAGCTCAGCCTCATTTTACGATGTCAATCTGAATATCAGCCACGAGATCAATGAGAAAAACAGCTTGTTCCTGACCGGATATACCAGCGACGACCGGTTCAAACTGTACGGCGATACCTTATACAATTACCAGAACCAGCTCGCTTCGTTGAAGTGGAAACATACTTTCAATACCAGGCTATACGGTGTACTCACAGCTTCTCACAGCAAATATCAATATGCAATGGAAGCCGAAGGTTTGCCGCTCAATGCATTTGACCTCAAATTCAATATCAACCAATCCAATTTCAAGGCGGATTTCAGCTATAACCTCAACCCGAAACACACGCTTGAATTTGGGCTGAGCAGTATTTATTACAAGCTCAATCCAGGTTCCTTTCAGCCTAGGGGCAGCCAGTCACTGATCGTTCCTGACGAATTACAGGCTGAGCAAGCGGTGGAAAGCGCGATTTACCTGGAAGACAAATATGAAGTGAGCCCCAGGTTATCGGTCTCGGCGGGAATACGGTATTCATTGTTTCAATATCTGGGTCCGAGGAGCGTAAATACTTATGTACCAGGATTGCCGATCGACTACATTTATCAAAACGGTGTTCAGGAATATAAGTCGGGCAAGAATATCAAGACCTACGGCGGCCCGGAATTTCGCGCCTCGGTCCGGTACAGCGTTTTCGACAATCTTTCACTTAAATTCAGCTACAATACTTTACGCCAGTATATTCACTTGCTGACCAATACAATGACCGTTTCGCCAACGGACATCTGGAAGCTGAGCGACCCTTATATCAAACCTCAGATCGGGGATCAGCTGTCGCTGGGACTGTATCGTAATTTCAGAGGTAATAAAATTGAGGTTTCACTGGAAGGTTATTATAAAAACATTCAGAATTTCCTGGACTATAAAGGCGGCGATTCGCTGATCATGAACCACAATATTGAGGCTGCGGTATTGAATACAAAAGCGAAAGCCTACGGAGTGGAATTTATGATCAAGAAAATGACCGGAAAGCTAAACGGTTGGCTGGGATATACTTACGCAAGAACTTTGTTGCGGGCGATCGACCGGGAGTCTCCTGATGCGCCAAACGACGGTAACTTTTACCCGAGCAACTACGATAAGCCCCACGATTTTACATTGATTTCCAACTATCGGTTGTCACACCGGTTCAGCGTTTCATTCAACTTTACTTATAGTACAGGCAGGCCGTACACGCCACCGATCGGAAAGTACCTTATTGATGGCGCGCAGCGGGTATATTACGCAGATCGAAACCAGTTCAGGATCCCGGATTACTACCGGACAGATCTGGCGATGAATATTGAAGGAAACCATAAGATCAGGAAGCTGGCGCACAGTTCGTGGACGCTGGCAGTTTATAATCTTTTTGGAAGAAAAAATCCTACGTCAGTTTATTTCCAGACTGTCGGCGGGAGGGTAAATGGTTACCAGCTCTCTATTTTCGGACAGCCGATCCCTACTATTACCTACAATTTCAGATTTTAAAACAGAAAACAGTAGTATGAGATATTTCCTGATCAAGCTTAGTTTTTTTGCTTTGCTGCTTTTTCTGGACAGTTGTATTGAACCATTTTCTCCTCCGGAAATAAATTCTGTGGAAAACCACCTTGTGGTGGACGGTTTTTTAAATGTCGGTCAGGATACGACCCGGATCTCGTTGAGGAGAACCCAGAATGTGAACGAAACCGCAGCTTCTTATGGTGAGATTATGGCGTCGCTGGCGGTGGAGTCCGAGGGCGGCGAGACCTACAATTTTACAGAAGTCGGCGGCGGCTCTTACGTTTTGCCTCCCCAAGCATACAATCCTGCGGCCAAATATCGGTTGCGGGTCAAAACTGTAGACGGAAAAGAATATTTGTCTGAATATGTAGATGTTACTGCGACGCCGCCGATAGACAGTGTGGCCAATCGGTATGATCAGGGGCAGAATGCGATGGTATTTTACGTTAATACCCACGATCCGAATAACAATACCCATTTTTACAGATGGAAATTCGAGGAAACATGGGAATACCGGTCCGCCTACTATTCTTATCTCGAAGTAGTTGACAAGAAGATCATTCCAAGGAAAGACGATATCAACCGATGCTGGAGCACAGCGCAGTCGGGCAGTATATTGCTGGGCAGTACGATCAAGCTAACCAGCGACGTGATCAAAGATCTCCCGCTATTCAGAGTACCCGTTTCAACCAACAAACTTTACATTAAATACAGCGTTCTGGTGCGGCAATATGCATTGTCCCGCCCCGCGTTCGAATATTGGACCAGCTTGGCGAAAACGACTCAGGGTACCGGTAGCCTTTTTGACCCGCAGCCTTCGCAGGTGACCGGAAATTTTCAGAATGTAAAAGATCCGAAAGAGCTTGTTTTCGGCTATTTCAGTGCGTCTACTGAGCAAGTAAAGCGGCTGACGATCGCGCCCAACCTGGGTAATTATCCCAGCTGTATGCCGCCCGATACTTTTGATATTACTTGTAGACCGGCGAGCGATAGACAATGCGCGCTGGAAACTACCGCGTTGCTGATGTCCTACGGAGGCGAGCTCGCCGAGTACATTTTAGGTGCGCCTGCCAGTTGCATAGACTGCCGGACACAGGGCGGGACAACGAGAAGACCGCCGTTTTGGTGAAATGATCATTTTAAGATATAAATGAAAACAAAAATCTTTACCTATATCTGTCTGCTGCTTGCTGCCCCGCTGATCGTGGCTGCGCAGGACGATGCGATGGTAACTTCCATGAAGCAGCGCTTCGGACTTTACAGCGAAAGGGCCGTGCAGGAAAAGATGTACCTGCACCTGGACAGACCTTTTTATCTGGTTGGAGAAACGCTTTGGTTCAAAGCTTATCTGCTGGATGGCGCCACGCACCGGTTTCTGGACCTGAGCAAAGTCGGGTATCTGGAAGTGCTTGATATTGAGAATAACCCGGTAGTTCAAACGAAATTTTCAATGAATACGGGCCAGGGAAATGGTTCGGTACAGCTGCCCGCCACAATCGTGAGCGGCAAGTACAAAGTGCGCTGCTACACCAACTGGATGAAGAATTTCGGCATTGACCAGTTTTTTGAAAGTGATATTACGGTCGTGAATCCCTTTATCCGATTTGAGCCCGACCGGCTTGTGAAGGATAATCTGCGGTATGATTTTCAGTTGTTCCCGGAAGGTGGAAGGCTGGTAAAGGGTATCGAGAGTAAAATTGCTTTTAGGGCCGTGGCCGAGGATGGAAAAGGAATACGGTTTAACGGTGCTATTGTGAATGCACAAAATGATACTATTCAGAAGTTTGCGCCCGGGTTGAATGGAATAGGGACTTTTACATTTACCCCGAAAGAAGGCGAAACTTACAAAGCATTCGTGACCGATTCCAAAGGTGCCAGATCAGAATATCCTTTTCCGGCTGTGGAAGAAGGAGGCTATGTGATGCAGGTGAAGGATTCGACAGATACCTGGCTGAAAGTAACCGTTCTTGCGCGGCTGAATACCGACGAACCCACTTACGTATACATGCTTAGTCACACGAGGCAGAATAATCCGGTCATTGAGAAAAAGCCTATTGTGAGAAACCGGGCTGTGTTTTTACTTGATAAAAGCAAATTGGGAGAAGGAATTTCACACATTACCATATTTAATGAAAAGGTTAAACCGGTCACCGAGCGGCTGTACTTCAAGCGCCCGAAAGCTAATTTGAATATAGACGCACAACTCGCGAAAACCTTTATCACGCGGGAAAAAGTGACGCTGAACCTGACTTCCTCTGTCGCTGCTGCTGCCGATCAAATGTCGAAACTTTCGGTTGCGATATATCTGGACGACTCCATTAAAGGTGATCCGCAACAGAATATCAATACTTACCTCTGGCTCACTTCCGACTTAAAAGGTACAGTCGAATCTCCTGAATATTATTTCAGCAATACAACAAAAGAGGCTGATCAGCAACTGGATAACCTGATGCTCACGCACGGCTGGCGCAGATTGCAGTGGGATAATGTGTTTGGAAACCAGCCGCCCAAGTATACCAATATACCCGAGCACGACGGCCATTTTATTACCGGAAAGATCGTCGATAGGGAAACGGGTAATCCTGCGAAAGGTAAGGATGCATTTCTGGCTGCACTGGACGTTCCGGCACTTTTATACGGGGCGCAGAGTGATCAGGAAGGGAAAGTGACTTTCGAAGTACGAAGGTTTATCGGTCCCAAAGAAATTACGGTCCAGACGAACCTGGGAATGGATTCGACCTACAAAATTGAAATAGCCAGTCCATTCTCGAAGCAATATTCACAAAACCCACTGCCGGCTTTCTTTTTCGACAAAACGCTGGAAAACCAACTGCTGACGCGTACGATCAATATGCAGACAGCCAACTCTTACCTGCCCAGGGTTTACAATCAGAAAAAAGCAAAACTTGCCGATTCGCTCGCTTTTTTTGGAATGCCCGACGAAAAATACTTTCTCGACGATTTCACCCGCTTTCCTACTATGGAAGAGGTTTTAAGGGAATATGTAAAAGGGGTACTGGTGCGGAGAAGGCAGAAGGAATTTCATTTCCGGATCATCGACAAGTTGTTGCCCAATACGTTTTACACTACTGATCCGTTGATGCTTGTCGATGGAATTCCCGTGTTCGATGCCGACAATATCATGGAATTCGATCCGCTGAAAATCAAGAAGATAGAGGTTTTGAACGCACGGTACTTCCTGGGTCCGATGACTTTTACAGGCGTTGTCAGCTTTTCTACTTATGGCAATGATCTTGCGGGCTTCGAGCTGGATCCGAGAGTGCTGGTTGTTCCTTACGAAGGCGTACAGGCGCAACGTGAATTTTATGCACCCAAATACGACGGCGGCAATGCAAACAGCCGCATTCCCGATTTCAGGAACCTGCTCTTATGGGCACCGAACGTCGTAACCGACAAAACCGGAAAGGCTTCTGTGGAGTTCTACACTTCGGACCAAACAGGCAAGTACCAGGTTGTTATTCAGGGTATTACTTCCTCCGGAGTCGCGGGCAGCAAGCAGTTTTCTTTCCAAGTTGGCAAACGAAATTTTTAACAACTGCTCCCTTTATCAAATATAAAACTCGGAGGTGTGTTTGATCTCTTTCAATACGAAAGTTGAGTTGAGCACGCCTATATTGTCGATTTTTGAGAGTTTATATTTAACAAAATCATGGTATTCATCGAGGCTTGCGACATTGATTTTTAGCAAAAAATCAACCTGACCTGCCATATGGTAGCATTCCTGCACCTCGTCCAGATTCTGAATCTCCTGCTCAAATTTTTCAATAAACGCTTCATTGTGGTACCGCATTGATACCTGGCAGATCGTCGTAACCTGGCGGTTGATCAGCTTTTTATCAAGTATAGCCACGTACTGTTTAATAAACCCCATACTTTCCAGTCGCCTGATCCTTTCATAAACCGGCGAGATCGTCAGATTCAGCATTGTCGCTATTTCCTTCGTCGTCTTTTTTGCATCTTTTTGCAGGATGCGGAGTATTTTGGTATCAATTTTATCCAACTGTTCCATGGTGCAATAATATTTGCTGCGCGAAGCCTCTTGATAGTTTCTGTAAAGTAATATTTTAGGTAAATATCGGATTGTGCAGGAATATTTACTGCGTAATGCCTCATTTATTGAGAATATGTTTCTTAAATAAGAAATTGCAAGTGATAAATGCTTTAAAATGTGATCTCTATGAAGTCGGAAAATATCCTCGTAATCGGCGCAAATGGTCAAATTGGTTCTGTACTGGTCGAATACCTGCGCGAGATCTATGGCGTAGGTCACGTAGTTGCTTCGGACATTCGGCAGCCGGAAATTGAAACGGGCATTTTTGAACAGCTAGACGCTACGAATGCGCAGGCGCTTGCCGGTCTTGTCAAGAAATATAAGGTTACGCAGATCTATCACCTCGCCGCGATTCTGTCGGCAAAAGGAGAGCAGGAACCGCTGAAAACGTGGGATATTAATATGCAAACCTACTTCAATGTACTCGAAGTAGCCCGCGAAAATCAGGTTGAAAAGATATTCTACCCCAGCTCTATCGCCGTTTTCGGAGAGCAGGTGGATACGAAAGCCGAACAATGGTCTTACCTTGATCCTTCGACCGTTTACGGGATCAGTAAAGTGGCGGGTGAGAACTGGTCGAATTATTACTTTAAAAGATACGGAATGGATATTCGCTCGCTGCGTTATCCCGGCATTATCGGATATCAGTCGATGCCCGGCGGCGGTACTACCGATTATGCAGTCGATATTTATCACAAAGCAGTAAAAGGAGAAGTATTTGAATGCTTTTTGAAAGCCGATACAACATTGCCGATGATCTATATTACGGATGCAATGGACGCGACGGTGCGGTTAATGGAAGCTCCGAAAGAAAAAATTGCGGTTCGGACGAGCTATAATCTGGCAGGTATCAGCTTTTCACCAGAGGAAATTGCCGGAAGTATCAAACAAATCATTCCTGATTTTGAGATTACTTATAAGCCCGATTTCCGTCAGCAAATCGCAGATTCGTGGCCGCAACTGATAGACGACGCAAACGCCAGGAAAGACTGGGGCTGGCGGCCGACCTATAACATCGAAAAAATGACTCAGGAAATGATTAAGGAGCTAACCAAAAAGTACGAGACAATTAGATCCCGGTAAAAGATCAGCCACCTCACCGGGTCAGTCATTCAGTCATTCACTCTTTCACTCATTGAATATGTACGGAAACATTCAGGCAGAACTCGAAAAAGAACTCGACGCGATCAAAGAAGCGGGGTTATATAAAAAGGAAAGAATCATTACAACACCGCAGTCGGCGAAAATCGCAACGTCTGACGGAAAGGATGTTCTTAATTTTTGCGCCAATAATTACCTCGGTCTCTCTTCGCACCCGGAAGTGATCAAGGCTGGCATTGAAGCGATTAATACGCATGGATTTGGAATGTCTTCGGTACGCTTCATTTGCGGAACGCAGGATATTCATAAAGAACTTGAAAGGAAAACGGCCGAGTTCCTGGGTACCGAAGATTGCATTCTTTATGCAGCTGCATTCGATGCGAACGGGGGGCTTTTTGAGCCTTTGTTGAATGAACAGGACGCGATCATTTCCGACGAACTGAACCACGCGTCGCTGATCGACGGGATCAGGTTGTGCAAGGCGAAACGCTTTCGTTACAAGCACAACGATATGGCGGATCTCGAAAAGCAATTGAAAGACGCGACAGGAAGCCGGAGAATTCTGGTCGTAACTGACGGTGTGTTTTCAATGGACGGAACCATCGCGCAACTGGACAAAATATGTGACCTGGCCGAACAATATCAGGCAATGGTCATGATCGACGAATGTCACGCGAGCGGGTTCATGGGGAAAACCGGCCGCGGCTCGCACGAGTTCAGGAACGTAATGGGGCGGATCGACATCATCACAGGTACTTACGGAAAAGCGCTGGGCGGTGCGTCGGGGGGATTTACTGCCGCGAAAAAAGAGATCGTTGAGATCCTGCGCCAGCGTTCGAGACCTTATTTGTTCTCAAATACATTGGCTCCGTCTATCGTCGGCGCGTCCATTAAGGTATTAGACCTGCTTTCTTCTTCAACGGAACTTCGGGATAAGCTGGAACGAAACACAGCCTATTTCAGAAAAGAAATGACAGAAGCCGGATTTGATATTCTTCCCGGAGAGCACCCGATTGTGCCGATCATGCTCTATGAAGCAAAACTTGCACAGGAATTTGCAGCGAAGTTACTAGACGAAGGTATTTACGTAATAGGCTTCTTCTATCCCGTAGTACCACAAGGAAAAGCCAGGATCAGAGTACAAATCTCCGCCGGCCACGAGCACGAGCACCTGGAAAAAGCGGTAGCCGCGTTTACGAAGGTCGGTAAGGAGCTGGGGGTTATTTAGAAGGGGAGGAAGGGGAATAAAGGGAGGAAGGAGGAAGGGAGGAAGGAGGAAGGGAGGAAGGAGGAAAGGGAGGAAGGAGGAAAGTAGTATGATAGGAAGGTAGGAAGGAGAAACGAAGATATTTTTTTCTCCCTCCTAATTTTTACTTCCTCCCTTCCTCCCTTCCTCCATCCTCCCTTCCCTCCCTTATTCCATCAACGAAGCTTCCACGTGCAATGATTGCAAAGTGGCGTTGCCGTATTGGGTAACCATGGCTACGTCTGCGGCGTCTCTTCCGTGGGCTATTTCAATGCGGTAACCCTCGGTTTTTTCCTGTACGGCGTCGAAAGTATACCAATCTCCTCCGATATAAACATCAAACCAGGCGTGTAAGTCCATGACTTTCAGCCTGTCCAGGTAACCGACCGTCATGCGGGCCGGGATACACAGATTCCGGCAAAGCGCAATTGCGAGGTGGGTAAAGTCCCGGCAAACGCCAATCCTGTTTCTTGCAAGATCCAGCGCGGTAGTACTTGCGTCGGTTACGCCATATTGATAGGTAATATTCTTATGTATCCACGTCCGGATCGCTTCAACCTGTGCATAACCCGGAACCATATTGCCCGCAATTTCCATCGCAAGCATATTGATCTCGTGCAAATCTGACTGGCAATAGCGGCTCGGCAGAATATAATGCATCACTTCATCGGGCAAATCTCCAACGAGCACATAAGCCGGCGGCGGACTTGGGATAGCCTTGGTAGCATTCACCTGCGCCTGCACCTCGGTCGTGATCACCACCCTGCCTACCGGGAGGATCGTGCGCTGACAAGGATTTCCATAAATATCGATGTATTCTGAAAATGGTACCTGCGGCTCAATATTAAAGCCTTCCTGCATTATAGATTGTCCTTCCTGGCGACGAGGACGTAACATCGTAGTTACCGTAGTGGGAGCATACACGTCATACGTGAATATGCTTCTTCCCTTCATTTTCATGTGGAATCGATTTATGTTTAGTAAATATAGCGATAGGCAATTACTTAAAAATTACGTGCCATTTATCTTATCAATAAACCGCTATACGTTCTGAATTAAAACATATTAATACGCGTTTCCTGACTGGAATGCTATTTTCGGCATTCACAGGAATTTGTAGCATTTAAATATTTAATCTATGGCAGTAACTAAATGGATCGTAGACCCTGTACATTCTGAGGTTCAGTTCAAAATCAAGCATCTGGTCATTTCCTCGATCACGGGTTCCTTTAATAACTTTGAAGGCGGTGCTACCTCTGATATGAGCAATTTTGAAGATGCTGAAATTCACTTTTCACTGGATGTGAGCAGTATTGATACCAATATCGAAGCCCGTGACGCGCATTTGAGGTCGGCTGACTTTTTCGACGCAGAGCAATATCCCCACATTACTTTTCAGTCCAATTATTTCCATAAGGTAAAAGGCGACAATTATAAACTCTCCGGTTTGCTGACTTTGAAAGGCATTACGAAACCAATCGAGCTTGACGCTGAATATGGAGGTTCCGAGCGGGATGCGGAGGGAAAATTAAGAGTAGGGTTTGAGGTAGAAGGCAGACTCAGCCGGCAGGAATTTGGGCTTAACTATATGCAGCTCACCGATTCGGGCGGGCTGGTGATTGGTGAAGATGTAAAACTGATCGCCAATATCCAGCTTGTGAAACAGGTTTAATCCGCAAAATGCTCCATGAGGTTTTTAAGAATTCTGCTCCGGATAATTGGTTCGATCGTATTGTTTTTGGTGTTGATACTCGCCGTGCTCGTCACGACGATGGACAAAACGCCGTACAAAGAAATGCCCTATTACGCGGAATGGAAGCGCGTTGTCAATCAGGTTGAGCCAGTTGTCGAAGATTCATCCGGCCAGCTTCGGGCGGGTTGGGCGAAGGTCAACATTACCCCTTCCTCACCGACGCCAACTGCGGGATATGGTAACCGGAAAGGCAAATTATACACTGCTATTCACGATTCTGTTTATGTGAGGGCAATGGTAGTGGACAATGGAAAGTCGCTGGCCGCTATTGTTTCGGCAGATCTGCTGATCATTCCTCCAACCGTTGTAAAAGTGCTGCAATCGCGATTGACAGAAAAGGAAGTCCCGTTTGATCAGATATTCTTCGGGGCTACACATACGCATAATAGTGTAGGCGGCTGGGGTACCGGCGTTTCTTCGTTGTTTTTTTCGGGTAAATATGATCCCAAAATGGTCGATCGCCTGGCCGATGCATTTTACACAGCTATTAAAGAAGCAAAAGGCAGACTTGAACCGGTTGAACTCACTTACCTGGAATCAATAGACACATTGGATATTCGAAACCGGCTGGTAGGGGAGGAAGGAGAGGTTGACCCTGAAATACGGTCGGCGGCGTTTGTAACTAAAAAGGGCGAAAAGGCTATTCTTAGCTCGTTTGGAGCACATTCTACTGTTTTGGGTTCAAGAAACATTGTGCTTTCCCGCGACTATCCGGGTGCATTGGTAGACTCTCTTGAAAAAGGACGCTACAATTTTGCGATGTACATGGCAGGTGCAGTGGGTAGTATGGGCCCTATTGAAAGCGGTACCGACGATTTTGACGAAATAAAAAACCAAGCATTCGGTGTGCAGAATGCGATCCTCTCGCCGACTACATTGAAAGAACCTTCAAGCCAAAACACAATACGTTCCCTTACATTGCCGCTTCCACTGCGCGACCCCAGTCCGAGGCTGACCATGAATCTGGTAATGCGTTCGTGGGCATTTAAAAAGGCTTTTGGTGAATATCCGATTTTTGTAAAAGCATTGCGTATCGGGAATATATTAATGGTAGGAATGCCCTGCGATTTCTCGGGCGAGCTCGTGGCCGGACTGGACGCTTATGCTAAAACGAAAGGACTTAACCTGATGGTTACCAGCTTCAACGGCGGATATATTGGTTACATTACCCACGATAAATACTTTGACCGGGATTTGTATGAGACTAAAACGATGAACTGGTACGGCCCGTACAACGGCGCTTATTTCCAGGAGGTGATTAAAGATATTATTGATAAAATGTCCTAAACTGCTCGATGATGAAACTATTTGCATTTCTGATTTTTGGAATAATGAGTATACAGGCAATCGCGCAGGCTCCGGTAAAAGTCGCCGTCGCCGGGTTGACGCACGGGCACGTGGGCTGGATATTTAACAGGTCTGAGAAAAAGGATATTGAGCTGGTAGGTATTTACGAGACCAATCCTGCGCTGGTCAGTGAATTTGCATCCAGATACAAGCTCGACAAAAAGCTTTTCTATACCGACCTCAACAAGATGCTCGACGAGACCAAGCCGCAGGCGGTTTCTGCATTTGGGGCGATCAGTGAGCATATTATGGTCGTACGCGCCTGTGCGCCGAGGAAAATTCATGTGATGGTGGAAAAGCCGCTCGCGACAACATTTGCAGACGCCAAGGAAATACAAAAGCTGGCCGGGCAAAATGGGATCCAGGTATTGACCAACTTCGAAACTTCGTGGTATGCGAGCAATCAATATGTGAAAGATCTGGTGGAAGAAGGAAAGCTGGGAAATATTCGGAAAGTAATGGTCAACGACGGGCATCAGGGGCCGAAGGAAATCGGGGTAAGTAAAGAGTTTCTCGAAATCCTGACTGATCCTGCTAAAAACGGCGCCGGCGCGCTGGTGGATTTTGGCTGTTATGGAGCCAATTTAATGACGTGGCTTTTGAAAGGCGAGCGCCCGATTTCGATTACAGCGGTGACGCATCAAAATAAGCCGGAGATCTATAAGGAAGTGGACGATGAAGCTTCCATTATTCTGCAATATCCTAAATCCCAATGCATTATCCAGGGTTCCTGGAACTGGTCTTTCGCGCGGAAGGATATGGAAGTGTATGGAAACAAAGGTTACGCAGTCGCCGTAGACCCGACGGTGGTGCGCCAGCGGTTGCAGGAAAAGACGCCGGAAGAAACGATCAAACTCGATCCCCGCCCGGCTCCGTTTACAGATCCATTTTCAGTATTGGCGGATGTAGTGACGGGGAAATTGAAATTGGAACAAAACGATATGTACGGTTTGCCGGTGAATGTAACCGTGGTCGAAATCCTCGAAATAGCGAAGGAATCGGCAAAAACTGGCAAAACGATTTTTCTGAAAAAATAAAGATATAGCATGGAGCCACGCTCGGTAAAGTATTCTCAAAGTACACTAACGGAATTAATGATACCCGCCTACGCCAACTTTGGGGGGAAAATACATGGCGGGATATTGCTTTCGCTGATCGATAAAGTTGCTTACACCTGCGCGTCGCGGCACGCAGGGGCTTATTGCGTGACAGTTTCAGTTGATGGAGTTGATTTTTTGCAACCGGTTGAAGTGGGTGATCTCGTATCGCTGCACGCGTCGGTGAATTATGTGGGGAGGACTTCGCTGGTAATCGGAATTCGGGTGATCGCTGAAAACGTGCGTAACCGGACCCAGCGACATACCAATACTTCTTATGTGACGATGGTGGCAAAAGGCGACGACGACAAACCGACGGTGGTTCCTGAACTGCTGCTAGAAAACGAAGACGATGCGCGGCGCTTTCTGGAAGCGATCAAAAGGCGGGAGCTCCGCGAAAAATATAAGGATGCATTTGATAATGCAATAACCCGGTTAGATGTGCAGCATAATCTGGGACAGCTAACCGGGCACCGTTGTGTGGTAGGTTGGAAGCGTAAGAAGGATTAAAAGCCAAAAAAGCCGCCCGTTTTCTTCGTTCTGGAACGGGTGGTTTTACCAAATAGCATTCCGAAAACGCCTCTCACAACTTCTCTTCCGATTTGTTTTGCCAAAGGAGAATTGAGCGCCTCCGAGATCATGCCTTTTTCTTCCTTCCCTTTTTTTACTTCCTGAACCTCTTCTTTTACCTGGGCTTCCACTTTTGCGTGTTCCTCCATTCGGCGGGTCAGCATTTCATAGGCGCTTTCGGGGTCAATAGGGTCCTTATATTTCTGATATAATGTCGATTGCTGCACGTGCTGGTCATATTCCGCCTGCACCATCGGTCCCATAATAGAGGTAGGAGGGAGCAAATGCGTGGCAGCTACCTCGGTTGGGATCCCTTTATCATTCAATACGGTAATCAGCGCCTGGCCAATTCCCAGCGTAGTAAGTACCTGGTCGATCTTGTAGAAATCAGACTTTGGATACGTTTTAACAGTTTGCTTCAAACCATCTGCATCCTGCGGTGTAAATGCCCGCAAAACGTGCTGGACGCGGTTTCCAAGTTGAGAAAGTACCGAAACCGGAACATCCTGCGCCATTTGGGTACAAAAGAAAACGCCGACTCCCTTGGAACGAATCAGCCTGATCACCTGCTCAATCTGATCCAGAAACGCTTTTGGCGCGTCTTTGAATAGCAAATGCGCTTCGTCGAGGAAGAAAACGAGTTTCGGTTTGTCCAGATCGCCGGCTTCCGGCAATTTTTGGTAAAGCTCGGCGAGGAGGCTCAGCATAAAAGTGGAGAACAATGCAGGCTTATCCTGCACGTCGGAGATATTCAGCAGACTGATAATGCCCTGTCCGTCAACGCGATCGATCAGATCATTGATATCAAAAGAGCGTTCACCGAATATACTTCCTACTCCCTGTTGTTCGAGCGCAACGATCTTTCTCAATATAGTCCCCGCCGTAGAACTTGAAATACTGCCATAATCGCCTTTAATCTCCGCCGCGCCCGGGCCTTCCGATAGATAATTGAGGACTTTCTTTAGATCATTCAGATCAACCATTGGTAAATCCTTATCATCCGCATATTTGAACAAAATCGCTAAAACGCCAGACTGCGTATCGTTCAGTTCAAAAATCTTGGAAAGTAGAATAGGACCGAATTCGAGGATCGTCGCGCGCATTTGCGAGCCTTTTTGTCCGCTCAGGGAATAGAGCTCAACGGGGTAACCTTTTGGTGAAAACACATTTCCCAGGATCTGAGAGCGTTCTTCCAGCGCTGCATTCGTTTTTCCAGGCTGCGCAATTCCTGACAGGTCGCCTTTTATATCAGACATAAAAACAGGAACACCAGCCGCAGAAAGTTGTTCGGCGAAGACCTGTAACGTACGCGTTTTCCCTGAACCGGTAGCGCCTGCAACCAGCCCGTGGCGGTTCATCATTCGCAGCGGAAGACTTACCTTTGCCTCGCTTATGATTTCACCGTCCAGAATAGCGGATCCCAGATGAATTACAGGTTTGTCAGTCTTGTAGGATTTCTGTATTGCGGCAACAAACTCTTCTTTTTTAGACACTGGGATCTCCGGTTTTAGGTTATGAGATGATATTTCACAAAATTTAAATGTTTCGCCAATAATCCAAGTATGCGGACCTATTTTTCGCAAATGATAATCTTTTGAGATATAGTATTACTTTTCGTATACTATTGCTTTTGCAAAATATTATTAGGTATTTTGGTTGAACTGCTTAACAAATATTCTGATTATTCATTTTAGAGATAATACTTGCCGTTTATGCTTAGCCGAGTTGCGAATTCAATTTACTGGATGAACCGTTATATGGAACGGGTTGAAAATTACGCCCGTTTTGTTGGAGTTAACTTTAATCTTGCCTTGGATTTGCCGCCCGATGTGGACGAACAATGGGAGCCGCTGCTGATCGCGACCGCAGATCATTACCTTTTTTACAAATATTACGACAAGCCTACCAAAGAGGACGTAATTCACTTTCTGACATTTGACAAGCGCAATCCAAACTCGATCATCAGCTGTTTGTACGAGGCCCGGGAGAATGCGCGGACGATCCGGGAGACGATTTCGAAGGAAATGTGGGAGAGTATCAATACATTTTACCTTTCGATTCGTGCCACTTCGCCGGATAAATTCCGGAATATGGACCACATGCAGGCCTATTTTACGGATATCCGGCAGAGCTGCCAGCTCTTTCACGGGGTTGTGGACACTTCGATCACGCGGAACGAAGCGTGGCATTTCGGTAGATTGGGCCGTCATATTGAGCGTGGTGATAAGTGTTCGCGGTTTTTGGATGTAAAATATTTTACATTGCAGCAGGACTCCGGGACATCAGGTTCTACGCTTGATCTGATGCTTTGGACCGCTGTTTTGAAGTCCGTGAGCGCCTATAATATGTACCGGCAAACGCACCGGGCGCTTACTTCCATGAATATCGTGGCTTTCCTGATTCTGGATAAACTTTTCCCGAGATCCATTGCATATTGCGTGCGCCAGGCTGAACTTTCCTTGTATGCGATCGGCGGTTCTATCCCCGAGCGAGGGCACAATAATCCGGCCGAAAGAGCATTGAGCAAGATCCGTAGCGAGCTGGAATTCACCGACGTGGAGGAAATTTTCAAGACGGGCCTGCACGACTATCTCGATACCTTCCAAACCAAGAACAACGAAGTCGATACTGCGATTTTCAATATGTATTTCGGGCTGGAAAATGGCCAGTCGCAAAGTCAGTCACAGAGCCAGTCGATGGGCCAGACGTCGGGTCAATTCCGGACTCAGTGGATGAATTGAGCCCAAAGGATTCCTGAATATGCTTCCTGCCTCCCGGCTGAAAATTCATTTCGACCGAAAAGACCCTTACAGCGTGCCGAAAGGTAGATGAGCGTATTAGTTGTAGAAAAAGCTAAGTCCTGAGAGGGAAATTTAGTATTTTTGCACCAAACAAAAGAGATACACCAGAACGTGACGTTAATTAAATCTATCTCCGGAATCAGAGGTATTGTGGGTGGAAAGTCCGGGGAAGCACTGACTCCGATCGATGTGGTAAAGTTTGCAGCTGCATACGGAACATGGTTGAGGCGCTCGAATCCACAGAATTCAAAAGTGATTATAGGCAGAGATGCAAGGCTTTCCGGTGAAATGGTCAGCCGGCTCGTTGCTGGTACTTTACAGGGTGTTGGTCTCAATGTGATCGACCTTGGTCTTTCCACAACTCCTACTGTTGAAATAGCCGTAACTGCCGAAGGTGCAGGCGGTGGGGTGATCCTTACTGCAAGCCACAATCCGATCCAGTGGAATGCGTTGAAGCTGCTGAACCACCTGGGCGAGTTCATCTCAGAGGCTGACGGTGAGGAAGTTCTGAGAATAGCTGATCAGGAAGATTTCGTTTTTGTAGATGTAAAGAAACTGGGCAGTTATACTGCAGACGATTCTTATCTTCAAAAACATATTGATCACGTACTTTCTCTCGCGCTTGTTGACAAGGAAGTGATTGCGAATGCTAATTTCAAAATCGTTGTCGACGCGGTTAACTCCACCGGCGGGATTGTGGTACCAATGCTTTTGGAAGCACTTGGTGTTGATCCAAAAAACATCAAAAAACTCAATTGCGAACCGACAGGTAACTTTGCCCACAACCCCGAGCCACTCCCTGAGCATCTTCGGGAAATAAGCAAGGAGCTTGATAACGGATCTTACAACCTGGGTATCGTAGTGGATCCGGACGTGGATCGGCTTGCATTGATTTGTGAGGACGGAACTCCGTTTGGTGAGGAATATACACTGGTTGCAGTGGCTGATTTTGTCCTGAAAAACACACCCGGCAATACAGTTTCCAACTTATCTTCAACTGCTGCATTGCGTGATGTAACTGTAAAAGCAGGCGCTTCTTACTTCGCATCTGCGGTGGGAGAAGTGAATGTGGTGAATATGATGAAAGCCAATAATGCAGTGATCGGCGGAGAAGGAAATGGCGGGGTTATTTATCCTGAAAGCCACTACGGTCGCGATGCATTGGTTGGTATCGCATTGTTTCTCACGCATTTAGCCAAGTTTGGGAAAACAGCTTCTGTGATGCGGAGATCTTATCCGAACTATTACATTTCAAAAAACAAAATAGAGCTGACGGCAGATATTGATGTCGACAATATATTAAGTCGCATTCAAAGCCGGTATTCAAAACAGCCTCTCAATACAACCGACGGTGTAAGGATCGAATTCAACAAAGAATGGGTTCATTTAAGAAAATCCAATACCGAGCCGATCATCCGGATTTATTCAGAATCCGAAACGCATACTACTGCTATGAATCTGGCAAATAAGATCATTTCCGACATTAAGGAAATTATCTCAGAGCCTAAAAACTGATTCAGGAATAGCAATTAAAAGTACGAATATGAAAGCATACCTGGACAACGCCGCTACCACACAACTTGATCCGGAAGTTTTGGAAGTAATGCTTCCTTTAATGACCGAACAATTCGGAAATCCATCTTCCATTCATGCCTACGGACGCGCTGTCCGCTCGGCGATAGAGCGCGCCAGGAAAAGTATAGCAGGTATCCTGAATGCAGCTCCGGCCGAGATTTTCTTCACATCAGGAGGTACCGAAGCTGACAATACGGCGATCCGCGGAAGCATCGAAACGCTGGGATTGAAGCATGCGATCACGTCACGCATCGAGCACCACGCCGTTTTACATACATTGGAACACCTGCAAAAAACGGGTGTGATCAAGCTGAGTTATGTAAATCTCAATGAAAAGGGAGAGGTAGATCTGGAACATCTTGAAAACCTGTTGGCCACCAATAGCCGCTCGCTGGTTTCATTAATGCACGGAAATAACGAGATCGGGAATTTGCTCGATCTGGAAGTTGCAGGGGATATTTGTCAAAAGTACGACGCTGTTTTTCACAGTGATACGGTTCAAACAATGGGCCATTTCCCGCACGATCTGCAAAAGCTGAAAACCAATTTTATCGTCGGCGCGGCGCATAAGTTCAATGGTCCGAAAGGAGTTGGGTTCTTATATGTGCGCCCGGGCATTAAAATCGCACCTTTTGTGCACGGCGGCGCGCAGGAGCGTAATATGCGCGGCGGTACTGAAAACATCTACGGAATTGTAGGCCTGGCAAAAGCGCTGGAAATCGCTTACCGGGATATGAACGCGCACAGAACGCATATTGAAGGTTTGAAATCGAGAATGATCGAAAGCCTGAGAAGCAAGATCGACGGCGTTACGTTCAATGGCAATTCTGCTGATCTGGGAAACAGTCTTTACACGGTATTAAGTGTGTGTTTGCCGCCTTCGGATATGAGTGATATGCTCTTGTTTAACCTTGATATTGCTGGAATCGCAGTTTCTGGTGGCAGTGCGTGTTCAAGCGGGACGGAAATCGGTTCTCACGTGCTGAATGAACTTAAAATCGACGCTGACCGGGCCAATGTCCGCTTTTCTTTCGGGAAATATAATACAGAAGCAGAGATCGACTACGCAGTAAATACACTCGCCGATCTCTATAAAAAAGAACCTGTTACGCTCTGATCTCCGCAGGTTTTGGCCTACCGGTAATCAGATCTTCGAGGGTCTCAATCCAGATATCGCTGTCGTTGAGACTCTCTACAAGCTGCCAGTGCTGGCCGCCTTCCTTCTCAAATAGTTCTTTATATTCTTCGCCAACTTCAATCGTTGTTTCAAGGCAATCTGCCACGAACGAAGGCGAGAATGCGAGTACATTCTTAACTCCCTTTTTGGTCAGTTCTGGGATCACTTCATCCGTATAAGGCTTGATCCAAGGTGTTTTCCCTAATCTCGACTGGAAGCAAGTAGTATATGTTCCTTCCTGTAAATCAAGTGCTTTTACCAATAATCTGGTAGTTTCAAAACACTGGGCGCGGTAGCAATGCTGGTTGCGGTGATCAAGCTGGTTGCAGCAGGCACCAAACTGGCAGAAACTTCCTGTAACATCGCCTTTCGTGATCTGGCGCTCGGGTAAGCCGTGGTAGCTGAATACGAAATGATCATATTTACGCTGGGCCATGTATTTCTTTGCCAGATCCGCAAAACCCTGGATGAACTTGGGATGATCCAGGAAGCGGTTTACAAACCGGATTTCGGGTAAAACTTCCCAATCCTGCACCACGCGCATTACTTCTTTGTATACAGAACCTGTTGAAGCTGAGGCATATTGCGGGAAGAACGGCACTACAATGATCTCCGAAAAGCATTCTTTGCGCAATTCTTTTAATGCACCTTCAATACTTGGGCTTTGATAACGCATCGCAAGTTCAACCACATATTCGTCGCCCAGCGCCTTTTGTAATTTTTCTTTTACCGAATAGCCGTAAATTTTAAGGGGAGATCCGTCGGGCCGCCAGAGCTCTTTGTACACTTTGGCCGACTTAGGTGCCCGAAAAGGCGCGATGATCAGATTGATCAAGAACCAGCGATTCAGATAAGGGATATCAATGACCCTTTCGTCCATCAAAAACTCACGCAGATACTTGCGTACATCGGGCACCGACGGACTATCGGGAGTTCCGAGGTTCACGATCAGAACGCCGGTCTTTTTAATTGATTTTTCGGTTGTTGAAGTAGCGGGCTGCGCCAGGGTATCAGTATTCATTATTGGTATTGGGTCAAAATCCGGATGTACTACTTAACAACTGTTTCCGGAGTTTTAAAAGTTCGCCTTAATACATTTCAAATTACAATCCAAGCAGGATCTCTTTCAATGCTGCCTGCGCTGACCATTCACGGTTGGCAGCCTGCTCGATCACAAGCGACCGCGGGCCGTCGAGCACTTCGTCGGCTACTTTCATATTCCGGCGGAGCGGCAGACAATGCATAAACTTACCATTATCCGTGAGCGCCATTTTGGTTTCATTGATCATCCACGAAGGATCGTCAGTAAGTACCTGTCCGTAAGTTTCGTACGACGACCAGTTTTTTCCATAAACGAAATCTGCGCCTTCCAACGCTTTGTTCTGGTCATAAATCACCTGGCCTTTTCCTACAAATTCCGGCGCCAGATCGTAACCTTCCGGGTGGGTAATCACCAGCTCCACGTCCATCGGGTTCATCCATTCACAGAACGAATTGGCCACGGCCTGCGGCAATGCCTTGAAATGCGGCAACCAGGTCAACACAACTTTTGGCCGCTGTTTTATCTTAAATTCCTCTATTGTAATACAGTCCGCGAGTGATTGTAAAGGGTGGCGCGTCGCCGATTCGAGGTTCACGATAGGTACTTCGGCATATTTTTGAAACTGCCTGAAAACGATCTCAGCATAATCCTTTTCCCTATCTTGTAGCCCGGCAAAAGAGCGGATACCGATCACATCACAATAGCTACCGATCACAGCCGCCGCTTCCTTCACGTGCTCCGCTTTGTCGCCATTCATGATCACGCCTTCCTCCATTTCCAGTCCCCAGCCGTCCTGCCCTACATTCATGGTGATCACATTCATGCCGAGATTTTGTGCAGCTTTCTGCGTACTAATCCTTGTCCTAAGGCTTGAATTAAAGAATAACAACCCTATTGTTTTGTTTTTACCTAATTCAATATCTCCAAAAGGATTACGCTTTGCAGCAATTCCGCTGCTAATCAGTTGATTGAGATCGGTGACGTCGTTAATGGAAAGGAAGTGGTTCATTCAGTTTAGTATTCAGGCAGATTTAAGTTTGTGCGGCCGGGGCCAACTTTATGGTGAATTTACGTCAAATGCTCGCGACAGCTACTTCTTTTTTCAGAGCTTCCAGAAACATATCTGCTTCTTCTTTGCGCAATGCAAGGGAAGGCAGTAGTCTGATCGTATTGGCACCGGCAACTCCGGTAAACATTTTGTGTTCAAAAAGCAGCTTGTTGCGCAGGTCTTTTACAGGAAAATCATATTCGATTCCGATCATCAAACCACGTCCTCTCAACTCTTTATAACCACCTACTTCTTCAATCCCTTTCATCAGGTAATCGCCGATATCGGCAGCATTATCTAACAGGTTTTCATCTTTCATTACATCCAACACAGCTATTCCGGCTGCACACGCCATGTGATTTCCACCAAATGTGGTTCCCAGCAAACCATAGCTCGCCTTGAATTTTGGTGAGATCAGCACGCCGCCGATCGGGAACCCATTTCCCATTCCTTTTGCCATTGTCATCAGGTCCGGGTGAATGCCGCTGAACTGGTGTGAAAAGAACTTGCCGGTGCGACCGTAACCGCATTGTACACTATCCAAAATGAGCACAGCGCCCGTTTCGTCGCATCTTTTGCGAAGTGCCTGAAGAAACGCATCGCTGCTCACCTGAATTCCACCCACACCCTGAATTCCCTCCACGATCACGGCACAAACCTCGTCGGTAATACCGTTTTCAAGTGCTTCAATGTCGTTAAATGGCAGGAATGTAACGTGTTCCTTATAATTTACCGGCGCAACGATCGACGGATTGTCTGTCGCCGCGACGGCTCCCGCAGTACGTCCGTGAAATGCTTTTGTAAAAGCCACGACTTTGGAACGGCCGGTGTGAAAGGATGCCAGTTTCAATGCATTTTCATTAGCTTCCGCACCGGAGTTGACGAGGAATAATTTGTAGTCGGGATATCCTGAAAGTTCGCCCAATTTTTCTGCCAGTTCTTCCTGCAAAGAAATCTTCACAGAATTGGAGTAAAAGTTAATAGCGTGAAGCTGTTTGCTGAGCATATCCACATAATACGGGTGGCAGTGCCCAATAGAAATCACCGCGTGTCCGCCGTAAAGATCGAGGTATTTTGTGCCATTTGTATCCCACAAATAGCTCCCCTCAGCCTTTACAGGCTCTATATCGTATAGGGGATATACATCAAATAAATTTGACATTTTTATATTGATATTTAAGAAGCAAGTTCCAGATTTTGGATTCTTTGGAAATGCCCAAGATTTAGTGTTTTAACTGGCAAATGAAATGTGATTGCAGACGCTGCAATGAATATGTCCCGAAATTCCATCATCAGATTCCGCCTTCGCAGATCATGATATATTTCAGCTGCATTTATTGAAACTTCCTCCGTAAATGGAAGTACAGGAATTCCATCAAGAAGAATGTGAATATCATTTTTCTTCTCCTGGCCTGTCGCTCCCATCATCAATTCGTACACGGTGACGGCGGAAACAAATAAAGCAGCATCATTTGGCAGTGACTTCAATACGGTTTTGGATTTATCTGGTTTCCGAAGAAATTCTATAAATATGCCAGTATCAATTACCATTCCGGGATTTTCCAATTATTAATGTTTTTTGAGCCCTCTTCCAAAACTGCAATATCACTTTCGCTCCAAGTTGAAACGCTTTCAATTTTTTCCTTCCATTTCACAAGATCGCCTTCGGACTTCCGTGCTTTTTGCTGGATCAAAAGTGTGTCGGCATAGGCAAGTAATTGCCTTCTCTGCGGTTCACTCAGTTGTTGAAATGTTTCAAGCAGATCTTCCATAACCTATCAAAGTAATAGTGATCAAATTATTATCAAAAATACGGCACTACATTAAAAATACGGCACTACATCAAAAAGCCGGTGCTTTCAGCCTCAAACCTGCGTCTTCGGGTAACCTGAATGCGATATTCATATTCTGTACTGCCTGTCCCGATGCGCCTTTGGTAAGGTTGTCGATAATGCTCGAAATCAGCAGTTGTCCGTCATGCACTTCCAGGTGCAGCAGACATTTGTTGGTATTTATGACTTGTTTCAAATCTATCGGCACATCGCTGACGTGTGTGAATGGATGAGATTCGTAAAAGCTTTTGTAAATGCTTTTCGCTTCTTCCAGAGTTCCTTCGAAAGGTGTATATACATTCGCCATAATCCCCCTGGTAACGTCTCCCCGGTAGGGAACAAAGTTCACTGCTTTGTCAAAACCAGTCTGCAATTTGCCCAGGCTCATTTTTATTTCGGTCAAATGCTGGTGCGTGAATGCTTTATAGATGGAGAGATTGTTATTTCTCCAACTAAAATGTGTCGTCGCACTCAAAGCCTGCCCAGCTCCTGTACTGCCGGTAACGGCACTAACGTGAATATCGTCTTTAATCAAACCAGCATTAGCAAGCGGCAGAATAGCCAGTTCAATGCTTGTCGCGAAACAGCCGGGATTTGCGACTTTGTTCGCACCTATTATCGCGCCTCTTTGAAGTTCCGGTAAACCATAAACAAATCCTTCTGTCTCGTCACGAAAGTCGGTACTCAGATCGATCACTTTTACTGTTTCCGGAAGAGAGTGCGCTGCCAGGAATTTCTTCGATTCGCCGTGACCGGAGCAAAGAAAAATGGCATTCAGTCCCGGTTGATTTAACAATTCCTGCGTATCGTCTCCGGAAAATACCAGGTCGGTATCGCCAAGTAAATCCGTGTGCGTAGCATGCACCGGCTTTCCGGCCTGACTTTTACTATGTGCGAAAGCGATAGTTACACTTGGATGGTTGATCAGAATTCTTATCAGTTCCCCGCCCGTGTAACCCGCCGCTCCTATTATTCCGACGTTTACTGAGTTTATAAGTTCTGAGTTTATGAGTTTATGAGTGTTTTGATTCATGATATTGTATTTCTCGATGCTCTTACCGTTTTGATTAAAGAGATCAGCATAGCCTTAATTTCTTTCAAGTCGTTGTTCCTCTCATCAAAGGTTTGAGAAGTTATGTATTCCAAGTCTTTTGATAAGAGTATATAGTATTCAGTTTCGTGCAATGATCCGAGCGAAATCTGAAAATAGTTGGCAATATCGGGCGTCTTAATCTTACCGCAGCCCTCAGCCAAATTTGCAGCAACAGAAACTCCTGATCTTCTTATTTGTGAGACGAGTCCGAAGGTTTCAGTTTTAGGAAATCCATCAGTGATTTTGTATATATCCAAAACCAAACGATGCGCCTTTTGCCAAACTTTAAGATCCTGATAGTTCTGCATATATATCACTCACAAACTTTAAACTAAGAACTCATAAACTCTTAACTCATAAACTTTAAAACTACTCCGCCGACTCACTAACCTTCTGATAAATCATCACCTGGTTCGAAGCTACTTTTGAAAATCCGCGTACATCGTCGCCGGTCCAGGCATTGTTCATTTCCCCGTAGCTGCCGAATTTTGATGACATCAGATCAAATGGAGATTCAATACCTTCTACATGAAAACGGTATGGAGCCAGGTAAACATGCACTTTGCCGGTTACGTGTGTTTGGGTATCGGCCAAGAAAGTTTCGATATTCCGCATTACGGGTTCAACAAACTGTCCTTTGTGCAACAGGCTTCCGTACCAGTTCGAAAGTTGCTCTTTCCAGTAAAGCTGCTGCTCGCTCAGCACGTGTTTTTCCAAAGTATGGTGGGCTTTGATAATGATCAATGGTGCAGCGGCTTCAAAACCAACGCGGCCTTTGATTCCTATAATTGTATCACCCACGTGGATATCTCTGCCAATACCAAAAGGCTGCGCGATCGCTGCCAGCTTTTGAATTGCTGCTACTGAATTTTCAAAGCTTTCTCCCGCAACTCCTTTCAACTCACCTTCAACAAATTCAAGTGTAATTCTTTCAGGTTCTGTCTTGGAAATCTGCGTCGGCCAGGCCGATTCCGGCAAGTATTGTTCAGAGGTCAAGGTCTCTTTACCGCCTACGGAAGTTCCCCACAGCCCTTTATTAATGCTATATGCAGCTTTTGCCCACTCGCGGCCAACTCCTTTTTTAGTTAGGTATTCAATTTCAGCCTCGCGGGACAGTTTCAGGTCGCGGATCGGCGTGATGATTTCTGCTTCCGGAATGATAATTCGGAATGCCATATCAAAGCGAACCTGGTCATTTCCTGCGCCGGTACTTCCATGTGCAATTGCGCTGGCACCGATTTCCTTGGCATATTCAGCCACTGCTACCGCCTGAAAAACGCGTTCCGCACTCACTGAAAGCGGGTAAGTGTTGTTTTTAAGGATGTTTCCGAAAATGAGATACTTAATGCAATCATTGTAATATTCACTCGTCTTTGAAATTGTCGCGTGCTTTTTCACACCCAGCGAATAGGCATTTGCCTCAATGGTTTTGAGTTCTTCATCTGAAAATCCGCCTGTATCCACCAAGACTGAATGGACTTCATAACCTTTGTCTTCGGCTAAATATTTTACGCAAAAAGAGGTATCTAATCCTCCACTGAATGCTAGTACTACTTTTGGCTGTGACATTATATTGAACTTGTTCTGACTGGATTCTTAAATAGAAGGTACAAAGTAAACAAAAAAATACCTCGCTTCGGGCTTGTGACGGCGGCCGGGCGAGGTATTTAAGAGATATATAAAATCTGTAAATGAATGCCGTACACTAATGTACAAGCAATGCCCCGGCGTTTTTCTTTTTAGCGCGTTCTTCCCTTCGCAACAAAATGCGTTGCTTAATGCGCATCCAGCGCTCGTAAAGACCAGATTCTTTCAGGAAATCCCAGGAGTGTTTTTCTTCAACCACATTGCCGGCTTTCACCGCAACGGGCTCTTTTTCGACAGGATCGTACATCATTCCGGTACACAGACAGTGTTTTCTGCCGGTACGCGTCAGTACATCATAGTTAACGCAACTCGCGCAACCTTTCCAGAATGCATCATCGGCAGGTAATTCGCTGAATGTAACTGGTTCATAACCCAGGTCCGAATTGATCTTCATCACCGGCAAACTGGTCGTAATACCGATTATTTTCGCGTCAGGATATTTTTTGCGGGATAATTCAAATGCTTTTTGCTTGATCGCTTTCGCCATTCCGCTGTTACGAAAATCAGGATGTACGATCAATCCTGAGTTGGCCACGAACTTTCCGTGCTCCCAGGTTTCTATATAACAAAAACCAACCCATTCGCCTGTATCGGTAGTCGCGATGATCGCCTTACCCTCCACCATTTTTTCCATGATGTACACCGGAGAACGTTTGGCTATACCGGTACCACGCTTTTTGGCGCTTTCCTCCATTTCTGCACAAATAGTTTCGGCAAAACTGAGGTGATTTTCATTGGCAGCCTGTACTATAAACTTACTGCCCACTACTTCGGTATTTTTCATTGATGGCGATTCTGACAAAAATTCGAAACAATAATTAATATACCCAGATTAAAAACGATGGGACGTTTTGAACTATAAGAAAAAAAATGGGGGGTATAAAAGATTTACCACGTAGGTAAAATAGAATTATGCGGTCCGGGGGGACCTGAATCGAAAAGGCGTAGTATGAAGAACAGTATATGTGCCGTTGCTATTCATTTGACTGTCAATGGAGTCTAATAGGGTGCAAATTTTGAAAAAAAAATTATCACTCCAAAGAAACAGAAGATATATTTTTATGGTTCGGTTTCGATAAAAGTTTTATCTCAAACACACTTAAACCCACCTCATGTCAGCTTTAAATCCGGATGATATTCTAAACGGTTATATCAATGGAATATTTCCTATGGCCGAGCCGGACGGAACAATTTACTGGTATTCTCCCAATCCCAGGGCTATTATCCCATTTGAAAACTATAAACCTTCCAAGTCGCTCCGGCCGGTTTTAAACAGAAATCATTTTGAAATTCGTGTAAATACGGATTTTGAGGGTGTAATGAGAGGTTGTTCCGGCCCCCGGGCAAAGGAAAGCGGCACGTGGATTTCGGAAGATATTATTGCCAGCTACACAGAATTGCATAGATATGGATATGCCCACAGCGTGGAAGCTTACCGGGAAAATCAGCTTGTGGGCGGACTTTACGGGGTTTCGATCAATGGCGTATTTTTTGGCGAATCCATGTTTACCATCGAGAGCAATGCATCCAAGGTGGCTTTCCATTATTTAATCCAGATATTGAAACTAAATGGCTTTGCATTGCTGGATACACAGTTTATCAATGATAACGTACTTCGTTACGGGGCTATTGAAATTCCGCGGGACGAATACCTGAACCTTCTCAGCAATGCTTTAAAAGTGAAGGTACGATTTGACGGAACTCCCTTTGTCGGCATCGTATAGCAAAGTAAATGCGCCATTTCATTGGAAATGATTTAATTTTAGCTCAAAATCTACTACCAGGCATTGCTTCGCCCAAGTGAATGCTGCTTTTTGAATCCAGAAGTGTCGAAACCCATTCTTGTCATCAAATTTGGAACCGCGTCGATTACGCTGCCTTCGGGAGAGCCGGACAATGGTAAAATCTCAGAAATAGCCAGGCAGGTTTCCGAAATCCACGCTCGGTACCGCATAATCATCGTTTCCTCCGGCGCAGTAGGAGCAGGGAAAGCTTATATCCGGAACTATAAAGGAACGATGACGCAGCGGAAGGCGGCCGCCTCGGTTGGTAACCCGCTGCTGGTGGGTTTGTATGCCAGCTATTTTGCGCCCAAACATATATTTATAGCGCAAAGTCTCTGTGAAAGACAGCATTTTGCAAACCGTGACAAGTTCCTGCAACTCAAAGAAACGTTCGAAGAACTCTGGGAAAACGATATTATCCCAATTGTAAATGAAAATGACGTGGTCAGCGACCGGGAGCTCAAATTTTCCGATAACGACGAACTGGCTACGTTACTGGCAGTTGGTTTCGGTGCCGAATCGCTGATGTTCTGCACTTCCGTGGGTGGGTTACTAGATGAAGAGGGGCAGATATTGCGAAACGTATCGAATGTGAACGAGGTTTTTAAATTTGTTAAAACAGACAAATCGTTCCTGGGATTAGGCGGAATGGCCTCCAAGCTGACTTTTGCAAAACTGGCCGCGCGTATGGCGATCAGGGTGGTTATTTTTGGAATGAATGCAAAGAATGAATTGCTGCGGGCTTTGAATGGAGACGCTGGAACTTTAATCACACCTGGAAAAAGCACACTTTCAGCACGGAACAGGTGGCTTGGAAGCGGAGGACTTGTTTCGGGACGGTTGCAGATCGATGAAGGTGCATCGAAAGCACTTTCGAAAAGGAAAAGTCTGCTGGCTGTGGGGGTAACCGAAGTTACAGGTGATTTTGAGTCTGGCGAAATCATTGAAATATACTCGGCGGCCGAAGAAATGATCGCCGTGGCGCGCGCCAGAGAAACCTCTACCGCGATTCGCCAGAACCTGAAAACAATGAATTTTGAAGTGGCTCACGCTAACGATATCGTATTGCTCTAATGGACTCGATTTTACCTTTATTACAAGAAACTCAGAAAGCAGCGACGCAAATCCGTAACCTGGAAGATGCGCGCAAATCTGAAATGCTGGAAGATCTGGCGGCGAGAGTACTTGAAAATAATGCCCGGATCATCGCTGAAAATAAGAAGGATCTGGATGTAATGGACGATGCGGATCCTAAGAAGGACCGGCTTTTGCTCAACGAAAAACGCATTCAGGGACTTGCACAAAGTCTTCGTGATGTGGCAGCATTGCCAGATCCGGCTGGGGATGTGTTGTTGGAGCGGACGATCGAGCAGGGGCTTTCTTTGCAAAAAATCGCAGTTCCGCTTGGTGTTGTGGGTGTGATATATGAATCGCGGCCGAATGTGACACTGGACGTAGCGGCGCTGTGTTTGCGTTCGGGAAATGCCTGCGTGCTGAAAGGGGGCAAGGAAGCCCACTATTCTAATGCATTTCTGGTAGGACTGATACATGAAAGTCTGGCCGAATTTGGCATACCGACGGCGGCTGTAATGTTGCTGCCAACGGACAGGAAGTTTGTGAGCGAATTGCTGACTGCTACCAAGTACGTCGATATTATTATCCCCAGAGGCTCAGAAGGTCTGATTAAGTTCGTTCGTGAAAATTCGTTGGTACCTACTATAGAAACCGGCGCGGGAGTTTGTCACACTTATGTGGATAAAACAGGTGATCTTGAAAAAGCGGCTGCAATTGTAGTAAATGCGAAGGTATCGCGGCCGTCGGTTTGCAATTCGCTGGATACGATTCTGGTGGACCAGGAAGTTGCAAAAGAATTTTTACCCAAACTAAAAGAAGAATTCATCCAATGGAATGTCGAAGTTTTCGCTGATGAAATTTCTTATCCCATTTTTGCTGAAGTAGGGTACCCATTACTGCAACATGCGACCCAGGAGGATTTCGGAAGGGAATTTCTCGACTATAAATGTTCGGTAAAAGTGGTAAATGGACTTAATGAAGCACTGGAGCATATCCGAGAACATTCATCCAGGCACTCAGAAGCTATAATTTCGAAAGATGAAGCTGCGATCAATCGGTTTTTAAATGAAGTGGACGCGGCTGCGGTTTACGCAAATGCATCGACCCGCTTTACTGACGGTGGCGTATTTGCTTTGGGAGCAGAAATAGGTATATCTACACAAAAATTACACGCCCGAGGCCCATTTGCATTGGAAAAGCTGGTGACAGAAAAATGGATCGTGAAAGGGGACGGACAAGTAAGATGGTAAATTCAGTGGAACAAATACAAGTGCTGAGCAGCGAAGCGATCGAATTGCTGAAAAGCCTGATCGAAACGCCCTCATTTAGTAAAGAAGAGACGAATACTGCGCAGCTCCTGGAAGATTTTTTTAACAAAAAGAACATTCCATTTGAGCGCCTGAAAAATAATATCTGGGCCAAAAACCTACATTTCGATGAAGCAAAGCCTACTATTCTTCTGAATTCGCATCACGATACTGTCAAGCCAAACAAGTCGTGGACGCTTGATCCGTTTAAGGCGATTGAGGAAGACGGAAAGCTTTTTGGATTGGGAAGTAATGATGCCGGCGGTTGCCTGGTTTCCCTCATCGCGACCTTCTGCTACTTCTATGATCGGCAGGATTTGAAATACAATATTATTATTGCGACAACTGCCGAGGAGGAAATTTCAGGGAAAGAAGGGCTGGAAATTGTGGCTCCTCTACTTCCCGATATTGCATTCGCAATCGTAGGCGAACCAACGGAAATGCATTTGGCGGTGGCCGAAAAAGGGCTGCTAGTACTCGTTTGTACAGCAAAAGGAAAGTCGGGGCACGCGGCGAGAGAGGAGGGTGATAATGCAATTTACAGGGCGCTGAAAGATATTGAATGGATTAGCGGGTATCAGTTTCCGAAAGTATCGCCTTCACTGGGGCCTATTAAAATGTCGGTGACCATTATCAATGCGGGAACGCAGCATAATGTCGTGCCGGATAGTTGTGTGTTTACGGTCGATGTGCGGGTTACCGATCAATATACTTTGGAAGAAATTATCACTGAAATCCAGCAGAACATTCAGTCTGAGGTAGTCCCAAGATCGATCAGGCTGCGTCCGTCGAGTATTCCGGTTGATCATCCTATTGTATTGGAAGGTTTGAAACTGGGACGCAACACTTACGGTTCCCCTACAACTTCGGACCAGGCATTACTCGATTGTCCCTCGCTTAAAATGGGCCCCGGGCATTCCGCAAGGTCACACAGCGCCGACGAATTTATCTACCTGCACGAAATTGAAGAGGGCATTACGCAATACATTCAAATGCTGGAAGGCGTTGTGAGCCGATAATTTGCTATCATTGCCAGGTGAAAATAACCAGCTCGGCAATGCAATTCTACTCCAAAGAAGATATTCAGGCTTTCGATACTGTCCGGTTTATGTATATTCAAACTACATTGACCGGACATATTTTTACCATTACCCTGAACCGGCCTGAAAAGCGGAACGCATTCACGCCGACGATGGCCGAGGAGATCATTTATGCGATCGCTTATGCGCACTATAATTCGGAAGTCAGATGTGTGATCGTCCAGGCGGCCGGCCCAGTTTTCTGTGCCGGTGCCGATCTCAATGCCTTTCACGACAGCTCCGCAGATAAACAAAACGAAACACTACCGAAAATACGAGAAGAAGCCCGACTGGGAGATGCATTTGATGCATTACTAAAACCCAGTATTGCAAAAGTGGAAGGTCCGGTATTAGCCGGTGGTTTCCTGATTATCTGCGGCTGCAATCTCGTGATCAGTACTCCGAATGCCAATTTCAGTTTGCCGGAAGTAAAAAGGGGCATCTGGCCCATGCAGGTGATGGCGTCGCTGTCTAAGGTAGCATCTGACAGAAAAGCGCTGGAAATGGCGATTACCGGGCGCAGCTATTCTGCAAGAGAAGTGCTGGACGTCGGATTGGTCACATCAATCGTGGAGGATATTAATTTTGAGGTAAATGCGCTGGCTGATATGATTTGTAGAAACGCGCCGCTGGCAATTACAGCGGGAATATCCGCATTTCAGCAAATAAGAAACCTTCCTGAAAAAGAGCGGCATACATTTCTGAAAGCTCAATTAGACCATTTACTTCAAAGCGAAGACGCAAAAGAAGGCGTACTGGCTTTCAAAGAAAAGAGAAATCCCGCCTGGAAAAACAAATAGCTAGGACTACAAACCCAACAGCCAATAGCTAAAAGCTGACAGCTCCCTCTTAATTCACAGGCACAATCTCAATTTCCTCTCCGTAACGGTTGTGAAACTTGAAATCTACTACCCCCAGAGAGCTATCCTTGATAAGCTTGACCCAGGTTTTATAGTGGAAGAACCATTTCATCTGCTCAGACATCAAGCCTTTTGTAAAATAGGAATGCAGGAACGGATGCAGCGAAATCGTAATGCCCCGCTCGTTTTGTTTGGTGAGAATGTAATCCAGATTGTTCGCGATTACATCTGAAACCAGGATACTGGCCTGGATCGTACCGGTACCGCCGCAGGTTGGGCAGGTTTCCCTGGTTACGATATTCATTTCCGGCCGCACACGCTGACGTGTAATTTGCAGCAAGCCGAATTTTGAAAGTGGCAAAATGGTATATTTCGACCGGTCTCCTTTCATTTCGTCGCGCATCACATCAAAAAGCGTCCTTTTATTTTCCGCTTTTTTCATGTCGATGAAATCGACGACGATAATGCCGCCCATATCGCGAAGTCGCAATTGGCGGGCTATTTCCTTCGCTGCTTCCAGGTTGACGCTCAATGCAGTCGCTTCCTGATCCTCTTCGGAGTTGGATTTGTTACCGCTATTGACGTCGATTACGTGAAGTGCCTCGGTGTGCTCGATGATGAGGTAGCCTCCGTTCGGAAGACTTACAGATCTGCCAAAGAGTGACTTGATCTGCTTTTCAAGACCAAATTGTTCAAAAAGCTTATTCTTGCCGTTGTGAAGCTTGAGTATGTTCTCTTTATCCGGCGCGATATTGTGAATGTAGGCTTTAATATCCTCGTAAACTTCCTTGGAATCAACCGTGATGCTGTCAAAAGATTCGTTCAGCATGTCACGGATAATAGAGGAAGCACGGTTCATTTCGCCGATAATCCGATCGCGGGGTTTGGCGTCGCGCAGTGCTTTGATACCATTTTCCCATTTGTCAAGACAATCTTGTAAATCCCTGTTAAGTTCGTCAACATCTTTGCCTGTTGCTACTGTCCGGATAATAACACCGAAGTTGGCGGGCTTAATAGACGACATCAGACGTTGCAGACGATTTCTCTCCTGCTTGTCAGTGATCTTTTTAGATAAATTGACTGAATTAGAAAACGGGACCAGAACGATATACCTACCTGCTATTGAAATGTCGCAGGACAGGCGCGGGCCTTTTGTAGAAATAGGCTCCTTAACGATCTGAACAAGGATGGGCTGATTTTTGGAAAGTACCTTATCAATTTTACCAAGTTTCTCAATTTCAGGCTCCATCTTGAAATTATTGAGCTTGCCTGAATTCGCTTTCTTGGAAATAACTTCCTTGGTGAGCTTATTAAGAGAATTAATATTAGGACCCAGATCAAGATAATGCAGGAACGCATCCTTTTCAAAACCGACATCTACAAAAGCGGCATTGAGGCCTGCTACCAGTTTTCTGACAGTACCGAGGTAAATATCCCCAACGGTAAAGCTTTGATCCGGTGTTTCGACGTGGTATTCTAAAAGACGTTTATCCTGCAAAAGGGCTATACGTTCTCCCTTTTGAGTAGAATTGATTAGTAATTCGTTACTCAATGTTCAACCAACCAAGTGGCTATATAATGTTGATACTTAACCGCCCGCTTATTTTGAATATAAAAATGAAATAAGGGGTATTGCAAATGTAGCGAAGAAAGTATGACCGGGTCTTATAAAAACCCGGTCATATTATTTATTTCTTCTTATGTCTGTTCTTTCTAAGTCTTTTCTTTCTCTTATGAGTTGAAATCTTATGTCTCTTTCTTTTCTTTCCGCAAGGCATAATTATGTCGTTTATGAATAAAAATTAATTCCTTTAATCAGTTGTCTGTCAATTGTTCAGGCGGGTTTCCAGTTCGCCGATAGCTTGCTGGATCACCGGATCTTTCTCCTCTTTCTTTACTTCTGCCAGTACTTTACGAGCCTGCTCCTTGTCGCCCAGCTCCACCAGTGTAAGACCAAGATAAAACTTCGCCTTGGTGTTGGCCGGGTTATTGGTCAGGATCTGCCTGAACCTGTCAGAGGCCTTCGAGTATTGATTTGATCTCATTGACAGGATCCCCAAATTGAACAGTGCGAGTTCGTTGGTAGGATCTGTGTCTATCACTTCCCTTAACATGAGAATACCCGCCATCGGGTTCTCGGTGTTGACGTAGGTCATAGCCATATTGGCTTTTGCTGCCAACAGGCCGGGGTTCAGTTTCAGCGCTTTTTCGTAGTATTCGCGGGTTTTAGCGCCGAGGTTTTTTGCTTTCTCATCGTTAACTGCAAATCCATACGCCTCGTAATACCGGTCACCCGTGCGGAGTATATTTTCAACAGTCGGAGAAAGTATTGCAACCTTTTCAGCGTAAAATCCGGCGCTGTCAAATTTTTGAAGCTCGGCGAATTTGTTCGAAAGCTCAATTCCAGCCGAAGCCTTGTCTTCCGCATTTGCCTGATTGAAGCCGCTTCTCAGCCGATCGATCGTTTTCAATTGATCGGGTGTCAAAGCGGCTCCATCGTGCTTGGTAGCAGCTTCTGGTGCAGCTTCGGTAGAGGCTGCGGCAGGTTGACTACGCTCCTGATCCACTTCCTTACCCTTTGTATTAACAACTACCTTGGGTAAGCTGAATAGCGTTCCAACAAGTGCAACTGCAAGTACGCAAGAAAGAAGAATGGACTTTTTCATAAATTATAACCCGAAGTGGCAGGCAAATTACTTCTCAGCAACCGCCTTAAGTTTGTCACTTTCCTTAACCTGTTCAACAAATACCTTGGCAGGTTTGAAGCTAGGTACAAAGTGCTCGTCAATAATCATTGAAGTTCCCTTCGAGATATTGCGGGCAACTTTACGCGCACGTTTTTTATTAATAAAACTACCAAACCCTCTAACATAAAGGTTCTCGCCCTCAGAAAGGGAATCCTTTACCACGGTGAAAAACGATTCCAGCGTTTGCTGAACGTCGCCTTTGTCAACACCTGTTTTTTCAGAAATCTGTGCGATTACGTCTGCCTTAGTCACTTTGATTGTTTACTTTAAGTGGATATTATTTCATTTATTTACTTACTCCTCTGAATTTTGGGAACACAAAGGTACGGTAATTTTAACAGAATTTAAAAGGATGGCGTTTTCATTTTTTTTCTAATTGATTAAATAACAGTGTTTAATGACGAAAATATATTGATACCAGATACAGAGCTGATCGCAGAGTTTAACAAAAAATTAAAATTCTGGTATATAAAAAATCATAGAAAGCTTCTTTGGCGGGAGACCACCGATCCATACAAAATCTGGCTGTCAGAAATCATATTACAACAGACCCGCGTTGCGCAGGGAACTCCCTATTACGAGAAATTTTTGCTGAATTATCCCACCGTTTTTGATCTAGCTGCGGCCGACGAACGTGACGTACTTCGCCTCTGGCAGGGCTTGGGTTATTATTCCAGGGCCCGGAATATGCATTATACTGCCCGACAGGTTGTGAATGAATACGGCGGCAAGTTTCCCGAAACAGCGGCAGGACTTTCAAAGTTGAAAGGCCTGGGAAATTATACGGCGGCTGCGATCGCGTCATTTTCATTCGGAGAAGCTGTCGCTGCTATCGACGGGAATGTGTACCGGGTAATGTCGCGGATTTTTGGTATTCAGTCAGATATGCTGAGTAATCACGGTAAAAAGGAGTTTGCGTTGTTGGCTGCGCAGCTGGTACCCTCCGATGATCCCGCTACCTATAATCAAGCGATGATCGAATTTGGCGCATTACAGTGTGTGCCGGTTTCACCCGCCTGTCATATTTGTCCTTTTACAGATATGTGTTTTGCTTTTGCCCACAATATGCAGAACCAGCTGCCTGTGAAGGTGAAAAAGTTGAAGGTGAAGCAAAGGTTCTTTAATTATATAGTAGTCGAATTAAACGGTCAGCTGGCGATGAAAGAGCGACCGTCGAAAGATATCTGGCAGGGATTGTATGATTTTTATTTGCTGGAATCCCCTGCTCCTATTGAAGATCCCGACGATCTGCAAAGCTTAATTTCTTCGGCCGATTTGCTGCAACGCGGCATACTGAAAATGACTTCCAAAATTTATACACATATATTAACCCACCAACGATTGCACGTCAGTTTCTGGTGGCTGGAAATTTCGGAAACCAACACAATAGATTTGCCCGCAGGGTTGACTTTTTACACAAAGGAACAGATCGAATCGCTTCCTAAGCCGATTTTGATCGATACCTTTTTAAAAGAAGAGAAATACCTGTAACGCTTAAAACTGAAAGCTATGGCAAGTTTTAATTTAAATTCCACTCAGGTTGAGGATTATCACCGCGACGGTTATGTCGTAGTGAAGGGCCTCTTTTCCGAAGAAGAAATAGCCAAACTGTATAATACAGCGCTGGAAAATTCGGTCATGCAAAAGAATGCAATGGATCTGAATGATCAGTCCGGGAAGAAGACAAAGCTTTCGCTGTGGTTTACTCCGGGAGATGACGTTTTTGGTTATTTAATACGAAGCGAGAGAATGGTCAATTCCGTGTGGCAGTTGCTGGGCGAGGAAAGTCAGGTTTGCCATTTCCATACCAAGCTCATGCAAAAAGAGCCGAAAGTAGGAGGCGCGTGGGAGTGGCACCAGGATTACGGGTATTGGTATAAAAATCAATTCATTTTTCCGGACCAGCTAATGAGCGTGATGATCGCATTAACACCGGCAAACAAAGAAAATGGCTGTTTGCAGGTTATTAAAGGTTCACACAAAATGGGCCGCGTCAATCACGGTTTTGCCGGCGAGCAGGTTGGGGCCGATATGGAAATGGTTAACCACGCTTTGAAAACGATGGAGCTGGTATACTGCGAAATCGAGCCGGGCGATGCCTTGTTTTTTCATAGTAACCTCTTGCACAGGTCGGAAGCTAATTTGTCCGATCACCCGCGCTGGTCGCTCATTTCGTGCTACAACTCACAATCGAATATAGCCTACGCCGAAACATCCACATCCTGGAAAATTCCAGTCTCCATAGTCCCAGACCGCGCCCTGCTGGAATGGGAAGCCAATTCATTCGGCAATGCCGATTTTCTCAAAAAAGAAGACGACCCGGCTTTGAAAACAACGGGTTGGGAGTCGGAGGTGAAAACGGGAATTTAGAAAATTGTCATTGATAGTCACGGGTTGTCATTTGTGGTCATTTATTGTCAAATGTCCTTTTTACAATCAATGACTAAAAATGACTAGTTATGACAATTAATGACCAATGTTATGCAAAAAATAGCAATGCTAGGCTCCGGCTTTATTGGGCGGTTTTATGCTGAATCTATTCACGGACAGCGCGGCCGCGACAGGGTTGTGGCCATTTACGCGCGGCGGGAAGAAAGCGCGAAGAAGTTTGCTGCCGATTACGGTTGCGACTTCTGGTCTTCCAATATGGAGGAAGTGATCGCACATCCTGATGTGAATATGGTATGTATTGCACTGCCGAATAATATCCATGAGCAGGCGGTAATGCTTTGCGCCAAACATAAAAAGGCGGTTGTTTCCACTAAACCCTTGGGCAGAAATGGCGAAGAAGCTTTGCGCATGATGAAAGCTGTGGAAGATGCAGGCATTTTTGCAGGTTACCTGGAAGATCTTTGCTATACCCCAAAATTCCTGAAATCGCTGGAAAGTGTGAAAAACGGTTCGCTGGGCCGCATTATATGGGCGAAGTCGCGCGAGGCGCATCCGGGGCCGCATAGTGAGTGGTTTTGGGATATCGAGCAGGCTGGCGGCGGTTGTATCCTGGATTTGGGCTGTCACTGCATTGAGATTTCGCGGAACTTCATCGGAAAGGATATCCGGCCGGTGGAAGTAATGTGCTGGGCAGATACGCAGGTGAAACCGATCGATGCGGAAGACCATGCAATTGCATTGGTCAAATATGAAAACGGCGCGATCGGGCAGTTTGAGGTAAGCTGGACTTTCCGCGGCGGAATGGATCTGCGCGACGAAGTAATGGGAACTGAAGGCACGATTTGGATCAATAATTTTCTGCGAACAGGTTTTGAAATGTTCACAACCGGCCAGAACTCCGAGGGTTCAGGAGAAGAATATGTTGCTGAAAAGGCCGAAAGCAATACGGGCTGGCTGTTTCCGGTAGGCGACGAAGTGAATGATCTGGGCTATAACCACATGTTTACGGATATGTTCAACTCTGCCGAAAAAGGTACCGAGCCGGCTGAGACTTTTTATGATGGATATGTCGTGAATGCAGTGATCGACGCGGCTTATAAATCGGCCAAAACCAAATTGTGGGAGAAAGTAGAACTGCCTGTATGGCGGGGGAAAGAAGGAGTTACGAAGCCTTCCAACTACGTTTCCTACGATGAAGATTACTACTTAATCAAAAAAGAAGTAACCCACGACGGGCGTAATAAATTGATTTTGAAAGATAAGATCAGCGGCAGGATAACTGAGCAGGACATTTAGCGGCGCATTTGTTTTTATATTTTTATCTTTAAATCATCATTCAATCCACAACTAAGAATCATGGCAGGAAGTGTTAATAAAGTAATTTTGATTGGTAACCTGGGCAGTGACCCGGAGGTTCGTTACCTGGAAAGCGGCTCGGCAGTTGCGAAATTCAATATCGCTACTACTGAAAGCTATACCAATAAAAGCGGCGAGCGCGTGGACAATACCGAGTGGCACCGCATCGAACTTTGGGAAGGACTTGCCAAAGTAGCGGAGAAATATCTCAAAAAAGGAAATCAGGTTTATATCGAAGGGCGCATTCGTACCGACAGCTGGACGGACAAAGAAGGCCAGCAGCGTACGGGCGTTACTATTCGCGCAAATAGTATGACGTTACTGGGCGGACCATCGGGCTCCACACCGGGCTCAGCTCCCGGCGGAGAAAGCGGCGGAGGATATCAGCAGCAAAATCAGCAGCCAAGAGCCGCACAGGCGCCACGCTCCTCTGATCCGATCCCGCCGTCGCTGGCATCGGGCAGTAACGACGACGACGATCTGCCATTTTGATTTATTGGGGATTAAATCGTTGGTTCAGCAGAGATAGTGTAATTATTGGGCTGGAAGTACCTTTTTCGAACCATAATAGCTACATTTATCTTATTGAAATTTAAATCAACAATTTACTATATTCCGTGAAGGAGACCGCAGACAGTGACGACCCGCTTGCCCGAACGCGTACGGGGATTTCAATTCCCCAAAAATGTACGCAATCCGTTCTGGCAGGGGCATTTGTACCCGTTGATTTCTTAGCTCCCTACGATTTAATCCTCGTAATTTTTCTATTCCTCTTCTCATTATCCCTTTCCGGAATCCGCGCCGCTTATGCCGCTGCCGGCGCAATGGAAAACCCCTGGGACCGAAAACCCGATGAGGAAAATCAACTTCCAACCCGCATTCAGCAAACCGCATTATCGCTTGTTCAGCGCGCAATCACACTTTTTGCGTTGTTACTGGCCGTCCGGCTTGTCTGGTTTTTTTTGGAAAACCCACAGAACGAGAACTTCCGCTGGCTGGGATTGGCCCTGCTTGCTTTCTGGATCTGGGTTGATGCGATCGTGCGCTATAACGCAGCCCGGCGTGCAAATGAAATCATTCCCCGCATTTCGGGATTGACCCGGTTTTTGATCAAAATCTGTCAGCCGCTCACCCAGCCCGTTTTAAAAATGGGTTACTTCTTCGGCATATTCACGCCGGAAGGCGCACAGATCACGACAGAAATGCTGGAAGCGAAAGCGGAAAGCGAAGAAGAAACCGACCTGCTCCGCGGCCTGGCTAATTTCAGGCAGACGATCGCAAGAAAAGCAATGCAGGCCCGCTTGCATATCACCGCCTTCGATATTGACCTTGATTTCCACGAGTTAATGGACAAGATCAATAAGTCGGGCTACTCGCGGGTTCCTATATTCCGCGACGATCTGGATCATGTGGAAGGTATTCTGAATGTAAAAGACCTGCTGCCGCATATCCATCTTGATGAACATTTCAACTGGCAAAAGTTAATTCGCCCGGTTTACTTTATCCCTGAAAGCAAGCGACTGGACGATCTAATGAAGGATTTTCAAAGCCGGCGCGTGCATATGGCGATCGTGGTGGACGAATATGGCGGTACCAGCGGGCTGATTACGCTCGAAGATATTATCGAGGAAATTTTCGGGGATATTAACGACGAATATGATGAAGACGACGAGGTTAACTACACCCAGGTAGATGAAAATACCTACGTGTTCGAAGCCAAGGTGCTGATCAATGACCTTTGCAGATTACTTGGTCTGGAAAGTGATTATTTTGAGGAAGTTAGAGGCCATAGTGAATCACTGGCCGGTTTGTTGCTTGAATTGTTTTCAAGGTTACCGAGAACCGGCGAAGTAGCCACCCACAGAAAAGTGACCTTTAAAGTTCAGTCCGCGGACAAGAAGCGGATTAAGAAAGTGAGGGTATTGGTTGGCTAAAAAGCCTTTTACTCCTCAGCTGGCAGGTTTTTAGGAGAAGCTTTGGAAAAATACCTGATCTGATACAATTCCTGATTTTTACCGGAAAGATAGGGAGCCTGCGCTTTTTTAAGCACCAGGCTCCTTTCATTTAAATTCAATATCTGATAACCATTGATCACTTTTCCTGTTGAATCAAGGTAAACAAGCGAATCTTTTGAGATCAGTTTATAGGCGGATTTTCTGTATTCGCCTTTACGCCGCTCAAACAAAGATCCGTCCCTTCTATATTCAAAATAGGACCAATGCGCATCTTTGGTATCATTGGTAAAACTGAATCCATTTACATAATTAGAAATGGAATCAGTTCTCCATAAGCCCACAATAGCCTCTTCGTGCGACGAGCAACCGCTCAATATCCATGAGAACGCAAGAATGGTAAGTGACTTCTTCAATATCTGGGTTGACTTATTTGATCAAAAATATCAATAATTACTATTCTGGATCAATGTACCATTACTCAAATCCACCTCGCGTTGCGGAAGCGGGAAATAGTAATGCTTTGGTTTGACGAAGTTGCGCGCCGGCTTGCTAGGTCCGCGATCGACCTTGTAATGTGCCGAAATATCGATCAGACCTGCTTTGTCCCAGCGCATCAGATCCTGGTGGCGCTCGTTTTCGCCCGCAAGTTCCACGCGCCTTTCGTGCATGATGTTCTTCATCGTCGCATTCGTAACTGCCGCCAAACCAGCACGTTTTCTGACTGCATTCAACTCTGCATCGCCATTTGCACCGGACCGGATCTTCGCTTCGGCGGCCAGAAGGTATACATCGGCAGTTCTCAAAAACGGCGCATTCAGACTTTGGCTCATATCCCCGTTTTCAGCGAACTGCGTGTACTTTTTGAATGCATAACCAGTTACGCGGGTCATATTTTTTGCGAAAATCTCTTCGCCCTGCGCATTGCGGTCAACCTTATCGCCCGGACTGAAAATAGAAGAGGACTTGCGCGTATCGCCGGTTTCAAATTCTTTCACCAGATCCTCAATAGGCTCATGAAATCCCCAGCCGCCGAAAGCCTGCGGCGTGTGGTAAAAAGTAGGAGAGTTGTCTGTCGTCCAGCCGGTTTCGTATTGCAGCGAGAACAGGATCTCAGGATTATTTTCGGTAGCCAGCTCGAAATTCTGGTTAAATCCGGTCGCCAGTTTGTAGGCGGCATTGGAAGTTACCTTCGTGCTCGCTTCGATCGCTTTCGCCCATTGTTCTTCGTAAACGTATAATTTGGCCAAAAAACCATTTGCTGAACCTTGTGTTACCCTGCCCGCCTCCGTTGCCGCGTGCGACACGGGAAGTAACGAAGCTGCTTTCAAAAAGTCCGATTCAGCTTGTGCGCGCACTTCTGCCAGTGTGGATTTCGGTTTGTTGAAATTCAATGCCAGTGCATCTTCTTCGAGCAAAATAGGTACTTCGCCGTAAATCAGCGAAAGTCTCCAATACACAAAGCCACGTAGGAAATAGGCTTCACCCAGGCTGCGGTTTTTCAAAGTTTCGTCCATTTCAACCTTCGGCGCATTGATCAAAACCGCATTGGCCCGCGAGATAACTTCGTATTTCGTTTTCCAGGTAGCCAGAATATGCGAATTGGAAGCGTCGAAAGTGAACATTTCGAGCGAAGTTTCATCCGAGTGATCGCCGGCGCGGTTCATATCGTCCGAGCAATTGTCGAAGGTATATTCGGTGTGCGCAAAACCGTCTTCATCGAGCAACGGCGCATAAACTGCATTCACGGCAGCGATCACATCGTCGCCATTCCGCCAGTATTGCTGGGAGGTAACCTGTCCGTAAGGCGTGGTTTCAAGCAGATCGTCGCAGCTTGTGAGCATGGCGAGCGCGATGTATGCAGATAGTATTGTTATTTTTTTCATTGTTCTGAAAGTCTTGGGTGTAAATCTGAACTTGGGATTTTAGAAACTCAGCGTAGCTCCGATTGTCCACGTGCGGGCTTGCGGGTATTGCGCATAATCCACATTCAGCTGGTTGTAAGATCCGTTGCCAACGTTCCCTACGTAGCCCAGTTCAGGGTTAAGTCCCGAATATTTGGTGAAAGTCAGAATATTCTGACCGGTTACATAAATCCTCGCCTGTGACATTTTCAATTTGCCGATCGCATCTTTTGGAATTGTGTATCCCAGCGTCAGGTTTTTCAATCGCAGGTAATCTCCTTTTTCAACAAAAAGATCAGAAGGACGGAAATTACGGTTTGCATTGTCAATGCTCACGCGCGGTACCGTATTGCCGGTTCCTGCTCCATGCCACCGCTCATTTGCTTCCGCATATAAATTGAAAGAATAGCTGGCGTCGAGTCCCTGCATTCTGTCTGCATTGAAAATCTTGGATCCACCAACACCAACAAAAAACAGGTTCAGGTCAAATCCTTTCCAATTGGCGCCTGCCGAGAATCCGTAATTGACCTTCGGTTGCGGGCTTCCGATAATCGTCCGGTCATCGTCGTCCACAATCCCGTTTCCATTCAGATCCTGGAACCTGACATCACCCGGCTTGATCAGCCCGTCGGTGCGTCGCGAATCGTTTGCGATATTCGCATCGGAATCGATTTCTCCCTGACTCTGGTAAATCCCATCGGTTTTATAACCATAAAAAGTACCGTAAGGCTGGCCTTCATAAGTTCTTACGATTTCCTGCTGGCCGCGACCGTAAAGCTGCGTCGCCAGGAAACCTCCCGGAGTAGCAAGTCTTGTGATCTTATTTTGGATAAAAGTGGCATTGCCGCTCAGATTGAACGTAACAGCACCCACTGTGTGCCGGTACGAAGCTTCCAGTTCCAGTCCTTTATTTTGCAGCTGACCAATATTCTGGTCCGGGATTGTAGCTGACCCGATCGTGCCTATTGAAGGCGGCGCGAGCAACATATCCTTGGTGTTCTTGATAAAATAATTAGCTGAGAAAAACAGGCTGTTTTTAAAAAGCTCCATTTCCAATCCAAAATTGCTCATTTCGGCAGTTTCCCAGCCAATATGAAGGTTAGCTAACCGACTTTGTGCCGCACCGGAAACCTGATTCTGAACACCTCCGTTACCAAATGCATAACGGTACGTAGAGTTGATCAGAGCGAGATATTGGAGGGAGGCTACATTCTGGTTACCCAGCCTGCCCCAACCGCCGGTCAGCTTGAAGTTGCCAAACATCGGCAATGCATTTTTGAAAAAATCTTCTTCTGAAATTCGCCAGCCTGCCGAGAATGCCGGGAAGTAGCCCCATTGATTTCCGGGAGCAAATTTGGAAGAACCGTCGCTGCGGACTGTTGCAGTAAGTAAATACCGGTCTTTGAACGAATAATTCACCCTCCCGAAAAAGGAAGCAAGTGCGTCGTAGCTCCTGCCGCCGTTTCCGCCATTAGCCAGCGGTACCGCCACAATCGTTCCGGCATACTGCATGTATCGCAGCGAAGGATCTTCACTTGGAAAATCGCGTCCCCACTGATTCGAGAAAATATCATTGAATGTCTGCGAAGTATAGCCGCCGGTCAAGCCAAGAGAATGTTGGCCAAAACGCTTATCATACGAAAGAAAATATTCCTGCAAAAACGACCAGTTTTTATCATTTCCTACACTTAGCTGATTATAAGAATTGGTTCTGAACTGATCGTTGATCTTCACATCAAAAGTGTGGCTTTGTGAGAAAGTAGCGTCGGTAGCCAGGTTTGCACGCAGTTTCAAACCATCTGCTATTTCAATCTCACCAAAAACACTACCTAAAAAACGGTTACGCGCATTGTCTTTATCCTGCGTATCTACCGTGAAAACCGGGTTGTTAATATCTCCGAATGCACCCAAGCCCTGCGTAGAACCGTACGAACCGTTTGCATTTCTGACCGGCAAGCCCGGATGGAAACGGATTGCGCTCCAAAGCAGACCTGTTTGAGAAGATTGCGTGTCGGGGCCGGTATTATGTGTATTTGTAAACTGAAAATTCTGTCCGATCTTGATCCTCGAACCTATTTTATGATCCGAATTAATGCGGAATGTAAGTCGCTTGTAGCTTGATTTTCCAATGATCCCGGTTTCTTTATAGTATCCTCCCGAAATTGAAAATGTCGAATACTTGCTTCCGCCACGGATCGACGCGTCGTAATTCTGGGTAGAACCCTGCTGCAAAATCTCATCCTGCCAGTTGGTAAGCTGGTTTTGGTATTGTGTATCTGTCCATATTTCCGGAACAGACAGGCCGTCGTTGGTGTAAGCTTCCTGTTTTAAAACTGCCAGTTCGCGGGCAGTGAGCACGTCAAGCGTTTTAATGCGGTTGGAGACCCCGGCGTACCCATTCAATGTGACCGAAAGCGGGTTATCAAACTTGCCCCTCTTAGTAGTGACAATGATCACCCCGTTTGCCGCGCGCGTTCCATAAATAGCAGAAGCCGACGCATCTTTAAGAATTTCAATCGATTCGATATCATTCGGGTTCACGTCATTCATGGTCCCGGAAGGAATTCCGTCAATAACAACAAGCGGCGAGGAGTTGTTGACCGTACCAAAACCCCGGATCTGAATAGAGCCGGCATCGCCCGGTGCGCCACCATTTCTGACAACATTCACACCGGCTGCTCTTCCCTGCAAAGCCTGCTGCGCGCCGCCGGAGGGAAGGTTTTGAAAATCAGCGCCTTTCACAGACGAAACTGCGCCGGTAATATCCTTTTTTTCCTGCGTACCGTAGCCCACAACGACCACTTCCTTCAATGCACTCACATCGGGAGCCAGAGATATATTGATAATATCCTTGTCCACAGCAATTTCCTGACTTACGTAACCGATGAACGAAAATTTTAAAGTCGCGTTCTGATCCGGCACCGTGATGCGGTAGTCGCCGTTTTCGTTGGTAGAAGTTCCTTGCTGCGTTCCAACCAGCAGGATATTTACGCCCGGCAGTCCGTCGCCTTTTTCGTCGGTTACTTTTCCGGTGATATTTCGGTCAGCCGCATTGGATCGAATTCCACTATCGCCGATAGCAGTTTTTAAAACGGGCTTTTTTCGAAGTAATATCCTCGAAGTGCCCACCACCTCGTAGGAAACATTGAGCGGCGTAAGAAGCTGATCAAGTACCTTACTAAGAGGTCCTTTGAGTTCTTTAACGGTAACATTCTGCACTTTCTGAATGCTCGATGTACTATATACGAACTTCACGTCGGCCTGCTTTTCGATCATTTGCAGGATTTTTTTGATTTCAAGAGACTCCGTTTTCAGGAAAATCTCCTTGTTAAGCAGTTCCTGACCGTAAATAGCATGCGCGAACGATATGCCGCAGCACAATACGGAGATCAGCAGTTGTTTCGCCGTGATTTTCATGGCGCTGTAAACAACCCGGTTGAGGGGTATTTTTTTATACATAGTTATTAGAGGTTTATCTTTTTTATTCATTAATACATCCGGCTCCCTGAACAAACAGCGCGGTACCCCGGCTTTCATAGGAAATATTAGCCGACTTACAGATCAGGTCAAGTTGCTGGAATAGGGTCAATCCATTTAAATCACCGGTAAAAAGGCAGGTATCTGCAGTGTCGTTTTCGAGTACAATATCAATTCCGTAAGATTTTTCCAGTGAAGCGAATACACTTTTGACAGGTACTTCCGAGAATGTAAAACCATGTTCTGTTTCGCCCGCAGGAATGAGCAGCGAGGGATTTTCAACGATTGAGAATTCCATTTTCCTTGATTTTTTATCAAAAACGATCTTTTGGTTCGGCGTGAGTATTACCCCGTTTTTGGTCTTGGACCTCGATTCGTTTCCTTCATAAACCGAAACCCGCCCGGTTTTCACCCGAACTTCCACTGAGGTCGACTTGTCGTAAGATTTTATATTAAAGCTTGTCCCTAAAACCTTAGTAACCAGGTCGCCGGAGTACACGATAAACGGTTTAGCGGTATTTCTTTTGATCTCAAAAAACGCCTCTCCGTGAAGGTAAACCTGTCTGTTTTTCTCACCGAAATGCCCAGGAAAGCTCAGGCTGCTATTTTTTTTCAGCGTAACAATACTTCCGTCTTCCAGCGTCACGTTCTGCGGTTTGTCGGAAGTATTCCTGAATTCCATCAAGCCTTTGCCTGAGATCAGATCTGCATTGGCTACTATTTCTGCCGGGTCATTTTGAACAAAAACCCACACACCGATCGCAATTAAAACCGAAGCCGCGGCCGCCAGCCAGGGTATTGATCTTAAAATAAGCGGCTTACCGAATGTAGTCCTGAATAGTTTTGTCTGAATGCGCTTTCCGATAACCTCTTTTTCATTTTCAAAAACAGCCGAATCTTCCATTGGATTGTTTTGGAAATATTCCAAAACAAAATCTTCCTCCTCCTGCGTGTGCTGGTCGGAAAGATATTTGTTGAGGGTCTGCTGAAAATCGTATTGGTTCATGGCTTGTTGAAATACTTAATTATCGCTTTGGTAGATCGACAGATTGTCTTTCAAAATTTTGAGGGATCGGGTAATATGGTATTCCACAGCTTTTTCCGAAATGTGAAGTTCTTTGGCAATGCTCTTAACTGATTGATTTTCAAAGCGGCTAAGCTGAAAAACACGGCTGGTTTTCTCCGGAAGTTTTCTCATCGCCTTGTCGATCGCCTCCGAAAGATCATTGAACTCGATGTTTTCTTCCGTGGAAGATATTTCCTGCATTTTGTTGAGCAGCACATATTCCTGATACCTCCGCCACGTAATTTTTGACTTTACATGATTGGTAATCAGGTACTTCATCGAAATGACGAGGTAGGAACTGAGATGCTTTATATTGCTTTCCGCGCGCCTGTTCCATAGACTTTCAAACAGGTCGTGAACCAGTTCTTCGGCTTCTTCCTTCGAGGCTGTCTGGTGGTAGGCAATGCAAAACAACTTATACCAATACCGGTTATAGACTTCCTCGAAAGCGCGTTTGCTGCTTTCAGAAAGCTGAATAACCAGTTGCTCATCAGTAAATATTGGCTTCATCAAATGCCAGTAGAAAATGGAATACAAAGGTATAGTCAAACAACAGCTGAATACCCCTAAACCGTTTTACCATTATTTTAATAATTTTTAAAAACGACTTGTTTTCACCTTTTTTTGGTCGACTCCTAACTTATAGCTAATTTTGCCCGGCAAATAACAATCGTTTATTTGCTATGAGCACAGACCCATTCAAAGTCCTCTTCGAGGCCCTCACTTACGACGACGTTCTTCTAATACCAGGTTATTCAGAAATTCTTCCTCGCAATACAACAACAAAAACCAAGCTTACACGTAACATCGAACTGAACATTCCATTGGTTTCAGCGGCGATGGACACGGTTACCGAATTTGATCTGGCCATTGCGATGGCCCAGGAAGGCGGCATTGGAATAATCCATAAAAACATGAGCCTGGAAGCGCAGGCTGAGCAAGTAAGAAAGGTAAAACGGTCTGAAAGCGGCATGATCCTTGATCCGATCACGCTGAACGATACAGCTACCCTCGGCGATGCGCATCAGATCATGCGTGAGTTCAAAATCGGCGGTATTCCCGTGATTGACAAAGATCACAAGCTGATCGGTATCCTCACCAACCGCGATTTGCGTTTTGAAAGAGAGATGTCAAAGCCGGTTACGGAGATCATGACCAAGGATAAGCTGATCACAGCCTCCGACGGTTTATCACTCGACGACGCAGAGAAGATCTTGCAGGAATACAAAATCGAAAAGCTTCCTATCGTAGATTCAGCATATCGTTTGACAGGTTTGATTACCTACAAAGATATCCTGAAACGCAAATCCCACCCGAATGCATGCAAGGACGAATACGGCCGCCTGCGTGTAGGCGCGGCAGTTGGCGTTACAGCTGATCTTTTGAAAAGAGTAGAAGCATTGGTGAAAGCTGGCGTGGACGTGATCAGTCTGGACACGGCGCACGGTCACTCGCTGGGCGTGATTGAAGCTCTCAAGTCAGTAAAAGCACAATTCCCGAAACTGGATGTAATCGCAGGCAACGTAGCCACCGGCGAAGGTGCAAAAGCATTGGCGGACGCAGGTGCGGATGCAGTGAAAGTGGGCGTGGGACCAGGAAGTATCTGTACTACCCGCATTATCGCAGGTATCGGAGTTCCTCAGCTTACGGCAGTAATGTGGGCAGCGGAAGCATTGAAAGGCACAGATGTTCCGGTGATCGCCGATGGCGGTATCCGTTTCTCAGGCGATATGACCAAAGCCTTGGCCGGCGGCGCAAGCACCATTATGATCGGCTCGATGCTGGCAGGTAGCGACGAAGCTCCCGGCGAAATCGTGATTTACGAAGGCCGGAAATTTAAAGCTTATCGTGGAATGGGATCAGTTGAGGCAATGGAGGACGGTTCGAAAGACCGGTATTTCCAGGATGCAGAAGATGATGTCAAAAAGCTGGTTCCGGAAGGTATTGTTGGTCGGGTACCTTTTAAAGGTAAAGTTTCAGAGATCGTTTACCAGATGGTTGGTGGTTTGAAAGCAGGTATGGGCTACTGTGGCGCTGGCGACATTGCCGACCTGCAAAAAGCGCAATTCGTGAAAATCACTTCTGCCGGTGTCAAAGAAAGCCACCCGCACGATATCATGATTCAGAAGGAAGCACCGAATTATTCGAGGAGTTAATTGGCTATTGGCTGTTGGCTATTGGCTGTTAGCTATTGGCCGTTAGCTGTTAGTTTTTAGCATAACAAAAAATGCCTTGCACATTGCAAGGCATTTTTTGTAAAAATATTTTACCAACAGCCAACAGCCAACAGCTAACAGCTAATAGCCAACACCTCCCTACACCACCGTCGGTTTCGCAAACTTGCTTTTAAAATATCCGAAAACCATCGGCAGAATTGACAATCCAATAATTCCGAAAATTACGAGTTCGAAGTTCTTTTTCACGATTTCCATATTCCCGAAGAAGAAACCAAGTAACGTAAGTGCAGGAACCCACAGAAGTGCCCCTGCGATGCAGTAAATGATATATTTGGAATAATTCATACTGCCCGCGCCGGCTACGAAAGGTGCTACCGTGCGAACGATCGGAATGAAACGCGCCATAATTACCGTGCTTCCTCCGTGTTTTTCATAGAATGCTTCCGTTTTTTCAAGATATTCTCTTTTCAAGAATAATATCCTCTCTCTTTTTTTGATCTCTCCGCCCAGTTTTTTTCCTACGAAATAATTGAGGTTATCTCCCAATAATGCGGCAATGATCAGAAGAATGATGATCAGCCAGACATTCAGTCCGGTGGTTTCATTGGCGGCTATTGCACCTGCTGCAAACAAAAGTGAGTCTCCCGGTAGCAGCGGCATGATTACCAGACCGGTTTCGGTGAAAACGATCAGAAACAGGATCAGGTAGGTAAGCGTACCGTACTCCTGTACAATGTCAAAAAGATGCTTGTCGAGGTGGAGAAAAATGTCAATAAACTGCCTTAGGAATTCCATAGCTAATATTAGGTGAGTGATAATGCGTTATTACGATTTCGAATCGATCTTCCATTTCTGCTTGGTTTTAGCATTAAGGAAGTGGTTGAATGTATCGCCACGCAGACCGAGGCGGATCGTTTCAAGAGGAATAAGCTCAGTAGGGGCGATATTTCCAAGATTTACATTGGCACCGAGCAGTTTCACAAACCAAACCTGCTGTGATTTCTGGGGTGCTTCCCAAAGCATATCTTCGAATGCAATTTCAGTCAAAATTTCTTCCACCAGTCCCTGGCGCACTTCCCCGCTCGCACGGAACAAACCTACGTTACCCGATTCGCGCGCCTCACCGATCACTTTCCAGGCTCCTGCCTGCAATTCAGATTTGATCAGCTGGATCCACTTATAGGGAGGAATGATTTTATTTTCATCCTTAGAACCCACCTCAGACAAAACGGTCACCTGCTGGGCAAGTGTCCTGATATATTCGCATTTAACGTCCTGGTTCATTTCGATAGAACCGTCGGAGACTTCTGCGTGTTTGAGGTCGTATTTGTCGAGCAGCTTGCGGTAATCGTCAAATTGGTTTCTTACAACAAATGCTTCGAAGAGGGTACCACCGAAATAAACCGGTATGTTGGCATTCTTATAAACCGCAAGTTTCTCGTTGAGATTCGGGCTGACATAAGAGGTAGCCCAGCCCAGCTTTACGATATCAATATAATCGGATGAAATCGATAACATATCCTCTGTCTCTCTGATACTGAGCCCTTTATCCATCACCATGGTGATTCCCTTCTGGCGGGGTTTCTGGGAGCGATCAGGAACCTGCGATAACGTAAAATTCATATATGAGTATGCTTTTATCTCTGGCAAAAACTGCGGTAAAGGTAGCAATAACCTTCAAAACATAGCAATTAAATCCACAATAATGACTGTGATTCCTAGATATTTCTACGATAATTACTATTTTTCGTCTTACGTTTCCAATGTCTATTTTATCAAATTTTTGCCATGAGTGAGTCGACAAAACCGGGGATTGACGGAGAAAACCAGCGTCTCGCTTTTTTACAAGCGCACATTGGAAAGCCAATGAATGAAAGCAAATCGCCGGTCGGGCGGTGGCTCAAGGGGAAGTTGACCGGTGTGCGGGAAGGCAGTATGGAAGTCGAATTTACGGTGCGCGAAGAAATGACAAATCCAATGGGCAGCTTGCACGGCGGTATTGCCGCTACCATTCTCGACGAAGTAGTAGGAACGATGGTGTACGCATTGGGACGGGAATTCGCATGCGTTTCAGTCAACCTGAACTGTGATTTTCTGCATTCCGCCAAGATCGGGGACGTAATTACTGCCAAATCCTGGGTCGTCAGATCGGGCAAGAATATCATTCACGTCGAAGGTAAGATAGTTGATCTGGAAGGCAAGATCATCGCCAAATGTACCAGCAATATGATCCAGACCAACTTCCGGATCCCTTTTTGATCACAAATAACCCTGCGCTTGAATATTGAACAATTCGGCATATTTGCCGTTCTGCGCGATCAGCTCGCCGTGGGAGCCGAATTCGATCAGTTTTCCTTTTTCCAAAAACAAAATTCGGTCGGCCATTCTCACGGTTGAAAACCGGTGGGAAATGAGCACGGCCATTTTTCCCTCGATCAGGTTAGTAAATCTTTTGAAAACCTCGTGTTCTGCGCGAGCATCCAGCGCAGAAGTAGGTTCATCCAAAACGATGATCTGGGCATCGCGCATGTAAGCCCGCGCGAGTGCGATCTTTTGCCACTGACCTCCTGAAAGTTCGGTACCATCTTTGAAACGTTTTCCCAAAACCTGCTCGTAATGGTTAGGTAGCCTGTCGATGAGCTCGTGCGCCATACTTTTATTCGCAGCACTTTCAATCGCATTTTTATCGTCAATATTCGCAATATCGCCGACTGCGATATTATCCGAAACGGTCATTTCGTACCGGATGTAATCCTGAAAAATGATACCAATATTGGCCCGCAGATCGGCCAGCTGGTAATCCTGTAAATCCACGCCATCGATCAGAATGCGGCCTTCTGTGGGTTTGTAAAGTGAGGCAAGCAGCTTGACCAAAGTCGTTTTACCGGCCCCATTTTCACCTACTAATGCCAGTTTTTCGCCAGGTTTGATAGAAAAAGACAGGTTACGCAATGCCCAGAAATCGTTGTCAGGATATTTGAAACCCACATTTTCAAAGGTTATACCCTTTCTGATCGGGTGAGGGATCGCATAACCGTTTTCGTTGGCAAGTATGGTAGGTTGTATTTCAAAAAAATCAAATAGGTCCTGTAAATACAATGCATTCTCGGCTATACTGGAAAACCGGCTCATGATATTTTGGAGCATCGCGTGCATTCTTTGGAACGAACCGGAAAGGAAGGTCATCGTACCGATCGTGATCATACCGCTGAGCGTTTGTGCCAACACAAAAACGTAGGCGCCATAGTAAGCCAAGGTGCCGATTGCCGCCAGCAAATATCCCCAGCCGGCGCGCGCGACCGCTATCTTCCTATTTGCATGAAAGTATTTGTCCGAAAGAGATTTGAATTGACTGGCGAGGTAATTTTCCAGACCAAAAACCTTCACTTCTTTCGCAGTTTCGGCGCTTGAACCCAGGTACCGCAAATAATCCAGCTCACGCCGCTCGGGCGTCCAGCTTCTGGTAAGTGAATAGGTTTTTTCATTGAAATGCGTTTCGCCGATAAAGGAGGGGATTACTGCGACGATCAGAATCAATATCAGCCACGGATTGAAAATCACCAATCCTGCTCCCAGTGATAATAATGTGAGCATATCCTGCATTTGGGCGAGCGTTTGTGAGAGCAGCACGGTTCTACCGGAGGTTTGCCGCCGAGCGCGTTCCAGTTTATCATAGAATACCGGATTTTCAAATTGATACAAATCCAGTCTGGCGGCGTGATGCACCAGGTCGACGGACGTTTTGTTGGCAACTAGGTCACCCAGCAAGCTATCAAAAAGGTTAATGCAGCGGTTCAGCAAGTCGGAAATGATTGTCAAAGCCAATTCAGCACCTACCAGCAGCCACAAGTATTGGTGCGAGCTGCCGCGGTGATCGATCAGAAAAACCACCTGATCAATGATCTCTTTTCCTATATACAGGATCAGCAACGGAAGTGCGGATTTCACAAGCCGGAACGAAATGTTACCGATCGTGAGCAGCTTATCAGTTTGCCAGACGAGCCGGAAAAATCGGGGCAGGTTTTGTAGCGCGGAGAAACGCTTTTTGAAAGATTGGTTGTTTGCGGTAGTCGGATTATCGGGACGGGGCCCGCGGGGTTTGCTCAAAGATGCAGTTTTTGGTTAACGTTTGGATTAACATTTTAATAATGAAAAAGTTCGCCGGTTAAACTGCATTCAAAGGCTGAGTAATCCACTCCGAAATAGGCCAGTGAAAAATGCATTCCCTATCTTTGTTTTATGGAAAAACACTTTGAATTGCTTCCAAAAGAGCGTCAGGACCAGCTGATGGCATTTGATCGTTTGCTGACTATTATGGACGAACTGCGGGAAAAATGTCCCTGGGACCGGAAGCAAACGATGGAAAGTCTGCGGCATTTGACGATTGAGGAAACTTACGAGTTATCCGACGCGATCATTGAAAACGATTTGCCGGAGATCAGAAAAGAGTTGGGCGATATCATGCTGCATTTGGTTTTTTATGCAAAAATCGGATCGGAACCCGATCCTGATAAAGCCTATCAGTTTGATATTCAAGATGTATTGAATGGAGTTTGTGATAAACTCATTTCTCGCCACCCGCATATTTATGGAGATACTGTGGCAGATACAGAAGAGGCTGTCAAGCAGAATTGGGAGAAATTGAAATTGAAGGAAGGAAATAAATCGGTATTGTCGGGCGTGCCGGCTTCGTTACCTGCATTGGTTAAAGCAATGCGCATCCAGGAAAAAGCGAGGGGTGCAGGTTTCGATTGGGACGAAAAGCAGCAGGTTTGGGAAAAAGTGCAGGAAGAGCTGGAAGAGTTCAAGCAGAATTTTGATATAGAAACAGGAAATGCAATTGACCAGAAGGAGGCGGAAGGAGAGTTTGGCGACCTTTTATTCTCACTCGTAAACTATTCCAGATTCGTCGATATTAACCCTGAAACTGCATTAGAAAGAACGAACAAAAAATTCATTCGCCGCTTTCAATATCTCGAAGAAGCGTCAAAGGCTGACGGAAAATCATTGTCAGATATGACGCTATCGGAAATGGATGCATACTGGAACAAAGCCAAAGAATTGGGAGTGTGACCTGCAAATAAATACTCCTTTTTGGGGTATTGCGTGACAGTTTTTTCGTGAAGATATTGCGGGCGTAATCTTGTCACAATTTCAACAGCACGCACGACTATGTTTATCGAACAAAGAATTGATCAATTGGAGAATATATGTGTTGAACACGGAAAGCAGATTGATATGATAGCAACAGGACTGGCATCGCTGACAACACTGGTACATACTGGATTTGCAAGTGTCCATAAAGAATTGACCGTGATCAATGATCGACTCGACGATCACGCTATCAGATTTGACAATCTCGAAGCAAAACTGGAGGTAAGGTTCGAAAAGCTGGAAGACAAGTTCGACCGGCTGGTAATTCGCATTGACCGCGTAGAGGTAAGGCTGGACAAACTCGAAACTCGAATGGATCAGAAATTCGAGGAAATGGATCAAAAATTTGCTGAAATAGATAAGAAATTCGAGAAAGTCAATCAGCGCTTTGATGAAATGGATCAGCGATTTGACAAAATGGATCAGCGGTTTGACAAAATGGATCAGCGGTTTAACAAAATGGATCAGCGATTTGACAAAATGGATCAGCGATTCGATGAGATGACTCAGCAATTTAAGGAGCTGGTTACGCTGATAAAAAGTAGATAAATAATAATGTCATCACACCATATTGTAAGAGAAAAGCAGGAGCCAGCGCTGATTATTGCCAACGGAGAAGCTTGCAGTGAAGAGCTGCTCGGGCAGTTGCTCGAATGGAGTCCTTTCATTGTCGTGCTCGATAATGCAATTTACCGTGTACTGGAACTGGGCATTAAAGTTGATGTCTGGTTGGGCGATTTTGACGATCCGCACGATTTCGACGCGATACTTGCCCGCCAGCAACCCTTGGAAATTGTAAACACGCCAGATACCGAAAAGACTGACCTTGAAAAAGGAGTTGATTTTTTAATAGAAAGAGGATTTCCGGCTGCCAATATCGTGTGGGCAACTGGGCGCCGCGCCGATCATGCAGTGACCAATATCACCAATCTCGTTCGCTATAAGGACAAGATCCGGCTCGTGATGTTCGATGATTATTCTAAAATATTCCCGCTTACCGGGACTTTCGAAAAATGGTATGCTGCCGGTACGCCCATTTCGCTTATTCCAATTGGAGTTGTGGAAGGCATTGAAACTTCCGGATTGAAATATAATTTAAAAAACGAAACCCTGACCTTAGGTCACCGCACGGGCAACAGTAATGAAGCTGAGACGGATGGAATGGTCAGGATTTCTGCAAAAACCGGGGATATGCTGATTATGGAATGCTGGGACTAATTATGAAGTCTTGCTTTCCCTCGCTTCTACGTAAAAATTAGGATCGACGGTCAGTCTCTTTTCTGACTTCACCTTGATCGTTTTCCACTCGCTAGTAGGGTAAATAAATTCCTCTTTCCCTGCCCCGATCTGCACTCTGACCGGCATTTCAAAACCCGCTACCACATTCGTCCAGCGATATTGCAGTCCTTTTCCTCCGAAACTATATTCAAGAACCGGAATGCGCGTGTCGCGAAGGTATTGGTCGAAAACTTTGGTCAAATCCTTGCCGGACTCTTTACTCACATACGCTTCAATTTGCGATCCGTCGACTGTCTGGTGGTAAAACGTTTTATTCAACCCCCGCAAAATCTGCCTCCACTTTTCGTCATCATTCACAACCTGGCGGATCGTATGCAGCATATTCCCGCCTTTGTAATACATATCTTTCGAGCCTTCTTGGTTCACACCATAAATCCCCACAATCGGTGCTTTATTTTCAATCAGTTTGCGGGTGCCGATCACATACTCAGAACCCGCTTTTTTACCAAAATAATACTCAGTATACAAGTTTTCAGAATAGTTGGTAAAACTCTCATGCACCCACATATCAGCCACATCTTTGTAGGTGATATTATTCGCAAACCACTCGTGACCGCTTTCGTGAATGATAATAAAGTCCCATTTCAAGCCCCAGCCCGTATTGGAAAGATCGCGGCCGCGGTAACCCATTTTATACTCATTCCCATAAGTCACCGAACTCTGATGCTCCATGCCGAGATAGGGTACTTCCACCAGTTTGTAACCATCTTCATAAAAAGGGTAGGGGCCAAACCAATGCTCAAATGCTTTCAGCATCATCGGAACCTGCTTAAAATGTTCTTTCGCTTTATCCAGGTTTTTAGGCAATACATAATAGCTAACCGGCAAATCGCCTTTTTCACCCTTGTAAGTTTCGTCCCAGCTTACATAATTCGCTACGTTCATATTCACTCCGTAGTTATTGATAGGGTTTTTTACTACCCAATTGAAAGTGCGCGTATTATCGCCGTTTTCAACCACAGAAAGCAGCTTTCCGTTAGAAATGTCAGTCATTTTCTGAGGTACCGTTATGCTGATCTGCATACTGTCGGGCTCGTCGTACATGTGGTCTTTGCACGGCCACCATACACTTGAACCCAAACCCTGGCACGAAGTCGAAATGATCGTATTGCCCTGGCCATCAGGTATCCATTGTACGCCCCCATCCCAGGGTGGATTTTTGGCAAGCCTCGGTTTACCAGAATAAAATACCTCGATACTTTCTGCTTTTCCAGTTTCCTGTTTCTTTTTCAGGTCGATAAAAAATGCATTACCGTCACGCTTGAATTCGAGCGATTCGCCATCCTGGATCACTTTACTAATCAACAGCGGTTGTTGCAAATCCACTTGGATACGCTGATTTGGCTGCAATACCTTGTAAATGATCGTGGTACTGCCGCTCAAAGTACTGTCCTGCGCATTGGGCTTTACCTTCAAATGATAGTAAGTAAGGTCCCACCACGCGCGTTCGGGTGTAATGGAGCCGCGGAGGGTATCGGCGCGGGTGAATTTGTGTTCCTGGGCAAAACCGGAAACCGAAATAGCCGATAGTATCGCGCAAAAAACGGATTGGCGTAAATTCATTCGTGTGTTTTGATAATTCGATTACTTATTAAGGACTTCCATATCGTTCAGCTCCGGCCCACCGCCGCGATTGGCCGAGCCAGCTGCGATAAATATCTTTTTGTTTAGAGACACAGCCTGCGTTCCATGCCGGCCCTGGTGCAGCGAAGGCATTTTCTCCCACTTATTAGTTTGAGGGTCAAATGCTTCTACTTCATTGTGCGCCTCCACATGCGCGTCACTTTCGCCGCCAATCACCAGAATTTTATTGTTGTAAACGACAGTCGTATTTCCCGCGCGCAAGGTTGGCAAGTTGTTTTCGGCAGGTAGCGTAGTCCATTTACTAGTTTTAAAGTCAAAAACGTCCACTTCCTTGATCACCGTATTCAATACCTGATTAATGCGCGCTGTTGAAAGCCGGCCGCCTGCTACATATAATTTGTTGTTTAAAACGGCTACTTGCACGTGATCTCTCGGTCGCGGCGCGTCGGGAAGTGTTTTCCAGGTTTCAGTTGCCGGGTCAAATTCATCGAACCAAGTCACCTGTCCGTCCCAGTGCCCATCCTGAATGCCGCAGACGAGGTAAATTTTATCATTCATCACAAATGCACCGGCTGCGCCTCTTCTCCGGTTTTCAGGAATAGAAGCGCCTTTTCGCCACTCGTTTTTAATCGGATTGAATATATAAATGTCGGGGATTGGTACTTCGTGCGGGTAGCTGCCGGTAAAAGCGCCCAGCACATAAATTTCGTTTTTGTAAGTGACCGCCTGAAAATGGCTCATTTCAAGCGGTGTTTGCGCCAGACTTGTCCATGAGTCTTTCTTGAAATCATATTCGTCGACCGCTTTCAAGCCGCGGCCGCCCAGAAGGTACAGCTTACCATTAGCGGTAGCCATCGCATTTTCATGTCTCTTTTGAGGAAGGTTTTCAGGCTCGGACACCTGCCACATCTGCGCCGGGGCAGTCAGGGAAAGCAGGTTGAAAAGCAGGATCGGGAATATTGATTTGTAGTATCTATTCATGATTTTAACGTTTAAATGAGCCGGTAGGGCACTATTTGAGCGTGCCATTTCAAGAAAACACTATCAAGGTACAATTATATTTTATAAAACCGAAAGACCAGCTGCTGGCTGGTCTTTCGGTTAATTTAGGTCAAAAAGTGGTCAATTTTTATGGCTTGTTTCCAGCGCCGGACTTTCAAATCCAAGCTTTTTCAGCCCAGTCTGAACATCCGGATCTTTCATAAATAACTTCCAGAGCAAACCCGTGCGATAGTTCTCGATCATCACAATGATCGGCCCCTGGTCAATAGCCAGATGCGACTTCGCGTACCAGTTCTGGGACTCATTGAATGCATCTACAAATCCATATTTACTCCAAATCTTGTCACCCAGATCGTCATAAAAGTGGCGTAATGCTTTCATGGATTCTTTAGGTGTATACGGGAATGAAGAAAGCGCCGCGGTGGGGGTTATCGTACCAAAATCGTTGGTAGGGGAATGTGCATTGTAACCGTTGTAAGTATCACTGGCAGTCAGTCCCCAGCTATTTTCTCCATATCCTTTGAATTTCCCGGGGTTTGCCACGCAGTGTTTATAGTTGATCAGGGTATGATTTACATTTTGCTCCCAATAATCTGCGTACTGGTCTTTCAGGTTTCGCGGGTCAAGTCCTACAAATGAATAGTGAGCAAAGAAAAGCGGGCCGCCAAAGTCAAAACCAAGCGGCAGTTTGACTCCGTGGAATTCTCTTCCATTTTTGAAATGGTCACTTTGTGCCCAGCATTTGTGATAAACCTGCGGAGCGATCGGGTAGCGCGGAGAAGATGCTGCCAGAATATAGGTGATCAGCGTTTCGTTGTAGCCCCGCAGCTCAAAATTCATTGCCCACCCGTGATTCGGACTCCAGTGCCAGTACAGCTGATTCGGATTTCCCTGCGTATACCAGTCCCACTCCGCCTCGTTCCAGATCCATTGAATGCGGTTTCTTAAATCTCTTTCCAGGTCATTATCCCTATCAAAGTACTGTCTTGCGGCTAATAGCCCCTGGAAAAGAAATGACGATTCAACCAGATCGCCGCCATCGTCTTTTCTGCCAAATGGGATCGTTTTACCCGTTGCTCCATTCAGCCAGTGCGGGAAAATACCGTGGTAGTGGTCCGCTTTGGAAAGAAATTTAACCATCTTCAATAGACGCGCCGCAACGGAATCCCGGGGCTGCCACTTTCTTTCAGCGGCAACGATCATCGCCATAATCCCAAAGCCAGTCCCGCCGGTGGTAACTACCTCATCGCCATAATCAAAAGCGATATTGCTCCGCTCGCGTGACATACCACTTACCGGGTGCCCAAATTCCCAGAAATAGCGGAAAGTTTGCTTTTGCACCAGTTCCAGCAATGCAGTATCGGAAAGGTTTTTGGGTCGGTCAGCTGCGTTGAAAGTCGCTGGCTTAGTAGTGGTTGCTTTCTTCTTTTGTGCCTGGCTATCCAATTTTGCAAATAGCAGTAGTATTCCCAGAATGTAATAGAAGGAAATTTTCATGATTGAGTTTTTAGGTAACACTTAATTGAGGTTCGGACTGGAAAATCCGAGCTTTTTCAAACCGGTCTTCACTTCCGGGGCGCTCATAAAAAGCTTCCACGGCAGCCCGCTGCGATGATTTTCGATCATAATCACGATCGGTCCCTGGTCGATCGCGAGGTAAGAATCTGCAAACCAAAGCTCATCGAGCGAAAATGCATCGTGAAATCCGTATGCTCCCCATAGTTTATCGCCGAGCTTGTAATAGAAGAATTTTAGCGCCTTCATGGATTCAGCCGGCGTGTAAGGAAATGCAGACAAAGCCGCTGTCGGCGCAATCACACCTTTGTCGTTTGTAGGAGAATTGGCATTATAACCGTCAGGAATATCGCTCGCCGTCAGTCCCCAGCATTGGTCACTATAACCTTCAAATCCCTGCGGATTGGCGATGCAGTAGTTATAGTTAATTAATGTATGATTTTTGTTTTGGGTAAAATAATCAGCGTACTGATCTGTAAGTCCCGTGGGATTCAATCCTAAAAAAGAGTAATGCGAGAAAAACAACGGACCTCCGTAAGCTTCACCGAGTGGCAGGTTAACGCCGTGATAGCTATTTCCATTTTTCAAATCGCCCGATCTTGCCCAGCCATTATCGTAAACTGCCTTTGAAATACCGTGAGTTGGCGATGAAGCCGCAAGCGCATAAGTGATCAGGCATTCATTCCAGCCGCGGATCTGGTGGTTCATTTCCCAGCCAAAATTCGGGCTCCAATGCCAGTAGAGCACATTTTCATTGTCTTTTTGAAACCAATCCCATTCAACACCCTCCCAGATTGCATTGATATCAGCTCGTAGGTCCATTTCAGCCGGGGTATTTGCACTGAAATATTGCCTGGCAGTAAGTAGGCCCTGCACCAAAAAGGCAGTTTCCACCAGATCAGCCCCATTATCCTTTTCACTGAACGGGACAACTGCACCGGTAGCACCATTTAACCAATGCGGAAATGCGCCATGAAACTTCTGCGTATTGTTTTTCAGAAATCCGGCGATCTTCTGCATTCTTTCCAAGCCCTGAGCACGCGTAATGAATTTTCTTTCTACCGCGATCGGAATCGTCATAATGCCAAATCCACTGCCGCCAGAGGTCACTATATCGCCGGAAGTATTACGCTCCCGCGCTAGTCCGCTCACCGGATGCGCAAATTCCCAGAAGTATTTGAAAGTTTGTTGCTGAACCAGGGTAAGCAGCGCTTCGTCAGATATAACCGGAAACTTGTTTGTCGTGGTATCCACCTTCGCCGGGGCGGCTGGTTTAGGGTTACTTTCCGTTTTACAGGAAACCCCAAACCAAACCATTAACCCGAAAAGAAAAAAATCTCTAAAACGCATTACAATATTCACTCATTCACTCATTCACTAATTCAATAATTCAGTCATTCAATCATTCAATCATTGCCCTCAGTACCCCGGATTCTGAACCAGAATACCTCCGCTTAGCTCGATCTCATTCTGAGGTATCGGCCAAACTTCATTTTTGTTAGGTTTCCAGCCTTTTGGGCCAAAAATCTGTGCAGCTCTTCCCTGGCGGATCACATCGAAATAGCGATCGTTTTCCATGGCAAGCTCCACGTGTCTTTCATGCCAGATCGCATTCCGCAAAGCTGCTTTGTTGGTAGTAGTAATCTTTGGAAGCACATTTTTCAAAGTACCTCTTGCGCGGGCACGCACCATTTCAAGCGAAGCAAGCGCCTGCGTTGTATTCCCTAGTTCGTTAGCTGCTTCTGCATTCATCAGTAAAACGTCTGCATAACGGATCACCCTGATATTCTGCTGGACTCCCTCGTTAAAACCAGACACGAACATACTGAATGGAACATACGATTTTTGATTATACATGGGGTTATCGCCAATTTTGGGGATCACGTCACCGGAAGGTGTAGTTTCGCCGCGGAAGATAATGGTCGCATCTCTTCTCGGGTCTCCGGTTTCAAAGGAATCAGCCAATGCTTCGGTAGGTACATTAAAACCCCAGCCACCTCCAACTACACCTCTTACTCCTTGAACCTGAGAGTACTGCGAGTTTGACGCGTCTTTATTTGCGGTGAACAGCTCATTCTGGATTTCGAAAATAGATTCGACAGAGTTCTCATTTGGAACCCGGAATAACGCATCATATTGAGGAAACAGCGAATACTGTCCAGACGTCATTACTGCGTTGGTCAGATCAAAAACCTGCTGCCACTTAGCCTGGTACATTGCCACTTTTGCATGGAGCGACTGTGCCGCTCCCTTCGTTGCGCGACCTACATCAGCTGCGCCATAATTGACTGGCAGCGTAGCAGCTGCATCCGTCAAGTCCTGTTCAATCGCCGCATAAACTTCCGCCTTTGGCGTGCGCGGCAAGTTGTATTCGGTCGCATCTTTCGGAATAGCCAATCGAAGAGGTACATCGCCAAACGCTCTTACAAGGCGGAAATACGAATAAGCGCGGATGAATTTCGCCTCCGCGATATAGCGCGCTTTGAGCGTTTCATCCATGCTGATCGCAGGAATGTTTGTAATTACCTGGTTGGCATAATTGATATTCTGGTATTGACCTTGCCAGAAACCACCCAGCTGCGCGTCATTGGAACTGACAACAAACCTGTCATAATCATTAAAAAACGTCGCGTCAGAGGCAGTTGAGCCTTTTTCAGCGTCATCAGAGCCAATATTCTCAATCGCGATCGCGGCGAATGCGGTATTGTTCCAGCCCCGAAGGTTAGCGTACATTGCATTCACAGCCTTGGTTGCGTCACCTTCATTTTGCCAAAAAACTGCTCCTGCCTGTTTTCCCTGCGGATCAGTGTCCAGGAAGCTTTCGTCACAAGCCGAAGGGATGATCAGCATACCGGCCAAGCCAAGATATAAGCTGGTTTTCCTGAGATGGTTTTTAAAATCTATATAATTCATGTTGATTCTGATGTTAGAAAGTAACATTGATACCGAAGTTATAAGTAGCCGAAAGCGGATAAACATTCGCGTCAATACCTGCCTGTGTAGGCTTGTTTTCATTTGCTCTCACTTCCGGCGATAAGCCTTTGTATTTGAAGAAGTTTAAAGCGTTTTGCGCATTTGCATACAACCTTAGTTTCCTGATTTTTAGCTTTTCATTGAAAGCTTGCGGGAAAGTATAACCCAGCTGGGCATTCCTAACCCGGAAATAGCTGCCGCTTTGAACAAAGAATGTATTCGGGAAATAGTTGGAGCCTCCACCAATGTTTGCAGAAGGGTAAGTATTCGAAGTTCCTTCTCCGTGCCAGCGGTTATCGAAATAATCTTTCGTGAAGTTCTCATTACCATATCTCCATCCCAGATTTGCATTGTAAACATCAACTCCCGATACTCCCTGGAAATCGAGCATTAAGTCAAATGCCTTGTAGTTCCAGTTGGTATTGATACCGTAAGTGAATTTCGGGTTTGGATTTCCGATCACCTGCCTGTCAAGCCCTGATATTGCACCATCAGGTACGCCCGCTGTTCCGCTGATATCGCGGTAGCGGAAGTCGCCTGGCTTTGCAGTTGGCTGTGCCGAGGCAGCGATCTCATCCTGATTCTGGAAAATGCCATCTACAATGTATCCGTAAAAAGAACCGATCGGATCGCCTACTCTGGTGCGGGTAGCCAATGCACCGCCAGTAAGTCCGACTCCGCCATCATAAATCGGATTGGCTCCGGAGGTTACAGCAAGTACCTTGTTATTATTGATCCCGCCGTTGAAGCCAATGCTGTAAGTAAGGTCTTTGCCGATTTCGTCTCTCCAGCTCAATGCAAATTCAAAACCTTTGTTCTCGAAAGTAGCCTGGTTGCCCACGATCCGGCCCGACTCTGTTCCGATTGAAGTAAGTACAGGAATGTCGAAAATAGCGCGTTCCGTTTTCTTGATATAATAATCCAGCTCAACAGTCAATCTCGATTTAAGGAAAGCAGCTTCCAAACCTAAGTCAGTACCAACTCCGCGTTCCCAAAAGGTAGTAGGAGGAATAATGGTGTTGATGCTCGCTCCCGTATTCAGCTGTCCGCCGAAAAAGGCTGCCAGATTACCGCCAGCGGCAACCGTGAGTGTCGACAAATTAGACGGGACAGATGCATTTCCTATTTTACCCCAGCTTCCTCTTACTTTCAGATTATCAAAGAAATTCTGGTTCTTCATAAAAGCCTCATTGCTGATCACCCAGCCAGCTCCTACCGAAGGGAAATAGCCCCAGGCATTTCCGCCCTGGAAGAATTTGGAAGAACCATCGGCGCGAAGAGATGCATTAAGTAAATAGCGGTCGCCGAAAGAGTAGTTAACGCGACCAAAGTAAGAAGCATAAGTCCCCAGATCACCTTCATCCACTACATTTCGTCCCTCTGTATTACCGAGCGCCAGGTATAAATCGCCCTCGCTGGTGTAAGGTACATTCAATGCAGAAGCAGTTAGCTTGTAAGATTGGTCACGTTGGGCAGACTGGCCCAAAAGTGCTGTGAAGTTATGCTGTCCAAATTCTTTGGTATAAGTCAAGGTATTCTCAAAAATCCAGTAGCGACTTTGCGGACGCGTGAAGCTCAACTGGCTGGTGTTATTGCGTTGCTTCAAAGTGGCAATGTATTCAGGATTGTAGAAGCGCGTTTCGTCCTGCGAGTACCTTCCACCCAAACTGGTTTTGAAAGTAAGCCCGTCGAAAATTGAAAGTTCGGCGTATGCATTACCTGTTAGCAGCGTTCTTTTGGTGTTTTGATTGAAATAATCAATGGTAACCTGTGGGTTAAAATTGTTAGCGTCACCCAGGTTAAAATCGTTTGGATCTCCGTAAGTACCGTCTGCATTGTAAACAGGAACAACTGGCCCAGCTGCATACAATTGGCGGAAAATGCCGCCCGCTTCGTCTTTCGATTTGCTGAAAGAACCAGTGGCAGTATACCCAACTTTCAGGCTTTTCAGAACCTGGAAATCATTTTGCAGACGTGCTGTGTAACGTTTGAAGTTATTTTTCTGAACAACTCCGTCCTGATCCAAATAGCCCAGTGAGAAGTTGAAAGTGGATTTTTCACCGCCGCCGCTGATCGAAAGCTGGTGGTTGGTCACTTTCGCAGTGCGTAGTATCTGATCATACCAGTCGGTACCTTCTCCGAACTGGTTCGGGTCGAGAATGTTTTCTTTCCCGTTGATATTGCTCAGCTCGTTCACCATGGTAGCGTACTCTTTGGCATTCGCCATTTTTACCTGGTTAGTCACTTTCTGGAAGCCTACAAATCCATTGTAATCCACTACCGCTTTGCCCGATTTTCCTTTTTTGGTGGTGATCAAAACAACACCATTTGCAGCGCGCACCCCGTAAATAGACTGGCTGGAAGCATCTTTCAAAATGTTCATGCTTTCAATATCACCTGAATTCAAAAAGCTGATATCGTCAAACCAAACACCATCAACCACATAAAGCGGATTTGCACTACCATAGGCGGTACCTACACCACGGATACGTATTTGCGGCGCCTCGCCTGGTTTACCCGAGTTGTTGATCTGAACACCGGCTACTTTTCCCTGCAAGCCGCTCACTGCATTCATGGAAGGCTGTTTGGAAATATCCTCACCTTTGATCTGCACCACTGAGCCAGTCACATCAAGCTTGCGCTGGGTACCATAACCCACCACAACCACTTCATTCAAAGCGCGGGCATCCTCCTGCAAACCTGCATTAATAACCGTTTGGGTGCCCACCGGAATTTCCTGGGCCACCATACCGATCATCGAGAATACAAGAACAGATTGCCCGGAAGGGACTTTGATCGCATAATTTCCTTCGGCATCGGTCGGGACACCGTTTGTAGTCCCTTTTATCAGAACACTGGCTCCCGGCAATGGTGAGCCGTCTGTCGCAGATGTCACTTTCCCTGTTACATCAATTTCCTGCGCATAGGATAGTGTTCCAAATGCCAGAAACAAGAGCATGTACAGAAGCCGTACGGTAGTTTTCATTTGGTATCAATTAGTTGATTGAACTATTAAAAGAATTAATTGTCTTCAAATTTAAATCCTAAGAATAGCGGAAATCAAAAAATGGACTACATCACCATTACATCACTGAGAATAATGCAAGGAAATTAGACAGCTAATGCGGTTTTGATACGGATTAGTACAATGGGTCAAACGTCCATCATGAACTCAACGAGATTGGCATCCATACCTAACCCCAGTTTTTTCCGGAGCCGGTAGCGCTTTATTTCTACACCCCGGACAGAAATCCCCAGCACTGGTGCCATTTCTTTGGTGGATAAATTCATGCGCAGGCAGGCTGCAAGTCTGAGTTCGGAAGGGGAAATGGTCGGAGAAATTTGTCTTAACCTTTTGAAGAATTGCTCGTGGACTTCATCGAAATTTTGCTCGAATAAAAGCCAGTCATCTTTGCCGGCGACATTGCGTTCAATACTATGCAGAAGTTTCTGGTAATGGATATTCGGAAGTTGTTGTCCGAGCTCTGCTTTCACCTGTTTCAGTTCACTGCTGATCTCTTCTAATATCTCGTTTTTCCTGACCACATTGATCGCCACGTTGCTCAGCTGCTGACTTTTGCTCTGGATCTCACTTTGCAACTTTTCATTTTGAATCTGCATAATCTGCCTTTCGCTGGACAGCCGCTGTTGCCGCAGTTTCTCTTCCTGCTCTGCAATGAGCCTCTTGCGATGTCTGGCCAGCCTTTTTTCCTGATAAAAAATGAGGCCGATCAGGGCGACTGCGATCAGGAAAGCAAAGAGTATACGGGCAAAGATGGTTTCCCGCCAACGGGGCTGCACACTGAATTGGTAAGAGGTAACCAGGTCATTCAGGCTGCTGCGCACCTCAAATACGTAATCGGCAGATTCCAGATTGGTAAATTCAACAAAACTCTGGTCCGTCCATTCCGACCATTGGTCGGTTAGCCCGCGCAGCCGGTACCGGTATTGCACGCTGCGGCCATATTCGGGCAACGCATAATTGATCCGCAATGCGCGGACTTCGGCAGGTAATGCAGGATTTCCCGAAATGCGGAACGTTTCCGCGAGATTTCTCAGATTGGATACTTTTCTGACGATAGGTGCCGAGTCGATTGCGCCTGCGTCTATATTGGAGGAACGATCGTAAAGTGCGTAACCATTGTCAAGGCAAAAGAAGTAGTGATTATTTGTGAGCGGAATGATCGTTTCGGTATTCCTGATCAGCTTTAACGACAGCTGTTTCGGGCTTTGCCCCGAGGAATATAGCGTTACCCGGTTCATAAATACCTTAAACCAGTCGTCGCCAATACCTGTGCGGACCTTGAAAGGCTCGTCTTCCGGGGTAAAATCGATACTGTTTTTGAGCGACTGGGCGGGGCCGGGTTCCAGGAATTTATTTCCCGAACGGATATGTATCTTGTTTTTCCATTTGAATATTTCCACTGAAAATTCGCTCGGAATATGATCTGGCGACTTAAATTCTTTCCAGGCCACGGCCGAATCCAGCCGTGGCGTGAGCTCTGCTGAAAAAAGTCCTTTATAAGCGTGCGCAAGCCAGAAAAGCCCGTTTTCATCGCGAACGATCTGCCGGATAGGCGTCGGCGGCACGCCGCGGACACGATGTGCATAAGTCCACAGTCCATCCTTATTTTTTTTATAAGCGTGCAAACCGTTGTAGGCGCCTTGCAAAAGCAAAGTGTCATTTCCGCTTGCAATTGGAAGCATTACCCAACCGCCAGTGATATTCGAGATCTTACGTGCACCTTGTTCGTCAATCCTGTAAGTAGCATCGTTGTGCCCGCAGAGGAGCTGGTCGTTAAAAACTTTCAGCATCCAGGTCTGTCCTTCCAGCCCAGGTACTGCCCGGAACGGTTCAGAAGAGGGCCATTTTTTAACAAAAACACCTTTATTGGAGCCGACATACAGTCGTCCGTGCCAGAGCGCCGCTGCGTAAGTCGAGCCAAGCGGGTTATCATTGGTCTGATAAGAGATAATCGGCGAGGACATTTCAGCCAGACTGATTCCCTGGTCCATTCCGATCCAGAGTTTCTTGCGGTTATCCTCGGCAAGCGCGATCACCGTGTTGTTTTGAAGGCCTGTTTCTTTGTTAAACTGATATTTGAAATCGCCGTTTTTCGAGATAATATATGCGCCATTCTGAATGGTACCGATCGCGATGCTGCTGTCGCGGGAGAGGATGATAGCTTTGTTAATAATATTCTTTTTGAGCTCCCCGGCCAAGGGAATGCTCCACGGGTGAAGCCCGCCGTTTTCCCAGATAAGCAATCCGTTTTTGGTGGTAGTAATTAAAATCCTCCCGCGTGAAAGTGGCAGTAGGGAAGTTACAATGGTGGAAGAAAGTGCGTCTGTGCCTGGCAAACTCACAAATTTCTCTCCTTTCAATTCGTATAGCCCGCGGTCGATCACGTGGATTAGAAGCCTGTTGTGGACATATCTCAGGAACATGAAATTTCCTTCCGCTTCCATTTCAATCAGATTTTTTCCGTCGTACCGGTAAATTTTGGCAAAAGACTGAAAGTAGATATAGTCTGGTGTTTTCAATATGTGCCAGATCTCTTCGGTCTTCAAACTTTTGAAATTGGCGCTTTTGCTCAGTGAATTATATTTAAGCTGCCCGTCTGCTTCTTTTCGCCAGTAGCCGAATTCAGCAAAACCGCCTACATAAATTCGCTGTTCTTTGGCTGATCCGTCGCATAATACTGCCCGCACGATCTGTCCGTCGGGCAATGGGTACAGCTTCCAGGATGCACCGTCATATTCCATCAGCCCGTCGGAATTGGCCGCATAAATGACTCCGTCGGAGCTTTGGCTGATTGCCCAGTTCTGGTTATGCGCCTTATATTCGGAGGAAAAAAAGTTGATAAGCGGAGGTGTTTCCTGGGCGAATGCCGGGAAGAAAAATAACAAGAATGCAAGTATAGCCCCACCAGAACCTGCCTTATGATTTAGGTTACGGATAGAAAAAGAATAGCGTGCGTAACGGTTTGAAGCCGTGCTTGACATCATTTTAATAAACTTTAAATATCGTTTCAAGTCTTAGCTGAAAGCTGAATGCGCTATTCGCCAGTGAAAACAATAACACTTTTAAATGAAAAAAGTACTCTCTTTAATTTTGCTAAGTTCGTCTATTTCATGGGCGCAGGTTAAACCGTCAAATGATAACACACGGTCGGATCTCCGCTACAATCTTAACGAATCGGGTTCACATTATGTAAAGGCAACTTTTACAAACCAGGCCTGGTTCCGGTTCAACGAAAACAACCCCGGAACTACTGTCACCGGCGACCCGAAGACCAACACTTTTGACATCGGATTGCGCAGGACGCGTCTGCAATTATTTGGCCAGATCACCGACCGTATATTCTTTTATACCCAATTCGGGATGAACAACTTCAACAAGGTCAGCGCATTTCCTGCTTACAATACAACCGGCACGCCCAGTAACAGAAAAGTGGCTGCTTTTTTTCATGATGCATTGGGTGAATATGAAGTCCAGCGCAAAGGCACCAACTTTATCCGTTTCGGTGGTGGCCTGACGATCATGAACGGTCTGTCGCGTTTTTCACAACCCAGCATCGGCTCCATCATGACACTCGATGTGCCCGTTTTTGCGCAGGCGACCGTCGATCAAACCGATCAGTTTTCGAGAAAACTGGCAGTTTACAGCCGCGGCCAGATCGGGAAAATCAACTATCGCGTGGCATTAGCCGATCCTTTTCCTTTGGAAACGAGCGGTGCTGTTCCTCCGGCGATCAATCAGAATGCAGCATTTTCACAACGAAAAAATCATAAGCAGTTCGATGCATTGCTGGTTTATAACATTTTTGACACGGAGGATAATACCACGCCCGGCTACATGACCGGTACCTATCTCGGAAAGCGCAAGGTGTTCAATATAGAAGCCGGGATTATTACTCAAAAGAATGCGACCTGGCGAAGGGAAGCGACCGATACACTTTACAGCAATATGAATCTCTGGTCGGTGGCCGCTTACCTGGATATGCCGCTCAATGCACAAACGGGAAGTGCTGTTTCTGCTTATCTGGGCTATTTCGGCACTGATTACGGGAAGGGTTATCTGCGTTACAATGGAATTATGAATCCTGCTACCGGTACTACCCAGCCAATTGCAGGGGTAGGAGGTACGCACGGAAATGCATACCCGATGTTTGGGACAGGCAGTGTGATCTATTCTCAGGCCGGCTATAAATTTAAAGACGGATTACTCGGTAGTCAAGGTACATTAATGCCTTACGCTTCCTTGCAATGTGCAGATTACGAGCGCCTTCGTGACGGAATGAATGTGTACAATGTGGGTGTAAACTGGCTGATTAAAGGTCACACCGGTAAAATGTCGCTGAACTACGAAAACCGGCCGGTGTACCGCAATAGCAGCAATGCAAATGAGCTGGAAGCGAATGGAAGGCGCGGCGCGTTTACTTTGCAGTACCAGATTTCGATATAGTATTTGTAAAAACAGGGAGCCGGTTTGTCAGCAGACCGGCTCCTTGGTTTTTGCTAGAAATTAAAATTTAATCTCGCAAAAACATACCGGCCATTTACCCCCATTTGCTGCACGCGGCGAGAGTACACAAAACGGCCCAGACTCACATTTCCGGAATGTAAGTGTTTGTCCTGATACACATCAAATACATTATTTGAGCCCAGCGAAATGTTAATTCCCTTGGTTAGATTGTAATTCACTGCAATATCAGTGACGATTTTCGCACCGAAAGTCTGGTCTAACGTTTCCTTTTGTCCGGTTAAAGTATTGACCGGCCAGGTATCCGGCTTGGTCGGATCGATAGTCGGATCCCAATAGGTTACCTCGCCAAAACGCACTGCACGGAGCATCACGCCCAGTTTTCCCACATTGTAATTAATAGTAAGGCTCTGTTTGTTTTTCGGGCTCGCGATCTCGAAGCGGCTCATATCTTCCCGGTTGAAATACGTATTCACCTGATTGGTTTTTACCAAAATATCGGAAGCATGGATAATCGGCTTTCCGCTCGCGTCTTTCTTTACCTTATTCTGAATGAATGTACCTGCCAAAACGGCCCGCAAAGATTGAGTTCCGCCGAATTTGGTATTGTAGGATAGCACAGCCTCGATACCTCTTGACCGCGTGTCTACCGCATTCGAGAAGAAATTGGCAGTAGTTGCATTTGCGGCGGTGAGTTGTGCTTTTAATGTCGCATTACCGCCGTCGTTGAAATTATTTGTCAAAACGATCCTATTGTCGATATCGATCTGGTACGCGTCGACAGTCAGTTCAAATGCATTGGCCAGCTGGATCGTAGTCCCGACTGTAAAGCTCTGCGAAGTTTCCTGTTTCAGCTTAGGTATCCCCAGGATTTCTGCTGGCCGGCTGTCGTTTGTGAAAGTTCCGCTTTCCTGTGCGACCTGCTGGCCGTTTTGGGTTACAAAAAGGGTATTGGTTTTGGCATAATACCGCTGCTGCAAAGAAGGTGCACGGAAACCACTGCTGGCGGAGGCGCGCAATGCAATCCCGTCGGTAAACTTGTAGCGCGATGCAAGCTTGTAATTGAGGGTATTTCCAAAATCGGAATAATTCTCGAAACGCAGCGCGCCGCTCACGACCCACGCTTTGGTAATGTCCTGCTCCAGATCAAGATAGCCTGCGATGCTGTTGCGGGAATGCGAACCCGCATTTTGAGGGAAGAATCCTGAAAATACTTGCGCGCCTGCGGCTACTCCGGCTGCCACATCGTAGTTTTTATAAGAAGCTTCTTCGCCGGCTGTAATTGTATACTTTTCGGTACGCTGCTCGGCGCCGATCGCAACATTTAAACCTTCCAAAACCTCGAACTTGCGACCCAGATCCGCGTTAATCGTGTTTTGGGAAAAGCCATTTCCACCTGCATTAAACTTCGTCCGAATGCTCGTCCCGGTATTGACTTGCGTATAATTGATGGAATTTGAGATATTATAATCAAAATCATTTTTGCCGAAAGTATTGCTGAGATCAAACTTCCATTGACCCAACTTTCCCCTTAGTCCTCCCGCCGCAGAAATATCAGTGACGTCGCTATTGATTTCAGGTAAAAAGCCATTCGGGTACATCGCAAAAACAGTAGGGCGCACTATGGCAGGTACTGAGTTGGGATACCGATAAAATCCGGCTGCATTTCCTTTCTTATTATTATAACCTCCAAATGCATAGAGTTCGATATTGTTAGACAAAGGAATACTCGCATTCAGCACAACCCCGCCGCCATTTACTTTGGAGTTTCCAATACGCATATCAAAGTCATTTCGGGTTAACCCTTTCTCGCCAAGTAGCTGATCATCGACCACTTTTCCGTCGACCGCCGGGAAAATCTGTCCGGTGTAAGTGCCTGTCCGGTTAGTAGCTTCCCGGTTGACGTATTCGCCGGTTATATTCAAGAAACCTTTCTGGCCGATTTTCAAGCCATAATTCAGTCCGATTTGTGCGGTACCCCCGTCGGAAATATTAATGGATTCATCCTTTCCGTAATTGATCACATAATCTTTATCATAACTCGTCACATTCTGCCCGTAAGAAACATTTCCGCTTAATCCTGTCCTCGATTTCAGAATGATATTGATCACGCCGGCGATCGCGTCGGAACCGTATTGGGCGGCCGCACCGTCACGAAGGATCTCGATTTTGTCAACAGCCGTGGCGGGGATCGCATTTAAATCGGTACCTACTGTTCCGCGGTTGACAGTACCATTTACATTGACGAGTGAAGATTGGTGCCTTCTTTTTCCATTTACCAAAACCAAAACCTGATCCGGCCCGAGTCCACGCAACTGGGCGGGGTCAATATGGTCGGAACCGTCGGAAATAGTCTGCCTTGAAGATTGGAATGAGGGAGCGACGTAGGTCAGGATCTGGTTGATATCCACTTGTCCGACGTTATTTGTGATTTGTGAAACCGGAATAATATCCACCGGCACAGGCGAGTCGATGCGGGAGCGGCCACCGCTCCGAGATCCTGTTACCACGATCTCGCTAAGTAGTTCTGATGATTCACTCAGCGTGATGTTGAGCACAGGCGACCGTCCAGAGGTCACCTCGATCGGGACGATTTTCGGTGTGTAGCCGATAAATGAAATCACGAGCTTATAAGAACCGTCGGCTGCGTCGAGCGAAAAGCTTCCATCGGAATCGGTGACCGTACCCATGTTCGTTCCCTGTATGAGAAGCGAAACGCCGGGTAATCCTGTGCTATTCTTTTCCTCAAAAACCGTCCCTTTAATGGCCTGCGAAAACGCAGAGGAAGAGGCAACGAAAGCGAGTAGTGCAAGTAGTGCTGTTTTCATGCGAAAGTGTGTTTAATGTAAGAAAATGAGATGAAAGTGTAATTTTATGTATAAACCTTTATATTATTCGAATTAATTTATCGAGAAGGAATGTTTTGAAAAAACAAAAAGACAGAAAAAAGCCGGCTCGCTAGGACGGGCCGGCTGGTATGCTAAATCAAGTATTTTTATAAACTCAAAGCACCATTCATTGAGCGAACGGCTTCTGCTGACTTTTCAAAGGCTGCTTTTTCTGCATCGCTCAAACGGAGGTTGATGATTTTCTCCCAACCGCTTCTGCCCAATACGACAGGTACACCCATACAAATGTCTTTCTGGCCATATTCACCATTGAGGTAAACACTGCAAGGCACAATGCGTTTCTGGTTGCGAACTATACTTTCAACCAACATCATCGTAGCCGCTCCCGGCGCATACCAGGCCGAAGTTCCAATCAGTTTAGTTAAAGTTGCACCGCCCACCATCGTGTCGGCCGCCACTTTTTCGAGTTGTTCAGCCGACAGAAAACGGCTTACCGGGATACCATTGTACGTCGCCAGGCGGGTAAGTGGGATCATGGTCGTGTCGCCGTGGCCACCGATCACCATTCCGTGGATATCAAGCGGGGAAACGTCCATTGTCATTGCCAGATAGGTTTTGAAACGTGCGCTATCCAGCGCGCCGCCCATTCCGATCAGTCTTTTCTTTGGAATACCCGACTCTTTCAATGCGAGATAGGTCATGGTGTCCATTGGATTGGAAACCACGATGATGATTGCTTTGGGCGAATATTTAAGGATATTTTCAGTAACTCCTTTTACGATTCCAGCATTGATGCCGATCAATTCTTCCCTGGTCATACCCGGCTTACGAGGCAGGCCGGACGTGATCACCACTACATCCGATCCCTTTGTTTTTTCGTAATCGTTTGTAGAGCCGATCGGTTTGGTATTAAACCCGAGTAAAGCTGCTGTTTGATAGATATCCAGGGACTTACCTTCACTCACGCCTTCCTTGATATCGAGCAGTACGACCTCTTCTGCCAGTTCACGACGAATAATATTATCGGCAGTAGTTGCACCGACGGCGCCTGCACCTACAACAGTGATCTTCATAGGGAAATATGGTTAATTGAATAGAAACTAATGCTTTTTAAATTTTCTCCTAAAAGTAGAACACATAATTTGTTAATACCAAGGGGAATGGGATTTTTTGGCAGATAAAGTAAGCGGGGTGATCCAAAATGCAATTTTTTACGTATTTTGATAGTTATATTGCCACAACGAACCACTTTTTTCTGCTTAATATAACGAATGACCAACCCATGATTTCACGTATTTTACAGTCGATTTTCTTTAAAAGTGCAACAGGAAAAGCCGGGCGTTATGCTAAAAATTCCGGCCGTTTATTTCAACTGGCTAAGGAAGTAGTAGGCAAGTTGCAGCGGGTAGGAGTAAAGGGAAATTTGTCCGAATTCCAACACAGTGTGCAGTTGCTGATCAGGATGGTCAGGGCGTATGCTTCGGGACAGTACCGCCACCTTCCCTGGAAAAGTTTGCTTTCGGTCGTCGCGGTACTGATCTATTTTGTCTCGCCGCTTGATCTTATACCCGATTTTTTACCTTTTGTTGGTGTCACTGACGACATTGCTTTAGTGGTTTGGCTGATGAAAACTTTGAGTGACGATATCAGCAAATTCGGGGCTTGGGAAAAGCAGGAAAAAACGATTAACATAGGATAAAACAGAACCTTTTAGTAGTTTCTGTAGAAAAGAATTTTTATTTTTGTAAACATTATAAAAGAAACAGATATGGAATCAGCAACCGTTTTGGCATTTATGGGATTAGGTGGACAGGAAATATTTTTCGTTGCCTTGTTCGTTCTACTCTTCTTCGGTGCGAAGAAAATTCCTGAATTGATGCGCGGTTTGGGGCAGGGTATCAATGAATTCAAAAACGCTTCAAAAGACGTTAAGGAGAATATTGAAAAAAGTATGGAAGACCCCAAATAACGCTTCCATCATATCGAAGGTATAACCAGAGCCTTTAAGCTAATCCCTTAATGGCTCTGATTATTTATTTACAACCCCACAAATAATTTACATTGAAAGAGTATCTGACGCTAGCCGAGATTCAGGAAGATTTGCGTGAAGACGGTTTGACGTGCGTCAAGTTAGTGGAGCATTATTTACAGAAAATAGAGTCCAATTCCCACCTGAATGCTTTCGTCGAAGTGTACGCGGACGAGGCAAGATCAACAGCCGCCGTTGTAGATGCCAAACTGGCTAACGGAACCGCTGGCAGACTGGCAGGAATGGTAATAGGGATCAAGGATGTCCTTTCTCATAAAGGTCATGGTTTGCAAGCCGCAAGTCAGATTCTCGACTCTTATCAGGCGCCATTTACAGCAACCGCTGTGCAAAGGCTCATCGATGAAGACGCAATTATAATAGGTCGTCAAAACTGTGATGAGTTTGCAATGGGTTCTTCCAATGAAAATTCATCTTTCGGTCCGGTATTGAATGCGGCTGATAATTCCAAAGTCCCCGGCGGATCTTCGGGTGGCTCAGCAGTTGCGGTTCAGGCTGGATTGTGCCACGCTTCGTTGGGAAGCGATACCGGCGGATCTGTCCGTCAGCCAGCAGCATTTTGCGGCGTGGTGGGAGTTAAACCTTCGTATGGAAGAATATCGCGATACGGATTAATCGCCTATGCATCTTCATTCGATTGCATCGGCCCGATCACAAAAAGCGTTTCAGATGCAGCATTGTTACTGGAAATTATGTCCGGCGACGATGATTATGATAGTACAGTTTCTACAAAAGAAGTGCCTGCCTATTCAGCATCTTTGAACTGGGAAGGGAAAGCGAGAATCGGGTATATTCAGGATACGCTTGAAAATGAGGCTATTTCTGTTGATATTCGCCAGCGGACACAAGATGTTCTCGATCGCCTGCGGGCGGAGGGGCATGAAGTTGTGCCGGTGGAAATTCCGCTGCTTGATTCTCTTTTACCAACTTATTATATCCTGACCACCGCTGAGGCAAGTTCTAACTTGTCAAGGTTCGACGGGGTTAGATATGGTCACAGGAGCGCAGAATCGACGGATTTGGAAAGCATGTACAAAAAAACGCGTACAGAAGCTTTCGGGCCGGAAGTGAGGAGAAGGATTTTGCTGGGTACTTTTGTATTGAGCGCAAATTACTACGACGCATACTATACCAAGGCACAACGCGTTAGAAGATTGGTGCGGGAGGAAACGAACAGGTTTTTTGAGCAGTTCGATTTCTTTATTTCCCCGGTCACTCCTACAACAGCTTTTACAATAGGTGAGAAAACAGAAGATCCGTTACAAATGTATCTTGCTGACGTTTTCACTGTGCAGGCGAATGTGGTAGGGAATCCGGCAATTGCCGTTCCAAATGGCTTCGATCAACAGGGAATGCCAATTGGAATTCAAATAATGGCTCCTTATTTTGGTGAGGAAAAAATGCTGGCTTTTGCCGACTACCTGACCAGGCTAAATCAAAAGGTTGCCGAGAAATACAGTGCGAATCAGGAAGTTTAAATTTTTTTAAACCCTTACCTGAGGAGCAGAGACAGTATTTTACCAAATGTTGTAAGAAAATAATCGTGCCAGAATAAGAGGCGGTTACCCGAAATTATTCTGATGAGCGAATTTTTGTGATTATATAATAGAATGTATTAAAGATTATTCCGATTCATCAGGAAAACAGGTAATAGCCATTGAAACCGTGAATTGATTAACCTTCAAAAAACATTTAATTAATGAGGCTTTCTAAAAAAGTATTGTGGCTCGGAGCCATGTGTGCAGGATTCTGGAACACGCCTTCTACGGCTGAAATTCCACAGGAGAAATTAACATTCGAGCCAGATACACTTAAGACAGAAACCGCGGCGGAAGCAACGCTTTTGCCCTACCTGCCGGAAGTGGAGGAAATCGGACCCAATCCATCGGTTCCTCAGGAGTTGCTTAAAAAACGTTTTGCCAAGCTGGAAAAGTCAATTCCGCTTACTTATCATAAGTCTTCCCACGAGTTCGTAGAGTATTTTATCTATCGAAAGGCTGAGTTTACGCAGACCATGATGGAGAAAATGCCTTTGTATTTTCCCATGTTTGAGAAAGCACTCGCGAAACACGGACTTCCTACCGAACTGAAATATCTTTCCATGATCGAGTCGGGCTTAAATCCGACCGTGATTTCCCACGCAAGAGCGGGTGGTTTGTGGCAGTTTATGCCGGCTACCGGTCGTGAGTTTGGGTTATATCAGGATAAATATATCGATGAGCGCTTTGAACCTGTAAAAGCTACCGAGGCCGCTTGTCTATACCTTAAACAACTATATCGCATATTTGGAGATTGGGAGCTTGCATTAGCTTCCTATAATACCGGCCCGGGAAATGTAAAGCGCGCAATGCGCCGGTCGAGAGGTACCACTTTCTGGACTATTTATAATGTACTGCCAAGAGAAACAAGGTCTTACGTGCCGCAATATGTAGCGATGAACTACATGATGAACTACGGCAACGATCACGGCATTTTCCCTAAGAACACCGAGTTCCAGATCCCAAATGATACGATACATGTAAACGGCTATCTTGATCTGGTGGCGCTTTGCGAGCAGAGCAATATGAGCTTCGAGGAACTCAAAAAGCTTAATCCGCAAATCACTAAAACCTCACTGCCTCAGCAAACGCGCGATTTCGTTCTGAAAGTGCCGAGTGTACAATATACCTACTTCCTCAGCAACAGGGACTCTATCATGGTTGCCTGCACAGGCGGAAAAGTTCTGGATGGTACCCTGCTTGCAAAAGCGGATAGTAACAGAACCGATTCACTGGGAGTTAATAAAACTTTCCCGTATGCACTGGTAAGCAACGATACTTCTTCGGATGAGGAGGAAGAAGCGGAACCAGAACCAGAACAGACTGTGTCGAGGAACAAAACCCGGAAAACCACACATACCGTTCGTCGCGGAGAAACTTTGTCTACTATCTCCCGCAAATACCGAGTGAGCGTGGCTGATCTAAGAAAATGGAACCACATCCGCAGATCTGCGATCGGCAGAGGGCAGCGCCTGGTGGTTTACAAAACCATGAAGGAAACCGCTCCCGCAGCAAAAGTCGCAGTTGCTACTTACCGTGCGGAAGAGCAGGCTGCAAATCCGGCACGGCATACCAGAAAGCGTTACCATACAGTTCAAAGAGGCGATACGCTCTGGATCATATCTCAGCGTTACGGACTGGAAATCGGCCAGCTTAAAAAACGTAACAATATTCGCGGAAACTCCATTAAGCCTGGTCAAAAACTGATCATTTCGACCTAAAAATCAACACTACCAAGTACACATACTATTTCTATGATTGCCTACGTTAACGGAACTGTAGTTTACAAAGATCCAGCATATGCTATTATTGATGTGAATGGATTAGGCTACGAGGTTCGAATATCCTTACAAACCTATACCTCACTTCCCGATCTGGGCGAACGTTGCAAACTTGTGACGTTTTTGAGTATACGGGAGGATGCGCACCTTTTATACGGGTTTTGGGGAAGTGATGAAAAAAAGCTGTTTCTTGATTTAATTACGATCTCAGGAATAGGGCCTTCGACAGCCCTGGTAATGCTTTCGTCCCTTTCATCGTCCGAAATCCGGCAAGGTATCATAGATGAAGATCTCCGATTGATCCAATCTATCAAGGGAATAGGATCTAAAACTGCTCAACGCGTAATTCTGGAATTAAAAGATAAGATACGCAAGGAAGAGCTGGTAACAACAGGTCCGAAATCATCAGACACGTCTTCCGGAACTTTAAGAAGTGAGGCACTCGCAGCATTGGTTACTTTAGGAATACCGAAGGCAACCGCCGAGAAAAGTGTCGACACGATCATGAAGAGGGAAGGGTCTGAAATTACTGTTGAAAACTTGATAAAACTGGCGCTTCGATAATAGGAACCGCAATGCTATTTGGTAAAAAATTTTACGCTGGTAAAATCGTTTTGATGGATTTGTTTATAGGTATAACCTTCTCTAAATAAGTATATTACCTTGTCATCAACGATTTACTCTCTTTTATTCAAAATACTTAGTATCTCAGCTGCAGGCGCCTTAATGGCTAACTTGTCGGTTGACAGGGACGAGCCATATTCGCAGCCAGAGCAGGAATGGACCGTCGAGGCAGATACGATTCCTGAAGATACCAGCAGGCGGGCATTGGACCGGTCGGGAAGCCAGCTGATCATGCGCTGGAAAGACTTCTATTCGAACCGCGTTGCCGAGCCAAGACCGCGGTCGCCGTTCTACCTGCGCGACCCGGGCAATATCTCTACCAATATTACTCTCGATAGTACAGGGAAAATAGCCGTAACCGAAAAGGTTAAAACACCGGCTGGCGACCTCAATTTCCGTGCGCCGGAGCGAATGGATCTCGATGCTTATGACAAGATCCAGGAAGACCGTGCATTCAAAAGTCTGTTACGCGAATATGCGGGCAGACAGGATGGAAACAGCGCGATGGGCGCGCGCGGACTCTTACCCAAACTGGATATCCCGCCTGCACTTTCCAAGTTACTGGGCGACGATTTTATCAACTTCAAACCAACCGGTTTCGTTTCGCTCGATCTGGGGTTAATGCACCAGTTTTTGGACAATCCCGCTATTCCGATCCGTCAGCGACGTAATACGCAATTTATTTTCAACGAACAGATCAGTATCAATTTTGATGCAAAACTGGGTGATCAGCTGGGTTTTCAAACGAATTTTGATACAAAGGCAAACTTCAATTTCGAGAATGCGATCAAGCTGAACTATAAAAATCCGGAGGAAAGCTTTATCCGGAAAATAGAAGCGGGAAATATCAACTGGGCGATCAACAGCCAGCTCATTCCGGGTGTTCAGAATCTTTTCGGTTTGAAAACGGATTTCCAGTTTGGCAGGCTGAGTGCGACTTTCGTGGCTTCGCAGCAAAAATCAAGCAAGGAAAGAATCGTATTGCGCGGCGGTGCCCAGAATCGGGATTTCGAGTTGCGTGCCGATACTTATGATGAAAACCGTAACTTTTTCCTTTCTCAGTATTTCAGGAATATTTACGAAAGTTCACTGCGAAACACACCGACGATCACTTCCGGCGTCACTGTAACCCGGATTGAGGTGTATGTGACCAACCGTACCACCACCACGGAATCACTCAGAAATGTGGTCGGTTTTGCCGATCTGGGCGAACCTGCTCCCTACAAATCTGCAAATCCGAGCTTACAGCCGATCCGCTCCACTTCGCCAGCCGATAATGCGGCAAATGGTCTTTATAATACATTAAAAACCAATGCAGGATTCAGGCAGGTAGATAATACCAACAGCTCGATCACTTCACTTGGACTGGAAAAAACGATCGATTATGAGTTGCTGCGCGGCGCAAAACGGCTAACCGCTGACCGTGATTATACTTTTCATCCCCAACTCGGATATATATCCCTAACAAATGCACTCAGAAACGACGAAGTGCTGGCCGTTTCCTATGAATATACCCTCAATGGACGTTCCTTCAAAGTAGGGGAGCTGACCGAGGATTATCAGGCGAGGAGGGACAATGAAGTGATTGCACTAAAACTCTTGAAATCATCGACTATCCGGAACAATACCAAGCTTCCGATGTGGGACCTGATGATGAAAAACGTCTATTCACTGGGAACGAGCCAGATCGACAAGCAGGGATTTCAGTTGCGGGTTATTTATAAAGATGACCAGACTGGGATAGATAACCCTAATTTACAGGAAAGCAGCATTGCCAATGTGCCTCTGATCCGGCTTTCAGGACTTGACAGGTTGAACCCGGTTAACGATCTGCAACCCGACGGAAATTTTGACTTTGTGGAAGGTATTACGGTGGACAGCAAGTCGGGTCGCATTATTTTCCCGGTGCTGGAACCGTTTGGTACCAACCTTTCGCGCAAGTTTGGTGCGGGCGAAGATGCATTCAGGAACAAATATGTTTTCAACGAACTGTACCGCACGACGATGATCGATGCGCAGCAGGTTACGGAACGCAACAAATTCTTTATAAAGGGTTCATATCAGTCGAGTGGTGGCGCTGAGGTGCAGCTGCCTTTTGGTGTGCTTGAAACTTCCGTTACTGTAACTTCGGGTGGTGTTCCGCTTTCTCCGGGCTCCGATTACATTGTGGAAGCTCAGATAGGTCGCGTCAGGCTGATCAATAGCAGTGTACTGAATTCGGGCAGGGAGATTGTGATTGAATATGAAAGACCGGATATGTTCCAGAATCAGGTTCGTTCACTGCTGGGTACCCGACTGGATTATGTAGTGAACCGGGATATGAGTATTGGTTTGACAGCGATCAAATACCGCGAGCGGCCAGCGGGCTTTTTGTCGCGGGTCTCGATCGGGAACGAGCCGGTTAACAATACAATGCTTGGTTTCGATATCAAATTCCGCAAAGATGTTCCCTTCCTGACTAAGCTGCTGGATGCATTGCCTTTGATCCAGACCAAGGAAATGTCGACCATTCAGTTTAAAGGGGAGTTTGCTAAATTATTGCCGGGTGTTTCAAAGGATGTGAATAACCGTTCGCTGGTCGATGATTTTGAGGCCGCGAGAACGATTTACGACCTTGCCCGCCAGCCTCAGAAATGGCGGCTTGCGTCGGTACCCGCCAAATTCAGGCAGGGACTGGACGGGAAAACGCTGAATTACGGATATAAGCGGGCTAAAATCTCAGCTTATACAGTAGATAATATTTTCGGTGGCGACCAGGGACTTGGTGGAGGATACCAGCCGCCGGCCAACATCACCGAAGAAGACAGAGCCAATTTTTACGAAAGGTTATTCCTCCCAAGAGAGATATTCCCAAACCGCGCGATCGCCGGGTTGGTAACTTACCCGCAGCAGGTGCTGGATATTGCCTATTACCCCAGCGAAAGGGGAATGTATAACTACAATACCGATCTGGCGACGGACGGTCGGTTGAAAACGCCGCGCCAGAATTTTGGTGCAATCAGCCGGGCGATTACTTCTGACAATGATTTTGATAACGCGAATATTGAAAGCATTGAGTTCTGGATGTTGGATCCGTTTATAAACGATCCTGTGAAAGGTGCTGTGCGCGATGGTTTTGAGGGTAGACCCAATACAACAGGTGGAAAACTGGTTTTCAATCTGGGTGATATTTCGGAAGACGTAATTCCTGACGAGCGATACAATTTTGAGAACGGGCTGCCGATCGTTCCGAAGCAGGTAGGAGTGAATGTAGATTCAACTGCCTGGGGCTATGCTACCAAATCACAATATCTGATCAATGCATTCAGCAACGAAGATGGTGCGCGAGAGAAGCAGGATGTTGGTTTGGATGGTTTGACAAACCAGGAAGAACAGGCTTTTTTCAAACAATACATTGATCGTCTGCCTGCCAACCTTTCCGCAGCTGCGCGGCAGCAAATTATAGCTGACCCTTCTGGCGATGACTTCAAGTTTTTCCTCGGCGCCGAACAGGATAGCGCCGATCTGAAAATCCTTCAACGCTACAAAAATTACCTGGGGATGGAGAATAACTCTCCTGAAAGCGTGGGCAGAACCGCTGACGTGACACCAGCTTCTACCAACGTTCCGGACGGCGAGGATATGAATGTTGACAACACGATCAACGACAACGAATCTTTTTACGAATATGAAATCGACCTCAAACCCAATCAGCTCGCAGTTGGTAAGGGTTATGTGGTTGATAAAACGGAAACCGAGGATGGTCAGAACTGGTATCTGTTCCGGGTTCCGATTAAAGAGTTTTCTGGGATCGTCGGTAATATGAGCGGTTTCAAATCGATTCGTTTTATGCGGATGTACCTGACTGACTTCCAGCAGCCTGTTGTATTGCGTTTTGCACAGCTGCAAATGGTTGGTCAGCAATACCGGAAATATACTTCTAACCTGGACGCACCAGGTTTACAGGAAGTGCCGGAACCTTACGACGCGAAATTTACGGTAGGAACTGTGAGTATTGAAGAGAATAGCAACCGCTCTGCCGGTGCTGATAAATATCAATATGCCATTCCGCCGGGCTGGAAACGCGACCAGGACAATACCCAGCGGCCTCCGCTTTTGCTGAACGAACAATCGATGAGCTTGTGCGTGACGGACTTGCGCGACGGCGATTCCAGGGCTGTTTTCAAAAATGTAAATCTCGATCTGTTGTTTCGCAAAAGGCTCCGAATGTATGTACACATGCAAAACGAGCAGAACGAGAGCGGGATGGTCGGTACTTTTATGCGGATCGGGACCGATTTGACACAAAACTATTATGAAATTGACCTGTCGGGATTACAGGCAACGCCGCCTTCGGCTTCGCAACCGCAAGAGATATGGCCGGAAGGAAATGAATTAAACATTGCGCTGGCGGATCTAGTAGAAGCAAAAGCGCAGCGGAATCGTCAGATTGATAAAAATCTGAGTGTACCTTATACAATTTTGACTGCCGACGGAAGGTATCGTTTATCAGTAGTAGGCAATCCCGACCTGAGCTCGGTGCGGGTTATGATGATCGGAATGCGAAATCCGAAGTCTAGCGACGAGCGCCCAAAATCGTTCTGTTTGTGGGTAGATGAAATGCACGTGGAAGGTTTCGACGACAGGGGAGGTGTAGCCGCGATCGCACAGCTCGATGCCAAGCTGGCTGATTTCGCTACTCTGACTGCTTCCGGCCGGGTTGAAACTTTCGGTTTCGGAACTGTACAGCAAAGGATCGGCGAGCGTTCCCGGAACCTGACGCAGGAATATGGATTTTCTTCCAATATTGCTTTGGATAAATTGCTGCCTGCAAACTGGGGTTTCAGTATCCCGCTGTTTTTAAGTTATGACAGGCGGAATGTAAAACCACACTTTAATCCACTCGACCCGGATACACCTCTGAATACCTCTCTCGGGAATTTACAGACCGATGAAGAACGCGACGGGTATCGGCGCATGGTGGAAGAAAATGCAGTGAGGCGGGGTATTAACTTCTCCAATGTCAGGAAAATTAAAACGAAACCTGGCGCCAGGAATCATTTTTATGATTTTGAGAATTTCTCATTCACCTATGCTTTCAGCGACGACCAGCGGCGCAACGTACTCACTCAGGAATATAACCAGCGGATGTACAAAGGCGGTATTTCCTATGTGTACAGCAGCCAGCCGAAGGCGATAGAGCCGTTTAAAAAGTGGACAGCGACCAACAGGTGGGCGGAGTTTATCAAGGATTTCAACCTGACACTTCTTCCTAATATGGTACAGTTGCGTACCGACGTGGACAGGCGTTTCCTCAAAACACAATTGCGCAATGCAGATCTGACAACCGAAGGAATACAGCCGCTATTTGAAAAGTATTTCTGGTTTAACAGATATTACGATTTCGGCTGGAACCTGACCCGGAATGCGACCCTTACTTACCGCTCGTCAGCAAGCTCGATCATTGACGAACCGATGGGAGATATTAATACAGCTGCGAAGAAGGATTCACTTTGGTCTAACTTCAAAAAGCTGGGCAGGATCAAGAATTTTGATCAGGCGATTGACTTTACTTACCGTTTGCCGCTGGATAAAATCCCGCTGACAGACTGGATGAGCGCGGATTATAAACATTCGGTAGCGTATCAATATCAGGCAAATGCATTAGGGTTGAGAGATACCACGGGTCTTCCTTTTGGTGATATTATCCGAAACAGTCGTGAAAGGGGCGTAACGGGTAAAGTGGATTTTGTGCTGCTTTACAACAAACTTCGCTATCTTAAATTTGCAAATACACCTTCGGCCGGTAGAAAGAATTTTGCGCGCAGCCCGGGTGATATCGAGGATATCGATATGCGGACAACCGATGTTCTTAAAAACCTGACCCGCGTTTTGATGACAGTAAGGGGTATTAATGTAAGTTATAGTGTCCTGGAAACAACTGCTTTGCCTGGCTATCTGCGAGCACCGCAATATGTTGGTATTGATAATACAAATGCACCAGGACTACCTTTCGTACTGGGCCAGCAGGACAGGAATTTTCAGAAAAAAGCGGCGGAAAAAGGCTGGATCACAACGAGCCAGCAGCAGAATATGCCTTTCCAGCAAACTATTGCAAAGAATTTCTCGGCTAACACCACACTTGAACCTTTCAAGGATTTCAGGCTGATCATTGAAGCGCGGCTTACGCGCCAGGACGCTTATCAGGAATTCTACCGCCCCGATTCGAGCGGCGCATTCGCTTCCCAGAGTCCATTGCGTAATGGGCAGTTCAGTATGTCGTTCATGTCTTTCCGGACTGCATTCGCGAAAATGAGAAGGGATAACTCATCGCCGGTATTTGACAAATTCCGGGCGTACCGCGCCATTATCCGTGACAGGCTGAACCAGGAAAATAACAGCGGCGGTGAATACAATGAAACTTCGCAGGATGTACTGATTTCCTCATTCTTTGCAGCTTATACCGGCAAGGATCCGAATACGGTGCGGACGAATCCATTCCTGAAATTCCCGATGCCAAACTGGGATTTCAGCTATAATGGATTGTCTCAATTGCCTTCCTTCAAAAGACTGTTCAGCTCGTTTACATTGCGGCATAAGTACATGTCCAATTACAGTGTGGGTAACTTCACTTCTTCGCTGGACTATGAGGCACTTTATGTAAACCTGGCGGTAACGGGCTACCCATTATCGTCGCGATTAAATGACCTAGGGCAATATGTACCTGTTTTCGCGATGAGCACGATCACGATGTCAGAGAAGTTCCAGCCGCTGGTGGGTGTAGAATTCAGGACGCAAAGCCGCATTACGGCAAGGATGGAATATAACCGCGACAGAACAATCGCATTGAACCTTTCGAATTCACAGGTTGCGGAGTTGTTCAATCAGGATGTGACCGTTAATATTGGTTTTACCAAAAACAATGTACCGCTGCCGTTTAAGATCAATGGGGTGAAAAGGAAGCTGAAAAATGATATGACGATGCAGCTCGGTCTTACTTTCCGGGATACACGTTCTATCCAGCGCAAGTTTGACGGTGAGAATATCCCGATTGCGGGCAATATCAACTTCCAGCTACGCCCGACTGTCAACTATATGGTAAATAACCGGTTGAGTCTGCAATTTTACTTCGACCGTACATTCAACGACCCGCTTGTTTCAAACTCATTTTACCGGGCCAGCACTTCGGGTGGCGTGCAGTTGAAGTTCAATTTGGCTGAATAAATTTTTGATTTGGAAAATACACGCCACATCATGTAATTTGCGGCACAAAGTCATTCAAAACTTACCTATTTAATCATGAATTTCCCGTCAGAACTTAAGTATACAGAGGATCACGAATGGATTCTAATAGAAGGCGATACGGCAACAATTGGGATCACGGAACATGCGCAGAATGAATTGGGTGATATCGTATACGTGGACATCAACACAGTAGGGGATGCACTTGAAAAAGGGGAGGTTTTTGGCTCTGTTGAAGCGGTAAAAACGGTCTCGGATTTGTTTATACCCGTTGCAGGTACTGTACTTGAAGTGAACGAAGAACTGGACGGAGAACCTGAGCTGGTTAATACTGACCCTTACGGCCGCGGCTGGATGGTGAAAATAAGCTTGTCGGGTCCCGCTGATGGAGAGGGGTTACTTTCCGCAGAAGACTACCAGAAATTTATAGGTGCCTGATAACAGGTTTAAGCTCCATTCAGGAGCTTTTTTTTTGAAACCGGATTAGCAAAATGACGTCCGGCTACCAGATTACGAATATGAAATTGTTGATCAAATCAGTCCGTATTGTTGATAAAAAATCACCTGAAAATGGTCAGGTGAGAGATATATTGATCGAGGACGAGAGAATTAGGGAGATAGGAGAGAACCTTTCTCCAAATGACATTGAGGTAAAAGACCTGAGCGGGCTCTGCGTTTCTGCCGGCTGGGTAGATATGCGGGTTGGGTCACGCGATCCTGGTTTCGAGCATAAGGAAGACCTTTACTCAGTAAGCGCAGCTGCGGCCCATGGTGGCTTTACGGAAATTGTGCTTTTGCCTAATACCAATCCTGTTGTCCACAGCAAGGATACATTAAATTATATCAGACAATCGGCTGCGGGCGGAGTGGTAACGCTACACCCGGCGGCGGCGGTCACGAAAAAAGCGGAAGGCGTTGATTTTACCGAAATGATCGACCTGCACCACGCAGGAGCAATCGCATTTACGGACGGCGAACACGCGGTGCAGAGTGCGGATCTTTTACTAAAAACGATCCTGTACCTGCGCCCACTAAACGCATTGCTGATGAACCGACCGGAAGAGGCACAGCTGTCGCTTTACGGACAAATGCACGAAGGTATTACAAGTACCCTCACCGGGATGAAGGGAATACCGTCGCTGGCAGAAGAAATGATGCTGACGCGCGACCTGAAATTGCTGGAATATGCATTGGAAAAAAGCACGTATGACACTTCCGATCCTGTACTTCACATTTCGTTACTTTCTACCGCGGTAGGCGTGGAGATTGTGCGGGAGGCGAAGCAAAAAGGACTGCCGATTTCCTGCGACGTCGCAGTGCATCAGCTGGTGTTTGAAGATTCGGACCTCATCAATTTTGACACTAATCTAAAAGTAAATCCGCCATTCCGCTCCCAGGCGGACCAGGAAGCTTTGCGGCAGGGACTGGCTGACGGTACGATCGACGCGATCGTTTCTGACCACAACCCGCAGGATGAAGAAAGTAAAAACCTGGAATTCGATCACGCGGATTTCGGTATCACGGGACTGGAAACGGTATTTTCACTCGCGGTAATGCACAGTGGCTTGTCTCTGGATACCATTGTAGAGAAGATCACAACTGCGCCGCGGGCTATATTAAGACTGCCGGAAATCAGCATTGAGCAGGGCGCAATAGCCAATCTGACTTTCTTCGATCTTGAAGCAGATTGGACATTTGAAAAGAGCTACTCCAAATCAAAGAATACGCCGTTTTTGGGACAGCAGCTGAAAGGAAAAGTGAGAGGAGTAATCAACAACGGAAAACAGGAGTGGTACGCATGAAATCGATTTTAGCATATTTTGATAAACCTCTTTTAAAAGTCTCACTGGTTTTCGGGCTGGTGACGGGGATATTGGTTTTTATATTCTTCCTGGGCTTGTATATGATCGGCATTGTGCCGCTGGGAAATAACAAGGTGATGGATTTCGGTATCCACATTATCATGATCGCCGGTGCGTGCTGGTATTTCAGGAAAAAGGTGGGAAACGGGTTTTTACACCTCTGGGAAGCATTGACGATCGGGTATGTCGTGAATACGATCGGCGCATTGATCTCGGGCTGGCTGATCTACTTTTTTGTAACCTATGTCGATCCGGCTGTCTTTACCGATTACATCGCGGAAATGAAATCGCTGATGATGGAAGGGAAGGCGGAACTGGTCAAGAATATCGGTGAGGCGGAATTTATGAAAATGTATAATGGGGTAGGGAGCATGCAAACCTCTGAGATTATCATGGACGAGGTAAGCAAGAAAACGGTAATGGGCATTATCCCGATCCTGATCATTTCCCTCATTTTCAGAAAGCAGGATTACGGTGTATTTCATAATAATAAATCTTAAATTTATTGACTTACCTGAAACGATAAAACGCTATCTAAATGGAAGAACAAACCTCTACTGCCCGTGTTGCCTTGAAGTATGGTGTACTTGGTTCGGTCGTAATAATGGTCTATACAACGATCATCAATGTTTCGGGGCTGTCGCAGAACAAGCTTTTGTCTTCGCTTTCCTTTGTGTTGATGATCGTGGCTATTGTATTGGCTATGAAGAACTTCCGGGAGCAGAATAAGGGTTTCATGAGTTATGGGGAAGGGCTGGCTGTCGGCTCGCTGGCTTCGGCGATCATGGGGCTGCTCAGTTCTGCGTTCACGATGTTCTATATCCAGTTTATCGACAATACTTTATTGACCCAGGGAATGGACCAGGTGCGGGAAGATATGGAACGCAGAGGGATGGATGATTCTCAAATTGATCAGGCGATGGAGCTTTCCCAAAAATTTATGTCGCCCGGCGTCGTTTTTATTATGGGCGTGCTGGGATACCTGTTGACCGGCTTTATCATTTCACTGATCGTAGCTGCGGTTATTCGCCGCGAAAAGCCTGTTTTTGAGTGATTTGTCAATTGTTGAGTTTCTAAAAATTACATTGTGTTTGCAATCTTCCGGAAAGAAATTGGCAGCTTTTTTAACTCGCTGATCGCCTATATGGTGATGGTCGTATTTCTGACCGCGATCGGGCTGATCGTCTGGGTTTTCCCGGATTCCAATATCCTTGACTACGGTTATGCAGATATGGGCTCATTCTTTCGTTTGGCCCCCTACGTGCTTATATTTCTGATCCCGGCGATTACCATGCGTTCACTCGCGGAAGAGACCCGGACAGGGACACTGGAACTGCTGCTTACCAAGCCGATTACCAATATTGATCTGGTACTGGGTAAGTTTTTTGCAAACTGGAGCCTGGTGTTGCTTACCCTGCTGCCGACCCTGATCTACTATTACAGCATTTACCAGCTTGGTAACCCCGTCGGGAATATCGACTCAGCTGCGGTTGCCGGCTCTTACATTGGTCTGCTCCTGTTCAGCGGGGCTGTTGTATCCATGGGATTATTCGCTTCCTCCCTGAACGAAAACCAGATCGTTGCATTTATTCTGGGTGTTTTCTTTGCCTTTATATGGTACGTCGGCTTCGGCGCGCTGTCACAATTACTGGGTACCGGAGCTGGCTCGCAGCTGCTTCTCTGGATCGCGCTCGACGAGCAGTATATCTCTCTCGGCAAAGGGCTGGTGGATTCAAGGAATATCGTTTACCTGCTGAGCCTCATCGCCTTTTTCCTGATTTTGACCCTTTTGAAAGTCGAAAAGCTCAGAAAATGAACACTTTGCAATTCAGGTAGATAGATTTGATCTAATACAGTGTGTTTGGTCGTATATGCATTAAAACACACTAATGATGGTAGCCTTCTATATCAGACCGGATTTGCCTTTGATTCAAAGGAACTTAGGAAATACAAGAGAGCGGAACAGAGGGGCAATAATTTACGCACCTGCTGACTGGTTCTTGGGAAATTTCGCTAGATTGCCAGTACGAAATTTACAATTAACTGTTAAGCGACTCTTGGCGACAAGCAAGGTAAAATACTCGGAAGAGGAACTCGTGCTGGCTCTCAAAAGGAATGAGCGGGTGGCATTTGATTTCCTGTACGACCATTACTCAGGAGCTTTGTTTAATATCATTTCAAAAACGTTGAGGGACGAGGAGAAAGCCGCAGATGTGTTGCAGGAATCTTTTTTGAAAATCTGGAAAAATATAGCTTCATATAATCCGGAAAAAGGAAGATTGTTTACCTGGATCATGAATATTGCGCGGAACGGCGCAATTGATGCGGTGAGAGTGGAAGGAAGAAAACCAATAATGGGTGATATAGACGACATGGCGGTCCGGAATGAGAAGGACTCGTACGAAGATTTGCAGACGACCAGCTCGGATATGAAAGCGATCATTGATATGCTTCGCCCCGAACGGAAGATTTTGATTGATATGGCTTATTTCCAGGGTTATACGCACGAAGAGATCTCCGAAGAGTTAAGCATACCGTTGGGTACCGTGAAATCCAGGATCCGCACGGCGTTACAAGAGTTAAAACAATACTTTGCAGTATGAACATCCAAGCATACATAGAGTCCGGCATATTGGAAGAATATGTATTGGGCACTGTCTCTCCTCAGGAAAAACAGGAGGTTGAGTGTATGTCTCATATTTACCCGGAGATTAAGGAAGAGTTGCTGAGAACTGAGAATGCTTTGGAAGAATATGCATTAAAACATCAGACTCCTCCTCCGGCTTCATTGAAAGAATCGATTTTCGCAAGATTGGAATTTGATTCTGAGATTGAAACAAATCATGAAACGAATAGCGCGCAAGCAGCTGGCACTCAGGAAGAAATAAGATTAAACGATGGTGTTGAACACGTTAAGCCGGGCAACACAGATAACGGAAAGGTAATCGCCGACGTTTTTGAGCGGCCGGTGGTAGAAACCCGTGAGGTAACCCCGATCTGGGCGAAAATCGCAGTCGCTGCTGCTATATTGCTGGCAGTTTTTGCAGGCTGGTCGGCTATGCAGATGAGCGAATACAGGCGGGGCAACGAACAGCTCGCTGCTGAGCTAGGTAGCTTGAAAGGCGAGGTTGCAGGAATGAAAAGCAGCCTTGCGTATAGTGAGGCACTTGCAGGAATGTACCGCGACCCAAGTTATAAAGTGGTAAAACTAGCCGGAATGCCGAAATCGCCCGAAAGCGCAGTAGCTGCATTCTGGAACCAGCAAACGAATGAGGTAATGCTCGACGTACAAAACCTTCCGGCACCTCCGGCAGGCAAGCAATACCAGCTTTGGACGATTGTGGATAACAAGCCGGTGGATGTAGGAGTACTGGATAATGAATTTTCAGGTAAAGTTTTGAGAATGAAAAACACCAAACCCGGCGCAGTAGCATTCGCGATTACATTGGAAAAAGAAGGTGGGGTGCCAAGTCCTACCATGGAGGAGATGTATGTAATGGGAAAGGTGAGTTGAGAAGAACTATTTAAATATGAAGCGTAGAAATTTTCTAGCAAACATCGCCGTTACAGGCGCATTAATCAATACCACAACAGAAGGTCCGGCTGCAAAGTCCGGGCCTTTTTTGCGTGAAGACAAATCCAAAGAAACCCTCAAAGCCGACCTGGTAATCGCTGGCGGCGGCTTGGGCGGCTGTGCAGCTGCATTGGCTGCATTGCGAAATGGACTTACAGTAATCCTCACCGAAGAAACCGACTGGATCGGCGGGCAGATATCACAGCAAGGTGTGCCGCCCGACGAGCATCAATGGATTGAAACGCACGGCGCTCCGAAGGCTTACCGTGATTTTCGTAATGCAATCCGTGAGTATTATATCAAAAATTACCCGCTTACCGACGAAGCCAAAAGCCGCAAGCACCTCAATCCCGGCGATGGCGCAGTTTCGCGCATTTGCTGCGAGCCGAAGGTGGCAGTAGCTATATTGAGCGATCTGTTTGCACCTTACCTGAGCACCGGAAAACTGACTTTACTCACCGAGCACAAGGCTGTTTCCGCCAAAGTACAGGGTAACCGCGTGACTTCGCTGGAAGTGAAAAGTAGTCGCTCTGGTAAGCATTTAACATTGACTGCTCCCTATTTCGTGGACGCTACCGAGTTGGGTGACTTGCTGCCGATGACCGGCACGGAGTTTGTCACCGGTACCGAATCCAAAGCTGAAACCAATGAGCTGCACGCTCCTGAAAAAGGCAATCCCGACAATGTGCAGGCATTCACGATGTGCTTTGCGATAGATTACCAGCCGGGTGAAAACCACGTGATCGAAAAACCTGCTGAATATGATTTTTGGAAAAACCATGTTCCGAAGATGAACAAATCGTGGTCGGGCAGGCTGCTTGACTTGTCGTATTCCAATCCCAAAACCCTGGAACCGAAAACGCTCGGCTTTCATCCAGAGGGCATTAAAACAGGGGATGCGCTGAACCTTTGGCTGTACCGGCGCATTATCAGCCGCCAGAACTTTGTGCCCGAAACTTACGCAGGCGACATTACGATTGTCAACTGGCCGCAAAACGATTATATGCTCGGCAACCTCATTGGCGCCAGCGAAAAGGATTTCAAAAAGCACGTCGACCGGGCCAAACAGCTCAGCCTATCGCTCCTCTACTGGCTGCAAACCGAAGCCCCACGCCCCGACGGCGGCAAAGGCTGGCCAGGAATCCGCCTGCGGAGAGACATCATGGGCACCGAAGACGGCCTCGCCAAATACCCCTACGTCCGCGAATCCCGCCGCATCAAAGCCGTTTTCACCATCAAAGAAGAACACGTAGGAGCCGCAAACCGCGAAGTGGCTGCGGAACGTGGCGCAACCGGCGCCATAGCAAATGGCGCCCCAGGCCCCAAAGACAAAGCCGCCGAATTCCACGACAGCGTAGGAGTAGGCTATTACCACATAGACCTCCACCCCAGCAGCTCCGGCGACAATTACATCGATTTCGCATCGCTACCATTCCAAATTCCCCTAGGCGCGCTCATCCCCATACGCATAGAAAACCTGCTTCCGGCGAACAAGAACATTGGCACCACGCACATCACAAATGGCTGCTACCGCCTGCATCCGGTGGAATGGAGTATTGGGGAGGCTGTGGGGTTGTTGGTAAAGTTTGCTACTGGGGAGAAGGTTAGTCCGCGGGTTGTGCGGGAGAATGCTGAATTGTTAAAAGGGTTTCAGGGGTTTTTAGTGGGGGAAGGGGTTGAGTTGGGGTGGAAGTAACTGAGGCAATATGCAGCTCACTTTAACAAGCCAAGTTTCGGTTGAATTAACTTCTGCGTTGTTGTCATACTTAACTGATTTTAAGGTTAGTGAATTTACTAACTGTCAGATTAAGTCTCAGCTAATACACGTGACTATCAGCTTTTAACAGCCTGGTGCAGATCCCGGTATTTTTTGATCAGGTTGTGTGATTCAAGTAGTTCCGCTTTCTGGTTGGCGATGATCTGTCTGATGTTCACAGGTAGGTCGGCGTCGGTGGCCAATGCATCGTCATAAGCTTCCTGCGCCGCATCTTCACCATATTCGCAGCTTTCCAGTACGGAAGTTCTGTCGTGGCCGGTAAAAGTTGCTTTAATATCCATCCAAACCCTGTATATCTTGCCTGAATTCGTAGTGCCCGTCTCAATTTCACCGCCGAGGTTACGTATTTCCACACTTAGCTCATTGATATTCTGGCGGCTCTCATTCGACATTTTTTGAAATATACCTTTCAGATCGAGGTCAATATCCTCTACTTCATTGATCGCTCTTGCGTATCCTTCAATTCTATCATTATTAATTTTAATCAGGTCGTTAAGAACCTCAACAAGATTTTCATTGGTTTCCATAACTTATGTTTTTTAGTGTTGATAAATTTTTGTTTTGACTTTCGACCCACCTAAAAATGCTGTGCCATTTCAAGCTAAGCGCATTAAAATTTTGTTTGGAAAAGCATTAAAGGACTTCTTGCCGGCGAGTCAGTTGAGCGCTTTCGGGTTACCAAGCAGCATTTTTACCCGCTGCTCGGAGGTTGAAAACTGTTTTAGTTCCTCCACTTCCTTGTCTGCATATTTCCTGATCTTGTCTTGCTCGTAAGCCCGGAAAATCGCAGGGTGCACGTAATATTTTTTGCATACTGCCCTGGTATTTCCCAAATGGGCTGCCACCACATCCAGGCAGGTATTCAGTGTGCGCGTAAGCTGGCGTTGCGACGGTGCCTTTTCCTGGGTGCTCAGGTATTCGAAGGCAGTAACAGTTCCCATCCAGGTCCTGAAATCTTTGGCGGAAAAATGAGAGCCGGTATGTTCCCGGATGTAATCGTTCACCTGCGCCGCAGACAGCGCACATTTGCCGCCGGCTTCGTTAGTATACTGAAAAAGCCTTTTTCCGGGCATTTCCTTATATAGTTTCACCAGCCGCGCAAGCTGCGTATCCCGCAAGGTAATATCCTGTTTTACACCCTTTTTACCCTTGAATACAAACCGGATCCTGCTGCCGGTAACTGTTGCGCATTTCGAGTCAAGGGTGGTAATGCCCGAAGATCCATGCTTTAATTTATATCGCTGATTCCCGACCCGGATACAGGTTTTGTCCATCAGTTTTACAACCAAGGCGATCGACTTATTTAAGTCAAAATCGCGTTTTCTCAGATCGTGCTCCACCTGTTCCCGCAGCTTTGGCAAAGCTTCCGAAAAGGTTAATAACCGAAAGTATTTGGCCTGATTGCGGATCAGGTTCCATTGCGGATGGTACCGGTATTGCTTTCTGCCCGCGTCGTCGGTTCCGGTCGCCTGCAAATGTGCGTCCGGGTCGCTGCTGATCCAGACATCCTTCCAGGCAGGCGGAAGTACAAGCGATCTGATACGTTTGATCACTTCCTTGTCTTTTACCCGGTTCCCTTGTTGATCTGTATAGTAAAAGCGCGGAGACTTCCCTTTCCTCAGGTATCCCGGCGCGAAACCAGACTTGATATAATTGAGTCCCACGGCCGCGGCTGTCAGCGCCGGATCCTTCCTTAGCTTCTTAAATTGCCTGGCTGATATTTCAGGTACTTGTGTGAGCGTCCCGATTGCGACTGGTTGCATTTCATTTCCGTTAAATTTCGGTTGTTATTACCAAATTAGTACCAGTTGAAAAAGGGAAGCCTCGATGCGAGAAAATGCCACTGACGAATGCATTCAGCGGGTAGGCAATAAACAAAAATCCTCAGCCCGAATCTTTTCAGATTGACCTGAGGAAGTATATACTCAGTTTTAAAAATTAGCGCAGCTTGATCAGACAGGGAAGTAAACCTTAAATACCGAACCTTTGTCAGGCTCAGAAGAGGCGGTCAGGAAACCCTTGTGGTTTTCCATAATCTTCTTGCAGATAGCGAGCCCGATTCCGCTTCCGGGATATTTATGGGCAGGATGCAGTCTCTGGAAAACGTCGAATATCCTTTCCTTATATTCTTCGCTGAAACCAATGCCGTTATCTGCAAAAGAGATCCGGCAATATTTTGCATTTCCCACCGATTTTTCGTGACTGATATCTTCTCCGCTCACTTCGTCGACGGTAATATTGATCTCAGGCTGAATATCCGGGGCGGTAAATTTGATACCGTTGCTGATCAGGTTAATGAACAGCTGACGAACCTGGAAAGGAATCACAGCCAGCTCGGGAAGCTTGTCGGCATGAACTACTGCTTTTTTCTCTTCGATAACAGTACTCAGTTCCTGTAATACTTCCGACAATATATTGTTCAGGTTCACTTTTTCGTACACCTTTTCCATATTTCCGGTCTTGGAATAGGAGAGGATATCTTCGATCAGCAACTGCATTTTTTCGGCAGCAAACCGCATCCGTTCCACAGAATCCTTTACCTGGGCAGACAGATCGGGATCTTCGCGGTCGAGGACTTTGGAAGCGAATATCTGGATCTTGCGAAGCGGCTCTTTCAAATCGTGGGTGCTGATCCAGTTAAGGTTGGCCAGTTCTTTATTAGCACTTTTCAGCTCTTCGTTCAGTATCCTGTTTTTATCTTCCTGTGTGCGGATCAGACGAAGATTGACGTGTTTTTGCAAAGAAAAAGAGAAGTTTGCGGCTGCATTAATCTCCGATTTGCGCCAGGCTTCGCTCAGATCTTTTACCTCTTCCGCCCACAGATCGAAAGACTTACGCGGAGAAAGTCTGTCCCCTGCTTCATTGGGCAGTATAGCCTTGTACGGATTGCCCGCCCATTTGATCGTCTCAATTTTTTCACTGCGCAGCCACAATATGCCAGCGTGCGAACCGGATGGAATTGCATGATAGATAATCCCTGCCGCGTATCTGGAAAGTGATTTTCCTTCCGGATAAATGCTGAGCAAATGGTCAGTGTGAATGCCGTGAGAATTGTAATTCGCTGCCAGGTGTTCCAACAACGGGATCAGCTCCTCGTCGGCTGGTACCTGCCCGTTTTTATAGAGCTTCCCATTGTAATAAATCACTACGCCGGTCGCATTGGCCATTTTCAAAACCGATGGAGCCTGGTGAAAAGCTTCGATGAAATCTTCGTGATCGTGCAGTAAAGTCAGGGATTCGCTGAGCGCCTTATCCACTTCCTGAGTTACCTCAAATTCTTCCGCCACTTCTCTTACAGCGATCTGCGAGGTCAGGAAATGGCCTTGAAGTAAAGCTGAAAGTCGGGTATAATGCGGGAGTATTTTAGGCGAATAATGGTGGCAGGCGATCAGTCCCCACAATTTCTGATTTTGTAAAAGGGAAATGGTAAGCGTTGCAGCCACTCCCATATTCACCAGATATTCAATGTGGATCGGCGAAACACTTCTTAGTATAGAAAGGCTCAGATCGAGCGATTTGTTGCTTTTTTCGGCCGCATCGTCAAGTGTCAGCAGCGGCACCGGCTTGTAGTTCACGTCCGCGATCATCCGCAGCGGGTTGCGGATATACAGCTCGCGAGCCTGTACCGGAATATCTGTATGCGGGTATTTCTGGCCTTCAAAAGATACCACGTCTTTATTCCGGCTTTCTGCAATCACTTCCCCGTTATAGTTTGCGTCGAATTTGTAAACCATAACCCGGTCGTAACCGGTGATTTCACGTGTTTCATTCACGATCTCCTGACAAAGCTCTTTCATATAGGTCGCTTTTTCCATAATGGAAACAAACTTCCTGGTCTGGTTATACAGGTTTGGGAGATTTAAAGTCCCGTCGGGGAAAGGCTCGAATTCAAGTATAATCGTCTCTCCGCTCTGATGTACCGTTGTGTTGTACAATTCCTCTTTCATGGAGAACACATACGGTTTTGCGGTGTCAATAACGGCCGCACTAACGTATTCAACAAATCCGCTGGCCTCTTCTTCCGTAAAGATTTCGGCCAGGGTTTTTCCCAAAATGACTTCCGGGGTAAGACCAATATAATCAGCTGAGTTTTCGCTGCTGAATTCGATCTTCGAGTTGTTTTTATTTATGCCGAGGAGGAAACCGTGTGGCTGTATGCTGCCAGGAATGTGGATAGGTTCGCTTTCACAGTTCGTCAGGTTAACAATATCCCGGTTTACAATATTCTTAATGTTCATTTCGACACGTTCATTTCGGCTAACTATTTCTGCCGCTTAGCCAATTATCAATAACTGTAAATGTTTGTTTGGCACTCTCAATAATGCCGGGCTGGTCATTACTGTTATCTGCAAATTGGGTAAACACGGAAATGAAGGATTTCCATAAAATCCCGGTTTGGGTACCGTAGCCCCAAAAATACGCTGCGCCGGTCTCCGGCGTCAAGCCCAGCTTTTCGTGAATATGCTTAAATATAATCTTGCCGCCCAATGTGGAACCTTCCAGTACATACATAATGCCCATTGCTTCTGATATACCGTTAAATTCGAATTGGTGCAGGGGCAATGCAGCTATATCCTGTGCTGGCAGGCCGGTAGCTTCCAGATCTTTTATAATCAAATGTGATTTGTGTCTCTCGCCCAAATCCGGCACAATATCCGTCAGGAGAGGGAAGATCTGTTTTTCACAAGCAAGTATAACACCGTAGATTTTGGACAGATACAACTGATAGTTGGCAAGGGTCACATCCGGATCAAGTAATGCTCTTGATATTGGATTATCTTCTAAATTCTGGTGGCTTTCGGCCGTTACGTTTCTAAGCGTTTTAATAAAAGAATCCTGATCTTTTACAGAAACAGTTACTTCATTCATAAGAATGCATTTTCAAACCTGACAAAGTTAATTGGTAATCAAAAATTGTTCCATGGGAGCAGCTTCGTCTTTGATCAGACTTTGGAAGAGGCACTTATGAAGTACATTAACAAGCCCCGAAAAGCTGGTTGGTTTCTGGATATACAGGTTCGCGCCGCCTTTATATGCGGATTCCCACAGATATTGCGCGACGGAAGTGGAAAGAATAACAATAGGTGTTTTTTCAAATCCCGGGGTCGCCCTGATCTCTTCCAGACATTCCAGCCCATTTTTTACCGGCATATTCATGTCCAGGAAAATGAGGTCCGGATTAATGCTGTCTTTGACGATCGTGTCCATCAGCTCCATGCCATTTGCCGCCGTGAATAATTGCGATTCAAATGAAACCTGTTCCAGTGCTTCGCGAAACAAAAAGGTATCATCATCATCATCGTCAGCGAGCAGGATACGAAAATGTTTATCGTGTTTCATTCTTATTTGCGGGTGGGGCCGCTCTGCTTGTAGGTTATTTTGAACAGATAGTAGGTTGAAGGCTTATCCTGCCAGCGAATGGCCGAAAGGTAAAATTAATATTTCTTTCTCCAAATGTATGCTTCAAGCCTCTTTTTCCTTATTTATCATTGGCATGCTTTTTGGAAATACACCATCAGCATCACAAAAAAATTAAAATGATTATGAAAAAGATAACAATAGGTTCGCTGGCACTTGCCGCTATGATGGCATTTTCTGCGTGTAATAGCAATAAAACAGAAGATACCAAGGACGTTGCAGAAGAACAAAATGAGCAGAAACTGGACGACACCACGCTGGAAGATGATTCAGAATTTGCAGTGGCAGCAGCCGACGGTGGCATGATGGAAGTGAAGCTGGGCGAGCTGGCTAAAACTGCCGCGGTGAATGCTGAGGTGAAGAAATTCGGTGAACAAATGGTGACCGACCACGGCAAAGCAAACGACGAGCTGAAAGCTTTGGCGCAGCAAAAAAACATCACATTGCCTATGGCATTGAGCGATGACAAACAAAAGAAATATGATGATCTGGCAGCGAAAAAAGGCGCTGACTTCGATAAAGCGTATATTTCTTTTATGGTAGATGATCACAAAGAAGATATCAGCGAGTTTGAAGAAGCGGCCAAAGATGCGAAAGATCCTGATGTAAAATCATGGGCGGCAGGTAAAGTCCCTGCATTGAAACACCATCTTGAAATGGCGCAAAAAATCAAAGACGCTCAGAAATAAGCTTATTTATAGCAAAGCAGTCAGCCGGGTCCGTAAAGGATCCGGCTTTTTTTATTTAAAAATCACTTATTTAACAGGAAGTAATATTGAATACTAATTTTGGTACATCCGAACCCCTACTAAATCGAGGAAACGTTTGATAAATACTTTTTAATAACCTTATTTTGTCTATCTATTTAATAGAGTATTATGTTTTCGACCTATCCCAACCATTTCTTGCTGCCTTTCAGGTACTTATTGATTGCTTTTCTCGCGTTTGCCGGCTTACAGGCCGCAGCTCAAACCAGCTCGAAGCCGAATATCATCTTCATTTTCTCCGACGACCACGCCTATCAGGCGATCAGTGCGTACGGAAATAAGCTCGTTCAAACCCCAAATATTGACCGCATTGCCAAAGAAGGCGCGCTGCTCACTAACAATATTGTAACAAATTCCATCTGCGGACCGAGCCGAGCCACTTTGCTGACTGGTAAATACAGCCACATGAATGGATATAAGCGTAATGATAATACGCGTTTCAATACCAACCAGACGCTGCTTTCGGAGACTTTAAGAAAAAGCGGATACCAGACCGCCTGGATCGGGAAAATGCATTTGAATAGCCTACCGGCAGGATTTGACTACTGGAACGTGTTGCCCGGGCAGGGGAGCTACTATAATCCCGACTTCATTGGCCAGCCGAATGATACCACCAAATACACCGGCTATGTGTCCAATGTGATCACGCAGCTCTCGACCGAGTGGCTTGATAAACGGGATAATTCGAAACCGTTTTTCCTGATCGTTGGGCATAAAGCTACCCACCGCGAGTGGCTTCCCGACTTGCAGGACCTGGGTGCTTACGATAAAATTGATTTTCCTGTCCCCGCCAATTTTTACGATGAATATAAAGGAAGAGCAGCTGCATTGAACCAGGATATGTCCATTGAAAAGACGATGCGCCTTAAACAGGATCTGAAAATAGATGTGGATTATGAAAAAGACTGGACTTACAAACGTTTTAATCCAGAACAAAAAAAGGTATTCAAGGCATATTACGACAAGATCACGAAGGAGTTTCATGAAAAAAAATTGACGGGAAAAGCACTGACCGAGTGGAAATACCAGCGTTACCTGAAAGATTATTACGCAGTGGCCAAGTCGCTCGACAGGAATATCGGTACCCTGCTGGACTATCTGGATAAAAGTGGTTTGGCTAAAAATACAGTAGTTATTTACGCATCCGACCAGGGTTTCTATCTGGGCGAGCACGGCTGGTTTGACAAGCGCTTTATTTACGAAGAATCGCTGAAAACGCCTTTTGTGATTCGGTACCCGGGTGTGATCAAGCCGGGAACGAGAACGGAAGACATGACAATGAATATAGACTGGGCGCCTACGGTGCTTCATATCGCTGGTGCGAAAATACCGGCAGATATGCAGGGGAAATCCTTCCTGCCCCTGTTGAAGGAAACGCGCACAGCGCAGGTACCGTGGCGGAAAGAAGCCTATTATCACTATTATGAATTTCCGGAGCCGCACCATGTTTATCCACACTTCGGGCTGCGCACGAGCCGCTATAAGCTGGCCTATTTTTACGGAGGAGCCGATTCCTGGGAGCTTTTCGACTTGCAAAAGGATCCTACCGAAGTCAACAATATATATGGTACCAAGGGAGCAGAAGCGATTTCAGCAGATTTGAAGGCAAAACTGAAAGTGCTGATGAATGAATACAAGGATGAAGAAGCGCTGAAAATCCTGGCTTCGGCCAAAAAATAATTTAACATGGAGCGAAACCGATATGACGCGATTGTAGTTGGCGCCGGCCCGAATGGGCTGGCTGCGGGTATTACTTTACAGCGTCAGGGCCTTTCGGTTCTGATCGTGGAGGGGAAAGACTCGGTCGGAGGCGGAATGCGGTCGGCGGAGCTGACACTGCCCGGGTATCTCCACGACGTTTGCTCGGCGATCCACCCGATGGCATTGATGTCTCCGTTTTTTAAGAGTGTTCCTTTGCAGGATTTCGGAGTGGAATTTATCCAGCCAACTTACGCAGCAGCGCACGCATTCGACGACGGATCGGCTGCATTATTGCACCAGTCACTCGAAAAAACCGCCCGCGGTCTGGGTACGGACGAGCAGGCTTATCTTGACTTTATGGGCCCGCTTCTGGAAGATATGCCCAGGCTTTTACCAGGTTTGCTGGGGCCTTTTACTTTTCCCGAACATCCTGTTGCATTGGCTAAGTTTGGATTAAAAGCATTGCCTCCTGCTACCTGGTCTGTGAATCGGTTCAAAACCAAAGAGGCGCGGGGATTGTGGGCGGGAATGGCGGCGCACTCGATTCAACCGCTTGAAAATGTGGCTACTTCGGCATTTGGTATTATGCTGGCTGCCGCTGCGCATTTACACGGCTGGCCGGTCCCGAAGGGGGGAAGTCAGTCGCTCGCCAATGCGCTTTCCGATTATTTTATTTCGCTCGGTGGAGAAATACGAACAGGGTTTCTGGTCAATAATTTAAAAGAGCTTCCTCCATCAAAAGTGATATTAATGGATGTGACGCCAAAGCAGCTCGCCCGCATTGCGGCAGACGAACTGAGCACCTCCTACCGCGGTCGCCTCAACAACTATCGTTACGGATCCGGCGTTTTCAAAGTGGACTGGGCATTAGACGGGCAGATACCGTTTACTTCCGAGGTTTGCAAAGGAGCAGGGACGGTACATTTGGGTAATACATTTGAGGATATTGCGCGATACGAAGGCGGCATTTCGAAAAATATTGAGTCTGACAAACCGTTCATTCTGCTGGCTAAGCAAAGTGCGTTCGACCCTACGCGCGCTCCGGAAGGCAAGCACACCGCCTGGGCTTATTGCCACATCCCAAACGGCTCTACCCGCGATATGACCGCAGCTATTGAAAATCAGATTGAGCTGGTTGCGCCCGGTTTTAAAGATTTGATTAAAGAAAAACACGTAATGGGGCCGTCACAGATCGAAGCTTACAATCCAAATTACATTGGGGGCGATATCAATGGCGGCGTACAGGATATATTTCAGCTGTATTCGCGACCGGTACTGAGCGTCTCACCGTACCGCACTTCGGCTTCCAACATATATATATGTTCGTCCTCTACACCTCCGGGCGGCGGTGTACACGGCATGTGCGGCTACCACGCTGCTCGTCAGGCTTTGAAGGATATTTTCAAGATACAGATACCGTTTTAGTGATTAGTTTTTGGTTAAATATGAGATTTTTAAAAAGTGAACTTCCGGTAAAATATGCATTGACAGCGGCTCTGGCAGTATTTGCACTGGGTTGTGGAAACAAGCAAACTGCGGAAGAGCGAAAAGCGGACAGCCTGGCCATGTGCATTTCAGAGGGAATCCCTTCACGGGCGGCGGCTATTGCAAATGCAGTACAGATCACGGCTGGCGCGGGCGATACTGCCGGAATGGTGTGGATCGGCGGCGGAAAGTTTCTGATGGGCGCCGATGAATTTCCCGACTCCCGCCCGATGCATGAAGTGACCGTCGACGGTTTTTATATGGATGCGCATGAAGTTACCAATGCAGAATATGCCGCATTTGTGAAGGCTACCAATTACAAAACCGTAGCCGAGCGCCCGTTGAATCCCGCAGATTATCCGGGCGTGCCAGCCGACAAACTCGTTCCCGGCTCGGCCGTTTTTACACCTACCGCCTCGAAAGTAAGTCTGGACAATCCGCTCCAATGGTGGAATTACGTGCCCGGAGCAAGCTGGGCACATCCAGAAGGGCCGCAAAGCTCGATCAAGGGGCGGGAGAATTTTCCGGTTACCCACGTTTCCTACGAAGATGCGGCCGCTTATGCAAAATGGGCCGGAAAACGCCTGCCAACCGAAGCGGAATGGGAATATGCGGCGCAGGGCGGAAAAGGGAATCATACCTATTACTGGGGCGACGAGCTGAAACCCGGCAACAAGTGGGTAGCCAATATTTACCAGGGAAGTTTTCCAGATAAAAACACGCAGGAGGATGGATTCTTGGCCGCGGCGCCCGTGCAGACTTTTCCGGCAAATGGTTACGGTTTATTCGATATGGACGGAAATGTGTGGGAATGGTGTGAAGATCTTTACCGCCCGGACTATTACCAAACCAGCGCGAAAGTCAACCCAAAAGGCCCGAATGATAGTTTCGATCCTGACGAGCCGGGCGCGGTGAAACGTGTACAGCGGGGTGGCTCGTTCCTGTGCAGCGACGATTATTGCATTCGTTACAAAGCCGGCAGCCGGGGAAAAGGCGAGGTAACCAGCGGCAGCAATAACCTGGGTTTCCGTTGTGTGATGAATAAAAAATTGTAGGAATAAATACGATCCAAATGCACTTCATGAATATACCTGGCCTGGCAAGCTCAGGACCGCAACATTGGCAAACGATCTGGGAACAGCAGTATCCGGCACTTTTTAGTCGGGTAATGCAGGAAAACTGGGACTGGCCGGTGAAAACAGACTGGGTCGCGCAGCTGCAAAAGCAGATCCGCGAACTGACCGGGCCGACGATTCTGGTAGCGCACAGCCTTGGCTGCATTACCGTTGCGCATTGGGCCCAGGAGCATTCTTCTGACAAAATCAAGGGCGCATTATTAGTAGCGCCTGCCGATGCCGATTTATCCAAAAGGTTGAATTTCGTAGTCGGTTTCACACCGATCCCAACGGTTAAGCTGCGTTTCCCGAGCATTGTGGTCGCCAGCACGAATGATATGTACGCGACGATTGCGCGCTCGCAGCATTTCGCGGACAGCTGGGGCAGTGAATTTATTAATTTGGGTAAAAAAGGGCATATCAATGCAGTTTCTGGGTTGGGCGACTGGGCGGAAGGGAAGGAAATATTGCAACAGCTGGCGGGACAACGTATATTACTGTCCCACGCAACCGGACAGGAAAAGTTACCGTAACGGAATTGCAGGTAAGCCCTGCGTATTTTCACTATATCTTTTTATATTACAAAAAAATCTTTCTACACTTAAACCGATGGAGCAATGAAAAAAATGTTTCTTTTTGCAATGGCTGGCTTGATGTTCAACGTAGCAGCGATTGCCGACGGGCCTGGCAAAACGAAGGCCGCAGACAAAACTTTGAAAGTGGACACTAAAAGCAGCAGCGTGACCTGGGGCGCTAAAAAAGTAACCGGCACGCACGCAGGTACCGTACCGCTGGAAAGTGGCAGCCTGATCGTAGACGGCGACAAACTGAAAGGCGGTAATTTTGTAGCAGACCTGAAAAATCTGGTCGTAACGGACATTACCGATAAAGAAATGAACGGTAAGCTGACAGGTCACTTGAAAAGCGATGATTTTTTCTCAGTTGAAAAACATCCGCAGGCGAAACTTGTGATCTCTTCTGTTACTCCAAAAGGCGGTAATAACTACGATGTAGCCGGAAAGCTGACGATCAAAGGCATTACAGAGGAAGTGAAATTTCCTGCAACTGTAAAAACGGACGCGCAGAAAGTAACTGCGAATGCGAAAGTGAAGATCGACCGCACCAAGTATGATATCAAATTCCGCTCGTCCAACTTCTTCGAAAACCTCGGAGATAAGGCGATCGACAACGATTTTACATTGGACGTGAATCTGGTTGCAAACAAATAATCTTAGTTTTTCTTTGAAATAGAAAATCCGGTTTGAATATTTCAGACCGGATTTTTAACATTTATACCTATGAAAAAATCGATTACCGGACTATTTCTATGCGTACTGCTGTTTGTCGGACAGGCTTTTGCGCAAACTGAAAACAAACTGCCGGACTGGACTTTTGGCGGATTTAAACGCCCGGCTGGCGTAAATCCGGTCATTTCCCCCGACAGTACCTCCACATTTTTCTGTCCGATGAACAAAAAGCAGATCGACTGGGAATCGAATGATACATTCAACCCGGCGGCGACGATCAAAGACGGAAAGATCGTGGTGCTGTACCGGGCTGAGGACAAAGCTGGAAAAGCAATTGGAAAACGGACTTCTCGGATCGGATATGCAGAAAGTGAAGACGGTATCAGTTTCAAACGAAAAAAAGAACCGGTACTGTTTCCGGGCGAGGACAGCCAGAAAGCGGTAGAATGGCCAGGCGGCTGTGAAGATCCCCGCGTGGCAGTGACCGAGGATGGTTTGTACGTGATATTTTACACACAATGGAACCAGGATAAGGCGCGGATCGGCGTCGCTACTTCCCGTGATCTCCTGAAATGGGAGAAACACGGGCCGGTATTCAAGAAAGCCTTCAATGGAAAATTTAATGAGATCTGGACCAAATCTGGCTCGATCGTGACGAAGCTGGTGGGCGACAAGCAGGTAATTGCAAAGATTAATGGAAAATACTGGCTGTACTTTGGTGAAGCTAATGTGAATGTCGCTACTTCGACGGACCTGATCAACTGGGAGCCGGTGGTGGACAGCAATCAGAATCTGGTCAACCTGATCTCGCCGCGGAAAGGATTTTTTGACAGTAACCTGACGGAATGCGGCCCGCCGGCGATTTTGACAGATAAAGGTATTGTCTTGTTATATAATGGAAAAAATGACAAAGGCGAAGACGGCGACAAGCAATTTACACCCAACAGCTACTGCGCGGGCCAGGTATTATTTGATAAAAACGATCCTTCAAAAGTGTTGGCCAGATTGGACAAACCATTTTTCCGCCCCATGGAACCGTTTGAAAAAAGCGGCCAGTATATAGCAGGGACCGTTTTCATTGAAGGAATGGTGTACCACAAGAAAAAATGGCTGCTCTATTACGGTTGTGCAGATTCGAGAGTGGGCGTTGCTATTTACGATCCTGCCGTTAAGACACCCGGCGATCCGCTACCCTGAAATTTTAAGTAACCGTTCTGTTACAAAAGTATATTAGTTATTATTATTAACCTTCGATCTATCGGACACTTGTTGGCGTACATAAAGGAAATCAACCAAACTAGATTTTTTATTATGAAAATGTCAACAAAGTTTACAGGCTTACTGGTAGCAGCACTATTTACCACTGTCAGCGCTTTTGCACAAAAAGAAAAAACTGTGATGGTGGGTGGAGCAGAAATGTATCCTTCTAAAAACATCATTGAAAATGCAGTGAACTCGAAAGATCATACTACGCTTGTAGCAGCTGTAAAAGCGGCCGATCTGGTAGAAACACTTTCAGCAACAGGACCATTTACAGTATTTGCTCCGGTAAATGCTGCATTCGAAGCACTGCCTGCTGGTACGGTTGAAAATCTTTTGAAACCGGAAAACAAAGCGACACTTACCTCGGTACTTACGTACCACGTAGTTCCGGGTGTAGTGGATTCCAAGTCTGTTATGAAAATGATCAAAGACGGTGGCGGCAAGGCAATGGCCAAAACTGCACAAGGCGCTGAACTGACTTTCTCAATGAAAGGAAAAGATGTAATTGTGACGGACACGAAGGGCAATATGGCGAAAGTTACTACCGCTGACGTATTTCAGTCAAATGGTGTGATCCACGTGATCGACAAAGTATTAATGCCTTGATTAAGTTGTGAAGTTGGTTGTGTGAGTGGTTGTTGAGACGACGGGAGGACTTAGGTCTTCCCGTTTTTTTGTGCCCTTTCGGTCCGCTTGTATTCGTGTAAGCAGGTCAGTACAGGATAGTCGCATAGATAATTTTAGGAATTTTTGGATATAATTTTCTGCTTTTTTAAGAGTATTAACTTTTGAAAAAACCCTCTTGTAAGGGAAACAGCGATTACAGAAGTCACTAAACCTATAAAGCTCATTCAAATGAATTTCAGATTTATCAAAGTCGGCTTCATGCTGGCTGCTCTGCTGACGATCGCAAGCCAGGCTACTACAATAGCTCAAAAAAAGGAAAAAGGATTCGTCTCCATTTTTGACGGAAAATCCCTGAAAGGCTGGGAATATGATGCAAAGTACTGGCGTGTGGAAAATGGAAGTCTTGTAGGTGAAATTACCCCTGAAACCCTTTTAAAGAACAATTCCTTCATCGTGTGGCAAGGCGGCCAACCAGCGGATTTTGAATTCAAAGGTTCGTTTAAAATCCAGCCAAGTGGTAATTCGGGCATTCAGTACCGGAGCGAAAAAGTGGAGGATGTCCCGAATGCGCTAAGAGGTTATCAGGCAGATATTGACGGAAAAAATACATATACCGGTCAGAATTACGAAGAGCGCCGCCGCACGACACTGGCCTACCGTGGACAAAAAACGGTGATCAACGAATACACAGGTGATAAAACGCCCGAAGGTGTTCGCGGCAACATCAAAGCCAATGCCTGGAAAGGCTTCGAAGTAACCGGCTCACTCGGCTCTTCCGATTCCCTCAAAACATTGATTAAAACCGACGACTGGAATACATTTCACCTGGTGGTCAAAGGCAACCGTTTGCAACATTATATCAACGGTGTGCTGATGAGCGAGGTGACTGACAATGATACCTACAATGGTCGCAAAAAGGGCTATCTGGGTATGCAGGTGCACGTAGGTCCGCCGATGAAGGTTGAGTTCAAGGATTTGAGGATTAAGCAGTAGCTATTAGCCGTTAGCTTTTAGCTTTTGGGAGGAAGGAGGAAAGGGAGGAAAGGAGGAAGTGAATCTATTTTAGGCGTATAATTGATAGCTAACAGCTATATCTCAAATCAAGCATAAAGTTAAAAGCTAACAGTCAATAGCTAACAGCCAACAGCCAACAGCTAACAGCTAACAGCTAATCGCTAACAGCCCAAAGCAAATTACCAATGAACAAAATAGGATTTAATGTACTTGCCTGGACGGCTGCGGTTTCGGATGATCTGTTTCCGGTTATTGATAGATTAAAGGGTATTGGCTATGATGGCGTAGAGTTTTATCTCGGGCCGCAGGAAATTGCGGGTTACCAGCGAATGGGAGATTACACCCGTGATCTGGGGCTTGAAACTACGGCTGTGATGACTTTGGGAGCGGACGAAAATCCGGTCAGCGAATCCGTTGAAATCCGGCAGAAAGCACTGGATAAGATCAAACTGGCTGTTGACCGCGCGCACGCATTGAATTCCAGGATCATTTGCGGACCTTTTCACTCGGCGCATACGGTATTCGTAAACCGGCCCGCCGAAGATCAGGAATATGCACTGGCCGGCGAGGTATTAAATGCAGCTGCCGAATATGCTGCGCAAGCCAATATCACTTTCGCATTGGAAGCATTGAATCGCTTCGAATGCTACCTGTGCAATACAATGGAGCAGCTTCACAAGCTCGTGAAAGCCGCAAACCACCCGAATGTGCGGGCGATGTTCGATACGCACCATTCCAATATTGAAGAAAAAAATTACGGTACTGCGCTGCAAACGATCGCGCCGGTACTGGCGCACGTGCATATCAGCGAAAACGACCGCGGCACGCCTGGCAGCGGCCAGGTTTTGTGGGACGATGCATTTGCCGGATTAGCCGCAATCAATTACCAGGGCTGGCTTACGATAGAAGCTTTTTCAAGAAACGATCCGGGATTTGCGAATGCAATCGGGGTTTGGAGAGAATTTAATGAGCCCTGGGATATTGCGGAAAACGGCTACCAATTTATTCGGGAAATGAGTTTAAAGCACGGGTTGGCTACTAGCTATTAGGTGTTAGGCATTAGCTTTTCTTAATATTCTGACATGCTTGTAATTCAATTCGACCCCAAAACTAACAGCTAATAGCTAAAAGCTAAAAGCCCAACCACAAACTATGCTAAAATACATCCTGCTATTCTTACTACTGACCTCTCCCATTTTTGGGCAGGACGAAGCTGGAAAATACAAGGTCGTATATAAAGGGGAGAAAGGTCCGGGTGTGGGAAAAAATATCGTTTTTATCGCTACTGACCATGAATACCGCGGGGAAGAATCGCTTCCTGCATTTGCGCGTATCCTCGCGAAACGGTATGGTTTTACCTGCACGGTGATATGGGCGCTGGATGAAGCAGGAAATATCCTGCCCGGCGGTTCAAATGTGAAAGGATTGGAGGTTTTAGATAAGGCTGATCTGCTGGTCATGTTCATGCGCTTTGCTCATTTTGAGGATAAAGAAATGCAGCATATTGATAACTATATTAAACGCGGCGGCCCGATCGTGGCCTTTCGGACTTCTACACACGCATTTGAAATCAAAAATGATCCTAAGTGGGAGCATTATAGTTGGGATTACAACGGTGCCAAAACCGACTGGAAAGACGGTTTTGGCGAGGTAGTACTGGGCGAAACGTGGGTTTCGCATTATGGTACCAATCACAAGCAATCTTCGAAGATCATCATTGAAAAAGCACAGGCTTCGCATCCCATTATGACCGGCGTGAAAGATATGTGGGTACAATCGGGCGGCTACACGGCTGAGCCGAAGGGTATGGTACTCGCGCGCGGCCAGGTTTTGAACGGAATGACCGCAACTTCTGCGCCTGATCCTTCCAAAGAACTTTTGCCGGTGGCCTGGGTGAAGGAATATCAGGTTCCGGGAGGAATGAAGGGGAGATCTTTCACCACTACTCACGGCGCTTCCGAGGACATACTAAACGATGGTTTCCGTAGAATGGCGATCAATGCGATGTTCTGGGGACTGGGAATGGAAAAGGCGATCAATGCTAAAAATGATATCGCATTTGCCGGACCTTACAAGCCTACTACTTTCAATTTCAGTGGCTACAAAGCGAATGTCAAACCGGCCGACCTGGCTGGCTTCGAGTCGCTGATCATGCCGGGTGAGATCGTGAAGAAGAAGAAGAAATAAGTTATAGTTTTTGATCAACAATATTCAAAAATAATGTCAGTACAACTTCCATTTCGCTTTGGCTCTGAGGTATATACCTGGTTTATGAGTGGCAGCGGCAAAACGCATGAAGGCCGGCTTGGGCACATGATCGAGGTAATTGCAAAAGCGGGTTTCAGTGGTATTCAACCCATATTTACCTGGATGGGCGAGCTTATCGATCCGGATCTTTTGGAAGCAAAACTGAAAGAACAGGGAATTGAGCTGGCTGCATTGGCATTGGCATTAGAGTGGAACAGCACCGAAGAAACCGAGCACGAGCGCGAAGTTGCCGACCACGCGATCCGTGTATTGCAGCGTTTTCCAGGCGCTATTTTAAATACCGTACAAATCCCGACTGGCAGGCATAATCTCGCTGAGCGTCAGGCTAGTCTTGTTAATATCGTCAATACTGTTTCCCGCAGAGCGGCGGACAAAGGGGTGCCTTGCAGCTTTCACCCGAACTCCCCGCATACCTCGATTATCCGCACAGAAGAAGATTACAAAACCGTGCTGGAATCGCTGGATATTTCAGTAACCGGCTGGACGCCCGATGTGGGCCACATTATCAACGGCGGCATGGACCCGCTCGCGAAAATGAAAGAATACCAGTCGCTGATCAATCACGTGCATTATAAGGATTGGGACGGCGCGCCGGAATTTGCTTTAATGGGCAATGGTAAAGTAGACCTTTCGGGAGTTACGCAATGGCTGAAAGATATCAACTACAAAGGCTGGATCATTTGTGAAGATGAAGGCGCGGAAGCGCTGGAAGATCCCGATTATGTGACATTGCACGACGGAAGGTGGATACAGGAGACGCTAGTGCCGGGGTTGAGGTGAGAAATGGCTGTTAGCTGTTAGCTATCAGCTGTTAGCAATTGGCTTTTTCCAAACCTGTTTTACCTAAATAGTACCTAAAAGCTAACGGCTAAAAGCCAATAGCCATTAGCTAAAAGTATATCACAAAAAATGCCCACTATCAAAACCAACGGAATTAATTTCTATTACGAAGAACGAGGTTCCGGCGAGCCGCTTCTGCTGATTATGGGCATCACTGCGCCGGGATCGGTGTGGAATGTGCATGTGGCGGACTGGAAGCATCATTTCAGGTGTATTATCGGAGATAACAGGGGTGTTGGGTTGAGTGATAAACCGGCAGGACCCTATTCTTCCGAGCAAATGGCAGATGATTATGCGGGGCTGCTGGATTCACTGGGGTTGGAAAATGTGCATGTAATAGGCTGCTCCATGGGCAGTACCATCGCACAGCAGATGGCGATAAGGCATCCTCAAAAAGTAAAATCGCTCGTATTAATGTGTCCCTGGGCACGTTGCGACAATTATGCGAAGGGATTGTTCCAGCATATTATGAATGCCAAAGCGCGGTTCAGGCCGGAGGAATTTAGTCTGTACATTCAATTGCTGATCTTCTCGAAATCGTCGTGGGACAATGCTGAAAAGCACGCAGATCTGGCGCAGGGCCGACAGCAGGATGCATTTGGTGCATTCCCGCAGCCGCTTCACGGATTGGAAGGTCAGGCTGCCGCTTGTATCAATCACAATGCATTGCCGCATTTAAACCAAATAAACAAACCGACGCTGGTGATAGGAGGTAAGGAAGACATTTTTACCCCGGTTTGGATGGCGGAAGAAGTGGCCGACGGTATTCCGGGAGCTGAGCTTTTTTTATATGAAAAACTAGGGCATGCATTTCATTTCGAGAGTACGGAGGATTTTAACATTAGGGTAAGAAGCTGGTTGAAAAAGGTATTTTAAGTTACAGTCGTAAAATTACATTTTGTCACCCTGAGCGCAGTCGAAGGGAGGTGCATAGTGGCTCCTCGCATGCCCTTCGACTGCGCTCAGGGTGACAAAGAGAAGGCGGTTAGGGTGAAAAAGAGAAGGTGGCCAGGGTGACAAAGATTTGCTAAGAGCGACAAGTGGGAGGTGAGAAAAGCTTTTGAAAAAGGTTAAATAGCGGGCTTCGATCGCTTTTAAAATTATAAAAAATAGCAAAACAGTAACAATGGAAAGTGCCGATTCAATAAACAAAGATTGGACTAACAAAGTATCCAATCACTTGCAGGTCGGCGGGATCGAAACTTCCGTACTTGACAATGGAGCCGGAAGAGGTACCCGGATCGCCTGGCTGAATACCGGCGCAGGTTTACGGTACAAGATCGTGCTGGATCGCGCGATGGATATTGCGGAAGCTTTTTACAATCAGCATAGTCTGGCGTGGCTGAGTCACGGCGGCATTACTTACCCGCAACCTTTTTCGGATAAAGGAATTGACTGGCTCCGCACTTTCGGAGGCGGCTTGCTCACTACCTGCGGGCTTTCGCACGCCGGCGGGCCGGAGTCTGACGAACATGGCGACCGCGGTTTGCACGGACTGATCGGCAATTCACCCGCAGAGATTGTTTCCATCAAGCAGCCCGACCTGCGGAAAGGCGATCTGGAAATGAGCATTACAGGCATTATCCGCGAAACCAAGCCATTTGGACCCAATTTCGAACTGAGAAGAACAATATCAGCCACATTAGGCAAGCCAGAAATCCGCATTAAAGATGAAGTGACAAACCGCGCCAACACACCTGCGCCGCACATGTTGCTATACCATTTCAACTTCGGCTGGCCGCTGGCCGACGAAGGGACGGACATTCTCTGGAATGGAAAGTGGCACCCGCGTCACGGGGAGGAAAATGCGAAGATATTTAAGGAAGGTAATGCATTCAAAAAATGCCCCGCGCCGCTGGAAGATCATTTGGGTAGCGGCGAAGAAGTGGTACTGGTAGATGTGGAAGCTGATATTTTCGGAGATAGCATTTGCGGATTATATAATGAAAAGCTAGGCCTGGCTGTCTCACTGAAATGGAAAAAAGAACAGTTACCGTGGATGGCGAACTGGCAGCATTGGGGCAAAGGTGAATACGTTACCGGCCTGGAACCAAGTACGCACCCGCTTTCCGGACAGGCAAAAGCGCGGGAAGACGGGACTCTGATTTTTATCGGGCCTGAAGAGACAAAAACATACGAACTAGAACTGAACGTGCTGACGGAGAAAGAAGCGATAGACGAGTTCGTCCTGCAAGTGAATATATCGTAAAAAAGCGCTCTGCGCTATAATATCTGTAAAGAGCAGAACGCTGTAATATCTGAGGCGCATAGCGCTGTGATATCTGTACCTAAAACCAACTTTTTAATACAATACAATGGGACTTTCAAGTATAGCTGCAAAGGCATTAGAGCAGGGAAAAGGAATAGTGCGTCTGGCCCCGACGTGGGTGCCGCGCTCGTTTTGCGTTCCCGGCCGCAGGATCAAATTACACCCGGATGATTATTATGTATTGGGTGGAGAAAGAGGAGGAATCGACGAACGATGGCTGTCTTCCACTACTCCGGCTGAAAACGGGCCGCTGACGGGTGAAAATGAAGGTTTGAGCCAAATTGTTTTTGAAGATGAGTCAGGAGTCCAGAAAGTGACATTGCGGGACGCAGTAGATGAACTGAAAGGTGAAATTTTAGGTGACAGACTTTGGGATCAATACAAAAGCTGGCCGATGTACTCCAAGTTTTTCGACAACATGGGCCCGCTTCCGCACCATATTCACCACAGAGATGAGCACGCTGCGATGGTGGGCCAAAATGGAAAGCCGGAAGCCTACTATTTCCCACCTCAACTCAACAACCACGGCGGCGATTTCCCATATACATTCATCGGTATTGCGCCCGGTACGACCAAAGAGCAGATCAAGGAGTGTCTGATGAACTTTACCAAGGGCGACAACAAGATCACCAACTACTCTCAGGCATTTCGTCTGGAACCCGGGACAGGGTGGGATGTGCCTCCGGGGATGCTACATGCGCCGGGCAGCTTATGTACTTATGAGCCTCAAAAAGCTTCGGATATTTTTGCTATGTATCAATCTCTTGTCAACGAGGCGGTTATTCCGGAAGAATTGCTTTGGAAGGGTACTCCGAAAGATAGAATTGGAGACTATGACCTGTTGATGGAGGTGATCGATTGGGATTTGAATGTAAATCCAAATTTGATGGAAAAGCACTTCATGCGTCCAAAACCTGTTAAAGACGTCGCTGAGATGGAGCAGGAAGGATATTCTGAAAACTGGATTTGCTACAAAAACGAAGCTTATAGTGCCAAGGAGTTAACCGTGTTACCCGGACGGACTGTAACTATTACGGATGCTGCTGCATACGGAATGATCGTGATGCAAGGACACGGCAAATTCGGCGAGTGGGATATCGAAACGCCTGCATTGATCCGCTATGGACAATTGACGAATGATGAGTTTTTTGTAAGCGAGAAAGCGGCAACAGAAGGTGTTGTGATTAGTAACCCATCCAAAACCGACCCGATCGTGATATTGAAGCACTTCGGTCCGGGAAACCCGGATCTGGTATTGTAAAAACCCCAGCGGGGTTCCCTGTTTCTAGGAAAACAATACATGATAATGCAAGACTCCTGAGGAGTCGCCTGATAAAGGAGGCACCTCAGGAGCCCGCAACTGGCGGTGTCCAATTGCCATAAACAGGATGCTCCTCAGGAGCATGAACTTTTTAAACAAATAATTCTTAAACCATGCCTGAAAATAATTATCCCAAACTCCACAATGCCACCTGGCCTGGGATTGTTGGAAAAGGTTCTGATTCTGAACCTATTATTTCATTTGATACCATGCTGGAACATACCGCTGCCGCTGAGGTAGACGGTATTAAATTCGATGGTATTGATATTGGCCTTTTCGATCCGCACGTGGGTATTTATATGAATACCGAGGACGGACCAGCGCGGCTTGCTGCCAAACTGAATGCACTTGGACTGGAAGTAGGCAGTCTGGTTGCGAATGTATGGGCCGGCTCAGCGATGGGTACCCAGGAGGCGCGCGATGAATTTGTTAATCAGGTGCGCATAGCTTGTGAATTCGGTAAAAAACTGCGTGACCTGGGCGTTCGCAAAGGCGGCGTGATCCGCGTGGATTCTGCTTGCTCGCCGGAAGCTTGGGCTGCTGATCCTGCCGGAAACACTAAACAAATTGCTGAAACCTGGCGCAAAGCCTGCGATATAGCTGCTGATTTTGGTGAAAAACTGGCTGCGGAAGGTGAGATCTGCTGGGGTGGAATGCACAGCTGGAAAACCATGCTGGAAACATTGAAAGCTGTTGACCGTCCGAATATGGGATTCCAGGCCGATATGTCACATACTTTCTTGTATTTGTTGGGTTATAACGCATCCGAAGATCGTATCCTGCCGGAAGATTTCAAATGGGGAGACCGCGCTGCACAGGAAGAGGGTTTGAAAAAAATGACCGCGGCACTTCGTCCGTATACCTTCGATTTCCACGTGGCGCAAAACGATGGAACTGTGCATGGAACAGGTTCTCATGATAAAACCGGCCGCCACTGTCTGGCTACGGACCCAAATGGCAAGCTGGACATCGTTCGCGATGCAGGTTTCTGGATGCGGGATGAAAATGGCGAAGTAACCAAAGCATTCCGTCATATCTGCTGGGACGGTTGTATGTTCCCGAACGAAGTAATGACCAATCAGCAAACATGGAATGATATCCTAGCTGCATTGATCAACGTGAGAAAAGCGCACGGCTGGTACCAGGAGGATTAATCCTTATCGCAGCATTGTGCTTTCCTTTCATTTCATTTCCGTCGACTGAAGTCGACGGCTATTGATTTTGGAATATCAAAAATCAATAGCGACGGACTCGAAACAACAAAAAAATCACTTGCCGCCGGCTTCAGCCGACGGAATAAGATAGATAAAATCATGGCTAAAAAAGAGATAAGAGTAGCATTGATTGGAAGCGGGCTGATGGGGCGTACGCATTCCAATGGATATAAAAGGATTGGGGATTTTTTCCCTGAACTTGAATACCGCCCTGTTTTACAAGCGGTTTGTTCGCGCAACGAAGAAAAAGTAAAAGCCTTTGCCGAACAGTGGGGCTACGCTTCTTACGAAACCGATTGGAGAAGGATCATCGAGCGTGACGATATTGACGCGGTTGATATCTGTACACCCAACGATACCCACGCAGAGATCGCATTGGCTGCTGCCGCTGCTGGTAAAATGATCCTTTGTGAAAAACCACTTGCAAGAACATTGGACGAGGCCAAGCAAATGGTGGAGGCTATTGAAAAAGCGGGGGTGAAAAACACAGTTTGGTACAATTATCGCCGGGTACCGGCGGTTACTTTGGCCAAACAAATCGTTGATTCCGGTAAGCTGGGGCGTATTTTCCATTACCGCGCCAACTTCCTGCAAGACTGGACAATCAGTCCGGACGTGCCGCAGGGAGGCGCCGCGACGTGGCGTTTGGATCTGGATGCAGCTGGTTCCGGTGTAACGGGCGACTTGCTTGCGCATTGTATTGACACTGCAATGTGGATAAATGGTGGTATCAAAGACGTATCTGCGGTTACTGAAACTTTCATCAAAGAACGTGTGCATTCGGGTAGCGGCGAAGTACAAAAAGTAGGAATCGACGACGCCTGTATTTTCCATTGCCATTTTGAAAATGGTTCGCTAGGTCTTTTCGAATCAACACGTTACGCGCGTGGCCACAAGGCACTTTATACATTTGAGATCAACGGGGAGCACGCCTCTATCCGCTGGGATCTGCATGATCTGAACCGTTTGGAATACTTCGATCACAGCGACGAATCGATCGTGCGCGGTTGGAGATCGATACTGGTTACGGACAGCGACCAGCCTTATATGAAGCGTTGGTGGATCCCGGGAACGAGCATTGGATACGAGCATTCGTTCATTCACCAGGCTGCCGATTTCTTCGAAAGTCTGCAAACCGGCGAACCTTGCTCGCCTACTTTCAAGGACGCTTATGAAACACAGAAAGTGTGCGAAGCGGTACTTGACTCGGCGGCTTCCAAGTCATGGAAGGATACCGGCGTGGAATGGGAAGGTTAACTCCGTTTTTTGACCAAAAATAAAAAGGGCTTTAACCACTTGCTGAGTATTCAGGTTGGGGTTAAAGCCTTTCTTTAAATAGCTTATGCCGGAATATATTCTTACTGTCAATCAACTTTCCAAATCATTTTCGGGGATTAAAGCGCTGGAAAATGTCAGCTTTAATCTACGGAAAGGGGAAGTGCATGCATTGATGGGAGAAAATGGTGCGGGTAAGTCTACATTCATGAAGATCCTGATCGGCCTGCTCGCGCCGGATTCTGGTGAGATCATTTTTGAGGGTAAAAATCTGCACGATAGCAATGTCGGCGATACGCTCAAAAACGGTATTTCTATGATTCATCAGGAAATCCTGATCGTACCCGAGCTGACAGTTGCGCAGAATATCTTTTTGGGAAGAGAAAAATCAGTATCAGGGAAAAAAGGCCTATTCGCAGGCTGGCTCGATGATTCAGGTATTAACGAGAAATCAGAGCAGATCCTGAAACAGCTGGGCGTTGATATTTCTCCCAGAACTAAAATGAAATACCTGAGTGTCGCGCAAATGCAGATGGTGGAGATTGCGAAGGCGATTTCCAATGACGCGAAGGTGATTATCATGGACGAGCCAACCTCTGCGATTTCGGATAAGGAGGTGGAAATGCTATTCAAAATGATCCGCGACCTGAAAGCCAAAGGTGTGAGTATCATCTATATATCCCATAAAATGGACGAGATTTTCCAGATTTCGGATACGATCACCGTTTTGCGGGATGGTAAATATATTGGAACAAAAAGCGCTGACGAGCTTGATCAGAATGCGCTGATTTCGATGATGGTAGGGCGGGAAATAGGGCAGATGTTTCCGGAAGGGAGCAAGGATATCAAAGAAGAAATCCTGTCGGTTGAAAATCTTGGGAAAAAGGGAAAGTTCTCCAATATCAGCTTTGCGGTTCACGCGGGTGAAATCGTTGGGTTTTCTGGCTTAATGGGCGCAGGAAGAACGGAGATCGCACGGGCGATTTTTGGTTTGGATCAATTGGATGAGGGAATGATCCGGATATCGGGTAAAACCGTGCAGATCAATTCTCCATTAAAAGCATTAAAAAATGGCATCGGCTATGTGAGCGAGGATAGGAAGGGGCTGGGGTTTATTCCGAAAATGTCGGTCAGAGATAATGTAACGTTATCGAGCATGAAACGCCACCGGAAAGGCATTTTTATCAATACAAAAAGTGAAGAAACTGCTACTGCCCAAATGATTGCTGACTTGCGAATCAAAACCTCAGGCATGGACCAGAAAGTGACGAATCTCAGCGGGGGAAATCAGCAGAAAGTCGTGATAGGAAAAGTGCTACTGGCTGTTCCACAACTGATTATACTGGACGAGCCGACTAGGGGAGTGGATGTAGGGGCCAAATTTGAAATATATAAATTGATCAGAAACCTAGCTGAAAACGGCATGGCGATCATCCTGATTTCTTCGGAACTGCCCGAAATACTGGGTATGTGCGACCGGATTATTATCTTGTCAAAGGGCAAACAAACTGCAACGCTATCGAGGCAGGAAGCGACGCAGGAGCTGATTATGAAGTATGCGGTGGCGTAGTCGGCTGCTGGCCTTTAGCTGTTAGCTTTTTGGTAATTTCTGGCTTTGGCTATTAAACATTGATAGAAATACAATTTTAACTATAATCTTACAGACAGCAATGTCGAAAGCAGCGCCCAACAGCTAATAGCTAACAGCTAAAAGCTAAAAGCTAACAGCGATTAGCCTCCCAACTTGCCAAAACATGAACTCCTATTCCAATTTCCGTCTGACAAATATTGGCCGCTACGGCATTTTTCTGGCTTTCCTTTTGCTGTGCATTGTGCTGGCTTTCAGCACACCACGATTTTTTACGGTTTCCAATTTACTGATTATCGGCACCCAGGTTTCGATCAATGCGCTGCTGGCATTCGGAGTTACATTCGTGATTATTACCGGCGGAATCGATCTTTCTTTGGGCTCGATGGTAGCGGTGACGGGCGTGGTTGCTGCCACTTTTGCGCATCCAGATACTTATCCATTGGCAGTTCCTTTGCTTGCTGGAATCGGCAGCGGTCTGCTGTTTGGCGCATTTAATGGGTTGGTGATTACCAAAAGCAAAGTGCCGCCCTTTATTGTTACGCTGGGAACGATGACGATTGGCCGGGGACTGGCTTTGATTATTAGTAAAGGCAGACCGATTTCCAATTTATCAGATACATTCAATTTCATTGGCGGGGGAAATATTTTCGGTATTCCGTTTCCTATCATTATCTTAATTCTTGCATTTATCGTCTGCGCGGTGATTTTAAATAAGACTGTTTTGGGAAGATATATGTATGCGGTCGGTGGAAATGAACCTGCCGCGAGGGCGTCGGGTATTCGTGTTGGGAATGTAAAGATGTGGGTTTATACAATTTGCGGGATACTTTCGGCAATGGGTGGGATATTGCTTACATCGAGAATCACAACCGGCCAACCCAATGCGGGCGCTGGCTTTGAGCTGGACGCAATTGCGGCGGCGATTATCGGCGGTACAAGTACTTCCGGAGGCACGGGAACTATGACAGGCACATTGATCGGTGCATTGTTGATCGGCGTGATCAGCAATAGTCTGGATTTGTTGAATGTAACTTCTTATTATCAGCAGGTGGTGATGGGGGTTATTATTATCGGAGCGGTGGTTTTGGATGGTTTTGGGAAGAAGGATTGATTTAAGGGAGGAAGGGGGAAAGGGAGGATGGAGGAAGGTTTTTTATTTTTTAGATATAATATTTGGCTGGCGTAATTTGATAGCTCTATGAAACTTAATGCAATTTTTGCTTCACTTGTCGCTGCGGCGCTTTTGGTGGGGTGTGGTCAATCTCAGGATGGGAAGTCGGGTGAATCTTCGGGCGAGCAGCTGGTGATCGGCGCGACTATGCTGAGTATGCAGAATGAATTTATTGTGAATGTGAGTGATGAAATGGAGGCGAAGGCGAAGGAACTGGGCGTGGAACTGATCACGGTCGATGCGGAACGTTCTGCATTGAAGCAGGTGGAGCAGGTGGAAAGCTTTATTGCTCAGGGAGTTGATGCAATTATTATGAATCCATGTGAAGTAGAAGCCAGCTCGCCGGCAGTCAAACTGGCGATGGCGGCGAATATTCCTATTATTAATGTAAACTCCGAAACTTCTGCAAAACCTACTGCATTCGTCGGTTCGGATGATACTGAATCTGCCCGGATTGCGATGCGGTATCTGGTTGATAAGTTGGGTGGAAAAGGAAATATTCTGATGATGCACGGCTTCATGGGGCAGGCGGCGCAGTTGAAAAGAGATAATGGCGCGAAGGAAATTCTAAAAGCAAATCCGGGTTTGAAATTGCTAGCTGAGCAAACCGGCGAATGGGATCGGGCAAAAGGAATGTCTTTAACTGAAAACTGGATCCAATCCTACGGCTCAAAGATTAATGCCATTTTCGCTCACAATGACGAAATGGGAATGGGCGCTGTAAAAGCATTGGAAGCAGCCGGATTAAAAAACAAAGTGATCGTAGTAAGCGTCGATGCAATTCCCGACGCATTACAAGCCGTGAAAAAAGGCACATTGGACGCCACGGTATTCCAGAACGCAAAAGAGCAAGGCAGCAAGGCGATTGAAACAGCTGTGAAAGCCGCGAAGAAGGAGGCTTTTGATAAGGAAGTATTGATTCCTTTTCAGCTGGTGACGAAGGAGAATGTGGGGGAGTTTTTGAAGTAGTATTTTAATTTAGCTCACTAAATAATAATGCACACACTTGAATTTGACCGATATGGTCATTTAATGCCTTATGAATTAATCGAGACAGACATTCAGACTTTTGAGCAGTATTTTTTGTCTAGTCAGGAGCGATTAAAAATCTATGCTGAATTTAAACAACTGATACAGCAATTAAAATTAGAGGCGCTGACTGAGATTTGGATTGATGGATCCTTCATAACATTGAAACCAAACCCTCAGGATATGGATGTGGTTATATTCATAGAAGCAGCTGATTATGAGCGCCAAGAGATTTTGTTGTCAACGCTTAGGCAGAGATCGAAGAGCCTGGATATCTATTTCGTAAAATCATATCCACCGGAGCACCCGAAATATTTTTTAACTAACTTTGATAAGATCGATTGGCAATCCTTTTTCGGGAGAAACCGGCAAAATTTGAAAAAGGGAATAATTAAACTTTCAATGTCATGAAACCTTTTGAGGAGATTCAGGAAGAAATTCAGCTGACTTTGGAAAAAATAGCGAGGACTAATGCTGCTATTGCAAGACATGAATCGCAGGAAGGTGTTGATAATCTGGCTATTCAACAATATAGAGATTTCAAAAAACAGCTGACAGAGCAATTGCTTGAACTATTGGAGCAAATGGATATCCGATTCGACGTTGCCGCATAAGTTTTGATATGACAAAGTAAAACATAAGGCAATCCCGCCTTTTCATAGCGTCCGTAACAGGGCGCTTTTTGTTTATTAAACCAATCAATCAACGAATGAACAATTTCAATATCAACCGCCGCAGCTTTTTGCATGGTGCGACTGCGGCGCTGGCGCTTTCCAGTTTTGGGGCAAGAGGAATGGACCTGATCAATCCCGCAAAGACTTTGCGCGTGGGACTGATCGGTACAGGCTGGTACGGGAAAAGTGATTTGTTCAGGTTGATACAGGTGGCGCCGGTAGAAGTGCTTGCGCTTTGTGATGTGGATAAAAACCAGCTGAATGAAGCTGGCAAGTTGGTAAGTCAGCGGCAGAAATCGAAGAAGGTGCCGAAGCTGTACGGCGATTACCAGAAAATGCTGGCGGAAAATGAAATGGATATTGTCCTGATCGGTACGCCCGACCATTGGCATGCATTGCAAATGATCGACGCCGTGAAAGCCGGAGCGCACGTTTATGTGCAAAAGCCGATCAGTGTGGACGTTCTCGAAGGCGAAGCGATGGTGGCCGCTGCGCGCAAATATAAAAAAGTGGTACAGGTAGGAACGCAGCGAAAAAGCACCCCCCATTTAATTGACGCAAAGAAAAATATCGTAGACGCCGGGTTACTTGGTAAAATTTCCCACGTGGAAATGTGCTGTTACTTTCATATGCGCAACAATGGAAATCCGCCGGTGGAGGCCGTTCCCGCGTTTCTGGACTATGAAAAATGGACCGGCCCCGCGCCCCTCAGACCATACGATGGAATACCTCACGTTCGCTGGTGGCGGACATTTATGGAATATGGAAATGGGATTACCGGAGATATGTGCGTGCATATGTTTGATACAGTCCGCTGGATGCTGAAACTCGGCTGGCCGAAAAAGATCAGTTCTACAGGAGGTATTTATGTTCAAAAAGAAGGTAAGTCCAATATCTCTGATACACAGTCAGCTATTTTTGAATACGATGAACTGAATTGTGTGTGGCAGCACCGCACCTGGGGCACGCCAAACAATCCCGATTACCCGTGGTCATTTACTTTATATGGTGAAAAAGGCACGCTTTGGGCGAGTACCATGGCTTACGATTTCATTCCACAAGGTAAAGGCGAGAAGATCCATAAGGATGTGGTTTACGAAAAAGAAAAGTATCCCGAAGATTTGAAAGAGGACAAAATTGAATTGAATGCTGCACCTGCTACCCGACTGCACATGCTCGATTTCCTGAGTGCGATCGATCAGAGTAGCAAGCCGGTGGCGGATATTGAAGAAGGTCACATTTCCACGGCAAGTTGCATTCTAGCAAATCTGTCAATGAAAACCGGCAGGTCGCTTGTTTATGATCCTGTAAAACGCGAAATTGTTGGTGATCGAGAAGCGACCGCATTATTGGCCCGCGAGTATCGTTCCCCCTACATTCATCCCGACTATAAAACCGTTTAGTTTGATTTAAAAGCTTGTGGTCCCCGAATACTCCAGTGCATCGCGTCCGGCAAAACCCGGGCGCTTTTTTGTTGCTAGAATGAAATTTATAAAGCGACATAACAATTTGATAAAAAAGGAGTTTATACATTGTTTTCCGACCATTTTAAACCTTTTACCCTCGGAAACTGTCAGATATATTGTTAAACTAAACGTTCAATCAAAAGATGAAAAACATAGTGAAGTTGATGAAATCCGCCGGTGTGGCGGTAGTGGCGGGAGTGCTGATCATGGCTTGCAGCCAGGCGCTTCAGGTAAGTTACGATTACGATTCGTCGGTCAATTTAAAGCAATTCAAAACCTTCAAAGTAGAGGCGGAGCACAATATGGAAAGCGACCCTTTGCTAGGCAGCGAACTGAACAGAAGAAGGCTCGGTGACGCAGTAAAAGAAGTAATGGAAGCGAAAGGTTACAAATACGACCAGCAAAGTCCCGAGCTGATCGTTCGTTTCATGACAGATGTAAAGGACCGTCAGCAGGTACGTTCGAATAATATGTACTCGCCTTATATGTGGTGGTACGGTGGCGGCAACAACATTTCGACCTACAACTATCAGGAAAGCCGTTTTATCCTGAATATCTATCAGAAAAACAGCGACAAAATGATCTGGCAAGGCTGGGCATCCGGAAAAGTAAAAGCCCCTACCAAAAAAGAAGATCGCGAAACCATGGTAAAAAACACCATGACCGATATTCTGAGAACTTTCCCGCAGGCAACGCTGGATACTTACAGCAGGAAGTAATTCAGGTTAAATTTTAAACAAGAATAGCCGCTCATTTGGGCGGCTATTCTTGTTTAAATGGGCTAATGAAACGATAAGTTTGAAAGGTACTTCACTGCTTTTAATGTAAATCATTCAAGATTGCATCTCTTTATTTTGTCACCCTGAGCGAAGTCGAAGGAACATGCACGATGCGTCCTGCACGTCCCTTCGACTTCGCTCAGGGTGACACAGTGTTGCTCAGGGTCACAAAAATCCTTACAAACTCTCCCCATTCCGATACTCCTCCGATGCCTTTTTCACAATCTGATCGCCGGCATGCAGGTCGCCGAAGACTTCTACAAGCGTATCTACCACAATCCCCCTTTTTACTGGTACCCATTCCGCTTTTTTGTTTTTATCCCGAATTACAAAAACCTGCTCGCTCGAATTTACGACCGAAGTGACGGGGACAAACAGGGTATTGGACGATCTTTCCGTATTCAGCAAAACCTGTGCATACATGCCGGCTTTGAGCTCATTTGATTTATTGTTGAAGTCAAATTCTGTGATCATAGAGCGGTTTTCTTCTGATAATGTTCTTGAACTTCTAGCATAAATTGCTTTGTACTTTTTCTCTGGACTGGCCGAAACTGTGAAATTTACTTCGCCTTTCGAAGGAACTGCGCCCGACAAGTTTTCAGGAATAGCCAGTGTGAGACGCAGTTTCGTATTGTCTTCCAGCATGAACAGAGGCTTTGCCGCACTTTCACCCGGCCCAACCAATGCACCTGGGCTGATATTCCGCTCGGTCACGATCCCGTCGAATGGGGCTGTGACGGTCAGGTATCTGGCCAGCTCTGCTTTTGTTTCCATAAACGATTTCGCAGCTTGTACGTTTCCTTTGGCTACTGCGGTGGCCGAGCTGTCGGTTAATACCCTTGCTTTCGCAATGTCCAGTTCATTGAGCGATACTGCGCCTTCGGTTTTATTGGTTCTTACCAATCTGCTGTAAGTCAATGCGCTGGTTCGAAATTTGGTGGTGACTTCGTGCAGGTTTGCCTCCGCGGCGATCACCTGCGCTTTGGCCTGACTGAGCTCAGCGAGTATTTCCGGCGCTTCGAGAACAGCCAGTATCTGCCCTTTTTTCACCATCGTTCCCCGGTCTGCATTCACTGTTTTTACAAAACCTTTCACTTTCGGGTAAATGCTCACTTTGTTCCATGCTTTCAGCTCACCCGGCAATGCGATTTGTTTGGCGGGTTTCAGGCTTTGCACCTGGGCGAGTTCCACCGCGGCGGGCTGCTCGGTTTTTTGCGCGTGTTTTTCACTGGTTTCAGCCTCGGAACTGCATGCACTCATTCCAATCGTAACCGTCAGAATGATAAGAAGAGATTTCAGGGTATTCATGGAAATGGATGTTTGAAGTTTTTTACGGAAAAAATTACTCTCGGGATCCTCAGGATCAAGGGAAACAGAAAGAACGGAAGCTTTGCGCTGCACCATCGTGAAAACGGCCGGCAGAATTAACAGCGAAGCCAGCGTCGAGGCGATCAAGCCTCCGATCACAGCCTGTCCCAGCGGCGCGATCTGGTCACCGCCCTCGCCCATGCCCGACGCCATCGGAACCATTCCCGCGATCATCGCGATACTCGTCATCAGAATCGGTCGGATCCGGGAGCCGGCTGCGAGTACGACTGCCTGACGCGCATCCTGCAATTTCAAACGCAGGTTCTCCGCATTGGTCACCATCAAAATCGCATTCGCAACCGATACTCCGACCGACATGATCAGTCCCATGTAGGATTGCAGGTTCAGTGTCGCGCCGGTGAGCAACAGCAGCCCTATTGAACCCACTACTACCGCAGGAATTGTTGATAATACCACCAGCGAAAGTTTGAAAGACTGGTAAGTCGCCGCCAGTAAAAGGAACATGATTACCACCGCGATCAGCAGACCAGTTTGCAAGCTGGTAAGTGTTTCCGAAAGCAGATCTGACTGCCCCTTTAATTCCACCAAAACACCCCGCGGCGGCTCGCCTGCATTCTTGATCGCCTTCTTAACGGCCGTAGAAGCCGCGCCAAGGTCTTTTTTATGAATGTTCGCAGTGACGGTTACTAACCTGTTTGGACCGGCGCGATCGTATTCTCCAGGGGCCGTTTTTTCGGAAAATGTAGCTACGTCGGCCAGCAGCGGGTTACTTACTCCGGTTTTCAAGGGTATTGTTCCAATATCTTCCACAGAACTCATCTGGTACTCCGGAATCTGAACCTGAACCTGATATGCCAGTCCTTTTGAATCATCGAGCCAAAGGTTTTTATCTGTAAAACGGCTGGAAGAAGTTGCGGCCACCATTGATCTGGCCACTTGTGTGGAGGTAATACCAAGCTGTCCGGCGCGCTCGCGGTCGATTTTCACATCCAGGATAGGGTATTCCAGCGGCTGCGCGATCTGGACATCGCGGAGGAATGCGATCTGCTGCATTTCTTTCTGAATTTTCTTGGCAAATCTCCCTGCTTCTTCCACATCTTTTGCGGCTACACTCACTTCAATAGGCGTCGAAGCGCCCTGACTCATGATCTTGTCAACCAGCTCAATAGGCTCGAAGGATATTGCCAGATTAGGTATTTCTTTCCCAATCCTGGACCGCAGCTTTTCTTTTAATGCATCCATTTGAACCGGAAAATCTTCATGCAAAGAAACCTGCAATACCGCCTCGTGCGGGCCGCTGTTGAATACGAAAATGTTGGAAGTACCATAACTTGATGGCACTGTTCCGACGTATGCCGAGGATATTTCCACATGTTCCTGGCCCACTTCCGATTTGATCAGGTTCAATACTTTCAATGTAGCCTGTTCAGTACGTTCTACCCGGGTACCATCCGGCACGCGGAGGCGCATCTGGAACTGGTGGCTATTTGCTTTTGGTAAAATATCGGTTCCGATCAGCAGGAAACCGCCTACGATCAGCAATACTGTTCCGATCAGATAAACGGGCACGACGAGTTTTCCGCGGTTCATGATTCCAGACAAAAAGCCCAGATATCTCAACTTGAATTTCTCAAAACCAGTAGGAGGCAGGGAAGGGTGCGCACCTTCCTCGATTACATCTGTTACTTCCTGGTTATCCAATGCCAAAGTGGGCGCTTCGTGATGTGGATGGTCTTTCAAAAGCCAGTTTGCCAATACGGGTACCAATGTTTGCGACAATAAAAAAGAAGCGATCATCGCAAAACCTACCGCCAGCGAAAGGGGCAAAAACATCGATCTTGGAATACCACTCATGACAAACGAAGGCGCGAAAACGGCCAGAATAGCCAGCAGGATCAAAAACTCCGGAAATGCGATTTCCTTACAAGCATCCCAGATCGCCTGTTCCTTGGGTTTACCCATTTCCTGGTGCTGGTGAATATTCTCAATCGTCACCGTCGCCTGATCGACCAATACACCAATAGCCAGTGCTAACCCGCTTAAAGTCATGATATTAATCGTTTGTCCAAACAAATTCATCAATATCACTGCGGACAAAATCGATATTGGGATCGTCACCACCACGATGATCACACTCCGCCAGTCACGCAGGAAAAGCAGTACCATTAACCCGGTGAGCAATGCACCTAGGATACCTTCCGTGATCAAGCTTTTGAGCGAATTGGTCACATACACCGACTGGTCAAATTCATAAGATATTTTCACATCTTCCGGCACTGCATTTCGTAGTTGCGGCAATGCGGCGCGGATATTGTTCACTACATCCAATGTAGAAGCATCCGATTTTTTAACCACCGGAATATAAACCGCGCGGCGGCCATTGATCAATGCATAGCTCACAGTCACGTCAGCGCCGTCTTCCACAGTTCCCACGTCGCGAATAAAAACCGTTGGGCCGGCGCCCACGCGGATCGGGATATTGAGGAAATCTTCGGGTTTTTTGATCAGGGAATTGACCGGCGTCATCAAAGTGCGGTCGCCCATTCTGATGTTACCTGCCGGGGAAGGCTGGTTATTGGTAATAATAGATTTAATGATCTCTTCGGGCGTCATATGGTAGCTCCTAATCCGCTCCGGGTCGACGCGGATCACGATAGTGCGCTGGTTACCACCAAATGGCGGCGGGCTGGAAACACCTTCGATCCGGCTGAACATTGGACGCACGCGCGACGAAGCAAAATCCTGGATCTCATTTAACGAACGGGAAGAACTTTCGAACACCATTTGCCCGATCGGCACAGAACTCGCATCGAAGCGCACGACCTGTGGCGGCACGGTACCCTCGGGCATATACGCCTTTGCCCGAGATACATTGTTGGCAACCTCGGCCGCAGCCTGCGCCATATCTGTTCCGGGATAAAAAGAAAGTTTGATCAGCGACAATCCCTGAATCGTTTTTACATCCACATCCCGAATTCCCGACACGTACAGAAAGTGGTCCTGGTAACGCGTGGCAATAAAACCATCCATTTGATCGGGCGCCATACCTCCGTAAGGCTGTACCACGTAAATAGTAGGCAGATCCAGATTTGGAAATGTCGACCGGAATGCTGCGGATCGACAGCACGGAAAAGAACAGAATTCCTATTACGACCACGACAATGGAAATCGGCTGCCGGAGTGCGGTTCGAATGAGTTGATACATATTTTGTACTGTTTATTTGATGGTCTTTTTTTTGGGAGTAGAGTTACTTAATTTGTCAGCTTGTTTTTTACCCCTTCCTCTGCCTCCCTATTTTTTGTCACCCTCTTCTGTGTTACCCTCTTTTTTTGTTACTCTCTTTTTTTGTCACCCTGAGCGGAGTCGAAGGGCATGTACGATGCTTCTGTGCATGCCCCTTCGACTGCGCTCAGGGTGACAGAGTCAGTTAGCTCAGGCCGACAGAAGTGATGTAGCTCAGCGTTACAAAGTCAGGTTCGCTACTTATCAATCTGATCAAGAAAAACCCCTAAGTCCCCCGCCGCCGCGGCTTTCATGAGCAGCGAGCGCCATACATTTCCGTTGGTGACGAATTTGTCGACTTCGGCGCGGTTCAATGCATTGACACTCTGGGCCAATGTAAAAAGGTCGGTTAGTCCGCTCTGGTACCTCGCTTCCGCCTGATTAAAGGCACGTTGCGCCGCATTCAGCTGTACAGGTGTAAGCCGCGCCTGCTCCATGGAAAGTTGCAATTGTATCTCTGCCTCGCGCGCCTGGCGGTCGAGCTGTAATTTTTGGGTTTGGTAAATTTCCTTGAAACGCTCGACCTGGAATTGCTCGCTCTTGTAGTCATTTCTGACCCGGGCAATACTGGTAAGGTTCCAGCGGGTGGAAATCCCGAACAAATAGTTGTAAACCTGATAGTTAACACCGCTCGAAAAGCTGGTGTGATAGGAATCGTCTTTATTAGAAATACCCGATCCCCGCGCCCAACCCGCGCCGGTTAAGGATATAGACGGTAAAAATGATCTTTTTATAGCCAAACTTCTCGCCGCTGATGCGTCGAGCTGGGCCTGTGAAAACCGCAGTGCAGGGTTTTTGAGAAATGCGTCGGCTGCGCCGCTGGCAACAGGTAATTTGGAATAAAATCCCATACTGTCGACCTGAATACTATCACGCAATCCGCCCGTCAGTTCGGATAACCGAAGCCGCTGCGACTTTTCCGAACGCTGACTTTCGAGTAAGGTCAGCCGCGCTTTTGCAAATTCTGCTGCCGCGAGTGAACTATCGACGCCCGGTCGCATTCCCGAACTCACTGCCGCGTCGGTAACGTTTTTGAAAACAGTAGCCCGTTGCAGGTTCTGCCGCTGGGCTTCCACCAGTTTTTGATTAATTAGAAGAACCAGATAAGCATCGATCAATCTCACCTGATGCTGGAATAGCTCGTTCTCATAATCTGCCTGCGTGCGGCTCAGATCGGCTTTTGCAGATTTTACTTCTGCTTTTACTTTTCCAAAATTGAAAACCCGCCAGTCGACCAATGCGGTCGTGAAGCTGCCGAAAGTTCCAGTATATATATTTTCCGGCCGGATACCGCCGGAGGGAGAAATGGCGCTGCCTTCGTTAGGCAAAAATGCGCCCGCGACACTGTTGTCAGTTGCGAAAGTGTATTGATGCTGCACGATCAATGCGGGCATATATCCCGTTTTAACAGCTTTTACGCGGCTCTCGGCACTGCGGATCTGAGCCTGTTTTGATCTCAGAAAAGGAAAATTTTGTTTACTTTCTTCTAAAAGATCCTGCAACTGCACTTGCTGGGCATTTGCATTTACGAATACAAAAAGAAGCACGGCTGCCAGCTTCCAGGCGTTTTTGAATGTGGGAGCGGGTTTTTGGCCAGGCGGGAATTGTTTAAAACGGAGTCGATACATAAGATGCGGGCTATTCCGGTAAATTATTTTTGGTCAAAACTATTGGCCAATTCTGGAAACATTTGGGAAAAGCACCGGCAGCAAGCTCCTGTGCGATAAATTATTATCTTCCTAAATGTTTCCAGATTCGGAAGCTATTTTTGACGCACACGAATTCACTGACATGAAAGTATTAGTAGTCGAAGACGAAAAGGGGCTGGCGGAAAGCATTGTCGATTATCTGTCGAAGGAAGGTTTCGTTTGCGAAGTAGCGAATACGTTCTGGCAGGCCGACGAAAAGATCAGCCTGTACCAATACGATTGCACAATCGTCGACCTGACGCTGCCCGACGGCGACGGTTTTAATATCGTTCAAACCCTAAAAAAAATAGCCGCTGCAACCGGTATCATCATTATTTCAGCGCGTAATACCCTGGAAGACAAGATCAAAGGGCTGGAAATCGGCTCGGACGATTATATGACCAAACCATTTCATTTGTCGGAATTGAACGCGCGCGTGAAATCGCTGATCCGCCGGAGGAATTTCGGAGGCAATAATGATATGGTATGGAAGGAAATTCGCGTTCAGCTGCCTTCGAGAAAGGTTTTTATTGACGAAAAAGACACGGTGCTGTCTCGAAAAGAATACGATCTGCTGCTGTATTTTTTGTCAAATATCGATGTCGCGTTGACTAAAGAAGCGATCGCTGAGCATTTGTGGGGCGATCACATGGATTCTTCCGATTCGCTCGATATGGTTTATTCTCACATTAAAAACCTGCGCCGCAAGATCTTGGAAAAGGGTGGAAAAGACTACATTCAATCCATTTACGGCATAGGCTACAAATTCACCGCGCCTTGAAACTACTTGAAAAAACCAGCCGCATCTACCTGCTCGCCTCGCTGGTTATTTACGTGGCCGTAGGTATTGCATTTTACTGGATCACCACATTTATGATCTACGATGAGGTGGAAAGCCGCCTGATGGTTGAAAAGCGTGATTTTGAGAGTTACCTCCAAACCAACAATACGTGGACCAACAACTCCTATTTTGTCGAAAATAAAATTGAAGTAGTGCCTGTCTTCGGAGAATTTGAAAACGAAGCGACTTTCACCGACACGCTGATCTACAACCGGTACGAGGAGAGTATGGACCCTTTCCGGCAGCTTACTTTCTACACGATGATCGGGGGCTCGCCTTACCGCGTCGCAATCCGGAAATCCATTGTGGAATCCTACAAACTGATCGAGGCGATTTCTGCGGCTATGATCACTTTTCTGGCGCTTTTGATGGTCGGTATGTTCTTTTTTCAAAGAAATTTATCGGGGAAATTGTGGCGGCCATTTTATGGTTCACTCGCCCGGATCAAGGATTTTGACTGGACAAGGAACAACAAACTGGAATTTGAAAGCAGTGAAATTTCAGAGTTTAATGAACTGAATGAAGTGATGGTCAAAATGGCCTCCAAAATGCAGCACGATTATAAGAGTCTGCGGGAGTTCACCGAAAATGCTTCCCACGAGATACAAACGCCACTAGCACTAATCAATGCCCGGGTGGAGCAATTCATCCAATCGCAGGATCTGAGCGAAAACCAAACGCACTGGATAGAGGAAATCTACCACGCCGCCCGCAGAATGTCGCGGCTCAACCAGGGGCTTTTATTATTGGCTAAAATTGAAAATCAGCAGTTTACAGAACAGGAATCGATTGATCTGGCTGCATTGATTATAGCTAGGCTGAAAGATTTTGAAGATATTATCACGCACAAAAATATCACCATTCACACCGAAACGAAGGGCAGTTTTGTGAAAAAAATGTCTCCGGCGCTGGCTGAGATCATGGTTACGAACCTGGTCAGTAATGCGATCAAGCACAATTATACCGACGGGAAACTGACTATTTTAACAGGAAATAATTTCTTCGTGCTCAGCAACACCGGGCACGAATTGAAAGCTGATCCTGAGCGGCTGTTCGAAAGATTCAAGAAAGAATCGGCGCAGGCTGAATCGGTAGGTTTGGGGCTGGCGATCGTAAAGCAGATCTGCGATAATTATGAGCTGCATATCGACTACCGGAATGTCGATTCGCTGCATAGTATCAGGGTTTTTGCATAAAAATGGCGCGGAGAATATCTCCGCGCCAACTCTTACTTTGCTTTCTGCAATTCTGCGGCGAGCGTTTTGTTATCCGGAAACTCTTGCGGGATCCAGCGGTTTACGATCTTTCCACCTGAATCCGCGACCAGGAAAGGGTATCTGATATCGATCGCATATTTCTCTTTCAAAACCTCAATATTCTCGTCCGAGGCCCACAAATGCTTCACATTCGGGCGCTCCTTCACATATTGTTTCCATGTCGAAAGGGGAATGCCGGGCGAGACTAACACGTACACAAACTGCACGTTAGCACCGAATTTATCCTCCAAAGCCTTCATACCCGGCTCGTGCTGACCAATGCTAAATGAAAACACCATGCAAACCGGCTTGCCCTGCAAAGAAGCGACGGTAACCGCACTGCTATCTGGCGCCAGCAGCGTAACATCCGCAAGCGCGGCGCCCGGCTGCAAGCTTTCTTTTGTCTGGATCAGTTTGGTAATATATTCGGTATTGGGAGATTGCGGAAAGGTCGTTTTGAAATCTTCCAGCAGCGATTTTGCAGTTTCAACAGTCGGTATCGCCGTGGCTGCGTAGTTGAGCCAGTAAGTGAGCAGATATTCTTTTTGCTTCGGATATTCGGCCAGTTGCGTCTTGCTGAATGCATAAACGTCTTTCAAAGCCTCCGGGCTAATCTCGTAACGCGTTTCCGAAGCGAGCGGGAATTTTCTGGTAGATGGAATTAATGCCCAGTTGCGGAGCTCGTCACGGTAAGCCTGGCTTAGCAATGCATCGTCGGGCATAATCTTGAAATCGGCCAATGTAGCGTCTTCGAGTTCTTTCTTTTGGGCATCGTCGAGCTTGGTAACCCTATTCCGGCGCATAATTCTTTCTTGTATCAATCTACGCGTCAAAGCAGGCTCAGTGGCGGTAGTAGCGAGTACATAAGCTTCAAATGCAGGTACGGACGGATTAGCGGTTTTGAACTTTTCATAAGCTTCCAGGCGCACTTTTTTTAGACTGTCGCTTTGTGCCAAAACGCTTTTATTGTCGATCTGAGACGGCTTATAGCCAAAAACTGGCAGGTATTGGTATTGGTTTTCGAGAAAATAATTTTTCAGGAAAGTCTGGTAATTCGCATTCTTGCCGTTAAAAGTAATATCGTTGTTTTCAGCAAAATTGATGGTAAGATCGTCGCCCGGCTGCATAAACAGCATCCAGGTTTTGTTAAGCCCGTTGCCGCTGTATTGCAGGCGCATCATTTGCGGCTTATTAAGCTGGATAACCGCTTTTTCACTGGCTTTTTCAGCAAAATTAATGGCCATAACCGGTTCCAGTTCAGCATCTGCCAGCCCGATGCCCAGATTGGGGTGGAAGTGAACATTCTCGCTGATCAGCGTGACATTGACCGGCCCCTGCTTGGAAATCGAAAGTGTGATTGTGGCAGTGTTCTGCGCAAATGTGTAGCAACTGAATAGTGTGAGTATCAGTACAGTAATTTTTCTCATATTTTGGTTTGGTAACAGTTTTTTCTGATTAGGATTGTGTAAAAACTGTGCCAATATACGTAAAGACGCTGCCGTATTTGTTCCTAAAAGAGAAGCGCGCGCGATTGATTTTGATTCTGCAAGAATAAATACTTTCTAAGCCCTAAATTAGCCGGGCATATTCCTAAATTCTGATGAACCCAGTATCCCAATTTCAGTTTAATATCCTTCGCAGGGACTTTGAAGGCGAGCTTTATTTTGATAATTCTACATTACATAAGGCCCAGAAGTCCATTTACGCCACAGATGCATCCGTTTACCAGGAGCTGCCGGTAGCAGTTGCGCTGCCCCGCAATGTGCCGGATATCAAGTCATTAATTGCATTTGCCCAAACTAATAAGGTAACACTTATTCCAAGAGCTGCCGGAACTTCGCTGGCGGGGCAGGTGGTGGGAAAAGGCGTGGTAGTGGATATTTCAAAGCATTTTAACAAAATACTGGAAGTTAATAAAGAGGAGAAATGGGTGCGCGTGCAGCCGGGCGTGATCCGCGACGATCTTAATAAACACCTGGCGCCATACGGATTGCTGTTCGGCCCCGAAACTTCCACGGCCAGCCGGGCGATGATCGGTGGAATGATCGGTAACAACTCCTGCGGGCTGCATTCCATTACCTGGGGCGATACGAGGGGGAATTTGCTGGAAGTAACAGCACTGCTTTCCGACGGACAAGAAGTGAATTTTTCCAACCATTCCATTACGGATTATACAAAAAGGATCACAAGCAAGCAGCTGAAAAGTGAGCGGGAAAAGGCTATTTCTGCTGGTATGTTCGGGCTAATATCTAATCCCGTCGATCAGGAATTGATCAAAAAGCAGTTTCCAAAATCCACTGTAACCCGCCGTAATTCTGGCTATGCGCTCGATGCGCTGGTACGGCATTTCGAAGACGGTCATATCAATCTCTGCAACCTGATTGCGGGTTCGGAGGGTACTTTGTGCTTTGTTACCGAGGCTAAGCTGGCATTGGTGGAGGTGCCGCCAGCTTCTGTCGGGGTTATTTGTGTGCATACCAATTCTGTTGCAGAGGCTTTGCACGCCAACCAGGTTGCGATGCAGCTCAATCCAAAAGCTTCCGAGCTGGTGGATAAGTACATCATGGATTTTACCAAAGACCACACCATTTATTCGCAGAACCGTTTTTTCATGCAGGGCGACCCGGCTGCATTATTATTAGTTGAATTTTGGGGGAATACGAATGAAGAGGTTGAGGCGCAAGCCCGTGCGCTGACAACTGAATTAATCGCAAAAGGGCTGGGTTATGCGTATCCTTTATTGTTTGGAAATGACGCAGCGGCTGCCTGGGATATAAGAAAAGCAGGTTTGGGTTTGATCCGCAATCTGCCTGGCGACACGCAGCCTGTGAACCTGATCGAGGATTGCGCGGTGGCGGTGGAAGATCTTCCTGCCTATATTGAAGAAGTGGAATCGCTCTTGCGCTCACACAATCTGCACGCTTCCTATTATGCCCACGCCGGGGCTGGCGAGCTGCACGTGGAGCCGATGATCAATCTCAAAACTTCCGAGGGAAAAGCACTTTTCAGACAGGTTTTGGCAGATACAGCCGTTTTGGTCAAAAAATATAACGGCGCACTCTCCGGCGAGCACGGCGACGGGCGGCTGCGGGGAGAGTTTATTCCATTTATGATGGGTGAGGAAGTGTATGAAATGTTCCGGCAGGTGAAGCGAATCTGGGACCCAGACGGGATATTTAATGCCAATAAAATCGTAGATACCCCGCCGATGAACGAATTCCTGCGTTACGAGCAGGATAAACCACAGCCGGAAATCAAGACAACTTTTGATTTTAGCAGACAGGAAGGAATATTGCGCCTCGCTGAAAAGTGCAGTGGATCAGGCGATTGCCGCAAAACGGAACTGACGGGAGGTACGATGTGCCCCAGCTATATGGCGACCCGCCGCGAAAGGGATACTACCCGCGCCCGCGCCAATATCCTGCGGCAGTATTTTACACCTTCCAACAAAAAAGAGAAGATTGAGGCTAACCAGGAAATGGTGAAAGAAGTGCTTGATCTTTGCCTCTCGTGCAAAGGCTGCAAATCCGAATGTCCGTCGAGTGTGGATATTGGGAAAATGAAGGCGGAGTTTACGCAGCAATACTATGAAACGCACGGTATCCCGATGCGCAGCAAGCTGATCGCGAATTTTTCCAAACAGATGAAACTGGCTTCCATTGCTCCCTGGGCATTTAATGGCGTTTTTGGCCAGCCTGCATTGCGGAAGGTAGCAAACAAAATGGTCGGTTTTCACCCGGAACGGTCGATGCCGGTACTCGCTTCGCAGACTTTATCAAGCTGGTGGCAAAAGCGTAAAATGTTGAATACCACTAATCCGAAAGTTGGCAAAGTGTACTTGTTCTGTGATGAATTTACCAATTATAATGATGTTGAAATAGGCAAAAAGGCAGTGGAGCTACTGGAAGCGTTGGGTTATGAGGTTATTTTTCCAAAACATACAGAATCGGGCCGCTCTTATTTGTCCAAAGGTTTTGTAAAAGAAGCGCAGAAACTGGCGATTGAAAATGTCAATTTATTAAAAGATAAAATCACCTACGAAACGCCGCTGATCGGTATTGAGCCTTCCGCAATTCTTTCTTTCAGGGACGAATATATTGACCTGGTGCCTGAAAATCAGCGCGCCGATGCGGAAAGGATTTCTGAGAATGCATTGCTTTTTGAAGAATTTATAGCCAGGGAAATTGACTCAAAACGTATTACCAAGACCGTTTTTACACAAAAAAAGCAGCTCATCAAGCTGCACGGGCATTGTCACCAAAAAGCATTATCGACTTTATCTGCTTCCAAAAAAATGCTGTCGCTTCCCGAAAATTACCAAACGCAGCTGATACCGTCGGGCTGCTGCGGAATGGCGGGATCGTTTGGTTACGAAGAGGAGCATTATGACGTTTCTATGCAGATCGGCGAGTTGGTATTATTCCCAACTGTCCGCCAGCAGCCGGAAGATGTGATTATAGCCGCATCAGGAACCAGCTGCCGGCATCAGATCAAAGATGGTACGGGACGTAAAGCGAAACATCCCGTAGAGATCTTGTGGGAAGCATTGATCAGGTGACCTACTTCGTGCCTCTCACATGCTCCATCATTGTATCCGAGCGCATTCTGCCCGCAGTATCCGAAGCCGCTGAATCTGCCACCGGAACACTTTGAGAAGGAGTATCGGATTCCTGGAAATTTTCGTCGTGATTGAAAAATCCTCCCCAGAATGCAATTATCATCAATACCACGCCGACCCCAAGAATCCATTTCCAGACATTCTTGGTGTTTTTGGTAGCTCTTGCTTCTTTATCTGTTTCCTTATTATCCATGGTTCACTGATTTAGTTTGAAAGAATAACTACCATTTTTATACCAACCGCAAAATCAGCCCTGAGCGGCCGTTTATATAACATTGTGTTGATAAAATTACCCCAAACCAAGTAGGTGAAATAAAATGTAATAAAACCGGTAAGTTTGATGTTAGCATAGTTGGAATTTAGTCTCAACAGCGTTTTCTATTACATTAAGCCATATTTCATGAAGATTTCTCTCAACCTCCGCGCACTGCTCGTTTTGTGTTTTACACTGTTTTGCTTGCAGGGCTTCGCTCAAAATACCAGAAGTTTTCTCTCGGTGACAGCCGGTTATAGTTTGCCCGTGGGCGAGCTCGCGCGTGAAAAACTCGACGACCCATTTGCGGGCCTAACCGGCTCGGGCTATTTCGGCCAGGCCAATTACGACTTCCGCCTTTCACGCGGTTTCGGTTTGCGCGCCTCGGGGAGTATGAACCTCAATACTACCATGTCGCAGCCGATTGTGGATAAAGCGAATTCTTATGCACAGGTTTTAGGCGAAACTTTCCTGTGGGATGCCAAAGTGTCTAAATGGAAGCTGAATGCATTGATGATCGGGCCTGCATTCTATATTAATATGGGCCGCGCGCAATTCGAGGTGCACGGGCAGGTAGGGAAAGTGTGGGCCGATTCTCCTTCGGTTAATTTGATCGGATTAGCGGAATCGGGCGGCGAGCCGATCACTGTGGACCTCAGACCCGCTTCTACTTCGGCAATAGGATTGGCCGGCGGCGCGAGTTTACGTTTACCGATTGTCGGAAATCTGTTCTTTCAATTGAGCGGCGACGTGATCGGAGCGGAAGCTGAGATTAAGGACGTGACGATCAGGGCGATACGGGGTAATTTCAATTTTGAGGAATCGGTGAGTGAAAAACGTTTTATAGGCGTCGTAAATGTAGGAGCGGGGTTAGGTATCGCATTCTAGGTTTTTGATATTTAATAAGAGACCGGCCGGGCGCTACAATGCCCTGCCGGTTTTTTTGTTTACACTACATGAAAACCCTGTAAATACTGTCGCAAAGAGGGGCTGGCGTCATTTCGTATGCGATTTGAAGTAAGCGGCGTTTGAATTGTTATATTTGCGTCCTGTTCAAAAACGGCTTTTCTGGCTGAAAATCAAAGTGTATTCGAATATTGCATTCAATGAAGGTTCTTAAATTTGGCGGTACTTCTGTCGGTTCTGTTGACAGTATCAAAACAGTAATTAATATCCTCGAAGAAAACCTGGCCAAAGGCGAGCGTTTTGCGGTCGTGTTTTCTGCAATGGGCGGAGTGACGAACCGTCTCATCGAGATCGGAAAAATGGCAGCTTCGGGAAATGCTGACTACATCGAATTCCTGAAAGGAGTCGAGGAAAGGCACTTTGCAATTGTCAGGGGATTAATTCCTGTTAAAAGTCAGAGCAGCACATTTGCCGCGGTAAGGGGCCTTTTTAATGAGCTCGAAGATATATTAAGGGGTGTTTCCTGGATTAAAGAGCTTTCAGAGCGGACTTTGGATCTAATTATGAGTTTTGGGGAAAGGTTATCTACGATGGTGATCACCGAAATTCTGAAAAGCAAAGGAATAGCTGCCGAGTTCTGTGACGCCCGCCAGATTATCCATACCAACGCAACGTATGGAATGGGTGACGTTAATTTTGAAATAACCAATAAACAGATACTCGAATATTTTGCCAAAAACGCTGCTTTACAATGCGTTACAGGTTTTATTGCCTCTACTGCCGAAGGTGTGACAACTACGTTGGGAAGAGGAGGATCTGACTATACTGCGTCGATTCTTGGCGCGGCGCTGGATGCGGAAGCGATTGAGATCTGGACGGATGTGGATGGAATGATGACCGCCGATCCGCGCAAGGTAACCAATGCGTTTACGATACCTTCGATCTCCTATGCAGAAGCGATGGAATTGTCGCATTTTGGTGCGAAGGTCATTTATCCACCAAGTTTGCAGCCTGCATTTGCCAAGAATATCACGTTGAAAGTACTGAATACCTTCAATACTTCATTTGAAGGCACTTATGTACAAAAGGCGGCGAACGGTAAGGAATATGCGATCACGGGGATTTCGTCTATCGATGAAATTGCATTGGTGAATATCCAGGGTAGCGGGATGATCGGTGTGGCGGGGATTTCGGGGCGTCTATTTACTGCGCTTTCCAACAATGCGATCAGCGTAATCCTGATTTCGCAAGCTTCTTCCGAGCATTCGATCTGTTTTTCCATTGATCCGAAAAATGCGCAAAAGGCTAGTGAGGTATTGGAAAGGGAATTTGCGACTGAGATCAGCCTCGGGCATATTGACAGCATTTCCATTGAGAAAAATCTGTCCATTATCGCGATAGTGGGTGAGGGGATGAAAAAGAGCACGGGGGTGTCGGGTAAGCTGTTTTCGGTATTGGGTAAAAACGGTATCAATGTAGTGGCGACCGCGCAGGGTTCTTCGGAGCTGAATATATCGGTAGTTATTGCAAAAGGCGATTTGTCGAAGGCACTCAATGCGATTCACGGCGTGTTTTTCCAATCAGAAACGCGCTCGCTCAATTTGTTTATAGTGGGAATGGGGCTGATCGGCAGTACGCTGATCGAGCAGATCCGTAACCAGACCAAGTATTTAAGAGAAGAAAAGCTGCTGAACCTGAACATCGCCGGTTTATCCAATACTAAAAAAATGCTATTGGAACCCGACGGTATCAAGCCGGAAAACTGGCGAGACCGGGTGATGGACGAAGGCGTAAAAACGAGCCTGCCGGCATTTGTGCAGCGAATGATAGAGCTCAACCTACCAAACAGCGTTTTTGTAGATTGTACTTCGGATAAGGATATTGTTCAATATTACCAGATTTTGCTCGACGCAAGTATTTCGGTGGTAACTCCAAATAAGGTAGCGAATTCCGGTTCCTATTCTGAATACGTTTCGCTGCAAAGAACTGCGCTGCAACGCGGGGTTAAGTTCCTGTACGAGACTAATGTAGGCGCTGGTTTGCCTATTATCAATACAATCCAGGGTTTAATGGCGAGTGGCGATAAATTTCTTAAAATCGAAGCGATCCTGTCGGGTACTTTATCTTATATATTTAACAATTTCAATTCGGAAAATCGCTTTGTCGATGTGGTGAAAGAGGCGAAAGCCAAAGGTTTCACCGAGCCTGATCCGCGCGACGATTTGAGCGGGGCGGATGTAGGTAGGAAGATATTGATCCTGGCGCGTGAAGTAGGGGTACCGCTGGAACCGGAAGAAATCAGAATATCCCAGATATTGCCCGGCAATTGTCTAAATGCGCCTACGGTCGATGCTTTCTTTAAAGAACTTGAAATTTCAAACAACTACTTTGCCGAGAACCAGGCCAGTGCGGAAGCAAATGGAGAAAAGCTTCGCTACATCGCGACGCTTGAAAACGGGAAAGCCAGCATTGAACTGAAAACGGTCGACTCGTCGCATCCGTTTTACAACTTATCCGGCAGCGACAATATCGTCTCATTCACCACAGAACGTTACAAAGACCGCCCGCTGGTGATCAAAGGCCCCGGCGCAGGCGCAGAAGTAACCGCTTCCGGCGTATTTGCCGACATTATGAGTATCAGTAGCTATTTGGGGTAAAAGGTTAAATTGAGAAAACAATCATCTAAAGTGAATTTTGTAAAAGCTTTTGCCCCGGCTACGGTTGCTAATGTGGCTTGCGGGTTTGATATATTTGGGTTTGCGGTTAAAGAGCCGGGCGATACCGTGGAGTTGCGCCGTCGTGACGAGCCGGGCATTGTGATCACGGATATTACCGGCGATGAAGGCAGATTACCGAGAAATGCAGAGAAGAATTCTGTGACCGGCGTAATGCTGTATTTGCTTAAACATCTTGGCATAACCGACTTTGGCTGCGAGGTAGTATTGCATAAAAATATGCCGCTGGGTAGCGGAATGGGTTCCAGCGCAGCCAGCGCAGTAGCCGGCGTCGTGGCGATCAATGAGATGCTGGGTAACCCGCTGACAAGACAGGAGTTGCTTCCTTTTGCAATGGAAGGGGAGAGAATTGCTTCCGGCTCAGCACACGCGGACAATGTTGGACCGTCGCTTCTGGGCGGTTTTGTGGTGATCAGGAGTTATAATCCACTGGATATTTTTACAATTCCCGTTCCCGACGATCTCTACTGCACATTGGTACATCCTGATATTGAGATCAATACGAAAGACGCCCGTTTCATTTTAAGAAATGAGGTTTCCCTCAAAAACACGATCGCCCAAATGGGAAATGTCGCCGGGCTGGTAGCTGGTTTGATGCAGGCCGATTACGACCTGATCAGCCGCTCGATGGTAGATGTAATTATTGAACCGGTGCGTTCTATTTTAATACCAGAATTTAAAGAAGTGAAACAGGCCGCTATTGAAAATGGGGCGCTGGGTTGCAGTATTTCGGGTTCCGGACCTTCCATATTCGCATTGAGCAGAGGAATTGAAAATGCGGAAAAGGCAGGTGAGGCGATGAAAAACAGGTTCGCAGAGGCTGGAATAGCGGCTGCGCTGCATGTTTCCTCCATTAATAAGGGAGGCGCAGTGATCCTTTCGGAGTAAGCTTATTTCTCGATTCAAATGAACTTTCTAGAAGGTTTGAGTTGTTTAAAAAGGTAGTTACAAAATTCAAAAATCATGGTTACTGTAAGCGATACCGCCAAAAACAAAATTGTTGAACTCCGTAATGCGGATGGATTTGCCAATGATTACCAGATCAGAGTTGGTGTTTTGGGAGGTGGCTGTTCCGGTCTGACTTACAATCTGGAATTCAACTCAGACTCCAAACCAACTGATATGATTTTCGAAGATAAAGGAGTGAAAATCATCGTTGATAAGAAAAGTTTACTTTACCTGGCCGGCACTACGCTCGATTTTTCGGACGGTCTGAATGGTAAAGGTTTTCAATTTGTGAATCCAAATGCGACCCGCACATGCGGATGCGGAGAAAGCTTCGCAGTATAAATATTAAAATATTTTATTTGTCAAAACGCGCTCTGAAATCGGGGCGCGTTTTTTTTATCGTCTTGAATGGCCTTATTTTGCCCGCAACTTTTATACACCACAGTACAGTTTTATCCAATTTAAATGAAACCAACTCTTTTGATTCTTGCTGCCGGAATAGGTAGCCGATACGGTGGCATCAAGCAGCTAGACCAGTTTGGGCCGAACGGAGAAACGATTATCGATTACTCATTATATGATGCGATTAGGAGCGGCTTTGGAAAGGTCGTTTTCATCGTTCGCCAAGAAATTAAGGACAATGCAGAAGCTATTTTTGCGCCAAAACTGAAAGGTAAGATCGATTTTGACTTTGCGATCCAGGGAATACAATCCTACGTGCCGGAAGACTTGGGCACCGTGGAAAGAACCAAACCCTGGGGAACCGGCCACGCTACTTTGTGCGCCTGGTCGCAAACTGATACACCTTTTGCAGTGATTAATGCGGACGATTTTTACGGTCGCGACGCATTTGAAACGATGGCGCAGTTTCTCCAAACCGACACCGACGATTCGCAGCATGCGATGATCGGGTACGAGTTGAAAAGGACATTATCAGAAAACGGAACAGTATCCCGCGGAATCTGCATTGAAAGAGCAGACCATAATCTGGAATCGGTTGTAGAGAGGACCAAGATCTTCGAGGAAAATGGAAAAATTTACTTTGAGGAAGAAGGATTGAAAACCGAATTAGCGCCAGAAACGCCAGTTTCTATGAATTTCTGGGGTTTCAAACCAACTATGTTCCCGCTAACCAAAGAGTTTTTCGAAACTTATGCGAGAGAAAATATCAATACTCCAAAAGCTGAGTTTTACATCCCGACCGTTATGACGAAACTTATCGAGAATGGTCTCGGCAACTGCCGTGTGTTCCGCAGCTCTTCCGACTGGTTTGGAGTAACTTATCCGGATGATAAGCCCAATGTACAGGCGTCGCTGGCAGCGCTGCACGAGAGCGGGGAATATCCGGAAAAATTGTGGTAGCTCAAGGAACCGGTTTCCGTTGACTGAAGTCAACGGAAATTGATTTGTTTTTTCGAATTTGTAAGAAGTGTCTTTTTTAGAATAAAGCATCCCTGCAAGCTGGCACAAATGAAATCCCGAATAGCAACTGAAGGAACCGGTTTCCGTCGACTGAAGTCGACGGAAATTGATTTCGTTTTTTCAGATTTAGAGCAAAGTTATCTAGAATAAAGCATCCCTGAAAGCTGGCACAAATGAAATCCCGAATAGCAATTAAAATCAATTTCCGTTGACTTCAGTCAACGGAAAAAGGTTATTTAGAATAAAGCGTCCCTGGAAGCTGGCACAAATGAAATCCTGAATAGCAACTGAAGAAGCCCGTTTCCGTCGAATGAAGTCGGCGGAAATTGATTTCGCTTTGTTAGATTTGGATCGAGGTATCTAGAATAATATGTCTCTTGAAGCCGGCACAAATCAAATCCCGAATAGCAATTAAAATCAATTTCCGTTGACTTCAGTCAACGGAAACCGGTTATTTAGAATAAAGCGTCCCTGGAAGCTGGCACAAATGAAATCCTGAATAGCAACTGAAGAAACCCGTTTCCGTCGACTGAAGTCGGCGGAAATTGATTTCGTTTTTTCAGATTAGAGCAAAGTTATCTAGAATAAAGCGTCCCTGGAAGCCGGCACAAATCAAATCCCGAATCGCATCTAAAATCAATTTCCGTTGACTTCAGTCAACGGAAAAAGCTTATTTCTGGACCAGCGCCTCCAGCATTTTTTCTGCTAGAAACGTGTTTCCTGCATCGGTTAAATGTACTCTGTCAGTTGTTAGGATACCTTTTTCTTTATTTTCAGGGTTGTTCCGAATGAGGTAGTCTGCGAAATGTTTGCGCAGGTCGCAGAGTTGCAGGCCGTTTCTGGAAGCTATTTCACGGATCAGTTTGGAATATTGGTTCAAATCTCCGTCCTGCTGGTTTGAATTATCACTTCTTTCACCAATAACAGTCGGCGTGCAAACGATCACGCGGATGTTCTGCGCTTTCATTTTCTTGATCAGCGCCTCGTAAAACTTCACATATTTATCAGGATCAGTGCCAGTTCCCGACGACGCTTTATGCCAAACGTCGTTGATTCCTACATAAATAAATACCACATCCGGCTTTTTCGAAAGTACATCATCTTCGAGCCTGAGATAAAGATCGTATACCTTATTTCCGCCAATTCCGGCTCCGATGAGCTCATATTGATTGCTTTGATTTTTGGCTTTCAGCATTTCGCCCATTTGGGTGATGTACCCTGTCGGATTTACGCCAGCTTGCGTGATCGAATCGCCGAAGAAAATGACTTTGAGAGGTTTGTCCTGCCGCATGGCGATCATTGGCAAAACGAAAACTGCAATCTGTAACAATTTAAAAAATAGCTTCATAGGAATGTAAAAGGGATTTTAAGGGGAAAAGACGAATTAGTCGCAAAGTTACTTTCTGGCAAAAAATGCTTTTTAAATCAACTGAGCCACAAAATTTCGGGAGATTGAAGGGAAAGGCATAACGTAAATTTTTTACCTGTAAGCGCCTTTTCTTCCATTCCAAAAGGAAGCTCTATCAGTCGTATCTTGTTGTCAATCCATGCATTCGCAAGAATACAATCGGCGGTCTTGGTGTAATTAATGATCTCACCATGAATGTAAAGATCCTTTTCTGGCTGACTGTTATTCAGGTAGACTTGCGCTGGCGGGCCGAATTGCGTTAACTTCCCATTTTCCATAATCCCAACCTGATCAGCGAGACGGAAGATTTCGCTGGTCTCGTGCGTGACGATGATCGCCGTGAATTGGTAAAGCTTGTGAAATTTCAATATAAACTCCTGCAACTGGTAACGCATCTCGGGATCTACGGCCGAAAAAGGCTCGTCGAGCAATAGCAGCTCCGGCTTCCGGACCAGAGCCCGCGCCAATGCAACCCGCTGCTGCTGCCCGCCGGAAATCTGACTTGGTTTTCTGTCGGCTAAATTTTCCAGTCTGGTAGCTTCCAAAAGTTCCTCCACAATTGTTTTGTCTCCACCTTTTGGCAGTGCGAAAGTTAAATTTTCAGCAACCGACATATTTGGAAATAAAGCGTAATCCTGGAAAACAAAACCGATATTCCGCTGCTGTGGCGGTGATTTGTATTGATTTTGAGTATCCAGCCAGAGCGCGTTTCCTATTGCAATTTTGCCCTCTTCAGGCATCAGTAACCCCGCAATCTGCTTTAATAGCGTTGTCTTCCCAGCTCCGGAAGGTCCGGTCAATGCCATAATTGCTGCTTTCTCGAGAGAGAATGACACTTCCATCGGTAATGTACCCTGGGCGGTGTGGAGCGTATGCCGGATCGCAATGTTAAGCTGACTGTCGGACACGGAGCAGGCGGTTGTTGATTGAATAGACGAGCAATAAAATCACGAAAGTGATTGCAAATAAAATTAACGCATATTGATTTGCCACGCCGTAATTCAGCGCTTCCACTTCATTATAGATCGCGACAGAAGCTACTTTTGTAACACCCGGAATATTTCCTCCGATCATCAAAACCACCCCAAATTCGCCCACAGTATGCGCAAAAGTGAGTACAAAAGCCGTGAGAATGGCGGGTTTGCAATTGGGTAACAGCACTTTGAAAAATGTCTGCATTTCAGTTTTTCCCAAAGTATAGGAAGCTTCCCGCAACGAAGCGGGTAACGATTGCAGCCCGGCGCGGATCGGGTAGACCATAAATGGCAGGCTATATAAAATGGAAGCGATAACGAGCCCGGGAAATGAAAAAACCAGCCGCAGCCCCAGCACTTTTTCGATCCAAGCCCCAAACCAGTAGGAGGGACTGAATGCCAGCAAAAGATAGAATCCGATCACAGACGGGGGCAAAACCAGCGGCAAGCCGATTACCGCCTCTACCACGCCGCGCCCTTTGAACTTTCCGAATGCAAGCCAATAGGCAACCGGCAATGCCAGCACAAGCAAAATAGCCGATGTGATGGTCGCGAGCCGGAAAGTGAGCCAGATTGGCTGGTAGTCCATTTTAAATGATTGAATTTTGAATGACTGAATGATTGAATGAGCCGTTGTGGAACGGGGATGATTGCTGCTATTTATAGCCGTATTTCTTTAAAATGGCTTTGCCTTTTTCGGAAAATAGAAAATCGTAGAATTTTTGGCTGGACTCTTTTTTGGGGGAATCGTCGCTATGTTTTAATAAAATCGCAGCTTGTTCTATTGGTTGGTATAAGATTGAATCTACCACTATATAATACCCCTTATTCCTCATTTCTGGCGAGAGTACTATTGATAAGGCATTAAACCCGACTTCTGCCGAGCCCGACATAATATACTGTGCGGTTTGCGCGGTACTTTCGCCGTACACCAGTTTGGGTTCGGTTTGATCGTATAGTTTTTGTGATTTTAGTACATCTATTGCTGCAACTCCGTAAGGCGCCGTTTTAGGATTGGGTACTGCTATTTTCCTGATTTTTTCAGTAGATAATAATGCAGTATTCAGTTTTGCCTGCGGGATGTTTTTTGACCATAACACCAAAGAACCTAACGCATAAACTCTCGGTTTTTCGTCTGAGCCGCCATTTTTAAAAATTTCGTCCGGGTATTTAGTATCCGCTGAAACGAATACATCGAAAGGCGCGCCCTCACGAATTTGGGTAGTGAGATTGCCCGACGAGCCGACTACGATCTCGATCTGCTTTCCCGTTTCTTTCTCAAATTCAACCTTGATCTCCTTCATTACATACTGCACGTTAGCAGCGGTGGCCACGATTATTTTTTCCGACGGTTTGGAACAGCCCGCCAGAATCAGCGCAATCAATGGAATCAGGTACCGAAAGTTCATCTTGCAATTTAAAGGTTTTTGTTTGGCATACACACGCCGGAAATCCGCCTGATCGGGAAAATATCGTAAATTGCGCGCCGTTTCGACCAGGCTGGTCGATCCTTTAACCGCTGGCCGCCAAGTGCTCAAAGCGAAATTCAGTACATAATGATCATAGAAACCGCCCGGCGTACAAAGCAAACTTCTGAATACTATTTTTCAGTGAAGCTTGCCGAAGTGCGCAAACTCATCGCCGAAGGGCGTGATGTTATCAATCTGGGAATTGGTAATCCCGACATGATGCCGTCGGAAGCGACGCTTGAAGCGTTGTCGTCAGCCATATTGAAACCGAATGCGCATGGTTATCAGTCTTATACAGGTACCCCCGCTTTTCGCAATGCGATTGCCGACTTTTATGATCACAATTACAAAGTTAAACTCGACCCTAACTCGGAAATACTGCCTTTAATCGGTTCCAAAGAGGGTATTACACATATTAGTCTCACCTTCCTCGATCCCGGCGACGAAGTGCTGGTGCCGGAGCTCGGGTATCCTGCCTATCGTGCCGTTAGTCAAATGGTTGGTGCTGTTGTGAAAGAGTATCCGTTGCAGGAAGAAAATGGCTGGCAGCCCGATTGGAATGCAATGGAAAGTCTGGTGAGCGACAAAACAAAGATCATGTGGCTCAACTATCCGCACATGCCGACGGGTGCACCCGCCACTTTGGAGCTGTTTGAAAATGCAGTAGCTTTTGCCAAAAAATACCAGATACTGCTTTGTCACGACAATCCTTACAGTCTGATCCTGAACAAAAGGCAGCCGATCAGTTTGCTGTCTGTCGAGGGAGCGAAGGAAGTAGCGATGGAGTTGAATTCGATGAGTAAGTCGCATAACATGGCAGGCTGGCGAATGGGCTGGCTGGCGGCGGCGAAGCCTTATATTAATGCAGTGCTGACAATCAAAAGCAATGTTGATTCAGGGATGTTCTGGGCAATGCAGGAAGCGGCGGTAGCGGCTTTATACAATTCTGATGAATGGCACGCAGAAAGGAATGCGGTTTACCAGGGCCGTTTGGAAGCTTCTGAAGCACTTTTGAATGCGCTCGGTTGTACCTGGGACCCAAAGCAGGAAGGAATGTTCCTGTGGGGAAAACTACCGGATTCGGTTGAATCTGCTGAAAAGCTGGTGAATGAAGCGCTCTTGGAAAAGCACGTTTTTATTGCGCCCGGTTTCATATTCGGGCCGAAAGGTCAGCGCTATATCCGGTTGTCGCTTTGTTTGCCGAAAGAGCGGATCTGGGAGGCCGTGGAAAGAATTAAAAGCTAAGTCAATGATATCAATATGGTAGTTAGTATTATCGGGATTGGCTTGTTGGGCGGCTCATTTGCCCTGGCTTTGCGTGAAAAATATCCTAATGTAAGGTTTGTCGGAGTAGATAACTCCGGTGTAAATCAGAAGATCGCACTTGCGAAAGGTATTGTCGACGAGATAGTTAGTCTGGAAGAAGCTTTACAAATAGCAGAGTTGAATGTGCTTGCCACACCCGTGGACGCCATTTGTAAACTGCTTCCTCCCATGCTCGATCTTTTACCCGAGGGCCGCACGATAATGGATCTGGGCTCAACCAAAGAACTGATTTGCCAGCTCGCTGACACGCATCCTAAAAGAGCTCAGTTCGTGGCGGTTCACCCAATGGCCGGAACGGAAGATTCAGGTCCGGGCGCTGCATTCAAGGAGCTTTTGCCGCATAAAAACGTGATCATTTGCGATAAAGAAAAGAGTAATCCTGAGTCGTTGGGGCTGGTAGAAACGTTTTTGCGAGATGCCGGCATGAAGATCCACTACATGAAACCGGTCGAGCACGATCTGCATTTGGCCTACGTTTCCCATTTGAGCCACATCAGTTCTTTTGCACTTGGCCTGACGGTTTTGGACAAAGAAGCAGATGAGAAAGCGATATTCGATATGGCGAGTACCGGTTTTTCTTCGACTGTGAGGCTGGCCAAAAGCTCGCCGCAAATGTGGGCACCTATCTTTGACCAAAACAAAAATAATGTCTCCAAAGCGTTAGGCGACTATATTGAATTATTGAAGCGGTTCAAAGAAGCAATTGATAACAAAGATCTCGATACCAGTCTCAATTTCATGAGTCGCGCCAACGATATCGGCCGGATACTGGCGGGTATTGAGAAAAAATAAAAAATTCGATGCTTTGTAAGCGTCACTAAATCAGCTGTTTAGTGGCTCTTTTTTCATTTTTAGGAACCATTAGTGTCAACCTGCCTGTTAACCCTCTACCTGTTAAACTACCAGTTGAAATCAATTTTTTCCAACAAAACGACAAGAAATGACGAAGGCTCATGCGGTTTTTGTGGCGGTGATCATTGCGCTTAGTATTTCCTTAGGTATCCAGCAGATCAATCCGTTCACAGACACTTCTTCTCCAAGAAAAATCAGTGTCGCAGATTCAGATTCAATAGCCCGCCCGGAATGGGTTTCTTTGTATGATTCTTTAAACTTAAAAGAACAGGGGCTTTCGGAATCAGCATTTTACTGTGCTTGGTTTGGTTTCCAAAAAATGGACCTGCAAAATCAGATACTCGCTATTGCCGATTTTACCCAGTCTTCCCGCAATAAGAGGTTGTATGTGATTGATCTTTTGAAGAAAAAAGTGCTATTCAACACGTACGTCGCACACGGTAGGAACTCTGGTCAGGAGTTCGCAGAGAAGTTTTCTAATGATAATTCTTCCTATCAATCCAGCTTAGGTTTTTATAAGACACTTGGTACTTATCAGGGCAAGCACGGTTTGTCTTTAAGGCTCGAAGGTGTGGAAAAAGGCATAAACGACCGCGCTTTGGAAAGGGCGATCGTTATGCATGGTGCTGATTATGTAAGCGAATCTTTTATTAAGAATACCGGCCGATTGGGACGAAGCCTCGGTTGTCCGGCTGTTTCTGTGGAGGATTCTAAAAAAATCATCGACTTACTATATGGCGGCGCAGGTCTGTTTATATATTCTGCCAACCAAAAATATCTTCAGGCGTCGCCTTTGCTGGCCGGTTTGTCTTTGGACAACGTCAAACGCGCCTTAGGTGATCCTCTCTTATATATATCGGGAAAATAAAGCAAGTCTCCTTTTTCATTACAATCCGCTCCCAGATATAACAGGAATACAGGAATCCTGACTTGCAGCTTGTGCCATTTCGGAGGAGTTGAAACTGTATCCGGTTCAGTCATAAAATCATCTCCCAGCAATTCAGTACCAGCCATATAATTAGCCAACTCAGTGGGGCGCTGCACACGCACGCAACCGTGACTTCTCCACCTTTGATTGCTAGCGAAAAGATACCTGGCATTGGTGTCATGCAAATAAATCGCCAATGGATTTTTGATCTCAACTTTCAATAGACCCAGCGAATTATCTTCTCCGGTTTCCTGTCTGAAACGATAGGGGAACTTCTTTTCCTTCATTTCCTCCCAGTCAATATCTTCCGGGTTCACAACCTGACCGCTGTTATCGATCACCTCAATCCTGTTTCTTGATAAATATTCAGGATCACTGGCGGCTTTTGGCAGAATTTCCTTGATCGCAATGCTTTTTGGCACATTCCAGTATGGGTGCGTTACAATACTTGTCGCGTAAGTGTCGATAGTTGGCGTCGGTGTATCCGCTTTTCCGACTACGGTGCGCATGGTCAGAACATTTTTCCCGGCAGAATCCATCGCTGTTAAGTAAGCCCCGCGGATGTTGACCATGACAAAACGAGGCGCATTTTTAGTTTGTCTGTGAATCCACCGGTACGCATTCATGGACTCAGCCACGTAGGCAGCGCTGTCATATTTGCTCTCTTTCAGTAACCGGGCATAGTTGACTTTCAGGTTATTATAAACTGGAAAAACAGGTTCCAGCTTTTCCATTACTTTCTCAATAGCCTTACCTTCCACCAATTCTTCTGCGGCTGCACGTAGCATAACTGTATCTACTTCAATTTTTTTCTGGGTAAATCTGATCGCAGGTTTATGCCCAAAACCAATCTCTTCCAGCAGCGCATATACCGGCGCTACCCTGTCTTTCGCTGAGAACTTCTCCGGGTCTACCCCAACTTTCTTGGAGAATTCCAGGAGCTTATCGTAATTTTTTTCTGTGATTGCTTCGGCCAGTTCGGCGCTTGTCATTTCCTTCGGATTTTTCCGGCAGGATTGCAGGATAGCAAGCGTAAAAAGAACGAGGAGTGGGATGTACCTGGAACGACCAAGACCTGAGAACATTTGCATTGTATTGCGGGTTGATATTTGTTGATATGCAATACAATTGTTGTGCTAATGCTTTTGGTTTAACGTAATGATATTAATACGCTGATTGTTAATGCCATACCAAATCGCAAATTTTTACAATAATCTAAAACTGGGGAATTTAATTGCCAGTTCAATGATTCAAAAATCCCCTTTTTTGAAGATTAGCTTGCTCTTGCTTATTGCTCGGTATACCGGATTAATGCAAAAAGTATTTTGATTGCTAAGTACGCCTTTGCACTTCATGACGGAGTAAGTATTGCCAGCTGAAAGACAGAGCTGCAAAAAGTGTTAGATATAATGCGAGTTGGTAAATGATACCAACATTAGAAGTGTAAAAAGCGACTATCAAAATAAATACCTGCGCTGTCCATGCGATCACATCAGTCTGCCACCTCGTAAAGCCTGCGCTTTGCAGGCGAAGGGAAAAATGGTCAGGACTTCCTTTCCACCAGGCGAGTCCCTTTTGAATGCGAACTACAGTCAAAAATGCAAGTTCAAAAAGCATAACTCCCGGAACAAGCAGGAAACTCCCAAATTCTGCAAGTGTGGGACTATGTTCGAAGCGAAGCAGTGTTATAGCTGCCAGCACGAATCCAAGCATGTGAGAACCAGCATCACCCAAAAATATGCTGGCTCTTGGCGAGTTGAAGATCAAAAAACCCAATATACTTCCGGAAATAAGTAATGCGAAGCCAGCCTGTTCCTGGTTAGTAATAGCCAGGAACATAAATGTGATCAAACATAAACCGCCTACCAGGCCATCGCATACATCGGTCAGGTTAGCCGCATTTACCAGTACCAAGATCCAGAATGCAGAAAGCAGAAAATCGATGGCAGCTATATTCGTAAATGCTGCTTTTACACCGAAAGCCACACTAGCAAATGCAAGTATTAGTTGAATGGCGAATTTCTTTCGAGCGCTATACACGTTCAGATCATCAAATATGCCCAGTATCAAAAATCCGGCGGCGCCTAATGCAGCTCCGGCTTCCGGAAAGGAGAGCAATTCAAAGTAGTATATTATGGCAAGCGAAGTTACTCCGCCCAGGAAGATGCCAAGTCCGCCGAGGTAGGCAACCGGCTTTACATGTTGCGGAACAATGGGATTAGGCTTGTTGACAATGTTATTTTTTAATGCAAAAGTGCGGACAAGCCACGTAAATAATGTGCCCGCAACAAGTGAGACGCCGAATATCAGTGGCCAGTTCATCCGCGTAGTTTTTTGCCGATTTCGAATCCATCCTCAATATTTCTTGACATGGAAGAATATTCCCAGCTGCCGTATCTGCCGCCAGACGTAATATCAAATTGCGCAAGATATTCGTGGCAATGATCTATGATCTGGCGTGTTTCAGGAGTAAATACGACATATGCAGGATCTGCAAGCCATTTGTGAATCCCAATAATCTCGTGGTCGTCTGAAACGAAACCAGCCTTTTTGATAGCTTTAATCGCTTTTTCCTGAATCGGCTCTTCCAGTGCAGATGGATCATCGGCGCTCAACGGGATTTCTACCAACAGTCCCCAACCTTCTTCAGGCGCATTGTTGGTGTCAAATTCAGTCATGAATACCAATCTGGTAAACGGCGCTTCGGAGTCAGTGAAATAGCGCCAGCAGCCAGGATTTACAGGTCTGGCACCTTTAATTGAAAGGGCAATGGAAAGCACTTTGACCCATTTCAGCTTTTTCACGTCTCTCAGTAAATGATCGGGTACTCCTTCGCATAAATGCATTAAAGCCGGCAATGGAATAGTAGACAGACAATGGCGATCATACCCGTATTCATTCACCTGCCCATTCCGGGCGTATGAAACAGTTCTCTTTCGTGGGTTAACGTGGACGATCTCCGAACTCAAATTCAGCTTTTTTACTTTCCTGCTAAAACCTTGTGAAAGGATTTCCATACCTCGTAACGGTGCGTTGATCTCAGGCCGCGGGTAAAATGCATTCGTATTATAAGTTTCCCGCAGGACATTTGGCTCAACTAAGCCGCGGAGGATTTCATCGAAGGAAGGTCGGTGCAAGTTCCATAGCTGACCATTTGTGGAAATCTCATCCAGCGGAAGTTTCCAAAGCTTTTCATTGTATGGATAGTAAAAAAGATCGCACATGGTTTTTCCAAACGCATTCGTCAGGTATTCGCCATAAGACATTCCTGAAAAATCCTTTTGCTGGTAAAATGCGTGTGAAAAGTCTTTAACGCAATTAATTTTCGCTTCTGTCGACAAACTGCCTAGATTGAGCTGAAAAGGATAACGAACTACACCAGCAGCTGTCTCGATCCATGCCACAGGGGGACATTCCGCGAGTAGCGGACCAACGATTTCATTTACCTTTTTTAGAATGTCCGGTTTGTTGCAGTGGAAAATGTGCAGCACATGGTCAAACCAATATCCGTCGTTGAAACAGTGAGATTTTACCAATCCTCCCGGCCTTTCTGATCTTTCAAAAACCGTCGCACTTTCACCCAGTTCACTCGCAGCGGCCAGACCAGTAATGCCTGCCCCAAGAAGTACAACTTCGTTGTGATTATCAATCATGAAGCAATGCTTTTAACGTCAAGGAAGGTTTTAATAACATCATCAATGATCGGCCAGTTGATATCACCGATGAGGGTTTTTGAATAAGAAATATCAGGGAGCCTGTTTTGTACATCTTTTTGCCCGGGAAATACGGTTTTGAAAGGCACGTATTCAATTACAGACGATGAGCCGACGGCATTGATTATTTTCAGTGCCAGCAAATTTATGCTAACCGTCTGGTCGGAACCGAGATTGACAATGTTATGGCCTGGCCGCCATGCCATCTTTGTCGACAACAATTGTATTAAGGATTGTACAAATGTAGTCACATCACTAAAACAACGCGATTGATTCCCATCTCCAAATACGCGCAGTGGCATACCTGCCATTGCCGCTCCAATAAACGTAGGAACAACCATTCCATAAGTACCCACCTGCCCTACTCCGATGACATTGAAAGGTCGAAGGATAAGCACCTGCCTGCCAGAAGCTGAGGCCGCAATACCCAGTTCTTCCATATGGCGCTTGCCGCAAGCATAACCCAGTATGCCTCCATCGTAATCTAGTAGGCTATTTTCTGCAATTTCTGCATCTTCCCGCATCCTTGTGCCCGTGTCCGAAAGTCCATATACGGACGACGAAGAACACAGAACGACAGGAGTGTCGCCAGTGTATCTCAGGACGTTTTCGGTACCCTTGATCGCAGTCTTGTAAGTAAGTATTGGATCTTGTTTGGCAAGTTTCATTCCGACAATGCTGGCCAGATGAACTACGAGGTCAAATTTTCCCAGATTTCGCATCTCAGCTTCGTCCAGAATGCTTGCTTGATTAAAAGACAAATCCGGATGGACGGGAAGATTTTCTAATAGACCGGTTGAAAGGTTATCCAGAACCTGAACTTTGAATCCGATTTTTAAAAAAGCCGGCACCAGGTGGCTCCCGATAAAGCCAGCACCGCCGGTAACAAGTACACTGGGCCGTTTACCCGAGCGTAATACTGATAGATTCATAAGGGAATGCGATCATGTGAATAGTGCATTTTGGGCATTAAAATAACTAATATTCGAAAGCAAATAGTAACTTAAATGTACTTGTAGAATTTTTACATTAGAATGGCTTTGAAAACGATTTTGGTCGCCTGCGGCCCGCCTCGCTCGGTTGTAGCATTTAGGGGAGATTTATTAAGGGAAATGGTTAAAGATCATCGCGTCGTGCTAGTTTCTCCTGTTATAAGCGATGGGGAAATCCGCGATGATCTGCAGTCAATCGGTGTTACGGTTTTTGAAAGCAATTTGAAGCCGAATAACATATCAATCCTTGAAGATCTGGCTTATTGTATGTTTCTGTTTAAAGTAATCGGCAGGGAAAAGCCTTCATTGTTTTTTGGGTATACCATCAAGCCGGTCATTTTCGGGAGTATGATCGCTTTCCTTTCGGGAATTAAGGAAATCTGTTCAATGCTGACAGGACTTGGATACAATTTTGTCGAAGGTGAAAATGTTGAAAAAGGACATAAAAAGGTTGTGCACTTTTTACTTAAAAATGCTTTGAAATGCAATAGAAATGTGATTTTTCATAATCCGGATGATCGGGACCTGCTTGTAAAAATGGGGTTGGTACCAGCTGAAAAAACGAAGGTTGTAAACGGGTCGGGCGTAAATTTATCCAGGTATCCATTTAAGCAAGTAAACCTGTCCAGCATTACATTTTTGATGGTAGGGAGGCTGATCAAATCGAAGGGAGTTAAAGAGTACTATGATGCAGTGAAAATAATCCGCAGACACTACCCCGAAGTTAAGTTTTATCTGGCTGGTGAGTTTGAAGAGCAGAACATCGATCGCATTGATGCTGACCTGCTCGATAATCTTCTAAAAGGAGAGGTAGTAACTTACCTGGGTTTTAGAAAGGATATTCCGTCGCTAATTGAAAAAAGTTCGGTCGTGGTGCTTCCCTCGTACCGTGAAGGCACGCCAAGAGCACTGCTTGAAGCGTTATCAATCGGACGTGCAGTGGTTACCACCGACACGGCCGGATGCAGAGAAGTTGTCAACCCTGATCCCCGTTATTCAAATGGATTTCTAGTACCCCCAGGCGATTCGACAATATTGGCTCAATGCATGAAGGAACTGATTTTAAATCCAGATCAAATTGTAGAACTCGGTTTAAACGGGCGGAGATATGCCGAGGAAAAGTTTGACGTCAGCAAGGTGAATAGGGAAATGCTGAAAAACCTGGGGTTATAAAATCTTGAAGCCATCCGTTTAATGAACTAGCTCAACTTTTATAACGCAAAAAAGCCAGGCTTAAAACCTGGCTTTCGTGACCGCGACGGGAATCGAGTCGACCGCGACCCCGGCCCATATCTAGATTTTAGTTGGAGTCGCATTCGACAAACTCCTATCGGGCGCCGCGCGTCGGGCGCCGCGCGCTATATCCGTTGAGCTACGCAGTTGAGCAAACAGAATTAGCTTCAACTTTTATAACGCAAAAAAGCCAGGCTTAATGCCTGGCTTTCGTGACCGCGACGGGAATCGAGTCGAACGCGCCCCCGGCCCATATCTAGAGTTTAGTTGGAGTCGCATTCGACAAACTCCTATCGGGCGCCGCGCGCTATATCCGTTGAACTACGCAATTGTTACAACAAAAAGCCAGGCTTAAAACCTGGCTCAGTGACCGCGACGGGAATCGAACGGCACCGGCCGCCCGGCCATATCTAGAGTTTAGGTTGAAGTCGCATTCGACAACTCCTATTCTAATCTTCAAACATCATTCAACGCAAAAAAGCCAGGTTAAAACCTGGCTTCCGTGACCGCGACGGGAATCGAACGGCACCGGCCGCCCGGCCATATCTAGAGTTTAGTTGGAGTCCCATTCGACAACTCCTATTCTAATCTTCAAACATCATTCAACGCAAAAAAGCCAGGCTTAAACCTGGCTTCCGTGACCGCGACGGGAATCGAACCCATATCTAGAGTTTAGGAAACTCCTATTCTATCCGTTGAACTACGCAGTCTCTTACTTTTCCAATTGTGACCGCGAAGGGAATCGAGTTGTTCGCAACCCCGGCCCATATCTAGAGTTTAGGCTGGGGTCGCATCCGACAACTCCTATCGGGCGCCGCGCGCTCTATCCGTTGAACTACGCAGTCAATTTGGGCTGCAAAACTCGGAAAAAATCGTTTGAATTACAAAGATTATTCCTCTGTTTGAATCGCAGTGTAGCCCAGATCCAGCCAGTTCGGATAAATGGAGAAATGTCTTTCCTTAACAAGAGCGAACAATGTATTCCTCAATTCCTCAATATTCTCCTTCTTTTCAGCAGAAATAAATACAACGTGTTCAGCTTTATCGGCAATGTAGCTTTTCTTGAGTTGTTCAAGTGGCGTTTCTTGGAGCATGATGCCGTCCTGCGTCTCCTCCTCTTCCTCTCCATCTGCATGAGAAAAAGGTTTATAAAGGTCTATCTTGTTGAAAACCAATATGACAGGCTTATTCGCAGCGCCTATTTCTTCCAGCGTTTTGTTCACAACATCCAGATGTTCCTCAAAAGAAGGGTGTGAAATATCAACCACGTGCATCAGAATATCGGCTTCCCTCACCTCATCCAGCGTCGATTTAAAAGACTCGATCAGCGTAGTAGGGAGCTTCCTGATAAACCCAACAGTATCCGTTAAAAGGAATGGAATGTTTTCCATATTTACCTTCCGGACAGTCGAATCAACGGTCGCAAAAAGTTTGTTTTCTGCAAATACGTCTGCTTTCGACAAGCCGCGCATTAAAGTCGATTTGCCAACATTGGTATAGCCCACGATCGCTACACGCACCAATCTGTCGCGCTCTTTTCTGCGTGTTACGCTCTGCCGATCCACTTTTTCCAGCTTCTCTTTCAGGAATGCGATCCGGTCTTTTACGATCCTTCTATCCGTTTCCAATTCCGTTTCACCAGGTCCGCGCATACCTACACCAGCACCTGACTGGCGGCTTAAGTGCGTCCACAAACGGGTAAGCCTGGGGTACATATATTGATATTGCGCGAGCTCTACCTGCAACTTGGATTGTGCAGTCTGAGCACGCATTGCGAAGATCGACAGGATCAGTAGGCTTCTGTCAATCACCTTGATATCAGTGAATTCGGCTTCCAGATTTCGAACCTGCGACGGCGTAAGATCATCATCATAAATGACCATATCCACCGGAGTCGCTTTGATAAACGTATGTATTTCTTCCAGTTTCCCTTTCCCTGTGTAGGTGCGGATATCCGGACGTTCCAGGTTTTGGGTAAATTGTGCAATCGTTTCTATTCCCAGGGTCGTTGCCAGAAATGCAAGCTCTTCCAGGTATTCCTTTGTTTTGTCAGCCGATTGTTTTTGGGTACTAACCGCCACTAAAACAGCCTTTTCGGGCTGAACTGCAGTGGAGTATAATTTATTTTTATCGATCATGTAATGCTTTTTTGTTTCTTAATAATTGTGTCTGCAATGTAGCAACTTGCAGCGTCTGTATGCGGAGAAGGTAGATTTTCAACGGCAAGTCGGCTTCAAAAGTTCATAAAACTTTATGCCTGAGTAACATTAATTGACTGAACGGCTTTCATTTTGTTTGATTTTGCGAAAAACACTTTTGTATATTTGCGCAAATCCCAAAAGCCGATGCTGCTCTTCAACCTCGGACTACAAGCTTAGTCCACCGACCTTCCGGTCATTTTTCCAGTTTTATTTTTGTGATCTGCACGGGTCGCATTCTTCATTTTATACATTTCAATTTTTCCAAAAATGAAAAAGTGGTTTCAACTACTTCGTCAGGCTATTCGTGGCTCCGAAGAAAGTTTTACCGAGGGGAGCATCAACCGCGCCATTTTTCTATTATCTGTGCCCATGATCCTGGAAATGGTCATGGAGTCGCTTTTTGCCGTTGTTGATATTTTTTTCGTTTCAAAGGTCAGTACTGAGGCTGTCGCGACCGTCGGCCTCACCGAATCTGTGATTACACTTGTATATTCGGTTGCGATAGGGTTAAGTACTGCTGCTACGGCCACTATTTCGCGCCGTATCGGAGAGGGAAATCCCGCGCAGGCTAAACGTGCTATTGGTCAGGTTATCCTTATTTCGCTATCTATCTCGCTGGTTATTGCAGCTGTAGGAACCTGGTTCGCAGGCGATATTCTGCGTGCGATGGGCGCTGACGAAAAGGTAATTGCGACGGGTACCAATTTTGCGCGTATACAGTTTCTGAGTAGCCCGGTAGTGGTGTTGCTCTATTCGTTGAGTGGTGCATTGAGAGGGGCCGGGTCCGCTGCTACGGCAATGCGATCGCTGATCGTCGCGAATGTTTTCAATATGATCCTGGGACCGATATTGATATTCGGCGTCGGGCCTTTTCCTGAGCTGGGCGTTACAGGCGCAGCAATCGCAACTGCAACCGGCCGCTCGATAGGTGTCGCCTACCAGCTTTTTTCTTTGACCAAAGTGAACAAAATGTTGTCACTAACCTGGGCGGATCTTGCTCCGAATAAAGAAATGATTGCCACGATCATCAAAGTAGCGACAGGCGGCACCGTGCAGTTTCTGATCGGCTCGGCCAGCTGGATCTTCCTGACGCGTATTCTGTCCGAATTTGGAAGCGACGTGGTGGCTGGGTATACCATTTCTATCCGCGTAATTATGTTCACATTGCTGCCGGCCTGGGGACTGGCAAATGCAGCTGCTACATTAGTTGGCCAAAATCTGGGAGCGCAAAAGCCTGAGCGGGCAGAGGCTTCGGTCTGGAAATGCGCTTTTTACAATCTGGTGTTCTTGCTCGGACTTTCGGTATTTATGTTTGCCGGCGCAGAAATGATCGTGAGTTTATTTAGTACTAATGCAAAAGTGGTCGAAACCGGGAAAACGGCATTGCGTGTACTTTGTCTGGGTTATGGATTTTATGCCTACGGAATGGTCGTGATCCAATCGCTGAATGGAGCGGGAGATACTAAAACGCCGACTATACTCAACCTGATCTGCTTCTGGGCGATCGAAATACCGGTTGCGTATGTGCTGGCCGTTATGCTAGATATGGGGCCAATAGGCGTTTTTGCGTCGGTCCCGATCGCAGAATCGGTACTTGCTTTGCTCGGCATCTGGCGTTTCAGAATGGGCGGGTGGAAGGTTGTGAAGGTATAAAGCGAACCAAACGCGCAGTTCCTTTGGTTAAACAAACAGTAAAAAACGAATTACTTTCCGCATGAAAATAGAACAGATATATACCGGTTGCCTTGCTCAGGGTGCTTATTTTATTGTTTCAAATGGCGAAGCCGCGGTCATAGACCCGCTCCGCGAAGTAGAACCTTATATTCGCAAGGCCGCGCTAACAGGCGCGACGATCAAGTATGTATTTGAGACGCATTTTCATGCGGATTTCGTTTCCGGTCATTTGGATCTTTCTGAAAAAACGGGCGCTCCCATTATCTACGGACCGGGCGCAAAAACGGGCTTTAAAGCGCATATTGCTAGTGATGGAGAAGAATTTCAGCTGGGGGAAATCACGATCCAGGTATTGCATACGCCGGGCCACACGCTGGAATCGGCTTGTTATCTGCTTTTGGATAAAAACCGTAAACCTGTCGCATTGTTCAGCGGGGACACCCTTTTTATCGGCGATGTGGGCCGACCAGATCTGGCTCAAAAAGGAGAACTGACGATGGATGATCTTGCCAGAATGCTTTTCGATAGTCTGCGGAACAAGGTAATGCAGCTGCCCGACGATGTAATTATTTACCCGGCGCACGGCGCGGGATCGGCTTGTGGAAAACACATGAGTAAGGAAACGTCCGACACGCTGGGTAATCAAAAACGCTTCAATTACGCATTGCGGGCGGATATGACGAAGGAAGAATTTGTCAAAGAAGTAACAGCCGGCCTGACCGAGCCGCCGCAATATTTTCCCAAGAATGTGAAAATGAACCGTGACGGTTACGAAAGTATCGACGATGTGCTCGAACGCGGCGATCAGGCTTTGTCGGCCGAAGCATTTGAAGCAAAAGCCAACAATACCGGCGCGTTGATCATCGATACCAGAAAAGCGACCGATTTTGCGAAAGGTTTTATTCCAAATTCGATCAATATAGGTATCGACGGAAGTTTTGCACCCTGGGTAGGTGCGCTGGTGCCGGATTTGAAGCAGACTTTGCTGATCATCACCGAGCCAGGCAAGGAAGAAGAAGTGATTACCAGGCTGGCCAGGGTTGGTTACGATCACACTATTGGCTATTTGAATGGCGGTTTCCAAACCTGGGAAGCTTCCGGGAAGGAAGTGGATTCCATCAAATCAATTTCCGCAAACGAGTTTGAAGCTGATTTTGAAAAAGGCGGGCTGGAAATAATTGATGTGCGAAAACCTGACGAATTTGCCTCGGGGCACATTGAAGGAGCTAAAAACCTGCCGCTCGATTATATTAACGACCTGATGGAAGAATTTCCAAAAGACAAAAACCTCTATATTCACTGTGCCGGCGGCTACCGCTCCATGGTCGCCGCATCGATCCTGAAATCAAGAGGAATCGAAGGGGTTATCAACATAGAAGGCGGTTTCGGAGCAGTATCGAAGACAAAAGTGCCGGTTTTGGAAGGGGATTAAGAATGTAGGTGAATGTTTGTAAATTAGGAAAATAAAGACAGGAACTATGGAAAAGCTGCTTGTTGAGCTCACACATGAAAAAGCATTGCAACTGCTCTTGGATCTGGAAGCAATGAGCGTAATTCGAATACACCAGCATGAGGAAAAGGTAGCTTCCAGCTTATCGTCGAAATACAGGGGCACATTGAGTAGGGAAGAGGGGCAAGATCTGAGCAGGCATATCTCTCAAATCCGAAATGAATGGAGCAGTATCTGATTGATTCAAATGCAGTTTCGCATTATCTGTCAGGACTTCTTCCTGATGACGGAATGGTATTCTTAGATGGTGTAATTAACCAGATTCCAATTATTTCTGTGATCACTCAGATCGAATTGCTTTCCTGGAAAACTGCCTCTAGTAGGCTGGTTGGGGATTTTGTCAACGATTCTCAGGTTTTGACAATTACACCTGAGGTCGTTAAAATTTGTGTCAAAATTCGCAGAGAAAGGAGAGTCAAAACGCCCGACGCCATTATTGCCGCTACTGCAATTGCTAATAATCTGACTCTGATCACCGATAATGAAAAGGACTTTGTTAATATCCCGAATTTGAAGGTGATCAATCCAAAAAATATCAATTCCAACCCCGGCCTCTAAAAAGAATCATACGCAAACAATATGAACGAACTACTGGAAGCATTTCGCCAGCCTTGGCCGTGGTATGTGGCGGGGCCTTTGATTGGGTTGACGGTGCCAATTTTGCTGCTTTTTGGAAATAAATCTTTCGGGATATCTTCTTCGCTGCGACATATTTGCGCGGCCGTTATTCCGGCAAATATTTCCTTTTTCAAATACAACTGGCGTAAGGAATCGTGGAACCTGTTCTTTGTCGCAGGAATTGCATTGGGAGGGTTTTTGACCACTTATCTGCTCGGAAATCCGGATCAGATAGTCGTTTCGGAACATACACAAACTACGCTAGCTTCCTTTGGGATCACAGATTTCTCAGGATTAATGCCTGCGGAAATATTTGGTACAGCTCAAATCTTTTCACTTAAAGGATTGATATTTCTTGTAGCTGGCGGTTTCCTGGTGGGTTTTGGGACAAGATATGCAGGAGGCTGCACGTCAGGCCACGCGATTATGGGGCTGTCGAACTTACAGTGGCCTTCGCTCGTAGCGACGGTCAGTTTCATGGCGGGCGGCTTTCTTTGTACCCACCTTATATTGCCTTTTCTGTTACAACTAGTCAGATAACCGACATGGAAAATCAAAACAAAGCATTAAAGGAAAACCGCGCCGGGCAGGATATCTCTTTCGTAGAGGAAGCAGAAGGCACCAACATGCAGCAGTCGCCCGAATCTTTTGGCAGCAATCTAAAATACCTGATCGTGGGAGCGTTATTCGGGATCGTATTCGTGAAGGCTGAAATTATCTCCTGGTTTCGCATTCAGGAAATGTTCCGGCTCGATTCGTTCCACATGTACGGCGTCATCGGCTCGGCGGTAGTCGTAGGTTTGATATCCGTTTTGCTGATCAAGAGATTCAATATCAAAACCATGTCAGGCGAAACGGTTTATATCAAAGACAAGATTTTTCAGAAAGGGCAGGTTTACGGAGGCTTACTATTCGGGATCGGCTGGGCAATTACCGGAGCTTGTCCCGGGCCGCTATTTGCACAGATAGGCAGCGGTTATCTCGCTGTTATCGTCACATTACTCAGCGCAATCGCCGGTACCTGGACTTACGGTTTCCTCCGCCCCAGGCTGCCGCATTGATTATTTACGCACAGCCACCAGATACAGCTGCTCGTCGCCCAAAACAAATGGATCGGCTTCCAGATTTCCAAAAGTACCTACCACTTTCAAACCAACTGATTCCAGCATTGCCGATATTTCAGCAAGTGTATAAATGTACTGGTAAACGGTATGCGTCACCTTTTCGCTGCCTGAAATAAAAGTCTGCTGGGCTTCAATGCAACCTTCTTCGGGCCGGTATTCATTTTCTGCAAGATAGTAAATGTCATCGCCTACCGGCATCCAGTTTCGAGCCTGGAAATTAGGCAAAATGCTCTCAGCAAGGTTCTCGGTATGCAAAGCAACGTGGCCGCCGGGTTTGACACTACCGGCAATTTTGGTAAAAAACCGGAGCATATCTGCGCGCGGGAAGAAGCTCAGGCTATTGCCCAAACAATAAGCCGCATCAAAATTGACCTGCCCAAAATCAGTTTCCAGCACATCGCCGCACAATACCTCAACAGGCAATTTTCGCTTGGTTTTCGCTTTTGAAAGCTCGTCGCAATACTCTGCTGAAATATCAACGCAAGTCATTTTGCATCCCGCCTCCGCCAGTGGCAGCGCGTGCCGACCGTAGCCCGACAGGATATCAAGTACCTGGTTACCTTTTTTCAGTTCAAGTACATCCCGCAGGAAGTCAACTTCGAAATCTGTGTATTCTTCGTCCTGGTGAAGTTTCCAGGCGACTTGGGGCAAACCTTTAAAATAACTGTGATACCAGGCCACTGCGATGTTTTTGAATTTTGGCAAAACTAATAAAATGCAGCCCGGAAATGCAGTTACGTATGATAATCCTACATTTTCATCAAACCCGGCGTAAGTCGCAGATAAACCTGTCCGGACATGGGATTTTTACCGTAAGCATTCCTGAAAAGCGCATTGTTGTCATTTACATTGTGGTAACTGATCTGTCCGCCAGCCTGAACCAGCGTATTAGAAAAAGAGAAAAGCTGCCTGTTAATGCCCAGCGTAAATGCCGAAATAGACGCATTCGACGAGTATTCCGGAATATCGCTTCCCACTTCCAGAAGGTCATTAAAGCTCTTTTCCACGTTTTCAAACCGGCCGTAAATTGCCCATTTATTGAGTTGCAGGTTCGTTTCAGCGAGATACGAATTGCCGCTGTGGCTACCCGAATTCTGTCCCCAAAGCAGCGTCGAAGATATCCATTTGTTCTCGCCTCCAAGACTGGCGCTATGTTGCAGCGAGGCGGTTGTGCGCGTCACATCATCGTGCGCATGCAGCGGCTCAGGACTTTTGATAAATGCCCGGCTCACCTGAAAAGCGAAGTTTTTCGTAGGATTAAAAAGCAGCCGGTAACTGTAAGAATCAAAACGCGGTTTGTCGAAATCGAAACGGTTTTCATCGGGCTCGCGGCCTGTGAATGACGACCCTTCCAGCTTGAACCACAAGTAACGCACGCCCGCCGTCACCACACCAAACGTAATATGCGTCGCGTCCTGCCAATGGTGGCCCAAAACCGCGTCAGGGTTGTTGAATGCAGACATTCTGTGCATAAATGCAGTCGGGCCGAGTGCCGGCTCTCCTGGGTAACCTGCGTAAATGGTTAAGTCCATTTTTTCATTGATCCGCTGCGTGTAACCCACCGAAAGTTCGGAAATCAGGTCGTGCGGGTGTTGCCGGTCTACGAGCGGCACGTTTTTCCAGCTTTCGCCCGATTGAAAAAGGAGCGGGTAACCTGCGCCGCCGTCGAAAAGCCTGTCCACCGAAACCATCGCCCGCAGGTTCAGCAGGCCGTTTTTCCCGATCTGCCGCTGTGCCATTCCCATTACCCAGTTTGGCGCACTGAATTTTGCGTCGTTTCCCTTTTTATTTTTATTGTTAAAATTCTGAGAGGTATATCTGAGAAAAATGCTTCCGTGCAGCATGTAATTCCACTTATCGCCGTGTTTCATATACGCATACATCGGCGTCGCGTCGGGCTGCCAGCCGGTACCCGATCCATTTCGCGTCATCGGCAGACTGAGTGAAGAACTGTGGGTCATTTGATGCTGCATGCCGCTATGGTCCATTTTGCTATGGTCCATTGTTTCATGATCTGCCTTCTTTTCGTGCATTTCATGATTTACAGTGTCTTTCGCAGGCTGCTGATGGTGTTCGTGCTGCGCAAAAACGGGCGCAGAGATCATTCCCAGGCCAAGAATGGCCAGGTTGCTTAGTTTGTTGAATTTCATAATGAAGTGTTTTTAAGGTTTAATGCGGCGCGGCAGTTTTCCGGCAGCAGCTTGGCAGCTTATCGTGCGCTTTCTGATTCGCCAGTTGCGTATCTGCGTCGTAACCGGTATTGATTATCGTCGCTTTAATAGCCTCCGGCGTGGTTTTACCCGGATTGTATTTGACCGTAATTACTTTATTATCAAGGTTTAAGTTAGATTCTTTTACACCTTTTGAAAGTCCGAGATTACGTTCAAGGCGGGCTTTACACATTTCGCAGATCGCCGAAGTTTTGATCTTTACCTCCTTGTCTTTATCAGAGGTAAATGCTGTATTTAAGCCTAGAAAAAGGATTGTTATAAGTGAAAAAATCGTCGTTTTCATAAATTCTAGTCGTTTTATTGATACTTAATGCTGGTGTTTAATTGAATCCACGCCATAAAACGCCATTCCCTGCATTTCCATTTTACAAACCGGACACTTACCAGCTTCCGGGTAGGTTTTATCCCCCTCACATTTCATCGGACAGCTATAAATCGCAAAGTCAGCTGGTTTGATTTCCGTAGTTTGTTCCTTTGCTTCCTCTTTTTTTTCAGAGTTTGCGGAACAGCCGAGGATTAGAAAAAGGCTTGCGGCTAAAAGTGCTTTTGTCATCATATTGAAGGTTTTATCAATTAAATACTTACACCAACTTATCTCAAATGTCACGCGATTTGATCTAGCGTTTTGCGCGTCATCGCACCTTTCTTGAATTCTCCCGGCGTCATTCCGGTCACTTTTTTGAATTGATTACTCAAATGCGCGGTACTGCTGTAAGAAAGCCGCCACGCCATTTCGCTTAATGTCAGTTCGTTGTAAGACAGCCATTCTTTCAGTTTTTCAACCTTTTGAGCGATAATATAATGTTCAATGGTCTGCCCGGTTTCAGAAGAAAACAATGTGCTGAGATAGGAATATTCATAACCGATCTTCTCGGACAGAAAATCCGAAAAATTCATCTGCGCCGGTTTCTGACCTTTCAGATTTTGAATCTCTTCAATGATCAAAGTCTTGATATGCTCCACCAGTGCCAGTTTGCGATCATCCAGAAGTTCAAAACCGTTGGCTTCCAATACTGACTTTACCTCCTTCAATTTCTCCGAATCAATATCCCCGCCAGTCTCAACTTCCCCAAGCCCAACCGAAGTCAGTTCAAGCCCAAGCCCCATCAGCTCCTCCCGAACAACCCGCTTACACCGGTCACAAACCATATTTTTAATAAATAGCTTCATAAAGTTGATCTATGTTAAACCTCTTCCTCCCTACGCGGGCCGCCCTTTCCTCCCTCCTCCCTTCCTCCCTTCCTCCCTTTCCTCCCCTTATCTAACAATCTTATAACGCAGTCCCGCGTAAATCATTCGCCCTACTACCGGTCCCCACGCCATTCCTGCGTCAAATTGTTGTCCAAAAGGCTGATCTGCGCCCATAATAGGGTTTTTCTGTCTGAAATTCGCTAAATTTTCTCCGCCCAGATAAATATCCCATTTCGGAAAAGTCCGCGTAATCTGCGCATTCAGGTTATAAAATGACGGCGCCATTGTTGAATTCAGGTTACCGGGAATGTGGTGGTCAGGTAGGCTTCCCATGTACGGTAGCCGCTTTTTTCCATTCCATTGAACCGTAAAATCAAACTTCCATTTATCGTAAGGCAAAGCATAACCCGCATTAAATAGCACCCGGTCGCGGCTCACCATCATTTTCGGCAGCAGTACAGTTTGGTCGTAAATGTCGCGCACCGTTTGTTTTACATCAAATAACCGGTAAGCCAGTTTTAGCTCAAAACGCTTGACGGGTATCACATTCACTTCGGCTTGAAAACTGTTCGCGAAAGCTTTTCCTTCGAGATTGTAAAAACGGATATAACGCGGATCCTCAAAATCGGCAACGAGCTGGTTTTCAAAGTCAGTCCTGTAATAATCCACGATCAGACTTCCATTCATATTGCCCAATGTAAACTCCTGCGTGACACTAGCGCCGTAATTCCACGTTTTTTCCGGCCGGATATTTTCCCTGAAAACCACATCCCGCGCACTTACAAGGTTACCGTAATATTCAGCGAGCGGATTTGAAACGCGGAAACCTTTTCCTGCGGAAGCCCGCAGCGTAGTTTGATCAGTGAGGCTATATTTCAAATGCACCCGCGGCGTCCATTGCGTGCCGTAGAGATTATGGAAATCGGCGCGGCCGCCGGCTACAAACACAAACTTATTGAGGTGATTGTAGGTATATTCAAAAAAAGCGCCGGGTACCGACTCATTTCTGGCCAAAGTCAGGGTGCGATAACGCTCGTTATAATTATCAAGCAAATAGCTCAACCCCGTTTTATAAGAATGATTTGTATTGCCAATGATGGATTGATAGATCAGGTTTGCGTAAAACGTTTTTTGCTTTCCGTCATAGTTATTTACTCCAAAATAAGACTTGGAATCATGAACCGCCGCATTCACGATCAGGCCCAAACCTTTGTAAGGTTGCTCAGGAAAAAGACGCGCTATCTTAGAAAAAAACTCGTAACGATTGATTTTTGCTCCAAAACCATAAGTCTGATCGCTACCCCGCATTTCCCGCTCGAAATCCTTCTGCCCGCCCATTCTGTCTTCCACCAAGGCTTTTACACCAAACTGCGCCATCCATTTTTCATCCTGGTATTTCCAGCGGTTCACCACATTTACCTGACTATAAAGCGGCAGGTCCAGGAAGTTGTCACCGTTCTTGTCGATCCTGTTTTGCAGCGTACTTCCGTGAGTCAGTAAGCCGGTGCTCCATTTTTTATTGATTTGATGCGCCAGGTTCAGGTTCAGCTCGGCGCGGCCGAAATTATTAATATAGGTGTTGAGATAAAGCTTTTCCTGCGTGTCCGGTTTCTGCAACTCCACATTAATCTGCCCCGTCATGGATTCGTAACCATTCACCACAGAACCCGCGCCTTTGCCGATATCAATAGACTGGATCCAGGTTCCGGGAATAAAATTGAGCCCAAAAGTGGAGCCCAGGCCGCGCAGAGAAGGTATATTCTCAACATTGGTCTGAATATAGGTACCGCTCAATCCCAGCATCTGGATCTGCTTCGAGCCGGTCACCGCGTCGCTATATGAAACGGACACGGATGCATTGGTTTCGAAACTTTCAGACAGGTTACAGCAAGCCGCTTTGGCGAGCGCGCGGGTTGTGATTATTTCGGTTTGATGGGGCGAAAGTCTGTCGATACTGCCCGAGCCGCTGCGTACGGTAACCTCGTCGAGTGTCTGGTCACTTCGTAAAACAACTTGTAATTCACTGTCAGCTCCCACTTTTACGGTATCATTTCTAAAACCAACAAAGCTGATTACGAGCAAGTTAGATTGCGCTGATCGCGGAATGCTAAAAAGTCCGGCAGTATCAGTGACAGTAGCCTGTGTGGTTCCTGCCCAATATACATTCGCGCCGGAAATCGGGCTCAGCTTCGTGGAATTGGCCACCTGCTCATTGACCGAGCCGGTAATGCGCTGGGCAGAGAGGGAAATGGAAATCAGGCAGAGTAGTCCCGCCAAATAGGTTTTCATTTCAAATAGATTCGATTGATAAATAAATTAACCAGCAAGTCGACTGACTTGCATTCAACTAGTTCATTATCAATTGTATCAGATCAGAAATGACTGGATAAAAATGAGCATTCTTTTCCCGTGAAGCCGGGAAGAGAAGGATGATAACTCGGAGAAATCGGGCGCGGACGGAAGTATCCACTGTGCCCGAAGGAATAAATAGGAAGTGTTGAACCAGACAATATCCGCCGGCCACGCTTTGATCACTTTGGCAGCGGAATGCGAAGCGGCGGTTACTATATCAAGCTTCTCAAATGTGTGGCTTTCCTTGCAGCAAGCCGCTTTTTTAAAGAATGTACCTTTGCTTTCAGTTTGAGCCTTTCTCTTCGCACAGCACGATCCTACCTTTTTTTCTGAATCAGCTTTCTTAGTCGCCAATAACTGCACCGATTTCCCGCGCATCATGCACTGATGCTCCACCAAGGCAAATCCGGTACTGCTAAACAGTATCAGAAATGCCATCAGGGCGGTGATCGATCGGTGCAATTTGCTTTTCATAGTTGCTTTTCAGCGCGTTATTTCGGTTGCAGGTTATTTAATTTGAGCATAACCTGTTCAAATATATTAATTATCAGGCTATTTCCTGGGCAGAGTAACCAGCCTTTTTGATCAGTTGTTCAATTTCAGCGGCAGATTGTGTGGTCTCTACGGTCAGGATCCTGTCGGCATTTTCCAGGTTGACAGCCCATTTTTCAACGTTTTCATCGCCATTTAGAAACGGAGTAACAGTTGCTATGCATCCTCCGCATTTAATATTTGTCTTGAATTTGAGTGTTTCCATTTGTCAATAGCAGCCAGGCTGCAAGTGTTTTATTTAAAATTTCCTTTTGCAAATATCGGCAATAGGGCCCCGCCAGTCATTACAGAATTATGTCGGGGTATTACAGAGTTTTTGTGTGTTTAGTTGAAAAATCTCACAAACGAGCACTTTTCAGCCGCAAACTATTCATCACCACGGATACCGAGCTGAGCGCCATCGCGCCTCCTGCGAGCATTGGATCGAGCAGGAAACCATTGATCGGGTACAGAATTCCGGCAGCGATCGGAATGCCGATTACATTGTAAATGAATGCCCAGAATAGGTTCTGACGGATCGTGGCGACCGTTTTTCGGGATAGTTTTAGTGCTTTTGGTAAAATCATCAGATCCGAAGTAATAAGCGTCATTTTGGCCACGTCCATCGCAATGTCCGAACCTTTACCCATCGCAATACTAACGTCGGCCTGGGCCAGCGCCTGCGAATCGTTGATGCCGTCGCCTACCATTGCTACTACTTTTCCTTTTGATTGCAATTCGCTGATGAACTGCATTTTATCGGCTGGCTTCACTTCGGCCCGGTACGATTCAATACCCGTTTGCTTTGCGACAGCCGCAGCAGTTTGCAGATTGTCGCCGGTGAGCATATACACTTCAATACCCTGTTTTTTGAGTTGCGCAACTGCCTCAGAGGAAGTAGGTTTAAGGGCGTCAGCAATAGAAACTAGCGCCACGATCTGCTGGTCAGCGGCAATTGCAATAACTGTTTTGGCCTGCTCGGACAAATTTCTTACCTCGCGAACCAGCTCGTCACTTACATCGACATTTTCTGATTTCAGGAAATTGAGGGTGCCGATCAGATATTCCACATTGTCAACCGCCCCACGTATCCCGCTGCCTGTCACAGAAGCAAATCCGCTAACATTCGCATTGGAAGGCGCATTGATATAGTGCACGATCGCGGCAGCCAGCGGGTGCTCGGAGCGGGATTCCAAAGCTCTTACAGCGGCCAGATGCTTTTGCTGATCAGTTTTTTCAACCTTCCAGATCCAATCCGTGACTTCCGGGCGGCCTTGGGTTAGGGTACCAGTTTTGTCGAGAACGATCGCATTTACGCGAAACGCTTTTTCCAGACTTTCGGCATCACGGATCAGGATATTATTCTCCGCACCTTTTCCCACACCCACCATCATCGCAGTAGGCGTCGCGAGGCCCAGTGCGCACGGACAGGCTATTACCAGCACAGATACCGCCGTCATTATTCCGTGTGTCAATGCATTATCGCCGCCTGCGAAAATCCATACGATCAATGTTAAAATGGCGATTCCGATCACGACGGGTACAAAAATGCCGGCGATCTTGTCTACCAGTTTTTGAACCGGCGCCTTGCTTCCCTGCGCTTCTTGTACGGTTTTAATAATCTGCGCCAATACAGTCTGTTTGCCCACTTTTTCAGCTTTGAATGTAAAGCTGCCGTTCTGGTTGATCGTACCTGCGAAAACCTGGCTGCCCGCGCTTTTCTCAGCCGCGAGCGGCTCGCCCGTCATCAGACTTTCATCTACAAACGAACTTCCCGAAAGCACTTTCCCGTCTACCGGAATTTTCTCGCCGGAGCGAATGACAATCTCGTCTCCTGCCAGTACTTCCTTTACATTGATCTCATTCTCAGCACCATCGCGGATCACGTGCACGGTTTTAGGTTGCAGTCCGATCAACTTTTTCAGTGCGTCGGAAGTTTTCGTTTTAGCCCTTTCTTCCATCAATTTACCCAAAAGAATAAAAAAGATGATCACCGCCGCCGCCTCGAAATATACATGCGGATGCAGCCCGCGCTCGTGCCAGAATTGTGGATAAAAGGTATTAAAAGTGCTGAAAAGGAATGCTACACCTGTACTAAGTGCCACCAGCGTGTCCATATTCGCTTTCCGGTGGCTCGCCTGTTTCCATGCATTCACAAAAAAGTCGCGGCCGAAGAAAAATAGTACCGGAAGCGTGAGCGCAAGCATCACGTAATTCGCGAACCGCATTTCCATGAAGAACATACCCAATATCACCACGGGAACAGTCAATACCCCGGCCCAGATAGTTTTTGTTTTTAAAGCTGCGTAATGGGCGTGCTGGATTTTTTCCTGCTCGGCAACCGCGTCGTCTTCATCGTCTTCAATAATCAGCCCGTAGCCTATTCCCTGCAATACCTCGTCCATTTGCTGCAAAGTGACAGCCCCGGGATCGTAGCTCACAGTTACCGATTGATTGGCATAATTCACGCCCGCATTTTCAATCCCGGCTGTGCTTTTCAGCATACTTTCCACGCTCACCGCACAAGCCGCGCACGACATGCCGGTTACCGGGAGCGTTATTTTATGTAGTTCTGTTGTTGTTTCCATCGCCTTGTAATTTCTTTCACAAAGGTAACTTCGCCGGCCCCGGCAGGGTTACACAATTTTGGCTGTGCATTACAACTTTATATTAACACAAACACATTAAAAAAGGGTTTGTGTTCGCTTTTGGCTGCATTGACGATTCATTTAAATCCACAATGATGAAAAAACTGATCCTTCCGTTCCTATTGGCCACGGCTTCGCTGATGCTGGTTTCATTTCAGGACAAGACGATCCCTTTTTATATTGGTACGCAGGATAGAGGCGCTAATTCATCGATCACACTGTGTGAGCTCAATTTGTCGACGGGCCAGATTACCTTTATTGACACATTTAATAACTCTGTCGGGCCGGGGTATGTGGCTATTTCACCGAATAAGAAATTTCTTTATGCCGCTGGCGGAAATAATAAAATCGACGCTTACGCGATAGGAGGCGACAAAAAGCTTACTTATTTGAACAGTCAGTCGTCGGAAGGCGCGAACCCGTGTCACGTGGCGGTGCATCCTTCTGGCAAAATGGTACTGGCCGCCAACTACACGGGCGGCAGCTTTTCTGCCTATCCGGCAACCGCTGATGGGAAGCTTAGCGCGCCCATTTATACCGAACAATATACCGGCACAGGGCCGAATGAGAAGCGTCAGGAAAAAGCACACGCGCATTTCGCCACAGCAAGTCCGGACGGAAAGTTTGTATATGTGACGGACCTGGGAAGTGACAAAGTGATGAATTATGCAGTTGACAGTAAGGCTAATAAGTTAATCCCAAACCCTGCGCAGCCATTTTTCCCAGGCAAGCCAGGCGCTGGTCCAAGGCACCTCATCATTCATCCTTCCGGTAAGTCACTTTTCCTTTTGAATGAACTGGAAGCGTCACTTACTGCATGCACAATTGACAAAAATGGAGTGATTACCGCTGGCAAAACTTATCCGACTATCCCAGCCGATTTCTCCGGCGCTAATACCAGCGCAGCTATTCATTTGCACCCGAATGGAAAGTTCGTTTACGTTTCCAACCGCGGGCATAACTCGATTACGGGATTTGCGATCAAGGCAAATGGGGATCTGGAAATGGTCGATCAGCAGACAAAATCAATCGCGACACCCCGGGATTTCAATATAGATCCCTCAGGTAAGATCATGATCGTCGCCAATCAATCGACTGATAATCTGGTCGTTTACGATATTGACCTGGCGACAGGCAAGTTTACATTCAAGTATGAAAGCATTGCTGTTAAGTCGCCGATCTGTGTGGCTTTCCTGTAAACTTTACAGTTTTCTGGCCATTTTATTCTGGTAGTAATTCATAAAATCTTCCAGCTGCTCCACAGGCATTTTGCGGGCGATGATCTTTTTGTTTTTATCCAGAATATAAATCATCGGAGTAGTCACCACATCGAATTTGCGATTAAAATCTATGGTTTTCAACGCGTCGAATCCGTTCGTAAGCTCTTCCAGGTGGTAAGTTTTGATAAACGATTTCCACTCGGCCAGGTCGTGCTCGGTGGAAACCGCCACTACCTTAATTCCGTTTGCTTTATTCTTGTCGTAAAAATCCTTCAATTTCGGGGAAGCTTCCTTGCAGTGGCCGCAAGTGGGTGCGTAAAAGAACAAAACGGTATAATTTGCCTGGATCGCCTGCACGCTGACTTTCTTTCCGGCTGGGTCGGTAAGGCTTAATGCAGGGAAAGTTTTCCCAACCAACAGCACTTTCAATGTATTCACCTTCTCGGCTATACGTTTCTTGGAATCTTCGGAAATACCCATGTCGCCGGAGAGGTAATATTTTTCGGCCAAATGCACCCAAACAGCCTCAGTACCTACTGTTTTAGGATTTTCATATTGATTCGCAATGTAAAAAACCACCCAGGCTTTCGCGTCCTTGTTTGCGGAGGCTTTTTTGATCATCAGATCGGCGTCGCGGATCAGTGAATCGGGGGTTTGTACGACGAGGTTTTTGAAGTAACGATCGAGGCGCGGTTCCAGGAATGGCGTATTGACAATCCTTGCGTCCGCAAAGTCGAATGCATCCCAGTAATGTGATTTGTAGTAGTTGAATACCCAGATCGAGTCGGGCTTACCGTTCGCTAATTTTGGCGCCGTTGGTACATCGGGGTCGATTGACATTTTCAGCAATTGCGAAGTAAAAGCTTCTGGATTGTCAGTCAGCACTTTCTGACGGTAGGCTGTAAAACTTTCCTGTATCTCGCGGATCTTAACCTTGGACTCGGGAGTGCCGGTTTTACCCAAAGCTTCAATTTCCTTCGCGCCTTTTTTCAGTTCTTTCTGGTAGTTATAAAAAAGCTCATTTTCCTTTGAGCCGGTAATTTTCATGTTCCCGATCATATCGACCGTGTCCGTTTCTATCGCAAAACTGGTCTCTTTCCCCGAATAGATCACTTCGATCAGTCGTTTGTTGCCCGGGAACAGGATCACGTACAAGCCGCCGGGAAGATTTTGCGGACCTTCAAAAACGATCTTACCATTCGCGTCGGCTTTGGCTGTGTCTTTTGGTACAAACTGGTTTGGAGCGCGGTTGTAATGCCCGATAATAAAGGACGAATCCTTCACGCCTTTGATCGTCGCTTCAAGCCGATACCCTTGCCCGAATGCATTTAAAGATAGTATTGAGACTAAAAACAGGGACAGGAAGTAAGTTCGGAAAGACGCGCTCATCAGATGGAAGTTTGCTTATCAGTGTTTATTTTGATTATTTCAAATCACGGCTGCAACAAAATTAGTTTCAAAACGACAACTTCTACCAGGTTCTTATTCAAATGTTTTTTTTTCTGTCAAAAGCAATAGACTTCCTGGTAATGCCGCTGAGCATTATCCTGTTATTCCTGGTTTACGGATTTTTTGCTAAAAACAACAAGCGGAAAAAGTGGGCGATCGGGCTGGCCCTTATTTCACTTTACCTTACATCCAATAGTTATCTGGTCATCAAAGCACTCAACGCATGGGAGCCGAAAGTGACTTCCATGCAGCAGATTCAAGGTACTTACGACGTCGGTGTGCTGCTTTCCGGCGGACTGATCGCGGGCAGCAAACCCTATTCGGATCTGGTTTCAATCGGCGACAACGGTGACCGCGTTTTGCAGACTTTCAGGCTGTACAAGGCGGGAAAGATCAAGAAAATATTGATCACCGGCGCTAGCCTGGAATATCAGATGAAGCTGCGAAAAGGCGAAACACGTGAGGCTGCGGCGCTGATGGTCCAGTGGGGAGTTCCTGCTTCGGATATCATGTTTGAGGAGAAAGCCAGGAATACGCGCGAAAATGCGAAGTACTCGGCTGCTATCCTCAAACAAAAATTTCCATCCGGCAGATATATGCTGATCACATCGGCCTTCCACATGCGCAGGGCGCGGGGCTGTTTTGAAAAAGCAGGGATCAAGGTAGATATCTTTCCCGCTGATTACCACGGAGGTTACAACGATATCAGTTTCAATACCCTCGTAATCCCCGACGCAAATGCTTTTGCCGATTTTAGTATATTATGGCATGAACTGGTCGGCTACATTGTGTATAAGATCGCCGGGTACAGCTGAAAATCCAGTGCGTTTTAAACGCTCAGGATCTTCACCATTCTCAATAAATCCTCATTAATAGGCTTTGGAAGACGGATTGTGTCTTCAAACGGGGTATAAACAAGGTCGTTGTTGACAATACCCGCCATTACATTTTTCTGTCCGGCGATCAGACCTTCCACTGCACCCAGCCCGAGGCGGCTTGCTAGGATACGGTCGTACGCAGAAGGCTGGCCTCCGCGCTGGGTATGTCCCAATGTAGTTACACGGATATCCGCATTTTCATCTACCTGCGCCTTGATCTTCTCGGCTACTTCCTGTGCACTTCCCTCTTCGTCACCTTCGGCAACTACAATAATGGAAGATGATTTCGAGCGGCTCCATCCCTGTTTCAAAGTTTCAACCACTTCTGAGATCGGGGTTAGCACTTCCGGCACCATCACCAGTTCAGCGCCGCCGGCAATACCTGATTGTACTGCGATATAGCCCGAGTCGCGGCCCATTACTTCAATAAAGAATATACGGTCGTGCGAGCTGGCGGTATCACGGATCCGGTCGATCGCGTCAAGCGCAGTGTTCACGGCAGTATCGAATCCGATCGTGTAATCTGTTCCGTAAAGGTCATTATCGATCGTTCCGGGTGCACCAACTGTCGGGATTCCGTATTCATTTCCAAAAATCATGGCGCCGGTGAAAGTACCGTTTCCGCCAATCGCCACCAGACCTTCGATCCCATGCGCCTGCAAGTTCTCGTACGCTTTTTTGCGTCCTTCCGGTGTCATAAATTCTTTACTTCTTGCCGACTTGAGGATAGTACCTCCCCGCTGAACTATATTGCTTACCGAGTGTGATTCCATTTTATACAAATCACCGGCAATCATTCCGTTATATCCTTTTCTGATTCCAAAGACTTCAATCCCATGGTAGACAGCGCCGCGGACAACTGCCCTGATACAGGCGTTCATACCAGGTGCATCTCCTCCTGAGGTAAATACTCCAATTCTTTTCATTTAATGTCGGGTTACTTCTATTCTTTTAAATGTGTCGTGTCTTTTCAACCATAAAAGGCACAATTTCCGCAAATTTATCCGGTATTTCCTTAAAATATATAACCAAATTCTTAATTCTGTTAAAATTTTGCCGGAACAAGATTCTCGTTTTGCACCCTAAACATATATCAATACTTATATATTTGCGCCTGTTAATAGAAATATAATATTCACTTTCAGCCTGCCTTCTGAAACGTCACTGTTTGAAAAGTGATATTTTTGATGGTGCGGTGAAATTCGCTCTGCAAATTCCAAAACCAAGCCCCGGCTTACTTATTATCGAAATGAAAAATCTGATTTCCTGGCAAAAAAGCTGGCCCCACCTGATTGCTGTCATTGGCTTCATCCTGCTGTCGATCATGTACGTTTCTCCCGTTTTGCAAGGCAAGAAAATGGTTGCCGGAGATGATATTCAGGCCAAGGCAGCTGCAAGAGAAGTGCTCGATTATCATAAGCAAACAAAAGAATGGTCGTCTTGGACGAATGGGATGTTCGCCGGAATGCCCGCCTACCTCGTCGCGACGGATTATCCTACCAGTATTTCAACGAAAATAGGCCAGGGTGTGAACAAGATCCTGCCTGCTCCGGCCAATTACCTGCTGATCGGCATGGTGAGTGCGTATGTACTCTTTCTCGTGCTCGGTGCCGGCGGCTGGCTGGCTGCACTAGGCGGGGTTGCCTTTGCGTTCTCGACTTTCAATGTGATCAACCTCGAAGCCGGTCACATTTCGCAGGTAATCGCCATTATGTACGCACCGGGCGTGATTGCGGGTGTTATAGTCGCATTCCGGAAAAACTGGCTGGCAGGCGCGGCATTGACCGCACTTTTTCTATCCCTGGAATTATATGCCAATCACGTGCAGATTACCTATTATCTGGGCATCGGAATAGTGATTCTGGTAATTATTGAAAGTGTTTCTTTTATGAAAAGAGGCGCGGTAAAAGAGCTGGTCCCTATTCTTGGCGGGCTCGCACTGGCGGCGGTTCTGGCAGTGGGAACGCACACTACCAGACTATGGAATGCGTATGATTACACTAAGGAAACGATTCGCGGGAAGTCGGAACTGACTAGCAAAGACCCTTCCAAGAGTCCCGAAAAAGGCAGCGGGCTGGACAAAACCTATGCATTTGCATACAGTTACGGCTTCGGTGAGCTGCTCACACTTGTTATCCCGAATGCCTACGGAGGCGCCGGTTACGGGCCGCTTTCTACAAATTCTGAAACTTACAGAACGCTTACTACCAGAGTAGATCCGGGCAATGCGCAAAGTATTATCCAGCAAATGCCGCTCTACTGGGGAGAACAGCCTATTATGGGCGGGCCCAACTATGTGGGAGCGATCGTTTTCTTCCTTTTTGTACTGGGTATTTTTATTGTTAAAAGTCCGCTTAAATCGTGGGTCGTGAGCGTTGTGTTGCTGTATATTGTCTGGGCTTTGGGAAAAAGCTTTGCCGCGGTCAACTACCTGTTCTTTGATTATTTTCCGATGTTCAATAAGTTCCGTGCGATGACGATGGCCGTGTCGCTGGCGCAGCTGCTGATGGTTATGCTGGGAATTCTTGCACTGATCACCATTATACAGCGAAAAATCACCTGGAAAGAATTTCAAAAACCATTCTTAATATCCCTCGGTATCACAGGCGGACTAATGCTGATCATGGCGGTTATGCCTACGCTGTTTTTCAGCTTCCAGGCCGCCGGCGATTCGATGACCTACGAGCAGTTTGCGCAGCAAACCCAGGATAAAGCGTTTGCGCAACAGCTGATTAATTCGATCGTGCAGGATAGGGTAGGTTTGATGAAAAGCGATGCATTCAGAAGTTTGGTATTCGTGTTGCTCGCGGCAGGCCTGATCTGGTTGTGGATGATTGAAAAAGTGAAGCCGGTCGTCCTTTATGTAACCTTATTTACATTGATGATCTTTGATCTTTTTGGTGTGGATAAAAGGTATCTCAACAATGAGGATTTTGTGTCGAATTACGTGGCGCAGGGAAATATTGCACCTTCGCCAGCTGACGAACAAATATTGCGAGATCCCGATCCTAACTATAAAGTATATGATCTCACGGCCCGTCAGGGCGCATTCAACAGCGCCGAGGCTTCTAATTTCCATAAGTCGCTGGGCGGCTATCATGGTGCGAAACTGCGGCGGTACCAGGAGCTTTTCGAGCGGCAGATTGCGACGGAAAGGCCGAATTTCGGCATGGTTAATATGTTGAATACCAAGTATTTTATCAGCGCAGACCAGCAGGGAAATAAAGTTGCACAGACCAATCCGGAAGCGCTTGGGCACGCGTGGTTTGTGAACAGTTATAAAATCGTCCCCAATGCCGATGCAGAAATGGCCGCACTCGATTCGCTGAAACCACGCACAGAGGCAGTACTCGATCAGAAATTCGCATCTAAACTGCAAGGTCTGAACATCCAGCCGGATTCTGCGGCGGCAATTAGTCTGATCAGCTATAAACCGAATGAGCTGATTTACGAAAGCAATGCAAAAGGTGAGGGGCTGGCAGTTTTCTCAGAGATATATTACAATGTGCGCGACGAATGGAAAGTGACGATCGACGATAAACCCGCGGACTTGCTGCGGGCCAATTATGTGCTGCGCGCATTGCGGGTACCCGCTGGGAAGCACACGATCAAGTTTAGGTTTGAGCCTGTTTCAGTAGATGTAGGTCATAAAATCGATCTGGTCAGCTCACTGTTATTATTAGGATTGATCGCAGGCGCTGTATTTGTGGCAGTTAAAAACAAAAAAGTATGAAAAGGCTGCTGCTGATTTTGCTGGTAGTATTCGCCTTTGCAGGCTGTAAGAAACCCGAAGTTGATACCGATCTTTTGCTGGTAGCTTACCCCAATCCTGCTACGGTCCAAATCTCGGTATACCTGAAAAACGACCAGCGGCAAGCCTGCATTATCCGTATTTTCGACCCGAATGCAAAGCAGATCGCCGAGCTGAAAGTGGATGCGGGCATCCCGACAGACGGTATCAAATTCGATCTGGAAGGGCAGGATAGAGGTACTTATCAGGTTGTAGTGGAAATTGGGGGTACTATATTGATCGAAAAATTTTATAAAGTATGAAGTGGGTATCCGCAGTTATTTGTGCTTTGTTCCTGACATCCGGGTTTGATTCTCTTTCTCAAACCAAATCGACAACATGGTACGCGACCGCCAATGGTAATTTTTACATGCCAGTCGGCAACCGGTCAAAAGGTATTTACCCAATCGTGGGTTACGATAAAAAAACTTCTCCCAAAATACTGCTTGGCGGCGTCGGGTTCGGTGCCGCAATGCTGAAGCCGCTGAGCAAAGATTTCAGCTTCAAGGCACAAACTAATTTTTCCAAACATACTTACTGGGAAGAGGAACTGATGATGAGAGATTACGTCGCCTCTTCCATCGGATATTTTCAATCCGGTTCTTCCGATTATGGACTTGGCTTGGCAGCTATGATCCATTATTTTCCCGTTGAATCCTTTTCAATAGGAGCGGGGATCAGTGCACAGGCAACTGTTATTTCGTTTTCAAGAACACCGGGCATGTATCTGGGCGCGGAAATTGATCCGGGATTTGTAGTGAATCGCTACTATAAGGCAGTAGTACCGATGGTTCCGGTCGAGCTTTCTTACAAGGTCAACAGGTTGCTGTTCAATGTGCGTTATGAAGCCGGATTTACGAACAGGATCAAAGGTGAACTCGCCAGATACAAGACAGATAAGTTTAGTCTTCTGACATTTGAACTTGGGTTTTTGATCAAGTAATGCGCTTTCAAAAGGTTAATTTCTTTAAAAATCTATTAAAAAATGACAGACAGGAAATATCCGATTGGTCCGTTTGCTCCTCAGGAAAGCTACACTGGAGAAGAGTTGACCGAGTTGATTGCTACTATTGAATCCGCTCCTTCGGCCTATCGCGAGCTGGCTGCAAGCTTTTCAGAGGAGGATCTCACTAAGACTTACCGGGAAGGCAGCTGGACTGTTCAGCAGCTTATTCACCACGTGGCAGATATTCATTTGGTACACTTTTTCAGAATGAAAAAAGCCTTGACCGAACCGGATTATAAAGAGGTTACATTGATCAATATGGACGGTTGGGTCAAAACGCCGGAAGCTAATTTTTACCCTGTCAAAGATTCGCTGGCTGCTTTTGAAAGTATTGGAAACCGGTATGTGTACCTCGCCAAAAACCTTACTCCCGAGCAATTGGACATCGCGTATTTTCATCCTGTCCGTCAAATCTGGATCAGTCAGAAAAATGCATTGGCAATGTCGGCCTGGCACGTTAAGCATCATTTTGCACATATCGAGCTCGCGCTTGGGATTCTTGAATAGCGACAAGGGCACGGTTTTCGATGTTGTTTTTGTATGAAAATTCTCCTTACCGGCGCGACGGGTTACATTGGAAAACGGCTGCTCCCTGTATTGCTTGAAAATGGGCACGAAGTAGTATGTTGTGTCCGCGATAAGAACCGGTTTCCCACGGGCGGCATCTACGCGCAGCCCGGCATTTCTCTCTACGAAGTTGATTTTCTGAATGATAAAGTGGCTGAAAAGCTACCGGCTGGGATCGACGCTGCCTATTATCTCATTCACTCCATGAGTGCTGATTCAGGGGATTTTGAGAAAATGGAAGCAGTTTCGGCCAGGAATTTTATGAATCTCATCACTGATTCAGGCATTAAGCAGATCATTTATCTGGGCGGGATCACCAATAGTAAGGAGCTTTCTAAACATTTATCTTCCCGAAAAAAAGTGGAGGAAATTCTCGGTGGCAGTGCTATTCCACTCACGGCCGTAAAGGCGGGAATTATTGTAGGATCGGGCAGCGCGTCTTTTGAAATAATCCGGGACCTGGTTGAAAAACTGCCCGTGATGGTCACTCCTAAATGGCTTACTACCAAGAGTAAACCTATTGCTATCCGTAATATCCTGGAATTCCTTTCCGGTGTTTTGTTAAATGAAAAAACATTTGGCCGTTCTTTCGACGTCGGTGGCCCGGAAGTGCTGACTTACAGGCAAATGCTGTTGCAATTTGCAGAAGTACGCGGATTGAAACGCTACATTTTAACATTGCCGGTGATGACGCCCAAGCTGTCTTCGTACTGGCTCTACTTTGTCACTTCGACCTCTTTCAAACTGGCCGCCAATCTGGTCAATAGCATGAAAGTAGACGTTGTTCCGGAGAATAACGAGCTGGAACTTATGCTTGGCATTAAACCAATATCGTATAAGGATGCCGTTTCGCTGGCTTTTCAAAAGATCGAACAGAACAATGTAGTTTCCAGCTGGACGGATTCATTTGTTTCGAGTTATTCGAACACCTACATGATCGAACATATCCGCATCCCGAAAGCAGGCTGCTTTACAGACAGGCGCCAGAAAGAAATCACAGAAGATGTGGATCAGGTTGTTGAAAATATCTGGTCGATCGGTGGCCGGCGTGGGTGGTACTATGGAAACTGGATGTGGAAGCTGCGCGGATTTATGGATAAAATGGTCGGCGGAGTGGGTTTGCGCCGCGGCAGAACCAATGCACATTCCATTTATAGCGGAGATACCCTCGACTTCTGGCGGGTACTGGCGGCGGATAAGCCCAACAAAAGATTGCTGCTTTATGCGGAAATGAAATTGCCTGGTGAGGCCTGGTTGGAATTCAAAATAGTGAGCAAAGACTCCAAAAACTATCTGATGCAAACCGCCACATTTCGGCCGAAGGGGCTATTAGGCAGGTTATATTGGTACTCTGTGCTGCCTTTCCACTTTTTTGTGTTTGAAGGTATGGTCAAAAATGTGATCGGGTATCGGGAAGAGGTTGTTTGACAGCGGGTGTTACCAGATCAAAATGTAGTTTGAGCTTCTTCCGCCAGCTTCATCTTTATTCAGAATTCCTTTGTTTATCAGATCCTGGATATCTCTCCCAGCGGTGTCCTGTGAGGTTTTTGTAATTTTCGCCCACTTCGAAGTTGTCAGTTTTCCATAGAAATCATCCTGCATTTTCCTGATCATCATTTGTTGTCTCGCATTCAAAGTCACGTCTGCATTTTTGTCCCAAAAAGCTGCGCGTTGTAATACCACACCTAACATTTCGAGGGTGTTAATCAACGAATCCTTCAAGCATTGTAGGTACCATTTCAGCCAATCTGTTATGTCGAGGTCATCTTTTTGAGTCTTTTCAAGCACCTCGTAATACTCATTTCGTCGCTTCCTTATCTGTGAAGACATACTATAATAGCGTTGCGCACTTCCTTCTGCACGTGCCAGTTGCATATCCGCTATTGCCCTCGCAATCCTGCCGTTCCCATCGTCGAAGGGGTGGATAGTTATAAACCATAAATGCGCAATTCCGGATTTAAGCACAGGGTCAATAAGCTGATTACTATTAAACCAGTTTAGAAAAGTATCCATTTCTTCTTCCAGGCGAGCTGCGTCAGGTGCCTCAAAATGCACCGTTTCGCGCCCAATTGCTCCCGAAACTACCTGCATCGGGCCTTTTCCGCTGTCGCGCCATTTGCCGGTTGCAATGGTAAACATGCCGCTTCTGCCCGAAGGAAATAGGGACGAATGCCAGGCAAATAGCCGATCAGCGGTCAGTACTTCAATAAAGTTTTGTGTTGCGTCCAGCGTCATCTCCACTACACCTTCCACATTCCGGTCGGAAGGTACCAGGCCCGCAATTTCCAATCCCAGCCGGCGTGCAATGGAGGATCGCACCTGGTCAGAATCTAAATGTTCCCCCTCGATCTCGGTCGATTTAAGAATGTCTTCTGTAAGCGTTTCGAGAGTGGCTTGTGTTCGGGTCAAAAAGCCAAGTGATTGCATTCTTCCGGCAACTGTACCCTGCAGAAAACGGACTTCCCCAAGGATTGGTGAAATGCTCGATTCCTCCCAGGTGAATTCCGGCCAACCGGTTTTCTGATGAATATACAATGCCATAATCCGTGCTTTGCGGTGAATATAATCGTTATTCTCCGCAAAAATGCGGAGAATAACCTACTTAATCTCCGCATCTTCGTCAAAACCGATAAAAACATGGATCCAGATTGACCTGCCTAGTCTGATAATAATGGGTTGCAGCAGGAATAGAATAACTGTCAGTGCCACGAAAAACCAGTTCATGTCCATCTTGAAATACCCTAAAAACAAAATGGAAAGCAGCGTCATGATGAAAATGACGATCGGGAAGCTAGTCCATAACGCGCCAATATAAAAGCCAGGTTCGATCTTGAAATCCTGGCCGCAGGCTGCGCAGTGATCGGGCATATCCAGACTACCTTTCAAACTATAAGGATTTCGTTTTATAAAAAGATTTCCTTGACGGCAGCGCGGACATTTGAAGGTGATAATGCTGGCTAACTTCATGTTACTTACGGACAGGCTTCAAGCCGAGCATCGGTCTGGTCCCGATGGAAGCCGGTTGTTTCGGGAACGTCAGTAGGCTGGTAATCTCTTGCGGTTCTATATATTGACGATAGCCGGAAATGTATCTCTCAATGATAAATGCCTCTTCCCGCTCAAATGAAACCGATCCGGCTCCGATAGATGCTGACATATCATACAGCTTTTTGTGCCAGATCGCCGCGCCGAGGTTACCATCGAAATGGTAGTGATTTTCAAATCCATGATCGAATTTAAAGTGAATCGGCTTTCCCGCATTCGCGATCAGGCTCTCCGGCGTACCCGTTAATGTGATCGGAATGTAAGTTTTCTTCTCATAAATAAATCCGCCGTAGTTATTTTTAATATGTTCCCGCATATTGCGTGGCGCGTCGCCGACCAGCAATGCATCCACCAGCAAAATGAGTTTCGCTGCATTGAATTGTTCGGGGTTTTCGATAAGTGGGAGTGTTGAAATGCGTATCATCGGCGGAAAAGTTACTGAGTTGCAAAGTTAACTAACAATTGTACCGCGTTTACGGCATGATAATTTTCGATTGGAGCAAAAAATATACAAAATTCAAAAAAATCAATGACAGTAAAAACGTACAGGTTTATCGGCCTTCTGGGCGATGGACGAGAAAATTTCAGCGATAAAGAACTGGATCAGGAACAACCAACCGAGCCGGTAGTGATCGACGCATTCGGCTTTTCGGATGTGTACAGGTATTCAGGATATGTGTTTTTGAATGAAGAATGGTATAAGAAATACGATAAAAATTCCCACGCCGATACTTCGAAAATTGACAGTTTGCTCGTTAATCTGGTGAAATATGCCGTGAAAGATTCGAAGTCGGAAAATTTGGCGAAAGTGGAGGCTTACCTGCAATCTCCGCCGGAGACCGTGGAGCAGGCGATTGAGGTTTGGAAAGGGTTTTGGGATCCGGCGTTGAAGCGGATATAGCGTTTTTTGCACGTCCCCGGACTGAAGTCCGGGGTAATTGATTTTTGCCTTCGCTTCGCTGGGCTCTGACTGGTGTTATCACCAACAAAAAGCTAATACAAAACTCGCAAATCAATCGTTACCGCGGCCGCGGTTGGGGAACAGATATTTGGTGACTGCCAGGAAGAATGCGGCTACGTTGATCGTGGTGGTGGTGATCAATGCAATGGTAACCTCGTTCGAAAGTGTGAAATCAAGGTTGAAGTTGGATTGCTTGAACTGGATCGTTTTGAAGCCAACCATCAAGATTATTACAAATATCCCGAACAGCCACAGCGCGACCATCCAGAAAATGAGTTTGGCGTATTTCTTCCGCTCCTGCGTGTCCTGCCGGTAGCTTTCCAGTTCAGCTTTGTTTTTTTCCTCGGCGTAGCCCGCGGTACTTCTTGGGTCACGCGTTGCAAAGACTTGACTGTCAGTCGTAATCTGATCTGGGATATCAGACTGACTGTTGATCACGTCGGCTACATTCTGGACGATATTGGGTGATGGCATCGGTGGTGCAGGCTGGCTTTATGGCAAAATTTTACTCAAATTTCGGGTTAGGCTTCCTGGGTAGAGATATTGAAAGATTCTTTGAAATACTGCTTGGTCAGGTCCGGGTTGATCGGCGTGTTAAGTGCCCGTTTGGCAGCCACGTCCCAGGGCGAGCCCGGTAAATGCGTCCAGTTCGCGAGCTTGATACCGTCTACACTTTTGGCAATATTCCAGACATCCAGTAAAATCGATTGCGTATTGGCGTCAAGATTGAGGTCGCCCGAGGGTTGCGGCGCGGTAATTGGCTTGTCGGCCCAGCCTTTGAAAGTGTTATAAACCGAAGGAATAACGGGCCCATATCTCCAAGCCTGAATATCATCGGCCAGCAGCGGTTTTTCTGTGAGCGCCAAATGCATTCCATTGGCCAGATAAAGCACTTTCTGCAATTTCATGTTCGTGAGCGGCACGTCGTCTACAATGCCGAGATTCACGAAATAAGAAGCTACCTTAATTGCATCGTACATATCAATAATCTTAGTTTGTGAGAAGGAATTAGAATAAAAAGCAACAAAAATGTCCTGAATATAACGAAATATCTTTGAAAAATAGTTTCGTAATAAGGCTTATTGCGCTTGTAAATAGCTTTCGGTACAGAGATTTTTTTTGTGGTAAATAAAATTTAGGTCGTATCATTATACGCAGATTAAGTTAGTTTCATTTTACTTAGAGTAGCATGCAGGAAGACATTCTTTTGCAGATCAGCAATAAATTAAAGGAGGTAAGGAAAAATAAAGGAGTTACTCTTCAGGAAATTGCCGACGATGCCGGAGTGACCAAAAGTCTGGTTTCTCAAATTGAAAATAGCCGCACCATTCCCTCGCTTCCCGTCATGCTCGGGCTCATCAAAGCATTGGACATCGATCTCAATGTATTTTTCAACGATATTATTTCCAAAACACCAGGCGAAAATGTGCTGATCCGCAGAAAAGAGGACTACCAGCCATTTACAAAAGAGAATGCGAAAGGTTTTTTTTACCAGCGGATATTCAGCAAGCAATTCAAGGATAATCACATTGATGTGGTTCTTTTACGGCTCGAAAAAGATGCCAAGCGGCCGATGGTGAAGACCAATGCATTCGAATTTAAATACGTGTTGCAGGGCTCCGTTGAATACACGGTCGGAAAAAATAAGTATGTGCTCAATCAGGGCGATTCCATGTTTTTCGACGCGAACGAATTGCATAACCCCAAATGCATCGACGGCGACGAAGTATTGCTGCTCGTTATCTACTTTTTCCACGATCCTGTGTAGTCTTTCTTTACACTCCGCACTTACTTCTTCGAAAGTTAAATATAAATTAACATTCGCTTAATTTGTTTTTACGTCATTCCTTCTAGTTTTGTGAAATCAGTTCGTGTTAGCGAGCTTAGTTTACGGGTTAAGTATTACTTTACTATTGCCCATCCTAAATCAGATTTTTCACCAATTATTGAGAATTGAAAATGATAGAGTTAGTTGTTTTTGATATGGCCGGAACGACGGTTAAAGACAGGAATTTCGTCGGTATTGCCTTTCAAACTGCCATGCAATCGCAAGGTTATGATGTGGCTGTTGAAACCATTAATCCCTTAATGGGCTACGAAAAGCCGCTGGCTATCAGGATGATGCTGGAAACGCATGAAGCTGAAAAGTCAAAAATAACAGATGAATTGGTGAGCAGCATTCACAAGCGGTTTGTGGATGAAATGATCCATTTTTATAGCACCACCCAGGAAATAGCGCCGCTCCCAAACGTGGAAGAAACATTCGAAACGCTTCGCGCGGAGGGCATTAAAATCGCTCTCAATACTGGTTTTTCAAGAGATATAGCGAATGTGATCGTCGAGCGGCTGGGCTGGGCAGATAAAATAGATATGCTGGTTGCCAGCGACGAGGTGCCGCACGGTCGTCCGTTCCCGGATATGATCAATAAAATGATCGCCGAACTGCAAATCACTTCTCCCGCGAATGTCGCCAAAGTGGGTGATACCGAGGTAGATATCAATGAAGGAATCAATGCAGGCTGCAAATATGTCATCGGGATTACGACGGGGGCATTCACGCGGGAAGCATTGCAGCCACATAATCCTACTCATATTATCGACGATATCGCAGCTGTTGTGAATATCGTTTCTCCCAGTCACAGTTTGGTGTAGTCTGTTGTAAATCAGTTAGTTTTATTCAAATGAACAAATCTGCGATTGTAATCGGAGCGGGCATTGTCGGGCTGGCTACTGCCCGCGCACTGGCTGTGAGGGGCTATCAGGTAACAGTGATCGAAAGGTCTTCCAAAGCAGTGGGCGCTTCGATCCGTAATTTCGGAATGGTGTGGCCGATCGGGCAGCCGGAAGGAAAACTTTACGAACGCGCATTGCACGCCAAAAGCATCTGGAAAGAGGTACTGGCTGGCGCAAAATGCTGGTCGCAGGAAGCGGGCAGCCTGCATATGGCGTATCATAATGATGAAAAAGAAGTAATACAGCAATTCGTGGAAGTGAGCGGATACCGTCCTGTCAGTTTTCTGAATGCAGCCGAAACGCTTGAAAAATCGCCGGCTGTAAATGGAAACGGTCTGCTCGGTTCTTTGTATTCAGAAGACGAAATGATCGTGGATCCGAGAGAGGCGATCGCCGCAATACCGGGTTACCTCGAAGCGACTTTTGGCATTACATTTATCTGGAACACGGCGATTTCGGAGATCAATTTTCCGCAAGCAGTATCAGGAACGAAAAGCTGGTCGGCGGATGAGATATATGTTTGCAGCGGGCAGGATTTTGAGACTTTATATCCCGAACATTTCAGCGCGGCGCCGCTTACCAAATGCAAGCTGCAAATGCTGCGACTGGAAGCCCAGCCTGAAAACTGGCGGATCGGACCGGCCTTGTGCGGCGGGTTGTCGCTGATCCATTACCACGGTTTCAAAGCCGCCGCCTCGCTGCCCGGATTGAAAGCGCGTTACGAAAGTGAATATGCCGAACATTTGAAATGGGGTATTCACGTCATGGCGTCGCAAAATGGTCTGGGAGAGATCACAGTGGGCGATTCGCACGAATATGCACTCACGTTCGATCCTTTCGACAGGGAATTTATCAATACCATGATCCTCGATTACCTCGCCACTTTCGCGCGGTTCAAGTCGCCAAAAGTATTTCAGACCTGGCACGGGATCTATCCCAAACTGACAAATGGAAAAACTGAGATCGTGATCAGGCCCGAAAGCGGAGTTACTATTATAAACGGGCTCGGCGGCAATGGAATGACACTTTCTTTCGGTTTGTGCGACGAAGTGATAGGAGGTACCTACGCACCTATTGACTAAATATAGCATTTACTATTCCTAAATCCTTTCCTATGAATCCAATCCGGGTTTTGGTCGCTCTTACCATCTGCTCAATTGCATTGACTTCCTTTCAAACATCAAAAGAAGGTCCCGCCGGGATCGAACATGTGATCGTGATCGGTGTCGACGGACTCAGTCCTGAAGGTATTAAAAAAGCTAAAACGCCATTTATCCAGAAAATGATCGCGGGCGGAAGTGTGAAATGGAATGTGCGCACGGTACTTACCTCGGCGAGCAGCCAGAACTGGGCATCGATGATCATGGGCGCCGGGCCGGAACAACACGGCATCATTAACAACGACTGGGAAATGGACGATCACACTTTGCCCGCAATTGTGAACGAAGCCGACGGTCGCTTTCCAACGATTTTCAGTGTGCTGCACAAGGCGCGGCCCGATGCGGAAATTGGTGTGGTTTATCACTGGGATGGATTCGGGAGGTTATATCAAAAGAATGCAGTCAATTACGACAAACGATTCTCCACGGAAGATTCCACTGCTGCCGATTTTATCCAATATATTAAAACTAAAAAACCGGCACTCGGTTTCATTCATCTGGACCACGTAGATCACGCGGGGCACCACGGCGGGCATGGTTCGGCCGAGTATTATCAATCTGTTTCCAAGGCTGATTCGCTGGTAGGGCAGATATTGAAGGGAATTGAAGACGCGGGGATCATGGATAAGACGCTCGTGATCCTCTGGGCAGATCATGGCGGCATTGGTTACGGACACGGCGGTGCCACGCCTCAGGAAGCTGAGATAGCAGGTGTTTTTTATGGGAAGAGTGTAAAAAAAGGATACGAAATCGCACAGCAGGTTTATACATACGACCTGGCTTCCACGATCGCATTTGCACTCGGAATCGAGCAGCCTTATGCCTGGATCGGGCGGCCGGTAAAGCCTGCCTTCGAAGGTTTGAATGAGCCTGAGAATCTCTGGCTGGGCGAAAAAGCAGTTCAAATACCAGTCATTTTCCCGGACAGAAATCTCTACGCACAAGCCGGCGGACTTTATATTGATAAAAAACCTTCGGTGAAAATAGAAACCAAGGCGAATAATGGCGTGACGCGTTACACCACCGATGGGACCGAGCCTGATCAGTCTTCTCCGGTTTACGAAAAGGAATTTACAGTCGACAAAACGACCGTAGTCAAGGCGAGGAGCTTTGATGAAAAAGGAAATCCGAGCCAGCGCGCCACTGCTTATTTCAGGGTATTGAATTCGGGTAGCGGCAATGGACTGACAGCCACTTTTTTCACAGGAAAAGAATTGAAGAAACTGCCTGATTTTACCAAAACACAAAAAGAAACCAGCTGGACCTCGCCCGAATTCAATATGGAAAAGGAGCGGATCAGTAAGTTATTGAAAGCTGGTAATGAGAGTTTTGCATTGCGATTCGAGGGTTTTATACAAATTGACAAACCGGGCAAATATACCTTCTACACCCAGTCTGACGATGGCAGCAAGCTGTTTATCAATGGAAAAGAAGTGGTGGACAATGATGGGAACCACGGCGTGAAAGAGGAATCCGGTTCTGTGGAATTGAAGGCAGGCAAACACCCGATTAGGGTCGAATACTATAATAATGGAGGCGGGTTTTGGCTCGATGCATTTTACAAAGGTCCCGGGCTGACCAAGCAGCTGATACCTGCGGACAAGCTTTTTATTAAATAAGGAAAATCAAAAAACACTTCCTGACAGCTCACAAAATGGCAGAAGCGCACAACCGAACAGAAGGAGATATTAACCTATCGTCCGCCCGGCGCGAGTGGTATGCATTGATCAGTGACCCGGAAACGGTTTCCTATCTTCACGAAGATGAAACGCACTTTCTGCACCAGTCGCTGTCAACACCCTGCCTGGATGTGCTTGCTTCCTGTGACGGTATTTATCTCACTGATATTCAGGGTAAAACTTACATGGATTTTCATGGTAACAATGTGCATCAGCTAGGTTACCGCAATCCTTATATTGTCGAAAAACTGAAAGAGCAGCTGGATATTCTGCCTTTTTCCCCAAGAAGGTATACCAATGTGCCCGCTATTGAGCTGGCCAAAAAGCTGGGTAGTCTGATGCCGGGCGACCTGAACCGCGTGCTCTTTGCGCCGGGCGGCACTTCGGCGATCAGTATGGCATTGAAGCTGGCGCGAGTTGTGACGGGGAAGCACAAGGTTATTTCGCTTTGGGACTCATTCCACGGCGCTTCACTGGATGCGATCTCGGCTGGCGGAGAACTGGATTTCAGGAAAGATATGGGACCGTTAATGCCCGGTGTTGAGCGAATTCCGCCACCTATGACCTACCGCGGGCCTTTTTCAGCAGCCGGAAACGGCGACCTGCCTTATGCGGATTATCTGGAATATGTGATTGAAAAAGAAGGTGATATTGGTGCATTTCTGATCGAAACAATCCGGAATACCGACGTACAGATCCCGTCGCAGGAATACTGGCAAAAGGTGCGGCACATTTGCACGAAACACAACGTTTTGCTCATCCTCGACGAGATCCCGATCGCATTCGGGCGTACGGGCAAAATGTTCGCATTTGAGCATTATGACTTGGAGCCGGATATTGTTTGCCTCGGAAAAGGACTCGGCGGCGGTATCATGCCAATGGCGGCGATCGTGGCGAGAGACAGTTACAATATCGCTCAAAACATTTCCCTGGGCCATTTTACGCACGAAAAAAGTCCGCTCGGCTCCGTAGCTGCGCTCGCGATGTTTGAATACATGGAGCAGAACCAGATCCTTGAAAAAGTAATGCAGGACGAGGAATTTGTGCGGGAAGAATTGAATGGACTTAAAGCAAAGTTTCCGTTGATCGGCGATGTGCGCGGGATAGGGTTATTGTGGGGAATTGAATTGGTTACCAACCGTGAAACTAAGGAAAAAGCAGTGAAGCAGGCAGAGATCGTGATGTACGAATGTCTGAAAAACGGACTGAGTTTCAAGGTCTCCCAGGGAAATGTGATCCAGCTTTCGCCACCGCTCATTATCACGCGCGGGCAATTGAAAGAAGCTTTGGCAATACTTGAAAATGCATTGAAAACCGCGTCGGGCGCAGTCTGACAAAAATGAGGGAATATGCGACTGAAAGAATTACTTGCCCGCTCAAATGCATTGTTTATTCTGTGGGCTATTATCGCCTCTTTTGGAGCTTATTTCTGCATGTACGCATTCAGGAAGCCGTTTAGCGCAGGTTTATATGAAGGCTTGCAGTTGGGCGATATCAGCTATAAAGCGGTTCTGATCATTGCGCAGGTCGCCGGTTATACGCTCTCAAAATTCATGGGGATCCGGGTTATTTCAGAGTTAAAACCAGGTACCCGGATCGCATTTGTGATCAGTCTTGTCGTAATAGCCGAGCTGGCGCTGCTGGGTTTTGGTCTGGTACCACATCCTTACAATTTCCTTTTCCTTTTCTTGAACGGACTCCCGCTGGGGATGGTTTGGGGCGTTATTTTTAGTTTTCTCGAAGGTCGGCGGTTTACGGAAATGCTATCTATCGGGCTTAATATCAGCGTGATAGTCGCCTCCGGTATTTTAAAAACTACCTATCTTGAAATCCACCTTTCATTTCCTGCAATATCCGAATTCTGGATGCCGGCACTGATGGGCGGAATATTTCTTCCTTTCTTTCTGCTGTTTGTCTGGATGTTAACCTTCATTCCTGCGCCCACCAAGGAAGATATCAGGTTACGCGCAGAAAGGCCGCCGATGACGCAGGCTGATAAAAAGGAGGTGATGAAACAATTCGGCTTTCCGGTATTCTGCCTCGTTATTTTTTACGGGACGATCGTCGTAATGCGCGATTTCAGGGACAATTTTATGATTGAGATCTGGAATGAAATCGATGCGCACTGGGTAAGCAGCGTATTGACCCAAACCGAAATGATCACCGGCTTTATCGTGCTGATCATTATCGGCTCGCTCGCATTCGTCACAGATAACCGGAAGGGTTTTAGGATCACAAATTTTATTTTGCTGTCGGGAATCCTGCTGATCGGCGGCGCGACTTTCTTATTTGAACAAAAACTGATCAGCGGCTTTTCCTGGATGCTTTTCCTGGGAATGGGCTTGCTGCTCAACTATACCCTGCTCCAAACGGTACTTTTCGACCGAATGATCGCACTGTACCGCATCCGCGCAAATGCCGGGTATTTCGTTTATATCTGCGAAAGTATGGGTTATATGGGCAGCGTTGGATTGCTGTTATATAAGGAGTTTTTTCTGAAAGAGCTCAGCTGGTCCCACGTGCTGATGCAGTTTTCTTACCTCCTGTTCGGAGCTGGGTTTTTGCTGCTGCTGCTGAGCAATATTTACCTGGCAAAACGGGCGGGCAGACAATCGCCCAAAAATGGCTCTCCCCTTGCTGTAATTTAAACCGGGCCCAAAAAAAGGGAAGCTAGCGAATAGCTTATTCAATACTGGCGAATGTTACTACTTGTACTGACTGATTGAGTTACTCAGTTTTGCATTTGATCAGAATATAATCAAGATCTCCTTTCGCTGAAAAAGCGGCTATTTGGGTGTATTTTTCATAATTATCCCAGCGCTTGATCTCGTCTTCATCCAGTTTGGGTTCAATGTTTTCTTTCAGATTAAGCAATCCCAGGATCACGCGATTTTCAAACTCGTAGTCCGACAGATCTTTCAGAACAATGCGGTCTGCAATCTCATTGATAAAAATGATCTCGATCTTACCTTCCCGGTAAATGCGTTTTGGGCATTTCTCACACCCGGCTTTTGCGTCGCTGAAATAGCTGTCGAGCTTGCCCGGCCCGAGTATCGCTTCTACCTCCTGCTCATTTCTGAACGCAACCTGTCCCAGGTCCAGCGCTACGGTCACTGTGGCATTTTCATCGTGTTCATCCAGGACGAAAAACTTGACAAAAACAGCAAGAAGGATGATAATAAAAACAATGAATTTCCAATTTGCCCATTTGCGCTTCACCGTACTTTGTTCCATGAGGATGGTCTGATTTTTTAATTGAAGATATTTAATCAGGTAAACAACGAATATCATGCCAGCTTCTTTGAATCAGATTGTCCCTACGCCGCAGTCGAACTACGACCAGCTTTCCATTACGGAGGCGACGGGAATTCAAAAAAAGCTGCGCGGATTTTTGAACCTTGATCCGTTGGAAAAGCAGATCAGGACGATTGCAGGTGCGGATATTTCATTGTCACTCGGCAGTGATACTGTTTATGCAGGGATGATTATCCTCAGCTATCCGGATTTGCAGCCCGTTGCCTATTCACTCATCAAAAGCACCACGGCTTTTCCCTATGTGCCGGGGTATCTTGCATTCCGCGAAATTCCGGCGCTGTTGCAGGCTTACGAACAAATTCCTGATAAACCCGATGTTGTGATGTTTGATGGAAACGGCTTTCTGCACGCCCGGAGAATGGGTATTGCTTCCCACTTTGGGGTTTTAACAGATACTGTCACAATGGGCTGTGCGAAGAAAAAGCTTGCTGGCATTTACCAGGAACCGGGCGAAAGTCGGGGCGCGTATACGCCGGTGATAGACAAAGGGGAGCAGATCGGTTTTGCACTCAGAAGTAAAGAAAAAGTAAAGCCGGTGTTCATTTCGCCGGGGCACAATATGAGCTTTGAGGATAGTATGAATATCACATTGAAGTGCCTTAATAAACACCGACTTCCCGAACCAACCCGAAAGGCCCACGAATATGTGAACCTTTTCAGGAATGGGGAATTAGAGGAAGGTTACCACGAGATCAAAGAGTTGCCGCTATTCTAACCGCCCTGCCGCCTTGACCTCCAAAGAGCTACTTCAAAACCTTATCGATCTCGTTTAGCAGGTAATTTTTCGGGTCAGAATCGTATTCCCAGAACATAACGCCGGCCAACTTGTTGTCGAGTACATATTGACATTTGTCCCGAATCGATTGCTCGTCTTCATAGCTCAGTATCTGGCCCGTTTTTGCATTGAGCAGATAAGGTACCTTCGCGACATCGTCACGCATTGCTTTGAAGCCTTTTTGATCTACCAGACTATCTTTTACATAAGTATAACCCTTGTAATACTCCTGATTGGTCTGTTTTTGTCCCAAACCATTTTCCAGTTTCGCGACCGTAAACATCCGGCTGTAAAACGGCAGACCAACCACCAGTTTATTCATCGGTACGCCCGCCGCGTGGAATGCTTTTACAGCCTTATCAACCGAATGTGCAGCTTTGTATTTGTCGCTCTGGTACAAACTTGCGTGATGCACCACGGTATCTCCCTGAAAAAGATCGTAGGTCATTAAGTTTACAAAGTCCAGATATTCAGCAGCTTTGCCCATTTCTGTTGTATTCAAAAACGGAACGAAGCCGGCGGTTGCGGTAGTGAGGAGCTTATCTTTTCCTGATTCTTTTTCTAAAACATCCAGTTCTTTGCGGATCGCTTCGAACATCAATGTATAATTTTGTTTGTCCTCTGGCCTGTAAACGTTTCCTTCTTCACCCGGAATTGCAGGGTATTCCCAGTCAATATCCACACCGTCGAGTTTGTATTTTCTGATAATATCCACCGAGCTGGCTGCGAATTTTTTCCGGGCTTCTGCCGTGAGCACTGCGTCTGAAAAATTCTCACTCCACGCCCAGCCGCCGATCGAGATCAGGATTTGGAGGTCAGGATTTTTTTCCTTGAGTAAATTGAGCTTGCGGAAATTGGTAGAATCGGTTTTTTCATTTGTCAAGAATGCTTTACCGTCTTTTACATCTACAAATGCGTAATTGATATGCGTCAGCTTATTGGCTTGTATATTCTCAGTATCGAGCAGCCCGTGGAAGCCGCCCACATACCCGATCACGACCGGCCGGGATTTGGTCTCAGTCTGAGAACCTTCATTTTTTTGTTCTGATTTACAGGAGGAGGCAAAAAGCAGCGAACCGGATAATAAAAGCAGTGCGCCGGAAATCTGTCTGACAGATTGGAGAGTAACCATCGGATTGGGGTTGAGTGAAGCATTAAAATAAATATTACTTCAACTCAACTCCTAATAAAATCGGCATTGCACCGCGGTTTAATCCGCTTCGTGCATGTTTTCCAGCTTTTGAAGCGCTTTCTTAATGTCAATACCTTTACCCAGCACACCTTTGAACAGATCGCCTTTTTCCTCCACCCGCTGCAAAATATTTTTGATTGTAAAATCGCTGGTTTTCAGGCCGCTTTTGACCTCTTTCCATTCCAGCGGGGTCGACACAGTGGCGCCGGGTTTTGGTCTTATGCTGTACGCGCAGGCAAGCGTCTGCCCGATCCTGTTTTGGAGATAATCGACGTAAATGTGGTTTTTCTTTCTTTTGGCCAGAGACCTTTCCAAGGTTGTAATGCCGGGCAGCATTTCGGTGACCATACTAGCCATGATTTCGGCAAAATCGCGTGCTTCGTCGTAGTTGTATTTTTTATTGAAAGGAATATAAACATGCAATCCCCGAGACCCGCTTGTCTTGCAAAAACCTTCATAGCCGATCTTATCCAGTATTTCCTTAATCGCCAGCGCTACCTCGATTACCTCTTCAAAAGTGTTTTTAGGAGAAGGATCAATATCCATGACGATGTAATCTGGGTATTCCAGCTTATTGACGGTCGAGTTCCAGGGATTCATTTCAATGCAGCCCAGATTGGCCACATACAGCAAACTTTCCACATCATTACAAACGAGGTAGTTTACCATTTTATCCGTGGATTCAGCATGTATCTCCACCGTTTTCACCCAGTCGGGCGCTGAATCTCCTGCGTCTTTTTGAAAAAAGCCGGGCTCCGTAATCCCGTTGGGCTGTCGCCGCAGGGAGAGTGCGCGGTTTTTGAGATAAGGTAAAATATACGGTGCGATCTTACTGTAATATTCCAGCAGATCCCCCTTCGTGATCTTTTCGTCGGGCCAGTATATTTTGTCGAGGTTGGTAAGTTCCGCTTGCTTTTTCATATCAGGAAGCTTTTCGTTTCGGTGCGCTCAAACTTTCTTTCAGCTGCGCCATCAAATCCTTGCTCTTCGAATGTACGATTTTCATTTTCGGCGTAGCAGGTTTCTTGCCTTTCGCCTTGGCCATGATCAGTTTCAGCAGGTTTTCATTGTAGGTATCCTTGTATCTCGAAATGTCGAAATCGGTGGTCAGCTGCTCGATGAGCTGCACCGCCATATTCATTTCGGCAGGTTTTACTTTAATATCCGGGATATTCAGTTCCTCGGAATCTCGGATCTCCTCGGCGAAACGAATTTTATTGAGTATCAGCAAATCCCCTGCGGGCTTGATTAATACCAGGCTTTCGCGGTTGCGGAGAACGTAAGTTCCAAGCCCGGCTTTCCCTGTCTTTTTCAATGCATCGCGCAGCAATGCGTAAGGTTTCGCGCCAGATTTTTCGGGTTGCAGGTAATAGGGGGTTTCATAGTAAATGCTGTCAATATCCTTTTCGTTGACGAACTCGGCGATCTCGATGATTTTGCTTTTTTCGGGGCTAGCCTTTTCAAAATCCTTATCGTCCAGGATCACATAATCGTCTTCTACCTTGTAGCCTTTCACGATATTTTCCCACTGGACTTCCTTGCCGGTATTTGCATTCACGCGGTGGAATTTGATATTGGCGTGGTCTTTTTTATCCAGCATATCAAGGTCCAGCTCGCTGCCCTGCGTTGCACTGAAAAGTTTGACGGGGATACTAACAAGGCCAAATCCAATGGCTCCTGACCAAATAGCTCTCATAATTGTTGCTCGGCTGATTTCAATAGCCAATGCATTCAAAATCCGTGCCTTCGGCGAAAAGGCGTCGCCGCATGTTCGTTGGTGACAACACCAACAATGGCGGTAGAGTTGGTAAATTACCAACTATGAAAAGCGAACTGTACCCTGGATTCCAATCCGCGGACAACACAAACGCTCCTTCCACCGACCACATTTTTACACAGCAAGCCAGCATAATCTCACTTTTTCAGAGAAAAGTATAAATTTTTTTTCGTTTTGTAACCTGTTTGAATTCAGTTAATTACTTATCCAAGAATGATTGAATCACTACTGCCGGACTCAACATTTGGGTTCTGCATACCTCACTTGCCGGGAATCTGGCACATCTTTTTAATAAAGCTTTTCGAAAACAATTTCACAGCAGATATTCCACTCGAAAATCAATATCAAATATGGTAGCTTCATTAGGTAACAACGCAATCAATACTTTAAAGCCAGGCGCAGTACTTACGGTAACAGGTGCCATTAATGAAACAGATGCTCAGAAAGAAATTGCAGATTTCCTGCAATCAAGTAACAGAACTGATTTGGGATATTTCCCTATTTCGAAAGACTACTTTTTGCTGTATATGAAATCGGGGGGTACTGTAAGTGGAATTGCATAAAGTTTAATTTTTCGTTAGTAAGAGACATGGTACAGTCAGGTACATTTCAATTGTTGGGGCAAAAGCTCATTAATATTATTATCCATAGAGACGACGTAGTGAAGATAGCACCGATTAAAAAAGGGCAGGGAACCGTCATTCATCTGAAAAACAAAGTTCCTTACGTCGTAAGTGAAAGCGAAAGGGAAGTTTACGAAAAGCTTAACTGGATCGCAGCATAACATTATCTATTGTCATGGAAATAAAAGAGAGGCTTCGGGAAACCGGTGCCTCTTATTTTTTGTACCAATAAGCGCAATGCACCGAACCTGCTCGGGTATATGCATGTTACAGTTTCGCTACACCACAAAGTTCAAATGCCAAAAAAGACATATTTCTTCCTGATTTTAATCCTGGGAAGTCTCACCGCACTCGGTCCGTTTTCGATCGATATGTACCTGCCGGGCTTTCCAGCAATTGCCAAAGACCTTAATACCACAGCCGCAAAAGTATCACTTTCACTTTCCGGATATTTCGTCGGAATATCGCTGGGGCAGCTGCTTTACGGACCTTTGCTCGATCGTTTCGGGCGTAAAAAACCGCTTTTCATTGGTTTGGTTGTGTATATTCTTGCATCAATCGGCTGCGCATTTACAACGAGCATCGATGGCCTGATCGTGTTTCGGATCATTCAGGCAATAGGCAGCTGCGCGGCCGCGGTAGCCTCTGTCGCTATGGTACGCGATCTGTTTCCGGTTAGTGAGAATGCGAAGGTATTTTCTCTTTTGCTGCTCGTCGTGGGTGTTTCGCCAATGATCGCGCCTACGGTTGGCGGGTATGTGACAGCTATGTTCGGCTGGCACGCGGTGTTTTTTATATTGACAGGAATGGGTATCGCTATTTTGCTAGCCACGATTTTGTGGCTTCCCGACAGCTATAAGCCTGATAAATCCATGTCGCTGAAACCGAAGCCGATTATCATGAATTTCCTGGCTGTAATTCGCGAGCCCCAGTTTTATACCTATTCTATCACCGGCGCTGTCGCTTTTGCGGGGTTGTTTGCCTATGTGGCCGGTTCGCCTATCGTTTTTATGGAAGTTTTTCACACGGATGAAAAAGTATACGGGTGGATCTTTGCATTTCTTTCCGTCGGATTTATCGGTTCCAGCCAGCTGAATACGTTTTTTCTGCGGCGGTTTAGTAGTGAGCAGGTGGTAAATGCTGCATTGATCTGTCAGGTAATTATCGGAATTGCATTCCTGATCGCCGCGCTGAGCGGGTTACTAACACTTACCTTCACACTCGTTTTTCTGTTTTTCTTCCTTTGCTGCGTAGGTTACACTTTCCCGAATGCAGCAGCACTTTCGCTGGCTCCTTTCTCGAAGAATGCCGGCAGCGCCTCCGCATTAATGGGCGCATTTCAAATGGGAATGGGCACTTTGATTTCTGTCGCGATCAGTATGTTTGAGGTACCTTCGCTGATTCCGATGGTTGCCGCGATGGCATTCTCAGCATCGGCCGCATTGCTGATCCTGGTGATCGGCAGAAGGTTTATTACTACCAAAGTGGAAGTAAGTGCGGGTGCTGATGGCGGGGTAATGCATTGAAGAGTTGGGGAGAAGGGAGGAAGGGAAGATGGAGGAAGGGGAGGAGGTTCTGGTAAGATTATGAAAATTATGAGTGAATATTTTAGGAAACTTCTTGATTTACTGAAAGTTGAGCGTGAGGAGGATAGGCAGGCTTATATCCGGATGACGGAAATGGCGTCTGTGTCTGAGCGCCGGGCTAATGGATTGGCCTGGTACCCTATTGCGATACGTGGAAATGAAATGAGCCGGGGCGACTACCTGACTGTGGAAGTAGAGCGCACAACCCACCAGGATCTGCCGCATCAATTACGGTTTGGAATGCCTGCCGTTTTGTTCAGTAACCACGAACCGAAGAAGGACCGGGTGGAAGGAGTTATCTCACACCAAAGCGGTAACAGACTCAAAATCACATTAAAAACCGACGAGCTACCCGATTGGTCGCGCGACGGAAAGCTGGGGATTGATCTGTTGTTTGACGACAATAGCTACGACGAAATGCAGAATGCATTGAAAACGGCGTCGGCGCGTGCGGAAAGTGAGAAGGATTCGCATTTAATAAGCGTTTTGACCGGCGAAAAATCTCCTTCTTTTGATGATACACTTCTGAAAATTGATATACCTAAATTAAACCCCTCACAAAACGAGGCTGTCAATAAAATTCTGTCAGCCAATGAATTGGCGATTGTGCACGGTCCGCCGGGAACCGGGAAAACGACTACTTTGGTGCAGGCTGTTAAAGCAATGCTGCTGAAAGATCGCAAACAGATCCTGGTCGTCGCGCCGAGCAATACTGCTGTGGACCTGCTGAGTGAAAAATTGAGTGAAGAGGGGCTGGAAGTGTTGCGTGTGGGAAATCCCGTGCGCGTTTCGGAGCGGCTGCTTTCGCTTACATTAGATAGTAAAATGGCAGCGCATAGTCGGATCAAAGATATTAAGGCGCTGAAAAAGCAGGCGGGCGAGTACAAAAATATGGCGCATAAATATAAGCGGCAGTTTGGAAAAGCCGAGCGCGAGCAGCGGAAAGCACTTTTTGACGAAGCCCATAAAATCATGAAAGAAGTCGCGAGCATCGAGCAATATGTGACCGACGATCTTTTGGCTAAAACACAGGTAGTAACCGCCACGCTGGTCGGGGCGAACCACTATACGGTCAGAAGTTTGAATTACCATACCGTTGTAATAGATGAAGCCGGGCAGGCGCTGGAACCGGCCTGCTGGATCCCGATATTGAAAGCGGAGAAGCTGGTGCTGGCTGGCGACCATTTGCAACTGTCGCCCACGATCAAATCGGCCGAGGCGGCCCGGAACGGACTGAGTACGACCTTGCTCGAAAAATCAGTAGCAGCACATCCGGAAGCAGTAGTGTTACTGGAAGAGCAATACCGTATGAACGAGGCAATTATGGGTTTTTCTTCCAAAGTTTTTTACCAAAATAAACTAAAAGCGCACACATCGGTAGCGACGAGCACACTATTCCCTGGCGATTCTCCGCTGGCATTTATCGATACCGCCGGTTGCGGTTTTGATGAAAAATTGCAGGGTACCAGTTCTACAAATCCCGAGGAAGCCGCATTTTTGTTCAAACATTTGTCGCAGCTCGTAAATGAGCTGACAGAAGCAAATAAAAAGCCGCTTGATATTTCCCAATTCCCTTCAATCGCCATTATTTCGCCTTACAAAGAGCAGATCAATATCCTGAAAGAGCAGCTGTTGCACGCGCCTGCGCTGAAAGATTATCTCTCTAAAATCGCTGTGAATACGATCGACAGTTTCCAGGGGCAGGAGCGGGATGTGGTGTATATCAGCATGACGCGCAGTAATCCCGAGGCAGAGATCGGATTTTTGTCAGATATCAGGAGGATGAATGTGGCTATGACGCGGGCGCGGAAGAAACTTGTCGTGATCGGGGATAGCGCCACTTTGTCTTCGTTGCCGTTCTATACAGATTTCATCGCCTATGCTGAGGAACTTGGCGCTTACCAGAGTGCGTGGGAATTTGCAGATATTTAGCAAATACACAAATACTATTTTTTTTCCAATGCAACCGGATTAGATTTAAGCGCATCTGTCTTTTCAAAGCGCTTACTCACTACCGGCTGCATTTATGCTCAAAAACTACTTCACTGCGTTACTCCTTGTATTCCTGACTGCCAATCTGGCTTTTACTCAAACAGCCGCCCCCGCAACCGGAATAAAAGGGATTATCAAGAACAAAAACGGCGATCCGCTTCCATTCGCCGGAATTCTCGTAAAAGGGACCAATATCAGCACGATTTCCAATGAAGAAGGCCGCTACCAGCTCGACCTCAAGCCGGGCTATTATGAGGTGATCTTCCAATATCTGGGATTCAAAACGGGCATGAAACCTTTTACGGTCGAGAGCGGAATGCAGACTTTTGACCTTACGATGGAAGAACAGGCGCTGAATCTGGGAGAAGTGAGGATTGGTAGTAAAGGTGAAGATCCGGCGTACACGATCATGCGGCGCGCAATTGCAAAAAGCCGCTACCACTTGTTGCAGGTGGATAGTTATACAGCCAAAGCCTATTCCAAATCGTCGATCGTGATCACCGATCTGCCAATGGAATTTCTGTATAAAAAGGAATTAAAGGAGATTGAAAATGAGACGAATTTTAAAAAGGGCGTCCCGATATTGAATGAAAGCGTTTCGATGGTGACGTTCAAGCAGCCGAATACCTACAAACAAAAAGTGATCGCTTCCAGAAATAGTCAGGACAAGGAATTTGCCAATCCGAATGCCTATTTGCTCGCGAGTTTTTACCAGCCGGAAGTTGTAAAAGCAGTGTCTCCGCTCTCGCCGCGCGCTTTTGCCTATTATAAGTTCGAATATCTCGGTGCTTTCAGGGAGAATGGAATTGAGGTGAATAAGATCAAAGTGACGCCGCGCTCGTGGGGAGAAGGGGTTTACCGGGGCACGATCCAGATCATCGAGAACGAATGGAGCATTTATAGCCTCGATCTGCAAACTGTAAATACCGGTTTTACGATTGATATCAAACAGGTTTATAGTCCGGTGCAGGACGTCTGGATGCCTGTTAATCAGCAATTTCACATTCGGGGAGGAATTTATGGGTTGAAGGGAAAAGCCGATTTTGTGATCTCGCAGTCTTTCAGCAATGTAAAAATCAACCCGACTTTCAGACCGGATATTGTGGTAGTGGATGGTAAAAAGGAAAAGGACGAGGCTAAGAAAGTGAAGTTGAGCAACCGGGAGATCAAATCGCAGAAACTGGAAGAAGTGGTGAGCAAGCAAAAGGAATTTTCGGCCAAAAATCTCCGGAAATTAATGAAGGAATACGAAAAGCAGGATCTGAAAGAGAAGGAGGAAAAGGGGGAGGATATTGATCTCAATTTCACCAGAAATGATTCTACCGAGGTCGATTCCATGGCCGGCAAACGTACCATGACATTCTGGGATTCAATCCGGACCGTGCCGCTCACTTCGGCGGAAGTGAAAAGTTACACGCGCCTGGATAGCATCATCGTGGTGAAGTCTGGGACAGACGAACAGAAAGATAGTCTGAAAACCGCGCATGCAGACACTACTAAAAGCAAGCGGAAAAGCGGAGGCGGGTCAGGATTTCTTGACGATATTATCCAGGGTACCAGTTTTGGTTTGGGTAAAAAAAGTCCTTGGAGGCTGGATTATGTAAGTCCGTTGCTGGGTGCGCAGATCAATACAGTGGAAGGGCTCGCTTTGAATGGGGGTGGGTTTAAGCTGCGGTACCGGGGCGGCGATCCGAAGAAGAATATGGAAGGTGTACAGATCGGGCAGAATGGTAATGTAAAACGTCTCTCTTCGCGTGCCGGGCAGCAATTGTCTTTCAATGCATTGACGCGCTATTCGTTTGCGCGGCAAAAACTAATGGTATTCGGTGGGATTGATTACAGCAGGAAACGTACCATTCTCAGCCTCTCAGGTGGCCAGACTGTCTCGCAATTCAACAGTGAGCATCCTATGCATCCGCTGCTGAACACTTTTACGACCCTGTTTTTGGAAAGAAATTTTGTAAAAATCTACGAAAAGGATTTCGTCCGCCTGGACTTTAAAACCGACAGGGAAAACGAACACTTCGAGCTGAAAGCGAATATAGAATTTGCAAACCGCCGTCCGCTGCAAAATGTGCGGGATATGAATCCGTATAGCTGGATTGACTGGAACAAGCGCACCTTTACCTCCAATATTCCTTTTAACGAAGAAAATACCGACGAAAGCGGCACGAATTCTCTTGAAATGGATGCGCATCAGGCGGTAACAGTAGGTATTTCAGCCGCCTACAAACCGTGGCAGAAATACAGGATTAAAGGAGGGAAAACCACTTTTTATGATGACGATTCTCCGATTTTATCCATTAACTACCGGAAAGGAATCAGCGATGTTTTTGGAAGCGATGTCAATTATGATTTTGTCCAGATTGGCATTCAGCACGGTTTCGAAACTGGCGTGAGAAGTAAGCTAAGCTACAAGCTGGGTGTTGGTAAGTTCCTGAATGATAAGTCAGTCCGTTTTCCGGATTATCAGCATTTCGCCGGAAACCGCTTCTTTTTCCAGTTTGGCGATCCGGTGAGCACATTCCGGATGCTCGACTATTACAGATATTCCACTGCTACGCAGTTTGCGGAGGCGCATGTTTTGAGCGAGTTTCGCAAGTTTCTTTTGACGCAGGTTTCTTGGTTTCGGGTTATGGGGATTAAGGAGAATTTCTTTTTGCATTACCTTGCCACACCTTCTTCGGATAATTATACGGAGCTGGGTTATGGTCTGGACGTAGGTATCCGCTTCCCGTTCCGCATTGAAGTGGCCAACAGTTTTGAGGGTTTCAAATACAAAAACACCGTTTTCCGGATCGGGACTACGATGAATATCAATCTGGGGCGGAATTAGTCCGCCGCCAGCGCCTCAAACAGTATCTCCGCGGGATGCAATGCTTTTCTGCCGGTTCCGTCGTGGATCTGGTGGCGGCAGCTCGTTCCCGGGGCGGCGATAATTACTTCTTCGGGCTGCTGACGAACAGCCGGGAAAAGCACGAGCTCGCCAATCTGCATGGAAATATCGTAATGCTCTTTTTCGTACCCGAATGAGCCCGCCATTCCGCAGCAGCCGGAGGGAATCAGTTGAACCGTGTAGTTTTCAGGAAGTGAAAGCATCTTTTTTGTAGGTATCATACTGGAAATCGCCTTTTGCTGGCAATGTCCGTGCAGCTTGATCAACCGCTTTTCCTTGGTAAACTGATCTTTAGAAATATTTTTTAACTCAATTTCGCGGGAAATGAATTCGTCAAACTGCAATGCATTTTGCGCCAGCTTTTTGGCATCTTCCAGCATTTCGATGCTGACCAGGTCAGGGTACTCATCGCGGAAAGTCAATATGGCCGAAGGCTCAATGCCTATCAGCGGCGTGTCGTAAGATATGAGGTCTCGCAGCAGGCGGATATTTTCCTCTGCAATTTTTTTAGCGTCCTTTAATAGTCCTTTCGAAAGCTGTGGCCTGCCCGATGGTCCGTGATTTGGTATAACCACTTCGTAGCCAAGTTTTTCCAAAACCAAGATGGTTTTTTTGCCAATTTCAACATCATTATAATTGGTGAACTCGTCACAGAAAAGGTAGACCTTTTTGCCAGTCGCACTATTCACTTTTTTTCGTTTTTCATACCACTTTTTAAGGGTAGTGTTATGCAAAAGCGGCATTGAACGCTCGGGGTGGAAGCCAACTATCTGATTTGCTAATTTGCGCAGCGGCTTATTTTTAAAGACCAAATTATAAGCCCAGGGCACATAACTTGCCAGTCCCGTCATTTTAGAAAAATTACCTACCAGCCACGACCGTAACGGAACTCCATGTACGTCGTGATATTGCTGTAAAAACTCCATTTTCAGCTTTGCAACATCCACATTGGAAGGGCACTCGCCTTTGCAGCCCTTGCAAGCAAGGCACAGATCATAAACCTCCTTAATCTCTTCATTGTCAAAGCGGTTTTCCTTTGGCGACCGGGTGAGCATTTCGCGAAGGATATTGGCTCTTGCACGCGTGGTATCCTTTTCATTCCGCGTCGCCATGAAGCTGGGACACATGGTACCGCCGCTCAACTGCGTTTTACGGCAGTCACCCGAACCGTTGCATTGCTCGGCGTGCTGCAAAATATCCTGGTCGTGAAAGCGGAAATAGGTCTTGAACTCCGGCGTTTTCTGGTCAGCTTCGTAACGCAAAAACGTGTCCATCGGCGCAGTATCGACGATTTTTCCCGGATTAAATATATTGTTGGGGTCCCACGCTTTTTTGATATCCTTGAAAAGCTGGTAGTTGTGCTGCCCCACCATTTTAGGAATAAACTCGCCCCGCAAACGGCCGTCGCCGTGCTCGCCGGAAAGGGATCCGTCGTATCTTTTTACCAGGTCCGCAATTTCTTCCGCGATCATCCTGAATTGGCGGTGTCCTTCGCTGGTTTTCAGATTGATAATAGGACGCAAATGCAATTCTCCCGAGCCAGCATGCGCATAGTGCACAGCCGACATTCCATGCTTTTTAAGTATTTCATTAAAGTCGCGGATATATTCCGGCTGGTCATAAACGTCGATCGCGGTATCTTCAATGACTGCAACCGCCTTCTCGTCGCCGGGAATGTTCGCCAGCAAGCCGAGTCCTGCTTTACGCAACGTCCATATTTTTTTAGTATCATCTCCAAAAAGCAAAGGATAGTGAAACCCGATACCTGCTTCGCGGAGCTCCTGCTCCATCGCTGCGGCCAGTTGCTCCACTTCCTCCTTGGTTTCCCGGGAAAGGTCAACTACCAGGATCGCGGGGAAATTACCGTCAGGTTTATTTTTTACAAAAAATGCATTTTTCTTCTGTTCTGCATTGGTAGCAGCACATTCGAGCACGTAATCATCGATCAGCTCTACCGCGTGCGGACCATATTTGAGCGTCAAAATAGTTGCTCTCAGCGCCTCGTCAATAGTGAAACAATGCACGCACACAAGCCCCTGCGTCTTCGGCGGAAGCGGAACGAGGTTTAACTTAATCTCGGTTAAAAAACACAATGTACCTTCCGAACCTGCGATCAGACTGCACATATTAAACTCCTTAGCAGGCTCATTCTCAGCTAGTCCCGCCTTGTAGGGTTCCATGTTGAGCAGCATATCCAATGCATAGCCCGTATTTCGCCGCTCTACCGAAGGCTTTGGAAAGTTCTTTCTGATCTCCGCTTGATTTTCAGCGGAAGCAAGGATTTCATTGGTTTTAAGATATATTTTATCAAGAAGTTTTGCGCTTCCATTTTTACGGGCGGCATCATGCAGCATTGCATTAAAATCGGCTGTCGGGATACTGGAAAAAACGGCGTCCGAACCGTCTGCCAGGATCGCCTTTACTTCCAAGGTATGTTCGCGTGTACTTCCATAAACGATCGAATTGGAGCCGCAGGAGTTATTTCCGACCATTCCGGCGATCATCGCGCGGTTAGCGGTCGAGGTTTCCGGACCAAAATAAAGTCCGTAAGGTTTGAGCGCCATATTCAGTTCATCGCGTACGACGCCTGGTTCAACACGTACCCATCTTTCCTCTGCATTGATCTCGATGATTTTAGTAAAATTCCGCGAAACGTCCACGACGATCCCATTTCCTACCACCTGCCCGGCCAGTGAAGTCCCGGCTGTCCTCGGGATCAGCGAAATCCGGTTGGCCGTCGCAAACGCGATCAAAGCCTTTATATCCCCGATAGTTTTCGGGATCGCAACCGCCAGCGGCATTTCACGGTAAGCCGAAGCGTCGGTGGCGTAAAGCGTACGCATGGTATTATCGTAATGCAATTCGCCTTCGAGGGTCTTTGAAAAGGAATTTAGCTGGTCGGTGGATACGGAAGAAACCGGTGTCATAAAAGCATTTGGACTAAAAAAGGAATGCAAAGTTACGCACTAGCCACTAGGATTTCCAGCATTTCTTTGAATGATTAACAGGCGGTTGGTCCCCTGGAAACGACCGTTGGTTTGCGCATTTGCCGCGTTCGTTAATTAATCAGATTTTAATTGCATGTAACCGTATCGCTGCATTGCATTATCCGAATGATTTTTATTATTTTGTGTGAGTTGTAATGAAAATCTCTAACTATTTATACGAATAATCAGATAAACAAGCAGTTGTATTTTAAGTGTTTAGCCGGTTACATTTTGTGATAAGTATTTAGAGTGCCTCAGAAGACCACAGATACCAAATTAATTATCTAACCTATGATGAATTTATCCTTTCAAGAATCTTATTATCAAGATGTTCTAGGGAGAAGCAACCGACTTTTCAGAACAGGCGCGCTCAAAGTGGGCATTTCTACGCTGATCGTTTTGCTTTTATCTGTTGTAAACATTGCTTACGCTCAGGATGTGGAGGTTACCGGCAAGGTAATTGACGGCAAAGGCAGCGGATTGCCGGGCGTTTCGATCACAGTAAAAGGTACCACAAAGGGTGCTAACTCGGATATGGACGGAAATTATTCCATCTCCGCCCCCTCAAATTCGACGCTCGTTTTCAGCTTCATCGGTTTTACATCCAAGGAAGTTGAGATTGGCAACCAATCTAAAATCGATGTAACATTAAGTGACGACGTAAAGGCACTGGAAGAAGTGGTGGTTGTGGGATATGGTACTGCAAGAAGAAAGGACGTGACGGGAACAGTTACTTCCGTGAGTTCGAAAGACTTCAATGCAGGAATTAACCCAAACCCGTTACAGGCGATCCAGGGTCGTGTGGCTGGTTTAACGATTACCCAACCAAACGGTGACCCAAACACAAGCCCGACTGTGCGGCTTCGTGGTTACACTTCGCTCGCCGGTGGTAGTGATCCTTTATATGTAGTGGATGGAATTATCGGTGTGCCGATCAGCACCATTTCTCCTACTGATATCGAATCAATGGACGTATTAAAAGATGCATCTGCTTCTGCGATCTACGGTTCACGTGCTGCGAATGGTGTTATCATTATTACAACCAAACGTGGAAAATCGGGTCGCGCAACAGTGTCATTCAATAACTATGTGGGTGTGGATGTGATCTCGAATAACCTGAAATTACTTGATGGTCCTGGTTATGTTTCTGAGGTACAGCGCATTAAAGGTGATTCCTCACTATTAGATAGCCAGCGTTTTCCACGCGATGCTAGTGGCGGCTTTCATAATACCGACTGGTGGGATGAAATTTCACGCAGCGGTTTCACAAACAGCCACGACCTTGCGGTTTCCGGTGGTTCGCCTACATTCTCTTACCGGGGCTCTGTAAACTATACAAAACGTCAGGGTATCATTAAAAATACGGGATTTGATCGTTTGACGGGCCGTATTAATCTTGATCAGAAAGCGCTTGACAACAGGTTGAACATTCAGTACAGCTTGTCTTATACCAATACAAATTCTGATCTGACTGACGGAGGTATCCTGGCAAACGCCACTTTGTTCCTTCCTACGCTTCCTGTACGGAATGCAGATGGTTCCCACTACGAGATCCCAGGTGCATTTGACCTGAACAACCCGGTTGCAATGTTGGAAAACGAAGTGTTCGGGCGTCAGAAAAATACATTGGTTGGAGCAGTCAATCTGAAATACGAAGTTTTAAGCGGATTGATCCTTGGCGTGAACGGCGCTCTTAAAAACGATCAGGAAGTAACAAGCCGGGCACGAGATAGGTCTGTGAAAGCTTTTCAGATTACAAACGGAGAGGCTTCTAGGAACCTGGGTCAGGAAAACGACAAGCTTCTGGAACTGACAGCTACTTATTTAAAAGGTTTTGGTGATAAAGGAAGCAACTTTTCACTTCTTGGCGGTTATTCCTACCAGAATATTGTTAGAGATGGATTCGGCGCGAATAACACACAGTTTGTTGCAACTGGATTGGGTTATGATAACCTTGGACTAGGATCCGGATCATTAATTCTTCCAAAAACAGGGTATGTAAGTTCATACAGAAACCAAACTTCTCTGGCATCTTTCTTCGGTAGAGGTACTTTAAATTTTAACGACAAATACAACCTGACAGCGACACTTCGCTACGACGGAAGTTCGAAATTCGGAGCAAACAACAAATGGGGGCTTTTCCCGTCGGTTGCGGCAGGTTGGACAATTTCTGACGAATCTTTCTTCCCGAAATCAGAAGCATTCAATTATTTGAAACTGCGTGCGAGCTGGGGTAAAACCGGAAACTCGGAAGGATTGGTACCCTATCAATCACTTCAGTTATACGGACCAACTACATCTTATTATGACGGTAGTATCAACAACTTCCTTCCTGGATACGCGATCACACAGAATACAAACCCTAACCTGAAATGGGAAGTTGTTTCTCAAACAAACTTAGGTCTTGACTTCCAGTTCGTAAACGGTCGCTTCTCAGGATCGGTTGATGTTTTTGACAAGAGAACCAATGATATGCTTTACAAATATTCGGTTCCTGCGGATGGTGTAAAATACTTCACCAACTTCATCTGGGCTAACGTAGGAGAGATGAGCAACAAAGGTATCGAGCTTTCGTTTGGAGGAAATGTTGTTGAGACTGATAATTTCACATGGACCAGCCGTTTGACAGGATCTTATATTAAGAACTCGATTATCAATCTGAAAAGTGATGATTTTGATTCAGGTATCATTCGGTTTAATGCATTCGGAGGCCGCGGTCTTTCCAACGTATATGCTTCCATCCTTACACCCGGACTTCCACTTGGCTCGTTCAACAACGTAGGTCACTTTGTTGGGTTTGACGATAAAGGACAGATGTTGCTGGAACAAGCAGAGGGTGCAACACCGGTGACAGACCCTGCGAAGGCTAAGTTAGGATTTAAAGATAACCCGCAGCCTTACGTAACCGGCGCGTGGATTAACAGCGTAGCTTACAAGAAGTTTGACCTTAGCTTTCAGCTGAGAGGAGTATTTGGAAACAGTATTCTAAACAACCTGCGCTCTAACCTTTCTATCCCTGGATCTATCCTGGAAACCAATATGTTGGAAAGTGTAAGAGAACTTCCTGGTAACTTCAGTACTAATGCTTTGTCTGATTACTGGCTCGAAAAGGCGACTTATATTAGGCTCGACAACTGGCAGGTTGGTTATAACGTAACCTTGGAAAGCAAATACCTGAGCAACGCACGCATTTACCTGGGTGGAAATAACCTGTTTATCATTACAAAATACCGTGGGGTAGATCCTGAGCTTGAAGTGAAGGGAGATTTTAACAATGATATCTCAGCTCCGAACAGCTTGGGTCTGGATGCAACCGGTATTTATCCTAAGACACGTACATTCCAGTTGGGAGTTAACCTGACATTCTGATATGACCGAGTAGGGTTGTGCTAACAAGTCAGCCGATTCGTCCAAACTTAAAATGAAAATTCAAATGAAACTCAAAGTAAAACATATATTACTTGGCTCCGCATTACTTCTGAGCGGCCAGGCATGTACTGATCTCACTGAAACACCCTTTGACGTAATTCCGACGGATCAATTTGGTTCTACGCCACAGCAACAGGCGGCACTACTTGGGCCACTTTATAGTTCGCTGGGTGATTATTTCGGAAGGTATGCAGAATTTAATACGGTTACTGACGAGCAGGTAATCCCTACCCGAGGTGGTGACTGGAAGGATAGTGACGCCTGGAAACGTTTGAAGCAACATTCGTGGACACCACTTGGTGACGATGATAAATTTAATGGTATGTGGACTTGGTGCTATAATGCCATTACCTCGATCAATCAACAGTTGAATAATCCGGAAATTACGGACGTTGCTACGAAGTCGGAACTGCGTGCGTTGCGTGCGTTTTACCACTATATATTACTTGATCACTTCCGTAATGTTATTATCGCCGACAAACTTGGCGGTGACGGTCCTACCCAGAAAACAGGAGCGGAAGTATTTGCCTGGATTGAGAAGGAACTGAAAGAAGTTTATCCAAACCTGAGCGAAACTACGGGTGGCGCTTATTACGGTCGCTTTAATAAGTACGTGGCAGATATGACCCTGGCTAAACTGTATATTAATGCAGAAGTATATACAGGTACACCGAAGTGGGCAGAAGCAAAGGCGGAATGTGATATTATCATCAACTCCGGGAAATACGCTTTGTCAGCTGACTTTTTCAGCAACTTCTCGACGCAAAACCAGTCTTCAAAAGAGAATATCCTGGCGGTTCCTTACGATGCATCAAAGAGAGGAGGGTTTAATATGAATATGCGTACGCTCCACTATCTGAGCCAGTTGACTTACAATACGCCGCAGGCACCATGGAACGGATACTGTACTGCGACAGAGTTTTACAACTCATTCAAGGAAGGGGATAATCGCAAGAATATGTGGATCGTTGGACAGCAGTTTTCGTCAGACGGTAAGCCGCTTACAGACGACGGAAAACCATTCATTTTTACTCCTGAAATTCCAGCTTTCGAAATGGCAGCCGGACCTGTTGCAAGACTTGCAGGTGCGCGAAGCCAGAAATATGAGATCCAACGAAACGGAGCAAGTAATGATCAGGATAACGACTTTGTAATTTTCCGTTTGGGTGACGCTTATCTGTTGCGTGCAGAAGCTAATCTTCGTCTTGGAAAAACTGCTGATGCGATCAAAGATGTGAATATTATCCGCGAAAGAGCTGGTACTACGCCGGTTACGACGCTTACACTGGACGGATTGCTCGCAGAAAGAGGCTTTGAAATGGCCTGGGAATACACCCGTCGTCAGGATCTGATCCGCTTTGGACAGTTCAACAAAGCGTGGCAGTTTAAAACCGCTTCGCCTGTATTCAGGAATATCTTTCCGATTCCTTTGTCACAATTGCAGCTTAACCCAAATCTGAAACAGAACCCGGGTTACTGATTTTCTTTAATTATAATCATCTTTGACAGGAGCAAGCTTATTTCCAAGCTGCTCCTGTTTTAATTTACATAATGTGATAGTTTCTTCGTCAGAAGCAACAATGATTTTTTACCTCCGATGATCAAGATCAGTAAGGGACTTTCGGTTTGTGCGCTAGGTGTTATAATTTTTTCAGGGTGTTCAAAAAATGAAAAAAAGAATACACTTTTTCAGGAAATGTCTTCCTCAGAAACGGGTATTGCTTTTGAAAATACGATCACAAACAGCGAGGAATTTAATATTTTCAATTACCGTAATTTCTACAATGGCGGAGGAGTTGCGATCGGCGATATTAATAATGATAACCTACCCGATGTATATCTGATAGCCAATCAGGGCGACAATAAGCTTTTCCTAAACAAGGGAAACTTTCAGTTTGAAGATATTACAGCCAAAGCAGGTGTGGCCGGAACAAAATCGTGGAGTACGGGAGCGACTTTTGCCGATGTGAACGGAGACGGGCTGCTCGACTTGTACGTTTGTAATGCAGGTCGATCCGAGGAACGCGCCAATGAGCTTTTTATCAATAAAGGCGACGGTACATTTACTGACCAGGCGAAGGAATACGGACTCGCCGACGGCGGATATTCAACGCACGCCGCATTTTTCGATTTCGATAAGGACGGCGATCTGGATATGTTCCTGCTCAATAATAGCTTCACGCCCGTGGGTCGGCTGGCTTATGCCAATATCCGCAACCAGCGCGATAAAGAGGGCGGCCACAAGCTATTCAGGAATGACGGCAAAAGTTTTACAGATATCAGTGAGGCTGCGGGTATTTACGGTAGTCTGATCGGCTTCGGGCTGGGAATTACGATCGGAGATGTGAACGATGATAACTGGCTCGATCTGTACATTTCCAACGATTTTTACGAGCACGATTACCTTTACATCAATAATCACGACGGGACATTCACAGAATCAATACAGTCGGCGATGGAGCATACTAGCCTGTCTTCAATGGGAGCCGATATTGCGGATATCAACAACGACGGGAAGCTGGATATATATGTGACCGATATGCTGCCCGGTATTGACCGGCGGCTGAAACTGACCTCTACTTACGAAGGTTACGACCTTTTCGAGCTTAAAGTGTCACGTGATTTTCATCACCAATACATGCAAAATACATTGCAGCTCAACCAGTCAGGCGGGCCCGACGGGAAAACGTGGTTCAGTGAAATTGCCAGATTTACGGGTACCCACGCCACCGATTGGAGCTGGGGTGCATTGATTTTTGATATGGATGCGGACGGGCAGAAGGATATCTTTGTGGCAAACGGCATTAACAAAGATCTGACTAATCAGGATTTTGTCGCGTTCCTGGCCGACCCTTCGAATATTGCAGAAGTGAGCCGGACAAGGAAGTTTGACTATAAGATGTTCCTTGATAAAATGCCATCCGAGCCGCTCGCCAACTATGCTTTTCGAAATAATGGCAACCTGTCCTTTGCAAACCATTCGGAAGATTGGGGACTCAATACACCCTCATTTTCAAATGGAGCGGCTTATGGAGATCTGGACAATGACGGCGACCTCGACCTGATCGTGAATAATGTGAACAGTCAGCTTTTTGTATATAAAAACCGGTCAAATGAACGGAAGGATTTTCATTATGTGAAATTCAAACTAAATGGCGACCAGGGAAATGTGAATGCGATAGGGGCGAAAATATATGTGCACCAATCGGACAAAACGCAGATGCTGCAACAAATGCCAAATCGCGGTTTTGAGTCTTCTGTCGATCTGCGGCTCGTTTTCGGATTGGGTAGTAATTCTGCTATTGACTCAGTCAGAGTAGTTTGGCCAAATGATAAAGAGCAGATTATCAAAAAGATATCGGCCGACTCTACCTACACATTAAACCAAACAGACGCATCTGAGCCGTGGAGGATACGTAGTGAAAAAGGCTTGGAAAGCTTTGAAGAGTTGACAGCCGGCGGAATTGATTTCACGCATAAAGAGGCGGAATATGTGGATTACAATCAGAATCCGCTGGTGAAACAAATGTATTCGCGGCTCGGGCCTGGACTGGCGACTGGTGACGTGGATAAAGACGGGCTTGACGACGTTTTTATCGGCGGAGCGTCGGGGCAGGGAGGCAGGCTTTACCGCCAAAAATCTAACGGTACTTTTGCTGAAGTAACACCCGATATCTTGAAAAATGAAGCCGAAATGGAGGTTTCTGATGCGGCCTTTTTCGACGCCAATCAGGACGGGAATATGGATTTGCTGATCGTGTCGGGCAGTAACGAGTTTAAAGATGACGATGATATATTGCAGCCAAAGTTGTTTCTGGGCGATGGGAAAGGCGGTTTTTCGAAAAGTAACGGTTTGCCAGGCTTAAAAATTAATGCATCCTGCATTGCAGTGGCGGATTATGATAGGGATGGTGACCAGGATATTTTTATCGGGTCGAGATTGAAGTCGGGGCAATATGGTATCGATCCGCCAAGCTATTTGCTGACCAACGATGGGACCGGAAATTTCAAGAATTACACCAAAAGATATATTTCGCAAGTTGAGCAGCTGGGGATGATAACAGACGCAATTTGGGCCGACCTCGACGGAGACACTTACCCAGAACTCATTGCGGTAGGCGACTGGATGCCGGTTACTGTTTTTAAAAATAACCGGGGAAAGCTTGATCTGGGCAAACAGGAATTTAAAAATGAAGCGGGTAACCCGGTTAAAACAAACGGCTGGTGGAATACTGTCGCAGTGGCTGACGTGGACGGCGACCGCGATCTGGATATTATCGGCGGGAATTTGGGGTTGAATTCCCGGTTGAAAGCCAATCAGGAAAAGCCGGTTGAAATGTATGTAAAGGATTTTGACAACAATGGCATTACCAAGCAGATCATCACTTGTCCTGATGAGACGGGCGAGCTATTTCCGATGGTAATGAAACCCGATCTGCTGCGGGCAATGCCTTCCTTGAAGAAGAAATTTGTGAAGTTTGAGCAGTATGCGGACAAGAAAATCGAAGATGTGATTGATAAAAAAGATCTGGAAACGGCGGTGAAGAAAGAGGTTTTTATGCCTGAATCTGCAATTTTTATTAATAACAATAAGGGAACAGCATTCACTTTCAAACCTTTGCCTCCACTGGCGCAATTATCTCCCGTCCACGCAATCATCCCGACGGATTATGACAAAAACGGAACCCTAGACCTAATCATTGCGGGGAATTACTACAACGTTTTACCCGAGATCGGCAGGTATGATGCGCTCAAAGGGCTGATATTGAGTAATAGTAAAGGGGATTTTAAGGCGGTAATGCCTTCGGAAACGGGTTTGTGGACGGAAAATCAGGTACGGCAAATGCGCCAGTTAAGCCAGGGCCAAATCGTGGTTGGAAACAACAATAGTAAAATTCAGGTATTCAGGCCGGTAAGCGGGAAAAAGGTAACTTCTCGTCCGGGATTAGCATCGAAATGAAGAAAATAGCATTGATAGTTTTCGCGGCAAGTGTGTTTTTTCAGGCGTGCAAGTCGGATAAAAAGGAAGTGGAAAAGCCCATGTTTGCGGTGAAAGATTCTGCCGCGACGGGCGTTGCATTTACCAATACCGTGGTGGGTAATGAAAAAGTAAACCTGATGGACTACCTCTATTTTTATAATGGTGGCGGAGTTGCGACAGGCGATATTAACAACGACGGACTTGCCGACGTATACTTTGTGTCGAACCAGGGAAAAAACAAGTTGTACCTCAATAGAGGCAATTTTAAGTTTGAGGACATTTCCGAAAAAGCGGGTGTGGAAGGTTTTTCTGACTGGCAGACCGGGGTTACCATGGCGGATATAAACGGCGACGGACTACTGGATATTTACGTTTCTGCCGTCGGGAATTTCAGAGGAATGGAAGGAGCTAATGAGCTCTATATCAATAACGGAGATCTTACATTCACAGAGAAAGCCGCGGAATACGGGCTGGATTTTACAGGATTTTCCACCCAGGCTGTGTTCTTTGATTACGACAAGGACGGAGATCTCGATTGTTACCTCTTGAACCACGCCGTGCACACGTCGCGCAGTTATGATCGCGTAAGTACCAGGCATTTACGCAATAATGAAGCTGGCGATTATCTATATGAAAGTAAGGTCAGCAATACAAAGGTTACTCCTGAAAGGGCCGTGAAATTTGAGGATGTAAGTGAGAAAGCAGGAATATATGGCGCTGCAATGGGGTACGGTTTGGGAATTGGAATAGCGGACCTGAACAACGACGGCTGGGACGATATTTATGTTTCCAACGATTTTCACGAAGACGATTATTGCTACATCAACAACGGAAATGGCACTTTTACCAATAAAAGCAGCGAAATGTTCCGCTACACGAGCAGGTATTCGATGGGGAATGATATTGCCGATGTGAATAACGATGGGTATCCCGATATCATGACGCTCGATATGTACCCGGAGGATGAGGCAATTGAGAAATCGTCGATAGGGGAAGATGCATTGGACATTTATCTATACAAACTTTCATTTGGTTATATGCCGCAGCTGAGTCGCAACTGTTTGCAAATTAATCAGTTTGGTAAAAAATTTATCGAAGTTGGTGCGATGGCGGGATTGGCTGCAACAGATTGGAGCTGGTCGCCGCTGCTGGCTGATTATGATAATGACGGGATCAAAGATCTTTTTGTAAGCAACGGAATCGCCCACCGGCCCAACAACCTGGATTATGCCAAATATGCGGCAGATGATTCGCTGCGTTACGCGTCTGAAACTTCAATGGAGCTGGACAAAAAGGCGCTGGAAATGATGCCTGAAGGCAAAGTGCATAACTACATTTATAAAGGCTCCACCGGGCCGGTTTTTGAAGATAAGTCGGCCAGCTGGGGTTTTGAAACGCCTTCGCTGTCGAATGGAGCGGCTTATGCGGATCTGGATAACGACGGCGACCTGGATCTTGTGATCAATAACCTGAACGAACCTTCGGTATTTTACCAGAATCAATCCAATACGGTTTCAGGAAATGGGTACCTCCGTTTCAAGCTGGAAGGGTATCCTCAGAATACTTCTGCAATAGGCGCGAAGGCGGTTTTGAAACAAAAAGGCAGCATTCAGATGCAGCAGCTTTCGAACACGCGGGGCTTCGAGTCTTCGAGTGAGCCGATTTTGCATTTTGGTATTGGAAAAGAGACGGTTATCGATTCAGTGATTATAGTTTGGCCCGATCAGCGCGAGCAGATTTTGACCCGGGTTAAAACCAACCAGCTGCTTAAAATCAAATACGAACCGGCAAGTTCTACATTGAAAAATAACCAGCAGCTTGTTGAACCGGCGCCCGCAACGCTTTTTACAAATGTGACAGATCAGTTTAAAATACCTTACAAACATGCTGAAAACCTGTATTTTGATTTTTATCGCGAAAGCTTAATGCCATTTATGGTTTCTACCGAAGGACCGAAAATAGCGGTTGCTGACGTGAATGGAGATGGGCTGGAAGATATGTTTGTGGGCGGAGGCAAATGGCAAGCGGGCGAATTGTACCTGCAAACAAAAGCCGGCGCATTTGCTTTGAGCAGGCAGGCGGATTTTCGGGCAGATTCTACGTTTGAGGATATTGAAGCGGTGTTTTTTGATGCAGATAAGGATGGTTTTCAGGATCTGTACGTAGTGTCGGGCGGAAATGAATTTTACGGGAATATGCCCCAGCAGAACGATAGGCTGTATTTCAACGACGGAAAAGGGAATTTTAAAAGAAATGTAAAAGCATTACCTCAGATGCTTGTCAATAAATCGTGCGTAAAGCCTTTTGATATTGATAATGATGGAGATCTGGATCTGTTTGTCGGCGGGAGAGTAGTAGGATTCAATTATGGAAAGGCTGCGAATTCCTATATATTGATCAACGAAGGGAAAGGGAATTTCTCTGATCAAACCAAAAATCTTGCTCAGGAACTGTTGCAGATCGGCATGGTTACCGACGCGCTTTGGGCGGATATCGACGGTGATAAAGTAGCCGATCTGGTAGTGGCAGGCGACTGGATGCCGGTAACTATATTTTTGAATAAAAAAGGGCGACTGAAAAAAGCGGATCAATACAAGGTTCCTGCCGGCTTCTGGCAATGCATTCAAGCTGCCGATTTTGATCAGGACGGTGATATTGACCTTGTTGCAGGTAATATTGGCAGCAATACAAAATTCCGAAAACGTGCTGATTCTCGTTTGAAAATGTGGGTAAAGGATTTTGACAACAACCAGGGCCTCGAACAGGTAGTCGCGTATAGTGTGGATAGAAAATGGTATCCTATTGCATTCAAAGACGAGCTCGGAAAGCGCATTCCTTCGATTATCAACAAGCGTTTTACAGATTATAAAACCTTCGCTGGCAAGACGATAGATGAAATTTTCAAGCCGGAAGAACTGCGCGACGCGCGGTTGCTGGAAGTGGAGAAATTTGAATCGGTTTATATTGAAAACAAAGGCGGAAGTTTTGCTATTCACGATCTGCCTTCTGCTGCCCAGGTTTCTAAAATGTTTGCATTTGCGGTCGCTGATATCAATAAAGATGGTAAGCCTGATCTGCTCGGCGGCGGTAATTACCTGGGCGTGAGTACCTATCAGGGCCGGTACGATTCTAGTTACGGGCTGGTGTTATTGAATGAAGGAAAAGGGAAGTTCAAGTCCGTATCTGCGGTTGGAAGTGGTTTTCTGCTCGACGGAGAAGTGCGGGATATTAAGCCGATTACTAAAAACGGCGAAATTTTTTGGCTTGTTGCGCGTAATAATATGCCGGTTTCAATATTTCAGCCCGTCAGATAGACCATGAAAAAGTTACGCTCCATATTGTTTTTGCTGAGTGTAATTTTTAGTTCTTGCGATGATGACTACGCGCCGATCGGTGTGGAACAGAAAGTAGATATTCCGCACGCGATTGTTTCTGTGGAGCAAAACAGATCTGCGTCGCAGGCTGATATAATCTTAAAAATCCCCCAAACTGAAACTGAGACATTTCAGCTGGAAATGTCCAATAGTAAGGGTGCAAAAATCCTCCTGGTCTCAGGTACAAATGAGGTAACGGGTAAATTTGTTCTACGGAATTTCACTTCTACCGGACTGGTTGCCGGAGAAACGTACAAACTGCAACTTACCTACACCGATTCGCAGGGAAATCCTATTGTCACTTCGAGAAGTTTTGTTTCCAAAGCGGCTGCGAACTGGAAGCGGCTGCCACATATTCCGGTTGCCAGCGGCGATTTTACAGGAGCCGCCGTACTTTCTCCACTCTACAATTCTCAGCTGGCCGTATTTCGTTACCAGGATGCTGAAAATTGGAATATCCTGAAATTTATAAACGGTCAATGGGAAAGTTCTGAAACTCAGAAACCGACGCCCCGGCATAATGCAATCGCATTTCCACTTAGTCAGGTGGGCGGTCGGGAGTTGATATTCATGGGTTTCGGTTACATCGACGATGATAAGTTGCCTGGCAAGAAAGCATATCTGAATGATTTTTGGTGGACTATGAGCTTCTATTATATCGGTCAGCATTCAGGTGTTGTTTTTCCCCTTTACGAAGGAATAGACAGGGATGTGAAGTTTTTTCTGACTTTTGACAAAGCCTATTTATTAAAGGAAAATAGCAATGGAAGTATGTGGTCGCTGGATATTAGTTGGGACCAGAAAATATGCGCGCCGCTTCCTGAAAAAACGGGCAAAATCGCAGCGTTTACTATTGGAGATATTGGTTACGTGGTCAACCAGTTGCCTGGTACCGCACCACATCTTTACGCCTATTCACCTGAGAAAAACACGTGGGTCCGCAAGGCAGATTTCCCCGGAAAAATGCGCGATCTGGGAGTTGGTTTTTCGGCAAAAGGAAAAGGTTATTTTGGCTTAGGCATTGATAATGAGGGAAATGGGTTGCGTGACCTGTGGGAATATAATGCCGAAAAGAATACCTGGGTTATGCATTCCGAATACCCGGGGCAGGGAAACAGATTGCTTGTTTCGTTTTCGGCTGGGAATAAGGCTTACCTGGGCTGGGGATACGAGTCGCGTCAACTTGATGGAACTGCCGCGAAACAAATAGTAGGGTGCACTGATTTTTGGGAATTTAATCCATAAATGAAACTTAGACTTTTACTCCTGCTTTTACTGGCGGTTATTTCCGGTTGTGTGGATGAAGTACAGCTTCCTGCACGATCGGTAGCGTCGCGGCTTGTGGTAGAGGGACTTGTTACCAACGAAAAGCCGCCCTATACAGTTAAATTGACATTCACCGGGCAATATAACTCATTGATTTACGGACAAAACGAAATTCCTGTCACTGGCGCGACTGTCAGTATCACGGAAATTGGCGGCCGGACTGTAACACTTTCGCAAGACGCACTTACACCTGCTTATTATTGGATGTATGACTCTACGTTTGTTGGTCAGTCGGGCAAAAGCTACCAGCTGAAAATCATATTACCCGGCGGAGAAACCTACATTTCAGAGCCCGAACTCCTCAATCCGGTTTCGGAGATTGATCGCATTTATGCCGAGTACCGGCCGCGGGCCGATGCCGAAGTTTACACACCGGATCACTATCAGATTTTGTTGGATACCAAAGATCCTGCCTCGGCGGGAAATTACTATCGCTGGTCGGGTTACGGTTATGTGCCGCGGCTGTCGACGGGCGAGCCTATTGGTTTTGGATTTTGCTGTAAATGGTGCTGGGTGCCGGTTTATGGTTCGAGAAGTGAAGTGCTTTCGGACGTACTTGTGAATGGAAATAACATCAGCAGGCGGCCGATCATGCTATCGCCGGTTTACTATGTGGGCAGGCATTATATTGAAGTCCGGCAATATTCGCTCACGAAATCAGCTTATCAGTTTTGGGTCAAATTCGAAGAACAGCGCAAGCGTACCGGCTCGCTATTCGATCCGCTGCCTGCTTCTATTGAAGGGAATGTACACCGCGAGGACGACGCGAATGTATTGGCGCTGGGCTATTTCGGATCGTCGGGGGTGAGCACGCGCAGGCTGACCATACCCGGTGATACCTTGAATGCAGCGAGAATTGAGATTAAATACGGGGATGTTTTTGTGGAAGACGGCAACTGCCAGCTTATTTATAATCAAGGGCAACTTAATCCTCCGGCCAACTGGTGATGGAACGCGGCTGCCACATATTAACCCAAACCGTAACCAGGAGACTGGCGTTTTCAGCGATTTTGCTGCTCATGCCATTTCTTTCATTTGCACAAAATTGGGTTTTGAATGGAAAAGTGGCGGACTTAACATTCGGTACTCCCATCCCAAATGCGTCAGTGATTTCCCGCGCATCCAAAGCCAATGCAATTTCAGATAGTACGGGTAATTTCACGATTACCTTAAAGGCTGGCGAACAGCTAATCACCATATCTTCCGTCGGTTATTTTCCCAAAAATCTAAACATTACCTATAAAGAGATTCTGGCGGGCGTGGATGTAAAGCTTGCGCCTGAAACGAGAGAGTTAAAAGAACTGATCGTGAAAGAAAAAGCGCCGGACGAAAATGTGCGGTCGAGCCAGATGAGCGTCGCGCGGCTTGATATTAAAAACCTTAAAAATATCCCTGTCGTGTTCGGGGAAGTAGATATTATCAAAGCGCTCACCTTGCAGCCGGGCGTGAGTACGGTCGGGGAGGGTACCTCGGGTTTTAATGTACGTGGCGGCCGGACGGACCAGAATCTCGTACTTCTCGACGGCGCGCCTTTGTTTAATACCTCGCATTTGCTTGGTTTCCTGAGTAATGTAAATGCCGACGCGATCCGTGATGTGACTTTATACAAAGGCGATATTCCGGCGGCTTACGGCGGTCGGCTTTCGTCTTTATTGGAGATCAATACGCGCTCGGGGAACAAGGAGCGGGTGAATGTTGCTGCCGGCGTGGGATTGATGACGGCAGGTATAACAGCCGACGGTCCGCTTACGAAAAACAAACGACTGACTTTTCTGGCAGGCGGCCGCGTCGCATATCCTAATTTGCTGATCAAACGTTTTCCCGAACCCACTAATCAGAACAAAGCCTTCTTCTTTGATCTTAATGCAAGATTATCTTACGAAATTTCAGAAAACAGTGTGCTGTCAGCGACGGGTTATTATAGTCACGATTCATTCAAATTTCCGGAAGATACTTTGTACGGATGGAAATCTACGGCGGCTACATTGAATTGGAACAAGCAGATTAACAAGTCGTTATCATTTCAAGCTGGCGCTAATTTGAGCTACTACACATTTAATCTGGAAGGTATTTCTCCCACCAATGAATACCTTTTTCAATCGGGTATCCGGCAGTATAACGGACATCTGCGCGTGCTTTGGACACCTTCGCTCGCGCACAAGCTGGATGCCGGGCTGGACTTTACACATTACCAGTTAGCACCAGGCAACCTTTCTCCCAGGAAACAATCGAATATCACGGATATCGACCTCGAAAAGGAACAGGCAATAGAGCAGGCTGCGTACGTTTCTGACGAATGGAGCCCGTTGTCGTGGATTTCTGTGAGCGCGGGTCTTCGTTATGTTTATTTCAAAAATTCAGGTCCGGGTACTGTTTATGAATATCAAAACGGCGTTCCGCGCACGGAAGAATCTATTGTGGACACGCTGACTTATGGAAAAGGGAAATCCATTTCAAACTTCGGCGGCTTGGAACCGAGACTTTCTGTGCGGATTAATACAGGGAAGACAAGCTCGCTGAAAATGAGCTATACTAAAACCAGGCAATACCTGCATTTAATCTCCAATACCACGGCCATTTCGCCAGTTGACTTTTGGAAGTTGGCCGATGATTTCGTGCCGCCGCAAAGTGCCGAACAACTCGCGCTGGGATATTTTCGGAATTTCAATGATAACACATTTGAAACGTCCGTGGAGATTTACCGAAAGCGGCTCAGTAACCTGGTTGAATATAAAAATGGCGCTACCTTATTATTGAATCCTGCGCTGGAAACGGACCTGGTACCGGCGGTGGGGAAGGCTTACGGGATTGAGTTCAGTATTCAAAAATCAAAAGGTATATTGACCGGGCTGGTATCCTACACGTACAGCCGGACTTTCGCGCGGGTGCAGTCTGGGTTTGCAAGTGAGCAGATCAACAAGGGAGATTGGTTTCCCGCGACGGTCGATCGCCCCAATTCGGTCAGCATTTCAACCCAATGGAAATGGAAGAGGGGGTGGACTTTCGGGACTAACTTTGTGTACATGACGGGCCGCCCCATCACTTTCCCCGACGGTACTTACCGGCTTAATGATGTCGTAGTGCAGGATTATTCGCAGCGCAACCTCGATCGCGTGCCCGATTATCACCGAATGGATGTTTCATTCACGAAAGATACCCGCGTCGCTACCGACCAGCGACGCTATTCGCTCTGGTCATTCTCGCTCTATAATCTTTACGCCAGAAAAAACCCCTATTCAATCTACTTCAAACAATCCGGAACACGGCTGGTGAGTTACAGGCTCTCCGTTTTTGGGACAATTATTCCTTCTATTAACTGGAAATATCACTTTTGACTACATACTCTCCGTTCTGCCGCCATCAACTGGCAAATTAACGCCATTGATACTCCCGGCGGCGGGGCTGCACAGGAATGCAACTGCGGCGGCGGTTTCTTCGGCTTTCGCAAATCTCCGGGTCGGGATACTCGCTGCCATTTCGCGGGCAACTTCTTTGGGTGACTGATTCTGCGCCTCGGCACGCATTTCCAGCACAGAATATAGGCGGGCCGTTTCGGTATACCCGGGCAATACATTATTTACCGTAATCCCGAACTGTGCGATTTCAAGCGACAAAGTTTTAGCCCAGCTTGCCACCGCGCCACGGATCGTATTCGAAACGCCAAGCCCGATAATAGGTTGTTTGACAGAAGTACTGATGATATTCACAATGCGCCCGTACCCTTCTTTTTTCATCGAAGGCAAAACAGATTGGACTAAAAACTGATTGTTGATCACGTGCATCTGAAAGGTTTTCAGAAACTGATCAGTCTCTGCTTCTGCGATCGGGCCGCCCGAGGGACCGCCGGTATTATTCACCAGAATATGTACATCCGGGCAAAGACGAAGGTAGTTTTCGATTGCTTCTTTCACCTGTTCATGGTCAGAAAAATCGGCCACTACGTAACGGTGCAACTGCCCGGCCGAATCATCTAGGGTTTCTACAACCTCTCTCAGCTTCTCTTCATTCCGCGCAACGAGCGTCACATTTGCGCCGAGTAATGCAAGCTCAATGCCCGAGGCCAGACCAATACCCTGCGTGGCTCCGCACACAATCGCCGTTTTTCCTTTGAGATCCAGGTTCATATTATTTCAAATTTTAAGGTCATATTAGTTTAAATAACCGCTTCGATTTTAGCAGTTCTGACTTCTAACTTCGCACATTTTTAGGCTATCTTTGCGGTTTATTTTCAGTCAAGAGAATCTTACAGTTAACATTTTACAATGTCTAAAAAAATTCAATCCGCACTTATTTCTGTGTATTATAAGGACGGACTAGAACCTTTGGTTCGCCTCTTGCACACCAATGGTGTAAAATTATACTCAACCGGAGGCACGCAGACTTTCATCGAAAATCTGAATATCCCTGTTACCGCAGCCGAAGAACTGACAGGTTATCCTTCCATTTTCGGGGGCCGGGTAAAAACACTGCACCCTGCAATCATGGGCGGCATTTTGTATCGTCGCGACGACGAAGGTGACGTAGCGCAGGCGGCGCAATACAACATTCCTGCGATCGATATGGTGATCGTGGACTTGTATCCGTTTGAAGAAACGGTTGCCTCAGGAGCAAGTGAGGAGGATATTATTGAAAAAATAGATATTGGTGGTATTTCGCTGATCAGAGCGACAGCCAAGAACTTCAAAGACACCTTGATAGTCTCTTCCCGCGAACAATATGCGGAAGTAGTCGAGCTGCTTACTGCCAAAGCGGGCACTACTGACCTGGAAGACCGCCGCTACTATGCAGGTCAGGCATTTGGTGTTTCCTCGCATTACGACGGAGCGATCAATCGTTTTTTCACCGCTGACAAAACAATTACAGATAAGGCACTTTTTGACTTTACTTCACTGCAATCGCAAACTTTGCGCTACGGCGAAAACCCACATCAGAATGCAACCTATTACGGTGATCTGGAAGGTATTTTTGAGAAATTGCACGGTAAAGAGCTTTCTTATAACAACCTCGTCGATGTGGACGCGTGTGTGAACCTGATCGACGAATTTCAGGACGCGCAACCAACATTTGCGATCATTAAACATACCAATGCGTGCGGAATTGCCACTGCGGCCACAGCCAAAGCAGCTTACGATAATGCATTGGCCTGTGACCCGGTTTCTGCATTTGGAGGAGTGGTGATCACGAATGCGAAAGTTGACCTCGCGACGGCGGAGGAGCTGAACAAGCTTTTCATGGAAATCCTGATCGCGCCGGAATACGAAGAAGAAGCGCTGCAACTTTTGAAATCTAAGAAAAACCGGATTTTACTAAAAAGAAATACAGTTGAGCTGCCGCAGATCATGTTCAAGACGATCCTGAACGGGGTTTTGGTACAGGATAAAGATCTGTCGACCGAAGTAGCTTCCCAATATACCACTGTCACCGAAAAGGCACCGACCGAGCAGGAGCTGACTGCGATGGAGTTTGCATTGAAAGTTTGCAAGCATACCAAGTCTAACACGATCGTTTTGGCCAAAGAAAACCAACTTCTGGCGAGCGGTACCGGACAGACTTCCCGCGTGGATGCATTGCGTCAGGCAATTGAAAAAGCGAATGCGTTTGGTTTTGATCTGAATGGCGCGGTAATGGCGTCGGATGCATTTTTCCCGTTCGCGGATTGTGTTGAAATCGCGCATAAAGCTGGAATTACGGCGGTAGTACAGCCAGGAGGCTCTATTCGAGACAAAGATTCGGTAGCTTATTGCGATGCCAACGGACTTTCAATGGTCACAACCGGCATTCGTCACTTCAAGCATTGATTTTAATGCCACGAATACGCGAGTATGTCAGGATTAAATTCGTGATTTATTCGTGTATTTGTGGCATATTCAGTTAAAGCATTTCCTTTGAAAGATAATCGGTTACCGGCGCGCGCATTACGGACTGTTAAAGTGATCATAGCGCTGCTATTCGTGTTGCCGGCCAGCCTTTTCTTTCTCTACCCACAGATATTCTACTGCGAACTGATCGGGCTTTCCGGGTTCCATGAAAACGGTTTGGTTTATTTCAGTCCCGAAATCAGTCCCGCTTCCTACAAAAAGCTGGGCGCCGCTATTAAAAAATCAGAAGCGAGGGTCGACTCTTTTTATTCAGGCAAAAAATCCTCTCCAAGAATTATCATTTGCAGTAACCTGCAACAATACCAGCGCTATTGCAGCAGTACCGAAGGAGCGGGCTGCAGTGTGGGCACGCCGTGGGGCAACAGCTATGTGATCCTGAATGCACAAGGCGCAAATATGGACGTTATCGCGCATGAAATGAGTCACATCGAGCTGCTTAAAAGAGTAGGTTGGTGGAAAGTGACCAGCGATATTCCGCAGTGGTTTAACGAAGGCGTGGCATTAATGCTTGACAAACGTTTCGTCAATAATCCTGATCCAGCACTTAAATACCTCGATTATATGGACGAATGGATGTATTATACAGGAGGAGGCCAGGAGATTCTCGAACTGGAAGAGATTACTACGATCAAGGAGTTTTTTAACGGCGGACAGAAAAAAGTAATGCTGGCTTACATGTCGGCGGGAATGGAAGTAGCTTACTGGCAAACGCTTTCGGGGGGGGACGGAATGCAGAAATTCATAGAAAATCTCAGCGCGGGAAAATCATTTGAAGAAGCTTATCTGAATGCAGAAGATGAAAAGTTGAGAAGGTATTTCAGGAGGTTGCCGCCAAACCCGCTCCGGTTGCAGGTTTCTGAGAAAAAATCAGACTAAGGCTTCGTAGTAAAAAGCTTGTCGCTATATTTATATATCGGACTTTAAATACAGTTAAGCCCACTTTCGGGCAATTCCCTCTTGTACTATTTTCGGAAAATAATGTACCTTTCGATTTAAACTGACAAACCTCATTATTCATCACTTTTATACTTTGCAATGCAAGAATTACAATCCCTTGATTACATCGTTTTTTTCTTCTATTTCATACTTGTCTCCGGTTATGGTTATTGGATTTACCAGCGAAAAAGGTCCGGTGTAGAATCGACCAAAGATTTCTTCCTTGCAGAAGGTTCGTTAACGTGGTGGGCGATCGGAGCTTCGCTTATCGCTTCCAATATTTCAGCAGAACAATTTATCGGAATGTCCGGAAACGGATTTTCAATGGGGCTCGGTATTTCGACCTACGAATGGATGGCAGCAGCAACTTTGATTATAGTCGCTGTTTTTTTTATGCCTATTTATTTAAAGAACAAGATTTACACGATGCCACAATTCCTGAGCTCCCGCTACAATCCGACCGTGAGTTTGATCATGGCGGTATTCTGGCTGGCGCTGTATATTCTGGTCAATCTGACTTCGATTCTGTACCTGGGCGCATTGGCGGTTTCAGGTATTTCAGGGCTTGATTTTCAGTTCTGTATGATCGCGTTGGCGGCTTTTGCGATCATTATTACGATCGGAGGAATGAAAGTGATCGGTTATACCGATGTAATTCAGGTGTTCTTTCTGGTGATCGGCGGTCTGGCTACTACCTACCTGGCGGTTAATCTGGTATCTGCAACGGATGGAATGGAGGGGATTACGGCCGGTTTTAAGCTGATGCGTGAAAACCACGATGATCATTTTCATATGATCTTTCCCAAAAGCAGCCCGTTTTATATGCAGCTTCCTGGCTTAACGGTGTTGCTGGGTGGTATGTGGATCGTGAACCTGAACTACTGGGGATGTAATCAATATATTACGCAACGTGCATTGGGGGCGGATTTGAAGACGGCCAGAAACGGTATTCTTTTTGCCGCGTTCTTAAAGTTATTAATGCCGGTTATCGTGGTGTTGCCAGGTATCGCTGCTTATGCATTGTACAGCAAAGGAATGTTCCAGAAAGAAATGCTGGGCGATGATGGTGTGATTAACCCGGATATGGCTTACCCTGTACTGCTGAATCTTTTACCTGCTGGTTTAAAAGGACTTTCATTTGCCGCATTAACCGCAGCAGTTGTTGCTTCTCTTGCCGGAAAAGCAAATAGTATCTCGACCATTTTTACACTCGATATATTCAAAAATTATATTGGTAAAGATGCAAGTGAAAAAACACTGGTAAGGATCGGCCGTATTGTGGTTGTGGTTTCTATGATCCTGGCTATCGTCGTTTCTCCTTATATGGGAATTGATAAAAAAGGTGGTTTCCAGTTTATTCAGGAAATGACAGGTTTGTTATCACCGGGTATTTTCGCCTCGTTTATTATGGGCTTCTTCTGGAAACGGACGAACTCGGCAGGCGCATTATTCGCGATCGTGGGTGGATTCCTGATTGCATTGGCGATGCATAACAACTTTTTCCCATTCGCAGACTGGACCCAGGTTCCATTCCTGGATCGCATGGGAATCGTGTTCCTGATCTGTGTGGTGGTAATGGTTATTCTTGGATTGGTATTGCCGGATGAGAAAAAAGGACTGGCAATTGATTCCTCGATGTTCATTCCGCACCGCAGCTTTATCATCGGTGCCGTGATCGTAATCGGGATGATAACTTTCCTTTACGCTTATTTCTGGTAGCAGATAGCATTATAAAAAAACCTGCCTGGAAATATCCAGGCAGGTTTTTTTATTTAAGAACAAAAATTAAGCTTCTTGCTCTTCGATAATCGTGATCTTCTGGATCTTGTCTCCCTGACGCAGCAGGTCAACAGTATCAACACCTTCAACCACTTTTCCGAAACAAGTGTGATTACCGTCAAGGTGCGCAGTATTATTGCGGCTGTGACAGATAAAGAACTGAGAACCACCTGTATCACGTCCCGCGTGTGCCATTGAAAGTACACCGCGATCGTGGTATTGGTTACCGCCAGAAAGCTCGCATTTAATTTTGTAACCAGGACCTCCACGGCCAGTTCCGGTAGGATCGCCGCCCTGAACCATAAAGTCAGGAATCACACGGTGAAAAATCAATCCATCATAAAAGCCTTTTTTAGAAAGGTCAACAAAGTTTTTCACTGTTCCCGGCGCGTCTGCATCGTAAAACTCGATGAGCATAGTGCCCTTATCAGTGATCATTTCCGCTTTTGTCATGTTCAGAAGAATATTAGATTTTAAAAATTAAGCTGGGTGGCCAGCCTTTTAATTGGGGTACTGGTGCTATAAAACACAAAGAAAAGGAGAATGAGTCCTTTTCTTTGCATTATCATAAATAAAAGATATTACTCAGGAATCCGTGGCAACTTTCGCCAGATCCAGTTCCGCTTTTTTCTGTTCGGATTTAAAGTCAGTCAGGCGCGTGAGCACCTCTCCCGAGCCCCATTCCTTACTTCTTTCCGGATTGGAGAACCACTCTTTTACAGCCAGTATCTTATAAATGTACTTGGCAGTTTCCGAGTTCAGACGTAGCTTGAAGAAATCGTCTTTGTTTTGGGAATCCATTCTGTTCTGAATGTGTGTCGGCCCCGCATTGTAGGCAGCAGCTACAAGAGTCCACGAGCCCAATTGGCGGTGCAATTCGCGCAGGTATTTGCCGGCAGCATGCGTGGATTTCACGAGGTGCTTGCGGTCGTCCCTGTTTTCATTTACTACCAGACCAAGATATTTTGCTGTGGAAGGCATAAACTGCCAGTATCCTCCGGCGCCTTTGTGTGAAGTAACTTCGTTACTCATTGCGCTCTCGATGAGCGGGAGGTATTGAAAATCGGCTGGTACTCCGTACTTTTTAAGAATAGGCTCAATAACGCGCATTCTTTTTTGGGTCTTTGTCATCAGCTTACGAAAGGTAGGATTATCGTAATTTCTGATCATGTTCTGGTATCGCTCAGCAATCCGAAGCTCCGATAACGGGATAGCTTCTCCACAAAAGTCAATAGCAAGAAGATCTGAATCAATGATTGTTGTTTCTTTCAGCTCCTTCTTTTCCACTTCCACCTCGCTCACAGGATCTGTCCCCATTAATGCGATTGAGAAAGCCATAAAGATAAGTTTAATCATTCATTTTGTATTTCGTGAAACATATTACTAGGCTGTAAGCCGGGGTGCAAAGATAACGGAATTGAATTTAAAATATTTCAATACTGGGTAAAAAACTGATTTTCAATAGGTTAATCATTTTAATATAGCACAAAACAAAGGGAGCTGCATTTTGCAGTAACCTTCGTTGTCAATCAATTTGCTTGTCAATCTTCAAACTCCTGAAATTTTAGTCGGCTAATACAGGTGATCGCCAAACGTAAAATTCTATGCCAGATATGATTTTAGTAAGGGGTGAAAATTTGGATGTGCCATTTTTGAGCTGATATTCAACTATTTAGCAGAATAATTGTCTGTATAGAATTAGTACTAAAATGTTATAAAGTTCAGTTTTTGAAGATTTTGTACACAAACTGCCCATCAGAAAGCTTTTACAGGGCCTAATATTTTAACTTGCATTTCTTCATTCTAACGATATGGTTACAGTAAACGAGGCGAAGCATTTAATCGTTACCCAGGCGGCGATTTTGCCAACGGAAACGCGCAAACTGGGCGATTCTGTGGGGTATGTGCTCGCTGAAAATCTCAATGCGCCCTTATCCCTGCCGGCATTCCGGCAGTCTTCCATGGATGGTTACGCGATCCTGCATTCGGACATCGCTGCTTTCGGTACCGGACTGACGTTGAAGGGTGAATCCAAAGCCGGCCAAACGGACCTGGAAATCCTCGATTCTGGTTTTGCAATGCGCATTTTTACCGGCGCCCCTGTACCCGACGGGGCCACTGCGGTGGTGATGCAGGAGCATACCCGCATTGAAAACGGGAAGGTTTTTATTGATGAGTTTCCGGTGCCTGAGGGTAAGAATGTGCGACGGATCGGCCAGCAGATTATGGCCGGGACTGTTGCATTAACTGCCGGAACCTACCTTTCGCCCGGCGGTATTGCGTTTTTACAGGGATTGGGGATTACTGATATTCAGGTATACAGAAAACCGAAAATCGGCCTCCTGGTCACAGGAGACGAACTCTTGAAGCCGGGAGAAGTGGTGGTCCCGGGTAAGATCTTTGAATCTAACTCCGGAATGCTAGCGGCGGCTTTGAAGCAGGAGGGGATCGGGGAGGTAGAAATAAGCTACGCTGCCGATGATCTCCACGCGACCATTGAGGCGCTTGGAAAACTTGTGGAAAAAAACGACATAGTGCTGGCTTCCGGCGGAATTTCGGTTGGCGATTATGATTTTGTAGGCGAAGCAATGCATTCGGTAGGTGCGGAAACGGTTTTTTACAAGGTCAGACAGAAACCCGGCAAGCCGCTGCTGTTTGCAAAAAAAAGCGAAAAGTTATTTTTCGCCTTGCCCGGGAATCCTGCATCCTCTCTCGTGTGTTACTATGAATACGTGCTGCCGGCGATCCGTAAAATGACAGGTAGGACGGATTTATTTTTGAAAGCATTGCAGCTGCCGATTAAATATGGCTATGCATTCGACGGCGAGCGGGACGAGTTTTTGAAAGCTTCCATAGCAGACGATCATGTAATTCCGCTCGACGGACAGGAATCGTTTTCCATTCGCTCATTTGCATTAGCCGATGCGATTATTTATCTGCCTGTGAGTCAGAACAAAGTTGCGGCAGGGGATTTGGTAGAGGTGCATTTGCTGCCTTTTTAAGATATTCAGATTAGATATCGAACCGAAAATATATGGGTTTGCACGTGCAGTATTACGGAATGTTGGCGGAGGTAACCGGGCAGGCGGAGGAAAACTGGCTGGAAGACGGTCGGCTTACGGTAGGTGATTTTCGCAGGCTGGTTACAGATAAGTATCCTGAGCTTCTTGGGAAAAAATTCAAAATTGCAGTGAACCGGCGGATATCCGAAGATAGCTCGCCCATTGATCCACAATCAGAAATAGCACTTCTTCCACCGTTTGCGGGAGGATAACAGCAGGTATGGAAAAAGAACACAAGCCCAGGAAAGTATTTGTCGAAGGGCCGATCAGTCCCGATTTTATAGCGAAATCAATCGCAAGTCATCAATCCAAAACAAACATAGGCGCACACGCGATCTTCCTCGGACAGATCCGCGCCGATGAAAAGGAGGGCGGCGTGGTTTCAGGAATTGAATATACCGCCTACGAAGAAATGGCAAACGACGTTTTCCACGAAATCCGCGAAGCTGCTTTTGCCAGATTCGAACTCACTTGTCTGCATATTTACCACAGCCTGGGCCTCGTTCCAACCGGAGAAATCAGTTTGTTCGTATTCGTTTCGTCCCCACACCGCCGCGCCGCGTTCGAAGCGTCGGAATTTATAGTAGAGGAAATCAAAAACAACGCCCCGATTTTTGGAAAAGAGTTGGTGGGAGAAGGAGGGGATTTTAGGTGGAAGGAGAATAGGTAGAAGGGAGGAAGGGAGGAAAGGAGGAAGGAGGAAAGGGAGAAAGGAGGAAGGGAGGAAAGGACGGCCGGCGAAGGGAGGAAAGGGGAATTTTGCTGTCACCCTGAGCGCAGCCGAAGGGCAATCATTCAAAATTAAACAATGGTCGATATTACGCATAAGGCTAGTACACTTCGGATTGCGACTGCCCAGGCGGTTGTTCAGGTGAGTAAGGTGGAAACGATCGAGGCGATTACTAACCGGACTGTTCCGAAAGGTGATGTATTTGAAATGGCAAAAGCGGCTGGTTTTCTGGCTGTTAAAAAAACGCCCGACCTGCTTCCGGATTGTCATCCGATCCCGATTGAATATACTGCGGTCAGCTATCGCATTGAAGGTTTGGAAATTGTCATCGAGCTGATCGTCAAAACGATATACAAAACGGGCGTGGAAGTGGAGGCAATGCACGGTGCGTCAGTGGTCGCATTGACGATGTACGATATGCTCAAACCGATCGATAAAGGAGTGGAGATTAAGAATATCAGGTTACTCGAAAAAAAGGGTGGGAAAAGCGATCGTAAAGCCGCTCCTGGTGATTTGAAAATTGCAGTACTGGTTTGTTCAGACAGTATTTCAAATGGAAATGGGGAAGACAAATCCGGTAAAAAGATCATCGAAAAACTGGAAGCCTTCCATCTTTCAGTTGCAGATTATGTAGTAGTACCCGACGACAAGATCACAATCCAGCAGCAGATATTGCAGTGGACGAACACGGGTTATCAAATGATCCTCATTACGGGCGGAACCGGTTTGTCACGCAGGGATGTTACACCGGAGGCAGTGGCGGAACTGATCGATCGCGAAATACCCGGAATTGCAGAGGCAGCGCGTAGTTATGGTCAAGATCGAATTCCTACTGCCATGCTCTCCCGATCAGTCGCCGGTTTTTCAGGAGATACGCTGGTTTTGACGATGCCGGGAAGTACCGGTGGTGTTACAGAATATATCGATGCGCTGTTTCCGCATATTTTGCATGTTTTCAGCGTATTAGAAGGCGCTAAGCATTGATTTTTTTAATATAAAATCCTAAATGTCACAACCTATTATAGATACTTTCGGGCGCAAGCATACTTATCTGCGGATTTCGCTGACGGATAAGTGTAACCTGAGATGTACCTATTGCATGCCGCAGGAAGATATGCAGTTTATGCCTTCCAAATGGTTGATGCAGGCAGACGAGATTCGCACATTAGCGGAGATTTTTGTAGAAATGGGTGTGGAAAAGATCCGGCTGACAGGCGGGGAGCCGCTGATCAGGAAAGACGCGCACCGGATTATTACAGAGCTGGGCCAGTTACCTGCCTCGCTTACTCTCACAACCAATGCAGTTTTCATTGATCAGTTCATTCCTGTCTTGAAAGAGTCGGGCGTTAAGTCGCTGAATGTGAGTTTAGATACTTTGCGCGAAGACCGGTTTAAGGCAATTACAAAACGCGAGCATTTTGGAAAAACGCTTGGCCATATCCGGCTGCTTTTGGCGCAGGGTTTTGTGGTAAAGATCAATATGGTGGTGATGCGCGGGATTAATGATGATGAGGTCAATGATTTTGTCAGGTTAACGATTGACGAACCCCATCTCCACGTCCGCTTCATCGAATTTATGCCTTTTAAAGGTAATCAATGGGATATGTCAAAAATCGTGTCGCACGCGGATCTGTTGACGCAGATCAGTACCGAATTTGATTTTGACGCAATACAACCTGAACAAAATGACACCGCCCGTCGCTACCACGTGAACGGAGCCGGTGGGACTTTCGGCGTGATCAGTACCGTTACCCAACCCTTCTGCGAAGGCTGCAATCGCATTCGCCTTACTGCCGATGGTAAGCTGAAAAACTGCCTTTTTGATACGACCGAGGCGGATTTACTCACGCCGCTGCGTCAGGGCAAAGATGTGCGCGAATTGATCCACCAGCATTTCTATAAAAAGCATTTCGCCCACGGCGGGCACGCCGGCTTTTCCGAGCAGCAGGCCAAGTCTGAATATGAGACCAACCGCGAGATGATCGCGATCGGCGGCTAACCATTCAACACGTTTTTTTTCCGTTCAAGTAACCCGTGCAACAATGCGCGGGGGGCGATACTCATTGGGGAAACTCGATGATCTCTCAATTACCAAACCTTCGGAAAGCCATGAAAAATGTGATGAAAACAATCGCCGCGCTGACATTCAGCGTTTGCCTTCTTAACCAACAAGCATTCGCCATTGACCCAGTTGAAGTCAAAGCGGAATGCAAGAATAACACGTGTGAAAGATTTAAGATAGGCATGTACCGTGTCCGCAACACGGAAACGATGAACCTGCTTCTTGAAAAAGAAAGAGGCGAACGCTTATCGATTAGAATAATGGATTTCAAAGGCAAAGTTCTGCACGAAGAATTAGTGAGCAGGTGGGCGACCAAGTTTGGCAAAAAACTGAATTTCGCAGCAATGGAAGATGGAAACTATACGGTGGAAGTTTCCAATGATCATGAAAAAATAGTTAAGAATATCTTTCTTTCAACCGACGAAGTACGCGAAGTGAGCCGGTTGATGATGAGTGCAAATTAAGGTTCGGATTGGCGCGTTACGGAATCTTGCCGCAGGACTTCCGTAACGTCCTTTCATTAAATCAGCTCTTCCGCTTCTTCAAATTTCCGTGGTAGCAATTGTCCCCAGAGCAGGTGGTAAAGCAATTTTACCCACACCAAAATACAAGGCACCGCTTTCCCCACATACGGTTTCATCCATTCATTTCTGATAAATTTTGGGAACAGATCGGTGGGCGAGAGGATGGTGAAAATCAGGGTAAGTATCAATAAAATGTAATTTACACGCGACGGAACCTGGGCATAATACCAGAGCGCGACGCCGGTCACCGCAATGATAAATGTGGGCGACTCCGCGCGGTGGTTGAATATCACCACCCAAATCAGCACGGACGCCAGCATTAATATCCGGAAAGTGAAATTGGCGTAAGCTTTTATCCTTAATAAGGGAATGCAAAACAACAGCGCACCGGCTACACTCACATAAGTTTTATTCATTTCAAGACCAAACCACGTTCTCAACCAGCCGATTACGGAGATTCCGTCAGAGATCGAGTGGTCGTTGGAAAGCAGATTTCCCCAGCTTTTATACAAAAATAAAAACTGCTCCCAGTCAACTGCTACCAATGGAAAAATCGTAAAAATGACAACCCAGAAAGCGGTGGTGTAAGTCAACTTCAACTTATCAGGATACAATAAATATAGCGCCAGCCCGACTATCCCGAACAGTTTAATATAGATCGTCGATACCAGGCAAAACGACGCCAGCCAATAGCTTCTTCTTTCGAGTGCGCCGAAAGTGAATAGGAGTAATCCGGCGATCAATGCATTACTCTGTTCATTCTGAGTGGCTGTGAGCATTTCTACCACCATAAAAACGAGTATCAATCCTTTCGTCCGAACATCAAATTTTGGGAGATAATAGACGGAATAGAGCAGCACGACCACATTGAGGATGTTCCAGAGCGAAAGTCCGAGCACGTCGGGCATCAGTCCGAAAATGCCAAAAAGGATCGCGAAGGTCGGGCTGTATTTAAACAGATCACCCTGTTCGTCGAGGTATTCAATATACAGGTCTTTTCCTTCCAGAAAGTGAAAAAAGGACTGCTTGAAAATGATGTAGTTATTATAAGCTGTGTAATGCCTCCCGCCCTCTACAAACGTTTTCAATGGCGAAAAGTAAGATTGCAGGCTCGCGAAAATGGCGATCGCGAGGAACAAAAACAGCAGGTACTTCTGATTGGATAAAAAACGGTTCAGTGCGGTCATTTCAAATATACTACTTCATATAACCCATCGCTTTCAGCCAGCCTTCCAGTGCGGCGGGCCAGTTGGCAAGAGAACCTTTTCCTTCGGTGCGCATGCCGTAACCGTGGCCGCCTTTCGGGTAAAGGTGCATTTCGGCAGGAATTTTTTTGTTTTTTAATGCAAGATAATATTGAATACTGTTTTCGACGGGCACGCCGGTATCGTCCATCGCGTGCACCAGGAATGCGGGCGGGGTTTGGTCACTTACCTGCATTTCGTTACTGTAATACTTGATCAATTCTTCCGATTTTTCTGAACCCAGCAAATTGTCGCGCGAGCCGCCGTGGGAAATGGTCGGCTGGAAAGAAATCACCGGATAAAGCAGAATAGAAAAATCAGGTTTTGCGTCGGGAGTAGCTTTCGGGCCCATATTATGGTGAGTGGAAAGCGTCGCCGCCAAATGCCCGCCAGCTGAAAAGCCCATTACACCGATTTTATTTTTGCCGATATTCCATTTGCCTGCGCCTTCGCGGACCAGTTTCATCGCCTGCATCGCGTCCATTAATGGTACTTCATGCTGGTGTTCCATCGCTTTTGCATTGGGCAAACGGTATTTTAATACAAATGCTGAAATACCGCGGTCGTTGAACCATTTGGCAAAATCACTTCCCTCGTGGGAAGCCGCCAGGATACCATAACCGCCTCCGGGACAAATCACAACAGCCGCGCCGGTCGCTTTTTCTTTCGGTGCAATATAGGCAGTCATTGTAGGAACCGTAACGCCGCTGATCCGGAGAATGCCACTCGCGTCTGTCTCTGATTTTTCCTGAATATCACTGGATTTAAAATTGGGGACTTTGCCTTCCGGCCAGAGATTGATCGTTTCGTTTTGTGCCATGGATTGATAAGAAAGTGCGCACAGGCTCAGGACGGCAATACTATGGAATATTTTTTTCATATGAGGTTTTTATATCTGTTAAAGGTCAGGGTTTTGCGGGGTTGATCATAATATGTGCCCGGTGCGTGCCCGGGTCCATGATCCAGGGCATTCCAGGAACGTCCGGTTTGAGCGGCAGCCCGGAGCTTTCGGCCGTCGCAAATGGAATATACACGACGTAGCGTAAGTAGCCGTTTTTAAGCGTGCCGGCAGCCTCATCGTAATTATCTTTCGTGCCTGAAAGCACAAATAATGTCGAAGATTGTTTCGGCATTTTCAGTGTACCGTCTTTTGCTTCTTTTTCTCTTATATCAAAAATCGCCTTCGCATTCTTGCCTTCTTTCGTCAGCACGCGGCCGCGTTCCATGAATGGTTCAAGATCGGCGTGGTAGCAGGAAACGCCAATGTCGTCCTTTTTCGGATCGTCGGCAATGCACACGTAATCATTTGTACCATCCCGCAATACCTTGAACGTTCCGTCAGCCGAATAGCCGTAGACCTTCGCGCCGGCCTGTTTTTCCGACGGAGCAGCGAGTACCGCCGTCTTAATCTGAATATCAGGTGAAAGGATTTTCTGAGCAGCCGCCGGAAGTGCCAGTGCGACAGCTATTAAGGAAAAAAAAGTCTTGTTCATGATAGTAAATGACAGGTGGATTGGCTCTTATTACTTTAAAAATAGCAATCTTTAATTTAAGAATAGCACAATTCGGTCCTGCTTTCCCGACCTATATTATTTCACCTCATGAACTTCAAAAAATCACTGATACTATTTCCGGCAGGCTGCCTGTTGGCTGGCCTGCTGGTCGCTACTTACCAGCGTACCAATCCAAGTACTTCACAAAGTGCCGCGCTCGACAGTCTTTATAAGGATCTGACCGAAGAGCAAAAAAGGTCTCCTAAATATGCAGTAGCGGGACTTTCCGTGACAAACGGACTCGAAGCTTCCCTGTTCGCATCGGAGCCTACTATTACGAATCCGACTAATATCGACGTAGATCACCTGGGCCGTGTGTGGGTGTGTGAAGCTTATAATTATCGCCCAGCGATAAACGGGAATCCTACCAATAATGAAGGCGACCGGATTGTGGTGCTGGAAGATACCGACGGTGACGGAAAGTCCGATAAGACCAATGTTTTTTATCAGGGAAAAGAAATCAATGCGCCGCTTGGAATTTGGGTGATGGGCAACAAGGTAATTGTTTCTCAAAGTCCGTACGTGTGGCTTTTTACGGATGAAGACGGTGATTTAAAGGCAGATAAGAAAGAAGTGATATTCGAAGGACTGGGTGGCGAGCAGCACGATCACGGCATGCACGCATTCGTTTTTGGGCCTGATGGAAAGTTGTATTTCAATTTTGGAAATGAAGGCGGCCAGTTGCTTGACGGGAAAGGCAAGCCGGTTGTTGACAAAAATGGTCAGGAAATTGATTTCAAAAAGCTGAAACAGGGAATGGTTTTCCGCTGCGATCCTGATTTCAAGAATATCGAGGTTTTGGGAAATAATTTCAGGAATAACTATGAAGTGGCTGTGGATAGTTATGGTACCATGTGGCAGTCAGATAATGACGACGACGGGAACAAAGGTGTGCGGATCAATTATGTAATGCAATATGGCAATTACGGCTACACCGATGAGGTAACCGGCGCAGGCTGGCGGGCTAACCGGACCAATATGGAAGATTCCATTCCGCAGCGCCACTGGCATCTAAACGATCCGGGTGTGGTCCCGAATTTGTTGCAAACCGGCTCGGGTTCACCCACAGGTATGGTGGTTTACGAGGGTAAGTTACTTCCAAAGGAATTTTATGGTCAAATGATCCACTGCGAGCCGGGACATAATGTTTTGCGTTCCTATCCGGTTGAAAAATCGGGCGCAGGCTATACAGCTAAGATCGTCAATATCGTCGATGGAAAGAGAGACCAGTGGTTCAGGCCGAGTGACGTTTGCGTCGCTCCCGATGGTTCGCTGATCGTTTCGGACTGGTACGATCCGGGCGTAGGTGGTCACCAGGCTGGCGATCAGAAAAGGGGAAGAATTTATAGAGTTGCGCCTGCAAATGCACCTTACCGGTTCAAAAAGGCAGATTACTCAACTACTGCCGGCGCGGTGGAAGCATTGCAAAGCCCTAACTTATCGGTGCGTTATCAGGCGTGGAATACATTAAATGTAATGGGCGAGAAAGCAGCTCCGGCTTTGGAAAAGCTATTTAAGGACAAAAATACAGATTACAGAATGCGGGCCCGGGCGCTCTGGGTTTTGAGTAAATGGCCTTCATCAGCCGAAAAGAACATTGATCTGGCTGTAAAAGACACGAATCCTGACATGCGCATCGCCGGGCTGCGCGCTGCGAGCGAGGCAAAAGGGCTGGACGTTTTGGCTTATATTAAATTATTGGTAAAAGATGCTGAGCCGCAGGTCCGTCGGGAGTGCGCATTAATATTGCATCACAACAAATCCGCTGGTTCTCCCGCATTGTGGGCGGAACTGGCGCAGCAATATGACGGAAAAGACCGCTGGTATCTTGAAGCACTCGGTATTGGTGCTGATAATCAGTGGGATTCGTTTTTTAGCGCCTGGGCAGCAAAAGCGGGCAGTAACCCTATTGCCACGCAAGCGGGAAAGGATATTGTATGGCGGTCGAGAGGAAAAGAATCTTTATCATTGTTAGCCTCGCTTGCGGGTGACTCCAAAGCAGACCTGAAAAGCAGGTTGCGCTATTTCCGTGCATTTGACTTTAATCCCGCAGCCAATGAGAAATCACTAGCACTGCTTCAAATCATGAAAGGCTCCGGTAAGGATCAGGACAAAGTGAATGAACTCGCATTGAGGCATTTGGATCCGGGTTTTGTAAAACAAAATGCAGAAGCGATGGCGTCGCTCCAAAAACTACTGGATAGCAATTACGGAACACCCGCATATTTGGAACTGGTAGCGAAATACGAGCTGAAATCCGAAAACCAGCGTCTGCTTGATCTGGCAATCAAAGAAACTTCCAGCCGCACGGGTCCGGCAGCCGCAGCCCAGCTGATGAAGCAGGGCGGGGGAGAATTGGTTTGGAAGACGATCAAAGGAAGCGATATCGCGAAAAGCGAAGCGATCCTGGCTGCTCTCAGATCGGCCGGAAGTAAAGAGTCACTGGATATATTGAGAGAGGTAGCCACCACAGAAAGTTACCCGATCGCGCAGCGCACGGTGGCGGCAAGGTCGCTTGGCGGCACGATGAGCGGCGAGGATCAGGTTTTGGTTTTGCTCAAAGAAGGAAAATTGACTGGTGATGTGAAGGTCGCTGCCGTGAAGGGACTGAGCGGCGCGTGGCGGAAAGCGGTTAAAACAGAAGCCGCTAAATACCTGGAAGGCAGCGTAACCACAGCGCGCCGCCATCCTGAAATGAAGGAGCTGATCGGTATGAAAGGCGACGCGGCAACAGGCAAGCAGGTATTCGGTACCTATTGTGCAGTATGTCACCAGGTGAATGGGGAGGGAATGGATTTTGGCCCGAAACTGTCGGAAATTGGCAGTAAATTGCCAAAAGAAGCGCAATACGCCGCTATTTTTGAACCAAGTGCTGGTATTGGTTTTGGTTACGAAGGTTTCGAGGTTACATTCAAAGATGGTTCGGTGATAACCGGCATTGTAGCCAGCAAAACAGAAACCGACCTGATATTGAAATTTCCGGGAGGCTCGACGCAGGAATATAAAATGTCGAAAGTAAAATCAATGAAGCAGCTCAAAGAATCCATGATGCCGGCTGGCTTGCAGGACGCAATGACCACAGACGAGCTGGTCGGGTTGGTTGATTATCTGAGTGGTTTGAAGAAGAAATAAAATAGAACATGGAGCAACACTATCAATTGCTCCATGTTTTTTTATAGAGGGGTTTATCCCTTGTAGGGTACTGCCTTAATAAGCCTGAGACCATTTAACTGACTGATATTAAGAATATTCTCCTTCGGAATAATTTGTCGATTGATCCAATTATTGATCACCATCGTGTTTTTAAGCCCAAATCTTCGGCAATATTCTTTCATAGTGACCCACTCACTCAGCGGGTATTTACGACCGTCAATCTCGATATTGATATTCGCATCTTCATATTCTGCTATCAGCTCAGCTGCTTTTTGGCGCGACTCTTTTGCTTTCAGCATCATTTCATCGCCTTTGGAAATCATCACTTTCCTTATTTCGGAACGTTCACTTTCCGTCGCTTTTGGAAAATAGTCGAGACATTCTTTGCTCGCCGATTCGTAATCTTCCAGGCTGCGTGCTTCACTTAATCTCTTAATAAGGTCTTTCATTGAGTAAATTTTTAGGTTGCTAGATCGCTTTCAATATTTCCTTCAACTTTTCGATCACACTATCAATTTCATTGATCTCATCCAGAATCCGGTCTCTTATCGCATCTGTCAATACTCCGGTCGCTTTGTAATTATGCAAAGTGATCTTCAATGCACCTCTTCTGATCAGATGTTCCGCTATAAGCTGCTTGATCTTTTCTTTCACAATATTGATAGACGTGGAAGATCCAAAGATACATTGTTTTGTGATATAACAAATTGGCTTTTGTTGTTAAGGCGCTTGCAGTTTTTTGACTTAGTGCTGATAACCCCTAAATCCCCAAAAGGGGACTTGTGGCTTTTTATTGTTTTACGGAATTTCGAGACATTATTTCGGATCAGCGTTCTCCCCTTCAGGGGCCGGGGGAACATGCAGAATGCCTTCGAGCGAATTATTTGGAATATCTAATTATGCTCATTCCCATCAACTTTAAATCTTCTCTTCATTATTCAGGAAACAAGCTGTATTTTTAAACGGTTTTTGTGTAGTTCGCGTCATCAAATTTGTTTTGAAACAATTTAATATTAAAAGTTTTGCCCTCTTCCTTGCGGCAGCTTCTTTCCTTCCTCAGGTCCAAGGTTTTTCCCAGGTTACCGATACATTAGTTACTGAGCCAGTGGTTGTTATCGACCCGGATAGCGCTTATGCAGCGCTTTCTGAGCCGGAAAAGCGTTTTTCACGGAATGCAGTCGCTGGTATCAAAGTGGCCGACGGACTCGAAGCGACATTGTTTGCTTCCGAGCCGAATGTGATTAATCCGATCAATATCGATGTGGATCACCGTGGCAGGGTTTGGGTTTGTGAAGCTTATAATTATCGCCCGGCCGTCAACGGAAAATCCGAACTGGGAATGGGCGACCGCATCCTGATCCTGGAAGATAAGGATGGAGACGGAAAAGCCGATGTTACCAAGGTTTTTTATCAGGGACCGGAGATCAATGCGCCGCTCGGGATCTGGGTAATGGGCAATAAAGCGATCGTTTCTCAAAGTCCGTACGTGTGGCTTTTTACAGATACAAACGGCGACGATAAGGCTGATACCAAGGAAATTCTCTTCAAAGGAATAGGCGGCGTGCAAAGTGACGCAGGGGTACACGCATTCGTTTTCGGGCCCGATGGAAAATTTTACTTCAACTTCGGAAATGCCGGAAGACAGCTGGTAGACGGTCAGGATAGGCCTTTGCTGGATAAATATGAGAGACCGATCGATTTCAGGCAATTCAAACAAGGTGTAGTTTTTCGCTGCGAGCAGGACTTTACCAAAGTTGAAATTATGGCTGAAAATTTCCGAAATGGTTTTGAAGTAGCCGTCGACAGCTACGGAACCATGTGGCAGTCGGACCAGGAAGAGCCGGGTAACGGAAGTGACCGGATTTCTTATGTGATGGAAAATGGGAATTTCGGATATATTGACGAAATGACCGGCGCAAGCTGGCGACTTAACAGGACCAATCTTGAAGACGAAATACCGCGGAGGCACTGGCACCAGAACGACCCGGGCGTAGTGCCAGATCTGTTGCAAACGGGTTCAGGGTTTCCGATGGGGATGACCATTTACGAAGGTGAGCTGCTTCCCCGGCGCTACTGGGACCAGATATTACTCGCCGACGCAGGTCAGCGCTACGTAAATGCATTTCCCGTCGAAGTTGACGGAGCGGGCTACAAATCGACTGGAATCCTGCCGATCGTGGAAGGTACCCGCGACAAATGGTTCCGGCCTACGGATGTTTGCGTTGCACCCGACGGTTCGCTCATTATTTCCGATTGGTACGATCCTGTGATCGGCTCGAATCAAATGAAAGACAAAAGCCGCGGGCGGATATTCCGCGTGGCGCCTCCGGGAGTACCTTATACTATTCCGGTTTTCGACCTTACTAACCCGGAGGAAGCGGTGAAAGCATTGCAAAGCCCCAACTTGTCGATGCGCTATCTGGCCTGGAATGCCTGTGTAAAACACGGCTGGAACGCAGAACCATTTTTGGAAGAGCTTTTTAACAGATACAATGCAAACCCGAAACTGCGCGCCCGGGCATTGTGGGTACTTAACCGCATTGAGGGTTTCAATTACCGCGCACTGGATATTGGCTTCCGGCATTTAAATCCAAACATCCGCATTACGGCGTTACGCGCTGTGCGTCAGCGCAATAGCGACCCCACTGAATATATCAAAAGACTTACCGCCGATCCCGATCCGCAGGTGCGGCGCGAATGTGCACTTGCGATCAACCATAACCACACTTATGAAGCACTGGATGTGTGGCTGCAATTGGCAAAACAATACAAAGGAAATGACCGCTGGACTGTAGAGGCACTGAGTATCGGTGCATTCGATCAGTGGGAGCGGATTTTTCCGGCCTGGCTGGAAAGACAAAAAGGGAAACCCACTGCCACTGACGCAGGCAAAGATATTATCTGGCTTGCCCGGACCCGGCAGGCGATCCCGTATTTGACAGAGGCCGCTGCCGATACTTCTGTTGATTTCAAAAGCAGGTTAAGGTATTTCCGTGCATTCGATTTCTTCCGCGCTGGTTACGAAAAGTCACAGGCGCTGCTGAATGTGCTCTCAGTTCCCGCAAGCGATCGGATTGAGGTAAGTAAGCTGGCACTGCTGCATTTGGATAAATCATTTGTAAAAAATTCACAGCAGGGATTGTCCGCGTTGAACAAATTGCTCGACGAAACTTATGGTACCGAGCATTACATTGACCTGATGACGCGCTACGAGCTGGAATCTGAAAATGACCGGCTGCTTAAAATGGCGCTGGACAAATCGGACGAAGTGCTCGGGAGGGACGCTGGCGCATTATTGCTGGAACAAGCGGGGATTTCTTACGTAACCCAAAAGCTGGCCGGCATGAACGAAGCGAAGAAAATCGCTTTGCTGGCTTCTATTCAAACAGTAGGAAGTAGTGAGTCTGTTTATCTGCTGCGCTCTGCTGCTGTCAATCCGGACGAATCCGTAGCTGTTCGCAAGAATGCTGCTAAGTTCCTGGGGGCGAGCTGGCCAGGCGAAGAAACGGTTGTGAAGCTACTCCTGGACGACCGGCTTGCGGGCGAAGTAAAAGAAGGTGCATTGGACGGTGTGAGAAACGCATTCAGGGAAGATATCAAGGCTCAGCTAGCTCCCTATTTTCCTAAACCGGCAGTGCAGGAAGCCGAAGCCGCTCCGCAAAAGCCAGCTTCCAGAAAGGAACGCCGGAAAAGGAGAAGGTCTTAGTAAAAGTGCATTTGTAAAATAATAGAAGTGCTTTTGAGGTAAATCAGTGCATTTCGTTTCTTTACAATTCAAACATAACTCAAGAAAAAACATGCTTCGTAGAAATTTTGTAAAATCTACATTAGGTCTGGCGGGTGCAGCAGTAGCAGCTGATAATGCTTTTGCTGGCCAGCCAGCCCCGACCGCCAAGAATCAGTTCAAGCTCAAATACGCACCCCATTTCGGAATGTTCCAAAATAAAGCCGGAAAAGGTGTTATCGATCAGCTTAAATTTATGGCTGATAACGGTTTCATGGCGCTTGAAGATAATGGTATGATGGGCCGCCCGGTGCAGGAGCAGGAAGCGATCGCGAAAGAAATGACGCGTTTGGGCATGCAAATGGGTGTTTTTGTGGTAGATAAAGGTGGAAACGGAGCCAATACACTTGCTGCCGGCAAGCAGGAATACATTGATATTTTTCTCAATGGCTGTAAAAAAGCGGTCGAAGTGGCCAAGCGGGTGAATGCAAAATGGATGACCGTCGTGCCTGGTGATTTTGAAAGAAACCTGCCGATAGGCGTTCAGACCGGCCACGTGATCGACGCACTACGCCGCGGCGCCGAGATCCTGGAACCACACGGGTTAGTCATGGTTTTGGAGCCGCTTAGCGATTCACCTAACCTTTTCCTGCGTACTTCCGAGCAGACTTATGAAATATGCCGCGGGGTAAATAGTAAATCGTGCAAGATCCTGTATGATATCTATCACATGCAGAAGAACGAAGGCCGCCTGATCTACAATATCGACAAAACTTGGAGCGAAATTGATTACTTCCAGATCGGTGACGAGCCGGGAAGGAAAGAGCCGACTACCGGTGAGATCAATTACAAAAACATATTCAAATACATTTACGACCGCAGCAAAAAGGAAAATAAATCCTTTATCATGGGTATGGAGCACGGGAATTCACAAACAGGAGCCGAAGGCGAAGACGCGCTGATCAAGGCGTATGTGGAGAGTGATGCATTTAAGGTTTAGCTGTTGGCTGTTGGCTATTGGCTGTTAGCTATTGGCTGTTAGCTATTAGCTATTGGTTTGAGAAAAAATTTATAGAAAACAAAAAAACCGGAGTAGATCACCTACCTCCGGTTTTTTTACGCTAACAGCTAACAGCTAACAGCTAACAGCTAACAGCTAACAGCTAACAGCTAACAGCTAACAGCTAAAACCCAACTAGCTGCAAACAACCACTGAATTTTCAGCTAATTCGTCTACACCTGCTGGTACGTATTTGTCTGCTTCCCAGTCATTTTCCCATTTCTCGCCATCCAAAATATAGCGGAACTGGTGTTCCCCTGCGGCTAGTTCTACAATGCCTTTGAACGATCCGTCTTTTTGTTTTTTAAGTACAACCGCCTCAGGATTCCAATTGTTAAATTCGCCAACAACGGCTACTGTCTTCGCGTCCGCAGCAGCTTCCGCAGGAACGGTAAATGTTACTTTGTAAACAGACTTGCTCTTTACAAATTGTTTTGCTAATGCCATAATCAGGTAGTGTTAAATAATCGATGGCACAAATATACAATCAAAAATTATTCAAATCAATGAATATCAATACTATATACGTTTTTGGTCTTCGAAAAATTATAAACGGTCATTTTCGTTCACTTTTTTAGAAGCCAGATTTTCAGCGTTTTACCTCAACGTATATCGCATACCCAGAAATACCCGACGCCCCTGATTAGGAGCATAAACGTAAGACGGATCGAAGGTCAATCGGTACGGATTTTCCGGTGTGGCGATCACTTGGCCGCTATCGTCGAACTTCACATTTTTATCAAAAGGATCATTCGACCGGGCAATGGAATTGGCTGGGGGAGTGAAGTTGAGCAGGTTTTTTACACCGCCGTAAATTTCCAGACCGTTGTCAAACTTCTTGGTCGCCTGGATATTTTGCAGTGACCAGATCGGTGAAACGCGCGCGCGCGGATCCTCTTCGCTCAACACCGGCAGCCGCATCGGTCCGTACATATTGCCCGTGTAGTCGAGCGAGATTCCCGCTTTTTGAATCTCATAATTGACTGACCAGACACCCGTGAATCTTTCCGTCAGCACCGGCCGGAAACGTACGCCATTTTCTTTCTGGAAATTGTCCATTAAAGTACCTCCGGCAATTATTTTCAGCGGAAAAGGGAAGTTAAAATCCAAATTCAGGCTAACTCCTTTCGAAACTGCGTAACCATCGAGGTTATCGTAAATGATCTGATTGGGATCGGTGTCGTAATCCGGCAGGATCCGGTTGGTGAAATGGGTATAGAAAACAGAAGCGTCGAAGCCGATAAATGAGCTCCCGGTGACAATCTTTTTCACGAAATTTATATTTGCATTCCAGCTTTGCTCCGGGTTAAGTGCCTCTTTCACAATTACCTGCCGGGAGCCGGTTAATGCTGCGTGGTCTTCGGTGAACAGATTTACAATCCGGAAGCCGCGACCCACATTCAGGCGAACAACATCCGTTTGGTTAAACTTGAATTTGTAAGCGGCACGGGGCGTGAAAATGCTTCCGTGCCGGCTATTGAAGTCATATCTCGCGCCAAGCAATAGCGAATGCGGCCCCGAACGGATCTCATCCTGCACAAAAAAACCAGGCAGATAAATCTTGTCAGCGTGGTCATTTCCATCGAGATAACGTGTTGCCGGAGTATTGTCGTTATAAAAGGTGTATCTGAAAGGGGTACCAATCAACAGATTATGCTTCCCGATTTCCTTGTCCCAAAGCAACTGGGCAAATGCAATTTTCTGGTCCGCGAGAAACGGCACATTCCCATAAACTGAATTCTGATGATGCGAGCTGAATGAATATTGCAGGGTGATCTTTTCCTCGATAGGCAGCTGATAATTTCCGAGTACTTCAAATCTGGAAGTATAAATGCTTTCTCCGTAAACTTCGTCTCCGCCGCGGAAAGCCTTATTCCAGTTCATTTGCCCGCCCCAGCGATCTTCGTAATAGTACCGCGCGGCAATATTCGCCTGCTTGTTATTTTTTAAGTTAAATGACCATTTGTTGAAAATCGAAATGCGTTTTTGCAAGGTAAGGTCCGTGAATCCGTCACCGTTACGGTCGAGCGGATTTTGGTAATTGAAATAATTCACCCCGATCAGCGAGCTCACATTTTTTCCTGCAGTGAGCTTCATACCAAGGTCCAGATTGTAATCGAGCCAGCTGGTGCTGAATGCATCCGCCGAAAAAACAGGCGCTTTCGAAGGATTTTTGGTGATGATATTGATCAATCCGCCCACAGCCTCTGATCCGTAAAGCGTTGAGGCCGGGCCTTTTACAAGCTCAACTCTTTCGATTAAGCTATTGGGGATACCCGAAAGTCCGTAAACCGTGGAAAGTCCGCTCACCATGGGCATTCCGTCGATGAGCACCATCGTGTACGGACCTTCCAGGCCATTCATGTGAATATCGCCGGTATTACAAACGTTACAATTCAGCTGCGGGCGCACGCCGTTTACGTAGCTTAATCCTTCAAAAATGCTCGGTACCGGGTTTTTATAAAGGAATTTGGCAGTGATAATATCCACCGGCACGGGGCTGTCGAGCTTTGAGACTTCCTTCATCGTTCCCGAGATCACAACCTCGTCTAATGCATTGGCACCCGATTTCATGACGAAATTCTTTACCAGATCCTGTTTAACGGAAACGTTTTTCTCGGTAATCGTGGGCATTGAAATATAGCTGACCCTGATCGTATACGTTCCGCTCGGGATATCTGAAATGCGATAATTGCCCAAAGTATCTGCCGTGGTACCGATTTTAAGTTGGTCAATATAAACCGACGCGCCGAATGCACTTTCAGGCTGGCCTTCCAGTGAAATGTTTCCCGAAAGCACAAATTGCGCCTGAGAAGCCGAGGTTAAGATGCACAGAATGAATAGTATGTATAGCTTCATAAGTGTTCAAAACTATTATTTAATTTACTCTGAAATATAATTTAGGTAAATCTAAAAATATAACTTGGCAAATAAAAATATGACTCCATGGCGACACGAAATTATTTATGAAACTATCTCGGCGGTTTCTGCGGTTAGGTGAAAAGAGTTATTTTGGCCGTGAATGCGGCCAGGGATTATTTATTCACACAATAATAAATGTATGTTGAAGAAATTCTTGAAACCGATTAAACTGCCCGCTTCGGCGGATTTTGGTATTCTGATCCTGCGGGTCGGTATATCCTGTTTAATGCTCACACACGGATATGCAAAGCTTTCCGGTTACCTCGGAGGCGACAGTTCTTTCGCGGATCCGATCGGTATCGGGGAAGAATTATCCAAGGTTCTGACCATTCTCGCAGAATTCGGCTGCTCTATTCTGCTGATTTTGGGATTGTTTACAAGAGCCGCATTGATCCCGCTCATTATTACGATGATCGTTGTCGTATTCATCGTGCACGGACCCGATCCATTTGCCGAAAAAGAACACGCAATTTCATTTCTGATCACTTACCTGACCCTTTTCTTCACCGGGCCCGGAAAGTACTCGATCGATAATAAGTTATATAGATAAAAAAAACCCGCTTCTGATCTGGAAGCGGGTTTTTTTCTATTGTGACCATTGGGTCGGCTGCCTGTCCCAGCGGTGGGTTTTCAGTTTTTCAGCTATTTCGGGGGAAAGTGCGTTTCCGTCGCTTACGGCTACATTTGATCTTACGTGCGGTAATTTCCGCATGCCGGGAATCGTAGTATGTACGTCCGGATTATTAAGGATGAAACGCAATGCGAGTTCCGGCATCGTCATACCAGCCGGAATATCGGCTTTCAATGCTTCTGCGTGATCTACGCTGGAATTCAGGTTTTCTGGAACGAAATAAGTGGATCTCCAATCGTCGGCCGGGAAAACTGTTTCCTTTGTTAAAGTACCCGTGAGTGTGCCTTCGTCGAAAGGAACGCGCGCGATCACGGCAATATCGTTTTCGCGGCAAAGCGGGAAAAGGTTGTCTTCCGGCGCCTGGTCGAAAATATTATATATCACCTGTACCGAATCTATCAGCCCGGTTTTCAACGTTTCCAATGCATTATCCGGCTCCCAACGGTTGATACTGATTCCCCAGGCGCCTACTTTACCTTCCCGGGTCAGTTTCTGGATCGCCTCTTTCCATTCATCTTCCTGCGCCCAGTTATCTTCCCAAACGTGAAATTGTAACAGGTCGATCTGTTCGGTACCCAGGTTTTGCAGGCTTTTCTCTGTGTATTCAATAATATAATCCGCAGGAAAAACATCAGCGAGCTTAAACTCCGGCTTCGAAGGCCAGGTGCGGTTTTTCGGCGGGATTTTCGTGGCGGCGTATATTTTTTTGTCAGGATATCTTTTTATAAGGTCTCCCAGAATGCGCTCGCTCAATCCTTCTCCGTATCCCCAGGCAGTATCAAAAAAGTTTACGCCCGATTCTACGGCCAGATTCAATGAATCATCGGTCTCTTTGCGGTCGGAGCCGGTCCAGCCTGCGAGCCCCCACATACCATATCCAATTTCACTGACTTGCCAGTTTGTGCGTCCAAAACGACGGTATTGCATTGTGTTTTTGTTTAGTGTTCCGGGTTTAAAGGAAAGCATAGAACCTTTTTAATGCAATAGAAATACATTTGTATTGTTTTAATTTAAATCCGGCGCTGGCCGGAATACAAACCAATCTGTTCGGGGAAAGAGGATTCATGACAAAAATGTTTTTGATGACAGTTAAAAGAGTGGCTGGGCTGCTGTTGATCGTCAGTATTTCAGCCTTTATTAATGAAAGTGAATCTTCCACACCACTAGCCGACTATTGCGCCGCATTCAATCAGGTACAGCTTGATATCCGCGACGGCGCTATTTCACCCGATTCTGCCCGGAATGCTTTCAGTGAAATCATGCGGAATATCCGAAAAATAGTAAAGCCCGACACCTGCCGCGGCATCGACTCCGCCTATTTCGTTTATCCGGTCGAATCCTATTTGCCCAGGGAATCCGTCGGTTCGAGAGGAAGAGGATTTCGGCCAAATGGTTTTGATCTATTTGATCGGGAAGTAGCCGGCAGCCACCCTGCACATGATCTTTTTGTAAGAGATAAAGACCAGGATAACCTCGATGACAGAACGTGGAAGCCTATTAACGTCCTTTCATTTTCATCAGGAATAGTATTGGCCACCGAAACCGGCTGGAAATACGACAGCGAACTCCGCGGCGGAAACTGGATCTGGGTTTACGATCCCTGCCTTGACGGGTTGTTTTACTACGCACACAATAATATCGTGGAAGTGCAACCCGGGCAAAGCATAAAAGCGGGCGATAAAATTGCCGAAATGGGACGCAGCGGCTATAATGCTTATAAGAAACGCTCGCCTACGCATGTGCATTTAATGTACCTGCAACTGGATAGTTTAGGTATGCCCGAGCCTTATGATACCTATGAGTGGTTGTTGCAGGCTGTGGTAAAAAGCGATCCCGAGATGTAATTGGGATTTCGGCGGATTATCAATAAATTGTAGCTCACTCAGTTACTATTTCCTAACCCAAATTTATGAATAATCGCCGTTCCTTTTTCAGAAAGAGCGCTGCCCTCGGCATGGGCGCGTTCGGTATTGACAGCCTTTTTAACCAACTCCACGCAGAGCATTTCAGCAACGCGGAAAAATACTGGAAAGCCGACAGTAACGACAATGAAGATTACTGGTCCGTGATTCAGGACGCTTACACAGCCAGCAAGAGTGAAATTATCATTTTAAATAACGGCGGCGTTTCGCCTTCGCCGCTGGCGGTGCAGGAAGCTTTGGAGAAATACAACAGAGCAGCCGCGCAAGGCCCTTCCTATTATATGTGGCGGATTATGGATAAAGGCCGCGAACCTCTCCGCCAGCGCCTCGCCAAGCTCGCAGGTTGCGACGCCGAAGAAATTGCGATCAACAGAAATGCGACCGAGGCTTTAAATACCGTCATTTTCGGACTTCCGCTGCAAAAAGGGGACGAAATAATAGGCACGATCCAGGATTATCCGAATATGATCCAGGCGTGGAAACAGCGTCAAATGCGCGACGGGCTGGTTTACAAACAATTATCTTTTGATTTCCCCATTGAAAACGACGAGCAGATCGTAAAAGCATTTGCCGACGCAGTTACGCCCAATACCAAAATCATTCACGTAACCCACATTATCAACTGGGTAGGGCAGATTATGCCGGTGAAAAAGATCTGTCAAATGGCGCACAGCAAAGGGATCGAAGTTGTCGTCGACGGCGCCCATACTTTTGGTTTACTTGATTACAAAATCCCTGATCTCGACTGCGACTACTTTGGTACGAGCCTCCACAAGTTCCTGAGCGCGCCGGTGGGTAGCGGGATGATGTGGATAAAAAAGGATAAGATCGAGAAAATATGGCCGCTGCTTTGTAATAGTCAGCCCAAAAGTGCCGATATCCGGAAATTTGAAACATTAGGCACCAGAAGCTTTCCAATCGAGCAGGCGATCGGGGAGGCGATCAATTTTCAGGAAGGGATCGGGTCGAAACGTAAACAGGAGCGGGTTCATTTTCTCAAAAAATACTGGGCAGAAAAAGCCGCGCAGATTCCCGGTGTGAAGATCCATACTTCGTTGAAACCAGAATTTTCCTGCGCGATCGCCGGAGTGAGCGTAGACGGAATGAAGCCGGAAGAAGTGGACGCGAAGCTCATGAAGGATCACAAGATTCACACAGTAGGTATTAACTGGGAAAATATACATTGTGTAAGGGTAACCCCGCACGTTTATACCAAACTCACGGATTTAGACAAGCTGGTGAGTGCATTGGAAAAAATTGCCAAGAAAGCGTAGCGGCGGCACTATTTTTACTTACTAAGGCATGATCTTTCAAAGGGTTATGCCTTAATTTTTGTGAAAGCACTTGAAAACCGCTGGTAAAGCAATTGTGCAATTTTATCCTGTATTACGTACCATTTGAAAGATTATAGCAGATTACCGCTGCCAAAAAGTGTATTTTTAGATATTGTCAGCATTAAAAACCCAATAGTATGACACAAATAAGAAAAGGTTCTTTTATTAAAAGCGTGAAGGATATCAGTATCGGTGGCGCACTGGCTATTGCATTGCTCTCGGGCATTTCGCTGGGCAGCTGCTCTTCCAATGAGGAGGATGAAGCGGCTTACAGCTACGAGGAGACCACTTTTACAAAAGGAATCCGCTCGCATATTAAAGAAGTAAAACCCGGTGAATTCAAGATCATCAGCGAAGATAATGTACCGCCCGACAGCTCCGGCGCAGTAGTGACATACCTCGACGGGCATTCGGACAACCTGAGCCCAGAGGCTGCAAAAGCGTTGATCGACGAGGAAATCCGTACAAACCAATCTTCCGTCGGTCACCACAGCGGCTTGTCGACGATGCTGCTTTACGGCGGAATGGGCTATTTGCTGGGCAGGAACAACAATAACGGGTATATCAACAATTACCGCAATTCCGGCGGAGCCAACGCAAGCGGAGTTTACAGTAACCCGGCAGCTTACCAGAAATCACAGAATACTTTCAGGCAGGTTGACGCTTCGCGTACCACGCGCACAGTGAATACCCGCCCAAGCGGAGGCAGAAAAGGATTTTTTGGACGCTCATCATCGAGAAGCGGAGGCTAAACGAAATTTGAAATGGTAGAAACTAGAACATTGGTAGACGGTCCTGAACGTGCGCTTCAAAATGCCGGCTGGGACTGGATGTTGGGGACAGATACTGTCCCGTATGTTGTTAACGACGTAGTGATAATCAGGGAAGAGCTGGCGAATCAATATTATGACGCTGCCAATACCTTATATGATATGCTGGTCGAAGCCGGCCAGTATGTATTTGATAATAAAATTTACAAGGATCTCGGAATACCTGAGAACCTCATCGAGCTGATCGAGCTTTCCTGGGAAGACGACCGGCATATTCATTTATACGGGCGTTTTGACCTGGCCGGTGGATTTGATAATGATCAGATCAAGCTGATCGAGTTCAATGCCGATACTGCTACCTGCATTCCCGAAACTTCCGTGGTACAGTGGGCGCATTTGCGCATGAACGGGCTCGACGAAGCGAAGCAATTCAATACCCTTTATGAAACGCTTGTTGGTCAGTTTCAATACCTGAAAGATGCGAACCCGGACCTGACACCTTCGATTCTTTTCTCTACCATGCGGGATTTTCCCGAGGACGAGACGAATGTAGCAGTACTGGCCGCCGCGGCAAGTGAGGCAGGTTTTGATACCGAATTTGCTTATATCGACGATGTGGAGTTTTCGAACGGTGACGGCATTTTCTTTCAGGATACGACGACGGGGGAATTTGTCCGCTTCGATTTCTGGTTCAAACTCGTTCCCTGGGAATACATCGGTACGGACGAGCCCGAACTGGCCGGAATGCTGACCCAAATTGTCAGAAACCGGAAAGCAGTCATTCTGAATCCGGCGTATACACTGTTGTTCCAATCCAAATACATTTTAAAAGTTTTGTGGGATTTGTATCCTTACCATCCTCTTTTACTGCAAACGGAACGTTATGCGCTGCCGCACAAGCAGTCGGTGAGCAAAGTTTTATTTGGACGTGAAGGTGCCAATGTTTCCATCCTGGAAAAAGGAGGCGCTGTATTGGAGCAGGTCGAAGGTGAATATGGCAAGCAGGCGAAGATCTATCAGGAGTACTTTCCGTTTCCGGCTGATGCAGAGGGGAAAAGTTATCAGGCAGGTGTATTTTACGTTGGGGAAGCTTGTGCGCTGGGTTTGCGGCGCGGGGGGAATATCCTGGACAATACCGCGCAGTTTATCGGTCACGTAGTTGAGTAGCCCGGTTTCTATCGCTTGTTAGTCAGTTTGTTGTAAATACTGTAACCCTCAATATCCTCATAATCGACCGCAGGCTAACATATTCGACCGTTGGCTAAACTTTATGAAGAAAAATAAGTTCGTGATGTAATGTTTGCAAATATTCTTAAACGTAGCCGTTATGATACACGAAAAAATTTTTCATCTAAAAAGTGGCAGGGAAGTTAAAGTAGTCGTCAAAGGCTATTTCCTGAATGACAATCCGCAGGTTAGTACTGACTATGAAGTTTTTATAAAAGACCCCAAAGAGACATTCTTCCGGACACCGATCGGTGCAAATCATCCTCAATATTGGAAAATGCGACGGTCGACACCGCAGCAGGCGAAGGTACTGTTACTTGAATACAGCGGAATATCGCAGAGGCAGGTTAGTCAGGCAATTGCGGAATTCAACAAGATTGCAACCTTTCCTCCCGCACAGATTGGGCTGCATTATGAAAATGAGCTTGTGTAGGAGAGATACAAAACATATATGTAAACCGGCATCTACACGCGTAGTGCCGGTTTTTTTATTACTGACTATTCCTTTCGAGCTCAATAAAATCCTGGCGCGCGGGTGTGAAACAATCTATTACCCTGCACTGCGTATGTGCAACTGCCGAATGTGGCGCATTGGAAGGTATATAGGCGGTCATTCCGCTGGTCAGCAGCATTTTTTCGCCGTCAATCTCAAATTCGAGTTCACCTTCCAACACGTGGCACCATTGTTCGTGAAAATGGCTGTGTTCCGGCAGTACCGTGCCGCCGTCAATCGTAAAGTGGCCGAAAGTCTGCTGTTCGGAATGAGCCAGCGTACCATAAATCCCGTCCCAGATTTTTATAATTTTCTTCGAATTGAAATCAACAAATGGCATATACGAGGTATTATATCAAGAATCTAAAATATTGACAGTAAAAATAGCCGCAAAAGCATAAAATCCATCGAAAGCTTTTTATACATTTGCACAATCAGAAATTTCAATATTTAAACATTGCGCAGGATTTTATCCATACTGCTCTTTGGGCTCTTGCTCTACAATATGATCGGCTATTCAATAGTCTATCTGTCGGAGGGAAGCTATAAGATCAGTGGCGCCAACAAAGACCTGATCGAGCAATCGACTGGCTCCGCGGGTATTGTGATTAAAATCCCGGTAAGTGTTCCTTACCAGACCGACTGGAGTGCGCCGGAAGCGGTGGAAGGTCAAATTCAGCACGAAGGCCATTTTTACCAAATGAAGAGCCAGCAACTGCTCAATGATACGATGTACGTGCATTGTGAGCTTGACCAGCATGCGCGCGATAGGTTCAGTGATCTGGTTTCTAAGATCAATGATCAGGTTACCGGCCAGTCGGCGGATGATCAAAAAAGTCAGCATTCCAATTTATTAAAGAACTTCCTGAAAGAGTATATGGGCCAGGACAGAAAGCACGTGTTTTATGTGCTCGAATGGACGCCAGCCCGGGAATTAGGTGCTTCAAACCTACCGGCTTTTATCTCTGAAAGCCACTTTTCAATACCATCTCCGCCGCCTGATCAGGCTTAGTAAATTTTTTATTCTTTCCGTAAAAGTCTTAATGTGATCATGATACACTGATCATCTGACTATTTGTCTGTTTCTGTACGGAAGGAAGAATTATCCATTTACTAAACTGTTCTTTCCTCAAATGGCACATATTACCCTGCCCGACGAATCGCTTCCGGGTATTGTTGGACTTTTTAATTTCCGGCCCGAAACCGCCGAACCTTTGCAATTACTCGCAGAAACCCTGCTCCGGGGCGATTCTCCACTCACCAGCGGTGAGCGCGAACTGATCGCCGCCTACGTTTCGCATTTGAACAACTGCCATTTCTGTCACACTTCGCACGCTTCGGCCGCGATGGCGCATTTGGATTGCGACCTCAGTTTGATCGACGATATCAAGAACGGATTTCAGCAAATTGAGATCTCCCCAAAACTACGGGCGCTCCTGAATATCGCCGCCAAGGTGCAGAAAAGCGGCCGGGAAGTGCACGCGGAGGATATTGCTGCCGCAAAAGCAGAAGGAGCGGCAGACAAGGAAATCCACGATACGGTTTTGATCGCTGCGGCATTTTGCATGTTCAACAGATATGTGGACGGACTGGGTACCTGGGCACCGAAAGAACACGAAGCTTACCGCGAGATGGGGCAACGTATGGCCTTCACAGGTTACGTCAGATTTTCGGTTCCTCAGGACTAAAACAGCGATATCGATATGCCACATATTCCACTACCTGGCCATTTGCCGGGTATTACCGGTCTGCTCGAATACAGCAAGGATACCGCGCACCCGATCCGGGTACTGACCCAGTTTTTATTGAGGGGAAAAAACAGCCTGACCGAGGGCGAGCGCGAGCTGATCGCGACCGTCGTTTCGCATTACAACGAATGCAAATTCTGTACGGCGGCGCACACTGCAATCGCGGATGTGCTGCTGGGTGAAACCGAAACCTGCGAGCTGGTTAAAAAGGATATTGACACAGCACCGATAAGCGAAAAAATGAAAGCACTGCTGAAAATCGCCGTAATGGTGCAGGTGAGCGGGCGAGCTGTTACCCCGGAAGCTATAACCGTCGCGAAAAAATCCGGTGCGACGGATATCGAGATCCACGATACGGTATTGATCGCCGCCCTGTTTTGCCTATACAACCGCTATGTGGACGGAATGGCAACTGTCGCTCCTGCCGATCCCCAGTTTTACCTCGGGCTCGGACAACGTTTAAAAGAATATGGTTACAACCGTTTGCCCAATGGTTATGATCATTTGAAAAACTAAAAATCAACCTTCCTGCTATCAAAAAACGCTCTATGAAAAAACATTTACTCCTGTTATCCCTGCTTTTGTGCATTGCTTGCTTACAAGTGACGCGGGCGCAATCGACTAAAATTCAGGGGCATATTTATGATAATGAATCTCAAAAGCCGGTTTCGGGAGCTTCCGTTTCGGTGAAGGGAAAAAATACCGGCGCGGTCTCGAATGCTGACGGTTTGTTTGAACTGAATACCTCACTTCCGGCCACACTCGTGATCTCACTAGTGGGATATGCGCGGCAGGAAGCAGTAGTGGCAAGTGCCGAAAACCTGCGTTTCGACCTGGTACCGGCTATTGGAGAACTGAACCAGGTAGTGGTAACCGCGTCGAGAGTAGAAGAAAGCATACTCCGCTCGCCGGTGAGCATTGAAAAAATGGATGCACGCGCCATTCAGCAAACGCCTTCTGCCAATTTTTACGACGGTTTGATCAATATGAAATCGCTCGATATGGTTACCAGCAGTCTTACTTACAAGCAGATCAACACAAGAGGTTTCAATACAACGGGCAATAGCCGGTTTTTGCAACTGGTCGACGGGGTTGATAACCAGCCTTCGGGGTTGGGTTTTGCGATGGGAAATCTGTTTGGGCCGCACGATATCGATGTGGAAAGTGCCGAGCTGATTCCCGGGGCAGCATCTGCATTATACGGTCCGATCGCATTTAACGGGATGCTGAATACACGCACAAAAAATGCATTTGAATACCAGGGACTGAGCGCGCAGACTAAGTTTGGCATCAACCATATTAACGACGGCACCGACCTGGGGGCGAAGCCGATGTACGATGTGGCAGTGCGCTATGCAAAAGCTTTCAACAACAAGTTCGCATTCAAGGTCAATGCTTCTTATTTGAAGGGAACTGACTGGTATGCAAACAATTACACAGATATTGACCCTAATACACTTCCTGCCAACCGCGGGCCGAATAATCCGGGTAAAAATCAGCTTAACATTTACGGAGACGAAGTAGCACAAACGCTGCCGGAAATAGGAAGAGTGTCGCGTACAGGCTATGAGGAAAAGGATCTGGCTACTTACGGAGTTTACAGTCTGAAACTGAATGCGGCATTGCATTACCGCATTACCGACAAGCTGGAAGTGATTTACCAGGGAAATTTCAATCAGGGAACGGCGCAGTACACAGGCAGTAACCGGTTTGTGATCAACGATTTCAAGTTTATCCAACACAAACTGGAACTGAAAGGAAGCAACTTTTATGTGCGTGGCTACTCCAATCAGGAGATTTCGACGAACTCTTACAATACCCGCGCGCTGGGCCAGCACATTAACCGTACCTGGGTGAAAGATTTGAACGGGGCGACAGTTACGCCGGACAAAGCCGATGCGACCTGGTTTGAGAGATATGCAGCAGCTTACAATGGCGCAGTAACCGGAGTTACTACAAAGGACCATAATGCCGCACGTTCCTTCGCAGACGAAGGTAGGATATTGCCGGGTTCAGAAGCATTTAATTCTTCCAAAGACCTTCTGATCAAAACTAGGGGGCTTTCGGGAGCGGGGATATTGAGCGAATGCAGCCTGCGCCACGTGGAAGGAATGTACGATTTCAGCTCTGCCTTGAAGGTTTTTAACTTGCAGGTAGGAGGTAATTACCGCAAATATTACCTCGATACAGGCGGGACACTTTTTGACGATAAAGATAAAAACCTGACTAATGAAGAGTACGGCGTATTCGCACAGGCTTCCAAATCGCTGTGGAAAGAGCGTTTGAAGTTCACGCTTTCAGGTCGTTATGATAAAAATGAAAACTTCGACGGGCGATTTACTCCCCGCGCATCCGCCGTTTTTTCTCCAACAGAAAACCACCATTTCCGCGCATCCTATCAAACCGGATTTCGTAACCCGACTGTCTCGGATCAGTTCATTAAGCTGAATGTAGGTCCGATCATCATTTTGGGCGGCGCGCCGGTGAATTCGCAGGGATTGAATGCTTATGAAAATTCGGTGACCATCGCTTCTTTCGGCGCATTTGCGGGTGCTTTCGGTGCAGATATGGCGAAGGGAACTCCTTTCCCTCAGGCAGTTGCGAACAATAAAGACAAGTTGGTTAAGTCTAATGTGCCTTATATCAAATCGGAAAAAGTAAAGAGCTATGAAATTGGCTATAAAGGCTTGATTAGTAAGAAGTTGTTGTTTGATGTAAATTATTATTACAGCCAGTACACCGACTTTATGATCAATACCGTGGTCGCCCGGGCCAAATCAGATATTCTATTAGCGGATGGATCGGTCAACCCTGCTGCTGCCGCCGAGTTACTGGGAGCCGACAGGCAACTGTTCCAGCTGTATACCAATGCAGCTGATCAGGTTTCCATTCAAGGCGTCAGCGCAGGTGTTACCTATTCTTTACCCCGCAACTTCAAGCTGAGCGGCAATGCGACGTGGATCGATTTCAATATCGGCGATGCGGACAAAAACAATATTCCCGCATTCAATACGCCGGAGTGGAAGTCAAATGTGATTTTCGGGAACCCCAGACTGACAGACAAGCTGGGATTCAATATCGCTTGGCACTGGCAAACAGCATTTGAATGGTACGGAACATTCACCGAAAATAACCCCGGCAAGGTACAAGCTTATAACCTGCTCGACGCGCAGGTGAGTTACCGCATTCCTTCGCTGAAAACGACGGTTAAAGTGGGCGGCTCCAATATCACCAACAAGTATATCGTGCAGGCTTACGGTTCGCCGGCAGTCGGCGGGTTATATTATGTGAGTTTGAATTTCGACCAGTTATTCAGATAAGATCAGCTATGCAGACTTTGGAAATAACAAATATCGAATCGAAAAGTGTGGCGGGAAAGTGGCTAGCATTTGGCTTGTGCTTTGTGACCTACACGCTCAGCGGCACCGTTTCGACTCTAATGTCGGTGTACCTGCCCGTCGCTATTCGCGAATTGAATGGCGGCGCGGTGAGTGAGGCGCAGCTGGGCGAGATCGGCGCTTATATTAATGCGTTGTACCTGTACGGCTGGATGTGCGGCGGGCTGCTTTTCGGGATGATAAGCGATCGCATAGGTCGGGTGAAGTCGCTCACGCTGGTTACTGCACTTTACGGGATTTTTACGTGTCTGGTGACGATCGTTCCAAACTGGCACACATTGCTGGCTTTTCGTTTTATGACGGGAATGGGTGTGGGCGGCGTTCTGCTGATCTCAACTGTTTATATTTCAGAGATTTGGGAAGAAAAAACGAGGGCGGTCATGCTGGGGATTCTGGCAGTTTGCTTTCCGATCGGCATTGTAACGACGGGCAGCATCAACCTCCTTTTCTCCGATTGGCGCAGCGCATTCGGCATCGGTATTATACCCGTTATTACCGCCTTACTCATTTATCTGCTCGCGCCGGAATCGGCCAAATGGCGGAATCTGAATGTATCTGACAAAAAATCACCCACATTATTTACGGGTGAAAATCGCGCGAACCTGATCTCCGGCTCGCTGATTTTCGGCTCGGTACTGATCGGACTTTGGGGGATATTCTCGTGGCTTCCCACCTGGGTGCAGACTTTGCTCGCAAGCGGCCAGGACGGACAAAAAGAACGCGGTTTAATTATGATCCTGCTTGGTTCGGGCGGAATCATAGGGGGACTTTTCTCAGGCGTATTGCTCAATCGTTTTGGGAAAAAAAGAACATTGACCGGCGTCTTTGCAAGCTGTCTGATCATTTGCTGTATCCTGTTTTTGACGAATACCCAATTTTCAGCGATCATCTACCTCGAAACTGCGATGCTCGCCTTTTGCTTCGGGATCAGCCAGGGTGCGTTGTCGAGTTACATTCCTGAGCTTTTTCCGGTTTCGATCCGGGGTACAGCTACGGGTTTTTGTTTCAATGTCGGCCGGTTTTTTACAGCCACTGCGGTGTTTTTTATCGGCTCGCTGGTCAGCGTCCTCGGCGGTTTAGGGAATGCGCTGCTGGTTTTTACATTGCCATTTGTGATCGCGCTGGTGGTAACCGCGCGCAGCAGGTGATTCTAGTTTTGAATATCATAGGTTAATATATTAAGCAAACGGGTTTGCCACCTGGCGAACCCGTTTCTTTGTTTTTTTTTGTAATCCTCTCGTTTTCAAATTAATATATAAATGAAGAAGATATTTTACATAGGCGTAACCGGCATTCTCCTTTACGAAATCGCGAAAGTGTATTTCATTATGCCTATGCCCGGCAGTCAGCAAATGAACAGCATTGATGCCGCCTATTTCCTGCACACCTGGCGCTGGGCTTTCAGGATCGTATTCTGGGGGATGATATTGGTCGGGTCAGTTTCTGTTTTCAGGAGTAAAACAAAATGGCTGCCCGGCTTGCTGCTGCTTCTAATAGCCGGAATAACTTACGCTACCAACTACGAAATGGCGGCTGATACGATGTTCTATCAACCCCAGACGGTATTGATGCAGCATGCAGCTGCTAATAAAATCGACCCGGAAAGGCTCGTGATCGGCGCGGAAGTGAACGGGGAAGCGAAAGCATATCCGATTCAGTTTATAGGTTACCACCACCAGGTGCGAGACACGCTGGGCGGGAAGCCCATTATGGTCACTTATTGCACGGTTTGTCGCACGGGAAGAGTTTTTGAGCCGGTTGTAGACGGAAAAGTAGAGAGCTTCAGGCTCGTCGGGATGGATCATTTTAATGCAATGTTTGAAGATGAAACTACCGGCAGCTGGTGGCGGCAAGCGAACGGAGAAGCGATTACCGGCCCTTCAAAAGGGAAAATTTTACCTGAACTCGCTATTACGCAAACCTCACTCCGACAGTGGCTTAAACTGCATCCGCAAAGCAAGATCATGCAACCGGACCCCATCTACCAGGCCAAATACGATTCGATGAGCCGCTATGAATCCGGGAAAAATAAGTCGCTGCTGACGCGGGCGGACTCACTGCCGTGGAAAGAAAAATCGTGGGTGGTGGGTGTACAATCGAAAGACGGAAGCAAGGCATTTGACTGGCGCAGGCTTGGGAAAGAAAAGGTAATTAACGATCAGGTAGGCTCAGTGCCGGTTTTTGTGGTGATCGCAGGGGATAAAAAGAGCTTTTTCGCTTTCGAAAGACCAGATATGCGGGATCGCTATTCGATCAGGAACGATACCATTTTTGGTAAAAACGGGAGCTACGATCTGCTGGGAAAAAGGCTCGACGGTTTAGGGCAGAATCTGTCGCGGATCAATGCATACCAGGAATACTGGCACAGCTGGCGCACATTTCACCCGGAAACCAAACAGTATTAGGCGGTTAAGTGAATGAGTATCCTGAATAAAATCGGAATGAAATACATTTTTTACACCCTTTCTCTTTTTATAACAAGTTTCAGTGCTTTTGGTCAAAATGAAAAGAAGGAAAAGAGCGACATTGATAAAGTGCTTGACCTGAACGAAGTGACCATTGAGCAGCGCAAGAACATCATCCACACAGAGCGGCTTCCCGATGTTCACAATACCTATATAATGGCCGGTAAAAAGAGCGAAGTTGTTCAGCTGGAAGGAGTTAATGGAAATATCGCTGAAAAAACGGGCAGGCATATTTTTGCCAAGATCCCCGGCGTATTCGTGTACGACATGGACGGAAGCGGAAATCAGATTAATATCTCGACCCGCGGCCTCGATCCGCATCGTTCGTGGGAATACAATATTCGCCAAAACGGCGTGATCACCAATTCGGATATGTACGGTTACCCGGCGAGTCATTACAGTCCGGCGATGGAATCGATCCAGCGCGTGGAGCTGGTTCGGGGTACTGCTTCGCTGCAATTCGGGGCGCAGTTTGGGGGGATGATCAATTATGTTACAAAAGGTCCTGACACGACGCGTGCATTTGCATTTGAAACCATCAATTCGGCGGGTTCTTTTGGACTTTTTAGCTCTTATAATGCAATCAGTGGAAAGGTGGGGAAGCTCACTTACCAGGCTTATTATCAAACGCGGCATTCGAATGGATATCGTAAAAATGCGAGATCTGACGCGCAGTCGCAGTTTCTGAGTTTATCTTATGAGGTAACCCCTTCCTTGCGCATCAAAGCCGAACTGGGTCGCTCGAAATACATTTACCAGATTCCCGGCCCACTTACCGACGCCATGTTCGAGGCCGACCCCAGGCAGTCGACGCGCTCGCGGAATTATTTCAATCCTGATATTTACGTCCCTTCCATTGTGATAGATTGGAAAATCAGCCCCGCAACTCAGCTTAAATTCACCAATTCGGGCGTTTATGGCGCGCGAAACAGTGTGATGTTCGATGCATTTGCCAATGTGCCCGACACGATCAGCGCGGTTACCAAATCTTACCGCGCGCGGCAGGTGGATATCGATAACTTCAAAAGTTTTACTTCTGAATTACGTCTTTTGCATCAATATCAGTTTGCAGGCATGACCAGTGTCGTGTCCGGCGGCGTGCAATATATGCACAACAAGCTCCGCAGAAGGCAGCAGGGAAAAGGAACAACCGGCAGTAATTTTGACCTCACACTTACCCACCCCACTTTCGGTCGCGACCTGTACATGAATACCGACAATATCGCCCTATTCATTGAAAATATGATCTTACTGACGCCACAGTGGTCCATTTCGCCCGGTTTCAGGATAGAGAGCGGCGCTACGGATATGACGGGAAAAATCAGTTATTACGATCCCGGAAGTCTTCCCAATACTATTAAGCACAAGTTTCCATTGTTCGGGATCAGCTCGCAATACAAGATCAGCGGCACCAGTCGGGCGTATGCAGGATTTTCGCAGGCTTACCGGCCAGTCGTTTTTAAGGACATTATTCCGGCGTCGGTGCTGGAACGGGTGGACAAAAACTTGCAAGATAGTTACGGGTATAATCTGGAAGCCGGCGTGAGCGGGAATGTGAAGGATGTTTTCAAATATGATATCAGCTTGTTCCAGGTGATGGTTCATCACAGAATGGGAACTGTTTCTATGCGTGACGAGGCTAGTAATGCATATTTATTGCGTACCACTACCGGCGACAGTCGCACACGCGGCGTGGAAGCTTATTTGGAATATACAGCAATTCAGACTGGTGAAACTTTGCCGACCGAGCTTTCCATTTTCACTTCCACATCTTATTTTGACGCGAAGTACATGAAAGGAAATGCAGTTGTTAATAATGAGAATACCAGCGTGGCCGGCAATAGGGTAGAGGGAGTTCCCACCTGGATTTCGCGAAATGGTATTCAGTTTCAATACAAAAAACTAGCCTCTACACTTCAATACAGTTACGTAAGCTCCAATTTCGCCAATCCGCTCAATACCATTGAACCCTCCGCAAACGGAACGATCGGGAAAGTGCCGGGTTACGGCTTACTCGACTTCAATGCCACATTGCGACTGGGAACTGCCTACACTTTACGAATGGGGATCAACAATATCACCAACAAACAGTACTATACGAAGAGGCCGACAATGTACCCGGGGGCCGGGATCTGGACTTCCGATGGCCGTAGTTTTCAGTTTTCTGTTGGAATAAAGATTTAAATCTACCAAACCAGATATCTCAGATAAACCTGTCCATTCAGCGTTTTGACAGGAAACTGCGAAGACTTTGAGATATTAGACAAAGGTAAAATGACGTTCAATCCTGCTTGAAAACGGCCTGGAGTAAGTGCAATCCCTGCTTTCAATGTGAATAGGTAGGGATTGATGTAAGGCGATATTTCAGTTGATTTTTTCAGGGTTGTCAATTGCCCGTCCAGGAGTTTTCCCTGCCAGTTTTGCGTTTGCGGCCTGAAAAGTGCTGAGGTTAAAATGGTGTAAGATGCACCGGCATTTAAAGCAAAGAAGCGGGTGACGTGATATTGATATTGCGCACTGAAATTCATTCCTACTGCCTTGATGAACAGTGCGTTAGTATATGTTTTTATAGAGTCGGTATTGAGGGAATCTGCAATTTGCCGCACCAGTTTATTTCCTCCGAAATAGGATTGGTATGGCAAAAAACTAAATGTAATGCTGCTTTTTGAAAAGTTGGTCGTTGCAAAAATACCAGGTATCAGAAGCCGCGCGACGCGTGGGATACTATCAGCGCCGGTCGCGATATAAGCTGTGGATTTCAGAGAAGAATTCAGCGTCCATTCCAGGCCCAGATGAAAGGATCTGTTCGTTTCACTCTTTTCGCTTACTGGTTGTTTTGCAAAATTCTGGGTTACTATCCTTCTGCCCAGATCAGTGTTAATACCTCGAAAATGTACATTTAAAGGTTTTAGGCTGCGAATGTTAAATCGTTTCTCTGGATTAGGTGACGGAGCTGTTTCCAAACTTTGTGAATCTCGCCTGAATCCACCGGCTGCATTTTCTTTTCCGACAGCCGGGATTGGCGGCGTTTGTGGTGAGTTTTCTGTCCTCTGCCTTTTCGATTTCGAGTTTTTCACTCGCGAACTGTTGTTGCTGAGCTTTCCTTCCGATTCCCTACCGGCTGCGGTTTTGGATCCTGCCACAGGCTTTTCGTATTCGCTTTCTGGTATTGGATTTTCCGGGTTCTGGTTAAGTATGGGTTCTTTTTGTTCGGGGTTGTTGGGTATTGTATTGTTTTGTTCTTGTTGTTCGGGTTTTTTCGGTATTGTATTGTTTTCTTCGATTTGTTCCGGTACTGCTTTTGGTATTGGTTCGTCGTGATTTTTAATTTGTTCTGACTGCGTCAATACGGGTGCTGGTTTTGAAGTTGAAGCAGGGGAGTCCGACAGCTGATAAATGACAACAGCAGTAGCTGATACCAGCGACAATGAGGTCAATATCAAACCTTTAATTTTAACCAAACCTGAAAACCACTGTCCGGCGTCTCCGTTAACCGGCGTTCCGCCTGCGGCTGCGCCCAGCATATCACTCATTCCCGCCCACGCGTCATCGGCCGGCACTTCCGGTTCGGGAAGCGGGTCGCGGAAAAATTTGCCGATATGTTTTTCTTTCTTTTTCACACCTTAAAGTGATTTTTCAAAAATAGTCCTGAGCCTCACCCGACTTTCGCTCAAATGCCATTTAACAGTACCTTCACTGATACGAAGTGCCTCCGCAATTTCTTTGACCGAAAATCCATCCAGGTAAAACAACCCGCAAATTCGTCTTGTCGCGACGGGGAGTTGCAATAAGTAAATATGAATATCACCGGCTGCCAGCTGCTCAAAAAGATTTTCGCCCGATTCGAAACCCATATAATCCGCGATTTCTTCATACTCGAAACGCTGCGTTTTGCGGTCTCTCAGCAGCGTCAATGCCGCATTTCTGACAGTTGTATACGTCCAGTTAAAAAATTCGCCTTTCGCAGGTTCGTATTGATCGATGTTTTGAAATACCCTTAACATCCCATTATTGATCGCGGTGAGAATGTCGTGTTTTTCCTCAAAGAAATTCCTGCAAAGCGCAAAAAGGACAGGATAAAACTGGCGGTACAATTTTTCCTGACTTTTGCGGTCCCTGCGACGGCAACCAGCCAATATTTCTGTTAGGTTCTCCAAGCTGAGGGGTTAGAGTGGGCTGGCAACATTACATCGCCAGCCTTGAATCTGTATGCAAATCGACTATATGGATTTGGTGGTGAATATCACGCCGCTTTCGTAGGGCCAGTCAAATTCATATTTGTTACCAGTTTTCACAAAGGAGCCATAGTATGTTTGATTGTTGAACACAATCTGAAATTTTCCTTTGATTTTTTCGGCGACCGGATTGACGAGATATAATGTGCCTTTGGGTTTATTTTCTCCTTTCTCACACATCAGGTCTGTCGCCACCCGCGCGAAATCAATGTCAAAATAAGGGTTTCCGAAATTATCCCTGCGCCTTGCCGCCGCAACCAGCTTATTATTCTCGCAATTGTAGGTCCCATCGGTAACTGCATTCAATACCAGTATATTAGCAGAATCCGGAGACACGCTTGGAGTTATCCGCATGATCTCATCTTTCCTGAAAACCTGTTCGCCGGAGGGAATGGTATTTACTTCATCAGTCACCCAGACATCAATAAAAGCCGTATCCAGGCTCATACTATCGATGGCGTAAACACGGTAATTTCCGGCTTTTTGAAAGTGTATAATACTTTTAACCCCAAAATTGATCACCGTCTGAGCCGGTATTACCCGCCACATCACAAATTCACTTTTGGGATCTGTCAATGTGAAATTGATCCCTTCTTTTTGCTTGATGCCGGTTGTTTTGTCTGCAATAATTCTACCCGTAATTGAATCTGCATCGACACCTGTCCGGGCATTGGACTGAGCGGGAAGTACTTCATCCATTTTATTTCTCTCGCAGGCAACCAGCTGGAAGAAAACCAACACAATGCATAATAAAATTAACTTTTCGGTCTTCATGACTTTCAGATTTAATGTTGAACAAGAAAGTGATCAGTGGCGCCCTGTCAATAAAATAAACTGCATAAGAGTACCCCAAGGTTGGGTAGAGGTTGGAAATTATTTTTTCCAGCTAATCAGCTCCACGAACCGTAAAATAATTGGTTTGCTGCGCCGGCTTTTTTGTCCGGCTTTTATAATATATTTAGAGCTACACTCTTCCTTGTCTGCAATGCAGAAATGCTGCATTGGAATTTTAAAAGCACACTATGCTATTCAACAGTTTTGAATTTGCCCTGCTCGTTATCGCCTCTCTGGCTGTATATTATCTTCCGATAGCCAGAAAAATTCAGGTTCATCTGCTGATCATCGCAAGCCTGGTGTTTTACGGATATTCAAATCCCAAGCTCCTTGCATTGTTTCTTTCCTCAGTTGTGATCAATGTGACGACGAGTTATCTGGTCGTATATGCAAGAGCGGATCGCCAGAAATTGTATGCTATCATTGGCGTCGTGGTCAATTTGTTGATACTGATCTTCTTTAAATACGGGTCTCTCGTTGGCGGACTTTTATTCGACGTTAATCACGGAGCAGGCGCTTTTCTGGCCAATATTCCGCTGCCGATCGGTATTTCATTTTTTACATTTGAAGGGATCAGTCTCGTTGTGGATGCTTACAAAGGCAGGGATATTCCTCAGTACAGAAGTCTGGTGGCGCGCTCCATCACAAAGCACGCGTTGAACACCACGTTTTTCGTCGCATTCTTCCCTCACCTGATCGCCGGGCCGATCCTGAAAGCGCACGATTTTATCCCGCAGATCAGCGAAAAGCTGTTGAGTCGCATTGATTGGGAATACTGTTACAGAAAGCTGGTAACGGGTTATTTTCTAAAAATGGTTATTGCGGACCAGATCAGTCAGCACACTTTCTGGATTAGATATCCTTTCTTCGAAGCGCATTCTTCGCTGGTATTGATCACACTACTATTCGGGTTCTCTATGCAAATTTTCGCGGATTTTGCCGGGTATTCGTTGATTGCACAGGGGATAGCAGGTTTATTTGGTTACAAACTGATGGAAAATTTCAATTTTCCATATATATCCACTTCCTTCTCTGAATTCTGGCGTCGCTGGCACATTTCACTTTCATCGTTCCTGAAGGAATATCTCTATATCCCGCTAGGCGGAAACCGGAAGGGGGAATTTCGAACCTACTTCAATTTGTTCATTACGATGGTGCTGGGCGGCTTGTGGCATGGTGCGGCGTGGAGTTATGCTGTTTGGGGTACTTTTCACGGACTCGCTCTGGTAGCAGAACGCTTGTTTATACAAGCAACGTTTAAAGATAGGAAAGCCGGGATCGTGAGAAAATTGATTGGGGGCTGTATCGTTTTCTTACTGGTAACATTAGCTTGGTTGCTATTCAAGCTGACGGATATTCAGCATGTATATAAATATCTGGTTGCTATCGTAAATAATCAAAGCAAGGACACTTCATTTAAGATCATCGTTTATATCCTCATTTACTCAATACCGGTAGTCGTATATCACGGGATCTATTTGATTAAATCACATTACAGTAAAGCACACAGATTTAGCTGGGCAGAGCCGCTTGCGTTGGCAATCATGCTTTTTATGATAGTCACAAATACAGGAATCGGCGGGGATTTCATCTACTTCCAGTTTTAATCAAAGCTATTCAAGCACACATTTTACATCATGATCAAATATTCCCTGCTCACTTTTTTGCTCTTGTTTATCGGGTATGAAATAATTGTCCGGTCAACCGATATTTACTGGACGATCGGCCAGAACCAGTGGCAGTCCAATATCATGCGGGCAAACACCCTGATCTACGACGGCGGCCGGTACGACAATATAATGGTAGGCTCTTCGATCTCCAGCAAGCTAAGTGCTAAGATTTCCAGAGACAGCCTTCCGGAAAGCTTCTACAATCTTTCCTTCGACGGCCAGTCGTCATTTGATGGCCTGCGCATTCTGGAAAATCTCAATTACAAGCCAAAGCGACTTTTCATAGAAATGAATATCATTTCAAGAGAAGAAGATAAAAGTTTTACCGGCGCATTGTTTTCGCCCGTTTTATTTCCTGCAAAGAAATATCTCAAATCCCTGCGTGAAAATTACCAGCCGGTGGAAGTGATTGCGAGAATGAAAAACCGTCGCAAAATGCACCCGGATAGTCTGGCAAAAGAGCCGGTAGCAAAATTTGTACGTGACGAATCAACTTTCCAGCATTTTCTCAAAGTGCGCGCGCAGGATAATAAACAATTACTGACGGCTGAAAAGGTCCGGACGCAAATTGGCAGGTTGAAGGAAATCGTCTCCCGTTTTCAGCAAAAAGGGGTACAGGTCATTTTTTTCGAAGTACCGGTTGATCCCCTTGTTTGTGACCTGCCACTTCCTGTGCAAATAAGGAGTGCGCTCGAAGAAAAATTTGAACCGATGGGTTGCAAATTTATCAGAATACCGGATTGCGGCGGGTATTACACTTCCGACGTTACGCACCTTGAGCGTGGCAGTGTGTACAGATATCTGCGCTATTTCAGAAATGAGCTGGACAGGCAGCACATCTGAAAAAGTATTGTCCGGGATGATTTATGCTGGCACTATTTTGATATCTGCTATTGGAAAATCAACAAACTGAGATCATGGCAGAAAAAACATTGAAGGACGTCGCGGAGATCATGAAGGATCTCGATATATGCATGCTTACTACCACCACTTCCAACGGAATGCTTGCCTCCCGGCCAATGAGTAATAACGGGCAGGTGGAATACGACGGGAATTCCCATTTTTTTACATGGGAAAATTCGAGAATGGTGAGTGACATAGAAATGGATAACGGCGTAAATCTCAGTTTCCAGGGCATAAAAGACATTTTCATTTCCATAACCGGAAAAGCAGAAGTAACCCGAAGCCGCGAAAAAATGGAAGAACATTGGGTGGAAGAACTCAACGCCTGGTTTGAAGACGGACTTGATACACCAGGTATTGCGATGATCACCGTCGAAGCGAAACAAATCAAGTATTGGCAGGGCGAAGAAGAAGGCGAGGTTAAGTTTTAAATAATTCAGTAAATAAGACGAAGCGGTGGTTTTTCTTTATATATGAAAAACCACCGCTTTATGTTTAGATCGATCCGTTTCCTGCCTGTGCTGCTAGTCGCATTAACCAGCGTGCGCGCCCAGAACTACGACGAATCCAAAGTCCCTTCTTACACATTGCCCGAAGTCCTCAGGACAGTTTCAGGTAAAGAGATCAAGAACAAAAATCAGTGGGAAAAGGCCAGAAGGCCCGAAATTCTCGCGCTTTTTGAAAACAATATATACGGACAAATGCCGCGTACAGTCGATAGTATCAGGCATTCTGTTGTAACGGAAGACGGGCAGGCGATGTCTGGAAATGCGACTTTAAAGGAGGTCGCTATTGATGTATTCAGGAATAAAAAGTCGGTCCGGATCAATTTGACGCTGTTTATCCCTAATAAAAAAAGCGGCCCCGTTCCGGTATTCCTTTTGATCAACAATCGCCCAAAAAGTAATACAGACCCTACCAGACAGAAGAAAAGTGAATTCTGGCCTGCCGAAATGGTGATTGACAGCGGTTACGCCGTTGCCGCATTCCACGTAAGCGACCTGGCTCCCGATGACAAGGATAATTATGTGAATGGCGTGCTTCAAATGTATCCGGAGCAACTTTCGGCCGATAATGGCATGAAAGCAATAGGCGCCTGGGCCTGGGGCGCGAGCCGGGTTATGGACTATTTTGAAAAAGACCGTGCTATTAATGCCAGAAAAGTAATCGTAGTCGGGCATTCGCGAGGTGGGAAAGCGTCACTTTGGGCGGCTTCGCAAGATCAGCGGTTTGCGGCTTGTGTCACTAATTGTTCAGGCAATACGGGGGCTGCGCTGGCCCGCAGGCAATTTGGCGAGCGGATTACCAAGATCAACACAACGTTCCCCCACTGGTTTAGCAACAATTACAAAAAATTCAACGATAAGGAAAATGAGCTTCCCGTCGACCAGCACATGCTCATCGCATTGATCGCGCCGCGGCCAGTGTACGCTACCAATGCTTCCAAAGACCTTTGGGCCGATCCGACGGGTACTTATCTGGCATTGAAGCATGCCGAGAAGGTGTATGGTTTGTATGGTAAAAAGTCTGGCTTGCCCGCAACTCCTCCGGGGATCAACCAGTCGCTTCCGAAAGCGCCGATGGGATATCATAACCGGGAAGGCGAACACGATATGACCAATTTTGACTGGGGCAATTTTATTGTTTTTGCAAAAAGCTTCTGACAGTATCAATAGTAGGCAAACTCCATCTTGCGGCTTTCGAGGCATCGCAGGCACAGAAATTTAGCTTGCTACTGCATCATTAACAGCTATGACCATGGATCAGGAAAAAAACCTATTATCAGACTCCGGAAAAGTCGGTTTATACGCGATCGCGGCACTGGGGTTGTTCACAGCCGCCAGGAAAATTTACCGGAATATCACCAGGTACGATTTCGACAATAAAGTGGTGATCATTACCGGCGGGGCGAGGGGTTTGGGATTGATACTCGCGCGCCAGCTGGCCGACAAGGGAGCTAATCTGGTGATCTGTTCCAGAGACTCGGAGCAGCTGGATCAGGCGGAGCAGGAGCTCACTGCAAGCGGAGCGAAGATACTGGCACTCGCAGCCGACGTAAGTGTGCCTCAGGATGCGCAACGGATCGTGGAAGCAACTATAGGAGCATTTGGTAAAATAGATGTATTGATCAATAATGCAGGTGTGATGGTGGTGGGGCCGCAGGACGCGATGGAAATCAATGATTACAAAGAGGCGATGGACGTGAACCTCTGGGGCGCGTTATATATGATCAAAGCCGCGCTGCCGCATTTGAAACAGGCTGAGGGAAGGATCGCCAATATTTGCTCCATAGGAGGGAAGATCTCCGTACCGCATTTGCTGCCTTATAGTGTGAGTAAATTTGCGATGGTGGGGCTCTCAGAGGGGCTGCACGCAGAACTGAAAAAAGATAATGTACTGGTTACCACAGTTATTCCTAACTTGATGCAAACAGGTAGTCCGAGAAATGTATCGGTAAAAGGCGACCATGAAGCGGAATATGCCTGGTTCAAAACGATGGCTTCGTCACCGTTGTTCTCGCAAAAAGCTGAAAAGTCTGCCGGTCAGATCATTGAAGCTATTGAACATGGGGAAAATGAAATCATCCTTACATTATCTGCAAAACTGGTAGTTGCGTTACAAGGCGCAAATCCCGGCCTGGTATCAGCACTTTCGGCCGCCGCAAATAACTTCATGCCTAAAATGACGCCCGACGGATTCACAACCAAAAGTGGTTATGAATCAGAATCTGAGGTTTCCCAATCAGACATTAATTACCGCACAGAAGTGGCTTCTGTTGCCAACAATGAGATTTAACTATCAATGATATGAGAAATGAAAAGTTGCCCGAGGACCAGTCACTGGTTCTTTTTACGGATATCAACGGGATCGCCAGAGAAGGTGTTTACAAAAAGGGATCAAAAGCTTTTGTAGAGGCGCTCGGCGATGAAGGTCCAGAGGATACCGGGAATATTTACCCGGAAGAAGATATTGTTTCCTGGGAATACCTTGAAAAAAAGGATAAGCCCAATTCTGATATCATGGTGATCCTCTAACTACCGTAATACTGCGTCGCCATTTGAAGAAAATTGCTTCGTGGAAACACTCGTAGTGGCTGGCTGGTAATGCTGTCTGTAAAACTGCTTTTTGAAATCTTTATAGGCAGTGACCGCACCGATACTTTTCATAAACCGGATATAGTACCAGGCCAGATCGATCTGGTGCGGCTTGAAGCCGCTTCTTGCGCTCCGTGGGTACAAATGGTGGTTATTATGCCACTCGCCGGCCACTATACCGGGCCAGATCTGGTTGATAGAATTATCTTTTTTGTAAAAATCAACCCCTTCAACCTGCACCTTTTCGCCCTTTCCGTGCCCTTCGTAGTTGAACGTGCGAACACCAACTGCCCAAAAACCGGCTGCCCCGAATATCGTGCAGGCCAATGCGTGTCCGCCTATCAGAAAGCACACGCCGTACCAGAATACCCAGTTGATCAGGGTAGAAACAATCGCGGTCCGCGGGTGAACGTAGGAGCCCCATTTCAGATATTGTGCATAAGTATTGCCTTTCACACCCGTGTGGCTCATCAACCGACGAACCTTGTTGTATTCGGCCTCGGTCAGGTCTTTCGAAATCGGCTGGTGATTCACGTCGGCCAGGAAGCAGTAAAGGAAACCCGCCTGAGCGTTATAAGGATCTCCCGGCTGATCGGACTTGGCGTGGTGGACGTGGTGAGAAATCGCATAAATCTCCTCCGGTACCATAGTAACTGTCAGGTTTTTGGTAAAAAAGCGCCAAAATGAGTTACGAAAAGTATAAGCAGCGTGGGTACAATACCTGTGATGCCAGATCGTCCCGTGCGTTCCCATGATGATCATGCTGTACACAAATGCAACTGCGAGTAATGGCCAGGAAAAATATTTGAATAGAAACAGCGCCAGGAAAGGGATCATGATCAGGACTTTCATCCAGCCCATAAAAGGCAGCCAGTTTTTTCGGTCGGCAAACACATTAAGACGGGTAAAAAATTCCCTAAGAATCTCTCCGCTGCTTGGCTTTATCAAGTTGCCATTATTGTCTTTCCATCCGTAGGAGGGTGTTTGAAGTACAATATCTAAAAATTGGGCACCTCCTGTTTTTGTCATTCTCCTGGGTAAATACTTGTGTGATAGTTGCTTTTAAATTTTCCGGAAGAGCTGATCAACCGTATAATAATTTGTAAAAGGTAGTGATTTTCGAGGTAATAGCAATTGAGATTTCAATGATTTCACGCATGTGATCGAAGAGCTCAAGGCGATTTCTTAGGCCGGATATCCAGGTTGTGAAAGACAAATACCCTTAACACATTATTGCTGTTGAAATGATTGCCGGAAGGAAGCTGCTGGAACTGGTTCATGTAACCGACCTGCATATTCAAGCTTTTGGTGAACTGGTAGCCAAGACCGACGAAAAGGCGGTTTTGATCAAATATATTGTAAGTAATCTGCTTGCCTGCATTTATATGGACTTCATCGTTGAATGCAAAGAACAGCGTATTAGGCTCGATGAAATCCCTGTTCAGCGGCACCATTAAGTTGAGCAAATACCGGAAACGGAAGTTGAAATTGTAGCCGTCTTGCAGCTTGTCGTTGGCAATTTTCCGGTTAAACCGTTCTTCTATCCGTATCCATTGCTGAGTTTGCAGTCTCTTTTGCCGGCTTGTCCAAAGTACATGTTGCCAAAGCCTGTTTTCCGGACGCACAGTATGCAAGCCAGGCGCGGGATAGCTTCTCGCGTAAGCGTAACCGGCTGTAAACCGGAGATGGTCATTGGCGTAATAGGTAATCCCCGGCCGGATGATCTGTGTAGACCAGCGTTCCAGGAAATCAGTTCTTCTCGCATGCAAATCCAGCCAGATACCCCATTTATCTGTGATCCTGGTCTGGTTGAAATAGCCCAGCCACACGCTGCTGTGTTTGTTGACCTGTTTCTGGCCAAGTGAAGGAATTGAGAAAAGGACAAGCAGGAGTAAAGTGAGTTTCTTCATAAAAGCAGGCTCTTAATAGGCGATAGACTGTTTTCTTCCGTCACGTTGTTTGCTATTGAAATGCAATTCTAGCGCGCGTAGCAACAAAATGATAGAACGAAAATGACGGATTTGTACAGGGATTACTTTTTGAGCAAATTTTTCCTGAATTCTGATGGATTTACGCCTGTATGCGCTTTGAATATCCGGTTGAAGTGGCTCTGATCTGAAAAACCGGTTAAATATGCAATTTCAGATAAGGTATGATCAGGGTTGGCGAGCAAATCTACCGCTTTTTCAATGCGCAACTTCCGGATATATTCACCAAAGGAAAGGTTACTGAAATACTTGGAAAACTCACGGGATACATAAGAAGGATGGATTTGCAAGCCTTCTGAGATTTCTTTCAGGCTCAGACTCAGGTTGGTGTCGATTTGATCCTGTATAATTTCTTTAAGCTCTTTGGCCCATTTCGGTGTTTTGAGGTTCTCAGTTTTCTGTTTGTCCAGATAAGTATTGAAAACATCGAGCAGCAGCTTTTCTGTGGGGCTTTGCGTGTGCTTTTGCTTTTGCAGATGTGCAGCCCAGCTGTAAAGCGCATCGTAAATCAGCATTCCTTTTTCAAGCAACTCCTGATCGTCGGTAATGTTATAGGCAAGGCCGGCCGAAATCGCCCAAAGTCCCGACGACTGCGCAGCAAGTGAATGGTTGTCCGTATCCGCGCCGCGTATGATCACCGCCATATCTTTTAATGCCGGATCTTCAATTTCATATCGTTCCAGAAAAAAATCGAATGTGCACCGGTCTTCGTAATGTGTGAATTCCGTGTCGGGGATGTCAAAAGGTGTGGCTTCGAGCTCCGCTGCCCTGACTTTAACCTGATCAAATGGGACGAAAAATATTTGAGCATCGGGATCAATGAACCTTTTGATCAGCCAGGGGCAGGCGATCCGGTCAATCTTTGGGAGTTCACGCGTAATCCAGTTCATTTTATCACTAATCCTGTAAGCAGTGTTTTAACCGATAATGTAAGGTTGCTTTGCAATGTAAAGTCATTAATTCAAACTTCGATATTCATTGGGAGTGACGCCGGTCTTTTGTTTAAATAACCGTGTAAAGTGTTGCTGGTATTTAAATCCCAACTCATACGCGATCTCGCCTAATGAGGTATTAGCCTCAAAAATTTTCACTTTCGCTTCGTCGATCAACCTGGATTGAATAAAGTCCAAAGCCGTGTTTCCCGTTTCTTTTTTAATGAGATCGCCAAAATAATTCGGGGATAAATGGAGACTTTCTGCACAGTAAGCTACGCTTGGCAGACCTAGTGTTTGTGCTTTTCCTGACCTGAAATAATCATTCAGCAGTTCCTCAAAACGTCCCAGAATATCTTTATTTACATTGACCCGGGTAATGAATTGCCGGTCGTAAAACCGCATGCAGTAATTGAGAAACAATTCAATATTAGAAACAATTAGCGTCTTGCTGTGTTTGTCAATGTTCTGGTCTATTTCAACTTTTATTTTCTCGAAAGAATCAATAATTGTCTCCCTTTCTTTTTTGGACAAATGAAGTGCTTCACTCACCTCATACGAAAAAAAAGTATACTCTTTGATCATTTTTCCCAGGTGTGTGCCCGCGATCAGGTCGGGGTGGAAAATGAGCGCGTATCCTGACGGTTTCGTGGCAATTCCTTTACTATCAATGCCATAAACCTGCCCGGGCGCTACAAAAACCAATGTACCGTCTTCATAATCGTAAGGCTGGCAACCATAGGTCATATCGCCGCATTTGATGTTTTTCAGGAACACGGCATATACGCCCATATAGCGCCTGAAATGCTGCACAGAGGGTATTTCATTAAAATTAATCACACTTACCAGCGGGTGCAGTGTGTCGGCTCCGATCCAATTATTGTACTGCTTTACCGAGTCTATCCTTTCTACTTTTTCCATATTCCTGAGAATTAGGTTCCAAATATAGTGATGCGATGACCGGTATATTCTTATGGCAGGTTGAATCCGTAAAAGTGGTTAATAAAACAGTGATCTGTATAAAAATGGAAACTGCCCTGGATCGACCTTTGCTATACAGTTCATGGACAAATCAGTTGATTATGAGAAATATACTTGGCCTGTTGCTTTTTAGCACAACAATAAGCCCCGCACAAACGATGATGGTACGGATCTCCGAAATCGAAATCCTGCCGGAATATCTCACCGAATATAATGCGATTCTGAAAGAGGAAGCAGCTGCTTCTGTCGAAAAAGAGAAAGGTGTGGTGGCCATTTTTCCAATGAGCATCAAGCAAGAGCCCACCCAGATCAGGATCGTGGAGATATATGCCGACAGCTCTGCGTATCGGGCGCATTTAAAGACCCCGCATTTCCAGCATTATAAAACAACCACCCTGAAAATGGTGAAAGCGTTGAAGCTCATAGATATGGATGCGCTTGACCCAAAAACCATGTCGGCAATATTTAAGAAACAGCAATAGGAGATGAAGATGAACTATCAACAAACAGAAGCAGACATTTTCGAACGGATGAGGGCTGGCGGGCCGATCAGGAAAGACGATCCTGAATACGGAAAGTTTAGCGAAATGGTTTCGCGAACTATCAGGCTTTGTGTTGAGATGAATGCGGAGGCGAAAAGTCCGGACGATGTGCGCAGTAGGCTGGGGGAGATAACAGGTACCGAGATAGACCGTTCTACCACGATATTCCCTCCGTTTTACACCAACTTCGGTCGGTCGATCCGCCTGGGTAAAAATGTGTTTATAAACCATGCCTGCTCATTTCTGGATATTGGCGGGATCACCATTGAAGATCATGTGCAGATCGGGCCGCGGGTGAACCTTACCTCTGAAACTCATCCGCTTGATCCCGCAGATCGGAAAACCCTGTTACTGGGCCCGATTATTGTTAAAAGAAATGCCTGGATCGGCGCAGGCGCTACGATCCTTCCAGGAGTTACGATTGGAGAGAATGCAGTGGTCGCCGCTGGCGCGGTAGTAAGCCGGGATGTACCTCCAAATACTGTTGTCGCAGGAATTCCGGCCAAAGTTGTGAAGCAAATTCAGTAAGCAGGAATTCCCTGTTGTTAAAAATATATCACCATGGACAAAAATAAATCTAACAAAAAGCCTGAAAAGGAAGATCATCAGGAGTCCAGGCGGGACTTTTTGAAAGCATCTTCTATTCTGACCGCCATTGCCGTCGCGCCTGCCACAGTTGCCAAAGCGGCGGAATATAATCTGGGAGAAAAAATCAGCGCGGCATTTGAAACCACTCCGGTGAACCTGACGATCAATGGGGTGAAAAAGCAGCTCCCCGTTGAGCCGCGCTCCACGCTTCTGGACGTATTGCGTGAGCAGCTCGATCTGACCGGCACTAAAAAAGGATGTGATTACGGTCAATGCGGCGCGTGCACCGTGCATGTAAATGGGCAGCGTGTGCTGTCGTGCCTGAGCCTTGCGGTGATGCAGGAAGGTAAAGAAGTCACTACTATTGAGGGGCTTGCAAAAGGCGACGAGCTGCATCCGATGCAAAAAGCTTTTATCAAACATGACGGTTTCCAGTGTGGTTACTGTACGCCGGGCCAGATTATGTCAGGAATCGCCTGTATTAATGAAGGACATGCAAACAGCAAAGAGGATATAAAGGAATTCATGAGCGGTAACATCTGCCGCTGCGGGGCATATCCCAACATTGTGAAGGCGATTCAGGAAGTTAAAAACGGGGGGCAAAAATCATGATACAGTTTCAATACGAACGCGCATCGACGGCGAAAGCCGCAGTAAATGCCCTGACCAATAATGCCAATGCAAAGATCATTGCGGGAGGTACGAACCTGGTCGATCTGATGAAGCGGAATGTAATGGCTCCAACTAAACTGGTAGACATCAATGCACTTCCGCTCAGGGAAATCCGGCAACAGGACGGCAAGATCAGCATTGGCGCAATGGCGCTTAACAGCCAGGTGGCCGATGATAAACTGATCATTGAAAAACATCCGCTGCTTTCGCAGGCGTTGAATGCAGGCGCTTCGGCGCAGATCAGAAATATGGCAAGTGTGGGAGGTAATATGATGCAGCGAACACGTTGCCACTATTTTTACGATACTGCATTGCCTTGTAACAAACGTGAGCCAGGTTCCGGCTGCGGCGCTATGGAAGGTATGAACCGGATGCACGCTGTTTTCGGAACGAGCGAAAAATGCATTGCCGTGCACCCGAGTGACATGTGCATTGCGCTGGTTGCATTGGATGCTACGGTGTTGGTAACGGGCCCGAAAGGAGACAGGCGCATTCCGTTTGAAGAATTGCACCGGCTACCGGGCAATCAGCCTGAAAAAGACAACAACCTGCAAAAAGATGAGCTGATAATTTCCGTTGAAATCCCGGATAATTCATTCAGTAAGAACAGTCATTATATGAAGATCCGAGACCGGGCTTCCTATGCATTTGCATTGGTATCGGTTGCGGCGGCTTTGAATATCGAGGGAAAGGTGATTAAGGAGGCGAGGCTGGCTATGGGCGGTGTGGCGCACAAGCCGTGGCGCTTGAAGGAAGCTGAAAAAGCACTGGTTGGAAAACCAGCTACTGAGGAGACTTTCCGGCAGGCAGCCGAGATAGCTATGCAAGGTGCGAAGGCTTACAAGCACAATGCATTTAAGTTAAAGCTAGGGCCGAATGTAATTGTAGAAGCGCTGAAAAATGCAGCTGGCCTGGTATAGTCCCTAACCTGAACGACAAGAAATCATGAACGAAGCATTTTTCGATAAAAAAGAATATAAGCCACTCGATCGGGTGGACGGACGGTTGAAAGTGACGGGAGCGGCCAAATACTCCGCTGAATATCCGTTGCCGAATATGGCTTTCGCCGTCCTGGTCGGCAGCCGGATCGCCAAAGGGACTATCAAAAGTATTGATTCCAAGGCAGCCGAGCGCGCGCCGGGCGTACTGGCGGTGATTTCTCATTTGAATGCGATTAAAGTGCCGGGTTACCAGCCGAAAGGCGAACACCCTTCCGAACCGTCTACAAATGGCCAGCCGCTACGGGTATTTTTCGACAATAAAATCGTCTCTAACGATCAGCCGATCGTGGCCGTGGTTGCCACCAGTCTTGAAAAGGCGCAGTATGGTGCCTCGCTGGTTAAAATCCAGTATATCAAAGAGCAGCATAAGACAGATTTGGAAGCAAATGCCGGTGATGCAAAGCTGGCCGCTGCCGCGAAAAAGAACCCGAAATCCCCGACGGCAGATTATGACCGTGGGCAGAAGGATGCATTTGAAAGCGCCCCGGTAAAGTTTGAAGCGGAATATGTACTGCCGACCGAAGTGCACAACCCGATGGAGTTGCAGTCGATCATTGCACATTGGGAAGCGGATAATAAGCTGACGGTTTATGACAAAGTTCAGGGTACCAAAATGACCCAGAAAAACTTTGCCAAAGAATGGGATATCCCGGAGGAGAATGTAAAGTGCATTGCGACTTTTGTGGGAGGCGCATTCGGGAACGGACTGCATAACTGGCCGCACGAGACAGCCGCAATTATCGCTGCCAAACAGGTTAAACGGCCTGTGAAGCTGGTTTTGACCCGCGAGCAGATGTTTACCATGGTAGGATACCGTCCGCGAACCTGGCAAAAAATACAGGTAGGGGCGACTAGGGACGGGAAACTGGTCGCTATTAACCACCAATCGATCGGACAGACTTCGAGCTATGAAGAATTTACCGAATCGACCCTGATGCAGACCAGGATGATGTACGCGTCGCCAAGTGTAAGTACGCGTTACCGCATTCTGCCGCTCAATGTGGCTACACCTATCTGGATGCGCGGGCCGGGGGAAGCGACCGGGGCTTTTGCACTGGAATCAGCCATGGACGAAGTGGCGCACGCCATTGGAATGGACCCGATCGATTTCAGGCTAGCTAATTACACTGAATCTGATCCGGACAAAAATATGCCGTGGTCGACCAAATACATGCGGGAATGTTATGAAGAAGGTAAAAAACGCATTGGCTGGAAAAACCGCAAGCTGAAACCCGGTGAAGTGCGTGACGGAGAATGGCTTGTAGGTTATGGAATGGGAACCGGCACGTTCGGCGCAAACCGGGGCCCGGCCACGGTACATGCAGAGCTTGACAAGGAAGGTAACCTAGTGATGCATTGTGCGATCACCGATATTGGCCCGGGAACTGGAACAGCGATGGTGCAGATCGCGTCAAACACAACCGGAATCTCTACTGACAAAATAACCTTTCACCTAGGTAGCTCCGAGTTTCCGAATGCCGGCTTGCAGGGAGGTTCGTCAACCGTGAATAGCGTGGGGCCTGCGGTATTGGCGGCTTGCAATGCATTGAAAGAGCAGCTAATTACTATGGCTGCAGCGAAGGGGAATTCCGCTTTTACTTCCGCGAAGCCCGATGATTTAATGTTTAATAAAAGTGAATTACAGCTTGGCGGGAAGTCTGCGAAAACAACACTTGCCGATTTATTCAAACAAAATAACCTTGAAAAGATAGAAACCACCAACGAATCCAAACCCGACGAAAACCGGAATAAATATTCGATGAACGCTTTTTCCATGCACTTTGCGATGGTTCATGTGCATCCTTTCACCGGTCAGGTCCGGGTCAAAAAAATCGTTTGCTGCGCGGATGCAGGAACGATCGTCAGCCCGAAAACGGCGGAAAGCCAGATGATAGGCGGAGCAACGGGCGGAATCGGTATGGCTTTGACCGAAGATGCGGTGATGGACCATCGATTCGGTCGGTATGTGACGAAGGATTTGGGCGATTATCACGTCCCGGTTCACGCAGATGTTCCCGATATTGATGTCTACTTTGTAAACAAACCCGATCTGCTGGCTGATCCGGTGGGTAGTAAAGGGCTTGGTGAGATCGCCATCATCGGGGTAGCTCCCGCGATTGCAAACGCAGTATTTAATGCCACCGGGAAACGGGTGCGTGAACTGCCGATCACACCGGATAAGCTTATTTAATTTCCATCATATAATGACGAATCAAGTAAATGAAACAGACAGCACAAATACTTAGGATAAGATTCATACTGGCCCTGGTTGTGACCTTGCTGGTATCCGTAGAAGGTTTTTCACAAAAAAATAGTAAGGTTGATGAGAACACCCAAAAAGCTATTTTTCCAAAAGGTAAACAGGGACCTGCCGAAAATTTTACGGGAAAGGCGTTTAACTATGGGCTGCTGGACAACGATTCAACCTACAATACGGTAATCGGGAATGTGCTTTTCGAGCCAGGTGCACGCTCGAATTGGCATAAACACCCGGCTGGCCAGATCCTGATCATTACGGCCGGAGAAGGGTATCATCAGGTAAAAGGAAAGCCGATCGAGAAAATGCAGAAAGGCGATGTAGTGAAATGTCCGCCTAATGTGGAGCACTGGCATGGAGCGACCCCGGACAGTAGCTTGCATCAGATGTATATTATCCCCAATACCGGAAAAGGGATCGTGGAATGGCTGCAACCTGTTACTGATAAAGAATACAGTGCATTTAAATAAGGTACTTACTCAGGGTATCTTCTCTGCAGGTGATACAAATTTAACTGTCCCATTGTTTCAAGATTGAGCGGCTTGGGGTTGTAACCCCTGACAAACGGGCTGGCAGCGGCTTTCTGGATATCGCCCTGATCTATCGAAGAAGAGAGAATATAGATTTTGAACCGCTGACGGATTTTTTCATCCAGGCTCTCGAATGCTTCCAGAAATTCCCAACCGCTCATAGTAGGCATATTTACATCCAGAAAGAGCACATATTCACCTTTTTCAATGCTTTCCCCAAGGATTTGAACCGTTTCAAGTGCTTTTTCGGGATTGTAAAAAGCTTGATCTCTGCGTCAGGAGCAAATTTGAGGATGATATGATTGCATACAAGGTTATTCAGTGGATCATCGTCTACAACTATAAATCGGTTGTGTGGTGTCATCAGGCGGGTTATTAGGCTTCTACAAATTAAATTCAATCAAAAACTCGGTCCCTTTATTTACTTCACTAAAAACTGATATTGATCCTCCAAGCATTTCTACCTGGGTTTTGACCATGAAAAGGCCCATACCTTTGCCTTCTACATGGTTATGAAAGCGCTTATAGAGCCCAAAAAGATGTTCCCGTTTCTTAACCAGGTCTATTCCTAGTCCATTGTCTTTGAAGGACAAAGTGAGCCTACCGTCCGATACCCTGCTACTGATTTGAATGGATGGAGCCAGCCCGGCCTGATGATATTTAATGCTGTTGCTGATCAGGTTATGAAATATGCTGTACAGATATGTTTTAAGCGTAAATAATTCGCATACCCGCTGAAAATAAGTCACAATCCGTACCTTTTCTTTGTGCATTACATTTGGTATACTGTCCTGAATGCTGTTAACCAAATCCTGAAAATTGACTGTTTCACTCTTTTCTCCAATTTCTTTCTTAATCTGCAGAATGGAATTTAAGTCCGTAATTACTACATCCAGCCTTTTTACATTGTCAAGAATTCCATTTAAAAAGTCTCTTTTCAACTCCGATGGATAATTTTCATCACTTAACAAACCTGAGAGTCCGATGATATTGGCAACCGGTGCGCGCAGGTTGTGTGAGACCATATACGAGAATTGTTCAAGCCCTTTGTTTGAAAGAGCAAGTTCGTTCGCGTATTGATGGAGGCTGTTATTGAGTTCATTGAACTGTGGGTCTTCCCATCCATCCATAAGTCAATGAATATAATATTGAGGGAACTAAGAAACTGATATAGTGAAAGGTAGACCTAATTAATGGATAGTCAACCTGAATTAATTCGGTATCAGTAGGGAAGTAGTTTATATTGATGTGTGATTACGAGGCTGAATAAACGCTTCATATTACGGCATGGCGGGAGTAGTCAGATAATATTCATCAATCTGGTTCCAGGAGTAGCTGTAAATGATGCCTCCCACTTCCTGGACAAAATCTCCGGTTTCGCTGTCGGTATACCCAACGCGCCAGTTGGTAGTGTTTTTGATCCTGAATTTCAATGTGGAATTTGGCGGCGGGAGATCTTTTTTTGCTAATATTTTGATTTTCATACCCGAAGGTAGCCTTAATAGGCACAGCCTATGCTATTCAAGCGCATCCATTATACACTACGAATGCTATGACGATCTCAGAAACCATCGCTAGTTTCAAAACCGCGTTGGCGTTACAGCATCAAGATAAATTTGAACACCTGACACCGCAAATGCCGGCCCTATATGAAGGATGGATGTCTAAGGTTGATCGGAGCCTGAGTTTTGGACTTTACCGGTTAAAAATGATGGAGTTCTTGGACGAGATTACACACTTAGTTTGTTCTCTAAGTAAACTGAAAATAGTACCTTGTAAAGAATCACCCATCCACAAGAAATATGTTTACAGCGGAACCGCACCATATCATTGCAATAGGCGCTTCGGCTGGTGGCCTTGATGAGCTTAATACATTTTTCGATCATACCCCGTCTGACGGTGTCTCTTATGTCATTGTCCAGCACCTATCGGCTGAATTCCAAAGCCACCTGGTAGCGCTGCTTTCCCGCCACAGCAAGCTTGTCGTGCAGCAAGCGGAAAATGGGATGGAAATTCGGGGGAACCAGGTCTATACGATCCCGAATGATAAGGTTATGACTGTCCGTGACCATAGTTTGTATTTAACCGATAAGCATGGTGAGCGCAGTCCCCATATGACAATCAATACTTTCTTTCAATCCCTGGCAGAAGATTATGGGGCAAAAGCGATCGCGGTCGTGCTCTCGGGCCTTGGCTCAGATGGTACTAACGGGATCAAAGCCATTAAAAAGGCGGGCGGACTGGTGATCGCCAGGGAACCGGAGGGAACAGAATTCCACAGCATGCCGGCAAATGCAATAGCCACCGGAATGGTGGATTATATCCTGGAACCCGAAGCGATGCCTGCCGTCATTGAGGACTACGTGAAGCGGGAGTTGGACCTGTTGACAACAAGCATTGATGACGAAGGGCATATAGGTGAAATCATCGCGCTGATTGGTCAGCAGCTACCACTTGATTTTTCTGATTACAAACAATCCACCATTTTAAGAAGGATAAAAAGAAGGGCAGCCTCCAATGGTTTTGGTGAGCTGCAAGGCTATATTAACTTTCTCAAGGCCAATCCTGGTGAGATTGAAATTCTGGCGAAGGATTTCCTGATCAGTGTAACCGCGTTTTTCCGAGATACAGAATCCTTTGAGTTTGTAGAATCCCAGGTCTTACCCGCTATTATTGCCGATCTGACACCCCAGCAGGAAATAAGGTTGTGGGTTACCGGGTGCGCCACTGGTGAAGAAGCTTATTCGATGGCTATGCTTATCAGTGAGCAATTGGGGGACAGGGTCAATGATCATGTTGTCAAGATCTTTGCAACCGATATTGATGGAGCTGCACTGTCCCATGCAGGTAAAGGCGTATATAAAACCAGCGTGCTGGCTGGCCTGTCACAACAGCGCTTAAAGCGGTTTTTTCTCAAAGATGGTGATGACTACAAGGTCAGGCCAGAGCTGCGCAAGATGGTTATTTTCGCCCAGCATGACCTGGTCAAAAACCCGCCATATTGCAACATGCACTTTATTAGCTGCCGCAATGTGCTGATCTACATGACACCGGCACTTCAAAAGAAAATCTACCAGCTGCTCCTTTTCGGGCTCGGGCCGCAAGGTTACCTTTTTTTGGGTTCAAGCGAAAACCCACTGCCTATCATGGCCAGCCTGAAAGTGATCAGCAAAAGATTCAAAGTCTATAAAAACCAGGGGACTCACCACCCGGCAAGGTTTGAATCCTATTCGCTGCCTGATTTCCCTTTTAAACAGCTGGCAGGCACGCCCCACCCTAAAGAGCAAGCCTACAAGCTACCCGACCGGACCTTGGGTGATGCGATCAGCGAAACATTGATGAAGGATTTGGGCCAGCTGGTGGTCTGTATTGACCCCAATGAAAAGATTGTCAAGTTCTATGGGGACACGACAAAGTTCCTGCTTCAAAAAATCATGACCACCGAGTTTACCGAGCTGCTTCCCGGCCCGCTCGCAGTAGCTTACAAAACGGTTGTCAGCCAGGTTTTACAGAGCAGCCAGATGTCCTCGGTTACCGGGATCAATATCAAACAAGGCGAAGATAATGTCATTGTTACCTTAACGGTAAGCCCTATGGTTTACAAAGGTCGCGCCAATGGTTTTCTGGTCGTGCGGATCCATGAAGAAAATTCTGGTGGAATGCTGGCAGCCGGCGGGCAGGTCTTCAACGAGGAAATCTATTTTGACCACTACACACAAAGCCTTGAACAGGAAGTGAAAGACCTGAAAGAAAAGCTGATAGCCTCCAATGAAAAGCTGTACGCACAGGAAGAGAACATGCAGTCCTTTAATGAGGAGCTGCTTTCTGCCAATGAAGAAATGCAAAGTACCAGTGAAGAAATGCAGTCGATCAATGAAGAGCTACATACGATCAACTCCGAGTATCAGCTCAAAAACAAAGAGCTTTTAGCGCTCAACGACGATCTGAACAATTATTTCAGGAGCAATGTCAACGGGCAGCTCTTTTTGGATGATCAGCTGCGGTTGATCAAATACTCGCCAGGCGCAGTTAAACTGATTAACCTGCTTGATAGTGATATCGGCAGGCCCCTGGCCAATATCTCTACAAACTTCATGGTCGAGACCATTATCGAAGATATCCATGCTGTATTGTCGGGTGATGCCTTGATCACTAAACAAATCCAGACCAAGGATGGCAAATGGTTCCAGGTGATGACGATGCCTTATATTAAACAAGTCGAGAAAAAGACGTCGGGGGTCATTATTACCTTTAACGATATCACCGACCTGAAAATGATCCAGCAACAGCTTGATAAAAAGAATGAAGCCCTGACGCGGATCAATGCAGACCTGGACAATTTTGTACATACAGCATCCCACGATTTGCTGGGGCCGTTAAGTAACATCGAAGGGAGCATTTCCCTGATCAGCTCCATTGATACCAGTGACCCTGAAATTAAAGAAGTCCTGCCCATCATCAACGGCTCGGTAAAGAAATTCCGCGCTTTGATCAGTGAGATCGCCGTGGTTGCCAAAATTGAAAACAATGCATTGGAAACAGAGGCTGTCGATGTCGATGAGCTGCTGGATAATATTGATTGGAGCCTGGATGAGCGGATCAAATCCAGCGGGGCAAAAATAAAAAGGGACGTGCAGGTGACGCAAGTCGTATTTTCTAAAAAGAACCTGCGCAGCATCCTATATAATCTGATTGCAAACGGTATCAAATACCACTCAGAGCGGCCGCCGGTAATTATGGTCCGGATTGCCGCAGAAGCAAACCAAACCGTGATCTCCGTTGAAGACAATGGAATGGGAATACAGAGGCACCATCTGGATACCATTTTTGAGAAATATACCAGACTGCATACAGGCGGCGAAGGCTATGGGATTGGTCTTTACCTGGCCAATAAAATAGTCAATGCTGCTGGTGGCAGGATCACTGTGGAAAGTGAGCCAGGTGTAGGTAGTAAGTTTACGATATACCTTAATAATTAAGACGGGACAGCCATCCCATTTTCTCTGATTTCTCAATCAGTCGATCAGAAGGCACATGGTGACAATCAGGCTCTTCTCTTTTATGTATGGATATGTTTGCCGATCCATTTATGGGATTGTTTAACCAACAGGCTAAAATGAATATAAAAAATACCAACCCCCAACAATGCAAAGGCCGTCCAGATCATCGATCTGTCTTCACTAAATAGTGGGCTGTACATATTGATTACCGAAAATAAAATCCCTGTTACTGCCCAACCCAGAAGCCAGGGCCAGTCAGACAGCCGCTTCTTTTTTGCCTGGAAGGCGCGGCCAACCAGTAAGGCACTCCTGACCAGTAGCCAACATCCAGCAAACAAGGGCAGCGAAATGGCTGCTAGGATCGGATTGGTGACAAATACAGCTCCCAATAGCACATCAAATATTGCCCCTGCCAAAAACCAAACCCAGCCCGTAAACCATTTCCGGTTGTCAATGGTAAAGAAAAGTTCAAAGATGCCGCTGATGATCAGAGTCGCAGCAAAGAACAAACTTAGCTCGTCGTAAGTCAGTGACGGATTTGTTGCAACATAGAGTCCGAATGCAGTTAAGCATGCCCCCGAGAGCATAAAGATCCACCAGTAGTGGAGTTGTATGGCAAACCGAACGCCTGCTTTTGAGCTTGCTGAAAAATCGGTGGTAACAGGTATTTTTTTCATGATTGAATTTACCTAGCTGTTAAACCGCCGTCTATCACCAATTCTGCTCCTGTTGTATATGAGGATTCGTCGCTGGCAAGGTATAGTGCCCCGTAGGCGATTTCCATGACATTACCAATGCGGCCGAGCGGACACATATTTCGCAAAAGCTCGTCAGAAGATTCTAAATTGACCATAAACTCGGTCATAGGAGTAAGCACGCCGCCCGGATGGATCGAGTTGACGCGTATATTATATTTGGCCAACTCGACTGCCTGGTCTTTTGTCAATAATCGCTGAGCGCCTTTTGACGCCGAATAGGCAGGCCCATTACCGCCCACAATTCCTGCAATCGAGGAAATATTGACTACCGAGCCGCCGCCCGCAGACTTCATTGAAGGGATACAAAGCTTAGTTCCAACAAAACAACTGGTTAAATTAATGCCTAGAACTTTGTCCCAATCATTGAGAGCCGTAGTTTCAGTCAGGGCCCCTGGTGGATAAACTCCTGCATTATTAATCAGAATATCAATTCGACCATACAGGTTGGTAGCCTTCTCAATGACTTTCTGCCAGTCACTTTCAGATGCTACATCGTGTTTTTGCCATTCGATAGCAGCTCCCTCTTTTTGAGTGGCCGATACCCAAGCTTTTAATTTGTCTTCCTGAATATCTGTTGCCAGCACTTTCGCTCCTTCCTGGGCGAATAGGCGGGCAATTGCTTCACCCATTCCTCCTGCGGCGCCGGTTACGATGGCTACTTTGTTATCAAGTCTGTTCATAGTATTTCAATTTTGTGCAAGTAACTACTATGAATTCTATGGAAAGATGATCAAGGTCACCTTTTTGAATGAACCTGGACACCGGCCATGCAGCAGAAAGCGCCCATTTTGCAATACAATATAAAACCAGTCAAGCTCAACTTTTGAATGGGGAAAGCGCTGTCGTATTCGAGGGGCGATAGTAGCGTAATCAACTTTTAATGAACTCGTTAGTAAACCATGTCAAATTCCTTTCAAGAAGTACGCATACAGCAATTGGCAGAAAATCTTAAAACCGATATCCTAACCGGACTTTCAAACCAGGAGGCCAGGTTACGGAACGAGCGTTTGGGTCTCAACGAACTCAGCCGGGAGAAACCCGAGAGCGTCTGGTCGATACTTCTAAGACAGATTAACAGCTTGATTGTATGGATATTGGCAGCGGCAGCGATCGTTTCATTTATGCTGGGAGATACGGTGGAAGGCTTTGCGGTTCTGGCCGTTATTCTGATCAATGCCGCGACGGGATTTATACTGGAATATAACGCGCGAGAATCCATGGAAGCACTTCGCAAACTGGATACTACACCCGCCCGGGTCCTTCGGGACGGGCAAATCATGGAGATACACTCTGAAAACGTCACAGAAGGCGATATACTGGTGCTTGAAGCCGGGGATATAGTCCCGGCAGATGCCAATATAGTTCAGGCTAACCAACTTGAAGTGGATGAATCTACCTTAACGGGAGAATCGGTCCCATCGGCAAAACGCATTGAAACCTCGGATGCCGATGCGCCTCTGGGTGACCAGCACAACCGGTTGTTTAAAGGAACTGCCGTTACCAACGGAAATGCCAGGGCCATTGTTACCGGCATTGGCCAGGCTACCGAATTGGGCAAGATTGCGACGATGGTGCAGCAGGCAAAACGCACAGCGACACCACTTGAAGCCAAGCTCGATTCGCTGGCCAAAGTGCTTATCTGGATCACGGTCGGATTGGCGATGCTGTTTTTGGTAGTGGGTTTGGTTCGCGGCCAGGAAACCAAGCAGCTCATTGAGACCGCAGTTGCACTTGCTATCGCGGCCATACCGGAAGGCATGTCGGTGGTGGCCACCGTTGCACTGGCCTACGGGATGCTGAGGCTGGCCGAAAAGAAAGTGATCGTAAAGCGCCTTTCAGCAGTGGAAACACTGGGAGGGACCAATGTGATTTTTACAGATAAAACCGGAACGCTGACACAAAATAAGATCGAGGTGCACCAACTGCATTTCCCGGCGGGTGATTTGTGGGTAACCTTGCACCCTGATAAAGATGGGAAAGATGCCATGGAGCTGACCGGAGCAGATTTGACGCTTGCCGGTTCCCAGGAATTTGCTTTACTGGCCAAAGTAGGGGCACTGGCTAACAATGCCCAGCTGACTTCCTGGCAATCGGACCGTAAGCAGATCGGTGATCCGGTGGAAATTGCGCTGTTGCGTTTTGCTCAGGACTCAGGCATGGATTTGGAAGATCTTGGCCAAAAATACGTCAGAAAGGCGGAGGAGGCGTTTAGCTCCGACACGCGTATCATGGCAACACTGCATGAGTCAGCAGGAATATATTATGTTTCCGTAAAAGGAGCGGTGGAGGAAGTATCAGAACTTTGCCATTGGCAGAATGAGCATGAAAGAAAGCAAGAGCTTGAAATCTCCGAGCGTATGGCAGCTGACGGTCTGCGCACGCTTGCATTTGCATACAGTGAATCAGAGCAGAAACCCGATGATGATTTTACAAAGCAGGAAAAGCTTACATATCTTGGCCTGATTGGTTTTATGGATCCGCCGCGAAAAGAAGTAACACCGGCGCTGCAAGCCTGCCGTAATGCTGGTATCAGGGTCATTATGGTTACCGGAGATCATCCCGCGACCTCATTGAATATTGCAAAACAAGTCAATCTGGTCGGGGCTGACGAGCAGCTGGTTTTAACCGGAAAAGACCTTATGTCTTTTGATTTTTCATCTGAAACCGATCAGCAAAAAATGCTGAAGTGCCAGGTCTTTGCGCGCGTGAATCCGGCCCAGAAACTGGATATGATCGATTTTTACCAAAAGCGGGGCGACATTGTCGGTATGACAGGAGATGGTGTAAATGACGCTCCGGCTTTAAAGAAATCAGACATTGGTATTGCAATGGGCCTGCGGGGTACAGCTGTGGCTGCCGAGGCTGCGGATATGATCCTGAAAGATGATTCTTTCAGTTCCATTGTACGAGCGATCGGGCAGGGACGGGTTATTTTCGAAAACATCAGAAAGTTTATTGTTTTCCTGCTCTCCTGTAACATGAGCGAGATTTTCGTGGTCACTTTTGCAGGCTTTCTTAACGTGGGCAATCCATTGCTGCCATTACAAATCCTTTTTATTAACATCATCACCGATGTATTTCCTGCGCTGGCGTTGGGTGTTGGAAAGGAGAATGATAAATTGATGCATTCTCCACCCAGAGATCCCAAAAAGCAGGTCCTTGAAATGAGAGATTGGAGCAGGATCGTGTACTATGCGCTGGTGATAACCTTCTGTATTTTAGGTGTTTTTTGGTATGGAACAAGTCAGCTCGGGCTGAGCTACAAGGAAGGGAGCACAGTTACATTTTATGCACTGTCGTTGGCACAATTGCTGCATGTATTCAACCTGTACTCAGGCAAAGGCGGGTTTTTTCACAATGAAATTACGCGTAACAAATTCGTATGGCAGGCGCAGGCATTGTGCATTCTCATTCTTTTAGCCACTTATTTCGTTCCGTTTTTAAGACAGACACTTTCGCTGCAGACACTGAGTATGCAATCTTTTGAATTGATACTAGCAGCTGGCATACTCCCGCTTTTAATCATTCAGTTTATCAAAGTTTTATCATCGCAAAAAGTGCACTGAATCAGAACTATACAAGCCAAGAATCCAATTTCTGTGCCAGCTTTACCCATCTACCATTTCAGCTAAAACTACTTCATGAAGCTAATCCTATTGCTTTTTTTACCGTCGATTGTGATTGGGCAAGGGTCTGGCTTCCGACAACTTAGCACCAACAGCGGACTTTCCCAAAACCACGTTGGGTCTATTTTAATGGACAAAAAGGGTTTTATGTGGTTTGGCAGCGATGATGGGCTGAACATGTACGATGGATATACATTCAAGCACTATAAGCATGATAAGGCGGATAGCAACAGCATTGATGACAGCTACATTCAGGATATTCTCGAAGATAGAAAAGGAGACTTATGGATTGCCACATCGATCGGGCTCAACCGGTTTGATAGGGCCAAAGCAAGCTTCATACATTATTTTAATTCCGTCAACAAGCGAAGTATCAACGACATATTTCAGGATAGTAAAGCCAGAATGTGGCTGGGCACAAACAATGGATTGCTATTATTCGATCCCGAAAAAGGCACTTCAAGGATATTCTTACGGGTTGATAAAGACAAAAACAGATACAAGCCGCCTGCCAATATTTCCAGGATCATAGAAGACGCCAGAGGGGCACTGTGGATAGGTACCGAGCAGGGATTGTACCGGTTTGATCCTCAAACTTTCAAGTATACAGCTTATATCAAAGGGAACAATGATAAAAGTCTTCAATCTAGTTGGATTAAGGCTTTGTACAAAGATCCGGCTGGTAATATCTGGATCGGAACGCATGGTGGAGGCCTGTCGCTTTACAAGCCTGAAACCAATTCTTTTCGTACTTTCCTGCATAATCCCTCGGATTCTCTGAGTATATCCCATAACGACATTCTATCCATTACCCAGAACCGAGACGGCAGGCTTTGGATCGGCACCGAAAATGGAGGGATCAGCATTTTTAACAAATCCACTGGCAACTTCACAACGATCCGGCATATTGATGAGGACAACACGTCCATCAGCGATAACTCAGTTTATTGCATCTATCAGGACCGGATTAACAATCTATGGATCGGAACTTATGCAGGCGGGGTCAATTTTCTTCCCCGTTTTGGCAAGAAATTCACTTCGTACCAAAAAAACAGTTACAGTAAGAATAGCCTGAGCAACAATTTAGTACTCGCTATATGTGGCGATGCGGATGCTGACAAGATCTGGATTGGGACCGATGGGGGAGGGCTAAATGTATTTGACAGAAAAACCAGAAAGTTTACGTCCTACCGGCACAGCGCGACCGATAGCAACTCGCCCAGCAATGATTATGTAATATCCATTACCAATATATCAAAAGATGTGCTTGGCTTGGCATATCATATGGGTGGATTTGATTTTTTCAATATCCGTACGGGACAATATGAGCATCACATGCCGATTCCGAATGATTCTTTAAGCCTTTCTACCGCGGATGTAAACAACATTTTCAAGGATCGAAATGGCGGAATCTGGCTGGGCACGTGGAAGGGCGGCCTGGAATTTTATGATGTAAACACTGGCAAGATAAAGCACTATCAACATAATCCGTCAGATAGCACAAGCATTAGCGGAGATATTGTCACCAAGGTTTTTCAAGATCGGGCCGGGAAAATCTGGGTGGGTACATTCGAAGGGTTAAACCTGTTTGATCCGGTTAAAGGAACGTTCACAAGGTTTCAGACAGACGTAAAAGACCGAAACTCCATTTCCCATAACAAGATCCAGACCATTCAGCAAACCAGTGACGGAATCTTATGGATCGGAACATTAGGGGGCGGCCTCAATCGTTTCGACCCGGTGAAAAGAACCTTCACTTCTTACACCGAAAAGCACGGGCTGTCCAGTAATGTGATCTACGGGATCCTGGAAGATAGAAAGGGCCACTTATGGCTTAGTACCAACAACGGGATCTGCGAATTTGACCCCAAAATAAAAACATTCCGCAATTTCGGCAGAGCGGACGGATTGTTGGGTAATGAGTTCAAAAGCAATTCTTTTTTCAAAACTGCAGACGGGGAAATGTTCTTTGGAGGTGTGAGAGGATTTACAACATTCTTCCCCGACAGGCTGGTTGATAACACCTATATCCCGCCGGTTTTCCTGACCGATTTTCTGCTTTTTAACAAGCAAGCTCCCATTGCTCCAAACTCGCCGCTCACCTCACATATTACGGAGGCGAAAGAGATTTACCTGAGCTATAAACATTCGGTTATATCATTTGAATTCGCGGCCCTGAACTATACCATGCCCGAAAAGAACCAATATGCCTATCAGTTGAAAGGCTTTGACGCTGACTGGATTTATAGCGGAACCACCAGGAAAGCGACCTATACAAATCTGGACCCGGGGGACTACGTTTTTCAGGTAAAGGCGGCCAATAATGATGGAATTTGGAATAATGAAGGCGTGCAGGTAAACATTCACATTGCGCCACCTTTCTGGCAGACGCTCTGGTTCCGGATGCTGGCAGTTGCGCTGGGGCTTGGATTAGTTTATTTTATATACTGGTTGCGCATGCGGGTAGTAAGTGAGCAAAAGAGGTTGCTGGTCCGGCAGGTTCAAGAAAGGACCAAGGAGATCATCCAACAAAAACAGGAGCTACTAGACCTGAACGACAAATTACAAACACAGAACAAGCAGGAACAACTGGCAAGGCAAGAAGCCGAAAAAGCAAATATGGCCAAAAGTGTGTTCCTGGCTACCATGAGCCACGAAATCCGCACCCCGATGAATGGTGTTATAGGCATGGCGATGCTGCTTTCTCAAACAGAGCAGACCGTGGAGCAAGCAGAATACACCGAGACAATCATCAATAGCGGTGACAGTTTACTAACGGTTATCAACGACATTCTTGACTTTTCGAAGATAGAGTCTGGCAATATGGAGCTGGAAATGATCAGTTTTGACCTGAGAGAGTGCATAGAAGGCGTATTGGACCTGTTTTCTACCAAAGCAGCCGCTATTGGCTTAGATCTGGTTTATGAAATTGACCTGCAGGTGCCAGACCAGATTATCGGAGACAGCCAAAGATTAAGGCAGATACTGCTCAACCTGGTTGGAAACGCAATCAAGTTTACACAGCAGGGAGAGATTTTTTTAAGTGTAATGCTTCCAAAAACATTGAATAATCAGGATATCGAGCTCCGTTTTGAGATCCAGGACACCGGGATTGGCATTCCCGAGGACAAGCTCCACAAGCTGTTCGTAGCTTTTTCGCAAGTGGATTCTTCGCATACCAGAAAGTACGGCGGTACCGGGCTAGGTTTAATCATCAGCAAACGGCTTGTGAATTTGATGGGCGGAGAGATCGGAGTAGAAAGCGCTGTCAACAAAGGCACTCGTTTTTATTTTACAATTATTGCAAAAGCCAGTAGCGAGGTAACCAAACAGAATGTGCTTTTAAACCCAGCAGAAAATGAGGGGAAATCCGTTTTGCTGGTAGATGATAACAAGACCAATCTGCGCATTTTACAGTTGCAAATGGAGCAGTGGAAACTTGTTCCCAGCTTAGCTTCATCAGCTTTCCAGGCCTTGGAAATCCTTGAAAGCGGATCTGTATTCGACCTTGTTATTACCGATCAGCAAATGCCGGAAATGGACGGAATCGAGCTTGCTTCGATTATCAAGGGAAAGTACCCCTCACTCCCTGTAATCCTACTTAGCTCCGTGGGGGATGATTCGGGCAGGAACCGCAAGGATTTGTTTGCAGCAGTGTTAACCAAGCCGGTGCGGCACAATGATCTGGGCAGGATGATCCAGATGGAGCTCAGGCCACAACGTGAAATAGTCGCGCCGGGCAATGAACGCCTGCCATCCGACCTTTCCTCGGATTTTGCAGCGCTTTATCCATTGCACGTCCTTATGGCCGAAGACAATCTGATTAATGAAAAATTGTTTACCAATATCTTAAAAAAACTGGGTTATGACCCGTTGATTAGCAGGGATGGTCTGCAGGCATTTAATATGGTAATGGCTGATCGCTTTGACGTTGTATTTATGGATGTTCAAATGCCCGAACTGGACGGCCTTGAAGCGACACGCAGCATTCGGACGAAGGCCCCGAATCAGCCTTTCATCGTTGCTATGACAGCAAACGCCATGCGCGAAGACCAGGAAGCGTGTATTCAGGCAGGCATGGATCATTATATATCCAAACCCCTGAGACTGGAAGAGATCAAGGACGCTTTAAAGAAAGCATACGCTCATAGGCTTCAAGTTGTCTTGTCTGCGCAAGGTTTATCAACCGGATAATATCAGATTCGAACCGATAAGCCAATTGCCTCCATAAAACTATTGCACCTTTAGTTGCAACCAAAAGAAAAAGCACCTAGCGGACTTCGCTAAGTGCTTGATTTATAGTGGGCCCACCTGGAATCGAACCAGGCACCTACTGATTATGAGTCAGTTGCTCTAACCGAATGAGCTATAGGCCCCTTATCTCAATGCTTGTCAGTTGCTCTAACCGACCGGGCAAACGCTTTGTGAGCTATAGGCCCCTTATCTTGATGCTGGTCAGTTGCTCTAACCGATCGGACAAACGCTTTGTGAGCTATAGGCCCGCGTGATTGGAGTGCAAAATTAGCGAAAGCATGCAATTCTCCAAACGATATTGGCAAGAATAACTTCTTTCCTCCGTTGCTTCTTTTATTACTTTTGAAAAAAAATTGCTTTGAATAAAAGAAAGATAATCAACGACCCGGTCTATGGGTTTATAACGATTTCATCAGACCTGCTTTACGATCTGGTCGACCATCCTTTTTTGCAGCGGCTCCGGAGAATCAAGCAACTGGGTCTTGCCGATATTGTGTACCCGGGCGCATTGCATACGCGTTTTCACCATGCACTGGGCGCTATGCATTTGATGAGCCAGGCGCTCAGGGCTTTGCAGGAAAAAGGACACCTGATCTGGGAACCCGAGCTGGAAGCGGCACAGGCTGCTATTTTGCTCCACGATCTCGGTCACGGACCATTTTCGCACGTACTGGAAAGCGTGATGCTGCCGGGCGTGGAGCACGAGTCGATCACGCTGGCAATGATGAAAGAGCTAAACCGGCAAATGAACGGGCGACTGGATATTGCTATTCAAATGTTTGAAGGGACATACCCGCGGAAGTTCTTTCACCAGATGATTTCCAGCCAGCTCGATATGGACAGGATGGATTACCTCAACCGTGACAGTTTTTATACAGGTGTTATCGAAGGTTCCATTGGTGCCGACAGGCTGATTAAAATGCTGGATATCAGTCACGATCAGCTGGTAATAGAGGAAAAAGGACTATTAAGTATTGAGAATTTCCTGCACGCGAGACGATTAATGTACTGGCAGGTTTATTTACATAAAACCTTGTTGAGCGCCCAGGCAATGCTCACGCAGATCCTGTTCCGGGCGCGGGAATTGGTACAGAGCGGTGAAAAATTATTTGCTACCCCCGATTTTGAGCGATTTCTACATAATGAATTCAAGCTGGAAGACTTTGATACGCTTCCTGATCTGATGGAGGCTTTCAACGGTTTGGATGATAATGACGTATGGGCTTCTGTAAAAGGGTGGAAAACACACCAAGATCCCGTTCTATCCGTTTTATGCAGAAAATTATTAAACCGGGACTTGTTTAAAATCCAGTTTTACAAGGAACGTCCCGGTAACGAAGTGCTGGAACCGTTAAGAAAACAGTTGAGAAGCGCCGGCGTGAAGGAGGAAGAATTACATTTTTTTCTGATCGAAGGCGAAACGGCCAACTTGTCTTACGCGAAAGAACAGGACCCGATCCGCGTGAAAATGAAGAACGGAGTTTTGCTTGATATTGCAGATGCATCGGATATTCCGACCATCGAAGCGCTCACTAAGATTGTACGCAAGTACTATGTATGTTGGGCTAAAAATGTATCTTTGCGTGGTTAGTAAGGATCATATCAAGAAGAACCCGTCTTAATAATTTGCGCAACTTACTCGAAATACATTACCCGAAATTAGCCGAAAAATATGAAATTTACTGTCAGCGAGATTGCCCAAATGCTTGATGGAACCATTGTTGGAGATGAAAAAATTACAATAGATTCGGCTGCTAAAATTGAAGAAGGGCGTCCGGGGTGCATCTCTTTTTTAGCCAACAGTAAATACGAACCTTACGTTTATTCCACACTATCTTCCGCGGTTATAGTCAATAAGGATTTTACTCCCAAAAAGGAGGTTTCCACTACATTAATATATGTGGAAAATGCTTACACCGCCTTCACAATTCTTCTTGAAGAATATCAAAAACGCCTTTCCCAGAATAAATCAGGTGTTGAGCAGCCTTGTTTTATCGGTGACAACAGCCAGGTCGGCTCGGATGTTTACCGGGGGGCATTCTCTTATATCGGTAAAAATTGCATGATCGGCGACGGGGTGAAAATTTATCCTAATACTTATCTCGGGGATAATGTTACCATCGGGAATAGTACGATTATTCACCCGGGTGCCAGAATTTATAACAATACGATTATCGGTAAAAACTGCGTAATCCTGGCTAATGCAGTCATTGGTGGCGCCGGTTTCGGGTTTGCTCCACAAGCGGATGGTACTTACAAATCAATTCCCCAATTGGGCAATGTCATTATTGAAGACGACGTGAATATCGGCTCCAATACTACGATTGACTGCGCCACAATGGGATCGACGATCATCAGACAGGGAGTTAAAATAGATAATCTGGTCCAGATCGCGCATAATGTCGAGATTGGAAAAAATACCGTTATTGCAGCCCAGTCCGGCGTATCAGGGTCGACGACAGTGGGAGAGCAATGTGTGATTGCGGGGCAGGTTGGTGTAGTTGGTCATATTACCATTGCAAACAATACCAAGATAGGCGCACAAAGTGGATTGGGGAAATCCGTGAAAAAGGAAGGATTGTCTTTCTCCGGGTCTCCGGCACGTGATTTGAACGAACATTTAAGGTCCATGGCGCTGGTAAGAAGGCTGCCGGAAATGGAAGAGCGGCTGAAAGATCTTGAAAGGAAACAGGAAACGTCTGATTTTCAGTAGTAAAATCACTAAAGATACCCAACAAGCCTTTATGCAGAAAAGGAATTAATAATGAACGAAAAACAACAAACCATTTCCAGATCAGTATCCGTAACTGGAGTGGGTTTACATACAGGTGTAATTGCGACGATGACCTTCGTCCCCGCAGCAGCTAACCACGGATACAAGTTCCAGCGCATCGATTTACCGGATCAGCCTATTGTAGATGCCGATGTTGACAATGTGGTAGATCTCTCCCGGGGAACCACTATTGAGCAAAACGGAGCCCGTATCCATACAGTGGAGCACACGCTCGCTGCATTGGTGGGGTTACAGATTGACAACGTACTGATCCAGCTTGACGGCCCTGAGCCTCCGATTATGGACGGCAGCTCGATCAAGTTTGTAGATGCGCTGCTAGATGCGGGAATTGAAGAACAAAACGCGTATCGCAATTATTTCGAAGTACCGGAATACGTCCATTACATTAATAAAGAAAACGATACCGAGCTGGCTGCATTGCCGCTTTCGGATTATAGGTTGACGGTGATGGTTGATTACAATTCGACTGTGATCAGCAGCCAGCATGCTTCTTTGAATGATATTACTTTATTTAAAGACGATATCGCAGAATGTCGCACGTTTGTGTTTTTGCACGAGCTCGAAGCGTTGTACCGTCAGAACCTGATCAAAGGCGGCGACCTGACCAATGCGATTGTGATAGTGGACCGCGAAGTCCAGGACGGCGAGCTCGATCATTTGTCACAGCTTTTGAACAAGCCAAAAGTGAGTGTTAACAAATCGAAAGGGATACTGAACAATGTAGATCTGCATTATCCCAACGAAATGGCCCGGCACAAACTGCTGGATCTGATCGGCGACCTTGCTTTGGTTGGCCGGCCTATTAAGGCACAGATCCTCGCGGCGCGTCCCGGACATGCAGCGAACGTGGCACTTGCCAAAAAGATCAAGAAACTGATCAAATCGGGCAAAGGAGATATTCCACAATACGACCCGAATAAAGCACCGGTTTTTGATATTAACCAGATCGGTAACCTGCTGGCGCACAGATATCCTTTCCAGATGATCGACAAGATCATTGCATTGGACGAAAACAGTGTGGTAGGTGTGAAAAATGTGACAATCAACGAGCAATTTTTTCTGGGCCACTTTCCAGGAAACCCGGTAATGCCGGGCGTTTTACAGCTGGAAGCAATGGCGCAAACGGGCGGGATCCTTGTATTGACTAGTGTTCCCGACCCTGATAATTACTGGCCTTATCTGATAGGCATTGATGCCTGCCGCTTCCGCCGTAATGTTTTTCCCGGAGATACCGTTATTTTTAAATGTGAGTTTACTTCTCCGATGAAAAGAGGTATCGTAAAAATGAGTGGCCGTGGATATGTCGCGGGCCAACTGGTATGTGAAGCTGATATGATAGCAAGCCTGGTAAAGAAAAAATGACACCAACCACCTTAGCATATATTCATTCTGACGCGAAAGTCGCTCAAAATGTCGAGATCGAACCTTTTGCCATGATCCACTCAGATGTTGAGATTGGTGAAGGGACTTGGATCGGCTCACACGCTGTAATCAACTCTGGCGCCAGGATCGGTAAAAATTGCCGTATTTACCCGGGCGCGGTGATCTCCGCAACGCCACAGGACCTGAAATACAACAACGAATACACACTTACCGTAATTGGTGACAATACCACAATCAGGGAATATGCGACGATCAGCCGCGGTACGGAAGAACACTGGAAAACCGTAGTTGGGTCCGATTGTCTGATTATGGCCTACGCGCACATCGCCCACGATTGCCGGATTGGAAACAATTGTATCGTTGGGAATAATGTACAAATGGCGGGTCACGTACACGTTGGCGACTGGGCTATTGTAAGTGCATTAAGTGCTGTTCATCAGTTTGTTAAAATAGGCATTCACTCATTTGTGTCGGGCGCATCGCTGGTTCGCAAGGATGTGCCTCCATTTACGAAGGCAGCACGCGAGCCTATTTCTTATGCGGGTATAAACTCGGTAGGTCTTCGCCGCAGAGGGTATAGCAATGACAAGATTGTCGAGATCCAGAATATTTACCGCTACATATTTATGCGCGGGTTCAACAATGCGGAGGCTTTGCAAAAAATAGAATTGGAACTTCCACCATCAAACGAGCGCGACGAGATTATCAACTTTGTCCGGAATTCAGAAAGAGGTATTATGAAAAGTCCTTTTCAGACCAACGGAGCGAGCGAAACAGAAGCTTAAATTTCCACACCTGATATTGAGAAGAGCGCCGAAGAGGCGCTTTTTTTATGCCCTGACCGTAACAATATCTCCTTCACGAAGCTTACCCAGCGAAGTAGCGACCAGATTTTGGCCAAAAAGGATCTTGTTGTTGATCTTCCGGTAGCCAGCCAGCGTTTTGAGTGGCTCAGGGCCCTTTTCGGAAGTTTCAGGGTCGATGGTTGTAAGTACGCAGCGGGCGCACGGTTTTACGATGTCAAAGCTTGCAGCGCCAATATCGATCTGTTTCCAGGTATCTTCTTCAAAAGGCGCGGTTCCGGAGATTACAAAGTTTGGCCGGAAGCGCCTCATTGTGATCTTGTTATCAAGACGGGAGTTGAGATCTTCCAGCGAGGCTTCTGAAATGATCAGGCAAGGATATCCGTCTGCAAAGCTCACGATCTCGCCGTTTTTTGCATATTTGGGATCGGCCTTCCGTTCTGTACTTTCCGGCATTTTTACTAACTGAACTGAAAGTCCGAGGCGGGCACTTAACCAGGAATCTGCTTCTTCGGAAACCGTAAGGGCCTCCACCACATCGTCCCAAATAGTTACTTCCCGCTTTTGTGCGGTTACCGGTTCAAATGGTACTGTTAATATATCCTCAGGTTCATCCCGGTGCCAGATTTGAAGGGTATCTGCATGCAGCGCCACTTCTATCAGCGCCATAACTGGTAAGAATCGCTGGGTAACAAACTTGTTATTTTCGTCGATCAACATCCAGCGGCGGTCATATTGCAAACCTCTTTCTTCCATTTGCGCTTCGCTGAGCCTGATTCCGCCCAGTGATTTTATTGGATAAATCCAGATTTCGGAGAGTTGCATAAATATTGATCAGTACTGATTGTTATTGGTTCAAAAATCCATTCTTGCCAGCGGACTGACGGTCTGGTCACAGAAATCACTTTCCAAATATTTGTAATGCGCAGCAATAGCGATCATCGCTGCATTGTCGGTGCAGTATTCAAATGCGGGAATGTACACGTTCCATTTCAAGGTTTGCCCAAGTTCAAGTAAAGATTTACGCAAACCAGAATTGGCAGAAACACCACCGGCTATCGCAATTTCTTTGATCCCCGTTTCCCTGGCTGCTTTTTTGATTTTTTTTAGCAAAATATTAACCAGTGTAAACTGAATGCTGGCGCAGATATCCGGCAGATTTTCGCTAACGAATGCTGGATTCTCACGAACCTGTTTTTGCAGGAAGTACATAAACGAGGTTTTAATACCACTGAATGAAAAATCAAGTCCAGGCATTTCAGGAAGCGGGAATGCATACGCGTCGGGATTCCCCTCAGCAGCGTATTTATCAATTAGCGGGCCTCCGGGGTAGGGCAGGTCGAGCAGTTTGGCAGTTTTATCAAAAGCTTCTCCAACCGCGTCATCACGCGTTTCGCCGATGATTTCCATTTCGAGCGGCGAGGATACTTTGACGATTTGCGTATGCCCGCCACTTACGGTAAGGCACAAAAATGGGAAAGCTGGTTTGGGATCATCTATGAAATGCGCGAGCACGTGTGCCTGCATGTGGTTGACCTCGATAAGCGGAATGCCAAGCCCCAGCGCCATTGATTTGGCGAAGGAAGTACCCACCAGCAGCGCGCCCAATAAGCCTGGCCCGCGTGTAAAAGCAATAGCATCCAGGCCTTTTTTTGTTACTTTTGCATCATTCAGTGCTTTATCTACCACTGGTAGAATATGTTGCTGGTGCGCGCGCGAAGCCAATTCAGGCACTACTCCACCGTAAAGGGTGTGAATGAGCTGCGTAGCAACAACATTGGAGCGGATTTCCCCGTTAGTGATTACGGCTGCGGAGGTTTCGTCACACGAAGATTCGATGGCGAGGATATTCATAAACTATTGAATTATTCACAAAATTAAGCATTAACAACAAGATAAGCAGTATCGCCTGCGAAGCTGTCATATATGTTTAAATTCCTCAGGGCGTTCGGCAATGGTTTGATTGTGGTGATGATCTTCGCGCTGCTTGCGCTCGGTATCATGACCATTGCGCTCCAACTCCCCTCCGTGCAGACCTGGGCTGTGCAGACTGCCGCCGACAGGGTTTCAGAAAAGCTTGGCTATCCCATTACTATTCAGAAAGTTAATATCAAGTGGTTTGACGTAGTGTCGCTGGAAGGAGTTTCTGTAAAGGACACCAGCGATCAGGATATGATCGATGTCGGTCGCATTGACGTCAATCTTGATCTTGATTATATCATTAATAATTCTTCCAAAGAGATCTACCTGGATGAGGTAAATGTATTCCAGCCCAAAGTTCGGCTTGCGATCGTTCCTGAATCGGGTTACCTGAATATTGACGGCTTTATTGAGCGGATCAATGAGCTCACTGCGCCGAAAGTCCGCCGGCCGGCAAATGCACCTGAAAACAACATTCCTTTCATCATAGGCAGGTCGAAAGTGATCGACGGAACGTTCACTTACGACGATCCGCGCCAGCCCAGATACAAGGGCAAGCGCGTATTTGATTACTCACACTTCAAACTCAATCACCTTTACGGCGACCTGAAAAACTTTCTGGTGCAGGGAGATACCATTTCTTTTGTCGCCAAAAATATGAAAACGATCGATGTGCAAACCGGCCTGCAAATGCACGATCTGGATACGCGTTTTTTGTTTTGCCAAAAGAAAATGGAGCTGAAAGAACTGGACGCGCGCATTGGTAATTCCCGGTTGAAAGACGAGGTCATATTCTTCTACAACCGTTCGGGTGAGCTGGGAGATTTTAACCATAAGGTGAGGATGAAGGGGCATTTGGTCGGCAGCCACGTAGATTCGCGTGATCTCGGGCTGTTTTCAAGTTATGTCGATGCGCTGAATGAAACGTGGCAGATCTCGGGGGATTTTAATGGGAAGGTCGATGATTTTGTAGTGACAAATACGGATCTCCGGTTTGGGAATGGAAGCCGGCTGGCGGGAAGTCTGGGTTTTAAGGGCTTGCCTACGATCGAAGGTGTTCAGATGGATATCAAGCTTTCCGCTTCGAAGATTGAGCCGGCAGACATTGTTCAGTATTACCCCGAGTGGGATATGCATGCTACGCTGCAAAAATTCGGGTCGACGCTGCTGGACGGAAGTTTTAAAGGAACTCTGGAAGATTTTACGGTAGCTGCCAATGCATCTTCCGAGATGGGTGAAATAGCGGGCGACCTCGTTTTTCATATTGCCGATGCCCAATCAACTACCTATTCAGGGGAGGTAAAGACGCGCCGTTTCGAATTGGGTAAGTTACTGGATCAGGAAGAAACGTGGCAACAGCTTGATTTTGAGGGTAAAGTTTTTGGGAAAGGACTGGAATTGCAGTTCGCTTCTACGGATATGAATGCGCTGGTAGGCAGGGTAGGTTTTCGCAATTATGATTATAAGAATATCCGATTAAAGGGAAATCTTCAAAATCAGTATTTCAATGGCCTTGTAAGTACGAAAGATACCAACCTCGTGTTAAACCTGGAAGGCGAATTCGATCTCTCGAAGGCGCAAAATTCTTTTGATGTTCAGGGAGTTATTGAAAAAGCAAATCTGTCAGCACTTGGTTTTACAGCTGATCCGATCACATTGCGGACGCAGCTTAATGTAAATGTTTCCGGAAATACGGTAGATGAGCTGACTGGCGAAGCTAAGTTGTTGAATACCTATATGTTAATGACAAATCAGGATCGGAATCTTGTCATTGATACGCTCACTTTTTCATCACGGAAGAACGATCAGAACCGGATTTTGAAACTGGAAAGCGAGTTTCTTTCCGCCAAGGCACAGGGAGATTTTATGCCTACGCAATCGTGGAAAGATCTGGTGCGCTTAATGGATGAATATAAGCTTTACTTTTTTGAAACCGAAGCAAACCGGACGCAGTATTATGCGAGAAAGCCTGTTCAGTCGGTTCAGGACCGCTATCAGATCGAATATGATATTGAAACCAGAAACCTCTCCCGATTTCTCGCATTCCTGAACCCGGATATTTATGTATCTCCCGGAGCACGCGCCGAAGGTATTTTCAGAATGGATAATACAGCAATTCTAACCCTCAATGCAGCTTCTGACACGCTACGATATGGTACAAACCAGTTTGTAAACTCAGAACTGGACGTTACTACCTCCAAATTTGTAAACAATGCAGAGGTACTCGCTTCCATCCTGGTCACTTCCGGCCAGCAGCAAATGAGCGTACTGGTCCCGACCGAAAAGCTTGAAATGGAAGGAACCTGGGACGAAGATCATATTGATTTCAATGGTGCAGTACATCAGGTAAAAAGTACGAATAAGGCTAATCTGGCCGGGGAGATCCGCTTTCTGGCAGCGGGTTTTGATATTAGTTTCAAAGATTCTAAACTGAGCCTGCTGGATGAAGAATGGGCTGTGCCTTCGCAAAGCCTGATATCCATCGCGGGAAGAGAGGTTTCTTTGTCTAATGTTGGGTTGGTGAGCGGGAAACAGCGCATTTTCGTCAGTGGCACAGCTTCGGAAAATCCGGAAAAGAGTATGTTGCTGGATATTAAGAACTTTCGTTTGAATAGTCTGAACGAAGTCTTAACTACAAAACTGGCAGGTATTATGGACGGTTCTGCCAGGATCAAAGATGTTTACAATAGTGTGATCCTGGATGCAAGTTTCAATGTGGAAAGTCTGGGTTACTCGCAATACGAATTCGGTAATTTGTCGGGTACCGGGGACTGGGACCAGATTACCAGCGAACTGCAAATCGATGCGCAACTCAGCAAAAATGCGCGGCGGGTATTCAACCTGATCGGCTCCTACCGGCCAAAACTGGATGAGAATACGCTTAACCTGAAAGCGATCTTTAATCACATCGATTTCAAAGCGCTCGAACCGTTTGCCGAGGGACTGGTATCTGATATTGGCGGCAGCGCTCAGGGGACTGTGACCATTAAAGGCAAGGTCGATGCGCCGGTACTGGAAGGCTCGCTGATGGTGGAGCAGGGACGGATGAAATTTGACTATTTACAGTCTGTATTCCAGTTTAATGACAAGATCAATTTTACAGAAAGTGAAATTACCGTGAATAATATCACAGTGACCGACGGCGACGGTAATACAGCTTCTGTTCGCGGCGGGGTGTTTCACGATAGCTTTAAATATTTCTCGCTGGGCTTCAACGCCGATCTGCGGAATTTTAAAATCTTGAATACGAACGCAAAAGACAACAGCATTTTTTACGGCACAGCTTATGTAACCGGCCCCGTCGCGGTTTTTGGACCTATTAATAACCTGAATATCGAGGCGAACGTAAGCAGTAACAAAGGCACGAAGATCTATATTCCGCTCGATGGGGCAACCGAGGTTGCGACGCAGGATTATATTCAGTTTGTAAGTAAGTTACCGGCCGCAGACAGTTCAGCTACCAGCAGTTCCGATTCGCTGAGCCGCAGCCAGGTCGCGGGTGGTATTAAGATGGACTTCAATTTCAATCTCACACCTGATGCGACCTGCGAGATCATTTTCGACAGGCAAACGGGCGACATTTTAAGGGGGAATGGATCCGGCAGACTGAGCCTGAACATTGATACCCAGGGAGATTTTACAATGGCGGGCACGTACGAGATCGAGCGTGGCGAATACAATTTCACATTGCAGAATGTGATCAATAAGAAATTCAGTATTAAGCCGGGCAGCCGCATTGTGTGGTCCGGCGATCCTTATGGGGCGATTCTGGATGTGAAAGCGGGTTATACGCAGCTCGTTTCTCTTGCGGGCGTTTTGCCGAATACCAGCACTTTAACCACCACCAATGATGCACTTTCGAGGCGATATCCGGTGGAAGTGACGATCGGTTTGTCGGAAAGATTGATGTCGCCTCTGATCCGGTATGATCTCAAAATACTGGATAACCCGTCTTTAAATACCTATCGCGGGCAGCTTGAAGCATTTCAGAACAAACTGAAATCCGACGAGCAGGAATTGAGCCGGCAGGTCAGTAGTTTGCTCGTAGTAAATCAGCTTTTGCCGGAAACCAGCCTTGCGACGGTTGGCAGCCAGAATTTCCTGGGCAGCAGTATCAGCGAGCTCGTTTCGAACCAGATCAGCCGGTGGGCTTCGGGGATTAATGAGAACCTGGAAGTAGGTGTTTCGGGTTTGTCGCTGGACCAGAATGCATTGAATAACCTGCAATTGCGCTTTTCTTACCGTTTTTTGAATGACCGGTTCAGGGTTACGCGAGACGGGCGTTTTACTTCCGGAGCACAAAATCAAACGGGCGCTACCGCGTACGATGCGGTTAGTTTATTGGGGGAATGGACGCTGGAATATTGGCTGAACAGCCGGGGATCGGTGAGAGTGAAAGCTTATAACCGGAATGTCCAGAATCCGCTTTCGCTTAATAATACGGTGACGACGGGCGGGGTAAGTATGCAATTTACACGCAGCTTCAACCGATTCAATCCGATAACAAAACCTTCGGTAACCATTCCATACGTGATTCCGGCGGATTCTTCGCGCCAGGATACTACTGCCAAAAAGATGATTTCGGAGAAGAGTTCTTCGCGTTAATGCCTCATTCTCCCCGGTACCTTACTGCCAGCCCGCTCAGAATATATCCCTCTTTTTTAACACTTGTATAATACTTGTAGGTCACATTGATCAGTGCATCGGCGCCTATTTTCTGTGCTTTGATAACCAGTCTTGCCGTGAGCAGCTCTTTCGTTTTGGCGTCGTTTCCGCGGTACATCATTCTCCGGTCCTGCGTCTGGCGGTCGGTGAGCGTATCTTCGCTGGTTATTTCCACCACACCTATTTCTGAGTAGGGCCGCTCCACCGGCTGGTTTTCATACAATACTTCAATCGGATATTTGGTATTTGAGGAAATAGGGATACCACTTGAACAGCCGTTTAAAACTGCGGCAGAAATAGCAAGTAAAAGGAAACTGAGGATTTTATTGAACGTCATTATTCTTTAAACTGATTTTAAAACATATACTCATAAAGGTTTGCAAAATGTTGCAAATGCCTGCTCGTACCATTTATCCAAAACCCATTGTTTCGCGATATATTCTGAAGTATTTTCAAGCATTGTAAATCTAATCCAATTCATTCTGATATGGTCATGAATTCTAAAAGAAAGATGGTCAGTGTGATGCTGGCTGCACTATTGGCGGTTCCGGCGCTCGCACAAACGCTGCCGAAGGGGGTTACCAAGGTCACTTCGGTGGAGGGTATCACCGAATACAACCTGGAAAACGGCCTGAAAGTGCTGATGTTTCCCGATCCTTCCAAGGCGACGATCACGGTGAACGTTACGTATCTGGTAGGCTCCCGGCACGAGGGTTATGGTGAAACGGGAATGGCGCATTTACTGGAACACCTTGTATTTAAAGGTTCTCCCAAGCACCCCAATATCCCCCAGGAACTGACCGAGCACGGCGCCCGCCCCAACGGTACGACCTGGTACGACCGCACCAACTATTTTGAGACTTTTTCAGCCAGCGAAGAAAACCTGAAATGGGCGCTGGACCTGGAATCCGACAGAATGGTGAATTCTTTTATAGCGAAAAAAGACCTTGACAGTGAATTTAGTGTAGTCAGGAATGAATTTGAATCGGGAGAAAACAGTCCTTTTGATGTGTTGATGGAGCGTGTGATCTCCGGGGCTTACCTGTGGCACAACTATGGGAAATCTACAATCGGAAACCGTTCAGACATTGAGCGCGTGCCGATAGAAAATTTACAGGCATTTTATAAAAAATATTACCAGCCCGACAACGCAGTGGTAACTGTGGCAGGTAAGGTAGATGAAGCGAAGACGATTGCGATGGTCAATGAGTATTTTGGTAAAATACCTAAACCAACGCGCGTACTGCCAAAATCCTACACGGCGGAGCCTATTCAGGACGGTGAGCGGTTTGTGGAGCTGAAACGTACCGGCGACGTGCAGTTTTTGATGGCGCTTTACCATATTATGCCCGGCTCACATGCAGATTATCCTGCGATGGAAGTACTTACGGAGCTGCTCACCACCGAGCCGAACGGAAGATTGTACAAAAACCTGGTTGAAAGCAAAAAGGCTTCTTCCCAGTTTGGTTACAGCTTCCAGCTCTACGATCCGGGTTTCGTGCTTTTCGGGGCGGAAATATTGAAGGAAAAATCTCTGGACGAAGCAAAACAGGCATTGGTTGCAACACTCGATTCTGCTGCGATCCTGAAACCTTCCGCCGAGGATGTAGAGCGCGCCAAAACGACTATTCTGAAAAACTGGGACCTGGAATTTAGGAATTCAGAGCGGGTAGGATTGAGTATCAGCGAATCGATTGCGACGGGTGACTGGCGGCTGGCTTTTATTTTCCGGGACAATATCCGGAAGGTAACTCCCGAAGATGTTTTTAAAGTAGGTCAGCATTATTTCAAACCTTCAAACCGGACGCTGGGAACATTTATGCCCGACGCGAAACCGGTGAGAGCTGAAATTCCTGAGGCACCTAATGTGCAGGAATTGGTGAAAAATTACAAAGGAGAGGCCGTAGTAGCGGAGGGAGAGGCATTTGATCCTTCGCCAGCGAATGTAGAAACGAGGACTGCGAGAACCGAAAAGGCGAATACGATTGAAACTGCGTTTTTACCCAAGACAACAAGGGGAAATGTAGTTGCTGCCCGCATTACGCTGCGTTACGGAGACGAAAAAAGCCTGATGAACAAAGCAGCGATCTCGGATCTGACCGGCTCTATGCTTGATAAAGGTACCAAAACGAAAACACGCCAGCAGATCAAAGACGAATTCGACAAGCTGAAAGCGAGAGTTAGTTTCTTCGGTGCAAATAATCAGGCTGGTGCGAACATTGAAACCACAAAAGAAAACCTGCCGGCTGTTTTGAAACTGGTAGCGGAAGTTTTGAAAACACCTGCATTCGATGAAAATGAATTTGAAAAACTGAAACAGGAAGAACTGGCGGGTATTGAATCCCAGCGCAGCGAGCCGCAGATGATTGCATTCAATCAATACCGGAGGATCACGAATCCTTACCCGAAAAGCGACATTCGCTATGTAGGTACTTTTGATGAAGATGTGGAGAGCATTAAATCGACTACAATCGACCAGATCAAGGCATTTCATAAAGATTTTTACGGTGCGAATAATGCATCGGCAACGATCGTGGGTGATTTTGACAAAGCGGCCGCGGAGAAGATCATTAATGCGGAGTTTGGTAACTGGAAAAGCGCGAAACCGTTTACGCGCATCGCCTCTCCTTACCAGGTTGTAAAAGCAGAAAACAAAGCATTGGAAACACCCGATAAGGCGAATGCAATGTTTGTAGCCGGAATGGGAATGCCTTTGCAGGATACGGATCCGGATTATCCCGCGCTAATCATGGGTAACTATATGCTGGGCGGCGGCTTTCTCAACTCCCGGCTTGCAACGCGGATCAGGCAAAAAGACGGACTGAGCTACGGCGTCGGTTCGCAATTCTCTGCGAGCTCGCTGGACAAGAGCGGTACTTTCATGTCGTATGCGATTTATGCACCCGAAAACGCTCAAAAACTCGAAGCTGCTTTCAAGGAAGAGATCGAGAAAGCTTTGAAAGACGGTTTTACAGCGGAGGAATTGAAGGCCGCAAAGTCGGGTTATCTGCAGTCGCGTCAGGTGGCGAGGTCGCAGGATGCGTCGCTGGCCAATACGCTGACCAACAATTTGTACCTGAACCGGACGATGCAGTGGGACGCTGATTTTGAGAAAAAAATCGCCGAACTGACGCCGGAGCAGATCAAGTCGGCATTTAACAAGCATATTGACTATAATAAGCTTGTGATCATCAAGGCTGGTGATTTTGAAAAGTCGAAAAAAGGAGCGCCTGCCACAGGTGCGCCGGCCCAGCTGGGAGGAAGTGAGAAAAAATAGAATGTTGTAAAAAACTGATCAGAAAAGCCGGTTGCAAATTGCGCCGGTTTTTCTGCTTTACAAGGCTTACATTTCTAACTTTGCCAAATCTTCTTAAAACTCTCAGTACCGAAAGGAATTGCTCATGAAATGTATTCAGTCCGTCGTTCTCGCGCTTTTATTTGCGGGGATATCCAATATGCCGGCGCATAGCCAGGCCAAAACAAAAACTCCTGCACCGTCCGCGAAACTTGCCCGCCCGAAGCTCGTTGTGGGTATTATGGTGGACCAGATGCGCTACGATTATTTGTACCGCTATTATGATAAATACAAGGAAGGCGGTTTGAAAAGGCTGATGAACGATGGTTTCAACTGTCGCAATAACCACTACCAATATGCGCTGACCGTCACTGCGGCGGGGCACTCGGCTGTGTACACAGGTTCGCTGCCGGCGATCAACGGGATTATCGGAAATGAATGGTATGATAAGGCTCTGAAAAAGGGAGTGTATTGTACCGAAGACAATACAGTAGCTACGGTTGGGAGCAGTAATGTTACCGTTGGAAAAATGTCGCCGCGCAATTTGCTCGTGAGCACAGTAACCGACCAGCTGCGGATCGCGACCAATTTCCGCTCCAAAACGATCGGTGTCGCTATTAAAGACCGGGCGTCGATATTACCGGCTGGTCACGCAGCGAGTGGTGCCTATTGGTTTGATTCAAAAACAGGGAATTTCGTGACAAGTACCTATTATATGGAATCGCTTCCAAAGTGGGTAACTGATTATAACAACCTCAAAAAGCCTGCCGAATATGCTGGAAAAGGCTGGACTACCATGTTCCCGATTGACCAATATACACAAAGCAGCAAAGATGATGCGATTTGGGAAGGTAAGCTTAGTACCAATGATAAAACCGTGTTTCCCCACGATCTGGTGGGCAACGCGGGTGATGCATTCGGCCCGGTGATCACTTCGCCCTGGGGAAATACATTGACCAAGGAAATGGCGATAGCGGCGATTAAAGGGGAGAATCTTGGAAAAGGAGCAGATACTGATTTTCTGGCTGTCAGCTTTTCTTCCCCTGATCGCATTGGTCACACTTTTGGTCCAAATTCAGTGGAGCAGGAGGATAATTACATTAAAATGGATCAGGAGTTTGCCGATTTCTTCCAATTCCTTGACAGCTGGGCTGGAAAGGGGAATTATACCGTTTTCCTGACGGCAGACCACGGAGCCGCCGATGTTCCAGGTTTTTGGCAGGATCACAAATTGCCCGCCGGAACGATGACCGGGACTATTCTAACCCGCGCAATTGTAAAATCCCTGAATGATGCATTCGGCGAGGCAGAGTACATATCGGGATTTGAGAATTATCAGATCTATTTTGATAACAAGGTGATGAAAGAGAAAAAGGTCACAGTTGCGGATGCTTTTCCGGTGATTCGAGAAGCTGTGCTGGCCGTGCACGGAGTGGCGGACGTGATCAACCTGACTGATATTGGAAGAGCTCCCTTGAATACGTATCAACTGGAATTATACAAAAACAATATTAATGCAAGAAGGAGCGGGGACTTGCAGCTGATCATGCAGCCAGGCTGGTTTGCCTCCACTTTCGCCACCGGCACCGACCACGGTACACCCTATAATTACGATACGCATGTACCATTTTTGCTTTATGGTTGGGGTGTAAATAAGGGCGAAACGCTGCGCAGGACCACTATTGCCGATATTGCACCTACGATCGCGGCATTGCTGCACATTCTGCCGCCAAGCGGAAACGTGGGTAACCCGGTTGAGGAAGCTTTAAAAAAGTAGAATAGCATTGAAGAAGTTCTTTTGAATACCATTTTAATCTAAATCCTTTAAGAGTGAAAAAAATTATCCTGTGCCTGCTGGTAGCCTTTGCGGCGAATGCGCAAACTGCGAAGAAAGCGGTAACTAAACCAAGTACCATCGCCCGCCCCAAATTGGTTGTTGGGATTGTAGTGGATCAAATGCGCTACGATTACCTGTACCGGTATTATGATTCCTATACCGAAGGTGGATTCAAGCGAATGTTGAATGAGGGTTTTAATTGCAGAAATAATCACTACCCCTACGCGCTGACTGTTACCGCTGCGGGTCACGCTTCGGTGTATACCGGCTCAGTGCCTGCGATCAATGGTGTCGTCGGCAATGAATGGTATGATCCTATTGCAAAACAGGAGGTTTATTGTGTAGAAGATAGTACTGTCAAAACGGTTGGCAGCGCCACTGGCAGTGTTGGGAAAATGTCCCCTAAAAATCTTTTAACCAGTACTATTACCGACCAATTGCGCATTGCAACCAACTTCCGCTCGAAAACGGTTGGTGTTGCGATTAAAGACAGAGGGTCGATATTGCCTGCCGGGCACACGGCGAATGCGGCTTACTGGTTTGACTCTAAAACAGGTAACTGGGTGAGCAGTACCTTTTATATGGATGATCTGCCGCAGTGGGCAAAGGATTACAATGCGAAGAAAATGCCTTCTGAATACCTGAAAAAAGGGTGGGACCTGCTATTATCTGCTGATAGTTACGGACAAAGTTCTCCGGACGATGTAGCCTGGGAAGGTAAGTTGCCCGGCTCCCAAAAACCTGTTTTTCCTTACGATCTGGCGGGTTTGGCCGGGGACGCATTTGGCGTGGTAACCGATACGCCGTGGGGCAATACGATCACCAAAGAGATGGCGATTGAGGCTGTTAAGGGTGAAAAACTTGGAAAAGGCGCCGAAACGGATTTTCTGGCGATCAGTTTTTCTTCTCCTGACAAGATCGGGCACAGGGTAGGGCCCAATTCAGTTGAGCAGCAGGATGATTACCTCCGCCTCGACCGCGAGCTGGCCGATCTGTTCAATTTCCTGGACGGATATGTGGGCAAAGGCCAGTATACCGTATTTCTGACAGCCGATCACGGCGTTGTGGATGTACCCGGTTTTGCGGCCGAGCATAAGTTACCATCAGGATTAGTGGACAGGAAAGTGCTGACAAAGACCGTAACGGAGGCTTTAAATGAAGCTTTTGGAAAAGAAAAATACATTGTAAGTACAGCTAACAACCAGTTGTACCTGGATCATAAATTGTTAAAAACTAAAAAGCTGACAGTTGCTTCTGTAGCGCAGGTTGTGCGGGAAGCTGCATTGACCGTTCCCGGGATCGCCGATGTGATCGACCTGACGGATATGGGCAAAGCGCCGCTGAATACGTACCAGCTAGAACTGTATAAGAATAATGTGAATGCAAAGCGCAGCGGGGATATTCAGATACTGGCACTGCCGGGCTGGTTTTATGGGACATTCACCGGTACCTCTCACGGAACACCGTACAATTACGACACGCAGGTTCCATTCGTACTTTTTGGCTGGGGTGTAAATAAAGGGGAGACGCTAAAACGCACCTATGTTTCGGACATCGCGCCTACGATCGCTGCATTGCTGCATATTCTGCCTGGTAGCGGGAATGTAGGAAATGCGGTTGAGGAGGCTTTGAAGAAGTGAGTTGGCTGTTGTTTAGCTGTTAGCGTTTAGCTGTTAGCCTTTAGCGAAAACTAATAGCTAATAGCTAACGGCTAACAGCTAATAGCTAACAGCTCACGATTCTTCAACAATCAAAACAATACCCTCTGTCTTTTTGATTACTACCTTACTTCCGGCCGGAATGGAACTGTGGTTATTAGCCAGCGCCTTCCATTCTGCGCCGCGGTAGTAAATTTTTCCTTCTCCGTCGTTGGGTATATCCTTGATCACCATCGCTGTTTCTCCCACAAACTCCGTATAACCCGAGTTGCCGGTACGATCAAGCAATTTTCGGGCGTGTTTGCGGAGTACCAACAACGAAACCAGCGAGATTGCTGAGAATGCGAGGATCTGACTTTCGGTGGTGGGCAATATGCCTATCACGGTTAGTAACGAAGTCAGCAAAGCTCCGATCGCAAAGAATACGAATACCAGTAAAACACTTACCAGTTCCGCCAGGAGCATAATCAGTCCGACGATAAGCCATATTTGTGGCAACGATAAGTCCATACTATTTTTTCGGTTCTGATGATTTAACAACAGTCAGCGCGGTGGCGATCAGGGAACTGATATCTCCTAAATTAGCCGGCAATATCAGCGTATTTCCTGCTTTGGCCAGTTTGCCAAACTGCTCCACGTAATTGTCAGCAACCTTCAACTGAACAGCTTCGAGACCGCCCGGCGTATTAATAGCATTTGCCACAAGCCTGATACTTTCAGCAGTAGCCTCGGCTACCGACCGAAGTGCGGCAGCTTCTCCTTCCGCTTCATTAATCTGCCGTAATCGCAAACCTTCCGATTCTAAAACTGCTTTCTGTTTCTGGCCTTCCGCCACATTCACCGCAGCCTGCTTTTCACCATCCGATTGCAGGATCACAGCCCTCCGCTCACGTTCCGCCTGCATTTGTTTTTCCATGGCGTTCAAAACGCTTTGTGGCGGCGTAATATTTTTGATCTCATATCTTAAAACTTTTACACCCCAGCCAATAGCAGCTTCGTCGATGGATTCTACAACCGCCCGGTTGATCGTCATACGTTCTTCAAATGTTTTGTCCAGATCCAGTTTTCCTATTTCGCTCCGCATGGTGGTCTGCGCCAGCTGGATCACTGCAAAAGAGTGATCTGCAATACCGTAAGCCGCTTTTTTAGGATCAATCACCTGAATAAAAATGACACCGTCCATCCGTACCTGCACATTGTCCCTTGTGATACAGATCTGCTCCGGAATGTCTATTGCGGTTTCCTTTAACGTGTATTTGTACGCGATCCGGTCGAAGAAAGGGATAATGAAATTGATTCCCGGCTGAAGTACTGCATCAAATTTGCCCAATCGTTCAAGTATATAGGCGGTCTGTTGCGGGACTACCTTGACGGTCATCAGGACCGTTAAAACCACGAGCACCAGCAATACAATCAGAGAAGTCGTCATAACACGTCAGATTAGGTTCAATGCGAAAATAGCCATTCCGGGATAGGGTTGCAACGGTTCTTGTATCAATGCCCGAGAAAGTTGCCTGCCGGTTACCTGAGAGGATGGGTGGTTTCAGGTTGTTAATCTTTTAATATTTCTTTTGATATTACCATTTTCTGAATTTCACTGGTTCCTTCACCTATTGTGCAAAGCTTGCTGTCGCGGTAGAATTTCTCCGCCGGATAATCCTTTACATATCCATAGCCGCCAAATATCTGTACCGCTTCATTAGCAACCCGAACCGCCGTTTCGGAAGCATGGTATTTAGCGACAGCACTCGGTAGCGTCACTTTTTGCCCTGCATCTTTTAAATCACCCGCGTGAAATGTAAGTAAAGTAGAAGCCTGAATATCCGTATACATATCCGCGAGCTTGAATGCAATAGCTTGAAAATCAGATATTGACTTGCCAAATTGTTTTCGCTCTTTTGAATAGGCCAGCGCAGCTTCGTAGGCGCCCAATGCAGTTCCGATTGATAATGCGGCGATTGATATTCTCCCTCCGTCGAGCACTTTCAGGGATTGTATAAATCCATCACCAATCTCACCGAGTCTTTGACTGTCAGGAATGTGACAATCTTCAAAGATCAGTTCCACCGTCTCGGAGGCACGCATTCCTAGCTTATCTTCCTTGCGGCCAGCCGTGAAGCCTTTCGTGCCTTTTTCAATAATGAATGCGGTGGCACCATGTTTGTCGCCGGGCTCGCCCGTTCTTGTGATCAGCACAGTAACGTCGCCCGTTTTTCCGTTGGTAATGAAATTTTTAGAACCGTTAATAATCCATCCGTCGCCGCTTCTCACTGCTGTTGTACGCATATTGCCGGCATCCGAGCCGGTATTTGGTTCGGTTAATCCCCACGCACCCACAAACTCACCGGTTGCCAGTTTCGGTAAGTAGGTTTGTTTTTGAGTTTCATTGCCAAACATGCAAATGTGATTGGTACACAACGAGTTGTGCGCAGCCATAGACAGCCCGACTGACGGATCTACCTTTGACAATGCGATGATTGCGGTAACATACTCTTTGTAGCCAAGTGCCGAGCCGCCATATTCCTCCGGCACCAGCATTCCCATTAAACCCAAATCACCTAATTGGTTGAAGATTTCCCGTGGGAAAAATTGCTGTTCGTCCCACACCCTGATGTTGGGCCGGATCTGTGTGGCCGCGAAGTCGCGTACGGTTTCCTGGATGAGCTTGCAGGTCTCTTCTCTTTGCGCGTGTGTTAACTCTGAATCTCTGGTCTCCATATTGTTGATGATTATCTTTGAATTAATCAATGATAATGAGAATTAGATAAATACGCTAGCCATATACGAACAAATCGGCGCCCGTTCGGTGAACATTCATTGAAAAAAATTACTTTTGCAACCGGTTGCGTTGTTCGTACTTGAATAAATCCAATCCAGCACTTAATTAGAATTACTCACGGTATAGGTTATATAACAATTATCACATTTTATGAAAATCGCAGTTGTAGGAACAGGTTATGTTGGTTTGGTTACAGGTACTTGCTTCGCCGAAACAGGCAACCAGGTTACATGTGTCGACATTGATGTCAGGAAAGTTGAGATGTTGCAGAGAGGGGAGATCCCGATCTACGAGCCGGGATTGGATGTGCTTTTCGATCGTAACGTTGCGGAAGGTCGTTTGATTTTTACTACTGACCTTGTTGAAGGGATCAAAGGAGCTGAGGTTATTTTCCTAGCATTACCAACTCCTCCGGGCGAAGACGGTTCTGCCGACCTTAAATATATATTGAAAGTAGCCGACGATCTGGGTCCTATTCTGGAACAATATGCGGTGATCGTTGATAAAAGTACTGTTCCTGTGGGAACAGCTGAGAAAGTAAGCGCGGCGATCGCTAAAAATGCGAAAATTGATTTCGACGTTGTATCCAATCCTGAATTTTTGAGAGAAGGTGTGGCGGTTGAAGATTTCATGAAGCCTGATCGTGTTGTGGTTGGAACTACTTCCAGCAAGGCTAAAAAAGTAATGGAGAAATTGTACGCTCCTCTGGTAAGACAGGGTAATCCGGTTATTTTCATGGACGAACGTTCAGCTGAAATGACCAAATATGCGGCCAACTCTTTCCTTGCCATGAAAATTACCTTCATGAATGAGATCGCTAACCTTTGCGAAAAAGTAGGCGCGAATGTAGATGATATCCGTCGTGGTATTGGTACCGACAGCCGCATCGGCAAGCGTTTCCTTTTTGCAGGTATCGGTTACGGCGGAAGCTGCTTCCCGAAAGATGTTCAGGCTTTGGCCAAGACTTCCAAAGACTATAACTACGACTTCCGCATCCTACAATCAGTAATGGATGTAAATGATGATCAGAAGAAGAAATTGCTTCCGATGATCGAAGAATATTTCGGCGGAGACCTGAAAGGTAAAACGATCGCTGTGTGGGGATTGGCTTTCAAACCTTATACCGACGATATCCGCGAAGCACCTGCATTGGAGAATATCGAAGCATTCCTAGCAGCTGGCGCAAATGTGACTGTTTACGATCCGGAGGCGATGAACAACGTGAAAGCGATATTGGGCGACAAGGTTACGTTCTGCCACACACCTTATGCGGCACTGGATGATGCGGATGCACTGGCTATCTTCACGGAATGGCCGCAGTTCCGTACACCTGAATTTGAGAAAATGGGTAAGTTGCTTAAAAATCGGGTAATTTTTGACGGAAGAAATCTTTACGAATTGGATCAGATCCGTGAAATGGGTTACACCTATTACAGCATCGGTCGCGAGAAAGTGGTACCGGCCTGATCAACAATTGTTTAAATCAAACTTAGCTCATTCTTAATGAAACGTGTATTAATTACCGGGGCCGCAGGTTTTCTAGGCTCACATCTTTGCGAACGGTTTTTGAAGGAAGGAATGTATGTGATCGGAATGGATAACCTGATTACAGGCGATATGCGCAATATCGAACATCTGATGCCGAACCCTAATTTTGAGTTCAATCATCACGATGTTACCAAATACGTGCATATTCCCGGCGAGCTGGACTATATCATGCACTTTGCATCTCCCGCCAGCCCGATCGACTACCTTAAAATCCCGATCCAGACGCTGAAAGTTGGAGCTATGGGAACGCACAACCTGCTTGGGCTAGCCCGTGTGAAAAAAGCGCGGTTCATTATTGCCTCTACTTCGGAAGTTTACGGTGACCCGCTAGTACATCCGCAAACGGAAGATTACTGGGGCCACGTGAATCCGATCGGCCCGCGCGGTTGCTACGACGAAGCGAAGCGCTACCAGGAAGCAATTACAATGGCATATCACCGCTACCATGATCTGGAAACGCGGATTGTAAGGATATTTAATACCTATGGACCAAGAATGCGCCTCAATGACGGACGCGTACTTCCGGCATTCATCGGCCAGGCTCTGCGCGGCGAGGATATCACCGTTTTTGGTGACGGATCTCAAACCCGGTCTTTCTGTTATGTGGATGATCTGGTTGAAGGTATTTATCGTCTGTTGATGAGCGACTACTCGCTTCCAGTCAACATTGGTAACCCTGGTGAGATCACGATCGGTCAGTTTGCGGAAGAAATTATCAAACTGACAGGTACCAATCAAAAAGTGGTTTACAAACCGCTTCCGCAGGATGATCCGAAACAACGCCAGCCAGACATTACCAAAGCGAGAGAAATATTAGGCTGGGAGCCGAAAGTTTCACGCGAGGAAGGTTTACGCATTACTTACGACTACTTCCGCAGTCTGCCAAACGAAAGGCTTTACGAAGAAGCTAATCACAGAGGATTTGAAGGATTCAGCGCTGAGAAATAGCCAGCAATCAGAATTTAGCTTGATATAAAAAAACATCCCGGGATTCAGAGCCCGGGATGTTTTTTGGTTTTAAGCTTGAAAAAAGACTTATTTCACTGTCACAATGCGCTCTACTTTTTCTTCTGATAGTTGGAAAGTTTTTGATTGAACGTCTTTTCCGCTGATAACGTCCAGTTTGTATTGACCAGCTTCCATGCTATCCAGATTCAGGGTGCGACCGAATTTTTGTTGATTTTTACCAACTGTTTCGCGGTATACGACATCTCCGTTTTCATTTTTAAGCAATAAAACTGTGTTGCAGTCAGCATTGCTCTTGTCTACCAAAACGTTGATCTTACCTGCTTTGGTTGGATAAATACCTGTTCCCAGGGCTGTTTTTTTAGTTTCTTTGTCTTCTGCGTTTGCAGTGAAACCAGCTGCTACGAATGCGAATGCTAATGCGAAAATTTTGAATGAAGTTTTCATGGCTATTTATGTTTATGGCTGTTGTTTTTGGTTTGATTTTCTTTTTTGTCCCTGAGGACATAACAAAGGTGCGGCTAAACCGGGTACTATGTATAACAAAGTACAGGAGTGGGGATTTTAGGTAAATGAATGGTTGATATCTTTCATGAGTAATTGAGTGGTTAAATGATGCGGACTTATTTTTGATCTAATGATGTCTGTGCGAGCTGAAAGTTGCACGTCTGTTTGTTAATAACTGTTAAAAAAAATGGCCGTCCGCGATGCAGACAGCCATTTATTGGTAAGACAATTATTTGCCGGAACTATTCTTTCTCGATAAAGTCCATGTCTTTTGTGAATGTTTCCTCCAAATAATACAAGGCTAATAAGGCTACCGCAGAAGTAGCAACGCCGATTACCAGCGCACTTTGGATTACGCCCAGATCAGGTTTGAAGCTGACGAACAATGCCGCCAACGGAATTGTGGCGCCGCGTACAAAGTTCGGTACCGTAGTCGCGACGGTTGCGCGTAGGTTGGTCCCGAAAAGCTCGGCTGCGATGGTGATAAACAAAGTCCAGTATCCATTGCAGAAGCCAAGTAGCCCGCAGAGCAGGTAAAATGAGAAAAGATCTGTCATCGGGATCAACAGATACCCTACTACCATCGCCAGTGAAAGGAGAATAAAAAGCCGGATCACCTTCTTTCTGCTTTTTAGATACTGACTTAATAACCCACTCACAATATCCCCGCCTACTTGTCCCGAAAATGCGATCATTACCGCTTTTCCTGCATTTATCCCTATAATACCTTTTGCTGCGCCGAATTCTGGGGAAAAAGTGATCAGGATCCCGACCACAAACCAGATCGGCAGCCCAACCAGGATCGCCATCATATATTTGCCGAATCGCTTTCCGTTGGTCAGGATCATCATAATATTACCCCGGTCCACCGCCTTTTCCTTCACGTGCTTGAACATCCCGGACTCAAATACATTGAACCGCAGCACCAGCAGTAACAAGCCCATTCCACCGCCCACGAAATAGGAGATCCGCCAGGCGAACATATCTGCGACAAAATAGGCGAGAATAGCCCCCATTACGCCAAGTGTCGCGACCAGCGTAGTTCCATAGCCGCGTATTTCCTTGGGCAGCACCTCTGTTACCAACGTAATACCGGCCCCAAGCTCGCCCGCAAGACCCACGCCAGCAATAAAGCGAAGGATTGCATATTGGTCGAGCGAGGTGACGAAACCATTACCGATATTGGCGAGGGAATACATGATAATTGAACCAAAAAGTACCGAAAGGCGGCCTTTTTTATCTGCAATAACTCCCCACAAAACGCCACCGATCAGCATACCGGCCATTTGATAATTGAGCAGGGTAATTCCTTCGGTAAGTAACTGATCATCGGGCACATTCAAGGCTTTCAAACTCGGAACGCGCACTACGCTAAATAAAAACAGGTCGTACATATCGACCAGGTAACCCAGCGCCGCCACGATAACCGGCACTTGCATTAGCTGCGAAAAAAGAGAAGGACGGGAAGTAGGAAGTTCGGACATTTTGGGAGCTTTTAGCTATTAGCAGTTAGCCTTTAGCTATTGTGAATAATTATCAAAGACAATACTTAAAAGCTAATAGCTAACAGCTAATAGCCCAATCACAATCTATCAATCAGCATCCCTCCGTCCACACCGATCACCTGGCCGGTGGAGTAGGGGAAATCGCCCCGGGTTAAGGAGGCTACCGCTTTACCTACGTCGTCGGGGGTGCCCCAGCGGGGCTGTAATGCAATGCCGCTCTGGAACAGGTTATCGTATTTTTCCTGGACTTTGAATGTCATATCTGTCGATATAATGCCTGGCCGGATTTCGAAAACGGGGATATTAAATTCGGCCATTCTCACGGCAAAAAGCAGATTTGTCATCGCCAGTCCCGCCTTCGAAACGCAGTATTCTCCACGATTCACAGAAGCGACCGTCGCTGAAATGGACGTTACAAAAATGATCGTCGCTTCGAAAGCGTGGTTAGTCTGCTTGGTATGCGCCATTCTTCTTGCAATAGCCTGCGTGAAGAAAAACGGTCCCTGCAAGTTGGTCGTCATTACTTCCTCATAATTCTCAATGGTAGTTTCAAGAATGTCAAGCCGCACGCGCGGAGCGATTCCCGCGTTATTAACCAGAATATTGATCTCCCCAAGAACAGAATATGCTTTTTCAATAATTTCCTCACGGTCAGCGGCTGAGGCAATACTTCCCTGGCAGTAAACTACTTCAGCGCCAATGCTTCTCAGTTCGTCCAACGCTTCGGTAACGCTATCTTCATCGCGTACGCCGTTGATCGCCAGGTTATACCCTTCTTTGGCCAATGCTTTTGCAATACCAAAACCAATTCCGCGGCTTCCTCCCGTAATCAGAGCGGTCTTTTTCATAGTTCCTCAATATCAACCCAGGCGCGTTTTGCCCAGCTTTCCAAACCTTTTTCCGCCAATTGTACGCCTCTTGCACCTGCTTTCAGATCCCAGGGGAATGGGGTATCCTTTACAATATGTTTCAAGAAAAGCTCCCACTGTGCCTTGAATGCATTATCAAATAATTCTTGCTCAGGTACTTTAGACCAGCCGTCAAAAAATGGAATTGGTTGTGCGATATCCGGGTTCCAGACTGGCTTTGGCGTGTTTCCGTAATGCTGAATATGGCAATCGCGCAAGCCGGCCACTGCCGAACCGTGCGTTCCGTCGACCTGTAATGTCAAAAGGTCGTCGCGGCGCACGCGTACTGTCCATGAGGAGTTGAATTGCGCGATCACGTCGCCTTCCAGCTCGAAAGTCGCGTAGCAGGCATCGTCGGCTGTTGCTTTGTATGGGTTACCATTTTCGTCGATACGCTCCGGAATATGTGTGGCACCAAGGCAGGAAACTGATTTGACTTTTCCAAAAAGGTTATCCAGTACATATCGCCAGTGGCAGAGCATATCTACGATAATACCGCCGTCATCTTCCTTACGATAATTCCACGAAGGCCGCTGGGCAGGGATACTGTGCCCTTCGAAAACCCAGTAGCCGAATTCGCCGCGCACGGAAAGGATCTTTCCGAAAAATCCGTTTTCCATTAAACGCTTTAATTTCAGCATTCCCGGCAGCCAGAGTTTATCTTGGACCACACCGTTTTTTAAACCAGCAGCTGTCGCCAGTTCATACAGCTCCAATGCTTCCTCGGTAGTAGTACCGGTCGGTTTTTCACAATAAATATGCTTTCCTGCCAAAATCGCTTTCTTCACCGCAGCAGCGCGGCGGCCTGTAACCTGAGCGTCGAAATAAATGTGATAATTGGGGTCGGATAATATTGAATCCAGGTCGGTGGTGTACTTCTGTACGCCCGATTGCTTGCAAAGTGCCTGCAATTTGGATTCGTTCCTGCCCACCAGAATAGGGTCCGGCATGATCACTTCGTCCGCCGAAATCTTTACACCACCTTGTTCTCTTATTGCTTTGATCGAGCGCAGTAAATGCTGGTTCGTTCCCATGCGGCCGGTTACGCCGTTCATGATAATGCCGATGTTATGTGTAGTCATTGTAGTAAGCTTTTGGCTGTTAGCTATTAGCAGTTAGTCTTTTATACTGTTTTCAAAAATGCATTTGTGATCTCTTTCAGGAAAATGTTCTGGTCTTTGGCCCAGTGGATATTTGAAAATATTTCTACTTCACAAAATCCATTGAATCCTGTCGCTTCCACCCAGCTTCTGATCTTTTTCAGGTCAATGCAGCCTTCGCCCATCAAGCCGCGGTCGTTGAGGAGATCGATGGTATTCACTTTCCAGTCGCAGACGTGATAGGCTAGTAAGTTGCCATTTGCGCCGCATCTTGCAATTTCTCTTTCTAGATCTCCGTCCCACCACAAGTGGTAAACGTCCACGGCAACTCCGACGAAAGGTGATTTGAAGTACTCCGCCAGATCATTCGCCTGCGCCAGGGTATTAATCGCCGAGCGGTCGGCGGCATACATGGGATGCAGCGGCTCGATGGCCAGTTTTACATTCAGTTTTTCGGCAAGCGGCAATATCGCCTGAATACCTTCTTTGATCTGCTCCCGCGACTTTTCGAGGGACTGATCGGGCGAGGCTCCGCAAACAAGTACGATCATCGGCGCGCCCAAAGCTGCGGCTTCTTCAAGCAGTTTTTTATTATGATCGATCGCCTGCGCTCTGCCTGCGCTGCTCGCATGCGGAAAAAAACCGCCGCGCACGTAGGAAACGATTTCAAGTCCGGCAGCCCGGATCAGCTCTCCGGCATGTCGAGGACCGATCCGTTCTATTGAACTCTGCCAGACGCTTATTCCTTTGACCCCAGCCGCCGCATACTTCTCCACCGCCTCCGAAAGTTCCCAGGGCTTCGTAGTAATAGAATGAATGCAGCAGCGGTCGAGTGTTATGTTTTCCAATTTTGAATATCCTTTGATTTGTTAAGCACGGTAAGAATCCGAGTCATTTGTTGTCACGTGTGGTCACTAATGGTCATTTATTGTTCAACAATATTTACAATTAATGACAATCAATGACGATTAATGACAACCAATGACCTAACCCACCAGTCCACTCATTTCACTGCTCCCAGATAACTATAATAAGGCAACCCTTCATTAATCCGGTGGAGATAAAGCGCAACTTCTCTAGCGTGGTAATCTCCCCACATGCTCGATTCGCCGCAGGGTATTTTCTGACCTGCGGGTACATTATCCCAGCCATTTGGGCGGTGGTAGATCGAATGCAAAATGAGTCCCTGGTGAGTTGGATCGGTAGATAAATAGGGCTCGGCGAAAAGCGAATCGACTGCGGTTAAGCCCGCCTGCCAGTATTTTTTACCTTCTTCCTGCTGACCTTTTGCTTCCAGGTATTTACCCAGTCTCAACAAACCTTGCGCACCGATTGCAGCGGCTGAGCTGTCGATTGGCTCGAAGTCATTGTAAGGATCAGAGGTACGGGTTGTGTAATCGCCGAGTTTGTGGATTTGCGGCGCGCCGGTATCCCAGTAAGGTATTCCGTCGGCTGCTGTATTTTCAATGTAAAAGTCGCAGGTAGCTTTGGCGGCCTTTAAATATATCTTTTCAATTTCCTCCCGGCCGCCCAGTGGAGCAAGTTCTTCATTTTTAAAGCTGGAAAGCGATTCCAGTTGCTCTGCGAAACCGACCATTGCCCAGGCTAGTCCGCGTGTCCAGGTTGTGAAGCCTGAAAACCCTTGCTGGGAGTTGGGGCAGCGGTAATTGCCGTCATTGGTATTAAAAACGCTTTCGTGCGCCGTGCGTCCCCACAGATCGTAGCTGTCGCGGCCTTCGCCGTAGTAGACTGAATAGCTGGCAGTAGCGATAGAATGCAAGGTGCCTCGTTCGAGCAGGCTGGTTTTGATATCATTTTCCCCCATTAAGCTGTGCCCCATTAAATGCGAAACCATCAATGCACGAACCGAGCGGATCGTATCAACAAATAAAGAATGCGGTCCGTTAAAAGAGTGGATATAACCCTGGCCATTTTTAGTGTTGGTCCAGCGCTTTGCCTGCACAGCTCCCGATATTTTTAAAGCAATTTCATAAAAGTTGCGCTCCCAGCCACTTTCCGCAATGCGACCTTCATTCATCAACCTCAAAAGATTGCCATAAGTACTTACATTGTTGAAACCGTGATCATGAACCCCAAAGTGGCCTACGTGTGAGGCCATATAATTGACGGTATTCTTTTTGGCAGATTCCAAATAAGTAGTATCGCCGGTTGCATCAAACTGCAAAACTTCCGCGCCATATTGAAACCCCTGCGTCCATTCTGTCCAGCCCCTGAGCGTGTATTTTCCATTGACGGTAAATACGGGCGTGCCTTTCGAGTTGTCGTATTCCTTGTTGATGAGGTCGATTTTCTCGGCGGAAAGCTGCCAGAGTTTTTCGATTTTTGGTTGAAGCGCCGCGGCGGTAAGGTCGTTCCTAATCTGCATAATATCCGGATAGTATTATTTAGTATTTTAAATATAGGATAATACAAAGATATAATGGCCAAAAAGTCAGATCAAGGTACAAATCGGCTAATGGATGGTACTTTTCCGTACTTGATCCCGGTATTCGTTTGGGGTAAGTCCGGTTTTCTTTTTAAATATCCGGCTGAAATAGGAAGGGTCGTCGAGGTGAATATGGTAGGCTATTTCCTTGCTGCTCAAACTGGTAAAGACCAACAAGCGTTTTGCTTCGAGCAGCAGTTTGTCAAGAATATATTCCTGCGAAGGGGTACCAAGGTATTTTTTGGTGATTTTACTTAAATAGTCGGGAGATACTGCCAGCGCATTTGCATATTGCTGTACCTCATGCATTTGCCGGAAATTCTTTTCCACTAACTCCTGGAACCTGCCCACGAGTTCAGGAAGTGTCTGTGTTCCTGCGTCTTCCGGCTGCACATTGCGCTGACTCAACAATGCGCATTTTTGTAAAAACACACCTAAATATTTCCCAATCAATGCCTGATCCGCGTCTTCGTTCAAGTGGTCGGAAACCATATTTTCCAGGATATTATGGAAATAGCGTTTCTCGGTGTCAGATAGTGTAATAATAGGTTGTCGACGCGCTGGCTGGAAAAAAGGCAGCTGCGAAAGCGGTTGACCAACGGGATTATAAAACGTGTAAAAATCTTCGGAAAATGCGACGATGAAGCCTTGGAAAGAACTGGAAAAAGTAAGCAAATGCACCTGTCCGGGCGTCAGAAAATGTACATCCGCTCCCTGGACTGTGTAAGAGTGAAAATCGATCTCATGAAAACCCTGACCTTCTTCCACAAAAAGAATCTCATAATAAGTGTGGCGGTGCGGGGTGTCGGTAGGCAGGGGAGTAATGGGCAGCGGGATTGCGGCCTCGCGGTTGATCTCAATGCTGTTTTTAAATCGGAATATCTTTAATGCAGGAACCTGACTGGGTGTTTTCGGCAGTGAATGAATAGGTATTGCGTCTGACACTGGAATCATGAGCTGCGTTTTTTCAATTTCGACAGTTTCTTGAAAAGCCAGAAAAACAGCAAACCTACCAGCGCAATTGCAATAATCGGGAGGAAAATAGCGAGTCCTGAAATAGTGAAGGACGCGACATTCTCTGCGGTCGAGACAACCGGATTTCCTAGCCCGGCAGTCGTTTTGGAAGATAATAACCGCAATGCGCCGGTCCCGAGCTGGACAATGCCTGCCGTGCCGCCGCCGATGATCAGTCCGAGGCCCCAATGGATCACCGGGCTGTCGATCTCGATGACGGACGTAGTTAGGAGAGTGCCCGCGATCACCGCCGCCGGGGTTGCAATTGTATCAAGCAGATTGTCGACGAAAGGAATGTAATAACCGCCTATTTCGAGGATAGTGGCGCTCAGAAGCGCAAAAAAAGCTGGCCAGGTTGTGAGCCAGGCGAACTGCTCTCCCGGTGTGATCCAACCGTTCATAGCCGCGATATTGGCGAGGAGCATTGGCATAAATACCCTGAAACCGCAGCTCGCGCTGAGGCCGATCCCCAGACAAATACTTAGAAACAGCTCCATTCAGTTTGTGATGATACGATGCAGGTATTCAGAAAGATACACCCGGCAGGGCAGTTTTTTCAAATCGTTGGTGACATTTTTTAGTTTTACTTTGTTGACCAAGAACACCAGTCAAGAACCAATCCAAACCAATACCAGGTGAATCAGGAAACCAAAAGCGGCCAGATATTCGATCTACCTACATTAAGACGTTTATATACTTTCGTTCGTCCCTATGAAAAGCAGTTTTATCTGCTGATCGGAATTATTTTATTGAATGCCCTCCTTGCGCCGCTTACTCCGGTTTTAATAAAATATACAATTGATACTCCGATTGCTACCGGCGACTACAAGCAGCTGACTATCATGCTGATCGTAATGGTGATCGTGACGATTTTTCAGGGTATTGCTCAATTCTGGAATACCTATATGTCGGGCTGGCTGGGGCAATACATTATCCGGGATATTCGCGTAGAGCTTTACCAGAAGATCATCGGTTTGCGGTTGAAATTTTTCGACAATACACCGATAGGGCGACTGGTAACCCGCACGATTTCAGACGTGGAAACACTTTCGAATGTATTCAGCGACGGCATGGCGGCTATTGCGGGAGATATTTTGCAACTGATCCTGATCATCGCGGTCATGTTTTATATGGACTGGAAATTGTCTCTGATCAGCTTGTCGATGATTCCGCTGATGCTGATCTGTACCTACATTTTTAAGGAAAAAATCAAAGACTCATTCAATGAAGTGCGGGCGGCTGTTTCTAATCTGAACTCGTTTGTTCAGGAGCATTTGACGGGAATGGGCATTGTGCAGATTTTCAGCAGTGAGGATATTGAGTATAAAAAATTTCGGGAGATCAATAAAGTGCACCGCAATGCGAACATCCGGTCAATCTTGTATTACTCTATCTATTTCCCGGTTGCCGATGTGATCGCTGCTGCAGGTACCGGTTTGGTAGTGTGGTACGGATCAAAGCAGATACTTGAAAGTGAGGTGACGTTTGGTACGGTAACTGCATTTGTGATGTTTATCAACCTCTTCTTCCGCCCGATCCGCCAGCTTGCCGACCGTTTTAATACGCTGCAAATGGGGATCGTGAGCACAGACCGTATTTTGAAAGTACTCGACAGCGAAGAATATACCTCCAACGAGGGCACTTATGATCCGCCGCTGATCAAAGGTAATGTCGACTTTAAAAACGTCTGGTTCGCCTATAATCACGAGGAGTATGTATTAAAGGATATCAATTTCAGTGTAAAGGAAGGTGAAACGATCGCACTTGTGGGAGCGACTGGCGCCGGTAAGTCTTCCATTATCAATCTGCTGACCCGGTTTTACGATATAAACAAAGGCAATATCTATGTAGATGGGGTAGAAGTGCACGAGTTCGAATTGAATGCACTTCGCCGGCATATCGGGATTGTGTTACAGGATGTTTTCCTCTTTTCGGATACGATTGAAAACAATATCCGCCTGGGAGATTCTTCCATTACACATGAAAAGATAGTGGAAGCGGCTAAGCTGGTTGGCGTGCACGATTTCATTGAAAGACTGCCCGGTGGCTACACTTATAATGTAATGGAGCGCGGCGCGACGCTTTCTGTTGGCCAGCGTCAGCTTATCTCTTTCGTGCGGGCAATGGTTCACGAACCTAAGATCATCGTTTTGGATGAAGCGACGAGCTCGGTAGATAGCGAGACGGAAGAGCTGATCCAGCACGCGATCGAAACACTCATGAAAGGCCGGACTGCGATCGTTATCGCGCACAGGTTATCGACGATCCAAGAAGCCGACAAGATCATTGTCGTTGACAAAGGGCAGATCGTCGAGGAAGGAAACCACGAGCAGTTGCTTGAAAAAGAAGGTTTCTACGCCAATCTTTATCGAATGCAGTATAAAGAAGTTCACAAGATTGGTACCATTTAGCTAGTTGTTGGTGACAACACCAACAAGGGTCTGTCAGCCTGAGCGCAGTCGAAGGCACGTGCCTTCGGCTGCGCTCAGGCTGACAGATGCGCTCAGGCTGACAAGCATGCTAACCCCTTAATTCCTCCGCCCGGTATCCAGCGGAATCGGCGGCGGCCCGATCAGGAATTCGTCTTCGGCGCTTCTTCCGGCCGGGGTACTATCACCTTCAATACCCAGTGAATCGCTCATGCTCGGCAGGTAAAGTGTCGGGCAGTTGTAGTTTTTCTCGATCTTGAAACTCGGTTTTGGAAATGGTCCCGTTTCGTAAGCCAGCGACTTATCCCTGTATATTTTTTCCAGAAAACTACCCACAATAGGTAGCGCCGTTTTTGCGCCTTCTCCCAGATTCGTTGTCCGAAAGTGAATGCTTCTGTCGTCGCCGCCTACCCAGGCTCCCACAACGAGGTCGCGCGTGATGCACATAAACCAGCCGTCAGAGTTGTTGGAGGTTGTACCCGTTTTTCCGCCCAGTTCGTTCCTGTTTTTGGTCACATCAAATTTCCAGCGGATACTGCCCGAAGTTCCCCCCGGCTCTTCCACACCTGCTTTCAGCATTTGTGTCATCAGAAATGCAGTTTCCGGGCGTATTGCCTGGCGGTGCTCTGCCTGGAATTCCTCTATTACCTTACCGTTACTGTCTTCAATTTTTGTCACCAGGATCGGCTTTGTATAAGTACCATTGTTCACAAATACGCTGTAAGCTGCGACCATATCATAAAGGGACACATCAAAAGGTCCCAAACCGATTGAAGGAAGTCCTTTCAGCGGCGTAGTGATACCCATTTTCTTGGCATAACGCGCCACATTATCAGCTCCGATCTGGTCGGTCAGCTCGGCGGTAACCGAGTTTATTGACTGTGCGAGCGCCCTGCGCAGCGTCATGCTTGCATAAGTGTAGGTGCCGGTTGCATTGCGCGGCCGCCATTCTTTCTGCTCACCGTCCTCCATATATATTTTTTCAAACGGCTTGTCGACGATCTCGTCGCAGGGAGACATATTGAATGTAGAATCGTCGATCGCCGCGGTGTATACGAACGATTTAAAGGTCGAGCCGGGCTGCCTCTTTCCTTGCTTTACCGCATCGTATTTGAAGTAGTTGTAATCCAAACCACCTACCCACGCTTTGATCTGGCCACTTTGCGGGTTCATCGCCATCATTCCGGCACGCAGGATCCGTTTGTAGTAATCCAAAGAATCCATCGAACTCCAGTACTTTTTCATCTCGCCGCTATTCTTCCAGTCGTAGACGGTCATCGTGTCTTTCTTATTCAAATAATATGTGATGCTGTCCGGGTTGTTCGGGAATTTCGCTGCGAGCGATCTGTATTTGCTGGTGCGTTTTACTACGGTTGGTAAAAAGTCGGTAATCTCTTTTCCCTGCTCGTCAACCCATGGATTCTGGTTGCGCCAGTGTTCTTCAAAAACGCGCTGCAACTGCTTCATTTTCTGCGTCATCGCTTCCTCAGCAGCTTCCTGCATGCGCGAATCGATGGTGGTGTATATTTTCAGGCCGTCGGTATAAAGATCATATCCCTGCTCGTCGCCCCATTTTTTTACAAAATCCACTACTGCATTCTTGAAATAATTGGCATTTCCGTCGTAGGGAGTTTCAAATTTGGTTTTCAGCTCAATGGGCAATGCGCTGAGCGAATCGGCTTCCTTGGGGCTGAGATAACCATATTTCTGCATTTGCCCGATCACCACATTCCGGCGTTCCTGCGAGCGTTTGATATTCCGAATCGGGTTATAAGTCGTTGTCGCCTTCTGCAAACCAACCAAAACCGCCGCCTCCTGTACATTGAGACTATCCGGCGACTTACTGAAATAGGATTGCGCCGCTGTGTTGATCCCGTAAGTATTATTTCCGTAGTCGACGGTATTGAAATACATCGTCAGGATCTCTTCTTTCGTGAAGTTCCTTTCCAGCTTAATGGCAGTCAGCCACTCTTTTGTTTTATAAATTAATATACTGAATCCCGGAATATAGCTCAGCAAGCCGCGCGCGCCCGATCTTCTGGTTTTAAATAGCTTTTTAGCTAGCTGTTGCGTAATGGTACTACCGCCTCCACGGTCCGTAGCGCCCGTTGCAATGCCAATCGCCACGCTGGCCATTGCTTTGTAATCAATACCCGAATGTTTGTAAAAACGAACGTCCTCTGTCGCGATCAATGCATTCACGAGGTTTGGCGAGATCATTTTAGAGGTGACCGGCGTGCGGTTTTCAGTATAAAACTTGCCGATCATCACACCGTCGGAAGTATATATCTCAGAAGACTGGGCTACTTTGGGATTTTGAAGGTCTTCTACGCTGGGCATGCTGCCCATAAGGTACAGGAAATTGGTTTCGACAGAAAAGATATAAAGTGCAAGTGCTACGAACCCATAAGCGAATGTTTTCCAGATGATCATCACCGGGCGGTAGAAAGGCGATTTTGTATCCACATTTCTTTCCCACCAATCGTTTAGCGATCTCTTCTTGTCCCGGTAAGATTGGAATAATCTGTCAGCGCGTTTTTTACCTGTAAAAAGCGATGTAAGCTTGTATGCAATACGGTTGATGAGGGAGGCAATGAATCTGAATACTGCCCTTATTTTATTAAAAAACGATCGGATAACTTGCATCAAACGTTATGGTTCGTAAGAATTCAAAGATAAGAAAAGCCGGACATTTCTGACTGAGTCCGGCTTTTGAGGTTAATGTTATTCGGCTTTATCAAATTTCAATGCGGCGCCATTCATGCAATACCGGAGTCCGGTTGGTTTTGGGCCGTCACTGAAAACGTGTCCCAAATGTCCGCCGCAAGTTCTGCAAACAACTTCCGTCCGGACCATTCCGTGTGTTTTGTCCACGATCTCTTCTACATTTTCCTTTGCAATAGGCTGAAAGAAACTTGGCCAACCTGAACCTGATTCATATTTGGTCTCAGAGCTGAACAACGGCGTTCCGCAAGCTGCGCAAACATAGGTCCCTTTTTCTTTATTGTCATTATAAGGGTGTGAGAATGGCCGCTCAGTTCCTTTTTCAAAAAGAACAAAACACTGCTGGCCTGTCAGTTCCTGTTGCCACTCTTCTTTTGTCTTTTGTATCTCTCTCATTTTTACTTAAAGTTTTGAAGATATGTCTGGTACCGGAAAAATTGTACCGTATCCAACTAATAACGCAGTGGCACTATTTATCGTTTAGTAAAGATGCGCCGCAACCACGAATCTTCCCGGGGCCAGCATTGATTGGGCGATTCCGGCGATCTTCTGAACAAGCCAGCCGAGAGACCGAAATACAGGTTAAATGCTTTCGGGTTGCCAATATTCAAAAGTCCCGTAAGATGGTCGGTACCGATCCAAAGCGGCCCTGCGCGTCCTACAAGCCCGATTGCGGGCGATCTGTACCTGTTCATGAGCGAAACCGGGACCGACAATTCGTACCATTTATGCTCAATCCTGGGTGTTACACCAATATACGATTCAGCTTTCATCCCGAATGCACCCTGGGAGATCAGATTTTGAACCCAGAGTCCGCTCACGTAGATTTTTTCCTTTACATGATAATCCACACTTGCCTGAAATGCCATCGGTAATCCCGACTTAAAATTAGGAGCAATAGGTGCGCCGCCGTCGAGCGACGAGTTGATCGCATTGAAAAGCCCCTCCGATCCTTCCAGCTTCTGGAACGAATCGTAGCGAAACTCCTTATTGACAGTACGCGTTTCCTGCTGCAAAATGTAGGAAGGATTTTTGAAATGTACGCGCCCGATATCGGTCAGCGAAACTGCTACGCGGTACAGATATTTGTTTTTGGAAGCATCCCTTTTCCGCTCGCCTTTCTCGGTATAAGTGTATTTATTGATGTTGGGCCGGTATTCGTAAACAGCCCCAATATCAAATCCCCAGCCGCTGCCAGGAGGCGCGCCGCCCAGAAGCCAGGCAGGCGAAGGCTTGATATTCTGAAAACCTTCGTCACGTGTAATCGCGTATTTGACATTGGCTTCCTGTACATTGATAAACTGGCGGCGATTTTCATAAGCCTGGTCCGGCTGCAAATCGTAGCTTGAACTTTCTACGATCGCGTGCGCATTATACAGTCCGATCAGCCTTTTAACCGTAAAACCAACCTTGATAAATTCGGTCTCATTATCGAGGGCGATTCCTCCGAAAGTCAGGGCTATTTCCCCTAATCCATTGAAATGCAGCTGCCCTGACTGGTTCTGAAAAGTCTGACCCTGTAATTCTTCCAGCTGCGCCGTTTTGCTGATCAGTCGCGCCATTGGTTCGGTAAGCTGCGAAGCATTCAGGATATAACGTGCCCGCGTAGCAATTCCGATCCCGGCCCTTCCTTTCAATATATTGAACATAATTGACGGAAGCCGGGTATCTCCTCCTGCATTTATGTATTTGGAATTACCATTCAACCTTTCTGTCAAATAGGCGCGCGGGAAGCGTAAAACGCCTCTTTCGGTTCTGTATTGATCGTCGACCGTATTGGTGATCAAGCTCAGAAAGGAAAATGGAGCTGCGTATTTGACGTGATTGTTGCCGGTATAAAACTGGGAACCGACAAAATTTACGTAAACCGAATACCGGCTGTCAGCCACGAAGGCCGGGTTATGGTAGAGTGCCTGAGTACCCGCAAAGTTTCCCATGGCAACGCCCGGCATATGCTGAGTCAGGCCTTTGCAGGCCGCTCCCAGTACAATGATGAACGTGAGTAATAAACTTTTGGGCATAGTCACTAGAAAACGTTGAATAAAGGAATTTTATATTAGTGTACAAAGAAAAGCTGAACTGCACGGAGTTGCAACGAATGTTTTTAGGAATAAGTGATTTATTGTTCCCGGGAAGCGGCATGATTTTAGTGAACTCTGAAATCCTGCCTTAGGAGTAGCGTATAAGATAATACTAAGATAAAATAGGTAGTGTTCAATAATTCGAAAACTGCCAGCATACAATAAGTGCTTTACCGGCGGCCCAACGTCAGATTGGACGCACGCTCGATCTTTTGATCGTTTTGTTAATTGAAACATTGACCATATATTGTTTTGATAAACTCGGGTATAGACTTATTCAAATTTTGTATTGTATGAATTTTTCATTTTCAAATTATCAAAGCGAAAATTTCTTTGACGAAATGTTTTCACCAGAGGGACAGATCCGTCCCGGCTATGAACATTTGAAAAGCAAATTCGAAAATCTGACACATGATGACCTCACGAACAGGCAGCTTGCTACCGAGCGTGCACTGCTTTCGATGGGGATCACATTTAATGTATATTCTGAGGGAGAGGGAACGGAGCGGATCATGCCGATCGATATTATCCCGCGTGTGCTGTCCAATGCAGAGTGGGAGTGGCTTGAAAAAGGGCTGAAACAGCGCATCAAGGCATTGAATATGTTTATTGACGATGTTTACAATGAACAGAATATCCTCAACGACGGAGTTGTTCCACGCGAGCTGATCGAATCGAGCAAATGCTTTTTGAAACCTTGTCTCGGCCTGAAACCACCCAAAGGAATCTGGTGCCACATTACCGGAACTGACCTGATCAAAGGCGACGATGGTACTTTTATGGTTTTGGAAGATAACCTGCGCTGTCCTTCCGGGGTTTCGTATATGCTTGAAAACAGGGAGTTGTCAAAACAGATTTTTCCTGATGTATTGGCAAGAACAGGTGTTCGACCGGTATCTGATTATCCTACCCGGTTGCTGCAAATGCTGCAACACCTCGCCGATCGCCCCAACCCAACTGTGGCTGTACTTACGCCGGGGATATATAATTCCGCCTATTTCGAACATTCATACCTCGCCCAACAAATGGGTGTGGAGCTCGTGGATGCGCGGGATCTGGTTGTTTCTGACGGTTATGTGAAAATGCGGACTACCAACGGTTTGCAGATCGTGGACGTAATCTATCGTCGTATAGACGATACTTTTATGGATCCGGAGGCATTCAATCCAGACTCACTGATCGGTATTCCGGGGATATTTGAAGTGTATAAAAAAGGAAGGGTAGCGCTCGCCAATGCTCCGGGAACGGGCGTGGCTGACGATAAAGTAGTGTATGCTTATGTTCCACGGATCATCAAATACTACCTGAACGAAGAGGCGATCATCCCGAACGTGCAGACTTACATTTGCGGCGAAGAAGAAGATTTCAATTATGTGATCGAAAATATCGCGCAATTGGTTGTAAAAGAAGCCAACGAAGCAGGAGGCTACGGAATGCTGATCGGCCCGAAAGCGACGGAAGAGGAGCACGAGCTTTTCAGACAAAAAATTCGTGATAATCCCCGGAATTATATCGCGCAGCCCACTATTTCGTTGTCGCGCGTTCCGTGTATGATCGAGGGGCATGCAGAAGGAAGGCACGTGGATCTGCGGCCTTACATCCTGTATGGAGATGATATCAGTGTCATTCCAGGTGGATTAACGAGAGTTGCGTTGCGTAAAGGGTCTCTGGTTGTAAACTCGTCACAAGGTGGCGGGGGCAAGGATACCTGGGTTTTGTATTGACTTATCATGAGCAGTTACTGGCAGGCTGTTTGTGATGAGGGTTAATGAAAATTTCATTGACATCGATTTACTAAATATGCCTAAATAAATAGAATTCAGTAACTTAAATGCTAAAAAACGATGCAACGCGAGGTCACCGGTTGGTTTAGTCCGGCGCTTAACGAACACATGAATATTGCAGTTTACGGACACTACGGATTTGCGCTTTTGCTGATTCCTACCGCCGCTTCCGACTATCTGGAATATGAACAAAACGGATTAATTGAGAGTATCCGACCTTTTATTGATGCAGGGAAAGTAAAAGTTTACTGCATCAACAGTATTAATTCGGAAAGCTGGCTGAATCCATATATGAGCGGATATGAGAAGGCTGTGAGGCACCAGCTGTTTAATGATTATGTAATTAAAGAGGTAATACCCTTTATTAAGGAAAGTACAAGCCCAAATAACGAAATCATTGCAGGCGGTGCTTCTTTTGGTGCAATGCACGCAGCAAACCTATTTTTCAAGCACCCGGATTATATCAACGGCATCATCGCGATGAGCGGCTGTTATGACCTGAGCGTTTACACGGACGGATATTATGATGATAATGTGTATTTCAACTCGCCGGTGCACTATTTGCCGCAATTAAAAGCAGAGTGGCATTTGTCTATGTACAGGGATAGTCGCCACATTCATTTTGTGACAGGCTCAGGTGCCTATGAAGTGCCGGATTACTCGAAGCATATTTCTGCGATCCTGGCCTCTAAAAATGTTCCGCACGAACTGGATATCTGGGGCAACGATATGCCGCACGAATGGTGGGTTTGGAGAAAAATGCTTCCACATTACCTGGAAACAAGATTTTGATTTATGAAAAAGGGGCAGTGTTTGGCTGCCCCTTTTTTTATTAAGCTCCTTCGAATTGCCGCAGGAAGCGTACATCATTTTCTGTAAATAACCGGAGATCATTGATCCCGTACCGCAGCATCGTAATCCGCTCGATGCCCATTCCGAATGCAAATCCGGTATATTCTTCACTATCGATCCCGCAATTTTCAAGCACATTTGGATCAACCATACCCGAACCTGCGATCTCTACCCAGCCACTGTATTTGCATACATTGCAGCCTTTTCCTTTACATATAAAACACGTTACGTCAATTTCCGCACTCGGCTCTGTAAACGGAAAGTAAGAGGGGCGTAACCGGATCTTGGAATCTTTGCCAAACATTTCCTTGGCGAAGTGGTACAAAGTGTCTTTAAGATCCTTAAAACTCACATTTTTATCAACATACAAACCTTCCACCTGGTGAAAAACGCAGTGCGCGCGCGCTGAAATCGCCTCGTTCCGGAAGACCCTTCCCGGCATAATGGAGCGGATCGGTGGCTTTTGTTTTTCCATTAACCGCACCTGAACGTTCGAGGTGTGCGTCCGCAGCAGCACATCGTCCTTTACTTCACCTTCACTTTTCGATATAAAGAAAGTATCCTGCATTTCGCGCGCAGGGTGGTTATCGGCAAAATTCAATGCGCTGAAATTGTACCAGTCCTTTTCAATTTCCGGTCCGTAGGAAACGTTAAAGCCCATTCGCTCGAAAATCTCAATGATCCTGCGCCGCACAATAGTCAGCGGATGCAGGCTGCCTTGCAAATGGGGAGCAACCGGCAGCGTAAGGTCAATAAGCATTTCCGGATTTGCCGTTTCTGTATTTTCAAGCGTCGCAGAAAATTCCTGAAAACGATTCTGCGCCAGGTTTTTAAGTGTATTCAATTCCTGGCCAACTGCGCGGCGATCCTCCTGGGGAATATTTTTAAGTCCGTCAAAAAGCTCGGTTACCGCACCTTTTTTACTGATATATTTCAACCTGAATGCTTCCAGCTGCTCTTTGCTGGTTACTGAGGCCGCCTCAATTTCGGATACTAATTCCTTTACCTTTTCGGTAATCATAACGCATTGATTATTGGTGGTAACGATACTCAAAATTGCCACTCCGAGCTGAGCAGGGCGACAAAATGCATTCAAAGATAATCAAAGTTAGGAGGTGCATTAAATGGTGACGATAGCTACGTACCGTTTTTAGTCAATTTTTTCCTGCAAGCGACGTTTTTTGGACTACGTAAAATTACGCATTTTGCTAAGGTCGGTTACGCTTTCTGCTTTTTGAATAAAACGTAAATAATTGATATTGAGACTATTATATTTTCATACGTACTTTTACGTATTTTATTTGAGGTGCACTATTGACTAATTTTGAATCAACCAATCAAACATATTAGTCATACGTTCCCATGAAAAATTACACACCATTTACCCGCACCAACTTGGTTGAAAGGACTTACAGCGACAGCCGTTCTTCAATTTCAGTACAATCAATGGGCCGCACCATCTATTTGACTCCCGACGTAATCACTTTCCTGGAAGGTGAAGGAAACTATACATTTATATATACGAACACCGGAAAGAAGTATCTGGTATCCAAAACTTTAAAGTCGTTGGCTGAGCTGCTCAATCCAAATTTCATGCGCGTTCACAAATCATATTTAGTGAATGCCGATTACATCGTTGAAAGAATGGAAGATGACAGAATGCTGAAATTATCCTGTGGTAAAGAAGTAGCGGTTTCGAGAAGAAAGATCAAAGAGGTTTCCGGATTTCTGGATCACACTTCGCTCCAAATCAGCGCATAGATCTTGTGAATTAAATTAGTGGGTTATTCATAAAAACAGCAGCCATCGCTTGATCGAAGGCTGCTCGTTTTGTTTAAGGGCAATGAGTGAATGAGTGAATGAGTAAATTAGTGAATTAGTGAATGAGTGAATGAGTGAATGACTTAATATTCACTCATTCACTCATTCAAAATTAAAACAACTTGATCCCCAGCGTCACCTGCCAGGAACTGATCTTCTGCTTCACATCGCCACTGGTATTTGCGCCGCTCGTTTCGAATGAAGCTATATTGGTAAAGGAACCTTCCTTTCTTACGTCCAGACTAAAACTCCCCAGATCAAGGCCGGCGCCCAGTTGGTAACCGAATGTTGCCTGAGATAAAGAATTGTTGAGATCTGATGTGTAGTATTTAAAAGCATCCCTCAATTTCTGATTATCGCCGATACGGAACGAAGTTACCGGCCCAGCCAAAATCCGGAAAGGTCCGCCTTTCAGACCAATCAGTAAAGGCACATCGATATTGCTGTATTTAATATTAACTGTTTTAGTAACCGGCTGTTCCTTGCCCATTTCGATAATATCAAAGGAGCCGCCTTTTGTAGAAACCAACACTTCCGGCTGGATAAAAAGCGTGCGGCCAAACCTTGCATAAACCCCACCTACTGCACCTGTTTTTGTATTAAAGCTTTGTTTTAAATTGTCTTTCACCTCCTGGCCGTTATATCCCAGATAGGGATTGCCGGCATCGTCGTAACGCGTCGTAAAAACATCTCCCATGGTTAAGCGCGAAAGGTTTACGCCTCCTTTGATCCCAAATGCAAACCCTTTTTTCTGTGCCTGTGCCGACCCGACCGCTGCAATGCATAACAAACAAATACAAGCTACTTTTGTCAGTGTGTTCATGGATAATATCATTATTTAAGTAAAACCGGATAATAACGCCAAAAAATAAAAAACTATACCTTACCTATATTTTTTTTGATTTTGTGGTAGAAACATCCAAATATTCAGGTAAAAGTCTGCATTATTCGTTAATCAGCATATAATTATAAATTAGATTATTCTATTATGGCCAAAGCCAAGACTGCCTACTTCTGTCAAGAATGCGGGTATAATTCACCCAAATGGGTCGGAAGATGTCCATCCTGCGGAGAATGGAATACTTTCGTTCAGGAGGTAATTGAAAAGGAAGATCCAAAAACCGCCGTTGCCTGGAAGTCTGTCAACCTGGCCAGCCGACCGCGAGCAATTGCCGAGATCGAATACCAGAATGAGCCAAGGATCACAACTTCTGACCACGAGCTGAACCGGGTACTCGGAGGCGGGATTGTGCAAGGTTCATTGGTGTTGATTGGCGGCGAGCCCGGTATCGGCAAATCCACGCTGATGCTGCAAATCGCGTTGACACTTGCTAATAAAAAAGTGCTGTACGTTTCCGGCGAAGAGTCGGACCAGCAGATCAAAATGCGAGCTGAACGGATGTCGGTCAAAAGCGAAAACTGCTTTATTCTCACCGAAACACACACTCAAAACATCTTCCGCCAGATCGACGACTTCAAGCCGGATGTTTTGATCATCGATTCGATACAAACAATGCAGTCAACCTTCATCGAGTCCGGGGCCGGCAGCGTTTCGCAGGTGCGCGAATGCACGGCTGAATTCATGAAGTATGCCAAAGAAATGGGCGTTCCGGTGTTCCTGATCGGGCATATTACCAAAGATGGTTCCATTGCCGGGCCCAAAGTCCTGGAACATATGGTCGATACAGTCTTGCAATTCGAAGGCGACCGGCACAATACTTACCGTATTTTACGTACTGCGAAAAACCGCTTCGGCAGCACTTCTGAGCTCGGTATTTACGAAATGCACGGATCGGGACTCCGGCAGGTCAGTAACCCTTCAGAGATCCTGATCTCCCAGCGCGACGAACCCGTCAGCGGCATCGCAATCGGTTCGATGATGGAAGGTAACCGGCCACTTTTGATTGAAATTCAGTCACTTGTAAGCGTTGCAACCTATGGAACGCCGCAGCGAAGCAGCACCGGCTACGACGCCAAACGATTGCAAATGTTACTCGCCGTGCTCGAAAAAAGGGGAGGTTTCAGATTAGGCACACAGGATGTATTCCTGAATGTAGCGGGCGGTTTAAAAGTGGAGGATCCTGCTATCGACCTCGCCGTAGTCGCTTCTCTGGTTTCGTCTTATGAAGATAAATACATTCCGCCTTCGATCAGTTTTGCTGCGGAAGTAGGGTTAGGAGGCGAAGTCAGGGCCGTAAATCGCATTGAAAACCGCATTTCCGAAGCTGAAAAGCTGGGTTTTAAAAAAATCTATATTTCGAAATACAATAGCAAAGGTCTGGATCTGAAAAGAAACAGCATTGAAATTATTCCGGTAGCCCATTTGGACCAGCTTTTCATGTCGCTTTTCCTGAACTAGGATTAATATTTTGCGTAAAAGCTTTTGAGTTTGCTGGTCAATCTTTCGTAAATCGGTTTACTGAATTCCACAAAAAGTTGCTGAGGGTCAGGAGGTAATAGCTCCTGACTCTTCGATTTCCGGAGTTGAGCCGGGGTTAAGGCACGTTCGTCGCCGTTGAAAGTAGCCCATTCGCACATCCAGTTATATTCCCCGTTAAACTTCTCCCGGTTGACTACCTGTTTGGTATTAAAATCGGTAATCTGCATATCCAGCAATCCGCCAGAAAGTACCGTCTTCCGTATCTGTGTAAATTTTGCAGTCACTTTTCCATATATCGGCACCTTCGTTCGGCCTACCGTTTTTTCGCCTACTTTGACCGTATCCTTGCTCGTAAAAGTCTCCGTATTCTTTTCGATCATCGTCTGGCCCACCACGAAATCGTCGAACTGAAGTGTGATCACGTGATCAGGCTTCAGGTCAATATCGGCGGCTTCTTCCGGCAAGTAGAAGCGGACGAATTTGTTAAGCCGCTTGTTCGTTTGGAGGTATTCATTCACTCGATCCTGGAAATACTCATTGCTAAGCTGGTACCGCTTCGAAGTCACAAGTACCTGTTCCACCACCACCTTGAACGATGCCAGTTCATAAGCTACTTCCAATTTCTTTTTGTTGTCGTTAAACTCCGGAAGCAGTTCGTCTACTTTCTCAAAATGCGCGTAGGCGAGCCTGGCATTTTCGCGATCGCCTGTTTTCAAATAGTTGGTGCCTTCTTTATATCGCACACTCGCTGCATTATGCCTGGCCAGCTTTTCGTCATTTGTAAAATCAACAGGAGTGACCACACTGACACAAGCAGCACAGGAGCTGATTTCGCGGTAAAGTCTGTTGAGTTTGACGTATGTTTCCAGCTGAGGTTCCCAGTGAAATATATCTTCCGATGTTTTGTGTACTTCAATCACTTTTCGGTGCTGATCGACGGCCAGCGGATACGCTTGCCTGAGTGCTTCGAGGGAAGCGCCGTGCGAAGGATTACTTTTTATTTTATCAACCGCCCGCAATACCGATTCATCGAACTCACCTTTTTTGAGCGATTTTTCAGCTGATTTACAATTGATAAGTAAGAAAATAGAGAGTAAAGTAAGCGTGAGATAGCTGAGGGTAGATCGTTTTTTCATAGAGATAGCGGAACCGAAGAGAGGAATTTGCTATCAAATTACTTAAAAAATCACCTCATTTTGGAGTGTTTCACTAAATACGCCATTAGAATAGGGTCGAAGCCTTTTGCAATATCCGCCTCAATGAAATCGATCTTGTACTGGCCGCATTTCAGTTTGAGTTTTGTGTAAAAATCGCTGACAAATTCTTTATAAGACGCTCTGACCTGATCGGGCTGTACCTTCACTTTTTCACCCGTTTCAAGATCAATAAATTCATAAGGCCGGTTTTCGAAAGCAAAATCTTCCTCCGTCTTCTTGTCGGTTACGTGGAAGAGCAAAACTTCGTGGAGGTTATGGCGCAAATGTTGAAGTGCAGAGAAGATCTTGTCCGCATCTTCCAGATTATCAAACATATCACTGAAAATAACGACTAGTGAACGTTTGTGAATTTTCTCGGCAATCTGGTGCAGGATCTCAGAAACCGACGTTTTTTGAAGCGGGCGCTTCGCTGACAGCTGGTTTTCCAGTTCCAGCATGATCTTATGAACATGGGAAGGCGTGGATTTTACGGCTGTCTGGATTTCTATTCCTTCTGAAAATGTGCAGAGACTTACCGCATCCTTTTGTCTTTGAAGCAAATAGGTAAGACTGGCAGCAGCCATTACGCTGAAAGTCATTTTGCCATAACTTTCTTCCGGGTAATACATGGAAGAAGAAGTGTCTAGCAAGATATGGCAGCGGAGATTGGTTTCTTCTTCATACCGTTTGACGTAAAGCCGATCGGTCTTCCCGAATACTTTCCAATCTATATTCCGGGTAGATTCTCCCGTATTGTAAAGCTGATGTTCTGCAAATTCGACTGAAAAGCCGTGAAAAGGGGACTTGTGTAATCCGGTAATAAATCCTTCAACAAGCTGTTTAGCGAGGAATTCGAGGTTCCCGAATTCTCTGACTTTGGCTAAATCAAGCTGCCGGTTGCTCATTGAAAAAGTCAGATTTATTGTTTACCGCGCATTGCGATCACTTTTCCGGATTTTGGGTCAATATGTTCGTAGGATTCAAGTAAGACCATTCCTTCCATTCCTACAACCCTTACAGATACATTGGCGACACCCTGAGCAACTATTCCTAATAATCTTGCTGCTTCCTTACTGAGGTCGACAATCCTGTTCTTTGCAAATGGGCCTCTGTCGTTAACTCTGACAATTACTTTCTCATCATTATTCAAATTCGTTACTTCTAGCATTGTATTCAGTGGGTAACTTCTGTGGGCGGCGAGCAGCTGACTGCTTTTGTGCACTTCTCCAAATGAAGTCTTTTTTCCATTGAACCGGCTTGCGTAATAGGAAGCATTTCCGGTTTCCGTTTTGCCAAGTTTAACCTGGGCAATTGTTTCAGGCGCTGCTGCTGCGAAAGCTAACAAGATGAGAATCAGAGTCCGACGATAAGTCATATCTCAGGATTTAAGTGGAACATAATAAGGAAAACAATCCCTATTTGATACGCTTTGCCGGATTATTCGTGGGAATTGAATACCCCGGAATTTCAAAAGTAATATAAAAAACGAAGAACCGAACAAAAACTATGGTGAAAGTGCAAACGAAATATAAAATAGTATAAATCTCAGCCGGGACGCTGCTAATATGTTTACGTTTTTTTGTTCGCAGCAATAAACTTTATATTTTAGCGTTTGAAAACCTATTTAAAACTAAACATAGTGGAAGACAGAGAGCAAATCTACTCCAAAAGGGTTAGGGCAGGAAAACGGACTTACTTCTTCGATGTTCGCTCTACGCGATCTAACGATTATTATCTCACCATTACAGAGAGCCGCCGCCATCCTCAGGGAGACGGATTTACGTACGAAAAGCATAAGATGTTTTTGTATAAAGAGGACTTTGATAAGTTTGTAGATGCCTTGAAGGAAGCCGTAGATCACGTGAAAACAGAGCTGATGCCGGAAGTTGACTTCTCTCAGTTTGAAGCCAAGGCCGACGAGGTTGACGCAGTAGTAGGGGAGTCGGATCTTAAGTGGGACTAAAATTTTTACTTTAATATAAAAAGCCTTCGCAATCAATTACGAAGGCTTTTGGTTTTTGTACTCGCTAAATGGTAATTTTGCAAAAAAATTTAATTTAGCAGTCAGGAGTTCTTTGCTTTACAATAAGAAGAGTGCCTGCTATTCACTGCATACTTCTAATCTATGAGTCTTCAATGCGGGATCGTTGGGTTGCCAAATGTTGGGAAATCCACTCTCTTTAATGCCATTTCTACCGGAAAAGCCGAAGCTGCCAATTATCCATTCTGTACTATCGAACCCAATGTGGGCGTCGTGACCGTACCCGACGAGCGCCTGGAAATTCTGACTAGCCTTGTCAAGCCTCAGAAAGTGATCCCTACAATTATCGAGTTTGTGGACATAGCCGGCCTTGTGAAAGGTGCGAGCCAGGGCGCAGGCTTGGGGAACAAATTTTTGGCCAATATCCGTGAAGTCGACGCTATCGTGCACGTTGTTCGCTGCTTTCAGGACGAGAACGTGGTGCACGTGGAAGGTCGTGTGGATCCTGTTTTCGATAAAGAAATCATCGACGCCGAACTTCAGTTGAAAGATTTGGAATCGGTTGACAAGAAAATACAACGTACAGAGAAAGGCGCGCGTGCCGGTGATGCCAAAGCAAAGGCAGAATTGGAATGGTTGAAAAAATACAAATCGACCCTCGAAGCCGGAAATAATGCAAGAAGCCTGGAAATTGACGACGAGACCAAAGAGGCTGTGATCGGCGACCTCCAATTGCTGACTGCCAAGCCAGTATTGTACGTGGCCAATGTAGATGAAGGTTCAATGCTGACAGGTAACGAATATTCTGAGAAATTGAGGGAAACAGTTGAAAAGGAGGGTGCGGAAGTAATTATTCTTTGTGCAGCTATTGAATCTCAGATCTCTGAAATCGAGGATCCGGAGGAGCACGAGATGTTTTTGAGCGAATATGGTTTGAAAGAATCGGGTTTAAGTAAACTGATCAAAGCTTCCTATTCACTGTTGAATCTGATCACCTACTTTACTGCCGGCGTGAAAGAAGTACGTGCCTGGACGATCGAGAAGGGTTGGAGAGCACCCCAGGCTGCGGGCGTAATTCACAGTGATTTCGAAAAGGGCTTTATTCGTGCAGAAGTTATCAAAATTGCTGATTATGAGCAATATAAAACTGAGGCTGGGGTGAAGGAAGTTGGCAAAATGGCTGTTGAAGGAAAAGAATATGTAGTTGCCGACGGAGATATTATGCATTTCCGATTCAATGTCTAAAACCGAATTTTGTTTTAAATAGAAGCTAAAAAAAATGCCCCCAAAAAGTGAAACACTGATTGGGGGCATTTTCTATTACAAAGCGATTGGAACTAGACTTCCATGATCTCCTTTTCCTTCGCAGAATAAATTTGCTCCACTTTGGCAACAAATCCGTCGGTCAACTTCTGAACGCGGTCTTCGCTTACTTTTATTAGATCTTCCGCAACTCCTTCCTTAGTCAGCTTTCTAAGTGAATTATTAGCGTCCTGGCGGATATTACGGATATTGATCTTCGCTGTTTCGATTTCGTTTTTAGCTCTTTTTGCCAATTCTTTCCTGCGTTCCTCATTCAGGGGCGGCACAGATATCCGGATCATTTCCCCATCGTTTGAGGGCGAGAAACCAAGGTTTCCATTGCGTATCGCTTTTTCAATCTCATTGATGATTTTTTTCTCAAAAGGCTTGATCGCAATCGTCCTCGCATCAGGTGTGTTGATAGTAGCCACATTTTGCAAAGGAGTCATTGAACCGTAGTATTCGATTTGGAGACCTTCGAGCATTTGCGGAGACGCTTTTCCGGCCCGGATTTTACCTAACTCAATGATAAGGTGTTTGATAGCGCCTTCCATAGTTTCTTTGGCGTCTTCCAGATATAATTCTATTTCTTCCATTGTTGTATAAATATGCTATTCTCCTAGTTCGATATAAGTGTTCCGACATTCTCTCCCATCACCAGATCGTACAGATTTCCTGGCTTGTTCATATCAAAAACGATAATAGGGAGATTATTTTCTTTGCAAAGCGTGAATGCTGTCAAATCCATGATTTTCAGGTTTTTAGACAGCGCCTCGTCGAATGTGAGCCTGGAATATTTGGTAGCAGTAAAGTCTTTTTCAGGATCAGCTGTGTAAACGCCGTCAACCCGGGTACCTTTCAAAACAACTTCTGACTCGGATTCAATAGCGCGCAAACCGGCTGTGGTATCTGTTGTAAAATAGGGATTCCCGGTTCCTGCTCCGAAAATGACAACCCGCCCCTTTTCAAGGTGACGAATCGCGCGGCGACGGATCAAAGGTTCGCAAACCTGCTCCATTTTGATCGCCGACATCAATCTCGTTTGAATACCATGTTTTTCGAGTGAACTTTGGATAGCCATTCCATTGATCACGGTAGCCAGCATGCCCATATGGTCTCCCTGTACCCTGTCAATCCCGGACTTTTCTACCGACGCGCCGCGGAAAATATTTCCTCCCCCAATTACGATCGCAATCTGAACTCCGACATCAGCAATCCTTTTAATTTCGTTTGCGTAATTGTCCAGAATGTTAAAATCGATCACCTGGGCCTTATCGCCACCATTAAGGGCTTCACCGCTTAATTTAAGTAATAAACGTTTGTATTTTGGTTCGGGCATGATTATGATATCGGTGTTTTTGCCCGTAAAAATAAGCGGACAGAGTCCAGATTACCAAGCTATTTATTGAAACTCCATTAATACCTGGTTTTTTTCAACAATTTCACCCGGAGCTATTTTAAGTGACTTCACAATGCCATTTCCGGCAGACTTGATTACGTTTTCCATTTTCATCGCAACCAGTACCAGCAGAATATCTCCCTTACTGACCTGGTCTCCCTCCGCAACTGCTATGGATTGTATAAGCCCCGGCATAGGCGCTTTAATATGATTTACCTTTTTTGAATCGCTGTTTTGAAGTCCCATTCCTTCGAGTAACAGGTCTAAATTGTCTTTGGCGGTAGTAAAATATTCTGTTCCGTTGATGAGCAGGTGAAAAGACTTTTCCGCGCGCTCACGATTCAGGATTTCAATATTATAAGATTTGTTTTTCCAGATCAGGTGGTACTGGTTCTCGCTGATCTGCACAATATCTCCGTCAAAAAGCGTTTCGCCGATCAGCCAGCCTTCTGGTGTACTACTAATTTCTAACGTCCTGGTCTCGTCGGTCGCCGGGAAATTGTCAGTTACTGCATCGGTGGCAACCGTGATTTTCAGCATAGGATCTCGCTGTAATTGTTGGCTATTTCTTTCAGGATATAATCCAGTTCGTCAAATGTCATCGCTTCCACCAATCTCATCCGATACGGTTTAAAATGTTCCATACCCTTGAAATAGTTGGTATAATGCCTGCGCATTTCAAATACACCTGCTACCGGCCCTTTCCAGCGTATAGAAAATTCAACGTGTCTCCGGCACACATCCACGCGCTGCTCCATTGTAGGCGGAGCGAGTTTTTCGCCGGTTTTCATAAAGTGTTTTATTTCATTGAAAATCCACGGATTCCCGATCGTCGCCCGGCCGATCATAATGCCATCCACGCCAAACCGGTTTCTGTATTCCACCGCTTTTTCGGGTGTATCCACATCGCCGTTACCGAATATCGGAATGGTAATACGGGGATTTTCCTTGATTTTGGCAATCAATGACCAGTCTGCCTCGCCTTTGTACATCTGAACACGCGTGCGACCGTGGACTGATAATGCTTTAATACCAATATCCTGCAAACGCTCGGCCACTTCCTGGACATTCTTCGTATTCTCGTCCCAACCCAGCCTTGTTTTGACTGTTACAGGCAAATGCGTCGACTTGATCACCGCCTCTGTCATTTTCACCATTTTCGGCACATCCTGCAATAAAGCGGCTCCTGCGCCGCGGCAGGCTACATTCTTCACTGGGCAGCCATAATTAATGTCGATCAGGTCGGGGTTTACTCGGGAAGCGATTTCGGCGCAAGAACCCATCGTTTCCACGTCGCTCCCGAAAAGCTGAATGCCCACCGGGCGCTCGTATTCGAATATGTCCAGCTTTTGCACGCTTTTTGCTGCATCGCGGATCAGCCCTTCGGACGATACAAATTCGGTGTACATCAGATCGGCCCCATTTTCCTTACACACCGCCCTGAACGGAGGATCGCTTACATCTTCCATCGGAGCGAGGAGCAGGGGGAAATCGCTCAGTTCTATATTTCCAATCTTAACCATTTCTGTTGAAAAGTGTTTAAAACGGCTGTTTTAAGTAGCGTTTTTGAAGCTCTTGTTTGTTAAGCGCTTATTTTTAAATTGATAATAAACTGTAAATTTACACCAATTATGCAAAATAGTAATCAGGATCTGGTGGTTTCCCGACCGCCCACAGCGTGGGGCAGTTTATTGGTTTTGACCGGGTTTGTGCTCATTGGAATGGCAGTAGGGAATATCCTGGCAGTAGCAGTTCTCGCGCTACTTTTTTCTTCCCACCAGGAAAGTGTCACTGTAATTCTCAATCACCTCATCACTAATCCTGCACAGGTACCCAACGGCTGGAATGCATTAATGATCTTGCAGGGTACCGTCCATTTCTTTTCCTATCTGCTGCCTTCACTGCTTTTCTGGCTTTATATTGAAAGGAAACCGGTGAGCGACATCAGCCCTACCAAGAATCCGCCTGCTATCATCTGGGCACTGGCGTTTATGCTCGTCCTCGTTTTCATTCCTGTCAATAGCTTATTCATTGATTTAAATGCTTCCATGAAGCTGCCCGACGCATTATCCGGACTCGAACGCTGGATGCGGCATAAGGAAGATCAGCTTTCGGTGATGACCGAATTTATCACGAATTACAAGAGTTTCAGTCAGCTTCTGATCGCATTATTTGTAGTGACACTGCTGCCCGCACTGGGCGAGGAGGCTCTGTTTCGCGGGGTGCTGCAAACCAAGATACAACGGCTGACCGGCAACGGACACCTGGCGATCTGGGTTTCGGCCGCGATTTTCAGTGCGATACATTTTCAGTTCTACGGATTCCTGCCAAGAATGCTGCTTGGCGCTTTGTTCGGCTACTTATTTTACTGGACCGGTAATTTCTGGGTTGCAGTATTAGCGCATTTCGTAAATAATGGATTCGTGCTGGTAATGATGTACTTACGCAACCTAGGTATCATTAAAATCGATATTGAAGAAACAAAATCAATGCCGATTTTGCTGATTGCGCTTTCATTCTTCATGTCAATGGCGATATTGCGGTTTATCAGGCAGGTAAATGCGAGCGGGCAGGGGACAGTGCAGCGTTAACAGAACTTTAAAATTTAAATGAATATGGAGGAGAATTGGGTAAAAGCATATCAAAGCGACCAAATGATCAGGGCTGAGATAGCGCGTGAGATATTAGAGCAAAATGGGATTCCGGCGGTGATTGTCAACAAAAAGGATAGCAGTTATCCTATCTTCGGTATGTGTGAAGTGCACGTGCCTGTCAGCGACTTACCTACGGCTCAAACGATACTAATGAATGAAGACTCGATTAAGCAAACTGAGTAATTTACAGCAAAGAACCATCACGGCGCTGGCTGGCGTATTTGTAATTATCGGTTGCATTCTCTACAATGAACTAACCTTTCTACTGCTTTTCTGCACGATCAGTTCGCTTACCCAGCTTGAATTTTACAAGCTCCTGGGGCTCGACGGAAATCAGCCGCTTACATATTATGGTACCTTCTGTGGCACAGTTATGATGTTACTTGCGTATCTGATAGAGCAGGACATTGTTCCGTTTGAAAACTACTTCATTATCAGCCCCTTGTTGTCGATGATTTTCTTTATCAAGCTCTATAAAAAGAATGATCTGAAACCGTTTACCAATATTGGTTTCACCTTTCTGGGGATCATCTACGTGGCGCTGCCTTTTGCATTGATCATCGTAATGGCGATGCGTGGCGGGCGGTACAATTATGAGATCGTGCTGGGGAGTCTTCTGATACTCTGGGCCTCGGATATTGGTGGCTATTTTGCAGGAACAAATTTCGGAAAAAGGAAGCTTTTTGAGCGGATTTCGCCTAAAAAGTCTTGGGAAGGAGCCGTTGGAAGTGCCATTTTTGCAGCCTTTATCGCATTTGCATTGGGGCATTATTTCCGTACCTTCGAACCTTGGAAATGGTATTGCATTGGCGCTATTATCGTAGTTGTAGGTACTTACGGGGATCTGGTGGAGTCACTTTTTAAGCGCAGCATTGCTATCAAAGATTCCGGCAGCAGCATTCCCGGTCACGGTGGTTTTTTGGACCGTTTCGATGGCCTGCTGCTTTCCGCTCCATTTATTGTCACGTTTTTAAAGTTATTTTCCTGACTGCTCCGCCTTTATATCAGCAGCAGGCAATCCTCCCGAGCGCGGGTCGTTCTTTAATAAGGAACAGTTTTTTTTTACACACTTCAAGCGAAAAGGTCTATCAGCATTTAAAAAATGAAACTTTGAAGGCCAGAGTAATTATCATAATGGTCTTTTTAAGTATAATCTTGAACGAATGAAACGTAGTTTTTTGATATTGTTTTTGGTGATCGCGGGGCTGCTGGCTGGTCAGGAAGTATTTGCGCAGGGAGAACATAAAGCGATCACATTCTCGGGGATGGTTGTAGGTGGAAAGCAAACCGAGATCCTGCCGGGCGCGACGATCTTTATTGTCAACGCCGGTCGTGGTACCTTATCAAGAAGCGACGGATCTTTTACTATCAAGGTTTTCCCGGGTGACAGTATCGTTTTTGGGTATGTTGGTTTTAAAAATCAATATCATATTGTTCCAAGAAATTACAATTCAGACATATACTCGGCTATTGTAGCATTACGCGAAGATGTGGTAACGCTCTCTGGGGTAACTATTTATCCTTATTCTACCGAAGAAGAATTCAAGAAAGCATTCCTGGAATTGAAATTGCCCGATCAGGCAGATCGCGACGCTTTGGCGAGAAGTACGGATCCGGATTACATTAACAGAATGGCCGCGCAGGTTCCCAACAATGCGCAGACGAATTACCGGTATTCCATGGACCAGCTCATGTTTGGCCGCGAATCGGCAGCGGGAAAAGGCTTCGCCACCACATTTCCGTTCTTAAATCCATTTGCCTGGGCCAACTTTATTAAGTCTGTCAAGAAAGGTGATTTGAAACAAAAAGACTGGCGCAAAGAGCTGAATGCAGCGCCGCGCGAGAATATTCAGAAAGAAGATTTCATCCCCTCATCTGAGAGAGAAAACCCAAAGAAAAACGCCGCAGACTGATCACGCGGGTTGAGGAATAAATTTCTTTAAATCCATACGGGTACCGTCAAACACTGCATAATGTTGTTGGGTGACCCATTCTCCCAGATTAATATATCTTGAATCAATAGCCACCTGCATATCAAGCGTCAGGTGCCGATGTCCGAATATGTAGTAGTGATGCGGGTTTCGGGAATGTACTTCTCTGCAATATTGAAAAAGCCATTCATTATCTGCTCCTAAAAAGCGCTCTTCACCCTTGTTGACATTTGCCGCGCGGCTGCTTTTTGACCACGCTGTGGCAATCCAGATCCCAAAGTCGGGGTGCGTCCAGCGGAATATCAGCTGGAAAAACGGACTCTCGAATATGCGCTTCAAAAACTTGTAAGTGGTATCCCCAGGCCCAAGTCCATCGCCGTGGCCGACGAGCGTTTTAGTAGTTCCCTTTGCTGTAATGAAGTTGAAACTGACTGGATTACGGTAAATAGCCGCACCAAGTTCTTCCGTCAGGTAACCCGACATCCACATATCGTGGTTACCCGTAAAAATGATCAGCTCAATACCTTTATCGGATAATTCGGCGAGCTTGCCGAGCAATCTGACGAACCCTTTCGGAACTACGGTTTTGTATTCAAACCAGAAATCAAATATATCACCGACCAAAAAAATGGTTTGCGCATCGGCTTCAATGTATTCCAGCCACTTGACGATCAGCTTCTCCCGCTCGCGGCTGCTGGTAGCCGACGGAACTCCCAAATGATAATCCGAAGAAAAATAAATGCGCTTCCCGGGTTGTAAAGTAATACTCCTTGTCTCGAACTGATAATTCATGTGGATCTTTCAAATGGGACGCAAGTTACGATCTTCGCAGGAAATGACCATTCAAATACCTACCCTGAACCTCATCACCGCTAACTCAATTAATATTCAGCCAGTTAGTCAATTGTGTATATTTAATATGGTAATAATTCCATAAACGCACATTCAATATGAGGAGCATCAGCAGCATTTTTATTCTGACATTGATATCGATCGTGTCATTTGCACAGATCAGGATCAGCGATCCCACAAGGGTAGTGGAGCGGCAGGCCGAGAACCGCGCTAACAGGAAGGTCGACCAGGCTGTCGACAAAGGGTTTGATTCTCTCGAAGAAGGGATTGGGAATATGTTTAAGAAAAAGAAGAAGGAAGAAGGATCGAAAGCGGGCGGAGAGGAGAAGGGGGAGAATGGAGGGAAGGGAGGAAGGGAGGAAGGGGCTGCGACTGCTGAGCCGGCCGGGGGTGAGCATGCGAAAGTGGCTGTGGCTACAGACGAGTCTGAGAAAGGTTCTTTGAAATCGTATAGCAAATTTGATTTTATTCCGGGCGACAAGGTTGTGGCGGTTGAGGATTTTTCGCAGGATGCGGTGGGCGATTTTCCTGCGAAGTGGAACACGAATTCTTCGGGAGAAGTGGTTACGATCGAGGGTACTGAAGGAAAATGGCTGCTGCTTGGGCCGGAGGGTGTTTTTTATCCCGAATTCGTTAACGCATTGCCAGAGAATTTTACACTTGAATTTATGCTGGCGTCGACCTCCGATTTCAGCTTTTACTCGGGTTACCTGCGTGCGATCATAGCAGAAGTGGCCGATCCTGCCAAAAACTTTACGCACTGGAAATCTTTTGACGGTGATAAAAAGAATGGAATAGAACTCGGCTTGCATCCGAAAAACGCAGGCGGGCAGCAGGGGCTGGCTTTCTTTAATGTATTTGGTGCTGATCCGGCGGGTTCTTTGATGAAAAACGAGAAGAGCATTCCTGCATTTCACGTGCAGGACCATAACCCGGTGAAGATTTCAATATGGCGGCAGAAAACCCGGCTTCGTTTGTATGTCGACGATTTCAAGGTTTGGGACTTGCCGAGGGCATTTAACCAGGACACGAAATATAATTTTATCGGATTCTCAAATGCGGGTTACCACCAGGAAGCAGACAAATATTTCGTTTCCAACATGCGGATCGCGGTAGGTGCGCCCGATACGCGCAGCAAGCTGATCACAGAAGGGAAATTTTCGACCACCGGGATTTTGTTCGATGTGAATTCAGCCAATATCAAACCGGAATCGTACGGCGTACTGAAAGATATTGCGACTGTTTTAACTGAAAACGGAACAGTGAAGGTGAAGATCATCGGGCATACCGACTCCGATGGTGACGAAGGCAGTAATCTTGCATTATCCAAAAAGCGTGCTGCATCTGTCAGGGAAGCATTATCAAAGGACTTCGGGGTCGATGCGGCAAGGTTGGAAACCGACGGGAAAGGAGAAGCGGAGCCTGCATCGCCCAATGCGACGTCCGAAGGTAAAGCGAACAACAGGCGGGTCGAGTTTATTAAAATGTAAATGCGGGCCTGGCTTTTTGTGAAGTCTCTTTTTTACTTTGCGCTTCTAAACAGATTTGTGATGAAAAGGAACTTCCTGATTTTAATGATAACAGGCTTTGTTGCCGCAGCCTGCTTCCCCGCTTTTGCGCAAGCACCCAAAAAAATTCCGGCCGACAAGCAAAGAGCATTACAATGGAAGCCGGAAAAGGGGCAATACTATTTCAGTCATTCCCTGGTTTTTGACTACCAGAATAAGGCCGACAATACCTCAGGCAAAATGAAGATTTACCTCGATCCCGTTTCCGGCGCAATGTGTTTCAGGAAAGAAAGCAGTTTTGGTGAGCGTGGAAAAGGATTTGATTTCGTGATCGCGTTTCCGGACGGAAAATACATCTTCTGCGGCGCCGATGATGCAGGTAAGAAAATGCGGATCGTGGAAATGGTGAAGGAAGTAAAACCCAATGCGGAAACAAAGGCGGAGCAACAGGAAAATTTCACGACCTACTGCATTCCAACCGGTAATAAGAGAGTAGATTTTGGACTGGAAAGCCTGGAATATGATCTCACCTACGCCACTTCGGACACAAAGGATAAGATCTGGCTCACAAAAACACCTTTCAGTTCTTACACAGTTTATGGTATCGAGTTTGTCGAAAGCGCGGTCAGCTTGCCGGTTTCATTCGACTACCTGCATTTGCTGACTTCCGACCTTTTAGTGACCGAGATCAATTCAAAAGACCTGATATTGAAATTGACAAGCCTTGAAAAAGATCCTTTTCTTGCTAATACCAAAGGTTTTCCCGAAGTAAAGGTTGCTGATTAGGCACAAAAAAAGTCCGGTTTTGATGTGAAATATCAAAACCGGACCGGCTATTTTAAGATTCGCTTTCAGCCAGTGCCTGCTCCGCCTTTACTTCCGAAAGCGGCCGCATATTTGCCGGAATTTCCTGCTCCTTATCTTCTTCCGCAGTGTAAGGGAATACGTCCAAAATAGGTGTAAGGTTAATATCCGTAGTTTCGTAAGGGATTAAGAAGTTTTTCATGCTTTCATTAATGCGGTCGAGCGCCTGCTGGATTCCATCGGCATTCACGAGCATATAGTTCACGATTTTCTTCTCCTTGCCGCTTTTCTCATCCACTGAAAAATAGATCACTTTCGCTTTAAACCACTGTTCCCCTTCCTCATAGGCAAACAGGTCGGCAAGCCGCATGCGCGTAATGCTTGTCACGCTGAAATCGCTCGCGCCCGTCACAACCTGCTGATATAACCTGGCTTCTGATTCTGTGTAAGATACAGCGTCAACGAGATATACTTCATTGATCGTTTTCAAGCTTCCCGCCTCGTCTTCTTTTTGATACCTGATTTTTCCTAAATACCAGCTTGCCATAAATTATTTCGGATTGAATTAATAAAGTCTGCAAATGTAGACGCTTGCTTCAACGGCGCAAAAAAATATAGTTGGAAAGTAATAATCCCCAAACGCAGTATGCGTTCTGATACCTACTGTTTAACTTGCAAAAAAATTTTATAATGAGAAAGAACCTATCTATTGGTTTAGTCGTGCTGGTTGCGGGCCTTTTATCGGCCTGCGGTGTTGGAAAACAGGTTTCTGAGGCGAAGACTTTCGGGGAATGCAAATACGATATCAAGTCTGTCGACAGTGTCTACCTTGCCGGAATTAATGTTAGGGAATTTAAAGATCTCCGCAGTTTCAGCGATTTCGATCTTGCCAAACATCCTGGCCTTGCATTGGCATTGCTGAGAAAAAACGTGCCGCTCGATCTGCGGGTTAATCTTGATATTACCAATCCTACAAAGAAACGCGCCGCTATTAACCAGCTGGAATACAAAGTCTTGCTTACCAATAACGAGATATTCAACGGATACCTGAGCCAGCTGATCGAAGTAATGCCCGGCACCGGCAGCACCCGCGTTCCTATAAAGCTGAATGCCAATGCATACCAGTTACTTACCAACGATCAAACGCGCGATAGTTTTGTGAATATGATCCTTTCGCTGACAGGAAAGGCGGATGCAAAACCGACGAAATTTACAGTGAAAGTGAAGCCTACGCTGGATATTGCAGGTAAGCAGATCGACTATCCCGGCTATATTACCTTCGAAAAAGAGATTACCAGCCAGATGATCACCGGCATTCAGAACCGGTAAGCGGATTACGTCAATTAAATATGTGTTTTGAAGCTATTTTTAGATAATCCTCATTTATCAGCCTATTTCGGACTTGTTGCTGTCCTGTTTATATCATTTGGCGCTTCATTTCTTGTTCCGAAATTTTCAGTAGCCAGGAAGTGGCTCGGGATAAGTCTGATTTTTGTTCCGGTCATCTATTTCTTCCTGATCCTCGACGCGCACCTAGTCAATATTCCGTTTACCGACGATTTCAATCTGCTGGAAACGGTCTACAATTTTCAGCACGCGCCCGATTTCACCAGCAAGATCAAGGTACTTTTTGAACAGGTTAACCAGCATCGTTTTGCGTTCGAGCGCATTGTGATGCTGGTTATGGTTTTTTTTACAGGAACCGTAAATATCAAGGCGCAGATCCTGATCGGCAATCTTGCCTTATTGGGAATGGCATATCTGCTATTTAAATCGCTGAAAAAGGAGAAACTTTCCTTCTACTATTTTATCCCGGTCCCGTACCTACTTTTCAGTTTGATTTACTGGGAAAATGCCTATTGGGGAATTGCAGCCTTGCAAAATACCCCGCTGATACTCTTCGCTTTTCTTACAGCTTATGCGGTAGGTAAGGGGGATAACAGGGGGTATTTTCTGGGAATTGCAGCTGCATTACTGACAACCTTCACCAGTGGAAGCGGCTTACTGGCGTGGATTATCGGCTTCGTAATCCTGGTGTTTCAAAAGAGATTTAAGCTGGCAGGCGGTTGGATATTTGCGGCTGTTTTGGTGATATTATTTTATTTCCTGTTTGATTACCAGATAGTTCCTGCAACCGGAGAAAAGGTCTGGACACATCCTTTGTTCAACTTTATATTCGTATTGGGCTTTTGGGGAAATGGTTTATATCTGGATATACGCCACCCGCTCGTCTCACAATTCCATCCTGACCTGATCCTGTGCGTGCTTGTTGGAGGATTGATCTTCCTGCTGTTCCTCGGCTGGTTCCTACGCATTCTGACCCGCAGAATTACGGTTTGGAGCGACTGGTTTTTGTGGGGCGCGATGATGTTTTCGATGGGTACCGGCGCGATGTTCGTGATCAGCCGGCCACTGAACAATTACTTTATGTTTGGCGGAAATGTGTTCTCGCGGAGGTATATGATCTTCGGGGTTGCATTGCTGGCGACCGTTTATATCTGTCTTATTATTTTGGTTAAAAATTGGCAGATATGGCGGAAATGGATCGCAGGACTGGTTGGCGCTGGCTTTGTGCTACTCAATTTCGTAAGCTACTATTTATCGATTGTGCAGGTTCGGAAAATGCACGATGATCTCGTGATCGACAGTTACCATTGGAAAAACTATAATACGTTTCTCACAGCAGGCGATCTGTTTGGCGATATCCCTTTCTGGAACCACCCGACCAGAATGAGAAACATGGTCAATGCATTGGAATCGCAAGGCTTGACCGATTTTTATCAGTTCAATACCATTCCGGTGCAGCAGGAACTTCTTGCTGAAACTAATACGGGGCGCAGGTTTAGCGGTGATTTTAATGCTACTTTCCACTATCGGAATACAGACAATAATATCCCGACGAGATATTACAGGTTTACAGTAGATCCGGCGGCGGGCTCGGTTGCACCTTCCTATTTTGTGTTCAGTTCGGATACATTAAATCTGGTTCTGCCAGCAGTGCCCGTGCCAAACAAGTTTGACGATTTCCTGAAAACCGGCTCCTATTATGGAGATAGTTATCAATATGCGCTTTTTAACTTAAAGCTTCCGAAAGGTGAGTTCAAGGTTTATATTTTGACGAAAGCAGAGGAAGACTGGAAATCGGAGTTTACCGGAAAGTCGATCGTTATTAAATAGATACTATTAATCCCTCTCATGCAGATACTTACCTACAATCTAAACGGAATCAGGGCCGCCCTCAAAAACGGACTGATCAGTTGGCTGACCACTACACAAGCCGACATTTTGTGTTTTCAGGAAGTAAAAGCTACGCCCGATGTGGTAGACCTTTCGGGTTTCGAAGCCTTGGGCTACGAGCTCATTGGCTGGCATTCGGCGGAGAAGAAGGGGTACAGCGGAGTTGCCATATTCTCGAAGATAAAGCCTGATTTCGTCCAGGCAGGATGCTCCATTCCGGCATACGATCGGGAGGGAAGGGTATTGAGAGCTGATTTTGGGGATATTACCATATTGAACTGTTATTTTCCTTCGGGTACCAGCGGCGAGATCAGGCAGTCTGTAAAAATGACTTTTCTGGACGATTTCTTTGCCTGGGCCAATGAACTGCGCAAAGAGCGTCCCAACCTGATCATCTGCGGCGATTATAACATTGCACATACCGAGATTGATATTCACGATCCTGTTCGGAATAAAAAATCGTCGGGCTTTTTGCCTGAGGAGCGTGCCTGGATGACGAATTGGTTTGCCAACGGATTTACTGACGCATTTCGCTTTAAAAATCCTGGCTTACGGGAATATTCCTGGTGGACATACCGCGCCGGCGCCAGAGCGAATAACAAGGGCTGGCGTATCGATTACATTTCCGTCGCTGACACGATCCAGGACCGCATTGTTGCGAGCCGGCAATACAATGATGCTGTCCATTCGGACCATTGTCCGGTGTGGTTGGAAATTCAATAGTGCACTTCGTCCTTTCATCAGCGATAACAAATTCATCCCTGCGGCTTTTTTCGTATTTTTGATCAGAGCAGCTTTTACTCAAAACGTTATGGAACTGCAACTGCCTATGACACTGAAAATGGGGAATCTGATGAGTGAGGAGACATTCTTTCAGTTCTGTCAAATGAATGACACACTACAGCTCGAAAGAGATGCACAAGGAAATGTTATTGTTATGTCTCCAACAGGATCTTTTACAGGAAATTTGAATTCTCGTATTCTCGTATCTTTATTCATGTGGAATGAACAAACTGCTACTGGCGAGGTGTTTGACTCCTCAACAGGTTTCACCCTGCCAAATGGCGCTGTTCGATCGCCGGATGTGTCCTTGGTTCGGAAGGAGCGCTGGGATAGTTTGTCAGCTAAGCAGCAGGAAAAGTTCGCGCCCGTTTGCCCCGACTTCGTAATTGAAATTCGTTCACGATCTGACGGCTTACGATATCTCATTGACAAAATGGACGAATATATTGCAAACGGTACACAGCTGGCCTGGCTGATAGACCGGTTTGATAAGAAGGTTTACATTTACAGAGCCGACAGAACAATCGTGCTGCATGAAAGTATCCGCATCAAACTCTCCGGCGAATCGGTTCTGCCGGGTTTTGAGCTGGATCTGGCAGCCGTTTTGAAGTAACTCATGCAGCGACTAAACGATTCTCTTTTGTTTCAATACTACCTCATTTACAAGCCTTTCGGAATGCTCTCCCAATTTACACGGGAAGGCGACCATGCAACACTGGCTGATCTTGATTTCACTTTTGCCAAAGATATTTATCCGGTCGGCCGGCTGGATGCAGATAGTGAAGGCCTGCTGTTGCTTACCAATGATAATTATCTCAAAACAAAATTACTGGAACCCCGGAACAAGCACACCAGAACGTACTTTGTGCAGGTGGAAGGACAGGTTTGGGAAGAAGCCTGCGAGCAGCTTTCCGCAGGCGTGGATATCAGTATTAATGGTAAATCATACCGCACGCTTCCTGCAAAAGCACATTTGATAGCGGAGCCGGTGTTGCCGGAAAGAAATCCGCCGATCCGGTTTCGTCAGAACATCCCCACTTCCTGGCTCTCACTGACACTTCGGGAAGGCAAGAACAGGCAGGTACGCAGAATGACTGCGGCAGTGGGCTTTCCTACGCTGCGGTTAGTCCGTTGGTCCATCGGAAAATTTTCTTTGGCTGATAAAAACGGAAATTTTCCTAACAATGGGGACGTATGGGAAGTTATGCCTTCGGAGGTCGGACGTTTCTACGAATGAACATTTCGGATGGTTACAAAACACTGCGTGCAGACTTGGCAAACCGGATAGAAGGCTTAATTTTGTAGATACCTGTTCTTAAAATAAGGCTGATAATTGGCAAAGGCAAATAAAGAAACCCCGCTTAACAAACAATACAATCAGATCAAAGCGAAGTATCCGGGCGCATTGCTGCTATTCCGGGTCGGTGATTTTTATGAAACTTTTGGGGAAGACGCGATCAGAGCATCGAAAATTCTCGGTATTGTACTCACCCGCCGGAATAATGGCGGCTCGCACGAAGAACTCGCAGGTTTTCCACATCATTCCCTAGACAACTATTTACCCAAACTCGTCCGCGCAGGCGAGCGCGTCGCTATTTGCGATCAGCTTGAAGATCCCGCCACGGCAAAAGGTATTGTGAAAAGAGGCGTAACCGAGCTGGTAACGCCCGGCGTTTCTTACAACGACAATGTACTGGATACCCGCCGAAACAATTACCTCGCAGCTGTTCACATAGGCGGCGAAGACCTTTACGGGATTGCATTCCTTGACATTTCGACCGGGGAGTTCATGACTTCCCAGGGCAATGCAGCTTATATTGATAAGATGTTGCAAGGGTTTTCTCCCTCAGAAGTTCTCTTTTGCAAAAAACATAAGCAGGAATTTGGTCAGCTTTTTGGCGGTAAGTATCACACTTATCAGCTGGAAGACTGGTGTTTTGGCTACGATTACGGTTACGAGCAGCTGATCACGCATTTTCAAACCACAACCCTGAAAGGATACGGTATTGAAGCATTGCAGCTGGGTATTGTCGCTGCTGGTGTGATCCTGCATTATCTCAAAGAGACAGAACACAGGGAAATAGCGCATATTGGCCGCATTACGCGGCTCGAAGAGGAAAAATACGTCTGGCTCGACCGTTTTACGGTACGGAATCTGGAACTGATTTATGCCCAGCAGGAAGGTGGCGTTCCTCTGATCCAGATATTAGACCAGACAGTTACGCCAATGGGAGCCAGGTTGTTACGCAGGTGGATGGTACTCCCTTTAAAAGATAAACTTCCGATTGAAGAACGGTTAAATATCGTCGGGCATTTCCTGAATAACCGGACTATACACGAAACAGTTGTAGGTTGTTTGAAAGTGATCGGTGATCTGGAAAGACTAATTTCGAAAGTGGCGGTAAGAAGGATCAACCCGAAAGAATTGGTTCAGCTGAAAAGGTCACTTACGCAGATCGGTCCGATTAAGGAAAGTTTGCACAAGCTGCTCGAAAAGGAACGTAAGAAATTACAGAAAGATACGGATACTGAGCAAGCACTTTCACCTGCATTGGAAGTATTGCTCAAATACGCCGATCAGCTGGATACTTGCAAAGAGCTGGTTGATAAGATCGAAAATGAGCTGAGAGAAGACGCGCCGATCTTGTCTAACCAGGGTAGGATGATTAAAAAAGGCGTGGATGCCGAGCTTGACGAACTGCATGCAATATCTTACGAAGGCAAAGACTATCTCCTCCAATTACAGAATCGCGAGATCGAAAGAACGGGGATAACCTCACTTAAAATTGCTTATAACAAGGTATTCGGCTATTATCTGGAAGTTACCCACGTACACCAGAACAAGGTGCCGGCGGAATGGATCAGGAAGCAAACGCTGGTTAATGCGGAACGTTACATTACCCCCGAATTAAAGGAGTACGAGGAAAAAATTATCAATGCGGAAGACAGTATCTCTTCCATTGAATCCAGACTTTTCAATGAGATCGTGCTCGCTGCTACTCAGCACGTTGAGATCATTCAAAAAAATGCAGCGATCATTTCGTCGCTTGATGTGCTCAGTTCCTTTGCAACCGTCGCGGCTAAAAATAACTATGTAAAACCGGTAATTACAGAAGGTAATGTCCTGGATATCAAGCAAGGCCGGCATCCTGTCATTGAGCAGCAGCTTCCGGTAGGAGAAAGCTACGTGCCCAATGATGTGTACCTGGACGATGCTTCTCAGCAGATCATTATTATCACCGGCCCGAATATGGCGGGTAAGTCTGCATTGCTGCGGCAAACGGCCCTGATCGTTTTGATGGCGCAAATGGGATGTTATGTGCCCGCGAAAGCAGCCTCGATCGGTTTGGTGGACAAGATTTTCACAAGGGTAGGGGCGAGCGACAACCTGAGCCGGGGAGAAAGTACGTTTATGGTCGAAATGACCGAAACGGCGAGCATCCTCAACAACCTGAGCGACCGCAGCCTGATCCTGATGGATGAAATCGGCCGCGGGACCAGTACTTATGATGGTGTTTCGATTGCCTGGGCGATTACAGAATATCTGCACAGCCAGAAGGAATGTCGGCCGAAGACCTTGTTCGCCACCCATTATCATGAACTGAATCAGCTTTCAGAGGATTTTCCAAGAATCAAGAATTTCAATGTGGCTGTGAAGGAAGTGGATAACAAAGTTATTTTCCTTCGTAAACTCAAGCCGGGCGGCAGTGCCCACAGTTTTGGTATTCACGTCGCGCAGATCGCCGGCATGCCGCAGCCTATTGTCTTGAGAGCGAGCGAGATTATGCAGCATCTTGAAAAAGAGCATATGACGCAGGAACACAGTAAGAAGATCAAGGAAATACCGAAAAACAATTTTCAGCTCAGCATTTTTGAACCGGCTGACCCGAAAATGGAAGAGCTGAAAGAAAAACTTTCCCTGATAGACGTGAACACACTATCGCCTATTGAGGCGCTTTTGAAGTTGAACGAACTTCAAAAGCTCATTAAAAAATAATCCACTTTATATCTACCAAAAACTCCTACTTCCTTTTATGTTATGAAAAATTCAACGCGGTTTCAGTTGATGGCCATGATGTTCCTCCTCTACTTTATATGGGGATCATGGTATGGGCAAATGAGTAAATATATGTTCACTGCCCTCAATGCGACCGGAGGCCAGGTGGGAAATGCGTATGCCGCCTTTTCTATTGCGCAGATTATCGCCCCGTTTTTCGTAGGTATGATCGCCGACCGGTACTTTGCGGCGCAAAAGGTGCTGGGCGTTTTAAGTATCGCCGGTGCAATCCTGCTCTATGTGCTTTCCGGCATTACCAGCGCCGACAATTTCTTTGGGATTATCCTGCTTTACTGTATCTCTTTCGCGCCGATGATGTCACTTACTACTTCCATCGCGATGCAGCAGGTAACCAATTCTGAAAAAGATTTTCCTGCAATCCGCGTAATGGGAACGGTGTCCTGGATTGTTGTTACCAACATCATCGGTTTTTATGGCTTCGGCGACAGCGCAATGATCTTCAAAATTTCGATGGTAGCATCTGCGATTCTGGGTATCTATTCATTCTTCCTGCCCGATACCCCACCGAAACCAAGTGTGAAGAGCTCTTTCTCGGATATTATGGGTCTGGATGCATTCAAGCTCTTTAAAGACAGATCTTTCGCGATCTTCTTTATCTCTTCACTGCTTATTTGTATCCCGCTTTCCTTCTATTACGCAATGGCCAACCCGTCGCTGACCGACTCGGGAATGACTAATGTGGAAAACAAGATGTCGCTGGGACAGGCTTCTGAGGTGGTATTTATGCTCTTAATACCTTTAGCTTTCAGTCGATTGGGTGTAAAATGGATGTTGATCGTCGGTTTGATCGCATGGATCATCCGCTTTGTAGGATTTGGTTATGGAGATGCAAATAGCGAATGGTTACTATATCTCGCAATCATCCTGCACGGTGTTTGCTACGATTTCTTCTTCGTTACCGGACAAATTTATACCGACAGCAAGGCGGGAGAAAAATATCGTTCTTCTGCTCAGGGATTGATCTCTATTGCCACTTATGGTATCGGAATGGGGATCGGCTCGTGGCTGGCAGGACTTGTTGCCGACATGTACACTGTGAATGGCGTGAAAGACTGGACCAGCATCTGGATGGTTCCGGCGGGAATCGCAGCCGTAGTACTGGTACTTTTCGTTTTGTTCTTTAAGGATAATAAAATAAAAGCAACTGCCTGATCGTCAGTCTTTAACATATAGTGCATTAAAAAACCCTGGAAGCAATTCCAGGGTTTTTGTTTATTTCGGATTAAGAATTATTACCATCTGTCATCGTCGTCGCGGTTACCAAACTGTCTTTTGCTGCCGCCGCCGCCTTTCTTGTTGAATTCGTTTCCTCTGCCATATCGGCTGTCTGTCTTGGATTTGTTACCCTGACCCTGACCGCCGCGATCTCCAAAAGGTCTGTCATTTCCACCGCCTGGTTTACGATCCTGGCTGCGGTACCTGTCACCACCTGCGCCGGAGTTACCCCCTCCGAAGCCACCTCCGCCAAAACCGCTTCCACCTCCACCAATTCCACTTCCCGAGCCGCTTCTGGCGGGACCTCCTGTTGTATCAGCGCTTCTGTTTTCAGTATCGTTGGGCCGCGGGCGATTGAAACCTTCTCTTCCCGAATCTGTGCGCTGAAAAGAGCCAGGTCCGCTTCCGCCGGGCGCGCCAGGTCTCTGCTCTCTTTTCTGCGATTCGTTCACAACCAATGGTCTGCCGTACATATCCGCACCATTTAGCGAGCTGATCGCCAGTCTTGCTTCGCTCTCATCGGGCATTTCTACAAACCCGAAACCTTTGCTTTGACGAGTAATTTTGTCAATTACAATTTTCGCGGAGCTCACAGTACCGTACTTCTCGAAAGCTTCACGCAGTTCGCTTTCTTTTAACTTAAAAGAAAGACTCCCAACAAAAATGTCCATGAAACGCCTGTTTATTAATTTTTAGGTTATAAATATATTTACTTAAGCTGGTAAGCGACTACATTGTTTTTCATGAAAGTAGGCACGTACACAATTTTCTTAGCGGCATCGTATCCGATATCCGCCGAATTCGTCTTGTCCGCAGTAGTGTCCAAAAGCTTCTCTGTGGTGCCGTCGGATTTTACGTAATAAACAACTCCGGCCCAGCAGGAAACGAGATATTCACCTTTTTTAACTTCCTCGATACCATCTGTACTTTTGTCCATTCCCTCCGCTAAAACAGTCACTTCCTTAGAAGGACTGAGCTTTTTGAGAATTCCGCTGTCCGCGATTAAAAGATCCGTGCCGACAGCCAGCAATCCGTTTGGCCCTGTCAGATTTTCAACGTAAGTCGATACCTGCCCACCCTTGATTAAATGTACCTTTTTTGTTTGAGAATCAGATACGTATATGCTGCCTTTTGAGTCAATTGTAATATCATTCAAAAATTTGGAGCCTTCAACAGGATGTTTTTTGAGAATTTTACCGGTTTTGATATTGATCTCCACTACATCTGTAACATCTGCAACAAATAGTTTCGACCCATAGATGCCCATTCCTTTCGGCGCGCTGAGGCCGGTTACCCAGTCCGCTGCGATAATTTTTCCGTCCAGCCCAACTTTCGCAATCCCGCCTTTTTCATCCTTTTCTCCCGCTTTACCGTCGATCAGCGCCACATAAAGCAACTTATCTTGCTTACTGAAAAGGACAGATTCCGGAATTGGTAACGTTGCCTCCGAAGACCATATCTGAGTAAGCGAATGCTGAGCTTCAGACGTAAATGACAGACAACCTGCCATCAGGGCGGTAAGTAAAATGTGTTTGGTTTTCATAAAGTTATCAAAGCGGGATATAGGTAATCGGTTGTATATTCTGATCACTCTATCAAAGCTAAATAAAAATGCCCATACTGATTAGTCTGGGCATTTTTTAAATTTTCTTTAAAAATTAAAATCGCGTATTTCGGTTCCTATTTGCGTTTCTTCCCTTTTTTCTTTTCAGAAACAACTGGTTCGGTTTGCACTTTCGTCAGGTTGTTGATCCGGATATTCCTGAATTTCAGTTCCGAACCGTGACCCAGGAAACCCAAATGCCCCGAAGTTCTGGCTAAACCTGGATGTTCGCGGTGATCTGGTGTTCCGTTCTTACTCGCTTCTGCCAGATCTCCGTCCAGGATCACAGTTCCGTTCAACGTGACCCGGATCTTCGAGCCCTGCACGCGTACTTCCTGGTAGTTCCATTCACCCATTGGTTTCAGAAATCCTCTTTTTGCGGGAATAATACCATAAGCTGATCCGTGATACTGGTATTCTTTCAGGTCTTTATAAATGTCCGCGTCATTGTCAAGGATCTGAATTTCAGTGCCTTCGTAGGCAGCGTCGCCCTGCATCGGTGTTCTGATTCCCAGGCCGTTATTTGCGCCGGGCGTAAGCTGAAACTCGAAACGGAAATCGAAATCACTGTATTCATCTTTTGTATACAAATTTCCCTTTCCTCCTTTTTTCGGGTCAACCACCAGCTCGCCGCCGTCGATGAAATAGTCGGTTTTATTACCAACCCATTCAAATAGATTGGTACCGTCGAAAAGCACTTTGAAACCTTCTTTTTTCTCTTGTTCAGGAAGCGCAAATTCCTGGCGCGGCAATTCCCGCACGTAGATATCGCGGTAGTTGATCTGATTTCCGTGTGCCTGTAATTCAAGCTGCTCGGAAGCGAATATCGGCAGGTTTTTGTCCCAGTAATTTTCCAGAACAACATTATCAACCACATTCTCTCCATTCAGATCCACCGAAACGCGGTCGCCGATCATGGTAATATGGAACGTATTCCATTCGCCAATCGCATTATCAGCCAACTTGGAAGGCTTGCTTGGGTTTTTCTGATTGTTGTACAAACCACCGGAGCCTACCTGCGCACCTACATCCACCCGCGAAGTATCCCAGATCTGTACCTGCGGCGTGCCTCTCAGGTAAATTCCTGCATCGCCGTCTTTCTGGATTTTCCAATCCACATACATTTCAAAATCACCGTAAGATTTAACCGTAGCCAAGTTGTCGCCGTGGCCAGAGAATATCAGCTCTCCGTCCTTCGCGTACCAGTCTTTCTTCATCGCTTCGTCTGCTTTCGCCTGTTTCAATTTCAATGAATCCGCGCTCATTTTGCTGCGCGCGATCGGATTTTCTACCAAGCCTTTCCAGCCTGTCAAATCTTTTCCATTGAATAGGGAAACAAATCCTTCGCCAGCCGGCATATCGGCCAAATGGCGGGTAATGGCCTGCTGCTGGTATTCGCTGTCTTTGCCTTTCAGCAGCGACGAAGCTTTCGTAAGCAGTTCACGCACCTCGGTACCGTAGAAATTTTTGTTAGCTAATGCGATCGTCGCGACGGTTTGGGCGGCAGCCAACTGGGTTGCGGGCTGATCCAGGTATTTTCCTGCAAAAAGCATCGCATTGAAAGTCCTGAATTTAGCCAGCTCCTTCAATATCATTTCCTTCTGCGCGTCCGTTTTCGCCAATCCCATTGCTTCACGCAGCATGATTACTTTCAATGCAGGCGTTTTTGTAGATTTCCCCGCAACCGAAACGTAACCTGACAAAGCCGCATCAAATTCTCCTGCCTCCGTCGTCTTTTTAGCAATCGTCAAAAGCTCCTTCGCCGCGCTCGCATCGGACCAGGAGGATAGTGAGCTGATCGCCGTTTTTTTGGTAGCAGCGTCTCCTTTTTCATAAGAAGAAACCACGGAACCCAGTGCTTTTTTACCTCCTATCGTCGCAAGTATAGGCAGGTAGTTGCTTTGTTTTTCCGCCGAAGCCGCCTGCATCTGTTTAAGGATCAGGTCGGTTTGTGCATTCGTTTCTCCCGAGCTTTTCACAACCGCGCTGATTGCATTCTGCACTGCGGCAATATCCTCCGGCGCAGTTTGTGAGTTTAGCAATGTAAATAACTGCGGCAGATCGTTGGCAGTAGCCATCGATTTAAGCGAGCTAAATGCTGATTTCCGCACCGCCGGATCCGTACTTTTAAGCTGGGCCGAGACTACCGGAAGCTTATTGCTCGCTGCACGCGCCGCCAGTACATCAATCAATGCAGCCTTCGCAGGAGCAGGCAAAGTAGGTATTGCTTTCGCGATCTGGTCGGTTAATGCAGCTCCTTTTATAGTCAGAAGGCTATTTTTTACTGTTTCAATTTCTTCCAGACTGCCGGTCTTTGTAACATTGATCAGACTAGCAATGCTGCTTTCCTGGCCGATTTTACCCGCAGCCCATATTGCTGCTTTCTTAACCTGCGTATCTTTTGCAGTCAGCGATTTCAATATCGCGGGAAGTGCGTCCTGCGAACCGGCGTGGCCGAGCATTGTGATGATCTCCGCCTGAACTTCCGGCGTCGATTTTTTCATCGCAGCCAGCCACGGAGCTGTTCCATTCGCCATCAGGTATTTTTGAGCGAGCTTCAATGCAGCAGCACGATATTCCGGGTTTGTGCTTTGCAATGCACTTACCAGCGCAGGTACGGATTCTCTTTTCTTTATATCCGAATAGATTTTTAATGCAGCCGATTTTGTCGCTACCTGCTTCGGGTCGGGCGTATTTTTTACGATTTCCCATGCACCTTTCTCAGCCAATGCAGCACTTCCGGTATTGGCAAGATTAGCAAGATATTTCAGGTAAACAGCGGTCGCATCAGTGCGATCGTAACCGTACAAAGTTTTTTGCGCAGCCAGCATTAATAATTGCTCCGAAGAGGGCGCTGCGATTTCCGACAATGCATACAAACTGACCTTGCGTAAAAGCAGGTCTTCACTCGTCGCCGTTTTCTCGATCTGTGGCGCAGCTTCTTTGTACTTACAATCGCCAAGTGCCTCGATAATTGCGATTTGCGCAGCACTTTTTGCATTGCCCAAAGCCTGGTATAACGCAGCTCCGGCCGCATTAGAGCCATTTCTCGCCAATGCCCTCGCCGCCGGTCCCGATAAACGTTCGTCGCTCAGGTACGTTTTCAGGGTATTAACAGACTCGTCTTTCCCAACTGTTTGTAATTGGTAGATCAGGAAGTTCTTGCTGTCAGGATCAGTGACTTTTCCCAAAGCCCCGCTGTAAGCTTCCGAAGCTGCAACTCTTGCAGTTTCCTTGCCCGCTTGCGATGCATAATAGGTAAACCCGCCAAGTGCATACTGGATTTTGGTATTATCACCTTTTCCAAGGGGCGTGAGCATCGTGGCGATCTGAACGAGCGCGGGCTTACCCAGCTGTTCGAGTTCGGCCATATTCTTTTTCAGTCCGGCCTCGTTCTGGGCCGGCAGTTTGGAGAACAAACCTTCGATCTTGGTAGTAAGCGAAGCGTCTGTTTGTGCGAAAACCGGCGAAATGAGCAGGTACGCAGCTATAATGGGGTAAAATATTTTTTTCATCAAGTGGTTTCAGGATTTCGGTAAAACGCTGTTGTCAGATAGTCCAGGGGCCGCGCATAGGTTGGTTGATCAGGCGGTTGGCGCCTTCATCGTCTACGAACTCCTGTTTTTCAGGGTCGAATTTCAGAGAGCGGCCCAGTCTCAATGCGGCCAGTCCCATGTTCACGATCGTGCAGGAACGGTGACCGTTTTCTTCATTCAGCGCAAACTTTTTCCGGTTTTTAACAGCATCTACAAAATCCGTCACCTGCGGCTCGGGATCAGGGAAAGCGGCCAGTTTCTTTTCCAGATCAGGAATATCAGATTTGAAATTCGGGTACAACTTTCCTTTCGGGCCTTCGATATAGGCTACTTTTTCGTCTTTCGCTTCTCCGTCCAAAACGATCTGGCAACCGTCTGCATAGGTATAAGTAATGCGTCTCCACGTGCCCACCGCCTCGGTATGCTGTTGCGGCGCGTCCACTTCCACGCTCACCGGACTGGTATCGTCTTTACCCAAAAAGTATTGAACAGGATCCAGGTAATGCTGGCCCATATCGCCCAGTCCGCCGCCATCATAATCCCAGTAGCCGCGGAAAGTCTGGTGCACGCGGTGCTCGCTATACGGTTTGTAAGGCGCAGGTCCGAGCCACATTTCATAGTCCAGGTCGGCTGGTACCGGCTGAGGTGCATTGTTTGTTTTTCCTACCCAATAAAATTTCCAGTCAAAACCGGTATGCTTGCTCACGGTCACTTTTAGTGGCCACCCAAGTAATCCACTCTGAACGAGCTTCTTAATTGGTTTAACCGGCGTTCTCATACCGTAAAAGTTGTCTTCAAAACGAAACCAGGTATTTAATCTAAAAACCCTTCCGTGCTGCTGCACTGCTTCGATGAGACGCTTTCCTTCACCGATCGTGCGCGTCATCGGTTTTTCACACCACACATCTTTTCCGGCGCGGGCTGCGTCGGCGGCGATGATCCCGTGCCAGTGTGGCGGGGTAGCCACGTGCACAATGTCCACTTCCGGAAGCTGGATCAGTTCGCGGTAATCCGAAAAAGTTTTCACGCCCTTGTCGACCATATTTACGGCCGTAGCAAGATGCTTTTTATCCACATCGCAAAGCGCAACTACTTTGGTTCCTGCGTAGGGGATGTGGCCGCGGCCCATGGAGCCGGTACCGACGATCGCCTTAGTGAGCTGGTCACTCGGAGCGAGGAAGCCTTTGCCGAGCACGTGGCGGGGAACGATCGAAAACGTTGCCAGCGTGGCAATAGAGCCTTTGATAAAGTTCCTTCTGGATGCAGAAGTACTTTTCTGTTCTTTCATTGATTAAGATGATTTAGGAATATAAATGTAATAGCCTTCAATTTAGGTCAATATTCATAACAGACCAAAACTGCTTCGCGCTTTATGGGAATACCACTAGTATTTAACGGAATCTGAAAAGATCGGTACTTACAACGGAATATTTCCATGCTTTTTCCGGGGCAATACCGCCACTTTGTTTTCGAGCATTTCAAAGGCTGCGATCAGTTTTTGACGGGTTTGTTCCGGATAAATTACTTCGTCAATATAGCCTCTGTTGGCTGCCAGATAAGGGTTTGCGAATTTTTCAGTGTATTCGGCGACCTTTTCCTGCAACTTTTCCTGCGGGTTTTCAGCCTGGGCAATATCGCGTTTGAAGATAATTTCCGCCGCGCCGCTGGCTCCCATTACCGCAATCTCCGCACTCGGCCAGGCGTAGTTCATGTCAGCGCCGATATGCTTGGAGTTCATCACATCGTACGCGCCGCCGTACGCTTTTCGGGTGATCACTGTAATGCGCGGCACGGTCGCTTCGCAGAATGCATAAAGCAGTTTCGCGCCGTTGGTAATGATCGCGTTCCATTCCTGATCGGTGCCGGGCAGGAAACCAGGTACATCTTCGAGAACCAATAGGGGGATATTAAAACTATCACAAAACCGAACAAACCGTGCCGCTTTCTGACTCGCGTGAATGTCGAGTACGCCTGCAAGTACAGCCGGCTGGTTCGCCACAATACCAATACTTCTCCCCGCAAGTCTAGCAAAACCGACTACAATATTCTCTGCAAAATGCGTGTGAACTTCATGGAAACTGCCTTCGTCCGTGAGTTCCGTGATCACCTCGCGCATTTCGTAAGGCTGGTTGGAGCTGGGCGGGATAATGGTATTCAATGCTGGTCGCAGCTCGTTTGTCGGGGAGTAAGGTACTCTCGGCGCTTCATCTTCGCAGTTCTGAGGAATATAGCTGAGTAATTTCTTGATCGAAAGAAGGCATTCGACTTCATTAGGAGCTACAAAATGCGTTACCCCGGATTTGGATGCGTGCGTCATCGCGCCACCCAGTTCTTCGGAAGTTACTTCTTCGTGCGTGACGGTTTTGACGACATTCGGCCCGGTTACAAACATGTAACTCGTATTTTCCACCATCAAAATAAAATCTGTGATAGCAGGAGAATATACTGCCCCGCCGGCGCAGGGACCCATTACAGCCGAGATTTGCGGGATTACCCCGGAAGCAAGGGTGTTTTTATAAAAAATATCAGCATAACCCGCCAGTGAAAGCACGCCTTCCTGAATGCGCGCCCCGCCCGAATCATTCAATCCGATAATAGGAGCGCCATTTTTCATGGCAAGATCCATCAGTTTGCAGATCTTCTCGGCGTGCGTTTCTGAAAGTGAGCCACCGAAAACGGTGAAATCCTGCGCGAAAACGTAGATAAGGCGATTATTAACTTTCCCGTAACCCGTAACTACGCCGTCGCCCAGATAATGCTCTTTATCCAGCCCGAAATCACTGCTGCGGTGCGTGACGAACCTGCCTATTTCTTCAAAAGTACCTTCGTCAACCAATACTGAAATCCGCTCGCGGGCTGTCAATTTTCCCTTTTTATGCTGCGCCTCAATCCTTTTTTCACCACCTCCGAGCTCAGCCTCAGCATTTTTTTTATCTAAAAATTCTTTTTTGGAGATGGAAGCGGATTCGGATTTCATGTAATACAGGCGATATGGTTACATTTGTTTTCAACGGATTATAAATATAGCGGCATTTTACTGATTCGGGAAATATCGATACTTATGAGGGTGTTCGGGCGGCGGGCTCACCTGTTGGCATTCATACTGGCTATGCTGACCAATGCTGCATTTGCCCAGCAGACAGGCGGAAAAAGCAAGCTCGACTTCCTCGTTTTACCAACGCAGGCGAAAAGCACAGCGCTGGGTACCCACCATTTGACAGCCTCTGGCAACGATCCTGCACTATTTCTTCAAAATCCGTCTTTACTGGATTCCACCAAAACCGATAATGCGTCCGTAAACCTGATGCCTTATCTGGCAGATACCAAATTCCTGAATCTGGCGTACGCGGGAAAAGCAGGCAAGCAACCGGGCGTCTGGGCAGTCGGGCTGCAATATCTCAATTACGGTACCATGCAGGAAACCGACGACATTGGGAATGTGATCGGCGAATTCCGGGCGGCCGATTACGGGTTATCTGCCGGATACGGGCATTCTTTGGGCGCGTTTACTGTCGGAGGAAGTATAAAGTTTGTAGGCGCTTCTGTGGAAGCTTACCAGACTTACGGACTTGCATTCGACTGGGGAGCAATTTTTAAACATCCGAGGGAGGACTTTTCGGTTGGGTTTGTGGTAAAAAATATGGGGTTTTTGAAACAGAATTTTAATGGTGCCACTACTCCCGTTTTGCCGCTGGATATTCGTGCCGGAATTACTTTTAAGCCTGAATATATGCCAGTTAGAGTGACAGTGACTGCACATCACCTTAACAGGTTTGACATGGTTTACAATGATCCCGCCTTATTTTTTACCTACGATATCAATGGAAACAGGCTGCCCAGAAAGGTAGGAATTGCAGAAAAGCTCGGCCGGCATTTGTCGCTCGGGGCGGAGGCGCTGATTCATAATAATTTCCGGCTGCTGCTAGGTTATGATCATTTGCGCAGACAGGAACTGCGGCTTTCCGATCGCGGCGCATTGGCGGGCTTTTCATCGGGAATGTGGCTGAGGATCAAGCGGTTCGAGGTGAGTTACGGTCGCGCGCAATATGTGTCCGGTTTCGGTAGCAGCTCACTTTCCATTGTGATGAATTTGAAAAAAGGTTTCGTCAAAGAACCTTACTGAACAACTATTCCCTTTTCCAGTTTCAGGAAATGCGTGACACAGGAAGGGATTTCCTGGGGGTAATGCGAGACGTAGATCAGCGTTCTGTCAGAAGTATCGCAAATCGCATTCACTACTGATTTGAAGTATTCAATTGCTTCACTATCAAGTCCCTGGCAAGGTTCGTCGAGGATGAGCAGCGGCGGATTTTTCACCAATGCCCGCGCCAGCAGTACCATTCTCTGCTGCCCTTTTGAAAGCTGCGAAAAATCTTTTTCAATCAGTTGACCAACGTGCAGTAACTCTGCAACCTGGTGAACACGCTGGATCTGAGATTCTGAGAGTTTCTTGAAAAATACACCAGTCGCATCAAAAAAGCCCGAAGCTATTGTCTTGAAGACAGTTGTATTTCTAGGAAAGTACAGGTGCAGTTCCGGCGATACGTGTCCTATCTTTTGCTTGATATCCCAGATCGACGCACCGGTTCCGCCCCTTTTTTTATCAAACAAATCAAAATCATTGGCAAAACGCTGTGGATTATCAGCGGTAATGATACTGAGCAACGTCGATTTTCCCGAACCATTTGCGCCAGACAATGCCCATTTGTCACCTTTCGAGACTTTCCAGTTTACATTGTCTAAAATTACCTCACTCCCGTACTTGACTTTGATATTGCGCAGGTCAAATGCATTGGCAAAATCAGTGAACTCAGGCAAACCGAAATCTGTCAGTTTAACCGGGTCAGGCTGCTTATTTTTGATTCGCTCAGCAGCAGCCCGAAAATCCGCCACTTTCGTTTTCTTTACAATTTTCCCCTCATTCATTTCCAAAACATGCGTTATACATGCAGGAATCTCAGTTGCAGTTGTAGCCATAATAATGCTGATACCCTCCTGTGAAAGCTGGCTGAGCGCATTTCGCAACACTTCTCTCGAATGTACGTCCAGCCCGCTGAATGCATTATCGAGCATTAGTAACCTCGGTTTTTTCAATAAGGATTTTGCAAGAAGCATTCTCCGCGTTTCACCATTTGAAAGTGTAACAAACGGATGGTCAAGCAAATGCGTTAGCGAAAGCAATTCGGAGACTTTGGCTAGTTCTTCCTGGGTTACCTTCGAAGGCTTCAATTCCACTGACTTATCATCGACCGTTCCGACCGGTTTAAGCTGATCTGTCAGGACTGCGCGAAGGGTAGGGGCGCGCTCCGCTTCGTAGGCATGGAACCGCTGCTGGTAATATTGTGCACCTGCATTAACGATCCGATTGAAGGAATAATCATTGGACGCGAGCTCGACCGTTTCACGTAACGGCGCATTCCAGGAATACGCGATCTTTCCGGAAAGTACCGGCCATTTACCAGCAATTACATCTAGCAATACAGTCTTGCCAGCTCCATTGGGCCCGATTATCGCCCAGTTTTCCCCTGTTTCAATATCCCAGTCAATACCTGAGAGAACCTGAATATCATATTTGCGGGCGGAAACATTTTGAAGAGAAACGACTGGCATGAACTACTGAGCACTTGGATGAATGCGCAATATTAAAACTTTGAATGTAATTGGAAACAAAAAAGCATCCCGGATGAGGATGCTTTTTTGCGGTTTATAGTCTGCTTATAAATATCAGTGTTGTAGTTCTAGGTTAAATTCTTTCAGCATGGAAGCTGTAAAAGCGGAAAGGTCGTCGGTTGTGCGGCTGGTTACCAGCCCGTTATTTGTTACTACTTCTTGGTCAATCCAGATCGCCCCTGCATTTTCCAGATCATGCCGGATCGCGGCGTAGGAAGTGAGTGTTCTTCCGAGCACCGCATCTGCGTCGATCAGCAGCTGCGGACCGTGACAAATTGCGGCTACCGGCTTACCACTTGCGAAAAACGACTTGACAAATTCGATTGCTTTTGGCTGCATTCTCAATGCATCCAGTCCCATTACGCCGCCAGGAATCAGCAGAGCGTCATAATATTCCGGACGCGCCATTTGCAAGGGCACATTGACCCTGTGCTTCTCTCCCCAGTCCAGATGATTCCAGCCACGCACATGATCCTTATTTGGGGAAATCAGGTGGGTGGTAGCACCCATACGATCTAGGACTTTTCTGGGGCAGGTCATTTCGACTTGCTCAAATCCATCTGCAACCAGAATTGCAACTTTAAATGAATTAAGCGATTGTAACATAGAAATGGGTGTGGAATAAAGGTTTAGATAATTCAGGTATTTATTTGCACAAAAATTATGCCAATTTCTAATAATGTTATTAAGCGCATTTTTCAAACGTTTGCGTAGCTGCAAATCTACATATGTGGATTGCTGACGTTACCACACCAAATTGGCTCGAAACAAGAAAAGCAGCCCGAAAGCTGCTTTTCCATTTATAACTATTTTAAGAATTATATCTCCACACTGCCAACATTCTCAAATATCAGATCTCCGTGAGAATTCAATTCCATCATAATCACTGAATCTTTGGCAACCTGCCCACTCAGGATTCCTTTTGAAAGCTCATTCAGGATACGTCTCTGCATCACTCTTTTCAAAGGTCGCGCACCGAATGCCGGGTCAAACCCGTCTTCCCCGAGCTTGGTCAGCGCCTCGTCGGTTGCGTCCAGCGTAATACCCTGTTCTTGCAGCATTTTCTGGATTCCTTTGAATTGGATGTCCACGATTTTGCGGATATTTTTCATAGTCAGCGGCTCAAACAGCACGATCTCGTCGATCCGGTTCAGGAACTCGGGTCTTACCGAAGCTTTCAATAGATCCAGTACCGCGGTCTTGGCTTCTTCCACGATCAAGGTATGGTTCCAGCCTTCATCTTCTGCGAACTTTTCCTGGATAATATGGCTGCCGATATTGGAGGTCATAATAATGATCGTGTTCTTGAAATTCGCGACCCGGCCTTTGTTGTCGGTCAGCCTACCTTCGTCAAGTACCTGCAATAATATATTCCAAACGTCGGGGTGGCCTTTCTCGATCTCGTCCAGCAATATCACACTGTACGGTTTTCTCCTTACCGCCTCGGTCAGCTGTCCGCCTTCGTCGTAGCCCACATATCCCGGAGGCGCACCTACCAGCCTGCTTACAGAATGGCGTTCCTGATATTCGCTCATGTCAATGCGGACCATCGCGTTTTCGTCATTGAACAGATATTCAGCCAGAGTTTTAGCTAATTCCGTCTTTCCGACACCGGTCGGGCCAAGGAAAAGGAAGCTTCCGATCGGACGTTTTGCATCCTGCAAACCTGCCCGGCTACGCCTCACCGCATCAGAAACCACCTCAATAGCTTCCGCCTGGCCAGCTACCCGTTGATGCAGGTGCTCTTCCAGTTGCAGCAGTTTCTCACGGTCGCTTTGCAGCATTTTGCTCACAGGTATACCCGTCCATTTGGCCACCACTTCGGCAATATCTTCCGGCGTGATCTCCTCCTGCATCAGGCTCTGAGCGTTTTCGGAGTTCTGTAATGTTTCCAGTTGCCGCTGCACTTCGGGAATCCGGCCGTAGCGGATCTCGGCTACCTTACCAAAGTCGCCGGAACGTTCAGCCTGCTCGGCTTCCAGCCGCAGCTGTTCGCTTTGTTCTTTCAGTGTCCTTACCTCGTTTACTTTGCCTTTTTCATTCTCCCACTGCGCTTTCAGGGTATTCCGTTCTTCGCTGAGATCGGCGATTTCTTTGTTCAGGACAGTTTCCTTATCCTTATTATTTTCTCTCCGGATCGCCTCACGCTCAATTTCCAGTTGCATAATGCGGCGGTTCAGTTCGTCGAGTTCTTCGGGCACGCTATCCATTTCCAGTCTCAGCTTGGAAGCCGCCTCGTCCATCAGGTCAATCGCCTTATCGGGCAGGAAGCGGTCGCTGATGTATCTGTTAGACAATTCCACTGCCGCAATCACAGCATCATCCTGGATCCGCACACCGTGGTGCAGTTCGTATTTTTCCTTAATGCCTCGAAGAATACTGATCGCGTCCGGAATGTTCGGTTCGTCGACCATCACCGCCTGGAACCTGCGTTCCAGCGCTTTGTCTTTCTCCATATACTTTTGATATTCCTTCAAAGTAGTGGCACCTATCGCGTGAAGTTCACCTCTCGCCAAGGCTGGTTTCAGCAGGTTAGCCGCATCCATTGCGCTTTCTCCGCCACCACCGGCACCGATAAGTGTATGAATTTCATCGATAAAAAGTACGATCTCACCTTCCGAATCGGTCACTTCTTTGATGACCGCTTTCAGTCGTTCTTCAAATTCACCCTTATATTTGGCACCTGCGATCAGCAACCCCATATCCAGGGATACGATCGTTTTGGATTTCAAGTTTTCGGGCACGTCGCCTTGCACGATACGCTGCGCCAGACCTTCCACGATCGCCGTTTTACCAACACCCGGTTCTCCCAGGAGGATCGGATTATTTTTAGTGCGGCGACTTAATATCTGCAACACCCGCCTGATCTCTTCGTCGCGACCAATCACGGGATCGATCTTGCCGGCTTTTGCCAACTCATTCAAATTCTTGCTATATCGTTCGAGCGAGCGATATTTAGCTTCTGCATTTTGATCTTTCACGGGATTATTTTTTCCTCTAAGTTCTTTGATTGCATTGATCAACTTTTTTTCTTCAAATCCCAGCTCCCTCAAAAGGATCGCTGTGGAATCTTTTCCGGCCAAGATACCAAGCAAAAGCAACTCAATACTGACAAACTCGTCACCGAATTCTTTCAGATAGTTTTGCGCTTTGCCGCTGGCGGCCGCCATATCGTTGCCCAGATAGGGCTGTCCCCCGCTAACTCTTGGATAACCGTCCAATATCTTTTGGAGCCGGGTATTGAGGATATCCGGTGAGATATTCAGTTTATTCAACAGGAAGAGCGAGGTATTTGGGTCCTCCTCCAAAATCGATTTAAGTACGTGGCCAGTTTCAATCGCTTGCTGCTGATTGCCCTGGACCATTTGCGCAGCGTGTTGTATAATTTCCTGCGCCTTGATGGTATATTGGTTAAAGTTCATGGCGTTGATTTTGTTTTCGATTCACTTACTAACTCATGAAAAAGTATGTGCCCGAGATCAAAACCGGAAATTTTGGCATTATTGTGCTTAGTATCTAAGGATTCAGGACAAAATGTCGCTTGTGGGAGCTTATGGGTTATTAAAGTGAAGCTTGGCTAAGTTGCCTTAAAAAATAAAAAGCCGCCCGTATAGAAACGAGCAGCTTTTTCAAGGTGTCAGAATTGTTTGATCAAATATCCATTTGAGTTTTCAAAAGGTCTTCCAAGGTTTCCCTTCGGCGGACGAGCCTGGCATTCCCGTTGTCAACGAGCACCTCGGCTGGCCGAAGTCTTGCATTGTAATTCGAGCTCATCGTGAATCCGTAGGCGCCTGCATTCAGAAATGCAAGCACATCGCCCTGGCGCACTTCGGGCAGCTCGCGGTCGGTTGCGAATGTATCCGTTTCACAGATATAACCTACCACATTGTATGTTTTGAGCGGGCCGCCGGGATTGGAAATGTTGAGGATATGGTGGTAAGAACCGTACATCATCGGGCGGATCAGGTGGTTAAGTCCCGAATCGACGTGAACAAAATTGCGCGCCGGATCTTCCTTTACTACCGTCGTTTTTACAAGCAGAAAACCGGATTCGCTCACCAGAAATTTGCCGGGTTCAAACCATAGTTGCAGTTTCCTTCCATATTCATTACAAAACGTGTTGAAGCGCTCGGATATATTCTTTCCTAATAATTCCATATCAGTAACATGGTCACCGGGCAGGTAGGAAACTTTGAATCCGCCTCCTAAATCAATGATTTCGAGATCAGGAAAACGTTTTGCGGCTTCAAAAAGAATATCGGCCACTTTCAAAAAAGGCTCTGCGTCTTTAATATCCGAGCCCGTGTGCTGGTGCAGACCAACTATTTTAATATCGTATTTCTTCACCACTTCCAGTACTTCGTCGAGCATCAGAACCGAAATTCCAAACTTGGAATCTGCGTGGGCGGTCATGATTTTTGCATTTCCACCTGCCGCCACATTCGGTTTGATCCTGATCAGGCAGGGTTTCGTGTTCCCATAAGTCTGGCCAAACCATTCGAGAAGCGGAATGCTATCCACATTCACGATCGCGCCGGCGTCTACTGCCGAGCGAACTTCTTCAAACGGAACGCCGCTGGGAGTGAATGTGATTTGACTGGCATTGTAGCCGGCGATCATTCCCATTTCCAGTTCACCCGGAGAAACGACATCGAGTTCAACACCTATCTCGCGCATCAGTCTCAGGATTGCCAGGTTGGTATTGGCTTTACAGGCGTATTTAATTTTCATATCAATACCGGCAAAAGCCTGTTTCAACTCGCCGGCTTTGCGTCGGATCGTGACGCCGTCGTAGGCGTAAAGCGGGCTTCCGTAAGTTTCTAAAAGTGCTGCTGGGTCGATTTGGTGGGTCGAAAAGGGAGTTGGTTCTGCGGACGACATTATATAAGTGATACTTTGTTTTTGACTAAAAAATAAAAACTGCTATTTGCAGTACAGATCGAGGTAAGTCGCCATTTCCTGCTGGATTTTGAACGCTTCCTGCCGCGCTTTTTGCGAGAAGTCGATTCCATTTCCTGCATAAATAATACTTCTCGACGCGTTGACGAGCAAGCCGCAATGACTGTTCATTCCAAATCTGGAAACTTCTTCCAGATCTCCACCCTGTGCACCCACACCTGGTACAAGCAGAAAGTGATCGGGGACAATTGTTCTGATTTTTTCGAACTCGGGAGCCTGCGTCGCGCCTACCACGTACATCATTCGATCGGCGCCCGCCCATTCCTGGGAAATTTTAAGTACCTGTTCGTACAAGCTACTATCCTCTACTTGCAGTCGCTGGAAATCGGAACTACCTATGTTAGAGGTTAATGCAAGCAGTATTACCCATTTATTTTCATATTCCAGAAAAGGAATTACCGAATCGCTGCCCATATATGGAGCTACGGTTACCGAATCGAAATTCAGTCCGGAAGAGGTTGGGTCAAAGAATGTGCGTGCGTATAGCCCGGAAGTATTGCCGATATCGCCGCGTTTAGCATCGGCAATCGTGAAATGCGTGGCAGGAATATATTCAAGTGTTTTCTGTAAACTTTCCCATCCTTTTGCGCCCATCGCCTCGTAAAACGCAATGTTCGGTTTATAGGAAACACAATAGTCGGCAGTGGCGTCGATAATCTGTTTGTTGAATTCAAAAACAGGGTCAGCCTCCTGCAATAAATGCGAAGGAATTTTACGAATGTCAGTATCGAGTCCTACACAGAGGTAGGTTTTCTTTGCTGAGATTTGCGTGAAAAGCTCTTGATAAGTCATGATTTGGGAAATATTGCGCTGAAATTACAACGTCTAACAATAGATTCATAAATTTGCCTGACAATACATCGCATCCATAATTTATAAGAAGATCACGTTCATGCATATTCGAGAAACATCCATATCAGGTTTAGTTGAAATTTTTCCGCGCGTTTTCGAAGATGACCGCGGGGTGTTTTTCGAATCTTTCAACAAGCAGGTATTTGAAAGTCTGGGCTTGCCAACCAATTTCGTTCAGGACAATCAGTCGTTTTCGAAAAAAGGGGTTGTGAGAGGATTGCATTTTCAGAATGCGCCTTTTGCGCAGGGCAAGCTTGTGAGAGTAATTTCTGGTGTGGTACTGGATGTGGCTGTGGATATCCGCCCGGATTCACCAACTTTCGGTCAGCATGAAATTTTCGAGCTTCGCGGCGACAAGAACAACTTTGCGTATGTTCCCGAGGGATTTGCACACGGTTTCGTAGCGTTAGAGGATAGTATTTTCAGCTACAAATGCACAAACGTGTACAGCAAAGAATCTGAATCGGGTATTTTGTGGAATGATCCTGACCTGAATATCGACTGGGGGATTTCTAATCCGTTAGTATCTGAAAAAGATCTTATTCTGCCTACTTTTAAATCTTTGTTCGCAGACGCCCGGATCAAAGCCTAACGCTTATTTTTCAAAAAGCTCTTCCAGTGCCTTGGAAGCAATCTTTTTTGCAGAACCCGGATTTTGACCGGTGATCAGCCTTTCGTCCATTTCAATGAATTCCATGAATGGGATCATTGTTTTGGTGAAATGTGCGCCGCGTTCTTTCAGTTTATCTTCCAGGTAAAAAGGAACTTCGCTTACAAAGCTCATCAGTGTTTCCTCCATATTGGAGTAGCCGGTGAGATATTTGTCCTGTATCAGGTAAGAACCATCAGAAAGTTTAACGTTCATCAATCCCGATACGCCGTGACTGACTGCGGAAACCATTCCGTTGCGTTCGTAAATGCTTTTTGTGATTTGAATCAATTCCTGGTTTTCAGGCAAATCCCACATTGCTCCGTGCCCGCCGGCAAAATAAATCAGACGGTAGTCAGCGGGATGTATTTGGGAAGGAGTTAGCGAATGTTCAAGCTTGTTTCGGAAAACCGGGTCTTCCCAGTAGCGGGCATTGCATTCATCTTTGAAATCAAGGCTGCGTTCGTCAACCGGAACGTTTCCACCTTTTGGACTGACAAAGTCCAAAATAATCCGTCGTTTCGCCATTACATCGTAGAAATGCGTCAGCTCACTTAACCATACCCCGGTTTTAGTTGTTTTGGTCGGATAGGCTTCGTGGTTGGTGCAAACGATTAATACTTTCATACAATGCAGTCGAATGTTACTGCACGAAAGATAAATAAAATCCGGGGAATGTTCCTGGCTTAATGGAGCCGGTAACTTAATTCAGGTCAGGACAGCAACTGATTTTTATATGCAAACGAAACTGCGGCCGCAGTGCTTTTCGTGCCGGTTTTTTCGAGTACGCGGAGCCGGTGTCCTTCCACGGTTCTGACACTAATAAATAGCTTATCGCCAATTTCCTGCGTGGAAAGTCCGTCACATATTAGTTGCAGTACTTCCTTCTCTCTGGTAGATAAGGCTACATTGCACGCATTGGGGAAGAAAGGGTGCTTATTTACATGGCGGTTGACCATTTTTCTGTGCATTGCCTTCGACACAAAATCGTTATAATAAAATCCTTCCTCATCTACTCTGCGTATCGCCTTTTCGACTTCGTCGGGACTGGTGTCTTTCAGCAAATAGCCCTGCACGCCTTTTTCAAGCATATGTATAACGAACCGGTCTTCATTGTACATGGAAACGACAATGACTTTGATATTAGGAAACCTTTCAAATGCGGCTTCTGTCGCCTGCACTCCGTCCATTACGGGCATTTGTAGGTCCATGAATACGATATCTGGTGTATTTGCGGGAAGCCTGTCCAACAGCTCCTGACCATTGGCTGCTTCCAGTACAAATTCAAAATCAGGTATACCGCTCAGCATGGATATAAAACCCTTTCTGAACAGCTCGTGATCATCAGCAATTCCTAATTTGAGTGTTTTCATGGCTATTTAAGCATTGACTTTTTCTCTCCGGAAGGGGTGCAATGGTTCCGGTTTATTTTCGGACATCGGCATTACCGGAATGCGCGCGCAGGCACTGGAGCCAGTTCCTTTCGCTGGCTTCTCATACTGCACGGTTCCGTTCACGATAGCCAGCCGACTTTCAATTCCAAGTAAGCCAAGACCAGCGAGATTATTTTCTTTAATTTTTTCGGGATCGAAACCAATTCCATTATCCGTGACACGCAGCCCGATCATTTCATTCTCTATTTCAAGGGAAATCTCAATACTCGAACAGCTTGCATGTTTAATCGCATTATTCACCAGTTCCTGCATAATACGGTACAATGTGAGTTCAAGCTTTTGTCCTTGTCTGGGAAATTCAACCGTATTGGAATGAAACGAAATAACAAGATTATTATCCTCTTCCAGTTTATCAATAAATTCCTCAATTGCTTCCAGTAATCCAAACCTTTCCAGCGTAGTAGGCACAAGGTCTCTGGTAATCCTTCTCACATGCAAAATGGTTTCTTCCACCAGGGACTGAGACTTTTTCATGATCTGTTCCTGTTTCTCGTTTTCCGATGCATTCACCAGTTTACTTAACTGATTCAAACTAAGCTTAGTAAGCGAAAGCATGGTGCCAATATCGTCGTGGAGGTCTTGTGCTATCCGCCTCCGCTCTGTCTCTTCTGAGTTAAGTGCTGTATCAAGAAGCAGGCGGTTATAATTTTTTTCAATATCGTTAATCTTTTTCTCTTCTTCGAATCTCCTTTTCTGATAATACATAACGAACGAGATCACAAAAAATGCCATCATCAGCATCGCGATCAATGCTATCAATAATGCTAGTTTGAGCTCCTCGTTATTTTGCATATCGTTCGTCAGGAAACTGGGCTATTCCAATGCTGAAAAGAATAATACTTACACTTTCAAACATATAAGGTACGTAAGTCAAAAAGCCAATTTCCAGCCATTCCTCCCATTTGGAAGAATAATGAAATACCGGCGCAATAAACAGAAAGCTCGAATAGTAAATCAGTAAACCGGAACACACCCAAAAAAATGGATAGGTCAGCAGATTCGGGATTTTTAGTGCGCGTATTGTATTGTAAAAATAGAGCAAAACCCAGAACAACATTAAGAGACTTTCAACAGTCGTCGAATACAGCACCATTTTGTGGTTATGCAGGTCTGCAAGCGACGGATTCGTGTGTAGTGTGTCCCATATTGAAAAAAGTATGAAAACAGGAATCGATGCCAGTATCCAGTTCTTGAACCGTCTCGTCTCCAATTTTTGATAAAAAATCAGACTGGACAAAACGTACCTGACCGGGACATTGAAATTATATAGTACAACTGTATTTCTCTTGTGTGAAGCCCAGTCGAACATAATGAAATCAATGACGAACTTAACCATCAGGTAAATTCCCAGGATTAAAAAAGCATTGTCCCGATAGGCTTTTCGCTGCCATATCAGCAGCAGGGGCAATAGAGTTAAAAAAACCGGAATACTTGCAAGAGGTTGCCTCTTAAAATAAGAGAAGTAAATCTCTAGCATTGAATAGTGATTAAAAAATCAACAATGACGAGGGCAGACAGGACCACCTACCATAGCCTCTTTTTCTGCTGCCATATCCTTCATACCCCCCAGCCGCGCAGTTTTGGTAAGATCGTTGCCGCGCGCGTCGACTGGGACGATGACCAGTCTTGGAGTCGGCTTTATTTCGTTGCGCCTGCTCGCTACAAACTTCTCATCTATCGAATTATCCTCTTCATCTCTCACCCCGTAATACACCCTGAAACCAACACAACTCTCTTCATAAAGACTTATCAGGTCTTTAAATGTATGTAGTCCGAAGAATTCAGCTTTCACAAAATTATCGCCTCTCCCTAAAATGTCACGCTCACGGTCCAGGTGCGGATTAATAATTTCAAGTGCTTGTTCCGCGGAAATAAGTTGTCCTTCTCTACCGGTAAACTTTTTGGCATCCATAATTAATAACAGGTTTTTAAGGTGTTTCGACTTTTGTAAATGTAACCAGGGTATCTATCTGGATCAAGCAAAGGTATTCGAATTGATTTAACGGTTTGTGTGGTTAACCTACTCTTAATCAGGCTATAATTCGTCTGTTGTAACTAATAATCACGTAATATTACTTGATAGATTGCGCATAATTACGAACAATTTGTGTAACACTACCTGAACTAAAATCGGGGATTTTCACTCTAAAATTGGCTGTGTTGCAGATATACATTTGTAAGGCATTAGGGAAGCTTTGCAGATTCTTCATAGTCAGGATTAAAAGGGTTAGGTTAATACTCGAAAGCCGCGAAGGTCTCCTTCGCGGCTTTTTTTGTTTATTTGAAATTGAAACCAAAACAAAAAAATGAAACCGACTGTAACGATTGAATATTGTCCAAAATGCGGCTGGCTTTTGAGAGCTGCCTGGATGGCGCAGGAGTTGCTGACTACTTTCGCAGAAGATCTGCATGCTGTTCAACTTGTACCTTCGGAAGTAGCTGGAAGATATACAGTTATGCTTGATGAACTGCTGGTTTGGGACAGAAAAAGGGAAGGTCACTTTCCTGAGCCTAAGGAGCTGAAACAGAAGATCAGAGATCTTATTGCTCCTGATCGCGGACTGGGTCACAATGATAGGTAATGTCGCTATGAATCAGGACAAAATGTCTTACTGGGGAGTGGCTGCCTGCAATTATGGCTTGGTTATACTTGAAGAACTGAAATCAGAAAAATAGAATATTCAGTTTCGCAAATTAAGTTAACATATTCTTTTTCAACTTCTTATGTACTAGCTTTCCCTTGGTACCTGCAATTTATTAACAGAAAAATAATCTTTGGCACGTAGTTTTTCGTTAATGGTTAAAAACTTGTGAACCTAAAACGCGATAGCTATGGAAAGCAAACCTAAAATACCACAGGAAATGTTGATGAACATCGATTTTATCAACACGATCAATGGTGGAATGAGCGAGCCGGCCATAAAGCTTGATAAGGGATCAGAGGGGTTTGAAGTCGTTGTGAAAATTCCAGGCATCGAAGTTGAAGACCTTCAATTAGAGGTCGTAAAGGGTAAGAGAAATACAAATAACTTGAAGCTTTTTCACTTGTTACCTATATTTTCACAGGATAACCTTCCCGAAGAAGAGCAATGGAAGACCGTTCGTTTTATCAATACATTTGTCATCCCGGAAGGAGTGGATATTGAACATATATCGGCGAAATACGATGATTCGCTTCGCCACCTGGTCCTGTTTCTGCCGTATGGAAATGAGCAGGGCGATTATCACCGGAAGGTCGATATCGAACGTTGGTAAAGTCGAGAATTGGATCTTATAGTGTCACCCAGCAGTAACAACTGCTGGGTTTTTTTGTGGAAAACGGTACCATTATACGAGCCGCTTTGCTGAACAAATAGCCCATTAAGCCGAAATAGTACGACTTTTCCATCTAAATAGCGCGGAATTGTATCTAGCCAATAGTTTATATTAACATACGGTAAACATTCGGGAAAACATAAAAAATTGGGGTTCGATATTCTTATCTTAGCATAGATGTTCAATAACTTACCCTCTTAAACTCAACGCTATGAAAAAATCAAACATCTTCGCCTATATCGAGCTGACGAAATTGGTGGAAGAGCTCAACGTGTCGGCAGAGTCGGGACAACTTAAACAAAAGCTTAAATCTCAGTCTGCTTATTTTAACATCATTGAACCCCGTTATTTTTCTGAAAATCTGATTGGCGAATGGGAAGGAATCCTATCTACGCTTAAACAAAAGGGTGTCAAAACCAATGATGACGGTCAGGTAATTTCGAACGCGGTAAGCAATACGATCGATCAGCTGACCGACAGAGAATGTCAGGCGCTGGTTAGCAAAATCCAGACAGTATACAGTCAGGTCAAGCAAGAATTTCAGTGATTCAGAATAACAGCGCCGGGCGCCGAACTGTCGGCGCTGTTATTCAGGTATCTTAGTTAACAGTACCTCCATTCCACACATCGCTTCCCGGTTGTACAAATGCCAGGCTGCCATCGCGGTCTTCGGCCATCAATATCATTCCGTGGCTTTCCATACCCATCATTTTGCGGGGAGCAAGATTTGATAGATACAGTACTTTTTTGCCTATTATCTCCTCTGCCTTAAAATGTTCGGCGATCCCGCTCAGAACGGTTCTTTGTTCTATTCCAATATCAACCAGAAGTTTCAATAGCTTTTTGCTTTTCGGCACATTTTCAGCTTCCACGATCGTCGCGATCCGAATATCCATTTTGGAGAAATCATCATATTGAATCTCGGCCTTCACCGGAGCGACCGTTTTGCTTTCCAGCTCATTCTGCCGTTTAGCATCATGTAATTTCTGGATCTGTTTTTCAATTGTACTGTCTTCCATTTTCTCAAAAAGTAAAGAAGCTTCATTAATAGATTGCCCGGCTGCCAGCAGATCAGCCCTTCCCGCATCCTGCCATAACCCACCATCAAACCCAAGCTGTTCTCTTATTTTTTGCGAAGTGAATGGAAGAACCGGTTCCGAAACGATTGCCAGCGTAGCCGAGATTTGCAATGCGATATTCATGATCGTATTCACCCGCTCCGGATCCGTTTTGATCGCGTGCCACGGCTGGGTATCTGCAAGGTACTTATTTCCAAGCCGCGCCAGGTCGATCATAAAAGTCAGCGCTTCCCTAAACCTGTAATGCTCAATAGAATCTCCGATCCTGCCTGGAAATGCAGCCAGGTCTTTCAATACCGCCAGATCTATTTCCTGTAAATCCGCAGTCGCCGGCACTTTGCCGTCGCAGAATTTGTGCGTAAGTATAAGTGCCCGGTTGATGAAATTTCCGTAAATACCAACCAGTTCACTATTATTTCTGGTCTGAAAATCCTTCCACGTAAATTCGCTATCCTTGGTCTCCGGCGCATTGGCAGTGAGCACGTAACGAAGCACATCCTGCTTGCCCGGCATCTCTTCCAGATATTCGTGCAGCCAGACTGCCCAGTTGCGCGAGGTCGATATTTTGTCGCCTTCCAGATTCATGAATTCGTTCGCAGGCACATTATCAGGAAGAATGTAATCTCCCTCCGCCATCAACATTGCCGGGAAAATAATGCAATGGAAAACGATATTGTCTTTACCGATAAAGTGAACCAGCTTCGTTTCACCTTCTTCCAGGTTTTCACCTGGTTGCCACCACTTTTTCCAGCCTTCGTCGGAGCCATTTTGTTGGGTAAGCCAGTCTTTTGTAGCCGAAATATATCCGATAGGCGCTTCAAACCAAACGTACAGCACTTTTCCTTCTGTATTCTCTACCGGAACCTGAATACCCCAGTCGAGGTCACGGGTCATTGCGCGGGGTTTTAATCCATCCTTTAACCAGGATTGGCATTGTCCCAATACATTGGTTTTCCACTCCGGGTGACTGTTTATATATTGTTCTATCTGCGGTTGAAGGGTATCTAGGGGCAAGTACCAGTTTTTAGTTGCTTTCAAAACGGGCTTTGCGCCGGAAAGCATCGAGCGCGGGTCTTTCAGTTCGAGCGGGCTGAGTGTTGAGCCGCAGCGTTCGCACTGATCTCCATAAGCATTTGGATTCGCGCAAACCGGGCAGGTTCCAACAATATATCGGTCAGCAAGAAATTGTTCAGCTGTTTCGTCGAAATACTGCTCGGTGGTTTCTTCTACAAAAACCTTCTTTTCGTATAAATCCCTGAAAATCTCCTGAGAGGTATCGTGGTGGATCTTTTTGCTGGTACGGGAATAAATATCGAACGAAATGCCGAGCTCTTTAAATGCGGCGTCAATTTGGGCGTAATACTTGTCTACTACCTGCTGCGGGGTCAAACCTTCTTTTTTCGCCCGGATCGTGATCGGTACTCCATGTTCGTCTGTGCCGCTGATAAATGCTACGTCTTTTCCGTTGGCGCGTAAGTAGCGAACGTATATATCTGCCGGTATGTAGCAACCCGCCAAATGTCCGATATGAATAGGGCCATTTGCATAAATAAGGGCTGCGGTAACGGTATATCTTTTTGGATTTGAAACTGGCATTATTAAAGTATTTGGATTAGACCAATGTGTTGGTTTCCGGAGTCCGGCGATCTGTTTTAGTCCGCTAAATTAGCCAAAAAAGCTTGCAGAAAGGTGTTGCGCGCAGCAAGCTTTCAAATATTAAGAAGGAAGAAATAATTTTATATAATTGCAGAATATTAACTATACACTCACCCTTCATGACAGAACGATACCACACCCGCCAGCAACTGGCTGCCGACCTCGGGATTTCCGCCCGAACTCTTTCGAGGAAAATCAAACTACTTAGTATCAGCGTGCCGCGAGGTCTCATCGCACCAAAACTATATCAGCAATTGCTCGAAAAGCTGAGGACTTAGCGCTACTGTCCAACTTTGTCCAGTTTTGTCCAATCTTGTCCAATAATGGGTATTGCGGATTGATATTAATTATCAGATGTTTGCATCGCTGCGCAGCTCAATCCTATTTGTTTAACTAAAACAAAAATAGAAATGCTGAAATTCAGAATTATTTTTCTTTCAATGCTACTTATTTGTAGTTACCCGCTCTGGGCGCTGAAGCCTTGTAAAATGCAAGATACCGTTGTTACAGGAGGAGTTACAGGGAAGTCCTTTCTAGAATGGACTACAAATTCAGGGGGTTGTTGCGCACCTAGTGTTGGGTCGGCAATTAGAGTCCAAAATTTTTATGCTAACGGAAATTTAATAGCCTCATTTGTTGACTACATCCCTATTTCTCAGGCCCAGTCGGAATATGGTTGTGATCAAATGTAGTTTCTTACCCTAAAATAATAATTATGAAAACATTATTAACAATTGTGACATGCATAATGATCGTCTCTTGTTCTGGAACAGGCGATGAACTCACGAAAACCGGTGATCTAAGCTCAAATGCAAATGCGAGATTTTCAGGTGATTCTCATATCAGCTACCCAACGCTGAAATCGAAACTAGTTGAAGAAGCGCAGGCTGAGCTTAAAGCAACCGGTGATGATTCTAAATTAGTTGCCCTGGATGAATTGGGACACTTGAAGTTGGCCGACAGTCTATATGCTACGGATTTTCAAAAAATTGAATTAACTGCAAATGAGGATGGTATTCCCTTGATCAATCGATACAATGCGTTAATAACTTCTTATAGCCACAATCCGTACCAGCAAGCGCATATACAAAGTGCATTGTCGAGAAGGATCCTTGTAAATCTTGGATTAGTTGGTTCGGACTATTTTCCGACAATAGCATATTTCACTGACCAGTTGCTGGACTCCCATATGGGCGAATATCAGTTGATCTTAAAGTGTTTGGAAAAATTGAAAGGGAACGTTCCGGTTGATCAGATATCGCAAATGAGCACGAAGCTTCGTCATCAAATAGAAAATAGCCGGACAAATGAAATTGAGCTTGCGAAGGGTATTCAGGCAATGATCATCGAACGGGAAAAGCAGCTGGCAGATAATCCTTCTCAGAAGAAGGGCCGCTTAATGCTTAGTTCGTTAAAAGAAATTGATTTGGGCTTGCGGCAGCGGACCCTTGAACAGTGCAGCGACAGATTAAGCAGGATATAAATTTCCCCATTGTAACTTTTATCCCTTCCCAATTCAGGAGGGATTTTTTGTGTTGTAAGTATTCAATACCGACCTTCGGATCTCTATACTTATGGTTCAAATATGAAAGTTCTTATTACCGGCGCGACGGGCCTTGTTGGCAGTGCAGTAGCGAAACGCTTTTTGACTGATAATCATGAGGTTTTGGCGCTCGTACGTCCAAATGCTGACAGAAGCCTGCTGAAAGACCTGGATTCCAAGATGAAATTCATAGAAGGCGATATTCTCGATCTGGGTTCGCTGGAAGATGCGCTGATTGATATCGATTGCGTAATTCATACTGCCGCGGTAGTGTCTTTTGTCCCCGCAGACCAGGATATGATGTATAAGGTCAATGTGGAAGGAACGGCGAATGTGGTGAATGTGTGTCTTAAATATCAAACCAAAAAGCTCTGTTTCGTCAGCAGCATCGCCGCAATAGGGCGGCCTGATCCACGCAAGGCGGAAGCAGATAAAGAAGTCGTCCTCGATGAAAACCACCGCTGGGAAAATTCACCCGAAAATTCTGAATATGCCAAAACAAAACACCTGGCCGAGCTGGAAGTCTGGCGAGGTATTGCCGAAGGCCTGAATGCGGTGATCGTTAACCCCACGCTGATCCTGGGCGAAGGCGACTGGAACAAGAGTAGTACGCAGATTTTCAGGTATGTATATAAAGAAAAGCCATTCTATACCGAAGGTTTAGCCAACTACGTCGATGTGCAGGATGTGGCCGAAATCATATTCCGTTTGACACAATCAGATATATCCGGAGAAAGATTTTTGCTGAATGCGGGGAGCATTTCTTACAAAAATCTGTTCCATATGATCGCAGACAATATGCACAAAAAGCGACCGTCGCTGAAAGTCGGAGCGGGGCTGGCCGGGGTGATCTGGCGGGTCGAGGCGGTGAGGACGTTCCTCCTGGGAACGAAGCCTTTGATCACCAAAGAAACCGCCCGATCGGCTGCGAGAAAGGTGACATATAACAACGAAAAGATTAAAAAAGCGCTGCATTTTGAGTTCCAACCTATTGAGAAAACCGTGAAAAGGGTTAGTGAAAGTTTGGTCGGCAAGATTTGAAATGCGGTGAATATTTTTATATCTTTCTTTTATTAAGTGGTGCGCAAGCCCTCAATTCTAATCTAGCGGTCCGTATGATGGAGAAAAATTTCGGGGAAAGAAAAGATTATATGAAGGAAACCTTGCTCAGGTTTGAAAGAATGTTGAAGAATAGTGAGCCGGTTTTTTTTGATTTAGATACGTACGAAAAAGTTACCGTACATTATATAGAAAAGGGGGATTGGGAAAAAGCGTTTAAAGCTTGCGAGCTGGGATTATCAGATTACCCCCATTCCCTTGACCTGCTGCTCCACATGGTTCAGCTGCATTCAAATAGGGGAGAGCACGAAATGGCCCAGGAAATACTGGAAAGGGCATCCTTGTTTCATCCGGGAGATATTGAGATTTCGTTCATGCAGATCGCGATCTCCAATATGATGGGGGAATATGAAGAAGCGCTGGAATTACTGGAAAACCTTTTGCAACGCGTCGACGATAAAGACGAGATCTATTTCCAGATGGGGCAAACCTATCAGAATTGGGGAAAATATGACGATGCGATTAAATACTACAAAAGATCACTCAGAAATAACCTTAATAACGAAAGTGCGCTTTATGAATTAGCGCATTGTCTTGATCTGGTTGGTCAGCTGGAAAGTCACCTCGATTATTACAACGAGCTGGTTGACCGCGACCCGTTTTCGCAGCACGCCTGGTATAACCTCGGTATCGCATTCAGCAAGCTCGAACGGTATGAAGACGCTGTAAAAGCGTACGAATATGCGACGCTGGTCAAGGATGATTTCGCCTCAGCATTTTTCCAGTTGGGTAATTCATATATGAACTTGGAAAAGTTTGAGGATGCGAAGGAACAATACCTGAAAGCGATTGAATTAGAAGGTGAACAACCTGAAACCTGCTGCTGCCTGGGTACCTGCTATGAGAAACTTGGGGAATATGAAGTAGCGATCAAATACTATCGGCAGACGGTCAAGCTGGATAATCAGTGGGATGACGGCTGGTATGGACTGGGTATTTGTTTCAGTGAATTGGGACGTTGGTACGAGGCAGTCGGTTTTTTAAGAAAAGCGATTCAGATCACCGAACTGAATCCTGATTACTGGCTTGCACTAGCGGAAACTGAATTTAAAGTAGGTAACGTAGTTTCTGCATTTGAGGCATTTGAAAAAGCGGCTGAGATCGAGCCTTCGAATCCGGATGTGTGGCTGAAATGGTCGCACGTGCTATTTGAGCAGGGAAATTATGCCAGGGCCTGCGATTTACTGCAAGCGGCGATCGACGAAATGCCCGAGGAAGCTGATCTTTACTATCGCATGACTGTATACCAGATCCACGGCGGGCAATATCGGGAAGCACTGGTTAACCTGGAAATCGGTCTTACGCTCGATTACGACGGACATATCCAGTTATTCGAATTTTTTCCGGATCTGGAAAAGCAGAAAGCACTTTTCAGGATTATCGAACAATACCGGGGGAAATAGCTACTGCGCTATTTTCTTATATAAATCGGAAAGCTGACTGGCTATTGTTCTAGCGTCGAATTGCTCAATATGGGCCTTTCCAGCTTTGGTTAAACTATTTCTTAATGCGTGGTCAGTCAGCAAACGATTCAGTTGCTGGCTGACCTCTTCTGTTTTCAGCGGATTTGCGTACAAACCGCCTCCGCCGCCAGCTTCTTCCAGACAGGATCCTTTTGCCGACAATACGGGCGTTCCGCTGTGCAAAGCTTCGAGGATAGGTATTCCAAAACCTTCATACACAGAGATATAAGCAAATACTTCTGCCTGCTGATAAAGTGCGGGCAAGTGCTCGGAAGGAACATTGTGCAGGATTTTTACCCGATCCTGCAATTTATATCTGGCAATCGTCTCATTGATTTTAGTCAAATAGGCAGTTGGCTTTCCGATCAATACCAAGGTGAAATCTCTGTGACTAATACCTGCAAAAGCTTCTACGAGCCTGTGCTGATTTTTTCGCTCTTCCAATGTACCTACGCATAAAATGTAAGGTTGATCGATATTGTAAATTTGGAGAATATCTTCTTTTTGAGTTTGTGTTAAAATGTCTTTAAAACTCGGACTACAATCCTGGTATATTACCTCAATCTTTTGACTTTCAACCTGATATAGATCTACCAAATCGCGTTTCGTCTGTTCACTCACTGCAATTATCTTATCTGCCCGCTCGCATGCTGACCGAAATTTGTGCCGATAAATAAACCGGTCGGCCGGCTTGAATAGGTGGGGGAGTTTTTCGAAAATCAGATCGTGAATAGTAACTACCGAACTGATATTCCTTTGCGCCAGCCCGAGTGGAATTTCATTACTTAATCCGTGGAAAATCTGAATTCCATCCCTGCCTAACTGGCTGGAAATGTTGGCATAACGCCAGTAAGAAGAAAGCTTTTTATCAAGCCACGATTGAGGAAGACGGATATCCTCAGGCGGGAAATCTGGAAAGAGCTTTTGGCTGTTTTTGGGTGTGTAGGCTAAATATTCATTTTGACTTTCATAACGAATCAGCGCTTCCAGGACGAACCTGCTGTAATTTCCAAGACCAGTTTTATTAGCAAACGCCCGCTTGGCGTCAAATCCGATACGCATAAATGTCGATGCAAGGGTTTCCGGGCAAAAGTCCGTAATTTTGTGGATACCGCCGAAAATTATTGGCGTGTATTTTGTGTTATCAAGGAATGAAGAGAAATAACGTTCGCAAGCGGGGAAACCCGAAAACATCCTCCCTTTCACTTACAGAAGAATATCAAACACATACGCTTGCCAATGGGATCCGGATTGCGCACAAGCAGGTTCCCTACACGCAGATAGCGCATTGCGGCATTATGCTGGATATTGGCAGCCGCGATGAGTTGACTTCCCAGCAGGGATTGGCGCATTTCTGGGAGCATATGGCTTTCAAAGGCACTGAAAAGCGCAGCTCCTTTCACATTATCAATCGTTTGGAAAATGTAGGCGGCGAGCTTAATGCTTATACCACCAAAGAGAAAATCTGTTTTCACGCGTCTGTTCTGGATGATCATTTTGAAAAGGCACTGGAGCTTTTGACGGATATTACATTTAATTCTGTTTTTCCTGATAAGCAAATAGAGCGCGAGCGGAATGTAATTCTGGAAGAAATGTCCATGTATGTCGATTCGCCTGAGGACGCGATCCAGGATGATTTCGACCAGTTGGTGTTCCCGGACCATGCATTGGGAAACAATATCCTGGGTATCGCGGAAACGGTGAATTCGTTTACCCGTGAAGACCTGTTTAAATTTATCCAGGATAATATAGATACCGAACGAATTGTAGTTTCCTCGGTGAGCCGGCTGCCATTTTCAAAAGTTGTGAAAGTGGCTGAAAAGTACCTGGGAAGTATTCCTTTTAAAAAAACCACCAGAATACGCCAGGCGCCGCTTGCGTACGTACCGGTTCAGCAGCAGAAAGAACGCTCCATTTCGCAAGCACAATGCGCAATGGGCCAACCTGCTTATGCATTGCTGGATGATCGGAGATTGCCGTTTTTTATGCTGGTCAACTTGCTGGGAGGGCCTGGGATGAATTCAAGATTCAACTTATCTCTCCGTGAAAAATACGGTTTCGTTTATTCAATTGAAGGAAATTATACACCGTACCTCGACACCGGTTTTATGGGGATTTTCTTTGGCACCGAACAAAAGCAGCTTAACAAAAGCATTTCACTGATACATAAGGAGCTGAAACGCGTGCGGGAAGTGCCTCTTTCCGTGCTGCAACTTCACCAGACGAAGGTGCAGTTAATGGGACAGCTTGCGATGTCGGAAGAAAGTAATATGAGTTTTATGCTGATGATGGCGAAGAGCCTGCTCGATACGGGCCGGGTAGATTCACTTCCGGAAATCTTTTCCGAAATAGAGCAGATCACCTCGGCGCAGTTGCAGGACATTGCCCAGGAAATGTTCAATGAGCAGAATTTCAGCTACCTGACTTTTTTACCTGAATAAAAATCAGTTTTTGATATAGTATCAAAGCCGTCGGATCCGACGGCTTTTTTATTTATACTAATGCAGGTTCTTTGGTTTCTACCCGGTAAAATAACGTAGATCCATTTTCCGGCCTCAGGATCGTTTTAGCTGCCTGGTGAAGATCATCCGCAGTCAGATCACGGATAATATCTGCATCCTGGTTCGCCCAATCCACATTCCCTGCATTAGCTGCAAATGCCAGGTTCATTGCGCGGTTCAGCAATTCCACCTCGGAGAATGCAAGCGACGCTTCCGACTGGTTTTTTACTTTGGTAACCTCTTCGTCGGTTGCGCCGGTTTCCATTATTTCCCGCAAAACTTCATTCACCGCCTGATCCGCCTCTTCCAGACTGATACCCGGATTCAGGTTTCCTTTTATTAATAATAAACCCGGGTCAAGAGAGGAAGTGACGCTGGCGTTAATGCTATTGAATATTGCTCTTTCTTTCAGTAATTTCTGATAAAGTCTGGACGATTTCCCTCTTCCCAGAACGTCGCTCAGCAGATCGGCGGCGTAAAAACCTTCTTCGTACCGGCCCGGCATGTGAAATACTTTGATCAGCGAATTGAGCGGAACTGCGGCCGAAGTTTCCAGATATTTCGCCTCGGTTTGAACAGGCTCTTTCGGGATATTGCGTACATAAGGTTGACCAGCAGGAATATTGCCAAACCATTTTTCCGCCAGCTTTTGTACTTCTTCAAATGTAACAGCGCCGGCCACAACCAGGATCGCATTGTTTGGTCTGTAAAAACGGAAAAAGAAATCCTTCACATCGTCCATCGTTGCGCGTTCGATGTGCTCAATATCCTTCCCGATCGTAGCCCAGCGGTAGGGATGTTCTTTGTAAGCGAGCGGCCTTAATTTAAGCCACATATCTCCATAAGGCTGATTAAGATAACGTTGCTTGAATTCCTCTATTACCACTTTCCGCTGCACTTCCAGCACATTAGGATCAAAAGAAAGGCTCAGCATCCGGTCAGATTCCAGCCAAAATGCAGTCTCAACATTATCAGCCGGCAGCGTAATGTAGTAGTTAGTAATATCGGGCGAAGTAAATGCATTGTTCTCTCCACCCACATTCTGCACGGGAATATCGTAGTTTGGAATATGTTGGGATCCGCCAAACATTAAGTGCTCAAAAAGGTGCGCAAAGCCGGTCCGCTCCTCGTCTTCGTCCCTCGATCCAACATTGTAAAGGATATTCACAGCCGCCATCGGAGTCGAAAAGTCCTCATGCACAAATACTTTCAGGCCGTTTTCCAGCGTAAACTGCTTATAGCGAATCATAATAGTCGATCTAACGAAATTTTTACCAAAACTTGAAGGCTTATTTAACCGGGGACAGAAACCCATCACCGTAAAATAGGGTTATAAACAAAGCTAATGTTCAGTTGGGATACCACCAAACCGTTTGGGTTAATAGTCTTTATCATGCAGTATATCTTACGTTTCCTGATTGCAATTCTTTGTTTCTGTTGTCCAAATCAATCCAATGCCCAGCTTCTGAATGATCCCGCCTCCCTGAAAAATGTGCAGGCAAGTCTCGACAAGATCTATAATTACGAATTTGAGGAAGCAAAAACCACCATTAATCTCGTTGAAAAAAAATATCCGAATCACCCTGTCTCTCACCTGCTGGAATCATTCATCCTGTTCTGGAAATTCATGCCGATCAAGGATCACCCGGCTCAGTTGAAGGAATATATGGCCAGGCTGAACCAGTGTCTGGATGCGATCAATAAGAAGTACGGGAAGAATAGTCTTGACCCGGAGGCCGTGTTTTATACAATGGTCACGCGCGGGTATCTGGCTATGTTGTACAACTATAAAGGCGAAATGATGAATGCCGCCGGAGAAGGGAAAAAAGCTTATAATTCGTTTGTGGAGGGGCTCAAACTGATCCATAAGAACCCCGAATTCTATTTTACTTCGGGGATGTATAACTATTATGTAGAAGTGTATCCCGAAGAACACCCGATCGTGAAACCGCTTTTGATTTTTTTTAAAAGTGGCGATAAAGCGCTGGGCTTGAAGCAAATGGATATTGCTACAAAACAAGGTACGATCACGCGGGCAGAGGCGAATTTTTACATTTCTCACGTGTATCTCAAATATGAGTCGCGGCCGGACAAGGCGGTTGGTTATATGAACAGGCTGGTAGATCTGTATCCGAGAAATCCGATATTCCAGATGAAGAACGCCGAGGCGCTGTTATTGGCCGGTCGGTTTGAACCTGCCCGCAAGGAAGTAGCTGACCTCAGGAAGATCAGTACCGGTTTTTACCCCGCTGCCTGGCGCACTTTTCAGGGTATCCTGGAAGAAAAAGCCGACAAGGACGATGCAGCTGCACAAAGAGAGTATTTGCTCGCACTCAAAACCCCGCACGACGCACAATACACAAAGGAATATCACGCGCTCGCTTATGCCGGACTGGCGAGAATAGCGGCGCGCGCAGGTAATAAGTCAAAAGCCAAAGAGTACTACAAAAAGTGTCTGGACAAGGCGGAATACCTTTCTGTGATCAAGGAAGCGAAGGGTTTCAGATAGGGTTATTTTGGGAAAAGACTTTTATCAAGCCCTGGGATAATTTTCAGGGCATTTTTGTAATACAGCTTTTTCAGCACTTCATCAGACAAGCCCATTCCGTACATGCGCCAGAACGCGTGGTATTTTTTATGATAGGGGAAATATTCATCCTCCGTTTCCAAAACTCGGAAATAGGTGGCGTATTCGGCGGGTATCCAGCTGTCTTTTCCGAATAATACGCGATCCTGATATTTCTCAAAAAACTTCTTCGCAGTACGCGGCTGGCGGCCCAGTTCTGCGATTACTGCTCCTATTTCCACATACATATTCGGGAAAACGACCATCAGGCTGTCCAGCTTTTTGAGATTGTTGGGATACCAGCCCATGTGCGCATTGATGAATGTAGTCTTCGGATTTTTGCGGAAAATATGGTGTTGCTCCGCGATCAGCGAGTCGAAAGGTACAGGGTCGCTGGCGCCGCGCCTTCTTCCAGGGTGCGTTTTCAGTTCCAGCCAGCGTTCGTTGTAACGGTCCATCGGGTCCCAGAAAGAGGGTACGTCGGCGGTGTGGATCAGTACCGGAATACCCAGCTCGCCGCATTTCTGCCAAACCGGCTGCAACCTCGCATCGCTCACGGCAACACGATTTCCTTTATCATCCTTAATGCCGCTGAAACCTAAGCTTTTATAAATTTTCAAGCCTTTCGCGCCCATTTTAACGTCGTCCTCCAATTGCTTCACAGCTTTTGCACTCCAGTCCGATTCGCCGAAACCTTTGAATTGTAGGTTAGTAAATACAGCAATGCGTTTGGGCTCATTCTTCGCCACGTTTTCCAGTGAACCTTTGAGCGTGGCGGTACCTTCACTCCATTCCTGGCTCCATCCTCTGCCGCTCAGATTGACCATTATCCCCATATTCAGCTCGTCCATTTGCTTCACAAGTGCTTTTAAATCCTGCGTTGGCATTTGGTACTGGTGATTATGTACGTCGATAAAAGGGAACTTTGCTCTTTTGATCGGGTGCTCCTCTACTTTCAGCGTGGAAATAGGATCATATTCTTCGAATCCGAGCGGCTGTGTAACCTGCGATGGTTCCTGCGCTTTGCAGCTGAAAATGATCCCGGTAAGTAGGATAAGGGCAATCGTAAATTTTTTCATCAGGAAATAGTAAGTCGGAGTTCGTTTTTTAAGGAGTAAATGTGCCTGGTATATAAATTAATGCAACGCAATGCCCGGCAATACCTTCCTCCCGACCCACAAAACCAATGTGCTCGGAAGTAGTGGCTTTAATAGAAATGTCTTCTTCTGAAATCCCGATCACACCCGCCAGGCAAGTTTTCATAGCAGGGATATGAGGGTTGAGTTTAGGGTTTTGCAAAACAACGGTAACGTCTATATTACCGACTTCAAACCCTTTTTTTCGGATCATTTCAAGCACTTTTGACAGTAGTACTTTGCTATCGACACCCTTCCATTGCGGGTCTTTGTCTGAAAAATGATAGCCGATATTACGCATATTCGCTGCGCCGAGCAACGCGTCGCAGATCACGTGGCAAACAATATCGGCGTCGGAATGTCCCTTTGCACCGTGAGTATGTGGAATCTGAATGCCGCCAAGCCAGAAAGGCCTGCCTTCTTCCAGTTGATGAACGTCGTAGCCCTGGCCTACGCGGAATGGGAACATATTTTAGGATTAATGCAGATTAACTATAAGGAATATTATCGGAGTTTCAGGATTTCTATATCTTCTTCCATTCGCTCGAATCTGGTATCGATGCCGTCGAAGCGATTCATAATCGCCTCGAAAAAATGCGCCATCATATCTTTCGTAACCATATTAGTCTCTATTGTTTCAAGCCTGATCTCGATTTTATCTAGTCTGACTTCAACCTTATCAAGCCTGTCTTCGATCTTATCAAGCCTGACTTCGATCTTATCAAGCCTGATTTCAACCTTATCCAGCCTGACTTCAATCTTGTCCAGCCTGACTTCGATCTGTTCAATTCTGATAATAAGTTCAGCAATGGTGGCTTCAATGCTGTCAAGCCTGGCTTCAATGCTATCGAGCCTCCTGTCAATTTTATCGATCCTGCCCTCGAGGTCATCGAGCCTGCTGATAACAATCGCAAGTGTAGCTTCGATATCATCCAACCTGCCTTTGATCAGCTCAATATCGAGCGAGTTCTTTCTTACAACTCTGATGAGGTCAAGCAGGGTTTCCCGCAGTTTATTGTGTCCCGCTTCCAGCCTGTCCATCCGGATCAGGATGTCAGCGATTAATTCTTCCAGGTTACTAATTCTGTCTCTGTCCTTCATGTGTAATGTGCTTCAAACAAATATAATAAATCTTTAGAAGCTTAGACGGAGAGAGCATGGATCGGTAACGGGGTGCAGGTAACTTTATTTTTTATAAAAAGACTTGCCTATTATTTCAAAGAGATCTGATCGGTACAAAATGCAAAAAGCTGGAAATTTTGTTTCCAGCCCCTTTTTATGAATGTTAATTTTACTTGACCTGCTCGATTTGCTGCGCTTTCAGTCTCTGCAATTCCTCCTGCTGGCTTACTGATTTGAAATAGTAATACAAACCCGCTATCAGGAAAATTTTAGAAAGAACAAACACGGCAATAAAAGCCGGGCGCCAGAACTTGTGCACTTTCATGTGCGTATCGTTGACCTCTACATCAAGATATTGGCGGCTCGTATGCTCATTTGTAAACTCATGCTTTTCCTTTTTGTCCCGGGTACTGCGCAGTCTTACAACCTCTCTCACAGCCTCCGGCGGATTCACAGATTCTCTCTCAAAGTATGTATTAATCCCAGCTTCCAGTACCACTGTATATTCTTCAAGTACCGGATCTGCCGACACCATTTCTCTGACCTTCTCGTGTTCTTCTTTATCTGTCAGTCCAAGCAAGTGGGCTTCCAATATTCCGCTTTCTATAAATTCCTGTGTTTTCAATGTGTGTCGTGTTATGCGTTGCCGTTTGGTTTAAAAAAGTCGTGAAAGCTGCGAAGAACCTCCGACTTACTGATATTCAGCTTTCCAGCCACTTCTTCGGGTGTAAATCCCTGCCGAAAAGCGAGGTCGAAAATGATCTGTGGGGTTGGCGTGCCTGCCGGCCGGAGATTGTCTTCTTCAAGCGGTGTTAATGCAGTTAATTTTCGCTTCGCCTCCACCGCCTTCGCTCTTGCCAGCTTGATAATGCAGGCGGCATAAGAAAACGGATAGCTGTTGCATGATTGCAATAATGGCGAAGAAAAAACGCTCACCAAAACTTCCTGGGCTAAATGCGGCTGCGGGATAATTTGCAGAATAATACCATAAGCCATTGCACCGTACTGGTCGTAAACTTCAACAGAGCTGAGGTTTCTGTCCTGTTTCAGAACAGGTTGCGGCCCGGATGCATTACTTATCCTTTCTAGTTCATTCATACATTACTATTAATTAATCAAAAATAGTCAATTGATACGATAAAGGGGGTATTAGTCGAAATAGTGGGTATGATTTGTGTAGTAATTGAGAGATACACTAAGGTAAATTTAATAGAATAACCTTATAATTTACCATTTGAAATAAAAAACTTGAAGGGTACTTTACAACTGCGCGCCAACACTATTTGCTGCATTTACGCCTGGCGTAAAAGGCATTCGTTATATACCTTTGCGACATGACAAATCAGATAGCAGTGATTTTTGATATGGACGGCGTAATCTGCCACACCAATCCGTATCATTCCAAAGCATTCCAGGAATTCTTTTCAAAACGTAATTTAAGTCCGACCGAAGCCGATTTCGCGGCGCATATGTACGGAAAGAGCAATAGCTATATTCTCAGCCATTTTCTCGAAAGGGTTATTGAAGGGGAGGAATTGCTGCAAATGGAGGACGAAAAGGAAAGCCTGTTCCGGCAATTATATGAACCGTTTGTTGAGCCAATCGCAGGTTTTTCGCCTTTCATAGAAAATCTGAAAAACAACAACGTTCTGCTCGGCGTAGCTACTTCTGCACCGCTGGCCAATCTGGAACTCATACTTGGGAAAGTTTCCATGCAGCAACATCTTGGTTCGGTGCTGGCGAGTGAAAATGTGAAAAAGCACAAGCCGGATCCGGAAGTTTATCTTTCCTCGGCTGCCAATCTGGGCGTTTCACCGAATCAATGCGTGGTTTTTGAAGATTCGTTTTCAGGCGTGTCGGCTGCACTGAATGCAGGAATGCGTGTAGTAGGTGTGCTAAGCTCGCATACGATTGAAGAGCTGCCGCCTTGCAACTTTTATATTGAAGATTATCGAGAAATGTCCTTCGAGAAAGTGCGCGCGCTTTTTGACTAAAATAATCAGATACCCTGGAAAGGTCGCATTGCCTTGACGAAGCGGCCTTTGAAGTAGTTTGAAAACAGATTATCTTCTCTCACGCCGCGCGAAGTAGAGGCGTGGATAAATATGATCTCTTGCGAGCTGCGCACATCCGTCACAATCCCGGCGTGGGATACATATCCTTCCTTGCCCGCTTCCGGGACAAAAAACAGCCAGTCGCCGGCTTTGATATCTTTCAGCTGGCCCACTTCCTGCCCGAATTCCGATTGCTGCCACGAAATGCGTGGTACTTTCATGCCTACTTCCGAGTATACCGAGCAAATAAGCCCCGAGCAGTCAATACCATTTTTATCGTTGCCTCCCGAGCGGTAAGGCGTGCCGGTATAAGTGCGCGCAACCTGCACAACCTGCGGAATATCAGATGTATTTCTTGGATTTGAATAGCTTGGTCTGGTCGTGGGAGCCGGTCTTCTGACAGGCGGTTTAGCAGAAGGTTTTTTTGAAATCAGTGTTCTTCTGCTGCTTTTCGAAGTAGCGGTATTGCCCGGCGTTTTGCGCAGGGTATCGCAGGAAAAAAACAGAAAAGAGGCTAGTAATGAGAAGGTAAGAAAAGTGGAAAAGGTAATTTGCTTCTTCATGCGCAAGCTTTGAATTGAAACAGTGTTTGATCAAAAATACTAAGAAAATAATCGTTTGAACAGCGAAAAAGCAGGCTGTTTTACAAAAGGGCATGTATTTAAAGAACTGAATACCGGCTGAAAAATTGTAGTAAATATTATGTGACTGGCTGCATTGTGGTTAGTTTTGTTATTGATACTCGTCCCCGTTTTAACCGTATTTAGCTCCAATGAAAATTATTTGTGTCGGAAGAAATTATGCAGACCATATTGCGGAACTGAACAATGAGAAACCTGATGCGCCCGTCATTTTTTTGAAACCGGAAACGGCGCAACTCCGCATAGGAGAGCCTTTTTTCTATCCGAGTTTTTCAAAAGATGTGCATCACGAGGTGGAGCTGGTTGTGAAGATCAACCGGGTAGGCAAAAATATAGAAGAACGTTTTGCTCATAAATATTACGACGAGATCGGGATTGGTATTGATTTCACTGCAAGAGATCTTCAATCAGAGCTTAAAAGCAAAGGATTACCCTGGGAGCTCGCAAAAGCATTCAACGGATCAGCGCCGGTTTCGGAATTCGTGCCGGTGGGTGATTTCGCTGATATTCAGGATATTAATTTCAGTCTGGAAATAAATGGAGAGACGAAGCAGCAGGGAAATTCCTCGATGATGCTGTACCGGATCAACTACCTGATCTCGTTCGTTTCCAAATATTTTACACTCAAAAAAGGTGACCTGATCTTCACCGGAACACCAAAAGGCGTTTCCGCTGTACAGATAGGGGACAAGCTCACTGCATTTATCGAAGGCAAGAAGATGCTGGAATTGTTCGTTAGATAAACCGTGTTCTTTCAGTACCGGTCATTCACTACCGCAATCATACTTTCTTTCATGCTTCATTGTTCCCGGATATTTGTCCGCACCTGCTTTTTTGTCTTGGGATTCATAAGTGTTGGTCAATTTTCCTTTGCCCAGAAACAATCTTACCCCAAAAATTACTACCAGTTTCCGATTCGTCCGGGCCTTTCTAATTCGCTTGCCGGCGGACTGGGGGATTTGCGGAGCAATCACTTTCACGCCGGTCTCGACATTCGTACCGAGCAGCGCGAAGGTTTACCTGTTTATGCGGCTGCCGAGGGATATGTATATAAAGTAGGTGTGCAGCGGAGCGGTTATGGAAATGTGATCTACCTGCGCCACCCAAACGGCCAAACTACGGTTTACGGGCATTTACTGAAATTCGAAGAGCCGCTCGCGAGCTATGTCCGGGAAGAACAATATAAAAAGCAGACCTTTGAAATAGATTTGCTCCCCGAAGAGGGAAGATTTGCCGTAAAAAAAGGCGAGGTGATTGCGCTTTCCGGAAATACCGGCGGCTCGGCTGGTCCGCATTTGCATTTCGAGATAAGGGATTCCAAGAACAATTATCTTAACCCGCTCTATTTCGGTTTTCAAGAGATCAAAGATGTAACGCCTCCGAAGTTTGTCAATCTGGCTATCCGGCCGCTGGATATCAATGGGCGTGTGAATGGGCAGTTTGACCGGAAAGTATATGCGCCGATCAAGTTGCCTGACGGATCTTACCGGTTGAAGGAGCCGGTTACAGCTACCGGTATGATTGGTTTTGACCTGGTAGCGCACGATCAGATGACGGGAACCGGATTTCGGTACGGTTTGCAATGCATTGAAATCAAAATGGACGGGCAGGAAGTATTTTCCTATAACATTGAGATTTTCCCCAGCACTTCCACCAGGGACTATAATAACCTGATCGACTACGAAACCGAGCAGGCGACAGGGCAGCGTTTTTTGAAATGCTATGTACCCGACGGAAATAATTTCAATCTCTTCAAAACCAATGCATACCAGGGAAAACTTAATATTGCGGATACACTGGATCACGAGGTAAGTATTAGAATATCAGATTCATACGAGAATTCTTCTCAACTCCATTTTACCCTAAAAGGCGAAGCAAGAAATCAGCCGCTGCCCGTTTATGATATGGAAATGAGCCCGGAATGGGTGCAGACGGATGTTCAGGAAAATACATTAGTAGTAAAAGCGAAATATTACCGCAGCTCGCTTCCGCTGGTTACCTATTTTGTGGCTGGAAAAGAAGTGAAAAGCAAGCCGGACCTGTACGCAAACGAAACGGCAGTATTTCTTACAGATTTGAGAGAGTACCGGCCTGATTCTGTGCAGGTTGGTAACAAAACTGTTAAAACCTATCTACGGAGTCGGATATTCCCCGCGGCTCCTGCCCGATTTGAAGGGGAAAAATGGGCTATTGATTTTAAGAATACCAGTCTTTTTGACACGCTATTCCTGACTGGCCAGCGAAATTTCAATGCATTGACGATCAATAACCGCGGCACGGCGCTGAACGATTACATTACTGTGTCATTTGAACCAGAAAAGGCCCCGGAGAATAAAGATAAAGCCAGTATTTACCGGTATGTAGGCGGATATTACAGATTTCTGGGAGGTACCTGGGAGGAGGATAGGATTAAGTTTGATACCAGAGAGCTGGGCACATTCGTAGTGATGGCCGATACCATGCCGCCGAAAGTAAAGCTGATTGAGCATAGCAAAGCGCGTATTCGCGGCTATATCAGCGATGCTACCTCGGGAATAGCCCACTTCAAGGCATTTGTGAATGGCGAGTGGGTTTTGCTCAATTATGATTACAAAAAAGCATATATCTGGTCAGAAAAACTGGATAGAGAAAAGCCTTTTGAGGGCGAGCTGACCGTGGAAGTGACGGACAGGGCAGGAAATAGTACTATCTTGCGAACAGAAATTGCCGAACCGGTTGTTGTTAAAAAGAAGGCAAGAAAACGTAAAAAATAGTATATGGGACTTGAAGTGGGACAACCCGCGCCGGCATTTTCAGCCAAAGACCAGGATGGTAAGGAAGTAAAACTTTCAGATTTTAAAGGAAAAAAACTGATTCTGTACTTTTATCCTAAAGACAACACACCAACGTGCACAACGCAGGCTTGTAATCTCCGCGATAACTATAAATTGCTCCTGAAAAAGGGTTATAAAGTGCTGGGAGTGAGCAATGATGATGAGAAGTCGCATTTGAAATTTATTAAAAAATACGACCTGCCCTTTCCGTTACTGGCTGATACGGATCACAAAATGGTGGAGGATTATCAGGTTTGGGCTGAAAAAAATACGTTTGGTCGCACCTATATGGGGGTTTTGCGTACAACCTTCGTCATTAATGAAGAGGGGATAATTGAAGAGATCATTCAAAAGGTGGAATCCAAAAATCACTCAGGTCAAATTCTTGGTAATACTGATTAATAATAAGTCATTTTACCAAATCTAATAAACAGACATTTGTCGGGCTAAGTTGCTCACGTTGAGCCGCGGCCGGATCTAGTACAGTCCAATAGAAAATAGATAAAAATGGAAATTGAACAATTAGAGAAAGTAGCTTCACAAGTTCGCAGGGACATTGTACGCATGGTACATGGCTGTCAGTCCGGTCACCCGGGCGGTTCCCTTGGCTGTACTGAATTATTTGTGGCCCTTTATTTCGAGCGCCTCAAATTGAAGGAAGAAGGCGGTAAGCCTGTTTTCGATATGAATGGAACGGATGAAGATCTTTTCTTCCTTTCAAACGGTCACATTTCTCCGGTATGGTACAGTACGCTTGCGCGTCGCGGCTATTTCCCGGTTGAAGAACTTGCAACTTTCCGTAAGTTGGACTCAAGATTGCAGGGCCACCCGACTACCCACGAGCATTTGGAAGGTATCCGCATTGCGTCGGGTTCACTTGGACAAGGACTTTCAGTGGCACTCGGCGCTGCAATGGCGAAGAAGCTGAATAATGATAAAGGTATTGTTTACGTCCTGATGGGCGATGGCGAGCAGCAGGAAGGCCAGGTTTGGGAAGCGGTTACATTCGCGCCCCACCACGAAGTTGATAACCTGATCGCATTCATTGACCTCAACGGACAGCAGATCGACGGCCCGACGGTGAAAGTAATGAACAACCGTGATCTTGGTAAAAAATATGAAGCTTTCGGCTGGGAAGTGATATCGATTGAAGAAGGTAATGACATGGCGGCAGTACTGAAAGGCCTTTACGAAGCGAAAAGCCGCCTCGGACACGGCAGACCGATCCTGGTGTTATTGCATACCGGAATGGGCTACGGCGTAGATTTCATGATGGGCAGTCACAAATGGCACGGTGTAGCACCAAACGACGAGCAACTTGCCGCAGCTTTGGGCCAGCTGGAAGAAAGCCTGGGTGATTATTGATCTCAAAAAGGGTGCAATAGTCTGTTAATGTCATTATTTATTCAAAAGAAATTTCACAAATGAAAAAATACACCTTCACCGAGAAGAAAGATACCCGCTCGGGATTTGGAGCAGGCATGCATGAACTGGGACAGCAAAACCCGAATGTAGTAGCACTTTGCGCTGACCTCGTAGGTTCACTGAAATTAGAGCCTTTTATTAAAGAAAACCCCGACCGCTTTATTCAATGCGGTATTTCGGAAGCGAATATGATCGGTCTTTCCGCAGGTTTGACCATTGGTGGTAAAATTCCTTTTGCTACTACTTTTGCCAATTTTGCAACAGGTCGTGTTTATGACCAGATCCGCCAGAGTGTAGCATATTCTAACAAAAATGTGAAAATATGTGCTTCCCACGCGGGATTAACATTAGGCGAAGACGGCGCGACGCACCAGATCCTGGAAGATTTGGGAATGATGAAAATGTTGCCTGGAATGACCGTTATCAATCCTTGCGATTATAACCAGACCAAAGCTGCTACCATCGCGATCGCTGATTACGAAGGTCCGGTTTATCTTCGTTTCGGCCGCCCGGTAATTCCGGTATTTACCGATGCAGATCAAAAATTCGAGATCGGTAAGGCGTGGATGGTGAATGAAGGAACTGACGTCAGCATTTTCGCGACAGGCCACATGGTTTGGGAAGCGATTCAAGCTGGCGAAATGCTGGAAGCGGAAGGTATCAATGCAGAAATCATTAATATCCACACGATTAAGCCGCTGGATGAAGAGGCTATATTGAAATCTGTTGAAAAAACGGGTTGCGTAGTTTCTGCCGAGGAGCATAACCGCATTGGTGGACTGGGCGACAGTATTGCGCAGGTTTTGGTTAAACATAAACTCGCGCCGCAGGAATATGTAGCTGTTGACGATAGCTTCGGAGAAAGCGGTACGCCGGCTCAGCTTCTTGAAAAATATGGTTTGACAGCAAAACATATTGTGGAAGCCGCGAAACGCGCGATCGCAAGAAAATAAGTCGGGGTACGTCGTTTTTGTGACGTTTTGCTCCGAAATGAAAGGCCCGGCAGGATTGTAAAACATTGGTTTTGCTCCTGCCGGGCTCAATTTTTGTTTGACCTGACCAAAAAATAAATTATTATTGACTGATGTTGATTTTCACTTAGGTGGATAAATGAATGCTTGCCACAGTAAGGAATTAGCTATCAGGTTAGTACCGATTAAATGTCTGACGAAGAATTATTAGCCCTTTTTGCAAATCCCGAAACGCGTCGAAACGCTTTCAATCTCATGGTACGAAAGTATCAGCAAAAGGTATATTGGCTGGTGCGGAAAATGGTGATCGACCACGACGATGCGAACGATGTGACCCAGGATGTTTTTATCAAAGCCTGGACCGCATTGGAGAACTTCCGCGGCGATTCGAAATTATACACCTGGCTGTACCGCATTGCGAGTAACGAAGCAATTAATTTCCTGAACAAGAAGCGCCGGAAATTCTTCGTGCCTATTTATGATGTCGAAAACGAGCTGAGTGAAAAACTGGAAGCGGATCCGCAGCTGAGCGGTGACGTGATCCAGCTTAAACTACAAAAAGCGATACTGAAACTCCCCGAAAAACAGAGGCTGGTTTTCAACCTTAAATACTTTGAAGAACTGCCTTATGAAGAGATTTCCGAGATAACCGGGACTTCGGTCGGCGCGTTGAAAGCCTCGTATCACTGGGCTTCCAAAAAAATTGAAGATTATTTAAATAGTACTGATTAAACTATTTGAAGTGGGGGTGGTCAAACTTCTGATAAATAAAAAATATTAATAATTATGGACAAGGGACGTATACGGCTGGAAGATCTTCGCAAAGAAGTTCCTTTTTCTGTGCCCGAAAATTACTTTGAACAACTTCCTCAGATCATTCAGTCGAAGATTCAGACCGAGCCTGCGCGTAAACCGGTGATCAGCTGGTCGTGGCAGCGGGTGTCGGGAATGGTGGCCGCAATGGCGCTGGTTCTGATGCTGGTATGGGTTACTGTTCCGGAAAGACAAGGATCCCTTGGACAGGAACCTTTGAGCGGAATCAGTAATGCAACGATCATCAATTACCTGGAAGATGAAAATATCAGTTATTACGATTTGAGCGAGCACAAAGTGGTTCAGAAGGCTTTTGAAACAGATTCTACCGTATTGTATTATCTCGATGGCCTTGATGACGATATTTTGCGCCAGCAGATCCAGGAAAGTATTTCCGGACAGGAAACCATTTGACCCTAACAGCATAAAGAAATGAAGCATACAACCATAACCCACCTACATCGCAACCTGCTTTTTGCATTCGTTATGATCCTAGCAGGTTTGTCGACAGCGAACGCGCAGCGACGCTCAGAAGAAGAGATCAAGCGGATTCAGGATGCCAAAATTGCGATCATTACAAACAGGCTAAGTCTTACCCCCGAGCAGTCGACTGGTTTCTGGCCGGTTTATAATGAGTTTTCTCAAAAGAGAAGGGAAATTCACCGTGCGCAGAGAAAGATCGTGAATGATAAAAAAGCGGAGGGCAAAACAGACGACCAGGCGCTCAATAACCTGAAAGAAGTGCAGGATCTGAGGCAAAAGGAGCTGGATCTTGAAAAGGAATATCAGAACAAGTTTCTGAAAGTGATCTCAGCCGCGCAAGTTATTGAGTTATACAAAGCAGAAAAAACGTTTAACGATATGCTGCTTCAACGACTTAAACAGAAGAACTAATAACCTGAAATATCGACTTACTAGAATTATTTTCCCCCGGCTGAGTTATCTGCCGGGGGATTTTTTTAGTGACCGCCTACAACTTCTACGTCGTTGATCCCTCTTGTTTCCACAGTAATGTTGCGCAACGGAGCTGAATGCTTCTTGAAATCCTGAATAATTTCAAGTACATCATAATCGATATTGATCGATTTGCTGCCGTCGATAATTACCGTAGCTCCATCAGGAAGATTTTCGAGCGTTGCGTTGATACTGCCTTTGTTCAGGAAAGTAACTTCCTCCGACAATTGGAGCGTAATTACCTCACCTTCACGATGCTGCTCTTTGATATAATGGTAGGAATGCTGATAGTTCTTTCTGAGAATGAAATAGATAGCCACTACCATACCCACTGCTATTCCCTTTAATAAGTCGGTGCTGAGAATCGCGATGATCGTCACGACGAAAGGAATAAACTGTTCTTTACCCAAAGCATACATTCCCTTGTACAAAGAGAATTTGGAAAGTTTGTAACCTACTAATAAAAGGATAGCCGCCAGAGAGGCGAGCGGAATGTAATTCAGCAGCGCCGGAATCAATACGGCCGACAGAAGTAGTATAGATCCGTGAATGATCGTAGACATTCTGGTACGCCCGCCGGAGTCGATATTGGCCGAGCTGCGGACAATTACCTGGGTTATCGGCAAGCCGCCAATCAGACCCGATGTCATATTTCCGATTCCCTGCGCAATAAGCTCGCGATTCGTAGGTGTACTACGTTTGAAAGGATCGAGTTTATCGGTTGCTTCCACAGACAGCAATGTTTCCAAGCTAGCCACGATGGCGAGTGTCACAGCTATTGTGTACACTTCCACATTCTGAAACGCCGAGAAATCCGGTGTTTTGAAGAAACCAAAAAATTCACCTGCACTGCTGGCCACGGGTAACTGAACCATATGTTCTCCGGTTAAGACCAGCTCAGGAGCGAATGCTGCGTAACCGAGATTTAGCAGAATACCTGCCGCTACTACAAACAATGCACCGGGGATGAAGCGGAACAGCTGGATCCTTTTCATGAAAGGCCTGTCAAACAGAATCAGAAGACCCAGTGAAACGGCTGAAATGATGATCGCGCCGCTACTGCTGTACCTGACCGCATTCCAGAGTTCGGTAAACGTATTCTGACCGTCTTTCTGAGCAAAAGCTTCGTCGCCCATAAAGTCAGCATCATAGCCGAAAGCATGCGGTATCTCTTTTAAAATCAATGTGATACCAATTGCAGCCAGCATTCCTTTAATAACTGACGAAGGAAAATAATAACCGATAATACCCGCTTTGAGCAAACCTGCGATTACCTGGATCGCACCTGCCAGTACTACGGCAAGCAAAAATGCTTCAAAACTCCCAAGGGTTTCCAGGGCATTCAATACAATCACGACGAGCCCGGCCGCTGGTCCGGCAACTCCCAGTGAAGATTTACTGATTGATCCAACCACGATCCCGCCAACCACACCTGCTATAATTCCTGAAAAAAGCAGGTCGGACCTGCCGGTAGAAGCCAGCGCAATACCCAAACAGAGGGGCAGGGCCACGAGGTAAACCACGAGCCCCGAGGGGAAATCGTATTTGAGATTGGAGAACGGACTATTCTTATTCAATGACATACGATTGATTCGAAAGGAAATGAGTTATTTATTTATAGGCAGCTTACCCAATCTGAAGTTTATCCAAACGATATACGTCTTCAAAATCATTGGTAGTACCGTCAGCTGTCACGTCGAGATCCTGGAGAATACCTGTATGGATATCATATACAAGTCCATGCACCTGAAGAGCCTTACCGTTTGCCCACGCATTCTGTACGATGCTGGTTTTGGCAAGATCGCGAACCTGCTCGATCACATTAAGCTCAACGAGCCTGTCACTGCGGAGATTCATATCAGAAATAGCATTCAATTCTTCCTGGTGGAATCTGTAAACATCTTTAATATGACGCAACCAGTTGTCAATCAGCCCGACTTGCTTGTTACCCATTGCTGTAAGCACACCTCCACAACCATAATGGCCGCACACGATAATGTGTATTACACCGAGCACATTCACTGAATAATCGAGTACGCTGAGCATGCTCATATCCGTATGGATTACCATATTGGCAATATTCCGGTGCACAAAAATGTCTCCCGGCTGGGTGCCGGTCAATGCATTTGCCGGAACGCGGCTATCGGAACAACCGATCCACAAAAATTTGGGGCTTTGGCCTTTTGCCAGGGTGTTAAAAAATTCCGGGTTCTCCTGGGTAATATCGTCGACCCATTTCTTATTATTTTCAAAAAGCTGCTGATATGACTTAACCATGATTTCTCAATTATTGATTTAATAAAGCAATAGGAATATGCCTGGTATGTGACGACGGTAAAACCATCTTCATACAGGAAATACTAAAATTTGAGAGAAATCAGGCCAGCTCGGGTGGGGGAGAGAGGAGATTGTAAAAAATCTCGTTCCGAAAACTGGTGGAGTAAAGAAAGGAGGCCTTGAGTGGAATGGATAGGCAAAATTTGTCGAAATGGACAATATGATCCGGGAAGACCTGATCGTCGCTTACTTTTTCCGCTTCCGTTTTTTCATTATCGCATGTACCGGTATCGCAAACCACAGATGCCTTTGCTTTGGCCAGCAAGTAACTTGCCACATCTGTAGCTTTGCAGATGAGGAAGGCCGTGAGCAATATGAGGCAGAGCTTTCTGAGCAAGGTATTGCGGAGTTTGTAAAACGATTAAGGAACAGCTGACGGTGCTAAAACGTTCTGGCGGGCTATAAATTATAAGCAGCCTGCCATTTTGGAAAGTTCAGCCATCACCGGACACAAAAAAAGGGCGTTATAAACAGCCCTTTTACTTATTGGTTTTCCAGTTCTTTTCATTGTTCTCAAGCCAACGTCCTACCAGGAACGCAGAGCCTAAAAGAACAATGTAGAAAACGATCATTATGATTGTCATTTGCATAAAATATCCGTTTAGCGCTTCTTTTGAATCGAACAAAAGTAACTAAAAAAAGCAAACTGGAAGATTAATCGGTCAAAAAATTACAGTACTCCTTTGGTCGACGGCATGAAATCCAGCGCTTTCAAATCTCTCCTAACCGCCATTTTGATCGCTTTTGCAAACGCTTTAAAAATCGATTCGATCTTGTGGTGTTCGTTTTCCCCTTCCACTTTGATATTCAGATTTGAAAGTGAAGTGTCGGAGAACGATTTGAAGAAATGGAAGAACATTTCAGTTGGCATTTCTCCTATTTTTTCGCGCTTGAACTCCGCATCCCAAACAATCCACGGGCGACCGGAAAAATCAATGGCGACCTGCGCCAGGGCTTCGTCCATCGGCAATAGAAATCCGTAGCGGTTAATGCCTCTTTTGTCGCCGATCGCCTGCCGGTAAGCTTCACCGAGCGCAAGCGCAGTATCTTCAATGGTATGGTGTTCGTCAATGTGCAGGTCTCCCTCGACGCGGATCGTGAGGTCGGCGCCGGAATGCCTGGCGAGCTGATCTAGCATATGGTCGAAAAAGCCGAGGCCGGTATGGATCTCAGATCTGCCGCTTCCGTCGAGGTTAAGGTCGATCCTGATCTGTGTTTCTTTTGTATTGCGTTCCACGGACGCTTTCCGGGAAGGCAGTTTAATGTGCTCATAAATGCTGTCCCAATCTTTACTTACGAGTGTAGTGCATTGGTTCATGTCAGCGGAAACATTCGTTTCAGGCAGCACATCGGCATAGAGAATCGCTTTTGCACCCAAATTCACCGCTAGTTGAATATCTGTGAGCCGGTCTCCGATAACGAAACTGTTGGCCAGGTCATATTCATCAGAAAGGTAAGCAGTGAGCATACCGGTACCGGGTTTGCGGGTAGGCAGGTTATCTTCCGGAAAACTCCTGTCGATCAAGATTTCGGAGAAATGAATGTTCTCGCCTTCCAACGTCCGCAGCATTTTATTATGAGCCGGCCAGAATGTATCCTCCGGAAATGAATTTGTCCCCAAACCGTCCTGATTTGTGACCATTACCAGTTCATAATCAGTCTCTTCTGCGATTTTTCGCAGGTTTGAGATTGCTTTTGGTAGAAATTCGAGCTTTTCCAGAGAATCGACCTGAAAGTCGGTGGTAGGTTCTACAATAATTGTCCCGTCGCGGTCGATAAACAGTACTTTTTTCATTTAATATTTTTTAGGAAGATAGCCGACACATTCAGTCAGCGGGATTTTGCTGGCTGCAAAGTTCGCAAACTATGTGAAATTGAAAAGTGATTGGCAGGATTGTAGCCAAGAATCGCATATCCACTCTGCGCAAGAAGTCTTAACTTTGGGTTTTCAAACTGTATATAAGAAGATGTTTACTGGAATTGTTGAGGCAATAGGCGAAGTTGCTAATGTAGAGGAACAGGGTACTAACAAGACTTTTACGTTCCTTTCTTCGCTGGCGAAAGACTTTAAAATTGATCAGAGCATCAATCACAACGGTGTTTGTCTGACGGTAGTAGCAGTGGAAGGTGAATCTTACAAGGTAACCGCGATCGAGGAAACCCTTTCCAAAACCAACCTGGGCGCATTAACACCCGGGAGCAAAGTGAATCTGGAAAGGTGTATGCCGGCCAATGGAAGGTTTGACGGACATATTGTGCAGGGACACGTAGATCAAACCGGAATTTGTACCAATGTGGAAGAACGGGACGGAAGCTGGCTTTTTGATTTCGAGTATGATGCAGGAACAGGAAATATTACGGTCGAGAAAGGATCAATATGCATTAACGGAGTGAGTCTGACTGTTTTTAACTCAGGAGAAAATACTTTCCGGGTTGCTATAATACCCTATACCTATTCCTTCACAAATTTCCATTCGCTGCGGGCGGGCGATTCGGTGAATCTCGAATTTGATATTTTAGGGAAGTATATCAAAAGAATTCTGGGCGCTAATGCAGTTTAACATATTGGCTTCTTAGATTATTACGTTTATTTTTACCCGTATATACCAGTTTAGTGCATTCAAAATATTCATGGCCAAAATAAGTACGCAGTCCAAAAAGGACCTTTTCATACATATTGGAATTATCGTTTCGCTTCTTTTGGTAATCTTTCTGGGATTCTTTTTTGTTTATCTGCCCTTCACAACCAATCACGGCGAGGCTATTACTGTGCCGGATCTGAAAAAGAAGAGTGTAGCTGATCTCGAAGAGTTTCTGGATACCAAGGATCTGCGCTACGAAGTTGACTGCACATTTGTCGCCAATATTCCTCCGCTCACGATTATAGCACAATATCCGCCTCCGGGAGCGAAGGTGAAAGAGGGAAGGAAAATTTATGTGACGGTTGTATCCAATACCGCGCCGCTGATCAAAATGCCGAAGCTGACGGATATGACGCACCGGAGTGCGCAAATGCTGCTAAAAAGTGTAGGGCTGGAAGAAGGAAATATCTCCTATGTGCCTGATATGGCGCAGAATGCGGTACTGCGCCAGTTATATAATGGAAAAGAAATATTGCCCGGCCAGCCTATTACAAAGGGTTCAAAAATTGACCTGGAATTAGGAGAAGGTTTGGGTACCGCGCAATTTGAGGCTCCTTCCGTGATCGGAATGCCGCTCGACGAAGCCAAGATCGCGATTATCGGATCGGGTTTGAAGGTGGGGCAGCAAATGGAACTGCCAGCTGAGGAAGGGCAGGCGCCGGGATCAATTGTACGGCAAAATCCGGATGCTGGAAGCAATGTTAGAATAGGGGATGTTATCGATCTTTGGGTAACACCGCAGTCTTTGGAACCAACTGAGAATGGAACTATCCAACCCGAACCTTAAAAGCACATTTAATATCAGCAAGTATTTTATCTATATCGGAATGTTGCTGGTATTGCATTGCCGGGTTGCCCATGCGCAGCTTAGGCTCGTGCCGCTGGGTGAGGGAGATTACGAAGAAGAGGTTTCAGAAAACCGCACTTTAAGGACGGAGGTACTTTCGCTTCCTTTTTTTGATGATTTTTCTACTACAAGAACTGCCGCTCCGGACACGCGCTACTGGCTTGCAGGAAGTGGGGTGTACATTAATAACTCCCTCGCAACTTCGCAGCCATCGCGCAATATCGCCACATTCGACGGGCTGAATGCGCGCGGGGTTCCTTACAATCTCGTCAATCCGCTCGGTCAGGACTTTACAGATACACTCACTTCACAGCCCATTAACCTCGCAGGAAGAAGTGCGGCTGATTCTATTTATCTTAGCTTTTACTGGTCAGCGAAAGGACTGGGAGAATTACCTGATTCCAGCGATTACCTAAGTCTTGAGTTGTTAAATCGAAACAATGAGTGGACAACTATCTGGACTCAAAACGGGTTTGAGGCAGACACGTTATTCAGTCAGGAGTTTATTAAGATTTCAGACGCACTCTATTTGCACGGTGCGTTTCAATTCAGGTTCAGATCCTATGGACGTGGCTCGGGTCCGTTTGATACCTGGCATTTGGACTATGTGTATATCAATACAAAACGTTCAGTCCGCCAGCCTTACATTTTTGATGTAGCAACCAGAAAACCGGTTTCTCAGCTTTTGAAAACATACACAGCAATGCCACTAAGGCAGTATCTGGTCAAACCTGCGGCGGTTATCTCGGATTCGGTGAGTACAGATATTGTTAATCATTTCAATAACTTTAATATCCTCACCAGCACATTTACACTAACCGATGAGCGCACCGGAAAAGAATTGCAGCGAAACGTGCAGCGATCAATCTATGTAGAATCCCTAAAATCAAAGGCGCTGCAAGTGAAGCTCAATGCTCCTGTAATACCCACTGGGATAGATAGTATTAGTCTGGTGAGCCGCTTTTTTCTAACCACCACCGATTCGATTCCAAACCTTGGTTTGAAAAACAACGACACGATTGTTTCAAGAACTACCCTGAAAGATTACTTCGCATTCGACGACGGAAGTGCTGAATATGGTGTTCAGGTTAATCAAAAGTTAGGTAGGGTAGCAGTGCGCTATATCCTTTCCAAGCCCGATACGATTGGCGGTGTCCGACTTGCTATTGTTCCTTTCAACAAGGATATTGCAGGTCAAAGTTTTAACATTCAGATTCTTAGCAATAAAAATGGAAAGCCTGATCAGATGCTCGGACAGCGGTCAGTTGCTGTTTCGTACACCAATAGACGCGACGGTTTTGTAGATTATAAACTGGCAGTTCCGGTTGCAATAGCAGATACTTTTTACGTCGGCTGGAATCAGATCAATGAACAGCCGGTTACAGTGGGTTTTGATAGGAGTTCCAAGCTTGGGAAGAATCAGATATTTTATAACCTGGGTACGGAATGGGTACAGGAAAGATCTTTGAACGGAAGCATTATGATCCGTCCATATCTTGGCGAAAAAGCGCAAGGTGTGATCACTGGAAATGAGGAGTTGGCAACCGATCAAGTATTTTTTCCCAATCCAAATCGCGGTTCGCTGAACTGGAAGGCTGAAAATCTGAAACAAATTGATATATTTTCGAAAGAAGGGCGGCTTTTAAAAAGCGCGTTCCCGGATAACAGTGAAAAGTCTGTTGATATCTCCCATCTTCCTGACGGAATATATGTGATCAAAGCCTCTGACGGGAAACGATCGTTTGCACAAAAATTGTTAATCTTTAAATAGCTTACAGAAAACTACCTGACAATGGATATTACAGTTGAAGAATTAAAGAAAAGATTGGATGACGGGGAAGACCTGCATTTCTATGATGTTCGCGAAGAGCATGAATATGAGGAAGATAACCTTGGTGCTACCCTGATTCCACTCGGTGAATTGCCGGACCGTTTGGAAGAACTGGAACCACTGAAAAATGAGGAGATCATTATTCATTGCCGCTCCGGCGCCAGAAGTGGCAAAGCTGCCAAATTTCTTGAATCACAAGGTTTCACGAATACCCGCAATGTAGTTGGAGGTATCCTGGCATTCCGCGAGCTGGAAGACTAAAGTAAAAGCCCATTTTCTACGAGAATGGGCTTTTTGTTTTTAAATAGCTAGTTGGGTTTTAATGAAGTGAAGTATCTGATCATAATCTTCTACATCAAACCATTCAAAATTTCCCTGGTGCCGGAACCACGTTAGCTGCCTTTTTGCGTATCTTCTTGAATTCTGTTTTAAAACCCGGATCATTTCCTCTTCATCATAATTTCCGTCCAGGTACTCAAAAACTTCCTTGTAACCCACCGTTTGCAACGCCTGGTGCGATTTGAACTCCCTTAGCCCTTGTACTTCTTCCACCAGCCCATCATTCAGCATATTGTCTATTCTGGTGTCAATCCGTTGATATAGTTCTGCACGGTCACGATTTACGGCAATACAAACCGGATTGAAGTCCCGCTCCTTTTTATTTTCCAGTCTATATTGACTGATCGGTTTACCCATAGTTTTGTAAACTTCGAGCGCCCTGAGAACACGCTGCGGATTAGAAGTTTCGCTTGATTGAAAAAAAACCGGATCCACCCTTTCGAGCTCCTTTCTCAATATCTCCAAACCTTCATTTTGGAGTCTTTCTGTTAAAAATTCCCGCAGGCCAGGCGCGGGAGTAGGTAATTCGTCGAGACCTTCGAGTAGTGCCTTAATGTAAAATCCGGAGCCGCCGGTCAGTATTACGTAGTCGAGCGTTTCAAAGAGTGAATCCAGCAGCGAAAGGCAGTCCCGTTCAAAATCGCCGGCGCTGTAAGTTTGGGTTATTGAATGTGAATTAATGAAATGATGCGGCGCTTCGCTCAACTCCTGGGCAGATGGTTTTGCAGTACCGATATTGAGTTCCCTGAAAAACTGGCGGGAGTCGGCGGATATTATTTCTGTCTTTAAGTCTTTTGCTAATTCAATTGAAAGTGCGGTTTTGCCCACTGCGGTCGGACCGGCAATTACGACGAGTTTTTTCTTTTTACTATTTGGCATTTCCAAAAAGGAATAATGGTTTTTTTTATATAATTTATGCGTTAAACGACTCTACAGGCATCATTTCTGAGACTCTGTGCGTATATCTAATCACATTTCTATTTCAGTTCACAATTTAAACGTTGACAAATTATGTTAAAAAAATTATTACTATTTGCCTGGATAGGATCAGTCGTTCTATTTACGAGCAGCTGCGAGGGTCCTGAGGGGCCGCAGGGTGAGGTTGGTCCGCAGGGAGTAGCAGGTCCAGCGGGACCAGCAGGTCCGGCTGGGCAGGATGGTCAGGGCGGTGGCGGTGGCGCAGGCTCTATCATCGCTTTCATGGGCGAAATAGAAACCGATACAGCAGGCAATGTAGTAGTTGGTGATACAGCATTCTTTTCAGATTTCACGGATGAGGAGGTAGCAAGCGTAGAAAAGGGTGCATTTCAAGTTTATATCAAGGATGATGGTGGCTACTTCCCAATCCCCGGTACGGTGTTATTTGAAGACGAGGCTATCAGTTACAGTTATTATTATGTAGTTGAAGGCAATGGACTCTATTTCCCGATCTTCCGTACCTCAAATGCAAAGGTGAGACAACGTACTTTCGAGGAAATCCGGGTATTGGTTATGCCTGCGCTAAATCTTGGTAAGGAGAATGCTAAAATAAATTGGAAGAACTACGACGAAGCTGTTAAGGCATTAGGGCTTTCGGAGTCGGATGTAAAAGTGATCCGCAAGTAATAGCTGGAAAGTTCGAGATAATTAGATCTATTTCCGGTATTGTAAGTAACTATAAAAAATCCCCGCTGGAATGCCAGCGGGGATTTTTTATAGTTACTTCTAAATTCTGAGTTGTTAATATTCCCAAAGACCATGTTCAAGCTCCATCAGCTCTTGTTCGTAGTTAAGAGACTTGATCAAAGCTTCTTTCTGACCATCGTAAATGTCTAAAAACGCCTCATCGCTAGCATTTGAAAACTTGGTGATCCTTCCGTAAAACAGGCGAAGATCGAACGCGTCAGCCAGATTTTTGTTCTGTGCAGTATTATGCGTGTTGTACCAGATATACTTTTTAGGATCGCTTCTGAAAAGCCTCTCAACATCTTTGTATTTGAACGAAGCAACCGGAATTTCTAGGCCAGTCGATGTTTGTTCAGAGGGAAGGATGATAGTCAGAGACTGGATGTCATTGTAAAGACGTGATCTCTTTTTGTCAAAAGTCCAATCTTCCTTGATCTCGATGATGCTCAACTGATTTGGAAAATACTCCTCCTCAATTCCGCCTACTTCACCAAAAGTAGAGTCGATCTTCGGTTGTTCAACGATAGGAGCTTCCTCTGTTTTGGCTACCTGCGTATCCTTTGCACCCTTTTTTGTGGTCTTTTTCTTAGGCGGCCCCCAGCCGTCATCTTCTACGACCTCCTCCTTTTTAGGGTCTTTTTTTGCTGTATTACCCCAGCCGTCATCCGCAGTCTGAGTTTGCTTGGCAGCATCCGGCTTTGGTTTTCCACCCCATCCGTCATCTGTCTTAACTGGTTCACCAAAACCGGCAGCTATCTCCTCCTCCGACAAACCAGCGGTCTGATTCGGAATCACCATGCGTTTATGCAGCTCAGCGCCACCGATCTTAGTTGCGCAAGAATCATTTGTATATGCATCGATAAGACCTGCTTTCGCAGCATCCAGCAGATAGCGTGTAATCTCGTTATTTTTAGAGAACATGGAAATGTTCTGCTTTTCTTTAAGATCCACCCTTCTCCACAGCGTTCTTTTCATCATCACATCGCCATCTGCGATAGGTCGGGACGAGAAAGAATTAGCAGTTGAATCTTCCTTTTCCTGTGCAAATGCAACACCAGTTCCAATGGACAGGGATAGTATAGACCATGCAATCGTTTTTCCATTCATTCTTCTCATATCATGCAAGAGGTTGTATTGTCCAAAAAACGACAAAAAGTGATTATTAGTATAGTGTAACTGTCCTGTTTTGAGTACCCATTTCCACTTCGTTTATAGCGCCTTTAAAATTCTGACGCTCAACCTTCAAGATTGTAATAACGTAGCGATCTCCTGGCTGTGCCTGCTGGGCTAGGGAAGATATTGATCCACCACCACCTCGCAATGTTACACCATTTATACGACGGGTTCCGCGGGCAAGGGATACCTCAACTTCTGAAACCCTGAACTTAGCATCTTCCGGCGAAAAGTTCTTGAAGCTTTCGTCAGGTATTGCTACAACTTGAATACTTCTTGTTCCACTTGCAGGAGCACCACGTCTTTCGTCAAAAGCAGCGCCATTAACACGCACTTCCAAAGATGGCTTTGGCACTTTATTAACCCTGAAAGGCTCTGATCCTAAAACGTTGCCGCCGTTGCTGACAGTAATGTTCAACTGCGCTCTGCTAGGTACGATTGTGAATTTCCCTTTCTGTCCACTCTGTATAATTTCTCCTCCATCCGTTGAGAAGCTAGGAGCCCAAAGTGCGCCCAATGCCGGGCTTTGGATACTCAGTTTATTTGCACAACCCAGATAAAGTGGAGGCAATGTTCCTGTTTCAATCTGGTAAGTTGGCTTCACGACGAAATATTCCTGATTCATCGTGTAAGTAGTATCTCTGCCTGATGGAGTCGGGATCGTGATCCGCGCCTGCAATTCTCTTTTTACAATTCCTTCTGCATTATAACCTCCGCCTTGTGCAGTGAATTCTATCAGACCAATACCGTTCTCAACTTTCACCGGAGAGCCGTTAAGACTCATTCTAGGCGTGATACCACTTGCAGAAGCTGCGATAAACATCTGGCCTTTAAACTTGGTACCAGCTACAACAGTCTTAGCATCTGCACTGACCATCGCAAGTACTCTGTCAAACTTAACATCAGCCGCACCTACTTTGCTTGCCAGATAGTTAAGCACTTCGCCTTCCATCCGGCGAATATCAGTTTGCTTCTGACTCAAAACTGCTAATGCAGCTGCAACAGGAGTCGATTCAAAGTTTAATTCGGCAAAATCCTTGTTTCTCTGCTCCCTGTTACCCTTTACACTTGGATCTTCTCTGCCGTCCATAGCCAGCATCTGAAATTTATTCGGAGATAGCTGATTCATCTGTGCAGTGTAACCATTCAGGCGTTGCTGCAAGCCGTAAGCCTTTCCTTTTTTGCCTGTGGCAATCATTAACTGACCAACTTTAGATTCTTCCTGAGGGTTTTTAATTCCACCTTCCTCATTCAAACCGCTGCCGGCTTCATTAATAATCTGTTGTTTCAAAGTGTTGATTTCATTTGTAATATCGGCAGTAACCTTGCGAACTTCTTCGGCTTGTTTAATTACCGCAACGTCAGCTGACCGGTTTCCCGCTTTTTCAACAGCTGCTTTGATTTTAAGTACAGTTTCCTGGTTTATTTTATTAGCTGCTCCGGAGGATAGTTCCAAAGAATTGTTCAGAAGAATGAATTTTTCTATGATGGCTGAACTAACCTGCAATGCGAGCATTGCAGTAAGTACCAGGTACATCATGCCAATCATCTTTTGACGGGGTGTTTCTTTTCCACCTGCCATATTGTTCAGTAATCAGTTATCAGTGATTGAATAATTTGATGATAACAAACAATTAATAATTCGCTCAGAGGATTTACTATCGCTTGTTAGGGACTAATTAGGCATTTCCGCCACGCATTGCTGTGAGCATATTGCCATAAATGCCATTCAGGGACGAAATGTTCGTCGTCAGTTTTGACATTTCATTTTTAAACACTTGTGATTCTTTGGTAGCGTCAGCCATATTTTCCATAGCTGCTGTCAGATTACCATAAAATGCATTCATCGCTTTCAAATGCTTGGTAGTATCCTGCAATTCAAGTTCATAAACTGCATTCAATGCGCCCATGTTCTTAGTGATTTGCTGAAACTGGTCACGGTAGGATTGTGCATCTTTGGTAGCATCTGCCATCGAAGACATTGCATTGATAGCAACGCCATAAGATTTGTTCATGTCGCTGATCGCAGTTGAAGCACTTTTCACATTTCTTGCGTAATCATTAGTAGCAACAGTTGCATCGGTAAGATCAGTTATTTTGCCAACTGTGTCAGACAGGTTTCTGAATCCTTTACCAAGACTATCGAAAACGTCAGGAGAAAGCTTCGCGTTGTCAAGCATGTTGTCAAGCTTCGCTGTAATGTTGCTGCTTTGTGTTGAACCGCGGGTAATTGCGGGTCCGTTGTAATCGTCTGCAAGCTCAGGATAAACGCGGGTCCAGTCCGGATCTCTGTCACTCGATTGAGTTAAGGTTTGAAGCGCATAAAGTAAAAATATGATTACCTCTGTTCCAAGACCTGCTGTAAGCATCTCGCTACCTCCATCCCAGTGTTGAATTTTAAATAATGCCCCCATAATTACAACGGCAGCACCTGCACTATATATTGTTGGTACTAGTTTATCCCAAAAAAAATTAGGTCCGCTATTCTTAGCCATACGAATTGAAATCGGTTACAGTGAAAAATTTGATATTAATAAAGTGTTATTTGATTTTGAAGAGATCGTAAAAAAGAAGCAGAGTATCGAAACGCTGCTTCTTTTTATCTGGAATTTCATACTAGCGACGACGGGCACGGGCACCTCCTCGGTCGTTTACATTATCCATTACACAGCGGAAGCCAATAAATGCGCGGCGCTCAGTTTCATATTCGAATGTCCTGGTGCCTGTTTGCAGGTAGTAAGCAATATCTTTCCATGAACCACCCTTAACAACCTTACGAGGCTCGTCAGGATTATCATATTCCGGGTTCATATCCCAAACGATAGCAGTTGCGTTGTCAGTATAAGCGTCCGAAGTCCATTCCGCTACGTTTCCAGCCATATTGTAGAGTCCGAAATCATTTGGATTGTATGCATTAGCAGGACCGGTGTAAGGATAACCATCAGCGTCATAATTTCCGCGCTGCGGTTTGAAGTTTGCAAGGAAACATCCTTTTGCATTCATAGTATAAGGATTTCCCCAGGGATACTTAGCAACCGCACGTCCACCGCGAGCAGCCCATTCCCATTCAGCTTCTGATGGAAGACGGAAACCGGTCGAGTTGAACTGACCTTCTTTATTTTGAAAATCGTGCAAGAGATTGGTTCTCCATTTTGAAAAGTACTGAGCTCCCAGCCAGCTTACGCCAACAACAGGATAAGTATCAAAACCAGGATGCTGATAATAGTATTCAACAAACGGATCTCCATTTGAGTAAGCGAAGTCTTTCTTCCAAACCGTTGTATCAGGATAATACTTGGTCATAATCTCTTCTTCTCCAAGTACGGAAACGGAATCAACCAGAAGTGCATTCACGAACTGGCGGTATTCGTTGTTAGTGATCTCAGTATCATCCATATAGAACGAACTGATCGTTACCCGCCTATTCATATTGTTCATTGATGAGGCAATGTCTTCGTCTGCCTGGCCCATTATAAAAGAGCCGGATGGAATAACCACCATACCCGCCGGCGTAGTTTGTTTAAAGCCTTTTCTGGCTGTTGCTGTAATTTCTCCGTTTGAGATACCGCTTTCTTCTTGTCCGCCCTTGCCAAACTTACTTTTGATAAATCCGCAACTCTGCATGAGCATAAGAGCGGCTATCAAAAGCAGACTTTTGACTCCATCCCGATAGAACACTTTCACATTCATAGTGGTTTTGTAAAATTTGAGTATAAACTGTAGCCTAAAAACGCCGGCTAATGCTATAAAGTATAATTGAAAAAACAAAAAACTAATCTAAAAAAGGCACTGTTCAGCCGGGCAGGAAACTCTAAATTGTGCCCGGAAGCTGCTGAATTCAGTTAATTATCGACTTAACGTATTGAAAATGCGAATTGGTATGCAGGTCGACGATTTTACAAATATAAATTAAAGTTTCACAAACTGCTTGTGCCGAGCAAACTACCATTTAGGAAAATACCAAGTTTAATCCGGCTCATGTTGATTTATTGCTAGCCTGTAATTGAATATTACAAACTTTTCCGGTTTGAGCGATCAAAAGCGGAAGCGAGGCGTGCGGATGATCGTCTTCTTTCCGAATTTCGGAGAAGGTAATGCGTAGGATAACATAACTTCAAATGAAGACGCGGCCTTGGCGCGATCGCCACCGATCACCAGATCGTAGGCTCCTGAAAGGCGCAGCGACTGGTCTTGCAATAAATAGATCCCGCCCATTAATATGAAGTAAGAATCCTGTTGTCTGTAAGTACCGCCCACCCAGTAGCGCTTATTATAGGTTACCGTCGCGCCACCTTCAACAGACAAAGTGCTGATATCAGATTTTACCAAAACAATTGGTTGAATATCCAGTAAATAGCCCAGTTCAAGGTTTACGCCCGCATTGAAATAAATTGTTTGTGGCAATGGATTCGTACCCTGATCTGAACCTAGTTGGTATTTCGGTTTCAGCAAATGGTTCAGGGATATACCCGCATAAAAAGCATCACTTTCATATCGCACACCTACTGCCAGGTCAGGATTGATTTCTGAGATAACACCGGTTTGAATCAAAGGATCGTCCGGATCACGGGCGCGTAACTTTCCGTAGTCGATAGCCTGGCGAAATAAACCTGCACTTGCACCTACCTGCAAGTTACCCCCGGCAACGGGAATATGATACGCTGCGGAAAGTTTAAAATCCTGATCAGTTCTTGGGCCACTCTTGTCATTCAATGCATAGAAACCAATCCCGAAATTTTTGATTGGCATACTAAAAGAGAACAACTGCGTAGAAAGTGCACCGCCGGTATCGTCCAAGTTCGTGCCCTGATAGCCAGCGTACTGAGTCCGGTGCGTAAGCTGAAATTTCGTAAGTCCGTCAGCGCCAGCAGCTGCTGGATTGAGGTAAAGCTGATTTAAAGAGAATAAGCTAAACTGAGCATCTTTCTGGCCGACAGCAGCAAGGGGAATTAAAAATATTAGTGCAAGTAACCGGACATTTTTATTACTCCTTATAGTAAACTTCAAAGTCATACTTTTGGGTTTGTTTAGAGAACTTACCGAAGGTTTTCAGTTTAATTCATAACGCATATTGCTTAAAAAAATTGATATAAACACAAAAAAGCCCTGGAAATTTTCCAGGGCTTTTTCGGCCGAAAAACCTGTCATATCTTGTTGGCTTGCCGGATATATAGGTCGAGCGCGCCGGTCATGGAAGGCGCATTTGGTAGCGGTGCCTGAATGTCCAGAAACAGTCCGGCATCTTCTACTGCTTTAGCGGTGGTCGGACCAAATGCTGCTATCCGCGTATCTTTCTGTTTGAAGTCCGGGAAGTTCTCAAATAAAGACTTAATCCCTGACGGACTAAAAAACGCGATAATATCGTAGTATACGTCTTCCAGATCAGACAGGTCAGATGGAACGGTCTGATACATAGTCGCTTCGGTGAAGCTGAATTCTTCGGTGTCCGCAAATTCGGGAATATCGTTTTTCCTTACATCCGAACATGGGTACAAAAACTTCTCTTTTTTATGCTTGCGCATTAATTCGATCAGTTCCGTTGCCGTTTTTGTGCCCGTAAAAATCTTTCTTTTCCGGATCACTATATATTTCTGAAGGTAGTTGGCGGTTTGCTCGGAGATACAAAAGTATTTCATCGTCGCAGGAACCTCAATTCTTCCCTCAGTGCAAATCCGAAAGAAATGATCTATCGCATTTCTGCTCGTAAAAATGACGGCAGAATAATCTAGGATGTTGATTTTCTGTTTACGAAACTCTTTGTACGAAACGCCGTCGATCTGGATAAATGGCCTGAAATCAACTTTGATATTATACTTTTTAGCCAATTCGTAATAAGGTGAATTTTCGTCGGCGGGTCGGGATTGGCTTACTAGCAGGCTGGTAACCTTTTTGAGCCTTTCCTGATCAAAATTGATTGTCTCACTCATGTAAAATCCTCATTAGTTTAGTCCAAACTCATCATTATTAGTTATAGGGCAAATTTCATACTAACGATGAGCGGGATTATTTCAATGACGCAAAGGTAAGAAAATAAATAGAGATTAATCAACGCGCCGGGGGGCTTAGTAACCACGTATAGCGCAACGAAACGGGCAAAATAGAAGAACAGGAAGGGGAGGAGAATGTAGGGCCGCATATCCCCAATCCAGGTTGCTCGATTGAAACTCACAGTAAATACAATCAAAAACAATGCTCCGTAAAACATATACGAGGATTGTATTATTTTGATGAATATGGTATCAACCTGTTTGTCGAGATTGAGCATATTACCCGCAAGCAGCATGAATATATACTTGACGTAAGTGAGTATGAAGAATATCGTGCTAAGTATCAAAAAGTCCCCCAGAATAAGCAAAGTGTTCGGTTTCTCTGATAGTATGTTGTTTACTGAAAACAAGTTAAGCCTGTTGCTCGACAGAAACACAAGTACAAAGCCCATCCACATTGCAGTAATGAGCGCAAAGAAAATTATTGTATTACTGTAAGGTTTGTTGATTTTGGAAACCTGGTCCCGCGGGTCGCTGTTGAAAAACTCGATAGGATTTATCAAACGGAGAAACGACAACGGATTAAGGTTAAAGATCCAGGCATTTAATATCAGGATCAATACCAAAGCGATCACAGCGAAGTTACCGAACGGGGTAAACGAAATGGGTTTGATGTTGATGAAATTGGGCCGGGATGTGTTGAGCCCGATCGCCTCATTTGTTTTTTTTTTGTTGCACAATAGGGCAATTTTATCAGCAACACCCTCGCTGCCGTAAATCGTGACGAGCAGTTCGTCTTTTTTATAAATTTTGAAAAGACTGTCAATACTGAGTTCCTGCCACGAATTTCCCTCAATGCGGTTTTGCAGCGCACCTTCTACAAAAAGATAGCTTTCTGTATCGGATGTGAGTAATAGAAAGTACCTCCTGTTTTTGACCAGATCAATATATAAACTCGCTGATCTGGTTCCTTCGTTTACGCCCGGAGAAAATGGGACGTAATTCTTATACTGATCGCTGTAAACCAGCCAGTCATTTTCGTAATTATAAACGGGAAAGAAACGCTCGGGAGGTGTAATTTTTGGCGCGCTCGTGGAAAAAGTGCCCAGGAACAGTAACGCTGTGAAGAAAGCCCAAAAGAATGGTGTGAATATGGACCTCATAAGAATAAAAGGGCGGAGTTTCCTCAGCCCTCTTAAAAAATATATCGTAAGTAAGTATTATTTCTTTCCAAGGGCAAGTAACATCGTTTCGCCGATCAATGCTGGCGACTCAGCTACAAAAATCCCTGATTCCTTCATAATTCTGATCTTAGCCTCAGCTGTATCATCAGCTCCACCGATAATTGCACCGGCGTGGCCCATTCTGCGCCCTTTTGGAGCAGTTTGACCTGCGATGAAACCTACAACAGGTTTTTTGTTACCAGTTGATTTGATATAGTTAGCTGCATCAGCTTCCATGCTTCCGCCAATTTCACCGATCATTACGATCGCCTCAGTTTCAGGATCGTTCATCAAAAGCTCAACCGCTTCTTTAGTAGTAGTACCAATAATAGGGTCACCGCCGATACCAATCGCAGTAGTTTGTCCCAATCCTGCGCGGGTTAGCTGATCAACTGCTTCATAAGTCAAAGTACCTGATTTAGAGACCAGTCCGACAGTTCCTTTTTTGAAGATAAAGCCTGGCATAATACCCACTTTGCATTCCTCAGCAGTAATAACGCCAGGGCAGTTAGGTCCGATCAAGCGGCAATTTTTGTTTTTGATATATTCTTTTGCCTGCATCATATCCTTGGTCGGGATACCTTCGGTGATACAAACGATTACGCCGATACCAGCATCAGCAGATTCCATGATTGCGTCAGCGGCGAATGCCGGTGGAACGAAAATGATAGCCACGTCAGCTCCGGTAGAACGAACAGCCTGATCGACGGTATTGAATACAGGTCTTTCCAAATGAGAAAGTCCGCCTTTACCAGGAGTAACTCCACCTACGACATTGGTACCATATTCTATCATCTGCTGGGCGTGAAAAGACCCTTCCGAACCGGTAAATCCCTGAACTATAATCTTAGAATTTTTATTAACTAAAACGCTCATGTTGGTAAATCAGTTTTTTTGGTAAAAGTAGAACGAAAAGCACGAAGTAGCAAAATGTAACCAGAATTTGTAAATTGCTTTTTTCGATTATATGACGCGTGTTTATGGATATACTTAGCAGTCCTCATATATTTTCTAACCTCGTTTTAAGCTTCACCAGTCTGTTCATTTTTTTCAGGTATTTCAAAAGCCAGCCGCCCGTCACAAGGTGGCTTTGGGGGATATTCCTTTTCAGTATATCCTTCGTTGCGCTCACTGATTTACTGGTATTTGCAGGAGTTGAGAGTTTGGAAAACGTACATGAAATAGTAATCGCCGGAGAAATGACACTCGGCGCACTTTGCCTCGTCTCCGGCGCCTGGTGCCTCATTATGCGGTACGAGGGCGGAAACTTTCTATTGACCTCAACCATCGCGCTGGGAATCCTGCTTTTTTATTGCATTACCTGGTTTCGCGTCGAATATGTGGGACTCATCATCAAATCCCTGTGCATTCTGGTCACCTTGCTGATTTCGTGCGTGGGTTTGGCCAACAGACAAAAAAGTGCCTTGTGGGCTGTTTTTTCAATGATGTTACTAGCCTTATCGACAAAGTCAGGCAATTTGCCGATCCCGATGGACCCGGTCGATATTAACCATTATATGATGGTACTTTCGGTGATATGCGTGGGTAGGGCAGTGCGCGATCAGTACAAAATACTCTTCTGAATGATTGTTTATCAAACAAATGTTAATGGATTGTATTTTTAAAAACTCGTGTAGTAAATTGCGGAGGTTAAATTTAATTAAACAAGTACACTAATACTCAGAATATGAAAACGACTAAGTATGGCGTAATGCTTCTTGCCGCAGTTTTGGCTTTTGGAGCAGTTACTACGAGCCCTGTTCAAGCAAAAGTTCCTGCCGGCACAGAGGTGAACGATGCTAAGCAAGTTAAAACGATCGTCATTAAAGGAAGTGACGCAATGCAGTTTGACCTGAAAGAAATCAAAGTTAAAGCCGGACAGAAAGTGAAGTTGACCCTGACACACTCAGGTAAACTTGCGAAAGCGGCAATGGGCCATAACTGGGTATTGTTGAAGCCAGGCGTTGACGTTGCTACATTCGGTTCAAAAGCAGCTGCTGCCAGAGAAACTGAGTACATTCCTGCATCTGAGAAACCAAGCGTAATTGCACATACCAAATTAGTTGGTGGCGGAGAAAGCGATACTGTCGAATTCACAGCTCCTGCAAAAGGTACTTACACTTACATTTGCAGCTTCCCAGGGCATTATGCACTGATGAAAGGCAGCTTTATTGTAGAATAAGTTTAAGCATAAAAGATATAATGCAAAAAGGCGCTGGATTCAGCGCCTTTTTGCATTATCGGGGTATCAAATAAGGCTGTCAGATCTGTGCAAGCTGTTTTTCGATCAGCTCAATAATTTCAGGCCTGTCCCATTTCGAAGCGCCTATTTCCTGCGCTAATATCTTTCCGTTATAAATGATATAAGTACGCGGAATTGCATTGCCGTCAAGAGCTGGCGGATAAGGTCCAGCATATTGGAAAAAGGGCAGGTTATATCCCTTGCGCGCAATAAACGGGTTGACAGTTTCGGCATCTTCGTCCGAGATAATATAAAAAGCTACTTTTTCGTGATCCTTGTATTTGTCGTAAAGTTTCTGGATACCAGGCATTTCCATATTGCACGGGCCGCACCAGGTTGCCCATACATTCACAAATATCAGCTTATCCTGAGCCATCGATACCTGATTGCCTTTCAGATCGTTCAGTGCGGATAGGTAAACGGACGTATCTTCTTCCAGCTGCGGCATCTCACCTTCACTTGCTATCTGCGGAGAATCGCCGGGTTTTAGAAAAGCGAAATAAACAGCTAACGCAGCTACGATAATCAGCCCTGCGAGAAGTAGTTTCTTGAAGCTTCCGGTCATAAAATGGTTTGGTAAAATGAAAAATGTCCAGTTCGTGGGAAACATAAATGTAGGGATATTCTAAGAAACCGGTCTAAGAAAGCGCTGGAAAATAAGGGTATTTGTTTTTTTGATGCAGAGAAGGAATTTGAATACTTTTATAGAATAATAGAAAAATTTCTGATTTGAGGAAACGGTTTACATTCATGAAAGTCTTAGTATCTGCCATTGCGTTTTTAGTTGCGCTTACCCTCTCATTTCCCACCCTTGCCCAGCGATCAGCAGCCGAATTTTTCGAAGAAGGAAATACAAAGGCCGGGACGGGAGATTTCAACGGTGCTTTGCAAGCGTATTCTTCGGTAATAGCAATGAGCCCCGAACATGCCCCCAGCTACTTCAACAGGGGATTGGCAAAAGCAAACCTCAAAGACCACCGCGGCGCTATTCTTGATTACGACCGCGCCATTGAGCTTAATCCCAAAGAATCACTGTATTACCAAAGCAGGGGAGTAAGCAAAAGTTTGCAGGATGATTTCCGTGCCGCGATCGAAGACTATACAAAGGCAATCGAGATCAATCCCGAAGAACCAAAAACCTATTATAACCGAGGTGTGAGCTATGCAAAACTCAAAAATCACCGCAATGCACTGACCGATCTCGACCGCGCCTTATCTCTCAATCCCGACGAATTGGCCGCGCTTTACGCCAGAGGAAATTGTAAGCAGGATTTGCAGGAATACGCAGGCAGCCTGGCCGATTTTACAAGGGTGATCGAGTTAAGTCCAAAAAGAACAGGAGCTTACGCCGGTCGCGGACTTGCTAAGCTGCAATTAGGTGATTACCAGGGTGCCAGTGCGGACTTTACACGCGCAATCGAACTCAGTCCGAATGACAGCGAGCTTTACGCAAACCGGGGTTTTGCTAAAAATAAACTGGAAGATTTTACGGGAGCGATCATCGACTTCGACAAAACAATACAACTCAGCCCGGACAATTTCCTGGCATATTATGGGAGAGGGTTTTCCAAAGGAAGACTAAACGATCAGCGTGGGGCGATAGCTGATCTGACAAAATCAATCGAACTAAAAAATCCTTACGTAGGTGATCCTAAGAAGATTGTTTATGCTGGAAAAATTAACAAAGAAAAACTTGACGAGCTGCGTGATCAGGTTCAGCAGCCTGTTAAAATAGATAATCTGACCAACGAGCGTGCAGAAGCGTACTATATCAGAGGGATGAACAAAGCGAAAGTGGGGGACACAAAAAGCGCATTGCAGGATATGACAACTGCTGTTGAATTGAACCCGACCTATTCAAGTGCTTACTTTTCCCGCGCCCTGATCCGTTCCGCGAGCGGCGACCAGATGGGAGCAGTACTGGATTTCAGTAGCTCAATCAAACTACGGTCCGATTATCCCGAAGCCTATTACCTCCGTGGAATTTTAAAAAATAGCCTCGGTCAGGTAAACGAAGGTTGCATGGACCTAAGCAAAGCCGGCGAGCTAGGTTATCAGCAGGCTTACAAGGTAATTGCGTCGTTTTGTAATTAGGGAGGAAGGGAGGAAGGAGGATGGAGGAACGGAGGAAGGAAAGAATTTTTGTATTGTCCCTTTTTCTCCCTTTCCTCCATCCTCCCTTCCTCCGTCCTCCCTCTAAGCCTTCTTAAGATTAGCAGCGACCTTCTCCCAGTTCACCACATCCCAGAACGCCTTAATGTAATCTGGTCTTTTGTTTTGATAGTGCAGGTAGTAAGCGTGTTCCCACACGTCGAGTGCCAGGATTGGTGTTCCTTTGATGTCGGATACGTCCATTAATGGGTTATCCTGGTTTGGTGTTGAGCCGATGGAAAGTTTCCCGCCGTTTGCAACCAGCCACGCCCAGCCTGAGCCGAATCTTGTGGTTGCCGCTTTTGCGAATTCTTCCTTCATTTTATCCAGAGAGCCAAACTGCCCGTTGATCGCGTCAGCCACCGCGCCTGTCGGTCCTGCGGCTTTTTTAGGTCCCATTACTTCCCAGAAGAAAGTGTGGTTCCAGTGTCCGCCACCATTGTTACGGATCGCAGCCGGCGCTTTGCCTGCCGACTTAAGAATATCTTCCAGTGACTTTTTCTCGTATTCAGTTCCTTTCACTGCGTCGTTCAAATTTTTCACATACGCCGCATGGTGCTTCCCATAATGGATTTCCATCGTCATTTTATCAATACTCGGTTCCAATGCGCCGAAATCGTAAGGAAGTGGCGCCTGCTTGAATGGTGCGGTTTCCGCAAGTATTGTATTTGGACTACCTGCAAATGTCTGGTTAGCAAATGCTCCCGCAGCGATCGTGCCGCCTGCGAGTGTCCGCAAAAAATCTGTTCTATTCATAACGATACAATTGAAATTGTTATTAAATCAATCATAAGCCACCCGACTTATGATACTCCGGCCCAGCGTAATTTCATCGGCATATTCGAGATCGCCGCCGATGGGCACGCCGCGCGCAATGGTACTCATTTTAACGCCTGTTGATTTTAGCTTTTTTTGTAAATAAAAGGCAGTAGTATCGCCTTCCATCGTCGGACTTAGTGCAAGAATAATTTCCTGCACACCTTCCTCTTCCGCTGGCTTTTCCACCCTGTCTACCAGCGAGTCTATATTCAGATCAGAAGGCCCGATGCCTTCGAGCGGCGAAATAATGCCGCCGAGTACGTGGTAAAGTCCTTTATATTGATTGGTAGATTCTATCGCCAAAACGTCCCTGGTGTCGACCACCACGCAAATCGTAGTTCGATCGCGCTTCGTGTTTGCACAGATATTGCAGTACATTTCATCCGCAATATTGTGGCATTTCACGCAGTAAGTAGTTTTGGTACGCATATTCACAATCGCATCCGAGAGCGACCGGGTTTGCTCTTCTTCTCTCTTAAGCAAATGTAATGCCAGCCTCAGCGCAGTTTTCTTGCCAATTCCGGGAAGTCGGGAGATTTCATTTACAGCATCCTCTATCAGGCGCGAGGGATAATTCATGAGAATTTGAGGGACGGTTGATGAACGGGATAATCTTGAAACAATACCCCGGGAAGAAAAAGAAGCGTGCCTGTCGCGGCAATCAATGAATTTCGGCTGAAATTCCCCTCCGGCAGATTTCGTTACGCATTCCTGTAAGCTCGTCAAAAGCCCCTTCCTTAACCGAGCATTTTCCTTTATAGTGAATGATGATCGTACATTGTTCGGCCTGCTCGCTTGTGTGCCCGCATACCTCTACCAATGTATCTATTACCCAGTCGAAAGTGTTCACATCGTCATTATAAATAATAAGCTTTTTAATGTCGGTGACAACCGTTTCTTCCAGAATTTCTACGTCTGTTTCCGTCATCGCTTGCATAACAACCAAATTTCTGTTTGATTAGCAAATCTAATTAAAAACGCAGATTATTAGAAGTACTGCGGCTTTTAATACAACACCCCACTAATCCAAATCTCCCCTTTTGATGAATCCCTATATTTCGCTGGTTATCCTGATTGTCTATTTCGGAATGCTGATTACAGTGTCGATCTACACTTCCAGGGGGGCGGATACCAATACTTTTTTTACCGCAAATCGCCAGTCGCCCTGGTACCTGGTGGCTTTCGGGATGATCGGGACTTCGCTTTCGGGGGTAACGTTCGTTTCAGTTCCCGGGGCTGTCGCTAATATTCAGTTTTCCTATTTTCAGGTAGTTATCGGCTATATTCTGGGCTATCTGGTGATTGGTACCGTGTTAATGCCGCTTTATTACCGGCTCAATCTGATCTCCATCTATTCTTATCTCGAACAGCGTTTTGGTTTCTGGTCTTATAAAACAGGCTCCGGATTTTTTCTTCTGTCGCGCACAATTGGCTCAGCAGTAAGGTTATATGTAGCTGCGCAAGTTTTGCAGCTGGCACTTTTCAAGCCGCTTGGAGTTCCCTTTGAAGTTGCGGTAGCGATCACCATTTTCCTGATCTGGATCTATACTTTTAAAGGTGGGGTGAAAACGATCATCGTCACAGACACACTTCAAACCTTTTTCCTGATCACAGCTGTAATTCTAACAATTGTTTTAGTTTCCAAAGAATTGAATCTCAAAGGAATAGGCGATATATGGACTGCGGTGGATACCAGTAAGTATTCCCGCATTTTTTATTGGGATATCAATGATCCGAAGAACTTCTTCAAACAGTTTTTTGCCGGCGTATTTATAGCTATTGTCATGACCGGGCTTGACCAGGACCTAATGCAGAAGAACCTTACCTGCAAGAATATAGGCGAGGCGCAGAAGAATATGTTCTGGTTTACAGTGGTTTTGGTAATCGTGAATTTCCTGTTCCTCTCGCTCGGTGCCCTGCTTTACGTATATGCAGAAGCGCAGGGTATTCCGGCTACTGCGAGAACGGACGATTTTTACCCGATGCTGGCTTTAAACCATCTTGGCCTGGTTGTCGGGATTACATTCCTGCTTGGAATCACGGCCGCCACTTACGCCAGCTCCGATTCCGCGCTCACTGCATTGACTACCGCTTTTTGCATTGATTTTATGGAAATTGAAAAGAGACCGGAGGAGAAAAGGTCTACGATCAAATTTTGGGTCCACATCATGTTTTCAGTGATATTCTATCTGGTGATTTTGATTTTTAACCGCCTCAACAATAAGGAAGTGATCACCGCAGTCTTCGATCTGGCAGGCTATACCTATGGGCCGCTGCTCGGACTTTTTGCCTTCGGAGCATTCCTGAAAACACCAGTGAAAGATCGCTGGGTACCACTAGTCTGCATTCTCGCGCCGATATTGACTTATATCATCAATGATCACTCGGCAGAATGGTTCAACGGCTACAAGTTCGGTTTTGAAAGGCTGATTATCAACGGGCTCATTACGTTCACTGGTCTTTGGTTGCTGCGCGATTCCAAACGAGGCACTCCTGAACTTTACACTTCGGTTAAATAATAACTTCTGCTAAATAATACTAATAGGCTAGGGAGCTTTTATCGGTTACAAATCCTCTCGTTTTCTTGATTATCTTCAAATTAATATTAACTTTATGATAGTAATTTGATGGAGCGCGTGATTTGATGGATGTCACATTGAAAAGATTGGGTTGAGTCATTTTTAACAATCTAAACTTTTAAATCATGAAAACGCTGTCATTCATTTTGTCAGGATTAATGTTGTGCATCTCCTGCACCGACAAAGCCAAAGAAGAGGAAGCTGCCCGCGAAGCCAATCAGGAAAAGGATAAGAAAGCAATCACCGAAGTAATCGAAAACGAAACAAAATCTTTTTTTGCAAGAGACTACGACGCATGGAAGTCAAACTACGCGCAAACGGACTATGCCTTTCAGGCGTGGAGTAATGACGATGGTACCTTCGACTCAAACGTGGGTTGGGATGATATCAATAAGCAGATAGGCAAGTACATTTCCGACAATCCCGAGCCAGTTTCGAGTCACCCGCTTGTGGAGAGAAAGAATATGAAATTCAAATTTTTCGATGATGATGTGGCTTACCTGACCTGGGATCAGTTCAATAGCGACAAACAGGAAAAGAACTTTCACCACAGCAAAGAGGTAAGGCTGGTTGAAAAGATCGACGGACAATGGAAAATTGTCTGCGTATCTGCCTTCTGGGATTACAAACACCCGATACCTGCAAGCCGGCTTCCAATGATCAAGAAGATTGCCAACGAAAGCCGCGGCAAAAATAAAATCTAGGTTTGTTGTAACCTTTCGAAACGTTCGGTTTTAAATTAAATGTTCGGTACCGAACATCCGTGAGGCCGCTGGCAGATGGCGGTTGATTTACAGAAATTAATTTTAATATGCTGTAAAACAACGATTTACAAGGCAGTAATTTCGGGCTGAGGGTTGAAATTTTTAAAAGTGGCACGTGCTTTTTTAGTATGAGGTCAACCATGCAGATGTATGGTACCAACTTTAAATAGCTATTAGCCATGAAAATTTCAATCGTCTCAAACCTGTTCTGCGCCATTGCGCTCACTTTGTCACTTGCATCATTTACAACTGACAAGAAGAAAAATCTCGAAGAAAAAGAAGCGAATGCAGTAGCTTTCGACGCTGGCCTTTACAGAATTTCGGATACTAATAAGGTTAGACTATCTGTAAACAAAAGCCCGAATGACAGGATCAAGGTAGTTGTGAAAGACAAGGTGGGAAATGTATATTACTCGGAAGTATTCGAGGACAGCAACTCAAAATACCGCAGAGTATTCAACCTCGACGAAATGCAGGACGGGACTTACTATTTTGAAATGCATAACAAAAGCAAAAAACTGATCAAAGAAGTGCAGATAGAAAGTAGCAGCGAAAAGACGATCTCATTGCTGTAATGTAAATCTTTGCAGAACGAAAAAATCCTGACTTACTCAGCCAGGATTTTTTCGTTTATAATAACTCCTTTTCAGGATCCCAGAAGTATTCTTTCCAATTCTGGATCTTATGGTTTTTGATGGTAGCTCCCTCGCATTCGAGCCTTTCCTGCATGGTTGTAGGCGTTTCAAAAAGTGCCCTGGCGCTAAGTTCGCCCTGGCTGTTCACCACCCGATGTGCCGGAATATCCTGGTGGGTGTAGCTGCTGCCCATTGCCCAGCCTACGATCCTGGCGCCTCTGTTATTGCCTAGATATTTGGCAATCGCACCATAGGAGGTAGCGCGGCCGGCAGGAATCTGACGAACTACGTCATATACATCGTTGAAGAATGCATTATCCTTTTTCATTCGCCCTTGCGTCCTGACGTTCGTCGATTTCGCGGCTCAGCTCACCATACCATTCAGGTCCATAAGCACGGATCAGCGGCTCTTTCAAAAATTGATAAACCGGTACACCCAGTTGCTTACCCAAGTCACAGGCCGGGCTGCATATTGACCAGCGGTCATAGTTAAGCGCGTGAAATTCGTCGTATTTGGTTACTCTGATCGGATATAAGTGGCAGGAAATCGGCTTTTTATACCCAATTTTTCCGTCAAGATATGCGGCCTCGATTCCGCATTTTAAAATGCCTCTTTGGTCATAAATTGCATAAGCACATTCGCGGCCGTCAATAATAGGAGTGACGAAATCGCCGTCGAAGTCTTTGGTGGAAGTACCTTGTTCTGCGATAGCTTTTTTGCCTTCTTCCGAAAGATAGGGTTCTACCATCGGATAAATTTCATCCAGGATTGCTACTTCTGCATCATCCAGTGGAGCACCCGAATCTCCTTCAACACAACAAGCTCCTTTGCATTTTTCAAGATCGCAAACAAAGAGCTGGTCTTCGATATCATCACTGATACAGGTGTGATCAATTAAAATCATATTTCCTACTGCTGAGGTATTTTAAGCTTCTGTCCGACCATAACACTGTTTCCGGACATATTGTTTAATTTCTTAATGTCTTCAATATTGGTGCGGTAAGTTTGCGCGATTCTGAAAAGCGTTTCTCCCGCCGCAACAGTATGCGTCCGAGCGCCCCTGTTAATGCTCTGGTTTACCCGCTCGTCAGTCGACGGGTTACCTGCTTCCCGCTTTACTTTCAGGCGCTGCCCCGACTTCAATCTGTCAGAATTACCGAGGTTATTCAATTCCAGCAGCTCTTTCACCGAAAGACCATATGCTTTTGAAATGCTGTAAAACGTTTGGCCGCCCTCAACAATATGAAATTCACTTTCAGGATTTACCGAACGTCTTGTTTGCTCTTTGACCTCCTCGGGAGTCCGGAAAGTTTCGGCTGGTGCCGTGCGGGTTACTTCAATTTTTTCAGGAGCTGATTTTTCGGGAGTAGTTTTAGCCGCAACTGTCTCACTAACAGCCGCATTTTCCTGACCTGCTTTGCTGACAATCAATTTTTGTCCGGTCGAAAGGCGTGTCTGGCTGCTTCTGTTGTTCAATTCCAGAAGTTCTCTCAATGATAAATTGTATTTACTGGCTATTCCAAAATAGGTATCGCCTGACACAACTGTATGTGTTTGAGCACTTGTACTCACTTCGGAAGATGAAGTGCCGGCAGCTCGTTCCCTTGCAGCTCTTTCTTCGGCAGCCGCCCGTTGGCGCGCATATACCGAGGTTGAAGGAGCAGTACTGCGGGTTTCATTTGGTGTGATCACTTTCGAAGGCGAACCTGGCTTTGCGACCGGCCGCTCTTCTTCAACTGATTTAAAGGAAGTATCCTCGGTGTCTTGCGTAATGATCACAACCCGCTCGTCATTTTCCTGCATAGCTGGCTTTTTAGCAGCATCAGCTGATCCACCGACAGCGGCGGAAGGTACGGCTGCGCTTACCGAAGGTACAGGAATGGAGGCGGCTGGCTCGGATGTTGCGGTTTCAGCAGGAGCAGCTGTTTCTGTTTTTTCAACCAATACCGGCGTGTATTTTTTTCGCCCTGATGGTTTATCAGGAATTGTATTAGCAGCAGTAACCGGCGTTTTCTCCGTAACCACAGCAACCACTGAATCCTTTTGCACGGGAGGAGTAGCTTGCGGCGGAGCGATAATTTCGATCGGCTGTTTCTTTGGACGTTTTTTGGTCAGGAACAATACCTGCCCCGTTTCAATAGGATAATTGCGGCTGGTCGTGCGGTTGTATTTCAAAAGATTTACCAAACGCAAACCATATTGCTGTGATACGCTGTGCCAGGTATCGCCGGGCCGCGCTGTGTGGAATGGGGTGGATGCTTTTTTGTGCTTGCGGGCCAGATAATAGACTTTTCCGGGGATAAGCTGCATTTCAGCCTGCATATCATTGTACCGCATAAATTTCGGTGCCCTCATTCCTCCTGCCTTTGCAAGTGTTTTTGGCTTGGAGCCTGGCGTAGCCTCTATACCTTTTAGCCCGTTGATCTCATACAATGCAGGACTTTGTGAAGGCGGCGATGTTCTTTTCAGTACAGGATAGCCGGTATCTTCATATACAGACGCCACCGCAGTTTGTTGTGGAGGCAAAGATAGCTTTTCACGAACAGCCGCTACCTGAGCGGTAGGAACGGGGATAGTCAGGAGATACTCCCGATCTGACGGTATCTTGCCATCGGCCAGCCACCTGTTGTAATTTTTTAATTCCATTGCAGGAATACCCAGTGAGCTCGCTACTTCGTCCAGCGTTTTGCCTTTACCGAAATCCGACTCCATTAATACATACGCACCGGCAGATTTGTAGCGCTCAATACCCGCTTCCAATGCAATTTTGTGCGCAAAGAAGCGGAGCATATACCGGTCTGTTTTAGACGTTAGCGTCACTTCCCGGGCATAAGCCCAGCTTGCAGGGATAATCTTTTTGACACCACCCGCACCTTGGTAATAGGAGTAAAGTGTTGTGACCCAGTTATTGAACTGCTGGTTATTTTTTTTTAGGTACCACGCCGCTGCGTGCGTCGAGGCGCTGATATTCTTTCTTTCGTCGATCGTATCATCCACTCTCAGATTCAATTCACGTGCGGTTTCTGGCTTAAACTGCCAGTAACCCACTGCATTTGAAGTAGATATAACATCCGGGCGGAATGAGCTTTCCTGAACTGCCAGATATTTGAAGTCAATAGGTACCTCTTCATCCATCAATATCCCTTCCACAATAGGGAAGTGGAGAATTGCCCGATCCATTTTTTCTTCCCAAAATTTCTTATTGCTCATCAGGCTCTTAACATCCTCTTCGATCAGGTTTTGTGCATTTCTGTCAAACTTGACGGTTATACCACCAAATGAAACGCTGGCTGGGATTTCGGGGGTCTGCGCAAAAGCTGCGTTTGTTACAGTCAGTGACAGAAGCAATGCGCCTGTTAAGTACTTGATGTTATTAATGAAAGTTCTGGCCATAAATGTTTGGTACTTGGCTTACTGGTGTGCTTAAATTTTCTGAAGTATCATTAAACCGTCCCTGATTGGGAGCAGAATATTGGAAACCCGGCTGTCTTCGTGGACCATTTTGTTAAAGTCCAGTAACGCCTGGGTGTCTTTGTCTATTTTAATACCGGGCTGAACAACCTTTCCGCTCCACAGTACATTGTCGGCTATAATGAAACCGCCGCTCCTGACCTTTTCAAGACAAAGCTCAAAATAAGAAGAATAATTAATTTTATCCGCATCGATGAATACCAGGTCAAAAGTATCGTGAAGCCCCGGAAGTATGTCCAGGGCATTCCCGATTATATATTCGATCGAAGCTGAAAAAGAAGTGATTTCGAAAAATTTACGGGTAAAAGTTTCGAGCTCCTCATTGATGTCAATGGTGGTGATCTTGCCGCCGGGTTGCAATCCTTCGCAGAGACACAGCGCCGAGTAACCCGTGTAAGTTCCGATTTCCAGGATCCGGTCAGGCCTGATCATTTTAGAAATCATGGATAAAAACCGGCCCTGTAAATGTCCCGAGAGCATGCGAGGATTGAGAATGTTGGCGTGGGTCTCCCGATTCAAAGACCTCAGCAATTCACTCTCATTTTCCGTATGCCGCACGGAATACTCCTCTATTTCCTCTGCCAAAAACTTCATTTATTTATCCGGACAAATGCAAAATTCAGCGTTTTCAGCCGTTTGCAACAATGCGTTCAAGATAGGTACCATACCCGCTTTTAACGAGCGGCTTGGCTATTTCGCGTAACTGGTCTGCATTAATAAAGCCCATTCTGTAAGCGATCTCCTCAATGCAACCCACCTTTAAGCCCTGGCGTTCTTCGATAACCTGCACAAACTGACCAGCTTGCATCAGAGATTGGAATGTGCCGGTATCTAGCCACGCAGTTCCTCTGTTCAATACGCCAACCTTCAATTTGCCGCGTTCCAGGTACACCCGGTTTACGTCTGTGATTTCCAGTTCTCCGCGTGGTGATGGCGGTATCGTTTTCGCGATCTCGACTACATCATTATCATAGAAATATAGTCCCGGTACCGCGTAGTTTGACTTCGGTGTTTCCGGTTTTTCTTCGATTGACAATACATTATTTGATTTGTCAAATTCCACAACACCGTAGCGTTCAGGATCATGTACCTGATAAGCGAATATGACGCCGCCGTCGGGATCGTTGTTGGATTGAAGAAGCTGAGAAAGCCCTGAGCCGTAAAAAATGTTATCACCTAAAATCAGAGCAACCTTTTCTTTGCCTATAAACTCTTCACCAATGATAAATGCCTGTGCAAGTCCGTCCGGGCTTGGCTGTACTGCGTAAGTGAATTCGCATCCGAGCCTGCTTCCGTCACCCAGCAACTTTTCAAAATGGGGCAGATCGTGAGGAGTTGAAATGATCAGAATCTCCCGAATTCCCGCTAGCATTAAGATGGAAAGCGGATAATAGATCATCGGCTTGTCGTAAACGGGCATAAGCTGCTTACTAACCGCCAATGTTAATGGGTGCAATCTGGTTCCGGATCCGCCGGCCAATATAATGCCTTTCATAAGTTTGTTTTCGTTGTGAAACGTTGAAGTATCTTTTTGGGCGAGTAACCCGTGTTCAGAAACTACCTGTCCGAATACATTTCGGTATAGTATTTCTGGTAAGAACCTGAGGTTACGTTATCCAGCCATTCTTCATTTTGAAGATACCAGTCTACCGTTCTTTCCAGACCTTCTGCAAATTGAAGGGAAGGTTTCCAGCCCAGTTCGTTCGAAAGTTTTGTGGCATCGATCGCATAGCGCAGATCGTGGCCTGCACGGTCGGTTACGTATGTGATCTGCTTTTCGGTTTCACCTTTTTCGCGGCCGAGTTTTTCGTCCATGATGGAGCAAAGCAGCAATACCAGGTCGATGTTCTTCCACTCGTTGTGGCCGCCGATATTGTAGGTTTCGCCATTTACGCCGTCATGGAAAATCACGTCGATTGCTCTTGCGTGGTCTTCAACAAAAAGCCAGTCCCTGATATTTTCACCTTTTCCGTAAACAGGAAGTGGTTTTTTCTGAATGATATTGTGGATCATCAGCGGAATCAGCTTCTCCGGGAAATGGTTTGGGCCGTAGTTATTGGAGCAATTTGAAATTACAACAGGGAGCTTGTAAGTATTATGGTAAGCCCGCACAAAGTGGTCCGAAGAAGCTTTGGAAGCCGAATAAGGTGAACGCGGGTCGTAGCTGGTTGTTTCTGTGAAAAATGTACCCGGATCGTGCAGTTCGCCGTAAACTTCATCCGTTGATACGTGGTAAAAACGGTGGCTCGCCAGATCATCTTTCCAAGCTTTTTTAGCAGAGTTTAATAAATTAACAGTACCTACCACATTCGTCATCACAAACGACATCGGGTCTGAGATCGACCGGTCGACGTGGCTTTCGGCTGCAAGGTGAACTACGCCGTGGAAATCATTTTCGCTGAAAAGTTTTTCAATAAAATCAGCGTCAACAATATCTCCTTTTACAAAAGTATAATTGGGCGCATTTTCAATATCCCGCAGGTTTTCAAGATTGCCTGCGTAAGTCAGCGCATCGAGGTTGAATATATGATAGTCAGGATGGGAGGTTACGAAGCGGCGTACAACGTGAGAGCCGATAAAACCGGCGCCGCCTGTGATTAAGATCTTTTTCATTTATTGAGCTGTTATTTTTAATTGCCACTTCCAGGCATCGCGAAGTGCTTCGGCCATGGTTTTTTCGGCACGCCACTTCATTACATTATTGACTTTATCTGATTGTGCGTAAATCTTCTCCACATCTCCCTCGCGGCGCGGCCCGATCGAATAATTGAGCTTCACACCATTTACCTGCTCGAAGGTGTTGATCAGTTGCAGTACCGTGTAGCCTTCACCAGTTCCCACATTGAAAACATCGTAATAATCAGGTCCGCTTTCCGATTCGAGCAGTTCTAATGCTTTTACGTGCGCTTTGGCCAGGTCTACTACGTGAATGAAGTCTCGGATGCAGGTTCCGTCCGGTGTATCGTAGTCGCTCCCGAATACAGTCAGCGACTTGCGCAGGCCAGCGGCTGTTTGCGTAATATAAGGTACCAGATTGCTCGGAACACCATTTGGCAGTTCGCCGATCAATGCGCTTTCGTGGGCGCCGATCGGATTGAAGTAACGAAGGGATATTGCTTTTACGCCGGGCTTGGCATAGATATAGTCACGGATAATATCTTCACCAATCGCCTTTGTGTTTCCGTAAGGTGAATTGGCGGGCTTTCTTGGGGTTTGTTCGGTTACCGGAATTGCGTCAGGTTGACCGTAAACGGTGCAGGAAGAGGAGAATACGAAATTAGGTACATTAAATTCCGTCATCGCCCGCAATAGGACCATCAGGGAAATGAGGTTGTTTTCGTAATAATTAAGCGGTTTCTCTACCGATTCACCTACTGCTTTATAGGCTGCGAAATGAATCACACCGTCGAATTTCTCTTTTGCAAAAAGCTCCCGTACTTTCTCGGAATCGTTGCAGTCCATTTCATAGAAAGGGAAATCCTTGCCGGTGATCTGCTTGATCCCGTCGAGAACGCCGAGGTTCGAATTGTACAGATTATCTATAATAACGGGCTCAAACCCTGCTTTGTCCAACTCGACAACAGTGTGAGAGCCTATGAACCCAGCTCCCCCGGTAACAAGAATTTTCATGCCCAAAATCTAGTTTTTTAAAAAATATCGTGAAATGAATGTCTTTCCAAATCCCTTAAATTTTACAACAAAAAGGTATTTCGGGTATGATAACTATTAAAACTGACTTTAAGGAGGCGCAATTTTTTCCCGGGCAAAAGTAGAAAATTTGACTTCTATAAAAAAAAAATGTTTTTATTTATCCGTTGGTAGTTAAATGCAGATTTGAGGAAAATGAACAAGAGAGAAATCAAAGCACTGATATCCTTACTTGATGATGAAGATCATGAAGTGAGTCAGCACGTTGAGGGTAAAATTCTGTCATTGGGGGGGAATGTAATACCTTTTTTGGAGAATGAATGGGAGGAAAGTTTCAATCCCATTGTGCAGCGGAAAATTGAAGAACTGATCCACGAGCTTCAATTAAGCATTATGATTGAGCGTTTGCAGGCCTGGAAAAACGGCGGCGCACTCGATCTGCTGGAAGGATTATGGATCATCGCCACATACCATTATCCCGATCTATCCATTGAAAAGCTGAAAGCGTCGATTGAGCAGCTTTACTATGATATATGGATCCAGTTTCAGGAGGAAATGAATGCGGTGGATCAGATCAAACGGATCAACAGTCTGTTTTTTGGAACGATGAATTTTGCGGCGAATACCAAAAATTTCCATTCGCCTTCCAATTCGATGATCAATGTTGTGCTCGAAAGCCGGAGAGGTAACCCGATCACACTTTGCGTGATCTACCTGCTCGTTGCCCGGAAGCTGGGTCTGCCGGTTTATGGAGTTAATCTGCCCAACCTTTTTGTATTGACCTACAAAAACGACAATACGCAGTTCTATATTAATGTATTCAACAGAGGTATTATTTTCTCGAAAACTGATATCGACCATTACATCGCACAGTTGAATATCAAGTCGAAAGAGATATTTTACCAGCCCTGCACCAACCTTGAAATCGTGCAGCGCGTACTGCGTAATCTGATATTATCGTACGAAAAAACGAGCGAGCAGGATAAGATCCGGGAAATTGAGAAAATCCTGAAATCGACGCTCGACGAGATGGACGACAACTAAGTCAGAGGGCAATCGCGAGACAATGTCCGTCGAACCATCTCACGTGAATCCTTGAATCCAGGATCAGGTCTTCGTCGGTCAGCTTTCCGCTCACTATTTCGTTATCGACAGAAAAAGGATGAATGTAAATGGAATCCTTGAAGCTGATCTTTTTCTTCCCGTACATTTTATAAAGCGCTTCTTTGGCGCACCAGTAAATGCTCAGGTTGGGCAGCTTGTCGTTTGCGTGCTCAAATTCACTCGGGGACAGGTACTTGTTCGCAGTTCGTTGGAGTTTGGGATCACTCTTTTCCATATCAATCCCCACTGCCGCAAACGGATTGATCGCCACGGCCACATATTCGAAAGTGTGGGTAATGGAAATGTGCGAGTCGTTGTTAATCAGGAATGCTTTTCCGTGCTGGTCTTTGTGCAAACCGGCATAAGTAATACCAAACTGTTCGACCAGTACCTTGATCAGCATTCTGCTGGCCAGCCATTCGCGGATCTTTTGAGGGTGCGAAATGTTGCTCAGCTCCTCCGCGTTGAACCCGTTGCCCAGGGTCTCACGCAGCTCCGATTCCGTTTCGGTCAGTTTCCACAATAGCAGGGTGCAAGTTTCCCCGATCCTCTCGGAATGAACGAGCGGCATAGTTATTCTGTTTAATTCCTATTTTTGACTACTTAACGCTATCCGATTATCAGGATGAACATTCGCAAAGTAGATACTTTTTCCGGTCATCGGGATAGTGTATTTACAATTATTTCAGACCACACTTCTCACGGTTTCTACTCGTCCGGAGGCGATGGTTATGTTATTCAGTGGGATTTAAATAAGCCAGATCTTGGAAAACTGGTCGCCCGCGCCGGGGCTTCCGTATACGCGCTTGCGCTGAATCCGGCTGACCAGACGCTCTGGATCGGACAGAATTACGAGGGTATCCAGGTATTGGATACTGTAAATAATAAGGTAGAGAAAACGTCAAAAATAACGGCTGCGGCGATATTTGATATTCAGATATTTGGTGATAATGCATTGATCGCTCTTGGCGACGGTGTGATCGTCGTGATGGATCTTGTTACTTTTTCAATCCGCAAGCATCTTAAAGTTTCGGCTAAAAGTGTGCGGTCGATCGCGATTAATCCCGTGACAAATGAATTCGCGACAGGCGACAGTGATTCCAACGTTCATATTTTCGATCTGGATGGATTTACTTTAAAAAAGACAATTACTTCACATGCTAACTCCGTCTTTTCCGTTAAGTATTCACCGGACTTCAATCACCTATTCACAACTGGCCGCGACGCGCACCTGAAAATCTGGGATGTAAATGATGCATACGGGATCGTCGCCGACATCCCTGCGCACATGTATGCGATCAACGATATTGCATTCAGTCCCGACCGCCAATTATTTGCCACTTGCAGCATGGATAAGTCCGTAAAAGTCTGGGACGCTGCGACTTTCAAACTGAAAAAAATCATCGACCGGGCGCGTCATGCCGGGCATGGAACTTCGGTCAATAAACTCCTCTGGACAACCTTTGAAAACCAGTTAATATCATGCAGTGACGACCGTATGATTTCGGTCTGGGAAGTAGCAGAATAGCATACTTATAATATGGTATTATTGGTAAATACTTTGAAAAATGACGCATATATCTTTAACTTACACGACTGTTTTTATCTAAGTAACATACTTTGAACGCATCATGAAAATATCCGCGATAGAGATACGCAAGCATACTTTTGAGAAGATTTTCAGAGGTTACGACCCGGACGAAGTAGATGCTTTCCTGAACTCTTTGTCTCAGGAATGGGAGCGGTTTTCTAGCGAAAATAGTCTGCTGAAAATGCAGCTTGAATATGCTGAAAAGGAACTTAGTAAGCTAAAAGACATTGAATCCACGCTATTCCGCACACTTAAAGCTGCCGAGGATACCAGCAGGCTGATCGAAAAAGAAGCCAACGAACTCGCGGAAAAACGCATTGAAGAATCCAAGACAACGGCCAATGATCTGGTAACCGAAGCGGAGACAAGAACGAACCAGATTATCCAGGAAACAGAGGATAAATTACGCCAGTTTAAAGAGGATTTTGCGTCGGAAGTGAAGAGACAGGAACGCGATTTCAAGGCCATCGAAAATTTCAGGGACAACCTCATTGTACAGCTGAGTTCACTTGCCAATAATACGATTGATACTGTCGAACGTTTTGAGCAGAAGTACGATAAGGAATCGGTTCTGAACAAAATGGAACAGATCAAACAACATATCTCGGAGATTGAAATTCCTAAGAAACAGTCCTTCCCGATCGCGGCTAAACCGGTTGAGCTGGAAGTGGATCAGCAGGAAGACGAGGCGGATGCAGAAGTGAATGTAGTAATGCACGACGACAAGCCGGACGTGGTTTTTGAAGTGGCCAATGAAAGAGAAGTTTTTGTAGAAGAACCTGAGCCGGCAGCGGAGATTGAACTCGAAGAGGCTGAACTCATTCCGGAGGCCCAGTTTGAAGAAGAAGAACTGAGTGCGATTGAAGAACCGGAACCGGTAAGAGAAGAAATAGCCTATAACAGGCCAAGGGAAAGCGCAAGAAGTGCCGCTGACGAAGCGAATGAGGCGCTTGCTGAAATGCATAAATCCGCCGAGAAAGCGAGAGATAATGCTGCGAGGGACAATGCAAACCGGGAGAACGCGACCCGCGATAATGCACCAAGAGAGGCTGCGCCCGCTATTAACAGGCCACGGGAAACAAATCAGCCTAAGAAAACAGGCGGCGGTGGTTCATTCTTTGATCAAATCTAATCCACCTTGGGAACAATCAGCCTGGAAGGACTTGAATTTTTTGCTTACCACGGGTATTATCCCGAGGAACAGAGAATCGGCAACAAATACGCGTTAGATATTACGATTGCGACCGATTTCTTTAAAGCTGCGCAGGAAGATAAATTAAGTGAGACGGTTAATTACGAAACAATTTACCAGATCGCTTCGATCGTCATGAAAGAACCGGCAAAGCTGCTGGAACATATTGGTTTTAATGTCATTGAGAAAATTCGGGAGAAATACCCGCTGGTAGCTAATATCACTGTGCGGGTTTCCAAGTTCAATCCGCCGGTAGGAGGGGTTTGTACCAGGGCAGTGATTACAATGGAAGGCTGATTTGTCACCCTGAGCGCAGTCGAAGGGGCATGCAGCATGTCCCTTCGACTGCGCTCAGGGTGACAAAAAAAGAGTATAAATGCGAAACGCGGCCTTTGAGCCGCGTTTTGCATTTATATTAATATTCGTGCGGCAACGTCACGTTAATCCGCTCGTTCCACGGTAACCCGTGCTGGTTAAGCAAATCCATAAATGGATCCGGATTCAATTCTTCTACATTATAAACGCCCGGCTTCATCCATTCTTCGTTTGTCAACATTAACATCGCGCCGATCATGGCAGGAACGCCGGTGGTGTAACTTACAGCCTGCGCACGTACTTCGCGGTAACATTCAGCGTGGTCGCAGTTATTCCACACGTAATATGTTTTCTCTTCACCATCTTCGATTCCTTTGATCTGGCAGCCGATAGAAGTTTGTCCAGAATAATTTTCTCCCAAAGAATCAGGAGCAGGCAGTACTGCTTTCAAAAATTCAAGCGGCACAATGTCCATTCCCTGGAATTTGATCGGCTTGATGCTCGTCATACCTACATTTTCGAGCACGTTCAAATGGGTTATGTAAGCTTGTCCGAAAGTCATCCAGAAACGTGCGCGTTTCAGGGTAGGGAAGTTTTTTACCAAAGATTCCAATTCTTCGTGATAAAGCACATAGCTTTCTTTTGGTCCGATTCCGGGATATTCAATAGGCTTGTGAATAGACATTGCAGGAATTTCGATCCACTCGCCATTTTCCCAGTATCTGCCCGGCTGCGTGATCTCGCGGATGTTGATCTCGGGGTTGAAGTTGGTAGCAAATGCTTTTCCGTGATCTCCTGCATTACAGTCGATAATGTCCAGGTAATGCATTTCATCGAAATGATGCTTGTTGGCATAGGCAGTGAAAACCTGGGTCACACCCGGATCGAAACCGCAACCTAAAACTGCCATTAGTCCCGCTTCTTTGAAACGCTCCTGGTAAGCCCATTGCCAGCTGTATTCAAATTTGGCAACATCTTTCGGTTCATAATTGGCTGTATCCAAATAGTGCACGCCGGTTGCCAGACAAGCTTCCATGATCGTGAGATCCTGGTAGGGCAGCGCCACATTGATAAGGAGTTTCGGCTGGAAGCGTTTGATCAGAAGCACGGTTTCAGCGACGATATCAGCATCAACCTGCGCAGTTTGAATGGTTACGCCGTGCATTTCCTGAATTTCGGCAGCAATTTTATCGCATTTCGCTTTCGTGCGGCTGGCCAGTAAAATCTCAGTGAAAACCTGGCTGTTCATCGCACATTTGTGCGCCACTACACTACCTACACCTCCCGCACCAATTATTAGGACTTTGGACATTTCTATATTTTTAAATTTCCGGCAAAGATAAAATGACAGGGCAGTTTTTCAACTTATTTTGCATTGATCAGCTTCATTACTTTCCCGTCGCTGTAATTCAGAAAATACACTTCTCCATTTAAATCCTGCCCGAAAGAAGAGATCGAACCCTGATTTTCCAGAATAAGTGTGTTCCCCTTTTTCGTATCTCCCTCCATTTCAAGCGCCCAGATCTTGCCGCTTACGTAATCACCATAAATATATTTACCTGCCAGGCTCTCGATTGCTTTTCCTCGATACACATAACCGCCTGTAATAGAACGATCTCCATTGCCCTGCACATAATCATGAATAGGCTCGATCAGATTTTCTCCGGCGCAGTTGGAAGCAGGATTAAAGCATTCAGTACCCTCTTTGACCCGCCAGCCGTAGTTGCCGCCTTTGACGATAAGATCAATTTCCTCCCTCTCATTTTGCCCGACGTCGCCTGCAAAAAGTCTTGTATTTTCCATGTCAAAACTGATCCGCCAGGGATTTCTTAATCCGTAAGCATAAATTTCAGGAAGCGCATTCTGTGCATTTGAGACAAAGGGATTATCAGCCGGAATGCCATAATTGCCTTTCGTAGTGGCATTTACATCTACCCTCAATATTTTACCAAGAAGACTTTGGAGGTTTTGTGCATTGTTCTGCGGGTCGCCGCCGCTACCACCGTCTCCTGTCGCGATATAGAGAAATCCGTCTTTGCCAAATTGTATCGAGCCGCCATTGTGATTGCTGTAAGGCTGGTTAAAAGTAAATAGTACTACCTCACTGGCAGGATCAGCCTGGTTATTAGCAGGATTCGCTTTGTAACGTGCAATCACGGTCTTCAATGGATTGCCAGTCGTATAATTGACGAATACAAAACCGTTTGTTTTATAATCCGGATGAAAAGCCAGACCGAGCAAACCACGTTCACCGCCGGAAGTTACTTTGCTTGTGATATCCAGAAAAACGGGCGCGCTGGGTACATTAGAGGTATTGGGGAAAGTCCGGATCGTGCCTTCCTGTTCTATTACATAAAATCTCGTACTATCGCCGGGAGCCTGCACGAGCTCGACAGGAGAATCAAATTTGAGTGAAGGAAAAGCTTCGGCTGAGGTAATACCGTCAGCAGGTATTTCGGGCACTTCTGAAATATCAGTGTCTTTGGAAGAACACGCAAGAATGAGAAAAGCCAGCGAGAAGCCGTAGGTGAGGTGAAGTTTCATAGTTCGTGACGTTGAAGTTTGTTAAGTCAACGTCACGATGAATGTTTTCGTTTTTGAAATGACCTTTAAATCAAATGCTTCCAAATTACATCGTACACATCGATCGCCTCTATTCCACTTTTATCAAGCGGCGAATCGGTAATGCAGATAGGAAAGTATTCCTTTGGAACATTGATACTGCCGTGTGAGCCTTTTACCAATGTAGCGTCCAGCGGGATCACGTCCATCAAATATCTGAAACCCATTAATTTACGTGCCAGTTTATAGCCCGCCCGCAGCTTGATCAAAGGATTTTTGGGGTCCATAAACATTTCAACCGGATCGTAACCTGGCTTCCGATGAATATCCACCAAATGCGCATAATCAGGCGCTTTGGCATCGTCGAGCCAGTAATAGTAGGTAAACCAGCTGTCAGGCTTTGCTACCAATACCAGATCTCCGGCGCGCTCGTGGTCTATATGATATGCTTTTTGCTGTTCCCGATCCAGTACCAGATCAATGCCGGGCGTTTCTCTTAAAACCTTCGTAATCCGCTCTTTAACAGATTCATCATTAAAGTAAACGTGCGCAATCTGGTGATCGGCGGTTGCAAATGCTTTTGAAATTCCCGCATCCAGCAGCTCGTACCACCTTTCAGTCCGCACAGAAATTACACCTTCATTGCGTAAAATCCGGTTAATGTGAATCGGGTTACTGACCGGATTAATACCATATTCCGAGAGCAAAATAATTTTGGCATTTCTTGATTCGTAAAAGTTAACCAGCTCCTCCACCACAGTATCAATTTCACCCAGCTCTTTGCTGATCTTCGAAAAGTCAGGTCCGAACTTTTGCAGACAATAATCTAAATGAGGGAGGTATATTAACGTCAATGTAGGATTATGCTTCCGCTCGACCCACATCGAAGAATCGGCGATCCATTTGGTTGATTTGATATTTGCATTCGGTCCCCAAAAATTAAACAGTGGAAACTGCCCCAAATCCTTTTGCAGTTCGTCGCGCATTTCGGGCGGGTAGGCGTAACAATCCGGCGCTTTAACTCCGTCGGCGTGGTATTGCGGGCGCGGGGTTACTGAAAAGTCGGCCGTCGAATACATATTATACCACCAGAACATTTTGGCACAGGTAAAATTAGGATCGAGCTTTTTCGCCGCGTCCCAGATTTTGTCGCCTTTTACCAGCTTATTGGATTGCTTCCAGAATTTGATCTCCGAATCTTCCCGATCGTACCAGCCGTTTCCCACAATCCCGTTTTCAGCGGGCCACTTTCCGGTAATATAAGTACTCTGCGACGTAGTGGTAACTGCGGGTAAAACGGGCTTAATAGGGGTAAGCGCGCGTTTTTCAATGTATTTATCAAGAAATGGCGTATGTTCTCCGATCAGATTGGCGCTCAACCCGACTATATCTATTACTACTGTTTTATTCATAACTCAAAATTTTCTTCACCCATTCCAGCTCCCTTACGATAGATTCGCCGATCGGTTTCTGGATATCTTCCGGCAAAACGCCCCAGGTGTAGGTTTCAACTTCCATATAACTCGAAAACTGGTTTTCGCGGTGGATGTTGAGGGTTTTAATAATATCGGATTGCGTAGATTCCAGTACGCCGTAATTATTTATAAACAGCGGAACATGAAAATGCACGCGCCATTCCTGCTGGCTCTCATCCCAGGCTGCAAGTGCCTCTTTCAGGTCGGGATAATGATTTTTGGTATGATTTGCATTCCTCGCAACTACCTGGTGCAGATACACCGGCTCATCAAAAGTCTCGATCGCTTTCAGCATAATCCCCGGATCACTTTCAAAGTTGACCTTCAATGCAGAACTCACCTGAATGCGCCCAACTTTAATCCCAACCTTATTCAGCGAATCCAATATCTCCTGAGGATCCTCGTAACCCACAGCCGCGTGACAGATATCGTAGCAAAGCTGAATGTGTCTTAGAATAGCTTCGGTAGCTTGCTGGTCGCTATAACCATATTTGGCGCCCAGATATTCTTCGCCCCTGAGTATCAGCGTTTCTTTATACCATTGTATAAAATCACCCGTATTGTCGAGTATTCCGTCTGGTTCGGGTTCAATATCGAGGTGCAGATATTTGCCCGTTTCCTTTTCAATACTGATCAGTTTATCAAGCAGTTCCAGAATATGCGAGGTCGCTCTTTCGGTTGCTTTGTGCTTATCACCCTCGGTTTCCCACCAAAAACGGTAAGAGAGCGGGGGAGTCGAAACGCCTCCGTGCATGCCTTCGGGTAGTAATTCAGCCAGTATTTCAAATAGTCTGATGGTGTATTCCAGCCGGTCGATCGTGGTCCAGTCGGGCGCATGAACATCGTCTTTTACGACTACATTATGAAACCCGCCGTAAGGAAATCCGTTGATCACGAACACGTAGATATCGTTTTCAGCGAGCCAGCTTTTGAACTCTGCGAGCACTTCCGGCTTGCTCAACTCAATAGAAGCTTCGTTGGCAACGCGTAATCCCAGCCCAAAAGGTTGGTCAGGGGAAAGTTGTTGTTTGATAAAAGGCAGGTTCTCCCGTAGCGACTGAAAATGGTCGTTCCATTTTTCGCCCGGGTGGATATTGCTGCAATAGGTCAGGTGTCCGTAAGGGGTGATCATTATGCGTGGATTAGTTTAGAACCTTCCAGATAATCAACAGATTGTGCGATAATATCGGCGTCGAGCTCGTGTACTTCTACGCCTTTTCCTATTTTTTCCAAAAGCATAATTGTCAACCTTCCGCCTAGGTGTTCGCGAAACTCCTGCAATCCGTTACGCAGGTTGATTTTATCGTTTTCCGCTAGTTTGGGGTGGTATAAGTCAAAACCAAGCTTGGTCAAAACGTCGAGAATCCGGGTCAGATCAGCTTCGGGCAGCTTGCCGATCTTGGCAGCATACACACAATCCAATGCAATACCAATAGCAACTGCTTCTCCGTGGCGAACCTGAAAATCAGTCAGATACTCTAATTTATGCGCTGCCCAGTGACCAAAATCGAGCGGCCGTGAAGAGCCGAATTCGAATGGATCGCCGCCGGCAATATGGTCCGTATGCATTTCGGCGCAGCGGTGGATCAGGTAAGCCATCGCTTCTTCATCGCGGCCTGCAAGCGCATCAACATGCGACTCTATCCATTGAAAAAACGCAGTATCCTTGATCAATGCGACTTTAATAGCTTCGGCCAGTCCGCCGCGCCAGTCACGGTCGTCAAGCGTTCTTAAAAATGTCAGGTCATTAAAAACAGCCACGGGCGGCGCAAAAGTGCCGAGGAAGTTTTTCTTTCCTTTGAAATTGATACTGTTTTTAACACCAACCCCTGAATCATTTTGCGCTAAAACAGTAGTAGGAACGCGGATCAGCTTGATACCTCTGTGAGAAACTGCGGCAGCGTATCCTACCAAATCCAGCACAGCGCCGCCGCCGATCGCGATGATAAATGAATGCCGGTCGATACCGTGTACGTCAACGGCATTTACCAGACTTTCAAACAATGCAGGATCGTTCTTGCAAGCTTCACCGCCGGGTACTATAATGGTTTCGGAGGCAAGCTGAATCTGGGGGACGGACTCCGAAAAGTAAGTCCGAATATCGTTGGAAAGTGATGGATGAAAGTTTGCAAAACCTTCATCTACAATCACTAATGCTTTTTTCTGAAAGCCCTGCTCGGTATATTGATTGAAAAAATCTTTAAGTAACGTATTGGCAGGATCGAATAAATGCTGCGTAAAGAACACAGCGTAATTGTATTCTACTTTGAATTGCTGTTGTATGGTTTGCATCGAAAACGACATGGAATGCAGAATAGGGTTATTTTTAATACTAAGTTACAGCGAAAACCTTCGCCAGCAGCATTGACAATGGTAACAGGGCCAGTACCGCAAGTCCGAGTGGCAGTAATCCGAAGGCCACGCACCAGGAAGCATTCATTACGATCAGGGATATTACCCCGGCTTTTACCGCTTTCCCGATCAACGGTCCGATCGGGTTTTGCATTGCATTCCAAAGCGGCCGACCGATCAGCCAGGCATGCAGCAATACAAATGGAAGCGTAAATAATAAGGTTCCTTCCCGGCTAGAAATGGTGAGCTGCACCGCCAGCACGATTGTGTAAAGTAATGCAGCAATATATAAGGTGCGCTTTTTCCCGCCGTGCACTTCATCCTGACTGATCATCGTGATCGCAAAAATGTAAGCGATTGGCAGCAATGCGACCCACGCATATTTTTCAAAAGATTCGGGTAAAACGCTCATTCCCAAAATCAAATTACCACCGCGGCACATACCCATCACGAGAGGACCGAAAAATGCGTGGTGCTTGGCAATGCGATTATAAAGTATGGTGAGCATCGCAACAATGATCGCGATCATACCACTCTGAAAACTATATAATGCCGCTGCCAGAATACCCATAAATAGTAGCGAAATACCCAGCAAAGTTGCGGATCTCAAGGGGACTTTTCCACTCGGGATCGGTCTTTCGGGCCGCTCGACGCTATCGAGTTTTGCGTCAAAAACATCGTTCATCACCACGCCGCCGCCGTAAAGTCCGAGCGTGGAAATGACCAGCCAGGCTGGTGAGAAGTCGGAAAATGTAAATTGTGCGATCGCCAGGCCGGCCAGAATGTCGGCGATGGCTGTCACAAGATTGGCCGGGCGCGTTAGCTGAAGATAAGGTTTGATGGTGCTCACTTTAACGGATCACTAGGGAATCTTTAACTGGCTCAGGCTGCTGCCCGCCTCTCAGAATGCTGTTTCCATGAAATTTTGCGCTCTGGTCAATTTCATAACCTCCTTCAAAATCCGTCACGTCAATCTGCCCGCTTTTACCGAATGCATCGATCGCATTCTGGTAGGTCACCAGCCGGATCGTTTCGTCGGAAATACCTTTCATTTTCATCAATGCGGCCGTTTTAGGAATTGCCAGCGGATCAGAAATACCCCAGTCGGCAGCAGAATTGATCATAATGCGCTCAGGACCATATTGTTCCACCACTTTTACCATTCTTTCATTACCCATTTTTGTGAAAGGATAAATCGTAAATGCAGCCCAGAAACCTTTGTCGAGCACACTTTTTACAGTTTCTTCATTATTATGGTCCACGATCACCCACGAAGGGTCGATACCGTGTTCGATCGCGATCGCCATACTGCGTTCGGTACCTTTCTTTTTGTCCCGGTGCGGCGTGTGGATCTGAACCGGCAGTTTCGCCTCTTTCGCCAGTTCCAGTTGTAGTCTGTAATATTTCTCCTCAGCGGGCGTCTGGTCGTCAAAACCAATTTCACCTACGCCTACTACACCTTCTTTGTATATATATAGTGGTAAAATTTCCATTACCTGCTCGGCCAGCGGCTCATTATTGGCTTCGCGGGAATTCAATCCCATCGTGCAATAATGCTTGATGCCAAACTGCGAAGAGCGGAAACGCTCCCAGCCAACCAGACTGCTGTAATAATCCTTAAAACTCGACAATCCGGTACGCGGCTGACCCACCCAGAAAGCGGGCTCGATGAGGGCAACTATTCCTGCCTGGTGCATAGCCTGGTAGTCGTCGGTAGTCCGCGAAACCATGTGAATATGCGGATCAAAAAACCGCATTCCTTTGATCAGATCACGGTAATCGTTCCAGGCAATATCACGGTGCGCCGAGGCGGTTTCTTCACTTTCTTCAAAGTGGGAAGGATTTGGCGCGGATTCATTAGGGTTTAAGCACATAGTTTCAATGTTCAAGTTCGGCCCAGGTTAATGCACCTGATTTTACTGATTTTTCAAGATCTGTATATTTGGCCAAAAGGTAATTTGCATTAATAAGCGAAGATTCCGAGCAAGCCAGTGCGGCTGCTTTCTGGTCTTCGCGATTTTCGGAATTAAACAAATACTGCATATCGGCCAGGATCGTCGGCGTCATGTACCTGCTCACCAGCCGCCAAACCTGGGGCGGAACGCTTCTTCCAGCGGCCCAGCGTTCGTGCGCAAAATCGGATAATGTCACAGCCAGCTTTTCATTCATTCGATTTTGCAAGCCTTCTATTAAATGGATCGGCTTATCGTTAAAAATGGTCTTCAAAACCAGCTGGTTCCACGCCAGCTCGTTGAAGTGCTTTTCAGGATACGGATTATGAAATGCGATCGCGTCAAATACAAATCCCATATTGGAACGAACTGCGTCGGTAGCGCGGAAGAGCCACTGTTCGGGGTAGGAGAGGAGCGGCAGCGCAGAATAGAGCGCGACTAGCTCGTTCATTTCAGCAGTGTCAAAAAGGGTATCCACGTTTTTGACATATTCTTCCTTGTCGGAAGGATCTAGCTGGGTTACCAGCCAAACGCGGCTCAGGCGCACCAGCGACCAGTTTTCAACTGAAAATCCGGGCACTTCCGTATTCAGTTCCCACTTGTCTTCATCGGTGGTTTCTATTATTTTTTTGGACAAAAACCTGGGAGCGGCCACAAATGCGGTCATCAATTCAAGCGGAGCGGAAGTGCCTTTTTGCTCCAACCATTCTGATTCGGCATCGGAGGTATTCCGGCCGATAATTTCCCAAATCCTGTGTTTAATGGTGTCGGACATATATTGACTGTAATTCTGATCCGGCTATTGTTAACGCTGAATCAGTCAAATTTTTCTGGTTGTTTTACTATAATCTGAATTTCTCTTTATAAAGTTTCCCTAACAACCATTATAACGCTCTGTTGTTGCTGAAAAGCTCATTTTCCGGGTTTTTACATCCAATTTTAATCAAAAACTAATGTAGCGGTTTTGTTACCTTAAAAGTCGAACTCCCGGATATCTGAATCGTTGAGAAGTCGCTGGGTCAGTTCGTCGTGGTGCTTCTCGGGTCCCTGTAAAGTCCAGCTGCCGGTGATATTCTTTTCTGTCCGGCTCTGTTCGCCCCGCAGTATTTTCAGATCGTATTGCTGGAAAAGGTCCTCGTAAGTTTTCAGGGATTTTTGGTCAAATTGGCAAACCAGCCTGTAATTCCGAATCTGACTTCTTCTGCGGATAAACTTTTGAAGCGGCGCCAGCATCACAAGCGACATTCCCGAAATCACGAAACAAATCACGGTAATCTCATAAAACCCGGCCCCGATCCCCATTCCAATTGCGGCTGTAACCCACACGATCGCCGCGGTGGTAATGCCCACAACCCGGTTGTTTTCCCGAAATATAATCCCCGCCCCGATGAAGCCGATTCCGGTCACAATATTAGCCGCAATCCTGCCAGCATCTGCACTGATTTTAATGGATAGTATTGTAAAAAGCGTCGACCCGACCGCGATCAGGATCATAGTCCGCAGCCCCGCCGACTTGCTGCGGTACTCCCGCTCAGTACCAATAACCGCGCCGAGGAGGAAGGAAAGGAGGAGTTTAATAATGTCTTCCTGAAGAAGGTGCATGCAAAGAGTATTAGTGTCTTGGAAAAAAATAAAAGCCGGAAAGATGATAATCTCCCCGGCTTGCAAAATTATATAACTAACGGTCACGCGCTACCAGTTTTTCTCTCGACCCAGTGAATCAGTTTCTCAGCCTCTTCGATTCCAAGTTTCGCCAGCGCCGCGCTGCGTGCCCCATCGTATGCCATATCGAGGTGCAGTACCTGATACGCGGTCATAAACGAATTGAGCATCTTCTTGTCGGCCTGAGAAAGGTTTGACTTATACCAATCGACGTCCTTTCGGCCTTTCGTTTTCTTTCCAAAGACTTCGTCCAATACCAGTAAAATGCCCGCATAGGCTGTGTGTCCGGCCATTTTTACGTACTTGGAATCTTGGAAATAGCCATCTTCCTTGCGCGCTTTTTCACTCAAAATTTGTTTCGCATTCGCCAGATACCTTCTGGCTTCCTGAATAGAATCGGGTGTTGTTTCGACCATTAGTGTATGTTTGGTTTTTGTTCAAATATAGTAAAAGAGAAACGCTATTGATTCATTAGCGTCTCAATCTCCTCCGCTTCCAAAGGAATGTCAGCCATTAAATCAATATTGCCCGTTTCTGTGATCAGTATATTGTTTTCTAGGCGAATCCCCAAGCCTTCTTCGCGGATATAAATACCTGGCTCGCAGGTGAATACCATTCCTGGTTCGAAAGGTCGGTATTTGTTGCCTACGTCGTGGATATCCAGTCCGAGGAAGTGCGAGGTGCCGTGCGGGAAATACTTTTTATAAGCAGGCAAGTCGGGATCCTGATTTTCGATATCAGTTTTTGAAAGCAGCTTCAAGCCGATCAGCTCGCTTTCCATGATCTTTCCGACTTCCTTGTGATATTCATCCCAAATATTGCCAGTCACCAGCATATCTTTTGCAGCTTTAAAAACCCTCAGTACAGCATCATAAACGTCCCTCTGCCTCTTTGTAAACCGCCCGTTCACAGGGATACTTCTGCTCAGGTCAGCTCCGTAGTTGGCATATTCCGCGGCTACGTCGAGCAAAATAATGTCTCCATCTTTACACTGCTGGTCATTTTGAATGTAATGTAAAACACACGCATTGGCCCCGGAAGCAATAATCGGCTGGTAGGAAAAACCTTTGGAACGGTTGCGGACAAATTCATGGACCAGCTCGGCTTCGATTTCAAATTCATGCACGCCCGGTTTCACAAACTTCAATACCCGCTCAAATCCGGACTTGGTGATCTCGCAAGCTTTTTTGAGTAGCTCAATTTCGATAGGATGTTTGATCGCCCGTAGTTGGTGCATCAGCGGTGCCAGCCGCAAAAGGGTATGCACAGGGTACCGATCCTTAAAATCACGCACAAAACGACTTTCCCGGCTCTGTACCTGCGAATCGTTTCGGGTATGTTCGTTGGTGTTCAGATACACCTTTTCAGCTTCAAAAATGATGTTGCCGAAAATAAAGTCAAACTGGTGCGTCCAGTAAACGGATTGAATGCCGGTAACTTCCCGCGCCTGTTCCTTGGTCAGCTTTTCACCTTCCCAAACTGCGATCAGCTCATTTGTTTCGCGTACAAATAGTACTTCACGGAACTTTGGGTCCGGGTGATCGGGGAAAATGAGCAATATGGTTTCTTCCTGATCGGCGCCTGTCAAATAGAACAAATCCGAGTTTTGCTTAAAGCCCATCGTACCGTCCGCATTGGTCGGCATAATATCATTTGAATTCAGAATTACGAGCGATTTTGGCTTCAAAAGTGTGCTGAGCCTGCGTCTGTTGTCTATAAAAAGGGCCTTATCAATACGTGAATAGCGCATACCTGGTAATTTTTGTAACTGTAATTTAATTTGTAAAATTACGTTTATCTTGTTCTAAAATTGCAGATATCCGGGAAGCTGCATGTGTAAAACGTTGCTTTGTGCCCGATTGCAGATTTTGATATACCAAATTAAGGAAGTGCCTAACAAAATGAATGTATGAAAAGATTGCTATTGCTCACCCTACTCCTCATCCCGGCTGCGCTGCAAGCGGCTCCGAAATATTGGATTTATCTCAAAAACAAGGACTTAGCATCTTCCCCCGCCGTCTCCCTGCAAACTTTGGCAAGTCGCCAGCAACTCGGACTACCCATTTCAGACGAAACTGACCTGCCGATCAATATAGCATACGAGCAAGCTTTAAAAGCGCAGTCTGTTACGATCATTAATAAATCAAAATGGCTGAATGCAGTGTCTGCGAACCTGACGAGCGAGCAGGCGATGAAAGTGCGGGAACTCGATTTTGTACAGGAAGTTATACCGATTGATCCTGGATTTTACGTAGCCAAAACGCAGCCGATTGAGAAGGCACAAATGGCGCCGGTTATGTCTCAGGTGCAGGCCAGCTTGTTTTTGAAAGAAGGTATTACGGCCAAAGATGTAACAATAGGAGTGATCGACGCGGGCTTCTATGGAGCTGATTCTTCGCTGGCGCTTGCCAAGATTTTTTCTAATAAAAGGATTTTAGGAATCCGGGATTATGTAAAACCGGGCCGGGCAGGTGAGCTGCTGTTCAGTACGGCGGAGTCATTTTCAGATATGCACGGAACGGAAGTAATGGCAGCTATTGCCGGCGTTGATTTCCAGGATGAAATACAATACGGAATGGCGACCAATGCCAAGTTTTACCTCGCGCGCACCGATTATTCAATGCGCGAATACCGGGGCGAAGAAGATAACTGGATTGCGGCGATGGAATGGATGGACAGTCTGGGTGTGCGACTGATCAACACGTCGCTGGGTTATGCCAAAGGTTTTTCGGATCCGAAAGAGAATTATATTCCTTCCCAAATGGACGGAAAAACGAGCGCAATTACGCGGGCAGCGCAGATCGCTTCTGACAAAAAAGGTATTATGCTGATCGTTTCTGCGGGCAATGAAGGCGACGATAAAAGCTGGGGGATTGTTTCTGCTCCGGCCGATGCAAAAGGTGTATTGTCAGTAGGAGCCACGAATGGAAAGCTGTGGAACAGAATAGGATACAGCAGCGTAGGTCCTGAGTTTTTGTCTTATGTAAAACCAAATGTTTCCTGCTTCTCATTGTACGGTACTTCACTTTCTGCGCCGGTGATCACGGGTTTTGCGGCTTGTCTTTTGCAGGCTAATCCCAAACTTACCAACAAAGAGCTGATCTCACTGATTGAAAAGTCTTCGCATTTATATCCCTACGGAAATAATTTTATCGGCTACGGTGTACCGCAGGCTTCCCGCGCGCTGGCATTGGCCAAAGCACCATACCTGCCGGATAGTGGAAAATTAGTGAAGGCAAAAGGTCGGTCGATCGATATTGAAGTTGCCAGTACGGAGCCGGTAGTTGCTATTTACCGGAAAAAGAATGAAAAGGATGTGCTATCGCAGCAAGTTGCAAAGGTACAGAATGGTAAAATTTCGCTGAAACGTCAAAGCGGCGAGCATTTCACGACGATTGATCTCCAAAATAGTGTCATTGAAGTAGCATGGGATTAAGGTGACCTGCGAAGTCTTGCTTCTTCCAGGTCCAGTTCCCTTTCTTTATTTTTGATCAATTCATCTGCGCAGGCTCTTTCCCTGCGCAGTTTTGTTATCTCCCCACGCTTCACATCAATGATCTCTAAAAGCATCGTGCGGTACTTCCTGACCGTGCTTTTGGCGGAATCGCTATCTGTATGCAGAAATTTAGAATCTGCCATTTCGATGATCTTTTCATAACGTTCTTTTAATAGTCGGAATGGTTCGAAATCAGCTATTTCACCGTCGTAGTTGGACTTCATGTAGTCGAGGCTGACGGTCGCCAATCTTGAATTCATCATCGCATTCTGTTCCTCCATATTCTCCCCGTCGTCTTCGATTTTAAGCCATTTAATAATAAAAGGAAGACTTAAACCCTGCAAAACGAGCGTAAACAGGATTACTACAAATGTGATGAACAGGAACAGGTCGCGGTGCGGAAATGTACCGCCGTTGACTGTTAGAGGAACAGCCAATGCAGATGCAAGCGAAACTACCCCACGCATTCCACTCCAGGCTACAATGAACACAGGTTGCCAGCCGGGCCTTCTTTCTTTTTCTCGAATGGTTTTAAATAAAACCCTTGGAATATAGGTACTCGGGAATACCCAGATAATACGTATCAGGATGGTTACTACACTGATGATGACCGCATAAGAGATCACTTCGCTCACTGTGTATGCGCCAAGACCAAGCATTACTTCGGGTAGCTCTAACCCGATCATGATGAAAACAATACCATTTAAAAGGAATATTACTGTTTCCCAAACGTAGTTGGTTTGCATTCTCGACTGGTAGCTAAACAGCTCATGCGCCCGGAAGCTCAGGAACAATCCGCCACTTACCACAGCCAGTACGCCGGAATAATGGTAATGTTCGGCGGCGATGTACATCAGGTAAGGCGAAATGAATGTAAGCGCCGTATCGATGCTGGGTGTAGTTGGGAAAAAGCGGTGGACTACGTACAATACATGCGCAATTGCGAGTCCAATAAGGATACCCATAATTGCTACCAGCAGAAAATCCACGCCGGCTTTCCATAGTGTAAACTGGCCCGTGGCAACGGTGGCGAGCGCGACGCGGAAAACGATAAGCGAGGAAGCGTCGTTGACCAGACTTTCACCTTCCAAAATAGTAACCACGCGTTTTGGTACTTTCAAACCCTGCAACACAGAGGTAGCCGCAACTGCGTCGGGCGGGGAAATGATACCGCCTAATACAAATCCCATTGCGAGCGTAAACCCCGGGATTAATGCATGCGAAAGATAAGCGACCGCAGTAGCAGTGAAAACGACCAGACCGATAGAAAGCAGCGAAATAGGTCGCTTGGCTTCCCAGAAATCTTTCCACGACGTATTCCAGGCGGCACTGTATAAAAGGGGAGGCAGAAAGATCAGGAAAACCCAGTCAGGAGCGAGTTTCAAGACGGGCATTCCGGGAATGAAACTGATTAACAGACCGGCAATTACAAGAAATATCGGGTAAGAAACGCCAATTTTTTGGCTCACCATCGTGAGCATTGCAACTACAAAAAGAAGAGAAATTATAAGGAGTAAATTTTCCTGGACCATATTAAGATATAGAGATTCGGGCGTATAAAAGTATATAATAACGTTGATTTACATATTTAAACTTTTGTGTGTGGTCGAACACGCATTGTGAAATTTTGGTTTTACATTAGCAAAAAAATAACAGATTTGTTTATCTTTATTGCCTTGATATATGTTGAATCAGTGGCAGTATACTTAAAAAGTCTAAATTTTCGGTAATTCTATCACCTAATCCCTAATAACAATGAGTACTTCTCGAAGAGATGTCCTGAAAATGGCGAGCATGGCGCTGGCGGGTAGCACACTACCAACTATTGCCATTTTAAATCCTAACCGCGCGTTTGCGGGTGTGAATGCAGAAACGCTGAAAATTGGTTTGATCGGTTGTGGCGGACGTGGATCTGGCGCTGCAAATCAGGCATTGAAAGCTGATCCGAACGTAGTTCTTCACGCTGTTGGAGATATTTTTAAAGATAAAATGGATTCTTCACTTGCCAACCTGACCAAAATTCACGGTCCGAAAGTGAAGGTAGAAGAAGGCAACAAATTTATCGGATTTGATGCATATAAAAAGGTTTTGGAATCTGGTGTGGATGTAGTGCTTCTTGCAACTCCTCCTCATTTCCGTCCGGAGCATTTGACAGCGGCTATCAATGCAGGCAAGCACGTGTTCTGCGAAAAACCGGTGGCAGTAGACGCGCCGGGTGTTCGTAAAGTTCTTGACGCAGCAAAATTGGCGAAACAGAAAAATGTTTCGTTGATGTCAGGCTTCTGCTGGCGCTACCACGAGCCAAAGCGTGCGAGCTTTGGGAAAATCCTCGATGGCGCGGTAGGTGATATTTCTGCTATTTACAATACTTACGATACAGGTACATTATGGTCTTTTCCACGCGTACAAGGCTGGACAGACGCGGAATATGTATTGCGTAACTGGACTTACTATACCTGGCTTGCAGGTGACCATATTGTAGAACAGGCTGTGCACAGTATCGATATGATGTCTTGGGCCATGGGCGGGAAACTGCCGGTCTCTGCGGTAGGTACAGGCGGTCGCCAGGTGCGTACTGACTCTTTGTTCGGTAACATCTTCGACCACTTTTCAGTAGTTTACGATTATGACAATGGCGTGAAAGGGTTCCACCATTCAAGACAACAGGCTAACTGCGAAAACAGCTACCTCGTTGAAACGATCGGAACAAAAGGCCGTGCGATGGTAAACTGTGCACGTAACGTACACGAAATCACAGGAGCAAATCCGTGGAAATATGAAGGTGCACAGAACGATATGTATCAGACTGAGCATAATGAATTGTTCGCATCTATCAGAAGCGGCAAACTGATCAACGACGGCGAGTTTATGGCGCACAGCACATTGATCGCTATCATGGGAAGAATGGCTTCCTACACTGGCAAGCGTGTTACCTGGGACGAAGCGATGAACTCATCTGAAAAGCTGGGTCCTGACACTTACAGCTTTGATATGAAACCTCCGGTAGTTGAGGTAGCAAAACCAGGTATCACTGCATTCTCCTGATCTCCATGCAGCGTAGAGAATTTATAAAAAGTGCGGCCATAGCAACATCAGCTATGGCCGTTACTTCATCTGTGGTGTCCGGTGCGACATTGCAGACTGCACCTTTGGCCAAACCGATGATCAAGAAAAGCTTGAAATGGGGTATGGTTAAGGAAGATTTGTCGGTGATGGACAAATTCAAACTGCTGAAAGATCTTGGTTACGACGGCGTTGAGCTTGACTCCCCAGACGACAAGATCACGATGAAGGAGATCCTGGAAGCCCGCGATAAAACCGGACTGGAACTCCCGGGAACGGTGAACTCCATGCATTGGAAACTGCCCCTTTCAGATCCGGATCCGAAAAAGCGTGAGGAATGTGTAAAGTCGATTGAAAAGGCGTTGATCGATACCAAAGCAATGGGCGGTACCACGGTACTGGTCGTGCCGGGTGTTGTGAATGCAACTACCACTTATGCAGAAGCTTACGAACGCTCTCAAAAGGAAATCAGAAAGCTGCTTCCGGTAGCTGAAAAGACGGGCGTGAAAATCGCATTTGAAAATGTTTGGAACCAGTTCCTTATCAGTCCGCTCGAAGCTGCGCGCTTCGTGGACGAATTCAAGCACCCGATGGTAGGCTGGTATTTCGACGTGGGCAATGTGTTGCGTTACGGCTGGCCGGTTTCATGGATCGAGGCGCTCGACAAGCGCATATTGAAGCTCGATCTGAAAGAATTCAGTTTCAAGAAACAAAATGACCTCGGTCTCTGGAAAGGCTTCGACGTGGAATTCATGGAAGGCGACTGCAACTGGGCCGAAGTGAACAAAGCTTTGACCAAGATCGGTTACTCAGGCTGGGCCTCCGCAGAAGTTTCCGGCGGCGACCGCAAGCGTTTGCTGACGATCCGCGAGAAAATGGATGAAGTTTTCAAAGCTTGATTTACAGATATTACTAACAGCATATTAGCCCGGAATATTCCGGGCTTTTTTTGTTTGTTTCTGAATACAAAAGTTAAGGTTTGTAGTATAAAAAAGCGATGCAAAATCTTCATCTTGCATTCGTTAAGACCTTACCTCACACTATCATAAATGTATCCTGAATTTTTATCTCCCATCAAGGGCGTTTTGCCCATCAGCGATCAGGTTTTTACGCAATTTTCGCTTCGTTTAAAACCCTTGAAAGTTCAGAAAGGACAACTTTTGTTATCAGATGGAGAGATCTGTGATAAATTATGGTTTGTAAAAGCCGGACTTGTCAGAGGTTACCAATTGACCGACGATGGTTTCGGCAATTCTATCGAGTCGACGGAATGGTTTGCTAAGGAGCATGATTTCATCTATTCGGCTGATAGTTTCGTCAATCAGGTTTCGGCCCGCGAATGCATTGAGGCATTGGAATGCTGTACCCTCATTTATATTACCCGCACAGACCTGTATCAACTCTACGCCGACCACCCTGAGATCTGCTGCTTTGGCAGGATTATCGCCGAACGATCGTGGCTAGCGCACAAGGAACTGCTGCGTGATATGCGCCTGCTTTCCGCCTCACAAAAGCTGGAATCATTCCGGCAGCGTTCGAAAGACCTCTTCAACCGCGTCCCTCAAAAGCATATCGCCTCCTATCTCGGCATTTCTGAAAACTACGTCAGCAAGCTCCGGGCCAAGCGCTGATTTTCTGGGTTTTTGCAGGTTGAAAGCTGGGTTTTTGTAGGATATCGACTGATCAATTATTGGTTGATTTGCATTATTAACTTAATGCAAATTAATCCATGAAAAAGACACTTCTTCTAGCATTCCTAACCATCTGCTGGTTGGGAGCAGACGCTTTCAGTCAGCAAACGACGAAGCCGCCCGAAAAAGCAGTAGATGCGAAATTGCCGTTTAAATGGGATGTTACCCTCAAATTGTACCCTCTCATTGCCACTGGGCACATGGGAATCATGACCAGATATTCGCCTAACGAAAAAGGAGCATTCAGGCTGGCTTTTGAAAATATTGAATTTGGAAAGACAAAGTCGGTACAATACATCGTCGTTGTAGACGGCCCTCGCCTGGATACAGTTCGTGTTACGACTTCCAAATTTGGCTACGGCTACCAACGGATCGGTTATGAAATTCATTTCAATTCGGGCAGGCATCAATTGTACTGTGGGATGGATCTCGGTTTCGCATTTGCCTATGATCGATACAATCCGGCAGATGCACGCGGATCCAGAAGATATGATTTGTCTGCAAATCCACTCGTAGGATTAAAGTACAGGGTTCTCGATCGCCTTTCCCTTTCGGCAGAGTTGGCCGGCTCGTTAGCGTATCATCACCGGAGCCTTATCGCTCACAATAGAGACATTATTAACGAAAACATGATGTGGACGATTTCATTGGATAATTTTTACATGTTTAATATTTCATATCATTTTTAACAAATCATCTATCATGAGAACTTTATCACTTGGTAAAACTCTGCTTGTCAGCGGCTGTATTTTTCTTAATACTGCTGTCCTGGGACAAACCGTCCAGATGACATGTGATGCGAATGGCTGTAACAGCGCAATGCCCGGGCAAAATCTGCACCAGTATTCGGCAAATATTTTAGACTTCGAAGACTGTCAGGAGGGCAGTCATTGCAAGTTTAAGTGGGAAGTTACAAATGGGATTTTTAATAATAATAATTCCACAACCCTTATTGCAGACGGAGCTACGAAAGTTGACGTGAAGTGGAATAACGTGAATGGCAATGGAACAATTAAAGTAACAACTGACAAGCCAGCAAGTCAAGCAGATGGATGTAAGAATTGCCCAGTAGGTTTGACGGTGACAAAAACGATTCCCATAAAATACCTGGGAACACCGGGTAATATCAAAATCAATGGAGTCGCCTACACAGGAAGTTACCAGTTCAGCTGCGGTACTGCGCCAATTACGGTCTCCGTAACCCCAGCCACTAATGCCACAAATTATGCCTGGTCGTATCCGGCAGGCTGGGCAAAAAGCGGTAGCGGAGCTTCCATTACACTAACGCCTACCAAAAATACTGGCGGCACCATTAAAGTTGTTGCGTCCCGCGGCGATGTTTTGAATCTTGAAACATTCTCACAACTAGCTATTACCAGACCGCTTCCAACAAAACCTGTCATCAATTCGGGAGACATCCTCCTGTGCAATCCTAAAACAATTACCGCTTCTGCGACTAATGCCAGCTCCTATAATTGGGTAACCACCGGAGGGATCACTGCTAATTCCGGAAACACCAATACGGCGCAAATTACCGGGGTATCCAGTGGAACTGTGAAAGTATCAGCCACGTCTGCCGTATGCGGGGTTACTTCGGCTTTCAGTAATACAATCAATGTGAAACGCAGCGCCCCACTGGCGGCATCTTTGCTTGTCACCGAGAATGGCGGCGGCTCGCCGGATTTTATGTGCAATGGATCTGGCGTTTCGCTTCATGCGGAAACTGCCGAGCCTGGTACGAATTTCAGTTCCTGGGTGAGCAGCGATCCGGCTAATACGATTCTGAACTATAATGGCGGCTCGGCCTATTTCAATTCGTATGTAAACAGTTGCTATGGTGTGACTGTCGTTGCCAGCAACTGCTTTGGTTCTGTTCAGAAGGGGATTACGATTTGTGTTGATAATTGCGTTAAGGCGACGCCCACTCCCAGTATTCACCCTAATCCAGCCGACGATTACATTGATATTGCATTGGGTGAACGGAATACTGTTGAGATTCCTGAGCAGATCAAAATAATCAGCGAAGCAGGGTCAAGGGAGCTGAAATCTGTAAATGTAGTGACTGACGGAATGCTACGGCTCAATGTATCTGATCTGCCGCGCGGTGTGTACCAGATCGTGCTGATTTATAAAAATCTTGAATCAAAAAGTGTTCGTGTAGTATTGCAATAAAGAACTAAAAACATCTCGCAACTGACGTTCCTCCCTACTTCTTCACCTTATACCGTGTCCGCGCGTAGTGCCGGATCGTTGAGATTTTTAGTTGGCCGCCCTCGATCTTCACCAGCTTATATTCTTTGAATTCTCCTTTTTTATCCAGAAAACCAATAATGCAGGATTGCTCTTCCTTGCCTTTCTGGATCTCCACTTTTGGCTCAATGCCGAAGTTTGGTATCTTCAATGCATCTTCGGCTTCCAGTTCCTTGTATTTCATTTTGATCAGATAGTCGAAGGTAGACTTGGTTTCATACACTTCAACTGAAAACCGCCAGTCGTTTAAAGGATCCTTAACTTTCTCGCTGAAACTCGCTACCGGGCCGGTCTCCACTTCTTTTCTTTCCAGCGCAATCGTGTCATTTACAACTATGTTCGATTGATCGCCTGTACTATTTGCATCATTTTGCCCTTTGCATGCGAACAGTATTACCAGGACAAACAGGTAACAATATTTCATTTGAAAGTAAGGTTTGGTTTGAGATCAGTTCCAGCTTTGCAATATACTTTTGTTATTTGCATTAAATGCAATATTTTCCTTCCCGCATTGTAAACAAATCATGATCAATCCTGCTCCCTTTTTCCGATTCAGACTATGGCGTTGAACTATATTTTCGTAGGTTTTTTTGTCATCGCCTTTGTAATCGCTTTTCTAAAATTCGTGCTGACCGGGGATGTGCAGACATTCAAGGAGATAACCGAAGGAATGCTTAAAATGGCCGAAGTTGCGGTAATGGATATCGCATTGCCGCTGACGGGCGTCATGACATTCTTTCTCGGAATATTGAATGTGGGTGAAAAAGCGGGCATTATCAACCGGCTCGCCCGGATAATCGGTCCGTTTTTCAACAAGCTTTTCCCCGAAGTACCCAAAGATCACCCCGCGCACGGGCAGATGATCATGAATTTCTCCGCCAATTTTCTGGGTCTGGATAATGCAGCTACGCCGTTTGGTTTACGCGCGATGCAAAGTTTGCAGGACCTGAACCCCAGCAAGGATACCGCTTCCAATGCACAGATCATGTTTCTGGTTTTGCATACTTCGGGTTTACAGATCATCCCGCTGTCCATTATCGCGCAAAGGGCGATCCTGGGTGCCGAAAGTCCCTCCGATGTTTTTATTCCCTGTGTGGTAGGTACTTATATTACGACGGTGGTGGCGATGATCATTACCGCGAGCTGGCAGCGGATCAACCTTTTTAACAGGACTATTATGCTCTGGCTGGGCAGTATCACGGCACTTTTGGCGCTACTGCTCTGGTACCTCTCGGGATTGCCGAAAGAACAGATCGAAACCATTTCCATTTTTGTCGGTAATTCTGTGTTGCTGGCGGTGATAGCGGGTTTTTTAGGTATTGCATTGTATAAAAAGATCAATGTGTTCGAATCGTTTATCGACGGGGCGAAAGCTGGATTTACGACTACGGTTACTATTATTCCCTATCTCGTCGGGCTGCTCGTCGCGATCAGCGCATTCCGGGCCTGCGGGGCGATGGATTATCTGATCGATGGTTTGAAATACCTTTTTGCACTAACCGGCATGAACACTGATTTTACAGACGCATTGCCGGTCGCATTGATGAAACCGCTGAGCGGGAGCGGCGCGCGGGCTTTGATGATTGACGCGATGAAGGAATTTGGCCCTGATTCATTTGTCGGCAGACTGGTATGTATTTTCCAGGGCTCGGCCGATACGACGCTTTATATTGTAGCACTTTATTTCGGTTCAGTAGGGATCAAGAATACGAGATACGCCATCGTAGCCGGGCTGATTGCTGACTTTGTGGGGGTTCTCGCGGGAATCTGGCTTGGATACTTATTTTTTCACTGATTTTGCTTCATTTTCAGCATGACCCTTTTACCCCTGTTATGCAACCGTCCGTATAAAATGGATGGTTGTTTTTTAGCCTAAACACTAATATTGATCAACTAACTCTGGACGGCCCATGTTAAAATCGTTACTAAAATCCGCACTATCACTTCTTCTAATTTGTGCGATTGTTCCAGTAGAAGCCACTTTTGCGCAAAAGGATGTGAACCAACCGGCTAACACTTATTCGCTCGAAGATTGTATCCGCATTGCGCTGGAAACAAATCCGCAGATCAAGCAATCCGAGCTGACTGTTCAATCCAACAACAATATTTACCAGCAGTCCAAGTGGCAGCGGTGGCCGAGTATCAGCTTCAGTGCTGGCCAGGGATTTAGTTTCGGTAGAAATATTGACCCTTTTACCAACCAGTTCGTCCAGCAGAATATCAGCTCCAATAACTACCAGCTAGGTGGTCAGATCACGCTCTTCAACGGTTTTCAAATTAAGAATAATATCAAATTCAACGACGCCAATTACCAGGCAAGTGCGAAAGACCTTGATGCGGCCAGAAACGATATTATGCTTAATGTGGCGCTCTCGTATTTGCAGGTGATCACCAATCAGGAGCTGATCGACGTGGCGCAGTTGCAAGTGAATGCATCTCAATTGCAGGTTGATCGTACCGCCAAACTGGTTGCGGCGGGAACACTGGCAGAAAACAACCTGCTCGACCTGAAAGCGCAGCTCGCGAACGATGAGCTGACTTTGGTAAATGCGCAGAACAACCTGGAAACTGCCAAGCTGAACCTGAAACAATACATGAATATTTCCGGCAGCGAAGATATCAATGTGGTCAAAATAGAAGTGAAAGACCCTACATTGCAAGCTTACGACGCTACGATCCAGGAGATTTACGAAACCGCATTGAACAATCTTCCCCAGATGCGGGCAGCCAATATGCGCATTGAAGCGGCCAAAACGAATGTAGAACTGGCTCGCGGCGCAGGAATGCCTTCCCTCACATTAAGCGGCGGTGTTTACACCACGTTTTCGAGCGCGGCGCCCAAAGAGCGTTTCGTCTCCGACGGTTCCGGGGAGTCTATCACCGAGGTAGTGTCGCCGACAGATTACATTCTTTACAATGAAGAACAGTTGCCGATCGTCCAGAAAGTACGCACGCCAAACGGTTCGCTGCGGACTTTTGGTTACCTGGATCAGCTGAACTTCAACAGAAACTCGGCGCTCAACCTGAATTTGACAATACCCATTTTCTCCAATTTCAGGGTGAAATACAATATTGCAAATGCGAAGATCCAGCAGAAAACGTACGAATACCAGGCACAGCAGGTACAGCTTACGATCCGCAAAAATGTGGAACAGGCTTATATTGATATGACAAATGCGGCAAAAAGATATTCGGCGACTGCTAATCAGGTGCAGGCTTTGGCGGAAACTTTCAGGGTGTCGCAGGTACGTTTCGATGTGGGGGCGATCAATTCGGTAGAATTTAATATTGCCAAAGCGAATCTCGACCGGGCCAACGGAAATCTGGTTCAGACCAAATATGATTACGTTTTCAGGACCAAGATCCTCGATTTCTACATGAACCGCCCGCTTTCAGATTTTTGACAAAAACATTATCCTCTGTCTTATTTCAACAAACAATCATTAATTGTAACCCCAAATTTTATGGCACGTAAATCTTCGAAACGAATCTGGTGGATTACAGCAGGTCTTGTATTACTTCTCGTAGCCGGTTTGTTTGGAGCGAAACAGGCGGGCTACATAGGCAAGCCGAAAACCACGGAGGTTGAATATGCAACTGTGGGGAAAACGGATATTATCGAAAGGGTAACCGCTTCCGGGAAAGTACAGCCCGAGGTGGAGGTAAAGCTGAGCCCCGATGTATCCGGTGAAATTATCAGTCTGAATGTAGCTGAGGGAGATTCGGTTTCCAAAGGTCAGTTACTCTTGAAGATCCGTCCCGACAATTACGAATCACTGATGGCGCGCGCGCAGGCTTCGGTTAACTCGAGTAAAGCCAATTATGAGCAGACCAAGGCGATGGTAGCGCAGGCAGAAGCGAGACTGGTGCAGGCAAAAGCTAATTTTGACAGAAATAAAAAACTCTACAACGACAAAGTAATATCGGCGGCAGATTTCGAGCAATTCTCCTCGACTTACGGCGTAGCACAGCAGGAACTTGAGTCAGCCAAGGCGAACGTATCGGCGGCGCTCTATAATATTAAAAGTGCCGAGGCAGGTATGCGCGATGCAGCCGAAAACCTTCGTAAAACGAGCATATTTGCTCCTGTTAGCGGTATTATCTCTCTGTTGAATGTGGAAGCCGGCGAGCGCGTGGTGGGTACTTCGCAAATGGCCGGTACCGAAATGATGCGCATCGCCAACCTGGCCAATATGGAAGTGCGGGTGAATGTGAATGAAAATGATATTGTGCGGGTTTCACTCGGCGATACTGCTGAAATCGATGTGGACGCGTACAGCTCGTCCGGGCGCAAGTTCAAAGGTATCGTGAAGGAAATTGCAAATACAGCAGCCGGACTGGCTTCTTCCTCGGCTTCCGGTTCGTCGCTATCCAGCACTTCTGCGGATGCAGTGACAGAATTTGAAGTGAAGGTGAAGATATTGAATGAATCTTTCAGTGATTTGATGTCGTCGCGTTCGAAAAAATCCTATCCCTTCAAGCCTGGTATGACAGCTTCGGTTGATATTATCACCGACCGTAAGAACGGCGTTGTTTCGGTTCCGATCGCGGCTGTAACGACGCGCGGTAACACACCTCCTGCAGCCCAGCCGGAAGGTCCGCCGCAGGAGAATGCGGAGTCGGAAGAAGATGATAAAAAGCCTAAGAAGGAAGTTGCGATCAAAGAGGTTGTTTTCGTGGATGTTAACGGAAAGGCAGAGTCGAGAGAAGTGAAAACGGGTATCAGCGATTTTGAAAACATCGAGATTCTTTCCGGTCTGAAACCCGGCGACAAAATCATTTCCGGACCTTACATTGTCGTGTCTAAAAATCTAAATAATGGCGACCTCGTAGAAAAAAAGAAGGAAGAGGTGAAAAAAGACGAAAAAAAATCAAATGAAAACGCAAACTGATACGTTGTAAAAAAGTAATAAGTTCGATTTAGTTTAGGTTAAAAAGGAAAATCCTTGCGGCTTTGCTGCAAGGATTTTTTATGCCTAAACACTGAGGTTGTAAGTAAGCTATTAGCTGTCAGTTATTTAGCTTATTTTGCCATAAAGCACTTCCAGAGCTGCTGTAATTGCGTTCCGCGAACTCTCTCAAAAACAATAGCCTTAATTTTGCAGTTTCTGTCAAAAACTTCTCATTTTTGAAACCGGCCTGAATGTGATGATTCAGGTCAGATTGGTTTAGACATTTTCTGCATGAGTTTTTTAAATGGAACAAAAATCGCCGTAATAGGCGGCGGCAGCTGGGCAACTGCGCTGATCAAGATATTGTGCGAACAGAACAATGTGCAGATCCGCTGGTGGCTCCGCAATCAGAAAGATATTGAGCACATCCGCAAGTACCACCACAATCCGAGCTACCTCAGCGACGTGGTATTGCAGCCGAAAAAAATCAAAGTTTTTGAGAAAACGACCGATGCCGTAAAAGGAGCAGATTATGTGATCCTGGCTGTTCCGGCGGCATTTATAGAAGAAGCTTTGCAAGATCTTTCAGTCAAACATTTACAGGGAAAACGGATCGTATCTGCGATTAAGGGAATGATCCCTGGTCAGAATATCCTGATCACCGACTGGGCTTCCGAAAGATTTGGCATCGAACTAAAAGATACCTGTGTGATCGCCGGCCCCTGCCACGCGGAGGAAGTCGCGCTCGAAAAACAGTCCTACCTTTCCATCGCCTCCACCGAATGCCCCGCAGCGGAGGATTTTGCCAAATTAATGACCTGCCGCTACGTAGCCGCCAATCCGCTCGACGACCTGTACGGCGTCGAATATGCTGCGATCATGAAAAATATCATTGCGCTGGCCTGCGGTATCACGCACGGTTTGGGCTATGGTGATAATTTCCAGGCTGTACTTGTATCGAATGCGATGCAGGAAATCGGAAACCTCGTTACTGCGCTTGATAAACGCGAACGGAACCTCAGTTCTTCTGCCTACCTCGGTGATCTGCTCGTAACTGCCTATTCCCAATTTAGCCGGAACAGGTTGTTTGGCAATATGATCGGACGCGGATATAGTGTGAAGGCGGCGCAGCTGGAAATGAAAATGATCGCGGAGGGATATTATGCTACCAAAAGTATTTACGAGATCAACAAATTGTATCACGTCAACCTGCCGATAACCCACGCTGTTTACAGGATCCTGTACGAAGAGCAGGCGCCGGGAATGGTGATGGATGATTTGAAGAAAGTGTTGAAGTAATAGCCCGTTTCCTCTATTTGATGGTATTTTCCTGACATCGTATCCTTAAACTATAATATGCGTATTACAAAAAATCTCTTTGCCGGTCTGGCAGCGTCGCTTTTAGCCGGTACTATATTGCTCACTTCCTGCAACTCAAAAACATCGGAAACGGCGAAGGAAGAAGTGGCCGATTCACTGGCATCCAGTAAGGAATTCGTCTTCGGCGACGACCGCCCGTTCCCGCAATGTCACGCATCGACTTTGGTCCGCCTGGACGATGGCCAGTTCCTGATCGCGTGGTTTGGAGGTACAGAGGAGAAGAATCCGGATGTGGGTATCTGGTTGTCAAAAGGCAGGCCGGGCAAATGGAGTACGCCGGTGGAAGTTGCCAAGATTAGGGAAGATGCGCACTGGAATCCCGTTCTGCAAAAAACAGCGGACGGAAAAGTGATCCTGTATTTCAAAGTGGGCAAAGAGATCGCGCATTGGGAAACGTGGGTGAAAACATCTACCGACAATGGGAATACCTGGTCGGAAGCTTACGAGCTTGTAAAAGGGGATAAAGGTGGAAGAGGTCCGGTAAAAAATAAATTGATAGAACTTTCAAACGGCGACTGGCTGGCCGGTTCTTCGAATGAAATAAACCGGTGGGAGGTATTTGTGGACAGAAGTACGGACAAAGGTAAAACCTGGAAGGAAAGTCCCTATTTCAAGATCGATACGATGCAGATCAAAGGAAAAGGCGCCATTCAGCCAACACTTTGGGAATCTCAACCCGGCAATGTTCATATGCTCGTGCGTACAACCGGTGGCGTTATTGCACGCAGCGATTCAAAAGATTATGGCAAAACTTGGTCTGAGATCAAGAAAACCGATCTGCCGAACCCGAACAGCGGCATTGATCTTGCCAAACTCACAGACGGAACCTTGGTACTTGCCTATAATCCTGATAACGAAAACTGGGGCTCGCGCTCGCCGCTTTCGCTGATCATGTCTTATGATAACGGAAAGAACTGGACCGATAAACTGGATATTGCTACCGGCAAAAAGGAGGATGAATATTCTTACCCGGCGATTATCAGTTTCGGCGATTCGGTGGCGGTCACCTATACTTACAACCGTCAGAAGATCGCATTCTGGTCTGGTAGCAAAAAGGAAATTGTTGAGCTTGCCAAAAAGGGCAAAAACTAGTAGCCCATCAGTTCCAGATCGTAAGATTCGAACATTTCGACTTGCTTACCCATTTTTTTCTGGATGATCTTAAAATGGTGCACATCTTCGGGACAGATCAGCGAAATGGCCTGTCCCGAAGCTTCGGCCCTGCCTGTCCGTCCGATCCTGTGTACATAATCCTTGGGCGAGCGCGGCAGCTCAAAATTGATCACATAAGGCAGAAATTGAATGTCAATACCCCGTGCCACCAGATCGGTTGCCACCAATACCGTCAATTTTCCTGATTTAAACTTATTCAAAGCCTCGGTTCTCGCGCCCTGGCTTTTTTTACTGTGCATCGCCATTGCCTGAATGCCATTTTTGTTCAGCTTTTCAACCAGATTGTCAGCAGTCCGGGTAGCGGAAACAAATACCAGCACCTGCTGCATTTCCTGCGTTTTGATCAGGTACCGCAGCAAAGGCCCGCGGCGATCGGGGTCGACGAAATAGGCGGTTTGCCTGATCTGATCAATATGCTGTTCTTCTTCTTCGATCTCAATACGCACCGGATCTTTCAGCTGCGTTTTGTTGATCTGGTCAATTTCATCGCCCAGCGTCGCCGAAAAGAGAATGCTTTGGCGGCTTTTGGGTAAAAGAAAAAAGATATCCTTCATTTCCTCTGCAAAACCCAGGTTCAGCATTTTGTCCGCTTCGTCCAGAACCAGGATCTGTGTCTGGGATATATTCAGCGCCTTGTATGAAAGCAGATCCAGTAATCTTCCCGGCGTGGCTACCAATATCTCAACGCCTTGTAGACCAATCATTTGCGGATTAATAGAAACGCCCCCGTAAACCGCCATAGTTTTAACCTTGCGCGGTAATCTCTCTCCAAAAGTCTGAAAAACAACACCTACCTGAACCGCGAGCTCTCTTGTAGGTACCAGGATCAATGCTGAAATATGCCGGTTTGCGGCAGCTGGTTTATTTTGAAACAATTCCAGAATAGGCAAAACAAAACTGGCTGTCTTTCCCGAACCCGTTTTCGCAATGCCCAAAACATCATTTCCTTTCAATATAGCAGGAATTGCAGCCTCTTGAATAGGGTAAGGTTGAGTATAATTCTGTTCAGCAATGGTTTTTAGTAATGGTTCAGACAAGCCAAGAGATTCGAAAGACATAAGTTTTCAGCCGGTTAATCGGATTTTTTAGAAAGAGGGCAAAGATACCATTACCTGTAAACAAATTAGTCAAAACGTCTGGCCTTCGCCTGATACAGCACATTACGAACATTTTTCTCCTTATAATATGTCTTACAATCGCCGGGAGTTTTTACAGCAATTAGGATTTGGGGCCCTGCAACTGGGCGTATTGAGTGCAATACCCGCATCCTCCTGGGCGGCGGCGCCTTCTTACGGTCAGCTGGTGAGAAGTTCTCCGGAAACTCAGGGGATCTCCGCCAAAGGAATACTTGATTTTGTAAATGCGGTGGAAGCCGAAAAATTGAACCTGCACAGTTTAATGGTATTACGGCAGGGAAAAGTGGTGGCCGAAGGGTGGTGGGCACCTTACAATCCCGAGTTGCGGCACACACTTTATTCGCTGAGTAAAAGCTTCACATCCACCGCGATCGGACTGGCTGTGGCGGAGGGAAAATTGAAAGTAGACGACAAGGTAGTATCCTTTTTTCCGGAAGATAAACCCGCTACGATCAGCGCCAATCTGGCTGCAATGCGGGTGAAAGATCTGCTCACGATGTCGACCGGGCACGATAAGGATACGACGGGATCGGTTCGCGGGGCCAATAGCAAGAACTGGGTCAAGTCATTTCTGGCGCTGCCGGTTGAGCACGAGCCGGGGACTTTTTTTGTGTATAACAGCGGCGCTACCTACATGCTTTCTGCGATTATTCAGAAACTCACGGGACAAACGCTTTTGGAATATCTGAAACCAAGATTGTTCGATCCGCTGGTGATCGAGGGAATGGACTGGGAAGTGGACCCGAATGGTATCAATACCGGAGGCTGGGGTTTGCGGGTTAAAACAGAGGATATTGCCAAGTTCGGCCAGTTATACCTTCAAAAGGGCGAGTGGAATGGAAAGCAGCTGATTCCCGCGGCTTGGGTCGAAGAGGCTACCCGCTCGCATATCGAATCCAAAGGTGGCTCACGGCCAAAGGAAGAAAATGACTGGCTGCAAGGTTACGGCTATCAGTTTTGGCGGTGCCGGAATGGCGCTTACCGCGGCGACGGAGCTTACGGGCAATATTGCATTGTGCTGCCGAAAGAAGATATGGTAGTCGCAATTACGAGCGAAACCGGCAATATGCAGGCGATCCTCGATCACGTATGGAACCACATATTGAAATCGGTCAAAAGCGCCGGCGTACCTTCCGATAAAGAGGAGGTGGCGCAGTTACAGAAAAAACTGACCACGCTCGCATTGCCGCTCACCGCCGGGAAGCCAGCTGCCGACCCGGCCGCAAAGCTGAAAGAGAAAAGTTTTAGTATTGCTGACAATAGCTTGAATATCAAAAAGGTATCCTTCGATTTTGACAAAGGCTGGTGCCTCTTCCGGTTGCAGGATGATAGAGGAGAACACCTGGTCGTAAACGGGCTGGGGAACTGGAAAGTAGGCTTGACAGATTTATCGACCATGCCGCTCAAATTAGTATTAACACCCGTACCCGGAGAAAAACTGACCAAAATCGCTTGTAATGGAGCCTGGATCGACGACAGCACATTTGAAATGACCTGGCGATTTATTGAAACGGCGCATTATGAAACAGTTCAATGCAAATTTGAAGGAGATAGTATACAGATCGAGTTTAAAAGAAGTTTGGCGATCTTAGGCAATACCAAAGACCAACGCCCGGTTCTGAAAGGAAAAGCAATAGCCTGAGTTGCTCGCATTTTTATATTTTAATCCAAAAAACAACCATTTTATGAAAAAGAACATTTTCCTGTCCCTGTTGCTGGTTATGATTGCCTTTGCGTCGCAAGCGCAGAAATTCAAAGGATTAGATAAAAGTCCGAGGGATATTGCCTACTTCCCGGATGGATTTGCCCACGACCGGAAAGACGGCGATAAGGCGCTTGTGAAAGTCTCATACAGCCGCCCGGCGCTAAAAGGCCGCGAGGTATTCGGTAAGCTGGAACCTTTTGGCAAAGTGTGGCGGGTAGGCGCGGATGAAGCAACCGAGATCAAATTCTATCAGGATGCCACATTCGGCGGTAAAAAAGTGAAAGCTGGTACCTATTCGCTGTTTGCCATTCCCAATGCAAAAGAGTGGACACTGATCCTGAGCTCGGACTTGGATTACTGGGGCGCTTATAAGTACAAGGAAGCGAACGATGTAGCGCGCGTAACTGTACCGGTAAAATCAGCTGAGGCGCCCATTGAAAACTTTTCCATTGTATTTGAAAAAACATCTGACACAGCAGCAAAGATGTTCCTCGGCTGGGACAAGACGGTCGTGGAAGTGCCTGTGACATTCTGATCCCCCAATGTTGGCATAGTTCTTTGTCGTTACCCCGCAATCAACAAAGCGAACAGGAACGATGGAAGATATAAATGATCAGATTCAGGCATTTTTCGAGGAGTATGAAAAGCGTTTTGAAGAAGGGCTGGCGGGACAAGTCGTGGCAGAAGATACAGCCAAAGTTTTCGCAGATTTTTTTGTGGAAGCCAGTCCGGTAGGTATTTCAGGTGGAAAAAATGACGCGCAGTTTCTCGAAGCAGTCCCGAAAGGTTACGAATTCTACCGGTCGATCGGGATTACTAAAATGGAGATCAGGCAGATCGATATTACGGAACTGAACGAGATGCATTACCTCGTCGATGTGCGGTGGGAATCCTTTTATGAAAAGGACGGTAGTGAAAATTCGATGGAGTTTAGTGTGATTTATTTTATACAAAACAGAAAAAATGAACTCAAAATCTTCGCATATATTACCGGCGATGAGCAGGCTGTGTTAAAGGAGAGAGGGTTAGTATAGCATAGTCGGTGGTTACTGGCATTATTATTGCAAAAGCAGGTTGAGGTCGAAAGACTTTGACCTGCTTTTTTGCTTTTAACCAAAACCAAATATGAACACCAACAAACTCGCCCTACTGTGCCTGCTTGCCGGATTTTCGGTAATCGGATGTAACAGCAAGGTAAGCGAAAAGGAAAAAGAGGAGGCCCAACAACAAGGCCCCGATTCCGTCGCAACTCAGACTGACAAACTCACTTTACCAGCTCCGTTTGCGACCGAATCGGCGGAAAACCGGCCCGAGGAAGCTGGCTGGCCGGAAGGGAAAATGCCCACCGCGCCCGCAGGGTTCACCGTAACCAAGTTTGCCGACAAGCTGGATAGCCCGAGGTGGACTTACGTTGCGCCGAACGGAGACATTTTTGTAGCCGAATCTGCGACCAAGAAAAGTGCCGACAGGATCACATTATTGCGTGACGTGAACAAGGATGGTAAGCCTGAAATGCGCGAAATTTTCATGGAGAAGCTGAATAAGCCCTTGGGAATGTTAGTGTTAAACAACTTTTTCTATGTCGCTAATACCGACGGACTATACAGATATCCATACAAACCGGGCGAAACCAAAATTACCAGCAAAGGCGAGAAGATCGTTGAACTGCCGGCTGGCGGGTATAATAACCACTGGACTAGGAATCTGCTTGCAAATGCAGATGGTTCCAAAATCTATATTTCAGTTGGTTCTGCCAGTAATGTGGCTGATCACGGGATGGAGGAGGAAAAACGACGAGCTAATATCCTGGAAGTAAATCCCGACGGAAGTGGCGAAAGGGTGTATGCAAGCGGACTTCGAAATCCGGTTGGAATGGATTGGGCTCCGGGTAGCAAAACACTGTGGACTGCGGTGAACGAGAGAGATAAACTGGGCGATGACCTCGTGCCTGACTACATTACAAGTGTGAAGGAAGGCGGGTTCTACGGCTGGCCTTACGCATATTTTGGTCAAAATGAAGATCCGAGAAGAAAAGGAGAGAATCCCGGGCTGGTAGCAAAAACGATCGTGCCGGACGTTCCGGTAGGGTCGCATACTGCTTCGCTGGGTTTGGCTTTTTATGATAAGACCAAGTTTCCGACGAAATACCAGAATGGTGCATTTGTAGGCCAGCACGGTTCGTGGAACAGGTCGGCGCTCTCGGGATACAAGGTAGTTTTTGTTCCGTTTAAAAATGGGAAACCTGCCGGTAAGCCTGAGGACTTTCTGACGGGTTTTGTCGAGAGTGCAAAGAAAGTATATGGTCGCCCGGTGGGTGTGACGGTGATGGACGACGGTTCTATGCTGGTAAACGATGATAGCGGCGGTACGATCTGGCGCGTGGCTGCCCAGTAAGCAGTTAATTATGGAAATAGAAAGTGGCCTGGTCGATTGATCAGGCCACTTTTTTTGTTCTTCTAAAATAAATAACTGCGAATATTTGCAAGAATATACCGACTGGTATATTTTTGCATTGTCAATACAAAACGAAATGAGCAAGGCAGAACGTACGCGACAATTTATCATCGAAAAAACGGCACCGATCTTCAATATGAAGGGGTATGCCGGCACTTCGTTAAATGATATGATCAGCGCGACGGGTCTTACAAAAGGCAGTATTTACGGGAATTTTGAGAATAAGGATGAAGTTGCACTGGCGGCATTTGAGCACAACCTGAAATGCATGTTTTCGGCAGTACGTGTGGAAATGGACAAAAAATCTACGGCCCGGGAAAAATTGCTTGTATACGTCGACATTTACGAAAACTTCCTGCATCACCCTTTCCCGGCAGGCGGCTGTCCGATTCTGAATACGTCCACCGAAGCCGACGATACCCACCCTATGTTGCGCGAAAAAGCATCTGACGCCATCACAAGCTGGAAAAACGCTATTTCAGGATTGATCAAAAAAGGGATTGTCGATAATGAGTTCAGCAGTCATATTGACCCGGAAGAAACTGCGATCTCGATCATTGCATTGATCGAGGGCGGAATAATGATCGGCAAAGTGACAGGTAAGCTGAATTACAGGAAAGCGATCATGAAGGCTGTGCAGAAAATGATTAACGATTTGGAATAAAAAATTTTGACCAGAAATATACCGATCGGTATATTAAGTGATTTTATAAAACCAATTTTAAAACAAAAATGAAAACAACAGGAAATACCATACTGATCACAGGCGGAAGTGCAGGGATCGGATTTGAGATCGCGAAAGCTTTCTCTGAACTTAATAACAAGGTAATTATCACAGGTCGAGACAGAGACCGGCTGGCCAATGCAGCGGCGAAACTCAAAAATGTGACAGGTATTGTCTCCGATGTCACCAACCCCGCAGATGTAGAGCAACTCGTATCCAGACTTCAAACCGAATTCCCACAGCTGAATGTGGTAATCAACAATGCCGGGAAAGCGGCTTATTATGACCTGGACGAAGGAAAAGATCCGGCGCAGATCGCCGAAGACGAAATGCTGACCAATTATTTGTCGATCATCCGCCTGAACAATGCGTTATTGCCGCAACTCAAAAAAGCCGGCGAAGCGGCGATCGTGAATGTTTCGAGTATCGCCGCATTGGTTCCGAACCATATTATCCCGACTTACGGCGCGAGCAAGGCGGCTTTGCATTCGTATACCCAGTCGCTGCGTATTTCGCTCGGCAAAACCAGCTCGGTGCAGGTATTTGAATTGGTTCCGCCGCTGGTTAACACGGATTTTTCTCAGGAAATAGGCGGTGCAAATGGTATTCCGGCCAAAGTGGTTGCTGACGAATTGGTAAACGCTTTTGAAACCAATACCCTCGAAGTGAGGGTAGGGCAGACCGCTCATTTGTTCGAGCTGTTTTTAAGTTCTCCGTCTGAGGCATTGAAAGCGATGAACCCGGGAGTGACTATATTCTGATCTGATCTGCCGGAAAGCGACATTTAGACACACCAAAAATGAGACAGAAAATCGCATTTGCACTGATCATGGGAATAATTACAACGGGTATAATTTCCTTCACTTTGATTTCTATAAATATTGGATTTGTTGCCAATTTTTTGGTGATTTGGCTGAAATCTTGGAGCATGGCCTACCTCGTGGTGATACCCGCGATACTGATCGTCGGTCCGCAGGTGCAGAAGCTGGTGGCGACTATGTTTAAAGATACAGTGACTGAGGAAGTTGACTAATTGCTTCCGGAGTCTGAGAAACCGTTAAAGATTTTTATGAAAAGAGTTGTTGTTACAGGAATGGGAGTCATTTCTCCCCTGGGGAATTCGGTCGACGAATTCTGGGAAAATATCGTGAATGGTAAAAGCGGTGCTGCGACCATTACTAAGAAGGACGTATCGAAGTTTAAGACGCAGTTCGGATGTGAAGTCAACGGCTTCAATCCGGAAGAATTTATCGACAAGAAAGAACTGAAAAAATACGATCTGCATACCCAATACGCGATTGCGGCTTCGGATATGGCGATCAAAGACGCCGGGTTGGATTTCGCAACCATGGACATTACCGACCGTTACGACGCCGGTGTGATCTGGGCGACGGGAAACGGTGGTATGGGCACTTTCGAAGATCAGCTGATGGAATTCCATGCCTCCGACGGCGTGCCCCGTTTCAGTCCTTTCTTTATCCCTAAGATGATCGTGGATATTGCAGCCGGTGTGATTTCGATCCGCCACAAACTGCACGGTCCCAACTATTGCACTGTGTCAGCCTGTGCGTCTTCAAATACTGCATTGATCGCAGCATTCGATACAATCAGAATGGGAAAGGCGAAAATAATGGTTGCAGGAGGCTCCGAGGCTGCTATTATCTATTCCGCACTGGGCGGTTTCGGTGCAGCACAGGCACTTTCCAAAAGAAACGACGATCCGGCAACAGCTTCCCGGCCATTTGATAAAACGCGTGACGGATTCGTGATGGGCGAAGGCGCAGGAGCACTGATCCTGGAAGATTATGACTTTGCAGTAGCAAGAGGAGCGAAAATCTACGCCGAAATTGTTGGTGGCGGAATGGCGGCCGATGCTTATCACCTTACCGGCACTCCTCCCGATGGAATGGGCGCAGCTTTGGGTATGAGAAAAGCGTTGAAAGAAGCGGGTATCACGCCTGACAAGATCGATTACGTGAATGCGCACGCCACTTCGACTGGCCTGGGCGATATGAGCGAGCTGAATGCGATCAAGTCCGTTTTCGGCGACCATACCGTGGCGATCAGCGCTACAAAATCGATGACCGGCCACTTACTCGGTGCTGCTGGTGCGATTGAAAGCATTGTCTGTGCACTGGCTGTCAAAAATGATATCATTCCGGGAACAATCAATACCCAAAACCTGGACGAAAACGTGCCCGAAGGATTGAATATCATTCTTGGAGACTCGGTGAACCAGACGATTAACTACGCGCTGAACAATACTTTCGGTTTCGGAGGTCACACCGCGACTTCTATTTTCAAGAAATATACCGAAGAGAATTAATCCGTTAATTCGGAAAGAACCTCAATTACCCCGTTTTCATCGTTGCTTTTGGCGATGAAACGGGCTATTTTTTTGATATCCGGGTGCGCATTCGCCATTGCGTAGGAATAATGTGCCTTTTCCAGCATTTCCAGGTCGTTCAGATAATCACCGAAAACCATCGTTTGCTCGGGCGTTACATTGAATTTTTCCTGTAAAACCTCCATCGCGCGGCCTTTGTTGGCCTTTTTATCTGAAATATCCAGCCAGATCGGCCCGGAAATTTTCACCTGTAAATCGTCTTCAAATCTTTTATAATGCGGATAACTGTTCACTTCTGAGCCAGCCAGGTCGCAGAGTGTGAATTTGAGGAATTTGTCATCTTTGATCGCAAGCAGATCTTCCACCACTTCATATCTCTCAAAATAGAGTTTTAAGTGGTTGATAAACTCAGGCTCGTCGCTTTCCACATATGCTTTCTTTTTTCCACAGATAATAGGGTAGGTATTCGGGATAGTCCTGCCGATCGTGATCAGTTCGCGCACAATATCCTGGTCAATGGGCTGAATATGAATTTCTTCATCCTGGAAAACCACATAACTGCCATTTTCGGCGGCGAAAATTACCTGGTCTTTAATCCGGTCAAGTGCTTTGGTGAGATTGAAATACTGGCGGCCGCTCGCTGCGACGAATACGATTCCGTGGTCTTTTATTTTCTGGAAAACGGGGTAAAAGGATTCGTGTACTTCGTGTTTTGAGTTCAAAAGCGTACCGTCCATGTCGGTAGCGATCAGCCTGATATCGGAAAAATTCATACTGTTTTTTTATAAATACTTACATTAATGAAGGCAAATGTACCTTCTTAGGTTCCAGCGAAACGCGTTTTTTAGTACAACCCGCAGAAAACGCCGGTCACTAAGTCTCCCAAATGCAGCCTGCAAATTTCGACCGAAGCGAAACCTGCACCGATCTTTTACTGTTGGTTGACTATCCAAGTGACTTCAATAGCATGAAATTTTCAAAATATTACCTCGCCGCATTCATTTCATTCATGATCTGGGGGTTTTTCAGTCTGGCACTCAAACCGCTATCTGCCTACGCTTCGCTCGATATTTTGTTTTACAGGGTATTTCTCTGCGCCGTGATCATGTCGGTGATCTGTCTGTTTTTCAGGAAGCGGGTTTTGAGGGAAAATGTGAAGTTGCTGAAAGCAATGCCCGCAAAGCAGCGGAATAAGGCCATTTTACTAACATTGTCCGGAGGTATCCTGCTCACTGCCAACTGGTTCTTCTTTATTTACGTGATGAACCACATCAGTATCAAAGCCGCGTCTTTCGCCTACCTGGTTTGCCCGATCATGACGACCGTAATCGCGTATTTTGTATTGCATGAAAAGCTCAGCAAGTGGCAGTGGACAGCGGTTGCAATAAGTGTTTTCAGTTGTATGTTGTTGTCTTTTAATAACATAGCCGATATTGCATACAGTATGATCGTAGCGGCTTCCTATGCATTCTACCTGGTAAGTCAGCGGAAGAATATGGGTTTGGATAAATTTCTGGTACTTACGGTGCAGATCCTCTTTTCTGCGTTGATCCTGCTACCGTTTTATCCGGTTTACAGTGAGGGAGTTCCTACTGAACTTTCCTTTTACGCATTGATTTTTGTGATCGCCCTGCTCTTCACGATCATCCCGCTTTATATGAATTTGTACGCATTGCAGGGAGTTACTTCGTCGACGATGGGGATATTGCTTTACATTAATCCGCTCATGAACTTCGCGATCGCGCTGTTTTACTTCCATGAACAAATCAACTCCATTCAAATTATCGGTTATTCGCTTATCCTGGTTTCCATCATCGTTTTTAACGAGCGGTTTATTTTCGGAAGACGGCGGGCTGCATTGATTTAAGGCTTTTCCAAGACCAGTGAATAGATAAACCGGTTGAAGTGAAATTCGAGAAATACCTGTCGGTAGCCAGCTTTTTTGAACAAACTAGCTGTATCCGGCAGGTTTTTTGCTTCTATTTTTAGAAAGATATTGAAAAAAGCGTACATCGATTTGAGAAGCCGGTTGCGCCAGTCTGCCGGTTTTTTGTTTTCCAGCCTGAAATCGGCGAACAGCCAGATTCCCTTCGAAACCAGCAGCTTATCAAGGATCCTGAATATCTGCGCAGCTCTTTCCTGACTAAAATTATCAAAAAGAAACGGGGTCAGGACCACATCGAATTCTTCTTCGGTATTGTAGTAATCAATAGGCATTAATAAAAAAGTAACCTTATTGTTGCCGCAGTCGCGCTTCCGGGACTTTTCGAGCATTTTCTCAGATATCTCCACGTACACGATCGTCAATCCGCCTGGCTGTAATTTGGCAATTTCTTCTAAAATTCGTCCGGTACCGCCGCCCACGATCAGCACGCGCGCCGGTGCATGAATGAAGCTGATCAGCGATTGTTGCGAACGCATTAATGCACCCTGAAAAATGATACCTCCCAGAAAATCGTAAAACCAGGCCACGCGGTCGTAGTTGTTTTTCATTGTTTCCTAGTAAATAGTGTCTGTAAAAAAACTTCCCAGGATACCGCAAATGGCTTTTACCAGAAGCAATCCGTCAATCACGATCAGATAAAAAAGTACGCTTTTAGGTTTTTGCAGGGTGAATGCGACGATCAGGTAAGAGACAAAAGGGATAAGATTGAAAATGACCGTGACCGGGCTGAAATCTGCGAAATAAGCCAGTGTCAGAAACGAAAGCAGGCCGACCGAAAGGAGCGGTACCAATACATAAAAGATCGTATTCCGAAGCCCCATCGCGACCGCAAAGGTTTTCAGCTGGATATTCGCATCGTCCTCATAATCTTTCATATCGAACATAATTGCGTTCGCAGACATGACCATCCAATTTTTAATAAATAACCAAAACATAAATGCCGGCTCATGAACGACAATCCCGCCGTCAATTTTTAGCATTGCAACCGGAAAAACATTCACAAAACCCGCCCAGACAAAGCCGATAACAAATGCTTTTAACCAGCCCGTATTCCTCAGGTTAAAAGAAATGACAGACTTGGGCAGCAGCCCGTAGTACAAAACTGCTGCGGCACATATCGCCAGCATCATCAGCCACCAATATAATGGCAGCGCGACAATTCCGGAGAAATCATTTATCGAAAACCACGTGGCAATTATCAGGCAGAGTGCGAAGAGGAAATACTGGCTATACCGGACAAACCGATGGTGGGTCCGGTACCATTCCGTGCGGGGGTTTGGGGAAGTTTCGAGGCCCGGCGGACTGGAATAGGCGATCGTATAATAAAATACCGTGGCGCTGAAAATCAGCAGGTAATAGGGAATTGAATTAAGCGGCAAGTGCAGCTGAGCCAGCGTTTCAATTGATAATGCAACCGCAAGTATCCCGACGAAGTAGTTTGCAAAAAAAATGAATGCGGGAAATTTCTTGAGCATTGCACGAAAATCAGTGGATTCTGGCCGGATAACAGAATTAGTATATCGATTTATAATTTTTCAAGACCATTATCAAAGCGTCGGCGGTATTTTATACATTAGTTTAAAGAAACGTTGTTTAATCCATTTATTCCATGAAAAAAGTTTCCCTGTTATTTACCCTGATATTTTGCTTTCAGCTATCAGTAAGTTTTGGTCAAAAAGATCCGGTTGTTGAAAATATCGTAAAAGAAGCTACTGAAAATTCACAGCTGGAAAAGCTGGCGCACGAGTTGATGGACGTGATCGGGCCGCGGCTGGTAGGTTCGCCGCAAATGCAGCAGGCGCACGAATGGGCGGTCGCCAAATACAAAGGCTGGAATATCATGGCAAAAAATGAAAAGTGGGGCGAGTGGCGCGGCTGGGAACGCGGCATTTCGCATATTGATATGGTAGCGCCCCGCGTGAAATCGCTGGAAGGAATGCAGCTCGCGTGGAGCCCAGGTACCGGCGGCAAAACGGTTACTGCGGATGTGATTATCCTGCCCGATCTGGCCGATTCAGTTGCATTTCAAAAATGGTTGCCTACTGCGAAAGGTAAGTTTGTGATGATCAGCATGAACCAGCCAACCGGCCGCCCGGATTACAACTGGGAGGAATTCGGTACAAAAGAATCAATCGAAAAAATGAAAAAAGACCGTGATGCGCAGACGGAAGCCTGGGCTAATCGTGTAAAAAAAACCGGCTATAATGGTCGCACTTTGCCTGTGGCGCTGGAAAAAGCAGGAGCTGCGGGTATTGTAATGAGCTATTGGTCAAAGGGTTTTGGGGCAAATAAGATATTTGGCGCTTACACTAAAAAGGTGCCTACTGTTGACATTTCGCTCGAAGATTACGGACTGCTGTATCGTTTGGCGGAATCAGGCCACACGCCAAAAATCAGCGTGCGCGCCGATGCAAAAGAAACCGGCGTGGCGCAGACTTTCAATACAATCGGCGAGATCAAAGGCACCGAGAAACCGAATGAATACGTGATATTGTCCGCTCACTTTGATTCGTGGGACGGCGGTACCGGCGCAACCGATAACGGAACGGGCACGATCGTGATGATGGAAGCAATGCGCATTCTGAAGAAAGTATATCCAAATCCAAAACGTACGATCCTGGTTGGACATTGGGGAAGTGAAGAGCAGGGTTTGAACGGTTCGCGTGCATTCGTAGAGGATCACCCGGAAATTGTGCAGAATATCCAGGCACTTTTCAATCAGGACAATGGAACTGGCCGCGTGGTAAGTTTGCAGGGACAAGGTTTTGTGAATGCATACGATTACCTCGGCCGCTGGCTTTCCAAGGTGCCTGAAAATATCAAGGCGCCGATCGATACAAGGTTTCCCGGCGCACCGGGCGGTGGCGGCTCCGACTTCGCTTCGTTCGTAGCAGCGGGCGCGCCGGCATTCTCACTAAGTTCGCTGGGCTGGTCTTATGGAACCTACACCTGGCACACCAACCGCGATACTTACGACAAGATCGTGTTTGACGATGTGCGCAGCAATGCGATCCTGGCTGCAATAATGGCGTATCAGGCGAGTGAAGATCCTGCGAAAACTTCCCGCGAGCGGATCGTAATGCCCCTGGATTCGAAAGGCGTACCAGGCACGTGGCCGGAGCAGAGAAAGCCAACGCGGAGAGGGGGAATGGACTAAGCTTCGGCTTCGCTCAGCTCGACAGGGCGCGTTGACCAGAGAATACCAACCTTTATAGGAAAATTAGATTAATTGTCAAGCTGAGCGTAGCCGAAGCTGTCCGGCGGCTTCGGCTTCGCTCAACTTGACAGGGCGCGTTGACCGGAGAACACCAACCTTTATAGGAAAATTAGATTAATTGTCAAGCTGAGGGGAGCCGAAGCTGCCCGGCGGCTTCGGCTTCGCTCAGCTTGACAGGTACAAAAACATAGGTTATGCAAATAGAACAGACATTCCACGCGACCGACGAGGTACTTATTATAAAGACGTTTGAACAGGGTTCCGAACCGGAGAACCAATCGATGTTCAAGGCTGAGAAGGGCGAAATGTGGTGGTTTTCTTCCAGACAACTTTGGGTAGGACTTGGAAAAGAGCCGAAAGTGCCGGCGATGATCAAATTGTTCCGCTCGCTTTTTTTTAAACGAAAAGATCGCTGGCCGGATCAGATCACCTTAGATGCGCGCGGGAAAAGCCCTGAGTGGGTCGAGAATGCGGTAAATGGGATTATGTTGGGTGGATATAATCTGCAACTCTACAAATCCGAGCCGAAGCCGCTGAGCAGTTTTTTCGAAAGTGGAACGTTACGTATCCTGACCGAGGAAGGCGCGGCAGTCGGCCCGGCGATTGCGCTGGGACAAAAAACGGCGGTGGTGCAAATGCGGATCATGGATCTGATGAATGCGCCTGGAAACTACAAAACGCCTGAAACGCTTGCGGAGTGGGCGAAAAAATCGGGTTCAGAAAACGGTTATCAGGTAACAGTTTTGGATAAATCAAAATTGGAAAAACTGGGAATGCACGCGCTGCTGGCTGTTAGCAAAGGCAGCGAAGCGCCGCCAGTGATGATCATCTCCGAATATACCCCTGAAAACTATACCCAAACCGTCGCGCTGGTAGGCAAGGGAGTTACATTCGATACAGGCGGGATTTCTATTAAGAGCTCGGCCAATATGCATTTGATGAAAAGTGATATGGGCGGCGCGGGGGCCGTTTTGGGAATAGTGGAACTGGCCGCTCAGCTGAAATTACCCGTGCGTATTATCGGAGTGATTCCGTCTACTGAAAATAGCGTGGATGGAGCGGCGATGAAACCGGGTGATGTAATCGGTTCGTATTCAGGCAAAACCATTGAAGTAATAGATACCGATGCAGAAGGCAGATTGATCCTGGCCGACGGTCTGAGCTATGCCGTGCGCAACTTTAACCCGGATATTATCATCGACCTCGCCACATTGACGGGCAGTGTGATCCAAACGCTGGGCTACGAGGCGGCGGGGCTTTTTACACCTAATGATCAGCTGGCGGCAGATATTGCCAGATCAGGAGATGCGACCGGCGAGCGTGTGTGGCGGCTGCCGGTTTGGGATGAATATAAGGAGGAGATCAATTCGGATATTGCCGATGTGAAAAACTACCACGGCAAGCCGCTGGCGGGCGCTATTGTCGCTGCCAAGTTCCTGGAAGTATTCACCGATTCGCACCAGGCTTGGGCACATCTGGACATTGCAGGTACTGCTTTTGGTGACACCGAATTTGCGCCGGGCCGTGCCGGTACTGCCTACGGGATCCGATTGTTGAGGCAATTTTTGTCGACTTTACCAATCCGCGAATAGGATCTGCGGAGCGATATTTTAGCCAAAATTACCTGAAATTTAATCCTGGCTTTACTTGCTCAATTGCTTCTTTTTGCTAGATTTACCAATACTACTTTCTACCAAAAAAAGTTTTTTATGGCCAGGACGCTTACATTTCTTTGCATATCAACCTATTTCAAAGGCAACGATTTTCTCAAAGCCTGTAAGGAAGCCGGTAACAAAGTATTTCTGATTACGGCCAAAAAGCTTGAAAACAAACCGTGGGTCAGAGAGGCGGTAGATGAGTTTTTTTACATCGAAGAAGGCGAGGACGGGACTTATAATATGTCCGAGATCATCACTGGTCTGGCTTACGTAATGAGGACCCGGATGATCGACCGGGTAGTCGCGCTGGACGATTTCGACGTGGAAAAAGCGGCGCATATTCGCGAATATTTCAGGATACCCGGCATGGGGCAAACTACCGGCCGTTATTTCCGGGACAAGCTTGCGATGCGCACCAAAGCTGCCGAATCGGGGATATTAGTGCCCGGGTTTTCTTCCCTTTTCAATGACGATGATATTAACCGGTTTATCGAGAAATATCCGGGACCATGGATGATCAAACCGCGTTCTGAGGCTTCTGCGACGGGGATTAAGAAACTCGAAACAGCCGATCAGCTCTGGGAAACGATCCACGAGCTGGGCGATAAAAGGCATTCCTATCTGGTTGAGCAATTCAAACCAGGCGACGTTTACCATGTAGATTCGATCTCCTACAATGGGAGGGTTATATTCTCCTGGAACAGCAAATACCTCGCGCCGCCTTTCGAGGTAGCGCACGGCGGCGGCATTTTTCGCTCGGTTACCGTTACGTTTGATTCTTCCGAAGAACACGCTTTGGAAACGCTGGCTATTGATCTTTTGAAAGCTTTCGGTTTAAAACACAGTGCGTCGCATACTGAGGTAATCCGCTGCCACGACGACGGTAAATACTACTTTCTGGAAACTTCCTCACGGGTTGGCGGGGCGAATTTATCGGAAATGGTCGAAGCATCTTCCGGTATCAATCTTTGGAAAGAATGGGCCAAAATGGAGACTGCGGAGGCAAAAGGAGACAATTACAAGTTGCCGCCCGTTCGAAAGGAATATTCCGGCATCATTATCTCGCTGGCCCGCCAGGAATGGCCGAATATGTCCGTTTTCGATGACCCTGAAATTGTGTGGCGAATGGAAGAGCCTTACCACGTCGGGCTGGTGGTCCGCTCCAAGTCACAGACCCGCGTACTGGAACTGCTGGACAAATACGCCGCAATCATCCAAAAAAAATACCACGCATCGGCCCCCGCTCCGAATCGGCCTTCGCATTAAAAAACTAAAATTCTACTTGACTCTAACCTTAGGTCATACCTTATGTTTGTGATGTCAATCATTCAAACAGGTAAGATGATCCTTTATTCAGTCAAAAAACTCGCCCGGCTTGCTGGTGTCAGTGTGCGCACGCTGCATTTGTACGATCGGATGGGACTTTTGAAGCCTTCTGTGCGTACCGAGGCCAGGTACAGGATGTATGGAGAGAAAGAGCTTCTGCGGTTGCAGCAGATCCTGTTTTATAAAGAACTGGATTTTGCATTGCAGGAGATTCTGCAAATTCTTAATGATCCTGATTTCGACTTACTTCAAGCGCTTGAAAGTCACAAATCTGCATTGAAGGTCAGGGAAGAGCGGATCGCTAATTTGCTTGTTACGGTTGAAAAAACAATCGTTAATTTAAAAAATGGAGCTATGATGAATCACGAAGAGTTATATGCAGGCTTGCCCCGCGAGAAGGCGGAAGCTTACCGAAAAGAAGCCGCAGAAAAATGGGGTCCTGAGGTTGTTGAAAATGCGGAAAAAGAACTCGGTAAATTAAGTAAGGCTGAAATTGCCGACTTAATGGAAGAATCCAGGCAGCTAACAGAGCGACTTGCGGCATTAAGTCATGAAAATCCCCAGGGTAAACTGGTACAAACCGAAATCGCGAAACATTACGCGATAATAAGGCGTTTTTGGGGATCAACCAGATTAGCCGATCGGCAAGCCGAAGCTTATGCGGGTCTGGGGCAGCTTTATGTAGACGACCAACGCTACACGCTGATTGACGGGCAGCCAAATCCTGAATTTGCAGTATTTATGCGGGATGCAATGCGCTATTTCGCCGAGCAAAATCTGAACTAGCATAACTAATTACGGCATATCCAGTGCATTTATATGCATTGGATATGCCGTAATTAAAAATACGTTTACGGAAGCCGAAACGCCTGCCTGCCCAGCAGCAGCCAATCTCCTTTTACTTTTTGCCAAATCAAAAGAACGCCGAGACTGATCGGCGCGGGTTCTTTGCCTTTGTTGTGTGTTTCGCCTTTCAATTTGTGCCGCACCATGGCTACATCTCCTGATACAGAGACGGTTTGTTCGCTAAGGTCGATTTTTGTGAAGTTGGATTCGCCGCTGGTGAGCGCAAGTAAGAAAGCCTTTTTGTCTTCCATTAAACCGTTAGAGTGGCCGTAGGATAGGGCCGGGGAAGTGAGTTTTGTCAGATCTTCTTCTTTGGCATCCAGCAATGCAACCCGCAGTCTTTCAACCTGCGACGCAATGTTTTCTTCATCCGAGGATTGAGCGGAGACCGAAAGGTTGATCAGCAGCAAACAAGCAAATAGTAAAAGTGACTTTTTCATGGCATTAATTTTTATCAGGCATACTCCATTTCCGCCAAGAACATTTTCAGCGTTTCCATGGCGCCGTTTTGTTTTATTGAATGTAAATGTCCGACAATTCCTGTGATAAGCGACTCTGCCTTGCTCAGGTCTTTGCCCCAGATAGAAGCGTCTTTCAGTATCATCCTTACCATATCTTCGAGAGACGACATTTGCCATTTTTGATGGAAAAAAGCCGCTTTTTCATCCCGGATCAAATAATATTCGCCATTTGCCAAGCCAAAATACTGATCTCCGTCCCGGCGCGCGGGCTTCATATAATAGATGTAAGCCGCATAACCAAAGGTGGCATATTCCGGAAAACTTGCTTCCTGTTTTTCGTAGTTCAGAAAAGTTGGAGCTACCCGCGCGTGGATTTTTGCTGAATAATTCTGTGTGATATTCAGCCATTTATGCTGGATGTAGGGATTTTTAAAACGCTCCAATACTTGCCGGCTGAAATTCGCCGCCATTTCTTGGGGCACAGGATAGGGGATTGCAGGCGCAATTTCGGTGCGCATCAGGTTTGCAATGAATGTAGAGAAATCCGCATCTGACATCGCTTCAACGACCGTACTAAACCCGCACAAATGCGCCAGCCCGCTTCCTAATGTATGCGCGCCATTGAGTAAACGCAGTTTTAGCTCCCTGTACAGTTCAATATCCGGCTCGATCAACAAACCTTCATCAATCCCGTAAAAAGGAATTTTCTTGCGAATATTTTCATCCCCTTCAATCGCCCAAAGGTGGTAATGCTCGGCGGTGATAAGCAGCTCGTCTTTGTAACCCAGCTCTTCTTCCAGCTTTTTATGCAAACTTTCCTCCGGCTTTCCTGGTACTATTCTGTCTACCAGTGAATTGCAAAAATCATTGTGTTGTTCGATCCAGTCGATAAATGCCGGTTCCAGTCCGTTCCGGTGGGCCAGTTCGAGTACGATCGATTCCAGTTTTTTTCCATTGTCCGTGATCAGCTCGGTCGGGATAATCACCACGCCGGCCTCCGTACTTCCCGAAAATGCGACATAACGCGCATATAAAAACGCCAGCAGCTTGCCCGGAAAAGATACCGGCGGCCACTGGTAAATATCGTCCTGAACGAGTTGAATGCCCGTTTCAGTAGTATTTGAGATCACGATACCAATTGCAGGATTGCGCGCCAGATCGAGCACAAGCGACCATTGTGATTTGGCATAAATAACGCGGCTGATCGCGGACGAAATGATATTTTCCTCTTCCACATTCCCGTTCACAATCCCACGAGTGCAAAGTGTGTAAAGATTATTTTGTCGGTCAAATGCTTTTAAATCGCCTTTGTCGGTGGATTTGACCACGACGATCCGGCCATTAAAAACGCCTTCCCTGTTGGCTTTATCTATAAAAAAATCAGCAAGCCCGCGCAGAAAAGCGCCGGTGCCAAATTGAAGTACTTTTTCGGGCAGTTGAAAAACCGAATCCTGCGGAACCGTCACGCCAGGGTGATTTTTGAGCTGCCGCAACTTCTCGCGAAAAAGATAGTTCATGGTATTTGCATTGTTGCGCCGGAACGGATGCAGTGTCTTTGGTCCGCCTGGTTGAGAAAATTGATTTGTCTTTTTCGGGGTAAGGGCTAAATTTAACGTCTGTTCTACTATGACTGCACCTGAACGAGTTTAGACCGAATAATTAGAAATATCAAATACTGAATTGTCTTTTTTTGTGCAATCGTTATCGGGAACGTTGCCAGTTGACAGGATAAATCCTGAACTTACCCTCTATTTATAATTCAATAGTGATTTTACTTGAAACGGATCGGAAATTTGATTTCTCCGGTCTATTCTTAAGTTGGAATAAACCAATTTTCTTTTGGAAGCAATTACAATCAAGGATATTGCAAAAGCGCTGAATTTGTCCACTTCAACCGTTTCGCGCGCGCTGCGTAACAGTTATGAGATCAATCCGGAGACCAAGAAGCTGGTCATGGAATATGCGGAGCGAATGAACTACCGGCCCAATCCGATCGCGTTGAGTTTGAAGGATAGCAAGAGTAAATCGATCGGCGTAATCATTCCGGAAATCGCAAACCATTTTTTTTCACAACTCATAAATGGTATTGAATCCATTGCGTATAATCTTGGCTATCATGTAGTTATATTTCAAAGTCACGATTCTTACGAGCGGGAAGTTGCCAATACCAATTACCTGGTTTCAAGAAAAGTGGACGGTTTGCTCGTTTCACTGGCAAGTTTGACCACCGATCTTTTTCACTTTCAGGATCTGATGGAAAGAGGGTTACCGATCGTCTTTCTGGATCGGGTACCCAAGGAAATTGAAACGCATAAAGTGGTAGCCGATAATTTTGCCGGAGCTTACGAGGCGACGAAGCATTTGATCCACTCGGGCCGAAAACGCATTGCGCATTTAACCAGCCCGATTTATTTGTCAAATACGACCGAGCGTTTGGCTGGATACAAGCAGGCTTTGGAGGATCATCAACTTCCTTTTGATGAATCTTATGTAAAATATTGCCACTACGGCGGCAAGATCGTGAGTGAAAATGAGGCGGCTATTCAGGAAATGCTAAGCCTGCCCGAGCCGCCAGATGCTATTTTTACAGCAAGCGATAAGCTCACTACGGGCTGTATGGCGGTTTTACAACAAAAAAAGATCAGGATTCCCGATGAAATTGCGATCGTAGGTTTCACCAATATTGGTGTTGCAGACCTGCTGAATCCACCGCTGACGGCCGTTGTCCAGCCTGCGATGGATATGGGGCAGCAGGCAGTGGAACTGCTGATCCGGCTGATCGAACATCCGCAGAAAAACGCCGAATTCGAAATCCGCTCTCTTAAAACTTCGCTGATTATCCGTCAGTCTTCCGGGCATTCGTAAATTCGCTTTTTGTATCAATCAAAAAGAATATGATCAGTCTACCTGTCGGCGACGCCCTGTTTAATTACCGCGTTGCGGGAGTTGCCGTTTTGAATGGAAAGTTACTTTTGCACAAAACTCCCTCTGACAAATTTTGGAGCCTGCCGGGCGGAAGAGCGGAGATTTTCGAATTTTCAAATGATACCCTCGCGCGCGAAATGCAAGAGGAAACCGGACTGGAAGTTGCAGTCGGCGAGCTGATCTGGATTTCTGAGAATTTCTTTGTTTACAATGGAAAAAAATACCACGAGCTCGGGTTTTATTACCTGATGGAAATTCATGGCCTGACCGATCAATCCGATTTCGTCGGTGCGGAGGGGCAGGACGAGCTGCTATTCAAGTGGATTGATGTGGAAGAGCTGGAATCCAATCGCATTTATCCGGAATTTGTGGCAGAGGAACTTTCAAAATCACCACTCGAACGTAGGCATTTCACCTCCGGTTTTATTGATTTGGACAAATAAAGTCTAGATTACCAGCCGAAACTTCACTCCAAAATACGATACGATGCATTTCACTTCCGGGCTGAAATCCAAACTGCCCCATATAGGTACGACGATTTTTACCAGAATGTCCAAGCTCGCCGAGGAGCACCGCGCGCTGAACCTGTCGCAGGGTTTCCCCGAGTTCGACTGCTCACCCGATTTACAGCGATTAGTTGATAAATATATCAGGTCGGGGAAAAACCAATATGCGCCGATGGCGGGCGTAATGCCTCTGCGTGAGGCTATTGCTAAGAAAGCGCTTGAGTTGACCGGCAGGGAATATCATCCTGAAACAGAAATTACGATCACCAGCGGCGCTACCGAAGCTTTGTATGTGGCGATCACGACGGTCGTCAATCCCGGCGATGAGGTGATCGTTTTTGAACCTGCGTATGATAGTTACGTTCCCGCGATCGAGCTGAGTGGCGGAATTCCGGTATTCGTCACGCTGGATCCGCAATATGATTCAATTGACTGGCAGATGGTAGCGTCTAAAATCACTGAGAAAACGGTCGCAATATTGGTCAATACGCCGCACAATCCTACTGGTAATGTATTCACAGCGAGCGATATACAAAGCTTGGCGGGCCTGGCCGAGGCGCACAACTTGTACGTGATTAGCGACGAGGTTTACGAGCATATTATTTTCGACGACCGTGCCCACGTTTCTGCGGCTTCAATTCCTTCCCTTGCTTCGCGTACTTTTTTATGTGGTTCTTTTGGTAAAACATTTCACACTACCGGCTGGAAATTAGGCTATTGCCTGGCACCAGCTGCATTAACGGCGGAATTTCGTAAAATCCACCAGTTTTTGGTTTTCAGTGTGGTAACTCCATTTCAGTTTGCAGTGGCAGAATACCTTTCGGAACCTGAGCATTATTTAAGGTTATCCGATTTTTACCAACAGAAAAGAGACCTGTTTTTGAAAGCTGTTGAAGGTATTGGATTTATAACAAAACCTTCGGAAGGTACCTTTTTTCAAAATCTCTCTTATCAGAATTTATCTGATGAAAACGACGTAGCTCTTGCCGAGCGGTTGACAAGGGGGTTCAAAGTAGCGTCTATCCCAGTATCTGCATTTTACAGTCAAACGGTTGACTACAAGACGCTAAGGTTCTGTTTTGCGAAAAATGATGATACGCTGTTGAAGGGAGCTGAATATTTGCAGGGAGTGATTTGGTAGTCACGAAAAAAGTCGTACATTGGTGTGACAATATTCGGATTATGAGAAAGATATCTTATGATAAGCTCGATGAAGGTACGCCGCTGCGAATTGCGGCCGAGCCGGAAGTACTGTACCTGGCGCACCGGACCAGGCAAGGGTTTTCGATTAGTCAGTTTCAGAAACTCGCTGAAAAGCTGCCATTTACCCAGCTCGAATGGGCGGATATTTTACATATCAGTGACAGGACATTGCAGCGATATATGAAGGACAGCAAGCCTTTTGAAGGCTTGTATGCTGAGCATCTTTACCAGCTCGAAAATATGGCCAATCTTGGTTTACAGATATTCCCTTCTCCAAAAGTATTGGAAGAATGGCTTCGGAAGCCCCGCCTGGTACTGGGAGAAATGCAGGATTTTAGCACACTAAAATCCTTCTGGGGCGTGAAGCTAATCGCTAATGAACTGGGAAGGATCGAACACGGGGTTTATATATGATCGTGTACCGGCTGGCAGCGAAACAGTATATTAACGATCTCACAGGCACCGGCGCGAAGCTTTTCGGCGGCAGGTGGAATCCGGTCGGAAAGGCTTGTATTTACACCAGTGCGCACATTTCACTCGCTTTGCTGGAAAAATTTGTCCATGCCAATCACCAGGAAAATATGCAGCGGATCGCATTGCTGCGCCTCGAACTACCGGACAACAGTGACCTTATTTTTCATGCCGACGAAAAATTGCTGAAAGAATCCTGGCCAGACGACGTTTCCTATTCGCAATGGATCGGAGAGCAGGTTTTGAGCGACGCGTCGGTGATAGGGTTCTCAGTTCCTTCTGCAATTGTCCCCTCAGAAAGGAACTACATTTTGAACCCGCTGGCGAAAGATTTTAATAGGGTCAAAACAATGGCGATTACGGATTTCACAGCAGACTTCCGTTTGCTTTCCAAGCTGCTTCCCTGATTGTTACTTCTTGAATAATAATGCTTTAATAGGCTGTATTTTGGTGATGATCAGTGTAGGTATCAGCAAGATTAAGGCTGATATTACTACCGTAGCAATATTGACTGCAAGAAAAATGGGCCAGTCGAAAACGATGGGCACGGTGTCCATGTAATAATTTACAGGATCGAGCGAGATCAGTTTGAATTGATATTGCAGCCAGCAAAGTAGTAAGCCGGTAATATTTCCAATGATCAATCCCAGTCTCACCATATACAATCCCACACTGAAAAATACCCTGCGGATCTGACCATTCGGGCTTCCCAATGTTTTCAAAAGCCCGATCAAAGGTGTCCGTTCCATGATCATGACCAGCAAAATGGAGATCATATTGAAGCAGGCGACGAACAATATCAGTGTAAGAAAAACGGCTGTATTCCGGTCTAAGAGTATCAGCCAGTCGAAGATCTGCGGATAAGTGCTGGTTACTTTTTGCAGGAATATCCCCGGCGGAAGTATCGTTCTGAGCTGATTCGCAACCCGGTCGAGGTCGCGGAAATCTTTTAAATAGATCTCATAAGTACCTACCGAATCTTTTCCCCAACCATTGAGCCGCTGCACCAGACCCAGGTCGCCGATGATCAGGTTGTTATCAAACTCCTCCATTTGGGTATCGTAAATGCCGCATATCGTCAGCTTGCGTGGTCGGGGCGGATTTTGCAAAGAGTACATAATCACATCGTCGCCAATTTTCAAACGGAGCTCGGCGGCAATTTTCCGGCTGATCAGAATTTCCGAAGAGTAACCGTATTTGATAGAAGACGAGTCGGTGTGACCGATCAGCTTTCCTTCTTTCAGGCTGCTTTTAAACGTTTGCCAGTCATAATCTTTACCTACACCTTTCAAAATCACCCCTTTAATTTCCTCCGGCGTTTTCAATATCCCCGACTTATGCGCGACAGTCTGCCACCGTTTGATTTCCGGAATTTGCGGTAATGCAATCGAAACAGGATTTGGAACGGACATCGGGCCTTCCTCGTACGAATTGCCCTGCGAATAGGAGGTTATATTAATGTGCGCACCAAAAAGAAAGATCTTCTCCTGAATGGTTTGTTTGAAACCGAGCAGCACGGCGAAGGCGATGATCCCTACGGAAATCCCGATCGCGATACTGGCGACGCCAATCCTGGAAACTGTTGCAGAAAACGACCCTGCTTCGTTGTGACGGATGCGTTTGGCGATGAAGGAGGGGAATTGCAAGAGGAATCTGTTGGTTAATTTATATGTTGACAAAAATAAGGGAAAAACTTTACCGGTACGAAAAGGCAAATTTTATTAAGTTGCCGGCATGTAGTTTTTAGGGAGAGTCAAAAACGTCCTTCAACAGAATAAGTCTTCATGCCACTAATCAAAGTAGCTTCCGGAACAGTTAACCAAACGCCGATGGCGTGGGAATCCAATACGCGCAACATCATCGGGGCGATTCGCGAAGGCCGGAAACAGCAGGTGAGCCTGCTTTGTCTGCCCGAATTGTGTATCACCGGCTACAATTGCGACGATTATTTTTTCGCGCCCGATCTGATGGTTCAGGCCGAAAAATGCCTGCTGGAAATTGTGCAGGAAACCTCGGGAATGATCGTGGCCGTGGGACTTCCGCTAAGACACAATAACAGTATTTATAATGCGGCCTGTTTGATCTCGAATAAGCAGATCGCCGGTTTTTATTGCAAGCAAAATCTGGCAAATAACGGTATACACTATGAAGCGCGCTGGTTTCGTCCCTGGCAGCCAGGCCATATTGAAAGCATTGAGATAAACCAGATGTTCTACCCGATCGGAGACGTGATCTTCGACCTCAGTACCGGCCCGATCCAAGGCGGTTCGAACGGGGTGAAAGTTGCATTTGAGATTTGTGAAGATGGCTGGGTATCCAACCGGCCTGCCCGCAGGCATTATGAGCGCGGCGTTGATATTATACTAAATCCAAGCGCCAGCCACTTCGCATTCCATAAATTTATGACGCGTGAAAAGCTGGTAGTAGACGCTTCCAGGACGTTTTCTTGCAGCTATATTTATACAAACCTACTGGGTAACGAAGCCGGCCGCGCGATTTATGACGGCGACGCGATGATCGCTTCCAACGGGGAGCTACTCGCTTCGAGCCAGCGTTTCAGCTACGAAGATTTCCTGATCACGACGGCAGTAATTGATACCGATTACACGAAATTAAGTCAGGTACAGAGCAAGATCACGGTGGCAATCAAGGATAAAACCTGGCGTGTTCCGGCGCGTTACGATTTTCCGGATATTGAGCCTGTATTACCGCAGGTGCCTGAAATTGAGCCTTTTGAAAAAGGAGGCGCATTAAAGGAAGAGGAATTTGCGCGTGCAGTTTGTCTGGCTCTTTTTGATTACCTGAGAAAAAGCCGCTCGAACGGTTTCACGATCTCACTTTCGGGAGGTGCTGATTCCTGCGCCTGTACTGCACTTTGCGGGTTGATGATCCGGCTGGCCGATGAAAGTATTGGTATGGACAGGTTAAAGGAAAAGCTGTCTTACATCAAAGAGATACAATCGGCCGAGACGGAAGAAGATTTGGCAAAAGCATTGATCCATAACATTTACCAGGGAACAGAAAACAGTTCTTCTGACACGCTGGAATCGGCTCAATCGCTGGCAGAATCCATTGGTTCTACTTTCTATAATATCAATATCAATGGACTGGTAGAAACTTATAAGGGGCTGATCGAAGAACAGATAGGTCGGAAGCTTACCTGGGAGCAGGATGATATCGCACTGCAAAATATCCAGGCGCGGGTCCGTGCCCCGGGTGTCTGGTTACTTACTAATTTATCAAATCACCTGTTACTTTCCACATCCAATCGCTCGGAAGCTGCGGTAGGGTACGCGACCATGGATGGAGACACGGCGGGGAGCATTAGTCCGCTGGCAGGTATTGATAAATTTTATCTGCGGCAATGGTTGCGTTGGCTCGAAACGGCCGGCTGTGAAGTAAAAGGCAAGCATATTAAAATTGAAGGCCTGAAAAAAGTAAATAGCCTGCAACCGACTGCCGAATTGCGCCCACTCGCCCAGACACAAACCGACGAGGCCGATTTAATGCCTTATGAATTTTTGAATGAGCTGGAAAGGCTGGCGATCCGGGACAAAAAATCTCCGCTGGAATCGTACAGAAATCTGCATGTGCGTTACAAAGGCTTGTATGCCGATGAGCAAATACTTGCCTGGACTGAGCGGTTTTTCAAGTTATGGAGCCGGAACCAGTGGAAGCGCGAACGTTACGCACCTTCTTTCCATCTTGATGATCTGAACCTTGATCCAAGATCGTGGTGCCGGTTCCCGATACTTTCGGGCGGTTTTGAGCGGGAACTGGAAGAACTGAGGGCGTATTTTGAAGGTAACCCGGTGCAGAACGGAAGAAAGCGTATTGGATTCTAATTGCAAAAACGAATACCGGCCTGAAAGCCCAGCCATTGGTAAACCTGCTGGGCCGGCCCGGCATTCGTTCCCAGCCAAATCGGCTGTATTCCCTTTTTGTCTGTTGTTTTCAAGACATTTGGGGTCGCGGAGGTGAGCAAGCTTACAGCAGGGCCGGCGAAAAGTGCAAATTTGTTAGCCAGCTTTTTTTCAATAGACACTGATAGTCTAAATACGCCGGTATCAATCTCTTCTATCTTCTGATCTTTAAAAAACACGACGCTGCCTGTCAGATCCGCATTTGCGGCCCAGCCTTTACCAAGCGACTGAGCTGTTCCGAAGCCATAACCCAAACTTCCCAGCGGCTTGTCTGCTGCTGTTCCATTGAAGCTCAACGTGAAAATGTTATAAAACCGGCTGACACCCGTTTTGAATGCAGTACTAAAATAGCTGAACTCGTCCGTCGCAAATTCGTAGCGCCTGTAACCGTTGCGGCGCACGTAACTGAATAGACCGAAAGGCACCGTCGCCGAGGAGTCAGCGTAATTGACAATCCCGATCTGGTGGCCCGAGCGCACTGTATTGGCATAATTGTAACTCAACGACAGTTGGTAACCTCTCAAAGTCCCGACCACCACATTGCCCACACCCGCCAGCTGAAAACCAGCAAAATTCCCGCCTGTGTAGTTAATCACATTTGTACCCTGAAATCCATGAAAATTACCGAGTGTCAGGTTGAGGAAATTGGCATATTGAAAACCGCTTACATTTCTGCCGACGATATTACTGATACCCGCCAGCTGAAACCCCTTTACATTTCCCCGGACCACATTGAAAAAACTGCCGATCTCCAACTTGTTGACTCCCAGAGAATAACCAGCAATAAAGTTGATGGAATAATCATTTACGATATTCCCGCTTAGCTCGTGGTTAGTGCCCAGAAACGGTAAAACCGACGCCTGAAAAGGTCGGTACAGTGTGTCGGCAATATTTCGTGTGTGCACAGCCTGCTTGGCGGAGGCGAATGCATTCACGAAGCTGTTCTGGACTTTTTGGTATGTTTTTACAAATCGCTCATATTCCCTTCCGATCACGCGATCTTCGGCGTCGTGGACTGGTAATGTATCTGGAATAACCTCATTTTGAGTAACCTGCGTTTTGGGAATCGCTATTTTATGATGCAGCGAATCCTCGCGTACGCTGATGAATGTCTGGGATTTGGGTGAAATGGGCCGGAGCGTGTCCGGGTTTAGCTTGATTTGCAGATAAGTATCCTGCTTGCTGGTAATGGAAATACTCTTGCCCACATATTCCTCTTTCCTGACTTCCAGCCGGATCACGCCGGGAGAAGCGGGCAACCGGATTTTGTAATAACCATATTGATTACTGACCGCGGAGGCGAGTGTGACCGACTCGTAGATACTCGCATTGGCCAGTTTATTGCCCGTGCGATTGTCTATAATATAGCCGTTCAGATTAAATTCCTCCGGCTCTTTCGGCTTCTCGGGCTCATCGTTTTTTTGCAGGATAATATATTTCCGGCGCTCTTTGAATGTTACTTTATTTTTGAAAAGCGCGTTCAAAATGTCCCTTATGCGCTCGCCGGAAGCATTTATGCTAACCCGCGATTTGATGTCGATCATATCCGGGCTGTACGAAAAGCTGAAATTGCCCAGCTCGGCGATCTGCTGCAAAGTTTCGTCCAGGGGCTGATTATTGACCCGGATCGAAATGCGTTTTTCCAAAAGATCCTGCGCGGAAACTGAATTACTAAAAGTCAGCGTAAATAGCAGCAAAATGATTGGTAAGGAATATATCCTGCTCGTCAGTAGCTGAATATGATATTTACTGACAACCATCTCCATCCAGCCAATATACTTTTCCTTCTTTTCTAAGATCGAGATTCAGCGTTTCGGCGATTACTGCCAGCGTCGCATCAAGTGGTTCCTTTTCGAACTTGATCGTCAACCTGCATTGCGCGATCTGCTGGTTGGTAAGCCTCACATCCACGTGGTAACCGTCCCGGATCGTGGCTATTACTTCGTTCAGGTTGGTCGCCGTGAAATCAAATACCTGCGTGCGGTAGCCCATCACATTCATATTGGCCTGCAAGCTTTTGATCGTGTCCGACAAAACTTCTGCACTCTGGCCTTTCATCAGTTCTACCTTTTTGGAAGCATTACTTACCAGCACTTTTCCAGTAGCTACATCTACCCGCACCGGCGCTTTCTCGTAAGCTTTTACATTAAACGACGTGCCTAAAACGCGGATTTCAGTACCATTTGCATTGATTACAAAAGGATGTTCCTTATCCGGCGTCACATCAAAAAACGCTTCACCTTGCAGGGAAACTGTCCGCAGGTCGCCCTTGAAATCCTCGGGATAAGTGATTGCAGAGTTGTAGTTCAAAAAAACTTTGGTACCGTCGGGCAAAAGCTGCTCTTTGGTATTATTGGTAGTCGCGACGGTGAGTGGGGCGGATTGTTTTTGATTAATATAAAACCACCCGAATGCCATTACCAGCAGCGCCACCACTGCCGCCGCCCAGATCGTTACGGGGAATTTTTTGCTTGCAGGTCTTTGGTCAAAATCAATGCGGCGCGGCTCCCGGGATACAGGCGGAACTGTCGCTGCGCTTGCCTCCATTTTCTTTTTTACCTTATTCCAGGCCAGATCCGTATTCACTTCTTTCCTTTGCGGAATAGAAGCCGAATGCATCCAAATGAAGCGATAGGCGGCAAGTTCCTGCTCGTTTTCAAGGGATATTGCCCGCCAGTTGTCGACGATATTTCTTTCTTCCTCCGTTGCGGTTTCTGCCAAGTAACGTGCCAGCAGCTCTTCCGATATATTTTCGTGAAACTGGCTCATGACAAAGACGCGATTAACTGTTCAACAAATAAATAAACCGGCCAAAGCATGGAAGGCAGATAATCCGCCAGTTCAAGGCGTAAAATTTTAAGTGCTTTCCCTATCTGATTTTCAACGGTTTTAATAGAAATCCCTAACTGATCTGCGATTTCCTGGTATTTCAATTCTTCGAAGCGACTCATCCTGAATGCTTTCTGGCATTGTTCGGGAAGGGTACTTACTGCTTTTTCAATCCGCTCTTCCAACTCATTCGCATGGATTACTTCGGTAACAGAATCGTAGGATCCGCTTGAAAAATACAGGGTATGTTCCCGGTGTACTTCGCGCACAGAAGCGTGTTTGAAACGGTTAAGACAGTGATTATGGACCGCCCGGTACAAGTAAGATTTGAGGGACAGCGTGATTTCAAGATCTTCCCTTTTCTCCCAGATCGTCAGGAAAACGGTTTGCACAACCTCTTCTGCTTCCTCATCATCTTTGAGCAGCGAGGCGGCATAATTACAAAGCCGGGGGTAATACAGACGAAAAGTCTTTTCGAAGGCCTCTTCATCGCCCCGCCTGATCGCAGCAACAATATCTGGGTCGGAAGGTTGCACAGATTTCTGTTTTTGATTTTCGGTCAAAAATAGAAAATCTCTTTCGATTAGCGGCTGAGGATATGTTTGAGCGGTCGAAGTCAAGCTTAAATTCCTTTTTTCTACGACAATCTACGCCGCCGTTACCCCTATTTAGAGAAAAAATATTCTTGAATAGGGGGATTGCAGGGAGCAGTTGTCTTTTGTAAAAAGGGGCATTAACCTGCTCTCAAGCAATTATTCCACATCCATATTTACTATTTGTTAGCCATGAAAAAAGTTATTTCCTCAGTTCTGTTCTCATTTGTTTGTCTGCAATCCTGCGTTTACGTCGAGTCCGATGACAACATTCCGCCGCGTGGAACGCATACGGAAACGTATGATCTCAAAAATTTCGATGAGCTGGAAATGGGTGACGCGTTCCAGGTAAAGGTCGTTTCCGGGCCTGGATTCTCGGTTTCTGCCACAGGTGAAATGAATGATCTGGATGATCTTGACATTTTCGTTCATGACGGAAAGCTGGTAGCCCGCTACGATGGCTGGCGTAATAATCGCAAGCGTATGGATATTGAAATCGTCATGCCGGATGTTGAGGAAGTAAATTTCTCCGGTGCAGTGAATGCAAAACTGCTCGGTTTTGAAAACCTGCCTTCCCTGAATATCGAACTTTCGGGCGCGTCACGCTGCGAATTTGACGGATCAGCCAGGGAAATGGACTTTGAACTTGCCGGCGCGTCGCGGCTCAAACTCTTCGGACGCAGCAAATTTCTGGACGGGGATATATCCGGAGCTTCACAATTGCATGCATTTGACCTGCCGGTAGAAGAGTCGGAACTTAACGTGTCGGGCGCGAGCCAGGCGGAGGTAAGTGTTTCAAAATTGCTAAAAGTGGATGCGAGCGGCGCCAGTGCTGTGCGCTACAAGGGCAACCCGGCGATTGATAAAAAACTATCCGGCGGCAGTACGCTCAGGGCTGAGTAAGCTACTTGATCATGCCATATCTGGCCCTTGCCTGGCTTTTCGACATACCATCAAAATGCCACCATTCGGTCGTATTCGCACGAAATCCGGCCTGAACCATTACTTTTCTGAGAAGCTGACGATTTTCAATCTGTTTGATCGTCAGCTTTCCTTTTTGCAGCATTTCCTGCTCTGATCGTGGGTAAGCCAGCGGCCCGAAAAAGTCGAATTTAGTGCCCATATCCAATGGTTTCCCGTTTTCGTCCGCGACTGTCAGGTCTACTGCGCAACCGAAATTGTGATTGGAACCGATCTTTGGGTCGGCCACGTACATGGTTTTTTTGCCTGCGGGAATTTTAAGATCATCTAATGCATCCCACAACGCATATTGAGCGGAATTAGGGCGGGCGGCGTCGTAAACAAGCAGCTTATAGGCTGGTTTCAATTTCGCCAACAGCGCATTTGCCTTCGCCAGCCGCTTTGCCATTTCGGGTTGGAGGTAAGCGCGGTCAAGGTCTGCGTAAATGTCTTTTTTGAGAAAATTATCGGTTGTAGAATATTTCAGCTCAACCAATATACCGGGATCAACATTGCGGATATTCACAAGTCCCTGCGCGATCATACTTTGCTCTGCTTTCGGAAGCTCCTGTTTCTGTGCAAAAACACTCGTTGAAAGCAGCAACAGCAATATAGTTTTGTTGATTGTATCAAACATAAAAAATGAATACCCTTGCGAAAAGCTGCAAAGATATTCATTTGTATGAACCCTCATTAATAGGGTTAAAATTGTGACGGGTACTAGTATCTGTTGATATTAATGCTCGTTAACCCGCCTTCAAAGTCGATAATGATCTTCTTTTCAGCGCTTTCATAACCTTGTGAGCGATACAAGCCGCTGCCGACTTTGTCCAGCCCGTCGATATTTTTTGCATTCAATGCGCCGTCAATCCGCAATTCACATCCGACTGATCTTGGGATATCAATGGTAACCGACGCTACGCCCGCCTCAATATCAATCTGCGAAGAAGCCAGCTTATCGCCCATTTTAATATCCATATCGGCTACTCCGGTACTTACTTTCAGCTTTTCAACTTTATAATCACTGAAATCGAAATCGCCTTTTCCAGCTCCGATGCCGAGGTCAATGCTCCATACCGGTTTGTCATTCAGCTGAATTTTAGCCTGGTTGGAAATCTCGCCATTCTTGATCTTGACATTTCCTTCTTCCATTTTCAAGTTAACGGTAGCAGATTTGTCGAGCCTGTTAACCGAAGTATTTGACAGGAAACCGACGATCGTACTTTTTGTGCTGGCCTCAAAAAGCTTGGTGGTATTGCCTTCCAGTTTGAAAGAGCCGGCGCCACCTTCGAGGTTGAAGTTTGCTTTTTGAATAAAATCCTCCATTTCATATTTGTAGCTGCCATTGATCGGTCGGCCGCTGCCCGATCTGTGCTCTCGCTCATAGTCAGCATCCTTTTCTTCATCTGACTTTTCACCATCGTGACCATTATCCCCGTCGTGATAACCCAGATCTTCGTCGTCATTATGATTGTCATTATCGTAATCATCCCAACCAAAATTCCAGTTGTTATTCCGGTTATCGAAAGCGCGATGCGTTCTGTTGACAATCCCTCCGAATACCGCCAGCGTGATCAGCAAAGCAACCAAGCCACCTACTGCCGAGCCGCGTTCCCGTCCACCTGCGAGTAGCAATGCACCTGCAAGTATCAGCAAGACAGGCCAGTAGGGAAGCACTTCATCCCAGTTAATGTTGACAAGATTCAGGTTTCGGAGCAGCCAGATCATCCCAAAAATGATCAGCACGCCACCCCACACCAGGCCTCTGTTGGTTTTCATAAATTAGATATTTGATCTGTTAGAAGAATCAGTATGCAGGAAATTGCGAAGCAGCAGCAAGCCACCGGTTGTGATCAGGATGATCGGCCAGAAGAAGCGTCCGAAATCGAATGCGGTCAGTTCTTCGACCAGGAATAGCGAGCCTGTAATGATCAGGATTACGCCCCAAAAAATGTTCTTAAAGTTCATGGCTAAAATATATTAAAGTGTTGATTTACTTAGATTTAACTTAAATATCTAGTTTACCTTGATCACCGGATTGTCGTCTTCGTCATCTTTTTTCGGACTTTCTGGATCTTCCGGGAAATTTGTTTCCGGCGTGGTGGTCACAGGTGTAAAAGGTGTGTAAGGCTGCGGATCAGGCTCAGGTGTGACCGGAGTTATCGGATCGGCCGGCGGAGGTGTGGTAGGGTACACCGTCGTATTGTTTTCCTGGTTTTTGTCACGCTGGCGCAGGATCAGAAATGCACCTATTGCTATGAAAACGATCGGCCAGAAATACCTTTTGAATTCGTACCAGATCGGAAAATCGTCCAGCAGCATCACCGCACCAAAAACGACCAGTACCCCGCCGAGGATCATCACAGTCTGATCCGAGCTCTTCTTGTCAAAAAACGGTTCCGACGGTTTGGAAGGATCTCCGTTTACCGGATAAACATCCACAGCAGGCCCTGTTGGCAATACAGCCCAGAGAATAATATACAGAATACCTGTCCAGCCAAAGCTTGGAGGAATAGGCAGCAGCAGCAGCACCACGAATAACACACGGACTATGACAACATCAATTTGAAGATATTGAGCAATTCCGGATGCTACTCCGCCAAAAACTGCCTGTTCGGGTATGCGATGCAATTTCTTTTCCATGATTAGTTCAGCGTTTATTTGTATTCAAAGGTAGTAGGTAATACAAGATACTGTAAACCGGAAAATTATTATCGGTAAAACGGCGTGTTAAGCGGATAATTTCGGTGAAAACGAAAAATTAGGGGAGTTATGCGGGGCTATTGTTCTTCTAATGCTTCCAAAATGTCCATCATACTTCCGAAATCCTTGTACCCGGGACGGATTTCTTCGCTGCCTCTCAATACAATGCCGATATTTTCGGGCAGATTGTTCAATGCGATGATGGCGCGATCGGTATCAAGTCCGAAGCCGACCAGAAGCGGATGTTCTTTGGCGAGAGAAGGTAGTGTTTGCAGCCAGTTCAGTGACAATTCGGCGTCCTGATCACTTTCTAAAAGGAAATGCGTCGCGGCGTCTTCGTACCGGTTCAGCAGCGACTGGATCTCGTCGGCTTCATATTGATCGACGCTGATGCGCAGAATGAGAGGCAATGCAAGTTCACTTTTCAGGTAGCCCAGCAATCCCGGGTCTTCCACCTGGACAGCGTGCACAGGGTATTGCTGCAATTGTAACAGAATAGCCTCCGCGCTGGATTGCGCCGTTTCAGCTACGAGGGTTACGCCAGCCAGCCAGGAACAGATATCCTCGAATTTCTTTGGAGAAATGTAATTTGGAGAATCTTCGTCGATAGAAAAACCCAGCATTTCCACCCCCATTCCCGCACAATAACGCGCGTCGGACAAGTTAGTAACATTGCTGATTTTGACTGTTCTGGTTAGCATTGGTATTAGTACTTATAAGTCAATTATTTGATTAAAATCTTTTCTTCTTGCAGCAGCCCTCTGAGGCTGATGTCAGCATCCAGGTTTGGCCAGTGAATGCCGGTTTCAGATACAGTATATTGGTCCAAATCCCAGTCTATTGCTTTTTTCAGATAAGGAAAAGAAGACAATGGCCTGGTTATAACTTTTGCATCACTTAGTATGAATAGCGCCAGATCAACGTCCCTGGCGAATCCGAAGTGCCGGATTTCCAGCCCTTTTTCTTGAATAAAACGATCCAGATCATCTGCAATTTCAACGACCTCTTCGTCATTCGCTCCGTTCAAAAAAGCTTGAAGCTCATCACTTATCGAAGGTATCATGCCAGGCTTGAATGATGTTTCCATAGTTACAGACGATTATGTCCAAGATGCTCCTTATTTCTTTCTTCTTGAATCCATGATTGTAAGAAATAATGATCGTTGGTACTAAAATTATCCTCGCATTACATGCTCCTTTTTCAACATGAATATGAATCGGTTCGTGCTCGTTCATATAGAAAAAGAACCGAAAACCATTAATGTATAGTACGGTCGGCATATCGAAATTAGCTAAAAAGTTGCAAAAACGAACATAGGCGAAGATCGGCCGCTTGCGCGACCAGTCTTCGCCCTGGATCATGTAATGAGGAATGTCGAGTCTGCTACTTATTTCGCTGAAAAGCGATATTTCGTTGTTGTTTCATAAGTATCTCCCGGGTTTAGGACAGTCGATGGAAACTGTGGCTGATTGGGTGAGTCAGGGTAATGCTCGGTTTCCAGGCAAAGTCCGAAACGTTTGGCAAAGGTTGCGTTTTTGCCTTTCAGGCTGCCATCCAAAAAGTTACCTGTGTAAAATTGAACCGCCGGCTCGGTCGTGAATACTTCCATAAAACGCCCGCTCTCAGGATCTTTCACCGTAGCAAAAAGCATTAAGCCAGGTTCTGTTCTTTTAAGAACCCAGCAATGGTCATAACCGCCGCCGTTCTTGATCTGCTCGTCATCAATTTTATTAATACCCGCATTGATTTTTGTAGGTTTCCTGAAATCAAATGGCGTTCCTTCCACAGCGCGCAGCTTGCCCGTAGGGATCAAATTCGCGTCGACCGGCACAATGCTGTCAGACATAATCGAAACTTCATGATCTAAAATGTCCCTTTTTAAGCCAGTCAGATTGAAGTAGGAGTGGTTGGTAAGGTTCACAACTGTGGCTTTGTCTGTGGTAGCATTGTAATTGATAGTCAATGCATTATCGTTATTAAGGGTGTAAGTCACTTTTACAGTCAAAGTACCAGGGTAACCTTCCTCCATATCTTTGCTGACATATTCCAGCTGCAATCCTACAACCGAATCTTCCTTCACCTCGGTCGCTTTCCAGATCACTTTATCAAAACCTTTGATACCGCCGTGCAATGCATTCGGGCCGTTGTTGATCGCCAGTTTATAATCCTGCCCGTTCAGCGTGAACTTACCCTTTGCAATCCGGTTACCGTATCGGCCTACCAGCGCACCAAAAAACGGGTGGCCGCTCACATAAGGTTGCAGCGAATCAAAGCCCAGCACCACATCCGTCCATTCTCCTTTTTTATCCGGCGCAGTCAGTTTGGTGATGATACCGCCGTAGTTGGTAATGTTGACGGTCATCCCGTTACTATTGGTGAGGGTGTAAAGGTCTGCTTTCTGTCCGTCGGGGAGTTCGCCGAATGCTTCTTTGGAAATTGTGCTGATCATTTTTTCTTCATTCTTGGTTTGAGAGCATCCGAAAATCGTGAGACCGATCAGAGCTGTGAGTACAAGTGGTAGTTTTTTCATAAATAAAGGTTAGCAGTTTGCGACAATTGTTTCACGCAGGTTTAGATCACAAAACTTCTCCAGTACCGTCGGTAATTTTCACCCGGTAACAGGGAAGGTCAATATCATATTCCTTTTTGTAAGCAAGTATCATTTCTTCTTCAAAGGCATCAACTCCATTTTTCTTTACCAAATTAATGGTACATCCGCCAAAACCGCCTCCCATCATGCGCGAACCCACTACGTCGGCGTTTTCTCTTGTTTTTAAAACAAGAAAATCCAGCTCGGGGCAGCTTACTTCATATTCATGTTGCAGACCATCGTGGGTTTCATACATTTTTGCTCCAAAAGCAGGCAAATTGCCCTGAACAAGCAGATCGCAGGCATCCAGTACACGTTGGATTTCTTCGGTAATGAATTTGCAGCGGCGGTAAACTACGTCGCCAAGTTCGTCTTTGTGGGCTTCAACCAGCTCGGGTGAAGCGTCGCGCAAACTTTGAATTGCAGGATCATATTTTTTTAATATCTCCACTCCCTGTTCACATTCCAGCCGCCGGGTATTGTATTCCGAGCTCGCCAGCGAATGTTTCACGCTCGTGTCGCAGAGTACGATCATATATTCATCCATCGGAAAAGGAAAATATTCCATATCCAGCGACCGGCAGTCGAGGCGCATCACCGATTCGCTCACGCCAAAAGCAGAAGCAAACTGGTCCATAATGCCGCATTGCACACCTACATATTCGTTTTCAGCCTTTTGTGACATTTTAACGATATCCAGCCGACCGAGACCAAGTCCGAAAATGTCATTTAAAGCAAATAACAAACAGCATTCCAAAGCAGCAGAAGAGGATAGTCCCGCTCCAACAGGTACATTTCCACCAAACGCAGCCTGAAATCCGGAGATCTCCAAGCCGCGTTTCTGAATCTGTTCCACGATCCCGAGCTGGTAATGTGGCCAGGAACTTTCCGGTTTGGAAAGATCGTCCAGCGAAAAGGAATAGGTTTCGTCAAGATCGGCCGCGTACAGCTTTACCTGATTGTCGTCCCGGGACGAGATTGCGAAATAAACCGCCTTATCGACACTGGCGGGCAACACAAAACCATTGTTATAATCCGTATGCTCGCCGATCAGGTTGATGCGCCCGGGAGAGCGGAATACCTGGAAATCGTGGTCGCTTCCAAATTTTTCAATGTATTTCTCTTTGATCGATGCTATTAAACTTGAATCCGTGGCTGCCATTTTTGTTTTGTAATTAATCAATAACCTTTCAACAGGTTCACTTCATTGGCCGGGCTGCTATTTGCTTCAACTGCCAAAATATTATTCAGGAACAAATCTACTTTGCCCATATGTTCGTTTCTGTGACCTCCGCCGGTATGCTGGGTCAATATTACATTGTCCAGTTTCCAGAGCGGGCTGTCTTCCGGCAGCGGTTCAATTTCGGTCACATCCAGGACCGCACCGTCCAGCTGTCCCGAACTCAGAACTTCCAGCAGCGCCTTTTCATCCGTCGTACTTCCTCTTCCCACACTCGCATAAACACTTCCTTTTTTCATTTTAGAAAAGAACTCAGCATTTACAAAATGAGTAGCTGTTCCAGGTAACGTATTGATAACCAGGTCAGCATTAGGCAGTGCGTCGAGCAATTCTTCACGGCTGTGTATATCGGCATCCGGTGAAGTGCGGGCCAGCATGTGCGTGGTGCATCCCAATCCTTTCAGAATCGCATTCACCGCCTGACCGATCGTTCCTGCGCCCAGTACGATCGTGTTTTGCATGTACAATAATTTCAGGTCGGTCCGCAGCTTGCTCCCTACCCATTCTGATTTTTGTTTTAATAAAGTCAATGTATCCAGCCCACGATAAAGTGCGAGTACGCCGCCTACGATACTTTCGGCACACGGGCGGGCAAACCAGTCGCCCATATTGGCTACTTTTACATTGTCGCGCAAAGGAATGGAAGCGTACTGATCAAAACCAGCCGAGTCCAGCTGCCAGAATTTTAGATTTTCCGGTGCATTATTGAACCAGTCTCCGGGCGGATTGCCGAGAATGTAATCGGCTTTGGCAAAGTAGGCACGTGCTTCTTCCTCGCTGGTGTCTTCTGTACGGTAATTGATAACGTGCTGCGACAAAGTTTCGGTAAGCTTGTCCCTTAATGCATTGTCCAGCATGGAGTGGCAATAAATGATCATTGTCTTTATAGAGTTTGAAAAAGCAAGGTAAAATGATTTCCCCGAATATGTCAGCAAAATGTCGCTCTAAATACGTGCCAAAATCTTCCTGGCCCTGGAAATGAACGCGGGACCTTCATAATCTATCCGCTCCCGGATCTCATATCTCAGCTCGTTTTTAAGCTCGGGATAAATCAGCGTAAGATTATACAGGATTGTGAGGCAAAAGGCCCGTATCGCAATGGCTGTCTGCGTGTTACGGACGTGTTTGAATACGGTATCGATCAGCTCGCCGTGGTATTCTTCGGGAACAATTACGTCTTCCAGGATCCGTGCGCTGTTCCTCAAAATGGCATCGTGCACGTCGTCGCGACCGAGTTGTTTTACCAAAATACCAATATAAGGTTTGATGAGCTCCGGCTCTTTTTGCGCGGCGAAAGTCAGACTGTGAGCTGCGCGCTGGGCGAGGCGGTAGTCTCCTGAAATGAAGCACTTGAGCAATTCTTCAAATGTTTCCTGCGACGAACAGGCGTGATCAGCAATGCGCATCGCAGCGATTCTCGATTGTTTTTCGTCAGCCAGCAGTTCGTTTTTGATACCCATTTTTCCGTCAAAAAAACAAATGCCCCGAAATGGTATCACGGAGCATTTGTATATAAAAAGAGAAAAAAACTACTTGTTGTCGCCTACCATTTCTTCTGGCTTCACCCAGGCATCGAACTCTTCCGGTGTGAGGTAACCCAGTGAAACGGCCGTTTCTTTCAGCGTAGAACCATTTTTGTGAGCAGTTTGCGCAATCTCAGCAGCTTTATAGTAACCAATCTTTGTATTCAATGCAGTCACCAGCATCAGCGAGTTGTTCACGTGCTTTTTGATATTCTCGTGCAGCGGCTCGATTCCCACTGCGCAATTATCATTGAATGAAACACAAACATCGCCGATCAACCTTGCCGAATGCAGGAAGTTGTAAGCCATCAGGGGTTTGAAAACGTTCAGTTCAAAATGTCCGTTTGAGCCGCCGATACCGATCGCCACATCATTTCCCATTACCTGCGCCGCCACCATTGTCATCGCCTCGCATTGCGTCGGATTCACTTTACCCGGCATGATAGAGCTTCCCGGTTCGTTGTCAGGAATGTGTATCTCGCCAATTCCCGAGCGCGGGCCCGAAGAAAGCATGCGAATATCATTTCCGATTTTCATCAGACTTACCGCCACCGTTTTCAGTGCCCCGTGCGCTTCCACAATCGCGTCGTGTGCCGCTAATGCTTCAAACTTATTTTCAGCCGTGATAAAAGGTAATCCTGTCAGGGAAGCAATATGTTTCGCGACATTTTCAGAATATCCTTCTGGTGTATTAATTCCGGTACCAACCGCAGTTCCGCCCAATGCGAGCTCAGAAAGGTGCGCGAGTGTATTGTAAATCGCGCGCAGACCGTGGTCGAGCTGGGAAGCATATCCCGAAAATTCCTGTCCCAAAGTCAGTGGCGTCGCATCCATAAAGTGGGTGCGGCCAATTTTTACAACATTCCTGAATGCCTCGGATTTTGCTTTCAATGTATCGCGCAGCTTGGTAATGCCCGGAATTGTAACATCTACCAGTATTTTATAAGCTGCAATGTGCATTGCAGTCGGGTAGGTATCGTTGGACGATTGCGACTTGTTTACATCATCATTCGGGTGCAAAAATTTCGTTTTATCAGCCAGGTCGCCTCCCTGCAATACGTGGCCGCGATAAGCAATCACCTCGTTACAGTTCATATTCGACTGCGTACCAGAGCCGGTTTGCCACACAACCAGCGGGAATTGATCATCAAGCTGCTCTGTCAATATCTCATCACAAACCTGTCCGATCAAATCACTTTTTGCCTGATCCAGAATGCCGGCTTCATAGTTAGTAATCGCGGCAGCTTTTTTCAGATACGCAAATGCCTTGATAATTTCTTTCGGCATTTTATTGATATCCTGCGCGATCGGGAAGTTCTGGATAGAGCGTTGCGTCTGGGCACCCCAGTACACATGAGCAGGAACCTGCACTTCGCCCATGGTATCTTTTTCTATACGGTATTCCATTTTATTTTGAGAAGTAATGAAAAATGAATTGTCGATTGAAAGGTAAAGTTAGGTTTGGAAGGCTAGTTTTTAGTGTTTTTTAAAGATAAATGTTCACCACTTTGAAAAGAATGTTTAGATTGGAATGCTTTAAAAATCAAGATTAGAACACTATGGTGCCCAAAATCAGCATTTATCCAGACTACAATACGATGAGCAGCGCCGCCGCCGACCGGGTGATCACGCTGCTTTCCAAAAAACCGAATGCCGTGATTTGCCTGCCTTCCGGGAGTACACCGCTGGGTATGTTTCGGGCGCTCGCCGCAGCAAATCAGAAAGGATTAGTTGATTTTTCTCAATGCGTTTATATTGGTCTGGATGAATGGATCGGAATGGGCGCCGACGACGATGGAAGCTGCCGCGATCTGCTGGACAGGGATTTTCTGAAACCGATCGGCTTTCGTGAAAACCAGATCGTTTTCTTCGACGGAAAGGCGATTGATCCGGAAGCGGAATGCGTGCGGGTCAACAAAATCGTGGAAAGCCTTGGCGGGCTGGACCTGATCGTACTTGGAATCGGCATGAATGGACATTTGGCATTGAACGAACCGGGCACTCCCTGGGATACCTACGCACACATTTCCGAGCTGGACCCGCTGACTGCGGAAGTAGGACAGAAATATTTCCAAAAGCCAACTACTTTAACAAAAGGAATCACAGTAGGAATCCGTCACATTCTCGAATCAAAAACAGCGATATTAATAGGCGCCGGAGCTGCCAAAGCGCCGGTAATTGCCCGCGCACTCGCATTCCCGGTCACTTCCGAGTTTCCCGCGACCGTTTTGCAAAATCATTTAAATGCAGAGTTTATATTGGATGCGGAGGCTGGGAAGGGGATTAATTTAAACGGATAATGTTTTAACTTTATAATTGTTACCAATCCATGACCGGAATCGAAGCTATGGAAAAAGAAAGAATTATGTTGGACGTTTCCGTTACGGATATCCAAAAGAATGCATTAATGACGATCCTGAAAGCATTAAATATAGATGTGAAGGAGCACGTGCTTTCAGAAGATGAGGAAGATATCGCACTGGGACTTGCAATGGAAGAAGGGAGAAGAGAAGGAATAGCCAGCTCAAAAGAAAAGCAGGAATTCGAATCTTACCTTTTTGGTAAATAGCATGAAATATGAATATGCCAGGTCATTTGTAAAAGATACGAAAAAGGCCCCGCAGGAGATAAGGTCACAGCTGCAAAGCCTGGTGGCACATGTGATGTCAAGCGAGCATATCTCGCAACTTGCGAATGTCAAGAAAATGAAGGGCTATTCTAATGCTTACCGAATCAGAATGGCCGATTACAGAATTGGTTTCTTACTGGAAGACGATGTCCTGATATTTACACGATTGTTGCATAGAAAAGAGATATACAGATATTTCCCCTGATCTTAAGGCTTCAAAAAATCACTTTTGAAGCCTTTTATTTTTTGATTAAAAAGATAAAATATCCCTTGCTTTAATCGATTATTCGCTTGCTTCACTTAAATCGGGGGCGTTTCTCAGGCGCTTGGATTTTCAATTTAAATTTGGGCTGTTCTTTGTGAACGCCCGTCAATCGGGGTAGTGGTTTTGCTTTTGGAACCCTCATCCAATAACAGCAAACTAAAAAGGAACCGTGTGCAAATCACGGGCAGTCGTGCTACTGTAAGTATCGGTTCAGAATAGCGGAACAGGTTTTTGCCCAGGTGTCCCATTGTTGTAAATGTCAGTCATTTTTTAATCAGGCAGATACGACGAGAAGGGCGGCAAAAACGATACAAGCCAGGAGACTTGCCGCTACTCTCAATGTCCATTCTCTCACGGTTGGAGGCTGGTCAGGCATTGATTTACCATGCATATTTTTGAACTACCCGGGTGCAGACTTTTCGTCGCCTCCCGGAATAGCTTCACGTATGTTACGTACTGATCTTGAATCAGGATGGGAGGGTGTTTTCAGAGGGTTTTTATTAACTCTTAAACACTAGTAACATGTTATCACACAATCTCGGCTACCCGCGTATCGGGAGCCAGCGCGAGCTGAAAAGAGCCAGCGAAAAGTTCTGGGCAGGTAAGATCGACCGGGACGAATTGCAAAAAGTTGCCCGCAAGATCCGTCACGAAAACTGGGCGATCCAGCAAGCGGCCGGAATAGGGCTGATCCCGTCCAATGATTTTTCGCTTTATGATCAGGTGCTGGACATTTCTCTGACAGTCGGCGCCATTCCTGAGCGTTACCACCAGCTGCTCGATGGTAAGTCTAATAAAGAGCTTGATCTCTACTTTGCGATGGCGCGCGGTTACCAGCGCGACGGGCACGATATCAAGGCTATGGAAATGACGAAATGGTTTGATACCAACTACCACTATCTCGTTCCTGAATTCACTAAAAATCAGCAGTTCAAACAGTATTCCGATAAGATATTACTTGAATTTGAGGATGCATTGCAAAAGGGTATTGTCACGAAGCCAGTGCTGCTGGGGCCGGTTACTTATCTTTTGTTGGGTAAAGAAAAGGAAGAGGGTTTTGATAAAATCGATCTGCTGGAAAAGCTGCTTCCGGTTTATATTTCTATTCTGACAGAACTTTATACCCGCGGCGCAACGTGGGTACAGCTCGACGAACCGGCGCTGGTCCTGGATTTGACCGGGAAGCAAAAGCTGGCATTCGAAACCGCTTATGCGGCGATCAGAAAATCGGTACCTAAACTAAAAATACTGGTTGCGACCTATTTCGGGGCATTGGAAGATAACCTCGAGACCGCTGCCGGCTTGCCCGTCGATGCGCTGCATATTGACCTCACCAGAGGCGCAGGCTCACTTCCTGCATTGTTAGAGTACGAAGCATTTGTCAATTCAACTCGAAAACTTTCACTCGGTGTCGTCGACGGCCGGAATATCTGGAAAAATGATTACCGCAAGTCGTTGGAATTCATTTCAGAGGCGGTGAATGTGCTTGGGGAAGATCGGTTAATGATCGCTCCGTCTTCCTCTTTACTACACAGTCCCTGCGATCTTGACCTGGAAACGGACGAGACGATATTGACAGTTGATATTAAAAACTGGATGTCATTTGCGAAACAGAAACTGGCGGAAGTAGTAGAAATAGCCCGACTAGCGAGTACTGAGTGGGTTTTGGATAAAGCTTTTATTGGGAACCAAGAGGCAATAGAAACCAGGAGAAACTCGCCGCTGATTCACAAACCACAGGTGAAGGACAGATTGACAAAAGTGCGTGAAGCCGATTTTAACCGTTTGAATAGTTTTGAAATAAGACAACAGATCCAGCTCGAAAAACTGAAACTGCCACTTTTTCCTTCAACTACAATCGGCTCATTTCCGCAAACCGACGAGGTACGTTTGCTGCGCGCGAACCTGAAAAAGAACCTGTTGACATTGGAAGAGTACGAAACCCGCATTCGCGAAGAAATTGTGAGCTCGCTGCGCTGGCAGGAGGAACTGGGTATTGATGTGCTGGTTCATGGGGAATTTGAGCGGAACGATATGGTGGAATATTTCGGAGAGAGTCTTTCCGGGTTCGTTTTTACACAAAATGGCTGGGTGCAGAGTTACGGAAGTCGCTGCGTGAAGCCGCCGGTGATTTACGGCGACGTGGAAAGGCCCACGCCTATGACGGTAAAATGGTCAGCTTTTGCGCAGTCGAATTCTCAGAAACTGGTAAAAGGAATGCTGACTGGCCCGGTTACGATTTTGCAATGGTCTTTCGTGCGCGACGATCAGCCCAGAAAAGATACCGCATTCCAGATCGGCCTCGCGATTCGCGACGAAGTAGTGGATCTCGAAAAAGCGGGTATCAAAGTGATCCAGATTGACGAGCCGGCGATCCGCGAGGGGCTTCCTTTGCGAAAAGCAAATTGGTCAGCATACCTGAAATGGGCGGTTGATGCATTCCGGCTGAGCGCAGCCGGAGTCGCCGATCAGACGCAGATCCACACGCACATGTGCTATTCGGAGTTCAATGATATTATTGATTCGATCGCCGCAATGGACGCGGATGTAATCACGATCGAAACTTCGCGCTCACAAATGGAACTGCTGGACGCTTTTGCAAACTTCAATTACCCTAACGAAATCGGTCCCGGCGTGTACGATATCCATTCGCCCCGCGTCCCAACCGTCGACGAAATGGTATTGCTTCTTGAAAAAGCATTAAAAGTAATCCCCGCCCGTAACCTATGGGTAAATCCCGACTGCGGACTTAAAACCAGAAAATGGCCGGAAACGGAAGCTGCATTGCGAAATATGATAGCAGCCGCTAACTTGCTGCGCGAATCTGTCACGGTAGCGTGACTTGGAAGTGAGATCCGGGGTGGTCATTTTTAGTTATTATCAATGACCATCCCTGGCTTACCTGCCAACTTCCGATCATAACTGACCCAAAACCAACCATTGAAATTTTGAACCTAGAAGAAAAAATCTCCGCCTCGGAAAGTCGTGTTTTCAAGACCGTTTTTCCTAATAATACCAACCATTACGATACCCTTTTCGGGGGTACGGCTTTGTCGATGATGGATGAAGTGGCTTTTATCACGGCTACCCGGTTTTCGCGGCTCCGTTGTGTGACCGTTTCTTCGGATCGCATTGATTTTACACACCCTATTCCTGCCGGGACGATCATTGAGCTGGTGGGCCGGGTGGAGACTGTTGGCAATACGAGTATGAAGGTGCGCGTCGATATTTTTGTTGAAAAAATGTATGAAGAAGGGCGCGAGAAAGCAGTTACGGGCATTTTTACATTCGTGGCACTGGATGAGGATCACAAGCCGGTAAAAATATTAAGCTGAATTTTTACCAATTAATCACGTTCTTTGGTGTGTTATAAATGGCACACATGCAGAAGCAGCAGGAGTATATTTCTCAACTTGATGGGTTAAGGGCGTTTGCGGTTGCCCTGGTAGTTTTGTTTCACTGGTTTCCCGAGGGAGAGGGCATTAATGTGATTGCAAATGGCCCCGTCGGCGTTACCTTATTCTTTGTTCTGAGTGGATTTCTGATCACCCGCATTCTCCTCGCCAACCGGAATCACCTCGCTACCCACGGATTGGGCGCTACTTACAAAAACTTCATGTTTCGTCGGATACTGCGCATTTTTCCGCTGTATTACCTGACCTTACTTGTTATCTGGTGCATTCAGTATATTGATTTTATTCCGCAGGTACCCAGTCGGTTGTATGATTATCCGCTGTATTATCTGCTCTATATTTCCAATTTTCTGATCGAAAAGCTGCACGACTGGTCCGACGTACTTTCGCCTTTTTGGTCGCTGGCGGTGGAGGAACAATTTTATATTATCTGGCCTTTTGTGGTGCTGATGGTGCCACAGCGATTTCTGAAAGGTACATTAATAGGAACCGTTGTCCTGGGTATTGCCTCGCGGGGAATATTGGGTATGATGGGTTACAGCGACGGGGTACTGATGCCAACCTGTTTGGATGCTTTCGGGCTTGGCGCTATCTGGGCTTATGTGAGCTACTATGATAAATCCGTTGAAAAATTCAGGAAATTACTTAGTATCCTGGCGCTGATAGGATTGGCAGTTTTCCTGTATATATGTTTTAATAATACCGATTCCTGGCTGAAAACGCTGTTTTTCCGGACTTCAATATCTTTATTCTGTCTGTATCTGGTGGCAGGTGCCAGTTACAAGAAGGGATTTCCTTCGATTTTCGGGAAGATATTGGACAATGGATTTATGCGGCATATTGGTCGTATCAGTTACGGACTGTATGTATATCATATGCTGGTACCGACGTTGGTAGTTCCTTTTATTATCAAATTCCTCCATCGTTTCCTGCATATAACCCTCACATTCTCAGAGAACTCCTTAAAAATGGTGAGCCTGGTCGTACTGATCCTTCTGGCTACGGTTTCATGGTATTTGTTCGAGAATCCATTTATCAAGCTGAAAAAATACTTTCAGCTGAACCGCGTGAAAGCCACGCCGACCAGTACGGTTATCTCAGAATAGGATTTAAACGATTGTGGTTAACTGATCTTTTTCCTCCGGCACGCCCGGTCATAAAGCAATTGCAGCATTCCATCTTTGAGGCCTACATCGGGAACGTGGATTACCTCAGCGCCAGCCCATTTCATCGCAGAAGTGTAAATATCTCCCGCAGGAACAATTACATCTGCCCGGTCCGGGTTTAGTTGCAGTTTGTTAATACGTTCATCGAGTGTGAATTGGGCGATGTAATCGCGCATTCTTAATATCTCGTCGAGGCTGGTTGAGCTTTCGGTTAGTTTGGAAGAAAGGTCGAACAGTTTATTAATGTTTCCACCTGTTCCCACCGCTTCAATTGGCAGGCTGTAATCTACATTCTGGTTGATCCACTCTTTGATCTTCTGCCAGGAATTCTTTGATTCTGTTCCTTCTAGTAACCTTACCGAGCCTAGTTTGAACGATTTTGCATTGATCTTGACGCGGTCTTTGTACAAATTCAGCTCCGTACTGCCGCCGCCTACGTCAATATGAAGATATTGTCCATCGCTCAACGATTTGACAACCACATTATTAACCAGCTCCGCTTCACGTTGTCCGTCAATAATCTGAATATGAATACCAGTGCGCTGTTCGATGCGGTCGCGCACTTCCAGACCATTATTGGCTTCACGCATGGCGGAAGTGGAGCAGGCCATGAGATCGTCTACTTCGTGAAGTTCCATTAGGAGCTGGTAGGCGAGCATGAGTTTCATCATGCGGTCCTCACTCATTTCAGAGATCCGGCCTTCTGTAAATACGTCGTGACCCAGCCGGAGCGGGAATCGGACATATTCTATCTTTTTGAAACGGGAAACACCGGCGTCATGCAATACCGAAGATATTTGCATGCGGGCACCATTTGATCCTATATCTATTGCAGCGAATTTCAAGGAAGCTAATAATAGGGGAGTAAATAAAAACCAAAAATAGGGTTTTCACGACACAAATGCAGGAATACCTTCTAAACTTGGCCGGTTATCACTTACATTTTTCCGCCTATCTGATATAATACCTTCAATTTTACGCCTGGTCCGGTGGAGGTACTAAGTGGGGTGAGGGGTGTGAAATAGGTGTAAAGATATCCCTCCGCTTGTACTACAATCGGATGCCAGGTTTTCTCAATTCCGACAGAAAAATTGACAGAACCCACAGTAGGTGTATTTGTTTTTTTGTCAAATTCTTTGCTAAAATGTTCCCGGTTCGGAGCGACGCAATCGAATGAAACTTTCTCTCGTGATTTGATGGTCACGCTGGTCCCGGCGCCGGCATAGTAAGCCCAGTTGTCTTTCATATTATTCCGGAATGCTACTGTGAGCGGGATTTGGACCAAAGTCGGATCGACCTTGATATTGTAAACGTCCAGTGCCAGCGGCACTTCGCCCGGGTGTGATCTTCGGAAATCTTTGCGGATCTTTTCTTTAAATACCTTATCTGTCAAAAACTCCATCGGCTTCACTTTCAGCCAGCTGATCCCGGCTGTGATCGAAAATCTCTTTCCTACCAGCACTTCTCCTACGACAGTTTTTGCAATACCATTACTTTCAAGTTGTACCCCGCCGCCGAAACGGTAAGGCGATTTGATATTGAATCTCGGGACCACATTTTCTGCTTTTGTCGTCTTTTCTACCTTCTTATCAGAAACCGTCGCCTTGGCTATCTGCGCATTATTGAACTGGGTGATTTTATAGATTTGTCTGTTAGAGAGTCTGCTAGCCAGGCTGTAAGTCATCTTTCTTGATATTACAGACCCATTATTTGAGATGAAAGAAGCATTGGCGGGAGGAGCCGCCAGATCCAGATTGATATTACTCAAAACCGGAGATTCGCCTGCTGCATTGCCAATCGTATTTTCCGAAATAGCAACGTTTTGATTTGCCCCCGTAATATGATCGTCAGGTGCATTTTTAACCCTATTTTCAAATGTCACTTCGCCGGAATAGGCGGGCAATGTTCTTCTGCTGAAAGCCAGGTAGCTGGCTCCGCCCGTTCTCTTGCGCGATTCTCCCGCATCGGATTTAGCCAAAACTGACTGATTCGCTTTCTTAGAGAATCGCTCTTTATTTGGGGTACTACCTACTTGGTATTCAGGGTTTTCCCCGGTAGCTGCCGGAGCCTGTACTAGGTACACCGTATCAGCTTTCGGAACCTGCAAAGGTTGTTGCCGGATCACTTCAATCTGGTTTTTGAGGTTCTTTACATCTGCAACCAGATTATTATTTTGCGAGAGCTGGTTGACATACAGAAACGCCATTACCACCGAAACCGAAGCTGCGGCCGCGTACCCGATCCATGAACTATGCTGCTGCCAGAACGTCGGCGGTGACTGCGCATGCATGAATTTCTGCATTTTCGCCCAGTCCGCTTCCTGAAAGTCGGGTTCAATACTCTCTAATTTCTGACGTATAGTATTCTCAAATTGACTAGTTTTCATTTCCTCTGAATGACTTTACCGCCCAATCGCTTGGAAACAGATGTGGGTAATATTGTTTGATTAAATGCTGTAACCGGGCTCTCGCACGCACATAATGAGAACGTACCGTCGCCTCGTTGATTTGCAGCAGGTCTGCGATCTCCCGGTGATTGTAGCCATCGACTACATATAGTAAAAACACGTTTTTGTAAACGGGTTTGATTTTCTGGATAATTGCGAGGATTTCGTCCGCGGTAATCTGCGAAATCACATCTTCTTCGAACTTGGGATAAGGTGCATCTTCCAGCGAAATCACATCTTCACTATGCTTTTTGTGCTTCCTGTAATAGCTGATGGCCGTATTCACCATAATCGTCCGCAACCACGCTTTGAAAGGATGGTTCGAATCGTATTTTTCCAGATTCTTGAAGACTTTTAAAAACCCTTCATTTAGAACTTCTTCCGCTTCCTCCGTGGTGGAAGTGTATCTCAGACAAATGCTTTTGGAATAGCCGAAGAACTGTTTGTAGAGGTAACGCTGCGCCTGGTTGTTACCGGCAATGCACGCAGCCACGACGGAGTCGAAGTCGTTCTCACTAAATGATATTTTTCTTCCAAATAGCAATGTAAGGGGGTCGAAATTGTCAGGATTTATCGCTTGAATACAATTACGCCGGCCTTCGACGATATGTTGCAGTGTCAGATTATTTTTTGCCAGAAAGCATTTCCAGGGCGGAAGAATTTTTGATCTCGCCCATTACAAACAAACTATGTGTACTGCCGATGTTTTCAAGAGATCCCAGTTTTTGCATTAAAAATTGCTGATACTGGGACATATCGTCGACCACGACTTTTAACAAAAAATCATAATCACCGGATATATTAAAGCATTCCATTACCTCGGGCATCGCGGTGACTGCCTTCACAAATTTTTCTCCCATATTCTTGGAATGCTCTTTTAAAGCGATATTGCAAAACGCCATGAGCTTTTTACCAACTTTTTCCCTGTCGACCAGCGCGACATATTTCCGGATCACACCTTCTTTTTCTAGTCTGCGCACGCGTTCGTAAACGGGCGTGTAGGATAAGTTTAACTTTTCCGACAATTCACGTGTTTTCAAAGTCGCATCCTGTTGCAGCAAATGCAGGATTTTGGCATCAGTTTCATCCAAATTATACATAGATAGAATATCTTAATTCAATTCAACAAGGGTTCGAATATAGATAAATAGTGTATCGAATAGGATATACGCAGACATTTAGTCTGATATTTTTCATTTTATTGAATAAAAAATCTATTGAGCTAAATTTGTAACTATCGAGGTCTCTCTTTTGGGCACCTATCACCAGAACTTAATAAACGCATATATAAAATGGTAGCAACTGACAAGGCGGAAATTCGCGAAATTCTGAAAAACCGTATTCTGGTATTGGACGGCGCTATGGGTACGATGATCCAGCGATATAAATTGGAGGATCACGATTACAGAGGCGACCGATTCGCGGACTGGCCTCAGGATGTGAAAGGAAACAACGATTTGCTTTCGCTAACCCGCCCGGATATTATCAAGGAAATTCACGCCGCTTATTTTGAAGCCGGTGCAGATATTGCCGAAACCAACACTTTCTCTGGAACCACGATCGCGATGGCGGATTATGGAATGGAAGAGCTGGTTTACGAACTGAACTACGAATCGGCCAGACTGGCCCGGGAAGTTGCAGATGAATTTACGGAAAGAGAGCCCGACAAACCAAGATTTGTAGCCGGTTCAATGGGGCCAACCAACCGTACCGCCTCACTTTCACCTGATGTAAACAACCCTGGTTACCGCGCGATCAGCTTTGATCAGTTGGTAACAGCATATTATGAGCAAATTAAGGGATTGACGGACGGAGGCTGCGACCTGCTTTTGGTAGAAACTATATTCGATACATTGAATGCAAAAGCTGCACTTTTCGCAATTGATCAATTCTTTGTAGATGCGAAAAATGGCAAAGTAGAGCGGCTGGATTCCTGGAAGAACATTCCCGGACAACCGCTTCCTGTAATGATTTCGGGAACGATCACAGATGCTTCGGGACGTACCTTATCTGGTCAGACGACAGAGGCGTTTTTGACTTCGGTTTCGCATTTGCCGCTCTTATCTGTGGGCTTGAACTGTGCTTTGGGAGCGGATTTAATGCGTCCTTATGTGCAGATTTTGGCCAAAGAATCTCCTTTTTACACGTCTGCGCACCCTAATGCGGGTTTACCTAATGAAATGGGCGAGTACGACGAGTCGCCGGAACAAATGGGGGAAGTAATCGACGGATTTTTGAAAGATAATCTGATCAATATCATCGGTGGCTGCTGCGGAACTACGCCGGAACATATCCGGGTAATCGCTGATCTTGCTAAAAAACATGCTCCGAGATTGCTTCCTGAGCCCGAGACGGTTATGAAACTGTCTGGTTTGGAGCCGGTTAAGATCACGGCGCTGACCAATTTTGTGAATATCGGGGAACGTTGTAATGTAACTGGTTCGAAGAAATTCGCCCGGCTGATCCGCGAAGGTAAATACGATGAAGCGCTGAGCATTGCCCGCGAGCAGGTTGAAAGCGGCGCGCAGGTGATCGACGTGAATTTGGATGAAGGGATGATTGATGGGGTGGAAGCGATGAAAACTTTCGTAAACCTGATCGTCTCCGAACCGGATATTTCAAAAGTGCCGCTGATGATCGATTCTTCCAAATGGGAAGTGATTGAATCTGGTTTGAAATGTGTGCAGGGCAAGTCGATTGTGAACTCTATTTCTTTAAAAGAAGGCGAAGAAAAATTCAAGGAATCGGCGAAAACCGTATTGCGCTATGGAGCTGCTGCGGTTGTAATGGCATTTGATGAGCAGGGGCAGGCTGATAACCTGGAACGCCGAATCGAAATCTGTTCAAGAGCTTATAAAATTCTGGTAGAAGAAGTTGGTTTCCCTGCCGAGGATATCATTTTTGACCCGAATATCCTGACCGTCGCGACGGGAATGGAAGAACATAATAATTACGCGGTCGACTTTATCAATGCAGTTCGCTGGATCAAGGAGAATTTGCCGCATGCAAAAGTATCCGGCGGAGTATCCAACGTATCATTCAGTTTCCGGGGAAATGAGCCCGTGCGCGAGGCGATCCACACTGCATTTTTATACCACGCGATCAGGGCGGGAATGGATATGGGAATCGTGAATGCTGCGCAAATAGGTATTTATGATGAGATCCCGAAGGACGTGCTGGAACTTGTTGAGGACGTATTGTTGAACCGTCGCCAGGATGCAACCGAGCGGCTGGTCAATTATGCGGAAACTGTTAAAGATAAAGGTAAATCGGCAAGCGGCCCCGACCTGAGCTGGCGACAACTGCCTGTAAAAGAGCGTATTTCCCACGCTTTGGTGAAAGGTATGGCGGATTATATTGATGAAGATATTGAAGAATGCCGGCACTTGTTCAGTCGCCCGTTGGAGGTCATTGAGGGACCTTTAATGGATGGAATGAGCATTGTGGGTGATCTTTTTGGAGAGGGCAAAATGTTTTTACCGCAGGTTGTGAAATCGGCCAGGGTAATGAAAAAAGCCGTGGCTTATCTGCAACCTTTTATCGAAGCTGAGAAATCTGGTGGTGGAAGTTCTGCGGGTAAGATATTGCTGGCCACTGTAAAGGGCGACGTGCATGATATTGGAAAAAATATCGTGGGTGTTGTGTTGGGCTGTAACAATTACGAGATTATCGATCTGGGTGTAATGGTACCTACTGACAAGATCCTGGCAGCCGCATTGGAGCATAATGTGGATATTATTGGTTTGTCTGGGCTGATCACCCCGTCGCTCGACGAGATGGTGGGCGTAGCCAAAGAAATGGAGCGCAGGAACCTGAAAACGCCACTTTTGATCGGTGGTGCTACCACTTCGCGCATTCACACTGCGGTTAAAATCGATCCGAATTATTCCGGTCCTGTCATTCACGTATTGGACGCTTCCCGCTCGGTGCCGGTGGCTGGGAAGCTGATCCAGAGCGAAAGCAGCCAGGCAGGAGTTTTGGCGGATATTAAAGCAGAATATGCGAAACTACGCGAAGATCATGCGAAACGCGGCGGAGAAAAAGCGCATATCAGTATTGAAAAAGCACGTGAAAATAAGGCGAAAATTGACTGGAAAAATTTCGTAGCCACCAAGCCTCAGTTTCTGGGAACGAGGGTTTACGACGATTACGACCTGGCCGATATTGCCAAATACATTGACTGGACTCCATTTTTCCAGACCTGGCAGCTGCACGGAAAATATCCCAAGATATTTGAAGACAAAGTAGTTGGCTCGGAAGCTATGAAGCTTTTTGAGGACGCAGCTGTTCTTTTGGGTGAGATTATTCGGGATAAAACGTTAAAAGCAAAAGCAGTAGTAGGTTTTTGGCCTGCCAATTCTATTCAGGATGATATTGTACTGCATCATTTTGAAGAGGAAACCCGCGAAGTGCCTTGCGAGCGTCACGGTTCTCACAACCATATTGAATACAAGATCAGCCAGCACGGGCAGGAAAATATGAATTCGGGCGAACTGGTAGCTGATACAGCCGTGGTTCTGCACCATTTGCGTCAGCAAAGTCAGAAAGCTTCCAATCTGGCCAATTATTGCCTGTCAGATTTCATCGCGCCACTTGAATCTGGTCACACGGATTATCTTGGAGGATTTGCAGTCACTGCCGGTGTCGGTATTGAGGCGCTTGTTAACAAGTTTGAGAAAGACCAGGATGATTATAACAGCATCATGGTCAAAGCATTAGCGGATCGGCTTGTGGAAGCGCTTGCTGAATTAATGCATGAAAAAGTGCGGAAGGAACTGTGGGGTTATGATAAAAGTGAAACCTTATCAAACGAAGAGCTGATCAAGGAAGCGTATAAGGGTATCCGTCCCGCTCCGGGCTATCCGGCTTGCCCGGATCACACTGAGAAAAGGGCGTTATTCGACTTGCTGGATGCGGAAAGCATTGGTATCGAGTTAACTGAGAGTTTTGCGATGTATCCTGCCAGCAGCGTAAGTGGCTGGTATTTCTCTCACCCCGACAGCCGGTATTTTCCTGTTGGAAAGATATTCAAGGACCAGGTTGAAGATTATGCGCGGAGAAAAGATATGTCCCTGGAAGACACCGAGAAGTGGTTGTCACCGATCCTGGGCTATTAGAAGATTAGTTTTGTAACCGTTTGCAAGGGAAGTGAATTTATTCACTTCCCTTTTTTATTTGGCGTATGTATACTTTTTGGTGTAAAAAGGCGTATATAAGTGAGATAGCGGGCAATAATCAGGTATTTATACTCTATTTTCTCAGTATATTCAATAAGATATTTGTATTAAGGATTTAAGTAGTAAATAGTTTATTAGCCATGAAAAAAAATATCGCAGTCTTCATCCTCCTCATCATTTTAGCATCATCATTTAAATACAGAACCAAAGCGAAGGAGAGCAGCCAGCCTTTTTTGCCGGATCGTATCCGGAATATGGTACCCTTGAAGCAGGAAGCTGCACCTTCTTTTGACGAAACTATTACACTATTGCAGCAGGCAAATCTTCAAATGGCCAATGGAGATCCTCAGTTATTCAAATCCATGTGGCTGCAATCGGAGGAGGTTACGATCTTCGGAGGCGATAATAATACAGCGCTGAAAGGCTGGAAAGAGATAGAAGCCAGTCTGGGTGCTATGAAAGAGCCTATTACGAAAGTGGATACGTATTCCTTCGAGAAAATAGCCAGCGATCAGGGTGAGCAGCAGGCTTATCTTTTGCAAAAAGAACACTACAAACTGGCGAATGGAGAAACGCGGGATTTACAGGTAACCGTCGTTTTTCGGAAAGAAAACGAAGCCTGGAAAATCGTTCACCGCCACGCTGACAGCGTCGAAGTACTTGCACAATCAGACAAAAACTCTAAATAATTGAGCTGATTCCTGATATTTCAAACCTCATGTTACATACTGGTATTTTGTTGTTATTTTGCACCTTTTGGTAAAAAGTGACGACTAAATATTTATGGAAAGATTTACAGGACTGCTCGGTATTTTGCTGATCCTCGGTATTGCCTTTGCAATGTCAAATAACAGAAAAGCAATTAATTACCGTACTGTCGGAGTGGGCCTGGGTCTTCAATTCGGACTGGCTGTTTTTATTCTTCGTACAGATATAGGTCAGGCTATTTTTCAGTGGTTGGGTGAAAAAGTGCAGAAACTGCTTTCCTTCTCAGATAAGGGTGCCGAGTTTGTTTTCAGCTCCCTGGTCAGGCCCGACCTGATGCAACGCGCTTTCGGCCCGGGCAACGATTTCGTTTTCTTCTTCAAGATTATCCCCACGATCATTTTCGTGGCCGTATTGGTCAATATGCTGTACCACCTGGGTATCATGCAGCGTGTCGTTTCATTTATTGCAAAAGGTGTTTATTGGTTAATGGGCGTGAGTGGGGTAGAGGCGCTTTCCAATGTGGCCAGCACATTCGTCGGACAAGTGGAGGCGCAGATCATGATCAAGCCTTACCTGAAAAATATGACCAATTCGGAGTTGATGGCGTCGATGACGGGTAGTTTTGCCTGTATTGCCGGTGGTGTGATGGCGGTGTATATTTCATTGGGGGTGCCTGCTCCCTATCTGATCGCTGCCAGCTTAATGGCGGCACCCGGCGCATTGGTTATTTCCAAAATCGTTTTCCCGGAAACTGTTCATTCTGATTCGAGGGGCGCAGTAAAATTAGAAAGACAAAAAACGCACGCCAACTTGTTGGACGCAATTGCAGGGGGCGCGAGCGAAGGCTTAAAAGTAGGATTCAATGTAATCGCCATGCTGATCGGCTTTATCGCACTAGTCGCTCTGCTCGATTATCTGCTTGGTTATATCGGCGGCTTATTCTCATTTCCGCAACTCAGTTTTAATTTTCTTCTTGGAAAAGTATTCTCTGTTTTCGCCTGGGCAATGGGCGTTCCGGGCAAGGATATTGAAACAGCAGGCTCGCTGATGGGTACGAAAATGGTGATCAACGAATTTGTGGCCTACCTGGATCTGGTGAAGGTAAAGGATACGCTCGATCATAAAACGGTCGTAATCACGAGCTTCGCACTTTGCGGTTTCGCGAATTTTAGTTCAATCGCTATTCAGGTTGGTGGAATCGGAGAACTGGCGCCAACACGCCGCGCCGATCTGGCCAGACTGGGTTTCAAGGCGCTGATCTGCGGAACCCTGGCTTCCTACATGTCCGCAACATTGGCAGGCTTACTGCTTTGACCTTCTTACCACGCAAAGTATAATTGGCATGAATATTTCTGGATTCCGGTAAATGAGTAGTCATTAACCGGCAGAAAGTCACATTCATGAAACAAATCAAATTTTACTTTTCCCTTGTCAAAGAGAGCTTTAACGAGTTTATGAACGACAATGGGTTAAAGTTGAGTGCAGCTCTTTCCTATTATACGATATTTTCCCTCGCACCAATGCTGCTGGTCATCATCTCGGTGTTTAGTATATTTTTTGGCCGGGATGCAATCCAGGGTGAGCTTTTTGGCCAGATCAAAGGTCTTGTCGGAGCGAGTGCAGCGGCGCAATTGCAGGAGATCCTGAAAAACGCCGAGCTGTCCAACAAATCCGGACTTGCTGCTGGGATAGGAATTGGCACCTTGCTGATTGGTGCAACGGGGGTTTTTGCTGAGATGCAAGATTCCATCAATTTTATCTGGTCCATTAAATCGAAACCGAAAAAAGGGTGGCTGCAATATCTTAAAAACAGGCTGATATCATTTTCGATGATACTTACCCTGGGTTTTTTACTGGTAGTGTCGCTGGGCGCGAGTGCGGTGGTGGATCTAATGAGCAGCCGGCTTGAACGCTATTTTTCGGAGGCTTCTGTGGTTTTATTCTATATTATAAATCTCGCATTGGTACTAGTAGTGATCACTTCCCTGTTCACTGTAATTTTCAAAGTGTTGCCTGACGGTAAGCTCCGGTGGAAAGAATGTATGGTAGGGGCAGGTTTTACGGCAATTTTGTTTCTGATAGGGAAGTTCGTAATCAGCTTTTATCTCGGCCAATCCGACCTCGGCGCGGCTTATGGTACTTCGGCGTCGATCGTGATTTTACTGACCTGGATCTATTATTCTTCGATCATTCTTTATTTCGGGGCCGAGTTTACCAAGGTATATGCGAAGCAGGACGGAATAGGTATTGCTCCCAATGAACACGCGGTACTGATCGTGCGCCAGGAGCTTGATGAACACACGGGGAAGGTAGTCAGTTGATCTAACCCCATAAAAAATCCCTTCTGAAACCGATCAGAAGGGATTTTTTATATCATAACTTATTTAGCGCTTATTTGATCACGAGCTCGAAAGGCATTCTTGCCTGGGTTCCGCCCATATTCATCAGCTTTTTGTACATCTTCACGTAAGGAGCCAATTCACCAAGATTTTTAGCCGTCACCTTCTCTTCTTCATCGCCCATCATCTTCTCAAAAAATTCATCAAAAGGCTTTTTCTTTTCAGGATAGTAACGCACCCGATAATCGCCTTCTTTCAGTTTCGCGGCTTTTGCAGCTAGTTTGACTGCATCGTCAACTCCGCCTAAAACATCGACAAGCCCGTTTTCCTTCGCTTCAACGCCCGACCAAACCCGGCCCTGCGCAAGGCTTTTCAGTTTTTCAAGCGACATTTTTCTGCCTTCCGCCGCTTTCCTGGTGAAGGTTTCGTAGCCTTCATTTACGCTTCTCTGGATCATTGATTTTTCAAACTCGGTCATTTCGCGCGTCGCTGTCGGCCAGTCGGCGTGTGGACTTGTACCCACACCGTCGAATGTAATACCCAGCTTGTTGTTCATGAAATCGGTTACATTGAAAACGAGTCCGAAAATCCCGATAGAGCCAGTAATCGTGTTGGGTTGTGCAACGATCGTATCGCAGCCCATTGCAAGGTAATAGCCTCCTGAGGCGGCTACGTCGGACATTGATGCGATAACGGGCTTCTTTTTCGCGGTCAGTTTAATCTCCCTCCACATGACGTCCGAAGCCAATGCACTTCCGCCCGGGGAATTAATGCGGATCACAACAGCTTTGATCTTATCGTTTTCCCTTATTTCTTTCAGTTCTTTCACAAATTTCTCGGAACCAATACTTTCGTCGCCGCCTTTGCCGGAGGTAATTTCACCTTCGGCCACCAATACACCTATCCGTTTGTTAAAGTCACCTTCGTCTCCTTTTGAAGGACCTTTTAAGTATTTGTTTACCCCAACAAAAGAGATATCCTTTTTCTCCTCCACTTTCAGCTCTTTCTTGATATAAGAATCAAGTTCATCCTGGTAACCCAGATTGGTGATGAATTTATATTGTAATGCTGATTTTGGATTTTCAATCGCCAGGGAGTCGGCCAGATTTTTCAACTGTTCAACCGAAATGCCACGGGAGGCAGAGATGTTTTTCAGGAAATTATCATTGATCGCGGTGATAAGTTCGATCGACTGCTTTTTGCTCGCCTCGCTCATATCCTGGCGGGAAAACATTTCAATGGCGCTTTTAAATTCTCCTACCCTGAAAACCAGCGGTTTAATTTCGAGTTTGTCAAATGTTCCCTTGAAGAAACTATATTCGGCGGACAATCCGTTCCATTCAATTCCGCCCACCGGGTTAAGGTATATTTTATCTGAAACCGATGCCAGATAGTAGCCTTTTTCCGAGTAAGATTCGCCGTAAGTGACGATAAATTTCTTTGATTTCTTAAATTCATTCAGCTGCTTTCTGATCTCTTCCAGAGTAGCCCAGCCAGCCTGTGGATTTTCTGTTTTAAGATAGATACCCTTGATCTTGTCGTCAGACTGCGCACTTTTTAAAGCCGCGATAATGTCTTTCAAGCCCACTACATCTTCGTTACCGCTGAACATCCCGCCGAAATCAGAAAAAGGATTTTCCACGCCTACTTCTGCAATAGGCTGATTCAGATCGAGTTTGAGGACAGATTTTTCGTTGATCGTCACTTCATCATCAGAAGAGAACATCGAACCAATTCCAACTAAAATGAAGAAAGAGAGGAAGAGAAACAAGATGATGCCGACGAAAGTAGCGAGCACATATTTGAGGAATTGCAACATTTTATATTAACGATATAAAGTTTTCTTTTAAAGCTACGTAATGAACAAAATTACGGATTAAATGTCCCGCATTCCCGGAGAAATATTGTCAAATGGTGAATCGCGCCTTTAAATGGTTTAGAAATACTACATTTTTTAGCGGCGGGCTTCACGTTTAAGATTGGCGGATTCTGTATTTTTGAAAAAAAACGGTGTAATGAAAAAAATGCTCATTCTGGTGCGGCATGCGACCGCGGAAGACCAAAGTTTCAGGGTCAAAGATTTTGACAGAAATCTTAACAATAGGGGTCTTGCGGAATCAGAGGTGATGGGCAAATGGCTAGCCGAAGCAAATGTGAAGCCGGATATTTTCATTTCCAGCCCGGCTGCCCGCGCTTTCAAAACGGCAGAAATTTTTGCGAAACAGCTCGGGGTAAATACGGCGTCTATTAATTTCAAACCAGAGATTTACGACGGCGGGCCGAGAGCATATTTAAGCGCGATCAATTCGGTTTCCGAGGATTTTTCAAGCCTTATTCTGTTTGGCCATAATCCTGATATCACATATTTTGCCGAATATCTTTCCGGTGGGAATATTGGATCAATGAAAAAAGGCGGCGTGGCATTTATTGAATTTGACAATCAGAAATGGGAAGAAATATCTGCTAAAACGGGAAATCTGGTGCTTTACAAAACGCCGAAGCAGGTAGGAGGAGTAGAATAAAATGGAAAAACCAAATAAGAACAAGCGCATATTCGTCATCGTTTTCATTCTTTTCGTGTCGCTGTTTGCATACATATCTTACGATATGTCGAGCCGCACGACGGCGCCCTGGAACAAGCCGAAACAGCTCAACCGCGCATTGCCCGGCGCCTCGCCCGATTCAGATTCTCTGAAACTGGATTCGCTGCTTAAAGAAGTAGAATAGCGTTTTTCAGGCGCGTGGGTGAAATTCGGTGATGATCTGTTTGAGATAGTCCCTGTCCAAATGGGTATAAATCTCTGTCGTGGTGATCGACTCGTGACCCAGCATTTCCTGAACTGCCCGCAAACTAGCGCCGCCCTCAATTAAATGCGTCGCAAAGGAATGCCTGAACGTGTGCGGGCTGACGGTTTTATTGATCCCCGCCTTTTCTGCAATATCCTTGATCATAATGAAGATCATCACGCGCGATAATTGTCCGCCGCGTCGATTCAGGAAAACAATATCCTCGCTATCCTTCGCTGGCGCAATTTCTCTCCGTACGTGATCGAGATACAGCTGCGTGTATTTAATCGCTTCCTTCCCGATCGGAACCAACCTTACTTTATCCCCTTTCCCTAAAATTCTCAAAAAGCCAATATCGAAGTAGCAGTGGGTTAATAATAAGCCCGTTAGCTCTGAAACGCGAAGCCCCGAGCTGTATAATACTTCAATGATCGCCCGGTTCCGCGTTCCTTCGGGAGTTGAATGGTCAATCGCTCCGAGCATCGATTCTATTTCTTCGTACGAAAGTACGTCAGGCAGTTTTCTGGGCAGGCGGGGCGATTCGAGCAGTTCTGTCGGATCTTCTGAAATTTCATTTTCCAGCAGTAAATATTTAAAAAAAGCCTTGATACCCGAAAGCATGCGCGCCTGGGAATGCGCGGCGAGTCCCAGTTCGGCCAGGTATCTCAGAAATGCAGTCAGGTGAACTTCTTCAATGCGGGCCGGCGGCAGGTCGATTTTGGCAAGTGTCAGAAACTCTTCCAGCTTCTCCACATCGCGCACGTAAGCATCGACGGAATTGCCGGATAGTGAGCGTTCGAGGCGCAGATAGTTTTTAAAATGTTTAATGTAGCTTTGCCACATAGCAAGGAAGAAAATAAAATCTGCACGAATCAATGAAAAAGATATTGATCCTGAATGGTCCTAATTTAAATCTTTTGGGCAAGCGCGAGCCAACTGTTTATGGTAACCAGTCATTTGAGGATTACTTCGAAACTTTGAAAAACGCCTTTTCTGATACAGAGCTCCACTATTTTCAGTCCAATCACGAAGGCGCATTAATCGATAAAATTCATGAGGTCGGTTTTACATTCGATGGTATTATTATCAACGCCGGCGGACTAACCCACACTTCCATTGCCCTGGCTGACGCACTTTCTGCGGTCACCACGCCAGCCGTGGAAGTTCACATTTCAAACATCCACGCCCGCGAATCTTTCCGCCACCACAGTTACCTGACTTCGCGCTGCAAGGGAATGATCTGCGGACTGGGGTTGAAGGGTTATGAACTTGCGGTTAGGTATTTTAATGATTGAATGATTGAATGACTGAATGATTGAATGATTGAATGTATTTTTATTCAATCATTCAGTCATTCAATCATTCAAAATTACCTAAACACCGCATTCGCAAACAGTATCTTCCCTTGATACAGCATTGCCCTGAACACGGGATCGTCCATCATGTAAATGACCTCGCCGCGGCCCATTTCCTGGGTGCCGAGAATGAGGGTGTTCTTTAACTTTCCAGCCATTTTATTTCCTACAAAACCGGCTTTGTAGCTTGTTTCCGTCAGGTATCCTACATTCCAGCCGTCTCTCAGGTATTCCCGCTCGTAGGCGTCCCTAACCAGCGTGACGTATTCCTTACTACAACCAAATGAAAGCGGGTGTGTTTCGTCCATGGTAAGCTGAAACATGCTGCCGGGAGAAGAATCACTCGCGTCTTCACGTTCCTGGTCGCCATATTTTTTAAAGAAGTCGGCATCCTTCTTTTTCTCTGAATACTTTTTGGTCAGGTTAAAGTCGGGTTTATTTAAGAATGCGTCCGTCGCGCTTTCCATCGCGATCAGTTTACCGCCGGCTTTAATCCAATTCTGCAATGCTTCCAGCTGCTTTTCCCCGATTATATCTCCATATTTCCCGTCCGGCAATATCAGTACGTCGATTTCACTCCACGGCAATGAAAGCAATTTAGTAGCATTTACGATCGTAACCGGATATTTGATTTGCTGCTCGAAATAGTGCCAGACAGCCCCGAAAGATGTAGGAGAAATGCCCTCGCCGCTCACTGCAACCACTTTGGGGGCATTAATCGAAGGAACGTGATCATCGCCAAAATCTGCACCGGAAGTGACCATACCCGTTTTTACAGGAGTAAGTTTCACAAAATGTTTGTCTGCGATCGCAGTTACCTGCTTATCAAAATCGGCCCGCTCGTTTCCTTTTTTGGTGATGACAAGCGTGCCGGAATTGAAAGAAATTTTGTCTATTTCGAAAGGGATATTTGAAGTTTTAACTAAGAAGCCATTTTTCAAAAGCTCAGATAAAAACACGGCGTCTTCCACTTCCGACCAGCGGGCTATATAAGCATACACAGGATAATTCGGAACTGTATTTTGAATCGTTTCAGCCTTGTAAGTTGAAGGTATCAGCTTCTCTTTCAGTCCGTAAGCTTTTAAACCGAAAATGTAAGATAGGCCCCAGCTTGTGACATCGTAAGTCACCGAATCTTCCAGGACAGGTTTTGGTTCAAACAGGATCCGTAACAAATTAGATTTTGGCTGATAGGCGCTGATCACCAAATCGCTGCTTTCGATCTTGATCGATTCCTCTGTGGCGCCAGTCATTTCCGTGCCTTTCGCATTGATCGCTTTTCCGGCAGTGCCGTACACAATTCCCTGCTTATCAAGCCAGCTGCCGAAAGACCTGATCCGCTCTTCCTGGCCTTTTGTTTTGATCACATAGGTATTGAAGTTCCCTGCCGGGGCCTTGGCTGCATTATCGTGAAATCTGATGAATTCGGATACAATCTTCTCTTTTTGAGATAGAACAGCCTCTAATGTGGCCAAACTGGTCGCGTAATGGTGCGAAATGCGGCTTTTGAGGGTAAGTGTGTCATGTTCGTCTTTGCGCTCGATTCCAAGCCCCGCACGACCGCCCCCTCCTTGTTCATAAGTGACACCTACAGCTCCGTTTACCGTCGGCCAGGTGTCGCCGTAGCTTGGGTAAAAGAGGTCGTAATTATATTTGGTGAAATACGCCCAGTTGTTTTTATCAAAATATTTTCTGCAGTACTCACCAATAATATCGTTGAACTGGCGCTGCCAGGCGGTAATATCCTTGTGAAATGGCTTGGCCGCGGGAGGGAAGTAGTAACTTCTCGAACTTCCCATCTCATGGAAATCGGCATGGAAATGCGGCATCCACTGGTTGTACAGGACAATTCGCTCCTGGGTTTCTTTTTGTGTTTGCCACGCCCAATCACGGTTCAGGTCAAACAAATAGTGGTTGAACCTGCCGCCTGGCCAGGGCTCATCGTGCTCCAGTGCAAACGGCGTCACATCGGGAACTGCGTTTTGCACTCTATTATACCACTGCGTATATCGCTCATATCCGTCCGGATTGATGCAGGGATCGATCATGATCACCATATTTTTCAGGAAATCTTGTGTGAGCGTATTTTGCTTGTTGAGTAGCTCATACAAAACCTGCATACTCGTGTTGGCCGAAACGGACTCATTTCCATGAACATTATAGCTCAGCCAAACGATCGGAGGCACGCTCGCATCTGGTTTACCCTCCATCAGACCGATGCTCTTCAGGTGATTCTGCCGAATGGATTCCAGCTTGCCCATATTTTCAGGAGAAGAAATGAATGCGATCATCAAAGACCGGCCTTCATTGCTAGAACCATATTGGACCAGCTTCACACGATCCTGATTCTGGGATTGGAGCAAGCTGAAATATTGTAGTATCTGACTATGAAAGGCAAACTTGGAGCCGAGAGGAAATCCTAAGTGTTGTTCGGGCGTTGTGTTTTGAGCAAAAATGGGATTCAGCGAAAGGAGTAGCAGGAAAAAGCGGATAATTTTTAGCATAAGCAGTAAATAAGTGAAGAATGCTCAACCCAAATTTAGAAAGTTACCCGAATTTAATATCACCGAGAGCGGGGTTAAAAATATTTTCAGCTTGAAGCGTCTGAGAATGAATGGATAATAAAATAGTTGAATTTTATTTCGCTTGCATAGTTGCAATTTCAAAATCGACCGTGCATCTTTGCACCACGTTTTCGGAAAAGGGAAGCGCAATAGTGAAAGAAAGTGTGAAATAACGCGCGAAGTAGGAGACCAGTCGGCCCATTCGTCTAGCGGTTAGGACACGACCCTTTCACGGTTGAAACAGGGGTTCGATTCCCCTATGGGTCACAAACCGTGCAAAAAGGCACTTTCAATCATTTTTTAATTTACAGTATTTGGAAAGTCTGCTTAGAAAAGCAGACTTTTTTGTTTTCCCAGCCTTGTAGAACTAGATCACAGTTTTACTAACAGTTACAAAACCTTGCTAACACCTTTTCTTCCTTGAGTAGAACTCACCTAAATATTCAAGGAATGCTAAATTTTAAGAGAAAAATGAATGTAAGTGTAAATTTCTTTCTGAGGGGGAAGGAGGGAGCGAAAGCTGAAAAACGCTGCGCAATCTATGCTGTGATAGAACTGAACGGGAAAAAAAGCATTCCGTTTTCTACGAAATTAAAAGTTCCGGCCAAATATTGGTTGACGGCTGGAAGCAGAAGGGAGGGTATAAAACCTTCTTCATTCGAGCATCCGGTTAGTAGCAGCTTTTCAATGGCTGCTAAGTTTAATGAAGACCTTATCAATCTGAGAAAGTTTGCTCATGAAGCGTGTGGCATTTTGACTGCAATGGACATTCCAGTTTCTGCTGACGCAATTAAAGGATTAATTACCAATCCGAGACCCTTGAGACCGGACTTGAAATTCATCGAAGTAGTGGATGAACTTCGAGATACATTGACGCAAAAAAAACGTAAGGGCTCAACGATGGCAAACTACCGAACCAGGCGCAATAACATTCAGGAATTTCTCTTAAAAAAAGGTTACGTAAAATTGACCGTTAGTTCCTTCAAGTATCAGCATTTTGAGGAATTCCAGCTTTGGATGTTTGATCAGAAAAACGATGTGGGACAATCCCGGTTCGGTCGAAATACGATTAATAAGCACCTGACTCTTCTAAATCAGACGCTGAAATATGCTGTGAATAAAGAATACATAAGATTCAGTCCAATTGGAGCAATGGGTCTGGAATACGATCCGGCTAAACCGCCGCAGTACTTATTGGCTGATGCGCGGAAAAGAATTTTCGATTGTGATCTTGAATCGTTGGAGAAGGAACGGGATGTTGCCGTTTTCCTAATGAATACAGGCCTGTCATATACAGATTATCTCAGCTTACGCAGTGAACACTTATATAGGCTGCCATCGGGTGAATGGTTTATTAAAAAAAGCCGGGAGAAATCTGACATTTTTTCAATTATACCGCTTCTTGGTGAGGCGCAAGCTATTATAAGCAAGTACAACGGAGTCGAGAGTTTACCAAAACTGGACATGTCAGACTTCAATAAAACGCTAAAAGTGCTGGGCGAAATTTGCAGAGCGCCATTTTCGCTAAGTACCTCTGTTTTTCGCGAGACTTTCAGCAGTATGATGGAAAATGAGTATATGATCCCGGAGCGGCCATTGATGTTTATGATGGGTCATTCAAATCCACGACAGTTAAGAAATTACAGTTCAGTAATGCCATCAAGAATGCTTCATGAGCTTAATAAGAGCAAAGTTTCGATCCCTTTCAATATCGAAGCATTCAACGAAATTGTAAAGGCATCATAAAAAGTGCCCGGGATAACTCCCGGGCGCTTTTTTAGTAGTTCCATGTCAGACATTCTGTCTTTTTTCTATTTTCTTTCCTACGACCGTCGACGGCCAGTGTCTTTACAATATCGCTGGATTTCCAACCAAACTCCTTTCTAAATTCCTTAAGCAGCTCTTCTGGGTAGCTACTTAGTAGGAATTTACCTTGCATCGTGGCACATGCTTCAAGCAGCCTTCGGAAGTCATCCAGCGAGTAGCCGGAGTAATGCCCCTGATCGGCAGAAACGTAAGGCGGGTCCAGGTAGAAAAATGCATCAGGTGCGTCATAGGCCTTGATGACCTTCAACACGTCATAGTTTTCAATGGTAACTTTTTTCAATCGCTGCTGGTAGGCATCAGTAAACCGGTTTTTTTTGTTGTGCAGGCGGTACGGGCATTTGCCTTTTCTGTCATAACCGAAGCCGCCACCGATCGTACTGCCAAAGCTCATGTTAGTTTGTACCCAAACTGACCAGGCACACGTAATTGGATCGGTGACGTCTGCGGCTTGTGAATCATAGAAGTCATCAGAGCTTTTGTGTTGCGCGCGGGAATGAAAGGTTTCGTCTACCCGCTTTTCGATCTCCTCAAAATCATATTTTAAAACTTTGTAAAATGTGATCAGGCGATTGTTAGTGTCGTTTACCACTTCTGCTTGGCTTGGCTGCTTGGCAAAAAACACCGCACCACCCCCAAAAAATGGCTCGATATACGTGTGGTGCTCTGGGATCAGTGGAAGGATGTGGCGCAGCATATTCTGCTTACCTCCGTAATAAGTGATTGGAGTTTTTAACTTAGTCTCTTGTTTCATGGCTAATAAATTTTAACCACAAAAAGAGCAGCATTAAGATGTCATTAAAAGGACGAAAAACCGTCAAAAAAATGACATCTTTGTTCTATTGCGGCACCAGCAATTAAAAAACGACCTAAAAAATGATCAAAAATTTCGAATCTGGCATCGCGCTTGGGAGAAAGCATCATGCCAAAATCGCTGCAATGAGTGATAGGTGGAAACGCAGAAATGTTCCTTCTTTCATCAGGGAATCTCTTTTTGTTCCATACTACATTACAGAGTCGGAAGAATTTTTCGAGCTGTATGTAATTCAAAAACCCATCGATGCCAGCGAGAAAGTACACTTTTCACAATTCGCGAGGTCGAGTCTCAATGAAGAAGAATGTCCCCAAATTCCTTATAGCGAGAAATGAGGCTGCTAAGCCAGGAGTAACTTATATCGTTCATACACAGGAGCCTGCATTCGTCGGGGAAATTGTAAGATTTTCAAGCCTCACAGAACGCAGGCTCTATCAGGAAGAAAACCAAGCCAAGGAAATTATCCAAGTCACTCCGACAACGTTACTTGTCGTTCAAAACTATCTTGAATCGGGTGACAAAACGAAACGACGCGAATTTCTTGATAAACAGGTTGTGCACTGGATAGTTGCTAACTATATAAATTTTGATGCTTTCGGCAAGGAGAATGAATAAACTATATAGGAAGCGTGAAAATCCTGATTAGGCAATGCTTGGGTGAGAGATGGAATAACAGGTAAATCTTATAACTCATTGAACTTTTATACCTGTTAAAAAATCAGATCAACTTCATTTGTGCCTTTTAATATATATCAGTTCATACCCTCCAACTCAGATGAGGAAACTATACCAGGCTCATAAATTTCGCGAACGTCAAAGGATCAGGAGGAAAAAGTATGAAAGAAAGATCTTAAACCGACAGGCTCGGTTGCTAAGTGTTGCCAAATTGCCTATCAAAATGGCTAAGGTTAAAGATACTGAGGCTATCTTAGGCAGATTTTCTATAAAAGTAATACCTCCTAGGGATCTCAGAACGCTTGAAAATACGGAGGAATGTCTGAATTTTTTCAGGGATATGAGAGACCCTCGGAACAGAGTGGAAAGTCCAACAACAAACTACGTAAGCATGGATCTTTCCGATATAGTTACAATAGATTATGCCACAATAAGTATCTTAACAGCTATCAGCGACGACTTAAAAGCAAATGGGGTAATACTTAGTGGCAATTTTCCGAAGGATCAGGCGTGCAAAAATTTCATAGCTGAATCTGGTTTTTTGAGCCATATGTATTTTGGGAATAAGAAAGGTGAAAAAGCAAAGCACTCTGATCTCATCTTCTTCGAAAAAGGTAGCGGAAAGCTATCCGAACGGGATAGTATAAAGATCGGAGAACTTATCAAGGGAGCTGTTGAATATCTAACAGGTAAAAAAAAGCATCATCAACAATTACGCACGGTTATTTTAGAAATCTGCGGCAATGCTATTGAACATGCGTCCACTAAAGATAGACAATGGTTACTAGGTGTTAAATTAGAGAATGAGAAGGTTCAATTTACGATAGCCGATGTTGGCAAAGGTATCTTAGATACGCTGCATCGCAAGTACACTAAGATATTAGGAGATTTGTTCAATTCGAGGTCCGATCACGAAGTTTTGGCAAGGGCTTTCGTGCAAAAATATGGCTCTAGCACAAAAGAAGTAAACAGGAATAAGGGCTTGCCAGCGATAAAGGAGGCTTCAGAGAACGGAACAATTGTGAACCTTGTTGCGATAACAAACAACGTAGTACTCAATTTCGGTAATCCTGCGTTATCAAGGACTTTGTCAAAAGGCGCACCTCGATTTAGAGGAACATTTTACCAGTGGGAAATTAATAAAGACTGTATATCATGATTGTAATGGAAACAATGACCATCAGTATCAAAAATGACTTTAGCGAATATCCGGGTCTTCGTCATTGCTCAATTAGCGATAAGTCAGGGGAGGAATTTTATCACCAAATATTGAACAGGGAATTTGCCAATGTTTTTGAGAGTGGTGGTAAGCTAACAGTCGATTTAGACGATACGAGTGGATTCGCATCATCTTTCTTGGATGAGGCTTTCGGAAACTTAGTATTTGATTTTACGTTAGGTGAAGTTCAGAAGCGCATTGAGATTATCTCTGAGGATGAACCAGTTTGGAAGAGTATGCTTCAAGACAAAACGTTCCCACAGTGGGAAGAGCGACGCAGGAAAAACGATAGACCGAGTGTAACGCAGATTCATCCCTCATGGTTTAGGCTTGTGGACGGTAAATTAGTGAGTAGAGTATGGGAAGTGTGTTAGGCTTTTGCCTTTCTAGTTTATCTACGGATAACTGGATTGACATAACTGCATTACTCATTAATTCAATCCTTGCTGGATGGGTCATACTTGTTGTCCAAAAGAACTTGGCGAACAAACGGGTATTAAAAGATCACTTCATTGGAGAGATAAAGGATATCCAGAATGAAATTAAAGATTTTTTTAAGCTTGTACATTCGAATAAGCTGCCGGAGGCAACAGTGCTCTCATGGTTTAAGACTTTGAATATTAGGATTGATGACACCATGTTGGAAGTCAACAAGAAATATAAAATTGACAAGACTACTCTTTCACCTTTTCAGGTTGAGCTCCGCAACATAACAACGGACAGTCCAGAATATATAAGTGCATTTAGGAGTGGTAATGAAATAACCTTTTCACAAGCTACTAAAAACGCTTTCTACAAATTTCAACAGGATAATATGAAACTATTTAACATGTTGATTATCAGCATAAACAATAAGTAAGATTTAGTATTTTTAAAAGTTGCACCTTTTTTTGGCCGATTTTCAAGCTAACTGCCTGAAAATCGGCTAATTCTTTTTTGAAAAAGAAAAAAAAGTCTTAAAAATCGCGAGATGTTGCCCGCCCTTTCGCATTTTGGCAATTTCCATTTTTCGGATTTTCGAATATCTGAAAGCCCCCTCGGGGTGGTCAGACCTGAGGGGGTGGGGTAGCATACCCGGGGGGTAGGGGGTCAGATGAAATCGAGGTCGAACCCTCCATCCGAGCTGGTCACGGCCATGCCGCCCGTCGCAAGTTTCCATGCGAGGTAGTAGTCGACCGTATCACTTAGGTGGGTGGCGTACTGTTGGTCTTCATCCTTCTTGTTCTCACTCTTCTTGTCCTTCTGATAGTTGCCAGTCATAGGCGCACGCTGCATGGATACTGTGACGCTCTTGGCATCGTAGGGATGGAAGCGCACGTGCAGGCCATCCTCCCTGGTCTCAGCAAGAATATCTTTCATCATTAAATAAATCTCATCCTTGAAAGGGTTGTAGGTAAGCGGGGATAGGAACACTACCCAGCCCGCCTGCTCAAATACCTGGGCGAACTCATCGAACAGCGTGATCCATGTACCATCATTATTCTTCTTGCTACCTGAGCTGGCGTTCAGACCATTCCTATCCCCTGTTATATACAGGGTTTTGTTCGGATGATCGGCCAGCCTGATCAGCAGCTCACCCGCAAGGGTTTGGCTCATATCCTTGTCCGGGTCCGGGTCGGTTACGAAGCAGCTCATTATACAGCGTTGCTCCTTATCATAGTCTTGCCAAACCGAGCAGCTGGTGAAGTGGGCGTTGAAATCTATGGAAGCGGCGATCGGCATCGAAGGGTTATAAAATACATCCTGATCCACATCACTGTGCCTTTCGTCGAGCGCAGCATAAAACGACTTGGGCATTTTGGAAAGCCGTTTTCCATCAACTTCAACACCAAATTCCAATGGCGTGAGCTTTTTGCGCAAGTTGTCAATGTAGTTGCTCGGCAAAAAAATCGCATTGTCGCGGGTTGTTATCTGGGTGAACAGGTACCGGTCCGGCTCTTCACGCATTAAATCCTCGATATCAAACATCCAGTCACCTTGCCCGTAAGGCGGTGAGCTGAAAATCATGATCATCCAGTGTAAAGGCGATTGAAATTTTGACTTATTCGCCCTGATCCGGCCTTCGAGAATTTTCAACCATTCGCGTTTGAACAAAAGAGCTTCATCCATGAAAGCAAAATCATCGTTCCGGCCGCGGTGGATGTCGGCGAACATCTTGTACGCGCAGACCTCCATCACCCAGCCATTGGGAAATGAAATGCAGTTTTCCCAGTTCTCCGGTTCCTGATATGGCTTGTCCCAATCTTCTGGCGGCTTTCTTCCAAAGACGTAATCTCCTGTGCCGGTTTTGAAATTGTACTGCCTCAATCCAAATGAATCCGACCAGGTGGATTTTATACCCGGAAAAATTGATCTGGTAAATTGCGTGACGGTCGCACAAGCAAATTGACCTTTTGCCCTTGGAAGTTCTTCTTTGGAAAGAATCATAGCAAGTGCCATTGCGAAGGTTTTTCCGGATCCGATACCGCCAATAAGAGAGGCGGTCTTCGTTCCGTCCGCTGTCAACCCGTAAAAAATGGTTTCAATAAAATCGGCCTGCTTGTCGTTTACCTCGACTTCCTGAATTAAATCACTCGCTGAGCTCATAATTTGCCTGTTCGTCTATCTGATCAGATGTTACCTTTCCATCCTGAATGATGGTTTTGCGCTTAATAATAATTTTGGTCGGCTTCTTCTTCTCGTCGCCTCCGATTTTCGACGTATCGTAAGCTCCGTCGATGACAGCAGCTTCCTTCATTAACCGCGTGTACTCCTTGGCCAGCAGGGATATTTCTTTTGCATTGCTGGTGTCCATTTGCAACGCGGCGACCCGTAGTTCCAAATCAGCACTGGATAAGTCCTCCAACTCGGGCATTTTGGTAAGGGCAAGTATTTTCGCCATAATCAGCAGCCCGGCTTTCCTGAACATTTCAGCATACATATATTTGATACCGTCGCGGTTCCGGAGCTGGCGCAGATCTGCGAAAATTTGGTATGCCATAGCTAGAAGCTCCCGCGCGCGCCGGTCTTGAACTTGGAGCCTTGGGTCAGTCTTCGACAGTTTGATCACGTCGACGTCGGAAAAACCGTCGCGGAGCCATCCCCGGACGATGTCAATTTTCTCGAAAGTATCTTCCTGCTGGGTAGTCAGTGCTTTCCCATCGAGTAGGTGCTGCTCGTAGATACTCATCTCTTCATACACCTTTTCCAGATATTTGTTATTTTGACGCATAGTGAAGGTTTACGATGCTTTGTTTCAGTTCCAGCTTCAATGCTTCCATTTTAGCCAGGTCTTCTTTCCACTTTTCGATTTTCTTATGTTCCGGATTATCCGTCACCTTTTTCGAATACTTGCTAATGTTGCTGTTCAGACGCGCGAGTTCGACGCGCAGCTGCGCAAGTTCGGGCGAACCCGGTAAGGCTGTGAATATGTCCTGCGTTGGTTGGGCATCGGGCAGTTTGCCGGTTTCTTTGAAATACTCGATATCCCTGACGGCTCGGGTCCACTCATGACGCTTCTCCATAATTTGGTTGACAACCGATCGCCTACCGTCAATATCGTCGTCGCGGTACTCGTGCAGGGTATTAGACAAAAGAGCAGCTTCCATGTGCAGCCGGTTGGCCTGCGCGTGAAGCTGCTCTTTTATTAAAGATTGGGCAGTCGGGTCTAGCTCAGCGGCTGGTCGTCCAATTCCGTTTTTTTTTGTTCGTTTTCCGGTTCCGATATCGACTCGCTGTTTTCAGCGGTAGGATCCACATCGGATTTCTCAGCAGCAGATCCTGCTGGTTCTGCATTAGCTTCCGGAGCGCCAGTCGCATCGCCACTTTCGTTGGTTCCTTCCGGAACGTCAGATTTTGGCAATTCCCCAGAAACCTGTTCAATTTTTCCGACTTGCATTTTTTGCAAGTTTTCAGAAATAACTGAAACGATATCAAGCTGTTTTTGAGTCGTTACCTGCGATTCTGCAAATGCTTTTTGCATAGCCAGGGTGCTATATGTGATAACCACTTTCGGAGTGCGTATTGCTAAATCGTATGCTTCAAGTGCCTGCTGATAAATGGCTTCGTTCGTATCGGAAGGGTTTGAGTCGTAGCGCATTTTCGCAAGTTGAAGCGATGCTTTAAGTCTTTTTGGTTCCACGTTAAAGTAGGTTGAACGTTAATAATGCTGGTGTAACCAGGTTAAACAGTCGGTGAAGAAGCAGCTCTTACAAGCTTTTTATCTTCTGCCGACTTCTCATCCACTTTCACGCGTGGATCACCATTTCCGGCAAGGATAGCCAAGTCGTCCTGGTTCATATCTTTCAGGAACTTAGTGTTGCCATTTACGAAAGAATGGCCTTCTGCCTTATCGGCAAGGGAATATGTTTGTTTGCTCACTGTTGTAAAATTTTGGAATGAAAAAATAGGAGGCAGCTTGCGCCACCTCCGTTTGACTATGCGCCGCCTTCTGGCGCTTCAACGCCGACAAGTGGCTCAGTTTCGAAGGTTACAGTTGCATCCAACGGGAAAACGGGAACCATCATACCGTCTTGCTTAGCTGAGAAGGTTGCTTCTTTGCGGGCAGTTCCTTTCTCAGGCAGTACACCTTTCATTTCAAACATTAATGGAATGTACTTCTGTCCAAGCATATACAGCTTGTCATCGTTGCCTTGCACGATCACCACGACTGGCGTTTCATACATAAGAGCTGCGAACTTTACGATAATGTCATTGTAGCCCAGAAGCTTGAATTCCATTGATTGCGTAAAGCCTGCCCCGATCTTCATTTCGGTGTCAAACTTGGTCGAATCATACCATGCTTCAACCTCAATGAATTTTTTACCTGCAACCATCGGGATGGCACCAGAGAATTTACCGAGAGTTTTCGCAAGCTCGTAAGTCAAAAATTCAGTGAGAAGGTCTTCTGCCAAACCAATGTAAAGCCGCTTAGCTCCACCGATTGTCAGGGTCTGGCATTGGCGCTTAATGCCGATCAATCCGGTGCAGCTGGCAACGCCATTTGCATCGAAAAGCGATACACCAGCAGCCTTTTGTGCTGCAAAGTTGATGGTGCTGGCCGCAGCAATAGCAGCAAATGGATTGCCGGTTGCCGCGAAGGCTGCAAGGCCTGAGCCGATAACCCCACCGGCAATAAGGGTTTGTTTTAAGTTCTTCATTTTAAAAGGAAAAATGGAAGTGAATGATTTAATGAAAACCCGCCCGGACTGGCCGGACGGGTAGGAGGGAGGGTTTACTGTGGTCAGTTCTGATCGTTCATGAAAGCCCAATCCGGAGAAGCATAGTCGAAACCAAGGCTTGCACGGATGCTCAGCTTGTAGGACTTCACATCTTTCACAATTGACAGGCGGTATTTGCCTGGATCATCATTGCATACGAAAAGCATGTTTTTCTGTGGTGCAATCGAGATGTGGCTTTTTCCAACCAATCCCGGATCGACAGCAAACTTCATGTTGGAATAGTCATCCAATACATCCGGGCGGTCAGCCGGTCCTACGTGCGTAGGGAACAATGCGCGGCGGTTCTTCCGATAATTGTCGTAAGCTTGACGGCTCAGGTAAACGTTCAAATCTTCCAAAAGCATGTTCGGAGAAGCAGATGCAACCAGGTCAGCTACACCGTTTACCTGTGCGTATGCATTGGCAGCCGTGATAACTTCACCGTCAAAAACGTGGTTCGTAGCAATATCGCCACCAACTGCCCTGCCGGCAATAAACATGGTAATAAAACCGTCTGCCAACGATCCTGCACCAGCACCAGCCGCATTATAAACGCCATTCCAAGCCGTTTTCAAACGTACAAATTCGAAGTGCTTGGCAATGATGTGGTTTAGGAAAAATAGCTCAAACGGGTTGTCGTTAACCTCGTTCAATGTGCGTCCGGGAGCTTTAATCCAGCCAATGTAGCTTTGATAAACCTCCTTGATCTGGGAAAGTGTGATCTCCAAATCGATGTCACCCTCTTTAAATGACGCGAAACGGCTTTTCACTTCAAGTGCCGCTTTGGGGTTGAAGTCGTCGCTTGCCGGCGCCCATGCGTCTTTTACTTCAAGGCGAACAAGTGCTGCCCTTTCGCGCGTTTTGACCACTTTAAAGTTGGTTCCGAGTGACTCGGCACCAGCAACGATTGAATTCATAATGATTGCACCATCACCGTCGATGGAAGTCATTAAATCTTCGTGGAAATTCTCAAAATTGATAATCTGCATAACAGTATTTGGAAAAGGTTGATAACTGAGTTAAGTGGGTTACGCTTGCGCTTTCTGCCAAACGGCGATCGCATTTTCGTTGTATACTGCTTTGCCCGAAGCGCCGCGGCTGTTGGCATCCTGACCAGCGTTTTGCTCGCCTTTTTTGGCTGCTTCGTCGTAATGGCCTTTGTACTTGTCGCGCTCTGTGGTGACAGTTGCAAGAGAGGCGGTCATCGTTGTTACTTCGACACTTGCAGTGGAAAGAGAAGCTTCCAGCTCGGTGATCCGGGTAGCAGCGGTTGCCAATTCCGTAGAAATGCGGGCATTTTCAGTGTTGGCGGTTTCCAGCTTTTCATTCAGCTCGGAGACGTCAGCCGAAAATTCATTGTGCTCTTCGGTAGATAGTTTCTCGGAAATAGCCTTTTCAGACCTTCCGAAAAAACCAGCTATGAGGGCAGCGACGGTTGTTTGTTTGCTCATTGGATATAGAATTACAGTTTACGTGCAAGTTTGATGGCATCGGCCAAGCTGCCGGTGCGGTCTACTAAGCCATGCGATTGCGCTTTGGCTTTCCCGTACATTTTGCCGGTGAATATTTCTTCGCTGGTGAGCTTACCCGCGCGGCCGCGCTTGACATAACCTTTGAAGGTTGTCATCGCCTGATCAAGGCTTAGCTGGATTTCGTCGACCAGGTCATCGCTCAATTTTTCAACGCCGTTGATCCGGGCTTTATCGACCGAGTCAGAAGCGCGGAAAATAGTCACCTTCAAACCGGCTTTTTCCAGCGCTGCGGTTTGGTCGATGTGAACCATCAGCACACCAATAGAGCCGATTTCAGATGAAATCGAATTTTCCATGACGATCTGGTCAGCCTGGCTCATGGCGAAAACGCCTGCGCTGGCCACCATGCCGTTCACATATCCAACTGACGGTTTTGGAAACTTTTTGATGGCGTCGGCAAGCATTTCGACCGAATCGACGGTGCCGCCCGGGGTATTGCCTTTTATGACGATCGCTTTCACCGCGGGTTCAGTCGCAGCTTCGTTGATGACGTCGGTCAAAAACTCGTTACCCATTCCGCAGTAACCGTAACGGCTCATAGTCCCTTCAAGCGGGATCACGGCAACGTCGCCACCGCCGATCCTGAGATAATCATCCAGGTAGGCGCGGGCGCGGCTCCAATTACCATCCTTGTCCCGGGCTGAGATTCCGGCATCAATGTGGGCAGCTTTAAAATGTGGCGGAATTGGATCGAAACCTGCTGCAAGCCGGGGAAGGATAATTCCTTCCATGCGGCTTGCAAAGGGTTCATGAATGAGCCATAGTCCTGAAAAAGTTAATGCGTTCACACTGTCGTACTGATTAGTTGGGGTCTTAGCAGTTACGAAATAGAAACTTTATTTAACAGTTAAGAAGGACTTAAATCTTGTCAAGGCAGCTGTGATTTGATACCAGTCGCCCAGACGGTCTCAACCCAATCAGAGGTATTGGAATCCAATAGCTTTCGGTACTCTCTTGTGCCGGTGCCGATCTGTGGATACGTCACGATTGTGCCGGCCATGTAGGTGCCATAGGCGCTATTAAGCGCGGATTTGGTTGGGATAGTTGCTGATCCGCTGGTCACGGCCATAGATTCCCGCCCTGGCTCAGCCACTTTCCAGGACTTCCAGGTACTGGTAGACGCGAGGGATCTGGTATACATCACGCCAGCATTGGGAGCGAAAACCTGCTGTCCACGAACGGCAGAAGGGAAAGCCGTAGTCATTTGTGCCGCCGTTCGTGGTGTAGTAATCGATTCATCAATCAGCGGCCGGTCAGTACCGGTAAGCGAATAGAAGATATCAGTGGTACCATACACCCAAATCGAAAGAATTGTCCTGTCGCCTGGGCCTATAAAAGTATTGCCTATTGCAGCCGCGCCAGAAACTATGATCCGCTTCGGTGTAGCCGACGCGTTGCGCAGGTAAACAGTAGCAAAGCGGCCGTTGGTGGCATTTGCCAGTGAAAAGGTTAAAGATGTCAAGCTGTCAGCGGTAATGTCAGCCAATTCATGCTTGATATAATACTGTAGGTCAATTAAAAGCGAGCTACTGCTAATTGTAGCACCACTCAGAGAAACGGCCTGCGTGGTTGTAGTCCTGGATAAACTCGTGCTGCTATACGAGGTGTTTTGATACAAAAAAGGAAGTTCAGCCCCTTCGGTGTTATCAACGAAGGAAGCGCCGCTGATCGCTTTGTGAAAAGTGCTATTGAAGATTTTAACGTCGGTCACCCCGACGCCGTACGTTCGAACTACCGAAAAGGGGGTGGTGCTGGTATTGTCAAAGCTGGTGCCAAAAATCCGGATATCATTACTTACACCTTCGATAAAGAGCGCGTGCCGGTCTGCGCCCCTGATCGAACCGCCTACAAAGTTAACCTTAGCGCAACTGCGTAGAACCACGTACTTTGCTGTGTAAAACGTGTTGTTGTGGAATGATATATTTTCACAGTTCCAGAAATTTATAAAGTCCTTGTCCTCATGCTGATTGATATTGTTCAGGATCTGGATATTATACATCCTGCGACTTCCCGTAAAGGAAAACGAGCCGCCCGATTTAGGATTCGAAAAGGTATTGCCGCGAACCGTTACGTTTGAACACCCAATATTTTCTATTCCTGCATACCCGTAGGCTTCAAAAATGTTGTTTTCAATTATCGCACCCGTACCAACCCCAGATATTGAAATGGCCATACCAGAGTTAATTACCCCGGTATTCTTAAAAATGCAGTCGCGTATCGTGACATTATTGTACCTGCTTAAAACAGTACCGTCTTCGTGGTTCTGAAATTCAATTCCCATCCTGCCGATGTTTTCAAACCGGCACTTGTTGAACGTAAATCCATCTGTGGTTTTATCGCTCTCGTTTATGATTTTCACCGCATTCACTGCGACATAAGGGATTGTGAATGAACAGTTATTGAAAGTGATATTACGAAGCCTGTTATTATTGGAGTAAACCACACCTAACGAAACAGTGCTGCCCGTATTCCTGTAACTGGATAGCTGCAAATTGTTAAAAGTGACGTTTGATATATCTTGAAGCCTGAAAACAGCGTACTGGTTATTCGTGAAAATTTCGGCCCCGTCTTCGCCTTCTATGATCAGATTAGAGCCTGTAACTGAAATTGTACTGGTAACCCGGTATTTTCCCCAGGGAATAAAGATCTTCGCCTTACTTCTCATTGCCTTCACGAAAGCCTGAGTGTCGTCCGTCAAGCTATCACCCTTCGCGCCGAACCATTTGATGTTGATAGCGCCTTCGTACTGTCGTTCATAACGCTTGTTGCCAAACCTAAGCACTAAAACGCCATCATCTTCGGAAGTTAAATTGCCGGGATTGTACCGGAATACGCCAGATACGCCTGCATCTGAAATGCTGATGGTTTGTGCTGCGTCCGCTTTGCCTTGCCTGACCTGGGCGCAAGTCAGTGATGGTGTCATTTTGCTACTGTATCCCACGAGATCAAGCAATGTCTGCCGCATCCGCTCAGCGCTTATCTCCTTCCGGTTGTTGGTGGTGATCGTTGAAAGAATCTTCTCTCGGACGGCTTCTTCATTGACCTGTGCCCGGACAAATGGACTTGCAAGGGAAATAATCGAAAAAAGGGCGAGAGCGCGCAGTAAGGAGGTTTTCATTAAAATCATCTATTAAGTTGTAGTTATCAGGAAAAACTAAAATCGAACGAGCTGTCGAAATCACCCTCTGGAAAAAGCAATTCAGGATCAATAGTTGGCACCCACCGGATCGGCTGCCAGTCGACTACGGTTATCGAAAAGGCATGAGAATGAGAATTTGTTATTTGTCTGCCCCAGCTGATCCTGCACCCGTTTTCGACTTTACCGGCCAGGTAGCATAGACCGGTTGTATCACGTGTCAAAACAATAAAGCGGCATTTGGCATTTCTATAAATCCAGTTAACCAGTTCAGTTGCCGGTCCCTTAACTGGGACCGAGATGCTGGTGCCATAGGATACCCCGTCAGCACTTTCAGAGCTGGCCTCAGTGAGCGTTGCGGTTTTGGGTGCAAGGCGAAACTTTGTAATGACAGTGTCCGCCTTAATTTCAATAGAGTTGATAGTCTCCTGCAATCCATTTCCGAAGGTGTCGGACTGAAAGGAGATGTCATCTGTTCTAATCAGAAACAAATGGGTTAGAAACCCGGCATTAAAAGCGGATTGACTTATTTCGCCCAGTTTTTGGATAGTGCCTAACATGCCCGAAAATTAGGCCGAAAAAGACCCTCTTAAAAGGACGGAAAAACGCGCTTTTTGAAGGCTGATAAAGAAAAAAAACCGCGTCAGTTTGATCTAATCGCGGTTTTTTTATGAAAATGGGATGGACTTCTTACGCGTCAGGTGGACTTCTTTCGCATTTAGTGGACTTCTTGCTCAAAAAGTGGACTTCTTACGCGTAACTTTTTGCCATTTTTCTGTTGGTTTTCATCACGTAGTCGCGGTAAACCTTGCGAAGTGTTTGCCAATCCACATCAATGTCCTTTTCGATTCCCCGTCGCTTTAAAAATGAGGTGATCAGCGGTCCATAATCCGCGCCGGTCAGCTCTTGCGCTCCGCGTACTTCATAGATCAAACTGCGCCGGAACATTTCATCCATATAATGCACAAGAAGCGGCAACTTATCGATAGGCACCTCGAAGCTTTGGATATGGGTATAGTAGCGGATTGAAAGGCTACCAGCAGCGGTGGCTTTGCCCGTTAGCTGGGTGTAGGGGATTGGGCGGGAAATCAGGTGGAGCAGCTTGCCCAATTCACTGTTCTTGTCGACGTGTATTTCGTCGACACCGTTCTTTCTGACATAACCAGAATACTCGAACAAAAAGAATTTCTTCACGTGCGCCGGAAGCGTGATAACAATTTTCTTGACCATTTTTGAGAGAGGCGGATTTTGTTATAAAAATAGCGAAAAATGACAAATAATTCTATATGAGCTAAAATCGTTATGCAGCGCTTAAATTGCTTATAGCGCCTATCAGGGCATCAAATTTGCCTTGCGTGTTAGAAGCGTTCACAGCTCCTTCTACATTCCGGACCGCACCGGCAACTCCGTCGACGGATTGTTTCACCTCGCCAACGGCAGACGACACCCGGATCAGGTTTATATTGGTCTGCTTGGCTTCTGTTAGAATATCCTGAATGGCTTTCAGCTGCTCTTTTCCTTGACGCTGGGCTTCTTCATGCGCAGCCTGGGCGCTGGCCGTATCACCGGTCACACCGCTGCCGCCGCCGTCAAGCCCATCGAAGGATGAGCCGTCGAAAGATGGCATGTCGCCCATTGCTGCGTCGGCTTCTGCCTGGGCTTTTGCAGCTTCCGCTTCGGCATCCTTGGCGGCCTGCTCCGCCTTGCGTTTTTTAGAACCAAAAAGGTACATCCCGCGCTCAAAATACGGACTTTCGAACATGCCACCGTTCTTGAAGGCCATCGGTGTGGCAGGGTGCTTCATTACGGGTGTACTTGCCAGACCAGGAGTCCGGGCATTACTGAACATTTTTTGAATGATCGGCCAATTGGCCTCTGTTTGCTTGGCGCTGATAATCGCTTCATCTCCCTCCATTTCACCCACTTCACGGCCAGAGAAGCGGTCGACCAATGCGATCCCGCCGTCGCCGTAGGAGCTTCCATGTTTGCCCCCTCGGGCAATGAAACCGCCTTGCTCGAAAGAAGGTTCAGGCTGGTTCTTAATCTTGGCAATCTGCACGCCTGTTACCACAGCAGCAGTAGCCGCTAAAATGATGTTAAGCGGGAAAAAGTTGGCCAGCGCCTTTAATACCGCAAGCGCGCCGGTGATCAATGCCGTCGCGATATCAGCCTTCTTCTGGGCTGCAAAAGCCTTTTTCTTTTCAGCCATTTCCGTTGCCCGAGCCTTGCGGTTTTCAGCGGCGATGGTTTCTTCCAGATCTTCCTTGAAAGTGGCCTTTTGCTCGGCTTCTTCAGAGGCCATCAGGATCTGCTTTTCACTGGCCTGAGTGGCTTCGGCCAAAGCAGCTTCGGTAATCTCGGTGTTGAATTGGGAGAGCTCGTCGATGGTCTGCATCTTCGATTGCGCTTCTTCTTCTGCCAGCCGGATTTTCTCCTCACTTTCATTTTTGGCCAGCCGTATTTTTTCTTCAATCGCCTGCTTTTCGTCTTCGGTTTTGGCCATATTGGCCAGCCGCTGCAAGTCTTTGATCTTTTCTTCTTCAGCATTTTTCATTTGCAGCAGCTGCTCTGAATAATACCGTTTCAACGCGTCGCGCTTCTCTTCTTCGCTGGTGGTTTCGCTAGTCAGTATACGCTGGAGTTCTGTGAGCCGGTCGGTTTCTGCCGATTTGAGCTGCGTCACATAGTTTGAACTGGCAGTGATCAACGCGTCTGTCACTGCAAGCTCATTGGTCAAAATGGCTACTTTTTCATCGCGCTCCCGGTTGGCTTCGGCGATCGCTTTCTCGGCTTTCTTCTGAGCCAGGTCGTTCAAAAAGTTGACGGCAGCGATAGCAGCTTGACCGGCAGCTTCGTAATTGGCGGTGTCGGCCGCTAGCTTTTCCTGCCATGCTGCCTTGTGGCCTTGAACCATTTTTTGTGCGCCGGCAACGAATGCATTGATATCACCTTCCAGCAGGGAAGCAAACATGCTGCTGTAAGCACGCACGTTCTCGGCCTTTTTATCGTGCAGGTCTTTGTCTATCTGCTTTTTATCTTCGGCCGCTTGCTTATCAGCGGTGATCGATTCCTGATGGTAGCGATTTTCAACAGCCAGGATTGCGGCTGCACGCTGGTCTTTGTCTGTGATGTCGGCATTGATCCGCGCCTTCTCGGCGGCTTCTTCCTGGGCAAGTTTTTCATGCAGGAAACGGAGTTCCAGATCAAGCCGTTCTTTGGCGATATCGGCCAGCTTTTTGGCATTCCCTTTTGCCGCAAGTTCGCGGAAATCAAGTACAGCAAGCTCAGCCTGCCGCTCGGTTTCTGTGATGAAGCGGGTATTTTCGATCCGTTTCTCATCGGCTTCCTGCTGGGCTTTCAGTTCTTTTGCCCGGAATTCGTCTTTTGCTTTTGATATCTCATCGTCGGCGTTGCGGTTGATCATGACCCGCGCAGCTTCCTTCTGCTGCTCGTCAACCTTCATCGCTTCGACCGATGCTATGCGCTTGCGACGCAGTTCATTAATCTTTGCTTCTTCTGCGCCCAGCGTGTTTTTAGAGACGGTTGCATTGTGCTCGCTTTCCATCTGCGCCATCAATTCGAGCACTTTGGCGCGGTCGTTTTTCACCTGCTCATCGTACTTGGCTTCCGCGTCCGCATACGATTTCATTTCCTTTTCCTTCTCCTTTACCCGCTTGGCGGCTTCCTTCTTTTGCTCGTTGGTCAGGCCTTCCTGATACTTTTTGCCCTGCTCTTTACCAGCGAATTCAGCAGCTGCACCAGCAGCAGGATTTGACCACATCGCTTTAATTTCGCTACCTGTTTGGACGACGGAAGCTTTCATTGATCCCATCGCGGCAGTGCCATACGTTTTGGCGTTGTCCCAGAGTTTTTTTGCGCCTTCAAAGTTCCCTTCGGTTAATGCCCTTGTAGCTTCCCCCAAAGTAAAAATTGCCCGTCCCGCATTCATAAAGGTGTCTACAATGCCCACTGCCAAACCTTTGACAACCAACAGCACGCTACCGATGGCTTTGCCGACAAACCCGAGCACGGGAATGGTTGCGCCCAAAAGATCGAGGATTGCTATAAAAACAGGCTTTAACCCGTCCCCTAGCGTTACAAGCATACTATCGAAGCTGTCGCCCAGGTTGCTGGTTTTGCCCGTGAGCGTCGTCATCATTTCTGCATTCTGGCCTACTACCCCGGGCATAGCACCAAGTGCGGTAATCGCACCATAAATGGCTTCCTCTGTATTTTTAACAGCCACCGTTTTGCCTTTGAACATCAGTTCAACAGAGTCGCCTTCCTTTTTGGCCTTGATACCGAATTCCTTTAAACGTTCAAATTCACCGGTCTGGGCATCAAGTACTGCTTCGACCAACTGGTCGAAGGTTTTGCCTTGGCTGGCGGCAAGGTCGGTGAGCTTGACCATTTCGGCCTGACTTGGCCTTAATCCACGGTTGACCATCTTGACATAGCCATCGGTAAGCTCGTCGACGGAAAAGGCGGTTTCAGAAGCAAGTTTTTTGATTGCCTCCATGCTTTGCTTTGCGAGCTTTGGATCGCCCAAGGCGGTCGCAAGAACCTTCTCGTACTTCTCAAATTTGGCGGTCGTATCAAAAACGGCCTTTCCCATATTGTAAAGCCACTGGACAATCTGCAAAGCCAAAATGGCCTGAAAGGCAGTACCCACGGATTTTACGCCGGAAGTGATGCGGCTCCAAAGCGTTGGCTTGGCAAGGTTTTCGCCTTCCAGCCTGAGCGCCTTCGCGGTGGCGTTTGCCTTTTTAAGTTCGCCTTCAACTTCACCCAGCCGCTTTGCGTTCTTGACGTAATCTGCCGATGCGCGGTCGGCATTTTTCATTTCCTTAGCCAGGTCTTTGGCTGCAAGTTCGAGCTGCCGGATCGTCATTTTTGAGACGTCCATCACTTTGAGCTCTTTGGAGAGCTTGGCAGCTTGCTCCTGGGCTTCCTTCATTTCATTCTTATACTTTTTCCACTCCTCAGAGCCTTTGCCGCCAGATTTCTCAATCTCGGTGATGGTCTGTTTGAGGTCTTTTGCTTTTTTGTTGGTATCGTCAAGGGTTTTTTGAAGCTGCGCGGCTTCCCCCTGGAATTCGAGTTTAATTACGTCTCCTATCATTTGTCAGCGTGTTTTCGGGCTAGCTTGGTTGTGCGGCCGTTCCAGGCACTCTGGATGCGGGAAGCGTTGATATTTTCGGTCGGCAGGTTGATTGTCGTCTCAAAACCGAAGGTTTCGCGAAAGGCCTGGGCAGCATACACGTTGGCAGCTGCCCGCATATCCTCATAGAATTGCGGGATTAAAAACAGGCGCAATTGGTCATTGTAAATACCCCGGTACCCGCGGCGAATGTTTGGGGTAGCGCGCAGGTAATACTGGATGCCTTTGGCGATCCGCTCAATACTTTCGACCTCGGTCGGACGGGAATTGCCTTTGTAGCCAGGCACGTAAGCAAACCGCTGAATGCCTTGTCGCTCTACCCAATCCATCAGCGGACGGATCGGCGGCACTGACCCATAGTTCAGCACCTTCATATCCTTGATCCGTAGCAGCTCCGAAAAATCAGCGTGTGCGCTGATCCAGCCCTTGCCTTTGGTTACAGTGCCAGCCCGGATGCTGTCTATCAACGCACCGGTATCTTCCACGCCTTCACGTGCAACAGCATCTTTCAATGCTCGCTCGACGCGAAGCATGAAGTCATTCAGGAATTTTTGAAGGATTGGGCTATCTTCGAAATCAGTCACTAGCTAACGAGGGTTTTTTACGTTAGCTAAGTTGCCAGCCTATTTCAAGAGGGGAAAGGACAATTTTGATTAAAGTATAATAACTTGATGGGTTATTAGGTAAGCAAACAAAACCAGTGATATGAATCTCACAATTATTCAAGACAATGACATTCTTCGAGCCCAATCAGAAATATATCTTCCTGACTTTGTTCTTCTAACTGGTGAGAATGGTTCAGGGAAAACGCAACTTCTAAATGCATTGCATGGAATGGAGTTGGCAACAATAACAAGTGATGATGGACAAGCTCTTACCCATGTTCACCACGCGGGGCAAGGCTTTGCTGTCGAGCTTAACGATTCGGCCTACAGGGAAGCATTGGATGAGATAAAACAGAGATGGGACAAAGTTATGCCAATAATGATATTGATTGAAGCATATTTGTTTAAGGATTCACTGACAAGTGAAGATGTGGAAGGTCTCAATACACGTTATCACCGATTACTTTACAGGGAGCCGGAGAATGGAGGACGCTATTCTAGAACTTATGTTAGCTATCAAGAGGCAGTGCAAGCCTTTAACCTCTGTAAAACGTCCTTGAAGCATGCCGTTGAATTCACGGAAACTGATTTTTTCATATTTGCCCCTCTTTCAACCTACCACCTTTTCTATTGGTCGATACCGCTTGTATTTAAGCAATTTGCTTTAAAGAAAAAGCACTACCCGTCTTTGGTGGATGATGTTGAAGCACCATGGGATCTGTTCAATCGGATCTCTAGTCGATCTGGTTTTTCTTACAAGATTGTTTATCAACCTAGTGAAGATCATGAGCCTCCTAGCGCTGTGAAATTTGTTCATGAAAAAGGATTCTCCGTTGACATCACAAAGCTTTCATCTGGTGAACGGTCATTGCTTTCCCTTGTTTTGACATTGTATAATACAGGAGCAAGCGTCCAGCCACCTGAACTACTTCTACTTGATGAACCAGACGCCTATCTCCATCCATCTCTGGCCGATAAATTTTTGACAGCACTTTACGATGTCCTTGTCAAAGAAAAATCTATCAAAGTGATCATGACGACTCATTCACCAAGTACTGTCGCATTGGCCCCACCGGAATCAGGTATTTTCATAATGCATAAGGATGTTGGATATCCTGTGGAATGTGGGCGAAATGAAGCGATTAGGGCACTAACAAAAGGCCTAACAACCCTAAATGTTTCAATAGAAAACAGAAAGCAAGTTTTCACAGAAGCGGAAACTGATCAATATTTTTACGAGAAACTTTTTGAAAAGCTAGTCGTAAAAGACGAGTTGAAGTCCGATCAGCTTTTACTTTTTGTGTCGGTAGGGGGAACCGATAATTCGATATCTACAACAAAGGCGATAGAGGATGCAGGATGTGCTAAAGTAAAAACCTTAACAAAACAATTATATAATGATGGCAACGGGAACCGTCAAATATTCGGAATAATTGATTGGGATACGAGAAACAATGGAAGTGATAGAATTCTAGTTTTCGCAAACAAAACTAGGTATTGTCTCGAAAACTTTGTTTATGATCCTTTGTTCATTGCCTGCTTCGCGTTAACTGATGGAAAAGAAAAACATAACTATGGCCTTGAGGCTGCCGAAGATATATTTGACATTCATAGATTCGACTCTCCAAGGTTACAATCGATTATAGATACAATAACAATGAAGGTGTTTTCTAATATGATTTGGTCAGATGATTCAATTAAGAGCACCGATCTTTCTAGTGTATCTTTGCTAAATGGCAAACAGGTATACTTACCAGTGTGGTATCTTAAAAATCCCGGACACAAAATTGAGGCCGCATGCCGAGCCGCTTTCAATCCATTAGGGGCTGAAAGAAAAACTGCTGTATTTATAGCTAAATATGTGATTCCGAACTACCAGTTTTTACCAATAGATGTTAAAAATACATTTGAAATGTTGCAGGGTAAGAGTACGTTAGTTTAATAGTTAAACGCCGCCAATTAATAGCGCTGTCGCCACCCCCCGGATCGGTACCCCAACGTTCAATTGAGCGATAATGTAATCGACTCCGTTGATGTGGTATTTGGCAGAGAAATCAAGCTTTGCGATATCGGTTTCGGTGATTGTGAAATCCTTTCTCAGATAAAATGAGCGCTTCCGGAGCGCGATCGTTTCTTTCCAGCTTGTCGTGGCCAGCGACGCTGGAAAGAGCGATATACCTTCCAGCGTTGGAAGTGCCCGAGGGTACAGATCGACTACGCCATGCCAAAAAAGTAAACGCGGGCCCCACGGTTTTGCATCCTGTGCAAATTGGCTGGTTTGCCCTTCCTGCTTGCAAACGGCAAGCCCGGTGAGCGGATCGATCAGCATGGTTGAAAACCGAAAATCCAGCGTCGCGATCCCGTTCCGGGTCCCTTGCACTTCTTCGGAAAGATAATCAGCCAACTCTGCCGGCTTGTCCTTTGCCATCGCATCATTTCCGTCCACGACCATTCTCAGCTGCAAGCGGGTGTTGTTTTCGGGCGTCTTGGGTTCACCATAGGTAGCTTTTTCCGACCAATCGAACTTTGTCACCGATTGAAGCGAATCTTCCCAAAAATCAATTCTAAGCGTTTTCTCTACGCTGTTAAAATCAAATTTCAGGTTTGCGATTTTGCGAAGCTCCATAATAAATTGCACCACCGAAAACGCTGGAAGGTGGTTTTTAACCACGATATCTTCGGTCTCAACTTCCCGCAGGTTGGCAAGGATCAGCTTGCTCCACACTGGATGGGTGAGAAAGCTGCCGATGATTTTTGTGCCGGTGACCTGGGCAATCCGCTTCAATATCCAGTTAGCGAAAAACTGCGGAACGACAGGACTGTCGATGTAGGATCCGCTAGCTTCCGGATCCGTCTGCAAAAAGTCATTGATCCTGCCGCCGTACGATATCGCACCGCCGTTTGCGCCGTAAAAGCTTTCATTTACAATCGTTGGAAAGCAGCAGATTTTAGCAATCCCATCGGTTGCCAACTCGTCGACCATCTCCGGAAGCACCGGTGCCGTTAGTGGTAAGGTACCGAAATCGATCTGCTGCAAGGAAACATTCTGGAATTTGCCAAAAAACAGGCCAAGCTTATCAGTAAATGCACCTTTGTATCCGGTGTCGAACGATGCCTCGGTAAGCAGATAAAAGCCTTCCTTAATCAGCTCACCGTTTTCAAAATGCGCATAATGCATTTCAGGAAGGTAAGAGCCAGCCTGCGGTTCTTCCCAATAATTAAAGACTGCGCGGTTTGTCCGCACTGCCGGGAAAATAGGAATGTCTGCCTGTGATGACGGTATTTGATCATAGAGCAGGTGTGGGTTCAAAAGCTGGTAGGCGATACTTTGTCTGGCAGGTACATAGACCTCAAAGCCATTTAGTCTGATCATAAATTAGTGACTTCAAAGGTGAGCGGCTCGTCGCTGCTATTGACGACAACATTGTCAAAGGCGTAATAGCCGGCCTTATTGACGATAATTTCCCTGTTTTTGCTTGGGATGGTGATTTTGCATTTCCTGATCTGAGGGTTAGAATATTCCACTTGTACAATGAAATTGTAGGTTCCGGGATTATAGGAATTATCCGAAATCCTTGTTTCTGGTGGATTTTGTCCAATCGTATTTGAAATAAGCTCAACTGCCGAAATTCGAAGATCCACAACGGGTCCTGCATCCGAGCTGCCCACTACAACATTGCCCACGCCCATCGGGATTTTATGAAGGATAGCAAAGTGAACAGGAACATTGTTGAGCGTACAAGTTCCATTACTTTGAGCATAAGCCTGGGTGTCCAAACTGTCAAAGCGGGCTTCGGCCAAAGCATCAGCATCGCCTGCGTTTTCTCCTCCATAGGCCCCGGCTGGTACTGCTATTGTTGCTTGTCCGCCAACATAGCCGGGTGTGCAATTTGACCTTTTGAAACTACCCAATCGGGAAATGGCCTTGTTTGGGAATGGCGTACTGCCAACTATGATGGTGCTATCCCAGATCGGCTCAATGTAATCCGGATCGCCCTGGGAGTTGCTTTTGACCGTATAAGGCTTAAACAAGCTGTTGTCGTCGGCATAAACCTTTTCCAGCTTTTCGAACGCCAAATATCCCGTTCTCTTGCCGAAAGAGTCAAGCACCTGCCGGACAGACAAGCCGCGCCAGCTGGTCTCCCTTTCAGCAGCGCGCTCAGCAGCAGGTAAATCTGAATAATTTTCTACCGTGTCAAGTATCCGGAAGCTGAAAGTCCGGGCAATCAGGTCCTGATTGTCAGCCTGGTCAACAAGGTTACTTGTTATCAGCTGCAATGGCCGGTGCCCCTTATCGGTGATCAGGTACATTTCATCGCTCAAAAGCAACTCGTCCAGATATTTCAAATAGGAGATTGCGTCCCGCTTGAAATAGCCTGTGCTGATTTGGAATTCGTACTCACCTTGAATGGTGATGATTTTTAATTCTGAAAAGTCCACCGGTGCATCGGCTGGCCGCTCAATCTCTGCGGCACTTTGTGCCACTTTGAGCATGCGCTGCATCTGACCGGTAAGTCTGAGTGTATCCCATCCGCCCAAAGAATTTACAAAGAGGATACTTCGGTCGAACACTTCATTGATGTGATCCATCAGAAAACTGCGAACCTCGCTGACCCGCTCATTGTCTTCATTGCTCAGCCAAACGTCGTATTGAATGCACTCGGCGGGAATGCCAAGTATATCAATCCCGACCGGACAGCAGATCACTGAGTAAAGAGGCGGATTAGCCATTGTTTTGACAGTAATCGCTTCTGAGCTTTGGCCTGATTCCAAGTAGTACTGAACCCGCAAATGTAGCTCGGTAGGCTTGGGTGTAAAATTCACCAGAAAATACAGGTATTCTTCCTGGCCGGTATCAACGCGCTTATTATTGGGCTGCCAGGTCAAGAATTGCCGCTTACCGGTCTGCCACTTTTTCCAAAAGTTTTCTCCGTAAGCGAAAAAGTCTTCATTGCTCAGGCCGGCCTTAATGGCATACATCTTAGGGAGCGGGTTTATTGTCTCAACCGCAGGTTCGCCCCCTTTAACCATTTCGGTTAGCTGGAAAGCCATCGTTTGAGAAAGCGAAACAGAGAGGTGATCCTGCTTTTGTTTGGGCTTTGTGTAAGAAAGCAGTCCGTCTATTTTCCCATTGCGGCCTGAATTATACCGGAACTCGGCGCCGGCAAATACTTGTATGCCCGATTGGTTATCGACTGGCCGTTCGCGCCCTTCGGAGGTGTGAAGCTCCTCGAAATTGTCTGAGAATGGAAATTCCGGAATGCTTAATCCCAAATAATATTTCAGTCCGACCCGGCTGGTTAGCGCGGTGTCGGCCGCTTCAATAATATGGGTGAGCTTGTTCCGACTGAATTTGAGCGGTAGGTAAGATAGGTCAGATGCAGTTGCGTCGATCATAGAAAGTTTCCTTTCTACGAATTTTGCCCGCCTTCAAGCCTGAGAAAAGGACGGTTTTACCTTTTGGTTTTGACCATCTGATCATACACCGACATTCTGACCAGTCCGGTTTTTATCCAGGCGGTCCAGTAGCGGAACCGCAGGTTGATCAGATCACTGAAAAGGAAGCGGACAAATACGATCGGCGATAGAAGTGTCCAGACTATCCAAAAGCCAACAGCACGCGGGTTGAGAAGGTTAACAAAAAATTTCATTTGCAGGGAGTCCAAGTTTCATTTTTACTTCATAGCCATAGGCTGCATCCGCACCTAAATATACGACTGGCTCTACCGATATCGAATTGAAGTCCAGATAGTTTCTATACTCACGCGCATCATGTTGCAATTTTTCGATAATCGCGCTCAGGATCGTTTCTGCTTTGTCAAAAGCAGCGTCCTGCTCATCTCGGTCGTCCAGCCCTGCCTTACACCAGGCATAAAATTGAGTATTGAAATTGACCACCAACAGATGGTTCTCAATCAGCTGGGTTGTGTATTTGGGGCGAAAGACGAAAATTCCGGGGTAAACGTCCTCAGAACGGCTGTCTGCCATCATTCTATCAAGTCCGTTGGCATCGCTCATTTCCACATACATCACACCGTTAGCCGCCTTCTGGGCTTCCAAGATAGGGGATAGGTATGGCCAGAATTTTGTTTTGGTAGGGTTCATATTAATTTTGATTGGCCTGCTTGTGGCGTTCAATTTCTGCTTTAACATCCTTGTGATGCTCTTCGAGAAACTGGAAGACCTCGTGCACGTTCGCCTTTTTGGTGTGTGACATGTTGCCAAAGATTGACTTCTCGGAGAGCAGGTGCTGATTTTTGATCATGCTTTGCCCCGGGAATTCGTCCGGAACTGGCGGTGTGCCATCGTTTTCGAACAGGTCGAAATAAGAAAAGAAGTTTTTGACCGATCCAAGAAAATAAACCAGCACCAACACCTTCTGCTCGAAGTAAGCATATTCGATCTGCTTGGATCGGAGCTGGGCGATATGCTCGTTGTAGTCTTCGCGGTCATCACCATTCCACGAAGGATCGTTTTTAAAATCGCCAGCGCGCTTCGGCCGGCACAAAGTAGCCACCAGCATATTGAGCCGCTCTTCCCCTTCGATCAGCTGCTTTATAAATGCCTGCGCATGAATGTAAGCGTCGGTCAACTCGCCAAAGCTCATGCTGCGGAAACCGTCATTAAAAAGTAGCCAGTCTTTGCCATCCACCTCGAAGCTTTCAAACGGTGCGATCGTCAGATCACTTTTCCACATCCATGAAAGCACCCTGAGCAGGTCTGCCAGAGCTGTCGAGCTGGCATCCATGTTTCTGGCGGTGGAAGATCTGCCAAAGAATTGGTTCATGAGCCGGTTCCACTTTTTCTGCTCGAAACCCAGCACAACACGAAGGATGTTGTGGTAAGCAATCCTGCTTTCGGAAGCAACAAAAACATTGCGCAGCAGCTCAGGCAGCTTCTTTTTGTCTACTTCCGTCCAATTCTCTGGTAGGTCAAATTCCTGACCGTTGATGCTGATTTTGATCATTGATCGTATTTCTGTTCGATTGTCCAATAAACTTTTTCACCCTTGGCCAGCACCGACGCAACCAGCGATTGCAGTTTGTCGGTTGCTACTCGGCTATTGCCAACTATGTAGTCCCCACTTTCGGTGCCGTACTTTTCACCAGGTATCAGGCATCCTTCGGTGTGAAGGTGGGTATTGCCAGAATGCGCCCGTATTCCAGCGAAGCCAGGAACGCCGATCAGGATGATCATCTGACGCTTGAACCGGTTTGAATAGGTGATGGCCACCTCATAGCGCCCGACAGGAATGGCGGTACGTGCCGGTACTTTTATGCGACTGATTTCTTCAAGCGGGGTGGTCTCAAACAAGTCGCGGTCGACATCTTCCAGAATGTACTGATACGGCTTTCCATCGACGACCAGCGTGGAAAGTGTTGTGTTCTTACCCTTCTTACGCCTGGTCGATTTGATTTCCATCAGCTGATTTTTTAGAGGGTATGAAGTCTTTTAATTTATCCCACGCCAAAAGGAAAATGGTCTTTTTTCCCATGTCGTAGTAGTTTTCCTGTACCGACCAGAACTCGGTGGCCATGATGCTGATCAGCGCTGCGTATTCAAAAGCATGGAAAATGGTCACTTCCACACCGCCGATCTGGACATGCGCCAAGCCGTGCAAGCTGGAAAGCACGCAGATGTAGTACATCAGCTTGGAAAAGGTTTTGTCTTTAAAAACCTTGGCCGTTGCCGGTCCATGTTTGAGCGGATCCTGATTGTGCAAATACTTCTGACGCTGGATACCAGCATAAGCATCGTAAGCGATCATCAGCACCAGAAAGACCAGGTACCGGAAATCGGCAAAAACGTACATCTCGACAAATTCGAGAAGCCATGCACCCAGACCGGCAACCAGTGCCCAGATGGTCATAGTAAAAAAGTGTTCACTAATGAAGGTGAAGTGATTGATCATTGCTGTCATGCAGCTTTCGAGGTAGGTTTTCATATTAGTAGGGAGGGGTAAGTTTGCCAGCCGCAAACCCGAAAACGAATGCAAGAGCGACCCTTTTGCGCCTGGCTTTGCGCTCGGCGGCAAGTAGCAGTTCGTAGTGCTCCTTTTGCACCCGAAGCTGCAAGCGGAGCAGATTGTTTTCGGCCTTGGAAGCAAGTGACTGCTTGTTAAGGAATTCATTTGTTTTTGAGAGGGTATGGTGGATCGGTTTAAGCAGCTCGTAATTGATCAGGCTATCCAGCAGGGCATCTTCATAGCCCTGCTGCAACTTTTCTTCTGATCCTTGCGCGGTAGCTTTCGCGCAGGCTAGCCCGGTCAGTGCTATCCAGACGGTCAACAGAATCTTTTTTTGCATACAGGGTATTCGTTTTCAGGGTATAGAATGCCGCCGAGTCTTCAAATTGCTCGATTTTCGCTTGGACGATACGAAGAGAGTCATTGATTTGGATATATGCAGGGACGGGTTTTTCGCTATGTGTGAAGGTCTTCCAGTACAATAGGCTGTTTGCGATCACAATTGTGACCAGAAGCACAACCTGTGCGATCTGGCCAATTTGCTTTACTATTTTCATAGCTTTTTGATAATCGTCTGCCTGCCGTAAGCCCTGCCCATGTTGAACTCCACACCGTTGTAGCGCACGGTCACATTGTCTTCGTACAGGTGAGCAGAAAGGAAACCATTGTAGTAAACCAGCACAGCTCCTTCTTTGCCTTCACCGACAATACAAATACCCTTCTTTTGATCGAAGGCATCCTTAACCACGAACAGGTTATAGTTCGGTACCCCGGAGCCATTCAGATGAAAGCCAGCGGATCCGGGTTTTGCAATGAATTCGCCGCGGCTGGACCGGTAAGAGATAAAGGATTTTTTCGTACTTCTGTCCCGTATGTCCCAGGCTACTTCAACGCCAGCTGCCATCGCGTCAATCGCCGACGCATAAAGCGTGTGCTTCAAGCCGTCGCCACTATTCTCGGGAACGCCGTTCCTTCCAAAATCGCCGTCATTAAGTCTGACGAAATCTTTCTGACCTTTCTTTCTGAACCCGATGTATTGATCCGACCACCAATTGATTTTTGTCGAATCGCTTCCGAAGTCCGTGCCGGGAGCATCCCACATGGCCATCCCGGAAGTAATGAATGTCGACCAAAAGCCGCCAGTGAAAGCTTCTTCCCACGCCATCACGGGCGCGGTATTCATTTTAGTTAAAATATCGCCGTCCTTATATGGGATAATGTCGCCTGAGTTTCTTTGCTCAATCCCGACTTTATTTCCCTGATCGTTCGCTACAAAGCTTTCGATCATTGGCGTACTAAAAATGGTCAGGTTTCGCTCGCGATCTTTGCCGTCATAGGTTTTCGTGGCCAGCTTTACACGCTCGTTCAGGGCAATGAATTCGTAAGGCAGATTGTATATCCGGTTCCAGAAATAATATTTTGCGTTCAGGTTTCGAACGTCAATGCTGCCTTCTGTAAAATACCTATGATCCTCAGAAGTCCATCCGTGAATGCTGTGCCCTTTGTAGAGTTTGCTGGTCAGTGACTCTTCGTAAGTTTTGCGGTCACTGTAAAGCAATCCCTGATCGATTGCACCGTAGTAGTCATCGCCACCATACCCGCCAAAAACCCCGGTTTCTTTAACATCAATGTTCGGATACTTAGACCTGATGTCATCGAGGTTTCCCCGGGCAAAATGATAAGAAACTTGGTAGCCAGGAAGCGTGAATTTGCCATCATACTTGCCCTGCCCGTTTTCAACCAGCTCCTCTGATTGATAAGATAACGGGCTTGATCCCATCATGTATGACGACCATTTGCCGATTGAGTAGGCTTCGTCTGCTGTTAAAACCCGATCCTGCTCAACCTTATGAGTTTTGAAAGTCATCGCCTGAGTAGCCATGTACTCGCTGGACATTCCTTCGAAAAGCTTCGCGTCTGGAATTATGCCGACTCTTTTGTAAGCGTCCTGCTTATCGCCCTTGTTAACACCAGCCGTTGCGATCCATTTGTTGTAAGGTCGCCAGTCGATCGCTGGCATTTGTTTTGGGAAATTGAGCACGCGGGAAACGACTAACCATTTAGGTTCTGTTCCTTGCCCTACTTTCTCATCCGAGTGGATGGAAAGTAAGACCTGTGACATTTGACCGTTGATGGTATTTACCCCACGCTCGCCGTAAGCTGTCAGGTATTTCTTGAAAGTTTCGTAGTTGGGAAACCTGTCAGGATTTAAAACAAACTGCTTAATGGTAATCGCACCATCCCGTAAAGGGATGTTTTGCAGCTTTTCGTAGGTTCCATCGGCTTTCTCAAACCAGCCGTAGCCAGTCATGTAAAAAACGTTCTGACCTCTGAGCTTTGCTATAGGGCCGGAATTGTCCAGCTCTTCGGTGGCATCTGAAATGGTGCCATCGGCATTGAAATTTATTAGGAGTTCCGGGGTTTTGTTGAAAGTATAATTTCTTCCCGCTGCCCTGGCCGAGTAAGCACCAAGTGTTTTGCTTGTGCCGTTTGTTGGGGCAGGAGGGATCACTACCCCGCCGCCGACATCGCTTTTAATTGGGAAATCCCTTCGGTCGTCGTCGCTTTTGCAAGAATAGCCACGAATAATCAGCGTGTAGCCGCTGGTATTTATCGCGCCGGTTTGATTTGGATACGGAATGGAGACAATAGAACTCTTTGGAGCGATTAGGCCGGTAGATATTTTGGAGCCGCCATTTTTCCAGACCTCGAATTGCAGCGTGTCGACCCCGTCACCGTGAAATTGCAGCGTAGCCCCTGACAATGTGATGTCACGAATATCCCGGATATCCGGTCCTACTGGGCAAACAGGTTTATTAACGGGCGGCTTTACTACCGGAGGTGTGACAACGCCTGCTTTATAAAGACTGTCGGCATGTGCTTTGGAACGAAGCTCGGATGCCTTGATCTGGCTGTTGATATATTCCTTTGTGGGAATTTCAACGGTCACAGTCTGAGCAAACCCGGCAATGGGGACAATGGCTACGAGTAGCCTGAGCAAGAGGTTTTTCATTTGATTACAGGATTACGTGGGATTTATAGGTAAAATCTTCCTGTTCTTCCACGGGTGCGGCAAGAACGGCGGTGTAGTACTGCTGGAATTGGTTCGGGCTGGAAGCGGTATCCATGAAGGTGCGGAGCCTTCCAAGATAGAGCTGGGCGTCCTGCCAAAGTTGCTGGCGCTGCGCATTGCGGACTTCGGCGCCGGCAGCTGATTCATTGGTGATCCCGTCCCACTTACGCACATCCCGAAGCCCGTTTTCATCCACCTTGATGGGCAGATAAGGATAAGCCTCGTGAAGGGTCAGGTAAGCAAGCGGTTCACGTATTTTCTCGACAAGCAACAGCTCGGCAGGTGAGAGTTTTTCATTCGGGCTTTTCCATTTGGCTTTCAGTGCATCAAAAACTGCCGGTGTTATCAAGTCACGGATATAAAGCTGCTCGCCGCGATGAATGAACCGTTCCAACTTGGCAAAGAGCCTGCGGTTTTTACCAACTAAGGCCACGTAGTCGCTCAGCTCGTCGGCAGAGCGAATGAAAAATGTGTTTCTGCGTTTGAATGCTTCTGATTCCGTCCAGACATCTGGTTTAATTTCTTCCAGCAGCTCCCAGAAAAATTCCCAATGCATATCGACCATCGTCATATTTGCATCGCGGGTATCAGCGTATTCCCATTTTGCGATTGCAACGGTTTGGGCTGGGCTTGATTTCATTAAGCCCATATCGCCCACACGCATCTTTAACTGCGGCAATGCTAAATCATACGCTGCCCAGGCCACACAACCTTCACTGACATTTCGCAACTCGCCGAGCAGCTCTTTTTCAAGATCGTCGAAGCTGTCGAATTCTTTCTCGTTGAGAAAATCGTACAACTCAACGCCAACGGCCTTGCGGAATTCGCGCTCTGCAACTTTTATAAAAGGCTCGACGGTGCCGAATTTGAGACTGGTCTGGATACCGCCGAGATGTTCTTTAAATTCTTCTGCTCCTACTATCATTATTGTCCTTGGTTTACGACGGCCTGTGAGCCGGTTGGGTTTACATCCAGAGTGGTGATCTGCACTTCTTTAAATCCTGCCTGTACATCTTTGTAGCCCATCATCCGAAGCGCGGTATTAATGTCTTTGAGTACGTGTAGGCGGTGGATTGGTGTGCGGAAATGCTGCTGATAATCGGCCATTACCCTGATCTGGCTTCCGGAGTCGTTGCCTGATCCCGGGTTTACACCCGCCAGCGTGGGCAGTAGCCCGACCGAGTTGGCGATCGATTGGTTGGCGTTTTTGAAAACCTTATCGTAGGCATCGTCCGACATTTCATTTTTCAGCGGTACCACATCGACGTTGTCGAGTGCCTTGCCATCCGAACCGCGCATGTACTTGATCAGCATGGTCTTGTTGACATTTTTCTGACCAGCCAGCCAGCCCGACAGGTTGTCGGAAAACTTGCTCCAACGCTTCTTTACTTCGCCGGATTCCACGTTTCGGTTGCCATCCTTATCGAAGTAGTCCCCCGGCATACGGATCAGGTACTTGATATTGTAACCATTCAGGATACCATTCTTGTGGAAAGCGGTGATCAGGTTGGCCAGCTCGATCGCCTCTTGTGCGCACCACCACGATGGGAATGCATAGAATGGCTGGCCGGGAATCTTGTTTTTCGAGTGGGAGATCGTGACGGTTTGCAGTTTGTTGAAGTCGCGATTGTTACGGTCAAAGGCTTTGATTTTTTCTGTCTGGCCTTTGGCGAAATAGCTGGATTCGCCGAAATATGGGTTTACATGGAACAGCTCCCCGTGCTCTGGCTTGGCAATACGCGTTTTGAAACTATCGACTACTGAGAGGGTGAACCAGTCTTCGAGCGGGTCGTACTTCCATTTGGTAAAGATGTTCGCATTGTCAACCCGCTGGCCGATCGCCGAAACCGCATAGTCCTGCAAGTCCGTCGCCCAACTCCAATCGTCAAGCCTGGCATCTTCGTATGGCACGAGCTGCGATTTGCCGTCGATCGTTTCCTTCTTGAAGAAACCTACACCGGAAGCGTAGATCATATCCCTGAGCGATTCTAGCAGCGATTGCACAATCGTATTGTTCTGAATCAGCTTGCGCATGACATTGGGCTGATTGTCACCAACACCCCAGCGGACGTGGTCGAATGCATCATATTGTGACCAGGTGCTACCGCCGAAACTAGCGTCGCGGGATCCGGTAAGTTGAAGGACGGAAGCATTCTGCCCGCCTTCATTGAGCATGAAAAGGTTGTTGGAAATCTGGGTTACCATTTATGTTCTCCGTTGGTATGGTCTACTGTCATGCCGTCGACTTCGACGAGCAGGTCGATTTTAATTCTGAAATGCTTGTCTAGTTCGCTGGTAGCGTCGTGGTTTTTGAAAAGGAACTCGTGGTTGGTGTTGATGTTCCCGCGGAACTTTCTAGCGCCTGGCAGGTGCTGGAAGCTTTTGCTCACGCGCTTTTTGAAGCCGATCGTTCCATCAAGCTTGGTGTACTTGATCGAGTGCACGGAAGGCTTGCCGGCAGCATCGTCACTCCTGATGCTGGCCATCGCCACCTTGCGCTTGATTGTTTGTTTTGTTGCCACTGCTTACCGAGGATTTGATAAGCGAAGTTGGTGTTGGATAGCAATGGAAGAAAGGACGGAAATCTGTTTTAAGTAAAGTATAATAAATGGTTACTTTTGAACCAGTCACAATAAACTATGAAGGCATCATGGCAAAAAGTCAGAAAGAGGAGGGCATTGAAGAACCAATCCTGGTTAAGAAAATGACTTGTGGCATTATTATGCCAATTGCGGGCAATCAGGACTACAGTACTGAGCATTGGAAAGATGTACTGTCAATTATTTCAGAGGCGATACATGCTACCGAAATTTTCGAACCGAAATTAGTGAGTGAAGATGTTGCTATCGGCTTGATTCACGAACGGATAGTAAGCAACATTTACAATAATGAAATCGTCGTGTGTGACGTGAGTTCGAAAAATCCTAATGTGATGTTCGAACTTGGAATGAGGCTTGCGTTTGACAAACCAACAATCATAGTGAAAGACAGCGACACTGGCTACTCATTTGATACTGGGCCAGTAGAGCATTTGAACTATCCTAGAACACTTCGATTTGCGGATATTGTGAATTTCAAGCTCACTCTTGCTGCCAAGATTACTGCGACCTATAACAAATCGCAAGACGAGGCTGATTTTTCTCCATTCCTAAAAAGTTTCGGAAAGACAATAAAGCCTGCTAAAATTACTGAAACTGAAATAACACAAGGGGATTATATAGTGTCTGAATTGGGTCGTATCTCTAAGGAGATTAGGTTGATGAGACGCGAAGGATATTTGAGACAGGAGGGTGTATCTCAACTAGATACTACGTCAGAAATTAACAATACAAACTTAATGAATTTTGTGAAAGGGAGATTTCTTGACATAATCAAGAGGTATCCAGGTCGAAGTACAACGGAACTAGTACCTCTACTCACGGACGAATTACAGCAATCAGGATTCAACTTGCCAGAAAAGGAAGTTCTTTATCTTGTAAAAAAGCTGCTTTCAGGAGATGAGGTGATACGTTGATTGTTCAAATCAACTCCGGTCAATGAGTTTGAAATGCTTGAAAAAGGCGAAGCTTACCTCGATGATTAAGCTATTGGGTGCTTATTCGCGTATCAATCTCTTCTTTAAACCTAGCCACTTCATTGACTCTCTTGAGGATGTAGCCAGACAAGTCAAAGATCCTATAAGGAAAATTATCAGTATACAGATTTTGGAGTTCATGGACATGCTCAATGCCTAAAATACGCGAACGCTCACTCAGGATATCGTATATTTCTTGCTCCTCATAGAGTACTTTACCTGACGCAGCATCAGTTACCTTAAAGTTTTGAAAGCCGTGACCCGAGAGGATTGTTATCCCATCAGAAAATAAATGACGGTTTTCCGGATCGCGTCGAAAGCCTAAATTCTCGGGATAAAGTATCAGAGCGCCAAAAGGGCCACCGGGCGCAGATGGCTTTACAAATGCAGTGGATCCGTTCGAGAGATTTTTAACTTCTATAAGCGAGGGATAATCTTCATGTTCCAAGGCAAGGATTTGCCCTGGTATAATGATACCGGTACCCTTATAGCTCCCATTTATCGCAATCAGGTTTCCCACCCGAAGTTGGCTGTATTTAGTGTATCCAATTAAAATTGGATCAATAGCCGGGTCATTTAAAGAATATGCCATTTAGAAGAGTGAAATTTGGGTCGAATATGCACCAGGTAATCCGTCTTCTGCGAGTTCTGGGTATGTCACAGGATACGGATCTTCTCCGGACAGCTGAAACTTCTGGTTAATTGAGAACGCCTCCATATGGTCTTCCGGAAATTGAAAACTGGCCAGCTCTGTCATTCGCTCAGGAGTAACAGTTGTCATCATCCATTCCCACGCTAATTTGTCCGGTAGAATCGTTGGCATTCGTTTCTTCGAATTATGGATTAAGGCGGCCATCGGGTTAGCGTCGGTAGTTATCATGGATAAGGTATCCATTGTCTCGCCGGTATCCTGATCTGTCCAGGTGTTCCAAATACCAGCCATGTAAAAATACTCTCGACCTTTGACTTTGATTGCGAAAGGATACTTGTCAGGCGTTTTTAATGGTTCCCCAGTCTTTTTATTGATTCGATATTTATGATGCCATTCATAATATTGATTTGAGATGATCAGGCAACGGCTGGAAAGCGCGGCATCTTTGAAAATCTTAGGTTTGTTAGTTTTTGGATTGATCCATAGTAATTCCTCTCCCCTAGCATTCTCAGTGTCATAGCCGGTTTGAAATGTTCCATCTTCCTTCTTATAGCCATTTTCAAACTTTTTGACCATTTCCATATTCTTCAATCCTTTTGGAATGAAGCCCCATCGCATCGTGGTAACATCGAAATCCGTCCGGTCGTCATTCGGCTTTAAGACTGCCATTGGCGGAGACTCGGGTCCGAGAACTGTTGGTCGTTTTAGTTCCGCCATGCCAGCAATCGACTTTTCTAGCTCCATCAAAGTGATATATTCAGCTTTGGTTACCTTTTGCCCGTTATAATAGCACATAGTCTATTGATTTTTGAAGTACTCAACTATTTTCGCTCCGATTGGAATTGCCTCTTGCTGCCTCCCTTCCGGTATTGACATCCAAACTTTCTTACCGTCAAACACCTTAGATCTGCTGATCATCAAATTTTTGCGACCATCCGGAAATGCTATTTCAAAAACCTTCCGATCGACCATGGTATGGATCTTGATCTTCAAGAGCATATCACCATATTCGAGTTCAAATTCATCTGGCAAGAAAAGCATAATGTAAAAAGTTTATACCTAAAGTATCAATTATTGAATCCCTTTCCTGAACTCCTGGGGATTTTTAATCACTTGAACTTCTGCAATATTGGTTGGATGGTATATCCCCTGATAAAAGTGCAGGATGTGTTCGGTCTCTCCCTCGCCAGGTTTGTAGGTTTTCAAAACGTTCTGTTGTCCCCTACGCAGCGGTATGATGTCAGTAATGATATATAGTCCGGTAGGCACTACGAAGATCTCCTCTTCAATCGTTGGTATCTGATGATCAATGAAACGCTTCATTATGCCTTTGTCGAGCGGAACTTTAAAAAACTCAAACCCTCCTTCTATGACAGCACTGATATGTTTTTTTATAAAGTCAACCTTTTCGCTTTTTCGGTGTTCCTCCCCAATTGTTACCTGGCGCAAAATCATACGCTTTGAGTATGGATTCTCCCCAGACAAGAGTCGGGCAGGAAATGTCGCGCACTCAACAAGTGTGTCCGCCTTCAAATAGACTACATCGGTAATCCTTAAATATCCCCTCTCATTCGATTCCCAGTGTGCCATCTCACCTCATCCATTTAACGCAGGTGTCAATCTCCCACTTATCAGTGTACTTAAATCTAACTACATAAGCCGCACCGTCGATTGCAGATAGGTAGCTGGGCCCATAATAACTGCCTTCCTTAGACGGAATTTGATTTAAATAATCAAGTGCCCCTGAAAGGAGCAGTTGCTGGATGTCAAAATTTTTCATTGTTGATGATATTTAAGGTACCTAATTATTGATACCAAAAATATCGAATTGGCTTGCTGCAACAAAGCAAACGCAATGAATAATTATTCTAAGCCATGGCCAGCACCGCACTAAATAGCGATGGTCGACAGTTTGGAGGTGAGCCGCTGGATCATCGCTTTCTGTTCCAGCGGTGCCAGATCTGCAAATTTGTTTTGCCAGCGGTTGAGCTTTCTTGTGATTCGTTCCCTTTCCCGGTAGTCATCGCCCAGGTACTGGTAATCGTGAAGCTCGGTTGGCTCGGGATAATTCATCCACAGCTGCTCGATGGCTTTGCCACCCCGTGTCTGGCTTTCGAATTCAATGAACCTCCAATTGTCCCTGCCGAGAAAGTATTCATAGTAGATATCGTTTGGATAAGTACTGATTGCGATTTTGGCACTCGGATAGGAGTGAAGTGTCCGAAGCAAGTCAAGATGCTCGTCATCGGATAGCTCGTATTTGTATCTGGTGCCAGAGCTTCGGGTATGGATCGGGTAGGGCGGGTCAACGTAAATGAATGTGTCCTGTTGGTCAGCAAGACGTGCACGTCCGTCTTCCAGGAAATCAAAAGCGCAACCGTGATAGCAGTGTTTCCCTGATCGGCTTTCGAATTCCAATGCTCTAAAAGCCTCCTTTAAATCCGAAATCTCTTCCAGTCTAAAAAAGCCGCCTGAGTACATTTCGAACGGTGTTCTGTCTTTTTCTAGAATAAGGGTATACCGAGCTTCTCTTTTATGTCGGAAAATCCCGGCCATCCCGCCGAACAGCTCGATGTAAACCCTGTGCGGCGGGATTTGATTGATAATAGTTTGGTAAGTGCCTGATCCGGACTTACCGCCGAAGTAGGTGGTGTTCATTTGTTGGCAAGCAAGATGCGGGAGAAAGAGATTATTGAATTGGCTATGTAGTACAGCACTGCAATTGTTGCTGCAATAAGTGCAGATACTACAAGGCTGATCAGGCAGGCTGCGATCAGCCAGGTTCCGAGAAATTTAGCTAATAGTGCCATTTTGTTTGTATAGGTTTTCGTTGTTCAAATGATTAAAATAGAGTTGTAGGAGCGTGAATGCTTCGATTAACCGATCAGCCGAAGTCTGACTCCAGTAGTAGGTTTTATTTGCCTCTCTGTCCTGAAAGTCTTTTGCCTGCGTCGGAACTCCAAGCATCTCCTTTCCAATGAATATGGTTGCCCCGCTACTGTCGACATGGATGTGTACCTCGAAGTACCGGACACTATTAATCGCTGTGCAGTAGGTTATCTGTGATGCCGGGTTCTTTTCGAGCGCCAATAGCATGCAAGCTTTTATTTGGACGAAGTAGAAATCAAATATTTCATCCATCCTTGATTGTAATAACTGCATGTTGAAGCCGTGGGAAAAGAGATCTTGTATCTCTGTAAGCTCTTTTATTGCTCCCTCAATGGTGGTGATCCTTTTTTGGTATTTCATATCAGTGTTTTTGGGAAAATTGGAACTCTATTTTGTGCGTTCAGCTCGTAATCGACCTTTCCTAAAATCGACTGGATCGCATCGCCGTTGTCCTCTTGCTGCCAGCGGAACCAAAGTATCCTAGCAACTGAAAGCGGGATTGTGTAAATACCGACGCGGCTTTTTCCGAGCTTGAAAACCTTACCCCTGACGAGCGTGTCGAAACGTTGGAAGTATTCGGCTATAATGATCACCTCGTTTTTTGCCCTCGGGTCGGCGGCTAATTGTAGGAGCCGGAACATATACTGGCGCATCGCTTCTGCCTCGTAGTGGGCGAGCTTTAATTTGACAGGGAATAGCATTTTGAAGTGCTGATTTGGGTTTGGAACTGATCTTTGGTAATAGGTGAGATTTGCACCCGCAGGAAATAGTGGACGCGGTCGTTTTTGCTATGCCGTTCTTTCTCGGCCATTGCCATCCGACAGAGTCTGTTCAGGCGCCGTTTGGTGAAAACATTCTCACTGACTGACAGGAATACGGATTCGGCTGAAAAATGCCATTTTGGGAGCTTTGTTTTTTTGCTCATCTTTGCTGCGCGTTTTAGGTTTTATTATTAGCCGGTTGCAGGGTCCAAGCTGCAACCGGCCTTTTTTATAGGTAGGTTTCAAGCATCACAGGCATCATCAGAATGATCAACTCCTGTGCAAGTGTATTGTCGGGGTAGATGAGCATAGCCCTGTTTGGTTCACTTAATTCAATCCGTGCGGTGTTGCTATCCAGCTTCGAGAGAATATTATTGAGCAGCCGCCCATTGAAACCAATGAGGATTTCAAAATCCCCTTCGTAAGAAATCTCCTGAACGGAATCATTACCGTAGTCCAGATCCTCACTTTTGATAGTCAGCCGGCCGTTTGAAAATGTATGCTTGGTCGCAAGTGTTGTGGCATTTGCAAATATCGCTGCCCTGCGGAGCGCAGTTGACCATTGCGCTATATCGATTACCCCTTTAAGTGGCTGGTTTTTCGGCAACACACCCTCGTAAGCGACAAACCTTTCATCAATAAGCTGGCTTATAATGGTGAGATGTTCGTTGCTGATCTGCACGTTTTTATCAGAGACTTCGAGCGTAATATTTTCCTGATCCTCCGATAAGCTTTCAAGTATCAGCTTGGCAAAGGAAGCTGTAATGGTGAATGGCTTTGCGTCCATCTGAAAGCCTGTGCTGTACAAAGTGAGGCTGTGCCCGTCTGTGCTGACAAAATCTCCTTTTTCAGTCTGAATATGGATGCCCATCATTGCGGGGCGCAGCGTATCCACGGAAACTGTTGCAAGGCATCTTGTTATAGCCTCTTTCAGCTGTTTCACCGGCATGGTCAACTGGCTTCCGGAGAAAGCTTTGCGCTTTGGAAATTCCTCCCAAGGTTCAGTTGAAAGCTTAAATTTCTTTCCGTCGACGTTGATTTGTACAGAGCATACCTTCTCGATTCGTGTGTGGATAATGGAAACCGGGACATCTGGAAGGGTTTTGAGCAGCTCGACCGTTTTCTTGTGAGGGAGAAGAAAAGTGCCGGTTTCTCCAATGATGTTATATTCCACCGTGCTAGTGATGGACTCCTTCAAATTATCACCTGTGAAATGGATCTTGCCAGTGGTAAGGCTAACAAAAACATTTTCAAGTGCTCCAACTATCAGATTTGTGCTCATAGTTCTGCCCACAGATAGTAGTTCTCGCAATAAGGTTCTGGAATTCAATTCAATGGTGAGCACTTCGGTGTGCACGTCAGTAACTTTTTTCATTGGTGAGATTGTTAAAGTTGAATGGATAATTGGTCTGGATCAGGGCTTGTTTTGGCTTCCTCAATCGCTGAAATCAAATGTGATTGCTGCTCTCTGAGTATTTTTTCCATTGCATGGATTTCAGTAGGGATCTCCCAAGCCAGTTGACCTTTAAAAAAGTGAGAGAGTACCCTGTTTAGCGCCAGTGCGTCGTGGAGTTTTCCTTGTATCTGTGCCATTTTCTTTGTCGAATTGTTTTGCCCATTTGTCGAGCATCTTACTGCTGACCGTTGTCAAGCTCTGCGCAACGGGTCCAATCACTTCCAGCTGCTTGATGTGCAACGCAGCGCCGCCACGTTTGCCGTATTCAATCTCAGCTGTCAGCCTGATGGGCGTTCCCCTGGTGAGCGTGCCGTACTTGAATTTCAGGTTGCGGTAGTAGCAGCTGATTGATTTGGGCGGTTTGTTGCCCAGGTGCGGCAGCAGCTCACTGTGGGTAGGGATTGTGAAAGTGATCAGGCGCTCTTCATCTTTCAAGCGCCATTTGCCGGGATAGGCCACGGTGGTTTCAAGTGTGATGGTGATGGTTTCCATTGCGCGAATGCTTAAAGTGTTTAAAATGGCAGATCGTCGTCGTCTCCTCCGTTGGTAAGGAATGCCGCGGGTGCTGTTGCAGGGATTGCTGCTTGTCTGGCGGGTGCTGGCGCGGTTCGCGGCGGGCTGCCAAGGTTGACCGGCTTGCTTTGGAAATATGCCTTGACCATTTCGTAAGCCTTGTCAGCTTTTACGTTCTCTGTTGGTAGGAGTGTGCCACCGAAGTTGAAAACGGGCACCGTGTATTGCTTGTTTTCACCGTAAATTTTTTCCTCGAAATTCTTCACTTCGATCCATTCATCCTGCCACCGATTGCCATACTTCTCTATCGCTCCAAAATTGACCATCTGGCCACCTTTGAGCTTTATATTGATCAGCATTCCCTTCTCAGTCATAGCATAAATGGACTTCGCAAACTTCCCTCCGTATCGGTTTACTTCATCCTTGATATCCGCGTAAAGCCCGGTTGCTAAGTGACTTCCGTCCCGATAGTTTACCCGAAAATGCTCCTTTCTGGTATCCTGAACCTCGTTCGCATAAATGCCTTGCTGGCGGTCTTCGTCAAATCCGACGATCGTATTCATAAATTTCAGGGCAAGGAAACGGAACGGTAGGGGAAATGGTTTGACCTCCTTTGAATCCGATGCGTAGTAGCAGAATGAGTTTTGTCTACTGTCCCATTCCAGGTAGAACTGGCTTGGATTTGGCATGCGTCCGATTGATTCTTCGTGTCTTGACATGGTTTTTTTGCGTTTTGGATTGATTATTCTTTTCTGAAATTCGGGATCATTGAGCCGATGGATTGCGGCATGCCTCCCCGTATAGGCATTGTTTCAGGTTCGGCGACGGTTTGGATGCGGCCAAACAGCGTGTGTAAGTGGTTTTCGGAGTGGTACATCAGGTTGTCGTAGATGTCGACTTTTACCAGCTTACCCATTGCCAGATTGGTTACTATGAAATCATTGCGGTGAACGTATTTAAAGCCGTAGAACTGCCTGAAATCGACCCTGCCGGGGCTGTTGCCTGCTTGCCTTGGATGCGATCTTTCTACTGAGAGGAAGCTGAAATCATTAAATCCGCAGGTATGGGTATAAGCTTCAAATAATCCCCATCCGTATTTTGATTCCACCATTTGAAGGGCTTCGTTGATCTCCGGCCAGTTGGGCATATACAGCAGCAGGTCATCATCCTTGTTGTGGGGTCTAAGCCATTTTACGAATTCGTAAAGCTCCTCGTGTTTCCAGCAAAGCGCCAGCAGCTGTTTCCATTGTGCCCGCAGGTTCTTATCCAAGCCCTCTGGGAATGTTTCCCTTTCAATCCCGTAGTCGTAGCTGTACCAAGTCTCGGTCTTTTTCTGATAGCCATTTGGCTCTGGCAACCAGGTAAGCTTGAACTTGAAAAGGCTGCGGTTTGGATCGGGTGGAAGCGCCCGGCCTTTGGTGCGTTTTGGTTGAATGGGAGGCATTTTTGAAATTTTGAAAAATTGTTTTAATCGGATAATAACTAATGAAAAGCTTTCAATAGCTCAATAGCTTAATCGTTCAATTGAAACTCAATAGATACCTCAATTGAAATCTCTATTGAAACATTTTCGCCTTTTTTGCACATAGTTCGCCCAGCCCAAACAGTGTGTTTTTGTGGGTAACGGTTTACTATATATGTCCTTACTCCGCTGCTTCGTTTTTCGAAGATTTTGAGGAGTAAAAAGGCTTATTCGGACAGCAAGTCTAGCAGCGCTATTCCACGCTCACTTTCGATCTTGCTTTTTGTCCATCCTATGCTGAAAATGACTTCTGCGTCAGTCATTGGGCGCACCTTCTCCATTAGGGCATCCCAATATTGCCACCTGCGGGTGTCCTTTTCAAGGACAGTAATTACCCTGTCGGCGAATTTGTCGGCCGCATCCATTATGAATCAGAGAAATGCTTTTGTATATGTCCCATGATCTGCATGGGATAGATGCTGCGCTCCGCATCCATTTCCACTATCTGCTCGGCATCATGTAACAGCGCCCTGTATTCTGCACACGGTGAAACTAGTGTGTTTGTGATTTTTTGCATGTAGGCCAGTGTCTCAATGTATGGCCTTTCCATACCGTCTGAGGTTTGCTCCTGGCGAAACCGGTAGTAGATTGATATGGATTCATTAATGTGAAGCCAATCAAATTGCCATTCCCCGGGTTTCATAAGAATGGCCCCCCTTGCCGTCTGCTTTTGGAGCTTAACCATATAGTACGGATCAGCAGGAGGGAAAATGCAGCGATTATCAGTCCAGTGAAAAAGCTGTGGTTTGTGGCGATGAAATCCGAGATGGCTTCACCTGTGATAACGATTGTTAACACGATAAGCAGGGCGGTTTTAGGTTTCATAGAACGGGCTGGTTAATTTCTGGCAGCTTAAACAATGGCTCGGCAGCAGGAATGTATTTGCATACTATCTCCTTTAAAATCAGTGGTATGCGGATTAATTCAGCATCATCAACCTTCATCCAATGAGCCAGTCTTTGATATGTTTGACCTCTATCTTCTAACTCTTCACGAATAGCTGATCTTACAGACATCCGTTGAAGGTTATAAAGCTTTTTAAGTGAATTTGGCTGTACTGGATTTCCGCCGTTCATACCGTTTATGTCTGATTTGTGGATGTTTTTTTGATAAAAAGTCAAATTGTTTTTACTATTGTGTGTGATTTGTATAACAATATTAACACAAAACAGAATACACTTGCAACAAATACGGATGAAATTATTTTATATGTTGCCGATTTAAATTGTAATTACTTGAAAAGCAAAATGATATGTATGAAAAATAATTTGTTAGTTGTTGTTATGATCTCGGCAGTTTTCGTTTTCACTTCTTGTAATGATAGTAGTAAGGGTGATTCCGACTACGGGAAGGTGATAGCTGTTGACAGTGTTGCCAACAAAAGCAAAAATGAGGTTGATAACTTGTTGGGGGCAAGTGACGATCAAAAGCCTTGGACAGATAAGGAATCTGGCTGCAAATCCTGTCCAGTTGCTTTTTATAAAAATGGTGTGGTTGAAGTGATCTACATAAAAGGTAAAGCAGATAGAATCACTGTCAATAAGGTTAAGTATCCCTTCGAGCAATCGATAATATTAGGAGCGATCGGCTTGAAAGAAACGGATCCTTCCTTTAAAAACAGTAATGTGATGAGATGGAGCAATATTCCGGGATTTAAGGAAATATCGGCATTCAATGCAAATGATCAAATTGATTACATTCTTATAAAAACAAACACTAATTAGGAAATGGAAAATAATGTGAGTGAGCGAATCGCAAGTGTTATTAAGACACTAAACATGTCGAACAATGCATTTGCCAAATCTATTAATAAGAGTTCCTCAGCCGTAAATTTTATGGTGGAAGGTCGGAGCAAACCAAGCTTTGATGTGTTAGAGGCCATTTTAGAAAAGTATCCACAGATAAGTCCTGCTTGGCTTGTCACGGGAGAAGGAGATATGTCAAAGGAAAGCTCGACCTCTAAAGTTGTCAATGATTCCTATCTCCAAGACTATTTGCAAAAGTTGGAAGAGCAATTTAAGCGAGTGATGAATCAGTTGGAGACCAAAGATCGGCAGATCGAAAAGCTGATGGATCTGTTGGGAAAGCTTGATCTGAGTGAAAATTTGCCCTGTCTGGTTTTGAATTCTTTATTTGTTGAAAAGAGAGCTTAACTAACAGTTTCACTCACAGATGGAAATCCAGAGTTTCCAAATGGCTGTAAATTAATGCATTATATGATTGTCCTTTGTTCCCCTATGGGTCACAAACCGTGCAAAAAGGCACTTTCAATCATTACAAAAACCGTCCTGTCTCAGGGCGGTTTTTTTGTTTGTATTCTCTCCAAAGTCGCTTCGCGTTCCTTTAAAGCTGTCAAATAATTTCGATAATAAAATTAGATAACTTGCTTTAAATCAAGTGCAAAATAAGCTCCCGCTACCAACTCGGTCGGGCAAGTTAGGCTTCAAAATCTCTTCAAAAAAAGCTCTTTTTCAGACTATATTTACCTTTTAAAAAGTGTACAATACCAATAAATAAGGATTTGCTGCCGCATTCCCTGGTTTTTTCCTATTTCCAAACTTGGCTTGTCTCAAACGTGTAAAAACGTTTACAGGACAATTTTATTCTATCCATGAAAGAAATATTTATATAGGTTTGTAGTATATTTGATTCACGTGATAGAATAAATTGACGAATAACCATAAACCAATGCACATTTTAATGCTCACTAATTTTTACTATCTATGAATTTTCTACTAAAACTTGTATTCGCAGCGGGGCTCGTCAGTCCGGTTGTGGCGGCTTCGAATGATGAAAGTAGAGTTTCGCCTTTGGGCACCGAAAATGTAATCAGGAATCCTTACGCAGCGGCCAACGAGCCATTTACAATTGCAACGGACTCCACGAAAAGAGTGGCAGCGACTAATGCAGCTGCGGTAATGTGTGGCGGAGTGAAGTGGACACACGGAGAATTCTTGGGACGAACAAATGACGGCCGGCCAGTTTATACCCATGTAGTTGAAAATCGGGTTTACCTGAACTGGGACGGTACAATAGCCAATAATGTTGATATTATTTACAATCTACAAGGCACTAGGTTTCCGCATAATTCCACGAATGAACCTATTATTAAGGGTTGTCTTAACATGCCCGATCCAAGCACCGCGGCGGTTAATCTTTTGGGACGTTCGGGGGATAAAATCACATGTAACGGACATGTGATGGACAATGGAGATTTGCTCGGCGTTTTTGTTGATAACGGCGCATCGACTTTTCAATACACCAAGTACGTGGACGGAAAATTGTACGTGATGATCAAACAAGGCATTAACGATGAGCGTACAACGAATTATAATTATAGCCTGATGCCGGAGACCATTGAAAAGAGGCATGGCAGCTATATGGATCCAAAATGGGATGGTAAATTCACTTTGCAAATGTTGAATAGCTGTTACTGGCCTGGCAATTCCAAAACCGGTACAATCGTTTCTGATAATACTTGCGATTCGGGGCCGACGGTTTCAGGGATCACCAATATCTCACAAACTGCATTACGCTTTACATTTACAGGCAACAATATCGGTCGGGTAAAATGGCGCATCGAATCAGGAGATACGGAAGTGCGCTCAGGTACTACCGGCGATTTGAACGGAGGGAAAACAGTTAATATCAATTTCAATTCACTTAGCCCGGGCAATTATTCGCTGGAAGTTGAAGGCGAAAGCTGCTCTTCCGGCATTTCTCGCCGCGATTTCACGATTGGTGGGCCTGTTACTCCGGACTGCGACTCGGGACCTGCTTTATCCGATATTTCAGAGATCAGCCAGACCGGATTACGTTTTGCATTTACCGGTAATGGAATTAGTACCGTAAAATGGAGAATTGAGACGGGCGATACAGAATTGCGTTCTGGTACTACCGGAGATCTGGGCGGAGGCAAAGCTGCTAATCTTAACTTTAATTCTCTTAACCCAGGAAATTATTCACTTGAAATTGAGGGTAATAGCTGTAAGTCTTCCATTTCCAGAAGAGATTTTAGAATCAATGAGCCTGTTGTAACAGATCCAAATTGTGACTCAGGGCCGGCATTGTCTGGTATATCAAATATCACGCAAACTGCATTACGTTTCGCATTTACCGGCAACGGAATTAGTACTGTGAAATGGAGGATTGAAACAGGTGATACCGAATTGCGTTCAGGCACTACCGGCGATCTGAACGGCAGCAAAGCTGCTAACATTAATTTCAACTCGCTCAACCCAGGAAATTATTCGCTTGAAATCGAGGGTAACAGCTGCAAATCGTCCATTTCCAGAAGAGACTTCACGATCAACGAACCGGTTGTGACTATTCCTGACTGCCAGAATGGACCTTCGGTCTCCTCACTTAGCAGCATTACACCGCAAAGCCTTACTGTAAACTTTGGTGGCGATAACCTGCGGACTTTCTCATGGCGAATTTTACAAGGCTCTTATGCAGTAGCTACCGGCGAGACAGGAAAGTTGGGTGGTAATTCTGCTCCGTTGACATTTAATTATCTGAAAAACGGAACCTATACTTTTGAAATGAAGGCTTTGGATTGTAAGGCACCAGCTGTTGCAACCCGGAGTTTCAGTGTTTCGGCCACAGATACGCGGACATCTTGTACAAAGGGCCCGACTATCCAGTCATTGATCAGTACCAGTGATTCCAAAGTGGAATTCCTTTTTGACGGGGAAGACGTTTACGCGATCGACTGGAAAATCATGAACGACCAGAATAGGGCAGTTCGTCAAAATCGACTAGCTCCTCAAAATAATCACCCGGTAGCTGAATATAGCAAATTGCCGAATGGTGTTTATACCATGCAGATTCAAGGTGGCTTGTGCAAATCAACTACTAGTGCTGAGCGTTTCAGCGTTGGTGTGCCACTTCCGATCTACATTTCAAATTTCAAAGGTGATGTTGTTGAAAAAGGTGTAGAGCTTTCGTGGGAAGTGGTAGCGGAGCAGGATGGAAAAGAATTTGAAGTACTTCGTTACGATGATAAATTGAAAAATGAGGAAGTGCTTGGAACAGTATCCCTTACGGATCAGCGCACAGGCTGGTATAAGTTTGTGGATGAAAGTCCATTGCTTGGGATTAATTATTACCAGTTGAAGCAAATTGATGCGGACGGTACATTCACCAAAAGCAAAATCATCTCTGTGAATCCGGGTATTATCCTGGGTACTGTGGTAGCACCAAACCCTGCACAGGATTATGTTGATATCCAGTTCTCTTCGCGTTCAGCGGGCAACACGGAGGTTTTGATCTACAATGCAGCCGGTGTTGCAGTAGGTTCATCGCCGATCAAGATTTCAGAAGGTAAAAACGTGCATCGTGTTAACGTGAAACGTTTGGTAAACGGAAGCTACTTTATGAAAATCCAACATGCGGGTGAGCTTTCGAGCTTGCGTTTTACCAAGATGGATTAATCTTCAAGATTTAGATATTGAAAGAGCCGCTCAGCAATGGGCGGCTCTTTTTTGTTTGTCTGATAGCAAAACAATTTAAATCTCAGCTCCGTCAATTCCTGCAATTTTCTCCAAAGCCAGTGTCACTGTTTCAATGCGATCGACGTGCCCGCGTTTTGGATCGGAATATGCTTGCCCGACAGACCGCATATATGCCTCACCGTCGCGGGTATTAAAAAACGGATCGTGCTTTGCAAGCTTGTCGCGCCAGTTGTTCCCCACGATTTTTTTGGCCGCTGCAAACCTCAAAAGTAACCGTTGCTTAATCGAACCGCCCGCGCGCTGAACTGAACTTGTTTCCATGTGCATAATGTGTAATTTGCGTTATACAGGTTTTGTTGAGCAAATATCGGAAGAAAATTTTACTCAACAAATCTATTTGGAGAAAATTTTATTCGATATGTTTTCTGAACGATTAAAAGAGCTGATTGACCATTTTAAGATTTCAATAACAGCTTTTGAATCTAAAATAGGTGTTTCCAAAGGTGCGATTGCCAAGCCTATACGAAATAGAAAGTCGATAGGCGTTGAAGTGTTGGAGAAAATATTATTCGAGTATCCTGATTTGAATTTGGAATGGTTAGTTGCCGGAACTGGCACTATGATGAAGGGCGGCCAAATGCAGAATTCTGAAAGTTCAGTATCTGACAATCACATTACAATTAGCAAAGACGAATTTATCGAATTGCAGCGCAAAGCTTTGAGGCAGGAGGATAGGATTAGGGAATTAGAGCGGATTGTAGCTGAGAAGAAATAGATATTTGGAAAAAGGTCGCAAATTTGCGACCTTTGTTTTTTACTCACACACTATATTTTATGAATGCTAAGCAGCTAATCAAATTGCTGGAAGAAAACGGTTGGCAGGAAGTCAGATGCAAAGGAAGTCACAAGATTTTCAAACATCCGGAAATTCCTGCGACGATTCCAGTTGCATGCCATGGGAGTAAAGATATTCCTATTGGGACACTCAACAAGATCCTGAAAATGTCGGGCTTAAAATAAGAACCGTTATGAAACTATCAATTATAATAGAGAAGGGAGACAATGAGCTTTGGGGGCGCATAGAAAATGTTCCGGATTATCTTCCTGTTACAAGCGGAAAAACGCTGGACGAGGTTACTGATAACCTGAAAGAGCTGCTGGAAGATTTCATTATTGAGGATGGAAAAGCGCATGATCAGTGGCGCTCTATTGGTATTGAAGATATTGAATTTGATTATGTGTATGATCTGAGCGCCTTTTTCGAAATCTTCGATGATGTAAAGGTTGGAGCAATAGCCAAGCGGGCTGGTATAAATCCGTCACTTGTAAGGCACTATGTTGCTGGAACAAAATATCCATCAGCAGTCCAGGCGAAGAAGATAGAAGACGCTATTCACGAACTTGGCGAAAAGTTGCGGGAAGTGGTTCTTGCCTAAATTTTCAAGGTATATCCTACTCAGGCTGCAAAGCCTTTTCATTCTCATCAACAAAAGAACTATCCAACCATATTACAATCAGCAAAGACGGAATTTATTGAGTTGCAGCGCAAAGCTTTGAGGCAAGAGGATGGGATCAGGGAGTTGGAAAAACTGGCTGAGGACTTGGGTAAGAGATAAATTAGACTAACGGGCGTAGATGTGAACTTCTGCTAGTTGCTGAGCAACTTTCCTGATAGCACTTTCTATTTTTTCGGCTTGCTTGGCAGAAGCTTGCTTTTGGCCATTTGCATATTGCCTTACTAAACTTCCGTTCAATCCCGACAACTCAGCAATCTTCGTAACCTTCAAAAAGTTGAATTGTTCGAAAAAAGCTGTCAGGTCATATTCGATCTTGAATTCATATGTAGTCGGATCCAGCGCATGAAAATCCAATAGTAGCTGTTGCATACTTCCTTCAAGCTCTTCAATCGAATTAGCTTCTTCAACAATTAGGTTATCTTCATATTCAACGCGCCCCCACAAAGTGCCTTCTCCTCCTTCTACTATTAATTTAACAGTGGGCTTGGTGCTATTTTTCTTTAAATTCATGTTCATGCGTCTTTCCTTGTTAGTGCGAAGTGATCTTGTCAAAGTCCGGCTTGTTTTAAAATAGAATGTAGAGTTCCCGGTTTTAAATCTCCGCTATGCATTGGAACAGTAACCTTTCCTGCTTTAAATGGATGGATCATTTGAAGGTGACTTCCGCTTTGGCATTTTTTTACCCAGCCATCGTGTTTTAACAATTTAAGCACTTCTCTGGAAGTCATTCTTCCTTTTGTATAGTGATGTGTATAGATCCAAAAGTAACAATTATGTTACTTTATTGCAATAGTGTGATATTGTTTTTTGTCAGCTGCCCAGGCAAAGAAAATAGAAGACGCTATCCACAATCTCGGTGAGAAGTTACGGGAAGTTGTACTTGCCTAAATTTTCAAGGTATATCCTACTCCGGCTGCAAAGCCTTTTCCTTCCACCATTCCTCCCAAACCTGCTCGCCATCCAAATCGACTTTCTGGCCGATCAGCGGGGTTGCGAGTGGCATATTCTGCTTTTTAGCTTCAATGGAAGCTCTTTGGATCGGCTCGTTCCAGTCGTGGAGGGCGAGGGAGAACTTAGCCCAATGAACGGGCATTAGTTTCTTAGCGTGAAGCTCTTTTGCGGCGGTTACCATTTCTTCCGGCATCATGTGAATGTATTTCCAGGCTTCATTATACTGGCCGCATTCCAGCAATACCAGATCAAATTCGCCGAACTTCTCGCCGATCTTTTTGAAGTGCTGATCGTAACCCGAATCGCCGCCGATGAATATCTTTTTATTCGGCGTTTGCAAAACCATCGAAACCCAAAGTGCTTTATTTCTTGCAAATTCCCTGCCCGAGAAGTGACGGCCGGGTGTAATATGTACCTGAAATCCGGCTCCTAAGTCAACCGTTTCGTTCCAGTCTTTTTCAATCACTTTCGACGGCTCGTAGCCCCAGTATTCGAAATGCTCACCGGTTCCCAAGCCGGTGATAACCTGCTTCACTTTTGGTTTTAATTCTAAAATCGTTTTGTAATCGAGGTGATCGTAATGATCGTGGGAAATGAGCAGGTAGTCGATCGCGGGAAAGTCCGCAACTGTATACACGTCGGTTCCTTTGAAACTCGGTGTCGTGAAGCTGATAGGGGAGGCGCTGCCGCTCAGTACCGGATCTACCAAGAATGTTTTGCCGTCGATCTGCATAAAATACGATGAGTGGCCAAACCAAACCAGCACGTTTTCCTTTGGATCAAGTTTGAGCAAATCGGTCTTTTGTGAAGGAATAAGTGCTCCCGGAATATTGAATTTGCTCTTCCCAAAGAAGAATTTAGTGAGCACTTTCAAATAACTAGAACCTTCGGTCAGGGCCGGGGTATTGCTTTGATTTTGAAATTCACCATCGTGATAATTCGGTGATTGTTTGATCCTTTCGAGCCGCGCGCCGGTCGGTTTTCTTCCAAATTGAGGTTGCTGCATAAATACTAAAACACCACCGACCAGTAAGGCCAGTATTACCAGAAATATCATGAATATTTTTTTAAGTCGTTTCATTTGTTTGGAAAACCAGTACTCTGATTTTGTACCGCAAAATAGACAAAAAGCTACCTGCGCTAACTGATTGGGGATAAGTGGCAAATCTAGGCCATTTACTAGATTACAATCCAGATGAGCTATCAAAATAATAATCACCGCTTCCAAATTTGCATTCTAATACAAGTCGGATACAATTTATTTCTTCCTTATTTTTGATCAGAAACGCTATTCTAGATTTGATCAATGATGAAAATATTTGTGTTCTGCTTCTGTCTGCTTATTTCAGTCATTTCTTTCGCTCAAAATGTTGCTGTGCAAGACACTGGCTTTGTGCGAAGCAACTATAAAAAGACAGAGCAATATATTACAATGCGCGACGGTGTGAAGCTTTTCACGGCAATATATACGCCAATAGATTCGTCTCAGACCTACCCGATTTTAATGCAGCGCACACCCTACTCGATCAGACCGTACGGTGAAAATAGTTACCGGCGGAGTTTGGGGCCGAACGCGAATCTGATGCGGGAAAAATACATTTTCGTTTATCAGGATGCGCGGGGGAGGTATAAGAGTGAAGGTACTTTCCGGGAAATGACGCCGGCGATCCCAAATAAAAAGAGCAAAAAGGATGTGGACGAGTCGAGCGATACTCATGATACGATCGAGTGGCTTTTGAAACACACCAAAAATAATGGGAAGGTCGGCCAGTCGGGTATTTCATTTCCGGGCTATTATTCGTCCGCTGCATTGCCCGACGCACATCCTGCTCTCGTGGCAGTTTCGCCGCAAGCGCCTATGTCAGACGAATTTATTGGCGACGATTGCTACCATAATGGCGCATTTTTCCTGATGGATAACTTCGGTTTTTACAGCGGGTTCGATGGGCCAAAAAGTGCTGACGGGCAGAACTACCAAAGTCATTTCCAGGCAAGTTACAGCGACGCATATCAGTATTTCCTCGATTTTGGCCCCCTGAAAAAATCCAATACAGCACCTTATTTCGCGGACCCGAATAGTATCTGGCGGCAAACAACTGCACACCCGGTTTACGACGAATTCTGGCAATCCAGGAATATCAAAAACCATTTGAAAAACATAAAACCGGCCGTTTTGGTAGTAGGAGGGTGGTTTGATGCGGAGGATCTGTACGGTGCACTGAAAACCTACGCGGCGATCGAAAAACAGTCTCCCGGCAATAATAACAGGCTGGTAATGGGCCCGTGGACGCACGGGGGCTGGGCGGCGCCGGAATGGAAAGGATTTGCGCAATACCAGTTTGGCGGCGACGTGAATAAGTATTATCAGGACGAGATCGAGACAAAATTTTTCAATTTTTATCTGAAAGGAAAAGGCAGTTTTGACCAGGCGGAGGTTACCGTCTTTGAAACCGGGACTAATAAGTGGAAAAACTATGACGTCTGGCCTCCGAAAAACAGCCAGGCAACTGCCTATTATCTGGATACAAAAGGGAAATTATCACCTGCAAAGCCGGCTGCGGCAAAGAGTGCGACTGAATATGAAAGCGATCCTACGAAACCGGTTCCGTATACCAATGTGATCAGCGGTCGCAGGAACAATGAATATATGGCGGAGGATCAGCGTTTTGCGTCCCGCCGACCGGACGTGCTAAGTTTTCAAACCGATTCTTTGGCCGAAGATCTGACATTAACCGGCGAGATAGTGGCGAATCTGATGGTTTCTATGACGGGCTCGGATGCGGATTTCATTGTCAAGGTAATCGACGTCTGGCCAGCAAACTCCACTGTTCCTGCGGCCAAGGAAGGCGAGCGGGCGTTGCAAATGGGCGGGTATCAACAAATGGTGCGGGCTGAGGTTTTGAGAGGAAAGTTCAGAAACAGTTTTTCAAAACCGGAGCCTTTCACCAAAGATAAAGTGGAAAAAGTAACAGTAAAGCTCAACGAAGTTGCACATACATTTAAGAAAGGCCACCGCGTAATGGTGCAGATCCAGAGTAGCTGGTTCCCACTGGTAGATCGCAATCCACAAAAATTCATCAACATTTTTGAGGCAAATGAAGCTGATTTCCAAAAATCGAAAATCACAATTCACCACGATGCAGCGAATAGCAGCCACATTATCCTGCCGGTAATGCGTTAACAAGTCATTTTGAATGCTGGATTTATGAGAAAGCTTTGCCGGGAAATATTGGTCAGCCTGATATTGCTATCGATTGCATTTTTAGCCGAGGCGCAAACTTCGAAATTTAAGGTGCTGGCGATGGCCGAGCCTGGCGGGCATCATATTGCTTATTCCAAAAGGGCGAAGATCTGGCTGGATTCGCTCGCCGCAAAAAGTAATTTTACGGTGGACTATATTGATCATACTGACCCAATCAATGCTGTTTATCTCAATCAATATCAGCTCATTATACAGCTAGACTACGTTCCGTACGGTTGGAAGCCCGAGGCGGTAGCTGCGTTCGAACACTACATTAAAGAGGGAAAAGGGGGCTGGATCGGTTTTCATCACGCCACCTTGTTGGGGGAATTTGACGGATATAAAATCTGGCCGTGGTTCTCGGATTTTATGGGCGGTATTCGCTACAAAAATTACATCGCCGATTTTGCGGCTGCGACAGTGAAAATTGAGCAGCCCAAACATCCGGTCATGCAAGGAGTTCCTGCTTCGTTTTTGGTTGAAAAAGAGGAATGGTACACTTACGACAAAAGTCCGAGACCAAATGTGGAGGTGCTCGCGAGCGTGGATGAATCTACTTATTCGCCCGATTCAAAGATCAAAATGGGCGATCACCCGGTAGTTTGGTCGAATCCGAGCATGAAAGCGCGGAATGTATACATTTTCATGGGACACTCGCCGATTCTGTTTGAAAATGAAGCTTATAAAACGCTTTTCCGGAATGCAATCTTCTGGGCTGCCAAGCGGTAATTTTGTACAAAATTCCCTATTATATTAATTGATTCCTTTGCGCTTTTTGTAATCCTGGTAACGCTGGTTATATTCTTTCAGATCGGCCTCTTTGAAGCTTTTTTCATAACGTTCCGGTAAGTTCAGGCGCTCCTGCATTTGTAGGGTATTCGAAAGTTCGACGAGGGTATTGGTGCCTTTCTGGTCTTTTTTTAGGTCAAAAGCGTCGTACAAATCTCCGCTGACGGTGTAAGCTTTAAATGAAAGCTTGTCCTTTTCAATATGAATTACCTGGTAGAGCTGTGTATTGGAAGCCGCCCTGTCCATCCAGTCCTGCAAACCAATATCGTACATTTTGGGACCACTCACCGAAACGACATAAATGGGACCGTCGGGCTTTTTGCGACTTTGTCCGACCGGCATATTAATGCCACGGCCGTAAGTATGATCGTGGCCTTGTAACACAATATCTACCTTGTATTTTTTATACAGCGGCTCCATTTTCTCCCGCCACTCATCGTTGTCCCGACCTTTTTTAGTAGAATAAATCGGGTGGTGATGTACAACTACGGTCCAGCGGTTCGGGTTTTCATTAACCGTATTTTCAAACCATTCAGCTTGTTCGTTCAGTTGTTTTTTGCCGATTGTAGCTTCTTCTGAGTTCAGGAAAATAAATCGAGTTCCTTGATAATCAATGTGATAAGTTGTTTCCTGCAACCCTTCCGGGCCATTTTCGGGCAATGCAAATTGCGGGCGCCAATGTTTTGATACCTTCTCTTTCAAACCGTCGCGGTAATATTCGTGATTACCGGGCACAGCCAGATTCGGCACCATTCCATTGATCCAGCCGCCCGCTTCAAACCATTCGCCCCATTCATAATCGTTGTTGGACCTATTGATCAGGTCGCCCGCGTGGATCATAAAATTCGCTTTCGGCAATGTCGAATAAGCCCCGCGAACTGCCCGAGACCACAAGCTTCTCACATCATTTTGCGCATCTCCGAAGTACAGAAAAGAAATAGGTGCCTCTTTGTCGGAAGCTGTCGTAAAATGAAACCATTCACTCCAATTTTTTCCATCCCCAACCCGGTATACATATTGCGTAGCAGGTTTTAGATCAGTGAAGTCGACTTCGTGGTACAGCGCGGTATGTTCGTCAAAAACAGCTTTTTGCATATTAGCTTTGACCATTTTTGCCTTGTTGGTAAAATCAGGCGACGGATCGGCTTCGTGAATAGCCGCAACCGCTTCTTTGATCGTAGTATCAGTCCGCCAGTTGACTGCCTGCGAAGTCGCAGGATTTCCTTTAAAACCTAGAATAACGCGGTCGGGGAATGCGGTTGGGAGGTATGTTTTGTTTTGCGCAAAAGTCGCTGATAATGAAAGAAGAACGAGATATAGGCTAGTCAAAAGGCGGAATAGATGCATAAGAATCGATAGTTTCACTACAATTATACCGGTTTCGCAAGCGATAAGGCTAGTCGTAATTTCGATTTTACAAATACATCACATTAAAGTCTGTCAAATAGTAAGCGAGCCGGGAAGCATTAAAAGAAACGGGAGCGCTTTTTCAAAGTCCAGTTGATCGTAAAAGATGCCTAGTCGGTTCAGATTTTTGTAATACTGCGCTACGTGCTGATAATAGTGTTTCTCAGACTGCACGAACCAGGCAGTATCTCCCAATTTTTCAGCCAAAAACCATTTTTCCAATAATCGTCCCGCTCTTCCATTGGCGTCGTTAAATGGATGAATGCAAACGAATTGGAGGTGAATGCAGGATGCATAGTAAAATGCTTCTTTAATAGACAGATCCATTTTTATCAGTTGCTCAATATCAATCCATAGTTTTCGCATTTCAGAATCAACAATTTGAACAGGAGCAGCTTCAAACTGGATATTACCCGTATTGTGTTCCAGTACCAGCATTTCATTCCGCCGGTAAACCCCGCGCCACTTTTCCGGTAGCAAATGTTGGGAAATGATTGTATGCGCTTTCAGGAAATTCTCGGACGTCAGTTTGTTTTCATGCGCAAATAAATAGGCTCTAAACAGATCATTCGGCTTTTCCGTAAGTTCCGGCAGATATTCAATGTGCTGAATCTTGTGTTTGATGTAGCTGTCAACTTCCATCGGTTCTCCCTCAATTTTGGAAGACGAAATGACTGCTACGGAGGTATAAAAAGTAAAGCTGTTTGGAGACAGCGCGGCTTTCTGAATTTCGTCAAATGCAGCTTTCAAATCAAAATTGATCTGGCTGAGGTAATTTTCGAAAAACGTTTCCCGCAGGATTTCCATGGTACCAGTTTGACTTTACTATCTAAAAAAGGAACAATAATAGGGATTTCCTGTTCTTTCCAATGGTTACCGTAACTTTGTATTAAAAGATAATCCTCGTTTTGCAACAGAAAACACTCTTCATCACCCCGCCTTTTACACAGCTCAATACACCTTATCCGGCTACGGCTTATTTGAAGGGGTTTTTGAATACGCTGGGGCGGAAATCGTATCAGGCGGATCTGGGCATTGATGTGATCCTGGAATTGTTTTCTGCCAAAGGTTTAGCCAAACTTTTTGCGCAACTCGAAGATTCGGATGCAGAGCTGACAGAAAATAGCTTTCGGATTTATGCCCTCCGCGACGAATATATCAGCACAATCGACCCAGTAATCCGGTTTCTCAAAAATAAAAATCCAACCCTCGCGCACAGCATTTGCGACCGCAGCTACCTACCCGAAGCCAGCCGGTTTCAGCAGCTGGAAGATATGGACTGGGCTTTTGGAACAATGGGGATCCACGATAAGGCGCGGCATTTGGCTACGCTCTATCTCGAAGATCTGGGTGATCTGATCCAGGAAGCGATCGATCCGCATTTCGGTTTTAGTCGCTACGCCGAGCGTTTGGGCAGGTCGGCTACCAGTTTCGACGAAATGGAGCAGGCGCTAGAAATGCCGGATACGCTTTTGTCTCACACATTGAAAGAGGTTTTGGAGGGAAAATTACAGCAATATCAACCCGATATCGTCTGCATTTCAGTCCCTTTTCCGGGAAATTTGTACGGTGGATTTAAGTGCGGGCAGTATTTAAAAAAGCATTATCCCGCTATCAAAGTAGTAATGGGAGGTGGTTTTCCAAATACTGAATTGCGTTCGCTGAAAGAGCCGAGGGTTTTTAATTATATCGATTTTATCTGTCTCGACGACGGTGAGGCGCCGTTATTGTCTTTGCTCGATCACCTAGACGGAAATCGGGAGGCGGCACAAATGAAGCGCGTGTACTCTCGTATAAATGGCGAGGTAGTCTATCATAATGGTGCGCGGGAGCGGGATATTGCGCAGAGAGATACCGGTACGCCGGATTACAGCGACCTGCCACTCAATGATTATTTGTCTGTGATTGAGATTGTTAACCCGATGCACCGGCTTTGGAGCGACGGCCGCTGGAACAAGCTGACGCTCGCGCACGGATGCTATTGGGGCAAATGCACTTTTTGCGACATTTCGCTCGACTATATCCGTCGCTACGAGCCGATGACCGCCGGTTTGCTTTGCGATCGAATCGAAGAAATCATTGCGCATACTAACCAGAACGGTTTTCATTTTGTGGACGAAGCCGCGCCGCCCGCATTACTGCGTGATTTGGCATTGGAAATTATCCGTCGAAAACTGACGGTAGTGTGGTGGACCAATATCCGTTTTGAAAAGAATTTCACGCACGATCTCTGCTTGCTGCTAAAAGCTTCGGGCTGTATTGCTATTTCCGGCGGACTTGAAGTAGCTTCTGACCGGCTGCTGGAAAAGATGAAAAAAGGGGTGACTGTTGCGCAGGTTGCGCGGGTAGCGGATGCATTCACAAAAGCGGGCATTATGGTGCACGCGTATCTGATGTATGGTTTCCCCACGCAAACCGCCCAGGAAACGATTGATTCGCTGGAAATGGTGCGGCAGCTTTTTCAGGCTGGCATTGTCCAATCAGGCTTTTGGCACCGGTTTGCGATGACCGCCCACAGTCCGGTGGGTTTACATCCGGAGGAATTTGACGTAATGAGATTAGGGCCAGATACCGGCCGGTTCGCCAACAACGATCTGGAACACGATGATCCGCTAGGCGCCGAGCACGAGCGTTTTTCGGAAGGTTTGCGAAAATCTTTGTTCAACTATATGCACGGAGTTTGTCTAGATTTCCCGCATTCGCGGTGGTTCGATTTCAAAGTGCCGGTGACCTCCATTCCGCCCAATTATATTGAAAGAAGTATCAGCGAGCTGCCCGACGTGATCAGTCGCGCGAATGCGGTTGCAGTTTGGCTGGGTAGCCTTCCTGAAATGGCTGTTTTTGAAGAGAAAAGAGGGAAAAGTATCTTTGAGGTAGCGGAGCTTGTATTTTATAACAAGAAGAAAGAGTGGGCTATCGAAGCGGATGTGGCGATCGGAGAGTGGCTGGTTGGTGTATTTCCAAAGCTGTTAGTATCTAATCCAGAACCGTTGTCTTTCGATAAGTTCATGAAAGAATTTGAGCTCGCCGGACTAGGGAGTTTTGAAATATTTGCCCAAACAAAAACCTGGACGGATCTCCGTACGGGCGGACTATTAATACTGTAACTATCAGTATCTCAGCACTTCAAAACTTTTAAGCTCATTATCAAAAGTGGTGAAAACAGCAGGGTAACCAATATCCACCCGACCAATTTTATTCGCCAAATTCAAAGCTTTCGCCGGCCGTATCGTTGCCATTTCGATCGCTTCCTGCAAAGGTATTCCAATGATTTCGACAGCATTTCTGACTGCGTCAGGAAGAGAAATGGTCGCGCCGGCAAGGTTACCGTCGGAATTGGTATAGCGGCCGTCTTTCAGGTAAGCATCGAATTCGCCCCATTTGAATTCTGTCACTTTCTCGCCCAGAAACAGCGCGTCGGAAATCAGGAAAAGTTTGTCTTTTTTGATCTTGTAAGCAACACTTGCCGCACCGAAATCACAATGCACGCCGTCGATAATCAGCGGCGCGTATACGGACTCAGTGTCAAAAGTAGCTCCTACAAGTCCGGGAGCTCGGTGCCCGAAAGCTGACATTGCATTGTATAAATGCGTGACCAGATTAATACCCTGCGAAAATGCTTTGGTAGCCTCTTCATAAGTTGCATTGGAATGCCCGGCAGAAACTGTGATATCCGAGTCCAGCAGCATCTGGATTTGTTCTTCCGTGAACATTTCCGGCGCAATCGTAATCAGGCGAATTACCCCTTTTCCAAGCCGGATAATTTCTTCCAACTCGTCATTCGAGGGTTTTCTAACAAATCCTGCCAAATGTGCGCCGCGTTTGATCGGATTCAAATACGGGCCTTCCAAATGCATTCCCAGCACGCCTGAACCGGGGTTTTTCTCCATAAAACTTCTAGTTGCTTCAATACCTTTCAGGATATTTTCGTGTGGAGAAGTAATAAGGGTTGGCAGCACGTAGGCTGAGCCGGTTTTTAAACTTGCTGAGTAAATATCTTCAATCGTCTCTTCATCAGCGCGTTCCGTGAAATAGTACTTTTCGCCCCCGTTAATGTGGCTATCAAAAAAACCGGGTGCCAGATTGTCCACGCGAATTTCGTGCGGACCGGCTTCTGCATATTCCATTCCCGCAATCTGCCCGTCCAGGATTTTGATGGACTGATTTTCAAGTACTTCGGATCCTGTAAATACTCTGCGGGCAAATAATTGGAAAGACATAAGCGGTTTAGAAAATGGCGATATCAAGAAACAAAAAATGAGCAGCGCTTCAAAACGCTATTTGATAATAATATCAAATTTTGTCAATAGCCCGGCGAGGTCGGAGGACCGAAATTTGGCTTTGCGAATGTTATTGGAAGTGGGATCGATCGTGAAGTTTTTACAGGTTGTGAAGTCCAGACCGGCCAGATTAGTATTAATAAAAACCGCGTCCCAGAGGTCGCAATCGTGGATTTTGCTTTTCGATAAATCGGCCTGCGTGAAGTCAGCGCCGTGAATTTTGCACTTTGTGAAAAAGGATTTGTTCAGTTTTTTTCTTTCGAAAATCGCATAGTCGAGAATGCATTCTTCAAACTTAACTGCAAATGCAAAGTCTTTGGCTTCCGAAAAATTGACACCGGTAAGTTTGCAATTGCTGAATGTAATATCCGAGATCTTACAGTTTTTGATTTCGGCATTGCTCAGGTTGCAGTTTTTAAAAACACAATCCATGAAGTCGATACCCGACAAGTCTGAAAAAGTGCAGTTATTGAATGTAACCTGCTCGTAGGCAGATTCCACGGGTTTTCGCTCCGTGAAATCGACGTTATTGATTGATTCCAAAAGGTTTAAGTATTGGTAAGAGAAGAGATCAAAGGTATTTCTTAATGACGGATTTTAGTTGATCAGCCTGCACCACACCCGACTGGCGCCACATTGGTTTGCCGTTTTTGAAGACAATCAATGTCGGTACACCCTGGATCTTATATGCATTGGCGGCCGACTTATTTTTATCAACATCGACTTTAATAATCGTAGTAGAATCTCCCAGATCGGCTTTTACCTGATCCAGAATCGGTTTCATCATTTTACAGGGCCCGCACCATTCGGCCGAAAAATCGACCAGAACAGGCTTATTTCCATTGATCAGTTCTGCGAAAGTTGCCATGATTTTGAGTTTTTTAGTTCAAGATAAAGTGAATGTATCCTGTATAACTAACTCAATTTTTCCTTTAAAAATTTCCCAAACTTCATTTCTACGTATTCGTAGGTAAAGTGAGAATAGATAATGGTGAGTAAAATGGAAGAAGTGAGTGAAATAGCGATCATCAAATCTGTGGGTTGTGATTTCAAAAACCTGAAAAGCACCACGTTGACGAATATGAGTACCAATGCGTGGTTGAGGTAAATGGAGTAGGATATTTTACCGAGGTACTGAAAAGGCTTGGTGGAAAGCATTTGTGTAACGATTCCTTTCGAGCTGGCGAAAATGACAATACCTGCCGAAAAGAGCGGCGGAAAGATCAACTTCCACAGATTCAGGTCCAAATAATGGACTAGGTACATGGCGGACAGCAGTACGATCAGGAAAGGGATTTCCAGTGCGGAAAGATGAAAAGTTCTTTTACTTAAAATAAAATGCGTGAATATGCCGAGGCAAAAGCAGAGTAAACCTCTAACAAAACCATAATCGTAAGCCAGCAGATATTCGCCTCTTGAATAGATAAAAACCGCAGACAAGATCGTGATTAATATGAAAGACAGGTACTTGAATTTTGGTACCAAAAGGATCACCAATCCGAAAACCACATAGGAAATCATTTCAGCAGAAATAGACCAGGAAGGGTAGTTATTGCTTATCCACGAGCCGAAAACGGGCGTGGAACCCATGAAAGTGAGTGCGTCGAATGCAGTGTAAAAGTAGTAGGAGAGCCCAAGGCTGCCGACGTTTTTCATCGAACTCTGGTCGCCCAGTAGGTTGGCTAATACGAAAATCACTTCTGTGTAGAACAGGAGCGGATAAAGCCGGATGAAACGTTTTTTGAGGAATTGAAAAAAATCGCCCGCCGTGTGAATGCGGTTTACGTAATTCAGGGCTATTACAAAGCCGCTGAGTACGAAGAAAAAATCAACGAAAAGGCTCGCATTGATTACAAAGAAGTTATTATAGAGATAATGGTCTTTAAAAGCATTGTGATGATGAGCGATGACCAGTACCGAAAATATGCCCCTAAGTCCGTCCAATTGTTCAACTCTGCCTTTCATGAGAATGATTTTGACTTGCCGGGGTGCATGTAAAGCAAGCGATCGGAAAATGGAATGATTTAGGTGGTGGCAACCGTGGTAAGCCGCGTGGCCGCCTTCTTTTTCTGGTAACTATCAAGGTAGCGGATTCCGAGGAAACGGATCATTACCGCGTAAGGGAACCAGAATGCAATGTCGTAGGGTCTTCCGCCGGTAACGAGCAGTACCATCATCGACAAAAAGAAAAATGCGAGAAATGTGCTGAGCGGGTTGGTATACCTCCGGATTTCGCGGATTGCGAAGAGAAAGAGAAAGAAATTGAAGGCCGCAAAGAAAAGAAATCCGAAAATTCCCTGATCCACCCAGGCTTCCAGGATAGGTACATCGAGGTAATCGGCTTTATAGCCACGGCCTAGAAATACTTCCCACGAAAAGATCGTTTCCATAAATTCACCAAACCCGCTTACCCGGCCCATAGCGGAATAATCCACATCGGCTTCCTCCGAAAGGCGGACCCCGGTTGAGGTAAAGATCACGTTCATGATCCGGTCCTGGAAAATATCCCAGTAACCCAGCAGTAAATTCAGAATATCGCCGTAGCGCGCCAGGAAGTAATTAATTCCAACCAGAATAATCGCAATGAAAATGAAGTTCCGAAGTTTGAATGCATTCCCGATCGCAGAGGTGATATTTGAAAATTTGAACCGGAAAATAAAATAAGCGAAAGCGGCGAGACCCAAACCAAGATAGCTGGATTTGGCAAGCGACATAACCACCACACCGAGTCCGAAAAGCACCGAGAAAAACAGAAATATCCGGGTTAAGAGGTTCTTTGTATTGCCAAGCATCATCAATGCGGTGAGCATACATACGATCCCGTTTCGGGCTGTAATGTGCGGATTACCACCTGGCTGGGCTCCTTCGTTGGCAAAATTGACCGCTGCCCGCATCCCCGGAGTCCAGTTTGGATCCGTGATCAGCGAGTAAACAAGGGTGATATTAGTAAAAAACGAGAGGAGAAAAATGATCATTACCAGCGTGTCCTTCACATCGTTCGGAACGTGCATTAAGAGCACAATGAAGCCGAATGTAAATGCGAAGTTTCCGACGTCGGCGACTGATTTTCCTACATTATTAAAAAACATAAAGTAGTAAAGCGCCATTAACAAAAACGCCAGACCCAGGTTCAGCAGAATGATATTCGGCTTGTAAAGTCGCTTGAAAAGGTGCATTGGCACCATTAATATCAGTGCAAATGAAAAGAAGATAGCGGTAAAAATGCTGCTTGCAGGTCCCACACCCAATGTATCCCTAATAAAAAATATCAGCGGAAACCCGTTGAACATCATAGCGATGCCCAGCGAATATCTGAGATAAGTAAAATTATTAGCTACATTAAGTAAGCTCCAATTCATCTAGAAAATCTGTAACTAATGTATTTGAAATCAAACCTGGAAATGAAATAAACGATTTTCCTGGTTCGGCACCAAAGATACTTGATTTTGTTGACTAGCGCCGAACTGTTCGTAGAAATGTACAATTCCTGCACCCGCTTGTGCTCCTCGCTTCCCACGTGCGCGATGGTCGAAGATTTAGCGTCGGCATGCACGCGCAATGCACCGCCAAGTCCGTCGATCTTCTTTGTAGTTGTTCCTTTTTTGGCGGTGTACCGACTTACAAACTCGTAATCGAATGCAAAACGGTAGCTTTCGTCAAAGAGACCATACTTTTCAACGAGCGACCGCTTGAAAAACAACGACTGATTGTGAATCTGCATTCCTTCCAAAATCTGGCAATCGAAATCAAAAGAGGTTGTTTTCAGGAGCTCGGTCACTTCGTCGTCGGTTGAGATCATGTACAAGTCTCCGTAGAGAATATCGGTCTTGTACTGCGCGGCTGCCTCTCCAAAACGTTTGAAAGTGCCTGGAAAATATACATCGTCCGAATTCTGGAAACTGATATAGTCGCCGGTTGCTCTTCTAAGCGCCTTATTAATAGCGTCTACCTGGCCCTTGTCTTTTTCCGAAACCCACCAGGTAATGTATTTTTCGTACTTTTTAATGACTTCAACACTATCGTCAGTCGAGCCGCCGTCGACGATCAGGTATTCCAAATTCGGATAGTTTTGGTTAAGAACGCTTAGAATCGTGCGTTCGAGAAACGGCGCCTGATTGTAGGAAGGCGTGATAATCGTCAGCTTCGGCAGGTTTTTCGCATTGCTTGCCGCTGCATTTACATCCAGTTGTAAACCGGACACAAATTTGCGCAGCTCATGTGTGTTTTTTTCTAGGAAATGCATTGCATCCTGTTTTTAGAACTGATCAATATATTCGGTAACAGCCGTAAGTTTTTTGGCGATATTATTTCGTAAAACGCGGTATCTGCGAATGTCGGGCACTTTTCCGTAAACGGGCAGATGTGATTCGGGCAGATATTTCCGGTAGTTTTGAAGGTTTTGTGTGTATTGTTTCAGCAAATTTTGAAATGTATCGTTCTGTCCGGCCAGGGCTTCATGATTGGACCAAACCGCATCGAAATACGTCAATCCTGTGAAATCAGCGGAAATAAGCGGATTTCCGTCAACTGTATATTGCCCTTTATTTCCTGAAAGTTTTTTATTCAAAATTGCGTTCAAACCAAAATGCCAGCCTGCGTGCGGGATTATTCTTGTTTTCGGAATCCAAACCGGAATGTAGTTCATCCAAAGCTGGTCCATATTCATTCCGTTACAAAGGTCAAATGCAGCTCTGTCGAGTGTCCGGCTGCTCCACCAATCCAGCGTTTTGCGGGTCGCTTCGGTATTTCTCAAAGTCCAGCTTCCGGAATGAAACATTCCTACATTCAAAATCCTTTTATCGTCGAGTACGTCTGACTTAGCAAGTGGTTTGAGAATGTTGGGAGTAAGATAAAAGTCAATGTCATTCTCTAAAACGGCATCGATCGACTGGTACAGCTCAACTGTGGGTGCAAGGAATGTGAGCAGAGTGCATTCGGGGTGCTGATTTAACAACCATTTCGCTACAAACGAGCGGGCGGCTGCCAATACTTCGAAATCAAAATAGTCGAGCACCCAGTTTTCCCAGGCCGGAATACCTATTCTTGAAATGTCAATAACCTGAATATTTGCAGGCAGTTCTTTCAGCGGCGCCGCGTCGACCCAGCAAAGGTAAAAAACAGCATTCGGTTCGCGTTTGGAAACCGAATCTGCCAAATTAAGTGCGTGAGCCAGATTTGTCCTGTTACAGACTGTATATATAATGTTCATTTAAGATCAATCGGCTTCCGGCATTGTTTTAAAATAAGACAATTCCTTGATATTGGATCGGGAAATGCCCGTCAGCGCAAAAGGTAGAGCATCGCTATTACCGATTTGCTGAACGTTTTTGGCAAAATGATTGCGAACGATATTCGTCGGCTTCCTGAGTTGCGGCCAGAAACGATTAGCTTCGAGGTCCCAGAAAACTGAGTCAGCGTGCTGCAAACGCGTTTCGTGCCTGTATTGATAAGCCTCTTTCCGCTTGTTTTGCAACGTTTTCGTCATTCGCTCAATCCGACAAAGGTAAAGTCCATTATCCGTATAACCCTTTCCGAACAGTATTTTTTCCTCAGTAGTTAGTCCTGAAAGCCTTTTTATGATCGTGTCCGGTGCACTTTCCGGGCTTGCGAAATAGGGCGGCGCTTTTAAGTAGTCGTACCCTTGCTTGCACCAATAATAGAGCTCATCACGTACAACCCAACTATTCAATTCGTGGATCAGCAGGAATTCACACCAGTTGAACCGGTCGTAAAAATCCTCCATTAAAAACAGGGAAGCGAGGTGATCGCGGGACTGGAAGTATTTTTTCGGAAAATAAATAACGTCAATATCCTCGTTGTGCTCTTTCACAATGGAAAGGTCGGCGCCTTCGAATGTGATGAAAATGAGCGGATACTTATGTAACGTTTCGAGACAATGGTGTAATAGCCTTTCTTCCGTCGGATTAATGTCGGGATTCAGAATGGGGATGAGTACGGATACAAGCTCTTTCATCAGAATGTTTCGAGCTGACCAATCACATAATGGATGGGTTTTTTGAGAAATTTACGCACCCGCTGGTAACGGCGAACCGGCACTGGCTTGATATATGCGCAAGGGAATTTTCTATAATATGCGTTTCCCTTTGATAAGAGGCTATTCCGGTAAATAGCAAATAACTCGGTAAGGTCGGTGCGGTCGGCTAATTCGAAACGGTCCTGATACTTGGACAATATATCGGGTTTTGCAGGATCATAGCCACTGTAATGAAAGAAGATCAGCGGAAACTGACCATTAATAATGAATTGATTATCAATATTATTGAATGTCCGTTCGTGCAGGTTCCAATAAGCTGCATTGTATCCGGGGTTCCTTTCTATTAATGTATTTTGTACAAAAACAGGCAAGAAATTCATCCAGTTCTGATCTACAAAAAGCCCGTTACAAAGATCTATCAGGCATTCGTATCTTAATTTCTCTTCCCACCAAGCTATAAACTGCGCAATTTGTTCACTCCGACTGAACGCCACAAAGCCGAGGTTGTACACGCCCGTATTCAAATGGTGCAGTTCATTGGGAGTCAGCTGGTCTTCGATTGGCGTTATAATGTGGGGCGTAACTACTGCATTGTATTTTTGCAGCGAGTTTACCAGTTCAGTGAGAGGCTGGAAAACGATAATATCCGGGTCGAAGTAGATAACTTCTGTCGCCTCAGGATAGTGTTTGAAAAAGTAGGTGAAATAGAAAGGCTTTACCGCGGTGTTGAGCTCAGTGATATTGTATCGCTCAGCCATTTCCTGAAAATCCCTTATTTCGATCTTATCAATCTCGATCATCGGGAAATCAGGCGTGTACGAACTTTCGAATGCGATTCCCTCCAATGTGTCGACGAGCCCGATGAAGAATTTTACATCCGGATTCGTGGCTTTGAGGGAATCTCCTAACGTTCGCGCCTGGGCTAGGTAGTTGATTGAGCAAATGGTAAAGGCAATGGTCATTGATTATGCTGTTCCGAAACCTGTAAAGGTAGGTACTTTTGGATGATAGCCTCGATACTGCCGATGCTTTTCTCGGTATTATGCCTTTGTAATACCTTCTTCCTGCCATTTTGCCCCATTGTATCCCTTAATGCAGGGTCAAGAATTAATTGGATAACTGCGTCGGAAGCAGCAGAAATGTCCATGAAGGGCACTACAAAACCAGCGTCACTTTCAATCAGCTCCGGCGCGCCGCCAGCGTCTTCAAAACACACGACCGGAATTTCCAGAAGTGCAGCTTCGAGTACCACAAGCGGGTACGGATCTTCCCGGGAACTGAGCAAGAGTACATCAAAACGGTCAATATAGTCGAGCGCGTGCGGAGTAGGAGGGATCAGAATAATTTTTTCACTTAACCCCATCAGGCGGATATCGCTTTCGATGAGTTCATAGATCTCGTGCTGCGGACCTGCGCCAACCCACACAAAATAGACGGGCAGCGGCTGAGTTTTGTGAATTACTCTTTTTGCAATCCAGTTAAATATATCATTTCCTTTGCGCCATTCGGCATTTCCGCAGCCACCGATCACAATCGCGTCGGCCGGGACTTTGTGCGTTCTTTCGAGTAAATCGTGTTGAACTGTCCGTAACTTCTCATCAATATGTTCGTGGTCAATCAGCGTAAATGTGCTTACGCGTGAAGAAGGAAAATCATATTTTCTGACATAATAGTTGGCGACTGCATGTGATACCGCGATCAGGTGGTCGGCCTTTCGCAGCATGAAAGCCAGGTGCTTTTCATGCGAGTACATTTTGACCGACATAGCCAGTTCGTGTACAAACAATACGAGCGGAATTCTGTGCAGGAATTTCAGGAAATCGTGATAAACGCCCGCATTGGCAATTGAATTGATGAAAACAAGGCCGATATTCTGCATTTCGAGTTCACTAACAACTCGGTCTGTGCCTCGCTGAACCGTGCGCTCTTCGTAAAATTTATAGAGATATACCTTTTTAAGCAGCTTTCCGGTAAAAGGCGTGGGAGCGACTTTGTAATTTTGGTAGAGCTTCGTTACGGTCACGACTTCTTCAAATTCTTTTTCCAGCTCTCCTCCACTGCAAAGCAAAAGATGCATCGGGACGCCCCGTTCTTTCAAAAGCCTCAGCAGCTGTAACAACAGCAGCTGGCTTCCCGCCCGGTTCGCGTCGTGACTGACGAATAATATTTTCTTTTGCTCCATTAACAATTATCGCTATCTCAAACTACGGACCTCACATGGTCAGCACAGAATCAATATATCAGTATGCTTCGTGGCTTAGTTTGCCAGGGACTTTTTTAGCCGGATTTCCGACATATATCCCCCATTCTTCCGTTTCCTTCGTGATCGCCGAAGCCATTCCCACCAGCGTGCCCTGCGCGATCGTAGTGTAATCACGGATTGTGCTGTTTACGCCGAAAAACGAATAGGATTCAACCACACAATGTCCCGAAAGAACTACGTGTGACGTAAAAAATACGTGGTCTTTGATTTGGCCGTGGTGACCGATGTGATTTCCACTCCACATTACCACGTTATTACCGACTGTCGTAAAAGGCTGGATCGTATTGTCTTCCAATATGAAGCAATTGTCGCCGATCACACTTTTATCGAAAATAGTAGCTTTGGAACTGATATAGGATATGAACTGATATCCTTTTGCTTTGGCTTCGTTGTAAATAGCCTCCCTGTTCCGGTTCATATTGCGGCCGGTCATCGGGGCGAAAAATGAATATTCTGCGGGAGAGAAGAGCGTTTCCACGTCCTCAAATGCAACAACAGGCAATCCTTTGAAAGATTCCTGATCTATATACTGGCGATTGATTGTGAACGCAACTATCTCATGTTCAGAGTCATGAGTTAAATAGTAGTGTGCAAGTTCTGCCGTGTCGAGTACTCCAAATATGATAATCTTGGCCATTCTAAATTAATTCGTAAGCTTTCAGTTGTTCCCGGATCTCTTCTGGATTATTGAACATCAGGATATCAATTACCGATAACCAAGGTACGAAAGCATTTTTAAATTGAGTATATGGGTACGGAAGACTTTTAATGAAGTCAAGCTTTATCCCTTCCCTCTCAAATTTGCCTTTGTCGTACAACTCCATTCCACCGATCGGGTTGATGTAATGCGTGGCATTCTCCTGTTTACAAATGTCCAGAATCCTGTCTTGTCCTTTCAGGTTTGTATTTTGATAGATCGTTGAGGAAGGGATTATTTCAGTCTCTATTTCCATGAAAGCGCAGGTTTTAATCAGCGCATGCAGGGTCAGTTCGTAAATAGTACTGACTTCTAAATTTACGATTTCTTCTATCAGAACAAAAACCTTTTGATAATGGGGGGCTTTCTGGTAAGACTGCTGAACGGTTTTCAGAAACTTTTTTTGCCAGGGCTCATTGGTCAATAACCCCACTTCATTGATCAGCTTATTCTGGCTCGCGTCCTTTAACGGAATTGTAAACAGGTGCGCTTTGCCCGACACTAGCATGTTATTCCTGTTGATCCAGCCTTTGTTTATAAAATTCACATCGTCGTAAATAATGAATTTATCGACGGCATTGATAAGCTGAAAGTATCCTATATAGGGAAATATATAGGGCTGCATGATAGCAATTGTCATTTGAAGCTATTTGAGTTTCCGAAGATAATAATCTTCTCCTTTTACATCCAGATTGGTCATTGTAGTGTCTGAGCCCAGGCGGATATCAGTAGGCAGAGCCCTGATCTTGCTGGTATCGTTCACAACACTTCTTGCGTAAAAAAGGTAGTCAGCTTCTTTGGGAATAGGTTTCAGCCCTTTCTCAAAAGGGTGAATTGAGATCAGCTTACGTGATAATTCTGCTCCATACAAGGGATATTCGAAATCATCATTAATAGTCGCTAATGCTACTGTTGCATTCGCCGGCACAATCGAATCGAAAGTCTGGTATGCCTTTGTGATATCGGGACGGGCAATAGTCTGGAATTCAATGCGCTCTGTTTTCAGCGCAGATTCGTGCCCGTAAGCTGGCAACGGAAGACAGCGTACATTGAGATACACCGACATCACCGCAGAAATACAAGCCAGACCGACCACTACCAATACATAACCTTTCCAGATATTGCGCCGGGGTTTTGTAATTGAAAGGCGGTGATGTGAAAATAGCAGCAGCAGAAAAAGAACGCCAAATAATCCGGTTTCAATGAAATACCTCCCTTTAAAAGGATCGTAAGGAGCTGAATAGGAGAGCGTAGCAAAATGCAGACAGAATGCTAGTGCCAGAAACCAATGCACCCGCGATCGGAATACACGCACCAAAACAAGTAATACCAGCGGAAGTGTCAGCGCAAAACCAAATACGCCCCAGTAAGGATTCGCATTGTAGTTCTGGAACCGACGCTGCATCGAAAAAGGGAGGATTGAGAAATCTGTCTCTTCGTCCAGGCGCATGCGCAGCTTGTCTTCAAGCGCAACAATCGGCTTTCTGATCGTAGTATTCAGATTATAACCCCACTGTGCATTCCGGATACCATCAAGATTGAAAAAATCGTAAGCATACCTTACCATATTCCGGCTCCCCTGCTCTAACAGGTTTGATACCGATCCGGCTCTTTCAACAGATTGATGTTTTAAAGAAGTAGGCGGCCCGATCGGGTGGCCGAAAACCATGATATTTTTGATATAGCCGGTTGGGAAAGTATAAATGAGCATCGCCACGAAAATGGACACGGCAAGCTTTACAAATCTACCAAAGAACGTTTTGAGATCAGGAGCCAGGAAAACGGTATAAAGCATGATCACAAAAACCGAAGGCAATAGTAGCGCAAAAGTTACTTTATGTCCGAAAACAATACCGAAAACCATTCCGGAGATGTAGAGGTATTTGTTGGCCCGGGTGGAATAGTAAGTGAACAGGAAATAGAGCAGACAACTCAGGTAAGCGGTCATCACAATATCCGTTTCCGTCGAAATTGCCTGCATTAAAAAGTCCAGGAAAAGGCTGTAAGCCAATGCGCAGAAGAAGCTGGCCGACAAATTTCTGCCTATGCGTTGCGATGTCCCGAATACTGCGACCAGCGAAATGTAATAGGAGAGGTGGTGGATCAGCTTGAATGCATTTTCAAAATTCCCGCTGATCAAATAGCTGTAAATTTGGATCGTTGTCAGGCTTTTTGGATAGGTATCCATATTCCAGTTCGTCCCACCAAAATGCGCCATGGTTCCATGCTGAATATAGCGCACGGCCCGGTTGAGGTGGCCTGTCATACTGTCCCATTCATTTGGTGCGGTAAAAAGTACCAGGATCAGATTCGTGATCGCGATAAAAGCGAACGTCGAGAACATGATCAGGAAAATGGCCTTTAAATAGGGCGAAAGCTCCCGCGACCAGGATTTGAAAACAGTCAACCTATTTGATATAATTGCCCTAACAGAGTAACCCGGAGATGCATTACCTAGATACGACCACAGCAAAAAATGGAGAAGCAGAATGAAGAAATTCCCAAAGATCCACGCGTATACATTGGCGGTGAGATCGAGGGCGGAAAGAATAAAACCACTGGGAATAATGCTTCCTGCGAAAAGAACAAAACAGGTAATAAGCCACTCAGTGAGAGAGGGTTGAGCAACCTTTTTTGCAACAAATCCTATACCGTATAAAAAGAGGAAAAAGGCGAGCCAATAAAAGAGTACCATGCGGTTATGGTGATAAATGACCGTTGATAATGCCGGATATGCGCTCGATGTCTGAGTAAGGCAGGCCGACGTATAAAGGCAAACTTAACACTCTTAATGCGATATCCTCAGAAACCGGACAAGCAAATTGCCGCGGCATAAAAGAAAGGGTATTCAAAGAAGGAAAAAAGTAGCGGCGCGGAATAATTTCCTGCTCACGCAAAGCATCCATTACACGGAACATCATTTCCTCTGAAGGAAATACAACAGGATAATAGGCGTAGTTGTATTCTATATCACTGCTGATCAACGGTTTGGAAAGAACATCCCAGTTCAGCAAACTATCGTAGGCTTCAAAAACTTCTTTCCTTGCCTGGATAATATTTGGTACCTGAGGCAAATTCACCAGCCCCATTGCGGCGTGAAATTCTGAATTTTTACCATTGATGCCTGCATACAAATAAAGGTCGTCGCCCTGGTGACCGAACGCGCGCAGCAAGTGCAGCTTTTTGTCCAGTTCAGGATGATTTGATATCAACGCCCCGCCTTCAATCGTGTGAAAAACTTTTGTTGCGTGAAAGCTGCATGTACTGATATCACCGTAAGAAAGGAGCGATTTACCTTTGTAAGTCACGCCAAATGCGTGCGCAGCGTCATAAATGACTTTGAGATTGTGCTTTTTGGCCACAGCTTCAATCGCTTCAATATCACAGGGATTCCCGTAAACGTGGGTTGCAAGGATAGCAGAAGTTGCCGGGGTGATCGACGCCTCGATGAGGGTCGGATCTATATTAAATGTTTGAGCGTCAATGTCTACAAAAACGGGCGTGCAATTCTCCCAAAGGATTGCATTGGAAGTCGCGCAGTAAGAAAAGGGGGTTGTAATAATTTCTCCTTTTAATTCAAGCGCTTTGATCGCAATTTGAAGAACGATCGTCCCGTTTCCACAAAAATAAAGGTGATCGACGTTGAGATAGTCTTTCAGTTCCTGTTCAAGCTGCTGTAATACAGGCCCGTTGTTGGTAATGTATCCGCGGTCCCATATTTCGTGGACATACTTGATGTACTCCTCCTTGTCAGGCAAAAAGGTTTTAGTGACATTAATCATTCACTACGTGTTCAGTTTGGCGAATGGAAAAATTAAGTTGAGGGCGAATATATCCGGGCCATTTGCCATACCAGGTAACATTTTCACGGTAGTCCTCAATATCAAATACCAGGGCTTCTTCCATGTTGTAAAGCACTGTACTTGTGTCCTTTACGATCATCATGGAAACCACATACGAGCCGTCGTTCAGGAAATTTCCTGGCAGTTCGCAGGTTCCGGTCACCAACCCTTTTGGGAAGCTTTCGGATTGTGTGCCCACATTGAATATACATTCACCGGTAAAGGTGTATAAATGCATACTCAGGTTCAGGTTTGCGCCTTCTACCAGATTCCAGAATTCGAACTGGAAATTGATAGGTGTCCGCACGTCAATATGGTTCAGATCGTCCTGATACTCAGGAAATAATTTGAAGCGTTTCACACGTACCTGATCGTTTCCTGGCGCACTTTCAATAGTGTCCCAATGTTTGTCGAGACTTTTGTGTGATACTTTGCTGAGGTAGTTGGTAACGATATGCGTCGTTTCACCCTGGTCGATCAACCGTCCTTTTTCAAAATAAAACGATTTATTGCAAAGTGCCTGAATAGCGGTCAGGTTGTGGCTAACAAATATCAGCGTACGACCGCTTTCCGAAACGTCCCGCATTTTACCAAGACACTTCTTTTGAAATTCAGTATCTCCAACTGCCAGAACTTCGTCAACAATCAGGATCTCAGGATTAAGGTGAGCTGCGATGGCGAAACCCAATCTCACGTACATACCCGAAGAATATCTTTTGACAGGTGTATCGAGAAATTTTTCAACGCCGGCGAAATCGACGATCGCGTCAAAAGATTCGCGGATCTCACTTTTCGCCATTCCCAGGATCGCGCCATTCAGAAAGATATTCTCTCTTCCGGTTAGCTCCGGGTGGAAACCTGTTCCTACTTCGAGCAAGCTGGCAATACGGCCTTCGATCTTGATCTGGCCCGTACTCGGTTCGGTAATGCGGCTGAGAATTTTGAGCAGAGTTGATTTCCCTGCTCCATTATGACCAACAATACCGATACGGTCGCCCTGGTCGATGCTGAAATTAATGTCCTTCAGCGCCCAGAATTCTTCTTTCTCTGAAAAATCGTCCTGCGCTTCCTTTCTTGAAAATAGTTTATCGACCGTCTCCGAAACAACATCACGCAGGCCCGAGGACCCACTTTTGCGCTGGTGGTCGATGATATATTTCTTACTGATATTTTCAGCTACAATTACAGGCATGCCTTAGCGTAATTTTTCAAATGTGATCAACAAACGTGTTCTCTTTTCTTCGAAAATAAATCAAAGATAATATGAGAATCGAAAAGGAAATGATCACCGTCGAGTACAAACTTTGTGGATTAAAATACGATTTTTCTCCCAGCAGGCACCAGCGGAACCCGCCGATAATGCCCACAAGGGGATTTAGGTTGTAATATTTTTCAAACCAGGTGTCTTTCACAAGCGAGCTTGGATAGGCAACCGGCAGCACGTACATGCCAACCTGGATTAAAAACGGAATTAACTGGCCGATATCACGAAAACGAACGTTCAGCACTGCAAAGAACAATCCGAAGCCCATCGATGTAATAAATGTAAGTAAAACAAAGAAAGGAATGTATATGATCTGCCAGCTTATCGTGTAGTCAAAGAATGGAGTAAGTACGATAAATATGCCGAGTGCGATCAAAAAATCTACAAAACCGACGGCGATAGAGCTGAGCGGCATGAGTAACCGTGGGAAATATACTTTCGATACCAGGTTTGAATTGAGCAAAATACTATTGCTGATCTGCTGAAATGTATTCGAGAAGAATGTCCAGATCGTAAGTCCGCTCAATACCATTAAAGGGTAGGGGACACCAGGATCGCTGTCTATTTTAGCCACATAACTGAATACGAAAACCATAACAGTCATCGTCATAAACGGCCGGAGCACACTCCAGGCGACACCCAGTAACGTTTGTTTGTAACGAACTGAGATATCCCTTTTGGATAAAATCCAAAGTAATTGTCTGTGCAGCCAGAGATCTTTCCAATAGTCCTTTTCAGAACCGCCTGCCTTAATTGTAGTCGTGTGTTGCGCCGCCATTTTTTTACGCTCGTTCTACCCTGACTGTGGTAGCAGGAGTACTGAATACTGTTCTAAAATATGTAAATATCAATGCGATCATTAATCCTGCAAGTGCACCAATCTTCGCATTTCTCTTATCCTCCTGTTTCATATCAAGAGGTACTTTAATGCCTTCAATTTCTGTGAAAAGTGGGGCTTCACGTACCAACGACATCTGCATTTTTTCTGCGTTCGCCATCGCTTCATAATAAAGCTGCTGCAAGAATGTCGATTTTCGCTCCATACTATTGGTAGAAACCTTGGCTTCCGGCAGCATGATTTGCGAGCTGTAATCCATTTGTCTTGCCAGTTTATGCTCAGCAATACCGAGTACGCTCGCTAGTGAATCGGCCCGGTGTTGCAGGAGACGAAGTGTCTTTCTGGTTTTCTGCGTCTGGTTCTCAGTATACATTTCTTCGACTGTTTTCAGGAGTGTAGTTACCCACATACCTGCCAGTGCCTCATTTTCCATGAGGGTTGATATCGAAATAAATGAAGATTTACGATCCAGTGAAGCGATCTCCGTTGCGTCGCCAGCCTTTTTAACGATCTCATTCAATATGATCCTGGAAGTCCTGTCCAGTTTTTTCAGATCGTTCGATACAAAATGAAAATTTTGCAGATCGGGTCTTTCTTCCCACTCAGACGTTTTGATGCCGCTGGAATCAATAAAAAAGTTAGCAAAAATCTCTTTTTTTCCATTGATCTCTACCTCCTTCATCAGGTTACGTTCTAAGACAGGACGTGATTTTACGAAGTAGAAGAAGTTTTCACCTGTGAAAATGTTCGCATCCGGAGCAGATCCCAGGCCGAGTAACCCGGCCATTTCACCGAATCCCGCGCCCTGGCTACTTCCGCCCCCCAAGTTAAACACTACGTTTGCCTCGTACTTGTTCGCCTTTTTTACATAAGTATCCAATGCATATCCGATTCCAAAACCGATGATCGGTAAGAATAGGATCATTTTCCAGTTCCGGATAATGGCATCTTTAACAACGATAACTTTTTCAACTACTTCCTTCGGAGATAGTTCGTCATCGGGAATTTCTTGCGGTCGCGCAGGGGTGAGTGTTTGAGACATTATCTTATTGAGCGAAAGGCCAATACTGTTACTATTAATCCCATAACCGAGCTCAGCAAGCCGGTAGCCGTCGAGATAGCCTGTTGCGTGTTCAACCCAGGAGCAGCTCTTACAGGTACAAAAATCTCCGATCCCGGCTCAACTTTCGGATAAACGTTAAAGAAAAGAAATCTTCTTGTCCGGTCTATATTTCCGTTAGGATATTTAATATAAGAGCTTTTACGGAGAGACTGTACAGTAAAGCCACCCGACTGAGAAATATAGTCCGTAAACGACATTCCCTTGCCGTACTTAACCGTAGTAGGATACAATACCGATCCTGCTACCTGAACTGTTTCCAGACGTTTTGGAATACGGATAATATCTCCTTCCTGTACGATCAGGTCTTCGAATGATCCTGGGTTTTTCAGGATATTTTTCAACACAATACCAATTTTCTCTTCCTTGACATTAGGAACGTCACCGAGGATTGTACCTTTCTTGATACTATTTTCAGTGATCTCCGCCTGTTCAAAGTCAGTAGGCTCTTCCAGGTCTCTCACGATCGTGCGGCGAAGTAAGGTTGCTCCCTCAGGATACGCAAGCTCCGTCAACCCGCCTGATCTTTTGATAATGTCGCTGATCTTGTCGTTTTTGTTAATGATCGTGTACGGTCCGGTTACCAGTACTTCACCTTCGACAAATACAGTTTGCTGTTCTACATAATTCGGCGATTTCCTGACAATGATCTGGTCAAATGGAAGGAGACGGAAATTAGTCGCTTTAGCGCCAAGTGATAAGTCTCTGTTCAGGTCGAACTTAAAAACCTCCGATATCTGCGCATTGGCAGTACCCGCAACACCGTTTCGCTTGCGCCTAACAACTTCTACCTCAGAGGTATAAGCCGACTCGCGGAGACCGCCAGCCTGAACAAGTGCGTCTTCCAGCGTCATTTCGGAAGTATATGGAAACTTGCCTTCGTTGATACCGATCTTCGTATTGTTAACCTCGCCTTCCACACTCACATAAGCCGATTCAGCCATATCGAATTTGGACGGAACAATCACCTGGTCAAGTCTGGTAAGAATGAGGTCGGGAACTACATTATTGATCAGATCCACGTAATTCATCGGGATACTCTGTAGAGTCAGATCGTCTCTTGTTCTCAATACATTGATCCGGCCTGCAAAAGCGTCTTCTCTTAATCCCTGCGCATTTTCAATCAGTTTTTTAAGAGTAGGGCTGCTGTCTAGCGAAAAATCACCCGGGCGCATTACTGCTCCTTCAATCGTCACAATATTTTCGTAGCGATCCAAAACGGTACCTACATTAATAGAGTCACCAGTCGCGATTTCGAAATTCTCATATTCGCTTTCCGAAACGTCCAGCAGCTTTCTTTCCTTAGAAGTAATCCGCTGGATTTTAAGTCTTTCGCGATAAGCCTTATCCTGGAATCCACCTGAATACTTAATAACATCACCCAGCTTTTCCTCAGTTTTCAATTCGTAAATACCCGGACGTTTAACCATACCAGTTATCTCCGCACGTTTCAGATAATAGCCAACTACAATATTGTCATTGTCCTGAACCCGTATATCTCCTTCAATCTTACCGTTAACAAGGTAATCGTAGATATCCATATGCGACACTACCTTTCCAGCCCGCACTACACGCACATCACGGAAAGATCCAATTTCATTCGGCCCGCCGGCCTGGTAAAGCGCATTGAATGCAGATGAAAGCGATGATACCTCATATGTTCCGGGATTAATTACTTCCCCGGTCACAAATACCTTCACTGAGCGGATATTCCCAAGGGTTACCATCAATTTGGTACGGGCTGTGGTGCCTCCGCTGCCGAGTAGCCCCGGAACGAACTTGGCAAATTTATCGATCAAAATTTTCCTGATTTCCTCGATCGTGCGCCCTGCAACCTGCACCGGTCCGACCCTTGGAATTAGGATATTCCCGTCCTTGTTCACCACGCCTTCATAAGTACTTTCTGCGTAGTTATAAATGTAAATGTTCAGCTCATCACCAGGCCCAACCACATAGTTGGTAGGTGTAGCGATCTGTAAATCAGGGATTGGATCCAGATTCTTATTGGCAAAAATAGAGTAACCGTATATCTTCTGGCGGAATGCTTCTTTTTCCTGTTCTTCGGGTGTCAGTGTGGTGGAAGTGGAGGTATTAACCTTGCTCTGGTCACTGTTCTGTTCGCCATTTTGGCCATTCTGATTGGCTGGATTTTTGCTTTTATCGTTAGACTGGCTGTCATTTCCCTGCTGGTTTCCTTGTTGATTACCAGGCTGTTGACCATTTTGTTGACCCGATTGAGGTGCATTTGGGTTTCCCTGAGTATTGCCTTGCTGACCTCCCGTTGTGGTACTTCTCGGTCCGGTTTGCTGCGTGCCTCCCTGAGATCCTTGAGAGGCAGGAGCCTGAATTGTTGGAGCTGAGGGTGTTACCTGAGATATTGCTGGCAGAGAAATGAGAAAAGTCAGAAAATAAAGAAATAAGGAATTATAACTTTTAGTAAATCTGAATCTGTTCATATGAAGAATTATTGTACTATTGAAATGCTGAAAATCCATGAAACCTATCTTTTAGACTACTATTTTTGATTTTGGAATCCGGGCAGCGTCGTATTTGGATGTGTATGTAATAGCAAAGTAAATTAGATTTTTCCTATTTTTAAACAAATTCTAGTAATCGGGCTCTTGTTATCCGCGCAAAGGTATAACAGCCTAACGACAAAAAACTGAAATTATTAAAATACAATATTCAAATTCAGAAATACGACTAAAAGAATAATTATAAAAATGGAAAGTACAAACGTTCAATACAACGAGGATAGTATCAGATCGCTGGATTGGAAGGAGCACATACGATTAAGGCCGGGGATGTATATTGGAAAATTAGGGGACGGCTCGTCTATTGATGATGGTATTTACGTATTAGTCAAGGAAATCGTCGATAACTCCATCGATGAACATATGATGGGTAATGGAAAGACCATCGAGATCAAAATTTCGGAGCATCGGGTGGAAGTACGGGACTATGGAAGAGGTATCCCGCTGGGAAAAGTGGTGGATTGTGTTTCGAAAATTAATACAGGCGGGAAATATGATTCCGGCGCGTTTCAAAAATCGGTCGGCTTGAATGGGGTAGGTACCAAGGCGGTAAATGCGCTTTCCCAATATTTCAAGGTACAATCGTTCCGCGACGGGAAATCAAAAGTCGCTGAGTTTGAGCAGGGAGCTTTGCTGCGTGAATCAAAAGAGCAGCCTTCCAACCAGCGAAACGGCACACATACTTTATTTGAGCCGGATTCGAGCATCTTTAAGAACTTCAAATACATTCCGCAGTACCTGGATAGCATGATCTGGAACTACTGCTATCTGAATGCGGGGTTGACAGTTAATTTCAATGGAGAAAAATATATCTCCCAAAACGGCCTGCTCGACCTGCTGAAAAGCAAAACGGATGCAGAATCGATTCGCTATCCAATCATACATTTAAAAGGAGAGGATATCGAGTTTGCGATGACGCACGGTAACCAATATGGGGAAGAATATTATTCTTTTGTAAACGGCCAGTACACCACGCAAGGCGGAACGCACCTCGTGGCTTTCCGGGAAGCAGTAGTGCGGGCTGTGAGAGAGCATTTTGGCAAAGATTATGCGCCGGAAGATATTCGCTCGTCGATCAGTGCCGCTGTGGCGATCCGCGTGCAGGAACCTGTATTTGAATCTCAAACCAAAACAAAACTGGGATCCAGTACGATCACGCCTGACCCGAACAGTACCACAGTCCGCACCTTCGTCAATGATTTTGTAAAAGAGCAGCTGGACAATTATCTGCACAAACATCCTGAATCCAGGGACGCATTAAAGAAGAGAATTGAACAATCGGAGCGGGAGCGGAAGGAGCTGGCAGGTATTAAAAAGCTGGCAAACGATCGTGCCAAGAAAGCAAATCTGCACAACAAAAAGCTCAGGGATTGCAGGCTGCATTTGACCGACATTAAAAACGACCTGCGTCACGATACCACCTTATTTATAACAGAAGGAGATTCGGCGAGTGGCTCTATCACAAAATCACGTAATATTCAGACGCAGGCTGTATTCAGTTTGAGGGGAAAGCCGCTGAACTGCTTTGGGCTGACGAAAAAAATCGTTTACGAAAACGAAGAGTTCAATTTACTGCAACACGCGCTTGATATTGAGAATGGTGTGGAAAACCTTCGTTTCAACCGGATAATTATCGCTACCGACGCGGACGTGGACGGCATGCACATCAGGTTGTTGTTAATGACATTTTTCCTGCAATTCTTTCCTGATCTGGTTCGTAACGGGCACTTATTTGTTTTGGAAACGCCACTTTTCAGGGTGCGTAATAAAAAAGAAACAATTTACTGTTACAGCGACGAAGAGAAACAGCACGCGATCGCAAAACTCGGCACCAAACCTGAGATCACGCGTTTTAAAGGATTAGGGGAAATATCTCCCGAAGAATTCGGCCGGTTCATTGGTGAAGATATGCGCATAGAGCCTGTGATCCTTCAAAAGGAAACTTCGATCCAAAAGTTGCTTAGTTATTTTATGGGCAAGAATACGCCTGAAAGACAGCGCTTTATAATTGATAATTTGAAAGTTGAGAAGAATATCGAAGAGCTTGCACTCGCCAGCTAATAGTAGCATTATATCATTTTACAAAAAGTTACTCTGTGGAATTACAGAATTTAAGGGAAAGAATAGATACACTCGATGATCAGCTGCTGACTATTTTGAATGAGCGAATGGAGCTGGTTCGGCAGGTAGGCGAGCTGAAACGTTCGTCGCAATCCATAATCTATCGTCCGGAAAGAGAAAAGCAGATCCTGGACAGACTTGAAAAAAGGAATAACGGGCTGTTGACCCGACAGGCGATCGATGCGATTTTCTTTGAGATCTTCGCTGTATCACGCAATCTCGAACTCCCGGAAAGAGTCGCTTACCTCGGGCCGGAAGGAAGTTTTACGCACCAGGCGGCCGAGGGCAGGTTTGGGGGAATGAGCGAATACATGGTTTTGCCGACTATTCACTCTGTTTTTGAAAGTGTAGAAACCGGCCGCAGTAAGTTTGGTGTGGTACCTATCGAAAATAACCAGGAAGGTATCGTGATCGAAACTGTGGATTATCTGCGGGAGAAAAACCTTTCGATCGTGGCTGAGGTATTGTTACAGGTACATTTCACCTTCGCTTCCCAGTCCGACAGTCTGAAAGATATTAAGAAGATATATTCAAAAGACATCGCATTCCGGCAATGCGGGAAGTTCATTCACGAATATCTGGATGGAATGAATGTGGAGCTGATCCCGGTGGAATCGACCTCGAAAGCAGCCAAGCTGGCAGCCGACGAGCCGGACGCAGCTGCGATCTGCTCATCCATTTCCGCCCGCCTTTTTGGAGTACCTATTCTTTTTGATAATATCGAAGACAGTGATCAGAACCGGACACGTTTTCTCATATTGGCCAAAGACTTTACGAATATTAAAAGCGACGACGACAAGACAACTATTATCGCAAACCTGCCGAATACCAATCGTCCGGGCGTTTTGTACGAATTTTTAAAGGATTTCAACGACCGCGGGATCAACCTGACCAAGATAGAAAGCCGCCCGCTGAGAGGCGAAGCAGCTTTCAGAACCTGGTTTTTGGTAGAATTTCTGGGTCACATGCAGGATCCTCAGGTGCAGGAGATCATGCATAAATATGGTACGCATTTGAAGTGGCTTGGGAGCTACATTAAGGTTTCCTAGCAGCCGCTATTTTAAAGTGCCGCGATAAAGTGAGGGCCAGTTACCGTACAATTCAACGGAAGTTTCAGTCCCGTCCGGCAAACGCACTTTGGTAGTTCTCACTGCGGTAGGCGCCTGGAAACTGTCCACTGCGAGCACTACGATATTTTTCCCTCTTACAATCGAAGTAACGAAAGGCTGCTTCTGGTCAATAGCCAGGAGCGCCTGTTCTTTTTTAGGGGTAACCCAGTTTCCGTTTAATTCAAAAGGCAGATCTTTCACGGTACCACCTACGATCACGTCTTCAACCTGCTTCGCCATCCAATTTCCCAGCGCGTAATATTCCGTCGGGAAATCCCAGTACCACGGCGCGCCTTTACCTTTTGCATTCCTTCCAACCTCACCTTCGGGCGTTTTTCCATCGGCGGGATACCATTCGTAACCCCAGCCCCAGCCGCCTTTTACGAGTTTGTAAGCATTAGGATCGCTGCCTGATGGAGGCCCATCCTGCCACAAATAGTAACCGTCGAAAAGTATAAGTGAAAACAATGAAAAGCTCAGCGCCTGACTGGCCGGCATCATCTCCAGCTGGTTCATGATCAGCTCGCCTTTGGGATCTGTGAGCTGGTAGTTCCAGGGATTAATAGGATCTTTATAAAGCGGCATATACCTGTTCCAGCCGTAGAATATAAACTTATTGAGCTTTTGGTATGGGATCAACTGATTGATTCTCAGTGAATGAACAGCAGACAGTAATACAAAATTGTTGGGTGAATTACCCTGCGCATCCATTGCAAAATTCGGCTTTGGGTACACATCAATCGGCGTCGCATTGAATGCATTCTGCAAGCTTTCGCCGTTTGGCAGCACATCAAAATTCGGGTTATTGGATTTCGGCTGCTGGTAATCTTTGATAAAATCTTTCGGATTGGCGCCGCCTACCGTGTTGATATGTGGGTTTGTATAAGCACCTCCGCCCCAGTAATCCATCAAACGCATTTCCGGGTGGTTTTTACGAATATAGTCAGTGAACCAAAGGAGCCTTTGTTTCACCTCAGCCGGATACTTCTGGTTCCAGAACTCAAAGTCAAGCGCATAAACGCCGAAGCCGGGTACGCCGGCCAATGCTTCCACTTCCTGCTTGCTCAGTGTCGCGAACCATTTTTCGTCTTTATCATTGAAATAATTGGGCGTAGCTGTGTAATGCAGTTTATTGGAAGGATATTCTTTTTCAGTATTAAAAAGATAGCCGATCCCGCGCTTGTAATAATTGATAGAAGGTACTTCATCGTTGAGCCGGTATTGCGCGACGATCTTATCTTTAATAGGTTCGAATTCAGGGAATTTTGTGTCAAAAGTTACATTCAATCCGCGTGGCGGCGCAAACCAGTCTGGGATCTGAATGCGGGTTAATCTTGATTCTCCTTTTTCAGCGACTTTACCCGATATCCAGATATTCTGCTGACGAACTGAGCGATTTTTCAGTTCATTCCACCAGTCATTGTAAGGTGCGTCGATCCAGCGGGCGGTTACGGAATACAGGTAACCCGGTCGCACTTCGATGCCATTTTCCAGTCCATTTACCGCGATACCATCGATCATCACCACTTTCGTGCGGCCGTCGTTGTAATTGGCAAAATCTTTCAGGTACAGTTTTCCATCTTTCGAAACCGGCCTTACATCCAGAAAAACATCTTTACTCCCGTGCCTGATCCACTGCGAATTGTCGGGGATCTCATTTTTGATCTTTCCATCGAAACTGAAGGAAGCTGTCGTTTCGCAGCCGGGCTGCCCGAGGCTTATCACCTTGATTGTAGCTTCACCTTCATTCAACTCAGTTTTCGGAATGGTAAGCCACGTTCCGTAACGGTGAGGGATATCAGTCAGTTTCTGCGTATTGCCCGACTGCGTGATTTCGATATTATAAGGCGCTAATCCACCCACATTGGCGGCCAGCTCGAACTGCATTTCAGAGCCGATCTGCCGATACCGCCTGACCGTCAGATCGCATGCATTGGAAGCGGAATCAATAGTAGTGGCAACCGGAAATCCTTTTACAGCCTCGGGATAATGGCGGTTCTGAGAAGGACCGAAGCGGTTCCAGGCCCATAGCCCGGAACCCGCCAGAAATATCAGAATTCCACTGGCCCAGATAAGCGTTGATTTTGACAAAATTTTGTTTTTACGTACCACAATAGTTGGTTACCACCAGCGATAGAACAGACCTATCGACCCGTTAACCGATGATACTCCTTTTTCAATATAGTCATGTTTGTATGCAGTACCATCATATTTGACGCGAACATCTACGCCAACAGCACCATCTTTCTTGAAAAGGAACTTGGAACCCAACCCTATCCCATATTTCGGGGCGATCTTTTGGTGCTGGGAAGACAGTGTTCCATAGTAAAGCACATTATCCAGAATACTGATCCCACCGCTCACCTGCACATAAGGCTGGATCATGGATGTTTTACGAAGAAAATGGTAATTACCAAACAGCTCCACCGGATATTGGGACAAAGTGCGCGTTTGAACCGCCGAGATCGTCCCTTCACCATTTTGATAAAGCGTGCGCGGAATGCGTTTCTGGAAATAGGTCGAACCAATTTCTCCGCCTATTGAAAAAGGTGAGTTTCTCAAAACCCATTCAATCGAAATGGACGCATTCCGGAACGAAGATTTGTCAATATAAGAATCTGCAAAAGAGCCCAGCGGCACTGCTCCCATCACGCGGGCAGTAGCCAGGTAGTGGGTATATCGCTCAAAAGGCGACGGTAGAGTGTAAAGCTTGGGCGCTTCCTGCTGTTGTGCGTAAGCCGGTAAAAAGCCTGCTAGAAAAAGGGCTGCAATGATTATTTTTTTCATTTTCAATTAATTTTTAAATATTCTGACTGGCCAAAAACCGAGTCGATCATCGTATCTACATACTGTCTGTTGCCGATACCCGCCCCTCTTACCTGCGCATCCCAGATCACGTTAAACGTTTTGTCAACTGTGTTTGGGTTCTTGAAATCGAGCAGCGTGATCAGCCAGTAACTCTCGGCAGTTTCGTAGTAGCTGTAATAATTAGGGTAACCATAACCGAAGCCGCCGCCCCAGTAACCGCCGTAATAGGAGTTAAGTGGCTGCGAAACTACATTCAAATAGGTATTTGTGATCCAGGTCACATTAATACCCACGTCAGGTTTGGCTTTCGGGCTCACATATGTGTAGCCGAGGGCCTGCATTTTGGTGATAATGCGCGTAAGTACATCTTTGTCAATATCAGTCAGTGCAGTGCCTGAGCGATTATTTTCAACGACAACTACGGAGTCGACAATGCTGAAAGTTTTGTATTGTTTGAAATTAGCTGCCTTGTCGTGGTTGGTGATGTATACCAGTGATTCTTCCGTAGACAGGTCATTGATCGGATCTTTGGAGCAGGAAGCCATTCCCAGTCCGGCTATAAGAAGGAATATTGAAGCTTTTTTAAACATTTTGGGTCTTACATTTAAAGTTATTAATTAAACGAAATTTGAAATTGAACATTTTACAAATGCAGTTTTAGCGGCTCAATTTTTTAGTAAAAATGGTTTGTACACTATTGCAGACCTCGTTTTGTGAAAATTGGTTGTAACAATCCATACCTTATATTGACGGCGATGCAACTGAAAGGCACATCAAATTTGTATTCTATAAAAATGGATACCTGTAAATAAGGAGAAGGCAATAATCATCATCTTTGGTTTGAAAAAGACCAGCAGCACCTTGCAATTATCATAAATATGGAAACAAAAGAAGAGATTTTAAGGATCATAGATGTTCTGAACGACACGTATGAAAGTGAAGAAGCCTGGTACGGACCGTCGGTAGTAGAGGCACTGCGTGACGTCACGCCGAAAATGGCAGAGCTGCGGCTCAGCACGAATACACACTCGATCGCGGAGATCGTGTACCACATGACCACCTGGCGGATATTCTCAGTGAGAAAGATCCAGGGTGACGCGGAATTTGATATTAAAACACAGGATAAAGACTGGAAGAAATTCCCGATAGTGGACGAATTTGAGTGGGAAGCTATTCAAATGGAGCTCAGTTTGTCTCAGGAAGAACTGATTTCGGAACTGGAAAAAATTGAAAGTGACAGCTTCCTGGAAGAGTTTGTGCCGGGTCGCGACTATTCTTATTATACCATGATCCACGGTGTGATTCAGCACGATGTGTACCACGCAGGGCAGATCGGGCTTATCAAAAAAGCAGTGAAGGGCATGCGCCTGGATGAAGACGATAATTATGGCGCATTTGACGACCGATCGGACTTCGATCAGGGGTCAGAATACTATTAATACTTATATAAAATTTCGTATAGTTGCATTGCGACCTATTGTTTATTGCTAAATTTTTCTATTTTGCATAATAATAGAGCGTTGCGAAACCTAGCTCGTCAATGTTCTAGTGGTGTGGATATAGACATAAAGGCTGTCCGATATTTCGGTCAGCCTTTTTTTAAGTAGAAATCTGTGCAACATTTGAAATCTAAATACTGATCATCCATTATGAAAATCCTTGTCGTTGAAGACGAACCCAAACTGGCCGGCTTTCTGAAACGCGGGCTCGAAGAACAATCCTGGGAAGTCGAGCTGGCGTATGACGGACAAGTCGGGAAAAAAATGGCGGCCAATTACCGGTTCGATGTGATCATTCTCGATGTAAACCTGCCGCTGCTGAACGGTTACGATCTGGCGCGGCAACTGAGAAATGACGGTTTGTCAACACCGATCCTTTTTCTTACTGCCCTTGGAACGATCGACGACAAACTTGACGGTTTTGAAGCCGGCGGAGACGATTATCTTGTAAAACCTTTCGAATTCCGCGAGCTGATCGCCCGGGTGAAGGTATTGTCCCACAGAAATACCACGCGGGAGCAATCGAGCCAGGTACTTACACTCGCCGATCTGGAACTGAACCTCGACGAAAAAGTGGCGCGCCGCTCCGGAAACCGTATTGATCTCACAGCCAAGGAATTTGCATTGCTTGAATACCTTATGCGCAACCGCGGGAGGGTAGTATCCCGGGTGGATATTGCCGAGCAGGTGTGGGATATTCGGTTTGATACAGGTACCAATGTGATAGACGTTTACATTAACTTTTTGAGAAAAAAAGTGGATAAAGATTATCCTAACAAGCTGATCCACACGGTAGTGGGAATGGGTTACATATTCAAGGAAGAATGAATATCAAGTCCCGTCTGACGCTCATGTTCACCATGCTGGTCGGCTCCATCATGGCACTTTTTTGTCTGTCGATCTATTTTTTTTATGATCAATACAGAGAAAAACGGTTCTATTCATTTCTGAACGAGCGGGCGCAGACTATTGCGCAATTGGTAGAGGCGAGCAACGGGATCAGCAAGGCGGATATTGAAAAGATCGAAAAAGAGAACAAAACGATCCTTCTCAACGAAGAGATCACGATCTACGACGGAGCCGACTCGATTATCTACATGAGCGGCGCCGACTACCTGACCATTTCAAAATCATCGCTGGCCGACGCGCGGGGTGGGAGGGAGATCCGCACCAAATACCAGGACAAGGAAGTGATTGTTACCCGCCACATTTTGCAGGATCACCGCAAGCCTTGGATCGTCGTGATTATCGCCAATGACAACCTGGGAATGAGCCAGCTGCACCGGCTGCGTGAAATTCTGGTCATTGGCTGGCTTCTGGCGCTGGTGCTGGTCGCCGTGGCAGGCTGGCAGTTTTCTAATGACGCGATCAAGCCCGTTGCAGATATTATCGATCAGGTCAATAATATTTCGGCGGGGAACTTACACGAAAAAGTAAAGGTAGGGCGGGAGAAAGACGAGCTCGCATTGCTGGCGGAAACCTTCAACCAAATGCTTGCCCGGCTGGAAATTGCATTTGTCGCGCAGAAGAATTTCGTTTCCCACGCCTCTCACGAACTGCGTACACCCCTGGCACTGATCATGAGCGAAGCGGAACTAGGCCTGATGAAGGAACGCTCAGTGTACGAATACCAGGACGCATTGCAGGGAATATGGGCAGAAGCGAAAGAAATGAACGGGCTGGTGAACAGACTGCTCGAACTCGCCCGGACCGACGAAAATACATTCAAAGTATCATTCAGAAAGATCAGGATAGATGAAGTGCTCTGGCAGGCGAAAACATCTACCGAACAAAAAAATCCGGGATACCACGTGAATGTTACTTATGAAAAAATCCCTGACGATGAGCAGCAGCTGATGCGGATCGGCGACGAAAGTCTGCTGCGAACAGCATTCGTTAATCTCATGGATAATGCCTGTAAATATTCTGACGACAAGACGGTTAACGTCTCGCTGGAAACCGGCGACGATCAGATCAGGATCAACTTCAAAGACAACGGAATTGGCATTGCGCCCGCCGAGCTGCCTTATATTTTCGATACGTTTTACCGGAGCGGCGCCACGATCACAAAGGCGGGTTATGGCATTGGACTAGCACTCACCAAACGCATTATCAATATGCAGGGAGCGACGATCGATGTTGAGTCCACATTAGGCTCGGGTGCTACATTTATCGTTCGGTTTCCTCCTTTTTAACTCGCTTTTAATTCAGCATTAATGCGACTTTAACTCGCCTGACTGTTTTTTGTAACCTGATCACCCGGGACAATATATTAGTAAATGAGGTGATTAGATATGCACGAAGTTTAACAGCTATTGATTTCCGAATTACCCGGAGGAAGCGATACCAGGTTAAATTGAGTTAGGTGAGTAGTAAAGCAAAACTGGCCTCGGGACATTCCGGAGGCCAGTTTTTTAGTGCTATTCAGGAATGCGAACCTGCCTCTGCGAATCTTCGATACGTGTGGAAGGCAATGCTTCGGGATATTCTTTTGCGATGAATTCAATCATTTTCTCACGTACCAGACACCTCAGATCAAATGTTTCGCTCGAATTGCGGGCGGACATGATCGCCCGAACTACCATCAGCTGACCCTGCGTATCCGTAATCTGAAGTGCCCACAATTTTCCGTTCCACAGCGGCGTGGTATCCAATATCTCTTTCAACTTTTCACGCAATTTGGGGATAGGTGCGTGGTAATTCAGTTGAAAAAACGCAGTGCCGATCAGCGCACTGTCGTTTCTTGTCCAGTTCTGAAATGGCGTTTCGATGAAATAGGTGATCGGAAGCACAATGCGCCTGAGGTCCCAGATATTCACCACCACATAAGTCAGGTTAATCTCCTCGATCCGGCCCCACTCGCCTTCGACGATCACAACATCGTCTATTTTAATAGGTTGCGTAAATGCGATCTGAATCCCCGCCATCAGGTTAGCAAGAGACTTTTGGGCTGCAAAACCGATAATCACACTGAAAATACCCGCCGAGGTAAGTAAACCTACACCATACTGGCGTACCCCTTCGAAACTCAGCAGCAATACCGAAACGCCTACGATCACGATCAAAATAATGACCATCCGCTTCACGAATTTGATCTTCGTGAACATCCGTCTCGCATGGTTATTATCAGGGGTATTGAAATCGAGCTGGTCGACTAAGATCCTTTCGATTATGATCACGACCCGGACCATCAGCCACGTTGTCGCGGCGATGAGGGACACCTTGCTGATTGCGAAAAGCCAGCCATATTCGGGGTATATAGCGGAATAGGCCCGGGTAGAGGCGGTGATGAAAACCATCGGAACGAAAAAATAGAGTACGCTCGTGAGATTTTCCCGTATCGCTTTCACGGCGTTCCACTGCCTTTTTAAGGCGGCTATCTTAATGATATTGATAAGTAATGCGCTAATTATAAACCCGACTACTCCCGCAATCAGGACAATCAGCCAGGGTTCATTTTTGTAGAAAAACGCTTCTATGTAATTCATTCATTCGTCAGATATCGTTGAGTCGCGCGACGATCATCCCCGTGTGCTTCGGGACAGATGCCACGTATTCAGCCAGCGGGACACTGGTCATGATCACTTTTTTTCCACCCAGGGAAGCGTGGATCAGATAAGCCCTGCTGCCAATTTTACTTATAATACCCATGTGGTTCACGTCCAGCCCCTCAACAGAAGAGGTAAATGCAACAATATCACCATCATGTAGCATCGGTTCCGCCTTTTGAATGCCGGCTTTCGGAATATAGCTGTGCTTTCTTGTATTGATCTCGCTCTCCTGTCCTTTAACCTTCTCCCAAACCTCACTCTCAGCCAGTGCGGCATACAGATTGGCGTGGTTGGTCATGAAGTTGATCTTTTTTGTAAACGGTACCCCGCCTACTTTTTCTGTGATATCTTCGAGTCTGCCGCGTTTCTCGTTTTCATACAGCCAATCCAAAATATAATGCAGCCGGGAAGGATACCCGTCAATGATCCCGTCGCGGTACCGCAATTTGGTCAGCTCATTTTTATATGCGTCAAAAGTTGCATTCTCGCTTTTTGCCACGGTGAGCGCGATTACACTTTCAACAAGTGTAGTACAATCCAACCCGTCGAACTTGCAGACAAGTTTTTCGGTAGGATTGCCTTCCAGCGTACCCGCAACGTAGGGCGTACCCAGAAACGATTCACTCATCCGGAGTACCTGGGTGCCGATATCCCGGCTTTCCGGCAGATCCATTTTCTGCGCAAAAACCTTTTGCAGGTTCGTTTGCGCATGGACAGCACCTGAGAAAGAGACCAGAATGTATAAAACTGCAATTCTCAACATACTCAATTTTTTTAGCGGATATTTAACTGCCGGCCGGTGCACCGGGCTATTGGCAGGGTTAAATATTTACATACAAACTTCGCAATTACGTAAAAATAGCAATGAAAAAGCCTTACCTGCCTATGCAGGCGCTATTTTTTCACTATTTCATATACGAGGACGGATGCCGGAGGCAGCTCAACGTGAATCCCGCTGGAAGTGATATTCGCAGCCTGCTGATGCAATTTTGCCGCAAATGCAGGGAAAACAGGAGTAAGCTTATATTGAATGGTGCTATTCAGTTGCAACACATTACTCCACGCATCTTCCGGAATGCGAACGTTGGTCTCAACAGCTCTTTCACGGTCGAAATTGCAGATAAAAAGCAGCCTTTGATCCGGGGTATGACGGAGATAACTGTAAATGATTTTTTTGTCGTAATTGTAACTTTGCCCATCTACGTTTACATATTGCAGGTCATAAAATTCGCCTGCAAAAACGGCCTCATTTTGCAGCACGAAGTGATTCAGGCTCTCATAGAACTCCCGGAGCTTGCGTTGCTCGCTGGTCAATAGGTCCGTATTGAACTTGCCGCCATTTACCCACTGCTGAAACTCTGTTACGCCCCAGTAATCGAAAATGGTAGTACGTCCGTCTTCTCCCTGAAATCCTTCCGCAACCAGTGGGTTAACTCCCAGTTCCTGACCAAAATAAAGCATCATCGGGCCAGTATGGAGTGTGGCACTGAGCGTCATCGCAGGAATTGCCAGCCAGGGGTTGCCCGCGAAATAGCGCGACGCAATGCGCTGCTCGTCATGGTTTTCCAAAAACCGAAGCATATTTTCACTGATATCCCCTGACTCCTGCTGCCACAGCCTGGTAATATCCTCTGCTGTTCCGTGCCCCTCGATCAGTCGCCGTAGTGAGTTGTACAGTCCGACTTTATCGTACAGATAGTCGAATTTTCCTTTATGAATGTAATTGTGATATTGTTGCGGGTTATAGATCTCAGCGATGAAAATGATCTCCGGGTTTAATTTTTTGATCTCAGGAATTACCCACGCCCAAAACTCCACTGGTACCATTTCCGCCATGTCGCACCGGAATCCGTCCACTCCTTTTTCTGTCCAGTATTTCAAAATATCATACATTTTGAGCCACGTGGAAGGGATAGGAGAAAAATGGGTAGCGCCGCCGTTCTGATAATCCACACCATAATTCAGCTTGATCGTCTCGTACCAGTCATATTGGCTTGGCTGGGCTGCGAAAACATCATTTCCAGTCGCTTTCGCAGGTCTTTCGTCGTAAGGAGCTGTTACGGCGAAAGGCGGTGTGTGGCCTTCCGGGACTATAAAATCCTGATTAGGAATGTAATAGAAGTTATTGGACGGACTGAAACTGACCGTAGTATCATCCTCTTCACCGAAATCCTTCACGCCAATCGCCCGGGCATCCGAATGATATTGCCTCGCTACGTGATTGGGAATAAAATCAATAATAGCTTTCAGCTGTTGTGAATGCGTGCGTGCAATAAGCAACTCAAATTCGTGCATGCGGTTGGTAACGTCGACCGCCAAATCGGGGTCCACATCATAATAATCTTTCACCGCATAAGGCGACCCTGCGATACCTTTCACGATCAGCGGATGATCGTTCCGGATGCCGAACTGCGAATAGTCCGTGAGCGTGGCGTGTTCCAGAATGCCCGTGTACCAAACGTGCGTAATACCAAAATCGGTCAGCGCTTTCAGGGCTGTATCCGTAATATCATTGAACTTGCCGGAGCCATTTTCCTCGATCGTACCGTAGCATTTGTTGGTTGTATTCTGATTGCCGAAAAGGCGCGTGAAAATCTGGTAAATGACAAACTTATTCTGATTAACTGGGGACATAGTCTGTTGACTTTGATATTTATTAAGGAATGGATCGCGGCTTTTCTTCGTCTGCAAGATATTCATTTTGAAAATTACGCCTTCCATTCGTCCTGCCTTTTTGATCCAAACCAGGTATAGCGTGGTGCAGCTGATCAAAATTGGTGCGTGATACAAACACTTTATACCTTTTTATTGATTTTACTATTTCTTGAAAAAATAATATAATACCGAGGATTTAGCATCTGGTTAAAGTAATAATTGTAAATCTGGGACATTACTCGTAGGTTACGACTTTTTGAGCCATTTTATTTGACTATGGTACAGAGAATCTACTTACTTGTTTTATCAAGTATATGGCTGATGCTGACCGTATTAGGTTCCGGGGAAGTTGCTGCCCAGGACTTTGGCGAATGTCAGAGACTGGTCAAAGATCTACTGCCTGTTTTTAACCGCTCTTTTGAAGAAAACAATCCCGCACTAATAAGGGAAAAGTCTTATCAGCGCGGTATCCGCGAATTGCAGGCTGCCTACTCTCTCTATCACAAACAAGCATTTCAACCCTCCGATTCGGTTCAGCGTATGAACAACGAGGCGGTGATACTCGCCCTGCTGGGGAATTACCAGAAGGCACTGCATATCATGGAAGCGCTCGACCTGAACCAGCAGGAACCGCAGCTACGCTATAACAGAGGACTTTTTGCATTGCTTTCCGGAAAATATGACGCAGCCCGAAACGACTTCAGCCAGGCGCCCGGCGGCACACATGCAAACCTGAACACCGTCGTCGCTTTTGGTAAACAGAAAAAATACAGCGAGGCAGCAGATTTTGCGGCCGGTAATTCAGCGAAGAACAGCGGCGGCAAATGGAATTACAATCTTGGAATGGTACACAAATACAGCGGCCGGACCGAAGAAGCGATTGAAGAAGTTACCACCGCGATCAGGCAGAAAGATGAAATGGCATTTCGGCTCCAGCGCGGCGATATGCTGATGCGAACCGGGAATGAAAAGCGGGCTGTCAAAGATTTTGAAAAAGTGGCCCGTACCCACCCGAAAGCGCAGATCAGGTATGCAAATGCATTGCTGTCCCTCAACCAGTTTGGCCCCGCAAAGGCAGTTTTCTCCTCCTATCTCGAAACGGACGACCGCACTTTCCGGGGCGATGCTTACCTGGGAATGGCGCATGCAAATTATGGTTTGAAGCAGATCAGCGAGGCGCAACGCTACTATAAGCTCGCTTCCACTCTAAAACGTGAAACACCCGCATTGCAATCGGGAATAGCAAATACGCACCTTTCCAAGCGCGAGTATCAGACAGCATTTACACTTTTCGACCGGGTAATTAAAAAGGATTCGACCTATTTGCCTGCCTATCTCGGCCGCGCCGTTTCGTATTATGGTCAGCGTAAGTATGAGCTCGCTTTAAAGGATTTCAAGAAAGCAGAAAAAGCGCTGGATGAGCACAACAGGTTTTTTGCTGATCTTTTTGTTACCAAAGCATTTTCTGAATACTATCTGAAACGCACCAGCGAAGCACAGGATGATTTCCAGAAAGCGATCAAGCTGGACGCAACGCGATACGAAGCGCTGGCAGGTATGAGCGGCATTATGATCGACCAGAAACGCTACTCGGAAGCAGGTACTTTCCTGGCAAAAGCATTGCAATACGAGCAGGGTTACGATCTGATGTGGAGCAATTACGGGAACCTGCTCCTCCACTTCGATATGTATAAAAAAAGCTATCAGGTGTTCAAAAAGGCAGTTTCCCTGAATCCTTCCAATGTGAATGCACAGAACGGATGGGGGGTAGTACTGCTGGAAAACGATCAGCTCGACAAATCAATGGCGCTTTTCGACAGCCTGGTGCGGGAAAAGCCCGACTTACCTTTTTTGCATAATAACCACGGTATCATACAAGCATATATCGGGAACCGCCACGACCAGAAACGTCAGGTGAATGAGGCAAATGCGCGTTATGACGGCGCTTTTGAAGATTTTAAGAAGGCAATGGAAGTAGCGCCTTCACGCAAGTTCTATAACGTAAACCAGGGAAACGTATACCGCTATCTGGAAAAATACGATGAGGCAAAACTGAGCTACCAAACCTATCAGGATAAAAGTGCATTGAACAACACCGCTGTCATGTACGCGGGGCAGGAGCGGATCAAGGATGCCAAATATTACCTGGGTGTGGCACTCCAAATCGATTCACTTCACCGGGTTTTTCAATACAATATGACCGTACTTGCGAAAGGGAAGCAAAAGGAAATGATGCGACTCGTAGCATCCGCGGATGAGAATAGCCCTTTTTCCGATATTGGGATCAAATACAGCCGCGATGGATTTGTGACGATCTATTTGTACGATTATGAGTATGACGTGTTGACCTTCCCAGGAAGACACTATATGCCGCTGCCGGTTGCCGAATACAAGGAAGATTACTTTATACCGGAATACGATTTCAAGCTGGTAGCCTACGAGAATAAGAAGAGCGACGGAGACAAAACGAAGCGTGTCAGGTACCGAAGTCAAAAAGTGAAGTTGCCGGGTTCGCGAAACAAATCGGGCACGCATTGCCCTATTCTTTTTTAATCTGAATTTAATAACTTGGAGAAAATCCGCGCAGAATAGGCCTGTGAGAAATATTTTCTACGTCTTCTTTACCGCACATCCCCAACTGACGCAAATTTCTCTACTGTAAAAACACCTCCTTTTGTTCTGGTTAATCAGGCTTCTCCCCGGTGCTGGGAAAAGATATTCCGGACTTCGACGAAGCTGATCGGCTTGTCCAGAAAGTAGTCTGCGCCATTCTTAAAAGCCTCGTCGCGCAAATTGGTCATGGCGCTCATTGTGACGATATATACTTTTTTGTCAGGATATATACTTTTTATTCTCTGAATTTCACCAATACCTTTTCCATCAGGTAAGTTGTTGTCAATGAATATCCAATCCGGCATTATCTCGGTTATGCAAGCTATACCCTCATTCAGGGACCCTGCTACCTTGATAGCCGCTTCCGGCTCCCTGATATTAAGCTGTCTCACTAGAAAATTGCGCATCAACACTCCCAAATCTCTCTCATCTTCAATAATTACAATCTTCATAGCGATGTGTCGGAAATAAATTTAGTCATCAATAGCGGAGGTACTTAAGATAGCTTGTACTGCATATAGTTAAGGTGCCAGTTGCAATAATCCTGCCATTTAAGAGCTTTCCGGAGCGAGAACCGGGACAATGGTTTGTCGAAATTATTCAGTGAGCTTTATTTGAGTTTCCGCTTGTCCGGCTTTTCCGCTATTTAGGAATTTTTCTTTACAGGTTCGGGAGGGGAATTATCGTCAGTATTTTTTTTAGTGTACTGATTTTCAGGTTACTAATGAAAATATATGGACCGAGGAGAAACTGGTAAGGATTTTGCTCAGGTAATGGAAATGATTGTTCACATTAACGCTAAAACTATGTCAGGTAATAAAGTGATTTTGGGTGTAATATCAGCTGCCGTTGTAGGAGCGATTATCGGATTGCTTGTAGCGCCGGAAGAAGGAGCGCAAATCCGGAAGAAGATCAAGAAAAAAACAAACAGCCTCGCCGGCGACCTGATTGATGCGCTTGAAAAAAGCAAACAAAGTGCAAAAGACGCAGCAGAGAACCTGAAAGAGGAGGGCTCGGCATTAAAAGACGAGGCAGTTAATAAAGCAGCAGAGTATACTGATACTGCGAAGCGTGAATTCAACGATTTTAACTAATATTCGTAAAAGGCCGGAGCTGTCCAGTTCCGGCCAACTTTATTTTCACACCATCATGGAAAGCAACACCGATCCGTCGACGGATCAAAAACCAAAAATTACAGTATCAAATACTGTTGATTATATCAAAGAATTGCTTGCTGCTGGCCCGCAAAGTGCTACCGGCCGGGGATTAGAACTGGGTGTGGGCGCAGTACTTGCACGTACTGCATTGAAACGTTTACCCGCACCGCTCAACTTCGTCGTTCCGATGGTTGTGGAAAAGGTGATTTTGAAGCACGGCGTAGATGAAGGCCGCGATCTGTTATTAAAAGGTCTCAGGTGGGTGAAGAAGGCAACTGACGAAAAACCGGAAGTGCTATCCTGATTGCGCATAATCTATATATACTAAAACCCTTCAACCGAAGGGTTTTTTTGTTTTCCATATTCACGGAAATGGGTTGGTTGTCCAGGAAGATAGAAATCAGGGTCGGCAAGCCTTTTGTTTAATACAATTTTTGTCTCTTTATTCCGATCTCGGACAGGCGGCTGCGAAAATCGTACTGAACGAAGTTTTCAACCTCAAATGAAGTGGGCAAGGCGTTACCGGGAAAGTCATTTCTGATCACCGGCCCTTTCTACACTTATGATTATCAGGCAAATATATTTTGCGCTGAAGCAGGAAAACAAAAAGCTTGCGAGCATCTGTCTCGAAGCTGTCAGATTGATCCGCCTTGTCCGAAAAAGGTATTTGGAATCCGGCGAATAGTAGTGACCGTGTGGAGCATCCCTACTTTCTGAATTATAATACTCAGTCTGTGGAAATAACTACGCAATCTTTGCAATCGCTGTTCCGTGTTACCTGAACATTGAATAAAGAATTGTAAATTTAAAGCATTAAGAAAATTACCATCTTACCGTTACTTGCTCTATGCAAAGACAGACGCAGACGCAAAGGCAGACCTTAAAATATTCTCCATTACAAATTCAAATGCTGAACCTACTGCATTTGACAACGATGGAGCTTGAGCAGAGAATCAAAGAAGAATTAGAGGAAAACCCGATTTTAGAAGAGGGTAAGGAGGAGAATGCCGCAGAGGAAGCTTCCGACGATCTGCAGGATCCGGCGGATACCGGAACAGGCGAGGATAATTCAGTTCAGGATTATTACGATTGGGACGAATTCAGGGATGACGATGTTCCCGACTACAAGACTTATGCAAATAACCAATCGGCAGATAATGAGCTATATACGCGGCCGATGGTGGAACCAATCTCGTTCCGCGACGATCTCAAACAACAAATTCATTTTCTCAGACTAAACGAGCGCCAGCAGCTGGTGGCAGACTTTATCCTCGATTCGCTGGATGAAGATGGTTTTCTGAGACGCGAGAGCGACGTAATAGCAGATGACATTTCGTTCGCCAACAGCATGTTCATCGATACCGATGAAGTGAATGCAATGCTGAAAGTGATACAGCAGCTTGATCCACCAGGTATTGCAGCGAGTGACCTGCGCGAGTGTCTGCTCATTCAGCTGAACCGCATGGAAACGCAGAATGATACCTGGAAATCTGCATACCGCATTGTAACTGATGCATTCGATGAGCTGGGTTCCCGCAATTATGACAAGATCATGCGGATTACCGGCCTCGACGAAGAAGCTTTGAAAAAAGCAATTCAGTTGATCACTACATTAAACCCCAAGCCAGCCTCCGGACTTCGCAACGATTCAATAGTGAATGAAAGCATCAAGCCGGATTTCATGTTATGGTATGCAGAAGACGGCGAGATCGAAGTGCAGCTGACCTGGGGAAACAGCCCTGCCCTGAAACTGAGCAAGGTGTTTACAAAAATGGCGGAGCAGAAGAATGACAAAGCCACCAACCAGTTCCTGAAAAACAAGATGAACTCGGCTAAATGGTTCATAGACGCCATTAAGCAGCGGGAAAATACAATGCTAAGCACATTGAAAGCGATTGTGCGGCTGCAATATGATTACTTCCAGTCTGGTGATGTTAAGAAACTGAGACCGATGATCCTCAAAGATGTGGCCGAAATTATCGATATGGATATTTCCACGGTTTCGAGGGTTACTACCAATAAATATGTGCAAACACCGTTCGGGATCGTTTTGTTGAAAGACCTGTTTACGGAAGGTGTTACGAATGAAGACGGTACCGAGGTATCTAATAGAGAAATCCAGGAGGCGATCAGGGAAATTGTTGCCGCGGAGGATAAGAGACACCCGTACAATGACCAGCAGATTACCGATATGTTGTCAGAAAAAGGCTATTCAGTAGCCAGACGGACAGTAGCAAAATATCGGGAGCAGCTGAACATACCCACCGCTAGATTAAGAGTGACTATTTAAATCTAAATTAAGCCCTAAAAACCAGGCATGAAAAAAATTGTTGTTGTTGATGATGAGGCAGATATTTGTTTTCTGTTGAAAAGGTTTTTGTCGAAGAATGATTTCATAGTAGAAACAGCACAAAACGGGAAAGATGGTCTCGCATTGATCGAATCGATCTCGCCGGACCTTGTCATGACGGACTTTCGCCTGGGCGATATTACAGGAACCGAATTGCTGACTGCCATTAAGGCGAAACGGCCAAATGTGCCGGTGCTGATCATTACTGGCTATTCAGATATTAAAATCGCTGTAAGCGTCATGAAGCTGGGCGCTTACGATTATATCACCAAACCGCTTTTTCCTGACGAAATATTAGTCACAGTGAAAAAGGCGATCGCGGATGCGGAATCTTCTCAAAATGAAGAGCAAATGTACACCGCGTCGGCTACCTCAGGCACTACTTCGGAAAACAGTCCGAAACCTGCGAGAAAGATGAATCCACGCACCAAGGCTGGCTACATCATGGGAACTTCGGAGGTTTCTGATAACCTTTTCCGGCAGGTTGATCTGGTAGCGCCTACCAATTTCAGTGTGATTATTTATGGAGAAAGTGGTTCGGGAAAAGAAGCGATCGCGCAGGAAATCCACAACAGATCCCGCCGGAAGGATATGCCTTTTGTAGCGATGGACTGCGGTGCTATTTCAAAAGAACTGGCAGGTAGCGAGCTTTTCGGACACGAAAAAGGATCGTTTACAGGAGCACTTCAAACCAAAATAGGGCATTTCGAGCTTGCCAACGGCGGTACCTTGTTTTTGGATGAAGTTTCCAATTTATCCTACGAAATCCAGGTTGCGCTGCTCCGTGTAGTACAGGAACGTAAAATGCGCCGCATTGGCGGATCAAAAGAAATCGACCTCGATGTACGTATTATCGTTGCGAGTAACGAACGGTTGCTGGAATCGGCGAAAACCGGGAAATTCAGAGAAGATCTTTACTATCGTTTCAATGAATTTACCATTGAAGTACCCGCGTTGAGAAACCGGAAAGACGATCTGATGTTGTTCGCGAACTCGTTTCTCGAAACCACAAATGCAGAGCTGAACAAGAGTGTAAGCGGATTTTCGGAAGAAGTGAAAAGCGACTTCCTGAACTACTCCTGGCCGGGTAACCTTCGCGAAATGAAGAATGTGATCAAAAGGGCTACATTACTTTCCGACGGCGACCTGATCGAAGAAAAATCACTGCCTTTTGAAATTGTAAATTATCGCAAGCTGAAAGACCTCGACGAGGAACCTGCCGCTGTTGCGCCTGCTGCTCCCGGGATTGTAGAACCGGTGGACGGAGACGATTCCAAGCCGAGTTTGAAAACAGTGGCTAATGAAGCTGAATATGATATGATCATGCAGGTTTTGAGGGATGTAAATTTCAACAAAAGCAAAGCGGCCCGTTTACTGAACATCGACAGGAAAACGCTTTATAATAAAATGAAGCAGTTTGACATTTAGTGGTAAAGGGTAATGCGGCATGAACAACAAACTAATAAAGGTACTTCTCGTTGATGACGACGAAGACGATTACTTCCTAACGAGGGAGTATTTTAATGACCTCGTCAACTGGAAATTTGATATTACCTGGTGCGCGACGTTCAGGGATGCGGAGAAGGAGATCAAAACTAAAAAGTATGATCTGTACCTTTTCGATTATCTGCTCGGCGAAAGTACAGGTATTGACCTGATCGATCTGGCCTGCCAGTTTGAATGCGAGGAACCGATCATACTTCTGACCGGAAAAGGCGATACTAAGATCGCTGTCGAAGCACTTCGCCTGGGCGCTGCCGATTATCTGATTAAAAGTGAGCTCGACGCTGAAAAGCTGGAAAGGAGCATCAGGTATGCGCTGGAAAGAACTTCTGTTTTAAAAGCACTGAAACACAGCGAAAGAAGGTACCGACGTGTTTTTGAAGAGTCCAATGATTTTCTGTTTATCAGTGATCTAGCAGGCAATATAATCGATTTGAATGCTTCCGGCAGCGTCCTGACAGGATATGCAGAAGACGATCTTAAATTGAAGAATATCGTCGAACTGATTGAGGATCCGCAATTTAATGCACTCTGGGGAAATATTAAGGACCATACCATTCACGATCACGAAGTGCGGCTGCTTACCAGGGAGGGCGACAAAAAGTACTGTCTCTTTTCCGCTTCCGTAGAAATAGACGACGACCACCCTTACATTCAGGGGCGGCTGCATGATATGACCGCCAGAAAGCAATCGGAACGCGAGCGTTTGTTTTCCGAAAAAATGGCTGTTACAGGTCGGCTCGTGCGCATGCTGGCGCATGAGGTACGTAACCCGCTTACAAATGTGAACTTGTCGGCCGAGCAGCTCGAAATGGAGCTGACGGACGAAGACCAGAAATTTTATACACAGATCATCAAGCGGAATTGTACCCGTATTAACGATCTGATATCCCAGCTCCTGCAACCCTCGAATTCTGCTGATATAGAGTTGGTTAACAATTCGGTGCACACTGTTTTGAGTCAGGCAATAGGAGCGGCGCTTGACCGTGTGCAATTGAAGCGGATCCAGATCGTCACCTACTTTGCAGAAGAAGAACTGGCTATCCCGCTCGATTCTGTTTCCCTGCAAATGGCTTTTCTCAACCTGATAACGAATGCGATCGAGGCGATGGAGGAAGATAAAGGTATTCTTACTATTTCCACCAGAAACCACAGTGAAGGTGTTCAGGTGATCTTTACAGATAATGGTTCAGGCATTAGTGAAGAGCATATTGAGAAAATCTTTGAACCCTATTTTACGGGTAAAAATAATGGTATGGGGATCGGGCTTTCGACTACTATGAGCATTATCCACGCCCATCACGGACGTATAGACGTACAATCGGAAGTGGGTGTGGGAACCACATTTACGATCACTTTCAAGCCGAATGCACTCCTCCCTGACGCGCAGATCTGATATTCGCCGCATTAAAAGCAGGCGCAGTCTGCACGTATAAGGCCCACCGCCAGATTCGGATCACATTTCATGTTATGCCGCGTATGCATTTTTCGTCTTGCGATTGAAGAATGCGTATATGATCGGAAAGACTAGCAAGGTCAGGACGGTCGCTGTGATCAGTCCGCCGATCACGACGATAGCAAGTGGCTTCTGCGTTTCCGAACCAATACCTGTTGATGTTGCAGCCGGAAGCAATCCGATCGCCGCCATTAATGCGGTCATCACCACCGGCCTGATCCGAGACTTTACACCTTCCCTGATCGCCTCGTCGAGTGGCATTCTCGCCGACAGGTTTTTATTAAATACCGAGATCAGGATCACCCCATTCTGAACGCAGAGCCCGAATAGGGCTATAAATCCAACCCCGGCGGAAATCCCGAAGTTCATGTGCGTAACGTGCAGCGCAAGTATTCCACCAATCAGCGCGAATGGAACGTTGATTAACACTAAACCTGCATCTTTTGCATTATTAAACATAATGAAGAGGAGTATGAAGATCCCGATAAGGCTGATCGGTACCACCTGGCTGAGGCGCTCTGTTGCCCGCACCTGGTTCTCGAATTCGCCCGACCAGTTGACAGAATAGCCTTTCGGAAGATTTTGCAGCATTGGTTTCACCCGGCTTTGTGCATCGGCGATCGTACTCCCAAGATCACGCTCGCGCACGGAGAATTTTACCCCGATAAAGCGTTTGTTATTATCCCGGTACACAAATGCAGGTCCGGTTACGGTTCTAATGGTGGAAATTTCTTTCAATGGTATCTTGCCGCCGGTTAGTGTCGGGACCATCAGTTGCTGGATATCGTCCACATTGCTGCGGTATTGCTGCTCGTATCGCAGCCGGATATCAAATTTTCGTTCGCCTTCATAGAGGATCGAGGCAGTTTTACCGCCGATCGCCATTTCAATGACCGCCTGCGCGTCGGAGATACTCACACCATATTGGGCCATTTTATGATCATGCAGGATCACACTCACTTCGGGCTGGCCAATATTCCGCAGAATGCCCACATCCTTAATCCCCGGCACATCTTTGATCGCTTCGAGCACTTCGTTTGCTTTGGTATTCAGCGTTTCCAGATCGTCGCCGTAGATTTTTACGGCATTACTGGCATTCATTCCCGCCACGGCCTCGGCTACGTTGTCGATAATAGGCTGCGAATAGTTGTAGTTGATTCCCTGGAACTGTTTCAGCTTGGTGTCCATTTCTTCGATCAGCTGGTCCTGCGTAATCTTGCGCGTCCATTCAGATTTCGGTTTCAGATTCACCTGCATTTGAACATAATAAAAACCGGAAGGATCTGTTCCGTCATTGGAGCGGCCGGTTTGGGATAATACACCATTTACCTCCGGAAATTCATTGAGTTTTCCACGGAGAACGCTCACCATTTTAATCGTCTCATTCAGAGAGCTGCTCATCGGCATTTTAGCTTCTACCCACAATGTGCCTTCGTTAAGAGTCGGAAGGAATTCGGTACCCAGGAATTTGGCAGAAAAGAGGCTGACACTCAGAAAAATCATTGCAAAAAGAACACTTAATCTCTTACGCGCATAGCACCATTCAAAGCCGCGGGAAACCGAGCGGTCAAAGAATCGGACGATCGGATTACTTTTTTCGCGTACGTTTTTGTTGAGTAAAATTGAGCAGAGTACCGGAACCAGCGTCAGCGTATACAGCAGTGCGCCGAGCAGGGCAAATCCCAGGGTGAAAGCAAGTGGTGTAAACATCTTTCCCTCGACTTTCTGGAAACTAAAAATCGGGATCAGTGCAGTGATAATGATCAGCTTAGAAAAGAATATTGCCTTCCCAAGCTCGCCGCCGGTCTTCTTGATAAGCCCGAGTTTTGCAAGTCTGTTGTAACGTTGCATTCCATTTTTATGTGCCAGATGGTCGAGCGAAACAAATATCCCCTCCACCATGACCACCGCCCCGTCGATGATGATACCGAAGTCGATCGCCCCCATCGAGAGTAAGTTGGCCGACATACCCATGAGTTTGAGGCACATGAATGCAAAAAGCAGTGCAAGCGGAATGATGATCGACACGATAACTGTCGTGCGCCAGTCGGCCATAAAAATGAATACGATCACGGTCACGAGCACAATACCTTCAATCAGGTTGTGCTTCACGGTATGCGCACAAAATTCGATGAGGTTGTCGCGGTCGTAAAAAGTGACCATTTTCACATCCGGCGGAAGGATTTTGGTATTCAATTCCGCTACTTTTTCCTTGATACGCGCCAGTACCTCGCTCGGATTCTCGCCTTTGCGTTGTACCACAATACCTTCCACCACATCATCATTTCCATCGAGTCCAACCTGTCCGACACGCGGCATATCTGACTCTTTCACATCCGCCACATCCCTGACCAGCACGGGATTATCTTTTACAAACTCAACGATGATGTTCTCAATATCCGGAATGGAGTTCAGTAACCCGATCCCCCGCACCACATAAGCCTGCCCGTTTTTCTCGATCACATCGCCGCCTACATTGATATTGCTTTTTGAAACCGCTTGGTATACTTCCAGCGGCGTGATGTTGTATTTAACCAGCTTGGTCGGATTTACCTGCACTTCATAAATCTTCTCCCGGCCACCAAATGCAACCACGTCAGCTACACCCGGAATGCTTCTCAGTTGTCTGTCGATCACCCAGTTATGCAGCGTGAGCAGCTCGCGGCTGTCGCGGTCTTTGCTTTTTAAAGTAAATCTAAAAATCTCTCCGGTAGGACCGTACGGCGGCTGAACGTCAGGTTCCACGCCGTCGGGCAGCGAGATATTCCTGAGCTGGTTATTAACTTGCTGCCGGGCGAAAAAGTCTTCTACGTGGTCATCAAAAATGATCTTGATAATGCTCAAACCGAACATCGTCGTGCTCCTGACGTTGGTTTTCTGCTGCACCGAGTTCATCGCCACCTCAATCGGCACCGTCACAAATCGCTCAATTTCCTCGGCGCTGCGCCCATTCCATTCCGTAACGATGATGATCTGCGTATTGGTAACGTCCGGAAAAGCTTCCAGCGGCGTATTGCGATAGCTGACAATACCCGCCACAATCAGCAGGCCGGTCATGAAGAATATGAAGAACCGGTTTTTCAAAGAAAACCCGACGATACCTCTAATGAATTTGTTCATCGAGTGAATGAGTGGATGAATGAGTGAATGAGTGAATGAGTGAATGAGTGAATGAGTGAATTGGGAGGAAAGGGAGGAAAGGGAGGAGGGAGAATGGAGGAAGGTAGGAATGGAGAAGGTAAGCGTAGCGTAGCTTTCTTTCCCTTCCCCTTCCTCCATCCTCCCTTTCCTCCTTCCTCCCTTTCAATCATTCAACGCGTCGTACACGAGCAGCTGATTTTTCGAGATGACGGTTTCTCCCGGTTCGAGTCCGGATTTGATGTAGGTCCGGTTGGCGAGGGAGCGGTAAACATCTACCGGACGGGTTTCGATTTTCGAGCGGCTGTGGTATACCATCACCCAGTTCTTGCTCCGGTCAAAAATGATCGCTTGCGAGGGGATAGCCTGCATTTCACTGCCTTCCTCGAAGTTGAGGCTCACGGTCGCGTGCATTTCAGGTTTTAGTTTAAAGCCCACATTTTGCAGCTGAATGCGGATCTTCATTGCCTTGGTATCCGGGTCGAGGACGTTGTATATTTTGTCTACTTTTCCTTTGAATACCTCGTCGGAAAAGCTGATTGTACGCACTGCGGCCGCCATTCCGAGCTTAATTCTCGGAATATCACTTTCATTCACATTCGCCATCACCCACACATCGGCGATCTGGCCGACTGTAAAAAGACTTTCGCTATTGTCTGACCGGAGCTGCATGCCGCGGTTGACATTTTTATCAATAATAAAACCATTGATCGGCGACTTTACCGTGTAATTGGTAGATTTACCCAAACCATAAATGGAGAAAATTTCCTTCACTCTGTTCAGCTCCGCCTGCGCTTTATCCACCATCTGGCGGGCAGAAATCACGTCGCGCTCGGGTACCAGCTTACTTTCAAAAAGATCTTCGGTTGAAGACAGATTCTTTTGCGCCACAAGCAAATCAGATTGAGCCTGGATCATTTGTCGCTCAAAATCAGCCACTTCTCCCGACCGGATCACCGCCAGCTTCTGACCTTTCCGCACATTATCGCCCAACTCCACATCCACTTCTTCTACATTACCACCCACCAGCGGATATATCTTGATCACCTGGTTTTCGTCAGGCACTACTTTTCCCACGAGCGTGAGTTCGTTGCGCACCGCCTCCGTGCGAACCGTATCGAGTGTAATACGGCTCATCATGGTATCCGACAGCATAAATGCTTTCGATTCCTCCATATGCTCCTTCTTCTCGCAAGCTGCCAGACTGAGCCCGGCGACTGCAAATGCGGCTGCATAAATTATATCCTTCGTCATAACATGAAATGGCGATGCCGCCGGTAAGTGATAATCGTTGAAAATCAGTTGAATAGCTCCTCGCCGACCACGTAGTTCAGCTCTTCGTAAACCTTAATGCGATCGGCCTGCAACCGGTTATATTCTTGGATGCTTTCGTTGTAGGTTTCGATAAAATCGATGAATTCGAGGAGGGTTATATTTCTTTTCTGGAAGTTGTCGTAAATGCCGGTACTCAACAGCTGGAACTGATCTGTAAACTGGTTTTCAACGCTCTGATAAGCCTTTTCAGCAATGTTCACTTTCTCGATTGCAGCGTCCACCTGGTTGCCGATGCTGTTCTGCCGCGCGTTTTCGGCCGTTTTGTAGTAGCTGATATTTGTTTTCGCAGCCCTGATATTTCCCTGGTTTCTATTGAAAAAAGGAAGAGAAATGGACGCATTCACACCAAAATAGTGATTGACATAATTACTCGCCTGATCGTACACTGCCCCGATCTCGATGTCGGGTACCGCGAGCGCTTTTTGAAGGGTATAATTGAGTTCCGCCTCTTTGGTTTGCGACTGGGCTACTTTCAGGTCGGCGCGGCTCTGTAATGCTCTGTCTATCAGTGTCGAAGGTGTGTATCTGGCGAGCTGGTAACGCCGGATATCCGAACTGTCCACGGTCGGTTTTACGGGCCGGTCGGTATTTATGAGCGTGCGCAGGTCGCGCTGGTTTTCCTGTATTTCAAAGAGAATATCGGCCCGGTTGTTAGAGAGCTGGAATAGCAATGCTTTCAGGCGGACAACCTCTTTCAGCGAAATATTTTTGCGCTCATATTCCTTCTGAAACGCGGCTACCGTCGTAGTTAGGGTATTAATTTGATTGTCATACAATGCAACCGTCTGTTCCAGGTAATAGGATTCGAAGAAAATCTCGCGCAGCTCGAATTTCAGTGTGCGGATCAAATCATAAAACTGGTATTCACTCTTGCGCGTCGATTCCACATCCAGCGCCACCTGCTTGTTACGCTTGCCGGCGCGGGTGATCATTTGTGAAATCGTAAACGCTTTTTGTCCATTTTTGCCCACATCAAATGCGCCCCGGGAGGGATTATAGGCACTTACCTCAACACCAAACGTCGGATTATTCCAGAGCCTATCCTGTATCTCGATCGACTTGGCAATATCGATCTGGTATTTTTCAGCAAGTAATTCGAGATTGTTTTGGAGAAAAAGGCTGTCAGCCTGCCTGGTGGAAAGTCGGAGCGTGTCCTGTGCGTGTAAAGTGTGTGCAAGGGAAACGAACAGCCCGAAAATGTAGATTCGCATGATTTCTGTTTTAGAATGATGCGATATTCGGGTAGCAGTATTATAGGAGGCTTAAAACGAAGTTAGAAAAAAATTAGAAGTACCCTTTACCCCTAAATCCCCTGGGAGGGGACTTTACAATGCGCCCGCCCTAACCAGTAGCAACGAAGAACCCCCTTCAGGGGGCAGGGGGAAGGGGAGCAGAATGCAGGGAAAGGAGGTCAAACATGCTCCAATTGCACTTTAAACTCACTTCCAACACCCATTTCGCTCGTAACCGAGATAGTGCCGTGGTGCAGCTCGATAATGCGCTGACAGATTGAAAGGCCGATTCCAAAACCCGGTTGGTCGGCAGCTTGCGTGGCCCGGAAAAATGGGTCGAAAATATGCGGCAGGTCGTTTTCACTGATCCCGATCCCGTTATCCCTCACTTTAACCGTACAGAATTTCGGGTCAGTGGAAATAATGATACTGGCGTGCTGATCGCTGGAATATTTACACGCGTTATCAAGCAGATTCACAAGAACCCGTTTCAACAGTTCTTCATTTCCTTTTACAACGGTTTCATTACCGTTTTCCGGAATGCGCTCATAATCAATATCCACGCGGTAGGCAGGGTGGGAGGTGAGCAGTTCATCTTTCGCCACAAAAACCAGATCTTCAATGTGGATCGTGGTCATTTTAAAATTCGTGGAGTTCTCGTAAGAGCGGGCGAGGAAAAGCAGACTATTCGTGATGCTGATCAGCCGCTCGGTATCCGAAAACAGGTTACCGAACACCTCTTCCAGCTCGGTGTTATTTTTGGTAAATCGCTGCCCAAGCTGGATCTCGGACTTCAATGCAGCCAGCGGCGTGCGCAGCTCGTGGGAAGCGTGGGAGACAAAGCTTTTTTGTTGCTCAAATGCATTGTTCAGCCGCGCGAGCACTGTATTGAAATTGATTGCCAGCTGCGCGATCTCATCCTTTCGATCGCCCTCGTCGAGTTTTTGAGAAAGATTTTGAGCCGTAATAAGTGAAACCTGTTCGTTGATCCGGCTGATCGGCCGCAGTGCATTGCCCGCGAAATAGATCCCCAGCCCGATCGTGACAGCAATACCTGCCAACAAACCCCATCCGAGGGTATGTTTTAGATTGGTCAGTTTACTATGTCCAAAAGTATCGTAAGCCGAGGCCAGTACCACCAGCGGCTCGCTTTCATCCTGATACAGCAAGCCTATCACCTCATTTTCACCCTGATGATATTCGATATACCTTTCCTTTCGTACTTCGTCGAGCAGCGAAGCCTGGTAAGTAAGCAGCTTATCGTCGACGCTGGAATAGACCATTTCATTCTGGCTGTCGAAAATCAGAACCTTCTCATCGAGCATTTCGGAAAGGGTATTCTGGTCGATCGCTTTCAGTAAATGTTTGTCAATCCCCTGCACTTTCACGAGCAGCCGGCAGGTAGTTTCAGCGCGGCTTTTCAGACGATCATAAAATTCTTCCTGTCTGTAATGTTCTGATACACTGTAAATAGCAAGTGAAAACAAAAGCAGTATCGCCGCTACCAAAAGCGTGAATTGCAGAGCGATACGTTCCTTTATTTTCATATCCATTAATTATTCCTCTCTCATAACATACCCCATTCCAGGGCGCGTGTGGATCAGTTTTACGGCAAAGTCCTTGTCTACTTTTTTACGTAAATAATTGATATACACTTCCACTACATTGGTTCCGGGATCGAAGTTAAGGTGCCACACGTGCTCGGCCAGGTCCATTTTGGAAACGACCCGCCCCCGGTGCTGCATGAAGTATTCCAGCAATGCAAATTCTTTGGCCGTCAGCTCAATAGGATTCCCGGCGCGTTTTACCTGTTTGGTTCCAAGGTTCATTTCCAGGTCGGCGATACGCAGGGTTTTGTCAGTTGATTCGGGATTATTGATTTCTGATATCCGGAGTGCCGCATTGATTCTTGCCAGCAACTCCCTAAAATCGAATGGTTTAACAATATAATCGTCTGCGCCTCGATTCAGACCTTCCACTTTATCTTCAATCTCCCCATAAGCAGTGAGCATGATAATGGGCAGCGCAGGTTTGTAAATCCGGATCTGTTGGCAAACCTCATATCCGCGCATTCCCGGCAAATTCACATCCAGCAAAACGAGATCGAATTTTTTATCCAGCGCAAGTTGCTTGCCGGTGATTCCGTCGTAAGCGATTTCGGTTTCAAACTGCTCGGCAGCGAGACCGCGGAATATATTCTGGGCAATTCTGCGGTCGTCTTCTACTATCAATATTTTTTTCATCATGCTTGAAAAAGTGAGCCGCTATAACACGGTAAGTGCCTGTTCCAGGTCCTGGATCAGGTAATCTGCATCTTCCAAACCCAGGTACATCCGCGCCATTCTGTGTTTTTCGACGGTCGGATCAAAATTTTCGGGAGCAATACCGGCCGCCTGCGGCAATATCAGCGACTCGTGCCCGCCCCAGGAAACTGCTACCAGAAAATGTTTCAAGGAATAGGTAAACCGCTCGATCGCTTCGTGCGAATCAGCCTTCAAAACAATCGTAAGTAAGCCGCAGGCGCCAGATAGCTGCTTTCTAGCCAATTCTATCTGCGGGAAATTTTCATCAAATGGAAAGATAACGCGCTCGATCTTCGGATGATTTTTTAGAAAACCAATTACCTTTTCGGTCGTTTTGGTAATGTGCTGCAACCGAACCGGCAATGTGCGCAGCCCGCGCAGGATCAACCACGCATTGAAAGGCGAAATACCGGAACCGTTATTCAAAAGCTGCTCGTTGAATATCTTTTGCAGCATATCCTTTCTGCCCGTCAAAACGCCCGCCACTGTGTCACTGTGACCGCCGAGGTATTTCGTCGCCGATTGCAGGCTAAGGTCAATACCGAGCGAAATGGGTTTTTGGTGTAAAGGTGTAGAATAGCTGTTATCGACGATAGTGATAATGCCGCGCTCCTTAGCCAGCCGGGCCACAGCTTCGAGGTCCTGCATTTCAAAAGTATTGGAATTGGGGCATTCCAGGTATATAATGCGGGTATTGGGTAAAATTGCTTTCTCGAAATTTTCGATCCTGGTACCGTCAATGTAGGTAGTCGAGACATTGAACCGCGGCAGCATATTATCAAACATTCGCCAGGCCCAGCTGTAAGGTTTGTCCACCGAAATAATATGGTCTCCGGCACCGACATTTGCCAGAACGGAAGCAAAAATAGCCGACGCTCCGCTGTTAAAAACGAGTGCATCTTCCGCGCCGTCGAGCGCCGCCAGTTTTTTGCGCAGAATTTCAATGGTAGGATTTTTTCCTCTGGAATATAAATAGGCAGAATCTTCGTTTTCGAATGCTCTCCTTAAATCTTCAAAAGTGTCGAAAACGAAATTGCTGGACTGCACGATCGGTGGAGATACAGCATTGAAATACAGGCTCCTATCTTCGCCCAGCTCGTTCAGTATATGGGAAATTTCCATTAATACGGGGTTAATCTTAATGTGTTGGCAAAAGGGATATTCGCTTACGAAATCACAGGATATCTTTGGGAACGATCTCGGCAATAGCCTCGGCGGGCGCTTCAAATACGATCCCCTGTTCGAGCGAATGGATAATTGCTTTATTGCTGTGTGCAAAGTAGCAGGTATCCACCCCTAGCTCCTGTATATTTTTTAAAAGCACCGTAGCCTCAGGCTTTGGCCGCTTACGCGTTTGCCGAATATAAACTGCGCGGATATTGGAAGGGAAAGTCCTGCAAATTTCTTCATAAATCTCAGGATCTTTCTGAGAATCGTCGCCGAGCAATATGAATTGCAGTTCGGGATAAAAATTAATGATATTATGGATCTTCCGAAGCTTGTGCAAATGGGAGCCGCCGCCAGTCATTACAAAATCGTCCAGCCCGGACTTGATTTTTTTTAATTTCAATATCGCCTTGGGCAGCCCGTTCAATTCTGCAAACCTGACGATCATATCATACAGGTTCCACTCACTGCTCGATACATAGAAAAAAATGTTGCTCTCTTTTTGCGGGTGCGTCCGGCTGGCAAAGGAAAGCAGCCGGTAGTGTTTTACCACGTCGTCGAAAGGCTTTCTGGCCTGTACATTGCGGGCCAGCAGCACAAATAGTTTTCGAAACGAGCGGCGGCTGTGGGAAATCAGGAAAGTATCGTCAATGTCGGAAATCAGTCCGTAGGACGTTTTGTAGGGTAGAAAGAATTCCTCGGTGCTTACAGCGTGGTATTTTTTTCCGTTCACCTCATCGTCCACAGTTACTTCATAGGTGTGCCAGCCGCTGGGCAAAGTTTCGGTCAGCGGAACCTGGAAACGGAAATAACCGTCTGCCTCGGCGGTCGTTTCAGCCGTTACGTTACCGACTTTGAGGAAAACTTTAAGGAATGGAACAGGTTTAACAGAGAACAATTCTATGATCGTTCTCGCGTACCGAAAGCCGCTACGTGTGTACTTACGATCACCCGAAGGATATTTTTTGACAATATGCCCAAATACAACCAGTTCCTTTTTATTCGCATAACCGCGATACAGCTTCAAGTCACAACGTTTCATACTTATCTTTAACCCACTTAGACTTCAGGTCCCTAATTTAGCCAATATGTTTTCAGAACGAAAAGTTTTGCTGGTTGTTAATCCGATCTCCGGAGATGTCAACAAGGATGTTATTTTTGAAAGAGTGATAGAAAAAACGGGCCAGGACGGATATGACCTGCGTATTTACTCCACCACAGGCGAGCACGACCTCGAAACGATCCGGGAGATGGTGACCACACTGAAACCTGAGCGGATACTGGTAGCAGGCGGCGACGGGACAATATCGCTGGTAGCGCAGGCTGCGTACGGTTCCGACGTGACTATGGGTATTATTCCCGCCGGGTCGGCCAATGGACTTTCGGTAGATTTTGGTCTGTCAGGTTCTCTGGAGCAGGCAATTGAAGTTGCATTTGGTGAGAAGATCATGCATATGGACGCAGTTTCGATCAACGGCGATATCAGCTTGCATTTGAGCGACTTAGGGTTAAATGCATTATTGGTCAAAAACTATGAAAACAGCGAGACGCGGGGAAAGTTGGGGTATGCGCGGGAAATGCTGAAAACGCTGAGCGAGCACGAAAATTTCCTGGCGAAGATCACGGTGGATAATGAAGTGATCGAGACAGATGCATTGATCGTGATCATTGCAAATGCCCAGAAATACGGAACCGGCGTTACGATAAATCCGGCGGGAGATATGGCCGACGGATTTTTCGAACTGGTAATTGCCAAAAAGCTTGATTTTATTGAAACAGCCAAGATCCTGGCCGGCAATACAGATTTCAATCCCGAGATCATGCGGGTTATTTCAGTCAAAAATGCTGTGATTGAATGTTTGGACAAAGAGGCGCATTTTCAGATCGACGGAGAATATAAAGGAATGGTGACGAAAGTCGAGGCGCATATTTTGGAGAAGTATATTAAGGTGGCGGTGTTGTAATGCCAAACCAGTAGTTCTCCGCCAATAGGGCTTTTTTGTCAAAACCTATAACTCTTTACCACTCTACAAAATGAAGGCTGTTTTTCTCTTGATATCCGGTTTGCTTTTTTGTCATTTTAAAAGTGCCGGACAGGCTGTTGAGCTTTGCCAGGGTGCTTATTTTACCGAGCAGCAGGGAAAGGAGTTTCTGGAAAAACGTAAGGTAACTTCGAAAGTAGCGTGGGAAACCCGCGCGGCGCAGATCAGAAAGCAGATCCGCGAAGGAATGGACCTGCAAACTTTGCCACCAAAACCAACTTCAAAGCAGATCGTCCACAGCCGGAAGGAAATGGACGGTTACTCGATAGAAAGTGTTGCTTTTGAGAGTCTGCCGGGCATTTATGTTACTGGTAACCTGTACAAACCACTCAAAGAACAGAAATCTTACGCCGCTATTCTCAGTCCGCACGGGCACGGCGAAAACCCGCACGGACGTTTTCGCGAGCAAACCCAAAAACGCTGCGCTACTCTTGCCAGAATGGGCGCGATCGTATTCGTTTGGGATATGGTAGGGCAGGGCGATGCTAAGCAATGCGAACATAAGATGCCGAAAGCGCTCAAATTGCAGACGATCAATAGCATTAGCTCGCTGGATTACCTTCTTTCTATTCCCGGTGTTGATCCTGAGCGCGTAGCAGTTACAGGCGAATCGGGTGGCGGTACACAGACTTTCCTGTTAGCGGCACTGGACGATCGGATCAAGGTATCCGTGCCGGTCGTGATGGTTTCGAGTTATTTTTTCGGAGGATGTGTGTGCGAAAGTGGTATGCCGATTCATAAAAAAGGCGATTACCAGACCAATAATGTGGAAATAGCCGCACTGGCAGCTCCCCGGCCGATGATCATGATCTCGGACGGAGGTGACTGGACCAAAAATACTCCCGAGGTCGAATATCCTTTTGTCAAAAGTATTTACAGTTTGTATGGAAAAACGGACCAACTGGAAGCTGTTCACCTGCCAGACGAAAAGCACGACTTCGGCCCCTCGAAGCGCAATGCGATGTATGCTTTCATGGCGAAACATCTGAAACTCGACCTGAAAGCGGTTTCTGATGCATCCGGAAAAATCGACGAGGAGCCGGCAAAAGTTCTAACTCAAAAAGAACTCGAAGTTTTCAATGAAGCGCACCCACGGCCAGCCAATGCGGTGATGGGCGACGCAGCTGTTATGGGACTTTTGTAACAGTTTTCGTTCATGATCATCATTATCGTTTTCGCTGCAATTGTCTTCATCGTACTCAGTTCCACTGTTTTCAAAATGCACCCGCTCGTGGGTTTGCTGCTCGCGGCGATCGGCGTAGGCGTTTTTGCGGGGCTTCCTATTGACAAATTGGCCGAAACGATTGGGAAAGGTTTTGGGGAATTAATGTCGAAAATCGGTCTGATGGTGATATTAGGCTGCGTGATCGGCGCTATTCTGGATAAATCGGGCGCGGCGATTAAAGTGGCGGATGTAATATTGAAGCTATTTGGCGAAAAGCGTCCTGCATTTGCTATGTCGGTGATCGGTGGAATTGTGGGGATACCTGTTTTCTGCGATTCAGGTTTTATCATTTTACACAAACTCAATCAGATTGTTGCTAAAAGAACGGGACAGCCGCTGGCGACCGTGGCACTTTCCCTTTCCGGAGGATTATTTGCTACCCACACATTGGTGCCGCCTACTCCGGGTCCATTGTCGGCTGCGGGTAATCTTGGCATTGCTGATTCGGTGGGGCTGGTGATATTGATCGGTTTGGTCGTTTCTATTCCAAGCCTTTTTCTATCGACCTGGTTTGCAGGAAAGTACGCGCGGAATGTTGTAATCGTGTCAGACGCAGCGGTTGAAGAGCCGGTTATGGTCCCGGAAACTCTCCTCCCGCCGGCCTGGAAAGCATTTATGCCTATTGTTCTTCCTATTTTATTAATTACACTTGCCTCCTTTGCCCGAATTCTCGATTTTCCGGAAGTTTGGATTAAATGGCTGGGTTTCTTAGGCAGCCCGCTCGTCTCGTTCCTGTTGGCGATCTTTTTCAGCTATTCATTATTTGCCGAATCCGCAGCTGAACGCATGATGGAATGTTTCAAAAGTGGTATCGAGCATTGCGGTACAACACTCGTATTAGTAGGTGCCGGCGGCGCTTTCGGGGCTATTTTAAAGGAAACACCTTTGAAGGAAATGGTGAGTGTGTGGCTGCTGAACAACGAAATGTCGGGCGGTTACCTGCTGTTGATCGCATTTGCAATCGCGCTCTTTTTCAAAACAGCACAAGGTTCGACTACTTCTTCCATGGTGCTGACAACCAGCATTCTGGCTCCCTTGCTGGCCTCGCTCGGGTTCGTAACACCTGTGCAAATTACATTGGTAGTTATGGCAGTAGGAAGTGGGGCAATGGTAGTATCGCACACGAATGACGCCTGGTTTTGGGTTGTATCGCAGTTCACAGGGATTTCTGCCAAGGATACTTACCGTACCCACACGATTCTGACGGGATTGCAGGGAATTGTGAGTTTCGCTGCGGTGATGGTTTTGTATTGGATTTTAGGGTAAAATACATCGGAAAACCCAGAGGCATTTAATAGCTTGTCATCCTGAATAGAGTTAAAACTTGTCACCCTGAGCGGAGTCGAAGGGGACGGTACTGCTTGATTAGTAACGCCTCCTTCGACTCCGCTCAGGGTGACAAAAAAAGGGTGACATTTCCGTCCTTAACCATCAATAGCCAGGGAGTTAACTCCCCGGCTATTGATATTTTGAATATTTATTTTTGCTTATACGCCCAGCTCGGCCAAAACTTCCGAAACCTTCGCTGCTGCTTCTTTGAATTCGATCGCAGACTGTACTTTCAAACCTGATTCGTTGATAATCCTTGCGCCTTCTTCTGCGTTGGTTCCTTGCAGACGAACGATAATTGGAACAGGAATTTCGCCAATTGCTTTGTAAGCTTCCACCACACCAGCAGCAACGCGGTCGCAACGTACGATACCACCGAATATATTGATCAGGATCGCTTTTACATTCGGGTCTTTCAGGATAATACGGAAACCTGCTTCAACGGTACGTGCATTCGCGCCACCTCCAACATCGAGGAAGTTAGCGGGCTCGCCACCAGAAAGCTTGATAAGGTCCATTGTTGCCATTGCAAGTCCGGCACCATTTACCATACAACCTACGTTTCCGTCCAGTTTCACGTAGTTCAGGTTATTTGCACCTGCTTCTACTTCCAAAGGATCTTCTTCGTTGGTATCGCGCATTTCAGCAAGCTCAGGGTGACGGTACAATGCGTTATCGTCCAGATCAACCTTCGCATCAACTGCTAATATCTTATTGTCAGATGTTTTCAAAACCGGGTTGATTTCGAACATCGCTGAATCACTTTCTATATAAGCTTTGTAAAGCGAGGTGATGAATTTCACCATTTCTTTGAAAGCGTCGCCTTCTAATCCAAGAGCGAAAGCTACTTTACGTGCCTGAAACGGCTGCAATCCAACTTTTGGATCGATCCATTCCTTCATGATTTTTTCAGGAGTATGCTCTGCAACTTCTTCAATGTCCATACCGCCTTCGGTGCTGGCCATGATCACGTTGCAGTTTCTGCCACGGTCCAGAAGGATCGACAGATAGTATTCTTTCGGCTCGCTGGCGCCTGGATAATAAACGTCTTCGGCGATCAATACTTTGTTTACGCGTTTTCCCTCGGGACCAGTCTGGTGGGTCACCAATACTTTACCCAGAATATTGTTGGAGATAGTTCTTACATCTTCTACTGATTTGGCAAGCGCCACGCCACGTTGTTCGGTACCAACGATGCGGCCTTTTCCGCGGCCACCGGCATGAATTTGGGATTTTACAACATACCATTTGGTGCCCGTCTGCTGGCTTAGCTCGCGAGCTACTTCCACTGCCTTGTCAGGAGTGTCGGCTACAAGGCCTTCCTGAATACGCACACCGTATTTTTTAAGAACGCTTTTGCCTTGATATTCGTGAATATTCATGAGTATAAAAGTAAATTGGTATTTTCACGGCAAATTAAGGAATTAATCAAAACGGGCGAAGGAATACGCTCAATTATCTTCAATCAGATCATGAATTTACTTCAGGCAAATGGGATTAGGCGTACATATGGTTCTTTACAGGTTTTGAAGGGAATTGATCTGGAAGTCACAAGTGGAGAAGTGGTGGCGATAGTTGGCCCTTCCGGTGCTGGTAAAAGCACATTTTTGCATATTCTGGGCACATTGGACCGGCCGGAAGAAGGACAGGTGATTATCGACGGTGTCAATGTTTTCGGACAAAAAGACAAGGATCTGGCCCGGTTCAGGAACGAGAAAATTGGGTTTATTTTTCAATTTCATAACCTGCTCGCTGAGTTTACCGCACTTGAAAATGTGTGCATGCCCGGCTATATAAATGGTCAGATAAGTGAAAAGGATATTATTACGAGAGGGAAGGAATTGCTTGATCTGCTGGGTCTTGCGGGACGAATGGATCACTTGCCTTCCCAGCTTTCGGGTGGCGAGCAGCAACGCGTCGCAGTTGCACGCGCGTTATTGAATAAGCCTGCAATCGTATTGGCCGACGAGCCCAGCGGTAACCTGGATTCGCATACGGCCCTCGACCTGCATCAGCTGTTTTTTAAGTTACGGGATGATATCGGGCAGACGTTTATTATCGTCACCCATAATGAAGAGCTCGCCGGAATGGCCGATCGCCGCCTTGTTATGCAAGACGGAAAAATGCTCTCATGAAAATTTCTAAAAAAAATCTTACTCAAATATGTGACCGAACCAATGGACGTGCGTCTAAAGGAGTATGTTTTTCATAACGTTGAGTAAGTAAATAGCCGTTTGAAAGTTTTAAGCGGATATTTTGATTTTTGGTTGCTAGTAAAAAAAACCGCCGGGTAATCCCGACGGTTTTTCTTTACTAGCAAGAATGCTTTTGGAATTACATCATTCCACCCATTCCGCCGCCGTGGCTGTGGCCACCGCCAGCAGGAGCGTCTTCTGGTTCGTCAGCAATTACACATTCTGTTGTCAACAACAAACCTGCGATAGATGCTGCGTTTTCAAGAGCCAAACGGGATACTTTCTTAGGATCAATGATACCAGCTTCCAAAAGGTCTGTATATACATTGTCTTTCGCATTGTAACCGTAAGCGCCGGTTCCTTCTTTCACTTTCTGAACAACAACCGAAGGTTCCTGACCTGAGTTAGAAACGATTGTTCTCAAAGGAGCTTCCAAAGCAACGCGGATGATATTGATACCGGTTTTTTCGTCTTCGTTAGAACCTTCAACTCCTTCCAGCGCAGCAGTTGCACGGATGTAAGCTACACCACCACCCGCTACGATTCCTTCTTCAACAGCAGCGCGGGTTGCGTGCAATGCATCGTCAACACGGTCTTTTTTCTCTTTCATTTCAACCTCAGTTGCAGCTCCGATATAAAGGATAGCTACACCACCTGACAATTTAGCCAGACGTTCCTGAAGTTTTTCGCGATCGTAATCCGAAGTGGTATTTTCGATCTGCGCTTTGATTTGGTTTACACGGCCCTGAATATCCTCAGAGTTACCTGCACCATTTACCAAAGTTGTATTGTCTTTGTCGATAATCGCTTTTTCGCAAGTACCCAGGTAATCCAAAGTAACGTTTTCCAATTTGAAACCGCGCTCTTCGCTGATAACCTGACCGCCGGTGATTACTGCGATATCTTCAAGCATTGCTTTACGACGGTCACCGAAACCAGGAGCTTTAACAGCAGCTACTTTCAATGCACCGCGGATTTTATTTACTACCAATGTTGCAAGTGCTTCTCCGTCAACATCTTCTGCCAAAATAAGCAAAGGACGACCAGTTTGAGCTACTGCTTCCAATACAGGAAGAAGCTCTTTCATGGAAGAAACTTTTTTCTCAGAAATCAGGATATATGGACGCTCTAAATCAGCTTCCATTTTCTCTGTATTAGTTACAAAATATGGAGACAGGTAACCACGGTCAAACTGCATACCTTCTACGGTTTTAACTTCCGTTTCAGTACCACGCGCTTCTTCCACAGTGATCACACCTTCTTTACCCACTTTCTCCATCGCCTCAGCGATCATCTGACCGATCTCTTCGTCGTGATTTGCTGAGATTGTAGCAACCTGAGCGATCTCTTTTGAAGTTGTGATTGGTTTTTTCTGTGCTTCAAGATCTCTAACGATGATTTGAACAGCTTTGTCAATACCACGTTTCAAATCCATTGGGTTAGCGCCAGCTGCTACGTTTTTAACACCGATCGAGTAGATCGCTTGTGCCAGAACAGTTGCAGTTGTAGTACCGTCACCCGCAGAGTCAGCAGTTTTAGAAGCAACTTCCTTCACCAACTGAGCTCCCATGTTTTCGATAGGATCTTTCAGGTCAATTTCTTTTGCAACAGTAACACCATCTTTGGTGATGCTTGGAGAACCGAATTTTTTGTCAATTACAACGTTACGACCGCGGGGTCCCAATGTAACTTTTACGGCGTCAGCCAATGTGTCCACGCCCTTCTTGATCTTGTCGCGTGCTTCTGTGTCAAAAAATATTTTCTTAGACATAACAGTTAATAATTTGAAATAACTTTTAGAGAAACTTAATGAATATTAATTGTCAGACAATTAACCAATAATGGCGTAAATGTCTGATTCGCGCATAATCAGGATATCTTTTCCTTCATATGCTAACTCAGTACCGGAGTATTTACCATACAAAACGGTATCACCCACTTTCACTGTAAGAGGCTCATCTTTTTTACCTGGACCAACCGCAACTACTGTTCCGCGTTGTGGCTTTTCTTTTGCAGTATCAGGGATAATGATACCAAATGCAGTTTTTTCTTCGGCTGGGGCTGGTTCTACAAGAACACGGTCAGCCAGAGGTTGTACGTTCACTTGTATTTCTGCTAAAGTTGACATAAATATTAAACGTTTGTTTTTTGATTGTCAGTAATTGTCTTGACTGGTAACCAGTAAGCACAATCTATGCCAGCAGGCCGAGCTCTGACATTTTTTCCGGGCAGTGTGACAAATTTGTACCTAACCTCGCGGCAATATGATTATAATGCTATTCAGTTGTCAGTACATCGAAAAAATTGCTTCGCGTTTTCAAAATGACTAAATTTTATCGGCATCAATTTTAGAACCTTATGACAAATCTGCAAAGAGACTGGCTGACCGAGGGGGTTTTTGATTTTGAATACAAAAAGTACGTATTGATGGCGTATTTGCAGCATATTAATAAAGAGTTTGACCTTCACCGCCTGCATCCGCACCTGCCCGAGCTGCGTGTTCACTTTGATATCTGCAACGATATACGTGCCAGCAAAATGCGGATTAAAACTTCGTTTCCGAAAAACCTGACGGGCATTGACCTCCAAAGCTGGCAGTTGCAGTACGAGGAAACGCACCAGGACGACCCGTATATGGAAGAGCTGAATTACATACTTGACTTTGCAATCCCCAGGTTTGAGAAATCCATCGGTCAGGGTACCGAGCGTTTTTCGGAAGTAGCGGAAAATCTGACGATCTCGCCTGTTGGTATTGTGCCTTTGCGCTTGCAGGAAGGGTACCTGCTATTTTTACATGCTTTCCAGCCTCTGGTGAGTGTATTTCAATATCAGGTTGCTTTGTTTGATGAAATGAAGGAGCGGATACTGAATACCAGGTTTTTGGAAACTCTGCGGATCGGATTAGGTTACACAGTTTCACAGATCAAGGTCGATCTTACCAAAAAGGATAAGTCGCTTCCCAATCCTGCCACCTACATTATTGAATCCAAATACGATTATCCGCTGCACGAAACGCTGCTTCCGGTTGCTAAAAAGCTGGTTTTAAAAGAAATCAATATCGCCTGATCTTAGCTTATACAAACGAAAAGAGGTCACAATATAAATCGTGACCTCTTTTTTGACTAAGTATCTCTTACTTCGTAGTATCCGCAGGGGCAGCTGGTGTAGTTGCTGCCGGAGCCGCTTGCTGACCAGCAGCAGGTGCCGGTGCCGGAGCAATATTGCCGCCAGGTACCACCGCATTTTGTGCTCTGTCTACATTGACACTTTTAATTCCGCCTCCATTGTCGTCGCCGCCTACCATAATATAAGAAGCCAGCGAGATCAGGATAATAGTACTTGCAAGTCCCCAGGTGATTTGCTCCAATAAATCGGTCGTTTTCTTTACACCGAACATTTGTGTAGTGCCAGCACCGGCAAACTCACTTGAAAGTCCGCCGCCTTTTGAGTTTTGAACCAATACTACCAGAATCAATAAAACTGCGACGATCGCCACGAGAATAATCAAACCCAAATACATGCTTTATTTAATTAATGATTGAATGACTGAATGATTGAATTAATGTAGGAGCAAATTGATTGATGATTCTTTCGCTCTTTATTAACTCAACTTGCGTGATATAATTCGCTTAATTTTTTCGCAAAGTAATTCCTTTTTTCCGGTTTTTTCAAGATCAATTTCTGATAGATATCGATTGCTTTCTCGATTTTGCCCTGGCGGACTAAAATTTTTGCAAATGCTTCGGTCTCAATACTTCCTTCCCACGATTCGGCGACCCGCCCGGTCAGATCAACCTCCACCGGATCAAGATTGTTGTCCTGGCGATTGATCCTTGGGTTTTTCTTCATAAAACCCTGAATGATCAGCTGCTGCCGCTTTTGTTCTTCCGATTTCTGGGAAGCGAGTGTGGTAACCTGCTGATCCACGTCGCTGATCAGGATATCTTCGCCGTTTTGCGGCTCGATGGTTTCCGCAACCGGCTCTGTTTCTGCCGTTTCGGCAACAGTTTCAATGCGGTCTGTATTGTTTTCAATCAATTGCTGAAGAGCAATTCTGCTTAGTGCATAAACCGCCGCTCTTGGTCGGGTTTCATCCAGTTTTTCGGATCCTACCGACGCTTTTGCAAGCAGTGAATGCGCGATCTGGAAGTAAGGAAATGTCTTGATCGTAGCTTCAAGTTCGTCAATCAGTTCACTTCCCGTAAGCGCAGGTTGTTTTACAAGCCGGTTGAAGGATTCCTTTTCAATAATTGCCATACCCGGCTATTCAGTTAGATTCAAGCGATGAAATTAAGTAAAATCGGCGGTCAACTACCAGTCAGCAGCCGATTTATTGAAAATCTGCTGCACCAGGTTTTCACGGATTGTAGGTAAAAGACGCGCTTCATTCTGGTTCAGCGTTTGATCCTGAGGGAAATCCGCGTAGTAAGTAAAAGACTGGTCAAAATTCTTGGTTTCATCTTTTGCATTTGTGTAGCGAACCTGTATCGTCACATTCAGCCTGTTAAGTCCGGCCTGGTCATTCGCAGTAGGAGCAGCCGGTAACACATCATAGCCGGTAACTGAACCTTCAAGCACCAGGTCGCCACCGCCCGGCTGACTTGTCAAACTTGTATTGCGTTGAAAATATTCTTTCAGGTCTTCTGTCAAACGTTGCGGCAGATCCGAAGGCCCGCCCGCAGTTCCCATGGTAAAGTTCAGCACGCTGAAAGTCTTGATATCCGGAGAGAGGTTAGTTCCTGTGAAGGAATATACGCCACATCCTGACAGAAAAAACGAGCTGTGCAGCACCAGTAAAATGATCAGAAACTTCTTAAAACGCACGTCACTCAAATAATCAGCCCATTTAGCCACTTTATTCTTCAATATCATACTGCTTGATTTTTCTGTATAACGTCCTTTCGGAAATGCCCAATGCATTCGCAGCATACTTTCGTTTGTTATTATTTTTACGCAAAGCCTTAATGATCATTTCTTTCTCTTTGTCTTCCAATGAAAGCGATTCTTCCTCGGCCGAAACGTGCACCACATCTTCAATTTCACTTCGCTCGTCTGAATATCTGTCCAAATCCACCATTCTCGAAGGCGGGGGCGATAGTAGCCGCGAAGGTTCGATCGTCGGGTTATTCATCGGAGGCTCAGCATTATTGATCGAGCTGAATAGTTCCTGGTGATCTTTCAATATATCTCCGCCGTATTTTTCATTTTCAAGCACATTTCTGACCAGTTTTTTCAATTCGGTCATATCCCGCCGCATATCGAAAAGCACTTTATACAGTAACTCCCTTTCCGAGAATGAGCTCGCAGAATCTTCTCCATTGCGCAATGTGACCAGCGCTTTCCGGCTCGCGGGCTGCACCGGGTTGAGGTAGTGGTTCAAAGTGTCAACACTGATCGGCAACTCCTTATCCGTTTCCAGAATAGTGATCTGCTCGGCGATGTTTTTCAGCTGCCTGATATTTCCGGGAAATGCATATTGAAGCAATACATCCTTCGAATCCCCGTCGAGGCGCACGGGCTTTGTTCTGTATCTTTCAGAAAAATCATTGGTAAACTTCCTGAAAAGCAGCAATATATCTTCTCCACGATCGCGCAGCGGCGGTACGTAAATAGGTACTGTATTTAACCGGTAATATAAATCTTCCCTGAATTTTCCATGGTTTACCGCGTCGAGGAGATTCACATTCGTCGCAGCAACCACACGCACATTCGTTTTCAATACCTTCGAAGAACCCACCCGGATATATTCACCATTTTCTAAAACCCTAAGGAGCCTGGATTGAGTCCCGATCGGCATTTCACCTACTTCATCGAGAAAAATAGTGCCGGAGTTGGTGGTTTCAAAATAGCCTTTTCGTGCATCAAGTGCGCCGGTAAATGCGCCTTTTTCGTGACCGAACAACTCCGAATCGATCGTTCCTTCGGGAATAGCCCCGCAGTTGATCGCGATGAATGGGCCGTGTTTGCGGGAGCTTAGACTATGTATGATTTTTGAAAATGACTCCTTTCCACTTCCGCTTTCGCCGGTGATCAGCACGGTAAGGTCCGTTGCCGCTACCTGCACTGCCACGTTGATCGCGTGGTTGAGGCCGGGGGCAGTTCCGATGATCCCGAAACGGTTCTTTATAGCTTGTATTTCAGTTGAGTTCATTCAAATAGCGATATCCTACCAGCCGCTGCTTTTAGCTGTTTAAGGGTTTAAAAAATAGCCTCAACCTCTGTCAATGCTTTTCCTTTAAGAGTTGCTGCCGTGCATTCCGTGATCAGTACGTTTACGTAATCACCTATTTTATAATGTTCGCGCGGAAAAATGACCCGCTTATTCTGGTCCATTCTTCCTGAAAAATCATTTTCAGAACGTTTCGAAGTCCCCTCAACCAGCACTTTTTGCACGGTACCGATCAATCGTTGATTTCTTTCGAGTGAAATCCTTTGCTGCACTTCAATGATCTCCGCCAGTCTCCGCTGCTTCACATCCGCCGGAATATCATCTGCATATTTCTTCGCAGCCAGTGTACCCGGCCGCTCCGAATAAGAGAACATATAGCCGAAATCGAAGCGCACATATTCCAGCAGCGAGATCGAATCCTGGTGCTCTTCTTCTGTTTCCGAGCAAAAACCGGAGATCAGATCGTGGGAAATACCACAATCCTCGCCGATGATCCGGCGAATGCTATCTATTCTTTCCAGGTACCATTCGCGGTTGTAAGTCCGGTTCATCATTTCCAAAACCCTGCTATTGCCACTCTGCGCAGGCAAATGGATGTAGTTGCAAATGTTGTCGTATTTTTTAATGGTATATAAAACCTCGTCAGTAATATCTTTCGGGTGCGAGGTACTGAACCGCACACGCAGGTCGGGGTCAATCAGCGCGACCATTTCCAGGAGCTGCGCAAAATTTACTTTATTCTCCCATTTGTAGCTATCCACATTCTGTCCCAGCAGGGTCACTTCCCGGTAGCCGCGTTCAAAAAGGTCACGGGATTCTTTTACGATTGAATGCGGGTCGCGGCTGCGTTCCCGGCCGCGGGTAAGCGGTACCACGCAAAAGCTGCACATATTGTCGCAGCCGCGCATGATCGAAACCAGCGCCGTCACGCCATTGGAATTCAGCCTGATCGGAGAAATGTCCGCGTAAGTCTCTTCGCGGGAAAGAAATACATTCACGCCTTTTTGGCCGGTTTCAGCTTCCTGTACCAGTCTGGGCAGATCGCGGTAAGCATCCGGGCCGGTCACGATATCAACCATTTGTTCTTCTTCCAGCAGCTGTGTTTTGAGCCTTTCCGCCATACAGCCCAGGACACCGATCAGCATGCCCGGCTTTTTCAGTTTCAAGAAATTCAAATGCCTCAACCTGTTCCGTACTTTCTGCTCCGCATTATCGCGGATCGCGCAGGTATTCAAAAATATGACATCTGCATTCTGCTCATCGGAAGTAGTCGCGTAGCCTGCATCGCGCATGACGGAGGCCACAATTTCGCTGTCTGAAAAATTCATCTGACAGCCGTAACTTTCTATAAAAAGCCTCTTTTTGCCGATCGCAGGCTCGTTTTCCGAAACACGCACGGTCTCACACGCCTCTTTATCTGCGTCGGTCAATATCTTTAGTGAACTGACAATTTTCTGCTCCATCGGAAGGATTCTTAGGCACTTAAAATTGCTGCGTTAATGCAGCTTTGATCAATTTCGGGTTCATTTTGAATACACCGAAAGAATACAAATATAGGAAGAAATCGAAGAAAAACTGACAAACTGTCATGGAAACGAACCGCTCAAACCAAAATCAGAAAGGGTAACCTACACCCAGATTGATATTTAAGAAATTGGATTGGGATCTGTCGAATAGCCTTTTAAATTGGAGTTCGTCCAGCACAAACTTCTGTACAGCAGGATCGTAGACTTTGACACCAAAGTCAAATCGCAGAATGAAAAAGGAGAGATCATACCTGATGCCAAATCCGGTACCTACTGCAATTTGACGCACGAAACTTGTAGTCGGGGATCTCTGGGACACGTCCGAGGTACTGCTTAAATTCCACACATTCCCGGCATCCAGGAAAAGTGCATAGTTGAGATCGCCGAAGAAATTAGCAAGGTATCCGCGCCATTCTAAATTACCTTCGAGCAGGAATTCACCGGGCGATTCAATCGTAAGATTGTTGAAAGTTTTCCGGGGAGGCGAAGAGCCCGGACCCAGCCTGCGTGGTAGCCAGGCGCGTAAACTGTTTGAGCCGCCTGCAAAAAAGTATTTTTCATAAGGCGGCACTTTTGTGTCTCCGTAGCTGTAAATCATCCCGCTATTGACCCTTGCAACAAATGCTGACTTCTTCCCAACAGGCCAATAGCGGCGGTAATCTGCATTCCAGCGCAGGTATTTATAAAATTGCAAGTCTTTAAAAACACTGTTAATCAGCTCTTGCTGCCTTGGCAGTATATTCAGCGAGGTCCCTCCCGATTCCAATGCAACCCTGAAATAGCTGGCCTTTTTCTGCGGACCGATCAGTGCATTTGTGTTGTATACAAAATTGACGTTAATGTCAGATACGAACGATTTGTTGAAGCTGTTTCCCAAGTTATTACCCAGCGAATCGGACAAAAATTTGAGCAGATCTTGAAAATCCGGGCGGATATTTTGTGTGTTCAAAATATTAAGATCAACAAGGGAAACATTGAATAGCGTTTTACTCGTAGGTTGCCAGGAATAGGTCATCGCCATTTTCAGATTGGTCCGAGTATATTCCGGCCGGTTGACATAATTGTAACCCACCCCGACTTGCGTCCGCGGATTATATTTAGCTGTGCGGCGCTGTAAAAAATTGCCAGGAGTGAGCAGCCTGGGGAATATCAAAGAGGTATTCAAACCAATTTCTTCACTCCGATAAATATCCTGATCTCCTAAAAAGCCGGGTACCAGCTCAATACCTCCGCGGAGGTTGGCTTCAAAGTTTTCGAGTCCGTTGAACACATTCCGGATCTTGTAAGACAAACTTGCAAACGGTCCAGGGGCGCCTTGCAGCTGTATTACATTCAATCCGACATCCGTGGAGATCTGGTATTTTTCAAGCGGGATCACTTTGAAATAACTATTGATACCCGCCCCGGAAGAATCGAGTGTATAACTGTAATTCACAAAGTCAAACTGGTCGGTTAGGGATAGTTGCTGCTGGGTTCCGCGCTCTTTATCCTGACTGTAATAATCTCCTGGCCTGACCTGGATCTTGCTATCAAGGATTTTTCTTGAGAACTTTTTATCCACAAAAGAATACCGGATACCATTAAAAGTGCTGGTATCTCGTGCAAAAAGTGAATCAGGAATGCCCACAGGCGGCAATACTTCAAATTGAACCGAATTGATCTTGTACCGCACACCCTTGTTGTCTTTGACGGGCATTTCAACATTTACATTGACATCAACTGACTTGAAGCTGCTGTCTGTCAATGCATTGGTAATCGTATCGTTGACCAGATACGAGACATTTTGCCTCGAAAACCCCATGTAACCCTGGTTCCGGAGCAAGGTTTCGATCCGGATACGCTCTTCCTCAAACGCGTCTCCATCATACCTTTTCTTTCCGATCAATGTGGCGGTTTTCGAATTTGCAGTAATAATACTATCGGCGAAGTAGTTTTTTACCTGGTAGTATACGTCACGGATAATGGTCGGCTTATTTTCCGTGACGAGATAATTAACCCGGATCCGGTTGAAAATGGTATCCGGTTTGAAACCGACTTTTGCCTCAAAAAATCCATTGTTATACAGGTACCGCTGCATCTTTTCTGCATTTTGAACCACTTCGTCCAGCTGATAATAAACAGGCATTTCGCCCAGAACCCGCATCCAGAAGTTGCCTTGTGTGGCTCTTACCTGCGCTTTTTCGAGTTTTTTGGCATAGCGGCGCTGAATTTTGCCCAGCTTTTTGGGGTCGTTTTCGTGGATACGGGATTCTTTCTGATAATTTTGCGTCACCTCGATCACCTTGCGCTGCCTTTCTTCGCGGTTATAGAAAATCTCGCCGAAGCGGTAGAGGCCGACGTAAGGAAAAACAGGGAGCCCGAGTAATCTCCGGTTTGGTTTTTGAGGAATCAACCCGTCCAGTTCCGCATCGTTCACAATGCGGTTGCCTTTGATGGAAGAAGTACCCAGGTAATAATCTTTGTTTGGGGAGGACTTAGGTGCGCAGGACAACAATCCTGTGAAAACAAGGAAAATGAGCAAGCTGTATGTAACCCTACAATTGATATTCAATGCTTTCAAAAAATCGTATTAAGTATATAAACTCGCTTAAAGTAAAGAAATACAGGCAGTTGAGTCAAGCTTTTATCGTCGAGGGCGCCAAAAGTGTTTTAGAGCTGCTGGATTCTGACTATGAAATTGAGTTTGTATTGGCGACACAGGAATTTCAGCAAAAATACTCAACTATTTTATCCCGCAATAGCGCCGAAGCAGAAACGGTAACTGCACAGGAACTGGAAGGATTGGGTTCATTTCAAACCAACGATTCTTGTCTGGCAGTTGCTAGAACGAAGGAAAACGAATTTTTGTCTTACCAGGAACCTGAATTTGTATTGGTTCTGGACGATATCCGCGACCCTGGAAACCTCGGTACGATCGTCAGGGTGGCAGATTGGTACGGCATTCAAAAGATCGTTTGTTCAGAAGATACCACCGATTTCTACAACCCCAAAGTAATCGCCGCGAGCAAAGGTTCATTTACCCGCGTCCAGCATTTTTACACCGACCTCACCACTTACCTTGCCGATCAGGCTGCCGGGAAATCTGTGGCAGGCGCTTTTTTAGGCGGAGAGTCACTTTACGAATTCCAGTTTCCTGCAACCGGCGGTTTTATAATTATGGGAAATGAATCGAATGGAATCAGCCCGGAAGTTGAGAAATTTGTTACCGCCAAAATCACAATTCCAAGAATAGGAGAGGCCGAATCGCTGAATGCCGGCATTGCTACTGCTATTATTCTGGATAATATGTCCCGTCAGATTTCGGGTAAATAAAGGTCTCTATTCGTGGGCTGCGCGGTGCGATAATTCTTCCGCATATTCTTTGCCTAGATAATTATCAATAAGATAATGAGCAATGTACAATACTGGTGTCAGTAATATTGCGACTGCCGCTTTGTATAAATAATTGATAGAACCCACCGAAAATACCTGCTTCAAGTCCCAGTTGCCGAACACATAAAAAGCAATTGTGATCACGATAAAGCTGTCGACCAGCTGCGAAAACATCGTCGAGCCTGTTGCCCTGAGCCAGATGAAACGGTTACCCGTTTTCCTGCGCAGCCAGCTGAAAACAAATACATCCAATAGCTGCCCAAGTAAAAATGCGGTGATCGAGCCGATCATAATCCCGAGCCCCTGATTGAAAATTTTGGCAAATGCGTCATTGATATTGAACACATTACCCAAAGAATCGGTATTGTTCAGATCCAGCCAGAATTGTGCCGGTGGAAGCTTGGTAGCGGCGAATATGGTGATGAAAGTGTAAACGATCAGCGCGGCTGTAAGGTAGGATATTCTTTTGACCCCTTTTTTGCCGAAATACTCATTGATAATATCCGAAGTGATAAATACGACCGGCCAGTTTACAACGCCTGCGGTCATATTGAAATCCAGCCGCTGACCGCCTATGAGCAGATTCGCTGGCGGAATTCCCAACAATCCTTCTACCGAAAAGATTTTGCCGCCGGTTATTTCTGCGATCAATGCGTTGGTCAGGAATATGCCGCAAAGCACGAGAAACAGTTTCTGCTTTTTCGCTTCCTGAATCGTAGAGTCCTGCATAGCCGCTAAACGATCATATCTTCTACGGTGCGCGTCGACAATACCCGTCGGTTTTCAAGGAAGAATTCCAGCTTATCTGCCGCCTGGTTCAGCTCGTCGACAGTTGGCAGAAAAACGATGCGGAAATGATCGTCTGAAATGTAGTTGAACCCGGTCCCGGCCACTACCAATACTTTCTGGTCGCTCAGCAGGTCGTAAACGAACTTCTCATCGTTTTTAAGACCGAATTTTTTCAGATCAATTTTTGGAAAAACATACAGCGAACCTTTCGGTTTCACGCAGGAAATACCTGGAATGGAAACGAGCCGGTCGTAGATCAGATTCATTTGCTTGTACAAACGCCCGGTAGGAGCAACCAGCTCTTTGACACTCTGATAACCCCCTAATGCAGTTTGGATCGCATATTGTGTGGGTACATTGGCACAAAGCCGCATGCTGGCCAGCAACAGCAAACCTTCTGAATAAGATTTTGCTTTGTGTTTCGCGCCGCTCAGAATCATCCAGCCGCCACGAAAACCAGCCGAGCGGTAGTTTTTGGAAAGCCCGCCGTAGCTTACGCACAAAGTGTCGGTCACGAGTGAGCCCATTGGGTAATGTACGGCCCCATCGTAAAGTATCTTATCATAAATCTCGTCAGAGAATATGATAAGACCGTGCTCCTCGGCGATTTTGGCAATGCGTATCAATACGTCTTTTTCGTATACCGCGCCGGTAGGGTTATTTGGGTTTATTAAAACAATTCCTTTGGTACGGGAAGTGATTTTCTTTTCAAGATCGTCCAGATCCGGATTCCAGTCAGCGGCTTCGTCGCACACATAGTGCACGGGAGTACCGCCGCTCAAAGCGATTGACGCGGTCCAGAGCGGGTAATCTGGCGAAGGGACAAGGATTTCGTCTCCCGGATTGAGCAGCGCCTGCATTGAAAGCAGGATCAGCTCACTTACGCCGTTTCCAATGAAGATATCATTGATCTCCACATCCTGAATACCGATCGTTTGTGTGTAATGCATCACCGCTTTTCTCGCGGCAAAAAGTCCTCTCGAGTCCGAATAACCCTGCGCATTGCGCATATTCATGATGATATCGTGTACGATCTCGTCGGGTGAATCGAAACCAAAAGGCGCGGGGTTGCCGATATTCAGATTATGTATTTTATAACCCTGACTTTCAAGCTCCAGCGCTTTTTGGTAAGTAGCGCCACGAATTTCATATTTAAGATTGTTGAGGCGCTGGCTTTTGAGGAATTCCATTACTTTATTGTTCGGTCGGTTTTTTCAAAGTTAAGCAAATATGTCAAACAGACGATCCTGAGCGGGATTTGCCTATCGGTTTCTAAGGCTGTCGATAATCACTGACATCAATAGAAATCCCGTCACTCCATAGAAGACCGGACTGATTTCCCAATTCTGGATCCGAAACAAGACCAGCACAGCAATCAGTCCCACAAGTAAGATCATTGACAAAATCCGAAAGACCGTAAGATACGTTTTCATAGTTTATACGATTGATTGAAAGGTAGATAAGAGAATAGGAGCTGTAATATAATAAAAGCCGACCAATTGGCCGGCTTTTAAAAATTACTTGAGGAAGTTAAAATTATCTTGGCGCTTTAAACGTCCATGTATCTACCCAGCTGGCGCGAATGTGAGGCGGAGCAGCTACCGTGCTAGGCTGGATCATCCGATAACTGATTTCTATTTTTTTAGCAGCCGCATCGTATACGTTTTTGCCCGTAGGATCAAGCTGACCTGACCTCGTATTCCCGGCAGGTTGTCCATAGTAATTAGAAACACTTACTATTTTATCAGTCGCAGGATCAAACTTCACAACCGGCGCGAAAGAACCATATCCGCTCACGCCTGTTCCAGTCCAAAACGGGATGAATGGAGAACCCCAGTAGATGTAATCCACTACAACACACTCAGTAGCAGAAATAGTCTCCAAAGTATATTCAAGCGCATCTCCATGCTCCGACATACTGATAAATGCAGGATTGGTATAGTCTACCATTTTGCTAGTGACAGTGTAAACTCCGTCATACTTGTTCTTAGCATTTACACTCAAAAGAATGGTCCCAAAATTACCGCTAACTACGCCGGAAGACACAGACTGAATTTGAATCGGCAGCACGTAGCTCTTTTCGAAATCAAATTTGTTGGGCATCACTTTCAATGTCACAGTAGCTGTGCGCTGGCCTTTCGGGATCACAACAGAGGTCGGCATTGTATAAACGGCTGGCTCAATTAGATCATACTCGGTGTGCTGCTCCTCGTTATATTGACTAAGTGCTGATGTATCTATTCCAAGGTTTACGGTTATATCATTAGGCGCAACATCTGCACCCGAATAACTAACAGTGATCGGATACTCACTTTCGTCGGCGAGATCAAATGCCCTGGTATACAGAGAATATGTACTTCCGCTGGGGGACACAAAACTCGACGGATTTTTGAATTCCACCACATTGGTCGATTTGTCCGGATCCAATGTAATATCATCCTTCAAGCAGGAGGAAAACGCCGCCGCTATCAGGACCAGACTGGCTATTTTTATTGAAAATTTCATATTGCTAATTAATTAGGATCCCAGAAAATAAGGTCAGTGAATTGATTGATCGTTCTGTAATTGCCAGCGTTATACGATTGCTCCGAAGATGGATACAAAATCCTTGAAGGAAGCTTGTCAGCGCGCGTTGAGGTAGACAGCAGAGAAGCGATGTTCTGAAATCCGTTACCGGTTGGCGAAGTTGCCGGGTAGCCGGTTCTCCTGAATTCGTTGTAGCCCTCTTCCGAGTTGATCATATTGACTGCAATCCACTTTTGCGTAATGATCGCTTCCAGCCGTTGTGCAGGTGTAGTAGCCAGCTTGATGTTGACAAGATAGCTTTCCGGGTTATCTGCTTTGTAGGCAGCCACGTCAGCAGCAACATCCTTCGTCGATGATACAAGGTTAGTCACATCTTTATACAAGTAACGATATGAAGCTGTGATACCCGCATCAAAGTTTGCAGTGTAGTCTCCCGGGATGAACGCTTTCAACTTAGCCTCTGCCTGAAGAAATTCAGATTCTGCAAGTAGCATGATCACCTGGCCCTGGCTAGGCCCTTTCAAAACACCCAATGCATTGCTGATGCTGGTCGCGCTGCTATATGTTCCCGTATACCAGGTAGAATAATTGGTGACGATCGTTGGTGCATCTACTTCGTCGCCAAGTTGATTGACAGGAGTACCTGTTGCAAAGTTCTTATAGATTACGGAACCTCTGCCGTTGTCAGTGAGTTTCTGGCCTTTATAAAAACCATAAGCAAATTCGGTAGGAATACGTGAGGTGTTCGAAAGCTCACCGGTAGTAAAATAACCCCATGAATTCCATCTTGGATTCGGTCTGTCTTTTACGTAACCAGGGTTTACAATCGCGTCGTCAGTAAGAAATCCCAGCTCTTTGTCCAGTGCCGCGAAGTTCGTAGTAACGAAGGAAGACAGTGCAGCAACACCTGAAACGCGGATTAGCATTTTCAGTTTTAAAGTATTTGCAAGCTTCTTCCAGTTGTTCATATCGCCGCCAAACATTGGGTCAGACGAGGAGTTCAGCGATTTTGGAAATTCAGCACCGTCAATAATCGTAATAGCAGAATCCAGTTTCACTACCAGGTCCTGGTAGATTGTAGCTGCGTCGTCGTACTTGGGTGTCAGGTTTGCATTGTTTTTCAATGCTTCTGTGTATGGTACGTCACCGAATGCGTCAACCAGCTTCTGATAGTTCAATGCAGTCATAATTCTCGCTGCCGCATTTGCATAAGCCAGTTCATCTTGGCCCTGGGTCTGGTCGAGTACATATTTATAATCGTTCAAATTGTCGTAAGTATTTACCCAAAGCCCATTGTAATCTCCCGGCACCAACTGATAGTTAAACAGGTTACCAAAACCTGAAAAGCCGCCGGCGTTGGCCATATAGCCTCCAAAATGCAGGCCGTAGTTATTAAACTGGTTGCTCACCGCAGCAGATGCTACGATCGCCTGTGGCAGTACTAGCAATGCATCCGCCTCTGTTGCACTGTTAGGGTTTGTATTGATATCGAGATAATCACTACAAGATGACAGGGCCGTAATAAGCAGCGCCAGCATCCAACTGATGTTATATCTTTTCATTATTAGTTTGAATTAGAATGTTAATGATAATGTGCCTCCGAAATACCGTGCAGGAGGAGTTTGTCCAAGTGTTGTAAATCCTACCGCATTGCTATCAGCACCATTCGCGCTATACTCAGGGTCAGTGTAAAGGTTTGACTTAGGAACCCAGATGAACAGGTTTCTTCCCTGAACACTGATGTTTGCTCCTTTGATAACTTTCGTTGCAGACAGGATAGATGAAGGAATTTCATAGCTCACCGATGCTTCGCGCAACTTCCAGAAACCTGCTGAGTTGGCGTAGTTTTCGCCGATGTTGGTATTTCTCGTTCCATCAGTCCAGAAATCAGCACCGCCGCTTCTCACTGCAATGTTGGTATTTGCTACATAATCTCCTTCTGCATTCATGTATGAAGAATTTGGAATAACAAAGCGATCTCTGTTGAACCAGGCTGTACGGATACCGGCCCCGGAGAAATCATAGCCTGTTGAGATCGCGTTGTAGATATAATGTCCATTGCGGTACTCAAACAATATATTGAATCTCAAACTTTTTTTGAATTCAATAGATCCATTCAAACCCAGGATATGCGGCGGGTTGGTAATGCCTACATCATGGAACGAACCATTTGTCGAGGGATACCCTGTTTTAGGATCAACGACGATTCTGCCCTCAGGATCACGGTTGTATTTGGTGACCTGAAGCAGAGGAAAAGGAGAGCCTACTTTTGCGAGTACACGTGCAGCAGTTCCGGAAGTTGACAAGCTCAGTTCGTTCGATTGATCTGACAGTGAAATCACCTTGTTGCTGTTATAAGTGTAGTTGGCACCAAGTGAAACTTCAAGTCCGTTATCAGCTTTGATCGGAGTGATGCGCAGGGTAGCTTCAATCCCTTTGTTTTCCACCTCACCAATGTTTGTTCTCAATGAGTTGTAACCCGTAGAGTTCGGGATCAAAACCGTGATAGTCTGATCAACTGTATTGGTTTTATAATAGGTTACACCACCACCAATATCCCAGGGGCGGAACTCAAAATCAATTCCTGCTTCAACACCTGTTGTAATCTCTGGTTTCAAATTAGCCGAAACAAGGGTGTTGTCCAATGTAAAACCGGCACCGCTTGAATAAGGGTAATTGCTGCCTTGCGAGAAGGTGCTGCTCAATGCATAGGCGCCCAGATTACTCAATGGAATGGGGCCAAATGCGCCTGTGTTTGCAAGGTTAACCTGTCCGACCTGCGAATAGCCTCCCCGGATTTTCAAACTTTCAAGAAAGTCCGAGTTTTTCAGGGCAGGTATAGCATCGCTGGCAATGAAGGAAATGTCAGCAGACGGATAGAAGAACGATCTGTTTTCTTTTGCAAGAATCGAACGCCAGTCATTCCTTGCTGTTACGTGCAGGTAAAGGAATTCCTTGAACCCAAGCCGGGCTTCTCCGTAAACACCAATCTGACGCGCTTTGTAACTTCCTTCGTTTGCACCGGGGTTGTTAAGGCTGTTTCCAACATTGTAAAGCCCGTCGATTACAAGTCCGTTTGCATTAATACCAATTGCTTTCGTTGCGTTTTCACGAACAGTGGTTCCAACCGCCACATTCAGGTTGAAAGAAGGAGTAAGGTTGGTTTTGAATTCAGCAAGAAAGTCGTTGACAAGCTGGGTTGTATAACCCGCGTAATCTACAACTGAACCTGGAATGTCCGTTTTAGAACTTCCCGAAATGCCTTTGGTGTAATCTGAATAAGTGAATTTACCTGTATACACCTTTCCAGAAAGGTTGCGGCCGCTCATCCCGACACGGTATGTGAAGGTCAAAGGTTGAATCGGATTCCACTTCAACTCCATATTTCCCTGCAAATAATCATTACGTGCGTCCCAACGGTTGTTCGATAATGTGAAATATGGATTCTGGAAATATTCGTTGAAATACCCGTTCGGGTTGGCGAAGGGATTATTCTGCCAGTCTTCATACTTCGTTACGTCCACGTGCGATGGTGACATCAGCAGGTTTTGGTAAGCTCCGCCTGTCGCGCTGCTTTGATTGGTACGGTTGGCAATGAAGTTCGTGTTGAACGAAGCTGTCAGGTTTTTATAGATGTGACGAACAATGTTCGCCCTCACGCTGTACCTTTTGTAAGCATCGTAAGGTACAGTAGATTTTTGATCAAAATACTGTGCTGAAAGGTAGAATGTACCTTTTTCGTCTCCGGAAGTAACACTAAGGTCCGTCTGGTTTGCTACGCCCGTATTCCAGAAATCCTCGCGGAAATTTTGTGCAGAGTAGGGGACAGTCTGAATAGATCCATCCTGCAAAGGTTTACCAATCTCAACCATTGATCCGTCAAACGCCGGGCCATATTGCTGGTTTTCGTAAGGCGTGTAGCTTGGTACATCGTCCGGCGTAGTTCCTGAACCAAAACCTCTCTGAAGCTGAGGGAGAAAACTTACTTTCTCAATTGTTGTTGTGTTTGAAACACGGAACTGCGTCACACCCGACTTACCTTTCTTAGTAGTAACAATAAGTGCACCGTTGGAAGCGTCAGAACCGTATAATGCGGCTGCACCTGCACCATTCAAAACCTGGATATCTTCAATGTCTTCCGGATTCAAGTTTCCAAGAATGTCATTGGTTGAGATAATGTTGTCGATTACAACCAGCGCCTGGTTGTTACCAGTTAGCGAGCGGTTACCGCGAAGTACCAAACGGTAATTCGGATTGACGCCGGAGCTTACACCCATTACAAGTAAACCAGGTACTCGGCCCGCCAAGCTGGCTGCGACACTGATCGGCTTGCCCTGTACAATGTCCTGCGCTTTTACCGTAGTTGACTGGTTTCCCAGCTCGCGTCGCTGGGCGGTAAGACCACCCGCTGTGATCACGACTTCATTCAATGCAAGTTCGTCCAATGTCAACACAACATCGAGATTACCGGAAGCCGGAGCTTTCAACTCCTGATTCAGAAAACCGACGAACGAGAAAATAAGGGATTGACCCGGGCGCGCATTAATGCTGTATTCGCCTTTGTCATTGGTAAGCGTTCCGGTGTTGGTACCGGCGACCCTGATAGAAACTCCGGGTAAAAATGACCCGTCGTCTTTGGAAGTAACCGTCCCGGTCACCTCTCTGCTCTGAGCGTACACCTGACTGCAAAGCAGTAGCAAGCCTCCCAGGAAGGGCAGTAGAAATTTTTTCATTAAGTTAGGTTTGTTATAGAATAATAAGACTGTAAAAATAATGTTTGTCCTGACAATTACAACAGCATATTCACTTATTTCGAAATAATCTTTAGACGGAAGGGATCATATACTGTTAAATAGCACGTAAAAAGGGTTTTTGTCAAAATTATCTGTGAAATAGATTTGTCAATTTACGGTTACTCCTAATGTTGGATAAATTGTATTTTACTGATAATACAAAAAGGCGGACCGAAGCCCGCCTTTTGCATTATACTATAAGATGTGATCAGAACTTATCCCACCACAATTTGGTAGTTACCACGTCGCCTCCGATTGCACTTGCGGCAGCTTCGCGGTTTGTGCCGTTCAGCGTTTGCTCGTTAATCGGGTAGATCATCCGAACAGGAATAGCAAGTCCTGCAGGAGCATTACCACCAGTTGGCGGAAGCAATTTCGGGAAGTCTAATCTTCTCCATTCAACCCAGGCTTCCCATCCTCTGTTGTAAAGTGCAAGCCACTTCTGGAAACCGATTTTCTCTTTCCAGTTAGTCGACGCGGTTGCGTAAGCTACTTTCGGCTGTGCGAGGTATGCATTGGTTGCAGCTGTGATCGCGGCAGCAGGCTGGCCGATATTGCCGAGCCAGTATTCGATCGAAGCGCCAACGCCTTTGTTGTAATGCTCAGCAGCTGAACCGGCGATAAAACCTCTTTCAACAGCTTCTGCACGCAGGAACTCAACTTCTGAATAATCCAGCAACAAACCTTCCAGGTCCGGCTCGATGACGTTATCACCTACGTGAGAGAATGCAGAATATGTATTTGAAAATCCGTAAGCACCACCTACAAATTCACCTGCTTCGTTCGGAGTGAAGAATGCGGGAAGTCTTGGGTCTTTCAGCTCTTTCAATGGATTAACAATCGTTGCAGAAGCTACAAAATCCTGGCGGCTGGAATACAGCGGATTTAGGTTTTGCGCGATCACATTGTAGTTCGGAGGAGTTCCGATATATGGGAAAGCTGCATTGTCATTGTTCGAAGTAAATGCTTTCGGTGCGGCTTCTGCTACCAGCTGTTTCGCTTTTGCAGGGTCACTGTCAGCAATGACCATCGCCATTTTCAGTTTAAGTGAATTTGCAAATTTAGCCCACTGAGTCAGGTCACCTTCATAAAGCAGGTCGCCGTTCTGAAAAGGTACGCCATTTGTGCTAAACTTAGGAATAACCGCATCCAAACGAACAAGTAGTGCGTCGTAAACTGTTTTCGCGTCGTCATACTTTGGCAAAACGTTGTCGGGATTCAATGCTTCCGAGTAAGGAATATTTCCGAATGTATTCACCAATGCAGCCCAGGCCATTACTTCCACCACTTCGATCTGCGCCAATTGCACGTCTCTGTTAGCAGGAACAATGAATTCATCTTCGTTCAGCAATCTGCGGGCTTCATTCAAATCAGAAATAACACCTTTGTAAAGTCCCTGCCAAAAAGCCTGAGGAACTGTACGTGCAGTTACATTGTAACGGGGCTCATCCAGATAAGTGGTTGTTGCCCACTGTTGTACGTACAAACGGTAGTTGTTAACGTTTACGTTAGGGCTGGTCAATGTATCAGCAAGCCCTTTCAAAGCATTTGAGAACAAAGTCACCGGGGGCACTGCCGACGGACGCTTCGCATCCACATTGTAATCGTCCAGGCTGTCGACGCAGGCCGTCATCAGCAGTATCGGAAGAAAGAAAATGATTAATCTTTTCATATAATTTTTATAAACGGAATTTAACATTGAAACCATAACTTCTAACCGCAGGGTATGCACCGCTTTGGTATCCACCAGCACCGTTCAGCAATCCTGAACCCAAGCCTTCTTCCGGATCCTGGAAATCCATGTTTTTGTGGATGATCCAAAGGTTACGACCGATCACAGAAACATCAATTCCTTTGAATGCGCGGAGTTTTGAAACGAAATTCTGTGGCAATGAATATGTCAACGCAACTTCTCTCAATTTGATATAGCTCGCGTCGTAAATGTACATCGCACGTGGAGGGTTGGTTGGGTAACCGTAAGCTGTGTTTCCGTTACCATCAGAGTTTTCAGCTCTTACATCGTTCGGAGTTCCGTCAGCTTTAACACCAGGGAACAATACACCGCCTGGCTTGTCAGTCAGACCCAATTTTTTGCCGTCAGCATCATAGTTGTAGGCAGGGTCTCTTTTTGGGTTACCCAATTCGTTCAGACCAGCAGTAATAGGGTACATACCTGTTCCTTCTCCATACCATTGATCCAGTGACCAAACATCTCCACCGTGACGAATATCAAGCAGGAAGTTTAAAGTCAACGATTTGTACTTCAGATTGTTGGTGATACCACCGATCCAGTCCGGGTTAGGGTTACCAATGATTTTGTCAGAAGCTGCTGTCGCTGCATAAGTACCATTCGAGCGAACAATTTTCTGGCCATTTTCATGGTATTCGAAGTCAGTACCGCGGATGATACCAAAAGGTTGTCCAACAGCAGCATTCAGGGAAACACCACCTTGCAAGCTGGCTACCGGAACGTTTTTCACGTCTTCATACAGGCTGATAACCTTGTTTCTGTTACGCGCGAAGTTTGCGCTCACTGTCCACGAGAAGTCACCAGTTCTTACCGGAGTTACGTAAGCAGAAATCTCGATACCCTTGTTTTGTACTTCTCCTGAGTTGATATACTTAAAGGCAAATCCGGTTGCAGCTGAAATAGATACCGGAAGGATCTGATCAAGCGTTTGTGAGCGGTAGTAAGTGAAGTTAAAACCTACGCGGTCTTGCAGGAACGCAGTTTCCAATCCAAATTCGTAGCTTTTTGTACGCTCAGATCTCAGATTAGGATTGTTTTTCGTGTTACGCAATGTAAAGTATGGAGTTGATCCAATACCCGTAGGTTTGTCATACACATCCAAAGTACTTCCCCAAGGTGCGTCATTACCAACCTCAGCGTAGTTAGCGCTCAACTTACCCATTGTCAACCAATCCGCTTTCAAGCCTGGAAGGTTTGAGAAGTTGAAGTTGGCTCCAATCGCAGGATAGAAGTAAGTGTTGTTGTCTTTTGGAAGCGTCGAAGATTTGTCTTGTCTTGCTGTAAGGTCAAGGTTAACCAGATCTTTGTAACCAAATGAAGCTTGTGCATAAATACCGTCTACACCAATACGCTGATAGGTTTCTGACGGAGCTTCGATTGGGTTGATAGAGTTAAGCAGGGAGTAAAGTCCCGGTACAACCATACCGCCATTCGTTTTCGCTCTGATCGCATTCAGTTTTGATCTGCGCATGCTTCCACCTGCCAAACCTGAGAAATTGATGTCTTTTGTGATCGCCTTGCGGAAATTAACGATAACATCCAGGTTGGTTTCGTTGAAACCTCTGTTGTAACGGCTGTATTCTGCCGGACTAGAACTGTTGAATGCAATTCTTTCTTCCTGAAAATCCTGCGTTCCATTGTAAGCGAAACGACCTGTTACATCCACCCACGGAGCAAGTTTGTAGATCGCCTGTGCATAACCGAAGAAGTTATCACGTGTGTCGTTCGAGTAGTTTTGGTAGCGAGAGTAATATGGGTTCTCAGAGTAGATAGGTCCATTGTTCTCGAAACGTCTTGTCGGGCTTGCCCAGTTCCAGGTTACGTTTTGTTCGTTTCTGAAATAAGCATCTTTTTGTTCCAACAGATCCACGTTAGTTTGGAACCACTGTCTGAACTGTTGGTTAGGGTTTTTACCATCATAACCAGTTCCGTAGCGACCAAGACCTTTAATTTGCGAGTAGTTAGCGTTAGCCTGAACAGTCAGTTTCTTAGACAAATCAAAAGAAGCTGAGAAGTTGAAAAGGTTTTTGCCCAGTTTACTGTTTGGAAGCACGCCTTTTTCATCATTTCTTGTATAACCAACTTTGAAAGTTGTGTTTTCACCTCCACCGGTGATGCTTACACTCTGGTTAGAGTTAACGCCCGTTTCATAAAATGCATCAGGTCCGTTTGCAGCTGCAACCCAAGGAGTCATTTTTTGATAGTTAGGAGAGCTTGGATCCAATGCATCCCACTGATAAACCATCACAGAAGGATCGAATTTAGGACCGAAAGAAGCATCCGCATCGAAAAGCGTAATATTGCCTTCACCGGATCCCAGGTTTCCACGATAGAAACGGGTTTTTGCACGGTCACCATCGTAACCTGCACCGTATTCTTTCTGGTATTTTACAAAAGTCGATTTGTCGATCTTACCCCAGGTAACACCACTGTTTACTGTTACGTCGAAGCTGTTTTTGCGGCCTTGCTTGGTCGTGATCAAAATCACACCGTTTGACGCACGTGAACCGTACAATGCAGTAGCGGCAGCACCTTTCAAAACGTTCACCGAAGCAATGTTGTCTGGGTTAATATCCGCAGCAGCATTACCGTAGTCAGTTCCCGCACGACCAGTTTGCTGATCCGAGGTATTGGTATTTGCATTTGAAACCGGCACACCATCAATAACCCACAGTGCCTGGTTGTTACCTGTGATGGATTTGAAACCACGGATAACCGCGCTTGTAGATCCACCCATGTTGTTGTTGGTCTTAATGTCCAAACCAGCCACCTTACCTGCAAGTGCATTCATTACACTCGGGTTACGTGCCTGCGTGATTTGCTCTGCATTTACTTGCTGAGCAGCATATACGAGCTCATTTCTCTTTCTCTCCTGGCCAAGGGCGGTTACCACCACTTCCTGTAACTGGCTTACGTCGTTTTTAAGAGAAACGTTGATCGTAGTTTGGTTACCTATTTCGATTTCCTGAGACTGGAAGCCGATAAAGCTAAACACTAAAGTAGAGCCTGACGCCGCTGAGATCGAATACTCGCCCTGAGTGTCAGATGTAGTACCACGAGTAGTACCTTTCAAAGAAATGTTAACACCCGGCAGCACTGAGCCGTCTTCAGCGGTGACCTTACCGGTCACGGCGCGATCCTGGGCATACAATTGCGTGCTTAAGAGCACCATGCAGCCCAGTAAGGATAATAGATACTTCCTCATACCTGATTAAAGAATAGTTTTGTTACGTGAACACAATGTTGCAAAATTAATTATTAGTTTAACCATTACAACGATTCTATTGCGAAATTTCAAAATATAGTTTGGTATCACATGCGTTTTTGGAAAATATTATAATTCAAATCGGGGTTTTTTAACGATTTTGTAAATGTTGAAAATTCTGTAAAAAACTCGGTATGATTATATAATTGTTAACATAACACCCTGTTTGTTAACTTTTTCGTATCATTACCTTTAACTAGTTTTAACTTTGATAATTAACGCCATTTTACTATACGTTTTGAAATGATAGAATTTTTCTAAATTGAAATTTCCTGATTTGTTCAAATTGCGGCAGTCAACAAGTGCTTTTAGGCACCTTCTGTGATTGCATTATTTTAATATTTACTTAAAATTTACAGCCGGAATGCTACTAAACAAACTGATGGTGGTGGTACCATTGTTCTTTGCACAGGCCGCCTTTGCGCAAACAGCCCTTGTGTCCAGGATCGATCAGAAAGCCCAGTCGATCGAAAAGAAGCTTTCGGACTGGCGGCGTGACTTTCACCAGAATCCTGAGCTGGGCAACAGGGAATTTAAAACAGCCGAAAAGATAGCGGCCCACCTGAACCAACTTGGAATAGAAGTGAAAACGGGCGTGGCGCACACCGGCGTCGTAGGAATACTGAAAGGCGGAAAGCCAGGACCCGTCGTGGCGCTCCGTGCAGATATGGACGCACTTCCTGTGACAGAACGGGTGGATGTTCCATTCAAATCTACCGTGACCGCTGAATTTAACGGACAAAAAACGGGCGTTATGCACGCCTGCGGGCACGATACCCACGTGGCTATATTGATGGGCGTCGCGGAAGTATTGTCTTCCATGAAAAATGATCTGCAGGGTACTGTTAAGTTCATATTCCAGCCGGCTGAGGAAGGTGCGCCCGAGGGAGAAGAAGGCGGTGCCGAGCTGATGATCAAGGAAGGAGTGCTGGAAAACCCGAAAGTAGATGCCGTTTTTGGATTACATATTGATTCAAAGATCGAAGTGGGTAGAATAGGTTATAAGCCGGGCCCGACAATGGCTGCGGTAGATATTTTAACTATTAATGTGACCGGGAAGCAAACACACGGCGCATATCCGTGGTCAGGAGTGGATCCTATTGTTACTTCGGCGCAAATTATCAACTCTTTACAAACCATTGTAAGTCGTAACCTGAACCTGACGCAAGCGCCGGCCGTCGTGACGATCGGTATGATCAATGGAGGCATCAGACAGAATATTATTCCGGAATCCGTGAAAATGGTAGGTACGATACGAACCTTTGATGAAGAAATGCACAAATTTGTTCACAAGCGGATCAATGATATTGCTACCAATGTAGCCGAAAGCGCCGGTGCGAAGGCGGATGTGAAGATCGATATACTTTATCCGGTCACAGTGAATGATATTCCTTTGACCGAGAAAATGATTGGGACTTTACAAAATGTGGCTGGAAAGGATAATGTGAGTCTGATCCCGGCCAAAACCGGAGCGGAAGATTTCTCTTATTTTCAACAAAAAGTACCGGGACTGTTCTTCTTCCTGGGCGGAATGCCAAAAGGAAAGAACCCCGAAGAGGCCGCCCCACATCATACGCCTGATTTTTTCCTGGATGAAGGCAGTCTGGTCCTGGGTGTAAGGTCACTCGCCAGGCTTACTACCGATTATATGGCAGGCGCTAAAGCCAAATCAAAATAAACTGAAACAGATTATTCCGGAATGTTCTTCCTTACCTGATCGAATAAGAGGGTAGGGAAGAACCTTTTCAGATAAATAGCGGCCACTTCCTTAAATCCGCCGATATATATTTCCTTTTTATCCTTTTTGACCGCACTCAATATCCTCCGCGCACATTCCTCGGCAGGAATTCCGTTCGCCTGATTTGCATCCATTTTACCGAATTTGGAGCCGGATTCATTTAATGCATTCAATGAAATATTGGTACGGATATAGCCAGGGCAAACAGTTGTCACTTTGATATTATCTACATAACCTTCTGCCCGGAGTGAATCGTAAAATCCGTGCAACGCATGTTTAGCTGCGTTATAGCCCGAGCGCATAATGGTTCCTATTTTCCCCGCGACACTGCTCATGACAATAAAATGGCCGCTTTTCTGCTTCATCATATAAGGTAAAACCGCCTTCGTCAGCGCAACCGTACTGAAAAAGTCAATTTCCATCAGGTTTTTGTAAACAGCCAGGTCAGTATCTTTGATATAGGAGCGCTGACTGACACCTGCGTTGTGCACCATGATATCGATCCGCTGAAACTGCGCGATCACCTGTCCGGCTGCCGATCCGGCCTTTTCAAGGTCGGTCACATCCATCGGCAACACAAGCACCGACGTATCGGGCAGGCCGGTCGCCAGCTTTACCCTTTCCAATTCTTCTTTTCTCCGTGCTGTCAATACGAGTTTCGCACCTTCGTGCGCAAATGCAATTGCGAGCGCCTCTCCAATCCCGGAACTCGCGCCGGTTATCCACACAACCTTATCTTTAAAATTCTCCATTAATTTATATGAATGCGGGAACAGTTGAAAGGAATTGAAGCCCGGCACTTTTAGAAGTTACTGTAAGTTTGGCCTGCATTCCTACGCCCATAGCCCGGTTATCGCCCACGTGTCCTACCGGAAAGTCAAAACACACGGGGTAGGAATATTCGGCAATATGTTCCTGAATGATCTCATTTGCATTTTTCCCAAAAGTCGGCTCTTTATTATCTTTCATATCAGTAAACTGCCCCACGATCAGCCCCGCCAGATTAGCCAATTTGCCCGCCCGTTTCATCTGGATCATCATTCTATCGAGATTATAAAGGTATTCACTGACATCTTCAATAAACAAAATGGTCCCGTCCAGATCGATCTCAGTTTTGGAACCTATCAGATGATTGAGGATACAAAGGTTTCCGCCCACAACCGTGGCAGTAGCTTCACCCTCGCGGTTCAAAGTATGTGGCTTGATGACATATTCCGGCATTTCTCCAAACAAAAGCTGCCTCAGCGACTCAGCCGCCAGTTCGCCCCCGTAAGTCGTAATGGATTTGGCCATCGGCGCGTGCAGGCTCACATATCCCAGATTATAAAACTGCGAAAGCAATACAGTCAGATCGCTGAACCCGACGATCCATTTGGGGGTTTCTAAAAAACGGGTGAAGTCAAGTTGGTCTACAATGCGGGAGCAGCCGTAACCGCCTCGGGCTGCGATGATCGCATTGATATCAGGATCGTCCAGCATTTGCTGCAAATCCTCCCGCCGCTCATCATCACTCGCCGAAAACTGATTGAAAGCTGTTTTCAGTGTTTTGCCTTCTCTAACCTGTAATCCCCATTGATTTGTAAAAATGTCGATACCGCCGAGGATATCTTCATATTTGATCACGCTAGCCGGCGCCACAATCCCTATCCGGTCACCGGGTTTTAGAAATGGAGGAAGTTTGATTTGACTCATAAATAAAAAAGGGTACATCAATAATGCCCCCTCAAAGAAAGAATACGAATGATTTGTTGATCTACCTTATAAACAATTCTGTGCTCCCGATTTATTCGTCTCGAATAGTATCCTGCCAGATTATGTTTCAATAGCTCCGGCTTTCCAATTCCCGAAGCGGGAGTTTCAGAAATTGAATCAATAAGGTTTTTGATCCTCCTTAATGTGTTAAGCTGCCCTGATTTCGAGAAAAATCTTAAATCTTCGGCGGCAGTATTCGAAAACTCTATTTCGTATTTAATATATCCCATAAATCAGTGCCAGGTTCGTATTTCACGACCTTGCCTTCGTCGATCTGCTTCTCACTGAGCTTGATCTTTCTGACGAATTCCGGGTCGTAAGCTTTTTCCCCGCTGATATTATAGGATACGTTGAATTTCTTGAGTAGACTTTTTACTGCTTCAATAACTTCTTGACTTTCAGTATCTATCGTTAGTGTGGCCATGTTATTCCATGTCTTGTTCCCATCAAATATACCTCAAATAAATATCACATCATCAACCAGATCACTCTTCATTTCCCGGTTGATCAGCTCGATAATCTTTGATTTTGCGCGCAGAAGTTCGTTTCTAAGCGGCGCCGATTCTATTTGTAAAAATAACGTCCGCTCGTGAATATAGACCTTTTTAGTCCGCGTCGCGATCGCCGAACCCATAATTTTGTCCCAGTGCGCGACCACGTAAGACTGGTCAAATCGGGTCCGGATCTTGTACCTGTCGAGCATCTGATCGATAGCATCTTTCAGCGGCGTGACGCCCGGCTTCCGCGACGCCTTTTCTTTGTCAAACCGATAGTGTTGTGCCATAGTTGCGCGAGGTGATTTTTGCAAATGTAGACATATAATAAGGTTCACCGCAGCGATCTACCCTACTTTTTAAGCAACTCTTCATACACCACATCCATAATCGACGTGCGTATATTGAGCGTCGATATCTTGCTGTTTTCCCTTGTCGGGTACACGCGGTTCGATAGAAAAACGTAGTTCAACTTCCAGGCAGGATCCGCCCAGGTCATAATTCCGGTGTAGCCCGTGTGCCCGAAACTTGACGGGCTGGCGTACTTCGGTGCATTGCCGGTATATTTGAATGAAGGTTTGTCAAAACCGATCCCGCGGCGGCTGCCCTGGTCCGGATACTGGTATCTCGTAAATTCCAGCAGCGCGTCTTTGCTCAAAAGCTGTTGCCCGCCATAATAGCCCTCCTGCAAATACATTTGCCACACTTTCATCACATCGTTTGCATCCCCGAACAAGCCCGCGTGTCCGCTTAATCCGCCCAGCATTGCAGCCGCCTCGTCGTGCACCTGTCCGTGCAGCTGCGTCATTCTGAAAAACGTATCTTTCTCGGTAGGGACAATATCTTCCAGTTTATAAAATCTCTTCGGATTGAAAGTCAGCGTATTAGCGCCCAGTTTATGGTAATAGTGATTTTTAAGATAATCCTCAAAACCCTCGCCTGACAAACTTTTTACGACCTGCGGGTACAGAATAAATGACAGGTCGCTGTACACATATCCTTCTTTTTCATTCAAAGGAGAATCCCGGATGGATTTGAATATGGTTTCAGGATAATCCTTGTAAATGAACAGGCTATCTCCCACAACCGAAGTCGGGTACCGCCTGGACTGTTTGGTACTGAACGTCTTCTTTTTCCAGCTGCCGTCCGGTTTTTGCGCTTCTTTCCAAAGCACGATAAATGCTTTCAGTCTTGCGCTGTGCGTCAGCACGTGGCGCCAGTCCAGGTCCGCTTTGTTGGATTTTGCAAAATCGGGCAGGTAATCCTTCATTGTCGCGTCCAGATCGAATTTTTTCTGGTCCCACAAACTCATTAATGCCAGTGTAGAAGCAGTTATCTTGGTCACTGACGCCAGATCGTACAGATCATTCAGCTTAACCGGTGCGGCGCCTTCGTACGTGTGTTTTCCATAAGCCTTCCTGAAAAATACCTTCCCATCTTTTGCCAGTTGCACCACGCAGCCCGGAGTTGCTTTTTCTGTTACGGCAAGATTGGCAATAGAGTCGATTCTGTGCGTCAGAACCTTCGAATCCATTCCCAGCTCTTCCGGAATAGTATATTTCAACCGACCGATTGCCGGCGTTGCAATACCAGCTTCGTAAGGAAATTGTGCATTCACGGTAACCGGCAGCTTTCCACTCGCGGGTATTGCTCCAAAAATAAGTTGCGCCGACAGATCCTGTGTGTAGGGTGTCATTTGATAAGCCATCACCAATGCTTTTGCATTTTCAGGCTTGTTCATTTTGTTTAATGCATAAGGATTTCCAAAAATGGAAACAATTGCCTTTTTCGAAGCGATCAGTTCCTGCAAAACCGCATTCATCGGCTCCGTCAGCCCGTAGTTGGTTCTTGGCGAAATACTTCCCAAATGCACGCCTACCATAATCAGGTTGTAGTTTTTTAGCTGCGCCCTGAGGTTTGCGATCTGGATTTCGGTTGCTTTTGCGGGAATTGTAAAATGAGTTACGGAAGTGTAAAGTTCAAGCGTTTTCTGGAAAGTCGTGATCGTATCCGCACCGAGGGAAACAGAGGCAATTTTTAGGGTATCCAGTTCTCTCAGAGGCAGGATGTTGTTTTCATTTTTTAGAACGGTCAATGCTTTTTCGGTCAGAAGCCTGTTGACCAACTCGGCTGATTTTGGATTCAAATCTTCATATAAATTGTTCAGGTCGACCGGCTTGTAACGGTTCAGCCCCGCCCAGGCTTTGGCCATCAATACCTTTTTACAGCGCGCGTCGATCTCAGCCTGGCTGATTCGCCCCTCGGCAACGCTCTTCTTAATCTCTGTAATTGACTTGTTCAGATCCTCCGTAAATTCCAGAATATCCATGCCCGCTTCCAGGCCCATCGCGTCGGCTTTTCCGTCAGGGAAATATTTGGTTACACCCTTCATATTCATTGCATCCGAATAGATCAGTCCGTCGAAGCCGAGCTTGTCCCTCAATATGTCCGTGACGATCGGTTTGGACAGGGTTGAGGGTAGGTTAGGGGTTTTGTCTAATGCAGGAATGCTCAAATGCGCGATCATAATCCCGCTAATTCCGTTGCTGATCAATGCTTTGAAAGGGTACATTTCGAGTGAATCAATGCGGGTAACATCGTGCTTGATCAGTGGCAGATCGTAATGTGAATCCGTGCCGGTATCGCCGTGGCCGGGGAAATGCTTTGCGCTGGTCAGCAGCCCGTTATCCTGCATTCCCTTCATATATGCAACTGCCTTGTCAGCCACTTTATATTTATTTTCACCAAAAGACCGGAAGCTGATCACCGGATTGTCCGGATTATTATTCACATCGGCCACCGGCGCAAAATTGATATGCATTCCCAATCTCTTCGCCTGCCGCGCCAGCTGCGCCCCCATTTCGTAAATCAGGTCATTATTCCCCTGAATAGCTCCCAGCGTCATTTGGTAAGGATAGCGCACGGTACTGTCGATCCGCATTGCCAGACCAAATTCTGCATCCATCGCGATCAGCAGAGGCACTTTGGAAATAGATTGATAAAAATTCGTCAGCCGGGCCTGGGGCATCGGGCCGCCCTGAAAAAAGACGATCCCGCCAACCTTATTTTCCCGGATCAGCTTTTCAACCATCGCCGGACTACTTGCCTTCGGGTCAATGAGCGCCCTTTTTACATCCGAAACTGCCGGGATCATAATCAGCTGCGCAATCCGCTCGTCGGGAGTCAGCGTTGCAAAAACAGAATCAACCCACTGCCGGGCCGCTGCATTCTGGTTTTTGTTTAGAAAGCTGGGAGATGTACTGATTTGGGCTTTTAAACTTTTTGGAATAAAGAATGAAAAGGAGAGCAGGATTAAGAAAATATGCTTCATTCGATTTTTGCTATTCAATTTAATATTAGTTTTCATTAACCTGCGTCAACACATTGAGAATCAAGTCAGCATTGAACCAAACGCCGACTTCGTTTATCAGGACTTTAATAATTGGCTTGATTGCTTTTACGTGATTCTGTCTTTTTGCTTCTATAAGCGTTCCCAGAATCCCGGTAATTTTGAGGCCCATTTGCGACGCGATCGCTCTCCCCTTCTTTTCATCTATCAATAGTAGGTCAGCATTCAGCTCTTTGGCTAGAATGATAGCCTCAGCTTCTCCTGCATCTAAACTCAGTGCAAGTTCAGCTACCAACGAAGTTTCACTAATATGCCTTATTTCTATCCAATCACTAAATACCTGGTCAATATATTTCTTGTCCAGCTGGCTTAGCTCGGCGAAAACTTCATTTGGAATTACTACTTTATTATAAAGTTTATGAAGAATAAACAGGCTATCCGATTGTAGCAAACCACTGATTACAGAAGTATCACTAACTACTATCACTGAAACAAAGCAGCTAGGGTTTTCAAATCGGACTGCAAGTCTTCGTTATTGAAGGATGATGATATTTTCCGTTTTCCCAGTTCCTGCTGGAATTTGATCGAGCCAATTCCCGTCATCTTTCCACCCTGCCCGACGGTAATTTTTTCTTCTTTGTATAATTGTAAAGCAAGTTCTAATCTGAGTTCCTCAGGACTCATTCCAGTACTTTGCACGATTTGGTCATCAAGTTCCAGTAGCATAGTCAGAATATTCAGTGTCTTGTAAATATACAGATTGAAATCAATTTAGCCATTAATGTATTTGCCTCAAAACACCAACCCCAGCACAAGCCCGGCCAGGATAATAAAGTAGGAGGGGATCTTGGCGAAGGTGAGTACCAGCAGGGTGATAATCACCGTAAAAAGGGGTTGCCGGTCGGTCATCATGGGCTGCAATAGCAAAATGGCCGCTGCGATCGTAAGTCCGCAACTGGCGGCGTGGATACCTTCGAGCGAGGCGCGGATCCCGCGGTACTTTTTTAATTGATCCCAAAAAGGATAAGCAAAGAATATGAAGAAAGTGCCCGGCAGAAATATCCCCGCCGTAGCCACAAACCCACCGACGATCTGCCCGAATACGCCGTGCGTTTGCAGAGAAACGCTCCCCACAAATGTAGCGATAGAGAAAACAGGCCCCGGGACCACCTGCGTCAATGCCATTCCGGCCAGAAATTCCTGCTCGGTGAGGTAATGCTTGAATTCCACAAACTCATTATATAGGATCGGGATCAAAACCTGCCCGCCGCCGAAAACCAGACTTCCGTTCCGGTAAAAGTTTTCAAAAAGCCTCACAGGAAGCGAGTTGGTAACCTTACCCACAATCGCCGCCGCCACCAGTACCGAGATCCAGAATATGATCGGCCGCCATTTCACACGGATCGGCGCTTTGTCCATTTTCTCGTGTTTCTTGAAATTCAAAGAAGCCGCCACACCGCCCAGCACGATCAGTACCGGGGTCGTGTAAGGGGAAGGATAAAGGTACGCGAGTATCGTGGAAATGATCAGAAATGTCCATCCCTGGGTGTTATGAATCACTTTTCGAGCAATAGCCGAAGCGCCGTACATCAGGAATGCAACCGCCATCGGGCCGACGAATTTGGTGAAATCCAGCGAAATAGATTTCGATTCCAGGTAATGTATCCCAATCGCCGCCGCAGTCATTAAAACCATTGCAGGAATAGACCAGACGATCAGCGTCAGGTAAGCAAGCGGCTGGCCGCCGATTTTTAAGCCGATCGCCGTGACGGTCTGCGTCGAGCTCGGTCCCGGTAATACCTGGCATAGCGCCTGTAATTCAAGTAGTTCCTCTTCGGTAATATATCTTCTTTTCTTGACCAGCCTTTCGATCATCATCATTAAATGTACCTGCGGGCCTCCGAAAGCTGTCACTGATAACAAGAGGATATCCATCAGGTAAATGATGTATCTAAAACGGCGGATGGGAGGAACAGCCAATGGCGTACTTAGGTTACTATTTTTTTAATCCCAATTCCCTTAAACGCTCATCCAGAAACTCTCCGGCGGTCATGTTGGTGTATAATTTCGGATTTTCAGCAGTAATGCAGCTTTCCAGGCTGGTTAGGTCCATATCCGCCCGCGGATGCATAAAAAAGGGAATGCTGTATCGCGACGTGCCCATTTTTTCGCGCGGCGGATTTACTACCCGGTGAATGGTCGACTTCAATTTATGATTAGTCAGCCTGTCGAGCATATCTCCCACATTCACAACGATTTGATCGGGTAATGCGGTGATCGCGATCCATTGTCCGTCGCGCCGCAATACTTCCAGTCCCTCGGCACTTGCACCCATTAATAAGGTAATGAGATTAATATCCCCGTGCGCGGCAGCTCTCACTGCACCCTCGGGTACCAGTTCCGGATTGGGAATAGGAAAATAGTGTAGCGCCCGCAGCAGACTATCGCCATTTTTTACTTTATCCTCAAAATAATCCTCGGGCAAATGCAGGTAGATAGCAATCGCACGAAGCAGCGTTTTGCCCGCATTCTCAAAGGTTTTATACACTTCAAGCGTATACTTTTCGAATTCAGGAAAACCCTCAGGGAAAACATTCGAGGGCATATTGCCGATCGGGTCCGGTTGGCCGATATGGTAGAATTCTTTTAAATCGGCGACTTTGAAGCCTTTCGCAGTTTCTTTACCCTTACTGATGTAGCCGCGCTGGCCAAACAGGTTCGGGAATTCATATTTCCGTTTCACTTCGTCGGGTTGAGAGAAAAACTCCTGCACCGACGCGTATAATTTCTCACGCAGCTCGTCACTCAGCCCGTGGTTTTTAATTGCTACAAAACCTATATTAGTAAATGCATCGCCAATTTCGGCCACAAATCTCTCTTTTTGTTCCGTATTTCCGGAAGTAAAATCAGCCAGGTCCAGCGAAGGGACTTGGTTCAATAGCGCAGGTTCCATGTTATTACTTTTTTTGCGCAAAGTATAAAAACTATCGTGAAAGTTGCCAGCTAGTTTTGCTCCCGATCACGCTCACGTCCCGGCTCGCTTATTTTACACTTGACTTGTTTAGTTTTATTATTATAAATTTAATTCAAATTTTAATACTCAATCATGATACTCACACTCCCGGAAAATGAATTATGGAAAAGCTTCATTTCCGGCGATCAGCAGGCATTCAGCCAGTTGTACGATCAGTATTCGGACAGTTTGTTTGCTTTTGGAATGCGCTACACGACTGACGATGATCTGGTCAAAGATTGTATCCACGATCTGTTCATTGATCTGCACAGTTACAGAAGCGGCTTGTCCCGGGAGGTCAATGTGAAATTTTATCTGCTCAAATCATTCCGCCGCAAACTCCACGCCGCGCACCGCAAGTCTTCTATTTTCAGTATCGACCGATGGAATGCGGACGAAAGTTTCGGAATGAATGCATTCTCATTCAGTATTGAGCACGAGATCATTATGGATGAAAGTCAGCGCGAAATATTGCAGCAGCTGGCTTCTGAGATCAATCAGCTTCCGGACCGGCAACGCGAAATACTTTATCTGAAATACAATCAGGACCTGGATTACGACCAGATTGCCGCGATCATGCAGATTTCGGTCCCTACCTGTCGCACCTTCATTTACCGGGCACTCAAACAGCTTCGGGGCAAGCTCGAATTCGGCTCATTTCTGCTCGTTTTCTGCTGGTAATTAAATTTTTTCTTCTTTTTATTAAAAAAAATCGATTTGCGAGTCTATATCCTTTCGAAACCTTTCTCTTGTATGTCAAACAAGTTTGTGCATGAAGAGAAAGTTACCCAAAAAGGGTCAGCGTCAGGATATTAAACCGGAAGAACTGTCCGAAGAAGACCGGAAAACCGCCGACACCACCCGCCAGTTGATGCAGCATATCCGCCACGAAACGCTCCCGCCTTCGGAAAGAGAATATATATGGACTCAGGTGGAGGAGAGTATCCAGCAAAAGAAGCAGATCAGAATGAACAGATTGTGGTATTCGATTGCCGCAACCGTCACGCTACTATTGCTCGCCGGGCTGGGCTATCTCAATTTCAGAAAAGATTCCGGAACGGTAATGCGGCAGCTGGCTTCCAATACGGCAGGCGATCCTGAAAACACCAAACTGGTTTTGGCCGATCAGCGGACGATCAATTTGGAAAGGCAAAATTCGTCCCTGGTTTACGAAGGCAATGGAAACCGGATCCAGATAGATTCAGCTACGGCGGTTGATCAGGAAGTGGCCGGCCAGGAGTTTAATACATTAATTGTTCCTTACGGTAAAAGGTCGGTGATCACGCTTTCGGACGGGACTAAAATCTGGGTCAATTCCGGCTCCAAACTCGTTTATCCTGCACATTTCGATTCAAAACAAAGGGAAGTTTATGTTGAAGGTCAGGCCTATTTTGCTGTCAGCCACGCAGCCGATCACCCATTTTTCGTCCACACCAAAAACATGAAAGTGCAGGTTTTCGGGACGGAGTTTGATGTAAGCGCCTACGCCGACGACCAGCAGACTTCGACGGTTCTCGTGAAAGGAAGTATTGAACTTACGGCAAATCAGCAATCGATTTTTAAAGCTCAAAAGAGAAAACTGGAACCCGGAATGCGGGCGGTTTACGTAGCAGGAAAGGGTTCGCTGGAAGTAAAACAGGTGAATGTGGGAGAATATATATCCTGGAAAGACGGGTACCTCGCATTGACGAGGGCGCCGCTGGCCGGGATCCTGAAAAAATTAGCACGGTACTACGACGTGGATATTCAGCTTACAGAAATGGAAAGCGGCAGCAGGACTTTCTCGGGTACGCTCGATCTTCAGGAGGACATTACCAAAGTTCTGGACATTGTCGCGGTGGGAACATCACTTACTTATCAACAATCGGAAAGGAGGTTTGTACTAGGGAAAAGCACTATTACCAAATAAAAAACGGAAGACGCGGCAACGTCTCCCGATCGATTGCACTTGCCGGCAAGCAAGTGATTTCTTAACAATTGTATCAACAAAAGTCGAATCAAATTTATGAAAAAATTTGACCAATCAGGGTATTACCCTTTGGGAGAGCTACGTCCCCGAAAACTGCTCAGAATTATGAAGTTGACTATACTGCTTTTATGGGTTGCGATGATGAGCGTGCATGCAACAGGCTATTCGCAAAAAAGCAGAATGGATGTAAAAATCCGTAACGGGAACCTCAATACCCTTTTTCAGGAGATTCAGGATAAAACCGAATACCGCATTTTTTACGGCGACGACCTTTTTACAGGAAAGCCGGAGAAGACCATCAACCTCGACCTGAAAAATGAAACGGTGCCTGCGATTTTGAACAAAGCACTGAAAGGTTCGGGGCTCGCTTACAAGATCATAGGCAAGCAGATCGCCATTTTCAGAAAAGAAGAAGAACCCGGTCAGGCACTGATCAATACCATGTCCGTAGCGCCTGCGACGGTCGTTGCTACGATACGCGAAATAACCGGTACTATCCAGGATGTCAAGGGTTTACCGCTCGTGGGAGCAACTGTGGTCGTGAAGGGAACGGACAAAGGAACCTCCACAGACGCAAGCGGGAAATTTACGGTTGAGGCGGAACCGGGCGATGTGCTGGTGGTTTCCTTCATCGGATTTCTTGGGAAAGAGCAAATTGTAGATGCACAAACTTCAATCAACATACAATTGCAGGAAGACCTCGGCGGACTGGAAGAAGTGGTGATCGTGGGTTTTGGTTCGCAAAGGAAAGCGACCATTACCGGCGCTATTGCCACCATTACGACCGAAGATCTGAAACAAAGCCCGACAGCCAGCATTACCAATGCATTGGCGGGAAGGCTTCCGGGGCTTTTTGCAAACCAGTTCAGCGGCGGCGAGCCGGGGGTTGACCGAAGCGACATTTTTATCCGCGGAACTGCTACTTACGGAAACAAAGCGCCGATCGTGATCATCGACGGGCTGGAAAGAAGTATGGATTACCTGGCACCTTCTGAAATTGAGACTTTTACCATTTTAAAAGATGCGTCTGCAACTGCGCCTTACGGAGTTCGCGGGGCAAATGGTGTAATCCTGATCACGACCCGGAGAGGAAAAGTGCAGGATAAGGCGACTGTAAATTTCAAAGCTTCCGTGGGTATTAATCAGCCGGTCAAGTTTCCAACCTATTTGGGATCAGCAGATTATGCAATGCTTTATAACGAAGCAAGAAGAAATGATAACCCCGACGCAGATCCTTCGACGCTGAACTTGTTCTCAGAAGCTTCGATATCGGACTGGCGGCGCGCAAAAGGGGATAACTCTGACGGACTGGGTTACAACTGGGATTATTTTGATTATGCATTCAAACCGGGCGTTCAGCACGACTACAGTTTGTCTATTAGCGGTGGATCAGTAAAGGCCAGATATTTTGTTCTGGCCAATTACTTTCAACAGGATGGAAATTACAAGCATACCAACCTGAGCACCAACAATACGCAGGCCGTTTTCAAGAGATATAATTTCAGGTCTAATATCGATATTGATATTACCGACAACTTTTTCGCCAAACTGGATATCGGCGCGCGCATTACCGACCGGAATGCACCGGGTACCACGGCCGCCAGGATTGTTGAGCTCGCCAATACCCAGCCTTCCTATCTGCCGATCATCGTGGAGCCGAACGGAAACCCTGATAATCGCGTATTCGAAGCCAATAACCCGCTTGGAATGCTTTACGGCGACCAGATTTACAGGTTTAATATTCTTGGAGAATTGAGCAGAACCGGGTTTTTGAACGAAAAAAACACTTACCTGAACGGATCTTTCTCGCTGGGCCACAAGCTTAACTTTATTACGGAAGGTCTGTCGATAGACGGGATGTTTTCTTACGATGCGAGCGACGGCGGCTGGATCAACCGCCGCGTGAACACGTATTCCGAGGGTTACCGCGAATATCCGGGTTACGCTACATTCGTGCCGGCCGACGGAAGCGATATTTACCGTACGCCGGGCAACTATACCGGCGCCTATAAGTCTGGAAATAAGTATGATATCGACCAGACGATCGGCAATGGATTTGACAATAAAGACAATGAAAGCCGCACTTATATTCAGGCGAAGATCGACTATATGCGGAATTTTGGGTTACATAATGTGACCGGGATGGTATTGGGAAACCGGTCGCGGCGGATCATTAATAACCAGGTACCTTTCAGCTACCAGGGATTGACAGCCCGCGCCACTTACGGTTACGACGACCGCTATTTGCTGGAATTCAATGCGGCTTATAATGGATCAGAGAACTTCGCAAAAGGAAAACGCTACGGATTCTTTCCGTCGGCTTCCGCAGGGTGGGTTATTTCCAAGGAAAAATTCCTCATTGGCGCTCAAAAATGGCTTAATAATCTGAAAATCCGTGGTTCTTATGGTTTGGTAGGAAGCGACCGCGTGCCGAATGACAAGCGTTTTATTTATCTGCAATACTTTGGCGGAAGAGACGGAGATTACAACTTCGGTACGGATAACTTCGGCTCCGGCGCGGGCGGATATTTGTCGGAAGGTGATCTCGCTAACCCCGATTTAACGTGGGAAAAGGCCAGAAAGACCAATATCGGTATCGACGCGACTTTCCTGCAACACCTGACATTTACCCTCGACCTTTTCCACGAGCATCGCTACGATATCATCACCGATATGAGCGGGGGCAACAAGTTGGGTTTTCCGGATATTGTGGGTAAAAATGCGCCTTATCTGAATTCGGGTATCGTCAATAATAAAGGTTTTGATATGGAAATCGGGTGGAGCGGCAGCATTGGTAAAAATGCTACCTATTTCATCCGTCCGAATGTTTCATTTGCCCGCAACAAGATCGTTTTCATGAATGAAATTCCTTATGCTTTCGGAGGCAGGGCAAATACCGGAAAACGCATTGAAGAGCATTTTAACTACATTTTCGACCACTTTGTAGGCAACCAGGAAGAGGCGAATACATTGAATGCGATGAACCAGGGAAGCGGCTACCAGTCCTGGGGCGTATTGCGGCCGGGTGATGTGGTTTACAAAGATCTCAACGGTGACGGTCGGGTGGATGATCTGGGCGACAGAACTGCGACGGGATATCCTAAATACCCGGAACTGATGTTTGGTCTGCCGGTAGGAGCGCGCTACAAGAATTTCGATTTCAGCATGCTTTTCCAGGGTGCGGCAAGAGGTTCAATGCAGCTTTCAGGCGCGGCAGTGTACGATTTCCCTTTGTTTAGCCAGGATAAATATGGCAAGGTAAAACCCATGCACCTGAACCGCTGGACTCCTGAGAATGCCAGCACAGCAACCTATCCCGCACTTCATTTCGGTGACCATAGCAACAACAAGAATGCAAACAGCAGCTTGTTTCTATACGACCGCGACTACGTACGTCTGAAAACGATCGAGCTGGGCTATAATCTTCCCAAACCATTGATCAAAAAGATCGGGCTTGACCAGGTGCGGTTTTACGCGCAGGGAATGAACCTGCTTACGTGGGACAAGCTCGGCGACGTAGATATGGACCCGGAAACAAACGAAGGGACCGGAGACTGGTACCCGATCCAGAAGGTGATGAATTTTGGTGTAGACATTTCATTCTGATTATCCTGACTATTTATGAAAAACAGAAAAATATATACGATCCTATTCTTTGTAGTCGGCAATATGCTGGCAGCCTGCGACCAGGATTTTCTGGACAGAAGGCCTGACGATCAGCTGGATGCAGAGCAGGTTTTTACCAGGTATAATAAAACCAATCAGCTGATCACAGACTTGTACGACAATGCGAAAGGCTCCAATAGTCCGCTCGTATTCTTCTCTCACTTCTCCACAGCGCCCGTAACCGACGAAGCGGAAGGTTCTACCGCTGAGGGAAGTTTGACTAACAAATTCAACACCGGCGACTGGAATTCGAATGCAATGCCCGATCGCAGCAGCCGCGGGCAATACTGGTGGGATTTGTACGACCGGATCCGGAAAACGAATGTGATCCTGGAAGGTGTGCGCACTTATAATACGCCGGATAATCCTTTGCAGGCGGGTGATCTGGCGAAGAGGCTCGGAGAAACGTATTTCATGCGCGCATATTTTCATTACCTCGCCGCGCGGATGTACGGAGAGGTGGTTTATATGACAAGAACGATATCTCCAACTGAGCCGATGGATTTCAAACAGGAATCCTTCCATGCTATTGCAGCCAAGATTTCGCAGGATTGTGACTCAGCGATGGCATTGGTACCGGGCAGCTGGGGCGGCGCTGATTTTGGTAGGGTGGATAAAGGGGCTTGTCTGGGACTGAAAGCGATCGTAGCCTGGATGGCCGCAACGCCGATGTGGAACGGAGGTACATTTCCCAACGATACGCGCCTTTTTGCTGCTGAATATGGGCTGAATCCGACACGCTGGACAGTCGCGCGGGATGCAGCTAAGGCGGTGATCGACTATAAAGTGGATGGTCGCCTGCGTTACAGCCTGTACCAGGGGCACGATGCGGCCGATTTCCGGGACGATGCGGGTATTGATAACAACAACTCGAAAGTGCCGGCGCGGCTCTGGGATATGTACCACAACATGGAAGCGTTTCAAAATGAGGCAGTTTTCTTTGTGACGAGAGATAAGGATAACAACTGGCAGGGTGATATTTATCCGCCGAGCTGGGGCGGAAGCTCGCGTCAGATGCCGGTTCAGGAGCAGGTGGATGAATACGAATATGTGGCCAAAAACGGTTTCGGCTATCCTATTTACAGTTCACGTGCGAAAGCCGACGGATACGATGATACGAACCCCTACGAAGGTATCAAACGCGACCCGCGCCTGCACCGCGATGTTGTTTACCACGGATCTACATTCAAGGGAAAGGTGATCAATACCGCGACGGGAGCCGACAAAATCGGCGCTACGAATTCTACTACGACGGGTTATTTCCTGCGTAAAATCCTGCGTGAATCCTGGAATCGGGACAAAAGCTTTTCTATTAGCGGCCCGCCGGTCTGGCGATTGCCTGAATTCATTTATATCTACGCGGAGGCAGTCAACGAAACGGCCGGGCCGAATGCGGAGATCTATGAAATGATCAATAATGTGCGGAAACGCTCTTTTATGGCGCCAATGCCGCCGGAGGTTCAAACGAGCAAAGCGCTGATGGACGAATATATCAAGCGGGAACGCCGGGTGGAGCTTTTTTACGAAAACAACCGGATCTGGACTTCACGTCTGTACCTGGAACCAAGTTCAGCGAAGGAACTCGCGCGGGAGCAGGCCTGGCAGAGCGCCGGTGCTACTAACGAGCAGCGCGCGCAGCTCGGCTGGCCTTACCCTAAAACGCAGCGGATGATCAATGGAATGAAGCCGGTAGAAGACCCGGCAGGTAAAATTGTGGTCGACGGGAAGAAATACAAAATGCAGCGTTTCTTCATAGAAAGCCGCGTTTTCGTAGCGCCAAGGCACTATCTGTTCCCAATCATGCAGGACGAGTTACAAAGAACCCCGACCTTGAAGCAGAATCCGGGGTGGTAGTGAGGGAGGAAGGAGGAAAGGGAGGAAGGAGGAAGGAGAAAAATGAAATAAAGCCCCTGTCAGTCTGAGCGTAGCCGAAGACACGTGCACAATGTCTTCGGCTACGCTCAGACTGACAGGGGGCACATTTTCAAACTTTTTTCCTTCCTCCATCCTCCCTTCCTCCATCCTCCCTTCCTCCCTTTTCCCTACTCCTTCAACCCCTTAATATAAGCAATTGTCTGAGGTATCTGCTTCAAATAACTTGGGCTCTCGTCTTCTATGAAGTAATGTTTTACACCTACTTTTTTGGCGGCTTTTAGGGCGGCGGCGATGTTGATGGAGCCGGTTCCTAGTGCTACGTCATTGGTGGTCGGTGTGCCGCCGGAGAGGTTTCCTACTACTCCTTTTTTAAGGTCTTTCAGGTGCATTAGTTTCCAGCGGGTTGGGTATTTTAATAGCAATGCAGCTGGGTCCTGGCCTGGGAATGCGGTCCAGAGCAGGTCCATTTCGAAGTTGACGTATTCCGGATTTGTGTTTTTAACCAGATAATCAAACAAAGTACCGTCTTCGTAAGGCTCGAACTCGTAGCCGTGGTTGTGGTAAGTAAGCTCAATACCCGCTTCTTTCAGTTCTTTGCCAGCTTTGTTAAAATCGGCAACTGCTTTTTTTGCCGTTTCAAGATCGAATTTTCCGTTGTGGGGAATCCAGGCTACCATCACGTATTTGGCACCCAGAATTTTGGCATCCTTGATCGTTTGCTCCGAACTTTCCGCCAGCTTTTTGTAATCTGCGCCGATGGAAACCATTTTAATACCCCGCTTATCAAGCTGTTTGCGCAGCTCTTCGGTAGTCATTCCCGCTATCGGCCCACCTTCCATTTCAGTAACGCCGAGCGACTTGATGGTGTCCAGTGTCGCTTCAATCCCTTTTGGCCAGCTTCCGCGAAATGTGTAAGCCTGTAATCCGATCGGATTGGTGTACACTTTTCCCTGAGCCAAAACCGCCTCATGCCCCACCAGAGTAGCAGCAGCAAACAGACACGTTTTTAATAATTTGTTCATTTTCAAAATGGTTAATGATGATTGTTGTGCATAGGGGCTTCGGCTTCGCTCAGCCTGACAATACATGTCTGTAGTGCTACTAGTTACTGCCAGATGTTAGCTTACGAACAGATGCATGTTGTCTGCATACTCAGCAAAGATAAAATCTTGCTTACCCATCAGATGCATACTGTCAGGCTGAGCGCAGCCGAAGCTCCACGTGCACAATGCTGTTAAAAGTAATTATGCCCTCAACTTATACTAAAACCCGTCAGCCTTGATCTGCTTTTCTGTAATATCTCCATACTTCTTAACCTGATCGCGTATTTCATCCGCCTTTCCGATCAATACAAATTGCAGCTTGTCTTTCGGGAAGTAGGTATCGATAATTTCCTTTGCCCGCGCAGTGGTCAGCCCGTCTACTTTGGACTGAAATGTATCGATATAGCTTTCATCAAAATTGAAAACGTGCATATCGGTAAGCAGTCTGGCCAATGCACCGGCGGATTCAAATGCGGGCGGAAAGCTTCCTTTTACGTAGGCTTTGGCCGATTGCAGGATCTCTTCATTAATGCCCGTTTTGTGCAGACTATCCAGAACCTGCATCGCCATATCGATCGCAGGTACCGTAGTGGAATTTTTAGTAAATGTGCTGATCGCGAAAGTACCGGCGTATTTGTAGCGGGTAAATGCGCTTCTTGCTCCGTAAGTAAGTCCCGAATTGACACGTAATGCATCATTCAGCCAGGAGGTGAACCGGCCGCCAAGTATCGTATTGACAACCATAACCGGCACATAATCAGCGGAGTTGTAATCAACTCCCTTGCCTGCAATTACAAAGGTCGTTTCTCTGGCATCGGGCTTGTCAACCAGTAACACGCGGCTTTTTTCGAATTCCAGATCCGGGGCCACGCGCTTCACCATGCGGTAAGGCGCCGTTTTCCAGGTTCCAAAAAGTGCAGTCACTTTCTTCTTCATATCCGCCGTTTTGAAATCACCCACTATTGCAATAGCACCTTTTCCCGAGGTATAATTGCCTTCGTAAAATGCCTTTGCATCGGCAGCAGTCAGCTTTTCAATAGTGGATGTGATGCCGTCGCCCGGCGTTGCGTAGGGGAAATTGTTGAACATGAATGCGTTCATGTAGTTTGATATCACCGCACGCGGACTTTCTTTTTGCCTTACCAGTTCCTGAATTGCGCGTTGCTTGTGTTTTTCGAATTCGGTTTTGTCAAAAACGGGATGCATTAATACCTGCTGGATAATATCAAAGAGTTTTTCCTGGTCTTTTACGGCAAACGAAGAAGTAACGCCCGCCATATCTTTTCCCGCATATGTATTGATCGTCGCGCCCACGAAATCGGTCATTTCTTCGATCTGCGGCTTGGTGTATTTTTCAGTACCAAAAAGCAATGCGTCGGCTGTGATACTGGCGAGCCCGAAACGCTCACCGTCGTTGATCGAACCTGCATCGAATACGGCCGATACATTGATCAGCGGCACTTCATGCTGCTCCATCAGGTAAATGGTGAGTCCGTTTTTAAGCTTGAATTTTTCAAAAGCGGGGACTTTGAAATTATTTTGTGCCGAGGCCGACAGCGAAAGCAATGCCGCAAGCACAAATAGTATCTTTTTCATATTTCAAAAATTAGCAATGAATGATGTTGTGAAGTGGCATTTACTTTGATTTTTCCGGCAGCAGATAACCTACAGTCCGGTTACGCTCGGTGAAATATTTCGCAGCAACCCGCTTGATATCCTCCGCAGTGACTTTCTTGTACAGTTCCGGCGCTTCAAACATCTTTTTATAATCACCAAAAAACACATCGTAACTCCCCAGACTATTCGCTTTTCCATTGATCGTTTCGAGCGTACGGTAAAATTCCATCAGTTTCTGGTTTTTTACTTTCTGAAGTTCTTCGTCTTTTACCCCGTTTTTGATCACCAAATCAATTTGATTATCAATTGCTTTTTCCAGATCAGGCGCGGTTACGTTTCCGCCGGCGATCGCGTAAATAATGAACAGGCTCGGGTCGAAACTCTGGTCGGTGAAGCTCGCAACATTGGTCGCCAGGGTGGAATCCATGACTAGTGATTTCGTTAATCTCGACGAGTTACCGGAGGTCAGGAGGCTGCTCAGCAAATCAAGCGCGTAATAATCTTCGTGTTTTGTTTCGGGAACGTGGTAAGCCATCAATATATTCGGCGTGGCAATATCCTTATAAGTGGTAACCCTTCTTTCCCCGTTCTGCGGCGGCTCGATCGTTCTGATTTTCGGAGGTAACCCGCGGGCCGGAATAGGCGCCATATATTGATCGGCCATTTTTTTGACCTGTTCCAATGTAATATCGCCCACGATCACCACCGTCGCATTGTTAGGTGAGTAGTAGGTTTTGAAATAATTTTCCAGATCTTCCTGCGTCCAGCTTTTAATATCAGACTCAAATCCAATTACCGGAAACATATAAGGATGTTCCTGAAATGCAACCGATTGTACCAGCTCACCAAGCATCCGGTAGTTGCTGTTTTCCAGCCCGGTACTCCGCTCGGAAAGTACCACGCCTCGCTCGCTTTCAACCATTTTCGGGTCTATTGACAAATTTGCAATGCGGTCGGATTCCAGTTTGAAGATCGGTTCCAGTGCGTCTTTTTGAAACCAGTCGGTATAAACCGTTACATTTTCGGTCGTGTATGCATTATTGGAACCACCGTTTGCTTCCATAAAACGGTCGAATTCTTTCGGGCCAAAATTCTTGGAACCGTTGAACATCATGTGTTCGAAAAAGTGCGAAAGTCCGGTGATCCCGTGCACCTCGTTCCGCGAGCCGACTTTCCAGAAAATGTACATATTGGCATTGGGAATAGAATGGTCTTCGAGTACGAGAAACTTCATTCCGTTGGCTAATGCAAAAGTTTTGACGTCTTCCGGTTTCGTCTGGGCGTGCGTGCTGCCCAGGCCTGCCACTACTACGGCCAGACACAGCAGGAAAAATTTTAGCCTCATAAAAAATGGGTGGTTAATGATTTCGTAATGATAATGAAAAATAAAAAGGATGCGTGGAAAAAATCTAAACGCTTATTTTTGGCAATTGAATAATCCTAAACCATCAGAAATTTATGAAAAACGTTTTCCGTGTCCTGCTTATTCTCGTGGGATTTGCTACCCTCGCCGGGTTTTCCAAAGAGTATTCCGAAACGCTCAAAGACCAGCGTTTCAAGGTGATGACCTATAATATCCACCACGCGAATCCGCCTTCGGCCGGCGCACAGATCGATATTGAAGCGATTGCAAAAGTGATCAATGCCGAAAAACCCGACTTCGTCGCATTGCAGGAAGTGGATGTAAATACGGAAAGATCAGGAAAAGGTAAGAACCAGGCGCAGCAGATCGCCGCATTGACGGGGATGAAATTCTATTTTTCCAAAGCGATCGACCACGGCGGCGGCGATTATGGTGTGGCCGTTTTGTCCAAATTCCCGATCGTTGACTCGGTGAAATATGCATTGCCGATCCACCCGGATATGAAAGAAGAGGACCGTACCGTAGCTGCGGTGACGGTTACTTTGCCGAATAATAAGAAAATGATCTTTGCCAGCACGCATTTGGGTTTGAAAGAGCCTAACCGCGTATTGCAGGCCGAAACGATTATTGAAAAGTTTGGGAAAACAGAGTTGCCTATGATTTTAGCCGGAGATTTCAACGCAGTGCCCGACAGCAAAGTGATCGCCTACCTGGATAAATATTTCAAAAGAACCTGTTCAGAATGCGGATTTACGATCCCGGTAGAAAAACCGAACAAAACGATCGATTTCATTATGTTCAAATCCGACAAACTGAAAGCCTCGAACACCCGCGTGATCGACGAGAAATATGCTTCTGACCACTTGCCGGTTGTAGCAGATTTTATATTAAAATAACCCTAATCCTTGATCCAATTTACCCGCACAATGCGGCTGGAAACGTCGTGCTCTTTGAAAAAATGCTGCCAGTGCAGCTGTCGCGACGAAAGGTGATCGGTAGGTGATTTGATCTCGATGAATGCATAATCCGTTTCGTTCCAGACCAGCAAATCTGGGAAGCCGCGGGTATTTTCGCGGAGGTTCAATGCGATTTCCATCATCACCGCGCGGATTTTCTCGGGCGACAACAGGGAAGTAAGCGTCAGAACCTTGTGCAGCGCGCCGTCGTACCAAGGTACCAGCACGTTCGTAATCCCATATTTATCAGTAAAAGTCTGAGTGACCAGTTCGTCGATAATCTCGCGCGAACTGGCTGCTTCCAGTCTTTCTTTCAACTGCGCAGACCTTTTGTAGTAAAAATCAGGAAGGAAAAAATCGGACGGAATGCGTTGCAGCGGATTATGGATCGTCTGCACATTGGTATCATAAATAATATCCCAGAAAAGCAGCCCGAACAATGCGCGCCAAGGTTCATTTTCGCTAAAAAATGCCTGGTAGCCCAGCGCGCGGTAATATTCCAGCGCGCCATATTCGACCTGAAACCGAAACGAGATCGGTACCTCGATCGCTTCGGCATCTTTCAAAGCCTGGGTAGTCCGCTTGACGAGCTTGCGCTTTTTGTTCTTAATTCTTTCCTGAAAATCCAGACTGAAATAGCGTTCATCTGCATTCTGCGGGTTTTCTGCGATCTCCTCGCACAGTGCGAGCGCCTCTTCGATCTCGCCCAGGTTGTTCAGCAGTCGCACACGCCGCTCACGGGCCGGCGCATCGTTAGTAAGCTGGTAAATGACGAGTGCCTGAGAAAGCATTTTCTTACGTTCGAGCCAGGCGCCAATTCGTAGAATCAGGGAGTTGAAAGAGGGTAATGCTTTCGGAGCAAGCCCGGTACCGTTTCCGGCGTACCAGTTCATAAACCAATCATAGATTTCTTCCGGCGGCAACTCGTTTTTGATCACGTCAAAAGTTTCTTTCATCAGCGAAACCGTGAGCGTGTCGTCGACTTCCTTTCGTGTTTCAAACTGAATGGACAAAAACTGTTCGTCGAAAGACTGAAAACGCACGTGGCCGAGGTCGCGGATCACGAATTCGGTCATATCTGCATTCCTGTTCCCGAAAAACAGGAACTTCATCAGCATTACTTCGGCTTCGAAAGTAACCTTAACGACCGGTTCCGTTTCGGTAATGATCTCGCACAAAGTCTTAAAATCGTAATCGTGCATCAGCCAGCGCACCAGATCGGGCTTTTTAATGCTTTTGGCCGGCATAATATCCGGGCCGAGGATCTTTGTAAAAAGCAGGTGCTCCGGTTTGGTGAAAAGCTCCATGATCTCCGCAAAGCGCGTTTCGTGCGAATCGCAAAGTGATTCTATAAAACCGTTTTCATGCAGTTCTTCCAGCACAGCAGGCAGGTCGGTGATCTCGGAATAGGAGAGGCTGTTGACCCTGAAAAATGACTTGCTGCGGTTACTGAAACGGATGAAAAGGCATTGTGCATCTTCCGAAAGCCGGTCATAGGTTTCCAGAAAACCCAGCTCTTTCTCCGTCAATATATGGGAGTACCTCTTCCTTACAAATTCCAGGACATAGGTGAAATAATCGTGGTAATATTTGGGAGGAAGGTCAGTTGGGAACCCGTTATTCTCTGCAATTTGATCCGAAGGCACGTCTATCTAAGCGGGATTTTTTATTTCAATGTAGGTATAAAGTTACAGCAAGATTTTAAAAGTCTGGCCTGAATTAAAATTTTGTTAAGTATTCAAAATTTAGAAAAATGAGTAGCTAAAATTGTATTATACCTATTTCAAATCTTGTCAATTCTGATTAATATAGTATATAATTAAGAAATTGGATTACATTTGTTATCTATGGAAAACAATTTTTACTGCCCATGACTACATTAGATTCTTATGATTTCGCAGGGAAAAAAGCCCTGGTTCGCGTGGATTTTAACGTCCCCCTCAATGACAAATTTGAAATCACGGACGATACCCGTATCCGTGCTACAATTTCTACAATCAGTAAGATTCTCAACGACGGAGGTGCCGTTATTTTGATGTCGCACCTGGGCCGCCCGAAAGACGGACCCACAGAAAAGTACTCTCTTAAACATCTGGTAAACCCGCTGTCACTGATACTTGGCAAAACTGTAAAGTTTGCTGACGACTCTATCGGTGAAAGCGCAACCGAACTATCGGCCGCATTGCAGCCGGGAGAAGTGCTTCTGCTTGAAAACCTTCGTTTTTACAAAGAAGAAGAAAAGGGGAATGAAGAATTTGCCGAAAAACTCTCGAAACTGGGAGATGTTTGGGTAATGGACGCATTCGGAACAGCTCACCGCGCGCACGCTTCTACTGCGGTAATAGGCAAGTTTTTTAAGGATAAAGTTTGCGGTTATGTGATGCAGGCTGAGCTGGATAATGCAGAAAGGTTGCTGGAACATTCAGAAAGACCATTTACTGCCATTATGGGCGGCGCGAAGATCTCTGATAAAATCCTCATTATCGAGCGTCTGATCGACAAAGTAGATAACCTGATCATCGGCGGTGGAATGTCTTATACATTCTCAAAAGCGCAGGGTGGAAAAATCGGAAAATCACTTCTGGAAGCAGATAAGCAGGATCTGACATTGGAACTGGTTCAAAAAGCAAAAGATAAAGGTGTGAACCTGATCCTGCCTGTTGACTCGGTAATCGCGGACAAATTTGCGAATGATGCGGAGCGTAAGGTAGTACCAGCCGGCGAAATTCCTGATGATTGGGAAGGTCTGGATATTGGTCCTGAAACGATCAAGATTTTTGCGGAAATTATTAAAAACTCAAAAACAGTACTTTGGAACGGTCCAATGGGCGTTTTTGAATTCCCGAACTTCGCACAGGGTACCAATGCAATTGCGGAAGCAGTAGTAGCGGTAACAGAAGAAAACGACGCATTTTCACTGATTGGCGGCGGCGATTCTGCTTCTGCGATCAACAATGCAGGTTTCGGCGATCGCGTGAGCTACGTTTCGACGGGTGGCGGCGCTTTGCTTGAATATATGGAAGGTAAAGTACTTCCCGGTGTAGCTGCATTGGAAGCGTAATATTTCGATTTATAGTTTTGGTTTAATAAAGAAATCCATCTCGCAAAGCGCGGGATGGATTTTCTACATAACAAACCTAACTAATTTATGAATACTGACCTAGGCCGGGATTCCTATCTAACTTCCACCATTGGCGCGTTTTTGAAGATCGTCAGATCCGGTATTACGCTGGCGGGCACCTTTCACATTTTGATTACCAAAATTGTAGGTGAATGTGAGCCTGAACTGGCGGCTCGGCCACTGCGATTTGACGTGAAAGTCAATATCCTTGTACACTGCTCTTCCGCGGAACCTGTTGGTCCAGAATATATCGTTCACATTCAGGCGGATAGAACCTTTTTTGTTCCAGATATTCTTCTGTAATCCAGCATTCAGCATTCCCATCGGCTTGGCCTGATACAGTCCGTAAAATGCGCGACTGTTGTACCAGCCTGAGATTTCACCTGACCACGTTTTTGAAATCGTAAACTGGTTCGCCGCATACATATTCCACGACGTCTGTCTGATTTCCAGCTTCTCTTCCAGGTATACGGAATTGTAATGATTGTATACCCCTGTGAAATTCGTTTGTATGTTCCACCATTTTGCAACCTTAATAGGGAAGGAGACTGTAAGGCTGACATTATCCTGGTTGTCCAGGTTGTCTGAGGTTACAAAAGTTTTGTTTTCGGAAGCAATTTGCTGCGGAAGCTCGTCTGCGATCATATCCTTGATCCGGCTGTAAGCAATGGTTGTATTCAGGAAACTTTTGTAAACGTGAACGAGCTGGAATGAATTGGTATACTGTGGTTTAAGGTTCGGGTTACCTCTTTGAAAAGTGTAGGGATCAAGGTAAAATTCAAATGGATTAAGCGACTGGTAATTCGGTCTGTCGATCCGGCGGCTGTACGACAGGTTCAGTACGTTGTTGGTATCCAGCTGGTTGGATAAAAATACACTCGGGAAAAAGTTGATGTAATTTCTGTCGCGTTTCTGGCTCAATGTCACTGAGTTACCGATCGAATGCGTGTGCTCGCCGCGGAGTCCGAGCTGATATTTGATCTTTTTAGTAATACTACCATTGTAATTCAGATAGGCGGCATTCACATTTTCAGTGTATTTGAAACGGTTCGAGCGGGTAGGATCAAGTACCCAATCGTCGGCTTTGGTCTCAAAAACCATATCATTATCGGAAGCTACAAAGCTGGATTTCAAACCGGTTTCAAATTTTCCTTTCCAAAGCGGCTGTGCGTAATCAAGTTTTGCAACTGCAATGTTAATATCCGATGGCATATTGTTGCGTACCGTTTCGGGGCTTCCGTCCTGCTGGCCGCCTGGCAGATAGTATTTCGTATCCAGGTTGCTGCTCTTTTTACCGCCATATCTCACATAATCCACATCAAAGGTCAGCTCTTTGCCTTTGTCGTTGAACTGGTGTTTGAAGTTCAGGTTCGTGCTGATATTATTCATTTTGCCGCCATTGTAAACGTCGGTACGGAAAGTGCGCTGCAAGCTCAGATCTTCGTTCAGAATGCGGGTATTGGTTTGTCCGAAAGGATTGCTGAATTCACTGTAAAATCCTGAAACAAGCACGCCCAGCGTAGTTTTATCCGTCGCGAAATAGTCGACCCCGGCGCGGACATTATAGTATTGCGACTTGTTGATCCGCTCTGTGCGCTGGTCGAAAATCGTTACTTTATCTTCAAAAGGAATGGTTCTGTAAATGTCATTATTATTAAAACCTTTGTTCAGAAAAGCGCCTCCGCTGATGAACGAACTTAGCTTACCCGCTCTGTGATTGAGGGTTGCAGTAGCATTTCCTCTTCCAAAACGTGCCCAGGCACCGCCAAGGTTGATATTGCCGTTTGTACCGTAGTTCTTGTTGCGTTTCATCTTGATATTGATGATCCCGGAGTTACCTGCCGCATCGTATTTCGCAGAAGGATTGGTGATCAGTTCTATCTTTTCAATATTATCGCTCGGGGTATTGCGTAAAAGTGTGATCAGTTCCTGTTGAGACAAAAAAGTCTGTTTCCCGTCTATTTGAACAATTACCCCTTCTTTTCCTCTTAGTTTCAACTGTTCATTTTGCTGATCGACAGTTACGCCCGGAGCTCTTTCGAGTACTTCAAGCGCAGTCGCACCGGCAGAAACAATGCTGTTTTCCACATTCACAACCGTGCGGTCGATCTCCTGTTCGATAAAAGGTTTTTTAGACACAACCGTCACTTCGTTCAGTGCCTGGGTTTCAGTTTTCAGATTGAAGACAGGCAGCGCAACTACATTGTTATCTACCGTAAACACATCGCTGTAATTCTTTTGATAACCCACCATGGAAACCAGCGCGAGATATTTTCCGGTGGCTACCTGATCAAATAAAAACTTCCCGTCGTCGTCAGCAGCAAGACCTTTTACAAGCGTCGAATCTTTGGCTTTGAGGAGTAAAACGTTCACAAACGGAAAGGGTTGCGACTTTTCATCCAGAATAGATCCTGAGATTCTACCCTTACCTGCGGCAGGTTCCGGGGTTTGTGCGAACGCAAAATTTCCGCTGAGTAGCAAGGCTACTGTTAGGTTGATTAAAATTTTCATGGCTATTAGATTGTGGTCAATATACCGGGGTGTCTGTCTCAGTACATTGCAAATGTAAGTACTTGGTATAACATAGAACCTTAGATTACACAAGTGGTTTTTATGTTATATAAGCGGATAATGTGTGTCTGTTCGCTGTTTGATAGATACAAAAGGAGTAAAGAATGTTGCATTCCTCTTGAAAAAAAGTTTGAATGGTAAAATGGAGCGACGAGTGATTCGAGTCGGTTTTGGTTTTTTGATTTCGGTCAATCTGTCTACCTTTACATTTTAGATAGCATATATATATGACTGAACAAATTCTGATCTTAGATTTTGGTTCACAGTATACTCAGTTAATCGCACGGCGCGTTCGTGAACTAAATGTTTATTGTGAAATCCACCCATTCAATAACTACCCCGATCTAACTCCAAATATCAAAGGTGTCATTCTCTCCGGAAGCCCTTGTTCCGTTCGGGACGCCGATTCTCCAAGAATAGATCTTGACAAATTTCGCAAAGTTGTGCCTGTTCTGGGCGTTTGCTATGGTGCACAAATGCTGGCCTTTGAGTTGGGCGGCGATGTGAAACCTTCGCAGCACCGTGAATACGGCCGCGCCAAGCTGGAAATTGACGATAATGATTCTTCTTTGCTCGCTGGGCTTTCCGACTCTTCGCAGGTTTGGATGTCACACGGCGATACCATCGTTCGCGCTCCGGAGAATTTCCATGTGATCGCTTCCACCGAATCGGTGAAAGTAGCTGCATTTAAAATTGAGGACGAGCTTACTTACGGCATTCAGTTTCACCCGGAAGTGACGCATACTACGGAAGGTAAGAAGCTGATGTACAACTTTGTAGCCAAAATTTGCGGCTGTAAGGGAGACTGGACTGCTGAGTCTTTTGTAGAACAGACGATCAGCCAGCTTCGCCAAAAACTGGGCAATGATAAGGTGGTAATGGCACTTTCCGGCGGGGTTGATTCCACGGTTGCAGCTACATTGGTTCACCAGGCAATAGGCGAAAACCTGTATTGTATTTTTGTCGATAACGGGCTTTTAAGGAAAGATGAGTTTGCAGAGGTATTGCATTCTTATCAGGATATGGGGCTGAATATCAAGGGGGTAGATTCAAGATCTCACTTTTATGAAAATCTTTCTGGATTATCCGAGCCGGAGGCGAAACGCAAAGCGATCGGTAAGTCTTTCATTGATATTTTCGATCAGGAAGCACATTTAATAGAAGATGTAAAGTGGCTTGGACAGGGAACGATCTATCCCGATGTGATCGAGTCGGTTTCTATCAACGGACCTTCCGCTACGATCAAATCGCACCACAATGTGGGCGGGTTGCCGGATTTTATGAAGTTGAAGGTTGTCGAGCCGCTCAATACACTTTTCAAAGATGAAGTTCGCGCAGTCGGCCGGACTTTGGGTATTGACGAAAAGATTTTAGGTCGTCATCCATTCCCCGGGCCCGGACTTGCGATCCGTATTTTGGGCGAGATCACGCCGGAGAAAGTGGCTATTTTACAGGAAGTCGATGCGATTTTTATCGGGGGACTCAGAAAATGGGATCTATATAAAGACGTTTGGCAGGCTGGCGCAATGCTTTTGCCTGTTCAAAGTGTGGGTGTAATGGGCGATGAGAGAACTTACGAAAGTGTAGTGGCGCTGCGTGCAGTAACTTCCATTGACGGAATGACAGCTGACTGGGCGCATTTACCATACGAATTCCTCGCAGAGGTTTCCAATGATATTATCAATAAGGTAAAAGGCGTGAACAGGGTAGTGTACGATATATCTTCCAAGCCGCCCGCAACGATTGAGTGGGAATAGGCTTAAAAACAAGAAAAGCGGTCGTAAAACCGCTTTTCTTGTTTTGTTATCTTTCCGTCACGTCAGGATCGCCCGACTCCGCGGCTTAGTAAGCTCAGTACAAATAATACAAGGAATACAAAGAACAGAATTTTAGCAATTCCGGCTGCCCCGGCAGCAATTCCTCCAAATCCAAGAACGCCCGCAATAATTGCGACGATCAGAAATATTACGGTCCATTTTAGCATGATTGATAAAGTGTTTAGTTGCTGAATAAATTTTGTAATCAGGTATTTACCAATTATGTGCCAAATCCGTCTTCACGCGAAAACCCTTTCAAAGGGCCTGAAACGTGCTTCCAGGGTTTCATTTTCTCCTTTTTTTGTAGAGAATCATGCCCATTGCCGGTGATAAAATCGCCTTTTTTCCTAGAAGTTTGACGGGAAGTGCTAGTCTGTAATCGTGAAATTTCAAACACAAACGATGTGTCAGATTCAGAGAATTTCCCGTTAATCTCATAGAGCGTTAATTTGCCTAACAACTAATTTATACCAGACCTAATGAAATTTAATGTATTGTTGCTCCTCCTGATTTCGGTGACATCGGAAGTCTCAGCGCAAAGCGACCGCTGGCAGCAGCGCGCCAAATACCAGATGGAAGTTGACTTTGATGCTACCAAACACCAATATAAAGGCAGCCAAAAGCTGATTTACAGCAACAACTCCCCGGATACGCTTCACAAGGTTTTTTATCATTTATACCTAAATGCATTTCAGCCGGGAAGTCAGATGGACGTTCGTTCGAGGACGATCAGTGATCCGGATGCACGTGTGAAAGACAGAATTTCCAAATTGTCGCCGAGTGAGATCGGTTATGAAAAGGTACTTTCTTTGAAACACAATGGAAAAGCTGTCAAATATGAAGTGGTAGGGACTATTCTTGAAGTTACATTAACCGAGAAGATCCTGCCGAAATCGCAGCATACATTTGACATGGAGTTTGAAGCGCAGGTTCCGCTGCAAATCCGTCGTACCGGACGGGACAACAGGGAAGGGATTGACTATTCGATGGCGCAGTGGTATCCCAAGATGTCAGAATATGATTACGAAGGCTGGCATGCAAACCCCTATATAGCCCGTGAATTTTACGGTATATGGGGTGATTTTGATGTAAAAATTAAAATGGACGCTGCTTACACGATCGCTGCGACCGGCTATCTGCAGAATCCCGACAAAATTGGTCACGGGTATTCTCAAAAGCCTGTTACCCACAAGCCGGGCGAAAAGCTGACCTGGCATTTCATCGCACCAGAAGTACACGATTTTATGTGGGCTGCCGATCGGAATTATAAGCATGATATTGTAAAAGTGGATAATGATTTGGATCTGCACTTTTTCTATCAGCCTGAAACAGATAGTATTGCGAGAAACTGGAAAGATATGCAGCCGCTGGCAGTGCGGTGTTTCCAGATCATGAACCAGAAATTTGGACGGTATCCTTACAAACAATATTCAGTGATCCAGGGCGGTGACGGAGGAATGGAATATCCGATGGGTACCTTGATCATGGGACGTCAGCGACTTTCTGGATTGGTGGGTGTTACCGTTCACGAGTCTATCCACAGCTGGTTCCAGATGATATTGGGTACCAACGAATCGAAATATGCGTGGATGGACGAAGGTTTCACGACTTATGCCGAGAATCTCGTGATGTCAGAGCTGTTTCCTTCCAAAAATGATGCGCAAAGAGGAAGTACTGCCAGTTACCGCAGTCTGGCGAAATCAGGCCTGGAAGAACCATTGACCACGCATTCTGACCATTATAATACAAACCGCGCTTATTCGATCGGAGCCTATTCGAAAGGAGCGGTTTTCCTGAACCAGCTTGGGTATATTATCGGACAGGAAAAGCTGGCGAGCGGCATGAAGCGGTATTTCAATGAATGGAAATTCAAGCATCCGAATCCAAATGACTTGAAAAGGATCATGGAAAAAGAGTCGGGGCTCGAATTGGACTGGTACCTGGAAGACTTCATCGGTACGACCAAAACCATCGATTACGGCATCAAGGAAGTAATTCCGAACGGCGCTCAAACGGATATTACACTCGAAAGGATCGGACAAATGCCGATGCCGCTGGATGTGGTAGTGGGTTACAAAGACGGTACCCAGGAGCATTTTTATATTCCGCTGGAAATTATGCGGGGTGAGAAAACTGAGAAATTGTATGCAAAAACCACATTGCTGACAGATTGGGGCTGGACTTATCCTGAATATAGCTTCTCGATCAATCGCAACCTGGCAGATATTACAATCATTGCGATCGATCCTAGCCAGCGGATGGCAGATATTAACCCGGAAAACAACATTTTTCCATCATTACCCAAAGGATCTCCGCGTTTCAAAGGCGAGCCCGCCAAATAGATCAGCGGCCGATCCGAATGGAAGTACCAAACCGCCAGCCCATTCCCTGGAATTTGCTGCCGTGAAACTGGGCCACCGCTTCGAGTCTGAGTATTCTTAAAATATCGTCTATTCCATAGACAACCTCCGTATAGTTGCGGATCGTCGGCACTTTCAGATAATGCAATTGCACCGTCTCTGAAATGCCGGTGGTCCGCAACGCTTCTATCCGGGTGATCACAAATCGCTGGGTCGAAAATGTGGCGTGCGCCTGTAGAAACCGCGAAGCAGTACTGTAAGTATAATAGGGCAGCATTCTGAACTGGTCGGGCGGGTAGGCGTATTGGAAGAAAAATTCATTGCCCATAAAATGCCGGAAGTCGGGGAAATACATTTGATTTTTGCTCAAAAATCCACCTCCATTGACGAAATATTCCAGGTTACTTCTTGGTCCGAGATTCAGGTTCTGGCGAATTGTACCTTGTAATAATGAGTAATCCACATCCCCGGCAAATGCGAGGCCACTTTTGTAGTTTACAATAAATGAAGGTCCCCTGCTGCGCAAATAGCGTTTTTCTCCATTCCTGACCAAAAATCTACGCCAGGGACGAATTGTTGCGGTAAGGTCCAGGATTGTCGCATTATGATCCGGAAACCCTGTATTTCTTATCTCCTTGTTCACAGGCCGGTTGGGCGTGTAGCTATATTTGTCCCAGGAGAATATCGGTTTTGCATTTTCGAGATTGAATAGCTCTTTCCGGCGCTCAAACTCCAAGCCGGCATTCAAAGTGAGAACGTCGGAGATATTGCGCAGCGTGAATTCAACTTTACCAAACTGTTTCTGATAAAGTTTCATGAAGTTGCGGTCAAAAAACCGGGCTGCCATACTGTTTGGAAGCGGCGGGATTGGATTGTTATTATTGATCTGACTCGCCATTTCCCCACCAGACAGGAACAGGCTCCATTTGTCGTTCCCCACATTGGTTTCCAGATTCCCGTAAAGCTTCTTGCGACCAACCGAATATCTGATTAACGGTCTCGCGCTCACAAAGTAAGACTTACCCCAGCGTTTTGTCCATTCGGTGATCAGATTCACCGAGTTACCCTCAACCGTATTGTAGCTGATCGCCCAGATCGGACTTTTGAAATAGAATGTGGTCCTGTTTCCAATCGAATAAGTATTGCCGGTGATCAGGTGCATTGGTTTAAAATAGAGTGAGTCGGGCCGCTTTTTATCACCTTTTGCATCTTTCACAACTTTAATACTATCCTGCATTTGATAGCTGGAAACCTCTGACTTCGTTAACGGAATCGGCCGAAGCTCCTGCCAATATGTAGTATCCCGTTTATTGGCCATTGAATCGATTACAATGGAATCCGAACGTACAAGGCGGTCATCGCTTATTGCGCCGTTGTTTTGCTTTTTCTGCTCCTTCTCATATTTTTTAGTGAGTTTCCGGAAGTTCTTGGTCGAAAATTCTCTTTGCTCTTTGATCAGGTTGTCGAGGTTTTGCTTCTGGTTTGCCGCCGCAGTTTCAGGAGTATTTTTATGGTCGTTAATCACAATATCCTCTTTCAGCCCCGGATCCACGTCCAATTTCTGATAGGTTAACGAAACGAGATATTTAAACTCCCCTGCAAAGCCTACATAGCTACCATCCAGCCTGAATTGCTGATTCACAGGTATCCACACATTTTGTATCGGACTAAAAATCTGCTTGGCCGAAATGTTCAAACCGCGTGTGGTAGTTTGCAAATCGTAGCTATGAATTGCCCAGCGGTCTTCGAGAATAAATAAACTGCCTTTAAAAACACCCTCTCCGTAAGCTTTCGGAATAACCCTGATCTTATTCACCATTTGTCCCTGGTCTTCAAAATATCCCTCATATTCGAAACGATAATAGGAAAATGCTTTGGGCGAAAGAGGAGAGATCGTACCGGCAATCTCGGGGCTGTATAAGCTGGCCAGAATGTAATCGTTCGGAGAGGGAATGCTGTTGTCGAGGCTGTTTCTGGTGGATAAAATCCGCTGACTGTAATGGTTGGGGCGGCGGTATTTGATCTCGGCAACGCTTTCATTAATAAACGCTTTGCCTTCCTGAATACCTTCTTTCTTCAAACGCTTTTCCAGTAAATAGGGAATTTTGGTAGGCAGCGCTGTACTTCTTGAATATACTTTCGCGGTATAACCTCTTAGTTGAAGTTGGTGAAAACGAGCCTTCGCAATTGCCCGCCGCATGATACTGTATGCGGGATCTTCCTTGGATTTGCCTACTGTCGCTTCATTGAGATTCAGCGCCTGCTCTTCCATCGTCACATTCAGTTCGACGAAATCTGCGGCAATTGTTACGGTTTTGGTCAGACTTTTGAAACCTAGGTATTGAAAGATGATCTCATAGTTGCCGGCAGGCAGTGAAAACTGGTATTCACCGTCTGCATTCGCCATCGTACCATCGCTGCTTCCCTTGACCGCAATCCCTGCGTAGGGAAGAGATTCGCCATTTTTGGTACTGATTTTTCCTTTGATCCCGCCGGCATTTGAGAATCCACAAGTTGTGGCAAGCAGCAGAAATAGAAATGCAAAACGCATAGGTTGTTCGTGAAAGTCCTGATAGAAACGGATAACTCTCTCACAACATAACCATACCAGCGGAATTTAATATAGTAAGTACACAAAAAAGCAGCATTCCTGTGCTTGAAATGCTGCTTTTAAAGATTTTCGATTTTAATCACACTGTCCGTCCGGCGTGCAGCTTGCCCCATCTCCCAGAGCTACCAAAGGTGCGGGATTTAATTTTTCCCATTCTCCGAAAGACTGCTCCAATGCGGCCAGAAAAGCTTCCGAAGGCTGCGCTCCTGACACTGCATATTTACGGTCGAGCACAAAGAACGGCACTCCCCGCGCACCAACCTGCTGCGCCTCGTACACATCTTTGCGCACATCTTCACTGAAACGTGTTCCTTCCAGAACAGCTCTCAGCTCAGCGGAATCGAGCCCTATGAAAGCTCCCAGTTCGACGAGTGTATCGTGGTCGGCGGTATTTTTTCCGTCTGTAAAGTAGGCTTTGAAAAGCTGCTCTTCGGCTTGGTCGCCTAGTCCTTTTGTCTTCGCAAATTGTAAAAAACGGTGCGCATCGAAAGAATTGGCGAGTACTGCTTTGTCCATATTATATTCCAGGCCCACTTCTGCCGCCATATTGGTAACGTGATCATTCATCTGCTGGGCATATTCAGGGGTCCAGCCTTTGGTTTCGGCCAAATATTCGTTAATACCTTTTCCCGGCTCAGTCTTCATTTCCGGGTTTAGCTGGAAACTTTTCCATTCCACCTGGATCTTGTCTTTATGTGGAAATTCAGCTAATGCATTTTCAAATTTCCTTTTCCCGATATAGCAGAACGGGCACATTACATCACTCCAAATTTCAACTTTCATGCTGCTGCTGTTTTCAATTTGCCTATAAGGTAATAAAGAATTCTTCATGAGGCCTTCTGACCTTTTTCGCTTTTACCAGCGGATCATTTTCCGGGTCGCGGTAGCCGAGGGTCACAATCACGACGCTGCGCAATCCTTTTTCCTTCAATCCTAAAATTTCATCCAAAGCCGGCCCGTTAAAACCTTCCATTGGCGTGGCGTCAACCTGCTCTACCGCGGCAGCTACCAATGCATGTCCAAGTCCGATATACGCCTGGCGAGCAGACCACTGGAAATTATCTTCCTCACTTCTGTTCAATATCCCGCCGTTAATGCTGTTTTGGAACGCAGACAGCGATTCCGTAGTGATGCCGCGCGTTTCTGCGATCAGTTTAATGTAATCTGAAATGTTCTCGTGTGTGACTTTTTCCCAAGCTGCAAACACCAGCAGGTGAGACGATTCCAGCACCTGCGGTTGTGGCGCGGCGGCTTGATGAATCTTTTCTTTTAATGCTTTTTCTTTGATAACCAACACATTATAAGGCTGCAAGCCCACAGACGAAGGTGCCAGATTGATTGATTCCAGGATATTATCCAGTTTTTCTTCCGGTACAATTTGTCCGTTCATGCGTTTGACGGCGTAACGCCATTTCAATTTATCTATGAGATCGCTCATTTTTTGTTGTGCTTTAATTAATAACTGTGCAAACTTATTGATTTAAGCTATACATTTGTAAGTACTATACAAAAGGATAGTTAAACAAGTTCAGAGATCATGAAGAATGGAGAGGTAACCATAGAGGGACATACCTTAGGGGAATGCACCAAAAGCATATTGCCCGTGCGCGACGCGCTGGAAGTGCTGAGTGGCAAATGGAAATTGCCGATTATCATCTCATTGATGTTTGGGAACAAACGTTTTTCCCAGATCGCACGCGAGGTACCGGGCATTACAGACAAAATGTTATCCAAAGAATTACGCGACCTCGAATGCAACGAGCTCGTAAAACGCACCGTTTTCGACTCAATTCCGGTCGTAGTCGAATATTCACTCACTGAGTACGGACACTCGCTCAAAGTGGTAATTGAAGTATTGCGAGAGTGGGGATCAAAGCACCGGGAAAGGATGATGGTGGAGGCGTAAGATGCTTTGTCTTCCAGATTCTGTTCTACTAAAATTGAAACTGCCAAAGGCAAAAACCTCAAACAAAAAAAAGCAACCCGCGAAGGTTGCTTTTTTGCAATAATATAAATTCGAGAAAGAATTATCCCAGCTGATTAATGCAGTTCAGATCTTCGAATGCCACTTTCAGGCGTGCGATCATGCTTTCTTCGCCTTTGCGTAACCATACACGTGGGTCGTAGTATTTTTTGTTTGGTGAATCAGGACCATTTGGATTACCCAATTGTGTCTGCAGGAAGCCTTCGTTTTCTTTGTAGTATTTCAAAAGACCTTCCCAGGTTGACCATTGCATATCTGTATCGATATTCATTTTGATCGCTCCGTATTCGATCGCCTCGCGGATTTCTTCACGTGAAGAGCCTGATCCTCCGTGGAATACGAAGTTAACCGGCAACTCGGCAGTCGCGAATTTTTCCTGAATGAAATTTTGTGAGTTACGAAGAATTTTCGGCTCCAATTTCACATTACCCGGCTTGTAAACGCCGTGCACATTTCCGAATGCAGCTGCAATCGTGAAGTTGGGTGAAATTTTAGATAGCTCTTCGTAAGCGTAAGCAACTTCCTCAGGCTGGGTATATAATTTCGAGCTGTCCACATCGCTGTTGTCAACACCATCTTCTTCTCCACCGGTTACACCCAATTCAATTTCAAGTGTCATGCCGATTTTCGCCATTCTTTCGAAATATTTAGCGCAAGTCTCGATGTTTTCTTCAAGCGGCTCTTCCGAAAGATCCAGCATGTGAGAGCTGTAAAGTGGTTTTCCGTACTGGTCGAAGTGTTTTTCACCGGCATCCAGCAATCCGTCGATCCATGGAAGCAATTTTTTAGCGCAGTGGTCGGTATGTAAAATGACTGGAACTCCGTAAAGCTCAGCCATTTGGTGTACGTGCATCGCACCTGAAATACCTCCTGCAATAGCCGCCTGCTGATTTGCATTTGAAAGGCTTTTTCCTGCGTAGAATATAGCGCCTCCGTTAGAAAACTGAATGATAACCGGGCTGTTGACCGATTTCGCAGTTTCCAGAACCGCATTCACTGAATTGGTCCCTACTACGTTAACTGCCGGAAGGGCGTAATTGTTTTGATTGGCGTGACGGAAGATTTCGCTTACTCCATCTCCGGTGACAACACCGGCTGCAAAGCGTTTAGTGGTTTCGCTCATAGTAACTTATAATATTTTTTCAAGAAATGATTTGGCAATTCAGATATAAAAAAGGAACTGCGTAGCAAGACCCGCAAGTTAGGTATTTTACATAAAATGGAGGAGAAACAGGCGGTTTATTCTGAGTTAAAACGAACATTTATCAACTTATAACCGTTTTGGCACAATCTGTGTATCTTTGAATCTGGCGGCTTTACAGGTTGCCGGATTGTCTATTTCTTCTTTTTATAATGAATTCAAAACTTTCCAGAACCATACTCCTCGCATTGGCACTCGGCTTTTTTGTGGTTTGGGTATTGGAATTCCGCCGGGCCGGACTTTTTGAAAGTTACTGGCTTTTATTATTGAGTATTGTTTGCGTGCTATTTTTTCAGTTCAGCAGATTGAAAGCCGCAGCGGCCGCGGGCAAGAAGGCCAAACCGGAGGTTCCGGCTACTAAACCGCAGCCGCGGAAAACCGCAAAAAAATGAACACAATTTCACTTGGCCTGACCCTGTTTTTCTTCATCCTCGCCGGCTATTTCGGTGCGGTAAGATCTGTGCTGCTGGATATTTCGATGGACAGATATTCATTCCGTCACGAAAAAATAGAAGAAGTTACCCAAACACTTTACTGGCGCCGGATCCTGCGCATGATCCGGCTCCTGGCTGTGGCGCTCGGCTGTTTTATGGCGATCGTCACCATTTATCCTTACCTGGCGCTGCATTCTGGCTTTCAGGAAATGTTGCTGGTAACCGGACTTTTCGCCGGCCTCGCAAGTATCTGGATGCTATGTTATACGAGTTGGGTTAAAGTCGGCCGCAGCTTTCCCCGCATTCTTGATCTCACTGCCTTTCCGGTGAGGCTGGGGGAGTGGCTAATGACGCCGCTGTATTGGGTTGTGGAGCCTTTTGTGAAAGAAAATATCCTGAATGCGTCCCTGCGGGACGATATTATCTCAGCCGACGATCCAGATTTCGACGATCACAGTATTGAGGAGAGGATGTTTATCAATGCTTTGGATTTCAAGGATTTGCGTATCCGGGATTGTATGATTCCGCGGACCGAGATTTCGGCAGTGAATGTGAATGCAAGCATTGAAGATCTGCGGACTGCATTCCTGTCCAGCGGGCATTCCAAAATTATCGTACATAAAGAATCCGTTGACGAAGTATTGGGTTACTGCCACGCACTGGCGCTTTTCAAGAAACCGAAAGAGATCAGTAATATCATCACGCCGATCATGATCGTGCCGGAAGCAATGCCCGCGCGGGACCTGATGCTGCGGTTTTTGGAGGAAAGAAGAAGTCTGGCATTGGTAGTGGACGAATTCGGAGGTACTTCGGGGCTGATCAGTGTGGAAGATGTGGTAGAGCAGATTTTTGGGGAAATTCAGGATGAATATGATACTACCGAAGACTGGACCGAGCGCCAGCTTGACGATCACAATTACATACTTTCCGCCCGTCACGAACTCGATTATCTGAATGAAAAATACGGCTGGGAATTACCTGAAGGCGACTATGATACACTTGCCGGTATGCTTATCCATTTTTACGGCGATTTGCCCGATGTGAACGAAACAGTAAGTATCCCGCCATTTTCATTCCAGGTTGTGTCAATGCAGGATACACGCATTGAGCTGGTGAAACTGACGATTGAGGAGAAGAATAAAAAATCTGACAAAATTTAAAGCTGCTATTACGCCCAAATATGACCCGAAGTATCTTCGTCCACCTGCTGATTATCTGCTGCGTTTTTTTTACCACACCCATATTCGCTCAAAACGATGCATTCAAGGCTGAGCTGGCCACTATTTCGAAAGAAGCAAATGGCACGGTAGGAATTGGAATCATGGATTTGAAAACCGGAAAAACAACGATTCAGCATGGCGATCACAAATTTCCGATGCAGAGCGTTTTCAAATTTCCACTTGCAATGGCAGTCCTTGATCAGGTTGACAAAGGGAAAATTACATTGACCCAAAAAGTGCGTATTACAAAGGAAGATCTGCTGCCAAAGACGCACAGCCCGATGAAAGATAAATATCCGGAGGGAAATATTGATTTGACAGTAGCTGATCTGCTGAGCTATACCGTTTCAGAAAGCGACAATATAGCTTGTGACCTGCTGTTTAAACTGGCCGGCGGTACCAAAGTTGTCAACGATTATGTACACAAACTCGGCGTCAAAGACATTGAAATCGTAGCAAATGAGGAGGAAATGACCAAAGGCTGGGATATTCAATACAAAAATTTCAGTACGCCGGGGGCGATGCTGCAGTTGCTTTCCGTCTTTTATAAAGGCAAAAATCTTTCAAAAGCAAGCAGCGATTATCTTTGGAAAATCATGATTGCAGGACCGACAGGCGCTAATCGAATTAAATCTCAATTACCTGAAAACACCATCGTCGCGCATAAAACCGGCACTTCTGGCAAGAACGAAAAAGGTACCTACGCGGCCACAAATGATGTTGGGATTGTGAAATTGCCGGGTGGAAAAGACCTCGCAATTGTCGTGTTCGTCTCCGATTCTAATGCCGATATTGAAAGGCGCGAGCTCGTTATTGCAAAGGTCGCGAAGGCAGCGGCGGAACATTTTCCTTCAAAATAATCCTTTTATTAAAAAGGCTGAAAACTTCGAATTGTGCGGATATCTGTCGAGAAACTGGGAAAGAAATTTGTGAAGGAGTGGATTTTCCGCAATGCTACTTTCGAGCTTTTGGCAGGTCAGACTTACACTTTTGTGGGGCCAAATGGAAGCGGCAAGTCTACTTTGCTGCAACTGCTAACCGGCATGGTACCCGCCACGGAAGGCAAAATCAGCTATTACGACGCTCATAATAAGGAAATTGAAGACGATCTCTGGTACAGGCAGCTCGTCATTGCGGCGCCTTATCTTGAACTGATCGAAGAGTTTACATTACGCGAGCTGGTCGAATTTCATATCAAGTTCAAGCCACTCAAAAACAAGCTTTCAGTTAAGGATTTCGAAGAAATTGTGCAGCTTTCCCACGCGAAAGACAAGGTAATCCGCCATTTTTCTTCGGGCATGAAACAGCGCGTTAAGCTGGGACTTGCATTCATGTCCGACGTCCCTATTATTTTTCTCGACGAACCCACTACCAATCTGGATGTCCAGGGTATTCAATGGTACCTGGACCACGTGACGGATTATACTCAAAATCAGCTTGTTTTGCTCGGTTCGAACGTAAAACAGGAATATGAATTTTGTGAAAATATCATATCGGTTTCTGCGTTCAAATAGGATACGAGCACTTTTTCTATGCACAAAACTTTACGGTTAACTCTTGTAATGCTTTCGATGCTGGCCTTTATGGCTGGAAAAACGCGGGCTGGCGGTATGTATTTCATTGAGAACCGAGGTCAGTGGGAAAAGGATATCCTGTACCGCGCCGAAATTCCCGGCGGCTTCCTTTTTCTGAAAAGCCAGTCGATGGTATATGTGCTTTACGATGCCGCTCCGATAGCCGCGCGCCACGCTAAAACGCCCGTTATTTCCCCCGCGGCCCGCCAAAATCCGACTACCTCCAATATCGCTGCACACGGCGTGGAAGTGAAGTTCAACAATGCCGCGAGCGACGTAAGGCACACGCCGAAAAGTCCGGTTCAAACCAGTTTTAGCTATTTTTTGGGTAAAGAAGAAAGCAAGTGGGTAGGTAATGTGCGGGGTTTTGAAGAGGTAGTTTATGAAAATATCTACGCCGGAATTGATCTCCGCGTGTATATCCACAGGTCAAAACTGAAATATGAATTTGTTGTCCGCCCGAATGCAGATCCTTCTCAGATCAGAATGCAATACGTTGGCGCTGAGCAGGTTTCGTTAAGCAGCGAGCGGCAGATTATCGTGAAAACTTCGGTGGGCCAGTTTCGGGAAGCAGAGCCCTATTCATTTCAAAACATTAATAATAAGGCAGTCGAAGTACCTTCTGCATTCTCGCTTTCGGGAAATACGGCGCAATTTATTCTACCAAAAGGCTACCAGAAAAACGCGGCTCTGACCATTGATCCTGAGCTGATTTTTTCCACCTATTCCGGCGCGGTTTCTGATAACTGGGGCCACACGGCGACGTATGATGCGGAGGGTAACCTGTATTCAGGCGGTACTATTTTCGGCGCAAACTTTCCGGCTACGGTAGGTGCGTTTCAGGTGAAGTTTGAAGGATCGGTTGACGTTTCGATCATGAAGTTCACGCCCGACGGAAAGGATCTGGTTTATGCTACATTTCTGGGCGGAGACGATACGGAAGTTCCTAACAGTCTGATAGTCAATTCTAGAAAAGAACTCTTAATTCTTGGTACAACTTCTTCCAAAGACTTCCCCACGCGGACAACTGCTTTTCAGCGTGCATTTGGCGGCGGCAATAAGGTAGTTCCTATTTCAGGTCTGGATTTGAACAATGGGGCAGATATTTACATCTCAAAATTAAGTGCAGACGGAAAGCAACTTGCTGCATCCACTTATCTGGGCGGCTCGGGAAACGATGGCGTAAGCAGCTCAGAATCATTCACAATCCGGAATTATGGCGACGCTTTTCGGGGTGAGATTGTGGTAGATGAAACAGACAATGTACTGATCGTTACTTCGACAAGTTCGACCAACTTTCCACTTAAAAATCCGGTACAAAACCGAATGCTCGGCGCACAGGATGGAACCGTTTCCAAGCTCGATCCGGGGCTTTCCACGTTGCTTTGGAGTACTTATATTGGTGGTGAAAAAGAGGATGCAGCCTATTCTCTGAAATCGCTTCCGGGGGGAACTGTATATGTCGCAGGTTTTACAAAAAGCAGCGCATTATCCAGTACATCAGGATCTTATCAGAAAAACCTGAAAGGAACTGAGGATGCATTTATTGCCAGATATACCGCGGACAAGCTGGTAGCGCTCACCTACGCGGGTACCGAAAAAGAAGATGGAGCCTATTTGCTCGATACCGACGCGAACGGAAATGTGTATTTCTACGGACTGACCACGGGCGATTATCCGGTTAGTCAGGGCGTTTACCAAAATGCTAAAAGTGGCCAGTTCATTCACGCATTGGATGCCACACTCTCGAAAAGTGTTTTCTCAACGATTATCGGCTCAGGCCGAGGTACTCCGGACATTTCCCCGACAGCCTTTCTGGTCAGCGAATGCGGCAATATTTATATTGCAGGCTGGGGTGGAGATGTGAACAGGACTACAAACAGCAATATGTTGAGCAGCACCAATGGTTTGCCGGTAACCGAAGACGCTATTCAACCGGGCACGAATGGAAACAATTTTTACATCGCAATTCTCGAACAGGGTATGAAATCGCTGCTTTATGCGACTTATTTTGGTAGTCAAAGTAAGGACGAGCAGATCCAGGGCGATCATGTGGACGGCGGTACCAGCCGCTTTGATAAAAACGGAACGATATACCATGCTACCTGCGCGTGCGGCGGCAGTCATTTTCCCGTAACCCCGCAAGCCTGGTCGGAGGAAAATAATAGCGACAACTGCAATAATGCGGCTTTTAAGATAGATATCGACCGGTTGGAAGCGAAGTTTGACGTGTATGCTGGTAGTAAAAAAGATGTACTCCGCGGCTGCGCACCACTCGCTCTAACCTTCGTGAATATGAGCGAAGGCGGCATTGATTATATATGGGAGGTAAGTGGCAACACCATTTCGAGGGAAGATGAGCAGGCGGAATATACATTTGCAACGCCGGGTGAATATAAGGTTACTTTAAAAGCATACAACCGGCTGAGCTGCAAGCGTATAGATGTGGCGGAGAAAACTATCATTGTAGAAACACTGAATGCAAAAGTGACTGCGGATACTGCGGTTTGTGAAAATTCTAATGTGAAATTACTCGCGGAAGGAGGTACCGAATACAAATGGTCGCCCGCGACGGGATTAAGCAGCACAACCGTTGCCAATCCGACCGCAATCGTGAAAGAAACGACCGAATACAGCGTGGAGATCAGCAATGCGAGCGGCTGTAAGGTGACCAAGCAGGTGAAAGTATTAGTTGAAAAAAAGGCTGATTTTGTTGAAATGGCAGATACCGAAGCTTGTCAGGGCGCCTCGGTTGTGCTCACAGTCGCCGGCGACGCACCAGAATACAAGTGGTTTCCGGCAAAAGGGTTACCCGAAACGATTGGTAAAAGTGTGACCGTCAAACCCGAAGAAACGACGACTTACACCGTGGAGGGGCTTTACGCCGACGGTTGCCGGCCGATCCGGGAAATAACTGTTAAGGTAGATAAAACGCACGCGCCTGACTTCGAAGTGGTGACTTCCGGCGGCGCATGCAACGAGCCTTTTTCCTATTCGATAAACAACAAAACCGCGAATGCACAGCGTTTTGAGTGGAATTTGGGTAAGGGAAATACGGTAACTGATAAGGATATCGGCGAATATCAATATGAAACGCCGGGAGAATATGTCGTTACTTTAACTTCCTATAATGCAGCCGGTTGTCCTCTCAAAACGGAGAAAAAGGTCGTCGCTTCCCCGCCTTTTACCTTAACCAATGTAATTACGCCAAATGGTGATGGTAAGAATGATTTCTTCATTGTACCCGTTTCGCCTTCGTCGCTGGAAGTTTTTAACCGGTGGGGGAAATCGGTTTACAAGGCTGCTGATTACAAAAACGATTGGGGAAAAGGGATCGCAAATGGGACTTATTTTTATGTGGTCGACACGCCGCAGGGTAATCACTGCAAGGGTTGGGTAGAGGTATTGGAGTAAACCACTTATCTTGCAATCAGGTTATTAATTGAAACACAAATCACTTAATTCAATGAAAAAACTATTCATACTACTATCTCTTGCGGTGGCCGGTTTTGCCGCAAATGCGCAAAATGCAAGTACCTTCGGAAAAGAAGTCAATGACAAAAAAGCGATCGAAGCTTCCGCGCTTCCTGCCAAAATGGGTGATAAGACCGAAATGGAGGCCAAAGTGAGCGGCACGGTAGAATCTGTTTGCCAGGTGAAAGGTTGCTGGATGAAAGTGAAAATGGATAATGGTGAAACAATGCGGGTGATGTTCAAGGACTACGCATTCTTTGTTCCAAAAGATATAGCCGGCAAAACGGTAGTGTTTGAAGGGGAGGCGCAAAAGAAAATGGTTCCGGTCGAGCATTTGCAGCATTATGCCAAAGATGCGGGTCAGAGCAAGGAAGAAATCGCGAAAATCACAGAACCAAAGCAGGAATTGACCTTTATTGCAGACGGTGTTCTGGTAAAATAGTTTTCAGAAATACGAAAGAAATATTCAGGTGGATACTTTGTAGCAATACAAGGTATCCATTTTTGTTTTTATGAAGATCAAAGTTCTCTCTTTCGCCCTGCTGTTTTGCTGTTCCAGCGCATTCGCTCAAAATGTAAGGATCAATTGGTGGAACCCTCAAAGTGCTGCATTTCCTGTGATAGAAGGTCGGGCCTGGCAGGGTAAGGATTTGAAAAATCCGTATGACCGGTTACCGGCAAAGGCCGAAAAGACTGTGAGAGAGGCGGTTTGGGGTTTGTCAAACCAATCGTCGGGGTTGATGATCCGCTTCCGTTCCAATTCACCCGAGATCAAAGTGCGCTATACTGTGGGCGGCGGCCATGCATTGCCCCACATGCCAGCAACCGGCGTGAGTGGAGTCGACTTGTATGCGATTAGCAGTGACGGGGAGGCGCGCTGGGCAGCGGGCAAATATGCATTCGGAGATACGATAACTTACAATTTTCGCGGGCTTGCGGGCAACGATAATTATCACAAAAAAGGGCGGGAGTACCGGCTGTTTTTACCATTATATAACAATGTGAAGTGGCTGGAAATCGGCACGCCGGAAGGGACCGAGTTTACAGCACTGCCAGTGCGGCCAGATCAGCCTATTGTCGTTTATGGTACTTCCATTGCGCAAGGAGCCTGCGCTTCGCGGCCGGGTATGGCCTGGACTTCCATATTAAGCCGGAAAATGGACCGGCCGCTTATTAACCTGGCTTTTTCGGGAAATGGAAGACTGGAAAAAGAGGTAGTGGAGCTGGTCAATGAAATTGACGCAAAGGTTTTTATCCTGGATTGTCTGCCCAACCTGACGATCCGCCCGGGATCCGAATTGGCGGTAACTGCGGAAGAGGTGAGAAGCCGGATTTTGACTTCCGTAAAGTCGATTCGTGAAAAACATCCTGCGACACCTATTGTGCTCGCCGAACACGCAGGTTATACGGACGAAGAGCTTAATCCGCAGAGTAAAAACTTTTACCAGGAAGTAAATGAGATACTAAAAAATGCATTTGCGCAGCTCAAATCAGAAGGAATTGAGAATTTGTATTTGATCTCTAAAAAGGATTTTAATCAGGATATTGAAACGACGGTCGACGGTACGCACCAGACGGATCTTGGTATGATGCGTTATGCGGAAGGTTATGAAAAGCATTTGCGCAATGTGCTGCATGAATATACTGGTGAAGCTTCGACAACAAAGCCCATTATCCAGCTGCGGGAACTTAATAACTACGATTGGGAAGCGCGGCATCTGGCTGTTTTAGAGCATAATAAGAAGTCTTCGCCGGAAGTAGTTGTAATAGGAAATTCCATTACGCATTTCTGGGGCGGGCTACCGAAAGGGCCGCGGGCGGTGGGAGAGGAATCCTGGAACAAAACATTTGGGAAGAGTTCGGTTAATATGGGTTACGGCTGGGATCGAATTGAAAATGTGCTTTGGCGGATTTACCACGGAGAGCTGGATGGTTTTAATGCAAAGCAGATTGTAGTTAACATTGGCACCAATAACCTGCATTTGAATACCGATGCTGAGATTGTGGAAGGCTGGAAGTTGCTGATCAGTGCATTGAAGTACCGTCAACCCAAAGCGAAGATTACCTTTTCAGGTATTTACCCAAGGCGCGCCCAGGAGCAACGCGTGGTGCTTTTGAATGAGCAGCTGGCACAATTAGCGGGTCAAGAAAACATCGGATTTATCGATCCGGGAAAAGTATTCTTGGATAAAGAAGGTAAGATCGACGAGGCGCTGTTTGGCGATGGATTGCATCCGAATGCAAAAGGATATGAGTTGCTGGGGAATGCGATCAAGTCTGCCGTAAAATAACAGTTACAGAATAACTCCAATCCCGAAAAGAATAACGAAAAACAGCGTCGACAGCGCCATTTGTTTCAGATAGGGATCGAGTTCCTGAGCCTTCGTCAGTTTCGAAACAGCCAGGCCGTTTTTGATAAATAATGGGAAGCTGAGCAGGAACAGCAGATTTTGGATTCCGGAAAAATGCAGGAAAGTGTAAAGTGAAACGCAAAGCATGCCTGTGATTAAAATAAGCCAGTGATAAGCGATCGCTTTTTCGCGTCCGAGGCGAACTGGAATTGAATTTTTGCCGGTAGCGCGATCGGATTCAATATCGCGGATGTTATTGATATTCAAAACTCCAACTGCAAAAAGACCGCAACTGGATGCAGGAAGCAATAATGACCAGTCCCAAAGGTGTGTGTGAAGGTAACTGCTGCCTAATACGCCCACCCAGCCGAAGAAGATCAGCACAGACAAATCGCCCAATCCAACGTACCCGTAGGGACGTTTTCCCGCGGTGTATGTAATCGCGGCGATAATACAGGCGACGCCTATTCCCAAAAACACCCAGAATGCATTCTTAGGTGCGTCGTTTAGTGCGATAATGAGCAGCGAAATGCCGGAAATTAATGCGAGTGCTGAGAACCAGACAATCGCACGCAGCATCAGCGAGGCAGTAATATGGCCTGAATGCACAGCCCGGCGCGGCCCTTCTCTCAATTCAGTATCTTTTCCGTTGACAGCATCGCCATAATCATTGGCAAAATTGGAAAGCACCTGTAAAATAATGGTGGTAAGTACACTCAAAGCTGCAACCGACCAGTGAAAATCGCCCGTCGAGGCAGCCAGAAAGCAGCCCATGATTATGCACGAAAGCGAAAGTGGTAATGTTCTCGGCCGGGCGGCCTCAAGCCAGGGATTCATTTAATTTTAAAATGTAGGGAGATTCAGGCTTGTGTTTTCTGCTCAGCCCAATTAATAATTTTTTCTGCAAGGTACAGACCTTCCGTCGAAACTGAGGCTCTTAATATTCCATCGTAGCTCATGGAAAGGTGTAGAATATCGTAAACCGCCATAAAGTCTGAGAGAACCTTTTTATCGAGAACAGATAATTCCTTCTGATACCATTCCAGGCTCTTTCTGGTTTTCTTCTTCTTATCACCCAAAATACTGTCTAACGCAACCAGAACACCAGCATATGCAGTATGTCCGGCCATTTTTACATATTTTCTGTCCTGATAGTATCCGTCTTCCTTTTGCGCTTTTTCACTGAGAATCGTTTTTGCATTCGACAGGTAGCGTTTCGCTTCGATAATGTCCTTCATTGTAATGTGTGTTTGATTGATTTGGAAGGGCAATGTAGGCTGCCAGTGTAGTAACTGGCAGCCCGGCAATATGTACTATTAAATTCCAACTGATTTTAAAAACTCAGGGTCGGTTGGTAGCACTTTTGAAGCAAAGAAATTGGTCAGTTCGCCTTTCTCGTTGATCACATATTTACAGAAATTCCAGGTAGGAACTTTGTCGTTCCAGCCGTTTAAATCTTTGGTGCTTAACCATTTGTAAATAGGAGCCTGGTCGTCGCCTACTACTGAAACTTTTTCGAACATCGGGAAAGTTACACCGTAAGTGGCCGAGCAGAATGTCGCGATTTCTTCGCTCGTACCGGGCTCTTGTCCACCGAAATTATTAGCAGGGAAACCTAAAACCACCACTTTGTCCCCGTGATCCTTATTGAATTTTTCCCAATCCGCATATTGTTTGGTATAACCGCATTTGGAAGCCACGTTCAGGATCACTACTTTTTTTCCTTTATACTTACTTAAATCAACCGTTTTGCCGCCTACAAGCGATTTTACTTTAAAATCATAAAGCGATTGTTTGGCAACCGGCGCGTTTTCAGGTCTCGCAGCAGTCTCACTTTTGTCGGCAAACAAGCCGGTTATCAGGGATGTAATCATAATCAGGATCGACTTTAACACGCTCATTTTAGTTATGGTTATGGTTTATACAAATCTAGCAATAAACACAATGGATTAGTCCTACATTCTTTCGGGAACCTCTATGCCCATTAACCCCAAAGCTTTACGAATTGTTTCAGATACGACCTTAGATAATGCAACCCTGAAACGCGTCGCCTCCGGGTTGGGATCAGAGAATATCGAAACCTCAGCGTAAAACTGGTTATAGACCTTCGCAAGCTCAAATGCATACTGGGAAATGAGCGAAGGAGCAAACTCGCTGGCGGCGGCACTTACCTTTGAAGGATACAAGGAAAGCGAAAATATCAACTCACGCTCAGCGGGATGCAACTTGTAAGCGTCTCCCGGAATTACGGCAGCGATCTCAGCCTGTTCCGCTTTTCGGATAATCGAGCGGATACGTGCGTAAGTGTATTGGATAAATGGCCCTGTATGCCCCTGGAAATCAATTGATTCGAGCGGGTTAAAAAGCATTCTCTTCTTGGGGTCTACCTTTAAAAGGAAGTATTTCAACGCGCCCATTGCCAGCTGATTGTAAAGCTGCTTCGCTTCGGCGCTGTCAAAGTCGTCGATCTTACCCAGTTCCTGCGTGCGGTCTGCGGCAGTCTGGATCATTTCTGCGATCAGATCATCGGCGTCGACAACGGTGCCCTCGCGTGATTTCATTTTGCCGGAAGGCAGATCGACCATTCCGTAGCTGATGTGGTAGCAGCCTTCCGAGTAAGTGCGGCCGAGCCTTTTAAGTATTGCAAAAAGTACTTTGAAATGGTAATCCTGCTCATTTCCTACTACCCACAAATAGCGGTCGTTGTGAAAATCCTTATTTTTTAATTCAGTTGTGCCTAAATCTTGGGTAATATATACAGAAGTACCGTCGCCGCGCAGTACCAGTTTTTCATCCAGACCTTCCTCTACCAGACTGATCCACACCGAATTATCTTCTTTCCGGTAGAAAACGCCTTTTTGCAGACCTTCTTCAATAATATCTTTTCCCAGCAGGTAAGTATCTGATTCGTAATAAGTTTTATCAAAAGAAACGTTGATCTTTTTATAAGTTTCCCCAAAACCCTGGTACACCCATCTATTCATTTTCTGCCAAAGTGCGATCGTGTCGGCGTCGCCCTGTTCCCAGAGTAGGAGGAGTTTTTGAGCTTCCAGAATCCAGGGAGCCTTTTTTGCGGCTTCTTCCTCCTTCATTCCCTGCTCTACAAGTTCCTTGATCTGCTTTTTGTATTCCTGATCGAACTTCACGTAATACTTGCCCGCCAGGTGGTCACCCTTAATGCCGCTGCTTTGAGGCGTTTCGCCATTTCCCAGCTCGCGATATGCTAGCATGGATTTGCAGATATGAATACCCCGGTCATTGACCAGACACGTTTTAACAATATCATAGCCACTGGCTTTCAGTATCTTAGACAAAGAATCGCCAAGGAAATTGTTTCTTAAATGCCCCAGGTGCAGGGGTTTATTGGTATTTGGCGAAGAAAATTCCACCATTACCGACTGTCCGTTCGAGGGCGCTGTGCCGTAGTCGGGGTGGCTGCTCATTTGGCTGAACAAGTCCAGCCACGTCTGGTCTTTCAGGCTGATATTTAAAAAACCCTGAACTACATTGAAACTATCAACTACCGAAGAATTTTCAACCAGCTCAGTCCCAATAATCTGACCAATTTCCGCCGGTGCTTTGCGGGTGGTTTTGGTTAATGTAAAAGTTACAAATGTGTAAAAACCTTCAAATTCCTTTTTTGTGGGTTGTAAAATGATCTCTTCGGCGTCGATTTCGAAGTGCTTTTGGATCGCTTTTTTAATATCGCCTTTTAAAATTTCCTCAATTGTCATGGAAAATGGTGTAAGTCAGAACTGATCTCCCAAAAATGCGGATACATTTTCTGATGTTTTTATTTGAATGAAAATATTTCTAATATTAATAGTTATGTTATCTTTTTGATGCAAAATTAGGGTAAATATTGAAGCGAGTTACACCCCTGAAGGAAGAAGTTATGCCCAGGTTTCTGTTAAGTTGTTTTCGGGTAACTATTGTATGGCTACTTGTTTTGCTGCCTGCAATAGGAGCCTTGGCGCAGCTGCAACAGGCGGACAGGCTGGAAATACCCACCAGTTCTTCCGCTTCCGAACAATTTGAAATATTTAGTCTGGGAGAGCAGGGGATATTGTCTGTGATCAGGGGCGACGGATATTCCAGCATCAGGAACGAGCAGTGGCAATTTGTTCAATACGATACCACATTCAAAGTACGCTGGCGAGCTGCTTACAAGCTCGATTTCAGGTACATCCCGGTTATGGCCTACAAAGGTGCCGACGCCGGCTATTGGCTCTTCGCCGAGCCGGACAGCGACCGGTTTCTTTTTTTACAGCTCAATTTTAATGACGGATCTATCGACACTTTCAAGGGAAATCTGCTCTCAGGCGTCGATGTGCAGCAATTCAAGGTAATTGGCAGCAAAGCGCTTGTTTCGGGCTATTATAGGTCCAGGCCGGTTGTAATTATCCATTCCTTTTTTGACCATACCACCCGCGTACTTCCTGGTCTTTTTGAGAAAAATACCGAGTTAAATAATGTGGACATCAATGAGGTCGACGGCTACATTAATGTGATCACTTACGCTTATCGCAAGAAAAACTGTGTTTTTGAGATCAAAACATATAATTACGACGGCAAATTTCTGAAACGCACGACGCTCAGCGATTCACGTTACAGTTTTATCTCAGGGCAGATCGTCCCACTTAATCCCGACGATTCTTACCTGATCGGCAATTATTCTGTGGGTTGTACCCAGTACTCGCAGGGGCTGTATGTTACCCATATTGAAAACGATAAACCTGCTGAACCTCAGTTTATTGAATTTTCAGATCTGCAAAACTTTTTCAATTATATGAAGCCCAAGCGGCGACAGCGAATGCTTGATAAGATTGGAAAGAGAAAAAGTCTTGGAAAGGAAAATCGTTTCAGGTACCGCCTGCTGGTTCACGAGCTGATCCAGACAGAAAATGAGATCGTGCTGGTTGCAGAAGTGTATTATCCGAACCAGCGGTCCACAATTCCCGTGATATCGGGGGGAATTTCAAGACCCTATATTTCGCGGTCGCTCGAAGGTTACAGATACACGCACGCAATCGTGTGCGGGTTCGACAGGAGCGGTAAATTCATGTGGGATAACTGCATTACCATCAAGGATCTGACTAGTTTCGATTTACAGGAAATGGTGCAGGTAACTCCTGTTGACGATTATTTCGTGCTGGCATACCCGCAGGAAGGCGAAATTCACACGGAGGTGATCAATCGGGATAAGGTAGTTGTGGAAACCGAAAAGTTTAAGATCAACGCAAAATCAGAAAAAGACAAAGTGCTCAATAATGAGGACGGATACTTGTCTCCCTGGTACGGCCAGTATTTTCTCGCCTACGGAATGCAGCGCATCGGCAGCTCGTCGATCGGACAGGGTAGGGAAATATTTTATGTCAATAAGCTGACCTACAAAACAGAAGATATTGGTAAAGTAGGTTTAAAAAGCGACTCAGCGCCCAGATAATCAGTCTACAAGCCAGATGTGATCAGCTTCAAATCCCTGTTCCTTCCATTCAACCTGCACGCGCTGGCTTTCCACGGTACTCACCTTCATCCCTGCATAATCCGGGCCTATAGGAAGCTCTCTGTTGTAGCGGCGATCGATCAGTACCATTAATTCCACCGCTTTCGGGCGGCCAAATGCGGTCATTGCGTCAAGAGCTGCTCGCACCATTCGCCCGCTGGCGAGCACGTCGTCGATCAGAATTACTTTTTTTCCTTCGATTAGGAAAGGCACGTTCGTTTTATTAGGCACCAGCGGGGATTCGCGTCTCCTGAAATCATCCCGGTAAAAAGTTGCGTCCAGGTACCCCAACGGAATATGCTGGCCGGTCCGCTGGCGAAGTTCGGCGATGATACGCTCCGCAAAATAAATCCCCCTAGGCTGTAAGCCCATTACCGCCGAATTGGAAAAATCCTGGTGATTTTCAATTAATTGCTGGCACAACCGGCTGATCATGATTTCCAGCAAAGGGCTACTTAATATTAATCGTTTTTGGGGTATCATGAATTTTCCCTGAATTTTAGCCTAAATTAAGTGCTCTATCACGAAATCAAAAACTTTTGCCAAATGAAATATCTGATTGCCGGATTAGGAAATATTGGTCCGGAATATGCTTTTACCAGGCACAATGTCGGCTTTATGGTGTTGGACAGACTGGCTGCGCAGCATGATTTCAAGTTCAGTTTTGAGAAGCTCGCTTTTGTGGCAGAATGGAAATACAAAGGCCGGCAGATCTATTTTATCAAACCGACCACCTATATGAACCTCAGTGGAAAAGCGCTGAGATATTATATGGATCAATATAAAGTGAGCGCCGAAAACACGCTCGTGATCGTGGATGAGCTGCAATTGCCATTTGGTACACTACGGCTGAAACCGAAAGGCAGCCACGGCGGTCATAATGGATTAAAGAATATAGAAGAATTGCTGGCCACGTCCGAATATCCTCGTCTGCGCTTTGGGATAGGGAATAATTTTCCGCGAGGCAGGCAAGTAGATTATGTGTTAAAAGCTTTTTCCCCAGAGGAAATGGCAGAGTTGCCGATCTTTCTGGATACTGCCGGGGATATGGTTCTGGCTTTTTGTACTTTGGGTATACATTCAGCAATGAATAATTATAACCAATGATTGAACAATTTTAAGAAAATATAATTATTTCAAGACAGTCGAATATTCTGTAAAAGGCCGCTTGAATAAAATATTCTAAATTCTATTGCTGCGTAAATAGTATAATATTGGTAGTAATTGGACTTAAATAATATTAACTTCCAAATAAAATTCGGTCTGCGTCATCCGTGTAACTTTGTAATTTCAAAATTAACAGTGATATTTGTATCACCATTAGCGGAAATAAGAATTGAATTAAACCATGACGCTAATAAAAATTGTTTTATATTTGTGTAGATAAGACAATTAATCAGATCACCCTCTGTTTCAGTCAGATAGAGGAGGGAAATAAAAAGAAGTAATTGACTGATCCGGAAGATTTTGAGTTGTAGAGCTGGCAGTAGGTTAGAGACACATCGAAAAGCAACGATAAATCGTATACAAGGGAGTAATATTTATCTGATTATTACTTTAAACTATTACGCCGGTTAGCACGTTTATTTGGAAATTCGTCCTTCGGGACAAAAAATATTAAAGAAAAGAAAAGGTTAAGGGTTTAGGAATAGTCAGTATAAAGCCATCTCAATGAGGTGGCTTTATCTTTTTATAGGCTCAGCCCAGATTTCAACTCTCCGGTTCGATCTTTTTTCACTTTCTGACCGGTTCACTTTATTCGGCTGCGCCGATCCATATCCGCTTCCTTCAATGCGGTCGGCGGAGATACCTTTTCCCAGCAGATAGGCTTTAACAGTTTCTACTCGCTTGTTAGAGAGTTCGAGGTTCTTCTCAAAATTGCCGGTATTGTCCGTATGTCCTTTGAGCAATATCTTCAATCCCGCATTTTTCTGAAAATATGCTACCATCGCGTCCAGTTCGCTCATTGAGTTCCCTTCCACTTCCTCAGTACTTTGCGTAAAATAAAGCGTAGTGAGTGGAGCTGAATAGGTTTCCGGCGCCAGGCTGATCAGTGATTTGATCTCTTCGTACCGATTGTTGGTTTTGACAGCAATGCTTTTGGATTGGAAACCATCGGCCCGCGCCGAAATTTTATAGGACTGGTAAGGAGTTAATTCGAAATTATAAACGCCCTGCACGCTCTTGGTCTGCGCCACCAGCGAATCGTTATCTGATTTTCGGACCATTACTTCGGCATCATTTACCGGAGCAAGATCGCGCCCATCATATACTCTGCCGGTCACGAGTGCCAAATTTTTGTTTCTGCCAGGCTCCTGTCTGGCGGGTTCTTCCACCTTTGGCTCCGGCTTTTTCTCTTCGGCAACGGGCTCCTTAAAATTCTTGGCAATCGTTTGATAGCTCCTCCGCACGAAAACCGGCGTCATTACCCGATCATAAACGCGGATCAGGGCAATAGAGCCGCCGCTGGCTTCGTAGCCAGCTACCAGATCATCCTGGAAAAGGTTCAGGACCTGATCGTTATCAAGCATTCCTTCGGTGCCGGGATCTTTAAATTCAAGTTTGGATTGTCCATTGATGTACATCTTGATCACCTTCGTTTCGAAGTCCCGCGAATACACATAATGTACATATTGGTTCGCTCGCACAGGCGCTTTTTCACCTATTGCATAGTCGTAGAAATTGAGCTTCCCGTCGTAGATATAGCTTCCGTAGTCGCTTTTTCTGTTCTTGAAATCAAGCACGCGTTTCCAGCTGTCGAGCTCATTCATTTTGAAATAGATCTCAACCGTAAAGCTCTTGCTAAGAAAACCTTTGGCTTCCGTATTGTTGAATTGCAGGCCGCTATTGCTTTCAAACTGATAAGTAGTGCGGTTGAGATAGTCGGAGCCCGGGATTTTTTCTTTGATATATTGCCCCGGTTGTCCAAGCACTTTAAGGGCCGGCCCGCCGCTCTCGATGGGGTTCAGGCCATTGTTAAAATCGTAGGTCCATTGGTTTTGGGAAAATGCAGGTATGCTCGCGATTGACAAAAGAATAGCCAGGAACAATACATTTTTTTGAATTCGCATGCCCAAAAATATGAAAAGTGCAGGCGGAAGCCGAAATGCATCACGTATTTTTGGCGCGTAATCTCCTTTGTGTGTGAAAAATATTGGTATTGGTATTCTGTTTTCCATTTTGTGGTCCTCTGCTTCCGTCGCGACAAAGTTCGGTGTACAGTCAGCTCCTCCGTTAATATTGGCAAACGTCCGGTTTTTTATCGCCGGAATCCTGCTGCTGACTTTTTCCTATTTATTTACCAAAAATCCTTCCTACCGATTGCCAAACCGAAATGAATGGTTGCAACTGGCGCTTTTCGGTTTTCTGAATACAACGCTGTACCTGGGCCTCTACGTGTACGCCATGAAATATACTGCCGCCGGAATAGGCAGTCTTGCAGTTTCGACCAACCCGCTGATCATCGTACTGTTGTCGTCGTGGTGGCTGAAAAGGCGGCCGCAAGCAGAAGAGTGGCTGGGGATTGCATTAGGAATGGCGGGGATCGGTATTGCAACGTATCCGCTCCTTGGCGATAGTTACACGACCGTGGAGGGAATTACGATATTGTTAATCAGCATGATAGCGGTCTCAGCGGCCAGTGTTTATTATGCTTCGCTCAAATGGGAGCTTCCTAATTTGCTGATCAACGGCTGGCAGGTATTCCTGGGTGGCGTGTTTTTACTTCCCGCTACATTCCTGTTCAGTGATTTTTCAGAAACCCGGCTCGACAGTACTTTCTGGGGCTCCGTGTTATGGCTGAGCCTGGCAGTATCTATCGTCGGGCTAATTTGCTGGTTCTATTTGTTGCGACTTGACGCTGTGAAAGCGTCGCTCTGGTTATTCCTGTGTCCGCTTTTCGGCTTTTTCTTTGCGTGGTGGCTTATGGGAGAGCCAGTTACCGTTTACACGGTACTAGGCACATTCTTCGTTTTGGCCGGGTTGTATGCAGGTCAGCGCGTGAAATTGTCGCAAGAAAGCAAAGCTTAATCTTCAATCAGAATCTCGCCTTTAAGGTAGAGTTTGGCCTGACCGCCAATATATACCCTGTCTCCGTCAAGCTCACATTTCAGGAAGCCGCCGCGTTTAGATATTTGTTTGGCGGTAAGTGTATTTTTAGAAAGCCTTTCAGCCCAATAAGGAATAAGGGTAGTATGCGCAGAGCCGGTCACCGGATCTTCATCAATGCCCGATTGCGGCGCAAAAAACCGGGACACGAAATCGACATCGTTCCCTGAAGCTGTGATGATAATACCTCTCGCAGGGATCGTAGAGAGCACAATGATATCAAGTTCCAGGTTTTGAACCACTTCCTCTGATTCTACTACAACCAGATAATCGGTTTTTCCTTTGTAGACTTCCATCAGCGTGGTGGTATTGAGACTTTCCACCAGCGCAGGCGGTGGAACCGCTACGTGATACAAATCCACCGGGAAATTGAGCGTAAGCCAGTCTTCCTTACAATCAACCCGGAGCTCTCCGCTTCGTGACTCGAATACGATCGACTTGCCTTCGTAGTTCTGAATATTGAATATCACATATGCAGCCGCTAATGTAGCATGCCCGCAAAGATCAACTTCCACGGTAGGTGTAAACCATCTGATATGAAATCCTGACTCGGTGGGAATATAGAATGCAGTTTCAGCCAGGTTGTTTTCTGCGGCGATATTGAGCATGGTTTCGTCCGGCAGCCAGTAGTCCAGCGGGACGATTGCAGCAGGGTTTCCTCCAAAGAGTTTATCAGTAAAAGCGTCAATTTGATACAGAAAAAGTTTCATGTAATATCGGTCGGTTAACAATACAAGGTATTAAAAATAATCTCTACTGCCCGAATGTGCCGCAGGAAATTTTTAACATTATTTATAAGAATGGTATAAAATTTTGTCGAAATACATTTACACTATCTTTTCCTGTTTTTCATTCGGAGGTATACACCGTTTGTCCAGCCGAAGCCTTCCTGAATCTCATATTCACCCCCGCCGGCAATCAGATTTGTGTCTGAAACGTTATATTTTTCGAGCATTTTACCCGAGTGCCTGAACTCCTTCTCTATCAGGCCAAGCCACTCAGCCGACAGTTCATTGGCGGTCCGGTGAAAGTTATAATTTCTTAGACCCTTATATGCGATCCATTGCAGCGGAGCCCAGCCATTTGGTGCGTCCCACTGTTGTCCCGATTTTACCGTGGTGGTCAGCAGCCCGCCCGATTTCAAAAAATTAAGCCTAATATATGCCCTCACGTAGTGCGAATTGGGTTTTGGAGCCAATTTAAAAAACAAAGGAAAGGTACCGGCAAGAGTAATGGCCTTCTTGAATTGTTGTTTTTTAAAATCGTAATCCATGTAATAATTTTTGGCAGGGTCCCAGAAGTAAAGCTGGATCGCCATTCTCCGCTGGGCTGCTTTGTCCAGATAAACGCCGTGCAAAGTCATATCTCCCGCGAGCAGGTATGCTTCTGAAAGCGTTTGTTCCAGATGGTACATCAGGCAGTTCAGGTCTACCGGCAGGATATCAGTGGTATGGATCGTGGCGAAATCTTTCTCATCCTCAAACCAGCGGCTGCTAAAATCCCAGCCCGACTCCGCCGCAGCGCGGATATGCCGGTAGAGTTCCTCGCGGGAAGCGCCGTGTTTTTCATTCGCATGGTCAGCAAGTTCCACGTCTTCCCGGTACGATTCCGGTCTGGGTGTCGCTTTATCATCCCAATACCGGTTCAATTTCATTCCATCGGGCAAATGCACCAATCTTCGGTGGGCGCTGAAAGGCTCCCCCGAATTTCCCGGCTCCATCCAGTAATCGTATTCTTTCTGCATTTGGGGCAAATACTTTTTCAGTATTTTCTTGCCTTCCATATCACTGAACAGCCTGACCATCAGTGAGAAAAACGGAGGCTGTGAACGTGTGAGATAATACGTGCGGTTGGCGGTGGGAATATAGCCGAAACTGTCGATGAGATATGCGAAATTGTCGATCATGCTTTGTACCAGATCAGTTCGTCCGTTCTCTTTCAGTCCAAGCAGCGTAAAATAGCTGTCCCAATAGTAAATCTCCCTGAAACGTCCGCCGGGTACCACATAAGCGTGCGGAAGTGGGATCAGCGAACCGCCGCGTTCCTGGCTTTCCGGCTGTCTGGTCAATACCGGCCAAAGCTTTTTGACATGCTCGGAAACCGACATTGTTTTATCAGCCTTGAAAGTGGAAGCAATGTGCGTGGGCATCCTGAAACACCGTCTTACAAATTCCTCTATATCAAAACCTTCTGAATGTCTTTCGTGGTGATAACGTTCAATGATCAGCATAGGATCTTCGAGGGGAATGGCGTCCGCGAAGGTTTTTGAATCCGTGAAAATATGACTGTTCTGGACATCCTTAAAAAAGGAACCGTAAAGCTCCTCGGGCGAAATATGTGATTGTCCGTAAGTGTAAGAGGGGGCAATAAATCCGTACAAAAGAACTGGTTTTAAAGGGTTATTATGCCAATAGCAGGCCGGTTGCATTTACTTTAAGCCCTGACAGTTTTTCAATTGTTTTCAAAAAGCAACGACCGAATATACCCTTTTGTTCCGACAGGCCTGATAAATGTCCTGATGCTGGGAAAGAGAATTTCCTACTTTGTTTGCATTTTCAGGCATCCCCGCTTAATATTGTACCATCAAGTCAATTGCTCCACTTTAAGCGATTGATTTATAAAGAAGAGGCGAGAGAATGGGCTCAACGAACCTCTGGCAACCTGCTACCATCATGGAGAAAGGTGCTAATTCCCACCTAATTTTATTAGGAGATATAAAATCAATTCGCGTGTACTTACTGTTAGAAATTTCCGTAAGCCGAATGGCTTTAATCTCCACATTTTGTATCTAAATGTGCTTTGGCACCTATGCAGTCGGAACAAAAAACATTCAAGCATCCCTATCCCTATTCCCTCGAAATGGGCGGAGAGCTCGCTGGTTTTGAGCTATCATATACCACTTACGGAACTATTGACCCGGACAAAAACAATATCATCTGGATCTGCCACGCACTTACCGGCAGCTCCAATGCGGCTGAATGGTGGGATGGGCTGGTAGGAGAGGGGAAATACTTTGATCCGGCGAAGCACTTTATTGTTTGTGTAAATGTGCTGGGTTCTGCGTATGGATCTACCGGTCCTTTGTCGGTCAATCCAAAAACAGGAACACCATATTACCGCGACTTTCCCGTAATTACTGTTCGTGATGTAGTCGGGGCGATGGATTTGCTGCGCCAGGAAATGGGGATAAGAAGGATAAAAATCTGCATTGGCGGCTCGTTGGGTGGCCAGCAGGCTTTGGAATGGGCGGTAGAAGTGCCCGATTTATTTGAAGAACTGGTATTGATCGCCTCCAATGCATTGCATTCGCCGTGGGGAATCGCATTCAACGAATCCCAGAGAATGGCGATCCAGGCCGACCCTACTTTTGACGATAACCACCCGGAAGCTGGCGCAATGGGCATGCGGGCGGCGCGCTCGATTGCATTGCTTTCTTACCGTAATTACGATACCTACAATTTTACGCAAGCCAGGGATAACCCCGATCAGATCGACGATTTCCGCGCTTCTTCTTACCAGCAATATCAGGGGGATAAGTTTGTAAAACGCTTCAATGCGTATTCCTACTGGGTACTTTCCAAGATCATGGATTCGCACAATGTAGGCAGGAACCGGGGCGGGATTGTGCACGCTTTGGGTTTGGTAAAAGCCAAAACGCTGGTATTAGGGATCAAATCCGATCTACTGTTCCCGCTGTCGGAGCAGCAATTTCTGGCAAGACATATTCCTGATGCTGTTTTTCAGGAGATCGATTCACTATACGGACACGATGGGTTTTTGATTGAATACAAGCAATTGACCCAGGTGATCAGAGTTTGGCAGGAAACGAATGGGCAGTTGGAAATGGCTAAGATCGGATAACCTTTTCCAACTGATCAAATTGCTATTTTTTCGAAATGCTCAGCAACAGCTCGGGCTCATTCGTTGTGATAAAATCAACATTCTTTTCCAGAAAAGATCTCAACATCGCTTCGTCATTTACTGTCCACACATTTGTGGTCAGTTTTTTGGCTTTCATAGCTGCAATGTAATCTTCATTCTTTTTGTACACATTGAAGTGATAATCAATACCGTCTAATCCAGCGGCCGCGATCTCATCTGGCGTTTTATCTCCATTCAAATATTCCACGTGCGCTTTTGGCGCCAGTTCTTTCACTTTTTTGCAAACGTCAAAATCGAATGCGATGTAATCAGTAATATCCTCAACTTGAAGCTTTTTGACCATTTCCACGCATTTCGTTGCCAGCGCCAGGGATCTTTCTTTTCCCATTGAAGACGTTTTGATTTCAAGAATCAACCTCGTGTTTTTCTGTTTTGCGCCGGCTTTCAAATAGGCTTCAAGCGTCGGCAGCGACTCGCCATTTTCCAGCTTGATCTGCGAAAGCTCACTTGCGTTCGTTTTCTCAATATGCGTACCCTTGATAGCATGATCGTGCAATACAAAAATCACCGAATCGGCTGACATGTGCACGTCGAATTCACTACCGTAGCAGCCCATTTTAATCGCATGTTCCAGCGCGCCAATCGAATTTTCTGTCGAGCCGGTGTGCTTCCACGCGCCGCGGTGCGCGATTACTTTGTTCTTGTTTTGTGACATTCCTTCAAATGCAGTAAGGCTTAAAAACCCTGCGGCAAGCATAGCAAATACTTTTTTCATTTTGTAAAAATTTGACTGAAATAAAAAAACCGTGATCTCCGGTTACTAACCAAATGCTAACGGATCCGAAAAGTACATTTTGTATCTGTCAGCTATATTAGGTAAATATTAAGTTTCCGATCCTGGAATATGATGTTTTGAAACTGTAATTACCACCTGCTTCGAAGTTGGCGTGTTGCTTTTGTCGGCTACACTATCGATCGGTACCAGCACATTCGTTTCAGGGAAATAGGTAGCTGTGCAGCCTTTCGGAATAGGGTAGGCGACGACCAGGAATTTGTGCGCCACTCGCTCCACTCCGCCAAAATCGTTGTGCAAATCCACCAGACTTCCATTTTGCAAATTTCGGTCGGAAATGTCTTCTTCATTCATAAAAATGACCCGCCGCTCGTTAAAAACACCGCGATACCGATCATTTAATCCGTAGATAGTTGTGTTAAACTGATCGTGGCTGCGGATCGTCATCATTGTTAACTCATTCTTTGATAAATGATTAACCGGAATAGGGGCGACATTAAATCTGGCTTTCCGGGATGAAGTATCAAACTTTCCGTCCCGGTTACAATTGGGTAGATAAAATCCCGCCGGCTGGCGCACGCGCTCATTATACTTTTCAAATCCGGGAATTGTTCGCTCAATATCCGCCCTGATCACGTCATAATTATCAATATACATTTGCCAATTGATCTGGCTGCGTTTCCCGAGCGTAGCCTGGGCCAGTCTGCATACAATTTCGGGTTCGCTCAAAAGCTGGTCAGAAATAGGAGGCAATACACCTTTTGACATTTGAACCACACCCATTGAATTTTCGCAGGAAATAAATTGATTCTCTCCGTTCCGAATATCCATATCGCTCCTCCCGAGGCAAGGCAATATCAAAGCTTCCTCCCCGTGCACCAGGTGGCTCCGGTTCAGTTTGGTCGAAACGTGGACAGTCAGGCGGCATTTACTTAATGCTTCGGCCGTATAGCGGGTATCGGGCGTGGCAGAAAGGAAATTGCCTCCCATCGCAAAAAATACTCCAACTTTTCCCTCGTGCATCGCCTTAATCGCATCCACAACGTCGTAGCCGTGCTTTTTCGGTGGGGCAAAATGGAAATTTCGTTCAATAGAATTAAGCAGCTGTTCGGAAGGTTTTTCAAAAATCCCAACAGTACGGTCGCCCTGCACATTACTGTGGCCGCGCACCGGACAAGTCCCCGCGCCCGGCTTGCCGATACTACCTTTTAGCAACAACAGATTGACTATTTCCTTAATAGTATCCACCGCATTTTTTTGCTGCGTAAGTCCCATTGCCCAGCAAACGATTATTTTGCTTTTCGTCGCGAGCAGTCGCGCCGTTTCCTGGATTTGTGTAAATGGGACACCGCAAACTTTCGCAAGCTCTTCCGGGTTAAGGGTATTCAAATGCGCTTTAAACTGCTCGTAACCCTCCGTATCTGCCCGAATAAAATCCTGATCGAAAACGGCACCCGGATTTTTTTCTTCTTCTTTTAAAAGCAAGGCTTCAATCGCTTTCAATAGCGCCAGGTCACCGTTTATTTTAATATGAAGAAAAATATCGGTGAGCGAGGAGTTGCGGCCAAATACACCTTCTACTTTTTGTGGATTATTAAAACCCATTAAACCCGTCTCAGGAAGCGGGTTGATAGAAACGATCGTCGCTCCGTTTGCTTTCGCTTTCTGCAATGCAGTGAGCATACGCGGGTGGTTCGTACCCGGATTCTGGCCCATGATCATGATCACTTCTGCCTTGTAAAAATCGTCCAAAGTCACCGAACCCTTTCCGATTCCCAGCGACTCGGCTAATGCGACGCCGCTGCTTTCGTGGCACATATTGCTGCAATCCGGCAGGTTATTCGTGCCAAATTCTCGAACAAAAAGCTGGTATAAAAAAGCCGCTTCGTTACTCGTCCGGCCGGAAGTGTAGAAAACGGCCTCGTCGGGCGACGGAAGTCTGTTCAGTTCTGATCCTATTTTTGAGAATGCGGCTTTCCAGGTAATTGGCTGGTAATGTGTGCCGCCAGCTGGCAAAAACATCGGCTGGGCAATCCTGCCTTTGCCTCCGATTTCGTAGTCCGACAGTTTGCCAAGTTCCAGTACTGAATTTTGTGAGAAGAAATCGGGGGTAAGTTTCTTCAAAGTCGCCTCTTCCGCGACTGCCCGCGCGCCATTTTCACAATATTCCGCAATGCCGGAACGCTCATCGTCGGGATCAGGCCAGGCGCAGCTCGGACAATCAAAACCTCCTTTTTTGTTGAGGTTGAATAACGCCTTCATTCCACGCTGCACGCCGGCTTCTTTAATGGTTTTTTCAAAGCTAGAAACCACCGCCGGAATACCCGCAGCTACTTTCATGATCTTGCCTTTTTTGAGGCCGGTCAGCTTGTCAGGATTTTCAGAGCCTGGGATGATAATAGGCGATTCAGCCATAACTAGCAGGTTTGGTTCGGGTTTTCGTAGTTATCAGACTGATCCTCGGCATCATTGTCGAGGCATTTAAAATCCTTTTCTACCAGCAGATATAACGATTCCTGCTCATTGAAAGACATATTTGAATCAATCCCTATCACATTATTTTCCGGCCACTCCCGTGCAAACGACTCTGGAATAAATATCGTAATGTGCTGATTTTCAAAAGAAGCTGAGAGCGTTTCGATAGCTGGCTGACTTTTGATTGCATACACCAGCTCGCCTTGCGGAAAAGCGGTTCGTTCTTCGAGATATCCTTCGTTGCCCAGTTGTGCCACGTCGCTCTTGGACAGCCGGTATCTTACTTTATTTTTTTGAATTCTGATTTTCATAAACCTATAATCCGGTGATAGCCGGTATAAACATTGAATCTGTCATTTTTTAAAAATCCCACCAGCGTCATATTATTCTCCTCCGCCAGCTGCACTGCCAGGCTCGATGGTGCGCCTATTGCAGCAACCAGCTCAATACCAGCCATTAATGCTTTTTGAATCAGCTCAAAACTTGCTCTGCCGCTCAATAGGAGCATCTTGCTGGTAAGAGGCAATTGATTCTCTAACAATGCTGTGCCGATCAATTTATCCAAAGCATTGTGCCGGCCCACATCTTCACAGATATTTATCAGATCTCCGGCCGCATCGAAAAGTGAGGCAGCGTGTAATCCGCCTGTTTCCTGGAAGATATTCTGTTGTCCCGAAATCCTGGAACCCAATGTAAAAAGTACTTCCCGGCTCACTTCAAACGTGTTTTGCAGGGAATAGGATGAAACGGATTTGATCGCATCGATACTCGCTTTTCCGCACACGCCGCAGCTGGATGTTGTGTAAAAATTTCTTTCAGAAGTATTCAGATTTGGTTCGGATGATTCAGAAAGAGTGACCAATACCTGATTTTCTTCAAATACTGAAATCTCAATATTCTTGATAGCATTTACTGATTTGATAATGCCTTCTGTCAACAAAAATCCTGCTGCAAGTTCGCGGTCAAATCCTGGCGTGCGCATCGTAACAGAAATATTCCGCCATTCTGATTTTCCTGAATTCTGATAGGCGAGCCGTATTTCCAATGGTTCTTCTACTGCCAGGAAATCCTCTTTTTCGGCACTTCCTGTGGCAGTAACCCGCTTGATCGGGCGTCGGATTACGGATACCGGCTGCGTTTTAACCATTGTTTTTTTGTTTTAAAAGCTCTGTAATCCTCGCAAAATCCTCCGGCGTATCTATGGATTGCATTACATTTTCAGCTTCCGGGAGAAATTTTTGCGCATTCACATTTCTCAGAAACGACTGTAACGAACGGTCGCCCGACTCAAAATGTCCGCTCAGACGCGAACCAACTTTCGCAGCGTACCACGCTAGTAAAGGCTCGTATTTTTCGTCTGAATTATAAAAGGCGGCAGCGACAGAATCTTCCTGAATTGCGTTTAGAAAATGTGAAATATCGGTTTCTCCAAGCAGCGGGTAATCGCAGCCGGTAAACAGGAAATCGTGATTTGGAAAAGATTGGAATGCAGTAAGTAATGCTCCGATCGGGCCAATGTGTGCATAATGAGGCAGATCGACCATTTTTTCGTATTCCGTTTCCAGGACACTCAGCTGGTCTTGGTTACAGGAAATAATAGTCTTTTCACAAAACCCGGAAAGCAGATCGGCAACATGCTCATATTGAGATTTTTGATGATAAATAAGACTGCTTTTGTCGCGGCCCATTCTTGAACTTTCGCCCCCACAAACCGCTATTCCGATCAGTCCCATGCAAACAGAATTTGTATTTTGATTCCCATTTTCGCCGAAAGCCGGGTTGAAAGTATCGGCCAAATATGCTTAACTTCCTTTATGGAAAATGGTGATGTCAAGATTATTAATAAAAAGCCAATCTATCCGGTCAGTCCCGAGCTGCGGAAATACCTGCGTTTTTACCAGCGCGACGCCCGTTTACCTGTAAGTTACCACGATTTGCTCGGTTTTTACGAATCCTTTCCGGTGACAGATAAATTCGGTAAAGACACTTTGTGGGAGAGTCCGCTGTACCCGTCGCACGAGATCGACAGGCTGCACAATGGTTTGAAAAAAGTGTATGCAATGCTGAAAGCCTCTGGGAATCTGCGTATTGTGGAGCATAAATACATCGACCGCATTGACTATTGCAAGTTCGGGAACTCGAATCCTTTTCGTATAAAAATAGTGAACCGGCTGAACGACATTTATGATTATTTCTATGTCAAGAAAGCAGACGCTTCACGGATTTATGGTTTGGAACTTGAAGAGATATTTTCTCCGAATCAGGTAAACTATCTTGTTGACGGTGATTCACTTATTGAAGAGCATATCGCCGGTATTCCGGGGGATGAATTTGCCAAGACTCGCCTGCGGCACACAGATTATAACCCGATCCGAATTGCCAAGGAATTTGTAAAATTCAATGAACGCTGCACCATAACCCTGCTCGGGGATATGCGCGCCTATAATTTCGTGATGCAGATCACGCCCGATTTTGACGATTTTCAGTTCCGTCTGCGCGCAATCGACTTCGACCAGCAGTTTTACGAAGGAAACCTGAAAGTATACATGCCACAATTCTTCAAGGAAAACCTGCCTTATGTAGAACTGGCGATGGAATATCTGACGGACAAAACGGTACTTCAATACCAGCAGGAAGAGCAATCCTCTATTATGTACCAGGCAAGAAGCGAGCGCCACCGCCTCCGCGAACTCCGCGACGTTTCGATCAAGGACAATATCTCAACAGTAGAGAATATCAGCCAGCTACGCGAAGGCCTTTCCCGCCATTTCAAAGACACCCATTACCAGCACTGCGAAAGTATGACTGAGATTATTGAATTGAATATCAAGAATATAATCAGGCAGGTGATTTCGTAGAAGCAGCGATCTTTCCTTTTACTCACAAGTATTACTTACCTTTGCGGAACAAACCCAGCAGCATCCGCTGTTCGGTTGTTTCAAATTCAAACCAAAATCGGAAGGCATTCAACCTTCGGCGGATTACTACAATGAGCAAACACGGACGAATTCTTGTCGCTATGAGTGGCGGCATCGACAGCTCTCTCGCAGCTGTTATGTTACACGAACAAGGTTATGAGGTCATCGGAATGACCATGAAAACCTGGGACTACGCCAGCAGTGGCGGGACCAAAAAAGAGACCGGTTGCTGCTCGCTCGACTCCATTAATGACGCCCGAAATATCGCCGTAGAACTCGGTTTTCCCCATTATATTCTCGATATCCGTGAAGAATTCGGAGATTATGTGATCGACCATTTTACCGGCGAATACCTCGAAGGCCGCACGCCAAATCCCTGCGTTTTATGCAATACCCACATTAAATGGGACGCGCTGCTGAAACGGGCAGACAGGCTGGATTGTGAATTCATTGCAACCGGACACTATGCCAATATGCAGTTCAACGACGCCCGGCATTATGTTTCAAAGGGAATTGACAGTTGGAAAGACCAGAGTTACGTGCTTTGGGGCGTTTCGCAGGAAAGTTTAGCACGCACGAAATTACCGCTAGGCTATTTGCACAAAACTGAGATCCGCGAAATGGCCCGCGAGCGCGGGTTTATTGATTTAGTCAATAAATCGGAGAGTTACGAAATTTGTTTCGTGCCGGATAATGATTACCGCGGATTTTTGAAAAGGAGAATACCCGGTCTGGAAGCGGAAGTAGCTGGTGGCAATTTTGTTTTTGAAGATGGTACCGTTGTCGGAAAGCACGAAGGTTATCCTTTTTATACCGTTGGTCAAAGAAAAGGTCTGGGCATTGCATTGGGTAAGCCGGCATTTGTGACCGAGATCAGAAAAGATACAAATGAAGTAGTATTAGGCGATTTGCCGGACTTATTTCGCGATGGAATGTATGTCGGTAAACTGAACTTTCAAAAATATGCTTCGATTGAAAAACCGCTGGAAACTGTAACCAAAGTACGGTACAAACACGACGGAACGCCGGCTACAATCGAGCAAATCGAACCGGATAAGTTGGTAGCGCGCTTTCACGACGGTGTAAACGGGATTGCGCCAGGGCAGGCGGCTGTATTTTATGAAGGCGATGATGTAGTGGGTGGGGGTTGGATATTGAAGAGTTTCAGGCAGTAAGCTAGATACTGCTAGGGTAACTTTTTTGTCAGCCTGAGCGGAGTCGAAGGCCCGTGCACGACCGCCTTCGACTCCGCTCAGGCTGACAAACTTCACTTAAAATTAAATTAAACCTTCGCAATCCGCTGCCGTACAGCCTCATACAGCACAATCGAACTCGCCACCGATACATTCAGCGATTCAACCTGGCCGATGAGCGGGATCTTTGCGCCGCTGTCGGCGAGGTGGATAAATTCTTTTGAAATACCATCTTCCTCAGAACCCATGATAATGACTGTGGGTATTGAGAAATCAATATCATAGACTGACTTCTCGGTTTTCTCAGTACAGGCTACAATCTGCAATCCGCTGTTTCTGAGGTATAAAAGCGTTTCATACAAGTTCGGCTCACGGCAAACTGGCAGGAAATTCAATGCGCCTGAAGAAGTTTTCATCGCGTCTGCATTGATCTGCGCGCCGCCTTTGGTCGGGACGATCAATGCTTGCACACCTGCACATTCAGCAGTTCTGGCGATTGCTCCGAAGTTTCGTACGTCGGTAATGCGGTCTAGCAATAGCAATAGGGGCGTTTTTCCGTCTTCATAAACCTGCGTAAGCACATTGTGCAACGGCATGTATTGGATCGGGGAAACGAATGCGATCGCGCCTTGATGATTTTTACGCGTGATCCTGTTCAGTTTTTCAATTGGTACGCGCTGAAATGGAACGCCCGTTTCTTTGGCGAGCTTTTCAATCTCTGAAAAACCTAATTCTCTTTGAAGGAATAATCGCTCGATCTCTTTTCCAGACCTGAGCGTTTCAAGTACTGACTGTGTCCCAAAGACCATATCGGCCTGGGATTGTTTTGGGGCGGGTTTTCTTACCGTATACTGCCGTTTCTCCATGCTTCGACTACCGGATACCAAATGGGCTGGTATTCGGCGTACCGAACCAGTTCATAATGGTCATCCACAAATTGGTTGTTTTTTCTGTTAAATGTAAAATTGACGTTCTGGGCATTGCCGCGTTGGTCGTAACTCCATACTTCGCGGTCTTTGCTCCGTTGAACTTTATCTGGTGGACCTAACACAATGTAAATCATGCCCTTATCGGTTTTCCACCCTTCTTTATAAGTTGTAAAAAGTTGATTTGCTTCTTCTACGCGACTGTAAAACGACCGAATCGACTGTTGAGCCAGCGGTGCATTTCCGTTCATAAGCGTCAGCCAGTATTTATCAAGCGCTTTTTTATAATCTTCTGCTTTTTTGATTTCGTTAATCTCCGTATTTGTGCTCATGTACAGCAGCGGGCCGAGCAAAAGCTGCGGCTGGGTTAGTTTCGGAAAACGCTCATTTACAACCAATACACCCAATCCTTCTGCCTGAGTGGTATCAGAAAAAATATTGTACAAACCTTCTTTTGCAAATTGAAGCGGCTGATTAGCCTGGATCGTGAAAGTACTATCCACTTCCAGCGACTTACTCACTCCTTTATTCGCGATATTCATCGGAGAACCGGCTGCCTCAAAGTCGTGATTGTAGTAAAAAACGTGAAGCTGCTCTTCTTCCGGATTCAGCTTTTTTATTACAAAAGATTCATTGGAATTGATATAATGGCGCTGTAAAGGCTGTGTGCTATTGGCAGTATAAACGCCGTAAGTCTGGTTCACATCCAATTTCTTAAAACGGATCGTCAGGTCATTCAACACTTTTTTCAAAGTTCCTGTCTGGCTTATCTCACTTAAAAGCACTCCGTAATCCCTGTTAGGACTTTTCAGATCGTAAGAGATCACAATCTTTTGACCGGAAGTAGAAACGTTCGAAGAATCAAGTTTTACATTCCCGTAACCCAACCGTTCCCGCGTTCCATAATCCGAATATATAACGTAGTTCAGATTATAGGTTTTAATAAAATCAGCAGGTGTGATCGGATTTTTACCTTTGAAGGCGTCGACGTAAAGAAAAACCTTGGTTTGCGTAGTATCCTTTAAAATGTATTTGCTCTGAATAGCCACCAGCGAGGGTTCTTCGCTAACCAGCGGCGCAGATTGTTGGGTAGATCTGACCTGCGCTTCCGGCAGTTGTTTGACGGTTTTATTTGAGGACGCACAGCCGGCAATAGCAGCTACCGTCAATATATGGGCTAAAACGCTTAAACTTGTTCTCATGTGTTCTATTCAACCTTTGTCAAATAACGAAGGAACGGATAAAATTACCCAATAAAACTGTAATAAAATTTTCATTCGCCGCTACCCGGATTTCTGGTCGCGGTTTTGATCTGATTTTCGATAGTATCCCACTGATCGTTAGTTACTTCCTCCAGGAAATTAAATTGCCCGGCAGACAAAACCTCACCGCCGTCCAGGGTAATCACTTCACCTGTCATATAGGCTGAAAAATCAGACATTAAATAGGCAGCCAGGTTCGCAAGCTCCTGGTGATCGCCAACCCGTTTCAGCGGGATCCGGTTTTCGAATGCAAATTTTTCGGAGAGCTCTTTTGGGAATAATCTATCCCAGGCACCCTTGGTCGGAAATGGTCCCGGCGCGATCGCATTCAGGCGTATTCCGTGACTGGCCCACTCGAATGCAAGCGATTTGGTCATTGCTAAAACACCCGCTTTTGCCATCGCAGAAGGTACTACCCAGCCGGAGCCTGTCCACGCATAAGTGGTCGAAATGCTGAGTACCGTTCCTTTTATTTGTTTTTCAATCCAATATTTACCCAATGCCAATGTAAAATAGTAGGAGCCGCGCAGCACAATATCAACCACCACATCCACTGCTTTGTACGAAAGCCGCTCCGTCGGACTGATGAAATTGCCAGCTGAATTATTGACCAAACCATCGACCTGACCAAACTTTTCAACCGCTTTACTGATCACATTTTCAATCTGGTCCGGCTTTCTGACATCGCAGGGTACATATATAATATTTTCATCAGAGCTCAATTTCAATTCTTCGACCGTTTTTGTCAGAACCTCTTCCTTTCTGCTGCAAATCACCACGTTAGCACCCAGTTTCAGGAAATAGGCAGCCATTGATTTTCCGAGACCGGTGCCCCCGCCGGTTACAATGATGGTCTTATTCGCGAGCGAGCCTTCGCGGAGCATTCCTTCCGTGTTTGACATCTTACCAGACTTTGGTTGAAAAGAAATATTACTGTTGCGCGAGCAGATATAGCACAGCCATTCTAACCGCTACACCGTTTTCCACCTGATTAAGAATTATAGAATGGCGGGAGTCGGCGGCATCGGAGGAAAGTTCTACACCCCTGTTAATAGGGCCGGGGTGCATCAGGACGATCTCCTTGTTCAGGTCGTCCAGCATTTGTTTATTTATTCCAAAATAAAGAGAATATTCTCTGAGTGATGGAAAATATTTGATCTGCTGTCTTTCCAGCTGAATGCGCAATACATTCGCTACATCGCACCATTCCAGTGCCTGCTTTACATTGTGACCGATCTTTACACCCAGTTCACCCAAATGCTTGGGGATCAATGTAGAAGGCCCGCAAACCATTACCTCTGCGCCCAGCTTTTGCAGGCAGAATATATTGGAAAGTGCCACACGGGAATGCGTAATATCTCCGATAATCGCGATCTTTTTTCCTTGCAGATCACCCAGTTTTTCACGCATTGAAAACGCATCCAGCAGTGCCTGAGTAGGGTGCTCGTGCGTTCCGTCGCCTGCATTCACCACATTGGCGGGAATGCGGGTAGACAAATAATGCGGCGCGCCTGGGCTGCTGTGACGCATGACGATCATATCCACTTTCATCGCAAGGATATTGTTGACCGTATCGAGCAGCGTTTCGCCCTTCTTCACCGAACTGCCCGAGGCTGAAAAATTAACTACATCAGCCGAAAGCCTTTTTTCAGCAAGCTCAAAAGAAAGTCGGGTTCTGGTGGAATTTTCGAAGAAAACGTTGGCAATCGTAATATCTCTCAGGGAAGGTACTTTCTTGATGGGCCGGTTGATGACATCTTTAAATTCAGTAGCTGTATCTAAGATTGTCTGGATGTCATTCTCGTTCAGGTTTTTAATTCCAAGTAAATGCCGGACCGAAAGTTTTGTCATTGTGAATTGTCAATGAAAGTTTCGCAAAGATAGCAAGGAAGCTGGCATTGAGAAAAAACTGACAGCAATTCTGGTGATTCCGGAACATTCAACACTTAACTTTACCGCCACGTGAAATACCAATAGGGTTGCCAGTTTTGGTGACCTTTTATTTTAGAATATGGACAAATCGACCGTTATACAGCATTTGAAGCTGCTTTTAGAAGAAAAAATGAGTGTATCCTGGAATGCCATGGAAGCTGCGCAGGAATCGGCAAATGATCAGGGGAAAAGCTCGATGGGCGACAAATACGAAACTTCCCGTTCAATGGGGCAGCTCGACAGAAATATGCACGCGCGGCAATTTGAGCAAGCGCGCCAGGAAAGGTTGGTTTTGGAGCGGGTTAGTGCCAGCGAAGCGAGTCAGCGCGTGGCAGTAGGATCTCTGCTGGAAACTACGGCTGGCTGGTTCTTTGTCGCAGTGAGTTTGGGTTCTGTTAAAATAAATGAAGAGACCGTTTTGGCAGTCTCTTCATCGTCACCCGTCGGCGCTTCCTTACTAGGGAAAGAGGCGAGGAGTAAATTTGATTTTATGAAAAAGCAGCATGAAATACTGAGGCTATATTAGTCTCAGGCCATATTGTGGTACACACGCTGCACATCGTCGTCGTCCTCAATTCTCTCGATCAGCTTTTCAACTTCGGCAGCTTCTTCTTCGCTTAAAGCCTTGGTATCATTTGGAATACGTTCAAAGTCGGCTTCAACGATCTCGTAACCGTTTTCCTCAAAGTAATGCTGTAACGCACCGAATGCAGAAAATTCACCGTAGATATTGATCAGATCAGTCTCTTCATCCAGAAAGACCTCTTCTCCGCCCAGATCGATCAGTTCGAATTCAAGCTCTTCAATATCTTTCGCGTTATTCTTGATCTTGAAAATGCATTTGCGATCAAAAATGAAATCGAGCATTCCCATGGTACCGAAGCTGCCGCCGAGTTTATTAAAATAGCTTCTTACATTGGCTACCGTGCGGGTAGGGTTATCGGTAGTACTTTCGACAAGAATTGCCACGCCGTGGGGGCCGTAACCCTCGTATACCATTTCCTTGTAATCTTCCTGATCTTTCGAAGTTGCCCTTTTAATAGCCCTTTCTACCGTATCTTTTGGCATGTTGGCTGCCCTCGCATTCTGTAAAAGAACGCGTAGTTTCGCGTTGGTAGCAGGATCCGCAGTTCCATTTTTTACCGCAAGGACAATATCTTTGCCGATCCTGGTAAAAGTCTTGGCCATTTTATCCCAACGCTTGAACATCCTGGCCTTTCTGTATTCATAAGCCCTTCCCATGCTTATTATTGTTAATTGTGTAAAGATTTAGATGACACGAAGGTGATCATATTTTGCACAAAAATATAAAGACGAACACATCAGCCAAAAATAAATTTCTCACAAAAATAATATACATAAATGATCCTCGACTGGCATTTCAAAACCTTTGACGAGCTTTCTACCCACGAACTTTACCAAATGCTGCGCCTGCGTACCGAGGTTTTTGTAGTAGAGCAAAGATGCTGTTTCCTCGATATGGACAACAAGGACCAGCTCTGTCACCACTTGTTAGGCTACCGAAACGGTGTTCTGGTAGCAGTTTCGAGAATAGTGCCGCCGGGTATTTCCTACGAGCATCCGTCCATCGGCCGGATCGTAGTGTCGGCTTCCGCCAGAGGGATCGGAGCGGGAGTTGAATTGCTTAACGTATCAATTGAAAAGCTGGAAAGATTGTATGGGAAAGCCGAAATCCGCATTGGTGCGCAGCTTTATCTGAAAAGGTTTTACGAATCGTTTGGCTTCATGCAATCGAGCGTGCCCTACCTGGAAGACGAGATCAATCACATAGAAATGACGCGAAGAGCGGGTTACAAAGCCGACTAGCCACCAAATGGGGAAGGATTTCCCATCTTTGATGAATTTATAAACACAAGCCTTTTTGGAGGATTTAATTAAATGATAACCCGACTGTAATATTCCGATAATTTGTAGTAATAAAACTACGGATCTTGAAAAAAAACTTTGATATAAATTGTTCCGTTGCGCAATCTTTGATAATTTGGCACAGAATTTTAGTTATTAGTATTCAGTCAAGCAAATTGTTGCTTTGGGACTGACGCCCGTCAGAAACCCAATAACATTTTTGACGAACACTGATAGAGGAGGGTTTACGTGGAATGGCCTACTGTAATGCGGTAGGCCATTTTTTTGTGCCTTAGTAATTGGTTCCCTTAACGAAATCGTGTTCATTTGTAGCAGTATCAGAACACGGCACACCATTTCATGACCAAAGTAACCGATTTCATTCAGCAGGCCGACGGCAAAACGCTGTTCTCCATCGAGATTATCCCCCCATTAAAAGGTCAGAATATCAATGAATTGCTTAATTCGATTGAACCGCTTATGGAATTCAAACCTCCGTTTGTGGACGTTACCTATCACCGGGAGGAGCTGATCGACCGGGTAGGGACCGACGGAACTATTGAGCGTGTACCTATCAGGAAGAGGCCGGGGACAGTTGGTATTTGCGCCAGGTTGATGGAGCGGTTTCACGTCGATGCGGTGCCCCACGTGATCTGCGGCGGTTTTACCAAAGACGAGACCGAAGATGTGCTGATCGACCTGCATTACCTGGGTATTGATAATGTATTGGTGTTACGGGGCGACCCTGAGAAGTCGGCAGGTGTATTCAAGCCTAAGTCCGGCGGGCATACTTATGCTTCGGAACTGGTAAGTCAGGTGAATGATATGAATAAAGGGATTCTGCTGAATGCTGAAACGGAAATGTCGCCTACCAACTTTTGTATTGGTGTGGCGGGTTATCCTGAAAAGCATTTCGATGCAACCAGTTTTGACACCGACTACCAGCATTTGCGCAAAAAAGTGGAGCTGGGCGCTAATTACATAGTTACCCAGATGTTTTTTGATAACCAGAAATATTTTCAGTTTGTCGAAAGATGCCGCGCAGAAGGGATTACTGTACCTATTATTCCTGGTTTAAAACCGATCGCCACGCGCAAGCAACTTTCCGTACTAGCCCAGATCTTCCATCTCGAATTCCCGAAAGACCTTGTGAATGAAGTCGAAAAGTGTGCAACTGACAAGGAAGTACGGCAGGTAGGAATAGAGTGGGGAATACAACAATGCCGGGAATTGATCGATTACGGTGTTCCTGTCCTGCATTTTTATACAATGGGCAAATCAGATAATGTCGCTCAGATAGCGCGGCAGATTTTCTAGAACCGGCTTATTCATAGCAAACAGCAGTTCCATTTGCGCTGACCATCAGCATGGAACTGTTTCCGCCTATTGTTTCGAGATCAATATCGACGCCGATCACCGCATTTGCGCCCAATCGTTGTGCCTGATCCATCATTTCGCGGATTGCAATGCTTTTTGCCTCGCGCAGTCCCTGTTCGTAAGAACCGGAGCGGCCGCCCACTACATCGCGGATATTGGCCAGAAAATCCTTGAAAAAGTTGGCTCCGATGATCGCCTCTCCATTTACCAGCCCAATGTACTTTGTGATCCTTTTTCCTTCGATGTTCGGGGTAGTAGTAACAAGCATATTAGCGTTTGGTTTTGTTGGTGCAATTTTCGCGGATGAAATTAGCAGATTGAAAAAGGCAGGGCGTAAAATAATGGTTTAACGGCAAAGAAGCAGCGGAACACGGTAATTTTTAATTAAACGCGGAAATTTTTATCAGCTAAAAAATCGGTCACGGCCGCGTCCGTAAGAATATTGGTTAGCTTTGCCTTCGAATTTTTTAGATTAAAAAAGCAGTTATGGAACAGTCTATTGAGACAATTAATGCAATTATTAGAGGCAGACGCAGCATTTTCCCGCCAAGTTATATTGAAAAAGAAATCTCGGACGAGGTAATTAACAATATCCTCGAAAATGCAAACTACGCGCCTACACATAAGTTGACAGAGCCTTGGCGTTTCATCGTTTTCAAAGGTGCAAGCCTGAATCGCCTGGCCGGTTTTTTCTCCGAAAGATACAGAACTGTCACAGCACCTGAATCCTTTTCTCAGGCCCGTTACGATGCAGCCGGGGAAAAAGTACTTAAATCGGGTTGCGTGATCGTGATCAATGCAGAATTGCATCCCGACAAATTGCCTGAGTGGGAAGAAACGGCTTCGGTTGCCTGTGCGGTGCAGAATATGTGGCTTACAGCTACTGCCTACGGCTTGGGCTCGTATTGGAGCAGCCCCGGCGTTTTGAAGGAACTGGCCGAGTTCCTGGGACTTCCTGAGAACCAAAAATGTATGGGTTTGTATTTCATGGGTTACCACGATGCCCCTGAAATGCCGGCACGCCGTACACCCATTGAAGGCAAGATTACCTGGGCGGAATAATGGCAAAAAACAGGTCAGTTCTCCGCGCGGATAAGGTTTCAAAGCAATTTGGCGACCAGCCTGTACTTTCAGATATTAATCTGGAACTGAGGGCGGGGGAGTGGCTCGCGATTTTGGGCGAAAGCGGCTCGGGCAAGAGTACGCTTTTGCGCATTTTTGCCCGATTTCTGGATGCTGATCAGGGAAAGATCATTTTTAATGGAGAAGAATTAAAATCCGTGAGTGGAGAGCTGATCCCCGGACATGAATCGATTCGGCTGATCCACCAGGAATTTGAGCTTTTTCCTAATCAGACTGTCGAGGAAAATATCTCCTATTCGCTTCGGTTCTACGATTCTGAATATCGGCGGGAGCGGGTGGAAGAACTGCTTGAAGTTGCAGGTCTCGATTATGTAAGAACTCACAAGGCAAAGTTGTTGTCAGGTGGTGAAAAGCAGCGTACCGCGATCGCAAAGGCACTTGCCGAGCAGCCAGACGTACTTTTGCTGGACGAACCTTTCGCCCACCTCGACAATCATAACCGGCGTGTGCTGGGTGATGCGATCGAAAATATGCAGAAGCAACAGAAAACCAGCTGCATTTTCGTTACCCACGAATCGTCAGACGCGCTCGCTTGGTCGGACAGGATCGCTGTCTTGAAAAATGGTAAGATCATTCAGATTGGTACACCGTCGGAAGTATATAATCAGCCGGTAAACAGTTATGTTGCCGAGCTTACGGGAGGTATCAACTGGCTCGGAAAGGGTGAGAAAAGGCATTTTATAAGACCCGAAAAAGTAAAGCCGACCAGGTTCAAAGAGAAAAGTAAATGGCAGGGAAAGGTCGAGGCGATTCGTTTTAAAGGGAATTACTGGGAAATCCGCTGCACAAATGGGCAGGAGCAACTTTCTTTTTATCGAAGCAAAAAAACGGTTGAAATAGGAGATACCGTTTTTCTGACCTACGCCGCCAAAGATCTGGGTAACATTTGAATTAAAGGCTGAACCAGAAAGATATCTTCACTGCGAAGGGCGTCACATTTGGATTGTCCAGGTAAGTAAGCCGGTGGATAAAGTCAATGCGGCCGCTTTTGAGAATGTTATCAATACCATAACCCAACTCTACATAGGGTCTGTCTTTCAGTTTGTTAAACAGCTGAATTTCATGTCCGGCGTCATCGGTAGCTGCGGTCAATGCCAGGTTGGATTCACTGATACTTCCGTAAAACAGCTTTCCCGTTGCGAGCATCCGCCACTTCAATTTCTTGATCGCCGGAATGCGATTGAGCAGAAACCCCTCAAAATTATGCTCCATTCGCAGTGAAACGTAGCGGTCACTGACGAACTCGAAGTAACGCATCATATTGAATGCATTATCGACGTAAAAAAGCGATTCATTCCCCAACGGCGTGTACAGCAGCGGGTAAGGCAGGGTCGATGGGATCAGGCCGAATGTCAGATTATAGTAAGTCCGTCCGATCACCCCCGTGCGAAAGCTTTGTTTTACATTGAAAGAAAGCTTATTATAATTGAAATCCCCACCCAGAAAATTTTTGACACCCAGAGTATATCTCAAAGTAAATGCGGGCGAATTGCCGTTTCCCATACTGATCCGCTCGTTATCATTTTGTAGAAACGTTTCTTTGTTGGCAAACCGCGTTTCGAAATTGATCTCGGTGATGTCAAATGCGGATTTGGTAGGGGAATCGATACCAGCGTAGGGTTGTGTTTTGTATGCAAAAGGAAATAGCGGCCTGAAATCGCGGTGCCGGATCTGCACACTGCCTGTTAAACCTTTCACCACTTCCCGCTTAAAATAAGCCGAAACATCTTCCTGCCAGTAAGCCCGGCGGAATGCACCAAAACGCGAAAAAGCGCCAAAAAGCGTGTTAGGGCCAATTGTCTCGGCAGAAACGCCCAAACGTTCGAGATCCTTTGAATACGAAATACCCGCCATCGTCCACGGCTTCCGGTCGATGATATAATCCATTCCCGCGCCGTATTTAAAGGCTTTGTCGCGCGTACCATAAGCGCCGTAACCGCTGAAAATCCATTTGCGACTGAACCCCGGATCAGTCCGGAAACCCATTCTGAAACGGTGGCCTTCCACGGCATTATTGGCATACAAAAACAAATAGGGGCCGATGTCAATATTCCATTTGTCGATCTTCTTGTAACCGTTGACGAGGATGTTCAGTATCTCGGTATAAGTCTTCACAACCGGCAGAACACGCAGCGAATCAACCAGTTGAAACGAAAGTCGCTCACTCGGACTAAGTGCCTCGGGCCGGCTTTTGATCCAGAAAGTGGAATCGTGCTTCATGTAATCGTCTTTCAGCTCGATCGACGTATCGTAGAATTTGCTGTCACGCGGCGCATTCAGTTTGAAGTTCGAATTGGCCGAATAGAATTTTAGCAGCATTCCCGCAGTCTGCTTTGTCGGCTCGTCCACATCAATCAGCACCCGTGTTTTCGACGTTAACCATTTTCCTTCATCTTCAAAAAGCTCGTAAGATTGCTGGATCTTAATTTTCTCGATAAAATTCAGATTCGCCTTTTTACCCACATTAACATCGATCTGAGTTAACGCATAAGTATCGCCATCGACCCAGAAGTTACCGGTAAACGCAAGGTCCTGCTCTTGCCGGGGTTCGAATTCAATGTGGTAGTCGTAGCTGGAACCGTTGTAAACACTGTCCGCGAGGTAATATTCATAATACAGCTTCCAGTTTTCGCTTATCGGCGAGACAAAATCTTTTTCCAGGAGATTTAACCAGTTGTTGTAAAAATTATATTGCTGAAACGAAGAGCCGATCAACTGCGAGGTAAGACTTCCGTCTGTAAGTCCCACGCCCGATATCTTCGTTTTGTTGATGATCTCTTTTTTCTTCTTGGGATCTCTGCGGTAAAAAACGTTGGAAACTGACTCAGAAATGAAGATAGGGATGATCGTTTCTCCATTCTCACCTTTTACTTCGTCATATTTATCAACAATATGCGTCATTTTTTTGACAGCCTTCCTGTTCCTGAATTTCTCGGAAAGGTTATCAATATCAATCTGGATTTTGTTATAGCTCTCATATTCGTAAGCGCCCAGGTTATCTATATTATTCGTCTTCCTGTTCGCTACGATTTTTCTCAAAATCGCCCACGCGGGATTCTCGCCGGCAAATATCTTCACCTCTCTCAACTGCGTGGAGCCGGGAGCCAGTTGCACGTCGATGGTCTGTTCGGTCAGGTCTGCTTTGATAGCCTTGCTGCGGTTTTCATAACCCACATAAGTAACACTGATCGAGTCAGCGGGAGGATTGTAGTTGAGCTGGTAAAAGCCATCGAAATTGGTGGTAGTTCCGTAGAGCGAAGCTTTGATCGCCACATTGGCAAACGGGATCGCATCGCCTGTGCTGGCGTCCGTAACTCTGCCCTTGATTACATGAGTTGTCTGCGAATACGCTGTCCCTGAATAGGATAGTATTAAAAAGAATAGGGAGGATATTATTTTGAAGAAAGCATTCCGATCAACCGATATTCGCCCCGTATGCATGCCCTCACTTCGGTTTCTCATCGTTCCTAATCTCATTATTGGAGGTTATATCTGCCGACGGCCGTAAAATATGCACGTCGAGCACTGCTTTGGGCCTGGCAAGGTATTCCCTCACCAAGGTCCGCATTGAATACCCGTCAGGAACATCCTGTGCGGCAAAGGATATTGCTTTAATACCTTCGTTATGAGCGATATACAGCGCACGGGCATTGTGGAAATTTTGGGAAATGATCGTAAAATTATCCTGATTAAAAAGTTCTTTGCACCGCACAACAGAATCAAAAGTCCGGAAACCGGCATAATCCAGGGTCATTACATTCTCCGGTATCCCCAGGTTTAGCAGCGCCCGCTGCATGGAAAGCGGCTCATTGTAATATTGCGAATCATTATTCCCGCTTAATATAATGTATTTGATCTTTCCCTCCTTAAAAAGCCGCGCAGTAGCTTCCATTCGATACTTAAAGAAAAGATTGTCTTTCCCTTTTTCCGATCTGGGGCTGGTACCGAGCACTAATGCAACATCATTGGAAGGTAGGTTTTCTATGGAAAAGTAATTGTATTGTCTTGTACAGTACACCACCCATAAATTACAAAGCAAGATGAAAATCATGCACGCGAATAGTAAGGCTAATATGATTTTAATTGCTCTTTTCACCGAAACAATGATGTGCCCTCAGTTACCCGGGACGTTTACTGCAATGGGTTGCCTGCCTTATTTAGTACGCAAAAACAGGCACCTTCCGTTGCCTGTTCAGCGGATTAAGCCTATATTATTTATTCAAAAATGCCAAGCTGGCTTTTCGAATCAGGCCCTTTCTTGTTATCCTTTTTATTTTTAGTGCCTGGTTTTTTATCCTCCTCAGCTTCATCTCCTTCCTGCGGGTCGGCGGTTTCCTCCTCTTTGCCCGTTAAGTTAACTGTATTTTCTGTGATAACTTCTGGTTCTGTTACACCGGTTACATCTTCACTGGTTACCTCTTCTTCCAACACATTTTCGGGCTCTTCCGTTGCTTCCTGCTCCATTACTGGATCTGGCAGGGGAGCAAGCCAGCGGATATTCTTAAACTTGTCATTTGGAAGCTTGTTACCCATTGCCCGCCAGCCGCGTACGTCCACCATTTCTTCAATGATATATTCAGTGGTAGTTTCCTCTTTCTGAGGTGTTTTGGGGTAAACAATTTCGAGCACCGGACGTTTGTCAGTGCTGGCCAGCAGCAGCTTGCTGTTTTTGGCGTCACTGATAAACAGGAATTTTTTGTCCAGCGAGGAAGTCTCTATATTAAAGCGTTTGATGAAATGCTGTTTCTGACCTCCGTCAAAATAGATCGCCGTGATCGCCAGCGTCGGATCAAATTTCTTGACGAGCAGTACCTCATTGGGCACATAGTGATTGGTCAGATCGAAGTTCGTCAGTTCATAGGAACCGTCTTTATAAATAACCAGGATACTATCCGACGGGCCGAAATTGCCAAGATATTCACCTCTTTCGTCACGGTTAAGGCGCCCGATAATCGGGTCAAACCACATATCCACCCCGCCCAGCGTCGAGCGACCGGCTTGCTTCAGCGTAATTTTCCTGATCGGATATTTGGTCAGGATATTACCCATTGCGCTCCTGTTCTTGATTAGCAGCTCTGCGAAATTGAAATCAAACTGCTTGACTTTCGCTTTGCTCTGGGCTGTAAGGTTCACGGTGATTATCTCAGCTTCCCCGTTATCATTGGCAGTGAAATAGGTGATTTTGGATTTGGGAGATCCCTGCGTCAGATCATATTCACGGTCTCTAGTCACCGCTGTGATCTGGCATCTTTTAATGTATGAAACGCCCGTTTTTCCATCCAGATAAACGAGGTTATACACTTTACGTTCATCGTTTTTGATAAAAACCGCACAGTGAATAATGTCCTTTCCAACAAATATCTTCTCCTGCACTTTGGTCACAAGACATTTTCCATCACCCCTAAAAATGATAATATCATCGATATCCGAGCAATCCATCACATATTCGTCCTTTTTGAGACCATATCCGATAAATCCTTCGGCACGATTGACGTACAATTTCTGGTTATTGGCAGCTACGATATTCGCTGAAATCTGGTTGAATGCATGTATTTCAGTTCTTCTTCCACGGCCTTTACCATACTTTTTCAGCAGATCGCGGAAATAGTCGATCGCGAAACGGGTGATATTGGCCAGGTTATCCTCGGTTTCCGCTAATTCTTCCTGCCATTTCCGCATCAGTTCGTCGGCCTTGAAACCGTCGTATTTAGAAATACGCTTGATCCGGATCTCGGTCAGCTCCACAATATCGTCGTCGGTTATTTCCCGGTAGAATTGTGGTTTGAATGGTTCGAGTCCTTTATCAATCGTCCTGATTACCGCTTCAAATGTTTCGCATTCCTCAATATCCCGGTAAATGCGGTTTTCAATAAATATCTTTTCAAGAGATCCGTAAAGGATTTTTTCAAGAAGCGCAAGCCGCTTGATTTCAAGCTCACGTTGCAGCAGGTGCACCGTTTGCTGGGTATTGTACTTTAAAATCTCAGTAACACCTACAAAATGAGGCTTGTCTGCAATAATTATACAGGCATTCGGTGAAATGGACACTTCACATTCAGTGAATGCGTAAAGTGCGTCCATAGTAATATCCGGAGAAACGCCCGGTGCCAGGTGCACCTGTATCTCTACCTCCGCCGCCGTATTATCAACAACTTTTTTAACCTTGATCTTCCCACCGTCATTCGCTTTTACAATGGAATCAATGAGTGAAGTGGTCGTGGTACCGAAAGGAATATCGCGGATAACGAGCATTTTTTTATCCTCTTCCTCAATTCTGGCGCGCACACGCACTTTTCCGCCACGGTGCCCGTCATTGTAATTGGAAACATCTATCTGCCCGCCAGTCAGAAAGTCTGGAAAAATTGTGACATCTTTTCCCTGCAAAATGGCAATGGAAGCCTCGATCAGCTCGCAAAAGTTGTGGGGAAGTATTTTGGTGGAAAGCCCTACTGCAATACCTTCCACGCCAAGTGAAAGTGTTAGCGGAAATTTGACAGGCAGGGTAACGGGTTCTCTTTTCCGGCCATCGTAGGAAAGCTGCCAGTCAGTGGTATCGTCGTTGAATACGATTTCCTTTGCAAATCTGGAAAGCCTTACTTCAATATAACGCGCTGCGGCCGCACTATCGCCGGTACGGATATCTCCCCAGTTTCCCTGGGTATCAAAAAGCAATTCTTTCTGGCCGATATTAACGATCGCATCGTAAATGGAAGCATCGCCGTGCGGGTGATACTGCATTGACGAGCCGACCACGTTCGCCACTTTATTAAAACGCCCGTCGTCCATTTCGTTGAGCGCATGCATAATGCGTCGCTGAACCGGTTTCAGACCGTCTTCAATCGCAGGTACCGCACGCTCAAGAATTACATAAGAGGCATAATCCAGAAACCAGTTTTCATATAAACCCGAAATGGGCACTTTTTCATGCAATCCGCTATCTTCTACGTCAGGCGTAGCTCCGTTTTCGTCCATAAATGAAGGAGGAACCAGGTTTTAAACTAATCAGAAATATAAGGTCTTCATCCACCGGCTTTCGTTGAAGGACTGCAACATATCCAGGTACGTTGCAGCGCGAAAATTGCCGTCAGATTGATTTGAATTAACTGCTAATATAGCAAATAAAGCTATAATTATCAGTTTGCAGCGTCGGGGTCCTGCGCGTTCAGGACAGTCAGCAGCTCGCTGATCATCATCGCTGTGGCACCCCATATTTTGTACCCCTGTACCATATAGTGCGGCGCATGTACCTGCTCGCCGCGCACCTGAATGTCGCTGGATCCGATGATATTAATGTCGGATATTTCTTCCAGTTTGATCTCAAAAATGTCTTCCACTTCGCGCGGGTCGGGGTAGAAATCCGGGCGGTAGGGCATGGCGGCTATCACGGGTAAAACGTAGAAGTTGCTCGCCGGAATAAAGAGCTCCGTGAGGATCCCGAGTATCTTCACATCATTCAGCCGCAAACCGATTTCTTCCTGCGCTTCCCGCAGTGCCGTACGAATAAGATCCTTGTCAGTAAGCTCGTAGCGCCCGCCGGGGAATGCAACCTGCCCCGAATGCACGCCGTCGTAAGCTGGGCGAAGGATCAGGGGAAAGTATATTTCGTTTTGATGGGGATAAAACAAAATAAGGATCGCGCTTTTACGCGTGCGGGAATTGGGTTTAAATGTAAGCCGCAGCTTGCTGGAAGCCTGCATCAGCTTATGCGCCGAATCACCCGGAAGCGGGTACTTCAGTTTTTTAGCTAATTGTTCGGTAAATAACGAAAAGGATTCCAGTGATGCCATCGCGGCTGTGGGGTGTCAGGAATTGGTATTTTACAAATATAACAAATAACGATTGCCGTGTTATACCCTTGCGTACAACTTCGCGAGCTGCTCGGCGCAACGTTCCCCGTCCATAGCAGCCGACATAATCCCACCGGCGTACCCGGCTCCTTCTCCGCAGGGAAACAGGCCTTTGACCTCGGGATGTTCGCAACTTTCGCGCTCGCGGGGAATCCGTACAGGCGAAGAAGTGCGGCTTTCCACGCCGATCAGTTGGGCGTCGGGTGAAAGGTAGCCCCGCATTTTCTGACCAAAATCAATTAATGCCTCCCGAAGCGGAAATGCGATATTTTCGGGCAGGATTTCATAGAGGTCGACCGACTCCAGACCAGGCTGGTAGGAAGTGTCACGCAATTCTGACGAAATTTTCGATTTTACAAAGTCCGTAGCCAGCTGCGCCGGGGCAGTTTGCATTGCTCCCGCCAGCGCACATGCCCGCTGCTCCATTTCCATTTGATATTGTAATCCTGCCAGCGGGCCAAAAGATTTGTAAGGCAGCAGATCCGGTTCTTCTACCGAAACCACCAGCCCTGAATTGGCATAAGGCGAGTCGCGTTTGGAAGGCGACATACCATTTACCACCACTTCGCCGGTAGCAGTGGCGGCCGGCACAATGAACCCGCCCGGACACATACAAAACGAAAATGCGCCCCGCTGCACTCCCTTGTAATTAGTCTGCGTAACCAGCGAATAAGAAGCCGCTGGCAAATAGGGCCCGCGGTCGGTGGCGCAGTGATATTGAATTTTGTCGATCGTATTCTGAGGATGCTCAATGCGTACACCCATCGCAAAGGATTTGCTTTCGATCAGGATATTTTTGGAATGCAACAAAGTGTAAATATCCCGCGCCGAATGGCCGGTTGCCAGGATTACCCCCAGACCTTTGTGCTCGTTTCCATCCCCGGTCACCACACCTTTCAGCTGTCCTTCCGTAACAAGGAAGTCAGTTACTTTTGTATTGAAATGAATCTCTCCGCCAGCTTTCAAAATGCTCTCCCGCATTTCTGAAACTACTACCGGCAATTTATTGGTACCAATATGCGGGTGGGTATCGATCAGGATCTGCTCACTTGCACCGTGCTGGACAAATATTTCCAGAATCCGGCGAATATCACCGCGTTTGTTGGAGCGGGTGTACAATTTTCCGTCCGAGTAAGTACCCGCCCCGCCTTCGCCGAAACAATAGTTGGATTCGGGATTAACAACATGTTCCTTATTGATAGCCGCCAGATCTCGTCGCCGGGCGCGCACATCTTTTCCTCTTTCAAAAATGACAGGTTTGATACCCAGCTCGATCAGTCGCAGCGCGGCAAACATACCCGCCGGGCCGCAGCCAATAATGAGCGCCTGCGGACGGGCGCTGACGTCTTTATATTCAAAAACGGAAGTAACCAACGACGGAGGAAGTTCATTTACATAAACCTCTGCCTGAACATTCACTTTTACTTGCCTGCCACGCGCGTCGATTGACTGGCGTGTTTTTCGAATAAAAGGCTGATCTGCTTCGCGAATGCGGAGTTTCCTGAAAATATGTTGTCGGAATTGCTCTTCGTCCAGAGCGATCTCCGGCGCGAGCGTAAGTTGAAGCGTATGATGCATAAGAAAGGGATTTATCCTTTAAGTGATACAAAGGTAAAAAATTTCCCGCGCTGATGCCGCAAGAATACAGCCACCGACCTACCGGGTAGCATCGTCGACAATGCTACTTTTGTAATAAATTTCACTTCATATATATGGAAACGAACCGTCGTCAGTTTCTCCGTTCAATACCTGCCTTGGCTGCCGTGCCGACTCTATTGTCACTCCCGAATCCATTGGGCCAAACCGCTGCGCCTTTTCCACTTTCCTGCAACCAATACTCCTGGATCACGTTTTATGCCCGTGACGGGAAGGATTGGTCTGCAAATTTGGACGCGTCATTCGCTGATTTCGCATCGACTGGCTTGAAAGCCTACGAACCTGCATTGAACAATGCGGAAGATGTAACGAAGCTTTTGCCCCTTTTGAAAAAGTACCAGCTTTTAATGCCGTCGGTTTATGTGAATACCTCTTTGCATCAGGCAGAGGAAGCTGCGAAATCTATTGAATCGGTGCTTTCGATTGCGGATGCATTAAAACCGGCGAATACCAAGATTGTAGTAACAAACCCTAATCCGATCAAATGGGGGAGTCAGGAGAATAAATCGGATGCGCAACTGGCGGAACAGGCGAAGAATATGGATAAGCTGGGGGCTGAGCTAAAAAAGCGCGGCATGACGCTAGCTTACCATACCCACGACGTGGAGCTGCGGGCTGCGGCGCGGGAGTTTCATCACATGCTGCTGGCAACCGATCCGAAAAACGTATCACTTTGTCTCGACGTACATTGGGTGTACCGCGGCGCTGGTAATTCGCAGGTTGCTCTATTTGATATTGTTAAATTGTACGGAAAGCGCATTGTAGAGCTGCATATCCGTCAATCGAAAGGCAGTATCTGGCAGGAAACCTTTGGCGAAGGTGATATTGATTATCCACGACTAGTCACTGCGATGAATGCTATAAATGTAAAGCCGCATTTTGTTTTGGAACAGTGCTTAGAGAAAACTTCTCCAAAAACGATGAATGCAGCGGAGGCACACAAAGTGGATATGGTTGAGGCAAAACGTGTTTTTGGAATCTTGTAAAATATATATGGGGCAATTTGAAAAGTTGATATTTAAACTACTTTCGGGCGCTGCTGATAATAATTTCAGTTTCAATGATTTAAGATCTATTCTTTTAAATCTTGGCTTCACAGAAAAAACAACGGGAGGTAGTCATCGAATTTTTTATAAGGAAAATATTGCGGAAATTGTCAATATCCAGCCTGATGGAAACAAGGCTAAACCTTACCAGATCAAACAGGTCAGAGCAATAATCTTGAAATACAAGCTTGTCAATTATGAACAGTAAATACGAGCTCATCATTTATTGGAGCGAAGAAGATAGCAGATTCATTGTCGAAGTGCCAGAGTTGCCTGGCTGTATGGCCGATGGAATTACCCAGAGCGAAGCGCTTTCAAATGCGCAAACGGTGATTGACGAATGGATCGCAACAGCCAGAGAACTAAATCGCGAAATTCCCAAAGCAAAAGGGAAATTAATGTACGCATGATAGTTGACCATATTTATCTGCTAATACTACGTGCTTTTATTGCAGAAAACAATGTGATTCATTTTCCGGATTCACAATCTGCTCTGTAAATCCTTGCTCGTTTCCCGCGACCCGTCGTGCGACCAGCCTGGCGCTTTCAGCAAATATTTGAGTTTTGTCGGAAGATCCACAGGCTGCCGAAAATCCCGCCCGATCTCTTTCCACTCGTGAAAAACGGTCTGCACCACGTTTTCGGGCTGCATTGGTTTTGTCAAACCGTAACGTGGCGGTACCTCCGCCATTTCTTCCTGAAACGTTCCGAATATGCGGTCCCAGATAATCAGGCACATACCCATATTTTTATCCAGGTATTGCACGTTGCTCGCGTGGTGCACGCGGTGGTGAGAAGGGGTAACCAGCAAATATTCCAGCCAGCCCAGTTTTTTGACATATTCGGTATGCACGATAATGCCGTAAATCTGTGTCAGGGAATACATGACGATGATATCCGCAGGTTCAAAACCTAAAATAGCGAGCGGGATAAAGTAAATAAAGCGGTACAGCGGTTGGAAAACAGACGAACGAAAACCGGTTGTCAGATTGAAGTGCTCAGAAGAATGGTGCGTAACGTGCACCGCCCAGAATAGCCGGCAATGGTGATCCACATAATGCAAAGTATAGAAAGCGAGGTCTTCCAGCAAAAAGAGCAAGAGCCAGTAAGCGAACGGATTCTGGATCGGAGCAAATAATGCGAGGTTGTAGAACCACAGCAGAACAGTTACATAAACTGCCCGGAAGAGAAGGTCAATACCGCCATTGCAAAGCATCAGGACAGCATTAGTGACGCTGTCCCGGAATGAGTAGGAGGGCCTGGCGGAATGGTCGTGGCTGGTTTGCCGGTACGTAAGGAAAATCTCTAAACCTATTAACAACAAATAAAACGGAGTGGAAATCTTCAACAGGAAATCCTCAAAGTTGTATGTGCCAGGCATCGTAGTATTTACAAATAGTTGGCAAATATAACCGGGTATAGAATCAAAGATTTTTCTGCATCGATTTCTAAGAAAATTTTAATGTAGCCACGCTAAAACGCTCTGAATCATGACCGTGTTAGGGAATAATTTTCTTCAATGCTTTCCTCAAAGCTTCGTTCTTAAATTTCTTTTGAAGGATGATCGGTGCCGCGATCCGCTCGCGGCAATCGTAGAGTGAACATCTTTCGCACGTTTGATTCACTTCGCGGGAAGGCAGCGAGGGATCGTCGAGGAATGCCAGCTTCTCCCTGGTAGGTTCGTCGAGGTAAATGCCCATTGAAACGCTGACATTCAGATTGGGCGTCGGCGACATCTGCTGTGCAAAACTGATCACCAGGTATTGGTCCTGCGTGTCGACGTAAGTTGATTTCTGCGCCTTGCACAATACCTGCGGCTGCTCCTTGCTATTGATTTTGTCGGCCAGATCGTTCAGGATCGTGAGCGCCACCCAGCGGCGACAATAGTGCTCGTCGCGCACTGTATGCGGATAATGCTTTCGGGAAATGTGCATTTCCTTCGTCATATCGAACACATTCTGACCTACGAAATTATTGAACCGTGAAAAGAAGATCTGATTAATACCAAAATAGCGCGGCAGGATATTGCTGAGCCGGTAACAGAAAGATTCGGGGGTAGTATTAAAATGATGGATCAACCGGATAAGCTGATCAGGCTGCCACGTTTTCTGCGCAAAAACATCGGTAATAGCCGGTACAAGCAGACTCCTCTTGATAATGATCGCGCTCGCAAAGTACGAGGCTTTGAAGTTATTAAGCAGCTGCTCAAACGTTTCAGCTTCTACGAGCGCGGTGGTTTGCAAGCGATTTTTCAGACCTAAATACAGATACCCAAGTTCACGACCGTAAATGAATGCACGCTGGACCGAAGACAAATGTGCATTGAGGAGCAACCGGTTACCTAATATATTGTTGATCGTAAGCGAACGTACCGTTGAAAATTCAGGGTTTGTCCGTTCATTGATCTGCTCGATTTTGTAATTGAATTTCGTTTTCAGAATCCCGGCAAGAAAATGCTCGTCGAGCAGTTTTTCCGGCTCCACGTTATGCTCTGTTAGAAAACGCTCGGCTTCCAGTTCTATATCTTCGAAATAATTGTCGTGCATTTCCTGGTAAGTCCGCAATGCAGAGAAGTAAAACTTCTCAATCGACATATTGTAATTGCGCGCGATCTCGATCAATGTGCCCACAAATGCACTGATCTTCATCGGCGCGTCGGACAGGATTTCAAGCAGGTTAGCAGGATCAATACCGAAGAGTTCAAGCGGCAGTTCGGTGAGAATATTGGAGCTCAATAAGTCCGAAATCGGTTCCAGTCGCTTGCTGAGTTTCAAAGAGACCAGGGTATCGTAGTCGACATCGATGGCCCGTGCGAGCGCCAATATTTTGTCAGACTTCGGGTATTTTTTTCCTTTTTCAATTTCATTGATATAGGAAATAGATAAGCCCGATTTTGCAGATAATTCACTTAATGAAAGACCCTTATCCAGTCGCAGCTGTTTAAGTTTCAATCCAAATACCAACCTAACATTATCTGTATTTATCGCCACTGTTTTGGATGAAAAGGCCTGATTTGAGAGGTTCGCTATCAGGCAATTTAATTAAAGAATCGCAAAAGTAGAAATCAGATCATTTGACCCGACAGACAAACAATAAAAAACGGGACCGATCAAATGATGGTCCCGTCGATATGATGCTGGTTGCGCCTGACTTACAAAATAGCGAAGCCGAGCGTTGCCTGGAACAGATTGCTTTTCTTTCCAAATTGAGATGCAGTAGTCGCGTTGTTAAAGTTGATCTTCACAACATCTGTGAAATTTCCTTCGTAACGCACATCAAGACTTAATCTTCCGAAATCAAGACCTACACCTGCCTGGTAACCGTAAGCAAGGCGGTTTTTGAATTCTGCCTCTGAATTGCCGCCGGTCACATCGTCAAATGAGTCGCCGAGTTTTCCATTGCTGTTCAACCTCAAAGAAGCCATCGGGCCGACATTGATGCGGAAGAATTTAGCGATTCTTACACCGAAAAGGATCGGTACGTCGAGGTTAGAGAAACGTACGTCTACTTTTCCATCCGAGTTCTGTACACCATCTTCATAAACATTAAATCTTCCTCCTTTTTGAGATAGTAAAAATTCAGGCTGGATATATGCATTCTTACCAAATCTGAAAAATACACCACCTACGAAGCCCAGTGAGCGGTTATCGTTGTCTTTAAAGTCAAATGCGTTTCCGCCAGAGTTTAATGACAGGTCGTTACTTCCGTTGATATTAGAAAGGTTTGCCCCAGCTTTAATACCAAATCTGAAAGCAGGATCGTATTGGGCCGATGCGGAGTAGCTGATCAATAGTGCACACAGCGCAATTAGAATGTTTTTCATAGCAATATGAATTAGATAGTTTGAATGATGAATACCTCTTTATTAAATTTTATTAAAAAGCTATGCCGGGTGCGGAGAGTAGGTATGAATGCGCTTCTGGGCATTAGTTTCCCCAAATACGCTTTGCAATGGCTGTTTCGCAGGTTATTCACGGCAGAAGAAGCTGGATACGATCAAAAACGCTATTTTTGCGCGTTGTTTCAATAAATATTTTAATCACCTTCCTATTACAGGGCAGCTTTCGCAATCGGTTTCTTCAAGGATTGGGAATGCATTTAAATGATAAGCTATGAGTGAGTATAGTCATGGGGAAATAGAGAAAAAATGGCAGGGTTTCTGGGAACGAAATGGGACTTACCATGTTTCAAATCAATCTGACAAACCTAAATACTACGTGCTGGACATGTTTCCGTATCCTTCCGGAGCGGGCCTGCACGTGGGACACCCGCTGGGGTATATTGCCTCCGATATTTATTCCCGTTATAAAAGGCTGAAAGGTTTCAATGTGCTGCACCCGATGGGATTCGACAGTTTCGGTCTGCCGGCTGAGCAATATGCGATCCAGACCGGCCAGCATCCTGCGATCACGACCGAGCAGAATATATCCCGCTATATTGAACAGTTGAAAAACCTGGGTCTGAGCTACGATTGGAGCCGCGAAGTGCGCACTTCCGATCCGGGCTATTACAAATGGACCCAGTGGATCTTCGGCGAGCTTTTCAATAGCTGGTACAATAACGATTCCGACAAGGCTGAGCCGATTGAAACGTTGACCCAAAAATTTAGCGAAAGCGGAAATAAAAGGGTTAATGCGCCCGCCGACGAGGATACCCCGCAATTCACGGCCGAAGAATGGAATGCATTTTCAGAAGAAGAACAATATAAGATTACATTAAAATACAGGCTCACCTACGTAGCCGACGCGACCGTAAACTGGTGCCCGGGCCTGGGTTCTGTATTATCAAATGACGAAGTAAAAGACGGCGTTTCCGAGCGCGGCGGATTTCCGGTTATCCAGAAACTGATGCGTCAGTGGATGATGCGCATCACCGCCTATTCGCAACGTTTGCTTGACGGACTGGACACCGTAGACTGGACAGATTCATTAAAAGAACAGCAACGCAACTGGATCGGAAGATCGGTAGGCGCGCTTGTGAAGTTTCAGGTTTGGGAAGAAAGGGAGGAAGGGAGGAAGGAGGATGGAGAAAGAAATCCATATTCCGTTCCTCCATCCTCCGTTCCTCCATCCTCCGTTCCTCCATCCTCCCTTTTCTCCCCCTTCATCGAAGTCTTTACCACCCGTGTCGACACGATATACGGGGTTACTTTTATGGTGATTGCTCCGGAGCATGAGTTGGTGGACCAGATCACTACTACCGAGCAGCGCGGGGCGATTGATGAATATATTGCGATGACGCAGAAGAAGTCGGAGCGTGACCGAATGTCGGATGTAAAAACGGTTTCAGGTGCATTCACGGGGGCATTTGCGATCAATCCTTTTAACGGGGAGAAAGTGCCGGTTTATATTGCTGACTACGTTTTGGCGGGTTATGGTACCGGCGCAGTCATGGCAGTACCTTCCGGCGATCAGCGCGACTGGAACTTTGCGAAGCATTTCGACCTGCCGATCATCCCCATTCTGGATGGACAAAAAGACATAGAAACACAGGCCGACGCGACCAAGGAAGGCAAGTATATTAATTCGGGAATCATTAACGGACTGACTTTCCACGAAGCGAACAAGGTTTTGATACAATACCTCGAAGAAAAGGGTATTGGAAAAGGAAAGATCAATTACAGGCTGCGCGACGCGGTTTTTAGCCGTCAGCGCTACTGGGGCGAGCCGGTTCCCGTTTTTTATAAAGAAGATAGCACCGGAACTCCGGTACCTTATCTGATGTCTGAAAGCGAGTTGCCGCTGAACTTGCCGGACGTTGATAAATACCTTCCGACAGAATCAGGCGAGCCGCCGCTGGGACGGGCGCAGGATTGGCAGCACAGCTCTGGTAATGCTTACGAACTGAGCACGATGCCGGGTTGGGCGGGCAGTAGCTGGTATTGGTACCGGTATATGGATCCTAAAAATCAGTCGGAATTTGCTTCGCAGGAAGCGATTGGTTACTGGCAGAATGTGGATTTGTACATGGGCGGCACCGAGCACGCGACCGGGCATTTGCTATACAGCCGGTTCTGGAACAAGTTCCTGAAAGACAGAGGTTATGTGCCTCAGGAAGAGCCTTTCAAAAAGCTGATTAACCAGGGAATGATCCAGGGGCGCAGCAGTTTTGTGTACCGTGTAAAAAGCGAAGACTACAACAATCCAACCTTCGTAAGTGCCGGATTGCGCGACCAATATGAAGTTTCCGCATTACACGTGGACGTGAATATCGTGCAGAATGATGTGCTTGATATTGAGAAATTTAAAGCGACGCGGGCGGATATTGGTGCTGGAAATGCGACTTTCATTCTGGAAGATGGGAAATATGTGTGTGGGGTGGAGATCGAGAAAATGTCGAAATCCAAATTTAATGTCGTAAATCCCGATGATATTGTAGAGAAATACGGAGCAGATACATTGCGTTTGTACGAAATGTTCCTCGGCCCGCTGGAACAGGCTAAACCCTGGAATACGCACGGAATTGACGGTACTTATCGCTTTATACGCAAGCTGTGGCGGTTGTTTTATAACGACGCGGGACAGTCGGTCGTAAAAGATATTCCTGCCAAACCGGATGAATTGAAAATCCTTCACAAAACGATCAAAAAGATCGAAGAGGATATTGAAAACTTCTCCTTCAATACTGGCGTGAGCGCTTTTATGGTTTGCGTAAATGAGCTGGGCAGTCTGAAATGTCACAGTATAACGGTATTGCAGGAGCTGGTAATTTTGATATCTCCTTATGCGCCACATATTGCGGAGGAACTTTGGGCGGCGTTGGGCAATGCGGAAGGAACAGTTTCGAGCGCCTCGTTCCCGAAATGGGAGCAGCAGCACGTGATCGACGCAATTTTTGAATACCCTGTGCAGATCAACGGAAAAGTGCGCATCTCACTTCCTTTCCCGCTCGATACACCGGGTGACGAAATCGAAAAGGCGGTACTTGCAAACGAAACGGTAGTAAAATGGATGGAAGGAAAACCTGCGAAAAAGGTGATCGTCGTTCCAAAACGGATCGTGAATGTTGTGATCTAGAATTTTTATTAATACAAAAAGAAAGCCCGGTGCAATTGAATGCGCCGGGCTTATTTTTTGGCTAACAGATATTATTTAATGGCAAGTACGCGCTCCACAGGTTGCTCGGACAGTTCAAAGGTTTTGATCAGTTTCTCGCCTTTTCCGGTAATCTGAATGGTGTAAATTCCGCTTGGCAGATTTTTTACATTCAGTGCTTTTCTGAATTTCTCGGTATCCTTTCCGATCACTTCACGGAACATTACGTGGCCTCTGTCATTGGTTACCAGCACCATCGCATTGCAGTCTGCATATTTATCTACATTGATGTGAATGTTACCTGATTTTGAAGCGAAAATTCCGGTACCGAAACTGGTTACTTTTTTGGTTTCCTTATCGTCGGCAAAAGTATTGGCAGTAAAAACAACAGTGAATGCTACTGCGAAGGCGATTGATTTAAGTAAGTTTTTCATGGCTAATGGATGTTTAAAGGTTCTGTGACTGCTGTCCCTCTTGGACATAACAAAGATAGGTGACGACAGGTACTATGTATTACAAAGTACAGGAGCGGTTGAGATCCAAAATAAGTGGTTGTAGCTGCGGAACACTGAACTTTGCTATTTTTGCAGCATAATGGCGAAAAAGAAAATTAAGTCCTCTCCGAAGAAAATACCCTATTTAAAGCCCCTTCCGCCCAAAGGCTGGGCGATTATTGCCGGGGTCGTTTTACTGATAGCGGGCATCATCTGGTGGCGCGACAGCAAGGATGAAAACCAATGGGAGTTTGTCAGCAAGTTCGGTATCCGGCTGCCGATGCGGTACACAATCCACGGGATCGACGTATCTCACCACAATGCGAAGATCAACTGGGACAAGCTGAGAAATACACGATCGGGTGAAGTGAAGATCGACTTCGTGTACATCAAAGCGACCGAGGGCGCGACGCATTTAGACAAACAATATAAAAGAAACTGGAACGAGGCAAAAAGGGTAGGGATGAAACGCGGGGCTTATCATTTTTATAATCCCAGGGTGATGTCCGACAGGCAGGTGCAGAACTTCATCGGCCAGGTGAGGATGGAAGCCGGGGATATGCCGCCCGTGCTGGACCTGGAAACGCACGCCGGCCGGCCCGACGATATCATTATAAAAGGGGTAAGAAACTGGCTCACGCAAATAGAAAAGCACTACGGCGTGCGGCCTATTATCTATGTAAATGAATATTTCTACAAAAAGTATATAGCCGGAAATTTCGACGACTACCCGCTCTGGCTCGCCGGCTATTCCCGCGACGATATCAGCGACCTGGCACTCGATTCGCAGGTCCTATTCTGGCAACACAGCGAAAAAGGCTGGGCCGACGGGATAAGAGGATTCGTAGACTACAACGTATTCCTGCACGAAGGAGACGACTGGGCCGCGCTGGGGGAGTAGTAAACCCCAACCCCTGAAGGGGCTAGCAGGTCTCCTAAAAACCCCAAACCCCTTAAGGGGCTTTATGAGGTCTTTTGCAACAACGAAAAGTCCCCCTTGGGGGATTTAGGGGTGAATTTTTTAAGTCCAACGAGCCCTAATCTCAAACCAAGCCTCCTAAAACCCCCAACCCCTAAAGGGGCTTTACTTTAATTTTTTGCACTACCTAAAAGTCCCCCTTGGGGGATTTAGGGGTTTTTTTGTCCAACGAGCCCTAATTTTCAAACCAAAGGCTCCTGCTGGCTCAAACAGTGAAAACTACCTTGTCCCCAGATGATCTCAGTCGCTTCGAGCGGAATGATCTTTCTTCCCGCAAATGCTTTCTCCAGGATGTCAATCGCAACTTGGTCGTTTGGATTATTGAAGACCGGAACGATGACGCCGATATTGCAGATTAAAAAGTTAGCGTAGGAGCCGGGTGTGCGGAAACCGTCGATCACCACTGCTTTCGGCATCGGAAGCTCAATGATATTCAGCTGTTTGCCATTTACCAGCCGCATTTTTTTAAGTAAATCCAGGTTGGTTTGCAGAATTTCGTAGTTCTCGTCCTCTCGATTTGACTCGACGCAGGCCACCACGGTATCTTCGTTGATAAACCGCGTGGTATCGTCAATATGCCCGTCGGTATCGTCGCCGACAATGCCGCCTTCTACCCACAATACCTGCTCCACGCCGTAATAATCGCATAGGTATTTTTCAATTTCTGCCTGTTTCAAATGCGGGTTGCGGTTGATATTCAGCAAACAGGATTTGCTGGTCAGCACACTTCCGGCGCCATTGAATTCCACCGCGCCGCCTTCCATGATAATACCCGGATTAACGATCGGTAAGTTCAGGTATTTCGCTACTGCGGCAGGTGTGCGGTTATCGTCGTCATAAGGTGGATATTTGCCTCCCCATGCATTGTGGCCCCAATCGACGATCATTTTTTGCATTGTTTCAGGGTTGATCAAAAACGAAGGCCCGTGATCTCGGCACCACGCATCGTTGGTAGGTTTTATGATAAATTCGATTTTTGAAAGATCGACGCCGGTGCGGAAAAGTTCTGCTGTGATAAAGCTTTTAAGATTCTCATTATCAGCAATAATGCCCACATTTTCACCCTGACTGATCGCCTTAATGAATGCCAGATATTGCGGCCGCATTTGCGCCAGCTTTTCTCCCTGCCAGGACGATTCGTTATGCGGAAATGTGAGCCAGGTAGCCCGGTGCGGATGCCACTCGGGAGGAAAAATGAAACCGGATTCTTTGGGGGTTAACGAAGTATGTAGCTCAGACACGATTTTGCGATTGGTAATGAATACCGCAAAGGTCGGAAAGGTTTTGGGTTAAGGCAAAATCAATTATTAGCCACCATTACATTATCTACCAGATACGTACCGTCGACTGTTTCGAGGTGATACGCTTTGGTCACGCGTCTGGCGTTTTCCTTTACCGCACCTATTTTCCAAAGGGATACCAGGCCGGTGGCAGGTTCGTAGTGGTACAAAACGTCCTTCTTCGAAAGCTTTTTCATTCTTTTTTTGCCGTGACTGGTTTGGACCCGGTGGTCGGGCGTGGCCTCTATCAGCAGCGCGGGGACTATTTGCTGTGATTCCGCGACAGTTTCGGCCGGGCGGAGATAAAATGCGGTTAATGCAGAATAGGGTTGGTTAAAAACATCGATCTGCTTCACCTGCGTGGCGGTCGTTTTCCCGCCCCGGCAGGTTTTAACATGTTCGCCAATCTTTACATCCGCGATCGGTTTAACACTACCGTCGGCCATTGTTACGGGCGCACTTCCGGAGAAGTACTGGTAACGCTTCTTTTTCTTTGAAACTTTGATCGTTTCCTCAGATTTGATCTGCCCGACGGACATATTGTCGGTCTGGGCAAATACACTGAGCGATACGAGTAAAAGGAGTGAAGTACTTGCTAGTTTAATCACAATGGAAGTTTATGCTTTTGACATTTTTACAAAAACTTTACTTAATGCATTCGGCAGCGCACCAATGGCGATCAGTACCAAACCTACCGTGATCAGGGTAGAGTTGTGCGCGAAGAATGTACCGGAAGAAAGGATTGCGAGAATTAAAATCGTCGAAAAAGGCAGTGAGAAAGCAAGGAGCAATACAGCCAGTTCGAGGTCGAAAGTCCGTTTTTCTTTGGGTAAACCTTTTGCGTCTTCTTTGATATTGAATGCCGAAATATGCGCGAGAGGCCAGAAACTAGCGGCACTCAGCGGGATCACGATCGCCAGCAGGATCATTGCATAATCGTTGATATTCAGTACATAAATCATCCCCGCGCTGATCAGCATCGTGATACCTGCCCTGAAAAACAGGATACTCGCGACAATGCGTTTTTTTCCTTCTTTTAGTTGAACTGCAAGCCCGATGAACAAAAGCACAAGCGGTGTCATCATCGCGCTGGTTTTATCAAAAAGATCCGTCACGATCGGCGGCAATGTATTGTAGTTGATTCCCAAACTCAGGAGAATGATCGCAAGGAAAATCAGCAGGTTAATAGGCTCCTGGAACATGCTCGCAAAAAGACTTTTCAGCTTGCCGCCCACTTTGGTTTCCTTGTCGTTACTGTTTTTCAAAAACATATTCATAGCGAGAATATAAAGAGAAATCAGCACGAAGAACTTGTTGCCAACATCAGCCAGCGCCGCAATCGCCAGACTTTTTTCCCCTAAAAATTCAGCGATAAAAGGAAAGCACGAAAGTCCCGGCGCGAGAGAAGGAATGAGCATCATCAATGTTCTTCCGGTCGGGCTGTTTTTCTCAATACCAAATAATGCAAAAGCCAGCGGCGCCGAGAAAAACATCAAAAAGTTGAAAACCAAAGTCACCAGCGGGATAATGATCATCGAAGAATCAATATCGATCTTCATCAAAGAAATGAATATGGTCGAAGGCAATGCAACCGACAGAATGATTTCCTTGATCCCATTAGTCTGATCCTTGTTCTTGAATTTGCTTTTCAAGAGCAGTCCAAGGGATATTAGCAATAAGAGTGTTATGGTTTTTTGCAATGCATCACTCATGATTGGAAATGTTGATGTGGCAGGTGTTTTTCAATGGTTGGTAATGGGGGGGTGTTTGGGGGGTCAGGTTGTCATTGATGGTCAATTTTTGTCATTTGTGGTCATTGCTTGTCATTAAGTCATTGATTGTCATTAAGGTCATTGGTTGTCAGTTATGGTCATTTGTCGTCATTTATTGTTTGACGTTACTTGTGCTATTTCTAAACTGCACTTGACAAGAAGACCCTGCACCTAACTATAAATGACAACCAATGACAACCAATGACTAAAATGACAATCAATGACAATCAATGACAAAAAATGACCATCAATGACAACGCATACTAACTCAACTGCCCCAGCGCCCCTACAAATGCTTTCATTTCGTCCATCGTACCGAGACTTACGCGGCACCAGGGTTTGTTCAAAATGTCGAATGTGCGTACTGAGACGCCTTTTGCATTCAGTTTTGTAAGTAATTCTTTTGCAGGTATGGTCACCGGGAAGAGTACGAAGTTGGTGTAGGACGGAATGTATTTATATCCCATTTTATCCAGGTTTTCGTACAGATAAAGCTTCGCTTCGTGATTCAGCTTGCGCGTGTTTCCCTGAAAATCTTTATCGTCGAGGCTGGCAGAAGCTGCAAAGATCGAGGTATAAGAAATCCCCATTCCGCCGCGGGTGATCTTGTTGATCGTTTCCAGGTAGGAAGGAAGTGCGACCATATATCCTACACGGATACCGGCCATTCCCATGATTTTGGAGAAAGTACGGGCTACGATCACATTTTTCTTCTGGGTAAGGAGTGAAACCATGCTCTGGGTATCAGCGCCTACTGCCAGTTCAATGTAAGCTTCGTCAACAAATACAGGTACTTTTTCGGAAACGCGTGAGCAGAAATCAAGCAGGTCCTGGCCTTTGGTGATCGCGCCGGTCGGGTTGTTTGGGTTACAAACGTACACCAGTTTCGTTTCGCTGTCGATTGCGGCTTCCATTGCTTTCAGGTCGTGTGACCAGTCGTCGGTACAGGGAACAGGCTTCCAGGTTGCGCCAACGGATTTGGCAACCTGCACCAGCGACATATAGCAAGGATCAGCAGAAACGATGTTTCCTTTTCCTTTCATGAAAGTCACCAATGCCACTTTTTCCAAAAGGTCCGATGAACCCGGGCCCATCATGATATGGTCGGCAGTTACCCCTTCTTTTTTGGCTATTTTATCAATAAGATCATACATTTCCTTCCACGCATAGCGGTTGCCATTCTTTACTGAATCGGCTACTGCTTTCTGTGCTGACATCGGCGGGCCGTATGGATTTTCGTTTGCATTCAGCTTGGCGATAATCTTTGGCGCTTTCAAATCATCCGGTAAAAAATACTCTCTTACCATGGGGCTGCGGTAAATGCGGTTCTCAGGATCCAGCGACAACGGTGCGCCAGCGAAAGCGCCCATGCTCAAATGCGGGGCCAGTGTCATACCTCCGATTGCCATTAAACCGGATTTAAGAAGATTCCGACGGTCCATTTTCTGATTCATTTTTATAAAAGTTTTAGTAATACGTGACGATAAATATGTGATTGGAAAAACTATAATTCAATTTACAAATAAACAAGCCAACACGGAACACAGTTAGCTTGTTTTTCAGTTAGTTAGCTGCTATTTGTGAAAATCTTGTGAAGGCAATTCCCTTGTGATTTCCCGTCCAGGAAATCTTGATTAGCGAACCGGCTTTCGGTGCGGCTATACCCAGTTCTGCCCAGGTTTTATCAATCGTCACCAGTCCGTCGGCATTGGATGTAACTTCACCCAACGCTGCGCCGGAACGCAGTGTAATTCTGATCGCAAGATTTGGGACAGGGATCGAGTCGATGCCTTTGGTATGGTCGAGGATATTGGTTTTATCGAGTTCCAGCAGGCGGGCCGAAAGCGTCAGTTTCGTGGCCGTCGCGGCATAGGTTACAGTCGGCTCGCTGGCGATCGGTGCGCCGAAAGGAGCTCCTACGATATCAACCAGCACAGGCGCTACGTCTCTTTCCAAAAACGGGTCCTCTACTTTGCAGGAAGCGATTCCAAGCGTGACCATTGCCAGCAGGCAAAGTGTGGTTATGGAAGATCTGATATTTTTCATAATTCTCTGATTTCTTGAATGAATAAAAAGGACGGTTATTTCTCTGCCCACCAAAGCTTGGTTTTCATATCGTCGGCGCCACCATTCAGGCCAGCGCCCTCGGTAACTGCCTTTTGGTTCAGTGAATATTCCGAAGCCGGGTAGTTGAAGCGCGTTGGCAGGATACCACCATTGTTTAATACCGCTCTCGGATCCGGTGCCGGAAATACAGGGAAACCAGTTCTACGCCATTCGACCCAGGCTTCAATACCTTGTCCAAACAGGGAGATCCATTTTTGTTCAAGCACTTTTTCCTTGCTGGCAGCACCCGCTTTTGTGAAATAGTCGGCAGGAGGAGTGAGGCCGTATTGCGCGAAGGAAGCAGTAATTCCATCTTCATAAAACTTCTTGGCATCGCCCGTAATATCACCGTCAAGCGCAGCTTCGGCCAGTATGAATTTTAATTCTGCAAAAGTCATGATCACCTCCGGCGCGTCAGCTTTTGTGAATGCAGTACCGATTGTAGAACTGGTGGCCAGGTAGCTGGTAGCGATCGCGTCCGGCAATCCGTTAGCGTGTCCCTGGTACAAACCATCTTTGTTCGGGTTTGCGTAGACGGCAATGCGGGTATCGCCCATTGCATTCATCTTGTCAGCCAGCGTTTTGCTGATATTCCAGTCCGTACGTCCGCCCTGGATCAGAATCTGATTCCATTCGTTGTTGCTCGGTAATACCGTTGTGCATTTCAGGGAAGCATTGTCTGCATTACTCGTAAACACAGGGAACTTCGTCGCATCTGCCAGAATTTCCGCCATGATAGCCTTCGATTCAGCAGATTTTTTCGCAGCCTGGCGGTTAGCAAGTCTGAGACGGAGTGAGTTGGCGAATTTTTTCCATTTCAAAATATCCCCTGAGTAAAGAATATCCCCCGCGATCGCAGGCCCGCCTACTGTTAGCTTCTCGTTAGCTAATTTGAGATCATTCAGCAAACCTGCGTAAACCACATCCATCGCATCGTACTTGGGCGTGTAAACCGGTTCCATCGCCGTTCCCTTGATTGCGTCGGTGTAAGGAATCGCGCCGTACATATCTGTCAGCAATGAAAACACCCAGCTGCGCATCACCAGCGCCACACCTTCATAATTCGCATTCGGAGTAGCAGATTCCGGGTTTGTCTGCATGATAATGCGCTGGAAATTGAGCAGGCCTTCGTTGAAGAATCCTTTCCAGTTGTTGGAAAGCAATGCAGGTGAAACCGTGTAATCGTCTCCCTCATTACTGTAAATATTCCGGGTCAAATGCTGTACGTACAGTTCGGCTGCATCGATATTGATCCGCTCAAACCGGTCCCTGTGGCCCCAGTAACGGTCGATTGAAGTTTCAATGCCGGTAGGAAGGAGGTACTGCGGCCCGATCGCCGTGGGGCTGTTCGGACTTACGTTCATTTCATCAAAGTCCTTGGTGCAGCTTGAAGCGGTAAGAATACCTGCCAGCGCCGTCATCCAGATGGTTTTATGATTTAATATGTTTTTCATTTCAAAAATCTTTAAAGTCCGTAACTGGGTTGACTGGATCAGAATGACAATGAGATATTGGCTCCTACGCTGCGTGAACTCGGAAGCTCACCGTAGCCAAATCCCTGCTCGTTACCACCTTTGGCGTCGATCTCAGGATCGATGTGCGGCGTGTTTTTGAATATCATCCAAACATTGCGTCCCACTACCGAGATTTTGGCAGACTGTATTTTGATCTTTTTCAAGATGAAAGGACTGAAAGTGTAGCCCAGCGAAAGCTCCCGAAGCTTCACATAAGTAGCATCGAAAATTGCCGATTCGTGGTAGTTTCGAGGGTTGCTGTATCCGTAAAGCTGATTTGCAGTGACGATAATATCGTTTGGTACATAAGATTTCGAACCGTCAGCACCAGTCAATTCGCGCACACCCTGACCGATCACACCTTCTTCGCGGCCCAGCGCGGTCTCAGCATATTGACCTGTCCAGCGCGCAGTACCTGTACCTTCATCGTAAATATCTCCTCCCACACGAACGTCCACCAATGCACTCAGCGAAATGCCCTTGTAGTGCAGTGTATTCATCATCCCGCCGATCCAGTCAGGCTGGATATTGCCCAGTTTTTGTCCGGCAGCAGTGATAGGAAGTCCATTCGCTCCGTACACAACTTGTCCGTTGTATTTTTGAAAACCAACCCCGTAAAATGTACCGTAAGGCTGTCCTACACGTGCTTCCGACGACATTCCTCTTTGTGTTGCCAAAGTATAGGTAGTAAGTCCTTCCGCCAGCTCTACCACTTTGTTGCGGTTGCGAGACCAGTTCAAAGAAACATCCCAGCTAAATCCGCCCGGCAGTTTCACCGGCGTTCCCGAGATCGAAACCTCGATACCCTTATTAGTGATCTTACCTGCATTCAGGATACGCGTATTGTAGCCGCTCGCTTTCGAAATTTCAACACCCAGGATCTGGTCTTTGGTAGTCTGATCGTAGTAAGTCACGTCCAGTCCGATCTTGCCTTTCATGAAACGAAGGTCAGCGCCGATTTCCAAACCGGTTGTGATCTCAGGTTTCAGGTTGCTGTTCGCGATTTGGATGTTCTCGCCGAACTTGGGCACTGCACCGTTCCAGGAGCCTTTTGCAAGGAATGTTTGTGCCAATTGATAAGGCGTTGCATCGTTACCAACCTGTGCGTAACTGGCGCGTACTTTACCGAAAGAGAAGATACTGCTGTTGATATCAAACAAGTCGGTAACAACTGCGCTCAGCGAAGCGGAAGGGTAGAAGTAGGAACGTGCGTTTGAAGGCAATGTGCTCGACCAGTCGTTACGCGCTGTCAGATCCAGGAACAATGCATCTTTCCATGAGAAATTGGCTGTTCCAAACAAGCTTTGCGTTTCAGATTCCCTGATCTCACTTTCGATCGTGTTTTGGCTTGGTACCGAGTTTCCTGCATTGTACAGCCCGTCAACCACCATTTCGCCTACATAGAAGTAGTTTCTTTTGTAATAATTTTTACGCTGAATACCTCCAAACTGAACATTCATGCCGAAATCAGACGTGATATCTTTGTTGTAAGTCAGCATGAAATCAGAGTTCGTTTCCTGGCTGCGCAGAACTTCTTCTGAAAAGCGGCCCGGTGTACGAACACCATTGCGGACGCGGAGGAAATTGGAAACGTTGATACGCGTGTCACTCCAGAAGTCAGTTCCGGTACGTACCAGCAGGCTCAGGGAAGGAAGGATTTTGTAGTTCAATGCGATATTCCCCATTAAACGATCCTTTTCATTTCCCGACGGCAGATTTTTCTGCGTGTAATAGGGGTTCGTGAAAAACGTGTGCTGCCAGTGAGGAGGATCTGTATCCGCGCCTCGCTGATTGTGAACGCCGATATAGCTTTCATAATCGCGAAGCTGATCCCAGGAAACGTGGCGGTGGGACCAGATAAATTCCTGTCCGCCGGAGTAGCTGCGGTTGTCCGAGCCAGACTTGATATATTCACCCGAAAGCGTAATGTTCAGGTTTTTGGTCAGATTGTAGCCCGAGTTGATCCGGAAATTATTGCGGTGAAAATCATTATAGTACATGATACCTTTCTGATCCACGCGGCTCAATCCTAAACGGAAATAGCCTTTGTCGTTTCCGCCGTTCAATGCCACACTATTCGTGATCGTGCGGCCTGTTTGCCAGTATTCTTCCCAGTTATTAGGCTGAGGAGTCAGTGGTGCAACATCGTCACCAGTCCACCACTGTCTCACCATGCGTCCGTCCATAGGTGCTCCCCAGCTTTCATCGGTACCTTCTGAGCCAGCCAGAGGATATCTTGAGTCGTAAACCGACCTGTATTGTGCAATCTCGTTCGGATCTGTGATGCTGCCGCTCCACCCGTCATTGTACCAGGTGCGGTAGCCATTTCCTCCGCCGTAAGTGTTCTGAAAATCTGGTTTGATCCAGGGGCGCTCGAAAGTGATGTTTGAGTTAACATCTACGCCAAGTCCTTTTGTGCCCTGGCCATTTTTAGTAGTGATCAAAATAACCCCGTTAGCAGCACGTGAGCCGTAAAGCGCCGCTGCATTGGGTCCTTTCAATACCGACATTTCTTTGATATTGTCAGGGTTAACTTCTGAAATACCGCCTCCGAAAGTTTTGCTGGCAGTTTGCTCCATCGGTACACCGTCGATAACGATCAGTGGCTGGTTGTTTCCTGAAACGGAAGAAGAGCCGCGGATCTGGATCGTCGAGCTGCTGCCCGGGCCGCCGTTCGACTGTATCCTAACTCCCGCAATTTTACCGGAAAGTGCATTCGCCACATTCGTAGAACGCGATTCTGTCAATGCGCTTCCTTTTACCTCCTGTACTGTATAGCCGAGCGCTTTTTTCTCCCGCTCAATACCAAATGCAGTCACGACCACCTCGGAAAGTTGTCTCGTATCTGCTTCCAATTTAATGTCAAATTGGGTCTGGTTTCCGATCGGCAGTTCTTTGATCAGAAAACCTACATAGGAAACGACAAGTGTTCCGTCGCCCGGAACCGAAAAGGTGAAATTTCCGTCTGCGTCTGCATTCGTACCAACATTTGTTCCTTTCAGAATGACCGATGCACCAGCAAGTCCGAGACCATCTTCGGCCGCCAATATCTTTCCGGTGAGCTGCCTTACCTGGGCGAACGCAACCGGAGAGCAAAGGCATACCCATAATAATAAGAGTAGAACTTTACGCATGAGGAAGTAGAGTTAAAATGTTGTTAGGTGTAAATCCACGGAGAAAAAGTTATGGCTGTGTGGTGTCCACGTTGCCGTGCGCCGCACACACTTTCGCGTGGACAGAACAACACAGCCATAAGCTTGCAACACTGCTTTTCCGGAAAGCAATACCCTCTTTAATCGAGGACAGACATGAAAAACTCGAGAAAAGGCAGAGCCTGACGCGACAGTTTGCCTGTCCACGGTAATCGGGAAACCATTATTAAAATAATTATATTGTTTCGAGGCGGAACCTGCTGAATGGATCGTAAATAATCCCCTCAGGTCTTAGTATGTTCCTCTCTCAACAGTCAGATATATTCATGTGCGGCTGGAATATATCTTCGGTTTAGAAGTTCAGTCATTCGTTTAATGACTTCTCAAATATACTGACAATGTGAAAAGATGCAAGAGAATAAATTAATTATATCGACTTTTTTGCAATAAAAATTGGTCATTTAAAAACTTTATAAAATCGTATTGTAATAATCTGATAAAAAATTTTACTTAACCATTTTTTAATATTGTCGACTGATTTACTAGATTAAAAATGCATAATTCGATTTGTAAATCCCTATAAAATAGACGTTTATGCTACTAACGTGTAGTTTTTCAGTGTGACGCGTGGTTACTAATGTTCTGAATGCGCTAAAATGCAGACTCGGAGCATAGAAAAACAAAAAAGTGAGCCCCGGTTGGAAGCTCACTTTTGGTCTAATAGGAATAGTTATATTTATATGCCTTTCAAGAGTCGATATATCTCTTCAATATCGGCCGGTAAGAATCGATCCGTCGGTCACGCAAAAACGGCCAGGTGGTGCGATAGTGATCCAGCTTTTCGAGATCAAGTTCCTGCACGTGCGTCACTTCACCCTCGTGTGGGGCGAGGTACAACAATTTGCCGTGCGGGTTTGCGATAAATGAGCCGCCCCAGAACTGCTGGTCGGCCTCGCGACCCACGCGGTTAACAGAGACCACATATACACCGTTCGCGACAGCGTGTCCGCGCTGGATGGTTTGCCACGCGCCATATTGTTCTTCATTCGTAGCAGGATCGGTTTCATTCGTATCCCAGCCAATCGCCGTAGGGTAAAAAAGGATTTCAGCGCCCATTAAACTGGTTATGCGAGCCGCTTCCGGGTACCATTGATCCCAGCAGATCAGCACGCCGATTTTCGCAAATTTCGTGTCAAAAATGCGGTAGCCGTCGCGATCAGCAACGTCACTCTGCGCATCGCCGGTGGGTGCGTCGCCGGGCGTGAAGTAGAATTTCTCGTAATAGCCCGGATCGTCGGGAATATGCATTTTGCGGTATTTGCCAAGGTAGGCTCCGTCGGCGTCGAGTACGGCGGTAGTATTATGGTAAAGTCCGTGCGCCCGTTTTTCAAAAAGCGAAGCAATGATTACCACACCCAATTCCTTTGCCAAAGTACTCAACTGATCGGTCGAGGGGCCGGGAATAGGCTCAGCCAGGGCGAAATTGCCGTGGTCTTCCACATCACAAAAATACAAGGATTTGAAAAGCTCCTGAAGGCAGATAATATTCGCGCCTTTTTGCGCAGCCTCGCGGATTTTGATTGTAGCTTTTTGGAAATTGGCCACAACATCAGCGGTACAGCTCATTTGTACCAAACCTACGTTTACTTTTTTTGTCATGAATCTGATTTGTGGATTTGCCTTTGAATGATCAGGAAATGTAACACTAATTCGAGGCAGGTAGTTCTTTGATCGGGAAAGAGAAGGAAATCTCGTTCATACATTTGAAATGCTTCCGAGGGCACGCTTTGTAGCCAATCTTGGAGCAGGGCCTGCAACCGAGGTCGGGCCTTTCCAGTACTTCGAATGCGGTTTTGTAGGGATACATGCCAAAACCCGGAATCGTATTTCCCCAGATCGAATATACTTTTTTCTTAAAGGCGGCCGCTACGTGCATTAGTCCGGTGTCATGCGAAAACACAATGAGCGCCTTCTTTACCAGCGATGCGGACTGGTTGAAATTATATTTTCCGCACGTATTCACGATCAGCCCGTCACCAATCGCATTCCGGATGATTTCTCCATTGTCAAAATCCTCTTTCCCGCCCAGGAGCACAACCGGATAATTGATTTTCCGGCAAAGCTCGATCATTCTTTCGACGGGTAATTTTTTGGTATTATGCTGACCTCCGATCGCATACGCGACAAACGCGGCGCGGTGTGTTGGCGGGAGCCACTCGGGTTCTACATTATCCTTATAAGGTATGAAATAGTCCAGCCCCTGCCCATCGTTCGTGATTCCGAAAGTAGCAAGCGTTTCCATGTACCTGTCTACAATATGAATATCGGGCAGGTAATCGATTTTGAACTGCGTGATCAGCCATTTCAGCACATTCAGCTTGTCGAAACTAAATGAAGGAACGCGCAATGCGAATTTGACCCTTAATGTGCGGATATTGGTGTGAAGGTCTATTACGTAATCAAACTGCTCTTTTTTCAGCTGTTCGAGTACTTGTTTCGTATTTTTTTCAAGTAGCCAGATCTTGTCGACATAAGGGTTGTCCAGCAGCAGGAATTCGAATTTACTTTTGGTAAAATAGTGGATCTCAGCTTGCGGATGCTGCTGTTTCAGGCACCTGATCACCGGCGTTGTCAATATGATGTCGCCAATGGATGAAAAACGGAGGATCAGAAATTTTACCGGTTTACTCACATTTATGGGTTGATGTTGCAGTTATGCAAAAGAAGTAGTTTCGACGCTGTTTTAAAAGCCTGAAACTGCGTCGGGCTCATGTTAATGCAATACCTGCTCCGGTTTCAGCATTTCCGGCCGCTTGTGTTTCCAGCGCCTGTGGCTCCACAGCCAGTTATGCGGCTGGTTCTCAATATCGCGCTGCAAAATCCTGAGCTGCGTTTCCAGGATGGAATTATTCGGAACTTCTCTTGGCTTGTCGGTGATCTTACAGATATTAACCTGATAGTAGCCGCGCTTGTCGGCCACTTTACTGAAATCCGCATACAATACGGTCAGGTTATAGCGTCTCGCAATCGTTTCTACTCCCCTGAAAACGCCGGTATCCTGATTTAGAAACTGCGTCCAGAATGCGGTTTTCGGGTTAGGCGACTGATCATTGGCCAATACCACTACATAAGGTTTGTCGCGCGGCTTTTGCAGTTCTTTAAATATATTTTCCATTGAAACTAACTTCGCGCCGAATCTTGTACGCAAGTCGCGAAGCCACTGGTCCGATTCCGGATTTTGCAGCGGGCGGTACACTACTATGCATTCGTGGGTGAAGGTAAGGGATGAGAAAAGGTTGGCCAATTCCCAGTTTCCCCGGTGCCCCATAAGGTAAATAATGTTGGTCTTGTTTTGATAAAAATGATCCATGATACTGATATCCCCCTGTATCCGCTCGCAAACACACTGCGGCGTTGCAGTGCGGAACTTGATCGTTTCGACGATAAGGTCAGTAAAATGCCGGTAGAAATTTTTAGCAATGCATTCGAGCTCTTCCTCCGTTTTTTCAGGGAAGCTATTTCTGAGATTTTCGAAAATTACTTTTTTTCTGTATCCGCCCACATGGAATATGGACCAGCAAAGAAAGTCGGAAAGGCGAAACGCATTTTTCCAGGAAAGCCTGGAAATTCGGTTCAAAAGGGCAAAAAGTAGTTTAGAGACGGTGCGTTTCTTTAAAACAGATTTCACAATACCAGGGTTATACTATCAGTAAGTAAACGTTGGCATTTGTCTACTAATTTTGTTAGATTCACTCTTTCAAACAATTGCATGGACATGCTGGAAGGGTTATTTGACATTAAGAATGATCGCCGTCTGAGTGTTTACCTGTACCGGATCGGTTTTGGCATGTGGCTGATGTACCTGGTGCTCGGCGCCCCCGCATTGCGGACGTACATGCATTACCGGCAGGATTGCGGCCTGCTTTCCTTTGCTTTAATGATTTTCGGTTTTACAGCCTCAATGGTATACGATTACGTGCACCATCACGATCAGTACGAAATTAAAAAGAAGTGGTTGTTTTTCAGCTATCTGATCCTGGCAGGTATTATCTATTTTCTGGAATTTCACCAGAAGGGCAGGGTGCTGGATATCAACTGGTTCCTCAGATTGCTTTAATATCAGAGTCCCGCAACTGAACTTCCCTGCTGCATCATTTCATTTACTTTTTCAAACGACAGGTCTGGTAAAGCGGCTACTTTTCCGATGATCATAATAGCCGGCGAACCGATTTCGCTTACTTTGGAAAGCGGCAAAATATTGCTGATCCGCCCTGTTACAACCTTCTGATTTTCCAGTGTTCCATTTTGAATGATCGCAATTGGTTCATCCATTTTATTCAGCCCGGAATACATTTCGACAATTTCATTGAGCTTGTGCAAGCCCATTAAAACCACAACGGTGGCAGAAGATTGCGCCGCCAGATGCAGGTCTTTGGATAGCTCGTGGGCTTTGGTAGTACCCGTAATTACCCAAAAACTTTCACTTATCCCTCTGGATGTGAGTGGGATACCAGCTAATGCAGGAACTGCGTAGCTGCTGGAAATACCGGGGATAATTTCGGATTCAATACCATAACCCGCTGCAAAAATTACTTCTTCGTACCCACGTCCAAATATAAATGAGTCGCCGCCTTTCAAACGCACGACTTCACCATATTGCTTTGCTTTTTCGACGATCAGGTCATTGATTTCATCCTGTCCGCAGCTTGTTTTACCAAAGCGTTTTCCGACGAGTATTTTGACACAATCCTCAGGACAATGATCCAGTAACGAAGGGTGGGCGAGGGAATCGTACAAAACGACGCGGGCTTTTTGCAAAGCCTTGACTCCCTTTAAAGTGATCAAATCAGGATCACCCGGCCCAGCACCGATTAATGTAAGTTTCATATTGTTTTGCTGTTGGCTTTTAGCTGTTAGCCACTAACCCTTAGCAAAAAAACTAACAGCTAACAGCTAATCGCTAACACCTAATCCTTAGCTATCTTTTCCGAAAGACAATTCCTGCAATGCCGGCTCTCCGGTTTCCGCTAGTTGCGTCTCTCGGGTGTCGCGAACAAAATTCAGGAATTTATCCGCAGTACTGATGAAGTAGGTTGCGAATTGCTCGGTTGGTTCAAATTTATTAATGCTGAATACCAGTGACTTAAATGGAGTAGCAGCTTTTTCAGCAAGCGCAAATTCCGCAGGCGTTTCATATTCAAAATCCTGACCAAAATGCGTTTCGAAATCGTTGATAATACCATATTGTGTGTTGGTATTCACGTCTTTCGTCATCAGTAAACCTTTTGCGCCGGTGATAAATACGTTGTAAGCGTGATAAATAGCATCCGCCCAAACGCCCGATTCAAAGTTTTCCTTAGCCAGATTTAATTTTTCCTGACCTTCTGTAATTGTGGTAGCAACCAGATCGACCATTACACTCGCGCATTCACCGACACCGATCTCAGTTTTAAAAAGTTCGTCGTGGTCCCAGTCGCGGTAATCGTCGTCGCTCACGGTTGAAAGATCTGCAAGCGGTTTCAGTAGCTGGAAGAAATAGTTCTTAGTCTGACGCTGGTAGTATTGATTGTAATACTCTCCATCGTACGCATTCTTCTCATAATCATCGAAAAGCATACGCAATGCTTCCGGTCCGCGCTTGGTCGGAACTTTGATCACTTTATCTCCGATCAGCCCGACGCCGTCTCCTGTAAAGCCGCCGCCAAGTAAAACCTGTAATGCAGGAAGAACCAGTTTGCCGTTTTTCACAGAGCTTCCGTGGAAGCCGATGTTACACGCATTATGCTGTCCGCAGCCATTCATACAGCCGCTGATCTTGATCTTAATATCTTGATTATAAATCATTTCAGGATACTCGTCACGCATTACATCTTCCAGCACGCGGGTAATTCCGTAGCTGCTGGAAATCGCAAGGTTACACGTATCCGTTCCCGGGCAGGTGGTAATATCCATCGTGCTGTCAAAACCCGGAGCAGCCAGTCCTAACTTGGCAAGTTCGTGGTAAATAGCAACCAAATCTTCGCCTTTTACGAACCGAAGCAAATAGCCCTGGTTTACAGTCACCCGAATATCGTCTGCTGCATATTGACGCACTACATCCGCCAGGCTCCGCGCGATATTTGAATTCATATCTCCAAGCAAAACCCGCAACTGTACTGCGTACCAGCCTTTTTGTTTTTGTTCAAATGTGTTGGTCCTCAGCCATTTTGTGAAAATGTCCAGCTTGTCAGCGTCAATGCTTTCAGCGGCTATTCTCAAAATATCAGATTCGCTCAGAGAAGGGCGATCTGCATAAATGAAAGATTCAACCTCCTTCGTGCCAAATAGATCTTCTGGAATTTCAAAAACCTTGTTTTTAACCGCTGTACGCTCTTCCTCCACTTTGGCCAGCATATCTTCCAGGCCCAGGTCATTCAGAAGAAACTTCATACGAGCTTTGTGGCGACGAACACGTTCTCCGTAACGGTCAAAAACGCGCAACAATGCTTCTATGAATGGTATTACGTCTTTTTCTTCAAGAAATTCAAATGCTGTTTGTGCTGAAAAAGGCTGCGCGCCTAATCCACCACCAATCAATACTTTAAATCCTTTAACAGTTTCCCCGGCTGCATTCACGCCCATTTTGGCGATCAGACCCACATCATGAATAAATGCGAGCGCAGTATCTTTTTCAGATGAAGAGACAGCGATCTTGAATTTCCGTCCCATATCCTGATTGATCGGATTGCGTAGGAAATAGGTAAATATCGAATGCGTGATCGGTGTCACATCGAAAGGTTCGTCGGGATCAATTCCTGCGATCGACGAAGCAGTCACGTTGCGTATCGTGTTTCCGCACGCTTCTTTCAGCGTAATTCCAGCATCTTCCAGGTCAGCCCATAATTGCGGTGAATCCGAGAGCTTTACAAAGTGCAGCTGTATATCCTGGCGCGTGGTCGCATGCAGGTTTCCGGTTGCAAATTTGTCCGAAGTATCCGCGATCCGAACAAGCTGATCGGCGGTAATGCGTCCGTAAGGTAATTTGATACGGATCATTTGAACCCCCGGCTGGCGCTGACCGTAAACGCCCCGCGTCAGACGGAACTTCCGGAAAACTTCCTCCGGCGTAGCGCCTGTATTAAATGCATTGATTTTTTGGTTTAAATCAACGATATCACGCTTTGCAACGGCGGATACTTTGTCAGAAATGATTATTTCGCTCATGGTGATATTCTGTATTTATTCAATCATGCATGCACCAACGGTGACATTCGAAGTCTCGTCAATCAGGATCGCTGCGCCGTTTGCGCGGTTTTTCTGATAGGGATCGTATGCGATTGGCTGGGCAGTTCTTAAAATGATTCTGGCAACATCGTTCAATTTCAGGCTTTCCACCTCGTCCATTTTCTCGTAAGAATTGATATCGATCTGGTATTCAATGTCCCGGACTGAACAGCGGGATCTGGCGGTGCCGTGCTGCAACACGTATTTGTCTCCTGGTTTCAGCGTTTTTCTATCGTCCATCCAGCAAACCAGCGCTTCGATGTCCTGGCTTACGATCGGGGAATTATTCAGAGAAACAATATTATCTCCGCGGCTGATATCAATATCGTCTTCCAACAAGATCGTTACAGATTCTAAAACAGAGGCTTCTTCTATTTCGTTTCCGCCGAATTCTATTTTAGCGATTTTAGATTCCTGCTCGGAAGGCAATACTTTAATCAGATCTCCTTTTTTGAAAGTACCGCTTTGAACCCGTCCTGCATAGCCGCGGTAATCGTGCAGCTCGTCAGTCTGAGGGCGGATTACGTATTGTACCGCAAACCTTCCGTCTTCCTGGTTCTGGTCTTTCAATACATTCACATTTTCAAGAACAGAAAGCAGCGTCTCGCCGGTATACCAGCTCATATTCGCCGATCTGTCCACGATATTATCACCATTTAATGCGCTGACCGGAATGATTGTCAGGTCTTTGATATTCAGCTTATTGGCAAGTTCCTGATAGGATTTTGCTATTTCTAAAAATGCATCTTCCGAGTTACCAACCAGATCCATTTTGTTAATCGCAACGATCACGTGGGGAATACCCAGCATCGAAGCGATCAGGGAATGTCTGCGGGTCTGCTCTACTACTCCGTGGCGCGCATCTACCAAAATAATGGCCAGATCTGCATTAGAAGCACCCGTAACCATATTTCTGGTATACTGAATATGCCCCGGCGCATCGATACTGATGAACTTACGGTTTGGTGTCTGGAAATATTTATAAGCTACATCGATCGTAATACCCTGCTCACGCTCCGAACGCAAACCGTCGGTTAACAAAGCAAGGTCAATTTCTCCCGTATTGCGGCTTTTGCTGGCACGTTCGATGGCTTCCATCTGATCTGCCAATATATTTTTTGTATCGTAAAGCAGGCGACCGATCAAGGTACTCTTCCCATCGTCAACCGATCCTGCTGTTATAAATCTTAGTAAATCCACCTGTTTAATGTTGAATTATTGATTGATTGAATGACTGAATGACCGTTATTGTCACCCTGAGCGTAGCCGAAGGGCTGCACCACGTTCGATCAGAAATACCCTCCCTTTTTCCGATCCTCCATCGCAGCTTCCGTCTGCTGGTCGTCGATGCGGGTTTCGCCGCGTTCGCTGATCCTCGAAATTGAGATTTCGGCAATTACTTCATCCAGAGTAGCTGCGCTGGACTCGACGGCTGCGGTGCAGGTCATATCGCCCACGGTCCGGAAACGAACCTGGCGCGTTACGATCTGATCTTCCGGGTCGCTTTCAATCACCGGGGTATTGTTCAATAATTTTCCGTCACGCAGGATCAACTCTCTTTCGTGGGCGAAATAGATAGAAGGCAATGTAATCCCTTCTCTTTTCAGGTAAGCCCATACATCCAGTTCCGTCCAGTTGGAGATCGGGAACACGCGCACGTTTTCACCTTTTTGGATCCGTCCGTTAAATAAATTCCAGAGTTCCGGCCGCTGACGTTTCGGGTCCCACTGACCAAATTCATCGCGGAAGGAGAAGATACGCTCTTTCGCACGCGCTTTTTCTTCATCCCGGCGGGCCCCGCCAATGCAGGCATCAAATTCAAATTCTTCAATAGTGTCGAGCAGGGTAAAAGTTTGCAGCCAATTGCGGCTTGCATTCTTGCCGGTTTGCTCTTTCAATCCCTTCGCTTTGATCGTATCCTCCACATATCTTACCACCAGCTTTGCACCAATCTTTTCAGCAAGCTCGTCACGGTAATTGATCGCTTCGATGAAATTGTGTCCGGTATCTACATGTACCAGCGGGAAGGGGATTTTACCTGGGGCAAATGCTTTTTGAGCAAGACGAACGAGGGTGATCGAATCTTTTCCACCGGAAAATAGTAAGGCAGGACGTTCAAACTGTCCCGCTACCTCACGCATAATGTAAATAGCCTCCGCTTCAAGCTGATCCAGATAATCCGGAGCTTTCTTTGCAGCACTTACAGAAGCTTCATTGATTGGTAATGACATGGTTGTTATTTTTCTTTTCGAGATTGATGCCTTGAGCTATTAGCGGTTAGCTTTTAGCCGTTAGCCTTTTTTATTATTGGAAGCAACAAACAAAAGCCAAAAGCTAATAGCTAACAGCTAATAGCTAACAGCTTGTACCTACTTCGCATGCAGTCCGCATTCTTTCTTCGACTCGTCTTCCCACCACCAGCGACCGGCGCGGAAATCTTCACCTTCCTGGATCGCCCGGGTACAAGGCGCGCAGCCAATGCTCACAAATCCCCTGTCATGCAGTGGATTATAAGGGATCCCGTTTGATTTAACGTAATGTTTTACTTCCTCAAAAGACCAGTCCAGAATTGGGTGGAACTTAACAAGGTTATGCGCTTCATCAGCTTCAAGCCGCTCCATTCCCTGACGGTTTCCCGACTGCTCCGCCCTGATGCCAGTTACCCAGATCTTTGCGCCTTTCAATGCGCGGTTCAGAGGTTCCACTTTGCGGATAAAGCAGCATTCTTTTCTGTTTTCCACAGAATCGTAAAAGCTCAAAGGTCCCTTTGTGCTCACCAGTTCCTCAGCTGCCTGGGTTTGTGGGTAGTATACTTTGATCTTCGTGTCGTAACGGTTATTAGTCTTTTGCAGCGTCATATAAGTTTCGCTGAAAAGCCTGCCGGTGTCGAGTGTGAAGATGGTAATGTCCAGGTTATTCTTTAAAATCAAATCAGTAATAACCTGATCCTCATATCCCAGACTGGTTGAAAACACAACCTGCCCGGGAAACAGATCCGCCAGTATCGCCAGCGACTCTATTTCGTTCTTCCCTTCAATGGCCGCGTTTAAAGATGACATTATTGCTTCGTTCATGGTGATTCGTCGGCAGCTTTGATTGCCTCATTAATTATTCGGTCGCTGATCCGAAAGTTGGTCTTGCGTATTTTTTCGAACACAGCTTTTACAGATGGTATTTTGCCTTTTTTTTTGCATTTAGGATTACTCCAATACTACCGGTTACCCGGATATTCAGCTTCTCCGCAGACTTCCTCGCCTTCATATCGTCTAGAATTACGGTGCAGTCCGGAATTTCAAATGCTAATGCTAGCGCAGAAGCCTCTCCAATGTCCAAGGTCTCTTCAAAAGATGTTTGCAACGCTTTGTTGTGAACATCTTTGATTTCTACCCACTCAGGCAGAGCACTCCCAACCTCCGCAGCTATCTCTCGTGTAACATAGATGTGATCGTAGACGGCTCTCAATATATCCAGTTCGGCAATCTTAGTAAATAAAATAACACAACTGGAATCAGAGATTACTTACTGAACTATGCATTGGCAATGTCCTTATATAAATCTTCGATCGAATCGCTGAACATGGAAAATCCAAATCTTCCCATGATCTCTATGAAAGATCGTTTACTTATTCCAACAAGTTGAGCAGCTTGACCTAGGCTAATTTTACCTCGCTCATAAAGTTGACCTGCCAAGAGCATTTTAATTTCGAATTCTTCTGTGTCCAGAGAGTCGGGTAAGTCAATGGTTACCGTTTTCATTGCATTTAGAATTTAATTCCTACTCCAATATATCACTTTTCACCGACACCTCGACTGCCTGGGTGAAATCTTCGATCAAGTCTTCAATGTCTTCCAAACCAACTGAAATTCGGATCAGACCTGGCGTAATTCCAAGCGCTTTCTTCTCTTCCGGCTTCAATTTTGCGTGGGTTGTGGTATTTGGATTCGTTACAATCGTTCTAGTATCACCCAGGTTCGACGAGAGCGACGCAATTTCCAATGCATCCATAAAGGCCGCTACTCTTTCAAAACCGCCTTCCAGCTCGATCGTAACTACCGCGCCGCCGGCCTTCATTTGTTGTTTGGCCAGTTCGTGCTGAGGATGTGATTCCAGGAAAGGGTACTTAACCTGCTTTACGTCAGGATGTTTTTCCAAAGCCTGCGCCAGTTGCAATGCATTCGATGAATGCTTTTCCATTCTTAGATTCAAAGTTTCAAGACTTTTGCTCAAAACCCAGGCATTAAACGGAGACATCGAAGGTCCCGTTTGGCGACAAAAGAACCGTAACTCTTTGATGTATTCTTTTTTACCCACAACAACACCACCCAAAACGCGGCCCTGGCCGTCCATAAATTTGGTAGCCGAATGCAAAACAAGGTCGGCACCAAAGTCGGCAGGAGTTTGCAATGCAGGTGAGGCAAAGCAGTTATCGACGTTGAAAATAATATTGTGTTTCTTGCAAATACGACCTATCATCGCCAGATCAACCAGGTCAAGTCCTGGGTTAGAAGGCGTTTCGAGGTAGATCATGCGGGTATTTGGCTGAACAGCCGCTTCCCAGTCCGCCTCGGAAGCATCCGCATCGAGGTAAGTATGTGTAATACCCCATTTGCTCAAAATCTGAGTGATCACCTGGTGTGCAGAGCCAAACAAAGCGCGGCAAGCGAGGATATGATCTCCTGTTTTCAACAAAGCCGCCATACTTGCAAACACCGCTGCCATCCCCGTCGCAGTAGCAACGCCATCCTCACAGTCCTCCAGCATGCAGACTTTGTCCACAAACTCTTGCACGGTCGGGTTAGAAAACCGGCTGTAAATATTCCCAGGTTCGGTTTCTTCAAAAAGCGCCTTGCCCTGCTCAGCACTTTCAAATGTGAAGCTGCTGGTCAGAAATAGTGGTGTCGAATGCTCCCGGTACTTCGTTTTACCGGTTTGAGTACGTATCGCTTTTGTTTGTTTTTTCATGTTAAGCTATTGGCTATTGGCTATTAGCTATTGGCTATTAGCTTTTGGCTTATTTACTGTTGTTATTTCAATTAATTCAATTCGCTCAAATAGATTTCCGGCACTAGTGAAGCTAAATACTAATAGCTAACAGCAAATACCCTACAAATCCGCCAAAACCATATAAATAATCCGTATACTCACGATCACAACAATCGTCCCGACCATGATCATCATTGTTTTAATCGGTAACCGGCGGGATAGGTTTGCTGCGATGGGGGCGGCGACCATTCCACCCAAAATCAATCCTAAAACGACCTGCCAGTGTGAAAATCCGATGATGCTGATGAATGTAATAGAACTTGCCAGCGAAACGAAAAATTCGGCCAGGTTTACCGAGCCGATGGTATATTTCGGGTGACGTCCCCGGGCGATCAGCGTGGAAGTAACGATTGGTCCCCAGCCTCCGCCGCCTATCGAATCCAGCGTGCCACCTGCCATCGCAAGCCAGCCGATCTTCCTGATAGGCTTTTTCTCAACCCGCTTTTTTAACGCTTTCTGTATGATAAGAATTCCCAGTATCAGCGTGTAAACTGCTACCAGAGGTTTGATTATGTAAATATATTGTTCGAGGGTAGAGAGCAAATAAGCACCGGTGATAGCGCCCAGCACACCTGGGAAAAGGATCTTTTTGAAAAGCTTGCTGTTAACATTCCCGAATTTAAGGTGCATATAACCCGAAACCCCGCTGGTGAATATCTCAGAACTATGGACACTCGCGCTCACCGCAGATGGCGGCACGCCCAAAGTCAGCAGAAAAGTGGCCGCGGTAACCCCGTAAGCCATACCCAATGCACCGTCGATCATCTGCGCCACAAAGCCGCCCAGGACGTAATAGAAGAAGTTTTCATTCAGTTCCAGCTCATCCCAAAGCACCGTAAGCCGGTCGTAGGTGAAAAACGTAAATAGCAGGTGACCGACGATCATCAATGCGATCGCGGAAAAGATATTTACCGCCACTTCCGTCCGCGTTCTTTTCCGGATGGTAGCAGCCCAAACTTTCTGCTGGAGCGTTTCCCAGGTAAGGGGCGTTTTTGTATTATTCTTGGAATGAGGTTTGTCCCAGGTCTCAACAGGACCAGCAGGTATTTTGCTGAATCGCACATCTGATTCAGCGGGTAAATCGCGCAGATAAACGACCTGGCCTCTTTCCCTGGCCAATGCAGCCAATCGCCTGTCTTCGGCCGGATCTCCACTGGCAATGTACGCTACGTCCAGAGATTCCCAGTCATTTGCTGAGTCTGTTTCCGATGAGGGTGTGAAATCCGCCGCTTCCTTCAAAGTCTATTAAGTATACTATTCTGGTAGAGTAATTCAGGATGACAAAGGTAAAGTCAAATTGTTAAAATTCAAAGGAACCTTACCTGCACATATTAAACATGCAGATGTTCCCAAGAATTTTTACAAAACCAGAAAAGTAACTAAAACAGAATGTTGGAATTTTTACGAATCAATAGCAGCGAATTTCAAAAAGCGCGGCAGGAACGTGCACGTTTTTACTTAGTATTTTTATTTGAATTGATTTGGTACTGACCGGATTATCGAGGAAAATCGTCTGCTTCGTCTGATGGTTTTCTGAGATCTTTCCAATAACAGCCCCATTTCCATCAGCAATTTCCAGGTCACTTACACAAAAGGGCATTACCGTTTCAGGGTGCACGTAAATGACGTTTTCCATCGGGTGATCTGAATCCGTATCGAATACCAGCTCGATTTTAGAAACAGTTACTTTTTCGTTCCACTCAATTTTTATGGAAGGATTTTCATCCGTAAAATCCGCTACCCACGCATTTGGAGCGGAAATTGGTCTGTGGAGTGCGTTTTTAAGGTTTTTTGGTTCAAATAAAGTGATCGGTTCACTCAAACGAAATGCAACATTTTGCCCCGCCGGTCTGCGCTGCGGGCACCAGAATTCGAAAGTGTCAACGCCCAGGTCCGCCGTTGGTTCCTGCTTGCCATAGTTGGACACAGCCGGATTTGTAGCATTGAAAACTGTCAATATCCCTGTCACTCGTTTGTCAGAATACTGCACTTTCAGCAGCTCATTTTTCATCAGACAAATAAAAACATAGCAAGCCTCCGCCACACCCGCCGACCAGTCCAGCGATACTTCATGCTTCCCGGCCGACAGTGGAATTGATTTCGTTTCCAGCGTAATATCCGGCGTGTGATTGAAAACTTCACTGCTTCTCCGCAGTTCCACTTCCAGCACTGTATCTTCCAAAGCTTCGATGTGGATCGTAATTGCAGGTATTGAGGCAGTAACAGGCAGCATTTGCGCGACTGAATGTTCAATTACATTCCAAATATCGGAGCCCGGAAGCTCGGACAAATGCAGGCTGGAAGACGCGGAAATTCTGGCTTTTTGAACCAGGTCAGCAGGATCTGCAATGTGGGTTTGTGGTAAATACTGACCTGAGCGCCAGAGTTCCAGTTGGTATTCTTCCAAATGCTGCGTTCCGACTTCGCGGGGACTGCAATTGTATTTTTTCGCAAGAGCCGCCGCAATTCCAACCGCCTGGCCGCCCACTGCACTCGTTGCCATAACCCTTGTCGACGCAAATGCAACGTGCGTGGCACTGATAATACGGCCTGCAATAAACAGGTTACTGATATTCCGACTGTAATAGCAACGGTAAGGAATGCTGTAAACGCCTTTGCTGTGCCATTGATTACAACCCGATTGGTCGCTATAAACACCGTCGGCAGGGTGTAAATCCAGGCTCCAACCGCCGAATGCAGTTGTATCTTCAAACGTTTTTTGCTCAACCACATCCTGCTGTGTCAGCATATAATCCCCCTCAAACCGACGACTTTCGCGCTTACCGGGAATGGTACCTACCCATTCCAAAGTCATATTCTCCGATTCAGGAAATTCACCCGAATTCTTAATGTAGTTCCAGGCACCATATACTACCTTCCAAAGTTCCCATTTGATCTTTTCGGTATCGTGAACGGTATCCAACCGACCGCCAAATTCCAGCCACCAGAGCCGACAGCCAAAGTCTTTGGGATTGAAAGTCTTGTAACGTGGAATCTCGGTGATATCCTGCAATGCATAGGAGGGAGGGATGAACTTCACCGGGCGGCCCGCATCTTTGGAATAAAAATACATGGAATGCCCCAGCAGCTCGCCGTAGGCTTTATCCGGCGCAAATTTTTCACCAAACTCCTCCGCTGATTCCGCGCCCATTCTGAATGCAGCGCCTGCCAGAAAGCCCACAATTCCATCACCCGAAGCGTCACAAAACAATGGCGCGGAGACTTGGTATTTTGTGCTATTCTGACTGCAAAATGCATGCACTACCTCTATCTCGTCACTTTCACTTCCATTACCTGTTTTTTTGTCCAAATCAAAAACCGCAGTGTTGAGCAGCAGCGTGATATTGGACTCCTGAATCACTTTTTCGAGCAAAACAGTATCGAAAATAAGCGGGTTACCATCGGGGTTCCGGTAGATATTTTCAAGCATAATCTCGTCAATTACGCCACCTTCCCGCGCCCAGCGGTTGTTGTTTCCCATGTGAGAGGTAGCGCCCAGGATCCACAGCCGCACTTCGCTCGAACAGTTTCCGCCGAGCACCGGCCGGTCCTGGATCAATGTCACTTTTATTCCTGCCCGCGCCGCAGTAATGGCCGCGCAGGTACCCGTCAATCCTCCTCCTACAATCACCAAATCAGCCGCAGATTCAATGGTTTTGGGTGTTCTTTTCGCAGAAGCTTCTTCTTGTGTCATTTTGTTAGATTTTTATGTCACTGGTTCAAAGCGAGGTGCTTATTCCAATGCGAACTCAGCCTCCATTGCCAGGAAACCCGTTGGTTTATAGATCGAGATATGTGTTTTTCCTTCAAAGCCCAGAACCGGAATAGCCACTTCCTTGCTTTCGCCGGGGTTTAGCTCAGGGATACTGACTTTTGTGTTTGAAGTTTGAATGTAGTAGCCGGCTATCCTGCGAGCCGGGAAATCTGCGCGGGCTGTTACCTTAATTGTCAATGTGTTATATCCTTGCTCGCCGGACTTATAGCTTACTTTTTCAACCGTCAGGGGCGAAAGTTCGTCCTGATGCACCTTATAGGCGCGGCGGGGAGAACGATCGGGACCGACTATTCCCCAGGGACGAAAACCGTTTACATTGGTACCAAACAATTTGCTGCGGTAATCATTGTAAGTCCACCATGAAGTAGCAGCCACAAAAGGTCTTTTGCGTACTTCGGCAATTACGTCCCTGATGTGCTGCGCCTGGTAAGCCTCGCCGCCATTTCCGTCCGAGCGCGTGCCCCATTCGCTGATAAAGACGGGTTTATCGGGATATAATTTGTGAATGTGATCGAGAGTTTTGGCGTGCCCGCCATAAATGTTAGCCGACACAAAATCCACATACTGGCTGGCTTCATCCTCCGGCTTTGCGGGCCGTGTATTGATCTGCATGCTGGCAAAAGTATAGAGCCGGGTAGGGTCGACCTCCCTGGCAAATGCGATCATGTCTTTTGTCCATCGCTGGCCGCCGGGCTTGTCGGAAAGGTATTCATTACCAACACTGTACGCGATCACACTCGGGTGGTTCCAGTCACGCTCGGCCATTTCACGGAACTGGGATTTGAAATTGGCGCGCATAGAATCATTGTCCATTTGCTTGCCGGTAAGCTGCCAGTTACCCACTTCGGTGATGATCAGCATACCGTATTTATCGGCCAGATCGTAATAGTATTCAGCGGGCGTGTAATGCGTGAGCCGCTGGAATTCCATACCGGCTTCTTTCATCAGACGGAAATCTTTCTCCACCAGCCAATCTGGCTCCATTGAACCCAATCCCGGATAATCCAACACCCGATTGCCACCGCCCACTTTCAACGGTTTCCCATTAAGCAGTATCTGCGCGTCGCGGATTTCTATCTTTCGTATTCCAAAATGCGAGCTGATCGAATCGGAACCGGCTGTTGCTTTTAGTTCGTACAGGTTTGGCTGGTCAAGGTCCCAGAGTTTTACTTGCGCGGCGGGAATGCTGGCTTCGGCTTCAATGAGGGCAGTTTGGCCAGCCGGAATGCTGGTCGGTTTTGTTTTCCATTTCAGTGTGACAGGTTTTTTATCCTGAAATACATTGAAATCGATTTTGGGAGTTGCCGCATTTGGAGATGCATTCTTCACGCGAATTTTTGCAGTGATGCTCGCACTGTTTTTGGCAAGATCCGGCGTTGTTTCAATCTTGATATTTTCAGCATAAACCTCAGGCTCGATGGTCAGGTACACCGGCCGGATCAGTCCGCCGTAATTCACCCAGCCGACAAAAGCATCATTCACATCGCCATTATCTTTTACCCCCGGAATGGTATTCGTTTTCCAGGTATTGTTGTTGACCGCAACCACCAGCTCGTTATTACCTTCTTTCAGCAAAGAAGTTACATCAAAGCTAAATGGCGTATATCCACCTTCATGCTCGCCGACTTGCTGTCCATTGAGCCAGACATTTGTCTTATAATAAGCCGCGTCAAAATGCAAAATCACCCGTTTGCCCGAGGCTGGTTTCCAGGGAAAGAACTTACGGTACCAGGCTGTTCCGGTATAAAATTCATAGCGCGGATCCGCCGAGAAGCAATGCGGCACAGTTACAATATCCTGTCGGGAAGGTTTGGCTACGCCTTCTTTATACCATTGATTCGACATTCCGAGCTCGGCAGGGTCAAGCACAAACATCCAGTTCCCATTCAGCGATATCGCGCCGGGATCTTTAATATGGTATTGCGCAAAGCTGTTTTGAGAGATCCAGCAAGCAATGATCAGAAGCAGCGTTCTAAATTTATTGTTCATAAAAAGCGTTAAGGAATTCAGATTGATTTAAGTTATTTTTGAAAAAACAGATTTAGCAATGGCATCGACCCAAACCATCCCGACACGGCTAAGCAATCTTCAAATAGAACTCTTGAAGCTGTATCCTTATAGTGTCTCAGAAAATGAGCTGAGGGATATCCGCAAAATGCTGGCTGATTATTTCGCCCAAAAAATCGATATTGAAATGGATCAGTTATGGGAGAAAAATGACTGGAACGACCAAACGATTGAATCCTGGAAGTCTGAACACCTTCGCAGCAAGACTTCCAAATGAAAATAGTTCTGGATACAAACGTTTTGCTGATCTCTCTTCCATTAAAATCCAGGTACCGCCCCATTTTTGACGCTCTCCGAGCTGGCGAGTTTGAACTGGTAGTGAGCAATGACATTTTGCTTGAATACCATGAAAAAATTAGTGAAAAGACTTCGGCAGAAATTGCAGAAAATGTGCTCAAACTAATTCTGTCGTTAGATAACTGCACACTGCAATCAACATTCTTCGAATGGGGGTTAATGCATAATGATGAGGATGACAATAAATACGCAGACTGCGCATTAGTCGCCAGCGCCGACCATTTAGTTTCCGAAGATCGCCACTTTGACATCCTCAAAGACATTGATTTTCCTAAGTTATCTGTCATTCGTGCGGATGATTTTCTTGAACTGGTAACATCAAGTCTACGCTAACTTTCCGCGACGCTACAAACGGGATTAAGGAAGAGAGCAAGACCACAGCCGCGACTATCCCGGTAATCAGAGCTCCTGAGGTTGTCAATGCACTCAGTATAAAAAGCATAACAGCCGTAAACAGCAACGCGCCCGCTATTACCTGCAAGCCAAAACGGTTCTGCCTTTTAGTCTCAATAGCCTCTTCTTCATTGATTTCCAAAGCATCAATGCGTTTTTGTTCCTTGGTTTCGAGGTAGGTCAAATATTCGGTTGCAATGCGGTTTTTCGACCTGGCCCAAAGTTCATAAGCCAACAAAAGCAGCAGCGGCAGCCCGACTCCCACGATCGTTTCCATTCCCCGAGAAAGCTTGAAATCAAGCAGCAACGGAGACAGTATTTTGAAAAACAAGTTGACAAGAAGCCCGATACCGGTAACCCAAAGTGTTGTTTTTGCATTCAGTCTTTTGGAAAACAAAGCCCAAAGCGGCGGCGCGAGCAACGGTCCGCCCGAAATGGCCGAAATACTTAAAACCACTTCCACAATCCCGCCAGCCGCCGGAACCAGCAATGCAATGCCGATCATCCCCAACCCGAAAAACCACGAAGAACCACGCGCCACACGGATCAGCTGCTTATCAGAAGCCGCCGGGTTGACCATTCCTTTGTAGATATCATTTGTAAAAACCGCAGAGACTACGTTCAATGCGGTATTGGCGCTGGCAGAAGTTGAGAAGTACATTCCGGTGAGCATCAAGCCGAGTAATCCCGGAGGCAATACCAGCTTGCAGATCATTAGATAAGCATTTTCAGTATCTAAACCAGTTAATGCAGGGTTGATCGCCTTGTAGATCATCGGCGGAAGCATCCATATGATCGGACTGATCAGGTACAGACCAGCGAAAAGCCAGGCAACTTTTTTAGCAGATTTCTCACTATCAACACTCGTGTAACGCTGCACCATCGTCCAGTTTCCGCCAATGTAGCAAATGTGGTAAATGACAAATGCAGCGACGAAACCGAGGGTATATTCGCCATTTAAAAGGTTAAAAAAATCATCAGGAACATTCTGGGTGAAACCTTCCCAGCCACCGACTTTATCAAAAGACAATGGAAGCAAAATGAAAACCGCGGCTGACAAAACAACGAATTGCAGAATGTCCGTCACCATCACCGCCCAAAGTCCGCCGACTGCTGTATAAGCAATCATAAAAAGCCCCAAACCAATCGTACAAGGCACTAATGGAAGATCCAGTGACGCACTGACAAGCTTGGCAACCGGATATAAAACCGAGCCCTTGATGAAAACTGAAACGAGTGTGAATATGAAGATGTAAGTCTTCTGAACAGGTAGCCCAAGCCTTTCCCGGATGAACTCAGCGGCTGTAAGTGCACCTGTCCTTTTCCAGCGGGGGGCGAGGTAAAGCGCGGTGATCAATGCTCCGATACACATCGTCCATTGAATGGTAATCGCCACCCAGCCGTGTTTGTAAGCAATGGAGCCCCAGGCCACAAATGTACCCGCCGAGAAAAAGCTCATAAATAAGGACAGCCCCCCGATGAACCAGGGAACTGCCTCTCCTCCGGCAAAAAAGGATTTCAGATTCCGCCCTGTCCGCGCAAAAAGCATCCCAATCCCCAGCACAAAAGCCGAGAAAACGAGGATGACGATGGTATCAATGTTGCTGCTCATTTGTTCGTAATGCTATTCTAAACTATTGCTTGGATGAGATTATGTTCGCAAAACAGCTCTCTTGTGTCTGTGAACAGCTTTTCTTTCTTTGTCATGCTGAGGGCTTTTTTTCTTTTTGTCACCCTGAGCGCAGTCGAAGGGAACATGTAAGATGCTACTTAGCAAGGTGCTTCGACTGCGCTCAGCATGACAAGTGTGGTTAGCTCCTTTCAAATTTGGTAAGCAGCTAATAAGCTATCTCCAATGTTTTCAAGCCAAATGCCGGAATGCTTATCTTGTCAATTTCCGCCGCCAGGTTGTTCTCAGCCCATTTCAAACTCTTCATTTTCTTTCCCTCCGTAATCTTACTCTCATCAATGTTCAATGCAAAATCTGTTTGCGAGGAACTGTTGTTCATCAGCATAATGTAAATGCTGTTTTTTGAGGTCGATTGCGCCGTAACACATTCGATAGCCGCATTATCCGGTGTAGCCAGTCCGGCTTTGATCACCAGGTTAGCTTTATCTCCAAACACATTCCCCGGCTCGAAACCATAAGTTTGGTGCGGGCCAACTTTCGGTGTGACGAAGCCTCTTGGAAAGAGGATTTTCCCATTGGATCTCAACTCCGCTTCCGACAACAAATAGTCCGTAATCCAGCCTATCTGCCACCAGGCGTGGTGCGGGTACGGGCCAGCGCCGCGGTTCATCGCATTCCAGTAGTAAGAAGCGACACTTGTTTTGCTGTCCACAAATGCGTCGCGACCGATCGCAGCGGAGCGCGCCATATCTGCGAAAATCTGCTCGCCGGTCAATTTGTACATCCTGATAAACATCCCCGCGTGGCTCGCTAGCTGAATAGGACCGTGGCGTGTAGCCGAGCCGAAAATGCCGCCGTGCTCGAAACTGAGACCGGTTTGGCTGATTTCCCAATCTTCCCGCGCTGTTCCGTTGACCGTTTTAGAAGTATGATTTGCAATAGGATGTGTGTAAATGGAAGTAGTGTAAATCTTGGCACAGGTAACAGCCGCGTCCTGGTATTTTTTGTTTTTGGTCAAATCATAAAGATCCAGTAGAGCCTGCGCCGACTGCCCGGTAGCAAAATCAGGCGCGTATCGCGCATCGCCGCAAACGCCGAGGAAAGAGCCGGTTTCTACTGCATTTTTGATAAACCAGTCAGCCCCTTTTTGCGCGGCTTTCAGGTACTTATCATCTTTTAAAATGCGGTAAGCGACGATCATTCCGTAAAAAGTGGGACGCACATCTTTAATGTCTTTAAATGTCTCTTTTTCTGATTTGCGATCGTAAGCCACTGCCCAGCTTCCATCGGATTTTTGCCAGCTCAATAGCCTGTCAGCGCCATATTTCAGCCGCGTTTTCAGCTCCTGGTTTTCGGGTTCAAAAAGGAGCATATTGCCGATATCCAGCATTACATAATAAGTAAGTGCCATTGGTTCAACGACTTCGCCCCATTCTTCAACAAACTTTTTCTTCTTCGCCAGATAATACTGACCTTCCACAGAGCCTTTAAAAAAGCCCTCGTCGGTTTGCTGCTGCACGAGCTTGAAGTTCTCGGCAGGCGGCAGCACTTTGTTGGTCAGTTCGGGATCGCTCGTCGCGTGGGCTAGCATCCACATCGCGCCATAATCCGAATTTTTCATCGCATCTTTTTGCGAACCCACCACGCCGCCGAGGTACGATTGCGCGCCTATTTGTTTTCCTTTATATTCTTCAATATTCCAGAGTGAAGTTTTAGGGTCAGTGAGGTACAAGTGCATTTTCTCAATGCGATCGGTCAGCGATTGTTTGCTTTTGCGCAGCGCCAGTGTTTGGTCAAACTGGTATATATCATTCGCCGCGTGTTTGATCGCCTGGAACCAGTCGCCGGCAATTATGCTGTACCTGAATGAGAAGGTAAACTCCTCACCTGCATTCAGTTCTGATTTTTCTTTACCCAAAACAGGGTAGTAAATAGTAGGCGCGAGCTGACCTTTTCGGTTCATGTGCGACAAGCCAATGTGCCAGTCCGTTTGCGTGATCTTGTCTTTCGCCCAGGGATCACGCGCAAGTCCTGGCTCTGGGATTACTGATAAAGTCACACCATTCTTGGTAGTTACCAGCGGGCTCAATGTACTCGCACAACGCTCGCGATAAATCACCGGACGGTCGGGCACGCCGTGACCGTAAGCATAAGCGAGCGCGAAGTTCTTTTGCAATGTATTTCCCTGAAAATAACCCGGAACGGAAGTCCAGCCGAGCTGCTCCTGAGCAACAGTCCCCAGCGTAGGTGTAGCCATTGAAAAGTATCCTTTCGCCTTCGCTTTTACTATCATTTTTACCAGAATATCAGTCGGATTTTGTGGGTCAATGCGCCAGTTGGTGGTTATAGACGCGACGTCGGTTTCTTTCGAAAATTCGATTGCATCTGATTTGATCAGCATCGAAGCCGGCAGGAAATGTATCGCCTGACCGGCTTTATTGAGGGAAACATCATTGATACTTTCCTTCCATTGTTCCTGCTGGTAATGGTATGATTCCTCAGGAAATTTTCCACCGGTTATCTTTTCAAAACTTTCTGTTGGCTCTCCGGAAGGTTTCGTAGCCGAATACAGCAAAGTATATTCACCGGAAGGCTTAGGCCCGTCGATCCATTTTCCATCTTTTTTAACCTGGAAAATGGCAATCGGGAATGTGCCTTTCTCGGAACCCTTCCATACAATTTTGATGTGATCGTTACTCAGGCTGTTTGGGTACTTTTTCTGACTAAATGCTGCTCCTGAAAGCAGAAGAGCCATTAATATCGTTGTGGTAAATTTCATGGGTTAGGTATTTCTTTGATAAAATCCTTCATTCCTTTGGTCACATAACTTGCGGTTTTTCCTTTTTCGTCAGTATAAATCAGGTAAGCTTCCAGGTCATTTTGTGTTGATAAAAATTCCTTTGTTGCATCCAGTCCCATTACAAAGAATGCAGTGTCGTAACCATCTGCAGTCATAGCGTCTTTGGCAAAAACGGTCACGCTCAGCAGCGACGTTTCTTCCATTGAACCTGTTTTTGGATTAATGATATGGTTGAAAACGCGGCCATTTCTTGTAAAATGATTGTTGTAATTACCCGCAGTTGTCATGGCAAGATTGGAGAGTTTTGCAGTAGCGAACAGTTGCCCGCGTTTCAACGGATTTTCAATTCCGGCAACCCAGGGAAGATTTTCATCTTTGTTTCCCGAGCACACTACTTCACCTCCGATCTCCACCATAAACCGGTTAATATCCCGACTCCTGAGAAATGTGCTTACAATATCCACCGAGTAACCCTGCGCAATCCCGTTCATATCGATCCTGACACCGGCATTGACTTTGGAAATCGAATCTGCATTGAAGTTAATTTTATCGAAACCAACATATTGAAGCAGTGAGTCTACATTCGCCAGCTCGGGGTCAGTTCGCTTTGCACCAAATCCGAGGGCTTCGGTCAACGGCATGATAGTAGGGTCGAAGGCGCCGTTTGTAGCCGCGTATATTTCCAGGGATTTTTGTAAAACGGGATAAAAATAATCCGACCTAAACCGATGCGATCCGGTACTATTATTAAATGCAACTATCTCTGAATCTTTACGGTACAAGGAAAGGCACTTATCGAAATCCGAGAGAATGGAATCTATCTGGACTTTGAAGTTCCGGTTTTGCCGATCAAAATATTTAATGTGATAAGTAGTACCCTGCGCTTCACCGGAAATGGAGATCAACGGCTCGTTCCCGGCGGCTTTTGCATTCACCGGGGGAACGAACATTTGAAATACCATTAAAATAAACGCAACCGGAATTTTCAAAATCATCAAATCAGTTTGTTACTCAAGGCTGCGGAGCGACAGTTTCTCCTTTCAGGATCCCCATTAATTCCGGCAAATGTTGCTCATATACGCCGCGCGGAGTGGTTCCGTACTTTTTAGTCAGAGATGCCGCGAAGCCGACCACTTCTCCCATCATGCCGCAGGTACGCATTACGCGCGTGCTGCCGAATGCGACGTGCGTGGTACTGATATTCCGCCCGGCCATAAACAGGTTCTGGATGTTTTTTGAATATAAACAGCGGTAGGGAATCGTGTAAGGCGCCACTTTGATGTGTTTTGTTCCTGCAAAAAACTCCTGACCTTCGAAGTATTTAGAATTCTTCGCGTCGGGGAAATGCAGGTCGATGGTCCAGGTAGCAGTGACCGATCCGTCGGGGTAAAATTTACCTTCCTGGATATCCATCTGATTGAGAATATGATCGCCGATAATGCGCCTCGATTCCCTTTTTCCACCAATATAGGCCACCCAAGCCAGCTCGTGTTTGGCGTATTTTGCAGCTTTGTTCTTTTTCAGATAAGACCAGTTTCCATAGATTGCACGGAGGTTATGATCTCGGATTTTCTCAGCGTCGGTAATGGTATTGAAATTACCGAAACCGGTTTCCCACTGCCAGTCAGCTTTGGGTTCGTCAATGTGGTATTCGTCGGAAAACTGGATCGCCCAGGGTGTTTCGGGGAACGAAGAAACAGTGTCGCGCGGGAGTGATGCCCACAGGTTGGAGGTGCCGAGCGTAAAATCATCAGCCTTTTCTGCCGCCAGCGATTCGCCGGTTTCAGTTTTACTTTCACGTCCCATTCTGAACTCCGCGCCAGCCAGAAAACCGATCGTTCCGTCGCCGGTGCAATCCGAAAAGAAGGAGCCTGCAAAGCGGGTTTCTTTATTGGTAGCAATATCCCGGCCCACTACTGCGGTAATAATATCGTTCTCTTTTTCAACCTTATAAACATGCGTGTTCAGAAACAGGGAAATATTAGGCTCGGCTTTCACGATTGAAATCTTGCGCGCATCTCCGTACTCTTTTGCATCTGGATTTCCATTTCCAGGATCGCCATTATCCATTTCGCGCACAATGCGGCCGAGTTTCGGGTAATGATTTTTATCCACGTCGCCCATTAAATGCACGCGGATTTCGGAGCTGTTATTTCCTCCCAAAACGGGTCTGTCCTGGATCAATGCCACTTTGAGCCCCATTCTTGCTCCCGAAATGGCTGCGCAAGTCCCGGCTATCCCGCCGCCAACTACCACCAGATCATACTGGCCGGCTTCAACAGGTTTGTCGGTGAGGTTGAGCAACTTTTTGCGGAATGCGGTCAGCTCTTCCAGCCTATTTGGCGGAGTGAATTTTAAATCATCAGTAAAAAAGATTGCATCGCAGCGGCCATTAAAGCCAGTCAAATCTTTCATCAGGAGCTTCGTCTCGGCAGACTTAATATCGACCTGGCCGCCGTCGTACCATTTCCATTCATCGGATCCGCTTTCACCAAATACCTGGCCCACAGCTTTTCCGTCGAGCAGGAGCTGAAACTTTCCCGGCCCTTTCGGAAATGGAGCCCAGTCTTTGGTTCGCACCCACATTCGGTATTTGCCTGTTCTAGGGAACTGAATAGTTGTAGTTGCATCCTTGACCGGCCGCCCCATTCCGTGCGCCATCAGGTACGAAGAGCCCATTACCACAAAAGATTGCTGATCAATCACCCAGCCGCCTTTGTCGGTGAATGATTCTGTTTCGACGAAAACGTGGTTTTGTGCAAAGACAGAAAGAGAGAAAAGAAACAAGAGTAATATGATCGTATTTGCAATTGTCCTATTAATTTTCTTTTCCATTGTCATTTCAATTGTCTCTCCCATTCTCATTTCAATTGTCTTTTCTATTGTCATCTCAATAGTATTTTCCGTCGGCTGAAGCCGACGGGAATTGACAAAGAAATCAATTGCCCCGGGCTTAAGCCCGGGGATTTTTGATGGGTTTTGGAATTTATTATTTGTTTTCATGAGTTAGTTTTTTGCAAGTATTTGATTGATTAGCGCGGCTTGTTCCTGGTTTGCATTGGGTAATGCGGCTTTGAGATTATTGGTGAGCGAGCTGGTTAGTGGAATATTTGCCAGCTTTTTTAATATCGTGATCTGCAATGAATAGGTAGATTTGTGGTAACTCTCCCAAAGCCAGTTTTGTCTCGCTTCGCTTTCGAAAAAGTGGTTATTGACGTGCTGCAATGCGTATTTGGCAGTAAAAATGTTTTTGCCGGCTATGATCTGCTGCAAGTCTTGTTCAAATAGTTTTTTAACACTTCCATCTTCACCAACCACTTTTTCCATTGCCCAATACTGATAATGGTAATTGTTGCTGGTCAGGAAGGTGTGCAGCAACTTGTCGTCTGTGTAGCTTTCAATGATCTTCCGCATTTCGGGTACCGCCTTTCCGTAAGCGATTTGCCAAAGGGTATAGCAGGTATAAACCGCGCCGTCGATCACCTGATTTTTGATGGTCTTCAATGTAGCGCCGGCTTTTACATCCACGGAGTCTGTAAGGTCTTCGGTGCCTTTTGCGATCAGATCTTCCATTTTTAATTCGGCGAAAATGGAGTTGGGCTGCGCGAGAATGTCCTGCAACTTCTGGTAATCCTCTTCCTTAAACTCGTCGTGATCAACCTTCGTGAGCACCTTGTTTTTGGGAAGATCAAAACGTACATAATTGCCCAGTAAATCCCAGTAAAAATTGATATACACCGGTTTGCATTCATTGGTATAGCAAACCGGTGTGAAGATATTCCTGAAAAAATACTGCGGCCGCCCCTTATCATCGAGCGCGAGTTTCAATGTATAAGTCAAAGTGTCATTCTCCACAATCCTGAATTCCTTTACCTTTTCATTCTTAGGAATGAAGGAGGGGTTATTCAAAAAAAGTGATAAGAAAAAAGCGATACTTAACATATTGAATTCACATTGGTTTTTGTAAAATTGATTTGCGCTGGTGGTGGTTATTACCTGAGCTTGTACGCATTCCCATTCAATAGGAAGCTCCTCCGGAGCTCGACATTGTTTGTGACCTTTGCAATTCTAGAAACAGGGGGCCGCTCTGCGGCCAGATTACGCTGATTTAATAACACGACAGCGCCCATTGACTCATTGACTCATTCAGTCACTCAATCATTCAATCATTCAATCATTCAATCATTGACTCACTTCCAAGCCGCATTCTGTTCCAGCTGTGGATTTGCATTGATCTCGTCCTGAGGTATCGGGAAGTATTTATTCTTTGCTTGGACCGGACGCGTTGGATACACTGCATTCACGGCTTTGGCAATCACGGTCTGGAACTTGTCTGTTCTTGTGAGGTCATACCAGCGGTCGCCTTCGGCGAACAATTCCCACGATCTCTCCTGAATAACAGCATCGACAAACGCTTCTTTGGTCAAACCTTTTGCCAGGTCAGCAACACCAGCTCTGGTACGGACTGCATTGATGTACTCGTAAGCTTTTGCGGAAGGACCGTTCAAATGCGCCTCTGCTTCTGCTGCAACGAGATAAATATCCGCCATTCGCAGAATAGGAATGTTGGGGATCAGACCTGTGCTGGAAACGGGATCCTGGTACTTTTTAATCAAAACTGCATCGGTGGTAATTGGTGTAATGCTCCGCTGCGGAACCCAATTTCCCGATTTATCGATAAAAGTGGTGTCCAGTAATTGTCTTCGCTTGTCCTTCGGATCAAACGAATTGAAAAACGACATATAGGCGAACATGGAACCGTATGAGGTTTTTGCATACTCCACACCCGCACTGCCAACAGGGCCGGCCAGACTTGTAAGCTGGTGCCCGTTACCTGGCGTGATAGGATCCGCTTCATAAGCCCAGATATTTTCACGGCGCGCTTCATCTTCCTTCAGGTAACTGAAAACATCCATTACATTAGGCAGCAGACCGTATTTGCCAGAACTAATCACAGCCTCAGCCTTTTCGAGCGCCTTGGCCCAATCCTGATTATAAAGTGCAGCTTTGGCATAAAGCGCATCTACTGCTTCCTTGGACGGCCGGCCTTTTTCATTGGCAGGATAGGAGGCAAGACCAGCTTGTCCGGCCTGATCCAGATCGCTGTAAATTTGTTTATAGACATCCGCTGCCGCACTTTTTGGCGCGTAGGCTTCCGCTTCTGTCACGCTTGGTTCGGTTTTCACCACCACATCTCCGAAGTTTTTGGTAAGAGTCCAGAAGTAAAAAGCCCTCAGGAAGTAAGCTTCTCCCAAAATCTGTTTCTTACGCGTTTCGTCCATCGTAGCGTCCGGCACTTTGGTAATGATCCAGTTAGCCCGCTCTATTCCACTATATGAAGAAATCCAGAGCTGCTGAGGCGATTCGTTGGTGCGACCTGCACTTTTTTGAACAGTATAAGTAGGCTCTACCGTGAACAGGGTCAATGAATTGCGGCCCACCACGCCTCTCGGATAAATCTGATCTGCGCTGAAATCCGGTACCATCGTTGCTGCCGGGCCGCCATAAAGACCGCCTAATGCATCGTAAACAGACAGTAAACCTTTTTCAGAATCCGAAGCTGTTTTGTAAAAGGATTCGACGAAAATGGAAGAGTAAATTTCTTCGTCTAACTGGCAGGAACCGGTTCCCAATGCAAGCGCCACGAGCGGAAGGAATTTCTTGAGTGCTATTTTAGAAAGTTTCATAATTCAAAAGTTTAGGGCTTAAAAAGTAAGCTGAATGCCTCCCAGGAATGATTTCGACTGTGGGTAAACGAGGTTGTCAATTCCGATTGTAGTATTGGAATTGGCGTAAGTATTCACTTCCGGATCAAAGCCGCTGTATTTCGTGAATGTGAAAAGGTTATTGCCGCTCACATAAACTCTGATTCTGCTTATTCCTTTGATCGTAGGGAGCGTGTAGCCCAGCATCAGGTTTTTGAAACGCAGGTACGAACCATCTTCCACTGCATAGGAAGAAATCGGCAAACGGCCCGCTACTGCCGGACTTACATATTGGTTGCTTGGATTTTCAGGTGTCCACCGGTTTTCTACGCCCTGGAAAAGATTGCGCTGTCCCAGCGGGTTCTCGAACGAAAGCCGACTGACATTGTAAATGTCATTTCCTTCTGTGCCGGAGAAAAAGGCGCTCAGGTCAAAGTTTTTGAAGGTAAGATTGGTAGAAAAACCGTAAATAAACTTCGGATTGGGATTGCCTGTAATGATCTGATCTGCTGAATTAATAGCACCGTCGTTGTTGAGGTCTTTCACCTTGTGTCCGCCGAGTCTGCCGTCGTAACCAGGTGTAATGGCTTCGCCAGTCTGGTTGACACCATCGAAAACGTAGGTTTTAAATACTCCAAGCGGTTGCCCTACTTTGAGAACAGTATAATTCGTGATAAATCTTTCATCGGTTGTTCCTCCGTCCAGGTCGAGCACCTTGTTGCGGTTAATGGTCAGGTTTCCATTAATGCTCCATTTCACCGGACCGTCGAGCAGGTTTGCACTTGCTGCGATTTCTAGTCCTTTGTTTTCAAGCGAGCCGTAGTTTCCGGTAATGCTGCCGTAACCGGATGAAAGCGGTAATGTTTTGATGTAAAGCAGGTCTTCGGTTTTCTTGATATAATAATCCACGATCAGAGAGAAGCGGTTGTTGAGCAAACTGGCGTCTATACCGATGTTGGTCTGTGTCGATTTCTCCCAGCGGAGATCAGGGTTTGAAATCCCGGATGGACGAATGGCGGTGAAGTAAGTATGGTTGATGTCGTAGCCACCACCGGATTCAACTCTTGCCAAAGATTGATATGGATCAATTCCGCCTGCATTTCCCGTAATACCATAACTACCACGCAATTTTAGGTCCGATAGCCAATTCACATCTTTCATGAAAGGCTCTTCAATAAGGCGCCATGCTGCGGACACTGCAGGGAAAAATCCGTATTTGTGATTGGCCCCAAACTTGCTCGAACCGTCTACGCGCGCAGTAACGTCAACAAAATACCGGTCCTTAAAACCATAATTGACCCTGCCCATGTAAGAATCAAGGCGCTGCATATTCCGTGAGCTCGATACGGTCCTGTTCAGTGCCAGTTGAAGCGCTTCGTTCCTCGTAGCATCGTTGGGAAAGCCGGTCGCATTGATTTGATTATCATTATATCTCTCCACCTGCGTCGCGAACAAACCCGTGAATTTCAAGCTATGGTGATCGCCAATTTTGGTGCCATATGAAAGCACACTTTCATGAAGGAGTCCCAAAAAGTTGGAATTAAACTTATTGGCAGTTCCTGAATTTTCATTCCGGTCTTTTACAGCGATAATGGAAATAGGCAGGTAGGTATCGTTAATTCTCGAATCAATGTCGGCATTGAAAGATGCCCGATAACTAAGTCCGGGAACGATCGTATACTCTCCATAAAGGTTGATCAATGCGCGCTTGATGTTGCGTTTCCGCAAGATGGACGTGTAATTCAGCGGGTTGATCACCTCGCGGTATTGGCCGTTACCCTGTTCCGCAAAGGGGAATATGGAACCGTCTGCTTTGTAAGGCTGCAAAGTTGGCGGGGCGCCGATAGCAGCTCCGAGCACGGTTCCGGTCACAACACCCGCGTCGCCAACGCTCGTACTGCCGGCTTCAATCCCATTGTTATTGGAAAAGCTTCCCATCACGCTGGTACCTACGCGCAGCTTTTTGCTGACATTGTGATCCACATTAAGGCGATAGGTGAAACGTTTGAAATCCGAATTAATGATCACACCATCCTGATCGAAGTAGTTGGCCGAAAGCGACAGCTGTGTTTTCTCAGAACCGCCGCTGATCGTGAGCTGGTGGTTTTGGATCGGTGCTTTCTGAAAGATCAGATCTTGCCAGTCAACACCTTCTCCGAGGCTCGCCGGATCGGGATAAGCTTTGTTTTTGAATGTTTCATTTTCCAGCTGCGCGAATTCAGCCGCGTTCAGAACATCAAGTTTTTTGGTTACCTGCTGCACGCCGTAATAGCTTTCGATAGACACGCTGGTTTTGCCTGCTTTGCCGCGCTTGGTCGTAATGAGGATAACTCCATTGGCCGCACGGGCACCGTAAATGGCGGAGGCAGAGGCATCTTTCAATACTTCAACTGACTCAATATCATTGGGGTTAATGGTGGAAAGCGGACTCACATCATTAATCCCGCCACTGTTTGAGATCTGAATTCCGTCAATCACATAAAGCGGCTCTGCATTTCCATTGATCGAGTTTGTTCCCCGGATCCGCACGCTGATATTACCGCCCGGTGAGCCGGAGTTTTGGTTGATCTGCACACCGGAAACTCGTGATTGAAGCCCCTGCGCCACGTTAGTAATAGGTAACTGCGTGAGTTCGTCAGACTTTATCGAGGCAATCGACCCGGTAGTTTCCACTTTGCGTTGGGTTCCATAGCCCACCACGACCACTTCTTCCAGTGATTTTGTGTCGACTTTAAGAATTGCATCCACGGTTGAGCGGTTGTTAACAGCGACTTCTTCTTTCAGGTAACCTACAAATGAAAAAACCAGAGTGGCATTCACAGGAGCATCAACGGAGTAAGTACCATCAACGTTGGTAAGTGTTCCTACCTGCGTGCCTTTGACGGTAACGCTGGCCCCGGGGACGCCTTCTCCCTTTTCGTCACTCACTTTTCCCGAGACAGTGCCCGACTGGGCGAAAGTGATCTGTGCAAGGCTCAGCGACAAGCATAAGAGCCCAAGCAAAACGCGTATTTGTTTCTGCATATTAAAGAATTTAGGGTTAGAGTGGATAACGGAATAATTCAATTAAGGTCAGATCTTTCTTGTATTGAAGCGACAGGTAAATGTGAAATGCGGCCTGCAATTCAGTGTGATCTGAGCCTTTTTAAATGAAATTAACCAGAAGGAAGGGCTGAATCAAGGCAGTTTAAACCTAATATAATCTCAAAATTGCTCAAAAACTATCGGGAACGTTTGCGAATACGTTGCCGATATATGGTTTTATAAACTAATAATATGATAATTCTTTATTTTTGGGCTGAGATATGCCGATGAGCGTCAACTCTCTGGATTTAGGGTTATTTATTTAAATAGTACAATTAGAATGATCAAGTGCGTAAAGTGCGGACAGGTTGAGGGAATTATGAAGGCGGGGTATGTACGGGGCAAACAGCGGTTCCTTTGCAAGCCGTGCAACTATTATTTTACAATCCAGGAAAAGGACGTTTCCGCGGCGGTCCAGCAGAAAAGGAAACGACACCAGACAACGATCATTGATATCGCCAAAACACTCGGAGTTTCGAATTCCACGGTTTCACGCGCATTGCATGGTCACGCGGATATCAGTCCGGAAACCCGCCAGGCTGTGCTGGATACAGCCGCACTGCTCGACTACCAGCCAAATCAGCTGGCTTATAATCTGGTCAAGAGCCGCACGAATACGATAGGGATGATTGTGCCGGAGTTTCACAACCCATTCTTTCCCAATGTGATCATAGGTGCGCACGAGGTGCTGACAAAGGCGGGGTATAACCTGACGATCATGCAGAGTAATGAATCCTACCAGGTTGAAATTTCCAATACGAAGGCGATGCTGGCCAATCGGGTAGACGGGCTGCTGATCTCACTGACACAGGAGACCAACAATTTTGATCATTTGGAAGTATTTGAGAAACGCGGGATCCCGCTCATTCTTTTCAACCGGGTATGCGAGCAGATCAATGTGCCGAAAGTGGTGGTAAATGATTTTGAGTCTGCTTTTATGGCAGTGGAGCATCTGATCGTGAACGGTTACGAGCGGATCGCACACCTTGGCGGGCCACTTACTTTGTTGGTGAGCCAGGAGAGATTGAGAGGCTATAAAGCGGCAATGGAAAAACACGGCAAAACCATTGAAGATCACATGGTAATTCAGGGAATGCTCTCGCAGCAAAAAGCGAGGATATATGGTCAGTACCTGCTCGATCTGGCCGAGCGGCCGGATGCGATCTTTGCAGTGAATGATTCGGCGGCAATTGAAATCATACTGATTGCCAAAGAAAAGGGGATTGCTATTCCTGACGAACTGGGCGTAGTGGGGTTTAGCGACAATCCGGAATCAGCGTACATTGGTCCGGGTTTAACGACAATCAGGCAGCCTACAATGGAAATGGGGCAGGCTACCGCCGAGTGGATTTTACAGCTGGTCGACACGGAGGAAATTCGGATTTCAGAGCGAAAAGTGCTTAGAACAGAGCTGATCGTACGCGGTTCGTCGGCGCGGAACCGGTAAAGGATTTTTCTATATATTTGTCGCGGTTCCTCATTTCATGACACATACTTACATTTAAGTTCTTATCTATGTTAAGACTTGCAGTGCCGTCACAAAGGGAAAAACGAGCGATCCGGGATTTTTTGAGGACCATCAAAACTCAAAAGAAATCGCCTGCCCAAATGGACACCACCGACTATTTATTGAGCAATCCCCGAAACAGGGAGCTTTTGCTGAAAGCGATTGAAGATCTCAAAAGCAACCCAGGTATTTTTATTCAGCGCGACCTTATTGAACCTTGATGCTTCCTGGCATCCTGATGCATGGGAGGAATATACCGAATGACAGAGGGTTGACAAGAACATTGTTAGAAAAATCAACGAGCTTGTCAAGGAATGTTTAAGAACTCCTTTCGAAGGAAGGGGGAAGCCCGAAATGTTGCGGGCGAATTTGTCAGGCTACTGGTCAAGAAGAATCACCGACGAGCACAGGCTCGTTTATCGCGTGCTTGGTGACACTTTATTTATCATGCGTTGCAAATCTCATTACGATAGTTAGTGTTTTAAATACCACGGATGCACGAATAACCACGAATACATTCGTGCCTCATTCGTGCATTCGTGCCTCATTCGTGCATTCGTGGCATTAATAAAACTAAGGATTCTGCTTCAAAACACTAGCTCCCATAATATCGATCTGCGCTTGGGGGATTGGGAAGTATTCACTTTTTCCTTTTACAAAAGTAGCCCCTTTCAGGTAGCTTCTTTTCACGCTTTCCTTCGCCAGATAAGCATTTAACACGCTATCAGCGACGCCCCAGCGAACGAGGTCGAAATGACGGTGGCCTTCCATAGCGAGTTCTACCCGACGTTCAAAACGTACCGCTTTTCTTGCATAATCCTTGGTAGCGAAGGCAGGGTAAGCTTTCACAAGATAATTAGCCGCCGGCTTTCCGCTCGCGTCGGACACGACCACATTAGCCGCACGGGTACGGATCTGGTTTACGATTTTCAACGCGGTTGCCAGGTCGTTTTCTTCGACAGCCACTTCGGCACGCATTAAGAGCACATCGGCAAAACGGATCGCGCGGTAATTGTTAGCATTCGCACGCGGAGATTCTGCACCGGCGTTTTCACCACTGTAAGCAAAGAATTTCTTGAACGTATAAGGTCCCCCGAATGCCTGGTCGCGGATCCAATTCTTGCCGGGATGCGTTCCCCAGTTCAGGAATGGAAGTCCTCTCCGGCCCACAGTCCAGTCTAATCTCGGATCAAGTGTTCCTTCGTAAGGCGTAAATGCATCAGTGGATGCCAGTCCTTCGTCATTTTTGACATCGACGTCATTGAAAGTATCTAGCAAAGGCAAACCAGCTGCATCGGTTTTGAATGCATTTACAAGGTTTTGAGAAGGCTGGTAAAACCCGCAGCAACCGCCAGGCGCCGAGCCGTAAGGAAAGTTGTAATTATCTCCCCAGCTACCGTTCTGCCCGTTTCCACCATCGCCTACCGACATTTGAACTTCGAAAACAGACTCACTATTGTTCTCCGTCGCGATCCTGAAATTGTCATGGAAGCTATTCACCAATGCAAAAGGACCGTTATTGATCACGTCGTCAAGCAGCGGCTTTGCAGAAGTGTAATCCTGCTGGTACATGTGCACTTTGGCGAGCGCGGCTTTTGCAGTCCACTTGCTTGCCCGGCCTACCTGCGCTTTTGTCGCCGACACATTGTCAATAGCGAATTGGAAGTCTGCTTCGATCATTGGCCAGATATCCTGATCGTTTGGTAAATTGATATAATCCGTCACCGTTTCATCCACATAAGGAACCATATTCCAGAGCTTCTTGGCTTCAAAATGGTACCACGCTCTCAGAAAACGTGCCTCACCTATTGCCTGCGCCTTTTCAGCGTCGGTCATGTCTGTTGCCAGACCGGCCAGTTTGATCGCATTATTAGAGCGGGAAACGCCGTCGTAAACAGCGACCCATTTATCATTATATGCCCCAATATCGGCCTGTGGAATGTAACGCTCGATCGTCGTGATCTGCGCCTGGTCACCCACATCCGAACCTTTGTACGCATCGTCGGAAGCGACTGAGCCGTAGATCCAGTTGCTTACCGAAGAGGTGTTCACAGGTCCCGCACCGACGCCGTCCAGCAAACTGTAAGCGCCGATCAGTACCGCATTTACCCCTGATTTATTTGAAAGTGACTGTTCATTCCCAACACCCAGCGGTGTTGTTTCCAGAAACTCTTTGCCGCAGGAAGTCAGCATTCCTACGCAGACCATTGCAGTTATTATGCTCTTTTTCATATCTATTCGCTTATTATTCACAGATAAAAAGTTTTGTCCCAATTACTAAAACCCGAAGTTGATCCCGATCTGGTACATTTTCGAGTTAGGATAATTTCCCTGATCCACACCCAGCACAGTACTTCCCGGCGCAGAGCCTACGGATGTTACCTCAGGATCGATACCGCTGTATTTGGTGATCGTGAAAAGGTTTTGAGCCTGTACGTAAACGCGTGCACTTTCAAATCCGATTTTTGACAAAACAGTACTTGGAAGCGTGTAACCAATCGTCAGGTTTTTCATGCGGAAGTAAGAACCGTCCTCAATAAAGTAGCTCGAAGGCTGCTGGCTGCGGCTGTCGTTTGCGTCCAGGATCGGAAGTACTGCGTCCGGATTTTCAGGAGTCCACGAATCGTTCAGCATACGCAGACTTCTGTTACCAGCCTGGTTGTTGAAATCAACCCAGCGTTTCACCATATTGATAATTCCATTTCCTTTCACGCCCTGGAAGAAAGCCGACATATCGAAGTTTTTGTAGCCTACATTCAGGTTGATACCATAGGTAAAGTCGGGGTGCGGATTACCGAGGAATACGCGGTCGTTGTCGGTGATAGTACCGTCGCCGTCTGTATCCTGATATTTGTATTTACCCACAGCTGCGTAACCCGGGTATTTCGGCCCCTTGTCCACTTCTTCCTGATTTTGGTAAATACCGTCGATCTGCAAACCATAGAACGAATAAAGCGGCATTCCTGCAACTGAGCGAGTCCAGGTATAGCTACGGATCGCCGGGCCAAGTAGTACTGCGGAAGAGCTGTTATTCAACTTGCCCACTTCATTTTTATAGGTTGAGAAATTAACCCCTACTGAATAGGTCAGGTCGCCGTTCAGTGCTTTGTTGTTAAAATCCAGGGCAAGGTCAATTCCCTTGTTGTTCATTTCACCCACATTCACGAAAGGAATCGTTGCAACACCCTGAGTAGCAGGAAGTGCCACCTGATAAAGCATGTCGGAAGTTGTACGGTTGTAAAGGTCAAGGTTGAAGTTGAACATACCTTTCAGGAAAGTTGCGTCCAAACCGATGTTGGTTTGTGTTGTAGTCTCCCATTTTGCATCCGGGTTACCAAATGCTTCCGTATCAAACCCTGGCTCCACTGCATTGTTGCCGCCTCCGATTGCGTAAGAAGACAAGCCCAGGTTCGAGCGATAAGTGCTGAAACCGTTATAGTTACCAATTTCCTGATTACCGGTTTGTCCCCAGCCAGCTCTTATTTTCAGATCATCCAGCCAGCTTACAGGTTTCAGGAAGCTCTCTTCCGAAAGTCTCCATCCCGCACTGAATGCAGGGAACGTTCCGTAACGGTTGTTTTGACCAAAACGCGAAGAACCATCGCGGCGGACAGTTGCTTCCAGAAGGTAACGGTCTTTGAATGAGTAATTTACTTTTCCAAAAAGAGAGAAAAGTGCCCATTCATAACCGCCGCCTGCGTTGTTAATACCTGCTGTACCTGAGCTCAGGAACATATACTGCGGATCTTCGGAGAAGAATGTAGTCCGGGTCGCATTGAAATTTCGTCCGGTACCTTTAATCGCCTCCGTTCCAAGCAATACATTGATCTTATGATCAGCGCCGATGTTTTTGTTGTAGTTCAATGTATTTGACCACGTCCAGTTAAGATCGTACGCATTTTCGTTCGTCAATGCATTTGCAGCTTCGATTTCTGCTTCTTCCAGGTCAAGCAGTGTGTAACCTACGCGGTTGAATGCAGTCAAATCAATACCGATGCTTGACTTGGCAGTCAGATCTTTGAGGATATCGATCTCCATGTAAGCATTACCAAACGCGCGGAAATTATTGGTCTGGTTGTTTTTAGTACGTGCCAGCTGCGCAACCGGGTTGGTAGCAGGTCCCAGACCAGCGGCTCTCGTCGCAGCAAAATTGCCCATGATATCATACACAGGAATTATTGAAGGAATACGATATCCGTTTCCGACAGGGTTACCATCCTGGTTATTCAGCGTACTTGCAGTACCGTTGTTGGCATAATAGCCTTTGTTTTCCGTGTAGCTTACTTCCAGGTTTTCACCCAAACGAATGCGTTTTTTAAACGTAAATTCTGTGTTCGAGCGCAGCGAATAACGATTGAAAGAAGTATGGATCAATACCCCATCCTGCTTGAAATAGTTTAATGCGATCGCGTAGCGGCCGGTTTCAGTACCACCTGTTGCGCCAATGTTATATTCCTGGATCGCAGCCGGCCGGAGTATTTCCTTGTGCCAGTCGGTACCTTCTTTATTAGCCTCTACAATTTGGTAAAAGCCTGCTCGGTTGTAGTTGTACAGCGCCGGATCAACTCTTGGATCACCCGCAGAAAGCCCGTAGCTCGATCCCGCAAGGATATAATCAGGAACCACTGCGCTTGGCCCGTTACCATATTGCTGGTGCGACGGGTTTCCATTCGTCAGTACACCTGCATTCCGGCGCTGCGTCCAGAGCAGGTCGCCAAATTGCTGCGGATCTTTGATCAGGTCCAGATCGACTTTGCCCGTTTGCAAACCTGCGCGGGAGTTGAATGTGAACCTCGCTGCGCCTGCTTTTCCTTTTTTAGTTGTAATGATAATAACCCCGTTGGCAGCTCTTGAACCGTAAATTGAAGCGGAGGAGGCATCTTTCAAAACCTGCATCGACTCGATGTTGTTCGGGTTAATGCTGTTGAGGCCGCCTTTGGTAGGAACACCGTCGATCACGTACAGAGGATCGTTGTTGTTGATCGTACCAAAACCGCGGATGCGGACCGTAGCTTCACCGCCGGGCGTATTATTCGAAGTAACGGTTACCCCGGCCACACGTCCCTGCAATTGCTGGGCTACGTTAGGAGCCGCAACTTTGGTCAGCTCAGTCGCATCGACCGTTGAAACCGCGCCGGTAATATCTCTTTTGGATTGAGATGAATAACCGGTTACGACTACTTCGCTCAATGCCTTTACATCCGATTGAAGTACAATATCTATCTGCGATTTGTTGGCAATGTTCACTTCCTGGGTCAGATACCCGATCGACGAAACGACAAGTGTCGTGCTGCCGTCGGGGATCAAAAGTGTAAAGGCGCCGTCTACGTCGGTGGTGGTACCTACTGACGAGCTTCCTTTTAATACGACAGTCGCGCCGGGAATGGTCCCGCCGGCTGCATCTGCTACTTTTCCCTTGATCGTTATGTCCGCATATTGTCCGCCGATCGTGGTTGTCCGGCGGTTATTTGCCGCTTCTGCTGCAACTGCGCCAGTCAGCGCAATTCCTGTGAGCGGGAGAATAGTTAATACTTGTATGAGCCTGATTCTCAAATTTTTAGGAAGGCGACTCCGCCGGTAAAAGGTTTTTTTCATACTTTTGTTCGTTTTGTTAGTTTGGAAAAATTGGCAAACGAAATCCCACGCTCCTTTCGGGGCAGCAATTCGGTCACAATCTGGTTGGGGATTAATTCGGGTGAGTGATGTGGCGACATCATTCACCTTTTTTATTGAATAGGCTGGTAGTTTATGGTGAATAGATAATGATTGCGTCGGCTCTGGACACTTGCTGAATCAAATATAGGTGATGTGTCAGCTGGATAAAATAGTGTTTCGCAGATCCTTAGAATATCAAAATAAAATTGTTTTATTTTCCTAAATACCATATAAACTAGTTTTGTAGAAGTGAAGATTAAAACCGAAAATTGATATGTCACTGATGGTAAAATAGTTTGTCCGCGTTGTTTAAAGGATATTACCAAACCGATTTAACTATGCGTTTGAAAAGAACAGGAGTAATGTGTTTACTTTTTAGTCTGTGTTTCCTGGCTGGCCAGGCGCAGCAAGCAGCAGATTATCAGCAGCGGATCAGGGCGATCAATGCGAATATCAATCAGATATTTTATGATGAACAAACAGGCTTGTACATGGAAACGAACGGAAAAAATGAAAAGCCGCATGCGTATCTATGGCCACTCTGCGCATTAATGCAAGCCGAAAATGAAGCGGAAGCGACGCTTTTGAAAAAGGAATTACTGAAACCAGTTCTGGATGCAATAGCGAAGTACAAAAACAACGATGCGCCCGCACCAGGGTACCAGGCTTATGTAACCAAAGAGCAAAAGGATTCCCGGTTTTATGACGATAATCAGTGGATTGCGATTGCGGCGCTCGATGCTTACGAACGGACCAAAAATCCATCGTATTTAAAGCTGGCCGAAGAGATTTACACGTTTATGATGACGGGCTATGATAAGAAAACGGGCGGCGGGCTGTATTGGAAAGAGGACGAAAAGAATACCAAGAATACCTGCTCAAACGGGCCCGGGATCCTGGTGGCGCTGCAATTATATAAATTGAACAAAAAGCCGGAATACCTGAATACCGCACTGGACCTTTACGCCTGGACAAACAAACACCTGCGGTCACCGGACGGTACTTATTGGGACGCGATCAAGATTCCTTCTATGAAAATTGATTCAGCCAAATACACTTATAATACCGGTACAATGCTGCAATCCAATGTGTTACTATATGAAATTACCAAAGAAGACAAGTATCTGAAAGAGGCAAACCAGATCGCCGGAGCGGCGCGCGATTTCTTTTATGTGAATAACAAACTGCCCGGAAATTACTGGTTTAATGTGGTGCTCCTGCGCGGATATGAGGCGCTTTATAAGGTAAATAAAGACAAAAGCATTTTCAGCTTTTTCGTCGACGATGCGGAAAGGATTTGGAAAGAAGAGCGGGACGAAAATAACCTGATGGGCAGGAAACCCGAAAAAACGCTGATAGACCAGAGCGCGATGGTGGAGATGTACGCGAGACTGGCGCGGCTGACCAAAGAGTAACTGCAAAAAAAGGGTTGCCGAAAGACAACCCTTTTTCAATTCTATTCCGAGTCTTTATACAACCCGAATTCGCTGATTGCAATGCTCACTGGCGATTTCGTGATCCTTAATCTAACCTTCTGTGTGGTGACCGGCGCTTCCAGTTTCACAATTCTCTTCGCCCCGACGCTAGTACCTTTGTGAATTTCCTTCCAGTTGTTATCCTGCCACGCGTCCACTGCAAATTCCTCGATCCGCTGGCCGAGCTTGATGAATTCCTGAATGCTGATAATGTCAAATACGATCGGTTGGCTCAGGTCCATGATCACCTCGGGTGTTTTAAAATCATCGTCTGTCGCCCAGTAGCTTTCCGGCTTTCCGTCGAGGATATTTTTAGCACTGTAAATAGAATTGTAACCTCTTACATTGACAGCCTTGGAAGTAGCCTTGCCGACCAAGTTAGTGGCAAAAGTCTGGCTTACGTGGTCACCGAATGCTTTCAACGCGGCCACATCGTCGGCGTGCAATTGTCCGCGGGTATCCGGCGCGAGTCCAAGATCCAGCGCCGCGCCGCGACCGACGCTTTTCAGGTAGAGATCGAATAGCTTTTCGGGCGTTTTAGGTTTTTCATTCGGGTGGTAAAACCAGCCTTTGCGCAGCGGAACATCGCATTCGGCCGGGATCCAGAACTTTCCGTTACGGGTACCGCCCGGGTTTTCAGTCGCATTCGCCTGGCCCGGTACAGCTACATTCTGGCCTTCCGAGGGTTTTGGGGTTAAAGTAGCCCAGGAGGTTTCGTTAACACTCCCGTCCTCATTTCCTGCCCAGCGTACATCCCAGCCTATATCGCTGAAAATGTTGGCATTAGGTTGTAGTTTGCGGGTCAGGTTTGTCCAGGTAGAGTCCCACTGGTAGTAAGTTGTATTGTCGATAGAACGTTTTTCCTTCGCACCGCCGTAGTACCCGTCGCCTCCGTTAGCCCCGTCGTGCCACGACATGAAAAGTTCTCCGTAATTGGTATACAGTTCACGCAGTTGCTCGCGGTAAATCGCCAGGTATTCAGGCGTTCCGTATTTCGCATTATTACGGTCCCAGGGCGAGCAGTACACACCGAATTTTAGTCCGTGCTTGCGCGTCGCGTCGGCTACCTCTTTTACCAAATCCCCTTTTCCATCGCGGAACGGGCTTTTTGTAATGTTGTATTCCGTGGTCTTAGTAGGCCAGAGCGCAAAGCCGTCGTGGTGTTTGGCTACCAATACAATTCCCTTTAACCCGCCGGCTTTTGCTGCCAGTACGATCTGTTCTGCACTGAAATCGCTGGGATTAAATGACTTCGGATCCGCATCTCCAAAACCCCATTCCTTGTTTTCAAAAGTAGTAGGAGTGAAGTGAATCAGGCCGTAAACCTCAGTTTGGTGCCAAAGTACCTGCCTTGGAGCAGGAGTAGCGCCGTAAGGTTTTGGGGGAGTTTGGGCGAAAGCATTCAGTGCCGAAAGGAAGAAAAGTGCGGCTATGGGTTTGATCATATCTAATATAAAGAATGAGGTAGCAAATCTATTGAAAAGTGAAGATCGGTTTTTTTTAAGATACATTAATGATTTTGTGTTTTTGATTCAGGTGAATTATGAAGAGATACAGCGTGTGTTTTACATAACAAAAATCTTAATTTTTATTATTAGTTTTGAATACTCTTCAACGTTCCAAATGACTTCATGCTATGTTCAATATTATCGATGATTATATGGAATTGAGAAAAAACATGAGCCTTTTGATCAATGAATCCGGGTTCAAGAATGCTTATCTGGCAGAACAAATCGGCATGCCGGCTCCAACGTTCAGTGTTAAAAAACAGCGCGGAAACTGGACGCCGGACGAGATGAAAAAAATACTTGACATTATCGAAAGCGAAAAGCTCGAAGACTTGCTTCTGCTTGAACTAATGCGTGCTGAGAGCAATGAGCCGCGATATCCAATCGATGATCTCATAAAAAAAATGGGATGGTAGTAGAATACCACAGGAGGTTCGAAAAAGATTTGGAAAAAGCCCCGAATAATATCCATAAGCGGGTTTTTTATGTTATTCTGAAATTGAAAGAAGCTGAAACTCTCGAACTCTCCGGCCTTGACTATAAGAAATTGGCAGGTCAGGAAAGTCAGTACTATCGAATCCGTGTCGGTAACTGGCGCATTGGGATTGAATATATTCATCCTAATGTTACATTGCTGCGGATTTTAGCCCGCGGCAATGTGTACAAATTTTTCCCTCCCAAACCCTAATCAATAACAAACAAATAAGCCGGCTGCGCCCCGATTTCAGCAGCGATTTTTGCGGGAATCTGAATCGCTCCCTCTTTGATTTTTAGTGCTTTTTTGTTTCCTGCGAATGTGATCTTGGCATTTGGTCCAATGGTCAATCCTTCCGGTTTCATACTGATACCAAGCTTTTCGCCGGCTTCTGCCAAATAGAATGCGTAGGTCGTGTTTCCTTTTTTAGTGTATGCCCATTTGCTCTGCCGGTAAGGAGCGAGCGGCTTGGTTTCGTAAATGCCCACGCCGTTTACATTCATCCATTTTCCTATTTCTTCCAGCCGGGTGTAAGCCTCTTCGTGCCACTCTCCGTCGGGTCCCGGCGCTACATTCAGCAGCAGGTTACCGCCTTTTGCCACAATATCAACCAGCGTATGCACCAGCTTTCGGGTTGATTTAAAATTCTCTTTCGGAATGTAGGACCACGAATCGCCCATTGTCATGCACGATTCCCAGGGTATCGACATATAGTGGTCGGGGATCGACTGCTCGGGTGTTACATAGTTTTCAAATTCACCCGTAACCGTTCTGTCGACGACAAGCAGCCCCGGCTGATGCGATCTTGCCATTTTAGCGATCCGCGCCATATCGATATCCTGCTCGTAAGGTATGCTTTTCTGCCAGCTGATATTCGGATCAATTGTATTCAATGGACGCACCCAGCCACCGTCGAGCCACAGAATGTCGACGGAGCCGTAATCCGACATCAACTCTTCGATCTGATTATAGGTGAAATCTTTGAACTTGTTCCAAAGCTCGGGACGCTTTTTAGGATCGTAAGAAGCATTCCGGTCTTTCGGGGGGAAATATTTCCACCAGTAAAATTCCGTATTCCAGTCGGGCTTTGAAAAATAAGTACCTGTCATAAAACCCTGGTTGCGGAAGGCAGAGAGCACTTCCTTGGTCACATTGCTTTTCGGGTTCGATTTAAATGGCGTGTTCGTGATCTTGTAATCCGTGTATTTGGAATCGAACATTGCGAAACCGTCATGATGTTTGGTGGTAAAAACCACATATTTCATTCCCGCATTCTTGGCCGCCTGCGCCCAGCGTTCCGGGTTGAATTTGACAGGGTTGAAAGTTTTCGGTATCTCTTCGTAAGCTTTTTTGTATTCGTACCAATCGTGCGAATGCGGTCCGCGGCGTTCACACCAGCCTTCATCCTCCGGGCAAAGTGACCACGATTCCACGATTCCCCACTGGCTATACGTGCCCCAGTGCATTAACAAACCAAACTTAACATCCTGCCATTTTGCGAGCTTTTGCTGCACCAGCGGGTCAGTCGGTGCTACATATTTGGAATGGTCCTGCTCGGAATGCTGCTGTGCGAACGAAAAATTACCTGCTAGCAAAACCGCGAGCAGTAATGCTTTTGACTTTAAATTCATTTCAGGAAAAAGTAATGGATTACTAATATGTTAGTCTGTGAAAATCTGTACGGATCAGGAGAAATGGCTCTTTGCATTAATCACCCGCGCTTTTCCAGACTTATCTGTTACCGTGTAGTTGAAACCTTTTTGCAGAGAATAGGCGCCCACTTCTCCGTTTTTGCTGATCGCGATGAAACCTACCTGAAAACTTTTTGCCTTTTCAGGATTGATCTTTACAATACGCTCGATGGTTTTTTTGCAGGCTTCGGTCGGCGACGCGCCGTTTCGCATCAGCTCCACAATAGTATGTGTGCCGCAAACGCGTATCACTTCTTCTCCCTGTCCCGAGCCCGTCGCTGCACCTACTTCATTATCAACGTACAATCCCGAACCGATAATGGGTGAATCGCCTATCCGCCCGCGCATTTTAAAACCCATTCCGCTGGTAGTACACATTCCCGACAGGTTACCCGACGAGTCCAATGCCAGTGTTCCCATTGTATCGTGGTTCACAGAACCGTCGTCAAAGTGGCTCGGCGCAAATGGTCCGTGGCCTTTTGGTTTAGATTGCTGGTGTTCAATATTGATAATCGGCTTGTATTCAGCCTTTTTCAGCCATTCTTTATAAGCTTTTTCGGCGTCGGGCGACAATTCACCAGATTCCAGCTTCATCCCGCTCGCTACTGCAAACTGCTGCGCACCTTCTCCCGCCATAAATACGTGCGGCGTGTTTTCCATCAGCTTTCTCGCAAGTGAAGCCGGGTGTTTCACGCGCTCAACAAATGCTACCGAGCCGCAATTGAACTTATCGTCCATAATGCAGGCATCCAGTGTCACGTGCCCGTCGCGGTCAGGATTTCCGCCAAGTCCCACGCAGCAGTTCACTTCATTTTCCATCGCAATAGCCGCCTGTTCTACTGCATCCAATGCTTTTCCGCCTTTTTCCAATATCGGCCACGCACCTCCGTTCGCGATCTGGCCGCTATCCCAGGTCGAGATCACCAGCGGCATATTAACGACCGGTGTTTTCGCAAATAATTCATTCACTTTTGTAAAAGGCAATGCAAAGGCTGATAAACGGAGGAAAGATCTGCGGTTGGATTTCATAGGTCAGGTGTTCGGGAAGAGTTTCTAATATTTTTAAAAATACCCTACAATTAAATTAAAATTTTTCAAATATAGTCGGCAGGGCTATCCCGACAAATGAAAATACGAAAATTTCGTCCCGATCTCATACCGCACAATTAATCGTGCGCCGGCAATTTTGTTTGTAAGTCGATTTCACTGAAATTCGAACTTTTCAGTTAGAATAGTAGCCATGTTCTATATTCAATAAAAAATAAGCATTGTTTCCTATGACTCCACAAAAAGCTATTGTCGACGTTGCGATCAATGCTTACGGCAAACCTTATCAGACTGCCATTACCCTGCTTACTTTGATGAAAACCTCCGGGCAGTGGATCAATAAGATCTATTTCGTTGAAGAGGCCAAACAACCGGAACCTTCTAATTTCCGGTTCATTTTCAATCATTTCGGCAACAAAATAATCTATTATAAACCCAGTTTCTGGCTGTGGACGAAAAATCTGAAGTTTGATTTTTTGCTCAAATTCAAATGGTTCCGGCGCGCGATCCGGTACCAGTATGCGTGGGAGAAATCCAAGCGAAAATACCTGCTGGTAATCCATAACGATGTTTATTTCAAAGAGGATCTTGTGAAAGAATATCTCGAAGGGATTGGCTCGGCTTCGGGTATCGGCAGGATCGGACAGTGCTGGGTCTGTCCGGCATTTGCTGCCGGCTTGTGCCACTCGGAGGTCTATACGCAATATAAACCCGGTTATGAGGAGCTGATGAAAATTTCGGCGGAATATCCACAGGCACGCACCTCGACGTATACGGAAGTAGTGGACCCGGCAGCGCCCTGGCCGCTTCCCGAATGCCGGTTGAACGAATATGTTGCGATGATTGATCTTGAAAAGACCAGAAAAGATACATTGCCCGTCGGAAAAGGCTCTGCATTTGGAAGTTACGACAGGCTTGATGTGGGTGTAAAATGGTTTGCGGATATGAATAACCTGGGCCATTCATTTGTGCATTTTGATTACGATCCTTACGCAACGCACAGTTGGATCAGTCTGAAAAACGCTGGTCACAATGCGCTTTTTGACAAAGATCTTTACAAATATGAAGAGTCGGTAGCCTTGCAGCAGCTGATCGATGAGTTCGGTTATGATCCCAAGACCAAGTCATTTCAACCCCAACTGTAAATGGTTCTGGAAATCCGCGAACTTCACCAGCGATACGGTGATCTGGAAATTCTTGCAATCCCACATTTTCATATTCATCACGGGATTTACTGGATCCAGGGCGAAAATGGCGCGGGTAAGTCGACGCTTTTCAGGACATTATCTGGTATGCTGCCTTTCACAGGCTCGGTAGTGATCGATAGGCAATTTGATCTGAAAAAACATCCGGTCGGTTACCGGTTGAAGTTGAATCTAGGTGAAGCGGAACCATTGTATCCTTCTTTTTTGACGCCGGAAGATCTGATCAGATTTGTCGCCGAAGCCAAGCGAGCACCCAAAGGACAGGCGGAAGAGCTGATTTCCCAATTAGGTATCAATTATTTGAAAAATACTTTTGGCAGCTGTTCCAGTGGAATGGTCAAGAAGGTTTCGCTGGCGGTCGCTTTTCTGGGAAATCCAAAGATCATTATCCTCGACGAGCCGCTGATTACGATTGACAAACACGCGCGGGCAGCATTGTTCGGTATAATCAGGACTTATCATGCTGCCGGAGTAACATTTTTGCTTTCGTCGCACCAGCCTTTTCAGCAGGAGGGTCTGGAAATCACGCAAAGCTTTGCATTGCGCGATAAGACACTGGTTCCGCTTTTTCTTTCATGAAAATGCTCCTGAGTTCCACGGTCTACGAATTTTTCAGCCGGCGGGCCGGCATGTTCCTGGTTTTGCTGGGTATCCTGTTCGGTTTCCTGGGAGGCGCCGAGCACCGCGCATTCGCCCTGTTTTTTCTGACCGGCTCTTATGGAATGTTGTATTTGCTGTGCATCTGGCTGGTTTATACATTATTGTGCGCGCAATTTTTGTCTCAGCTCTGGAAACTGCCTGAATACACATTCATCTATGAAGCGCGCCTCTGGCCTGCATTGATGCGGGTTAAAAGACTCTCCTTTTTGGGTTTCGCTTTTTTGCAGCCCATTCTGTATTATGGTATTTATCTGACTTTCATCGCGATATCTGAGAAAGTTACCCGTAATATTTGGCCCATATTCATTTACTACCTGTTGCTGACTGTTTTGCTCTTGTGCGTCGCGGAATGGCAGCTGCGAAATCCGGTCAATTATGTGATGAAATCAGGGGTAGGGGGTGTTAAGTGGCCTTTTCCCAGACCCGCTTCCTGGCTCTACTGGTCGTTTGAATGGCTGTTCCGGGAGCGGGGTATTACCTTACTGGTAGGAAAACTGGGGCCGGTATTGGTGGCTACGGGCACGATGCTGTACTATTCAACTGACATTTACGATCTCCGGCTGCCGGGTATCGGATTGTCGCTGGCTTATCTTTTAAACTTCGGGATCTCGCTGGAATTTTATAAATGGGAAAGTGAAGTGTGCCTTTGGGGGCGCTGCATGCCGGTTTCGTCCTTGCGGAGGTTTATGCGCATCGTCGCGTTTCATGCCATTATCATTTTGCCGGAAACACTTGTAGCAATCCGGAATGCGGCTTTAAGTGTAAGTGAAATGATCCAGCTGTACTTACTGGGACTGACGATTTTAACAATAATACATCTGTTTTTTTACAAAAAAGAAGGTCTGCCCGAAGATCCGCTGAAAGTATTTCTCTTTGGATTCGTCGGGCTGACCTTATTGATTTTGTATAAAATTCCGCTGCTGCTTTTAATCGCTGGCGGAATGCTGTTCTCGGTTTGGATTTATCCGAAATGGTATAAAATCTGACCTACTTCGAAGGCATCGACGGCCTCACCTCAATTTTGCTCGGCAATGTTCTTGCAGGCAATTTGATCAGATCGGAAATGATTTGTCCGATATCCTCAGGCTGGATCTTCCAAGCATCTTTTTCAGAGGGCTGGTGATTATTAAACTCACTCGCCACCGAGCCCGGCATAATGGTAGTAACTCTGATCCCCGCTTTTCTGACGTCCAGCATCATTGCCTGAGAGAAACCTACCAATCCAAATTTGCTTGCGTTATAGGCTGTTCCATTCTCAAAAAAGTTGGTACCCGCCAAACTCGCGATTGAAATAAAATAGCCTTTTGTGCTCGTTAATGCGGCTAGTGAAGCTTTTGCACTGAAAAACACACCGGTCAGGTTGATATCAATCGTTTCCTGCCACTGCTCTGGGGTAAGTTCTTCAATTGGCGCAAAGTGCCCTACACCGGCATTGGCGATGAAGTAGTCGAGCTGGCCCCATTGGTCCAGCACAGTTTGTACCGCTTTTTGCTGCGATTCATAGCTTCTTACATCCGATTCTATCCCGATCGCGAAACCTTCGCTGATCTTGTTCAGCTCGGCGGCAGCCTGGTCTGCGTTTTCTTTTGAGCGGCTGGTTATGGCCACCCTGATTCCTTCTTTAATAAGTACCTGAGCGATCCCGAAGCCTATTCCTTTTGAGCCGCCGGTGATCAGTGCAGTTTTTGATGATTCTGACATGGTTGAAGTTTTTAATAATTAATTACTGTGAAAAGACAACAGCTATCCATTTCAGAAGGTTTGAAAATAGTCGTTCCCGGCCGGTCCAATGCCTGGCTTTCTCAGTAAAATAGCTGCGGTTTTCACTTAGTAATATCTAAAACCCTATTTTTGCCAACCATTATTCTTTTTGACAGATTTATAAATCATCTATGAAAATAGTAGAAAACAAGGTTGCATTAGTGACCGGAGCTTCCCGAGGAATTGGTCGTGCCATTGCTTTGAGACTGGCTCAGGAGGGAGCTGATGTTGCATTTACTTACCTATCCAGTGTTGAAAAAGGCGAAGCGCTGACCAAAGAGCTCGAAGCTTTTGGTGTAAAAGCAAAGGGTTACCGTTCCGATGCGTCTGATTTTCAGGCTGCTGACCAGCTTGTAACCGATGTAGTCGCCGATTTCGGAAAGCTCGATGTCCTGATTAATAATGCCGGGGTTACCAAAGACGGATTGTTGATGCGCATGAGCGAGGAGCAGTGGGATACGGTAATCAGAATCAACCTTAAATCTGTCTTCAATCTAACTAAGGCGGCTACCAAAAGTATGATCCGTGCAAAAAGCGGGTCAATTATCAATATCACTTCCGTAGTTGGGATCAGTGGAAATGCGGGTCAATCCAACTATGCGGCTTCCAAGGCAGGTATTATCGGTTTTACCAAATCTATCGCGCTTGAACTGGGCTCACGGAATATCAGGTCCAATGCAGTAGCTCCCGGGTTTATTGAAACTGAAATGACCGGCGCGGTGGAGTCGAAAGCAGTGGAAGAATGGAAGCAATCGATCCCTATGAAGCGGGGCGGGCAGCCCGAGGAAGTGGCTGACGCCTGCGTATTTCTGGCCTCAGATCTGTCCAGGTACATTACCGGCCAGGTGATTCAGGTTGATGGTGGTATGTTAACATAGTGTCTTTTTGCGTTAGTAGAATAGCTGGCTGTTTCATTGTATATTGTAACATTGCCAGCTATTGACTCCGAGCACATGCGGTCCGAACTGATCTTTCAAACTCCTTACTGGTTTCTCATTTTCTGCGTTGCAGCGGGGCTTTTGTACGCTTTTCTGTTGTATCAGCCGACTGCTTCCTGGGGTAAAAAGTGGAATTATATTCTGGCTGCATTTCGCGGAATTACCGTTGCTATCATATGCTTTTTGCTGCTCAGTCCGCTTGTTCGCAAAACGGAGACTTCGGTGGATAAAGCGAAGATCGTTTTCGCTATTGACGATTCGGAGTCGGTTGGGAAATTTGGTAAGTCGGTAATGAAGGAGGTAGCAAATGCTACTGAGCAACTGAATGCATCCGGTTTTGAGGTTAGTATTGAAACATTAGGCGGCGCGTCCAGGAAAATTCAGCCGGATTCTATCCTATTTAACAAAAACAAAACAGACCTGACCGGCATGCTCCAAAACATCCGGAGCAACTTTGAGGGCCGGAATCTCACGGACGTGATCCTGGTTTCCGACGGTATTGTCAACCAGGGCGTTTCGCCGGCTTATAATAATTTTCCATTCAAGGTAAGCCCGCTGGCAGTGGGCGACACGGTGCCTGATCTGGATATTCGCATTAAAGATGTGGTCAATAACAGGATCGCGTACCTCGGGAACGAATTCCCGATCCGGGCTGAAATTGCTGCGAACGGGCTTGCGGGTAAGGCCACTACGGTGACGCTCAAACAAAACGGGCGGGTACTGGAAACCCAGACTGTGGCGATCGACCGGGCAGATTTTTTCAAAGCGATTGACTTCAAAGCTACCTCTAATCAAAAAGGAGTACAGCATTTTACCCTCGAAATAGGGCAGGTATCCGGCGAAACGTCGAAGCGAAATAACCGCCGGGATGTGTACATTGATATTATTGACGGAAAACAGAAAATACTGCTCATGGCGCTGGCACCGCACCCGGATATTAAAAGTCTGAGAAGTGTGATCGAGGCGAATGAGAATTATGAGGTGGATGTGAATATCCTTTCTATTTCGTCGAATCCTCCCGCAGCAACGAAACCTTATGATCTGGTTATTTTGCATCAAATTCCAAACGTACTTGGGCTGGGTAATGCTCAGATCAAAAAGTTTATCGACGCTAAAACACCCTTGTTCTTTATTCTGGGCAACCAATCCGCGGTGCCGCTGGCGAATTCGCTCAATCGTTCACTGATCATCAATACTTCAAACAATCAGCTGGATAAAGTTACCGCACGATTTAATCCTGCATTCCAGCAACTTAATTTTGATCCCGAAAGTCTGAAATTACTCGAAAGGCTGCCACCACTTTCTGTTCCGTTTGGGGAATATAACTTGTCTTCAGGCACAGAAACCATTCTTTTTCAAAAGGTAGGCACGCTGAATACCAGTAAGCCTTTGCTTGTTTTAAATACCAGCAGCGACCATAAAATCGCTGTATTGGCGGGAGAGGGATTGTGGCAGTGGCGGCAGGAGGAATTTGCGCAAACGAACAAGCAAGAGGTGGTAGATAACCTTTTTCAGAAACTGATCCAGGTACTTTCACTACGGGAAGACAAACGCAAGTTCCGCGTTTACCCGACTAATAATGAATTTGAAGCGGGAGAGCAGGTTTCGTTTCAGACTGAAATCTACAACGACATTTACGAACCGATTTACGGACAGGAAGTGAAGCTCGATATTACGGATGAAAAGGGTAAAACCAGACAATTTACCTACACGCATTCCAATGAATCGCCCAGGTTTAGTATCACGGGTTTGCAGGAAGGTGTGTACCGATATGTGGCTTCTACGTCGCTCCGGGCGGGTCAGGAAAAGTCTGCGGGACAGTTTGTTGTTAAAAACGTGGATCTGGAATTGAATAATACAACTGCTGATTTTGGAATGTTGCGCGAGCTGGCCGACCGCTCGGGTGGCGAAATGATAACGCCCGCATCACTGGCTTCTTATGTTGAAAAATTGAAAAGCGACCGCCCCGCTGATCGTCTGGACAGTTCAGAAGAAATGGTGGAGCTGATCTATATGAAATGGCTGTTTTTCTTGCTGGTACTGCTGCTAGGCGCTGAATGGGGATTAAGAAAGTACCATGGCGGATATTAGAAGCTCATTTTCAGGAAAGTCAAAAACATTAGCAACTGTATTCCTCGTCGTTTTCACCTGCTTTTTTCAACCGCTGTATGCGCAGGATGCAGATTCGGTTTCAATTAGTATTTACGCTGATTCGGCAGAAATCAAACCCCCGAACTACGCAATGTTACGCGGGATTTTCGCTGCCCAGTCTGCATTGTACCTGGGTACGATCTACGGATTAAGTAAATCCTGGTACAAGCATCCATTAACAAACTTCACAATCCAGGACGATTCCCGCGAGTGGCTTCAAATGGACAAAATGGGGCACGTTTACACATCATTCCAGATCGCACGACACACGGCCGCGCTCTATAAGAAAACCGGAATATCCAAGAAGCAAATGCTCATCTACGGCGCAGTTTCGGGGATTATTTTTCAAACTCCTATTGAAATCTTAGATGGATTTTCCCCGGATTATGGGTTTTCACCGGGTGATATGATCGGAAATATTGCCGGGTCGGCATTGTACCTTGGGCAGGTTGCATTGTGGGATGAAGTTCGCATTCATCCAAAGTTTTCATTTCACGCAACTTCGCTTGCCAAGGTGCGGCCTGAGTTGCTTGGGAAAAGCTGGTCGGAGCGGTGGCTGAAAGATTATAATGGACAAACGTATTGGTTATCTGCGAGTCCGAAATCGTTTTTTCCGGGTAGCAGCTGGCCAGAGTGGCTTTGCTTTTCAGTAGGTTATGGGATTCATAATATGGTTTCAGCGGAAGTGGGCCAGAGTAAGAAAATGGGCTACCGGCCTTACCGGCAATATTATTTGTCAGTGGATATTGACCTGACCAAGATCAAAACAAAGAATAAATTTGTTCGTACTATCGGCTTCCTGGCCAATTCTTTGAAGATACCTGCTCCGGCACTGCAATTCAGCAGAAATGGTGTGGGACTCAAACCTTTCTATTTTTGACAGCCTGGAAGAACTGGCTTATAAATCATTTAAATATGAATATTGGAGATAAAGTAAGATTGTTACATGGGCGGGAGGAAGGCATTATCTATGCTTTTTTGCCTGGAAATGTGGTTGAAATTGAAATTGAAGATGGTTTCAGGATTCCTGTGCTGCGCAATGAGGTAGTTACTATTTCGCCCGTCGAGTCGCAACGGATGCAAAAGGGACCGGATACCGGGAAAGTGACAGCGAAGTCGGACGTGATCGTTCCGCGCAATGCACCTTTTGCCGAAAAGGGTATTTATCTCGCCTTTGTATCAATTAATGATAAATCGCTGACGGTACATATTATTAACAATACAGACTGGATCCTGCCTTTCACCGCTTCGTCCATTCAAAATCAGGTGCAAACCGGGCTGGGCGCGGGTACATTGCAGCCGCGACAGTCGCAAAAACTCGCGGAGGTTTTGATGAAAGATTTTGAAGAGTGGCCTGTTTTTGAACTGAATGTTTTGTATTTCAGGGAAGGAAAGCATTTGTTGCCTCAATCTTTAACCAAAAAAATAAAGTGCCGCGCCCAATCTTTTTATAAAAGCAAGAGAAAAGCGCCTGTACTGGAAAAGGAAGCATTTATTTATCAGCTCGACGAAGAAAATCTGAAAAAAGAACCGGTACTGCCCGACACTGAACTTTCGGTTGCATTGAAAGAGAGTATGCTGAGAGGAGCAGGGGCAGAGCCGGTAAAACTGGAAAAGCCGAATGAGGTGGTTGATCTGCATATTGAAAAGCTGGTGATCGATACCGCCGGGATTTCTAATGAAAATATTGTAAAAACCCAGCTTAGCGCATTTGAAGCAAATCTTGAAAATGCGATTGCAAACGGAATGGAGGAAATTACATTCATTCACGGAGCGGGCAGCGGGGCGCTAAAAAATGAATTGCACCGGCGGTTGAGCAAGAACAAGCATGTGGCTTATTTTAAAGATGCGTTAAAAGACAAATTCGGATACGGTGCGACCCTCGTCAAAATCAAGTAACCTGCTGGCCAGGATATTATATGTTTTTTGTTTGGCAGCCATTGTCTGTAGCCAGTGGCAGTGCCGGCCTAAAAGTACCTCCCCTCAAGCACCTATGGAAGAATATATGTATTCCGATAAGGCAATTCAGAATGAGAAGCATTTGTCGGTGATGAATGTGCCGATCGAATTATCGGTGAAGGAAATTGAGAATCAGATCAATGCGAAAATCAAGGGGCTGATTTATGAGGACAACAGTTATGAAGACGAGGATAATGATAACCTCAAAGCGAAGGTTTGGAAGATCAGCCCGATCCGTGTAGTGGCGATTGATTCTTCTTTTCTTTTTGAAGTCCCGTTAAAAATCTGGGTTAGTGCGGGCTACAAAATCAGTCCGCTGGGTATCACGATGTCAGGTTATAAAGACACTGAATTTTCAATCCGTATTCGCCTGATTTCCAAGATCGGTATTTCTCCAAATTGGCAGGTTAAATCGGAAACTTACGTAGATAGTTATGATTGGATCTCCGACCCGAGCGTGAAGGTTGCCGGCCTCAATATTCCTATTAAAAGTATGGCGAGCCGGATGCTAAATAAAAACTTTGACAAGATCACAGAGGCGATTGACCAGGAAGTAGCCAATAATCTTGAACTGAAAAAGAATGCCGAACTGGCCTGGAACATTGTGCGACAGCCGGTTATGCTTGCCGAAGAATATGATACCTGGCTCGTAGTAGTTCCAACCAGCGTGGTAATGACGCCGCTACTGGCAAAAAACGGTGTGATTCGGGCGGTACTTGGTATCAAAGGATATACCCAAACAATCACCTCGGCCACCAAACCAACCGTAACTGCGGTTCAAAAACTGCCTGACTTACAGATAACCCCAAAAGTAACGGACGATTTTAAGGTAGGGTTAATTAGTCTGGTTTCCTATGAGGATGCGGGCCGGCTCGCTACTGCGAAAATGGCCGGGGAAACTTTTTCATTTCTAGGTGGACAATACAAAGTCAATGTTACTTCTGTTGAATTGTATGGTCAGAATGACAAGCTGGTGATCAAAGCGGGGCTTGCCGGGAGCATTTCGGGTTATATTTATCTAAAAGGCATACCTTATTATGATCCTTTGACTCAGCAGTTGTCTTTAAAAGGTCTTGATTATGACCTCGAAACGAGAAATACGATTGTACGTACGGCGGGCTGGTTATTGCAGGGGCAGTTCAGCAGGATGATGGAGAAGAAAATGACTTTTCCGGTAGGCGACCAAATTACCGAAGCGAAAAAGACAATTCAGAAAGCGCTTGGTAACTACAAGGTTACAGACGGAGTCACACTGAAAGGAACGCTTTCGGACATTCAGCCGGACAAAGTTTATCTTACTCCAAAACATTTATATTCAGTCGTTTTTGCACACGGAAAAGTGAATTTGAAGGTCGACGGAATGAAGGGAATCTGACAGAAAACCAATGGAATAATGCGTATCTGTACCATAAATTTTTACTTTTTATAGTATATTGACTGCTAATCAAAAGAAAGTATTTGTTAGCTTTGTGGTCAGAGGAAAGGAGTGAGCTGTCCTACCGCTGCGGTATTTTTATCGAAGAGGAAAGTCCGGGCAGCACAGAGTACCGTACTTCCTAACGGGAAGGCAACAGATTGGAAACGGCCTGTTGACAGCCAGTGCCACAGAAATGATACCGCCTTGGCATGTTTTTTATATACCGAGGTAAGGGTGAAACGGTGGAGTAAGAGCCCACCGCCCGGCTGGTGACAGACGGGGCAGGGTAAACCTTACGGGCTGAAAGATCAAATAGGTGTTAGTTAGTGAGGCTACTCGCTTCCGTTTTTCGAAACGCTGACACGGGTAGATCGTTAGAGATTCAGGGTGACCTGAATTCTGGATAAATGGTAGGAGTCTTTTGGGTTGTCAAACGCTTAAAAGGAACAGAATCCGGCTTATAGGCTTACCCTTTTTTCTTGTTTTTGAGTTTATTTTACAGTGCAATATTGAATCACATAACGCGTGTTTCCCATGAAGAAAAAGAATCTTTACTTTGTTTTCCTTTGTTTGTCCCTGCTGAGTTTGGATACGTTCGCTCAAAATCGAACGTACGATGGACCCAATAAAATGAATACCTGGTCCATTACCGGATACGGAGGGATTACCAAATTCTTCGGAGATTTATCGCAATACAGTGGCTTCAAGCGCGGGGATAGAGAAGAACTCACCGGTGGCTGGGGCCTTTCGATTAATAAGCAATTATCGCCGATCTTCGGTGTGCAGATTGTCGGATATAACGGACGTTTGCAGGGAGCTAAGGACAATCACCTGAGCTCTATCACAAATCATACTTACAGCGCAACATTCAACAGCCCGTCATTTGTTCAGGTAACACTTGATGGTACAATGAATGTAAGTCGTCTTCTGTTAGGTTATAACAAGCTGAGAAGATGGAAGTTTGACGCTCACTTGGGTGCAGGTATCATCTACTATCACACCGATGTAGATTACACGAACATCACAACCGGCGTTTCAAGCAGTTTCTCAACCAACACAGAAAACAGCTCTAAAACAGCAGGTAAATGGGAGCGTAATGGTTCTGTCTACACTCGTGAATGGGTTGTTCCAGCTGGTTTTACTTTGCATTATGAGCTGACTCCTAGATTTGATCTTGGTCTTGATTATACCCACAATTTCGTTAATACAGAAAAACTTGATGCTACTGTTGGTGGCCTGAGTGATTACGTGAAACAAGATGGTATCTGGACGTTTGCAAAAGGAGATTCAAGAAACGATGCTTACGGAATGCTTTCTCTTGCATTAACTTATAAACTGGGTAAAAATGCAGTAAGAGCAAAAGGCGGTAAATATGATGCAGCCAGCGGACGTTACCACCTACGTTGGGCTAATCCTCAGCAATTGATCCCTGTTCCATACAATCCAACTATGGAAGATGCAGATTCAATTGCAAAAGCGAATATGCCTAAGCCGGTTGATCCACGTCTTTACACAGATACTGATGGTGACGGTGTAGCAGATTTGTTTGATAAAGAACCTAATACTCCTGCTGGTAGCATTGTTTCAGGTGGTGGTGTTGCATTGGATATCGATAAGATCATCAGAGACGCTATCAAAAACAACCTGCCGAAAGACGAGTGCGAAGCATTGTTCAGTAACATCGAATTTGACACTGACAAAGCAATCATCCGCAATCCTTCGAAAGAAACATTGAGCAAAGTAGTTGAGCTCTTGAACATGCGTACCAATTGCCGTATCGTACTTGTAGGTCATACAGATGCACGTGCTTCTGATAGCTATAACGTGTCACTTTCACGTCGCAGGGTTGATGCAGCGAAAAGATTCCTGGTTCGTGCAGGTCTGACAGATCCAAGCCGTATCATCGCTGAATACTACGGTGAATATCGCCCGATCGCAGAGAATACAACAGTGGAAGGCTTGCAGTCTAACCGTCGTGTTGAAATCAAAATATTGCCAAACAACTCGATCCGCTCTACATATCCTGCTGGTTTCCGCAGGTAGTCCGGAAGGAAAAAATACAAAGGGAAGACAGCAATGTCTTCCCTTTTTTTATGCCTCTATATTAAAAACGGAGATAATTTCTTACATTTGCACCCTGTTTAATCAAGGGACGAGTTCCCGCTATAACAAATTCAAAATGGCAGTTAAAATTAGGTTAGCGCGTCGTGGACGCAAAAAGAAAGCGATCTACGATATCGTAGTAGCAGATGCCAGAGCACCACGTGATGGTCGCTTCATCGAAAAATTGGGTATCTACAACCCAGGTACAAATCCTGCTTCCATCGTTTTGGAATCAGGCAAGGCGGTTGACTGGCTTTTGAAAGGAGCTCAGCCAACTGACACAGCACGTTCAATTTTGCAACACGAAGGTGTTTTGTTACGTAAGCACTTGCAAGTTGGTGTGTTGAAAGGTGCAATCACACAGGAAGTTGCAGATACACGTTTCGAAGAGTGGAAGGGCTCAAAAACAGATCGCAAAGCTACTGCGGCTGATACGATGTCTCAAAAACAAAATGCTGAAAAGCAGGCGAAACTTGATGCAGAACGTAAAGTGAGCCAAACTCGTGCAGAAGCGATCGCTAAGAAAAATGCGCCTCCTGTTGAGCCGGTTAGTGAAGTTGAAGAGGTTGAAGAAGTACAGGACGAAGTTGCAGGAGAAGTTTCTGACGCAACTGAAACTGCACCGGAAGTTGAAACTGCAACGGAAGCTGAAACAGCACCCGAAGCTGAAACAGCACCCGAAGCTGCAACCGAAACCGAAGCACCTGCTGCTACAACTCCGGAAAAATCTGCGGAATAATTATTGCTTCAATGCTTTTGATGGGTCTGTCGGTAATTCCGTGCAGACTCATACTTTTTTATATTCATCCTTATTTCTTTATTATCCATGACACAGGATAATTGTTTTTTACTGGGATATATCGTCAGGACCCACGGCACGGCGGGTAACGTAGTCATTTTTCTGGATGTGGATTATCCCGATGATTATGATGGACTGGAATCTGTTTATGTCGAAATAAAAGGAGAGCTGGTTCCATACTTTATCCAGGATATCAACCTTCAGAAGCAAAGCAATGCTATTGTTTCTTTTGAAGATGTCGATACAATGGCGAAGGCTCAGGCTTTGGTAGGAAGTTCGCTCTATCTGCCGCTGGAAAACCTGGAACCACTTGGTGAGGAAGATTTCTATTACCACGAGATCAAAGGGTATACAGTCGTGGATCAGACTATCGGTGAACTTGGCATTATCCGCGAAGTATATTCGCTGAACGGACAAGACTTGATCGCGATGGATTATCAAGGTACTGAAATACTGATTCCGACCGCGGTGGAGATCGTTTTAAAGGCGGACAAACTGAACAAGCAATTGCTGGTTAACCTGCCCGAAGGCTTGCTGGATGTATATCTGGACAAGGATTCAGCAGCTAATACACCTGACGATGCGGATTGATATATTAACTTGTGTCCCCAACCTGCTTGAAAGCTTTTTTGCGCATTCTATCCTAAAAAGAGCGCAACAAGGTGGTTTTGTGGAAGTGAATGTGCACGATATTCGAGATTATTCTACGAACAAACATCGTACGATCGACGACTACGCATTCGGTGGCGGAGCTGGAATGGTGATGCAGATCGAGCCCATCGCGCGATGCATTCAGGCGCTGCAAGCGGACAGAAACTATGACGAGATCATCTATCTGACTCCGGACGGGGAACTCTTGCAGCAACGTGCGGTAAACCAGCTTTCATTAAAAGGTAATCTGATCCTGCTTTGCGGACATTACAAAGGTGTAGACCAGCGGGTGAGGGATCTTTTTGTTACGAAAGAAATTAGTATCGGGGATTATGTGCTTTCTGGCGGTGAATTAGCCGCGGCTGTGCTCGCTGACGCGATTATCAGACTATTACCAGGCGTGTTGAATGATGAAACTTCTGCGCTAACAGATTCTTTTCAGGATAATTTACTCGCACCGCCTGTTTACACCCGGCCCGCAGATTACGAGGGCAGCAAAGTGCCTGACATTCTCATGTCAGGACATGAAGCCAAAATTGAAGAATGGCGTTACGAGCAGGCTGTCAAGAGAACCAGAGAGCGGCGGCCCGATTTGCTTAAATAGGATTTTTCTTCAAATGAAAAGCGTAGCCTGTCAGAAATCCAGACTGCAATTGATCCATTCATTGTCGAAGTTGGTACCATACTTGCGGTAGAAGCCTACTGCCGAGGTATTCCAATCCAGAACCTGCCAAAGCATTCCGGTGCAACCTGTTTCTTTGGCAGCACTCACAGTAGCGTCGAACAAAATCTTACCGATTCCGTTTCCGCGCATTGACTCTGTTACAATGATATCCTCCATATACAACCGCTTGCCTTTCCAGGTGGAATAGCGGAAATAGTACAGAGATAAGCCAATGATTTTGGAATCGGATTCGGCTACAAAAAAATCATACAATTTTTCGTGATAGTCCCGGGTCATTTTTTCCACGTTGTTAGAGACCTGGTTGAGTGCCCTTTCGTAGACTGCTAATTCTTTTACCAATTCAAAAATTGCTGGAATATCATCTTCCCTTCCGTGCCTGGTTGATACCGTCATATTATATCGCTTTTTATTAAAAACAACTTCGAATCAATAATTTACCTGTTTCTAGGTGTAGTTTAAATAGTTTTCCCATTTTTCGACAATTGCCTGAAAATTCTCGGGCAGCTCAGAGTCGAACTGCACCCACTGTCTGGAAGTTGGGTGAATAAAGCCGAGCGACTTAGCGTGCAATGCCTGGCCGGGCAGCAGCTCAAAGCAACTTTCGACCATATTCTTATAATTTCCACTGGATACACTCCGCAGAATTTTATTTCCCCCATAAGTCGGATCATTGAAAATAGGGTGGCCAAGATGCTGCATATGAACCCGAATCTGGTGCGTCCGCCCCGTTTCCAGGTTACATTTGATCAACGACACATAACGCAGGCTTTTTATAACCTGATAATGGGTTACAGCGTGCTTTCCATGGGTGCCCTCAGGCAATACGTCCATCACGCGCCTGTCGCGGGCGCTGCGGCCAATGAAGCTGGCGATAGTACCTTCCGGCTCCTTGGGCTCGCCCCAGATCAGCGCGTAGTAAGTTCGCTCGATAGTATGATCCGAGAATTGCTTCGCCAGAAACGACATAGCAAATTCCGTTTTCGCAATCACCAGCAACCCAGACGTATCCTTATCGATCCTGTGAACCAGCCCCGGCCTTCCTTCGCCGTTACGGCCGGTAGGCAGTTGTTGAAAATGGTAGACCAACCCGTTGATCAATGTCCCTGTCCAGTTGCCAAAGGCTGGATGCACGACCATTCCGGTTGGCTTATTTACAATCAGCAGTACGTCGTCTTCGTAAATGATATTCAATGGAAGATTTTCAGGTAGAATCTCCGTGTCGCGCGGCGGCTGAGGTAGCGCGAGCGTAACTATATCCAGTGGCTTGACTTTGTAACTCGCTTTGGTAGGAAGTCCGTTTACCCTGACAGCTTCCGCTTCGATCCCATTTTGTATTTTTGTCCTGGATGCATTTGCGACATGAAGGCTCAGATATTTGTCAAGCCTGATCAAACCCTGACCTTTGTCGGCTACAATCCGGTAATGTTCAAAAAGGTCATCTTCGTCTGACGTAGTTTCAATAAGGTCTTCGGACATTTGCATTCGATTGGAAAGCAACAAAATTACCAATTTTAGTGGATTTACTTCTTCCTTCTCCGCCCACGCCTTTGCAGGAACTGCACGATCATTTGTTTGAAAAAGCAGCTGTGCGCCTCTTTGTAAAACGCGACGACCTGATTCACCCGGAGGTATCCGGCAACAAATGGAGGAAGCTAAAATATGTATTGCAGGATGTTTTGGTATGTGAAAAGGACACGGTACTCACATTTGGCGGCGCTTATTCGAACCATTTATATGCGCTCGCGGCTGCGGGGAAGGAATTGGGGTTAAAAACAATAGGTATAGTAAGAGGCGAGAAGCCGGAGGAAGAAAGCGCGACTTTGCAATTTTGCAGACAAAAAGGAATGGAGCTGCATTTCGTTTCACGCGAAGAATATAGGTTAAGGGATTCTGCCGAATATTTGTCTGCGCTTGAAAGCAGGTTTGGAGCTCCCTATATCGTCCCGGAAGGCGGAACAACCACGTTGGCGCTGCCGGGAGTTGCCGAATTAGTGGCAGAGGTAGAAGAACAGTTGCCGACAGTGGCCGTTTATTATTGCGTAGCAGCAGGTACGGGTGGTACTGCGGCTGGGCTACTATCAGCCGGTGCGGATGTAGTGGCATTTTCAGCTTTAAAAGGAGGCGACTTTCTGAAAGCCGATATTCTGGATCTGACTCGGGAAATAGCAAAAACGGGGACATTGGATTTGCAAACTGGGTACCATTTTGGAGGTTATGCTAAATACAATGCCGAACTGCTTGGTTTTATTGCCGATTTCAAAGCCAGATTCGGGATTCAATTGGAGCAGGTGTATACTGGCAAAATGTTCTACGGACTCTTTGATATGATCCGCAAAGGACATTTCTCGGAAGGTTCAACAATAGTGGCTGTTCATACCGGCGGACTGCAAGGTTTGCTCAGGAAATAACGGGTGATATTGTTTCCTCGCTGCTGCTTTTGGTGTTTACAAATTCTTTGATCAGTTCGCGGTCTCCGGCGATCCAGAGTACATCCTGATTTTCAATGATCATTGACGAATCCGGGTTTAGAATTCGCTCGCCATTTCGTTCCAAACCGACGATCATGCCCCGGGTTTTTTCACGTATCCCGCTGTTTCTGATATTTTTTCCCCTGATATTATACTCATTTTTTACCTCGATCCGCTCCAATACAATAGTATCTTCATTCGCCAGGTAAACATCTCCGCTTGTACTGATTTCCACATGTCCGCGGAACATATCAAGCTGATCATCCGTCCCGATTACCTCAATGCGGTCGCAGGGATATAGGACTTCGGTGGGTTTGGGTAAATAGATCGTTTTGCTACCTCTTTCGATCAACACCACATTGATACCGAAATTTTCCCTGATTTTTAGCTCCTGCAATGTTTTGCCGATTAAACTGGAATCGGCGCTAACTTCCAGGAAGGCGAAATGTGCGTCCCAGGGAAGCAATATCCTTTTAGATTTTCCGCTGCCTTCCAATTGCCGTGCATTGAGATTTTGCAAAAACCGGTCTTCAATTTTGCTATAAAACAGTTGTAGCCTCCTGTAAAATATAGCAAAACCAAGCATCATAATGCCGCCGGCGATAGCCAGTGCAGTGGGTGTCGCAAAAAACGAGCTCAGCAGAAAGCCCATTAGCAGAATAGCAACAAGCACGCGCGACAGTTCCAGCAATAGCAACGGGCCGCGACTGAATTTACGGCTAAGCCAGATTGCAGAATACGCTTTTCGGTTAGATCTTTTGAAAATAAGAGCCCACAGAAAAGGCGAAATCAGTAGGAAAGTAATCGCGAAAAGTACCGAATTGGTAATGTAATTTTCCGGTACCAGCCTATGCAGCTGATCGGCAAGCTGGCGGGAAGCGGCCAAAACGATCCCGATCACAACCACAGAGTTTAAGACAACAGTCTGGGCATAGGATTTCAATATTTCCTGCCAGTGCGTGGTTTGCGTGATCGTTTCAGTACTTGTACTGTATCGGTTTAAATAGTGCCTCCATTTTTCCGGTAGTTTCCGCTCGAACCAGTTGTAAAACGGCTCGGAGGCCCTCATCATATAAGGCGTAGTAAATGTCGTGATCACCGACACGCCCACCGCAATAGGGTAGAGAAAGTCGCTCGTTACGTTAAGTGAAACGCCCAGCGTCGCGATAATGAAGGAGAATTCGCCGATTTGAGAAAGGCTCATTCCCGATTGCATTGACTTTTTGAGAGGCTGCCCCGAGATAACAGCGCCCATCGTGACAAACATGGTTTTACCCAAAATCACTACAAAAACCAAAATCATCGTAGGAATTGCGTATTGAACCAGCAGCCCCGGGTTGATCAGCATTCCCACAGATATAAAGAATACCGCGCCAAACAGATCTTTCAAAGGTTTCAGCAAATGCTCGATCTTTTCCGCGTGTGTAGTTTCCGCTAATATTGAACCCATTATAAAAGCACCCAATGCGGCAGAAAAGCCGGCTTGTGTAACCAGGAATACCATTCCAAAGCAAAGTGCCACTGAGGTAATCAACACACTTTCATCATTCATTAAATTCCGATACTTCCTTAGCAGCGTAGGAAAAACGAATATGCCGCCCAGAAACCAGATCGTAAGAAAGAAGAAGAGCTTTAATATGGATTGCAAAAGCTCGTAGCCCGCGAATTGCTGACTGATAGACAATGTAGATAGCAAAACCATCAACAATACCGCTGTGAGGTCTTCAATTACGAGGATACCCAGTACGACTCGTGTGAACTTCTGGGTTTTCATGCCCAGTTCGTCAAATGCGCGAAATATGATTGTAGTGGACGAAATCGCAATAATACCGCCCAGAAAAAGGCTGTCTATCTTGCTCCATCCCATTAGTTGGCCGGTCACAAAACCGGTGATGAGCATCATGGTAACCTCAAACAGACCGGTTATAGCGGCTGTGTTCCCAACTTTGACGAGCTTTTTAAAACTAAACTCAAGACCTAAATTGAACAGCAAGAAAATCACCCCGATCTCCGCCCAGATCTCGATGGTTTTAATATCGGTGATGGTTGGGAAAAGGTGAAAATTAGGACCTACAAGTAATCCGGCCAAAATATAACCCAACACGATTGGCTGCTTCAACTTTTTGAAAATAAGGGTAATGATACCCGCCATCGTGAGTATTAGAGAGAGGTCTACAATTAGTTGCGGAACATGCGTCATGTAAAGGGTACTTGTTGATGTATTGTACTTAGAAAGGTCAATAAAATACAAAAAGCCTATGATAAATCAAAGGCTTCTTGTGTATTGATGCAGAAATTACGGGATGTTGTGATTACCCTACACTTCCTTCCAGGCTGATTTCCAGTAGCTTTTGAGCTTCAACTGCAAACTCCATCGGAAGCTGGTTGAGAACTTCTTTGGCGTAACCGTTAACGATCAATGCAACTGCCTGCTCGGTAGGAATACCGCGCTGATTACAGTAAAAAAGGATATCCTCACCGATTTTCGAAGTCGTCGCTTCGTGCTCTACTGTGGCCGAAGGATTGTTGACTTCAATATAGGGGAATGTATGCGCGCCGCATTTGTCACCCAGCAACAGGGAATCACATTGCGAGAAGTTACGCGCTTTTTCAGCTCTTTTGAAAACCTGTACCAATCCGCGGTAAGAGTTCTGACTTTTACCAGCAGATATACCTTTTGAAACGATCCGGCTTTTGGTATTTTTTCCGATATGGATCATTTTAGTACCGGTATCAGCCTGCTGCATATTGTTGGTCACAGCTACTGAATAGAACTCGCCGATCGAATTATCACCTTTCAGGATCACAGATGGATATTTCCAGGTAATTGCAGAACCGGTTTCAACCTGTGTCCAGGAAATTTTAGAACCGCGGCCGTCGCAAAGTCCGCGTTTGGTTACGAAGTTATAAATACCGCCTTTTCCATCTTTATCGCCTGGGTACCAGTTCTGAACGGTCGAGTATTTTACATTCGCATTTTCATGCGCAAAGATCTCAACTACCGCAGCGTGTAACTGATTCTCGTCCCGCATTGGAGCAGTACAGCCTTCGAGGTAGCTCACGTGGCTATCATCGTCACCAATGATCAGCGTACGTTCAAACTGGCCAGTTCCTGCCGCATTGATTCGGAAGTAAGTGGAAAGCTCCATCGGGCAGCGAACACCTTTTGGAATGTACACAAATGACCCATCGGAGAATACAGCTGAATTCAATGCAGCATAATAATTGTCTTTTGGCGGAACAACCGATCCCAAATATTTTTGAACCAATGCCGGATGTTCACGAATGGCCTCGCTGATGGAGCAGAAAATAATTCCTTTTTCTTTCAGCGATTCTTTGAAAGTTGTAAAAACCGATTCAGAATCCATTACCGCATCGACGGCAATCGAAACACCTGAAAGTCGTTTTTGTTCGTTGAGAGAGATTCCAAGACGTTCAAAAGTGTCGCGCAATTCCGGATCAATGTCATCCAGACTGTCAACTTGTTTTTTCTTTTTAGGCGCCGAATAATATTTAATTGCCTGAAAATCGATTTTTGGATAATGAACATTCGGCCACTTGGGTTCAGCCATTGTGAGCCATAAATGATAAGCTTTCAAGCGCCACGCAAGCATCCATTCCGGTTCATTTTTTTTGGCTGAGATAAACCTGACGATATCATCATTGAGCCCCGGAGGAGCCTCATCCGCCTCAATATCAGTTACAAATCCATATTTATATTCCGAACTGGTGATTTCCTCCAACAATTCATCTTCTTTGCTCATAGTCTTAAATTTATCACGCTGTGTTTGGTAATTAGGTAACACAGAGAAGTGTTATTGAGTTTAATCAAGGGTTAAAAATACGCAAAAATGTGGACTTACCCGGCTATACCCCTAAATCCCCTGAAGGGGACTTTTGCGATCTGCAAGTCCCCTTCAGGGGATTTAGGGGTGTCCAGGGGATTTAGGGGTCTACAAATAGCTCCCGGAAGCAAGATAATTCTCCACGTAATCGGCAACACCTTCTTCCAAAGTACTGAATGGACGATCGTAACCGATCGAGCGAAGTTTGCTCATATTTGCTTCAGTGAAATACTGGTACTTGTCGCGGATATCTTCCGGCGTATCGATATACGAAATGTCCGGTGTCTTGTCCATCGCGACGAACGTGTTGGTCACCAGGTCTTTGAAAGTACGCGCCTGTCCGCTCCCTAGGTTGTAAATACCTGAATTTTTGCGGTGGTGCATGAAGAAAATACAGACGTCGATCAGATCTTTTACGTATATGAAATCGCGCATTTGCTCTCCATCCTTAAATTCCGGGTTATGCGAACGGAAAAGTTTCATTTTCTCCGTTGCTTTGATCTGGTTGAAAGCGTGGAATATTACGGAAGCCATTCTGCCTTTGTGGTATTCGTTTGGACCGTATACGTTGAAGAATTTCAGTCCAGCCCAGAAAAACGGCTTCTTTTCCTGCTTTAATGCCCAGATATCAAATTCATTTTTAGAATCTCCGTACGGATTCAGCGGTTTCAGTTGATCCAGTGTAGTCTCATCATCATCGTATCCATTTTCTCCCAAACCGTAAGTGGCTGCCGAAGAAGCATAAACCAGCGGAATTTGATAGGCTACACATTTCTCCCAGATCGATTTAGAGTAGTTTACATTCAGTTCATCGAAAATTTCCTTATCGAATTCCGTCGTATCCGTGCGGGCGCCAATGTGGAATATAAATTCAATATCACGGCTGTTCGCGTCGATCCATTCAAACAGCGAATCCCTCTCCACTTTTTCCTTGATAGTCTTACCTTCCAGGTTTTCTGCTTTTTCAATTTTTGAAAAATCATCCACTGCAATAATGCTCTGAAAGCCGTCCTGATTGAGGCGGCTTATCAATCCGCTACCGATAAATCCGGCTGCTCCTGTTACGATAATCATGGGAAGAATGTATGTTAAAAGGATTCTTTTTACTGATACGCTTGTTGAACTGCAAAACTACGGATACAAAATGTAATTTTGCATCCGATTTCCCAAGTGCAAAGAAGTTTTATGATTTACGTAACCAGAAAAGAGCATTTCAACGCAGCTCACCGGCTTTTTAATCCGGCATGGTCAGAAGAGAAGAACCAGGAGGTATTTGGCCCTTGTGCAAATAATAATTGGCACGGGCACAATTTTGAGCTGATTGTTACTGTAAAAGGCAAGCCCGACCCCGACACCGGATTCGTGATCGACCTGAAAGTGCTCGGTGATATCGTGAAGGAAAAGATTGTAGATAAAGTAGATCATAAAAACCTGAATCTGGACGTAGATTTCATGGCTGGTAAAATGGCCTCCTGCGAAATTTTCGTGACTGAAATCTGGAAAATACTTGCCCCTGCTATCGAGAATGTAGCACCAAACTCCCGGCTGCATTACATTAAACTGATCGAGACCCCCAAGAATTTTGTCGAATACTACGGGGAATGAAATACTATCTCATTGCCGGAGAGCGTTCGGGTGACTTACACGGTTCCAATCTTATCAAAGGGATTAGGGCAAACGATGAAGACGCTGTTTTTCGGGGTTGGGGTGGAGATTTAATGCAGGCGGAAGGATTAGACCTTGTTACCCACTATAAAGACACTGCTTTCATGGGGTTCCTGGAAGTAGCGATGAACCTCCACAAGATTTCCGGGTTTTTGAAAAAATGCAAAGCTGATATTCTCCAATACCAGCCCGATGCATTGGTCCTGATCGATTACCCCGGCTTCAACCTGCGCATCGCTGCCTTCGCCAAACAGAAAGGCATCAAAGTCTTCTATTATATCTCCCCGAAAGTGTGGGCCTGGAACCAGAAACGCGCCTGGAAAATCAAACAGAATGTGGATCACATGTTCGTGATCTTTCCATTTGAGATCGATTTTTATAAAAAATTCGATTACAAAGTTGATTACGTGGGTAATCCACTGATGGACGCAATTACCAGCTTCACTCCAGATCCTGATTTTAGAAAAAAGAATAACCTGGAAGAAGACCGGCCTGTTATCGCATTATTGCCTGGCAGCCGGCACCAGGAAATTGTGAGTATGCTGGAAATTATGCTGAAAGCCCAGCCGCATTTCCCTGAATATCAGTTTGTAATAGCTGGTGTAAAAAACCTGCCCGAATCTCTGTATGCAAATGTGGATGTTTCGGGTAAATCGATAGTTGTGTATGAAAGTACTTACGATCTGCTTCACGTCGCTGCGGCTGCCTTGGTAACTTCGGGCACAGCTACATTAGAAACGGCACTTTTCCAGGTACCGGAGGTGGTTTGCTACAAGACAAGCGGCTTTTCGTACGCAATAGCTAAACGATTGATCAGGGTTCCCTTTATTTCACTGGTTAATCTGATCATGGAAAAAGAAGTCGTGCGGGAATTAATCCAGTCGGATCTGAATGAAAAACTGATCGTAGAAGAGCTGCGCGCTATACTGCCAGGTGGAGCAAAACATGAAACGCAGGTTCAGGATTATTTGAAATTGAAAGAATTAGTAGGAGGTCCGGGCGCCTCGGAATATGCAGGTAAGCTAATTGTCGCGTATATATAACTTTATTTTATATAAAATTAAGTTTGTTTTTTGTAACTTTTGTTATATTTGAGAGGTATTGCTTTGATTGATTCACCTTAATCTGCTTCTCAAATGGAAACATCATCAACTAATTCCGCTCGCGCAAAATCGTGGTCACTCGCTTTATTGCTTGCACTCGTCATCCTTGGAGGTTGCGCCAAATCTACTGACGACAAAGTCACAATCACAGGCGACCTCGATACTTCCGACTCATTTTTAGAAGGGAAAAAACTCTATCTCGGTAATGTAAGTACCCGCAATTTCCAGGACTCTGCAATTGTGAAAGATGGGAAATTCAGTTTTTCTATGAGTCCGGTGAAGGAATTCCGTGCATTTCCATCAAGTATTCTTTATGCAACAGGCAATCCCAAAGAACCATACAAGTTGATCGGGATCAAAAATCCATTCTTTTCCAAGACGGTGGAAAGCACTTTTTTTCTGATGCGGGGAAAAACGGACTTCAAAGCTGCTCCGGATTTTGTCCCCAATAAAAATGAAAAGGTGTTGCTGTTAATCGACAAGCTAAATGTCGATACTGAGGTCGCTTTCAGGCATTTATCTTTCAAATCAAAACCGGAGCAGACAGACGGGAATAAGAAGTACAATGCCGGTTTGGTCAAAAAATATCCGGGTTCGATGGGTTTGTTGAGTCAGCTTGTGTGGAGCAAAACTGTTCTGCCAGAGTCAGAGCTGACCGAATTAGCCGAATTATTTGATCAGGAATTGAAAACTACTCAGGCATATTTAGATATCAAATCTTACCTGAAATTCAACAATAAAGGCTCGGGTTTCCCCAAAGACATTCTCTTGAAAAAGCCGGATCAGGGCTTGACTTCCGCGGTTCTGAATCCGGAAAATAAACACAAACTGGTAGTTTTCTGGGCCAGCTGGTGCGGACCTTGCCGGCAGGAAATTCCCCAGATTAAAACGCTGGAAAGCAAATACAAAGACAAGCTGAATATCGTCAGTATCTCCATTGACAACGACGAAAGTGCCTGGCAAAAAGCATTGGAAAAGGAAAATATGCCCTGGTCGCAATTTTTGGCACTAGCTGATTCTTCGCGGATCAAGCTGGACAAAAGATATAACCTTCAATCCATTCCGGTCTGGATCCTGCTTGACGGGGAAAACAATCTGGTAGAGCGGCAGGTAGGTTATGAAACTGGCAAGAATAGCATCGACCGCAAAGTAGCTGCCCGGCTCAAAACGATTTAAAGCTATTGAAATACTTCTTCGAGGTCGATTTTAAGATCGGGGAAAATGGTGGAGCTAAGTGAATGCATTGCAGGCGGCAAACCAACATATTTACTTTCCTCATTTAAAACATATATCAAAACTGCACTTTTCTGTGGATCGACTATCCAGTATTCACGGACACCACAATCCTGATATAGCTTGAACTTACTGTTCATTTCCTTTTCAGAATTACCTGGTGAAAGAATTTCGATCATGAGGTCAGGAGCGCCGATGCAACCTCGGCTATCCAGTTTTTTACTGTCACAAACAATGCACAGATCAGGTTGGACTACGGTATAAATATCTTGATTTGAGAGGTCAGACCTTTTAGTATCAAACAGCCGGACATCAAATGGTGCACTGAACAAATCGCAGCTACTACCTTTGAAATGAATATAAAGTGCGCCTAATAACCGGGTGGAAATGCGTTGATGCGCGGTATTCGGCGCCGGCGACATCCTGAAAATCTTCCCTCTGATAATTTCAATCCGCTCCTTGATTCGCCATTTCAAATAATCAGCGTAGGTGTAAGTACCCTCTAAGTCGAGTTGATTAATATCGGTTATCGTCGCTTGCATAGTATGTCGTTTCTACAAATCTAACAAAACGCGAAATAACAGCTACTAGACTTCTCACGTTTTCCTTTTCTTCTTCCTCGCAGAAGGAAACAGTACATTATTCAAAATCAAACGATAACCCGGCGAATTTGGGTATAAATTCAAGTCGGTAGGCATTCTGCGGCCGCCGCCTCCGCGGCCCTCCGGGTCGTGGCCGCCGTAGAAAGTCCATTGTCCCCGGCCGAGTTCTCCGTAAATATACCGGTCCGACGAGCTGCTGGTTCCCATGATCAGCGAGCTGGGCTTAACAGTGTTTTTAGAGAATGCCGTAGTTTGTCCAAAAAACTCGCGGATCAGATTTTCATGGTTTTGCACCAGCATCGCCGGGATCACATCCCATTTGGCCGAAAAATCAAAAAGCGAGAAATACACGTCGCTATCGCCCCAGCCGCGGTACCTGCCCGCCGAAGAATTGATATCGGAAAAATTCATTCCCTCATATTCATCCAGCTGCAATTTGAAATTATGGAATGCAAAGGTCTTCTCGAAATCCAGCTTCGACTGTGCATTCGGGTCAATGCCGTCGCCGTCGAGGTTATCGACAATATCAATACCCTCTGCCGCCAACGCAATATCGAAAGTCTCCGCGCCGGAGCACATTGCGAATAGAAAACCGCCGCCCGCACAAAACTCCTTGATCGCTTTGGCAACTGCCAGTTTCATCTGCGGTACTTTTGCGTAGCCAAACCGGTTGGCGATCGCTTCCTGTGCCTTAATATCTTCTTGGGAAGTGCGCCGGAGGTTTTTGCCAAACTGCCCCGTAAAATCTTCGTGGTGCAAATGCAGCCAGTCATACTTCGGCAAATCACCTTTCAGTATTTCTTCGTCGTAAATTACATCAAACGGAATCTCTGCATATTTTAAAACCAGCAAAACTGCGTCGGTATTTTCAAACTCGGAGGGGCTGATCTTAATAGGCGAATAAACCGCAATTCTGGCCGCCTTATGCAGTTTGACCACATCCATATTGATATTCGGATTGCTGATCTCATTGATCAGCTGCGTACTTGCGGCTTCCGAAATGATCTCGTAAGATATCGCCCGCAGCTTGCATTCGTTCTCAATCGACTTGCTGTACTGGACTTTAAAACTGCCTCCCCGATAATTCAGCAGCCACTCTACGTCGATATCCCCTTTTAGCAAAATATACGCAAGTCCGTACGCTTTCAGGTGATTGGTTTGTGACTTATCCATCGGAATAAGTAGCTGATTAGCCAGACAAACCTGTGAAAAAAGCACCAGGAATAGGATAGAAGTCTTTTTCAGCATAGCGACAGACGTTTTGTAATCCGGGACTTTATCAAAAAGCGGAGGGGCGTAATCAAATTTAATGAATATCAATCACATAAAGTAGCTGTTTTTCAGGTTTTTAATAGGTGAATAAAAGGGATATTTACCTAAAACGAATTACATGTTTGAAAGGGGTAAAGCCTGTGATGAAGACGGTAGGAGCTTCCATAATCGGAAGTGCGCCCCTCAATGCAATATTTTTATGCAAAGCCAGCCCCGGCCCGAACGAAATCACATCATCGTTGAAACGATAAGTTCCGGTACCCTCTTTAAGAAGCCACGCATCTTTAGTGTTTTCGATCTTCGTTACTCCCTGCAACTCGCCGCCCGGTCGGAATATCAGTTCAAGCGCAGCGGGTACGCGCTCTGTTCCATTAGTCGTGATTTCAATCGCCATTCCGTCTTCGGTTTCCAAAATGGTCACTTTGGTTTCCAAAAGCTGAATCTCACTTTGCGGGCGGTAGGTTTTCGGCATTTTTTCCCAGTCACCGTCAGGGGCGATCGATTCTTTTGGATAAGGTTGATAGTAGGGCCCGTCGAGTTTCTGGATCAATTCCCAGGTATTTCCTTTTTCATTGACTTTCTCAGATTGAAACTGGCCTTTTCCAAAAAACGAAGAGGCAAATCGCACTCCCTGCAAAACTGCATTGCCTTTCATGAAAGTGAAAAACACCGGATTATTCGCGATCAGCGTGCTATCACGATTGTTTCTCCGGATCCGCACGAGACCCGAATTCGGGAACGTTTTGACATAGCTTATCGGAAAAGGCTTCTCAGCCGGCAACTCTGCCCAAAGTGAAGGATCATTGAGGAAATAGTCGATAAAAGAGCCCGTTTTCTCGCCGGCAGTTTTTTCTATCATCCTGCACATTGCAGCGTATTGCGGGTTTTTGTCCTTAATAGCGAGGTACCGGTAGGGATAATAGTAGTTTTCCATTGTTCCAATTACCGCCTTATCCTGCCGCCCCGAAGCGTCGGTGACCACTTCTCCGTTCGGATGCACATAATACATCGTCATATTCAGGTTCTTGCGCACATTATCCAGCAGCTCCGGTTTATTCATTCCCTTCGCCACGGTGATCAGGATCCGGTCGGAAAGTGAAGAATAAATAAATGTGCTTTTTTCATTATACTGTCCGTCCGCGTCAATATCAATATGTTCGCCGAGCCACTGCTCGATACGTGCCACATATTTTGGGTTTGGCCAAAGTTCGTTCAGCTTGGTCAATGCGGCGCAAACTACCCAGCGGTGATTGGGCGTATGTATTCCGCCCACACTCAACGCATTGCCGCCCCGGATCAGGAAGGTTTTCAGATTTTCGAGTAATTTCTCGACGCCCGGAGTGCCCGAATTTTTGATTGATGCATAAGACATTGTCAGTCTTTTGACCAAAAAACCGGTGTCCGGCGTAGAGTGGAAATTGGTGGAAAGCAAGTCGATCGTACCGTCTTCGTGCTGCGTTTTGATCAGGTATTGAGCCGCCAGGTTCATACTGTCGACCAGCTCGGTCGACCGGTAGTACTTGGAAGTAGGTGAAAAAAGGCCGGAAGCTCCGTATTGGATCAGTGCAGAGGTACTGTGTGGGTTCAATAGGTCAAATCCATCCCTGAGCCCGCCCAGATCTTCGCTATTCTTGTCCTTGACCTGAAAAGTCAGCAGTGACTCAATACTTTTATCAGTTCGGCTAGCCATTGCAGCCAGCCAGGGCGGCATTTTGTCCGCGGTATTTTTTGTTGAAATAAAAGCCGGGGCGACTACCGGCATCGAACAAATAGCAAGTGCACTATTTTTGACAAACTCTCTTCTATCCATGAAATTGATTGATTCTATTCAGGATAAAAAGAACTTTCGGCGCGCCTGCTACTATTTATTATATGCAAAAGTCAATTTTTGCCTATCGAGGGAAGAAATTTAGGTGCTACTCTGTGTTTAGAAACCTGTTCATAAGCATAAGCAATACCGATCAGCTCCGGCTCGCTGAATGGTTTTCCAAGAAACGATAAACCTACCGGAAGATCATTCAAATTGCCCATTGGGACAGTAATAGATGGAAATCCAGAAATAGCGGCTGGGCCGTAGGAACCATAACCCGTCCAGAAATCACCATTTACAGGATCAATGCACCACGCAGCGCCGGTAGCCGGTCCGCAGAGTGCGTCGAGGTTATTTTTCTCAAATTCCTTTTCCAGTAAACCGGCTACTTTATTTATTTTTTCCAATGCAGCCTTGTATTCCTTACTATTCAAATCTCCTTTTGCCTGCGAACTTTCAAAAAGCTCCTGCTTAAAAAACGGCATTACTTCCGCCTCATTTGTCTTGTTAAATGCGATCAGCGCTTCCAGTGACTTGACTTTTGCATTGGAACCCGCCAAATACTTATTGATCCCGTCTTTAAACTCAAACTGAAGTAAAGTCGATTCCGCTCCATCGACGTCCTGCGTTTCCATAAAATCAACTTCAACGATCACCGCTCCCTGGCTACGCAAATGCGCCAGCGCTTTGCTGATCAGGTTATCTACACCTTCATGTTTATCCAGAAAAGTTTTTTCAACTCCGACCCGTTTTCCTTTCAACCCATCGGCGCTCAGGAATTTCGTGTAGTCGGCAGGGAATGCGGTTTCGCTGGTATGTCTGCCCGGATCATTTGGGTCAACGCCCGCCAGCGCGCCCAGCAATGCAGCTGCGTCGCTAACTGTCCTGCCAATTGGGCCGGCGGTATCCTGGGTCTTTGAAATTGGGATAATTCCAGACCGACTCACAAGTCCGACCGTCGGCTTGATACCCACAACGCCATTCATCGAAGATGGACACGCAATTGATCCGTTTGTCTCGGTGCCTACCGCCACTGCGCAAAGATTTGCAGATACCGCCACACCCGAGCCAGAGCTTGATCCGCACGGGGAGCGGTCGATCACGTAAGGATTTTTGGTTTGTCCGCCCCGGCTGCTCCATCCGCTTGACGAGCGTGAAGAGCGAAAGTTGGCCCACTCGCTCAAATTGGTTTTGCCCAAAATCACTGCGCCGGCGTCACGTAGGCGCTTGACAATGAATGCGTCGGCAGCGGCAATATTTCCTTCCAATGCAAGCGACCCGGCGGTAGTCTGCATTTTGTCGGCTGTATTGATATTGTCTTTTATCAGCACCGGAATGCCGTGCATATTTCCCCGGACTTTCCCATTCTTGCGGTCACGGTCCATTGCGTCGGCAATTGCCAGCGCGTCGGGATTAAGCTCTATCACAGATTTCAAGGCCGGTCCGTTTTCATCAATCGTCCTGATCTGGTCCAGGTAGAATTGAGTGAGCTTTCGCGAAGTGAGCTTTCCCTGACCCATCAACCGTTGCATCTCGGGCACCGTCATTTCTTCCAGATTTGATCTCGTATTATCCTCGCCGGCCTGCTGTTCCCGCGGCGTGCATTCCGTGAAAGACAAAGAGATCCCGGAAAGTCCGGCAATAGATGTAAGATGGATAAATGTTCTGCGCTTCATATAGTACTGGTCAGGAAATAGTAAGGTTGCAATATAGAAGTTTAAGGTGATTCGAAGCCGAAGCTATTCCGACAAATCCATATTAGGCTATATACGTTGTTAGAAGCGGTTATTTGTAAATATTATACAATATTACTTATAGTACTTCTTCTACTTTATACTACATTTTACGTGCAAATTCCTGTATATGCCCATTTGAAGTATTAGAATCTTCTTAAAAAATGATAAAATCGTACCAATAATTTCAATGGCACGATTATTTAATTTAACTTTAAGAAGGAAAAGTATCAAATAAATATTGTGATCATGAACGTACTATCAAACATCATATATTATTGTGGGAAGTTTTTCTTTGCAACTATTTTATTCATAGCGATGATCATTTCTACGATCATTTCCCTGCCTTTTATCGGAGTCGGGATGATAAAAGACGCAATGAGTTCACAACATCAGCATGCAGACAGAGACGGTCTTTTTGACTTCCACAGCTGATCAGATATACCGCAATAATATAAAAGGTACGAGCCGGGAGGTTCGTACCTTTTATTTTGTTAGCACTTTGAAACTCTGTTTTCTCTTCAAAAATGGGCTAAATGCTGTAATTTTCGGTTTAATTACTTATGAATTTCTGCATGAAAAATGGTTTAATTCTGGTTTTTATACTGATTATCAGCCTATCTGACTCAGTTTTTGGTCAGGAAAAACGGTATAGTTTTGAGAAGGGCTTAATGGGTTCTCCATTTAAATTGGTGGTATATGCCCCGAACGATTCCATTGCTGAGCTTGCCGCTGCAAAAGCTTTTGGCAGGGTAGAGGAGCTGAACGAAATTATGAGCGATTACCGCGACGGCAGCGAAATCAACCGGCTTTCGGCCCAGTCGGGAAGTGGAAAGTGGGTACCTGTCAGCAAAGATCTTTTCGATATTCTGGCTGTTTCACAATTAGTGAGTAAAAAAACCCAGGGTGCATTTGACGTAACGCTCGGGCCGGTCGTGCAAATGTGGCGACACGCAACCCGGAAAGGAATTTTTCCGGCCAAAGAAGAAATTGCCGCCGCCATGCAGAAAACGGGATATTCAAAAATGAAGCTGAACCGTAAAGCGAGCAGTGTGCTACTGACCCAGAAAGGAATGCGACTGGATATTGGCGGCCTTGGAAAAGGATTTGCGGCCGAAGAGGCGATCAAAGAAGTTAAAAAACTGGGCATTACGTCCGCAATGATGGACGCCGGCGGGAAAATCGTCCTCACAAATCCTCCTCCCGGCACCGACGGTTGGAATATTAATATCTCAAACGGAAGCGATTCCCTGAAAGCGCTCAAACTTTCCAACATTTCCCTGGCCACCTCCGGCCCTACATATAGGTATATGGAATACAACGGAGTGAGGTATTCGCATATCGTCGATCCGGTAACCGGCATCGGGCTGCTTTTTCACGTACGTACCACCGCAATTTGTCCAAACGGTACAATTTCCGACGCGCTCGCAACTGCATTCAGTGTAGCGGGTATTGAAAAGACCAAAAAAATGATCCGCAAATTCCCCCGAACAACCGTTTGGCTGGTTGAAAGAAAGGGTGACCGAGTAGCCGAGTGGAACACCATTAAGCAATAAGCTACTTTGTATTTTTTCCGGATAATCTAAAATTGAATGAATATTTTAAACAATCGTTTAAAATATTCATTTCATACGCTTGTACAATTCAACTTTGCTCCCGACATTTGAAACATATTCCTGGTAAAACCTTGTTTTAAGAACATTACAACCTAACTATTGAACATTGTGAAGTGCGTAAGCGAAAAAAGCGAGGATAAAATCAGAGAGGCGGCGAAACGGGTTTTCCTTAAGAAGGGTTTTGACGGGACAACTTCCCGTGATATTGCCAAAGAGGCAGATATGAATATTGCTTTAACCAACTATTACTTCAGAAGTAAGGAAAAGTTGTTTATGGAAATATTTAAAGATCTGATGGAGATGTATTTCCAGAGTATCATCCTCATCCTGAACAAGCCTATTGACATTAAAACCAAAATTTCGGAGGTGGTTGAAAACAACTATCAAATGATGAAACAGGAGCCAGACCTGGTTATTTTCATCATGAACGAAATTCATAAGGAACCGGAAAGGTTGCTGGTAAAAACGGCGTTGTATCATCAGCTCAAATCAACGCTTTTCAATCAGCAGCTCGACGAGGGCATTGAGACCGGGAAATTGCGACCGATTCGCATTGAGAGTATTCTCCCGTTAATGACAAGCTGCATCGAGTTCCTGTTCTTGGGGAAGGAAATGCACCAGAAAATTTTTAACATGTCGGAGGCAGAGTTTGAAGCTTTTAGCGAAAGTCACAAAGATCATGTGAAAGCGATGATCTGCAATTACCTGATCCTGGAAGACTAAATTTTTGACCTGCTATTAAACGGATATTTAAAATAAACATTTATTTGAAGGTAGATGTCATTTATCCCGGTGGTCAACCGCCGGTAAATTAAGAGTAGGAAGAAATAGGCTCACCGCCCATATTGATCAGCGTTTAGTACAAATTTGAAAACGAAGGTCAATATGTCTGATGAAATTGAGGTGCCGTAAATGGCATGCTCTTTTGTAAGAGAAGTTACCTTTTCGTATACTGGTCAGATTATTCGGGGTTACTCCAAGATTTTGAGCACATTACGAATGGATTCAGTGCCAGCAGGATTTTTGTTTAAAAGTTATCGTGATCGGAAAAGTGCTTTAAAATGTGGTAATGCCCGGTTATGAAAAAATTAGTTGGATAAAGCACGCTGAGATTGCTGAGAGATTTTAATTTGTTTTTAACGGTAAAATACAAAAAGAGAGGAGCGTTTTGTGAACTAGAAGGAGAGGTAAGTGGTTTAATCGTAAGCCAAGATTGTTGACATATCAATTCTTCCGTCGCGCCGCACTCTTTAACAATGCTAATTATGGAAACCAACCATTACAACACCAATTAATTTGCCTGATTTCAATTAACCCAGGCCACAGCCTGAAGCCTTCCGGCACCCTTGAAAGAAAGAAGCTGTTGATTCTGACATTAATTATTTATGGGTAAAAAACTAAATAAACGAATTGCCGAATTCAAAGACGCGGCAGCCATTAAGGCGAAAGGTCTTTATCCTTTTTTCCGACCAATTGAATCCGGACAGGATACAGAGGTCATCATCAATGGAAAATCGGTATTGATGTTCGGTTCCAATTCTTACCTCGGACTAACATCTCATCCCTACATCATCGAAGCTTCTCAAAAGGCTGCTCAGAAATACGGCACAGGCTGCGCAGGTTCGCGTTTCCTGAACGGAACGCTGGATATCCATGAAGAGCTGGAAAGGCGACTTGCCCTTTATACGGGTAAGGAAGGTGCGGTACTTTTCAGTACTGGCTACCAGGCTAATCTGGGTGCATTGTCTTGTCTTACAGGACGTAACGATTACCTGGTACTCGATGAAAGCGATCACGCATCGATCATCGACGGCAGCCGGCTTTCTTTCTCGAAAGTGATCAAGTATGCACACAATGACATGAACGATCTTCGCAAGAAGCTCAGCCTCCTGCCTGACGATGCCGACAAGCTGATCGCTACCGACGGGATTTTCAGTATGGAAGGAGATATTGTGAAGCTTCCCGAATTGAATAAGATCGCCGCTGAATTTGACGCAACCGTACTTGTTGACGATGCGCATAGTTTGGGAGTGATCGGTGAAAAAGGTGCAGGTACTGCTTCCTATTTTGGTCAGACAGATATTACTGATCTGGTAATGGGGACTTTCAGTAAATCGCTGGCTTCGCTGGGTGGATTTATTGCCGGTGACGCTGCTACGATCGATTATCTGAAACACCGCGCCCGCTCGCTGATGTTCAGTGCAAGTATGACGCCGGCCTCGGTAGGAAGCACATTGGCTGCGCTGGATATCATTGAATCTGAACCGCATCACATGGAGCGACTTTGGGCTAATACCCGGTACGCCAAGGAGTTACTCTTGTTTAATGGTTTCGATCTGGGGCAAACAGAGAGTCCGATCCTGCCGCTTTATATCCGGGATAATGAAAAGACTTTCATCATGACAAAACGTTTGCAGGATGAAGGAGTATTTGTTAATCCTGTCGTTTCGCCTGGTGTACGTCCGGAGCATTCATTGATCCGCTTTTCATTGATGGCCACGCATACTTTTAGCCAGATCGAAGAAGCGGTTGACAAAATATCACGCATATATCGCGAAGTATGTCCGGAGCGTGTTATTGAAAGACAAAGACTATGAAGCGAATCGTCTATGTAAACTCTCCTTCGGAACTCAAAAAATTTATTGACTTCCCTCACGACCTCTATAAAAACGATAAAAATTACGTCCCTGAACTATTTATAGCTCAGAAGGACATGCTGACTCCGGGCAAACACCCATTTTACGAACATTCACAGGTGCAGCCGATGCTCGCTTATGATGGAGACAAAATTGTGGGCCGGGTAGCAGCGATCTTAAATACGAACCACAATGCTTTCACCGAGCGGAACGATGGTTTTTTCGGTTTTTTTGATACAATTGAAGACCAGGAAACGGTTGATCTGCTGATTGGAGAAGCTACTAAATGGATAAAGGAAAAAGGCGCCGATACATTAAGAGGCCCGGTTAACTTGTCTACCAATGATACCTGCGGATTATTGATCGAAGGTTTCGATCGCCCGCCGGTTGCAATGATGCCTTACAATGCACCGTATTATCAGACTTTGCTTGAAAATAGCGGTTTGGTGAAAAATACGGACCTGTTCGCCTACGAAATTATTCAGGCTTCGGTGAATGAACGATCGGTGAAGCTGGTTGATGCGTTGGAAGCCAGGTTGCAGAGAAGCGGAGTGGTAATCCGTAAGATTAACCTTAAAAAATTCGACGAAGAAGTTGCCAAGATTCGCGAGGTATATAATTCTGCCTGGGACAAGAACTTAGGGTTCGTTCCCATGACCGAAAACGAATTTAATTATCTGGCAAAAGACCTTAAAATGGTACTCGACGCCGACTACTGTCTGGTGGCCGAGAAAGATAACAAGCTGGTTGGATTCATATTAGGTATTCCAGATATCAACCAGATCCTGATTAAGATAAAGAGAGGAAGATTACTGCCAACAGGGATTTTTAAATTACTACTTGGCAAGAAAAATATAAAAGGCCTCCGTGTGCTGACGCTCGGCGTAGTGGAGGATTTCAGGAAAATGGGCATTGAAGCTTGTCTTTACGGCCGCATTATCCAGAATGGAAGAGCGCGCGGAATCGTAAAAGCGGAATGCTCCTGGATGTTGGAAGATAATTTTCTGATCAACCACGCCATCGAGCAGATTAACGGAACGCTGTACAAAAAATACAGACTGTACGAAAAACCGATATGAAGGAGCGGGTATTCATAACAGGGGCGAGCGGATTTATCGGGTATCATCTGGTGAAAGAGGCACTGGGCAAAGGCATTGAAGTACATGCGGCCGTGCGTCCCACCAGCGACCTGGAATTTCTGAAAAAGCTGGCAAAAGATCCTAAAACAGGACAGCCGGCCGCGCTTCAGATTGTGAATGCAGATTTCAGCTCCCGCGAAAAATTGAAGGATTTACTCGAAGCGGGCGGTTATACATACATTATCCACGCGGCGGGAGTTACGAAGGAGAAAACGGCGGCAGCTTATAATTTAGTCAATGCCGAGTATTCCCTCAACCTGGCGCAGGCTGCGATGTCAGCAGATATTCCGTTGAAAAGATTCGTTTTTCTGAGCAGTCTGGCCGCAATAGGGCCAATAGGTTACTCGGAGCAGCAGCCGATCACGGAAAGTACACTGCCCGGACCAGTCACCGATTATGGAAAAAGCAAGCTGCTGGCTGAGCAATATCTGGAAGATGTCAGCGGATTGCCCCTTACGATAATAAGACCCACGGCGGTTTACGGACCCGGTGAAAAAGATCTTTTTGTGTTGTTCAAAACACTGTCCGGCGGGCTCGATGCGTACATTGGTACCAAGCCGCAGCGACTGAGTTTTGTGTATGTAAAAGACCTCGTCGCCGCTACCTTATCCGCACTCACTGAAAATAAGAAAGACGTAACAGTGTACAACATTTCAGATGGAAATGCTTACGACCGTTACGCACTGGCTGACAGGTTCAAAGAGATCAGCGGGAAAAACGTTTTTCGGACGCATCTGCCCATTATTCTGGTAAAATGGCTGGCAGGTCTGCTGGATATCATTTATTCCTTTTCCTCCAAAACACCTGTCTTAAACAGGGAGAAGCTAAAAGAGCTTACGGCTTCTAACTGGAACTGTAGTATAGACGCAGCCCGGAACAATCTGCATTACCAGCCGCAATATGACCTGCGACAAGGACTTGCGGAGACATTAAGCTGGTACAAAGAAAATAAGTGGCTTTAATTTTTGCTCCCGATTTAATCGGTTTTTGAATCTAATAATCGCAATTACTGACTGTAAGTCAGGTACTTGGGCGATTGTGATCGGGTAGCATTATGTATTTGATCCTTCAAAATGAAAACAATAATTAAGTCGGTATGGTTAAAAATCGCACTGTTGATCTGTATAGTACAGGTTATCTCAGGAGCGGCCATGGCGCAAAATACGACTACGATTAAAGGTACCGTTACCGACGCGAAGACCGGCGAGACCCTGCCTTTTGTGTCTGTACTGATTCCCGGCACTACCATGGGGACTGCCTCAGATGTGGACGGGCGCTACGCACTTACTTTGCGGGAAGATCACGCGAAGATCAGATTTACTTATGTAGGTTATTTGAGTGTTGAAAAACCAATTACGGCGGGAGTTTCGCAGGTTATCGATATCAAAATGTCGGTGGATGCGTCGATGCTGAAAGAGGTAACTGTAAAAGGACGAGGACGTTACCGCAACAAAGATAACCCGGCTGTGCAGCTGATCCGCGAGGTAATTGCGCATAAGGATGAGAATAAAATGGCTGGTAATGCATTTGTTGAATATGAGCAGTACGAAAAGATCTCGCTCGCATTGAGCAATCTTTCAGACGAGTTCAAGGACAAGCGCATTTTCAAGAATTACCAGTTTCTGTTCAAGGCACAGGATTCTACCGCGATGGGCGGCAGGAATATGCTGCCGGCTTACATTCAGGAAAAGCTTTCGCAGGTTTATTTTCGTAAAAATCCAAATACAAAGAAACAAATTGTACTTGCCAACCGTCGTGCTGAATTTGATTCTAAATTCATTGATAATGAGGGTTTAAGCTCTTATTTCAATAGGTTGTATGAAGATATCAATATCTACGACAACGACATTTCCATTGCTACCAACCTGCTCCTGAGCCCGATCGCGAACACGGCGCCGACATTTTACAAGTTTTTTATCAGGGATACCATTAAAACCAATAATCCCTGGTTGATCGAGTTAGGTTTTGTTCCGAGAAATAAAACAGATATGCTTTTTGAAGGAAAGCTGTTTGTGACGCTCGATGGAAAATACAGTGTGCAGAATGCTTATCTGACTGTTAATAAAGACATTAACCTCAACTTCATGCGCGACCTCGAAGCGAGCCTGGAATTTGAGAAAGGCGCCGACGAAAGATATCATCCTTCCAAAACCAGTCTGGCGATGGAGTTTGCATTGGGTGAAAAAAGCGCCGGATTGTACGGTCAGCGGGTGGTTAATTTCAAGAATTACACCATCAATCAGGCCCGCCCCGATAGTATTTACAAAGGTCCGCACGAAGAAATCGCTTACAATCCTGAGATCAAAGTCGGCGAATCGTTCTGGGGCAACGCGCGACATATTCCGCTAGACGCGATTGAACTCGACATTTACAGAAATATAGATACCCTGCAAACCATTCCGTCGTTCCGCCGGACCATGGATATTGCGACGCTTTTCCTGGCAGGCTATAAATCGTTCGGAAAAGTGGAGATAGGACCATTCAATACCTTTTACAGCTTCAATCCGGTCGAAGGTTTCAGATTGCGTTTCGGAGGAAGAACTACCCAGGAGCTGAGCAAACGCGTTTATTTTGAAACTTACGCGGCTTACGGTTTTAAGGATGAAAAGTGGAAATACTTCGTGGCAGGTACCTATTCGATCAACAATAAGTCGGTCTACCATTTCCCGTTCAATTACATCCGGGCGAGCTACCAGCGCGATACCAAGATTCCGGGCCAGGAATTGCAGTTTGTGCAGGAAGATAACCTGTTACTTTCATTCAAGCGCGGCGATAATAACCGGTGGCTGTACAATGACATTTACAAACTGGAATATGTCAGGGAGTTTGATAACCATTTGTCTTATAAGCTCGGTTTCACGCAATGGAGCCAGCGCGCGGCGGGGATATTGCGCTACGAAAGCCTGGACAGCGACGGAACCTTACAGGACCGTGGCTTGCTGAACAATACCGAGGCGAATTTCGAATTGCGGTATGCGCCACACGAACAGTTTTATCAGGGAAAATTGTACCGTACCCCGATCATCAATCGCTACCCGGTATTCACAGCCCGCTACAATGCAGGTATAAAAGGCGTTTTCGCAGGTCAGAACCGCTATCATAATATTTCCGGAAATGTGGCGAAAAGGGTTTACCTGTCGCAATTCGGATATGCCGACGTAACTGCGGAAGGTGGTTATATTTTCGGTAAAAATGTGCTGTTCCCGCTGCTGACGATCCACCGCGCCAACCAATCTTACGCCTACCAGCTGAATTCCTTTAACCTGATGAACTTCCTCGAATTTGTCAGCGACCATTACGCAAGTCTGGATGTGCAGTACTATCTGAATGGATTTGTATTCAATAAGATACCACTTCTCAAAAAGCTGAAATTGCGTGAAGTAGTGAGTTTTAAAGGTTTAATGGGTGGTTTGAGGGACGAAAATAATCCTGCATTGAACCCATCGCTCTACCGTTTCCCGACAGACGAGCAGGGTAAGCCGATCAGCTACACTTTATCCCGTGCGCCTTACATTGAAGGTAGCATCGGGGTGGCGAATATATTCAAGCTGCTGCGTGTGGACCTGGTCAAAAGGTTTACTTACCTCGACAATCCAACCGTTTCGGAATGGGGCGTGCGGGCGAGGTTCAAGCTTGATTTTTAGTATAATAAAAGTAAAAGACACCAATTATGAAATATGCGATCATAGCAGCAGGAGAGGGTTCACGCCTGGCAAAGGAAGGTTTTCAGCTTCCCAAGCCGATGGTAACCTTGTCCGGGGAAATGATGATCGACAGGCTGATCGGTATTTTTATGCGGAACCGGGCGGAGCGGATTTTGATCATAATCAACGAAAACTCACCAGAGCTGGAAGCGCATTTGAATGCGTTGCGCCGCACATTACCACTCGATATCCTGATCAAATCCACGCCCAGCTCGCTGCACAGCGCATTTGAACTTTTAAACCAATATCCTGAAACAGAAGCAGTTTGCCTCACTACGACAGATACGGTTTTTAAAGAAGAAGAATTCGGTGCATTTATTGATGCATTTGAAAATAACCCCCAACTGGACGGACAAATGGCAGTAACTGCTTTTGTCGACGATGAAAGTCCGCTGTACATAAGTGCCGACCAGGAAGGTAAGATCACTGCATTTACAGATTCGAGAGAGCCGGAAACGCAATTTGTTTCGGGTGGAATTTATTGTTTGCGTCAAAAAGCGATCAATACGCTAGCGAAATCTGTGAATAGCGGCACTTCGCGCATGCGGAATTTCCAGCGTGAGTTGCTGCTCGAAGGAATTGAATTACAAGCTTATCCATTTTCCAAGATTGTGGATGTTGACCATATCAGCGATATACAAACGGCTGAAATGTTTTTGAATCAGGAAAGTCTGGTCTAAAAACGCATTACAATCTGACACCAATTAATTAAAGACCGGGGCGTTTTCCGGCAGCGTATGAATGAATTTGAAATACTCGGTGTACACCGTAACAAAAAGTTTTCACCGAACCACATTGGTAACGACGACGCGATTTTTTCGTTAACGGCCAAAGCACTTGAAAAGCTGGGCTGCCGCGTCACGATCTGCTGCGAGGATGATTTTCTGGCGATGGAGCAGGTTCCGCAGTCGAAGATATTCACAATGGCGAGACAAAAAACGGTGGTTGCCAAACTGCAAAAATTGGAAAGTGAGGGTATTCAGGTAGTTAATTCGGCATTTGGAATAGAAAAATGCTTCCGGACCAACCTGACCAATGCATTGAACGAAAACAACATCCCGGTCGCAGAAAGTCATATAGTGCCGACTGATTATCAGGAAGAAACGGTTTTCGATACCATCAAAGGCAAAGGTTACTGGATCAAGCGCGGCGACTTTCACGCGATACATAAGGAAGACGTTTCATTTGCCGCGTCGCGCGAAGAAGCCAAGAGTATTTTACGTGAATATGCATTGCGGGATATTCCCGACGCAGTTATTTCCGAGCATTTGGTAGGTGATCTGGTCAAATTTTACGGCGTGCGCGGGACTGACTTTTTCTTCTGGTTTTATCCTTACGACAACAATCATCACAAATACACGCAGTACCAGGAAATAAACGGCAGCTCGGCTTACTATGCTTTTGACGCAAACAACCTGCAACAGGTATCGAACGAAGCAGCTTTGGCTGTCGGGATCGATATTTATGGAGGAGACGCGATCGTCGGGAAAGACGGCAGTTTCCGCATTATCGACCTGAACGACTGGCCCAGCTTTGCACCCTGCCGCGACGAGGCAGCCGGGCACATTGCCGGACGGATTTTTGAAGTATTTACAAACAATAATTAATGGCTACCACCACTACTGAAAAATCTGAATTGAAGTCAGAAGCCAGCGATTCTGCCTTTCAAAACTCACTGAAATCCCGCGATACCGAGGAGCAGATCGATATTTGGTTTTACCGGCCGATCGGCTACCAGATCGCATTGTTTTGCGCCAAAGTCGGCATTCGGCCCAATCCGGTTACAATCGTCAGTATTTTCTTCGGCGTGGGCGCGGGTATCCTATTTTATTCCCAGGAACTTTGGGTCAATGTGATCGGAATGCTTTCGCTTGTTTTCGCCAATTCTCTCGATAGCGCCGACGGGCAGCTGGCCAGGATGACGAATGATAAAAGCCGGCTCGGGCGTATTCTCGACGGAGCTGCGGGCGATTTCTGGTTCATCGCGATCCACGTTGCATTGTGCCTCCGCGGTATGAACGAAGGCTGGACAGCCTGGATCTGGGTTTGGGGAGTTTTAGCGGGCGCGTCGCACGTGGTGCAGTCTGCGATGGCGGACTATTACCGGAATGTGCATTTGTTTTTTATCAAAGGAACATCGGGCAGCGAGCTGGATAACAGCCGTGAGCTGCAAGCTGAGTACGATCGCCTGAGCTGGACTTCCAATTTCGGGATGAAATTCGTGGCGCGTTTTTACCTGAATTATACCAAAATGCAGGAGCAGTTTTCTCCAAATCTGCAAAAGCTGCTCTGGCTCGTTCGCGACAGGTTCAGAAACGGTTTACCTGAAAAACTAGTAACAGATTTCAGGGCGCAAAACCGGCCTTTGATGAAATATACCAATATCGTACAGTTCAATACGCGCGTGCTGTTCCTGTTCCTCTGGCTGTTCATCGACCAGTCGTGGATTTACTTTTTCTTCGACATAGTCATCTTGAACCCGATCCTTATTTATATGGTCAATGGGCAGGAAAAGGTGAGCAAGCATTTTCATCAGGAGCTTATCAGCGGGAAAAATAATGAATACCAAAGCATATAAGGCACTTTTTCTGGCAATCGGCGTCGCGTCACTGGGCTATATGATCTATGGCACAGGCGTTACCGTGATCTGGGAAAATATCCAGCTGACTGGTATCTGGTTTGTGCCAGTAATAGGTAGCTGGCTGCTGATTTACATATTAAATGCATTCGCATTCCGCGCGATCATTCGCGAACCGCAGTTACCCGAAACCAACCTTTCATTCTGGTCGGTATTGCGGCTTACTATTTCCGGTTACGCGATCAATTACATTACCCCATTTGTCGCATTAGGTGGGGAACCTTACCGGATCCTGGAACTGAAACCGGCGCTGGGAATGAAGAAAGCCACTTCTTCGGTATTGCTTTACAGTTTGATGCACATGTTTTCGCACGTGCTTTTCTGGCTCGCGAGCATTGTACTGATCGTGGCCGTCGTTCCTTTGAGCGATGTAATGCTTGCAGGTTGCGGTATTCTGCTGGTAGTCGGTCTGATATTGGGATATTGGTTTATTAATGTATACAAAAAAGGCTTGATAGTAAGCTCGTTCCGTGTGCTAGAGAAGCTGCCTTTCGTTGGAAAGAAAGCAAAAGAATTCGCGCTTAAAAACGGTGAAAATCTTTACGAGGTCGATGATCAGATCCGTATACTTTACGCCCAGCGGCGCGACGTTTTTTACGCCTCCCTATTCTATGAATTTGTAGCAAGAGTAATAGGTTGTCTCGAAATATTCTTCACAGCTCACGCGATCGGCATGGAAATGAGCCTTTCGCAATCGCTGATCGTGAGTTCAGGTTCATCGCTTTTTGCGAATCTGATATTCTTTTTCCCCATGCAGCTCGGCACGCGCGAAGGCGGTTTGATACTCGCATTGCGCAGCGTTGGAATCGCCTCCGCACCCGGACTTTTCATCGGTATCGTGATGAGAATCAGGGAAATAGTTTGGATCATGATCGGTCTGGCGCTGGTGAGTGGTAAGAAGAAGACAGAAAAGGAAATCCTGGTTGTAAGTGAGTGAAAAAATATAATATGATTAAAGGAATTCTATTTGATTACGGCGGTACGATTGATACCAATGCTTTGCATTGGGCGCATGTTTTGTGGGAAGCGTACCAGCGGAATAATGTGAATGTTGATAAAAAGGCATTTAGCGAAGCTTATAAGTATGGTGAAAGGGCGCTGGCGATCAAGCCGCTGGTTCAGCCGCACCACGTTTTTTACGACGTACTGTTTCTTAAACTGACTGAACAATTCAGCTTTTTGAAGGAAAACGGACATTCGGTCGACGATGCAGCAATTGAAGCTATTGCGAGAGAATGCAATCAATTCGCACACACTACGGTAACGAATGCAAAACAGGTACTCGAAGCGCTGGCAAAGCAATACCCGCTGGTGATGGTTTCCAATTTTTACGGAAATATTAACAATATCCTGGCTGATTTCGGTATCGCCGGTTGTTTTCAGGATGTGATTGAATCTGCTGTTGTGGGTGTCAGAAAGCCCGATCCGCAGATCTATCAGCTTGGGATTGATTCACTTGGTTTTGAGCCGGAGGAATGCGTGGTGGTAGGAGATTCATTTTCAAAAGATATTCAACCGGCTCGGCAACTCGGCTGCCAGGCGATCTGGTTGAATGTGGAAGGCTGGGAGGAAAACGGCGAAAAGCAGGCGACGCCCGAAGGTGTTACTGAGATCACCGATTTTGCACGCATTACGGAAGTTTTAAAGAGTTTGGGTTAGTTGTAAAACTTTTGTCAGGCACGAAAGCGACCTGGTGAAATTAAATGAAAATTATCATGTACGACATTTGTACGATCGGCCACATTACACTCGATAAGGTAGTTACGACCCAGTCTGTCAACTATATGCCGGGGGGAACTTCGTTCTACTTTTCGAAAGCATTGCGGCAATTTGATATCAATTATATGCTGGTAACCGCGCTGGCGGAGCAGGAAAACCATATTCTGGCAGCATTGCGCGAAGAGCAGATCGAGATCTTTTCTCAGCCAAGTCCATATACAGTCTATTTCGAAAATATTTACAGCGCCAACCAGGACCACCGTGAGCAGAATGTGTTGCACAAAGCGGCTCCGTTCACAGTTGCGCAAATGCCCGATATCCAGTCCCGCATTTTCCACCTCGGCCCGCTGCTTTCCGACGATATTCAGTTAGATCTGTTGAAAAGCCTGGCTTCGAAAGGGGAAGTTTCGCTCGATATTCAGGGTTATTTAAGGTACGTAAAAGACAAAAAAGTTTACTATACCGACTGGGCGGATAAAAAGGAAGCATTACCATTTGTCTCAATTCTGAAAGCAAATGAGTTTGAAATGGAAGTGGTGACCGGGACCAGCGATGTGCGCGAAGGCGCAAGGATATTAGCAGGAATGGGCGTGAAAGAAGTGATTATCACCCTGGGAAGCAAAGGTTCGCTGGTTTATAAAGACGATCATTTTTACCAGATCCCGGCTTATACACCTACTGCTGTCGTAGATGCGACGGGCTGCGGCGACACTTATATGGCAGGATATTTGAGTAAGAAAGTGAGAGGAGCGGATGTGCAGGAGGCCGGGGAGTTCGGAGCCGCCATGGCAACCTTAAAAATTCAGTCTTCCGGACCGTTTTCGGGAAACCAGGAAGCTGTTAATCATGTTGTTCTTCATGGTGAATGTGATCGCGAACTGATCGCCCAGGCCATTTATTGAAACAAATACTCAACAATGAAATACGTGATGAAACTGTTGATGGCCTTCGGCCTGATACTGGCTTCGTATTCAGGGACATATTCACTAGCTGAAAATCCAAATGGTAAGTTTGCCGATCCCGACGAATTTCCTGTTCCGAAAAATGTCCCGGGCCTGCTGTTCTACATTCAGCGAGACCCGAACGAAAATACGATCTGCTACCAGCTTAATGTTGACGGACAGGGAAAGTTAAGCGCGAAAGATCCTGTCAATATGTTCTGGATCCGTTATACCGACGGCGGGATCCGTAAGGAGCTCAATTACATCCAGAAAAAGTTTGCTTACGGTATTAATGTAAAGGAAAAAGGCAATTCTTCTTACGAGCTGAGGTCGGTCGCTTATAACAAACTTCCTTTGTCACTGCGGAAAGATACGCGAAATGAGTACCACGTTTACACCAGCATCAACAAAAAAGAATGCATTCTGAGCCGGGTTTTTATCCGCATTGACGGAGGTACATTCTGGTCTCCCAACGTAGTTTACATTGAGCTGAAAGGGACTGAAATCGCGACGGGGAGAACAATCACACAGCGAATTAAACCATCCTGAAAGGGTTTGGTGCCGATTTTTCCTCCAAGTTTGTTACATGATTCTGCACTTGCTAGTAAAGTTTAGGGAGTAAGTTCTGATATTTGGGTTAGATTTTTATTAAAAATTCTATTGCTTGAATTAATCTGAACGTAATCTTAACCTTACTGACAAATGGAGAATATTGGAAACACCAATCAGGATCAGGTCTTTAAAGATGAAATAACCAAAGCTTCCGATTTTAAATTCGGGACTACGGTTGTGAAAGTCTTTGACGACATGGTCAGCAGATCGGTACCTTTTTACAACGAAACCCAGCGCATGCTCGCAGAAATTGCGGCTGATCACGTCAAAGAAGGTTCGCACCTGTACGATCTGGGATGCTCTACCGGTACCACACTGATTGAAGTAGACAAATTAATTCCCTCAGATATAAAATTCATTGGCATTGACGAATCCCCGGAAATGCTCGAAAAGTGCGACCTGAAATTCAAGGAAGCAGGTTTTGTGCGTCCCTACGACCTGCGCTCCGCCGATTTGCAGCAGGAAGATCTTCCAATCTCGAATGCATCTGTGGTGATCCTCTGCCTTACCATGCAGTTCGTCCGCCCGCTGTACCGCGAGCGGCTTTTGCGTAATATTTATGAAGGTTTGAATCCCGGAGGTGTTTTGTTACTGGTTGAAAAAGTGCTTTCAGAGAGTTCGGTATTCAACCGCGACTTCATCAAATATTACTATAACTACAAAAGGCGAAACCATTACAGTGAGCTCGAAATTTCACAGAAAAGAGAAGCCCTCGAAAACGTTTTGATCCCATATAAGTTATCTGAAAACATGCTCCTGTTGAAGGAGGCCGGTTTCGCGGATTGCGAAATATTCTTTAAGTGGTATAATTTTTCAGGAATGATAGCTTACAAAAAATCATGATCGCAATCGGGAATTTCTTTTTTAAGTACAGAAATAATCTGTTCATTTTTCTCTACCTCTTACTTTTCGTTCCCTCTCCGATGCTTTTCAAGCCGGAGCATTTCGGGGAAAAATACTATCTCTATCCAATTATTCTCGGGTTACTTGTGACTTTTGCCGGAGAAATTATCCGGGGTATTACTATTGGTCTCGCCTATATTATTCGTGGGGGAAAAGACAAAAAAGTATATGCTGAAAAACTTGTTACGGAGGGTATATTCAATCATTGCCGCAATCCATTGTATGTGGGCAATATCCTGATGCTGCTTGGCGTGGGTATACTTTCCAATTCGTTGTTCTACGTGGGGGTGGTGATGCCGCTGTTTCTCTTTATTTATCAGGCGATCGTACTGGCGGAGGAAAACTTTCTGCGGAATAAGTTCGGCGCCCAGTTCGATGCATATTGCAGTCGGGTGAATCGCTGGCTCATCAATTTCAGGGGAATTTCAAATGCTTTCGACGGCATGCAGTTTAATTATAAAAGGTGGGTACTTAAAGAGTACAATACCCTGTTGGTGTGGCTGCTTGGGATTTTCGCGATCCTTATTTTCAAATATCCCCAACTGATTCCGGACCCTGATTCGCGCGTGCCGGCTTTCATCGTTGTCGTGGTGATTTTAGGCGCAATCTACGGTTACATTCGTTACCTCAAAAAATCCGGCAAAATGACAGATTCTGTCGCATAATCGGGGTAAAGTACGTGTTGGCATGCTATTTGGCATATTTAATGTACGAAGCTCTCCTAAACCTGAATTATTAAAATCATAACCCCCGATCTAATAGAAGGACGTATGAGAATTGTAATCATAGGAGGAGGATTCGCAGGTGTTAACCTCGCGCTGGACCTTGCCAAAGACAGAAATTTTGAGGTTACCCTGGTGGATAAGAACAACTACAACTTCTTTCCGCCATTGATATATCAGGTTGCCACGGCTTTCTTGGAGCCTTCCAGTATCAGCTATCCGTTTCGCAAATTATTTTCAGGAAAAGATAACCTGCATTTCAGGCTGGGTGAGCTTTTAAAAGTAGTGCCCGAGGCAAACAAAGTAGTGCTTTCAAATGGTGAGCTGGAATACGATCAGCTTGTTTTCGCGACCGGCGCGGAGAGTAATTTCTTTGGGATGGAAAATGTGAAACGCAATTCCACGCCCATGAAAACCCTCGAAGATGCGATCGGAATGCGGAATAAGATGTTGCTGCAAATGGAAAAGGCTACCATCTGCGAAGATCCGGCGGAGGTTAAAAAGCTGCTTACCGTCGTAGTTGCAGGCGGCGGACCTACTGGTGTTGAGATCTCGGGGATGTTTGCTGAAATGCGGAACGGAATTCTGCGGAAAGAATATCCGCAGCTTGCTGGTAAAGGCAGTGAAATATATCTGGTCGATGGGGGAGATTCGCTGCTGTCGCCGATGAGTGTCGCCTCACAGCAGGATACCTACGAGGCTCTGACCAAACTGGGCGTGAAAATCAAGCTCAATACCCACGTTGTCGACTTCACCGATGATAAGGTTTTCTTTACCGAAGGTGATTATATTGACACAAAAACACTGATCTGGGCTGCGGGCGTTACCGGGATTGTGTTCGAAGGGATACCAGCCGAAGCCTACGGACGCGGACGCAGAATGCTCGTAAATGCGTATAACCTGGTGAATAGTACCCATAATATTTACGCAATAGGGGATGCTTGTCTTCAACTGACTGACGCGAATTTTCCGCAGGGGCACCCGCAGGTTGCACAGGTAGCAATTCAGCAGGGAAAAACATTGGCCCGCAATTTCAAAGCGCAGGTCAAAAACGAGCCGCTCAAAGCATTCGCATATCACGATAAAGGTTCAATGGCGATCATCGGCCGCGCCAAAGCGGTTGTAGATATGCCTTCTCCAAAACTTCATTTCAAAGGTGTGATCGCTTGGCTAGCCTGGTTATTTATCCACCTTATCTCGCTGATCAATCACAGAAACAGAATGAAAACCCTATATAACTGGATGGTAGCTTATTTTACCAAAGACCAGTCGCTGCGGATGATCATCAAACCTTCGGAAAAGGAAGAAAATGTCGAATCGTATTAAATAACCGGCCGTAAGGCATTTCAAAAACCGTCATGGAATCTTCAAGCTACGCATACGATTCGCCGGGAATGGTGTCGGCAGTGTTCCTTACCCGGGATGATGCGGATAAGGCATACAAAGCACTTTTGAAGAAGGGCTATTCGGAGGATGAAATTTCGGTACTGATGTCCGACGAAACTTTGAATAAGCACCTGAGTGACACAAACGAGCATTCTGAACCTGAATCTACACCCCCGACAGAAGAGGATCGCGGTAAGACGATCGGCGGTACAACCGGCGCATTAACTGGTTTATTCGTTTCGCTTGGCCTCGTTGCTGTGCCCGGACTTGGGATTTCGATTGCCGGTCCGGTAATGGCGGGTATTGCCGGCGCATTAACAGGCCGCACGCTGGGCGGGATCATCGGTTCGAAAATCCCGGCCACGCATTCAGATACTTACGAAGAGGGCGTGAAGGAAGGAGGCATTATTATCAGCGTAGACCCAAAAAACCGGGCTGAAAGTGATGAGATCATTCAAAAATTTCAGCAATACAATGGCCGCGATATTCTGACCAATGACGGTTACTCGCCTCTGAGTTGATTTACTGTAAGGTATCATTCAATACTTTCGCCTGTTCCAGATATTGCCGCAAAGTGGGAAGTTTCTTTTCGATCCAGGTCCTCAATTGTGCATCCGTCACCGTTTCTTTCTGAGCTTCAAAATAGGTAATAGTATTGGAATGGGCAACGAGCATTGCAGTTGCGTACACGGTATCAAGTTCCATTCCCTTTCTTCCCGAGAGCGTATCAAGCGTCTGTTGCCGGGTATCCGATAAGGTTGTTCGCACGTTCAGATTTTTGGAAGCAGCATAATCTTGCAATTCCCGGTTTGAAGCGGTGTATCCATCGATCATCAGCTGTCCAAAGTCCGCATACCTTTTTGATGCACCGTTATTCAGCGCCACCTGCCCCGCGCTGATCTGGAAAAGTCCCTCGTCCGCCGCATTCATCACAAACTCACGATCCGCCTCCGCGACCACGCTGTTGGTATCGCCTTTATCGTCATCACAAGAAGCAATTGTGAAAAGGGTAAGAATCCAAAAAATCTGATAAAATGATCTGTTCATAATTAGGGCGTCTGGTTTACAGGGAGCTTTCCTGAATAATACTGTGCCACGCCCCGTCGTGCTTCAAAAAATGCGCAGCGTTTGATAAATAGGCATTTATGCGTTGTTGAAGATCAGACCAGGTTCTATATCTTTATCTTACGATTACCAACGTTATAAAAACTCCACTCTTGAAAAGTATCCAATACGCAGAAGCTTTCGAAAAGCTTTGGTCGGAAGAAAGTGAGCGAAAGTCACAGCTTACTAACCGGCTCTATTGCATTGTCTTCCTCTTTTGTAACCCGATCTCGTCAGTTGCCTTCTACCTCTCCGGCGACCCTTTTTTTTATACCCTGTTCACCACCCATCTCTTCTCCGGACTATTCCTGCTGCTCTACCTTTTTTTGAATTATAAAAAAGTGATTACCGGGCACCAAATGAGTTTTGCAGCGCACGTTACGCTGATATTTTTCTATTCTTATCTGCTTTCACTCCCGCATCTTTCTTACGTGCAATCGTCGCTTAATCTTACATTGGCGATCATATTTGCGGGTATGATACTGCGTTGGGAATTCAGATATGCGCTCGTCGCCTCAGTGTTGCCGCTGGTGCTTTATCCCTTGTCGATCCACTTCGCAAGCGACACTTCTCTGACGCTGTTTTTCGAGCAGGGCGGGGTATTTGTGCTGGTTGCGAATTGCATATTCCCCGTGATCGTGAAGTTGAGATACAACAAGGATAAGGCGGAATTTTACTTTCGGTACACATTACAGCAGCAGAATGAGGCACTTGCCCAGCAAAAGCATATTGCCGAGAATGCCACGCGCGCCAAGTCAAATTTTCTGTCGCTGATGAGCCACGAGATCCGGACACCATTGAATGGAATCGTCGGGATCGTGCATTTGATGATGCAGGAAGAAAATCGAAGCGAGCCAAGGTCGGGCGAGCTGCTGCACACGCTCAAATACTCCGCAGACCACATGATGACCGTCGTGAACGACGTGCTCGATTTCAACAAGATCAACTCCCGGCACGTGGTACTGGATCCCCAGCCGTTTGACCCGAGGCAGTTATTTGAAAACCTCCGCAAAATGTTCGGGCCGGGCGCGATTGAAAAAGGCATTGAGCTCATTTTTGAAATTGAACCCAATTTACCCGACCTATTGATTGCCGACCGGATGCGGCTCAAACAGATCCTCAAAAACCTGATCCATAATGGAGTAAAATTTACTGCCGAAGGTTTTGTCAGGCTGAAAGTCGAGCAAAAGGAGATAACCAGTGATTTCGTCAAATTATACTTTGAGGTAACCGATACCGGAATAGGAATTCACGAATCTGAGCAGCGCGAGATATTTGAAGTTTTTACGCAAACGAAAGCCAGTAACCAGCGGGAAAATGCCGGTACGGGGCTCGGATTGGCTATTTCGCGTGATTTGCTTCAATTGTTCAATAGCGAAATAGTGCTGCGGAGCGAGCCGGGAAAGGGCAGTACCTTTTCTTTTGAATTGACGCTGAGATATTCCCAAAGTACTGAAACTGATTACCCGGCAACGACACTGCCTACCCCGCCCCGGGAAGGGATCAAAGTGCTTGTAGTCGATGATAACCGGGCCAATATCGTTCTGGTGACCCAGTTGCTCAAAAGGCGCAACCTTGATTTTGAAATTGCGGTGAACGGACAGGAGGCTTATGAAATGTTTGCCCGGGAGAAATTTGATATGGTGCTGATGGACCTTAGGATGCCGGTAATGGATGGTTTTGAAAGTACGCGCATGATCCGCTTACTCGACAAGCAGGTTCCGGTAGTGGCACTCACAGCATCTTCTTTCGAGGACGAAAAGGAGCGGGCTATGTCTACTGGATTTTCGGGTTATCTTACCAAACCTTTTATCCCGGAAGATTTTTACAACTACATTCTACCGTTTTTAGGAATTGCAGCGACCGATGCTTCCGAGTAGCAGCTTCATTTACAAAGGCTTACCCTTGCGGTAGGAAGCGATTTTCGAATATAATTCCGCAGGTGTAAAAGGTTTGCTGATGTAATCGTTCATGCCGACGGTAAATGCAATATCCTTGATATCCATCATCGCGGAGGCGGTCAATGCGATGATCGGGAGTTTGGTGTACTTTTCGTCCGGAAGCTGGCGGATCCTTAAAGTAGCCTCGTAGCCGTCCATTTCCGGCATTTGCAGATCCATTAATACCAGGTCGTAATCAGTTGTCTGCACTTTTTCGAGCGCGACGAGGCCGTTTTCTGCGACGTCGTATTGCACATTCCACTGCTTCATGAAATTACGCATCAGCAGCACGTTGATCGCATTATCCTCCACGATCAGCAGCCGCATTCCTTCCAGGCTGAATTTGTTGGTCGGGCTGCCGTTTATTTTTTCGGTAAAATGCTTTTCGCTGATCCTGAATGTGAGACTGAAATAGAAAACGGAGCCTTTTCCCGGCTCGCTTTCCACGAAAATCTTACTATGCTGTAATTCAAGCAGGCGTTTGGTGATCGTCAGTCCGAGTCCTGAGCCGCCGTATTTCCGGGTAGTGTCTGAGGTAGCCTGCGTGAAGCTGTCGAAAATAGTGTCAATTTTTCCGGGCGGGATCCCGATACCTGTATCCTGGACTTTGAAATCGAGTGTGATCACGTTTCCCCGGCGGCTGGTCACCTCCGCGGAAATCGTCACTTTGCCCGTTTCTGTAAATTTAACCGCATTGCTGACCAGGTTCGTCAATATCTGTCCCAGCCGCACAGGATCGCCCACAACGGTTACGTTCACATCGTTGCTCACTTTTAATTTGAGCATAATCCCCTTCTCATTTGCCTTTTGCAGGATACCCGAGCGGATATTTTCAAGCAGGGACAGCACATTGAAATCGACTTCCTCAAACTCTATTTTGCCGGCCTCGATCTTGCTGAAATCCAGGATATCATTGATCAATACCAGTAAATTCTCAGCAGAAAATTTGAGGATATTGAGATACTCCATTTGCTCGGGCCGGGGATCCTGCTGCAAAAGCAAATGTGTAAAACCGATCACTGCATTCATCGGCGTCCTGATCTCGTGGCTCATCGTGGACAGAAACTGCGATTTCGCGATAGCCGCCATTTCGGCCATTTCCTTGGCGTGGATCAGTTCCTTCTCGGTTTTTTTCTGGTTATCAATATCCATAATCGCCCCGTACAGCTTCACTACCTTGCCGGTAGCATCACAAAAAGGCTTTCCGATCGCGTGGATAAACTTGATCTGTCCGTCAGGCAGGACGATGCGGAGGTCGAAACTGGCGGGCGACATTTTATTGATCGCTTCCCAAATGTGCGTTTTGTACAGGTGCAGGTCGTCAGGGTGGATCATTTTGGAAAAAACGTCGGTATTCGGTCCGGCGCTGTCAGGTTCCAGCCCGAATATCCGGAAGGCTTCGGCAGACCAGTAGTTTTGGCCCGTTATCAGATCGGCTTCCCAGCTCCCGCTGTGGGTGAGCTGCTGCGACTCGCTGAGCATTGCCTCGCTGCGCCTGATCGCCTCTTCCGCCCGCTTCCGGTCCGAAATGTCGTGCCACACCACCAGGAGCACTTTCTTATTATTAATCGGGACGGGGCTTAATGTGACTTCTACCGGAAATTCCTCTCCGGTTATCTTTCTGTGTATCCATTCAAAACGCGTGTAACCGGTTTCATAGGCAAGCCGGTCCATTTCTAGCGCTTTTTCAGCCGACCTTTTTCCGTCGGGCTGGAATTCGGGTGAAAATGTCGCGGGGTGAAGGGAAAGCAGTTCGGTCTTGTCTTTGCAAGCCAGCATTTTCACAGCAGCCTGATTGCAATCAAGGATACCACTTTCATCAAACAGCAAATGCGCATCTGTGGAATACTGGAAGATCACGCTCAGTTTTTCCTGCAAAAGCTCACGATCATCCTCCCCCTCTGACTTTTTTTGCCCGAAAATTTCCTCCTCACTCGATGACTCCATTTGTGGTGCTTAAAAAACGTGTGTTCCGAATTTAGTAACTATTGTATTTTTATTCAAGATCAGATTTTACCTTAAAATAAAAACCCCTTCCGAATGCTGGCGGAAAGGGTTTTAGCTTAATAAATACGAACACTATTAAAACTTTTGGGCTGATCTACTCTGAAAAAAATCTATCAGCCATACACTTATAATTCCAATGACAGGGACGAAGACAGCAAGCAGCACCCTCAAAAGTTTAGATATAGCAACATCTTTTCCAATAGTGATCCTGTAAATTGTTGCAACCAAAACAGCAAAGTAGAATAAACCTATTATAATCAGCAATTGTGAACTGATACCGATACCGAGTAACAGGATGTTTCCTATCATAATTTTGTGTTAATAAGAATTATGAAATAATGGTCTCTCGCAACACATATCGTAGCTCCAACATCACATCTCAGATTTATAACGTCGCTTATGAGTTTGATACAAACTTTTCCTAACTGCAAAACTCAGAAGAACAACATGTAACTGCAAGCATTGAAATTGGACAAAATTGGACAAAAGCGGACAAAGTTGGACAAGATTGGACAGCCTCGTTAGTTTGAGATTTTTGAGATACTATTAACGCAAAAAGGTGCCGGGCCAGGGCACCTTTTTGCGTTGATTTTTAGGCAAATAATATTCTAAAAAATAAACTTGGTACTCAAGAAGTTAGATGTATCCTCATGAACGATCTCGTTGATCAGTTGTTTGTTGGTTTCATTCATTTTGAATGCGACCAGCGAGCGGATCGAGAATGCGCGGATTGCGTCGGCTACTGATAAGGTACCTTCGGCGCTGTCTTTCCGGCCGGTAAATGGGAATACATCAGGTCCGCGCTGACATTGTGTATTGATATTCACACGACTAACCTGGTTTACGAGCGGATCTATCAGAGACGCAACTTCGTCGGCATCATTACTGAAAATACTTACTTGCTGACCGTGAGTCGATTCGATCAAGAACTCGATCGTTTCTTCCAGATCATCGAAAGGCACCACCGGCACGATCGGCCCGAATTGCTCTTCGTGGTACAGTTTCATTTTGCTATTAACGGGATAAACCACGGCGGGATAGAAAAACGAGCCTTCCGAGCTGCCGCCGTTTTCATTCACTACCGAAGCCCCGTGCGCCACAGCATCGGCAATGCAACTGTCGAGGTATTCAATTTTATTTGTTTCAGGAAGAGGGGTCAGGGAAACGCCTTTTTCCCACGGCATTCCAAATTTCAGCTGTGCCACCGCAGCGCTGAATTTTTCGAGGAATTGTTCGGCGATACTTCTGTGCACCCACACGATCTTCAAAGCCGTGCAGCGCTGTCCGTTGAAGGAAAGCGAGCCCAGGATAATCTCTTTTACCGCCAGCTCGATATCCGCATTGGACGTTACGATCGCGGCATTTTTAGCATCCAACCCCAAAACTGCGCGCAGGCGGTTCACTTTCGGGTGCTGCTTTTTCAATTCATTAGCTACCTTGCTCGACCCGATAAGCGTCAGTACATTGATCTTACCCGACTGCATCAAACCGGGTACGATCGTATTTCCGCGTCCGTAAATAATATTGACCACCCCTTTTGGAAAACAGTCCCTGAATGCTTCCTGCAACGGATAATGCAGCAGCGTACCGAATTTCGGGGGTTTGAAAAGAATGGTATTGCCCATGATCAGGGCGGGTATAAGTGTGGTAAAAGTTTCGTTAAGGGGATAATTGAACGGTCCCATACAAAGCACCACGCCCAGCGGCGAGCGTCTTACCTGAGCTGCAATGCCGTCTACAATATCAAAACCCGAAGAATCCCGGTCGAGGTTTTTCAAAGAATCGATTGTCGCGTAAATGTATTCAACGGTCCGGTCAAATTCCTTTACCGAATCCGCGAAAGACTTACCGATCTCCCACATGATGAGTTTCACGATAATATCTTTCTGTTCGATCATTTTGCCGGTAAACTGCTCCACGCAATGGATCCTTTCCGCCACGCCCATTGTGGGCCACTCTCCTCTGCCATTGTTGTAAGCCGCCACGGCCGCGTCAAGCGATTCGTCTGCTTCGGCGGCTGTGCATACCGGGTAACTCCCGATCAGTTTTCTTTCGAGCCCGTTTTCGGTTTTGATACAAATCGGGGAATATACTTCATGGACAGGCCCATCCCAGGTTTTCATTGCACCGTTGCTCAGGTATTCGCGCTGGTGAATGAGCCCGGGCAGGCTGAACTCCTGGGGAATGTCATTTTCTTCGACGAAGATGTTTCTTAATGTGGCGTTGAAATCCATTTTTTGCTGGCTAAAAATGATGGTAAGGTTTAATTGAAGAATGATTTAAAACAACGGATCGTTCCGTCAAATTGACCTGACGAGTGATATTACCGCAGAACCTTACCGCTTGCTCAGTATTTCATCCCCGCGCGCTACGCAGTGTGTTCCTTTTACCCATTTTCAAGAACCGCGTGATCAGGAAGCCGGAAGCTACCGTGAGGCCAAGGATCAGGCCCAGCCACATTCCTTTGGCACCCATATTGAAATTGAATGCGAGCAGGTACCCGACTGGAATACCGATTACCCAATACGCAATTCCGATCAGTATGGTGGGTGTTTTTACGTCTTTGATCCCGCGAAGCAAACCTGCGCTGATCGCCTGCGTACTATCTGAAATTTGAAAAACCGCGGCGAAAAGCAATAGGAGGGCGGCCAGTTCCACCACCTGCGGCTCCTGGTTAAATGCGACGGGAAGTACGTTCCGGAGGATCACAAACAATGCCGCACAAATGGTACCATATATCAAAGCAGTCAGAATCGTACTCTTTCCGATCACGATGATCTTGACCCAATCGGTGCGGCCGAGTGCATTGCTTACCCGGATCGAACCCGCCTGCGCAAGGCCCATGGAAACCATAAAAGTGAAGGAAGCACAGTTCAGCGCGATCTGGTGCGCCGCTTGCGAAACCGCCCCCAACGTACCGATGATAATACCCGAAACCGCAAATGCGCCTGCTTCCATACCGATCTGCATGCTGCTCGGAACGCCGATATGCAGCAGTTCACGTAAAGTCTTGGCTTTGAGCTTCCATTGGTTATGGCGCACAGCAATGTATCGCGCAAAAGTTTTGTGACTCAGTACCACGTAACCCAGCGCGAGAAACATACAGGTCCGGGTAATAAGCGTGGCCCAGCCCGCGCCTTCCAGTTCCAGCCGGGGGAAGCCCCAGTTGCCGTAGATCAGCAGCCAGTTCAAAAGTATATTCAGCGGCATGCCTGCCAGAGAGAAGATCATCGCGGTGCGCGTGTATTCAAGCCCGTCGGCAAACTGTTTCAGGGTCATGAAAAGCAGCATAGGAATAATGGACAAGCCCATTAATTTCATAAAAGGCATCGCAAGTTCCACTACGTCAGGATCCTGCCCCAGATGATAAAGTATATTTTTACCAAAAACCAGGGTAAATGAGATGACGAGCGCAGTGAGCGTGCAAAGGATGAAACCATTGTACAAATAGTGGGATACCTGCTGCGCGTCCTGCTTTCCGTTGGCCAGCGATACCATTTGAGAAACGGAGATCGTCATACCAATCCCGATCACGAATGGGATATTCATCGCATTGATAACGAGTGCGGCGGCAGCAAGATGTTTGTAGCTGATCGCGCCGACCATTGCGCTGTCTATCAGGTGGAGCGCCATTTGTGCGAGCTCGCCGATAATAATAGGAAATGCTAATTTTAACGTTTGTGATGCTTCTTTTTTCACGGCTTTATGTGGATATGCTAAAAGGGATGCAAAGTTAGGTATTTAGAGATGGGAGTAGGAATATTTCGTTTTAATATCTACCCGGTTAGAGTAAAACAGCTTTGCAAAACGGTTTCTATTGGTAGCAAAAACAGGGGAATCGTTTATTGAAAAAATATTACAAAAAACAGAATGAGTATCAGGAGAAGTTTCGCGGCAGGGATTTTAATTTGCCTTATCTCGGGCGCAAATATGGCATTTGCCCAGAGTGGGGTGAAATTGAAAATTGTAGGTAAAATCGTTGACAGCCAAAGCAATAGTCCGCTTGGATATGCCAGTATCCGGGTTTTTAAGTCAGCGGACAGTTCATTTGTAAGCGGCGCGATCACCGACGAGACGGGCGGGTTCATTGTGGATATTGCAGCAGGTAACTATTATGCACTATCCGAATTTATCGGTTACAAACCACAGGTTACGCCCGGTATCAGATTGAATTCCTCGAACTCTCCGATGGATTTAGGATTAATCAAAGTAAGCCCCTCGGCACGGACGCTGGATGAAGTTACTGTGCAGGCGGAGAAAAGTTCGATGGAGCTGTCTTTGGATAAGAAGATATTCAATGTCGGAAAAGACCTGGCGAATGCGGGTGGTACAGCGGTGGATATCCTCACAAATGTGCCCTCCGTCGCTGTGGACGTGGAAGGGAATGTGAGCCTGCGGGGGAGTGGGAATGTGCGTATATTGATCGACGGCAAACCTTCCGGTCTGGTGAGTATCAAGGGCGCGAGCGGCTTGCAGCAGTTGCAGGGCAGCATGATCGAGCGGGTTGAAATTATAACAAATCCATCAGCGCGCTATGAGGCGGAAGGTATGGGCGGGGTGATCAATATCGTTCTGAAGAAGGAGCGGAAAGAAGGGTTCAACGGATCTTTTGACATAATCACCGGCCACCCGACCAATTACGGTGCTGCCGCAAATGTCAACTACCGACGTAAAAACCTGAATTTCTTCATTAATTATACCATGTCCTACCGCAATACGCCGGGCAAGAATTTCCTGTACCAGGAGTTGTACCGAAACGATTCCACGTTTATCATGGAGCGGGATATGAAGAGTAATCTGAAAGGAATGGCCAATAGTGCCCGTGGCGGGATCGACTATTATTTTAACGCAAAAAATATCCTGACCGGCTCCTATACGTGGCGTACCAGCAAAGGAAAACGCTTCTCGACACTGAATTACAGGGATTATATCGGCAGTACCAATAATTTGACGAGCTACACAGTGCGCACGCAGGACGAGAGAGAAACGGAGCCGAACTCTGAGTACTCAGTTACTTACAAAAAGACATTTAACAGGAAAGGGCAGGAATTTACAGCGGATGTCCGCTACCTGGATAATTGGGAAAATTCGGATCAGTATTATAACGAAAGTGTATTTAACCCCAATGGAAGCATGTCGGGAATACCGCCACTTTTGCAGCGTGCGGTTAATTATGAGACTGAAAAACAACTGCTTTTCCAGGCAGATTATGTGCATCCTTTTGCCAAAGACGGGAAGATAGAAGCAGGTGCACGAAGTAGCTCGCGGGATATGACCAACGATTATACCGTGACCCAGCGCGGGGAAGACGGCAGCTGGTTTACGCTGCCAAACCTCACGAATGATTTTCTTTATGAGGAGAATATCAATGCAGTGTACGGGATTCTGGGTAACAAAACTGGCAAATTCTCTTACCAGGCGGGCTTACGGGCTGAATGGACGGGCGTAACTACGGAATTGAAACAAACTGCTGAGGTGAATAAACGGACTTATGCCAACCTGTTTCCCAGCGTGCACGTCACCTATGATTTTGCCAAGCAGAATGCATTTCAGCTGAGTTTCAGTCGCCGCGTGCGCCGGCCACAGTATAATGACCTGAGCCCGTTTGCTACTTACAGCGATAACCGGAATTATTGGAGCGGTAACCCGGATCTCAATCCTGAATTTACGAATGCATTTGAGCTGGGACATATTAAGTATATGTCAAAGGGTTCGCTCACATCTTCGCTGTATTATCGCCACACGAATGGGAAAATTACGAGTATCAGGACTGTGCAGGAGGATGGGAGCTCTTACACGCGCCCCGAAAACCTGGGTACGGAAGATGCCTACGGTGCCGAATTTACCAGTTCATTTAACCCCTATTCTTGGTGGAAAATCGATAATAGCGTGAATTTTTTCAGGGCGATCACGGATGGTGCGAATGTGGACGAATCTTTTCAAAGTGATACTTACAGCTGGTTTGTGCGGATGATGTCGAGATTTACACTCTGGAAGTCAGCCGACGTGCAGCTGCGGGGAAATTATGAAGCGCCGCAGCAGACGCCGCAGGGGCGGAGAAAGGCGCTGGCCACGCTGGACCTGGCGGCGACGCGGGATATTATGAAAGGCAATGCAACCCTGACACTGAGCGTGATAGATGTATTTAACTCGCGCAAGTTCCGCTCTGTTACCGAGGGTTTTAATTTTTACACCAGAAACACTTCACAGGGCAGATTGCGCCAGGTTAACCTCACACTGAACTACCGGCTGCACCAGGCGAAGAAGAAGCCGAAGGAGTCTCTTGACGGGGAATTTTAAAGAAATTATGTTTCGTAAAAAAGGATAATTGTCTAACTTGTATATGATTTAGAGATTGTTAGCGTGTTTCACCAAATCGTGTTTTGCGGAATGTCTTGATCAATGGCGATGTTATCTTCTGATAATGCTTAATTTTGAACTATGGGCGCAAAAGCAAATAAATCGATATTTCTGGCAGACGATGATGCAGACGACTGCATGCTGTTTGAAGATGCACTGAGGGAAGTGAGCGACTCGACAGAACTGATAACTGCGAATGACGGCGTTGAACTGATCAGTTTAATGGAAACAACCGTCCCACCTCCGCCGGATGTGATTTTTCTGGACCTGAATATGCCGCGGAAAAACGGTTTTGAGTGTCTTGAACAAATCAGAAATACCAAAGCCTGGGAAAGGATTCCGGTGGTTATATTCTCTACAACCGGCCAGGAGGAAATGGTAAGAAAGGTGTACCAGGGCGGGGCCAATTTCTTTATCAGAAAACCAGGCTCTTTTCCGAAGCTGAAGCAGGCAATCAAACAAGTTCTGGATATAGACTGGAACAACTACAACTGGAAGCTGGTACCAGAGAATTTTTATTATCAATATTAACCTTCTCCTTCTGTTCACTGTTTAATTTGTAAAATACATTTCAGACGATATTGGTGAACGAGTCAACTGAACTCCCGAACCCTGGTAGCTACTTTGATCACCAGGCAGACAGAAACAAGAAGCAATCAAGCGATAGCGAAAGCAGATTCAGAGATACGATGAAGCAAGCTCCGGTGGGAATGGTAATCCTGCGTGGAGAAGATTTTTTTGTGGAAATGGCCAACGATTCTTACCTGAACATAGTTGGCCGCACCGAAGAAGAGCTCGTTGGAAGGTTGCTTTTCGACGCCTTGCCCGAAGTGCGGGAATATGTAAAGCCTGTTCTTACGAAAGTATTGCAGACCGGCGAACCTTTCCATGGAAACGAGTTCGAAGTCACATTGAACCGTTTTGGTAAAAAAGAGTTGTGCTACTTCAACTTTGTATATCAGCCACTTGCTGAAACTTCCGGGGAATTATCGGGGATTATTGTGGTAGCTACCGAGGTAACCCAGCAGGTATTGTCAAAACAGGCATTACAGCGGAGTGAAAATCAGTTCCGGAGCCTGGTTACCCAGTCCCAGTTTGCCAAAGCGATATTCAAAGGCGAGGATTTCGTGATCAGTCTTGCCAATGAAGCAATGCTCAAAAATTTGTGGAGACGGACATTGGATGAGGTAGCAGGCAGAAAGCTACTCGACGTGTTTCCTGAATTACAGCAGCAGAAATTTATCACAATCCTCAAAAACGTATACGAAACCGGGACAATTCACCGGGAAAACGAAGCGCTTGCGCAGGTAGACGGGCCTGACGGAATGCGGACGTTTTATCTCGATTATCAATATGCACCGATATTTGAGGAGGAAGGAAAAGTGTCGGCTATAATGGTGTCCGTGAATGATGTGACAGAAAAGGTAAAATTCCGCCAGCAAATCTCGGAAGCCGCGGACAGGCTCTCACTTGCAACCGACGGTACGAAACTGGCTACCTGGGATTTGAACCTGCAAACCAGGGATATTATTTATTCCGGCCGATTGGCTACCCTGTTTGGTTACGACGAAAACAAACTGCTGACGCACGCCGAGCTACGGGACCATGTACACCCAGACGACAGGCATTCCATCGTAGAAAAAGCATTTGAGCTTGCACTGGAAACCGGTACTTACTATTACGAAGCGCGGGTGATACACCCCGATAAGTCCATCCACTGGATCAGAACGCAGGGTAAGATATTGTACCGGGACGATCGCGTGCCACACCGGATGCTGGGTACGATGATGGATATTACCGACCGGAAAGAATCAGAACTTGCGATCAAAACGAGTGAAGGGAAATTCAGGACACTGGCGGATTCTATGCCGCAATTTGTCTGGACCGGAGACAGGGAAGGGAATCTCAATTATTTCAACAAATCCGTATACGACTACACGGGGCTGACACCTGCCGAAATGCACAAGCATTTGTGGCGCCATATTGTCCATCCGGAGGATTTGAAAGAGAATACGCGGCTATGGAACATATCCATTGAGAATGGTACTGATTTCGTCCGCGAGCATCGTTTGAGAAGGTTCGACGGAGAATTCAGGTGGAAGCTGAGCCGCGCAATTCCGCAACGGAACCCGGACGGTACGATTAATATGTGGGTGGGGACAAGTACAGATATTCACGAGAGCAAGCTTTTCATCGATGAGCTGGAAACGAAGGTACAGCTGCGTACCAAGGAGCTAACGATCGCGAACAGTGAGCTGGTCAGGACGAATATGGAGCTTGCTCAGTTTGCCTATGTGGCGAGCCACGATTTGCAGGAGCCACTCAGGAAGATACAGACATTCGCGACGCGCATTCTGGAAACAGAAAACGATAAACTGTCGGAAAAAGGCAAGGATTATTTTAGCAGGATGCAGGCTTCTTCTACCCGAATGCAGCAGCTGATCGTTGATCTGCTGGCATTTTCGAGAGCTAATGCAGTTGAAAAGCACTTCGAGCGTACGGACCTGAATGAGATATTAAAAGTTGTGAAGGAACAACTTGGCGAGGTAATTTCTCAAAGGAATGCAGTGATTACCAGTGAGCTGCTTTCGACACGAGATGTGATTGTATACCAATTTGAGCAGCTTTTTACAAATATCATTGCCAACTCGCTCAAATTCGTAAAGCCGGGACAGGCTCCGCTTATTGAGATCAAAACCGGGCGAATTGCGGGACAGTCAATAGCCCTTTCGGAAGCTGATCCCGGTCAGACGTACACTTACATTTCGTTCTCCGACAACGGCATTGGTTTTGATGAGCAATTCAAAGACCGGATCTTTCAGGTTTTCCAGCGCTTGCACAACAGAAGTGCTTATGACGGCACAGGAATCGGCCTGGCGATTTGTAAAAAGATCGTGGAGAATCATAAAGGGTTACTGGATGCAACCGGCCAACCCGGGATCGGAGCCTCGTTCATTATTTATCTGCCCGAAGCTTAATACCCGCCTTCTCAGCTGAGGTAGTTTGTTTTTTAGTCTGATAAGTAATTGCAATACCAGCCAGGATGATCACACCCCCGGCGATCATTTGCAACGAAATTTCTTCGTCTATAAAAATCCAGGCAAATAGTCCGCTCACGACCGCCTGGCTCAGCAGTGTAAGAGAGACTCTTTTCGCATCCATTTTTTGCACTGCATAATTCAATGCGAGCCAGCCGATAAGTTGGCAGATCAATCCCTGCACTACAAAAACACTCCAAAGCGATGGCGTGAAACCCAAAAGCGGCTGATCGAAAAACAGACAGATTGCCAGGAGGTAAATGCTCGAAGCCGCCATATTGATCGTCATAAAACTAACAATATCCACTTTGTTGAGTACTGATTTGCTCAGGAGCATATAGGCTGCATATAAAACCCCCGATAGCATCGCCAGGCCAAATCCTGCATCCAGCTTCATCTCGGAGAAATGCTCGAATCCGATCAATATCACAGTTCCGGCCAGAGCGACGATCGTGCCGGCCCAGAATGCGGATTTTGGTTTATCAGAAAGAAAAAAGAATGAACATATACCTACCCAAACGGGCGAAAGATTGGCGAGCAAAGTAGCCTGGGTTACATTGGAAAGTGTGATTGATAAATTCCAGACGGCAATATCAGAAGCGAAGATAATCCCGCACAGAATTGTTGGAAGCCATAGGCTACGAGCGGGCCAGGTAAATTTTTTAGCTAAAAAAACATAAGGCAATATCAGAATGAACCCGAAGAACATGCGGTAGAATGCAGAGGTAATGCCGGACACCGGCGCCCATTTCACAAGTACCGGAAATATGCTGATGCTGATCAGACCAACTACAAGCGCAATCCTCGGGTTCACGATAAAAATGTTACAGGGTAGGTTTTGCCCGGTCGTATTGAATAGGCCAGGTAATATCTTCGCCTAGTTCATGCGCTGCATGCAGCGGGAAGTAGGGGTCACGTAACAGCTCCCGCGCCATAATGATCAGGTCGGCTTCATTGTTTTGCAGGATACTTTCGGCCTGAGCAGCTTCTGTGATCAAACCAACTGCTCCCGTCAATACGCCATTTTCTTTTTTGATCTTCGCAGAAAAAGGCACCTGATAAGAGGGGCCGACGGGGATTTTGACATTTGAAACCAAACCACCGGTCGAAACGTCGATCAGTGACACATTCTTTTCTTTTAATATGCCGGCTAATCTGGAAGATTGCTCTTCGTCCCACCCATTCTCAGCCCAGTCCGTTGCGGAAATTCTTACGAAAACCGGCAATTCCTGCGGCCACACCTTATTCACTCCTTCCAGGATTTCGAGTAAAAACCGTATTCTGTTTTCGAAGCTTCCGCCATATTGATCCTGTCGCGCATTACTGAGCGGCGAGAGGAACTGGTGCACCAGGTAACCGTGAGCTGCGTGGATTTCGATCACTTTGAACCTCGCCTTGAGAGCTCGTTGCGCGGCGTCGGCAAAATCGGAAATTACTTTGTCAATACCAGCCTGATCGAGTTCAAGCGGCGGATTTTCACTTGCGTGAAAAGGAATGGGGGAGGCGCTTAAAGTTTGCCAGCCGCCCTGGTCAAACGGAACTTGTCCGCGGCCTTTCCAGGCTGGGTAAGTGCTTGCCTTTCTGCCTGCGTGGGAGAGCTGAATGCCTGGTACGGTTCCTTGAGAAGTTATGAAATCGGTGATCTGCTTCAACTTTTCAATATGCTCGTCTTTCCAGATACCCAAATCTTCGGGAGAAATTCTGCCTTCCGGCGATACTGCGCTGGCTTCGGCAATGATAAGCGACGCGCCTCCGACAGCCCGGCTACCTAAATGGACCAAATGCCAGTCGTTTGCAAATCCATCGACGGATGAATACTGGCACATCGGAGAAACGACAATGCGGTTCTTTAATTCGACACTTTTAAATGTAATTGGAGTGAACAGGAGTGATGACATAAATTAGTTGTTGGTGAAATTTACTGAATGATTTTAACGCGGCCGACGTCGCCCGTTTCGAGCCTGACCTTGATTCCGTGTGTGTGAACCGGCGCTTTGGTGAGGATATCTTTAACAATTCCATAGGTTAACGTGCCGCTCCGTTGATCTTTCTTCAAAACGATTCCGACTGAAAGGCCGGCGCGGATATTCTTTCTTTCTGTTCCTGATAATCCTTCCATTCTATGTATTAGCTGCCTTTATTTTTTGTAAAATCTTGATTTCGTCAATTGTAATAGTGCTGATCAGTTCGAAAAGCCCATTGATCGTTTTTATATCCGATAACATTTTTCTCGACGCGGATTGATCCGCTTTTTCAATTCCCAGCTCTTTGATTTCCTTTTTTCGTTTCGCGAGCAGCTCGATCAGCTTCTGGTTTTGTGGTAAAGATTCCCGGGTTATCTCAAAAGTATTGTTCTTCTTGCCTTCGATAATATCAGTTGCAGCAAGCAATTGCCGGTCTATCTGTCTGATCATCAGCTCAAATTCCGTTGAAAACTCGGAGTAGTTGAGCATTTGTGCGTAAGTAGACAAAGAGGCAATGTAGGAAGTGAGCATGTGGCTCGTCGCGACAAACTGGTGATATTCCTGCATGTTAAGCTGCTGTCTTTTGGGCTCGGAAAGCATTTTCTGGAAATTATCAGAAAGGTTTGCCATCGCAATGATCGCATCTTTCCTGCTCACTTTCATTTCGTTGATATCGAGCTCCTTACCAGCAAATTTCCCTGCCACCAGATCAAAATATTTTCGGTTTGCATCCAGCGCCTCTTTGATGTATTGATTGATCTGCGAATGCTCCCAAACCGGCAATACGTACGATGAAATCACATAAGCGATCACCGATCCGATAATGGTATCGACCACCCGATCCTCCAATACAGTTTGTATATGGTTCGGATTCAGGAAGTTGAATGATAATATCACATACAAAGTGATGGATGTGGAAGCAATGAAATAGTTGATTTTCAAGAAACTGTATGCCGTGACCATAGCCAGCATCATGAATACAAATAAGGCAGTGCTGTCTTTAACAAGGTACAATAGCAAAAATCCGGTCGCGACGCCAAGCAAAGTGCCCCCAATGCGGTGAATATTCCGTTTTTGCGTGATACTGAAAGCGGGTTTTAAAATCACCACAATGGTCAGCAAAATCCAGTAGCCGTGGCCAAGTTCGAAGAAGAGCGATGCGACATAGCCCACCAGCAAGCCAAGCGTAACCCGGACCGCGTGGCGGAAATGGCTGGATTTAAGTGACAAATTATCCAGTAAGATGCGTGGATGATATTCCTGTTTCGGGATGAAATTGTCTCCCTGAACATTCAAAGTGTACCCTTTCCCAACCTCTGCATCGTAGGTAGTAGCGCGGTGCATTTTCTTGATACGCTCGGTAACATCCTGCAAACTGTTCAGAATCTGGCGCAGCATGATAAAATCCTCCATGTTCTCATGGGTCATTTTATATTCACGCATCCGCTCGAACGCTTTCTGACATTTCGCAAAAGCTTCGTCCAGGTCGTGGCGCGGCTGGGAAGCGAAGCCGCTTTGAACTGCTATCCCGATCGTCTGAATTTCGTCGGCCAGCCAGGTGATGTAAGTTCCGAATAGCCTGAGCACTTTGGTATGGTCAAATGCCCGGTGCAGGTTCGCGTAGTTCTGTTGTGAGTTTAATATGCGTTCGAAAAGGTCAATGCTGTCGAGGAACATTAGCATTAATATGCGGCTTTTGTTAGTCGATTCGGTGACGATCTCGCGCGTTTTGAAAAGTATCTCCCTCAGATTTTCATGATTTTCACGGAGTAATACCTGCTGCTTTACAATCCGATTGAACAACCCATCGTAGTCGGGATTGGCAAAATAATAACCCGCCTTGATAGAAAGCAGTTTACCCAGCTCTATGAAACTTTCACCGAGAAGCTGCTGGATCAATTTATAAGGCAAAAGCTTTTGCAGGATCATAAAAAGCAAGAAGTACCAGATCCCGCCAGCAGCAAAAATGGCCGCGGTACGCAAAACCATATCCCCGCTCAGGTGATCGTCGATATTGAATACGAACACCAGCAATGCGATCAATCCGATGCTGTTAACGCGGTTACCGTATACGCCCACCAGCGAAAAAAGCATCCCGAAGACGATGATCTCAATAAAAATGACAAAGTGGAGGTGCCGCAGAAAGCCGGTAATGCAGGCCACGACGAAGCAGGTACCGATCGCAACCAGCAATGCATTTCGCCTGCGGTGATAGGGGCCGGGGTTATCCGTGGCGCCGATAATCAGTGTCCCAAGTGGAAACGCGATCATCTCGCCAAGGATACCGTAATGCTGAAAAATAAGGCTTGGAATGATCGCGCCCAGCGTTAAGCGCACTCCCGTCGACAGGTTATGACTGAAAATGAATTTCTTAAATTCGTCGAGATAGATCATTTATTATGGCTGGCGGCGCTTTTTGCAATACTACTATTTTAATCTCAAAAGAAGCAAAAGACATACCACATCAGGATATAAAACAAGAGGCTGCCTCCTTGCAGAAGCAGCCTCAGACTTATCATTGCTGATATTTTATTCTTCGTGTCCGAGTTTACCGATCGCTTTGTCGATAAAATACTGGCCTGTACCTTCTTCTCCGATCACATCGAAAAGTTCAAGTGCGCGGCGTGCATTGTCTTCTTCTTCTGTTTGTTCTTTAACAAACCACTGAAGGAAGTTTTCAGTTGCATAATCTTCTTCTTTGCGGCTTTGCGATACAATGCGGTTGATCGATTGCGTTACCGCGATCTCACTTTGTAGTGCAGCTTCGAAGATACTTTTGAAGGTTGGAAATTCGTGTCTTACAGCGGGTACTTCAGGAGAAGTTGCGTTTCCGCCTACGAACATCAGGTAGTCAAATATCTTAACCATGTGCTCTCTTTCTTCCTCAGACTGCTTCATGAAATATTTAGCACTGTATCTGAATCCGTTGCGATCACACCAGGAAGCCATTGCCAGATATTTGGCAGAAGCCTCAGCTTCCATTTTAACCTGGTTATTTAAAAGTATTTCTATTTCCTCTTTTAGGGAAGTCCGTTGTCTCAATAAATCTCTCATGGTTTACTTTCTTTTTATTTGTATTTATAAGTACAAATATCATGCGAAAGTTCATCAATCCAAATCGGATCTGAAATTTGGAATTGGTCTAATATGATCTGAATGAGCTATTTAGACTGATTCTGGTTCTAAGAAGAGTAGTTGGTGGAGCAGGGAATTCAGCTCGATAGCGAAGTGGGTACCATTCACAAGCTCGCGTAACTGGATCAGTTCACAGAGCGTTAGTTTATGGTAAATGTTTAGCTGCGGAGCCTCAACGAACTCGTAATCAGATTCATCGGAGAGGTCAAAAATTTTGCTGTGGATATCAATACTGTTGATAAACCGGCGAAATGCCAGGAAATCACGGACTTTAAAAGAAGCTTGAATTTCGCCGAAATGAAGTTGGATTCTGGAAGTAAGATCACATTGTACGCAAAAACCTTTCGCAGTACTGAACAATTCATTGGGGGTATTCACTGACAGTAAAGAATTTAATTCGTGGAAATTGTTGCACAAATATAGGATCAAACTTCCTGTCAAGCAAGATTATTTGTAAGCAATCTAATTAAATACTTTAAGCTGACTGTAAGTCACGGTCGTTCCAAAAATGCCTTATACTCGTTCTGTCGACATTTTTCTCTGCATGCCACATATCATAGTTTTTTTGTAGATTAATCCAGAATTGGGTGGAGTTGCCAAATGCCTCAGACAATTTCACGGATAGCTCAGGACTGATTCCTGAATGGCCGTTCACAATCGCAGACAAGTTAGTACGGCTGATACCCAGCCCTGAGGCCACTTCCGTGATCGTCAGGTTGCGCTCAACAATATATTCCTCTCTAAGGATTTCACCAGGATGTACTGGCGGAAGTTCTCTTTTTAACATAGCATCAATGATAATCTAGGTAATCAACATCATAAATATCGCCATCCTGGAATCTGAAAACTATCCGGTAGTTAGGCGAAACTTTGATAGACCAACATTCGGCAAGATCGCCGGATAACTTATGCACTCCGCTTCCCAATTGTTTCACATCCTCCAAAGTTGAAACCGCGTCGAGCTGATCAAATATCCTTACTATCTTTCTAAGATACGAGGCCGGTAATTTAGAACCATTGCCACTTTCATAATAAAGCAGTAGTCCCTTGTGCTTAATGGATACAATCATCAAAAAGTGTGTGTGTATTAGCCTTTTTTTACTTCTCCGCCGCCTTAGCCCAGTTGTCTCGCAATGTAACCGTTCTGTTGAAAACCAGTGCGCCGGGCTGGCTGTCGGGGTCTTTTACGAAATAGCCTTTGCGCAGGAACTGGAACGATTGTCCTTCTTCTGCGTCGAGTAGCGCGGGTTCGGCATAGCCGGTGATAATGTGCAGGGATTCCGGGTTGATGTAATCTTTAAAATCACCTTCCTCAGAGGAAACATCTTCCACCGAGAACAGTCGATCATATAACCTGATCTCGGCTTTAACCGCATGTGCAGCAGATACCCAATGCAGTGTGCCTTTCACATTGATACCGGTTGTATCATGGCCGCTTTTGCTATTTTCAATAAAGCTGCAATGCACTTCTGTTACTTCACCATTTTCGTCTTTCACGAAATCGTCGCATTGAATGATGTATGCACCTTTCAAGCGGACCATTTTACCGGGCGCCAGGCGGAAGTATTTTTTGGAAGGCGTTTCCATAAAATCCTCCTTTTCAATATAGATCTCTCTCGTAAATGGAATCTCTCTGTTACCGGTAGAAACATCCTCAGGGTTATTTTCGCTGTGGCACATTTCCGTTTCGCCTTCCGGGAAATTGGTGATAATCACTTTTAAAGGATCCAGAACGACCATTCTGCGCAAAGCCTTTTTATTCAAATCCTCTCTCACACAAAATTCCAGCAAGCCCACATCGATCATATTCTCACGACGCGCCACACCGATCCGGTCACAGAAATCGCTGATACTCTCGGGAGTAAACCCACGACGGCGCAAACCGCTGATTGTCGGCATCCGGGGATCGTCCCAGCCGCTAACGTGTTTTTCCTGAACAAGTTGCAATAGTTTTCGCTTGCTGGTAACTGTGTAATTCAGGTTCCGCCGCGCGAATTCGTATTGATGCGAGGGATATATATTCAGCTGTGCGATGAGCCAGTCGTACAATTCGCGGTGCGGCGCAAATTCAAGTGTACAAATGGAATGCGTAACGGTTTCTATGGAATCACTTTGACCGTGGGCGAAATCGTACATCGGATAAATGCACCATTTTTCGCCGGTACGGTGGTGTTTCGCGTGTTTGATACGGTACAAAATAGGGTCACGCATGAGCATATTGATATGCGCCATATCTATTTTGGCACGCAGCGTGCGACTTCCGTCAGGAAAATCGCCATTTCTCATTTGTTCAAAAAGTACAAGATTCTCCTCCACGCTGCGATCGCGGTACGGGCTGTCTTTTCCGGGTTCGGTCGGAGTACCTTTCAGCGCGGCAATTTCCTCCGAAGTGGAATCGTCGACGTATGCAAGCCCGTGCTGGATCAGCGAAACGGCGAAATCATATAATGTATCGAAATAATCGGAAGCATAAAGTTCGTGTTTCCACTCAAATCCCATCCAGCGAATATCCCGTTTAATGCTTTCTACATACTCAGTATCCTCAGTTACCGGGTTTGTATCGTCAAATCGCAGGTTGGTATAGCCGGGAAATTTTTTGGTTAATCCAAAATTGAGACAAATAGATGACGCGTGCCCAATGTGCAGATAACCATTAGGTTCTGGCGGGAAGCGGGTAATGATCTGAGTGTATTTTCCTGATTGTAAATCGGCCTCTACGATCTCTTCTATAAAATTCAGGCTTTTCTCTTCCTTTTTGTCTTCCGTAATCATATAATAATGAAATTATCCAATTCTCAAAGTTAATCTTCTTCACAACAAAATCCGCAAATCGGAATGTAAATCGCAAATCTCTGCGGTTTGCCTTACTTTTGCAGCATGCGCTATTTTCTCGAATTTTCTTACCGCGGAACAGCTTACAATGGCTGGCAAAAGCAAAATAATGCGCTCGGCGTGCAGCAGGTTCTCGAAGAAGCACTTACAAAACTCTTTCGTACAACTGTTGAACTGACCGGCAGCAGCCGAACTGATACCGGCGTACATGCAGAACAACAATTCGCCCATTTTGATTTGAATAATCCCATTTCGGACTACGATTTATTCATTTACAAAATAAATGGCATGATCCCGAGAGATATCGCGGTCAGAAATGTGTACCAGGTTGCAGCGGATCTGAACTCCCGCTTCGCCGCGAGTCACCGGAAGTACGAATACCGCATTTCAAAACGGAAAAATCCTTTTTTAACAGGCTTATCCTTTTTGTTAAAAGCAGATCTGGATGTCGATCTGATGAACGAAGCTGCCGGTCTGCTATTGCGGCACAACGATTTTGAAAGTTTCAGTAAGATCCACACAAACGTCAATAATTTCAGGTGTACGATTACTGAGGCGATTTGGATAGAAACGGAAGATATGCTGGTGTTTCATATTCAGGCTAATCGCTTTTTGCGCGGAATGGTACGTGCGGTGGTTGGGACTTTGCTGGAAGTTGGAAAAGGCAAAAAGTCGGTTCAGGATTTTGAGGAAGTAATTATTTCAAAAGACAGAAAAAATGCCGGAGCGCAGGCCCCGGCAGAAGGTTTGTTTTTAACAGAAGTAGGTTACCCCGAGTCTATACTGCAAGGTCACTGAGTCACTTTCTCACTTGTCAATACATTATTCACCAGCCTGTGTATCCCAAGCGGGTTATCATTTTTCAATTCGTCGGGCAGCAGCGAATCCGGCCAGTTTTGGAAAGATTGCGGCCGCACGAAGCGCAGAATGGAATGCCTGCCCACCGAGGTAAATTTCGAATCAACTGTTGCCGGAAATGGCCCGCCATGATGCATGGAAGGACAAACTTCAACGCCGGTTGGCACCGCGTTCATGATAAATCTGCCTGATATTTTGGCGAGTTGTCTCAATAGCGCGGGGTACGAGGCGGCCTCGGCTTCTTCGGCCATTAATGTTGCGGTAAGTTGCCCTTTCAAATGCAAAATCGCATTCAGTAGTTCGTCGGTATTTTCACAGATTACCAGCAAAGAAAAAGGGCCAAATACCTCTTCATGCAACTTTGGATTCGAAATAAATGCAGCTCCTGAAACCTCGGCAACAGAAGCTTGCGCCTGATTTTCTCCGCTGTTTATATTTTCTGAAACCACCAATTCCGAAACATCATTTTGCCCGAAAACTTCATCCCGCAGGTGGTAATAATTCTGACATATTCCCGCTGTCAGCATAGTTGCCGAGACAGTTTCCGCTATTGCTATTTGGTAAGATTCTCTAAAAAAATCCACTCCTTCGGACCGGGTTACAAACACGAGTCCGGGATTGGTACAAAACTGGCCGGCGCCGAGGCTGACGGAAGCTGCAATCGTTTTTCCCAGCTCCTGCGCATTATCCTTCAAATATTCAGGCAATACCACGATCGGGTTCACACTTCCCATTTCGGCGAAAACAGGAATGGGAGCTTCCCTCTCCTGCGCGAGTTTATGCAACGCCATTCCGCCTTTGAATGAACCGGTGAATCCCACAGCCGCAGTCGCAGGATGCTTCACCAATGTAGCGCCTACTTCAAATCCATCGTCGTACAACATTGAAAAAACACCTTCGGGCATTCCCGTTCTTCTCGCGGCTGCCACAATTGCCTGCGCAGTAAAATCACTCACACCAGGGTGCGCCGCGTGCGCTTTTACGATCACAGGATTCCCAGCCGCAAGCGCCGGACCCACATCGACTCCCGCTACCGAATAGGCAAAAGGGAAGTTACTCGATCCAAATACCACCACCGGACCGATCGGAACCAGCATTTTACGAATATCCGGCTTCGGCGCAGGCTGGCGGTCTGGTAATGCAGTGTCAATACTGGCTTCTACCCAGGAACCTTCTCGGAGCAAATCGGCGAACTGGGTTAGCTGGTTAATTGTGCGGGCACGTTCTCCCTGCAACCGGCCGGCGGGTAACCCTGTTTCCTGGCTCGCGCGTTCAAGCAACTGGTCACCGACCGCCAATATTTCTTCGGCAATAGCGATCAGAAAGTCGGCGCGGCGGTTGGCGGGAATTCCGGCATATTCCTGAAATGCCTTTTCAGCAAGGCGCATTGTCTGCTCTACTTCAGCACTGATAGCTACGTGAAATTTCTCAGGAAGAAAATCGTCTTGGGAAGGTACATAAGCCTGAAATGTACGATCACTTTCGGCTGAAAGTGAGTAACCGATATAGTTTTTACCCTGAATAACCATTTGATAAATCTTTGTTTTGATATAACCTTAAACAAAAAAATTGTGCAAATCGTCGACCTGCACAATTTCATATATATCTATTTATTCTTTCTAAACCAGTCTTCCGATAATATCATCAACGGAAATTCCTTCCGCCTCCGCCTTGAAATTGCGGATAATGCGGTGGCGAAGTACTGGTAGTGCAACCGCTTTCACATCTTCGATATCCGGCGAGTATTTGCCCGAAAGCAATGCATTACACTTTGCCGCCAGGATCAGAGCCTGAGAAGCGCGAGGACCTGCGCCCCATTCCAGGTAATCATTTGTTTCTTTTACTGCCAATCCTGCTGCCGGCCGCGTTTTATGAACAAGCTTCACGGCATATTCAATCACATGGTCAGTCACCGGGACGCGGCGCACCAGGTGTTGGAAGTCCATTATTTCTTCCGAAGTGATCACTTTCTGAACCTGGTAACGGTTGTCGCTGGTCGTGTTTTTTACAATGCTAACTTCCTCTGCATAAGAAGGGTAGTCCAACTGGATCATAAACATAAACCGGTCGAGCTGGGCTTCTGGCAGGGGATAGGTACCTTCCTGTTCGATCGGGTTTTGGGTAGCCAAAACAAAAAACGGTCTGTCCAGATTGTGCTTCGCCCCGGCGATCGTTACAGAATATTCCTGCATTGCTTCCAATAGCGCCGATTGCGTTTTAGGGGGTGTCCGGTTAATCTCATCCGCCAGGATAATGTTCGCAAATACCGGCCCTTTGATGAATTTAAAATTCCTGTTCTGGTCGAGCGTTTCTGATCCCAAAATATCGGAAGGCATCAAATCGGGCGTAAACTGGATCCGGTTGAAGTTGAGGTCGAGCGAAGATGCGATTGTCTGGATCAGCAACGTTTTCGCCAACCCGGGTACACCGACCAAAAGACAGTGGCCCTGGCAAAAAATGGCGGTTAGTAACCGTTTCACCACCTCGTCCTGACCAATGATCACATTACCGATTTCCCTCCTGATCTTCTCGTAAGCTACTTTCATAGCTTCGGCAGCTTCTACGTCCGATGAATACTTCACAGTGTAATGGGTTAATTTTTTAAATACTCCTTCAATGCAATGGAAACAAGGCGCTAAATATCATTACCGGCCGCTGCTGAACCGAGCACCTGACAGTTTTTGTATTCAGGCTCAATGCTGATAAATACATCTCCCTGCGCCTTTTTAAACCATTCTTCCAATGCATTGTTACGCTTGTTGCTGAGTACGATCTGTGAGAGTTTCTCGTAGTCGTCACGCAAATTAGCTGTATGGGGCTCGGATTTGCTCTTGTACCAGATAATCCGCATTGCGCTGCTTCCATCTTCGGTACGGTAAGATACCGGCTGGCTCAATTCGCCTACTTTCATGGTATCAATGGCGAAATAAAGCGCAGGATCCATGGAAGCATCAAGGGTAAGTTTAGACAAACCTGTGTTTCTATCCTGGATCAAACCGCCAGATTCTGCCGTCATTTTATCGTCGGAATTGTCCAGAGCTGCCTTTGCAAATTTCAATGTGTCGATCTCGATCAGTTTTCTCAGACTGTCCAGTGAGCGGACCGCCTGCGACATATCAGTTCCTTTATTGTAATCAGGACGTAACAGAATGTGTCTCGCGTGATATTCGGCTCCACGCGTTTCGATCATCTTGATCAAGTGAAAACCATATTGCGATTCGATCGGGTCAGACATTTCGCCTGGTTTCAGTGCCAATGCGGCCCCCTCGAATTCTGGTACCATTGCGCCCCTTTTCGCAAATCCCAGGTCACCGCCATTTTTTGCTGAGCCAAGATCTTCTGAATAGATCTGAGATAATGTAGCAAAGTCTTCCCCCTTTTCGGCGCGTTGTTTCAGTTCCACGAGCTGCTGGCGCAATTTGTCTTTTTGTTCCCTGGTCACCGTTCCCAGTTTCACAATATGCCCGATTTCCACTTCTGAGGGAATATAAGGAAGACTGTCTTTGGGGATTGAGTTAAAAAATTTACGAACCTCATTCGGTGTGATTTTTACATTACCGGAGATCGTACGCTGCATTTTTTCGACCACTTTCTGGTCTTTAACCTGCTGCCGCAATTCTGCTTTGAGGTTATCAATGCTTTTTCCATAAGCTTCCACGATATTCTTTTCCGAACCAAAACGCTGGATCATATAACCCATTTTTGCGTCCAGTTCGCCGTCAACTTCTTTGTCTTCCACCAAAACTGAATCTATTTCCGCTTTGGCAAGAAGCATTTTGTTGATGATCAGAGATTCGAGCAACTGGCATTTTTCCGGCGCAGTTCGGCCTTCGGCCTTGTACTGGTTGTACATTTCTTCCAGTTCAGAATTCAAAATGTAGTGGTTATCGACCCTGGCGATAATTTTGTCAAGGCTTACTCCCTGCTGACCTTGTCCATTGCTTTTCAAACTGACAAACAGCGCCAGAACCATCATCAAGCCGACAGCAAACAATTTATTTATTTTCATATGATTAGTTATTCCAATTTTAAACACTTGCGGGTTTTCTGATTTTATTTTTAATAATGCTAAAATACATCTTAACGCTTAATTTTCTCTAATTCTTGTGCATTGACTTTCACAGGATATTGCTGCTGCAACCGGTTCACCCACTGTTTTTCGAGCTCCTTCTGGTAATCGTTGATCACACTGCCGCGCGCTTCCAGAAAAGTCTTCGGCCGGGCCGGTTCAATTTTCCGGATATTCACCCAAGTTGCCGCGCCGTTTTCTTCGCTAGTTTGTTCGCCAATATCCCATTTGGCTTTGGCCAGATACCGGTTATCGCGGTTAAAATAACCGTCTTCAATCAACACAGACGCGCCTGCATCAGAATTATACACCTTTTCAACATCCTTGATTGACTGACTGTAAAACTGAAATGCTACCCTTCGGTTACGCTCAGCCTCAGCCGCCTGCCGGAAAGAACCATAGTCCTTTTCTATAATACGCAGAATCGGGATGTTTTGTGTATTTAAATACTTCACAACATTTCTGATTCGTGCCGCAGAAGCCATTTCAGGCTCCTCGGTGGAGCGGTAGCCCGCAATTTCAACTACATAGTCGGGATTTTTCTGCATGATAAGAGCCAGGTCTTCCAGAGACGCGGTTTCGGCCGGACTGATAATGGTAGAGCCGGCTTCAAAAAGTATTTCCTTCGATTTTCTTTCTAACCGATAGGGAGCGACTGCCAGTATTTTTCTGATAGAGTTGACAGTCTGCGGGTCTTTGGCTGAGATTACAGTGGCAAGTGCGCGCTCAGGATAGTTGTAGCGGCCTTTGTTTTGTTCATAGAAACGCACCTGGCCGGTCGAGTCTGACAGCGATTTTTGCCAAACATTTTCCTCCATTACCTGCGACAAAAGCACGCCTTCTTTAATTTCCTTTAATAAGCTTCTAAACTCAGGATTGGTTTCTTCCAAATGTTCTCTTTCGTATTGAAAAAGGCATTCAGACAGATATTCATTGTAATATCTATTGAAAATCACCGCTGGAGATGAATCTTTCGGTCTCCGCTGCTGGCGCCTTTTTACAAAATCCAGAAAAGACAATGCGTCGTAAGATTGCTCCTCGATCTTGAACAAAGTGCTTGCTGACCAGTCTTTTGAAACCGCCCGCTGGTAATCCCATTTCCCGGTAATCAGGCTGCTATCCTGCAAGCCGGCCATTTCCTGATACTGATCAGCAAATTCCTGAACCGCATATTTGTTGCGTAATTGTTTCGCCCGTGCCGCTTCGATGATCTTCCCGCGCGAATCGGTTACTACTTTTTTACGCAAGGCAGGCGCCATTACAGCAAAGCTTTCTATCGGTCTTTTTTGGATCAGCTTGATAATATGCCAGCCGTAAATGGTTAAAACTGGCTTGGAGTAACTTTCAGGCTTGCTCAAAGCATAGGCAGCTTCCTCGATCTCAGGTACCATTTCACCAATACCGAACAGCGGCAAAAGGCCATTATTTTTCTTGGACTGTTTGTCATCAGAATAGTTGGCGACTACATCAGCCCAGCTTTCACCGTCTTGCAAAAGCTTGTAGGCTTCGTCGATTTTTGCTTTCGCAGCTTCTTTCTGGCCGGCAACGGCAAAGGTATCCTGTACCATAATATGCGCGATCTGGATCATTCCCCGATTGGCACGCCGGTCGGTTACCTTAATAAGGTGGTAACCGGTTTTTGTCCGCACGGGCTGGGAAACCCTGCCGACGGAAAGATTATAGGCGGCGTTTTCAATAGGGTACAGGGTCTGAAAAGCGGTGAAGTAACCCAGGTCTCCCTTGTTTTTCTTTGCAGTAGCATCTTTTGAAAAGCGGGAAGCGATATCTCCAAAATCGGAACCCTCTTCCAGGCGGCCTCGCAATGCGATTGCGGCGCGGTGCGCTTCCAGGGTATCAGCTGGCGCAGCGTCTTCGGATACGGCCACTAATATATGCGAAGCCCGCACTTCCTGCTTCAATCTGTTGTAAGCTTCGTTAGTAAATTTCTCTACTAAATCTTTGTCAACCAAGTGATTTTTAGCCAGTTGTTCCCGGTACGAAGCAATTTCCTCCCGGTAGTCAAGCGTAGTATCCCTGCCGTCCTGCTTCGCCTGCATCACCTTGATCTTTGCGTCCGTATATAGGTCGAGGTATTCTTTCGGTGTGAGTTCTTTGGAAGAATCGGAGGCGAATTTGTTTTTGTTATAAGAGTCCTGGTATTCGTCTATTGAAAATTTCTCGTTTCCTATTTCAAGCAGCGGCTGTTCCTCTGTGACAGCTTGCTTGGGCGGTGCGGATGTTTTACAGGATAAAGTCGTGAAAAGCGCAGTAATAATAATAAAGGAAGTTGCTCTAAGCATATTATTTAATTTCAAATGACAGCCCAAAAGATGCTGTTTTATTTAACCCCGATTGTATTCAAATATTGTTAAGCTGGCAAAGTTAGCCGCTTTCGGTACACGACAAAAATATCGCATCAGGTATGTGATTTGCGCTTTGCGGTTTCCCCAGCAGCTGTGATCGCTATGGCAAATTCGCCCCAGCTAACTATTTCGCGCCTTGTGTAGCTGTTCAGCTAAAATTTTAAATACCTCCTTTTTTGCATTTACGCTGGAATTGATGTTTTAATAAGAATATCACTTCTGATTTAGTAACCTCAGGCATACATTTTTTGCAAGAAGTGTCACGGTCAAAATCAGGGGTTATGGAAAATGTGAGAACTAACAACTTTGTGCCTATTATCAGGGCATTGTGGGTTGAACAGAAAAATCGGGAGCTACTTTATCTGGAAGCCCTTAAAAAGGATAGCATGGGATCTTTTCGCCGGCTGTTAAGCCAGGGGCACGTGAGCGCGGTGCTGTTTCAGAAAGAAATTCGCTCTATCTACGATTATTTCAAATGTTTCCTGACAGATAAAGAACTGAGCGAAACCAACCAGATCGCCTCACTAGCCAGTCTGCAATTACTTGAAAATGCAAAAGCCCCGTCGGAAGTTGCAGCATGCCTGAGAAAGTTAGAAGGTACCACATTACAGCATTACAAGGCACTTCGAACTTATATGGACAGGGAACTGGAAGCTTGCCGCATTCTGGACGAGCATTTGAACCGGATCGCCGAATTTTATGAAGTGCTTGGTAAATTGGAAGGGAATAGCAGAAAAACAATAGCTTACACCGCAGCGGCCTGATTCACGCTATTCACACTTCATAAAGTTCGATCGGAAGATCGTCCGGATCGGCAAAGAATGTAAATCGCTTTCCGGTAAATTCATCCACTCTGACCGGTTCAGGATAGATTTCCTTCGCGTTCAACGCAATAATAGCTTCTTCAATATCTGTTACTTCGAAGGCAATATGCCGCAACCCGCACGCTTCTGGCCTTGAAGTTCTTGCAGGCGGCGACGGGAAAGAAAATAACTCAATGCAATACTGACCATTTAGTGAAAGATCCAGTTTGTATGATTGCCGCTCGGCACGCAATACTTCCCTGTCAATATTAAAACCCAACACTTCTGTATAAAACGCTTTGGATTTCTGATAATCCGAACAAATGATCGCGATATGGTGAATCGCATTGAGCTTTAACATCCTGCCATTTTCAAAGTGAATTCTAAATGTAAGATCAATCAGATCTTAATGAAAATTTTCTTTTTGTACATCCAGTAAAGTATCCACCATTCAATCAACAGGATCACCCCGCCGCTTACCAGCGATTTCAATCCCTCACCAAAGATCAAATCATAGTTCGGACTGATATTAATCCGGAAAGACTGATCGATAAAACTGTCGATGGTATGTGCGAAAATATAGGCGGCGATGGAATTGGTCCCTATCACGATCAGAAAAAGGAAAAACCGCTTATTGTTTTTCACATCCACTACATAATAGAAAGCAGCAAGCAAGACAAAGCACCAGCCTCCGCTGAATAGTGTCCATGCCGGCGTCCATATTTTCTTTACAATAGGATTGATGCCGCTGATATTCAATACAATAGCGAGTATAAATAGAATGGCTGTCGTAATAGCGCAACGTTTGATCAGCCAGCCATAATTCGGCGCTGATTTGAGCCATTTTCCAGCAATCAGACCAAGCAGCATCGTGCCTAGGGTAGGGACAAAGCTCAAAGTTGCATACCCGCCGCCATTGAACAGAAACGGTTTGCTACGAGGGAACAGGTTCAAAAACCACCTGTCAAACGCCCACGCCAGATTCGTATTCTTGTTCCAGTGTGCTGCAAAACCTTTCAGATTATGCTCCCAGTCGGCGGTAGTGCCTGTTTGTGACCAGTCGAAGTAGGGGCCCGGGGTAGGGTAAAAGGCAAATGCGAGGAAATAGGCGAGCAGGATCAGTCCAAGCGCACTCCATTGAATTCGTTCATTTACAAATGCTAGTGCAAACAGAAAGGGATATCCCAATCCAATTTGTGTTAATGTATCTTCAAACGTAAAATTCGTCTGCGTGGAATGCATCGAGCGGAGGAAGATACCGAGTAAGATCAGGATCAGAGAACGCCTCAAGGTATGGAACCACATTACCCCGGTACTTTGGTTCTGGCTGGCCCGGCTGGCCATGGAATAGGGCATCGCAACACCGACCAAAAATGAAAATGAAGGTTGTATCAGATCGTGGAGTGAACATCCTACCCAGGGTACGTGGCTTTGGTGAAATGCCAGGAAAGACCAGAATGCACTGTCCGGAAAAGATTCGGATATCTGTTCCAGGCGAAGCACTTCGGCCATCATCAGAAACATTACAAAGCCGCGGTACGCATCGACGGAAGAAACCCGTTGTATCTGGGTTGGTGTAAAGTCTTTCAAATTCATGTGGGTTTAGGGTTGAAATATAAAGAAAAAACCCCGCTGGATTTACCTGGCGGGGTTTTTTAAATCGTATCTCAGTTCTTAAACATTCATCTTTTTCAGCTCTTTCACCGCGTGGTCGGCAGCTCTGGCCGTCATCGCCATGTAAGTAAGCGATGGGTTCACGCAGGAAGCAGAGGTCATGAACGCACCGTCGGTCACATACACGTTCTCAGCGCCCCAAACCTGGTTATGCTTGTTCAATACCGATGTTTTAGGATCGTTACCCATTCTCGCAGTACCCATTTCGTGGATACCGATTCCCGGGTGTTTTGATTCATCATTGTAAGGAACAACGTTTTTCAGGCCGGCGGCTTCCAGCATTTCCGCTGCGTCATTCATCATATCGACACGCATCTTTTTCTCATTATCACCATAAGCCGCATCAAAAACGACAACAGGAAGCCCCCATTTGTCTTTCTTGGTTGGGTGCAGTGTAAACCTGTTTTTTTCGTTCGGAATCATTTCACCGAATCCGCCAAGGTTCATGCTCCACGCGCCTGGCTCGGTAAGCTGCTTTTTAAAATCAGCTCCAAAACCGTCGGTACTCACACCGCGTCCCCAGCTTTCGCGGCTGGCTCCGCCCTGATATCCAAAACCTCTTACGTAATCTCTTTTATCAGTTCCCCAGTTGCGGTAACGAGGTATATAAATACCATTTGCACGGCGACCGAAGTAGTATTTGTCCTCAAATCCGTCCATATCCCCGCGTGCACCTACGGCCAGGTGATGGTCCATGATATTCCGGCCCAGCTGGTCACTTTCGTTACCCAGTCCGTTCGGGAAACGTTTCGATTTGGAGTTCATCAGGATTGAGGCAGAGGCGATTGCAGACGCATTCATGAATATGATCTTGGCAAAATACTCCTTGCTTTCAAGTGTATTCTGATCAATCACGCGCACTCCGGTTACCTTATTCAGTTTATCATCAAAAATAACTTCCGACACGATCGAATCGGTAATCATAGTCAGGTTTCCCGTTTTCTGAGCCGCAGGAAGTGTAGCAGACTGCGTGCTGAAATAGGCACCATAAGGACAGCCTCTCATACACATATTCCTGAACTGACAGGCAGCGCGGCCCAGTTCGGTATGGAAATTCTGCGGCTGGGTAAGGTGCGCGGCGCGTCCCATGATAATGTGGCGGCCTGCAAATTTTTTCTCAACCTCCCCTTTCACATGTTTTTCAACACAGTTCATTTGCATTGGCGGCAGGAAATTACCGTCGGGCAATACATCCAGTCCGTCCTTTGCTCCGCTGATACCTGCGAATTTTTCGACGTAATCGTACCAGGGCGCAATCTCTGCATAGCGGACTGGCCAGTCTACACCAATGCCTTCCTTTCCATTTGCTTCAAAGTCAGCAGGGTTGAGGCGGTAGCTCTGGCGTCCCCACAACAGCGAGCGGCCTCCTACGTGGTAGGCGCGGATCCAGTCAAACTTCCTCGTTTCTTCGTAAGGATTTTCTTTGTCATTCTCGAAAAGATACCGGTGCTCTTCATTGGCCGTGTAGCCAGTGCGCATTCCTGCCCAGTATTCTTCTTTGGCCACCGTTGTAACCCGGCCTCTGTGTTCGAGCTCCCAGGGAGCAAGGGTAGCAGTTTTGTAATCGGTAATGTGTTTGATATCACGGCCTCTTTCCAGCATCAGGACTTTCAATCCCTTTTCTGTCAGCTCCTTAGCTGCCCAGCCACCGCTGATACCCGAACCAACTACGATGGCGTCGTAAGTGGCTTGTTTTGTTGCTTTTAAATTCAGATTCATAGTGAATAATATCGATTTTATGAAGTAAGGCGGCTGCCCCGATTCGTCTAAATTTTTACATTGCCCAGGCTTTCTGGCCTGGTTTATAGTCAATGCAACCGTCATATCTGCCAGGTACCGGCACATATTCCAATGCCTGCGTTGCCCCAACTTCCGAAGTGAAATAGCCTAGTAAGGTCAGTTCCTTCATTAATCTGAAAAACGGTACACCTGCATCGCTATATTCCTTACCGGCTTCGGTATACTTTTTCTTGTCCTCTTCGGCTCTGGCTTTCTTCTCCGTATCGGCTTTTGCAATCTCGTCTTTCGCCGATTTTTCCATTTCTTTCAAAATAGTAGTTCTGTCGGCAGCGGAGGATTTCATAAAATCCTTCTTTTCCAAAGCGTCAAGTCCTTTGGTAAAACTATCCTGATCTTTTTCTGAATAGCATTCATTCAGCATTTTCTCGATGAACTCACCCACTTTCGCATCCTTTGCACCGGGTGTGTCAGTTTTAGGAATGATCATTTCTGCAACTTCTGAGACCAATGCCTTGCGATCAGTGGAAAAGGAGAAACCGGTAGCGGTAGAAGTGTCGGTAGCCGATTTGCAACTTTCCAGGAAAGCCAGGATCGTAGGGGCGGAAAGTGTTCCACCCATCAGGAGCGCTACTCGGCCAAGGGCATCACGTCTTTTCATTTGGTATATATTATAATATTAGTTAACAATCCAAAATGTAATAATACATTCGATTAATGCAATTTTTAAACAATCAAGCTAAATTATGAAATATTCTAAACCGAACTTGTTAGAACAATTCTATATAAGAAAACTGACAGGTAGCAGTCTGAGATCCAGTCAGCTATGACTAATTAAAATGGCATTAAAGTTGCAGTACGAATAATTGCAGTCGGAATAATGGAGGTAAAACGCATCACAGGACCATTAAATTGCAGCCGCGAATATCAGAATTATCAAATCTTCCCATCACATAAAAGCTACCCTCAGCCTCGCCAAAGCGGCCCAGATCCTGCGTTTCGATGAAAGAACAGCTGTCCAGGTTCGCCAGGTCGATCACATTGATCCCGCCCGTTTTCGATACGCTGATATTATGGTCATAAACCGATAGCGGATCGTTAATATCACGCAACAAGATCCGCATGGTGCGGCCCGCCGTAAAGAGTCCTGAGCCGCTGGAATATCCCTGGGAAAGTAACTCCGTCATTCCATATTCGGAGTGAATTTGCGGCACACCGAAAGCCGACGTTAATATATCGTGCACTTCTTCCCGCAGCATTTCGCGCCTGCGCCCTTTCATACCGCCAGTGTCCATCACGATGAGGTCGTTTTTTTGCTTCAAAAATCGAAGATCACCCTCGTTTTCAGCAAGGTCCAGCAATGCGAAGGTAACGCCCATTAACAGTACTTGCTTACCGTCGGGCTTTGCGATGAGACTGCGCAGGTTTTTCAGCATTTCCGCTGTGTTATTCAAATAAAATCCTGAAAAAGGGGAGCCGCTGGCCTTAATAAAATGTTGCAGCATATACACGAGCGAAGAGTTGTTTCGTTCAAGGTATGATGGCAAGAGGGCGAGAATATGGAAGTTATTAAGGTCTCCGTATTTTCCCCTGAAAATCTGTTCTGAGATCGTTTCGTAAAGCTCAGGATCGTACAGATCGTGGCGGCTCGTTTGCTGACCAGTTGTCCCGCTGCTTTCAAAAGTAGTTTCTACCTTAGAAACAGCCCCGGTTTTGATCCTGTGCGTTTTGAAAAATTGAATAGGCAGAAATGGGATTTCAGTCAGTTTTTTGACAGTCCCCGGATTGATTTGCAGGTGGCCGATAAACTGTTTGTAAATGGGATTATGGTCGGCTTGATAGCGGAAGATTTGCAGCGCCAGTTTCTCGAAATCAGAGGGTTCAAATGTCAGAATCTGGTCCCTGAGGCGCTGTCTAAGTTCGGTAACCGCTATATTGTTTTGAAGTTCCAATACTGTTACTTTCGTAGGATATAAATACAAAGTTAAAAATTGAAGTGATATGAAGCTGAAAGTTTCCCTCTTCCTCTTATTTGCGGTTTCAATGGCAGGATGTGTCGATATCCCCAATTTCGACGAAACGCCAAGAATTTACTATAACGGAATAGATCAATATACCGAATCTGACACGATTTCAGGTAAGCTGCAACGGACAGAAGTGGTGACGATCACAGTCGATTTTGAAGATGGCGACGGAGATCTGGGCGCGTCTTCGGAAGATGTTCAGAAACCTGAGTTTACTTCTGCATACAAGAATGTGCCAGGCTGGGGGATGCCTGCCAATTACGAATTGGTGACTATGATCATGAATAAGGATAGCAGCTGGTCGGAGACGGTGATGGAGGGAGATAGTTTTAAATTCTTTCCTATGCTTAAACCAGACGGAAAAGCGGGGCCGATCAAAGGTAAGCTAGATCTGAAAATTCCTTTCCGTTACCTCGATAATGCAGTTTTAACGAAAGTGAAATTCAAAGTGCGCATTATCGACCGCGCATTCCACATCAGTAACCAGCTTAACCCGCCTACCGACGAAGTTACAGTTCCGGTTTACAGATAAATCCATTCGAAAACCAATACAAAACGCCGGCATCACTCTACGATGCTGGCGTTTAATATGATACGGAAAGTGGTTCCTTTGCCTATCTCCGAGTTTTTCACGAAAAGCTTGCCCGAGTGGTAATTTTCGATGATCCTTTTCGCCAATGTAAGCCCTAGTCCCCAGCCCCTCTTTTTAGTACTGAATCCGGGATTGAAGATCTTGTTCATATTGGCTTTCGTCATTCCTTTGCCGGTATCGGCAATATCGATCCACATCTCATTGTTGTTCGGCGGCGCCTGTAGTGTGACATTAATTTCGCCGATCCCGCCCATTGCATCTACCGCATTCTTACATATATTCTCTATCACCCATTCAAACAGGTTTTTGTTTAAAAGCGCAGTCTGCTCGTCGGCGAGCTGATTGTACACCGTAAACTTCACTTTGGACGAAACCCTTTTTTCAAGATAACTGACAAAATTATTCAGGATCTCCGCGACTGGCTCGGCTTTCAATGTGGGAATAGAGCCGATGTTGGAAAAGCGGGTAGTGATCATTTCAAGGCGGATCACGTCCTTCTCGATCTCCTCGGCAATAGAGGGATCAATGTTAGGATCGCTTCTGAAATATTCCACCCACGCCATCAGCGACGACAGTGGTGTGCCTAGCTGGTGCGCAGTTTCCTTCGCCAAACCCACCCAGACCCGGTTTTGCTCCGCCTTCCTGGCCGAACTGAATGCGAGATAGGCGAGGTAGCCGATCAATAGCATCACCGAAAGTTGCAGGAAAGGGTAGTAGCGTAACTGGGTGAGCAAAAACGAGTTACTGTAATAAATGTATCCTGTGCGTCCCTTGCCCAGCTCCACCGGAATAGGCGGGTGTTCGAGCTTCATAACCGCGAGCTTCTCCTGGATCATGCGTTCTTTTTCCTGTGCACTGATCGTCGCCGGGAAATCGATATTCATAGTCCGGTCGGGGGAAGTCAGGTTATTTTCATCCACATAAATGGCCGGAATCTGGTAAAAGTTGACCGCGTCCTGGATTACCTGATACACTACATTGAAGTTTTCATCCAGCGGACTATTCACCACGTACCGCAGCCCTTCCGCGTAAAGTTGTACCTCGCGCTCCTCCCTTTGTTCCAGTTCTTCTACTAATATATTGGTATAAAAAAGAGAACTGATACTGAGCAGGAGCAGAATAATCCCGATCAGATACTTATAAGCACTCTTCTGATCGTAGGTGTCCATCAGCGAGCGGCGCAGGCGCTGGCTGTTTAATATAGCTGCCGGATGCAGACGAAATCGCGGTTTTTGCTTGGGAGTTTGACTGATCATTCAGTTGCCGTGGCACGAGCTGCCGGAATTTTATGTTGTAGTACAAATAACGCAAAATAATTAAGCTTAGTGGATTTAAGATCGTCTAAGTTGGCCCGCATCGTCACCTATAAAACTGACCTGAATCATATTTTCGGGTGAAGGTTTGTCGTTATTTCGCATAGCATTAACCATAATTATTTAAATGCTTTCTAAATAAACCGCTTACTCTGCTTTAACTTTTCTATTGAAAGTTTGTGCCGTATTTTTGCATATTGACTAGACAAAGTGATGTATAATCAGTTCAAATTAATAAGTTTATCACATCGGAACGCTCCTCTTGCCATAAGGGAACAGTTAGCATTGAATGAGGCGGAGGCAAAGAGCATTATGCTGCGTCTAAAAGATTTCTTCGATGTTTCCGACGTCCTCGTTGTCTCTACCTGTAATCGTACCGAAATATATTATTCTGCCTCATCTGATCTGAATGAGGATATTATCAAGTTACTTCTCATCGAGAAGGGTATTGTTGACACCGATCTTTTCAAATCATATTTCGAGCGTTTTAGTGACGGGGAACTCGCAGTTCACCATTTATTTCAGGTAGCCACTGGTCTGCAATCGCAGGTTGTTGGTGATATGCAAATCCCGAACCAGATCAAGCATGCTTACCAATGGTCTGCGGATCTGAATATGGCCGGGCCGTTTTTGCACCGTTTATTGCACACGATTTTTTTTGCTAACAAACGGGTTGCGCAGGAAACATTCTTCCGCGACGGCGCTGCTTCCATATCTTATGCAGCGGTCGAAATGCTGGAAGGATTGATGCCAAATCCAAGGATACTCATTGTAGGATTGGGTGAAATAGGAGCAGATGTATGTAAAAATCTAGCTGAAAACGCCAATGCAGATGTGACTCTGGTGAACAGAACGCGAAGCAAATCGGAAGAATTGGCCGCCACGCTTGGTTTCAGGGTAGCTGATTTTGCAGATATCGAAACGGAAGTTTCCAGAGCAGACATTATCGTATCTTCTATTGCCCGCAACGAACCTTTCTTTACAAAAGAAATGATGGTCCGCCTGCGTGGTATGTCTTTTAAATATTTCATTGATCTTTCAGTACCAAGAAGTGTTTCACCTGAAGTGGAAGAAATTCCTGGCGTAATGCTTTATACCATTGATTCGATCCGCTCCAAAGCAGACGCAGCATTGCACCGCCGTTTGGCAGCCGTGCCGCATGTGAGAGAGATCATCGACGAAGCCGTTTTAGAATTTAATGACTGGTCGAGGGAAATGGTCGTTTCTCCGACTATTCAAAAGCTGAAAGGCGCGCTGGAACAGATCAGAAAAGAAGAGCTTACCCGTTTTACAAAAAGCCTGAGCGATTCAGAGCTTGAAAAAGTGGAACGCATTACGACGAGCATGATGCAGAAAATCCTCAAACTTCCTGTGCTGCAATTGAAAGCCGCCTGTAAACGAGGAGAAGCAGAAACGCTTATAGATGTATTGAACGATCTGTTCAATCTTGAAAAAGTCAGTTCAAACCATTAAGTTGGTTCTCAAAATAGAAAAAGGCTCTCAGGACATTTCTGAGGGCCTTTTTTATGCCAAAAATAAAGAGAGGGTGACAATGATCACCCTCTCTATGTATTACCTTACCCTCCACAATAATTAATTGTATTCTTTGATTGACCGCCGAAGCAGCCTGATCCTAACCAATTCAAAAGATATTGCTGAATACTTTATATCTCTCAACAGTTTTCAGCACATCTGATCCTATTTACGATGCCGCAAAAGTTTTAGATCGAACAGACGAAAAAAAAATTAATTTTTTTATTCACGTCCCATAAACCCGATCATTTTGTCAAGATTCATACTACGCGCGGAGGCATCGAAGATCTCGCGATAAATTCCTTCTTTCTCATAAAGCTCTGCGTGCGTTCCCCGTTCGGCAATGCGCCCTTTCTTCATTACATATATCTGATCTGAATCCAGGATCTGGGACAGGCTGTGCGAGATAATGATCACAGTCCGGTCTTTTTTAATCGCGTCGAGGCTGTTTTTGATTTGTTCCGTAGCAATTGCGTCAAGACTTGCGGTCGGTTCATCCAGGATGATAATAGGGGGATTTTTCAGAAAGAGCCGGGCGATTGCGATCCGCTGCTGCTGGCCGCCCGAAAGCATTTGCGCGTCCGTATCATATTGCTCCGAAAGCTCCATGATCTGATTGTGCAGATAAGCTTTTCTTGAAGCTGCGATCAATTCTTCCTGTGTAGCGTCCAGTTTTCCATATCGGATATTGTCAGCAATCGAGCCTTTGAAAATGTGGTTCTTTTGAAGTACCATTCCGATCGCATGCCGCAGCGGCGGAAGATCGTAATCCTGCAAAGGTTTTCCATCAAGTAACAGCTGCCCTGAATCAGGCGCGTAAAATCCTACCAGCAGATTGATCAACGTACTTTTTCCTGCACCCGACAATCCGACCAGTGCAGTAGTCTGCCCGGCTACAATATTCATATCAATATTAAATAGCGCTTTTGTTCCATTCGGATAAGTGAATGAGACATTTCGTAATTCGAAATTTCCCCTGAAACCTGGTGACGGAACATTTCCGCTTTTCTCAGTCGCTCCGTCGGCATCGAGAATTTCAAAGAAACCTTCAGAGTAGGTCAGCGCGTCGTTCATCTCGTCGTAAATCCGGTGCAGCTGGCGAATAGGGGCAGATACATTATTGAAAAGCAGAATATGAAACATGATCGCACCAATTGACATTTGCTGATCGAGCACGAGGTAGGCGGTGAGGATAATGATCAAAACGACGCCGATCTGCTCGATGAAACTCTTGATACCATCGTAAGCAAAGTTGGTTTTGCGCGTCTTCAATTGCGATTCCATGAGCTCCTGCTGCAACTGATATTGCCGGTCGCCTTCCAGTTTTTCCCGCACAAAGGATTTGATCACAACAATAGATTCGATCAGGTTGATCAGCCCGCTGCTTTTGTTTTCACGCTGGCGTTTCAGCTTGCGCCTGACACCCTGCAACTCGCCCGCCTGCCGGAAACTGATCCAGAAATAAACAGGTAAAATCGCCAGCGCAATGCTCCCCACGTATACATTTGCAGAAAACATAATACCCAGCGCGACCAATGCATTCGCAAAAAGAGGAAGGATATCGATAAAGAAATTCTGGATCAGCTTGGTCAGACTTTCTACTCCGCGGTCAATGCGCGTTTGCAATTTCCCCTTCTGATTTTCATTGTCGCTGAAATAGGCCAGATTATAAGAAAGTATCTGGCTGACAGCATCTTGTGATAAGTCACTGGAAACATTGATCCTGATTTTTTCACCAAAATAACGTTGCCCGAAAACGATAAACGAATTGACGATTTCCTTAATGAACAATATGAGTGAAATGCGGATCAGCAGATCCCTGCCCTCCATAATACCCCATTTTTTGTCGAGTATCGATTGCACCGTATCCACCGTATACCGAAGAACCCAGGGGTTAACCTGCGCCGTAATCGCGCCCAGTAATGTAAGAAAAAGCGCGAAAGCAATCTGCTTCCGGTAGGGCTTCACATAGGGTTGAAGTCGCTGAAAAATTTGCCAGATGTTCATATTACCTACTTCTTCCCGGACCTTTTGATCGGCCTGCCGTACTTCTGCATTTTCTCTTTGGCGTGGTCACGGCGGATATTCACCTTTTGATTTTTCGGGATTTTTTCATGGAATGCAGGACCTACATCTTCGCGTTTAGGCGCTTTGAAAAGCACGTCTTTCATGTAGATCTTCGGCTCTTCGTCGGGCGTAAGTATCTCGGAGATTTTCAAATTTTCCGGAAGCGGTACCATTGGTATCTTGAATTCCATCAATGCCTCTATTTCCTCCTGGAATTCCTTTTCTTTCTCAGTAATAAAGGAAATGGCCACGCCTTTACAGTCAGCGCGGCCGGTCCTGCCTATTCTGTGGATATAATTTTCGGGAGATTCGGGAATATCGAAATTGAAAACGTGGGACACTTCTGCTATATCGAGACCGCGGGCTATAATATCCGTAGCGATCAAAAGTCGGAAGGTACCATCGTGAAACTGCCTGATCGTATTGAAACGGTGATTCTGCTCCTTGTTTGAATGCATTACCCCGATTTTGTTGAGATAACCTACTTCAAGCTGGTTATACAGCTGATCGGCGAGCTTTTTCGTTGCCACAAAGATCAGTACCTTATTCATTTCTTCGTGTTCTTCCAGCAGTAGGTCCAGCAGATTTACTTTGGTGTAAAAATTCGGGACTTCGTAGGCGTACTGTTCTATATTATCGAGCGGCGTACCGGCAGGCGCGGCTTCCACGCGCACAGGGCTATTAAAATATTCCTGCATCAGATTCTCTACATCCTGCGAAAGAGTCGCCGAGAAAAGCAGGTTTTGCCTTTTTTGAGGTAAAAGATCAAGGATGTTTTTCAGCTGTGTCCGAAAGCCCAGGTTCAGCATTTCGTCTACTTCATCTATTACCAGCTTCTTGATCGCCTTGGTTTTCAATGATCCATTCAATGCGAGATCGTACAGCCGGCCAGGTGTGGCCACCACCACATCAGCGCCCTGATGCAGTTCTGCCATTTGCACCTTAATATTTCCGCCTCCGTAAACACCAACCACTTCCAGCGTCAGGTAAGTGGCCAATTTCCTCACTTCCTCCACTACCTGCACGACGAGCTCCCTGGTAGGTACAAGAATGAGTAACTGCGGCAATCTGTCTTTCGAATATTCAAGCTGGCGGAGTGTAGGCAGCAGGTAAGCGATCGTTTTTCCGGTCCCGGTCTGGGCAATGCCGCACACGTCTTTTCCGGACATCATCACCGAAAATACCTTATGCTGAATCGTAGTAGGAGTAGTATAACCCGAATCCTGCAATGCGTTCAGGAGAGGTTTGGTCAGATTTAATTCTTCAAAAGTCATAATGCAATTCAAATTGAGGCGCAAAGTTACGCCTTATCTCCCGGTTATTGAAGTGCAGGTATCAGGTGAGACAGTACTTAATTTTGGTGTTGGTCAAATATAAAAAAAGGGCATTCTCAGCCGAGATGCCCTTCCTTATTTTATAAAATAGTGTGTTGGAGTACTTTCAACAGTGCGTGTTAACGGGTGCGCAGTCTGCCTGAACCGCTATCGTAAGTCCCAAGTGGGAAACTGATTCCGGCATTGATGCCCCAGTTATTATTTTTTATATTAGAATTATCAAGCCTCGTAACATCCAATAGGCCGAATCCGTAACGTGCGTCAAAGTTGAGCCAGATTTTATCTTGCAACCGGAAGTTAATACCCGCACCAACCACTCCACCGAGGTCAAACGGGCTATAAACGCGGTCGTTTGAATTTCCATTGATATTGTCCCCATTCTTATTTCTCGCCCCAACCAAAAAGTTTAGCGAAGGTCCGAGGAAGATTTTAGGTCTTACATTATCTCCATATTGGCCGAAGTAAAATGTAGCAAGCAGCGGAGCCTGGATGTAGTTGAGATTAATGGCATTTCGCTTGTCGTCAGTTTGCGCGCCGAGTTGGGTAAAGAGCAGCTGCCCGCTGAAACCAAACCCAGTTTTAGAGCTGTAATTATAAAACCCGCCGACTGTCAACCCGGGTTTCCAATCGGTGTTTGAGATGTCACCGCGAAAGTTGGCGATCGAAACTCCTGCCATTGGTCCTATTGAAACGTTTTCCTGAGCGTGTGACTGCTGAACACAAAGGAATGTGACCAGTAGTAAAATAATACAATTTTTCATTTGATTAGAATTTGGGTACACTTTACTATACGTTCAGAAAAATGCGTACCAGATCCTTGTGAGATGCTTATAATGTTGACAACGATCCTATTGAGATGAACCAGCTCGTATTTGGATAATTATATTCAGAAAATGAAGCTGAAAATCGGGGAAATTCGTCTACAAGTGTATACGTTCACCTCAGAAGACAGAGGGAGCTCGGCTATTTGCGTTTTCCCAGCCATTGAAGAATGTAGTAGAGTGGAGCGCCACCCAGGAACAACGCCCAGCCGACAATTGCCGAGCTCGGATCAGTCACGATTACATTAATGGCAGTAATTAGTAGAAACAGCACAAACAATCCAGGCAGATAAGGATATCCCCAGACCTTGAAGCCTTGATGCGAATCGTTTTTTCCCGCCCGCTTCCTGAAAACAAAGAGCGTAGCGGCCGCGCTCGCCAGCGCAATCCCGTCAACGGACATCACATAATTCACAATCTGCTCGAAAGTATCCAGCACCCAGAGTGAAAGCAGCGTAGTTACGATCAGGAAAGTAAGTGCAAACTCCTGGACCTGCGTGCGTTCGTTGACTTTCTTAAATATCTGCGGCAGAATATGGTCGTCGGCCAGTGCGTAATATACCCTCGGCAGCGAAAGCATAGTCGCATTGATAAAGCCGAGTACCGAGCAGAATATAGCGAGCGAGAAAAATATTTTCCCCGACGGACCAAACAAAACGTTGGCTGCGTCAGCGGCGATTAGACTTGAATTACTCAAACCCTCGTAACCGAGTACGTTATAATAAGTATAGTTGAGCGCCAGATACAAAGCTAAAATCAGGAACATGCCCAGGAAAATTCCCCGCGGTGTATTACGAACCGGATCTTTGATATCCGCGCCGAAATTCAATGTTTGCTGATACCCGCCAAAAGTATAGAACACGGCGATCAGGCTGGCCCCAAAGGCGGAAAGCCAGTTTCCGCCCGAAAGTTCCGGTGTAACAGTCACGACGTCATTACTTGTATTGGAATAAAAAATACCAGTACAAAGCGCAAGCATCATCAGAATTTTGACACTGCTAAGGATATTCTGCGTACGTGAGCCGGACTTGATCCCCAGCATATTCACTACATAAAAAAACAATAGTGTAACAATCGCAGTAACCAGAATGCCTTTCTGGTCACGGGCAAAATCAGGAAGGAGCGGATTGAGGTATTCAGAACCGATCAATGCAACGCCGGCCATGCCCGCGCCATAGGTAAGTACGATCACCCAGTTGATCATGAATGCATATAGCGGGTGGAATGCGGTCGAGATCATCTTGTAAAAACCACCGGGAAAATGGTGTCTGCTGCCTATTTCAGCAAAAACGAAAGCGCCGATCAAACTCACAACCCCGCCCGCGATCCACGCAGAAAAGAATATCTCCGGGCTTCCGGCTTGCTTCGCGACTATCGCCGGAGTTCTGAATATACCGATACCGATCACAAGACTGATCACGATCATCCCCAAATCAAATACCCCGATCTGAGGACGGATTTTTCCGGAAGGTTCAGGCATTAGGCAGGTTTTTTAGAAGTTCAATTCCTGATAGGAGATGAGTAATATAGCAATTACGGCCAAAACAAGCCCCCATTTGTTCAAAGAATTCAACCGTTCCCTGTAAATGAGCCACGCTGCTACCGAGGAAACGAGCATGCTGAGGATATTGTAGATCGGGAAAACGAAAGCTGCGCTATTACCGAACGAAGCCAGTGCGAGCAGCAGAAAATACAGGGACAGGAAATTAGGAACGCCCAGGATCAGTCCGCCGATGATACTTCTCAGTTTCAGTTGCTCTTTGTACGCAAAAATCCTGTAAATCAATATCGTTGTGCCTATTATCACTGCGCCTGTGCAGGCGATGATCATGAAAACGGTGGTCTGCCCGGGCTCGTAATATTTGACAGACAAGAAATTGATCAGCGTATTATTGGTGCCCGATGCAAGAAACGTGAGCACCGGGAATAGCCATAGTGCACTCAATGCGCCCTGAGGCTGGTTTTTAGTCTTGTCTTTGGTCTGTATCGCGCCTAATGCCAGTGCCGCGAGCGCTACCATGAGGCCGGTATAGTTCAGGAAAGTAAAGTCCTTATTGTTGTTTTTAAATATAAAAAGGCCGAAAAGTACTGGGATAACCAGCGACATATTACCCGCCAGCGACGCGGCCGTTACGCTTACTTTTTGTGCTGTGAGACCGATCAGCATAAATGCAGTGACAAACAGGGAGCCGAGCGCAAGGGTAAGCAGTGTACCTTCTGAATTCCATCTAACCTGCTGAAAAACAGCCAGATCCGGCGTGAGGACCAAGCCGGTCAGCACGCAGGAATAATAATTAAAAACGACCGCGTGAAATGAATTGACCTGGTAACGCGGGTAGGCCCGCATGATCAGGTAAAGGGCGACAGTAAATACAACTGCCAGTGCGAAATAGAGCATTTGCGGCTATTGCTTGGAAAGAAGTTCGTCTATAACCTTGGGGTAATGTTCGTATTCCAGTGCGTGAATGCGGGTGGCGACGGCGCTGGCGTTATCGGCGGGATCAAGGTCGCAGGTTGCCTGAAAAATGATATTGCCTTCGTCGTAATGTTCATTCACATAATGGATCGTTATGCCCGATTCCTTCTCGCCGGCCTGCACCACTGCTTCATGAACGAAATGCCCGTACATACCTTTGCCGCCATATTTGGGCAGAAGCGCCGGGTGGATATTGATGATTTTATTGGGGAAAGCAGCCACCAGTGGAACGGGTACCAGCATCATGAAACCCGCCAGCACAACCAGATCAATGCGCTCATTTTGCAGGATCTGCGGGATTTTTCCCGTTTCGTAAAATGTCTTTTTATCAAAAAATACAACCGGGATCTGTAACCGGCAGGCCCTTTTGATCACGCCAGCCATGGGATTATTGGTAAATATCAGCGAAACTTCCACGTCTTCCCTGTCTGCAAAATATTCACTTATGTTTTCTGCGTTCGTGCCGGAGCCGGAAGCGAAAATGGCAATTCTTTTCATTGGTGTTACTTATATTATATCGATGAGTTTGATCTTAGAATTGTGACAAAGCTAAAAAAGAACGGCTTACGAATTCATTCGAAAGCCGTTCTTTGACAAAATCGTATTTTAAATGCGTTGGTCAGTATATTTTCGTCAGCTCGCTATAACCCATCAGTTTACCCTTGCGATAAGTTTCTGTTTTCAGGTCCCAGATAACGCCCGGCGTGCGGTACGAGATACTCTGCATTTCCATTTTGATCGGAAATCCCATTACCATTTCCATGGTCATATCTGCATTCAGCTTGTATGCATCGAACGTTCCTGCCGGGACTGTAAGCTTTTCCTGCGCGCTGATATTTCTGTTCCTGATGAGCATATTGAATGCAACCGGCGCGGCACCAGTCTTGCCCTTCCCTTTTACAGAAGCGTCTTTGAGCTTATCGCCTACCTGGTATTTCGTGGGGTATTCGATATTTTCATAAGTGAATTCCATCTCCATATTTTGGAAAGACTTCATTTGTTCCTGGTTCACGAGCGAGCTGGCGTCGAGTAACATTACATTTCCATCGCATTTCATCTCGTACGTATTTTTCAGTTCCGACTTTTCTTTAGTATTGAAAAACTCCATATCGATCTTAAAAACGGTGTACGCGCCATCTTTCGTGACCTTCGCAATCTTATAGATCATTTTGCCGGCCGGCCTTCCTTTTGCGTCGTAGTTGTTCATTTCAAATCCGGAACCTTCTTTGAGCGTGAGACCGGCACAATCCTGGGCAAATGCAGGTATTTGCAGCGAAACCAGACAAACAATTGTCCATAGTAAAAGCTTTTTCATAATTCGTCGATCGATTCGTGATTTAGATTGGAAACCTGTAAATATACTTTCTTGCGGCAGTATAGCGGGCGGGTAGCAGCTATATTGATTTAAAGGAAATTGAAATCCTGTCACGCCCAGATCATCGTCATAAGCCCAAGCAGCATAATGATCTTGCACAAGCTGCTCACCTGCCTGAAATCGCGGCGCGTATCAGCCCGGGAAAGCTGGAATGCGAGGTATAAAATCGGCAGCAGCAATAGAATGAAAAGTAGCACGAGCAAGCTGTTATTCAATACCCTCGCCATTGCAAAAAGCGCGAAAATGAATAGTACCAGCACTATATACAGGAAATTGCGGGTGCGCGGGATGCCCCAGATTATGGGCAATGTCCGGCAGCCGTGCGCCTGATCGCCTTTAATATCCTCCATATCCTTCACAATTTCTCGTACCAGTGAAATGAAGAATGAAAAAACTGCATAGATAAACACCAGATGCCGGTTTTCGGGATAATGAACTGTCAGGATGAGCAAAGTCATCGCCGTGAGCAGCGATACGATAAAGTTGCCGATAAAAGGCAGCCGCTTGAAGCGCTCGGAGTAAAACCAGAGCAGCGTGATCGAGAATACGTTGATCAGGAAAATATAGGGGCTGACCGCGAGCCCGAGCACTGCACCCATCACATTCAGGATCTGGTGCGCGCCTATTGCCCAGCGCCTTTTGAGATACCTGCCTACCACAACCCGCTCCGGCTTGTTGACAATATCTATTTTAACATCAAAATAATCGTTGATAATGTAACCCGCGGCGGCAATGCAAACTGTGGAAAGCGATAGTAGAAAAAGGTAGGGATCCAGTACGATCTCGCGCCAGTTTTCCCGCGGGCCGATGAGGAGAATGCGGGTCAGGTATTGGGTCAATGCAACAATGATCAGGTTGGTGGTCCTGACAAGCCGCGCACTACCCGCAATATAATCCCGTAATCTCAATTTTGACCTGGCCGACACTGTAATGCGGGTTAACGCTGAAAAGAAGGTTTAGCCGATAAAATTATTCATTTTAAAGCATTAACGACAATTCTTCACTTCTTTATCCGGTTAGGGGATAAAAAATGATTATTTGTTGTTAGCCCAAATGAAACAGCCCGCACTCTAACGGCAGTCGGGACATTTAACTATTTTGACAACATTATGAAAATCGGTATTGTATGCTATCCAACCTTCGGAGGAAGCGGTGTGGTAGCTACCGAACTAGGTAAGGCGCTCGCCAAAGCCGGTCACCAGGTTCATTTTATAACCTACTCGCAGCCTCAAAGACTCGATTTTTTCAACGAGAATCTTTATTATCATGAAGTAAATATACCCGCTTACCCATTATTCCAATATCCGCCCTACGAATCTGCGCTTTCGAGTGAAATGGTGCATGTGGTGCAAAACGCAGGTCTGGATCTGCTACACGTACATTATGCAATCCCGCACGCGTCTTCGGCTTATCTCGCAAAACAGATACTGGCGCAGCAGGGAATCCACATTCCCGTGATCACGACTTTGCACGGAACGGATATTACTTTGGTGGGTAAAGACGAATCCTACGAGCCGGTGGTTACATTCAGTATCAACCAATCTGACGGAATTACGGCTGTTTCCGAATCTTTGAGAAGAGATACTTACAGCCATTTTAATGTCACCAAAGACATTGAAGTGATCCCGAATTTTATCGATCTGGATCGTTTTAACAGACAAAAGAAAGACCATTTCAAACTCGCGATCTGCCCGAATGATGAAAAGCTGATCGTTCATACTTCCAATTTCAGGAAGGTGAAGCGGATCGACGATGTGATCATGATATTTGAGAAGTTGCGCAAACTGCTTCCCTGCAAGCTTTTACTAGTAGGCGACGGTCCCGATCGCGCACGTATCGAGCGGCTTTGCAAGGATTTGGATATGCTTTCAGATATTCGTTTTCTGGGTAAACTGGATGCGATTGAAGAAGTGCTTTCCGTAGCCGATCTGTTTTTAATGCCTTCTGAAACAGAGAGTTTCGGATTGGCAGCCCTGGAAGCGCTGGCCTGTGAAGTACCTTTGATCACTTCCAACGCAGGCGGATTGCCAGAACTGAACCTTCACGGTATCACCGGCTTTTTAAGTAATGTAGGTGATGTGGACGATATGGTGAAGCACGCGGCTTACATTCTGGACGATAATAATTTGCCGACATTTAAAGCAAATGCATTGGCGCGCGCGAAGGAGTTTGACGTTGCCAAAATATTGCCGCATTACGAATCTTACTATGAAAAGGTCGTTGAAAGCAGCAAAATGATTGAAATGTAGTGTGTAAACGGACCAGGCCGCTTATAACCGGCTCGGACCTTTCCACAGCCAGAATGCCTCATTCGCTAGGATTTTCTTTATATTAGTGTGCTATTTTACTTAGGCTTGCGTTATACAGAGAAGAAAACTTTTGAAAAATGAAACTTGTATTTAATATAATTCTCATATTCCTGCTGTTGTTAGCATTCGTTCCTTTTTTTAGAAACTTCATTTTCCATCTGCTTGTAGGACGGAAGCTGGTGAAGGAACAGGAAAGAATATTCCGGGCGCATCAAAAACAACAGGAACAGAAAACGAGAAATGGAGTGAGAGTCGACAATACTCCCCCGAACACGGATCAGTCTTCGAGATTTGGAGGTGGTGAATATGTTGACTACGAAGAGGTTAAGTAATTTTACCAGATTTTGAAATAAAAAAACCGGCACTGAAAAGCGCCGGTTTTTTTCTTGAATTGAAAAACTGGATATGTTTACTGTTTTACGATCTTAAATGTGCTTTTTCTTCCCTTTGATTCTACCATAAGCACATAAATACCACTTTGCAGCGCAGCTATATTGAGCTCTTCAGCAGCCTTGCGTGACTCTGATTGCCGCAATACCCTTCCATTCAGATCGTATAAAATAATTTTCTTCAATGCGGCTGCATTTTCAAATGTGACGTTGAGCACCTCCTGAGCAGGGTTGGGGGCTACGGTAACTTTGAATGTAAGAGCAGGCTCGGAGGCAGTTACCATTTCTACCCGCACTGTTCCAGGACTTTCTATCGTACCGAATCCGCAATAATTGGAAACCTTGAAAAGCCTGTAAAACTGGTTTGGCGATGCCTGAAAAAGCTCTATCACGTCGGTAGGGTTGTGAGTCTGCCGCGTGTTGATCAGCAGATCTGTTCCCCACTGGTAGGTCCACGGAGCGCCGCCTTCCAGCAAAACCGTGATTTTAGGATTGGTTTTACCATCAAAAATAACCGATTCGGAAGCAAACCGCGCTTTGGCTTTTTGGCCTGCAACCATTGCTAATTCATAAGCTCCGCTGGCTGTTCCCGGATCGCTCGCAGCCACGCGCATTCGGTATTGTCCGTTTGGGATAAGGTCGACCGGAAGTACAGCTTTGAGCGGGTTTGTGTTTCCAATGGTCGTAATGGACCGGAAGTTCTTCCCCGTCGTGTCCGAAATCTGCACGGTCATGATATTGCCCGAAGTGAATGTGCCCAGGGTAGCGTAGGAAACTGCAATCGTGTCGCCGGTACAAAAGCCTGCACTGCTCTGAGAAGTCCAGCTCGTGACGCTCACGCTTTTTGCTGAAACTGGATTTACCTCCACGGTTGCTGATCCGAAACTGTCTCCTGCTCCGCACTCATTCCGAACCGAGGAAATCGTGTAGGTAGTAGTTTGCCGCGGCTGTACGCGGACGTAATTGATCTGCCCCGGGAATGCGTAAAAATTTCCGCGGGTTCCATCTGATAATGTGTATTCTAAATAGCCCGTGCTTTTGGTTGAGCGAAGTGCAAGCTGTGTTGCCGTTCCGCTATTGATAATCGTGTTGCCGCTGATACTTAAATCGGTCCTGGTTGTAACGTATACGTTAACCTCGCTGGTGAGGTCATATTTTGCTACCGTGCCTCTGATCTGATATCTGCTGCCTGTCAGTATAGCGGGTATTTTCAGGTCGATATCGCCTGCGATTGTTTTAGTAGAATCAAGCGGTATCTCGGTGTTCTTATCAAGGTCTGTCAGTACAAAACGGATATATGCATCAGAAAGATCGGCCTCTCCGGCCAGGCTGTAAGTGATCCTGACAGCGTTGCCCGGGCACACCGATGAAGTGTTTGACTGCATGGTCAGACGCGGCTTGACGGATACTTTCACAGAACCCGAAACAGTACCGTATCCGCAAGCATTTGAGATCATTTTGATTGCATATTGCTGCGATTTCTGCGGATATACGTAAACATTCTCCTGGTTGCCGGAATAGTAGTTTGCAGTAGAATTATCCTGCCAAATTGTAGTCCAGGGATTGCTGCCGGTGAATACCAGTTTCAGGATCACCGTTTGTCCTGCTTCCACTGTAATATTATCGCTCATGTTTTCGGTGACCAGATTAACCGTTGCCGGCTCACTGACCTGGACTGAATAACTGTCAGTAGCCGGGCCGTCTGATGAAACTACCCTAACAGAATAGTAGCCGGCAGCCAGGTTTGCCGGGATAAATCCATTCAATGCAGGTCCAGTACCTCCCTTTACAATTATCGTCTTATCAGTTGTATTTTGTTTGGTGAATTCCAGGTCGAAAGTTGCTCCCGACGAAGCTTTACCTTCACCCACCCCGAAGGATACGGAAATTGGGTCGCCCGGACAGAAGTAACTATTGTTATAATAGGAAGTAAGTTGAATGCGGTATGCAGCAGGGATCAGGTGCGCATTGAGGTTCACCGGCACACTCCCGCATGTATTCGCTACGGATTTGATCTTGTAAACAGCCATCTTTCCAACCGGCGATTTAATAGGCACTTCAATGGAGCTACTTCCGGTATTTGTCGAAGTATAAACCTGGTCGGCACCTCCGTCAATGGAATAGGTTGCCTGTGAAATGCTGCTTGTCTGCGATCTTACTGTGACGTACCCGCCTCCCGTGGCAAGGAATACCGTAGGATTTTCCGCAGTTGTTTCAGGGTAAATGGTGATGTTCGATAGCGGCTGCTGCAATGTAGTTGACTGAACTTCACTGAATAATACCGGATTTGTTGACGCAATCCGTACTCCGCCGTTATTTGAATACGAGTAGTTTGATTTTATCTTAACCTTGTAAGTCCCGCCACTTTCAATGGTTTTAAGGGTTTGGAACTCACAGCAATTTCCATAACCCTGAATGTAAAACTTGTTTCCTGCATTAAAGGAACCGACTGTGCCGAATACAATTTCAATACTATCATCTTCGCAGATTTCTTTCCTGATCGGTTCCAGGTAGATTCCCGGCGCGGATGTGGATTTTACTGAAAGGTTTACAGAGCGGGGATTATTATTTGAAAAACAGCTGTTGCTGATCGATTTGATCTTGAATTCTGTATCTGATTTCAGGAAAAAATCTTTACCCGCAATATTTCCCTCGTATTCATATTCGGCAATTGTTCCGTCCATGTATTCGATTTTGTAGGGCGAGCCGCCTGTCAGCCCATACCTTAATGCTATTATCTGCGGCTTTTCGTACACGTAAGTTTCATTAAAGCCGGCATACTGGACATTCGGCATGGTTTGTAGCACTACATTGTAGGATACATTTGTTTGCAGGGCAGGTTGTGTTGTGATGATCTGATAACCATAACCTCCGTACCCGCTTTCACGTGGCGGCAATGCAAACTCAATGTAATCGCCGTTTTTACTTGCCGGTAATGTGCTCGTTTCACCATTGAACTGATTATGCAGTTTTACAAAAAATTGCGAGGAACCTGTAAAATTCACATTAGTCAATACTTTGATTTTCCCTTGTGTCCCTGCACAGATCAACTGCCTTTGCGAATCATCAATCCTGATTCCTTGCCGGAGCTTGATTTCCACTACCTGCGGATCCCGGATCTCCGTCTTACCGCAACCGGTCGTGATAGATTTGATCGAAAAGTTCTGATCTGCAATGGGATAGCTTGTAAAGTAAGCTGTTGAACTGTTCGAATTGTATATCGTACCATCGGTAAATTCAACTGAATAAGGTGGTAATCCCGTCATGTTGACCGCCAGTTGCATGAATTCACCAAAATTGATCGTCTGGCTCTGGGTATTGAAAGTTGCATTAGGTGCTGCCCAAACCTGGATCGGAGACTGGTAAATAGAGGAAACTGTTGCCGGATTTTCCGTAACAACCTGCACATTGTAACTCGCATTACCATTGATATTTGCATTGGATGGAAATCTTGTTTTAAGAAAATTCCCATCAACGGTTGCTGGCGCTTCCAGTATCGCAGGCATTTCCCCGCTGCTTGCATAGCGAAGAAACCGGACCTTGTATTTAGTTGCGTTCGTGAAAGCTTCTCCATTTGTTGATATCCTGACCGTAACCTCGCTGTTTTCGCAAAGTGCGGACGGGGTGACAAGCATGGTCTTAACAGAGGTTTTGTTAACAACCGCAGTGTAACTTCCACTTATCGCCATTGCACCACAAAAGTTCTCCGCATGAGCGATTCTGTAAGTGCCGCTGGCAGCTATGGTAAGGCTATATGGCTGAGCAAATATGCCGTCGTTCGAGTAAATGCTGATCTTACTGCTATCACTCAAAGTCACACGCCCTTCCTGAAAGTTAGTACCCCGCAACAGAATCTCTACGCGGTCGTATGCATTCAGGGTGTCGGATTTGCCGGGAGGATTCAATACAACGCTTCCCTTGGTATGCACACCGATGGAAGAGCTCCAATCGCTTTGTGCCTTTGGAGAGGAGGTAATTGCGCGCATTTGAATATAGGAGTTGCCGAATGTAAGCGAATCCGAAATTTTGAATTCAAGGTTCCCGCCGACCAGCACTGCAGGAATTTCCGCACTGATGTTATTTGCGTAAAGTTTGCGGATTTGTACTGTGTACTTATTGTCTGCATTAAAAGTCCCGGACAGGACTACGGGCAGCTTGAAGGTTGCATTGACGCAAACAGACGAAGTAAGATAGTTATGGTCAATGGTAATGGAATTATTCTGCGCAAAAGAACGAGAGCAAAGCAAGAGCAATGCAATAATGCAGGGGTAAAGTTTAATCATGTTTAAGAGGAGTTACAAAAGTGCTCGAAAATACAAGTTTTTCTACAAAATGTGTATAGGGAAAGTGACTTACACAAACAAAAAAGTGGCGTGCAAATTGCTCTGCACGCCACGGGAAATTTATCTGAAGGCTTCTGCTACCGGCTCAGGTACAGATTTCTTTCTCCATAAATCTTTTGAAAGAAGTCGTCCTGCAAATCATCGATAAAGTAGATTGCTTCTCCGGTCGATTTCATCTCAGGCCCAAGCTCCTTATTTACATTCGGGAATTTATTGAATGAGAATACCGGAATCTTGATCGCCCAGCCTTTTTTCACTGGCTTGAAGTTGAAATCAGAGATCTTTTTGTCTCCCAGCATCAGTTTCGTCGCATAGTTAACATAAGGTTCCTGGTAAGCTTTGCAAATGAAAGGTACCGTTCTGGAAGCTCTTGGATTCGCTTCGATCACGTACACAACACCGTTTTTAACCGCAAACTGAACATTGATCAATCCCTTTACGCTCATCGCCAGCGCTATTTTGCGGGTATGTTCTTCAATCTGGCGAATTTCGTCTGCTGTCAAGTCAAATGGTGGCAATGCTGCGTGCGAATCTCCTGAGTGGATACCCGCCGGCTCAATATGCTCCATCACGCCGATAATGTAAGCGTCTTCCCCGTCGCAGATCGCATCAGCTTCTGCTTCCAAAGCGCCTTCCAGGAAGTGATCGAGGAGGATATTATTATCAGGAATATCGTGCAGGATCTTCACAACGTGCTGTTCCAGTTCTTTCTCGTTGATCACAATCTTCATGCTCTGTCCACCCAACACGTAGCTCGGACGAACCAGCAGCGGGAAGCCCAAGGTCCTCGAAAGTTCTACCGCCGCATCAGATGTACGTACCGTTCCGAATTTCGGGAATGGGATACCAAGTTCTTCCAGAAGTGATGAGAACCGGCCGCGATCTTCTGCCCAGTCAAGTGAATGGTAGCTGGTACCGATGATCTTTACACCGTATTTTTCCAGTTTTTCAGCCATTTTTAAAGCTGTCTGGCCGCCGAGCTGTACAATTACACCTTCTGGTTTTTCGTGCTCGATAATGTCAAAAACGTGCTCCCAGAAAACCGGCTCAAAATATAGTTTATCTGAAATATCCGGGTCGGTCGAAACTGTTTCCGGATTACAGTTGATCATAATGGTCTCGTAGCCAGCCTCTTTGGCCGCAAGTACACCGTGCACACAAGAGTAGTCAAATTCAATACCCTGGCCAATCCTGTTCGGACCTGAACCCAGTACCACCACTTTCTTACGGTCGCTTACAATCGATTCGTTGTCAGGATATTCCTGGGAAGTATTGAAAGTAGAGTAGTAGTAAGGTGTTTTTGCTTCAAATTCGGCAGCGCAGGTATCCACACATTTGTACACGCGTTTGATGCCAAGTGCCTTTCTGCGGTCGTACACCTTACTTTCTTTTGTTCCCAGTAAATGCGCGATCTGGCGGTCAGCGTAGCCTTTTTGCTTGGCTGTAAGCAAAAGGTCTTTCGGCAGGTCTTCCAGGTCAAACTTTTCAATCTGGTGTTCCAGTTCGATCAATTCTTCAATCTGGCGCAGGAACCAGGCGTCGATCTTAGTCAGGTTCTGAATTGTTTTGAAAGACAATCCAATTTTGAATGCGTCGTAAATATGGAACAGACGGTCCCAGCTTGGGTGTTTCAGACTGTATTTGATCGCTTCCTGATCGCGCAGCTCGCGGCCGTCAGCTCCCAAACCATTTCTGCGTATTTCCAGTGACTGACATGCTTTTTGCAAAGCTTCCTGAAAATTCCGTCCGATCCCCATTGCTTCACCCACAGATTTCATCTGCAAGCCAAGTGTGCGGTCAGCGCCTTGGAATTTATCAAAGTTCCAGCGCGGTACTTTTACGATTACGTAGTCGATCGAAGGTTCGAAGAATGCAGAGGTACTTCCCGTGATCGGGTTGATCAGTTCGTCGAGATTATAGCCGATCGCCATTTTGGCAGCGATCTTGGCAATAGGATAACCCGTCGCTTTGGAGGCTAGTGCAGAAGAACGTGACACACGCGGGTTGATCTCGATCGCGATGATCATATCGTCGGCAGGATTTACTGAGAACTGTACATTACAGCCTCCCGCAAACTTCCCGATCCCGTTCATCATTTTGATAGCCAGATCGCGCATTTGCTGGTAAAGCGTATCAGGCAGCGTCATAGCTGGCGCAACTGTAATACTGTCGCCGGTATGTACGCCCATCGGGTCAAAGTTTTCGATCGAACAGATAATGATCACATTACCATTGTTGTCACGCAGCAATTCGAGCTCGTATTCCTTCCAGCCCATTACACTTTGCTCCACCAATACTTCGTGTACCGGCGATGCGTGCAGACCGTAATTCAGTGCTTTATCAAAATCTTCTTCTTTCTCCACAAAACCGCCACCGGTACCTCCCAATGTAAATGAAGGGCGGATAACCAGCGGGAAACCGATTTCCTGTGCAATCTCTTTTCCTTCCAGAAATGATCTGGCTGTGCGTCCCTTACAAACGTTCACGCCTAGTTCCAGCATTTTCAACCGGAATTTTTCTCTGTCCTCGGTAGTTTCAATCGCTTTGATATCCACACCGATAATCTCCACTTCGTATTTTTTCCAAATCCCGGCTTTATCGCAGTCGATAGCCAGGTTTAATGCAGTTTGTCCGCCCATCGTCGGCAATACCGCGTCGATCGGCCTGCCTAGTGCTCTGTGTTTTTCAAGAATTTCGACGATATACTTCTTTTCCAAGGGTAACAGATACACATGGTCTGCGCTGATAGGGTCAGTCATGATCGTTGCCGGGTTGGAATTGATCAAAACTACTTCGATTCCTTCCTCGCGAAGCGACCTCGCAGCCTGGGAACCTGAGTAGTCAAATTCACAAGCCTGACCTATAACAATGGGACCTGAACCGATAATCAGAACGGATTTGATATTCGTATTTTTGGGCACAGCAGATGGTAATTTTTGTAGAAATAAAGGAAATACACTAACAACTTTTGGGGTTGCCTGGCCTGGTCGGCGGAGGGGTACGTCCAAAAATTCCACAAAGTTAATTCACATATCCGAAAAAGATGGGCAGGATGGTGGAAATAACGTTAAAAATTTAGGTATTGCTGCCTAATATCTTGATTTACAGAAATTATTAAAAATTACTGCAAAGGAACGATCGACGGAGCAGAGATGTCGAAGTCGCGCAGCCTGAGCGGAACGTTGCCGCTCGCGCCAAAACGCCACGGTGCCGAGTTGCCGGGGATATTGGGATAAAAACCTACCCTGATCTGGAATGTGTTGACAGCCAGGTTTTCATTACGGAACCGCAGACCCAACCCATAACCCTGGTAAAGCGGCCCGTCCCACAAAGACGAAACACCGTTTACAAGCCCCAGGTCGGCGAATACAAAATAGGCAATACGAAATCCCAGCAAACTTTTATCAGAGAAAAAGACGGTTTCGGTGCCTACCGTAAGTCGCTTGGTACCGATCAGCTGATCGTTGTTTATACCGCGAATACCCTGTTCCCCACTAATATTCAGGTAGTCGAGCGGGTCGCGGCGGATTCCGTGTGTGTAACGAAATGTGAGAAACTGCCGGAAAAAGCTGTAACGGAAGGGAATAAGGTTACTGATATAATTGAGCTGACCGCTGAGTACACCCTGCTGGGCTTTTCCGTTTTTAGAATAGGTACCCACATTGGCCAGCGCGTACATATAGCCCAGGTTATGCGCGAGATATTGGCCCGTCGCATATTGGACTCCGGCATAACCCCTTGCTCCGAATTGCGTGTTTTCCTGGCCGATCGTCAATGCAAAAAGGTGCCCGATCGGAACGTCTTCCGTTCTACCAAAACCATAGATCAAAACGTCCCTTTTATAGTTACGGTTGGAATAACCCAAACTGACCAGCGTTGCACTGCGGTTCCAGTAGATCTTATTCAGGTCGGGCGCAACTTGCGGGCGCTCGTCGAAACTATACTTGTTATGACGGATCGCCGTCACGATCCGTGAATTTTTTGCCAGGCTACTGTTCGGAAAAGGAAATTTGAAAGACCGGCCGATCCAGGCATCGTAAAATTTGTATTCGGTAGGGTACTGGATCACGACTTCGGTATCGTCCAGCCGCCTTCTATATTGCTGTACTTTGATATGCGAGAGTTCAAACGCACCTGCATACTTGGTTTCGTTGGTTAAAAACCGCCGGTAAAGTCGTAGCGATTGTTCTTTCAGGTCGCGCTCGAAAATAAAGTTGGCTTGCCCGGTTATGAAGGTTTTGCCAATATAAGGGACTGTATATATGGTCCTGAACTGAAATTTTTGAGTGGGATCATTGGCGTCCCAGCGGATCCCCGTTCGCTGCGAATGCGTGGTACCGCGCACATTTATATTCTCGACGGCCAGATTAAATTTATTAAAAGAACTAAATCCGCCCGCAAAATTCAGCGACCACGAATCCTGCACCAGGACCACCACATCGGCCATCCACGTCACATCCGTTCGCGGCACTACGATGATCCGCGCATCGAGGATAGTACGGTTTTCCCTGAGTAAACGCTCGTTATCTTTCAAAGTCTGCGCCTGAATATCGTCGCCTTCGGAGAAAAGCAAAAATGATTTGCGGATAATCCCTTCCCGGGTATTGGTATGAAGCCTTTTACTAAGAAATTTTTGAAGGCGATTTCCCTGCCGGGTGGTGTCGTACACGGACTCGCCCATAATATCGAGCTGCCGGATATATATCTTGCGGATCACCATTCCTTCGTAAGGTGTGAACGGATTGGTTTCGATCTCTTTTACCTCCTTGATCTTACCCTGATTATATACGTCCCTGAACAACAATCTGTAAACCGCCTTCGAAAACTTGGTTTTTGACATCCGTGCTTTCAGATTTGTGTAACGGATACTGTCCCTGCTGTAAACTGACACGCTATCGGGATTTTGGGCCGATGCAAGGGTCGTAAGCAGAAGAAACAGCAACAGATATTTACACATTGGGATAACCAAATTCCACTAGACAGAATTAACGTAATTGCAGGTGTCAAGGTATGCAGCAGGAATGTCGTTATTTATTGGCTTCCAGAATAGCCTGCACCGTTTTTTCCAGTGCGCTGGGTGCCGGGGCATTTTTCGCGGCGAACTTTCCATTTGGGCGAATAATCGAAAAAGTAGCTGCGTCCAGCGGGTTCAGCCTGAACAGCAGGTCCATCATCTGATTGTTGTCCAGGAATACATGTACGCCTTTTAACTGGTGGCGGATCACATATTGCCGAAGTAATGCGTCCGAAAGACCGAAATCTTCGCCAGGCAGGTGCACAAAAATGAACTTTGTGTTCTCGGGTAAGCGGGCTTGCAGCAATGGAACATAGCCCAGTTCTTCCCTGCTTCTTGCGTCGGCCAAATTCCATTTGGCGAGGTAAATGGTATTGCCTTTAAAACCGTCAATAATCCTGTTGATCCAGCTGGTGCCGCGGTCGTTGGAGGCGGTGAGATAATAGCCCGGCAGTGCCTCCGTCGGATCCGTTTTTACGTCCCGAAAGCTTACGAACTGCCTGATATCAGCACTATCTTTTACTTCCAGCCTCACGATCTCGTCGAGCGACTGGCTGAACTGCGGGCTGCCGGTTCTGGATTGAATGTATTTGCTCAGTGCAAGCTGCTCTTTGTAAGTATATTTGTAAAGATTTTTAGACAAATAGCGCACTTTCAAAAACTCGGTCGCGGTACTATCAAAAAGATCCCCGTAAATCCTGTTTTCTCTTTCAAAATTAAACAGCAGATTTAAGACAGATTCATTTTTAGCAAAAAGCTTGTTCAGGAAGTCCAGCTCACTTTTTTCAGCGAGCCCATTGAGGGTGATCTGTTCCAGGCGCTGTTTTTCCTCAGGCGTAAGTTTAGGGGTATTGTTACGGATCAAAGTCGCCATTAACCTTACTGGTAACGAATTGGTCCGGTTTGGGTTACTAAATTTGCGTTGTTCCACCAGCAGGTCCGCATAGTCGCCGAACCTGTTCGCCCATACCACGCGCTGACCGGTAAGCGGGGGAGAGATCAGTCTTTTCAGACTGTCTTGCAATGCCTTACTTACCTCGTACCTGTTGCTCAAAGCGTGCTCGTAAAGGAACTGCATCTGCTCTTCGTCCGCGTTCGCTTTCACCCATTCCACCAATGCAGGCGACTTGACAGTATTCTGTGTAGCCGATTCAATAGCGCTAAGCCTGAGAGCTGTGCGCTGTTCCGCAGCTCTTCTCGCTTCATTCGGGCCTTTTTCCCAAAAACTTTTGAAGAAATCCTGGCCAAGTGCCTTGCTTCCCGCCAGCTTTTTGTCAACCTCCGCCAGATAAGCGGCATATTGGTTATTAGCATCGGCATTGACGCCGGCGAAGTAAAATAATTTGCTGGCTTTATTCAAAGAGTCCCCATTGAACGTAATCTCAACCGTTCCCGGTGATCCCAAAAAGGTGGTAAATGCCCGGCCGCCATAATCCAGGTAAATTTCTTCCTGTGCAAATAGCATCGGTAGCGATACCCGGAAACTGCCGTCTGCTTCCAGCGGAGCCTGTTTGCTCAGCTCCGACTGAGGCTGCAAAATGTTGTTTCTCGAAAAATTAATGAAAGGCGCCTGCCGGTAAAGCCTGCCGTTGAGGTTGAGAATGCGGCCCTTAACGATCAAAGAATCAGTGGCAGCCTCAGAAAGCTGTATGGTAATTGAAAAGAGGACGAGTAATAGGATGAAGCGCATGCACGTGACTATTAAAATTTTATAACGAAAAATAGCCAGCGTTTTTTGTCCCACCAAATTTGTTTCTTTTATTCCCTTGTGTCAGGAAGTTACAAAACGGTGTTTCAGGTGCGGTCGGGGCCTACTAATTCCTGGTCTGGTCCGCCGTCTTCATACCGCACATATATCCCGTGATATCGGTCCTGGACATTGTAATCTCTGCGTAGCGGGTGGCCTTCCCAATCTTCCGGCAGTAATATCCTGCGCAGGTCAGGGTGGCCTTCAAAGTATATCCCCATCAGATCGTACGCTTCCCGCTCGTGCCAGTCGGCAGTGCGCCAGATGTGGCTCACCGTAGGAACCGAAGGCAGCGCAGTGTCGGCCGCATTTCTTGGAAATACGACTTTAATCGTCAGATCGGTATGGTAAGGGATAGAAGTAAGGTTATAAATCACTTCCATAGTAGCCAGTCCCGGCCCATTGTCCATAGCGGTAATACAGGCGAGAAAATCGAAATACAACCGGCTGTCCTGATGCAGGAATGCGCAAATCGCATCGATCTTCTCGACGGGCACGATCAATATAGGTTGCGGGCCTTTTGTATCTGCGTCAATCGCCACGCCTGGAAACTGCGCAACGATCAGCGCACTGATTTCTTGAAAAGTCATAAGTCAGGATATTAGGTAGTAGCCGGTTCAGCGGCTTCCATTTCGAGAAACAACGCAGGAGCTACTTCTTTTGTGTTTCGTATTTTTTCCTGAAGCTTCATAAAACCGCCAATCAGAGCCTCAGGCCGGGGCGGGCAGCCGGGTACATAAACGTCCACCGGGATAATCCTGTCCACGCCTTTTACTACGTGGTAGCCATGTTCCCAGTAAGGTCCGCCACAATTTGAGCAGCTTCCCATCGAGATCACGTACCTCGGTTCTGGCATTTGTTCATATAATCTCCTGATCCGGTCGGCCATTTTAAAAGTCACCGTGCCAGCCACGATCATTACGTCGGATTGGCGCGGGGAAGGTCTCGGCATGATCCCAAACCGTTCCAGGTCATAGTTAGAGGCATAAGTTGCCATCATTTCAATTGCACAGCAGGCAATACCGAAACCCATGGGCCACAGCGACGAAAGCCGCGCCCAGTTCATCAGATCCTCTGCATTCGTTAGTATAATTCCACCGTCGCCAGTTTTTGGTCTTTCGCTCATTGCTTGTTGAAAGGAAGAAATTTGTTGGTACGGATATTGCCTTTTAAAAGGTGTACCAACTATCCAAAAGTAACCATATTTGGCAAGAATCGGTTTCAGCCAACGTTACAAAACAAATGCATAACTTCAACTGTATGAAAAACAAATTACTTCTTATCGCCACTTTTTTAGTTTTCACAGCGGGTTTGGCGAACGCGCAAACGGACTCGACCGTGCGGATGTTCAAACATGGTATGGCCATTTACGCCGAGATTGGACTGCTGCCGAATAACCGAGTGATCCGGGACCACCTTTCCCGCCTGCAGATCAAGCCGTTTGAGAACGTAATGGCATCATTGGTACTGGCACGCCGGACTGAATCCGACAAATGGTTTTCGGAAGGAAGGATTATTTTAATGAACAGTACCAATTACACCACAGATAAGGATCAGAAAAAGGCATATCTATCAGGAATTGGTATTGGTACCGACGGTGGCCCCAAACTGGTGAATACCTCGCGCTGGAATGTTACAATTCCGCTGGGAGTGGATTTGATGCTATATCGGATGAACATCAAAAGCAATGCTAATGCCACGCTGGGCCAGGTTGTCAGCAATCCTTCTTCATTCCAGGCCGTCAAACTATTCACCGGCAATGTAAATCTGCACGGAGGAATTGGTGTGGATTATAAAATGAATGTGATGCCAAAAGTCAATGACAAAGTGTACCTCAGTGCGAAGGCAACTTATCACCAGCCTCTATTGGGCAAAAGAAAATGGAGGGGCGAAAACGTGACGATCAGCGACTTATCCTATCTTAAAGTAAATCAGATCTATATCCAGATCGGAGCTGTATTTTTTCCAAAACCAGGGAGGGATAAAAAGTGGGGAGGAATGCACGGTGGTCACTGACCTTTCTGTTTCTCTGCCATCAAAGCACGCAGCTGATTTTCTAAAATCTTGATATAAATATCCTTATCAGACTCGGTAAGGATATTTTTGTGACCCAGAATAGGGTTTTGCCTTGGTTTCTCCGAAATCAGATCGTCGACCGTAGTATCGAGTACTTCTGCGAATTTTTTGAGCTGACTGATACTAGGGTCGGTTTTGCCTCTTTCGATTGCCGAATAGTTGGGCTGTGACATGCCGCATTGCAGGGCCACATAGCTTTGGGTAAACCTCTTCTCCTCCCGCCTGGTGAGCAGGTTACTTGCAAGAATATTCATTTGAGTGTGTGATTTTTTGAGGATTTAATATTGCAATAATTCAAAAATTCTGTTTCAACCACAACTCTTTTGCCAAATTATAAGCGTAGGTTATAGACTTATAAGTCCTGCTTATAGAGTTATAAGTGTGACTTGTTGGAAGTGAAAAATTGTCTCCGTCACTTTGTAGCGCAGGAATGCCTGAGTGCTTTTCTGAGACTATACCTTTCACTATACAAACTGTACACATGTTAAAATTCCGACACTTCCGGCATTGCTGGTCCCTTTCCGTAATCGTTCTTTTAGTATCCTTTTCCTGTCAAAGATCAGAAATAGCTTCGTCGGACCGGGACGGTCCCAAAGCAACAGTAATGGAATTTATGGTCTCTATGGAGGAAGCCTCCCAAGTTGCCACAGCAGACCAGTCCACCGATTCATCTTCAAAATCAACAAGCAGAATAGGGTCAGAAGAGAATGAAATTCTGGAAAGGCGAACAATTCTTGATTCGGCTAATAATCAGCCTTTACTATACATATTCAAGAAAAGGAAGGGTTTCACGATCGTATCTGCCGATCTGCGGGTAATGCCGGTTCTGGCATATTCCGATAAATCGAACATTGATCCGAACCATATTCCAAACGGCGTAACGCTTTGGTTGGAAATGGCGAAAGAGAAGATCAGGGAGGCAAAAAGGGATACAAGCCCACCTCATCCTATTGTCCTGAAAGAGTGGCAAAAGTTCCTGTCCCGCCAATTGAGAACTAGTGACAGTTATTGCATTGAATGGTATCAGTATGGTCAGTATCAATGTAAGTATACTTCCACACAAAAAGGCCCGCTGCTTACATCCGAGTGGAGCCAACGTCACTTGTCTACGACACAATTGAGTTCTGGTGGTGATTGTGATGACTGCGGTAGAAGATTTGCTGGCTGTGGACCTGTAGCAATGGCGCAACTAGAAGAGTTTTATCATCCAAATCTAGCGAGGCCAAGATTTTCCAATGGTACATGCTTTGCAACAAATGCAGGACAAGTTAGTTTGGGAACGCTTATGCAGGTGATGGGATCCAAGTCGAAGGCGAGCTATAATTATATGGGAACTTGCGCCACCTTCACCTGGCCGGCAAATGTCAAAAGCGGATTGAAGGATTTCGGATTCTCAAATGGGGGCAACGGGAATGAGGCTTACAATTTTGCTTTGATTAAAAGTGAATTGAATGGAAACCACCCGGTGATCTTTTGGGGCTCAACATGCCTGGATTGCTTCGCCGATTACCATATCTGGTTATGCGATGGTTATTTGCAGCATCACTACAGTGATTTTAATTGCACTACTAAACAGTGCAATCAATGGAGTTATAGCTACCTGAATATGAATTGGGGGTGGGGTAATGATTCGAATGGATATTATGCTTTCGGGCAATACAACCCGGATGAAGGTGATTACAATACAAATCTACACGTAATAACAGGCATCAGACCATGAGTATAATAAGAGCGACTTCATTTTTAAAGATACTTTCGATTGCCTCATTTCCTGTGCTTCTGGCAGGTTGTTTCAGGAGAGGTGATGAAGTACTACCTGACAACAGCCCTGTCAGCTCACTTGTGTCAGGAACCTGGATTTTAGAGAAGGTCGTAACACCGACAAAAGTCCTGACGGGTTCTCAAATTGGATATTCAGAAAAGCTTGTAGTCTCCTCGGTTAACGGTTATGTTGCGGATCAAATTTATCGGGATGATACTTTATTTGCCACAAATTTTCGCGCGGGGAACATAAAGCCAACTCAAAGCGCAAAGCTCAAGACTGTACTAATGCATTACCGTGATGGCAGAAAAAGGTTCTTCAAGGTTACAATTGTTTTAAGAGAACCTACAATACTTCAAGCTACTCAATACTTGCACGAATTAGGCGGGCAAGCAGATTCGATCAAGTATTATTACTCGCAGAACTGGTGGTAACCGGTCACTTCGAAGCATACCGCCCGTTCACTTATTTGTACATATCAGAAGGCACGGATCAGACCTTGATCTTTATTATGGTAAAAATATCTAGATTCTTAGAAACTAGCCGCTTAATGCACTTACTATCTGTAATAGTGTTTACAATAGCCATTGAAAGTTGTAAGCCTCGTGAGGACTTTATATATGGAAAGCCAGGGGAGGGAATGTTAAATGGCACCTGGATTTTGGAGCGGATTGTTACACCAAGTAAGACGGTAGTAATTGGGAAAAGCGGCTCTGAGACTCTAAAATTTGAGTCTGTAAATGGATTAAAACTGATAATATTTATCGCGAAGATTCCCTCATAGAGAGCCACACCTGGACAAAGACGCCCTGGCCGGTGGTAAAAGGCTCGGACAAAACAATAATTGTAACTTACCGCGATGGATCGAAGCGGTTTCATAGAATTATAGTCGTTGTCGGGAAACCAACTATTCTTGAAGCTACCCAATATGTGAAAGAACTTGGGAGCGTTGCAGATTCGATTAAATATTATTATTCTCAAAATTGGTGGTAACCGGGTCACTTCGAAGCGTACCGATCGTTCACCTGCTTGTACATATCAGCTGGTACCGGTGATTTTATCTCGGGGATCTGTTGCTTCGGTCTTACCCAGTCGAGGTAGCCTTTGGCCCAGGCGTAGGCCAGGCCAAGGATCAGGATGCCGATGAAAACGGTCATTTCGGCCATCGCAAACCAGCCCCAGGCTCCATTAGTTTGGGCTATCAGCTCTTCATTGCCAAATACGATCGCCCAGGGAAAGAGGAAAAGCAGCTCGACCTCAAACAAAACGAAGATCAATGCTACAATGTAAAACCGGATATTGAACTGGATCTGCGCATTTCCCATCGGATCTTCGCCGGATTCGTAGGTGCTCAGCTTTTCCTCGTTGGGATTGTCGGGGCGGAGGAACTTTGCTGCCATAAGCATCACACCCAGCAATACAAGACCGGAAATGATGAAAAGTAGAATATAACCAAAATCAGAAATCATACTTTGCTTCTTTTTGCAAATCTAATCTTTAAATATCTCCGTTCACAAAAAACTCACCAGCCACCCGCCCAATAAGCCTCGCCAACAAATCCACTTTTTGCCAATAGCTGCGCTGCCTGCTTGCTGCGCTTTCCGCTCTGACAGTAAAAAACGATTTTTTGATCAGGCGAAAAGGAAGAGATCACGTCGGGAATTTCAGAAAGGGGTATATTGACGCCGCCAAAGTTATCTGCCTCATACTCATAATCTTCCCGCACATCTACCAGTTGAATATGCTCCGGGTCAGTCCCACTTACCTTTTCATATTCTTCCCAGGAAATCTCCATTACCTCTGTGTCTGCCTCTTTAATCTCCGGTTTTGTGGCAGGTACTGGTGAAGTTGCAACGGTTCTATTGAATTTGAAAACAGAAGTGGCATTGGATAGCGCATTGATCACAAGCAGTTCGCCGGAGAGTACCTTACCAACCCCGCAAGCGATTTTGATAGCCTCATTCGCCATGTAAGTGCCGATCATTCCCGGTAAAATTCCGATCACGCCCGCCTCGGCACAGTTGTCACCTTCCTCGGCGTCGGGAAAAAGGCATCGGTAGGTAGGTCCGTTATCATAATTAAAAACAGAAACCTGTCCCTCAAATCTGAGAATAGAGCCGAATACCCAGGGTTTTCCCAATGCAACACAAATATCATTTACCAGATAACGCGTTTCGAAATTGTCCGATCCATCGATGATCAGATCATATTTGCGAATGATCTCAGCTGCATTTTCTTCGGTGAGCCTGACAGGATAAGGGGTGATTTTAACAAACTCATTTAGCGCAGAAAGCTTCTCAGCAGCCGTGATCGCCTTACTTTTACCCACATCTCCCGGGTTGTAAAGGATCTGCCGGTGCAGGTTGGTGACTTCCACCACATCATGATCGATGATACCAACTTCGCCGATTCCTGCTGCTGTAATATATTGAAGTACCGGACAGCCCAAGCCGCCCGCACCGACCACCAAAACCCGCGCCGCTTTCAGTTTTTCCTGTCCGGCCAGACCGATTTCTGGCAAAAGTATCTGTCTGCTATATCGTTTACGCTCGCCGCCTTCCAATTTTGACATATTGATATTATTGTTTGCTCGTCAGGCAATTTTAGACCTTTTCACCAGAAAACAGGTAATGTTCCGATTTCGATCACCGGGAGCGGGTTAATTTTTTATAAATAAAGCGTTATTTTAACGCATTCAATTAACCTGACAACGACCTGTATTATTTGATGGATCTTATTATCAGAAGTGCTGCCCCGAAGGATTTACCCGTTTTACTGGACATTATCAATCACGCGATCTTAAACACTACGGCCATTTACGATTATGAACCGAGGACGATGGACGAGCAACGGGCCTGGTTTGAGAAAATGTTCAACGACGGAATGCCCGTTGTCGTGGCAGAAATGGAAGGTAAGGTGATCGGCTACGGATCTTACAATACATTCCGGCCGAAAATCGGTTACAAATTCAGTGTGGAGCATTCCATTTATCTCGACGACAAGTCGCGCGGAATGGGGGTTGGAGGGAAGCTACTGGGAAGTTTGATCCAGCGCGCCAAAGAATCCGGCGTCCACACAATGATCGGCGTAATTGACGCAGCAAACCGTGGAAGCATCGAATTCCACAAGAAATATGGTTTTGTAGAAAAAGGCTACCTCAAAGAGATAGCCTTCAAATTCGACCAGTGGCTCGACGTTGTATTTATGCAGCTGCTGATTGAGGAGGACTGATTCGGCTAATTTGTTAAACCTACCAAGTCCTCTTTTTCATATATTCATCCAGCTCGGACCGTTTCATCGGAATTTCACCCGGGTTTTTGTCGAGCCATTTGATGAAGTCATTCTTCAAAGTGTCAGACCACTGACTGTCGATCTGGCCGGGTGTGTATTTGCCTTCTTTTAGCATTTTAATACCAAACTTATCGCGCAATGCGATGAACTCGGCGGTGACGATTACTTTTTCGGCCAAATGTGCGGGGATGAAAATAACGCCTTCACGCTTCGCCAATACCAAATCACCGGGCAGTACGATCGCGCGACCAATACGGATCGGGGTATTCAGGCCAGAAAGAAAAACGTCTTTCAGGTAGGAGGGATCCCAGTCTCTTACAAATGCATTGAATCCTTCAATCTTGGAAAGTCCTTCCAGATCCCGCGAAGAAGCGTCGAAAATGACGCCGTTGCCCGATTTGGCAAAAATAGAATTACCCAGATTGTCGCCGATCAAAGTGCCCTGTGCGATCTTGCCAAAACCATCTGCGACATACACATCACCCTTTGAAAGCTGGTCGATCGGCCAGGAATTGGTGTTGCCGATACGCCCGTTTTTCGCGCCGCGTTCTTTAATGCTTTTCTCCACATCGGGCCGCGACGGCATAAACTGCGCCGTAAGTGCGCGGCCCGCAATGGGTACATCCTGGTGGATCATTTTCCAGTTGCCGTCGAACTGGCAATTATATCCTTCATTTTGCAAAACCACCCAAGCTTCTTCAATTGCGATTTCTTTCACCCGCCTGATCAGATCATCCGGCACTTTCGGGCGACCGTCGGGAAACCTTTCGCCTTTCCATTCGGAGGTGAGGAAGATAAGTTCGTCCTTGGAGATCGTTTGCGCCTGGGCGGCATTTGTAAAAGTGAGCGCAGAAAGAGCGATTGCGGTTAAGCTCAGGAATCTGAATTTCATAAACGGAAAATGGTTGATCAGGTTTTTGGGTGGATAAAAATAGGTATAAACTTACTTATCCCACCAAACCAGACTGGAAAGCGTATTTGTCCCGCCCTGCCGGTCGCGCGCATCCATAAAATTGACTCGGTTGTATTGCTCTTCCGAATCAGGAATTACAAAACGCGTCGGGATTTTTCCGCCAGTCAGATTTCCGGGATAATTGGTAGGAGTGAGCTTAGGATAGCCAGTGCGGCGCCAGTTGGAAAAGATCTCATATTCATCTTCCAAAAACAATGCGACCCACTTCTGCGTCGATATTTGCTCGATCTGCTGCTCCACGGTACCGGTTGATCTGTAAGGGTTTGCGGTCAGATATGCATTGATTTTTGCTTCTGAAATAGTACCGGCCGGACCAAACAGTGACCACTGGCGCAGGCCCGCTCTCACCGCATTATTATACGCAACTGCTGCCGTACTTCCGGTATACCAGCCACGAACCGCCGCTTCTGCCAGCAAAAGATTTGTTTCAGCATTTCCGAAAACGATCAGCGGCGAAGCATACCTGAGTACCGTGGCCGGATTGGGCTCCGAATATTCATTGAAATCAGCAGGGCGACTATTGAATGCAGCATTCGGCATACCCTTTTGCGCCGCAGTAGAAGTGTCAGCCACAAAAGTCGATCCTTCCGGTTTCCATACAACAGATACCACATTCAGGCGGGGATCTTTGGTGGTTTTCAAATGATCGATCAGCGTTTTCGCCAATTTCCCGCCTTCCACATTATCGCCGCCCGGGGTAATATAGTCGGTTGCCATTAAACCGTTCGCGATAAAATTGCGGCTAAGTGTTTGTGAACCATCTACATAAGCTATTACCGCACGGTCCGCATCTTCAAGTATCACACCACCCGCAATCGCTTTTTCAACCCAGCTTTTAGCCAATGCATTATCTACTTCTGTCAGACGCATTCCGAGACGCAGCATCAGCGAGTAGGCGAATTTTTTCCATTGCGTGATATTGCCCGCGTAAATCAGGTCGGCATTCGCAAAATTGGCCTGGGAAGCGTCGAATGCGGCAATGGATTCTTCCAGCTCTTTCAGCATATCCGCATAAATCGCTTGCTGGGTATCATATTTCGGGCCGTAGTTTTTTTCTGATAAAGCACGGCCGGATTCGAAATAGGGGATATCACCGTAAAGGTCAGTAAGGCGGTGGAAAATGTAGGCTCTCCAAATCCTGGCCGCCGAAAGCTTGTTGACAGCCAAAGGATCATCCTGCACCGCATCGATGATCTGGTTGATCGTAATCACTGCACCTGCACCTTGCGCAGTACCGGCATATGCATTCCAGCTCGCTTGTGAGTAGTTAAAATTGAAGTACTTATCTCCCGCAGCAGGTACCTCTTTATAAGTGGCGAAATGCTGCATTGATTGTCCGATTGTGAGGTAAGCAGCGCCGGTGAAGTTGGTCGCGACACCGTCCAGCTGGGCTCTGGTAAATAGATATTCGGGAACAACCTGGGCGTATTTGTTCGGGTCGACGTTCATTTCCTCGAAACCATTATCGCAAGAGGAAACCATCAGGGCCAGTGGGGCCGCATATATGAATTTTTGAAATAGACTTTTCATCGTACAGTTCATGTTTTAAAATTTCACCATCAGGTTTACGCCCATACTACGGGTTCTCGGCACACCAAATGCTTCCAGACCCTGCGCATTAGTACTCGTGTAGCTCGATTCAGGATCGAAGTAGTTTTGCTTTTTATCCTTGAAAAGAATAGCAAGGTTACGCGCAACGAATGATACCGAAGCCGATTGCAGTTTGAGGAAAGCCAGCTTGTTAACCGGGATATTGTAACTCAGCACAACCTGACGAAGCTTGATGAAATCGTTGTTGAACATAAACATCGCCGTGTAATTCTTGTCGTTGTCGTAGTAAGTATCCACGTCCTTTTTCTCCCAGGTCTTGCTAAAAGGAGCGCCTTCCGGTGTCACGCCTTCCACAGTTACGCCTGTATCGCGGCCCGGCAACGTTTCTTTCGGCAAACCGAAACGGTAGGCATACTGATAAAGGTTGGAGTACACAATGCTTCCGAACTTACCATCCAGCAATACATTCAGTGAGAAATTTTTGTAGCGAAAATTGTTGGTAATACCCATTGTCAAAGGAGGCGTGCCTTGTCCGATCTCTTCCAGGTCACCGCGTACTGCATAGCCGCTGGCCGGGTTGAATATCACATTTCCACCCGCATCAGTTTTCTTCCGGTAGCCCCAAACCGTTCCGTAAGGTCTGTTTACAGCATTGCGGACCACACCACCACCTACGCCGGTAGCAATGTCCAATGCATTGATCCCCTCTGCCAGCTGCTCGATCTTGCTTCTGTTGTAAGCCATATTATAGCTCACATCCCAGCCAAAGTTCGTTTTCTGGACCGGCGTTCCTGTTATCAATAACTCCACCCCTTTATTGCTCAGCTCACCCACGTTCAACAATGCAGAAGTGTAGCCCGACGACAATGCAATGTTGGTCGTAACGATATCATCGGTCGTTTTTCGGTTATATAAGGTAATGTCCAAACCTAAGCGATTGTTCAGGAATTTGGCTTCCAAACCTCCTTCGTAAGTAGTCGAGGTCAAAGGTTTTAAGTCAGGATTCGGTACTTCCGAAGAAGCTAGTCCCTGCACCGGGCGACCGTTATGTCCGCCTTGCTGCATATTGTAATATTGGTAAATCTGATAGGCATTCACTGTTGCGCCGCCCACCTGTGCCCACGAACCGCGCAGCTTGGCAAAACTGATCGCCGAAGGCAGCTCCATCGCTTCCGAAAGGATCAGCGAGCCACCGATGGACGGGTAAAAAATCGTATTGCTTTTTGGATTCAAAACCGAAAACCAGTCCTGCCGGCCGGAAACAGTTAAATAAGCTAAACCCTTGTAGCCAAAGTCAACCGATCCGAAAAGCGAGTTGATCGCACTTTTCAGGTACCTCGGCGTGGTGGTCATGGCAGCTAAATTGGTATAGCTGTAAAATTCAGGGATCGTAAATTCGCTGCCTAAAATGATCGTTTCGTCAAAAATGCTGCGCTGTGCATTCGCGCCGGCCATCGCCGAAAAGCTTACATTTTCCCACTCCTTGTTGTAGTTAACAGTCAACATTCCGTTGGTTTCAGAAGAACTTGTTTTTCTTCCTTCATAACTTCCACGCGGAAAGAATGCATTGTTGGTCGGCTGCACATATTCAGAAGTGAAGCTGTAAAAGTCCTGGCTCACGCTTCCTTTTACGTACAGATTTTCAAGAATATCATAACGAAGGCTTCCCTGACTTAAAAAGCGGTGTTTGGTATCGTCGTTTTTGAATTTATTAATAACAAAATAAGGGTTTGGAGCAGCTGGTACCGGATTCCACTCCATTTCTTTGCCGGTCACCGGATCAAATCCCGGCGAAAGGCTGCGGATATCTACTGTGTTGGCAACCAGGTAAGTAGCCCAATGCGGGTTCATATCTGCATAACCTACTTTGGGACGGTCGGTACCTTGTTCCAGGTTGTATTGGAAAACAGTTTCGACACTCAGTTTTTTGCCCAAAAAAGCATTCAGGTTCAAATTCGCGATGCGGCGGACAAACGAAGAATTCGGCACCACACTATTGGATTTCGTATTATTCAAACCTAAGCGAAAGTTTACCGTTTCTGTACCGCCAGTCAATGCCACGGAGTTGATGTAATTGGTGCCCGTATTATAGAAATTTTTCAGGTTGTCTTTTTGGGGAGAATAGGGGTGCATTTTCCCGTCAACCTGGATCGTCGGTTGGCCATCCATTTTTGCGCCGTACGAAAGGCGGCCCGTGCTTTTAGCCTGTTCCACCGTAGTCGGCTTCACACCGTCCACACCCTGCCCATATTCATACTGCCAGTCGGGAATAACAGCAAGCGTTTCAAATGTGGTATTACTGTTGATCTCCACACCGATCCCTTTCTGCGCGCGGCCTTTTTTGGTAGTGATCAAAATCACACCGTTGGAAGCACGTGCGCCGTAAAGTGCCGCCGCCGGTCCACCTTTCAGCACGCTGATCGACTCAATATCGTCCGGGTTAATACCACCGATTCCGTCACCGCGGTCGACGTTCATTCCATTTCCATCCGCAGTAGTTCCACCCGGGGTAGAATTATCCATAGGCATTCCGTTGATCACGTACAGAGGCTGGTTATTTCCATTCAATGAACCGTTACCGCGGATCACAATGCGGCTCGATCCGCCCGGTCCAGTCGCCATACCTGATGCATTCACACCGGCGATCTTGCCTGTCAATGCGTTACCGATATTGTTTTCGCGCGCCTGGGTGAACTCCGAACCTTTCACTTCTGAAACCGCGTAAGCCAATGCCTTTTTCTCTTTTGCAATACCCAAAGCGGTGACCACCACCTCATTAAGCGCTTTTGCTTCCGGTTGCAGCTGCACATTAACAGTAGTCTGGTTTCCGACGGCCACTTCCTGTGAAGTATAACCTACAAAGCTAAAAATCAACACCGAAGAAGCGAGTTCTGCGTCAGGAATGTCGATTGTGAAATTTCCCTCAGCGTCCGAGGAAGTACCTCGCTGTGAGCCTTTTATCAAAACACTTACACCAGGCAGACCAGCGCCGGTCTCGTCTGTTACTTTCCCGGTCAAGTTGCGTTTTGGTGAAACTTTACTTTCAGCAGACGTTTCGCCTTGTGCAGCCTGCTCGCGTTTCAGGATAATGCGGTCCTGCACCACTTCGTACACCACGTGGTGAGGCGCCAGGATCTGGGTTAGTACTTCGGAAAGTGCCTCCTGCTGAAATTTGAAGTTGCTTTTCTGGTCATTGAAGATCTGCGGATTGTACATGAACTTCACCTTCGCCACCTGCTCGATCTTCTCCAATGTCTTGTCAATATCCGAGTTGGATAGCCGCAGCGTCACTTTTTGTTCCAGTATTCGTTGTCCGCGCACGTCGTTGGCGTGCACAAGCGTGCCGACTGCGATGGAAAGTAGGGCTTGATACAGCGTAATGCGCATGATTTTCTGTAAAGCATGATGAAATTGTACGGTTTTTGGCATATAGGAGTTTGTTAAAAATGGTCAGTAACAGCCTTTGCTGCTGATGATAATGCTCGCATCCATCTGCTCGTATTCAGCTCCGAGCGTTTTGCAGATCAGGGTCATTTTTTCAAATAGCGGCTCGTCGGAAAGGGAGGCGGTGAGGTAGCAGTTCTGCATTACTTCCGCATCAAAAATGATCTTCACTCCGTAAGACTTTTCCAGTGTTGCGAATACTTCCGAGACAGGAGTTGCTTTAAAATCAAACGATTGCCGCTGTATAGGCAGTTCAAGCAGCTTTGGATCAGGTACCAGGCTTCGGGTCAGTCGTAACTCTTTGGCTGCGAAGACAATCTGCTGGTTAGGCGTCAGTATCATTCCCGCCAGCTTCTCATCCGCATGCTGACTTGCCAGCGCCTCTTTCGTCATCGGGAACACAGAAACCTTACCCGTTTTCACAACTACCTTCACTTCTTTGTCATCTTCAAATGCCCTTACCTTGAAGCTGGTACCCAACACTTTCGTCGCCAGCGTGTGTGCGTATACATAGAAGGGTTTGTTCGGATTTTTAGCCACTTCAAAAAACGCCTCGCCGACCAGGAACACTTCTCTTTTCTTTCCTTCAAACTTTCCGGGGTAGGTAATGCGGCTGTCGGGTTGCAGCAAAACCGTACTGCCGTCTCCCAGCGTGATCAGCTTCGCCTTGTCGGTCGAGTTGTATTGCTCCACCAGCGGCTCTTCTATTTTGCTCAGAATCACCTTGTACTGATCCGATTGCTGCCTGTTGATACTCTGCTTGTTAATCCACCAGCCCACAAAAAGCAATGCGATCACGGACGCAGCCAAGTGGTACCAGTTAGGACGGAATTTCAGCCAAACCGTCGTTTTTCGGGCTTCTTTTTCACCGATCGCGTGTGAAAGGCGGTAAATTTCATTGGCTACTTCTTCGTCTGAAATCTGGTTAAAAGTGGCTTCTGTCGCAGCCAGCAGCGCTATTGCTTTTTCTACCAGCTCCGTCTTGTCGGGATTTTCTTCAAGCCACCTGGCCCACGCAGCTGTCGCGCCGGCATCATGGAACAAAACCCACTTCCTGAACGACATATCCGCGGCAAGTTCCTCCGGAAGATAATTTTGGTAATTATGCATAAGCGGCAAATGAAAATTTGGCTAATTTCTATAAGGATGCAGAATGATTCGGGTAATACTCTTTTTTGTGAAATTTTTTTGGAGGTATAGCCGATGGATTACCAGATCGCTCCATTGGGAAACTATTTGAGGCGCGAGTCAGAATTAACTGGGTTATTTAAAGAAGTTAATAGCGGATTTAAATTTTCATTCAAAGCTCTTACTATGACCCGTTTCAATAGAATTCTATTCTTGATCAATTTAGTCAGCTTATCAGGCTGCGGAGTCTTCACAGACCGCACCACCGTAGTTTACGGAACCATCACCGATCAGAATGGCGAGCCGGTTGATAGTATTTTGGTTTCGATTGACGGAGTTAAGGGTTTTATGTACGAGACATTGAAAGAAGTATACTCTGGGAAGGATGGTAGCTATGAATTGGTAGTAGAGGTTCCAAGGAAATACGGCTCAGTAAACGTGCTTGTACCATTTGGTTCGTTCGACAACCCGAAGTACGACATGAATTACAAAGATGTTAATGTTAAAAAAAATGAGATAGCTACCCGAAATTGTTGCAGCGCCTCCATTGGGAACAAAACCAAATATGATTTTCGACTGATACCTAAATGATTGAATATGAATACACAGGCTACCACCACAGCGAAGAGAATGTACCTGCTGATCACCTGCCTCTGCCTGAGCTTCCTGCTCTCACGATGCTTTCTTACACAGGATCGTACCACCGTAGTTTACGGAACAATCACCGATCAGAATGGCCAGCCGGTGGATAGTATTTTGGTATTGATAAAAGGCGCCAGAGCATTTAGATATGAGACTTTGCTACAGGTTTACTCTGGTGAGGATGGTAGTTATGAATTGGTGGTTGACGTTCCGAGGAGATTCAGTTCAGCTAACCTAATTGTGCCCTTTGGTTCATACGTCAATCCCAAATTCCAGAAGAATTATAAAGGCAAGAAAACCTTTAAAAATGATCAATTCACAACGGGTTGCTGCTCAGTTTTAATAGGCGATAAGACTAAATACGATTTTGAGTTAATACCTAGATAATCAAACATGAATACACAGACTACAACCACGTCGAAGAGAGTGTACCTGCTGATCACTTGCCTCTGCCTGAGCTTTTTGCTCTCACAATGCTTTCTTACACAGGATAGTACCACCGTAGTGTACGGAATAATCACCAATCAGAATGGCCAGCCGGTGGATAGTATTTTGGTGACTATCAAAGGAGTAGATGGTTTTAAATATGAAAGGTTGAAGGAAGTTTACTCCGGGGAAGATGGTAGCTATGAATTGGTAGTAGACGTTCCAAGGAAATACGGCTCAGCAAACGTAGTTGTACCTTTTGGTTCATACGACAACCCCAAATATGAGAGGAATTACAAAGGCAAGAAGACTTCTAAAAATGATCAGTTCACAAATAATTGCTGTAAAGCTTCCATTGGTGACAAAACGAAATACGATTTTCAGCTAATACCCAGATAATTAATTTTTCAATTTTAACGCACTTGCCATGATGCATTTCTTAAAATGCGGTAGAGGAAAACTACGTCTTTTCCTCCTGCTCCTCCTTTGTGTTATTTCAACAGTTTCAGCCCAGGATTATATTCAGCAAAGGAATGCAAAGCTCAATGCGATGGACTTATCGGGCCTTGGCAAAACTCTTTTTCTCAATGCTGCAATCACAGATCAGAATGAAGTTAATCATTATAAAAGCTTGTCTAAAAGTCAGTTGGCGAAACCTGAGCGCGTCACGTCGGCTGAGTGGCAAAATCTGTATGAGAGATTGATGGACGCGGATTTCAGACCGGAAGGGGAGAAGTTGGCGGACTTTGACAACTGGATGGAGACCGATCCCTCGAAAATCACCAGAAACGATACGGTGCCAATCGGTATCATGAATCTGGAAGGTATATACCTGACCGGTACTGAGATTACAGAAAATGAAGCCCAAAAAAAGGCAGGTAATAAAGCTGACTTCTTGAAATACGAAAGGGTGAGAATCGTGTCAGCTTCGGTGTTAAAGGAAGATCTCTATCAGGCAGATGTGATTTTTAAACTGAGTCCGGGTTTCTGTTTCTCAAATCAAACTGATCAAGTGAAAACGGTCGAAATTGATTTTGGGAATGGAAAAGGGTACCGAAGTTTTACGCTTTCAGAGCAGCTGATACCACATCGTTTTGAAACAGAGGGCGAGCACTTGATACATATCCGGCTGACAACCGGGCGCATTACTTACCGCTTTGAAACCAAAGTGAATGTCCTTCAAATGGAGCGAGTCAAGCCATTTGCAGAGTTTCAGATCACGGCCAACAAAATCTATCAGGATACTGCGGACAATGACCGATCAGCCAGAACCGCATTGGTAGGCGGAAACGTCAGGATTCTGCTGGGCTGTGACCAGATATTGAACAAACCGATCATCATTGCCGAGGGGTTTGATATGGGGCAGGATATCTTTTTGGATTTCCTGGAAGCCAAATACAGAACCAGATTTAATCGATACTTAGCGGAGGGTTATGATCTGGTATTTTTGGATTACTCCGACGGCCGCGCAGCGATACAAAACAATGCGCAGGTGCTAAAAGCATTGATCCAACAGGTTAACACGATGAAAACGGGTTCAGCCCAATCTGTGGTGATCGGCGAAAGTATGAGTGGTCTGGTTGCGCGATGGGCACTCAGACAAATGGAAAACGAAGGGCTGGCTCATCAGGTTAAGCTGATGCTTTGTTACGATACGCCGCACCAGGGAGCGAACGTCCCGGTCGGACTCACGCAACTGATGCACGCAGCAAGTCCCACACTACTAACCAAAGTGATCCTCAAATTTTTCGCGAAAGGCTGGCGAAACTATTATCTGGCAATGTCAACGCCCGCAGCTTTGCAGCTATTGATGCACCAGACCGACGCTCCAAATATTGGTGGCAAGCATCCGGAGTTTGATCTGTTCCGGACTCAACTGGTAGCGCTTGGCAATGGCGGTTATCCTCAGAACTGCCGCAACATTGCAGTGACACACGGTAGTATGGATGCGGGCGATCTAACATTATTTAACGATTATCAGTACGGCAGCAGGATATTGCGAAGCTGGACACCGTTTGGTTTACAGAATACCAACATCGACATACATACCAGCCATCCCGGCCAAAACACCAATGTACTTCGTTTTGCAAGCTGGGGTATATTTTCAAAAGCAATCGGTATTAACCGAAAATATAACAGTCCTTTAAACGACGATTTTCTTCCTGGCGGTAGAACGAATGCACCAGTTCCGAACAAATTGTTCAATTCTACAAAGGAATTTGAATTCTGCTTTGTACCTACATTTAGTGCCATTGATTATACTGGGCCCCGAGTGACGCAAGCAGATCGCGAGCTGCTGAATGTGACAGCTGTAAATGCGCAAACTGTTAATCGGAAAACTCCATTTGCGGCTATATATGGAAATAATGAAAACACTGAGCATGTTGAGGCAGACGATATCGAGTGGGGGTTAATTGGCGAAGCCGAAAACCTCCTTACTGGCATAGCCGCTTGCCCGGCGCTTCCGGTGCCACCGGTTCCTACAATAATGACTTACCCTGTTTGCCACCCTTTCGACAAGAAAAGGACTACCGAAGACAACACTGCATTTGTTAATGTGTCCCTCGCTTCTTCTTCTAATGGACTGTATATTCACAATTGGACTGTCGCGCCAGGTGACCAGCACTTTACAACTACCGGTGATCAAATTACTTTTCGCGCTGAGAGTGTGGGTTTATATCAAATCACTTGCGTGCGTACATACCCGGGGCGGAGGGATATCAGCAGTACCCACTCGGTAGGTATTTTCGTGGCCGATTGTAAAGATGTTACCGCAGATCCCGAAACGCCAACCGAACTGAATCTGGCTGAGGCAGATGTATTAGCAAGCGATGTCTGGGAAAACGACTTTTTGCTTACCACCGTCGCCGATCTGGAAGTGTTTGCACATTATATTGGAAACCCCAAAATATTATACGCTACGCTCGCAAACGGCACATTCGTTCCAAGAACCACGTTACTTGCGAGCGGGATGTTCGAGGAATTCTCAGAGTTATTTGCAGCCACCGATCCGCGAATACCTCTTCCGGTCCGGCTCAAAACTTTTACCGTGAATGCGGAGGGGAAAACAGCTTTGCTGGAATGGAAAACCGAGAGCGAAATAAACAGCAGCCATTTCGAAATCGAAAGAAGTAACACCGGGAAAGACTGGTTTTCCATTGGTAAGGTTCAGGCTGAGAACATTCCGGATGAACCGGCGCAGTACCAGTATGCAGATCAGAATATTACCGCAAAGCACGTTTACTACCGGCTTAAAATGGTCGATCGTGATTCGACTTTTGCTTACAGCCAAATCCGCTCACTCACATTTGATCCTGCGTCAGAACTAGCCGCGTATCCTAATCCGATAGGGCCGACTGGTGAGATTCAACTGCTTTCAGGCGACGTTGGTATAGCAAATCTCCGCGTTTATAATCTGGCCGGTAAGCTGGTTTTAAAGTCTGAAAAAGCTAATGCGAAGATTAATGTAGAGGGCCTGCCGGCAGGCAAATATATTCTGCAAATTCAAATGGAAGACGGTACGAAAGAGAGCCGCACGATCGTGAAGGAATAGCTAGAAATTTTATTTGAAATAAAGGTAAGCCAGAACGAGCGCCTGACTTATCAGCTGCATTTGCACTTTCAATGAATTGATCGCCTTAAACAACAGATTTGCAACTGATTGCCTGTTTACCTGCATCAGGTCGGCTATCTGTTCGTTGTTCATTCCTTCGTAGTATTTCAGGAATATCGCTTCTTTCTGGCGGCGGGGCAGGTCTTCCAGCGCCGTTCGGACTTTTACCTGGTTTTCCGTAAAAACTTCATGTTGCTCGATTTCTGTCTCAATGTTCTGGTAATCAGACAGCTCGCCTGCTTCTTCAATATCCAGTTGCGAAAGTGCATTATTGTTTCTCCTGAATTCCTGCATCAGCTGGTTTCGCAAAGCCCGGAGGAAATAAATCGTCACAAACTGGATCTGAATAGTATTTCTTTTCTCCCAGATATGGATCAGCAAATCCTGGATTGAATCCTTGATGAACTCTTTGTCGTAAGTGAAATTAGTGGCGTAGTTGAAAAGCGTGCGGTACTGTTTGTCGGCGAGCTGGCAGAACGCAAGACTGTCCCCGGCCTGGGATTGCTGCCAGAGGTTCAGAAGAACAGTATTCTCCTCAGCGATGCGTTGTCTTTTGTTCAAATCTTGTCAGGTAAGACAACAAATAAACTGGTAATAGCTAATAATGTAAAATATAAGGAAGACTTTATTTTCTGATTTAGAATAATATTTGCAAAAAATGTATTATCCCAGAATATAATTTAAAAATAGAAAGCGACCCGGCTTTTTCTTGAAATTTGCCGGGCCGGATCTACTGGTTATACATACGCAATGCAATCGATTTCCACCAGCGAGTCGCCTGGTACGCCGCCGTAAACTGCTACTGTTGTGCGGCAGGGCGGTTTGCTGCCAAAGCGGCCCTTATAAGCTTCGTTCATCAGTTTGTAATCATTCAGATCGTGCAGGAATACACTGCATTTGAGCACTTTTTCCATAGAAGAACCCGCCTTGATCAGCTCTTTTTCGAGTTCGTCGAGCACGTGTTTGGTGTGGGCAGTAATATCTCCTTCGAAGTGAGCGCCTTTTCCGGCAACAAAAACCAGGTTATTGAATTTGGTATGGCCCGAAAACAAGGGTACATCCTGATACATTTCGACACTGCCGACTTCTTTTTCGGGCGCAGCTTCGGCCTGCACTTTGGAGGCTGCTCCAATGCCGGCTATTCCTGCTACGGATGCGAAAAGTTTCTTGATAAGTGATCGTCTTTCGGTTTTCATAATGGTCTGAATTGGTTTATAAATAAGCTGTCTTAGGATCTTTTTTTCTTGCTCTTTTTTGCGATTTTCTCGCTGGCCGGAAGTGTGATTTTCCAGATGCTGCCGCCTGCTTTGTTGCCGCCCTGCTTTCCGCCGTATTCAATCACATAGAGTGTATTTCCGACAAGCAATGCATCGGTCGGGGAGGTGAAATTGTCGACGATGCGGGTGGTTTTCGTCTTGTAATTGTCGGTGGCTTTGTCATAGCTCATTTCCAGATGCAACAGATCTTTTCCCTGTCTACGCAACGGACTTGGATTAACGACACCGTTTCTCGGACCGCCTGTGTATCTGATCACAAATCCGTCACCCGCGAGGTCTTTGCCTAATGTTTTATCATTGTCAAAAAACAGCCCCAGCGGCGATGAATGCGCATTAAAAGTGCCCACAGTTACTCCTGTCGTGTCTCCGTCCATGACAATGCCCGTTTTCCGGTCGCGGTATTCATTGGCATCAGGGCCAGTATTCTGAACTGCCGGAGTGAATTTGACACCTTCCGGTTTCTTTGGAAATTCAGGATCATTGTGGAAATATTTCATGAGCCAGGCAAATGCGAACTTGCTCAGAAACGGATCTTTTTCAGGGTCCGGCTGATAATCGGGAAACTGCTGCGGATTTTCAATGCCGCCCATAATCCACGGAAATCCATAATGGTGGCCAGCCCGCACCCAAAACATATCTTCCGGGTGGTCGTAGTCGCCGGAATTGGATACCGCGAACAGATTTCCTTTTCCATCAAAAGCCATATCATAAGCATTCCGTATTCCCTCGGCGTAGAGGTAGCCTGCCTTTTTCATTTCCGCAACATCGGTGGTCAATACCAGATCTTTTGAGGCGATTGGAATTCGAAAGACATTCGCTGTCAATGCATTATCCCGTGCATTCGGATATTCGCCGCCGTTATCCTGCACTTCTCCGTGATCGGTTCTCGCGCCGGTATTTACGTAAATGAATTTTTTATCAGGACTGATTTCCAGTGCATTCCAGCCGTGATCGAAAGTGGTTTTATTAGCCCCATATTCAACTGTATTGAAAACAACTGTCATTTCCGGTTTATCCGCGCCGGGCGTCGCTACGTCGGGCGTCGCTACGTCGGGCGCCGCCACGTCCTTTTGCATTTCATAGCGCACCATCCTGCCTTTGTTTCCCTTGTTGTTATTTACACTCACATTGCCAGCCAGAAAAAGGGTGTTTCCGTTAAATGCAGCGCCCTGCAACCGGGGGATACCATGGTCCTCCACTGAAAAAACCTTTCTGCCCTCAGGCTTTCCGTTCACCTCCACAATCCTGATCACATCCCCAAAAAACGTGGTATAGTAAATTTCACCGGTATTCGGGTGGCGAATGATCCGCACCGCTTCCGGCTCTACTTTCATATATTCCTCAATGGTAATATCGTCCCGAAGCGCGACCGGCGTTTTGGTAGTTACCTCCTTCGACTGAGAGAATGTCTGCCCCGCCAAGCCTAGTGAAAGCAGGGCGGCGAGTGCATATTGGTAGCGATTTGACATGGTATGTGCTGGTTCAGGATTTATTCTTTTTTGCCCAAATGGCGAATATACGCGACGAGCTGCCACTTCTGCTCATCTTCAAACACATCCTTGAAAGGTGGCATATTCCCTCGCCCGGTAGACAGTTTCCAGAATAAGGCACCGTCGGTCTGACTTTTAACCAGGGTATCATGAAAATTCGCAGGTTTCTGCCCCAAAGCTCCTCCCGCTGCGCCGTCGCCGTAGCCTTCATCCCCGTGGCAGGAGGCGCAGTATAATGTAAAAAGTTCTTCCCCCTGCGCGAGTGTCAGCGGCTCTTCATGGTGCGGACTTTTGAGGGTATCCGCCCAGGCCGGGGCCTTCCAGGGATCCTGAACGGAATGTGCAGGTCTGTTATCTCGCGACGAAAGCCCGGCCAGAGCCGAGCCAAAAAACAGGATGATACTTGCGGCAAGGGTAATGTTTTGAAGCATTCAGTATCTGGAAAAAGGTGAATTTATCTATCAGTAATTCTCCCTCCAACCCCCAAAGTAATACTCAATTGCCGGAGAGTAATATCCACTCAATGAGGTTGGAAGGAGAAAAACGTTACTTCAAACTGTCCAATGCGGCCCGTACGCCCGCCACTTCGTCGGTGGTGACCTCGCTGGCCGAGTTTCCGAAATTGCTTCGAATGTGTGTCAGTACTTCCGAAATCTCTTCGTCTTTCAAAAAGCTGTGTTGCGGCATCACATTATTATAGGATTGACCTTTTACTTCAATCGGCCCTTCGAGGCCCTGCAATAGTACTTTGATCAATCTTTCCTTGTCGCCGGTCACCCAATCGGCTCCTCCAAGTGGCGGAAAACGCTGCGAATCGCCCATTCCGTTTCGCTGGTGGCAGGCCGAACAGTAAATGCTGTACACGTTTCCGCCGGCAATAGGCTTGTCCTTATCGAGATTATCTTTGGTCTGATCCGGCGTGCGGATGTGGCTCATTGACTTTCTTTTTTCCATCCCCGCAAGCGCTTTTTTCGGAAATTTCTTTTTGTCGCCGGTATAGGTAATCTTCCAGATCTTCCCTTTTTCGGTTTCGGCGATATAGATAGAACCGTCGGGTCCCATCGCGATTCCCATTGGTCTGTACACCGCGTCGCTCACATTTACGATCGGGTCTATACCTGCAAAACCGTCAGCGAATATCTCATATTCCCCTGCCGGCTCACCGTTTTTGAAGGGAACAAAACCGATGAAATAGCTCGATTGCGGATAAGGCGCGCGGTTAGTAGATCCATGAAATGCGATAAACGAGCCATTTTTGTAACGTTCAGGAAATTGGTTACCCTGGTAGAATAGGAGATCGTTCGGTGCCCAGTGGCCCGGAAATCCGATCAGTGGTTTCTCATATTGCGCACAGTCGCCTTCCTTTTTTCCATCGCCGCCGTATTCAGGATTTAGTACCTTTTTGCCCTGCATCTGGTCCCAGTAGCAATAGGGCCAGCCGGCGTGCGTGCCTTCTTTTATTCTCAAAAACTCCTCCGAAGGTAGCATTGCACTTTCCCAACCATCGTAAAACTGCGGCCATAAACGCAGTAAATCGTCGCGCCCGTGCTGCAGTGCGTAAAGATTGTTATCTGCAAAATTCCAGTCCATACCCACAATACTGCGCAGCCCGGTTGCAAACTTCACTCCATCCTTTTGCAGCTGCCCAGTTTTGTTTGCATCAAATTTCCATATTCCGCCGTGGTCTTCCAGAATAGGGCAGGGCGTCATTCCAGGCGAACCCGGTATGCGGTTATCTTCCTGACAAGCATTGGAATTGGCACCAAAAGGCACATACATATTACCCTTATCATCGAAAGTGATCGGCTTGGCGATATGCTCGTGCATGCCGTGCGGGTGGTCATCGGTCAATATCACTTCTTCCTTACTCTGCGGAATCAGGTCGTCGGGCGTGAGTTTATATCTGTACACTACCAGCTCGGAGCTGAAATAGAGGTAGCCTTTGTAAATCCGCATCGCAGTACCATAAGCCCGCTCTCTGCCCACCCCTCCAAAACGCTTGATAATATCCGCCCTTCCGTCGCCATTCGTATCCCGCAAGGCAATCACCGACTCGCCGGTATTGGCAAACCGTGCTTTTACATAAATATCCCCATTATCATTCACCGCAATATGCCGCGCCCGCCCCGGCAGACTATCCACGACAACAACCGCCTCAAAACCAGCCGGCAGAAACAATCCGCCGTTCTTGGTATTCACAGGCTGATCCTTCCGAGCCGAATGCTGCGTAAAACCCAATGCACAGCATGTCAGTAAGGTAAGGAGGTATTTCAGGTAGCGTTTGTTCATTGGCGTTTGATCGAGCCTGTTGCCTTTTTTTGTTTTATTACCCTAAATCCCTAAAGGGACTTTCTCATTTTCCAAGCAGTACCGCAAAAGCCCCCTCTCAGGGGGTTGGGGGTACATTACCCTAAATCCCTAAAGGGACTTTTTTGTTTTTCCATGCAGTACCGCAAAAGCCCCCTCTCAGGGGGTTGGGGGTGCTTCCGTGCCTTTTACCCTAAATCCCAAAAGGGACTTTCTCGTGGTTTCTCTCCTCTTTTTCTCCTTCCTCCTTTCCTCCTTCCTCCCTTCCTCCCTTATTTCAAATAAACCGGCTTCGTAATCCCGTTCAGGTCGTAAACAATCTTGCCCCCCATGATCGTGAGTTCGCATTCCAGCTTTTCTTTGCCTTCCATTTTGTATCCCGTTTTATCATAAAAACCAAAATTTCCTTTGCGCATCGAGAAGATTGCGACGTCTGCAATCGCACCTTCTGACAGGTGCCCAAGATTTTCTCTGTGAATCACCTGAGCGGGCGACCACGTGCTGGCTTTGATGACAGCCGGCAGGTCCATTCCCATTATATAAAACTTGGACATAATGCTGAGCATATCCTTCATCGAACCGTTCATGCTACCGGTATGAAGGTCAGTACTGATGGTATTGGGGTAAAAACCTGATTTCACTGCCGGAATAGCCTGCGAATAGTTGAAGCTCGCGCCGCCGTAGCCTACATCAAAAACAATGCCTTTTTTACGCGCTTCGATCGCAAACGGCTTTACTTTTTTAGTGTCTTCATCCACGATCGTTTCGCGCACATTTCCTTCGAGAAGTGTATAGGCATGTGTGAAAATATCACCCGGGCGCAGGTGTTTCATGAAAAGATCTTCCAGCGGAAGTGGCGGGGTACTTCCTCCAAAATCGACCATAACAGGCATATTGGCCAGCTTCCCGGCCTTAACCGCATTGTCGACAGGCTTCCAGTCCTGACCTACGAAGTGCGCGACTTTGAAACCCACCACGTCATTTTTGTTCCTTAATGCGACAGCCGCCGCCAGGTTAGGATCCATATCGGAAGTATCCTGCTCCCAGTTGCCGCCGCGCATTCCCTGGCCCACGATATTCATGAAAGAGAGTACGCGGGTCTTCGAATTAAGGATAATGTTGTTTTTAAAATCCTCAAATGAGCTCCACCCGGCACCGCCCGCGTCGACGATCGTGGTAATGCCCACCCGGAACGTGAACCCGTCGGGAGGCAGGGCGATAAATCCGTTGCTGAGGTAGTGGTTGACCTGCGTGCCGAAAAAGACGTGTCCGTGAATATCGATCAGGCCGGGCGTGACGTACATTCCTTTTGCGTCCACCACCTGCCGGGCTTCTTTCGGGTCAATATCTTTGGCTACTTTTTTGATCTTCCCTTGATAAATCCCAATATCCATCACCTGATTGATATTGTTTTTCGGGTCGATAACGGTTCCGCCTTTGATTAAAATGCTGTAAGTCTGCGCGTTACATACAACAAAGCCAGCAGCCGATAGAAGGCAGGTAAGTATAAATTTATATTTCATTTTTAAAGGGGCTTAGGTACTGCTATTCCGGATTGCGATCAGACAACTGCTTTCGACAGCTCTTCTTTCAGTCTGGTAGCAACTATTTTTTCTTCTCCCGGCTTCAACATCCAGGTGGTTATAGTCAGCGTATTGTTCTCGCCGGGCATGATTTCAATCGACGGGCTTCCATCGCGCAGGTTTTGCTGCAACACTTTTACGGGCAGCGATACTTTCGTGGCATCCCAGGAGATCCGCAGGGTAGGCGTGTGGTTACCCAGTTCAGGGGCGAACGTTTCTACATTTACTCCGGCCACGCTTTTTGCCGCATTCCTGATTGTTGCAGCACGGTCTTCCCACATTTTCCACTCCTTTTTGTGGTCCATTTTGACAAATTTGTCCAGCGCCACGTACATACCCAGGATTTCTTCCTTATTCACCTTCATTCCCCGGCCGATTGTCGAGCCACGCGGTGGCATGCTCAGTCGCGCCGCGTCGATCAGATGTTTTCTGCCCATCAAAATTCCCGCGCTCTGTGGCCCGCGCATTGCTTTTCCACCCGAAACACAAACCAGGTCAAAGCCCATATCATTGAATTTCCAGAGGTTTTCAACCGGCGGAACGTCGGCCGCCATATCGATCATCGTCGGGATACCATTCTTTTTCGCGATCTCAACCCATTGCTGGTGGTTGATCTGGCCTTTGTCCGATTGAATATGCAAAAACCACAGCAGCGCAGTCTTTTCATTGATCGCCTTCTGTAATTCCTCGATCGTCTCGATCTGGATGATTTTGCAGCCTGTATTGGTCAGTGCGTGCGAATAGCCAATATCGTGTCCTTTTTGGATAATTACTTCCGATTTCATCCCGGTACCTTCCAGATGTGGCAGTGCCTCGACCTTTTTTTGGTCCATTCCGGTCAGTACTCCCGCCAGCCCGAGTGTTAAGGCCGAAAAACAGCCCGCTGTAACCACCGCAGCTTCCGCGTGCGTCAGTGCCGCGATCTTTTCGCCCACTTTCGTCTGCACCTCATCCAGCATCATAAATTCCTTCCCAGCGCCTTGTATCGTTTCCATCACTTCCTCGTGCATCAGCGAGCCCGTCATCGCAGTGTAGGTTCCAGCGGCATTGATGAATGTGCGGATCCCCAGTTCTTTGGCCAGGTTCCTGGCTGGTACTTTCGCAACAAGCCCGGCAGCTTCTGCTCCGTTTTGCCCTAGAAATCCGCCCAGAAGAGGAAAGGCGGACAAATGCTTGATTAAATCTCTGCGATTGATCATAATGGTTCAGGACTATTTAATTACGCTGTTTTAAGAATTTTTGGAATACTCTTAAATAAGGATGCAGGAAATATGTGCGAATACTCTTCTGGTAGCTTTATTTTTTTTGATATGCGCAATTTATAGAATAAAGTTTGGTCAATATAGCAATTGTAGTTCTTTTGTTTTGATGAAAATTATGGATTTTTGAAACGGGTGTTCGAACACAGTACAAAACAGAAAAGCCTGCTGAACGCGACTTCTTGCGCTCATGCAGGCTCTTTTTTTACTTGTATTTCGAGAAATTAGAAAGGCTATTTCAGGAAAAGCTGTTTGACGCAAACCGGCGTAGGCACGCTGACCTCCTTGTTTGCGAACGTGAGCTGTCCGGATTTTGCGTCCATTTTAAAGAATACCAGATTGTCGTTATCGCGGTTGGCGACGATCGCGAATTCCCCCTTTTCATCGATCAGAAAATTCCGCGGATGCTTTCCATGCGTTTCTACGTGACCGGCTGGTTTCAGTTTGCCGGTGGTGGCATCGACATTGTAAATCGCCAGACTTTCGTGGCCCCGGTTAGAAGCGTACAGGAATTTTCCATCAGGTGAAAAGTGAATATCAGCGGCGGAATTTTTGCCCTTAAAGTCAGCCGGCAACATGGTAGCACGTTCCAGCGGCACGAGCGCACCCGAGTTTTTCACGATCTTAAATGAATTGACCACCGAACTCAGTTCTCCTACCGAATAACCAAAATTCCCGTTCGGGTGGATCACAAAATGCCGTGGGCCGTCGCCTTTTTGTACTTCTGCGTAAGGCACTGAGCCGGGCGTCAGCTTACCTGTTTGAGCGTCAATAGCATAGAGCATTATTTTATCAATACCCAGATCGGAAGCGTATACAAATTTTCCATCGGCACTTGGTATCATTGAATGCATGTGCGGCTTCTGGTCAGCGGCTCCTTTGTTCTGAATCGTGTCGGTCAGCGCACCGATGCTGCCGTCCTGGTTAAGCTTATACACAGCAAGGTCGCCGCTGCCGTAATTGGAAACGTACACAAACCGGCCTTTCGGATCCACGCCGATGTGGCAAGACCCGCTTCCGTGCGAAGGCTGCTCATTGATCACAGTCAGCTTTCCAGTAGCCGGGTCGATCGCGTAAGCTGAGACGGTCCCAGTTCCTTCATTGGCGGCGTACAGGTATTTTTTATTAGGATGAAATTCTAGAAAAGACGGGCTGGTTTTGCTGGTAATGATCTGTAACTCTTTGACAGACATATTACTTCGATCCAGTTCATACACGTAAATACCTTCTCCTTTTTGCGTGTAAGTGCCCACATACAGGATCTCTTTGGTCTTCTGTGCGAATGTTGTCATAGCGATCAGGCAAAACAAGGTCAGAATGGTTAATCTCATGGGTTTAGTAATTGGTTGGTATAAATTAAAATTTGCGAAGCAGCATTACTCGAAGATCAGTGTGCCGAATTTCTGGAATTCGTGGAAGCTGCCACCCGTTTTCTGCCACGAATAATAGGCAGTTTCCGAATCGTAATCAATGCGGTAAAAGTTGCCCCTCCATTTGGTTCCTTTCTTCGGGATCGATGGTACGATCGGGTTCATTAATGCATAAGGAATAAAAAACTCCGCTTTCCAGCCTTCTACTGAGGCCATACTCTTTTTCTGTCCGCCCTGCACGCTGGTTTCGTGGTGCACGCGCGTACTTTCATTGTAGATCCACGGCTTCCAACCCTGTGCTTTTCCATTGATATTGGGCACCAAAATAGGCAGCTCGTAATTGAGCGGCGATACTTCATATTCAAGGTAAATGGGCACTTTGGTGTCCGGCCAGAGAAAAACTTCGACTACATCCTCTTTAAACAACATCCCGTAATCTTCCAGAATAGTTGCGGTCAGTTTCTTGTCGGTGCAGTCGAAAAGGAAGTAAATACCTTTATCCGAATACATGATCTTGACTTTGGTCGGATATTGTTTGCCGGGAGCGGCCTGTTTGGGACCTTTTTGAACGGTAATATCGAACCACTTTGCGGCCGCCCAGTTAGCGGCGGTACCTTCTCCATTTACTTTAAAATCGGTTGTTCTTTTGACGACAAGTGAGGAATCAGGATTTGCGGCTGCGCTAACATAATGGGAAAAGGCGCATACAATGAAGCACAGGAATACAGCAATTCTTTGGGTCATGGTCAGGCTCTTTGGGTTAGGATGGTAGGAACAGGATTGGAGTGTGGTTATTTGTAGTCAGGTGGGGTCGCAGCAATTTCATCAGGTTTTTACATTTTACCAAATGATTAACAATATGTACCTTTTGCTGGATGAAGCGCACAGCAACGCATTTCAGAAGCGTCTTGGAACGATTATTTAAACGGTACTTGCCAAATAATTAGTAGAACTTTTAACTTCAAATGTCATGATACGCGAAAGAGGAGAGCCTGCTATTGCAGATACAAGCAAACCCATTATTGAACCACCTGTTTTTCCTGATTATCCCACCAATACCCAGCAATCAAGGCCGATTGCAGAGGATCCGAGCATTGCCGGCGGAAATGGCGACGATGAGGACGAGGATCTACTGGACGAAGAAACAGATGATGAAGTAATTGATGACGAAGAGACAGTAGCCGACGAATTTGATGCGGATATTGATGATCGTGAAGTCGTTATTGAAGATGGTGACGAGATTATCGATCCCGATGACGAAGACGACGACATCTAGTACTGGTTAAAGTCTATTTCGAAAAAGCCCTTTGGACAAACTCCTGAGGGCTTTTCCTTTATTAATGAGTATCGGGAAGAGGGTTGCGCCTTATTCAGCTAAATTCTGTTTTTCTCACTTTTCCCAAACCCATGCGTTCCGAGAACCCAAATGCTACCCAGAGTATTACCCAGGTAATTGCCGCTTCGTCACTTGGTACATTAATCGAATGGTATGATTTCTACATTTTCGGCAGCCTCGCCGTCATCATCGGACAACAGCTGTTTCCAAGCGACGCAGGTGCTTCCGCATTGATTAATACGCTCGCGATTTTCGCTGCCGGATTCATTGTAAGACCATTCGGCGCGTTGGTTTTTGGCAGATTGGGAGATTTGATCGGACGTAAATACACCTTCCTGCTCACGCTCGTTTTAATGGGCGGCTCCACGTTTTTGATCGGGTTGATACCTTCCTATTCGAGTATCGGTTACGCCGCGCCTATTCTGGTTTTGATATTGCGGCTTGTGCAGGGACTGGCTCTGGGCGGCGAATATGGCGGTGCTGCAACCTATGTAGCAGAGCATGCACCGGTAGGGAAGCGGGGGTTTTTCACGAGCTGGATCCAGACTACCGCAACACTTGGACTGTTCCTTTCGCTGGGTATTATCGTGCTGACCAAGAATATGTTAGGAAGTGAAGCTTTTGCCGACTGGGGCTGGCGGATCCCGTTTTTGGTGTCCATTCTGCTGGTTGGAGTTTCGATATATATCCGGATGAAAATGCACGAATCCCCCGTTTTTACCAAGCTGAAAGCGGAAGGAAAAGTCTCGGCAAATCCTTTGAAAGAGAGTTTTCAGAAAAAGGCGAATTTCAAAATGGTATTGCTTGCGCTTTTCGGGGCGACAATGGGGCAGGGGGTGATCTGGTACACCGGGCAGTTTTACGCGCAATCTTTTCTTGAAAATACCTGCAAACTGGATTTCAACGAATCCAGATATATTCTGCTCTGGGCCATACTTTTCGCGACGCCGTTTTTTGTGGTATTCGGATCGTGGAGCGATAAAGTGGGCCGCAAATGGATTATGCTGACTGGAATGCTGCTGGGGGTAATATGCTACCGACCTATTTATCAATATTTTATAGATGCTACTAATGTGCGGGAGTTTGAGAAAACCAGCCTGGCCAATGTTTCTGAGCCGGTTACTGAACGCGGCCTGGCTACTAACAAAACGGATTCGCTGATTACGACAACTGTGGTAAAAACGCTGGCGAGCGGGATGACATTTAAAGAGGTAAAAACGGAAACAATAGCAGCCGGACAGGTTGGTTCTTTGCCAGAATCAGCTGTCGCTATCAAGGATGTAACGTTATCCAGCTCCACTTATATCATGGTGATCGCACTGGTTTTCTTCCAGGTTTTACTGGTTACAATGGTATACGGGCCTATTGCGGCGTTTCTGGTCGAGCTTTTCCCAACCCAGATCCGGTATACTTCCATGTCGCTGCCTTACCATATCGGAAATGGGGTATTCGGAGGTTTGGTGCCATTTATTGCCACGCTGGTCGCTTCTTTCAGCGGCTCCACGCCACTCTCCGGACTCTGGTACCCGATCGGTATCGCTGCGCTGTCCTTCGTGATCGGCGCAGTATATATTGACAACCGGGTCGATAATAATGTGATGGATTAAGATATAGATTCTAAAAACTTATATATAGCTTATTATGAATGCTTTAAAGAAATTTTTGGGTTTGGTTTGGATGTTACTGGGACCTGTTATCATACTTTTTTTGTTTATGCAGGCGAGCGATAAGATCGGGCTAGCGGCAGAAGGAATAGATCGGACCAACACGACTTTACAATGGTCGATCATCATATTGATTTTTATTCCGATTTGCGCCGGACTCGTGATTTTCGGTTATTACGCGTGGAAAGGCGAGTATGAACACTTGCCCGAGAGTTCATCGGAATTGTAAGCACATGAAAGAAGAAGTATATATCCTGGCTGCGGCCCGCACACCTATCGGAAGTTTTGGAGGAAGTTTGTCCTCAGTTCATGCAGCCAGACTGGGCGCCACAGCTATTCAGGCGGCTTTGTCCAAATCGGGCGTAAATGCGGGACAGGTGGATGAAGTATTGATGGGGAATGTAGTTTCTGCTAATCTGGGCCAGGCGCCGGCTCGTCAGGCGGCGATTTATGCCGGCTTGCCGACAAGCGTAATTTGTACCACAGTAAACAAAGTGTGCGCTTCCGGCATGAAAGCAACGGTTTTCGGGGCACAATCGATTCAACTGGGCGATGCGCAGGTGGTAGTCGCAGGCGGAATGGAGAATATGTCGCAGATTCCCTATTATTTACCCAAAGCGAGAAACGGATATGGTTATGGCCACGGCGAGATCGTCGACGGGCTATTGAAGGACGGACTGACTGACGTATATGATCAGATCGGGATGGGATTATGTGGCGACCGGACAGCCGCGGAATACAAGATCAGTCGCGGGGAGCAGGATGAATTTGCTATTTTATCCTACAAAAGAAGCGCAGCATCAACCGAAGCCGGGCTATTCTCAGAAGAGGTGGTATCTGTTGAAATCCCTTCTCCGAAAGGCGGCGATTCCACCTGGGTCAGTGAAGACGAAGAATTCAGGAAGGTTAAGTTTGAAAAAATACCTTCTTTAAAACCCGTTTTTTCAAAAGATGGAACTGTGACCGCAGCCAATGCTTCTACGATCAACGACGGGGCGGCAGCATTGGTTTTGGCAGGAAAAGATATAGTGAATGCTGGAAATCTGGTACCTGTTGCCAGGATCGTGGCGTATGCAGATGCCGAGCAGGATCCCGCCTGGTTTACGACGACGCCCGTTTTGGCTACAAAAAAAGTATTGAAAAAAGCAGGGTTAGCTATCTCGGATATTGATTACTTCGAAGTAAATGAGGCATTTGCGGTTGTGGCGCTGGCTTACATCAAAATGCTGGACCTGGATATTGATCGGGTCAACGTATTCGGAGGAGCGGTATCGCTTGGACACCCGCTGGGCGCTTCCGGCGCGCGCATTATCACGACTTTACTATCGGTATTGAAACAAAGAAACGGAAGATACGGGCTGGCGGCGATCTGTAATGGCGGAGGCGGCGCTTCGGCCGTGATCGTGGAGCGGCTCGTCGAGCGACTCTGATTATTTGATCAGTACTTTCAGGCGATCATAAAAGCCTGTGCTCTTGAATGTAAAGGTTTTGTGAAGAATGTAATTGCTGATAAAGCTGCATCCCTGACCGAAAATATAGCATGCCATTTCGGTGATATTCGCCTCTTTTTTACCGAAAGGTAGTTTTGCCTGGTAGATATCGAAGCCGAGGGTATTCGTCACTACGTAATAGGAAATGTCGGCGCCTAGTTTTGTTACAATTAAAGAGAAGGTTGCGACCATAAAAAACTTCACCATTTCGCGGCGCGTCTGGTTACTGCGGCGCGCGTCGAATGCGAAAAGTTTGGTTAGGATAAATCCCCAGATCAGTCCGACGAGGTAAGAAGGTACAATGGAATCGCTCCACGAAATACCGAACCAATCCTGAATTAAACTGCTGGAAACTAACTGAATAACTGCCCCGGTGCCTGCAACAAGAAAATAAGCGATTAAATCTTTTGCATTAAAAATCTGACTCTTTCTTACTTCGGCCACGTGTGCAGGTGTTGGTTAAATACGGCTGGATACTCAAATGAGGCTCAATATTAGAAATAAAATGGTCTCTAACCAAAATCGCCAACCTAATTTGATTCACTGGAAAATGTGTCTGCGGCCGCCCGTATATGGCACTGTTTTTGTTCTGTTTTAACTTTTAAAGTAAAGTAATAACTGAAATCATGCTTCCGAATATGAAAAAGCTACTTCTGCTATCCATCCTTTTTGTTTCTGCCACCACCGCATTTTCACAGACCCAGGATTGGGCATTCGGTGTTGAAGTGGGCGAGCCGATCGGGGTAAGTATCAGGAAATATGGCGAAAGAAATGCGCTGGATATCAGTGTGGGTACGTATATCGGCCTTTTTAAAGATAAGCAGAACTACAAAGTAAGCAACGACGATCTGGGCAGCGTTGGGATTATGTTCAATGCCTCCTACGAATGGTACGTGCCCCTTCTGAACGAGCGGATATCTGCGTACGCGGGGCCGGGTGTACAGGTGAATTCGCGAAGATATTATCCGAACCGCAATATCAAGGAAGTATATACTACCAATATTTCAACTGGACCGTCGGCTACAATTGGACTCGAATTCTTTTTCGCCCGCAAACCGGCTTCGTTTTTCATGGAAGGCGGGGGATACCTTGAATTAATTCCCAAAATATTCTACTTTAATCCTACCCTTAGCGTTGGGCTAAGACATAACTTTTAATCAGCATTCAAGTGAAAAAAGCACAAATTATCCTGTACGTAACTGCATTGGCATTCATTCAGTTATCGTGCTCTTCTACGCTGCAAAAAAGGTATGACCAGCGCCACGGAACAACCAGCTACGACACCGATACGGACCGGTACAGAAATTCAAATTCCACTTCGTCCGATGAGACTTACCGCCGCGATTACAGCAAAGCAACCGATACCAATGTGCGCGCTTCCGACGGAAACCTGCTGGCGCAGTATGAGGAAATGGATAAGGTGGGAGACCTGGTCTTGTACGAGCTGGATATTCTGGAAAGAAGATATGATGTGCTGATCAATGAATACAAAACGGCAAAATCGTCTTCAAAAGAAGTGATTGCGAACGAGCTCGATCGTATTCAGGATGATGAAAGAGTGCTTTATAAAGCCTACACTAATATTTATCGCAACGGAAAGAACAACTGGCCGGTGGTAAAATCGCAGGTTGAGAACACTTTAAGATCAGTACGCCGGGTCGACAAATAATTACCAGCCAGCTCCTTTTGTCTGCGTTTTGATCCGGCAAACGTACCCGTCAACGGTCATATAAAGCGTTGAACCGTCATTTCCCCAGGCGCAATTGGACGTGAGCTCGTTCATTTCAATGCGGCCCAGGAGTTTTCCTGCCGGGGTCAGGATCAACATTCCGCCCGGTCCCGACGACCAGAGATTACCGTCTTTATCCACTTTTAAGCCGTCCGGAAGCCCGGCCTTTCCGACTTTCAACATGGGCGTAGCGTCGTATACCAGCTTGCCTGTACCGATTTTTCCTGTCGCGTCGATCGGGTAGGACATGATAATTGCTTTTTCAGGATCCGACTGCGCTACATATAAAGTTTTGCCGTCGGGCGAAAACGCGAGTCCGTTTGGTCTGGTCAGGTCTGCTATTTCCTGCGTGATCTTTCCATCTTTCGCAATGCGGTAAACGCCAAATTGTGGTATTTCCCGCGTCGGGTCGGCGTGTTTTTTGTCCATCCCATAAGGCGGATCAGTGAAGTAATAGCTGCCATTTGCATGCTCCGCAATGTCATTTGGACTGTTAAATCGCTTTCCTTCAAAATGACCTGCGAGCGTCACTTTTCCTCCTACATTCAGCGGCATCGCAGATATTCTCCTGTCTCCGTGCTCGCAGGAAATCAACCTTCCTTTGCTGTCGATGATCAATCCGTTGCTACCGGGTTCGTCGCTGTAAATCCCTTTCCCAGTATAGCCCGACGGTTCCAGAAAAGTGGAAAGTCCTTCTTTTTCATCCCACTTATAAACCCTGTTTTTTGGCACATCAGAAAACAATAAGAATCCGCCTTCTTTCACCCAAACCGGCCCTTCTGACCATTCGAAACCCGAGGCCAGCACTTCAATTTTTGCATCTTTTGCAATCAGTTTTTCAAAAGATGGATCGTCGTAAATCACTTTTCCCATTGTGGGATAGTTCTTTTGGGCAAATGCAAGTTGGGTAAAGAGTAATGCGGGCAGGAGCAGTCGGGAAGCGATTTTCATATATAAAAAATGAATGTGCGGTTAATGGGGAAATCTGTTTAAAAAGCGGAGTGCGTTGCTGCAACTACTGTCCGATAAGCACAGAATCGGCTTGCTCAGGATTTGCTGCCAGAACGAGCGAGGAATAAGCGCTCAAATTTCCACCCGTGAAATGACCGGATATGCCAGTATCATTCGAGAAGATTACATGGCGAAAGTCGCTTAATATACCCGGCAGCGTAATCTGCTTTTTCAAACCACTCAGATTATGAATAACCAGCAGCGGGCTGGATTCGTGTGTCCGCAGAAACGCCATCAGCTGATCATCATACAAATTTACAGCTGCCAGATTCGGCTGAAAGATCTGACTTAGCGCCGGCTGTTTTTTGCGTAAATGGATCAGAGAGCGATAGTGGCAATAGATCGAATGCGGATCACTTGTTTGCCTCGAAAGCGGCGTGACGGTTTTGGTAGTAGTGAATCTTGCATCGATCCAGTAGGTGATTTCCTTGGTATCTTCCTCATTATCAGACCATAAAAAAGGCTCTCGAATGTGGGGATCTGGTTTGGAGCCCAGCATTCCGATTTCTTCCCCGTAATAAATGTAAACCTGACCGGGCAATGTAAGCAGCATGCTGGCAGCCAGTTTGATCTTTTCAGTATGATTCTCAACCACGCTTCCGATCCGCTCCTGATCGTGGTTGGTCAGCATGATCGCGTCGATGAAATGCGGGTTATACTGTGCAAAAAGCGCATAGCTTTGAAGCAGCTTTTCGACCAGATTTTCGTCCTTTTCACTGATCAGAATGCGCTGTAATGCAAAGCTGAGGTCGAAGTGAAAGGTAGCGTCGAGGTGATTGAAATAAGGTGCAACTTCTTCTGTTTCAGCCCATACCTCGCCGACTGTGAATGCATTCGGGTTACTTTTCTTGATCAATCCCGCGAAGAAGTCCCAGAATTCGAGGCTATGTTGTTTTTCCCACTCCGGATAAATATGTCGCGCCGCATCCAGTCTGAAACCGTCCACGCCAATTTCCACCAGCCAGAAATCGATGATCTTTTCCAGCTCTGTGCGCAATGCAGAGGAATGGTAGTTGAGATCGGGCATTCCTACGTAAAATAACCCGTAATATTTTTCCTGGTCTTCCGGGTTATCGTGCCACGGGTATACTACCTGCGAATCGTCGGAAGTTTCGCGTTTTGCAATTCCCAGGGTTTCAATCTGCGGCGGCGTCATCCACCAGTAAAATTCGCGAAAACGGTTATCAGCGCTTTTGCGCGCTTCTGTAAACCACGGATGCAGCGTGCTAGTGTGGTTGACGATCAAATCAAGATAAATCTGAATTTTCCGTTTGTGCGCCTCATATAGCAATCTCCGGAAATCGTAGATCGTCCCATATTCAGGTTCAATTCCAAAATAATCGACGACGTCGTATTTATGGTAACTCGGCGATGGATGAATAGGCGTTAGCCAGATTGCCTCAATGCCCAGATCCGCCAGGTAGTCCAGCTTGGAGATAATCCCTTTGAGGTCGCCGATCCCGTCTCCATTCGAATCACAGAAAGAGCGGACGAAGATTTCATAACAAACCCGGGGGATAAATTTCGATTTGTCAGCGATCATTGTAGACTTTTAATCCCGGAAAAAGGGCTTTAATTTCTGGTAAACAATATGAACGGGCAGACCCATAATCGTGTAAAACGATCCTTCAATCCGCTCAATGCCGGTCATTCCGATCCATTCCTGCACGCCGTACGCGCCGGCTTTGTCAAAAGGTTTACATTGTTCAATATAGTACGATATTTCCGAATCCGCCAGCTCGCGGAAATAAACGGTGGCCGTATCTGAGATCGTTTCCATTTGCCCATCCGTCAGGATCGTCACTGCCGTGACAACGTCGTGGCTTTTTCCGGACATCAATCTCAGCATTTCAAACGCTTCTGCGGCGTCAAACGGTTTGCCGAGAATGCGGTTTTCTGCAATTACGACGGTATCTGCGGTCAATATGATCCTCCCCGCCGAAATGTCCCGGAACACTGCTGCTTTCTGTTCGCAGATGTAGGCTGCAACATCTTTGGCGGGCAGATCAGTGGGAAAACTTTCGTCCGTGGGCTTCACATCGATATCGAACGTAAACCCGGAATCTGTCAGCAATTGTTTTCTTCTGGGAGAATTGGAGGCGAGGATAAGCGGTTTTTGAAGATTAATCATTTTTTTATCAAAGCAGGAACTATCATTTCACTAATAGATGTTACTACATTAAATGTACATACATTCTTTATTTACATTGACAGCAGACACCATGTCCATTGAAACTGATATAAAACAAAAAAAATTTCGGAGCCCGTACCAGCGGCTGGCACTGAACCTGATTTATACTACCAACTGGCTGGAATACAAACAACTGGAATTCTTCAAGAAGCACGATATGACGCCCCAGCAGTACAATGTACTTCGCATTCTGCGGGGCCAGCAAACCGTGCCGATCAAGGTAAGTGATATTACTGAAAGAATGCTTGACAGGAATTCCAATACTTCCAGGCTGGTAGATAAGCTGCTGGCGAAAAACTTGGCGAAAAGAACTTCCTGCGAGAATGACAGACGCGCTGTCGACGTCGTGATCACAGAAGAAGGTTTGCAGTTGCTTGCCGAGCTGGATCCTCACGTAGACCAGTGGGAAGACCGTTTTAATATTATAACCCCCGAAGAAGCTGACCTGATCAGCGCCTTGCTTGACAAGGTTCGGGAAGCTGAATGATAATTTTCACTCTTATTACCATAATCACAATTAACAATTCAATTTAAAATGAAAACTACAATGAAATCGGTTAAATTTTTCTTCGCATCTCTGGCAGTAGCTGCTTTTGTTTCTGCATCAGTTTCGGCTGAGGATGGCAAGAAAGCCACAAATTTGAAAGTAAACCCCGCTAAAAGTGAGTTGACCTGGGTTGGTAAAAAAGTAACGGGCGAGCACACGGGCAAAATCGCATTGAAAGAAGGAACGATCACGATGGACGGTGCAAAACTGACCGGCGGAAAATTCGTTGCTGACCTGAATAGCATTACTTGTACAGACCTTACTGATAAAGAATACAACGATAAATTGATCGGTCACTTGAAATCTGACGACTTTTTCTCAGTTGCAAAACATCCTCATGCTACTTTTGTAGTGACTAAAGCGACTCCGAAATCTGCTGGCGTTTATGACGTAACTGGTGATTTGACGATCAAAGGAATTACCAAGCCCGCTACTTTCCCTGTAACAGTTAAAACAACTGCTGCCGGAACAGAAGCAACTGGTAAACTGGTAGTTGACCGCTCGAAATATGACATTAAATATAACTCGAAGTCATTCTTCGAAAACCTTGGCGACAAGATGATCAATGACGATTTTACAATCGACGTAAAATTGGTTGCCGGGAAATAATTTTTCATGGCTAATAGATTGCTTTAAAGCCTGTCCGTTTGCGGCAGGCTTTATTTGTTTTGTAGCCGTCAGTTATTATTAATCCCGTAAGACGGAAAATCGTCCATAAACTCGATCTGGCCGTTGACCGCCTTGAAGCAGTAGTGGCTCATTCCGTTGGTAACTGCAAGATATTGAGGTTGTAAGGTGAAGTTGTACCGGCTGATCTGTGCAAATGTGGCCTCGGTAACCGGCACGAACGGCGCTTTGCATTCGATCAGTAAAAACGGCAGCGAATTGGAAGACAATACCATGATATCGCTTCTTTTGGCAAGGGAATTATATACCAATCCCGTCTCGACCGCGAAAAGCGATTTGGGATAGCCGTAGTGGGAAATCAGCAAATGGATAAAATGCTGGCGCACCCATTCTTCGGGTGTAAGTGAGACGTATTTCCTTCGGATAATGTCGAAAATATGCGGTTTCCCGTTAACCTGCTTAACTTTATAAGCAAATTCGGGAAGGTTTAGAGATTCCATAGAACGAAGATACGCATCACAACAAACCTGGCCAATTAACGCATTGACTTCATGAATACCAAAGAGCAAATAGTGGAAAACTGGCTCCCGCGCTACACGGGCACGCCAGTCGGGGAGTTTGGAAACTATATTCTCCTGACAAATTTCGGTAACTACGTGACGATGTTTGCAGAGAAGTTCGACGTACCTGTGAGAGGTCAGGGGCGGGCAATGCAAACTGCTACACACAAGGATATTACTATCATCAATTTCGGAATGGGAAGTCCGATGGCCGCCACGGTAATGGATCTGCTGTCAGCGATTGACCCGAAAGCTGTATTGTTTCTGGGTAAATGCGGCGGGCTGAAAAAGACGCAGATCGGCGACCTCATTCTGCCTATTGCGGCGATCCGGGGCGAAGGTACCAGCGACGATTACATGCCGCCCGAAATACCTGCATTGCCTTCTTTCCGCCTGCAAAGCACGGTTTCGGCCAGCATCAAAAAGGCAAAAATGGATTATTGGACGGGCACAGTGTACACGACGAACCGTCGGATCTGGGAGCACGACGACGACTTCAAAGAATACCTGCGGGCGATCCGCGCGATGGCGATCGATATGGAAACGGCGACGATCTTTATAGTAGGGTTTGCGAATTCGATCCCGCATGGTGCATTGCTGCTCGTTTCCGACAATCCGCTGGTTCCCGAGGGCGTGAAAACGGAGGAAAGTGATCAGAAGGTGACGATCAATTTTGTTAAAAAGCATTTGGAAATCGGCATTGAGTCACTGACAGAACTGGCGCGTTCGGGAGAATCGGTCAAGCACATGCGTTTTGAGAATTAAATTAATACACATCGAAATGGAGAATCAATCATTATATGAGCGGATAGGCGGCGACGAGGCGCTTAGGATGCTGACTGACAATTTTTACGATCTGGTATTCAGCCACGAGCTCATTTCGCGGTTATTTAAAACAGATAAAGACCTGATCAAGGAAAAGCAAAGGTTGTTTCTGACACAATTTCTGGGCGGGCCTCAGGCATATTCGGAAGTATACGGTCACCCCATGATGCGCGCCCGCCACATGCCGCACACCATCACCGAAGACGACGCGATCGCCTGGCTGCAATGCATGTCGGAAGCGGTCGGAAAACTGCCTGTTAGTAAGGAATTGAAAGACGAGTTGTTTAACCGGTTTCCCAGGACAGCGTTTTTTATGGTGAATTCGGAGGGGTAAGGCTAGTTCTTCGTATTCAAATAAAATGATTCTTCCGTCTGTCTGAAATCATTAACAGTGTAGCTCCTGACAAAATCAGGATTATCCAGCCATTTGAAAATCTCCATTCCTGATATCAGTGATTTTGGCTGTGATCTCGGATAATAATTGATGATATGCTTGCCATTCGATCAAATCATCCCATGCTTCAAAGTTCTCAGAAGAAGCATTTTCAATTTGATTTTCGAAGGATTGCAGGTCAGTATCATACTTCTTTTCCAGAAATGAAATCTTATCTGAATACACTTGCTTCTGCGACAGATAGTCAAGCAAAACCCAGTTTCCAATTTGTTTTTTACTTAAAGTCAGCACAATATCTCTTTTTTGGAGTTTAACAAATTTAAGTATTGTCTTATGCTAAACAAGTTGCGAGCTTGTTTTGTTACTAAAATCCTTCTCCGGAATATCAGGACAGCGTTTTTCATGGTGAATTCGGAGGGGTGAAAATTTAATGTGACTTTTTATGGAAGCAGACGTCTAAACAGAGTTCTCGATTTGGGAACTTTTGTTATTTTTGACTATGCACATTCATGAAAAGAATTTTTGCTAAGAGTACGTTGGTCCAGTATTGGCAAATCCATCCCGAAACGGAGCAATACTTGAAAATCTGGTTTGACACAATTTTGAAGAACGATTTTAAGTCGCCGGCTGAAATTAAAGTTACTTTCGGAACTGCCAGTATTTTGAAAAACGGGAGGATTGTATTCAATATCAAGGGTAATTCTAACAGGCTGGTAGCACATTTTAATTTTAGTAAACAGCTCGTTTAAATCCGTTTCATTGGCACGCACAACGAATACGACAGGATTAATGCAAATACGATTTGAAATATGCTTAAACTAATTAAGACAGAAGATGAATACCGAACTGCGTTGAAGCGGCTTGGAGAACTTTTTAATGCAACTGCCGGCACTCCGGAAAGTGATGAGTGTGACGTACTTGCGTTGCTCGTAGGGGCTTATGAAGACGAACATTATCCAATCGGCGAACCTGATCCTATTGAAACGATAAAGATCCGGATGGAAGAGATGCAGTTGAAGCAGATTGATCTTGCGGAGGCGGTTGGGGGAAAAAGCCGGGTGTCGGAAATATTAAACAAGAAGCGTAAGTTGACAGTTGAAATGATCAGAAATCTTTCGGTGCTGCTGCATGTATCCGTCAATAGCCTGATCGCCGATTATCAATTGTCCCGCTAAACTTGCTGCACGGGCGCGGGCAAAACGAGAAAATATTACCTTTGCCGCATGAATTTCAAAGAGCAATTATCCGGCTACCCGATATTGGAGATGGTGGCGAAGGCTGCGGCTGAGCTGGATGTAGAGGCATACGTGATCGGTGGGTTTGTAAGGGACCTGATACTCAAAAGGAATAGCAAGGATATTGACATCGTTTCCATCGGAAGCGGCATTGAACTGGCCGAGCTTGTCGCCAGTCAGCTTGGGCCGGATGTTTTTGTCAGCATTTACAAAAGTTTCGGAACAGCCCAGATCCGGCAGGGTGATTTGGAAATCGAGTTTGTAGGCGCCAGAAAAGAATCTTATCGCGCCGATTCGCGCAAGCCGGCAGTAGAAGACGGGACGCTGGCGGACGATCAGAACAGGCGCGATTTCACCATTAACGCAATGGGGATCAGTCTTAAAAAGGAAAGCTTCGGCGAGTTGATCGATCCGTTTGATGGTGTTAAAGACCTTAAAAAGAAGATCATACGAACCCCACTGGGGCCTGAAATCACTTTCTCCGACGATCCGCTGCGAATGATGCGGGCGATCCGTTTCGCCAGTCAGCTCAACTTTGATATTGAAGCGGATACTTTCGATGCGATCGTCAAAATGAAGGACCGTATTTCCATTGTTTCTGCGGAGCGGATCTCAGACGAATTGAACAAAATAATTCTTTCCAAAACGCCTTCCTACGGTTTCAAACTGCTATTTCATTCCGGCTTACTGGCTATCATTTTTCCTGAAATGATTGAGCTGCAAGGCGTGGAAAACATTGAGGGAAAGGGACATAAGGACAATTTTTACCACACTTTGCAAGTCCTCGATAATGTGTCCCACACCACCGACGACCTCTGGCTCCGCTGGGCGGCGATCCTGCACGATATTGCCAAGCCGGCTACCAAGAAGTTTGACAAAAAGATAGGCTGGTCATTTCATAATCACGAAGAAGTGGGCGCGCGAATGGTACCAGTCATTTTCAGGCGGATGAAATTGCCGCTGAATGAAAAAATGCGCTTTGTGAAAAAGCTCGTGCGGCTGCATTTAAGACCGATCGTTTTGTCGAAGGAAGATATTACAGACTCTGCAATGCGGCGCTTGCTCGTGGAAGCCGGCGAGGACATTGAGGCGCTGATGAAACTTTGCCGGGCGGATATCACCTCCAAAAACCCCGAAAAGGTTAAAAAATACATCAGTAACTTCGATCTCGTTGAACAGAAGCTGAAAGACCTGGAAGAGCGTGACAAGCTGCGCAATTTCCAGCCAGTGATCACCGGTGAAATGATCATGCAGACTTTCGGGTTGAAACCTGCGAAAGAAGTCGGGATTATCAAAGAAATCATCCGCGAGGCGATTCTCGAAGGCACGATACCCAATGAATATGAAGCTGCTTTTGCTTTTATGGTGGAAGAGGGTAAAAAAATGGGTTTTTCTGTGCAGTGACCCGGCACATATTTTATAGCATAAGGCGCATATTTATAACTTTACCAAAAACATCTTCTCTTCACCAATTCAATGGAAAATACTCCGTTCAAGCGTTTTTTTGGCGCGCTTTTGACGATTCTCGGCATTTCAGTTCTGCTTTTCGCCTGCATCGCATTTCTTTCTGATAAACCAGTACTTGGGCTGACGGTTTCCAAATGGGAATCGATCGTGCCTTTTTTAGTAGGTACCGTATTTCTGCTCACGGGGGTCAACCTGGTCAAAGGCTAATTTGATCTTACCAAACCTGCGCCTACCGTGCAATCAAGGCACTTTTTGGGCAAACAATAGTTATTATACCATTCTATCAGCGCCTGGGAATCGGCAGATGTTTTCACCCGCATTCCCAGCGTCGCCCACTCTCTGGTGATCCGGTTGTTCTCCGAAGGAAGCTGCGAAAGCCAGTCAATCGCCTTATCGAGCAGTTCGGGTTGCTGGCGCTGTCGGGCAAAGGCGACCAGTACCGGAATAATACCATTGATAGTCAGCAAAGAGCCGGCATCTTTTCCCATGAAAGGCACGGGTGTCGCCGCCTTTTTATCGAAAACATAATGTCGGATCCAATAGTCCGATTGTCTGAGCTGGAACAGGTCCTCCATTTTTTCAAATGAATTCACCGAAATAATAGTCGAGAACAGGTTGCCCTCTATGCTGAGCAGTCGCGCCAGCTGCGCCAGCCGGATCGTAGGAAAGCCGGCCGGCCGCAGTTTTGCGAATTTCCATTCGTGCGGCTGCATTACTTTGTCGGCCAGCTTGTATTTGGTACTGAAAAAACGGAACTCATTTTGCAGCGACCGCACATAAATGTCTTCGGATTTTTCAGGAATAAGACCAGCAGAACCAAAAAGAATAGCCTCAACGTCCAGCAGCCGGTCGCGGTGTTTTTGGATAACTTTCAAAGGCACAATCTGAGTTAACCTGAGAAATGCGGGATCATTCAATTTGAATCCGAAATGCATTCCCAGCCACTGATAAGCTGTTTCTTCCCAATCATTGCGGTTTTTTTCTAACAATTCCATCACGGCCACAGCTTTTCTGTCCAGCCTTTCCAGCAACACGCGGTCGAGCATCGCGTACTTATGAATCTCGTGGATTTCAGAGAACATACCCGCACACGGGATCGTATCGCCCATATCCTGCAACAGCGCATATCTCTCCATAATGGAATTTTTCACTGATCCTTTGAGCGCCAAAGTTGGTACCAGTGTCCCGTCCTGCCGCATTACCGGCTTGTCATTTTCCCAAACCAAATGCAGGATCACGCTTTCATAAGCCGGGTCGGAGTCGTGCGTGTGGACAAACCAATCAGAGGAGCGCACATGGATTTCAATGCTTCCATACCAATGCACATCGTCGATTACCACCGCGGCTTCCAGGAAATCGGGGCCGGCGTTGTTGTTTCTATGGCCGGTACGGACTACGGAAATGCGCTTTTGCTCGTCTGTGACAAGATTTGTGCTTTCAAAATACTGGAAACGCCAAACGAAACTCAGAATCTCTTCATTCATCATAACAAGGGACAGATACGTGTGATTTGCTAAATATTGGTTTTGATTTCTTTGTCTAAACCTGATTAGTTTCTGTTCTTTGTACGCTGTTTTCGTCCTTTGGTATCGTATTGTTGAAGTGAAAAGTTCTTTTGTGCGCCGTCTGCGATTTATTGTTTTAAGGTTACTGCTCCTGTTTTTCGGAATTTCAATTATTTGGGTGGTCATTCTCAGGTTCTTACCAGTTTGGGTAACTCCGTATATGCTTTCCAGAAAAATTGAAGCTTTCAGGGAAGACAAGGAAACTGAGCTTTTTCACGACTGGGAACCCTACGAGAATATTTCGAAAGAAGTGGCTTTGGCAGTAATTGCTTCGGAGGACCAGAACTTTCCAAGGCACTGGGGTTTTGATTTTGACCAGATTTATAATGCTGTAACTGAAAAGCGGAAGCGCGCGCGCGGAGCAAGTACCATTTCCCAGCAGGTTGCTAAAAATATCTTTTTGTGGCACGGCAGGAGCTATATCCGGAAAGGTTTGGAAGCCTATTTTACGGTTTTGATCGAGCTGATCTGGGATAAGGAACGCATTCTCGAAGTATATTTAAATGTGGCCGAAATGGGAGAAATGACTTTCGGCGTGGAGGCGGCTTCACAGCGCTATTACAAGAAATCGGCGCAAAATCTCACGAGATATGAAGCGGCGCGCATTGCGGCGGTACTTCCCAATCCGATCCGTTTTTCTATTAAAAACCCCTCAGGCTACGTCAATAAGCGCACCGGCCAGATCGTACGGCAAATGAAATACCTGGGCGGGCGCAAGTATCTTAACAATTTGTAAGCCGCTATCTAATCTCTTTTTTCGGCTCGCGCGAGGAAGCTGGCGTGGCCGGTTTGACCGATTCGCGGGAGGAAGGTTTGGTCAAACCTTTGGTTGAAGCAGGTTTTTTGCGGGAGTGCCCGGGCTTCTTTCGCTTGACCGGCTTTTTTGCGGGCCTGGCAGGTTCCACCTGTTTCACAATAACCGGCCTTCCATTTTTGTCGAATGCAGGAACGCGGTAGCTGACCGATCGCGATTTTGGGTTTCTTTTGACAAATAATGCAGAACCTTCACCCGCCGTTGCTGGTCGTGAATAAGTCGTTTTGTAGTCTCCTCGATTGGATTTCGTGCGTACAATAATCGATCTCGACCGAAAATTTGCGCTGTAATACTGCCCGTACCAGGCCGGGTTCCGGAAATATTTCCATTTCCGGTAGCGGGCATTGTACGATTTGTGCAAGTGATAATGGTAACCATAGTACGAATGCCAGTACCGCGGCCGCCAGGGTTTCCAGTAAGAAGGATAATACCGCCAGCGCCACGGTGAGTTCCATGCTGAGTAACCAGGAGAGAAAACGTAACGCACCATCGGCCAGGTGGCTACCGACACAGGATTGCTCTGCGCCGATTTAACCGTTTCTAAGCCTGTATAGCCCGGATTCGCAGTTTCCGTATTGTTTGGTTCCAGAATATAATCCTTGCCATACAAGTCTTCGTCGCCGACCAGCTGGATCAGCACTTTGCCGTCGCTTTTCTTTTCAATGAAAAAAACGGCTATGTTCTGGTCCTCATTTTCGCTGACAGCCGTTTTTAATGTGATGGTGTGAATATCCCCACTTACCTTGTCAGACACGCGAATGTAGTCGGTACCTTCGTCCCCGTTCAGGTCGAGATTGTTGATTCCCGCCTGTTGGGCATTCAGGCTTCTTTCGAAAGCTTCCAGGGTTTTGGATTCCTGAAAAAGCTTCATTACGGCGTATAAATTGAGATTATCTCCTGGTAAATCGAGCTTTTCTGTTTCAGACTGGGCGAATAAATGAGCAGTTATGCCGCATAAAAACAGTGACAATACGAAGCGTAACAATTTTTGCATACCGTTGAGATAAGGGCCGGGTTACGGTCCCTCGAAGCGTTGAGATTACCAAGAAACCTCAAACTAAGCAATTTTCTTCCATTTCACCCAGGCGCCGCGCAACATTACTTTTCTGATCGCTCACTGAACCAGGGTAACTTTCGCGCCTTTTCTGAGTGTATTATGTATCTCTGCAACCTCATTGGTGTGCCTGATCAAATCATCGATTGCCGCTTTGGATGCGTCCGAAGTTACTTTTGCGGCGTATTGAAAGTTGTCTCCAGGCTGTCCGTCCGCGCCGAATTCGGCGGTACAATCCACCTCCACGCCGGTTACTATGATGTTCATTTTGGCCGCCTCACGATAAATATCGTTGCAAAAACACGTTGCTAATGCGAGTAGAAGCAATTCCCCGCCGTTAACCGAGGAGCCATAACCTGTCGGCTTTGGCGCAATCTGAATGGATTTGGCAGATCCATTAGTTTCAAGGAGAACCGAGTGTTGATTGAATTCACTTTGAATGCGGGCAGATATTTTCATAAAAATCCTGTTAGAATGCTGTTTACTGCGGAGTCTACCAGCCAAATCCATAATCTTCCCCATGGTTGCTGGACCCGCCCCAGAAGCTGCCGTGTTGCCAGTCAAAGTAAATTGCATTGATCGGGCCGCTGGTCCTGGGCTGGTAGGAGAGTTTGTAACCCATTTTGGATAGCTCTTTCCTGGTCCAGTCGGGCATCGATTCGTTCAATATCAGTCCGCCCGGAATCTTTTCGTGCGCCCCGAAGCTGCCGTACATTTGCAGCGTTTTAAAACTTGGCGCTTCCGTAGCTTCCTGCACAGTCATACCAAAGTCAACCATATTCAAAAAGAATTGCAGCAGAAGCTGATCCTGCTCGTCGCCCGCTTGCTTGGCAAATGAAAGAAACGGCTTTCCGTCTTTTAACGCGAGACTTGGCGTGAGCGTAACACGCGGCCTTTTGCCCGGTTCCACCACATTGAAAGGATTTTCACGGGCGTCGAGCACGAAAGATTGCATCCGCTGGCTCAGCCCTACGCCCGTATTTCCGGCAATACAAGCCGGCACCCAGCCGCCGCTCGGCGTAATGCTCACCACCCAACCCTCTTCGTCAGCCGCCTCCACCGAAGTGGTACCCGCCGTAAATTCCTTCATAAATTGCTCGCTGGGTCCGTTTTGGTTTTGATCTAGTACCGCATGAAAATTACCCCACGTTTTAAGCTGGTCGGCGTACGGATTTTTCTTGCCCTCGAAGGGGTAGGGATCACCCGGAAGCACTTTTGCGTCATTCTTTTCCAGGTCAATTTGCTTGATCCGCTCCTTCGCATATTCTTTCGACAGTAACCCTTTCATCGGCTCTTCGGGCGCAAATGCCGGGTCGCCATAGTAAAAGTCACGGTCGGCGAAAGCGAGGTTCATTACCTGGTACAGGGTATGCACATATTTTGACGAATTATAGCCCATCCCTTTCAGATCAAAGTTTTCAAGCATATTGAGTGCCTGCAACATCACCGGCCCCTGCGTCCATTGCTGCATTTTATACACATCAATACCCTTATAATTCGTCATTAGCGGCTCTTCGATCTTCACTTTCCAGGTCGCGAGATCCTGTTCGGTGATCAGCCCGCCTTGTTCCTGGGTACCTCTGGCGATTTCTTTGGCAATATCCCCTTTATAAAACCGGTCATAAGCTGCATATATCGCCTCTTTTCTAGTCTTCCGTTTTTTGAGTGCCTGCTGCTCCGTGTCTACCAGCTTTTGCAGCGTCGCCAGCAGATCTTTTTGCACAAAAATCTCCCCGGCGTCAGGCGCTTCTCTTGGCTGCCCCAAATGCGGCAGGAAGATTTTGGTTGAATAGGGCCATTTTTTGATCTCAGCTTTATCGCGCTCAATCGCATTCGCAGTTTGCGCCTCGATCGGATAACCCTCCGCCATTTGCATAGCCGGCGCCAAAACTTCTTTCAGGCTCATAGTCCCGTATTCTGCCAATATCGTCATCAATCCGCCCGGCGTTCCCGGCGTAGTCGCGGCCAGCGGACCGTATTCCGGCGGGTATTTCATTCCTTTCTTTTTGTAAAAATCAGCCGTCGCGCCGGTCGGAGCCACGCCCATCGCGTTGATCGCAATCACCTTTTTTGTTTTTGGATTGTAGATCAAAGCCTGCGTTTCGCCGCCCCAGCTCAGTACATCCCACATCGTGCAGGTTGCAGCCAGCATAGCGCAGGAAGCGTCGACTGCATTCCCGCCTTTACTAAAAATCATCGCGCCGGCAGTCGCGGCCAGTGGCTTTCCGGTAATCCCCATCCAATGTTTCCCATGTAGCGGCGGTTTTTGGGTTGTCACGGGGAAATTGTTAAAAGACTGGCTCCACGCAAGGAAAGACGAGGTAGTGATCAATAGGGCCGAGAATAGAAGTTTTATTTTCAATGGGATCCCGCGGTTTGATTAAACTGTATATAGTAAAAGTCGTGAAAATTTAGATTAAAGTTTTCGCTGAAATCTCAAATTTCTTTGGTAACCGGCTTGGTACTAGCCGCTTTTTGCAGTATTTCGCGGCTATGAAAGATCAGAACCCTCTCGCAGAAGCGCCCGTCAAACCACTGTTCTTCAAATATTACGCTCCGGCGCTGATCAGCATTCTTTCAGTTACAGCGCATCAGGTGATCAATGGTATTATCCTCGGCAGGCAAGTGGGTAAGGAAGGTTTGGCGGCTGTCGGGTTGTACGGATCGGTATTGCTCGTTTTTATCGCGCTCACCTTACCGATTATGGTCGGCGGCGGGATCATGATCAGTAAAAATATCGGCGCGGCCGATTATCCGAAGGTGGGGAAGATATTCAGGTTTGCCACCACGCTCGGTTTGCTATTCGGCGCTATTATCGCTTTGTCCGCCCCATTCGTCGTAAGGCCCATAGCCGATTTCCTTGCTGGTGCTGAAAATGAACAGATTGCGCAAAGCACCTCAGACTACATGCTGTGGCAGCTCGTGGGACTACCGTTTTTCTTTATACGCATGTTTTGGAGCAATTTTGTGAGCAATGACGGTAACCCGAAAACTGCCCGGAATGCCTCGTTACTCGCGGTTTTTGTGAATATAGTCCTCGATCTGCTCTTAATTGTAGTGTTTTCTTTTGGCGTAACCGGCGCGTCGATAGCTACAACGCTGGCCATTTTCTCGGGAACCCTTTTCCTGTTTTTTCATATTCGAAAAGGAAAAGGGTATGTGAATTTTCGACGCTTCCGCTTCACTTTACAGTTGCAGGAATGGCGGGAGTTGCTGCGTCTGGGGGTACCTTCGTTTGCGTCGGAAATTGCTTTTTCTACTGGCTTGCTGATCATTAACCGGCGGGTTGTGGCGCACGGTGCGCTGGCAGTTGCTGCTTTCGGAATGATCAATTACATCAGCTTTATATTCCTGAGGTTTTTTACTGCCGCCATGATCGCCTGCCTTCCTATTATTTCCTTCAATCTCGGTGCGCAGAAGTTAAGCCGGGCGCGGGAAGTCTTTCTTTTTGCCCTGCTGTTTACATTCCTTCTTGGTATCGCCGTCGCCGCAGCCGGTTTTGCATTTCCGCAGCCGCTGGTCACCCTGTTTTCCGGGAAGGAAACAAAGGAATTCGGAGAAATAGCGACTAACGGTATTGGGTGGTATTTCACCCTTTTTCTAGCTGCCGGCCCAAATTATGTCCTTTCCGCCTATTTGCAAAGCACCGGCCAGACCACTGTTTCCATTATCATGAATGTGTTGAAAGGAGGCTTGCTGGTCGCTTTGTTCGCCTGGATTTTGCCTTATTTTTTAGGTTTAAATGGAGTCTGGCTCGCGAGAGGCGTAGCCGAAATTGTGTCTTTGCTATTGATAGGTGGATATTGTTTATCCACCGGAAAAGGATTTGTAAAACCTGCCGAAATTTCATAGCATTTCCTGGTTGCCCGTTCCAGAATGTAGCTGAGGATTTCATTATATTGCTATTGATTATCCAGGAAATAATCCGGCGATTTTCTAACCAATTATCCAGCTCAGCGATGGCACAATTCAAGACACTTTCATCAAATTTTCACGTCAGCACACTGGTGGAGCACGGTACGCTCACCTTTTTTCTTGACGGTAACCAGATTATCAGCGCAAGGGATTCCATCGATTCGAAAACGATGATCCTTGAAGCAGGCAGGCACGAATACCAGTGGCAGGTGAACGGAAAGGACAATTTAACCCGGTATTATATTCGGATGACGAGCAACGGCGTGGCAGTGCCCGGGACGGGAGTCGGGCCCAGGACCTTGAAAGGCGGAGATACGGATTTTAGCGGAGGGGAATTTCAGGTCAGCTAACTCAGATGCAGGATATGAAAAATCGATTTTTACAAATTTTCCTGATTGCGGGCATATTAATGGGCCGGGAAAGCCACGCGCAGAACACGGAAGATTGTTCGAATCAGGAGACAGTTATCGCCAGAAAAAACCTGAACGAAAAGCTACAATCCAATAATAATGTTGCCAATGCAGGTACAGTGAGCAATCTGCCCAGCATTAGTCTGACTTCACTTTTTTCCGACACACAAGCCGAGGCCAAATTTTCTGTCAATGCGGGTGAAAGCCTTTTTAATATTGGTCTTTCACAATCATTTTCTGAAAAACCCGGATCCGCTACTTTTCTGGATTTGGAAGGCATCACCACCGGGACCACATTTTCGGTCGCCTGGCAGCGGACCATCGGACGCACACTTATTCCGACGAAGCTGCCGATCACTGACTTGCGGAAATTTATCGAGGTGAAACAGAAAGTGCGTGAGCGAAAGAAAATCGATCCGGCCAGCGATGTAACATTTCTGGATATGGACGAGGCCGACAAAAAGGAATTGATTGAAGCCGGCGCGATCAATCTCGATGCTTTTGAAACGCCGTGGATATTCACAGCCAGGTTCAGCGCCAGTCGCGTCGGATTCGACTACATCACCGATTCGCTTGCTGTAAGGCCTTCCGCCGCGACCCGCGTTGGGAAAAATTTTAATCTTGCATTTTCCAAATTCGAAAATCTTTATACCTATTATTCTTTTTCGTACAGCCTGATCGTCAACTATGCAAGCGGAAGCGACGTGCTCGACTATTCGTTTCCGGTCGGGAGCAATGGTCACGCATTCAGCTCGGAGGTCACATATGGAGCGCCGGCAAAAAGTATCGACTCGCGGATCAAAGCCGAGCTCCGACAAATGATAACCAGGGATAGAATACCGGTACTCGGACTTAATCCGAGCGTAACCTGGATTGTCAAAAGTGAAAAGCTTAATCTCGATATTCCGGTATATTTTCTCACGAAGCGGGAAGACGGTAATTTCAACGGATTGCAGGCCGGGATAAAAATTGGTTACACCAGCCGGTTTAATGATAGTTTCTTCAAAGATATGGTCGATCTGAAATCTCAAAAAGTCTATTTCGGCCTTTTCGTCACGAAACCATTTCTCGTAAAAAATTGAAAATGTTTAGCTTAGTTTCAAGTGAGAATTATATATCGCACAACCAACAGAGCATAGACTGGAATCATTATTTTTGATTGATCATCATACAAAAACTGCAAAAAACATGCCGGAAATAGTCGACCTCGAAATCTTTAAGACAAACCTTGAAAAACGCTTCAAAAATAAGAAGCTCCAAAAAGTGGAAGTCGGTTCCGGCGCCAAGATCGAAGCTTCCGAAAAGGATTTTGAAAAAGCACTTTCCGGTAAAAAACTGAAAAGCGTCGACCGGAAAGCCAAGGAACTATATTTCAATTTCGGTGACGATCAGGTTGTTTCCATGCATTTGATGTTACACGGTCAGCTCAGTACGCCTGAAACTTTGCCCAAAGCATTTGTCGCTGCTTTTGTGTTTGAAGGTACCGAGCCACTGGTGTTGTCTGATTATCAGAAAGCAGCCAAGATCTCACTCAATCCGAAGGAGAATCTGGTTGTAGATGCACTTTCCGGTGAAATGACACCTGAATGGCTGGAAGCACAATTAAAAAAACGCAGGTCGCCTGTGAAGACAGTAATTTGTGATCCCAAGATCATCGGCGGTATTGGTAATGCATACGCAGATGAAATCCTTTGGGAAGCAAAAATCCATCCCGAGTCCGTCGCCAATCAAATTCCTGCAAAAGAAGTCCACAAGCTTGCAAAAGCAATAAAAAGCGTTGTCAACGATTCTATTGAAAAGATCAGGAAGTCAAATCCGGATATCATCACAGGCGAAATCCGCGATTTTATGGTGGTACATAATCACAAACGGAAAACCAGCCCGACCGGCGGTGAGATCAAAAATGCGACGGTAGGCAGCAGAAAAACTTACTATACCGACGAGCAGATCAAGTATTGATCTGCTTTCATGCATTAAAATAACGCAGCCTGAACAAACTGTGCGCTTGGCAGTCCTTTCAAAGGAAAACGCTCCACGATCTGGAATTTATCACCTTTTACGAGTGACCTCCTAAGCAGCTGCATTTCATTGACCTGAAAGCTGGCCGAAAATTGCTGGTACCTCCACTCAAACCATGCCTGGTCAAGCTGCTTTTCAGTCATATTACGCGCGATCGTATAATGCGGGTCTGTGCAGTATTCGTGCTCTGCCGGCGACCACTGCTGAATATGTTTATCAATATCTGTTTTCAGGTTTTTTACGATTTCCAGTATTTTCCCTGAAGCAGGCGCAGCTACGTCTACATACATGGTACCGCGGTCATATTTATCAAAACCATTGAGTTCCATTTTAAACGGAGCGGAGGTTTCTGCCACTTTTTTGCATCCCTGAATAACCCGGTCCACTTTACTTTCATGGATAATGCATTGCATTAAAGCCATGTGCGGAGTCAGGTTGGAAGCGAACTTACAACCGTAACGCCGCTCAAAAAACTCTTTTACACTCGTTATATGTGCCTTCGTCACCTCGTCGCAAGAGAAGATCAGAAGGTATTCCAGCATGTGATTGCGGATACTGGTTAAGGTACTGGGATGATTGTTGTTGATGTGAATACTTTTCATCTTGTAGTCTGTTGAATGTCAATGATTAGTAACACTACAAAAATAGCAATGATATAATAAGTATCAAATAAATGATCGTAAAAATATCATAATTATTTAAGCAACAACAGATTTAGAACGCAGAAGTAGCGAATACACTGCGTCAGAGCACTTTATAGCTTTATATTTCAGAGAAAAAAATCTTAATAGATAACCGGGCCAGTCTGGATACGGGCCAATATTTCAGTCAGCACTTTGGGTGTCAGTGGTTTGACGATCAGGTCCTGTACTTCGCTGAGCGACTGCGCCCGGGCAAAGTCTTCTTCGTCATTTGAGGAGCTTACGATAAAGATATGCACCTTCTTTTGAACCGTCGGAAGCAGCTTACCAACAGCGTCGAGAAACTGCCAGCCGTCGAGAACGGGCATGTTCAGATCGAGCAGGATCAGGTCGGGAAGTTTGTCGGGAGTACCCAGGTTTTCATTGAAAGCGTCGATCGCGAGCTGCCCGTTATTGAAGTAGTTGGTTTGTTCCGCGATCGCCGACCTGCCGATGATGATGTTGACGGCAAAACGGTAAATCTCGTCGTCGTCCACTACCCAGAGGTTAGTTACTTTATCCATTAAATATTATTTTAAAAGCTGATCCTACACCCGGCTCACTTTCCACTTCAATTTTCCCGCCCTGGGATTCAATCTGCGTTTTTACCAAAAATAAACCTACTCCGTGCGCGTCACTGCGGTTGTGAAAGGTTTTGTAAAGTCCGAACATCTTTTTACCGTGCAGCGCCAGATCGATTCCCAGCCCGTTGTCGCGGCATTCCAGTACCGTTTTTTCATCCTGATCCTGGTAACATTTCAGCTGGATATGAAGCGGGCTGTCCGGTTTCCGGTATTTGATCGCATTGGATACCAGGTTAGTGATAATGCTTTCGAGGTAAACTCTTGGAAATGACACAACCGTTTCCTCAAAATAAATATCAACCACCGCATTATTCATATTCAGATCCGTATGGAAAATACCCAGCACTTTCTCGGTGATTGTTTTCAGGTCGATCAGTTCGGATTGTACCACACTTTCCTTGATCTTGATCGCTTTGGAAAGATCTTCCAGCGTGGAATTCAGCCCATTTGAAACATCCTTCATTTTCTCAAAAAGCAATGCATTCTCCTCGTCGAGCTTCTCCGGGTCCACGAGTGTGGAAAGCAGTACCATATTGGTAGCGTGATTCCTGATATTATGGGATAGGATATGCGTGAAATTCTTCAACTGCACATTATTCTGAGTAGTGAGTTCGAGCGATTTGTTCAATGCAAGCTCGGCATTCTTGTAACGATCAATATTCATAAAAATCCCGCGCAGCTTCGTCACCTTGCCATTTTCGTCAAACAGCGGCCGGCCCGTGGATCTTACCCACACTGATTTTCCTGTCAGCGTAGTGGCTACCAGTTCTTCATCCCACTCCCGCCCTGTTTCGATAGCCGCTGTCACCGCTGCTTCTGCGATTTTCTTGTACGGTTCCTGAACGTGGCTGTATAAACTTAGTTGGTTAAGCGGATAGTCGTCGGGAAGTTCCAATATGTCATACACCGTTTTAGACCAGGTTCTTACCTTCGTAATAAGATCCGTTTCCCAGCCGCCCACCTCGCTGATCCGCCCCGCCTCCGACAGCAGGAACTCACTGGCAGCCAGCTTTTCCTCCACTTCCTTTCGCTTTACGATCTCGCATTCGAGGTCGCGTACAGATCGGAGGCTGCTGATCAGCGGCAGCATTTTGTATAATGCAAAAACTGTGACGATCGATACAATTGCGGTTGCCAATCTGAGCAGTGCGCTCAGCCGGTAAGCCGGCCACCAGAATATCGTGGCGTCGATTAAATGGGTTAGCCCACAGAGAAGGATAAAAGCTATAAAAAGCAGAAAGATCCTTTGGAAAGGGGAGTCATTGCGTCGGCGGATAACGACGAGAAGCAATACGGGAATCGTAAAATAGGCTGCGCCGATCCCGATATCGGAAAGGATGTAGAGCCAGCCGTGAAAGTCCGACCAGCTGCCGCAGTACCACCTTGCCGGAAAATCGCTTGTGTTGGAAACACTTGAAAAAAAAGTGGAGATCTGATCTGATAGCGGTGCAGCCGCATTAATCGGGGGTAAGGGCGTTTTACATAATGCAATATTTGCAAGTTGATCTGCAACGTGTTGCGTGCTATCAGGTTTCAAGAGAACTTTTTAGAGGACGGGTGTATCGAGGCTGTAAGATAGTATTTTGTTAAGAAAGATCAATTTGCGGTTTTAATAAAACCCGGAATATTCTCATACTAAGTAAGATATGGCGGCGTTGATTGCATTGTAACCGATTGTTCTAAAACCTTCAACTTAATCTGTTTGCTATGAACGGAAAAATCCTGCCCCTGAGTTTTTTCTTGTTGAGCTGTGCACCGGCCGTCGCACAGTCCGTCGGCATACCTGTCGGAATGCCGGCAATGCTGGAAATCAACCCCGATGCCCGAACTGGCGCGATGGGTAATGCAGGCGCCGCATCGAGCCCTGACGCCAATGCGACCTATATCAATTCCTCGAAACTGGCCGCTGCCCAAGAGGATTTTGGGGCCTCCGTTTCCTACACGCCCTGGCTGCGAAGCCTGACGGACGGAATGTGGCTGGGCTACGCAAGTGCCTACAAGAAACTGGGTGAAAAACAAGCGGTTGCCGCGTCAGTTCAGTATTTTGATTATGGTACAAATGCGCCCTTCGGTATTTCTAGCAATGGGCAGGATCTGGCTTTGAGCGCCATGTATTCCAGACAGCTTGGGCGTAACTTTTTTATGGGACTCACACTAAAATACATTTCGTCTGACTTGGGACAGGCTGTCATTTTGGGAACTCCCCTTGAGCCGGGACGCACGGCAGCTGCAGATATCAGTGCCTATTACCGGAAACAGATTAAAAGTGAATCTACGGGAGAAGATTTCATCTGGTCGCTGGGAGCTGTGGTGTCAAATATTGGTGAAAAGGTCGATTACGGTGGCGGTATGGAATCTTATTTACCTACCAAACTCAGGGTAGGAGGCGGGATATCTTACACGGCGACTGGCCGGCATAGGATAAACGTTATTGCTGATCTGAGCAAGCTGCTCGTACCAACTCCCAATGTGAACGGAGTTCCCTATTCAGGTACCTATTTTGACGCCATTTTCCGATCATTTTCTGACGCGCCGGGCGGTTTTAAGGAGGAAATGCAGGAAATCAAAATCGGAATGGGAGCAGAATATTGGTATAACAACGCGATTGCATTGCGGGCTGGTTATTACCATCAGGATAAGCGGAAAGAAAATGCGAGATTCGTCACAGCCGGTGCCGGTGCGAGGATTCTGAAAAAATTCCAGGCGGATTTCGCGTACATTTTTCCAACCGTAAGTGGGAGCCCGCTTAGTAATACTTACCATGCCACACTATCATTTTATTTGAGCGGAAAAAAAGGGTAAAGGCTATCTGAATTGTCACTCAGCAAACAAAGTCAGGCAGTCGGGATTTGCGTATAACACTATACGTCTAAGTTTCGGGCTGCGTCATTTCAGTTCAGATGCGAAATGCTGCAACTAATACAGCATATCCGACGATCTGGAAGAAATGACTGGCTATGAGGCGTTTCGAGTGACAATTTTTGTGTAGCCATGAAAAAAATAATTGTCATCTTAATCGGGATATTATTCCCTGCTGCTTTCGCGGCGGCTCAGCCAGACTGGGTCGTCGCTACTGAGAAAGATGGTGTTAAAGTATACAGCAAAACGGTTCCCGATTCCCGGATCAAAGCATTAAAAGCCGAATATGTGATGGAGGCTACGGTGGAGGAAATATTAGATCTGTTGGTTGATATTCCGGCTACTACCAAATGGATGTGTCACGCCAAAGCCTGCGTTTTGCTGAAAAAGATCTCGGAGCAGGAACTCTATTATTATACTGAAGTAAGTCTGCCCTGGCCGCTTGATAACCGTGATTTCGTGACACATTTGAAGATCACACAAGACCCTGTCACTAAAATAGTCACCGTTAACTCGCCGGCTGTCGCGGGTGAAGTTGCGCCAAAAAAAGGGCTGGTGAGGGTAAATCATTCGCAAAGTGTGTGGAAGATCGTACCAGCGGGCGAGCGAAAGGTGAAGCTCGAATATACCTTGCGTACAGATCCCGGCGGGCTGATCCCGGCCCACGTTGTCAATCACTTTGCCCGGCAGGCACCGGTTGAAACATTCCTGAATATGCAGGGAGAAATCCGTTCCAGGCGGGAAAAGAGGAATGCAAATGCCGCAGCTAAATCTGCCGGAGCCTATAAGTAACTAGCCCGCTTTCAATGCTTTCCACAGATGTAAGATGCGCGCCGCGGCTACAAAGGCACAAAAGGCACGCAATTTTAGACGGTTTTGAAAGGAACAAGCAAACATTCACCATGGGAAAAGGGAAAGAACTTTTTGGTCACTACAATGATCTTGCAAAGGAAAAAGGGCCGGGTACTAAGGAAAGTGCGTATGCCGGTATTCTTTTTCAGGCATTATTAATGGTCGGCGAGCGGCGCACATTCGAGTTGCTGGAAGAGGCGGACGAACAGGGAAAAAAGCTAAAATTGCAATACCCCGACAGTTCGAAAAAGGGCGAAGCGCCCAGCGGAATCGTGCTGGAATGATGTTGCTGGAATAGTTATTTAGCAGAATGCGTTTTTCAACAGCTAAAACCAGCTACAAATCATGAAAACTGCAATCTTATCAATAGCAATGTTTCTTCTGACCGCGACCGGAGCCGCATTTGCACAGTCTACAACTCAATCAACCAACCCTAAACAAAAAGCTACCGGCGATACCGCAAGTAACTCTGCCGGAAGTATCCAGGGCGAACGCAGGACCACTGACGGAAGAGGAAAAGAGAACCAGGGAGGCCCCGCGACAGCAACTCAGGCGGGCCGCGCGACCGGCGCAGGCAAGCGCAGTGAACCAGGTGGAAAAAGTAACGGAGATGCAACAGGCAAAACCAAATTGCCGGGCAACCAAAACGAAGCCACTAACCAGTCGGGTAATGCAGGTGGTAGCAAAAGCAAAACACCAAAATCCACTCCAAAGCAAGACTAAGGTCGGTTTTGAAGCAGTATATGAGCGAAATCCCTGTCTGGTACAGGGATTTTTTTTGTTGAATATGCTGAACTAGTTTTTTGCCTCCACTACTGCCATAACCAGCGTGGCTGCATTGGCTGCTGCGATATCATAAAAGTTGCCCATATCCTCGGCCGCGTGGTCGTCGGCATTGTCGCTCATGCTCCGAATGATCAGGAAAGGCACATTTTGTTGAAAACAAGTCTGCGCGATGGCCGCGCCTTCCATTTCGGTAGCGGCCGCATTCAAATCTTTCCGCAGCCGCTCAGCTGTTTTTTTGGAGGAAACAAAAACATCACCTGTAACGATAATACCTTCGCTCACCGCCGGCACGCGGGTTCCTGATTTTCCTGCTATCTGATTAAATTTTAGACCTTTCGAAACCTTAATTGCTTTTTGTACCAGCGCGGGATCACATTTGAAATGCGTAGGATTGGGCTGGTCGGTGAGGGGATTTTTAGTTGCCCAATAATCCATTTTATCATCGGTCAATGCGCCGAAATCGTGGTAAGCGATCTCCGTACCGATCACAATGTCACCCGGGCGCAATGCCTGGTTCACGGCACCTGCAATGCCGGAAAAAATGATCTGGCGGGGGCGGAAATGGTCGAGCATGATCGTAGTGGTGATCGCCGCATTCACTTTGCCCACACCGGTTTGCGCGACCACCACTTTCCGGCCTTTCAATTCACCGGTTATAAACCCGACAGAGCGGATCACGGTATCTTTCGGATTGACCATATTTGCCCTCAAAAGCTTCAACTCAGGCGGAAAAGCCCCGAGTATTCCAATTATTTCCTGCGCATTCGACTGAATTTGAACAAAACAAAAAACCAGGAGCAGTAATACTTTTTTCATGAAGAGATTTAAAAAATTAACGCGAGTACCGCGAATAAGTCGATGATTATCAATGCTAATGTAATTTCTCTGGCGCGGCCCGTTAAAATGTGCAGGGCTGTCCAGCTGAGAAATCCCCAGATAATACCCTGGGTAATGGAGTAAGTAAATGGGATCAGTACCATCGCGAGAAATGCGGGAAAAGCTTCGTGCAGCTCGTTCCAGTTAATTTTCACAACCGGTTTCATCATAAAAACCCCAACTAAAACCAATGCCGGCGCCGTAGCAATAGCCGGGATCGCGCTTAATAATGGCGATAAAAATAGAAATGGCAGAAATAAAATCGCGCCCGTAATAGCTGTAAGGCCCGTTCTTCCGCCTTGCTCAATGCCTACCGCAGATTCAATATAAGCTGTACCCGGGCTGCTGCCGGTAAGTCCGGCGACGGTGGTTGAAAATGCATCTACGATCAGCGATTTCCTGATATTGCGCGGCTCGCCGTTTTCGTCAAGTAGGTTTGAAGCTTCCGCCAGACCGACAAATGTGGACAGGCTGTCGAACATATCCGTAAACACAAATGCGAGGATAACGGGCGCCAGGCTCCATTTCAGCGAGTTGACCAGATCGAGCTGAAACAATAAACTGAAATCCGGCGGGGCTACCAGGTTAGTGATTGTGATCACCGTTTCAGTACCTCCCCACCAGCGTCCGATCGGCCAGGCGAGGAGGCTGGTGAGCACGATACCTATCAGAATGCTTCCTTTTACATTTCTTATTAATGGAACCACTGTGAGTAGCAGGCCGGCAATGAAAGTGAGTGTGGATGCATTGAGGTTACCCAGGCTAACCATCGTAGCCGGACTTGCGACGATGAATTTTGCATTTGAAAACCCTATTAATGTAATGAAAATACCTATCCCTGAGGCGATTGCATACCGGAGCGGCTTTGGGATCGCTTTTACAATATAGGACCTTACATTAAATATTGAGAGCAGTAAAAAGAATATCCCCGACCAGAAAACAGTGCCCAATGCGACCTGCCAGGTGAGTTTGTACGTAAACACCGCCGTGAAAGTAAAAAATGCATTAAGGCCCATTCCCGGCGCGACGAGGATCGGGTTATTGGCGTACAGCCCCATCATCATCGAACTGAAAAACGATACCAGGATCGTAGCCGTTAAAACCGCTGAAAACGGCATGCCCGTCTGGCTGAGTATCGACGGGTTGACAACGATAATGTAAGCGGTGGCCAGGAAGGAGGAAAGTCCGGCGAGGATTTCGGTGGAAACAGACGTATGATCTTTTCTTAGCCGGGAAAAAGAAAACATAGGAGTGCGGTTTATTTCAAATATATTGATTTATATCGAATGAGGAGGTTTAGGTACCCGCCGACTTTTGGACTAGATCTTTTAATTCGTTCTTACATGTCTCAGTTTGTTAAAAATCAGGTCAGGAAGTGGGGAGTTGTTTCTGTTGTGGTGTTGTCCCTCGCGACTGTCTTGCTTACCAGTTATACCAAATACCAGCATATTGCCTCCGATCAGCCCGATTCGTCCAAACTGGCCGCTTTCGTAGAGCCGAGTTTTCCATATATCTCTACTTCCGTCGATGCCCGGAAGATCGGCGCGGGTTTCCCGACTGATAACCAGGCGGCGCGCACGCTTGCATTGCAGCTGGGCGACAGTGCGTATGTGTGCTTTGATACCGATCAGTTGCGGTGGTCGGTGGCGTGGACAGGTAATTTTTTGCCTATGGTTTTAATGGCGCAGATATCTTACAAAAACTTCTTTAATAAGAATAACGCTATTGCCAGGCTGACGGGCGAACCCAAGATCGCGACGGGCAATTATGCCGGCTGGACTATTGGAAAGCCACTTTTCAGGAATGGAAAGCAGGAAAACGAGCCAACCTGGAAAGCACTGCCGGCGGACCAGGCGCGGTGGAACGGATCGTACGTGGTAGGCTCAGAAGCCATTTTGCATTACACGGTTGGGAATTCGAAGATCTACGAGTTACCGGGCAGTTTCAAGTTTGGGGACCAAACGGTGTTTCGTCGGAAGCTGCGGGTTGAAAGTGTTGAGAAAGAGCTTTATATGATAGCTGCGGAAGTCAGTAACGGTTCTACCGGCGAGGTGAAAGGGAAGACTGCGTATATCTACCAGGGTGCAAATAAAGATAGTGTGACAGCCATTTCAATTGCCGGCAAGGTAGGCTGGTCGCTAGAAATCAATGAGAATAAATATGTCACGGTTAAATTCCCTCCGGCTGCCAAGCAATCACTAGGCATTATTGTGATGTGGAAAGGGCCGGCGAAATTGTTGAAAGCATTCGAAAAAGCGGCGCGTTTGCGCCCCGAGCAGCTACCTGATTTTGAAAAAGGTGGCCCTGCTGCGTGGAAAGAAACAATTACTACGGCAGGAAAGCTATCTCCGGATACCGCTGCATTTGTTACCGACCAGCTGACCTTGCCCTTGAATAACCCCTGGAAACGAAACGTGAGGGTAGCAGATATCGCATTCTTTCCCGACGGCCGGGCTGCGGTGGTGACGTTTGAAGGGGATGTGTGGACTGTTGAGGGTATCGACAAGAATTTGCAAAATATCAAGTGGAGAAGGTTCGCGTCGGGCTTGCACGAACCGTTGAGCATTGAGGTGGTGAAAGATTTTATATATGTATTTGACAGAAACGGAATCGTAAAACTGCACGATCTGAACAACGACGGGAATGCAGACTATTACGAGAATTTTTCAAATGTAATGTCGCAATCCGCAGAGTCGCGGGAGTGGGCGGCGGACCTGGTGTACACGCCCGACGGAAGTTTTTATGTGGCCAAAGGCGGAAGCCTGAGCAACGGCCCGGGAATGACGGCTGCAACCTCTGGAAAAGGATTCCGCACGGGCTCGGATCAGAATGGTACGATCCTGAAAATAACTGCTGACGGAAGAAAATCCGAGGTGATCGCGACGGGTTTACGCGGCCCGTATCTGGGTTATAATTCGAAAACAGGCGTTTTGACAGCAACTGATCAGCAAGGTAACTTTGTGCCGTCGACGCCCATTTACGTGATCAAAAAAGGGGACTATTACGGTGTTACCCCGACTGCGCACCGCACTGATAATCCCGAGATCGCCCCTCCGCTAACCTGGATCCCTCACAGCGTCGACCGGTCAAGCCTGGGCCAGGCCTGGGTTACAGGTAACAAAATGGGGCCGCTGAATGGTAGTCTGATCCACTTTTCATTTGGTACGCCCGGGCTTTTCCGCGTGTTGATTGACAGTACTTCCAGGATTTTACAGGGCGGCGTTTCCTACATCAATGCCAATTACCCGGCGCCTACTTCGAAAGGTGCATTGAATCCGGTGGATGAACAATTGTATGTGACCGGTTTTAATCTTTGGGGATCTGCATCGGTCGGTATCAGTTCGTTAATTCGGCTTCGTTATACCGGCAAGCCAAGTTATCTGCCAAATCAGTTTCACGCTGGTAACCAAGGTATTATCATTGGTTTTGATTCAGAAATAGATAAGACTTCTGCACTGAATGCTGCGAATTTTGACATAAAAAGATATAACTATAAGAGAACCGAAGAGTACGGTTCGGGCCACTTTAAGCTTGATGGTAGTACGGGTGAGGAGCTACTGCCGGTTGCCGGGTCTTATCTTTCGGCGGATGGAAAAAAAATATTGCTGCTCGTTCCGGATATGAAGGAAGTAATGCAAATGGAAGTAGGGTATAAGCTGAATGCAAAAGACGGCCGGAAAATGAACGACCATTTTTACTTTACCGTGAATAGCTCAGACGATATGGATTTGAAAAAGTATGGTTTCGAGCATGTGGATTTGGCATTGCTGACTTCGAAAAAAGCTGAGATAGCGACGCAGCCTGCGAAAACGGAAATAGCCTCCGCCGAAAAAGGCCAGGAGATATTTCAGAAAATGGCCTGCGCCGGCTGTCACTCGCCCGGTACCAAAACCGACGGGATGTACGGCCCGCCCTTCAAAAATCTATACAAATCCGAGCGGATATTTGACGACGGCACCAAGGTCGTTGCCGACGAAAAATACCTCAGGGAATCGATCCTAGAACCTTCAAAAAGGATTGTAAAAGGGTATAATGAGGAAATGCCCTCGTTCGTAGGCGTTTTGACGGATACTGACATAGAGTCCGTGATCCTGTATATTAAAGCGCTAAAAAAATAACCCGGCTGGCTTTTATTCTTTGATATTCAATACATTGGCGCCCGGCGGCTCTTCCATGAGCCGCTGGAATTGCTTGTCATGAACGGTGATCATAATCTCGACGGAGCCTGTTCCCACGGTTGCTTCCAGTAAATGTCCGCCGTAGGCTTTGAAATCTTTCCCCGTCACCACGCCGTGGCAGTGCAGAGAAGGTTTACCATTTTGCCACGCAATAGAACCCTGCATCGAAGCCAGCTCCACATCCTTGAAATCCTTAGGATCGTACTCTTTTGTTTTAAAATTGAAGAACCCGAATTTGGCGCTCACGAAACCCATTCCAGTAAAGTTGGCGGAAGGTATCTGCTCTTTAGTAGCCAGGTTTTCAATTTCCTTAAATACATCATCGCCCTGGCGCAACACCATTACAAAGCCAGCCGGTACCTTCACATATTTCGGAATGCTATCACTTTTGCTCTGGGCCGAAAGCTGGATAGTGGACAAAAGCAACGCAAAAGGAAGCAGGTGGAAAATATGCATAGCGGGAAGTTTTTGTTTTTTGAGAGTGAAAAACAACCATGCCTGCTGCAAGGCACAAAAAAACAGGCGGTTAGAAAACGTCTGACCGCCTGTTTACTCAAAACCGAACTTACAAACCAAAACCTGTCGCCAGCCCCTTCACAGGCGTGCTAAAACTATATTTCATTTGCGTCGCACCCGAAGCCAGGTCGACTGTATAGAAGCTCGTGGAGCCGCCAACCGTGAAAATTGCATAGCCCATACCGGTGGAATTGCCGATATCGAAACCGATACCTGCGGCAACGTCAATGCCCAGGCTTTTACCATCGGCAAGCGTACCATTATTTGGTGGGATTTGCTTGAAGATCATATTGGATTGACTGTCAATATCGAACAGCGTCGTATTGGCTGCAACTACGCCCGGGTAGCTGTTGGTATAAGCAACGGCAGTTACAAAAGGAGTTGCGTCTAAATTTTTCAAGGGTGTATCTATCGTCGTCATTCCCGTAGTTACGTCGATACGCAGGTTTTGTCCTTTGTCACTTACCACACGAAGTCTGTCGGCTGCGGGGTTGAAGTCAACTCCGAAATGCATCCCATCGATCAGCAACGGACCATCGCCTGTTTTCAATGCAGCGACTTCCATTGCAGCGCCGCTTCCAAGGTCGACTCCGTAAAGCTTGCTGTCATTACCCAAAGCATACAACCTGCCGTTTGCCGGTCTGATATCAATTCCTTCCAGCATCACGCCGCCTGGCAGCCCGCCAATTGCCTTCGTTCCATATTCGTTACCGTTGGTTGGATTGAAGATTTTTAGGTTGTTGGCACCGTCCAGCGCATAAGCAACAGGCATCGCCGGTATTGCAATACCAGTGATATTCACGCCAGCCGGCAGGTCACCCAGTTTTTGAAGCTTACCCGTTTTCAGGTCTACAAAATCAAGCTCCCATTTGTTTTCGAATTTCACAGAAGCGATCGGGAATACATCCGCTGCATTCATATCCGGAGAAATATCAAATCCGCCCACTTCGGTAATATCCAGGCCTAATGAACCTACCGGAACCAATGCACCAGGATTTGGCGGATTCTGGATATAAAGCATATTTGCCTCAGCATCAATATCATAAAGTGTAGTTCCCACGCCAGGAGCGGCGGTCACACCGGCTCTGCTATTGGTATAAGCTACCGCGCCTACTTTCGGACTAGCCGGCCCGTTCAACTGGGAATCGCCGGCAAGTACTGCGCCGGTTTCAGGGTTCAGGCGGAGATTTTGTCCGGTGTTGGTCACCACACGTATTTTGTCGACAGTTGGGTTAAAGTCAAAACCAATGCTTGATCCGTTCAATTTGGTAGCAATCGGATCCATTCCGATCCGCGTTGCTTTTCCCTCCTGATCACCCGTTTTGATATTGACATGATATAAATTGCTCAGCGAGCTGATCGCATATAACTGGCCCGTCGCCGGACGGAAATCGATCCCGGCCAGTACTTCATCACTCTGCAATCCGGTAACCGCGAAAGAGCGTAGCGGGCTTGCCGTGTTTTTGATGTTGATTTCGTGAAGCTGGTTATTGTCGGATAATGCGTAGAAAATACGGTCCGGCAATGTTTGCTCTGTGGGCGGTACGCGGTGATCTTCGCACGATACAAGCGCGAATGCGAACATGAACGAAGCGGCAAGGAGTACCTGCTTAACTGGTTGGTTGAGAATCTTCATAAGCTGCTTATTGTAAAATGGGGAATGGTTTAGCAGCATCTACGTTTAAACAGCAGAATGCGATTAATGCAGCCTGAAAAAATTTAATTCGCTTTTAACCGCATTTTAATATGGAAGTTTAAAGAGATTTTTTGTTTGATGGATTGGTCGATTTAATTCCCTTTTTTTGTATTCAAAATTCTCAACAAATGCTATTTACAGTAAATCATCTCGAAGGTATCAGGTCCGGCAAAATTTCACTCGCTTTCCGGAAATGGAAAAAAGCAGACGTAAGTGCCGGGAGCCGCATTCAAACCTCGGTCGGAATCATTGAAATTTCTTCACTAAGTGAATATAAAAGGGGCGACATTTCTGAACAGGAAGCAAATCAGGCGGGTTTTTCGGATGTGAACAGACTGTTATCCCTGCTCGACAAAATCAGTGAGGGTACGATCTATAAAATGGAAGTGCGCTATATTTCAGTAGATCCGGCATTAGCAATGAAGGAACCAGTGGAGGTTAACGCTGACGAATTTGAGGATTTGGTTGAAAAACTGAGACGCCTCGACGTTGGTAGTAACCAGGGTAAATGGACGATCAAAATCCTCAAAGCAATTCAGGAAAACCCGATGCTCAGCGCCGCAGACCTGGCAATCAAAGCAAAAAAAGAAAAAGAATGGCTGAAACTGAATGTACGAAAGCTCAAAAATCTGGGCTTGACGATCAGTCACGAACCTGGCTACACGTTGTCTCCGCTTGGGGAACATTTGCTCGAAAAACTAAGCGCGGCTAATTAGGAACGGAAATTGAGTTGACGTAATGTTAACAAAAATTTAACCCGCAGGAAATCTCCGGAAGCTACATTAGCAGATTAAAGCAAGGAAATGAGGAAAGTTAAGGTTGCCTTTTTCGCAGAGATCCTGATTGCCGATTTTGACGGAGCAGCGCGGACCATGTTCCAGCTTTTTGAAAGGATCGACCACGAAAGATTCGAATTCCTCTTCATCTGCGCTAGCGGCCCGGACCAGATTTTTGGTTTTGATTGCCTGAAAATTCCATCTCTGCGCATTCCATTTAATAGAAATTACGTGATCGGAATGCCCGGCCGCGCACCGGAAGGAACGTGGGAAAAACTCGATCATTTTGCCCCTGATCTGGTCCATATTGCTACTCCGTCGTTCCTTGGGCATTTTGCGCTCAAATATGCGCGCGGCAAATCGTTGCCTGTAACCAGCATTTACCACACGCATTTCGTCAGCTACATTGCCTATTATCTCAAATACCTGCCGTTTCTGATCAAACCGGTCGTAAGCCTCACCAGAAAGTATCAGAACGAATTTTATGACCAGTGTGACAAAGTTTACATTCCTTCAACCAGTATTGCAAAAGAGTTGGTTGAGGCAGGAATGTCACCAAAAAACATGAAGATATGGAAGCGAGGCATGGATACCGGACTTTTTTCTCCCGGTAAAAAGGACGAAAATTATCTGCAAACGCTCACTGGAAATTCCAATCCCACTATTCTCTTCGCCAGCAGGCTGGTTTGGGAAAAAAACCTCGAAACGCTGATCTCGATTTATGAGCTGGTCCGCGCCGGGGGTCTTTCCTATAATTTCATCGTTGTCGGCGACGGGGTGGCCAGGAAAGATTGCGAGGCGCGTATGCCCGGCGCTATTTTTCCGGGGCGACTAGGTCACGAGCAGCTTTCGGTTTTGTATGCATCGGCCTCTGTTTTCGTATTTCCTTCCGTGTCCGAAACTTTCGGAAATGTAGTTCTGGAAGCAATGGCGTCGGGATTAGTACCTGTCGTAGCCGACGGTGGCGGTAGCCGGGATTTTATTGAAGAAGGTGAAAACGGGTACAAATGCAGTCCGTACGAAGCGGCGGCCTACGTTGAAAAAATCAGGGAAGTCATAGAAAATCCTTCTTTGCAGGCAAGATTGAGTCAAAATGCTGTTCAATACAGCCAGAGTTATGATTGGGATGAACTCGCCAGGGTTTATTTTAGCGACCTGATCGCGTTGACCGCACCCATCGAAAAACTAGAACTTGAAAATTAGTCCCGCTCATATTCGTATTTTCAAGATCATCCTGGTACTAAGTATCCTGATCCTGTTATTTCAATTTATCCGGCACACCGATCTTGCGGAGGTGAAAAGTGCTTTGCAAAATGCAGGTGCAGGGTTTATCTGGGTGATTGTCAGTACGTTTGTTGCTTATTGGTTTGGTGCGATAGGGTGGTGGTTTTGTCTGGGCGAATCAAAAAAACACATTTCACACGCAAAGATCTTTGTTGTCAGGCACATCAGTGAATCTGTTGGCGCATTCAATCCTGCGAGTGTCGCCGGGGGGGATATGTTCAAGGTTTTTCTGTTAAAACCCTACGGAATTGACCAGCAACCTGCACTTACTTCCGTGATCATTTACCGGTTTTTGATGATATTAAGTCAGCTGGTATTACTGGTTGCAGCGATGATCTGGCTGGTTTCGGGCAGCGGACCGGGCGCTGGGTTGCTGCCTCCTGGGTTGCTCGTAGTAATGGTGGCGGCGATATTGCTGCTGGCTGGTTTTTGTTTTTTTTGGGTTAAAAAGGCGGGGAAATTGGAGGCAGCAACTGAGACAAGTTCTACACAAAGCCGGCTGCAAAAAGTGAGTGGCAAGATACGGGAACTGCGAATTGCGCTTTATCAATTTGCCTTAAAACATCCGCGTGAACTCGTTTTTGCATTCATTTGCTTCCTACTTCACTGGCTGATCGGATCTGTGGAATTTTATATTATACTAAAATTGCTGGGTTATGATGTGACGCTTATGCACGGACTTTTGCTCGATATGGGCGTCGTGCTCGTCAAGTCCGCGGGTGCATTTGTGCCGGGGCAAATTGGCGTGGAAGAAATAGGTAACAAGCTCATGCTCGCAGTGATAGGTATTACAAGTGCTACTTTGTGGATTTCAGTTTCAGCATTGCGCCGCACACGCCAACTATTCTGGATATTAATGGGCGCATTGTTTTATGCATTGTTTGCCCGCACTAAAAAAGCGATATCCTGATCAGTATGGAGATATTATTTGTCAGCCATAAATATCCCCCGGCAGTAGGCGGAATGGAAAAGCAGAGCTACGAGCTGATCACCGGAATGGAGCGGCATTGCAAAGTGCACCGCATTGTTTTTGACGGGAATGAAAGCACCGTAAGCTACTTTTTATTACTGAAAAAGAGAATACTGCGTACCTGCGCCGACAATCCTGGCATTAGTATCATCCATTTCAACGACGGTCTCATCGCCGCATTTTGCTCCCGTCACAAAGGATATAATCACCTGAAACGTACTGCAACCCTGCACGGGCTCGACGTGGTTTTTCCGAGTAAGATCTATCACAAATTCATCCTTCCCCGCTTCAACCGTTTCGACAAGCTGATCGCCGTGAGCCGCGCGACCGCCTCAGAGGCGCAGCGTTTGGGGATTGATAAAAATAAAATAGTAGTAATTCCAAATGGCGTTGATACCAGGATTGAAATAGCCAAAAGTCCGATTACGTTGACTGAAATGCTTGCTAATCACGGCATTGAATACCGTGGTGAGCGGATATTGCTGGCATTGGGCCGGCCAGTCAGGCGAAAGGGAATGTCGTGGTTTATTGAAAATGTGGTTCCGTCATTGAAAGGGAATTTTCTCGTGCTTCTGGTCGGTGCATACGAGCCTGTCGCGGGCGGTACAGAAAGATTGCTTTCCCGTTTGCCAAAAAAGCCAGCCGGAAAAATTTCACTTTTCCTTGGTTTTCCTACTGATAATGCGCCTTTGCGGCAATTGTTTCAAGAGCCCGAAGTCGCGGAGCGTGTGAAGCATTTGAAAAGATTACCCACGACCGAAGTGCAGTTGTTACTATCGCAGTCGGCCGCCTTTATTATGCCAAATATCAAGGTAGCGGGTGATATGGAGGGTTTTGGCTTGGTATGTCTCGAAGCCGTAATGGCCGGTGCAACTGTTTTCGCAGCTGATATTGACGGAATTCCCGATGCGATCCAGGATGGAAAAAATGGGTATTTGCTTCCGTCAGGCAATGCAAAAATTTGGGCGGAACGCATGAATGAAGCGATAGCCAATCCGCAGCCAAACGAGCACAAAGCCGCATTCAGGCAATATACAATTGAAAATTTTGGTTGGGAGAAAATGGTGCGGGGCTATTACGACCTGTTCAAATCCCTGGTCAGATAGCCCCGCGCCACATATTTTTTCACATTTACGCAAGATCCCACTTTTTACGCGGCTTCCGTGAAAGCAATCGGTTTGCCTCCTTATCGCCGACAAACTTTTCTTTCTCCGCATTCCAGGTAAGTTCCCGTTTAAGCCGGTAGGAGATCAGCCCCAAATGCATCGGTATCGTCATTTCCCGTGCGTAAACGAGGTTGGACTCAGGCTGTTTCCTGGATTTGACAGAATCTATAAAATTTTGCTGATGTCCCGGCGACCTTGGATTTGTGATCGGGATGGTTGCAATATCAGTCATCGTTTCGCCATTGATCGTGATCGACCGGGTATTATAATCGCAAATGAGCGTGCCCCTATCTCCTTCAAAATAGGCGCCTATGCCCGTTCCTGCTGCTCCCGGCACATTAGGCGGTGCCATGGTCCATAATATTTTCAAGTTTTCAAATTCGTAATCCACATTCAGGATCTTTGGCGCGTCCGCTATTCCGCTAAACGCTTCGCCGTGCGCATTGATCTTTTTCAGACCTTGCGGCGCGAGCGAGGAATAGACCACGTCGGCAATGTGACACCAGAAATCGGCAAATTCCCCACCGGAATAGTCAAGGAAATAGCGGTATGTGAAGTGGCACTTTTCGGGAATGTATTCGGTAAAAGGCGCGGGGCCAAGCCACATATCCCAGTCGAGCGTCTTGGGTACAGCCTGCGACACGGGCGAGCCGATATCTTTCGCATTCGCAGTTTTCCACAGCCGCACGGTACTGACCTTGCCGATCGCGCCGGATTTAATGATCTCTACCACCCGGTGGAAATTGTCCCCCGCATGGATCTGGTTGCCCATTTGGAATACCCGCTCGTATTTTTCCAGGTTCTTCAACATCATTTTACCCTCACCCAAATTATAGGAAAGCGGTTTTTCGCCATACACATCCTTGCCAGCCTGAAACGCCAGCGCGGCGATCTGCGCGTGCCAGTGGTCCGGCGTAGCCACCGTTATTGCATCAATATCCTTACGTTCCAGTATCCGGCGGAAGTCTCCGTAAGTATCCACTTTTGCATTCGGCTGCATTTCGAGCAATCGTTGTTTGGTCTCGCCCAGGTGCAGCTCGTCAACGTCGCAAAGCGCCACGATCTCGACTTCCGGCAGGTTGGCAAACCATTTCATGTGGTTATTTCCCATTCCGCCCAGCCCGATATGCGCCACGCGGACGCGGTCACTGGCGGCAACTTTTCCGTAAAGTGATGGCAGAATAGAAAAGCCGAGCGCACCTAGCCCGGCCATTTTAACAAAATCTCTCCTATTGGTATGAATACTCATCGATGTGGGCTCAGGGGTTAGGTTGTCAGGTGATTTTTGACAAAAGACGAAATTTCTCCCACATCTACTTTCAGCATGCGGCTTTTGAAGAGGTCGGCTTTGTATTTAATGATAAAATTGCGCAGCGACATCCCGGTGCTGTTCATCATGCACAGATTGGCAACCTCCTCGGACGTATTGAAGTGCAAAAGCAGTTCTGGAATACGAACGGTTTTGTTCTGTTGCAGCTCGCCTTTCAGATATTCTACCATGCGTTCGGTGAGTACCTGCTGTGACGATTTTTCTTCGGTTCTTTTGGTTTCAAAATTATTTCGCGCGAGAATTGTCATGATCAGGTCGATACTGCCTTTGATCAGCTTGACGTGCGAAGATTGTTTTTGGCTGATTTCAAATGCGATCTGGTTGATCAGGTAAGCGATCGTTTGTCCGTCGCGCTCGTTGGGCAGGGGCTTTCCCTGGGTGAGCCTGGTATTGTTGCAGAGATTTTCGGCCTGCTTGTAAGTGTCCGCAAAATCGGGGTCAAATGCTTTCTTTTTCTGAAAATCGTCGGCCAGAAAAGTATGGAATGCGATCACAAAAATTTCGGTACCACGGTCTTCCTGAAAAACCGGCTGCTGATCAGGTTTTAGCAGGATCAGGCCTGATTTGGCATACGCAGCTATTTTCCCGTCGAGCACAAATTGTCCGTTGCCAGACAGGATGAATATCAGCCGGTAATGCCGCAGTTCTTCCGGGCTGGCTTCCCAGATACTGGTTCTGCTTTGGAGGAGGTGGAATTTTTTATGGACACTAAACCTGACCGCGGACATTTAGAGTAAGTTTTGTTTTACTCAAATTCCTCAATCAGGTCTTTAACTGAAATTGTAAATGTCGGAAAGCCCGTTTTTTGATATTGAAACCGGGTTTTTCAATGCAGAACTAAGCTGCTTTCAGCGCCCGAGCCAGCTTTTAAACTCCGTGATACGCTCCGAGCTCACGAAAACTTCCTGCGAAGCGGCGGGGGCCAGCTCAATTTTCAGCTTTCCTGCCGAGATCGTGTGGATATCCTTAATCGCATTGATCGAGATCAGGAATGTGCGGTTAACGCGGAAAAAGTCAGCGGGGTCCAATAGCTGCGTCAATTTTTCCAGACTATATTCCACCGCAAAATGGCGGCCGTCAAAAAGCCGCAGGAATGTTGCCCGCTCCTCGATCGTGAAATAGGCGATTTCGGAAGTTTTGAATGTAAAGATCCGCGAGCCGGCCGTAACCAGAAATCGGTCCTTATATTTCTCAACCGAAATCTCGTTTGCCGGAACACTCATTTTCGGATCGGCAGGTATATTTAATTTCTTGAACTTCAATATAGAAGCCTGCAATTCCAGCGGATTGATCGGTTTCAGCAAGTAATCAATGCTGTGCGTTTTGAAAGCTTTCAGCATATAATCGTCGAATGCCGTCGTGAAAATGATCGGGATCATCAGGTTCAGGCTCTCCACAATGTGAAAACCGTTGTCGTCTTCGAGGTGAATATCCAGGAAAATAAGGTCGGGCTGGATGTTGGTGGGGTTTTGAAAATAAGTAATTGTTTCAAAAACCGAGGGTATAATAGCCAGCACGTGAATATCCCTGTCAATACCGAGAAGCATGTTTTCCAGCCTTTCCGCACTCAGTTCCTCGTCCTCAATGATCAGTACTTTCATGCTATGAGAGGGATTTTTACGACAAAATGCGTACTATTTTTTTCGATCATAACTTGTTTGTCAAGCAATAACCGGTACCTGTTTACAATATTTTTCAGGCCCAGCCCGGTTGTAGGTTCACTGAGTTTCCGAAGCTGTAACGGGTTACTGACTACCAGCCACCCTGAATCTATGGAAACGCTGATCAGCAGCGGATTAGCAGCGGACATGGTATTATGCTTCACCGCATTTTCAATCAGCAGCTGCAACGTGAGCGGGATCACCGAATAGCGTTGCAGATCGTCCGGCAAAAGCTGTAAGTCCATTACAATTTTGTCCTTAAACCGCATCCTGAGCAAATAGGTATAGGTTTCCAAAAACCGGATCTCCTCCTGCAGGCTGATCTGATGCAGCTCCGCCTGTTCGAGAATATAACGGTAAGCCTGTGAAAGTTGTTGGATAAATTCACTCGATTTCTCCGACCCTGACTCTACCAGCGAAGAAAGTACGCTCAGGTTATTGAAAAGAAAATGCGGGCTGATCTGATTTTTTAGGACCATGAAACGAGCGTTAATATTCTCTTTTTCAAGTCGTTCTGAATTGAGTTGTAACTTCTTTAATCGCTCCTGTATCTGATCGCTCACGCACAGGTAATACGCCGCGATCAATGCCAGAATGGTCAGCACCTCATTCGCTCTTCTCCAAAATGCACGGACCATGGGAGTCAGCCTGCTACCGAATTCAAGCCTGGGTGTATGCGTCCAGAGGCCATTCATTAAACCCCACGTTTCGCTCAGAATCTTGTCGAACACGATCGCCAGTAAAATGGCCGGTACGAGTGCAATAAGCTGGTTTGATAACTTAAATTCTGCTGATCCGCTGCTGCCTGTCCACGCATCGATCCGGCGCAATCCCCAATCGACCAAGTAGATCCAGCTGGTATAAAACACGGTACTGATCACGATCTCCATGCAGAAAAGCGGCAGCTTTCGCAGGACCGTAGCCCAAACATCCTCCGGCACGTTCATGTAAGTCCGCAACGGAATATAAACCAGCGCCAGCGCAAAGCCAAGCAGCCATTTTTTGCTAAAAAACATGCGGTGCATTAGAGGGGATTATCGCTTTTTGCCCGATTGATATATGCCATTTGCCAAATGTTCCTTCTTTAATTCCGCCTGGAAATCTACCGGGTTGAAGTTTTCAACAAAGCCACTTTCTTCACCCTCGATCAGCAATTTTCTCAGCAGTTCCAATTTTTGTTCTCGTGATTTGCGTTTGCTCATTTTTGAGTGGTGATATGTCAAAAACGAAGTTATCATTTTGCGACTGAAAATTCTCATTCCCGAACTTTTGTATCCTACACATTTACCCGAACCCCCGAACCCCGAGCCCCTCACTTTTGAACTTCTAACCGCCAAAATCCCTTTCCTTAAGTAGGAAAAGTTGACCAAAACAATATCATGGAAATAGGTATCAGTATGTTCGGGGATTTGTCTTTTGATAAGGCGGCCCGGGCATTTCAATCCCCTCACGAAAGGTTACAGGATTTGCTGGAGGAAGTAAAGCTGGCTGATGAAGTCGGGCTGGATGTATTCGGGATCGGCGAACACCACCGTGCTGAATATGCGGTTTCGAGTCCGGAAATTATCCTGGCTGCCGCCGCATCAGTGACCAAAAATATCAAGCTGACGAGCTCTGTTACAGTATTAAGCTCCAATGATCCCGTACGCGTTTACCAGAATTTTTCAACGGTAGATCTGCTTTCAAACGGTCGTGCCGAGATTACGGTAGGGCGGGGGAGCTTCATCGAATCGTTTCCCCTTTTTGGTTATGATCTGAACAATTACAACGGTTTATTTACCGAAAAACTGGAACTGCTGAAACAGATCAACGAGACCGAAACGATCAGTTGGAAAGGGAAATACCGCGCTGCGTTGGATAGTCAGCAGGTCTTGCCGAGGCCCGTCAATGGGCGAATGGATATCTGGATCGCCGTCGGTGGTACGCCGCAGTCGGTTGTGCGCGCGGCCAAAATGGGTTTTCCGCTTATTATCGCGATCATCGGTGGAATGCCGGCGCAGTTCAAGCCGTTTTTTGATCTTTATAAAACTGAATATATCAATGCCGGTCACGATCCTGCGAAAATGCAGCTGGCGACGCATTCGCACGGGTTGGTAGGCGAAAATGGTACTGCACTTGCCGATGAATATTTTGCGAGTTACGCAGGACAAATGGACCGGGTTGGCAGCAGCCGCGGCTGGGCTCCTTATACCAGGGGACAGTTTGAAGGCGGACGCAGCCCGGAAGGTGCCTTGTTTGTGGGAGATCCAAATCAGGTCACAGAGAAAATATTGCAGAACCAGGAAATGTTCGGATTAACACGCTTCCTGCTCCATACCGACGTGGGTGGCCCGGATCATAAGTTGCTTATGAAGTCCATCGAGCTGTTGGGTGACAAAGTCGCGCCAGCTGTGCGGAAGGCTTTGAAAAAGTAATTAGCGCATTCTTAGTAAGTTATGTATCATGCTGCATTCGTCCTGAATGCAGCATTTTTTTTAGTAAATAAAAGGATACTTGCATCAATACAGACTTATGCGAAGTATATGAAGTTGATATCGATCCCTTTTTATCACAAAACTTCCTTCGCGATGTTACATCTTTTCAAAATTAGCGTTCTCAGTTTACTGCTTTATCTCGGTCTGTCAGGTTGTGAAAAAAAGGATGACGGGAAAATCAAAATCACTTTCCGATTGAATAAAGCCAAAGGTGCCGGCGCAGTTCTGGTTACCTACAATATGCTTAGTCTGGACACATTGCTGTTAGGTAAATCTACATTGGATAGCAATGGTTTTGGGATAATAGAAACTAGGATTGAAAAGCCTGTTTTTGGACATGTTAACTTGCAGGACACGTATATCCCATTGTACCTCAAAGCAGGTGACGAGATAGTACTTGAAGCAGATGCCAGCAAGATCGGAGGTGGAATTAAGGTCACTGGCGACGGTTTTGTGATCAGCAGGTTTCTTCGAAATATACAGAAAGTCACGCAGAATTATTACAATCATAACGCAAAGGCTATCTGGCAAATTGAGCCCGCTGAGTTCGCATCAATCTTCAAACTGTATCAGAATGAGTTGTACAAAGAAGCTGAAAGACTTGAAAAAGAGGAAGGTATAGCTCCTGAAGAACTGGATTTGATGAAAAAGAAGGTCGAGATGGTATTGTACGAATATCAGCAACACTATGTGAACAACCATTACAGCTATGACCTGGACGATCCCACTATTCCGGCAGATTTGAAAAAAGTCGCTACGACGTTGCCTGTGGATTCAGTTTTTTTTGATAAGAACTCATACGATTACGGTCAAATCCTATCCAGCTACCTGATTTCCGGTATTCACGGGCCGCTCGGCAAGCTTACCGACAAAATGAACCAGGATTCACTGGATGGACACTGGCTGGAAGTGTCTGATGATTTTATTCAAAAAATGACATTGAGTCCGTTTTTGAAAAGGCATTTCAGAGCTGCAAATATCAACTATTGGTTGCGAATGGATGGTTTGTCGCCGGAAATAGCTAAGCTCCGCGAAGATTTTTATAAAACGCCGGTTTCGCCTGTTTACAGAAAGACCCTGGACCAAAGTTTCGCGAAATGGGAACCCCTCGCGCCGGGGAAACCTGCGCCGAATTTTACAGGCACTACCGCGGACGGAAAGCCGATTTCGCTGAGCAGCCTCAAAGGAAAGCTGGTGTACGTCGACGTATGGGCAACATGGTGCGGGCCGTGCCGGGACGAATTTCCGCATTCCAAAAAGCTGGTGAAGGAATTTGAAGGCAATGACAAAATCGCATTCCTGTACGTCTCAACCGATTCGAATATAGATACCTGGAAAAAATTACTACCCGATAAAAGCGTCCCCGCAGGTATTCATCTGCACCAGAAACAAGACGGCCAACCCGACGCGATCTGGGAGAAGTACCACCTCTGGGGCATTCCGAGATACATACTGATCGACGCCGAGGGAAAAATGCTAAAAACCCACGCGCCCAGACCAAGTTCGGACGATATTCTGCCTTTGCTGAAAGGGTATTTGAAAGAAAGCTGATATTTCCCTACTTCACCTGCGCACTGATCCAGTCACTCATCGCTGCCAGCGCTACCGGGGAGAAGGTTTCTGTGTTACCTGCATATTCGCTGGGGTGGCCGGTTTTGCTGGTTTGAAAAAAGTGGTTGAGATCGGGCAGTGATTTGACTGTTACATTTGTGTTACCGCCGGCTTTTACGGCTTTTTCAATCACTGGGAGATTTTGCTGCGCGTCTACCTGCAAGTCTTTTGCTCCGTTCAGTGCCAGTACCGGACAAGAGACCTTTGAGAAAAAATCGGCCGGATCGATCGAGAACATATATTGGTACCAGGGCGTGCACATGGCATTGACTTGTGCTGTAAAGAGTTGCTCTTTGGTAAATCCGGGGGGAAGTCCTTTTGCGGGGTAGCTATTCATATTTTTTTGGAAAAATGCGGTGAGCTCGGTTCGAAGGCGGGTAGTGTCCGTCGTTTTTGTGAGTATTTCTACGGTTTTCCCGTTCAATTTTCTGATCACTGCGATTTCTTCTTTACTGGCACCACCAGCCCGTGCGATCAGCTCGGATTGCAATGAGATCACCTCGATTCCCCTTGCGCCGGGTCCGGCAAGAGAAATGATAAAACCAATGTCTTTGGAGCGCGAGGCTGCTATTGCGGCTACCAGCCCTCCGTCGCTGTGTCCGGCAACGCCAATTTTTTCAGGATCGATCTCTTTTCTGGTTTTCAGGTAGGCGACCGCACTTTCAGCATCGGTTGCGAAATCGTTGGAAGTAGCTTCCATAAACTGTCCGGTGGATTTGCCAATCCCACGATCGTCGTAGCGCAAAACTGCTATGCCCTGGCGGGTTAGATAATCGGCGATCACCAGGAAAGGTTTGTGCCCCCAAAACTCAGAATTACGATCCTGCGGCCCGCTGCCGGAAACCAGGATCACTACCGGGAATTTGTCTCCTTTTTCGGGTAATGTCAATGTGCCAGACAGGGTGACATCCGCCTGATTGTTCGTAAATGTGACGTCTTCGCTATGATAGGGATACGGCAATGCAGGCTCCTGCAATTTTGTTTCAACGGGCTTTTCCGACAATACGAGATAGACGAGAATAGCAGCGATTGTAACTAAAACGGCGGTTATTATTACTCTTTTTTTCATCACGGCAGGGGGCAGGAGGGCAGCTTTGGTTATATTTGTTTAAGCAGTCACTCCTATTAACCTACTGATATTTTAACAATGGACGCACTCACTTATCTTCGTGACGGGATCAGAACCTACTTTTCCGAGTCGACGGAACTCCAACTTGGAGGCAAACTGGCGACACAGCGGCGCTTTAATTTTTACTTCAAAATAAACCCCGCAGAACCCTATCTGGTGTACCTGAACTGGGATGGGGAAGAGGACCGGTTCACGCTGAAATGTCTGGAATTCTCAGATCCCGGACAGCTGAACCAGCTGGTAGCCGCCTATCCTGAAACGGGTTCGAAGGTTTTCAATGCAGGCAAACCCAGATCTGCCGTTTCGTTTCTGTATCAGGGTAAAAGCAGGTTATCACGCCTGCATTTCAATGGTGTTATTAACGAAAAGATAGAAGCGCCTGAAATAGACGCTCCGCAGCTTTTGCGTTGTGTAGACCCATTTTACAAAACTTCCTAACGCAATCGGGCCAGCTGTAAATCGACCGTATCGCTCGCCATCACGAAATGAAGGTGCATGGATTTTTGCGTCCGGTTGGTCACTGCAATATGGAGGGTATCGTCTTTTCCACCTTTTTTTGCCGGATTTTGGAAAATGAATCGGATATCATTTTTCAGGCTGTCAAACTCATAAGATCCTCGCAAACTCTCAGCCGGCAGGTACCGATACGGATTGGGACTGAATGCTGCGCCGTTCCAGCTCGCAAAATAGACCTTGTTCCAGGCGGTCGAATCTTTAAGCCAGGCAGTTTCAGTAACAGGTTGCCTGTTTTTTAATAGCTTTTCCACTTTCCATGTTCCCAGCAATATCTTATCTGTTTTGTCATTCCATAAATATTGGTAAATGGTTGCAAATGCGGCGGCTATCACCAGGAAGCGCAAACCGTTTTTTGCCCACTGGTTCTTTCCTCCGATCGTGGGGAAACGCTCTACCAGATCCCAGAATGCTGCTTTTAATTTTTCAAAATCATTAAAAAGCAGGTAAACGAGGCCGAGTGTATAGATAATGGAATTGAAAAAAGCGCCTGCGGCGATATCATAAAATAAGTTGATCAACACGATATTGACCATCACTGGCAACAGTACCATCACACCGATCAGCGTCGTTCTGCGGAAGAGCAGCAATATCGATCCGCCTACCTGAAACAAACCCAGTATCACTGCCAGCGTGTAGGAATAGCCGAAATAATACCAGGTCAACGCAAATCCGTTGAGGTCGCCGAGAGGCATATCGAGTCGGTAACCGGGCGATTGCAGCTGGGTTTTGAGGATTTTGGCAAAACCATAAACTGAAATAGAGTAGGCCAGCCAATAGCGCAGCATCCCCAGTAATATCGCGTGGTGCCAGCCACTATTAATGCGGCCCGTGCGCTCGCGATCGTGCCATAGCGTGGCATAAACCGCACCACCGATCAGCGGAAGAACAGCCTGAATAATGAAGTAATATTTATCGTAGTCACCGAGATATTCCCAGATCGACGTGAATATGTCCAGCGGGATCTGGATAATGACGGTGACGGCGAGGATGCCGAGAGAGGCTTCGCAGAACTTGTGGAACCAGCCTGCGGGATTAGAAGTAAACTGTTCGGTCATAGATCGGATTCGGAATAGCGCGAAACGTAAATCTATGACGCGAACAGCTTTTTTGCTAGCGTACAATTACTTGTTTTTCAGTAATTGCCGCTCATTTATTTGTGAGTAACCCCGGATACAATGTGCCGTCGGCGGTCGGGAATTCGATATTCAGGAGCTTGGCGACCAGTGGGGCAATATCCTGCAAGCTCATTTCAGGTACCACCGCGCCCGGTTTGATCCCTTTTCCGAAAGCAACAAAACCAGTTTGTATTTCCTTGAAATCGGGGAAAAAGCCGTGGGTACCGCCACTCGATGCACGCGTGAAATCACCGGTGGCAGCTGCACTGACGGTAATTCCCTGCCTCGGGGCCAGCGCCAGTGCCGCATTCGGGTCAGCGCCGACTTCGTCCAGTGCCGCACGGTCTTTCACAGCGAAAAAGTTCTTTTGACCCACCGGCAGATCGTTCAGAATTTGCTTTACTTTTTCCAGCGTTTGAGTATCATTTTTATCTTTCAAATGTAAAAATGCAGAACCGCCGGAGCCGTGAAAATAAGCTTTCCACGCTGCTTTGTTGGCAGGATCGTACAAGCCGGCTTTTGCCAAAAGCACATTCGGTGCGATCGCTGTGTGGATATCCACAAAACCGTGATCACCAGTGATGATGAAAGTCGTTTTTTCTCTGATACCCGCTTTTTCAGTCGCTTCAATGATCGTTTTAATGCCTCTGTCGACACTCGCCAAAGCGGCTCTTACCTGGTCACCTTCGCGGCCTTGCTCGTGTTCAAAATGATCAACCGCTACCAAATGTACCGCCAGGAAAGAAGGTTTGTATTTACGGATCAGGTAGGCGCTGATGCGCGACATATTCTCGTCCACGCTCAGGTAATCACTGTTAAAATCAATCTCTTCCATCTTGCCGGTCGCATTCTGCTCCACTTCTTCATACAAACCTTTGGGAGAAGCATGTTCAGAAAGCGCCTTGATCATGATCCGGTCCCCGCCTTTTTTCTCAGGCAAATACCAATACTCAGGGATATTGTAAGTAGCCGGGCTGCCTACTGAAACCGGCCAGAACACGGAGGCGGTCTTCAAACCTTTCTCTTTGGCCACGCTGAAAATCGTAGGTACTTTGATCGTGCTGTAATCCCAGATCCATTTTCCGGTCACTTCGAGCGGCTCGGGCGGTGTATTATAATGTACGCCGTGTTTGAGGGGCTTCACTCCGGTGATAATCGTGGTGTGCGAAGGGTAAGTTACTGTCGGGAAAACGCCGGTAACGCCGTCGGAATAAGCGCCGGTTTCCATTCCCTGCCGCAAGTTCACCATCGACCAGTTAGGGTCTTTATAAAATTCAGGACGAAGCCCATCGATACTGATCAGTACCACGTGGGAGTCCTGGGCAGTTGCATTCAGCGAAATAGCAATGCCGAGAAGTGTGAGGAGTTTTTTCATTAATTAATGAATGAATGATTGAATGATTGAATGATTGAATGGGGGAGGAAAGGGAGGAAGGAGGAAAGGGAGGAAAGGGAGGAAGGAGGAACGGAGGAAGGAGGAAATATTTTTTCCTGTCTCCATTCTCCCTTCCTCCATCCTCCCTTTCCTCCCATTTCTCCCTTAATTAAAATGCATACCGCAAGCCAATCTGGATCTGGTAAGGGCTTCCATTTAAGCTGGAAACACCGGTTCCGTTGCTCATGCCGTATCCGTATCTTTTGGCAGTTGCGTCGAATGATCTGATGGTGTAAAGGTTTTGCTTGCCTAGGTTGGTTCCTACACCCCAGTCTTTGTTCAGCAGGTTAGCTACGTTGAAAATGTCAACTGATGCTTCCAGACCATGGTTTTTGTAGAAATTGAATTTCTTGGCCAATCTCAGATCAAACACCCCGTAGAAACCGTTGATACCTCCGTTACGCTCGGCGATTTTACCCATATCTCTCGTCAGATAATCCTTGATGCTTTGCTCAGCTTCCGGATTGTTCAGGATTGCATTGATACCGTCGCGAACAACTTGTGGCGTTTCAGGGCTGTTTGGGTCATAAATGTATGGAAGGTCGTTTGAAGAAACGAAGTCACCATTCATGTTACCGTTAACAGCCAGCGAGTAGCGCGTTCCACCGATACCTGAGTAACGCAGACCCAATGTTACGCCCCAGATGCTTGGCGCAGTTCCGTAGAATACTACTTTGTTGCGGAAGTGGTTGTTCGCATAAGTAATGCGGCTCAGATCGCGTGGATCGTCATTCACCATCAAATCAAGCGTTGCCGTGTTTGCTACGTTACCGTTGTACGAAGTGTTGTCTTTTGAATCGTTCCAGGTATACGAGAAAGTGATCTGTCCGTCCTTGAAATAACGGTAAGTACCGTCAATTACCAATGCAAGCTGGTTTTTCTTACCAATGCTATTCAGTTCAAGCACGCGACCCACTTGCTTCGTCTTGCGGCTGTCCAACCAGTTGGTAGCTCCGTTTTTAGCATTGATCTTGTCAGCCGGAACGTATACGCCACGGTTGGCTTCTTCTGCAATGCGGAAATAGGGATCTTCTACCATGTTGCGGTCCACATACATATAGTTGTTGCGCGCCCATGAAGCATAACCGCTCACACCGATACGCAGACGATCGCTGAAGAAGTGGTTATACGAGAAGTTCGTTTTGTAAAGAACAGGGATTTTCGCATTGGCATTGTTCATGTTGATCGTGATCAGACGCTCGATGCCGGGCGTATTAAACAAATCAGCACCTGGTGCAGTCGAAGGATCTTCACGGTAACCCGGGAAGTTAGGTTTCGGTACCAATGCACCCTGGATTTCAACTGCTGCTACTTTCGTTCCGTCAAACAACATGTTGTTGATCATCGAATACGGGTTCAGCTGCGAACCGAAGATACCCGCACCGAAACGGATAATGTCTTTGCTTTGCTCATTTACATCCCACGTAAATTGTACGCGTGGCTGCAATTGCGTTGTATTGATCTTGTTGTCGGTACGCAGGTTCAACTCATCAAATACGACCTGGCTGAAATTCGCTTTGTTCAGGTATTGGGTGTTGTCCAGACGCAGACCAGCCACCATTTCAAGACCACGCGCCAGTTTGGTATCCATTTGTGCATAAAGACCTGTTGCCAGAGAATTGACGATCGAGCTTGGGTCGTCCTTCAAATTGATCTCACGGGCATAACGGTAAGGCGTCTGGTTGTTAAAGTTGTCAAGACCAGTGAAATAGAAACGTCCGTTCATTTCGCTACCATAAACCGACTTCATGCGGTTGAACATGACATCAATACCAAATGTAAAGTTGATTTTGCCGGTGTTGTAATACACATTGTTCATCGCCTGGTAAACCTGTCCTCTAAACCACTCAGGTGAGAAACGCTGACCGCCGATTTGAATGGCGGTGATATAGTTGTTTGTTCCCGACGTCGAGTTGATGTTTTCAACAATTGCACGTGGAATACCGGCAGAAGGAAGCTCCGAGCTTGGGATTACCGCCTCATACTGATAAAGGTGCTGTACTTTAAATTCGTTCGTTAATTTCGGGCTCACGATCGTACGAAGGGAGGCCATGATGCTGTTGTTGAAACGCTCACGGTCGATATAAGATTCGTATGCATTAATGCTCGTATTGTCACCTTCCGACAGCTTGTCGTTTTCCTTAATCAGGTTATTGCGGAGCGTCAGCAGGTTTTTGGAATTCAACTGCCAGTCAATTCTTGCGAAAATTGCGTCAGTTCCTTTTTTCTTGCCAAATGAACCAAACTGCGGATTGTTGGAAACACCGTATTTTGATCTTGCAATATCCAGAAAGTTATCCAGCGTTTCCTGCGTTACGCGGTTAGCCGCTACGTCTGCGTCAGATTGCAGGTTGGCGATAAAAAGAGGACGTGAGTCGGCCTGATGGTCCCAGGCTACAAAGAAGTGCGCTTTGTCTTTTTTCAATGCACCACCCAGCGACAAACCGAATTGATTAGTCGAGAAATCCTGCGTTCTTTTATTTCCTCTCAAATCATAACCACTTGAAAGCCAGTCTGCACGCATGAAGTTAAATACGCTACCTGTCAATTGGTTTGTACCCGATTTGGTTACAGTGCTGATCGTTCCACCACCTGCGCGGCCGAGTGTAACATCGTATTCATTGGTAACCACCTTGAATTCACGGATCGCCTCCATTGAAATGGCGTAGGTACCTCCGGTTTCACCACCCGCAATGGTACTGCGCGAGGTCATACCATCAATTGTATAGTTGGTAGAAGATCCCAGCTGCCCGCCAAGGCTGTTACCGTTGCTCAATGGCGAAAGTTCAATCAGCGAGGTGAAATTCCGTCCGTTTACCGGCAATTTGGTAATGTCTTTGGCAGTAATAGCGGTTGACGCTCCAAGGCTAACAACCGTGTTTTTCAGTGAGTTCGCCTTAATGTCAACGGCTTGCAATTCATTTGCACTGCTTTCCATTGCGAAGTTCAACCTCAGCTGATCGCCCTGGTTCAATGCATATCCCGTTTTCTTTTGTTCTCCAAACCCTACAAATGAAACTGTGATAGAGTAAGGTGAGCCCAATGGAAGCTGCTTGATGACGTAATCACCATTGACATCGGTAACAGTACCAGCCTGAAAACCGGTAGATTCATTTCTGACCAGAACGGTCGCGCCAGGGATCGGTCCTGCCTGTACTTCGGTTACTTTCCCGATAATTGTTGCCTCATTACCCTGCGCAAAACCTGTGAGGCAGGCGCAAAAAAGCAAGGCGAACAATGCAATACATCTTGTAATTGATCGATTCATTTTGTGTTTGTTGTTAATTTAATCGTTGTTTTAAAAATTGTGGGTTGCGCATTTTCTTCACACACCAGGCGGGCTGGTGATACTTGTTATTCAAGAGAAGGTGTTTAGGTGGATTAATTAAATGGGGCGCTGCTACCGTGTGCCGGTATACGCATGGAGTTCAGGTTTCGTGTGCAATTGCTGGTGCTCATTTTTAACGCCCGCAAAAGTAAGTCGGCAATGTTAAGGCTGTGTTATCGCTGGATTAAGGGTTAGTTAATCTATACACCCGATTTTCCGGCGTCTTTTTTCTTCGCTTCACCCCGGCATTTTTACATTTGGCCGACGCTGGCATTTTAAAGCATTAAAGCGCTGTGCAGTTTTGTCGTGTTATTGACCTTCAAAAAATCCAGACATGAAAGCATTACTATTAGCCTTGACAATCTTTCTTTCAGGTAGCGTTGCCGCGCAGCAGGGTACCCAAACCGTCCGCGGCGTGATCCGCGACGAAGTTTCCAATGCGCCTGTGATCGGCGCTTCCATTTTATTGCTGCAAGCCGACGGCGCAACTCCGGTGGGTACTACTACGGATGTAAATGGCGACTTTCGCATTACCGGCATTCCCCTCGGCCGGCAGTCTTTCCGCATTACGATGGTGGGTTATGAAGAGCAGCGGCTGTCGAACATGGTGGTTACCTCTGGCAAGGAAGTGGTCGTGAATGTGACGATGACGGAGAATATCCAGGCGCTGAATGAAATCGTGGTCACCGCCGACCGGACCAACGACAAGAGCAAGACCAACAATGAACTCAGCCTCGTGAGTGGCAGATCTTTCAATATTGAAGATACCAAACGTTACGCAGGTTCACTGGGCGACCCTTCGAGAATGGCGGCCAACTTCGCGGGTGTGGTTTCCGGCGACGATTCTCGGAATGATATTGTGGTGAGAGGCAACTCGCCGACCGGCATGCTCTGGCAGCTGGAAGGATTGAATATCCCCAATCCAAGCCACTTCGGTTCATTTATGGCCACCGGCGGACCGATCAGTATGTTGAATAATAATGTGCTCGCAAAATCCGATTTTCTGACGAGCGCTTTCCCGGCGCAGTATGGGAATGCATTGTCTTCTGTTTTTGATCTGCGGATGCGGGAAGGGAACAACCAAAAACACGAGTTTGTCGGCCAGATCGGGTTTAATGGTTTTGAAGCGGGCGCGGAAGGGCCTTTTTCTAAAAATTCAAAAGCTTCGTTTTTGGTCAATTACCGCTATTCGACACTCGGCGTGTTCAAGGCGCTGGGCATTCAGTTCGGTACGGGAAGCGCGGTGCCGGATTATCAGGATCTCAATTTTAAAGTGACAATACCAACCGGGCAAAAAGGTAAGCTGACACTTTTCGGCATTTTGGGTGGAAGTAAAGTAGATTTTCTGGGCTCAGAGGTGGACACTACGCTCACTAATTTATATGGTACCGAAAACAGCAATACCCGTGTGACCTACAAAACCAATATCGCCGGGCTGGCGTACGATTATAACATTTCTTCCAAAACCTTCGCCCGGCTGACTTTGGGAATGAGTACCACGCGAGAAAAGTTCAGCGGCGATTCGATCAGCATTGCAACGCGTGAAGCATTCCCCAGCGGCGAGTCAAAATACAATACTGCCAAATATTCGGCGGTACTTAACCTGCGGCATAAAATGAATGCAAAAAGCAGCTTGTACGGCGGTGTCACTGTGGATTTGCTGGATTTTGATCTGTTTAACAAATCCATTCACAAAGGCGGTACGCTGGATAGTGTCAGGGTGAATGTAAATGGAGAAAAAAATGTGCTGACCCAGGCTTACGCGCAATGGCGGTACCGTTTTTCACCCAGACTTTTACTCACAACCGGCCTGCATTTCCAGCATTTCAGTTTGAATAACAGCATAGCCCTGGAACCGCGGGCGGGCCTGCAATATGGGCTGGGAAGTGGACAATCGCTGAGTATAGGGTATGGATCGAACAGCCAGACGCAGAGTTTATATACTTATTTTATAGAAACACCAGCTGAAAAAGGCGCGGTGCAGACGAACCGAAACCTTGACTTTACCCAAAGCCACCATTTTGTAATGAGTTACGAAAACAGGCTGGCGGAGAATCTGATGCTAAAAATCGAACCATATTATCAGATATTGAACAATGTGCCGGTAGAGTTGAGGACTTCCACCTACTCGACGCTCAATACCGGCGCGTCTTTTGGTCCGACTGACCGGGATAGTCTGGTGAATAAAGGTTCGGGCAGGAATATGGGTATTGAGCTCACGCTGGAAAGGTATTTCGATCAGGACTACTATTTTCTCCTGACAAGTTCTCTTTTTGATTCAAAATACAAGGGAAGCGACGGTGTAGAGCGGAATACGGCATTTAATACGAGATATGTGGTAAACCTGCTGGCGGGAAAAGAGATTAAAATGGGGAAGAACATGGAACAAGTGCTGGGCTTCAATCTCCGGACTACACTGGTAGGCGGCAAATATTTCACGCCGCTGAACGTGGCTGCGTCGCAATTCAGGAAAGAAGCAGTTTATGACGAGAATCTGGCGTTTTCGGTTAAACAGAATCCCTATTTCCGGACAGATCTGCGCTTTTCATACAGAAGAGAAATGAAGAAAAGTACGATTGAAGCTTCGCTGGATTTGCAGAATGTATCGGCCAACAAAAACATCTTCCAGCAAACCTATAACCCGCGGACCAATCGCCTGGCGAACCAGTATCAGCAGGGGTTTTTCCCGGTACCCTATTTCCGCTACACATTTTAATCGGGTATTGCGGGTATTAACTTAATTTCATGTGCCGAAGGATCATTTTCATATTGCCTCAGAATAATTTAAATGAAGGAACCACCCTACAAATTTGACGACCGCAAAATGCGACTGATCGGTATCCCCCTGGGAGGAATACTGATACCGATGATGATCAATTTTGACGGGTTCATGAAACTGAGCGCGGACTTCGGTATCAGCGTATTGTTTTCTACATTCATTACACTCATACTCTGGGAAGGTAATCGCGCCATCATCATGCGGATGTGGCAAAAGTTTCCGGATCACAACCAGACTACCCGCCGCGTCCTGTATGAGTCGGCGCTGGGTCTGCTATATGTTCTGATCATTAGCATTATACTGAACGAAACGATTTGCAAACCTTATTTTAAGCATAACGCATTCCTGATCACTTTCCGGATCAGCATAGTGCCCACGATCATCGTTTATCTGATCTACGAATCAGTATACTTCTTTGAATCCTGGAAAATGAATGTGCGTAAAACCGAGTCACTCATGCGGGAGGGCGTGCAATCGCAGCTGGAAGTGCTTAAAAATCAGCTCGATCCGCATTTTCTGTTCAATAGTATGAATACCCTGGCCGCGCTGATCGACGATGAGAATACCGATGCGCAGGATTACCTCGAACGACTTTCGGACGTGTACCGGTACGTGCTCGTCAGCCGCAGCAAGAATACCGTGACGGTAGAGGAGGAGATCGCTTTTGTCGATGCTTACGTGTATTTGAACAAAATTCGATTCCGGGATAATTTGCAGGTTACCAAGCAGCTGTCGGCCGGTACGATGAAACAGCACGTTACCCCGCTCAGTTTGCAGATGCTGATCGAGAATGCAATCAAGCACAATGTAGCATCGCGCAAGCATCCTTTGACGATCACGATCAGCGACGAGCGCGACGATTATCTGGTAATTGAAAACAACATTTCGGAAAAGACGATCCTGGAAAAATCGACGCGCGTGGGGTTGCAGAATATTATTAACCGGTACAGTCTGCTCAGTGAAAGGCAGGTGGAGATTATCAGAAAGAACGAACTCTTTACAGTGAAGATCCCGCTGCTTGGACAAGTGGTTTAATGCAGAAAATGAAACACATTTGATTTTAGCCATGAAAATTCTGATCATTGAAGACGAATACCCGGCGGCAGAGCGGCTGGAAAAACTGATCCGCAAACTTCACCCTAAAATCGAAGTAGCTGCGGTGCTGGATAGTGTAGAGTCTGCATTAAAATGGTTTGCAAAAGAAGAGCCGGTCGACCTGATATTTTCGGATATCCAGCTTTCCGACGGTCTAAGTTTTCAGGTCTTCGAAGAATATCCCGCCCATAGCCCGATCATTTTTACTACTTCCTATGATGAATATGCGATCAAGGCATTTCGGGTCAAAAGCATTGACTATCTCCTGAAACCGATCAAGGCGCCGGAGTTGGCGGAGGCGATCCGGAAATATGAGGTGATCAGGGAGGATTTTTCGCCCAAAGCTTATGCGAGAAAAGTGGAAACGCTCCTGGATAGTCTGAATTTTAGTAAAAAACCTTACAAAACGCGGTTTCTGGTAAAGAACGGAGAGCAGCTGATACCGGTGAACCAGGAGCTGGTCGCTTATTTTTACACGGCCAATGAAATGTCCTGCCTGGTGGCGAACGACGGGCGGCAGTACTTGGTGGATTACAAGCTGGAGGAGCTGGAAGCGCTGGTTGACCCGCTGAGCTTTTTCCGGCTAAACAGGCAGTTCATCGCGCGGATTGACGCTATCAATAAGATACATACCTATTTTAACGGGAAACTGAAAATAGAACTGCGGCCGCAGATGCCGCAAGAAGTGATCGTGAGCCGGGAAAAAGCGCCCGCGTTCAAAGCCTGGCTGGAAAGCTAATAATAAGGGCACAAAAAAGCCTCCGCGGAAAATATATCCCCGGAGGCTTTTGCATTTTTTATTTGGCAGCTCTCACAGCCGCGATAGGAAATTCTCCGTCGTTTGTAACAACCATTCCCATTAGTGAATCGCCTTTCTGTACCATATTAAGACTGATCATCCCGCCCTGGAAATCCACTTTGAAGGTTACTTTATTGTCAGTAACAGCGAGTTCTTTCATTTCGGCCCGGTCTGTTTCGCCCAGGTAACCTACCATTTTGCCGCCCTTTTCTTCAAATGTCATGGATCCTTTTTCATACTCCGGCGGAACATTCGAAACTGTGTAGTTCCAGGTACCGGCCAGCTTGTCGGCCACGTTGCGGGCTACCGCAAAAGCTGCGCTGGTGAAAAGCATGACGAGTAAGAGGTATTTCATTTTCATAGTCTAATAAATAAGGTTAATAATTATTGAATCCAGTCACCTGGTTCTTCCAAATTTAGAAAAAAAAGGATGTGAAAAGGATCAGCACTGAATTATATTTTTGATAAAGAAATTACAAATTATTTCCGGGTTCAAGTCAATTTTTGGTATTGGTATAGTTATATGATTATGAGCGTTATAGAATTAAATTCTGTGTTTTGTATTAAGTCAAAAATTTTATTCTTAAAAGCTCTAAGAAACTTGCAATTCTTTTTGATCTTTTTATGGCGGTGGTTCGTAGGTGTGGTAAATTGAATAATCTCTCAACAAAACCGGATTTGCCGTAATGGAAAACAACTTACTAAAAAATGCTGGCCCTATGCTTGAAAAAGTTAATCGGCGCTATTTTCTGAGATCAGCGGGAGTCGCTGCTACAACGGGTGCCTTCATCATGGGATGTACACTTGACGATCATAATATACCGGGTGAAGAGGTGGTTGACCTTGGTGTTGGCGACATTGGTATCCTGAATTATGCTTATGCACTGGAACAGCTTGAAGCTGCTTTCTACACACAAGTGATCATGACTCCTTATGCAGGAATGTCGGAAGAGGAAAAAACTATCCTTACTGATATTATGTACCACGAGATCATTCACCGTCAGTTTTTCAAAGCTGCATTAGGTGCTGCTGCGATCAAAGGTCTTACCCCAAATTTCGGAGGAATTGATTTTTCAAGCCGCGGCAGTGTTTTGGGTGCTGCAAAATTATTTGAAGATACAGGCGTACAAGCTTACAATGGCGCTGGAAATCTGATCAAAGATGTTAATTACCTGCTTATTGCCGGCAAGATCGTTTCAGTGGAAGCGCGTCACGCTGCTGCAATCCGTGATTTGCTGAACCCTAATTCTATGGATTTCGCTGGAGACGATGTGGTTGATACCGTAAACGGTTTCGACAAAGCTGTTAAGCCAGGCGTTATTCTTCCTGCAGTTCAGCCATTCGTTGTAAACAAAATCAGCGGAAGCGGCTTGCCTTCATAATTAATAACATAAAAACATCGGATCAAAATGAACTTACTTAATATACTTGACCAATTTCAAAAATTTGATGGCGACGCGATCGAGCGTATCGAATATACTTCGCGCCGTTTCTTTTTAAATAAAATCAGCACCAAAGTGGCTGCTGCTGCTGCTCCTGCTATCATCGCAGGTTCAATGAACAAAGCTTACGCGCAATCTTCGGAAGCGGTTGATGTGCTTAAATTTGCTTTGACACTTGAATATCTGGAAAACGAATTTTACAATATAGGTAACAAGACCGCTGGACTTATCCCTGATATGTACAAGCCTGTGTTCGCGCAGATCGAGAAACATGAGCTTGCTCACGTAAAATTCCTTGAAGCGGCTTTGGGTGTTACACCTCCCTTCAGAGATAAACCTACTTTCGATTTCACAGTAGGCGGAACTTACAAAGCATTTACTGATTTCGATACTTTCGTATTCCTTTCACATGCATTCGAAGACACTGGTGTTCGCGCATACAAAGGACAGGCTGGTACTTTGATCAAAGATCCACAGATTCTGGAATATGCATTGCAGGTACATTCAGTTGAAGCCCGTCACGCATCTATTTCAAGAAAAATCCTGGCTAAGATCAGAAACAGCAAATCCATCAAATCGTGGATCACATTGGATGAAGGATCTCCTGCACCGGTTTACAAAGGATCGAACAGCGAAGCAACAATCGTTCAGGGTGGTGTAAATCTATTGGATCTTGACCTGGCTGGTATCCCTGATACAGGTTCATTGAGATACAAAGCGGCAACAGAAGCATTCGATGAAATCCTGACCAAGGATGAAACGCTTGCTATCGCGATACCTTTTATTAAAATGTAATCGTACTTAATGATTGTGGAGTTGGTTTGTGAAGTAAGCAGGCTGTCTGGAAAGGCAGCCTGTTTTGTTTTATAAAAGAGCTGTAAAAATGTGACCAAATTGAAAGACTGACGTCTAAACAAAAATTCAACTTGTTTAGCCAGTTTTCTGATGAAGAAACTATTACTGCTTTTTGTTCTCTTTTGGGTAAATCAGCTTTCCGCCCAGCCCACCAGCAGCCAAAATTACATCCTGACGCGCACCTACAAACAAACCGGCGCGGCGGCGGGCGATGTGAGCAAAGTATCGACCCAGGTCCAGTACTTCGACGGGCTGGGCAGGCCAACCCAGACTGTGGAAGTGGGCCAGAGCCCGTCAGGTTCGGATCTGGTCGGCGCTTCCAGCTACGATGTTTTGGGGCGGCTTTCTAAACAGCATTTGCCTTACCCGGCAGCTGGCAGCGGCGCTTTCCAGCCAAATGCGGCGAATGCGGCGGCAGGATTTTATCAATCGGCACCGGCTGGGCTGGATGCTTCGGATTTGGGCAAACCCTACCAGCAGACCTTCTACGAAAAATCCCCGCTCGGCAGGGTTACCGGCCAGCAGGCGCCTGACAACAAAAGCTCGGCTTCGGTCACCAAACACAAGGTCAATGCAGCCAATCAGGTCAAACGCTACGATTTCGACCTAACCAATAATACATTATCGCAGGCCGGCCACTACGCAGCAGGGAGTTTATCCTGGATCAATGAAACCGACGAGGCTGGGAATGTGACCAATACCTTTACCGATAAGCTGGGCCAAATGGTTTGCAAGCAGATCGTCGCCTCGGCCCAGCAGACCCTTTTGACTTATTACGTTTACGATGACCTGGGGCTATTGCGGGCGGTTTTACAGCCTGGTTACCAGGATAACCCTTCGATTGCTGAGCAGGCATTTACTTATAGTTATGATGATCGTGGCAGGAACATTTCCAAAACCATTCCCGGCGCAGGTACGACCGAGCTGGTTTACGACCGTTTCAACCGGCCAGCACTTTCGCGTGATGCGGGCCAGGCCGCGCGCGGCGTTTGGGGTTTTACCAAATATGATGGAAGAAACCGGCCAATTGCTACTGGCGAAATCGCCTCGAACCTAAGCCGGGCAGACTGGTCAGCAGCGGTAGATGTAGGAACACTTCATCACGAAGAGCGCAGCAACGGGCAAATAGCGGGCTATACCCTGGACAAAACAGCGCCGAAAACAGCTACGGAAGCCAATCTTCTAAATATCACTTTTTACGATGATTACGCTTTTTCCAAAGCAGCCAATCTGGCTTACAGTTCAGTCTACTACCCTGCAAATAACGCCAATGTAAAAGGCTACCCAACCGGCACCCGCGCCCGGGTACTTCCCGGAGCAGGAGGCACTGGCGCCTGGCTGACTACTGTCAATTACTATGATGCCGAGTACCGGCCCCTGCAAACAACCCGCGAGCTATACGGACTCGGCGCAAGCGCAATTGAAAGAATATCCACCCAATACCTGTACGATCTGGCGCCGGTAGTAGCCGAGCAGAAAACCGAGCAGATTCTAGGTGGCAACAATACCAACACGCACGTTGCCACCCACACCTACGACCACGCAGACCGGCTTTTAAGCACGCATGAAACGGTAAGCGCGCCAACTGGTTCTCATGAAGCTTACACGGTCGCAAGGCGGTACAACCAACTTGGCCAGGTTTACACGCAGTGGCTGCATTCGAAAGATGGGAGCTACTTTTTGAGAAAAACCACTTACACCCAAAACATCCGCAGCTGGCAAACCTCTGCCAAAACTGTCTACAAAAAGCAAAACGACGGCCCCGAGCTTCCCATCTTCGGTTACGGGCTGGCTTACCTGAAAGGGAACAGCTACACAAATGGTAACATCAGTCAAACCGACTGGCAGGACAAAAACCTCCCTGCCAAGGGACTGACCTTTACCTACGACGGCGCAAACCGGCTGACCAGCTCGGTTGGAGTTAATGGATATACCGATACCGAGCAATCGATCAGTTACGATGCAAACGGAAACCTGAAAACGCTCACCAGGGCCGGCTCAGCCCAGGACCAGCTGACTTATACTTACTCGGGCAACCGGCTCACATCGGTGACCGACAACTCAGCCAGTAACACGGGCATCAAAGCCGGGCTGAGCAGCTACGCCTACGACGCAAGCGGCAACATGACCACCGACGGCGGCCGCAATGCAACCGTTACCTACAACCAGCTGGACCTTGCCAAAACCGTCAAGATCGGGGCAAAGACTTTTACTTACGATTATGACGCGTCGGGACGAAAGCTGCAATACACCGCCGATACGATCACGCTGCAATATGCTGGGATCTTCGAGTACCGGAAGGCAGGCAATGCAAGCAGCTTATACCGGGTGCAGCTCGCGGCGGGCGAAGCTGCGATACTGGCAGGAAAGCCTGTTTTTCATTATGCATTAAAAGACCATTTGGGCAGCACCAGGCTGGTTTTCAATGAAAAAGGCACCACCTTGCAACGGACGGATTACTACCCTTTCGGGCTGAGCATCAACCGCGACGGGGCGGCACCGAAAGTGCAGGACTGGGCAAGCCGGTACCTGTACAATGGCAAAGAGCGGCAAGTTGGCACAGGCTACCTGGATTATGGGGCACGGATGTACATGCCGGAAGTCGGCCGGTGGGGCACAATCGACCCAATGAGCGAGGCAGCAAGACGTTTTAGCCCGTACACCTACGGCAACGATAATCCACTTATCTTCATCGACCCGGACGGAATGCAAAGCTGGCACTTCGAAGGCAAGGCGGCAGAGGAAATGTTCCGGCAAGAGCAGCGGGAGCAGGAGGACAGGGAGAAGAAACGGGCTGAGAAGGACAAGCCTTTTGGTCTGCTGGCGAGAATGAAAGCGACTGGCTGGGAGCCGGGGCAGGAGTTGCCGGTTGTGGATGGGATTGAGAGTGATCATACGATTGACTTCACGATCATTCCGATTGCGAAGCCGTTAGAATGGCTGGTTAAGCCGCTTGTCGGGTTGGTTCGGGCGCAGTGGTTGGGGAGGGTTGGAGGCAGGGAGGCTGCAAAGACAGTAAGTAATAGTGCCAGCTTATCAACAAATGGAGCTAAGTTAAGTCAGCATTTAGGACAGCTTGAAAAATACGGGGCAGGAGGATTTAGAGAATTAGCTAATGGCAGATTTAGATATTACGGGCAAGCTACTTTAAATCGAGGGGACGCCAATTCTTTTAGAATGGTCCGAGAATGGAACCCCACGTCAGGAGGTAAGCGTACTTGGTTTGAAACATTAAATCCGAATGGTGGTATCATTCAAGTAAGACCTGAGTTCGGGACTGGTGTAAAAACGCATTATTTATTTAACATTACAGGAGATTATTTAGGAAAATGGTAGTTTCAGTTAACATAATTTTAGAAAAATATGCCTCTGTTTTGAATGGAAGCTTATCATATTCTAATGCTGATAGGTGGGCTTGGAAAATGATGCAATTATTTGACGACGGAAAGGTTGAGTTTGAGCCAAAAGAAGACGAAGAACTTATATGGCAACTAATTCAATATTTGTATGGTATCGATATGCCGGATGCAAGAGATAGGCTGAAACCGTCAAGAACGAATTTAGATATAATTGATTTCTTAAAAGAGAAGAATGTCTATAATCTATTGCATACAATCAAAAAGTAGCTATACCTCAAATCCATGATATTGTTTTTTAAGGTAGCTATAAACACTACAAGTTTAGCAGAGTGGCAGCGCAATATGGTGGTTAGTCAGAGCTAGGTGCAATACAATTTATTGAATGTTCTAAGCTGCCCGGCGTTTCAGTCCCTATACCTACGGAAACGATAATCCACTTATCTTCATCGACCCGGACGGCATGCAAAGCTGGCACTTCGGAGGTAAAGCCGCCGAAGAAATGTTCCGGCAGGAGCAAAGGGATCAGTAAGACAGAGAAAAGAAACGCGCGGAAAAAGACAAGCCGTTTGGTCTGCTGGCGCGAATGAAAGCCACCGGCGGGGAGCCGGGGCAGCAGCTGCCGGCTGTGGATGGGATTGAGTCGGATCATACGATTGACTTCACCATAATTCCCATTGCGAAGCCATTGGAATGATTTCAGGGATCTGGGAACCTTAAATGAAACAAAAATGTACGACGAGCTTTTATTGAAGTATTATTCTTTATCGGCGTGGTTTGTTGGAAAGAAAAAAAACAGCTATATAATAAAGGCACAACACTTTTACTAGGCAATTTGCTTTTGTTCAGTTGGTCATCACTAGTGTTTTTTCTTTTATTTTTATTACCCTTCAAATTTGGGAAATTTTCTTTATCCATTATCCTATTGGTATCCGGGTATTTAATATTCTACGGTTTCATTAATCGAAATATTATTCTGTCCATTAACGAAAAAAATATTAGAGAGCGCTTTTATCAATTAGATCATACGACACAGAAGAACAAAGCATGGATTGCTTTGCTATTACTTCTGGTTTCCTTCTTCTTTCTACAATTTGTGATATATTCTACATTTCGAGAATATTTATTAGAAGGATTTTAGATGTATATGCCGGAAGTCGGTAGATGGGGTACAGCCGACCCGATGAGCGAGGTCGCAAGACGTTTCAGCCCCTACACCTTCGGCAACGATAATTCACTTATCTTCATCGACCCTGACGGCACACAAAGCTGGCATTTCGAAGGTAAAGCCGCCAAAGAAATGTTTCGGCAGAAGCGGCACGAGCACGAAGACAGGGAAAGAAGCGGGCGGAGAAAGGCAAGCCATTTGGGATGAAAGATTCTCGTCGGATAGGTTGGACAAAAATGCAGTACTATTTAAGAAAACAATAGCTCATCCACCTCCCGCCGCGTCGGCATGGAGCTTTGGGCGCCCATTCTGGTGACGCTGATCGCGGCTGCCTCGCAGGCGAACGCCACGGCTTGTTCTAATGGTTTTCCTTCTGAAACCGCAACTGCCAGCGCGCCGTTGAAACAGTCCCCTGCGGCGGTGGTATCCGTTGCTTTTACACTTGGAGAAGTGATAAATGTGCCGCCTTGTGAAGTGCGAAGATAGGCGCCTCTGCTGCCAAGCGTAATGATCACATTTTTGCAGCCTTTGTCAATCAGGATCCTGGCGGCCTGCTCCACGGTGGGGTCGCTGGTTACACGGATGCCCGTGAGTAGTTCTGCTTCGGTTTCGTTGGGTGTGATAGCAAAAAGATATGGGTAGATTTCTTGGGGAAGGATTTGGGCGGGCGCTGGATTTAATATCACCCTGGTACGTTTCTGGTGCGCTGCGTTTATTGCAAACCGGACAGTTTCCAGGGGTATTTCCAGCTGGACCAATAAAATATCATCGCTTCCGGTCTCCTGCATTCCCAGGCTGACTTCTTCCGGTTTCAATGCGGCATTTGCGCCGGGTGCTACCGTAATGCAGTTTTGTCCTTCCGTATCGACGTTGATCAGGGCTATTCCCGAAGGCAGCGTGTGGTCAGTTGCAATATATTTGGTAAGGATATTTTCACGCTGAAACTGTTCCAGGGCCTGCTTGCCGAAAAGGTCGTTGCCTATTTTACAGATCAGACAAACCTTGCCGCCCAGCCGCGCCGCGCTCACGGCCTGGTTCGCGCCTTTACCGCCAGCATTCATCAAAAACTCTCCACCGATTACCGTCTCGCCTTTCGCAGGCAGCTTGTCTGATTTGACAACCATATCGGTATTGGAACTCCCTACAACATAAATCATAACATGGAAAGATAACAGAAAATCCATGTTACTATACCTCGCGCGCGATTTTTCCTGGGAACGATAATTATACCTGTGTAAATAGTGCGAACCAACTCATTTACCGCACCACATACATATGTACCCATATTCGGAAAAAGCTGAGAATAAACTGATTATCATCGCCGGCGCGAGCGGACATCTCGGTTTACGGATCACACACCATTTAATACAAAAAGGCGCAAAAGTGCGTGCATTGATTAGAAAAGGCAGTAAAAATCCAAGCATAGCGGCACTTCGCAACAGTGGTGCCGAAATTGTCGAAGTTGATTTTAACAACCACCTCAGGCTGGCAGCTGCACTGGCCGGTGGGGCTTGCATGGTATCGGCGGTTTCCGGTCTGCGGGAAGTGATTGTTGATTTGCAGATCAGGCTCCTCAATGCGTCGGTCGAGGCAAGTGTGCCCAGATTTATCCCTTCCGATTTTTGTATTGATTACACCAAACTCCGGCCCGGAACAAATCGCAATCTCGATCTCCGGCGCGAGTTTAACGAAAGGCTCGATCGGACGAATATCAGAGCCACTTCCATTCTGAACGGTATGTTCGCCGACCTGCTCACCGGCCAGGCGCCGCTTGTGCAGTTTGGTCTAACGAAAGTGATCTACTGGGGTAATGCTGATACCGAAATGGATTTTACTACCATGGAAGATACCGCCCATTTCACAGCACTAGCCGCATTGGATGCAACAACACCGCGCTATCTTCGCGTGGCCGGGGAAGTAGCGAATGCGCGCGACCTGGCGAAGGCGGCCAGCCTGGCAAAAGGGGAGGAGTTCGGGATATTTCGTATCGGCGGACTCGGTCTGCTTGCATTCATGATCAAAGCTGCGCGCACCTTATTCCCCCAGAAAAAAGAGGTTTTTCCGGCCTGGCAGGGAATGCAATACCTGTACGATATGCTTACCGGGCTTCCCAAACTGCATCCTCTCGACAATCACCGCTATCCTGAAATCAATTGGACGCCGCTGCGGGAAGTGCTCAGGGAAGGGAAATAATAGTCTGGCTGCAATATATTGCGTTGGCGGTCGTCTACAACTTGATCTAACACTTCCTCTATTGTGAAAAAAATGCTCTTTCCGCTGCTGGTCGGCCTATTTCTGCTTAATTGCCAATCGGATGATATTGATTCCGACGATACCAACGTGGTAGACGGGACTGACCTGCCCAACGACAAAACTGACTGGTGGAAGCCGGTATATGGAGTTTCTTTCGATTGGGACCTCGATGATCTGGATGCAGGTGACCGGTTTTCTGCGGATGTTGTCGACGTAGATGCATTCACAACTTCGGCCGAGCAGGTAGCTGCGTTGCATGCACAGGGGAAAAAAGTAATAGCTTATCTCTCGGTAGGAACCCTCGAAAACGATCGGCCCGATGCTGGTCTGCTTCCGAAAGAAGTGATTGGGAAAGTATATCCCGAGTGGCCGGAAGAAAGGTGGCTGGATATCCGGCAGCCGGAAAAATTGCGACCCTGGCTTAATTCGCGATTTAATATGATCATCAACAAGGGTTTTGACGCGATCGAGCCGGATAATCTCGACAGTTATGAAAATGAGACCGGTTTTCAGATAACCGAAACAGATACGCGCAGGTACTGCGATTTTCTAATCGAAATGGCGCACCGGAACGGACTGGGAATCGGTCAGAAAAATGTACCTGAGCTGGCACCGGATTACAGTGCAAAGTTTGACTGGATGCTGACGGAAGATGCATTTGAACAAGGCTGGCAAGATCAGGCGCAGCCTTTCACAGTACTTAATAAACCTGTTTTCGCTACCGAATATACGGATATGACCAGCAAGGCAGTTTTTGAAAACACATTTTGCCCCAAAGCCAAATCACTTCGGATTTATGCGGTTTTAAAGAAAAGAGATCTGGACAAATGGTCATCCGCCTGTCCATAACCTATTGATAAAAAGAAATTTCTGCATTTATTTAAGATCAGGATTTCAGTACTTTCCTGTTGCAAGGTTCCATTTGATTTTGAATAGAATTAGTTCTGTAAAATAATTTTTCTAATTTGTGGTTAAACGAGTTTGGAGATATGTTTGGCAACTAATAAAATTTTATGACTACGGAAGCCGCTAAGATTCTAATTGTTGAAGATAATCCTTTGATGGCCAGGCAACTGGAAGCGGAACTTAATGGGAAAGGATTTATAATTACCGGTATCGCGCGCAACCTGACGGACGCGGTATCACTGATGAAGACGCAGGCCTGCGATCTGGCGCTGATCGATATGCGGCTTGACGGGCCGGAGGATGGTATTGCTACTGCACAGGAGCTGCTGCGAATTAAATGGATCCCTATTATTTATATAACCGGAGAAGAATCCTACGAAGAAATAGCGGAACGTTCTCAATCTACTTTCCCGGCCGCCTTTCTTGAAAAACCAATCAGGCCGAGCGAATTATTTGTGCAGATCAATCTCGCACTACACAATTTTCAGGCGGGTAACCTGCCGGCGGCTAAAAGTGTACAGAGTGAATACATCGTGTTTTTTACGGATAAAGAGCATATTCAGGTGCGGCAGAGTAATATTATTTTCATCGAAGCGGATGGTCCTTATGCCAAGATTTATATTACCGAAGAAGAATTCAAACGGCTCTATCCCGAAAAAACGTTCAACTACATTTACGTCTCACCCAACATTGGCCGCATTTATTCTGAACTGAAAAGCTACTTCTATAAACTATCAAGAAAGCACATTATTAACCTCGACCATATCAGCAGGTTAAGTGCAAATCAGATCATCGCAGGAATCCACAAAATCCCTATTCCGGAAGGTCGCCGCCAGGATTTGATCGCCAAATTGAATGTGGTGAAAAGCAGATAAAAACTTTCGTTTGTAAAATCCCGGATTTGGAATGATCAAATACCGTATCGGTATAATTCTCAAAACGGAGGTAACTAATATGACTAGTTTTATATCACGTAATAACAACCTCTCTTCTTTAATCGGTGCAAGTGTTAGGTCAGAAATTGCTTGACTTATCCCTTTTTGACTAAGATTCGTTGATCAAAGCATCAACCCTGGAATGGGGAGCGAGACCGGTAGATGGCGACCTCCCCTTCCTTGTTTTAAATTCCCCCCAAACCTCTTTCAGAAATAAAAAGCGACAACTTTGCTTGAAAATGTCTGTTTCAGTAATTTGTCTGTATGAAACACCATATTATTCACCCATCTCATGACTTGCGTGACTATGTGAAGTATTTCTGGGTGCTGGAAGATAATCGCGGGCAGGCAACTTCACGGCGCTTCCAAACTATTGCGGACGGTTCACCCGGAATGATCTTTCATGAATCCGAAAACGGTTCTTTGTATCAGTTTGAGAAACAACTTCCGCCGACTTTTTTATATGGTCAAACCACCTCTGCGACGGAAATCAAGTCGCCGCCCGCATTTCGCGCAATAGGCATTTATCTTTACCCGCACGCTTTAAAAACGATTTTCGGGCTACCGGCAAGCGAGCTCACCAATACCTGCGTTGATGTTACTATGCTCAATAGCGATAGCAAATATCTGACCGAAAGGCTGATTGAAACAAATGCAATGGAGGATAAGATTTCTGTTTTAAGTACTTTTTTAAAGCAACAAATTGCCTGTAACTCCGCTACTTCCGACGTTGATGTAATGCTTGCGTTGTCAATAATTTACAGAGAAAAGGGTGCGATTTCGCTTTGTATTTTGCAGGAAAAAACGGGACTTTCGGAGCGCGCATTAGAACGCCGGTTTCAGCGTGTAATCGGTATTTCTCCTCTGCAATTTTGCAGGATCGTTCGTTTTCAGTCTTCGCTAACGCAGCTTCGCGAAAACGGTTTCGAAAAGCTTTCAGATATCGCTTACGAAAATCAATACGCTGACCAGTCGCATTTCATTCGTTCATTCAAAGAATTTGCAGGAGATTCGCCGTTTCGATTTCGAAAGAAATCCAGCGAACTGATCAACAATTTCCCTGAGATTATCGGGTGAATTTATCGGTCGTTATCTGGAGTTAACCGGCTTTCGTGAAAAAGTCATTTTGCTACTTTCGACTTGCGCTGTTCTTTCATTCCTGATCGTCAGCGCTATTTCAAGCATGTATTCTTTTTTAGGTTGAAAAGTAATTGCATCTGTAAAAAGCGTTTTTCGGAATTGATTTTGAGGAGTTAATTCGTTTAATATTCCATTTCCCTTCGCGGCTACCTGCCCATTTTCAGACAATTTCCATTCATAATCGGAATTGGACAAGTCGCTGAAATCCATCGTATTCCGGAAGATCACTTCGCCTTGATCAAAATTCGTGATAGCTACAATAACAGGCTTATATTTCTCAGCAGATAATTCCAGAATACGTTTATTGGTATTGCATTGCAAAGCACTATCTGCATAAAATACCGGCGCATTCATTACGCCCATTCTCTCGATTTCTTTCCATGGATAAGCCATCGGATTGTATCTTCCTGCGTTAGTTAAGTATTGATTGACTACTTTATTCAAATTCTGATCGCCACCTTTTAAACAGTAAAATAAAAGTGACGCATTCGGCACGCGCCGATCTTCAAACGAAGGGAGATTTTGAGCCGAAAAATTCGAAAATTGAAGGGAATGCCACAACTGCTCTTCCGACAATCCATTCATTCTCTCATCCAGCTGATATTCAATAATGGTATAAAGTCCCAGACTGTCACACAATTCCAGCCACCGCTTATTGTGATTTTTGACAATCACGGTATTCACCTGCGCATTTTTTAAAGCTTTGATATGTTGCTTCATTTGTGCTTCATTTCCAAAGGAACCCTCGTAACGCAAAGGTTTAAACGTCAGTTTTTTGTTGTTTAAAACCGCATTTCCATCTGTGATTTTAAAATCAATAATGCTTTGATAAAAAGGTGCGGCATTCTGCAAAATCTGATCGTCGGCGATGGGGGTAATCCTGCCGGAATACCAAACAGGAAATTCTGCATTCCAGAACTCAAACATCAAGGGAACGGTCTCGAAAGTATCCCACGACGCTACTTTCGGAGGATCGCCATTCATGTCGTCACTCGCCGCGCACATTTGTGATTGATAAACAATGTTTTGTGCAAGTGAATCCGGCTCTGGATAGAGGCTTTGCTTTTTGATCTCGATCAATTCGCTCATCGCCTCAAATCTTGATTTACCCCCCAGCCAAATATAACTACGGTTATACATGAAATAGGAATGGTAAGGTCGGGCTACCTTATTATGGAGAATATTGAACCTGGGAAAAACAACAGCCAGCCGCGTTGAGTCGCTTTGCGCAGTTGCCGGATTTATACCAGCAATGCAGATCATGCAAAAAAGTCGGAGTAAAGTTTGCATTAAGGCGGGAATAGGATCTGATATGATATTAAAGATCCGTGGTGCTTTTTTATTATACAACAAAGTCTAATTTTTAATACCCCTGTCGGTTTCATTCTATTTTCTCGAATCGTGCCATTCTAGTTTTGAAAAAAAACGAAAAACCATGATAGCGATCACAGGAGCAAATGGGAATCTGGGGAAGGCGGTACTTTCCTTTTTATTGCAAAAAACGCAGGCTGCGAATATCGTAGCGGTCGTTCGGGAACCTCAGAAAATGGCGCAATTTGCCGGACTGGGTATTCAGATCCGGAAGGCGGATTATAATGATCCGGCAAGCTTAGAAACTGCTTTTCAGGGTATTAAGCGGCTTTTGCAAGTTTCTTCTGCAAGTTATGGAGAGCAGGCGGTAACCGAAGAGCAAAACGTTGTCGCGGCGGCTGTGCGGCAGGGGGTAGCGCATATTGTTTACACCAGCACATTGAGCCCCTCTGAAAACCCGATTTTCTGGGGCGGGCAAACCTGCCGGCAAACGGAGCAATCGATCCGCGAATCGGGCATGCGGTATTCGATTTTCAGGAATAGCATGTACATGGAAACGATCCCGCTTTTTATCGGCAGCGCGATGGAAAACGGCCAGATCTATTATTCTGCGGGAAATGGGGCGGTCAGTTTTGTGTCTCGAATCGATATCGCCGTGGCGATTAGTCACATACTCGCTGAGCCGGAAGAAGGAAATCAGGTTTATGAGATTACGGGTGAAAAGGCATTCACATTCGCGGATGTAGCCAATGTACTTCAAAAAATCAAGGGCATTGAATGCAGCTATACAGATGTTCCGGGGGAGATTTTAAAAAGTGAATTGCTGAATGCAGGCTTGCCGGAAGAAGAAGCCGTTTTTTATCTCAATATGGGCGATAGTATCAAAGCCGGGGAATTTGCATTGACAGACCCGAAACTGGAAAAACTGCTGGGCCGAAAACGGCTCACTACGGAAGAATACCTCACGCAGCTTTTAAGAAATAGCGAGGCGAATGCGGGTTAAACGTTAAAATTGGAGTCTTACAATCAGCCCGCCTTGCATTCGGTCGGGCTGATTTGCATTTACAACCAATATAACTTCATCATGAAAGCTTGTTTGCTGCTGCTCAGTGTTTTAATGGTAAATTCAATCTTCGCACAGGACCTGCGGCTATGGTACGAGAAGCCAGCGGAAGTTTGGACGGAGGCTTTGCCGGTGGGCAACGGACATATGGGCGCGATGATTTTTGGCGGGGTGGAGGAGGAGCATTTGCAGCTCAATGAAGTCACCCTCTACTCGGGCGATCCCAAGGGTACTTTTACTTCGCTGGATGTTCGCAAGGATTTCCGGAAAGTTGATTCACTTTTTAAAATAGGAAAATATAAAGAGGCAGAAAGTCTTGTCGCGGCGGAATGGCTGGGGCGGAATCACCAGGATTACCAGCCGCTGGGCGACCTGAAAATTAAGATGGAACATAGCGGAAAAGCAACCGGTTACCGCCGCTCGCTCGACCTCGCTACTGCTACTACACACACCGAATATCAGGTAAATGGTACCACTTTCAAACGTGATATTTTTGCCAGTTACCCCAACCGCGTGATCGTGATCCGGCTGACTGCCAGCGGGAAGGAAAAGCTGAACGGGGAATTGCAATTATCTACATTACACACGACGCTGGCCAATATTTCAACTAAAAATAACCAGTATATTATGTCGGCCAAAGCGCCTGGTTTTGTACTCCGGCGTTCTTTCAAGCAGGTTGAAAAAGCGGGGGATATGTACAAATATCCGGAAGTATATGCCAAGGACGGAAGCCGGCTGCCCGGTGCTTCGCAGGTTTTATACGGCGAGGATGCAAATGGTTGGGGAATGGGCTTTGAGGCGCGCATTCAAACCACTAACAAGGGCGGTAAAGTGGAATATGCGGGAGATAAGGTCAGGATTTCCGGTGCTTCGGAAGTGGTGATCCTGCTGGCTTGCGCAACGAGTTATAATGGTTTTGATAAAAGTCCGGCTACCGAAGGATTGGATCCGGCCGAGCTGACAAAAAAGCATCTTGCTTCTACCCAAAACAAAAATTACGAAGTACTATATAATGCGCATTTAGCTGATTATCAGAAACTTTTTAATAGATCCAAAATTCAGATCGGCACATTAAATGAGCAATCCAAACTCCCGACCGACCAGCGTATCGCGCAGTTTTCGAATGGGAAGGATCAGTCGCTGACCGGGTTGTTCTATCAATTCGGCAGATACCTGATGATCGCCGGTTCTCGGCCGGGAGGACAGCCACTTAACTTGCAGGGTATGTGGAACGACAGGATTATTCCGCCCTGGAATGGAGGCTATACTGTTAATATCAATGCAGAAATGAATTACTGGCCGGCGGAGCTGACTAATCTATCGGAATGCCACGAACCATTTTTGAAAGCGATCAAAGAGTTGTCGGTAAATGGATCCAAAACTGCCCGCTCGATGTATGGAAACCAGGGCTGGGTGGTGCACCATAATACCGATATCTGGCGCCACACCGAGCCGATCGACCTTTGTAACTGCTCCTTCTGGCCGATGGCGCAAGGCTGGCTCACCAGTCATTACTGGGAAAGGTACCTGTTTCACGGAGATAAAAAATTCCTGAAAAATGACGTTTACCCGCTGCTAAGAGGAGTTGTGCTGTTTTACAAAGACTGGCTGGTACCGAATAAGGACGGCTACCTCGTGACGCCGGTGGGACATTCGCCTGAGCATCAGTTTAAATATGAGGACGGAAAGTCTACAATGAGCCCGGGCCCGACGATGGATATGGCGCTGATCCGGGAATCTTTCGCCCGGTTTATTGAAGCTTATGATCTGTTAGGTGTTCAGGATCAGAAGCTTTATGATGAAATTAAGGCAAAACAGGAAAAGCTGCTTCCTTACCAGATCGGGAAGTACGGGCAGTTGCAGGAATGGCAATTTGATTTTGAGGATGGTGAGCCCGAGCATCGGCATATTTCGCATTTGTACGCATTGCATCCTTCGAATCAGATCAACCGTTTTACTAATCCGACCCTTAATACGGCGGTTGCCAAATCCATGGAACGGCGCGGGGATTCAGGCACGGGCTGGGCGATGGGCTGGAAGATCAACATCCACGCACGGCTTTTAAATGGAGATAAGGCGCACACGCTGCTCACCAACCTGATCACGCTGGTGCGGGAAAATGATCCGATTTTGCAGGGAAAAGGCGGGTTGTATCCCAATATGTTCGACGCCTGCCCGCCGTTTCAGATCGACGGAAATTTTGGTGGAACTGCAGGTATTGCAGAAATGCTTGTGCAAAGTCACGCAGGCGAAATTCATTTGCTGCCTGCATTGCCCAAAGCCTGGCCCGACGGTAAGATCACAGGTTTGAAAGCCCGCGGTGGTTTTGAAATTGATCTGGAATGGGCGGGTGGAAAGTTGAAAAGTGCGTCGGTGAAATCGGCGCTGGGTGGAAATTGCAGGATCAGGACCAATGAAGAGACTATCGTGAAAGGCGCAATAGCGAAGCCGGCCGCCGGTGCAAATACCAACGCTTTGTTTTCTTTTATCAATCCTGAAAAAAACAGGACAGCGGCGGAAGAAAAGTTGCCAGCCGGGATATTGAAAGATTTTCAAACCTCGGCTGGCAAAACTTATGTGGTAACGCCCGGAAAATAAAGGACTTATTTGCTGTCCGTCAGCAGCTGCACCGCTTTTTCCAGCAGCTCATCTTTTCCTGAAATAATACCTTGAATAGTAGGCGTAACCTGCAAATCGGGCACAATTCCTACTTGCTGGGTTTCCTTGCCGTCGGGATAATAAATGCCAACCCCGCTGATGCCGGTGTAGATATTTCCGGGAAGCACAATGGAGGAAATGTTTCCGTCTGCGCCGGCCGTGGTACTGCCGATTACAGTGATATTCGGGGCGGTTTTGAATGTCATAGAAGTATATTCCGCCTGACTCTGCGAGCTTTCGTTGACGATCAGGATAATTTTTCCTTTGTAGTAATTTGGGTTGGCGCTCCCTATGCTGATGTTTCTGCCGAATGTAAACATTCCGGGTGTATGGAAACTACCCATTGTGAATTTAACAAAAGGTTTCGCCTCGGGTAACAGGTATGGTCCAAAGCTAAAAACCATAAAATCAGAGGGATAACAACGCATATCTATGATCAGACCTTTGCTTTTTGAGATCTCAGGGGTAAGCTTTGACATGTATGTATTTTTCCATTTTCCGGGATACAAATAAGCAATATCCGGACTGAGCATTTTGAAACAGGTATCCGCTTTATTGAAGTTGGCGTAGATATTGATCTTATCCGTGCCAAATGCAGGAACCACCAGATCCTGTACCTTATTATTTCGCCTGATACTTACGGAAATAGTAGTATCATTGGTCCGTAACAAATTGGAAGACAATACCCTCAGCTGAGTAGGGTAGTTGGAAGCCGGTGAATGGGGTAGTTTTTCTTTAATCAGCTGAGCAATGCTTTTTCCATTGATTTTTTCAACAATATCCCCGATTTTCAATCCCGACTTTTCTCCAAGTGCAGCGTTATAATAATCGGTAACAACCGGTTTATTTTCAATAAATGTAAGCTGGGCCGGGGCGTATTTTTCACCAAAAAACTTATTAAGCGCGCCTTGCTGATTGTAAATATTAGCGTGCGTATCCTTTACCCTGCCGATCAATTCGAGTGTGGTAAGTTTATAGGAAGTTTCGTCGGTTGCATTAATGAATTTTGGTATAAATTCAGTGAGTACCGCCTGCCAGTCTTCTTTAATAAGGGATTTATATGGGAAGAAATATTCGATCATATTCCAATATCGGAACAAACTCAGCAACCTGTAACCCGCGTCGGAATACTGCATTTGTGGGTAGGGATTTTCGTTTTTGAATTCAGGATTTCCCACGTCCGGATACATGGAGATGTAATAGCTTTCATGCGTTTTCTTTGCATTTTTTATTGTATCGAGCAAAGCTTGCATTTCTTTCCCTATTGCAGGATTCGAGAGCCAGTTTAAGGTTGGTTTCAATACGGCTGTTTCTGGAATTGGCTGTGCCGATCCCGGATTTACCGGTCCCAGCTTTTTAATCCATTGATATAATATCTTCTCTTTTTCCGCTTTTGATTTTGCACTAGTTAGCTGAGGCAGAATCCGAAAAAGCTCATAATCCCAGTTATGGTTGCCACTTTTGACAGCCGGGTGATAGTATTTCAAAAAGCCCCACAATCTGCCCAGATCAGACAGATCTTGTGTGAGTGCCGGGGTCAGTTTATCCAGAACCACATTCGAACCTTTGTCAAATTCTTTATCCAGCTCAGCCGCAAGAGGCTTTCTGACAGGTGCTTCGTAAAATGGCTTTCCGTCAATGAATAGTTCCAAATCGTCTGTCCATAACTCGCCCGGCCCAGCCAGTAACGCGCCGATATGGATTTTGGCCGCACTGCTGGAATAGGGAAGTTTGATACTGTACTGTTTCCAGTCGGAAGTCCCGTTAATCGCCTTTTCCTGCATATTATTGAATTGCAGCGTACCCGCTTTTCCATCTATCCGCAGCATTAATCCAACCCAGCCGCTGGTTACATTTCTAAATTTCAAATACCCCCTCAGCTCGATTTCTTTCCCCATGTATTGTGCTGGAATCGTGCTCGCTACGCTACCAAAAGTCCCATTTGGGATCGGATCGGGGGCTTTTAGGAGAACAGAATTTTTTCCATTGTGTTTTTCGGTGCTGTCTGTCACAACCTGATAATTCGTTCCCCACTGCATCCATTTATCGGGCAGCTTTTGCCCGGGATTCTTTTTCTCGAAATCCAGATTGAAATCGGCTGGTGCCGGCTGGTTCTGGGCTGCCGACAGAAAGGGCAGGCAGAGGAATGCGAGTGCTGTTAAAGTTCTTTTCATGGAAGTGACTTTGTTTCAACTTGTAAAGCGGTTCGTTCTGCTGTTATACCAAAGTCACCGTTTAATATTTAACACTTACCGGAAGAAAAATTATTAGCTGCTCATTGCGATTTGTTATTATTGGAATCATTTTTGTGATGCTAAAAATATCATTACTCAATTCCTCTATGAACAATCTGGTCAATAAAAGCGAGATGCTGGAAAAGCTGCGGAATGATATTCTGTCTTTCCAGGGCTACCGAGCGCCAATCGACGGGCAGCGGACTGATTTCGGGCTGGGCCCTATTGAAGCTGCATTCCCCAACCATACTTTTCCGACAGGAGCAGTGCATGAATTTATCAGTGACAGTGAAGAAGGCAGTGCGGCTACCAGCGGTTTTATGGCGACGTTATTGGGCACACTGATGCGAAAAGGCGGTTTTTGTTTGTGGATCAGTATCAATCGGACCATTTTTCCGCCCGGGCTGGCATTTTTTGGGGTTGAGCCGCACAGGATCATTTTTGTGGATTTAAAAAAAGAGCAGGACCTGCTGTGGGCGATTGAAGAATCGCTGAAATGCAAGGCTGTGGCAGCGGTGGTAGGGGAGATCAAAGAAATAACGCTGACCGAATCACGGCGGTTACAACTTGCTGTTGAGCAAAGCCGGGTGACCGGTTTGATCCATCGTGCAAATCCGCGCAGCATGAATACGCTGGCCAGTGTTTCGAAGTGGAGAATTACGCATATCCCCAGTCAGCTGGAAGATGGAATGCCGGGTGTGGGGCACCCGAGGTGGAATGTAAAGTTGATGAAGGTGCGAAATGGAGAGCCGGGCGAATGGGATGTGGAGTGGTCGGGCAAGTTCAGTCATATTAAAAAGGCAGTTCCGGCGCAAGAAAATAAGGATTTGCTGCAAACTGGTTAAGGTAAAATCGCATTCCATTCATCATAAAACTGGCCGCGTAGTTTTGGTAATTGCGTAGTTTATCACTTTAAATACGCGCAACACCGATTTACTACCATTCCGCAATGAAAATACGCTTACTTTATCTGGCTCTCGTTCTTTCGTTTTACCACATTTCTACACTGGCGCAAAAGCCGGTACCTGCTGCCAAAACAGACTCCATTTTCGCCGAGTGGAATAAGCCGGGAATGCCGGGAGCGGCTGTGGGGGTTGTGCATCAGGGCAAGCTTATTTATGCCAAAGGTTTTGGCGAAGCAGATCTGGAAACGGGCGCTAAAATTACGCCTGAAACCATTTTTCACATTGCTTCTGTTTCCAAGCAATTCACTGATTTTGCAATAGTTATGCTCTCTGAGCAGGGAAAGCTTTCTTTGGATGACGATATCAGGAAACATATTCCGGAAGTGCCCGACTTCGGAAAAACGATCACGATCCGCCATTTAATGAACCATACCAGCGGCCTGCGCGACCAGTGGAACCTGCTGGCAATGGCCGGCTGGCAGCTGGACGATGTGATCACTAAGCAACACGTTTTTAACCTCCTCACGCGCCAGAAAGAACTCAATTTCGAGCCCGGTTCTTCCTATGCCTATTGCAATACCGGTTACACGCTGCTGGCGGAGGTGGTAAGCCGCATTTCCAGGCAACCTTTTGCCTTTTGGATGGAGCGAAATATATTTAAACAGCTGGGAATGAAGCGCACACAATTTTACGATAATCAGGAAAAGATCGTGAAGGGGCGCGCATATTCATTTCACCGTACCCCGGGTACGTTCGGGCCGACGATGTTTAGTAAAAGTATTTTGAGCTATGGAAATGTAGGCGCCACCAGTCTGTTCACAACTGTGAATGACCTGGCGCTCTGGATCAATAACTTTCGCGAACCGCAGCTGGGCACAGCGGCGACGATGAAGCAAATGCTGGAACGCGGCAGGCTGACCAAAGGAGATACGCTGCCTTATGCTTCCGGGCTCATTCACGGCAAATACAAAAATCTGGATTATTATGGCCACGACGGCGCAGATGCCGGTTTTCGGGCGCATTTATCCTATTTTCCAAAGGAAGATTACGGGTTTATTGTACTGAGTAACCAGGCGGAATTCAATCCGTCCAAAAAAGCTTTCGAAGTAGCCGACCTGTATCTTGCCACATTTATTAAAGAAGAAAAACCGGCAGACAAAGCACCAGCTGTTACCAAAACAGAAGCCAAATTCGACTCGACTCTATTCCGGCAATATGCCGGCTCCTATTCATTGACGGAAGCGCCCGATTTTGTGATGACTTTTAAAAAAGAAGGTGATAAATATCTCACGCAGGGAACCGGGCAGCCATGGTTTCCGCTGTTTCCTTCCTCAGATTCCACCTTTTTCCTGAAAGTAGTAGACGCGTCAGTAACTTTTCACAGACCGAAAGAAGGGCAGGTAACCCGCATTACCCTGCATCAGAATGGGAATCATGAAGGTATCCGCGTAGAGCCAAAAAGTAAGGAAGCAATCCCGCGAGAGCAGTTTGTAGGAAGATATTACAGCCCGGAACTGGAAACTTTTTACCATATTAAATTACAGGGAGATACGCTCAAACTCGTGCATATTCACCACGGGGAAGTCGATTTGTCGGTGGTGAATAAGGACAAGCTGCAAGCGCCGTGGTGGTGGGTACAGCAGATAGATATGGTTAGGAATGAAGCAGGCATTGTTACCGGCATGAAAATGACAAACGGTCGCGTTGCTAACCTGCGTTTTCAAAAGCTCCCGGAAGATTTTGCGGATAAAAAGTAGTCATTGGAAATTGAAAAACTGCTTCAAGTACAATTACGTTACTTGAAGCAGTTTTTTTATATAATTATAATGCGGCTATTCCTGTGAAGCCAGTAATTCGTCCAGATTGGAAAGGCCCATTTCGAAACCTTCTTTGAAGCCCATTTCCAGGGTTTGTTCAAGATCTTTCAGTTCTTTAAAAGTTATCTCAATGAACACCAGTGTCTTGCTGGATTCTTCTTTAAATGTATTCTCCCAGTCCGATCCGGGCATGGAATCACTGATATTACCGTTTTCATCGCAAAATGCGTCAGCTGCGGTAAAGGATCTGAGCGGTGCGATCGATTTGTAATCCACGCGCGCCCAGTGTTCTTCACCCTCCGGCCCTACCATCGCGTACAGCCAGTGCCCGCCTTCTCTGAAATCCATCGTTTTGGTCCGGGCTTTCCAGGGTTTTGGAGCCCACCACTGGTCAAGAAGTTCTTTTTCTGTCCATGCAGCCCACACTTTGGTCACTGGTGCATCAAACTCCCTTTCTACCTTAATCTTCTTATTCTCCTTGTCGACATTGAAATTCATTACAACATTACTTTTCATAATCGTCTGCTTTTAAGTTAATTAATACTTGATCTAGCTGATTAAAACGATCTTCCCAAAGCTTTTTGAACTGTTCGAGCCACTGATCCACTTCCTTCATTTGCTTTGCATTGAAATGATAAAAAATTTCTCTTCCGGAAAGCTCCTGTCGTACCAGCTGACACTCCGTCAATATCTTAATATGTTTGGAAACCGCCTGCCTGCTCGTATCGAAATGCTCGGCCAGTGCATTGGGCGTCATGGCTTGTAACGCGATTAAACTCAGTATAGCTCGCCGGGTCGGATCGGCAATAGCCTGAAATACATCTCTTCGGATCTCCTTCGGCATATATGCAATGTTATGGTTGCAAATATAAGCGCAACAATATGGTTGCGCAAGTTTTATTTAAAAATTTGGGAATAAAATCAAATATAGGTCTCAGCTTTCAAGTGCCACTTCCGGATCTTGGCCATCAGTTCTTCCAGTTTGATCGGCTTACTGAGGTAATCGTCCATTCCGGCATCGAGGCATTCCTGTTGTGTGCCTTCGAGTGCGTTGGCTGTTAATGCCACAATAACGGGCTGGTGCAAAACGGTTCTCCGAATCAGGTGCGTTGCTTCGATTCCATCCATAACCGGCATTTGCATATCCATCAGGATCAGGCCGTAATTTTTCAGGTTCGATGCCTGTACTGCTTCCTGTCCGTCTTTGGCGACGTCGGGTTCGTAACCCAGCTTTTGCAGAATCCTGACAATCACGTGCTGATTGATCTTGTTATCTTCGGCTACCAGCATTTGTACCGGGTATCGTTTTGAAAAGTCGGTAGAAAGGCGGTTTTGCGTCGCGTGCTCGGTTTTTTGGAGAAATTTCTTTTGCAATGCACTCATCAGGTGCGTACTCAGGATATGCTGGCGGATCGGCTTGGATAGTACCGAAGAAAATAGCTGCCGGTGCCTGTCCTTCAATTCTTCGCCAATTGAACTAAGTAGTATAATAGGCGTTTCGGGCGTGTAGCGACGGATATTTGCCGCCAAAGTCACTCCGTCCATCACGGGCATCTGCATATCCGTGATCACCATATCGATTTCCTGGTCACTGAACAGGATTTCCAGCGCTTCTGCACCTGAGGCTGCAAGAACCGGTACCAGTTTCCAGTTTTCCATCTGACGTTTCAGAATAGCCAGGTTCGTTGCATTGTCATCGACCAGCAGGATTTTCTTGCCCCGGTGTTCGTCCATATCCTGGTTTTCGAAGGTAGGAAGCTCCTTGGTGCCTTTGGTGGTTTTTACCGTAAATGAGAATGTGGAACCCTGGTCTATCTCGCTGGAAACCGTGATTTCGCCGCCCATCAGTTTTACCAGTTTTTCGGAAATAGCCAGCCCGAGGCCCGTACCGCCGTATTTCCGGGTAGTTGACGAATCCACCTGGGAGAAGGCTTTAAAAAGCCTGTTCATTTTATCCTCAGAAATCCCAATTCCTGTATCGCGCACGTCAAACCGCAATTGCAGACTCCCGTCTGCGTAACTCTCTTCCTGCGTCACATATACGCAAACCTCACCTTCTTCGGTAAATTTCATCGCATTGCCCACGAGGTTGATCAGGATCTGACGCAAGCGAAGCTGATCTCCGACAACCTGGGCCGGAATGTGCTCGTCGATCTGGTACACCAGGTCCAGGCCAAGCTTAGCCGCTTTTCCACCGAAAATATCCAGTACATCCTCGATGTTCTGGCGGAGATTAAAATCCTCAGCTTCCAGTTCCAGGCTGCCTGATTCTATTTTGGAAAAGTCAAGAATATCGTTGATCACATTGATCAGCGTATCCCCGCAGTTAGCGATGGTTTCGGTAAACTGGCGCTGTTCCTCAGTCAATTGTGTTTCCTGCAATAAAGCCGCCATTCCGATCACGCCATTCATAGGTGTGCGGATTTCGTGGCTCATCGTAGCCAGGAATACGCTTTTTGCCTGATTTGCTTTGTCGGCTTCCTGACGCGCTTTTTCCAATTTCGCATTGCTGACGCGCAGCCTGTCATTCGCTCTTTTCTGGATTTCTTCGTTCTGCTTACGCACCAGCGAAAGCTGTGCTTCCTTTTGAAGCTCAGCCAATTGCATAGTTTGCTTAATATGCATTTGGTAGAACTGGTTCAGCATATAAGCCCACAACCCGCATATAAAAAAAATAGCCGCAGCGAGCAAAATGTGAATTGTAAACGTAAGCAGGTCGAAATAGGTAAGTCGGGTAAAATAGATTTCGGTCAGTCCGGTATTTTGTAAATAGCCGAAAATGGCGTGATGCAATAGCACAACGAGCATAACCGGTATTTGTAACTTCCATTTCTGGTAGGTGATCAGTACCGCGCTGCCGATGAATGCAAAGAAATGCATCTCAAAAAGTCCGTGCATCTGATAGATGAACTGCGCCATGTAAATCCCTAAAATCGCACTCAGCACATATTGGTACAGATCCGATTTAGGCAATGCCAGTTTTACGGAGTAATAAGCTATTAACAATATCCCGCCCACGCCGATAGCGATCAGCCAGGTATCGTAAAAGACAGCCAGCAGCAGCCCGATCACGAAATAGCCGGGCAAAAAGAAATTCATCAGATGGTCGGATCTTTCTTTGATCCCGGAGAGAAAGTTGCCAACCGGCAGGTCGGGCAAAGTACTCTTGTTTTCCAATATCATTTGGCAGGAGTTTTAATTTTTGCAGATCGGCATCGAGCAACCGTAAGACGTAAGTGCTTGTGTGCCAAGTGTGGGCAGCGACTCGCTTTTCAACAGCCCGTCCAGCGCGATCTTTGCAAAGGCAGTTTTTTCATCCGTACAATAGCGGCTGGCGTTGTAATTTCCGCGGTAATATAGTTGCTGTTCCTGATCGATCAGCGCGGCCTGCGGGGTGGAATATACACCGCACCGGGTTGCCAGCGACTGGTCAAAACTGACCGGAATATCCAGTCCGATCTTGTCCTGGATTTGTTCAACTGAATATTTTTTATCGGAGAGCACAACAACCGTAAACTGGACCTTATCACCGTATGAGCGGACCAGGGATTGAAAATGCGATTTATTGAACCGGGAACACGGGCATTCGGGATTATAAAAATGAAGCAGAACCGGTTTTTCAACTACGTTCATTGCCTGGCCCAGATCGATCCTGGTCCCGGTTGCCACCGAAACATAATTTCGCGGAACAGGAGTAGGTAGCTGATACACCCAATCATTGTACCAAAACAAAGCCCCAACTACGGATAATAAGAGCGTGAGCCAGGTAGTCACCAAGGCTATTCTAATCATTAGTAGAAATATCTATATATGAGGGTTCTTTAAAAATTGTCTTTGTTATCAAATTTAATCTAAAAATATGAATCAGGACCGTTTCGCAATTCTTTTTATTGCTCTAAAATCTTGGCGAAAAGGTAAAAAAAATTCGTATTCGCTTTTAAAACTACTGTCTTATATATAGTTTTATTATATATATAATTAAAAGTTTACTTTATGAAGGTTTTACTAATATTCATGACTGCGATTATCTGTTCCGTGGCCGTTTTGGTTGTGCATAAATGCATTGTTTCCGAGCAGTCCGACGCAGCGGATACGCTGAGATGCGAGCTGGAAGTGCCACTTGAATATCAGGTAGAGCCGAAATTGCTACCTAACTATCCGGAGGGAGAAGCGTACGTGGTTCCTCGCGAAGAAATCGTCCCCAACACCGATCCTGAGTTTCCGGGTGGTATGTCGGCTTTGGCTGCGTACATTAAAAAAAATCAAAAAATGCCGAAAGCTGCGCGCAGAGCATGTATTTCTGGAAATGTATACCTGGCTTTTGAGGTAACTGCGCGCGGGGAGATCCGAGACATTGAGGTCCTGAAAGGAATAGGCTTCGGCTGTGACGAGGAAGCGGTCAGATTAATATCCGCCATGCCAAAATGGAAGCCCGCCGAAAAGGATGGTAAATCTGTCAGTAGCAGATTCCATATACCTGTTCCGTTTGGAATATATATAAGAAATAAGTGAGTACTGTTACTACTGTCTACGGAACGGGAACAAACGCACTGATATCCAGCTCGGATATCTTGTTTTCGCCATAGTAATATAATTTCGACCCGAAATTCGCTGAGTTAACGGGCGCGTTGTATTTTGCTACCGGCTTGCTGTCAGTTCTGTTCAAAACGATTGTTTCATCGCTATTGCCCAGGAATAGGTATGCCTCATTTTCAAGATAGCTCTTGTAAAGTGTTGTGATATCCACTTTTTCTGAAGTCTGGAAATCATTGTCAAACCGGATCAGCTCATTTTTTTCGGTAAAGACGTGAAAATGGTCCTGGTCGTAGCTCAAACGCACAAATGCACTGTCCTTTTTCATGAATACCTGATCGCTGACAAAGCTCCGCATTTTAAAATCCTCATCGACACGGGAAGCAAACCGCTGGGTCAGTCCCTCATCTGAAAACCGGTAAATATCGACTTTATCCTTGTATAGCAGGTACATCTGGTCTTCCTGGATCAGGAAATCGGAGATATAGTTTTTCCGTTCAAACCACTCTTTGTGAAACAGTTGCTTTCCGTTAAATGCATCAAAGGCCGCCACGTACGGTTTACCTAATGCAGCCGGGCGACCGTATTTCATAGCGTAGCCGGTATTGATCATGTAAATGGTATTCCCTTTTCTGAAAATATGCGATTTGCTGGTAGTCTTTTCGTTCAGGTCCGTATCCCAAAGCCGCTCGCCAGCCAGCGTTTGACAGCTGATCTTATTTTTGGCAGCATAATAAAGTACCTGCTCCTCCATCAGAACGTTCGAGGATATGTTCAGGAAAACATCCGACAATGTACCGGAAGGAACCAGCATACCGCCCATTGCGCCCAGCGCGACGCCTCCGAGCACCAGCATTCTAACTTTCCCCATATCCGTTTTTTTTGAATGCGAAACCCGGTTCATATCCCAGCCCTGGCCGGTCGCCGGATTGAGGGTATGCAGGCCCGATGCGACGATCATGAGTGTGGAATCGTTGAGCCAGTTAGTATTCTCCCAGCCATACTCTGACGCAAACGTCCGCCGCCAGAGCGACTGGCCGTTTTGTAGGTTTATACCATGCAAAACATCGCTTTCGGCTGGTTCTAAATTATAGCACAACGCCAGATTGAGTTCCGGGAATGCTTTGAAAACCGTACTTTCTCTCCACCACACAGGCTTCCCGGTTTCAGAATGAAGCTTTTGTAACTTTTTTCTGCTTTGCTCAAAAATAACATCGTCAATCTGCATGAGATAGTTGGCCCCATACTTGAATTTTCGTTGCCATTTGCTCTGCCCCGTTTCCGGATCAATAACCATCACTTCTCCTGAGCCTTTCCATACATTGGTCTCGGGGTTCTTATTGCGGAGCTGAACCGTCATAGAATTGTTTCTAGCGGTGGGGTAAAACCCGAATACCGGCATGTCAAATACATATTCCTTTGCTGAAATGGGCGTATTAGTCCTCAAATCCATCCCGGCCTCGCGGGTAGAAATTTTAACTTGATTCGGGGATTGGGCAAACGATGAGGTGAATGTAAATAGAAAAATAAGCGGCAGTAAAGCTCTGTTCATTTCGAGGAAACTGGTGATATGAGAGTGATAGTTAATGGTATGCGGATGTTTCACCGCCCAATTTGCCGCTTAAAGAACGCCCAGGTCTCTTCAAACATGTCAAAATCAGTCACAAATTCGTGCTTTCCGTTGATGATTTTAAGCAGGGTTACTTCGGGCTTACCTTTTCGCTGGTAGGTGTATTTCTCGACGGTGATATTGTTGGTTTTATCGGCATCGGGAAGCATTGATTTTGTAGGCTCTCCGCTGTAACCGTCCAGCTTTGCCCAGTATTGAAATGATTGATCGGTTGCGCGTACAGTGCCCAGCGTTACGCCTGATGTTTTCACTTCGCCGCCATTGTAAGGATTCGTTTCGTCTGCGGTACCATTGGTGATCATAACCGGCAGCGGCACATTCATAGGCGTGCAATCCATATTCTCTTCGGTAGGCATATTGGCGACGATCGCCGAAATCGCCTTGATTTTACCAGGCATTGTCAGGGCGAGTTTGTACGACATATGTCCGCCACCAGAAAAGCCCGTCGCGAAAACGTGTGCTTTATTGATCTTATATTTATCAGAAAAGAAATCGATCATTGCTGAGAAAAAAGCTTCTTCATTCACATTTTCTTTGTTGGCGACGGCCGTGGAAGCTTTGCGGCATTCGTTCCAATATCTTTTATAGCCAGCAGGATATACCAAAACCAGATTTTCAGCTTCGGCTTTCGCTTGCAACTTCGCCGCCCGAGGCGCAAACCCCAGCGGCTCGCCGCCGGAACCGTGCATCAAAAAGATCAGGCTCGCGCCAGGCTTTATCTTGACAGATTTGTCGTAAACGAAAACACGGTAACGATTTTCAATTAGCAGAGAATCAGAGACTAACTGGGCTTTTGCGGCAATTGTAGAAAGGGTAAGTAATGTGGCAAGGATTGGCTTCAGCATTTTGAAATGGAATTTGATGGAGTTTCTTAGTATTTGTTTAAGCGTTTTGTCATGTGCCCCCGGCCCCTAAAGGGGAGAAAGCGTTTCTCTTGCTAGCAACCCCGCAGGAAAGTCCCCTTCCAGGGGATTTAGGGGTAAATCAGTTCCCCCGGCCCCTAAAGGGGAGAAAGCGTTTCTCTTGCTAGCAACCCCGCAGGAAAGTCCCCTCCCAGGGGATTTAGGGGTAAAACAAGCATTGGCACGTTCCCCTGGCCCCTAAAGGGGAGCACGTCTTTGTGAAAGAACCCAAGCAAGTCCCCTCCCAGGGGATTTAGGGGTAGGGGCACCTCACGCGCCTTCCAATGCCGCAATATCAAACTTCGACATTTGCATAAAAGCCTCTATTACCCGCGGCGCTTTTTCAGGGTCGGACATCAGTTTCGGGAGAACCGCCGGTACCACTTGCCACGACATACCAAACTTATCGTCGAGCCAGCCGCATTTGTTATAAACCCCGCCTGCACCCAGAGTCTCCCAGTAATAGTCGATTTCCTCCTGCGTATCGCATTCAACTACAAAAGAAGTAGCAGGCGAAAATTGATATTGCGGCCCGCCATTTAGCCCCATAAATTTGAAACCATTCAGCTCGAATGTGACTACCATTGGATTTTCAGACGTGATTTTGGAGCTTTTAAAAATCGAGCAATAATAGTCTGCGGCCTCTTTGGCATTTCCATCGAACCAAAGGCAAGGATAAAGTGGCTTGATCATTTTTTTTAAGGTTTAGCTATGTCAAAGCAATGCAGAATAATGGGTTTCAAATTAGCAAAAAGGCATTTCATTTTTTCCTTAACCTGCTTTTTTCTTTATTGATCAACCTAAATCAATCACTCATAAATTCATACAGGCATTATGAAATTACCTCAGCTCTTTTTCTTTTTTATTATTTCAAATGTTGCATTTGCCCAGCAGAAGCCGGATTCATCATTTACTAAATACTATAATCTGGTAAAGGGAAGTGAATTCTCCGGTCAAAAGCGCATTGAGCTACAATCCGACATTGATACAACCTGGAACCGCTGGAAAGAGCGTGGTTACAGCTTTGGATTCGTACCTTCCAAGACCCCGATGTACACTACTGTTAATGGCATTTTGAGCACGCCCTATATGATCCAGGTGCGGGGAAATGCGGAGGAGCGGAACAAGAAACGCTGGGGGTACCATGTTTTTGAGGGTTATGCCAAAGATGACAAATCGCGGATTACGATGCTCGTCAACAAGCATGTTGAAATGGAAAAGCCGGTTGCAGAACTATACTATTATTCAACCGTTTACAACCACGACGAAACAGTCTATAACTGGTTCAAAATCGGCTCCGATGTGCGTCAGCATTCATTCATGTTCGGCCGCGACAAAGCATTATTCTACGGTTCACTGAAACTGACTAATGCATTGACCCTGGGCTCGATCGGAAAAACAGACATTTCAACCACAAAACCCGAAGGCGACGACGAGCAAAACGCTGAAAAAGACGCTAAATACGTAAACTACAAAGAACTAAAAAACGGCGGCGACGGTACCATTTTCTACGACAAAGACCGCGATATCGTGGTGATCAGGATCAAAGGGAAATGGATGAAAGTAGCCGTGGAAGCGCTGCCGGAAGGAGTGGAGTATGGGTTTTGAAACCGTTGGCTAAAGCATTTAGCATATCTCACCGAGCGACATCATGTTTATGGATTCAAAGTGGATCGTGAAGCAAACCCTGATTTAATTGGAGCCTGGCCATTTGGTAGATCAGGAAGGTGGGAGCTGTTCCAGCCGAACACCAATTATGGGGCATTTTTGTTAAACCTGAAATGATTGGTTAAATTTCAACTAACACTTCTGAAAAATATGGCTACTTCAACAATAGTAAAAAAAGAGAATTCTTCGAGTAAGAACCTCGGAAAAAGGGAGGCATCGCAGTCAGGCGAAACCATCCCTAAACCATTATCACGGAAAGCTCAGGAAATGAAAATTTTCCTAGAACACAATCCAATCCCCAAGGAATTTCTCAAATCCTGAACCACATTAAGCAAGGGAATATCGCATTACCCGGCCTGTCTTTCCTCCAAATAAGCTTCCAGCTGATCGAACGTCCCGCCGAAACCTTGCTCCATACTATCCATAATTGAAAAATACGTCTCTTCCTGAGCAGGCGTAGCGTTAAGCGGATGCCCCTGGATTGTCAGCGTGGTGATTCCGTCATTTTCTTCCAGTGTGATTTTGTTAAATACTTCCAGCGGAAAATCCATCGGGAAAGGGGAGGTGATGATATTGCCTTCTGCGTCGGCGAAGGAATTAATGAATTCGAGCAGGTCGGCGCGCTGGATGTTTTTGTATTGAAACAAACCCCACATCACGTGCCCGTTTCCATCCATTTTGTAATGCGTACTGCCGCCCGGACGAAAATCAAAACGCTCGACCGACAATTGGCTGCCCGCCGGTCCCCACCATGCTGCAAATGCTTCCGGAGTCGCAAATGCGTCGAAAACCAGTGTTTTAGGCGCTTTAAACTCCCGCACAATTTTCAAACCCGCTTTTTTGTCTGCTTGCTTTTCCATGTTTTTGATTGTTTGATTGATTTGTATTTGACTATTCGTTTTCCGGATTTTTAGACTGAATTTTAGTTAGGTAACTATCCAGTGAATCCAGTTTTTCCTTCCAGAATTGCTTGTACTGATCCACCCAGGTTGCCACTTCACTCAAGCTTTCCAGCTTCGCTTCGCAAAACCGCTCCCGACCTTCCTGCCTCACCACCACCATTCCGCATTCTGTCAGAATTTTAATATGCTGAGAAATGGCGGGCCGGCTGATCTGAAAATTGTCAGCGATCGCATTGAGGTTCATAGGTTTCTGCACGATCAGGTTGATAATCTGTCGCCGTGTAGGATCCGCTATGGCCTGAAAAACATCCCTTCTTGCTTCAATAGACATAATATGTAAGTAAATGCTTACACAAATATATATGTAAGTATTTGCTTACGCAAGTTTTTTAAAATTTGGAGTGTTATTTAAGTTTGATCAGAGGGTGGTTCAAACCATTCACAGAGTTATTAACGATCTTGTATTTGGACAGACTCTTCAGGAGTTGGGTCAAAGTCTTGAAGCCGTAGGTTCGGGAGTCGAAGCTTGGGTCTATTTTTCGGAGGGAGGATCCTACTTTCGAAATGAGCGCTTCTTCTTCCTCGTTGGTCGATATTTCGAATGCTTTATCGATCACGCTGATGTCTATTTTGGGGAATTTCTGCTTTTCGGCGGGCTTTCTGACGCCTTTCCGAATCTGTTCCTGCGGTGTTACATCTACTTTTTTGATCTCAGGCTCTTCTGTTGCAGTATCCAGTTCAGCAATAAGGTTTTCGCTGAAAGTGAAAATCTCGCAGGAATTCACGAATGCCAGCGGAGTTGTTTTTCTGCCGATCCCCATTACAAACAAACCTTCCTCGCGGATCCTTTTAGCCAATCCGGTATAATCGCTGTCGCTGGAAACAATGCAAAACCCGTCGACGCTTTTGCTGTGCAGGATATCCATCGCGTCAATGATGAGCGAGCTGTCGGTTGAGTTTTTGCCGGTTGTGTAGGAAAATTTTTGTATCGGGCTGATTGAATGGTTGTTGACCGTATCTTTCCAGCTGTTCATGTGCGAAGTAGTCCAGTCGCCGTAAATCCGCCGGATCGTGGCTTTCCCATATTTGGAAACCTCTTCCAGCATTTCCTTCATAAACTTCGCCTGGGCATTGTCGCCATCGATCAATACCGCAATATTAAATTTAGTCTCGCTCATTTCCCAAATAATTATACCGCCCCACAAGGTAAGGTGTTTTAGTAAATATCGTGGAAACGTTCACACAAGATTCACATTTGGTGCTTGAAAAGTGATCCGAAACTTGCGTTATTGTCGAGATCATTTTCACTCTCAAATAATAAAATCATGAGCACTTTGCAGCTAAGAGATGGGGCCACCATGTTTTACAAAGACTGGGGTACCGGACAACCTATTGTATTTCACCACGGCTGGCCACTTTCCGGCGATGACTGGGACACTCAAATGATGTTTTTCCTCCAAAAAGGCTTCCGCGTTATCGCCCACGATCGTCGCGGGCACGGACGTTCTTCCCAAACTTTTGAAGGCCATGAAATGGATACTTACGCTGCCGATGTAGCCGAACTCGTTGCGCATCTGGATCTTAAAGATGCCATACACGTCGGTCACTCTACGGGTGGGGGCGAAGTGATACGCTATGTGAACAAACATGGAAAAGGCAGGGTGGCAAAAGCGGTGCTGGTGAGTGCTGTTACGCCGATTATGGTGCAGACAGATAACAATCCGGACGGTGTGCCGATAAGCGTTTTTGATGAAATCCGCGAGATGACCGCCACGCAAAGACCGCAGTATTTCAAGGACTTCTCAGAGGCATTTTACGGTTACAACCGCGAAGGCGCTGTTGAAAAGCAGGGAATTCGCGACAACTGGTGGCGCCAGGGCATGATGGGAAGCATTCTTGCCCATTATGAATGTATAAAGGCATTTTCTGCAACAGATTTTACCGAAGATCTTCAAAATGTTGATATCCCGGTATTGGTGCTGCACGGAGAAGACGACCAGATCGTGCCTTATGAGCTCACTGGAGTGAAGGCAGCTAAGCTTTTGAAAAACGGCAAATTGATCACATATCCAGGTTTCCCACACGGAATGCCGACTACTGAAGCCGAAACGATTAATAAAGATATTCTGGCTTTCATTCAGGAATAAGACGACCGGCGCTGCATAGTTGTCAGGAAATAAAATGGCCGGGCTGAAATTTTTCTGCCCGGCCATTTTGGTTTGCTAACGCGATAGTCCAGCTATACGTATGCTGATAACCGTAAGCCCGGTTTGTGGCTCCGTTACATTGCAAAGGGGCTGCTTAAATCTATTTAACCACCTCGCTCACCAAAATGACAGGCGTAACGTTAGTATAATTTGCGAAATCTGCGCGGATGGCATCCCGGTTTGGAGCAATTGCCGCTTGATACTCACTCAAGCTTTTTACATAGAATGTTCCAATCGCCATAAACGGTAATGGTTGATTGGGAATACCGCTAGAAAGCCCTTTTTCAATCGTGTATTTTACCAGATTTGACCCTAGATAACCCGCCACCATCGGCATATGCTTCGTTTCGTAATACTCCATATTGAACGTTTTACCTTCGGCAAACGGATACATTACACATATCTTGATCAGGCCTTTTTCATCCACAGTAATGTCCTGTTTTTTTGATTTTTCAAGATTTTTTTCCCGGCTAAATGCAACAAAGCAGGTTAAAAGCAAAAACGACAAAATGAGTTTAGTTCTCATGGCTGGACATCTTTGAGTTAGAAAATTTAATTGTTCCGAAATATAGATAATATATTACATGATCATGAGCATTGCTTACTCAATGCTGTATTTCGGAATTTACGGGATCAAATTCTCCGATCTCAGCCTTTTAAACAAATCAAAAAACGAATCACGCGTATCCTGATAACCTGTAAAACCCAATTTGCGGCTTTTGGACATGTCGGTCATAACCTCCAAGGGGCGGCCCAGATCAAGGTCCGTATGCCAGGCGGAAGCAAGGCGGTTGATATCGGATTCTTTCAAATTGTATTTGGCGGCAATCTCTTTCCATGCCGGAGCGTCGTTTGCCATTTCTTTTTCTAATGGACGAATTTCCCCTCCAAAACCAGCAGGCTCAATTGCAAACCAGTCTGCTATTTGCTTCCAAAGCCATTTCCAGCGGAAAAGGTCGCCATTCGCAACATTGAATGCTTCATTATGCGCAGCTTCGGTGGTGGCAGCCCAGATCATGTGTTCAGCCAGCAGTTTCGCATCGGTGACGTCTGATAATCCGTTCCATTGCTCGGCTGATCCGGGAAATTGGAATGGCCTGCCGGTTTCTTTACAAATGCTTGCGTAAACTGCCAGTGTCGTGCCAATGTTCATCAGATTACCAATCGCTTTTCCCACCACGGAATGCGGCCTGTGAATGCTCCATGTAAAACCGTCACGCTCAGCGGCAGCATACACTTCGTCTTCCTGGGCATAGTAAAAGTTTTCCAGATCGAGCCGGGGATGTTCTTCGCGGACAGGCGTTTCGGGCAAAGTGCCTGCCTTTGCATAAGCCTCAAACGGCCCCAAATAATGTTTAAGCCCCGTTACCAACGCAACATGCTGGACGGATTTCCGTGCAGAAAGGCTGTCCAATAAATTCCTGACCATTGCGCTGTTGACGCGGATATTTTCCGCTTCCGTATCATTTCGCATCCAACTTGTAAAGAAAACGTGGGTAGGCGCTACCTCCGCCAATTTCGCTGCCAGATCAGCGGGATTGAGCAGGTCTGCCGCAATGGGTTTCAGACCTTCAATTTCTGTATTTGGATTACGGGAAAGGCCATAAGTGATCCAGCCTTTTTCAATCAGTTTTTCTGCGAGGTTGCTTCCGGTGATGCCGGTTGCGCCTACTACTAATGCAATATTTGTCATGTGCTTGGGAATTTCTCAATGCTTGATTTAATGTTACAAAATTACCACACCCGGAAGCGACTGACATTGACCTGCGTCAAGTAATGCAGTTGATCTAAATCAAGCATTCCTATCTTTGCCGGCGTAAATGTGATTAGTTATGATTGAAGTACTTTTTCAGCACATCCAGGAAAAGGTCTTGCTTTCGGACCTGGATAAGGAGGCGATTAAGGCCTTTTTTATTTCCAAAAAACTGAGAAAACGCCAGTATTTATTGCAGGAAGGCGACGTGTGCAAGCATCTGACTTTTATAGCGAAAGGACTGCTGCGGACTTACAATGTGGATGACAAGGGCGACGAGCACATGAGCGTTTTCGGCTGGGAAGGCTGGTGGCTATCCGATTTCAACAGCTTTTTGTCGGGCGAGCCGGCCGTTTTCAACATTGATGCTATTGAAGATTCGGAGTTACTGCTGATCTCGCGGGAAAATTATGAAGCATTAACGCTCGCCGTCCCGATCATGGACCGTTATTTCCGCATCCTTTACCAAAATAGCATTGTCACTAAGGAACGTCGGCTAATGAGCTCCATCACACATTCGGCCGAAGAAAAATACGTGAAGCTAGCAGAATCAAACCCCAAAATGATCGAACGCGTCCCCCAAAACCTGATCGCCTCCTACCTCGGCATCGCCCCCGAAACGCTAAGCCGGATCAAGAAAAACCTGGCTTTAAGAAAGTAATCTGCCCTAAATATTGAAGAAAATGACCATTACATCACATACAAAAAACGAAATCCAAATCGCCGAAGTCACTTCCGACAAACTGATCATTGAAACCGCCGAAGATGGACTCGACCTACTGGGCAATCTCTATTACCAGGGGTTTGACAGCATCATCATACACGAAGAAAACCTCACACCAACATTCTTCGACCTGAAAACGGGCATAGCCGGGGAGATACTTCAAAAATTCTCAAACTATCGGATGCGGCTGGCCATTGTGGGTGATTTTGAAAAATATGCCGGTAAAAGCATTCAGGATTTCATTTCCGAAAGTAATAGGATCGGGAGGATTAACTTTTTGGGAAGCGTTGAGGAGGCGTTGGATAGGCTTTTGAAAGTTGGTTAGCAGACGCGGATTTACTCACAGAATATCTGCCCATATGTTTTTGAGGCCGCGGCTGGAAGTCACTCTTCCAGCCTTTACGAATTCGGTGAACGTCAAGGAATAAATGAGGAGTTAAATCTCAGCCTCGATCATCCAAATGTGTCCAAAAGGGTCCCTGATCTTACCTTGGCGGTAGCCGTAGTCATAGTCCTGAGCGGGCGATACAACTTCGCCGCCAGCGGCACTTGCCCGATCCATTACTGTGTCCACATTGGGAACAAAAAGACCGATCGTTACCGTCGTACCGTTATGACATTTCGGACTAAAAAAGCCGGAATCAGCGGTTTCTTCATGTAGATGGAAAATGGCACTATCAACCGCCAATTCAGAAACGTGTATGCTATTGTCGCCGTTGCAAACTCGCCGGAGTTCAACTGGTTTGAACATAATTCTTACTCACCTATCTGCATGCTTCTGGTAAATCCAATGTTCGGATGGATTAAAAGGGTTGATTTTATGTGCGCCAAAGAAATTACAGAATGTCTGCCAATACCATCCTACAAGGCGCCCAAAAAACCAAAGAAATCGGAGTACGCAAAACCCTCGGCGCCGGCATCGGAAGCATTATCTGGCTCTTCGGCAAACAATTCGCCCAGCTGCTACTAATCGCCTTCATCATCGCCGCTCCAATTGGCTGATGGTTGATGGACAAATACTTAGCCGATTTTCAATATCATATTGATCTTAATGCGACGATCTTCATTGCCGCGATTGGGATAACTTTTTTGATTGCGATTGCGACGGTGGGTTACAGGTCGATGAAGGCGTTGATGAATCCGGTGAAGGCGTTGAAGTCGGAGTGAGACGAACGAACTAGTGATAATGCTCCTTAATTATTGCTTGCGTTCATAATTTCTAGTATCTCATCGTCTTGAAAATTTAAAATTCCATTTTCTGAGTTCTGAAAGAAGTATTCAGAGTACTCATTTACAAGCATTCGTTCAGCGATATTTTTGGCGGTTGGATAGACTATTCGCTCTGGTTTGGTTGCAGTTGCAATGAGGAAATCATAATTGTCGAGCTCGTCAGGCCAACTAAATTTAAGTATTCCTTCTTTACTTATTATGCATTCTTCGTTACCGACCTTATAATGTTCTGGGTTGAACCCTTTGGTGTAAGACTTGCGCCAAAATGCTGCCAAATTGTTCGCTTCATCGTATTTGGGGGATATTTCATTCAGGATAACGGGGTTTACAGACATCGCCAATGCTCCCCAGGCCCAGTTAAATACATTTTCGTCTAGGTCAACTTTGTTACGTTCAGCTTTCATTAGCTCGCTTGTGTGTACCCTGAGCATTCTTAGATCTACTGGGTTGTTAGCAAATGGAACCAAAATACCAGTACCTTTTAGTTCAGGCCGATTGCATTCATCAGAGAAAACCATCGAAAATGTGCAGCATCTTCCCCTCGAAACTCTTCCGTACCGGATTGGTGCAGGCACCTTAATTTGGCCAGCTTGATTTAAAAAATCATTTCGCCAACGAATTCTATTTCCGTTCTCTCTGTCCCAAATTAGGGAACCAATTATAAGAACTCCCCCACTTAACATAATCTCATTATTTAAATTGAAATTGATTCTTTATCATTTGAGCAAAACTCTGAGGCTCTCTACGGAAGTCTTAATTGTCTTATCATTTTTTAGATTATCCAGTCTACCCTTGAAACTATCTATGCTAGTTAAAAGATCTCGGACCGCAGGAGAAGTGACGATAGGTCTAACAATGTCAATCATTTCCCTGAACTTTTTTTGACACAATTGAAATTGCAATTTACTAGATATAACAGTATCATTAAATGACAATACAGCCATGTTAGCAAGTCTTGAATCTAAATTAGATAGTAGATCCTTATAAATTGGCTGTGCAGCAACTGTCACTCCGTTGCCATTCGTGAGGAATACTTCCACTAGCGAAAGAACATATTTCTTGCCAAGTGCCTTTGGAACCTTAGGAGGCTCTCCCAAGATCCTATTAAGCTGTTTGGCGAATGATGGTTCATTGTAAAAATTATTAAATCCATGATGGGCTGACAATAGATTATTGATTGCTGTTTCAATTTCAACAACCCTAAGATCATCTGGTATGTATCCTTCGGCATTAACTAGTTGTAAAAATTCTCTGGCTAATTTCTTCTCATGCTGATAATTGTTTGCTACGAAATTTCCATATTTCAAGCCAAAAGTATTCTTTGAATCTTCATCGACTCTACCCCAGGCAAGTGGCAACAGTTTATTGATATTTTGAAGTGTTTGGCTATCAGTGTCGGGCTTTGTGTAAATCCCGAAAAATCCAGAAACAAGGTTGTTTATTTGCTCTTGTGTTAGATTGGTAAAAAAAACTGCTATCTCTTGTGCATCCTGATCCAAAATGGTGGACGATTTGATACCAGTTAGTAGTTGTTTTATCTGTATCGTTATATTTGAAATGGGTAATGAAATGACCTCCTTAACACAAGTTTCAAGCCAGGATATGAGTTGCAGACCTGTTATTTCACTCTGATTGGGGTGTGCAGCACTTGCCCAATTTCTCATGTAATTTATATATTCGAGATGTTTAAATCCTAGTTCGGAAATCAAACCAATTTCCTTCGCGCCTTTAATAAGATCATAATCGTCTACCTTATTCAGATCTTCTTCGTCCCTTAAGCGTTTTCTTCGTTCTCCTGTGACGGCATTGTCGTAAAAATACTCAAGATCATATTGAACAACTCTTTTCCTTATTTGGAGAATTGTCTCGTCCCATAAGTAGTTTAGCGCTGCATCAAACAAGCCGGATGCGACTGCCGCAATAAATTTTGACAAGTATAGAGATTGCTCCTTCTCTTTGATATTAATTTGTTCAATCACGCCGTCTAAATTTCTGAACACATTTAGGCGTTCGGGAACATTCACAAAAATGCCATCTGACGGTAGGTTATGCTGAGATAAAAAGTTCACTAATCCGTTCTCAAAGTCGCGTAACTGAATGTCGTAATTTTTAGCTTGTGATATTCTTAATTTATCATTACTTTCTTCCATGTTAATTATATAAGTAAAAAATAGAGGAACTTGGTTGACTTTCTATTTCGCGAGCGAGGCCTTCAAGATTAATGTAGATTTTAGCGATTGTTTCGCTTTATCTTTATTTTTAACAATTCATTAGCCTCATTGATTTCTTGCATCCGTCTTTTCATGAGATTTTCAGTTAGCGCATCAGAAAAGGATTGTTTATCGGGATGATATGCAAGTGCTTGCGTGGCCAATGCTTTTCGAATATCCTTTGCAGAGTATCCTTCACTTAGGGAAAGAATTTCTTCTTCTGATGCATCCATTCGATAATTATGAATTTCATCTACTCCAATTTCTTTGTTATAGTTAAGATTATTTCCATGAATTCTATTTGGAGCGGATATCTGAATTTTTATTCGCTGAGGAATTGAAAACTTGATCGCAACAGTTTCTCCGTTTTTAGCTCGCCAAATAAGTTTTCGGGAAGTTGCATCGTATCCTAGATCGACGTCTCCAACGATGCAATCCAAAAAATTCGATCCAATGTACTCATCTAAGTTAGTAGACCGGATACTGGCAGATCTTTTTCCTCGCGAGGCGATTACGGAATCCAAATCAATGGCTTCGAACTTGCTAGCGGTAAAGTTCAAAATAAATGCTGCTTCTCGCCAAGTAGTCAATTTAATGGCTTGTTTTAGTAGATTAGGGTCATCTCGCCAGTCAATTTTAGATTGGAATAGTATTGATTTTTTTTCAATTCTATTCCCTACTTTAAGGGACAATTCAAAGAGCCCATCTGCACCAAGTACATTTTCAGTAGCGCCTGGTCCGCGTCCTCTAAATTTAACGTAGTTTATACCCCAAGTCCAGGTTCCAGGAATTTCTGCGATACTTCTTTCAACAAAAACATGCTGATTTTTTATTCTTAGGGAAGCTCCTAAATCTCCTGTTAATGTATCCTCTTCCTCACTGGCCGAGATAAATCCATCTAGGGCTAAGTCACATCGTTCTGAGAGATGTTCTCGAATACTCAATTTTACTTCTTCTGGAATGTATAGGTTTCTTCGTGCCATATAATTTTACCTGTCTTCGCGTCAGGTGTTACAAAGGAATTAGAGGGTGAAGGAGAAAACAGTAAGTCCTAAGCTATTTCAACGAGTATGATAAGTCAATTCTTAGGAATATAGATATGGTAGAGCATGACACTTGGAGGGTTAAATTTTTCTCCAAAAAACCCAATTTATTTATCAAACGGAAGTAATTCTATTAATTACTTATTAAGCGGTAAATACTTCACATTCACTCAAAATTTTTGTCCCCTTGGTAAAAAATCTCCCTCTACCCCAATTTGCATTTCTCCAAATTTCTTCCGAACCTTCGAACTCCTATAAACAAGTGTCCATTATGAGAAATCTCGAAAGTTTTTCCCTGCTAAGGTGTGGGATCGGCGAAAGTCCCCCGAACGCTGACACTGGCGTTAGGACACCTAAGGCAGGGGATTTTAAATCATCCTAAAACTTAGTGTCACTATGCAAACACAACCAAATTCCGACGAATCCCTGGATTCGAGGCACCTGGCTTACGGCCGGGAAGTCGCAGAGTTGCTCAGTCAGAGTAACACAACCACCTGGGTCAATGACCTTTGGGACATTTACAGTGGCTACATGGTAGCGCAGCACGAGCTCGGCCATAACCTCCGCGCGAGCGAGATTTTTGCTTCCTTCAAAGAGCTGGTATTTTTCTTCCAGCGGATCGGGGAAATGAAAAAGTAGGAGGGGATTTAATCATTTTATCTTGAAAACGAAGCCAGGCAATCCGCAAAGATCGCCTGGCTTTTATTTTTACTAGTCAGCCACTACGTGAAGTTCCCATTCAAAAAGCCGCAGAGCGGCAAAACATCGGTAGACGCCGGTGAAGAGTAGGATGCAAAAATCCCGTAGGGATGTAACGTTCTCTTTGCTGTTACATGCCTAACGGCATTGGCGACATCTCAGTTTGCGCGCTGGGGTACTCTTACCGATGTTTTATGCCTGACGGCATTTTTTTGTCCTGTGTTTTTGCTTGACTTCATTCTGCATTACTGCCTTTCCAGTTGCTTGTCAATCTCTAAGGCTGCACTGATCAGCGCTAAATGTGTGAATGCTTGCGGAAAGTTGCCCAGGTGTTCAGCCTTATGCCCGATCTGCTCACTGAACAGGCCCAGGTGATTGGCGTAACCGATCATTTTTTCGAAACTATCAAGCGCTTTCGCCACTTCCCCGCTCTTGGCCAGGGACTCAATGTACCAAAACGAGCACATATTAAATGTACCTTCTTCCCCTTCCAGTCCGTCGAATGAGGTTTCGCCATTTTTGTAGCGGTACAAAAGTACGTCCACGCCCAGTTGTTCTTCCACGACTTTCAAAGTCGACAACCAGCGCGGTTCGTGGGGGGAGATAAAATGCATGAGCGACATCAGTAAGACGCTGGCGTCAACGGTTTTGGCGCCTTTATGCTGTACCCAGGCACCGATTTCATCGTCCCAGAAATTTTCATAAATATCCGTGTAAATATCGTCACGCACTTTTTTCCAGTCATTTTCGGGAAAAGGAAATGAACGGTGCAGGCCAATTTTGATCGCGCGGTCCATGGCCACCCAGCACATCAGCCGGCTGTGCAGAAAATGTTTTTCCGTATTCCGGATTTCCCAAATTCCGTGATCGGCGGTTTTCCATTTCTTGGTCACCACATTCACCTGTTTCACAATGGTTTCCCAAAATTCAAAAGTGATCGGCGAATGCTGCTTGTTATAAATGTAAATGGTGTCGATCAGCTCCCCGTAAATATCAAGCTGATACTGTCCCTGCGCGCCGTTCCCGATCCTGACAGGTTTCGAATTTTGAAAACCACTTAAATTTTCCAGCTCCTTTTCCTCCATATCATGCCCGCCGTCGATGGTGTACATCAGGTAAAGCTTATCTTCCTGACAGCGGTCGTGGATCCATTCCAGAAATGCCGTGGCTTCATCGGTATACCCGAGCCGGAGAAACGCGTACATCGTAAACGCCGCATCCCTGATCCACATAAACCGATAATCCCAGTTCCGCTCGCCGCCGATCTCCTCGGGTAAGCTGAACGTAGGAGCCGCGACCATAGAACCCTTCTCCCGCGAAGTGAGCAGTTTGAGCGTGATCGCGGAGCGGTTTACCGTGCTGGTCCAGCGACCTTTATAAGTTGTTTTTTTAGACCAGTTCCGCCAAAAGTCTACTGTTTCCTGGTAAGTTTTTTCCTTATAAGCCTCAATCGGATTCTCACCCTCGACCTGATTTTTACCACATTCCAAAACCAGGTAAGCCGTTTTGCCCTGTTTCAGTGTAAACTCGGCATAACCTGCATTTTTTTTGATCTGCAAAGGAACATCGGAGATCAGGCGCATTACCGTTCCGTCTTCATCATCTGCATTAAAATAAACGCATTCGTCACGCAGCTCAGTGGTATGAGAGGCACTTGCATAATCAAAAGCTGGCTCACAACTCGCCTGAAAAGTGATATTCCCCCGAACAGTTTTGACCTGCCGCACAATCGCATTGGACTTGTCCATTTGGTCGTTCACCGGCATATAGTCGGTTACTTCCGCAATGCCTTCTTCCGAAAAAAACCGGGTGAGCAAAACTGCCGTAGCCGGAAGGTAAAGCTGCTTGGTATTGTACCCATCCATTTGTGGAAAAATAGCAAAGCTGCCGCCGGTTTTATTATCCAATAATTTTGCAAAAACGCTCGGCGAATCGAAGGCAGGATAACACATAAAATCGATAGAGCCTTGTACGGAAACAAGCGCAACGGTTTTCAGATTTCCAATCAATCCATAATCCTCAATCCGCGCATGTTCAGGGTTCTTTTTGGGCATTTGGCTTATTGTAAGTGTAAAAAAGCCAAGTGTCTAAATTATCACGCCAGTGAGATTTTAACCTTTCACCATGATTACACTTGTTACAGATTTGTCTTTCAAGCCAAGCCATTTTTGTCGCTCTTCATCATTTCCATAAGCCTGTAAACCAGCCTCACTTTCGAAGCTGACCAAATGAATTTCATAAGGAGGATCAAGTTCGCCGGCAATGAAATGACTAGCATGAGGCCTGATCCGCATCAACAACTTGCCGCCATGCCGTTCCAGCAAAGGCAAAACCCGCGCCTCAAACTCATGAAACAGCTCCTCCATTCCATCAAGGACATAAACGAATTGAGTTATCTGGATCATGGTTGGTTGGTGTTAGGTGTTAGGTGTTAGCTGTTAGCTTTTGGCTGTCAGCTCTAATACAAATTCACGCAAAAATCAACAAAAACCCAAGTCACAAAAATTCCAATTAAAGCACAATCCCTCCAACCCCAGCCCAAGTCGCGTAGCGACGTAATATCATTAGTGCGAAATTTTCCGGAAGGTTAGATTGATCCTCGCATTCATCGGTTTGGTCGATTTCGCAACGCGGTGTTCCCAGAATCTTTGCAAATCGCCTTTCATCAGCAGCAAAGAACCATTTTCCAGTTCGAGCGAATATTGTTGACGGTGATCTTTCTTGTTCCGGAAATCAAAATTCCGCGCTTGTCCGAAGCTTACCGAAGCGATTTCTGTGGCCATACCAGGGATCGTATCCTTGTCGCTATGCCAGGCGACGGAGTCTTTTTCGTTTCGGTAATAATTGAGCAGTACCCCATTGAAATTCATACCCGTAAATGCTTCCACCCGTGTTTTGATCTCCCATAGTTCTTCTGTCCACGCAATAGGTGGCCGTTTGTCTCCTTTTACCATCGGCCGATCTCCAAACCATGCTGAAAGTCGCGGAGTGAGTACTTCTTTTTCATACATCACCACTTTCGTTTGCTGCCAGGGAATGGACAGTACGAAAATTTTCAAATAAAGGTCGCTGGATTTTTTATCGAAAAAGTCCGGCACGTAATCCATTAAGTGTTGCGGAAGCGAAAGGTGCTCCCTATCGTTGAATAATTTAAACTGTTCCATCTCCCCGTTCCTTTTTGTAGTAACTACTTTTTCCTGATCCGCCTGATGTCGTTGGCCTTTGAAAGTCTTTTGATACTCCCTGCATTCGGCAGGTTTTCCGGCATGGTACCACCCAGTTCCTGGATCGTCTGCCGCACTTTCGCCCCTACTTCAAAATGCGTTTGATTCGCTTTTTGCTTACCTGTAATTTTTTCTCTCCGCAACTTATCGTCCGTTTGTGTGGTGCGGAAAAGGTTTGCGGCAAGTTCGGAGCTTCCCATGTGATCGAGAATGTGCTGACTTTTTTTAAGCTCCTTCCTTTCATGTATTGCTTTTGCATCCAGTCCGCCGTACAATCCCATATAACCGTGGTTTTGGAAAATGGCATAATCAATTGGTTCAACAACACCGGCAATGCGGGCAGCGTCGGCAAGCAACAGATTATGCCTTGTTACCTCGCCTCGTAAGAACAGCCGCTTTTCATTTTCTCCTGGAAGATTGTTGAATTCCTCCATCTGTTGGATTTCCTGTAAGCGTGTTTGTACTGCAAAGTACGTTTGGCCCAGCGCGACAACCTCCTTGGAGGGATCGGCATTCTGAACGATCAGGTAGCAGGCGTAGCGAGAAAGTTTCGTATTATCACTTTTCCGTTTTGCGCCTTTGCCTAGCTCGATCATTTCGTGCAAATGAACGAAATGATCTGAAACGCTCTGTTCGCTGTTTTTACATGCTTCTTTCGCTTTTTCAATTACCGGTTTGAAGTTTCGATACTCGATATATTCTAGGATTTTTGCCAGATCCCGGGCGCTCCAATACTCGTTTCCGTTCTCGTCGGATTTCCTGATTTCTTTAAAAAGTGACGGTTTTTGGTCTGTCGTCATAGTGCTTTCTTTTTAGGTGTATAGAATAATTTTATCGAGCTCAAACTTCAAAAAAAGATTGCACTAATGCAAGCAATTTGATATTATTGTAATCAATTTATTGATATTAAAAGTATCATTAAATATATAATATATTCATCTACAATTAGTTAACTTTTTAAATGACTTAAAATATGCTCTCGCGCTTCGCTAACATATGGTTCCGGCATTTGGCGACCGATTGGGAAACAATCAGGCGGCCTGAGCTGAAAGACAGTCAGTTTGTACTGGTTGCGCCGGATCGGAACAGGATGGTGGTAAAAGCAGCGAGCCAACAGGCGCAGGAGAATGGAATTGAGCACGGAATGGTGGTGGCTGATGCGAGAGCGCTATTTCCGGACCTGGAAGTGATCAACGAAAATCCTGAGGAAATAGCGACGCTTTTAACAAGTCTTGCGGAATGGTGCATTCGCTATTCGCCGATCGTGGCAGTTGATCCGCCCGATGGTCTGATTCTTAACATTACCGGCTGCACCCATTTATGGAACGGCGAGGAGAGTTACCTGGCGGAAATAGTCGCTAAACTTGCTAAGTTGGGGTACCAGGTTCGGGCGGGTATTGCGGACACGATCGGGGCGGCTTGGGCGGTAGCACATTTCGGAGCGAATTTGTCGATAGTACCTCCTGATCATCAGGCGAATGCATTGCTCAACCTGCCGCCCGCTGCATTGCGGATTGAACCCGCGATCATTGAAAAGCTGCAAAAACTGGGTTTATATCAGATCCGCAATTTTATCAATATGCCCCGTTCTGTGCTCAGGAGGCGTTTTGGGCAGCAGCTGTTAGATAGGCTGGATCAGTCGACGGGGCATACACTGGAAATCATAGAGCCATTTCAACCGCTCGTACCCTATCAGGAAAGGCTCCCCTGCATGGAGCCGATCGTTACTGCAACGGGGATCGCAATTGCATTGAAAATTCTTCTGAAAAAGCTTTGTTTACGCTTTTTGAAGGAAGGTAAAGGTTTAAGAAAGGCAATATTTAAAGGTTATCGTGTAGATGGAAAAATTGTACAGATTGAAATAGTAACAAGCAGCCCCTCTAATCACAGAGAGCACCTTTTCAAACTTTTTGAACTCAAAATCCAGACAATAAAACCAGGACTGGGTATTGAACTGTTTGTGATGGAAGCTACTGAGGTAGAGGACGTTGATCCGGTTCAGGAGTCGATCTGGAACTTTGCCGGGGAAAATGACCGGGTTACCTTAATGGAGTTGCTGGACAGGCTTGCGGGTAGGGCAGGAATGCAGGTAATTCACCGCTTTTTACCAGCTGAACATTACTGGCCGGAAAGGTCGGTTAGTGAGGCGGCTTCTTTGAAAGATGTGCTGTTAACTGACTGGCGCACAGATCGTGTCCGCCCGGTACAGTTACTGGCATTGCCCGAAAAAGTGTTTGTATCGGCGCTGTTGCCCGATTATCCACCCATACTCTTTAACTACAAAGGCAAGGTGCACATGATCAGAAAAGCAGATGGACCTGAGCGGATAGAAAGTGAATGGTGGCTTGAAGAAGGCGAGCATCGGGACTATTATTGCGTTGAAGATCAGGAAGGTGCGCGTTACTGGATCTTCCGGCTAGGGCACTATGACGAGCAAAAGCGGATTTGGTTCATTCACGGTTTTTTTGTCTGATGTATACCGAGCTACAAGTCACGAGTAATTTCAGCTTCCTGCGGGGAGGCTCGCACCCGGAAGAACTGGTTGCGCAGGCTTTTGAATACAAGTATAAAAAAATCGCGATCACCGATCGTAATACGCTGGCTGGTGTAGTTCGGGCATTTGCTGCTGCCAAAAAATTGAAAGGGATCAAAATTATTCCCGCCTGCCGGCTCGACTTGCTCGACGGACCCAGTTTGCTGGCTTACCCGACTAACAAAAGTGCCTATTCCCGACTTTCTGCATTGCTAACGGAAGGAAATATACGTACTGAGAAAGGGCAATGTCATTTGTATAGAAAAGATGTGTATCAATATGCAAAGGGAATCAAATTCATCGTGGCACCACCTGCTACTTTGAACGAGCAGTTTGACTTTGAACCGGAGTTCAGAAGAGCATTAAAAGACTACAAAAAGAATCTTGGCAATGAATTGTATATCGCCGCCACGCGGACTTACCAGGGCGACGATACTAAGAGAATGTACCGGATTTCACAGTTAGCAGAGGAATTTTCGATTCCAATGGTGGCTACCAATGATGTATACTATCACCATCCGCAACGCAGGGAATTGCAGGACGTACTGACTTGCATCCGCGAAAAATGTACCATATATAATGCAGGTTTTAAGTTGTATCAAAATGGCGAGCGGTTTTTAAAGGACGAAGAAGAAATGCAGCGGCTCTTCGCATGGTACCCCGACGCCATTAAACGAACCCAGGAAATAGCAGATGCCTGCCGCTTTTCACTCGATTCACTCCAATATGTTTATCCCGAAGAGATCACAAATGTAGGCCGCTCGCCGCTGGAAGAACTGGCGCATTTAACGTGGCAGGGGGCAAATGAACGCTATCCCGAAGGTATTCCAGAGAAGGTCAGAACTGCGATCGAGCATGAAATGGTTTTCATTAAAGAAATGGACTATGCGCCTTATTTTCTTACTGTTTACGATATTGTCAGGTTTGCCAAAGAACAGAAAATACTGTGTCAGGGGAGGGGATCGGCGGCTAATTCTACGATTTGCTATTGTCTGGGCATTACTTCGGTGAACCCAATGGAAATCGATCTGCTTTTTGAACGCTTTATTTCTTCGGCCAGAAATGAGCCGCCGGATATTGACGTGGATTTTGAACATGAGCGGCGGGAGGAAGTGATTCAGTATATATATCAAAAATACGGCAGGGACCGCGCCGGAATTGTGGCAACGGTCACGCAGGTACACCAGCGCGGGGCGATTAGGGATGTGGCGAAAGTAATGGGCATGTCGCTCGATGCGATTAACAGACTTTCCAGTTCCATCTGGGAGTTTACAAATGAATGGTTTGAAGGAAAACGTGTGGCCGAACAGGGCTTTAATCCAAAAGATCCGCATTTGCTCAAAATCCTTGATCTCACCAAACAATATATGGGCTTCCCGCGTCAACTAGGCCAGCATACCGGCGGGTTTGTGATCACACAAGGCAAATTGTCAGATCTATGCCCGATTTTGAATGCAAGAATGGAAGACCGGACCTGCATTGAATGGAACAAGGACGATATTGATACACTTGGGTTTTTGAAAATCGATGTGCTCGCCCTGGGAATGCTCACCTGTATTCGCAAGGCATTTGATTTGGCCAAACAACATTATAATAGAGAATATACACTGGCGAATGTTCCGCAAGATGATACGCGAGTGTACGATATGATTTGTAAGGCAGATACCATCGGAGTTTTTCAGATCGAAAGCCGCGCCCAGCAATCGATGCTGCCGAGATTGAAGCCGCGCATATTTTACGACTTGGTTATTGAAGTTGCAATTGTGCGTCCAGGACCGATTCAGGGAGATATGGTGCATCCTTATTTGCGCCGCAGAAATGGGGAAGAACCAGTTGAATACCCTACTCCCGAACTGGAAGAGATATTGAAAAGAACACTGGGAGTACCTCTTTTTCAGGAGCAGGCAATGAAGATCGCAATTGTTGCGGCCGGTTTTACACCTACTGAAGCCGATGAGCTGAGGCGGAGTATGGCGACTTTCAAAGTAAAAGGAATGGTAGAACGGTTTGAGAAAAAGCTGGTCGAAGGGATGACGGCAAGAGGCTATACCGAAGAATTTGCCAGACGGATTTTCAAACAACTCGAAGGTTTCGGCAGCTATGGTTTTCCTGAAAGTCACGCAGCCAGTTTTGCATTGCTCGTTTACGTTTCCTGTTATCTCAAATGTCACTATCCCGATGTTTTCGCTACCGCACTCTTGAACAGTATGCCAATGGGATTTTACCAACCCGCCCAGATCATCATCGACGCCCGGAAACACGATGTGGAAGTGCGGCCGGTGGATATAAATCACTCTCAATGGGATAATCTTTTAGAAGAAAAAACAGGGAAGTACTGTCCGATCCGGCTGGGTTTCAGGCAGGTAAAAGGAATGCGGGAAGATGATATTCAGGCATTAATTGCGGGTAGAAAAAAACCGTACACCAGCGTACACCACCTGCGCGAAGCGGGCGTGTCGCAGGCTGCGTTGGAGCGACTTGCCGATGCGGATGCATTCAGGTCTATGGGGCTGGACAGGCGGCAGGCGCTCTGGGAGGTGACTGCATTGAGCGACCGGCCTATTGGTTTATTTGAAGGCCAACCATCGCCCAGCGCCACCGAGCCTCAGGTTCAGTTGCCATTTATGACCGCTTCTGAGCACGTGGTGCAGGATTATGCGTCTACTTCGCTGTCTTTAAAAGCGCATCCTGTCAGTTTTGTGCGGGAAAAATTAAAGGAGCGCGGCATTTATTCCACCAACGATCTGGAACTGATCGGGAACAACCGGCCGGTAAAAGTGGCGGGGCTGGTACTCGTGCGGCAGCGACCGGGCACGGCGGGGGGCGTTTGTTTTATTACCATTGAAGACGAAACGGGCTATGCAAACCTGGTGGTTTTTGAAAAGCTTTTTGAAACATACAGGAAGGAAGTGCTGCGGGCGAAGCTCTTAATGGTAGAAGGCCGGCTGCAAAGAGAAGGGGATGTTACCCACGTAATTGTTCAGAAATGTTATGATTTGTCTGTTTTACTTAAAAAACTCACTGCCATTGAAACCGAAAATCCGGATATACTTACCCTTTCCCGCGCTGATGAAAAAGATGAATACGTTTCTCAGGCGATCAATAAGCGAACGCAGGTGAGGAAGGATGTACAAACAGAAATTTTTCCTTCCGGCAGGAATTTTCGATGAAGCATATTATTTTAGCAGTTATGAGGATGACTCCAACACTCTAATAGCACTTCCATCGTCTCCCGACGAGCTTCCTTTTTAGAAAAGGTCAGCATTGTATTGCCTGTATTTTTCTTCAAATGATCCGAGAACACCGCCACTGCGCACTGTTTTCCGATCCCGTTTATCTATACAATTATGGAAGGACCATTTAATAATAAGCAAATAACTGACTTTATCAATAATGGCTTTGTAAGGCTGGACAATGCTTTTTCAGCAGATATTGCCGCTACGGCCAGGGATATTTTATGGAAAGACCTGGGTTGTGATACCCACGACCGCTCCACCTGGACCAGGCCGGTAATCAGGCTGGGTATGTATGCGCAGGAACCATTTCGCAAATCGGCCAACACGGGAATACTTATCAGCGCATTTGACCAGCTGGTTGGTGCTGATAAATGGCTTCCGCAATTGAGTATGGGCACCTTTCCGGTCAGGTTCCCTTCCAATGAACCGCCGGGTGACGACGGCTGGCACGTGGATGCAAGCTTCGCGGGCGACAATCCAGGCAATTTTTTTGACTGGCGTATAAACCTGTTTTCAAAAGGGAGAGGTTTGCTGATGTTGTTCCTGTATTCCGATGTGGCCGAAAACGATGCACCTACCCGCATCCGAATAGGGTCACATTTAGATGTCGCCCGGGTGTTAGAGCCCGAGGGCGATCGCGGACTCACTTTCATGGAAGTAGCTTCCAGGCTGGATTCCTTGCCGGCGCGGGAGGAAGTACTCGCAACGGGCGCGGCTGGTACCGTTTACCTATGCCACCCTTTTCTTGTTCACGCCGCGCAGCGGCATCAGGGTACCAATCCCAAATTCATGGCGCAGCCTCCGCTGGTATTGAAAAGTCAGCTCACGATTTCCGGAACGACAGCAAATTATTCGCCTGTTGAGCAAGCAATCCGCCTAGCACTCGGCTACTAAGCCAGACCAATTTGTAGTTTTAAAAGCCGGACTAACAATCAGTCCGGCTTTTCGCTTAATACTGGTTTGGGTAGAACCAGCGGTTGCATTAGTTTTGACTATCAGCTCTCTTTGCCTTCCTTATTATTTGCTTTCATGAAACGATATTTACTCCTGATAACCCTGCTCGCTGTTGATTTGATTGCTTGTGCGCAGACTAACCCAAAAATTTCCTTTTTAGCATTCTCAGAACAACTCAGTGATCAGCCAGACTCGGTCCGGTTTGAAAAGCTGAATGATTACAGCTATGATATGGTCGACCTGGGGCGGTTTGGACATGTGGATAGCGCAATCGTTGAAATGATCAAACTGGCGCAGGACGACCATAAGCCGATCTGGGAGGGGCGGACCTATATGTTAATGGCCTATATGGACCAAACGCAAAGCAATTCGATGTCGGCAGTTGAGAATTATCAGAAGGCGCAGGTGATATTCCAGGCGCAGGGAAATGTGAAAAGGGAGATCAGGTCACTGCAAAGAATTGGGGGTATTTATATTCACATCAAAGATCTGAAACTGGCGGAACATTATTTCCGAAGGGCCTTGAAGCTCGCACAGGATAATAACCTTGAAGACGAAGCCGCGAACCTTTATACGGATTTCGCGACGGTGGAGGATATACGAAAAAATTACAACGGGGCTCTCGCATATAATAGCAAGGCAATTCAGATATATAAAAAACTGGATCTGGACTACTCTTCAACCCTTTTTAACAGGGGTATTATTTTAAAAAATGCAGGCAGGTACCGCGAATCTTACGATACCTACATGCAGTCGCTCGATTTTGCCAAAAAGCAGTCGGATCAGTTCATGGAAAAAATGGTATACATCAATTTACCAAACACGCTACTGCTAATGGGCAAGCCGGATGAAGCCGAACAATATGTAAACAAGGCGGTCGAAATGGCGAAAACGAGCCCGCAGCGGATAAATGATTATATGTACATCTACGAGCTGCTGACCAGTATTTATGAGAAAAAAGGTAATTACCAGCAAGCTTTTGACTACCAGAAAAAGTGGATCGTGTACCGTGACAGCGTATTTAATTCAGATAAAAGCCGGCAGCTGATCGAAGCGGAAACACGTTTTCAGTCCAAAGAAAACCAGCAGCGGATAGAGCGACTGGACGAGGAAAATCTGGAAAAGAAGCGCCAGTTGTGGTGGCTTTACGGTGGTGTGTCGCTCTTAATGTTGCTTCTGGGCCTTGCATTGTGGCAATACAGTATTATTCAGCGCGGGAATAAGCAGCTGGGGAAAACCAATGCTACACTGTCGGAAGCAAATAAGCAGATCAGCACTCAATCCACACAACTTAAAGAACTGATGCAGGAATTGCACCACCGCGTGAAGAATAACCTGGCGATCGTTTCGAGCCTGTTGTCCTTGCAGGCGAGCAGGCTGGAAGACGAAAAGGCGGTTCAGGCAGTGATGGAAGGACAACAGCGCGTGGAAGCGATGTCGCTGATCCACCAGCAGTTATATCAAACTGCGAATGTTACAGGAGTTAGTATGCAGCAATATATCAGCGATCTCGCGAAGGGATTAATGCTGTCTTTTGGGTATGATGAGGAATTTGATCTGAAAAGTAATATTGAGCCCATCGTGGTTGACCTGAAAATGGCCGTGCCGCTGGGCCTGATCGTCAATGAGCTCATTACCAATGCATTTAAACATGCTTATAAAGGTATTTCTGCACCACAGCTGAGTATCAGGCTCTGGCAGGAAGATCAGATCTACCTTGAAATCAAAGACAACGGAACCGGGATTGATATGGCGAGTTGGCAAAAACCGAGCGAACCCTCTTTCGGGAAGCGCCTGATTGCTTCACTGACCAGACAAATCAACGGGAAGCTTGATATTGTTTCCACCAATGGATCCTGCTTTTTGCTGAGCTTTCCGTCTGATACCATGTTAGTTAGCTGAGGGAGCACCTAAACAGTTATTTCGAATTCCACACAAATAATAACCACACAATCGCTTCTGGCACGGATTTTATTCCATCAGTTACATATCATCAATAATAAAAACCTTAACAACATGAAATCATCAGCAAAAAACCATCAGGACCTATTCGACGACCTAAGTTCATTCGAAGAAAGTACTAACCCATTTCAGCGTAACAGTTCCTCCGCTTCTATGCAAAAGGCAGGTAAAAGGCCACGCATTATGAAGCCGCTATATTCAGTTCGTTTGTCATAATTGCATTCAATATTGTTCCCGGCCGGAGCAGAAAAACGATCTGATGATTGTAACTTATGGAACCAAAAAATGCCATTTTGTTCGGAGCCAGCGGCTTCATCGGATCTTTTCTTCTGGAAGAACTTCTGAATGATCCCACATACCAGCAAGTAACTATTGTAGTTCGTAAAGATCTTGGTGTAACTCACACCAAACTCAAAACGCTGATCGGAGATTTCAATTCGCTGCCCGCAATGCGGTCGGATTTAATTGGCGACGACGTTTTCATTGCGCTGGGTACAACCCGGAAGAATACCCCTGACGAAAAGATCTATTATCAGGTTGATCACGATTATCCCGTGCGCGCAGCAAAGCTGGCCAAACAGAACGGAGCAAAATCAGTCTTTGTAGTCACTGCAATAGGCGCCAATGCAAATTCATCTGTATTTTACGTCCGGACGAAGGGAGAGACTGAGCGGGATATTATCGCGCTTAATATGGACCATACCTATATTTTCAGGCCATCGATGATCATGGGAAACCGGAAGGAAAGCCGCCCGATGGAAAAAACTTTCATGAGCATATTCTCTGTTATTAACCCGCTTTTAGTGGGGCCGATGAAGAAATTCAAAGGAATTGAAGGTGCCGACGTAGCGCGTGCTATGCTGATCGCTGCTAAAAATCCGAAAGAGAAAGTGAAGATTTACGAATGGCAGGAAATGAATAGCTTACTAACTTCAAGCTAATATATTTCCGAATATTTACTAAAAAAGCCCCCGTGCATATTCGCAGGAGGCTTTTTCGCATTCTATCTAATTCCCAAAATTTACTCAAATACTAATAACTGAACCGTTGCGCCGCTGGTAGTTCCGAAACGTGCCCGATCTTGCCCTGACGGAAATCACGGTACAGGTCTTTGATCTCGTCTTCCCGGTCTGCAATAAACGGCCCGTATGAAACAATAGGATGATTTTGTGGCTCTGCGGCGTACAATACCACTTTTCCACCCGAACTTCCGCCTGCAAGTACCAGCTCACTTTCCCCCACTTCGGTCGACTTGCTGAGCCAGCCGATCTGGTTTTCGGTTAAAGTTTCCCGCGCGTCACCCACCTCCACACTTCCTTCTACCACATAAAGAAATGCATTGTAGGAAGCATTCAACTGCTGCCGCGTTTCTGCGCCGGGTTGCAAATGAATTTCTGCGACGATCAGCGGCGTGTGATTTTGTATCGGCGATTTCATGCCAGCCAACTCCCCACTGTATAGTCTGATTTCCAGTCCGTTATCAACGATTTTCGGAACACTTCCCAGTGCAATATCCTGCACCCTCGGTGTAGCCCAGCGATCTTTTTTAGGCAGGTTCAGCCACATTTGCAATAGTCGCATTCTCGATTCCTTTTCAATGGATTCAGTATGCACAATGCCGCTGCCGGCTGTCATGATCTGAAAATCACCGGCTCGCATCATGTGGGCCTCATCCCCAATCTCGCCTTCCAACAGCAGGGATACTGTTTCAAAACCGGCATGCGGATGTGGGCCGCCGACTGGCTCAGTATCTTTTTTATCCAAAAAGTCATCCATCAATATGATAAACGGGTCACTGTCCTTGAATTCATTCTGAATCACCGCACGGGCCGTGTGATCGGGTCCGAGAAATCCACGGTGAGCTGCGGGACTTTTGATATTAACTAGCTTTCTTTTCAAAATTGAAGTTTCCATGATCTTGCTTTCCTTGTTTAGATAACTGTCCGCAACCTGAGTTACAGACTTATCAGGAAAACAAAATAAAAGCCCCGCCTGTGCACAATCGACCACTATACAAATGGTTAGCGGCGTATAGTCTGCCAGGTTAGGTGTTATTTCTTCTCAAAAAGCCTGATTGTATAATCCAGCAGCGCCACGTCTCCAATCTTTCCATGGCCGGGAATTACAATGCGGGTATCCGGATATTTGGCTTTCAGCCTGGTGACGGTGGCGGGCCAGGCATCTACATTTGCATCCGCCAGGTTGCCTTTTGTTGCGTCCAATTCTTTGATCAGGCAGCCGCCGAACATTGCATTTTCACTCGGGAAGTAGCCCACCACGTTGTCTTTGGTGTGGCCTTCCCCAACAAATGCGGTTTCCACATTTCTTTTCCCCACTTTCAACGTCAGGTTTCCGTCAAAGCCTTTCTGAGGTACCGGAAATTTGGCAAGCCTGGCCGATGCGATGGTTTTGTTACTCGCATAAGAAGGAATGCCGCGGCGGTGAAATTCATTTAAACCTGCAACACAATCTTCATGAAAGTGCGTCGCGATCACCGCTTTAACCTTGCATTTCAGACTATCTGCCAGCCAGCCGAGCAATACCGCCGAGGTAGAATCGCTAACCGGCGTGTCGAAAATAATGGCCTCACCTTTGTCGAAAACGATCATTCCGTTGCAGGATACTTTTCCGAAAGTTTCGGAATTGAAATAAGTAATATGCTGATACACGTGGTCGGCTACCTTCACGATACTGATATCATCGGCCACAAAGCCTTTCGGCGCAGTTTGTGCTGTGGCGATGAGCGAAAACAAAAAACAGATGCTCAGAAGGAGATAGTGCCGGATCATGCGGAAATGTGGTCAGATTGCGTTGGAACGACCAAGAACGTAAGTTGCGGTCACATTATCAAGCAAAATTATTGGCGCTTGCCTCACTGCGGCCCGACTTGCTTTTCAAGATCAGGGAGCTGATGAATGCGACTACCAGCCCTATCGGCAGCACTTCCGCATAAGTAGTAAGCACGACAAAAGCCGGGTTCTGGTACATTTCCTCAAACTGTTTCATTTCAGTGGTTTTCTGAGCGAGTTCTGCCTGCGTAGCGCCGTTCCGCGACGCTTCTTTAAGTACATGCGGGATATAATGGTCGAGGAAATCGGGAACCACGAGATAGTAATAGAACAGCCACACCACCACATACATGGTAGCACTCGTAAACGCGATGATCGCGCCCATTTTGAATGCTTTTCCAAATGTGATCACACCGTCAAGCTGCTTGTTCCGGTAATTTCTGATCCCAAAGAAAATAAGTGAAAAAATCACGATCAGCGCAGTGTACCCAAGTACATCGTTGCTCTGGAAATCGGGATTGGTGTAGCATAGATTGACCTGGTAAAGCGCATTGACACATAGGATCGTGCCCATGATCAGGCCGTAAATCAGAACGTATTTTTTCATAGTCTTTCGTTGGTTAGCTTTCCGGTAAAACTAGGTCACCTGCCTTTTTCGCAGCTCATACTTTAGTGCCAATTTTGATCCTGCCAGCCAATTTCATACTAAAGTCCCAACTTTAATAGGCCATGATCCTCAGTCGCTTGGCTTTTTCCATCACCTGCGTCCGGCTTTTAACCTCCATTTTTACGAATACATTCGATACGTGCGTTTTCACTGTACTGATCGAAAGAAAAAGTTGCTCAGCGATCTCCATATTGCTTTTTCCAAGCAGAATAAGCATTAGTACATCGCGCTCCCGCGGCGTCAGGTTGAACTGCTCCATGGCGATGGCGTCGGTAGGTTCATGAATGGTCCGCTCGACTGTTTTTTCGACGATAATGGTTTTGATCTTCTGCCCGGTCAACTGCTTCGCTACCCAGACCCCAAGCATTGTAAAGAACAGGGCGATCAGTCCAATGTAAATATCGAGCGAATTTTCAATGATCAGGAACTTCCATTCCAGCCATTTGAGCAAAAACAGCAGTATCGAAAGACAAAATCCGTAGAACAGGAGTTGACTGTACCGATCGAATATATTCTTTATCATCAGCACGAATAGGATTGGTTTTGATCAAAAAATACGGATACCCACCTAAACTACTGTTGCCAATCCGTCCCGAAAATACATTATGCGCTTACTGCCCCAGTTCGTCGAGCTCGGTCAGGTGCATTTGCAGGTCTGTTAAAGTCCGGTCGGGGAACTGGCTGAAAATATATTTGGCTATCCCGAACATAACCAGTACCGTCAATGCATTGGCAGCGATTACGAGCAGGGATTTGGTCAATCCATACCCTTCAAAATTCCGGATAAGCAGCGAAATTCCGATCAGGAAACCCGCACCCAGGCTTATTTTCCACACTTTATCCATGGTAACCTGGTAACGTTGCTGGATCGATATGACCTTTTGCAGACTTTCGCGCAGATTGCTTTTCACCAGCGGCACGCCGCCGATTTCTTTATTTGCAGAAATCACAATTTGCAGCCCCGCGATAATCAACAATGCATATAAAACAGTCGGAATATATTCAAACCAGTGCGTATAGTCGAACGGATTACCGGACAATATGGCCAGAAACAGCACCAGCAGGCCAGAAAAGAATAGGGTAGTGTTCCTGAGTTTCCGGGTTGCGCGGGAAACAGTGCTATTGGATTGGTTTCGGATCATGGAAAGCACAACTTGCTCGCTCAATAGTTGCGTGGTTTGCAGTTTTGCGTCGATGGTATTCCAGCTTGTTTTCAGGTCGTCCAGGTTCATGTTTTTGGTGTTTAAAATGTAAGTGACTTGACAATTTTTTCAAGTTTGATCTTAATGCGGCTGAGCTTCACGCCCACATTCGATTTGCTGATCCCCAGGATCCCGGCCATTTCGTTGTAACTTTTTTCGTCCAGATATAGCAGTACGATCGCTTTTTCTACGGCCGAAAGCTGCTCAATAGCCTGATAGAGCAACACGGTTTCAGAGTTACTATTGTCGTTTTCATAAAAATCCGGGAAAGCAATATCCGGGAGTGCGAACCCAGCGGGCGACTGCCTCTTTTTTTCTTTTCGGAAGTTGGAAATAGCAGTATTCATACCTACCCGGTAAACCCAGGTATTCACATTGGACTCCTGGCGGAAAGTGGGAAAGGCTTTCCAGAGCTGGAAAACGATTTCCTGGAAAAGATCACGGCGATCTTCTGCGTCCGGGCAGTACATTTTGCAGATTTTGTAAAGCACCACCCGGTTTTGGTTGAGAAGTCCGACAAATTGCTTTTCCATATTATTGATTGAAATACAGTTTATGTATTAGTCGACGGAAAGGCGAAAAATTACAGGTGTTGCATTAATAATTTAAAATTCAGCCGGTATTACGTAATGAAAGCTCCTGACGCAAACGAACAGCATTGTTCAATTCTGGACAGAAAAGTGATTGTGAGTATTTATAAATTACTGAATTACATATAGTTGCAGCAAGGTATATTTTTTTAGATAATACTTTCTAAACTATTAAATCAGCAAAACACGATGTTTAGAAACTACCTGAAAATCGCGATTCGCAATTTGTGGAAACATAAAATGTTTTCGCTGATCAATATAGTGGGCCTGGGACTGGCTATGGCATTTTGCTTTTTGCAGCTGATACAGATTCAGAGCAGCTTTGAAAAGGATACATTCCACCCGTTCCCGGACCGAACATATCGGATCGTGACGAATGCTAAAGGAAACGACGGCAAGCAATATGCACTGGCTTCTACACCTATGCCGCTGGCTGAGAAGCTGTTAAGCGACCATAGTGTGATCGAGAAGTCGGCGCGCGTGGTACGCAACTTTGGGGGAAACCTTAATAACGGTATCAAAACTTTACGCGTGAGCGGGATGTTCGTGGACCCGGCGTATTTCGAGCTGTTTGGTTTCAAACTGGCAAAGGGTAAACCCTGCCTGGAACCGCGGCAGGTAGTTCTGTCTCAGGAAACGGCCGAACGCTTTTTCGGAAATGCTGATCCCGTAGGCAAGTCGCTGCGGGACCCGGAATTGGGTGATTTCACAGTGACCGGCGTTTTTGCTTCCATCAAACCATTTACCACGCATTTACAGTCGGATATATTCGTTTCCATGGCCAGTTTCACCGATTTGAATCAAAAAATAAATACAGATAACTGGCTGGATTACAATGCATATACTTTTGTATTGCTGACAAAAGGCAGCAACCGGACCCAGCTCGACCGCGCTATTGCACAGATAGCCGAGGACAATCAAAAGCACGTCGCATTTACTGATATTAAAGAACATAGGTTTCGCAGTCAGCTACTTGACGAGATTTCTCCCGACACGGAAAACTTGCTGAACAACCCGCACGTGGAGCCGCTCTGGAAAATAGCGACGGGGTTACTGATTCCGCTGATCGTCATTTTGCTGGCAGGTTTCAATTACGTTAACCTCACCTTAACCCGCTCGCTGAGCCGCGGCAGGGAAGTGGGCGTGCGGAAAGTGGCGGGCGCCAAACGCTGGCAGCTCGTGACCCAATTTTTGACTGAAACGGTTGTGATCGCGTTTCTTGCGCTTGGAATCGGTTATCTCGGGCTTGTGTTCATGCAGTCCTACATCCATGTTCGCTGGCTGCATTTTGAGGTAAGCCAAACATATCTGCTGTGGATCTCATTCGTAGTTTTTACCTTCCTGACGGGCATTCTTGCAGGGATTTTGCCTGCGCGGATTTTATCTTCCTACGAACCGGCCCGCATTATTAAAGGAGAGATCGGGCCAGCCGGGCTGGGGAAGATCAGTTTCCGGAAATCGCTGGTAGTGGTCCAGTTTGTGGTGGCGCTTGTATTCATGACTTTCACAGGTATTTCAAATAGTCAGTTTAAATATATGGCAACTGATAATGAGAATTTTAACCGAAAAGATATCCTGAATATCCCGCTGCTGACCGATGATTTTAAACTGCTCGTTAACGAAATGAGCAAGCAGTCCGACGTAGAACAGATTGGGCTGGCTTCGGCCACATTGAATGAAAGTGCAGGCAAAGCGAAGATCAGCCGGATCGGGTCCGGCGGTAAAGATATCCCGGCCCAGGATACGTACATCTACGCAGCCGACGCCAATTTTATCGACAATATGAAGCTCAGATTTGTGGCGGGAACGAACTTGCCCGGAGCTTCGGCGGATACTTCCGTTCACTTTGCGGTGGTTAACGAGCGGGCAGCCAGTGTGCTGGGTTTCAAAAATCCGAAAGATCTGATCGGGCAGACTATTATGCTGAATGAGAGTAAGGTACAAGTTTCGGGTGTTGTTAAAAATTTCTGTTTTATGCGCTACGAGCTGCCTGTGGCCCCGCTTGTACTGGCCTACGATCCTTCCGAAATCAAAATTTTGTCACTTAAAATCGCAGCCGGTGCAGCCAAAAAGCGGGTTGCAGCTACACTTTCAAAAGTATGGAAGCAGTTTCATCCGCACGAATCGTTTGTGTTTTCGTGGTATGAAGAGCAGATGTATGACAATTACGCCGACGGCGGCGACCCGCAATTTACCGGCGTTATCGTCGTGATCGTTTTTGTGATCGCTGCAATGGGGCTGCTGGGAATGGTTACTTACACCACCGAAAAGCGGACTAAGGAAGTGGGTGTGCGGAAAGTGATGGGCGCCAGTGTCGCGCAGATCATGGCACTTTTGTCCGGCGGATTTGTCCGGCTCATCGTAATCGCGTCCGTTATTGCATTGCCGCTGGGTTACCTGCTGGGCGCGCTTTTTCTTCAATTTTTTACGTACCACGTGTCACTTGGTCCGGCCGTTTTCTTTCAATGCGCAGGCGCTTTGCTGCTCATCGGATTGGGAACGATCGGCGTACAGGCTTACCGCACAGCCAACTCCAATCCCGCTGATACATTGAGGTCAGAGTAAACGAGAGACAGCCATAATAGTGAATTGTTTGATTGCGATCGCTGCATTCGTAAATTGACCGGCGCATTTACGAATGCTTTATTTCAATTTATTTCAACCAAAACACAAAACGTGAGAAAGATATTCCTGAACATACTATTTGCGATTACCTGCCTTACACCGGTTTTTGCACAGCAACCCACACAGAAATTTAAGACCGATATTCCGCTCGATTCGATCCGCCTCAGTGACCCGTTTATCCTGGCCGACCAGAAAACGAAAATGTATTATATGACCGGTACGGGAGGGATGTTGTGGAAAAGTAAAGATCTGAAAAAGTGGAGCGGCCCATATAAAGTGCTCGAAACAGACCCGAAATCGTGGATGGGGCCCAACCCGATGGTGTGGGCGGCCGAGCTGCATTACGTCAATGGGAAGTATTACAATTTTGCGACTTTTACCAATAAGGCTGTCAAAGTTGAGAAGGATCTGGAACGCCGCGCAAGCCACGTGCTGGTAAGTGACAAGCCCGACGGTCCGTATGTGCCTATGAAAGAGCCGGTGTACCTGCCTGCCAGCAAACTTACCCTCGACGCCACGCTATGGACGGAAAAAGACGGGAAATCGTACATGGTATATTGTCACGAATGGTTGCAAAACGGGAACGGAACGGTTGAAAAAATCGAGCTCCTGCCCGACCTGAGCGGCACGACCGGCGAGCCTAAGATCCTGTTTTTGGCCAGCGATTCGCCGTGGAGCCGTGAAAAGGAGAAGGACGGAAAGGATCGGCCCAATAAAGTTACCGACGGCCCGTGGCTATTTCGTACACAAACAGGTAAATTGGGAATGCTGTGGACGAGCTGGATCTATGATGTTTATACACAAGGGGTTGCCTATTCAGAAAGCGGCACACTGGACGGTCCGTGGATACAGGAAAAGGAGCCGATCAACAAAGCAAACTTTGGCCACGGAATGCTGTTCCGCACTTTTGAAGGCAAATTAGTCATGTCGCTTCACAGTCATAAGGATATTAACGGTCGCACGGTACGCATTCCGCATTTGTTTGAAGTTGACGATTCCGGAGACAAGATCGTAGTGGGAAAACCATTTATTCCATGATAATACCGTTCATGCCGCTATTGGATCGGGTGGATATTTAATAGGAAAATAATTATTGTCTCAATTAAAGACAATAACGCTATTCAGCTTATATTGCTTCCTGTTAATTCCACTTAAACATAAGTTACTATGAAGAGGACGAGCTTTATTTACGCAATTGCCTTGTTATTTTTTGTTGTCGTTACAGGCAACGCGCAGACTGTGAAGCCGGACGATTTCGCTGGAAAGTGGGATATTCTGGTGAAAGGCACACCTGATGGCGATTCCAAACTGGTTGCCGACCTGGTGCGGGAAGGCGGGATACTTTCCGGCCAGCTTGTCAATCCGACGGATTCAACAGCCGAAAAAATTCCGGTAACTGTTACCGAGAATGGCAACAAACTTTCGCTCGCATTCTCGGCGCAGGGTTACGACGTCACCATCGATCTTGACAAAGTGGACGATGATAATCTGAAAGGCAGCCTGATGAATATGTTCGAAACGACGGGCAAACGTATAAAATAAAAGGGGCGGGAAAAATCTTCCCTCCCCTTCATTATTGATTAGCCAGTACTTTATTTATCCCACCAAACCTTTGCCTGGGTTACGTCGTCGCTACCTTGTCTGGAAGCTTCCTCGTTGTTGGTCTGCCGCTCTGATTCCGGGTACATAAACCGCAGCGGAAAAGAGGCAGGCGAAGGCGCATCGAGCGAATTGGGTAGTGCAGGAATTCCGAGGCGGCGGTAATCGCTCCACGCTTCGAGGCTGCTGATACTGTTCAATGCAAGCCATTTTTGCTCGATTATCCGCTCTATCTTATTGGTCGCAATATCAAAGTTTACAAGCGGTTGCGCATTGTAAGCCGCGAATGCACCGGTATTCACTTCCAGATATTTGAAAGATTCCTGAATAGCGGATTCGTACAGAATTTTGGCAGAACCCGTGATCCAGCCGCGCTGTGCGGCTTCCGCCTGCAAGAAAAGACTTTCAAACGAACCCATTAATACCGAAGCCTGGGTGGCACTTTTGAACAGACCCGCAGGCGCATTCCCGTTTTCATTCGGCCCTTTGAAAGCCGAAGTATTAGCGCGTTCGTACTCAGGTTTTGCATTCGGGTTACCGAAAAGTACGCCTTTGTAATCCGTACCCACTGCCACATAGAGCGTAGCTAATCTCGGGTCGTTTCTTTGCTTGTAAGTATTGATCAGGAATGCGGTAGGGCGGATATCCTGGTGATTGGCAGTGCTCACATTTTGCACCGTGCGGTAGTAATTTTCCCAAAAAGGGTTCAGTTTGCCTGCTGTTGTCAGGTAACCCGGCTGCACCAGCGCACTTTCTCCCGCTCCTAGGTAACCGCTGCCTTCCGCCTGTATCTTACCGATCTCGGCGGTAATATAGCCCTGGTCGCCCACTTCGCTCTGGCGCAGCAGTGCACGCAATTTGACTGTGTTCCCAAATTTCACCCAGCGCGTTTTGTTTCCGGTAAACATCACATCGTCTGCACCAGCCTCGGTTCCGGCGGGCGCATTTTTAATATCTTCAATACCTTCGGTGATCAGGTTGATTGACTTTTCGTACACTACCCGGCCGTCTTCGTACCGCGGCGTTGGGTGAACGGTGCCCTGCAATGCATCGTCGAAAGGCAGATTATTATATACATCCACCAAATGCATGAAATGCCAGCCCTGCATGATCTTGGCCACACCTGAATAAAACAAAGCGCCTTCTGCGGTCGCTTCTTCCCTGATAAGCTGGTAGTAAAGCAAGTTGGCATAGCCCGTTTCCCAAACCGGAATACCGTCGCGCTGGTGGCGGATCGCGGGTCCGTTATAAGTTTTCAGGTCGATAAAATTGTTGATCCCCTCGCTGGTGGTTCCCCAGTAGCCTCCCCAAAAAGCGCCGATCTGGTTCAGCTGGCCTGTTTCCTGTACCACGCTGCTTACCAGTGCAGCGGAAAGTTTGGCACCCAGACTCAGGTTTTCGGACACCGGTGCATTGGGGTTATTGTTCACATCGAGAAAATCGCTGCAAGAGGTGATATTCAGAGCCGCAAACAGGCAGAATGTTATTTTAAGTATATACTTCATTTTCATTAAAAAGTTACATTCACGTTAAATCCGTAAGTTCTGTATGGAGGTACCTGGCGGAAGCTGAGGTAGCCGTCTGTGCTGTTGTAGAGATATTCCGGATCTCCGTATTTGTTGTCTTTGTGGCGGATAATGAACAGGTTAGTAGCTACGAAACCAATTGTCGCGTCACGTACAAACCGTTGTTTGGCCAGTAATGCAGTAGGAAGGGAATAGGAAACGTTCAGCTCGCGCAACTTGAAAAAGTCCGATTTCGCCGCTGTATTGATCTGTACCTCGCCCTGTTTGGTCCAGAAAGCCTTTCCGCCGCTGGAAGTTTTCAATTCAGTATTTTCTGTAAATACCCCGGGAGAAGTTTCGATCACAGAATTGGGGTAAACGAATGCTTCACGGCCGAATTCGGCGGTGCGCGGCTCAGTTCCGGCGGTGTACATCCGGGGAACGATCTCCGAATACAACCAGCCGCCCATGCGCCAGTCAAATTGCGCGCCCAGGTTGAAGCCTTTATACTTTACATTGGTATTCAAACCCATCTGATAGGGCGGTACCATCGTGCCGAGATGCCGGGGATCGGCCGCCACGAGCGGGTCGCCGGTTGCTGCGTCCACGACTACTCTGCCCTGGGGATCACGCTGATAATCACTTACCTGCAAGCTCGGATAAGCCTGGCCGATATTGGCATAAGACTGTCTGAAAATGTTAAAAGACCTCAGTCCTTCATAAAGCTCTTTTACCTGGTTATTAATGTGGGTAAAATTGAAACCTACATTCCATTTCAGATCATTTGTCCGCACTACATCCCCGCTCACGCTCAGTTCCACAATACTGTTTGTCAAACGTCCCGCATTCACAACTGCGCTGCTGTAACCTGTTGCGCGGGAAGTAGTAGCATTGAATATCTGCCCTTTCGAATCAGAGAAAACATAGCTTCCCTCGAAATGCAGGCGGTTATTGAAAAAGCTCAGCTGCGTACCCACTTCAAACGAAGTCACAAATTCAGGCTGAATGTTGGGGTTTGGATACCTTAACCCAGGCGTAAAACCGACCAGGTTACCAAACGGGAAACCGTTACTCTGCGTATAAGGATTATTGAGCGAATATGGGTCGAGCGTTACGTTACCCGTTTTATTCCATGAACCGAACAGTTTTCCGAAAGACAGCAAATTATTGTCTTTCAATGCCGGAATAGCCTCATTAAATACAAAAGACGCACTTACGCCCGGATAAAAATAAGAGCGGTTTTCCTGACTTAACACCGAAACCCATTCGTTTCGGCCCGTAAAAGTCAGGAAGAGATAGTTATTATAACCCGCCGTAAATTCCCCATAACCGGCCAGCGAGCGGTATTCTGTAATGGAAGAGCTTCCGGCCAGTTCACCAATGCGCGTTCCCGGGTTAAATACATCCGGCAAAAGCAGGTTACTCGTACTGATCGACGATGCTTTGGTATTATCGGCGCGGAAATTCTGCCCCAGCAAAAGGCGGGTTGTGAATTTTCCGAAATCCTTGTGGAAGTTCAGGATCAGGTCGCCGTTCAATCTGCGAAAATTGTTGGTACCGTCATTTACACTACCATTAACATTCCGGCGACCAGCGGCTTCAAACTTGCCGGTTGTGCTACGCGTCTGTACATTATTATTGTAAAGTCCCAGCCTGTACATCGCATTGAACCAGGGAGTTACCTCGTAGTCCAGTTCGATTTTCCCGTTCAGGTTCTGCTGCTCGCTCTCGTCACGGATGTTATTGATCTGGTGGTAAGGGTTTTTTTGAAGATCTGTAAAAAAGTTGTTCGGGTTACCGATAGCAAGCGGGTTTTGCCAGTCTTTCATCGAATTAAAATTGAAATTGGCAGGCAGCGAATAGGCTGTGATCCACGGGCCGTCGGGCGTTGTATTTTTGGTAAAATACACATAGTTGATATTGTAGGCAGTTTTCAGCTTGCCGAAATTCCTGGAACCGTTGAAACGTGCGCCGGTCCTGCGGCTCTTATCTTCCGGAATGATCCCTTTGATCGCAGCATCCTGAACGGAGAAAAAGTAAGTCGTTTTTTCGTCACCGCCGGAGAAAGAAATGTCGTTCTGCATATTCACGCCTGTCTGGAACAGGTCGAGCCGGTTGTCGCTGCCAGGCGCTGCATATAATGCCTGAGGCTGCGTCCCGTCAGGCAGTTTCGGACCGAAATCTTTCATGGAACCATCAAATGCAGGGCCCCACGATTCAGCCTGCGTGGCATTGTACACGCCATTTACCCCCTGACCATACTGCGTCTGAGCGGGCGGAAGCATATATACGTTTGAAAACGTGGTCGTGTGACCGAATGTAACCCGGCCTTTGTCACGGTTTCCGGTTTTAGTCGTCACCATCAGCGCCCCGTTCACACCTTCTGATCCATATAATGCGGCTGCATTGGCGCCTTTCAGAACAGTCACACTTTCAATATCATTTGGGTTAATGCGGCTGATATCCGGCACCGGCACCCCGTCGACCACGTAGATCGGCGCGTTTTTGGAGCGGTTCAATGAGCGCGTACCGCGCATGGTGATCTGGATTTGCGGGTCAACCTTGCTATCATACATATTGATACGCAAACCGGCCACTTTACTGGTCAGTCCGTTGAGCGGGTTGATGGTCTTGGCCTGGTTGAGGTTTTCGGAACCTACTACTTGCGAGCCGCCGCCCAGCTCCCGCGCCGCGCGTTTGATGCCCAATGCACCGGTTACCATGATTTCGGAAAGCTGGTTCACATCTTCTTTCATCGCAATCGTCAGCGCCGATGCATTCCTGTCAACGATGATCTCCCGCGTTTCAAAACCGATAAAGGAAACTACCAGTATATCTCCGGCTTCGGTTTGCATACGAAATTCCCCTTTTTCATTTGCGATCGTCGCGTCGGAACTGCCTTTAAGGATGATATTCGCCCCCGGAAGCGGATCGCCCGAGGTTTGTTCGATCACCCGGCCCGTAATCTCGCTTTTCTGCGCGAAGGCAAGGAGCCCCGGTAGCCAGAGAAGGAGGAGTAAAAAGCACTTTTTGTAAAATATCATTTCAAATGATGTTAGGGATTTGTGAAATTTTTAATTGATTTATTAGTAGATTTTTGAGTATTGTTTAAAAACAGTCTAAATACAGACTACTTTTGCGCAAAGGTATCTTTTGGAAAGTGACCGCGATGACGGTAAAAGGAGAAAAAATGACGAATCAGGGAGAAATGACGCGCATGGAGCCGGTGGAGGAAGAGGTAGGAATGCAATTCTGGCAGTTTCCGGATTTTGCTTCGCCGGGAGGGGACGAGGTGACCGAACGTAACCTTGTTTACGACGATGCGCGGATAGTTGGAGTGGGAAAAGAGCTGATCATGGAAGGTGTGTACGTATGGTACGGGAAATTCCACGTGCGTTCCTCCGACCCGCTGCCTGTGCGAATGCTGGGCTCACACATTCAGATGAATTTCAGCTTGCAAAGCGTTACTACCTATTTCTCCGAGGCTTCTACAAAACCTTTTGTAAAATTCCGCTCGCAGCAGCATAACCTGTTCTTATTGCCGCAAAAAGACATGCAAATTCAATGGCGGCCGCAGGAGGATGTGGAGGTATTTGCGATCAACCTCAGTACCGACTTCTTTTTCAACAACTTACCTAAAACGCACCCGCTTTACGCGCATTTTCAAAAGGGTATCCGCTCGCTGCTGCCTGCGTTTATGAGCTGGCGCAATATGCCCGTCACTTCCAGGATGATCTCCTCACTGTTCGAGATCCTGAATTGTACATATAGTAATTATCAGAAAGGGCTGTTTATCAAGGCCAAAGTTATCGAATTGCTCGCGCTGCAATTTGAGCAATATGAACAGCTTCCGGCACCTGATATTACCATTGCACTGAAAGAATCGGATGTAGAGAAAATGCACCTGGCACGGCGTATTTTGACCGAGAACCTGGATAAAAGCTGGTCGCTGAAAGACCTCGCGCATCAGATCGGCACGAACGAATTCAGCCTTAAAAAGCATTTCAAGGAAGTTTTCGGAAAGCCCGTTTTCAGTTACCTGCACGATCTGCGGATGGAAGCTTCCATGCAGCTACTGCAACAGCCCGGCACGAGGATCTCCGAAATTTCACAAAAGACCGGCTACAAAAACCCAACGCATTTTACTGCTGCATTTAAAAAATACTACCAGGTACTACCCAACAAAATCCGCCTCGGAATGGTTAATCTGGTTCATTTCGTGGGATATGTGAGCCAGCTTTGTGCGGAATTTGCCGAGGGAATATCGCTGGCAGAAGTCGCGCCGCTTTAAAAAGGAAGTCCAAACTTGTTTCAGAAAATTCAATATTACATCACCGGAATGCAGTAGTGCTGCGCCAGGCGGATGTTTTATGGCTATATGCATTGAGGAAATTAACCGATTACCAAAATGATCCGCAAAAATATCCTGCCGAGTACGCTTGCCGTTTTACTATTTATCGTCTGCCTAACCCCGCAAAATGCGAGGTCTCAAAATCCGTTGCGCCTCTGGTACGACAAACCTGCCCGGCAATGGGAGGAAACGATCCCGCTTGGTAACGGGCGGCTGGGGATGATGAGCGACGGGGGAGTGCTGCGCGAAAATATCGTACTTAATGATATTACACTCTGGTCGGGTGGGGTGCAGGATGCCAATAATTACGAGGCGCACAGAAGTCTGCCCGAAATTCGCAGGCTGCTCCTGGAAGGAAAAAACGACGAAGCGCAGGAGCTGGTCAACCAGAATTTTGTGGCGAAAGGCGCGGGCTCGGGACACGGCGACGGCGCGAATGTACCATTCGGCTGCTACCAGGTTTTGGGGAATCTGCGTATGCATTTTGCCTACAAAAATGTCGATTCTTCAGACATTCAATTTCAAAATTACAGAAGAGAATTGTCGCTGAATGACGCGGTGGCGAGTGTGGTTTATACCGTCAACGGCGTGACTTACCGACGGGAATATTTTACGAGTTTTGGTGATGATATCGGTGTTATAAAATTATCCGCTGACAAGCCCGGCAACCTGAACCTACGCCTCAGCCTCGACCGTCCCGAGCGATTTCAAACCTTTATTAAAGGCAATACCCTGGAAATGTCGGGTCAATTAAATAACGGAACCGACGGAAAAGGAATGCGATACCTGGCCAAGGTCCGACCGCAGATAACGGGAGGAAAAGTGACTATTTCAGGTAAGGAATTAGTGATTACCAATGCAAATGAAGTCATTTTCTACTTTTCCGCAGGAACAGACTTCAAGGACAAAAACTTTGAATCTGAAACGCAGAGGCTCATTAATGTCGCGGTGAAGAAATCTTACAGTGTTCAGAAACAAGTACATCTGTTAAATTATCAGAAACTTTTCAATCGTGCTAACTTTCGCCTGGGAGAGGCTAAAATTGATGATACCCCTACTGATCAGCGCCTTTTTGCCTATCAAAAAGAGCATGCATCGGATCTTGCGCTGCCCGTTTTGTTCTTTCAGTTTGGCAGGTATCTTAGCATCAGCAGCACGCGCGTGGGACTGCTTCCGCCGAACTTGCAGGGACTCTGGGCAAACCAGATCCGCACACCGTGGAATGGCGATTACCACCTGGATGTAAATGTGCAGATGAACCACTGGCCGGTGGAAGTCACTAACCTGTCGGAGCTGAATTTGCCGCTGGCCGATCTGGTAAAAGGAATGGTAAAGCCGGGAGAAAAAACGGCAAAAGCATACTACAATGCAAACGGCTGGGTGGCCCACGTGATCACGAATGTATGGGGATTTACAGAGCCGGGAGAGGAAGCTTCCTGGGGCGCGAGCAACGCAGGGTCGGGCTGGATTTGTAATAACCTGTGGGAGCATTATGCATTTACAAATGATAAAAATTACCTCAGAGAAATATACCCGATCCTGAAAGGCTCCGCGGAATTTTACAGCAGCGCATTGGTGAAAGACCCAAAAACCGGCTGGCTGGTGACCGCGCCTTCCATCTCGCCGGAGAATACATTTTATCTTGCCAATGAAAAAAAGGCGGCGATATGCATGGGCCCGACGATCGATAACCAGATCACCCGGGAGCTTTTTACAAATGTGATCACAGCCTGCGATGTGCTGGGATTGGATGCGGATTTTAAGATTACTCTCCAAAATAAACTGAAAGAACTGCCCCCGCCGGGCGTGGTTGCGAGCGACGGCAGACTAATGGAGTGGCTTGAAGAATACAAGGAAACGGATCCCAAACACAGGCACATTTCGCATTTGTACGGGCTGTATCCGGCTCCGCTGATCACACCCGAAAAGACACCGGAGCTGGCAGCGGCTTCTGCAAAGACCCTTGAAGTGCGCGGCGACGATAGTCCGGGCTGGTCGAAAGCATATAAGTTGCTGTTCTGGGCGAGGTTACATGATGGTAACCGTGCTGACAAATTGCTGAAAGAGCTGCTTACGCCCACTTTGCAAACCAATATGAACTATGGCGGTGGCGGCGGCGTGTACCCAAATCTGCTGTCGGCAGGTCCACCATTCCAGATCGACGGTAATTTCGGCGGCACCGCGGGCATTGCCGAAATGCTGATACAAAGTCACGACGGGTATATTGATATCCTCCCGGCCATTCCCGATGCATGGAAAGCCTCGGGCGAAGTGAGAGGCTTGAAAGCGAGAGGCAACTTTACTGTCGATTTTGAATGGAAAGATAGCAAAGTGACCAACTACCGGGTTTCTTCCGAAATTCCCCGAAAAGTAATGGTGAAGGTGAATGGGGAGAAAAAGGAGATCACGTCGTCGGCCTCGATACATTAGCCGCATTGCTTCCGTTCTATCAAGCATGATTATTTAAGAACCCGACACGAAATAGCTGCCGGGTGGGTGGCTGGATGCAAACAGAAACCGGGAAATGAGTTTAACCAATATTGCCATTATAGGTGGCGGAGCGTGTGGAATATCAGCATTTATAGAGCTTTTTCTGGAATTCAGGATTGCGAAAAGTCACAAGCAAGTCAGCATAACGATCATCGAGGAGAATGAGGAAGTTGGGAAAGGACTTGCTTTCGGGACCAAACAACCGGGTCATATTCTCAACACTCAGGCGGATCTGATGGGGATACATTTTGCCGAACCGCAGCATTTCAGTGATTGGCTTATTGAACACGATGCGAGGATAGGGGATGAAGTGGTGGATAACCAGGGAGAAAATCGCGCATTCACAACCAGAAGGTTATATGGCGATTATTTGAAAGAGCAATTTGAACACTACTTCCAGCTCGCGCAATCCGAGGGTATGGAAGTGAATGTGATCCGCGCCAGCGCAAAAAGGGTTAGTAAACTCGAAGACGGATTTGAGATCCATTTGTCTGATAACCAATCACATAAATGTAACATTCTGCTGCTGTCTCCAGGTACACCGGTTGCCAATAACTACCCAGAACTGGAAGATAGGGAGCATTATTTCGGTTCGCCGTGGCCTTCTTCGCCGCTTTTGGAAAAAATCCCGAAAGACGCAAATGTTGGAATTTTAGGGTCAAGTCTGAGCGCTATTGACGCGCTGATGACGCTGACCGATAATGAATATACGGGTAACATTACCTGCTACTCGCCCGACGGGCTGATGCCGAGGGTGCAGCCGGAATTCCCGCAAAAAGTCGAGTGCAGGTTTTTGACGCTCAGAAACCTGCATGAAATCCAGCGAAAGGAACTGCGGAATCCGACGGTAAAGGAAATTTTCAGACTTTTTATGCAGGAAGCGGAAGAATACGCGGGTGGGAAAATAGACTGGAAAGCGACTGAACGGGTCGGAAAGCCAGCGGGTGAACTCCTGAAAGAAGATATTCGCATTGCCAGGGACGGTGGCGACGCGCTGATCAATATTCCCTATTCGCTCCGGTACGAAAGTTCGGAGATGTGGAAGTGGCTGGACGAATCGGAAAAGCTGAAATTCAAAAAATGGCTCGGTGCCTATTGGGGCGTGAGCCGGCATTGTATGCCGCTGGTCAATGCGGAGCGCGTGAACCAATTGTTTGAGAGCGGGCAACTCTCAGTGATCTCAGGTTTGAAGGAGGTGGTTTTCAATGATGAGAAAAATGAATTTGTGCTGGCCTGCGAGCATGGAGAGAAATCTTCTGAAAAATACCTGATCAATGCAACGGGTCCGGCTTCGGCGGTGAAAATGATGAAATCGGAACTGATGCAAAACCTGGCCGAGGACGGTCTGGTAGAACCTGAGAAGGCGGGCGGGATCAGGATTAATACTGAAACCATGCAGGTGATCACAGGAAATGACACTTACCCGAATTTCTATGCAGTCGGACATATTACGAACGGCCTGCTGCTGGATGTGAATGCGGTTTGGTTCAATGTCAAAATGATCGGTAATTTATCTCGTCACCTTACTACCCAGCTCATTGGAAACCCTTCTTAAACTCTATAAGGAGCTTTTACCGGTGATGGCATTTATCCCGGCGGGCTATCTGATCAGCAAGAAATTCGATTTCAACTCGGATTATGTCAGCAAACCGCTGATCAATGTGCTGCTGCCACTGGTGGTTTTCACCAATATGCTCGACGCCGAACCTTCGAAGCTGATCGTACTTCCGATCCTGACTTTTCTGCTTGCATTGGGAATGAATTATGTCGCAAAAGGAATTCATAAAAAGTTGGGTAATGAGACAGATCCGCTGCTTTTGCGAAGCTCATTTTCATTTTTCAATATCGCATTCTTCGGTATTCCGACGGTCACTGCCCTTTTCGGGGAAGATAAAGTAAGTGTCCTGATCTGCATTTACCTCGGCTCGGCACTTTACGGCGACACGATCGGCTATTACCAGGTAGCGAAAACGAAGTACGATTCGGGCAAGGCTTTGAAAGAAATGCTGAGTATCCCATTCCTGTACGTTTTTGTTGCGGGCGTAATCTGCAAGATCGTTGGTTTGGAAACCCCCGAAGTTGTGAAGCCGGCGTTGAAAGTTATCAGTTTTATGGTTTCGGCGGCAGGTATGATGATTGTTGGGTTTCAGCTGGCCAATGTGAAATTTAAAGACATAAAAGTGCCTTATTTTGCAAAGTTGCTCGGTTTTCGAACTATTGCCGCTGCTTTGATATTGGCCGTAATTGTGCTGGGGGCGTCGCTGGTAGCAAAGGATCTGGAAAAAGAGGATTTTAAAATGTTAATGCTCGTGCCGCTGTTTCCTGTCGCTGCGAATGTGACCGTATTTGCAGCTTTTCTCAAAGCCGATGAAGAACAGTCTTCCCTGCTCGTTTTCCTCTCGATGATGCTCTCCGTAGTTTTAGTGTCGATTGCTACTGTGTTTATGATGTAGTATGAGATTTAAATCTAAACTTTTGCCTGGTTCTGAAACCGGCGAAATGATGTTACTCACTGCGATTTGACAGTTCCACAAATGCAGGCTTTACACCCGTCCGCTGCCTTTTTGATGTTAGATAACCGATTACCGGCAGTTCGATGCAGTTAGTAATAATCCAGGCCGAAAATGTGCAAACGGAAACGGTGAGCACTAATGCGAAGTAGATATTAAAATTGCCGGCTCCCACAATCGCTTTCATGATTTTCAGACCAATGTATTGGTGGATCAGGTAGAGGCAGTAGGATATTTCTCCCCAAAAAATCAGAACGCGCTGTTTCAGGAAATGCAGCTGACCGTGGATGAAAAGAATGAAAAGTATGTGAAACGAAATGATCAGCACACTATGCTCTCGCAGGCTGACGAAATGATGTGCCGGGCCGCCTTTGTCGTGCAGATAAATGGAAGCTGCCATCGAAATGATCAGGTAGCCGAACCTGCGTAATTTCCAGCCCAAGCCTTTGATCCGGTAACACACAATGCCTGAGAAGAATAATGGAAAGTGATTGAGTATCTGTATTTTATTGGTGATAAAATGGTAGAAGTCAGGATAATAACCCGCGTTGCTGTGCAGAAGCACGATAGCCGCAATGCAAGACAGTCCCACCTCTTCTATCTGGCTGATCCTGCCAGAGAACAATAATGCAGCCACGCCAAAGTAGAAGGTCAGCTCGATTACAAGTGTCCAGTAAGAGCCGTCGAGGTATTCGTATCCAAAGAATATCGGGACCATCGTTATATTAGCCAGCAGTTCGTTTGCAGAGGTACTCAGGGGTTCAATGGTTTGTTTCACCAGAAAAGTCAGCAAGGCACATAGCCAGAAGGCAGGGTACAATCTGACAAACCGTGATCTTACAAACCGGCCAGCAGTACTCGTTTTGGATGCGCTCAACAGGATCACGAACCCACTGATCATGAAGAAAAGGTCCACTCCGGTGACGCCAAACCGGAATTCCCATCCGAGCAGAGTTTTATTGGTATTGATTGTAAAATGAAATAGCATCACGCTGACGGCCGCAATACCTCTCAATGCATCCAGCTCGTAATATCGTGTTTTTTGGTTTTTTGTAGTGTGTCTGAGATTCATAGGACAAGCCGCCTACGCGTTTTTATCTGAAAAAATGTGCTAACAACTGCGAAAAGGAAAACTAAGCAACAGCATTGTTTTACAACACAATCTTCAAATGTCCTATCGGCTTGGCGCTAGTTATCAAACGTAAGGACGGTGATCCCGCGGTAAGCAGTTATTACAAAAAGCCCGGAATGTCACATTCCGGGCTTTTGATCTATTATTCAAAGTAACTCTTTACGTCAATGCTAATTCCAACCCCCGCCAAGAGCGCGGTAAATATTCACCGTCGCATTCATCTGCTGCATCTTGGTTTCAATCAGGTCAAATCTCGATTCCAAAGCCTCGCGTTGCGTTAATAATACCTCCACATAATCCGCTCTTGCCGAGGTGAAAAGACGGTTAGCAATGTTGGTCGATTCGGTTAATGCAGCCACTTCGCGTGTTTTGGTTTCATAGCTTAGTTGCAAGTTGTTAATGTTCGATAACTGGTTTGCGACCTCGATATAAGCATTCAAAACAGTGCGTTCGTAATTGTAAATCGCCTGAACCTGACGTGCGTTGGCGCTTTTATATGTTGCCTGAATCGCGTTTTTATTGATCAGCGGTCCAGCCAGATCAGCCACTAATGTCGACATCAGCGATTTTGGCACATTACCCAGATAAATCGGATTGAATGCTTGCAAACCAACCGCTGCATTCAATCCCAATGAAGGGCAGAAATTGGCTCTCGCAACCAGCACATCCAGTTTCGAGGCTTCCAAATCCTGCTCTGCTTGTCTCACATCCGGACGGTTCTCCATCAATTGTGAAGGAATCCCAGCCTGGATTACTGCCGGCACCATGGTCTCGAAATTTGTGCTTGATCTTAAAACAGGCTGCGGATATCGTCCTAAAAGAAAATTAATCCGGTTTTCGGTTTCAACAATGCGCTGACGAATCGCATACTGGCGATTCTGCGTGTTTAAAACCTGTGCCTCAAACCTGCGCACTGCCAGCTCGGTAACCCGCGTTGCTTCTTTCTGCATTTTCACGATACGCAATGCATTGGTTTGAATCTCAATGTTTTGTGTAACAATGTTCAGCTGCGTGTCCAGTGCCAGAAGCTCGTAATAGGAGTTAGCGATCTCTGAGACAATGTTGGTCATCATGAAATTTTTACCTTCCACCGAAGACAAATAACGGTTCACAGCAGCCTTTTTCGCATTCCGCAGTTTGTGCCAGATATCCACTTCCCAGCGCGCATAGGCGGCCACGACGAAATCAGGCAGCGGCTCCGGCGTCTCTCTGCCCGGCTTGATTTCCGTAGTTGCTTCGCTGGAACCCACTTGCGTGTAACGGCCTGCTTTTTCAATGCCGGCTCCGCCTCTCAAACCCACGAAAGGCAGATATTCCCCTTTCCGGGCGCGGATTTCGTTGCGGGAGATCTCGATTTCCTGCAACGTAATGTTCAGTTCCTGGTTGTTGTTTAACGCTGTGTCAATCAGGGCAGCCAGTTGTGGATCTGTGAAATAATCCTTCCATTTCATTTTGCCCACATTGTTTGTGGAATCAGCTGCCTGACCATTGTAGGCAGCTGATAATGTTTTGTTAGGAGATCGCTGGACCTGAGAAGGGGCGTTGCAGGCGGTGTAAGTGAGGGCACTTAAAGTGATCCCCACCCACGTCAATATTCTTTTATTGCTCATCATTTTGAGTTTCTTGAGTGTGAGGGAAAATGTCGACTGCGTGAACGAATTGTTCGGTAAGCGAGCCGTCTTCCTCGTCTTTAATCATTTTTCTGCCGTCGGCCAGCGTGCCAAAGATGTAGTACAATCCCGGGATAATAATGACCCCGAAAATGGTCCCGAAAAGCATCCCGCCCATCGCTGACGCACCGATTGTGCGGTTACCGATCGCACCGGCACCTGTGGCAATGATCAATGGGATCAAACCGGCAACGAACGCGAACGACGTCATCAAAATAGGACGGAAACGAACCCGGGCGCCTTCGATAGCAGCATTCAGGATGGTTTCCCCCTGCGACCGCTTCTGGACGGCGAACTCGACGATCAGTACGGCGTTTTTACCCAGCAACCCGACGAGCATGATCAAACCGATCTGCGCGTAAATGTTGTTTTCCAAGCCCATTAATTTGAGCAAAAGGAATGAACCAAACACCCCAACCGGCAATGACAAAACCACCGCAAACGGAATAATAAAGCTCTCATACTGCGCTGCCAACACGAAATACACGAAGGCCAACACGATTGCAAACACAACGAGCGACTCATTTCCACGGATCGATTCGTCATAGGAAAGACCTTCAAATGCGATGTCATATCCCTGCGGTAATGTTTTGGCAGCCACTTCGCGGATCGCCTGAATGGCATCGGCTGTGGTGTAACCTTTGGCCGGAAGACCCTGGATCGCAGCTGAATTATAGAGGTTGAAACGCGTGATCTCGTTCGGGCCCTGACCTTTTTTCAATGTCATGAAGGATGAGTAAGGCACCATTTCGCCTGCGTCATTTTTCACAAACAATTTCAAAAGATCGGAAGGAAGCCTTCTGAAACTCGGGTCAGACTGCACGTACACTTTAAAGAACTGGTTGAACCTGGTGAAACCCTGTTCGTATGTACTACCGATCATAATGTTCAGGTTGTCCATCGCTTTTCCAATCGACACACCTTTTTGCATAGCCAGCTGATTGTCAATCTGCAATTCATACTGCGGATAGTTCGCTGCGAAGAATGTGAACAAGCCCGTAAGCTCGGGACGTTTCGCAAGGTCATCCATGAATTTTTTGTTGATCTTGTCAAACTCTGCGTAATCCGTGTCAGAAGTTTTATCCAAAAGACGCATCGAGAAACCGCCCGACGTACCAAAACCCGGGATCGCTGGTGGTTCGAAGAATTCGACTACGGCACCAAGGCCGCGCGTTTCTTTTTCCAGTTCTTCCATGATCTCTTTCACATTCTGCTTGCGGTCGTGCCAAGGTTTCAAGTTGATCAGACAAGTTCCAGCATTGGAACCGCGACCTTCCGTCATGATCTCGTAACCTGCTAATGACGAAACCGATTCGATTCCTTCCACTTCTTCGCATATCTTTTGAAGACGACGTGAAACTTCATTCGTTTTTTCCAACGTGGATCCCGGAGGCGTCTGAATGATCGCGTAGATTGTGCTTTGGTCTTCATTTGGAATAAAACCTGCTGGCAGAATTTTGTTTACAAACACAATCCCTGCGCAGAAGCCCAGTAACACAACCCAGGTTACAACCCTGCGGCTCACAATGCGTTTCAGCAGGCTCACATATCTTCCTGTCAGCTTATCAAATGTTCTGTTAAAAGCATCAAGCCCTTTGGTAAGGAAGTTTTTCTTTTTCTGATGACCGTGGTGATTTTGAAGCAACATTGCACACAAAACTGGCGTCAACGTCAAGGCGATAAGTGCCGAAATAACGATAGAGCTGGCCATGGTGATGGAGAACTGCCGGTAGAATGTTCCGACCGGACCGGACATGAACGAGATCGGAAGGAATACCGAAACCATAACAGCCGTGATCGCGATAATGGCACCGCTGATCTCGCCAAGCACTTTTTTCACAGCGTTAAAAGGGGAAATCCCGGGCTCTTCCTCAAACTTCGCGTGGACGGCCTCGACGACGACAATCGCATCATCGACCACAATACCAATCGCAAGTACAAGCGCAAAAAGCGTGATAAGGTTAATCGAAAGCCCGAAAGCCTGTATGACAAAGAATGCTCCGATCAGCGAAACCGGCACAGCCAGGATTGGGATCAATGTGGAACGCCAGTCGCCAAGAAATATGAATACAACGAGCGCAACAAGGATAAATGCATCCCTTAATGTGTCAATAACCTGCTCAATAGACGCGTCCAGGAATTGCGAAACGTCATAACTGATCTTGTAATCCACGCCCGGAGGGAAGGATTCTTTCATCACATCCAGCTTCTTTTTCACCTCTTCAATTACGTCGCTCGCGTTACTTCCGTAGTTTTGGCGCAACACGATCGCTGCGGAAGGATGGCCGTCGAGGTTGGAGTAAATGTCAAAGAATTCAGATCCAAGTTCCACTTTCGCAATGTCACGCAAATGAACGCTTTCACCCTGAGCATTGGCGCGGACAATGATGTTTTCGTATTCTTCGGGCTTGTCGTAACGACCTTTATAAGTAAGCACATATTCCAGCGACTGGGCCGCGATACCGGAGCTTTGCCCGATACGACCCGGGCGACCAACAATACTTTGTTCGCCCACCGCCTTCATGACTTCTTCGGTAGAAATATTGTAGGCACGCATACGCTCCGGATTCAGCCAGAGACGCATTGCATATCTTCTTGATCCTAAAATCTGCGCTCTTGCAATTCCTTTTGTCCGCTGGATTTCGGGGATCATTTTTACTGTTGCGTAGTTGAACAGGAATTTCTCGTCAATGCTTTTATCTTTTGAATAAAGATTGACATACATCAACATACTAGGCTGAACGGGCGAGATAATAACCCCTTCACGCTGAACCAGTTCCGGCAAAAGTGGCATAACCTGGTCAACCCTGGTTTTTACCCGGATAACGGCCACGTTCGGGTCGGTGCCGGGCTCGAAGATGATCCTGAGCGTCGCCTCCCCCGCACTCGTTGCATCGGTAGCAATGTACCGCATATCCTGAACCCCGTTAATGGCCTGTTCAAGCGTGATTAATGTTGATTTTACCAACACATCGGCACTCGCGCCAGGGTAGGCGATGAAGATGTTGACGGTTGTAGGGGCAATGTCCGGGAACTGGGAAATGGGTAATTTCTCAATCGCCAGGATGCCTATAAATACGATCATGATCGAGATCACGATTGCAAATACAGGTCTTCTTATGAATTGATTAAACATGTCGTTTTGTGCTTGTTAAGATAGCTGACTATTCGGCGTACAGACTCAGATTGGAAATCACGGAATCAGGTTTTACGAAAGTAGAATGGATCTTTTCGTTCTCTTTCACCTGACGCAGACCTTCCAGCAGGATCTTGTCATCCGCTTTGAGACCTGATTTCACGACGAAAATGTGTGGAAGCTCAGCTTCAATCCCAATTTCCCTCGAACGGATCTTGTTGTCTTTGTCCACCACATATACGTATTTCTTTTCCAAAACCTCGAAAGTAGCTTTTTGCGGAATCAGCAAGGCGTTTTTCATCGGAACGGTTACCAATACATTTCCTGTTTCACCGTGTCTCAGCAGTCGTTTCGGATTAGGGAATGTAGCCCTGAAAGCGATGTTACCCGTCTCGTTGTTGAAATCAGCTTCAATCGTTTTCACTGTTCCGGAATGCGGGAACATTTGGTTATTGGCCATGCGAAGATTCACATTCAGCATGCCGGCAGTGGCTTCGTTCGCTTTGTAATCCAGATATTCGGCTTCGGGAACATTGAAATAAACCCACATTTCGCTGTTATCAGATAAGGTTGTCAGCAAATCGCCTTCATCCAAAAGACTTCCCAGCCTCACCTGGAAATGGTCCATGATGCCATTAAATGGTGCACGAATTTCAGTAAAGCCCAGGTGCGTTGTAGCTAATCCGAGTTCCGCTTTTGCCTTATCCAGTTTCGCCTTGGATAGTGCCAACTCATTTTTAGAAACCACATTGCTGTCCGCCAGCGACTTGGTGTTTTTAAATTCGATTTCTGCAAAATTGGCCTCTGCTTGTGCTTTTTGTTGTTCAGCCTGATAAAGCATCGGCATGATCTTGAACATCAGCTGACCTTTTTTGACTGTCTGCCCTTCGTCCACATAGATGTTTTGTAAATAACCTCTTTCCAACGCACGCAGCTCAATGTGGCTGATCGCCCGGATCTGGCTTACATATTCTTTTGTGATCAGCGTATCCTTTTGCAAGGGGCTGGTAACCAGGAATTTAACTTCTTCTTCCTTTTCTTCTTTTTTGGATTCACAAGCTGTGTTGAGCAATGTTGCACACAGACCAATGACCATGAGAATTCTCTTCATGATGTTATGCTATTAGTATAATTGATAGGTAAGTAGTTCTTGTGGAAAAGCCTGATAGGCTATTATTTCAAATCCTGAATACCCTGAGGATCAGGTATCTGCGGGTTGAGGAGCGAAGCCAGTGTGTACAGGGGGTAATGCACTTTGCAATGAATACCGGACGGAATTCGATTGCACTTTTGTAGAAATCTGTGAAGTAGCCACGATAGCAGCTATACGTTTTCGGGAGAAAAAGGTCTGGGTTCTCCTCTTCTTTTTCTTCGAAAAAAACCTTATCCCGCGATTTGCGGTCGCCGATCCCGAAGCCGGGAAGCAGGTTATGGTGATGGAAATTGCTTTCAAGAGCAGCGCCAGCCTGGTGAACTTTCTGCTGTGCATATTGGACTATCCCTTCATGCGCGCTGGCGGTCACGAAGAAATGCCCGCTCAGCAGGAGCAGTAACAGGGGAATCGCGTTTTTCCTGAATGCCTTTATCATCAGATCAGAAAGACTAATTTGACGATATTCAGGTACTGTGCCTCTGCGACGGCGAGCTTGTATTGCGAAGCGATTTTGTTCATGTTGGAGTGACCTTCTAAACTTTAATACAAAAACCGCTACTCGCCCTTAATAGGGCGTTAAAAGCAAGTTAAAATGGTATTAAAATTTCACGAAGGTCACAGCAACAGCCGGCTATTTGCTCAGTACCGGCATGTTACTCAGGATTAATATGAATTTTCCGGGAAGGTAATTTTGTGAAGCGGTAGATCCGTTACAAATATGCCCGTGTTAAGACTACTTTTTCACAAACTTATACCTTGTATTACCGCCATCTTTACGCGTTACATTGATAATGTAAATTCCGGCTGAAAGGTGGTTTACTGCAACTCCGGTATTTGAATAGGGGGATGTGATCACTTCCTTTCCGGCAGCATTATAGATCGACACTTCTTCCACAAGTTGCTCATCCAAATTCTGGAAGTACAACTTATCTTCTACGGGATTAGGGAAAATCGTTTCGGTAATATTTTTGATGTAAACCTCTTGAATTGCAGAGTAAGCGAATGTACCGTCAAGGTCAACCATTTTTAACCTATAATAATTATTTCCCGGCTGCGGAGCTTTGTCGCTGAAATTGTAAATAAATGAGGCTTTACTTTCACCTTGCGCAAGTTCTTTTCCGATAACAGACCAGTTTTTACCATTCTGGCTCCTTTGGATTTCAAAATAACTACTGTTTGTTTCAGATGAAGTCGACCACGTAAGATGTGAAGTTGCGCCTTCCATATTTGCTTTAAAACTCACCAATGTCACTGGGAGCGTGCCACAATTAGCGGTAATCTCGCCAACACTATTGCAGCCGGGTCCATTCATAGTAACAATTGCACTTAACCGTCCAGGCGGAGTCCTGACGCCATTACAAATGAATTCGAAATTACAATCACTAAGCAGCGGGTTATACTCCAAGTCGACTCTGCCGCGCGGCGGAGGTAAGTGATGGAGCGCACTTAGATCTGAGAGCAGTGGATTAGACCTCAAAGTCATGCCTCCCAGGCTTTCCAGATTTTCTAGTCCTGCCAAACTCGTAAGTCGGGATTCATCGATTGACAGGCCACCCAGGGATTTGAGGTTGCCTAAGTCGGCTAAATTTTTAATATTGGGGGTATCTGCCAGCCACAAAGCTCCTAATGAAACCAAATTAGACAGTCCTGCCAGGTTCATTATCGGGCTTCTTATCAGAAATATGTAACCGCCAATCGACGTGAGATGGCTCAGACCATCAAGATTGTTAATGTCCTCATATAGTTCAAACACCAGATCCTTTCCAGGCGCAGAACAATTAGGGTAGTTGGTTTTGAAATTATCAATCTGAGCCTGTGTGGTGAATGTTCCTGTCGGGCATTGCGCATTACTCCAAATGGGAATGCACATTAAAATAAGCAGAGCGTATAGTTTCAGCATGCTTGAATGTGTTTTGTCCTAAATGATCCTTTTTAACCAGAGAAGGTAAGCAAACTTAAATCTACTTGCCGCAATTGTACCTAACTGAAATCCATCAATTGCATCTATTAAATACTGCAGTGCTTCCCTGCGTTATTTTTCCGTATCTACTTTTTAATGAACTTATATCTTACAGTGCTGCCGTCTTTCAGCTTAATACTAGCAATGTAAATTCCTGTTGAAAGGTGACGAACATCGGGAGCGCTGCTTGTATACAGCGATGCACCTATCATACGGCCAGCTGAGTTAAAGATTGATATTTCTTCAATAAGCTCCTCATTTAGATTCTGGAAGGTCAATCTGTCTTCCACCGGATTGGCAAATGTCACTTCGGGGATAACGTTAATGCTGGTCCAGTCAATTGCAGAGTAAGCGAATGTGCCGTCAAGGTCAACCATTTTTAACCTATAATAATTATTTCCCGGCTGCGGAGCTTTGTCGCTGAAATTGTAAATAAACGAGGCTTTACTTTCACCTTGCGCAAGTTCTTTTCCGATTGGCGACCAGTTCTTACCATTCAGGCTCCTTTGTATCTCAAAATAACTACTGTTTGTTTCGGAAGAAGTTGACCAGGTAAGATGGGATGTTGCGCCTTCTATATTTGCTTTAAAACTCACCAGCGTTACTGGGAGCGTGCCACAGCCAGCAACAATCTCGGACAAATCGGAACAACCTGGCCCGTTATATTCGATTTGCGCCGCTATTCCCCCTGGCTGAGTCCTTACCCCAACACACATAAACTCAAAAGCGCAATCACTTAATAAGGGATTATGGTGCATTGTAACCCTTTTGTCACGAGGAGGCGGAGGTAAATGATGCAACGCACTCAAATCCGAAAGGAGCGGATTCCAACTCAAATGAAGATAATCCAGCTTCTGCAAATTTTCAAGACCATCTAAACTGGCGATTTTGGTATGATAAAGAGATAAGCTTCCTAGAGATTTAAGATTACTAAACACAGACAAGCTTGTAATTTCATCATTCCACCAAATACTCAAACTGCCGAGAGAAGTAAGGTTAGACAGCCCCGAAATGCTTGAAACCGTAATATAATTTAAGCTTAAGCCTCCACCAATCGACGTAAGATGGCTCAAACCATCAAGATTAAGATTAGTTATAAAGTCTTGAAATTCGAAATGCAGATTGCTTCCAGGGGCGGTGCAAGCGGGATAATTAGTTTTAAAATTATCAACCTGCGCCTGTGTCGTGATCTTTCCAGTCGGGCACTGTGCGTAGCTCAAAATGGACATGCACATGAAACCTAGAATTGTGTATAGTTTCAGCATACTCGAATGTGTTCAGTGTTGATTTTGATGTATTTGGACCTGCTACCTTTAAGCGGACATTGAGTTAAGTGAAACTTTTATAACTTAATACATATGTCAGGAGAAAGAAGAGTATTTGATAAGGAGTTCAAACTGATGAGCATTGAGCTGAGTAATAACCG
>NZ_JAJUXK010000003.1 GCF_021390335.1 Dyadobacter sp. CY343 | reverse complement strand
CGGTTATTACTCAGCTCAATGCTCATCAGTTTGAACTCCTTATCAAATACTCTTCTTTCTCCTGACATATGTATTAAGTTATAAAAGTTTCACTTAACTCAATGTCCGCTTAAAGGTAGCAGGTCCAGGACACGGCGTGTTGAGCCATCACACCCGCAATCTTCATCATCATCCTTCGAGCACGATAAAAAGAACAGAGACAGTGATAAGATGTAGAATGGAGCCTTGACGATGAAACGCATATAAATCTCTGCTTGGATACTACAGCAAAGACTCCACTAACAAAAATATGGTTGGAAGTACTTAACAAGAGTGCGCTCTCCTTGTGCTATCCCAAAAACTTTCACAGATCGGCCGCCAAGCCCTTGTTCTGTATTTTCTCACTTAACATAAATTGGTAATTCAAACTCCTTGTTAGTCAGTCTCACAAATCCCTCGAACCCGAGACACTCGCTCCCTAATTATCTGGGTTAAAGCAGTCGCACGGATAGGACGTTATTGGCAACAGCAGAGCTTTGACTATCCCAAAATTTCCATTTGATTGTACCTAATGTATAACTTCTTACATTATACTGAAATTGAATGTCTGATCTAATTGTCTCCATGTTTTCCAGCAGTCTTATAAAGCACTTGTTAACCAACGTCCTATCCGGGGCAATCATAACATTATTATTCTGTTGCGACTCAAAAACAGTATCCCCGGATCCTATAGACTGCACACCATATAAAGCTCCATCAGATGCATGGACATATCCTATACAGCCTGGAAGCAAGGAATGGATAGATCTTCCAGATACTGAGGCAAGATTTAATTCATGTCAGATTCCTTCCGAAAGGCTGAAAGCGATGTCAACTGAAGCTTTATTAGATGCATGGTTGAGTTTTCCCTTTAATTACGATATCTACTTGGTTAACAATCTGTTAAAACATATGAATAACTTAGTACCCAGATTTTCCGGTTTAGCGGAATTATCTACGAGAGAGGACAGGTTATCTACGGTATTGCGGGAGTATGCCAGTCGAAATCCATTATGCATTCAACAAATACCGGATTCATTAAAAAAAGGTCAGTATTCCTTAGATTTGGCCTGTTCGAAGCATTGTTGGCGACAGATGGTTTCCTTAGTCAGTCTTCGCTTGGTGATAAAAAGGAACTCGTTCGAGAATCAATCAAAAACTATGATCGCAAATGTGAAGCTGGAACAGAGAATTATACTGACAAGAGTCTTCCCTTGCTAGTTTGTATGAAGGCAATGTATCAAGCCAATTATAAGCCATTTATTAATGAGTTAAAAGATTCAAAGCAAACTTTACTCATAGGTTTCTTCCAAACAGGTATTTTATATTCAAGTTCGGAACCTGACCAACCAATTGTACAGACGATTTTGCGGCATTCGAAGAAATTTTCTGCTTAAATCCGTAACGAAATCGGCAAACTACATCTTCCTTACACAACCAAGAACGTTTCGCATTTAAGATAAAGCTTATAGTTTTCCTAAATCCGTCTTAATGTAATCAATCCATTTGTGCCGTGGAATATGTGTTAGGTCATGCTCGGGCACAAAACCTGTCTTATTGGTAGGCTTATTATCTGTCCAGGCGGCCTTACGGTCAGGAATCAAAAGATAATAATCTTCGAACGGCAATTTGGTTTGCTGCGATACCCCCATATAATCCATCATACCCAAAGTCCGCTCTCCATATCTTCTTATTTTCTTGCTTTGCATTGAAATATAAAAAAAGTACTCAGTCGAGCTTCCTCCCAGGTCATCAAAGACCAAAGCTATTTTTTCAGGGGTTTTCAGGATAGAATCTGAATACAAAGTAAGGGACGGCAACGAATAGAATTGGTCCTTTGAAAGGGGAATCTCTTCATAAGCCTTTTTGTACTGGTCAAGAACTTCGGGTGTATAAGATCGAACCCATCTCGGATCTTTTGTGGGCTTTTCATAGGTCGATTTAATGTCGGCTAAATTTGATTTTATATTTTCAGGGGATAACCTTAAATAGGTGTTACCCTGCACAATCGGCTCCGTGTAAAAGTATGGAAGCAGATAGGTCCAGCCTGAATTTCCACCGCCATTCCCTCTCAAATCAACAATCAGGTTTTTTGTAGACCTGATGAGTGAGTCATTCTTTTGAATCATCGCTTTGATCTTATCATCACGATTAAATGAGCCAATTGACAGCAGAACATGATTGTTATCCAGCTTTTTGCAATCGAGCCCATAATTATAGTTGCGCCAAGTCGAGAATTCAGATCTTTCATAATCAGTGATTGTCGATGGATAGGTTTTTGCCCATACCTCAAAGTTCCAGACAAATAAAAGACCACCACGCTGCCTAACAGGAAAATCGGGAGTCATCCAATCATAGCGGTTGAAAACAAACCCATTTTTATCTCTGGTAAAAGTATAATATACAAGACCAGGTTTTGTCTTTGGATCTTTACTCTGCAAAACGACAGCTTGATAAGTTATAGGGCTAATCTTTTGGACTGCCAGCATCAGAGTTGAGTCGGGGTTAATCCAAATACCCTCTATCGAATCCCTTTTTTGAGTGGTGAAATTCTAAAAGCATCCTCATTCAGGTTACTGTATTGAAATCTGGTGGTATCAGTAATGCTGTATTCAATGTCGAAATGCTTATCATTAAAAAACGAAACGTAAGCGTTCAGAATGGGAAAGCATTTGACGGGATCAGATTCTTTTGCCGCCTCTTTTCTGAGTTTTGCCACCTGCCTTGTATATTGAGGCAACAATTTCCTGGCGATCATGTCAGGGTACCCTACATAATTCAGTTCCGTTTTTTTTATCGTCGTATCCAGATTTGCAAGACAATTGCACTGTTGCTGGGCAGAAACAGCGTGGCATGTGTACAGTAAAAGGGAAACGCAAAAATATATAGATAGTGCTTTAACTTTCATGTATGTTAGACATTCATTGAGGTCTCTAATATAAATGAAAACGATAATAAATAGTGAAGCCTGTGATGAATAGGATGTTCGTATATAACTGGCCCGTTGGGCTCGGAATCAATGGAAGTTCGTTTAAAGCGTGGCATATTGCATGGCACTCCCCCGTACAACGAATGAAGGTTTTCTATCCGTTTATGGTTGATGCAGTTTCTAGAAAACTGCTGGAAAAGAAGGATCTCCGTATTTATGAAAAGGAAATGTACAAATATGATCGCAAACAGACGTTGAAATGAATATTATCGCCATCTTTCGGCAGTAATTTCTGAAACAAAAACCCCGCAAACACTTGGTTTGCAGGGTTTTGATGAAGTTAAGTATGTCTGCTTGTGCACCCGAAGGGATTCGAACCCCTATCGGTGGTACCGGAAACCACAATTCTATCCATTGAACTACGGGTGCTTCTCTCGGTAATGGGGTGCAAATATAGCCCCTATTTTGATTTTTGGCCATTTTGAACGAGAAATTTTCTGGCCGGCAGTATTTATAATTGTTTCAGCAAATCCCAGTCACCTACATCTTTCAGGTACAAATAGTCCAGCAGTACGCCGTTTACGTTGGTAATCAGCTTGTGACCTTCGGCAAACTGTACGACGTAAGTGCTGATAAACTCGTGTTCCGAGATAATTCCCTGCGTCTTGTTATGGTACGATTGTATTTCGTCGGTGCTCAGTTCCAGCTCGCAATAGAACATGTACATCGCTTCGTCGCTCGTGCCGGTAGAGGGGTAAAACGGCTCTTTGTTAACGCTGATCAGCTTGTCTGCGCTCACAGGTATGCCCGTTTCTTCAAACACTTCCCTGGCTGCCACAGCCGCCGCGTCGCTTTCACTATCCAGCATTCCTGCGGGATGCTCAAAAGTCATGGAACCATCGCAGATCCTCCTTTGCTGGACCAGCAGGAGGTATTTTTCGCGGGAAACAGAATCAATAAAACAGATCAGCACACTTACCACTTCACCTTTCAAAAAGCAGAGTGGCGGTATCTTGTTTCCTTCCGGCGTCGTTGCATCGGTATATAGTAGCGAGAAAAGTACCTCACCGTGCCCGTTCCGGCGGGTGTAGAGTTCATCTACCCGGTGAATGTTCAGTCCGTTCTTTTCAAGCTTATTTTTCCAGAGATTGTATTTGTGCGATTCTACCAGCAGCTCAGCCATTCCAGTTCAAAAATCAATTATATAATGGGAAAGAAATCGCTACGGAAGGAACTCCGAAAGATTTAGAGAACCGTTTCTGCCCATTGTCAAGCTTTTCGGCCGTCGCATAGGTCAGTCTGCCATGCACGTAAGCCAGCTTCACACCGATCCTGTCAGTGATCCAGTAACGGACGTAAACTTCCGACTGGCCATTTTGCTTGTCCAAAAGGAGCGGGAATGCATTCAGTGTAGCCGGGTTGCTGTCGATATAAGCATTGTAATAGTCGCGGCCTTCGCCTTCATAGAATGTGGATTTGCTGTAAAGTCCGCTTCTCCTTGTTCCGAATGCGATACCGATAACATCCGTATTCACGCCGATATCCAGTCTCCATAACCGCACATTAAGACCAAACAAAACGCTTGCTCCATTGGCGGTAACCCGACCAAATTTGAGCGTATCGTCGGAAAATGCATTGCTTTTTGGTACAAGATTCGTTTTGCCCGCATAATAACCCCACGTCCGCACGCCCCAGCCGATCCTGAACCACGAGAAATTACTAAGACTTAATTCCTGATGGTAGGTGATAGCAGGTACCCAGGCTTCGTCCTTGTAACCGAGTCCCATATCAATACCAGAAGTAACGCGCGACAGACTTTGACCAAACCCGGACACTGTTCCCAAAAACACAAAAAGTACTATTAACCGAAAACGCTTCATCTGTTTCTTAATGATGTGATGGGCAAAGGTAAAAAAATGTGCAAAAAAATAAGGCAGAGATCAGAATCTCTGCCCTGAGAAAAATAACCCGGTCGGTTACAGGCAATACAACTACTTTAAGGCTTTGGAAACCTTTTTCAAAACAATTGCGCCCATCGGCGGCAGGTCAAGAATAAGCGATTGTGCCCGGCCGTGCCACCGGTGCTCCTCAGACGGAACCGGATGGTAATTAATGATTCCGCTGCCTCCGAATGCCTCCGCATCAGAATTGAATATCTCCTGCCAGTCGCCTCCTGTCAGCACACCTACCCGGTAACCTTTGCGGGGAACCGGCGTGAGATTCAATATAATGATCAGGTTCTGCGACGGGTCAAATGCTTTCCGGGCATATATCAGTACCGAATTCTCGCGGTCTTGCGTATCAATCCACTCGAAACCTTCGGCCGAGAATGAGAAATCAAATAATGCAGATTCTTCTTTATAAAGCGCGTTCAGGCTTTTAAAACATTCCTTCGCTCCGTGATGCGGCGCCAGTTCCAGTAAATGCCAGTCCAGGCTCTGCTGGAAATTCCATTCGGAAGTCTGGCCGAATTCGCCACCCATAAATACCAGCTTGGTGCCCGGGTGCGTGAACATGTAGCTGAACATCAGCCTCAGATTCGCAAATTTCTGCCACTCGTCGCCGGGCATTTTATTGATCAGCGACTTTTTACCATAAACCACTTCATCGTGCGAAAGCGGCAGCATGAAGTTTTCAGAAAATGAATATACCAGACTGAATGTCAGCTGGTCCTGATGCCACTTCCTGAAATTCGGGTCTTTTTGAAAGTACTTTAAAGTATCGTTCATCCAGCCCATCATCCATTTCATTCCAAAACCCAAACCGCCTACAAATACCGGGCGGGAAACGCCGGGGAATGCGGTGGATTCTTCGGCTATCGTCTGAATGTCAGGGAATGCAGTATATGCGGCGACGTTCATATCGCGCAGCAGCGAAATCGCTTCCAGGTTTTCCCTTCCGCCAAATTCATTCGGGATCCATTCTCCGTGCTTTCTGGAATAATCAAGGTAAAGCATCGAAGCAACTGCATCCACCCGTAACCCGTCGGTATGATATCTGTCAAGCCAGAACAGCGCATTGCTGATCAGGAACGAGCGTACTTCGTTTCTTCCGTAATTGAATATGTAGCTTTTCCAATCGGGGTGGTAGCCTTTTCTCGGATCCTCGTGCTCGTAAAGCGCAGTACCGTCGAAACGGAAAAGTCCGTGCTGGTCGCCTGGAAAGTGGGAGGGGACCCAGTCTATGTAAACGCCGATACCCGCCTGGTGCAGCTGGTCGATCAGGTACATCAGCTCCTGCGGGGTACCCATTCGCGACGCGCACGAAAAGTAGCCGGTGATCTGATAACCCCACGAAGGCGCATAAGGATGCTCCATAACCGGCATCAGCTCCACGTGCGTAAAGCCCATTTCCTTTACATAAGGTACCAGTCCCGCAGCTATTTCCTTGTAGGTCATGTAGCGTTCCGGGTCGGAAGGATCGCGCTGCCACGAGCCCAGGTGAACTTCGTACACCGAAATAGGCGCATTCAGCTTGTTTTTGTCCTTGCGGACTTTCATCCATTCCGAGTCTTCCCATTCGTACCAGGTATCCCAGACAATAGAAGCCGTTTTAGGCGCCAGCTCGCACCACAATGCAAACGGATCCGACTTTTCAAGGTGATCACCGTTTTGGGAAATAATAAAGTATTTGTAAACTTCTCCGACACCAATATTGGGGATCCAGCCTTCCCAGATGCCCGAGCTGTCCCAGCGGGCGGCAAGCGGATGCGACGAGTGGTTCCAGCCATTGAAGTTCCCTGTAACGGAAACCGCAGTTGCATTGGGGGCCCAAACGGCGAAGTACGTACCAGTAACGCCTTTGAACTCCATCACGTGGGAACCCAGCTTATCGTACAGTTTAAAGTGTTTTCCCTGCCGAAAAAGATGAATATCAAAATCTGTAAAACGGCTAATGGTTTCGACCGCATTCAGCTCCTGCACTTCGCCCTTCTGAATTCCGTTGTCGGGGAGATCGCTCGCTGATTCTGTTTTTTTCTTATCCGCTGACTTAGCCATTTGTTTGAACGCAATTAATGATAATCCTTATGTGGATGTAAGATTTGCAATTTTATTAAACTATTTCTTAAAATGTATATATTTTTTGCTGGTTTTCCTGCAAATAACCTCATTCTGTTTGGTTTACAATTTGCCCGCTGCTCTCTCCGCCTGATCCAAAACACGCATGATATTTCCTCCCCAGATCTTCTCAATATCTTCCGCTGAATAGGCCCTTTTCACTAGTTCCTCCGTGATCGCGCCGATCTGGCTTACATCTCTCACTCCGATCACCTCGCCGCCGCCGTCCAGGTCCATTCCTATCCCTACATGGTCGGCGCTGGTGAGCTTGATCACGTGCTCAATGTGATTCACAGCGTCTTGCACCGTCGGTTTGTCCGCTTTGTATTTCTCATCCACCGCTTTCATTTCGTCCCTCAACGCTTTCTTGTCAGCGTCGGAAAGGTCGGTCTGCCGGATTTTCAAGCGCAATGCTTTGAGCGACATTTCATGCGGCTGGGAAGGTTTTTTTACAAAATTTGGTACAAAATTGATCTGTATAACCCCGCCGTTTTTGGCCAGCGCCCTGATCATATCGTCGGTCATATTCCGGGGCACGTCGCACAATGCGCGGCACGATGAATGCGATGCGATTACCGGCGCTTTGGTCAATCGGATCACATCATAAAAAGTCGAATCTGACACGTGGGAAACGTCGACCATCATGCCGAGGCGGTTCATTTCTTTCACCACATCTTCACCAAATTTGCTCAAACCGTTGTGCTCGGGCCCGTCGCCGTCGGTCGAAGAGTCGCAGATATCGTTGTTCAGCGAATGCGAGAGCGTAATATAGCGCAGCCCCAGGTCATAGAACATTTTCAGATTGGCAATGTCTTTCCCGATCGGCCAACCGTTTTCCATGCCAATGAACATCGCGCGTTTTCCCTCTTTCTGTAATCTGTACGCATCTTTCGAGGTGGTCGCGATAGCCGCAATATCTGGATGCAGGCGGGCGGCTTCGTGGATTTTGTCGAATATCGCGAGTGCTTTCTTCTTGGCCTCTGCATTGGCTTCCTCCGTCCGCTTTCCCTGGCCGAGGTATACCGCAAAAAACATCCCGTCCATACCGCCTCTGATCATCCTCGGAAAATCGATCTGCGATCCGTCTTTATCGTAATCGTATTCTTTCGAAATGTCGAAACCCTCCTTCATCATATTGATAGGCACATCGGCGTGGGTATCGATGGTCAGTGCATTCGCGTGAATCTTTGCAGCTTTGGGCGAAAGTGTAACTTGTTGTGCCTGTGCGAATGTGAGTACAGGAAACGTGGCCAGAAATAAAAATTTTCTCATTGAAGATCGGTATTGGGTGACTTCGGGATGGTCAATGTTTCTTTAAGATGTCTTCTTTTTACTTAAAAACCAATTTTTAAAGTGTTGCAAGTGAAATATGGAAATCGTGGAAGAGTAGAGAAATCTAAAAACTGCATTAGTAATTATCACCTCAACCTCCAATTATGTCCAGTGTATTTTCACGTTATGTAAAAAATCTTCTACTTATCATTATAGTAACCGGCCTTCTAACCAACTGTAAATCCAGCCAGAACCCACAAAAACATATCGGTACTTCCCTTGTAGACCAGGATTTCATGTACCAGTATTCTATTATCGACGCATTAATGGCGGGCGTATTTGACGGTGACCTGAACATAGCCAGCCTGAAAACCAAAGGCGATTTTGGAGTCGGTACATTCAATAAGGTCGACGGCGAACTCATCATCAATAACGGGAAGGTGTATAAAGTTTCACACGATGGTTCGGTTAAAGTGGCGCGCGACATGGACAGTACCTCCGCCGCGTTTGTGAAATTTTTTAAAGCTGACACGGTCATCACGATCGCTGGCGAAAACCTGAGCTATGAAAAAGTCCAGGAGCATTTAGTAAGTATTCTGAATCCAAACGGCATTTATGCATTGCGGATCACCGGAAAGTTTTCGGAAATGACCACCCGTGCAGCCAGTCCTGCAAAGCCTCCCTACAAAACGCTGAGTGAGCATTTAAAAACAAACCAGGCCGTTTTTGAGCTGAAAAATACGCAAGGTATCTGCAACGGATTCCTGCTTCCCCCGTACCTCGCACGGACCAATGTGCCCGGCTTCCATTTGCATTACGTGGCCGACGATCTCAAATCCGGCGGACATATTTTTAAATTCAAAACCAATTCTATCCGTGTCGAAATTGATCTGGCAAAAGGTTTTATCATCGAAAACAACACAAATCCCGAGTTCAAAGCTGTCAACCTGAAACCCGATAGAGGCGAGGAGTTGAAGAAGATAGAGTAGGGTTTATCTGCCGGCGGCTAAAAATTTGACGGCCCGGAATTGTAAATGAGGAAGTGAAGCTATATTTATACCTTCATTTCCAATTTACCCTGCATTGAAAACAATAGTCAGTCACCTGCTCCTGGTTTGGATCACCGCCTGTTCCGCCTTTGCCCAGGCCACTTACTTCACCGATATCCTTGGGAAGGAATTCAAACAGGCTACTATTGTGCAGCCCGGCGATTATGAGGGGAGTGTTACTTGTACTGTAATCAGAAAAACAACGGCTGAAAAGAGTACGAAGGCGGTGTTATATGTGCACGGCTTCAACGATTACTTTTTTCAGGAAGAAATGGGCGAGCGGTTTTTGAAGGAAGGGTATAACTTCTACGCTGTCGACCTGCGCAAGTATGGCCGCTCGTGGCTGGCTCATCAGAAATTCAACAATGTCCGTGACCTTTCCGAATATTTCGCCGACATCGATACCGCATTAAGTATCATTCACAACGAAGGAAATACGAAGGTACTGCTGATGGGGCACTCGCTCGGTGGGCTGGTCGTTTCCATGTACGCGGATGCAAATAGCGGGAAAGAGCGTTTTGACGCAGTGTTGCTGAACAGTCCGTTGTTCGCGCTCGAATTCAAGTCCGGCCTGAAAAAAACGGCATTGCCTTTGATGATCAAGCGCGCCGAAAAACGCCCGGAAACGCTTATCGATCTGGGTTTGAACCCGCTTTATGGCGAAAGTTTGCATAAAGATTTTCGTGGGGAATGGTCTTATAGTCTTGGTTTCAAGCCACTTATAGCGCCTCCTGTCAACTTCGGCTGGCTCCGTGCTGTGAATATCGGGCAGGAAAAACTCGCCCAGGGTTTGCAGATCAATAAACCCGTTCTGGTCCTGCACGCAGCCAAATCTATCGATGAGAAGAAATGGAGCGACGTGATGTTTAGCGGCGATGCAATTCTGAATGTGAGTGAAGTAGCTCGGCAGGCACAGAATATCGTAGGTCAATACAGCATTCAGTCGGTTCCCGGCGGGATGCACGATCTGGTACTTTCCAGAAAACCGGTGCGGGAAGAAGTGTATTCCACGATCTTCAACTGGGCAAAACGCGCGATCAAGTAAGCGGTTTGATTCAGGATAACTTGCAGCCCGGATTTTGGGTCGGTATGGTTATTTAATGTAGTTAATCTGCTGCATTCAACCCCGCAGCCCTTTGTCATTTTTATGGAAAATTTTACAATGCTGCAATTCTTCGAATGGTACTATCCGGCCGATGGCAGTCTTTGGCAACACTTCAAAAACGAATCTCAACGTCTCAAAAGTATCGGTATCGACTCGGTTTGGATACCGCCCGCACACAAAGGCATGGAAGGCGCCGATTCTTCCGGCTATGATTCCTACGATCTTTACGATTTGGGGGAATTCGATCAAAAAGGCTCGGTCAGAACCAAATACGGTACCAAAGAAGAGCTGATCGACGCTATTGCTACCGCGAAAGGAGCCGGTTTGCAGGTTTACTGCGACGTAGTGCTCAACCACATGGGCGGCGCGGATGAAACCGAAATGGTGCCGGTAAAGGAAGTTACGCCGGAAAACCGGAACGAGTTCGTGAGTGATACCTTTGAAATCGAAGCGTATACTAAGTTCACGTTCCCCGGCAGAGGTGGCAAATATTCCCAGTTTGTCTGGGATTTTCAGTGCTTTTCGGGTGTGGATTATAATGCTTCAAGTGAGCAAAATGCAATTTACAGTATCCAAAATCAGTACGGCGGCGGCTGGCAGGATGTGCTCGACCTGGAAAATGGCAACTATGATTACCTTATGTTGTCGGACATCGACTTCCGTAACCCGCACGTGCGGCAGGAGCTGAAAAACTGGGGGGAATGGTTTATAGAAACCGTGAATTGCGACGGTTTCAGGCTGGACGCGATCAAGCACATGGACCCCGCGTTCTTCAACGAGTGGCTGGACCATTTACGCGGCAAGTTCCAGAAAGAATTTTACACGGTAGGAGAGTACTGGGCGCCTTACGACCTGGGTTCTATGCTGGCTTATATTGAAGCGACCGAAAAACGCGTTTCGCTTTTCGACGCGCCTTTGCAGGCTAATTTTTTCCGGGCTTCGAAAGAAAATGAACACTATGATCTCCGGACCATTCTGGACGATACGCTCGTACAGACAATGCCCGAGCTGGCGGTTACATTGGTTGAAAATCACGATACCCAGCCGCTGCAATCGCTCGAACAAACCGTAGAAGGCTGGTTCAGGCCGATCGCTTATGCGGTCATTTTGCTGCGCGAAGCAGGTTATCCGTGCATTTTCTACACCGATTTGTATGGATCAAAATACAAAGATATCGGCCCCGACGAACAGGAGCACGAGATCACACTCGAAAAGCTCGACCGTCTGGAAACCCTGCTGTACGTGAGAAAAAACATCGCCTACGGGGCGCAACACGAATATTTTGACGAGATCAATTGTATCGGATGGACGCTCGAAGGCGACGAAAGCCGCGACATTTCAGGTTGTGCGGTGCTGATATCGAACCATGAAAATGCATCGAAAAAGATGTATGTCGGCCAGCAGCATGCGGGTAAAACTTTTGTTGATTATATGGGAAATATCGGCGAGGCGGTGGTGATAGGGGAGGATGGAAATGCTGAGTTCAGCGTGAACGGTCGCTCGGTCAGTGTGTGGGCGGTGCAACAGTAACAGATTCAATTTTAGTCAATAGCAGTATATGGAACCTGTAATATTTAAAGCCAAAGATGATGGTAGCGACGTCTTAATATCCGCCGCTGAGGTCGCTGAAATAATCCCCGATGCTGATATGCGATTTTGCCTGGTAATACTTAAAAATGAGGAGAAGCTTTTCATTCAGGGTACCAGGGCGGATATTCGTGAGCAGTTGAATATTGAAAATTAGAAAACCCAGGCGTAGCATTTGCTACGCCTGTCTGTTTTGCTCCTGGTTACATTGAAACTTGATCCTGACGAGCGTACCGAATCCAGGCTTGCTTTCAATGTCCATACTGGCCTTCATCAATTCGCAGATTTTCTTTACAATGAACAACCCGAGTCCCTCACTCTCTTTCAGATCCACCTTTTCTTTCTTATTAGATACCGTCGGCGCCGGTTTTTGCAGCATTTCCTGATAGATAGCTGGCGAATGTATCGGTGGTCTCAGTTGATCGGCGAGTAAGCTCACCGGGGAGTTTTCCGCAAATCCGGGTCCTGTGTCCTGAACGCTCAAAATCCATCTTGCTTCGCTTTCAGGTGCCCAGGTGACATTGATGCTACCCGTTTGTGTGTACTTGATCGCGTTGTAAAGCAGGTTCTGGAGTACACGCTGAATCTGTACGCGGTCGCTGTCGATCATCAGCTTTTCGGGTCCTTCTGCCATGAGCGTCAATTTTTTGGCTTCTGCCGCCGGCCTGATCAGATCGGTTGTTTCGCGGATCATCGCAGCTACATCAAATTTTTTGGTCACAAGTGTCTCTTGCCCCGCCTCGATCCGGGCGAAGTCGGTCAGTTGCAGCAACATATCCCGGATAGAATTCAGGTTTCTGTTCAACATGCCGATAAGCTCCGTTTTGTCAAGGTCGCTCGTGTCAAGCTGCCAGAGGTGGGACGACATCAGCAGCACGCTGAAACTCGATCGCAAATCGTGTGAACTATGGCGCAAATGCTCGCTCCGCATTTTCGCAAGTTCCTGAAGCTGGTCCAATGCCTGTTGTAAACGGGCTGCCTGTTCAGCCGCAGTGGTCTGCCTGAGCTCGTGGTAGTAAACAATGCTGCCCCGGCAGGATTCGGAGTATATCTGGTATATTTCCCGGTATATCTTCGAAAGTGCGGTTGGGCTCATATGCTCCTGTGCCTGCTCAAAGGAATGGACTTCTTCATGCAGGATAGCGAACAAATGTTCCATCTCGATAATCAGATCGGGAAGCTCGTAACCGGATTGCCACCGGTGGAGGCCATGTTCATTGGCTGCCAGCAGCGGATCATAAACGGGCGGCTCGTCATTTAATCTTTGGTGTAAAATATCGAGCAGTACCGGCATCTGGTCATTGAATTCTTCCCTCGAAAAGGTGCTTTTACTGGTAAGGTGCTGATCCAGGGCGCATCGCTGGCGCCAGTTGTTGAGCATAGTTTCCCTGCGAATAAGCAGGAAGTTGCTACATGCCGCAACCTGCGTTTTATCAATTGTTTTTTTTGCTGCCATTATTGATTGTGGATTATCCCCGTTGGCAAAGAATCGTTCCAAGATGCGTCCAGGAAGGGATTACTGCTTTGGGAATGCTTTGGTACATCTTTTTTAACAGGTTGTCAATTCTAATTCAGACTTGCATTTTAATCAATTTCATCATCATCAAATTATAAAAACCAAATGAAAAGAAAATATCCTTTAATATCTTTTTTGCGGCTGGGTTTCGCTGCCGCAACCATCCTGCCGCTTGCACTGACAAGTTGCAAAGAAGCCAGCGATCTGTGGGAAACTGTTATTCCTGAAACCGATAAGGAGCCTACTTCGAGTGAAATAAAGGGGTATGTTTTCTATCCCGCCTTGCAGCAGGCTACCGACGCCAATATTGCTCAGCTGAAAGTACCGGCTGGGTTCAAGATCAGCAAATTTGCTGAAAAACTGGGTAAGCCGAGGATACTGGTGACCGGTACGGACGGGCAGATTTACGCGTCGGACAGGGAAGCAGGCATTGTGCTGATGTTGCAGGATACTAATAATGACGGCGCAGCCGAGGTGATCAAAACAGTGGCAAATATTAAGCAGGTGCATGGTTTGAGCATTCATAACAACAAAATGTACATGGTGGCCGTGAATGAAGTGTACGTGGCCGATATGAATGCAGACGGTACGCTAGGCCAGCCGCGTATGTTGATCAGCGACCTGCCCGACGGTGGACAGCATCCCAACCGGACCATCGGATTTGGCCCGGATGGAAAAATGTACCTAACGGTGGGAAGTACCTGCAACTCCTGCCCGGAGCCTAATCCCGAAAATGCGACGATCCTGCGCGCGGAAGAAGACGGGTCGAACAGAAAGATATTTGCGAAAGGTTTGAGGAATACGATCGGCTTTGGCTGGCATCCTGAAACGAAAGAATTGTGGGGAATGGATCACGGGATAGACTGGCTCGGCGACGATGAGCAGAAAGAGGAGGTTAATATGATCAAGCAAGGCGCGGACTACGGCTGGCCTTACATTTACGGAGAGGGGAAATATAACCCCGGCGACAGGCCCAAAGGCGACACTAGTTACAGTCAATACCTTCAAAAAACGACTTTGCCGACGCTTACCTACCAAGCGCACTCAGCCCCGATGGGAATGGCGTTTTACAATGGCGCAATGTTCCCGGCTGAATATATAAACGACGCATTTGTAGCTATGCGTGGTTCCTGGAACAGAAGCACGCCTGTGGGTTACAAGATCGTGCGCATGCATTTCGAGAGCGGAAAACCAGTCCGCTTTGAAGATTTTGTGACCGGGTTCGTAGTCAACGATAACCGGGCGCATTTTGGCAGGCTGGTGGGCGTAACGGTACACACAGACGGTTCGCTGCTGTTTTCCGACGATACCAACGGCGTTATTTACAGGGTTTCGCGTCAATAAATAAGGCAGTCGGCCAGTCAGTAAAGATTGGCCGACTGAACTGATTTCGGCCAATCGGCAATGCAAGCGGCTTAATAAAAGTCGCTTTACGGTTACAACCAAAATCGAGGACGGTGCGTCTGTTGAGTATTGATTTACCGAAACTCTTACTGATGAAAAAATTCCTGCTACCCTCGTTTTTCGCCTTTGCATTTCTGCTAGGTGGTTGTATGAATACAGAAATTGCTGAACCTAAGCCCATTGTAGAGCCGCGATGGCCGATTCTGATCAGCCGCGACAGTATTTCCTCGGGCGGACATCTCGGACTAGCAATCGATGAGGAAGCGGCGAGCGCCTACACAAAATTGCAGCAGCTGAGGCCGAAAGGAATCGAATACGCCAACATCGTTGGAAATATATTTTCGGACCTGAGTCAGCTCAACGGCCGGCTGAAACTGTACACTTACCTATTGCTTGACGAGCAGATCGGCACCGACACAGGTGTGCAGATCACGTTACAATCAGGATCAGTCAGCAGCATTTACCTGAATAGCGGAAGGTATCTCGACCAGTGGCCTCTGAAAAAGAATGCCTCTTCGTCTGTCCGGCTGGGCGACAATGCCGATGTGGTTTACCAGAAGCTCACAAAGATCAGCGGCGACAAGTCTTACGCTAATAAGTTTGAGCGGATCAGCCTATTGACAAAAGACCTCGCGACAGGTTTTGATCCGGTAATGGCCGCCTCGCCTCAGTGGTATTTCCGCTACCAGTTAGAACCCGGTATTTCGGAAGATGTTCAGATCAATCTGGAAAAAGGAAAAGTTAAATACCTGATCATTTCGCGGTATAAAGATTTAATGTAACCAGCCTCTATTGCAATAGTCTGAACGGGTGGGAAGCTGAGCTTCGTGCCCGTTTTTTTTGTGTCCGGTGTTCATTTTCATAATAAGCGTTAACGAAGCGTTCTAGCCGTATTTTTCAGCAATCTTATGCATTGTATGTAAAAATGGATCAAAATACAGTCAGTACTAATCAAAACAAGAAATGTTTTTAGCATTATTTTGCTTTAAAATTGTATTGTGAAAATCGAATAAGTTTGAGCCGCAGCTGTACACTAAGTACTATGGCGGAGGGTTTGATCTTGCGTTTAGTGCTGTGGGTTAGGATATGTGCTGAGTGAATTCCGCGATCCGGCAGCAGAATCAGGTGCTTTTTTAACAGGGTCGGCAGATGACCGTAATCTGCCGGACGCTACACTTATGTCGGATTTTTCATGGCATTTTATCAATAAATTATATAAATAAACAATCCAGTATGCAAATCTTTATTTCTCACCTGTAATCCAAAACTAAAATTTATGAACCTAATCAGACGAAATTCCCGCCCGGGATTTTGCAGGATCCTTTGTGCCTTGTCGGTAACAGGAATATTGCAATTCCAGGCTGTGGCCGGAACAGCGCCAGCGGCCGGCGTCCCAGCGACCGGCGTTCCAGCGACCGGCGCACGTGCTGCGCTTGTATATCAGCGTTTTGACAAAACCCTGACAGGCAAGGTAGTAGACGAAAAGAACAGCCCGTTGCCGGGCGTGAGTGTGATCGTAAAAGGAACGAGCAAAGGAACCACTACCGGTACCGACGGTCAGTTTAGTTTATTGGTTGAGGACGCGGCGCAAACGCTTACTTTTTCATTCATCGGCTATACTTCCCAGGACGTGACGATCGGCAGTCAATCTGCATTTACGATCACTTTGTTGCCTAGCAGTGAGGAGCTTACGGAAGTGGTAGTAGTTGGTTATGGTACGCAGTCTTCAGCCGCAGTGACGGGCGCGGTAAGCAATATCCAGGCGCGCGACCTGATCCGCACACCATCGATCGGTACTTCCGATGCGCTGGTGGGCCGGGTGCAGGGGATCACCGCACGGAAAGCCGACGCTCGTCCAGGTGCGGCCACTACGATCCAGATCCGTAACCTGGGCGCTCCGTTGTATGTGATCGACGGCGTTCCTTCCGACGCGGCCAACTTCAATAACCTCGGCCAGAATGACATTGAAAGTATCTCCATTCTGAAAGATGCTTCCGCCGCTATTTATGGTTTAAGAGCTGCAAATGGTGTTGTATTGGTCACCACTAAAAGAGGTAAGGCGGGTGACGGGCCGGCTAAGATCAATATCAATGCCTACTACGGTTTACAGAATTTTACCCGGTATCCAAAACCGGCGAGCGCCTACCAGCACATGCGCGGATTGGTGGAATCGGATGTAAATCAGGGACGTACACCTTCTATCACGCGAGAGGAACTGGAAAAATGGCGGGTAGGGACCGAAAAGGGTTACCAGAGTTTTGATTATTACAAAATGGTCATGCGGCCGAACGTACCCCAGTACTCGCTGAATGCGAACGTTTCCGGCGGCACCGAAAAGGTCAGCTATTTCCTTTCCGTTGGTCACCTGAACCAGGATGCATTGATCCGCGATTTCAATTTCAAGCGTACCAATGTGCAGGCCAACATAGAATCTTATGTGACCAAAAAACTGAAAGTAGGCGCGCAGATCAGTGGCCGCATTGAAAACCGTTCTCAGGCGGGAGTCCCGGGGCTGGACGATTATTTCAACCCATTCCTCAGCATTTTCACGATGTGGCCGACAGAGCGCCCCTATGCAAACGATAACCCGAAATATATCAATCAGACGCACAATGTGAACGTAAATCCTGCTACCTATAAGAAAGAAATAACAGGTTATGTCGACGAGCTGACGCGGGTTGTGAAGGGTAACTTTTATGCTGAATACGATTTTGCATTTGGCCTGAAAGCAAAAGGTACCTATTCCTATCAGTACCACAATTTCGATTTCGACGGTTTTGAATACACGTACGATGCCTACAATTACGATGCAGCGACTGATACCTACAATATAGCAGCCGGCGGCGGGAACCAGAATCCCTGGCGCGAGCGCCGCAAACGCAATATCGTCGACCGTTTTGCGCAGTTTCAATTGAATTACAACAAAACTTTCGGCGACCATGAACTGTCGGCGGTTGCAGCTTACGAGCAGTCGGATAATGTGAATACTTACCTGGTGGTGCACACCGTGCCGCCTAATAATTACATTCCGCTCATGTCGTTTGCAAATCAGGATCTGCTGATCGACGAGTGGAGCACCGAAGCGCGGGCGGGTTACATCGGCCGGATCAACTACAACTATAAACAAAAATACCTCGTGGAAGCGGTAGGACGTTACGACGGATCGTTCCTGTACGCGCCGGGCAAACGTTTCGGTTTCTTCCCGGGCGTTTCCGCGGGCTGGCGGATTTCGGAGGAGGAGTTTTTCAAAGGAAAGCTTGAAAATGTATTCAGCAGCCTCAAAATCAGGGCTTCTTACGGTCGCACCGGTAGCGACAGGAATGCGACGGTTGCGAATGAGCCTTTCATTGTAGCGCCTTTCAGCTACTTGCCGGGCTACAACTTCTTGCAGGGCAGCGCCATTTTCAACGGGCAATATAATATCGGTGTAAGACCGCGCGGACTTCCAATTACCACGCTGTCCTGGATCACGAATATATCTTCCAATGTTGGTATTGATTTCGGTTTGCTGGGTGGAAAGCTGAGCGGACAGTTTGATATTTTTGAGCGGAAAAGAGAAGGTTTACCAGCGGCGCGCTACGACGTTCTGCTGCCTTCGGAAGTAGGTTACAGCCTGCCCAACGAAAACCTGAACAGCGATACGCACAGAGGTATGGAAGGGGTATTGACCTATAAAAGTTCAGTCGGGCAGGTGGATTATACTTTGAGTGCGAACGCGACATTATCACGCCGCCGGGACCTCGATTTCTACAAGCCGCGTTTTGGTAATTCCTACAATGAATACCGCGACTCGTACGTAGACCGCTGGGGCAATATCAACTGGGGTTATCAGGTAGAAGGTCAGTTTCAGTCGCAGGAACAAATTGAAAGTCACCCTATTAATAATGACGAACAGGGTAACCGCACGCAGCTTCCGGGTGATTTTATTTACAAAGACATCAACGGGGACGGAATCATCAATACCCTTGACGAGCGCCCGATCGGGTATGCCGAGGGAGCGAATCCGTATGTGAGTTTTGCATTGAACGGAAGCGTGGCTTACAAAGGATTTTCACTGTTTTTCGATTTCGCGGGTGCTTCGCTGCAAAGCTTCCAGCGCGCGTGGGAATTGAAAATACCGTATCAGAACAATGGTACCTCGCCGCACTTCATGCTCGAAGACCGCTGGCACCGCGCTGATCCGTTTGATGCGACAAGTGAATGGATTCCAGGTACTTATCCTGCAATCCGTAAAGACAATTCAAGTCATGTGAATTTCCGTAAAAGCGATTTCTGGATCACGAATGTGCGCTACATCCGCCTGCGGAACATAGAGCTGGGTTACAGTTTTGACCAGAAGATATTCAAAAAACTGGGCAGCAACGGATTCCGGGTTTACGTCAATGCGAGCAATTTGTTCTCGATCGACAATGTGAAGAAATACGAGATTGACCCTGAAATATCGTCGGGGAATGCGCTTGTGTACCCGCAGCAGCGCCTGTTCAATGCTGGTTTCACCATTAATTTTTAATCTGATTTCCTTATGCAACGATTTACAAAATATATCCTGGCCTGCCTCATCCTGATCCTTTCGGGCTGTGCAGAGCAGTGGCTCGACAGGAAGCCGCAGAATATTATCCTCGAAGAACAGGTCTGGAACGACACCAAAATGATCACCGGCCTGCTCGCCAACTATTACGATCGCCTGCCCGCGCACACTTCACTCACCACCGGCTGGGCGGAATTTGCGGCTTACGACGAAGCAATGTGGTCCAATAATGACGACGGTCGCAACAATATCGTTTCCTATCCTTTCGACCGCTGGCGGCTTTGGGATTACGGTCTGATCCGGGATATTAACCTCGCGATCGAGAATATCGAGACCTTCGGTACCTCACTTTCAGCCGGACAAAAAGCACAGTTTTCTGCCGAATTCCGGTTCCTGCGTGCATTTGTCTATTTTGAGCTGGTTAAAAGAATGGGCGGCGTGCCGCTGGTAACGAAGCAATTGATCTACGACTTCAATGGCGATCCTTCGTATTTACAGCAGCCGCGGAACAAAGAGGAAGAAGTGTACGATTTCATCGCTTCCGAGCTCGACGCGATTAAAGAACAGTTGGGTAATGATGGAAGCAATACCCGCGCCAATAAGTTTACCGCAATGGCGCTGAAAAGCCGCGCGATGTTATACGCCGGTTCTATTGCCAAATACAATAACCTGATGGCTTCCCCGATCTCGACACCGGGCGGCGAGGTAGGTATTCCGGCGTCGCGGGCAGCGGATTATTATGCCAAATCACTCGCGGCTTCGGAGGAAATAATCAATAGCGGCAAATATTCGCTCTACAAAACCAACCCGAATTTGGGCGAGAATTTTTACGATGCGATCACTAAAAAGTCAGCAAATACAGAGGTGATACTTGCGCAGGATTATCTGGTAAGTAAGGATAAAAGGCACGGGTTTACCTACGATAATATCGCGAGAAATGTGCGGGAAGACAACCTTTCATCTTCATCGATCACGCCTTCGCTGAACCTGGTGGAAGATTACGAATACCTCAACGGTACGCCCGGCACGCTCAAAACCAGGAATGCGGCAAACACAGACTATGTGTATTACGATAAAATGGAGGATGTTTTTGCCAATAAAGATGCGCGCCTCTATGGTACTGTCATTTATCCGGGTACCTCGTTCCGCGGCACGCCCGTGCAGATCCAGGCAGGTGTGAAAGTATGGAACAATGCTTCCGGGAGTTTTCAGAATGTGGAGTCGAATACGCTGGGCGCAACCTACGATGACGGTGGCTTGCTGACCGGCTCCTCCGGCCCGCAACGATCGCAGACGGAGGTTACCAATTCGGGTTTTTACCTGAGAAAATACGTGGACCAGACTGCTATGTCGAGCACGCGCGGTATCCGCAGCGATATGTGGTGGGTACGTTTCAGGTTAGGGGAAATTTACCTGAATGCAGCCGAAGCCGCATTGGAAACTGGTAAAACAGCTAATGCATTGAAATACGTGAATGTGGTTCGTGAAAGAGCTGGTTTTGGAGAAAATAGTCTGAAAACGCTGACGATCGAGCGGCTGCAAAACGAGCGGCGCGTGGAGCTGGCTTTTGAAGATCACCGCGTCTGGGATTTGATCCGCTGGCGCACTGCGCACGAGGTTTGGAATGGGAATGCTTCCAATCCCGATGCTGTGATTTATGCATTGTATCCTTATCGCGTAGTTCGTCCCGGGCATCCTACCCACAACAAATACGTATTTGACAAGCTGGTAGCGCCCCGTTTCCGTGCGCCGCGGTTTTTCCAGATGGGCAACTACTATTCGTCCATTGACCAGGCTATCATCGATAACAATCCAAAAATTGTCCGTAACCCATTTCACTGATATTCACTATGAAAGCGAAAAAAAGATTTGTAAATCAGGTACTTGGGCTGCTCGCACTGGCGACTGTGCTCAGCGCCTGCGAAAAGGATAACCGTGCTGAACCGAAGTCGGTATTGAAGGGCCGCGTGGTTTTCAATGGCGAGCCGGTGGGTGTGCGCTCGAACGGGGTGCAGCTCGAAATCTGGCAGCGGGGGTATCAGTTGTTTACCAAAATCCCGGTTTATGTAAATCAGGACGGCACGTTTTCCGCTTCGCTTTTTGACGGAAACTACAAACTGGTGCGCCTCCGGGGAAACGGTCCGTGGGTGGATAATACCGACACGATCGACGTGCAGCTTCGCGGTACACAGGAGCTGGATGTACCGGTACAGCCCTTTTTTGTGTTTGAAAATGAAACCTATTCCAAAGGCGAAGGTAAAGTGAATGCGACTTTTAACCTCAAACAAATAAATACTTCCCGCAACCTGGAAAGGGTGAACCTGTACATTGGTACCACCACGATCGTCGATCCGAACAACAATGCGGGCAATGCGCAGGAAGTGGCGGCGAATATCACCGACCTGACGAAATCGATTACATTGACTGCAACTTTGCCTGCCGCCCTGGCCGGACGCGATTATGTGTACGCACGGATCGGCGTGAAAACATCCGGGGTAGGGGAAATGCTCTTTGGCGAGCCGCAAAAGATCATGCTGAAATAGCAGTTCTTTTTTGTTTTTACTAATAATACAAAGAATCCCGGGTGCAGCATTTCGCGCCCGGGATTTCTTATTTGCTGATGAAAATTCTTATTGCCAGCCGCCGCCTAGACTCCTGTAAAGTTCTACGCGCGCTACCATCGACTGGCTGCGGATAAATGCGAGGTTCAGTTCAGCCTGCAATGCATTGCCCTGCGCCGTGATCACTTCCAGATAATTGGCCATATCACTTTTATAAAGCAGCTGCGCATTCGTGATCGCCTGCTGCAAAATGGCAACCTGGTGGTTTGCAATCGAATCCTGTTCACTCAGTTTAGCCGTCTGCACGAGTGAGTTTGAAACTTCTCCCACCGCATTCAATATCGACTGTCTGAACTCGATCACAGACTGTTCCCGCTGCGTTCTGGCCACTTCTACGGCGGTTTTTAATTGTCTTCTCGCAAAAATCGGTCGGGCAATCGTACCAGCCGCAATACCAAACAAGGAGCCGGGAATATTAAACCAGTTACTCGCTTTGAAGGATTCGATCCCGCCGCTCGCCGTGATCGCCAGCGTGGGGTACATATTCGCCTGCGCCACGCCCAGCTGCGCATTCGCGATCAAAACAGACATTTCTGCACTCCTTACATCGGGCCTGCGACTCAGTAACGCGGCGGGTACCCCGGTAGCAAGGTTTTCATAGATCTTAATCTCCGATAATTTTACCTTCCGCGCGATCGCCGCCGGCATTTGTCCGGTCAATACCTGCAAAGAGTTTTCCTGAATACTAATATCCTGTTCCAATTGCGGGATCAATAGTGCGATAGACTCACGCTGCGCCTCGGCCTGTTGTACAGAAAGCGAAGTTACCTCGCCGGCATTTTTCAATAATGTGGTCAGCTTCAATGTATTATCACTTAATGCAAGATTGTTTTTAGCTATTTCCAGCTGTTTATCCAGCATTAATAAATTCAGAAAACCTTTTGCAACATCTGAAACAAGCCGGGTCTGTATTGCTTTTTTTGCTTCATAAGTCTGCAAATAAGCCCCCAGAGTTGCTTCCTGCTGTCTGCGGATCCGTCCCCAGATATCTGCTTCCCAGCTCAGATCGGCACTGATAATGTAGTTTTCAATGTGATTTGACTTCAAGAAACTGGTGGCGCTGAGTCCGTTCAAACTGTTGCTCGAAGGCCGGTTGTACTGGCCGGTAGCGCGGAGATCGAGTCTCGGCAATTGTAGAAAACGCGCCTGCTTCACCTGGCTTTGCGCAATCTCAATGCGCTTGACGGCCAGCTGCAAATCCATATTATAGGTAATACCCTGCTCGATCAGTCGCTGCAATGTGGTGTCGGGGAAAAATTCCTTCCAGCTCAAATCGGCAATGGTAGCCGTGTCTGCGAACGTCACTTCCCGGTACTGTTCGGGCAATGTAAGTTCGGGCCGCTGGTAATCTTTCGATACTTTGCAGGAAGCGATGAACGCCGCCAGCAGCAGGAAAACTGCGTACTTTTTATAACTCAATATATATATCATGCTCTTTTGTATTGAAATCGTGGTGTTATTAAGATGGCGGTTTGGTTAATCCTGCAATGCGACCGCTTCCTCTTCTTTCTTCATTGGAACAACCTTTTCCTGCAAATACTGGAAGATCACGTACAGCACGGGGATCACGAAAATCCCGAAAATAACGCCCGTCAACATCCCGCCCACTGCGCCGGTACCGATCGAACGGTTACCCAAAGCCGAGCCGCCGGTTGCGCGCATTAATGGGATTAACCCCACAATGAATGCAAATGAAGTCATCAAGATCGGTCTCAAACGCAGCTTCGAAGCTTCCAGTGCAGACTCGATAATGGTCATTCCGGCACGGCGGCGCTGTACCGCATATTCCATGATCAGGATCGCGTTCTTGGCCAGCAATCCGATCAGCATGATCAGCCCGACCTGTACGTAAATGTTGTTTTCAATACCAAACAGATTGATAAACAGCATTACTCCGAATACCCCCAGCGGGATTGTCAGGATCACAGCGAAAGGAAGAATATAGCTTTCATATTGCGCAGCCAGCAGGAAATACACGAATACCAGACTCAGTACGAAAACGATCAGTATCTGCGAACCCGCATTGATTTCCTCCCGCGTCATACCCGTCCATTCTGTTCTGTAATTATTGGGAAGTACCTCGTCGGCCGTTTCTTTCACCGCCCGGATCGCGTCACCGGTACTGTAACCCGGCTTCGGTGTCCCGTTGATCGCCACTGCATTGTACAGGTTATTCCGCGTCACAGTTTCAGGCCCGAAAACGCGTTTCAGCTTCACCAGCTGGTTGGCCGGTACCATTTCGCCCTGTGTATTTTTTACGTAAATATTATTGAGTGAAGAAGGATCCGTGCGGTACGAAGCGTCAGCCTGCGCCATCACCCTGTAATACTTGCCAAACCGGTTAAAATCCGAAACGAAACTGCTGCCGTAGTAAATCTGCAAAGTTTGAAGCAGCTCATTCACAGGTACATTCAGTTGTTTTGCTTTGGCATTGTCCACTTCCAGCATGTATTGGGGATTCGCTGTTGCGAAGGTGGTAAATGCGTAAGCGATCTCTTTTTTCTTCATCAAGGCAGCCAGAAACTGATTGGTTGTCGCGCTTAATTTTTCCAGAGAACCGTTTCCACGATCCTGTAACATGAATTCAAAACCACTCACATTACCAAAACCATCGACGGTAGGGAAGGTGAAAAAGAACGCATTCGCATCGTTTACAGCCCTCACTTTCTGCGACATCATCGCCACGATCTGGTCGAAATCCTGCACATCACCGCGTTCAGATTTGGGTTTCATCCGGATAAAACCAACCCCGTAAGGAGACGCATTGGAATTTGAAATGATATTCATACCCTCCACAATATACCGCTGGTCGGCGATAGGCGACTGTTTTACGATACTATCAACCTGCGCCATCGCTTTGTGTGTGCGATCCAGGGAGCTGCCCGGAGGGGTATTCAATGCATAAAGCAGGAAACCCTGGTCTTCGGTCGGTATAAATCCGGTAGGCGTTTTTTGGGTAAGCCAAAGTGTTGATCCTGTGATAATTACCAATCCGGCGATCGTTATCCATTTCTGGCGGATCAAAAATTGCAGACTTTTAACATAGCGCCCGGTCATCGTTTGAAAACCCGTATTGAACGCCGCGAAGAACCTGGCCGAAAATCCTTTTTTATGGTTTGGATCGTGCGGATCTGCATGCGGGTTTTTCAGGAATAAAGCGCAGAGGGCGGGGCTCAGCGTCAAGGCATTGAGCGCTGAAATCAGAATTGCGATGGCTAATGTAAATGCAAACTGCCTGTAAAATACCCCCGCCGGACCCTGCATAAATCCTACCGGAACAAACACCGCCGCCATTACCAGCGTGATAGAAATGATAGCGCCAGATATCTCATGCATCGATTCCGTAGTGGCCTTTTTGGCCGGCAAGCCCGTCAGTTCCATCTTGGAGTGCACCGCCTCGACGACCACAATCGCATCATCGACCACAATCCCAATCGCCAGTACCAATGCAAAAAGGGTAAGGAAATTGATCGTGAAGCCAAAAAGCTGCATGAAAAAGAACGTACCGACAATCGCCACCGGAACGGCGATCGCGGGAATCAGCGTAGAACGGAAATCCTGCAAAAAGATGAATACAACGATAAAAACGAGTATAAATGCTTCGAATAATGTAGTAGTTACCTGCCCGATGGATTCGTCCAGAAAGTCCTTGGAGTTGTACATAATGGTCGTTTTCATACCCTTCGGAAGGGTTTTTTCAAAATCGGCCAGCAGCGCCTCCGCCTGGATCAGGATTTCGTTCGCATTGGTACCGGCAGTCTGGAAAACCGCCACACCCGAAGAAGCATCTCCATTCAGTTTTCCATTGGAAGAATAGGTATAGGAACCGAACTCGACCCGCGCCAGATCTTTCAGTCGGATCACCGAACCATCGCTATTCGCTTTGATGATAATGTTCTCGTATTCTGCATTTTGCGTCAGCTTTCCTTTGTATTTCAATACATATTCAAATACCTGCTGACTGCTTTCGCCAAGTCGCCCCGGCGCCGCTTCCAGACTTTGCTCGCGGATCGCCGCAGTTACTTCCTGGGGAGACAGATTATAAGCTGCAAGCCGATCGGGTTTAAGCCAGATCCGCATCGAATAATCGCGCGTTCCAAACGGCTGCGCCTGACCGACCCCCGGTATACGTTGCAGCTGAGGTACCAAATTAATCTTGATATAATTCAGTAAAAACGTCTCATCATAAGTGCTATCCTCGCTCGAAAGCGCCACAAACATGATAATGCTGTTCTGTTGTTTCTGGGTGGAGATACCCGCCTGCACAACTTCCTGCGGGATCTGGCTTATTGCCTTCGAAACCCGGTTCTGCACGTTTACCGCGGCAATATCCGGGTCGGTACCCTGACTGAAATACACATTCAGCGCCATCGTACCGTCATTATTGGATGACGACGTCATGTAAGTCATATTTTCAACGCCATTCACAGCCTCCTCGATCGGGGTGGCCACGGCGCGCGCCACGACTTCAGCATTTGCACCCGGATAAACAGCGGTAACCTGTACGGTTGGCGGGGCAATATCGGGGAATTTGGTAATCGGTAAAGTTGTGAGTGAAATGATCCCAAGCAATAATATAAGGACAGAGATCACCGTCGAAAGGACAGGCCTTTCTATGAATTTCTGGAACATAAAATTTATGATGTGCCCTGTTTAAAGGGACTTGTGGTGTTAATGTTTTTTAAAAAGTAGCAGCCTGCCTGTCATACTGAGCGTAGCCGAAGTAACGTGCATAAAAGCGCCTGGCATGCTTAGTAGCGTCCTTCGGCCGCCGGCGGCCCCGTGCGCTCAGGATGACAATGTCGAGTCCTGTCACACTGAGCGTAGTCGAAGTGACATGCAACACAGCCTATTTAGTAGCGTCCTTCGACTTTGCTCAGGATGACAACAAATGTTGTTATCGTTAATACGTCAAATCGGATTTGCAAGCAGCAGACTATCCATTGACATTTTCTGTGGTGCGATCGCCATTCCGTCGCGGAGCCTGTCCAGTCCGTTGTAAACGATCTTTTCACCCGGTTTCAATCCCTTGGAAATTAGGTAATAATGGCCGCTTCTGTCGGAAACCGTAACTGGTCTGCCTTCTACTTTGTTGCTGTCGAGCACGGTGTAAACGAACACTTTATCCTGTAATTCAAAGGTCGCTTCCTGCGGGATAAGCACCGATTTGGTCAGTTCGCGCGGGATTTTGATCCTACCGGTATTCCCTGAACGTAACAGTCCGTTCACATTCGGGAAGGTCGCACGGAAATTGATCGCGCCCATCGTCTTGTCAAATTGCCCTTCGACCACCTCGACTTTACCTTTTTGCGGATACACACTATTATCGGCCAGCAGCAACTCCACAGCAGGAATATGCTTGATTTTCTGCTCGATCGTATTGCCCGGGAATTGTTGTTTGAATTCCAGAAAGTCCAGCTCGCTCATGGAAAAGTAAACGTGAATATCCTTAGTTTCAGACAAAACGGTCAACGCTTCAATAGTACCTTTCCCCACCAAACTGCCCGTTTTGAAAGGTATGGTACCAATATATCCGTCAGCCGGCGCCTTCACCGAAGTATACCCGACATTAATTTTCGCTGCGTCCACAGCAGCCTGCGCATAAGAAACGTTGGCCTTTGCAGCATCCTGAGCCGCTTTTGCCGATTTGAGCTGCACATCGGAGACTACATTATTGGCCACCAGCGGCGTGAGTTTTTCGACATTGATCGCCGCACTTTCCAGAGCCGCCTTCGCCGATTGCAGGCTTGCATTTGCCGTATTCAGTTGTTCCTGGTAAGGTCTGGCGTCGATGTGGAACAAAGTCTGGCCTTTTTTTACGTACGCGCCTTCGTCAACTGAAATGCGGTCGAGGTAACCTTCCACCTGTGGTCTGATCTCAATATCCCGGCTTCCTTCGATCGAGGCTGTAAATTCGCGGTAGGCTGTCACCTGGTGGTCGCTTACTGTCAAAACCGGTAGAGATTGCGCAGGTGGCTGAGTAGCAGGCGCATTGGCGGTTGTGGAGCCGCAACTGTAAAGAGCTCCGGTCGCAAAAGTGAGCACGAGGCCAACTATTGCTTGTTGCATGAAGTTTGCTTGATTGTTTTTCATGGATATGAAGATTGTGGTGATAAAAGTTTAACTATAAATGGATAGTGGGGTTATTATTGCTAACGGTGTTAGCTGGAAAAGAAAAAAAATTTTAGAGATTTTTAATGAATGCTTCTACGGTATCATCCATTACTTTTTTGTTCATCGTGGAATCGTCAATATCGGAGCAGCGCATCATCATAATAGAGATCAAACCGTGTAGTACCGACCAGAACGCATGAATTTTGAAGCAAGTTTCATCATCTGTCGATTTTTTATCAGTTACTATTTTTTCAATCGCTTCTCCGATGTGGTTTCGGAACACATTCAGTTCAGGTTTTACCTTCCCCGATCCGGAACAAGGCATGCCAAGACCGTACATCAATTGGTAATATTCCGGGTTTTTAAATGCGAAGTTCCAGTAAGACTCTGCGTGCGCTTTCAAGAGCTCCCGCGGGTCGCGGATATTGCGTTTGTTCTTCTCAAGTGTCCGTTCCAAAAGGCGGAAACCGTCGAGGGAGAGTTCGTAGAGGATATCTTCTTTATTGGCAAAATGGTCATAAATAACCGGAACGCTGTATTCAATTGCGTCTGCTATCTTCCTGATAGACAAGGACTGCCAGCCCTCATCCTTTACCAGCCGCAACGCAACTGCCAGGATATTGGTCCGCATATTTTCCTTCTGCCTGATCTTTCTTTCCGTGATGCCCATCAATCAAAATACCTAACGATGTTAGCAAAGGTAGGAGCGTTTGTAATAAATGTCAAGAATTTTGTTTCAAAATCATTTAATCATTTGCACCGAAAATGTAACCCGCGCTCCAAGTGCGGCAAAAACCTTCAAAATCGTCTCGAATCGCGCATTAGTAACGCTGTTTTCGAGTTTAGAAATCTGTGCTTTTTGAACGCCAACCAACTCGCCAAGCTGCTCCTGGGTAAGCTGACGTTCCATTCGCGCAGTTTTGATCGCATTTCCCAGCAGCTCAATCCGCAATTCATTCTCAAATGCATCCCTCCGCTCAGTGCCTACCTTGCCGATATGTTTGTCGATCAAAATTTCTAATGGCACTGTTTGTAGCATTTTGTCTGAAGTTTTCATTGTCTTTGTGTTAGATAGTGTTTCCTGATATTTTCTGCTTTCTCAATTTCTTTTGTGGGAGTTTTGTTTGATTTCTTCAAAATCCCGTGAGTGGCAATAACCATCGTATTCCGGGCGGCAGTTGGATCCCAGAATGCAAATAGCCTGTACGCTAGTCCCTGGTAAATCGTCCTGAATTCCCAAATGTGCCTGTTCAATTTTTTAAACACAGCAGCATCCGCGACGAATTGCGATTTTCGGATATAGTAATAGACTTTTTCCCGCGCCTTATCATCCATTCCATTTAAAAATTCTACCGCTTCCAGCAGTAACTGTACATCAAATTTCTTCTCCATCTCAAAGGTATTAGTTTCCTTATTGGGAAACAATGGTGTTTAAACATTTTCCTTTAGACGCGGGAAGTTTTGTTTGGTAACGGTGGGAGAGCAGAAATACCCTAAATCCCTGAAGGGACTTTACGCCGGTGATAATCCCCACAACAAAAAAAACCCCCCTCCCAGGGGGTTAGGGGGGGGCTGAGGGCCGGGTTCACCCCCTCAACCGATACAAAAACGGCGCTTTATTCGCTGCGCCGGTAAACTTCTTTTCCAGCCGGTCGAGCACGTTCAGGTCGAGGATTTTCTTTTGGAAGTTGTTGCGGGCGAAGGGTTTGTTGAAGACCGTTTCGTATAATTCCTGGATTTCTTTCATCGTGAAAGTTTCCGAAAGGAGCTTGAAAGCGATCAACTTGTCGTCTATATTTATTCTGAGGTGATCGAGGGCCTTGGCGACGATTTCATTGTGGTCCATGATCATCGGCGGGAGTTCGCGGACATCGTACCAGTCTATCGAAGCATCGATTGCAATCTTTTTCGGGATCACCTTATTAATGTCAACCAGCGCGTAGTAGCCTATTGAAACGAACCGTTTCGTGATCCAATCGTATTGTTTTTTATTCATCCCTTTTTCTCCCAATGTATCTTTATTGAGTTCGAGAAGCTTGTCGAGGAAAGTTTCATTGCTTCTTCCTGCTTTTCCAAATACGTGGAACTGATCAATATAAGTGTCCTGAATCCCGGTTCTTCCCCGCAATATCCTGTCCGCAGCGGCGTCAATATCTTCATCCTGGATCACAAATCCGCTCGGCAATGCATAAAAGTCACCGTTGAAATTCAACTTGGGGACGAGCACTTTCAGTTGTTTTTGATGGTATCCAAAAATGACACAATCAATGGAAAGCTGCTCAATATAATTCTGTTCACCGGGGAAATCCATCACGCAGGGTATAGGTTTAGTAGAATGCTAATATAGAGAATATTTAATGTCTGGATTTTAGATAATGTAGGTAAAAATGCAGATGTTACGTATCAGAAATTGATCAGGGAAAACTTAACCGAACCGAATATGAAGCTCAGAAACCTTTTACTAATCGCCCTCACGATCGCCGCAGCCGACCCGCTTTTCGCGCAAAGCGGCCAGCCGCTGTTTCCACAAATGCCTGGAATGGTGTCTTATACCTACCGCGCCAGCTTTGCAAAAGACGTCGCGGCGACGCTGGATACGCTGCAACAACTCGGCATCAAAGACATGGAATTTTCCAACCTTTTTGGCAAAACTGCCGCCGAGCTCAGGAAACTGCTCGACGAGCGTGATATGCAATGTTCCTCTTTCGGAGTGAGTTACGACGAAGCACTCAATAAAACCATGCAGGTAGGGGAGAATGCCAAAACGCTGGGTGCCAAGTTTGTACGGGTTGCCTGGATTCCTCACGTCGGTCCGTTTACACTCGAACTAGCCGATAAAACAATTGCCGATTTCAATACGATCGGGGCCACTTTGAAGGACGAGTTTGGAGTTTCGTTCTGTTACCATAACCACGGCTATGAGTTCGAAAAGTATAAAAGAGGCACTTTAATGGACTATATCATTCAGAAATCGGATCCTAATTATGTCAACTTCGAGCTCGACTTGCTGTGGGCGTTTTTTCCGGGCGGCGATCCGGCTAAATTACTGCGAAAATACCCCACCCGTTTCAAACTGATGCACATGAAAGACCTGCGCAAAGGTGTCGAGGGCAATTTGTCGGGCGGTACGCCGGTGACGAACGATGTGGCGCTGGGTACCGGACAGCTCAATATTCCGGAGATATTGAAAGCGGCCAAAAAGTCGGCGATCGAGCATTATTATATTGAAGATGAAAGTCCGAGCTATGCCACGCAGGTACCGCAAACGATCGCGTATCTGAAAAGTCTGACATACTGATTTGTTCGGCAATGGAATCAGGCCCGGTCAGTTTTGGCCGGGCCTTTTTTTGTTATTTAATGCGAATTCGTTTGTTTTAGCGACATTTAGAATTTAGCTGACACCACCATGAAACACATTCTCGACAATCCGGTCTGGCACGCACTGAATACCGAAAATGCGGATCTGGGACATATTTCAGGGCCGGCAGCCTGTTTTTCACCTGCCGTTTCGCCTTTCGTGGCATTGGTGGAGCCGACCCAGGAAAACCTGCTCGATCTGTATCTCACGGTGCCTTTCGACGATACGGTGATATTTGTTACAGATACAAAACTGGACATTGAGACGCCCTGGGCCAATGTTATCAGTATTCCCGGGTACCAGATGTTATACCACGGAGAAGTGCCGCCTGCGATCGAGGACGAAAAAACGGTTGTTTTGGAAGAGCAGCATATTCCGCAAATGCTCGCCCTCACGAAATTGACAAACCCCGGCCCGTTCCTGCCGGGAACCATCGATTTTGGGCATTACGAAGGTACTTTCAGCGGTAACGAGCTAATTTCAATGGCGGGGCAGCGGCTGCATGTGCCGGGTTTTGCGGAGATCAGCGCAGTGTGTACCGACCCCGGACATTTAGGAAAAGGCTACGCGCGGCAGCTTGTTCTGCGCCAGGTCCGCCGAATTTTGAGTGCGTCGGAAACTCCGTTTCTGCACGTAAAGGCTACGAACCAAAGAGCGATCAAAGTTTACGAATCCCTGGGTTTTAAAACCCGCACCGATATCTTCTTTTACGCACTGACCAAGAAATCATAGGAGTTTTGCCTCCCGGTTAAATCCAAAAAATTAGGGCTTTTGCAAACTTTTTCTCTCTAATTCGCCATTGTGACCATTATATACAATTGATCAGCACCTTAATAAGTAATACGCTCGGGTCCTGATCAAATGATGGCATTCTTTCAAATACATTCACTTCCAAAAACACTTTTTCAAGGCATTTTTACGGGTCTTACCGTAGGAATGCTGGCTTCATGCGGCGTTGAAAAACCTGCCGAAGTGGAGCTCGCTATGGAAGAGTTGCAGGGTGAGCTGGATTTCAATTATGACGTCAAGCCCATCCTTTCCGATAAATGCTTCGCCTGCCACGGGCCCGATCAGAAAAACCGAAAAGGTGGTTTGCGGCTTGATACGGAGGAAGGCGCTTTTGCTGCATTGAAAAAATCCGAGGGTCGCCACGCGATCGTGCCGGGCGACCTGGGAGAAAGTTCGGTGTATGCGAGGCTGATCTCGACGGATCCCGAACTCAAAATGCCGCCTCCAGAATCTAACCTGAAACTGTCGGTAAAAGAAGTCGCGATTTTGACGCGCTGGATTGAGCAGGGCGCAAAGTACAAGCCGCACTGGTCGCTGATCAAACCTGAAAAACCAGCATTACCGAAACCAGAATTAACTGCCTGGGCCAAATCGCCGATTGATCTTTTTGTGGTGGAGAGGCTGGAAAAAGAAGGACTGGAACCTTCGGCGGAGGCGAGTAAGGAAGATCTGATCCGCCGCGCCAGTTTTGACCTAACCGGCCTGCCGCCGACACTCGAAGAGATCGACCGGTTTGTTTCGGATAAATCCCCGGATGCTTACGCAAAGTTGCTGGACCGCCTGCTCCAATCTCCGGCTTACGGCGAAAGAATGGCCAGCGAGTGGATGGACGTTTCCCGTTATGCCGACAGCGACGGTTACCTCGACGATAAACACCGGGATTTTTCTCCGTGGCGTGACTGGGTGATCGGCGCATTTAACCGGAATATACCTTACAACAGGTTCGTAACCATGCAATTAGCCGGCGATTTGATTCCGGGCAAAACCAAGGAGAGTATCCTTGCCACCGCATTTAACCGGCTTCATAAGAAAAGCTCGGAAGCTGGGATCGTTTTTGAGGAATACCGCGTCGAATACAATGCCGATCGCGTGCAGACGGTGAGTCAGGGGATTTTGGGACTTTCGGTTCAATGTGCGCGGTGCCATGATCATAAATATGATCCGATCAGTCAGGAAGCTTACTATAAAATGTTTGGCCTTTTTAATAGTACCAACGAAATAGGCAGCCCGCAATACGGTCCGGATCAGACACCCGGCCCGGCGCTTTTATTGACTAATAACGAAAATGAAAAGCTGCTGAAATTTATCGCAAAGCAGACAGATAATATCCATTCCAGGATTTCGGCAAATGCTGTTTCAGTCGAGAATGATTTTGATACCTGGCTGAAAGTAAACAAACTGAATGCCATGAACATCGAAAAAGAGCTGAATGCAGGCCTGGTAGCCTACTATCCTTTTGATAAAACCACTACCTCCGGCAAAACGGTGACCACACCGAATGCGGTGAACAGCAACCAGCCGGCTCAATGCATTGAAGCGGTTTTTAAGCCGGGGTTAAAGGGAAATGCATATTTCGTGACGGACTATAATTCCATCAAACTCGGACATAAAATAGGCTGGCACGAGCGCACAGAGCCTTTTTCCGTCGATCTGTGGATCAATCCAAATACAGTTTATCCCGACGCAGGCATTTTTTACCATTGTGAAGATATTCGCCTGGGTTACAAGGGTTACTCGCTGCGACTGGCCAATAATAAGCTGCAATTTATCATCGCGCATTCCTACCCGCAGAACGCGATCCAGGTGAGTACTGTCGCGGCTGTTCCAATGAAAAAATGGACGCGGGTTACAGTTACTTACGATGGAACCAGCAGAGCTTCCGGGGCGAAGATTTACGTCGATGGAAAGAGGGCCGATTTTATCACGGATTACGATAACCTGTACAAAGGGATTTTATATGAAAAAGATGCACATACCTATGGGTTTCACGGGTTTATGGTCGGTCAACGCAACCTGTTGATCCCTTTTAAAGATGGTGGACTGGACGAATTGAAGATTTATAACAAAGAGCTGACCGCGCTGGAAGTGTTGTATGGCAGCCAGCCGGAAGAGGCTGTAAAATCCGTTCAAGAGCCTAAAAGTCAGACTGAAAAAGAATTAGCTAAGTCATTTTATCTGGCTCATTTTGACACAAAAAACGAGATTTTAAGAGATAGTTTGAAAACGATATTGGAACAGCAGAATGCATTGATCAATACAGTTCCAGAACTAATGGTAATGGGCGACCTGCCGAAGCCGCGACCAACTTACCTGCTGAACCGGGGCGTTTATAATGCGCCTGGAAAACAGGTCACGCCGGGAGCCCTGGAAAGTGTTTTACCATTTAAAGGAAAATTTCCGGAGAACAGACTCGGACTCGCGCAGTGGCTTTTTGACAAAAATAACCCACTTACTGCACGGGTTTTTGTGAACAGGATCTGGCAAATGCATTTCGGGAACGGGATCGTGAAATCGGCGGCGGACTTTGGTAACCAGGGAAACCTGCCGTCGCACCCGCAGCTGCTCGACTGGCTTGCGCTCGATTTTATGGATTCCGGTTGGAATATCAAGCGGCTGCACAAACAGATCATGCTTTCGGCGACTTACCGGCAAACTTCCAAAACCAATCCGAAACTCATCGCCCATGATCCGGAAAATACTTTGCTGGCAAGAGGCGCGCGGTTCCGGTTTACCGCAGAAATGATCCGGGATAATTCGCTTGCGATCAGTGGTTTACTGGTGAATAAATTGGGTGGGAAAAGTGTATATCCGTACCAGCCGGCCGGAATCTGGGATGAGCTGAGTGATAAGTCCTGGCGTTACAAATATTTGCAGGAACCCGGTGAAGGACTGTACCGCAGAAGCTTGTATACGATCTGGAAAAGGACTTCTCCGCCGCCGTCCATGCTGATCTTCGATGCGCCTGAACGAGGGGAATGTGTAGTGAAACGCCGCTCGACGAGTACGCCGCTGCAAGCGCTTGTTTTACTCAACGATCCGCAACATATTGAGTCGGCCAGGGTATTGGCACAGAAAGTGTTACGTGAAAAAGCGACCGATCCCGCTGAGCCCGTCGATAAAGTTTTCAGGCTGATTACCGGCCGCAAACCGGATGTTACTGAAAAGCGGATATTAGCGAGATTTTATACCGAAGAACTGCAACGTTTCCATGCAAAACCAGCCGACGCGCTGGCTTACCTGAGTACGGGAGAACTGGATTGGGACAAGAAATTAAAACCGGAAGAGATTGCCGCGCTGGCCACGGTATCCAATTCGATCATGAATACAGACGAAGGTTTTACGAGAAAATAGCGGCATTATGGAGGATATAAAAAAGGTATTGAAGCAATTGAACCGCCGGGATTTTCTGACAAAAGCGGGTCTGGGTTTTGGGTCGTTTGCACTTTCGAGCATTCTGCAAGCAGGAATGCCAGCTGGTGAAAAGCGCCGGGAAATGGCCGATGAAGGTATTGACCCGACAAACTTTATCAAAGGCTCCCATTTCGCGCCGAAGGCCAAACGCATTATTTACCTTTTCCAAAGTGGCGGCCCGTCGCAGCTGGAAACATTTGACTACAAGCCGGCGCTGGCCAAATGGCACGGTCAGGAAATACCCGATTCCATACGCGGTACCCAGCGAAATTCGGGCATGGTGGCCGGGCAATCGACATTTCCACTTGTTAAATCAATCTTTGATTTCAAACAATATGGTCAGTCCGGTGCGTGGGTGAGTGAGCTTTTGCCGCACACCGCAAAGATTGTGGATGAGCTTTGTATTGTTAAATCGGTTTATACAGAGGCGATTAACCACGAGCCGGCTGTAATGTTCGTGCAAACAGGCTCTCAGCAGAGCGGCCGCCCATCGATCGGATCGTGGCTGAGTTACGGGCTCGGATCTGATAATGAGAACCTGCCGCATTATATGGTATTGATCTCAAAAGGAGTGAGTGACCAGCCGCTGAGTACTGCGGCCTGGGCAAATGGATTTCTGGCTTCGCACCACCAGGGCGTGCAGTTGCGGGCGGGAAAAGACCCCGTTCTGTATTTGCAAAATCCCTACGGCGTGCATCAAAACGACCGCCGGCGTGCGCTGGACCATATTAAGGAGCTGAATGAGCATCAATATACGCTCTGGGGCGATCCCGAAATCCAGTCCAAGATCAGTCAGTATGAAATGGCTTACAAAATGCAGACTTCGGTTCCCGAGGCGGTGGATGTGACGAAAGAGCCGGACTATATCTACGAAATGTACGGAGAAGACGCGCGCAAGCCGGGTACATTTGCAGCCAACTGTTTGCTCGCCCGCCGCATGGCCGAAAAAGATGTGAAGTTTATCCAGCTCTACCACATGGGCTGGGACCAGCACGGCGATTTACCCAAAAACATTGCGAAACAGGCCAAAGACGTGGATCAGGCTTCGGCCGCATTGGTGAAAGATTTGAAACAGCGCGGTTTATTAGACGATACCCTGGTTGTTTGGGGAGGAGAATTTGGCCGGACGAGCTTTTCTCAGGGCAAACTGACAGCCGATAATTACGGGCGCGACCACCATCCCGGCTGCTTCACCATGTGGATGGCGGGCGGCGGTGTGAAAACGGGCCAGGTGTATGGTGAGACCGACGAGTTTAGTTATAATGTGGTTAAAAACGGTGTTCACGTGCACGATTTCCAGGCGACACTTTTGCACCTTTTTGGGCTGGATCATGAGAAGCTGATCTTTAAACACCAGGGTCGCCGCTATCGGCTGACCGACGTGCACGGCAAAGTGGTGCAGGCACTTATCGCCTGATTCTAATTCTGTCGCATTGGTAAGGATTACGACAAGCGGATCAATGGATCGCCGCTGCTCTTCGCTTTTAGCCAGCCGAAAGAAGTAAACTGGTGGCCCATTCTTGCTGTATTTGCTTCAAAATCAGCTGCTCCTTCTTCCGAAACAGCCACCAGCAAGCCGCCACTGGTTTGTGGGTCGGCCAAAATATATTTCTGTTCGTCCGTTACCGGCCCGATCTTGTGCTTGTAGCTTGCCCAGTTGCGCTGCGTGCCGCCGGGATAGCATTGCTGATCCAGGTATTTTGCTAAGCCTCCGATCACAGGAACATTTTGAAATTCAATCACAGCCGACAAGTTACTGCCTTCACACATTTCCGAAAGGTGGCCCAGCAAGCCGAAACCGGTCACGTCGGTCATCGCGTGCACGCTTTCCATCTGGCCAAAATTTTCACCTAGCTTGTTGAGCATTACCATGCTTTTTAATGCAACTGCCGCATCTTCCGGCGTAAGCAATCCGCGCTTTTGAGCAGTAGACAGGATACCTACGCCAAGTGGCTTGGTGAGGTACAGTCGACACCCCGCCGTCGCAGTGGAGTTTTGTTTCAATTGCGGAATATTGACTATTCCATTGACTGCAAGCCCAAAAACGGGTTCCGGGCAATCGATACTATGTCCGCCTGCCAGGGTGATACCTGCTTCCGCACACACGGCCCGCGAGCCTTCCAGTACTTTCTGTGCCACCTCGGGGGCCAGCTTGTCAATCGGCCAGCCGAGGATCGCGATCGCCAGCACCGGCTTCCCGCCCATTGCATACACATCGCTGATTGCATTGGCAGAGGCAATGCGGCCAAAATCAAAGGCATCGTCGACAATAGGCATAAAAAAATCCGTGGTAGAGATCAGCGCAGTTCCGTTGCCCAGGTCCAGCACCGCCGCGTCGTCGCGCTTGTCATTACCGACCAGCAGTCGCGCATCGGGCTGAAAGGTGATGGGACTATGTAAGATTTTGTCCAGAATAGCGGGGCTGATCTTGCAGCCGCAGCCAGCTCCGTGCGAATATTGCGTGAGTTTAATGTCTTCCATTTATCTATATCTTCGAAAACGGGATTGTTTTTGAAATAGCAAGAATAAGTTCGGTTAGGTGCGCAGCGTCCGCATCCCTGACGTCGAGGTGGAAAAGCTGGTCTTTTGCTTTTCTTGCAAGACTGTTCCAGTAGGTCTTGTCATAGTATACCAGCACCAGCCGGATAAATTCGTCCATCCGGTTTTCACGGATCGCCGCGATCGCATCTTTGGTCTGCACGGGGCCGAGGCGCTTGTGAATACGTTCGGTGCAGTTGATCAGGAAATCTTTGTCGAGTTGTCCATATTCGTCGACCAGCGAGGCAATGCGTGTTTTCAAATCTACTTCCAGGTCAATCACAGGCGCTGAGCTCATTTGTTGCCATAGCGGTGCAGGAATGGTCAGCTTACCAATATTACGGCTTTCGTCTTCGAGCCAAACGGTCTGCTGAGCGTCGATGTCTTTCAGCCGGAAAGCCAGCTCATTCTCAAATTGTTCCTGCGTTGGCTGCACCATTTTGTTCATGGATCCAAATGCAGATCCCTGGTGCCGGGCAAGGTCTTCCAGGTCGATCATTTGTTCGCCGCGCCCAGCGAGTTCATTCAGAATCCGGGTTTTTCCCGAGCCGGTCATTCCGCCGAGCAGGAGCGCCTGGTATTGTTTCTCGAACAAATTCAGGGCCCATCTGCGGTAACTTTTATAGCCGCCCTCGATCAGATAGACTTCAAATCCGTACAGGTCAAGCGCCCAGGCCATCGCCCCGCTCCGCATCCCGCCGCGCCAGCAATGCACACCAACCCGTTTTTCAGGTACCACTTCCAGCGCTTTTTTAATATAGCCCGACCATTTTGGCCCGGTGAGGTCAAAACCCAGCATGATCGCCGCCTCGCGTCCGACCTGCTTGTAGGTAGTGCCCACAACCACCCTCTCTTCCTTGCTGAAAAGCGGCAGGTTAAATGCACCGGGAATATGTCCGTGTGCAAATTCTGCCGGGGTACGTACATCGGCGATTGGTACCGGAATATCGAGTTTTATGAATTCGTCAAAAGTGATGTTCCTGATCATGCCGCTATCAGTTCATCGGGTAACCTTTGTCTATCCAATTCACTTTCAGGTTTGTGGGCAGATTCAGCAACTTGTGATTTTTGAAACCCATATCATTTAATAAACTGAAAGCAGGGCGGATATTAGGGCAGTCTTTAAATGGGCAGCAGCCGCAGTACAACACGATTTGCTTGTCTTTCGGCTCTTTTGACAGTCGCTCGCGGAGCTGGGTCAGGTTTTCCTTGTCCTTTGCAGGATTGGCCTCTATTGCGCCTTTGATCAATCCAGCCGGCCCTATACTGATTACTAATGGCTGTCTTTGAGTTGGATCTGTAATGATATCCACCAGCGCCTTTGGTTCCATCAGCTGGAACACGTTCCAGGGCTCTTCGTGGATTGCTATGAAGCTGGCGCAGCAGATCCCAAAGGCCACGAGAATAAATTGCAGGTTTTTTCTATTTTTCATAATCTCCGGTTTCTAAATTAATGGGTTAAACGATGGAATCGTTGGGCAATAGTCCTGTTTCCAATGGCAAGTTAATTCATTCGGCAGGAATATTCAGACCACGCCGACTAACTCATTCGTCAACCAACAAACGTGCTGCATTCGAAAAGCGCGGGAGTTGGCTTTTATTGAAATGATTTAATAAAAAATATTGTGATTTGCAGGCACGATGTGCTTATTTTGAGTACCTAACTCAGGAATTCCAATGAAATTGCCTTTCCACCGCACCGATGCATCTGACGACAACAGCACCTGGCAGCGATTTATTGCGGGGGATGTTGATGCATTCGAGCAGCTGATGTCCATGCATTTTCAGGGATTGTTCCATTACGGCAGCAAGTTTTCAAGGGATAAGGAATTTGTGAAAGATGCGATTCAGGATCTGTTTCTGATACTTTGGGAAAAGCGGCGGAAACTCAGTCACGAGGTCGTTGTCAGACCTTATTTAATGGCGTCGCTTCGCCGGCTTATGCACCGCAGCCAGCAATCGCGGTTTCCGATTCTGGATATTTCGAAGGATAACCAGGAGGCAAACTTCGAGATCGCTTTTTCGGTGGAACAGGATTACATTGAACACGAATCCACCATTGTACTGGCCAACAAACTGAAACATCTGCTCGACCAGCTGCCGACGCGCCAGAAGGAGGTGATTTACCTCAAATTTTTCCAGGAAATGGACCGGACGCAGATCTCCGAGATCATGGATATTTCCCCCCAAACCGTTTCCAACTTACTTCAGATTGCAATCAAGCAGCTGAAAAACTACTGGGGCGTGACGCTTCCAATCTTCTTTTTAATGCATATCCTTATATAAAATCGCTTCTTTCTTATATTGATTCTCAGCTTTTTATATTTTTCTCAGAAAAAATTTAAAAAAGTTTTGGTATCCCGCGCCTGTTCTTGTCTATAGCCATTCGGACGCAAGTACTGATATGGAACAATACAAAAATTTTGGGGTGGATGATCTTGTCTGGGACCCTTTTTTCAGGCAATGGATTTTGACACCCACCAGGGAATCGAATACGGAGTGGAACAACTGGCTGGCCGCCAATCCCGACTGTGAAGCGACAGTCGCGCAGGCCAGGCAGCTGGTTCTGGCGCTCCGTGTGAATGAAACCAATCTGCCCGAGCGTGAAGTCAGTGACACAATTGCGGCGGCAATGGGCCGCATTGCAAAACCCGCGCAGGAAGAGGAATATACTTTACCCAGCCGTTTTTATCAATCGTGGTGGTTCCGCATTGCGGCTTCGGTGATTCTTCTTATAGTAATAGGCTGGACGATCCGGATTTATCGTACACCCGCGCCCCAATTAGCTGTAACAGAAGTGGTTCCCGATACCGTCAAGCCGATGGAACCGGTGGTAGCGATGCTCGAAAAGGTCAATACCGGCTCTGCACCGATTACGATCAGGCTTTCTGACAAGAGTAAGATCACACTAAAAAAGGGCAGCAGTCTGCGTTATCCGTCCACCTTTGCAGCGTCACAAAGAGAAGTTTACCTGACCGGTGAGGCATTTTTTGATATTTCGAAAGATCCTGAAAGACCGTTTATCGTCTATGCCAACGAGTTGGTTACCAAAGTATTAGGAACAAGTTTTCTGATCAAAGCATACCCGACGAGCCGTGAGGTTACTGTGGAAGTGAAAACCGGCCGCGTGTCAGTATCAACGCGAACTGACCGGCTGAATGCTGCTACACGCCGGGAGACGGAAGGTGTGATCTTGTCGCCGAACCAGAAAGTGATTTTTGAGCGGAATGAGATCAGAATGGTCAAAACGCTGGTAGAGCGGCCCGCGATTATTGTTTCAAAAGCGAATATCCCCCAGTTCCAATTTGAAGATACGCCGGTGAGCGAGGCTTTCGGAGCGATTGCGAAAGCGTACGGAATTGCGATTCTGTTTGACGAAGAACTCCTGAGCGGGTGCCCGATCACCGCGACGCTGGACAACCAGCCGCTGCACGACAAGCTGACGATCATTTGTAAAGCCATTGAAGCTACTTACGAGATCGTTGATGGTCAGATCATTATCAATAGTAAAGGATGCAAAACCGATATTTAACCCAAATATTTAACCTAAAACAAAGCGCGTATACGAGACAGGAAATTTAACTAAATCCCCAAAAAGAAAGAGCCGGCAATGTTCCCGCATCACCGGCTCCGATACTCCCCTGAATGATTTGGCGTCATATCCTCCGCAATGGAGGCAGGGGTCTGTTTTGCCTAATTTCTATCATAACAAAACAATCAAATCTATGAAAAAAACCTTTATGTACCGAAAGGTACTGTTGTGGACGATGAGAATAACAGCTACCCAACTCATTTTTGCCCTGATGTTTATAGGGACCGGCTATGCGCGGGAGGGAAGTGCCCAGTCGCTGCTGGGGCAGAAGATATCTGTGAGCGCGACCGGCAGTGAAGTAAAAAAGGTGCTAAGCCAGATCGAAAAGCAGGCGGAAGTAAGGTTTGTATTTAGTTCAAAGCTGATCAAATCTGCCAGGAAAGTGTCGATCGATATAAAGCAAAAGCCTTTGTATGAAGTACTTGACAATGTTCTTACGCCGCTGAACCTGCAATACGAGGTTTCAGGTAAAATTATCATTTTAAAACGACTAGGAAATTTTCCCGACGAAAAAGCTCCCGACGGCGCACCAAAAAAGAACGTTTCTGGAAAAGTTTTAGATGAAGCCCAGCGCGGACTTCCAGGTGTGAGTGTGGTTTTAAAAGGCTCGCAGATCGGCGCAACGACGGATTCGGAAGGGTTTTTTCAGTTGAATATCCCAGACAATACGCCGTCGGATGCAATGCTGGTATTCAGCTTTGTGGGTTACACGAGCCAGGAGTTGGCGATCAATGGGCAGGCTGCATTTACCGTGAGCCTGGTACCTGAGGATAAAAGTCTGTCGGAAGTGGTGGTAGTGGGTTATGGAACACAGAAAAAGGTAAATCTCACCGGCTCGGTGTCCGTGGTAACGTCGGAGGAACTGACCAGAAGGCCGGTTGGGCAGACTTCGGCTGCCTTGCAGGGCGTCGTGCCAGGCCTTACCGTAACCCAGCGTTCGGGACAGCCGGGCCGCGACGGTGCCGGACTGCGGATCAGGGGAGTGGGTACGACCGGAAATTCGGACCCGCTCGTGATTGTCGACGGCGTTGAATCGGCTATCAACAACATTGACCCAAACGAAATTGAGAATATATCTATCCTGAAAGATGCTTCTTCTGCCGCTATTTACGGTTCGCGTGCTGCCAATGGCGTGATCCTGATCACCACCAAGCGCGGCAGTGAAAAAGGAATGAGCGTGAATTATAATATGTACGCTGGCTGGCAAACCCCGACCGACACGCCCGACAAAGTGAATGGGATCGACCATATTAACCTCATCAACGAAGCTTACACAAACACCGGCAGAAGCCCGTTATATACCGAGCAGTATATTCAGGATTACCTCACAAAGGGACCTGCCGACCGCGACCAGTTTCCGGATACCGACTGGCAGAAAATGACTTTGAAAAACAGCGGGTTTATGCAAAGTCACTACATCGGGGTCAATGGCGGGAATGACAAGGTGAAGGTACTGGGTTCATTCAGCTACCTGGATCAGGACGGAATTATCCCGAATACGAACTTCAAACGCTATAATTTGCGGATCAATACCGACGCCAAGATCGGGAAGAAGCTGAGTACGTCGATGGACATTTTCCTCCGTCGCACGGACCTTACCGAGCCTTCTTCGGGCGCTGGATATGTATTTCACTGGATGCGCCGTATTCCTGCAAACCAGGCCGGGATCCTTTCTTCGGGTAAATATGGAGAAGGCTGGAACGGAGATCACCCGCTTGCCAGAGCGAAGGACGGCGGGTTGACGCAGGAATCTTCGCTGAGCTCAATCCTGAACCTGAACCTGACTTATAAACCTACTTCCTGGCTGACAGCAAACCTGATCTACGCGCCGAAGTTCAACCTTCCTTTTAACAAAACATTCAATAATACGGTGCAGACCTACCGCTGGGACGGTTCGCCAAGTTATGCGGTACCTGCGAGAAATTCGCTTTCGCAGAGTTCGAGCCGGGAATGGTACAATAACCTGCGCGCATTGGTCACGTTCGACAAAACATTCGGCGATCACCACCTGACTGTATTAGGCGGTTTTCAGCGCGAGGACCAGCGCAATGCGTGGATCTCAGTTTATCGCGAAGTGTTTTTATTGCCTGATTATCAGGAGATCAACGCTGGTAACCGGGAAAACGAGCGTACCGGCGGGTCTGCGGAGCACTGGGCTTTGCAATCCTATTTTGGCCGGTTGAACTACAATTACAAAGAGAAATATCTGTTTGAGGCAAATGCGCGTTACGACGGTTCTTCACGCTTTGCGACGGGAAATAAATATGCGGTATTTCCTTCATTCTCTGCGGGTTGGAGAATTATCGAAGAGTCTTTCATGAGTGGTTTGTCAAATGTTGTGACAGACATGAAACTGAGAGCTTCGTGGGGAAAGCTGGGTAACCAGAACATCGGGCTTTATCCATTCGCCGCATTTATCGGTATTGGCAGCAGTAACTACATTTTTGACGGAAAAAACATCACCGGTGCCTCGCTGAACGAAATGGCAAATCCGGCGATTCGCTGGGAATCGACTACCGCGACGAACTTCGGTCTTGACCTGACTTTATGGTCAAAACTGAATGTCACTGCTGAATATTACATGCGCCGCACCGACGATATCCTGCTCCGGCTGGACATTCCGACGATGATCGGCCTCACTGCGCCTTACCAGAATGCGGGCGTGGTGAGTAACAAAGGCTGGGACGTTTCGCTGGGTTACCGCGACCGGATCGAAGACTTTACCTACAATGTTTCTGTCAACTTTTCCGACGTGAAAAACAAGGTCGTTGATATGCGCGGCGTGCAGCGGAGCGGCCTTCAGGTGAGCAACGAAGGCTACCCGATCGGCTCGTTTTACGGCTATGTAGCCGACGGTTTTTTCCAGACAGAAACCGAAGTGAAAGAGCACGCGAAACAGTTTGGCAACGTAGCGCCGGGTGATATCAAATACCGTGATCTGAATGACGATGGTATTATCAATAACCTCGACCAGCAGGTAATAGGCAGCAATATCCCTCGGTACAATTACAGCGCAAACTTCGATTTCGGCTACAAAGGCATCGACCTTTCGGTGTTCCTCCAAGGGGTAGGCAAAGTGGACGGTTACCTGAGCGGCCACGGAATTATGCCGTTTTTTGAGGGAAGTACCATCCAGGAATCGCAGCGCGACAGCTGGCGGCCGGATAATACCGACGCCGAGTTTCCGAGACTTGCTTTTAACGAAACCAACAACATTCAGAATTCTTCGTACTGGCTGAGAAATGCGGCATATCTGCGGATAAAAAACATTCAGCTCGCCTACACCATTCCGCAATCGCTCCTGAAAAACAAGGTGCAAAAGCTTCGGATCTATGCGAGCGGACAGAATATGTTCTCGTTTGACAAGTTCTGGCCAGGATTCGACGTGGAGGCTCCGGTAGGCAATGCAGGCTGGTACCCGCAGATGAAAGTGTATACCGTGGGATTAGATGTTAGGTTTTAGTATTTAAAATTTTTGATACGATGAAATTCACAAAATATATACTGCTCATTTTTTGCTGCATTGCCGGCACTTCCTGCGATGATTACCTCGAAAGGTTTCCGCTCGACAATCCTTCGGACGAGACGTTCCTACGCACCGAAGCCGAGCTCGACCTGGCCGTGACGGGTGTTTACAATACGCTTTGGTTTGGCGGGGCCGGGGATGTGAACGGGCCGTTTTTCCAGATGCTCGACGCTGCTACGGATATTGGCTGGGAGCGGAATACCAGTTCCCTTCAGAATCTTGGGATGGGGAATGCGAATGCGGATAATGCGATGATTTCCAGCTATTGGAGCGGTTTTTACCGCGGTATCGGTCGCTGTAACTACATTCTTTCCAAAGCCGAGCCGCTCGCCGCAATCGTGCCGGAAGCCAAATACAACCGTTTAATGGCGGAGGTGAGATTTTTGAGGGCGTACTTTTATTCTATCATCAATGAGCTTTACGGAGGCGTGCCCTTGCTGACCAAACCTGTGCTGCTCAACGAATCGCAGCTGCCGCGCAATACCAAAGATGAAGTGACCGATTTTATTATTGCTGAGCTCGATGCAATTGCGCCCTCGCTGCTCGCAGAAACCGGTACGGTGAACAAAGGTCGCGCGAATAAGGGTGCTGCGCTTGCATTGAAATCGCGCATTGCACTTTTCAACAAACGCTATGAGGCGGCGGCACAAGCGGCTTCGGAACTGATGAAATTGGGCACTTATAGCCTGCACGGTGACTTTACCCAGCTGTTTCAATACGCGGGCCAGGGTTCGAAAGAGATCATTTTTTCAGTTCAATATTTAAAAGGCACGAAAGTGCACAGCTTGCCAAGGTTCTTCTTTTCCCGCATTGCATTGGGGCATTCTAACAAGATCCCGGTGCAGGCGCTGGTCGATTCCTATGCTTGCATCGACGGACTTCCGATTGATAAATCGCCCCTTTTTGATCCCAAAAAACCATTTGCCAACCGCGATCCGCGACTTACCCAAACCGTCGTTCTGCCGCAAACGCGTTTTATTAATTACCTGTTTGAAACACATCCCGATAGTTTGATGACGCTGGATTACTCGACCACTCCCGCACGCCGCGTGCAGAATGTGGAGGCGACGCATGCCTACGCAACCTTCTCAGGTTATTTGTGGCGCAAATACACCGACGTGGCTGATTTTCCTGATATCGACAACAGCGAGTTGGGTGTGATTTTGTTCCGGTATGCCGAAGTTTTGCTCAATTATGCAGAAGCAAAAATCGAGTTGAACCAGCTGGATGCGTCTGTATATGAAGCTATTAATGCGGTGAGACAACGCCCGGGCGTAAATATGCCGCCGGTCACAGCTGGCAAAACGCAGGCCGAACTGCGATCGATCATCCGCATTGAGCGGAAGTCCGAATTTGCAGGCGAGGGGCTGCGATTGTTTGACATCCGTCGCTGGAATATTGGGGAGGATGTGATGAAAGGCCCGCTGAGAGGCCGGATCCGCAATGCATTTCTGTCGAGCGCGCCTAGGATCGATGAGAACGGAACGCCGCATTACGAGAACGTCGCCAATGCATCGCAAATGCGCGTGATCGAAACCCGGTCGTATAGCAACGAGCGTGACAATCTTTGGCCGATCCCGAGGCTAGAAAGGGAGGTGAATCCAACTTTAACGCAGAATCCAAACTATTAAACAAAAAGCACAGGCAGCGTGAACCCTGTCTGTGCTTTTGCATTTATTCTCATTTAAATTAAAAGAAATGTCAAAACTCAATTTCCGTAAAATCCTTATTCTGCCACTGGCATTGGTAATGCTCACTGTTTTGCCCGCGCAGAAGCAGCCGGTCCGGGAGGCTAAACAAACCGTTGATATCTGTATTTACGGCGGAACTGCTGCCGGCGTGATCGCTGCCTATGCTGCCAAAAAAATGGGTAAGTCGGTGATATTGATCGAACCGACCGCGCATTTAGGGGGAATGACTTCCGGCGGGCTTGGGCAAACGGATATCGGTAACAAGTATGCCATTTCAGGGCTGTCGCTTGATTTTTACCGAAGACTGGGAAAGCATTACGGGGAGTTTGAACAATGGATATTTGAACCGAGCGTGGCTAAAAAATACTTGCAGCAATACCTCGACGAGGCTGGAATTAAGGTAACGTACCAGCACAGGATTGTTTCGGCAAATAAAAATAAGGGTACTATTCAATCCATCATTCTTGAAAACAGCCTGAAACCCGAAGCCGCGACAAACCTGAACGTGGAAGCGAAAATGTTTATCGACTGTTCCTATGAAGGTGATTTAATTGCAAAAGCTGGCGTTTCCTATGCAGTTGGTCGCGAGGCAAATTCCGAATACAATGAGACAATTAATGGTGTACAGTTAATGGACGGCCACCAGCTTCCAAATGGTATTGATCCTTATAAAACGCCAGGTAAGCCGGAAAGCGGGTTACTATGGGGTATTTCAAATGAAAAGCTTGCTCCAACTGGCAGCGGCGACAAGAAAGTACAGGCGTACAATTACCGGATCTGCCTTACTTCCGACCCGGCGAATCAGGTACCTATTACCCGGCCGGCCGGTTACGATTCCACGCATTATGAGCTGCTGGTGCGGCTAATGCAAAAGAACCCGACCAAAAAAGCACTGAACGATTACTTTATATGGAGCCCGATGCCGAACAAAAAAACGGACATCAACAACCGCAACGGATTTTCAACCGATATGATCGGGATGAATTATGACTATCCCGATGGTAGCTACCAGGTGCGGGAACGCATTATCAAAGACCATGAAACCTACACAAAAGGGCTTCTATACTTCGTGGGCCACGATCCGCGCGTGCCCGAGGAGCTGCGTAAGTCGATGTTGAAATGGGGTTATCCCAAAGATGAATATACTGAAAACGGCAACTGGTCGCCGCAGCTTTACATTCGGGAAGCGAGGCGAATGGTCGGCAGTTACGTAATGACGCAGGCGAACTGCGAAGGAAAGGAAAAGGTGAACGATGGGGTAGGAATGGCCGCCTACACGATGGATTCGCACAATATCCAGCGCCTGGTTGTGGACGGAAATACCAAGAACGAGGGTAATGTGGAAGTGGGCGGCTTTGGGCCGTACCCGGTTTCTTACCGCGCTATTATTCCGAAGGAAAGTGAATGTAAAAACCTGTTCGTGCCAGTCTGTCTGTCGGCGACGCATATTGCCTATGGATCTATCCGGATGGAGCCGGTATTTATGGTATTGGCGCAATCATCCGCAGTAGCAGCCGCAATGGCGATCGACGCGAAGGTGAGCGTGCAGCAAGTGGACGCGCAAAAGCTGATTAAAAAACTGGCCGCAGATCCGTTAGCAAATGGTTCGGTGCAGCAGGTATTGGTGGATAATGAAAATGAAAATGCCGTGAAAGTAACGGGCGAATGGAAGAGCGGAAAACGAGGCAGTTACGGTCCTTCGTTGCTATCCTCCAACCCACAGAACAAGGCGCTGCAAACCGTAAGATTTACGCCCGAAGTGCCCAAAAGCGGTAAATACGCGGCCTATTACTACTTTCCTAAGTTAGCCGGCCTGTCGTCGCATTACCCGATCATCGTTTCTGACGGCAAAACGAGTAAGGATGTTACCCTTAAAACTGCTGATATTGAAGTGGTTGGGCAAACTTCCGGTGAGTGGGTTTCCCTGGGTACTTTTGATCTGCCTGCGGGGAAATCGGCATTTGTGGAAGTTTCGAATAAAGATGCAGACGGGCTGGTTTTGGCAGATGCCATTTTACTTGTTCCTGTTTCAAAATAGTTTTTTCTTTTATCCTCAATACCAATGAAACAATTCTTTTCGCTTCTGCTGGTCGGTTTTTTGGTCAGCTACCAGTCAAATGCTCAGAAGTCGGGCACTTATTCTGCTGATGTGATCGTGTACGGAGGCACTTCCGGCGCGGTGACGGCGGCTGTGCAGGTCGTGAAACAAGGTAAAACGGTACTCGTCGTCTCACCGGACAAGCACCTGGGCGGACTTAGTTCGGGAGGTTTGGGCTTCACAGATACCGGCAACAAGTCGGTGATCGGCGGCCTCGCGCGTGAATTTTACCACCGCCTTTATATGCACTACGAAAAGCCCGAAGCCTGGGAATGGCAGAAAAAAGAAGAATATGGCAACAAAGGTCAGGGTACACCCGCCATGGACGGCGCCGACCGTACGATGTGGATCTTCGAACCGAAGGTGGCAGAGAAGGTTTTTGAGGATTTTGTGAAAGAAAACAATGTAAAAATATACCGCGACGAGTGGCTCGACCGCAAGAAAGGCGTGGTTAAAAAAGATGGGAAGATAGTTTCTATCAAAACGCTGAGCGGGAAGACGTTTACAGGTAAAATGTTCATTGACGCTACCTACGAGGGCGATTTAATGGCAGCAGCGGGCGTCAAATATCACGTGGGAAGAGAAGCTAACAGTGTTTATAATGAACAATGGAACGGTATTCAGGCGGGTGTTTTTCAGCACGGACATTATTTCAAAAAGAATATCAGTCCGTACAAGATCGAAGGCGATCCGAAGAGTGGCCTGCTGCCTTACGTGACTGACGAAAAAATTGGCAAAAATGGAGAAGGCGACAACAAAATCCAGGCTTACTGCTTCCGGATGTGCCTTTCAATGAACCCCGACAACCGCATTCCTTTTGTGAAGCCGGCGGGTTATGATCCTGCTAAATACGAACTGCTGGCCCGCGTGTACAAAGCCGGCTGGACGGAAACTTTTGACAAATACGACCCTATTCCTAACAAAAAAACGGATACCAACAACCACGGGCCGTTCAGCACCGATTTTATCGGGCAAAATTACGACTACCCGGAGGCAACTTACGAGCGCAGAAAGGAAATCATCAAAGCGCACGAAATGTATCAAAAAGGTTTGATGTACTATCTCAGCAATGATTCGAACGTGCCCCAGGATGTGCGCACAGAAATGGCGAAATGGGGATTGCCGAAAGATGAATTCAAGGACAATGGCGGCTGGCCGCATCAGCTTTATATCCGCGAGGCGCGCCGCATGATCGGGAAGGAAGTGATGACGGAAAATGAGACGTTGGGTAAAAAAGCTGTAAATGAATCCGTAGGAATGGGATCCTATTCGCTTGATGCACATAATGCGCAACGGTACGTGACGGAAGACGGGTTTGTTCAGAATGAGGGGGATATTGGTGTGCATCCAAAAACGCCTTACGCGATTTCTTACGGTTCGCTGGTTCCGAAGAAGGAGGAATGCCAGAATCTGCTGGTACCTGTGTGCGTTTCCAGCTCGCATATTGCTTACGGATCCATCCGAATGGAGCCCGTGTTTATGATTTTGGGCCAGAGCGCGGCTTCTGCAGCGATATTGGCGATCGACAAGAATATCGCCGTCCAAGATGTAAGTTACGCTAGTCTGCGCGGACAGCTTTTGAAGGACAAGCAAAGACTCGAATACGTAGCGCCAGCCAAAAATTAAGCATTCAGTCAGGTTCGCCGGCACTACGGCGGACCTGATTTTAAAGGGACAGGATCGAAAATAATAGCTAATATAGCGGCACCAAATTCCTAAGGCCTGTTTTCGATCAATATGAAGATTCAGAAGTACCTTGTTGCCTTCGTTCTCGCCACAATTTTCACCAGTTCCTCTTTCAGTCAGGTCAGCCCGGCGACCTCCGTTTCTGCGACGGCCGGCAAGGAACTCTTCACTACCTACTGCGCTTCCTGCCATGCTTTGGAGGCCGAAGAAATGGGGCCGCGCCTAGGCGGCGTTACCCGCATTTTCTCGAATACAGAACTGATCAGTTTTATTAAAAACCCGCATGCGGTCATTGAAAAGGGCGACAAGCGCGCGGTAGCACTTGCGCGACGCTTCAAAATGGTGATGCCGCCTTTTGATTTCCTGAAAGACGAGGAGATCAAATCCATTATCTCTTACCTCGATGCCGAGACCAAATCGCTCGACCTGAAACCGCTCGTCGTGGACACGATCGGCACAGGCGCGAAACCTGCCAGGCTTGCTGCGCCCATTACGAAATCGGGCTTGAAGATTGAGCTGGAAGATTTTGTCACCATTCCTTTTTCAAGCAAAAAAATGCCGCGGACACGCATTGCATTTACCCGGCCGGGACCAGCGGGCGACAGCTCCCTCTTTGTAAGCGACCAGCGTGGGCTTATTTATAAAGTTCAAAACAGGCAGGTTGAAACCTTTCTCGATATTCGTGATCTCGTCGCCGATTTTATCAACGAACCCGGCTTGGGTACAGGTCTGGGCAGCTTTGCATTTCATCCCGATTACCAGCGCAACGGATTGATTTACATTACACATACCGAAGCTTATAAGGGTAAGTCTGCTGATTACGAATTACACGACAGCATTAAAGTCGCCATGCAGTGGGTGGTTTCAGAATGGAAAATGAAGGATGTGAAAAGTCCTGTTTTTGAGGGTTTCCGGCGAGAGTTGCTGCGGGTAAATGTACCGGGAGCAGTGCATGGAGTTCAGGAAATCGCATTTCAACCTGGAATAAGTAAGAAAAACAAAGATTACGGGCTACTGTACATCGGGATTGGCGACGGCTCTTCCACGATCAGCGGCTATCCCGGGCTTTGTCACACCTTGAAATCGCCCCTCGGTACCATTCTCCGCATCGATCCACTTGGGAAAAACAGCCGTAACGGAAATTATGGTATCCCCAAAGACAATCCGTTTTCAGCCAGAAAGGACAAGGATATTTATAAAGAAATTTACGCTTACGGTTTCCGGAATCCGCACAGAATGACGTGGTATGAAGGAAAACTGTTCAGCTCGGAAGTAAGTGAATCAAATTTCGAGGAGATTAATCTGGTTGTGAAAGGGGGAGATTACGGGTGGAACGTCCGGGAAGGCAACTACGGTATTTCAAGCAAAGACCTCAAAAATGTGTTCAAGATTACCGGCGCGGATTCACTGCAATTTATACGCCCTTTTGCATTGTACGACCATTACGACGGTACGGCGATCAGCGGCGGCCATGTGTATGAAGGGGATATTGCTGCGCTAAAAAACAAATACGTTTTCGGGGATATTGCCACGGGAAAGCTCTTCTATATCAATATGGATAAAAAACTGAGCGACCCGACGATTCATGAACTGGTGATTTCAGAAAATGGAAAAGATAGTAATCTGGTCGAGCTGACCGGGTCGAAAAGGGTAGATGTCCGGATCGAATATGACCGGGTTACGAAGGAAATGTATGTGATGACGAAACCCGACGGAAAGATCCGCCGCATTAAAAATGCATTTACAGAGGCAGTTAAGTGATTGATTGTCTTTTAATTACTTTAAAATAATTTATTGAAATGAAAATCAGGAGCTACGAGTTATTCCAGGTGCCGCCGCGGTGGCTATTTCTTAAAATTGAAACCGACGAAGGTATCATCGGCTGGGGCGAGCCGGTGATCGAAGGCAAGGCTGCGACGGTGAAAGCGGCTGTGATCGAACTAATGGACACGCTGATCGGCAAGGATCCGATGGATATTGAAGGCCACTGGAATACGATGTACCGGGGCGGATTTTACCGCGGCGGCCCGATCCTGATGAGCGCGATCGCGGGTATTGACCAGGCACTCTGGGATATTAAGGGTAAGTTTTACAATGCGCCTGTTTATCAGCTGCTTGGCGGTAAATGCCGGGACAAGATCAAGGTATATTCGTGGATCGGCGGCGACCGTCCGGCTGACGTGGCGAATGCGGCGAAGCTGGCGCTCGACAGCGGCTTTCGTGCGATCAAAATGAATGCGACGGACGAAATGCAGTACGTCGATTCCTACGAAAAGATCGATCTGGTTCTCCTGCGCGTGGCCTCGATAAGGGAGGCAGTTGGTTACGGGCTCGATATCGGCGTCGATTTTCACGGCAGGCTGCATAAACCGATGGCAAAAGTACTGGCGAAGGAGCTGGAACAATTCCGTCCGATGTTTATCGAGGAACCCGTTTTGCCCGAAAACAACGAGGCGCTGCGCGAAATTGCGAACCATACCTGCATTCCGATCGCGACGGGCGAGCGGATGTTCAGCCGCTGGGATTTTAAAAATCTGCTGACGCAGGGTTATGCGGATATCATTCAGCCCGATTTGTCGCACGCGGGCGGGATTACTGAATGCAAGAAGATCCTTTCTATGGCCGAGGCTTTCGACGTGGCTGCCGCGCCGCATTGTCCGCTCGGCCCGATCGCGCTGGCGGCCTGTTTGCAAGTCGACGCTACCTGTCACAATGCATTTATCCAGGAGCAAAGTCTGGGTATTCACTACAACCAGGGGAGTGATCTGATGGACTACCTGACGGACAAATCAGTGTTTTCTTATGACGCTGGTTTTGTCAAAATTCCTTCGGGGCCGGGGCTCGGCATTCAGGTGGATGAAGACCAGGTCCGCAAAATGGCCCAGGTGGGTCACAACTGGAAAAACCCGCTTTGGAAACACGAAGACGGCAGCGCCGCGGAATGGTGATCCGCTAGCTTTTATTATACTTTTTCAGCTCCCGCAGTCCGACGTTTTAGTTGGGGCTGCGGGAGTTTTTGCTTGTGCACAAATTTGCCGGCAAGCCTCCCCTTAGCCCGTATTCTTCCAATTTCTCTATTTTTTATCCAGATAATTAAAAAATTAATGCGTTTTCAGGCGCTGTTAATTTTTTATTAACGATTTCTTAATAGTGCCCGCCTTTATTTGGACCCATGGTTCGGCCAACCAAAGTACAGATCAGAAACCACGTGCTCACCTATGGATCAGTCAAAAATGAAACTGGATTTAAACGGATAATATGGAAAATCAACTTTTATTAAAACGGGAAGTTTTAAAGAATTTCCAAAAATTACTCAGGTACGCAGGCATTTGCTGCTGTCTGATTTTAACGATGAATAGTCGCTCGCTGGCGCAAAATGCAAGTGGCGACGTGACGATTTCAGGGGAGGTGAGGGATGAAAAGAACCTGAGCATTCCGGGTGCGAGCATCGTTTTGCAAGGCACTGCGAAAGGTACCACAAGCGACGCGGACGGTAAATTTTCGCTGTCTGTCCCTCGTTCAGGATCGGTATTGATCGTGAGCTTTCTGGGTTACCGGCGCCAGGAGATTACGGTGGGTAGCCAAACCGTTTTCGATATTAAAATGGAGTTGAGCACCGACGAGCTGAACGAGGTAGTAGTGGTGGGTTATGGTACCCAGCGAAAGCAAACTTTGACCGGCGCGATTTCCAATATCGTTACCGAGCAGATCAAAACCACAACCCATACCAGCCTTGCGCAGAGCTTGCAGGGCAAGATCGCCGGGGTTCAGATCCGCCAGAATTCGGGTGAACCAGGCTCTTTCAGTACCAATATCAATATCCGCGGTTTCGGTGAACCCCTGTATGTGGTAGACGGCGTGGCGCGCGACGGCGGGTATGAATTTCAAAAGATCAATCCGGACGATATTGAGAGCATTTCGGTACTGAAAGATGCTTCGGCTGCTATTTTCGGTATCCGTGCAGGAAACGGGGTTGTGATCGTGACTACGAAAAAAGGCAAGAAAGGAAAGCCGCAGTTTAGTTACAATGCAGTTTACGGAAGACAAAGTCCGACCGACGTGCCGACCATGACGAATGCATTGCAATGGGCTGAAATGCGGAATGATGCGGCGAAAAATCTGGGTGAAAATCCGGTGTATTCGCCCGAAGAGATCGAGAAGTTCAGGGCTGGCGCGCCGGGCTATGAAAGTACCGACTGGTACAAGCAAGTACTCAACAAATCATCGGCGCAGCAGCAGCATTTTATTTCAGCTTCGGGCGGTGAAGGTGCGGCGACCTATTTCGCGAGTTTTGGTTATCAGAACGAAGGCGGCCTGCTGAAAAGCAAGGATATGGGGTATCAGAAATACACTTTCCGGACTAATATCGGTATTGATCTGACCAAAAACCTGAAAGCCGATATCATCCTGTCAGGGTTGTTTGATAAGCGGGACCAGCCGGGAGATAACTTTTTCAACATTTACAAAGGTACCCGCATTGCACTTGCCACGGAGCGGCCTTTTGCAAACGATAATCCAAGATATCCTGCACTATTGAGCGGCGGCTATAATCCGGTAGCGCTTGCAAACGGCGACCTGACGGGGTACAGCGAGGATGTGAACAAATTTTTTCAATCCACTTTTGCATTGACCTATACAGTTCCTTTTGTGCCTGGGTTACGGGTGAAAGGGTTGGTCGCTTATGATAGCAATAACTACCGCAACAAGTCGGTTTCGAAGAGTTATAACGTGTATTCCTACGATGCTACGCTGGATAAATATACGGCGCACCAGCAGCGGAACCCTTCGCGTATCGGCAATAATTTTTCCGATAATAACCGCGTCACTTTTCAGGGGCAGCTGTTTTACAATACGGTTATCGCCAAAAACCACAACCTCGGCGCGACGCTTGTTTACGAACAGCAGGAATCCAAAAACCGCTGGGCGGGGCTGGGACGCGAATATGCATTTTACACGAATGATCAGATCGATCAGGCGGGGTTGAATAACCAGACAACAAATGGTTCTGAAAGTGAATATGCGAGCCAATCACTGGTGGGACGTTTGAATTACGATTTCAAGGAAAAATACCTGCTGGAAGTTGCGGCGCGGTACGATGGTTCTTACCGCTATCACCCCGATCGTCGCTGGGGACTTTTCCCGGTGGTTTCGGCTGGCTGGCGGATTTCCGAAGAGGAATTCATGAAGCGCATTCCATTGATCTCGATGCTGAAACTGAGAGGATCTTACGGATTGGTGGGAGCTGATGCAGGCGCGCCGTTCCAATATGTGCCCGGCTTTTCGCTCACCGGCGGCGGCGGTTATGAATTTAACAATGGAAACTATACCACGGGAGCCGCTTCACCGGCGATTGTAAACGAAAAACTAACGTGGTTTAAATCCAATATCCAGGATATCGGAATCGATGTGGGCCTTTTTGACAATAAAGTAGACTTCACCTTTGACATTTACCAGAGAGACAGAAAAGGGCTGCTGGCGCGGAGAAACGTGTCTTTACCTAATACGTTTGGCGGAACTTTACCCGAAGAAAACCTGAATAGCGACCGAGTTCGCGGGATCGAGCTTTCGGCAGGTTACAGCGGCCGGATCCGCGATTTCAAATATGGTATTTCCGGAAATTTCAACTGCGCCCGGACCATGAACCGGTACGTGGAGCGCGGCGACTTTCTGAGCAGTATGGACAAATGGCGCGGCGGGGCAGCCAACCGCTGGAACGACGTGGTGTGGGCCTACCAACTGGAAGGACAGTTTCAGAATGCGGACGAAGTGATTTACGCGCCGATCCAGAACGGCGACCTGGGCAATACCCGCGAGCTTCCGGGGGATTTCCGGTATAAGGATGTGGACGGAAATGGCGTGATCGACGGAAACGACGCAATGCCGCTCTTTTTCGGCGGCGATCCGAAAATGTACTACGGCGTGACTTTGAATGCGGAATGGAAAGGTTTCGATTTCACGGCATTGTTTCAGGGTTCGGGTAAATACAGCGTGCGGTTCCGGGAGGTTTATGCAGAGGTTTTTGCCTTCCGCGGAAACACACCGGAGTATTTCTACGACCGCTGGCATTTGTCGGAAGATAATCAGTGGATTCCGGGTACCTGGCCTGCTTCGCGTTTTAATTACAATGTGGGCGCGATGTATGCGGAGAGCTCGGCGTGGCGGAAAGATGCTTCTTACCTGCGTTTCAAAAGTGCGCAGCTGGGCTACACCTTCAATATTCCGTGGCTGAAAAAGATTGGTATTCAGGATGTTCGCGTGTATGGAAATGCGCACAATATCTTCACCTGGGCCGATCCGTTCGTGAAGCCTTTTGACCCTGAAAAAATCGAGGGACTGTTTGGCGCGGGGCTCACTTACCCGGTGACGAGGAGCTACAACTTTGGTATTAACGTTAAATTTTAACAGCTGTAACAATGAAAATGATTAAAAATACAGCGTTACTGCTCGTTTTCCTTTTCGCATTAGGTTGCGGAAATGTTCTCGACAAGCAGCCGCTCGACAAGTTGCAGGGCGAAAACCTGTTCTCGAATCCCGAGGGTGTCAAATTATATATGGCCAACCTTTACTACCAGCTGCCGATCGAAGACTTTACGTTTTTCAGGCAGGGTTTCAACTGGAATACGGGCGACCCCAACAACGGCGGCTTTGCGCCTGCGATGGTTACCGACGAGGCGGTACATACAGAGTTCGGTGATTTTATCGGAAATGATGATTTCCAGTGGTGGGACCAGGGTTACAAGCTGATCCGCGACACCAATATCCTGATCGACATTATCCCGACGCTGGATGTGACCGACGATGAAAGAAAGGCGCTGATCGGCGAAAGTTCATTCATCCGCGCTTACACCTATTTTGCTTTGGTAAAAAGATATGGCGGTGTTCCCCTGATCACTTCCGTTCAGAAATATGACGGAGATGTAGAGGCTTTGAAAGTGCCGAGAAGTACCGAGAAGGAAACGTGGGATTTTGTACTAAAAGAATGTGATCTGGCTATTGCTAACCTGGCGGAATCGTGGCCGGGCGGCGAAAGACGGGCGACAAAATGGGTAGCTTATGCACTAAAATCGCGCGCTGCGCTGCATGCGGCCTCTTTGGCCAAGTATGGGGATCGCTCGCCGATATCCGGTACTGCTGTCGATCAAAAGCTGGTAGGTTTGGATAAATCCGCTGCTGCCGAATACTACAAGGCTGCCGCCGATGCTTCGGAGGCGATTATGAGTTCGGGGAAATTCGCATTGTTTCGTGCAAATCCGGCCAATCCGGAAGAAGCGGCCAACAACTATCGGCTGCTTTTTGAAGATCCTAACAATGCGCCGGAAGAAGTCATTTTTATCAAAGGATATGCAAGGCCAGGCTCAGGAACGGGTCACAACTACGGGATCTGGTTTCAGCCAAACCAGACTGCAAACGGCTGGCCGCACCCGGGCCGCATGAACCCAACGCTGGAACTGATGGACGCTTATGAAAGCTACGACAAGCCCGGAGCCAGCGCGCCGATCGTCACGACGGAGGCCGGAAATGATCTGAACGATTACAACGGATTCAATGCGTCGAAACAATACAAGCGGTACGAGGGGCCGAATGATATATTTAAAGGCAAAGACGCACGGATGTGGGCGACAATGATATTGCCGGGTACCAACTGGAAAGGACAGAAAATTGTCATTCAAGCCGGTTTTATCAGACCCGACGGCAATGCCCAGATCATGGGCGGCGAACCTTTTACTGTCAACGGGAAAACCTATTATACGTACGGAGCCGCTGACAGGACCCAATATTCTGGTTTCGATACCTGGGGCGGCAACAATACCCGGACAGGTGTGAGTTTCAAGAAATTTTTGAATGAAGGCGTAAATGTAGCGCCGGGCTGGAACCAGTCGATCACCGACTTTGCTGATTTCCGTTACGCCGAAATCCTGCTCAACTATGCCGAAGCGATCGTGGAAAGCGGTACGGGTGATAAAGTGAAGGGAGCAAAAGCGCTCAACGATATCCGCCACCGGGCCGGACATAAAACCGACATTCCGCTTACGATCGACAATGTGATCCGGGAAAGAAGGGTAGAGCTGGCTTTCGAGAACAAACGTTTCTGGGATCTGATCAGAAGGCGCGAGTACCACACTACTTTCAACAACACCATGCGCCACTCGATCCTGCCAGTCCTGGACCTGCGCGTAACCCCCGCCAAATACATTTTCATCCGCACCAACGTAGCCCGAAGCAACCCTTCCACCTTCGACTACAAGCAATACTACCGGTATATTCCGGGAATAGGAGCGAATGGTTTGATACAGAATCCGCAGTATTAGGAGGGAGGAAGGGAGGATGGAGGAAAGGGAGGAAAGGGAGGAAAGGGAGGAAAGGGAGGAAAGGGAGAAAGGGAGAAAGGAGAAGAACTTTATAATTTATTGCATTGAAGATAAATACAACGTTTTAACCGGATTACTATGTTTATATCTCCTTTTTCTTCTTCCTTCTTCCTTTTTCCTCTTTCCTTCTTCCTTCCTCCTTCCTCCGTTCCTCCTTCCTCCGTTCCTCCATCCTCCCTTTCCTCCCTTTCTTCCCCAACCTTATAACTAACCAACTATGAAAACACTAAAACTACATCTCTTCTTCCTGCTCCTCCTTCTTACCGGATGCAGTATTGATAATTATCCGGCGCCGGATGCGCAGTTGTTTGGGACTATTTTGGATGCGGAGACTAATGAGCCGGTCGAGCAGGATATTATCCGGGGCAGCGCGATCGAGTATATTGAGCATGGTTATGAGTCGCAGACGAAGCAGCTGATGATCTTCAAAAATGACGGTTCTTACCGGAATAATCTGGTATTCTCCAACACGTACAGCATTGCGCCGGTGCGGGGGAATTTTGTGCCGGTTACCCCGCAGGATGTGCAGGTTAATGGTGCCACCCAGCTGGATCTCAAGGTGCAGCCTTACATTCGGGTGAAAGATGTGAAGATTGAAAAAGTTGGGACAAAAGTGGTTGCCAGCTTCAAATTGCAGCAAACTGTTATCAATAATGTCCGCAAGATCGGCTTGTATGCGCACCCCGAACCGACCGTGGGCGAACCGATGCGGACTGCGCTGGCCGAGCAGGAAATCAACGCTGCGAGCGACCCTAACAAAACCTACCGCATCGAACTGGATCAGGCTGCGAACAGCAATGTGCTGAAAACCGGAAGCCAATACTTCTTCCGCGTCGGGGCGATCATTGACGCGCCGGAATCGAAATTTAATTACGCGAAGGCGGTAAGGCTGGCTTTATAAAACATAAATCATGAAAATACTAAACTTCCTTTTACTCTTACCTTTTCTTTCTTTAAGCTGCAAGGCGGCTGATGATAATGCGAAACCTGTTGATCCTAAACTAGTTGAAGAAGTAAAATACGACACTACCGGCGTGCTGTTTAAAAGTTACAAGGGGCTGGTGATGGCCGGGTACCAGGGCTGGTTCACGGCCGAGGGCGACGGGGCTGGCCGGGGCTGGCATCATTACCAGAAAGGGGGCAAGTTCGAGCCGGGCTCATCTTCCATCGACTTCTGGCCCGACGTGACCGACTATCCCAAAACCTACAACACTGCATTCAAATACGCGAATGGCGAGACTGCAAAAGTGTACAGTCCCTACGACGAAGAGAGTGTCGATCTGCATTTCAAATGGATGAAAGAGCATGATATCGACGGCGTTTATATGCAGCGGTTTGTGAGCGAGGTGAAGGGCGAGAGTGGCAAAAAGCATTTTAACAAAGTGCTCGCAAACGCATTAAAAGCTTCTAAAAAGTATGGACGCGCGATCAGTATCATGTACGATCTCAGCGGTTCGGTGTCGGCGGATATGGATTTTATAGTTAAAGATTGGGAGGAACTGCAAAAGCTGTTTGCCCTTTTTGACAACAAACAAAACCCGACCTACCTGCGCCACAACGGTCGCCCGCTGGTAGCAATATGGGGTGTAGGTTTCAACGACGGCCGCAAATACACGGTTTCTGATATTCAAAAACTCGTTGAAAAGATCAAAGGCCCGACCAAAAAAGCATCTATCCTGCTTGGGGTGCCATATTACTGGCGCACATTCGGGAACGATACGGAGAACTCGCCACTGCTGCATACCGTGATCAAAAGTGCGGATGTGGTGATGCCATGGGCGGTGGGCAGGTATAATTCGTCCTCCTATACCTCCGTGGCAGGCACGCATTTGCCGGGCGATATTGCCTGGTGCAAAACGAACAATATCGATTACGCGCCGCTGGTATTTCCTGGTTTCAGTTGGGGAAATCTTAAAAATGACAAATCACTTTATAACCAGATCCCACGTGGAAAAGGCGAGTTCCTCTGGAAGCAGATCGCCGGGGCCAAAATGTCGGGCGCGGAGGCTCTGTATGTAGCGATGTTCGACGAAGTGGACGAGGGTACTGCCATTTTTAAAACCAAAAAAGAGGGCGAAACACCGCTGAACGGGGACGGTAAATTTGTCGGCATTGAAGCAGACTTACCTGCCGATTACTACCTCTGGCTCACCGGGCAAGGTGCCAAATGGTTCCATGGGGCCACAGGCTACGGCGCCCAAAAGCCTGATCGCGCGCAATAGTATCCGTGGGTTAACTTCTGATTTCTAAAATAATTCTTTTTCTTAGCTCATCCAATCTATGAAAAAGATGAAAATCAGGTTACTCGCGTTCGCATTATTGTTGCTCTTCAATACCAATCTTTTTGCCCAAAAAGCGCCCCCTACCCGGGTAGTCACGTATCGCAACCCGGTTATTGCCGGTGATTTTGCCGATCCGTCGGTCATCCGGGTGGGGGATACTTATTATGCAGCAGGCACTTCTTCGGAATGGGGGCCGGCTTATCCGATCTATTCTTCCAAAAATCTGGTCGACTGGGAATATGTGGGACCGGTATTTGATGAGCTGCCGAAGTGGACAATGGGCAGCTACTGGGCGCCAGAACTGTTTTTCCGCAATGGGACCTTTTTCGTATACTATACTGCCCGCCGGAAATCGGATCAGAAATCTTTCATCGGCGTGGCGAGCACCAAGGATCTGACCAAAGGTTTTAAGGATCACGGGGTGATTGTCGAATGGACCAATGAAGCGATCGATGCATTTATTGTGGAAGACAAAGACAAGCTTTTCATCACCTGGAAGGCTTACGGGCTTGATAAAGACAAGGTTATCGAGATATTAGGTGCCGAACTTTCGGCCGACGGACTGAAAATGACCGGTAAGGAATTTACGATGATCAAGGCCGATCCGGCTGGTTGGGAAAATGGCGGCGCGGAAGGTCAGGCTATATTCAAGCGAGGCAATTTTTGGTATATGCTCTATTCCGGCAATGCTTGCTGCGGAGAGCAATGCGATTATCAGGTAGGCTTTGCGCGGGCCGAAAATCTGCAAGGGCCGTGGACGAAATATTCGGGCAATCCTGTACTTTTTGGAGATGAGACGTGGAAATGTCCGGGTCACGGAACAGTAGTTGTCACGCCCGACAAACGTTACTTTTACCTGCACCATGCGTACAACGGAACGGAGTTTACTTTTACAGGTCGTCAGGGAGTACTAAGCGAACTGATCTGGGACGAAGCTTCAAAATGGCCCGCTTTCAGGTACGGAAAAACGACGCCAGCCCAGGCAGAAGCGCCTTCCACCGCCACTATACTCACTAATCCAAGTTTTTCACTCGACTACACCCGTGATACCTTGCAGGCTCCATGGGTGTATGACGTGCGTTTTCCAAAGCCTTCCTATGCGATCGAAAAGGGTGCATTGCGTATTGAGAAGACGAATGAGCAGCCGGTGGGCAGCTTCATTGGATTGGTATTGAAAAAGGGTAACTACACTTTTTCAGCCGAAATGAAATTGAATGAACTGATGCAAAATATTGTATTATACGGCGATGCTGATAATGCGCTCGGGCTCGGTGTACGAGAAGAGTTAATCGAGGTTTGGCAAATTAAAGACGGTAAAAGAGAAGTGATCAAATCGCAGGAAGTGCCTGAGAAATTTAATCTGATGAACCTGAAAATCGACAGTCGCTTTGGCCGGTTTTACGAATTTAGCTGGGAGGTGAAAGGCCAGAAGATTGATTCTCTCTCAAATAGCGTCAAAATGGAAGCGCCCTGGCTCCCGCGCTGGGACCGTGCACCCCGCGTAGGTGTGAGTGTTTCGGGGAAAGGTAGCGGCAAAAGTGAGATCAATGCAATCCGCATGAAATACGACTGATCATGAATGCAATACCTCCGGCATATCCTTGCTGAACTCTTCGCCATAAATGCGGCTGTACTCGCGGGCGAAGTTTTCCAGTGTCGCTTTCGCGAGGGAATGTTTGCCCAAATGCGCCAGCGCCTTGCATTTGATGATCATCGCCTCTTCGTTCACGGGATCAAAATAAAAGATGTAATTCGCCAGGCGGATCAGGAATTCAGGATCTTCGGCCATATTCACAGAGGCGGCGTAGCGGAGGTACGCGTCCACAATTTCATTCGAAACCTCGGATTTGAAACTGTCCAGCCACTCGTATTCCTGATTTGACAGAAAGCTTCCGCGTTTGGTAATATTGGCCAGCCGGGTCACTTCCTGTTTGGTCAAAGTGCGTTTTCCATTTACCAGCGACAGATATTCGGCGTAGTCAACGCGCAGAAAATCATAGTCCACATTCAGTTTCCAGTAACCGGTCTCTTTCGAAACCACGCAATGTTTCAGCTGGTCGAGTACGGCTTTCAGCTTCGCGATATTGACCGAACGGTTGTTCCGCGCGCTTTCCGCCGATTTGTCAGACCACAATAACTCTTTCAACTTTTCAGAACTGATCCCTTCCCGGCGGGTGGAGTAAAGCAGCAGGACAAGGAATAACTCTTTCAGCAGTGGCGTAAAGGATTTGGTGATCTCTCGCCCGTTTTCGTCGAATATTTGCAGGTTTCCAAAAAGTAAAATACTGTTTTGAAGCGGAATAGGGCTGAATCCATCGGTAGCTGCCGAAAATATTTCTTCTGGTGCCGACTTCGGTACGCTGGCGCGAACCGGCTCACTGACAGGCGGATATGTTGGTTTCTTTTTGTTGTAAAAATAGATCAACAGCGCAGTTACTATTACACCACCTGCAATCACTGCCCAAAGTCCATAGTTGCGCTCACTGGCCTGGGCCACTGTTGGCGCGGCGCTCGGCAATGGAGGCGAGTAAAGCGAATAGATAGACGCGACTGTCTGGTTATTGTTGTTTTTGTGCAGGGTAACTGCTACGAAGCGGCGGGTATGCAGGTCGTAGAACAGGTCGGCAAATGAACCCGTATCCAGGAATTGGAAAGGTATTTTTGAACCGACAGTCACGTAATCGGGAGATTTAAGCGAGCCACGGATCAGCTGCATTTCGCTTTGAAACTTATCTTTCGGGAAGATCAATGCGTAGTAGCTGGATTCTTTCTCATTGATTACCATTGAGTTGGCAAATACAAAATCCTCCGCCGGAGATTTTAGCTGATATAACCTTTTGAAAGAACCATCAAGCGCATTAAAGTAAAGCAGATCATACCAGTTTCTCGGATTCAGGATCTGCTTGCCCGTGGTACTTCCATAACCTCCGATCAGGTAAGCACCCGTTTTGGTGCGCCCCAATGCAGCGAGATATCTCGGGTTGAAAACGGTATCTTTTCTTGGAATATCAGTCCAGCTATTGTTTCGAAGATCATATTTTTGAACATTCCCTTTATACTCCAGATGTCCGTATCCGCCAAGTATGTAAATAGACGATTCCGTTGGTGAAAAGAACTTATTGGCGTGTAGAAAATGCGATTTCTGGGACGAATCGGGCACATTTCTATTCCAGGTACCCGTTTTAAGGTCAAAGGATGTTACCTGTTTTTCGTTGATAAAAATGTTAAAAATCTTGTCCTGCGACTTGTCATACAGCACCTGATTATCCATAAAAAGCGACTGCGCAGGGTAGCTGAAATAGCGTACGGTATTGGTGGCGACACGGTAATTGATCAGCGAATCCTGGCCGACTATAAACACCGAACCCGATTCCTGATCACAGGCCACACGAGCCGGGCCTTCCAGGGTAAAGGTTTTTAAAGCCTGCCAATCGTGGTGCATTTTTTTGATCCACAATGGATTGGTTGCAAGTCCGTCGCGGTGGCTTTGCAGTTCCGTCGCTTTGTTGCCGAGCATTTCGTCGAGTGGCCAGTGGTATTTCAAGACGCCTTTGTCAAACGCCTGCACATTCCGGATCTTCATCGCCGGTACATCCGTTGTATTGAAATTCTTGTAGCGGGTAGCGCCGAAAAGCACTTTATAGCAACTTTTTCCACTCGTTTCAAAAGGATGGCGAAAGCTTTGCGTACCGGAAATCAGTGTAATCGTTTTTTGTTTTTTGTTGAATATCAGGCGAATGCGATTCCATTTCTGAAAAAGATCCTGAGCGGGGATATTGAATGCGATCGTGGAAAAACGGTCGCCGGTAACGACTTTGAAATGGTGGGTTACGAGGTCAGAATTGTCGTAAAGGATATCAATATTCCGGTTATCATCCTCGATCAGCCGCACGATGTAGCCGAAATAGTTTCTTTTATCCGGCAAAAATGAAAGCTCAAAGGAAAGCTCAAAGTCTTCATTAAAGCACAATGTGCCGTCGGGACTAAGGTCGAGTCCGGTACGTTTGTCCTGAACAGCCTCAAAACTTTCAAACCCCAGCCCGTAAGCTTGCGCAGAAAGCTCGTTTGGCAATCCGGAAAGGAACGTCAGGAAAAATGATAAAATGAGGGCGCGGAAACACATGCGTGGCGTAAAAGAGATTCGGGTTTGCTGGATGAAGTGAATTGGTATTCAAATAAATCTGAAATCGGGCAGATACCAGACCCGTTAAGCAAATATTAAGCTTTTTTTAAGTGTGATTTACTTAATCACCTGGCAGAAATGATGAGCGGGGCGCGCAATCCGGTTCGGCATCGACAAAAGTCGAGCTCGGAATGGATGGGAGAAGGATAAATGGAAAAATTGGGAGGTCAGCCTGCTTCGTTCAGACTATGCCTGAGTTGCCAGCTCATTTTGAGGTTGTAGATCTCTTCCTGTTGCGCCGAACGAAGTGCGGACAGGCTTGCCTCCATGGAATCATTGAGCGCACGCATTTCCCGGATATGTTTCATTTTCAGGAATATGCGTTTCAGCATTCCCAGCCCGCTGCTGGCGGCATTGATCTCTTGATTTTGAAGTACTTTGAGTGCTTTTCGCTGTTCGTGGAGGCTGGCTGATATGGTGCTTATTTCCTGAGCGTGTGTCCGGAGGAGGTTGATATATTCCTGGCGGTAGTAGGCATTTTGATGCATGGTCTGCGGAGGTTAGGTAGCGTAGGCATGAAATTCGAAATAATTTGTGACTGTTAGTAAACCTGTGAGAACTAGTTCAAGGAAAACTTATTTAGCGGTTTTTTCAGAATGAAATAACGCTTTCGGATGTCAGACCAGCAGCATTTACTGCATTTTTGTATAGTGCCAAAATTTTTTTTCAAAACCATTAGGTAATTATTACGTCTCATCTGTCCTACTTTAAGAAAGCAAAACAGGTTACTTATGATCGGATTCGCCAGTCTTGATTCTTCTGAAAACGGGGGAGAGGAGCGCGCAATGAGGGCAGCAGGAGAAGATCCTTCGGGAACCGGGCTGAATGGGTTGGCGGATACGGAGTTTTTTATTCGGAAAACCTTTGAAACCGACGTGCAGAAAGGTTGTGAGCTGCTTTTTCAGCGTTACTACAAGCCTATGTGCAGCCACGCAGTGAGGTTTGTGTATTCAAAGGATATTGCAGAAGATATCGTGTCCGACATTTTCTGCAACTTCTGGGATGCTCAGATTTACCGTTCAGTCAATATTTCCTACGGCGCCTACCTTTTCCGATCGGTTAGAAACCGTTGTTTCAATTATTTACAGAAGGAGCAGAACAAGACTTTCCCCATTGACGCGGCTATTGAAAACGATCCGGTGAACTCACATTTACCCGACAAAATGATGCAGTACGAGGAGCTTTACCAGCAGGTGAATGCCCTCGTGCAGGGACTTCCGCCACAATGCCAGAAGGTATTTGTGATGAATCGTTTTGAAGGAAAAGGTGGCAAAGAAATCGCGTCTGAGCTGAATTTGTCTACCCGCACCGTGGAAGCGCATATTTCAAAAGCGCTGAACGTGATCCGAGACGGGTTGCGGCATTATTGGGTGGAGTCGGTGTTGCTGTTTATTATTCCTTTCTGTCAAAATCTCAAATAAGCTATTAAAGCCGACCATGTCATCGATCAGCAAACTATTACTATTTGAACATTTCTCCGGCCGCACCTCCGTGCTTCAAAAGAAGCTGATCGGGGAGTGGCTGCAAACGGAGGCAAACCGGGAGCAGTTTTATGCCTGGCTGGCCGAGTGGGAGGCGACCTTTCCGGTGTACGATCCTGAGCTGGGCGAGCCGCTGGGGCGTTTCAAACAATATATGCAGGAGCCTGAAAAAATGCTTGCCGATACTTCTCAAAATAACCTTGCAATCAACAAAACGTTTACCTGGTACCGTTACGCAGCTGCCGCTGTTTTCCTGCTACTGGTTTCATTCGCGGGTTTCATGTATAAAGACCATTTGTTATACCAGCGTTACACTTCTGATTTTGGGAAAATGAAGGAAATAACGCTTTCGGATGGCAGCCGGGTTACCCTCAATGCCAATTCTGTACTAAGGGTACCGCGCTGGACTTTCGGCGTTTCCGACCGGAATGTGTATCTGGAAGGCGAAGCGGAATTCGCGATTACACATTTGCCTGATCATCAGTTGTTTCAGGTCCATACTATGGACAATTCACTAATTACAGTACTTGGGACGGAGTTTACCGTTTACACCCGCGAGCAGCTTACCAATGTGGTTTTAAATAAAGGAAAGGTAAGATTGTCGTCGGCCGCTGCCGAGGAGCCGCATACCATGCAGCCGGGTGAGCGCGCGACCATCGTAAAAAGCGGCGCGATCAAAGTTGAAATGCTTTCAGAAAAAGAGCTGGCCGCAGAAATGGCGTGGAAAGAACATCGTTTTTTATTTGACAATACCCCGCTGAGCGCCGTTGCCGAGAAGATCCGTGAAGTATTTGGCGTGGAGGTTCATATCGCAGATAAAGCCCTCGCCGTCAGAACCGCCACAGGTTCTTTTCCTGCCGAAAGTGCGGAAGAATTATTGACCAATATGTCTGTCATGTACGGTTTCGAGATCGTCAAGACCAAAAAGCAATTTCAGATTAATCCTATCCCTTAACTTTTTCTTTTACGTCCTAACCTAACCAACTGATTATGCAGAAACGACTATTATCAGTCCGACGGCTATTCCTATTGCTTGCAATCAGTGCTTTACCCACGCTCGTTTCCGGCCAGCTGCTGGCAAAGCTGAAAAGTCAGCCCGTTCAGCAGCGTGCCGAGCCGCAACGTGCGATGAAGCTCAAAGAAAGTTTGCTTTTGCTGAAAGCGAAATATCAGGTTGACCTTTTATTCGAAGAAAAAATCCTGCCCGAGGTACTTGTGCCGGGCAATGCGATACGGTCGGGGGCGTCATTTGAAACAAACCTGAAAACGTTGCTGGGAACCACGGGTATTCAGTTTAGAAAAGTAAAAAAGGGCACTTATGTATTGCTGGAACAAAAACGGACCCGCGAATTCATGAAGCCCGAGCCGCTCGTTCCCGGCCAGCCGGAAGCGCATAAACATGATTTACCTACCATTCCCTCCGGAGCAGAGGCGGGTAAAGAGCACCTGTCACCAACCCGCATTGCGCCCAACGAAATTACGATCAAAGGAAAAGTATTTGATACGCACGAGCCGCCGCGCGAACTTCCCGGGGTGACGATCGCGATAAAAGGAACCAACGAAGGCGCTTCGACGGACGAAAACGGGTATTTTGCGCTGGATGTACCGCGCGACGCAGTGCTGGTATTCACGATGGTGGGCCACAAGAGTGTGGAATACGTTGCGAAATCAGCGAATTCCAACCTGATCATCGCATTGCAGGAAGAAATCGCCAGCCTGGACGAAGCAATAGTAGTTGGGCAGACGGAGCAGAAGAAAAAACATATTGCCGGTTCTATCGCAACCGTGAATGTCGCTTCGCAGATCAGCGGAAAGCCCATTACAACGCTCTCGCAATCGCTGCAAGGAGGGGTAACCGGCTTACAGGTGCAGCAAAGCTCGGGCATGCCGGGCGGCGACGCGGCGGCGATCAAAATCCGTGGTATCAGTACGCTTGGTAACTCCGATCCACTCATATTAGTCGACGGTATCCCGATGGATATGAACCACATAGATCCTGTGACCGTAGAAAGTGTGACGGTTTTGAAAGATGCGGCTGCGTCTGCCATGTATGGTGCCCGGGCAGCAAATGGTGTGATTCTGGTGACGACAAGACGCGGGACGCCGGGTAAAATTTCGGTGACTTACGATGGTTACGTCGGTTCGCAATCGCCTACCTATTTGCAGAAGCTGGTCGACGCGCCGCAGTACATGCGGATGTACAACGAAGCGCGCGTCAACTCGGGTAACCAGCCTTTTTACACAGATGAAGTGATACAGAAAACTGCGGACGGATCGGACCCGATCTTGTACCCGAATACCGATTGGGTGAACCTGATCGTGCGTGAAAACTCGCCGATCACCAGCCACTCCATTTCACTTGACGGCGGCAATAACCTCGCCAGGTTTGCGGTAACTGCCAACTATATATACCAGGACGGAATGATCCCGCTCAGCAAAATGGACCGTTTTAATATCCGGGCGAATACCTCCATTACCGTCAATAAGAGATTCGTTTTCGACGTCGATCTATTAGCCATAAAAAGAAATACGCGGAACAATACCCGCCCGGATGCCAATCAGGGTAACCGGATGCTCGAAGATGTGTACCGGGTGCCTCCAACCATTTTACCCAAATACCCTGAAAAGAATGGCCGCACAATGTACGGCAGGTACGCGGATATTGTGAACCCGCTCGCTTACGCGGAGAGAGGCGGGTACAGAGATTTTGAAAGTGGGCAGGCATTGATCAATATCCAGCCGAAATGGGAGGTTTTTCCAGATTTCAATGTAAAAGGTCAGTTCAGTTTCCGCCTGAACAGCGACCAGGACCGTACCATTGCAGACGCCTACAATTTCTTTGATTACGGAACTAACCAACTGGTGCAAAGCTGGGGTGTGCAGCGTGGCGCCAGTTTCGCGCGCGGTACCTATATGTACATGGCCGCCAATGCAGACTACACTTTCACCAAAAATGATCACCGGCTTTACGCATTCGGTGGTTTTTCAACGGAAAAGAACAGCTCGGGCTACTGGGATGTGAATACGATGGTGTCGGGCTATACCAAACTGAACTACTCGTTTAAAGACAAATATTTGCTGGAAGCGACAGCGAGAATGGACGGTTCTTCCAAGTTCGGGCCGGGGCATCAATGGGGCTTTTTTCCTTCGGCGGCAATCGGCTGGAATATGCACCAGGAAGAATTTCTGAAAAATGTGCGCGGTATTAATAACCTGAAACTGCGCGCTTCCTATGGTTTGCTGGGAAATGAGAATATCGGACTTTACCGTTTTCAGACACTCGTGCAGGGTACGAACGGGTACGAGAACATTTGGGGTAACCCGGATATTACCTGGGAGACCGTCGGGCTTTTTGATGTGGGGATTGATGTAGGGCTTTTTAACAATAGCCTTGAACTGATATTTGACTATTATGATAAAGTGACCAAAGACATTATCCTGCAACCACAGGTTTCCTTTGTAGGTGGAATGGGAAATGTGCCTATCAATGCAGGAAAGGTAAGAAACCGGGGATGGGAGTTGTCTCTCAATTATTTCAAGGAATTAAGTAAAAATTGGACTTTGTCGGTGAAGCCGGGCGTGTCGTACAACCAGAACCGGATCCTCGAACTGCAAAACGGACCATACCTCACGAGTACCACGATCAATCAGGAGGGCAGACCGATCGGTAGTATTTACGGTTACCGCACGGGCGGACTGTTACAACAAGGCGATTTTAATGAAAGCGGCGCGCCTCAGGTTCCGGCCGTGGTTGGTGCCAAGCCAGGGGATATCCGCTACCTTGATCTGAATGGAAACGGACAGATCGACGCGCAGGACCAGGAGGCAATCGGTAACCCTGTGCCGATGGTTAACTACTTTACCAATGTTCGCCTTGCGCACAAAAAATTTGATATTGAAATGCTGATACAGGGAACGGGCAAAAGCGACCAGCGACTGACTGGAATGCTGGCTTACCCGCTCGATCAGACAGCCGACGGAGGCGTGCCAACCACCTACTATGCAGATCGTTACTGGACGCCAGAGCGTACCGATGCACGGTTTCCAAGGCTTTCCAATACACCTGCAAACAACAAACTTTCATCTGATTTCTGGATGCAGAACGGGGCTTACTGCCGGGTGAAATACATTCAGCTGGGTTATAATCTGCCGGTTAAGGCGGTCAGGAAAGTGGGGGCAATGGGAGCGAGGCTGTATGTGAATGCGCAGAATCCTTTTGTATTTACCCCGATGAAACTAATGGACCCAGAAAGTCTTGGGAACCAGTGGACTTACGGGATCATGAAAGTGTACACAGTTGGTATTAATGTCAAATTTTAGTGGCTGCACCGATGAAAAAGTTATTTCAAATACTACTTACCGTTCTGATGCTGACGGTTTTCACGGGCTGTGAAGATTTTTTAACCCAAAACCATCCGACCGGGATTACGGACGACAAATTCTGGGAAACCGAAACCCACGCCCGCGACGCTTTGCGGATTGTGTACGACGCGCTGCCCGGTGGTACCAATGGACGAGATATGCCGTTGAATACCAGCAATATCATGATCATATCAGGTCTTAGTGACGAGGCGGTGCACCGGGCTGATTACATTGGCGCTTACGAGGAGTTTACACGTGGCGTGCACAACAGCAACTGGAGTACATCGCTTTGGTTCTGGAGTTCCGACTTTTCGGGCACGCGCCGGGCAAGCCGGTTTCTCGAACATGTCGACAAATGCTTTATGGACGAAGCGCTCAAAACTCGCATGAAATATGAGGCCCGTGCATTGCGCGCCTATTATCACATGGAATTGTTTCAGTTTTTTGGAGGGATACCGATTGTGACCAAATCGCTGACACCCAATGAGAATAACCTGAGCCGAAACTCCGAGGAGGAGGTTTATAATTTTATCATTTCCGAGCTGACGGAATGCGCGCAGAATCTGCCGGATACTTATACCAACGACGAGTTCTGGCGGGTAAACAGTTCGGCTTGCTGGACACTGATCGCCCGGCTTGCGCTTTATAAAAAGGACTTCGCCCTCGCCCGCGATGCTTCCAAAAGGGTGATCGACAAGAATATTTATGAACTGTATACCAGCAAAACTGCCGGCGCAAATAGCCTTGCAGAATTGTTTACCTATTCGGGAATGCTTAATAATGAGCGCATTATGATCCGCCCGAGTGGCGCGGCTGTGGCCTGGACACGGTTTGCTCCGTTCGGGATTGGCGGAGAAACCTACACTTCGCCCACGAGCACGGTGGTTGACAATTGGGAAACGAAGCAGGGAAAAACGATCTTCGAGCTGGGCGCAGATTCTGTTGCCGCTTACCGGAAGAACCCGAATCACCGCAACAACCGCGACCCGCGACTGCTAGCCTCTGTTTTGTTTTCGGGTGAAAAATTTGTGGACAATACCTACACCGTCGATCCGTTTAATGCATCGCCCAGTAATCCTGATCGGATCGGCCTGGAAAAATCTACGGCGACTGGCTACTGGATCAAAAAGTACCTGGATCCACGCGACCGCCAGCCCCGAGGCGGCACGCTCGATTTTATGATTATTCGCTACGCGGAAGTACTGCTCAATTATGCGGAGGCGCTGATCGAGTTGGGTGAATTCGGTAACCCGGAGGTTTTGAAAAGCATTAATATGGTACGCAGCCGATCTAAAATGCCGAATGTGGATATGAAAGTTTACAATTCACAGGTAAAACTGCGGGAGCTGATCCGTCGCGAGCGGCAGGCAGAACTTGCATTTGAAGGCCAGCGCTATTACGATATCCGCAGGTGGGGCATTGTAAACCAGGTGATGAACGGACAGGTTTTCGGGGCTACCAATCCGGAAACCGGCGTGGCTGTGCGCGTGGAGGAACGTTCCTATAATCCGACACGCGACTATCTCTGGCCGATCCCGCAGAACGAGCTGCTGGCCAATCCGAATATGAAGCAGAATCCGAATTACTGATAAAATGAAAACGGGGACAAAATTGATATTTTGTCCCCGTTTCTTATTCTTGAATCACTATTGCGCTACCTTTTCCAGGAGCGCCATTACTTTGTTGTAATAGGGTTCAGCCAGCTTGCTGGGCTTTATATCCCAGCCGCGGTCGTAGTTCACAATGCAGGAATCTATGAAGCTATTGGTACTTTCGCGAATGGTCGGATCGAGGATAGACAGTTTGGAAATACGTCCTTTTTCAATGCCGGAACGTGATGGTTCTTTCAATATGAGTGCCGAAAATTCGTAGCGGTCAACAATCCCCGATATCCAGAATGCGCCCCGGTTGGTTGCGTCGCCTACTTTTTCGGTAATCTCGGCGTGGATTTCTTTCTCAGCGGGAATACTGACGTCGGTCTTTTGCTTTTTCAGGTATTCGTCAATAGCGCGGGTTACGTGTTCGAGCGGATCGGAGCCGTCGAAGGCACTCAGATCACCCAGTTTCCTGATCTGCTGATCATTTAATCGAATACTTTTTCGCAACACTTTCCGCATACCGTGGCTAATATCTTGGCTGATATCAAAAATACGCAGCTTCCCAGTTGATATTTCAGCAGATTTGGATTTTGATCGCCTGTGCTTCAAATTTGTAATTGTTCTTAGTATAGATTGACGGAGCTGCGGCGCCCGTTTGGAATGATAATAGTATAGCAAGCTGCCAACCCAATTTGATTTAATTTTTTTATGCAGGCCAAAGACAGGATCAAATTCACTCCCCAGGTAAAAAGCCAATTTTTCCCGACTCTAAAGAGCCGGATTGAAGCGTACTTTGAAACCAACCAGATTTCCCGCCACGCCAACAGCACGATGGTGGTCAAGACGATTTCTTTGCTGGCGCTTTACATCCTTCCTTTTATTGCGATCGTAGTGTTCAATCCGCCGTTCTGGGTGAGTCTGATTGGCTGGTTTTTAATGGGATTTGGAGTTTCCGGGATTGGAATGAGCATTATGCACGATGCGAATCATGGTGCATATTCCTCGAAAGCCTGGGTTAATAAGTGGCTCGGTTATACAATCTATCTCGCGGGTGCCGGCGTTACGAACTGGAAGCTGCAACATAACGTGCTTCACCACACTTACACCAATATCGCTTCACTCGACGAAGATATTCGCGACCGCGGCGTAGTAAAGCTCTCGCCGCACTGCCACACGACGAAGGTGCACGGTTTTCAGTGGCTGTATGCATTTGGTTTTTACGCCATATTAACGCTATACTGGGTTACTTTCAAGGATTTTATCCAGTATTATGAGTTTATAAAATCGGGGGTGAACCGGCAGACGAAAAAGGAAAATAGTGAAATGCTTTTGGGTCTGATCGCATTGAAACTGGTGTATTTCGTCGTGTTGTTTGGGCTGCCAATTTTCGTGGCAGGTATCCCGTTTATGCAGGTACTTGCCGGGTTCTGTGTCATGCACATTACTTCCGGGCTGGTACTGACGATCGTATTCCAGCTTGCGCATTCTGTGGAGGGAACCAGCTATCCGGTAGCCAATGAGCAGGGGAATCTGGAAAAAGACTGGGCGATCCATCAGCTGGAAACGACTGTTAATTTCGCGCCCAGGAATCGCTTTCTCACCTGGTTTTTGGGTGGTTTGAATTTTCAGATCGAGCATCACCTTTTTCCAAAGATCTGCCACGTGCACTATCCGCAAATCGCGGCGATCGTTAAGCAGACTGCGGCGGAATTCGATCTGCCTTATATGGAAAACGAATCTTTTTCGGTTGCATTAAAGTCGCACGTGTCGAGTCTCCGCCGGTTTGGAATGCCTTCTTTGAATGAGGCTATCGGCTGATTTGAAAAACACTTTGGACACTTATCTCGCCGCTTTTTTCCTGGCCTGCGCTTCGATGATCAGTTGCAGGTCGGCACTTTCTTCCGTTACATGCGCATAAGTTCCCTGACCAAGCTGACTAAGTTTTTTTAGCCTCTGACCAGTGTTCGCATTTCTTCCAAAAGTAAAAACAGTAAGATACAGGTCCTGGCTGGCATTTTGTTTGATCATTTCCAGCACTTCGTCGCTTACCGGAAATTCGCCATCGGTTGCCAGCACGATCCGGTTGTTGCCGCCGCGGATGTAGCTTTTGTTGGCTGTTTTGTAGGCTAACTTAATTCCCTCATTCCCATCGGTATCCCCGTCAGATTGCAGCAAATCTATCATTCTTGCAATTTCAGAAGCTTTGGAGCCGGACGTTGGTTTCAGCACTACGCGTGCTTTTCCCGAATATAGTACGATCGTGATCTGGTCTTCCGGACGCAGCAGCGTGAGCAGCGATTTGATGGAACGTTTCAAAAGCGGCATTTTGAAAGGAGAATTCATCGACGAGGAAACATCGAGCAGCAGGATCATATTGTTGGCCGCATAACCTTCCAGCGAACGCTCCACATTTTGCTGTGTGTTTCTATCTAAATAGACGGTGTCCACCCGCACGCGCTCCACATAAACGGTGTCGTGAAAGGTTTCGACCGTTTTTCCAAATGCGATTTCGGTCTGCTTTTTTGCGGGTTGCTCTCGTGGTCGTTGGCTGTCTGCGGTTTTGGGTGTTTCGGCTTGCGCGGCTGGTGTTTCGATTGTTTTTGAAGCTGTTAACCGGCGAAAAGCAAACAGGTCGGGCTGGTTGACAGCTTTTAACAAACCCGCATTGGCTAGCTCCACAAACTTGTTGTACAGGTAAACCAGTTCTCCATTATAGAAGTAGTAAAACGATTCGTAGGGATTGGAATAGCTGTTTTGCGCCGGTTTAAGCTTCTGCACTTTCTCCGAAAACCGGAGCGAATTGCCAGCCAGATCTTCGTATGGCGTATACGGGCAAAGTCCGTTACTGCGTCCGTATCGCTGCAAGCCTTTCATATTCTTGTATTCGTCGGCGATCAGTTGCTTCGCGTGGGCTTCAACCTGCGCAGTTTCAGGAAGTTTATCGGATTTGCCTTCTAAAAAAGCCCGTACCCCAAACAGATTTTCCTTATCCCCGTCCAGAGTTTGCAGCAAAGCATTGCCGGAAACGTACCACGAGCTGGCAGGATTTGCATTGGGAAAACTGTCGTGAATACGCCGGATTTCATTGTACAACTGTTCCTTTTTTTGATCAAAAATCCCGAAAAGCACAGCATACCTGTCAAGTATCTCGTCCGAACGTTTCAGCTGATCTTTTAAATACTGTTTCTCAGCCGTGTAATTGACGAGCTCGATACTCAGTCCATCCATTTCCTTCAATATATTGAGCAACACTTCTGCCTGCGTGCCGATTACCTTCCGATAAGGTGTGGGAATGGAAGCAGCTGAGTTGTTAAGTAGCTGATAATCAGATACCGGGACTTTGAAATCGGCGTGGGAATAGGCGAGATCGGCACGTTTTGCAGCGGTTGCCGGGTCGCGGTAGTACTCGGCGGAAGACTGGTAATTGCGCGTCAGTAACTGCAACAAATGCATTTGCCGGAGCGATTCGTTGATGAAATCAATATAGCCATTGAAGGTACGAATGGAAGCCGGCGTGGCGGGTACAGTTGCTTTTTTTAGTTTAAATGAAGGTGTTGGAATATCTTCGAAAGTTGGAGTTTTTCCGGTTTTTACAATATCCGCATCTGTCGGCTCCTCAGCTGTGACCGGACTGAATGCAGGATAAAACAACAGCCGCTTCCCCGATTTACTGTAATTGACAAATGACATTTGCATCGCGAGCAAATCCTGGTTGAACTGCTTCAAGAGCGAGATATAGACACTATTCCCATGCCCGGCAGACTGTTGTGCTGCGAAATTATGATCGTCCAGTGCCCGCCGCTTAATATCCTGCATGGACGCGATGGCCCTTTTGAAATCACCCGCTGCGCTGGACGCAGGGTAGGGTAGTTGTGTCACCGCTTTTCCGTACGCGGCCAGCCATTTTTCGTCGAGAAGCATACTTTTTTGCACGCGCTCAACCGGCCAGCCGGATTTGGTTGCCTCACGCAGGTAATAAGGTAGCGAGTCGAGCAGCTGCTGCTGGCTGGCTAAGATCTGCTCCATTTCCCGTTCCGTGCTCAAAAAAGGATCAGTCGGATCGTAAGGCTGGTATTTTCGGTAGAGCTGCTGTATTTGTTTGTAAAAAACAGTTTTCTCATTTTTAAACTCAATAAAAACACCTTCGATCTCCGACACGAGCGCGCTGGACTGTTTCAGATCATCTTTATGGTAAGCATTCAATCTGACGTGCGTTTCGAGCGTTTTCGCGGTTTCATCAAGCTTGTTCAATACCTGCCATAACTTTTCTGCGCCAGTGTTCAATTTTACTTTTTCAGCAGGTTGCAGACCGGTTCCTTCCAGGCATTTTTTGTAATAATATTCCTCCAACGGCCCTGAGGATGGCAGGCGCAAAGAGAATCCTGGTTTTTGCTGATACGCGTCCACTTCTGACTGATATTTCCGCAGCGTTTCGAAACGGTCGGTTACGACATTTGCTGATTTATTTATAAACTCAACATATTGATTGAGGGATGGAAACGCCGCTGCATGCTGCGCAAGCGCCCAGTAAGAACTGAATGAAAACATAAGTGTGAAAAGAGCGGAAAGGCGCATAGTGTGACCCGGTGGATACCTGATTAGCAGCTGGTTTTTCCAAAGTTCGTGATTTGCTTTAAATCACAAGCGTTATTTAGCCGGCAGGCAGGCCGGGTTAGTTAACGGTTTAGCTTTTGCTCTGCACGCGTGTATTTCGAAATTTTAAAAACCGGATCAGTATTTTGAACAGCGTCGCCGCTTGTCAATGTGATCACCAAAACCAGGCAAAACCATGTTACGAATATCCCTCGCCTTCGCATTTGCAATATTTTATATAGGAGTACAGGCGCAGTCGCTCAATACACTGTCGGCCGCAGAGAAAAAGGACGGCTGGAAACTGTTATTTGACGGAAAAACCCTGAAAGGCTGGCATGCCTACAATGCCAAAACGCCCGGCTCGGCCTGGATCATCGAGGATGGAGCTGTGAAATTGAATGTGCCTGAAAGAGCGGGGAATAAGGCGAAAAACGGAGGGGATATCGTCACCGACGAAATGGTAAACGGCGATTTCGAATTTAAAGCGGAATGGAAGGTGAGCAAGTTTGCAAATAGCGGGATCTTCTTTTTTGTAGACGAAAATCCGACTAACAAGAATATGCACACTACCGGGCTGGAATTGCAGGTTATTGATGATAAGATCTACGAAGGCGCCAAAGAAAATACCCACCGGGCGAGTGATTTTTTCGGGATCGCGAATGCGCGGCTGCGTGAAGGTAATCCGCAGGGAGAGTGGAATAAAGTGCATTTTATCGTTAAAAACGGCAAGCTTACCGTATATCAAAACGAGTTCATCGTACAGGAGCACGATCTTAACGGCGCGGACTGGAAACAACGTGTAGCCAACAGCGGACTAAAAGCCGCCCCGATCGGCAAAGGGATTTACAAGGGCAGGATCGGTTTACAGGATTGGGGCAGCACGGTTTGGTACCGGAATATCAAGTTGAAGCAGTTTTAGCTGTTAGGTTTTAGCTGTTAGCCTTATATCAATAGCTGACAGCTAATGGCTAACAGCTAACAGCTAACAGCCAACAGCCTTCCCCAATATTTCCAAGCAAAGGCAGCGCTAGTTCATTAACTTGTGTCTTATTATTTACAGACCCAGTAACGTTCCAATGTTCAGATTTTTACCTAGCTCCTTTTTTAAAAAAATTAAACTCTCCTCTAAAAGTTCTTTATTGGCCACGGCCGCTTTACTGTTTTTTTTGGCAGGCTGTAACACAGTAATAGAACCTGCAGAGCCGCCTGTATTGTCGGAAATACCCGAAAAAGTAGTGAAAATGTTCAGTGCCCGTTTTCCTGACGCGACCGAAACAACGATCAAAATCGTTGAAAAGGACAAGTTTTGGGAGGCGAACTACAAGGTGAATAATCAGCGGTTTTATGCCGGGATGGATTCGTTGAAGATTTTGAGGCGGTCGAGGCTGGAAGATGTTGCAGTTCCCGACTCCATCCGGGTGGGTATCGACAATTCGATGCTGGCCGGCGTGGAGATTTCGGACTATCGGGACGAGGTAGAATCATTTCACAGACCCTATCGGTTGCGCACAGCCAGGTATCGGTTTCAGGATAAGGAATATTTGCTCAATTGGGTAGAGAATGAACCGATCTATATGATCCGCAGCGAGCCATTTTACAAATTTGAATATCCAATCAATTCGAAAGCGGATCTGCCAGAGAAAATTAGGTCTGTTATGGACGCGGAGCCTATTTTGCATATCGGCGGGCTGATCTTTATAGACGAAAAAAACGAAAAGCGGTATCAGCTCAACGCTTCAAATGGCGACGGTCTGCCAGGCGGTGATTATGTGTTTGATAACGATCAAAACCTGATTTCGGTAAGTTACAAACCAGCCAAAACATTGTCGGGCGTCGATGAATTGCCGGATCATGTCAAGCAATATCTTGATCAGCTGAATGCACAATATGGATTTACTTTTCAACTCGGCTACCAGATGCGCATTACCAATGGATATTGGTTTTACCTGAGCAACAGTAACCGCGAATCTTTGGAATTGATACTTGACGAAAATGCAAAAGAATTGGAAAGATTCCACACCAAATATGTGAATTGAATACCGGCTTAACGTCTCGATCCTTTAATGTTTAAGATAATTCAATGAGGCTTTTTAAAAGCAAAAAATACAGCTCGCTGGAAGAACTGGTCAAAGCCTGTCAGAGGCAGGACCCCAGTGCGCAGACTGCTTTTTATGACCTCTACAAATCGAAGCTGCTGGGTATTTGTTTCCGTTACGCCAAAACGGGTGCCGAGGCGGAAGATATATTTCAGGAGGCGCTGATCAAGGTTTTCAAGAATCTGGGAGAATTAAAGGATACCAATGTGGTGGCCAGCTGGGTAAAATCGATCGTGATCCGGACTGCTATCAATTACTATAACCGCACTACGAAGCAGGAGCAGCTCAATTCATGCGTCGACGATATTGCCGCCGAATTCAAATCTGAGGAACACGAACGGATCATCAACCAAATGGATATGGAAGTGCTGCTGAATGTGATCAACAGCCTGCCCGACGGTTACAGAATGGTGGTTAACTTATACCTGATCGACGGATTTTCGCACAAAGAAATAGGAGAGTTTCTGCACATTACGGAGAGTACTTCGCGCTCCCAGTTTTTCAAAGGGAGAAATTTATTAATCAAGAAATTAGAACAAAAAGGAATTACGCAATATGAAATCTCCTGAGAACCATACAGATGACGGATTGCGCGACGCCCTGAAACGGAGGTTCGACGACTTCGAAATGAAGCCGGATCCGATGTTGAAGAAGAATATCTTTGCAGCATTGCGGGTATGGCAGAAAGACAAGAATTTTCAAAGAAACTGGATCGTTTTCCTGACCCTGGCAATCCTGTTTACGGGAACGTTATTTCACCGGTCAAGCAGAAATCCGGCTGTGAAAGAAATGCCGCATTCGGCGAAAGTCAATACGAACGGGTTACCCGAAGCGGCAAAACCGGCGCTTGCAGCGGCAGCGGTTGAGACAAAGCATATTGCTGAAAACAGGGTTGCGGCAAAGTCAGTCGGGTTGGTTGAAATAAGTAGTATTGTAAAGCAAACCGGCCCGGTCGAGTCTGTTGAAGTACAAGACAATTTAGAAACTAACAGAAACGTAGCAGTTCCGTCTGAGCGGACTATTGATCCAACCCCGGATCTGCCTGATCGGGAAAATATTAATGCTCTTGAAGCAGTTGACAAAGAAGTAATTAACGAGGATCCAGGTAGCAAAGTCGAAGAGAACCTGGCGCTTCTTGACAACTTGCCGGCGCACTTTGCCAGCCCGCTAATGCAGGTACCCGAGCCCGTTTTACCCGATTCGAGCTACTTCGTAAAACCAAAGACCGCGAACCACGGCTGGACGATCCTGGCCGGGGTTACGCCTGTTAAGACCTTCCAGGTTCTGAATGTCATTTCAAATCCCGGTTTTATCTATCGAAATTTCCAGTTTCCCAGGTCCGCTTCGCTTGAAACTTTGGGATATAAGCTGAATGCAGGAATCGGGAAAAATGGTTTTGAATTCCTGATCAGTTATTCACATTACCGCCAATCTGTACGTTACGAGCGGGCTGGCGATGAGTTTGAGATCTTGCCCGGCGGAACAAATGATGCACAGGTAAGGCGGAAGTTCACTGCCGTGAATTCCGACCGTACATTGCGGTTGGTCGGATTGGGAGTACGAAAACAATTCGTTCCGCGGGCGCCGGCGTTCCGCGATTTTTATGCTACAATAGGCACCGAGCTCAGTACGGAACTGACGCAAGGCTTCACTATGGCGTGGCTGAATGCGGGTATCGGCCGTCAAGTAGTGGTTGGTAAAAGTGGAACATTGCAGGTCGGTCCTTACTTCGAATATGGGTTTACCAAATTGCTAGGTACGGAGGGAGCTTTCCAGGTCAAGCCTTACCAGGTCGGACTATCGATCATATTAAAAAACAGCTTTAAAGGCCGGTGATCGTGCAAAGTGAACGGACTTATTCAAAACCAGGGTTTTGTACGAGTAGCTTGTTGTTGTCTATTTCGGATTGCGGGATCGGATAAAGTCTGTGCTTGTCGGCTGCATTGGTTTTCCCAACCTTGTGCAGGTTCGCCACGAAACTCGGCTTTCCGTTTGCATCCTTCTGGCGGATCAGGTCAAACCAGCGCTGGTATTCGTAAGTGAGTTCGAGGCGGCGGTCCAGATATACCGAGTCGCGGAATTGTTCTTTCGACAAACCGGTCGTCAGATTTGGCAAACCTGCCCGGTTTCTCACGCGATTTAGCGATTTGTAAGCTTTTGCAGTAGGTCCGTTCGCTTCGTTTTCTGCCTCGGCATGGATGAGGAGCAGTTCTGCATATCTTAATATCGGTACATTGGTAGCCGCTTGGTTCGTTACCGTGGAGGAAGCAGGATCAACCCATTTATTCCAAAATGGCGTAGAATCGCCGGATACGGTCGCATTAGCAATAGGCAACGCATATTTTCTCCCATTCGCAGGACTTGTAAAACTTCGCACAAAAGTAACGTCGCGCCGCTTGTCAGTCGGTTTGAAAAGTTTGTAAATGCTGAAAAACTTATCGGAACCCACCGTATAAAACCGCACCATGTGCGCGTAGTTTCCATTCAACCCCGGCACTCCCGAAAGTATAGCGCGTGAATATTCATTGTTTCCCTGGTTCAGCGAATTCGATTTGAACTGCGCCGAAAAGATGTGCTCCCTGTTGTTTTTGAATGCGGGTAAAAATACTTCTGCATAATTGGTCACCAGGTCGTAATTGTAAGTCCCGGTACCGCCGTCCGTTGCTGAAAGTGCTTCCTCTGCCTTGGCGACTGCATCCTTGTAGTGTGCGGCTATATTGAGCGGGTAGGAAGCCTTGGTCAGATACACTTTTGCGAGCAATGCTTTTGCAGCTCCGGCAGTGGCGCGGCCGGCATCGGGAGACGCATAAGTAGCGGGAAGTGCCAATGCGGCCTCTGTCAGGTCTTTTTCAATCTGCGCATACACCTCTGATGAGGGCGATTTGGCAACTTCATATCCGGCTGCATCTACAAACTTCTGGTACTCCGTGATCAGCGGCACGTCGCCGTAAAGTCTTACCAAATTGAAGTAATACAGCGCCCGCAAAAATTTTGACTCGCCTATCAGCCTTGATTTCAGTGTATTGTCAAACTCGATAGCCGGGATTTTTTCCAATGCAACATTCGCCTTTTTGATAGCTGCATAATGCTGCTGCCAAATCTCGTAAATACGCAGGTTACCCGACGAATGCGCGAGCACAGAAAGCGAGCGAACATCTGCATTGGTCGCGCCTGGACCCGGATCTTCATCGTCGCCCGCCATATTCATCCCCGTATTGAAAAGCGTATTATAGGGAGTCTGGATATTGTTACCTCCCGAATTCAGGAAGAAATAAACCGAGTTGACAGCATTGATCGCGTCGTTCTGTGTTTTGTAATATTGATCTTCCGAAAGGAAAGACTCGGGTTCCTCTTTCAAAAATTCCTCGCAGGAAGTCAATGCGAGTGCAAGAGGAAGAAGCAATATATATTTGATATTTTTCATTTGAATATTGATTTCTTGTTGACTACCGGGGCGATTAAAACGACAGCGATAAGCCAACCTGATACGACTTATTATTAGGATACACACCTGAATCGACACCTTTATTAATCAGTGACTGTCCGTTCAAGCTTACTTCCGGATCGTAACCCGTGTATTTCGTCCAGGTAACCGGGTTTTGGGCAGATACATAAACCCGCAGCGTTTCGATCTTGATTTTCGACAACAATGCTTTCGGAATGTTGTAACCGAGTGACAGGTTTTTCAGCCTGTAATAAGTAGCGTCTTCGATAAACCGGTCTGAAATGGTGATCGCCGGATCCTGGAATGCGGCTTTCACGTCTGTATTCGTGTTCGCCGGTGTCCAGCGGTCGAGCAGTACGTCCGATCCGTTTACGTAACCCGTCCCCAGTTCCAGGTTTGCGCGATTTTGGTTATACAACTTCCCACCGATCGACGCCTGGAAAAAGATCATCAGGTCAAATCCTTTGTAGCTGAAAGAGTTGGTCAAACCGGTTGTAAAACCTGGCTGGTTGGAAACGATCACGCGGTCGCCTGTTTGGGTAATGATCCCGTCACCGTTCACGTCCTTATATTTCTGTCCGCCCGGACTCTTGTTTTGCTGGGGCGTCAGCGGCGTTTCGCCTTGCTGAATAACACCGTCGGCCTGGTAGGTAATGAACGACCCGAGCGGGTAACCCACTTTCGCGATCGATGGCATATTGATGTTCGGGATAATCTGGTTCACGCCGCCGCCGAGACTCAGGATCTTATTGGTATTGCGCGCAAAAATGAAGATCGTATTCCATTTCAGAGCGCCGGTTGTGTTTTGAGAATTTACATACAACTCAATACCCTGGTTACTTACTTCGCCAATATTCTGGTAGATCGTGGAAGCCTGGCCGTTGTAAAAGTCAGAAAGTCCTGATGAGCCCGCGACGGTTCTGGTTAGCAGCAGGTCGGAGGTTCTTTTGTAGTAGTAGTCAAAAATGATATTAAGCCTGTTCTTGAAAAGTCCCAGGTCAAAACCTGCATCCACCTGGAAAGTTTTCTCCCAGCCAAGATCGGGGTTTGGTACGGTGTTCGGAGCGTAACCGGATACAGTTGTGTTGGAGAAATTGTATCGGAAATAGGCAAGTTGCGACAAAGACTGGTAAGGCGGAATGCTCTGGTTTCCGGTAGTACCCGCACTCACACGCAGTTTCAGCAGACTGATCTTTTTGAACTGCTGAAAAAACTTTTCATTGTTCAGGTTCCAGCCAAAAGCCGCAGAAGGGAAATAGCCCCATTTGTTACCCTCTCCAAAACGGGAAGAACCGTCGGCGCGAAGTGTAAAAGTAACCAGGTAGCGATCGTCGAATGCGTAGTTGATCCGGCCGAGGTAGGAGGCAAGTGACCAATCGTTTGCAGCGGAGCGGGGCGCAATGCTGGTGATCCCGGTTGCCAGGTTGTTGTAACTAAATGCATCCGTAGCGAATCCCGCCGCCTCTGCAATCGTGGCTTTGGACTCGGAAGTTTGCGCGGTGAAACCTACTACTGCATTCACCCGGTTTTTATCGTCAATATCCTTATCGTAGCTTAAAGTGTTCTCATTGAGCCAGCTGGTAGTAGAAACGGTACCCACGATCGCATTGCCGCTTAGAGCCTGGCCTTCTGCGGTACTGCTTGGGAGGTAGCGGTTTTGCTTGTTTCCCACCACATCCGCGCCGACTAAAATTTTTGCTTTCAATCCGTCGATGATCGTGTATTCACCCGAAATATTACCCAGAAAACGGTTGGTAATAGTCTCGTTAAGCTGGTTGTACAGGGAGTTGATCGGGTTTTGCAATGCAGATTCAAACGGGCTGTTGATCACGAAGGAACCGTCGTTTTGATAAACGGGCAGGGCAGGAGGGGTTTGCAAAAGGTTGGCCACAATATTTGCCGGGGCTACATTCGATTTGATATTGCTCGCATTCAGATTGGCCAGTATCCTGAACCGGTCGTTATACTGATGGTCCACATTCACCCGCGCCGAGTACCTTCTGAAATCCGTATTTTGAAGAATACCATTTTGTTTGAAATAATTACCCGAAACTGCCAGCCGCGTTTTGTCTGAGCCCGAAAGGATCGACAGGTTGTGACTTTGCTGGGAAGCTTTGCGGAATGCCGCCGCCTGCCAGTCAGTACCCGCGCCGGTCGTATCCAGCGAATATCCCTGAACGGACGGGATAGTAGCCGTTTTTCCGGAATTCGCAGCCGCATCTTTCCGCAGCGCCCACCATTCACCCGCATTCAAAAGCGGCAGCGTGCGGATCACTTCCTGGGTACCGTAAAATGCGTCATAGTTGATCGATGACTTGTTCTTTGAGCCCGTTTTTGTAGTAATAATTACAACTCCATTCGCACCGCGGGAACCGTAGATCGCCGTCGCGGACGCATCTTTCAAAACATCAATGTTCTCAATATCAGCGGTATTGAGCGACGAAAGAGGGTTGATCTTCGAACCGTTCGTCACGCCGGCATCGTTGAGCGAATAATCGTTGTTGATCGGAAAACCGTCGATCACGTAAAGCGGGTCGCTGCCTGCGGTGATCGAGTTGTTACCCCGGATCTGCACACTTACCCCGCCGCCCGGCTGGCCGGAAGTTTGCGTTACGACCGCACCCGCCACAGAACCTTGCAGCAAACGCTCCACCGAAGCCACCGGCTGACTTTTGATCTCAGTAGGGACTGAGGATACGGAACCGGTGATATCTTTTCGTTTTTGTTCACCATAACCCACTACCACCACTTCATCGAGCAGGTTGGCCGTTTTCAGTGTCACTTCCACAGCCTCAGCGGTCAATTCGTAAATCTCGATTTCCTGCGTCTGGAAACCGGTCATATTGAGTTGCAGTGTAAACGGGAATTCTTTGGCGGCGGCAATACTAAACTTACCGTCCACATCCGTCAGGGCATATTTGGAACTGCCTTTTTCAACAACAGTCACACCCGGCAGCCCCTGGCCGGAATCATCTTTGACGACGCCGGTGATAGCGTCCTGGGCTTTTGCTTGTGAGAAAATCAACAGGAGTGCACCCAATAACCATAAAGGGTAAATCTTTTTCTTATCCATCAGAATTTTATTTAATAATAAATGCGGCAACAGAGGCGCTTTTCAGCTTGCCGCGCGGGCTTCCAGGTGAATAGGCTCGATGATCGTTTCGCGGACCTCGTCACCTACTACCGGTCCGTTGGCGGCTAGCTCGCTGCCTTCTTTTTTAGACTTGAAAATAGGCCAGAGGAACTGTGCGTACCATTCTTCTTCCTTATAGTGCTTGATCCCGAATGATGAAGGGTACTTCCTGGTAATAATGCCCGTCCCGAATATCAAATCCCACACAAAGAACATATTGCCGAAGTTTCCTTTGTAATAACCGACGCCATCGTCGGTCGTATCGGCATGGTGGGCCTGGTGCGTCGCAGGGGTGGATATCAGCCTTTCCAATACCCAGCCGATCGGGTTAAGCCACTTGATCGTATAAAATGGTTTGTCCCAGGGAATGCTGGAATGCGCGCCCGTCACGATCAGTGACTTGATGACTTTTACAAAAAGGGCCGCATAACCCAACCCTACAAACGTAAGCGCGGCAGTCAGGTATGTTTGTGAAAAGAATATGGTGTAAATGATATTCTGGCGGCTCGCCATCGCCATTCCCATATAAGGCGCACTGTGGTGGGTACGGTGAAAACGCCACAACCAGGGTAGCTGGTGGTGAATACGGTGGTACCAGTATTGGGTCAGATCGTCGGCTACTGCGATGATTACAAACGCCCACCAGAACGGTACCCAGTTGAATATACCTTTTCCTTCGGGCAGGATCTGCGGCAAAAGTTGTAAGCTATAATAGGTCACAACCGGCCTCACCACGATTTTGGGGACGATAAAGCAGATAATATCCAGTGTACTTTCGTTTTTAGTCCATTTATTTTCATACATACCGGCAAGGAATTCAACCACGCCGATCACAAGTACGATTACAGGTAAGCCCCAGGAGCTGAGGTTCTTGAAAACATCTTCCAGAAAACCGGGTACCTTAAATGGCAATGCGCTGCTGCCTGCCCAGGGCTTGTAGCCCGTGAAGTAGAAGGCGGCGAACATCAGAACAATGGGAGCCAGGTAGAGCAACACACTGATACCGGCGTCACGCGCAATTTTTTGCGTAATTTCCTTTTCTGCTTTCATGTCTTAACGATTTATTGTAAAGGATGTAGTGCTAACTGAGCAGCGTATACGCAAGCCAGATTCCGCCTGCGATGAGCAGGAAAGGCACGACCGTCAGGAGTATGCCAACAGCAATTTTCCTGACCAAAAGGAATATGTCAGCCTGTGTCATGGACGCTGAAATTTGAATATGGATTAGAAAGGATATCCGGAAATATCCCGCGGCAGCACGATCGTAGGGTGGAAAATTCCCAACCACCGAAAACCTTCTCCCGACGGTCAGCCGCCAATCGGGATATTTCCGGACATGATATTAAGACGAGATTGAGTCGGAGCTATTACAACAACTGCTGTTAAGCAAGCAGTCTGTTAAGTATACCACCTTGCGGGCCTGCGTTTCCAGGCACGGATTAAGTAAAATAATCGCTTTCATTGGCGAATGTTCTGGCTGTGTTATATGGCGTTCGGGTGGTTCAATCGCCATAGTCTATTAAACTTATAGACAAAGTAAATTTATAGTTTCGGAATAAACAAATGCTATCCGAATATTTTTGTAAAAAAGATTTTACTGTGTTTGATGCATGCGAAATCCGTGCTGTTATATCTGGATTATCCGTTGAATAAATTTAAAATTACCGTTTCCGGACAATTGCTAATTTCAAGGTAATAATCAGATTTTCAGTGTATTTGTATTTTACATTCACCTGTTTTATACCATTATTATGAAAAAGCTCAACTCCTCCGCAATTTTCCTTTCACTTGTTTACGCTCTGCTCGTGATGGCGCTTTCCTGTACCGATCACGAGGTACCGGTCGAGAATTTACCTGAGTCGAAATGTAAGGCTACCGACGGGTCGGACAGACTTTATCCCTGTGAATTTGTAATTGAAAAAATAACCCTGCTCGGTGCCGGCGGTACGGAACTTGGTTCGGTAACAGGTTCGATGCAATCTGCCGTGGTTTCCCGATTTGCTGCGAAAGCTAATAGCAACAATGGTTACGTAGTGGGATCTACCGGCTACGCGACATTTGATTTCAGGATCACTTTGAAGCGCGTAGCCACGCCTTCATTTCCTGTGAATGCAGGATACCTGATCGGGTTTACGCATAATTCTGCGGGTAAAGCGATCCTGCACACGCCCGCTTTCGCAGGGGATACTTATGGAGAAAGAACGAAGCTGGGCGCGCCGGTTGCACTGGATATGGCGGTAGGCGAGACGCGCGACGTGACCGTGGAACTTGGTATTCCTTATACGCTGGTCAATGCCGGGCCGAGTGGCGTGGTGCCTGAAATGCTCTTTTCCTACACTTCTTTTTTCGTCGACAACGATGTCACTACGCTGAAATTCAACCGCTTGGCGATACCTTATTTTTATGTAGGAAGTGTTACGGAAGCTTTTTACGAAAAGTTGCAGATCAGGGTTACGAATTAAGAATTGTCGCCTTACTGAATCAAAAAGCCCTTTTTTACAACGAAAAAGGGCTTTTTGTATATATCAGTTGTTCTCGACGTACTTTTTGAAGTTGTCCAGAATCGCCTGCCAGCCGTCGCGCTGCATTTCTACCGGATTACTTTGCTCAGCATCAAAAACTTCGGTTACTGTGGTATTTCCGCCGTGATCCTCGAAAGTTATCTGCACGGATCTTCCGTCGGCCATATCATATTCAATCGCTTTTTCCGCAACAATATTGGAATAAATACCTCCGAAATCGAAGCTGAAACTTCCGTCTTTCGCCGCCATCGTGGTAGTGAATTTGCCGCCTGGTCGCAGGTCGTTTTCTGCAAATGGCGCGTGCCAGTCTTCCGACGCGGCGCACCATTGGGTAATATGTTCGGGTGCATTAAACTGTTCCCAAACTTTTGCGACAGGCGCATTAACTGTTGTTGCTACGGTGATTTTTTGAGCTGACGTTTCCATTTTTTTGTCTGTTTTTTTTGTGAATTAGTATGCTACAAAGTTGGCAGATGCAGACGAATTAAACCGGTGCTGATCATGACAAACGTGCGGGTAAATTGCGTCACTTAGCGAATAGGATGTTCAAAAAATATCTTTTAACCGTTCGGTTTAGCGTTTTTGAGGTCGTCGTTATTGATCTTCCTGCTTTTGCCGCCGCCCAGCATATTGCCAAACTCCCAGTTGAGCGACAGGCGGACGGAGCGTTGCAGATATTGGTTTCTGAATGTAGAAGTAAAATCAGCTGAACGTACCACTTCCTGCTGCGAAATATAGCTGCTGAAAGGACTCACAGTAGTCAACGTGATCGATAGCTTCTTTGACGGGATCTCTTTTTTTGCCGAAAAGCTATAATAGAACCACGAGCTCTGATATCCTTGCAATGTCACTTCCCTGGCGTCGTAATCGCCGTAAAACTGCACACTATAATTATTGGCGAGCTTCCAGCTGCTGTTTACATTCACGCCCCATGCCATTCCATTGTTGCTAATATTCAATGCGCCGCTCGAAAACCGCGCGTGGCGGACATTCGCATTGCTATTGATCTTCCAGCCTGGTAATAAGGGTATTGCGGTTGAAAAATTAATACCGTATTGCTCATTCGAAGCCAGGTTTTGCTTGGTGGTCGTAGCCGCGCCGGCGTTATCTATGGTCACAATGCTTTCGATTGAATTGTTGGTACGGCGGGCAAAAAGTGATGTATTGAAAAAGAACTCGGCGTCGGTTTGCAATGCATAAGTAAACTCCATCTGGTTCACTTCTTCGGGGCGCAGGTCGGGGTTACCGATGAAAATGTTCTGCGGGTCCTGACTGTCACGGTTCGGGTTCAGGTCCCAGATCGACGGGCGCGAAATGCGTTTGGTGTAACTTAATGTCAGGTTATTGTTTGGATTAAGCCTTTTGAAAACGGTGGCACTCGGCACGAAATTCCAGAATGTATTGGTAAAATTCGTTCCAAGCCGGACCTGGTTTCCTTCCAGAAAAGTGCCTTCCACACGCGCGCCGGCGTGGATTGCCCAGCCGCTGCTCCACTTAAATTTGAGCTGGCTGTACGCGGCGGTCACGTTCTGGCGGTAGTCGAATACATCCGAACGTTCGGCGATCGGTTCGAGTAATTCGGGTTGATATCCGCTGCTAGCCGCCACATCGTAAATACTGCTCACATTCCGCAGAATAGCCTTTGCACCCAGTTCCAATGCATGTTTGGACGAATAGGATAAAGGCATAATATAGTCTGTCTGAAAGGTCCATTCGCGGTTCTTGGTGCGGTTGTAGTTTCTTTCCCGATAGGTCAGTAATTCTTCGTCGCGCCGAAATGCATTGTAGTTATAATCTTCGCTCGCACTGTTATGCTGCGCCATGATATACAGTTCTTCGCCCGGTTTCCGGAATTTTCTTGTATAACCCAGATTAAGATCAATGCCGCGGTTCGGCGCTTTCGTGGTTACACTCTGGTGATAGCTGTTGAGCAAAGTACCGTTTGCATTGAAGCGCTGATTGAACTGCTCGCTGTTTTGCGGCCAGCTGCCAAGCCAGCCATTGACTGAAAAGTTGAAAAGATTGGCAGAATCAGGGGTGTATTCGAGCTGAAAGTCGCCCGAGGTGTGCGGTTTTGCATTGTCTTTGACCACGTGCTGCAAAATCCTGCCCGAAGCTGCACCATTATCATAGGTAACCCGATCGAGATCTGCTATTTCACGTTCGCGGAAGCGGTGCAAATGCAGTGTGGAAGTGATATTACATTTGTCGCGATTCACAGCAATGCGCGGGTTGATCGCCTGTTCCATATTCCCGCCAACGACTTCAATCGTGCCGCTGGTGCTTTGATTTCCTTTTTTTGTAATGATATTAATAACCCCAGAAGCCCCTTCCGCATCATAACGGGCAGACGGACTGGTGATCACTTCAACAGATTTGATTGAGCCGGCAGGCATCATATTCAATGCATCTCCCGGGCTCCGCGCCATTTGTCCGGAATATTTTCCATTAATAAGAATACGCAGGTTCGAATTCCCGCGCATCGTCACTTTTCCCGAAGCATCGACATTCAGAATAGGCGCTTTCCGAAGTACATCCGCCGCTGTTCCGCCCTGGTTACTGATATCTTTTTCTGCATTGTAAATGAGCATACCCGGTTGCTGTTCAACCAATTGTCGGGAGCCGGTAACAGTTACTGCATTCAGCTGATTTACTTCCGAAGCCAGCACAATAGTACCGAATTCGAAGCCTGGTTTATTGGGTTTAATGGTAAAAGGAACCACTTTCTGGCGATAGCCGACAAAAGATAAGTTCAGGAAAAAAGATCCGGTAGTAATGTCGCTTGATTTAAATACCCCGCTTTCGTCGGTGTAAGTCAGCGCGATCACTTTTTTCTCATTGTCCAAAATACTGATGGTGGCAAACTCTATCGCTTTTCGGGAAGTTGAATCAGTCACAATTCCGCGTACCTGGAATGGGGCAGGAGTTTGAGACAGCGAGACGTTGGAAATGAAGAGCAAGTTGATGAAGAACAGCAGCTTATGCAGCTGTCGCGGGTACTGGTATTTCATGTAAAATAAAATTGGCGGCGGGTAAAAATACAGATTATTTCAGGCGGGTTTGAGATTTGCGAAACGTTTTGCCCTGGTTTTGGCAGGTTTGCGTTTCCCCCACCAAATGTAAAAGCCGGTGATCGGCAGGCTCGCGCAAATGAGACTTGCAAGGAAAAAAAGGATCTTGGTCGGCATTCCTCCGATGGCCCCTACGTGCAACGCATAGTTTGTCCGCCGGAGCCAGTCAGCCCATTTCAGGTCATCAATATGCACCTGCGTGGAGGGTAGTTCCGCCAGTGTATTTTGGTCCAGATACACGTAGCGCCACGATCCGTTGTACATATCCACGCACAGGTCGATCGGGTCGGAAGGTTTTTCAGGAAAAGAGATAATGATCGCGTCTTTATTATAAGTACCGATCTGTGTAATACCTTTCTGAAAGGCTAGATCAACATTTTTAAAACCGGCATTCTGATAAATGCGGGTCGTATCCGAGAATGAAGTTACGTACGCAGGCTGCGTCTTTCCGCCGGAATTTAGCCAGTAAAATCCTTCATTAAACCACCTGAAACCCATAACCAGACCGGTTATCGTGAGAATAAGCGCTATACTAAGCGAATAGAAGCCGAGTACATTGTGCAGATCATAATTCACCCGCTTGAACTTCGCTTTCCATTTGATTTTGAAGCTTTTATCGCGCCCCGATCTGTTCCATTTTTTTGGCCACCACAATAAAATTCCGGTGATCAGCAAAATAAAAAATACGAGCGTCGCATAGGAAACGATCGCCTGGCCAACTTCCCCCTCGATCCACAAACCAACGTGCCCATCTAATATGAAGTGAAAAAAATCTTCGGGGTCGGCGATTCCTGTCACTGCCGCAGTATAGGGATTAACGAATATGACAGAATCAGAATGCATGTTCATTTTCGCGGCTTTTCCATGTCCATAGTACCATATACCATGGATTTCTTTGCCCGGGAATTGTTTGGAGACGCGTGCGTGAATTACCGACGGAGGGAGGTAAGCTGCATTGTCCGGCCGCTCGGCGTGCGTCCAGGGCTGGGTAAGTGATTTCAATTCCTGCTCGAAAACAAGAATGCAACCCGTAACAGCCACGATCAAAACGACAATTCCGGAAGCCAGCCCCAGCCACAGGTGCAGCCAGACATTTATTTTTTTAAGCATTTGATTAATATTAGTGTTCACATTGCGCGAACGAGTACCGGCTTCGACTTCGCTCAGCTTGACATAGGAATGCGTTCACCACAAACTGTCACGCTGAGCGCAGCCGAAGCGTGGCTTATTTAACTTTTTCCAAACGAAGGATATAGTCCATTCCGCCCACGAATTCTGCACCGGGCTTCAATGCTTCTGTCGCCGGGTCGTATTCCCAGATATAGTCTTTATCTGCTGCATTTACAGCTATATATGCTTTACCATCTTCCACGATCACCGCTTTCACCATCCGCTCGCCTTTGTCGGCGGGCAGGTCAAGCTTTTTGATAAATGCACCATTTCTAATATCAATCACAGAAAAGGAGTGCTCGGCATCGATATTGATACCTTTTACCCTGGTCCGCACAATCGCCTTTCCGTTGCCGAGGTACCACATCGCAGGTCCCATTCCGTTCTCTACTTTGGAAGAGAAATCGAAGTAATAGGTATTATCCAGCTGCGTAGCGCCCTTCTTTATCCGGTAAATGGAGGATGGGGATTTGTAATCGTAGTTGTAAACCGGGTCACTGATGAAGTAGATATCTCCGTTTTCATCCTGAAAAGAAGCCGGTGCGTACACAACCGGTCCGCCGGGCGTAGTAGTGCGGGTATCGGAAATAATGCTTTCCGTATTCATGCCCGGGTAATTCACAACAGCAACACCAAACTTCTGATAAACAGGCATATTAGCACTGTATGTAGAAGTTGTAAAACTAAATCCGATGAAAAGTTTGCTGTCACGGAATTCTGCAAATCCGATCGCATATTCATCAAATCCTTTCGGATAAGCTTCCAGGTTCAGCTTGCCGGTGGTCAAAGTCATATCAGCTACTTTCACGATCGCATAACGCGCTTCACCTTCGGCCGTTCCGAAAATCACGAGCGTCTGGTCATCGGCCCAAACGTACGAGCTCCAATTGAGGAACGTAAAAGGCACTTCCTTATCGACGATCAACGCGCCATTTTGCACGTGGTATTTGCCAAAACGTCCGCTGCCGAAGTTGGCGTGGTAGTAAAATCCGTCTTTCTGGATCACATCCTGGGCGTACACTTTGCCCGTCATTTCCGCTCCGCTGCCCTTCAAACTGATTTGTCCTTCTTTCAAGGAAGGTACGTCAGCAATATAATACGCCGTATTCGGCCAGCTGCCCACGCATACAACTGCCGAGTATTTTACGTCTTTAACCGGCTCGGAAGACTCGCTCAGTTCGTCGCTGCAACCATTTAAAGCCAATGCCAGCGCACTGATAGCCAGTACTTTGAATGGAAGAATATTCATTATTTTCATTTGATGTATTTGTTATAAAAATGGATAATTGAGTTCGGGTTATTTAATGAAATATCTGAGTTTCAAGGAAAAAGCGCGGCCCGGTTTCTGTAACCTGAAATTGTCGTACGCCAGATCGTCGGTCAGGTTACGGCATTCGGCGGAGATATTATACCTGCCATTTTGAAGGGAATAACTTAAAGATGCATTGTGAATCAGCTGGTTAGGAATAGTAGATTTACCATTTACATTCCCGAAAGCTTCCCAGGTAAGGTAAAACCAATGGACATATTGGGTGTACCAGGAAAATTGCAGCCGGGTATCTTCCCCAAAAACATTGTTTTTTCCGATCGCCAGGTTTGCATTCCCGAAAAGCCAGGGCTGGTTGGGGATTTTGTTCAGATAAGTCGCCTCGTAATTGTTACTTGACGTATTGCCAAACCTGGTGGTATTCACTGCATTCTGATAAGTAGCATTGATGTTGAAGAAAAGCAGATCGCCGTAATCGTATCGCAATTCACCCTCAAAGCCGGTCACCCGGACACTCGCTTTATTCTCGTTTTTCAATGCTTTGGAACGCTGGTCGGGTACCGGATAAATGAAGTCGGTTGCATTCCTGTAAAATCCGGAAGCCTCCACAAAGAACCGGTGCTTATTGAATCGAACCCCATAATAGCCACCCAGGTTGACGTTGTCGCTGCTTTCCGGTTTCAGGTCGGGGTTAGGCTGGACATTCAAACCATCCCCGAAAACCTCTTCTACCTCCTGCAAACGGTACGCATGTTCAAGCGAAATTTTGATACCCAGGTCCGGCAGGATTTTATAGCGCGACGCAATGCCGTAACCGTAATTCCGAAAAGTACTGTCTATTACCTGGTACGACTGATCGATATATTTCTTCCTTTCCAATCCCAGTCCATAGTATTTGGCAAAAAAGGTATTCACCCATTTCTTGTCGATCAGCTCCTGTTGATAAGCGAGACCAATGATCTGCTTGTTCATAATCCCGGGCATATCGTCACTATCGCTGATCAGTTCGTTATAACTCTCGTTTTTGAGGCGATCGGCTGTATAGTTGATATTGAAAGAATGGCGCTCGTTCAGCGTGTAGCTCAGGTTGGCCCGGGCAAAAGTTCTCGGTCGTATTATGTGCCAGATTGTCTTGATTCCGCCCATTTCGGTAGCGCCTTTCGTAGTCCAAGAACCGTCCCAGTAATATTGCCGGAGCAAGGTGTCGGTAGTCACATAAGCATCGCGCGACTGTGAAGCGAACAGGTTCAGGTCCAGTCCTTTGATAAACAAATTAGTCTTTTTATAACGCAAAGTTCCCGTAAAAGCCTTGCTGTCCCGCCTCACATTTCCGTATACGATCGTTTGCTCAAATCCGGTTTGCAGATCCTGTTTTCCTGCTGTGTAACCAAAACCTAAATAGAGTACGTCCGCCCAACTTTTATTGGTAATACCCGCTTCCAGCTGACCCATCGACGAGCGGTACTGATCGTGAAAACGGCGCGTGTCCGTCACCACGAAGTTTGCTCCTGAAAGGTCAGTGATCTGGTCGCCATTTCGCTTGCCGCCTTCCAGAATTTCGACGCCCTTCATTTTATAATTGTTGTCGGAGTAATTGAAAAAGCCCGTTGCTTTCAGCGTAATGCCGGTCGGCTTATGCACATATTGGCCGGTCAGCGCGGAACGGTGGGTGTTAAACGACCCGTAGCTGTGGCTGAGATCGAGATAGTTGGTTTGCTTCTGGCTGGTGATCACATTCACCGCGCCGCCCATCGCATCGGAACCCAGCTGAACCGGCACTACTCCTTTATACACCTCAATGCGCTCAGCAAGGTTGACGGGGATATTGTTGAGTGACATCGCGCTACCCAGAATCTCCATCGGCACGCCGTCGATGAAGTACTTGACAGCTTTCCCTGAAAGTCCGTTGATCGAGAAAACGAAATTGGACCCCAGCCCGCCCTGCTCGCGTATCCGCACGCCGGTGCTCCGGTTCAATACCTGATTCAGGTCGGCCGTGGTATTTGCAAATTGTTTGGTCTCGATCGCATTTACTGAAAATGCCAGCTCTTTGATCTCCTGGGTTTGTGTTTTACCCACCACCTGGACTTCATTCAAATCCGTCTGACTTTCCTGCATCGTAAAGTCGAGGGTAATCTGTTTGCCGCTTCTTACAGAAACCGTTTGGGAAATAGTACTGAATCCGACGCCGGTGACCTCAATTGTATAATTCCCAGGTTTGACGTCGGTCAATTTGTATAGACCGTCGGCGTCAGTGGTGGTTCCGTGGGATGTTTTTTTGAGTAAAACTGAGACTCCCGGAAGCGTCGAACGGTCTTGCGATGTGATTTTCCCGGAAATGGAAGAAGTTTGCGCATTCACCAGAAGAGGCAAAGTGCAGAGGATCATCGAAATCCCGCAACGAAATAATTTGCTGACACGCATTTTTGAAATAGAAGAAAAGCTGGTTTTTCGGGCGGAGGGTTAATGTCCATTTATACCGCCTGATAACCAGTAGCGCAATTCGCAGTTTCCCGAAGGTGTTTGGTAAAAATTTTCCGGATTTTCGCAGAAATCAAAACACATACTATCCATGCATTTAGCAAAGCCAGGCCGCTTTATCGATCCGTTTACGGATTTTGGTTTCAAAAGGATATTCGGATCAGAGCCGAACAAGGATTTGCTCATCGATTTTCTGAATCAGCTTTTCGCAGGCGAGAAGTACATTGTTGACCTGACTTACGATAAAACCGAGCAGAGTGGTCCGCTATCGGCAGACAGAAAAGTGGTCTTTGATCTGCTTTGTACAGGGGCTGACGGAGAGCAGTTTATCATCGAAATGCAGCGGATCCGACAGGAATTCTTCAAAGACCGCTGCTTATATTACGTATCCTCACTCATTAGAGATCAGATACCGGTTACCGTACAGAAATGGAATTACCGCCTGAAACCAGTGTATCTGATCGGTATCATGGATTTCTGTTTTGATGATAAAGCAGATCGTCATTTTATTTCCAGGGTAATGCTTAGAAATGAGAAGGGAGAGGCATTTTACGACAAGCTCGGTTTCATTTATGTAGAAATTCCCAGATTTACCAAAGGAGAGGAAGAGCTTGTCTCTGAACTTGATAACTGGCTATTTTTATTGAAACACATGAATAATATTGATAAATTACCACTGTTTTTGAGAAGACCTATTTTCAAGAAATTGTTTGATATCGCAGAAGTCAGCAACTTAAACAAGCAAGATAAATGGCATACGACGCAGCATTAAAGCAAGCAAGGGATTTGTACGCAACGACAGAAACTGCCTGGAACGATGGTATGGCGGAAGGAATTGCCGAAGGGCGGGTTGAGGGGATAGCCAATGGGATACTTGTTGGCAAGAAAGAAACCGCCAAAAAAATGAAGGAAAAAGGTCTTTCTGACGAACTGATCATGGAGGTTACCGGCTTGTCAGCAGAACAGATAGCGACGCTTTAATTAATTGAGCCGCTCGATCCTTAATATGTAGTCGGTTTGACCGGGAATTTGCAGCCCTTTTTTAAGGCTGTGATTTTCGGGATTATAGATCCAGATGTAACTTCCTGCCGAATCTGAGTTCACAGCAATATAGGCGATCCCATTTTCCACGATCACGCATTGCCTGGCTGTGCCTTTATCCAGCGGAAGATTAAGGCGCGCCGTAGTTTGTTTAATTAGATCGACTTCGTAAAAATCGAAATGGGGTACTTTGTAGTGATCACCCATTCCCGTAAAAAGTGCTTTCCGCTCTGTCCGTACAATTGCTTTTCCTTTCCCAAGATACCAGAAACCATATCCGTTGTTTTGAATAGGAGAAGCTGAAAGGTTGAAAAAGTAGTCCGGGTCGACGCTGCTGTCCGACTTCCTGATCCGCATAATCGCTGTGGGCTTAGCCGGGTTATTTCCCAAAGCAATGCCCGGGCAGGTGATAAAGTAGAAATCCCCATTTTCATCCGTAAAAAAGTGTGATTGCCGCGTATTCACCCCGCCTGGATATGTGGTCCGGCTATCTTTATATTTCTTCAAATTTTTCAGTGCAGGATAGCTCAGCGTCGCCACGTACATCGTGTCACTTGTGGTATAGCCCAGCAGATCGTGGGCGGCATGGTACGTGTAGCCGACCAGCAGTTGCCCATTCATGAAATGCGAAAAGCCGACCGATGTCCAGTTATAGCTTCCCGAAGGAGCGGGCAAGGGGAGTTTACCTTGTACCGCGGTCATATTTTCGAGATGAATTTTGGCATATTTCACCTCTGCACTTTTATCATCGTAGCCGATGATCAGCAGCGAATCGGGCGTGATCCAGTTATAGTTATCGATCGCCGAAAAGCCTTCGAGTTTTACTCTGGATTTGGTAGTAAACTTCTTATTTTCAATACCAATCTTTAAGAATTCCTGCGTTTTCGCATCCAGTCGGTAGTAGTATCCCTTATGTACGATGAGATCGTAAAAAATTCGCTGAGGATCTACTTTCACACCTGATTTCTCCGGTTCAAGGCTCCCGCCGGACAGTGAATCGGTAGTCGTCAAAAATTCCTGACCATCTTCCGCCATTGTATAAATACTGTATTTCTTTTGCGAAGTGTCGCTTTGTCCGGATTCTCTTTCAGCGCATCCAACGGTAAAAGCAATCATCGCTAATAGCAGATACAAGGAGATTTGCCGGGGTTTTTTGATCATTAATGAAGTAGATTTCAAATATCAAACTGGTGCATAAGCTGCCTTTTCATGAGCGGTGGCAGCCCCATTAATGATTTTTCTTCGAGTACCAGCAGTTCTGGATCCTTACCTGGGCCGGCGTAATTGAGGGCAATATAGTTCAGTCCTTTTTTGAGCTTCATTTTGCCGCTTTGTTCCATTTGGTCGGGACAGGTGCCCTGGATGGTATATTCAACATCCATTTTCGGGTTGATCATCATGGCACCGCAAAAATCAATCCGCCCGGTATTGCTGTCAATTTCAATGTTGCTTTTCGGTGCAAGGGATACGTGAAAGTTTCCTGCCTGTAAATCCTTATTGATTGAAGTGGACTCGTTGTTGATGATGATAATATCAGCTGTAACCTGCTTATTATTAACGTTGTACAGTAATACGCCAGTTATTCCTAGTAAAACAACCGCTGCGGCTTGACGCCAGAAGCTGTGAAAGAATATGTGCTGATAACTCTTTTTTTCAGGAAAAACATCTGCTATTTCTTCCCACATTTCAGCACGAAGTCCCCGTTTTTCTTTTCCCTCCGGCAGCACAAATAGCTCGTCGGGCTCGTCGCTCAGGAGCCACTCTTCAACAGCCAGTTGTTCCTCCTGCGTACACAGACCCGCGTGATATCGTTCGATAAGTTCTTTACTGACCCGCATGTAGGAGCTGACTTTATTACGCATTTTACTTTTGGTAAAAGTAGCACAATTTAACTTTTACCGTAAGTCAGGCGGTGAAAACTAAGGGAGGTATTCTGTGAGATTTGCTTTCAGTGTGGAAAGCGCCCGGGTAATATGGTACTCGACAGCCCGCTCGGAAATAAGCAGGCGCGAGGCAATTTCGCGATTAGTCAATCCTTCTTCCCGGCTCATTCTGAACACATTGCGGCATTGGCAGGGAAGTGTATCTACCAGGCATTCCACCTGCGATTTCAGGTTATTATAAAGTACCTCGTTTTCGGTACAATTGGTAAAGTGGCAGTAATTCTGAAAAGCAGATTCTATATGTTCGGCGCGGGACCTGGTATTTCTTAAATATTCAAAAACCTTTAATTTGGCAGCTCTGAGCAAGTATCTTTCAACTGAAACCGTGATTTCAAGCTCGTCTTTCCGTTCCCACAAGGATTTAAAAATGTCCTGCACCATTCCTTTGGCAGGCTCCGTTTCGCGGATGTTGTTGTAGCAAACAGCAAAAACTTTCTCCCAATGCAGCAGATAAATCTGTCGGAAAGTCACCTCATCGATCCGCATTGGAATACTGTCTGCTAAATCCTGATTCATTCGCAAGGAGCTTCATTGGAAAGCTGCAAATATAGTCTGTTATTTAAAACAAGTCCAAATAAAATCGCAGTTTGTCGATCAGGGCAACGCTTCGTTGTTCATTCAAAAATAGGGCAGGATCTCATTTGCGATAACAGAATGCCCCGCTTCGTTCGGGTGGTTCACCGACGACATCACTTCTTTCAATTTACCGGCCTTTACTATTTTTTGAAACTCAATATAAGGATCCGCAAACCCTATCTTGTATTGAATCGCCAGCTCTTTGATCTGCGCTGCATAAGGATCGAGTGGATTTTTGGGATCTGAAATATCGATTCGCTGATCAGGAGAGGGGGTAACCAGTATTACTTTAATATTCCTTTCCTGCGCCGCCCGGATCATCTTTTCCAGTGCTTCCTTGGTTTTTTCAAGAGGTGAAAAACGGTCATTTAGTGCATAATCGATGAAAACTACGTCGGGCTGGTGTGCCAGCACTTCATTCTCAAAACGCGCCGCGCCTTTCAACGAATTTTCCCCGCCAATCGCAGTCACGATCACATTGATCACCGCGTAAGGGTATTTCGCTTTCAATGCTTTCAAAATCAGATTTGGGTACGATTCCAGGGTATGCACTTCCGGGGTTTCCCAATAGCCCGCTGGAACAGAATGCCCGTGAAAAACCAGATTAACGCGCCGGTTCCTCGGCCAGACTGTATTCAGCTCCTTTTTAACCTCGGCCAGATAACTGGTATCCGCAACCTGCGCGGAGGTGGTTAGTGAAAGTTGAATTAGTGAAAAAAAAGCAAGAGCCAGTAATGCTGTTTTCATGAGGTTCAGGAGTTTGTTTTTTGTAAAAGGGGGGCGGTGATGTTTGTTAATGTTGGTTGGTCAAAATTCTCCCCCAAACCCCCTCAATTCCCCCGACCCCCTCAAGGGGGTTATTTGTTGCTGGATTCTCCCCCCGACCCCCTCAAGGGGGCTATTCGTTACTGGATTCTCCCCCCGACCCCCTCAAGGGGGCTATTCGTTACCAATCAAATCAAACGCAAAGCCCCCTTGAGGGGGTAGGGGGGTACTCAAAAATGGCTGAAAACAGGGATGGTTTGCTTTTTCCGTTTGGCTGAAATTTGCAAGACCAGAAAATCACCTCTGCCGGTGGAATTGCTGGTGCGTTTTAAGCTACACTAAAAACATCAAAAACATGAGAAAGCCATTATTGCTAGTGATCGCGTTTTTATTGTCTGCCAACTTCGCTGCGAATGCGCAAGGCAGTTCTTTTTTTATTGGAGGAACGGGCGGAGCTAACCTGTCAATGTATTCATACACATCCGATTACGCGGATCTTTGGACGAGTTCGAAGCCTAAGCCAGGGTTGAACGGCGGCGTTGTTTTTGGAGTGGAAATGAATAAAATGGCGATCGTTTCGGGCGTCAGTTTTATTCAGAAAGGTACCAAGTCGGAGACTGACAATTACAGGATTGAGGGCGACTATGTGGGCTTTGTGAAGCGGCGGGAGAATACTTCTTTCATCCACGTACCCATTCTTTTCAGGTACCGGTTCCTAAGTGAAAAATTCGGATTGACAGCCTCGGCCGGACCTTCTTTGAATGTGGGACTAGCCGGAAATCAGCGGCTGGAACTGGAAGTAGCGGGAGTGGGGTCACGAAGTGAGTCTTCAACGGTGCGTTTCGGGAGCGGGATCAATGATACTTACCGACGTTTTCAGCCGGGATTCATCCTGAGTCCCGGAATGCTGGTGCCAATGGGTGAAAAGGGCAAACTGGCAGTGAATATCATCTGGGATCTGGGATTCAATGCGCTCAATAACAGGAGTAGCACGGCGATCGGCGCCGATGGAAAAGTTGGCAATGTGTCTACGATCCTGAGCGTAAGCTATACACACCACTTCACTTTCGGGGACAAGTACTAACCGCCTAAACGACTTCGATTATGCTGGTTTGCAACAATTGCGGCACGATCAACAATAGCGACGCGAACACATGCGCGCACTGCCGGATCAACGGCCGGTTTTCGCAGGCTCCAGATCCGGAAGCAACTGTGGACGAGATTCCGGAGAAACAATGCCAGAATTGCGGAACGCTGATTGCCGCTCACTTACCCAAATGCCCGGAATGCCGCTTTCCGGTGAGGGAAGCTCAAAATGTGAAGCAGGCAGGAGGCTTTGTAATGGACAAAACCTATGTGCTGGGCAGCCTGAAAGCAGGCTGAAAAATTGAAGGCAAAACTATTTCAAATATGGCAAGAAACCGGGAACCTCAGATTTTCAATATATCATTTCTGGATGTGATTTGCGGCGCACTGGGGGCGGTGATATTTCTGTTCATCGCCGTTCCTAAAGGCGGCTCGTCGCCCGGGAAAAAGCAGCAGGTAAGTATGTCGTATGATACGGTGCACAACCAGTTTTTTGCGACGATCAGCGATAGTTTAAAGAACAAACGACCGGGTGACACGCTGCTCGTAGTTTTGACGGATTACAAGCCAATGCCCGGAATTATCGAATGTCCCGAATGCACCGATTGCCCCGAAAAAGAGACAGTTTCCGATGTGGGCACTTACAAATCGCCTGCGCCTGTTTCCAAGGCCGAATCACCCAAAGATTCGGTAGCAAAACCGGCGATAGCGTCGGAAGCGAAGCCGGACGATTTCAGGAAAAGCAAATACCAGGGCGATCCGCCGGGCGTGCCTTGCAAGGTTTCGTTCGAGATCAGCTGGGCAGATCTGGGTGACAATGTGGATTTGCTGGTTTGCAAAAACAATAAATGCGTCTCCGGTGGTGCCCGGGAAATAAAGGATATCGGCCAGTGGGACAGTGGGAAGTCCAAGACGAAATTCTTCGGCAGTGACCTGCGCACAACCCAGGAGGCAGTGCGGCAATTTGACAAAATACTTCCCGGAGAATACCAGATCTACGCAGTTTTTAAAGAAAGTACCAAAAACAATACCTCCGTTTACGTCCGCGGGCTGGTGTATTCGAAGAGCCCGGAGGGAGAAGAAAAAGGCGAACCGTTCTCCGGCATTTTACAACTCAACACCCCAAAAGTCCTGCTAGCCACCGTAACCATGCTAGAAAACGGCCAATTCAATTTAACAAAAAAATAAACATTCCCGTCTCCTCGGCAGCTCACTAAAATATTCACTCATTCACTCATTCACTCATTCAAAATTATGATCCACAACAAACGCCTATTCCACCTAGCCATCAGCCTCGTCGCTGCTGTCATGCTTTGGTTTGCCCTGATATTGCTCGCGTCGATTACTTCCGGACCGGGATTAAAACGTTTTTTTGAGGCATTTGGCGGTTCTTTCGGAGGTTTTGTCCACGCTATCATTTACATGGCGTTCATATTCGGGGTGCTGGAAATACTGGAATACCAGCGGTTTTTGAAGAAACAGAATGAAGGCTTCAAACTTAACCTGTTGCCGGTTCAGGATCAGCTTATTCTGTCGCCCGACGAGGTGGCGCGTATTAAGCTCAATGTAATTGATCTTGAAAAACACGGTTTCAGCTTTCTCCTGACCGATTTTGTGAAGCGGGCCTGCACGCAGTACCGCAATAACCAGTCTATCGGGGATACCTTACACGTACTCACGGCGCAGATTGATAACAGTAAAACGGAGATGGAAGGTCGGCTGGAAATGGCGCGGTTTCTGATCAATGCAATTGCGTCGCTGGGTTTTATCGGCACAATTCTCCACCTGGCGGGCTCTATCGGACTATTTCACCTGGCGAAAACCGAGGAAGGGATGCCGCTGATTACCCAAAGTTTGAACGTGTCTTTTGACACCACATTTATCGCATTGTTTCTCGGGCTGGTGCTTAGCTATTTTTACCACCGCTACCTCGAAGAACTCGACACTTTTTATTCGAGATCAAAATCCTACATCATCGACAACCTGATCAGTCGCATTTACCACCCTCAATAATCCTGCATTTCATCCACATCAAAACTGGTAATCATGAAAAAATTGAGAAAAAAAAGCGCAATACTATTCACCGCCGTGGTCAGCTTTTGCTGGGCCTGCCAGCCGGAAAGCATTGACACACTCACCGGGAAGCTTGGAGATAAGGGTTCTGTCAACGAATGGGTTTACAGTATGATGGCCGACGCGTACTTCTGGTACGACGAACTGCCTGATCAAAAGCAACTTGATAGCTCTACAAGTCCGGAGGAATATTTCAGCAAACTCGTTTACCAGCCGCAAACCCACGACCGGTTCTCAATGCTCACGGCTGATATTGACGCATTGCAGCAGCAGTTTAACGGCGTAGTTAAAGCATTCGGAGTCAGTTACGTACCTGCTTTTATTGATGAAGGAAAACAAAATGTGGCCCTGTTTGTCAGCCACGTCGCGAAGGATAGTCCGGCGGAAAAGGCTGGATTGACGCGGGGGGATATTATCACCAAAATCGATGGAAGTCAGCTTACAAAAGACAATTATGCCTCGCTGATGAGCGCGAAGGAATCGGCGAAAATGACGCTAGGGGCTATTGAGAATAATACTTTGTATTTGGATAAATCAACGGTGAGCATAACCAAAGCGGCGCTGGCAGCCAATCCGGTGGTTTTTTCGAGTGTAATTTCAAAAGGTGGTAAAAAAATCGGCTACCTGGTTTACACACAGTTCGTGCCGGGAACGGAAGCGGAAAAGCAGAAATATGACAATGAGCTACGTTCGATTTTTGGTCAGTTCAAATCGGCGGGCGTGAATGAGCTGGTGCTTGATCTGCGGTTAAATGGTGGCGGATATATGACTTCTGCGGTTACATTAGGCTCACTGATCGTCAGTAATGCAGGCGCGTCCGATATCTTTTACAAAGAACAATGGAACGACAAGTACATTAAATACTGGAAGGAGAAAAATGGTCAGGATGCATTGAATTACAAATTTTCGCAGGAAAGTAGTAACATTGGAAGCCGCCTCGACCGCGTGTATGTGCTCACTTCCCGGGGTACCGCCTCTGCAAGTGAGCTGATTATAAATGGATTGAAACCTTATATGCAGGTAGTTACGATCGGGGCGAATACGGCGGGAAAGAATCTTTTTGGCAGTTTGATCGGGGACGAAAAAAAGCGCTGGAAATATGGTATATATATGATGCTGGGGCAAACGACGAATGCAGACGGAGAGTCGGATTACGGGACGGTCGACGGGATTACGCCGACGCGGAAAGTAGAAGATTTGTCAATGCCCTTTTTGCCTTTTGGTGACGAGAACGAAACGTTGTTGAATGCCGCATTGCAGGATATGGGTGTATCAGCCGGCCCGAATGCGAGGATCGGCGCTGTGAAACGAATGGGAAGCGCAAGTCCGTCGCCGCTGAAAGATACCCCGGCCGCACTCGACGGAATCATGCTGCGTGACCTGCCCTGACTTTAAAACTCAATGAGAAACTACCTGTTATTAGTGCTTCTGGTCTTGATTTTCAGCCCTGCCCGGTCACAAGGTGGGGCTGGAAGTTATCCCGACAGTCTGAAAAATGTCTTGAAACGAAAGCTGTCTGATACCGAAAGGGTGAGGACTTTACTCATGCTTTCAGACCATTTCAGCGACAAGGATACTGCGGTTTCGCTGCAATACGTGCGGCAAGCTGCGCAGCTCGTTAAGCCGGGTTCGTACGAAGAAGCGATGACGGAATTTTACAGGGCGGGAGCCTATTTCGACACAGATTTTGACAAAAGCAAAGCGGCTTACATGCTCGCTGAGCAACTTTTCAGGAAATTCAAAGGTAAGGAAGCATTGATTTTCAGGTCGCGGGCGTGGCATAATTTCGGGGCGATAGAGCAACGGCTGGACAATGAGAAACGGTACGCGGAAATTCTTATCGAGCACGCCATTCCGCTGGCCAAACAAGCCGGCGACAGTGCGCGGGTGATAAGTAACTACCGGAATCTGGGTATCATTTTTTCAAACCAACTTGATTACAAAAAAGCCGAGGAATATATCAATCTGGCGATCGCGACACTCCAAAGGCTGGATTCGCGGTCACTGGAGCTGGCCGATGCCTATATTTTCGGGGCAAAAAATTACATATACCTCAAAGAATACCCGCCGATCCGGCCGATGCTCGATAGTGCGAAGGTTATTATTGCACGAAATCCGGACCTGCCGCACTACTGCGATTACTACCAGGTTGAAGGTATGTATTATTCGCGTTTGCGACAGTTTCAGCCTGCGTTGCGGAGCTTTGACAAAGGTCTCGCCCAGGCGACGAAACTTAATCGTAATTATGAGTATCAGGGTATTATGCTGCAAAAGTATTTTACCTACAAAGCCATGGAGGATTATCCCCGGGCATTGAAGATCATCAAGGAGCTTGCTTTTCAGGAGAATATTTTTCCAAGAAACAAGAACAGGATACTCTACTTCTACGAGCTGGCGCAAACCACGGCCAAAACGGGTGATATGGCGAATGCTTACAAGTGGCTGAACCAATATGCCGAGCTCGCCGACAGCTCTTTTATGGAAAATTCCAAAACCGAAATCGCGGCGCTGGAAGCCAGGTACCAGTCTTCTGAAAAAGAGAAAAAGATCTACCAGCTCCAATCAAAAAATGAAAAGGCCGCTTTGACCATTAAAAACAACCGTTTGCTCAACTGGCTGCTCGCGGTAGTTTGTCTGTTCCTGATGGCGGTAACAGTTCTCGTGCTGCTTTTTTACCGAAACAATAAGAGACTGTGGACGCAAGAAAAGCAGCTGCACGAGCTGGAAATGCAGAAGATCAAACAGGATTACCGCATTTCAATGCTCTCGGCGATGCTGGAAGGGCAGGAGCAGGAGCGGACGCGGCTGGCACGTGACCTACACGACGGGCTGGGCGGCTTGCTGAGCAGTATCAAGATCGAACTTTCGCAGGCACCTGTGGGGCAGGATGAAAAGCTGAAAACAAGTCTGGGCCGCACACTATCGCATCTGGACGACGCTGTCAATGAGCTGCGCAGGATCGCGCGGAGCCTAATGCCGGAGATTTTGATGAACTACGGACTGGCCGAAGCGACCAGGGAATTTTGCAAAAACCTGAATGAAACGGGTATCAATCTCGTCTGTCAGGTTTTTAATTACAAAGATTCCATGCCGAAGGAAAAGCAGATCGTTCTGTACCGGATTATCCAGGAGCTGGTGAATAATGCATTGAAACACGCGGCCGCTTCGCAGATCCTGGTGATCATTCAGCAGAGCGGCGAGCGGTTATTTGTGACCGTGGAAGACGACGGCAGGGGCTTTGATCCTGAAAAAATCAATGGAAAGGCAGGCGCCGGGCTATCTAATGTGAAGGCCAGGGCGGATTTTTTAAATGCAAAGTTCGAAATGCAGTCGAAGCCCGGAAACGGTACTTCGGTGACTGTTGAATGTGAAATCTAATTATGAAAGTATTCATTGTCGACGACCATCCTATTGTTTTGCAGGGACTGAAAAACCTGCTGGAAGCGCGTGAAGGTATAGAAGTTACCGGCATTTTCGACCAGGGAGAGCCCGCATTGCTGGCGCTCGCCACGTCGTTGCCGGACGTGATCCTGCTCGATGTGAACCTGCCCGATACGAGCGGCATTATCCTTTGCCAAAAGATCAAACAGCGTTATCCTGCGGTGAAGGTGGTTGCATTAAGCGTTCACAATGAAAGGACCGTGATTATGGGGATCCTGCAAAGCGGCGCGAGTGCCTATGTGTTGAAAAATGCATTGGGCGACGATATTATTTCCGCACTCCACGCTGCTATGCAAGGCCAAACATTCCTATGTGCAGGTACGCATAAAGCGCTCAACAGCGGTACAGGCAGCGATTTGAAAGAAGTACCGAGACTTACCCGCCGTGAAAAAGAGATCCTCGAACTCATCGGGCGCGGCTACACTACCCAGCAAATTGCAGCCGATCTCTTCATCAGCACGCACACGGTCGAGAGCCACCGGAAAAACCTGATGGAAAAGTTTGAAGCTCCCAATACCGCGACCGTGATACGGCTCGCCACCGAGTTTGGTTTAATGCAAAACTAAGCCCGCTTTCTCTACAATTTCTGGTTGTGCAATTGCACTTTTCCCATTCTCAAAAATAAACTTTTGAAGAATGTTACCTTTTTTGTACTTGTCATAATTATCTTTTGGTAGAATTTAATTTACATTTAGTGTAAAATTCCTACAAGTAAGATTGGTTTGTGTTAGATTGATTACGACAGAGAAATATCTATTCCCCGCAACGAATCCTCGTTTTATATTCGCGTCTTTACATTTATTTAAAGTTTAGTATGAAAAAACCAATACTTTTAAACAGAAGTATTTTAAGGATTTCTTGTATTTTATCCCTTACTTTTTACGCTTTCAGCGTGTCGGCCCAGCAACGTTACTTCGCGGTTTCGCTGGTGAACGAGAATGACAAACCCGCGCTCGATGTGATCGATGATGCCAAAAGTCTCGGTTGTAATGCCGTCGCTCTGACGGTTCAGTGGGGTGCTGTTCACGGGAAAATTTCCAGGATCCTCAAACAGGAGAATGGTAACGGATACAACGTCTGGAAGCAGTACGACGACCAGATCAAACGCGCCTTGCAACTCAATATGAAGATCGCGCTTAATATCGCCGTGAGTACCGGGGATGATGTAACCAACAGTGCGTCAGACCGTTTCGGGGTCGATACCGGTGACGGCTGGAAGAAGGAAGAGCGGATGGTAGTGGCCAATTACCATGGAGAAGAAGCCGTTTTCCAGAAATGGGGCGGCCCGATCAGGCCGAATATCAGTCTGCAATTTGTGATGACCTCTCTTGCCTCGCAGTCTACCAAAGACCGGATCACCAACTTTTCAAGGGAAGTGATGGAACGTTACAAATATTTACAGGAAAACAACAACCTGCTGTATGTGAACCTCGTATATACCCGTCAGGGAGAAGGTGAGTTTGAAATGGGATCAACCAAATACCATTATGAAAACCCGATGGATTTGGCGAATGCACTGACGGACTATTCCCAGCCGATGGTAGCTGCTTACCGGGTTTGGTTGAGAGGAAAATATGGCGATATCGCTGCATTGAACTCCGCGTGGGGAAGCAACCACTCTTCATTTAACGAAGTAAATCCTAAAAAGCCGTCGAACAGTACTTTTGAACAACCCGACGGGACTGACTGGTTTTTGTTCCGCACCTATACATTGAAAGAAACCAACCGGATTTTCAAGGACGCCGTGAAGGGGGTTAATTCCAATATCAAGGTGATCACGCACCACGGTTCGGTGTACGATAAACTGTCCCGCGCGAGAGGTACTTTGCCATTTAAAGATATTGGAGAAGACCTGGACGGGATCAAGATCAATGATGATATTCACTACGACCACCGCTTTGCGCTGGACTTGCTGCGCTCTAATCTACCGGACAGGATTTACGTAAATGAGGCAGCTTATGTAACTGGGGTAGAGTCTATTGTGAGACTGGCGGAGGAAAGTTACACGCACGGAGCGCAGGTAGTAACGCTGTTTTACCTCGAAAATGCGATGAAGTCGGAGGAAGCAGTTGCTGCGATCAAAAACCTGACCAACAACTGGGTAAAAGGCAAATCGGTGAGCAAACCTTCCCCTTCCAATTCCGATAGCTTTACCTTGTCCGATATGATACGCAGAGACGGCTGCTACACGAACCGCAACGACTATTCAGGCGATTGCGATGCGTATAAGAACTGGCGGAATGCGTACGGGAACTCGGGAAACAAGCCGGTCAATATACTCGTGAATGATGATGTTACGACCAAAGGTTGTTTTTATAAAGATCTGAAACTTTCCCGCAACGGGGAGCAAGTGGCTAGTGTAGTTCCCAACAATGTCGATTACCACCTTACGGGCGACGATTGCCGGGTGATCAGTACTGTAAAAGGTAGCGGCTTATCCTCGGGGAACGAACCTTTGAGGGCGTCCGTGACCGTTGATAATCAGGTGAAAAGCCACGATGGTCAGCCTTATATTCAGCGTCACTGGAAGTTCACACCAGGTTCAAACGATGTCAATGCAACCGTTACTTTATACGTAAGCCAGGATGAATTCAATGCATTCAATGCAGTGAGCTCGCAAAACTTACCTCAAAATTCAGGCGATGCTTCCAACAAATCCAAGCTCCGGATCTGGCAGCGGGAGGAAGGCAGTAACCTGCGGACTGCGGAAAATACGATCGATCCGGCAGACCAGAACATTCGCTGGGACAGCGTATTGGGATTGTGGAAAATCACTTTCAATGCAAATAACCTTTCATCCTATTATATCACGGCCGACAAAGCCGCGCCGCTACCGGTTACGCTTGTGAATTTCACCGCTGAAAAGAGCGAAAATAGTGTTCAGCTCAACTGGCAGACTTCCGAAGAATCGAACAGCGATCACTTCGCAGTTCAGCACAGTCCGGATGGAAAAAGCTGGCTGAATATCGGTCGGGTTAATGCGGCTGTCAATAGCAAAATCACGCAGAATTATACATTTGCGGACGAGAAAGCATTGGCGGGCGATAATCTTTACAGGCTGAAAATGGTAGATGCGGACAGCACTTTTGCCTATTCCAAGATTGTTTCTGTGAAAATGGAGGGTGCAGAAGAGCTGGTACTATATCCTAATCCGGTCACTGCCGGCATCATTCACGTGCAGTTTGCAGGGCAGGAGCCGGTGATCAATCTGACGGACCTGAGTGGCAGGGATGTGCGGGTATTTACTGAAAAAAATGCACCTAACAGACTGGCTGTCAAGGCAGGCTCCAAGCTTAGTCCCGGATTGTATATCCTCACTGCGACTTATGGTTCGCGCCAGGTGCGGCACAAAGTGCTTGTAGCCGCGCAATAGTTTTCCGAAAAAAATGCATTAACTTTTTAACCAATACAACCATTCGGTAACCCTGCGGCCTCTTTGATGTAAATCGGATATTCTATGAACCCGGAGGCGGAGTTGATTTCAGGTTGCCTTTTACATGACAGGATTGCGCAGCGTCAGCTATACGATCGCTACAAAAATGCCATGTACACGCTGGCGTACCGCATCACGGGGGATTTTGACGATGCAAACGACGTTTTACAGGATTCTTTCCTGGACGTATTCCGCCACATCGACCAGTTTCGCGGCGAGTCGACACTTGGCGCGTGGATCAAAAAGATTGTGGTCCGACGTTCGACCAAGAAGAAGCGGATCGTTATCTGGGATAATATTGATGACGCGCCGGTAATGGGGGTAAATTGGGGTGAAGATGAAATCAATGCGTCCCATCTTGAAACGGCAATCCTCTCATTGCCAGACGGTTTTAGAACCATTTTTGTACTGGCGGAAGTGGAAGGTTACACGCACCGGGAGATAGCGGTGATGCTCAATATTTCGGAAGGAACTTCCAAGTCGCAATTGTTTTACGCCAAAAAGAAGCTGCGCGGCATGCTTTCCTGACTATGATGGAAGAAACAAATCACGATACGTTAAAAAAAGCACTCGCCAAACTGCCTGGTTATACGCCGGCGCCGGTAGCGTGGCTGGCGATTTGCGAGCGGCTCGAAGAAGCTCCTCTGCAGCACGCAATCACGCAGCTGCCCGGGCACGAGCCCGACGAAAAGCTATGGGAACTGATCGAGCGGAAAGCGCCGGGCCGGAAGCGGATATTCCACTGGCCGTACGCCGCGGCCGTTTTGCTGGCTGGATTTATTGGGATCTGGATCTGGCGTGTCAACCGGCAGCCTGCCGTTTTTTACTCTCAAATCGAGATCGATCAGCGTTTGCAGGCACATGATGTACTCGATACTGACGTGCAGTACGAAAAGTTAAAAGCCTATTGTGAAACAGAAACTCCGGTTTGCAATACCGGTGAATACAAGCAACTTAGCGCGGAGTTTGAAAACCTTCATGCTGCTTCCGCGCAGTTGCAGGAAGTGATCGGCCAATACAATACCGAGCCTGAGCTGGTCAAACAACTCAATAGTATTGAAAAGCAAAAAGCGGCGATATTGAACGAAATGGCGAAGATGATCTAGAAGTTTAGGGCGTGAAGTCTTGAAACTAAACCACCGAATCACCGTCAGGGTTACTGGTCAAAACCTCGCTCATATAATCGAAAAATGGGCGCATTAGGATAAAGGTCTGATTGGCATTTTTTAGAAAATCCGCTCCTGTCACTTCTTTATCGGTAAAATTTCGTTGCAGCAGAAACTGTTTGTAACGCAGCAAATCAATAGCCTCGTCGTTTGGATCAAAACCTTTTGGCGTCGTTTTCAGCTGTTCTCCAAGCAGCGAGCCGAAGGTTTGAGTGAAAGTTTTGTCTGAAATAATCTTTTTGAGCGGCGCCGGATCGAAGCTGATATCATCGCGGATCAACTTCATGTCCCTCGGTTCAGGCGCCCAGAACCCGCCAGCTATAAAGCTATTCCCGGGTTGTATATTGAAGTAATATCCTCCTCTTCTCAGCGCAGTCGCACGCGTAAAGCCGCCGCTCCAACTCGTTTTGTAAGGTGTTTTGTCCAGTGAAAAGCGGGTATCCCGGTAAATGCGATGCAGACTTTTCTTCCCAGAAACGGTTTCAATCACATCGTGCGCATTCATTTCACCCAACAATGCATCTGCAAAAGCTTCAATATGTGAGAGCTGTTTGAGGTACAGATCCTTATTTGCATTAAACCAGTCGCGGTTATTATTTTCTTTCAGTGTATTTAAAAAATGCAGCGCCGAGGCAGGAATAGTAACGTTTTGTGCAGACATATAAAGAATAGGAAGCCCGTTTGTTCAGCGTTTGCCGAACTGCTTTTAAGGCAACAAAAAATATTTAAGAAAATTCCTTCCGAATTATGTGACCTAATGAATAGTGTTACGTCTAAATGGAAATCTGTCCGGCTTTCGGCCGATCCGAACAGGTTGAGTGACATTCAATCACCAATCCATTTAACAAATGAAACACACATTACTTTCTTTTCTTTTTTTCTGTTTAATATGCTTTTCTCCGATCTGGGCGCAGATACCCAAAGATCCTAACGCGCCCGGGGACACGACCATTAGTAAACCCGAAGTTCCGAATGTAATCCAGGCGCAAAGTGCATTTTCCGCCGTCATCCCGTCGTCACCGAATGTGGCTTCATTTGGCAAATACATGGATATTCCCGTAAGTTACTACACCGGCACACCTTCCATTTCGGTTCCGTTGTACGTGGTCAAAAATGCAGATCTGGAACTGCCGCTCTCACTTTTCTACCACGGATCCGGCCTTCGGGTAGAGGAAGAAGCATCGCAGGTCGGGCTTGGCTGGGCATTGCAGGCAGGCGGCGTGATCCGGAGGCAGATCCGTGGGCGGGATGATCTGAAAAGCGACGGAAATGCTTGGCGGCGGTTGGTTGAACTTTCTTCCAACGCGGGTTTGGGGCTGTGTATCAACCTGTCGCAAGGGAATTACAGGATTTTTACGGCAAATAGTATCGGGGGTACTGCTACCCCCGCGGGCATTGAGCTGGCCGGTATTTTGTCCAATATGTCGGTTATCTCGAATTTTGAACCTTCTCTTGATACAGAACTGGACCTGTTTTCTTACGACGTGGCTGGATACAGCGGAAAGTTCGTGATCGAGCCGATCGCCGCGGGCCAGTTTGCAGCACGAAGTTTGACAAAAGATGCGGTGAAAATAGCGATCACCGGCGCCGTGCCTGCGCAATGGAATTTCCTGCTCACACTTCCCGACGGAACGGAGTATACTTTTGACCAAAAGGAAATTCAAAAGGTCATTGACCCGGGTATCAAGAAAACGATTAAATATCAGAATGCGGTCGAGTATGGCGGGTTGCTGTACACATCGGCGGCGGTGGAACATGTGAACGCGTGGTACCTCACAAAAGTCAGATCTCCTAATCGGGCAGCAAGTGACGTGATCAGCATCTCCTATTTTACGGGAGGCTATATTGGTCAGCTGCCAACTGGCACCGAGACATTTTACAGCACTAATAACGGTGCGGACAGCGATGCAAGTTTTCGCTGGCGGGTTTCGGAAGTGTTAAGTCAGGAAATTTTGCCAGACGAGATCACCTTCACAAATGGTAAGGTTAAATTTTTTCGGAGCGCCCGCGAAGATCGGCCCGCAGGAAGTCTGAAACTGGACAGGATCGAAGTCCAGACTCCCGGCGGCGCGGTGATCAAAACGCTCGCCTTTGCCTACGAATATTTCAATAGTAATTCCAATGCACCTGACATTGTCAGGAAAAGGTTGAAGCTCCTGAATGTTCGTGAAAAAAGTGGCGCGAATCTGCTGCCCGGTTATCGGTTTACCTACAATACAACCACCAACCTGCCCGATAAAAACTCGTATCAGCAGGATTACTGGGGTTATTTCAATGGGGCGACGGTGAACGATACCAGAAATACGATGCTACCATCGGATCAGGTGGTAGCAGGCGCGCAATTCAAATTGCCGGCTGCACTGCTCACCGGCGCCACCCGAAGTGCGAATGCAGCTGTTGTGACGGCCAATTTGCTCACGGACGTCACCTACCCGACAGGCGGAAAAGCGACTTACGCCTGGGAGGCGAACACATTTACCAATGCACATATTCAAAACGTCATCGCTCCCGTGCTGGCGGTGCAGGATTTCATTGGTAACCCCGAAATTATTGGCGGCGGGACGCGGATCAAGAAGATCGAGCATAAGGAAGCAAATGGTAATGTGCAGAAACAGAGCCAGTTTGAATATCAGGATCCGGGTACTTCTCAGAAGACCGGCAAGTTAATGGCGCCGCTCACTTTTATGGAGTGGGTTGATGGCGGCGTGCTCTATTCGTCGGCCTGCCGCCACCCGATGGGCGCAAGCGCGCAGGGGAATCCGGTCGGTTACAATACGGTCACCACTTTTGACGGCGCGACGAGACTGGAAGACGGATACTCGGTTTTTAATTACGAAAATAAGGTCGAACTGACGGATAATACTACTTTCTGTATGACCTGGGGACAGGGTGGTCAGGCGCCGGTGTGCGCGGTGCAGCCCAGTTTGTGGTCGGTGGGTAGTTTCAATTGCAGCGCATACAGCGGGCCGGTGAATCTCAATAAGTCAGTCACCGAGTCGGGAATGCCTAATATGGTGCATTATTTGAATGGGAGTATTCTGGCGGAACTGCATTATAACAGCCAGAATAAACCAGTTAGATCAGTCGCTTTCGCCTACGAATCCACGGTGGATAAGCTGGTGAAAGGTTTCAAAGTGAAAACTACGGACGGATTTACATTCGGTTTGAGTTATCAGATCGAGAGCGTCTGGAACCGGCTCAGGGAGAAGAAGGAGCTTACCTACGACGAAGACGGCGATCCCAGTCATTTCACTGAAACGATTTCTGAATACACCTATCACAATACGTATTTGCAGCCGACCAAAATGGTCACTACGGACAGTAAAGGCGGGACTTCGAAGGTACAGGTTGGCCAGTCGCAGGTTTACCCAAGACAGGTTGAAACGCTTTACAAATATCCCTTCGACCTCGCCGACGGAATTTCCACGGAAATGACGGCGAAAAACATGATTTCCGTTCCGGTAGAGATTTCGAAAAGACTTGCTGTTGTAAATGGAAATGCGCAGGTTTTCACACCCTTGCATTGGACCAAAACGACCTACGCACTCACGCAGGGTATTTTTCACCTCCCCCAGCTGGTTCAAGGCAAGTTAGGCACAGCGCCTTCGCCGGTGACGGATATGCAGTTTCTTTCCTACGACAACCGGGGGAATTTATTGACGTTTCAGGACAATGCAGGTTCGCTCACCAAGCTGGAATACTTCGGCGCAGGTGATTTTGGGAAGACGGATTGGGTTAAAAGCAGTACTACTTCCGAGGGGACATCTTCTGCGCAAACTACTGCATACAATTACAAACCGACGATTGGCGTCGAGCAAATTCAGGATCCAAATTCGAAGGCGATTTTTTACGAGTATGATGGGTATCTGAGGTTAAAAGGAAGCCGTAATAATAATGCAGCAGGCCCGCTTCTAGTCTCATACTGCTATAATTTCGCTGGGCAGGTCGTGGAATGTCCGCCGGTTCCAGTCACCGGAGTTACCTCACCGCCGCCGCTTGCATTGATCGGGTGAGGAAGCCCTGCCGGTTACCTTGCTCACCTTCGATGCGGCGACCGAGGAACGCTCGGTATTACTCAGTTGGACCACCACAAGTGAGACAAACAGCTCGCATTTCGCGATCGAGCGGAGTGCGGATGGAAAACAGTGGCAGGAGCTGGGAACGGTTCCGGCGCAGGTGGAAAGTGATAGCAGCTGGTCGTATCTATTTACGGACAATTATCCATTAACGGGTGAAAATCTCTACCGCCTGCGCATGGTCGATATGGACAGCACGTTCGCATTCAGCCGAATCCGAAGTGTCTTTTTCGATACAAATGGCGAGATCGTACTATTCCCAAATCCGCTCACGCTCGGCTCCGAGCTTCGTATACAAACCTCCGATCCTTCAAATATTCGTCAGGTTGAGATCATTGATACGGCCGGTAAACAGGTGCTGGTTTCTCCCTGGAAAAGTACGATACCGGTAGCGCATATTGCTGCTGGGTTGTATTTGGTAAAAATCATTTACGCGGATGGAAGTGTCAGTCACCACCGAATTGTGAAGCAGTAATCGACTGCGGACTCCACAAATATCACTTACAATCCAAACCATCCGCAAAATGAACTATTCAAAATTATACCTGCTATTGCTGGGCTTTTTAATTGTAAAAAATACCCACGCCCAGCCTACCGGCACGCAGAACTACATCCAGACCCGGACCTACAAACAGACAGGCGCGTTGGCGGGCGATGTGAGCAAAGTATCAACCCAAATCCAGTACTTCGACGGGCTGGGAAGGCCGACCCAGACTGTGGAGGTCGGCCAAAGTCCGTCAGGCGCAGATTTGGTCGGCGCTTCCGGCTACGATGTTTTAGGCCGGTTGTCCAAACAGCATTTACCTTATCCGGCCGCAGGAGGCGGCGCTTTTCAGCCGAATGCGGCAAATTCGGCTGCAAGCTTTTATCAATCGGCACCGGCTGGGCTGGATGCTTCGGATTTGGGCAAACCCTACCAGCAGACCTTCTACGAAAAGTCCCCGCTCGGCAGGGTTACCGGCCAGGAGGCTGCCGGGAATAAAAGCGCGGCTTCGGTCACCAAACACAAGGCCAATGCTGCCAATCAGGTCAAACGCTATGATTTTGACCTAAGTAACAATACTTTATCGCAGGTTGGCCACTATGCGGCAGGGAGTTTGTTCTGGCTCAATGAAACCGACGAGGCTGGAAATGTGACCAATACCTTTACCGATAAGCTGGGCCAAATGGTTTGCAAGCAGATCGTCGCCTCGGCCCAGCAAACCCTTTCGACCTACTATGTTTACGACGATCTGGGGCAATTGCGGACGGTTTTACAGCCTGGTTACCAGGATAACCCTTCACTTTCCGAACAGGCTTTCACTTACAGCTACGACGAGCGCGGCAGGAACATTTCCAAAACCATCCCCGGCGCAGGTACGACCGAGCTGGTTTACGACCGTTTCAACCGACCAGCACTTTCGCGGAATGCGGGCCAGGCCGCGCGCGGCATGTGGGGTTTTACCAAATACGACGGAAGAAACCGACCTATTGCTACTGGAGAGATCGCCTCGAACCTAAGCCGGGCAGACTGGTCAGCGGCGGTGGATGTCAACGCGCTTCACCACGAAGAGCGTATTAATGGGCAAATGGCAGGCTATACCCTGGACAAAACAGCGCCCAAAAATGCGACAGAAGCCAATCTTCTAAATATCACTTTTTACGATGATTACGCTTTTTCCAAAGCAGCCAATCTGGCTTACAGTTCAGTCTACTACCCTACAAATAACGCCAATGTAAAAGGCTACCCAACCGGCAGCCGCGCCCGGGTACTTCCCGGAGCAGGAGGCACTGGCGCCTGGCTGACTTCTGTCAATTACTATGATGCAGAGTACCGCCCGCTGCAAACCAACCGCGAATTATACGGACTAGCCGCAGGCGCAATCGAAAGGGTATCTAGCCAATACTTGTACGATCTGGCGCCGGTAATAGCGGCACAGAAAACCGAGCAAGTAATAAATGCAAACACAGTCAACACGCACGTTGCTACCTACACCTACGATCACGCAGACCGCCTTTTGAGCACGCATGAAACGGTAAGCGCGCCAACTGGTTCACACGAAGCTTACACGACCGCGCAGCGATACAATCCGCTAGGGCAGCTGTACACGAAGTGGCTGCATTCGAAAGACGGCAATTACTTTCTGAGAAAAACCACTTATAGCCACAACATCCGCAGCTGGCAAACCTCAGCAAAAACTGTCTACAAAAAACAAAACGATGGCCCCGAGCTTGCATTCTTTGGCTACGGGCTGGCTTACCAGAAAGAGAACAGCTATACCAATGGCAACATCAGTCAAATGGATTGGCAGGACAAAGCACAAGCCGCAAAAGGACTCAGTTTTACCTACGACGGCGCAAACCGGCTGACCGCCTCGACCGGGATCAATGGTTACACCGACACCGAGCAGTCGATCACCTACGACCCGAACGGCAACCTGAAAACGCTCACCCGCGGCGGGTCAGCCCAGGACCAGCTGGCTTATGCCTACTCGGGCAACAGGCTTACCTCAGTCACCGACAATTCAGCCAGCAACACCGGAATAAAAGCCGGTCTAAGCAGCTACGCCTACGACGCAAACGGCAACATGACCACTGACGGCGGCCGAAATGCCACCATCACCTACAACCAGCTTGACCTTGCCAAAACCGTCAAGATCGGGGCAAAGACTTTTACTTACGACTACGACGCATCAGGAAGGAAGCTGCAATACACCGCCGACACGATCACATTGCAATACGCAGGGATCTTCGAGTACCGGAAGGCAGGCAATGTAAGCAGCTTATACCGGGTTCAGCTTGCGGCTGGGCAAGCAGCAATAGTAGCAGGTAAACCCGTTTTTCATTATGCATTGAAAGACCATTTAGGCAGTACCAGGCTGGTTTTCAATGAAAAGGGCAGCACGTTGCAACGGACGGATTACTATCCTTTCGGGCTAAGCATTAACCGCGACGGGGCGGTACCGAAGGTGCAGGATTGGGCAAATCGTTATCTGTACAATGACAAAGAGCGGCAGGTAGGGACGGGATATGTGGACTATGGGGCACGGATGTACATGCCCGAAATCGGCCGGTGGGGTACCATCGACCCGATGAGCGAGGTAGCAAGACGTTTTAGTCCCTACACCTACGGCAACGATAATCCACTTATCTTCATCGACCCGGACGGCATGCAAAGCTGGCATTTCGAAGGCAAGGCGGCAGAGGAAATGTTCCGGCAGGAGCAGCGCGAACAGGAGGATAGGGAGAAGAAACGGGCCGAGAAGGACAAGCCGTTTGGCCTGCTGGCGCGAATGAAAGCGACTGGCTGGGAGCCGGGGCAGCAGCTGCCGGTTGTGGATGGTATTGAGAGTGATCATACGATTGAGTCGTTTGCGTTGCCGCTTGGTAAGCCGGTTGAGTGGGCTGCGAGGTTGATCCGGGCAAGTTGGTTGGGAAGGGTTGTTGGGAAGGGGGCTGTTGAGCGGGTAACAGGATTAATCGATAATGCAGCAGGCATTATATCCAAGGGAGATTTTTTGAGAATTCAGAATGCTGCAACCCGAATACATAAACCTATCACAGTAGTAGGAAGTAGAGCGAGTGGAAAAGCTGGTGCGTACTCTGACTGGGACTATATAATTGAAGGTGGTCTAAAGAATAGCAAAGAATGGTCTAAAATTAAGAACTCTTTACCAGGTGCTCGGTCAATATTAGATAATACACCAAGAAATATAGATATTCTTCCAGGACCAGTGTGGCAAGGACATCCTCATATAACAGTATTTCCAAAATAGATAAATAGTTATGTTACAAATAAAGGATTCCGTTGCTCTAAATAAATATGGTCAAGATATTTTGAACATTGAAGATTTATTAAAACCATTTTCGGAATGGGACATATTAGAGAGAAAGAACTATTTAAAAGAAGTAGTAGCACTTATTCTTCAATCCAAACCGAAAGAACAGGATATTGAACCTGCTATTATAAACAGTAATTTGAAGGCTACTTACACTCCTTGTGTTTTACTAAAAAAAGGTATCGCAAATCATAATTTGGAAAAACTTATAAACCTGCCTGAAAATGAATTGACAAAAGCGCTCGTGTTACTTCTGAGTTTGTTTAGGATAGCTTATAAAAGAAGGTTTGCAGTAGAAAAAGAGAATTCTGATAAGTGGTGGTACTGGGATTTGTCTGACGAAGCAAACGTTAGTAAGATACTAAAAAATTATAAGTAAGCAAAGCCATATTTTTTTGCGCTCCGCTCGTTTCAATGGAGTTGACCCACCTATCGGTTATTGGATACAAATTGATCCGAAACCGAATCAGTCATTAAGTTCCTATATAGCCATAACCAATAACCCTGTAAGATTTGCGGATCCGCTGGGTGATACGATTATTGTTGATAGAATGGGATATATTTCCCGTAATGACAAAAATGATAACCTCGTTTTTGCGAAAGGCCATAAGAATAACTTAGAAGCGCTTGGTGAATTAGGTAAGAGCATTAATATCTCTAAAATCTATAAAAATTTATTAGAGAATAATACGAGAGTCGCTTCTGAAATCTATAATCCGTTTAGATTTAGAAACCTGGTGAAATCCAAAGGTGAATGGGATTACAAGGTAAACAAAAATACTATTTATGGGCTGGGAAATGACGGCCAAACTCGGTTCCTTTTCAAAGGAAAGGAAATGGAAGCACAAGATATAGGAAATCACCATTTTGGAGCGGTTGCAAATGCATACGGATTTAGTCAGGGGTTTTCATTGAAACAAGCTGGTGCAGCTCAAATTCAAAGTGGAACCTCTAAATCGGAATGGCAAATTTATGGTTCACCACAAGTAACTGGTTGGACTCCCAGTGGGCCTACTCTTTCGAAACCCATGCTAGCCCCTTACGGCGACGATCCAAGAGATCAATCATTCATTAAAGCGGGATATAGATATTATGATGAAAATCAAACTGACTAAGAAGAGATGAAAAAGAGAATAGTAGTATCTACAATAGTAATATTATTCATAATAATTATTTATGTGACATTTAACTTCACCTTATTTAATGATGGTAAGCCCGTAGAAATTACCCGATTTGACTATGGTGGTACACGCAATCAAATAGCGATATCTTACGTGCCATCGAACGCCACCATTCAAGAACAGATTTTACTTCAAAAATTTCATACAAATGGGAGAAATGAGTTCTTAGCGGCTTTCGAGCGTTATCAAGTGCTAGTTAGCTATCAAATGGCCGAAGACAGTCTTATTCTTGTCTTAGCTGATACCTCGTCCTATGCGAAACGCACGGATACGTTGAAGATCAGAATAGCAAATCAAATTAAGCCTTAATCTAAGGTCAGCCCGGATTACCAGCGATGCAGACAAATCTGCTCGCTGGTAAAGCTATCTCTTCTCAAAGCACGAAGCCAAAGCCGCCCAAAAAATGTTCCGGCAGGAGCAGCGCGAACAGGAAGATAGGGAGAAGAAAAAGGCCGAGAAGGACAAGCCTTTTGGGTTGCTGGCGCGAATGAAAGCGACCGGCTGGGAGCCGGGGCAGCAACTGCCGGTGGTGGATGGGATTGAGAGTGATCATACGATTGACTTCACGGTAATCCCGATTGCGAAGCCATTAGAATGGTTATTTAAGCCGCTTGGTGGGTTGGTGCGGGCGCAGTGGTTGGGGAGAGCGGTTGGAAAGGTAAGTGATACCGCTGCAAGCCGTTTGGCCAAGACACCTGTAGGACGGAGTGGAAATATTCTAGAAATTTTGACCAAGAATTCACCCACAACAATAAGCGGAACGAAATTCACCGGTCATGCCCTTGATCAAATGCAAGCGAGGGGATTTCTTTCTCCAAGTGCAGTGTTAGATGTCGTCAAAAAACCAACAAGTATCTCAGCAGGTAATACTCAGGGGACTACTGTATTTATTAAGGACAACTTGAAAGTTATTACGAATAAAGCTGGTCATATTATTACCGTTATTCCTAACTAAACATATATATGATGAGATTACAATCAGCAGAAGCATTATTGCAAGTTGATATACTTCGAAGAAGCTATCCAAATAGTCTAGATTATTGGGATGGTAATTGGCTTAGGTCAGAAATTACAATAAAAACGTCCGGACTTAACTGTTTTTATAGCACAAATCTTCGAGCTGACGACTTTCTCAAGTTTAGCGAAGGCATAAAAAATTTGATTACCAGTTTCATAGGGGAGGTTGAATTTCAAACAATGGAGGAAGGGCTATACTTAAAAGGTCAACGTGAAGCTACAGGTAATATCAAATGGGATGTGCTTGCAAAAACAGAGCCTGGGGGCATCAGTTTGAGCTTCATTATGCTAACTGATAATGCTTCTATTGATGATCTATTGAAGGATATATTGAACACTTTAAGTAATTATCCTGTCATTGGTAGCATCAGTTAAGACTATTATTAGACAACGGGATTATTTCTAATCAATAAGCATAGGACGCAAAGGCACTTCGAAGGCAAAGCCGCCGAGGAAATGTTCCGCCAGGAGCAGCGCGATCAGGAGGACCGCGAAAAGAAACGTGCGGAGACGGACAAGCCTTCTGGCCTGCTGGCGCGAATGAAGGCGACCGGCTGGGAGCCGCGGCAGCAGCTGCCGGTTGTTGATGGGATTGAGAGTGATCATACGATTGACTTCACAATCATTCCGATTGCGAAGCCATTAGAATGGTTATTTAAGCCGCTTGTTGGGTTGGTCAGGGCGCAGTGGTTGGGGAGGGTTGCTGGGAAGGAAGCCGCTAAGACAGTAAATAATAGTGCTAGCTTACCAACAAATGGAGCTAAGTTAAGTCAGCACTTAGGACAGCTTGACAAATACGGGGCGGGAGGATTTAAAGAATTAGCTAATGGAAGATTTAGATATTACGGGCGAGCTACTTTAAATAGAGGGGATGCCAATTCTTTTAGAATGGTCAGAGAATGGAACCCGACGTCAGGAGGGTAAGCGTACTTGGTTTGAAAGACTGAATCCCAATGGTGGTATTATTCAGGTAAGACCTGAGTTCGGGACTGGTGTAAAAACGCATTATTTATTTAACATCACAGGAGATTATTTAGGGAAATGGTAGTTTCGGTAAACATAATTTTAGAAAAATATGCTTCTGTTTTGAATGGAAGCTTATCATATTCTAATGCTGATAGGTGGGCTTGGAAAATGATGCAGTTATTTGATGACGGAAAGGTTGAGTTTGACCCAAAAGAAAACGAAGAACTTATGTGGCAACTAATCCAATATTTGTATGGTATCGATATGACGGATGTAGGGGATAGACTTAAACCGTCAAGAAGTGATTTAGATATAATTGATTTTTTAAAAGAAAAGAATGTTATAATTTATTGTAATACAATCAAAAGTAGCAGTACCTCATATCCATGATGTTGTTTTATAGTAATTAAAAATGCTGCAAGTTGAGATGAGTGAGCAGATTGGCAATTCAATAGAGGATTATTTATAGCTAGGTGCGATACAATTGATCGAATGTTTTAAGCCGCCGGCGCTTCAGCCCCTACACCTACGGCAACGATAATCCGCTTATCTTCATCGGCCCTGACGGCACACAAAGCTGGCATTTCGAAGGCAAAGCCGCAGAGGAAATGTTCCGGCAGGAGCAGCGGGAACAGGAGGACAGAGAGGAAGAAGCGGGTGGAGAAGGACAAGCCTTTTGGTTTGCTGGCTCGGATGAAAGCGACCGGCTGGGAGCCGGGGCAGCAACTGCCGGTGGTGGATGGTATTGAGAGTGATCATACTATTGATTTTACGATCATTCCGATTGCGAAGCCATTAGAATGGTTATTTAAGCCGCTTGTTGGGTTGGTTCGGGCGCAGTGGCTGGGGAGGGTTATTGGAAGGGAAGCCAATAGGGAGGCAAGCCCGCTAGTTAAGTCAGGAATTGAGATTTCCCAACATGCTGCTTCACGAATGACGAGAGAGGAATTACTCCAAAAATGGTTGAAATTGGACTGTCAAAAGGTGTAAGATATTTTGATCCAAAGAATGACACCTTCAATTATGTCCTTAAAAATGGATTTGGTTCAGGGAAAGATCTTCTCATAGGAACCAATAAGATTACGGGCAAAGTAACAACTGTCCTAAGAGGCAACAACTTAATTAAGCAGCGTTTTATATCTCAATAAAATGAAAATACTAGAACAAATATTAAAAGACAAGGAAAATCGTCAAAGCCTCATAAAGCAATTTCAAGAGCTCGTCTGGAATGATGAAAAATCGAGTGAAGTTCTCTCAGAACTCGCTTATGATATGGATTTCTACGAACCGAATGATGCATGGAGGAAAGGAGACCGGAGCTATTACGATGACAAACGATTAGAGGAAGAAATTAAAGATGTAATTAGAAAATTAGAAGGAGCAAAATTTAGAGAGTAAGAGCGGGCTTACGTTAGATATTACGATGAAAATCAAACTGATTAAGAAGAAATGAGGAAGAGAATAGTAGTATGTGCAATATCTATATTATTCATAATAAGTATTTATATGACAATTAATTGATTCAATTGGCAATATATAAAAAGCAATTGGTACCCAAGTAATATACAAGGCTTCACGGACCATCCGCGAGACACGAGTATAATAATAGAGGATTTAACAGATAGATGATGAAAGATTTTAAAATATACGTAGGCCTTATTTAACGAATATTTTGATTAGTTGTGGTCAAAATGAATCCAAAAATAGGAACGTAATTCACTTCAATATCCCAGACACGGATATAGAATATGTATTAAGAAAGACTAATAAATTAATGGATGATATGCAATTAAGTGATAGTATGATTCATAATTACTTCTTTGATGTGCTAGGGAATTTTTATTTGGACAGTAAGCCTAGGGGTCGAATTGAAAATATAATGAAAATGCCCCGCTATAACCTAAATCGATTGAGTCAGAAGGAGTCGCTGGAATTCTTTACTAATGTATTGATCTTAAAGGATAACTATTATCATCTGTGATTCTAGACAAAACTTGTAGATGTTATCTATATAGTTATCATGAGTTAGAAAATCCCTCTTTCAATGCAGATCGGTTTATTTATCTAAGAGAGAATATTAAAAATTACTCGACAATTTTAGTCGAGAGGAGGATATTGGATCGGAAGAACAGTTTGGTGCTTATCGGAAGGCCTTAACGTGTCTTTCTGAGGCGGTGATAATAAACACTCACTAAAGACTATTTTTCACCGAACATTTAATGGAACAAAGAAATGAGATACCTGACATTAAAAGCAACATTTAGTAGCTTTTGTATTCATGACGATCTTGAAGGACAACTGCAAGCTTCTGACTTGGAACTGAAACCTGAATTCGTATCTGCGCTCTTGGATTGGCAAAATTCTTATCAACATATAGTTCGATTCACTCAGGAGGAAAGAATTCAAGTAGCTTAAAAAATAGCTAGCCGTCACCCACCCCCAATCACCGCCTCATAAATCCCATAATTCTCCTCATCAAAACAAACAAAAATAACCTTTTCAACCACATCCGAAACTGCCAGAAAATCTTTGACCGTTCTTACAGCTATCTCGGCGGCTTTTTGTTTTGGAAAATGGTAGATGCCGGTGCTGATGTTTGGGAATGCGATGGTTTTGATCTGATTTTCCGCAGCTAGTTTCAGGCTGTTCTGATAGGCGGAAGTTAAAAATGATTCTTCATTTTTGTTGCCCCCGTTCCAAACTGGTCCTACTGTGTGGATCACGTACCGGGCGGGCAGGTTGCCACCGGTAGTGATCACCGCTTCCCCGGTAGCACAGCCGCCTTGCCGGTTCCTGATCGCCATGCATTCGTCGAGGATCGCTTTTCCTCCTGCGCGGTGGATCGCGCCGTCTACCCCGCCGCCGCCGAGCAGGGAAGAGTTGGCGGCATTGACGATCGCGTCAACTTCCATTTTGGTAATATCCCCTCGTTGTAATTCGATCATAGCCTCATTTTTTGGAATGGCAGTATTGTTATTGTCAGGACTTTCAGCTCCGAGAGTGGACTTTTCTGCGGAATAACTCCATTTACTACATTAAATTAAGGCAGTTCCGCCTTTTACTAATAGGATCAAATTGTCACTAAAAAATATGGACCAATCGAATACACAAAAAGATAAGGCTGCTTCGACGAGAAGGGACTTTATCAAAGCTTCGGCAGCCACTGCGGCCGGATTTATGATCGTGCCGCGCCACGTGCTGGGCAAAGGTTACCGTGCCCCGAGTGATATGCTTACCGTGGCCGGAGTAGGTGTGGGTGGAAAAGGAAGGTCTGATATTGCTAGTTTTTTCAAAAGCGGTAAGGCCAATATCGGTTATTTGTGCGACGTGGATGATCGGCGGGCAGAAGAAACGGTGAAGACTTATCCGAAAGCGAAATACTACAAGGATTGGCGCGAAATGTTTGAAAAAGAAGCGAAAAATTTCGACGCGGTTTCTGTTTCGACACCAGATCACACGCACGCGGTGGTAGCTATGGCGGCTATGCAGCTTGGTAAGCACGTGTATGTGCAAAAACCGATGACGCACGATATCTGGGAAGCAAGAAAGCTGACCGAGGCTGCTGCGAAATATAAAGTTGTGACGCAAATGGGAAACCAGGGCTCTTCGGGAGACGGCGTTCGTCAACTGCACGAATGGTACGATGCGGGTGTGATCGGTGACGTGGACACGGTTTACATCTGGACAAACCGTCCGATCTGGCCACAAGGTATTCCCTGGCCGACCGACAAGCCGGCTGTTCCGAAAGAGTTGAATTGGGATCTGTGGCTTGGTACCGCGCCTCAAAAAGATTATGTTGAAGGCCTGATCCCGGGTAGCTGGCGCGGCTGGTGGGATTATGGTACCGGTGCTTTGGGTGACCTGGGCTGCCATTTGATGGAAGCACCTTTCCGGGTACTTGGGTTGAAATACGCCACAGATATGCAGGCGAGCGTTGGGAGTGTATTTACCGGTTTTGGTAAAAGAGGTATTTTTCCAGACAGCTGTCCGCCATCGAGCCACGCAACTTTGACTTTCCCGAAAACACCGAGAACAAAAGGTCCGGTTACGATGCACTGGATGGACGGCGGTATCAAACCCGAAAGACCGGAAGAACTAGGGCCGAACGAATTGTTTGGAGACGGTAACAGCGGTATTTTGTTTGTCGGATCAAAAGGAAAAATGATGGCGAGCGAATATGCGGCCAACCCGCGCCTTTTGCCGCTGAGCCGAATGGAGGAAGTGAAGGTGAAACAGAAATTTGCCCGTGTGCCTGGAAGCGCAGACGGTCACTACGCGCAGTGGGTGGAAGGTTGCATTGCCGGTTTCGGTAAAATGGAACTAAGCTCGCCGTTCGAACTCGCTGGTCCTTTGACGGAAGCTATCCTTGGCGCTAACCTGGCGATCCGCGGAGCTGATATGCCAAAAGCACGTGAAGACGGAAAAGGCTTTACTTATCCGGGAAGCAACATGAAGATGCTTTGGGACGCTCAAAATATGAAAGTCACGAACTTCGACGAGGTGAACCAGTATGTGAAACGGAACTACCGCGAAGGTTGGACGCTGGGCGTTTAAGATAATTTCAATATAAAAAAGCGGCAGCCGGTTCAACAACTGGCTGCCGCTTTTGCTTTTAAGCTAGCCCACCTGACTGCGTGATAAGGTACATGCTCAAAGTATCGTAATTTCCAGAGTTGTATACTTACTCATTTTTCCAAAATCCGCTTTGTTGAAAGTGCAGATCTGAGAGCAATGTGTCTCCGCAACAGCCAGATGGATGCAGTCATTGATATTCTTGAAACCCATTGATCTTGCCAGTACAACGCCTCGTTGCATATCCCGACTCATATACGGCACGGGCTCAAATTGGAGAAAACCTTTCACTGCATCTTCAATATCATTGGCCTTTTGTCCCAACCTTTGAAGCACGTATGCGGTTTCCTGAATGCAAAGCAGCGATATAAAGAAATCCTGGGTTTCGATAGCTTGTTCGTAATAGGATCTGGCCACCTGATGTTTTCCAAGATCCTGGATCACCAGCATATGGATCAGAACGTCCGTGTCGAAATAAATCATAGATTCACTTCGCTGGCCAGAGCAGACAGGTCGATACTAGGATCAATCTTAGCATCTTTAAACCGGTCAAAGACGGTTTGCGTAATTTTATAGAGCTCCCGCTGATCCGAAAGCTTTCCGTCTTCCGCGTCCTCCACAATAATTCGAAGCGGTTTATTTCCGAAAATGTCTCGGACCGATCTGATAAAGCCCTGATCTAAATTTCCTGATTTGATCTTAAATGTGTGTCGCATAGTTTCTATTTTTTTTAAATATATAGAATACCTTTTTAAGATTCTTCCCCGGTGATCCACCGGCTTCGCCGCAACTCTCAAGAATTTTTTTTCTATAATCAACCGTAAGCTTTTAGGGAAAACAAAGCGATCCCTTCCCTTTTGGCATAATATTTACCATAACCACGGAAAAACATTAAAACTCCGAAGTTATGAATGCAACGAAAAATATGGCAGCAGGATTAGCAGGTGCGATTGTGCTGAACCTCCTGCACGAAGGAGCCAAGAAATTTTACGCAAAAGCCCCCAGAGTCGATAGAGTGGGGGAAGAGGCTATTTCCAAATCACTCAAAAGTATTAATATAGACCCGCCAACCGGTAAAACGCTCTTCGGCATTACCCTGGCAACGGACCTGCTCAGCAATGCAGCGTTTTATAGCATGGTAGGGAGCGGAAAAGAAGAGAACATTTTATGGCGAGGCGCAGGTTTCGGGCTCGCGGCCGGTGTAGGGGCACTTACCCTCACAAAACCGCTCGGCCTGAATGACGAACCCGTCAACAAATCGGTTCAGACCCAAATACTCACAGTAACGTGGTATCTCCTCGGCGGACTTGCTGCCGCGGTAGTTGCAAAAGGAATCAGTGACAAGCCGAAATTTCAAAAACTGGTCAATTCCCTGGCGAGCTTCTAATGCAAATAAACTTACTCATTAAAAATCCCTGCGTACATTATTATACGCAGGGATTTTTGTCAAATAGAATGCTACTTGCCTTTCGGTGAAGACTTTGCAGCCGCATTCGCACCGGTAACTTCAAGAATACCCCGCATTACACGCCAATGTCCCGGAAATGAGCAGATAAACGGATAGCTGCCCGGCTCTGTCGGCGCTTTGAACTCCAGCCGGAAGCTTTTCCCCGAGTTGACCAGCGGCGTCGCGAAAAGCACATCTTTTGTATCCGGAATGAAATTCTTCTCAAATCCATCTTTCAGCGCTGCCATAGCGTCGGCTGCTTCACCGACTTTCTCATCTGTGCCTGGCTTCACGATAACCACATTGTGCGGCATCAAATCGGGGTTATTGAATACCAGCGACACTTTTCTGCCGGCTGGTACGGTCAGTTTTTGTTTGTCAAAAGCCATTTTTGCTTCGATCGCGGTGAGGCTGATCTCGATCGTTCCCAGTTCTTCCAGACTTTGCATTACCTCTTTCCGGCTTCCCTCAGGCAGACTTCCGACTTTCGTTTTCATCAAAACAACCGCTTTACCAAATGCTTCCGAGTCACGCACGGATTCGGGCAACGTGGCGAGTGAAGCGACCAGCGCTTTCGCCGACTGGGTTTTAGCTTCATCCGAAATGGTCATATCCATCAGTAGCGCGTACGCTTTTTCGGGAGACTGCGGCGCGAGTGTTTTTACTTTTTGGTAAAAATCGGTCTGCTTGCTTTTATCCGCAACCAGACTAAGTCCAGCCAGGTAGTCTGATGTTTTAGAAGGTTCAATATCAGTTTCCGGCGTAATATCACCCGAAGTCAGCGCCGCTGCGTAACCGATCGACCTGATCACACTATTCGGATCCGATTGCATTTGCTTTAAATCTCCCGCGTGCTTTTTGAGCTCCGAAGGTTCAGAAATGAGTAGCAGGCGGGTGAGTGCGAGTTGCGACGCGGTATTGGCGTTTTGGGTTTTGCTAAGGTCCCGCAGGGAAGTTAGCAAAACATCGGTTTTACCCTTTTTTTGCATTGCCGCCAATTCGTCCAAGGCGGTCAGCTTGTTTCCTTCGGTTATATCCGGGCGTGTCAGCATGGTTTCCAGTATCAGTTTGCTTTTCGGCAATTCCGCCATTTCCTGACTGCTAACCTGTCCCAGCAAGTAGCGCGTCGCATATTCCGGATAGTTTTTGCCTGCCTTCATTCCCGCCAGCCAGATCGGTTTCAAATGCCTGAATGTTTCCGAAACTGCATATTCCAGGTAATAGTCGGTTGGGTATTTCAATACATCCATAGCGGCTTCTACGCCTTTTTCATTTTCGAAGAAACTCAATGCAACCGAAGCTTCCAGTCGCACTCTCGGCGATTCATCATTTGCGCTTTTCCTTAATAATTCAAGCGAAGCCGGAATCCGCTCGTGCCAGAACCGCAGCACTTTCGTTGCGGCGGTGCGTGCTTTCGGGTCTTTGGCTACCAAAAGCGTTTTAAGTAAATTTTCCTCTACTGTGTCAAAATCCTGAAAAAGCCACAATGCTTCGGCCAGGTGTAATTCGTAGTTTTGATCATTTTTATCAAGACCTTGCTGCCACTTTTTCAGCGCAGGCAGTACCTCTGACGCAGGTTTCTCACGGATTTGCAGCCGCGTGCGATAACGGAATCTGTCTTCCTCCGCTTTCAGGTTTTCGAGTAATTGAGTAATATTTTGTTTAGAAATATCCGTCACTTTTGACAGCGGCCGGCCTTTGTAACTGATCCGCCAAACGCGCCCGTGCGATTTGTCGCGGGCCGGGTCGCGGGGTGGATTTTCGCCGTGTGAAATCAGCGGATTGTACCAGTCGACAATATATAACGCACCGTCCGGACCAAATTCGAGGTCAATCGGTCGGTAGTTGGGGTCGGCAGATTGCAGCAGATCCGTCGCTTCTTTTCCTATAATAGCCGAACCTTCGTGCACGATCTTGTGCTGCTTGGTACCCTGAAATCCGATGTTATTATTTACCAAAAAATCTCCCTGCACTTCATCCGGGAAGTTTTTGCTGGAAACAATCTCAATTCCCGCAGTTGGCCGCACGCGCGTTTCCGTAAACATATTCAGGCGCGGGTGCTTGTCCGGGTAGTCCACTTTTCCCGTCATCGGCGGTGCGAAATAGTTAGATCCATCTGACGCGTCGCCGATCAAATGCGTGCCCCATTTATCAAATACACTTCCCCATGGATTGAAGTAAGGATAGGAAATGTAGTGCTGCAACCGGTGCGTCCGCGGCTCAAAACGGTAGGTCGACCCGGCATAAGACCTGATCGGACCATATGGAGTTTCCACCTGCGAATTCAGGAAAGTACCTTCATTGAAGTACAATGCACCGTCCTGTCCCCACGTAAATGCATGCGTGGCGTGGTGGCTGTCTTCGGAGCCAAAACCGGTCAGTACTACTTCACGCGTATCAGCTTTATCGTCCCCATTTGTGTCTTTAAGGAACAGAATATCAGGTTCTTGTGAAACGTACACGCCGCCATCGCCGAATTCAAAGCCAAGTGGAAGATACAGATCGTCAGCAAAAACGGTATGCTTGTCTGCCTTACCGTCGCCGTCGGAATCTTCGAGGATCACGATCTTATCGTGCACGGGAATGCCCGGAAAATACTGTGGGTAAGTCGGCATTGTCGCGACCCAAAGGCGGCCTTTTGCGTCGAAATTCATGGCTACCGGCTTTTCAATGGGAAAGTCCTTTTCCGAAGCGAAGAGATTGATCTCATAACCCTCGGGCAACTTGAATTTTTCGGTAGTCGCCGGCCACGTTTTCTCGTGATGCGCATGCGCTGCTGCCTTCGCCGCTTCTCCCTGGCGACCGGTCATCGGGATTTCCGTCTGCAAAATCGGGTCAACAGGTTTGCCGCGCCGGTCGATAATGTCCACAGCTTTTTGGTACGATTCAGAACCTTTACTTTTAGCTAACTCCCAGATCACCGAATCGAGTGACGCGGCCATTTGGTTAAGCTTGCGCAGCTCCGGCGGAAATGCGATCACACCGAAAGGTTCGCGTCTCCGGCCATAGATATACTCGCCATTTACAGCCCGCCAGCGGTAGAAAAAGTGCTCGTCCTTCATTTTGATGACAGCAGCCAGCTTTTTGCTATTCTCGGAATTGAGATCAAGACTTTTCCCAAAACCAAGCGACTGCGCCATCCATTCCCCAGCCAACCGGTAACCTGTATTCGTCAGGTGAATACCGTTAATCGTAATCTTCGGCTGATTCTTCGCCTGCATTCTTGCCAGTGAAGGTGTGTAGAGATCGATGAAAGACAGGTTTTTTGCCGCCGCCACCTTCTTCATTGACTGGGTATACAGTTGCAGATTTTTGTTGTGCTCCGCCGGATCGGGGAAATGTGTTCCGAGATTTTCGTGCGCGATCGGGGAGACGAGCACGAGCTTCGGTGCCGCTTTTCCATTGTATTTGTTGCTCTGTAAATTCTGGATAAATGCATTCAGATCTTTCTCAAACTGCGGAATACCAGCGGGACCTTTAAAAGCCTCGTTCATCCCGAAACAAAGAAAAATTATGTCAGCTTTCTGATCGAACAAATCCTGATTTAATCCGGTGAAATTCATTCCGACGGGCATTGTAATAGGCTCGCCTTCGTGGGTAAAACCTTTAAAAGTAACTTCCTTTTGCCCTTCCGTGAGCCGCGAAGTTTTTTCTCCAAAACCAGGAAAATTCAGCGGGCGCGGTTGCAATCCAACTTCATCCGCACTCCAACCCATATTTCGCAGCGTCAGGTTCTGGCCCGGAAAACTCTTTTGGAGGATCGTTTCAAAGTAGCCATAGTGCCGCATCCGGTCTGCAAATGTGTTGCCAAGCAGGATGATACGATCACCCTTTTGGAACTTGAAACCTGGATTGGGGGCTTGTGCAACTGTTTTTTGTATCAAAATAAAAACACATAAAAACAGCGAACTCAGCAGGCGGGATTTAGGAAGCAGCATGAGAATAAGGGAGTAGTTTTAAATTATCAATAAACCAATAATTTTTATCACGAATCAATAATCCCACTTCTATTCAGCAACATTATCCTGTGCTGTCCTGACTTTTGAGAATAGACTGAATTACGGTAGAAATGCACTGCGTCAGGTTTTAATGGTAGATATCGCTTTTCTATAAACCAAAATTCTACCCATGAAGCCGCTGGCCCAAAAGAGATGGTTCCGTATTATACCGGTCGTTTTCATCACTTATAGTCTCGCCTATCTCGACCGGGCTAATTTCGGATTTGCCGTAGCAGGCGGCATGGCCGACGATCTTAATATTACCCCCAATACATCTACTTTACTCAGCTCGCTCTTCTTTCTGGGCTACTTTTTCTTTCAGATACCAGGCGCGCATTATGCCGCGACACGGACTGCCAAGAAGCTCATTTTTATTTCATTAATACTCTGGGGCGGGTTGGCCGCAGCGACCGGGATGGTCAACGATACTACGACGCTGATCATCATCCGGTTTATGCTTGGTGTGGTGGAAAGCGCGGTAATGCCAGCGATGCTGATCCTGCTAAGCCAGTGGTTTACCAAAGAAGAACGCTCGCGCGCCAACACTTTTCTGATCCTCGGAAACCCGGTCACAGTACTCTGGATGTCTGTTTTATCGGGTTATCTCATTGATTCGATGGGCTGGCGGTGGATGTTCATTTTGCAGGGAGCGCCGGGAATTGTCTGGGCATTCATCTGGTGGAGAATGATCGACGAGCGCCCGATGGCTGCTACCTGGCTCACCGATGAGGAAAAAATGGAGGTAGAGGAAAGGCTGAAAGCCGAGCAGGCGGGCATTAAACCTGTAAAAAATTATGCAGAAGCATTCAAGTCGAAGAAAGTGATTCTACTGTGCCTGCAATACCTGCTTTGGAGCGTCGGTGTGTATGGTTTTGTGATGTGGCTGCCTTCTATTATCAAGGCTGCGCCGAATATGAATATGGTCAATACGGGCTGGCTGGCCTCGGTACCCTATCTTTTTGCTGTGATCGGGATGCTTTCAGCTTCTTATTTTTCGGATAAAAGTGGTAACCGCAAGATATTCGTCTGGCCTTTTTTGCTGATCGCCGCAATCTGTTTGTACGGCGCTGTGTGGCTCGGGCCCGACCAGTTCTGGTTTGCTTATGCATTGCTGGTGGCTGCGGGAGCGGCGCTTTATACACCTTATGGACCATTTTTCGCTGCTATCGCCGAGTTACTCCCCAAAAATGTAGCCGGCGGCGCGATCGGTTTGATCAACAGTCTGGGCGCATTGGGCTCATTTGCAGGATCTTATCTTGTCGGATATTTAAATACAGAAACAGGGAATTTCAATGCTTCCTACACGTTAATGTCGGTGGCGCTTGTGCTGGCTACCGTGATCACGATGATCGTGATACCCGGGCCGGTACGTGCATTGGCGAAGCCGGCAGAGATCAGGACTTTCGATCATTGATCCGATTTTCACCCCGACCTTGTTACAGCAGGATAGTTAATTCCCGGCAATGCTTTTCTTTTACATTTTTACATACCTAAATCCAAAATGCATGAGAAGTTTGAAAGTGCTGGTTCTTGCCGGACACGTGGTTTTATTGTTTTTTACTTTGCTATGCGGGACTTCCAATGCCCAGGAAGCCGCTAAAAGTGCAAATGCCTCCAAATTTGAGTTGAAAGACGGCGACCGGGTCGTATTTCTGGGCAGCTCTATCTTCGAAAATGATTTCCAGTACGGTTACCTGGAATTCGCACTTACTACCCGTTTTTCTGACAAAGGCGTTACTTTCCGCAACCTGGGATGGACGGGAGATAATGTCTGGGGAGAAGGTCGCAGTACCTACACCAACCCGCCTACACCTTACGAGCATTTGATGAACGACCTCACGAAAGCGGCGCCTACTGTCGTGTTTTTGGGTTATGGAGGCGTGGAAGCGCAGGACGGACAAGCCGGCGTAGCAAAGTTTAAAGAGGGACTGAATAAGTTACTCGACAAGATCGATCAGCTTGGGGCGCGGGCCGTACTGTTGTCAACCATTCCGGTGGTTTCGAGTGATACAACCCAGCAGATCGGGCGGAGAAATGCGGATCTTGAATTGTATTCCAAAGTCATTTCCGAAGTGGCCACACAGCGCGGGAAGCAGTTTGTCGACATTTATAACCCTATTTTAAATATCACCAAAAAGGAGGATATCGTTGAAAATACGGTCCACCTGAACGAACTTGGGTACTATCATCTGGCGGTAATCCTTGAAAAAGCGTTGGGTCTCGACGCTGCAAAAGCGACTACCGCAATTACGATTTCAAAAGGCAAACCAGAGGCATCGAATGCGCGGATACTGGCTGCTGACGATGAAAAATCACTTGCAAAATTTACAGTGGAAAGTAAATACCTGCCGCTCCCTTCGCCAAAATCAGCGAGTAACATTACGGATAACGCAAGAACGGTACGGATCTCAGGTTTGAAAAAGGGCTATTACGCATTGACCTCCGAAAACAGCCTGGTCGCTGCGGCTTCGGCGCAGGAATGGGAAAAAGGGGTGGATATCAAGCAGGGACCGCAATTTGGGAAATCTGAGGAGATCAGGACGATGATCTTGAAGAAGAACGAACTGCACTTTTTCCAATACCGCCCTTTGAACCAGACTTATATTATCGGATTCCGGAAGTACGAGCAAGGTCGCCACGTGCAGGGTTTGGAGGAACAGAATATCCTGATCAAGTGGCTGGAAGGGCAGATTATCCTGAACAGCGAGCCGAAGGAAGTAGTGTATGAACTGCGCAAGATGTAATCTAATAAAACAAAATCCTTAAACCCAAACGGCGCAATGCATTTGACAGCGATCGCTGAGCGCCGATAGCTAAAACATGAAAGCAACAAGAGTACTATATGGAGCGACGCTCATTGCGGCGGTCCTCCTCACTACCTCTTCCAGCCGGTACCAGAACGTAAAGGAAGATCCCGATCCGGATCCGCAAAAGGAGCTCGCCTCGTTCAAGTTAGCCGAAGGATTTGAAGTAACATTATTTGCCTCCGATCCGATGGTCGCGAAGCCTATTCAGATGAACTGGGACGCAGAAGGCCGCCTTTGGGTGGTGAGCAGCACGGTTTATCCGCATTTGAAAACAGGCGAATCAGCGAATGACAAGATATTTGTTCTCGAAGATACTGACGGAGATGGTAAGGCTGACAAGTCAACTGTTTTCGCAGAAGGCTTGCTCCAACCGACTGGTATTTTACCGGGAGACGGCGGCTGCTACGTGGCCAATTCAACCGAAATCCTGCATTTTTCAGATACAGACGGAGATGGGAAAGCGGACAAGAAACGCCGGATTCTCAGCGGTTTTGGAACCGGCGATACCCACCATTTAATCCACACATTTCGCTGGGGACCAGAGGGAAGAATGTACTTCAACCAGTCCATTTACATTTATAGCCACGTAGAAACACCTTTCGGTATCAAACGTCTGGAAGGCGGTGGTACCTGGGCTTTGAATACGCGCAACCTCGATATGGAGGTTTATTTGAAAGGTTTGGTAAATCCGTGGGGCTTGCAATTTGACCGCTGGGGGCAATCATTCCTGACGGATGGAGCTGGTGGTGAAGGTATTAACTACGGTTTCCCGGGTGCGACTTTCGTGACGGCGCCGGGAGCTGCACGCATTATGCGCGGCTTGAATCCGGGACAGCCGAAACACAGCGGTTTGGATGTGGTTTCTGGAAAGCATTTACCAGACGCGTGGCAGGGAAGAATGATCACAAACGATTTTCGCGCGAATCGGATCAACAGTTTCAAGCTTGAAGAACAGGGTGCTGGTTATGCTTCCAAGCAGACCGACGACTTGATGTGGACGGATAATGTAGCATTCCGTCCTGTGGATATCAACGTCGGTCCAGACGGCGCTATTTACGTAGCCGATTGGTATAACCCTATTATCCAGCACGGAGAAGTAGATTTCCACGATCCGCGCCGCGACCAGCAGCACGGAAGGATCTGGCGTATTGTTGCCAAAAACCGTCCGCTGGTACCAAAACCGCAATTGGCGAAAGCGACTACTACTGAATTACTGGAATCTTTAAAACTGCCCGAAGAGTGGACGAGACTGCAAGCCAAGCAGGTTTTGAAGGCAAAAGGAGCTAAGGAAGTAATTCCTGCATTGCAAAAATGGGTAGCCGCGCTGGACAAGAATGACGCCAACTACGAGCATAATTTGCTGGAAGCTTTGTGGGTGTACCAGACTTTGGAAATCGTAAATGAGCCGATTCTTGTGAGTTTGTTGAATGCAAAAACACATAATGCACGTGCGGCAGCATTGCGCGCGCTTGAATTATGGTCTGGCAAGATCGCGAATGAGCCTGCATTACTGGCCAAAGCCGTAAAAGACGAACATGCGCAGGTGAGGCTGGAAGGGGTGATTGCATTGAGAAAAACCAAAACTGCCGAAGCTGCCAAGAATGCATTAATGGTATTGGATGCGCAAATGGACGAATTCCTCGATTTTGCATTGTGGCAAACGATCCGCGAACTGGAACCGGTTTGGCTGGCGAAGGTGAAGTCACAGCCGGAATTCCTGGGTGACGCGAAGAAAACTGCTTACGCATTGAAATCGGCCACTGGTGCAGATGCGGCCACTTTATTGGTAAAGTTGTATCAAAAAGGGCAGGTACCTGACGAATATCAGAAGGATGTTTTGAGCTCGATCGCGCGTACCGGCCAGCCTGCTGACCTGAGTATGCTGCTTGATCTGGCGCTTCAAAATAAAGATAAAAACCTTGTTGCGCAGCTCGGTGCCTTGGAAGAAGCCGGCCGCCAGCGGAACGTGAAGCCCGATCAGAATGCGGATCGCATTGCTACCCTGATCGATAGTGACGAAGACGCGGTAAGTTTGAGCGCAATGCGCCTGGCTGGTTTGTGGAGGTTGAATTCACTCAATGCAAAGCTGACTGAACTGGTACAAAAAGGTAATCCGGAAACGAAAAAAGCCGCATTAGGTGCTCTCGCAGCTATTGATAAAGAGAAAGCGCAGAAATTGATGACTGACCTGACCGGCCCGAAGAATGCAGCGGAAGTAAGGGTCATCGCGGCGGGTCAGCTCGCGAATGTAGATCCGAAAGCCGCCGCGACTGTGGCTGCAGACCTGATCCGGACACTGCCTGCTGACGTCGATCTGACGGATTTGTTTGTCGCATTTATCTCGACAAATCCTGGCGCTGCTGCATTGGGTGAAGCTATTGCCGCTAAAAAGATCCCAGAACCCGCTGCTAAAAAAGGTCGGTTGCTGGTTCGCCAGCGCGCGGGCTGGACAAGGCAAAGCATTGATGAGATGAAAATTCTGGTGAATGCACTCGAAGCTTCGGGCGGAACATTGCCTACCCAGAAAATGCCGCAGGAGCTGAACGATCAGCAGATTGCAGGTCTGGCTAAACTGGTTCGTGAAAAAGGCGATCCTGCAAAAGGAGAGCAGATATTCCGCAGGGTTGAGTCCAGCTGTACTACCTGCCATGCGATTGGTGGTGCGGGTGGTTTGATCGGGCCTGATTTGAGTAGTTTGGGAACAAGTTCACCAGCCGAGACGATCATCAAATCGCTGCTGTACCCGAGTGAATCTATCAAGGAAGGATATGATTTAAAGCGGGTTGTGAAAAAGGACGGATCGGAATTGCTGGGTTACCTGGCTTCTGATGGAGCAAACGATGTCGTGATCCGCGATGTGACTGGTAAGGAAGTTTCTGTTCCGAAAAGTCAGCTGGAAGTGATGGAAAAAGTACCGGGTTCGCTGATGCCTCCGGGCCTTACTGCTGGTTTGGATCAGACGGAATTCATCAATTTGGTTGGATTTCTGACTAAAATGGGCGAACCGGGCGACTTCCGCGTTTCCAACACAAGGTTTGTAAGACGCTGGGAAACGACTGCCAGCGAGCCAAAAGGTACCAAAGCTGCTGTTGGGAAAAATGCTCCGAAAGTGGCATGGCAGCCTGTTTACAGCAAAGTATCCGGCGAACTTCCGCTAAGTGAAATCCCGGAATTGGGTGCAGCCAGCAAACCGTACAGCATTGTTCGTTTCGAGATTGAAGTATTGACCAAAGGACCGGTTACGCTGGGATTAAGTGCAGCTGACGGAATTTCCGCCACGATCGACAGCAAAAGCCAGAAAATCGCCGATGGAAATCTCACAGCCGACCTCGCACCAGGTATTCATCCCGTAACACTTACGATCGACCGCAATGCCGCAAAGGGTGGCTTGAAGGTTGAACTGAAAGATGTTGCCGGCGCCGCACAAACGCGGTTGAGAATGGGGAAATAGGTTAAAGCCATATTAGCAGGCGCTTTTGGATTTCAGCTGACAGTTTCATGTTGTTTCGATACATGATGTTAGTTTCCAAGAGTGCCTGCAATTTTTTTGCTGCTAGCTTGGGATTGATAATGTCTTTCTCAATTAATGTATCCAGGACCCAAAGCATTCCGTGACATTCCAAGCCGCATTTAACAGCATAATTTCTAACTACCTGATCAGAACTAAGCACCATCGCTTGAAAACGATCTGCCAGATGAAGTACAGTTTTATCATTTTGAGATAAAGCTCGCGGAAAATTCATTTCCGAAATCGCAAGGCGTGCATCTTCATTGATATTGTGGATCTCCAACCTCCCGTTTGCAGCAAGTAAATGCAGCGCTTCCGCCTGTTCGTCGTACAGTTCTCCGATAACATCAGAGGAAGTATGAATCTCTAAATCCAGATCGAAAAGGTGCCGGGTTAGCTGTAAGTCGAATAAGTCGATAAAAATGCATGCGTCAGTGACAGCTACCCTCATTCTCCGAATGAAGCCAAAGTTCGGAACTCGGCCAGCTTCATATTTTTCAAGGCAGCAGCTTTACTAAGCGAAATTTGTTCCTCGGATAAGGCACGAAAAAGCAATTGATCGAACCGGTCAGAAGCCTCGATCCCTTCGTAAGCAATCGGCTCGGTAGTTCTCCATCCTTCCTCCTTTATTCGTTGTAGAAATTGTCTCGCATAATTTTCACTAATGATAGCACACTCCGCAGCCCGTCGAATTATGGCTTGAATAGATATTCCAAACTGCTTTTTTATATTACCCAATTCTAAAACTGAGATCCTGGATCGTTTGGCACCCAGTTTATCTATCAAAGTATTTCTGGGCAAAAGCATTGCGCCTGCAAATTGATGGCAGCGTTTCTCTTTTTCTTTGTCTGCAAAATCTCCAAAATCTAACAGTAAGTGCCCCAGTTCGTGAAGTAAGGTAAATCGAATCCGGTCCGCCTTGCCCGACAGATTCTTGTTAAATGCAAGAACTGGTACCTGGCCATTCACCCAGGTTTGCATTCCATCAAATATTGGCTCCGCATCGACTTCAACTACTTTAATGTGCTTATCTTCCAGTATCTGGGTGATGTTATAAAGCGGATCTTCTTCCAGTTTCCACGATTTTCGAAGCAATTCCGCTGCGGCATTTGCCTGTTCAAAATCAGAAACCACGGCCAGATTTTTAAGAGGATTTTCAAATTCGCTGGATATCCCCAGGATTTCTTCAAGTTCCAAATATCTTGAAAGGTATTCCCGAGTTTGCTCAACAACCTTATGTTCTTCCCTCGAAGGTAAATGCTGCATTTTTCGATACTCGATCGCGCCTATCGCGATTTTGGTATCGCTGAAAAAATAGTCGGGGCGAACTTGTAGAATATCACTTAGCAGCGCGAGCATATCGCTGTTTGGTATCACCTCGCCCTTCTCATATTTATGCAAAGCCTGGCGGGAAATTTTGCTGCCAAGCTTGTCCGACAAGTTTTTTAATGATAAACCAGTCCGTAAGCGAGCTGATTTAAATCGAGCAGCAAATATCTCTCTCATGATTCTAAATAGTATGTTGGTTGACAAACATAATAAAAATATTAAGGTTGTCAACCATTATTGTCTTAATTTTTTGGTCAGTTCGGATCAACAAAATGACCTGACATCAAATTGTGGTGATTTAATGTCAGGTCGATCTTTCGCATTCAACCAATACTAAGCCGTCTTAAAAGCACCCGCAAATTCTTTCGCGAAGTCTTCCAATTTGTAACTTCCCAGCTTGGCCGGGCGGTTTTTCCAGTATTCTTCCTGCATTTTGCCGCTGCGGAGTGCCTGGCCCATCTCTACGTAAGTCGATGCGAAACTTTCGTTTAAACCTGCGCCCAGCATTCCCTGACGTGCATCTTCATCGCTGAATGTGACCCACGGCGTGTTTTCTTTGCCGATAGCTTTCCCAAGGATCGCTGCGATTTCGGTAGGGTGGCGCTCGTCGTTTGCGATATTCACTACTGAATTTCCGGTTGACAGATTTAGCAACTGTTCAGTAGCTACTTCTGCAATGTGGTTTGTGTCGGTTAGTACCAGTTTTTCATCGTTATCGCCGAAATTATTGCCCGCTATTCCTGCGTTTTGGATCAGGCCACCTAATGCAAACAGGTTTGAGAAGAAGTAGGACGGGCGTAGGAAAACGGTGTTTAGTCCGGGGATTTGAAGCAGTTTTTCTTCCAGATAACCAAGCGCATCGATCGGTCCCGCACCTTCGCGCATTTGCGCACCCAGGCTGCTCAATACCACCACGTGTTTGATATTGCTGCCTTTCAATGCTTCCAGATAAATATCTGCCACTTCGATCTGGAATTTTTCGTAGTCTGTTAGCGAGAAACTGCTGGGGATCATTAAATAGGCTACGTCTGCGTTTTTGAATGCGTTTTGGATGAAGTCGGAGTCTGTAACAGATCCGATCTCAGCTTGTGCGCCGAGCGATTCTATTTCCTGTTTTTTGTCTGAGCTGCTGCTGATTACGGTGACGTCTTTTCCACCTTTTACCAGATTTTTTGTTACAGGTAAACTAACATGTCCAAGTGATCCTGTGATGATATATTTCATAGTTGTAAGCTGTTTTTTGTTGGCACAAAGCTATATTTGTACTTACTTTTAGACAAGTACTTACCCCAAAGTATGTATCATGACAAAGATTAAAGAAAGCTCGACTTACAATGCAAATCGCGAGATCGTCATGCAGGAATGTCCGGTTACATATGTGATGAATAAGATTGGCGGACACTGGAAACCGATCATTTTATACCACCTGCTTTCGGGAAGCAAACGGTATTCCGAGATCAAAAGGGCGATGCCGCATATCTCCGAAAAAATGCTGATCCAGCATTTGAAACAGCTTGAAAATGATAACCTGCTCACGCGCGAAGCCAAGCCGGTAGTGCCGCCTTACGTGACTTACACGCTGACAGATTCGGGGAAGGAGTTGGATAGCGTGATCAAGGCAATGTCGATGTGGGCATTTAAGGATATGAAACGGAATAGGGTAGAAGAGCCGGTCTGCTAGTATATTTACCCGATCCTTAAACCACTGAATATGCGTTTTTTTCTTGCCTCAATATTTTTTCTAAGCTCCTTCTTCAATGCATTTGCACAAGAACGGGCTGTATTGACGACGGACGGAGCGTGGTGCTGGTTCAGCGATCCGCGGGCGATTTATACCAAAAACGGAAATATCGTGACCGGTTGGGTGACCAAATCGGGGGATATTGTAGCGGCTTCGCTGAATGTGAAAACTGCTGATATCCAGCAAAAAACGCTGTATAGTAAACTGGAAATCGACGACCACGACAATCCCGCTTTTCTCGAATTGCCCGATCAGCAGATTTTGACCCAATATACCTGGCACGGCGGCAGTAAGAACGGAATGGGCGTGGTCCAGCACACTACGTCGGCACCGGGAGATATCAGCTCATTTTCTGAGCCGCTGGTCTTCAAACCGCAGACGCCCGAGCTGCTGGAAAAATTCAAAAGGGAGACTTACACTTACGCGAATCCGTTTATTCTCAGTTCTGAAGGCAACAAAGTATACAGTTTTGGCCGCTGGGTTGGTTTTAAGCCAAATGTGATTACTTCTATTGATAATGGAAAAACATGGTCGGATCCGAAGGTGGTGATTACTTCAAAAGAGCTGAATACGAACAACCGGCCTTATTTGAAGTATTTTTCTGATGGAAAATCCAAAATCCACCTCATTTTCACCGACGGTCACCCTAATGCGGAGCCGCTCAATTCGGTTTATTATTGCTATTATGAAAACGGTGCATTCTGGCGGGCAGACGGTTCTAAAATAGCCGAAATGAGTCAGTTACCATTTCATCCCTCGGATGCCAGCGTTGTCTATAAGGCAACTCCTGAAACCGGGAAGGCCTGGATTTTTGATATTGTGATCAATAAAAAAGGACAGCCTGTGGTAGCTTATACCCGCTATCCTACGAACGAAAAACACCAATACTATTACGCAGTTTTTGACGGCAAAAAATGGAACAATCATCACATTATCGACTCTGGAAAATGGTTTCCGCAGACTCCCGAAGGTAAAAAGGAGCGGGAAGAAAACTATTCCGGCGGCCTGACCATCGACCCGCTGAATCCATCTATTATCTACTTTTCACACGAAATCGACAACGTTTTTGAAATCTCAAAAGGCGAAACCGGAGATTCCGGAAAAACCTGGAAAATCACGCCGGTTACCCGCAACTCAACCCTCGATAACGTCCGCCCGGTAATCCCTCGCTACAAAAAGAAAAGCGACAAAAACGTGCTGCTTTGGATGCAGAACAAGAAGTATGTGCATTATACGGATTTTGATACGAGTATTTTGTGGAAGATTTTGGAGTGAGGGATTCGTTTTAATACATTTCTGTGATTTTGAAAACCGGGCAATTTTAATATATTTGATATATGAATACAATGCGCATTCACATATTGGACCCGAAGGCTACCAGACTTTTAAAAGATCTGGCCGACAGGAAGCTCATTGAAATACAAGTTCCTCCCAAGAACGGATTTAAAGTAGCTTTGAAAAAGCTCCGTTCAAAGGCAAGCTCAGCACCAACGTTAGAAGAAATTACTTCGGAAGTTGAGTTGGTACGAGCTAAGCGATATGCCTGACAAACCCCTGAAGATTATAATTGACATTGGCCGCGGATAGTGATGCGGATTTTTTGCTCACGGGTGATAAGGATTTACTTGCACTTGGCAGTTTCAATCTGACTAATATTTCAACAATTTCCGATTTCCTCCTGGCTTCAAGGTAGTCGGCTTGGCAGGCTTCGTTCTATGCGATCGGTATATTAGTGTCTATTTCGGTTTTAGTACTTGTCAGAAAATCACTTTCAGATTCATAACTCCAATTCATTTCATTATGTCAAAAAAATTACTAACGCTGCTTTTTGTTGTCCTGGTCGCGGGCACTTCTTACGCGCAGCAGTTCAAAGCTTTGTTATTTACAAAAACAGCCGGATTTCACCACGTTTCCATTCATGAGGGTGTTGCCGGGATCCGAAACCTCGCGTCGCGACATAATTTCGCTGTCGATTGGCAGGAGAATGCGGATGTGTTTAATGATAAAAGTCTGGCTAACTATGCAGTGGTTATCTTCCTTAACACCACCGGCGATGTACTGAATGAGGCGCAGCAGGCTGCGTTGGAAAAATATATCAAAAGTGGAAAGGGCTGGGTTGGTATCCACTCTGCGGCGGATACAGAATATGACTGGCCGTGGTATGGGAAAATGGTAGGAATGTATTTTAAAACCCACCCGGCGCAGCAAACTGCGTTTTTGGATGTAAAAGACAGTAATTTCCCAGGTTTGGAGCGTTTTCCAAAACGCTTGCTCTGGACCGACGAATGGTACGAATACAAAAAACCATACAACGCCGACGATCTGAAAATCCTGATTACACTGGACGAAAAAACATACGATCCGAAGACGAACCAGGGAACCGGAATGGGCGCCGAGCATCCGATGGCGTGGTACCATAACTACGACGGCGGCCGCGCATTTTACACCGGACTGGGCCACATCGGACTGGTTTACTCAGACCAATCGTTTCTAGACCATTTGTACGGAGGTATTTTTTGGGCAGCGACGGGGAAGGGGATTAAGTAGGTTTTAGCTTTTAGCTTTTAGCTATTAGCTATTAGCTTTTGGCTTTTAACTTTAGGAGGAGGCAAGAAAGGAGGAAAGGGCAGCCCGCGTAGGGAGTGAGTTTACTAAATTCATTCCTCCTTCCTCCCTCCTCCCATCCAGATTCACTCATTCACTCATTCACTCATTGCTATGGAACTCCTCGGCAAAATCCTCGTCGGACTCGTGGCCCTCGAACACCTTTACATTATGTACCTCGAAATGTTCGCCTGGGAAACCAAGGGCAAAGAAACCTTCAAAGGCTCCCTCGCACCAGAATTGTTTGGCCCGACGAAAGTACTCGCTGCCAACCAGGGTTTATACAATGGATTTTTAGCAGCCGGCTTGATCTGGACTTTCTTTATCGAAGACCACCATTGGAGATTTCACATCGCCATTTTCTTTCTGACTTGCATAATTGTAGCCGGGCTTTATGGCGCTGCGACTGCCAGTAGGAAGATATTTTTCGTACAGGCGCTGCCGGCGATTGTGGCTTTGGTGGTGTTGCATTTGCGGTGAGGGGTAATTTTTTCTAATTTCACTTACTTTGAGAAAAAGTAAAATTTAATGAAGATAGATACCACATACTATGAACGCTGCATCAGTACTTTGGAAAAGGCTTATGCGTTGCTGCTTAAATCCGATCCTGCTGATATTGACTATGACATGTATCGGTCTGCGAGTGTGAAGGAATTCGAAATTATTTTAGAGCAAAGTGGCAAGCTCTTAAAAAAGGCATTAAAGCATTATTTTCATTCTTCCGCCGCAGTGGATCAGCTATACTTTAAGGACGTTTTTCGCCATACTGTTCTTAGGAATATGATGAAAGATGAGACTTGTGAAAGGTGGCTTGAATACCGCGATAACAGAAACAACACCGCTCACGACTATGGAGTGAATTTTGCAGAGGAAACTTTGCGATTGCTTCCGCAGTTCATAGTAGGCGCCAGTGCGCTCGCGGAGGCGATTAAACGAAGTAACGATTTCTGATATGTTGCTAAGAAAGAAGGACAAACAAACGCTTTCAGAGATTTTTTCATCGGTTACCTTTCCCATTGAGGTTTGGGCTTATGGAAGCCGTGTAAATGGTTCAGCTCATGATGGCAGCGATTTGGATTTGGTGGTGCGAGACCAGACGCTCAAACCGATTTCGGCGGATACGATGATCGACTTGATTGAGAAAATTAGAGAAAGTAATATTCCTATATTGGTAGAACTAAGAGACTGGTCAAGATTGCCGGCCAGTTTTCATAAGAATATAGAGCGACAGTATGAGGTGTTATTTACAAACGCTTCGCTCATGATGAGTGAATCCTAGACTGAATATCGTTCTCCCGCTCTCGGCAAAATGCGCTTCCTCATGTGCACAATGCTATTGAACCCCGACCCCAAAGGGGCTTACTGTCTCTCAAATTGCTATCCACCCCAAACCCCTAAAGGGGCTTACTTTTGCTTGGATGCATAATGTAGAAGTCCCTTCAGGGATTTAGGGTAATCGAGCACAAAAGCTCATAACCAAGCGGTTAAATCTTACGCAAAAAAACTCGCTCTCCCCAGCACCTCAGGGTGCCAGCTTCCGTCTCTTCTTCTCAGCGAACGCGAAACTGTCAGAACCTCGTGCAAACGTTCCTGCTGGGCGCTTATTGGGTCTTGGCTGTGGAAGTATTCGCCGATCATTTCGAACTCAAAAGTGTCGGTTTTAGAATCGTAGATACCGATGGGGATGCGGTTGCCGTCGGTCATTTGGGTGCCCAGCACGTATTGCGCCTCTTCCTGGGACGAACATCCAACGTGTTGGTACTGGCCTTTCAATGTGTAAAGTACGGAGTAACGGTTTCTTGTAAACTCCTGAGACTGGCTTTTCGACTTGTCCTTTTTTGTGTGTTTTTGTATTTGTATCATGGTAATTTCTGTTTTCAATGCCCCATGTTTCTGTGAGGGCCTTTTGTGTGGTATTAAAATAGTTATGAAATGAGGGAAATATTTACTGTTTTTTGAATGCGTTTTATCGCCTTCAATTTGCCTAACGCATATTGGTTGTCAATAGTTTACTTGAATTGGGCGGATAGGGGAAGTTCTTCTGATGGTGAAGGTGTTTATTGGGATAGTGCAATTTAACAATAGCTTAACTTCTACAGGAATAGATCCGCACAGCTAGCATTACGACAAACTTAAAGTCCGGGAGTTTCAGTTCAGAGCAATGTGGCTTCGTGAAAACGAAAAAGATAATTTGAATTGGGTTGTGGAGAATTTATAAAGTAAAAGGTTGTTTAATTAGCTTTGACATCAATATATTTTCAAGTATTATATTGCAGTTAAATGCAAGCATTTCGAACGTACATGGAGGATCAAACATTTGAGGAAAATTTAGGGAAGGACATTGAGCCGGAAGCCGGGAATGAAGAAGTTGTAATCAAGGTTCCATTCAATCCTACTACTATAAAGGTTGATACCCGACCCTATTCCATTGGTCAGATAATATCCGATTTACAAGATGGTGTAATTGATTTTGATACAGAGTTTCAGCGACTTCCAGATTTGTGGGATGCGCAAAAGAAAAGTCGTTTTATTGAGTCTTTACTATTGAACCTTCCAGTACCAGCTTTCTATTTTAACGAAAAAGAGGAAAATGATTGGGAAGTTGTTGACGGATTGCAGCGAGTGAGCACTTTGCGTCAATTTGTCATTTATAACTCTCTCAGATTAGTTAATCTGGAATTTTTGGGCACTTATAATGGGTTGACATTCAGTGATCTACCTGTGACACTACAGAAGAGAATTACCAGATTTCCGATAACTCTTTACCTTGTTGAGAAAGGAACGCCTGATGATGTGAAATACAACATATTCAAGCGTATTAATCAAGGTGGCTTAGTCCTAACTCCGCAAGAAATTAGGCATGCAATAAATCAGGGTAAGCCAGCAGAGATCATCGGCGATATGGTTAGAGGTGAGGATATTCTCAATCCCGACGGAACTGTCCGCGTTCGCAGAAACAGAGATGGCAGTCAGACAATATTGTTAGCAACTTTGGAAGGGAAAATATTCAGAAAGGTAACTGAGAAGAAAATTCCGTCTATTAGAATGGAAGACAGGGATTTTGCAACACGGTTTGTAGCATTTTATTTAATTCCTTACACGTCATACGAGCCTGATTTAGATAGCTTTCTTAATAAGGGCATGGCTAAATTGAGAGATTTAACTGAGAATGATATTCAGAGACTTAAAGCTTCTTTTGTTAGAGCACTGGATTTAGCATTTGACATTTTTGGAAATGATTCATTTAGAAAACGTCTATCAATTTCCGATCATAGAAAACCTATAAATAAGGCGCTGTTTGAAGTATTATCTGTAAGTTTTGCTCAATTGAACGAAGAAGAGATTTCAGTTCTTCGTTTTAAAAAAGATATTTTTAGACGAAAAATTGTTGAACTTCAAAGTGAAAAAGATTCAAAGTTTCTTTCTGCTATAACGCAGGGTACAGCTAGAAAGGAAAATGTTGAACAAAGATTTACTGATATAAAAAACATCATTGCTTATATACTTACAAATGATCAAGTCAATTGAAATTAAAAATTTCAAATCTCATAAGCATACTGATTTGCAATTAGGAAACCTGTCGGTGCTTTGTGGACAAAATGGGGTTGGAAAATCATCATTAATACAGTCATTTTTACTTCTTCGCCAAACCGAGTCCAAGAATCGCCTCGATACGATATTGGATCTCAATTCTCCACTCTGCTTTATAGGAAAGACGAAAGATGCGTTATATCTATATCCTGACAAAGAGGAAAATCTTGCAATTCAATTTCGTCTAAGCGACGGGGATATAGGATATACTTGGACTTTTGATGCTTCTAATGAATCAACATTTTTAAATAGGATCAATCCATTATCTGAAAGTGATGGCTATGAATCCCTGCCTTTATTTGGAAACTTATTTCAGTATATCAGTGCAGCTAGGGCCGCCAATTATCAGACTGACAACTATGCAGTTGAGGTTATGCGACAAATCTCCATTAGTCAAGGCAAAGGTGAATTGACTGCACAATTTTTGGAGCATTACGCTAAGCGTCTTAGAGTAGATTCTGCCTTACTTCATTCAATGGAGAGTGATCCCTATCTATTATCTCAAACTACAGCGTGGGAACGGGAAATAAGTACTGGTGTAAATGTAATTCCAATTTCGATAGGTTCTGGTTATGAGGTAAGGTTCAGCTTCAATGATGCAACCCTGGGAGAGACAGATCACTTTTCATCTGATAATGTTGGATTCGGTCTTTCATATGCACTACCAATTATAGTTGCAATCCTTTCTGCCGAACCAGGGGCCTTGTTGCTCATAGAGAATCCGGAGGCTCACCTTCATCCTTATGGCCAATCAAAGATCGCAGAATTAATTTGTTTGGCTGCTCAACTTGGAATTCAAATATTGGTAGAAACCCATTCAGATCACATCATAAATGGTATCTTAGTTCAATGTAAAAGATTTGAAAGTTACGGAAAAGGGATAGACAAGGATTTATTAAGAATTTATTCGTTTGAAAGAGATGAAGAACACCATGTAACTGTTCCAGTCGAAGTTTCTGTTGGCTCGAAGGGTCGACTAATGAATCGGCCAAATACTTTTTTCGATCAGATCGGCCGAGACATCAAATACATGATAAATTAATGTGATCTACAATATGAATTTCTATCTACATTTCCCAGAGTCTCCAGAAAATATCACAGATACAATTGAACAGTACGAAGAATATTTACGAGAGGTGCAGAATTGTATTGATAGATGTGATTGTCAAATCGATGCAGTTTTGATTGCGGATCGTGACAATGTTCAAACTTTCCAGGAAGGGCTTAACCAGGTAAGTGAAATTCTAGAATATATTGGAGCGTACCAAGCCAGTGAGATATTCGATTTACTTTTAGAGCAATCAGAGGCTAAATATTGGAATGATGATCCATCACATGACACAGACGAGGATTCGACCTTTTACAAGTTGTTTAGTTCAACTAACCGATCGTTTGTAGCTCAGTATCCAGTAATTTTCAAGGAACTTGGTGAAAGATGCAGGCAAAATATTACCTCATTTACTAAATCTAATATTCTTCTTAATTTTGCTAGGGAACAATCTTACGCCCCATTTATATCCCTGTTGATTGGTGGTCAAAATCAGAAGCCTGTCTTATTAAACATTCCATCAATAGACAACTTTTTAGATTTGGATAAATGGATCTGCGCCAATATGCCGATTCGAAGGTATAATAACAGTGATAACCGGCATTGTGAAAATCATCATGACTATCGGCAGGGTAAGTCTCCTTTAATAGGAGGAGTTGGGGGTAAGGCGCATGCTGCGTTATTGCTGAAAACCGCCCTAGGAGATCGGCGACATAGAGAATATCTTGTCAATTGGGATTCCTTAAATAATAGATATATTCGATTTGAATCCGAAAACGACCCACAAAATCAGTATCATGGTTATCATCTTGTAGCAAGGGGGTCTCATCTTGAGGATTCTAAGGCAGTCGAACTAATTCCTGAGAGAATAATAGGCATCCTTCGCTACCGTCTTTTGCTTAAAGAAATGCGGGGATAGCTATAAGTTGTAGAATTATCATTCCCACTAATTGGTACTGCGTTGTTATTGCCTTTTTAACGCAACCAAATTGCAATTTTCGAAATCGAAAATTATACAGAAATCTAACCTTCGAATCCTTCCAAATGCCACAGTGAAATCCACATACCTCCTATTTATCAATTCGCTCTTCACTCCGCTCCATATCTCTATCTCTTGCATGATCTCATTGATGTTGAATTCTGGATTGTTTTATGCAATGAAATCGGTCGTTGAAAGTATTTCAGGAGAAAAGTCTGTGCGGAATCCTTCGATTAATTAAAGTAGTTGTTTGACTTAGTACTTTTGCCTTTGGGCAAGGCTCGTTTCGGATGTAGACATTTGTTTCGTGCCACTTTTCATAGTTTAGCATAAGAGGCTCGTATGGTCTTCAATATGTGACAATAACGTGTTTTATTATTTGCCGAAGAAAAGGTTATAGTGGCTTGGAACCGGAAGCATATCGCATTTCTCAACAATAGTCGTCGTCATATCGAAACCATGTCTGTGATACTTTGCATTGATCTTCGCTTCTGCCATAATTAACTCTCCTTCAACGTCTTCGGCGTTATCTTTAATTTCGGCCGAGACCAGTGACTCGGAATTGTGAGGGCTTACTGCAAGTTCTAAGAATAGAGCTTCTTCAAGAGTTTGCTAATATTGGTATTCGCTACATTGCAACCAAGCAAACCCCAGAACTGTCAATCAACCAATTAGTTACTAGAAACCTAACTCAACTCCAATGCGCTACTCCACGATCCTCTTTTTGCTACTGGTCTTCACAGGCTGCCAAGACAATGACATTGCAAAGGGTACACCTGATTGTATTATGGAAATTATTAAGTCAATCAAAAAAGAAGGTGTCCGAAATCCTCCTGCGAAAGTGTTCAAGTATACATATGAGGGTAAAGCTGTCTATTATGTACCTCCGTACTGCTGTGATGCAACTGGCGACCTTTGGGATGATCAATGCAATTTGATATGTCATCCAGATGGTGGGATTTCAGGTGGAGGTGACGGGAGATGTCCTGATATCTTGTCGAAGCTTTTAAATCGGGAACTTGTTTGGGAGGATGATCGCAAATAGGTTTTTTCGAAGTTTGAATAGAAGTCTACTCTTTCGTCGAAACCAACAACTCCCGAATACTAACCTTCAAAAAGCTAGATCAGATAGAGTTGCTTCCGGCAAAATTCAAGAAAACTTAAAGTTTTTTTACGTACTCAAATATTACATGAAACTATAATTGTTTAGCATTCTATGTAAAATAATTAGCGTATTACATCATACTTTTCATTTTTAAGCAATTGTAAAACAACTACTTACAAATCCTAGCATTTTCATTTTCAATTTTTTCTGTGTTAATATTGCCTAGCAAAAATTACAAACCATGACACACGAAAAAAAATCTCCCCAACTCTCCGAAAGACACCTAACTGTTTACAGCAAATACCTGCCGCGCGCCTGGGATGAATATGTAATAATGCCCGAGATCAGGCTTTGTGGGAAGTGGCTGCTTGATGCCGGGTTTGCTTGTGGGGATGAAGTTACTGTGAGGTGTTTTGGGGATAAATTGGAGATTACTTTAAATGGGGTGGAGGAGCCCGAACTAGTGCCGGTTCGGAAGCGGCGTTCTTCGCAAAAGGCTTTTTCTTAGCTCAATTTGACTTTCAGCTTTGGCTGGCTAGATTTGGCTTTTTGGAATTTGGAGGCGCTTGCCTCCGGCGGTTGTTCTTTTTGTCTTGACACAAAAAGAACCAAAAAGGTCAAGGCGAAAAAAAGCTTCTGCGCGCAATCCTAACGCGCACCCCGCTTTTTCGCCGGGCCTGCGCGCTTTTTGCTTTTTGTTTGAATTGTTCTTTTTTCCCGGGCCTACGTGCGCTTTTGCTTATTGTGCTGTGCTTATTTGTTTTTGTCACCCTGAGCGCACCGGGCCGCCGGGCGGTCGAAGGGCCATACACAAAAGTAAAACCAATATCATTTTCGCTTTCCCTATTCAGCTGTTGAATATGTCACTTACACCTCTGTCAGCGACTTATTGCAGCATTTTAACCTAAACAATCAAACAAAAAACAATGACTACACAGGAAGTTGCGGCGCGTTATCATGAGTTGGCGCAGGAGGAGAAATGGTTTCAGATTCAGGATGAGTTTTTTTCGGATGATGTAAAAAGTACCGATCCGCCGCATTCGCCGTATTTGGGTTATGCCGAGGGGCGGGCAAATGTGCGGAAGAAGGGAGAGGAGTTTATCGCAAAAATTACGGCGGGACACCGGGCTTACACTTCCGCACCGATCGTTTCCGGCAACCATTTCGCGGTAGCCAGGGAGACTGACATTACTTTGCAGGATTTCGGAAGGGTACAGATGAACCAGATCATGATGTACGAAGTTCAGGACGGAAAAATCATTTCCGAGCAGTTCTTTTATTGAGCTGATCACAGTCAGATTTTGTCGCAAAAGCCCCTTGCAAGTGACGGATTTACACCGCTTTCAAAGCGCGTGTATTTCCGTACTTGCATTGGTAATTAAGTTTTTAATCTCTGACCTTGAATCAATATGAGAAGGATCATCATCAATGAATTTATGAGCCTGGACGGAGTGATCCAGGGACCTGGCGGGCCCGACGAAGACACAACCGGCGGCTTTGAGCTCGGTGGCTGGGTCGCCAAAAAATCCGACGATATTACGGATCAGGTTTTGACTGAAATCATGGGACAGTCATACGATCTGCTGCTCGGGCGCTTTACTTATCAGATCTGGGAGCCTTACTGGCCGAATCAGACTGGCCCGATTGCCGAAAAATTCAATCAGGTAAACAAATACGTCGCTACCCGGACTTTGAAAGAAGCGAGCTGGCAGAATACAATCTTATTAAATAGCGACACCATTAAACAGATTAAAGCGCTGAAAGCCAGCGACGGAATTGATCTGCACATGTGGGGCAGCTCTGATTTTATACAGTCCCTGTTACGGGAAGGATTGATTGATCAAATGAATATCTTCATCCACCCGGTTATTTTGGGTAAAGGGAAGAAGCTTTTTCAGGAAGGCGCCGTTCCTGGCAATTTTAAACTAACAAAACATGCTGTTTCGACGACCGGCGTAATCCTTACGAGCTATGTGTCAGATGGAGCGTTACAGCTCGGCGTATCGGGTTAGGCGATATTATATCCCTGAATTTCTACTCAAACTTTGCTGCGTATAGCGTATTACGTAGTGAAGTTTATCGTTGAAATTACGCCGAAACCTGGTGGTTTGCTGTTTCATTTCCATATATATTTTTTTCCTCGCGGCTGATCTTTCTGTGCATGAAGATGACGAAAATAGTATTGGCCACAAAAAGGGTCAACATCACCGGTAGCATCGCAAATGGGTTCATCGTAAAAGTGCCCGTGAATGTAGAGAATATGCTTAGGTAAGCCAGGCCGTAGGTGATTAGCGTCCAGGCGATCTGGAAATTGAGAATGCGTTTGCCCAATTCTCTTACACCCTGGATCTGGTTTTTCTTGTAAATCCACATTGCCAGCGGAATAAATACGTTGCCCAGCGGGATAAACCACAAGGTCAGTGCCGAAAGGTTCATCAGCTTTAAGTAGCCCGAATCTTCCTTAACCGGCACCGTCGCGCTGACAGTCGTGGTAGCAAGCTCTTCAATGGAAACGTCCAGCGCCTGCGCCAGCATTCGCAGCGTTTCGCCACGCGGCTCTACACTTCCTTTTTCAATGCGCTGCAAAGTGCGCAGATTGATCCCGGCATTTGCTGCCAGCGCTTCCTGAGAGAGACCCTTGCTTTTACGAAGGCTCCTGATTTGATCCGAGATATTTGTTTGGCTCATTGTGTTCATGTTTTGGGCAAATCTAGATTTCAGTAAGGCGAATTGATAGCGGCATTCCTGCGGCATATTGGCGCAATGCATAAAGAATCCACTAAGTGCCGCCAGTTTGAATAGTAAATTTTCCAATCACAGACTTATATAAGAATCTGATACATACTCGAACTTTTTCATGAGATCCTTCTTCTTCTTACTTCTATTAATAGCTCCTTATTTCGCTTTCTCACAGGATAAAAATTGGGTTGTCATTGGTAAAATCGACAGCATTCATTCCACTATTTTGGGTGAAAGCCGGAACATCCTGGTGCATGTGCCCAACGGTGGTGATGGTTTGTATTCCAAAAAGCGCTACCCGGTCGCTTATGTACTCGATGGCGAGGCACATTTTAATTCAGTTGTTGGGATGATCCAGCAATTGAGCTCAGTAAATGGAAATACGGCGGTTCCTGAAATGATCATTGTGGGTATCCGAAACACACAGCGCAGACGGGATATGACCCCCACGCGCATTGTCGACGATCTTCCTTTCATGGACAGCGCATATTCCAGGAATACGGGCGGCGGGAATGCTTTTCTGTCTTTTATCGAAAAGGAACTGATCCCGCATATTGACTCACTTTACCCGACTGCACCTTATAAGATGTTGATAGGTCACTCGTTTGGCGGTCTGGTGGTGATGAATGCATTAAATACGCGGCCGAAGCTTTTCAATTCCTATATCTGCATTGATCCGAGTATGTGGTACGATCACATGAATTTTTTGAAAACGACTAAAAAGGCATTCTCCTCGCAGCAATATAGCGGAGTGTCGTTGTATCTGGGCATTGCAAACACGATGAGCGAAACTATGCGATTCGCGACCGTTTCGGCGGACACCAGTTCGGACTCCAAACATATCCGTTCAATCATTTCTCTCGACAAACATATTAAGGCAAATCCGCAAAATGGGCTGCGCTACAAGAGCAAGTTCTATTCTGACGATACCCACAGTTCTGCTCCACTTATCACTGAATACGACGGACTGCGATTTATTTTCAATTCATTTCAAATGAAACTGACCGCGCCCGATCTTGAAAGCAATACCACCAGACTGCCCGACAAAATCGTAAAACACTACGCAAATGTCTCCAAACAAATGGGCTACAAAGTGCTGCCGCCCGAGGAAATGGTGAATTCAATGGGATACGAGGCGATGCAACGGCGTCACTTCATTACTGCGGAGCGATTGTTCAAAATGAATACGGTCAATTACCCGACCAGCTGGAATGTATTCGACTCTTACGGTGATTTTTTATCAGCCCAAAACGACAAAGCTGGCGCAATAGCACAGTTTGAGAAGTCGCTGACTATGGAGGAAAATGAAGAAACGCGGAAGAAGCTGGAAGATTTGCGGGATAAGAACTAGCGAAATGAAATAGGAAAATATGGTTTATTTTTCACTAAAAAATTCTTATATGACGTTTTTTGGTAAAATAAGATTATTTTTGAGAGCTTATTTTACCAATTATAGGAATATATGGCTTTATACCCATTTTCAGAGACTCAAATAATCGCACGCTTGCAGTTTGAAAATCCGTGGTGGACCACAGGAAAGTTGGATGCGTATTATGCTTCCTTCAAACCCCGGCTTTACTTCGACCTGTTTTATCCATTAATCAAAAATACTACCGTTCACCGTGCAGCTGTACTAATGGGCCCCAGGCGGGTTGGTAAAACGGTGATGCTGTATCACACGATTCAGCAACTTATCCGTGATGGAGTTGCGCCAACGAAGATTTTGTATGCTTCCATTGAAACGCCCATATACAATAACATTCCGTTGAGCGACCTTTTTGCGATGGCAAAAAAAGCATCGGGCAATGCAGATGATTCTGGCTGGTACATTATATATGATGAAATTCAGTATCTGAAAGATTGGGAAGTACATCTCAAAACGCTTGTCGATACTTTTCACCAAACCAAATTCATCGCCAGCGGATCTGCGGCGGCTGCCTTGAAATTGAAAAGCAACGAAAGCGGAGCTGGCCGTTTCACTGATTTTATGCTGCCCCCGCTCACTTTCCATGAATACATTCATCTGAAAGATCTGGCTCAGCTGATCCGGCCTGACACGATCAACTGGAAAGGTAATATTGGCGCATTCTCAGCGGCGAGCAATATCACCGAACTGAACCGACATTTCATTGAGTATGTCAACTTCGGAGGTTATCCGGAAGTGATTTTCAATGAGGAGATACAGGGTAACCCGGGCCGGTTTATGCGCGCGGATATTATCGACAAAGTGTTGCTACGCGATTTGCCCGGATTATACGGTATCCAGGATGTGCAGGAGCTTAACTCCCTTTTTACAACCATTGCCTGGAATAGCGGCCAGGAATGCAGTATTGATGAATTGAGTAAAAAAAGTGGTGTGAAAAAAACTATTTTACGACAATACCTGACGTATCTGGAAGCCGCTTTCCTGGTGCATTTGGTCAAGCGCGTGGATCAGAAAGCGGGCCGGTTTCAGAGGGAGAATTTCTTTAAAATTTACCTCACTAATCCTTCCCTGCGTAGTGCACTTTTTGCGCCTTTAACCGCCGAGGCCGATGGTATGGGCGCGATTGTGGAAACTGCAATTTTCAGTCAATGGATGCAGCGGACTTCCTTTATTCCTTATTATGGTCGTTGGAAAAACGGCGAGGTCGATCTGGTAAGTATCAGCAGAAAGAACAACAAGCCGAATTGGGCGGTCGAAATCAAATGGAGCAACCGCTATTTTGAAGCTCCAAACGAACTGAAAAGCCTGACCTCATTTTGTCAGGAAAATGGTCTTAATCAAGCGCTTGCGACTACTATTGATAAAACGGGATTAAAGAAATCAAACGATATCCAGATCCAGTTCATTCCAGCGTCGGTATATGCTTATAATGTAGGCAAGAATACGCTGGAAAGTCAGAAGTAATAATCTATAATTTACTCATAATGATACCGATACGCCACCCCATTACTTTCCACACAAACTGTCGGTAGATCCTTTTCATTGTACTCAAATTTTCTTTCCCATAACAGGTTACCCGCGGCATCGAAGGCTTTGATTGGATTATTTGGACCGCTGAATGCGTAGCCGGAGCCGCTGGCCATATTGCGTTCATGAAGTGGGTTGATCTTGTTGTCATATTCATAGCGGATAATACCGCCATTGACAGGATCGGGCGTTTCTGCTTCTATTAAATTCCCCCTTTCATCGAATTTAAGGTTATGAATCCTGGCGCCGGTGCCCTGGTCGTAGGAAATTTTCTCGATCACTTCCCTTCCTTTGTATTCAAACTCGGTTGTCGATTTGTCGCGCACAACTCTGCTCACGCGCCCCTCGCTATCGTATTCGACTTCACTTTTGTAACTGTCAAAAGTCCCGTTGGGATCACACATAGCGCCGGAATAGGAAGAATATAGTCCGCGCGCCGAAGCTTCCACCGATTTCAACCGGCCCGATTGGTACTTGTAATTGACAATAGAATAAGGCGTTTCGCAGGAGCCAAATCTGTTTTCTTTGACGAGCATTCCATCTGCATATTCAAAACTTTCGTGCAGCTTGTCATCAACAGTAATTTTGGTCAGCGCGTCGGCGGGTACAGACGGATCGACATTATCCTTTTTACAGGAAAATACAAAAAGCGCGAGCGTAAAGATCAGGGAGAAGTTTTTCATAGCTAAGGGTCTAACTGCAAAGGTTTTACGAATGACTTTTTCCCCACTAAAATACTATTTTTTATGATTATGTAAATAGGTATCGTAAAAGGTTGGTCAAATTCATTTAGCTCCGCAGGTGTAGAGATTTTCATCATGTGAGACCGCTCAGAAGCCAATTAGGAGCAGTATAAGCGGATAATCGCTGTTATTTCTGGTGCCGTAAGTGGCAACTCGGGTGGCTATAACCTGGCATAGTTTTAGATCACATCCTCTCAGAACCATCCAATATAAAAATGAAATTACCAGTTTCAATGTTGCTCGCGGCATGTGTATTTACCGCGTGTGACAACAGTTCGAAGAAACACGAAGCTGCATTGAAAGCGCAGCAGGCGACGATCGATTCCATGAAGGTTGCTATGGAAAAAAAGGCAATTGTGGATTCGATGAACACTGTAATGGCGCGGCGCGAGATTGAAGAAACCCGCGAAGAAAAACAGGCAACTCAAACCGTTTACGCATCCGAAGCGACTCCTGCCAAGAAAAAGTCGAAGTGGAATCATAAAGCCAAAGGAGCGGTAGTAGGAGCTGGAACGGGTGCAGTTACCGGTGCAATAATCAATAAAAACCGAGCAGAAGGTGCCCTGGTGGGTAGTTTGATCGGAGCTGGCGTAGGTGTTGGTACCGGCGCAATTGTCGATCAGCAAGTAAAAAAGAAACAAAAACAGCAATAATAAATGGCCTGGAATCCGGAGACTTATAATAAATTCAAGTCGGAGCGATTTGCTCCTTTTTATGATCTGCTTGATTTAGTTAAAGTAAAACCGGGCCTTCAAGTGATCGATCTCGGATGCGGGACAGGGGAGCTGACCAGGAAACTGGCCGATAAGCTACCTGACAGTCAGGTATTCGGGATCGATTCATCTTCTGAAATGCTGATCGAATACGAAGCATATGAAAAAACACACCTTAGTTTTGCACAAAGATCTATTGAAGCGCAAATGGAGATTTCCCAGCAATGGGACCTTGTTTTTTCCAATGCGGCTATTCAATGGGTGAACAATCACCACGAACTTATTCCCACAATCGTTTCCAAAGTGAGAAGCGGTGGCCAGTTAGTAATTCAGCTTCCCGCTCAACATCACAATATTTCCAATCAAATGCTCAATGAGCTCGCTGCCGAAGAACCTTTTCGATCAGCATTAAATGGTTGGACGCGCACTTCGCCGGTGCTGGATATTGAAGACTATGCCCAGCTTTTATTCGAAGGCCGGTGCCGCACGATGACGGTTTTTGAGAAGATTTATCCGCTGGTATTGCAGGATGCGAATGCATTATTCGACTGGGTATCAGGCACGGCAATGATTCCCTACATTGAAAAACTGGAAGGTGACCTGCGCGAAAATTTCACTTCTGAATATAAAAATCGACTAGCCGCCCGGTTTACGAAGTGCCCCGTTTTCTACCCTTTCAAAAGGATAATATTGGAAGCTTCAATATGATGTTGCCAGTGTAACCGATAGCCTCTATATTTGGCAAACACTCATTTACTATATTGTAATTTAGTTGGCCATGAAAAGAATAGGGTTAATCGTAATGCTGCTCTCGTTGTCAGGCTTTACCGCAAAGTCTGATTTTTCAACTAAGAATATCACCTTCAACGGACTCAATTTTCCTGTAAAGAAGGAGGCGGTCATTCGCAAATTTGGTCAGGGCAAAATTGTTCCGACAGATTATGAATGCGGCGCTTATTCTGCGGAACAGGAAAAAGGGCCCTATTACCAGCTTGCGTATAAAAACTTCAATTTTATTGGCAGCGACAAGGAAGACTTTATGCTCGAAAATGTGGTATTTGATGCGGCGGGTAAAACGGCTGTCATTTACCAGAAAGAGATTCTGAATGGATTTACGACGAAAGCGCAGTTCATCACCATTTTCGGCAGCGACGTGGAAGGTTTGTTTGAAAACGGCCCGAACAGGAATACTGTTCTCTTGCAAAGTAAGGATAGCGACGACGGGGTGGTGTTCATTTTTGAGCGGGGCAAGCTTGTAAAAATGGAGTATTGGTCGCCGTGCTGAGTATTTTAATATCACAAAGTGGGCAGCTGTTTATGCAGTTAAAAAATTGACTCAATGAAAAAAGAAAATGGTCTGACAGCCGGCGTGTCCGAGCCCGAAAAAGTAGCGGGGTTCCTGCAAAACCTGCAACATCCGCTTGCGTCAACGGTTCAGTATTTGCGGGAAGTAATCCTGGCAACGAGTGACGCAATAGGGGAAGGCATTTACTGGAATACCCCGACCTTTTATTATACCGGTCCCATGCAGCCTTTTAATCCGAAAGAATATAAGCGTTACCTGGTCAATTTCAACTTGTTCAAGCAGGATTCGGTGCGGCTGATCTTTTTGCGGGGAACCAGCGTGACCAATGCCGGCGGACTGCTGGAAGGTGATTTCAAGGATGGGCGGAAAATGGCGATATTTAATAGCGTCGAAGATGTGAAACAAAAAGAACAATACCTGAAAGCGATCCTGACTGAACTACTGGCCACCGCCGACAACTGACCGGACAGTTTTCCGAATTTAAATACAATAAAAATATGATCGCAAAGATCTACTCCCTGATAATCACAGTATTAGCATTCAATACCGTCCATTCGCAAAACCTGGACAAGGAAAAGCTCGACGCTTATTTCCAGGCCCTCGAAACGAATAATAGGTTTATGGGCAGTGCCGCGATCTCTCAAAACGGCCAACTTATTTACAGTAAAACAGTGGGTTATGCCGACGTGGAAACGCAGAAAAAGGCGAATTCAAATACGAAATACCGTATAGGTTCAATCTCAAAAACCTTCACTGCGGTACTCGTTTTCAAGGCGATTGAGGAGAATAAAATTACATTGACGCAAACGATAGAAAAGTATTTTCCGACGATCAAAAATGCGGGAAAGATCACAGTAGCGCAACTTCTGAACCACCGGAGCGGTATCCACAATTTTACCAATGCGCCCGACTACGAGAAATGGAATACGATCAAAAAGAGCGAACAGGAAATGATAGACCTGATCGCGAAAGCAGGGAGTGACTTTGAACCGGATAGCAAAGCAGCTTACAGCAATTCGAACTACGTATTACTGTCGTTTATTCTCGAAAAGTTGTATAAAAAACCGCTGGGAACGCTGCTCAATGAACACATTATCAAGCCGGTTGGTCTGAAAAACACGGCTATGGGCGGGAAAATCGCATTGGCGGAGAATCAGAGCTACTCGTATAAATACCAGGACAAATGGGTAAAGCAGTCGGAGACCGATATGTCGATTCCAATGGGTGCGGGGGCGGTAATTTCTACGCCGGAAGATCTGACGAAATTTGCGGACGCACTTTTCGGCGGGAAATTGGTTTCCGAAAAGAGTTTGACGCAAATGAAAACGTTGAAAGAAAATTTCGGAATGGGGCTTTTTCTGATCCCTTTCTACGACAAAATGAGCTTCGGCCACACGGGTGGTATTGACGGTTTTCAGTCTGTTTTCGGCTATTTCCCTGAACAGAAAATTGCTTTTGCATTAGTTACAAACGGTAGCGCGATCATACTGAACAGCATCACGATCAATGTATTGAATGCAATTTTCGGCAAGCCCGTTGAGATACCCGATTTCAAAGTTTATAACCCTGCACCAGCCGATTTGGATCAATATGTTGGCACTTATGCCAGTAATCAGATCCCAATTAAGATTACCATCACTAAATCAGGCACCTCACTCACTGCGCAAGCGACCAGCCAGCCTTCATTCACACTGGAAGCTACCGACAAACACAAGTTCAAATTTGACGCAGCCGGGCTGGTAATGGAGTTTAATCCAACCGAAAAGAAAATGATTTTGCGGCAGGGCGGAGGCGTTTTCGATTTTCGGAAAGAGTAAGGTTTGGTGTTGAAGAAATCAGGGAAATTGTAATGCTCCTGACACACCGTTGTCACCCGCACCTTTTAGATTTGAAAAAAACCTTTAACACAATGAAAGAGCATACGACAAACTACGAAAACACATTCATTGAAGTAGCCGATGATTGTCCGGTGCCTGCCGCTGAGAAACCGCCCGTGAAAGGTGATAAGAGAACCGTGGCGAATATTGAGTTTGATCTGATCAGCAAAAATCCTTACAAGTTCACTTCCGACGATGTGCTTTTTCAGGTATATGCGGAAAAAAATGACTTGACAGAAGCTGAATTGGAAGGTGCCCGTAGCCAGTATTTTTCCAAAGGTCAAGCCTGCATGCGCGCCTCACCGCTGACCAAGCGTTATGGCTGGGGAATACACAATGATGAAAAAGGTAAAATCGCGGTCATTGCTAGGGAGTCGCCGGAGTACGAAGAGATGTTGAACGATAGCACACTGAAAAAAGTTAAAGCAATGAAATCTAGCCGCTAAGGATCCTCTCATCACAAAGTTGTTGCGTCAGGGAATTTCAAAGTTTAAGTTGATATGTATTTAAAACGCCAACTTAATCCGAAAAGCCGCTATGAAAACATCTTTGTACAATCACAATAATTTTTCATGGATCGTAAAGTCGGTACTGTTTTTTAAAAATCATTATTTGATCATACTTGCGCTGGGAATGGCCGCCGCTTTGGGCCGCTCTGCGCAATTAAAAGCGTTCGGACCCATTTCGCAATCGCTGCATTTGGTCCTTGAAATTGGTATTCAGTCTGCCCGCATATTGATCTTCATATATGCATTAGGTCTCACAAACGTTAAAATAGGGGCATTGAGAGCAATACAGATCGCATCCAGCAGGCGGGCGTGGAAGCAAAACTGGGTAATTGCGAGGGAGAAAATGAGGCGCGATTGGGCACAGTTGCTGACTAATATGATCATTTACCTGCTCATTGCCTGGGTCACCAATTTGCTGATCGACTACGCAGCTTACCAAACCTGCTTGTTTGCTAAATTAAAAAGCAATGAAATTATCTCAGCACAATCATCAGAATGGGTAATCATTCTTTTCTTCAAAAACCTTTCTGTAATTCCGTTTACGCTGATATTCAATGCATTGTTCCTGCTTTGGATAACCAACAGAATCAGTGAAAACCGTGGCTGACAGTTAACAGTGGTATTTGCTCGCGGAATTTGAGCAGCGTTGGTATAGGATTGTTACTCAATGGTTTTTATAAACCAGTCCGCGTACCAATTGATTGTGGAAACCTTAACGATATAAGCATGAAGAAGCCGATTTTAGGTAAACAAACGTTCCTTACCGACAATACCGAGCGCATTTTGTCTTTTGAAAAGTTTGTAAAAGACGTTTACGACAAGAATAAGGACGAAAAGCCGCTTTACACCGGCCGGTATTTCGTGATTTTTCGAGAGGGCGTTTCGGGATCACCCCGCGCCATGAGCTTTTTCAAATCCGAATGCGGCTTGTCAGTCGCGAATACCCGTGAATTTTCGAGTGCACCTATTGACGAAACGCAGATCGGCGACGCCGATGCATTGATTTACGAAGACCTGGGAATTGCGCTCGTAGGCGGTAATGAGGAGCAGATCAAGATCCTCGAAACGGCCGGGCCGGGCTATATTATTGAACCCGAAAAAATCGTATATGTGCCAGATGAAATGCCGGCTGTTATGAATATCCCTTCCACCTGGGGAATCGACGTGACGCAGGCGATGGTTTCCCGATATACCGGAAATGGAGTGAAAATCGCCGTTTTAGATACCGGTTTCGACGCTACCCACCCGGATTTCTTGTCTAGAAATGTGGTTACCAACTCTTTCGTTCCTGATGAAACTGCGGAGGATATGCACGGTCACGGGACGCACTGCATTGGCAGTGCGGCTGGCAATATAGATGTAAATGGAATGCGGTACGGGGTGGCCACAAATGCTTCCATCTACGCAGGAAAAGTACTGAGTAATGAAGGCAGCGGCGCGCAGGCGTGGATTTTGAACGGAATTACCTGGGCCGCTGACAACGGTTGTCAGGTAATATCGATGTCATTGGGCTCGCGGGTTTTCCCTGGTCAAAGTTACGATGTGGCCTACGAGAGAGCGGCGCAATATGCCAATTCAAAAGGCGCTGTTGTGGTTGCGGCGGCAGGGAACGAGAGCAGGCGGTCTATGAACCAATTCAGCCCGGTCGGTAGTCCAGCCGATTGTCCGTCCATTCTGGCAGTGGCGGCAGTGGATTCTAACTTGAATGTAGCCGATTTTTCTAACCGGGGTATTAATCCGAGCGGCGAAGTGGATATTGCCGGGCCGGGCGTCGAGATCTATTCCAGCTGGCCGATGCCAATGCGCTACCGGACTATTTCAGGCACAAGTATGGCGACGCCGCACGTTGCGGGGCTTACTGCATTGCTTTGGGAGAAATATCCCAACTGGACTCCGCACCAGGTTATGAGCGAGTTACGTAAGCTGGCCAAAAGGCTGGCTGTTTCAAACATGGATGTAGGAGTGGGCTTATCACAGGCACCTGTCGACCAGATCGTATGAAAAGCATTGTCATAACCATTTCAGAAACCTACCTGAGCAACCTACGGACTGTTGCCGACGAGCTGTGTGAAGAGGGGCTTACCATTACCAATCTGTTTGAATTTGGTGTGATAACCGGCCATGCAGATGAAGAAGTTTTAGGCAAACTGCGCGACCACAAGGAGGTAATTTCTGTAACTGAAGAGAAACAGGCGACCATTCCGCCGCCTGATTCTCCGGTTCAATAATTGACTCAAATAGTATCCGAAGACGGGACGAGCCTGGCTTTCAAGTCAGGTTCTTTCATGTCTTTATCCAATGGAAAAATCGGTCTTTTTACTCTCTTGTAATCCAAACCTTCCAGATTCTGATCTACTCCGCCGGGGGTTAATGACAATATCCAGTCAGCGCGCATACTGTACAATTCAGGTTCGAGATAACCGATTTTGACAACTACTACATCCGACTTACGGGGAGTAAGGCCGAGCCTGGTGAAATCCGCTTCCTTGTGATAAGGCTTGCGTTTTTTGGTCACAATTACACTTACATTACCCACTTTCACTACTACCTCCGTTTCTGCATTCCTGTCACCATGCTCGATCGCCGTTACAGTACCCACTAACCTGATCGGCGGGGCGAAACGGGAATCTACTTTGGCACCTGCTAATGCATCAATTTTTCCACCAACACCCACTTCCACCGCCTTTGCAACCAGTTCCGGGCCGGGAATGGAAGCATAAATTAGTGACTTGCCGTTTTCTCCCTGAAATTCTGGCCGTTTCAATATCTCCGTAATGGTCCAGGTCACATCACCCGCGCCTCCGGCAGTCGGGTTATCGCCTGAGTCGCTTATAAAAAATGGCGTTTTGTCGCTGGTAACAGCTTTATCGAGCGCCTCTTTCAATGTGCCGGTCGGTGCTACAAATTCAAATTCCCGCCTGACGTCCCAAAAGCTTTTCGCCAGTTTTTCGGCGGTTGAGGTCACTGCATTTTTATCGTCGCCGGTTACCATTACAACTGCGTGATTTCGCGGTTCATCGGCCCAGGCATAACCAACCCACATTGCCGCGTCAATCACACCTTTTTGCAAAGAAGCCGGCGTTACAGCTGCATAAATGCGTTTGCCGGGTTCTATTCTGGTACTCGTTTTTTCGCCAGGAAGCAGGACAGGAATTGGTATCCAGGCTTTATATGCAGGTTTTCCTTTTCCGCTTTCGAGCCTGGAAAGCAGATTTGTAACTGCTCTTTTCTTGGTTTGCATCGCATCTTCGTGCGGCGCCATTCGGTAGCAGGTAATCAGGTCGGTGTTTTGCGCCAGCCGCCAGGATACGTTTCCATGCAAGTCCATTGAAGTTGAGATCACGGTTTTTTTGCCCACTACTTCCCGGATCCGCACGATGAAATCACCCTCCGGATCGTCCAGCCCGACTACGCTCATCGCGCCGTGAATATCGAAGAACATCCCATCGTACGGACCGTTTTTCTTCAACAATTCCAGCGTCTGTTTCACCAACGATTCGTAAGCTTCGCGGGTCACTGCGCCTCCGGGCAGCGATTTCCCAACCAGCGCAGGCAGCCAGGTCGCTTTCGCACGAATACCAGAATCTGCTGACATAAAAGGGTAGGCGGCATAAACCTGATCTCCGTATCTCGCGTGAAATGCTTCTTCGGTTGTCGACGCAGGCGAAAATGTGCTGGATTCAATGCCAAGTCCCGCAATCGCAATGCGTGGAAGTGCCTTGTTTTTTCCAGGAAGTTCTGTCTCATTTTTCTCAAAATTTTTTTCGTCCAACTTCGAAGAAAGTGGCTGAAATGTCGCTGCGAACAAAGAAACAGCCAGTAAAAAAGTAATTTTCATATATATTATTTTAACAAACCTACTTAATAGTTCTATTTTGTTTAAACATAGTGAAAAAACGACAATCGAAGTCTTTTATCAATTGAAAGACCAATTCGAAAGCATGCTAAAAGTGCCTGACAATGATGGAATTTGTTTACAGATATTACTATACCTGCTTCTATTTGCATCAAAAAACCAAAGGTATGCCGCCCGATTCTGCGTGGGTGAGGGCATTACAACAGCTTACCGCCGGAATTTGGTTTTTTTGTTTCGGATTCATGATATTCATTTCGATTCTGCTCGATAAGGTAGAACTGGTTAAAGGCGGAAGCAGCTTTCTCGTCATTTTAACTATGTTTGTTCCTGCATTTTTTCTGTATTATTTCCTCTTCAATGTATATGAAGTTTCCAAGGAAACGGGCCGTACGCCAAAATCTGATTTCGAAATTACGGCTGGCTGGAAACGTTTTTTTTGGTGCTCCTGGCTTGCTGCGGTCACATTCCCGATCCTAGTGGGTGCTCATGCAAACGGTTACGGCTGGCATAATATCCAGGATATTCCCTGGTCTGTTTAAGCGCCGGGATCAGCAGATATAGTATACCTCGCTTGCTGGGTACTTACTTTCTTATATCCGTCAAATTTTCACTGTCACCATGAGGCTATCCAGGTTCTGCAGTACGCTGCTTTTGGTTCTTTTTTGTGTAAATGCATTCGCGCAAACATTCACTGTCAGCCCCAATAAGCGCTATATATTAAAGGAAGGCAAGCCGTTTTTCTGGCTGGGCGATACAGCGTGGGAGCTATTTCACCGGCTTGATCGCGAGGATGCGGAGTATTATCTGAAAAAGCGCGCCGCCCAGGGTTTTACGGTAATCCAGGCCGTGGCACTTGCCGAGTTCGACGGGCTGGAAGTGCCCAATCCCTACGGAGACAAGCCACTTCTGAAAAACGACCCGACCACTCCGAACGAAGCCTATTTTAAGCATGTCGATTTCATCATCGACAAAGCGGCGGAAGTTGGGCTAAATATAGGTTTCCTGCCGACCTGGGGCGATAAGGTTTTTAAGTCGACCTGGGGAAAAGGGCCGGAAGTTTTCAACGAGGCCAATGCAGAAGCTTACGGAAAATGGCTGGGTAACCGCTACAAAAACCGCAAAAACATCATCTGGGTAATGGGCGGCGACCGTAACCCGCGCGCTGGTACACGAGACGTGGAAATATGGCGCGCCATGGCTGCGGGCATTACCGCAGGTGTCGGCGGGGCCGATAAGGTAATGATGACCTACCACCCACAGCCGAACAAAGAAGGTGCAAGTGAATGGTTTCACAACGACAACTGGTTCGATTTCAATATGTTCCAGAACGGGCATTGCCGGGACGCGGCGGTTTATGATAATATCAAAGGTGCCTACGACCGGCAGCCGATCAAGCCGGTAATCGACGGCGAGCCGATTTATGAGGACCACCCGGTTTGTTTTAATGCCAAAGAACTGGGTACTTCCAATGCATACGACGTCCGCAAAGCCGCCTATCTCGACCTTTTTGCGGGCGCTTTCGGGCATACTTACGGCTGTCACGATATCTGGCAAATGTATGCGCCGAACCGCGAGGCGGTGAACGGGCCGCACGTTTTCTGGCAGCAGGCACTGGACCTGCCCGGCGGATTGGAAATGAAATTTGTGCGCAAACTCATGGAATCGCGGCCAATCCTCGATCGGGTACCAGATCAAACGATTATAGTGGAAAACGACCTGGCTTCCCACGAGCGCATTCAGGCTACCAGAGGTAAGGATTACATTTTCATTTACACTTCAACCGGAAAACCATTTTCTGTAAACCCTGGTAAAATCTCCGGAAATCAGTTAAATGCATTCTGGTTTGACCCCAAAAACGGTAAGACAAAAGGCGCGGGACAGTTTGATAATAAGGTGCTTAACAAATTCACTCCGCCAGATTCGGGCTATGGGAAAGACTGGGTTTTGGTAATTGATGACGCTTCTAAAAATTATCCCAAGCCCTAAATAGCTCATATCAAATGTAAAATTGGTGGAAGATTTTTTGCAGTAATTCAGGGTTATTTTTGACTTAATAAAGAAATACTAAACTCTTTATTAATCACTTGCCCAGTTCCGAAGCAATGCAAGAGGATTTGATACGCTGGAAAAGATTCAAAGGTGGCGATGCGGCTGCGTTTGAGTCGATTATCAGGGACGAATTCCGTGCCTTGTTTGAATACGGTACCCGCTTTATCCACGACCGCGACACGCTCAACGATTGCATTTACGATCTCTTTACTTCACTTTGGGACCGGAGAAGTTTTCTTGCAGATACCGATCAGATCCGGCCTTATTTACTCAAAAGTCTGAGAAACAGGCTGCTGAAAGAAAAGGAGCGCGCCAATCACCTGACCAATTTTGAAGGCTGGCAGGAACAAATGGAGCCAGATGATAATGCCGAATCGCAGATCATTACCTCTGAGATTTCAGCGCAACAAACACGTCGGATCAGCTCTGTGCTTTGCACACTTACGCCTCGCCAGCGCGAAATCATCCATTTAAAATTCTTCGAAAACCTCTCCAACGAGCAAATTTCCGACGTGCTCGCAATTTCCCGACCCGCTGTTTCCAACCTGCTATCACAAGCACTGAAACTCTTCCGCGACAAGTGGCAAGCCACTATTTCCACTTTATTTTTCGTGCTAACATACTGATTTAGCACTTATTGTCTGTCAGCTAGACCCTTAGGAAAAATATTTTTTCAATTTTTCCATGATGTTTTGCCTGTCCGCTGATTATCCCTCTGTGAATCGCGACTCTTTGGTGTTTTATTATGAAAAATTATAAGGATTATAATCTGGAAGACTTTTTACTGGATGACAGTTTCCGGCTCTGGATTACCCGGCGGGACGAATCCACTAGTGAATTGTGGGAAGGAATTGTGAGGGAATATCCTGATAAGAAGGTTGTTATACAACAAGCCGGGGATTTGATACGCACCTGGACGGCGCATTCAGCGGGAGTAAGTGACTTGGAATTGGAAGAGCAGGTGCAGCGCATTTTAGCAAAAACAACGAGCAAAGAAGCTGAACAGCAACCCGTCCAAATGTGGAAATCATGGGTTTCAGCGGCCGCGGCAATGCTCGTGGTCGGCTTCGGAATAGGTTGGTACGCATTGACAGACCGCGCTGAAACAGGTTCCTTAAATTCTTATTCAGGTTACGTTGCCAAAACTTCGCTCCCATTGAAGGAAGTGATCAATGGAGGAAATAAAGTAATGCTGCTCACATTGCCGGAAGGAAGTAGGGTGAAGCTGCATCCCAAAGGCCGGATTAGTTATTCAGCGGCATTTGTACGGGATAAAAAACGGGAAGTGTATTTGTCAGGGGAAGCGTTTTTCGATGTTGTCAAAGATGCGCAAAATCCATTTTTTGTTTATGCAAACGGACTTGCTACCCGAGTTTTGGGAACAAGTTTTCGGGTCAGAACAACCAGCACAAACGTAGAAGTATTGGTGCGAAGCGGGCGGGTTTCGGTGTTGCCAATCAAAGACATAGACCACCCCGGCGACCACAATGCCGAACTTTTACTTACCCCAAATCAGCAGGCGATATTCTCGGTGAAAGACCATGTGATCTCGAAATCAATCACCAATATGCCGCTCGAATTGATCAAAACGGACCCCGAAGAAGGATTTGTGTTCGAAAACCAGCCGGTCAGCAAAATTTTCTCGGCCCTTGAAAAAGTTTACGGAATCCCGATTGTATACGACGCCTCCGTCATGGAAAATTGCTCGCTCCGGGTTGAACTCAGCCACGAGCCTTTTTTCGTCAAACTGGACGTCATCACCCAAACCATAGGCGCTGCTTACCGGGTAAGCGACGGGCAGGTGATCGTGACCAGTGAGGGGTGTCGGTGAGGCTGTCAGCTTTCGGCGATCAGCTCTCGGCTACGATATTTAAACGCTTTAAACTAAGATTAAATCCACCCTGAAAGCCGATGGCCGAAAGCCAAAAGCCGACAGCCTTTTTCACCTAATCCATCTAAACCTTATGAAAAAAAAATCTGTACCATTTAAATATCTGGTAACTGTGATGAAAGTTACGTGCATACCATTTCTTGTGTCCCTGTTTTTCCAAAACCTGGCCATTGCAAACGACGGGATGGCGCAGGAGTTGCTGAACAGGGAGGTTACGTTGCAGGTGCAGCAGCAGGATTTGAAGCAGGTCCTGGCCACGCTCGAAAAAACCACGAAGGTCAAATTTTCCTATATTCCGTCGCTCGTGCGCGACCAGAAAGTTTCTGTCGATGCTTCGAAACAAAAGCTTAGCCGGGTATTGAAAGATCTGCTGGTACCGCTGGAAATCAGCTATTCTGTTTCAGGGAAATATATTATACTGGTAAAAAAGCCCGATGAGGCATTTGTTACACCTAATGCATTGAATCCGATCCCCTTACCTTACCTGCATCCGGTTGATATTACGGTGAAAGGAAAGGTTTTGGGTGGCGATAACAACGAGCCGCTGCCCGGCGTGAGCGTCGTGATCAAAGGCTCGCAACAGGGTGCCATTACGGCTGGCGACGGGAGTTATAGCATTGTAGTACCCGATGAAAAGGCTGTCCTGGTTTTCAGTTTCGTGGGTTATATATCTCAGGAATTTCAAGTGTCAAACCGATCGGTAATTAATGTGACGCTTTCGTCCGATATTAAGGCGCTGAGCGAAGTGGTCGTGACAGGTTATACTGCGCAATCGAGGCGGGATATTACCGGCTCGGTGAGTGTGATCGACGCCCAGAAACTGCTTGAAGTGCCGGCTACCAACCTGGCGCAACAGTTGCAGGGACGCGCGGCGGGTGTGACGGTCGGGGTGGACAATACGCCCGGTGGCGGCGTTTCGGTTCGGGTGCGGGGTTATGGTACTTTGGGTAATAACGATCCACTTTATGTGATCGATGGGGTTCCCACAAAAGGTAATCTCAATACCATCAATCAGAACGATATTGAATCGATTCAAATCCTGAAAGATGCTTCCTCTGCGTCCATCTACGGTTCCAGGGCCGCAAACGGGGTTGTTATTATCACAACAAAAAGAGGAAAATCCGGCGCGCCTAAATTCACTTTCGATGCTTATTATGGCGTTCAAAAGCTTGCTAACAAAATGGATCTGCTCAATACAGCTGAGTACGGTCAATATCTTTGGCAAAGCAAAAAGAATGCGAATGTGGTCAATCCGACTACCGGTAACCCCGAGCACGCACAGTTTGGCAAAGGCGCCGAGCCGGTGATTCCCGACTATATCATTCCCGACGCAGCGGCAGAGGGGGATCCGCGCGTGAATCCGGCTAATTATAGTTTTAACCGATACAACGATCCGCAGTTTGGCAAAACCAAATTTTCCATCACCAAGGCCAACAAGCAGGGTACCGACTGGATGGAAGAAGTTTTCGACGCTGGACCCATTCAAAATTATCAAGTTGGCGTTTCCGGCGGATCAGAGGTTAGCCGCTATTCTTTTTCGGCCAATTACTTTGACCAGACCGGTATCCTGATCCACAATGGTTACAAGCGCTATTCTATTCGTGCAAATACTGAATTTACCATTAAAAAAAGGCTGCGTATTGGCGAAAACTTGCAGGTCGCTTATGGAAAGCGGCAGGGTAACTATGGTAATAATGCAGAAACCAGTCAGGTGTCAAATACGTACCGCGCCCAGCCAATTATTCCGGTTTATGATATTGGTGGAAATTTTGCAGGTACGCTGGGAAGTAATTTAGGGAATGCAAACAACCCGGTGGGCCAACTGGTCAGGAATAAAGACAATGGTTATCAGGATCTCAGGTTATTTGGAAATGCTTACGCGGAAGTCGATATCATCAAAAACCTGACTGCTAAAACCAGCTTCGGGGTGGATTTGACGGCCAATGCAGGAAAGTACTACACGCCGGTTGAGATCGAGCTGGCGCATGGTACCAATGTGAATAGTTTGAGTGAGAATCGCAGTTACAGCTACTCCTGGACGTGGACCAACTCTTTGACTTATGACAAACATTTTGGCGAAAACCACCATTTAAATGTATTCGCCGGAATCGAGTCGATCGATTCTTATGGTAACTTTTTGAATGCATACCGTCAGGGTTATTTTGCTGATAATATTGATCTCAGATACATCGACGCAGGTAACCCGGCGACTTCCACCAACAGCGGCTATGCGTCTTCGATGTGGTCTTTGTTTTCGTACTTCGGTCGGTTGGATTATGCATTTCAGGACAAATATTTGTTGCAGGCAACACTCCGCCGCGACGCTTCCTCTCGTTTCCAGGCGGCTTCCCGCTACGCTACCTTTCCGGCGGCGAGTGTAGGCTGGCGGATCTCAAAAGAGCGTTTCATGGCAGGCGCTGAGTTTATCACCGACCTTAAATTACGGGCAGGCTGGGGACAAACGGGTAACCAGGAGATCGGCGATTTCAATGCCTATTCCACTTACCAGAGCAACCCGGGCAGCAGCGGCTATGGAATTGGCGGCAACCCGATCGGCTACGTGCAGGGTTTTGACCTGGGCAGGTTTGGTAACCCAAAAGCAAAATGGGAAACCACCACTACCTGGAATTTTGGTCTCGATGCCAATTTGTTCAAAGGCAAATTTGATCTAAGCCTGGATATTTTCGACCGTCAGACCAAAGATTTACTTTACACCAAAGCTTACGATCCGCGTCTCGGCGACGCAGCAATTCCCGCCCAAAACATTGCTTCTCTGGAAAACAAGGGACTTGATCTGGGTTTGAATTACAATGATGCGGTCATGAACGGCGAACTTACTTACAGTCTCGGTGTCAATTTCTCGACTTACCGCAATAAGATCATCGCATTGGATCCGCAGAATCCTAATGACTTCCTGCCTGGATTTTCACTGCGTACGCCACCGGTAACCCGCTCCATTGCCGGCCGGCCGATTTCTTCCTTTTACGGATATATCATCGACGGGATTATGCAGAATGAAGAGGAAGTGCAGGCGCACGCGAAGTTTCCGGGTTACTACGATTCCAATATTTATATCAACGGCGTGCGGACACAGGGTGTCGGTAAATTCAAATACCGTGACGTAAATGGTGACGGTGTAATCAATGCGCAGGACCAGACTTACATCGGCAGCCCGCACCCGGATTTCACTTACGGGATTAATGCAAATGTCGGCTACAAAAACTTCGATCTGACCATTTTTGCGCAGGGCGTGCAGGGGAATGATATCTTCAACCACGTGCGGTATTGGACTGATTTTGAGGTATTTCAGGGGAACCGCTCCACTAGAATGCTTTACGAATCCTGGCGGCCGGATAACCCCAATGCAAAGTTGCCGATACTCGATGCAAACGATGCGCAAAGCGGCGAGCCTTCGACGTATTTTGTTGAAGACGGTTCTTACCTGCGTTTCAAAAACATCCAGTTAGGCTATTCTTTGCCAAAATCTGTTTTGAATAAAATTGGCGCTGACCAGCTACGGTTTTACGTGCAGGGGCAAAACCTGTTCACTTTTACCAAATATTCAGGCCTCGATCCCGAAATCAACCTGCGCAATTTTAACAGCGGTTCCGATCGCCAGATTGGTGTGGATGAAGGCGTGTACCCAACCCCGAAAGCAATCATTGTCGGACTTAGTCTAGGTTTTTAAAATCGACCCATCATGAAAAAAATCATCATACTTGCAATTGTGATCCTGGCCTCTTCCTGCGGGGACAGTTTTCTGGAAAAAAGACCTCAGGGACAATACAGCCCTGAAATTATATTAACCACCGCCGGCATTGAGGGTGCTCTGGTAGGCGCCTACGGTTTACTCGACGGTATCGGAACGAGCGGCGTAACTGCCTGGCACGGAGCAGTTTCCAACTGGATTTTCGGGAGTGTGGTTTCTGATGATGCCTACAAAGGTTCCGACGCAGGCGACCAGCCGGAGCAGACTTTCCTCGAACGCTACGTCTGGCTTTCAACCAATACCCACATTTACGGCAAGTGGCGGACACTCTACGATGGCGTAGCGCGTACAAATGACGTTTTGAAATCGCTGCCCAAGGTGACCGGACTCGACGATGCGAGAAAGCTCCAAATCCAGGCGGAGGCGCGTTTCCTGCGTGCACATTATCATTTTGAGGCTAAAAAAATGTGGGGGAATATCTCTTTCATCGACGATGCAACCTGGGATACTGAAAATCCGGAAAGCGTGCAGATACCGAATACGGAAGATGCGTGGCCGAAAATAGAAGCTGATTTTCAATTTGCCGCCGAGAACCTGCCGGTCAACCAGGCACAGCCGGGTCGCCCGACCAAGTGGGCTGCGCTGGCGTACCTGGGGAAATGTCACATGTATCAGGGTTTTCCCAAAGGTCAGCCTAACGTGGCGCATTTAACAGCTGCCAAAGCAGCTCTGATCCAGGTGGTTAATAGTGGAAAATACAAACTCATGGAGCACTTTCACGATAATTTTGCCGCTGAAACCCGTAACAATGCGGAGTCTGTTTTTGAGATCCAGTATAGCGTTACTGCGGCCGACGGATCGGGCGGTAACCAGGGCGATGAGCTTACTTATATGTACCCTAATGGGCCTGGCGGTTGCTGCGGGTTTTACCAGGGTTCCCAAAATCTGGTGAATGCATTCAAGACAGATGCGAAAGGTTTGCCGATGCCAAAAACGTTCAATGATTCGGATGTGAAAAATGATGAAGGTCTGCTTTCCTCGGCGCCATTTGAACCTTACACCGGCGCGCTCGATTCACGCGTGGACTGGACTGTGGGCCGCAGGGGTATTCCGTATATCGACTGGGGCGTGCATCCTGGCCGTTTCTGGATTCGGGATCAATCTTATGCAGGACCTTATTCTTCCAAAAAGCAGATTGTAAGCAAGGCAGAATCGGGCAAAACGGGTAACCCGCGGCAAACCACCAATAATTATCGTTTAATGCGCTACGACCACGTGCTACTCTGGCTCGCCGAATGCGAAGTGGAACTGGGTAATCTCGAAGAGGCGCGCAGATACGTGAACCTGATCCGCGCCCGCGCCGCGCGTCCAGATGGTTTCGTGTTGACCGACGATGGAAAGCCAGCTGCCAATTATGTGGTTGGATTATACACTGCGCCCTGGGCGGACGTAACGAGCGCGCGGGAGGCAGTACGATTTGAAACGCGGCTTGAATTTGCAATGGAAGGTCACCGCTTTTTCGATCTGGTTCGCTGGGGAATTGCGATACCCGTTTTAAATGCATATTTGGACAAAGAAAAAAACAAGCGTACCTACCTGAGCGGGGCGCGATTTGAAGAAAAACACCAGTACTACCCGATCCCGCAACAGGCGATTGTGTACAGTACAAAGGGCGGACAGGCCAGTTTGGTGCAAAACCCTGGTTACTAGCGAACTGAATACCAATCCGCAGGGTTCTTACTTTGCGGATTGGTATTAATCCTTTAATTTAGTATACAATTGTTTTAGTTAAAGTGTCAGTTAACAGGCGCATTCGCGTGCCGGCATTCGCTCACAATATTCATCATTCATGCCTAAATCCTTTTTGAAATACAGTCTGTTCTTTTCTGTTGCGGGGATGTTTTTCTCTTCTTGTGACGAAAAAATCGACCTGCCTGACGACGTGGCGCAGGAAATGTCCATGCTCGTGCAGCCTGTCGACTATACTTATGATGTAAAGCCGATTTTGTCGGACAGATGTTTTGCCTGTCACGGCCCGGACGCGAATCACCAGAAGGGCGACCTTCGGCTCGATGTGGCGGAGGTAGCTTACAAAAAAGAGGCGGAAAGCGGGTTGAAAGCGATTAATCCGGGCAAGCCGGGCAGCAGTGAACTGGTGCAGCGCATTCTTTCCAAAGATCCCGAAATCCTGATGCCGACCCCCGAGTCGCACCTTTCCCTGACAGCACGGGAAAAGGCGATCCTGATCAAATGGGTGGAAGAAGGCGCGGAATACAAGCCGCACTGGGCATTTACCAAAGTTGAAAAACCGAAAGCGCCTGCGGTCAAAAACAAGAAATTCGTCAAAAACGATATTGATAATTTTATTCTTAAAAAGCTGGAAGACAAAGGAATGATCCCGGCACGGGAGGCGGACAAAACTACATTACTGCGTCGCGTGTACCTGGATCTCACCGGCCTGCCACCGACGCCCGAGGAAGTGACAGCTTATATCAACGACAAATCCCCGAATGCTTACGAGAAAGTAGTGGACAAACTCCTGGCCTCGCCGCATTACGGCGAGCACATGGCGGTACCCTGGCTCGATGCGGCGCGCTATGCCGATACCCACGGTTACCAGGACGACGGCCTGCGCACCGCCTGGCCTTTCCGCGACTGGGTGATCAAATCATATAATCAGAACCAGCCCTACGATCAGTTTGTGACCTGGCAGCTGGCCGGAGACATGCTTCCGAATCCAACCCGCGACCAGCTCGTAGCGACCGGTTTCAACCGAATGCACCAGCAAAGTCAGGAAGGCGGCATTGTGCCCGAGGAGTACCGCGTAGCCTATGTAGCCGACCGGACCGATACTTTTGGCAAAACTTTCCTAGGTATTACGGTTGAATGCGCGCGCTGCCACGATCATAAATATGACCCGATCAGTCACAAAGACTACTATTCGCTTTACGCGTTTTTTAACAATAACAATGAAAACGGGCAGATACCTTACAATGGAGAAGCCAGCCCGACGATCACTTTGCCGACTCCGGAAGCCGACGCAAAGCTGAAATTCATCCACCAGAACTTATCCAGAGAGAAAGCAGCACTGAATGCGCATGCAAAAGTGGCCGATCAGAATTTTCAGAAATGGCTGGTAACAGCACGCGCTAAACCGGAAAAAGCTTTGGTTTCTGAAAAAACCGATCTGGTCGGACATTTCACTTTCGACGAACCGCAGGGTAAGGAGTTCCAAAATCTGGCTGACCCGAAACATAAGGCGACAGCGGAAGGCGATGATAGCCTCTCCAATGTGGCTTCCAGAAATGGCAAGCTCGGGAAAGCAAGATATATTTTTGGTGAGAATGCAGTTTCGTTCGGAGACAAGTTTGCTTTTTTTGAAAGAAATCAACCTTTCAGTGTCAGTATCTGGCTGAATCTGCACGATCCGAGCGTGACGGGTTCTTTGTTCCATAAATCCAATGGGGTAATGAATGGGTACCGCGGCTGGAATGTGTTTCGCGAAGCAGACGGCCGCATTAAGCTGACAATGAGTCACGTGTGGCCGGAGAATGCGATTGAAATTCAAACTGTCGATAAATTTCCACTCAATAAATGGACGCAGATCGGTTTTTCTTATGATGGTCTGAGTAAAGCTGCGGGACTGAAATTGTACGTAAATGGCCGCCCTGCGAAAATCACCGTGCACAATGATCAGCTGACGGAAAGTATCCTATACGGAAAGAACAAAACAAACTGGTATGTTGACAGGCTGAATATCGGTCGGCTCTCGGATCAGCGGACGAAGAATTTTGAAGTGGATGAATTTAAGATCTATACCAAAGCACTGACGTCGTTGGAAATGCTGGGGATGTATAGTTTTAAAAATGAGGTGGTAAATGCATTGAAAACACCGGCCGCTCAGCTCAAACCGGAGCAGCTCAATGCATTAAAAGAATATTATCTTGTCAACATCGACGAGGAATACAAAAAGCTAAGAGCTAAAAGCCAACAGCTAATAGCTAACGAAACCGAGATTCTGGATAAGGAAATTGACGTAATGGTAATGCGGGAAAGAAAATATCCGCGTAAAACTTTCATCCTGAACCGGGGCGCCTACGATGCGCCGGGAAAACCAGTGACAAAAGACACGCCGGACAGCTTTTTCAAGATACCGAAGGAATTCCCTAAAAACAGGCTGGGACTGGCAAAATGGTTGCTCCACGAGGATCACCCGCTTTTTACAAGAGTTTCTGTAAACCGGTTCTGGATGATGTATTTCGGTAAAGGATTGGTGATTTCGAGTGACGATTTCGGTAACCAGGGCGAGTTGCCCACGCATCCGGAGCTGCTTGATTATCTGGCGGCTACGTTCCGGGAGTCGGGCTGGAATGTGAAGGCAATGCAAAAACTGATCGTAACATCTGCGACTTACCGCCAGTCTTCCAAAACGAATGCGAAGTCGACCGAGGCTGATCCTGAAAACCGGTTGTATACCCACGGGCCAAGCTACCGGATGAGCGCTGAGCAGATTCGGGATAATGCGTTGGCATCGAGTGGGTTACTTACGCGTGAAGTAGGGGGCAGGAGCGCCTATCCGTACCAGCCGGCCGGACTTTGGGAGGCGCTCGCTACCCGGAACGAGGTTACTTACAAGCAGCAGCACGGCGATAGTTTGTACCGGAGAAGCTTGTACACGATCTGGAAAAGAAGCTCGCCACCTCCTATGATGCTCAATTTCGATGCAGCGGAAAGACATTTCTGTGTCACAAAAAGACAAAAAACGAGTACGCCTTTGCAGGCATTGGTCGTCATGAATGACCCGCAGTTTGTGGAAGCTTCCCGCGTATTAGCGCAGCAAATGCTGAAAAAGGGGAAAACGCTCGACGAACAGATTACCTACGCATTTACTGCATTGACCGGCCGCGCCCCGGATGTAAAGGAAAGGCAGGTTTTGAAAGAATTGTACGAAGAAGAGTACAGCGATTTCAGCAAGCATCCGGCCAAGGTGAAATCGATATTGGCGGCCGGGGAATATCCGGTTGACAAATCGCTGAACCCGGCTGAGGTTGCCGCAAGTACCATCGTGGCGAGCACGGTTATGAACTTTGATGAATTTTTGATAAAGAGATAAAAATCAGCAGCATGAGCTTTTACAACGAACTTGAAAACCATGTCCACGAGCAACTGAGCAGGAGAAATTTCCTCTCGAAAACGAGCCTTGGACTAGGCGCAGCGGCGATGGCTTCCCTGTTGAATGCCGATAATAGTATGGCGAAAAAGCCGGTGCAGGCAGCAGGAGAAGCCGCAGGTTTACCGCTCGGCCACCCGCACTTCGCCCCAAAAGCCAAGCGGGTCATTTACCTGTTTCAAAGCGGAGCTCCCTCGCAGCTGGAACTCTTCGATTATAAGCCGAAACTGGAAGAAATGTGGGGCAAAGACCTCCCCGAATCCGTCAGGAAAGGGCAGCGGCTCACGGGAATGACAGCCGGGCAGAGCAGCTTTCCGCTCGCGGCGTCGAAGTACAAGTTTGCGCAGCACGGTGATCATGATATGATGATCAGCGAGTTAATGCCTTATACTTCGAGCATTGTCAATGATGTGACTTTCATCCGCTCGATGTTTACCGAGGCTATCAACCACGATCCCGCGGTGACGTTTTTCCAGACGGGCAGTCAGCAGGGCGGGCGGCCTTCATGGGGTTCGTGGATCAGTTACGGGCTTGGGTCGGACAATCAGAATATGCCTTCGTTTGTAGTATTGTTGTCCAAAGGCAGGCCGGGTGACCAGCCGCTTTACGCCAAGTTGTGGAGTAACGGATTTCTGCCTTCTGTGCACCAGGGCGTGGTTTTCCGCTCGGGACCTGATCCTGTTTTTTACCTCAATAATCCCGAAGGTATCGACCGTACCAGCCGTCGGCGCATGCTGAATTCACTTGCCAAATTGCAACAGGGGCAGTTTGAAAAAATCCTTGATCCGGAGATCAATTACCGCATGGCGCAATATGAAATGGCTTACCGGATGCAGACGGCCGTGCCGGAAACGATGGATATCTCCAAAGAGCCGGACTATATTTTTAATTTATACGGAGAAGAATCGCGCAAGCCGGGCACATTCGCGGCCAACTGTCTGCTCGCGCGCAAGCTGATCGAAAAGGATGTGAAATTTGTGCAGCTCTATCACCAGGGCTGGGATCAGCACGGAAATTTGCCGAACGATATTAAAACAATGGCGAAAAGCGTCGATCAGGCTTCTGCCGCATTGATCACCGATCTGAAACAGCGCGGGTTACTGGATGAAACGCTGGTAGTGTGGGGAGGGGAATTCGGGCGCGGCGCTTATTCGCAAGGAAAACTCACGCGCGATAACTACGGTCGCGATCACCACCCGCGCAGCTTTACAATCTGGATGGCGGGTGCCGGGGTAAAAAAGGGTTTTGTGTACGGGCAGACCGATGATTTTGGATATAATGTGATCAAAGATCCTGTTCATGTGCATGATTTTCAGGCGACTGTCATGCATTTAATGGGTGTCGATCACGAGCAGCTGATCTTCAAGCACCAGGGCCGCAGGTACCGCCTGACGGACGTGCATGGAAAAGTAGTTAAGCCGATCCTGGCATAAATTTCACTTCAGAACAAAAAAATGGCCGGATTCGCATGAATCCGGCCATTTTCTTTAAAACGCTTCGTAATCTTTTACATGCCCTCGCAGCTCATGAAGTATACTATTGAACTTGACACTGAGATGCGTATTAAATGCCAGTAACTCTTTTTCTGATTTCAAAATGGTGCGGATCGCATTGAATTTGCCGTTTCCGACATCCAGCAGTTCCACATTGTAAATTGTCGCCCGATATTTGCGATTAACACATTCTATTACAAGCGCATATCTGAACTGATACAACCCACCCGAAGTCAATTCGGAGCGGGGGATATTAATGCTAGTCATAGCCTGCACGACAAGATCGCCGGTTTCTTTGTCAGAAACGAGGACTTTTCCATCAGGATGAGCCTGTGCTACCCAAAGTCTTGCGCGGCGAAAAAGATCGATTTCAGCGACTGAGCCGCAATCAACCGTTTCTGAAATAAATATTTTCTCGTTTTGTGGTGGAGAAAGAACCGGACTTGCCTGTGTGATCATAACAGAGAAACAGATAATGAAGAAGGATAGTTTTAACATTTTGAAGGCTTTTAACATGTTTATCAGATTCGCAAAATTGAGACCGTCCGCAGACCGGTGCAATTCGACTTATCCAACGGTACAAAATCAGCCGTGAAAGGTTCTGATGATTGTTAACATAGTTTAGAAGCGATTCAATTATCCTGTGAAAATATAAGGATTATTTTGCTGGGGTGTATTAAAATAGGAATGATTATGCAAAACGAATTTGGATTTCAATCTGGTTACGAGCAGGTTAACGGCATTAAAATGTACTACCAGATCCACGGTGCCGGCGACGTTCCGCTCGTTCTCGTGCACGGAGGCGGCTCTACGATCGAAACGACATTTGGTAACATCTTACCTTTTTTCACACAAACCAGAAAAGTGATCGCTGTTGACCTGCAAGCGCACGGCCGCACCGGTGATCGCGAAGCAGGCGTTAGTTTCGAGCAGGATGCAGACGATGTAGCCGGTCTTCTCAAAAACCTGAACTTCGAAAAGGCTGATTTTCTGGGATTTAGCAACGGTGGCAGTACGGTATTGCAAATTGCGAGCCGCCACCCGCATTTGGTCAGGAAATTGGTAACCGTTGCAGCGACCTGGAAAAGGGCAGGCCTGATCTCCGGATTTTTCGAATTTATGGAAACTGCTACGCTGGACAATATGCCTCTGCCGCTACAAAGTGCCTACCTCGAAGTGGCTGAGAATAAGGAAGGCCTGCAAGTGATGCACGACAAAGACCGCGACAGAATGCGCGCATTTCAAGACTGGCCGGAGGAAATTCTCACCAATCTCGACGTGCCTGCTCTCATTATTTCAGGTAATCAGGATGTGATCACGATCGATCACGCGGTGGAAACGGCGAAGCTTATTCCCCGTGCGGAGCTGCTGATACTGCCGGGTATTCACGGCGCTTGTATCGGGGAAATATGCGCGGCCCGGCCGGGTAGCAGAATGCCGGAATTCACAGCGGCAGCGATCGGGGAGTTTTTGGATAAATGATGACATTTCTCAGTTGTCGCAGCAGATTCTGTCAGTTTTTTTGAATTCGGCCAGCGATACTTTTGGATGCAGATTGTTAAATCTAATCCAATAAAATATGTCGCATACCTTCCATATTCCGGTTCTCGGGCTGGGATATTCCATTGATACGCCCGTAAAAGTTGCTCACTTCGGTATTTCTTCCGTTATCTCAATCGTCGATGATGAGCTGATCGAACGAATGCGCGGATACTATTATAAGCAGCTGGGCGAGCATTTCGAGCCAATTTCAAAATCAACAGAAGATTACCGCGCCCGGCGGATCACAGATTACCTTAACCTGATCAGGCGCATTGCCGACCAGCGTTTTAAAAGCTTGATCCAGTCACCATTCCAAAATAATTCCGAGATCGACCATTACTTTCAGCTGCTTCCGGCGTCGTCGTCTCTGAAAGCTGAATATGAAAAGCTTCGCCGCCTGCCGAGCACTCTGCGGACTGCCGCCGAAGCAAGGTTGCGGGCGCAGCTTACGCAGGGGGAAATTGATGTGAATATCATGTCGAAGGTCGATAAGGTGAATAGGGACGGGGAAGGCGAAAGTCTGGGAGATATGTATACCGACGCCCTGGCTGCTATGCGTGGTTTTGCGGAAAGTAACCTGCAATCTTCGCTCGTTTTGTCAGCCGGGATGAATCCCAGGCTATATAGCTATCTCGAGAATTTCCCAGATTTTTTTCCCGATTCGAAAGGCGAGTTTAAGAAAAAGCTGATCCTCAAAGTGAGTGATTTCAGATCTGCACTTATTCAAGCGAAGTTTTTGGCTAAAAAAGGAATCTGGGTTTCTGAATTCAGGGTTGAATCCGGGCTGAATTGCGGCGGGCATGCATTTGCCACGGAAGGTTACTTGCTGGGACCTGTGCTGGAAGAATTCAAAGTGAAACGAGAAGAAATGCGTTCCGAGCTTTTTGAACTTTACCGCGACGCACTTACTGGTAAAGGATACCAGATTCCGCAGGCTCCCAAGGTAAAAGTGACCGTGCAGGGAGGCATCGGTACAGCTGCTGAAAATGATTTTTTAATACAACATTATCAACTCGACGCTACGGGCTGGGGGAGTCCCTTTCTGCTCGTGCCGGAGGTTACAAACGTAGATCAGGAAACGCTGGATGCGCTGGCTGCATCGGAAAGTGAGGACTATTATGTCAGCGATTCATCCCCCCTCGGAGTACTATTCAACAACTTCAGGAAAAGCAGCGCCGAGCGCCAGCGGCTTGACCGCATTGCAAAAGGCCGGCCGGGAAGTCCATGCCACAAACGTTACCTCGTTTCGGATACGACATTCACAAAAGAGCCTATTTGCACTGCGTCTCGGCAGTTTCAGAATTTAAAGATCAAACAGTTGCGCTCTTTGAATCCGGCGAATTTAGAAGAGCAAATCGAAAAAGTAACGGAAAAGCTGTGCCTTTGTGATGGGCTAACTACGGCCGCATTGCTGAAAAACAACCTGCTCAATCCACGCGAAAATAAAGCGGTAGCAATTTGTCCCGGACCAAATCTCGCCTGGTTTTCGGGTATATTGACACTGGATGAACTGGTAGGTCACATTTATGGAAAAATCGATCTGCTTTCAAGAAAGCCGCGGCCGCACATGTTCATGAACGAACTGCGGCTTTACGTCGATTATCTGAAAAAAGATATGCAGCGCTTTGCAGGTTCCGCAGATGTTAAGAAGGAAAGATATTTTGCAAAATTCAAAGATCAGCTCCTCAACGGAATTGCTTATTACCGAGAGCTGATCCCGCTATTAAACGAACCTGAGGCTATTCAAAAAGAAATGCTGACACAATTGGCCAGCATTGAAAATGAGTTAGTACCGGTTAGTTCCGCATCCGAAGCAGCTTGTCATATTCCAAAACGGTGATCAGGCTGCCTTTCATATCGACCAGCTTTTCATCCTTGAAATCAGAGAGGGTACGGATCACAGTTTCGGTGGCCGTACCCACAATGGAAGCAATATCCTCACGCGTAATCGACATCGAAAACGGCTTGGTACGATCCTCCTGGTAACGTTGGACCAGCATCACCAGCGCCTGTGCCACCCTTTTTCGTACAGAATTGTAAGCGAGTTGCAGCAAACGCTCCTCCCGTTCCTTGATTTCGTTCGAAAGCATTTTGATAAACTTCGAAGCCACTTCACGGTTCCCCTGCAATAGCTGAAAAAAATCGTCTTTGGGAATCATCGCCACTTCCGCTTTTTCCAGCGCGATCGTCGATTCCTGATAAGGCTCGCCCTGTAAAAGATCGAGGTACCCGAAAAAATCGCCTTCCTTATAAAGGTCAGTAATGTATTCCTTTCCGTGATCGTTGGATTTATATGCCTTTACCTTTCCCGTTTGAAGGAAATAAACGTGGGAGGGGTAGCTGCCTTCGGTATATACGGTCTCTTTCTTTTTTAAATGCTTAACCTTCTTGTCCTCAGCAAGTTTTGCGAACAAGTCGAAGGATTTTGCCTCTTCAATGAATCTGTCCAGTCCGTCGGCCGAGCGATCGAATTGTTTTTTGAGGCGGTCACTCTTTTTCAGGCGCATTTCAACTGCATTCAACAGTTCCACGTCATCGTAAGGCTTGGTCAGGTAGTCGTCGGCGCCCATCGTCATCCCTTTCCGGTAATCGTCTTTTTCAGCTTTGGCAGTCAGAAACACGAACGGAACGTGGGCGGTGCGCTCGTCTTTTCCGAGCATGTGCAATACCCCGTAGCCGTCGAGCTCTGGCATCATGATATCGCAAATGATGAGGTCGGGCTCGTAGCTGGTCGCCAGCTGTACACCTTCTTTTCCGTTTTGCGCGGTCACTACCTCGTAATTGGCCAGTTCGAGAATTTCAGCCGTATTCTCCCGCATTTCGGGATTGTCTTCGATCAATAGTATCTTCTTGGTTTCCAATTGAATGCGTTTTAAATGTCTGTTTCTATAACCGGGCCGGCGGGTGCGTGATTGGGTAGGGTAAGATTGAAAATAGTGCCTTTACCGGTGTCGCTTGTAAAATCGACTTTGCCGCCCATCAGGTCCATGTAGTTTTGAACGATATTGAGCCCCAGCCCGGTACCCTGCGTATTTCCCGCATTCTGAGCGCGAAAAAAGCGGTCGAAAATATGAAGCTGGTCTGTTTGCGGAATACCGATTCCCTGGTCTTCTACCTGAATATCAATCGATTGTTCCCCAGTTTTTATTCTTAAATAGATAGATCTGCCTGCCTCTGAATATTTAATCGCATTGGAAAGCAGATTGAAAAGTACGTTGCGCAGAAGTTGCTTGTCCAGCCACACTTCCTCAGCGCCTTTGTAATCAAAATATATAATTTGCCCCTCTTTGCATTGATTTCTGATCTCCTCAATGAGGTTCTGAGAAAATTCGCGCAGGTTCGTCTGCACAGGAATACTTTTCACGCGGCCTTCTTCGAGTTTTCCAATGGACAAAAAATCGTTTAATATCTCAGTCAGGTTTGCGACGGTCGACTTGATACGCTGTACATGTTTCTGGCGTTTTTCCTCATCTTCCGTTTTCGGATATCGCCCGATCAGCGATGCCGAGGACAGGATGGTAGCGAGCGGCGTGCGAAATTCGTGGGAAGCGATGGTCACGAACTGGCTCTTCATATTGTTCAGCTCGCGCTCCTTTTTCAGGGCTCTGATCACTTCCTCCTGCGATTGCTCCACACGCTGAATAGCCAAAGCCAGCTCCCTGGTGCGTTGTTCCACGCGTTCTTCGAGTTCCGCATTCAGTTTCTGTATTTCAAGATTGGCCTCGATAATGCGGTTTTCCTGCTTTTTTCTTTCTGTTATATCAATAACAAAACTCACTACAAACTCTCCGTCGGAGGTTTTAAACGGGCTCAGACTTACTTCAACCGGAAACTCGGAACCATCACGGCGCCGCGCAAATAGGTCCATCATGTGCCCCATACCTCTTGCCCGGGGCATTTCGAGGTAGGTATCGCGGTAGCCGACGTGGTTTTTTGAATAGCGTTGCGGGATGAGCGTTTCGATCTTTTTGCCTATCAATTCCTGATCGTGGTAACCAAAAAGCTCCCTGGCCTTGGGGTTCAACATTACAATACTGGCGCTTTTATCCACCACGACGATTCCTTCCGTCGCGTGTTTAAACAGTGCGTCCAGCATTTCGATGTGCCGTGTAATCACCTGGGTATGGATTAGAATATCTGTATCAAACATACCAAGGTACTTGACTCATGTGAATGGCGCAAGGAAGCGCCGGTTAAATAGTTTGGCTAAAAAGATTAGTTTGCGGCAGATCTGCCCACAATCTGGCATCGAATGCCATGCATATATTACGGACAAATGCCTTCCCTTTTTCAGTAACGCGGAGACCAAAAGGTTCTATTTCGATCAGCTCGTCTGCTTCCAGTTCCGATAGTCTTTCCAGCGCCTGGTACACTTCTTCACTTGTTTCGGACGGAGAATGCCAGGAAGTTTCAAAACGCGTCATCAAGTGTAGTATATGTTTGCGGAGGATCAGGTCTTCGCGGCTGAGCAGGTGGCCTTTGGTAATCGGCAGCTCATTCGCGGCGATCCTTTTATAGTAATCCTCCACCTTCTTTTCATTTTGAACATAACCCCACCAGGAGTCACTGATGGAAGAGGCACCGAGGCCGATCAGCAGCTGCGTGCGGGTGTCGGTGTAGCCCATGAAATTACGGTGGAGACGGCTTTCCTGCTGGGCGATGTACAGTTCGTCTGTTTCCAATGCGAAATGATCCATTCCAATGTCCTGATAACCTGCGAGTTCCAACGCATTTCTGCCTGTTTCGTAAATTGCCATTTTCTTATCGGCATCTGGAAGGTCAAGTTCGGTAAAATTGCGCTGCCCGGGTTTGATCCACGGGATGTGGGCGTAGCTGTAAAACGCAATGCGATCCGGTTTGAGCTGGATCACGCGCATCATCGTCTGCATCATCGAGCACAATCTCTGTTCGGGCAGACCGTAAACAATGTCATAATTCACAGAAGTATAGCCGATCTCCCGCGCTTTTTCGGTGAGGTGACGTACCTGCTCGAAGGTCTGGTGGCGGTTGATCACAGCCAGCACGAGCGGGTTAAAATCCTGGACACCAATACTGATCCGCCTGAAACCTGCATGGAAAAGCGCGACCAGATGTTCGTCGGTCGTATTTCCGGGATGTGCTTCAAAGCTGAAACTGGCTTTCGGGTGCACAACTGCTTTTTTGAGCAAACCTTCAATTAACCGCGTGAGGTTTTTGGGGCTGAAAAAAGTGGGTGTCCCGCCGCCCAGATGCAGTTCGCGGATCACGGGTGTATTTTCACCAAACACGGAAAAATACATTTCCCACTCTTTCAGAACTGCATCGATATATTTGTTTTCTACGCCATGGTTAATCGTAATCCGCGTATTGCAGCCGCAGTAGGTACACAGACTTTCGCAAAAAGGAAGGTGTACATATAAGCTGATACCCTCTGTCAGATTGGAAAATGTAAAGGCGTCGTGAACGAGTTCCTTCCATTTTGCTTCACCGGGAGGCGTTTTTTGCCAGTAAGGTACAGTGGGGTAGCTGGTATATCTGGGGCCGGGTGTATTGTATTTGAATAACAAATCCTTATCCATCGTAGTATTTGAATGTAAATGATCTTGTATCAAAACTAGCCAGGCTGTCATTTTCAAAACATGATGCACGTCATGAAAAAAACATACTTTAATGGGTCTCTGAAATGTTATTTACAAACGGTAACCGACGTGGCATTACCTGACTGAGGCTGCGGCAGCTCTGTCAGAAACCCACGGGCGACCAGCCAGATACCGGCCAGTGCGAGTACGAAAGGAGTGAAATGATTGATCTTCGATCGGATCGCCGGGGTGATCTTTTGCCGCGCGAAACCCACCGCGAGCATAGCCGGAAATGTGCCCAGTCCGAACAGCAGCATATAAATGCCGCTCCCTGCTATCGAGCCCGTTGCGACGGAACTCAGCAGTGCCATATATACCATTCCGCAAGGCAGTAATCCATTCAGAAAACCGAGCAATGCGGATTTTTCCAGATTACCGCTTTGCAATAACAGCGCCATTTTCTTTTTTAATTCACTTACTATTTTTACCCAAAAAACCGGCGGACGAAAGTGGCTATTAAACGAACCGGGCCAGAAAACGTACAAAAGCATTGTGAAACCCACAGCAACTGAAAGGTATTTAAGTAACCCGATCCACGCCAGCGAAGCGCCGATAGATCCGACGAGCAAGCCCAGCAGAACATACCCGCCTGCACGACCAAAATTATAGGTAAGCAACCCCGCCGCCTGCCGCCACCTGCTACCCTTGTGTACGGGCATTGCGAGCGCGATCGGGCCGCACATTCCAATGCAATGCAGGCTGCTCACGAGTCCCATTGTCAAAGCCAGCAGGGGCAGGGCTGTGGTCATTTTTGGGGTTGATTTGTAGTTTGTTCTAATGTCAGCACACCTTCGTTCCAATAGGTTTCCGGGCCGGCTTGCCAGTCAAATTGCAGGATATACCTCCCGGCCGGACTATCTTTTAGCGAGATAAGCTGTTCGTTATGAATCGGTTCGAGCTTGAATGTCCGGTCGTTTTGCTTATTTGAAGGACAATATAAATTCAGTTTGCCTGAGATCGAATGGTTTGTAAAACCTTTGGGAAAATGAATGCGGATCTGGTCGCCTGCCAGTTCCCACGAGAGCGGCTGCGGCAGTAACAATGCACGCTTCGTCTTATCGATCTTCTCCTGAAATTTCAGTTCTGCATCGTAGTATTTATCCGTAGCCAGGTCGATTTTCTGACTTGCGCTCATTCCTACAAGTGTGAGGATCAAGATCACAAATCCGAGATAAACCGCCGCAATTCCTGTTCCCCAATTCATTTTCAACTTTTTCATATCTATTTTCAATTAATCCTGTGGTGCCATAAATGTGGTTTCAAAGTCTTCGAGGAATATATCACCCTGGTAAACAGACATTTTGATCACTGTTTTTCTGTTGGGCAAACTGGTTTTTGGTATCGTGACGAACACAGTTCCCTCTGCCATTCCCGCAGGCTGCATGGTAAGGTCGGGTGAGCCGGCGAAAAGCAACGTACCGTCCGGCGCATTCAGGCGGATCGTCGGTGTGATCGTCCTGTTTGTTTTATTGAATATCTTAAATGTGTATAAGTTGCTGACAGTGTTGTCTTTATTTTCGATATACCGGCTGCCGGGCGTGCGCAGAAACGAAGTTTGCGTGTCGCTCCTCGTGGCGATCATACCCACCAGCCCGCCGCATAGCAGCAGCAACACAGCCGCATATCCCCACACCCGCGGACCAAAAGATTTGCCGCTTTTCCGCTCGATCTCATTCTCGGAAGTGTAGCGGATCAGCCCTTTTTTGAAATCAATCTTTTCCATGATCGCGTCGCAGGCATCAATGCAGGCGGTGCAGTTCACGCATTCCATCTGGTTTCCATTCCGGATATCAATGCCAGTCGGGCAAACTGCCACACACTGGAAACAATCGATGCAATCGCCATTTGTGCGGATTTCATTTTTATGAAGTTTCCCCCGCGTTTCGCCCCTTTCGTGATCGTAGGCGACTGTAATCGTGTTCCTGTCGATCAAAACGCTTTGTAATCTCCCGTACGGGCAAACAACTGTACAAGCCTTTTCGCGCAGCCACGCAAAATTGAAATAAAAGATTGCAGTGAATGCGACGATCCCTGAAAACAGCGGGATATGGTCTTCCAGAGGTTCATGGACGATCCTGGAAAGTTCATCAACCCCCACAATATAGGCCAGCAGCAAATTGGCGATCACAAAGGAAACAGCGAGGAATATGCTGTATTTCAATGCTTTCTTGAATAGTTTGTCAGCAGTCCAGGGTGCTTTGTCCAGCAGCTTCTGTTTTCCCGCATCCCCTTCGATCGCATATTCGATCTTCCTGAAAACCATCTCCATAAAAACCGTTTGCGGACAAGCCCAACCGCACCATAACCTGCCAAAAACGACCGTAAACAGCACGATCATCACCATGAAAGTCAGCATCATTACCCCGAAAAGCCAGTAATCCTGCGGCCCGATGAAGAGTCCGAAAATGATGAATTTCCTTTCCAAAACATTCAAAAGCAGGATAGGCTGACCACCGATATTGATAAATGGGGTAATGAATAAAATGCTGAGCACGGCCACAGAAAATACGACGCGTCGGTTATGCCACTTGCCTTTCGGTTTTTGGGGATAAAGTTTGCTGTCGGCTTTTAGCTGTTGGCTGTTAGCTTTTAGCTGTTGGCCTCTGGCTGCCGGTTTCTGATCTTGTGGAATATAATTGGGGATGCTCATGGGGTTTTGAGTTTTGGCTGTTGCCTGTCAGCTAAAACCTAATAGCTGAAACCTAATAGCTAATAGCTAACACCTAATAGCTAACGGCTAAATCCGTACTCAACAGCTCGCCTTGCGGCTCTTTTGGGCTGGCGGGTTTGGTGCCTTTTAGAGAAATGACGTAGCTGGCCACCTTTTGAATGTCGGTGGGGGAGAGCTGTTTTTCCCAGGAGATCATCCCTTTTTCAGGAACACCATATTTGATCACTTTGAAAATATTCTGAATACCCGCGCCGTGGAGCCAGTAATCGTCGGTCAGGTTGGGGCCGACTGTACCACCACCGTCGGCGCCGTGGCAGGCTGTGCATTTTTCCTGAAAAATCGTTCTTCCTTGTTCCATTACCGCTGCTTCTGTGAGTAAAGTCACCGAGTTTTCGTCCAAACTTGCACCTACTTTGGCCATATAGGCTTTTTTGTCAATTTCCGCCTGCGCGACCTCGTTTTCCAGCTCGGCGAGTTGCAAATCACCAAATCCACCAAAATAATAGGCTGAATAACCGATCGCAATAATGATCGTAGCAATGAAAAGGGATTGCAGCCAGGGCGGCATCCTGTTGTCTAGCTCCTGGATACCGTCGTAATCGTGGCCGTCGATCAGGATCTTCTTTTCATCGCCCAAAGCGACGCCAATACCTCTGAACTTCCGCCACCATTCCGTAAACGAAACGGTAGGTTTACCATTTTGAACTGAAACCCTCTGCATCAGCGACCACGCGTTCACCAGCAGTATCACCAGCTGAATGGAAATGAAAAACAACCCGGCGAGTACGACGTAAAACAGCAGGTCGGTGCCGGTAATGGCCCTCACTTTTTCGGTTTCCTGGGCAAATGCAGACAGCCCCGTGCAGCAAAAGAATGCGACCGACAGTATCGTTTTTTTAACAATACCATCATTCAGCGGCAGGCTACGCATTTTGTTAAGCGATTTTTTGTCAATGCTGAACACATAAATCAGCAGTCCAACAAAGAATACAAAGAATATGATCAGCGAGATAAGCGGGAAAATCCCCACACCAGCGATCGTTTCAAGATAAGTCCGGAATTTCATGTTTCAATTTTGAATGATTGAATGATTGAATGATTGAATGAGGGAGGAGGGAGGAGGGAGGAGGGAGGAGGGAGGAAGGAGGAAAGGGAGGAAGGAGGAAGAACCTAAACTTTAAACTAACGTCAAGCCCGAACTACCCCAAACCACTCCGAACAATATCCAACTACACAGTCCCCCTTCCTCCCTGCGCGGGCCGCCTTTCCTCCATCCTCCCTTACTCCCTTACTCCCTTCTAATATCCGTCCCCAGCCGCTGCATGTATGCGATCAATGCGATGATTTCTTTGTTTTCGCTGGTTTTGATACCACTTTGTTTCAGCCGTTCCTGGATCTGTTTCGATTGCTGGTGCAGGTTTGCATTTGCCTCGTTTTCAAACCCTTTTGCATAAGGTACACCCAGCTGCTGCATCGCTTCGATCTTCGCTTTGGTGTTGCTGGTATCGAGGTCGTTTTCCAGCAGCCAGCCATATCTTGGCATAATAGAACCCGGCGACATGCTGGTAGGATCTTCCATGTGATTGTAATGCCATGAATCAGGATACTTGCCGCCGATCCGGTGCAAATCGGGGCCGGTACGTTTGGAGCCCCATTGGTGCGGATAATCGTAAACGAACTCGCCGGATTTGGAATATTCACCAAACCTTTCAATCTCAGAACGGAAAGGACGGATCATCTGCGTGTGACAAACATAGCATCCTTCGCGGACGTAAATATCCCTTCCCTGCAATTCCAGCGGGGTATAAGGCTTCACGCTGGCGATCGTGGGCACATTGGACTTGATCAGAAACGTCGGTATCATTTCAATCATCCCGCCTATTGCGACGGCGATCAGGGAGAATATTGTCAGTGCCATTGGTTTGCGTTCAAAGATCCGGCGGTGCCAGTATTCGCTTTTCGGCGCGTGCCAGATCGCATTGAGCGGCATGGCTTTGGCAGTTTCAGTTGCAGAAAGATTTCCTTTCAGCGCGGTCATCCACAAATTGTAGATCATCACGATAAACCCGATGATATATAAGGTACCACCCACACTTCTCAGGAAATACAGCGGTGCAAGCTGGGTTACGGTTTCGAGGAAATTAGGGTATTTAAGCAAACCTTCCTGCGTAAATTCCTTCCACATTGCACTCTGTACCCAGCCAGCCCAGTACATAGGAACCGTATAGAAAATGATCCCCAGCGTACCGATCCAGAAGTGGAAATTGGCGGCTTTCTGAGAATATAAAGGTCTGTTGTAAATGCGTGGGAATAGCCAGTAAAGGATACCAAAAGTCAGAAACCCGTTCCAGCCAAGTGCGCCTACGTGCACGTGCGCTACGATCCAGTCGGTATAATGCGCGATGGCGTTGACGTTTTTCAAAGAAAGCATCGGGCCTTCGAAAGTAGCCATTCCATAAGCTGTGATCGCTACGACCATGAATTTCAGCACCACATCTTCCCTCACCTTATCCCATGCGCCGCGCAGCGTCATCAACCCATTCATCATCCCGCCCCAGGAAGGTGCGATCAGCATGATTGAGAATACGGTCCCGAGCGTTTGCGCCCATTCGGGTAATGACGTGTAAAGTAAATGGTGCGGGCCTGCCCAGATGTACAGGAATATCAGCGCCCAGAAGTGAACGATCGATAACCGGTATGAATAAATAGGCCGGTTGGCCGCTTTTGGCAGGAAATAATACATCAAACCCAGGTACGGCGTGGTCAGGAAAAACGCGACTGCATTATGTCCGTACCACCACTGCACCAGCGCATCCTGCACACCAGCGTACACAGAATAACTTTTGAAAAGTGAGATCGGCAATGCAATACTGTTCACCACGTGCAGCATCGCCACGGTTACGAAAGAGGCGAGGTAGAACCACACTGCCGCGTAAATGTGCTCGGTCCGGCGGTTGATCGTAGTCATGATCAGGTTCACCAATGCAGAAACCCACACCACCGCGATCGCGATATCAAAAGGCCATTCAAGTTCAGCGTATTCTTTGGAAGTGGTAATACCCATTGGCAGCGAAATCGCCGCGCCGACGATGATCGCCTGCCAGGCCCAAAAGTGAAAGCGGCTCAGCATCGGGCTCCACATCGGCGTGCGCAGTACCCGGGGTGCGGAGTAGTAAAGTCCTGTGAAAAAGCCGTTTCCGACAAATGCAAAGATCACTGCATTGGTATGCAGCGGGCGAATGCGGCTGAATGTAAGAAATGGCAGGTCCATATTCAGGTTCGGAAATACGAGCTGAAATGCGGCAAGCAGGCCGACCAGCATACCGACCAGACCGAAAAGTATGGTGGCAAAGGCGAAGTCCCGGACGATTTTGTTGTCGTACTGAAACTCATCCAGTTCAACATGGGCCAGGTCCGGGTGGGGAACGTTTGACATAATTGGAAGGAATTGGTAGTAAAATATTGTTCAGGTGAATCGGGTAACTAGTTTGCGTCTTCGGGGTTATCGTCGAGCAGGATCCGGACGGAAGGCGTGTAATCGTCGTCAAAATGTCCCCTGCGGACCGACCAGATAAATGCGCCCAGAAAGCCCAGGGCGACTATTAAACTGGCAAAAATTAAAAGATATAACGCGCTCATCGGTCAGCTGCTTGGTGTATTAATGGGTCAAAACTACGGGCGTGCCGTTTCGTAAACCCTGACTTTCAAACCTGCCTGTTTATGACATTCGTCAGCTTTCCAGTCGCCCTGCTTGCCGCGATATTGCTGGCGGCTGTCGTGAAAGCCACGATGGTAATGGAGCTGAGCGGCATCAGGATTGCGGCGATAACGGGGGATAACGCGCCGGTTACTGCAAAGGAAAGTCCGGCGACATTATACAGCAGCGAAATTGCAAAGCTTTGTTTGATAATGCGTTGGCCGGATTTTGCGAGCCGGATATAAGCGGGCAGGAGCGACAATTGTGCACCTTCCACGATCGCGTCGCAGGCGGGGGAAAAGTTGTTAATATCGTCGGAAACGGCCAGCCCGACTTCGCTTTGCCGCAGTGCGCCTGCGTCATTCAATCCGTCGCCGACCATTAATACGTTACCTCCCTGATTTTGCAGTTTCTGGATGAAATCAAGCTTCTCCTGGGGTTTTTGTTCAAAATGAATAGCACTGGCGTCTCCAAAAATGCCGGTCAGGTATTCCCGGTCGGTTGGTTTATCACCTGAAAGCAGGAAAGTTTGAATACCTGCCTTTTTCAATGCGAGAATCGTTTCGGCCAACTCCGGGCGATACTTGCTTTTAATCGTAAACTGACCGGTTATCTGCCCATTTATCGACACAAAAACTTCTGAATTACGGTTTGCTTCGCCTTCCTCCAAAGTAACGCCAACCCAGCTTGCGGACCCGATCTTAACTTCTGTTTTTCCCCAAAGTGCGCGCATCCCTTTGCCAGCCACTTCGGTAAAGCCCGACAACTCGCGCCGGCTTACAGCAATTCCCGGCAAATGCTTGACAATCAGCCGGCTCAGCGGGTGTGAAGACTGTACAGCCAGCGTTTTAATGATCGTCAGTTCATCAATATCCAGGTCGCGGCCTACGTAATCGATCACGGCGTCGTCGGACAAAGTAATAGTCCCAGTTTTATCAAAGACAACCGTATCGATATGAGATAGTCTTTCAATGGTGTGGGCGTTTTTTGGATAAAAACGATTTTTACCAAAAAGACTCAAAAGGTTACCATTGGTGAAGGTGGAAGACAGCAACAATGCACACGGACAAGCTACCAAAAGGGTAGTAGTGAATGCGAGAAAGGCAGTTTCATGATTATTTAATACAAAAAACCAGACAAGAAAAGTAACGACTGCAATACCGAGCACAGTGAGGGAAAAATAGCGATTGATCCGGCCGGCCAGCGTTTGGTTCGGGTCACCTTTTTCTTTGTTAAATGCCTCATTGTTCCATAGTTGCGTAAGATAACTTTGCGAAACTCTTTGCAAAACTTCCAGCTCAATAGCTGTTCCTTTCTGCTTGCCGCCGGCGTAAATGGTATCTCCTTTGGTTCGTTCCACCGGCTCGGCTTCGCCTGTCACAAAACTGTAATCGATCAGTGCCTTTGCACTTTTCAGAACCGCATCTGCGGGTATCAGTTCCTCGTTCCTGACCAGAATATGGTCGCCTTTTTGGAGCTCTGTGATCGGTTTTCTTGTTTCTGTATCCGCATTCAAAACAGAAACTGCGACTGGGAAATAGGATTTGTAGTCCCGGTCAAAAGCAATTCCTGCGTAAGTTTTATCCTGAAAATACCTGCCGATCAGCATAAAAAAGACTGCGCCTGCGAAGGAATCAAAATAGCCGGGGCCGGTTTGGAAAATGAATTGGTAGAGGCTGAGCAGATAGACGCAAAGTAGTGCCAACGCAATAGGCGCGTCAATGTTCAGGTAACGTCCTTTCAGCGCCGACCAGGCAGATTTGAAAAAGTCGGCCGCGCAATAAAACAGTACCGGCAGGCTCAATGCAAAGTTTAATGCCCCAAAAAGCAGCCGCAGATCCTGGTCGGACGTACTCTGGCCCAGATGAAAATACTCCGGAAAACTGAGCATCATGATATTCCCGAATGCGAAACCCGCGATGCCGATCTTGTATATACGCACGCGGTTCCACTTCTGTTTTTGCTTTCCTTCGAGATCGTCGAGGCTGAGGTAAGGCTCGTAACCAATGCGGGTGAGCAGGGTAGCGAGCGCGCTGAGCCGGATCTGGCTGGCTTCAAATGTGATCCTGACTTTCTTTTCGGGAAAATTTACGACCGAACTCCGCACGGCGGGATTGAGCCGGTACAAATGTTCAAGCAGCCAGATACACGAGCTGCAATGCATTTTGGGCAGGTACCAGTTCACGGCGGTCAGTTTTCCATCTGTAAATTCGATCAGTTTTGAAGCCACTTCCGGTAAGTCCAGATAGTCGAATTTCCCATTGAAAAACCCTGGGTCGGGTGAGATACCCTGCGCGCCGTCGATGGTATAGTATCGGCATAAGTCGCTCTCTTTCAGTAGATCGTAAACCAGTACGCAGCCTTCGCAGCAAAAAGTGTGGTTGTCGGTATGTAAAACTTCATCCTTGCAATCCTCGCCGCAGTGGTAGCAAGTGTGTGAAGTCTGGGTATCGTTTTTGGAATATGAAAAGGTACTCATGGTCAGAATCTGTTAATCCTTCTCCAAAATTGGGGCAATAGGGAAGGTTAAGAGATGAGCCCGGAGGGTTTCAAAAATGACTTTTATCAGATTTCACCCGATTGCCCGATTAGTTTGATGAAAAAATGCCTAATATCATGTTTCTACGGATTTATCAAAACAAAACAAACTAAGGAATGAAAACAAAACTTACACTTTTACTCCTGCTGGCAGTGACTATCTGCCGGGCGCAACTACCCGCTGCCGATGCGGTGCAAACTTCAAAAGGGCCGTTGAGTATTCAGCCACTTAACCACGCGACGCTTTCAATGACCTGGAATGGAAAGACGATCTACGCGGATCCTTACGGTGGTGCGAAAACGTTTCAGGGAATCGCAGCGCCCGATCTGATCCTGATCACAGACATTCACGGCGACCATTTCGACACAACCACGTTGGGTACACTCGACCTGAGCAAAGCGATTATCATAGCTCCGCAGGCAGTAATCGAAAAAATGTCGGAGAAAATGAAAGCGAAAGCTGTGGCGGTAGCGAACGGGCAAACTGTTACAAAACTGGATATTTCGATCACGGGAGTACCGATGTACAACCTGCCCGAATCGGCCGAGTCGCGCCACCCGAAAGGCAGGGGAAATGGTTATGTGCTCAAATTCGGGGATAAAACGGTGTATATCAGCGGCGATACGTCGGGTATCCCGGAAATGCGCGCATTGAAAAATATTGACGTCGCGTTCGTTTGCATGAACCTGCCTTACACGATGGATATCAAGGAAGCTTCCGCGGCGGTTCTGGATTTTAAACCAAAAGTGGTTTATCCCTATCACTACCGCGGCCAGAGTGGATTAAGCGACACCGAGGCGTTTAAAAAACTCGTGAACGAAGGGAATAAGACAATCGACGTGCGTTTGCGGGATTGGTATTCGATTAAGTAAATATGAAGGCATAATAATTGCTCAGCACCTGCTCAACTGTTATCACATCAACAAACTGAGAAGGAAATGCAATCGTCTTCATTTTTTGGAATTCAAAATTTAAATAACATTTCGAGGAAAAATTTTCTGGCGTCGGGCGGCAAAACAATCGCTATCGCGACGCTGGGCGGCTTGATCGGTTCGGTTAAATCGGACCACGCGCAGGCACAAACTCCGGGCAGACCGGGGGACGTGCCGAAAGATGTGGAAGAGCCTATTGTGCTCGAAAAGTGGAAGTCAGAATATGATCAGCAAAGTGGCCCAACACCCACACCGCTTCCTCCCGATCGTCGGGTTGGTTATGCGGTAGTCGGTTTGGGCCATTTGTCTTTGGAGGAGATATTACCTGCATTGGGTTCCTGCAAAAAGTCAAAGTTGGTTTCGCTGGTAAGTGGCAGTCCCGATAAAATGAAAAAAGTCGCTGCGCAATATGGGATTGCTTCCGCCAATTGTTACAGCTACGAAACGTACGATCAGATTAAGAACAACAAGGAAGTGGACGTGATCTATATTGTGCTGCCGAATAGTATGCATAAAGAGTTCACGGTACGAGGCGCGGCGGCCGGGAAGCACATTCTGTGTGAAAAGCCGATGGCAAACTCACAGGCGGAATGCAGGGAAATGATCGACGCCTGTAACAAAGCAAAAGTGAAATTAATGGTTGCGTATCGCATTCAATATCAGCCCCATAACCGGAAATTGCGTGAGCTGGTGCAGAAAAAGGAGTTTGGCGATGTCAAGTTTGTCGATGCACACAACTGCCAAAGCAGCGCAAACCCGGATCATTGGAGACATAAAAAAGCGCTCGCGGGCGGCGGCGCATTGCCGGATATTGGTTTGTATTGTTTGAATACGACGCGCTTTGTATTGGGTGAGGAGCCGGTTGAGGTTTTTGCTTACCAGTATAGTACGCCCGGAAATCCATTGTTCAAGGAAGTGGAAGAAATGGTATCCTGGCAAATGCGCTTTCCTTCGGGTGTGGTCGCGAGCTGCGCGACGCACTACAATGTTCATGAAAGCCGGCGCTACCGGGTTATGTGCGAACGGGGCTGGCTGGATATCGACAAAGCTTATGCGTATAAAGGTCAGGATCTGTCGACTGCCAAAGCCGATGGAAAAATGGAACTGCACCAGAATATCGGTTTAGCCGAAAAGAACCAGTTTGCACTAGAAATGGATCATTTCTCCGATTGCATCATCAAAAACAAACGTCCGTTCACGCCGGGAGAAGAAGGTTTGCAAGATCAAATGCTCATGGAAGCGATCTATCAATCCGCCAGAGAAGGCAAGCCTGTTAAAGTCACTGCACTGGCAGATAACAAGGCACTGCACGGGCCGGAGCCGGAGTTGAATTAGTAATAAAGTAGAGCTGATTAACATCGATTGATCAGCTCTAATGCTTTTATACTTCGAAAATGACCATCCCGTGTAAATAGCGGCATTTCAAACGTAGCGCAGATCGCTGCAATCCAAATGTCATTTTCAGGAATCGGACAGCCCGTATCTTTTAGGCTTTTCTTGAAACTGGCATATTTTAAAGACACGTCAAGGTTTGCGTGTAAAACTTCACAATCTGATATAAAAGACTCGTAACGCGACAGGTTATATCTAACCCGGCTTGAATTTATTGCGCCATATATCAATTCTCCACAAACTACAACCGGCAAATAAATCATGTCGAACGCGTGTAAGCTTTGGATCGTAACCGAATTATTGTTAAGTATTTCGATCGCGATATTAGTGTCGAGCGCAACTTTATTTAATGCCAATCGCTATCTATTTTACCGAATTCGGCATTGATGATCTGTGTCACTTCTTCGGCAGAGCGGTTATCTATTGTTCCTGCGTGTGATAGCACCTGTTCGATATTTCCGGGAGCGCTAAGATTGACTTTGAGTCTTTGCAGAAATGCAAACAGTTGAGATTGCATCAGGTTATTTTCCGAAATCAGTTTGATATCCCGCTGTATTTGTTGTTGTATATTCATAAAGTGACGGTGTATAGATATTGAAATGAAGTACTAAATTAATACTTTTTGCCTTTCTCCAATTTGGTCAACGCACGTTTTGCAGGGCTTACTAATCAAAACGGCCTTCCTGATTTTCAAGAAGGCCGTTTCGCGTATCCAGCGGTTTTTATTTTCGTTGCAGTACTTGAGGTAAGCCCGTTTTGCGTGTTGATGCGGCGGCGGCATTGATGCCCAGATTTTTCATAATGTCGGAGGTGAGGTTGTTGGTGGAATCTTTGGCATATAATACCACCGGCCAGATATCGCCTCCATTCGGGTTCAAATCCATTCTGAGCAGGAATGCGTAGCCTTTTTGCCGCCCGGCGAATATGATCGCTTCGTTCACTTTTTGCTTGATCGGTTCAAACAGGCTGGCGTAATAATTTCGTAGCTCGTTCATGGAGCTGGCTTCGAAATCTTCGTAGGATTTTTTAAGATTTTCAAGCTCGACCGCCTTGTCACGCAGGATAGCCGCGTCGGCTTTGGATGCGGCCAACTTTTCCAAAGCATCCGATTTTAGCCTGAATTCTTCGTATTTACCTTTCAGGATCTTGTCGTACTGTTCACCTTTTACAACGATTTCCTGGTTCAGTTTTTTGAATTCCGGCATGCTTTCAAGAATTCGCTGCTGGTCAACATAACCAATTTTTTGTTCGCTGGTCTGCGCGAAGGCGCCTGTCAGGCAAAGGAGCAGGCAGACGGAAAGTACAGTTAATGCTCTCATTATTATTGAGTTGGTTGGTAAGAGATGGAACGGAAAGCAATAACGGTATTTTTAGTTATTGCGTCAGGTTAAAAAATGTTAAATTGGCACCTATTCCTAATCACCTTGAATTGAAAAATACTTACTCCTTCGCCGGCCTCGTTTTGACCGGCCTGTGCTGCATAAGCTCAGTTTCCAGCCCGGAAAGGGCATTATTCCGTGGGATCGACAATCCCGCCACCTTTGTAATCAGGCCGGATAGTATCGCAAAAGCCGCACCGGATTCGAGCAGGTTCAGCTATAATACGCTGATTTCGGGACTGGATGAGCCGATGGAAATGGCGATTCTGCCGAACTATGATATCGTAGTGGCCGAGAGAAAAGGGGCTGTGCGCTATTTTAACAATGCAACCAAAGAGCTTTCGACCATTGCTCAGTTCAACGTTTTCAGCGGGATTGAAGATGGACTGCTGGGCGTGGCGGCTGATCCCGGTTTCGCGCGCAATAACTGGCTGTATTTCTACTACGGCGTGGCCGGCGACAAGCATGTAAGTCAGCTGGTACGCTTTGAATTGAAGGATAAAAAGCTAGTGGAAGCTTCCAGAAAAGTGCTGCTGGAAATTCCGACCCAGCGGAAATATTGCTGCCATTCAGCAGGTTACATCACATTCGACGTGGACGGACTGCTGTACCTGACCATTGGCGATAACACGAATGCAGAAGAAATTGAAGGCCACAATCCAACGGACGAACGCCCTGGTCGCGAGCTCGCCGACGGACAGGCTTCCACTGCAAACAGTCAGGATTTCAGAGGGAAGATCCTGCGGATTAAACCAACCTCAGACGATACGCCGGGAGCTGCACCTTATAGTATTCCGGACGGAAATCTGTTCCCCAAAGACGGATCAAAAGGAAAGCCGGAGATTTTTGCGATGGGACTTCGCAATCCTTTCCGCGTTTCCATTGACCCAAAAACGAAATATTTGTACTGGGGCGACGTAGGGCCGGATACAGAAGTGCCGGCCAGCGAAGGAAAATTGAGTTATGACGAGATCAACCAGGCGCGGAAACCCGGCTTTTTTGGGTATCCCTATTTCCTGGGAGCCAATGAAGGTTTCCCGGATTATGATTTTGAAACTAAAAAAGAAGGGCCGGGAAAAGATCCGAAGAAACCGATCAACGATTCGCCAAACAATACAGGTATTCAGGAGCTGCCACCCGCACAGCCTGCGTTTATCTGGTACGGAAAGGGCCCGTCGAAAAAATGGCCGTTGGTAGGTAAAGGTGGCGCCAGCGCGATGGCAGGGCCAGTATTTTACAGTGATCAATTCCCGAACGCTCCTTATAAACTGCCGGATTATTACAACGGAAAGCTCTTTATTTTCGACTGGATCAGAAAATGGATCATGGCGGTGACGATGAATCCTGCCGGTGACTATTTGGGTATGGAGCCGTTTTTACCGCAGCTCAAAGTGGTAGCGCCGATCGATATGCAGTTTGCACCAGACGGTTCCATTTATGTGTTGGCTTATGGTACCAACTGGTTTGCGCGCAATACGAATTCCGGCATTATCCGGGTGGAATATTCCGAGGGAAACCGTAAACCGGTGGCTGTGGTAAGTGGCAGCCAGCGGATCGGTGCGGCTCCGTTCGCAGTTTCGTTATCTGCCGAGGGATCAAAGGATTACGACCCTGGCGATCAACTGAGGTTTGAATGGAAAGTAGGAGCGAAAAAAGTATCAGGGCAGGAATTGAAGCACACTTTTACCAAACCGGGCATTTATAATGTAGTTCTAACAGTGACAGATTCGCAGGGCGCACAGGGAACGGCGACTACGGAAATCAAAGTCGGCAATACCCCGCCCTCGGTGCAGGTGATGACAACAGCGAACCGAAGCTTTTATTGGGATAATACCACATTGGATTATCAGGTAAAAGTGGCCGACAAGGAAGACGGAAAGATCAACTCACCCAAAGTGGACGTTTCGTTCAGTTATCTGCCATTCGGGAAAGATCTCGCAGGTGCATTGAGTGCTCCCGCCGGAGGTCCCGCCGGGAATATGCAGTTTGCTGCGACCGAAAAACTGTATGCGTCGCTCGATTGTAAAGCCTGTCACACGATGAATACCAAATCGATCGGCCCGGCTTTGACGGAGATCTCAAAAAAATATGCGACAGACGAAACTGCGGAAGCAATGCTCGCCGGAAAGATTATCAAAGGCGGGAGCGGCAACTGGGGCTCGTACCCGATGCCGCCGCACGCTGATCTTCCGAAAGAAGATGCGAAACAACTCGCTGCGTATATTTTATCTTTAACCAAAACACAGAAAACGAGGCCTCTAACCGGGAATATCAAACTGGAAGAGCACAAAGGAAAGGGTAACGAGGGCGCGTACGTCTTGCTGGCGAGCTACACCGACAGAGGTGCAAATGGCATCGAGCCGCTTAAATCCTCCGACTATATTGTGCTTAAAAATCCGCTTATTCAAATGGAGGATTATTTCGAGGGGAACGCAGGAGTAGTCGTAGCGACGTTGAATACCGGTTTTAATTCCTATATCTCCAATATTACAAACGGGAAATTTGTGCGCTTTAAGGACATTGATCTGAAAAATGTGCGCACGATCCGGCTTCGGGTTCAGGAACATGGAGCTGGTGGAACGATTGAGTTCAGGCAAGACTCAAAAACGGGGCCGCTGGTAGGGAAAACAAAGCTGAACGGGGGCTTTCTGGACGATTTAAAAACGGGTTGGAAAGAAATTGTGGTGCCTGTCGAAGGTACCGGCGGACCGCACGATCTGTTCCTGATATTTAAAAATGAATCAGCCAAATCGCCCTTATTTCATATTGACTGGATGTATTTTGAGCAATAGAAACGGAGCACTGCCAACTAAAACCAAATAATTGGTGTTGAAATTGGCAGTGAACTACGTTACTTATGATGAAATCTTACTGGCCTCAAAAGCACACCACACCGGTTTTAAAGAAAAACCAATCCGACGATTCTTACAAATTTCAGCCGCTTCCAGCCCCTTCCGGCGAATATCCCTACCACCTTCCGCTTGAAAATGTATTGGCAGAAGTCGATACCGACAAGCTGGTTTTTCACATGCTGGGAGATACCGGCAGCGTCCATAACCCTGAATTTCAGAAGCTGGTTGTAGCCGAAATGGTGAAGCAGTACGAGGCGCAGGATGATACCGAGGATAAACCGCGCTTTTTATATCATCTGGGAGATATTGTTTACAACTTCGGCGAGGCGAGCCAGTATTCAAGGCAGTTTTTTGAGCCTTTTCAAAAGTATCCCGGCCCTATTTTCGCCATTCCCGGTAACCACGACAGCGACGTAAATCCTTACGGAAATGTGCGTTACAAGAGTCTGGAACCGTTTTCTGCCGTTTTCTGCACGCCCAGATCCCAGACAGTTGCATTCAGTAACAATGCCGCGCGGAAGAGTATGGTGCAGCCAAATGTATACTGGACCCTCGAAACGCCGCTCGCAAATATCATCGGGATGTATGGAAATGTGACCAAATTCGGCCTGATCACACCGGATCAGCGCGCGTGGCTGATCGAAGAACTGAAAACAGCCGGCAAACAGCGGCCGGAGAAAGCGGTTATCCTATGCGTGCATCATGCGCCTTATTCAGCGGATGTAAATCACGGATCAAGTTTGTATATGATTGATTTCCTGGACAAGGCTTTTGTGGAAGCAGGTGTGCGCCCCGATCTCGTTTTCAGCGGGCATGTGCATAACTACCAGCGATTTAACAAAAAATATTCCGACGGGAAAAACGTCCCGTTTGTCGTGGCAGGCGGTGGAGGATATGACGAGCTGCACCCGGTGGCTACGAATTACGACACGCGCTTTACGAGCGAAAACAAGCTATTTGCGGGAGTGACCCTGGAAAATCACTGCGATACCAAGCACGGTTTCCTGAAAGTCACCATCGAGAGAAAGGCGAAAGGATTGGAAATCAGGGTCAATTTTTATACCCTCCCGCACGAAAAGCGCAGCAGGCCGGGGATAAATGCCGACCTGGCTGACCACTTTTCTTTGATGGTATGAGTTTACGGTTTATTGCAGGAATTTGATTTTTGTGACCGACATTAATGGTTCGATCGGCTTTGCATTATCATTTTTAAACACAAAATACAGATCGTGCTTGCCTTTGGTAGGTTCAACTTTGATCACGATTGGCTTACGAACGGGGCGGGTGAAAGTCTTCGGTTTTTCACCAGGTTGCAGGTTTTTGTTCTGAGTTTCCAGATCTGCCATAATTTTCGCCATATCCAGTTCCGGCGCTACTTCCACTTCCTGTTTTCCGATCAAAGTGCCTGTCGGACTATCGAGGTGTACTTCGATGGTACCGCCTACTGCGCCTTCCCGTTTCTGTGCAGCTCCCGCGATTTCCAGTTTTTCAATGCTCGTCAGGTCAATTTCGTTGAATGTCAGGAAGCTGTTTGCAAAGGGCATTGCCAGGAAACCGGCGCCCTGCGAACCGATCGCTTTCATTTCAGCGCCTTTCACCACAGCCGCATCCGACACAGTCAGTTCCGGACTTCTCAAAATGATCAATTCTTCGCTCGTTTGCGCAGGAACCGCCTTGGTGCCGCTCACAGCGCGATCGGTGAATGCGGCGCGGATCAGCAATGTGCCTTTTCCGTTGTCACGCGCGGGAATCTTTGGCGTGTATTCGCCTTTTACCGGTAATGTACTCAGCGTTTTATCGGTACTGTTCAAAATGTATTTCACGATCACTTCGGCGTCTGCCACGGGCAGGGCGGGGTGGGCCGCCATCGCTACTTCTCCCCAAACGCCCGAGCCGCCTTCGAGTACCTTTTTTACAAGCATTTCAGTTACGCCCGGTTTTCCTTTGTATTTGTTTGAAATATCCGCAAATGAAGGGCCAACCGATTTGGTATTAGGCTGGTGGCAGACTTTGCAATCACTTTTGCCAATTAAGACTTGTGCAACTGCAAACTGCGTGGAAGCATCCACACTGCGCTGACCCTGGATCACTTCTGCATAATCAAACCCTTCCGAAGCGTAATCAATACTTACCGCAACCTGATCGGGGCTTATTTTTCCATCTGCAAGACTGCCGTCTTCCTTGTCAGTTACATCGATATTGTATTCAATAGGTTTATCTGCGAAAAAGAAAGTTTGATTTCCGCCTATATTCACTGCAACCTTCGGTGGCTCGTTACCTGCGATGATTTTCAGCGACTGGCTGTTACTCGCGCCTTTTGAATCAGTGACTAAAAGGTTTGCAGTATATATGCCGGGTTTATCGAAGCTGGCCGTCGCATTCTCGGTATTGTAAGTTTTGATCGTGCCACCCGGGCCCATGACTTTCCAGCTGTATTTCAATGCATCACCATCATAATCTTTGGTGCCCGCGGCGGATAATTTTGCCTGAAAAGGTACGGTACCTCCCTTTTTGTCAACTGCAACCTGAACAACCGGCTTCCTGTTTCCGCCGTTATATTCAAGCCGGATCAGTCGGGAATTTTCACTCTTTTTGAACCAGTTACTGCCGTATTCCAGCACATAAAGGTCGCCGTTCGGGCCGAATTTAATATCGATCGGCTGCACCGGGTGATAGTTAGGCGCAACGCGTTCCATGGACTGATAATCACCATCGGCATTCATTGAAATCGCCATGATCCAGCCACGTGAGAAATCGGCCGCGATCCATTTCCCCTCATAATAAGCAGGCCACGGACGTTTCGGAGCTTTGAAATCAGACCGGTGAAAAACAGGTCCGCCCGTGGCGCTGCGCGAGCCGGAACCTACCAGCGGAAATTTCTCGGAAATACCATAAGGGTAATAGATGAAACTTGGCGCAGTCGGCATCAGATCGGTCAAACCCGTATTGTTCGGCGAGTTATTGACCAGATTTTTGGGGTCTTTCTTCGCAAGCGGCTTGTTCGTTGCGTAGTCGTAAACGGGGAACGCCTGATCATTTCCTACAAACCACGGCCAGCCAAAATTGCCCGGCTCCCGCGACTGGTTCAGCTCGTCGTAACCCATCGGCCCGATCTCCGAATCTTCGGCCGCATCGGGGCCCACTTCGCCCCAATATAAGTAGCCTGTTTTACTGTCTACCGAAATCCGCCACGGGTTCCGGTGACCCATTGAATAGATTTCCGGCCGCGTTTTAGCAGTTCCTTTCGGGTAAAGATTGCCTTCCGGAATTGTATACGTGCCGTCCGGTTCAGGGTGTATTTTCAGGATTTTCCCGCGGAGATCGTTGGTGTTGCCAGCGTGGCCCTGGTCGTCCCAGCTGCTTCTTCCCGGGCGCTCGTCGGTTTGCGCGGCTTTCTGGTTCCCGGTGTTGTTACCTACTGTCAGGTACAGGTTACCGGCTTTGTCCCAGGTCATCCCGCCGCCGGTGTGGCAGCAAACTTCGCGTTGCGTTTCCACTTCCAGCACCACTTTTTTAGAACTTTCAACCAACTGATCTTCCTTCATTTCCCAGCGTGCCAGGATATGTTTCTTCTCGGTAGGATGTGCGTAGTAAAGGTATATCCAGTGATTTTTGGCATAATTCGGATCCATTGTCAGTCCCATTAAACCTTCCTCCGCCTCGCGGCTCACCCCTTCCGCACTGGTGTATTTGGTATTGACCGGAATGGTCGCGATCAGGTCAGTAGCTTTCGTTGCGGGATTGTATTTTTTCAGTGCACCCTTTCTTTCGGCGATGAAAACGGATCCGTCGGCAAGTACCTCAAAAACCATTGGCTCGTCGAGGTTATCGGAAACCACGATCGGCGTGAAGCGGCTGTCGTCAGGTTTTTTGGGACCGTCTTCCTGTGTAAAGGCAGCTAGTCCGAGCAGGGTAATTACTTTAAAAGTATTCTTGAAAAGCCGTGTTGAGCCGGCATTGAACAGGAGAAATTTTGTCATATTCCAGTATAAAAGAGTATACTGGAAATATAGCAATATTTTGATAAAAAATGACACGATCCTATTTCCCCATCCAGTACTTAAAATCGCCCACTTTCTCCCTGCTCACTAACGCTTCTTTGTTGTGTGCCGGCCGCAATGTGAGCGCAAGCCGGTTGCCGAAATATGGATCTATTTTGTCAACTGCCCTGTGGCTCACCATCATACTCCGGTTAATTCTGAAAAACCGGGCCGGGTCGAGCGCCTCGGCCAACTCGTCGAGGGTGTAGTCAACCAGTAATTTCTGATTGGTGTCGGTCATGAAAAAGGTGTACCGGTCGTCGGTGAAGAAATACGCGATTTCGCCCACTTCGATCGATAGCATTTTCTGTCCTTGTTTGACCAAAAACCGCTGCCTGTATTCCACAGCCGTCGTCTGTCGGAAATCTTCCAGCAACTTTTTAATACCTGCAAGCGGATCGACCTCCGGCTGTGCCTTCAATCTCTCAAATTTTTGAAGACTCCGTAGCAGATCTTCCCGGTGCACGGGTTTGAGCAGATAGTCGATACTATTGAGCCTGAATGCCTGCAAAGCATATTCGTCGTAAGAAGTCGTGAAAATGATCGTACTGGTCACGTCGGTTTGGTTAAAAATCTCAAAGCTTTGACCATCAGATAATTCTATATCTAAAAAGATCAGATCCGGGTCGGGGTTGTTTGCTTTTCGGTTATTTTGAAGCCACTCCACTGTTTCCTGAATGCTATCCGTCACACCGGTTATGGAAAGCTGCGGCGCAGTTTCGGTCAGCAACTTTCTCAGTCTTCTCACGGATAGATCTTCGTCTTCTACGATTAATGCGTTCATTGATGGATTTTAGGATATTAATGGCAAGGTTACTGTAAAAAATTCGTGGTTGCTTTCTATCTCCGGCTCGGACAGACCGGGTTTGTATGTGTTCAAGAGTTTGTATTTGGTAATGATATTGGTCAGTCCAACGCGGGTCGATTCGAGGTTTTCGGTGCCGGCTGTGAAGGTCTTTTTCTGCAAATTATTTCGGACCATCAGCTGGCCCTCCTGCGTGCTGAGGATGAATATGGTCAGCGGCTTACTCGCACGGATCACATTATGCTTCACCGCATTCTCAACCAGCAGCTGCAAGGTCATAGGCGGAATTCGGTAGCTCAGATGATCCGGCTCTACATGAATATATAGCTTCATTCCTTCGCCATAACGCGTTTTGAGCAAATGCCCGTAGGATTCTATAAAGGAAAGCTCGCGCTGCAATGTAGTAAGTTGCCCGAATGCTTCCTCGTCGAGCGAAGCGTGGTTTGTTTGCAGCAGATACCGGTAAACCCGCGCCATTTCGTCCACAAATTGTTCGGCTTTTTCAGGATCTTCGGCAATTAGTGTCGACAGCGAATTTAATGTATTGAATAAAAAATGCGGACTGATCTGCGCCTTCAAACTTTCCAGCTGTCCGTTAACATTTTCTTTCATCAACCGCTCTTTATTTATCTCCTGCTGTTTCCAGCGGCTGAATGCATAAAAGGATTCCTGAATACCGATTACCAGGATGATCGCGCCCAGATTAAAAAAGTACACCAGCAAAATCGTACTGATTTTGAGCGTAGAACCAAAGAGTTGGTATTGAATGTAAAGTGCGGCAATAAGTGAAAGAAAGATAGCAGAGAGAACCGCGTGGCCACAGATCAAAATGAAGATCCGCCGAACGGTATGTTCCAGACCGGAATATCGGGCTGCGATGCGTGCATGTACTTTTTGCTGGATCGAAAAAGTCACGGACAAGAGCGCGAGGTTCAGGAGCGTAGCGGCGGCAAATGTTTTCCAGTCGGCGAATACAGCCCGGCCAATCATCAGATAATTGAAAAACAGCAGGAATACCGGCATGGTCAGCGCGAATGACCAGCGGCTCGGCGAGCTCAACGCTCCTGTTATTTTTTCAAAAAGCGATTTTTTCATGGCTGCCTGGCCGGGTTCCGGTTCGGGGAAAACTAACTTGTACGTATTTCAAAAATAGGAGAAAGTAAAACAATACATAGATACGCGCTGCGCCAATTGTCATTTTGAATGCATGAATTGTATCCGCACAACTTACGCATTCACGCGGTAAGGCGCAGTAAGTAAGGGAAGGGAAACTGCATAGTGGTTGACATCTTGTTCGATACTGATCTGCCGGTCGCTGACAGGCGCATATTTCGCTTTCAATTCGGTTAGTCCACCCTGACTGGTGCCCATCGGGCGTATTTTGGCCTGGATATTATTTTGTATACTAATCCGGTGATGGGAGATATGGATACTGATTTTGAGCGGTTTTAATGCGGACATTATATTGTATTTAATCGAATTGTCGATCAGAATTTGCAGGGAAAGCGGCGGAATATGTAGTTCGGCGGGCACATTTTCCGGTAGCTGCAATTGCAAACTTTCGCCGTACCTTACTGACAGCAAGCGATGGTACGTTCTCATAAATCCTATTTCTGCTTGTAATGTTACGAGCTCCGTTTTTGCAGCCTGCAAGGTATATCGGTAAATTTTTGCGAGATCTTCTACAAAGTTTTCAGCCTTGTCCTGATCTTCGCCAATCAGTGATGAAAGGGTATTGAGGCTATTAAATAGAAAGTGCGGATTTACCTGCCCTTTAAGTGAATCAAACTGATGCTGCAATGCGAGTCTTTCCAGCTTTTCACTCTCCGCCTGGTTCTTTTTCCATTGTTCCAATGAATAAAACAGCCCCAGCATTGCTACCAGGAAAACGTCAAAGAAACCTCCCAAAATCATAATTGGCCAGATATTTTCCCAGGCAAATGCAACCTGAATTCCGGGCATGATACTGTAAATCCAAACGTCGAAAACCGCCAGCGTCATTGTAACACTTCCGACGATCAGGAGCATGACGGACAGGCGCCGGACAGTCTGATCAAAATGCGGGTAACGTGCAATCACCCAGCGTACTATGATCGTGAGCGTGATGATAGAAATCCAGTAAAGTATAGAAACGATCAGCGTTCCTATCAGAAATGAATTCAAATCCGTAAAATACGAGGGGCCAATAAAATAATAGTTACCTACCGCAAAAAGGACCGGCATCATTGCCAGGTGGTACCACCATTCGTATTTGGAAAAAAACTGCGGTTTCATGAAGTTTAGGTCCGAGTAGGAGATTTATTCAAAAATAATAAACCTGAATAATTTACTTCAAGTAATATTAAATCTGGTTCAACAAAAGCGATATAAAATGGGGAGTCAAAGTGCAGGGATATTAATGTACCGGAAAACGCCGGAAACAGAAGTGCTACTGGTTCATCCGGGAGGCCCGTTCTTTGCTAAAAAGGACTTGGGAAGCTGGTCAATACCGAAAGGGGAATATGCGGCGGGTGAAGATGCGCTCGCGGCTGCAAGGCGGGAATTTCTGGAAGAAACGGGCAGTGACGTCAGCGGTGAATTTTTGGTCTTAACAGCGATCAGGCAGAAAGGAGGAAAAGAAGTAAAAGCCTGGGCGATTGAAGGAGATATTGATCACTCGCAAATTGTCAGTAATACTTTCGAAATAGAATGGCCGCCCCGCTCGGGGAGGAAGCAGGTTTTTCCCGAAGTAGATAAAGCAGGCTGGTTCTCACTTGACGAAGCGAGGGAGAAAATCAATGAGAAACAGGCAGCTTTTCTCGACGAACTTGAATTGATATTGCAGTCAGGTTCGTGAATTAAATAACATTTAATACCGGTAAAAAAATGAGCCCGGTTGTACAGTAAATGAATGTCATATTTAAATAGATTTTTAATTTAATTAGTATATACAAGTATATCTATCAACCGCATTTTGTAGAAATTCTGCGAAAGATTTTAATAAGACGATATCCTTTCTATTTTTGTAATTATACAATCAAAAAAGTAACCCATAATTTGAAGATGAAAGCAAACACTATCAAGTTCTTTTCTCCCGAAGAGAATGTTCAGGTAACGAAAAAAGCAAAGGCGGAGAACAAACCTACGGGCTATATTTCCGGTACAGGTAAATTGGTACTGCCTCCAAAAACGCTGGAAGAGCTGGATATCGAGCCGCTCACCAGCCGTTTTAAAATTGGAACCCAGGAAGGAAAGAGAAACTTGAAATATCTTTATTTAATTCCAAGTTCTGACACCGAAGGCACTTTCGCAATGACCAAAAGCGGCCGCGGATTCTCAATTCCACTTGACGTAATTTTGAGAAAAGGCGGAGTGGATTTTGAAAAAACGAAATACACATTTGAGATCACTCTTTTTAATTACGAAGAAGGCGTAGTAGGCTACGAACTGGCACTCGGAAGCTCCGAGCCGAAGCCGGAATACACCGGCAAGCCGCGGGGACGGAAGCCCAAAAAAGATGTGATAGAAGGATAAGCAAAAGGAGTTTCGGAAACGAAACTCCTTTTTTGTTAAAGTGGCATAGTTCTTATGTCTGCATGCGCAAGTATCAATTTACTTCATCACCATGCTAACAGAATTAACCGAACCTACTACTTTAAAGGCGAGCCAACCGGTAAACCTCGTGGTCAACGGAACTCCTCTTCAACTCAACCTGCTACCTTGGGTGAGCCTCCTGGACGCACTGCGCGATTATTCCGGGCTAACCGGCACGAAAAAAGGCTGCGACCACGGACAATGCGGCGCCTGTACCGTGATCTGTGACGGAAAACGTGTACTGAGCTGCCTGAGCCTGGCAATTTCCAAAGATGGATCTGAAATTACTACCATCGAAGGAATTGCCCCGGAAGGCGATCTTCACCCACTCCAAAAAGCATTTATCGAACACGATGCATTTCAATGCGGGTATTGTACACCCGGTCAGATATGCAGCGCGATTGGTATGATGAAGGAGGGAAAGGCCAAAACACGGGCCGAGGTGAAAGAGCTGATGAGCGGCAACCTCTGTCGTTGCGGGGCCAACACCAATATCATTGACGCGATCATGGAAGTTCAAAACCAGTCGGTCCATGAATAACTTCACCTACAAAAGAGCGGAGAGTATCGAGGATGCACTTGCTCAAAATAGCTCAGGCGGCAACAGCAGCTACCTGGCCGGCGGGACAAATTTGGTCGATTTGATGAAATATGATCTCACGCGCCCGGATACGCTTGTTGACTTAAACAGAGTCGACGGTCACCACGAAATTTACGAAACGCCGGAGGGCGGGCTTCTGCTCGGCGCTTTTGTCACCAATGCAGACACCGCCTGGCATCCGAGCGTGGAAGAGCGTTACCCGCTGCTCTCGAAAGCAATACTTGCCGGGGCTTCTGCACAAATCCGCAATATGGCGACGAATGGAGGGAATTTGCTGCAACGTACGCGCTGCTATTATTTCTACGATGCCAATGTGCCGTGCAACAAACGCGAGCCTGGTTCGGGTTGTTCAGCAATACCGGGGTACAACCGGATTATGGCCATTTTGGGTACAAGCGAGAGTTGCATTGCAGTTTTTCCTTCGGATATGTGCGTAGGGTTGGCGGCTTTGGATGCCACCGTACACGTGGAAGGCCCAACTGGTAGCCGAAGTATTCCATTTGCCGATTTCCACCGGTTGCCCGGAGATACGCCTGAGATTGACAATACATTGCTGCCGGGCGAGATCATCACCGGCATCGAGCTCCCTGCGAACGGTTTTTCAAAGAATTATTCTTATCTCAAATTGCGTGATCGCAATTCCTACGCTTTCGCACTTGTATCTGTTGCCACCGGGCTTGAATTGGACGGTAATGTGATCCGGGAGGCGCGCATTGCATTGGGTGGCGTTGCGCACAAGCCCTGGCGCGTGCGGGAGGCTGAGGAATTCCTTGCAGGCAAAACTGCTGACTCGGTTCATTTCGGTCAGGCAGCCGAGATTATATTAAGAGGTGCAGTAGGCTTTCCGCACAATGCTTTTAAAATAGAACTGGCGAAAAGAGCGATCGTTCGTAACTGTATGATGGCACTCAACCCCGAATCGCAATTGCCTGGTGCACAGCCTTCTGTTTAACACTTCATCAACATTATGGAACCATATAAATCACAAATAGGCCAGCCGGTCAGCCGGCTGGAAGGTCATTTGAAAGTGACTGGTACGGCCAGATATGCAGGCGATTACAGTGTGCCGGGGTTGCTTTACGGTTATGTGATCAATAGCACGATCACCAAGGGAAAGATCATCAGTTTTGATACCTCCCGCGCAAAAGCGCTGCCGGGCGTGCTGGAAGTTTTTACCCACGAAAACCGCCCGTCGCTTGCCTGGTTCGATTTGCAATATGCCGATATGGACGCTCCTCCGGGTTCGCCCTTCCGACCATTGCAGGACGCCGATATTCTGTATAACGGACAGCCGATCGGGCTGGTCGTGGCTGAAACGTTTGAGCTGGCACGTTATGCGGCCACGCTGATGGATATTGAATACGAAGAAGAAGCATTTGATACCGATCTGCGCAGCCAGCAGCATCTTGCCCGCTCGCCGAAAATAGGTATGGCGACTATGCTGAAACCGCTTCCGCCGAAGCCGAAAGGTAATTTTGAGAAAGCATTCAATGCATCACCTAACCAGGTAAGTGCAGAGTTTTTTCACGGAACCGAGCACCACAACCCGCTCGAACTCTTCGCAACAACTACCGTTTACGAAGGAAAAGGAAAGCTCACGATTTATGACAAAACGCAGGGGACTATCAATAGTCAAATGTATGTGGCTAATATATTTGGCTTAAAATTCAAGAACGTGCGCGTGATTTCTCCGTACGTTGGCGGCGCTTTTGGCTCGGCGCTGCGGCCACAATATCAGCTGTTTCTGTCAGTTATGGCGGCATTGAAATTGGAACGATCAGTACTTGTGACGCTGGACCGTCACCAGATGTTTACCTTCGGACACCGGCCGCCTACCGTTCAGCGCACGCGTTTCAGTGCGGATAACAATGGTATTATAACAGCATTGAATCACCTGGCAATAGGAGAAACCTCGCGGTTTGAGGATTACACCGAGGTAGTGGTAAACTGGTCGCACATGTTATACCCGGCTGCCAATACTTTGATGCAATATAAGCTTGTGGAACTGGACGTTTACAGTCCACTTGATATGCGTGCACCGGGCGGTGTCACAGGAATGCACGCCATAGAAAGTACGATCGACGAGCTGGCCCATAAATCCAAAATTGATCCTTTACAGCTTCGCTTAACCAATTATACTGAAATTGATGTGAGCCTGAACCGCCCTTACAGTAGTAAAGAGCTGCGTGAATGCTATTTACAGGGTGCGGAAAAGTTTGGCTGGGACAAGCGTAATCCCGAGCCGCGCAGCATGCGGCGCGGAAACAAGCTGGTGGGTTATGGTATGGCCACTGGGATCTGGGAGGCGAATCAGCTGCCGGCCAAAGCCGAGGCGATCCTGACAGGCGACGGGAAATTGAAGATCAATAGCGCCGTAACCGATATTGGAACGGGTACTTTGACCGTCATGACGCAGATCGCCGCCGACGAGCTTGGGTTGCCTGTGGAGGATGTAGAGTTTGCTTATGGAGATAGTAAAAAGCCTTTTGCGCCTATTCAGGGAGGTTCATTTACTGTTTCTACGGTAGGCTCTGCGGTAAAGGCAGTGGGCGCGGCAATGCGCAAGAAATTGTTTTCCATTGCTAAAAAGATGAAAGGCGGCGTATTCGACGGCACGGATCTGAGAGATGTAAGCTTTGAAGGCGGAAGAATTTTCATTACAAACAATCGCTCCCGATCGGTTTCATTCCAGGAAATTATAGTCGCTAATGACAACAAGCCGGTCAAGCTTTCGAAGTTTTCAGTTCCGTCTATACTGAAGTTGAAAAAGTACTCCCGGGCGGCGCACAGCGCTGTATTTGTGGAGGTAGAAGTGGACGAAGAGCTGGGAGTCATTAACGTGACTAGGGCTGTGACTGCTGTCGCGGCGGGCAAAATCATCAATCCGAAAACGGCCCGCAGCCAGATTCTCGGCGGCATGATCTGGGGTATTAGTAAAGCTTTGCGCGAAGAAACGATCCAGGATGATGGATTGGGGAAGTATATGAACCAGAATTTGTCTGAATATCATATTCCCGTTCACGCGGATATTCACGAGCTGGACGTAATTTTTGTGGACGAAAAAGATACGGTAGTGAATGAGCTGGGAACCAAAGGAGTAGGGGAGATCGGTATCGTGGGAATGCCCCCGGCGATTACCAATGCGATTTTTAATGCGACCGGCAAACGCATTAATCAACTACCAATTCATTTCGATATGCTGCTGTAAAAAGGGTGGAATTAATTAAAAACGAGGATAGCTGAGAAGTTTTGTGAGCCATCAATGGTCGCTAACTTCTCAGTTACATTTCCTGCGTTCTTGTTATTTTTCGAATAATATTTGTAAATCGAATGGCAGTGGGTATAGGGTGAGGCGTTAGCTGCAATTCATCTGATAATTTACCGTCTATGCAAACAGATTTCAATTTTCGCCTCCGACAAGTATTCTTCCTGATTGTAGTAATTGCTTTTGCTATAACTATTTTTCATCAGCTCTATGTTTTCTTCCCCGGCTTTCTTGGTGCACTGACACTTTACATTCTTTGCCGGAAATATTACGTCATACTCACCCAGAAAAAGAACTGGAATAAAAGCCTGACCGCGCTGTTATTCATGGTATTGTTCATGGCATGTATTGTAGCGCCCATATATGTTTCACTGCAAATGATCTTTTCAAAGGTCGAAATGATCCTGAAAGATCCGGACCAGATCAATCACGCAATCGACGCGGTTTCAAAACAATTAAGAGAATGGACCGGTCAGGATTTGCTTACCAAAGAGGCTACATCCAATATTGGTAAAAAAGCAGGAGGCTTCATTCCCGGTGTCCTTAATAGCTCGGCTATGATGTTGGGGAATTTATTGATGATCCTTTTCCTGGCTTATTTTATGTTTCTGAACGGACAGACGATTGAGCGGGTATTGCACCGGTTAATCCCGCTTAATTCCCGGAATATAGATCTTCTGGCCGACGAAACGGTAAGTATGGTGCGTGCAAATGCAATTGGTATTCCGCTGGTTTCGCTGATCCAGGGACTTGTTGCTGTGATAGGTTACTGGATTTTTGGAGTGAAGGATTTTATATTACTGGGATTAATTACCGGCTTTTTCGCCTTCTTTCCGGTAGTGGGAACTGCGGTGATCTGGTTGCCGATCGTGATATTTATGTTTTCAAAAGGCGATAGCGGCAAGGCGATCGGTTTGGCTATTTATTGTTTGGTTGCGGTAGGTAATATTGATTATCTCGCCAGGGTTACTTTACTTAAGAAGGTAGGTAATGTGCATCCGGTCACCACGATCCTTGGATTAATAGTCGGCCTCAGGTTGTTTGGTTTCTGGGGATTTATTTTCGGACCGCTGATGATCAGCCTTTTATTACTTTTTATCAAAATATATAAAACTGAATTTGGAGATCCTCCTGCGGAAAAAAAAGTCGGCACCGCTGGTTAGCGCGTGCCGACTTTGTCAATTCAATATCTTTAAATTTCCGCGTCCTGCTTCGAATCAATTTCGTAATCCGCAAAATCTTTCTGGTTATCTGACCATTTGTAAACGATCTTTTTAAATCGAAGATCATATACGATTTCGTGAATATTCTTCATAAAATCCTTCTGCATTTTTTTAGGTTCAAACATCTGGCCGCTGAAAGTGAGTACATCCTGTTTCTCACCGGAAAGCGAAATGTCGATATGTTCCTGTCCTAATACTTCTTTTTTAGACTCTACATAAGCGCCTCGTAAAGCCGGAAATTCTTTGGTCTGCACTTTTACGATCTTTTGTTCCAGCTCTTTACGCTGCGCTTCAATCGTTTTATCTGGACTATTTTTTACCTCGTTGTATAGTGCGGTATTCGATTTGTGCCAGGAAAGCCGGGTTGCAATATCCGTTTCATCTTCGCCTTTGTTCAGCTTTTGGTCAATATCAATGATCTTGTTCTCGATAAACAAAGCCATATTATCGTGCGAAGCAGTGTCAACCGGTTTGGGTTTTAAAAAATGCCAGGCAATACCTGCTGCTGCACCAATCAGCAAAACATAAACAATGTATTTTCCAATTTTTCTATTCTTATAGTTTTCGGGTTCCATTTTAATTTTGGTTTGAAGTAAAGTTCGTTTTCAGGAAAGGTTTGTGCCCGATCATGTCGGTGCAGTTTGTACTGCATTTCAAAAAATATGCCATTCGCATAAGTAAAGCCACTTGCTGCGCGCAGGTATATTGATTTTAGCATAAATACTTAAGCTATGCGCAGCCCGACCTGCGCGGCCCGACTGGAACGGATTTTTCGGGCTGTCGGATATTTTCCAATCAATACCCCATTTAAAATAATGAAACTGCAGCAATTCTATAACCAGGTTTACGCCTGGCTTCTCAGGACCGGACCATCGTTTTTGCTGGGTATCGGTGTGCTCATTGTCGGGTTCTGGCTCATCAGAATACTGTCCCGCTGGCTTACCAATCATTTATATAAAAGGAAAATTGACCCGTCGCTCACACCATTTCTGCTTAGCCTGAGTATCACAACTTTACGCGTGCTGCTGATCATTTCGGTCATGCAGATCATCGGTATACAGATGACCGTTTTTGCGGCGATCATCGGGGCGATCGGTGTAGCTGCGGGCCTGGCGCTGTCGGGGACTTTACAGAATTTTACAAGTGGGATCCTGATATTGCTATTGAAACCATTTGAAGTAGGCGATAATATCCTCGCGCAGGGACAGGAAGGCACTGTGACCGCGATCAAGATTTTTTATACGATCGTGCAGACATTTGACAACCGCACAGTCGTGATCCCGAACAGTAAGTTGTCTAATGAAGTGATTATCAATATCAGCCGATCTGGTACGAGAAGGCTTGATGTGGAGATGAAATTCAGTAACAGTATCGACTATCAGACTGTTAAAAGTACGATTGAAAATGTGCTCGATGGTGCCCAAAATGCCCTTAAAATCCCCGAAAGGCGCATTGGTATCTCATCGATCGAGGCCGACGGCTACAAAGTAATGGTAAATGTGTGGCTCGATGCGCACGGATTCATTGATACAAAAATGGAGATTCAGGAGAAGATGATGGAGGCGCTCCGCGGTTCGGGCTTGAAATTGCCCGGACTAGGTTAGTAGCTGGCTCCTGATATGATCAATTGTCGCATCGGGAGCCAGTTTGGCAATATCATCTTACAAGTGCCAGGTCGGGCCGCTCGAATACTTCATTCTCGGGGCGGGTCTCCACCCACCAGATCTTCTCACATTTGGGATCGTAATAGCGGGCGAGCCGACCTTTGAACAGTGCAACCCTAAGAATATCTTTTTTTGCAGGCATCAGATTACTGCCGGCGGCGGAAGTTTGTCGGAACCCGTCAAGGAAATAAGGGGTCTCAGTCAGCTTTGCAAGATCAAATTCGGAAATGTCAACCCATTCTACATTTCCAGAAAGTATCGCAGCCGGCGGAGGCGACTTGTACAGGTCGAAAGTGAGGTAAGAAATTTCTTTGCAAACGCCGAGCCTTGCCCAGTTTTTTCGCACCTTATCCTCGCTGAGCTCGTATGGATAATTAGCAAACGCATCATTGATTTCCTGATGTGTAGCCGGCTTCCCGTCCAGGAGCAGTTTCGTTTCTCCCTCGTACCCCATCAGCTCCTTTTTACGGTCGAAATACCCGTTTTTGAATTTGTTAATCACATTTTTTGGAAATCTTACCTGCGCCAGAAAATCCATTTTGAGTTTATGCTCGGCTAAAAGTGGCGGTAAATGGGTGAGCAGATATTCTTTTACAGCAGCTTTTTCATCATTATCAGAACCTTCATAATTAATGAAAAATTCACGTTTATCTACACCATACATATCCGTTTTCCCCAACGCATCTTTCGCATTGGGTTTCTGAAAAGTCACACCAAATCCACCAAAAAACAGGCTGTCAAAAACGGGTGTTTCCGTACGGATAAAAGGGTTATAATCGTCGCCGTCATAGCTAAGCGAATAGTTGTAACTTGGATAAATGTGCTTTTTATGATCTATTTTGCCCGTCGGTTTTCGTACGGGAAGTGATTCATAATAATAACCGTCCGCGTCTGTTCTGATTGTCTTGACTATTTCATCTTCAAAGGAAATGTTGAGCGGCACATTAGCGAGCGGCTTACCGGTTTTTTGTTCCAATAACAGGCCTGCAATGTAAATATTCTTCTGATAGATCTGAGGTCCGCCGTTTTCCCAAAACATAAGGAAGGGATCCTGTTCCTTTTCCTTCGCAATATCATTCCTGAAAAACAGCAGTAACACGACCAGCAGTGGCATTGCGAACAAGAAACTGACCAGGAAAAATCTGGGCGTCCGCTTTTTATTCATCATGATAATTCGTTCTTTCAGCGACGAGAAGTTGAAGCGGTTGGCGATCCGGAACTCAGGAACGCCGGCAACTTTTAACAACAAATACTGATAATCGCGCGGGTCTACCTCATTTTGCAGCACCTGATCATCGGCAATATATTCCAGGTTCTGACGGATCGCGTGGCGGATCATCCAGGCAAACGGATTGTACCAGTTGAGCACGCAGAGGATTTCCGCCCAGATCACATCGAGCGTATGCCGCTGCCGGACATGGATATACTCATGTAAAATAATGTCCTTCAATTCATCTTCCCCATGCATTTCCGGGTTATAGAAAATCGAGCGGCCAAATGAAAACGGGCTGATATTCCGCTTCACGTGGTAAATCTTAATATCATCCTCCGAAACCAGCTCCGCCTTGCGCACGATCCTGCGGAACGAGTACCAGTGAAACAGCATTCTCAACAGCATTATCCCCGAACCGATTGCCAGCACAGCCAGTATCCAGCTTTCCATCCCGAACTGCGCCTGAGGTGTACTCGCCTGACTGACAGTAACCTGCGGATGGATCTGCGAGATAGTGGGCACTGCGCTGAACATAGCGGTGCTATCTGCATGTGAGATCGTTTCAATTGTGTGATTGATATCAATAAACGGTACCAGAAAACTGAGCGCCGAAAATTTGAGCAAATACAGCCGGTTCCAGTTATAAAACGTCAGGCGACGGAGGAACAGCTGGTAGAACAGGCTGGTAAATGCCAGACTGACAGATAGTTTGATGAGATAGTCGAGTACGGGAGACATGGCGGAAAACGTTAGATGCGTTATTTTTTACCCTCAATCAATCCGATGATTTCTTTAAGCTCGTCAGCCGAAATCTTGTTCTTTTGTACGAAAAAGCTGACCAGTTCTTTATATGAATTTTCGAAATAGTCTTTCACCACATTTCCCATAAACTTCTGTTTATAAGCTTCTTCGCTGATAGCCGGTGCGTACAGGTATGCATTTCCGATCAGCCGGCTGGCTACGAATCCTTTCTTTTCGAGGTTTTTTACCGTAGAGGCCACGGTGGTGTAGGGTGGAAGTGGCTCGCTCATTACTGCCATGAAAGACTTAATGCTGCCTTCTCCGGATTTCCAGATTGCCTGCATTGCGTCTTCTTCTTGCTGGGTTAACTTTTCCATTGTTACGATGTTTTCGTAAATCTACGAATGTTTCGTAATAGTGGAAGCTTTTCAGGAAAAAATTTAATTAAATCACTAATCCGCGTGCTCGCCTTTATAATACTGTACTTTCTTGAACATCTCGATCAGCGTACTTACTTGCAGTTTTTCAAAGATCCTTGCCTTATAGGTGCTCACAGAGCTTTCAGTAAGGCCGAGATAGATCGCGATTTCCTTGGTCCAATATCCCTCAATGAGCATATCCATTACTTCCAGTTCCCGCTGGGAAAGGTTTTCAAGGGGATTTTCGCTGATTGTTTTGCTTTCCAGGGTGTTTTTGAGCAGTTGCTGCTGTACTGCGGCGCTCAGGTAGTGGCCGGTGTCCAGCATGGAAAGAATCGCTTTTTTGATCTCGTTTTGCGACGAGCTCTTGGAAAGAAACCCGTTTGCGCCTGATTTAATATAGTGCAGCGCATATATCTGCTCTTCGAGGCTCGAAAATACGAGGATCAGGAGCTTAGGATTCGCATCCCGCAGTTTAGGCATCATATTAAAACCCTCCCCATCGGGAATACTGATATCCAGTAAAACGAGGTCGATCGGGTGGGCTCCTGCCTGGATCATCGCCTCACGGAACGAGGCGGCTTCATGCACTACCACAGGCTGCAACAAGTCGGTGACCAGGTACTTCGTAGCCAACCTCACTATCGCATGGTCTTCAACAAGTAAAATATGCTTCATCTGCTAGAAAAAAAGGCAAGCCGGAAGAGAATCAGAGTAGCTTTACTAAAAGCAGAAGCTACGTAGTATTTCTTCATAAACTACGTAATAATTAGTCAATATTTTCGCAAGTATACAAATTATTTACTACCCTAAACACAAAAAAAGCGCTGCCGAGACAACGCTTTTCAATGCAGCAGCCCGGACTACTTCACGGGCTTTTTGAATATCGCCTGATCTACCGGCGGGTTCACAGCTATTTTGTTGGTGATGAATGACATCGTGCCCATTTGTGCATTCGAAACGTCCATGGTATTTGGAAATTTAACACCATCTACTTCCTTATAATCGGAAAGATCGATTTCTCCTTCCTGACCATTCATCGAAGTTTTGATCTTGGTGATCAGGTACGTATTTGCGTCAACGTATTCGTCCATAGTCTGTCCTTCTGCGGTGGTCATTTTTAAATGGAAAACATCCTTTTTATCAATCTGCTCTTTTCCTACCAACTCAACCTTGTTGCCTTTTTCTTTGTAATTAACCAATCCTCCGAAAGGATCCAGTGAGCTAAGTTGCTGTTTCACAACATCTGCCGGCATATCCTCAGGTTCGCCGGTGCCGCCCATCATAGTCGGCCGGATCATCCAGCCTTTGGAATCGTCGACCACTTGTACCATCGAATTGCCCATTACCGTAGATTCGTTCCGGAAAGATTTCCCAACAACCAGGATGGTCTTATTCGGGATTTCCATGCCCTGAACTGCCAGGGAACGCTCTACTACCAATGTATTGATCGACTTGATTTTGTCAAGTCCACCAAGGGCAGCGACGTGCTTGTCTACGATCTCATCGACAGTCTGGGCGAAGGTTCCTGCCGAGATCAGCGTTGCGGCAAAAGCCAGTATTAGTTTGTTCGTTTTCATATTGAAGCTTTATAGTTGGTTAATTAGGTGAAAAAGTTCGAATATAGGTTACCTCGGAGTACCGCCTCCGCCTGCCGGTGCGCCGCCGCCTGATTGTCCGCCGCCACTTCCATCACTCTTCACATCGTCGTTGTTCACCGACTTGGCTTTTCGTTTCGGCGCATCCATCGTCATTTTGCCGATCTTGTAGGTGAAAGTCAGGCGCACGCCGCGGTTGTACATATATATGTCACTTACCTGATTGAATTGAATCGAATTCAGCTCTGTGTGCATTTTGAAACGTTTGCTCAGGAAGTTTTCAGCCGCAAGACCTACACTTCCTTTCTTATTGTTAAACTCTTTTTTCACACCCACAGTGTAAAATCCGAAACCGCCCTGCATTCCCTGCAATTGTACCTGGTTACCCTGCATGAAACCGAAAGCCTGTGCTCCCCAGCCGTTTTTGAAAGTAGCCTGAGAAAAAACACCCCCGCTCACATTAAACCCGGTATTGGTCAGTTCGATTGTCTTTCTGTCCTGTCCGAGGGTTTGTCCGGCCAGTTTAGTATAAAATGCATTCAGGAATACCCCGAAGTTGATCTTGGAAGTAGCTGCAATATTGGCAAAAATGTTTGTACCGTAAGCGTGCTGCTTGCCTATGTTCTCGTACGTAGTGACGATCGCGCCGGCGAGGGTATCGGAAGGTGCCCGGACCTGCGAGATTGCATTATTAGTTACCCGGCCAAAGAAAGTAGCATTCACAAACGTTTTTTTGATGTTTTTGGACAAACCTACCTCAAAATTGTTCGTCAGTTCAGGGCGCAGCTCGGGGTTACCGATCGTGATATTCTGCGGGTTGGCCGAGTTGAAGTTGGGGTTCAGCTGCTGCAAGCCCGGCCGCTGGATCCTGCGGTTGTAGGCAAGTTTCACCGTAGTTCCCTTAAAGGTTTTGGATGCATTAAAGCTCGGAACAAGCACGCCGTAATTTCCCACACCAACCGAACCTTCATTCGTACTCGCATCTATAAATGTATGCTCATAACGGGCACCTCCTTTAAATGTATAGCGACTTTTCGTTGTATAAGTATAGGAAGTATATCCGGCCGCAATGTTCTGGTGGTACGTTAACTCACCTGCCGGCTGATCAGTTTCAGGACGGAAGTCGCCGACTGCCTCTGCAACCAGGAAGCTATAATCACTGTTTACCTCGCGGAAAATGCCTTTTGCGCCAAATTCGAGCAATTGGTTCTTTTTAATAGGGGTCTGATAATCGCTCTGAAAAGTAAACTCCTGGTTCAGGTTCTTGTTCAAATTCCGCTGGCGGGAAGTCAGTTCGCTGTTTCCGTTTAGAATGTTTGCGTCGAAATCATTGGTCAGGTCGTTCCGGCTGTAAAGTGTCGAAACGCTCCATTCCTGCTGCGGTTTGAATGTGTGCAGGTAGTCCAGGTTCACGTCGACGGTTCCCGACAAATTCCTCGCATCCACGTCGCGGCTCGTAGTAATGTCACTTGATCCCGTTTTCGACAGCCGCGTCATCAGGTCCTGCTGGTTACTGAAATTCCGGACACCATATTTAACACCCGCTGTCAGGCTCTGGTTTTTAGCAATATCATAATCAAAGCCCAGATTATAGTTCCCGAACAAACCGCGGCTGCTTCCGTCGCCGGTCTGGCGGGTAACGGTCGACACATTTTCAACGGTACTGGTTTGCTCTAAAGAGGTTTTTGTGATCGTGTTATACATTCCGCGACCAAATCCGCCGATCGTAAATCCAGCCTTTCCCTTGCGGTAGCCGCCATTCAGCGAAAGCATCGAGCCCCTGTTACCTACACCCGCGTCCACATTCAGGTTGAGTCCCTGCAAACTGTTCTTTTTGGTGATGATATTGATGATACCTCCTGATCCTTCTGCATCGTATTTTGCTGATGGACTGGTGATTACCTCCACGCTCTTGATCTGATCTGCGGGAATCTGCTTCAATGCATCCGCCACGCTATTCGCGATGATCGTACTCGGTTTGTTGTTGATCAATACCCGGATATTCTGACTTCCGCGAAGTGAAACGTTTCCATCCAGGTCGACCGTCAACAAAGGTACTTTACGTAAAATATCAGTCGCGTCGCCGCCTTTCGCAGTAATGTCTTTTTCTGCATTATAAACCAGCCTGTCCACCTTTTCCTCGATCAATGCGGCTTGTCCTGTAACTGTAACTTCATTCAGCGTTTTCGTAGTTGAACTCAGTTTAATGGTACCCAGATCCAACTCCTGACCTTTGGTAAGCTTGATATTGCTGATCGTTTTTTCGCCATATCCGATAAATGAAACCAGGATCTTGTATTCACCTTCCATAATTTTGGTCAGGCTAAACTTACCCTTTTCGTCTGCGACGGTTCCGTCCACAGCCTGGTTGGTCGTTTTGTTGTAAAGCGCAATGCTCACAAATTCAATAGGTTGCGAAGAAGTGGAATCCGCAACAGAGCCGCTGATTTTGGCTGATCCTTTTGGGGTCTGATCTCCGGCCGTGCCCGGAAGTGCTTTCGGCGCCGCTGCGCCCCCGACGGGAAATTGTGCAAAAGCTGGTGATTGAAGTGTAGCCAGTAGAATGGCAAATGCTAGGAGAAATTTCGTCATTTTCATGATATTGTTTTTAACAGCATAAAAATGCGACACAATTTACTGGGCGGAGTATAAATTATGATAAAGGCTAAAATAAGCGGGATAGATGCAGGATATCCGCAGATGAAAGAGAACCGGAAATTTGCTCCGGCCTGCGCTTTTAGTAATCTGGGAAATCGACCAACTGACAGAGATGAATAAGGTTCGCGACGCCGGTGGAAATATATTTTTGGAAGTGAATTCCTAATTAGATACATTGCCTATGCAGTTGAGAGGTCCTGCCCGATGGACCGCGAGAACATGGTTTCTCCTTAACTGTTTTTTTATGCACCTGCTATACTGCGACGAATCCGGAAGCGCGCCCGATCCCAATCAAAATCATTTCGTACTCAGTGGAATATCGCTCTTCGAAAGGCAGGTATTCTGGCTTTCTAATGAACTAGACAGGATCGCGGAGAGGTTTGACCCCGCCGAAATACCAGATGTTGAGTTACATGGCAGCCCAATGATGGGCGGCCGCGGAATCTGGCAGCCCTTTTCCAAAGCCGAACGTATTAAGGCAATTGAGGATGCTCTGCATGCATTGGCTAAATCACATCCATCTAATCGTATTTTCGCATGCGTGGTAAACAAGGCCAAAGTAAGCCCCTTCGACCCGGTAGAGGTTGCGTTCGAGCAGGTATCAAGCAGATTTGACCATTACTTGGCCCGCTTACACAAGAATGCAGACCCGCAGAGAGGTATAATCATTTTTGACAAATCAACCTATGAGACTGCATTACAGGGCTTGACTACGAACTTCCGGACATTAGGACATCGGTGGGGCTTGCTGCGCAATCTCTCAGAAGTTCCGTTATTTCTTAATTCCAAAGCGTCGCGACTTATACAACTCGCTGATCTGGTTGCGTATGCGATTTTCCGGCATTATGAACGTGGTGATGATCAGTTTTTCAGGATCATTGCAGATAGATTTGACCATGAGGCAGGCGTTCGTCACGGGCTTTGCGAACGCTTGTGATTTCACGCACGAGGGTAACAATGCACTGAAATCGTCTTTTGTTTTAGAAATCAGCCAGCTTAATAATGCTCGAAAACGATAAACAGTTACTAAACCGGCGCGACTTTGTGAAAAGTTCGGCTGCGCTGGCGGTGGCCGGTGCGGTGCCGGGTTCCATTCACTCAATGCCTTCGCAATCACAAAAAATGAAGAAGATCAAGATCACGCGCGTGGATTCCAATTTTGAAAGGGAGCCTCTGAATCCTTACAGGTTCAAAGGAAGCGCGATCACCGACAGCTGGCAGGCGATTTCCATGCTGGAATCGGAGTCGGGTATTCGCAAAGTCGGGCTGGGGACGCAGGGAGTTTTGTGGTCAGATTCCAAAGTTTTCGCCGGGCATTCCGAAAGTGCTGGCAATGCATTAATGTATGCGATGAGCGAGAGAGCACTGCAAATGCTGAGAGGCACCACCTTCACCGACCCTGTCAGTTTACTGGATGATATCTTACCGGAGGTTTTGGAATACGGCAAGAAAATCACCGGCAATCCAGACCTCCGTAAAACCTTCGCTTTGAATGCATTGGTTAGCGTCGATAACGCCGCGTGGCTGCTGTACGCGCAGGAAAACGGTTTGAAGCAATTTGACGAATTAGTGCCGGACGCCTACAAGCCTGGCCTGTCATACAGACATGAGAAGGTGGCGAGTATCCCGTCGTTTAGCGTAGGTACCACCGCAGAAAGAATCAAGCAGGCTGCGGGAGAGGGTTATTTTATCATGAAATTAAAAACAGGAGCCGCCGGAACCCAGCAGGAAATGATCGAAAAGGATATTGCATTCCTTACCGCTGTTCACAAGGCAGTCGGGCATTTTGAAACACCTTATACCAAGAACGGGAAGATACCTTACTATTTCGACGCAAATGGCAGGTATGAAAAGAAAGAAACGCTGCTCAAATTTCTCGACCATGCGAAAAAGATAGGCGCATTCGACCAGATCGCGGTGATCGAAGAGCCTTTCGAAGAGAGCAACGAGGCTTTTGTGGGTGATATGGGCGTGCGCGTGGCGGCCGACGAAAGTGCGCATACCGTGGAAGATGCAGCGAAAAGGATCGAACTCGGCTATACTGCAATCGCCGTGAAAGCGATCGCTAAAACACTGAGTATGACCATGAAAATTACCCAGCTGGCTTATGAAAAGAAGGTGCCCTGCTTTTGCGCAGACCTCACTGTAAGTCCGATATTGGTAGACTGGAACAAGAATGTTGCTGCCCGGTTGCAGCCGTTTCCGGGAATGACGGTCGGTTTGCAGGAAACCAACGGGCATCAATATTATAAAAATTGGGAGAGATTGATGAGCTACCACCCGAAAGCAAATAGCAGCTGGACGCGAACCAATAAGGGAGTATACCTGACCGACGCTTCTTTTTATGCGGAAAGCGGTGGCATTCTTGCACCCTCGGCGCATTATGAGGCGTTATTCGCAGCGAACGGATAATACCCGTTCGCTGCGTTTTTCGGCTTATAAAGTTTGTTTCAAAGTTTTGAATATCTCTGAATGCGGCTGCTCGCCTTCGTACGTTTTCACCAGGTTGCCCGATTTATCATAAATGGCAATATATGGGAATGAACGGATCTGGTAGTAGCGCTGCACGAGATAGGAGGTACCTTCCGTGCCGACTTTGAAATTCGGATAATTCGTCAGATTGTACTGTTTCACAAACGGTTTAAGCATATCCATCGCCTGGAAAGTGACCATTACGACCTGCTTGTTGGCCACGACAGTGTAGTTTTTGATCAGGTCTTTTGTGAAATCCTGGCAATGGTCGCAGTCCGGTGAAAAATAGATCAGTACGGTCGGGCCTTTCGCGAGCTGGCTCGAAGTATATTGCTGACCGTTGGTAAGCCGGATCTGGAACGGGGCTATTTTGTTGGGAATTGATTGTGCATGAACTGCCGTCGCAGCTACGAGCATTAGTAAACTAAAAGTCAATTTTTGGATCATTGTCTGGATTCTTTTCGTAAGAATCTGCAAGATATTAATCTTTTGATCTTCTAGCCTGCAACTTTTTCCGTTACTTTTTCAAGAATGTTACGTAGCTGGTGCTCGTGCCTTTTGGAATGACAAATCACGAAGTAAATCCACTCGTACCGCGTCAGTTCGCCAACTTGTGGAAAAGGAAATTCCATACAGGTAACTGATAAATCTTCCGAAATTGCAATCGCCTTAATGGCAGCCCTTTCAGTTTCAAAATCTCTCGTAATTTCTTCCAGATTGTGCGGACCGTTCGATGGGATATTGAACTCAGGTGCTTGTAGTTTGGTGGAAAAATCCAGGAAAATATCTTCTATCACCGGCACCATCTGCTGCGGCGAACGCGAAGTAGGAGCGGTTTTGCCCATCAGAACACCCGGCAGGCCTCTTTCAGACTTTAACAAATGCTCGGTCACCTGCCCTGCCGTCCAGCTGCCGGTAAATGGAACATCGTTCACCTGATCGGGCGCGAACGAGGCAAGTACAGACAAATAATCGGCCGTCGCTTTTTCCAGCTCAGCTGCAAGTTGTTGATTGTTCATAATACGCGCGGTTAATGCATTAATTTTCAGCCAGTTCCTTTATTTTCTCCAAAGCCTTCTCCCAGGCTGCCGCCATATCGTCGTAGTAGTCCACACCCATCGAACAGGTGATACGCATTCTCACACCACCTTCTTCTTCTTTCAGGATGTAAGTCTCCTGGTAACCAATCATTTCTTTGGCTATCTCGCTATCGTTATCTTCCTCGCCGTCGGTAACGATTCCCGTATATTCAATTGTGATTTGTTCAAACGGGCGGCTTACCTCGATCATACCTACCAGCCCGCTTTTGGACCCATCTGTAAAAATTGCCTTACTGCCTTCCCGCCAGTCCGTATCGGCGATATTGCCCGCACCAAACTCGGCCAGCCAAATTCGGTTGAGCCGGTCTTCCGTGATCACTTCCCAGATTTTTGCAGCAGGTGCCTGAATCAATATTGATTTTTCAATGAGCTTGGTTTCCATATAAATTGCGTTTGTTATAAGTTATATTGCAAACTTAGACGAATTAATAGGAATAAAAGGGGGGTGAAACTGTCAAATTTAGGGTTGAACGCGACAGGTTTTTTTTCTAAAATTTGAAATATGAAGCACATATCTGTACTTGTTCCAAGAGGCGACGTTGCGCTCGGAACGATCGAAGGTCCGTTTAAATTTTTCTCTTTTGTAAATGATTTCCTGACCGCAATGGGCAGGGAGCCTGCTTTTCTCGTGCAAACGGTGGGCATTAATAATGATGTGCAAAAATACGGCGGGGTATTTTCAGTAAGCCCGGAGGCAACTATTAAAAGCCTTAGCCAGACTGACCTGATCGTTATTCCCGCCGTGAATGGCGATCGGGAAAGTGTGATTGAATTGAACCAGGAGTTTTTCCCCTGGATAGCCGCTCAGCACAAGCAGGGAGCGGAAGTGGCCAGCTTGTGCGTGGGTGCATTTCTGCTGGCAGCAACCGGTTTGCTTGCCGGCCGGAGTTGTACGACGCACTGGATGTCGGCGCCGGATTTCAGAAGGATGTTCCCGGATGTAAATCTGATGGACAATCGCGTGATCACCGACGAAAACCGCGTTTACACAAGCGGCGGAGCAAATACATTCTGGAATCTGCTGGTTTATCTGATCGAGAAATACATTGACCGTGAAATGGCGATCTACACAACTAAATTTTTCATGATCGAGATCGACCGCAATACGCAATCGTCATTTATGATGTTTACCGGCCAGAAAGAACACGAGGATGAGGTGATCAGAAAAGCGCAGGAATTCATTGAAAAGAGCTTTCAGGAGAAGATAACGGTTGACCAGCTTTCTGAAATGTTTGCGATCGGACGCAGGAGTTTTGAGAGGCGGTTTAAAAAAGCGACTTCCAACTCTGTGATGGAATATATTCAGCGCGTGAAAATTGAAGCGGTGAAAAAGAGCTTTGAGGTAACGCGCAAAAATGTGACCGAACTGATGTACGAAGTGGGTTATACAGATACCAAAGCATTTCGCAGCACATTCAAGAAAATCACAGGTTTGTCGCCGATCGAGTACCGCAATAAATACAACAAAAGCGCAATGTCCGCCTAGGATTGCGCTTTGAAGAGTAATATATATGTTGAAAAATGCTAGCCCTCGTGTGTTTGGAAGGGCTGGAAACCCAGTTCCATGATGGAGGGCAGGTAGTATACCTCGTCTTTTAGCACCTCAGCACTATAACCGAAATCCTGCATAAGTCTGATCATACTCGTGGCGCAGATAACGCAGTCTTTCGATGTGATCCGCATGATCCTGTCGCAATCTTCCAGATCAAACGTGGCGCGATAGTCGGGAAAAGAGCGGGCGATCAGCGTCACAAGGAGGTTTGCCTGGTGACGTTTTGATACATTGGTTTTGAAGACTTCTACCATATTCAAGTTCGTTAAGTTAATGTGTGGCCCTGATCAGTCGAATGTCCATCAGTTTCCGCCAGCTACCTTCGCTATACTGCTCCCAGCTGCCGGTTAAAGTGTTGTTGTTATCGCTAAAAGCGCCTTTGAACCGAAGTTCGGAGGAAGTTATTAACCAATTATCTTCATCAAAACCACCGTGCATGACGCCGGATTCGCCTGCGTCATCATAAAAATGCATTGGGTAAGTCCCTGAAAGCGTATCAAATCCGATGATCTCAACACTCTGCTTGCGATCTTCGCCCATCATCACATCCACGGTATGCATAAGAAAATGCCCGCCGGGGAGCCACGCATAACGATCTGTTCCTGCAATATTTACGGTGCCTGACTTTGTAATTAAGGTACCGGTTGTATCCCAGTTTCCTGCAAATCTGTCTAGTAATGACAACTCAGCCGCATTGGTACCATTTTCCATCGCATTATCCAATTTTGAACTTCCGAAAATCGCTTTGATCATTAATACAAACTAAACAGGAAACACCCTGAATTAAAGATGTGTTTTGCGACATAAAAAGGGGGTAATTGTGACAATTGGCCGCAAAAAGCGACTTTTCGGCTTTGGCAAAAATATTATTCACCCCATGCAGTAATTACCAGACTTCGCGATCCGCCGGAATCGCGGTGCTCGCAAAGGTATATTCCCTGCCAGGTACCGAGCGCCAGCTTACCACGACGAATAGGGATCGTCACCGAGCTGCCAAGGAGCGCAGCTTTCAAATGGGCGGGCATATCATCCGACCCCTCATAATCATGTTCGTAATCCGGGTCATTTTCTGGTACAGATTTATTGAAATACATCTCAAAATCAATTCTGACGGTCGGATCGGCGTTTTCATTGATAGTCAACGAGGCGGAAGTGTGCTGGATAAAGACCTGGCAAATACCCGTATTGAGCTGCGCGATCTCTGGAAAAGCGTGAAGAATCTCATTGGTGATCAGGTGAAATCCCCGGCGCTTTTCCCGCAAGCGGATCTCGGTTTGAAATATCTTCATGCTTTTTTAAAAGTCGGTTTGCGGCAAATTACATTTAATTCAGCGCAGGATTAAGACTCTTGAATGACAGAAAGGATATTTCCGGCAGGGTCCGTAAACCACGCGACGACTGGCCCTTCTCCCCGGGAGATATTATCTGCGTCCGTTTTGAGCCCCGGAAAATCATAGCTTTCGAATTTCGCACCCTTGCTCTTCAAATCTTCCACCGCTGCTTCAATATCTGGAACCAGGAAATTAAGTACCGTATAAGTTGCAGGAGTATGGTTTGGCTTTTCGTAGATCATAAAATGATTAGCCCCCGGCGCTGCAATGTCCAGCGTGCCCATTTCTGATTCTTGCACCTGCAAGCCAAGAACGTTTTCGTAAAATACCTTTGCCTCTTGCAGATTATTCACCGAAAATCCGCCGAATGCTTTTGTTGGTTGAAACATGATCCTGTTTTTTAGTTATTGATAAAATGAAATACATTTCAGGAACCCGGCACCGCCACTTTCTCGGCATCGGGCTCTGGTTTTACGTACACTTTTGAAAGTTCGTGGTAAGCGGCGGACTGCATTGCAAACAGCGTGACGATCAGCCCGATAATTCCTGTTACTATAAATAAAAGTCCCAGCCCGCGGTCCTGCCCGGTTCCAAACCACGGCCCGATCAGTTTTGCGCCGGCGCCAGTTGTCATAAAGGGTATAAATACAAATTTTGCAATCGGACCGATCATGAATGCAGTGACCGGAGAGGCGGCTTGCTCAATACTCTGCGCAAAACCAAAAACGCGACCCTGCCTTTCCGGCGGTATTACTTTTTGGAGTATCGTCTGCTCGGTCGCTTCCACGACTGGAATGAGACAGAGATAAACGAACATTCCGACAGTCAGCAACTCGATCGAAGCTTGTACAGGAAATATGATCGTGACAACCCACATGACGATATTGGCCAGGAAAAGGGTTTTTAGCGGCTTTTTACCCAAACCTTTTTTCGCAACCACCAGCCCGCCGACAATAAAGCCGAGGCTAAGCACCCCCCAGAGAATGCCCCACGTTTGCACGGATACCAGCGCCAGACCGTAAGCGTCCATCAGCGACATAAATACGCCGCCGAGGAAGTTGTTGAAGGTATTGAAAAATATCAGCCCAAACAGTCCTGGAACAAGCCCGACTACACGGATAGTACCTTTAATATCAACACTTTGCGTATGAGGTTCTGCATGTACGATCCCAGGTTCGTGAATATGGATGGTAAGCAAATGCAGGATTACAAGTATTGTCAATCCGATTGCGATGGCCAGCATCCAGAAAATTCCTAGAAAGCCGATCACAAGTCCGCTGAAAATGGAAGCGACCAGAAATGAAACGCCGTTTGCCGTACCTACCATCCCGTTCGCTTTGTCGCGCCCGTCTTCCGGAATCAGGATCGTTACTACCGTCGACAATGCGATGGAGCGGATATTGCCGGTGATCGCGCCAAAAAGTGTCAGGATAATAAACGCCCATAAATTAACGCTGGTGTCACTTTTAAAAACCTCGTCGGGTGTGCTGGCATAAATGATCATGGCCAGCACATACAGGATCAATGTCAAAACGCCGGACAGCATCATCGATGTTTTTTTCTTGTAGCGATCAACCACAGAGCCCAAAAAAAATCCTGAGAAAGCAACCGTTGCCAGGTAAACGCCCGCCATCACCGAAGTGGCGATGACAGATTTTGTTTCGAGATAAACCCAGAAAGTAACCGCGAACCACACGAAAGTATTGGTCAGGGAAGCGGCGAGAGAATTAACCAGAACAGCGTAAAACGTCTTCATATTACTTTATTTCAGTTATTTCTTGCTGATAATACAAAAGTAGTGCTTGACAGCTTGCGTGCGGGAGGCGGTACGGGACAAATTCAGGGGCAGACGTGACAGTTTTAAAGCGTCCACCCGGTTACATTCAAAAAAACAATCAGATTTTTTCTTAAATTTATTCAAATAGTTCTGTTTTAAATTAAACAAAACGTCTCCATGGATAAAATCCTGCTCCTGCTGATTTTACCAATTCTGCTTTGCTGTAAAAAGACCGCGGAAGAGGTAGGCTCGGTCATTGAAGTTCCTATCGAAATTGAAGATGGTTTCGGACCGTTTAGTGCTAATTTTTCCATATTCAACGCAGAATATACCGCTGATAATCCGGATGGAGCGGGCTGGATACCTACGTATCGCCCTGTGCGCGGCGTACCGAAGAAATGGGAAGGTGTGGTGAAAAGTATGATCTGGCTGGACGGTTATCAGCTTGTTTACCAAAATTTCCACGAGGGAAAGATAAATAAGGAAATGTATGAAAGCCTGCAAAAATCGTGGAACTGGGTTCCGGATGAAACCGCGTTATCGAAAAAGCCTCTCAAATGCTTTGTATATACGGTTAGAGGGAGGGATGAAACCGGCAAGATCGCCGTGATGGTCGACACGAACAATAATCTCGATTTTAGCGATGAAACCGCATTTTATCCCGAAAAAATTTATCTCAACGAAGGCAAATATGAGTGGGACTCGGTCCGGGTCTATAAAAAGGTCTTCATGGTGCAGCGGGAGCATGTATTGAGAGGAGAAGTAGTGAAAGACAGTATTCCAATGATTATTAAATATGCGCCAGACGATGAGAAATGGAAGCGTTTCTGGTATGCATTTCCCCGCTACGGAAAAGCCAGGTTCGACTGGAAAGGCAAGGAACACGAGATGGTGGTAAACAATTTTTTCACCCATGCAGGATTTGAAGAATCAAACATTTTTGTAGAAAAGGGCCTTGACCCAAAGAAAAGGCTGGCTGTTATGGACGGCGTTGAGAAGGGCGAACTGATCGAGGTAGGCGGCTTACTTGACAAAAGTAAATTCAGGAACCTGGGCGTCGATCCCCGCACAGGCTCCCTGCTATTGCAGGCAGAATCGGCGGACCTGGATGAATATTCCCTGCAAAAGGGCTACGCAATGCGGCCCTTCAAGGCGAAAGAATTTAAAACCGGCAAGGATATTGCCCTGGCTGATTTTCGGGGTAAATATGTATTCATTGATTTTTGGGGAACCTGGTGCGGGCCGTGCGTACAACAGCTGCCTGCGCTTCGCGAGATCTATAAGGAAACGAACAAAAACCAGGTACAGTTTATCGGGATAGTAAAGGATACAGAAGAGCGGCTTGATAAATATTTGACCAAAAACAACCTTGAATGGCCGCAAATCCTTTCTGACAGTGTCAACAAACTGATTGAAACTTATAAGATAACCGGTTATCCAACAACTATATTACTCGGCCCCGACGGTCGGGTTGTCGATAGGAACATTCACGGAGAAGCATTAAAAACCCGACTGAAAGCGATTTCAGCCGGGCCGGTACTATAATGCAAATATTGCCAGATCAGGGATCCATTCTTTTCGGGGCGCCCGGGGCCGCTGCTGGTGCAGCCGGAGTTGCCGATTGCGGCTGGGTTGATAGCTGCGAAGGGGATTTTTGCTGAGGCTGACCATTCATAGGAACCTGCTGCCCGGTTTGAGCAGGCTGCCGGTTTGGTGCTTGTTGTGTGTTAGTCTGAGCTCCGGGTACCGTAGTCGTATTCGTCTGAGTGGTCACGCTGGTCTCTGTGGTCTGCACGGGATAAGTGCCCGGCTGGCCGTTTTGAGCAGGTAACACTTGTCCGCCCTGTACTGTGATAGTCTGTTCCACCGGTGTAGTGGTCGTTGACTGATATCTTTCCGGAAATGTTCTTGGATCCTGGTTGGAATTTACCTTTGGAACTTGTCCCTCCGCGGTAATGTCTCCTCTGGAAGGTTCGAACCCTAAGTTTTGAACCTGAGGAGCTCCTGCCTGCCTCGGCAAATTCGCGGGAGATTGTCCTGCCGCCGCCGGCGCGATCTGGCCTGTCGGCTTGGGTTGATAGCCTGTATGTGCGCTACCTTGCTGGCCGCTGTACGCTTTCGGTACCTGGCCGGTAGGAGCGGGCCTGTTCTGGGCAAATCCTTGTGTTGTTACGGCGCCCAGCGCAATGCAAGTGACCGCAGCAATGTGTGTGAATTTCATTTTTTCTGGATTTAAATTGAAATGTGTCAGACTGTTACTGTCTGCGAAGTTACCTACTAAAATTATTCCAGAAAAATATCTGATCCTTAATATACCGGTATTGGCCGGAGAAATCAGATTTGCGCTTATCACAAACTGATTCCCCGGCCAATACCAGATGCCCTATTAGTAACGGTCCCAGAATGCCGGCGGCTCAATGCCCAGTGCACGCAGGTACACATATCCCTGTCCCCGGTGGTGAATCTCGTTATCGACCAGATACAAAAAAAGCGAATAGATGGGGCCCTCGTACATCCCGTAGGCGGTGTCGTGCTCGTGAAATCTTGCATCCGGAATTTGTGGCCAAACGTGGTCAATGTATTCCGTTACGAGGTCCCAAAGATCCAAAAGCTCCTTTTTAGTTGCTGGCGGGGGCGTTTGCGAATCCAGCTGCGGCTCTCCGAAAGCCCAGTCTCCAAATGCAACTCCCCGTATACCCGGCGCCGCTAGGCCGATCATTTCCATCGCCAGCTGAGCAAAAGGACGCATACCACCAATCGAAAAAGCATAGAGCTGTTCCTCAGGAAATGCTTCAATAACCTTGCGGCTGAGTTTACGATGGCCCTGCCAATGTTCCAATAATTCCGCGGGACTGATAACAGTTGCGCTAACTTCGGTGTCGGTGGCTTGAATGCTGTTCGTTTCCATGTCAAAGGTTGTTTTAGTTTTGATTACCTCACAAACTAAATGCAGCCTTATGACAGCAGTATGTCAGCAGGTTTTTGGAGTATTGAAAAAAAGAGAAAATACTTTCAAAACGCCTGAAATTCGTCGATTAAAATGTCCAGAGGCTGTCGGTAAAATAGTGTTTGCAATCCAGGAAATGCTCTACCACAGTAAAGCCATTTTTGGCAGCCACGTTTTCTATCTCCTTTAAAGTATATTTTTTGGAAAGCTCAGTCCAGATCAGTTCATTTCTCTCAAATGCATACGTACCAGCCGTTTCCTGAATAAAAACCTGCTGTGGCACAAGACTGACAAGGTAACTCCGGACCTCCCCATTCAGCGGATTATAATGGGAGTAGAAATCAAATTGATTCGCCTTAAAAGTACCGCCCAGCTCGCGGTTGATCCTGCTTAATAGGTTCATATTAAATGCTTTGGTGATCCCAGCCGGATCGTCGTAAGCGCAGCGTATTGTTGCAGGATTTTTTTGTAGATCAAAACCTGTCAGCAACTTATCTCCCGGCTTCATATTTTTCCGGAAGTCTGCCAGCAGTTTGTCAACATCTGCTGGCTCGTAGTTTCCTATATTTCCACCCAAAAATAAAAACAGGCAGGGAATGCCCGACCCAGACAGTTCCTCCATCATCGAAAAGTAGTTTCCGATTTTCGGTTCAATATGAAGTCCGGGCAAATGGAGCTGCATATTAACAACCAGCTCGTCAATCGCTTTTTTAGAAATATCAATCGGCACGTAGGAAAACTCAGCGCCTTTCTCGATCAGTGTTTTGAGCAGCTGTCTGGTTTTTACACCATCGCCCGCGCCAAATTCGACGACACTGAAAGGCTTATCAAAATCCAGCATTTTAAAAATCCCTTCTCCCTGCAAAGACAAAATCTCAAATTCGCAGGCAGTAGGGTAATATTCAGGCATTTTCATAATATCCTGAAAAATCCCGCTGCCAATATCGTCGTAAAAATATTTGGAAGAAATGTGCTTTAATGGGGCAGTTAGGCCAATATGTATATCTGTTGCAAATGAAGTGTCTGACATAAAATGGGTAAAGACGATTATTTAGCCAGCCTGATTCCGGTATACTGCCAGCGTTCAGGGGCGTGAAAAAAGTTGCGGTAGGTCCTGCGCGCGTGGTTTGGTGATGTGGCTACGGAAGCGCCGCGCAATACCATTTGGTTGATCATAAACTTCCCGTTATACTCACCGACAGCGCCGGGTGCCTTGGAAAATCCGGGGTAGGGAAGGTAGGCGCTATTGGTCCATTCCCACCGCTGGCCCCAGTCGAGATTGACAGAAGCGATCTCCCACTCGAATTCTGTCGGCAGCCGCATTTGTTTCCATTGTGCGAATGCAGCGGCTTCGTAATAGCTTACGTGACCTAGTATTGCATCAGGATCTACTTTTTGCAGCCCGGCCAGCGTATAATAATGCCACTCACCTTTGACCTTGTGCCAGTACATGGGGGACTGAATACCATTTTCATTTACCCACGACCAGCCTTCATCCAGCCAAAGGTTGAAATCCGAGTATCCGCCGGCATTCATAAATTCAATATATTCCCCGTTTGTGACCAGGGATTTGCTGATCTCGAATTCGTGCAGAAAAACCTTGTGTCTGCCCAGTTCATTGTCAAAACAGAATCCGTCGCCTGCAAAACCGATATCATAAACCCCCTCACTGATTTTCAAAAAGCCAGTGTCCGTGTTTTTGCCCGAAAGCAAATTGTGGTTCTCTTTGTAAACGGGGAAAAGCGGATTGTGGCCAAGAATGTATTTAATATCCGTAACCAGTAATTCCTGATGCTGCTGCTCGTGGTGCAAGCCTAGCGTCACCAGCAACAAAGTGTGTTCGTCCTGCTCCGATTCGAGTAACTCAACCATACAACGGTCCACATGCTGGCGGTAGGCGTAAACAGCCTTGGTAGTCGGTCGGGTCACATTTCCCCGGTCGGTGCGCAGTGTTCGCTCGCCGATATTGTTGTAATAGCTGTTAAAAAGGTAGTTGAAATCGGGATCGTATTCCTGGTAGCCGGGTTTGAATTGCTTCAATATAAATGTCTCAAAAAACCAGGTTGAATGCGCCAGGTGCCATTTCGGGGGACTTACGAACGGGACGGGCTGGGGAATGTAATCTTCTGTTTCGAGCGGGGCGCAGAGGTCTTCGCTGTATTTTCTGACACTTTGGTAATCGTCCCTAATGCGGTGGTTGGTCATTAGCCAGATAATTTTTTAAATCGGTAATGGTATTGATATGCAATGATTGTGCCTGCTCTTTCCGCATCATCAGCGCGTACGCATTATTGAAGCCGATCGGTTTCAGCCATTGCATCCGGTATTCTTTTTCAAACTCTTTTTGTACAAAAGCAAAAGCTTTTTCCGGGTCGCTGCTCACTTCCTGAATTTGCCTTGGCGTAGGTTTCAGGATCACCAGCAGGCCGGTACCGGTATATTCTGGGTACATATCAATTTCATTATTAGCCAATGCATCAAAGCAGATTTTTGTTCCGCCAAGTCCTGTCCGGCTCACGGTTTTAAGCTCCGTATTTCCCTCGATCAATATTTTATACATACTGATCAGGATATATTGTTCTGCAAAAATCTTCGATCCCAGCCTGACCTGACCCTTATTTCCATTTCGCGGCTCTTTGAAAAGTCCCCTGGAACGCAGAAAATCCGTAGCCACTTTTTCCGGCGACGCTTTCAGATAGTCAACTTTGTAGTTCAATTCTGTCATCACCGAATCGGTGATCTGTCCTGCCAGCTGGTCAATGGCCGGTTGCAGTTCGAGATATTTTTCCAGTATTTCCTTGCGGATCAACGGAGAAGCGTAATAGGGTGGGAAAATGTGCTGATCGTCTTCGAGCGTGATGAGGTCGTACGCTTTCAGCCGGCCGTCGGTACTGTACCCGCTGATCACGTCGAGTTTTTTCTCAAATGCAGCCTTGTACATGACCGCATCGCTGATCACCACGGTCGGGATATTCAGCTTATACTTTGATTTTAAACCCAGGTAACCGTCTTCACGCCCCATAAACTCCGGTGTAAAGCCGCCGAGGAGCTTAACCTCGGCAATTGGAATGAGATAAAATCCTGAAAGTGTGAGCATTAATACCGGCATTACCACCAGTACCAGCCTGGCTTTGCGCGTGTTTATTTTTTGAACTAATGCGAGCAGCTGATCGATCAGAATGGCCAGTAATGCAGCCGGAATAGCGCCCGCGAGTATCATATTGGTATTGTTGAGAGCAATTCCACCGAAGATAAATTCCCCCAGTCCGCCCGCTGCAATGTAGGCAGCCAAGGTAGCTACACCCACATTGATCACAGCCGCCGTTCGAACCCCGGCAAGGATCACCGGCAATGCGAGCGGCAATTCTACGCCAAAAAGTACCTGCCAGTAGTTCATTCCCAATGCACGCGCTGCCTCGGTAACAGCCGGATCGACCTGGCGAATCCCTGTATACGTATTTCGGATAATAGGCAAAAGTGCGTAAAGGAACAAAGCTGTGATCGCAGGGAGCGAGCCAATGCCCAAAGCGGGAATTAAAAAACCCAGCAGCGCAATGCTGGGGATCGTTTGCAATACACCCGCAATGCCGAGTACAGCCCAGGCAAGTCTGTCTTTCCGGGCGATCCATATGCCCAGCGGCAGCCCGATCATGACCGCGATTACAAGCGAAACGCAGGTCAGCCCGACGTGCGCCACCGTCTGGCTCCACAGCTTGTCAGACTGCTGCACCACGAATTCCCAGAGACTTTGCTGCCCGGTCATCTAATGTTTTTATAGTTATTAAATGACTGAAATATAATTGATTGGCTCACTGATCGTATCTCGTTTTCTCTCTTTACCGACAATTCATTTCGGCCCGCACCAAGTTGCTGCATTCCTTCCCACAAACTCAGATTTGCCGAAACCGCGCCGCTGCCAGTCACTTCCCCCGCAGGCAAACTGTCCCAGATATCATGAAATGTAAATGCATTGAGTTCGAGAAACAGGCGCTGGTGATCGAAAAACGAACTGACGAAGCTGTTGGCGGGATTAAAAAGCAACTGTCGGGCAGTACCGGATTGGACTATCTTACCTTTATCCATTACCGCAATATGGTCGCCCAGCTCAAATGCTTCCTGCACATCGTGCGTCACGAGCACGATCGTTTTGCGCTTTAACTCGGGTAATTCGCGGAATTCCTGACGCAGATTGGCACGGGTTACCGGATCGAGCGCGCCAAAAGGTTCGTCCATTAATAGCACCGGTGGGTTGGCAATCAACGCCCTAGCCACTGCAACTCGCTGTTTTTGTCCGCCGCTTAATTCATCGGGATATTTGGAAGCGAATTCACGGACCGGCAACCGCAACTGTTCGAGCAGCCTGTCGGTGTGCCGGGTAATTTCGGATTGTTCCCATTTCAGCAGTTTGGGCACAATACCTATATTTTCACGTACTGTAAAATGCGGAAAAAGTCCGTTGTTCTGAGAAACGTAGCCGATTGTCCGCCGGAGTTGTTCGGGATTTTCAGTGAATATATTCTTACCGTCGATTTCAATAGTCCCCGAACTCGCCTCGATCAGGCGGTTGACCATTTTCAAGGTCGTCGTTTTTCCGCAGCCGCTGGTACCAAGCAGTACCAGTGTTTCTCCTTCTTTTACCTCAAAAGAAATATCCCTGACCGCCTCAACATCTCCATACTGCTTGCTAATGTGGCTTGCCCGGATCATATTTTTTGTAAAAACGGTTCTCTTAAAAATGGTAAAATTGGTTATTCAAGAAGCGAAAAAATGCTCGTTTTTACCATTACATGAGCGTTTTATTGGGGCTTCGACATGAACAGGTTATTCAAAGACTCGGCATAAGTTGGGTGGGCGAATATACCGTCACGCAGCTTGTCGAAAGTAATCCCGCCCATCATTGCGAGTTCCAAAATCGTCACCACTTCGCCGCCCTGTTCGGCCAGTACGGCCGCACCAAGTATTTTACCTGATTTTTTGTCGACGACCGCTTTCATCATTCCCCGGGTGTCACCCGTCTCGATCGATCGCGCGACGCTGTCGTTCTTGATTCTGTAAACGTCGATTTCCAACCCTTCTTCGCGTGCGTCCTGTTCGGTCATGCCGATACGTCCCAGCTGCGGGTCGATAAACATACAGTAAGGTTGCTGGCGACCTGTTATTGTACTTTGCTTCTTGTCAATCACATTAGCGGCAACTATGCGGTAATCGTCATAGGAAATATGTGTGAAGGCCATTCCGCCTTTTACATCGCCCAATGCGTAGATTCCATTGGCGGAAGTTTCAAGCGAATCATTTACCACAATGAAACCTTTATCATCCAATTCGACGCCGGCTACATCCAGGGATAATCTATCGGTGTTAGGTTTTCTTCCTGTCGCAATTAAAACATGCGAATACTCGAAAGAATGCTCCTGAGCTTGTTTTTTAATTGTTGCCTCAATTTTCTCTCCTTTTCGTGAAAAGGCAGTTACCTCCGAATTTGTGAGGGCTTCAATACTCTCCTCAGCTAAAATCTTGGTGATCTGTGCTGCGATATCTTCATCTTCATGCTTCATAATTCGCCCGGAAGGTTCTATAATAGTTACCTTCGAGCCAAAACGACTAAACATTTGCCCGAATTCCAAACCGATATAGCCGCTGCCCAAAATCAGTAAATGTTCGGGAATATGGTCAATATCCAGAATGCTGGTTGAGGTCAGATAATCGATTTCTTGTATCCCGGGGATATCCGGAATAGCCGGACTCAGGCCGGTATTGATGAATATAAGCTCGCCGCTGATTACTTCGCTGCCTCCGTCGTTGAGGGAAATCGTGATCTCTTTTTCACCCGAAAAATGTGCGTCACCATATATCACTTCCAAATTTTCCGTTCCCTCAAAACCTTTTTCTAAACTTCCCCGCATGCTTTTGACAATCTCATCTTTCCGATCGCGGATGGTTTTGAAGTCAATCTTGATATCACTTGCAGAAACCCCCAGCTTGCTGCTATTGCGCGCTACCCAGGCCGCTTTGGCGGATGATATCATCGCTTTGGTCGGGGAACAGCCGTCGTTTACGCAGGTACCACCTGCAAATCGTCTTTCAATAAGTGCCGTTTTCTTACCCGATTGTGCCAATTTTCTAGATAGGGGAGTTCCTGCCTGGCCGGAGCCGATCACAACTGCGTCGTAGTGCTTCATAGATCTGGGTTTTCTTTTACACTAAAAACAATAAAAGCGTGCCGTTACGACGCGCTTTCATGCAATCTAATATAAATAACGACTAGCTGGCGAAATAGGCCGCTGTACTTTCCCTGTCTATTTTAATCTGCTTCACCAGTAAATCCAGCCCGTCGAATTTCTGTTCGGGTCGAAGGTAATGCAACAGTTCCAGCGTCAGGTCTTCGCCGTAGATCTCTTTGTCAAAATCAAATAAATGTGCTTCAATGGTTCGTATGGTACCATCTACTGTGGGGCGCACGCCAATATTGAGCATTCCTTTGTAGCGGCTGCCCTGGTGCGTCGCGTAAATCACATATACGCCATTCATCGGTACCAGCTTGTAAGATTCGTGCAGAAACAGATTGGCAGTAGGAAAGCCGATCGTGCGGCCCAACTGTTTTCCTTTTACAACAGTTCCTGATAAAGTATAAGGGCGGCCCAGCAGGCCATTTGCCTCTTCAATATGCCCGGTCACCAATGCTTTCCGAATGCGGGAGGAGCTGATCGCGGTGTCTTCAATATCTTCCCGGGGAATCTCTTCGACCTCAAAACCGTAGTTTGCGCAGTTCTTTTGCAAAAATTCGAAACTGCCTTCGCGGTTCCTTCCAAACCGGTGGTCATAACCGATTACCAGCTTTTTTGTACCAATCCTGTCCACGAGTATTTGTTGAATAAATTCGTCGGAAGACAGTTCGGAAAAGGCTCGGGTAAAAGGGATTATCAATAAGTGGTGAATGCCCAGCTTTGCAAACAACTCGATTTTCTCATCGATCGTCGACAGCATTTGGAGTCCCTGACTATCTTCGGAAACTACGGTCCGGGGGTGTGGCCAGAAGGTCAGTACCACCGATTCGCCACCGGATTGCCTGCTGATTTCCAGCAATCGTGAAAGTATTTTATGATGTCCAAGGTGCACGCCATCGAAGGTGCCGCTTGTTACTACGCCATATTCCAGTTTGGAAAAGGAATCCAGGCTGTGATAAATTTTCATTCGTCCACTTCTAAGTTCAGTGCGACCCGTTTCTGATGAATGAAATCGGTGAGGCTCCATGCATTTTTAAGTTCGAATGCGCCTATTCTCGTTCTGCACAATGCACTCAGATAGGCGCCGCTTCCGGCCAGTTCACCGAAATCACGAACCATACTGCGAATATAAGTTCCTTTTGAACAAATGATTCTAAAATCGATTTCAGGAAAGCGGGCTGCGTCGATTTTGAAAAGTGAGACTTCAACATTGCGCTTTTTGATCTCAGCCACCTCACCGCGACGCGCTTTTTTGTAAAGCCGCTCGCCATCTACACGAACTGCGGAGTAAATAGGAGGTACCTGCTCAATATGCCCTGTCAATTGAATGCGGGCACTTTCAAGAACTTCCGGTGTAATATGGTCGGTTGGATATTCGGCGTCAAATTCAGTTTCCCGGTCTACGGAAGGGGTGGTTTTTCCCAGGACAAAAGTGCCGGTATATTCTTTTTCCTGCGCCTGGTAAGTGTCAATCTGCTTCGTTTTTTTGCCGGTGCACAAGATCAGCAAACCTGTGGCAAGTGGGTCAAGTGTGCCTGCGTGACCTATTTTTTTGAATTTACAGGCTCTTTTCAGTTTGTTGGCAACGTCAAACGAAGTCCAGGTCAAAGGTTTGTCAATCAAAATGACTTCTCCTTCGTCCGGAATATTGGGATCACTTTGCAAAGTAAAATGGAGTGTTAATGAGATGAAAGGCGAGGCTAAACTACATCAAGCTTATAACCAGACGCCAGCAGGCCCAGCAATATCAGGCCCAGAATAATGCGGTAGTAGCCGAAAACTTTGAAACCATATTTTGTTAAAAAGCTGATAAAGAACTTGATCGCAAGCATTGCCACCACAAACGCGACCAGGTTACCGATCAATAGCGTTTGAATATCCTCTGCTTTGATGGTATCGTAGGTTTTCAACAGCTTATATCCGCCCGCCGCAGCCATAGTAGGAACAGCGAGGAAGAATGAAAACTCGGCCGCCTGCTTTCTCGAAAGCCCCTGCAACATACCTCCGATAATGGTGGAAGCGGAGCGGGAAACGCCCGGGATCATCGCTATACACTGGAAAAAACCGATTTTTAGTGCAGTCCAGTAAGTGACCGGTTTCTCGCGCGTATCATTTGCGATCCGGTCAATGAATATCAGGATAATACCACCTACGAGTAGGGAGACTGCAACTACGACCACGTTTTCGAGGAGCGCGTCGATAAAATCGTTTACCAGGAAACCGATCACGGCAGCCGGAAGAAAGGCTACGAATAGTTTGAAATAAAAATCAGCAGTTTGGAAAAAGCGTTTCCAGTAGAGTACAAGCACTGATAGAATTGCGCCGAACTGGATATTGACCGTGAACATTTTGGTGAATTCCAGGTGACTGATCCCCATGAAAGAGGAGGCGATGATCATGTGCCCGGTGGAGGAAACGGGTAGAAATTCTGTTATTCCTTCAACAATAGCTAAAATAATGGCCTGCCAAATACTCATGAATCAGATGGTTTACGTAAGATCGCCCAGAACTCTATAACAAAGCCGATGATCGTCACGATCGGGCCCAATGTCAGTCCCAGGAAGCCGAAACCAAATTCCGTCGAGTCAAAACTCATGATCAGGAAGCCTGCAAGTATTACGGCAATTCCTGTGAGCATCATCACATAATTGGAAGAAGCGAAAGGCAATTCACTTTTTTTGCTGTTCATAACGGTATCTTTTTGTCTTTGTTATTATCAATATAAATCGTCCAGCGCCATGCGAAGGTAGCGTGCAAGTGACTGGTAAGTACTTGACACCCCAATCAATACGCCGAGTGAAAGTACCACTGCTACCAGAATAACGATTTTGTCGTATTCTTGCAACATCGCCAGTCCCTCCACATTTCTCACTGCAACCTGCTGCAATCCAATCAGCATCAAACCTGCTAAAACACCGCCAACCAGCCCCTGCACAGCGCCGCGAACTACGTAAGGCCGCTGGATAAATCCGTTGGTGGCGCCTACCAGCTGCATACTGCGGATCAGGAAACGTTGGGAATAAATGGCGAGCTTAATGGTATTGTTGACGAGCAACACAATGATTATCAACATGATCAGTGCAAAGCTGGCCAGCACCACATATATTTTCGTGACGTTCCGGTTGATATTGTCTGCCAGATCTTCCTGGTAAACAACCTCGTACACGCCGCCGATTTTTTCAAGGTCTTTTTTGATCTGCGATAATTTCGCTTCTTCAAAATAATCCTCGTGGATCTTCACGCGTAAGCTGTTTCGAAGCGGATTTTCACCCAAAAAAGTAGCAAAATCTTCCTTGGTACCTTCTATAAATTCCTTCGCGGCTTCTTCTTTGGATACGTAAACGATCGGTTTTACATCAGGCGCATTCAGCACGAAAGGTTTTACTTTCACTACATTCAAAATCGAATCTTCTCCCGCTTTGGTCAGCTCTTTGTCAAGGAAAATGCGGACTTCGATGTTCTGACGGATAATGGAAACCAGTTTTTTAGATTGGATAACAAGAAGTCCGCAAAATCCGATGAGGAAAAGGGCAGCCGTGAGGCTCATCACGATCATCGCATTCGGGTAACTTCCAATCTTCTTCTTTTTAGGCATATCGGCTCTGGATTTCGCTTATTTTAGATGGGATCTATCAGAAACGGACAGTGGCAAAAGTAAGGATTTAATATTCAAAAGAGCCTGATCCGACTGTACGCTTAACTATTTTTAACTTTCTGCTGTGGGAGGCTCAGTTCCTCCGGCCCATTTCGTCGCGGATTTTCGCAGCTTTTTCGTAGTCTTCTTTGGAAAGTGCCTCGTCGAGCATTCGCTGCAACTCGTCGAGCGACAAATCGCGGATTACGTCTCTCGATCCGGTTGCCTTTATGGTCTCTTTTATAGCATCTTCATCCTCGTCTTCCTCATCTGTCAGCGAGCTTGAAACAATGCCGGCTTCGGATAGAATCGCTTCGTAAGTGAAGATAGGAATGTCGAAACGGAGGCCGATCGCAATGGCGTCAGAAGGCCTGGCGTCGATTTCAACTTCCCGTAAGCTGTCTGTACAGATGATCTTGGCGTAGAAAATGCCTTCTTTCAGATCAGAAATGACGATTTCTTTGAGCGTATAATTCATCCCATCGGCAAATGACTTGAACAAGTCGTGCGTCATCGGGCGGTTTGGGACTATATTTTCTATCTGCACAGCGATCGCCTGGGCCTCGAAAACTCCAATGATAATAGGCAGGCGACGGTTGCCCAATTCCTCTCCAAGTACGAGAGCGAAAGAGCCGGCCTGTGATTGGCTCGGGGAAAGACCCAGAATTTCTAACTTGATTTTTTTCACGTTAAAACTAAATGCGCAAGAATGATAAACAGTTGGTGAATTACTTCTGGGCGGAAATTTCATGCAAAAATAAATAACCCGTGCTGCATAAAAAAATCATGCACGGGTTAAGAACGGGTTACAAACGGCCTCGCCGGAAATATCAGCGGGTAATGGTCTGATTTCTAACGTATTTTAAATGTTTTATTTCATCAAATATTCCATTTCGTTTGAAAATCAATAGAAATGCTACTTAATAGCCTTCGCCGCTTCCGTCAGCTTCGGCAGAATTTCAAAAACGTCGCCCACTATTCCATAGTCCGCCGCTTTGAAAAACGGAGCTTCCGGATCTTTGTTGATCACCACAATACATTTGGAACCGTTGACCCCGGCCAGGTGCTGAATAGCGCCGGAGATACCGCAGGCGATATAAAGGTTTGGCGCTACTTTGATGCCCGTTTGGCCAATGTGCTCGTGGTGAGGCCGCCAGTCAAGATCAGAAACGGGCTTGGAGCAGCCCGTGGCCGCGCCAAGTGCATTCGCCAGATCGACCAGCGGCTGCCAGTTTTCCGGTCCCTTCATGCCGCGACCACCTGAAACGATCACCTGCGCCTCGGTAAGTGAAACTTCGCCGCTCGCTTTCTCGACTTCTACCACAGTGGCCTGAAAATCAGCGTCCCGGAGTTGGGGACTAAACGTCTCAACCGTCGCTTTTACAGTACCTACCGACGATTCATCCAGTTCAATTGCGTTCTTTTTTACAACCAGGATTTTGATATCTGATTTAATCTCAACCGTCGAAAATGCTTTCCCGGTGAAAATACTTCTCGTAACCTGGAATCCGCCTTCTGTTTCCGGCAATGCAGTTACACCCGACACAATCCCTGCTTTCAACTTAGCCGCTGCGCGCGCCGCCATCGCATCGCCCAGGCCCGACTTTGGCAATATGATGATCTTGCTTTGGGTAGATTCGGCGGCCTGCACGAGAATATCAGCATACGCCATACTATTTTCGTGAGAAAGCTTTTCGTCAGACGCGTGCAACACCTTTTCTGCTCCGAAATCGCCTGCTTTTTCCAGCTCGTCACTATGGGATTTTCCAATAGCCAGCACAATAGCCTGTCCGCCCGTTTGGGCAGCGACTTTGGCTCCATAAGCGACTGTTTCCAGTGATGTTTTTTTGATCGAACCGTTGTCCAGTTCTATATATATCAATACTGACATGATTTCTAAATTTAATGGTCAATGGTTTGAAAGGAAGGTTAAAGCACTTTCGCCTCCGTTTGCAAAAGCCGGATCAGCGTTCCCGCTTCGCTGGCAGGGATCATCTTGCAGGCGCCTTTCGGGGCCGGCAGTGAATAGTGCTGAGGCTCCGTCATTTCTTCCACCGAGACCGGTTCTACTACTTTTAGCGGTTTGGTTCTTGCTGTCATAATACCCCGCATATTCGGGATCTTCCATTCAGCGATCGGCTCCTGACAACCCAGAACAAGTGGCAAATTCGCTGTAAGTATCTCTTTTCCACCGTCGATTTCCCGCGCGATCGTTACAGTGTTTCCTGAAGTGTCCAGTTTCATAACAGGCGAATACGAGCTGATTCCCAGCATTTCGGCCACCAATCCGTGAACCACGCCGCTGTTATAATCGATCGATTCCCGGCCCATTAATATCAGGTCGTAGTTTTCCTGCCTGGCGATATTCGCGATCTGAACTGCCGTAAAGTAAGAATCCAGCGGCTCTGCATTAACCCTAATTGCGTCATCTGCTCCGATGGCCAATGCTTTACGAATCTGCGGCTCAGCGTCGGCTTCCCCGACGTGCAGTACGGTGAGCGTGCCACCGGTTTGCTCTTTCAGCTCAACGCCGCGCGCCAGTGCGTAATCGTCGTAAGGCCCGATGATAAACTGCACACCGTTTTTGTTCAGCCTTGTATCGTTATCTGTGAATGTTATTTTAGAAGTAGTATCCGGTACATTCGTAATACAAACGAGAATTTTCATGAGTATTTGGTTACCTGTATTAAGTTTGTGACAAAAGCTTCGGCGGGCAAATTAAAAGAAATCAAAATAGTATGCAAGCATAATACTTTACAATGAGCGACACCTTACTAGCCAATTTACTGACGTTTTACGAAGAAGATCCGAACGATCCCTTCAATATATATGCACTTGCGATCGAGTACTCGAAATCGGATAGCACGCAGGCTTCCCGATTTTTCGATATTTTGTTATCGGAGCATCCTGAGTACCTTCCGACCTATTACCACGCAGGCGCATTTTTTGCTGAAATGGAACAGTCCGAAAAAGCTGAGGAAATTTATCAAAAGGGTGTGGAACTGGCGCGTAAGCAGGGGAATATAAAAGCCCTGTCTGAGCTGCAGAGAGCCTATAATAATTTTCTGGACGAGTTGGACGACTGACTTTATTTGCAGTGAAATTTGGATCAGAGGGCCAAAAATCCGTATATTAGCACCTAGTTCTATATTTTGCCAGCTATCTTACGGCATTTATAAAATCTTCCTCATCACAATTTAGCCCGATTTTTTACAAACCTTTCCTTGTTACAGCTCGGAAAGACATTTATTCATGCACAGCATTATGGAAAAGGAGTTATTCATACCACAAGTGGTAAAGTGGGCCAAGGCTCACGGGTTTAAGGAAATCCAGGCAAACATGGAAGGATACGAAACCCCGAAATCGTACGAAAGAGCAGCCGACAACGCAAAGTTTACGCCTGACGTTACAGGAGTGAACATGTTCAACCGCCATTATTTGGAAGTTTCGATGAAAACAGATCAGCTGCGGGGAAGTATCTCCAAGTGGAAACTGTTGAGCGAGCTTGCAGGTATGAAAGGAGCGAAGCTATATCTCATGGCCCCAAGAGGCCACGTCCGCTTCACCCGCGAGATCATCGAACAGTACAATATCCCCGCTGAGGTGGTGAAGATTGACTGACATTTTGCAGAAATGCAACTTGGTGTTGATTGTCACTAGTTGTCATTAATTGTCACTGGTAGGCGTTGGTCATTAATTGTCATTCGTAGTCATTTGTTGCTTTATTATTCAGTAACCACAAATGACGAAAAATGACAATCAATGACAACAAATGACCACTAAAACTGACAACTAATGACCACGAACAATGACAAATATCAACGTCCAGCTCTCAACCCGGATACTTCCACTCCCCGCGATAATCCCTGCTGAGCAACTTATTTGCCTCCGCGTCTCCCTGGATTACCTCTTTTTCTCCGTCCCAGACAATACTTCTTCCTAGCTTATAAGAAAGCATTCCTAGCAATGCAACGTTTGTCGAGCGCTGGCCTATTTCAATTTCACATACCGGCGGTTTGTTGGTTTTAATGGAATCCAAAAAATTCGCCCACAACTCCTGAATATTCTGATCGTCGGGCTTATTTAACTTTGCGTCTTCATGTATAATTGGTTTGTTTGGATTGGTTGGGTAAAATGTCCAGCCGTCGAGCCAGCCCATGTGGAATGTACCTTCCGTTCCATAAAAGTAAACGCCTACTGCCTGCTGGGGGTGCGTTTTCTCCGCATTGTTAGCCGCAAAATTCCGGTGTTCCCATTCTAACGTAAATCCGTCGAAATCGTAAACTGCTACTTGGTGGTCAGGCGCGTCGGTACTGTCCTGGCGGATCGCGCGGCCGCCTGTGGAGTATATTTTCTTAGGATACTTTTGCTCCGACCACCATAATACCTGATCAAGCCAGTGAATACCCCAGTCGCCCAGGGTACCGTTTGCAAAATTCAGGTAATTGCGAAAACCTCTGGGCGTGATCGTCTTGTTATAAGGTACCAGCGGCGCTGGCCCGCAGTAGAAATCCCAATCCAAACCTTTCGGCGGTTCCTGATCTGGCGTTTTCTGGCCTGGTCCGCCACCATAATGCACAAATGCACGCGCCATTCCGATCTTGCCAGCTTTACCGGATTTCAGAAATTCCATTCCCGAAACATTGTGAGGCGAAACGCGCCGGTGCGTACCCACTTGTACGATCTTTCCGTGCTTCCGTGTCGCATTCACCATCGCGCGACCTTCTTTAATGGTATGCGAAATAGGTTTTTCGACATAAACATGCGCGCCCGATTCGATCGCGGCAATACAACAGAGCGCGTGCCAGTGATCCGGCGTGGCGACGATCACGATCTCCGGCTTTTCTTTCAGGAGCATTTCGCGGTAGTCTCCGTATAGTTTCGGTTTGTCAGGAGTTAATTTCGAAAAAACTTCTGCGCAGGTTTTCAGCTGGTTCTGGTCTACATCACAAAGCGCGACGAGTTTGGATTCTCCCGCCTGAATAGCACAGCGGAGGATGTTGGTACCCCACCAGCCGGCGCCGATCAGGGCGGTTTTATAAGGTGCGGCTCGTCGCAAAGCCGTCAATAGAGGCAGCGCAGAAAAAGCAGCCCCCGCCAAGGTCGATTGTTCTATAAATGTTCTACGATCCATATTTTTGACGTTCATTGTCAGGTATTGTCAAGTATAGTTCCGTGTTGACGGTATAGCCCGCATTCACTCATTCAATCATTCACTCATTCAATCATTCAATCATTCAATCATTCAATCATTTCCCTTTCAACTTCTCGACCAACCAGTTATTCATCACATCTTTTTCTTCCTGGTAAGTCCAGTGGCCGGTGTCTTGATACAGTTTAAGCTCTTTTGGGGCTGTGGTTACATTGTAAGCCGAGTACATGGAGGTAGGAGGGCAGGTTTCGTCGTTGAAACCCCAGATGTAAAGTCCGGGTACTTTCACTCTTCTTGCGAAATTTACCACATCATAATAGCCAACCGTCGCCAGTTTTTCTTTTGTATTATTTGTTTTGATCCCGTTTTTGTCAAAATAATGCGGCCAGCCGCCGGCCCGTCCGTGCAGGTAGCCAGTCACGTCACTTAGTGCGGGATAGAACGCGCCCAGCCATTTTACACGTGAGTCCAACCCTGCTGTGATAATCGATAATGCACCGCCCTGACTACCGCCGGTGACAGCCAGATTGGTACCGTCAAATTGAGGCAGGCTTACTAAAAAATCATTCGCCCGCACGCAGCCGAGGTAAACTCTTTTGTAGAAAAATTTATCCTTATCATCCATATTATAGGCAGGATAACCATTCAAAATGCCTTGTCCGAGATCTGTATAAACCGACGGGTCCATCGTTACGGGAATGCCGTGAATACCAATTTCAAGTGTAATAATATCTTTGTCCGCAGTGGATACATCGCCATAATAGGCCCGCACTCCCGCACCTGGCACGCGAAGTAACGCCGGATATTTTCCTTCTTTTTTAGGTATGCTCAAAATACCGTAAACGCGCGTACCCGGTCTGCTGTTTTGCAGATTCAGATGGTAAACGTTCGTCTTTTCAGTACAACGTTCGGGGATGAGGGTCATTTTCGCATCCATTGGCACGGCCGCCAGTTCCTTTTTTGCGTTAGCCCAAAACGCGTCGAAATCTTCCGGATTTGAAACGGTAGGTTGTATTTTTAATGGATCAAAAGCAGCTGTTGCGAGGCCGCGGTATTCGCCTCCGTCTACATTTGCCCAGACAACACATCTGAGAAATCCAGGCGTTTTCAATGTCCCACCGTCGATTGTGAGTTTTCCATCGGCGGCAGTTTTGGTTTCCTTAATTGTTGGTTCCAGCTTTTCCAGCCCAATTTCATATCGTAACTGCGCATTTTTGACGGGATACCCATTTCTGAGCACTTGTACGGAGAACTGTACTTTTTCGCCCGTTTTATAAGTCCAGTCTTCCCGGTCAGCAGTGACGATCACTTCGACGGGCCGGCGAACAGGCTGTGCGTGTACGGATATGATCGTGATCCAAAGCAAAAATTGGAGGAGCAGCAAGCGATTTCTCATAGGGCAGGAATTGATCTGTCTTGTTTTATAGATAAATTTAACGTTGACAGGTAAAGTGACCAAACCGCCAAATCTTTGTCCGGTGGCCGATAATTTTTCCAAAACAGAGTAATTTGCTTCCTTGAACTGGAATTGTTTTGCCTCAAAAAATAAGAATACATTGGAATTAACAAGAATCAACAAGTTCATCAGCGAAACGGGTTTCTGTTCCCGCCGTGAAGCGGACAGGCTGGTGGAGCAGGGAAAAGTGACATTGAACGGAAAAGTGGCGGTCTTAGGTGATAAGGCTTCCACAGAAGACGATGTGCGCGTGAATGGGAAACCATTGAAATCGAAGAGGCCGGCAGTGTACATTGCGTTCAACAAACCAGTGGGAATTACCTGTACTACGGAGCGGAACATAAAAGGTAACATCATCGACTATATCAGGCACAAAGAACGGATCTTCCCGATCGGCCGGCTGGACAAGCCTTCGGAGGGACTGATCTTTCTGACCAGCGACGGGGATATCGTCAACAAGATCCTGCGCGCGGGCAATAATCATGAGAAGGAATATGTGGTGATGGTAAATAAACCTGTTACCGAAGAATTTATCAGGAAAATGAGCTCCGGCGTCCCGATCCTGGGAACAGTTACAAGAAAATGCGCTGTGCGAAAAGACGGTACCCACGTTTTTACGATCGTACTAACCCAGGGACTCAACCGCCAGATCCGTCGGATGTGCGAATTTCTGGGTTATCAGGTGACCAAACTGAGAAGAGTGCGTATTATGAATGTGACGCTTGAAAACCTGCCGATCGGAAAGTGGCGCGATCTGACAGAAACGGAGATGGCGGAGATCAATGCGGCGATTGCGGATTCGGTCAAAACAGAAGAAGGTTCTGCGATTGAAACCTGGGAAGAGTAGATAGTACTTCGAGAGCTATCAATATGAGCTAACAAGAAAAAAGGAATTTGTGCCGGAATTGTCTAAATTTAAAATGGAATATTGATAGCTACTATAAATCGCCCGCCCGATGAAAATATTACTGATTTTTGTGCTATTCTTCTTTTTACCGCAAGTTTTGTCGGCGCAAAAAGGCAGAGAATCGTATCAGGTAGGCTCCGCGACTGATGTGAATAAGGTAATTCCGTATGCCGGGCGCTATCAATATCCTGCATTTACCGATGGGCAGGTGCATTTCAGGAACGGGAAGACTTCTAATGCAAAAATGAACTACAATCTGGTGCATGGCGAGGTGATGTTCATCAGTTTACTCAGGGACACTCTGCTATTCGCTGACAACAATTTTGTCGACCGCGTGCAAATCGGAAACAGCGTGTATTATTACAATCCCGGCCACGGGCACATTGAGATCGCAGGAGATTACGGCGATCTTAAGCTGGGTAAAAAGCAATTTCTTGCGCAACTGGGACACGAGAAATATGCTGCTTATGGACAGTATTCGAGTACTGCTGCCATTTCCAGCTATTCCACTTTTATGAATAAGCAGGGAGAATTCAGGTATCTGGATGCAAATGAGAAAGTGTTGATGAAAAGAAGGGCTGTGTATTTTCTGATAGATAAAAACCAGCGGTTCTATCTGGCTAACCGGGCCAATCTATTGAAAATATTTCCCTCGCAGAAAAGCGCGATCAGCAGGTTTTTGAGGGATAACGAGATCAATCTGGAAGTTGAGCCGGATCTTGAAAAAACACTTGAATTTTGCAGTACGCTCTCACTGCGATAGTTGGTTCCGGGCCGCTGCTCAGGACCTTTTCCAGCATAAGGGTTTACATTAAAATGTTATTGACTGGCGTAATAGGAGCGGGGATATTGGTTTCTTTCAGCATTTCACGCAGGTCTATCTCAATCGTGCGGCAGATGGACGTCATCGGAACATCATTTAGCGCATTTTCAAACGGATTTTCGCTGGTATCGCCTACAATTTCCATCGTATAAAAAACCCAGGAAATAACCATATAACTGGGAATAGCGAGCCAGATAAATATGTTTCCCAGCTTGGCAAATTCGTTGATCAATCCAAAAGGCAATGCAATAATGAACAGCCACACGAAAACCTTACTGAAGTAGGCATATTGCCGCGGAAAAGGAAAGTTCTTGATTCGTTCGGCTGCACCCTGCTGGTTATAAAATTCCTGCAGCACATTCATCATATGGAAAAAGAATCGCTCTCTGATCCTCCCGGCCTTGAATTCTACATTCAGTTCGCTAGCCTGCGCCTTCATGATATGGGTCGCGGGGTTCTTGCGTTGCAGGTAATAGGCAGCTTCGTTTTCGGGCAAAAACCGGGCAAGCATGTCCTGCATGGATTGGTCCGGATCAATATGTTGCGCTTCCACCACGTGATGCTCCACCGTATTCAGATCATTCCACACACTTTTCGAGCGAAGCTGAATGCGGACTGCGTTGATATAGGCAATATGCCGGTGGATCAACCTGGCTTTCACCGAGCCTTCGCCCGTTTCCTCCGATTGAATGTAGGTACATGTGAACGCACCCCAGGTTCGGCTCGCGTTCACGATCGCTCCCCACACTTTCCGGGCTTCCCATAACCTTTCGTAGGAAGAATTATTTTTAAAGCCGACATAAAAAGCAACCGCTGTACCAATTAACCCGATAGGGACAAATGAAAAACCAAGTGGTACTCCGGTCCAAACGCTGATCCAGCAAAGGACAGCCGAATAGAAGAAGAAAAATAAGAGCATTTTCCAGGAGAAGGAAAGAACGATCCGGAGCTTTATCTCACGTGCGGTATACATAATAGGTATGGTAAAAAACGAATAGGAATGTAATCTGTCAGAATATAGGGCATGCGGCGCCAACTATTTCCGTGAACCGGAAAATAATGCGGATAAAACTGAAAAATCGGGCTGCTATTTCGCTATGCCAGTTCTTCAAACCACTTCTTGAAAACCGGCACTCTTTCCTTGCTGATCAGGATCTGATTGGCAGAAGCTGGCGATGTGCGGATCAGCAACCTGCCGTTGAAGTACAGTTCTATCTCCGTAATACATTGCCGTGAAATAATGAACTGGCGGTTGGCGCGGAAGAAATTGTTTGTGTCAAGCTGATTTTCGAGCTCTTCCAGAGACTTATCTATCACGAAATTCCGGTCGTCGTGCAGCGTTGCGACTACGAGCCCATTTCGAATTGTCAGCCACGCAAAGTCCAGGTCACGCAGCGGGATCAGCTTGTCGCGATAAGGGACCAGAAAGCTGCGCCGCGGACTCCGTTGGTTCAAAATCTGCGTGTGCATCAGCTCTTCGAGGTATTTCACTTTCGTGATCGCATTTTCTTCATTAAGCTGGTAATACTTGTCCAGACCGAATTTCAGAGCTTCGGGGCGGATCGGTTTCAACAGATAATCGATACTATTAAGCTTGAAAGCGCGCAATGCATATTCGTCGTGGGCAGTCGTGAAAATGACGGGACAACCGATCGAGATTTGTTCAAATATCTGAAAACAGGTACCGTCGCCAAGCTGCACATCGAGAAAGATCAGGTCGGGTACTACATTGTTTTCAAGCCAGGCTACCGCCGTCTCCACACTTTCAATAACGTCCAGTATTTCAGTTTTCGGGTCGATCTTCTGGATAAGCTGCGTCAAATATTGCCCTGCCGGCTGTTCGTCTTCTACGATCAGGATTCTAGTCATGGAGCTTCAATCAAGGGTACTTTTACTGTAAATTGTTGTTCGTCTTCCGTGAGGGAAGGTTTTTGCCCGGTCTGGATCTTGTAACGTTTGTCGAGGTTTTGCAACCCGATTCCCGTCCCGCCCGAGTTGGCTTTCTTGTTGAGTGTGTTCATTACGATCACCTGTTTGGTCTGCTCATTAAGTCTGACCTCAATAAACAGGATCTGGGAAGAAGTGATCACGTTGTGTTTGATCGCATTCTCGATCAGGATCTGCAACGAAAGTGGGATCACGTACCACTGTTTGGTGGTTTCGGTACCCACAAATTCGAAGGCCAGTTTTTCGCCAAAACGCGCCTTGTGAAGGTCCAGATAAGCTTTCGCTGCGGCCAGCTCATCACTTAAAAGGATCAGACTCTGGTTTTGTACTTTCAGGTTGTACCTCAAAATATCAGAAAGATCGAGCACAATGCGCTGCGCGAGGTCAGGATTCGTCGCGATCGAGATATTAAGGATATTTAACGCATTGAATAAAAAATGCGGATTAAGCTGATTACGAAGGGCTTCCAGTTGCGCTTTGAGCTGCTCCCGCTTCAATTGCTCGTTTTCCAGTCCGATCCTGTGATTTTCCTGGGTGGTCAATAAAAAATTGCGAAATGCAAGGATCGCGAGCAGTAAGAGCAGATGGTACAGATAATAAACGACCCGAAAAATGAGGATATCCGAGTTATTATCATCCAGTGCGAGTTTAAGCTGAAAAAGGATTTCATTAATCGAAAAATATAGGAAAACCATACTCAGGATCTGCACCCAGGTAGGCTGCCTGTTGAACCAGCTCGGAACCCGGTAAGTGTAATGCAGGCAGATATAGATAAATATCCAGGAAAACTCGAAACTGATAACGAACTGAATGCAAATGTCCAGGAGTCCCGACCAGATACGGGCGCTATCGACCAGGTTGGGCCAGGTGAAGATCAGCCTGGGAATGGTGGCAAAGAGACTTAAGATAAAACAGAGACGCCAACCTAATGACATCCCGTTTTTGTAATTCAAATCCTGGTTCATACCGGACTGGCGAAGAGTTCAGTTTCTATCCGGGATGATTTCGAAGTGAGGAAATAATGTTGGGGAAGGAGATTGGCTACGGCCACGATGAGTTCAGTCTCGGCAGGAGTCCATTCTCTGATGTTCAGATTGTCTTCAATAGCCATATAGCCCAGCCATTTCGTGCCTCTTCCGATCGGTGCCGCCATTAAAGACTGGATTCCGTGACGCCCCAGCCACTGTCGCTCGGTTGCTGGAAAAGCGTCCAGCCGTTCAGAAACTGTATGGCCTTGTTCAAATGATTTTGTCCAGTGATCGAAAAAGGGTATCTCTTTGGGATTTTCGGTGAAAAGCATTTTCGCAGCCACACCCGCTGCGGATACCTCGATCATTTGACGGATCACAAAGGTATTGTCGGGCGCATGCAGGGCGGAGCACAGGTAGATCCTGCTCAGGTCCATTACTTCCAGCAGCATTTCAAATGCTTCGGTCGTGAGCGCGTCCGCTTCTTTCTGGGTACTTGCCCCCGAAAGCAACTCAACACAGCGGTTCAGGGATTTTTTATATAAACTATCGTGATTTCTAAGATGTGCATTGATATCCTGGCGCGCATTACTCTGCCACTTTTCGATCGTATTTTCCAATGCAGGTATCCAGTCGAGCCGGCTGTAACAATTAATGTAGTAGTTGCTGTCCTGAATAGCGAGCACTTTTTCAGAGCTTACCGGGCATTGTCCTTCCGAAACCACCATGCAGGGAAGCTGGCTGCCCAGCACAGTCGCCAGGTCGCTGATCGCGCCGTCGGGCAATGCATAATTTGAAATGAGCAGGTCGTATTTCGACTCGCGGAATGCCTTGATGGCAGCTTGTTTGGAATTGACCTGCCTGATTTGAAAATGATAGCCCGCGTTCGTGAGGGATTCTTCCAGAAGATTGAGCCATTGTTCATTCATCGCTACAATCAGAAGCTTCAACGGTTTCATTTAGAAGGGGTTTTTGGGTGGAAATGGGTAAGGGAAAGACTTAGCTGGTGCAATTACAATAATACTGATAATAGTAGAAATAATACTAAGAGAAATCTGCAAAAATGGGCAAAAAAGTGAAAATACACTTTACAGGAATATAATGTGAATTGACTACGGATTCAACATCGTACGTAGCAGCCTGTTCTACAATGCTTTATTGCCAAAAAGCCGGTTTTGCCACATTTGTGGAAGCTTCGGCCGCTGAATGTGAAATTTCATAATGCGTTTTGGCAGCTTCACAGAAACATCGTCGGTTTGAGGTCAGGAATCAACCGGTTCAACCTAAGTTTTTTCAGTTTCAATAACTATTTGGAACCCTGCGGCGCTTCTTGTAGAGATATTTATGAAACGAAACGCAAACAAAGTGCTGAAAAGGGCGATAGGCGCCGCTCATTCCCGGTCCGGCCAGACGATATTCTTACTCAACGTTAATTTAAAATTTAAACCTTACCCTTAATCATTTCCACTCTTTATTCCATTAAAAACCGCTCTCATTATGTCTAAAAAAATACTGGCTGTTCTTTCTGAGTATGGATACTGGGGCATTGAGCTCGTAGGTCCCCTCGAAAAGCTTGAAGAAGCAGGCTACACGGTTGAATTCATTACCCCAAACGGCAAAAAAGCCGAAGCTCTGCCCCCCAGTTACGATACTACTTATGTAGATCCTCCTCTCGGTGTTTGTGTTACCACCCCGCTCGCAGCGGAAAAAGTGAAAGCGTTTGAAGCGTCTAACAGACTGGAAACGAGGCGCAATTTGTCGGAAGTGATTCCGCAACGCCCGTATTTCTCGACGCCCGACTTCCTGCGCGCATTTGAAAAGTATTACAGCGACCTCAAAATCTCCCAGGAAAGTGTAACAGAAGAATATGCTGCATTACTCCTCGTAGGCGGCAGCGGCCCGATCATTGATATGGTCAACAACCAGCGCGTTCACGATCTGATCCTTGCGTTTTACAACAAACAAATGCCCGTTGCCGGAATCTGTTACGGCGTTGCGCCCCTTGTTTTTGCAAGAGATTTCAATGAAAGAAATTCTATTATCAAGGGAAAACACGTGACCGGCCACTGTATCGAGTACGATTACCAGGACGGTACCGGCTTCCTGCACACAGATCTGAATATGGGCCCTCCTCCATATGTGTTGGAATACTTGCTTGCCGATGCAGTTGGCCCCGAAGGTCAGTACCACGGCAATTTTGGAAAAGAAACCTCTGTTATTGTTGACTACCCGTTCATTACGGCGCGTTCGCTTCAATGTTCATTTGAGTTTGGTGAACAGTTTGTGAATGTGCTGGACAAAGGTCTCACGCGTTATGGCTGGTAAAACCGGGAATCAGAAGATCGTCGAACAGTTTCTGGCCGACGGAATGGACTTCATGTTTGGCAATCCCGGCACCGTGGAACAGGGTTTCCTTGACGCGCTGGCTGAGTACCCGGACATGAAATACATATTGACCTTGCAGGAAACCATTGCGGTAATGATGGGCGATGGTTATGCGCGGGCCACTCAGAAACCAACCTTGGTACAGCTGCACAGCTCGCCGGGAATCGGTAATGCGGTGGGTGCCGTGTACCAGGCCAAGCGCGGACACGCGCCGCTGGTGATCATCGGCTCCGACGCAGGGGTGCAGTACATGAATATGGATGCCCAAATGGCGAACGATCTGGTAGCGATGATGGCGCCGGTAACCAAGTATGCGACCATGGCCACTTCGTCGAAATCGCTTTTGCGGACTTTGCGCCGCGCGGTGAAAATAGCCACTACTGCGCCAATGGGGCCGGTTTATGTATGTTTGCCCATGGACGTGCTCGACGAGATCAACGACGAGCCGGTATTTCCAAGCTGCATTCCTTCCACCCGCGTAATACCTTCTTCTGATTTGATCAGACAGTCGGCAGAAATGCTATTGAGCGCTGAAAAGCCGATGATATTCGTCGGTGACGGCGTGGCTTATTCTGATGCAATACCCGAACTGACCAAGGTAGCTGAGCTGCTGGGTGCCGAAGTGTACGGGGTTGAATTTGGTGATGTGGTGATGGACAATACCCACCCACTTTACCAGGGAACGACGGGCCACATGTTTGGCTCATACAGTCACCCGATCACGACAAAAGGCGATGTAAACCTGATCGTCGGGACCTATATGGTACCCGAAGTTTTTCCTGAGCTGGGAGATATTTACGCGCCTGGTGCCAAAGTGATCCACTACGATCTGAATGCGTACGAAATCGCCAAGAACCACCGGGTAGACCTGGGCATTGTGTGCGACCCTAAACTTTCGCTGATTGAACTTGCAGAAGTGATCGAAGCAATGATCTCGCCTGAGCAAATGGCGGATGTGATCCAACGTATAGAGGACATCGGTAATGCGAAGACCGAGCGGATCAGGAAGGAAAAAGAAGCCGATGAACAACGGAAAGGAAAGTCGCCGCTGACTATGGCGCAGTTTTCCAAAGTACTTGCTGAAAAGCTTAATCTGGACGAAACGATCATATTTGACGAAGCATTGACAAGCTCCCCGGCTGTGAGCAGGTATATTCCACCGAAAAAAGCAGGACAATACTTCACGACCCGTGGCGGTTCGCTGGGTGTAGGGTTTCCGGGGGCAATAGGAGCGAAGCTGGCGAATCCTGAAAAGACCGTGATCGGTTTCTCGGGCGACGGCGGCAGTATGTATACGATACAAACCTTGTGGTCGGCTGTGAGGCACAATGCGGGGGCGAAATTTGTAGTTTGTAACAACGGTTCCTACAAATTGTTGCAGCTCAATATCGACCAGTATTGGAAAGAACGCGAGATTGAAAAACACAATTTCCCGCTTCCTTTTGACCTTTCTTATCCTGCTATCCGCTTTGATATCATGGCCCAGTCGATGGGTGTAGAGGCGGTGAGGGTGGAAAAAGAGGAAGATATATTGCCTGCGATCGAGCGAATGCTGGCTGATGACAAGCCATTTCTGATTGATCTCGTACTCGAAGGCGACCACCATTCCGAATGGATCAAAGTGAATTGTTCACAGTAGTGAATACCAACCTCCACCATTGAAATGTTGAATAATCAGATTTACGATTACATTATAGTAGGCGCTGGTGCAGCAGGCAGCGTGCTGGCCAACCGGCTGAGCGCCAATGCAATGAACCGAGTCCTTTTGATAGAAGCTGGGTGTAAAGATCATATTCCGGCTATCCACGATCCGGGTGGATTTGTGAGCCTCTGGGGATCGGAGATGGACTGGAAATTGGAAACCACCCCGCAGGAAGGCCTAGGCGGACGGAGTATCACGATGAACCAGGGTAAGGTCCTGGGCGGAAGTACCTCCATTAATGCCATGATGTACGTGCGCGGCAACCCAAAGAATTTTGACCGGTGGGCCGAAATGGGCGCCAAAGGCTGGGCATACAAGGATATATTAACCTATTTTAAAAGATCAGAAAAATTCGAGAACGGCGCTTCCGAATTCCATTCGACGGAAGGGGAGCTTAGTATTCGTGATTGTCCCGATGAAGTAATGCGTTCGGAGCATTTTCTGGAAGGTGCAGTGCAGCTTGGCTACGACGGTCCAAACTGGGACTATAATGGTGAACGTCAGGAGAATGGGGCGGGATTGCTTCAATTTCATATTGACAAAAACAATCAACGTGACAGCGGCGTATCTGCCTTTTTAGACCCTATTAAAAAAAGAAACAACCTCACCGTCCTCACCGACGCGCGGGTTGCCAAAATCCTGATCCAGGAGGGAAAGGCGTTTGGAGTGGAATTTGTGGCTAATGAGCTGGAATGGCACGCATTAGCTGAAAAAGAAGTAATTATTTCCGCAGGCGCGCTGGCTTCCCCGAAGTTATTAATGCTTTCGGGCATTGGTCCGGCAGCAGATTTACAGGCGCTGGATATTCCGGTGGTGGCCGATTTACCAGGCGTAGGTAAGAATTTGCAGGACCATTTACAGCTTCCGATGATTTTCCGGTCTAAAATCGCAATGCCGGAAACGACTTTGCTGACAGGTAACGCATTGTTTGTAAGTACAAAAGGAAACGGAGAAACGGTTGATTTACAGATCAACTTTACCCCGAGTATGCCGCGACCACTCGCGCCCCTATTACCGGATATGGGCGGGCCGATCTGCATATTTCTTCCTATTCTGGTACAGGGGGAAAGCAGGGGAGAGGTGAAGTTAAGGTCGAAAAATTCTGTTGATCCGCCTTTGATAAACCCCGAATATCTAGCCGCCCCGGCAGACCTGGAAGTGTTTTTCAAAGCGATCGAACTGGTCAGAAAACTGGCAAATACCTCAAAATTCCTGGAATTGAATGGTGGAGAAATGATGCCGGGAGAAGGCGCTGACCTGGAAGCTTTTATCCGTAGTCAATGCTCCACGCTCTGGCATCCGGCAGGTACCTGCAAAATGGGAATGGACGAAATGTCCGTCGTGGATCCGCAGTTGCGGGTTCATGGAATCGCGAACCTCCGGGTGGCCGACGCTTCTGTGATGCCAACGGTCACCAGCGGAAATACAGTTGCAGCCTGTTTTATGATCGGTGAAAAAGCAGCGGATATGATTTTGAACTCAATACCAAATACAAATGGCCAGGTTGTGGCCGGCTAAATTTTCAATACCCTTAATCTCAAAAAAGCATGTTAACACAAGAAGCAATAAAAGAACTGGCGATCGACTGGTACAAGAAACTGGACGTCCACGTACCGATGGTTGAAGTTTTGCCGCTCCTGGCCGATGCCGAGCTGGAAATGGTGTTTCCGGAGGCGACTATATATGGTTATGCAGGTTTCGAAGGCTGGTTCCAGCGCGTGATCCGTATTTTCTTTGACGAAGTACATACTGTGAAACTGGTTGAATCTCAGATCGATGGTAACAAGGCAAGTGTAAAAGTGGTGGTACAATGGGAAGCGAGTGTCTGGAATGCGCCGGAGCCTTTCAGCAAACGCATTAAGTGCGACGCTTTCCAGACCTGGGAGGTTAAATTGAATGAAGCAGGTAAAGTGATCATTACCAAATACATAGTAGACGGGCTGGAATACCACGAAGGTTCTGCGACGCTTTAAATTCGGATTTTCTCAACCCCCTTATCTCTTAAAAAATTATGAAAAACGTACCCGATACCAAGCTCGGTAAAATGTACAAAGAGCATATTCAGCATATTCTGGACAAGAATATCGATGCGCTTCTGGATCAATATACTGACGATGCGACGCTGATCAGCAGCTTTTCCAAATCGCCGGTTATCTACAAAGGGCGCGACCAGGTGAATGAGCACATGCAGGGAATCCTGGGGATCGACGGACTAGAAACCGAGATCGTTTTCTGGGCTGAAACAGAGAATCCTGAAACACTGATGATCACTGAGCAGATCACGATGACCGTTGGTGGTGAAAAAAGTGAAATGCGCTTTGCAGATAGCTGGGTGCTGGAAAATGGCAGGATCGCGATCCATTTCGCTGGAATGGTGCAGCATCCTGACGGAACCCTGGCCTGATCCGACCTTTATTGAAATTAATATTCTCAACTAAATCCTTCAAAAATGAAAGCTTTTTATGACGAGCAGGTCGCCCTGCTGGCAGCCAGGAACGCAGACGACCTGGTTGACAAACATTATGCAAAAGATGCTGAAATGGTCGTGCTCAGCGGCGAAGAGCCTATTATACTGAAAGGAAGCGAAGCTTTAAAAAACCTGTTTTCCGGCTACCTCGAACATGTATACCGAGGCTATATATCTACCGAAAAATTCGCTTCAACTGAGGATAGCCTGATGTTTGAGGCGACGATCGATACCGTTAACGGGCCGGTCAGGATCTATGACGCGATGTTGCTGAGAGACGGAAAGATCGTCAAACACTATTCGGGCGTCAAATAGCAGCTAAATAAGTAAACCCTCCTAATGTATTTGCCCATGAAACTTGCCGGAAAGAAGATCGGAGTCTTGTTTGAAGCCGATTTCTTCGAGAATGAAATTTTTTACTACAAATTCCGATTTCCCGAAGAAGGAGCGGAAGTCCACTTTCTGTCAAGGCTCTGGGGGCAGGACAAGCTGACTTTTCTTGGTCATGAATACCGCGCTCCGATGGACTGCTGGGAAACTTTCGAGAACATGAGCGACGAGGAGCTCCGGAGTTATGATGCGATCATCGTTCCCTCAGGAATGGTTTCCGACCGGCTTCGTTACACCGAGGATGTTGAAAAAATACCGCCTGCCACTGAATTTCTGAAACGCGTTTTTGCCGAGCCGGGCATTATCAAAGGCATTATCTGTCACGGATTATGGCTTGTCGCGCCTGCTACCGAGCTGGTAAGAGGCAGAAAATTGGTTTGTCACAACAACCTGATCGGCGACGCGAAGGCTTACGGTGCTATTTACACCAATGAGGACGTGGTAGTTGACGGCGACCTGATTACCGGGCGTTCAGGCGGGCACGCACATCTATTTGCCAAAAAGATCATCGAAACGCTCTCCGTAAACTAACTACCACTATGGAACCCTCATTTTTTCACCTTGCCCTTACTGTGAAAAACCTCCCTGCGTTCGAGGCTTTTTATGCCAAGCATTTTGGCTTTTTTCGCGCCAGAACGATCAGTCTCGGCGACGACGCAGAGCTTGTTTTTCTCAAAAATGACAAGAATATCTATCTCGAAATTTTCCCGCCGGAAGAAGATCGTCCCTATGCGATGTCGGAGGCAGACGGGCCGCATTATCCAGGCTTGCGCCACATTGCTTTTTCGGTCGACGATATTGATGAGAAACTGAAATCTATGGGTGAGGACGCCGTGATCACGCTCGGTCCGCTGCATTTCGACGACGTAATTGAAGGCTGGAAAACGGTCTGGCTGAAAGACCCGGAAGGCAATATCATCGAGATCACGCAGGGCTACCGGGACCAGGAAGACTTGGTTGCCCAGGCATAGTGCACGCCCTTCGGCTGCGCTCAGGGTGACAAGCTGCGACGCCTTTGTCACCCTGAGCGCAGTCGAAGGGAAAACCAGAACCAGTACCAATCATCGAACACCTTAACGTTTAAAGCATGAATATAGATTTCACTTTCTCAGATACCATCGCAGGTTATATCACTGGATATGACGCGGAAGAGCGCTGGTTCACTTTGGAAACTTCCGACAAAAGACCCTTCAAGCTCAATCTGATCCCCTCCACTTACGCCCGCAGTGTGCAGAATCTGACAGAAGGCTGGCAGGACCCGGGTGATATGGCTCCGTTTTTGTCTACCAATGGGCAATACGTTTTTGCGTACGGAACATTCTACCCGAATGCAGGCGAGGACGAAGTTGCATTTGAAGCGCAGCAGCTGATTTTTCCAGGTAAAGAACCGAAAGTATACCGCCACGAAGAGCAAAACTGGTGGATCACGCAGATAAGCTCGATCGCTTCCAGCTATTTGAAATGGCAGTTTGATTATCCCAAAGAGGAGATCAATTATAAGAATTACCGCACAATGCTGCATTTGGGAGGCTCTAAAAAGGGCGACTATCTGCAGGAGACTGACACGATCTCGCGGATGGTGTATGGATTTGCATCGGCTTACCTTTTGACCGGAAAAGACGAATACCTCGAAGGCGCCGAGCTGGGTACCGAATACCTACGCGACCATATGCGCTTTTTTGATACCGACGACGATCTGGTTTACTGGTACCACGGACTAAAAGTGGAAGGTCAGAAAGAAACTAAATTGCTTACTTCTGAATTTGGGGATGACCTCGATTCGCTTCCCATGTACGAGCAGATCTACGCGTTGGCTGGCCCGACACAAACCTACCGCATTACAGGTGATCAGCGGATTCGTGACGATATTGACAAGACCATCGACCTTTTTGAAAAATACTTCAAAGACCCGAACGGGGTAGGGTACTACTCTCACTTACACCCCATTACGCTGGATGCGCACGAAGAATCGCTGGCGCATAACAAGGCGCGTAAAAACTGGAACTCTGTGGGTGACCACGCTCCCGCTTACCTGATCAATTTGTACCTGGCCACGGGTGAAAAGGCTCATGCGGACTTTCTGGAATATACTTTTGATACTATTACAAAGTATTTCCCAGATTACGAAAACAGCCCGTTCGTTCAGGAGAAATTTTTCGAAGATTGGAGCAAAGATCAAACCTGGGGCTGGCAGCAAAACCGCGCGGTAGTAGGTCACAACCTAAAAATCGCCTGGAATTTGATGCGTCAGCAATCTCTGACACCGAAAGACGAATACCTTGATTTTGCCAAAAAAATTGCATCCCTGATGCCCGAAGCTGGCTCTGATCAGCAGCGAGGAGGTTGGTACGATGTGGTGGAAAGGGTTAAGAAAACAGGTGGAAAGCACCAATTTGTGTGGCACGATCGCAAGGCGTGGTGGCAACAGGAGCAGGCTATTCTGGCTTACCTGATTATGTACGGTGTTTTGGGTGATAAAGAATACGAAAAACAAGCCCGCGAAGCTGCTGCATTCTACAATGCATTCTTCCTGGATAACGACGATGGCGGTGTTTACTTCAATGTGCTTTCAAATGGAATGCCTTACCTGCTGGGTACCGAGCGTTTCAAGGGAAGTCACTCGATGAGCGCCTATCACAGTACCGAATTGTGCTATTTGTCAGCGGTTTATATCAATTTGCTGATCACAAAACAGCCTACCTGGTTTTACTTCAAACCTTATCCAAACGGCTGGAAAGACAATATCCTGCGCGTATCGCCGGATATCCTTCCGCCGGGCAGCATTTACATCAGTGAAGTATTTATCGACGAGCAGCCTCACTACGATTTCGACGCACAGGGACTTACTGTGAAACTACCTGAAACAGAGGAGCGGATCAAAGTGAGAGTGTTGATAAGTCCGAGCAAGTAAACAGGCCGATCTAAACCCATACAAACTATGAAAGTTACCATTACGGATCAGGACGAAATTACTGTTGTTGAGGTTTCCGGCGATATTGACAGCAAAACAGCGCCCGAATTTGAACGGAATGCCAAGGTGGCGATGGACAAGAGCAAGCACATTGTCATTGACCTGACGGACGTGGGTTTCATGTCCAGCGCCGGGCTGCGCGTATTGCTGATGGTGTACCGGAATATCCGGTCGCAGGAAGGCAAAGTAGTACTTGTGGGTGTTTCGGAAGAGATTCAGGACGTGATGTCGACCACCGGTTTCATCAACTTTTTTACGATTGTTGAAAAGCCGGAAGATGGAGTTGCATTTTTAAAACAAGACTAATCCATGGCGACAGATATCAGGATCGACTATTACCCGACCCACGAGCAGCAGGGCATCAAGTTCCGGCGAGGGCACGTTTTGCCTTTTGGAGCTACGATGGTGCCAAACGGAATCAATTTCAGCATTTATTCCAGCGAAGCGATCGATTGTACATTGGTTTTGTTTGAAAGAGGCGAAGCTGAACCCTTTGCAGAGATCCGTTTTCCAGAAGAGTTCAGAACAGGTAACGTGTATTCCATGATCGTTTTCGAACTCGATTACGAGCGGCTGGAATATGGTTACAGAATGGACGGGCCTTTCAAACCGGAAGAAGGGCATCGTTTTGACAAAAGCATCATACTCAGCGATCCTTACGCCAAAGCAATAGGAGGTCGCGACAGCTGGCTGGCCAAACCGAACTGGGACAACATTTATCCTTATCGTTCGCGACTTGTGTTCGAGGATTTCGATTGGGAAAATGATCACCCGCTGGAAACGCCGATCGAGGATCTGGTGATCTATGAAATGCACGTACGCGGCTTTACGCAGCACCCTTCTTCGAACGTCAAAAACCCGGGTACATTCGCAGCGATCCGCAGCAAGATTGCCTATTTGAAAGAACTGGGCATTAATTGCGTGGAGCTGATGCCGATCTATGAATTCGATGAATGGGAAAACAGTAAGGAAAACCCAGTTACAGGTGGGCTGATCGTCAATTTCTGGGGTTACAGTACCGTCAATTTCTTTTCGCCAAAAGCGGGTTATGCCGCTACCGGCAAGTTTGGAATGCAGGTCGACGAGCTAAAAACCCTGGTAAAAGAGCTGCACAAAAACGGGATCGAAGTCATGCTCGACGTAGTATTTAACCATACTGCCGAAGGCGATCACCGCGGCCACACGATTTCTTTCCGGGGCATTGACAATAAAACCTATTACATGCTCACGCCTGAGGGTTATTATTTCAATTTTTCAGGGACTGGAAATACGCTGAACTGTAACAATCCGGTAGTCAGGAACATGGTACTGGACTGTCTGCGCTATTGGGCAGCCGATTACCACATCGACGGTTTCCGTTTTGACCTTGCCGCCATTCTCGGCCGCGACCAGAACGGTGCACCACTGAGCAACCCGCCATTGCTCGAATCGCTAGCTTACGATCCGATCCTCGCGAAATGCAAGCTCGTGGCCGAAGCCTGGGATGCGGGCGGATTATACCAGGTAGGTTCTTTTCCCGCTTACGGTCGCTGGGCCGAGTGGAATGGAAAGTACCGCGACGGGGTCCGCAAGTTTCTCAAAGGCGACGAAGGTCTGGTCGGTGATATTGCCCAGAGCATTCAGGGCTGGCCCGATTTGTACTATTACCGCGGCCCTACCGCGAGTATCAATTTCATTTCCTGTCACGATGGTTTCACCCTTTATGACCTTTTCGCTTATAATGAAAAGCACAACGAAGCGAACGGAGAAAATAACAACGATGGCGGTAATGACAATCATTCATGGAATTGTGGGGTGGAAGGCGAAACGGATGATCCATTCATTAATCAGCTCAGACACAAGCAAATAAAAAATGCATTGTCTATTTTGTTTGTTAGCCAGGGTGTTCCGATGATCCTTTCGGGTGATGAAATGGGTGTGACCAAAAACGGGAACAACAATACCTATTGCCACGATAACGAGCTCAATTGGGTGGATTGGGGCTTGCTGGAAAAGAATGCGGATCTGTTTAATTTCTCAAAACACATTACGCATTTCCGCCGCGCCCACCCTGTACTGCGCAGCCGCACGCATTTCCAGCACCGCGACTATGTAGGAAGCGGCTACCCGGATATCAGTTTCCACGGTACACAAGCCTGGCAGCCCGACTTTTCTGAATCCAGCCGCTGCCTCGCATTCATGCTCGACGGCGCCCACGCAAAAGGTGGTACCATCTTGGACGATACCATTTACGTAGCACTAAACTCCTATTGGGACGCACTGTACTACGAACTGCCTGCATTACCCAACGGCCGCAGCTGGCACCTGTCAGTCAATACCGACATGCCCGCCGGTCAGGACTTCTTCGAAATCGGAAAAGAGCCGAGACTGGAAGATCAGGGAAGGTTTTTGGTGGGGGGCCGCGCTACGGTGATTTTGGTAGGGAAGTAGGGAACATTGTCTGTCTCTTGTCACCCTGAGCGCAGTCGAAGGGGCGTGCAGGATGCCTCAGTACATGCCCTTCGACTCCGCTCAGGGTGACAAAGTCAATAGACGAGCTAATAGACAAAGAAGAGTTGTTAAATATTAAAAACATCAAAAACATTAGAATATCATGGCATTTCAAATAGAATCAGTTGTAGGAGAGCAGGTTGCGCGGTTGACTTTGCATGGAGAGCTGGATTCGCTTTCGGCGCGGGTATTTCAGACCGAGATTGAAAAAATTGCGAACCAGCCGATCGAGGCATTGGTATTGGATATGGAAGACCTTAGTTTTATGTCTTCCGCAGGCCTTCGCGTTCTTATTTATTCAAAGCAAAAAATCGGCCCGAAACTGGCCATTTACATTGTCAAACCACAGGAACTGATCGTAGATACCCTGACAAAAACAGGTCTGCAACACAGCGTTACGATTGTTGATCAATATCCTGTTTAACCTCCGTCATGATGGAATCGAAAAGTTTTCCCGGCAATGTGGATTCCCTGGATTCGCTGCGGGAATACGTTGGTGAGCGTGCGCAGCAGGCCGGGCTGGCTAAAAAACCGACCTATGCCCTCAAACTGGCTGTTGATGAAATAGCCACGAATATCATTTTATACGGATATCAGGAGGCTGGGTTGGAGGCGGACTTTACGGTTTTGAGCGAGATAACAGAACAGGCACTCATCGTGATCCTGGAAGATATCGCCGCGCCATTTGACCCGCTCGCCAGAGAACTGCCCGATTCCGGCGATCTTACAAAATCACTGGAAGACAGGGAGATTGGCGGATTGGGCATCTATCTGACGATCAATGGGGTAGATGAATTTTCCTATGAGTATTTGAATGGGAAAAACCGAAATAAGTTTGTAATGAAAATCGCATCAACCTGAGTATGATGGTTGAAAAATCTACGCTATCCAATCCTTTTCCCGGCCTGCGCAGTTATGACCGGGAAGATCATGCCCTGTTTTTTGGCCGCGACTCGCATATACGGCAGCTGAAAAGCAAGTTATTGGATGGTCGTTTTTTGGCATTAATCGGATCTTCCGGAAGCGGAAAATCTTCCTTGATCAAAGCGGGGCTTGTTCCTTCCCTGGAAAAAGATGAAGACAATAACTCCTGGAAAGTGATCATGTTCCGGCCGGGTGGAAATCCCGTCCGGAACTTTGCTATTGCATTGAAAGCTGCTTTGCGACCTGACAATCCTGCCTGGGAAAGCCGCGATCCGACGGTGCTGGAAGAAGAATTCTCGGCCAATCCGCAGCGCGCTTTCGACCTGCTTTCTGAGATCCGAGACCGGAATATCCTGCTCGTGATCGATCAGTTTGAAGAACTTTTCCGGTACGAACTTGCCGAGGATTTTTCGGGTAAAAACAATACAAACAAATTTGTGCATTTACTGCTGGCGTTGATCAACCAGCGGCAGTTTCCAATTCACGCGGTGATCACGATGCGTTCCGATTACCTCGATCACTGCACGGAATTCAATGGGCTCACGGAGGTGATCAACAGGGGTTATTATCTTTTGCCAAAAATGAATCCGGCGGAAGTAAGGCAGGTGATCGAGGGCCCGGTAGCAGCTTCGGGGGCGAATATCGAGCCTGAACTGGTCGATGGACTTTTGAAAGAGCTTGCTGAAAATCCGGATTATCTGCCGATCCTGCAACACGCGCTGATGCGGACCTGGGATCGCTGGAAAGCCACTAAAACATTCGCTGTGCCCGTTTCACGCGCCGATTACGAGGCGATAGGTACCATGCAGCAGTCGATTTCCCAGCACGCAGAGGAAATTTTCACCCAGCGGCTTGACGATAAGAGGAGGAATGCAGCGGCGAAACTTTTCAAGGCGCTGATCGTGCTGGGCCCGAGTGACACTTCTTCGCTGCATCCGACAGCTTTACGCGAAATTATTCAGATAACGGGCATTCCCGACTATTTGCTGATTGATGTAGTGCTTGTTTTTCGTGAGCACGGGGTTTCATTTTTAACTCCAAAACCAGGTGTAAAAATTGATCACGATTCTATTATTGATGTTTCGGTTGAAAAAATACTTCTGTTTTGGGACCGATGCAGGAAGTGGATAGAGGAGGAACTGGAATCGGCTAAATTGTACAAACAGATCAGCTACTCGGCCCTCCTTTACCAGGAAGGTCGCAGCGGTTTGTGGGTAAATCCTGAACTCGCTTTGGGGTTGAAGTGGCTGAGAGAATGCGAGCCCACACTCGAATGGGCGCAGCGGTACGATCCGTTTTTCGAGCGTGCGATCAATTTTCTGGATTATAGTAAAAAACAATTTGAACTTGATGTAAGGCAGAAGGAAGACCGCCAGAAGAGAGAGCTGCGCAAGGCCAGGGTATTCGCTTCGGTGCTCGGTATCAGTTCGTTAGTGTCATTATTATTCCTGATCGTCGCGCTGGTTTTAAGGACGCAGGCGCAGCAAAGCGAGAAAACGGCTCTGGAAAAGGAAAGTCTCGCACTGGAAGAGAGAAAACGCGCAGAGGACCAGACGCGCGAGGCAGTTTCCCAAAAGAAAATAGCAGAGCAGCAGGGTACTTTTGCCGAGCTGCAAAAAGAATTAACCGAAGAACAAAAGTCGATCGCGGTAAGGGAGCAGGAAAAAGCGGTGAATGAAAGTATTGCTGCGAAATTGGCACGGGAAGTAGCCGAGGACCAGAGAGTGCAGGCGGAAAATGCAAGAAAGGCCGCTGTGCAATCACAGAGAGAGACGGAGGTGCAGAAGGAGTTTGCGGTAAGCGCGCAAAAAGAATCCGAAAGACAAAAACTATACGCACAAAGCGCACAAAAAGAAGCGGAAAGTTCTCGGAACGATGCATTGAAACAACGCTCAAAAGCAGTCGCGCGGTTTATTGCGATCCAATCTTTTCAAATGCCGGCAGGCGACGATCTCGCTGCATTGCTGGCTTTGAAAGCGTACGATTTTAACCTCAAAAACGGCGGAGAAAAAGAGAATCCCGACATATTCAATGCACTGTCCAAAGCTGCCGGGGCGAAAGCTACTTTGTTGGGACACAATGATATAGTGCGCGTAGTGGCCGAGCCGCAGGCAGGCAATGCCATATTTGCAAGTGCGGGCGACGATGGGGTAGTGAATTTGTGGAACTACCTCGTGCCGGCAACCAGGCCGGTCGCATTCAGAAATCCGAAACAGACATTCAAAAGTATCCGTTCGCTGGCATTTACACCCGACGGAAAAGCGGCGTTTACAGGTTCTTCAAACGGACAGATCGTTCGCTGGGACAACTTTTCGGCAGGAAGTACGCCTACGAAAACACTGGTCGCGCACGACGGGATCATTTTGTCGATGGAGATCCGGGACAACAAGCAGCAGCTGATTTCGGTGAGTTCGCCGGGGCAGGTGAGGGTTTGGGATATTAGTGACAAAAAGCTGGACGTGCGCAAAAACCTGGATCTCGGAACCGAAATATCCTGCGTGGAGGCAATGGCGGGCACCTCCTATCTTTTCTTCGGAACCGGAACCGGTAAAATGCTGCGCGCAGACCTGGACAAGCCGGAAGCAAAACCGACCGAATATAATCTTGGAAATATCCGCGGGAGGGTGATTTCAATGACGCTGTCGCCCGACCAGAAGCAGCTTTATTTCGGTACAAGCTCAGGAATGCTGTATTCAGTAAAGATGCAGCGCGGTGAGCCGGTGCCTAATTCTCTGACCGGCACACAGGGGACACATACTTCCGGCATTACCAAAATTGCATTCACGCCCGACGGAAGCCGCATTGCCACAGCCTGTTACGACTGGAAGATCAGAATATGGAGCACGCAGGACGATCTGTCTAAACAGCAGCCGGTTGTATTGAGCGATTTTGATTACTGGGTAATGGATATCCGGTTTACAAACGACGGGAATAAGCTTTTGGCGACCGGCGCAGATAAAACGGTGCGGTTGTGGGACATTAACTCTGCTGCACTTTTCGCAGAAGTTGCCAAAAAAGTTTCAAGGGATTTGACAGAAGAAGAATGGGACCAGTACATCGGAAAGGACATTCCTTACGAAAAGCTTTCCCGAGATATCCGATAGCGCGAAATGAGAAGATTTGTATTCCTGTTTTTATTGACAATTCCGGCATTGGGCCAATACACTTTTGCCCAAGATGATTGCGACGCGTCCGTGATCGTGCCGGAAGCGGATCGCAAATACCGTACTGGTAATTTTGATGAGGTATTTCAGATATTAAATCCCTGCCTGAAAACTAAATTTTCTCCGAATGCGCAGGTACAGGGTTACAAGATTATCGCATTGACCTACCTCGCCCTCGACTCACTTCCCGAGGCAGCGCAGGCGGTACGTAACCTGCTGATCGCCAATCAGAACTACGAACCGGAATTCTCTGCTTTGCCCCAATTCAAAGAACTGGTTGCGCAGCAAAAGAATATGATGGACCGGATCGTCCAGATCACTTCGGTTTCCAAAAAAGCGGAAAACCTGTTGCAGGTACCAGCTACGGTGACTGTGCTGACGAGTGATGATATTTTGAAAAGAGGGTACAAAGACCTGACCCAGATGCTGAGCGACATTCCGGGTTTTGATGTGATCCGCGGGAACGGACCTTCCTATGTGACATTCTACCAGCGCGGCTACCGCTCCACTTCCAATGACCGCACGATATTACTTGTGGACGGAGTAGAAGAAAACGACCTTAACTCTGACAATATTCCTATTTCGCGCCAATACGCATTGTCGGATATCGAGCGCGTGGAAGTGATCTACGGGCCGGCTTCCACCATGTACGGGGCGAACGCATTTATGGGTGTGATCAACCTGATAACCAGGCGACATCTGGACAAGGAAATGCCCGAAGGCAAGAAAGTCGACGTTTCGGGGAACGGGCAGATCAAGTACGGATCAATGAATACCAAGATGATTGACGGTACAGTTACATTACGTTCGAAAGATGTGGCTGTGTCGGTAACTTCCCGCTATTTTTTCTCTAATGAACTGGATTACAGCAAGTATGGTGAATGGGATTACTCTCCAAGAAATGCGGATAGTTATGCCACACAGCAGAATCTGAGCGGCAATGCGGCGCAGCAATATCTGACCAATAATAAACTCACTACGCTTTTCCCGAACAGCAACCTGTACCAGATTGGCTACGACGGTGCCGGAACTGTAAATGCATTGAGCCTCACAGCAGCCGGAAAAGCAAAGGCGGCGGAGCTGGATAATCAGCATTTATTCCAGACCAACATCAATGGTAACCCGGTGGAATTTAATGACGATTCCAGGAATTTTTATATCCGTGCCAAAGTAGAGTTCAAAGATTTTATGATCTCGCTGATGAGCTGGAAAACCGACGAAGGCGCTACACCCTGGTATACCAACCGCTCGCGGATCGTGACGCAGGATCTCTCACGCTGGGTAGCGAATAACAAGGCATTTTCACTGACTTACAACAAATATCTGACCGATAAGGTACAGATTATGAATCTCACCTCGTACCGGCTCCACGAGCTGAGCGGGGAGACGAATCTTCCGACTTACAGGGGATATTTCAACGGCAGCTACGGTATTGTCGACCTTTTGAACCAGAGAAAACCAAGCGTTTCCGTCCCATACTGGTACCGCGTTTCCAATCAGCTGCGAAATGAATTCCGGGTACTCTGGACACCGCTTCCCAAGCTGGATATCAACAGCGGGATCGAGATCCGGAACAGTATCATTCAGGCCAACTACATTACCTCGCCATTTGAAGGTGCAGACGAAACCGGGCGACCAGATTCGACTTTGGCGGGCGGGGATAATTTCCGCGTTTTTGATATTGGCATATTCAGTCAGGGTACTTACAACTGGACGGACGATCTGAAAATGGTGCTGGCTTCCCGCCTGGATTACAACCAGATACGTTCAAAAGGAGGCTACGGTTTTGTATTTAATCCACGCCTGAGCCTGATCTATACTAAAGGTATGTTTGTGTTTAAAGGCATTTACGCAGAAGCATTTAAAGACGCTTCCTACCTCCAAAAGTACGCGACGACCCGCGAGCGCCTACTCAATAACCCGACTTTGCAGCCCGAGCGTGTGAAAAATGTAGAAGGCAGCGTTTCGGTGCGGTTCAGCAAAGCGCTTTCCCTGAATGTGGCGGCTTATGTGGCTAATTACAGCAATGCAGTAGGACTCGCGACGGCGACTTTGCCCGCAGGCGGAAACACGACGCAGTTTCAGGCGCTCGGAAAGCAGCGCATTATCGGCCTGCAATCGGAGGCGCGTTATGATATGAAGAAATTGAATGTCTGGGGAAATTTCACTTACAGTAACCCGCGCGACCTGAGCCGGATCGAGGGCCAGAAGGTCCCGGTGAGTGACGTTGCACCCTGGTCTGCAAACCTGGGCGCGGTTTATGAGCCGGTTAAAAATCTCAGCATCAGCATTACCAACAATTATATAAGTGCCAGGAGATCGGGCGCAGGTACCTCGGGCAGCAGCAATCCGATCACGCATTTCAAACCCATTTACCTGCTCGGTTCGGCGATCACCTACCAGAATATCCTTCGTAAGGTCAGCTTGCAGTTACAGATTTCCAACATTTTGAACAACGAATACTTCGTCCCCGGTATCCGGGCTGCGGAAGGTATTACCTCCGCTTCCAGATATCCCCAGGAAAGACGCGTATTCTCGGTCGGCTTGCTCATTGATACAAATCGAAAATGACACAAAAATGAATGCGACGCTAAACACTCCTCTATTCATGAAATCAAAATTTGAAATCGAAAACTCGGAATTCCTGCTCACCAAGCTGGATTACCCCGAGCGTCTCGACGAAATGGGCGCGCTGCGCGTAGCGGCCTGGAAGGAGGAGCAGGGTATCAGCAAAGATTTTTTCTCACATAAACTCTGGCTCGACGACGAGGATCTGCTCGCTCACCATTGGGTGATCACGCACAACAAAGTGATCGTAGCAGCGGCCAGAATGAGTTTTCATCAAGAATACAGCTCCGTACCTCACGCCGATCTGTTCGATGAAACGCTGCTGGGCCAGTTTGCAGAGGGGCCTTTCGCTTCGCTGAATCGCCTGGTGGTATTACCGGGATTTCGTGGAAAAGGCTTTTCAGGAGTTCTGGATCAGGCGAGAATTCAGTTTGCCCAATCGCAGGGTGCGAGGTCTATTATCGCCCAGCCGATCGAGTCACGGATCAGGCCGCTGGAAGATCTGGGGTTTGTGTATTTAGGAAAAATCAAGCCTCTATACCAAATGCCCGAGCGTCAGATCTACTTCATGATCAAGGATTTAGGTAAATAAAAATTGAAAATAGCCGGTAACATATCGCGAATGCTCAATATCAGGAAAGGCGAGGAAAAGCTCGTGTCTTTGCTGATGGCCTACTCGTTCTTTATGGGTGGGGCAACCGCATTATTTTACACGGTAGTCGCCTCTTCTTTCCTCGTCAGTTTCGACCGGCTGATTCTTCCGCAGGTTTACATCGTGGGCGGGGTATTCATTTATATGGTCGGGCTGGGCGTGACGCGACTGCAAAAAAGAATGGCATTCAACAAGCTTGCGGAGCGGATGCTACTGTTTCTGATCGTGTCCATTTCGGCGTTTCTGGTTACCTATCACCTCACCGGCAGTAAGTGGGTTTTCTTTGTTCTCTTTATCTGGAACCGGGTTTTTGTGCTGGTAAATGGCGTTACGTTCTGGGCTGTTGTGGTCAAGCTATTTAATTTTCAGCAGTCGAAAAGATTGTCATCGCTGATCAATACCGGGGAAGTATTTTCGTCGGTGATCATGTACCTGGCGGTTCCTGCATTGGTGAAGATCGTGCCTACCGACTCGCTATTGGTCGTCGCTGTCGTGTTTCTGATCATTTGCGGAGTATTCCTGAAAAAGATCCACCAAAATTTCGTCACGCCGGAAGCATTTAAAACAGAGACGAAGAACGACACAATTGATAAGCAGGCGGCGCCGCAGGTTGATCCTACTTACTATCGGAATATCTTCCTGCTGGCGCTGCTGCCGGTGTTTGCATTGTTTTATGTCGAGTACATTTTCTTCGCCGAATCCCGCCTTATTTTTCCCGATAAAGAATCACTTGCAACTTTTCTAGGCTTCTTTTTTGGGATATCGGCCATTCTTGAATTTTTCATTAAAACATTCCTTTACAATAAGCTGATCGCGAAGTTTGGTGTGCGATTCGGGATACTGATCCTTCCGCTCAGCCTGGTTTTTAGTTTTTCCGTGTCCGTCATTTATGGACTGGGCTACGATACTGCGGCGATATTCTTCGCCTGCGTGGCGCTTTCGCGGTTTTTTATGAGTGCGATCCGGAAAGCAATCAGTGAGCCAGCTTACCAGACTTTATACCAGCCCATACCAGCCCGCTTCCGGCTGAACGTCCAGGGCAGGATCGAGGGGCGCGCGAAGGCAATGGGCGGGCTGATCGCGGGCGCGTTGCTACTAGTGCTCGTTAATGTATTGGACTTGCATGCATTGCCGCTCTCGGCACTGTTTCTGGGAGTCGCATTGATCTGGACGTTGGTTTCGATTCTCAGCCAGCGTTCCTATAAGAAGATAGTGCGTGAAAAGGAGTTTCACTTTCCTGTCAGGAAGAAGAAATCGGATGAAGGGATCCGTTCGCACGTCGCGTCAGACAAGCCTTTTGATACGCTGGTCAATCAGGTATTTTCAAATAACGAAACGGAACGCGTCGAGGCGGCTTACGGGCTGGGCGGTTCCAGCCGGTTTTTGTCTTATAAATACCTGATCCCACTGTTGCAGGATGAAAGTCCGGTTGTCAGAAAAGCAGCTATTTACACGGCAGGCGAATTGAAGCGGCCTGAACTATGGCCGTTTTTAATGGAGCAAATGGAGATCGACCGGTACTTTTCGGTATCGTTTCGGGCGCTGGTGAAGTCGGGTGCTCCTTTGTTGAAGTACATTGAAAAGTCGTTTCTGAGTAACAATGAGAACCGAGATCGACAGCTGCATTTGCTGAAAATCGTGGAAGAGATTGGCAATGCAGACGCGATCCGTTTCTTGCGGCGAAATATTGAAAACCCCAACCGGTTTGTAAAAGAAAAGGTACTTGATGCGCTGCGGAACCTGCAATATACCTGCAACAGTACCGAGCGCAGCTATTTGCTCAACGAGCTGGAAGAACATTTGAAAACGTTTGCCTGGCTGCTTGCCGCGCAATCCGATCTCAGTGCGGACTACGAGCCTGAAACGCCGCTCATGCAAAATCTGGAAAAAGAAAAGCAGCGGATTATATTCAAAGCATTTACAGTACTGGAAATCGTTTTTGGCAACCGGTTCCACGCGGTGACCTTATTGCGTGGCGAGCAGGCGACCGATGCGCGCGATTATCTCACCGAAATCACAGACCTGCTTTTGCCCGAAAATGTGAAAACAAAGGTGCTGCCTTATCTTGACAGCGATTCGCCGGAAGAAATGTTCCGGCGCTACAATGACATTTTCCCCCAGGTAAAACTTCCGGTAGACGAGCGGCTGAAAGATATCGTGAACAAAGATTACACGCGTATTTCCAGGTGGACAAAGGCGGTTGCGATCAAGGAATTGAAGCATTTTCCTGCTGAAAGCGTCACGCCGATACTAGTTTCGAATGGGGTATCGCGTTCCAAAGTAATATCGGAAACTGCGTTTTATGTACTGCGAATTGTCAATCCGGCGCGGTTCAGGTCTGTTCTGGAAGTAATGACGAAGGAAAAGGACGTATTTCATTTGCAGATAATGCAACCGCTGGAAAGGCTGGCGACCGAAGAAGATCTGATGGTATGCAAGCTCCGGCGACTGCGCGCAACAGCCGGCCTGGCCAGACTGCTGAATGGGGAATTGCAAAAGATCTTGCTCAATTCCGAGTATTTCAAAGCCGGGGAAGGTGATGTGCTCGACCTTCGGAAAGCGACCGGCCGCACTGATATCTCTATTCTTGTTACTTATGGAAAGCTGCTTTTTTCAAAAGCGGGTATTGTGAGTGCGGGCGAGATCAGGAGTGTGAATGAGCTTAAAGAACTGGGCGTAGCAATGATCCCGAATGTGCTGGAAGAGACCGAGTTCTATATTGTAGAAGACTATCTGCTGCGGGATCTGAGAGTGTTAAAAGAAGAAAGTCAGGAAGTTAATGAATCGAAACCCGATTGAAAATATGAATGCATTACGCCTCTTTATCTGGACTTTTTACATCGGACTTGTGCCCGCCGTGGCGCAAATGTCCAATGTTGCCCATCGCCAAACAGGCAGGCCGATGTCCGGCTTCTATCAATCTTCCGAGTACCACGCGCACGACCAGAACTTTGCGATCGCACAGGACAGTTCCGGCGTGATGTATTTTGCAAATTTTGCAGGCATACTTGAATTCGACGGCGTTTCCTGGAAGACGATACAGACTGCGAATGTAACGCGCGTATCTGCATTGGCGACAGACCGGAAAGGCAGGATACTGGCCGGGGCGAATGGAGAATTTGGCTATCTCGCCTACGATTCGGCGGGCGTGCACCGGTTTGTAAGTCTCTCCGCAAAACTGAAAGAAAAACCGGCACAGATCGTGCAGATCGTTCCCGTTAAAAATGGTGCGTGGTTTGTCGGCGACGGTCTGAATTTCTTTTGGAATGGGAAAACAGTCAGTGCGGTCAAACACCAGCTTTCGATTCAGTCTGCATTTCCTTTGGATGAGAATATCCTCGTTTACGCAAGAGCGAAGGGTATTATGCTGCTGGAAAATGGGGAAACGTCGGCCATTACGCGCGGCGATAATGTTCCGGTCCTGCTTGATCTTGTGGCAGTAATACCGCTTCCGGATCAATCAGCAATGCTGGTAACAAGTGGTCAGGGAATATTTTTTCTTAAAAATAACCGGATTGAAAACAGGGGCGGGGATGCAAATGCGACGCTGATCAGACAGAAAGCTACGGCGGCAGTCAGACTTCCCGGCGGGCAGATTGCAGTTAGTACGAGCACGCAGGGACTGGTCGTTATCAATGCCGAGGGAAATGTTGCGTTTCCGGTGTACCCTGCCCAAGATCTGCGAGACAGCCAGGTTTCAGCAATGTTCTTTGACCGCGACAACCACCTCTGGCTCGCCCTGAATGACGGACTCGCGAGGCTGGACCTGCCCTCGCCGATTTCGGTATTTGATAGTGAGTCAGGCCTAAAAGGTTCTGTCACCTCCATTACCCGGTTCGCGGGAAAACTGTATGTAGGGACCCTTTACGGCCTTTTTTATATTGATAATAACCGGGTAATGCGGGTAAATGCATTCCCCGGAAGCTGCCTGGGTTTTGATGTAGCCGGTGAAAATCTATATATCGCTTCTAATAAAGGTTTGTTCCAATTGACAAAAAGTGGGGCGTTGACCGCAATAGGAAGCGAATTCTCACTCACTGTAACCGCTTCGGCTTCTGGTAACCGGCTTTTTGTAGGTTTGCAGGATGGATTGGCTATTTACACTAATAATAATGGCTGGAAAAAAGAGCGGGTGAAGTCGGTGACTGAGCAGATTACCGGGATCACAGAATATCCGGCGGGCACATTCTGGCTTGAAACGCTGTCAAATGGTATTGCAAAACTAGATCCGGCCACTGGCGCTTTGAAGAAATTTTCAGCCACGCAGGGTATCAGCAGTCCGCTGTATAACAAGCTGGCTGTGTTTGGTGAAAAACTGATTGTTTCGAACAAAGACGGACTATTTGAATACCAGCAAAGTAGCGACCGGTTTGTAACCGCCGACTGGCTCAAAGGCCGCAAAGCCTGGTTCGATCGCGTGCAGGGAGATCGTCAGGGCAATATCTGGACTACCCGCGGAGACAAGAAATCGGTTACTTATTTCAGGAAAATCAAATCGGCAGTTGGTTACGAGCAACTTGAAACGCCTTTCGCACCTATTTCCAAAATTCCTTTTCAGGTTATATATCCGGATCAGAATGGTGTGGCCTGGCTAGGCGGAGATCAGGGGCTTTTCCGCCTGGATATGAATGTGAGCGGGCGGTATGCGCACAGTTACCCGGTGCTGCTCCGGCACGTGGCAACCCGGGAGGGAAAGTTGCCCGTTGCCAGTAAAAGCAGCTCGCCGGTCAGGCTGAGTCACAGGCAAAATACCCTGATGATCGAATTCGCATTGCCGAGCTTTCATAGTAACGAGGAAGTTGAGTACCAGCATATTCTGGAAAATTATGATAAGAACTGGTCGGACTGGACTACTTTGACCCGAAAAGAATACAGCGGGCTGCCGCCGGGAAAATATACTTTTAAAGTAAAGGCGAGGGATATTTACGGTAACATTTCGAAGGAAGCCACGTTTGCCGTTTCGATCCTGACACCGTGGTTCAGGCAGTGGTATATGATCGTTTTGTACGTGCTCGCATTTGCTGTTATGATCTACTATGTGGTTCGCTGGCGGCTTCGGCGGATCATCCGTGAGAAGCAGGCGCTGGAAAATCTGATCAGGGAACGGACCGAAGAAGTGGTTAATCAAAAAGAAGAACTCGAACAGCAGTCAGACGAACTTTCGGCGACGAACGATCAGCTGGAGCGTATTGACGAGTTTGTAAAATCCATCAATGGAGAAGTGAATACGGGGAAGCTGTTTCAGCTCGTGCTGGACCGGTTATGCGGTTTCCAGAATGTGGACGGGGCTTCCGCATTGATTTATAACAAATCAGCCGACAATTATCAGTTCATCGCGGTGGCCGGCTCGGCTGGAAATGCCAATGTAGATGATCTGAGAATGAGCGCCGCGGAAGCGGACGAGCGTTATGTGGAAAATGCGGAGGAGGTTTACGAAGATGTGTTCCTGAAAAACGATTTCAAAAACCAGAATACCAACAATTCCATTGGCGAAAGCTACTCTCCCAAATCACTGATCAGTATCCTAATACGGGTTGACGGTGAGGTGAAAAGCTATATTATGCTCGAAAATATGGAACGCGAGCACGCATTTCAGGAGCGGGATTTTAATATGGTCAAGAACCTGAAAGAGCATTTGATCGGCGCTTATATCAAAACCAATATCCTTGAAAACCTCGAAAATACGCTCTCTAACCTGAAATCGACCCAGGAAGAGTTGATCCGGCAGGAGCGGCTGGCGTCGGTAGGAAGTCTTACTAAAGGGATCGTCGACCGCATTCTAAACCCGTTGAATTACATCAATAATTTCTCGCAATCGTCTGGCAAACTGCTGAAAGAGATCACGGAAGTGACTGACAAGCACCAGGACGGATTGTCGGAAGATGAAAAGGACGATCTGGAAAGCGGATTTGAAATGCTTCAAAAAAACCTTGAAAAAATATACGAGCACGGCAACAGTACCACGCGGATTGTGAAGGATATGCAGAAGTTGCTCAAAGGGAAGTCAACCGAATTTTTGGTAACCGACCTGAATACTTTCCTCGAACCGAAAGCGAAATCGGCTATTCAGGAGGTTTTGAATGAATACAAAGGGGCGCAGGTGAAGCTGACTTTCGCGCTCGATACGCAGCCGGTGCGGGTTAGTGTGCTGCCTTATGAATTTGCGCAGGTGCTCACAAACCTGATCAGCAATGCTTGTTATGCGGTTATTGAGAAGACAAAACTGGACAAGACGTTTGAACCGGAGATCAGCATTTCTTCGAAAGTAACGGGCGCGGGCGTTTCTATATTCCTGCGGGACAATGGGAAAGGTATTCCGCTGAAAGAAACGGAGCAGCTTTTTAATCCGTTTTTCACCACCAAACCTACATCAAAAGGTACGGGGCTCGGACTGTATATGAGCAAGGATATTATTGAATACCATAAGGGCAGCATGTCGGTAACTTCGAAGGAGGGTGAGTTTACTGAAATTGAAATTTTCCTTCCGATTGTCAAATAGTCTGAGTCAGTACACTACCCCAAAAGCCAGTTTTATGGAGCCCGCTATTACCGATAAGGAAGTTGAAAAATATCAGCAAAAGATCATTGAGCTGAACCGGCTGGCTGAACTTGGCCAGTTGAGCGCGGGTATTTTGCATGAAATAAAAAACCCGGTCAGCTTTGTCAACAACTTTTCCCGATTATCGAACGAGCTGGTTGAAGAGATCCGTGAAATTGCAGCAAAACCGCTGGCGGAGCTTAATGAGGCAGATATGGAAGGCGAGAAGGAGATTCTGAATACGCTATCGCAAAACCTGTTGAAAATCAGCGAGAACGGAAAGCGTATTGAGCGGATTATCCAGGGAATGCTCGCGCAGGCGCGCTCGGACGGTGCCGTTTTCGAGCCTACTGACCTGAACCAGCTGCTGGAAGAGTACAGCAAGCTGGCCTACCATAGCGTGCGGGCCGAGGACAGGGAATTTAATGTAACGTTTAGTTATGAGCTGGATCCGGAAGTGGGACAGGTGAATTTGTCGCGGGGCGAATTCGGTCGTGTGGTCGTGAACCTGGTGAACAACGGTTGCTATGCGATCAATGAAAAGCGGAAAACGGCCCCGGCGGACTTTGAGCCGATCATCGAAATCACGACGAAACGGCTGGCGGACACCATTCAAATCACGATCTGCGACAACGGGATCGGTATTCCCGAAGATATTGTGGCGAAATTGTTCCAGCCGTTTTTCACGACCAAACCGATTGGAAAAGGGACCGGACTAGGACTTTCGCTTACTTATACAAGTGTGGTCGACACGCACAAAGGGGAAATCAGTGTGACTTCGATTCCCGGAGAAAGAACAGAATTTAAGATACTTATTCCTGCTTAATCAGGACTTTTACCAAAACATCAAATAAAAATGGCGATCAGGATATTAAGCGTAGACGATGAGCAGGATATGGAAATGCTCATTCTTCAATTGTTCCGCAAGCAGATCAGAGATAAAAAATACGAATTTGTGTTCGCGAATAATGGGGTGGAGGCTTTGCAGAAGCTGGAAGAAACGGACGATATTACGCTCATTCTATCGGATATTAATATGCCGGGAATGGACGGACTTACCTTTCTTTCCAAGATCAATGAGAAACAAAATCCGCTTTTAAAGGCGATCATGGTTTCTGCTTATGGGGATATGGACAATATCCGTACGGCGATGAACCGCGGCGCTTTCGATTTTGTGACCAAGCCTGTAAATTTTGAAGATCTGGAAATCACGATCTCGAAAACGGTCGAGCATATTGAAATGCTGACGAGCCTGGAAAGGGGGAGAGAACAGCTGATCGCGATTCAAAATGACCTGAGTGTGGCGCGCGAGATCCAGATGTCGATGCTGCCGAAAACGGTACCTGCCAATATCGGAAAAGCTGGGGTGGATCTGCATGCATTCATACATCCGGCAAAAGCAGTTGGCGGGGATCTTTATGATTATTTCATGATGGACTCCGAGCATTTGTTTTTCATGATCGGCGACGTTTCGGACAAAGGTGTTCCGGCTGCGCTGTTTATGGCGATCTGTAAAGCGATTTTTAAAAGTCAGTTTTCAAACCGGAATGGCGATAGTATCTGTGAAAAAGTGAAGATCGTGAATCAGTTTCTGAGTGAAGATAATTCCACTTATATGTTCGTTACAGCGTTTGTTTGTATTATGAATGTAAAAACGGGGATGATCGAATATGTCGATGCAGGTCACGAGCCACCGATCGTTATCAGAGCCGACGGAAGCACGGAGCTGATCCCGAAGCTGGGCGGAATGGCGCTTTGTTTCGATCCCTCTTTTGAATATGAATCGCATTCCTTTACACTGAATAAGGGTGATAAATTTGTACTCTACACAGACGGCGTAACCGATGCAAACAACCTGGCCGGCTCCCGCTACGGGCTGCACTTTTTGCAGGATTTCTTCACAACCGGCGAAGGATCCACAAAAGAAACCGCAAAAGAAATGAACGAATCGACGCTCGAAAGTCTGATCGAATTCATTGGCGCCGCCAACCAGTTTGACGATATTACGATGTTATCGTTGCGGTATTTGGGGAGTTGAAACAAAATTGTGACCTGAAAGCAGTTTGTCCGTCTAAGTGTAATATCTGAATTGTAATTAAACGTAGCCGGTTTCGGCTACTTTTTTGTTTAATGGATTTTACATTATATCTGGACGAAAGTGGAGATCACGGTCTAAACAGGATTGATCCCAGTTTTCCGGTCTTTGTTTTATGCGGTGTTTTGTTTCATGAAAAAGGCTATGCTTTATTCAATGAGCAATTCAATACCCTGAAATTGCATTTTTTTAGCTCCAATGACTTAATCTTTCATTCCAGAGAAATCAGGAAATGTGAGAAGGAGTTTCGGATTCTGTCTGACGAGATAAGTAAACGCAGTTTTTACGAAAGTTTAAATTCAATTATCCGGGAATCATCTTTTCGGGTGATTGCGGCTGCTATCGATAAGAGGGAGTATGCTGCCAGGTATCAGGAAAAAGCGAAGAATCCGTATGAAATTTCGCTTTCTTTTATTTTAGAGAGATTAATACTGATGCTCAATCAGTACAAATGTCCCGGTAGTCGGGTTCGGATAATCGTCGAAAAGCGCGGTAAAAAGGAGGACGGCGAATTAGAGCTGCACTTTGAAGAGCTCTGCAAAAAAGGCACTTATTACATTAGCGCAAGAAAAATAGCTAATTGTGAAATTGAATTCAGAGACAAGAAGGAGAATATCAATGGACTTCAATTATCGGATCTCGTAGCGTATCCGATTGCGCGCAAATGCATTAATCCGTTGGCAGCTAATCCTGCATTTGAAACTTTCGAGGGCAAGATATATCAGCGAAATGGCAGACTGTACGGGCTAAAATTATTCCCTTAAAAAACAAAAGAGTTTAACAGATTAACTGCTAAACTCTTTTGCCGACCGGGTAACCCCAATCCCGGAACGAATATAAGGTATCTCTTGGATTTTGCAAAACACAGGCAAATCAAATTCAATACAAATTAGCGATCGGCTGGTGGCGGATGAGCGCGAGGCGATATACGTCGCGATAGTAGCGCATCAGCTCGGTCCAGCAGAGCGTGTCGGAAATGCTTTTTGGCAGATTCACACGCGGGACGTAGTGTTCCTTTTCGAAAGTGTCTACAAATTGGGACAGTAAATAGGTCAAATTATTCACTGCTTCTTCGTCTGAGTGGTAGCGGCGGTGCAGCATTTGAATACCTTCCTCATTTTCAGGCAGGATTACAGATTGAATATACCTTCCAAAACCCGATAAATCGCTGGTAATTACAGGGGTACCGTGCATCGCAGCTTCCATGGGCGCATATCCCCAGGGTTCGTAAAGCGACGGGAAGATCCCGAGATGGCAACCTCTTACAAATTCCAGATAGTCCATTGCAAGCGGCGAGGTGGTCTGGTCGATGAAATCGGGATGATAGACGATTTTTACTTTGCTGCTTTCACTATTATCCAGTCCGGAATCGTGAATGAAATCGACAATATGGTCTGGTTCTTCCAACAAATGTGTCACAGCGGGCGGCAGCCCTTCGCGCTGAAACTGTGCTTTGGCTTGCCGCCAAGTCAGGTAAAGTTCTTCGTCAATGAGGTTGTTGAGATCTGGTAACGCATTGCTTTTCAATCCGATTACATTGGAATACAGCTGTGGGCCGAGACTTTTGCTGATTTCCTTGCATATCTTCTGTAAATCCTGGAACCGCTTTTTGGATTCCAGAATTTCCGGTTTAATATGAATGAACGGACGTTTTGAAATAATAAAAAACACGACCGAGATGTCGGAGCCCGAGGCGATCAGCTGTTCGTTCAGCTTCGCAATTGCCCGAAGTGTAATGTCAAAACCTTTGTTATAGTACTCATATCTGCCCGAAGTGAAGAAATACAGGATCTTATCTGTTTGAAATGAATAGCTCGGCGTAATCAGAGATTTAACGAATGCGTCGATCTTCTGGCGGTAGAGCAGATGTTTCTCAAAAACCTCGTGGCCCGCGCCTGGCTTCTTGTGAATCCCGTTCCGTATAATATAGTCCGGTACCCTCTGGAAGAAAAATTCGCACTCCTGTGATGTTACATCGCTGTTAGTTACCAGTACGTTAGCCTCCCGCGCAGCCGCCCGCTCTATCCCAACGCGACCTTCAATGCCATATTCATAGGCTTTTTGCTGCCAGTCGTATTCGGGAATATGCTGGAAATAGTTGTCTTCATTCGCAGCGAGATACCTGCCCAGCAAAGTGGCGTGCGCATTGAAAATAGTAGCTATCCTCACTTTTTCATAATGCAGATCTGGCAGCGCGCCGGCGGAAACCCACTCGTGAAAGTGCGTGATCAGATCCTGCTCGATGGTCATGGAACTAACCGTTTTCTCCAAAATTTTCCTTGTGATCTCCCCAAAAGCGATCACTTCGTCCCTGAACGAGTCTGCCCGCAGCGACGAAATCCCGTAACGTGACCACAACCTGGCTTTTACTTCGTGAGAGCGCTCTTTTTGCAAAACCGGCTCGATTAGCAGCACTTTCGGACGCGCGTCTTCCAGCATCCAGTAACCGTAGTGAACCTGAAACCCGAGCTCCCTGACAGACCGCACAGCCTCGGCAAGCGCAGGATTTTCAATATCCCGTAACGGACGAAAATGCGTTTTAGACTTGTCCGGGAAATAGGGGCCAATGAGCAGGTACCGGTCGCCATAGGTGTCCAGCATGGTCGGGATCTTCGACCTGATGTAAGTGAAAAGTCCGCCGATCTGGTTACAAACTTCCCACGAAATCTCAAAGAGATAGGTGTCCGGTTTCAAAATTGTAAAGGGGGGTAGTTGAGTAAAATTTCCCACAGCTGGCAGGATAATTCAAACAAAAATAGTGACTATACAAAGTCGATACCAGACATACATTTTTAAGCAGAAAAAACCGGGAGTGAAGCCGATAAAACTGATAGTGAGCCGATAATTACGTCCTGGAAGCGAAGTTTTGTTCAAATAAATCTATATTCGGAACCATAACTCCTTTTCCTTTTTATAAATGAGCAAGAAATCTGCTTCGTTTCGTGTCGAGTCCATTGATATATTTCGGGCCCTGACCATGTTTCTGATGATTTTTGTAAACGATTTCTGGACATTAAAGGGCGTGCCGCAATGGATGCAGCATAGTAAAGGAAGTGACGATGCAATGGGGCTTTCGGATGTCGTATTTCCCTGTTTTCTCTTCATCGTCGGACTTTCGATCCCTTTTGCGATTTCTAACCGACGCATGAAAGGGGACGGAAACGGTATTATAGTATTCCACATTCTGGAACGAACATTCGCCCTGTTATTAATGGGTATTTATATTGTCAATCTGGAAAGTGCGGTCAGAGAGGGAATGGTGGTGAGCAAATATGTGTGGCAGATCGCGATGGTGGTGGCTTTCTTCCTGATCTGGAATGTGTATAAGGGAAACGATGTGAGGTTCACGAGCATGAAAATCCTGGGCTATTTAATCCTGGCCGCGCTCGCGGTGATCTACAAAGGCGGCGACCCGGCAAATCCTTCTTCAATGGAAACGCATTGGTACGGGATATTAGGTTTAATTGGCTGGGCGTACCTGATCTGTGCGCTGATTTATTTTTTTATGAAAGACAACCTCGGGCTTATCATCGGCGGGTGGGCATTCCTTGTACTATTTAATCTCGCAGATTTCGCAGGTATGCTGGATTTTCTGGATCCTGTCAGAGCGAAGGTATGGATTGTGGGAAGCGGCTCGATGCCTGCATTCACCATGGCGGGCGTGACGGCCTCGGTGATCTACCGCAATATGACCAGCAAGTCGGGCGCGAGTCAAAACTACCTTTGGATCCTCCTGATACTGGGGATTTTAGCATTTGCCTACGGTTTCGGCACGCGGCCGTTTTGGGGTATTTCCAAGATCCGCGCCACTCCGGCCTGGGTAGGGATTTGCAGTGGTATCAGCTTTTTTGCATTTGCATTTATGTACTGGCTTGTTGATTTGAGAAGATCGAAAAGCTGGGCGGATATATTGAAGCCCGCCGGAACTTCCACGCTGACTTGTTATCTCGTTCCGTATTTGTGGTATGCTATTATCACACTGGTGGGTTTCAGTCTGCCGCTGTTCCTGCGAACAGGAATTGTCGGGCTGGTCAAATCGCTTTGCTTTTCCCTGCTGGTCATCGTCGTGACGGGGCTACTGAATAGGGTAGGTATCCGGCTTAAAATATGACGTCAGTGGTATATTGGCGCGGTTTCGTCTTTATACAATAGCGAAAATTTTAAACAGGAATCTCAATGACTTCAAGAAGATCTTTTGTAAAGAAAGGGTTTGCAGGACTGGTGGGCGGAAGAGTGCTATCTATGCAGGAAACGAATGCGAATGCAGTTTTCGAAAAGAAAGAAGATAATTTCAAACTCGGAATAGCCGGATTCAGCTTCGTCAATTTTAAGCTCGACGAGGCACTCGCGATGATGAAGCGGACCGACGTACATTACCTTTGCATCAAAGATTTTCACCTTCCTTATAACAGCACCGCCGAGCAGATCACTGCATTCCACGAAAAACTGAAAGAATCCGGCGTAACTGGTTACGCAGTCGGGCCGATTTACACCAAAACGCACAAGGATATTGACAATGCATTTGAATATGCAAAACGGGTAGGCGTAAAGCTGATCGTCGGTATTCCGAACAAAGAAGATCTTGCTTATGTGGATCAGAAAGTGAAGGAATATGATATAAAATACGCGATTCACAACCACGGGCCGGAAGATAAACTGTACCCGAATGCGGCGTCGATCCATGAACTTGTGAAAAACCTTGATCCCCGGGTCGGGATCTGCTTTGATATGGGGCACAACAAAAGGGATAACCAGGATTCGGTTGCGGATTTGGGTAAGTATGCCAAACGGATCTTCGACCTTCACCTCAAAAATGTGACTGCGGCTTCTAAAGATGGAAAAGCGTGTGAGCTTGGCAGGGGCGTGATCGATATTCCTGCTTTTGTTAAAATGCTGCGTAAAAGCAAGTACAATGGCGTGTGCAGTCTTGAATATGAGAAAGATATGAAGGATCCGCTGGCAGGAATCGCCGAGTCGGTGGGCTATTTCAAAGGAGTATGCGATGCAGTTTAGCTGCTGAAAATCGCTTAAAGTGGTTCAAAACCCTATTTTTGCGTACCAAGTAGATTATTTCCATCATATAAATAAGATAGTGATGCTTCAAAACGTGCCCTTTGATAAACTTCCTGCGTATAAAAAATTAAAAACGCACCATAAATCGATCTCGCAGAAACATCTCAAATCGCTTTTCGAGGAAGATGCGGACCGCGGTAAAAAATTTACGATCCGCTTTGGTGATATCCTGGTGGATTATTCCAAAAACCGCATTACAACACGTACGAGATCTTATCTTACGCAACTTGCGGAGGAAGCCGGCCTGGCTGATGCCATTGAGCAAATGTTTACTGGCGAAAAGATCAATGCGACCGAAGATCGGGCGGTACTACATACTGCACTGCGCAACCGGTCCAACGAGCCGGTTTTGGTCGACGGGAAGGATGTAATGCCTGACGTGAATGAGGTACTGGATAAAATGAAGGAATTTTCGGGCAAAGTCCGCTCGGGTTCGTGGAAGGGATATTCGGGAAAAGAAATTACGGATGTGGTGAATATCGGCATAGGAGGAAGTGACCTGGGGCCGGTAATGGTAACAGAGGCGCTGAAAGCTTATAGCAAGCCCGGCCTCGAAGTGCATTTCGTATCGAATGTGGACGGTACCCACATTGCCGAAACCCTGAAAAAGCTGGATCCGGAAACGACATTGTTTATGATCGCTTCCAAAACTTTTACCACTCAGGAAACGATGGCGAATGCGCACAGCGCCCGGAAATGGTTTTTGGACAAAGCGAAAGACGAAAAATTTGTTAAAAAGCACTTCGTTGCCATTTCGACCAACCGCGGTGAAGTTGAAAAATTCGGTATTGATCCTGACAATATGTTTGGATTCTGGGATTGGGTAGGCGGCAGGTATTCCCTATGGTCAGCTATCGGGCTTTCGATCGCGGTCTATATCGGATTCCAGAACTTCGAGCAGCTGCTGGCCGGCGCGCACGAAATGGACAAACACTTCAGGACTGCGAAATTTGAGCGGAATATCCCAGTGATCCTCGGTCTGCTAGGTGTTTGGTACAACGATTTCTTCGATGCTCAGACGCAGGCGATCTTACCTTATGATCAATATCTCCACCGTTTTGCGGCATATTTCCAGCAAGGTGATATGGAAAGCAATGGAAAAAGTACCGGTCGCGACGGCCAGCCTGTGGGTTACCAAACCGGGCCGGTGATCTGGGGCGAACCGGGTACCAATGGTCAGCATGCATTTTATCAGCTGATCCACCAGGGTACCAAGCTGATCCCTTGCGATTTTATTGCTCCTGCAATCAGTCACAATCCGCTTGGAGATCATCACAAAATGCTGCTATCCAACTTCTTCGCGCAAACCGAGGCTTTGATGAATGGGAAAACGGACGAAGAAGTGCGTGCAGAACTAAGTGGCTCGGGTAAATCCAGAGAAGAAATCGACGCGATTGCACCTTTTAAAGTATTCTCCGGAAACCGCCCTACAAATTCTATTTTGGTGAAAAAAATAACACCGAAAGTACTGGGAAGCCTGATCGCGATGTACGAACACAAGATATTCGTTCAGGGAATTATTTGGAACATTTACAGCTTCGACCAATGGGGCGTGGAGCTCGGCAAGCAACTTGCAAATAAAATCTATCCCGAATTACAAAACGATTGGCCGGTGAGCAACCACGACAGCTCGACGAACGGTTTGATCAATCAATACAAACGTTGGAGGTAACGGTTCAGGATTAGCGATGTGATCACGTAACCGATCAAAACACCAGTAGCATCTGCAACTGCGTCCCACCAGTCAAAGGTGCGGTCGAAGGGCAGAAGCTGCTGGTAAACTTCCAGCGCCAAACCGTAAGCCATTCCCAGAAAAACAAGCAGCTTTCCTTTCCGCGGATATGCGACCAGCCACAGAAATATCCAAACTATAAATAGCCCCGCGTGTACGATTTTGTCAAAACCAGCTACGGGTGCTGACGGAATATCTTTTCCGGGCCACGTGCAGGCGATCAATATCAAAATTGACCATATTACAGCCAGCCAGGGTGTTTTAAAAATGTTAATTAAAGGTTTCATTGAGCAACTGTAAAGATAGAAGCTCAAATTTAGGCCGAAATCAACATTATCAGAATCCAACTCACCGAAACTTTGCAGTCGGCTCATAGATATACCGCAAAGAATCGAGCTCCGGCTTGTAAGTCGCGCTTTTCATGACATTGCTGAGTTCGATTCTGTATGTTTCCCCGTCTCCATCGGGAATTGCATCAAGGAATGCGGCGAAGCCCGATTCTGCATTGATCTGATACCAGTATTGGCTTGTTTTATATTTTCTGTCATATCTATGATCTCTTCTTACAGCTTGTATCGAGTCCTTCTTATTGAGCAAGCTGTCATAGAAGGAAAATTTCTGATAGGGTACTCCCTTACTATATACAGGCCCAAGCAGGCTGTCCTTTTCGGAAAGAAATTCTTCTACTTCCAGCAATGTTTTTTCTGGTATCCCACCATTTTCCAGTTTGCCTTTTCTCTGATATTCAACCAACCTCCAATACCCCGGCTCCCCGTGATTGGTAAGACTACCTACAAGTGCTTTGGTGAATCTTTCGGGAAAACATCCTACTAGGCAAGCTGCCAAAAAGAATAATAATAGAGCTTTCATATCTGAATTAAGATTAGGGCTGACTTATAACAATTTTACTATCAAGCTATTTAAACTTTGCAGTCTGCTCATAGATATACCGCAAAGAATCCAGCTCCGGCTTGTAAGTGGCGCTTTTCATGACGTTGCTGAGTTCGACTTTATGAATGATGGTTTCCTTCCCGAGCTCGACATCCAGGTAAGCCGCGAAGCCTGAGTCTTTGTTAATTTGATACCAATACTCACTTCTCTTGTATTTCCTGTCGAATCTTGCATCCGACAAAACCGCTTTTGCCGAATCAGTCTTTTGCATTGAAACATTAAAAAATGAAAATAGGTAATGCGGGAAACCTTCCTGATAAAGCGGCTCTTCCACGCTATCTCTTTTTGTAATGATATATCGAACTTCTAGCAGTGCTTTGCCTGATGCTTTTTCCGGATCCACCAACTTGCCTTTCTTTCGATAACTGGCTAATTTCCAATATCCCGGATTCTCACCACGGACTACGTCGCCCGTGGGTCCCGGAGAGTATCGTTCTGGAAAACATCCGGTCATCACCGCAGCAATCAAGACAACTATAATAGTTTTCATATAAAGCTGCATTAGGGATGAACAATGTAAGCTCTCATATTCGAACTGTTATATAATGTTCCACCGCCGACAATGCCGTTGTAGGCAAACCATGTATTATTTTCATTGATCGCCCCCCAACCCCAGTTCATCTGGTAGTATATGGCGTGATTTTCATAACAGAATCCGTTCTGGTCATTAAAAATCGCATACAAGTCTCTGATTCCGTCCATGATCCAAATGTGCTGTTTGGCAGCGCAAGCCGCGCAATTTGATCCAAAAACGATGACGGGACGATTCGCTCGAAGCTCGCTACTTACTATGCCTTCATTCGAGAAAAACTCTTTATCAAAAGAGGTATATCCGCGATTAGAAAAGAAATTATCAATGTGGCCGGGAATATTCCAGGTTTGGCAACCAGACCCGGATAGAGGTATACCAAGCGCGGGAACCAGCGTGTTATAAACTGCGTCCAAATCTTTTCCTGTGTCACGAATAAGCTGTGCAAGGTTAGTATGGTTTACGTTGACGGGAACACAATTGTCAGGAGCAGTAATAGGCATCGCATTAAACATCGCGGCAGAGTAAGCGTGAGCGTTGGCCGTGATGGGTTTTCGATGAAACCTAAGAACCTGCGCTACTGCGACAGGGCCGCATCCTGTCGGGGCATTGTCACAAGGATAACTTGCTTTACAATTCAAAGTTTTGATCCCGACGGGGCAAAATGCATTATAACCTCGGCCTTGACTCCATGTGGAGATGCTAGCAGTCAAATGCGCAATCGTCGAGTTAGCCGGAATCGGGTGGTTTACAAACCATTCGCAACTTGCTTCGGGAGAATGCACTGGTTGGTCGCTGGTTCGGCCGCCGTGCGGGGTTTGTCTTAACTGCTGCCACATATTCACGATATCAATGTGCGCTTCCTTCTGGGTTTGGGCGCCTTCGAAGTTTTCCCTGATGATATCAAACCATAATTGAATTCCGGGATTATCTGTCTTTTCGTTGAACGAGCCGGTTTCCGAAAAGGCAAGAATAGGCTTCATTCGTTTGTCGGCAGACAGGATAGTAAAACCCTCATCATTTACATATTCGATAATGTAAAACAGTAGCTCGCCCCGTTCGCCGTAAAACTTCCTGGCTTCCTTTACAACACGCACTTTGTTTTCACCGATTCGCGCATTAGAAGTGATCTTCTCAACAGGCTCGCCGGACATTAACTCAATAGCCTCCTCCTGATCGAGGAAGAATTGATTTTTTTCTGATTTATGCTCATTGGAGGAAGGCTCTGACAGATCATCTTTTGAGCATCCATTGAATAAAATTAATGCAGCCGAAAATGCGAATAGGGAGGGAAGAAGAATTTTCAATTTCATCGTATAGCATGTTTGATCTCACCCTCCCGGCATACTTTGGTGTACAACTTCGTGGTGCGGTGCAAAGTGCCGCATTAAATTTTTACAATCCAACAAGCTACACTTATAAGTCTATTGGTCACACTAATAAGTTGATAATCCTCACTTATAATGGGAGTTTACGAGCTAAAATTGGCGATAAACGGCAAAACAAAACGTCCGGCACATGCCGGACGTTTTGTTTTGCTATTGATGAAGTAATTGTAATCTGACCTTGTTAACCGTTGTCTGAAAATTCAGGATACAGCGTCATTCCGCCGTCTATATATAATGTTTCTCCATTCACGTAATCAGAATCGTCCGACGAAAGCCAAGCTACTGCCTTGGCAACATCCTGCGGGGTACCGATTCTTTTGTATGGAATCAGGTTCATTAGACCCTCATATTTATCAGGATCCGACCATACCTCTTTGTTAATAGGTGTTTTGATTGCGCCCGGACTTACCGAATTCACTCTGATCTTATGCGGCGCCAGCTCCTGGGCAATTGATTTCATGAACATCATAATACCACCCTTTGAAGCAGCATAGTTCACGTGACCGGCCCATGGAATAATATCGTGGACAGAGCTCATTAATACGATCTTACCAATGGAAAGTTCGCTGTGATTAGGATCTTCCGCATTATTAGCCTGAGCTAAAAACTGTCTCGAAGCAGCGCGGCAGCAGAGAAACATGCCAGTCAGGTTCACATCGATCACTTTCTGCCATTCCTGCAAAGTCATTTCCAGGAATGGGGCATCTTTCTGTAACCCGGCGTTGCTCACCAGCACATCCAGCCTTCCGAATTTATCGACCGTTTCGCGGAACATCGCCAGCACATCTTCTTCCTTACTTACATCAGCTTGAATCAGAATAGCCTCACCGCCTCTTTCCTTAATCTCATTCACCGTTTTCTTGCCTTCCTCTTCATTAGAGCTGTAATTAACGACGACTTTCGCGCCCTGGCCGGCGAAATGAATTGCGCAGGCTTTACCGATCCCGGAACTAGATCCCGTCACGATAACAACCTGATCTTTAAATTTCTGTTCAGGACTTATCATATGATTTCTTTTTCGATTGATTTCAATTTTTGCCAAACACTGCGGTTAACCTTTTTGACAGCCCAGTTTTTGGCGATCAAAATGGCTTTTGCGACAGCCTCGCGCGGAGAAATGTTATTGGAGCGAAGAAGCTCTTGTGCAATCGCAACCGCCTTTTCACGGGTGGTAGGAGATAAATACATCAATTCAGGCAGTGGGATTCTTGCGTCCATAGATTAACGTGAATTTTAGTAACAGGTTTTAGTTTGATGATTCGTGTAACTGACTTGATAAAATTCGGTGCCAGTTGGCAGCCGCATTAATTAGTTAATTTTCGGGTTTCATGTACCCCAGTTTTGGGTCTTGCGTGTAAAAAAAATCCCCATCTTTTCAGACGGGGATTTTCAAAGCGAGTCTTATTTAACTTCTTCAAAATTGACATCCGTCACATCGTCGGTCGCGTTTCCGCCTTCCGCCGCGCCCGGATTTCCAGGATTCGCGCCGCCTGTAAAACCTGCACCCGGATTAGCACCACCCGGCTGGCCTTCGCCACCCTGTGCGTACATTTCCTGTGAAGCAGCCTGCCACGCAGCGTTCAATTTCTCCATTGCAGAGTCGATACCTGACAGATCCTGGCTTTGGTGAGCTGTTCTCAATTCAGCTAATGCCCCTTCGATATTAGACTTGTTGCCCTCGGAAAGTTTATCTCCAAATTCTTTCAACTGTTTGTCAGTCGAGAAGATCAGGCTGTCTGCGGCATTGATTTTTTCGATTTTCTCACGTTCTGCTTTATCGGCAGCTTCGTTGGCTTTCGCTTCTTCACGCATTCTGTTGATTTCAGCGTCGGTAAGGCCACTGGAAGCTTCAATGCGGATTTTCTGCTCTTTACCGGTTCCCTTATCTTTCGCCGAAACGTGCAGGATACCATTCGCATCCACATCGAAAGTCACCTCGATTTGAGGGGTACCGCGTTGTGCCGGTGGAATATCCGACAAGTGGAAACGGCCCAGTGTACGGTTCTGAGTCGCCATTGGGCGCTCTCCCTGCAATACGTGGATCTCAACAGAAGGCTGGTTGTCAGCAGCAGTCGAGAATGTCTCCGTTTTTTTAGAAGGAATAGTTGTATTTGCGTCGATCAGTTTTGTAAATACACCGCCCAGGGTTTCAATACCCAATGAAAGTGGAATCACGTCAAGAAGCAATACATCTTTTACTTCGCCTGTCAAAACACCACCCTGAATCGCTGCACCAACTGCAACTGCTTCGTCCGGGTTAACGTTTTTAGAAGGTTTTCTGCCAAAGAATTTCTCAACTTCCTCCTGTACGCGTGGAATACGTGTTGAACCACCCACAAGGATTACTTCACTGATATCGCTGTTTGAATACCCTGCATTTTTCATCGCTCTCTTGCAAGGCTCCATCATTCTCTGGAACAATGAATCAGCAAGCTGCTCGAATTTCGCGCGGGTCAATGTGCGAACCAAGTGTTTTGGAATTCCGTCAACCGGGAATATATAGGGTAGGTTAATCTCAGTCTGCGTTCCGCTTGACAATTCAACTTTCGCTTTTTCAGCCGCTTCTTTCAACCGTTGAAGCGCCATTGGATCCTTGCGAAGGTCAACGGCTTCGTCTTTCTGGAATTCGTCTGCAAGCCAATTGATGATCACCTGGTCAAAATCGTCACCACCTAAGTGGGTATCACCGTCAGTAGATTTTACTTCGAAAACACCGTCGCCCAATTCAAGAATTGAAACGTCGAAAGTACCGCCGCCTAAGTCAAAAACAGCAATTTTCATGTCCATGTGCTGCTTGTCAAGACCGTAAGCAAGCGCAGCAGCAGTAGGTTCGTTGATGATACGTTTCACATCCAAACCTGCAATCTGACCAGCTTCTTTCGTAGCCTGACGTTCCGCATCATTAAAGTAAGCAGGAACAGTAATAACCGCCTCTGTCACTTCCTGACCCAGATAATCTTCTGCTGTTTGTCTCATTTTTTGCAAAATGAATGCAGAAACCTCCTGTGGTGTATATAACCTGTCACCGATAGGTATACGCGGCGTGTTATTCGGACCTTTGTCTACGGTGTATGCAACAGTTTTTTGCTCACTGGTTACATCATCATATTTTTTGCCCATAAATCTTTTTATGGAGCTGATAGTATGCTTGGGATTGGTGATCGCCTGACGTTTGGCCGGTGCTCCGATTTTGCGTTCACCATTGTCCATGAATGCAACCACGGATGGAGTAGTGCGGGCTCCTTCGCTGTTTGCAATTACAACCGGCTCGTTACCCTCCATGACAGCCACGCAGGAGTTCGTAGTTCCTAAGTCTATGCCAATAATTTTTCCCATTGTTCTATATTAAAAGTTAAGTATAATTTGATTCTGTGCGTTTTGAGCGTTAACCAGTATTTCGGTCGCTCCAAGACTTTCTAAAAAGCCCGTACCAAATTATACATGCAAGGTGGGAAGTGACAAACTGTCAGGCCGGGATCCCAGCCTGACGAGAAGATGCTACGCGAGTACTTGTCCCATATAAGGGTCGCTCTGGCTCAATTGACCGGTTTCTATATGACCAGCGTAGCGTTGCAGAAACTCAGGGTCGTTTTCGATGGTAACCGAGAAATCATACCAGTTCGCACTGTTTTTCAGATCAAACGGAATACATAGTCCATTTTCAGAAGTGATCTCCCTGGTATTAACGTGCTTACTTCCAGCACCGTAAGTGTTGTCGGTAATGGTTACAACTGCGTTATTATCAGCATTCAGGTCAGTTAGTGTAAATACGGCGAAAGCTTGCGATTTTCTGCTTTTATCGAGCCTGTACTGTAATCCTACCTTTACAGAACCAGAATCTTTCGTGCCGGTGTATTCTCTGTAAAATCCATTAGGACCATATACCCGCAAATGATATTTACCACCTTCAAAATCGCCTATTTTCCATGATCCTTTCAATGCGTCTCCCGCTTTTACGGCATAGTTCCAGACCTTGAAAGCTTCGTTTTTATATTTTGTGGGCGCATAAATCATAAACGGTGAACCGGCAGCCCTGTCCTTGAACATGTCATTTCTGGCTTCCAGCGTTATTTCGAATGCACTTTTGTCAGATTTCAGAGCACCTTCCGCCGATAGTTCGTAGGGAATAGGGCAGGCTGAGCGGGTTCCCTTCTCCTGATTCGGTAAAATGGATGAAGTCAGAGGATCTTTATTCACTTCGTCAATTTCTGACTTGGTCAATGCTTTGTAACCGTTTGGCAGCCTTTTGAACTTTGCATTGAATATGCCTTCCATGAATTCATCCCTTTCCAAAAATGTCGGCATTTTCAACTGCTCTCCCTCGTACGGTAAGAATGTAGAAGTAAGATCGCCGCAGATAGTCCGCCTCCACTCGCTGATATTCGTTTCTTTAATCTCTTTTCCGGACTTGTGACTCACAAACTTTTCAAGGAATTGAAGTATAGAAGTGTGGTCAAAAACTTCGGAACAAACGTTTCCGCCGCGGTTCCAGGGAGAAGCGACCACAAGAGGTACCCGGTAACCCAATCCAATGGGACTTTCCCGACTCTCTTTTTCAGGTTTTTTGGTCATATCCTCTTTTAATGTCACATATTCAGTTTTACAGTCAATGCCTTTTGAAACTGCACCGGTATCTTCTTTATAAGGATTTGGAACAGAAAATGGCGGTACGTGATCGAAATACCCGTCATTTTCATCATAACAAAGAATGAAAATCGTCTTCTTCCAAACTTCCGGGTCAGCGGTCAGAATATCCATTACTTCCGACACATACCAGGCGCCGTACCACGGCGAGGTAGGGTGGTCCGAAAAATTCTCAGGGGCCACCAGCCACGAAACCGTCGGAAGCTTGCCCGTCTTCACATCAGACCGGAATTGGTGAAGAATATCTCCCAGCGGCGCCTTCGCCTCGTGTTCAATATCCCCGTCGAGGTATTTTACAGTGGTTATCTTCCTGTATTCAGGATCATTTTTATTGATTGTAAATGCTTTCTGATGAATATTCTTCGCACGCTGAGAAAGCTTTTCGAAATTTTCAGCGCTCCATCTTACTATTTCTTCTTTGGCAATTGCGAGACTTGCTTTCTTTTCGCTGAGTTTCTTCGCGAGCAGATCCGCGTCTTTTCCCGGCTGCATTGCTTTTAATTTTGTCTGTCCTTCCTCAATCTCTCCCGGCAGTTTTTTGATCTGATTTTTCAAATATTCCTGATAGCCAGTGTGAAAGCGGACCTGGTATTGAGAAAACCATTCAATAGGATTGTCCGTAAAATTCGCCAGCCACGATTCTTCTTCTCCTGTCAAACCAGTTGAGATACTCAGTTCATTCTGATATATTTTCCACGATACGCCGTGGTCTTCCAGTCTCTCCGGAAAAGTCGTCCACGAAGCTTCCGCATCATCCGACACATTTTCGTTTCTGACATTCGCGTAATTTTTCGGGTCAGGATTTTCGCGGATCGTGCCTGTCCATAAATAGAGTCGGTTGGGAGTAGTACCTGTGAGGGCAGAGCAGAAATTTTGATCGCAAACGGTAAATGCGTCCGCCATTGCGTAGTAAAACGGAATATCCTCGCGGTTGTAGAATCCCTGCGTCAGGGGCATTTTAGTATAATCTTTGTGGCTCGGCTGCTTGGCAATCAGCCATTTATCATACTTACCCTCGTTTCGCGCATCCACTTGATTGGTCCAGGAGTGCGGTAGCGAGCCCATCCAGGTCGCATTTGTTTCCCGCATATTCAGCCGGAACGGAACGTGCGTTTCGCCGAATGCATTCGTTTGCAGCCACACCAGATTTTGATTGGGAAGCGTAATGGCGCGAGGGTCATTAAAACCCCTGACACCTCTCAATGTTCCGTAAGCGTGATCAAATGAGCGATTTTCCTGCATCAGGATCACCACATGTTCAGCATCAAGGTAAGTACTCCCTTTCTGCGGATCTATGGCCAATGCCTTCTGAATAGAAGCGGGTAGGGTACTGAATAGTCCGGCTGCGCCAGTGAGCATGCCGGCCTTTTTTATAAACTCTCTTCTTGATTCCATTTACAGGGTAATAGCGTTTGACACTTTTTTGTAATACCTGACAAGGCTACTAAAGTACCAAGCTTTCCCAATTATGGCGCATTATTTAATTGTAAAGAAGAATTTATGGGGGCAAAAAAAATCCCGCCGGAGAGGCGGGATTGCTGTTTTATTTTACTTGATCAACGATCGCTTTGAAAGCTTCCGGATGATTCATCGCTAAGTCAGCGAGAACTTTTCTGTTCAGCTCGATGCCTTTTGCATTCATTTTGCCGATGAAAGCAGAATAAGACAATCCGTGCTCGCGGGTACCAGCGTTGATACGTTGGATCCACAAAGCGCGGAAATTACGCTTTTTCTGTTTACGACCTGTATATGCGTAAGCCAAACCGCGTTCTACTGCGTTTTTAGCTACGGTCCACACATTCTTACGACGGCCGAAATAGCCTTTCGCAAGCTTCATTACTTTTTTACGTCTTGCACGTGACGCAACGTGATTTACTGAACGTGGCATGTTTTAACTGTTTTTGATAACGGGCGCTCTGTTGAGTCTTAAATGCCTTTTACCGGGTTGAACTAAGAAACCGAAATGGTATTGTAATTAAATGGCTTTGCTTATTAACCAAGCATTGCCAACACTTGCTTGTGGTTAGACACGTCGATAAGACCCGTCTTCACCAATCCACGCTTGCGTTTTTTAGATTTTTTAGTCAGAATGTGACTGTGGAAAGCGTGTTTACGCTTAATTTTTCCAGTGCCGGTCAGCGAGAATCGCTTTTTAGCTCCTGAAATACTTTTCATTTTAGGCATGATTCAAAAAATAATAGTTGATAAAATATAAAACAGCGCGCAAAATTAGCCAAAATGTTTATAAAATGAAAATCGTGGCCCCGGAATACCGAAGCCACGATTTCTATATATGTAAAGATCACTTACTTTTGACGATAGGCGCAAGGATAATTGTCATCCGTTTTCCTTCGAGTTTCGGTTCCATTTCCAGCTTTCCGAATTCACTCAGTGCCTCAGAAAATTTATTCAAAAGATTGACACCTCTTTCTTTAAATACAATCGTCCGACCAACAAAATGGACATAAGCCTTCACCTTTGAACCTTCTTTCAAAAAGTTGATCGCATGTTTCAGTTTGAAATCGAAATCGTGATCATCGGTATTTGGACCGAAACGGATCTCCTTGATCACAACTTTCATGGCCTTCGCCTTGATCTCCTTTTGTTTTTTCTTCTGCTCGTACTTGAACTTGGAGTAATCGACTACTTTGCAAACCGGAGGTACTGCTGTTGGTGCAATCTCAACCAAATCAAGACTTTGCGCCTTCGCAAGTGCTCGGGCAGTGATGATATCCACTATGCCTGGCTCAATATTCTCTCCAACCAGACGTACTTCTTTCGCTGTAATTCGTTCGTTAATTTTATAAGGTTCTTCGGGAACTCTTAACCGTCCACTAGGGGGTCTTAATGCCATATAACTTGGTTTGGTGTTGTTTTATTTTTCGGTGAAAATCAAAATTGCTAACAGTGAGGTAACAAAAATAGTGCCTTCCTGATTGAATTATAACAAAAAGTTAGGAAAACATCAAATTACCGCAGATTCTTTCTTGAAGAAAGCGGCAAATTCCGCCACGGTCATGCTACCCAGGTCACCTTCTCCTTTACGTCGAATAGACAATTTACCCTCAGCCATTTCTTTTTCACCGACGATCAGCATAAACGGAACCTTTGAAACTTCCGCGTCACGGATCTTCCGGCCAATTTTTTCGTCCCGGTGATCCACGAAGCCCCTGATATCATCGTCCTGCAACTGGAAAAATACCTCTTCCGCGTAATCCGCAAACTTTTCGGAAATAGGCAGGATCGCAATCTGGTCAGGTGAAAGCCACAATGGGAACTGTCCGGCAGTGTTTTCAATCAATATCGCGATAAATCTTTCCATCGAACCGAAAGGTGCGCGGTGGATCATCACTGGCTGGTGTTTCTGGTTATCAGAGCCGGTATATTCCAGTCCGAATCGTTTCGGCATTTGGTAATCCACCTGTATTGTACCCAGCTGCCACTTCCTGCCCAATGCGTCTCTTACCATAAAGTCAAGCTTCGGACCGTAGAATGCAGCTTCGCCCAATTCAGTTACGGTATTCAAGCCACGCTCGGAAGCAGCTTCAATGATCGCATTTTCAGCGCGCTCCCAATCCTCATCCTTACCGATATACTTAACCTTGTCATTCGGATCACGTAATGATATTTGCGCGCTGTAATCGTCAAATCCAAGGGTTTTGAATACATATAATACCAGGTCGATCACGCGTACAAACTCTTCTTTCACCTGATCGGGGCGGCAGAATATGTGCGCATCATCTTGCGTAAAACCACGCACACGAGTTAATCCGTGCAGCTCGCCGCTTTGTTCGTACCTGTAAACCGTTCCAAACTCCGAAAACCGCAAAGGCAAGTCTTTGTAGGAGCGGGGAGAAGTTTTATAGATCTCGCAGTGGTGCGGGCAGTTCATCGGTTTCAGCAAATATTCTTCACCCGGATTCGGCGTTTTGATAGGCTGAAACGAATCTTTACCATACTTATCCCAGTGCCCGGAAGTAACATATAGTTCCTTGCTGCCGATATTGGGAGTTACTACTGGTGTATAACCTGCGCGGGCCTGCGCTTTGCTCAAAAATGCCTGCAAACGTTCCCGTAGCATCGCGCCTTTTGGAAGCCACAGAGGAAGTCCCTGACCCACTTTTTCAGAAAAAGCAAACAGTTCCAGCTCTTTGCCGAGCTTTCTGTGGTCGCGTTTTTTTGCTTCCTCTATCAGGGTTACATACTCTTCCAGCTCTTTTTGTTTTGGAAAAGTGATCCCGTAAATGCGGGTTAGCATCTTGTTTTCCTGCTTATTTCGCCAATATGCGCCGGCAATATTAGTCAGTTTGACAGCCTTGATAATCCCTGTGTTAGGAATATGCGGGCCGCGGCAAAGGTCAGTAAAACCGCCTTGCTCATATAATGTAATCGAACCGTCTTCAAGACCGTCGATCAGTTCCAGTTTATATTCGTCTCCTTTTTGTGTAAATAGATCTATTGCCTCGGCTTTGCTGATTGGCTTGCGGACATACTCATTTTTCTGTCGCGCCAGTTCAAGCATTTTCGCTTCGATCTTAGGGAAATCCTCCTGAGAAAGTGTTTTGTCACCTAAATCGACGTCGTAGTAAAAACCCTTTTCAATAGAAGGCCCCGTACCGAATTTAACACCCGGATACAATGCTTCCAGCGCCTCCGCCAGTAAGTGGGCCGATGAATGCCAGAATGTGGATTTACCATCTTCGTCATTCCACGTCAGTAACTTCACAAGTGAATCCTGCGTGATCTGACGCGTGGGATCCCAAACTTCATTGTTGACCTTCGCAGCGATCACATTGCGTGCAAGTCCTTCGCTGATACTGAGTGCAATTTCGAGGGCAGTAACTCCTTTTGGGTAAAAGCGTTCGCTACCGTCGGGCAGGGTAATTTTTACTTGAGACTCGTCTTTCATTCAAAAATCTATTCTGTGGATTTAATTCAAAGGTTTTCTCAAAAACCGGCAAAGTACAAAGCTATTCAATTTTAGCTTTTCGCGTTGAGTCGACGCGGATATTTGTAGTACCCCGCGGTTTCAATACATTGATTTTAACACGCGCCGTATCCAGCAGTTTGTAGCTGGCTGCCGGATTTTCGTCCGGGTAATACGATTGATAGCTGTTCTCTTCATTTTCCCTCAACCTGATCCTGTACAACCCGTACCTGGCATCCTGGTCACCCGGAGCAAGGGCCAATGCGGTGCTGTAATAGGTTTTCGCGTTCTCGTAATCGTAGTTTTTCTCGTAACAAAGGCCGAGCATATTGTTAATTTCTTTCGACTGCGGCTTCTTCTTTACTAGTTTTAAAAGAGCGGGAATAGCCTTTTGATATGCTTTTAATTGTATTCCAATGTTCGCAATCTGTAAAAGCGCATCTTCGTAGTCAGGACTTAGCGAAACGGCTTTCTGAAAACTAAATAGCGCAGTATCTGGTCTGGCCATTGCAACGAAGATCTGGCCCTGCTCATAATGCAGGTTAGGGTCGTTTGGAAAGCTTTCTATCGCCTTTTGGTTCACCTGCAGAGCCTTTTCGATATTTTTGAGTCTTCGTAATAACAAAATACTCTGTTGATATGCGCGGAGCATTCTGGGGTTAACATTAATAGCGTAGTCGAGGCTCGCCAAAGCAGAAAGCGAATCGCCTTGCCGGGCTTGCAACATTCCCTTTACATAGTAAGCAGGCCCATCGTAAGGAGCCATTTTCAGCGCCTGGTTGAGGTAGCCAACCGACTCACCAAAGCGGTTTTTAGCCTGTAAAATATCAGCGAGCAGCACATATAATTCCGGACTGCTTTGCTGCAAAGCTTCGGCCCGTTGTGCATCTTCGAGTGCATTGTCGATCTTGCCAAGCTCCCTATTAATCCTTCCGCGAAGCAAAAAGTAGTCGCTTACATTATCCTGCTCGTAAATCGACTCGTTGATATCATCCAGTGCCTCATTATATTGTTCTCTTTCAAAATAGATCCTTGCTCTCTTGAAGTAATTGATATCGGAATCAATGCCTCTGTTAATGAGCTCTGTCAGTGAAAGTACAGCATCATTCTGCCACTGCGCCCGCGACTTTTTCACAACCGGCGGGATACGCGTAGCATTTCTCGCATCGCTCTGGCAGGACTGAAGTAATCCGCCCAGAGCGATGGTTATCAGAAAAATAAGGTAGCCCGAAACAGCTGATTTCATTAATTGAATAGGCTTGCTATATTTCAATCGTTTTGATCTGAAAACCGTGAAAAGACACCCAGCGGCAACTTTTTGCCATAAGAATCGGCAACATACAATTCGCCAAATTCATGATTGGTTGCGCTTTCGAAATGTGCTTTGATCAAATTTTCGACGATCAGCGCCGAGAACCCCAGTGAATACAAGTTGATTATGAAAAAATTATTTTCCTTCTTCAACAACAGCGCACAGAGCCGTAAAATCTCGTTCAAGCTTTCTTCCAAAAGCCACTTTTCACCATCTGGGCCACGTCCATAGGCTGGCGGATCGAGTATAATACCATTGTATTGATTCCCGCGACGCACTTCCCTTTGAACAAATTTTAATGCATCTTCCACAACCCAGCGGATATTGTCAAGCCCGCTCAGCTGCATATTCTCGCGCGACCAGCTGATCACCTGTTTGATAGAATCAACGTGCGTAACATCAGCGCCCGCAGCTTTCGCCGCAAGCGAAGCAATGCCCGTATAGGCAAATAAGTTCAGTACATTCGGCTTCTCCTCAGGTATTTTTTTAACCTTTTTGTAAATGTAATCCCAGTTCGTCGCTTGCTCCGGAAACACGCCTACGTGCTTGAATGAGGATAATATGAGTTTGCTCCGCAAATGCAGGGAGTTGGTTCGATACTGAAAGACCCATTTTTCAGGCATATCCGCCTTAGATACCCACTGTCCTTTTTCCTGAGAGTTCTTATCCTTTTTGAAAACTGCATTGGACCGCTCTTCCCATTCACTTTCAGGAAGCGACTTATCCCAGATCGCCTGCGGCTCCGGCCGCGTCAGAATGTAGGGGCCGAATCGTTCAAGTTTTTCAAAGCCACCCGAATCGATCAATTGGTAGTCAGTATGTTGGTCTGGAGTCAGTAAGATCACGTTTTGTTTTTTTTCTATTTATGGTACCATCCGTCGGCTTCAGCCGACGGGCATTGATTTTAATTGCCGTTGGCTTCAGCCAACGGTTTCAGGGCTGATGCTGATTGGTATTTAATTCATCCTCCGTCCGTTTCGGCCAGCCGGCCCTATTCTTCTTGTCGGCTGAAGCCGACGGGCATTGATTTTAATTTCCGTTGGCTGAAGCCAACGGTTTCAGGGCTGATGCTGATTGGTATGTAATTCATCCTCCGTCCGTTTTGGCCAGCCGGCCGTATTTTTCTTGTCGGCTGAAGCCGACGGGCATTGATTTTAATTTCCGTTGGCTTCAGCCAACGGCCCACGGGCTGATGCTGTTCGCCATTGAGATACGCTCAATATGCAATTTTATTCAAATAAAACACATTTCTCCTTCCCCTCGTCTGCGGGTCGCCGGCTGCGTTTACGATGCGTTGCTCGCCCCATGCGAGGTAAAAGTTACCGTACCAATAGTCAATATCATCAGTACTCGTCTTTCTCACCTTGTCGCCTTCTACATTGGTTTCGTTGGGGATTACCCGGTCGCTGTCTACTACCTGGTTGCCTTTGATAATCTTGCTGCGGATCGCGCCGTTATGGCTGTAAACCAATCTAGAATTTCCATTCGCGAAAGTCTGAACGCGGATTTTTTCCCGCAGCTCCATACTCTTTACATTATCAAAGTTAATGCTGTTGTCCCAAACAAGATTTCCATTCTGATCCACATCGGTCACGATGGCGTGGGTGTATGTAAATCCATCGAAAACCTGCTGGTTGTAGCCGCGGCCGCCGTACATCGGATTCCATAAGTAAGGGTTATAAAGTCCCATTCCAAACGGATAGCCGCCAAATCCACCATAACCCATTCCACCCATCATCGCATTGTTATTGTAGCGATATTCCGGGTAAAAAGCCTCAGCCACAAGAAGATAGTGGTTGTCCTTTGGTACGATATCGTGTACTAAAAGCCTGTAATTCAGTTTTAAATCGTCGCCGCTTTCTTTTTTCTTCTTAATGCGCCTTTCGATCTTTTCCTGCTGGCGCTCATTCATGAAATTGAAAAAATTTTTGAAATCAGTAAAACTGTGGTATTTCGTAAAAACAGTCTCTTCACCCACTATTTTACTAATATACAAACCCTGCGAAGCCGCCGTGCTGCTGCTCTGCATATTGCGGTACCCATAAGTCCCGATCACAATCCTGACCGAATCGTTCAATACCTGCAACCTGCCACTCAGCAATGAAAAATCATCCTCCGGGTCTACTGAAACCTGCGTGTAAAGCTCGCCCGTTTCTTCATAGGAACGCGCTACTATCTTGGTTTGTCTTCCTTTTTTTACCGCAAAACAAACATTTACCAAATGATGCGCCGTATCCACTTCCACCGTCTGAATCGCATTCGAGCCTTTAATAGCGGAAGGCAGCACTCTCGTTTGAGCAGTTGTAAGCTGCGTAAAAATCAGTACCGGCTCATTCCGTACCATTCCTGCCATAAAAACAGAATAGCCCAGCGTTTTAAAATCGGTAATCTCAAAACGGTCGACAGTATTGATAGTGAAAGTCTCCACAAAGCCGGGGCCCACATTCACTTTTACGATCTGATAAAGTGAGCTGCGGTATTTGCTGAATAACAAAAAAACAGCCTGCCCGTCGTAAGAAGAGGTTATATAGTCCAGATTAGATTCAATAGGACCATCAATGGACCAGACGCGATCGAGATTACTGTCAAACTTCTGAACATTAAATGTACCGCGGTCGGGTTTTGAGATCAGTAATACTCCTTGCTCGCCGAGCGGAACGGTCTGGTAAGCCGTGTTGCCCGAAAGCGGAAGCTCCACGCGCTTGACACTCTGCGCCCCGGCCTGTACCGGAATGCAAAGCAGCAAAACTGCAAAAAACGCCAGCCTGAGCCTTGGGAGAATACGCTTAATCATGCGCCAGTCCAACAATAATGTCAAATTCTTCGCGCCGCACAGGTGATACCGACAATCTTGACAATTTCACCAAAGCCATTTCTTTTAACCGGGAATCGCCCTTAATCTGCGCCAGCGTTACTGTTTTTGGAAATTTTTCAACAGGAATTACATTCACCACTACCCAGTCACCTTCTTTGGCAGTAGGATCAGGATAATGTTCTTTGGAAACTTCCGCCAGGCCCACTACTTCTTTTCCCTCATTGCTATGGTAAAAAAGTACCTGATCGCCTTTTTTCATGGCCATTAAATTGTTGCGTGCTGCGTAATTACGCACACCGTCCCACATTCCTTCTTTTTCCTTAACAAGCTGGTCCCAGGGATATGTGCTGGGTTCGGATTTGACGAGCCAATAGTTCATGATTTTCAGTTAGGCTTTTGTATTGAATGTGTTGTGTAAAATCAGGGGAATTTCGGGTATTTACTAAAATCAGGCTTTCTCTTTTCAAGAAACGATTTCTGACCTTCTTTCGCTTCCTCGCTCAGATAATAAAGCAAAGTCGCGTTCCCGGCCAATTCCTGAATTCCCGCCTGCCCGTCCAGCTCCGCATTGAAGGAGCTTTTGAGCATTCTGATTGAAAGCGGGCTTTTCTCCTGAATCTTTTTGCACCACGCCACCGTCGTTTCTTCGAGTTTTTCCAGCGGTACAACCTTATTCACCAAACCCATATCAAGCGCTTCTTTCGCATCGTATTGATCGCACAGGAACCAGATCTCACGCGCTTTTTTCTGCCCTACAACGCGCGCCAGGTAAGACGCTCCGAAGCCGCCGTCAAAACTGCCGACTTTCGGGCCGGTTTGTCCGAACCGGGCATTTTCAGCCGCAATAGATAAGTCGCATATCACGTGCAGAACGTGCCCGCCGCCGATCGCCCAGCCGGCCACCATCGCAATAACTGCCTTTGGGATCGACCTGATCATCCTTTGCAGATCGAGCACATTCAAACGCGGCACGTGGTCGTCGCCAATATAGCCGCCGTGGCCGCGCACCGACTGGTCGCCTCCGGAGCAGAACGCTTTTCCGCCTTCGCCGGTTAAAATGATCACGTCAATTCTCGTGTCTTCGCGGCAAATATGCATTGCGTCGATCATCTCGGTGACGGTCAGCGGCGTGAATGCATTGTGTTTATGCGGGCGGTTAATGCTTATTTTTGCAATTCCTTCGTGTAGTGTGAAAAGGATTTCCTCGTATTCCTTAATGGTTTTCCATTGAATTGAACTAGACATAATCTGAATGATATTTGAAATAATAGGGCAGGGGAATCCCAAGAAGCAGGTCCGTGCGCCGAATATGCGAAATTACTGATTGTTTGGGTATCCTTCAAAAAGCAAATGAATAAGATGTTTTTAGCAAATGATTTCTGGGAAAAACTTCGGCCGGAAGATCCATATCTCGCCAAAGTGCACGATTTTATGCGCGCCTGGAAAACCGGTCAGCAGGAATTTGTGCTCCATACTTCCGGGTCCACAGGTGCTCCTAAACCGATCCGATTGTCTCGTAATCAGTTGGTGAGCAGCGCAGTAGCTACCGGAAAAGCGCTGAATCTGGGCAGTGGAACGCGCGCGTTGGTGTGCCTTAATGTCAATTATATTGCCGGGTTAATGATGCTGGTGCGCGGAATGGAGCTGGATTGGCAACTTGCGGTTATCGAGCCTTCATCTAATCCCCTGCTTGACATTGATGCAAGTGATGAATTCGATTTTGCTGCGCTGGTACCCATGCAGTTAGCCAGTATTCTGGAAAATTCTTCGACAAGAAACCGGGCTAACAGCCTCGGAAAGATCCTGTTAGGCGGCGCGCCGGTGAGTTCGCATTTACAAAACGAAATATCGCAAATGTACCCGCCCGTATTTCAAAGCTATGGAATGACAGAAACGGTATCGCATGTTGCATTGCGCAAGTTAAATGGCCCACTGCCCGAAGACTATTATACATTTCTGCCGGGCATTCAGTTTGGTACTGATCCGAGAAGCTGTTTGTTTGTTTCAGGAGCGGTGACGAATGGAGAAACTGTGCAGACGAACGATCTCGTGGAAATTAGCGGCAATACTTTTAAATGGATAGGAAGAGCGGATCATGTAATTAATTCGGGAGGCGTTAAAATCGTACTCGATCAGGTCGACGAGATAGTCGCTCAGACTTTCTTTCATCTTGGTATAGCCAACTCCTTTTTTTCATGGTATTTGCCCGACGAGAAATTGGGACAAAAACTGGTGCTGATTGTCGAAGGACAGCCTCTCTCATTTGGAGAGGATTTGATTTTAGATGAAATTAGGAAGCGGAGTTCGGCTTATGAAACTCCGAAACATATTTACTTTGTAGCGCAGTTCACAAAAACGCCGACAGGCAAAGTGGATAAACGCAGCTCATTTCAACAGTTTTCCCAATTTTAAATGGATAAGAATCTTCAAATACCAGGTCTATACATCATCAGGTTCGAAACCGCTCCTGTTGTCCCTGCGCCCTTTGCACACTACTATGCGCTGAAACTTAATCTCCTCGCTGAAAAGGAGTTAGAGGTAGATTTCGAGATTAAATACAAAGACCGGGACGAACTCTCGGAAGATGAAATTTACGACGAGGGTTTCACGACCGAAGACGATTATAAATGGAAAGGTCCAGTTCCTGAAAAGTGGATCAGCGAATTTGAGCAAATATTTTCATCCTCTAAAACGATCAGAAAAAGGGAGGAAAATGAATATGAGGATTTTGTTGAGATCGAGTTGGAAGAAAATGAAAAGCGGGTGACCATATACCCTGTTGATAAGGAACGCTGGTCGTATTTTTTGCAGGAATTCATGCAGGCGATCTTCGAAACTAGTGGCCGGGAAAATCCTTTTGAACTATCATTTGTCGAAATAGATCACGATAAAACCACCCGCCTGGACCTGAAAGCTTCGTTTGCTAACAAATCGTTTACCATTAGCAAGAACAACGGAGCTCCGCAGCAGCTTGAATGGACGCAGCTGCAACAAATTATGGATACAGTGTACCGGGCAGAGTTCGTATCGGACAATGCATCAGAAGTAAAACCCTCAAAACAAGGTAAGTACCTTACTGCCGGTGATGGTTTATGGTACCAAATGGGCGTCGCAGTTTTAGAAACGACATCTAAAAGTAAAGACCTTTCTAAAATAGAGAACTTGTTTAGTACACTGGGGAAAAAAGTTTAGCGCATTACTAAATGTCCTGCTGCCGGTATTGACTCAACTCCATTTGCAATTCATCCACAAGCTGAATAATGCGATCGAGCGAAGGTTGCGGCGCGGGCATTTGCAGGCTGATAAAAGCTTTGATCTCCCATACTTCCAATACGTCCTGCAAAGGGATTTCCAGCTCAGCTACCTCAGGATTATCAGAGATTAGTAACAGAAATCCCGATGTTTTGACTTGGTTGAATGCAGTTCTGCAAATAATGCCTTGACTTTTTAGCACAAAAACATATTGCATTCCGTCGTGGATATCGTACCAGTTGCGCACGAAAGTACCGACCAGCAGCGAGCCCGGGTAGGTATAATCTTCGCCGGCTTCAAATGCACGGTAATAGCCCGTGGCCAGATTTGGAAGCTGGAATGAGGGCAGGTTAGTTAAATAAGCGGGATTCTGGAAGTTAGCCAGATAGTGGCTTTGCGTATTAAATGCAACCCACTGGACAGTCTGGTAAATATTCGGCCGCTCTTCGGCAGCTGCATTAAATTGGTTAGTTTGAAACTGATTATTGAATACAGGCAGCTGGTTGGGCGCGTAATTAGCCGGCTGTGGCGGCTCAGGATTAGCATAATTCATCGCCCGCGGCGGTTGCTGTACGGCTGGTGCCGGTGCTTCACCACTGACCGGTTTGAGGTTAACCTGCCTTGAAACCATTCTGAGCGGCTGTTCTGGCTGCTGATACTTCTCCATGATCTTTGCCAGCGGCTGGGGCTCGGCGTAAGTCGGTACTCTTGAAGGAGCAGCCGGAGGGACATTTCCTGAATGCGAAACTGTCATTGGCTTGGCGGGCGACAGAGGAAGTGACATATCGGGCGTTTCCCTTAGTTTTCTGAGATCATTTTTTAGCAAATTGTCCACCGTAATGCCAAACGCAGACGCCATATTTTTGAGGTTGGTCAAGTTCGGATTGGCGCGTGCCTCTTCGTAAGCACCTAACAGAGAGCGTTTGATCGCTATTTTTCTGGCAAACTGTTCCTGCGTCAGCCCATTCAGCCTGCGCAGGTATTTGATATTATTACTTACAATACTCATAAACCGATAGATTTGAAATCTGCTACTAATTGACAAATCTTTTAGCAAATATCAAACAGGGCAACAAAAAACCAGCTGAACCGCATATTGAATGCAGCTCAGCTGGCCAGTGTTTTGAGCAAGCAGCTCAGTTATAAAAAATGTCTTTTATTGATAAATTTCTTTCTTGGCAGCCTTAAAAGTATTGGTAAGTAAACCACAGATCGTCATCAAACCCACACCTCCGGGAACGGGCGTGATGTAGCTCGTTTTGGGGGCAACATCATTAAAGTCAACGTCACCTTTGATAGAATAGCCACTCTTTTTCGTGGCGTCCACTACGCGGGTAATGCCCACGTCAATCACCACCGCGCCTTCTTTTACGTAATCAGCTTTGATGAAATCAGCCCGGCCCAATGCTGCGATTAGGATGTCGGCACTTTGGCAGATCTTTTTCAGGTTTTGCGTTTTACTGTGCGTAATAGTTACGGTGCAATTGCCCGGATAGTCGTTTCGCTGCATCAGAATACTCATCGGCAACCCAACGATCTGGCTGCGACCTACTACCACGCAGTGTTTACCGCTGGTATCAATTTTCGCGCGGATCAGCATTTCAAGAATACCGAAAGGCGTCGCAGAAATATATGCCGGAAGCCCCTTGCACATTTTACCTACATTCACCGGGTGGAAACCGTCCACATCTTTCGCAGGGTTCACGGCCTCCATGATCGTATTTTCAGAAATATGCGCAGGAAGGGGAAGTTGTACGATAAATCCATCCACGTCGGGATCGTTATTTAGCTGTTCCACAGCTTTCAGCACTTCGGCCTCGGAAACCGTCGGCTCGAACCGGAGCAGGGTAGAAGAGAACCCGATCTCTTCGCAGCTTCTGATCTTGGAAGCCACATACGTTTCGCTCGCGCCGTCGCTGCCAACCAGTATAGCCGCCAAATGCGGTTTCTTGCCACCGCCAGCGACCCATTTTTCAACTTCTTCCTTTATTTCAGATTTGATTTGAGAAGAAATAGCCTTCCCGTCTAGTAGTTGCATTCTCTATTTTTCTGATAGTAAATATTTGTTGGTCAAAATTTCCATTCCCGTGGAAGCTTTTTCCTGAATAAAGGTCATATTAGGTTTCAGGCGAATATCGGGTTGGGCGGGGTCAATCAGGTAAATGGGCCTTCCTGCCGGAACATAGTGCACGAGCCCAGCGGCCGGGTATACTGCGAGGGAAGTACCGATTACAAGAAAAATATCCGCTTGCTCAGTCACATCCATCGCCACCTCCATCATCGGAACTTCTTCCCCAAACCAGACAATATGCGGGCGCAGCTGACTGCCTTCCTCACACAAATCACCCTTTTTAAGCTCCCAGGAATCCATTTCATAAACGAGCGCGGGATTTTTGGTGCTGCGCGATTTGAAAAGCTCGCCATGCAAGTGAAGTACTTTGGAAGAACCGGCTACTTCATGCAGATTATCAACGTTTTGCGTAATGATCGTCACGTCGAAATGCTTTTCCAAATCTGCCAGCGCATAGTGTGCGGCATTCGGTTTCACTTCGTAAGCCTGCTTTCTCCGCTGGTTATAGAAATCCAGTACCAGCTCCTGATTTCGGGCCCAGGCTTCCGGCGTTGCCACATCTTCAATGCGATAATTGTCCCACAAGCCGCCGTTGTCGCGAAATGTACTGATGCCACTTTCGGCGCTGATTCCCGCTCCTGAGAGTACTACTAGTTTTTTCATTTTAATGTGTGTTTATTTTTGCCACGACTGATACACAAATAGTTGCCATTATCGGCCGTGCTTGCTATCACTTCAAGCCTTCTTCGCAGCCGGTTTCTTTGCCGCCGGTTTCTTTGCTGCAACTGTTTTCTTGGCCGCCGCCGGTTTCTTCGCTGCCGGAGCTTTCGCTGCGGGCGCTTTTGCTGCCGGTGCCTTTGCCGCTGGCTTCTTCGCGCCTCTGCCCGCGGGCCTGTCAGGCGTTTCTGCTGCCAGTTTTACAACCTCCTCGTAAGTCAGATCTGCCGGATTGGTACCTTTCGGGATCTTTACATTCTTTTTACCAAAAGCAATATACGGCCCGTACTTTCCATTTAAAACCTTTGCGTCAGCGTCCTCAGCGAATTCTTTGATCGTTCTGTTACTGTCCTGCAAGCGCTTGTCAGCAATGATCTCAACCAGTCTTTCCTCGGTAACTGCCATCGGATCGTCGGTGCGTGCCAGCGAGAAATATTTCCCGTCGTGTTTCACATAAGGTCCGAATTTTCCAATATTAACGACCATTTCTTTTTCTTCAAACAAACCCACTGTCCGCGGTAATTTGAACAATTCAAATGCTTCTTCAATAGTGATCGTTTCCATCAGCTGGCCCTTCTGCAAGCTCGCGAATTTCGGTTTTTCTTCATCCTCAACATCACCGATCTGCACGTAAGGGCCGTATTTTCCAATGCGTACAGACATTTTCTTGCCGGTAGACGGATCTTCTCCCAAATCCCTGGAAGTCAGACTTCTATCAATTGCTTCTTCCTTCGCCTCAGCTACTTTCTTTTGAAATGGAGTATAAAAATCCTTGATCATAGTCCGCCAGGCAAGTTGCCCGTCAGCAATATTGTCAAAATCTTTCTCTACACTCGCAGTAAAGGAATAGTCGATGATATCCTGAAAATGACTGACCAAAAAATCATTGACAACCATTCCGGTACTCGTAGGGAATAATTTCGCCTTTTCAGTACCGTATATTTCTTTATTAACCTTGGCTTTGATCTCGTCGTTGGAGAGCGTAAACTCTTTAAACTCTCTTTCCGTTCCAAGGCGGTCTTCTTTTACAATATATTCTCTTTTCAGGATCGTAGAAATGGTCGGTGCATAAGTGGATGGTCGGCCGATGCCCATTTCTTCCAGCTTTTTAACCAAACTCGCTTCCGTATATCTGGGCGGATTTCGGGTAAAACGCTCGGTGGCTTTCATATCCGACAAATTCAGAATCTGCCCGATATTTAGTGGCGGCAGCATTCCTTTTTGCTCTTCATCGCCTTCCTCATCACTGGATTCCAGATATACCTTCAAAAATCCTTCGAATTTGATGACTTCACCTTGCGCTACCAGTTCTTCCGACGCGGTGGATATTCCAATCGTCGCGGTTGTTCTTTCAAGCTGTGCGTCAGACATTTGAGATGCGATCGCACGTTTCCAGATCAGCTCGTACAAACGCTGTTCATTGCGGTCGCTGCTGGCTGATAAGGTCGAGAAATCAGTCGGGCGAATGGCTTCGTGAGCTTCCTGCGCCGATTCTGATTTTGTTTTGAATACCCTCTTATTATAATATTCCTGACCGTATTCCTTCGTAATCTGCTGCCGTGCTTTCTCCAATGCTTCTTCCGACAAATTGGTAGAGTCGGTACGCATGTAGGAAATTTTACCAGCTTCATACAATCGTTGCGCGACTGTCATGGTCTGGGCCACTGAAAAGCTAAGCTTGCGGGAAGCTTCCTGTTGTAATGTAGAAGTTGTAAATGGCGGTGCAGGTGTTTTTTTAGCAGGTTTTACTTCGAGATTTTTAATAGAGAACTCTGCTCCAATGCATTTTTCAAGAAAACGAACTGCGTCTTCTTCGGTCGCAAAGTTCTTTGCAAGTTCAGCATTCAATATCTTACCGTTTCCAAGGTTGAACTGTGCAGTTACCTTGAAACTGTTTTTGGTTCTGAAAGCATCTATTTCTCTTTCCCTTTCGACGATGATCCGCACTGCCACAGACTGCACGCGACCGGCTGAAAGGTTTGATTTTCCAATCCTGATTTTCTTCCAAAGTACCGGAGATAGCTCGTATCCAACCAGACGGTCCAAGATTCTTCTGGCTTGCTGTGCGTCAACCAGGTCGGTGTCGATAACGCGCGGTTTGGTGATTGCATTTTGAAGGGCGGTTTTCGTGATTTCCCTGAATACGATCCTTTTGGTATCATCAGGAAGCCCGAGAGCCTCTTTCAGGTGCCACGAAATAGCTTCTCCTTCGCGGTCATCATCCGTTGCGAGCCAGACTTCTGCTCCTTTTGCCAGTTTTTTAAGTTCAGAAATGACTTTGACCTTGTCCGACGAGATTTCATAAGAAGGTTGAAAATCATGTTCAACATCCACGCCCATATCATGTTCCGGCAGGTCTCGGACGTGTCCGAAACTTGACTTAACGGTGAAGTCCTGCCCTAAATAACTTTCAATGGTTTTGGCCTTCGCCGGTGACTCTACGATCACCAGATTTTTCGACATAATTTTGGATTTAAGGAATCTGGTAGCACTTTGAATGTCCAAATATAGGGCACAATCGAACAAAAAATCAAAGTTGCTGCAAAAGGAGCGGGAAATATAGGGGTAGAACGCCGCCAGATCTGTCTGAGGATTTAAATAACGAATTAAATCAACCTGCAACGAGAACAAAAAGAAATGGGGGTGGGTTATCTATATGTACCATTAGAATATAATGATGCTAAATAGCGCTGAAAATAGGCTTCAAACCCTGCGTATATTGGCTAAATTCGTAATTTCGCGCGTTTCAAACAGCTTATAAAATCGTAGGCTACCCTTTAAAAAATTGAAAAAATTCAAACATGAACATTTATAAGGATTACATCCGGGAGATCGAAGAAAGAGCAACCCAGGGGCTTCACCCAAAACCAATTGACGGTGCCGAGTTATTAGGAGAAATCATCGCACAGATCAAGGATACGCAAAATGAGTACCGCGAAGACTCTCTTAAATTTTTCATTTACAATACATTACCAGGTACCACAAGTGCTGCCGGCGTGAAGGCCAGGTTTCTGAAAGAGATCATTCTCGGGGAATCCGTATTGGAAGAAATACCACCCGCTTTTGCATTTGAATTGCTGTCGCACATGAAAGGCGGCCCATCGATCGGCGTATTGCTGGATCTTGCTTTGGGTGAGGATTACTCAATTGCGAAACAAGCTGCGGAGGTTCTCAAAACACAGGTTTACCTGTATGATGCGGACACAGATCGTTTGAAAGAAGCATTCAAAAACGGTAACGAAATTGCGAGGGAAATCCTTGAAAGTTACGCCCGCGGTGAATTCTTTACATTGTTGCCCGAAATACCGGAAGAAATCAAGATCGTAACATTTATCGCCGGTGAGGGTGATATCTCAACGGATTTACTATCTCCGGGTAATCAGGCGCACTCGCGCTCAGACCGTGAATTGCATGGTCAGTGCATGATCACCACCACGGCGCAGAAGCAGATCAAAGCATTGCAGGAGGAACATCCTGACAAGAGCGTCATGCTGATTGCGGAAAAAGGGACGATGGGAGTAGGTTCGTCAAGAATGTCAGGTGTGAACAATGTGGCGCTTTGGACCGGTAAACAGGCGAGTCCGTATATTCCTTACGTTAATATTGCGCCGATCGTAGGCGGAACAAATGGTATTTCACCGATTTTCCTTACAACTGTTGACGTAACAGGCGGTATCGGTATTGACCTGAAAAACTGGGTGAAGAAAGTAGACGAAACCGGAAACGTTGTCCGCAATGAAAGTGGCGACCCGGTTTTAGAAGAGGTGTATTCCGTTGCTACGGGCACCGTTTTGACCATTAATACCCAAACAAAGAAGCTATATAATGGCGACCGGGAACTGATTGACATTTCCAAGGCGCTTACTCCGCAGAAAAAGGAATTTATCAGAGCAGGCGGGTCTTATGCAATTGTTTTTGGTAAAAAGATCCAGACAGTTGCTGCGAAAATTTTAGGTATTGAGCCGACCCTGGTATTCGCTCCATCCAAAGAGATTTCAAATGAAGGACAAGGTCTGACAGCAGTTGAGAAGATATTCAACAGGAATGCGGTCGGTGTCACACCGGGTAAAGTTTTACACGCAGGTTCAGATGTTCGTGTGGAAGTTAATATTGTCGGCTCGCAGGATACGACTGGTTTAATGACCGCTCAGGAACTGGAATCAATGGCAGCTACTACGATTTCGCCTATTGTTGACGGTGCGTATCAGTCGGGTTGTCACACAGCCTCGGTTTGGGATAAAAAAGCGCAGGCTAATATTCCGAAACTGATGAAGTTCATGAACGATTTCGGTCTGATTACCGCGCGTGACCCGAAAGGCGAATATCACGCCATGACCGATGTAATTCATAAAGTATTGAATGACATTACGATTGACGAGTGGGCGATCATTATCGGCGGTGATTCTCACACAAGAATGTCGAAAGGTGTTGCTTTCGGTGCTGATTCCGGAACTGTTGCCATTGCATTGGCGACGGGCGAAGTATCGATGCCAATTCCCGAATCGGTGAAAGTGACGTTTAAAGGCGACATGAAAGACCACATGGATTTCCGTGATGTGGTTCATGCTACGCAAGCTCAGATGTTGCAGAAATTTGGCGGAGAAAATGTATTTCAGGGCAGAATTATCGAGGTTCACCTGGGCACGCTGCCTGCCGACCAGGCATTTACATTTACTGACTGGACTGCGGAAATGAAGGCAAAAGCCTCTATCTGTATTTCTGAAGATGATACGCTGATCGAATCACTGGAAATTGCGAAAAAGCGGATCCAGATCATGATCGATAAGGGAATGGAGAACCACAAGCAGGTTTTGCAGGGGTTGATCAACAAAGCAGATAAGCGGATCGCCGAAATAAAATCAGGTGAGAAGCCAGCTTTGGTGCCTGATGCCAATGCGAAGTATTATGCCGAGGTTGTGATCGACCTTGATGTGATTGTAGAGCCAATGATTGCGGATCCGGATGTAAACAACAAGGAAGTTTCCAAACGTTACACCCACGATACCATTCGCCCGCTTTCTTATTATGGGGAAGATAAAAAGGTAGATCTTGGTTTTGTAGGTTCCTGCATGGTTCACAAAGGGGATTTGAAAATTGTTTCTCAAATGCTCCGTAACCTGGAAGATCAGCAAGGCAAGGTTCAGTTCCACGCCCCGCTGGTTGTGGCAGCACCTACCTATAATATTATTGAAGAATTGAAAGTAGAAGGTGACTGGGATGTTTTGCAGAAATACTCAGGTTTTGAATTCGACGATAACGCTCCAAAAGTGGCGGCACGTACCGAATACGAGAATATGATGTACCTGGAACGTCCCGGCTGTAATCTTTGCATGGGGAACCAGGAAAAAGCAGCGAAAGGAGATACGGTTCTGGCCACCTCAACCCGACTATTCCAGGGAAGAGTTGTGGAAGATTCGGAGCGTAAAAAAGGAGAGTCTTTGCTCGCGTCCACGCCTGTTGTTGTATTGTCTGCGATCCTGGGCCGCATTCCTAATATGGCGGAATACAAAGCCGCAGTGGTGGGTATTGACCTCACCAAATTCGCACCTCCAGTGAAGCAGTTAGCTAAATAGCATTTGTGGTACAATTGTTGAGAACTGTGATGTATAAGCAATAATCAAAGAGATATGGCATTTGACTTAGATATGATAAAGGGCGTTTACGCCCGCATGGAAGAGAGGGTAGAAGCTGCCCGCAAGGTAGAAGGGCGCCCTTTGACCCTGGCTGAGAAGATTTTATATTCTCATTTGTGGGAAGGCTCACCTTCGCAACGTTACGAAAGGGGTAAATCATATGTAGATTTTGCTCCCGACCGCGTGGCCATGCAGGACGCAACTGCCCAAATGGCATTGTTGCAATTTATGCAGGCGGGGAGACCACAGGTTGCGGTTCCTTCCACGGTGCACTGCGATCACCTGATCCAGGCGGAAGTAGGCGCAACACAGGATTTGAAAAATGCAGTTGATAAGAATAAAGAGGTTTACGATTTTCTTTCATCTGTTTCCAATAAATATGGTCTGGGATTTTGGCGCGCCGGTGCGGGTATTATCCACCAGGTCGTGCTTGAAAATTATGCATTTCCAGGCGGAATGATGATCGGTACCGATTCACACACGCCAAATGCGGGTGGTTTGGGTATGATCGCGATCGGTGTCGGTGGTGCTGATGCCAGTGATGTAATGTCGGGACTTGCGTGGGAATTGAAAATGCCACGTTTGATCGGTGTGAAGCTGACTGGTAAGCTGAGCGGCTGGACTGCTGCAAAAGATGTTATCCTCTGGGTAGCGGGCCAGTTGACAGTAAAAGGCGGAACAGGTTACATCGTTGAGTATTTTGGAGAAGGTGCTGAAAGCATCTCCGCAACCGGAAAAGCGACGATCTGTAATATGGGTGCGGAAGTAGGAGCTACTACTTCCATTTTCGCATATGATCATAGAAGTGCTGCCTACCTGAGAGCGACGGAAAGAGCAGATGTTGCCGATGCTGCTGACGCGGTAAAACACTTATTGCGCTCAGATGACGAGGTTTATGCTGATCCTGCAAAATATTATGACCAGCTGGTAGAACTTGACCTTTCGTTATTAGAACCACATATTAACGGACCATTTACGCCGGATCTGGCGTGGCCACTTTCAAAGTTCGCTACTGCGGTACGAGAAAATGGCTGGCCGGAAGTACTTTCGGTTGGTTTGATCGGATCTTGTACCAACTCTTCTTATGAAGACGTAAGCCGTGCGGCTTCTCTGGCGCAGCAGGCTGTTGATAAAAAATTGAAAGTGAGTTCGGAATATACGATTACACCTGGTTCTGAACTGGTTAGATATACCGTTGACCGTGACGGTTACCTGGATACTTTTGCACAGATTGGCGGGGTAGTACTGGCGAATGCTTGCGGACCTTGTATTGGTCAGTGGGCGCGTCACGGAGCTGAGAAAGGGGAGAAAAACTCTATTATCACTTCCTTCAACCGTAACTTTTCAAAACGTGCCGACGGTAACCCCAACACGCACTCGTTTGTAGCTTCGCCCGAGATTGTAACTGCGTTGGCAATCGCCGGTCGCCTTACTTTTGACCCTCGGACCGATAAATTGGTGAATATAGATGGTGACGAAGTAATGCTCGACGAACCTAGCGGCATTGAACTGCCGATACACGGTTTTGCTGTTGAAGATGCAGGTTACCAGGCTCCGGCGGAAGACCCGAGTCAGGTTCAGGTGCTTGTCAGCCCAACTTCTGATCGCCTTCAATTGCTCGAACCATTTGCACCCTGGGAAGGAACAGACCTGATAGGTTTGAAATTACTTATTAAGGCAAAAGGCAAGTGTACAACGGATCATATTTCAATGGCCGGCCCCTGGTTGAAATACCGTGGTCACCTTGACAATATTTCCAATAATATGCTGATTGGCGCGGTTAACTATTACAATGAGAAAACCAACACTGTCAAAAATCAGCTGAACAATCAATATAGCGAAGTGCCTGCCGTTCAACGCGATTACAAAGCGCACGGCATCGGAACGATCGTGGTAGGGGATGAAAATTACGGAGAAGGATCATCCCGCGAGCACGCTGCTATGGAGCCGCGGTTCCTGGGTGTACGCGCGATTTTGACGAAATCCTTTGCCCGTATCCACGAAACCAACCTGAAAAAGCAGGGTATGCTGGCGTTGACTTTCGCTAATACTGCCGATTATGATAAAATCCAGGAAGATGATACAATTGATATCGTTGGGCTTCAAACTTTCGCAGAAGGACAGCCCCTGATAATCGTTTTGCATCACAACGACGGTGTAACCGAAGAATTCCCGGTTAACCACACTTATAATGAGCAGCAGATTGAGTGGTTCAAAGCCGGTTCGGCACTGAATATCATCCGCCGTTCGGTAGGAGCTTAGAGAGCCGTTAGCAATTAGCCGTTAGCCGTTAGCTGGAAATTTTTCCCTAACAGCTAACGGCTAATTGCTAAAAGCTAAAAAGCTATCTCAACAACCTCCCTATCTGCCTCTGATACGATTGATACAGAAAAATGAACATACCCGTCATGATCGAGACGTCGGCCATATTAAAGATACCGGTTTGGAAGAAACCGAAATTGATATGCATAAAATCGGTCACTGAACCGTGCACGAGCCGGTCGTAAATGTTACCTATCCCGCCGCCAATAGCGAAACTCAATGCAAGTGAGCTGAGGAGTGTAAGATTTCTCTTGACCAGAATATAAAACACCCCGAAAATGAGTGCGATGAGCGGAATTACGGATAGTATTAATATTTTTAAAGTGTCCGGCAAATTGCTGCCAATACTAAGAAATGCGCCTGTATTTTCTACATAAATGATTGTGAAGTAATCCTTTACAACGCTTATCGATTCGTAAAATCCAACATGTTTTCGCACAATCTGTTTAGATATCTGGTCGCAGCCGATATTCGCGACCAGAATGGACAATACCACTGCATTTCTGAAAACCCTGCTGGATTTTAGTTTAGACATTACTTTGACAACGTTTTAATAGGAGTAACCATCACTTCCTTGAATTCCACTTCAGAGCCTTCCGACTGCAAGGCGATCTGTCCTTTCTGCGCCGTAGCGTTGTAGCCGTAATTGACTAGTACCCCATTCAGCCAGACTTTGATCGAATTTTTAACACATTCAATATGCATTGAATTCCATTCGCCCAGCGGTTTTTCAGTCGCGTCCGTCAGGTTCGGAATGCGGCGCAGCTTATCTCCGTTAACTCCCCATTTTTCCTTTGGGCCGCGTCTTTTTTCCATATCAGGTACTGTAATATCCTCCTGAATACACCAGAAGTCGCCCGCATTTTGGTGCATCATCTGGACTTCGATCGATTTCGGGAACATATCGTACAAGTCGCGCGGAGTAGAAACGAATACCAGCGCGCCGCAGTTACCCGGCTTACCAGCAAAACGATACTGAAAGGTTAAACGAAAGTTTTCATATTGATCGTCTGTGATTAAATGGCCACCCGGCGTCCCCAGACTGGTCAACATTCCGTTCCGGATAATAAAAGGCGACTTTACGTTTGGATCTTTGTCCATCTCCGGCACGTCCACATGCCAGCCTTTCAGGTCTTTCCCGTTCAACAATGCTTTCGACTGACTGAAAGAAGCTTGCGCAAAAAGCAATACCGAAACGATCGGTAGTAATAATTTTTTCATGGGGTCAAGGTATAAATTGGATTTCGACGGAAAAATTAGGTAATATGGTTCAATATCCGCTATTTCTCTCATTTTCATGACTAAAAAAATACTATCCCTCATCGCTTTGCAGGCGATCGCGTTCCATGCACTCGCGCAAAAGATCAGCTATGATGTTTCCTTCCCGAATCTGGTTCACCACGAAGCAAATATCAAGGTAAATGTCTCGGATGTACCTCAAAAAGAACTGACTTTCCGAATGAGCCGGTCGTCCCCGGGGCGTTACGCGACGCATGAATATGGGAAGAACGTTTACGAAGTCTTCGCTTCTGATAAATCCGGAAAAAAGCTTGATATTCAGCGCATTGAGGGTGATATGTACAAGGTTTCAGGTATAAATGGTTTCGTAAAAGTCGAATATACACTGTACGCCAATCACGCTGACGGCACCTACGCGGGCATCGATCCGTCGAGCATCCAGCTTAATATGCCCGCAACTTTTATGTGGGTGAAAGAATTGCAGAATGCACCCATGGAAGTGAAATTTGACTTACCAAAAGACTCGAAATGGACAATTGCCACGCAGCTTCTTAAAGGCAAAGAAGCGAATACCTTCACTGCGCCGGGACTGCAGTACTTCATGGATTCTCCCACTAAAATAGGTAAGCTCATCTGGAAGGAATGGACTTTGGAGAATGTCGATGGAAAACAATCGAAGTTCAAACTAGCGCTCGAAGCGAATGCAAGTGATTCACTAGCAAGTAGTTTTGCCGACAAAGTGAAAAAGGTCACGCAGGAAGCAAAGATGATTTTCGGTGAATATCCTGTGTTTGATTCTCCTGAATATACCTTTCTCGCAAGTATCAATCCCTACGTCAAAGGTGACGGAATGGAACACCGGAATAGCACGATGATCAGTATTCCCGTCGCATTTAATGGTTCGGATAATTTGCTTGGTGTATTTTCACACGAATTTTTCCATACCTGGAATGTGGAACGGATCCGGCCGAAATCGCTCGAACCTTTCAATTTTGAAAAAAGCAATATGAGCTTCGAGCTTTGGTTTGTAGAAGGTTTTACACAATATTACGGCGATCTGATCCTGGAAAGAGCAGGGTTCGATGCGCTGGCTGATTACTGTCAGACACTCACATTTTTGATTAATACCAAAGAAAACACACCAGGCGCAAAACGCGTTTCCCCAGTCCAGGCAAGCAATATGGCTGTTTTTGTGGATGCAGGCGTGGCAGTTGATAAAACCAACTATCCCAATTTCTACACATCCTATTATCCCTACGGAGCTTCAATCGCCCTCGCGCTCGATCTGGAACTCAGATCCAAAGGTTTAAATCTGGATGATTTTATGAAAATGGTTTGGCTGAAACACGGAAAGCCGGAGATTCCATATTCGGTTTCTGATTTGCAAACGGTACTTGCGGGTTATTCTAAGGATGCGAATTTCGCAACCAGCTTTTTTACTAAGTATGTAAACGGACACGAATCTTTCGATTACAAGCCACTTTTGGCAAAAGCCGGACTTACTTTAAAAAGGCAATCGGAAGGTCAGGCCTGGATTGGCGATGTAAGGTTTAAAGAAGGTACTGAACTGACGATTTTAAATAACACATTGATCGGCTCTCCTTTATATGCGGCGGGCCTTGATGTCGATGATCAAATCTTAAAAGTTGAGGGAAAGGCTATTGGCTCTCAGAATGAACTGAACACAGTTTTGAAATCACATAAACCCGGCGACAAAATAACTATTGAATACAAACACCGTGAAGAAACTAAACTGGCAACGCTCGCATTGATTGAAAACCCTAGACTGCTCGTCGTTCCGAGTGAAACTTTGGGACAAACACTTACTCCTGAAATGCAGAAATTCCGCGCAGCCTGGCTGGAAAGCAAGATTAAATAGTTTCAGCCCTGCTTCTCCGATAAATACTTCCAATATCGTTTCGGCACGTGGCGAATATGCAGCTTCATATTCTTCCGTGCTGGAATATTGACATTTTTGAAATAGTCTTTCCAAAGAATCGTATACAGCTCCTCTTTTTCATCCAGTAGTTTTGCAGGCAATGCATTCAGGCTGGGCGACATTTCCTCTGTAAAGTCAAACACAATTTCCTCCACTTTTTCCAGATCATAAAACAGCCCGTATTTTCTTTTCAGATCATAAATAATCCATTTCTGATCGGCATACCTGTTTTTGAAATGCTTGATCAACAGCGGCAACACATTGAAGTCCGGTTCAATATGCGCGTAAAATATATCATCCGCCGTTTTCTGGAACCGTATAAATGCTTCCATTCTATGCTTTTCGCGATGAACTTTCTGGCCTAGCTGAGAAATCGCGAGCACATCTGGATTCCCGAAATTCGTCTCCGCTCCTTGCTCGTGATCAATAATATATCTTGCGAAATCCAGCAAATGCTGAAAAGCTTGCGGCTGCTCGGAGAGGAAGGCTTTATAAATATTGAGCATCCAGCCCGGATCCAGCTTTTTCTGCAACCCGGACCAGACCCGTTTCGCCTTGTCGTCCTCACTTACCACCGTGAAATGCTGCTGAAATACATCCGGATGAAAGTGTGCAGTGCTCACAACTTTCACCTTTCCGCTCTTCTTCTGGTAACAATAGAATACGGCCGTAAGTAAACCTTCCAGCGTCCCATCGAATACAAAGGTTTCCATCAGAAAAGGGAAAGCTGGTTGTGCGGGTTCTTTTGGTATTTGCTATGGCTCTCGGCCAAAATAATACCCTTAATATGTCCTGCTTCATATTCTTTCAACTGCATCGGACTATCTCCGTACCGAATAAAATGGCGCGCCTTATTAAAGGAAATTCCAATTTTTTTCAAATGATCTTTATATAACCTGCCGAATTTCCGCGCCTGCACGATCTTCAATGCAGAAGTCACACCAATTCCAGGCACCCGCAGGATCATCCGATAATCGGCTGTATTCACATCGACTGGAAATTGCTCCAAATGCCGCAACGCCCAGCTTAATTTCGGGTCTACATCTACGTCCAGATTAGGATGAGCATCGTTTAATATTTCCTGCACATTGAATCCATAAAAACGCATAAGCCAGTCGGCCTGATAAAGCCGGTTTTCGCGGATTAATGGTGGCTGTGAGCCGATTACGGGCAGGCGACTATCATTGCTGATCGGGATATAGCCCGAATAATAGACCCGTTTCAGCGAGAAATTCTTATAAAATGCATTGGCGGTGTGCATAATTTCCTTATCTGTATCCGGTGTCGCGCCGATCACGATTTGCGTGCTCTGACCAGCAGGTACAAACTTGGGAACATGTTTGATCAGCGCTTTTTCGTCAGAAAACTGGGTAATACTTTTTTGAATATACCCAAGCGGCTTTTTTACTTCTTCGTGCGATTTTTCAGGCGCCAGAATTTTTAGTCCCGCCTCGGTCGGCATTTCCAGATTGATGCTCATCCGGTCGGCGTACATGCCAGCCTCTTTCAATAATTCTTCACTCGCGCCGGGGATCGTTTTTAAGTGAATATATCCATTAAAGCGCTCTTCGGTACGCAACTTTTTCACGATTCGGACCAGCCTTTCCATCGTATAATCTGCATTCTTAAAAATGCCTGAACTCAGAAAAAGTCCCTCAATATAGTTGCGTCGATAAAAATTGATCGTCAGTTCGACCACTTCTTCGACAGTGAACGCGGCTCGCTTAATATCGTTGCTGCGTCTCGAAACGCAAAACGCACAATCGAAAATGCAGTGATTGGTCAGGAGCACTTTCAGAAGCGAAACGCAGCGCCCGTCCTCGGTATAAGTGTGGCAAATCCCGGTTCCTTCGGCATCCCCCAAGCCTTTATTTTCATTTTTCCTGTTACTTCCGCTCGACGAACACGAAACATCATATTTCGCCGCGTCTGCCAATATTCCCAATTTCTCACGGATCCTCTCGTACATAAAATCTCCAATAAATTATTTTTGCCTGAAATATTGTGGCGGGTTCGGCAGTTATAGAAGTATAAATTTCGGTAATGATCCTGACAATATCAAACTTTTGATATTTTTAAAATCAGAAAAATTTCATTTTATTTGCATGTGCAGTAAGCAAGTCAGTTTCCATCTTCTTCTTTTTCTAATATTAAGCAGTGCGATTTGTTCGGCGCAGGAGGAGCCGAAGGTTACTCGTTATAATGGTAAGGTGAGCCAGCAATTCGTGATGAACCGGGAGTCGGTTATTATTGATCGCGCGACAGGTAAAAAGCTGAGTTATGCCGAGTATGATGAGAAATTGAAGCGGAATCCGGGACTGTACAAAACGTTGCCGGTATTCGATAAATATGGAAAAGCGTCTTCTTTTGAAGTGATTAAAAGAAATCAGGTTGACGTACAGGCAGACGGTTCTGTGATGAATAATCCGGATCTTATGCCGGAAGTAGGGGAGCCGCTTTCTTCATTTGTAATGGAAGGTTTGGACGGAAAAGAATACAATTCGGACAAACTGCGCGGCAAGTATATCCTGCTAGGTTTTTGGGTTAAATATGAAAAACCGCTTTATACGCTGGCCAGTACCAAGGTCATTTCTAATTTTATCGAAGAGAATAAAAAGAGAGGCGTCGAGATCGTTTCGCTCGGGACCACCTTAAATACCCGGGAAGAATGCATAGAAGCGATTCCAAAGCGCAATTGCGGGTTTATCCCGGTTCCTGAATCCTACGGTTTTAATCATAGGTACAAGATCAGCGAAACGCCGTTTTTTATATTGGTTGACAAAAAGGGTATTGTAAAAGCGATGGCACCGCACACCGAATTTTCCAGGATCAGCGAGTTGGTATTGAGATAGTTAACCCAGCGACCCGCTAACCCGGTTGAATATTTTTTCCGGCATCCATTCTTTTTTCAAGCCCAGGAACATTCTTCTTGAAAAGCGGTATTCGACGAAATTATTTTGAATTAAAAACTGGATTGCCAGCGCGTTTTCCTGCGGTAATATCGCTTTATCTTGAGTCTGAAATCTCAATTTCATCAGCTCAATACCCGCCTCATCATCTATTGCGATAACCGGCGCGTCGCCCCAATCGGGAATATAGTAGCCAAGTACAACATTATCGGTAACATATAGCATCGAAGAATGCAGGAAATCGTCGAGGATACCCGCCCTGTTTTCTCCACTGATCTCGCTGTCAATCTTGTAAATCTGTGTTCGGAATTGCGCTTCGAAAGGTACGATTTGCGGTGAGATAACGTGGGGCGGTAAGGCTTCTTCGCGGGTAAAATGCGAATAACAGTTTTCTATCTCAAATCCCAATTTTTTATAAACCGGGTAGCCAAACTCAGTGGCATCGAGGTAGATAGAAGGAAACCTCCGACGGTCAACCTGACTAATCAGTTCCTCGGTGATGATTTTTCCCAAACCCTTATTCCGGTGCGCAGGGTGTACAACAATGCAGGCGAGCCACACCGAATTAGTGTGGTACATATTCGTTCCAATCGCCATTAATTGCCCATTTTCAGAAATCTTAATGGGAGAGCAAAGGTCTGATTTGATAAAATACCGGAACCTGGGAATCAGATCGCCCCAGTCGGGAGGTTGTAATGCCGGCAGCTGGACAAGATCAGCTTCCTGAAAAGTGCTTATAGTCATTTGTATTAATAGAAATAATTGCCGGAAATAATTGCCGATTTCCTCAGCGCGTCCCCGAATCCAAACATAATGATAAAAAGTATTCGTTTGGATACCGCTCGCGAATTCTCACTTTTCCCGAAAAGTCACTTTCTTTACTAAATCTAAAACCAGACTTCTATATGAATATCATTTTAGCCGAAGATCTTAAAACGTTGCTTTCCCAGGGCGAATTGGTGCTGATTGACGCGAGAGGCGGGCCGGATGCATTTCAGCGATATCAGGCTGGCCATCTTGAAAATGCGCTTTTTCTGGATCTGGAAACGCAACTGTCTGACAAAACGGATAATGCGGCAAATGGTGGAAGACATCCTCTGCCCGAGCCTCAGGATTTCGGGCAGCTTTTGGGCAGCGCAGGCATTTCGCCAGAAAGCACGGTTGTGGTTTATGATGATAAAAACGGAGCAAATGCGGCCTCCCGGTTTTGGTGGATGCTCAAAGCGATCGGACACGAAAAAGTGTACGTGGTAAGCGGCGGACTTGACGCTATTATAAAGGCTGGCATTTCGATTACATCGGAGATTCCTGCAAAACCACAGTTAAAGCAGTATCCCGCAAATGGCTGGCACTGGCCGCTGGCCGACATTTCCCATGTTTCAGAAATTTCCACAGATCCGGAATTAATGGTGATCGATGTGCGGGAGCATTACCGCTATGCAGGTGAAAGTGAGCCAATTGACTTAGTAGCTGGTCACATTCCCGGTGCGGTCAATATACCTTATACTTCTAATTTGAACGAAAACGGTGAGTTTTTGTCGAAAGAAGAACTTACCTCCAAATACCAGGCTGCATTAGCCGGCCGCACGCCTGAACAGGTGGTGGTGCATTGCGGATCGGGCGTAACTGCCTGTCACACATTGCTTGCGCTCAACGAAGCAGGTTTCGAGGGGGCCGCACTTTACGTAGGATCGTGGAGCGAATGGTCACGAAATGATAAACCGATTGCGATTGGAAACAATTAAGTCCGCTTACTAACTTGTCCTCGACCGGCGGATAAAATTCTGATATTTTTAACCAACAATTAATCATAAACACTTCCTCAAATGAAGCTGATATGAAGAAATGGGTTATTGTATCGTTAGCATTGTTGCTCGCTTCCTTCACACTTGTACTGTTAAATTCCTGGAAAATTGCGCCGGGCTTTACTATCAAATTCGAAGGTAAATATGCACAGGGGACTTTTGGGAAAATGAATGGCACAATCGAATTTGACCCTAAGGAACCTGAAAAAGCGGTTTTCGATGTTGCTGTGGAGGTTGCATCGATCGAGACTGGGAATGATCTCAAAAACAAGCACGCACGGAGCGAAAAATGGTTTGCTGCGGAGAAATTTCCGCTTATCAGATTTAAATCTTCGACAGTTATGAGAGCGGATAGCGGGTATTTAGTAACCGGCGATCTGGAAGTGCGCGGAATTAAAAAGGAGGTTTCTATCCCATTCATTTTCAACGAAAAAGGTGCAGCTTTTCACGGCCATTTCAAAGTGAACCGAGGTGATTTCGGGATCGGAAAAGTGACCGGAAAAGCTTCCGATTCTACCGCTGTGGAAATTTATGTCCCGGTCTTTCAGCAGTAAGCCGGTTGTGGTACGATATTTTGTCACTGGCTTTAACCCAATTTTAATATTAGCTATGAAAAATATCGAGTGCCACTATAAAGACGGATCATTGGTCTTTTGCACCACAAACTCTTACACATACGCCACAGCACACAAGATATTGGATGTCTTTAATTTCATGGGACTGGTTTCAAGGATCAGGCTCAAGTCAGGCCAGTCATTTAATGTAATCGGGCGCCTGCCGGTCAATTACGACCCGTTTATTCCCGATCAGGGGAATTGGAATGAAGTGGTATCTCAGTTGGTTGAAACCAAGCAGGCCCTGGAAAAGGAAGTCTGTTCTATTTAGTTCTTGCCGAGATCTTCCAGTTGTTTCAAGAGATCTTCTAACTCGTTTTCCGCCGACTTCAATGCCTTTAAATCGGCGGTATCTACTACATTCTCAGTAGAATCGTCAAAATTCTTTGCCTCTTCCGCCACGTCAGGAGTTTCCCGGTTGTCTGGTGATAATTCCTGTTCGGCCTCCAAATTATTTCTGTCAAATTCTATTTGCTGACGCTTAGACAGTATTTGCTCTCTAAGTTCTTTCTCCTTCTGATTGTCTGCTGCCATCTTATTGAAATTAGATTTCCTTAATTTCCCAAAAAACCAGGCCAGTGCATTTTGTTGTGACGCTGGATAACTGAGCCCCGCAGTTTGCACATTTCGCTGCCTTTAAATAACCCATTCGTCCTTGTTTGACGGTAATAAATAAGATTTGTCTGAAAGAATAGTGACAAACCTCTTTATAATCACATAACCGTCCGGCCGATGAAACACGCCTACTACCTCAGTTTTGTATTGATCCTAACCCTGACTTTTGCAGGTTTAGGGTATGTTTTTAAAGATGGCGAAAGCCAGCCAGCCGCTACTGTCGTTCGGGGCAATGCCCGGGCCACTTCCGTGGATAAGCCAGTACTTCCCGATATTGAAAAAAGCATCGGCCAGCGTGAATACCATATTACCTTTGACACGCAAAACCGCCGGTACCAAAGCCCCAACCGGCAGCATAACCTGCGTGCATTCTACGAGCCCGGCGTATTGACAGTCCGCAACCGCAAGGATTCAGCGGGGCATATCTTCGAATTCAAGCTGGTCAACCAGGGGGTTTATGCCGATAAAAAACGGATCGACCTGATTGATTTAAAAAGCATTGTCGAGAACAAAGACAACACCGCTGAAATCAGGCACAGTACATTCACTGAACAATACATCAATAGTTCCGAAGGTATCCGCCAGAACTTTATTGTTGAAAAAGCCCCGGTCGGGACAGAGGAATTGTCTGTCAAGCTTCAACTGAAAGGTTTAAAAGCGAGGGATATTGGTACCAATACACTTGCATTCTATAATGAAAAAGAAACAGCTACTGAACTAATATATAGCGACTTGAAATGCTGGGATGCTGCCGGCGCGCCACTCGAAGCAAGTCTGGAATTGAATGAAGGTAATATCCAGATCAGCGTCGATGTCCGCGGCGCAGCTTACCCTGTCACGATCGATCCTATTATTTCAAACGGAAATCCGGGCAATGCGATCAAGGTACCGGAAGCGGACCAGAACCAGGCCTGGATGGGAGGGGTAGTGTCCAGCGCGGGTGATGTGAATGGGGACGGTTACAGCGATGTGCTCGTGGGGGCGTCGAAATTTGATAACGGGCAAATTGACGAGGGTGCAGTATTTGTCTATTATGGTAGCGCAACCGGCATCACTATGGCTGGCGGGGTGATGCTCGAATCAGACCAAAAAGAAGCCCGGTTTGGCTGCTTTGCATCTTCGGCGGGGGATATCAACAAGGATGGTTTCAGCGATATCATCGTCGGGGCGCACATGTACGACAAAGGCCAGACCAATGAGGGTGCTGCATTTGTCTATTACGGATCTGCGCAGGGGATCAACAAAGTTGCTTCGCTGGTACTGGAAAGCAATCAGGCTGAGGCCAATATGGGGAATACAGTCGGTTTGGCCGGCGATGTGAACGGGGACGGTTACAGTGATGTGCTGGTTTGTGCGCGCGCTTACGACAAAGGGCAGACCAACGAAGGGGTTGTGTTCCTCTACCACGGTTCGGCAGCTGGGTTAAATACGAATAACCCAGTGATCATCGAAGCCAACCAGGCCGAGGCGATGATGGGTTTTTGTGCCTCAGGCGCCGGCGATGTGAACGGGGATGGTTACAGTGATATCCTGGTCGGGGCCCGGCTTTACGACAAAGGCCAGACGGACGAAGGTGCAGTCTTCGTTTATCACGGCTCGGCGCTGGGCATCAACCCTGCCAATGCAGCTACTGTCCTGGAAAGCAACCAGGCCAATGCATACCTGGGCCATACGGCAGCAACTGCCGGGGATGTAAACGGCGACGGTTACAGCGATATCATCATCGGTGCCAACATGTACGACAAAGGTCAAACCAACGAAGGGGCCGCCTTTATGCACTACGGTTCAGCGCAGGGAATCAACATGGTAGCTGCGGCGACACTGGAATCCAACCAGGCGGAAGCGCAGTTCGGCTACTCGGTAGCAAGTGCCGGCGATGTGAATGGCGATGGGTACGCGGATGTGATCGTCGGGGCGATGTATTATGATAACGGGCAGAGCAACGAAGGGGCGGCATTTGTGTATCAAGGGTCACAGATCGGCATTTCAGCAACTCCGGTTTCGACACTGGAAAGTAATCAGGCCGGGGCGCAATTTGGCAGCAATGTAGCCAGTGCAGGTGATGTGAACGGGGATGGATACAGTGATGTGATCGTGGGGGCGGTTACTTACGATAATGGGAATGCTGATGAGGGTGGCGCGTTTGTTTGGCTGGGAGAGGCTAAGGGAATTGATATGGTGACTTCTTCTAAGCTTGAAACAAGTCAAGCCGGTTCTTCCATGGGTAATTCAGTTGCAAATGCTGGTGATGTAAATGGCGACGGCTTTGAAGATATCCTGGTCGGAGCTCCATTCTATGATAACGGTCAAGTTGATGAGGGCGTAGTATTTTTGTACCATGGATCGCCAGATGGAGTTTTAGATAATCAGATAGTTGTCAGCTATGGCAATCAAAGTAATGCATTTTTTGGTCATTCTGTTTCAACCGCCGGAGACATAAATGGCGATGGTTATGATGACATAGTCATCGGAGCACCAGGTTTCACGGAGGGTCAGAACCTCGAGGGGGGAGTTTTTGTTTATTTCGGTTCACAAACCGGGATTGATGAGAATTCGGTTTTCATAATCGAAAGCGACCAGGTTCTCGCTAGACTTGGAAAATCCGTGTCCGCGGCAGGAGATGTCAATGGTGACGGCTTTGCAGATATAGTCTTAGGCGCCTATTTATACGATAATGGTCAGGACGATGAAGGAGTAGCGTTTGTCCACTATGGTTCGAAAAATGGCATTGATATTTCACAAGCCACTATGTTAGAAAGTAATCAAAGCAATTCGCAATTTGGCGTTTCTGTTGCAGGCGCAGGCGATATTAATGGAGATGGCTTTGGTGATGTTATGGTCGGTGCCTATTTATATGATAACGGCCAAGTAAATGAAGGCGCTGCATTTATATTCCATGGTTCTTCGACAGGTATGGTTAGTATGCCAGCAAAGATTCTTGAGGTAAACCAGCAGAACGCGAAGATGGGAATATCAGTTTCGTCTGCTGGTGATGTTAACGGGGATGGGTTCTTTGATGTGATCGTAGGAGTGCCGCACTATGCAAATGGTCAGCTAGACGAGGGACTTGCAACGGTATTTTACGGATCGACCTCAGGAAAATTCGAAGATCCACCTTTAAAATTGGAATTGAACTACGCCGCTGCGAGACTTGGTTGGAGTGTGTCAACTGCTGGTGATATCAACGGAGATGGTTACGGAGATGTATTGGTAGGTGCACCTTATTATTCCAAAAATCAAGTCACTAAAGGCAGTGCATTTGTATTTCACGGCTCTCCAACTGGACTAAAGGCGATTCCAGTTGAGTCGCTTGAAGTTCTTGAACAAGGTGCGCAAATGGGTTACTCAGTTTCCAAAGGTGGAGATGTAAATGGCGATGGGTACAGCGACGTTATAATTGGCGCTCCCTTCTTTGAAGGCGGATCTGTTTTCATATGTTACGGCAATACCGGCGCAAACCTCAAAAACAACCTCCGCCTCTATAACACCAACCTTACCACCCCCATCAACCAAACCCAATTCGCGCAAAATAACTTCGGAGCGGGCTTGTATTCCAAATCCTTTCTAGGCGGAAATAAGGGCAAGTTGGTTTGGGAGACGAAGGCGGCTGGGCAAGGGTTTTCGAAGGGGGCGAATAATGTGATTACTAATAGTACGCAATCCTCGGGGTCGCAAAATCTTTATGCAAGTTTGGGCTTGATAGGTGTGGAATTGAAGAACGTAATTCCTAAACAAGGACCGGCGACGAAAGTGCGCGTTAGGGTGAAATATGATCCTGCATTGGCGCTGACTGGACAGACGTATGGTCCGTGGCGTTACCTGCCTTCTTACTTAACTGGCAATGGTACTGCGCCTGTGCCTGACGAGGGAATGCAGGAAACAATTTCAAGAAAAGCATTGTCGGCCGAAGGAGCTGGGGCGAAGGTTAACATTTATCCTAATCCAGTGTCAGATAAATTGTTTATTGGTGACCTCGATAGAAGTAAAGTGGTGAACGTTCAAATTGTTTCGAACTTAGGACGCTCGCTGTACAAGTCAAATAATGCGGAAAGTGAAATTGACGTGAGCGGATTCAGTCCTGGGGTTTACGTGCTGATCCTAAAATATACCGACGGCTCGCAGAGTACGCACCGGATTGCGGTGAAAAGATAAGGCGGTTTGAAGAATGAAGAAATGCTGCATTCAACACGAAATGCAGCATTTTCAGTTATACCAAAACAGCACTATCACGTTCGTATTGATTGTCGTCGGGCAACGCGGAATAGGACAGTGAAATTCGTTTGCCGGTATTCTCAGCCAATTCGAGCAGTGCAAAAAGTCTTTCTTCTCCTTCTATCCGTAGCGCCTGGTACAATATGTTGCCATAGTGAAACTCCTGGGAACCAAGTCCTTTTGCCAATGCAATCAGTTGATAATGGTCAAAAATTTCCTTTCCTGTCATGGCGTGCAACATTTGAATTAAATCCGGCATCTCATTTTTGTCGAATAGATGTTAGGTTCACCCAGAAGGTTGCATGGACTATTGCAAATGTGCCGGAAGCGGGATTCCTTTACTTGTGTCGTCAGGAATAGCTTGCAGCCGCTGCACAGGAATCGGTATTAGCCCCGACCAGATCGGAAGTTCCAGATCTTCTTCTTCATCCTTTGGCATTCCGCTTCTGACCTTTGCCGAAGCTTCTTCAATAGGGAATGCGAGCGCGGTTGTTTTCAATACTTCACTTTTCTTCATTGGTCGCAAATATGACCAGCTATTCGGAACAATTTTGTTTGTAAGCCACTCGAAGGCAGCAGCTTTCGTTTCAAAGTCTTCGATTTTTTCTGCATTCGAGAAAATCGTGACGGATCTGTAATTTACTGAGTGACTAAATGCAGATTTCGCTACGACCAAAGCGTCGGTCAGCATGACGGAAATACAAACCGGAATGCCCTTTTCGATTTCCCGGATAAAATGGCTCCCGACGGATCCGTGAATGTAAATTTTGTCCTCGTACCGAACAAAAGCCGTCGGAATTGCGAACGGACGCTCGTCCACGATGAAGCTGATTGTACAAAAAAGTGCTTCGTCAAGGATGGAATAGATCGTTTCCTGATCGTAATGCGCTCTTTTAGGCAACCGGCTCGGAATAAGATGGGAAGGTATATTTTTCATGACATTTTTTTTCTCCAAAAATCTCTCTTAATTGGATGGTATAAATGATCCATTTCATAAAATTTTAATAGTCCAATTATAGGCGTGTTATCTTCCCTGATCACCATTGAGAAATCTGGAAAAGGAGCGGTCTATTTGCAAATTGCAATCAGTTGGTTGCATTGGTGAGGGCAGGTACATTACAGCCGGGGCATAAGCTGCTCAGCACCAGGCAACTTGCGACAAATTTAAAAGTGCATCGTCGGACAGTTGTGCAGGCTTATGATGAACTCCTCGCGCAGGGCTGGCTTGAAAGTCACACCGGTCGTGGTACATTTGTCACAAAGCATTTACCTGATATGCGGCCTGCGTCCGGCGGAACGCGTTCAACAGTTTTACCACAATCCAAAAAAGAAGCCGGATTCAGATTCGAAAAGTTTTCCCATTTAAATCGGCCCGTTTTAAAACCAGTTAACCGACTACACCTCGATGATGGATTTCCCGATCCCAGACTCGCGCCGAGAGCCGATTTGGCGAGGGCTTACCGAAGCCAATTGTTGCAGGGCAACGCATATTTGCGGCTGGGATATGGTGAAGCGAAGGGTTCTGCCTGGCTGCGGCAGGAGCTTTCTTCCCATTTGAATGAGACCCGTGGATTGACGACGACTGCGGATAATATCCTGATCACGAGGGGCGTAATTATGGGATTGCATTTGGTGAGTACACTGCTTCTTAAACCCGGCGATCATGTTGCGGTCGATTCACCGGGCTGGTTTAGCGCAACAATGAATTTTGTGCATGCAGGTGCAACTGTAAGTGAAATTCCGGTCGATGAATATGGACTGGATGTTTCGGCATTGGAAAAAGTGTGCGAGCAGAAGGCCGTACGAATGGTTTATGTGACTTCCCACCACCATTATCCGACCACAGTTGCACTCCGTGCCGACAGGCGGATTGCCTTATTACAGCTGGCGGCCAGATATAAATTCGCTGTTTTTGAAGACGATTATGACTACGATTTTCACTACCTAAGCAAGCCGCTGCTCCCGCTTGCAGGGGCGGATCCGCATCAGATGGTGCTCTATTGCGGATCTTTTACCAAAACGATATCCCCTGCGTTCCGAGTGGGGTACCTGGTTGGACCGGAAGATGTGATCGCCGAGTTGGCACTTTTGCGCAGGATCATCGACCGGCAGGGAGACCAGATGCTCGAAAACGCAATTGCCGAGTTACTGCAAACCGGTGTCATTCAGCGGCATTTGCGAAAGTCAGTGCGGGTTTACAAGCAGCGACGTGATCGCTTTTGCGATCTTTTAAAATCTCAGCTAAGAGATTCGGTGAGTTTTGAGGTGCCTGATGGAGGTATGGCAGTTTGGACTCGATTTGACCCGACTATTAATCTGACACAGCTCGCCTCGCGTGCGATTCGGGAAGATCTATACTTTTCTGATGCGACCAGTGAGATAGAAATGCGGAATAATGCGATCAGACTTGGATTTGCTTCATCGAATTTGGATGAACTGGAAGAAAGTGTTGCGATCATCAAAAAATTGTTGTGAGATTTGCAGCCTTAATTCATCACTAATGCCCAACGGGATTTTACAGAGCTATCGTATTGCATTCACCGGGCTGAGCAGGGAAACCTGGCTACTCAGCATTGTGATTCTCGTGAACCGCTGCGGTTATATGGCCGTACCTTTTATGAGTATGTATGTCACCCAAAATCTTCACCGAAGTGTCGCCGATGCGGGATTGATCATCACACTGTTCGGAGTGGGTTCGGTGGCGGGCGCAATGGCGGGTGGATATTTCACGGATAAATGGGGTTTTCGTCAAGTCCAGGTTATCAGCCTGATTATGAGTGGCGTATTTTTTATTCTGTTCAGTTTGGTGACTGACTTTACAGCTCTTTGCGGACTCGTAATCGTATTAAGTTTTTTTGTAGAAGCATTCAAACCGGCCAACAGCACAGCTATCGCCGCCTATTCGACGACTGCAAATCTTACCCGATCCTATGCCTTGAACCGGCTCGCTACAAACATTGGATTTGGTTTCGGAACGTCGGTTGGAGGAATACTGGCCGCGATCAATTATCACCTGCTGTTCTGGGTTGACGGTGTTGTGTATATGATAGCTGGGATACTGATCGTCATTCTTTTACCCAAGGCGAAGGTCAACCGGGAACGACAGAAGGATCAGGTTGACGAATTCCTGGGGAAATCGCCATGGAAAGACGGATTTTTTCTGAGGTTCCTTACTATGGTCACACTTTATATGGTATGCTTCTCAATCCTGTTCCGGCTGGTTCCTGTATATTGGAAGGAGCAAATGCATATTGGCGAGGCAACTATCGGTATGTTACTGGGAATGAATGGCTTGATCATTGCACTATTTGAAATGGTGCTCATCCAGAACTTGCGGGACCGGTGGCCCGATTCCGTGTATATTGTAGCGGGCGTGATTTTCAGTGCCCTTTCTTTCCTTGCGCTTGTAGTCCCGTTTGTATTGCCGATCGTACTCGCCGGTTTTGCGGTACTGCTTTTCACAATCGGCGAAATGCTCGCAATTCCCTACATAACTACTTTTGTAATGAATAGGGCAATGGATAGCAATCGGGGCAAGTATTCTGCTGCTTACTCTGTGGCTCAGGCGGTTGCGCAAATCGTAGGTCCTGCAACCGGTGGTATTGTGGCGGCGCACTGGGGCTATCAGCCGCTGTGGGCGGGGCTGATAGTCGTGAGTGTGTTTTGTGCTTTCGGTTTCCGAGTTTTATTCCTCAGGGAAACCAGGGTCGGTTGATTCACCGGATTCGGCCTGGCCTAGCGCCTTGTCGAGCTGCTCTTTCAGATCTTTAATCCGCTCTTCTTCCATTTCAAGCGCCTTTCTTTGCAGTTCGATGAGATCATCTTTCTTGACCATCACATAATTCTCTCTCGGTTCTTCAAACATCGGCGCTTCTCCCACGAGCTGGGCCACAGTCGCGTTTAAAACCTCTGCGAGCTTAATCGTCTCTTTCAGGGACGGGTCACTCTTGCCGGTCTCCCAGTGGGAGATGGTCTGCTTATCGCGCCTATCAATTTTTTTGGCCAGTTCATCCTGGTTCCATCCCATCAATTCCCGATATTTCCTAATTCTATCGCCTGTTACCGACATTATTTTGATAAACTTATATGAATTCTTGACTTTGTATTGATAATTATATACTTTTGTATATAGCAATTATCGTATTACGCAAAATACAAAATTAACACACACAACATCACATCAAATGGAGGAGCTGCAAGCACGAGTTTCCGAACAGGGTGGATTGTCCATCAAAGAGCGTCTTTTAGTGAGGTTCGTAAGATCCAGAAACATTGTCGGGAAGAACTGGCGGGGCGTACTCGCTGCCCAGGATCCGTTTTTTAACACCAAGTTGGGCGGGGATTACCTTACTTCCGTTGCGCAAGCTGTATCAGACAGCAGTCGTGGAAATGTGGACCGTATTGAGCGGGTTACTATCGCGCTCGAAAAGGTTGCGGGTATCCGATCAGTACCAATTGTTTAGCAGGTGGTAAATGAGTTTGGTTTCAGATTTTCTTTCCCTGAATCCTGAATGCATTGAGGATCGCTAGCAAAGCGACACCTACGTCGGCGAAAACCGCTTCCCAGAGTGTGGCGATTCCGCCTGCGCCCAGTAGCATTACTGCCATTTTCACACCCATTGCCAGGGAAATATTCTGGTACACCACGCTTCTGGTTACTTTGCCGGCGCGGATCGCAGATACGATTTTTGAGGGTTGGTCATTCTGGATCACAATATCGGCCGTTTCAATAGCCGCATCGGAACCGAGTGCACCCATTGCAATACCCGCATCCGCCAGTGCGATCACAGGCGCGTCGTTTACACCGTCGCCAACAAATGCAATTCGTTTGCCCTGGTCTTTCAGTTTTTGCACGATAGCGACCTTGTCTTCGGGGAGTAAGTCGCCATAACTTTGTGCAATTTGGAGTGTTTGGGCAATGTGCGACACCACCGCGGTTTTGTCTCCTGAAAGCATTATCGTCTCGATACCAAGCGATTTCAGGTCAGCCACAGTTTGTGCGGCGTCTTCTTTAATCTGATCGGCGATCATGAAATAGCCTGCATAAGCGCCGTCAATAGCAACTGCGACGATCGTCTCCAGGATATCTGCGAGGTTTGCGGGATATTGGATCAGGTATTTATCGAGCAGTTTTAAATTTCCTGCCAAAACCTTTTTCGTTCCTACGATCCCGGCCAATCCATGCCCGGCTATTTCCCTGACTTCCAGTGGTTTTTGAAGCTCCGCCGCATTTGCATAACTGACAACAGCTTTGGCGACCGGGTGGGTAGAATAGTTTTCGAGAGAAGCCGCCAGCTGAATAAATTCCTGTTTATCAAGCGTTGTTTCAACGTGCTGAACTGCAAAAACTCCTTTTGTAAGTGTACCCGTTTTGTCGGAAACGACCGTATCGATTTTTGTGATAACATCCAGAAAATTAGCGCCTTTCACCAAAATACCGTTTCGCGAAGCCAGGCCAATTCCGCCGAAATAACCTAGCGGAATGGAGATTGTAAGCGCGCAGGGACAAGCGATAACAAGGAAAACCATACCCCGGTAAAGCCATTGATCGAAATCATAATTGTTTACGAAGAAGTAGGGCAGGAGTATGATCAGTACGGAAAGCAAAAAAACGATCGGGGTATATATTTTTGCTAACCTGCTGATAAGCAATTGTGTAGGTGCTTTTCTGGCAGTCGCTTCCTGTACCATTTCCAGGATGCGGGACAGTTTTGAATCTTTAAACAAAGTAGTCACTGTAACTTCCACAGCCTGCTCTGTATTGATCATCCCCGCCAGCACTGTGTTACCTTTTGAAATCACATCCGGTCGTGGCTCGCCGGTTAATGCGGCTGTATTGAATGTGCCTGATTCTGAACTGAGCTTTCCGTCGAGCGCAACTTTTTCACCCGCTTTTACCAAGATTATTTCGCCAATTGCCACATTATCAGGACTAACCAGGCTATTTTGATGATCGCGGATTACAGTAACAGTGTCCGGACGAATATCGAGCAATGCTTTGATCGAGTTTTTGGATCTGCTTACCGCTATGTCCTGGAACAATTCGCCAATTTCATAAAATATCATGACCGCAACGCCCTCGCTGAATTCGCCGATATAGAATGCGCCCAGCGTCGCAATCGTCATTAATGTAAATTCATTGAAAAAATCGCCGCGTGCTATCCGACGAAAGGCGATTGCAATCGTTTTGTTACCGGCTAATAAATAGGCAGCGAGCATCAACGCGATCTCGACTGTCCGGTCTATTTTGATCTTAAAAATAAACGTAATCGCAAGTGTGGTCAGCAGGATCAGCAGGCTGAGCCAGAGCATCCACCGGGTTTTCAAAATGCTTGCTTCCCCACTATCCCCGTGATCATGGTCGTGATCGTGGTCGTGGTTATGATCGTTTGTTGCCTTCTGCTTGTGATCATCGTGGCCAGAACAGCAGTGGTCGGTATCGTGGTGAGTGGGGCTGGTTTCCTGAACTTTCATTGTCGTTGAATTACATTGCAAAGATAGGGCTGATAACCGTGCAACAGGGTTTCAGGTGCTGTAAATCAATCAATTGCACTATTGTTGCAACGCTTTTGGTCTGAATTCCAACCAAATACGCGGCAAAATTTTCCGGTTTCTGCGTGAGTTATTTAACGGTACCGAAATCTGGCACCACCGGCAGTAGTAACTATTCGTTTTTACTACTTAAAGATTTAATTTTACCAATGCCCCATTTTACTGGTTTCATGAATTTTAAACTGCTCTTTTACATTACTTTTTGTTTACTGTTCATGCATTTAGCCGCCTGCACGCCGCGCCAGTCCGCACTCGACTTAAATGACGTATTGCGCTTCGATGCCACCGTGGCTGACCAGATTCTGTTCCTGCAATTCAGGGTGAGTTTTGGTAAAAAGGGTGGGCAGGAGGAAGTCGGGCTCGTAAGTGCAGTCGCGGGAAACGGGAAATTGAAACCGTTTCGCGCGCCGGTGGAGTCGCCTTATAAAATTGAAGTTGTGCCGAGGTATAGCGTGAGTGCGCTTGAAACGGCGATGGTTTATCAGCACCCGCTGTTCCAGGAGGTTGAAGTTCACGATCCGTCGGGGGTTATTACCCGGAAAAAGAACTATGAAAAGGAGGGAGCATTCACGATGCGGATGCAGGCGGATCACAATATTGAGAAACTGGATATTTACAGCGTTACACCGGAAAGAGGAAAGATTAAGATATACACCCTTAAATTAAAACGATGAAAAAAACCTTTACCGCACTATTTTTCATTCTATGCGCAGCCCGGGCATTTGCTCAGGAGTTTCCGGTTGACACTTTATATAAAACCGGTCCGCTGGACAGCAGGATTAATGTGGTCATTCTCGGCGACGGATTTACAGAAGCTGAGATGCCAAAATTCAGAACGGAAGCGAAGAAGTTCGCCGATTTTTTACTGGAATATCAGCCTTACAACAGGTATAAGTCCTATTTCAATTTCTTCGCTATCCCGACTCCTTCCGAAGAAAGCGGCGTGAGCAACCCTGGAACCGCGCCGGATGCTTATCCTGATCAGCCTGTTGGCACGAAGAAAACGTATTATAGCGGCACTTTTGGCTCGACGATCCACCGACTGGTCACGATCAATTTTACTGCTGCCTATAATGTGCTCGCAGCCAATCTCCCGACCTACGATCTGATTGTCGTACTTATCAATACAACCTATTACGGTGGTTCGGGCGGCTCCATTGCGGTGCATACCCTGAACGAAAGCGCCAATACGATCGGCGCACACGAGATCGGGCACACATTTACTTCTTTGAACGATGAATACTGGGCTGGCCCGCAGTACGGCTGGGAGGCCGCTAATATGACGGAGGTTTCGAACCCGGCAGAAGTGAAATGGAAAAACTGGCTCGACTCGGAAGGAATAGGCGTTTACAAACATGGAAGCGACAGCGAGGCAGCCAGGTGGCACAAACCTGCAAATGGAAAGTGTCTGATGGAATATCTGAATCAGGAATTTTGTGTTGTGTGCAGGGAAGCGACTACGGAAAGGATACTCTCTATTGTGGATCCGGTGGGGAAGATCGAACCTGATACCAGCTCAGCCTTTCTGGTCAAAGAGGCAGCTTCTTTTAAGTTTGACTTACTAAGACCTGAGCCGAATTCGATGCAAATCGAATGGCAGCTCGACGGGCAGCCGCTGGCAAACGGGGTAGACGAAGTCATATTAAAGCCGGAAGATATTGCAGGTTCGGGCAAACTAACCGCGACAGTTTTCGACTCGACGCATTTGAGCCGTGCCGAAACAATGCAAATGGGACGAATCCGAACGCTCGAATGGAGGGTGCAATCTAATTCGCCGGCGGTATTCAAAATAATATCAGTAACTGATAGCTTATGTGCAGGCGGCTCCACGACATTAACAGCCTCGGGTTGCAGCGGCCCGGTAAGCTGGTCTACCGGGGTAAATGGAAATGCGATTATAGTTACGCCGGGCGCCACCACAACCTACACGGGCACTTGTCCGGCAAGCGAGAAAACCGCCACTGCGACTATCACCGTTTTACCGCTTCCCGAGGTGGTGGCATCGAATACCGGACCTTATTTTGAAGGCGCTGCGATTGAACTGAATGCAAGTGGCGAGGGTAAATTCTTTTGGGTAGGACCTGATAATTTCACTTCCACAGATCAGAAAGCGAATATACGAATTGCGAAAATCGCACACAGCGGGACTTATACAGTGAAGGTAACCAACCAATTCGGATGCAGCGATACTGCAAGTACGGTGGTGATCGTTGAGCCAATTTTGGGTACAAATAGCGATCCTGCACAGTGGGTGCGTGTTTCTCCTAATCCGGCAAGCGATTTCATTAATGTTACCACTAGCCTGAGCGGCGAGTCGGAGCTGACTATTTACAACATAGCCGGCAAAAAAATCAGGACAAAGGTTTTTACAAAAGAGACCGAAATGAAGCTGAATGTAACCGCGGGAATGTACGTGTATCGCCTCAGCAATGGCGGAAAGGAGATTTCAGGGAAGTTGCTCATCAAATAAGCTTAATTCCGAATTGATTAAAACAAAGAAAGTCTCCGATTATGGAGACTTTCTTTGTTTTAATCTGCAAGTGATTTAGGTTTTCTTCCGACTTTCGTCCGGTTGCGGATCTTGTCGGGGCGGGGACGGATCTCTTTATCCTGGAAATACAGCTTCAAAGATTCAAGGATGATATCTTTTTGGGTAAGCCCTTCCCAGTATCCATAATCTTTCATGTTTTCCATTAAAATGTAATCACAATCAAAGGTTACTTTGGTTGGCGCGCCCGCAATCACCTCTTCGGGTTGGTTTGGCTCTTCCTGGATATCATTTACCAATGGAAGTGGCGCAAACTCAAATTTCCTATCTTTTGCCATAAGTGTCAGTTATTAATTCGTTCCAGTATTTCTTTAGTTAGCTTGTAATAATCCTCGGCTCCGTTGCTGGCAGGAGCGTAATCGAATATGGTCATGCCGTTTGCCTGAGCTTCCGACAGTGCGATGTTATCGCGAATGTACGAATCCATAAATACTTCACCAAGTTGGTCCCTCGTTGCGTTGATCAGTTCGTGGCTGATCTTTTTCCTGATCTTAGGATTATAGCGTGTCGCAAACACGCCGCCCAGGTTGGTGCTCGGACTGATTTTCTTGATCTCTGCCGAGTAAACCAGAAAGTTTCTCAAACCTTCATAACTTAAAAACTCAGCCTGCAACGGAACATAATATTGGTGGCACGAAACCAGCGCAAGTCTTGTATTCCCGTATAGCGCGGGCGGGCAGTCGATGATCACAAAATCGTACAGGTCTTTCACTTTTTCCAGTGCAATTTTCAGGTTGAAAGGAAAAACGGGAGCCGATCTGATCGTGTCTTCCCTGTGTATCATTTCGGCTGATCCCGGCAAAACATCAATATCCCCAACACGCTTTACAATCTCGTCAAATTCATATTCTCCGGTGATGAACGAGCCACTGTCTTTCTTCAAGCCTGCGTGTGTGATTCCGAAGCTTTTGGTCAAACTGGCTTGCGCGTCCAGATCAATGACGAGCACTCTCGCATTTGCAAATTTGCTGAGACCCGCAGCAATGCTTTGAGCGGAAGTAGTTTTTCCTACACCACCTTTGTTGTTGACAATACTGATGATTTTCATTTAAAAGTATTATTAGTATAAAATGTTATCTGTATATTCCAAGTCTGATATGTAAATAAACAGAAAATATTTTTACCACTATTCCTTCCAAATAAAAAGTCTCATAAGTTTTTATCTGCCGTAAATGTATAAATCTTTTTAAAAGAATAATTAGTATAAAAAGATTTATTTTCGAAATATTTCACTCGGTTGCTCTTAACTATCTGAATTCAAGTCATTTGTTGTCTTGTATTGCGAAATAAAAAAGCCCGCCATTTTGGATGAGCGGGCTGATTTAATATTTGTGTTCTGAATTTTCGAACCGTAGATCTGGTCAGAAATTCTAGATCACCGCTTTCGATTCAATTACCGGAGCTGTTTTCTGAATTACGTACCTGTGAATACGATACATTAATAATCCAGTTATTATAATAGCGACCACGACCACATTTCCGAGCATTGGATAGTTTTCGAGGTAACCTGTCGCAGTTTCGGAAACAATATAGCCGGCGATCAAAGAAGCGATTCCGCCGGATATCTGCTGTACCGAAGAGTTAATCCCCATGAATGCGCCGCGGTCGTGCGGCTCGGGAACGGCGCTCATTAATGCAGAAGCTGAGATCATCCTGGCCGTAATGCCTACGAAAAGCAAAATGTTCAATATGATAATAATCCAAAGTGGGGTTACGCTGAGATTGCAATAGATCAGCGTCATTACACACGCAATTACCGAGCCCCAAAGGAACACCTGATACTTGCCAACCTTGTCGCTGAGCTTTCCGATGAGCGGACTGAATGCAAGCATACAAAGTCCGGTTACCATATATAAAGTTGGTAATTGTGCTTCCTGGATTCCCAGATTATTCACACCATATGCAGTTCCAAAAGGCATTAACATAAAGCCTCCTGTCGCGAGCATTGTCGTCGCCGCGAATCCTTGCAGATATTGCGGCTTTGAAATTGTCCTTCCCAAATGCTGGAATGCATTGCCCTGCGACTGGAATTTCAAATGGGCATTGATCGGCTTCATATAAGCGACGATCAGAATACCGACTATAATGCTCACACCGACGATCATCAGAAACGGAGCGTGCCAGCTGAATTCTTTGGCAAGGTAAAGTCCGATCGGAATGCCAAGTACCTGACTGCTCGCAAACGCCATTTGAACAAATCCCATCACGCGGCCGCGGACCTGGATCGGAAAAAGATCAGTGATAATCGCGAAACCAATAGAACCGATCACGCCTCCGAATAGCCCGGTGAAGATCCGCGCAAATAGTAGAAAGTGGTAGGTAGGCGCGATGCCGCACAAAAATGTACCAATTACAAAGCCGGTATAAAAGAAGAGTAGCAACTTTTTGCGGTCAAATTTGTCGGCAAAACCCGCTGTGAGCAGCCCGGCCGCTCCCGCACTGAATGCGTAAGCTGAAACAACCAGCCCAAACTGGCTCGTACTGATCGAAAGCTTGTCGAGTAAAATGTAGCCCAGCGGGGAGAGCACCATGAAATCCAGCACGACTGTGAATTGCAGGATCGCCAGCAGCGTAATAATAAATTTTTCGTAACCGGTGAATGCACCCGTCTTCTGTTCTGACATATATCTTGGTTTAGTCTGTTAATTCCTCGCACGCATAACCCGCCTGCTGCACAAGTGAAATCACCGGCCTGCAATCGGGCTGCCGGGCCTCTATGCGCAATACTTTGTCGATATCCGACAGGTCAATATTCCATTTTAATATTTCGGTCTGGCCGTCGAGCAAGTGTGCAATGGATTTTACGTGCCTCTTGCTGTTGATGTTAGTCCTGAAAATCAAGACAAATTCTTGTGTAAACTTTTCTTCATTCATAGCTATCGAGTTGACAATTGTGCGTTCGCATTGACTTAGGAAAGCGGCTTGTCTGTGATCAGCTGCGGAGTTGCTTCGGGCATACTGGTTATAATATAATTTTCGATCACTTTCTTGTTATAACCCTTATAGCCTCCCTGAAAATCCCGACCGGCGACAGAGATGAAATCTGCCATTCTTGCCGAGTTGAGCTGCTCCAGAAGCGCCGAGGTATCACCATCATATTTGATAAAATAACCGGAATACACCGTCACTTCCGGGTTTTCATACAACACGAAATTCGGCTCCCGGTTCATCGGTGAAAAGATGATTTTTTTACCAAAAGAACTATCCAGCCCCTGCGACCGCCCGAATGCGTACCACGCGACAGGATTAGCCTTCCCATTATCACGACGATCGAGCGCCGGTTTTACTTTAAGAAAATACGAATATGTTTTCGGATACCTGCATTCCAGCTCATTTTCCGGGATTATCTGGTGCTTTCCAGCCTCATTTTTCTGGTATGGAAAAAGGATATATTCGGTCACCGGATCTGTCGAAGATTTAAGTTTGGAACCCTTTATGACCGGTTTCAGCAGCTCAGTTTCCAGATAAACGAGATCACCGTTTTTATTTTTAGCAAAGCTGGTCCCGTCGGTTTCTTCCAGAATATGGAAGAGATAATACTTGTCGGCAAGCGTTGTGATGCCAACTGAAATCCTGCAAATATCTCCCAATTTCCTCCCTTCAATCATTTGTGATTCGGGGACCGAAAGCTTCCAGGGGCTGCTCAGCTCCGTAAAATAAAAGTCTCTCGACTGGCAGTTGAATTGCTTATCAATGCATTGTTCAAATGTAAAATGTGGCTCCTTTTTGTTTCCAAAAACCGTGACAGCAGAGTAGGTGGAAGCATTTTCAAATACCGGAATTTTACCGTAATTGGTAATGTGTCTGAGATTTTGATTTTGCTCGAAATAGGAGCGGAGTAGTTTTCCCGTTTCAGAAATGAAGAAGGAATTGGGTGTTATAAATCCGCAAACGCCATTTTTAGTCAATAAAACACTGGCGAGCTCAAAAAATGCCACGTAAGCGTCGGTAGAACCCGACCGGCAAAATGTGTATTCCTGACGAATGAATAGCCGCTGTTTCTCGGGTAAATGCTGGATCCGGATATAGGGCGGATTTCCAACTATCAGGTCATATTTGGTCGCATTGTTCCGCTGAAAGAGCGCGTCGCATTTACGCAATTTCCACTTCACGGTCAGTCCAAGCGGCGCCACAAGCTGATCCAGGTTTGCGCGGCACTTCGCGATAGCCAGCGGGTCAATATCCCAGCCATGCACATTTTGAAGTATCCCCGGCAATTGCCCGGAAGGAACATTTTTGATCAAAAATTCAACGACCGGAACCAGAAAACGCCCGTCACCGCAAGCGGGATCGAGTATTTTTTTGTTGGAAAAGTCGGTATCGTAAAAACCGGAGAGGCGCAGGATTTTTTCGACTAGATGAAGCGGCGTATAAATTTGCCCAAGTAGCTTTTTCTTTTCGTAAGAGCGTGTTTGTGATGCCATTCTGCGATAGTAGCCCGGTTTTCAATGCGTGAAAGCACAACCTGCAACTGCCGCTAAAATAGTCATTTCAGCTCGCAAATGCGAAAGCCCGCCCGCTTTCTGAGTGAATCTGTCAATACCGGCGGCGCAATGTCTTTGAAATCGATTTCGTAAGTGCTTTCATGGAAAGTGAATGTGCTTCCGTCTGTTCTTGTCCGCCGCGTGCCCGACTTGTACAGTTGTCCGATTGAGCCACTTTCAAGCGCGAATTTGTCGATAAAACCTAGTAATGAGGCGATTGTTCCGTCCGTGTCGGACTGGTGGAAAGAGATGCAAAAGTAATGCGTGGTCTTAGATCCTTTTTTATGCAGCTGCGAGGCGGGAATATTCAAAACATAATCGCCCGCCAATGTGCCCGACTTGCGTTTCATGGATTTAATATCGACGGAAAAGTTTTCACTTTCAGATTGGATCAAAAAATCCTGTCCCCAATCCTGTCCGTCGGTTGCGCCGAAAGATTTGGTGGGTCTGGGAAGGTGGTAGCAATCCGCAAATACGATCTCGCCGAGCGTTCCCGTAAATCGCAGCATCCTCGTGCTCGCCAGCGTACCAGGCGATCCGACGCCCGGCGCACCGGCGCCCGGCGCACCGTCCCAGATATTCGACACATGATGGTGACGCAAAGAATATTCCACCAATTCCCGCGCTTCCAGCCTCTGCTCGTCGCCCACGGAGATTTGAATATATGTACCGGATTTCAAAACAGTTTGCTCCATGCAAATCTAATAGCAAGCAAAGTGAGTACAAAACCTATTAAAATAACAGAAAATGGGACGTAAGTCCATGCTACTAAGTTGATTCGGTCCATAAACCACATCACCCCGATCAATGCGGTAATGAGAGTCAGGAAACCGGAAATCTTGCCAAAACCAGGAATTAGTGAGAAAGGTATCTTGCTTTTAATAAGCATCAACGTCAAAGCAAGTGAAATGACCGGAAGAAATTGCAAAACGATATTAGCCTGCCAGATGCTCTGCCTTTCGAAGAGAAACAAATAGATATTTAATGTAACTGCAAAAATACCAGGAATGCAAGTCGCATAAACAAGGACTGCATAAATGTAACTCTACAATTTAACATCCCGACTTCCATGCGCAACCTCTCCAATACCCCACGCAAGAACAGGAAGTATACAAAAGTAAATAGCCGCCGGCCAGGGATTAGCGGAAATGTAGGCGAATAGTTGTGATAGTGTCATGGGAAGGGGGAGGAAAGGGAGGAAGGGGAGGAAAGGGAGCAAGGGAGGAAGGGAGGAAGGAGGAAGGGGAGAAAGGAGGAAGGGAGAACAAACACTTCCTCCCTTTCCTCCCTCCTCCCTTTCCTCCCTTCAAATTACAACCCCAATAAAAACCCGATCGTGAAATTCGCGTCCCAGTCGAATACGAACTGGTCGCAGCCGGTGGCGTCTTTTACTGCTTTGTAGATGTTGACGCCGGCTTTGGATTTGGCGTTTGTCAGTTTTGAATAGGCTAGTGGCTCGCTCAGCGTTGTGAAGCGCTCTTTGCCTTTCCGTACTTCCTTAGCCATTTCGAAGGGTACGCCGCCGATGATGAAGCAGGTTTTACGCTTGTCTGCAGGGACTTGCTTGGCTTTCGACGATACTTCTTCGTATACTTTCGAATCGTCTGAGCCTTCCTGATAATACTTCGCGCCGTAAGATTCCAGGGCCGACACTTTGGTGCCTTCCATCCACGACATTTTTGTATTTCCAGAACCAATATCCACTACAAAAGCCTTGTTCGCATATTCAGCCGGCAAAACTGATCTCAATGCAAGCTGACCTTCCTGCTCGGCCGTAACCTGGTTCACCACGTATCCGATCGACTTCAAAACTTTGGTAATCTTTTGTGTAACATCAGCCTTCGCAGCTCCTGAACTTACTACAAAGTGAATATCCTTGCTGCTAACCCCGAAATCGAGCATGCCGCCGATATACTTTTTTAGACCGATGCGAATATCCTCGTCGGTGGCCATATTCTCTGTCACAAGGCTATTCCCAAACTCCGACTTTTCAAGCGCCCAGCGTTTTTGATCGTCTACTTTGATAATAAATGAGTTGAAACCGCTAGCACCGAGTTCTACAACTCCTTTCAATTTCCCATCGACCGGGGCTGGCGGGGTATAAGTGAATGCAGAGTTGTCAGAAGTCGTGGCTTCCGAATTCTCAGGTGTATTTTCGGAAGGTGCTGCCTCCGTTTCACTTGCATTGGATGCCTCGGTTTCCGGGTTCTGCGCCCGGTCTTCGGCCATTTGGTTCAGCGCTTTTTCGCCTCCAAAGTATTTATACCCTACAAATAATGCTCCTATAATAAGTGCCGTGATAATCAGGCGGCCTGCGACAGTAAGTCTTTTCATTGTTTTGTGCGGTAAATTGAACGATGTTAAATAAGTGAACGAAAATAGTTTAGTCTAAAAGTCCTTTATAGCTGGAATCCTTGGGCGCTTCCAGAGGTCGGGTTGTCTGAGGCTGCGCGTCAAGCTGGATGAATTTGAACTGGCCGGAGTTGTAAGCTTCCAGCATCGCCTGACCTTTGTCGGAAAGCAACCCGTTCTGCACGTCCACGCCATTGATAAAGTCAAGCGACAAATCCATCGCGCGTTTCATTTCACCCAGTTTCTGGCTCATATCATCCTGGATATATTCCATCGACTCGTCGAAATAGAACTTTTTGTCAGGGTTACCTTTGAAAATGCTGACTGCTGTACGCAATGCATTAGAGCTTTCCTTCACAATTCTGTACTCAGCCTCTTTCAATTTAACCTTGATCTCGGTTTCCTTGATAATGTAATCAGCACTTTTGTTCACTTTTTCCATGAATTCCAGCACCGTTTTCATATTACGCTGCAAGGGGAAAAGCTTCTCATTCATTTCCTGCAATCCAGCGCCTTCAATCGTTGCCAGTGAAGCAGTTTCTTTCATTCCGGGCCTGTCAAGCATGGTACTGGCTTTGTTAGCCTCCGCGAATTTCTGTTTGATCTGCTCGTTATTCTGATTGATATTCTTGTTCAGCTTCACAAGCTGACCCGCCAGCGTATTGATCTGGCCCTGCATTTTCTCTCTTTTCTCTTTCAGATCGTCGATATAGATCTTCATAATGGCAATAGGATCGAGCTTGATAACAAGTCCCGTTATCTTACGCATTAATGTTTTGAAAAGAAAAAATACGGCTGTGCGCACATCCCTGCTGGTAAAAAGGAATATAACGAGCGCCAAAATCGCCAGCAAAAAGCCGAGATACAAAGTGTTTTGCGTCACTTCTATCAGGAAACCGGCGATTTTGTTCCAATAGTATAATGCAGCGGCACCGAGTCCGCCAAGGAAAAGGAGCGAAGCAATGCCCTCCGGCTTACTCCAGTACGACCGCTTGGAAATGTCTTCCTGCGATCCGCCTATCTGTGAGAAATCTGGTGTTGCCATTTGTATAATAAGTCAGGTTATTTGAGATATTGGTTTATTTTATTCAAGTCGGATTTAATTTGTTCAACAAAGCTCACGTGAGTTGCCTCAAAACTGTCTTTGTTCGCATTGATTTTCGCGCTCTGCTCGGTTACCTCTCCGGAAATCTGTCCAAGCCTGTTTTTATTGTCCTCTATTTTCTTTTGTAAATTGAGGATCTGCTGTGAAATGGCGGTATTTGACTCTTCCAACTTTTTCTGTTCCTCCTGCAATGCACCAACTCTGTCTTTGATCGCTTTTTCTACATCTTTTAAAAACGAAGACCGGTCTTTGTCAAGGATATTCAGGTACTGATCTGCGGAAGACTTCAAAATAGCCGGCTCTTTCGGGCCGCCCATTGCCTTAAAACTCGCCCAGGCCGCCTGGAACTGTTTTTCTTCTCCCAGCCCAAGCCCTTCCATGCTTTGGAGTGCCTGCTTGTATTCGAAATAATCGGGTCCGGGCAGATTGGCCTTTTCAAGAAGGCTCACAAAGTGATCGACAAATTTTCTGTCGATCTGCATCGTCCCGGCTACATTAGACACTGTCGGCGCCGGTTGTGGCTCCGGCTGGCCAACCGCAGGTTTAGTGACCGCAGCAGTTTTAGCTGGTTCTTCGCTCTCTTTGATAAAAAAGCTGAGTATTTTCTTTCCTATACCCGGTTCAGAGTCTGCCATAAGTGTATAAAGTGTTAGAATTCATTGGTTTTACCAGGTCAATATTACTAAAAAGAAAAGGATTTAAGGTGTGGGGATAGTTACCAGTGGTGCCCTGAATTGATGAAGCCTCGGAATTTTTGGATGGGATTGTGATGTAAATCTTGAACCGGGCTGCTTTTTTACTGAAGTTTACCTCAAAAACTCTGTATTATGCTCCAATTAGGTTTTAATAGCGCGATTTTAGCCGATTTCGGATTTGAACATGTTGTTCAGTTTGCTTCAAATCACGGGTTTTCCTGCGTCGAAATGATGTGCTGGCCGAGCGACAATGCGGACAGCAGGCGGTATGCGGGCGTGACACACATAGATGTACTGGATCTCACGCCAGCTAGGGTGTCGCAGATCAGACATACGTTAAAGGAGGCAAACGTTTTTATCTCCGCACTGGGTTACTATCCCAATCCCCTGGACCCGGACCCAAACCGTTCCGAATACTTTATTGAACACATAAAGGAAGTGATCAGGGGAGCTGCGAAGCTGGGCATACCTGTGGTTACCACCTTCATCGGCCGCGATCCGTCAAAAAGTATCAAGGATAACTTGGCCCGCTTTGCGGACGTTTGGCCTGCCATTGTGAAGGTAGCAGAAGAAAATAATATTAAGATCGCAATCGAGAACTGTCCGATGTTCTTTACTGATGATGAATGGCCGGGCGGAAAAAACCTCGCGATCAGTCCTGCGGTGTGGGACAGGATGTTCGAGATCATTCCCAGCCCGACATTGGGACTGAACTACGATCCGTCGCACATGATCTGGCAGATGATGGATGAAACTTATCCAATTTACAATTATCAATCACGATTGCATCATGTGCATTTGAAGGATGCGAAAGTTTACAAAAATAAATTAGATCGCGTTGGTATTATGGCAAACCCGCTTGAATACCATTCTCCCAAACTGCCGGGGCTTGGTGATGTAAATTGGAGAGCATTTTTCGCTGCATTAACTGATGTTCGCTATCGCGGGCCGGTTGTGATCGAAGTGGAAGACAAAGCTTATGAACGCAGTATCAAGGATGTACAAAGTGCAATTCTGACCAGCCGAAATTACGTGAGACAATTCTTTGGCTGATTTACATTCATAATAAATGTTTGTCTGTGATTAAGGTTTGTCAATGAATTTCATCAGAGGTTGAATAAACCTGTCAAAGTTTTCAATATGAGGTGAGTGGCCGATATCGTTTAATTCGGCTAGCTCACTTTGTTTTATCAAAGCTTTCGTCTGCCGGCCTAGTGCAGGATAATTTCCCAGTGTCTTTTTGACATCCTCAGAAGCCAGGTTTTTGCCAACTGCACTACGGTCACGCTGACCGATGATCAGCAGCGTAGGAACCTTGATCTGGTTAAACTCGTAGCAAACCGGCTGGGAATAGATCATATCATAAGTAAGGGCCGAGTTCCAGGCGATACGCGGATAATCCTTGTTAAGTGTCCAGCCAGCGAGCAGATTGACCCATTTATCATAGGCAGGCTTCCATTTTCCGTCGTAGTAACTGTTGAGCTGGTAGTTTTTAATGCTGTTAAAATCGGCTTTCAATTCGCTCATGTACCATTTGTCAATGGATTGATAAGGCACTTTCACCTTGTAATCTTCCAGTCCGAGCGGATTTTCCAGTACCAGTTTCTCTACCAGTTCCGGGTACATTAATGTAAATCTCGTAGCTAACATTCCGCCCATTGAATGGCCCAAAACGGTCGTTTTAGTTACATTCAGCTTGTCAAGTATCCGCTTTGTGCCAGCAGCGAGTTCCTGGAAAGAGTATTGGAAATGCAGCGGTTTGGTTGATTTTCCGAAACCAATCTGATCAGGAATGATAACCTGGTAACCTTTTTCCGATAGTGCTTTGGCTGTTTGCTCCCAGTAAGCTCCGTTGAAATTTTTCCCGTGCAGCAGCATAATGCTTTTTCCATTGCTTTTCGAAGGCTTGACAACCATATATGCCATTTTTAGTTTCTCAGCCTGCGAATCGAATTCAATGAAGGATACCGGAAAGGGATATTCATAGTTTTCGAGGTTCATATCAAGACTCCGGAGTGTGTCTTTCTGGGCGGTGGCAGCCTGGCTGAATAGGGCAAAAGCAGCGACGAAAAGCAGGGATTTGATTTTCATTGAAGTATATTAAAATGGAAAAAGGGATACCGAACCGATATCCCTTTCACTGAAAATTTTATACCAACCGAACCTAGCTGATTAATTTGGCTTTGGTCGACAAATAGGCTGTCATAGAAGCAAGTACGCCAACGATCGCAAAAGACCAGCGAAGGTCCGCAAATTGTGCTACGATACCGATCAACGGAGGGCCGATCAGGAAGCCGATGAAACTAATGGAAGAAACCGCCGCAAGCGCCATTCCCGGCGACATGGTTGTAGATTTTCCCGCTGCGCTATACACCAAAGGAACCACGGATGAAACTCCAAAACCGACCAACAGGAAACCGAAAGTAGCTGGAACCAGGAAAGGGAAAAGCACCGAAATAGCCAGTCCTGCACCCATTAACATACCGCTGATCTGCAACATTTTTCTTCTTCCGAGTTTGTTAGCAAGCCAGTCTCCGGCAAAACGGCCGCCGGTCATTGTGCCCATAAACGCTACATAACCCAGTGTGGTCATGGAAGCCGGCACGTGTACTGCCTCCTGGAAATATACGCCGCTCCAATCGAACATCGCGCCTTCGCATACCATCGCACAAAATCCAATGAGTCCCAGAGTAAGCAGGTCGCGGTCGGGCTTTACAAATAGCGGCTGAGCTTGCCCTTCGTTTTTGTCACTTTCTGGCATCGTGTGTTTATACGCCATTAAAATGATCGCAAATGCAGCGATCGCAATGAAAATGAAATGAATATGCGGAGGAATATTTACCGAAATAAATAGGGAGCCGATCATCGCGCTCACGAATCCGGCAAGGCTCCAAAGTCCGTGGAAGGATGCCATAATAGATTTTCCCCAAAGCTGCTCCACTGCAACTGCCTGCGTATTAATAGCAATATTGGTGAGGTTACCCCATAGTCCGAATGCGAATAAAACGATAACCAGCTGCTCTGTGCGACTTACAAAACCAATAAATGCGAGTGTCGTCGCGTATAGGACAGCGCCGATCAATACCATTTTGCGGCTTCCGTAATGTGTTACCATCCAGCCGGAAATGGGCAAACTTGCCATTAAACCGATCGGTAATGCGAGCAATACGGTACCCAGGCCACCTTCTGTCAGGTGAAGCATATTTTTGATATCAGGAATGCGGCTGGCCCAGGCTGCAAAACTTAATCCCTGAACAAAGAAAAAGGCTGCCACCGCAAGGCGCAGGTATTTTCTGGAATCGGAGGGGGCGAATATTGATAAATTCATGACTTGCTTTTTGTTCTTTTCGGAGTGTGAAGTTGTGTACTTTTAAATTGCCTGCTATATAATTATTTCAAGTATTCTGTGAGGGTCCAAATGATCTAAAATTGCACTGTACCAATTCGATACTTTTTAATCACTGCAAAATTAACGTATATGCAACAATTTAGATTCAGTATGATGGTATTATTTAAATAATATTAAAAAGTAACTGTTGTACAAAAGAAAGATTTAGTGATTTACCTTTAAATTGTTGCAGTCCGCCTGCTGATTTCTTAAATTGGCCATTCTACCAAACTCTCCGGCGGCTTATGAAAAGGTGCATTTTTACCTCTTTATTTATCATATTACTATTGACAGGAAAAATCCAGGCACAACCCGATCGGATCGCTAGGATCAAGGCGACTATGCCTGTGATCGAGCAACTGTACCGAAATCAGGCTGCCAAACATCACTTACCTGGGCTGGCATTTGGTGTAGTAGTGGACGGACAGCTGGTAATGGCTGGTGGCCAGGGATTTACCGAGATCGCGACTAAAACGAAAGCGTCTGAAAAATCGCTGTTTCGCATTGCCTCGATGTCCAAAAGTGTAACGGCAATGGGCATACTGGCGCTGCGGAAGGAAAGTAAACTGAAACTCGATGACCCGGCCTACCTCTATATTCCCGAACTGAAAGATATGCCGGCGACCACCACCGACTCGCCCCCGATCACGATCAGGCACTTACTGACACACGCGGCGGGGTTTCCGGAAGACAACCCCTGGGGCGACCGGCAGCTCAATGATAAGGATGAAGACCTGATCGCGCTGATCAAAAGCGGCATTTCGTTTTCCAATGCGCCTGGTATTTCTTATGAATACAGCAATCTGGGATTCGCTTTGCTCGGCCGGATTATCAGTGTGGTTTCGGGAAAACCTTATCAGCAATATATTGATGAAAAGATATTTAAGCCACTGGGCATGAGCAGTACGATTTGGGAATACACAAAATCTCCCAAAAACCTGCTCGCGCACGGATACCGTTATGAAGATGATGTGTGGAAGGAAGAAGAGCTTTTGCACGACGGCGCTTACGGCGCAATGGGAGGGCTGATCACTTCGATTGAGGATTTCAGTAAATATGTTGCCTTCCATTTGTCTGCCTGGCCTGCAAGCTCAGGCCCGGAGAAGGGCCCGGTTTCCCGGAGCGATGTGCGTGAAATGCAAATGCCGTGGAGTTTCAGCGGTTTGGTAGCAGACTATAAATATCCCAGCGGCCGGCCCTATGCGCTCACGTCGGGTTATGGTTATGGGCTGCGGTGGAGCCGGGATTGTGAAGGAAGGACGGGAGTGGGGCACACGGGCGGTTTACCCGGCTTCGGTAGCCAGTGGCAGATCTTGCCTCAGTACGGGATCGGGATCATTGCACATGCCAATCGTACTTATGCAGGTTTGTCCTCGGTTAATACCGCTGTGTTGGATACGATTATTAAGTTAGCTGGCTTGAAGCCGCTTCCATTGCCCGTTTCGGCTATATTAAAACAACGGAAAGAACAGATTACCAAGCTTCTGCCTGATTGGAAAAATGCCGAGCAGAGCGGGATTTTTGCAGAGAATTTCTTTCCTGATCATTCTTTGCCGCACCGTAAGAAAGCGCTGGACGTACTGCTCGCCAAAGTAGGCGCAATCAAAGAAACTTCCGAAATGCGCGCTGAAAATCAGTTGAGGGGCACATTTTTGCTGAAAGGGGAGAAAGGGGATATTGAAGTATATTTTACGCTTACTCCCGAAAATCCGGCGCTGATCCAGTACCTCGACTTTTCATTAAAGGAATAAAATCAAATGAAAATTTAAAAAAGGAATAGGGGGGACGTTTTTTTCGATTGTCTGGTAATAAAACATCCAGCAATTATGAAAAAGCGACTACTACTATTTACACTTCTGCTATCTGCCGCGGCAATGAATGTTGTGCAGGCGCAGGCAAATGAGACGATCTTTCGGAATACGGGAATCCGCAAATCGGGGGGATATGCCGCATTATCGAGCAAGTTTACCAAGATCAACGGGAGCTATGCGAATATGTCGGAGCTTTATGGTGGCTGGTTTATAAACCGCCGGCTGATGATCGGGGTGGAAGGTGCAGCTACAACCAATTTCATTCCTGTCCCGCTTGCGAACCAGACTTACCCGGGCAATAAAATGACCTATATGTATGGCCAGTTTGGTTTAATGACTGAATATGTGGTTGCTTCTACCAAAAAGGTACACTTCAATGTAAACCTGCTCACCGGCTCCGGATTTACATTGCAATATGATCGACGCGAGTTCGACGATTGGGATTTTGATGATTGGGACGAATATGACGACGATGAAAACGCGAACTTCTTCTTTGTTATGGAACCTGGGGTGCAAGTTGAATTTAACCTTTTGAAATGGATGCGTTTCAGCCCGGGTGTATCGTACAGGCAGACTTTTAATGCGAAGGGAAATGGGCTCAGTGACAAAGATCTCAGTAATATCTCCTACAACCTGACCCTGAAATTCGGTTTCTTTTAATGCAATAGGCAAAGTAAGGTCGACCTGATTTATTCATCGGCAAGCAATAGGAACAAAATTTATACAGTTATATATAAGTTGCATGCAATTTCAGGTCTAAATCACAGAGGGATGAAAGTTTTGAGTATTACGGTTTTCGGGATTTTGTTCCTTTCAGGATTGTCAGCAAAGGCGCAGAATGTATATGATGTGATCGTGGCAGGAAGAACGATCGGCTCTTTGAAGGTTTTTGATGATAAGGGAATTGATAACAAGGAAACGCACCGGATCGAATCTGATTTCAAGGTGATGTTCTACAAAGGTAAATATGCGACGCAGACCGATTACGTGCAGGGTAAGCTGGTTTCCGCTACTTGTTCGCACCATGTGAATGGCGATCTGAAAGAGAAAACGCTCACCAAAAGCAGCACTAAATCGCTTTATGAGATTATGTTTTCGGGAGAAGATGCAGAGGATAAACCTAAAATGGTGTTCAACTCGCCGATCAGCAGCACGATCACCGGACTTTACTATAAAGAGCCTGTTAACGTGAGCGAAGTTTATTCAGAGCGTTACGGCAAAATGTGCAGCGTTAAAAAGCTGTCTGACGGAAAATACGGCGTCTCGCTGCCCGACGGGAAACAGGGAATTTATTCCTATAAAAATGGGCTTTGTCAGGAAGTAAAAACGGATCTTGCAGGCTTTAAGTTGCGCATTGTCCTGAATGAGAAAAGATTATAATATCAGAAGCTAACTATATTTCGAAGCTAATAGGCACAAAAAATCCAGCTGGGTATCCGGCTGGATTTTTTGTGGGCTAAGAAATAGGTTTCTAGTAAATGCCGGTCCCAAAGGACCGGCTCGCGAGTCCGGATATTGCGGCTAATCCGTCGTCGGATACACTGAATCTTTTGATTGGTCCACGTAATCCGCCACCTGATCGGCATTGCGGTTATTTTCCGTATTCAAATTTGGAGTTTTGTAGTTACGTGGGGACAAAAGCGGATTAATCTCAATTCCCTCTACTTTGTAATCCCTAACTACCACCAGCGTCGCGGGCCTTGGCGCGTACTTGGGTGTAGTGCTCATGTATTTTCCACGTTGGAATTTACCGTTTCGCTCAACTGTGTTGATTGTTGCAACCTGTACTTTGGGTTGCTTGGTCTTGGCCTGCGCTGCCTTGTTGGGATGTTTGTAATTATGAACCGAAACGCCCGGATCAACGATAGATTGGGCATTGGATTCGACTGTAAATATGGCGGTCGCAGCCAGGGCGGCGATTATTAATTTATATTTTTTCATTTTACAAATACATTTAAAGGGTAACTATTAATACCTCGTTTTAAGAGATACTTCTAATATAGTACCGTTTAATGATGTTTGTAAATGCCTCTAATAGTATCAAAAATGCAGTATTTCAAAATCCAGCATTCAAAATTCGTCGATTTTTATCGGATTATTGAAAATTTTTAAAAAGCTCGTTTTGATCAAACCTTTGATTTAAGATAAAAATTGAAATTTGAGAAAAACGGGTGTTAATCGCGCGTTTCAGTTTTTTTGAAAAAAAGTTAAATTTTAACAAGTTTCTAACAAACTTCTAATAAGTTACTGACAGCTTTGTGGAAATCTGTCACGAGAGCAGTGCCTTTGCGGAAGTTTTGACACTATTACAAATGCGCTCGATCGGCAGGTCATTGCTATCTACGCCGAAAGGATCTTCAATCTCCTCTGCTATCACTTCCAAACTCGCAAGAATGTAAAAGACGAACATCACGAAAGGAATAACAAGAAAATGCAGACTAAATGCGTAGCCGATTGGCAGCGTAAGGCAGTAAGTGAAAATGAACTTTTTAATAAAAGAACTGTAAGACAGTGGAATAGGCGTATTCCTGATCCGCTCGCAGGCGCCGCAGATATCGGTGAAAGATTCGAGCTGCGTATTCAGTAATATCGTATGCTCCGGCAATATGATACCCGCCCGCTGTAATTCGATCACCTTATGAAACATCGCTGAGGCAATCTGATTGGGAATATGCTCGTCCGCTTTGAGGTCGGATCTTGTAAAAAAGGCTGTGTCTTCAAACTCCTCGATAATGAATTGATTGCGGAGGTGGTTTTTTAATGAAAAAGCATAGTTCGTGATCATTTTTTCGAAAAACGCCCTTTCATCTTTCATTTGCCTGTCGAGCAGACCATTCATTTTCAATGCAAGGTTCCGACTATCATTCAATAAGGAACCCCACTTTTTTCGTCCTTCCCACCACCGATCGTAGGCGGTATTGGTTCGGAAAACCAGTAACATGGAAATCACAAAGCCGAGCAGGGAATGCATCAACGAGATATTTTTCAGATCATTATTCTCGCCGAGTCTGAAATGGATCAGGAGGAGATAAGCGACGATGGCGGAATAAACACCGATCGTCAGAATCAGCGGAGTCAGCTTGCGAACAGTATCCGCTTTCTGGAAATAGAAGATATAGCGAAACCACTCCTTGGGATTGTAATCGATCATATAAACTTAACTCGGTCGATGAGTTTGAAAAATTCTTTAAAGCATTTCGCCGTGAGCCGCGCATCTTCCAGGGCATTGTGGGTATCTTCTTCCCGTTCAAAACCAAAATATCCTGCCACCGAACCCAGGCTCAGCGAGCGCGGGACGGTCTTTCCATTTTTTTCCATGATCTGAAAGAAGAGATAGGAGACAGTGTGGAGGTCCAACATTTTGTTAGAGAACGACCACTTCATTTTTTCGTTCCTGTACGCAAACCTCAGGAAGTTGATATCGTTGATCACGCTTTGCCCGCAAATGATCACATTGGATAATCCCGGCTTACCCGCATTCATTTTCTTGATCCACTTTTCAAATTCCGGCAGCACATCATAAATCATCGGGGCATCTGCAAGATCGGAGAGGGAAAGCCCGTGTACTTCCTCCGATTTTACCGAAAAAGCCTCCTCATTTTCAGGATATACGTTTTGAAGGTAAGTCCCGCGGGCGTTCCAGTTGTCGTCGAAGAACTCGGCTCCGATCTGGATGATTTCGTTCCAACCGGGCTCAGGGCCGGTCATTTCAATATCAAGTACGAGAAAAGACATAGTATTGAGGAGAGCTTAATATTAAATTGATTGCGGTCGCGGAAACTCAAACCTGTTAATTTGCGTACAAAATTATGTAAACATTACATTTTACCGGTTTCGATACCTCATTCATTTACAAAATGCCAATAGATTATCAACAAATACCTTCGCCGTGCTTTGTCCTGGAAGAAGAATTGCTGCGAAAAAACCTTGAACTGATCGATTCTGTGCAGAAAGCGGCGGGCTGCAAGATCATTCTCGCACTCAAAGGATTTTCGATGTACAGCGCATTTCCGATCGTAAAGGAATATCTGAGCGGCGCTACGGCAAGTTCGCTGAACGAGGTAAAGCTGATCAACGATTTCATGGGCGTGCAGTCGCATACCTATATGCCGGCTTACCTGGATAGCGAGTTTTCGGAGATCCTGGAACGCAGCAGCCACATTACATTCAACTCGCTAAGCCAGTGGGAACGGTTTAAGGATAGGGTAGAGGCATTTAAAAGTGCGAATCCTGAACATTCACTTTCCTGCGGCATCCGCGTAAATCCGCAGTATTCAGAAGTGGCTACCGAAATGTATAATCCGTGCGTACCAGGCTCCCGGCTGGGCGTGACGCGTGATAAGCTGCCTGATATTTTACCAGAGGGAGTCGATGGAATTCACTTTCATACATTATGCGAGAACGGATCCGATACTTTGGAGCGAACACTGGCCGCTTTGGAAGAAAAGTTTGGTGATTTGCTGCATCAAGCGAAGTGGCTGAACATGGGCGGCGGGCATTTGGTGACTAGAAAAGGGTACGATATTGAGAAGCTAATCAAGTTAGTTAGTAATATCAGAGCTAAATATGACCTGGAAGTTATTCTCGAACCGGGTTCAGCAATAGCCTGGCGGACCGGAGTTTTGGTTACAACGGTACTTGATGTAATGGACAGCCAGGGTATCGATGTAGCGATACTGGATACGTCGTTCGCAGCGCACATGCCCGACACTTTGGAGATGCCCTACAAGCCAGCAATTATTAATGCGCACCAGGAACCGGTGGCAGGTAAACCTACCTATCGAATGGGCGGTATGACTTGTCTGGCCGGCGACTTTATGGGAGATTACTCATTCGATGCGCTGCTGGCTATTGGAGATAAAATTATATTTGAGGACATGATCCACTACACCATGGTCAAAACGACAACATTTAACGGCGTTAATTTACCTTCCATTGGTTTATGGAATTCTAAGGGAGAATTTAAGTTGATTCGAAGCTTTGGTTATGAGAGTTTCAAGGATAGGCTATCGTAGTGAACCTCGTACTCGAGCAGATATTTGAATGAAAATGTAAAGTCCCGTTTCGGAAAATCATGCAATTTTGATTTTCCGAAACGGGACTTTTTCTATTGCGTCCATTTATAATTTCTTATCTCGGAAGCATTGGAAACAAGCGTTTAATTTCGGCTTCGTCCGGCTGCTTACCGTATTCACAAATTTCAAAGACTTCGACATATTTAATATCTTTTGCCTTCTGTGCACCGTACCATTTTTCGAGTGAAACTTTGATTTCAGGGTTCACCGCCGACCGTTTTTCCATCGCATTAAGCAGCCATTTTTTCCGCTCCACTACATCTTTTGGAACGTTAGCAAGATCCTGATTTGTCCAGGGCAGCCACTCATAAAATTGGGAAACATGCGCATCAAGTCCCTCTACCTTTTTAGCAAGAATATTGGTGATATCAATAGCAATATCCGGGCGAAATGGATTTGGTCTTTGAAACCTGTCACGGAAATAGAGGAAAACCGGGTTCTTGGTCAATGGAGGCACACTGCTAAGGATATTTGGCACGATTACCAAATAAGCTGCATCCTGAACAACCACACCGGTATTGCGGTGATCAGGATGATAATCGTTCGTGCGCGGCGCAATCACCACATCTGCATTCCATTCGCGGATCTTGCGGATCACAGCTAGTCTGTTTTCCAGCGTCGGCATCAGTTCCCCGTCGTGGTTGTCCAGTACGTCGTAAGAAATGCCCAGGCGCTTCGCAACTTCTTTTGTTTCGGCCAGCCGCCTTCTCGCGAGCTCGCCGCCGCCGATATCCTGGTGCCCGGCGTCTCCATTCGTGAGCGAAACAAATTTGACTTTGTGGCCCATAGATGAATAAATGGAAGCAATACCTCCTGCCCCGAGGTCACAGTCGTCGGGGTGGGCGCCGAAGACGATAATGTTAAGCGGCGTTTGACTGTCAGTCGCATTCTGAGCGAATGTGAAGGGACCAGCGAGGAGCAAGGCGGCGAGTAATATCTTTTTTTTCATAATAAATTAGTGAAAGGTTTGAGGAAAATGGCCGGAAATGCAGATCCGGAAGTTTTTCAATTTAGTTTATAAAGACTCATTTTGAAGTCTGTTTTGAAAAAATTATAAACGAGAGTGCGCCTCCGTTCAGCTATCGCTATGTCGAAGTAAAATATTTATATTTCGTAACCCATCAGACTGACAAACGATTAGTCCCTGCCGTCCAACTAATTAACTACCTCCACTAAGATTCTTCCCGTAATCGTGTATCTTTGTATCCCGTAATCATAGAAAAACAGCAACGTCTTATGGCTGCTAAAGCACAAAAGACCGCGAAGTACATTTTCGTTACGGGCGGTGTTACATCTTCACTAGGCAAAGGAATAATTGCCTCTTCATTAGCAAAATTACTGCAAGCCCGCGGGCTCTCAGTCACGATCCAAAAGTTCGATCCTTATCTCAATATTGATCCCGGAACTATGAATCCCTACGAACACGGTGAGTGTTACGTAACGGACGATGGTGCCGAAACTGACCTCGATCTGGGCCATTATGAGCGTTTCTTGAACGTTCGTACTTCCCAGGCCAATAATGTCACGACCGGACGTGTTTACCACAACGTAATCACAGCCGAGCGCCGTGGCGATTTTCTGGGTAAAACCGTTCAGGTTGTTCCGCACATTACCGACGAGCTCAAGCGCAATATGATGCTGCTCGGCCAAACCGGCGATTACGATATCGTAATTACTGAGATTGGTGGCTGCGTCGGAGATATTGAGTCACTTCCATTCCTGGAAGCAGTGCGTCAGGTAAAGTTTGAAATGAACGAGCACGACACGCTGGTGATCCATCTTACCCTCATTCCATACCTCAATTCGGCCGGCGAGCTGAAAACGAAACCTACCCAGCACTCGGTAAGAATGTTGCAGGAATCGGGTATTCAGCCGGACATTCTGGTTTGCCGCAGCGAACATCCGCTTCCTTACGATATCCGTAAAAAGATCGCATTGTTCTGTAACGTGCAGGTCAATTCGGTGATCGAGGCGATGGATGCGGATACCATTTATGCGGTTCCGCTATTAATGCTCAAAGAGCGCCTGGATCAGCGCGCGCTTTATATGTTGGATATTTATAATGATAAAGACGTGGATCTGGACTCCTGGAAAACGTTTTTGTCGAGACTGAAAAATCCGGTCGATTCGGTTCGTATCGGGTTGGTAGGTAAGTATGTCGAGCTGCACGATGCGTACAAGTCGATCGTGGAATCCTTTATTCACGCCGGTGCGACGAATGAATGCAAAGTACATATTGAGTGGATCCACTCCGAAAGTCTGTCTGCGGATAATATCGCTGAGAAACTGGAAAATCTGGACGGAGTATTGGTAGCACCGGGATTTGGTGAAAGGGGTATTGAGGGCAAAATCGCTGCGATCCAGTTCGTTCGGGAAAATAACATTCCATTCTTCGGGATTTGTCTGGGCATGCAAATGGCGGTAATTGAGTACGCCCGCAATGTGATCGGCTGGGAAGGTGCGCATTCGGTAGAAATGGACAATACCACCGACCACCCGGTGATCCACTTAATGGAAGATCAGAAAGATATTTCCAATAAAGGGGGAACAATGCGTTTGGGAGCTTATTCCTGCCGCATTAAGAAAGACACTCTTGCTTCCCGCATTTATGGTAAAACCAATATCAGCGAGCGCCATCGTCACCGGTATGAGTTCAATAGCAAATACCTGAAAGATTTTGAAGGCAATGGACTTATGGCGACGGGTATCAATCCCGAAAACGATTTGGTTGAAATGGTAGAGCTTCCAAGCCACCCATTTTATATAGGCGTACAATTCCACCCTGAGTTGAAAAGTACAGTAATGAACCCGCATCCGCTTTTTGTTCACTTTGTGAAGGCTGCGCTTTCTTACTCGCTTCAAAAAAGGTCTGTGGAAACGCTAAATCCGTCGATGAACTAGTCGGGAAATCCTTTAAAGGAAAATCTTATTACCTTTGCCGTCCCCTAGGGACGTGTCTTTTAACAATTTAAGTAAATAATGGATAAAAATTTTATCATCGGCTTAGTACTTATCATGCTAATGCTGATTGGCTACCAGATCCTGGTTCCGAAGACTGTGGAACCAACGCCTGTGGAGCAAACAACTACAACAAATACCCCCAGAGCGACAGCTACTCTATCGGCAGCGACAGATTCCAGTGAAATTGCATCCCAAATCAGTGATACCGTTGCCCGCGTAACCCCGCAGGACCTGGTAATTGAAACGCAGGATACACGTGTTGTTTTTACCAATAAAGGAGGTGTATTAAAGGAGGTATTGCTGAAAAAATATAAAACCTACGACCAGAAGCCGCTTTACCTGATCGCTGAAAACCACAACAAATTTCAGATCGATTTCCCTACACAAACCGGCGATGTAAGGCTGACAAATGCTTATTTTTCAACAGATTCGAAAGATCAGCAGTTGAGTGCGAAGGATTCGGCGGTGATTACTTACCGGACCAACCTGAAAAACAACCAGTTTGTAGAGCAAACTTATGTAGTACATGGTTCTGGTTATGTGATCGATTACAGCATTAAATCCAACGGAGCAGCGCTAGGCGATAAGTCGGCGATCATCAACTGGAAAAATGACCTGTTGCAGCTTGAAAATGATATGGCTAAGAACCGTGAAGTAGTGACTATCAACTACTACACGGACGAACTCCTAAGCCTGCCAACGAGCGCAACTTCACCGGAAGCCGACAAGACAGCTGACCCGGTAAAATGGTTTACAATCAAACACAAATACTTCCTTGCCGGACTTATTTCAGAAAAACATCCCTTCAATAATGTAGCACTTTCCGCGGATGTGAATCCAAATGATTCTGTGATCGTGAAAACGATGGGTGTTACTGCCGGAATACCAATGGCGGCTATTCAAAAAGGAGAGGCTAATTTTCAGTTTTTCCTTGGGCCAAATGATTATCACCTGGTAGACAAAGTGCAGGCAGAAAATTTTGATCAGAATGTTTATCTCGGATATGCATTTCTGAAACCGATCAACAAATTTTTCCTGGTTCCTTTATTTAATTTCCTCGAGAAATTTGTGAGCAATTATGGCTTGCTGATCATTCTGTTGGTATTATTTGTAAAAACACTGCTTACGCCGCTGACCTACAAATCGTACATCAGTATGGCGAAAATGAAGCTCCTCGCACCGGAACTGGAACAGATCAGAAACCAGAACCCCGACGATATGGCGAAGCAGCAGCAGGACCAGATGAAGCTTTACCAACAGGTAGGGGTAAGTCCGCTGAGTGGCTGTATTCCCGTACTCGCCACCATGCCGATCCTGTTCTCGCTTTTCTTCTTGTTCCCGAATTTGATAGAATTGAGGCAGCAATCGTTCCTGTGGGCACCCGATCTTTCGACCTATGATTCTTTCCTGAAACTCCCTTTTACAGTTCCTTTTGGTGTAGGAAATCACATTAGTCTTTTCACAGTGCTGATGACCGCTTCGAGTATCGGTTATGCATATTATAACAATCAGATCACTCCTACGCAGCCAGGCCCGGTGAATATGAAGGTGTTAGGATACATTATGCCGCTGATGTTCATGTTCGTACTGAACTCTTTCCCGGCTGGTTTGACATTCTACTACTTCGTTTCCAACATTGTTACCATCGCGCAGCAGTTGCTGATCAAACGTTTTGTAAATGAAGACAAGATCCGCGCGATCCTGGATGAAAACAGACGAAAAAACGCGAACGGCGAGAAGAAACAGACAAAATTCCAGAAGTATCTTGAGAAGTCTCTTCAAGCTGCGGACGAAGCGAAGAAAAAGCAAGCCGAACTAGAGAAACGCGCTAAAAAGAAATAAAAGCTTTTTTGAATCGTAATATATGGGCAATATTTCCAAAAGGGAATGTTGCCCGTTTTTTTCTCTTCATACAAGTTTCCTAACTTGTTCGCTCTCAACACCACCTGACCACTAATTCCGATGAGAATTTTGATATTATTGATTTTGGCGGCTCTTTTCACCTCACCACAATCAACCTTAGCGCAGGTAACCCCACAATCTGAGGGGGTTTACAGGTCTGCCGTCAACGATTACAAGCAGGGTAAATATGCGGCAGCAATGCAAAAGCTGGCACCGATCACCAAATCGACCGTTAAGGCATCTTATACTCCTTACGCACAATACTATTATGCATTATCGGCTTACCAGCAGAAACGGTATCGCGAAAGCCGGCAAATGCTCGTGCAGCTTCAAAGTAGCTACCCTGGCTGGAACAGGATCAATGATGTATATTACCTCTTAGGCGCGATCGGGCTGGAATCCGGACAGATTAACGAAGGTTTGGAGAGCTTACTTAAAATCAAGGACAGCTCTTTCGCGAAAGATGTACAGGGTTTGAAGCAGCATCATCTCGCAACTGTTGGCGACCTGCCTACGCTGGTTAGTCTGCAAAAACAATATCCAACTGACCGCGATCTTGCATTGATCCTGATTCAATTCATAGAAAAAGCCCCGTCTGCCTCCCAGATTGACAAATCGTACGCTGCTTCGCTTCAAAAGCAATTTAAATTCAGCAATAAAGAAAAAGTAGCGGCAGCCGCGGCCGAAACTCCCAAGCGCAGCGCGCCAAGAAGTGAAGGACAATGGACAAAGGGATACCTGGATGTGGCCGTTTTGCTGCCGTTCAGACTGGATGAATTTAGCAGCACGAGACGCAGATCGAATCAGTTTGCTTACGATTACTATCTTGGGCTCACGATGGCGAAAGAGCAACTGGCTACTGAGGGAATTCAGGTGAATTTGTGGGCTTATGATGTCAATAATGAAGCCGGACCGATGGAAAACATTGTGAGTAACAAGAATTTTCAGCAGTCAGATATTGTGATCGGGCCACTTTATGCTAATACATTTGATGTAACCGCCGACTATGTTTCGCAAAGCGGCACATTGATGGTGAATCCGCTTTCTACCGACGCTACCTTATTAAAATCAGCTTCGAACATTTATCTCGGACACCCATCGATCAATTACCAGACGCAGCAAGCTGCGCAATATATGAAAACGCAGTCCCCGGGACTTTCTGCCATTATTTATTACGGAAATACCTCCAAAGACTCTGCCATGGCGGCTTCCTATTCCAACGAGTGGAAGAGCAATGGCGGGCGGGTTACTGCAATGGTCAGGATCCAACCGGATCGCGAGTGGCTCGAAAATAACATTCCTTCATTCGAAACAGCAAAACCAGCACATATTGCATTGTTTTCATCCGATGGATCGTCGGGACCGAACCTGATCGAAGTGTTGAATAACCGCAAACTGACGGTAACCCCGGTAGTGGCGACTTCAACAAGCTTTAATCCACAACAGTCGAGGATTTCACGATACGGTTCCAGACTAGCTTTGATAGACCCGGATTATGTGGACCGTGAAAAGGAAAGTATCCGACAGTTTCAGCGGAATTATTGGAACAAAACCAGCACATTCCCGTCGGTATATTCGTACCTGGGCTACGACCAGCTCACGTTTTTTGCCAGAATGCTCAACCAGCACAAGGATAAGCTGGCGTCGGGTATCCAGGCTAAAAGGCATGGTGACAGCGAATATCTGCTGGCTGGATTCGATTACACCAAGTCCAACGAAAATCAGATTACACCCATTTTAAAATACAACGGGTCCAAGTGGGTTCCCGTCGACAGATAATTCAACGATTCGATAATGAATACTTCAACCAGTCAGGCACTTTTTGAAAAGGCGCAGCAATACATTCCCGGCGGCGTAAATTCTCCGGTAAGAGCATTTCGGGCAGTAGGAGGTACCCCGATTTTTATTAAGTCCGCAAAGGGACCGTACGTTTACGACGAGGATGGAAACGAATATATTGAACTGATCAATTCCTGGGGGCCGATGATCCTCGGACACGCGCACGAACTGATCCAAAAGGCAGTATCCGACGCGATTCAGCATTCTTTTTCATTTGGGGCGCCTACGCGGCGCGAGGTGGAAGTGGCAGAGCTCATCGTGGAAATGGTACCTTCCATAGAAAAGGTAAGGATGGTGAACTCGGGTACCGAGGCAACGATGTCGGCGATTCGTGTTGCACGCGGATTTACAGGAAGGGATAAGATCATTAAGTTTGAGGGCTGCTACCACGGCCACGGCGACAGTTTTCTGATCGCTGCCGGAAGCGGGGCTGCTACTTTTGGTACGCCGGATAGTCCGGGCGTGACCAAAGGCGTCGCAAATGATACGCTGACCGCGCCTTTCAACGATCTGGAAGCGGTAAGGCAGTTGATTGACTCCAATAAAAACAAAGTTGCCGCATTGATCCTGGAACCAGTTGTAGGGAATATGGGCTGCGTTTTGCCGGCTGAGGGATTTCTGGAAGGACTGCGGAAGATTTGTAATGAGGAAGGTATTGTATTGATTCTAGACGAAGTAATGACCGGTTTCCGTCTCGCGAAAGGCGGCGCACAGGAAAGGTTCGGCATTAAGCCCGACCTGACTACACTAGGGAAAATAATAGGCGGCGGCATGCCCGTGGGCGCTTATGGCGGTCGCGCTGATATTATGAACTGGGTGTCTCCGGCAGGACCTGTTTACCAGGCAGGAACGCTGTCGGGTAACCCGATCGCGACGGCGGCAGGCTTGACGATGCTGAACTATCTCAACGACCACCCCGGGGTTTACACGCAATTGGAAGAATCGGGTAAAAAGCTCGCAGACGGTTTTAGAGCTTCTTTACAGAAACTGAGCCTGAACTATACATTGAATCAGATCGGTTCGATGTATACCCTGTTTTTTACCAACCAGCAGGTAACAGATTTCCCTTCTGCGAAATCTTCGGATCTGGTTCTTTTTGGCAAATATTTCCACGCAATGCTCAATAAAGGCATTTACCTCGGACCTTCACAGTTTGAGAGTATGTTCCTCTCGACTGCATTGACAGACAAGCATTTGGATATGGTAATTCAGGCAAATGAGGAGTCTTTAAAAGAGGTATTAAACCTTCATTAACAACCATTCAATCGACAAAATGCGCTTCTATTCCTTCATAATTCCTGTTTACAATCGTCCCGACGAGTTGCAGGAATTATTGGAATGCCTCGCCCGCCAGACTTTGCAGCATTTTGAGGTTGTAGTCGTGGAAGACGGTTCAAAAGTGAAAGCTGATCAGGTAGTTGCGGCGTTTGCGGGGCGGCTCGATATCAAATATTTCTTCAAGGAAAATGGTGGTCAGGGTTTTGCAAGAAACCACGGTTTTGAGAGAGCTTCCGGCGATTATTTTATCCTGCTGGATTCCGACGCGCTCGTCGAACCCGACTATCTTGCTATCGTTGAAGACAAATTAAATACGGCTTACGTCGATATTTACGGCGGCCCCGACACTGATCACCCCTCATTTACACCGATCCAGAAAGCAATCAGTTACTCGATGACTTCCCTGTTTACAACCGGCGGAATCAGGGGAAAAAAGAACAATATGGGTGGCACATTCCATCCCAGAAGCTTCAATATGGGGCTTTCGAGACAGGTTTGGGAAAAAACCGGCGGGTTTCTGACCAGTAGAATGGGGGAGGATATCCTATTCAGTATCGCGGCGATCAGGCTGGGATTTAAGTCGGCTTTGATCCCGGAAGCATTCATTTACCACAAGCGAAGGACCAAATTTTTACCGTTTTTCCGCCAGCTTAAATTCTTCGGCCGCGCACGCATCAATATCGCGCGGTTTTATCCCGACGAACTAAAACTGGTTCACGCATTCCCGTTGCTTTTCACACTTGCGGTTTGCAGCATTCCAGTCTGGTTTTTAGTATTCAAACCTTTCTTCTACCTGGGAGCCGGCTTCCTGGTACTCTATATTCTGATCTTATTCGGTGACGCGCTGGCGAAAACCAAGCAACTCAATGTCGCTTTCCTGGCAGTTGCGGCCGCTTTTGTGCAGCTTTTTGGCTATGGTACCGGCTTTTTACAGGAAGGCTGGAAACGGATCTGGGAGAAAAAATCGCACCGCGAAACCGGGGCGGCTATCGAATATCCTTCCTGAATTCTGGTTGGTTAAGCGAGTTTCTGGCAGAAGTAAACGATCTCTTCTTCGGGCAAAGCGTACCGTTTCACTTCTGCTTTTGATAATTCGTCCATCACGAAACGGTCTTCCTTCACGGTAAACCCGCCTTTTTCCAACTCTCTTCCGTAGTTCCTTCCAAACAGCCGCAAATGGTCATTTTGAAGGAAATGCTTTTCTCTTTCTTTGGGGTCGGTAATTGTAGCGTCTTCGTAGGTAGTTGCGTATTTCAGGTCCTGCGGCGATTGGATCAAAGCCCAGCCGCCCGGCTTTAATACGCGGTACAACTCGCTCATTGCCAGTATATAATCATCTACGTGCTCCATTACGTGATTACAAAAAGCAACGTCGAATGTATTCTCCGGAAAAGGGATCTGGTGAATATCCATTTTCACCTTTGCAAGCGGCGATTCGATGTCGGCGGTAATATAATCGAGGTTTTTCATCTTCTCAAAACGGTCGATAAAGCAGTATTCCGGCGCTACGTGCAGCACTTTCAGATCGGCCGTGAAGAAGTTGGTTTTTTGTTTTAAATACAATCCCATTAACCTGTGGCGTTCCAGTGAAAGACAGCCCGGGCACAATGCGTTTTCGCGGCTCGAAGTATTGCGTCCGTAAGGGAGGAATTTTCTGTATTTGCTTTCGCAGACAGGGCATTGCACGTTGTTACCAATGTAAAATATGCTCAAAAAACGCGCTGCCCAGTGTCCGACCAGTTGAAGATAGGGGCGGGGGATATATCTTAAGACTAAACTAATGATCGATTTCATTAAGTCAATTAACTAAAAATTAATAATTTTAGGATTATAAGTATTGAAAAACCTACGAATGATTCCTTCCATTGATCCAAAGCCGCCGGGTAAGAGGCTGATAAAGCAGATGTCGACACGTACCAAGTGGATGATCCTTGCTCCATGCGGCCTGTTGCTGTTCAGCTTTGGTCTTACCGTACTCAGCCAGGCGGCCCACGAGCGGCGCATTGGAGAGCCTACTCAGGTGTGGGTGGTGCTGGGTTTGTACAGCCTGGCGCTGATCAACGGCGGACTGATCATGTTTGGCGAGGCGATTCGTTTCAGGATATTACTTCACGTTCGCCGCGAAACGCGCCGGAGTATGCGTCAGCTGGTTCGCAAGGTCAATACCAAATCTTCGGGTAAATCCAAATCGGCTAAAAAAGCAAAAAGCCCTATCAAAGCAGATTGACAGGACTAGTTGAATCATTTTTCGGAGAGGCCAATTTATTTTTTGTTAGCTTCAAACTGCGCCTTTATAGCCTCCACATCGACATTGCGAACCTCTGGTTTACGTAAAAGATCTTTGATCTTAGCAGTGCGGTTGTTTGCTACCGCTTTGTTTCTGCGTCCTTTACGTTTCAATTCCGTAACTCCCATTGTAAAATATTGTTTTGTGAAAGAGCCGCAAAATTAATCATTTTATATGAAATAATGTAGTTCATAATCACAATTATTGCATAAGCTGGCTAACTTTGCCCCTCAGCAAGCTGAATAAGGCGCATTTTTTTGACCCAATCCATATAATGAGTAAACCATCCCTAGCCCGCGGAACCCGTGACTTTGGTCCCGAACAAATGGTGAAGCGGACTTTTATTTTTGATACCATTCGTCGTTCCTTTCAACGATACGGTTTCCTTCCGCTGGAAACGCCTGCTTTTGAGAATCTTTCGGTTTTAATGGGAAAGTACGGCGACGAAGGGGATCAGCTGCTTTTCAAGATATTGAATTCCGGTGATTTCAGCGGCAAGCTTTCGGACCAGGATTGGCAGGAAGGTTACAAGCCACTAACCAGCAAGATTTCTGAAAAGGGGCTCAGGTACGATCTCACAGTGCCTTTTGCAAGATACGTGGTCATGAACCGCGGAACGCTGGCAATGCCTTTTAAAAGATACCAGATCCAGCCTGTCTGGCGCGCCGATCGACCTCAGAAAGGCCGGTACCGCGAGTTTTACCAGTGCGATGCAGATGTAGTAGGGACGGATTCGCTGCTTTGTGAAGCGGAAATTGTGATGTTACTGCATGATATTCTGCCTGCATTGGGAATCAAGGATTTTGTAGTAAAAATCAATAACAGAAAAATACTCACGGGAATAGCCGAAATGGTGGGCGCTTCGGGCATGGAAGGTCCGCTTTGCGTGGCGATTGATAAGCTTGATAAAATTGGGAAAGATAAGGTAGTTGAAGAACTGCTCGAACGCGGATTCTCTGAACTTAGCGTTCAGAAACTCGAACCTATATTTGTTCTTTCCAATGAAAAAGAACCATTTGCAGAACTGAAAACGTGGCTAGCCGATTCGGAGATTGCTTTAAAAGGTATTCAGGAACTGGAAGAAGTGTGGGCGATGGTGAAAGTGCTGGGCATTGAAAACCCGCAGATAGAGTTTGACGTTACCCTGGCACGCGGCCTTTCCTATTATACCGGCGCGATTTTCGAAGTGAAAGCAAAAAATGTGCAGATCGGCAGTATTTCAGGCGGCGGCCGCTACGATAATCTGACCGGTACATTCGGCGTTCCGGGAATTTCGGGTGTAGGAATTTCCCTCGGTGTCGACCGGATTTATGATGTAATGGAAGAATTAGATCTTTTTCCCGAAAGTCAGAATGCGAGTACGCAGGTGATGATATCCAATTTTGATGCAGAAGCATTTACTTTTGGTCTGGCCATTTTACCAAAACTCAGAAAAGCAGGAATAAACGCCGAGATATATCCCGATTCAGTAAAATTGAAAAAGCAGCTGGATTACGCAGATCGTAAAAGTATACCGTACGTGATATTGATCGGCTCCGATGAAATGCAGTCGGGAATGCTAACCTTGAAGAATATGAAATCCGGCGAACAGCAGAAATTGAGCGCCGACGAGATCATTAATGCATTAACCAAAGAAATTTAATAGGGAAATACGATGAATGACGATATACTTAGAATTGCAATCCAGAAATCGGGAAGATTAAGTGAAGATTCTTTAAAACTGATCAAAGAATGCGGAATCCGTTTTGACAACGGGGCCGGAAAGCTCAAAACCGACGCGACTAATTTCCCTGCGCAGATCCTGTTTTTGCGGGACGACGATATTCCGGGATATGTGGAAGACGGCGTCGCGCACCTCGGGATTGTAGGTGGAAATGTTTCGGAAGAGTCTGACAAAAACGTAGATACAGTTCATAAACTGGGTTTTTCCAAATGCAGATTGTCAATAGGCGTTTTGCGCGAGCATCAATATGACGGTGTGCACGATCTGGAAGGCAAAAGCATTGCGACAACTTATCCGCGATTGTTAGGTAAATATCTGGAAGCAAATGGCGTAAAAGCGCAGATCCACGAGATCAGCGGTTCTGTCGAAATAGCACCGAGTATCGGGCTGGCCGACGCGGTTTGTGATATTGTCAGCTCGGGTAGCACGTTATTGAGCAACGGACTGAAAGAAGTCGAAACGATTTTCCGGTCGGAAGCTGTGATGATCGCCAGTAAACAACTTTCTCAAACGCAGCAGGGGTTACTGGATCAGCTTTTGTTCCGCATTAAATCGGTTCAGGAAGCGAAAAATAACAAGTACATTCTGCTGAACTGCCCTACGGACGCAGTAGAAAACATTTCAAGATTCTTGCCGGGAATGCGTTCTCCTACCATTTTGCCACTTGCTACCGAAGGCTGGTGTTCGCTGCATTCGGTGATCAATGAAAATGAGTTCTGGGAAAATATTGAAAAGATCCGCCAGGCAGGCGCAGAGGGTATTCTGGTAATACCTATTGAAAAAATGATCCAATAAATAGCCGCCTCGAAACCGGCATTCGTTTAGCGATATGAATATTATTCCATTTCCCGACAGGTCTCAGTGGAGCGCGCTGCTTACCCGGCCTGTTCAGGAAACCAAGGATATTGAACAAAGAGTGCTCCCGATTCTGGAACAGGTCAGGAATGAAGGAGATAAGGCGGTGCGGGAACTCGCTTTGAAGTTTGATAAAGTGCATTTGGGCGAGATCGCATTCTCTGAGGATGCTATTTCCGCTGCGGGCGACCTGCTGGATGAAGAATTGAAAGCTGCGATCGGGCAGGCTTACAAGAATATTTACAAATTTCATAAGGGCCAGCTGCAATCGCCCGAGAAGATCGAGACGATGCCCGGCGTAACCTGCTGGCGCAAAAGTGTGGGTATTGAAAAAGTCGGAATATACATTCCCGGCGGCTCGGCACCCTTATTCAGCACGGTTTTAATGCTCGGAATCCCGGCGCAGATCGCAGGTTGTAAGGAAATAATTCTTTGCACCCCGTCCGACCATCCTGCTATATTGTATGCAGCCGGGCTGGTTGGCGTGACCAAAGCTTTCCGGGTAGGAGGTGCGCAGGCGATTGCTGCACTGGCTTACGGAACTGAGTCAATCCCAAAAGTTTACAAGATATTCGGACCTGGAAACCAATACGTTACTGCTGCCAAAATGCTGGTAAGCAGCGAAGGTATTGCGATTGATATGCCGGCTGGACCGTCGGAAGTAGCTGTTTATGCTGATGATACTGCAGTACCTGCATTCGTTGCTGCCGATTTGCTTTCACAGGCTGAGCACGGGCCTGATAGTCAGGTATTGTTGGTTTCGACGAGTAAAAAATTGCTTTCTACCGTTAATCTGGCACTTCCCTCGCAACTTGAAAGACTGCCCAGAAAAGATGTGGCGGCTCAGGCGATTGCGAACAGTAAAGCTATTCTGTTGGAATCAGAGGCTGATGCGATTGATCTGCTAAACCAATATGCAGCCGAGCATTTGATATTAAGTGTAGCAAATGCAGAAGCGGTTTCAGAGAAGATAATTAATGCAGGTTCCATTTTTTTAGGAAACTATACCCCCGAATCCTGCGGCGATTATGCATCGGGAACGAACCATACCTTGCCTACAAACGGTTACGCAAGAGCTTATAGTGGTGTTTCGGTAGATAGTTTTGTCAAAAAGATCACAGTACAGCATATCAGCGAAGAAGGAATACGAAATCTGGGGCCAACTGTGGAGGCGATGGCCGAAGCCGAGTCGCTGGAAGCGCACCGGAAAGCGGTAAGTTTGAGATTGAAGAGCCTGGAATAAGTATTTTGTGTTTTTATCAAGAAAAAATAAGTGGCGCTAAGCTGCAAAAATGGAATGAACAATACTTTTGACCTGAAAAAAATACTTCGGCCGCACATCCTGACGCTGGCGCCTTATTCATCTGCAAGAGACGAATACACAGGTCACGTCGGCATTTTTTTGGACGCAAATGAAAATCCTTACGGATCTGTTACCGAGGCGGATTATAACCGGTACCCGGATCCTTACCAGGCTGAGATCAAACAAAAACTTACTGTAATTAAGCAAGTAAATGCTGACCGGATCTTTTTAGGAAACGGGAGCGACGAGCCGATTGATCTGCTCACGCGCGCAACCTGTACCCCCGGAAGCGACCACGTGATCATCATGCCGCCAACTTATGGTATGTACGAAGTGAGCGCCTCCATTCATGATGTTCGTATTGATAAAGCGTCCCTGACAACCGATTTTCAGATCGACGTGGATGCGGTTTTGAATGCGGTAAAAGAAAATACTAAAATCATCTGGATCTGCTCGCCGAATAATCCGACGGGGAATAATATGCAGGACAGCGCGATTGAGACGATCTTGAATAGTTTCAACGGTCTGGTCGTGGTGGATGAAGCTTATATTGATTTCACCGACAAACCTTCGTGGGTGAGCCGCCTGGACGAATTTCCAAACCTGGTCGTGCTGCAAACCTTCTCCAAAGCGTGGGGACTGGCTGGTCTCAGAGTGGGAATGTGCTTCGCGTCGGTTGAGCTGGTACGGATTTTAAACAAAATAAAACCACCTTATAATATTAATTTGCCGGCCCAGCAGGCACTTCTGGCGGGTTTGGAGCATATTGCCGCGAAAGACAATATGGTCGCTGATATTCTGGAAGAAAGAGAAGTGCTTGAGACCAGCCTGCTTGACCTGCCGATCGTTGTAAAAATTAACCCTTCTGATGCGAATTTCTTACTGGTACAGTTTGAAGATGCAAAAGCTGTCATGGATTATCTGATCAACGAAACGATTATTGTGAGAGACAGGTCCCGGGTGCACCTTTGCCAAGGTTGCTTGAGAATTACAGTTGGTACAAATAAAGAAAATGAAGTTTTGATCGATTCTTTAAAGAAATACCAACAGAAAAACGTTACAGTATAGCATAATCAGCACATCAAACTTCCCCGATCCAACTAAAATTATGAAGAAATTAGCCTTAACGTTTATCTGCATTCTATCTTTTGGAATTGCCCAGGCCCAATATGATAACTGGGCAGTAGGTTTCAAGCTTGGTGAACCTACCGGCGTGAATATCCGGAAATACTTCAATAATATACACGCACTGGACGTGACGATCGGGACTTACGGTGGGATTCTGTCCAAGGACCGCAAGTACAGAGGCGACGAAGGTATTTATAAAAATACGGGCGTTTCAGTTCAGGTGCATTATCTGTGGCACACGCCGCTGTTCAACTCGGAGGCAGTTCACGTTTACTACGGTTTGGGCGGTCAGATCAATAGCCGCAGATCCTATCCAAAAAGGTTGAATGGAAATCATGAGAAGGATATTTCATTGGGCGGTTCAGCGCTGGCGGGGTTTGAATATTACATCCCCGACAACCGAATGTCAGTATTTCTGGAAGGTGGTACCTACCTTGAATTGCTGCCAAGGCCATTTTACCTCAGCCCGAACCTTTCGGCAGGTATCCGTTTCAATTTGTAAGAACTCCCGATTTACTGGTTCAGGAAGGCAGGTGTAAGCCTGCTTTTTTTGTGTAAATTGTTCAGCGCTCAGTTCTGTTTTCTACTAAAATTTCCCAAAGTGTTTAAAGTTTATAGTTCGTCTGCTGGATCGGGTAAGACTTATACGCTTACCAAAGAATACCTGAAACTGGCCCTCAGCGCTACTTCTGAAAGCTATTTCAAGCATATACTGGCAGTCACATTCACCAATGCGGCGGCGAACGAAATGAAGGATCGAATCCTGCTGATGTTGCGGATTTTCTCCGAACAGCAGTCTGCCGGGGACGCTGTTCATCCGATGATGAAGGATATCATTACCGAGCTATTTCCCGATACCGAAACTGACCGGGAGCTATTCGAGGCGGCCGTGCAACTGCTGGGTGAGCGCGCGCAGAACGTTTTTGCCCAGATCATGCACCGCTATTCTGATTTTTCGGTGATGACGATCGACAAATTTACGCAACGGCTGATCAGCAGTTTTACCGACGAACTGGGAATTCCTTTCGTATTCGAAACGCAGCTTGATGCGGACCTCCTCGACGATGCTGTAAACAGGCTGCTATCCAGGATCGGGCAGGATGGGGAAGAGGTTTTGACTGATATTGTTGAGAAATTTTATCGGGAAAGTGCGGAAGAAGGCAAAAGCTGGGGTACGCTTCCCATGCAAATCCGTGATACTTCCGGCACGTTGCTGAATGAGCAGAGCTACCTCCAGATGAAGCGGGTGGAAGATCTGAAAATGGAGGATTGGATCAGCATTCGCAACAGAATGCGGACTTATGTGCGTGATCAGGAAGCTGCGATGCTGAAACTTTCACGCAATGCATTTGATCGGATCCAATCGGTTCATTTAACAGAAAAGGATTTCCATCAGAGCGGAAGGGGGATTTTTGGGTATTTTAAAGACAGATCAGAAAATAAAAAACTGTGGGGTGAGCCCAATTCCTACGTTTACAAGACAATCGGTGAGGGAGTTTGGTATGGAGGGAAAACCGCGCTTCTGATCCGGGATGAGATCGACGGGATCAGGACAGACCTGGAAAATTACTTTCACCAGATCGAAAATACGCGGCTGGCCGAGTCAGGGAAAGTGCTGCTTTACAACCAGCTAGACCGCCATATTTATCAGTTATCGCTTCTGGGAGAGATAAGGAAGGAATTTGATGCATTGCTGAGGCAGAATAATCAGGTCCATATCTCGGACTTCAACCGCAAGATCGTCGAGATCGTCGCCAGGGAACCGGTGCCTTTTATTTTTGAAAGACTGGGTGAAAAATACAATCATATTCTGGTCGACGAGTTTCAGGATACCTCTAAGTTACAGTTCGCCAACCTGCTGCCGCTGATTGAAAATGCATTGTCCGGCGGGTTTTTCAACCTCGTGGTCGGCGACGCGAAACAATCCATTTACCGGTTTCGCGGCGGAGATATGGATTTGATCCTCAATCTGGCGCAAAATCAAATGGAGAGGATGGCGACGGTCTTCGGTTCCGATTCGTTTCATGCCGAGCGGTTGAATACGGTAAGTAATTATTTGCATGTCAATCATTTAAAAGTAAACAGGCGCAGTTTTCGGGAAGTCACTGCATTCAATAATGAGTTTTTCGGTTTTGTTGCCGACCTGCTGGGTAACGAATATCCGTTGATCAGGGAAGTTTACGACCAGAATTTCCAGCAGGAAATACCAGATAATGCGGCTACCGGCGGCCACGTGGAAGTGGAATTTCTGGAAATGAAAGATCCTTATGACGAAGGAGCGGAGATAGAGCATGCAGCTGACGGAATGGTAAGAAGGTCGATCGAGCTCGTCGCGGACTTGCGCACGCAGGGTTTTGACTGGCGCGATATTGCGGTACTGTGCCGGCGCAAGAAAGAGGCGGCGGCGCTGGCCAATTATATGAAGGAAGCTGGTTATCCGCTGATTTCTGACGATGCATTGTCGATGAGCTACTCGCGATCGGTGCATTTTATCGTCTCTTTTATGAAGGTATTGCACAGTTCGGATCACCGGCTGGCGCGTTATGAAGCGGCTTATCTGTTTCATCATGTTGTTAAAAAGGAAAGTCCGGCGCCGGCTGATTATGAAGAAATCCGCCTTTTATGCGAAGAGCGGGGACTTGATTCTTTTTTGACCTACTTCAAAAAATGGAACATAAATCTTACCTCGTTCCGGCTGCGCCAGCTTTCGGTTTTCGAACTGAGCGAGCAGCTGATGAAGCAGTTCGGCTTGCTGGAAAGCAAATTTGAGACAGAATACCTGTTCCGTTTTCTGGACGTGGTGCACGAGTTTGGCAACAGGAAAACAAATCACCTGGGCGATTTCCTGACTTATTGGGACACTGCCAGGCACAAGCTTTCGATCACGATCCCGGAAGGCACCGACGCGATCAGGATCACGACGATACACAAGTCGAAAGGTCTGGAATATCCGGTGGTGATCATTCCTTATGCCAACTGGAAAGTGACTCCCAATGCAAGACTTGATAAGCTTTGGGTGGATTTGGAAGGTATTGATTATGAAGAATTTAAAGTACCTGACAGCGCGACTTATGCCGGTAAAAGTCTGAAAACTTCGCTCGTTTCGGTGGTGAAAGAACTTGAAAATACCGTTGCGGCCCAGCAGTATCAGGATGAAAAGACGAGGGTACTGGTCGAAAATCTGAATCTGCTTTATGTCGCATTAACCCGGCCGGTGCAGCGTTTGTATATCCTCGCGAAACGGGAGCGAAACTGGAATACGGGCCAGCAGGTGAATAATTGGTTGAAAGAATTTTTCTGCAGGCAGGATTTTACGCCGGAATGGGACGAAAGCATATCAGTATATACCATTGCGGAAGGCAATGCGCCGCCTAGCCACGCGCATACAAAGTCGGACGCGCGGCCGTTCGTAATGCAGCAAATATTGAGTAACGACCGGTCGGACTCCATGCGGCTCCGCAGAATGGCCGACCGTATTTTCGACGTCAATACATTCGAAGCCAAGCGCGACCGGATCCAGAAAATGAAGTACCTGTTCACGAGGATGAAGACCGCGGCTGATTTGGATATTACGCTCGAAAAGCTGGTGCGCGAAGGCATTTTAACGCAAAAAGAAACACCAGAAATGCGTGCTGCGGCCAGTCGGTTGATGGAAGGCACAGAGATTAAGTCCCTGTATAGCAATGAAAACCGGGTACAATTTGGCAAAGAAATGCTGATCCCGGGAGGAACCTTATTGCATATTGACCGCGCCGTTCAAATGCCCGACGGTACCTTTGTGTTCATGCTCTTTTCGGGTGCAAAAGACCTGAGCGAGCCTGGGCGGAATCTTCGGAAAGTAATGAATGCATTCAAAACATTAGGCAAAAAATCGCGGGGCGTGATCGTAGATCCGGATATGGAGTTGGTAGAATGGGTAGACGTTCTATGATATTATTGTTAATTTTTTAACACCAGAATATCTGTTAACCCAAGTCGAAATACTTTTGGCGTATATTGTAGTTAAATCTGGGACAAATTCCCGATTAGGTGCGGCCAATAGGCTGGAAATGAATATTTTTTGCTGATATTCACAAAAATATTACAGCTCTGGCTCAATTCTACGACCTCAGATTTCTATGAGATTATCCTTTCAGCGACAAGTTTTCCTCGGGACAGCTTTCTCCATAATTCTTGTGCTGGTTGTCGGCGTTACCTCTTATAATGCGATTAAAATTCAGCTTGAAAACACTCGCTGGGTGTACCATACCAGGGAGGTAATGCGCATTTCCAGTTCACTTAAAAATCAGCTGCTGACGTCCGAAGCCAATGTTCGCGGCTTTGCACTCACGCGCCACGGTTCCTTCGAAACTAGTTATGTACAATCCGTGACGAAAGTTTGGACGGAGCTGGATGTTTTGCGAAAACTGGTGCGGGACAATAAGACACAGGCAACGCGCGTAGATTCGCTTTCAATATTGCTGCATACCCGGATGGATCTGATGGGGAGGCAATACGACATTTTAAAGGGCGGAAATTTTGACCAGGATACAATCCGAAAACTGGTACTGGCTGGGAAGAACGTTTCGTCACTACTGGATTTCAACTTCCGCCGGATCGAGAATATGGAGGAAGGATTATTGGCAGAGCGGGAGCAGAATGCAGCCGTAAGTTCCTCAGATGCAAAGCAATACATTCTGATCGGATCGTCCATATTCCTCTTTGTGGTCGTACTCCTCTATTATTTTATCCGGCGCACCTACAATGCGCAAATAGCTTCGGAAAAGCTTACCCTGGAAGCGAACAGGCAGCTGGAATTGTTATCTCTGGAAGATCAGGAAAAGAACTGGATACTCGATGCGGCCGTAAAGTCGGCGGAAACTGTGCGCGGCGAGCCAACTCTGGAGGCGCTTTCCCGGAAACTGGTCGCCAGGCTAGCCGAGCTGACCGGCGCACATGTGGGCATGATGTACCTGCAAACCCGCGCCGGAAATACCATGGAACTGGCTGCGACTTACGGCATTTCCGAGCAGGATTCGCTTATTAAATCATTCAAAATAGGGGAAGGATTCCTCGGTCAGCTGGTAGCAGATAAGGTTGATCTTAAAAAACTGGACGTTGCGCCGGAATATTTTGCACTAAAAACTTCGTCGGGAAGGGTAGGACCGGGCGCGGTTCTCATCAAAACGATCTCGTTCCAGGGCCAGGTGAAAGCGGTATTGGAGATCGGGTATGTGCAGGATCCAGGGCACAAGGTTGTGAGGATACTGGAAATGATCTCTGACAGCGTTGCTGTTGCTATTATGGCGGCGCGCGCGCGCGAAGTGGCCAATGAATTGCTAGAAAAAACGCAGTTGCAGGCCGAGGAGCTGGAAAGTCAGCAGGAGGAACTGCGGGTGACCAACGAAGAACTCACGCGGCAAACGTCGCTTTTGCAGGTTTCGGAGGAGGAACTTCGGGTACAGCAGGAGGAATTAAAACAGATCAATACAGAACTGGAAGAAAAAGCCTTTTTGCTTGAAGAACAGAAAGGAACGATCGAAGCCGCGCGCGACCAGATACAGATCAAAGCCGACGAACTCGAAAAAAGCGGCAGATTCAAGAGTGAATTCCTGGCCAATATGAGCCACGAGTTGCGCACACCGCTGAACAGTATTCTGATCTTATCGAGGATTTTAGGTGAAAATAAAGGACTGCGATTGAATGACGAAGAGCAGCGTTACGCTTCCGTGATCTATAACTCGGGCAACGATCTGCTGACGTTGATCAACGATATTCTGGATCTTGCCAAAGTGGAGTCGGGCAAAATTGAACTGTATAATGAGGAAGTGAATACCGGCCTGATTCTTGCGGAACTAACCAATACTTTTCACAAAGTTGCTGAAAACAAGGGACTTACTTTAAAGATAGAGAAAAATGCTTCCTGCCCCGACGTTCTATTCGTAGATCAGGTGCGCCTGTTGCAGATCGTGCGAAACCTGTTGTCGAATGCGATCAAATTCACATCCGCGCCGGGTACTGTGTCGCTTGCGATCGGAATGGATTCCACCCATTATGTGTTTGAAGTGGCTGATTCGGGCATTGGTATCCCCTACGAAAAACAGAAAGCAATTTTCGAAGCATTTCAGCAGGCCGACGGTTCAACCAGCCGGAAGTACGGCGGTACCGGGCTGGGACTTTCAATAAGCCGCGAGCTGGCAAACCTGTTTAAGGGATCGATCTCTTTGAAAAGCGAGCCGGGCGAGGGTTCCGTGTTCACGCTCAGAATTCCGGTCCAATCTGCGCAGGAAGAAGTTCTGGCAGTTACGGCAGCTCCAATCGCAGCAGTGCCTGAGGCTGTTCCTCAGCTGAAAGAAAACAGGTTGCTATTGATCGAGGACGACGAGGTTTTCGCGGCAGATATGTCGGCAAAAGCAATTGACGCAGGTTTTGAAGTAAAACTGGCCATCGACGGAAAAAGCGCGCTGGAACTGGTGAAAACATTTAACCCGACCGCGATCATTCTTGATATGAACCTGCCGGATGTGTCGGGCGATGAAGTGTTGAAAGTATTGAAAGCAGATTCCCGCGCGCGGCTTATTCCAGTCCATACGATCTCTTCCGGCGATTATTTTGACACAGATATGCTGAAAGGCGGCGCGATTGGTTTTATGCAAAAACCGGTTGACCAGAAGTCGGCCGTGAATATATTTAACCTCCTCAAACTGGAAGGCAAGGATCTTGAAAAGCAAAGAATTCTGCTGATTGAAGACGATGCGTATCAAAGCAAGTACCTGGGCGATTTCTTGACGAGTAATAACATTTTTGTTCTGTATGCCTATTCAGCTGAAGAGGCGCTCGGTATACTGAGCAGGGAATCTGTCGACGGGATCATCCTGGATGTGAGGTTGTCGGATATGAACGGCCTTGACCTGCTCGACGAGATCAAGCAAAACCCGGACCTGAGTAACCTGCCGGTGGTTGTGAATACAGCCGAAGACCTTTCACAGGCCGATCTGAGCCGGGTAATGAAGTATTCGCATCCTGTTGTAATTAAAACTAAAAAATCCAACGAGCGGCTGCTGGATGAGGTGAAGCTGTTTCTGAAAAAGTTCCAGCCACGTGTGCCTGCTGCGCCCGACAAGAAAAGGGGAGATCTGGGAGCCAATGCGGTATATTCGGAACATGCTTTTGTAGGCCGGAAAATACTGGTTGCCGACGATGATATGCGGAATATATTTGCATTGAGCGCAGTATTGGAGGATTCTGGTTTCAAAATTGAAATTGCTACGAACGGCAGGGAAGCGATTGAAAAGCTGGAAGAAAATGCGGATATCGAGCTGGTACTTATGGACGTGATGATGCCGGAAATGGACGGGATCGAGGCGACAAAGATTATCCGGACACACAGTCGCTGGGCCTCGCTTCCGATTATTGCAGTAACTGCCAAGGCGATGCAGGGCGACCGGGAACAGTGCCTGGCCGCGGGTGCCAATGATTATATTTCGAAGCCAGTCGATATTGACAAGCTGCTTTCGCTCATCAAAGTCTGGCTACATTCCGCCTGATTATGAATTTACTTGAATATCCGGATCTGGAAGTATTGATCATGCAAATCAGAAATGCTTCCGGATTTGATTTCTCGGGTTATGCCAGACCGTCGCTGCTGCGGCGTGCAAGCCGCTATCTGACAAAGAACAAACTGACATTGCCGCAATTGATCTCGCATTTGGAACCCGAAAGCGATATAGTATTTGATCTGATGCAGGAAATGACGGTCAATTACTCTGAAATGTTCCGCGATCCCGATTTCTTTATTGGGGTTAAAAGTGAAGTTTTTACCTATCTGGAATCGTATCCGGGGCTGCGCTTTTGGGTAGCCGGCTGCGCTTCGGGAGAGGAAGCCTTTTCGCTGGCCATTTTGCTCAAAGAATGCGGGTATCTCAACAGGTCTCTGATCTACGCCACGGACTTGAACAACAAAGTGCTTACAGCAGCGCGTGAGGGTGTTTTTACACTCAGCAATGTCCGGACCTTCTCGGAAAACTACCTGCTTGCCCACGGACAAAATTCGCTCTCTGACTACTACCACGTTTCCTACAATAAGGCGGTTATCTCCCGGGAAATACGCAAAAACATAGTCTTTTCACTACACGACCTGACTGGTGACGGGGTATTTAATGAATTCCAATTTATCAGTTGCCGGAATGTAATGATCTATTTTACACTCGAATTGAGGCAGCGCGTATTCAGGTTATTGTACGAAAGTCTGAGCATGCTGGGGTTTCTTTGTCTGGGAAAAAGGGAAACGCTGCGTTATTCAGGTATTGAACAGAATTTCAGGGTGGTAGATACCGTGCTTAATATTTACCAGAAAATAAAATGAGGACATTTTCAAAATCACAACCGCTCAGTCTGGTGCTTCTCGGAGGTTCCCTTGGGAGTATGGTGATTTTCGAGGAGGTTTTGAAGCTATTGACAAGTCCGCCCGACTGTGCGCTCATATTTATATTGCATCGCGGCAAGTCCAGTACAGCCTTGCTTCCTGACCTGTTCAGGCGTAAAACGGGAGTGGTAATGATCGAACCGGACCATCTTGAAGAGATCAGATCGGCGCACGTTTACTTTGCATTGCCCGATTGCCATTTGCTGATTGGGCCCGATCGCCGCTTCTATTACGATCTTTCTGATAAAGATTTTTTTTCCAGACCCTCTATTGACGCTGCGTTTGTGTCTGCCGCAGTCTCAGGTATTCCGGTAAAGGCTGCTTTCCTTTTCTCCGGTTCCAGTCCCGACGGTGCATTCGGAATGCGGGTCTTGGCTGAAAAAGGGTTTGCAACCTACGTACTGGATCCTGCCGAAGCCGAATCCCCGCGTATGCCTGAAGAAGCGATCAAGCTGTATCATGGCCACCGTCTTATCAACAGGGCGAATTTTACAAGAATAATCAACGATATTATATATTCAAACGGAGTGTAGCCATGGAAAATACCAAATTACTACTGCTTGACGACCGGGAGGAAAATCTGATCTCACTCAAAGCGATCCTGAACAGGACTGATATTGAGGTTTTCGCGACTACCTCGCCGAACGAAGCTTTACGGATTGTTTGGGAAAATGATATTGCGGTAGCACTGGTGGACGTACAAATGCCGGGAATGGACGGATTTGAATTTGCCGAAACCCTGCTCTCCAACCCGAAGACGAAAGAAATTCTGATCGTATTCGTCACTGCTATTTCAAAAGAGACTACTTATGCTGTGCGCGGATTGAAAACCGGCGCAATTGATTACCTCTACAAGCCGCTCGATCCGTTTATTACCAATGCAAAAGTCGACTCGCTGATCAGGCTGGCGCGGAGCCAGAAGGAGATCAGGGACAAGAACAAACTACTCGAAAATTACGCGACGATTGTTACTAATTCCCCTGATATCATCGCCACTGTGGAGGCGGACAGTGGCAAGATCTTCTCGATTAATCCGTCTGTTGAAACCATTCTCGGCATTTCGCCAACTGGCCTGGTGGGCGTGTCCATCCTGGATCTGCTCGTCGACCCGCTCAATTCTTCCCTGCGGGATGTGCTCGTGAAGAAGACTTACATTGGCGGGCAAACCATGGTAATCGAAGATCAGTTTTATGGACTGCTGCGTCAACCGGTTTGGCTCGAATTGCGCATTATGTTCAAAAACAGACTCCTGTTTGTTAATCTGCATGATATTGAAAAGCGAAAGGCGCATGAACGTGCCCTTATAAACGCCCAGCAACAAGCCGACAAGGCGAGAAAGGGCAAAGAAGCGTTTCTGGCCAATATGAGCCACGAGATACGCACACCGCTAAACGGCATTATCGGTTTGGGGAATTTGCTTGCAGCCACCGAAATGACCGTCGGGCAGAAGGAATTGATTGATATGTTGCAACAATCGTCAGGTTCGTTGCTGAATATATTGAATGATATTCTTGACATTTCTAAAATTGATGAAGGCAAGTTTTCGGTCATACCAACCTCAACCGACCTGCGCGATAGCGCCAAAGCAATTGTTGATCTGATGAAATTTAAGGCAGACGAGAAGAAGCTGAGTCTCACATTTCAGATTGACAACGCTGTGCCTGAATGTGTGCTGGTAGATGGAATGCGGCTTAACCAGATCTTGCTGAACCTTGTCGGAAACGCATTGAAATTTACCGAAAAAGGCGAGGTAAGACTAAAAATCGACTATCTGGCGACGGTTAGCTCCGGTCATAAGATCAGGTTTATGGTGGAAGATACGGGCATTGGCATGTCCGGCGAGCAACTCGCCAATATCTTTTCTGAATACGGGCAGGCTTCCGAAAACATCTCGCATCAATACGGGGGTACCGGTCTGGGCCTGACTATCTCGCAGAAACTCGCGCGTTTAATGGGTAGCGAGCTCGAAGTCAATAGCCGCACGGGCAGCGGCAGCCAGTTTTTTTTCACGATGATCCTCAATGATGCCAAGCCGAAAACTAAGGAGGTAAAAACGCAGATCTCGTTTCAAAATCTACCTCCATTTACTGGCAGGAAAGTGCTCGTAGCAGAAGATAACCCTATTAATGCACTGCTTTTAAAGAAATACCTGAGAGCCTGGATGCTTGAAACGACTGTGGTAGTAAATGGCCGGGAAGCAGTGGAGACGCTGCGAAAACAGATTTTTGACCTCATTATTATGGATACAAGAATGCCGGAAATGGACGGTTTTCAGGCAGCTCGCCTCGCAAGGAATGAATTGAAGATTACTACCCCGATATTATCGCTTTCAGCCACAGTATTGCCGGAGGAAATTCAGCAGGCCTACGAAGCAGGAATGAACGATACACTTTCCAAGCCATTTGAACCTGAAAAGCTGCACCAGAAAATAAGCATGCTGTTACCACAGCTGGTCTGACAACCTTTTTGCAACGATTTGTTTCCTGTAATCGTAATGATTATTTGCAGGAATTCGTTTATCAGGTATATTAAAAATCGTTTCAACCAACAAAATGAGAAATATAAAAAACAGTGCAATTATCCTGCTGTTAGTGGCCCTTTTCGGATGCAGTTCATCCAAAACAATGACTTATGAATCCAAGTGGAATGCACCTTTTTCGTACGCGGATGGGGTGAAGCCCGACCAGCAAGACCAGCGGTCGAGGCTACGTTACGGGATTATCAATGACGATCAGTTTGTTTATATCACATTAAAGACAAAAGACCCGTCCACGATCCAAAACATCCTGAGCAGCGGATTGAAGATCGCATTCAGCCCGGAAGGACAGAAAAAAGAAGCCTATTCCTTGTTGTTTCCGGTGGTAATGAAGGAGGACAGGAAGGCGCTGAAAAGGATCGATACCGATCTTCCAAATAGCCTGGGACTGGGGTTGCTTCTGGATTCTTATAACAAAGAAGCAGTATGGAAAGATAAAAGCGGGCAGCATTTCATCAATCTCGTCGCTCCCGACGGCAGTATCAAATCTACCATTACCATGGACCGTGACGGAGAGTTGACCGAGCAAATTGTGATTCCTTTCGCTTTAATGGCAGTGAATGCGCGGGAAACTTCCATGCTGGGTGTAAGCATTAAGGTCGATGGTCAATCTTCACAATCAGGATTCAGCCCGCGGATCGGCATTGGTCTTGGCGGCGGTATCGGAATGGGTGGAGGAATGGGCGTCGGAATTGGTAACGGTGGCTACGGTTCCAGGTATAACAACAACGAAAAGAACGTCGATATCAGACTGGAAGTGCAGCTTGCAAGAGCTAACTGAGGCCAAATCCTTTGAACACAGAAAAGCCTGCCTTGAAAATGGTGGGCTTTTCTGTTTTGTTACGATCTAAAATATTACTGATATTCAGATAATTGAACATCGTTAGATTTTCTTTCTTAAACAGATATTTCATTTCTTCTTGATATTTGTCTTGAATCACCCTATTTCGCCTCGCCTGGGAACATGTTTTGCAGCCACTTAGGACGAGCTGTTACTTTTCCCAATCCTGAATACGACGCTACAAATCGTGCGCACTGACCCCAAAACATTGAGCTGGTGAATAAGATCAATATCAAGAAATTCTATAACTTTTTACGATACAGAAGAGACTTCACCAGGTACAGCCTGAAAAAAGCGAGGAGTTACGAGATCCTGTTGTTCTGGCTGAAAAGTGTGATGAACCGTACGCAGTTCCTGATCCTTTCGGGTATGCTTGTGGGGATAACCTGTGGGTTGGCCGGGGTATTATTGAAAGAGCTGGTCCATTACATTCACTATATCATCACGTACAAGGTCCATTTTGAGCGCCAGATTCTCTTCTATTTGCTGTTTCCTTTCCTTGGTATCGTAATCACCACACTCGTCGTCATCTTCGTATTTAAGGGGCAGGACAGGAAAGGCATTGCGGCGATACTTTATGAGATCGCGCAAAATTCAAGTATTGTTTCTTCTGTAAAAATGTATTCCCAGATCGTGCAGAGTGCGATCACGGTGGGGCTCGGCGGATCGGCCGGGTTAGAGAGTCCGATTGCGGTTACCGGCGCCGCCATTGGTTCTAACTTCGCGCGCACCTACAAGCTCGATTACCGGGAGCGTACGTTGCTGTTGGCGGCAGGTGCCACGGCCGGAATTGCGTCCGCATTCAATGCACCGATTGCGGGTATGATGTTCGCTTTTGAGATACTGCTGACCGGCGTTGTTTTCTCCGATTTTATCCCGCTCGTCGTAGCGGCAGTGTGCGGAAGCTTGGTTTCGAAAATACTGTTAGAGGAAGAAGTTTTGTTTCAGTTCAAGACGCGAAATGCATTCGATTACCACAACATTCCATACTACCTGGCACTCGGGATTCTGTGTGGATTGTACGCACGGTATTACGTGTTGATCGCAAAAGCAATGGACCATTTTTTCCAGAATCTGAAAATGTCGCGCATCAAAAAAGCGATGCTCGGCGGGGCAATTCTCTCGGTACTTTGTGTGCTCTATCCGCCGCTCTTTGGCGAGGGTTACGACACCATCAAAGCGATCACGAACGGGCAGATGCACGACGTAATGCAGAATAGTCTTTTCCGGTTTATCGGGTACCGCGAGTGGGTGGTTCTGGTGTTCGTAGCGGTGATCTGTCTGCTCAAAGCATTCTCTGCTTCCATCACGATTTTCAGTGGCGGAAACGGGGGGAACTTTGCGCCCTCGCTCTTCGCCGGCGGCTCGCTGGGGTATGTGTTTGCGCTACTCTGTGTACAGCTCGGCATGACCGAAGTGCCCACCAATAACCTCGTGATAGTAGGAATGGCAGGTGTGATGAGCGGGGTATTGTACGCGCCGCTGACAGCCATATTCCTGATCGCAGAATCAACCTCCGGCTACGACCTTTTTATCCCGCTCATGGTCGTGTCTGTGATCTCCTTTTCTATGGCAAAATGGTTCTCATCCGTTTCGCCCGACCTTGAAAAACTGGCCGACCAGGGAAAGATATTTACGCGCGAACACGACCGGAACCTGCTGTCGCTCCTCCAAATCCTCGACCTCATCGACAAGGATGTGCAGGTGATCCGGCGCGACGCTTCCCCGGAGGAACTGGCGGAAGTAGTTCGGACAGGGCATCGCAATATGATCTCCGTGATCGACTCGGGCAAGCGGTTGGCCGGCATCATTTCCCTTGATGATATCCGTCCGCTTTTCTTCAATCCCGAAGCCGCCGATTTGCTGGAAGTCGAGAGCCTAATGAAGGTGCCGGCAGCTGTGATCAGTGACTTCGACAGTGTGGTGAGCGTGGTGAAAAAGTTTGATGAAACCGGTGCCTGGAACCTTCCGGTAGTCAAGGCAAACGGCGAATTTTTAGGGTTTATTTCCAAGTCCAGCGTCCTAAACAGCTACCGCCAGCTGCTCCGTGCACATTCAGGCTAGAAGTGCCACGTGAAACATTCTTTTTATTTCTCCAAATCGTAAATAATTGTTTAATAAGAAGATAACGATTCTATTTATTTGATATATATTTGAGTTGTCAAGTATATATCAACCTTTTATCAAGTACATTTCAAATATATGGCAGCTATATCTCAATCATTAAAATTCTTTCTAAACCTCACTACCGCGCAGACGTTGACTATCAAGAAGTTCGATTCAAAACTGAGTTCGCTGGGTATTAGTCTGAACGAATTTATGATCCTGTACCACCTAGGAGAAGCGCCCGACGAGAAGCTGAGACGCACCAATCTGGCCGAAAAAGTGGGGCTAACTGCCTCCGGAATTACCCGGCTTTTGTCGCCTTTGGAAAAGCTTGGTATGGTAAAAAGAGAGGCGAATAGCCGCGACGCGCGGGTGAGTTATGTGAAGCTGGCCAATGCAGGAAAGAAGATTTTGACCGAAGCTATTGCTTCCGCCGAGGCGACCTCAGAGCAGATTCTGGCTTCCGTTAAAACAAAAAAACTCGAAGAGCTGTCTAAAATGCTCTTCGAGTTGGGCGCTACGATTGAATAGCGTTGGGCGCAGGGAAAGGCCCGTTCTTCTGGCAAAATCTCAGCCGCTGTTATTTGGCTTTTCTGACGTAAATATTGCCATTCATATTCTTTATCATGATCTCACTGCCGCCGCCATTTACCTTGCCCTTCACCCAGTCTTCGACCGACACTTGGAACATTCCGTCTTGCTTGGAGCGCGTAGCCTGGGGCTGGCTTTTGTCTATGCTGATATCAAAGTCGCTGTAAATTTCCCCGCGGTCAGATTTGATCTTCACATCAAATTTGGCCGCGGCCGGCAGGGTTACATCGACGTTTCCATTAAGGGTTGAAAAGGCCATCGGCGAGTTTGAATCTATCGTCTTGAAGGTAGCTTTGAGGGCACCGTTTATGGTGTTGGCAACGGCTGATCCCGCCACGTTGGTGAGCGTAATATCTCCGTTTACATTCGCAATTTCAAGCTCGCCCGAAACGTTCTCCACGATGATATTTCCGTCGTTGACCGTCGTCGCCTTCAGGCCAAATTTCTGTGGTACTTTGATGTGCAGGTTCATCGTTTTGTTGACAAATTTGGTGCTCACGGTGATCGCATTATTTTCCTCCGTCGCGGTCAGTTGGATACCGTTGCTCGCTACGATCCGCCGCATTCCGGAAGCTTGTTCGTCCTTCGGTTTATCTGAATTATCCGAGCCTTTGGAAGTCGCTTCGATCACCACATCTTTCCCCGCATACCCGCTGATCCGGATCGATCCGTTCAGCAGATTTACTTTCAGCGAGCCGGCTTTGGAAGGATCGGAAAGAGGGACTGTGATCGTCTCTTTGGGATCGTTTTGCGCCAGTAGTGCAGTGCTTCCAAGTGACAGGGAAATCGATAGTGCGAGGGCTAAAATTTGCTTGGTTTTCATTTTATTTATGATTGCTTTTTGAGATAAATATTGCCGTTAAATGTTTCAAACTTGTAGGTCGGGCCGCCCTTACCAATGCGGATATACGTTTCCGTATTGAGTTTGTAAACGGTCTTGCTGTTGCTCGTTTCAAGGTTCTTCACCACGCGGGCAGGCAGCGGTTCAGCTGGAAAATCTGTATAAAACTTCCCGTTAAAACTTTTAAACTGGCAATCGGCCGAAAGTGCCGAGGGATAAGTAATCTTAATATCCCCGTTTAAAGTTTTAAAATCTGATTCGCCGGGAGGCAAAGTCACGAAGTTGGCTTCTACATTTCCATTTACCGTACTCACCTTCGCCGCCCCCTTTGCATTCGCAACTTTAATCGCCCCGTTCACATTGTTCACGCCCAGTGCGCCCGTCACATTATAGATGGTCACGTCGCCGCCGTTAACAGTTGAAACCTGCAGGTTGAGCGAATAGGGGACTTTGACGGTGAAATTCAGCTCGAAATGGTACTCGATCTTCGGACCATTCCAGTTCTTGCGGCCTCTGGTTGGACGAGAATCGAAAGGATCGGCAATATAGGCGATGATACTGTCCGCCTTTTGATCAAATTCTACTTTAAACTGGTTCTTACCCTCTTCCAGCACTTCTTTGGATTTCGCGGTAATCTTTTTGTCGATTTCCAGGATCACCTTATCGCCATCGTAACCTTCTACTTTGATAGAACCATTGATATTGTAAATGGCCAGCGTACTGCCGGCGGCATTCTGGGAAAGGGTAAACTCTTTCTTCACGTGGTCGCTGAATTCCAGCTTTTGGGCCGGGGATTGGGTACAGCAAAGTACCGCTCCCGCCAGCAGGGGGATTGCAAGAATTTTCATGGCTAACAGATTGATTATGGTTATTTAAGATAAATCCCTGATCGACTGCTCGATTTTGTTCTTGACCAGATTATCCAGCCCTTCTTTTTTCAAAAGGGTCTTCAAAGCCTTGATAGAGCGTTTTTCCTGCAACTTCACCATCACATCAGCCAGCGCGGCCTGTACCATCGGCGAATCCTGTTTCGAAAGTGACTTCACCAGCCCGCTCCTCACCAGCGGATTGTCGGCATATTGGGTCAGTGCTTCCAGCGTTACCAGCCGCACATTCACGTTGTCGTCGTTATTGAGTGTGGCAAAAAGCGCATCTATCACGCGTTCGTCGGCTTGCGCAATATCACTGGTATAACCAACCGCCCGCAATCGCTCAGTAGCAGAAGGGTTCTCGATCAGCGACAACATCATCGTACTTTTCATATCCTGAACCTGCGCCGCCAGCGTTTCTATTTGCTGTTGATAAGCCGCTGATTGATTTTTCTTCTGCGTGGTTTTGTACCCGATCGCCCAGCCGAGACCAACCAATAGTAAGCTAAATGCCAGCTGGACAGTCCATTGCGGTAATACCCAGTTCCGTATCCTATCTACCAAATCTTGCCACGAAAAACCGGCTTCGCTTTTTTCTGCTTCTTTAAATTCATCCAGCATCGTGTAAAAGTTGGCCCGCATCGACTCGCGTGGCTCGGGAACATTGATTTTCCCCAAACTATTCCAAAGCTGCTTGTCAGCCGCGAACTCTTCCTGGCAGCTCACGCATTCGGCCAGGTGGCTGTTGATTTCCATCTGTTCCGGTTTGCTGAGCCGGTTATGAAGCCAGTCCGTTAATCGCTCCTTAGATTGCTCGCAATGCATTTTTTTATCTGCTTTCATTAGTGAAAAACCTTTTTTTTAATTCTCCCAAAGCCCTGTGTACCCGCACTTTCACTGTACCTTCATTGATATTCAGCACTTTGGCTATTTCATCGTATTTCAATTCCTGGAACCTGCTCAAAACGAGTACTTCGCGGTGCTCAGCAGAAAGGCCGCCCATAGCCTGGTGCAGTAAATCCTTGTCCTGCTGTTTTTCAAACCCTTCATCGGCCAATATCCCGCCGCCCAGGCTGTCAGCGAAATCGCTGATATCCGCGTGGTTCAACCCTTTGTTCTGCTTAACCGAATCATTCAGCACGTTTCTCGCCAGATAATACATCCACGACCTGAATTCACCTTCGCCTGTGAACGTATGCTTGTATTTCAGCATTCGGTAAAACACATTCTGAACCAGGTCTTCGCTCGCGTCGGCTTTATGTGTCATGTGATAAAAAAACGCGAACAGAGGCCGGTTGTACCGCTCAAACAGCAAGCCCATCTTATCCAGATCGCCGGCCTTTACCCGTAACATCAGTGAATTATCGGTGAGCGTATTCAAGCAGTCGGTTCTTTTTGTGGTGATTCTGACGTGATAACTGAGGGAACTGGGAAAGGTTACAGGAAATTAAAAATTTATTTTTGAAATGTTTACTGTAACTTGGAACGTTACATGTTATACAGCGTTTATGATTGTTACTTTCAAACATAAAGGGCTGGAACTATACGCACAAAAAGGAGACAGATCGAAACTACCAAATCAGCAAATCGCCAGGATCAGGCTCATTTTGACGCGTTTAGACAGCGCCAGAAGTCCCGTTGAAATGAATCAGCCGGGCTATCATTTTCATCAGCTGAGCGGCAACCTGCGAGGCTTTTATTCCGTACGCGTTACGGGAAACTACCGGATTATCTTCCGGTTTGATGGTGAAAACGTCTTTGACGTAGATTATGTAGACTATCATTAATTAGAAATCATGGCACTATTTGACCCTGCTCACCCGGGCGAATTGATACGGGAAACAATTGAAGGACTCAGGGAGGAGACTAATCAGAAACTGACCATCGGGGAAGTTGCAGACGGACTTGGCGTGACCCGCAAAACGTTATCGGCCATTATCAACGGAAAGCAAAGCGTCACCCCGGAAATGGCGCTCCGGCTCTCTACTGCATTTGCCAATACCAGTGCTGAATTCTGGCTTACCGTTCAGGAACAATACGACCTGGCTATTGCGAGAAGAAAAATCGATACGAGTAAAGTCCGCAGATTTTGGGAACCAGGCAAGATTATCAATCAACTCAAAGCCTAAAAAAAAAGCCGGACGAACCGGCTTTTCTACGTTGTCAATGGATATTTCGGAATATCCCGCTGGCGATCCCTTTCTTTCATGATGGTGTCGTGCGTGGAGGTGATCGCATTTTGCTGCCTTAAAAGCATTTGGTTGATGTCAGCAGGAAATTCCATGGATCTGAGCGCCTCTTCATAAGCTTTTCGTGCGGCATCCTCAATTCCTTCGGCATTTTCAAGTACAGCCCGTCGGTTATCGAACGTGAAAACAGCGCGAATATCCATCCAGACCCGATATAACTTGCCCGAGGTCATCGTTCCCGTCTCCGGCTCGCCTCCCAGGCTTACTACCTCGTCGCTCAGCTCGATCACGTGCACGCGGCTCTGGTCTCCCAGTGTATTGAAGAGCGCCCGCAGGTCATTCTCTATTTCGTTGGTCTCGTCATAGGCTTTTTCATATCCCGCAAGTCGGTCATTATTGATCACGATCAGATCGTTGAGCGCTTCGATTATCTCCGCATTTTGTGCCATTTCAGTTGTTGATTTTGTGATGAGAAAAAGCGTTTAAATAATTATTCCACACCGAAATACAACTTTCACATCAGCGCCGGTTACTCAGCCCGTAGTGATTTGACGGGGTTCATCAGCGCCGCTTTTACAGATTGGAAAGAAACGGTAAGTAAAGCCACTGCCAGGGATAAAATGCCAGCCAGGCCAAACATCCACCACGTAATCTCAATTTTGTAAGCGAAATCCTGCAACCATTTATTCATAACCCACCACGCGACCGGTGCGGCGATTAGCATGGCGATGCAAACCAACTTCATAAAGTCACGCGATAGCAATACCACAATGCCCGGTACCGAGGCGCCCAGTACTTTGCGGACACCGATCTCCTTGGTACGCTGCTCTGCGGTGAAAGTAGCCAGGCCGAAAAGTCCCAGACAAGCCACGAAAATGGTCAGACCAGTAAATATTCCCAGGATCTTGCCCGTTTTCTGCTCCGCTTTGTAAGTTTCGTTAAAACGGTCGTCGAGGAATGAATAGGTAAACGGGAGATCAGGCTTGAATGCATTCCATTTTTTTTCAAGGCTGGAAACGAGGCTGGGGATATCGTCAGTCTTTACCTTGGCGATCATTGTGCCGGAGCCTTTGCCCAATACCATTACCAGCGGCGCAATCGGCTCGTGGAATGATCGGAAGTGGAAATCTTCAACAACCCCGATTACCACATAAGTCAGATTTTTCCCTCCATTGAGCGTGTTATGGATAATGTGGTTTACCGCATTGTCTTTCCAGCCCATGGTCCGGGCGGCAGTTTGGTTGATAATGATCGCCGAAGAATCAGTCCCAAATTCCCTCGAAAAATTCCGCCCTTCCACCAGCTTCATTCCCAGCGTCGGTATATAATCATAGTCAATATCATAACGCAGCGATTTAACCAATTCAGTTGACCGCGATTCGGGGTAAATGGAGAAGTTGTTGTTGTAGGAAGGGCCGGCCGGCAGGTAACCCGACAAGCTTACCTTTGCTATGCGGCTGTCGGAGAGCAGCTCATTTTTGAAAGCCTCCTGATTTTTGCCCAATGCCCAGGTCTCGGGCAGTACCAGTACCTGTTCCTTATCGTAGCCGAGCTTTTTGTTTTGTATAAATCTCAATTGATTGTAAACCACTAATGTACCGATGATCAGCACAATAGAGATACCAAACTGAAACACAACGAGCCCGCTGCGCATACTAAACCCTTTCGACCCGTTTGAAAGGCTGCCGGCGATATTGCCTTTTAAAACAGATATTGGTTTGAATGAGGAAAGAAAAAACGCCGGGTAACTTCCTGCAAAAAAGCCGACGAATAAACCGAACAGAATGAAGTAAGCAACAATTGCAGGAATGGTTTCCATATTGATTGCCAGTTCTTTATCCGCCAGTGTATTAAATAATGGAAGTGTTGCAACTCCTATTAAGATCGCGATCGTCATCGCCAGGAACGTGATCAGAACCGACTCGGTAAGGAATTGCAAAACCAGTTCGCGTTTTGCCGAACCCATTACTTTACGGACGCCGATTTCCTTGGCTCGCTTGGAAGAGCTGGCTGTCGAAAGGTTCATGAAATTGATGCAGGCGATCAGCAGCATGATCGTCGCCACCGCCCCGAATATATACACGTAGCGGATATCCCCGTTATCGCCCAGATCGTACTGAAAATCCGACTTCAAATGAATATCGGTAAGCGGCTGCAAGTACAGTCCGATCACGTTTCCTTTTTTACGGAACTCGTTGAAACTCATTCCAAACGCAACCTGAACCTGCGGCCCCATGTATTTTTCCACTGTCGCAGGCAGTTTGGCTTCCAGCTTTTTGTAATCATAATCTTTTGGCAAAACCAGGTAAGTGAAGAACTCGGATTGCATCCACGAAGTTGATTTCGCATCTGCCGAGTTGACGAGTGAGGCAAAAATATCGAACCGGAAATGTGAATTGCGGGGTATATCCTTGAAAACGCCTGCGATCCTGGCTTTGTCGCTCGATCCCTTGAATGTCAGCAACTTGCCTACGGCATCCGCATTTCCAAAAAACTTCCGCGCCAGCGATTCGCTGATCACGATCGCATTCGGGTCTGACAGGGCAGCTTCGCTGTTTCCGGATAAAAAGGGCAGCGTGAAAACCTGAAAGAAATTGAGGTCGACGTATGCTAACCTGTTGTCAGTGTACAGTTTATCGTGCATGGAAATGACCGGTGAGCCTCCCTGCCGGAGGCGTGTAGATTCCAGTACTTCGGGGTAATCCGCTTTTAATGCAGCTGCGGTCGGCGGCATGACGTGCGCTTCATTGAATTTTCCACCCATCATCGAGCCTTTGAAAACAACGCGAACGATCTGGTCTGCCTTTTCATTGAAACGGTCGTAACTAAGTTCGTCGATCACGTACAGGCTGATCAGCATGCAGGAGGAGAGCCCGATCGCCAGTCCTACGATATTGATAGCAGAAAACGCGCGGTTGCGGAGCAGGTTGCGCCAGGCGATCTTGAAATAATTTTGGAACATAGGGCAGACGTTTGAATCGGTAGGATTGAAATTTTATGGCTAACTGATAGTACAATGCATTACATAGTTCTAGGTATAAAATATATGCCAGTTTTGTAAGATCTTGTTTATTAGCTGATTAAATGTAGTGAGCTGCTGATTTTCGTTCGTATTCGGACACGTTTGTGCGAAAGTGCGCATTGTGCATGTAGCGCGACAATGTAAAGTTTGTATACAGTAATTATTGTATATAAACTTTACAGTCTTTATGTTTGAGGATAATTACACACTATATATGGCAAAAAAGTCCAGGCAAGAGGAATTAATTGAAATCATCACTACCAGATTAGCCGAGCTAGAAATCGATTTATTGATCCCGCTGGAAGATTTGCCTGATGAAGAGTTTAATGACTTGATAAAAGAAGCGATCAGACTGAGAGAAATGTTACGGTCATTGAGTGATTTTGAATAGGAAATTATGAGAGAAGATTTCAAAACTAAGGTAGACCAATATGTGGCTGCGCTGAAAAGTGCCGGGAAAGAAGATATTCCGGTCATCAGATCTGAATTTGCTGATTGGTATCATGCATTGACAGATTCTGAGAAGAGTGAGTTGAAACCATTCTGGCAAGACATTAAGGACAGCGCCAGGCAAAAAATCGCAGAAATCAGAGAGGCTCTGAATGAATTACAGCAACTGCAAAACGTGAAAATAGTTGTTGAAGGAGCAGAATACGATCTTCACGAATGGATCACCATTTCCGAATATTCCCGAATCCATCATCTCAAAGTAAGCAGGGTGCAAAACTGGATCACCCGCGGAGTTGTGCCAAGGAGTAAGGTATTGGCGATCCCTCAGCTGAACAATATGAAACTGATAAAGAACGAAGTCTACGCCAAAGCGTGACCCCACCCCAAACCCCTGGGAGGGGCTTTTGCTTCTGTCATGTATATCGCAGAAGTCCCTTTAGGGATTTAGGGTAATTGCAGCTGAATGGGTTATTTAACGGAAAATATTTACTTTGCTGCACAATCATTTTATTCCGAAAGAATAAACAGTCACCCTGCCTTGCATGGATTATTTCCTCGTTTCCTTTTTCCTGATCCAATACATCCGGACTTCTTTACAAACCGCCACGCAACATCCTGAATGGGACAAGCGACTGGTGATCGGCAGGTACACCAGCATCGCTTTGGTGGCAGTTTTCTACGCTACCGAGACACCGCACTGGTTCAACTGGATCTGGAACGCGTTCCTGGTATTGATCATAGTCGTCATATTCACCGACGATTTTTTCAAAACGCTTCGCGCAACTGCGCAGACCATATTGCCATTTATAGGGCTATGCATGATCCGGGATGCTACCCGCGCATTATCTCCTGATTTCTATAAAAAATATGACAGCGGTTTCGATATAGCCGTCGCATTCGCCTTCGTGCTGTGTTTTTTTATCTGGTTTTATGCCAGGAAGCAAATGAAGGTACTCCAAAAGGAACGTGAAGACAGGCTGCGGGAGGAGCAGGCGAGCAAGGCGCAGAAAGAGTCGCTCGAATACCTGGTGAGCGAGCGCACCTATGAGCTGACTTTACAAAAGGAGGAGCTTCAAAAAACGATCGAAGAACTTAAATCCACCCAGAACCAGCTGATACAGAGCGAAAAAATGGCATCCCTGGGAGAGCTGACAGCTGGAATTGCGCACGAAATACAGAACCCGCTCAACTTTGTCAATAACTTTTCGGAGGTCTCGGTGGAGCTTTGTCAGGAGTTGGAAGAGGAAATTGATAAGTCTGCGCTGGGCGACTCGGACAAGGAATATATCAAAGAAATTATCGCCGATCTGAGCCAGAACCAGCAGAAGATTACGCACCACGGAAAGCGCGCAGATTCGATCGTAAAAGGGATGTTACAGCATTCAAGGGCATCTTCGGGGCAGAAGGAGCCGGTGGAGATCAACTCGCTGGCTGACGAATATATGCGCCTGGCTTACCACGGACTGCGGGCGAAGGACAAGGAGTTCAATGCCGCGCTCGTCACTGATTTTGACCCGACAATAGGAAAGATAAATGTGCTGCCGCAGGATCTGGGCCGGGTTTTCCTTAATCTTTTCACCAATGCATTTTACGCAGTGGCGGATAAGAAAAGGAAGTTGATCGAGGAAGGAAATCTAGGTGATTACCGGCCGGAAGTGAAGATCAGTACCAAAAAATTTGCCAACAAACTATATATCCGCGTAACCGACAATGGTACGGGAATGCCCGAGCACGTCAAAGCCAAGATATTCCAGCCTTTTTTTACTACCAAACCTACGGGCCAGGGCACCGGACTTGGGCTATCCATGAGCTACGATATTATCACAAATGGCCACGGCGGCGTGCTCGATGTAGAATCTGTGCCGGGTGAAAGGACGGAATTTCGCATCACGATCCCTATTAACGAAACGCAGGAGGCATAATTTGCACTTGCAGTTTAAAACTGAATACTATGAAAATCCTGGTTGTAGACGATGAAGAAGACGTGAAGTCACTTTTTGAACAAAAATTCAGGAAGGAAATACGCAGCGGTCAATTCCAGTTTTCGTTCTCTTTTTCGGGCGAAGAAGCGCTTTCCTATCTGCAAGCGCATCCTTCCGAAGTGGTCATGATCCTTTCGGATATCAATATGCCCGGCATGAGCGGGATTGAGTTGCTCAGAAAGATACGGACGGACCATCCTGCGGCCCCGCCCCAGGTGATGATGATCACAGCCTACGGAGATAGCGCAAACCACGATCAGGCGATGCAGCTCGGCGCGGACGATTTCCTGACGAAACCCGTCAATTTTGTTGAATTAAAAGAGAAATTGCTCAGCATTTTATGAAAGCCAAAATACTGGTAGTGGACGATGAGGCGGATTTACAGCTGCTGATCAAGCAAAAGTTCAGGAGGCAGATCCGGGAACAGGAATACGAGTTTTTGTTTGCCGAAAATGGATTCAGGGCCCTCGAAGTACTCGCCGTAAATCCGGATATCGATATGGTTCTCAGCGATATCAATATGCCAGAAATGGACGGTTTGACGCTCCTAATCCGACTTGGAGAGATCAGTCCGATCCTCAAATCGGTGATCGTTTCGGCTTACGGGGATATGGATAATATCCGCACGGCGATGAACCGCGGCGCATTCGATTTCCTGACCAAGCCTATCGATTTCAAAGACCTGGAAGTGACGATGGAGAAAACGCTCCATTATGTGGCCCAGTTGAAAGAAACGCTAAAAGCAGTACGTGAAAATGACATTCTGCGCATGTACGTCGATTCTTCTGTGCTGCAATTTATGACCCAGGATACCTTTGAAAAGTCGCTGATGACGAGCGAGACTATCAACGGTACGGTGGTATTTATGGATATGTGCGGATTCACTTCGATCTCTGAAAAAGAGCCGCCCGACAGGGTGGTGAAGTTGATCAATAAGTACTTCGATGTGATGGTAAAAGAGATCATCGCGCAGGGTGGGTTGGTCGATAAATTCATGGGAGACGCCGTAATGGCCGTGTTTCGGGGCGATTATCACCTGGACAGAGCGGTTGAATCGTCACTCGCTGTGCGGAATCATATTAATGGTTTCAAGGAAGAATTATCGGATCAGTCGGGGTACCTGCCGAAAGTTTCTATCGGTATCAATTCGGGTGAAATGGTTTCGGGCAATATTGGTTCGGCTGCATTAAAAAGGCTGGATTATACGGTGATCGGCGATGTGGTGAATGTGGCGCAGCGGCTGCAATCTATCGCAAAACCAGGCCAGGTTGTGGTTGCAGAAGCGGCTTATCAGCTGATTAAAGAGGCATTTCAATGTAATCCGGTTGGAGAAATGAACCTCAAAAACAAGGAAAATCCGGTTATGATCTACGAAGTTCTGGAATAATATGGATGTTGAAAAAGCCAGAGAATTTATCATTGAAGAAATGCGGACCGGGTTGCCGCTGGAGCTTTACTACCACGGTCTGCACCATACGCTCGACGTGGTGAATGCTGCATTGGAAATCGCAGAGCTGGAAGGGGTTGCCGATCAGGAAAGTTTACAAATACTCGAAACCGCCGCGCTCTACCATGATAGCGGTTTTATGAATGTGTATAAAGGGCACGAAGAGAAAAGTTGCGTGATCGCTCGGAAAGTGCTTCCGGATTTTGACTATTCAAATGCGGAGATAGATAAGATCTGCGGTCTGATCCTTGCTACGAAAGTTCCGCAAATCCCTCAAAATCAGCTGGAATGCATACTATGTGACGCGGACCTTGACTATCTCGGTCGGGCGGATTTTGAGCCTGTTTCCGCCAGTCTTTTCGAAGAACTGAAAGCGCGCGAAATGGTGAGCAGCGTAACGGAATGGAATCAAACCCAGGTACGGTTTTTCGAATCCCATTCCTATTGGACCACCTCCCAGGGGGAAAGACGAGATCAGCAAAAAGCGGCGCACCTTAATTCGATCAGAAGGATTTTGGAGGCTTGAAATTAGAATATCAGCCCTGCAACCGCATTTTCTCATTCTGAACCCGGATCCGCTGGCACAAAATCCGCAGAACGTTCCTCAGTATCTCGTCGCGTTCTTCCATTAATTCAAAGAAATCTTCCTGATCAATGCGGAAGATCAAAACATCGGTTTCCGCGATCGTAGTTGCCGATCTTGGCTCGGTATCCAGCAATGCCAGCTCCCCGAATATCTCTCCCTTATCGAACAAGGCGAGCTGCTTTTTACCATCGTAAATCCCGACCGTACCGGTGTAAATGATATACATGGAATCGCCCAGATCGCCTTTTGCGAAGATTTGCTGGCCTTCGCTGTACGTCACCTCTTTCATAATCGGTGCGATCGAGCTCAGCACATTCTCGGGAGTTTGGGAAAATAGCTGCGTGCTTTTTAGTACGATCACGCGCTCCATTTCGGAGATAGTCTGCGTGCTTTCTGTATGTTTCATAGGAATGTTAGTGCTGAATTTCAGGTTCGGATCAAGTGCCAGCTGCGCAAATTTTTCACTGACTGCATCCCTGATCAGGCGAGACGGGTGGTTGGCTAGAAGCTGCAAACTCACCGGATCGTGTTGTTGCGGATCAAACTGCCGGATCGCCAATGCGACTGTCCAGCTTGTAAAAGTGTGATCAGCGTGGGTTAATATGTAGGGGATGATCGAAACGACAGCTTCCTGATTTCCGACGTATTGCCGCAGCGCGTCGCGTTTTTTCTGAACAGGTATATTTTCAAATATCGCGTGCAAAGCCGGGTACAGTGTTCGTGGTAGTAAGCTCTCGATCATTTCGAGCGAATTAGCCCTTTTTTCCTTACTCGCATGCCGGATCCCGCGCCACGCATTCTGCACCGAATCCTTATCATATTGCATCATGAAAAGGTAAAACAGCCGCTGCCCGGTCAGTTCCAGTTCATATTCCAGCGACTCATTCCAGGATTTGTCAGCATTGGTATCATCGATGCCAGATAGAAGCAGTGACGCATGTACCAGGTCCTGCTCAACGAAAGTGGCTACAACTTCTTTATAATCAGCGACCAACAAATAGTTTGTCAGCACTTTCAATGCGTCTAGCTTTATAAAAGTATCGATCTTATACCGTGTATCTATACTTATTTTATTATTTGAACTTTTATTCAGGTAGATATTTTTAATTAGGTCAAAAAGTATTTGAAGTATAAATTCGTGTTTGGTGCGTTCAGCCACTTTAATGAGTATGCTGATATGCTCGCCTGACTCGTCATTACGCAACCATTCTTCCACAATTCTTATCCCGGAATCGCCCGATTTGATCAGGGCGATAACGGTTGGGCGCGACAGTGAGCTGCTCAGCATCGGTTTCAATTCGCGTAATAATTGGGCAGATCCCGAGCCTGCTGCAACTTCCAAAGCCAGATTACGTACCTGCGGACTACCGTTTTTTGTGCAGTTCTTAATGTGCTCTTCGTGGGAATGAATACCGATTATTCTCACACATTCGAGCGCCGCTAGCTGCTGTGCGTCCAATGCTGAAAGGAACATTTTACGTAGGGTACCATGGACGAGCGGCAATGCTTTTCCAGCTTCCCAGCAGCCGATGATGCAGCCTTTGACGATATCAAGATCCGGGTGAGCGAGGAATCCGGCGAGCTGTTCGTCGGAAATGCGGGAGGTAGAACAGGCAATGCGAACAGCCAGCGTCTGGCAGGCCGTGTCCGGTTCGGCTTCGATGTAATGAACAAAAGAGGCAGATAACTCCGGCTTTTCAAGTGTGGCCAGCGTCTGCAAGGTTTTCAGCCGAACTTGTACCGCAGGATTTTGAAGTAGCAGATCCACATTCTTGCGAAACAGTGAAACCTTGTTTTTAGCCAGCCACTCAATCGCATTCAATACCTCTTCTTTACGCTCGCTTTTAAGGTTTTCGGTAATGATAGGCAATGCTTCGGCGGGTGAGGGCATTTCACCACTTCTGATAAATCGCTTCCCGATCGCCGATTTCAACTCCTGAATGTAGTGTCCGTAGGCTTTGCGGAATATGAAAAGGGCAACGATCGCGAACAAAAGCGAAAGGTCGAAGGTCAGGCTGATATTGCTCAGGTGCTGAGAATACACGATCCAAAGCAGCAGACCGGCGATCAGCATTCCCATTGGCTCAAATAATCCTTTGGCCAAAGTATGCCCTTTCAAGCGGGTCTTGGTAGAAAGCGGCTGGAAAAGCACAAGGAAAACCGGGTCAAAAATGGTTCTCCTGACGAGCTCGAATAGTAAGTAAGCAGCGCAGTAGTAGAAAAGTAACGAAGGTTCATCTTTGCGGAAATAGGAAGAAATCAGCAGTCCGAGTGAGATGAAAATAGTAGTGAGAGGCAGCAGATATAGCGTCAGCTTCACGCCAAAACGCTCGACGGTTTTACCCGAAAACAGCAATTTAACAATCGTCGAAATACCGTAAGTAGCCGCCAGCAATGTGCCCACGAACACGATCACATCGTGCTGGCTGTGAAATTTGTATTTGACATTCACAAAAAAATGGTACTCGATCCACGTCGCAGCCGCTGCGATCGCTACCATTCCCAGGCAGAGCGAAGTCAGCAATTTGTTGCCGCCGAAATATTTCTGAATGATCTTGGAATCGGACTCGGAAACCTGCCGCGGACGTGCGTGATGCGGATTCGGAATATCAGTAAATCTGAATGTAAGTAACTGTGTGTAAAAAGCTAACGCAAAGAAAATCAGCGAGATCACAAGCAGGATCATGAGCACGGAAGGGGAGTGGATCAGCACTGCTAAAACAGCACCCAGCGCTTTTGCAGGCATATCCCCCGAACCGATCACGCTGAACAGCCTCTTACTTTGGCGTACATCAAAAACAAGCGCCGAAAGTCCCCAGAATTCAAGATTGATCAGCAGATAAATGATCCGGTAACCGACCATGACAGCAATAGCAGTCGCGATTCCGTGGCCCAGCCAGAGCAATACCATGACCACCAAAACCATGAACAGGGACGAAACCATCGTGCCCAGGCTCAGTCGTTTGAGCAGCAGGTGATGTTCAAAATATTCATATATTTTCCCGGCCGCCATCACCGCCAGCGCAGCCGCTATATATGCAATCGGAAGTGAGTATTCGGGGTGATTTTCAAGCAGCAGGACATTGGCAGAAACGTAAACCAGTGTAGTGCCGACGTTGATGAAAAAATTATGAAAGAAGAAAAGTATCGTCTGCGGATTGAAAGAATTGGGAAAGGTTTTCTTTAAATAAGAGATCATAAGTCGAAAAAGCTAACATCGCTTATGTAAAGTAAACACTAATTCTTCTTTAAAAAACAGGTTGGTATTGTTGAATACAGCGAACAGCTGTCAGAAATGAGGAATATGATATAGCCGGACCTGAATGTCCGGCTACCATATTGATTAGCTCCAAAGCCGGTCGTGCGAGCGTTTATCGTTCCAGTCGGGAGTGGGGGCGAAGAAGCTTTTGTCTTTCGGGTTCAAATGCTTTTTGACCTCTTCGTCAACGAGTTCAATGCCCAGTCCCGGCGCTTCCAGCGGCACGGGCGCATAACCTTTGTCGATCAGCTTGCGTCCGTCGGTCGTTTTCACCAGGCTTTCCCACCATGGAACATCCACAGAATGGTGTTCCAATGCAAGAAAATTCTGGGTCGCCGCTGCGCAATGTACATTAGCCATAAAACTTACCGGCGTTCCCGCAAAGTGCATCGCCATCGCGATTCCGTGCTCTTCCGCGTAGTCGCCAATGCGTTTGGTTTCCAGCAAACCGCCCGACGAAGCCAGGTCCGGATGCACAATATCTACCGCACGCTTTTCGATCAGGGCTTTGAAACCTTCCCGGAGATAAATATCCTCGCCGGTCAGCGTGGGCGTTTCCAGCGCGTCCGAAATCGTTTTCCACTGATCGGTATATTCCCAGGGTACCATATCTTCCAGCCACGCGAGGCGGTATTTATCCAGCGCCTTTCCGAGCCGAATGCCGTTATTGATATCAAAATGCCCGTAATGGTCGGTGGAAAGTGGAATTTCGTAACCGATCACACTACGCACATCTTCCACAACCCTCGCCATTTCATCCAGTCCTTTTTGAGTGATCTGAATGGCGGTGAAAGGGTGTTTGGTATTGGCGTAAGAATGGTAATCCCCCGCCCACTGCGAGAAGCCGCCGCCCCAGAATTTATTGTTGACGACCGCATTTTCACTGTTGCGCAGCATACCGATCGAAACGTCCATTTTCAGCCAGGTGTAGCCCTGGTCCTGCGTGCGGAATTTGATCTTCTCTTTAAACTCATTCAGATCGTTCGACTCGGGGGTATCTGCGTACAGCCTTACTTTGTCACGATACCTGCCGCCCAGCAACTGCCAGCAGGGAACGCCGTAAGCTTTTCCGCAGAGGTCCCAAAGTGCCATTTCAACAGCGCAAACGCCACCGGCCTGTCTCCCGTGGAAGCCGAATTGCTTGATCGATTTAAATAATTGCTCGACGTTACAGGGATTGTGGCCGAGCAAATGTGCTTTCAAACTCAATGCATAACGCTCGTCGGCGCCGTCGCGCACTTCTCCGAGACCATATATTCCCTGGTTGGTATCAATGCGGATAATGGGCGTGCGGCCCACATTCTGAACAATGCAATACCTGAGATCGGTTATTTTCAGATCCGAAGGTTTCGAAGCCCGGCTCACTTTCGAGGTCGCTTGTGCAATGGTATCCTCGGTCGACATGGACATAAAGCCACCCAGCGCAATCCCGCCGAGGGCAGAGTTTCGTAAAAAGTTACGTCTGCTTGGTTTTGTTGCGGGGTTGTTGATTTCCGCAATGGCCGCCTGTTTCTCAGCCTGTTCCACTTTTTTGTTACCCGCAATGATTTCGTTTAAAATGCTTTTCATATCGTTCGTTTTTGTATGATTTAAGATGTATTTCGTCTTGTCACCCTGCGTTTTTTTGTCACCTTAGTTTTTCTGTCAGCCTGAGCGCAGTCGAAGGCACATGTTAGATGCTTCTGTACACGTCCCTTCGGCTTCGCTCAGGGTGACAAGGCATGTTAGCCGCTTCTCACACGCCCCTTCGACCTCCCGGCGGCCCGGTACGCTCAGGGTGACAAACGGAGGAGTTCCGGGTGACAAGGGCATGTTAGCCGCTTTTGTACACGCCCCTTCGACCTCCCGGCGGCCCGGTACGCTCAGGGTGCCAAACGGAGGAGTTCTGGGCGACAAATGAGCCACTAATCCCCGCCGACCTCAATAATTCCGTTCCTTCAAATAATCATCTAATTCCTTCTTCGTCATCGGCAGCTTGCCGGGGTAGTTGTTTACCCAGTTAAGGAAATCTTTTTGAATCGCATCCGACCATTTGGTATCGATTTCTCCCGGCGTGTATTTGCCTTCACGCAGGCGCAGGTGACCAAATTCGTCACGCAATGCGGTTACTTCCGAGGTCAGTACGAGTTCTTCAACCAAATGGGCTGGGATGAAAATGGTACCATACTTCTTGGCCAGTACTACATCACCCGGCAGCACGATCGCCCGGCCGATGCGGATCGGAGTATTGATATTGACGAGCATCATTTGCTGGATATAAGAAGGGTCCTGGCCTTTCATCCACGCATTGAAACCCTTGATTTCACTTAACCCTTCCACATCGCGTACAGACCCGTAAAACACAACCCCACGCTTGGATTTGGCGTAAATAGAGTTGCCCAGATTGTCTCCTATCAGGGTACCATCGGCGACTTTCCCGTAACCGTCGGCTACGTACACGTCGCCTTCTTTCAATACATCGATCGGCCAGGAGTTGGTACCGCCGGTTTGCACGCGGCCCTCTTTTTTACCCGTTTCTTTGACCAGATCCTGTAAATCGGGGCGGGAGGGCACATACTGGGCGGTTACTACCCGGCCGGTCATGGTACTGTCGGTGTGGATCAGCTGCCAGTCGCCCTCGAATTGGTTGTGGTAGCCTTTGTTCCGCAACACACCCCAGGCTTCTTCCATGGAAATGTCTTTCAATCGGGCGAGGATCGCGTCGGAAACTTTCGGGCGACCGTCGGGCATTCGTTCGCCTTTCCATGCGGCGGTGTAGGCTTTGATCTGATCGGGTGTGGGAGAGATCGATTGTGCTGTGGCGGTGAATCCCAGCAGCACAAGCGCTCCCGCCAGCAGATTCTGTTTTAGCATAAATGAAAAATTAAGGGTTAGTAATGTTTATTTGTCCCAAAAAATAGGCGTTCCGAGTTCATCGGGGCCCATTCTTGCTATTGCTTCTTTATAGTTGGCTTCGTTCACAGATCTTTCACGTACCGGGTAAACCAGCCTTTTGATAAAATCTTTAACAGAAGGATCTTTCCCCGGATAATTGTTGACAGGCAGCACAGGGAACCCGCTTCTGCGGAAGTTCGCCCAGGCTTCGGAACCGTTCAGGAAGGAGGATACCCAGTACTGGTTATTGATCTGTTCCAGCGCTTTTGCAGCAACAAACGGGTTTGCAGCCAGGTAGGCAGTCTGAGTTGCCTCGGAAATGGTGGCAGATACATCGTAAGTGGTCATTTGCGCCATATTTGCTTTCACACCGGCTTCATACAATGCTTTTACATCGCCGGTTGCCCAGCCGCGTTGCACAGCCTCTGCCAGGAGCAGAGAAGTTTGGGAATAAGTGATAAAAAATTCCGGCGCATCGATCTTCCCAACTGTTCTGCGATTGATCTGCGAATACTTGAAAGCAGAACCGATTTTGCCCGGAAATCCAGGGATAGCAGTAATGGTCGATTCGTTATACCCATAAGGCATTCCCTCCTGATTGGCTGGGTTTGTATCCTCGGCACCCACTGTGGCGAGCGGATTTCCCGGAGCTTCATACTTCACAGCAATTACTTTCAGGCGCGGATCAGCAGTGGTTTTCAGATAATCGATAAACGCCTTGCCCATATAAACGTTGCCGCGTTCTGTTCCCTGGAAATAACCGGCAAGCGGATGGTTGAATGTGCTGTTAAATGCGATAAATGCATTGTCGGTATTGGAGCTTTGCAAACCACCGTTGGCTGGGTCTACTGCAACTGCAACATATTGTTTTGCTTTCGCCTGGTCAATTTTTGAGTAACGCATGGCGGCGCGCAGCAAGAGTGAATTGCCCAGCTTTTTCCATTGCGCGATATTACCTTTGAAAAACAGATCGCCGCTCTCTATCGCTTTGGAAGCGTCCAATCCTTTGGTTCCTTCAACCAGTTCTTTGAGGATATCATCGTAAATCAGCTTCTGGTCATCGTATTTTGGCAAATAGATACCTTCCAAAAACGCTTTTCCAGCGTCGAAATAAGGCACATCGCCATAGGTGTCTACCAAAACCATAAATACATACGCCTTCCAGATCCGCGACATGTTATACAGATTAGACCGGTCTACATTGTCTTTGGTCTGTGCAATCACAGTGGTCAGTAAATTCACCGGGCCGTTTTGCAGGTACAATGAATTGAAATTCGCATTGGAATTAGGATCCGTCACAACATTGTGGTTTCCACCTTCAACCACACCCGTAAAAGGCGTATTGATCTGCTGGACGATCTGCATCTGGTAATGCTGTGTCGCAATGGCCGAAGAGAACTCCGCATTGGAGAAAAGATAGATCGGATCAATGCTGGTGGCCTGTACCGGATTTTTATTAACATCTTCAAAACCCTCGTCGCAGGAACTAGCCCCCGCCAAAAGCAAAACCGCCGAAATGTATATAAGTGTTCTTTTCATATCTAATGTTGAATGACCGGGTCGCCGGTGCGATGAATGATTGAATGATTGAATCCGCCGTGGAACGGGAGTGAATGAGTGAATGAGTGAGTGAGTGAGTGAATGAGTGATTTACTGAATGAATGATCCCTTTCCTCCTTCCTCCTTCCTCCCTTTCCTCCCTACGCGGGCCCCCCTTTATTATAGCTTCAAATTCAAATTCACCCCATAACTCCTTGTCGTCGGGAGCGTGTGGGTTTCGATTCCCTGTAAATTATCGGACGCGGATACCTGTGCTTCGGGATCAAGGTTGTCAATGTATTTTTTGATCAGCCAAACATTGTTGCACATTGCAGAAATCGTCAACCCCTTGATGAAGGATCTGTCGCGGACGAAGCGGGAAAGATCGTACCCGAGTGAGATCGATCTGAAACGAACAAATGCACCATTGTATACAAAAGGGGAAGCCAGGTTGGTACTGCGGTATGCGGTATAGAATTGCTCTGCTTCCACCCTCGTGTCATTCGGTGAACCGTCTGCTTTCACGCCTTCCAGCAACACGCCACCTTCGCGACCCACCAGAGAAGGTTTGGACAACCCTTCCCGAAGGAAGTTCAGGTTAGAATTGGAAAGGATTTTGTTTCCAGCCTTGAAATCGATCTGCGTGCCGATGCGTATTCCTTTCACATTGAATGTGTTCACCCACGCACCGACCCATTTTGGAATGGCGCTTCCGAAGGTGGTCAGGTTTCCCTGCTGAGGCAAGCCGCCAGATGTGATAATGCGGCCCTGATCATCTCTTTTGTAGTCGAATCCACGCAGCGAAGCGAGCGGTTTCCCAACCTCATGCGAAACGATTCCAAAAAACTCCCCGCTGCCTACATCAAATCTTGGCTGTCCAGCCGCCAGTTCGATTACCTTGCTGATGTTATAACTTCCATTGAAACTCGTTTCCCATGTAAATCCGTCTGTTCTGGCAGGTACGATGGTCAGTAAGAATTCAACTCCCTGGTTGCGCAGCTTACCAACGTTCACTTTGGTCTGGCTGAAACCGGAAGCATTAGAAATATCTACGTTGAGGATTTCATCTACGGTATTTTTCCGGTACAAGGAAAGGTCAAGGTTCAGGCGGTTGTCAAAGGTTTTTATTTCAAGACCGACTTCTATTTCCTTTACTTTCAGTGGTCTCAGGTTCGCGTTCGGGCTGACGGTCGAAGGCAGGTTACCCAACGCAGTTCCGTTAAATGGATTTGCATTGATACCGTAATAGAGATTGTTGGAATAGGGATCCGTATCACCACCCACTTCGGCGTAAGCTGCGCGAAGTTTACCATAGTTGAGCCAATTGGGTGCATTTGCAAATGCCTGACTGAATACAAAGCTACCGCTCACAGATGGATACAAATAGCTGTTGGATTGTGGGTTTAAGGTCGAGAACCAATCATTTCTACCGGTCACGTTCACAAACAGAAAGCCTTTGTAGGAGATTTCGGCTGCACCGTAAATCGAGTTCACTTTCTTTTTGCTGTACCCGTAATTCGGGGTCTTCACCTGTCCGTTTGCAATGGTATAGAGATCGCGAACATAGAAGTTTGTAACAGCTGTGGACACGTTGTCACTTACCTGCAGCATCTGGTTGCCACCCAATGTAATATCTATTCCAAAATCACCAAAACTGCGGTTGGCACCAATCAGAACATCCAGGTTGCGTTCGCGGAAAGTGGATACATCCTGGTAGTAATATCCGTTGAAACCCGTTGTCACAGCGCTGATAGAGCGTGTTCCGGTTGGACGGTTGTAGTTATACGGCCTGGTATAATAATCCTGACCAACGCGGCCCTGAACGAAAAGCCAGTCTGTAAAATCATAACGTACCGATGTATTTCCGAAAATCCGGTCGCGGCGCACATTCTCGAAACGGTCATAGGCAACCCAGTAGGGATTATTTCGGTTGGTAAATCGCGCCAGCGGCATTTCGTTGCCGTTTGCGTCTTTCCGGTTTTTAAGCCAATCGGTATCGATACTCGTTGCCAACGTGTAGATCGTCGTATTGGCGTTCATGTCCTGGATACCGATCTGCGGCGGGTTTTTGTTGTATTCGTTTGAGTAATTGGCGTTTACCTGCGCTGAAAGCTTTTTAGAGAATTTGTAATTCAGACCGAGGTTAAAGATTCTTTTGTGGTAATCCGAATTAGGCATGATCGCATTCGCGTCGGTATTCGCGAAAGACAAACGGAAGTTTCCCTTGTCATTTCCACCCGAAAGCGCAACAGAATTGGTGAAGCTGGTACCTGTGCGGTAAAACTTTTTAATGCGGTCTTTGTGCGGAGAATAAGGCTGCGTGCTGCCGTCAAACTGCGGGGTAGGGGCATTATCGAATTTTTCACCAAAAGCAAAAACACCCGAGCTTTGCGCTTCCGCAACGTTGGTTGGCCGTTTTCCAAATTCGCCCTGACCATATTCGTATTGAAAATCGGTAAAATCGAGCGCTTCCTGCGCCTGGAAATTCGAATTGATCTCCACACCGATACCGGTAGTCCGGCTTCCGCTTTTGGTAGTGATGATAATCGCCCCGTCTTTCGCCCGAAAACCATATAATGCCGCCGCAGCCGCACCTTTCAGGACTGTCATCGACTCAATATCATCCTGATTGATACTTTGCAACCCGTCCCCTGCATCCGAAGAGCCGCCTGTCGGGTTACCCGTCCCATTCCCATTCGAGCCCCCGGCTGAAACGCTGCTGTTATTGATCGGAACGCCATTTACAATGATCAAAGGCGAGTTGTTGCCGCCAAATGAAGACTGGCCGCGGATACGGATTTTGGTCGATCCGCCTGGGCCGCTGGCTGGTGGAGTAACGTTCAAACCTGCTACTTTTCCCTGCAAACTGTTTCCTAGATTAGTCGTTCTGTTCGTGGTAAGTTCCTCTGTATCAATAGTCGCGGTGGAATAGCCCAGCTTTTTGGCATCCTTTTTAATACCCAGGGCAGTGACGACTACCATTTCCAGGTTCCGCACGTCCGGCTGCATCGTCACCTCGTAAGCAGACTGGCTGCTGAGCGCGACTTCCTGCACCGTGTAACCGACATAAGATAAAACGAGCGCGCCGCCTGCATCCGGAACGCTGATCTCGAAATTACCCTCCGTATTCGTTGCAGTGCCCGTTTTTAAGCCTTTTACCACAATACTCACCCCCGGCAGCGGCTGGCCTTTTTCGTCCATAACCTTACCTGTGATCGTCCGATCGATATAGGATGGATTTCGGATATCTATCAGATTAATAGCCGGCTCAGGTCCGTTTTTAATCAGCACAACCTGCTTTCCATCAATCTTATAAGTGATATTAGTTGGCTTGAATAGCTCGTTCAGTACATGCGCAAGTGGTTTCTCGAATGCGTTGATCGTGACCTTCGGCTGCGTCCTGATCAGCGATGAATTGTAGGTGAACTTTACTTGTGTCAGCTTATTCAGTTTGGTTAGTACAGACTTCATATCCTGGTTTGCGACCTGGATCGTAACGCGCTGATTCAGAATATCCTGTGCGCCAACCGGGCCGGCCAGTGAAATGTTGGCGAAGATGAAGGCAATTATTAATTGGTAAAATGACATTCTGAAAGCGCTGTAAAGCAGCCTTATCTGGTATCGGTGTTTTTTCATGCTTTTTTTAAGTTTTGTTCTGGATTGAAAAAATGAGATGGCATAGCTATATTCTCATAGGCACAGGCGGACTATTGTTAAAAAATAATCTTGTAGAAAAAACCGGGGGTATTGAATCTGGGTATTGCTTAATTACAACCTCTCGAACTGATCACAACCTCTCCATCCATCATTTCGTAGGTAGCTCCGATCGCCTGGCATATGGCGTTCATCCGCTGTTTCAGGGTCTCATCGTCAAACTGCGCGCTGATCCTGCATTGCGCCAGCAAGTCTGCATTGTATTGGATCTGGATTCCGTATTCTTTTTGAAGCAGAATAAAAACTTCCGCGACCGGTTTATCATCAAAAACCTGGGTTCGCCGCACGATCGACTCCACCAAAATTTCGGGACGCTGTACACTGCCTCTTTCCAGCCGGTTTTCTTTCCTGTTAAAAATGGCCTGCTCGTTGGGACTGAGGATTACGCCGGCATGCCCGCGTTTCTCCTCCGTATGCTCATATTCGGTCTTGGGAAACACCGAAACCCGCCCCGTTTTCACAGCCACCAGCACCGTATTATCTTCGTCAAAAGCCTTTATCCGAAAGCTTGTCCCAAGCACTTTCGTAACAGTTTCATTGGTGTACACCAGAAATGGCTGGTTTTCATTTTTACTCACATCAAAAAAGGCCTCGCCTTTGAGGTAAACCCGCCTTTCATTTTGAGCGAAATTTTTCGGGTAGCTTATACTGCTTCCTTTTGCCAATGTGGCCACGCTATTGTCACTGAGCAAGACCGTTACTTCGTGCGTTGTGGCATTCGTCCGCACTTCGAGGGCGGGTATTTCAATAGTGGGAATACTGGTAACCTGCTTTTTTTCAATTTGTTTTGAGGTAAAATAAAGAACACCCAGCCCTGCAATCAGTACGATCACCGCAGCCGCTTTCCAGATTGCCGGCAGGTACGCATTCAGGCGACGATGGTGTTTTCTTTCTTCTGCCATGCGGGTGATCTCCTCGATTTCCCGCCGCAGCATTTCGTCGGTCAGGTCGTCGCTGTAAATGCTCTGCACCGAGAGCACCAGTTCCCTTGCGAGATTAACGGTCACGACCTTGTCCGGGTTTTCATCTGTCCACCGGTTCCAGAAAAACGCTATCTCCGGCGTAGGATCCATGATCCAGCGGCGGAACATTTCGTCCGTGGCAAGTTCCTCCACCGAAAATGACCGGTAATTAATCATCGTGAAGAAATTGATTTCATAGTGGCTGACGGGAAAATGCCTTTTATATAGGTATGTCAGCTTTTCGTCGGTTTATAACCAAAAAAATCAAAAAAAATTTGAAATAATGATAGAAAAGGCGGTGAAGGCGATCAGAGACCGATACTAAAAAACCATGAACCTAATGTAACCAGCCAGAAAAACGCTGCTGGAGTCCAGATTTCCTTGATTTCTTTGAGTGTACGATAGAGCAGATTGGCCACGCTTCGCCGGCCAAGCCCCATTACATTCGAAATATCTTCGTGGTCGAGGTTTTGATAAAAGCGCAGGTAAATGATTTCCTGCTGCCTTTTTGAGAGAAGTGAAATGATCTGTTTTAACCGTCCCTGCTGGTGGCGGTTATTTTCATCTTCGATAATGTGTACTTCCACGGACGGATCGGATTCATTTCCATCGAAGAATGCAGATTCCGGTTGCTGAAACCGTTTCAGGCGGATACTTTCCTTGATTAGCCTGTGCCTTAATGCTTTAAGCAAATAGGATTTCACAAAAGCAGTTTCGTTCAGAAACGTTCTGCGTTCCCACAAATCCATATAAAGCTCCTGAATCGCATCCCGTATGAAATCGGGGTCTGAAGAGAACTTGGTAGCGTAGTTGTAAAGTGAGCGGTAGTGGATCTGAGCAAGTTTCCCCATAGCATCCGAATCGCCGGCCTTGAATTTTTGCCAGAGCCGGATGCTTACATCGGAAGGATAGTATTTGCTTTCTTCTTTGTTCAAATCTTTGACTTTTGTCGGGTTTGTATAATTTATTCAAAGAATTATGCTACTCAAAGCAGGCCAAACTTTTATTCTCCTTGCATTCAGCCTATTTATTCGTCGGGAAAGAGAATAGGTAATTACTTCCGCAGAACCGATTGATTACCAGGCCCTGCGGAAGATTTTTGAGTTATTTAACAACCTTCATTTTGCCCTGCATCATCGTGTAATGCCCGGGGAAGGTGCAAACGTATTGGTAGGTGCCGGCCTGTTTCGGCGCGACAAAAAAGATGGATTCTGACTTCTCCGGCTCCACGATATTACTGTGAAAAAGGACATCGTTTGTCTTCGGAACATAACTCATTTCCGAACCTTTCAAACCAAGGTTAAGGCCTGCTTCGCCGACTGCATTCGCAGTTCCTGGCTTGGTAATCACCAGATTATGAAGCATATCATCATTGTTGTTAAAAACAATGCGCACGCGCGAACCTGCCTTCACCTGTATTTCGGAAATGTCGAATTTAAGGCCGGGCACAGTTCCGATCGTGATCGTCTGGTCTGGTCCTTTTGTCCAGCTAGCGGGCATTTCAGTTACTCTTTTTGCCGAAGCAGCAGTGTTAGTCGCATTGGTTTCGGTCGCTGACATGTTGTGTGCACTGTGGTCAACCGGAGTAGCTTTTACAGTAGTTGTAAACTGCGCGCTGCTGGCAGGATTTCCGGCCGGGATCTCGTTAAGCGTGTAATATCCGGTGGTATGCAGCAATGCATTTCCGTCCGCACCTTTCACACCATCCGCCTTGATCTCATGAATATACCCTTTCCGAAGTGTGGCAGGATCAACGACCAGCCTCACGCGCATTCCGTCCTCAGACACGATAATACCTTTCAGCGGCACTTCCTGCGTGTTGATAATCGGGCTTCCGTAGGTTGAATGGTATTTGTAAGTAAAACTGTTGAGCTTATACGCATCCTGGCTCGCCGCGGCCGCCTTGTCGATCGGGCTGGTGAATGTGATTTCGAAACCGTCGGGCGTAGAACGTACCGTTTTCATCTCAAAAGGCATTTTTCCGGTCCAGACGAGTCGCTGAATTCCGAACTCCGATTTACCGGTCGCAGACCAGCCGCGGCTCGTTTGACCTACGAACATGGAACCGTCCAGTCCCCATTCCATTCTCAGGATACCTGACATAAATCCTTCACGGAACGGAAAAACGGTTCCCTGCCAAACACCATTCACTTTTTCCAGATCAACACGGGTGATAATACTATGACCCTGATCGCCGACGAACATTTGTCCGGTAAAAGGTCCAAAAGCGCCATTGGTAACATCTTCTTTGAAATCGGAAGTCGAAATACCGACCAGTGTGTGGGGAAACCAAACCGCCGGCGGCTTGATCCCTGGCACTTTTTTGGCAACATCATAAAGCGGCTCGCCGGTATTAGGAACTTCGGCAGCTGTGATCTTAACCGGTGAACCTTCTTCCTTGCCCCATTTCAATCCCGCCGGGTTACCTGCGAAATCGCCTTTTTCAAGGTGTGTCATGCGGCCTGAGCCAACCCAGTCGCCCTGGTTTTCAGTATAAAAAATATCACCTTTATAAGAACCGAATCCAGAAGGCGAGCGAAGTCCCGTCGCATAAGGCGTCAGTTTTCCGTCTTCACCCAGTTTTAGCATCCAGCCCCTCCATTTGGAACCGCTGGCTCCGCGACCTACCCAGTCGAGGTTAAGGGTTACCAAAAGTTCTCCGTTCGGCATCGCGACCGGTCCGTAGGAATACTGGTGATAATTACCTGATAATGGCCATTTTGCGAAAGAATCGTACACATCGGCTATTCCATCATTGTCGGTATCGGCCAGTCGGGTTACTTCTCCGCGTTGGGAAATCAGAAAATCTTTGCCCCGATACAGCAATCCAAGCGGCTCGTGAAGACCGGTCGCAAACTTATGGAATGAAGGTTTTCCATCGCCTTTCAAATAGGGATTTCCGATCATCCAGACTTCCCCGCGGCGGGTAGAAGTCGCCAGTCGACCGTCGGGGAGCACCTGCATTCCGCCCACTTCCATCTTAATGTTTTCGGGAATGGGTATTGTCACAATGCGGTAAAAATCGTCTTCCTTATTTGGCTTTGATTGCGAATACGCGCTCAGACAGCCCAAGGAAATCAGTGTTGTTAAAAGTATATTTTTCATTTAAAAAGAATGCGGTTGGATTGATTTTACCAAAACATGGAATAGCTGGTGGTCGCTGATACAGGTAATATCAGCTCCTGTACCTCGCCAGCCGGTCGGATCAGCGGCTTTGATTTCTTGTCTGTCTGCACATAGTACTTATCGTCGATCTGGTAAAGTCCTTTTTCGATCTCCACGACCTGCTTACCACTTGCCAGCAATGCAAAAAGCGGCTTCTCGGATTTTCCCTGCACCTCAAACGTACGCGACAATGTATTGCCGCCGGAAACCAGCTGGTCAGTTACAGTAGCTGCGCCCAATGCGTAGCGAAAAACCGGGTAGCCCTGTGGATTGATATTGTAGCCAAGGAAATTGATATTCGATGAATCCGGCCAGGCAGTGGCGTTTGTTTCCAGGGCTGCAAGGCTGCTTCTGCCCGAAACGTGCACTTTCAATCCAGCGGGGAACAATAGTTGCGGCTCGCCGCGCTCGTACCACATTTCGGTTACGTCAGCAAATTGTCCTTTCCAGGCTTGGATCAGCGCGCCGCGGTTGAGGTCGATCGTATAGTTCCATCCGTCAGCGCTTCCTACCGATATACAATGTGTGCGTTTGGATTTTTCACCGTCGATCAAAACGAAAGAGCGTACCATTTCCGGGCGCATATCAGGATTTACGCTGATGTATGGTTTCGGTTCCGGTTCCGGAAGCGATGAAAGCGTATGCAGATCGTACGGACGAATGCCTGCTTTTTCAACACGCAATCCCAAAGCAGGCTGCCGCCACGGAAACCGTGAATAATGTATTTTAAACTTATGTTTTCCTTGCGTCAGGTTGGCCGTGCCCTGGTGGGTTTCCTGCGAAGTAGCTTCACCGGTAGCGAGTATGCTTTTACCATCAATGTCGAGGTCAAACATGGGACCTGAGTAGATCGTCGTAAAAATGTAGTCGCCAGGTTCTGCTACGTCCATTTCGCCTTCGTAAACCAGGTGAAATTCGCGCATTCCGTTGGTTACTTCCTGTGTGAGGGTAGTGCCCGTGCCTTCGTGGTCCAGTTTGCTGTACTCTTTGCTATCCCATTTGTCGGAATAAACTTTATAATTCAGCCCCGTCAATGTCAGCGGTTTGCGGCTTGCAAGTAACTGGTAACCGATATTGCGGAATGCGATCGTTCCTTTTGTTACTTCCAGCGCAAGCGGCTGGCCGTCGGCGGCCGGTTTGGAGCTTGGTAGGTAAATGGTTTCCAATACCGTCACACCGTTGAGCGACAAGGTATTCAACCGTGCTGAACCGGGCAGTGTCGGAATGGATGCATCGTAAGACAGCTCGATGGTCTGCCAGAGGCCCGGCGCTTTTGCTGCGTTCTGGGTCGGGAACTGACCTACGTAGCCCGAAGTGAGTGTGCTTTCACCTTTCAGCTTGCTGCTGTCGGAGATTCGTACTTTCTGGCCGCCCGGTAATATCAAAAAACCTTCCGCGCCGGGGGATAAGTTGAATTCTGCATAGAAGCGCAGGTCGCTGGCTTTTAGTTTTGTGGCGATAGCTGCGCCGGGATTTCCAACCAAAACTCCCTCTCCAGACTGCGTTTTTACTTTGGTGAGTCCGGCAGGATGAATTGCAATATTTCCCTGGATGGTCCAGTTAGGGGTACTTTTCTCGAAGGAAGAGAGGTCTTTTAGGGGTAGGGGCGAGTAATTTCCCTTGCCTGATTGGCCCCAGACTATTGCCGGACAAGCGAGCAATAGGAGGGACACTTTCCGGAAAAAATGGTGCATCGGCTTTATTAAGTGTATTGTTTACAATTAAAAAGCGAAGTTCGCAAATTTTTTTTCTAATATACCCGGAAATATTAGGATTTATTTTTTCAGATTCTAATAGCCTTTTATCACGAGGGCGTGATCAATGATCAGGCCCTCGTGCGTTCACTTTTGGAATTATAGGCCTTTTGGAGTCTTGGAGCAATTGCAGGTTGTACCGCAAGTTGCATAGTAGCCCGATAGGCAGGTAATGCTGCAACAATCATTACTGCACGATTGCGTACCAGTGCCGCCGGAAGTACTACAACCACCGCCAACGGGCACGAGGTCGTCGTCAGTTTTATGGCTATTATGATCTCCGTACACAGCTATCCCAATAGCGGATATAGCAGAATTTTCAAGAAAACCTTTTGGCAAAGATCCTTTTAATGCAGGGAAATCCTGATTCTCAACATTGAAGGTATGTTGCTTATTCGTTAAAGGATCGCGCATGATCAGCGCGTGTTTCATGAAGAGCAGCTCATACGAGCCTGACTGTAAATCAACATCCTGCCAGTCCTGATCTTTTAGAAAAACGTTGATCGTGTAGGCTTTTAAATTCCGGGAATTCAAAACAAGATGAAGTCTTTTCTGATCATTTTCAGAATCTTTACTAACAGTTACATCAGCGGCTTTCGTGTAAAACCCTTTTGTGTCATGAGCGATCTGGTGCGCATCTTTTAAAAATACTGGGCTGTTCGGCGGGTCACTGGTTTTGTCACAGGCAACGAAGAGGGCGGCCAATAAAAGTGTGGCTAGTGCGGTACGCAGGGCTTGTGTTTTCATGATTGTGTATAGATTAGTTAGAATTTGCCTCAAAGCTAGGTGGCTTCTAGTCCTCGTACAATACCCCAAAAAGGAGTATTTTTTAGGGGGTATCTTCTGCCGCGATCGCGTACCGAATGGCGAAAACGTTGAGTTTCAGATCTCCCGTTTCCAGCCGCCTGATTTTCTTGCTAATGTTTGTGCGGTGTTTCCTGATCGTTTCAGTGCTGATGAACAGTTTCTCTCCGATCACTGATGAATTGTACCCTTTTGCAATGAGCAACAGGATCTGGTGTTCCCTTTTCGTGAACATATTTTTTGGTTTTAGGTGATCTCAATAACCATTGAGACGTCGCACTACACAAAAAGTAACGGATCGTTGAATATTTGACGAATTAGTTCCTGCTGAAAGTTTAACTGCATTGAATATTTGGCTGCAAGCAGCGCCTCTCATTGAACTTTTGTAATAGTCTGATGCTGGTCAATGAACTGACTGGGGAGCGGTTTAGTCTGGACGGGGCTTGTGCTGCTATACCTGATTTGTTGATGGTATGTTAATAAATACTTAACACAAATCAGTCGTCAAAGCCGGAAGTTTGTATTTGGAAACATCGGTCTCAGCACCACCATCTTTTCTAAATAAAACAACTAAACGATTGCTCAGATGATTAAACAACTCTACTCTCACTTGCGGCTTGGGCTCCTTGGGCGGAGCAGGCAAGCCATTTTTCTGCTGGCTTTCTCGCTGCTGTCCCAGGTAGTTAGCGCCCAGACAGAAGTTACCGGAAAGGTAACCGCCAAAGAGGATAATACGCCCGTACCCGGAGTCAGCATTGTGCTGAAAGGAACTACGACCGGTACCATTACCGACTCGGAAGGGAACTACAAAATTGAAGTGCGCGGCGATGCGCCAAAGCTTTCATTCTCTTTCTTAGGATTTGCGTCTCAGGAAATTAGCGTTGATGGACGTAGTAACATTGACATTGCAATGGCGGCTGACCAGCGTCAGCTTACCGAGGTGGTAATCACTGCTTTGGGTATCAAAAAGGACGTCAGGAGAATCGGTGTGGCTATTCAGACCGTAGACGGAACATCGGTGGTAAAAGCCCGCGAGCCCAATGCGATCAATGCTTTGGCAGGTAAGGTAGCCGGTTTGACGGTTGGTATTCAGGCTGAATTGCTGCGCAAGCCGAACATTCAGCTGAGAGGAAACTCAGACGTTCTTTTCGTCGTGGACGGCGTGCCGGTGAATTCAGACACCTGGAATGTGAGCCCTGATGATATTGATACTTATTCAGTTCTGAAAGGTGCGTCTGCTTCTGCATTATACGGTTTTCGCGGGAAAAATGGTGCGATCCTCATCACTACAAAACGAGGTACCAAGGATAAGAGGGGCTTTTCTGTGGATTTCAATTCTTCCACAATGGTCGATAACGGATTTTATGCTATTCCAAAAGTACAGGATCTGTACGGCCCGGGCGACCACGGCCGCTATGCATTTGGTGACGGAAAAGGCGGTGGATTGAACGACGGAGATTATGACGGTGGCTGGGGGCCGAAATTTGAAGGACAGCTTATCCCGCAATACGACAGTCCGGTGGATCCGGTTACAGGTCAGCGCCAGGGAACTCCCTGGGTGGCGCGCGGAAAGGACAACCTATCGCGGTTCCTGCGCCCGGGCTTGCTTTCGACAAACAACATTTCCGTGTCAGCGTCGGGCGATAAATACAATCTTCGCTTTTCAACCTCGCATACGCATCAGAAGGGAATTGTGCCGAATACCAAGCTGAATATCACGAACTTCAATATGGTAGCGGACTATAATTTCTCGAAAAAACTGAAATTCAACTCCTCGCTGCAATACAACCGTCAGTATACGCCGAATATCCCGGATGTCAATTACGGACCTAACTCGATCATTTACAACATCGTACTGTGGGCCGGAGCCGACTGGGATGTGGATCAGATGCGCAATTACTGGCAGCCGGGCAAAGAAGGTCTGCAACAGATCTACGCCGAATACCAGCGTTACAATAACCCGTATTTCATGAGCTACGAGTGGCTGAGAGGTCACCAGAAATCCGATATCATCGGCCAGGTGGGGATGACCTATCAATTTACCGACTTCCTGGAAGCTACGTTGCGCTCACAGATCACGACATGGAGCTTGTTCAGGAATGAAAAAATGCCTTACTCGGCCGGCGCTTATGGTCGTGACGAGAGGCGAGGCGATTACCGGGAAGACCGCCGGAATTTGTTTGAAAATAATACAGATGTGCTCGTTAAGTTTGATAAAGACGTTTTGCCGGGGTTGAATGCGAAGATCTGGGCAGGAGGGAATATCAGAAGTTTCGAATACAATGCTGCGTACGGATCAACCGACTATTTGAACGTACCGGGATTGTACAACTTCAATAACTCGGCAAACCCGGTGAAGAGTGCCAATTTCAATTCAGCAATGCGCGTTGCTTCGGCTTATTATTCTGCGGATTTTACTTACAAAGACTATTTCACAGTTTCGACGACGGGCCGGATGGACAAGCTTTCCACGCTTCCAAAAGGAAACAATGCATTCTTCTATCCCTCAGTGGCTTTATCGACTGTCATTTCGGACTACGTAGCACTGCCGGAAGTGATTTCCTTTCTGAAACTGCGTGGTTCTTATGCCAATGTGAAGGATGGTTTGACAATGTCGACGATCGGTACCAACCCAACAGGTTCCAATCCGCTTGAATATGGTGATCAGTATTTTTCGCCTTATGACGGGCCTTCCTACCAGAATGCGGCGGTTTATTCAACGCCATTTGCCTACAACAATACACCCGCGGCCTACTTTACCAACCAGCTGAACAACCCGGCGCTTGTTCCCAACACTTCGTCTCAAACGGAAGTTGGTTTGGACCTCCGCGTAATGAAAAACAGACTAGGACTTGACGTAGCCTATTTCGTATCGAACGACGGTCCCCGCATTTTTGCGCTTCCGGTATCAAGCACAAGCGGATATAGCTCGGCGCTGGTAAATGGTATTGAAACTAAGAAAACAGGCTGGGAAGCGTCAGTTACCGGTTCTCCGATCAAAACAGAAAATGGTTTCAACTGGGAAGTAATAGCAAATTACTCAACTTTCAAGGAGGTTTTGACAGAGATTTACCCTGGTCAGGATGCATTGAATACCTTCTTCCGAGTGGGCGACAGAATGGATAAATACTACGGTCGCGCATTTGCTAAAACTGCTGACGGACAAATCATTAATGACGATTCCGGCCGGCCTGTATATTCACCTGTCAACCAATTTCTGGGCTATGTGAATCCCAAGTTTGTACTGGGTATCAATAATAAATTCAACTACAAAAACGTCAATTTCAGCTTCCAGTTTGATGGCCGTTTCGGTGGTGTGATCTCTAATTACATTCAAAAGCAGACTTTCCGCGGCGGTCGCCACATTGAGCTGGTACAAGGCCAGCTGGGCGCTTCGAGAGAAACGGATTACCAGGCTTTCAAGAACAATACAGAAAACAAAACGTACGTAGGTCCTGGTGTTCAGGTAGAAGGCGGAACTGCATTGAATTTCGACGCTGACGGCAAGATCACAAACCTTTCCGAGCTGCGTTTCAAACCAAATGCGACCGCTCAGAACGTACAGGATTGGGTAAGCCGCTATTACAACAGTGACGAAGGCAACCTGATGAGCCGCTCTTTCGGAACGCTTCGCGAGGTAGTTATCGGTTATACTTTGCCACAAAGCTGGCTGACAAGAAGCAAGTTCATCCGCAATGCGTCAGTGTCCCTGGTGGGCCGTAACCTGCTGTATTTCGCTGAGAAAAAAGATATCGACCTCAACCAGTTCGTATCAGGCGGCAGCTCCGACCTGCAAACTCCTTCGGTGCGCCGCTACGGGGTAAATGTTAGCCTTACTTTCTGATCAGCCGCTTAGTTTAATCTGTCATCAAAAATCTTGAAAACAATGAAATTCAATTATAAACTCATAGGATTCAGCACTGTTTTTGCCCTGATGCTCTCAGGTTGCGAGCGGAGCTTTGAGGATCTGGAAAGAGATCCAAACCGTCCGGTTACTGCCCCTGCTTCGCTTGTTTTGAAGGGTATAGAAATGGATATGTACAGTAAAACGGGTACGCCTTTCAGTGACGAAATGCGCTGGAACCAGTTTTATGCGATCAATTACAATTACTACGGAAATAACGAATACCAGTGGTCAGCCTTTGAAGACCATTATCCTACGTTGAAAAACGTGATCAAGATGGAAGAAGAGGCTATACGGGCCGGCGCAGCTGATGTGAATGTATATTCAGCGTTAGGCAAGTTTTTCCGTGCCTTTTTCTTTGATCAGATGTCGGTAAGGGCCGGTGACCTACCGATGAGCGAGGCACTGCTCGGCCTGGAAGAGGTAGCTCCCAAATACGATTCGCAAAAGGATGTGTACATGCAGATCCTGACGTGGCTTGATCAATCGAATGCAGATATGACCGCGCTGATCGCAGCGGGCGACACGAAGGTAACGGGTGATTTTTACCTGGGAGAAGACCTGAAAAAGTGGCAAAAAGTGGTAAACGGTCTCAAACTCCGCATATTGATCCGATTGAGCAAAAAGGAAAATGAAGCGGGAATGAATGTAAAAGCCCGGTTTTCAGAAATGCTCGCTAATCCGACCAAATACCCTTTAATGGAAGGAATGGCCGATAATCTCGAATTCAAGTTTAATAATTTTAACAAATATCCCTCCAATCCCGACAACTTCGGCTTCGACGCAACGAGACAGAATATGGCTCAGACTTACGTGGGTTTGCTCACTGCCCGCAAAGATCCGCGGGTAATGGTCACGACGGAGCCGGCGGGTTCTCAGCTGAAAGCAGGCAAGCAGCCTTCGGATTTTACAGCATTTGTAGCAGCCAGTTCGGGAGAGGACCTTTCGGATATGTCAAACAAAGCCGGGAAGAACAATGGGGCAGGGTTTGCGCCGGGAGAGTATTCTTTCCAAAGCCGGTCGCGGTACTATTCCAACTATACCGGTGAAAATACATTCATCGTCGGCTATCCCGAAATGTGCTTTAATATCGCCGAGGGCATCAACCGCGGCTGGGCAACCGGCAGTGCTGAAGATTGGTACAAAAAAGGTATCAAAGCTTCGCAGGAATTTTATGGTGTAAAAACGGGCGCGCTGACGATGACCTATTCCAAAACGGGCGGCAGGGCAGCGACAGACTTCGTCAACTATACCATTAATTTCGATTTCGACGCGTATTACACGCAGCCGCTTGTTAAATATGCCGGTAATTCGGTAGTTGGTCTGGAACAGATCGTTACGCAGAAATACCTGGCGTTTTTCATGAATTCGGGAATGGAAGCGTATTTCAATTACCGCAGGACGGGATTTCCTAAGTTCATGACCGGCGTCGGAACGGGAAATTCAGGCAGGATCGCTGTAAGGTGGCAATATCCGCTGACAGAAAGGACTACGAACGAAACGAATTACAAAGCAGCAATTCAAAGTCAGTTCTCAGGAAAAGATGATATCAATGATCTGATCTGGCTTTCGAAGTAAGTCGGGGTTAGAAGTCATAAAACAAGAACGGAGCGAGAATATCGCTCCGTTCTTGTTTTAATGCAGATCAATGCGCTTCCAGCCAGTTCGCCCCAACGCCAATGCCCGTTTCCATGCGAACGGCCATCGGGATCGCATTCCGCATCAGATCATCCACCCGCTCTTTCAGGAAGTCGATCTCGTCCCTGTGTACGTCGAATACCAATTCATCATGCACTTGCAGGATCATGCGCGATTTCAGCTTTTCCTTTTGCATAAAATCGTGAATGTTGATCATCGCCACTTTGATCATATCTGCTGCCGAGCCCTGGATCGGCGCATTGATTGCGTTTCGTTCTGCATATCCCCGGTTGGTCTGGTTTCCTGAGGTAATATCAGGCAGGTACCGTCTTCTGCCCAGAATCGTCTCCACATATTTCTTTTCGCGTGCATCGTTTACAACGCGGTCCATGTAACCTTTCACAGCAGGAAATTCTTCAAAATAAGCCCTGATAATCTCACTTGCCTCGCCGCGTGGAATACCGAGCCGCTGCGCAAGCCCGAATGCGGAAATGCCGTAGATGATACCAAAATTCACCATTTTAGATTTCCTCCGCATATCGGAAGTAACTTCTTCAAGCGGCACGCTGAATACCTTGCTGGCTGTGGTGGCGTGAATATCCCTTCCCTGGTTAAATGCTTCGGTCATACTTGCATCCTGGCTGAATGCGGCCATTATTCGCAGCTCGATCTGCGAATAATCGGCGGAAAGGATCTGGAAATCGTCGTTATCGGGCACAAATGCTTTCCGGATCTCGCGCCCCCGGGGTGTGCGAATCGGAATATTTTGCAGGTTAGGATTCGTTGAACTAAGTCTTCCCGTTGCCGCAACTGCTTGATTGTAAGAAGTATGGATGCGGCCGCTCTTTTTGCTGACCAGCAGCGGCAATGCATCTACATAAGTCGATTTCAGTTTTTGCAGTTCACGGAAATCGAGAATTTTCCGTGCTATTAAGTGGTTGCTTTCCAAATCTGACAGAATATCTTCGCCTGTCGCATATTGCCCTGTCTTCGTCTTTTTAGGCTTTTCGATCAGTTTCATTTTCTCAAATAAAACCTCTCCAAGTTGCTTCGGTGAGCTGATATTGAATGACTGACCGGCCGCTTCATAAATTTCAGACTCGGTAATGCGCAGGTCCGTTTCCAGTACGGCAGACATTTCCTTCAAAGCATGAATATCCAGCCGCACACCCGTATTCTCCATGGAAGCAAGTACTTTCAAAAGTGGCATTTCCACATCATAATACAGTTTCGCCGCGCCTACCTTGGGTAATTCCCTGGCGAAGATCGTATTAAGTTGTAAAGTAATATCGGCATCCTCACCCGCATATTGTGTGATCTCCGGAATCGCGACATCGCGCATAGTACCCTGCTTTACGCCCTTCTTGCCGATCAGCGAAGTAATCGAAACCGGGTCGTAGTTGAGGTAGGAAGCTGCCAGGATATCCATTCCGTGCCTTTTATCTGGTTCCAGGATGTAGTGGGCGAGCATGGTGTCGCTCAGTTTTCCTTTTACTTCTATACCATAATTTTTCAGGATCAGCAGATCATATTTAATGTTCTGCCCGATCTTTTCAATGGATTCATTTTCAAAAACTTCCCTGAAATACTCCACAACTTTCTGCGCCTGCTCGCGATCGGCAGGGACAGGAATATAAAAGGCTTCACCAGCCAGGTAAGAGAAAGAAAGTCCCACCAGTTCAGCGTCGATCGCGTCGAGGGAAGTGGTTTCTGTATCAAAGCAAAAAGCGTCCTGCAAACCCAGGTAATAGGCCAGACTCGTCATGAGTTCCGGCGTATCCACGGTGTGGTACCGGTGAAATGTATTGTCGATCGTTCGTCGCGTGGTCGGAATTCGCAGGTCTTCGTAAGCTTGTTCCGGCGCGTCGTCGTCGGCGATGCTTTCGCTCAGGATCGCGGGCTGCTTGCCTACTTCTTCCGTCGGGTTGCCAAACAGGTCGAGCTGGGCTTTTTGTGGCTTGGCGGCCAGCCGGGATACCTGCGTTGTTTGTATTGGCTGACCAACACCGAGTACACGCTGTTTTAATGTCTTAAATTCAAGTTCGTCAAACAGCTCGACGATCTGATCCGCATTCGCCGGGCAAATGGTCAGGTCCTCGGCGTCGAACGGTACGGGCACTTTAATGTCGATCGTAGCCAGTTGTTTGCTGAGGATCGCTTTATCAAAATTATCCCTGATCTTTTCGCCGAGCTTGCCTTTGATTTCGTCGGCGTGGGTGATCAGGTTTTCAATCGTGCCATATTCTTCAATGAGTTTCTGCGCTGTTTTTTCACCTACACCCGGAACGCCCGGGATATTGTCGACCGCGTCGCCCATGAGTCCGAGGATATCAATCACCTGGTCGATCCGCTTGATCTGCCAGCGGGCCAGGATCTCATCTACGCCGAGTACCTCGGCACCTTTTCCCAAAAACGCGGGTTTGTAAATATGTACATGCTGCTCTACGAGCTGGCCGTAATCCTTATCAGGCGTCATCATGTATACCTCGAATCCGGCATTGGAAGCTTCCTTGGCAATGGTACCAATAATGTCATCGGCCTCGTAACCGTCAAGTTCGAGTATGGGAATGCACATAGCGCGCAGCAACCTTTTGACGAGCGGAATTGCGACGGTAATATCTTCGGGCTGTTCCTGGCGCTGCGCTTTGTACGCTTCAAACTGTACGTGGCGAAAGGTAGGAGCAGCAGTATCGAAGGCAACGCCGATGTGTGTTGGCTTTTCTTTTTGCAAAACTTCCAGCAGCGTATTTGTAAAACCAAACACGGCGCTGGTATTCAAGCCTCTCGAAGTTATCCTCGGCGCCTTGATAAAAGCGAAGTGTGCGCGGTAGATCAACGCCATCGCGTCGAGGAGGAAAAGCTTGTGAACGGGTTTATCCATGAGGTAAGACTGGTTACAGAATTCAAATATAATGTATGTAAAAAGACTGAGACCGATTACCGGCGGATTTTTGTAGATTGCTCAGCACGAAGCAAGTAGCATTTTAATTCTTTCAATAAGTAGCAAACATTATGTATTGTAGATTAATATTTCAAATAATTATCTTACAATACTTTTTATATGTTTTAATTTTATTTAATGTATACCAAGCATGATATTTATCGGTCTTGTTTGATTAAATATTAGTTTAGTACTTATGATACTTAATATACTTTTATAGCTTAATTTTAGATTAAAAAGAAATATATATTTTATACTAATAAATTTACCATAATATACTGCTAGGTAAATACATTATAAAAGTATTATACATTGAAACCATTTAATATTATTACTCCTATGAGAATTTTTTTACCGATTTTAGCTGTTATCGTTTTTTCATGTAATCAGAATCAAAAGTTGGAAAGAGAAGCATATCAATGGCCGGAAGCAACGCCTCCCGTAGCAGAGAAAAAAGACCATGAAACCGGAATGCATGGCGACAAAAGGAATGACGAGTATTATTGGATGGCCGACTTTTTCAGCAAAGGCCCGGACAGCAACAAGGTAGTCGAATACCTCAAAGCTGAGAACGAATATACCGCCAAACTCCTCGGCGGAACTGAACAGTTACAGAAGGATCTGTTTGCAGAAATGAAGGGACGCATTAAAGAAAAGGACGAGTCGGTTCCTGTGTTCAATAACGGATATTGGTACTACACCCGGAGCGAGGAAGGCAAACAGTACTTCAAGTACTGCCGGAAAAAAGCGACGCTGGAAGCGAAAGAAGAAATTCTGCTCGACGTAGACCAAATGGCTGAGGGGCATTCTTATTATTCGGCAGACGGATTTAGTATAAGTCCGGACAACAAGCTGCTGGCTTACGGCGTCGACACTGTTTCCCGCAGAGAATATATTATGAAAATAAAGGATCTGGAAAGCGGCGAGCTATTGAGTGACGCGGTGTACCGTACTGATCCGGGCTATGAATGGGGCAACGACAACAAAACGCTGTTTTATACTTCCAAGAATGCAAAGACGCTGCTCAGCGAGAAAATCAAGCGGCATACGATCGGAACGGATTCGAAAAAAGATCCGGTTGTGTACGCGGAAAACGATAAGAGCAATTATATAGGTGTCGGCAAGACCAAATCGGAAAAATACATTGTGATCGCATCTTCCGCGACGATGTCGTCGGAATACAGGATATTGGACGCAGACAAGCCGGAGGGCGAATTTGCCGTATTTCAGCCGCGCATGAAGGACGTGATCTACGATATCGACCACCACGAAGACAAATTCCTGATCGTTACCAACAAGGATGCGCTGAACTTCAAACTCATGGAAACGCCGGTAAATAAAACGGGCGTTGAGAACTGGAAAGAGGTGATAGCGACAAGAAAAGACGTTTTGCTAGAAGGAATCGAGGTTTTTAAGGACTTCCTGGTAGTGAGTGAGCGGAAGAAAGGTTTGTTGCAAATCCGGATCCGGAACACAAAGACCAATGCGGAACATTATGTGGATTTCGGCGAGGCGGCTTACATGGCGCATCCTTCGGGCAATCCTGAATATGATACCGATAACCTTCGCTACAACTATACTTCGCTGACGACGCCAAATTCTGTGTACGATTACAACATGGAATCGAAGAAAAAGGAACTGAAAAAGCGGCAGGAAGTTGTAGGCGGCTACGATCCCACGGAGTACGTAACAGAGCGGCTTTATGCGACTGCGCGGGACGGAGTACAGGTGCCTATTTCGCTTGTTTACAAAAAAACAACCGGCCGGAGCCCAGAGTCACCGCTTTTATTGTATGCGTATGGTTCTTACGGTTACAGCACGGACCCGAGTTTCAGCAGTACCAGACTCAGTTTGCTTAACCGCGGTTTTGTGTTTGCGATCGCACATATTCGCGGCGGACAGGAAATGGGCAGGCAGTGGTATGAAGATGGAAAAATGTTCAAGAAGAAAAATACGTTCAACGATTTTATCGATTGCGCAGAACATCTGGTCAAAGAAAATTATACTTCAACGTCGCATTTATACGCGATGGGCGGCAGTGCGGGCGGTTTGCTGATGGGCGCTGTTGCTAACTTGCGCCCCGACCTTTGGAATGGAATCGTCGCAGTCGTGCCGTTTGTGGATGTGGTTACAACCATGCTGGACGAGAGTATCCCGCTGACTACCAATGAATTTGATGAGTGGGGAAATCCAAAAAATAAGGAATCTTACAACTATATGAAATCGTATTCACCTTACGATAATGTTGCTAAAAAAGCGTATCCGAATATGCTCGTGATGACGGGATTACACGACAGCCAGGTGCAATATTTCGAGCCGGCCAAGTGGGTAGCACGGTTGAGAACGCATAAAACGGATAAGAATGTATTGCTTTTGAAGACGAATATGGAAGCCGGTCACGGCGGGGCTTCCGGCAGGTTCGATTACCTGAAAGAAATCGCGACCGAATATGCATTTATGTTTGCGCTGGAAGGGATCAATAAGTAAAACCTCCCGACCGGTAAGAAAAAACCCAGAGCGGAATGTTCGCTCTGGGTTTTCGTTTTTATAACTGACTGATAGACTGCTCGATATCACCTATAATGTCGTCGATATGTTCGATACCAACGGAAATGCGGAGCATCGTGGGCAGTACGCCCGCCGATGTTTGTTCCAATTCAGAAAGCTGAGAGTGCGTAGTAGAAGCGGGGTGAATGATCAGCGTTTTCACGTCACCTACGTTTGCTACGTTACTGATCAGTTTGAGATTGTCTACGAATTTTTCAGCAGTTTTCTTTTCTCCTTTCAAGGCAAAAGATAAAACGCCGCCGAAGCCCCTGGTCAGGTACTTTTTCGCGAGCGTGTGGTATCTGTTACCTTCCAAACCAATATAGTTTACGCTTTCAACAGCCGGATGATTTTCCAGCCACTGCGCCAGTTTAAGCGCATTTTCAGCGATGCGTTCTACCCGGAGTGTCAGCGTTTCCAAACCTTGCAGGAACAGGAACGAGTTGAAGGGAGATAGGGAAGGGCCCCAGTCACGCAGTCCTTCCACGCGCGCGCGGATGATAAACTGAATGTTGCCAAATGGGCCGCCAATGCCGAAAACGTCGTTCATTACCAGTCCGTGATAGCTTGGCGACGGTTCTGTAAATTGTGGAAATTTTCCATTGCCCCAGTTGTAAGTACCTGCATCTACAATTACCCCGCCTATCGAAGTCCCGTGGCCGCCAATCCACTTCGTAGCCGATTGCACAACAATGTGCGCACCGTATTTGATAGGCTGGCAAATTGCCCCGGCTGCACCAAAAGTATTGTCTACGATCAACGGGAGATCATATTTATTGGCAAGTGCCGCGAAAGCTTCAAAGTCGGGCACACTGTAACTCGGGTTACCGATCGTTTCGAGGTAGATGAACTTCGTTTTATCATCGATCAGCGCCTCAAAGCTGGCGACATTGTCTCCATCTGCAAAGCGCGCCTCGACGCCGATATTCTTAAACGAATTTTTGAACTGGTTGTAAGACCCGCCGTACAAAAAGGAAGTGGTCACAAAATTGTCGCCGACGGTCGTGATATTATTGATCGCAATGAACTGGGCAGAGTGTCCGGAAGCAGTAGCCAATGCCGCCACGCCGCCTTCCAGCGCAGCGACGCGCTTTTCGAAAACGTCGCTGGTCGGATTCATGATCCTGGTATAAATATTTCCAAACTCCTTCAATGCGAACAGGTTAGACGCATGTTCGGCATTATTGAATACGTACGAAGTGGTTTGATAAAGGGGAACTGCGCGGGAATTGGTAACCGGGTCGGGCTCCTGGCCGGCATGGAGTTGCAAGGTTTCGAACTTCATATTGCTTAACTAGTTAATGTGGACAAAGTCCAAATGTATCAAAATAACGATAGATAGTATAGTAAGTTGGTAGTCTTTTGTTTGCCAAATAATAACTTGCACAATTCCGATAGCATTTCAGGAACGTATATGTATCAAGTAGAGTAAATTAGCAATCAGAATTTTAAGCAGCTCAATTGTATTTTGGTCCGCAATTTTACCTTCAACAATCTTGGATTTTACATTTGGAATGGAGAGGTACGAATTTTCATTACGCACTGTTCCTAACGCAGTAAGTGTAAGGAGAAGGGAAGCCAGCGCCTTGTCGCCGCCGGTGTTCAACGGAGAGGCGCTGATCGCAGCAACCGGCTTTTCGTTGAACTCCCCGGTAGCGACGGTCCAGTCCAATGCATTTTTCAATGTGCCGGGCACTCCGAATGCGTATTCCGGGGTGGAGATAATCACGGCGTCTGCAAGTTGAAGAGCTCGTTTGAATTTCATCACAGCATCACGCTCTTCCAGGCCCGGACTGAAATGCGGCATTTCGCCGAGTCCGTTGAAAATCTGAAATGTGACGTTTTCGGGAAGGAGTGATTCGATTACCCGAAGAATAATTACGTTGGTTGAATCGCTGCGAAGGCTGCCGGAGATCCCGAGGATATTGATTATTTTCATAGGTCAATATAAACAGTCGGCAGGAGTGAATCAAGGTTTATCACCTACTGCAACCGCAATGACAGCGATTTTGGGACTGCGACTGCCCCTGAGATTGCTCTCTGAGCTGCGAAAAAAATCTTTCCGACGTGTACTGAAATCTAGCGGTACTATAATTGCCTGCGAAATCAAATTTCAGGAGCCCGTATCAAGATCCAGATTTTCTGAAATTTGCGTCAAAAGCCTCTTAATGATAGTTTTAAGTGAAACCGGTTCAAGAATTTGTGCATTTGGCGCGATCATCAGGAACCACCGCGCAAAACCTTCCAGACTAACAGTCAGAAAACTCATTTCCACGTGGTCTTCGCGAACGATCTCGGACACAAATCCATAGTAAATGCGCTGCTCGCCCACATATCGGGCAATCCTTTTGTCCATTTTGATCCTGACCAGACGGAGATTCTGTCCTTCGTGACCATTTTCAAGGAACTCTTTCAGCGGAGCATGCTTATGTTCAAAAGACCGGTCGGTCATTTCGGAATGCAGGATCCGGTCGGAACGGAAGTTCCGGTAATCGCTTCGGAGGTGGCAATAAGCGATCGCGTACCAGTAATTATTTTCGTGGTAAAGACCTACCGGCTCAATAACCCTTTCCAACTGTTCGTCACTATTGATCGCGGTGTAGCGGATCTTTGCGATTTTCTTTTCAGAAATGCTTTTGAGTAAAATATCGAAGGTATTGCTGGTTGGTTTGTAAAATGCATTATTCATTCTCCGCACCGCGATATGGTCTTCCAGGCTTTCGACCACCGACTTTTCGCTGCTTCTCAATACCGCCTTGACCTTAAACATAGCCGACTGGTACTGTGACTGCGTTGAGAAATCCGTGAATTTCTCCATCAGCTTTTCCGCCGTAATGAAAGTCCGCGCTTCTTCCTTCGTAAACATAACGGGAGGCAGACGGTAACCATCCATGATCGAATAGCCAACGCCTGCCTCGCCTATAATAGGTACGCCCGCCTCCGCGAGTGAGCTGATATCTCTGTAAACCGTTCGCAAACTGATTTCAAAGCGCTCTGCCAGATCCTGAGCCTTCACAATTTTTCGGGATTGCAGCTGGATCAGAATGGCAGTTATGCGGTCAAAACGGTTCATTCGCGTCGGTTAAATTGGTCGACGCAAATATGCTTAAACTACTGCTTCCCTCAAATTAAAAGCTTCTGAAATCAACGCGAAAGATTTGAGCCTGGTTTCGACCGTATCCGCCATAGTAGAAATGATGATTTCATCCACTTCAAAATCGTTGGCCAGCTTAGTCAGTTGCTCTTTTACTGACTCTTTTGTCCCCGAAATCACCCTGCCGCTGTTGTATTGAAGGCGTTCCAACTCACCTGGTGTAAAGCGATATTTCCGGACAGTTTCGGGGTCCGGGAAAGGGCCGAACTTTCCTTTTTCAAACTCGATCAATACATAATCCATCATTTTCCGCAGTTCAGCAGCTTTTTCCTCCGTTTCTCCGCACAAAACGAAGATGGAGAGAATGGCGTGAGGCTCGGGGTATTGATCCGACGGGCGGAAATTCTTCCGGTAGGTTTCCACTACATCCGGCCTGACAAATCCGTTAATAAACTTTGCAACTGCCAATCCCAGGCCAAAACGTGCCGCAATATTGCTGCTTCCGCCGCTGGAACTTAGAATCCATTGCTGCGGAATGGTTTCAGACTGAGGTGTCGCGTAGATAAAACCACGGTCTGTGCCCGCGGTATCACGGAAAAAATGCTGTAAATGTTCGAGCTGGCGCAAATAGCTGCTCTCGCTGAAATCGTTGGAGGGATTCAATAGGGAAGAAGTGAGCCTGTCCGTGCCTGGTGCGCGCCCCATTCCCAGGTCAATGCGGCCCGGGAAAAGTGTTTCCAGCATCCGAAAGTTCTCCGCAACTTTCAATGCACTGTGATTCGGGAGCATTATCCCGCCGGAACCAATGCGGATATGTTGGGTCGCATCAGCCAGTTTGACCATTAAAACTTCGGGCGTCGAGCCGGCGATAAACGTAGAATTATGATGTTCGGAAACCCAAAAACGGCTGTATCCCAGCTCCTCGGCAACTTTTGCAGTATGTATTGTTTCCTGAATTGCTTCCTGCACCGTGGTACCCGCGCGAACCACAGACTGATCCAGAACTCCCAATTTTATATTATTCATCACGTAATGCTGTTTATTGGACAACAAACGCCGACTCCATTATATTCCAGTAACAGGCAAATCAGGACTTTCCTTGAAGATAGTAGGGTAGATTTAAAGCGGGTTTTCGGTCCGCTTCCAGTAGGTAGACTTTCCCAAAAGTGGGAATCCGATATAGCTGCGTATTTCGAGCAGCTCACTTCTTAATTTCATGAGGCAATTGTAAGTTTTGCCGCTCTGGGGGTCGTACATTTTCCCGTTATCCCACATTCCTGAGTCGTAGATAAAGTTCGATAGCACATTTATATTTTGCAGATTTCTGTCACGGAGCTTCTCATCATTATTACGAATATCTTTTCTAGAAGTTTTACCGTCCGATTCAAATAATTCTGTCGACCAGATCAGTCGTCCGAAATATTCAGACCCTGATTTATAGATCTCTATTCTCCGGTCTTTTTCCTCACTCAGCCACTCCCCGATAACTTTGTCAGCGACGGCGGTTTGCGCATTTACCGCAATTGAAGCGCAAAGTAAAAATGTTGTAAAAATGATTCGATACATTAATAGAATACCTAAGAATTGGAATTGATGTCGATGAATTAACTTAAAAATATTCAAAAATCAGAGATGCTCATCATTAAGTAACCGAGATTGCTATTTTGGTTAAAACCATCCTGACTGTTTTTAAATCGTGTAATCTTCCGCTGTTAGTTAAATTAACTAGATTCAATTTAATATCTAACACTGTAAGTTTTAGAATATGCTCGGACGAGCTCGGTGATTAATACTAAATCTTCAATGAATGTAAAACTAATATACAACAGTTTCTTAAAGATACAATCCAGTACTATTCTAAGATGGGGGTTTCATAATCTCCTACCTGGAAACGGAAAGTTTGTAGTACACATTGTGAACATTCGAATTACTTCTAATTTTGTTATCCGTATACCCGATCATTGATGCACTCAAATTCTGTACCATCGAATATTTTTAAAGCGCCTGTCCCAGCCAATGAGCTGGAACGCCTTATTGGCCTGTCGGATCTTGATATCGACTATGCCGACCATAAAAATACATTCAGTGACCTCGCCCGGCTCGCGGCTAAGGTCGCCGGGACCAGTATCTCCCTTGTCAACCTCATAGACTCACTTACGCAGTGGACAATTTCAAATTATGGTTTGGATATTGACCAGATGCTGCGGGAAGATTCTGTTTGCCAGTACACCATTATGAACGTAGAATCTTTCGAGGTCACCGATCTTTCTGCCGACGACCGTTTCAAGGACAAAGACTATGTGACAGGCAAGCCAAATGTGCGCTATTACTACGGAGTTCCGCTGAAAACGAGCGCCGGCGTTCCGATAGGTGCGCTTTGTGTATTGGATCAGGAACGCGTTTATCTCGATCCTGAGAAAATAGAGCTTTTGAAGATCATTGCGGACGAGATCGTAAGTCGCCTGAAAACGATTAAGGTCATGGAAGCGTTGAAATCAAGGTTACTGGAAGCCAAACAAACGCAAAGAAAAGTCGCGCACGATATCCGCGGGCCCCTTGGCGGAATAGTTGGATTGGCCCAGATCATTAAGGATCAGGGAGATACCAACCAAATGGACGAGGTTCTCGAATTTATCAACCTGATTTATAAAAGCGGAAACTCGATACTTGATCTCGCGGAGGAAATTCTTGACTCTAACAAAGACAAACGTGTGGCGGTGGCAACAACTGGAGCCGAGAACACGCGATTTGACCTCACAGTTTTTAAAGATAAGCTTGAAAAATTATACGGTCCCCAGGCGCGGCACAAGCAGATCGTATTTACAGTGAATACAACTCCGCTGACCTCAAATATCTCATTCCCAAAGAATAAACTGCTGCAAATTACCGGTAACCTTATCTCTAATGCGATCAAATTTACACCTGCTTTAAAGCACGTGACCGTGGATCTGGGGCTGCTGCTGCATATTGACAAACCCACACTTCAGATTGTTGTAAAAGACGAAGGCGTGGGAATGGATGCGGCGGGAGTCGACGCGATTCTGGCAGGTACTTCCACTTCTACCGATGGAACCGCGGGTGAGCAGGGTTATGGATTTGGACTTGCTTTGGTAAAACACCTTGTTACAAGCCTCGACGGGCAGTTAAATGTTGTTTCGGAACCGGGAGTAGGGACGAGCTTTGTGGTTGAGCTGCCGCAAAAGATCTATTAGAGGAACCAGCAGTTTCCATTTCATTTGCTTTTAAAGTAGGGATAGTTGGTAAAACCCGCGCCTTACAGGTAATTTGCATTTGCTCTGCCGGTGCTTACATGCACCTTCGCCAGCAATAAATACCTTAACATATTACATTTTGAAAATTCACCGTGGTTTAATATTCGCTGTCGTTGAAGGTCTGCAACACATTTTTGTCAGAAACAGGCAGGCTGATCAGGTTGTCGAGCAGCTGCTGAAATCTAATAAAAAATGGGGCGCGCGGGACCGCTCTTTCATCGCCGAGAATATATATGAGATTGTACGCTGGTGGCGACTTGTCAAATACGTTTCGCAGGTTGAAAAGGCGAAAGAAGAAGCTGACTTCGTTAAACTGGCTGGCGTGTGGCAGCTGATCAAACCGCTGCATTTGCACTCAGGAGAAGTAATTGCGCTGCCTGAATGGCCGGAATTTGGAGAGATCAATCCGGAACATGTTGCTGTACGGTATGCAGAGGCGATGGAAATACGGAAAATCGGTCAATCTATTCCGGACTGGATAGACGAGCTCGGAGAAAATGAGCTCAAAAAATCCTGGGATAAGGAGCTGAAAGCCTTAAATGAGCAGGCGCAGCTGATTTTGCGTGTTAATACTTTAAAAAGTAATGTTACGGCGGTACTGGAATTGTTTGGCGAGGACAATGCAGCACCGATTGAAAACGTGCCCGACGCAATTCTGCTCAAAAAAAGACAGAACATTAATAATACCGAGGCTTTCAAAAACGGATACATAGAAGTTCAGGATGCTGGCTCTCAGCTTATTGCGCCTTACCTGGATATCCAGCCCGGACTATCGGTGATAGATGCATGTGCCGGTGCGGGTGGAAAAAGTTTACACCTGGCGGCGTTGCTGCAGAATACCGGATCGATACTAGCGATGGACATTGCAGGACTCAAATTGAACGAATTGAAAAAGCGTGCCGAACGCAACGGCGTGACGAATCTGGACACAATGACGATCCAGTTTGACTCGGACATTGAGAAGCTTTCCGAAACCGCGGACCGACTCTTGCTGGATGTTCCTTGCTCGGGTTTAGGGGTTTTAAGGAGAAATCCGGATTCCAAATGGAAATTGAAGCCCGAATTTCTGGATCAGATCAGGAATGTGCAGTGGCATATTCTCAGCACTTATTCGCAAATGGTCAAAAAAGGAGGGAAAATGGTGTATGCGACTTGCAGCATTCTGCCTTCTGAATCAGAGGATCAGGTGAAACGCTTTATGAAAACGAACCGCAAGGAATGGGAGTTGATTTCTCAGCAGCGTACCTCACCTGCCAAGGATGGTTTCGATGGATTTTATATGGCCCTTTTGCAGCGCAAGTTGTGACTTGCCGTTGACTGAAGTCAACGGGTATTGATTTTTATGATTTTGTATGCTTTTGCAGCGCAAGTGATGTCTTGTCGTTGACTGAAGTCAATGGGTATTGATTTTTAGAGTTTGTATGCTTTTGCAGCGTTGACTGAAGTCAACGGGTATTGATTTTTATGAATTTGTATAGTGCTTTTGCAGCGCAAGTGATGTCTTGCCGTTGACTGAAGTCAACGGGTATTGATGTTGACAAATTTGTATAGTGCTTTTGCAGCGCAAGCAATTAATTGCCGTTGACTTCAGTCAACGGACAATGATTGTGGGCATGGTTTTTTGTTTTGTTTTGATTACATCAAAATGTTAGAATCATGGATTTTATGACAGGATATTCATACGCGAATTTTACTAATGAAATGCCCGACGAGCAGCCGCCCGCAACGAGTTACCCGGAACCGGGCCAGACAGCTCCGATGAATCCGCAGCCAGATGTGCCAGGAACGGATGCTCCGGAAGTGTACACAGGTAACAAGACCGAGGAAAATGCATCCACGCAGGATATCGATGAAAATGATGTAGGCGTAATTGAATCTGAAAATCCTTGATAGCCGGCAATTAGTCTACTATCACTATGTTTAAAAGGAGATTTTTTCCGTAACCCGGCGAAAGTCTCCTTTTTATTTTGCTCCCAGAAACATCAACGACTGAATAACAAACTGGTTCTGCGTCTTATTGGCGAAAGTGAACGACAGCTCTTTGTCCGTTTTATTATCGTAGTCAATATCGTTGTGCCCCATATTAATATACAGCATGCGGTATTTTTTGTTTGTCCACGCCACCGGATAATAGCCGCTGTGCCAGATTTCGTGTTGTTTCGGGCCCGTCCCCAGCGGGAAACTGGCATTATCTACGGAGAGCAATACCTCAATATCCGGATTCTTTTTCAGGTCTCTCTCCCAACAATACCATTCATTGGGCGCTGTTCGGAAGGTATCAGGCAGGTTTCGGGTAAATGCACTTGCCTTGTTCTCAACTTTTAATATGGCAGAAGTAGGTCGCCACGTATTGCTTTTGTATTGGCCGGAGCCCAGAAAATGATCATGGTACCAGTCCCAATTTTGCGGATACGCAGACGGTGTCAATGCGAATGCGGCGAAATGAAACCCGATCCAGCCGCCGCCTCTTTCCATATACCTTTGAAATGCTGCACGCTGCTCAGGCGTATCAGGTCGGGTATCGAGAAATATAACCGCTTGATATTGAGCCATAAACTGATCATTCATATTGTCCCAATTGCTCGTTGAGTCGTAGGTAAAGCCCATTTGCTTCCCCGTTTCAGGAAAAAACCGATGCGCCTCTTTTACGAAGCTGATATGCGCTTTGTCGTTTTTACCGGTGAAGAATGCGATCACTTTGAAAGCTTGTTTTTGTTGGGCAAAGGCTTCGAAATTATAAGACCAGAAAATGAGCAGCAGAACGAAATGGATAGCAAACCTGAATTTCATTGAAATAGGCGGGGTTAACTGGATTTTTGTTTTTAAAGCTACAAAAACCAGTTTTATTTGTCGTTACCAATGAATTTTTACCAGATGAATTATACACTGATTGCCCAGCAGACCAGTATTGCTGATAAACAAGTAAGAAGTACCATTCAATTATTCGAGGAAGGCGCGACGCTGCCTTTTATTGCCCGCTACCGTAAAGAAGCGACGGGAGGGTTGGACGAAGTGCAGATCGGCGCGATCCGGGATGCCTGGCAGAAACAGCAGGAAGTGGAAAAGCGGCGGGAGGCGATATTAAAAAGCATTGGTGAACAAGGTAAGCTGACTGCTGATTTGAAGAAACAAATCGAGCGTGTTTTTTCGCTTACTGAGCTGGAAGACATTTACTTACCTTATAAACAAAAGCGTAAAACTCGGGCAATAGCGGCAATTGAAAAAGGACTCGAACCTTTGGCACAGCTTATTTTTACGGGAAAAGAGAGTGATCCTGAAAGCAAAGCACTTGATTTTCTGAATGACGACGTATTAAAAGTCGAGGATGCATTGCAGGGAGCGAGAGATATTATGGCGGAGTGGATCAATGAAAATCAGGATGCGCGGGCGAAAGTTCGGCAGACTTTCCAGCGCGGAGCTGTAATCACTTCCAAGGTGAAGAAGAAAAAGGAAGAGGAAGGAGCCAAATACCGCGATTATTTCGATTTCAGTGAACCACTTTCCCGCATTCCGTCGCACCGGCTGCTCGCGATCCGGCGGGGAGAAGAGGAGGGAATACTGAATGTAGATATCTCCCCGGAAGAAAAACTGGCACTGGAATCGCTGGACAGGCTTTTTTTAAGGGGATCAAATGCTTGCAAAGATCAGATTGAGGCGGCTATTACAGACAGCTACAAAAGATTGCTTAAACCGTCAATTGAAACCGAATTCACAAACCTGTCAAAGGAAAAGGCGGACATCGCGGCTATTCAGGTATTTACGGAAAACCTGCGGCAATTATTGCTTGCTTCGCCGCTTGGGCAGAAGAACGTTCTTGCCATTGATCCGGGCTACCGTACCGGTTGCAAAGTCGTAGTACTCGATCAGCAGGGAAATCTGGTTTCCGACCAGGTGATATATCCATTCGATCGCCCGGGGGATGCACAGACCAAGCTGCTCGATCTGATCAAAAAATATAAGATCCAGGCTATCGCTGTCGGTAACGGAACCGCAGGCCGGGAGACGGAGGATTTCGTTAAAAAGCTACTCGATACTTCCGGCAGCAGCGAAATTGGTTTGTTCTCAGTGAGTGAACAGGGCGCGTCGATTTACTCGGCTTCCGAAGTAGCGCGCGAGGAATTTCCGGATAAAGATGTGACTGTGAGAGGCTCGGTTTCTATTGGACGCAGACTCATGGATCCGCTGGCAGAGCTTGTCAAAATCGATCCAAAATCAATAGGAGTTGGTCAGTACCAGCATGATGTAGACCAGAATTCATTGCGAAATGCCTTGGATACAGTCGTAGAAAGTTGCGTGAATTCCGTAGGCGTAAATCTCAACACGGCCAGCAAGCATTTATTGCGGTACATTTCCGGCCTCGGACCCGCTCTGGCGCAGAATATCGTCGATTTTCGCGCAAAAAACGGAAATTTTAAATCGAGGCAACAATTATTAAAAGTTCCCCGCCTCGGCTCGAAAGCATTTGAGCAGGCTGCCGGATTTTTGCGCATTGAAAATGCCGCTAATCCCTTGGATAGTAGTGCAGTACATCCAGAAAGATATGCATTGGTCGAACAAATGGCCAAAGATGCGGGTGCCACGATTCAGGACCTAATGGCGAAAACAGAAATTCGGAAACAGATCAAGCCGGAAAAGTATATTTCGGATTCGGTCGGGCTGCCTACATTGAAGGATATACTGGCAGAACTCGAAAAGCCTGCCCGCGATCCACGCGCGGAAATCAAGAAATTTGAATTTGACAGCTCAGTCAGAAAGCCGGAAGATCTGAAAGTTGGAATGATATTACCGGGTATTGTTACGAACATTACTGCATTTGGCGCGTTCGTGGATGTCGGTGTAAAACAGGATGGTCTGGTCCACGTTTCGCAAATGGCGGATCGTTTTATCAAAGATCCTAATGAAGTGGTGAAATTACAGCAGGTAGTTCAGGTGAAAGTCACCGAAGTAGATCTCGGTCGCAAGCGCATTGCATTAAGTATGAAAATGTGACCTTTCCAGGCTTTACCTGGAAAGGTCAGGATCTATTACAACACATGCTTGCGGTCTTCTTCGAGCAGGTGCTTGATTTGCTTGGAAACATTCATCCAGTTTTCCTCGGCTTTGACAACCGCTTCGTCGGAGTCGAGGTTATCCTGCGTAATAGTCAGCGTCGTTTCGTCATCATATTCAGACACGTGATACGTCACGTGCATGTAATTATCTTCAAAATCCTCTACGCCGGACAGCGGGCTCCAATAGGAATAGCTCAGCACGCGCTCCGGAATTATTTCTAAAATAGTGCCCTTGTCTACATACTGCTGGCCTTCCCATTCGCCGGTAAAAGTGATCGGACTGCCAACCTGCCAATCCGAATACACTTCTGCGCCGTACATATATTTCCTGACGATCTCAGGGTCGATCAGCGCCTTCCAGACTTTGGATGGACTGGCGTAAATGGACGTTGAAGTTGTTGCAATGAGTTTTCTGTTCATTTTGCTCAGATTTTGGTCATAGTTCGAAAGGGCTAAAATCATGCCACTGCCGGCCATTTTCGCATTGGTCTGACTATTGATGTAAGTCTTTAAACTAAAATCTTTTATGCAGGAGTTATATTTTACGCAAAAATTGCCCGTGTCACTGGACGAAGCCTGGAATTTCTTCTCAAACCCTGCAAACCTGAGAGATATTACCCCGGCTCACATGGGCTTTATCGTTACCTCAAAACACCACGGCGAGCAGATGTACGCGGGGCAGATCATTCGATATATTGTCAAGCCGGTGTTGGGTATCCCGCTAAAATGGTGCACCGAAATCACACATGTAGTTGATAAGCAATACTTTGTGGACGAGCAGCGGTTTGGTCCGTATGCATTCTGGCATCACCAACACCGGTTTACCGAAACGGCCGATGGTGTATTGATGGAAGATATTCTGAATTATAAAGTGCCGCTGGGATTTATCGGCGACATCGTGAATGCATTGTTCGTTCGGAATGAAGTCAGGAAAATCTTCACTTACCGGAACAGAATATTGACTGAAAGGTTTGGCAGCTAGAAATTGTATTGCACGCGGCAGGTGAATACATCGTCAGAAACATCGGTCTCAAAACCGGCTAGTGCCGATTTTTCATTTCGGACAATATCATAATAGAAAGTGAATTTGAGCGATTCATTGGCGATGTAAACGTACCCCATTCCAAACGTATCGTAGCGCAGATCCGCACTGCTGAATCCTTCCGAATTCCGTAGCTGCTGACCGGCTACGCGTGTATTGGGATCGTACCAATCGTATTTGAACAGGATCTGGTGCTCAATGCTGCCCAGGTTTTGAAGAAAATAAAAGTAGGCACCATCGAAGTTGCGGGTATAAAGCGGACTTTTTGCACCGTTAGTGACGGGATAAACGCCCGGCGTTTCACTGCTGGCGAAGGTTCCTGTCTGTCTTCCCCGCACGTACTCAGCGCGAAACTCAGTTTCTCCTTTTCTGTTCGGGAAACTGATCTGGAAATCAGCGCCGGAGTAATTTCTGGGTGATTTCTTACCCAAATTATTCGTTGAGGAATCGCGCAGCATGACAAACTCGTTGCCTTTATTTTGTGTACTGTAAAAAACGGGTGACTGGTGCGTGATACCGCCCAGATATTGAGAGACCGCGACAGATACCGTGGCTCCTCCGAGTGCCCGTATTTTGCTCGGCTTCATACTCAGCCGGCTTACCACATCTTTGTGGCTGTCGTAATCCACCGGTCCCGCCATTCCCTGGCCGTTGAAAACCCCGACGTCAAACTTCACCTTTTGCCACCAGAGATCGGACTGCCGGCTGGTAACTGTAAGCATTGCGCCAATGTCGCGCTCGGTTTTCATAAGCAATTGCGACATACGTCCGCGCTCCGGACTTTCGCGGTTGGCGGAAGAAAGATTCACTTCGTAACCAAATGGCCGGGCGAACATTCCGGTGGTCAATGCGAAAAGCCGGAATTTGTTTTCATAAAAGCGCCCCCAGAAATCGCGGATCGCGACACCTCTTTCCGTCCCGTCGAATTGAAACACAAAGTAGGAAGTCGGGTCATTGTGTTTATTCAAATGCGCGTAGTCCACACGCAAACGTCCGCGGCGCAGCATGAACCTGTTATTTGATGCCGGGCTGAAATTTCCGCCTGCAAAGGTCTCCGCACCTTTCTTAGAAATGACCTGAAATTGTGGCTGGATATACCCGCTGATCCGCACGCGATTGTACCGCTCATAAATGGAAAGCATTCCCTTTCCCATTTGGTTGGTAGTATCAACCAGATCCATTAGAAACCGTTGAGAGAAGCCTTGACTGGCTGTCAGACATAGTAATATAACGGTTAGACCGGTTATGCGGAGTTTCATTAAGCTTTTATAATTGGTGTTTGAGGCTGCAAAGAACCTTAATTTCCCTTATATATCTTGCCTAAATCAGCTAACTTTTCTAGCTCATCGTTTTTGACCTTTTCTGTAAAATGGCTTGTTATAGAAACAACCCTCATATAAGACTAAGTAACTAACTGACAACCAGTAGATAGATTTTTCACTATTTTTAAGTATAAAAAGTTAAATTAGTATTTAAAGTATCTAACTATTAAAAACATATTAAATGTATAATTTTAATAGAAAGTATGTGTCTATTAATACTTTGTAAATTATTTATTTGATTAAATTATAAATTACTTTTTGTACTAACTATAACCATAAAAAGTATTGAATGAATAGATCAATCAATACTTTTTATTGAAAATTTTAAGTATCACAAATACAGTTAGTATCCAACCGTAAAACGCTCCTTAATGTGGTTTGAATGTTCGATTTCGTCGACTATTGCAACCGCAAGATCTTCTACTGAAATCGTACTCCGGCCCGATTCGTTGAATACCGGTTTGTTCAAATCGGTGCGATAGTTTCCTGTTCGTCCACCCGGGGCGCCGGGGCCCATTTCGATTGCCGGGCTGAGGTAGGTCCAGTCGAGCTCCGTTTCCTGTCTGATAATATTAAGATATTCACGGGCAGCGCCGGCACCGGGCTTGAACTCCTCCGGGAATTTTGGCGTGTCGATCAGTTGCAGGCCCGGCTTGATTTCGAGACTTCCCGCACCGCCGATTACAAGAATCCTGCCCAAGCCGGAATCCTTGACGCCTTGCTGAATCGACCGGGCGCCGGCGAGGAATTCTTCGTAGATATTTGGATTGGACCAGCCCGGGTTGTACGCGCTGATCACTGCATCCACGCCGGCAACTGCCGCCGTCACTTCTGCCGGATTAAGAACGTTCGCCGCGACCGCAGTGACCAGGCTATCAGCCGGGATCTTGTCGACACTCCGCGCTATTGCGACCACCTCATGTCCTCTGTCAATTAATTCTTTCAATACGTGTGAGCCAACAAATCCCGTTGCTCCGATTAATGCTATTTTCATTTTGGTTAATTTTAGTGATGGGAATAGCGGAATGGAGGAAGGGAGAATGGAGGAAAGGAGGAGGGATTTTGCGTTATCCGATTTTTATCTTTCATTCATAGACCCTGCTTTTCAGCTTGTTATGATTTTTACTTTTAAAATGGCTAATATATAAATGTCTTTTTATTAGTATTGTACTTGCTATACATTAAATACTTTATTATCATATTTTGAATATCTAACATATCGTAAGCTCCATTAGTTATAAACATATTGAAAGACTCATTACGTTCCGGCCAGACTGTATTTTTGATATTTATCTACTGAACAGTTTTCGCTCGTATTGCCGTTTTCGGATCTACTTCAGGATTGTTAAGCCGCCTTTGTAGGAGCGTTTTGTGTATTGGATCAGGTAGTAATAATAGCCCCCGGAAATGTCGGTCGGGCACCAGTCGTTGGGGCGGACGTTGGAATAGAAAACTTGCTTTCCCCAGCGGTTGTAAATAGTCACATCTTTGAACTGGTCGTCGCATTTATCATCCGGCAGTTCCTGAAATACAAAGCAATCATTTTTCGAATCTGCGTTTGGTGTGATCACATTAGGGAACTCGGGAAAGGGTTGCTCTTCGTTATCTTTCAAAATAATCTTTACCGTCGTAGTGTCGCTTGCCGCCGCGCAACTTTTGTCCAGCGTGATGAAGTCAACCAGGAAAGTCTGCTCCGCTTCGCCCGCCAATAATGTACATTCCGGGCTCCACGAATAGGGCGAGGTGACTGACTTGACGCCCGTTTTTCCTTCGAAAATCATCCCCAATGCACTCAGGTCAAAGCCGCGGCCGGCTGCTACAAGACTGATCCTGTTCGTGTCCGGGTCGGTTCCGATCACATCGAACAAGATCGCTTCCGGCCCGCCGATCATATAAGTGATCTCCGGAATATCTAGCGAAGTTTTTACAGCAGGTGGATTGTTAGGCGATTCGTCGATGATAAAATAAACTGGCCTGGAAACAGGCATCGGGTTTCCCTCGCAACGCATATCTTCCAGCTTGAAATCGACAGTCAGTGTATCGCCTTTCTTTGCCTGGCAGGGTGGGGTCCAGGTAAAATTCTGCTGCACATTCTCAGTACCGGAAGTCGCAGCGAATGCCATTCCCAGATCTGTCATATTGAAATCCCGCCCGCGGCCGGAAAGTGCCAGCTTATCCTTGTCAGGATCTTTACCAAAAACCGTGAAGGTAACCGGCACGCCAGCGGTCACATGCACATAATCTGCGGCTAGCGACGTGGTTACCTTGGGCGCATTGTTACCGGCGCTTTCCCGTTTAATATAGATGCTGAGCGTATCGGTGAGGGGAAAGGGGCAGCTTTCGTCTTCCGCGATGAGATCGATCCGGATCGGGCGGTTGTCGTAGGTAACGAAGCAATCTTCCAGGCAGACTTCGAATTTCAGCGTATCGTTCGCGATTGTAGTCCGGAATTCGGCGGGGAGAATAGTGAAGTAATTCTTGCTATTGTTCACAACCAGCCCATTTACCCTGATCATTTGATTGATAGTAGGGTCTGTGACGATCACTTCGAAGCAGTTTGGATCATCTTTTTTAACCGTGATAATCTCATTTTCATTGTACCAGGCCGTTTTTCCTTTGGGTTTGTACAACAATTTCGGCGGATCCATTTTAGGGCAATCGACCACCTTCAACTGAAAATCGCGGGTAACGGTCCCGATCTTAGTTCCTTTCCGATATTCATCAACCTGCACTGCAAATACATACAAACCCACACTTCCGGGCGTGACGGTGAGCATTCCGGTCGCTCGGTTTACTTTGAGCGGGTCCGGGCCGGGAATGACATTGTCGACGGTAATACCATCAATCCAGTCCAGCCGCGGGTAGGCGGAAGATCCGCGCGCAGGAATACTGGGGTTAGTCTTATCGGAATATCCCTGCATCGGCGTGATCAGGCTGTAAACCAGGCTGTCCCCGTCGGCATCTTTTCCACCAAAATCAAAGAAAAAAGGCGAGTTCACGCAAGCATAATCACCATTGATCGTGGGAAAGAGGGGCGAGGAATTTTTGAAGTTCGCATTGTTCTTGAACAGAGGCGGAAATTCGAGGTAAAAAAGGCTTCCTGCGTCTCCGGGATTCTTGATGTTGGTGATCGTCCCGTTTCGGCAGCATCTGTCCCAAACCATGTAATAGCCCTGCGGATCAGCAAAATCGGTCGGATTGAGCCGCAAAGTGGAACTGTATGTGATCTGATAAGTTTGCAACGTAGATATTCCGCACAATGGATTTGCGTACGTGACCGATTTTCGTTCTATTTTTGGAGCTTCAAGCCAACCGACGGCCGCATTATCGCGCTTTCGAAAAACATAAATGACAACTGCGGGGTCTTCCGCGCCGGGGTTACCATTCAGCGCATCGAAATACATAGTAAGCCCGATGTTATAGTTGTAGTAACTGTCCTTGTTTTCAGTTATAAAAAGCTGTCCGCCTACAATGTGTGTCGCTTCGGCCTGGAAGAAGAAGAATAGTAAAATTATTGACCAGATAAACCGTTTTTTCATGGTTTGTTGAACTGTAAAATTGATCCTATAAGGCTTTGGATTTAGTAATTAAAAAAAGGAGTATGCTCAAAAACAACACTTATGAATACGTTGAAATTACCGATTTTGCGGCAGAAGGCAAATGTATATTTAAATCGGAGGACGGTGTAATTTTTGTAGAAGGAAATGTGGCTCCGGGTGACATCGTTGATTTGCAGATAGTCAAAACAAAGAAGAAATTAAAGGAAGCGATCGTTACAAAAACACACAAATTATCCCCGTTAAGAACTGACCCATATTGTATTCACCACGGCGTTTGCGGCGGTTGCAGGTGGCAGCATATCGACTATCAGCATCAGCTGAAATTCAAGAGACAGCAGGTTATCGACCATTTTGAAAGGATTGGAAAGATCAGAAATGTTGAGATTAACCAGATTGTGGCTGCTCCGAGGACTGAATATTACCGTAATAAGTTGGAATTCACTTTCTCAAACTGGCGCTGGCTTACGAAAGAACAAATGGATTCGGGGCAAACATTCTCTAAGAATGCCCTCGGCTTTCATGTTCCGAAGCGTTTTGACAAGATTTTTACGGTCGATCACTGCCATTTACAGCCCGACCCGTCGAACACGATCCGTAACTCTCTGCACCATTTCGCCAACTTGAAAAGCATTCCTTATTACGACGTGCGTTTCAACGTTGGGATTATGCGGAATTTAGTTGTGCGAACTGCCAATACCGGCGACGTGATGGTGATCGTACAGTTTGGGGCGAATAATGAAGAAATGATCGCCGAGGTGATGGAATATATGCACAAAACGCACCCTGAGATCACTTCGCTGAACTATATTATCAATTTGAAGGGAAACGATTCCTACCAGGATCAGGAAGTAATCCATTATTCGGGCGAGACTTTTATCCGCGAAACGATGGAAGACCTCACGTTTCTGGTCGGGCCGAAATCATTCTATCAAACTAACTCCGACCAGGCTTACCAGCTTTTCAGCGTAGCAAGAGAATATGCAGGTCTGACGGGAAATGAGTCGGTTTACGACTTGTATACAGGAACCGGAACCATTGCAAATTTCGTAGCGAGAAGAGCGAAAAAAGTGGTCGGAGTGGAATACGTGGAAGCCGCCGTTCAGGACGCGCGTCGGAACTCCGAACTGAACGGGATTACGAATACGTCGTTTTTCGCGGGAGATATGCGGAATATCATGAATGAAAGCTTCCTGCAAACCCACGGCAGGCCCGACGTGATTATTACCGACCCGCCACGCGCCGGAATGGACCAGCCGGTTGTAGAAACCATCCTGAAAGCCGCCCCCGATCGCATTGTATATGTGAGCTGCAATACAGCCACCCAGGCGCGCGATCTGGCATTGATGTCGGAAGACTATGAGGTTACAAAAGTGCAGCCCGTAGATATGTTCCCAAACACGCACCACGTGGAGAATGTGGCGCTGCTGGTGAGGCGCTGACCATTTACTCTACCCCTAAATCCCCTAAAGGGGACTTTTTGCGATCTGCAAAGTCCCCTTTTGGGGATTTAGGGGTATTAATGCAAAACGTCCGACTGGGAGTTCGGCTGCGCTCACTCTGACAAGGCTAGTGCCGGGTTGAACCTACGGGGTGTCAGGCTGCGCTCACTCTGACAGGCTAGTGCCGGGTTGAACCTACGGGGTGTCAGGCTGCGCTCACACTGACAGGCTAGTGCTGGGTTGAACTCACGGGGTGTCAGGCTGCGCTCACTCTGACAGGCTAGTGTCAGGCTGAGCGAACGGGGCCGCCCGGCGGCCGAAGTCTAAAACGGTGGTTCGCTATCCGGCCCTTTGTAATCAAAATTACTCAGGTCATTTGCGCGGCTTCTTAATGTGCCGCCGGCTGATGATGGATTTGCCTGGCTTTCGAATGAGCCGATTGGGTTGCTGGTCTGAATGGGGCGATCCACTGTGAATGGGGCTGGCGTATAGCCTGAATCCAGATCGGTAAACTTGGTATATTTTCCGATAAACCGGAGTTGAACTGTATCCAGCGATCCTGCCCGGTTTTTAGCGACAATGACTTCACCAATTCCCGCAACCGAATTTCCTGCTTCATCCTCGGTAATGCCGTAATATTCAGGACGGTACAAGAACAATACCATATCTGCATCCTGCTCGATCGAACCGGATTCCCTTAAATCCGAAAGCTGCGGCCTTTTTTCTCCTCCACGCGTTTCAACTGCCCGGCTGAGCTGTGACAATGCGATTACCGGCACATCCAATTCTTTCGCGAGGTTTTTAAGCGATCGCGAAATCATCGCAATTTCCTGTTCCCTGTTACCCGCACCCTTGCCACCGGTATCGCCGGTCATCAGCTGCAGGTAGTCAATCACGATCATTTGAATATCGTGCTGCGCTTTCAAACGGCGACATTTTGCCCGCAATTCCAAAATGGACAGGGCAGGGGTGTCGTCGATAAAAATAGGGGCATTGGTAAGGCGGTGAATGCGGTGGTGGAGCTGCTCCCACTCGTGCGGGGCAAGGCTACCTTTTCTGATTTTGTCACTGTCAATCTCCGCTTCGGCCGAGATAAGCCTGTTTACAAGCTGTACTGAGGACATTTCGAGGGAGAATATCGCTACCGGCATATTGAATTCCACCGCTGCATTCCGGAGTGAGGAAACGACGAATGCCGTTTTTCCCATACCCGGACGAGCCGCGAGGATCATTAATTCGGTTTTCTGCCAGCCGGAAGTAAGTCTGTCCAGTGCGCTGAAACCTGACGGAACGCCCGTTAAACCGTCTTTATTATTTTTCTTCTGATCAAGTTCAGCCAATGCCTGCCGCATCAGCGCGCCCATGTCAGCGTAGTTTTTCTTGATATTGGATTCCGAGATCTGAAACAGGTTCTGTTCCATTTTATCCAGAAGCATAAATACGTCCGTCGTCTCCTCAAATGCGTCGCGCTGGATCTCGGAGGCGATTTTAATCAGCTCCCTTTTAATATAAGCCTGGGAGATGATCCTTGCGTGGAATTCGATGTTGGCCGCCGAGTTAACCTTGCTCGTCAGCTGCATAATATAAGTCGCGCCGCCGATCATTTCGAGTTCCCCGGTACTGCGTAGTTTGGCAGTAACGGTCAGCATATCAATCGGTTCTGAATCAGCGAAAAGCGTGATGATCGCACTGTAAATGCGGATGTGTGACTCTTTGTAAAAACTGTCGGGCCGGAGAATGTCAGCTACTGCTGTCAACGCATCCTTTTCGATCATCAAAGCACCCAGAACAGCCTCCTCCATATCCACAGCTTGTGGAGGTAACTTGCTGATATTCTGATCCATAGACGGGGTTCTGGCGCCGTACGGTTTCTTTGCGAATGCACCGGATTTGGAGCCTTGTCTCGACTGATTATTGGGGCCTTTTTCGTTTTCCATAGGAAAACAAAGTTACGCAATGCGGGGCGCGTTCGAAAGAAAGAGCCGGGAAGTTCGCTCAATATTTTTTTCTCAAAAAGGTTATTTTTTCAGCTACTCTGATAATGAAAGAGTTGCCCGGGAAATGGTGTTTTTTGCAAAGTTTTTTCGATCTTGAAATTGGAAATTCTGTTTATGCGTTTTATAAATGTTGGTATTATTACTAAATTTTAGAACAAATAGGTAAACACTAAACTTTGATTCATTTGCTGGAAAAAATCATCACGCTCGAAGACGTTTCAATGGTGGACTTTTTGGGTATTCATAATGTGAATATCAAGGAAGTTGCCGCAGCTTTCCCGGAAAGCAAGATCATTTCACGAGGCAACGAAATCCGTATCCAGGGCACAGCGCCGGAGATCATCAGAATAACGGATGTAATGGATTCACTACTTGCGCACTATCAGAAGTACGGAAAAATCACGAATGATAATGTAAAAGGATATCTGAACGGGATTTCTAAAACGCCGGTAGCCGGTGGAGAGGATGACGATGATGTAATCGTTTACGGGAACAAAGGGCTGGTTATCAAAGCCAAAACCACAAATCAGCGGCTCCTCGTCGAGCAGGCTGCTAAATATGACCTCGTATATGCGGTAGGTCCGGCGGGAACGGGGAAAACCTATACCGCGGTTGCAATCGCTGTGCGGGCACTGAAAAATAAGGAAGTCAAGAAAATTATCATTACTCGTCCGGCCGTAGAGGCTGGCGAGAACCTGGGATTTTTACCCGGAGACCTGAAAGAAAAGATCGATCCTTACCTTCGGCCGATCTACGACGCGCTCGACGATATGATCCCACCTGAAAAGCTGAAACTCTATCTCGAAAGCCGCACGATCGAAATCGCGCCACTTGCTTACATGCGCGGGCGGACTTTAAATAATGCTTTTATATTGCTGGATGAAGCCCAGAACACGACGCCAATGCAGATGAAAATGTTTCTGACGCGTATGGGGCCAAGTTCCAAGGCGATTATCACCGGTGACAAATCGCAGATCGACCTTCCCAAGAATCTTAAATCAGGTCTGATCGATTCGCTGACCGTTTTGAAAGGGATCAAGGGGATCAGTTTTGTGGAATTGGATGGGTCCGATGTGGTAAGGCACCGCCTGGTTAAGGATATTTTGGCTGCTTATGAAAAATCAGAGCAATAGTTGGCTCATCATTTTACTGCTGGTATTAGGTACTGCCTCACTTTCAGTGGCGCAGTTACCTGATGCTGCTTTGATCCGCTGCGCGACTACAGAGCAGGATTCTGTGAGAATGTCCCGAAATCCCAGTCTTTTGAAGTTGAGACAGCAATCGGAAACAGTAATTCAGCAGCATATCAACCGCAGCAGGCTTAACAGGCGGACCAATGCGGATGAGATCATTACGATTCCCGTCGTTGTTCACGTTGTACACGCACAAGAAAATAATAGCCTCGGTGGGGCAGGCAATGCGAATATCACCGACCAGCAGGTGGAGAGCCAGATAGAAGTTTTGAATGAGGATTACGGCAATACCTCTGGTTACAAAGGATTTTATACGGATTCACTGGCCGTTGATACACGGATCCGGTTCAAACTGGTGACCGTTGTCCGTACTTATAATGCAAAGGCCCAGTTCAGCCCGATCGCTGATGCGGAGCAATTAGCCGAAATTTCGCCTGCGTGGTCTACTAACCGTTATCTGAATATTTGGGTTTGTAAATTGAATGACAGGTACTTAGGCACTTCCCAGTTTCCGGTAGTTACGGAGTTGAATGACCTGACGCGCGGTTTGGCGACCACGGAAGACGAAGTAACAGACGCTCTCACGGACGGTGTGATCATTGATTACAGGTATTTCGGTAGAAATGCACCAGCGATCACGAGCCGCATTTATAATCTGGGAAGAACAACAACCCACGAAGTTGGTCACTGGCTCGGACTGATCCATATCTGGGGCGACCGGGATTGCGGAACGGATCATATTGCAGACACGCCAACTGCTTTTACTAAAAATGAAACTACCGACGTGGAATGTACCCCGGTATTTTCCCAATGTCGCGGCGTGACAACCCGCAATATGATCGAGAATTACATGGATTACTCTCCCGACGCGTGCATGAGCGTTTTCACGAATGACCAGATGGAGCGGATGCACGCAATACTTGAACTAAGTCCGAGAAGGGCTCAGCTGGTTGCATTTTCCAAGATCACCACCGAAGACCTATTAGTGAATATTTATCCAAATCCGGTTCAGGAAACACTTTTTTCAAGCATTTTCACCCCTGGCTATGAGGTATTCACAGTCAGCGTCTTTAACCAGAGAGGCCAAAAGGTCATTCAGGACACAGTTAACAGAACATCACTCAACGTAAAAAATCTCCCCAGCGGGCTTTATTTCTATAAAGTCGAGACACCCTCAAAGACGCTGACCAAGAAATTTTACGTGAGGTAATATGTTTTCAAAAGCGCCGTTTGTCGGCTTTGTGCTGCTCTTTATCGCCGGTATTCTGCTGGGCGGTTTTTTCTTTTCGTTTAAAATTCTCTCGGAGATATCGTCGCTCGTACTGCTCACTATTGCTGTTATTTCGTCCATTCTCTGCTATCAGTTTCAGCTCAAAGCAGGAACGAGCGTTTCAATATGGTTGTCGCTGATCTGCCTGGGAGCCTTCTGCCGCGTTGCTGCTGAGGAAAGTCGCGATGCTATTATTGTCTCTTTGGAAAACTCACATTACACTGCTTATGAAGCGGTTATTGCGAGTCTGCCTGAGAAGCGCCAGAAAACGGTGCGTTTTGAAGTGGAGATCACAAGGATTCTTGAAAACGGATTATGGATTTCAATGCCGGCGAGAGGGCTTATCAATATCCCGGCCGACGCTGACCAAATTCCACGACCCGGCGACAAAATCGTTGTGAAGGGGAGACTCGAACGACCTTTTCTTGCTATGAATCCTGAACAGTTTGATTACCGAAAGTATCTGCGGAACAAGGGTATTTTGTGGACTGATCAGTTAAGGCAAGGATCGTTTGCCGTAATTCACGCATCTTCCAGTGCAGCATCGCTCCGGCTTTGGCTCACTGGTATATCGGACTGGGCAGATACGCGTTTCCGGGAAAATCTGCCCGACGATCGTTCTTACGGTTTGGTCAAAGCAATGCTATTAGGCCGGCGCGATGATTTGCAGGCTGAGCAGACTGATGATTACATTGCCTCGGGTTCGGTCCATATTTTGTCGGTATCCGGCATGCACGTCGCTATTATCTTTTTGATGATCACGACGGTGCTCGGCTGGCTGAAAAAGTGGCGCTACGGGAAGCTGTTGTACGTTAGCATTATTACGCTGCTATTGGTTTTCTACGCGCTTGCTACCGGTTTTTCTCCTTCCGTTCAGCGGGCGACGATCATGTGTATTGTGTTTGTGCTGGCCGAGGTTTCGGGCAGAAAGCATTATTCGATGAATACGCTGGGCATTTCTGCGCTGCTGATCCTGCTGTTTGATCCGTCTGCACTATTTGATGTGGGCTTTCAGCTGTCTTACCTGGCGATGACGGGGATATTTCTGTTCTACGAGCCAATCTATTCGATTTTTAACCCTGCGAACCGATGTACTAAGTTCATCTGGCAAATTTCTGCACTCGCATTTGCGGCTCAGTTGGCCACTTTTCCGCTCAGTATCTTCTATTTCCACCAGTTTCCAACCTATTTCTGGCTGGTCAATCCTTTCGTGATCGCATTTACCAATATCCTGCTGCCAGCCGCATTGGTTTTGCTTTTGGTCAGCTTTACAAATCTGGATTGGTTGCAATGGGTTGTAAATCAGGTGGTCGACTGGTCTGCGTACCTCACTAATATTTCGGCCAGCGTTCCTAAAAATCTACCTGGTTACTTAATTGAGAACGTTAATCTCGGGCTCTTGGAAACAGTATTGCTTTATGCAGTTTTCCTGATGATCTGGGTAGCTTATGAGAAAAGGGAATATCAGTATTTGAAATATGGTTTTGCATTAACTTTTGTATTCATTACGCTATCTGTTTCGACGCGCATGCAGTCTTATTTAACAACCGAAACCATTTCATTTAGCATCCCAAAACATACCGTAGGAGGGTATAAGTACGGAAATAAATTGTATTTGGTAGGCGACGACAGTTTCAAATCTGACACGCACGCATTTGATTTTTATATAAAAAACTATGCGGTCACGCGGGAGATCGGCGAGACGATATTTATTTCCTCAAAACCTCACTGAACTTCGTAGACTGCCGCTATCTGCGCCGCTACTTTTTTGTCCCACGCAGCTTGTGCGCCCGCATTCAGTCCGTGGCCGGTTTCGCCGTCATATTGTTCCTGATCGCGGTTCATTTCCCGGAATGCTTCCAAAAACTGGTATTGGATTTCGCTGTCGTAATCCTGAATGGTAAGATCCGCTTTTCGAAGCCGCTCCTTGAATTTTTCGACAACCAGCCGCGTAATATCAAAATGGATCTGTTCGTGGCGTAAGGTTCCCGCATTCCGCGATTCCGGTCGGCCCCAGGACATACTTTTGACCATAAAAGTTTTCAACCCAATCTCTACAACCAGATCGTTATCCTTCGGGTAGGAGCGACCCTCGTAGCCAAAACTTGTAAAAACGGCAGCTGCGTATCGGCTGCCCGGTTTTCCGGTCCGTACTTTGAAATCGTCCCAGATCAATGGTCTTTTGGGTGAATAAAAAACAGTATCCTCGCTCGCCGCATTCACTATCTCTTTGAAAACCAATACCAAATTTCTCGCAAGAGCCGGATTCTTGCCCGTATTGCTCACCATCCATTTCTGAAAATGTGCCAGCGACTGGTCGAGCAGCTGCTTGACGAGCTTTTGATAATCATAATCCTGTTCAGGCCGGGTATAAGTCGCACTGGTAAGGTAACCAGTAAGCTCAACAGGTTCCATATCGCGGTACCAGCGGAATTTAACATTGAGTTTCACCTCGCCCGTCACTTTGTTCGGACCAACCCTTTTTTCATTAAGCGACAGCTCTTTTACCGTGACATAAAGCGGCAGGTGAGACGGATCTTTTTTGGGGGCCAGGAAAGTCCAGTAACTGAACAGTTCCTTTTCAGCAGTTGCCGGCAGTGAAACAGGTACCTCTTTCCCTAAGGCGACCACTTTTCCCAGCCCTGCACCCGGTAATACCCTTTTATCTTCCACTTCCTGGATGTAAAATTTATAGGATTTGAACAAACCTGCGGGATCCCGGTTCAGGTTCAGGATAATGCGGTTCTGCTGCGCCTGAGTTGCAAAGGCAATACAGAAAAGGAATATAGAAAGCAAAAACCGGCGCATCATAGTATTAGTCTGTGTTGAAACAAGCGGTCATTTATCTAAGTTTGCATAAAATATTTACAGTAAACCGAATGACATTACCTACAACGAATTTGCGGCCGGAATTTGATGACATTTTCATGGAATTGGCAAAAAATTTGGCCAAACGTTCTCATTGCATCAAAGCTCAGGTCGGCGCCGTGCTTACAAAAGATACGAGAATCATTTCAATAGGATACAACGGTCCGCCGGCGGGAACGCACAATTGCGATGAGGAATTTCCCGGAGTAGGTTGTCCGAGAGACGCAAAAGGAAGCTGCTCTCTGGCTTTGCACGCAGAGCAGAATGCAATTTTGTTTGCAGTTAAAAACGGCTCCAATATCGAGGGATCGACCTTATTTGTAACACTCGCCCCCTGCATTGCCTGCGCCAGGGTGATCTATACAATGAAGATCAAAAAAGTAATTTTCCTACATTCCTACGCCGCATACAAGGGGATCGCAATAGAGGAAGGGGTGGAGTTTTTGAAGAGATTTGGGGTGGAGGTGGAGCAATATTTAATGAGTGAATGAGTGAGTTAGTGAATGACCGAATGAATGAATGATAGAATGTTATTAATTAAAATTATTCACTCATTCACTCATTCGCAATTCACTCATTTGACCTTTTCAATCATTCACTCATTCAAAATTAATGATGATGCACACCACCAGCTCCATGCACGTGTCCGTGGCTGATTTCTTCTGGTGTTGCTTCGCGGACTGAGAGGATCTGGCCGGAAAAATGCATATCCTTGCCTGCAAGCGGGTGGTTGAAGTTCATTACAACCAGGTCGCCTTTAATTTCTACAACCTGTCCGTGCATTCTTTCACCGTCTTCGTTGGTCATAGGAATGATATTTCCGATCTGAAGTAGCTCATCCTGGTTCACATCTTCCATCTGGAAAACCGCTTTTGGAAGCTCTACAATCGCTTCTTCGTCGTACTCACCGTAGCCTTCTTCTGCTTCCACAGTGAAATCGAAGGTATCTCCGGCGGACAAACCTTCAATCTGATTTTCAAATCCCTCCGGCAATCCGCTGATACCGTGGATAAAGTACATGGGGTCGGTTTCGTTAACGACTTCAACAACATCCATTTCTCCGTCGGAATCAGGAATTTGTAAGTTATATGTTAACGCGACGACGTTATTTTTTTCGACTTTCATTTGTTCGTTTGATTAAAATGAATGTTGTTGTAAAATAATTGTTCCATAAAAGGAGTAGTAGCAAACCTACGGCAATTTTCTTCAAAAATTAATTGATATGAATTTTTTAGCCCACATTTTGCTGTCTGGGGAGCGTGAGGGGGTTATGATGGGAAATTATGTGGGCGATTTTGTGAAGGGTCGTTTGACTGAGAACAAGACGGCAAACTGGAACCCGGAATATGTGATCGGTCTCAAATTGCATCGATTTATAGATTCTTTCACAGACACGCACGAAGAGGTACGCGCGGCAAAAGCGGTGGCGGCGAAGGCAATGGGCAGGCTGGCCGGGATCGTGGTGGATATTTATTTTGATTACTTTCTTGCGAAGCATTTTGCAGAATATCATCAGGATCCGCTCTTCGTTTATGCGCATGCGACCTATTCTACCATTGAAAAAAATGAATACCTAGTCCCAGAAGAAATGATCCCGATGGTGAGAGCGATGATCCGTCAGGATTGGCTGACCGGCTATGCGACTTTTGAAGGGATTGATACCACATTTCAGCGACTGTCCCGCCGCGCTGCTTACCTCGAACCGATCAGGGTGGCTGGCCTGGATTTGCGGGAGAACGAAGCATTTTATTACGAAAAGTTTTTGCTGTTCTTTCCACAATTACAGAAAAGTGCAGCAAGATTCATCGAGGAGCAGGCTGCCTGACAATCGCATTAGAGCTACTTTTATTCAGATTTTATTACACAAATGGCACATACTCCCGATAGTATTCTCAAAGATATCAAACAGAAAAAATACCTTCCTATCTATTTTCTCCACGGTGACGAGCCCTATTATATCGACTCGATTGCCGAGGAACTCGAAAAACGCATTGTGCCGGAGTCGGAAAAGGGTTTTAATCAGTTTGTATTGTATGGAAAAGATACCGACGTGACCGGCGTTTTGAGCTACGCACGGAGATTCCCGTTCATGTCGGAGAAGCAGCTGGTTTTGGTAAAAGATGCGAACAAACTGGGCGGTATTGAGCAGAAGGACCAGTTGGCGCGACTGGAAGATTACGCTAAAAATCCGGCTCCCAGCACGGTGCTGGTATTTTGCTTCCACGCAAATGCCGACGAGCGCCGCGCTTATATCAAGGCGATCCATGCAGTTGGAGCGGTGGTACCTTCCAAGAAAATGTATGATAACAAGCTGCCGGACTGGGTTACCTCATTTTGTCAGCACGAAGGCGTGAAAATCAGTCCAAAGGCGGTTTTAATGCTGGTCGACAACATTGGCAACGATCTGAAACGACTTTCGAACGAGATCAGGAAGGTAATGGTGAATCTGAAAGCCGGCGAGGGGATCGATGCGGCGGCGGTGGAGCGGTTTATAGGGATTAGCAAGGAATACAATGTTTTTGAATTCCAGAAAGCATTAATGGTCCGTGATGTGTTGAAAGCCAATCAAATAGCCAGTTATTTTTCTGCAAATTCAAAGGATAACCCGCTGGCGCCTATTCTCATTATTCTATATAATTTTTACTCCAAATTACTACTGGCACACAAAAGTGCGGATAAGTCGGAAAAAGGACTTGCGGCCGAGCTGGGTGTAAATCCGTATTTCGTGAAAGATTACGTCACTGCTTGCCGAAATTACCCCTTGCCCAAAGTGGCCAATATCATTCATTATCTGCGCGAATGCGATGGCCGGATGAAAGGTTTGGACGGTGTGACGATCCCGGAAGGCGAGCTTTTAAGAGAGCTGGTATTCAAGATCGTGCATTGATAAATTAAGCAAGAAACGGCTTTTACGAGTGCTGGCACTACTTTATCTTCGACAATGCTAAAAACTGATACGATTTTAATTCCTATTCCTGCGCTTTTTAGTTTTCAGGAATGTCTCTGGTTCCTCAACAGAAATTACGACGACTGTCTGCACGAGATCCGGCAGGATAGCATTTACAAAGCACTGGAAGTGAAAGGTGAAATGGTTTTGATCAAAGTCACTGAAAACGGCGCTTTTCTTGAACTGGACGTGCTGGAAGGGGATATTGATGCAAATGGAAAAGAATATCTGGTCGCTTACGTGAAAGATTGGTTTGATATGGACAATGCTATTCAACCCTTTTACGACCTGCTGAAAACCGACGGCCGGCTCGCCTATATGACTGACCGATACAAAGGGCTGCGCCTGATCGGCATTTCCAACCTTTTTGAAGCGATTTGCTGGTCGATCATCGGTCAGCAGATCAATCTTTCCTTTGCTTATAAGGTCAAACGCGCGCTGGTCGAGCGATTTGGACAAAGCATTACACGGGACGGTGTGAGCTATTATGTATTTCCGGAGGCTGCAATATTAGCTAAGGTGAGTAAAGAAGAGCTGAAAGCGATCCAGTTTTCGAGCCAGAAAGCGGACTATATGATCGGGATTGCGAAGGCATTTGCTTCCGGCGCACTCAGCAAAGAGATGATTATTGATCTGCCAAACTTCGAGGCAAGGAAAAAGGCTTTGACGGCGCACAAAGGAATTGGGATCTGGACTGCAAACTACGCATTGATGAAATGCCTGCGCGAGCCGCAGGGTATTCCGTTCGGCGACATCGGGCTTTTGAATGCATTGGCCAACCACAATATCATTCAGGACAGAAAAGAGATTGAGAAGATCAATGCACTTTTTGCGCAATATGCGGGCTGGGAAAGTTACCTGGTCTTTTATTTATGGCGAAGTCTGACTGTCCGTGAACCTGCCTGAGTTCTTCCAGTCGAGGTATTTGTCCCGCATACAATGCCCGCAAGGCCGGTAGCCATTTCGAATTGCATCCTGTTCGGACTGGAAGAAAACCCTGTTTCGTTGCTTCATTCTCTTTCCCGATTTGCAGTTTAGCAGCCCGTATATTTTTAATTTTTTGTTTCCACCAAAGGCAATAGCACCGTCTGCAATGAGGCGGTACAGCTTTCTGCTCGTAGCAAAGGATTCGGTGCCAATTTGGGAATGGGTTATCATATCAGCTTAAAGCGTCGTGAAAAATGATACCTAATGTAAATCGCTCGCCCGAAAGCACTTCACTTACTCCGTGTTTCATATTAACACGATAATATCCGCGACTGCCGCCTATTGGTCTGAAATTGGTCGTAAATAAAAGAATATCACCTTTATTTGGTCTCAACACGATCGCTTTTGACTGTGCGCGAGGCGTTTGCTGTGTCAGTACAAATTCGCCGCCTGTGTAATCTTCGCCAGCCTGATTCAGAAAAATGACCATCTGAATAGGGAAAAATACATCTCCGTAAAGATCCTGATGCAATGTATTATGTCCGCCTGCGCCATATTTGAGGATGAGCGCGGTCGGTTTATCCTGCCCCCGTGCGTGACACGTTTCCTGAAAAGTCTGAAAATCGGCAGGGTACTTGTGGGGTAGGTTCAACTGCTGCATCCATAGATTTGCAACTGGTGCGAGCCTGTGGTAAAAGCTTTGCCGGAGCTGCTGAATGAGGCCGGGTAGGGGATAATTGAAGTATTTATATTCGCCAAACCCAAAACGATACCGTTCCATGGAAATGGTTTTGCGGTACAATGCCGCATGCTCATAGTCGCCGGAAAGCAGATCGCATTCATCACTGGTCAGCACGCGCTCTATACGAGCGTAACCTTTTGTGTCCAGCTCATTTTCAATAGTTTTCCAGTCAATAGTTTCAGGATTTTCCACGGGCAGAATGTTTTGTCGCCAATATTATTTTAACAAAATTACCCTGACCGCTATTTTACTAAAACCTGAAACTTGCGGAATGCGCAGTGAAATGCGACTATGCGTGTACCACCTGCTCGTCTTTACGCTCACCGATCTGCTGCCGCCACATAGCATAATACAAACCTTTCTCGTCCAGAAGCGATGAATGCGTGCCGGTTTCAATGATCTTTCCTTTTTCTAATACATAGATGCGATCGGCGTGAAGGATGGTGGAGAGCCGGTGCGCGATCATAACGGTAATATGCTGCCGCTGATCGGTAATGCTGCGGATCGTATTGGAAATTTCTTCTTCGGTCAGTGAATCCAGGGCGGAAGTTGCCTCGTCGAATATGATCAGGTTAGGGTTTCGTAGCAATGCGCGCGCAATAGAAAGTCGCTGACGCTCACCGCCCGAAAGTTTCAAACCACCTTCACCGATCACGGTTTCAATGCCATTCTCAGCTCTTGACAAAAGATTATAGCAAGCCGATTTCAATAATACATCCTGGATCATTTCGTCGGTCGCAGTCGGATTAACGAAAAGGAGATTTTCTCTGATAGTACCGGAGAAAAGCTGCGTATCCTGCGTCACAAAGCCTATTTTGTTTCTGATCTCGTCAAAATCAATGGCATTACCGTTGTGATTATTGTAGAAAACACTTCCTTCAATTGGCGGATAAAGTCCAACCAGGAGCTTTACGAGCGTCGTTTTACCAGAGCCCGACGGTCCTACAAATGCGATCGTTTCACCACGTTTAACCCTGAAAGAGATATTTTCTAATGCAGGTCTGTTTGCCGACTGGTGCTGAAATCTGACATTATTAAATTCCAGAACCTCAATTTCGCCGATTGTCTCGGGATGCAAAGGTTTCTGCTCGATGGGCCGGGCCAGTAACGTTTGCAGGTTATTCAAAGACGCTTCGGCCTCGCGGTAGGACATTATTACATTCCCCAACTCCTGCAACGGACCGAAAATGAAGAAGGAATAGAACTGCATCATCATCATTTGTCCGACGGTAATCTGGTCGCGGAAGACGAAAAACAGCAGCGCAAACATGATGCATTGCTGCAGGAAATTCACGAACGTACCCTGTATAAAACTGATCGAGCGAATGCTTTTGACCTTTTTCAGTTCCAGTTTGAGGATTTTGAAGGTAGTAGTATTGAGTCTGCCGATCTCCTGCTGGGTAAGTCCAAGGCTTTTTACCAACTCAATATTCCTCAGCGATTCGGTCGTTGAACCGGCAAGCGCGGTGGTTTCGGTGACGATATTCTTTTGAATGGATTTGATCTTGCGGCTTAAAACGCTCGTCAATATAGCCAGCACAATGGATCCTACGAGGTAGATCAGCGGCAGCATCGGGCTCAGCTTAAATGCAACGATCACTACAAATACGATTCCTATCAGCGTAGTAAAGAGCACATTAACGAAATTCATGATGAACTTCTCACAGTCGGCCCGTACTTTTTGAAGAACGGATAATGTTTCGCCGCTGCGCTGATCTTCGAAATCCTGGAAAGGAAGTCGCAGCGCATGCCGGAGCCCGTCGGTATAGAGGTTAGCCCCAAACTTTTGAATCACAACATTGACCAGATAATCCTGAAATGCTTTCGCGATCCGGGAGACCATCGCGGTTCCGATGATCAGCAGCAAACCTGTGAGAACACCTTTGAAAAACGCGTCGTCGAGGCCGTTTTTACGAAAATAGTCCGCCTTATTCGCGTACGGATCTATGAGCAGGTTACCTAAGATATATGGGTTCAAAAGGGAAAAAACCTGATTGATTGACGCCATCAGCAAAGCGAGCAATATCAGCCATTTATAGCGGCTGAGATATTGTAACAATAATTTCATACAGTTCGGGTGAATAGGTGGTTTACCTAGATGGTTAAACTGAAACGTTGGAATTTTAATTCTCGGAGCAGGCAGAAAATAAAAAAGACACCCTGGAAGGATGTCTGAAAATCGAAGTAGCGGGGAGCAGAATCGAACTGCCGACCTTAGGGTTATGAATCCTACGCTCTAACCATCTGAGCTACCCCGCCGTTTAACGTGGTGCAAAAGTATGTTAAATAATTTAATGACACAATACGTTTTCTTTAAAAATGACGAAGAAATTCTGAATTCTGCGTTGCTCAAAATTTATCTTTACAGGCTTTTATTCTTGATTTATGCTATATTACAACTTTTAAGTCAGCGATGCGGCAGGAACTGACTGGGACACCCTTTTAATAGTAGTTCATATGGAAAAATATAAATTTATTACTGAGTTTGAATTGCGTTCCTCTCCCAAAGTGCTCTTTCCATATATCTCGACCCCTTCCGGATTGGAACAGTGGTTTGCCGAAAAAGTCACTGTTTTACCCGATCATCGCTTTGATTTCCAGTGGGACGGTGATAGCCATATTGCCAGACAAACCAGTCTTAGAATTAATAAATCGGTTCGTTTTGATTTTGAAAATACAAGTGACGACAATCTTGATAACAACTACCTGGAACTGAAATTGGAGGTAAGTGAGTTAACTCAGGCAACGTTCCTGCGCGTAAGCGACTATTCGCCCAACCGGGATCGGGATGAGCTTGCTTCGTTGTGGGATGGATTTATGCATAATCTTAGAGATATAGTAGGTAGTTGATGAAAAAGCTTGATAAGCTTGTTTTAATGTCGTTTTGGGGGCCATTTGTAATTACAATGTCGGTCGTGGTATTCGTTTTTCTAATGCGGATCATGATTTTTTACATTGATGATTTCGTCTCCAAAGACCTGGGAATCACGGATTACGCCCAGTTATTCTTCTTTTTTAGTCTGATCACCGTACCCACTGCATTGCCACTGGCTACGTTGCTATCTTCATTAATGGCATTCGGTAACCTGGGTGAATTCTTTGAGCTTACAGCCATTAAGAGTGCAGGGATTTCGGTTGTACGCACGATGTTGCCACTTTTTATCGTGACTTTCGGGATCAGTGTGTTTTCCTTCTTTTTCAACGATAGGGTATCTCCCTGGGCGAATTTGAAGGGATATAGTCTTTTGTATGATATTAAAACCACAAAGGCGACGCTCAAAATAAAGGACGGGATATTTTATAATGATCTGCCCGGATATAGCATTAAAGTAGATAAGAAGGAAGAGAACGGCCGGTTGAAAGGAATGGTCATTTATAAGCACAGTAACCGTTCTTATGAATTCGGTAATACCGAAATTATCCTTGCCGACTCCGGAAGAATGTATTCCATTAATGATAACCGTTACCTGGTTATCGAACTTTATAACGGAACCAGGTATACGGATGAAGCCGCTTCGGGAAATGCCAGGCCGGTATATATTTCTGCCCCAACTGGTTCAACCAAAGCTTTTTCCAATTTCAGCAGGAATTCGTTCAAGCATTACCGGCTTACGGAAAGTCTGGCTTCATTCGGCATGAAGCGTACCGACGAAGGGCAATTCAAGTACCACGAATTCATGAAGAATATCACAGATCTTACCAGTACTGCGGATTCACTTCGGAATTCTTATGTAGAAACAAAGAAGAATCTGGTTTCAGGCAGCCAGCAGTATTACTCCTATAATTACCGGGAGGGAACCGATAAAACAATTAAGAAAGGCGCGTGGATTGATTCCTTGTTGGTGAAACCGGTATCTGATAGTCTGAAAAAAGATATCCTTCAAAATGCGAAAAGTGCTTCTGGCAGCATGCTCAGCTATACGAAGACACAATACGATTACCTTCAAACGAAACTGAAAGACGCGAACCGGTACGAACTGGAAAAGCACCATAAGTATACCAATGCAATATCCTGTCTGATCATGTTCCTGATCGGCGCGCCGCTGGGAGCAATCATCAAAAAAGGTGGGTTTGGTGTACCTGTATTGGTTTCAATCTTGTTTTTTATCCTATTGTACGTTTTAACGAATCAGGGAGATAAGTGGGTGAAGGAAGGTTTGCTGGCAGTCCCACTGGGAGCGTGGATGGCCAATACTATTCTTTTACTGGCCGGATTATATTTCATTGACCGCGCTCGAAGCGACTCCAGTTTGTTTGATAAAGATGTGTATCTGATGTTCGTGAAAAGAATTAAAGAACAGTGGGCAAGTAGATTCGGGAAAAAGGAACTTATCCAATCATAGTAAAATTATATTTTTAATATCACTGCAAAATCGTACTTTTGCAACCTTATTTGCGGCAAGGCGCTGTCAATTACTTCATATTTATTTAATCTGTTGTTACAATCATGTATTTAACCGCGGAAAAGAAGAGCGAGATCTTCGAATCAAAAGGTTTTAAAAAAGAGAGCGGAGACACCGGCTCAGCTGAATCACAAATTGCTTTATTTACGTACCGCATCAACTATTTGAACGAGCACTTAAAGACGCACAAGAAAGACAATGATACGCGTCTTGGTCTTCTTAAAATGGTAGGAAAGCGCAGAAGATTGCTAGACTATCTTTACAAAAATGACATCAATCGCTACCGTGCGATTATCGTCGAATTGAACATACGTAAGTAATTCAAAATCAGGGAACTTCAATAACATGTAAGTTCCCTGATTTTTTGCGGACTTTAGAAAATCATCGGAACGTCAGGACGGCGTTTCACAGCTACAAAAATCACAATTCTATGCTTTTTAATATAGTTACAAAGACTATACCCTTACCTGATGGCAGGGAAATCACTATCGAAACAGGAAAATTAGCGAAGCAAGCCGACGGTTCGGTAGTTGTCAGACTGGGGAATACCATGTTGCTGGCCACAGTTGTAGCTAACAAAGATATCAGAGAAGGACTGGACTTTTTGCCATTATCGGTTGACTATCAGGAGAAATTTGCTTCTGCCGGCCGTATTCCGGGAAGCTTCCAGAGACGCGAAGGTAAACTGTCGGACCACGAAGTATTGACAAGCCGCTTGGTTGACCGTGTACTTCGTCCCTTATTTCCGGATGATTATCACGCAGAAGTTCAGGTTAATATCCTTTTAATATCTGCGGATCACACTGCATTACCTGACGCATTAGCTGCTTTGGCAGCATCTGCCGCACTGGCTGCATCTGATATTCCATTTAATGGTCCGGTATCGGAAGTACGTGTTGCTAAAATCGACGGAGCGTACGCAATCAACCCGGGATCGGCCGAGCTTGAAAGAGCGACGCTGGAGCTAATGGTGGGTGCGACTTACAACGATATTGCGATGGTTGAAGGTGAAATGAGCGAGGTTTCGGAAGAAGAAGTAATCGAAGCGCTCAAAATCGCACACGAAGTTATCAAAACCCAGTGCCTTGCTCTGAAAGAATTCGAAGCGGCAGTTGGCAAAACTGAAAAAAGAGAATATGTAGGTGACGATGCAGATGCAACAGTTGAAGCACGTTTGCGGTCATTTGCTTATGACAAAATATACGCTGTTACCAAACTTGGTTCTGCTAACAAAAATGCCCGTAAAGACGGATTTAAGGCAGTTTGGGAAGAATTTAAAACTACAATAACAGAAGAAGAAGCACCTGAATTTAAAGAAGGTCTTGCGAAACGTTATTTTAACGATCTGGTTTGGGAAGCGTCACGCCGCCTGGTTCTGGACGAAAGAGTTCGCCTGGACGGTCGTCGTTTGGATGAAGTTCGTCCGATCGCATCGGAAGTGGATTTCCTTCCAAACGCGCACGGTTCAGCTCTTTTCACGAGAGGGGAAACTCAGTCTCTGACTACGGTAACATTAGGTACCAAAAACGATGAGCAGATTGTTGATACCACATTAAAATACGGTTATAGCAAATTCATGCTTCATTATAACTTCCCTGGATTTTCTACCGGCGAAGTAAAACCTAACCGCGGACCTGGCCGTCGTGAAGTTGGTCACGGAAACCTGGCACTGCGTGCATTGAAAAAAGTATTGCCAGTGGCGGAAGACAATCCTTACACGATCCGTATCGTTTCTGACATTCTGGAATCAAATGGTTCTTCGTCTATGGCTACCGTTTGCGCAGGTTCACTTGCATTGATGGATTCAGGCTTGAAGATCAAAGCGCCGGTTTCAGGTATTGCGATGGGACTTATCTCAGATGAAGCGACTGGCAAATATGCAGTTCTTTCCGATATTCTTGGAGATGAAGATCACCTTGGAGATATGGATTTCAAAGTAACCGGAACCGAGGCTGGTATTACTGCCTGCCAGATGGATATGAAAGTGAATGGACTTTCGTTTGAAGTATTGACAGAAGCATTAATGCAGGCGAAAGCAGGCAGACTTCATATTCTTGGCGAAATGAACAAGACGATGACAGAAAGCCGCGCGGATCTGAAACCACATACACCACGTGCCATTGTGATCAAAATTGACCGTGATATGATCGGTGCAGTGATCGGGCCCGGTGGAAAAGTTGTTCAGGATATTCAGAAAGAGTCGGGAGCTACCGTTTCTATTGAGGAAAAAGATGGCGCTGGCTTTGTAAGTATATTCTCGGCAGACAAGACTTCAATGGATAAGGCTGTTTCCCGTATCAAAGGTATCATTCTGGTACCTGAAATCGGCGAATTATATACTGGTAAAGTGAAGTCTATAATGCCGTTTGGTGCATTTGTTGAATTCCTGCCTGGCAAAGACGGTTTATTGCATATTTCCGAGGTCAAGTGGGAGCGTCTGGAGACTATGGACGGTGTACTTGAAGTAGGCGAAGAGATTCAGGTTAAGCTGGTTGAAATCGATAAGAAAACGGGTAAATATCGCCTTTCACGCAAGGTATTGTTGCCGAAGCCAGAGAACAAAAATGCATAAAATAGTGTTGGTTCTTTAAGACACTATTGACGTCGTTATATAACATACTTAATAAGAGATATAGATGAGACAGCTAAAGATCAGTAAGCAAATTACCAACCGTGAAAGTCAGTCGCTAGACAAATATCTGCAGGAGATCGGTAAGGTGGATTTGTTGACGCCGGATGAGGAGGTGACATTAGCGCAAAAAATCAGGGATGGAGATCAGCTGGCCTTAGAGAGATTGACCAAAGCAAATCTTAGGTTTGTGGTATCTGTTGCAAAGCAATATCAGAATCAAGGTTTGTCGTTGGGTGATTTGATCAATGAAGGAAATTTAGGATTGATCAAGGCAGCTCAGCGTTTTGATGAGACAAGAGGTTTTAAATTCATTTCATACGCAGTTTGGTGGATCCGCCAGTCTATTTTACAGGCACTGGCAGAACAATCACGTATTGTACGTTTGCCTTTGAACCGGGTAGGTTCTTTGAATAAAATATCCAAGACGTTTTCAGAACTGGAGCAGCGTTTCGAGCGCGAACCTTCACCTGAAGAGCTGGCGGAAGTACTTGAAATTTCGTCTTCTGAGGTAGTTGATACCATGAAGATCTCAGGTCGCCACGTTTCAATGGACGCGCCTTTCGTTCAGGGTGAGGAAAACTCGTTGCTGGATGTATTAGAAAATGATCTGGAAGATAAGCCGGATTCAGGTTTGGTTAACGAATCTTTACGCAAAGAGGTACAAAGGGCACTTTGTACACTTACCCAACGCGAAGCTGACGTGATTGCATTGTATTTCGGCTTGAATGGTGAGCATGCGATGACTTTGGAGGAGATTGGCGAGAAGTTCAACCTTACACGTGAACGCGTTCGTCAAATCAAGGAAAAAGCGATCAGAAGATTGCGTCACGTTTCCAGAAGCAAAGCTTTGAAAACTTACCTTGGTTAATCGTAAGTTAAATATTGAATATTTATAATTATAAAATAGCCTCATAAGAGGCTATTTTTGTTTCTGATATGGCCATTCTACAACCTCTGATTGATTTAGCTTCGGTATGCTTCGCGCACGGTGTGCGCCATGTAATCGTATCTCCTGGCTCTCGCAGTGCCGCACTGACACTGGCATTTGTTCGCCACAGGGGCTTTCAAATGCATACTTGCATGGATGAACGCTCAGCGGCGTTTATCGGCCTAGGAATCGCGCAGCAACTGAATATGCCAGTGGTATTAATATGTACCTCAGGCAGTGCCGCATATAACTTCGCGCCCGCAGTGGCAGAAGCATTTTTCCAACATATCCCATTGGTTGTTCTCACGGCAGACAGGCCCAAGGAGTGGCAGCATCAACTCGACGGCCAAACTATTTACCAATCTGATGTTTACGGGCGGCACGTCAAGCAATCGCATGAAATCGCGCCTGACTACCAGCACAAGGATGTGCAGTGGGCGATTAATCGTATTGTAAATGAGGCTCTCATATCTGCTTCTTCTAAGCCCTGTGGACCTGTTCATATCAACATTCCTATTCGCGAGCCATTTTATCCGCTTGAAACGGATCTTTTTGAGCCATCGGAGCAAATCCGCATTATTGAGAAGGTAAAAACGACTGCAACACTATCTACCGAAATGTGGCACCAGATCATCGACGAGCTCGAAGATGGGGGCAGCGTACTGATAGCAGGCGGGCAGGCGAGATTTGATCAGGAATTGAGCGAAAGCTTGGAAAAAATAGCGGAGGAGTGGGGGATTCCTGTTTTGGGTGATTGTATATCAAATCTTAAATTAAAAGCACATTTTATTGGCAGCCACGATTTGTTTTTAGGTTCGGAAAATGCTGCCCAGCTACGCCCGGATTTACTTATTACATTTGGTTTATCGTTTCTTTCTAAAGAATTCAAGCAGTTCATCAGACGAAACCCGCCAAAACAACACTGGCATATTGGTGAAACTGCTGTTTTACCGGATCCTATGCAGGCTTTGACCCGGAATATTCCTGTGGATCCCGCCTATTTCTTCAAGGAGTTATTTGAGAGGGTTGATTATCAGCAATTTGTGCAGCATACTGACTTTGACAGTTTGTCCTTTAACTCAGCAAAATGGGATGCTCTCGAAGCCAACAGTACGACTAGTGTGGTTAAGTATATAACAAATCTAAATACGTTAAATGATTTAACATCGATAGATTGTATTTTTAAGTTTTTAAATACGGGATGTCAGTTACATGTGGCAAATAGTATGGCGGTTCGCTATGTCAATACATTGCGTTTTGATAACCAGATAGGAGAGGTGTTTGCTAACAGAGGAACGAGCGGGATTGACGGATGTGTGAGTACGGCAATCGGCGCAGCAAGGGTCAATAATTTGCCTACACTGCTGATTGTCGGAGACGTCGCGTTCCTGTATGATAGAAATGGTTTGCTCGCCCCTCCACTCCCTGATAATCTCAAAATTGTTGTATTGAACAATGGCGGCGGAAACATATTCCGGATGATCGACGGACCAGGCGCCTTGCCAGAAATGGAAGAATTTTTCGAGACCCGACATTCGTACACTGCCCGCCGCACCTGCGAGGACTCGGGAATTAGCTATTTCAGCGTTAAGGATTTGCCGTCGCTTGAAGAAATTCTCAAACTGTTCCTGCAAGCTCCGAAAATAAGCCTGATTGAAATTTTTACCGATCCTTACGAAAATGAAAGGGTGTGGAAAGGGTTGAAGGCGACGGTAAGAAGCGACCTTAGCGGCAATGCTTAGCAGCCAGTTGAACCGCCACTGAGTCCTTCAAAATAATACCCTGTTTCCAGATTTTGCAAGCATCGTCGATTTGCTTGTTGTCAAGGTACGCTTGTCCTGCAAGTCCGTAGAGCTGGTCCACAGGTTCGGCAATGTCGATTGCTTTCAGATAATTTTTGAGCGCCTCCGCTGGCATTTTTTTCTGGGCATAGTATATACCCACGTTTCTCAATGCATATCCGTTGCGAGGCTGTTTATCAAGTGCCCGCTCCACCAGCTTTTTTCCTTCTTCCAATGCTCCCGTCATGAGCAGAACATAGCCTTTGTTATTTAGGGAATAGGCATCGTCTGGCTGAGTGCTCAGCACTTTGTCGAAGCAGGCCAGCGCCCGCTGCCAATCCTTTTCTTTGGATAATATTAACCCAAGATTGTTCAGTGCCTGCGGATGGCTGGAGTCTAAGGCTAACGCTTTCTCGAAATCGGATTTGGCGGCAGGGTAGGATTTCATTCGGTAATATAATGCTCCCCGATTTACGTAGGCTTCAACATTTGATTTGTCCAGGCTGATTGCTTTGTCGTACTCTGAAATGGCAAGCTGATCCGTTCCTCTTGTACTCAAGAGGTCACCTTTGATCAAATAAAACCGGGAAGAGTCTTTATATTCCTTTTCAATTTGTGCCAGATCTTCCAGGGATTCATTGATCTTCCCGATATTTAACCCAGCTTCCGCCCTAACGAGATTTGCTTGTACAAGTGTAGGGTCAATTGCGATCGCCTCTGTTAAAATCTCATAGGCTTCTTCTGCCCGATTCATTTTTAATAAAGTTATCCCTTTGTTAAGATAGGCGTCCGAAAAATCTGCATTTTTGGCAATTGCTTCGTCGTATAACCGAAGCGCTTCGGCATAATTGTTTTGCGTAAGAGAAACATTGGCTTTCAGGAAAAAATCAGCAGCGTCTTTCTTATCCTGGCCTCCACAGCTGAACATTATATTAGCTAAAAAAATTAGTATTATAGTTAGTATTGGATTGACTTTCATGATGTTAGATTATTTATTTTAATATGAGATACATAAAGGATATACCCCATCAGGATCTCAAAATTGGTGTTTATCGATGGAACAACAAATACATTATTAAAATCGAGCTGGGTCTGCTTGAACAGACTTACAAAATTGAAGAGTACGAAATACAAGATATTGCAGACTTGGAGGGTTGTTTAGATGAGGCCTTTCTCAATTCCGTGCTAATCAAATTCAGTGAAATGCAGCGTGATTTCCAAGAGACCTTACATCGGAATAACGTATTGTTCTAAATGTAAAAATCGGCTTTTGAGTCAACGTATACGGTTTTAATGCACATTTCGTTAGTTATCAAACCATTTCAGGCGGTAATTGTGCGCAGAGGTAATCTTATATAAAAGGATATGGTCCATCGCAGTATAATAATTCAAAAATCCACCAACTCAGCTTCTATGGTATTAAAATGTAGCGCTTCGGCGCTCGGATTGCTTTTAAGTGCGGGTACAACTTATGTATCAGCTCAAAACACGCTCAGTATCACCGAGCCCGAAGCTCATTTCAGGAACGGGCTTGAATATTATGAGAAGTCTAACTACGTCGCGGCCAGGCAGGAATTCGGCGAGTTCTTAAATACACAGGATAAGTTGCTGAGTACAAGCGACTATAATAAGGTGACAGCTGAATATTATGTGGCCGTCACGGGTTTATACCTGAATTACCCTGAGGCAGAGGTTCAGGTAGATCGCTTTGTAAAGAATCACGCAGAGCATCCCAAAGCGCAACAGGTTTATGGTGATCTCGGCCGTTATTATTACAATGCCGGTAACCACGAAAAAGCGATTACCTACCTGGAAAAGGCGGTGCAGACACCTGCTTCGGGAAGTTCCCGGTCGGAGAGCGCGTACCAGCTAGCAATGTCCTATTACAACACGCAGCAGCCGGACCTGGCATTGCCGTTATTTAATCAGGTTAAGAATGATGTGTCCTTTACTAATTCAGGGGATGCATCTTTTTATGCTGGTGTTATCAATTACCAAAAAAATAATTTCAGTGCAGCACTGGAAGATTTCCGGCGGGTGGAGGAGCATCCTTACTATAAAAATGAAGCGCCTAACTGGATCATTTCATCCATGTATCAGCTGAAAGAGTTTGACCAGTTGACACAGTATGGAGAGAAGATCCTGGGACAGCAGCGCGGCAATACTAAGTTGGATGACGTTGCACTCTACGTGGCAGAGGTATATTATGAAAAAGGGGATTACGCAGCGGCAGTTAAAGCATACGATAGATATAAGCGTATGCGCCCAGGCACGATGCGGCCCGCAGTTGCATTGCATTACGGACATTCGCAGTTCAGAAGCAATAATTATGAAGCTACAATAACGACATTAAAGCCAGTTGCAACAGGCAAGGATTCTGTTTCGCAGTACGCATCTTATCTCCTGGGAATCAGTTACTTAAAGACTAATGCTTTAAGTAATGCTTTAACATCATTTGACAATGCATCACGGTTAGACTTCAACGATGTAGTGCAGGAGGAAGCCTCGTACAACCACGCAAAAGTGCAGTTGGAAACAGGCAACAACCAGGAGGCAGTAAAGGAGTTTACCGGATTCATTGCTAAATTCCCTCAGAGCAAGCACAAGGAAGAGGCGACCGAACTTATTGCCGAGGGTTATGCAAATTCAAGCAATAGCTCCGGAGCGATTAAATATATTGAGGGGCTCCAAACAAGGAATGCTAAAATAAATGGTACTTACCAGCGCTTGACATTCAACCAAGGAGTAGCGGATTTCAATCAGGAGAAGTTTGCAGAGGCAGTTGTGATGTTTGACAAATCGCTTAAAGTCCCGATCGATCCGGAAATCCATACGTCGGCAACTTACTACAAGGCGGAGTCAGTGTATGGTTTGAAAAAGATTGACGAGGCGGCGGCGCTTTACCAGCAAATTTCCAAAAACCCGAAAGCAGGGATTTATGCTAAGAAGAGCTTGTACGCATTGGGCTACATTTATTACAACCAAAAGAAATATGCTCAAGCGTTGCCATACTTTAAGGAATTCACAAACAATATAGAAGGGATGGATGCGCAGATGATCGAAGATGCACATTCACGTTTGGCGGACTGTTACCTGGCAGCGAAAAATTACAATGAAGCGATCCGGACCTACGAGCAGGTTGCGTCGAAGGGAAAAGTGGATAAGGATTACGCGATCTTTCAAAAAGGCCGGGCTTACGTTTATATGAACCGCGAGGCAGAAGCTCGTAAGCAGTTTGAGATGGTAGTAACTCAATACAAGAATTCTCGCTATATCGACGATGCGTATTTTCAGATGGCCGATATTGATTTTCAAAACCAGAGCTACTCGGCAGCTGTAAAAGGATTTACCAGGATGATCAATGAGGCACCGAAAAGCTTCATGATTCCGGCAGCGTTGCTACGTCGCGCGCAGTCGTATTACAACTTACAAGTATACGAACAGGCGATTGTCGATTTTAGAAAGATCCTGACAGAATATTCAGATTCTCCGTCTGCAAGCAGCGCGCTGGAAGGTATCCAGGAAAGCTATACTGCGGTTGGGCGGCCGGAAGAATTTACGCAAGTGCTTGGTGTGGTCCGCAAGAACAATCCAGGGAACGAGAAACTGGAAGAGGTGGAATTTGACAATGTCAGGAACCTCTATTATGCTGAGAAATATGAAAATGCGATTCAGGCACTGCAGGCATTTCAATCCAGTTATCCTGCGAGCAAGCATAAGTATGACGCAAGTTACTTCATCGCATCGTCTTACGATAAGTTGGGTCGGGTAAATGAAGCATTGCAGGCTTATAGTCTGGTTGTGCAGGAAAACCGGTCCACGTTTGTAGCCGCTTCCGCGCAGCGCTCTGCGGAGCTCGAAATTGGACGAGGCAACTTTAACAATGCAGTTACCAATTTCCGCGTACTGCTCCGTAATTCCGAAAACAAAAAGGAACAGACGCAGGCCTGGATCGGCTTGATGGATACTTATTATACATTGAAAAGCTACGATTCCACTTTGTATTACGCCAAAGAGGTTATCAATGTAGGTAATGTGGTTCCTGGCGGGGTCGGTAAAGCGCAGTTGTATTTAGGTAAAGTTCCTTATGAAAAAGGTGATCTTGGCAAAGCGGCGGAGGAATTTAAGAAGGTAGCCAACTCTTCCAAAGATGAATTTGGAGCTGAGGCCAGCTACTGGAATGCGATGGTGCTTTTTAAACAAAAGAAATACAAGGAGGCGGAAACAGCGATTATTGAGCTGGGAAAAGCATTTGAAGGTTTTGATTTCTGGCGCGCCAGATCTTTCATCTTGCTGGCTGATGTGTATGCAGGTTTAAATGAGATCGGACAGGCAAAGGCTACGCTCAATTCGATCATCGAAAATTCAGATGATAAGGAAGCAGTTGAGCTGGCGAAGGAAAAGCTGACGCAGATCGAGAAGTTAAAGTAATTCACCCCGTCGATTAACAGAAAATATTCATACTGATGATTAGAATCCAAGCATCAAAAATTGCCCTGCTTTCTCTTGCCTCTGTATTTGTTGCAAACTATGCATTTGCGCAAAGAGGAGAAATTGAAAGCCAAACTTACGAGATCGTCAAAGAAAAGAGCATTGAGTTTGCTCCGGCTAACCGCGTTTTTGATAAAGTGCAGCCTATTAAGGGCGAGACCGGGAAAACCAAGGTTAACTATGAGATTATTGATCCAAAGATTAATATATCCTCGCCGAAGCTAACACCGTCAGTAGCGGCTTCGACCGATGAGAAAAGGAATGAGGAGAAAGATGTCCTTAATAACTATGTAAAGCTCGGAGGCGGTAATTACGGCCGGTTTCTGGGAGAAGCGTTTGTAGGTGGGCGTCCTTCAGAAGACCTCGCGTTTACTACTCAGTTAAAGCACTTATCTGCTGCAAACGGGCCGGTTGACGGAAAGAACTCGGCGAATGCTGCTACCAATATCAAATTGGGTGGCAAATACATTCGCAGTACCTACAAGGTTGAGGCGAATCTGGAATATGACCGGAAGAATTACTATTTCTACGGATATCAGCCGCAACCTGAGGGCATTATGGTTGACCGGGACACGATCAGACAGACGGTTAATCAGTTTGGTGTAAATCTTGGCTTTGAAAATACGGATGCATCGGTACTCGTCGATTATTCTGTTAAAACCAGCCTTAATTCGCTGCGTGACCGTTATAGCGCCTCGGAATTGGATTGGGGTACAAAATTAATGGCCTCCGTGCCCATTTCTGAAAGTTTCTATGCTTTGCTTGAAGCCGATGCGTTTCTTTCGCAGCGCATTGATATGTTTACTTACCAACGGAATCTTTTTCGGGTGAAGCCTACATTCAAATATGTAACAGAGGCATTCACGGTTTCGGCCGGACTTAACGTTGTTAATGACACGGATAGCGAGTTAAAAATCAATAAAACAAAAGCTTTTCCAGCATTGAATGTGGATGTAACTCCCTTGCCGGGCCTGCATATTTTTGCTGGCTGGAATGGTGATATCGTAAGAAATACGTTGAGAAGTATGTTAAGTGAAAATCAGTGGTTGGGACCGAATGCTTTGATCGTAAACTCGGAAAAAACCTCAGAGATTAGCGGAGGTGTGAAGGGAGAAGTTGCCGGCGGATTTAATTACGAGGGTAAAGTAGCTTATACGAGCTACCGCAACTTTTACAATTTCAACAACTCATTGGTGGATACGTCCAGATTTTCGATCATTTACGATACTGGGAAAACAAAGGTATTAACGATTTCGGCACAGGCTGGCTATAACTTCAACGATGCATTTAAAACTTCTCTGAAAGCGAATTTCTTTGATTACGCAATGGGAAGTGTCGAGGAAGCCTGGCACCGGCCGGACCTTACGATTAACTGGTTCAATGCGCTTACGATCAGCAAAAAGCTATTTGTAACTGCCGATTTTTATATGCTGAGGGGATTAAAAGCGAAAAATTTCCAGAGCGGAGTAGTGACGAAATTACCGGTGATCGCTGACCTGAATTTCAAGATAGACTACCTGTTAACCAAGAACTTCTCTGCATTTGTGTCACTGAACAATGTGTTTGGCAAGCAATATCAACGCTATCTGTACTACCCGCAGCAGGGCCTGAACTTTATTGGAGGATTGTCATTTTCTTTTTAACTTCGTCGAGTTAACTTCAAAAAGTGCTTCATGATCGCCGTTGAAAACGTTTTAAGAAAACTCATTACTGAATACGAGTTTGTAATTATTCCGGGATTCGGGGCCCTTATTTCCCATCACATTCCGGCTACTTACGACAAAAGCTCGGGTCTCTTCTCGCCTCCTGCGAAGAAGCTGGCCTTTAATGAATATCTTAAATTGGATGACGGCCTGTTGGCAAATTACATTTCAAGGCAGGAAAAATGGTCACATACAGAAGCGGTCGATTTTGTAAAGCGATTTACGGATCAGTTGCGTTCGACATTGGAAGCAAATGGACAAGCTACAATTCCGGGAGTTGGTGAATTTGAGAAGAATGTAGAGGGAAAGCTTGTTTTTGAACCGAAGACCGAGAAGTACTTTAAAGACGAATGGTACGGTTTCGAGAAAATCAAGGTAAAGCACTTTAACAAAGTCGTTGCGGCCAAAGCTATTGCAGATCAATATGCAGTAGAGGAGGAAGTGGAGGTACTTGCAGGTGACGAAGACAATGTGCGTTCAGTGAATTGGGTTCGCTGGGTAGCCGCTGCGGTAATTACAGGCTTGCTTTGCGGACTGAGCTTTTTCATGGTCAATTCAGATAACCGGGATATTCAAAGTACATTGAATCCGTTCACCGAGCTTTTTGCCAAAACTGAAAAAGTAGAGAAAGCGCCGGTAAAAGAAGTTGAGACCATCGTAGTTGAACCGACTACTGTTGTTCCCGAAGCTGCTGTTAAAGTAGTAACTCCGACAATCGACTCAGCTGGGACCGCTGCAACTACCGCAGCACCTGACCCAATAGCAGCTGCTCCGGTAGTTGCCACGACGTCGAAATTCTATGTTGTTGCAGGCGCATTTAAAGGGCCGAGACAGGCAAAGGTTCTGCTGGAAGATTTAAAAGCGAAAGGATTTGAAGAAGCACTGATCATCCCCGGCGATAAGTACAGCACGAAAGTTAAAGTTGCCACGAGCGTCTATAATACTGAAAAAGAAGCCTATCGAGCTTCGGCCAAACTGAAATCAGTCATCGGCCAGCCTGGCTGGGTTTATAAGTTAAAGAAAAAGAATCTGTAATACCGAGAGGAAGCGAAAGCTTCCTTTTTTGTTGCATACGAATTTTGTTAAATTTACGTTTTCGAGGAAATTATAAATAGCGTAAAATGGTCACATTACAAGCAGAAGATCGCCAAAGAATTGCTGTTTCCTGGGCCTGGTCCTTCGGGATCACGGCGGCTATGCTCGCGATATTCTTTTTTATCCGCCTGAGCAGCTCAATGCCCAAGGTAGAGCCGATGGAGCTTTTTGTGGAGGTCAACTACGGGACCGACAAGGTTGGAAAAGGAGATATTCAAACTTTCAATAAGCCAAATGACAGTAAGGTCGCGCAGAATATGCGTGCCGATGCAGATGACGTTAAAAAGGTAAAATCGGTATCAACTCCAAAACCAACACCTCCGACGCCACCTAAGATAGAGTCGCCTAAGCCTACAAAAACGGTTGCAGAGAAGCCTGTTATTGCTTCAAAGCAGGAGAGCCCGGTAGAAGCGCCGGAAAAGGCTGACGTTAAAAAATCGACCGGAGCGGAAAGCGCTTCTGCACCTGTTGCGAAGCCAACTCCTGAAAAGCCCGTCAATAGAGACGCGTTGTTTACCAAATCTTCAGGCAGTAAGTCAGGCAGCAATGGGACAAACGGAACGCAAAGCGGAGTAGGCGGGAACAATAACGGGGACGATGCGGAAGGTGTAGGTGACAAAGGTTCTAAAACCGGAAGCCTGTTCGCCAAAACTTATAAGGGAGAAGGAGGCGGTGGCGGCACTGCGGTAGGGTTAAGCCTATCTGGGTGGAGTTGGTCAAGAAGACCAGTTGTAGACGATAATTCGGACGCTACCGGTGATATTACTTTCAAGATTACAGTGGATAAAAACGGTCGCGTCAAGAACATAGTCACGGCGAGCACTACTGTCACAGATTATGCAGTGGTGAACAAATATAAAAGTGCAGTAAGAGAATTGACCTTTATTCCAAAATCGGCAAATGTTCCAGACGAATCAGTTGGAACGCTTACCTTTAAAATCCGGTCTAAATAAGCAAATGAGTTACCAGGAGACGCTGGAATATCTGTACAGCAGATTGCCCGTATTTCAGAACATTGGAGCCCGTGCCTTTAAGCCGGGCCTTTTTACTACCCAGGAGCTGTGCAAATCACTTGGAAATCCTGAGAAAGCTTACCCCATTATTCATGTTGGCGGAACAAACGGGAAGGGGAGCACCTCGCATATGCTTGCGGCTATTTTACAACAATCCGGCTACAAAGTTGGGCTTTATACTTCCCCTCATTTAAAAGATTTTAGGGAAAGAATCCGGGTGAACGGAGCGCACATCACCGAAGAATTCGTAGTTGAATTTACCAGTGGTATTAAATCTAACATTGATAGATTAGATCCTTCTTTCTTCGAGGTAACAGTCGCATTGGCATTTAGCTATTTTAGAGACCGTCAGGTTGATATTGCTGTGATAGAGGTTGGGATGGGCGGACGTCTTGATTCCACTAATGTTATCACGCCAATTTTATCCTTAATCACCAATGTAAGTTTGGATCACACCCAATTTCTGGGTAATACCCTTCCGGAGATAGCGGCAGAGAAAGCGGGTATTATTAAGGAAAAGGTCCCGGTGGTGATCAGCGAATACCAGGAGGAGAATATTGCCAATGTATTCATCAATAAAGCATCTTCTCTCGAAGCCCCGATTACATTCGGCTCTCAGCAATATCTTACTGAAAGCAGTGGTGTGGATGACGGTAAACTGATTGCCAACGCCGAGAGATTGGGTTCCGAAATCACTGAGCGTGAGGACTTACGTTTAGACCTGACCGGTTCGTATCAGTTACGAAATCTGGCAGGGGTTTTGACAGCGCGGGATGTTTTAAAATCACAGGGTTGGAATATCCCACCGGGGGCAGTTCGTGCTGCACTTAGCCAGGTTGTTCCTCTTACCGGGTTAAAAGGTCGCTGGCAAAAAATAGCCGATCAGCCTTTCGTAGTGTGTGATACTGCCCATAATGTAGGTGGTTTAACCGAGACGATCGCGCAGTTTACAAGCCTCCCGCATAAGAATCTTCGGTTCGTTATCGGATTTGTAAAAGATAAGGATATTGGCGCGATACTGAAGCTTCTTCCGCTCGATGCGGTTTATTACTTTTGTCACCCTGGTAATTTGAGAGCTCTGGATGCGTCGGAACTGGCCTCTGCCGCATTGGAGCAGGGTTTACGAGGAGAGGTATTCGAAGATGTAAATGCGGCATTGAAGCAAGCAGTGGCTGATTCAGACTCGACAGATATTATTTACGTAGGAGGCAGTACATTCATTGTGGCTGACCTCGATCAATTATAGTGTTTATTTGAATGACAAGGAGAAAATTACATCATTACAATTTTAGTGCGCAGGCAGCGAATGTAATCGAAGCGGGAAAGCCGCTCTACGAGCAAATTAAAGGAAAGTGGAACGAGATCTATTTTGAAAATAGTAACCCGATCGTGGTTGAGCTGGCTTGTGGAAAAGGAGAATATACGGTTGGCCTTGGTCAGAAGTTTCCGGAAAAGAATTTCATCGGAATGGACATCAAAGGCGACCGGATTGCAAGAGGAAGCGCGGTTGCTACTGAGTATGGTTTGAATAATGTTGCTTTTCTGAGAGCCGGAATCCAATATTCTCACGAATTCTTTGGGGAAAACGAGCTGGATGAGATCTGGCTTATTCACCCGGATCCGCAAGTTCGTGAAAGGGACGAGAATAAAAGACTGACAAATCCCAATTTTCTGTGTAAGTACGCTGAATTCATCCGGCCAGGCGGGCTGTTTTGTTTAAAAACAGATAGTACTTTCTTGTATGAATACACCCTTGAAACAATCAGCAATACCAGCCGGTACAAGATACTTGAACATACCGACGATCTGTATCAGTCGCCGTTGCTAGACGAGCATTATGGTGTCAAGACGCACTACGAGTCAATATTCACGAAAAAGGGTTACAGTATTAAATACATAAAAACCCAGCTAATATAAAAGCCGCCAGTCTTTCGACCAGCGGCTTTCAATTAACTTCAAGTACTTCAATATATTATTTTCCGATCAGGCTCGCAAAGTAGTACACTGTTCTTACAAGCTGTGAAACGTAAGACATTTCGTTGTCGTACCAGCTTACAGTCCTAACCAGTTGAGTATCACCTACTTTCTGAACTCTTGTCTGCGTTGCGTCGAACAAAGAGCCGTAGCTGATACCGATAATATCGCTGCTCACGATCTCATCTTCTGTATATCCGTAACTTTCGTTGGAAGCTGCTTTCATGGCTGCGTTGATCTCTTCAACAGAAGTTTCTTTGCCAAGAATTACAGTCAATTCAGTTAATGAACCTGTCAGGGTAGGTACGCGTTGTGCAGAACCGTCCAGTTTACCTTTCAAAGAAGGCAATACAAGACCTATCGCTTTTGCGGCACCAGTACTGTTTGGAACGATGTTCTGTGCAGCTGCACGAGCTCTTCTCAAATCGCCTTTTGCGTGAGGAGAATCCTGTGTATTCTGATCGTTGGTGTATGCGTGAATCGTCGTCATCAAACCGTTCACAATACCGAATTTTTCTTCCAGAACCTGCGCCATTGGAGCAAGACAGTTGGTAGTACAAGACGCGCCGCTGATGATTGTTTCAGAACCATCAAGAATATTATGGTTAACGTTGAAAACGATAGTTTTCAAATCGCCTGTTGCAGGAGCAGAGATAACTACTTTCTTCGCGCCAGCTTTGATGTGAGCACTTGCTGATTCCTGGCTTGTAAAAAATCCTGTACATTCAAGAACAACATCAACATCATGTGAGCCCCAGGGAATTTGTGAAGGGTCACGCTGTGCGTAGATCACAATATTTTCGCCGTTGACGGTTACCGAGTTTTCAGTTGATTTAACTTCCGCGTCAAAACGACCTTGTGCGGTATCATATTTAAGAAGGTGAGCAAGCACCTTTGGGCTCGTTAGATCATTTATGGCAACTATCTCAATACCTTCCATATTGTATATCTGGCGATATACAAGGCGACCGATGCGGCCGAAACCATTGATTGCGACTTTAACTGTAGACATATCTTATTTGATTGGTTAATTCAATGCAAAAATAACAAAAATGAGGGTATTTGCACGAAATAGACGGTAATAATGCGGTTTTAAAGGCATCCGAAGATATTTACTACTGATTTTAGCAAATTCTATCCGTACCAATACTATTAGTATTTTCGTAAGTTTACTAACCATGATAGTATATATTATTGGCGAATATCTTACTTAATCTATTGTTTGTTTTGTTATCCATGTCTTATATTGCGTCATCGTCTGGTAATTTGAGCTTTTTCTAAGGGCTCTCCGCCTAATTCTCACACCTGGTTTTGTGAAACGAATTTTATTTTGTTAAGATACCTAACAGACTGAATATAATTACTTTAAATAATATACATTAATCTATTGCTTTAACATGAGTATTGAGGAAACAATTGAAAACTACTGGAACAACAGAGAGCTTTTAAAAGAGGAGAAGGCTAAAAGCTATATCTCAGATCTTATTGAAGAAGTTGACAAAGGCAGACTTCGGGTAGCAGAGCCGCAGCCCGACGGGACATGGTTAGTTAACCAAGCGCTAAAAAAAGCGATCATTCTCTATTTCCCAATTCAGCAAATGAAAACTACTGAATTGGGTATTTTCGAGTATCACGACAAAATGAAACTAAAAACGGGCTACGAGCAATTGGGCGTTCGTGTAGTCCCTCCGGCTGTGGCGAGATACGGTGCCTACATTTCCAAGGGTGTAATATTAATGCCGTCGTATGTCAACATCGGCGCGTACATAGATGAAGGAACAATGGTCGACACTTGGGCGACTGTGGGAAGCTGTGCGCAGATCGGGAAAAACGTACATTTAAGTGGCGGAGTAGGAATAGGAGGGGTGCTGGAACCAGTGCAAGCTGCGCCTGTTATAATTGAAGACGGTGCATTTATAGGTTCAAGATGTATTGTAGTGGAAGGCGCTCACGTGGGTAAAAGAGCTGTACTCGGAGCTGGCGTGACAATAACCGGTAGTTCAAAAATCATCGATGTTACTGGCCCTGAACCAGTTGAATACAAAGGTTTTGTTCCAGAAGACTCCGTTGTGATTCCAGGAATGCTTCCAAAGGAATTCGCTGCTGGTACTTATCACGTTCCTTGCGCATTAATCATTGGTAAGCGTAAACCAAGTACCGATTTGAAAACATCGCTAAATGACGCCCTGAGAGACAATCAGGTCGCTATCTAAATAGCTTATTTAATCTAAGTCAACTAAATGCGGTGCCCAGGTGCCGCATTTTTTTTTCGTTCTTTCGGGTAATTTACATTTGTACTTGTTGGACAGAATTGATAGTATTACATTTGTATATTAAATGTCAATTTAGTTTTGTGTATTTAGTTTACAATTATGAATTTAAGCGATAAAATAAAACGAATACTCACGGATAAAGCGATTTCGCCCTCGATATTCGCTGATGAGATTGGTGTACAGCGATCGAGTATGTCACATATATTGGCTGGGCGAAATAAGCCTAGTCTGGAAATGGTGCAAAAAATCGTGAAACGCTTTCCGGAATTAGGATTGGAATGGATACTGGACGAAAATGACCTGCCAGAATCGGCCACTACACCAACGCCCACAGCAGCGAGAAAAATAGTCGCACCAAATGCAAATAAGAATGTGGTACAGTCCCGGCCGGCAACAGTCATCACACCTGAAAAGAAGGTTGCAAAGATCGTAGTCTTTTATACCGACGGCACTTTTAAGGAATTTAACGAAGCTTAGGCAGGCATAACAAGTGCTACTTGAGAAGCATCACTGTTCCGGTCAGATCCCGATCGACTGTTTTTATCACATAGGGATAAGTGCCTGCGGGCAACGGCTCTTCTTTGTAAGTCCCGTTCCACGGCGTGGTATAACCTGACGACAGATAGATCAAGGTGCCCCAGCGGTTATATATCCGTACTTCGACGATCTGATCCTTCGCATTGAATATTTCGAACGTGTCGTTTCGCCCATCGTTATCGGGCGAGAAGGCAGTAGGAATATGCATTTTATCAATCACGTAAACGTGGGTAGAATCCTGAAAAACGCACCCATTCGCAGTCGTGACCGTCAGGACATAAGTAGTATCTAAAAACGGCCCGACGGTCGCATTCTTACCAGCCGGGTCAGACATCAATCCGTAAGACGGCGACCACTCAAAACTATGGTTTCCATCAGGTGGCAATAATATCGGTGCAAGCGTGGTCCGCGATCCTTCCAGGAGCCCCTTTCTTTCCGGCAGTGAAACCAGCAGGTTTTCCTCACTGATCGCAAGTGTATCTATTCCCTGGCACCCCGCACTTTCATTCGTAATGACGATTTTATAAGTGCCCGGTTCCGATATCTCCAAAGCAGGGTCTGTATGGGGCAGGCCCGCATTATCTTTCGCCCAGGTGAGCTTCTCTCCGTTCAATATAGATCCGCCATTCGCCAGCAGGATCATCGTTTTTCCAGCACACAATACATCCTGATCCGAAGAAATGAGTGCTTCAATTGGTTTCGAAAAGCCGGCTTTCACCATTTGAGAAGTTGTATCCCGGGAGCATTTCTTAGTATAACTCTTGATAACAGAATACGTGCCTGAATCTTTAACCATAATACTTGCACCGGTAGCGCCCGGAATATTCAAACCGTTCAACTGCCACTGATAAGACCAGTCCTGCGAAGCCTCAGTCTTCAGTTGTATCGGACTCTCAGGGCAGAATGTAATTTCACCTGCGGGCTGATCGTTGTGCATGATGATAGGCTGGGCAGGCTGGTCGCCATTGCAATCGATCACGAGTAGCTGAAAGTCCCGCCGGACCAGACCAATCAGTTTACCATTCCGAAATTCTTCCACCTGGATCGCAAAAACATACAGACCAATGCTGCCCGCAGTGACGGTTAAGATACCGGCATTGGAAATACGCAAGGGACTCGGTCCGGGAATCACATTCGTGAGAGATATTGAATTCGTCCAGGTCACGAGCGGGTAGGGCCTTACTGGCGCGATCGTTCCAAAAGGTTCTTCCGGTGTCGTTGAGCCGCGCATCGGGTTTACCAGCGAATAGCGTAATTCGTCTCCATCTGCATCGGTCGCGCTCATATTCATCGAAAACGGGCGGTTCGCACAAATGTATTGACCATTAGGAACAACGAAAGAAGGGGAAGAATTGGGTACCGAAAGGGGAGGAAATTCAAGATAAAAAACGGTACCGTTTTCTCCGGGGCCTATTATATTATCAATATCCGCATTGCGGCAGCACCTTTCCCATACCATATAATAGCCTCCCGCGTCTGAATATTCCGTGGGATCTAGTCTGAGTGTACCTGTGTAAACACCGACTGATACACTAAGCGCCCGGCTGGTAGCACAGGCCCTGTTTTGAAATGCGACGAGTTCGGAGGAACGAAAACCGACCCGCAGATTGCCCATCAACCGGTTATTGCTTTTCTGATAAATATAAATATCCGCGTTATCGTCCCTGTTACCGCCATTATTGGGGCTGGGAATGACCAGCCCATTCGTATCCCAAAACTGAATAAGCCGGATTTCGAAGGTATTAGCCACACTCGTCTTATTCATCTGCAACTCGCCTCCGACTATGTGATTGCCGTTAGCGTCAAAAGACAGATAAATTAACAGTGTTAGAACTAAGAGGTTTCGGAGTATAGAGCAATTCATAGGCGTCTGATACAGGGCTTTAGACCCGTTAAAGTTAGTCAATCAAAACGGCATCTATGAGTGCCTGTAAACATATTTCGTGGGCAAATTATATTAATTGTTCCTTTCATACACTTTTTGGTTTTTACCGGACAGAACAGGACAGTACCCTTTGCATTTCACTATACTTTTCGAGAATAAGTACAATTCAAATCAAAAATTGTACTTATTTTAGTAAGCGCTAATATGTATCCCTTCTGTATCATGCATTTGTCAAAACTCCTCTGCACCACAGCCGATGCATACAGCGCGTCATTTTTTTTCCATCAAACCCACCAATCTATGCCAGAAAGGACAAAACCACCAATCCCTGTTAGTCATGACCTGTGTTTAACTAAAATCAAATCCTAGACTTATGAATTTACCTCGACTAATGAATTACAAACCCTGCCTCAAAGTACTCCCGAAAGTGGTACTCGCACAGGTGTTTGTAGGTATCTTATTTACCGGCCCGACATTCGCCGGACCTGACCAGCCTGGTCGCATTGCAGCAACCCATGCTACCGTTGACCGTACCGTGAAAGGCCAGGTTAATGACGATAAGGGGCTTGCACTTCCGGGTGTTAGTGTGATTCTTAAAGGTTCCAGCTCGGGTACGGTAACGACGACCGATGGAACGTATTCTCTGGACATTCCGGAATCTGGAAGCAACGTGCTTGTGTTCTCATTTGTGGGTTACCTGAGCAAAGAAGTGACCGTCGGAAATCAATCGACGATCGACATTCAGCTCGCGGTTGATACCAAGGCGCTTGAAGAAGTAGTAGTAGTTGGTTATGGTACACAGCGCAAGCGGGATATTACCTCGGCGCTTTCTGTAATCAATATTGACGACATCGGCGAAGTACCGAAGTCCAACGTAACGCGGATGATCCAGGGACAGGCTGCCGGTGTGATTATCAAGCAAAAAAGCGGTGCCCCTGGTCAGCAGTTTGAAGTGAAGGTGCGCGGTATCAGTTCTTTGGGAGCTGGCAGCGATCCTTTGTATGTTATCGACGGTTTTCCAGTGGGTATTTCAGTAGGTCAAAACCTCAACCCAAATGACATCGAAACGATTTCTGTATTAAAAGATGCAGCATCAACGGCGATCTATGGTGCGCGCGGCTCGAACGGTGTTGTTCTCATCACGACCAAATCCGCAAAAGAAGGTAAGACTTCCCTCAACGTTTCTGTTGATTATGGTGTGCAAAATGTGCCTGAATCTAGAAAAACCAAGGTTTTGAACGGACAGGATTTCGCCCAGTTTAAAAAGGAAGTTTTTGAAGGTCGCTTCTTGCTGGCCAACAAAAGGAACCCGACATTGGAAGAGATACCCATTGACTTCCGTAACCCGGAACAAACAAAGTATTCTACCAACTGGTTTGACCTGATCCTCCATAACAATGCGCCCTACACGGACGTGAACGTAACACTTTCGTCCGGTACAGGCCCGATCAAATCGGTGATCTCGGCGGGTTATTACAAAGAAGCGGGTGCATTGCAGCACACGGATTATGACCGTGCTTCTCTTCGTACTAACCTGATGGGTGATGTAAACAAGTTCATTAAAATGGGTGTGAATATCGCTGGTAGCTATTCAAGATCCAGCCTTGCAAGTACGGACGGACGTAATGCACAGGTTGGGTTAACACTGATCGCCGACCCGCGTTACCCTGCGTACGATGAAAAAGGTGAACTCATTCCTTATTATAATGGTGTAGGTGACGTATTCGGATTCCCTAATCCATTGTATATGCTGAAAAACATCAACCGCGACCGGAATATCGCTGATGTACTGGCTAATGGTTATGTCGAACTAAGCATCCTACCCGGTTTAAAATTCAGATCTTCTTTGAATACCAAGATCAATTATAACAGGTACAAGGAATACATTCCGTCGACAATCGGACTTCCGGTTGCGACAGGTGCGAACGGAGCGCCTCCGCGTATTGCCACAGCACGTGACGATTCTGAGGAATTGCGCAACTACGCAACTGACCAGTTGCTGACCTACGATCTGAACATTGGAGAAAACCACCATTTCGACGCATTGCTGGGTTATACTGCTCAACAGGAAACTGTGAAAGGTTTGTACGGAAGTGGTAACACATTCCCCGACGATTTGACCCCTTACCTGGGTAATGCAACGATCCGTTCTTCCAACTCTATCGAAAGAACATGGACGATGATCGGTTACATGGCGCGTGCCAACTACTCTTTCAAGGACAAATATTTGCTTTCTGCATCTATCCGTCGGGAAGGTAGCTCACGTTTCAGCGAAGGTCACCAGTTCGGTAACTTCCCTGCGGCTTCTGTGGGTTGGAGGATCTCGGAAGAGAGTTTCATTCCAAAAGCTGCGTGGTTGTCAGATTTGAAACTGCGTGCAAGCTGGGGTATGACGGGTAACAACAGTTATGCGGTTAGTGCCAATAATAACTTTGGTGTGGGTCAAAATGCGGGTGACGATGGAAACTACGCGAGCCTTGCATTCCTTGGAATTAACAACTACGTACTGGGTAACTCACTCGCTTCCGGTAAAACGGTTACGCGTTTCGCTAACTCAGAGCTGTCGTGGGAAAAGTCAAACCAGCTGAACATCGGTCTTGACCTTGCTACTTTCAATAACAGCCTTGTGTTTACTTTGGAATACTACAAAAAGATCACCGACGATATGTTGCTCGGTTACAGCATTCCAGCGATCTCAGGATTTACTTCAACCCTGAAAAACCTGGGTAAAGTGCAGAACCAGGGAGTTGAATTTGCAGCTAACTACCGCATTAAACTCGGAAAAGTTAACCTGCGTACCAATGCGAACGTAACTGTGAACAGAAACAAGGTACTTGCGATCAGAGGACAAAACGACTTTATCCTCCAAGGTAGCCAGTACGGCGGTTACAACATCCAACAGGTTGGACAGCCAATCGGGATGATCTTCGGATACCGCAAACTCGGTATCTTCAATACAGAGGAAGAGATCAAAAAAGCGCCATTGCAGGAAGGTGCAGTACCGGGAGCAATGATATTCGCCGATTTGCATGGAGCTGCCGATGGCGGTCCTGACGGAATCGTTTCTTACGATACAAAGGATATGACCATTATCGGTAACCCGAACCCTAAATTCAACTGGGCGTGGACCGTAGCTGCTGACTACAAGCGTTTCGATGTGAGTGTATTGTTCATGGGCGCTTATGATTTCGATATCTACCGGAACATAGAAGCATCTACCATGAATATGGACGGTGTGTTCAACGTACTGGAAAAAGCGAAAGATCGTTGGAGATCTCCACAAAATCCTGGTTCAAATCCTGGCGCGAAGAATTCACAAGGTGGTACCGACTATTTCAAATGGTCACGTGAAAGCAGCGAGCGCTATGTGTACGATGGAACACATACCTGGATCAAAAACGTAACAATCGGCTACACGATCCCGAAAGTAAAAGGAATTTTGTCTGACGCGCGCATATTCATCAATGCTGCCAACCTATTCCTGATCACGAAATATCCTGGAAATAACCCTGATGCCGGCGTACGCGGCGGGACTGAGCTCAACAATGACGATGAGTCTTATCCTGTCCCAAGAACATTCTCAGCCGGATTAAAAGTGAACTTCTAAAAACTTTGGAAATGAAAAGCAAAATAATAATAGGAATAATCGCACTTGGGCTCATGCAGTCTTCCTGCAGTGAGGACTTCCTCAACCAGACGGACCCGACCAAAGTAGGCGTAGGTGTGTTCTACAAAAACGAAGCGCAGGTGAAGCAGGCATTGAACGGGGTTTACGGACAGGTTCAGAGCATTACCAACACCGGCTATCTCTTCGGCGAGTTCCAGACTGACAATACCACGATCGACCTTAACCCGTCGGACCGCGGTGGTGCGGGTGGCTGGGAAGCATTTGAATATGGTACTGTGAACTCGGGTAACGGTGAAATAGCGACGCTGTGGAACAACTACTATGCGACGCTTTATAACCTCAACCTCACACTGGAAAAAATGGTCGACGCGACCATGGAAGACGGACCGAGAAAGGAAATAGAAGGTCAGCTTAAATTTTTAAGAGGTTACCTGTATTTCAATCTGGTTCAGTATTTCGGTGATGTGGTGATCGTTACTTCCACACTTGCTACACCTGACCCGGCATTTGATCTGATCAGAGCGCCTCAGGCGGAAGTTTGGGCGCAGGTTGAAAAAGATCTGAAAGAGGCTGCGGCTTTATTGCCTGCCAAATACACGAATGCTGCCGACAAAGGCCGCGTGACGAAAGGTGCAGCGCTGGGTCTTTTGGGTAAATCATATCTGACATTGAAAAGATATGCAGATGCGGTGACCACTTTGAAAGAAGTAACGACGCTGGGCTATTCGCTGAATGCCAACTATGCGGATAACTTCGATCCGTCGCCGGCTAAAAAGAATGGTCCCGAATCGCTTTTCGAAATTCAGTACCAGGGTGATAATGACCTTGGCGAATGGAGCAATTTCCAGTATGTTTTCGCTCCGAGGGTTTCAAGAGGCGCGGTTACAGGTTATGCGGCCGGTGGTAATGGTGGAAGAAATTCTCCCAGCAATGATATCATTATGGCTTACGAAAAAGGCGATCTGCGTAAAGATATCTCTCTTAAAACGAGCTTTACGCTGGATGGAAAAGAGTATCCGGTACCTTATGTGGCTAAATACAACTACCCGCATACCATTTTGGGACGTACCAATACCAACTGGCCGATCCTGCGCTATGCCGACGTGTTGCTGATGCTTGCAGAAGCGATCAACGAGCAAACCGGCCCGACTGGCGAAGCTGCCGATTATGTGAACCAGGTTCGTAAACGTGTTGGACTTGCTGCATTACCTACGTTGGACAAAGCTGCATTCAGAACAGCTGTGTTGAACGAACGCAGGCTTGAACTAGCATTCGAAAACCACCGCTGGTTTGACCTGAAAAGAACAATGACACCTGCACAATGGGCTGCATTCATGAATGCGCACGGTGCGCGCGAAAGAGCGAAACCGACCATTGACAGAGGAAATGTTCCTTTTAACTCTACGGATTATGTATTCACTGAAAACGAATACGTACTCCCGATCCCGGCGCCTCAGATTCTGATTAATCCGAAATTGACGCAGAATCCAGGTTATTAATGCATTTACCGGACTAATCAGGCTGGGTCACCAGTCCGGTTAGTCCGGCATTTTTTCTCTTTTACCTTAATGTCTCTTTTATACACATTCTGATAAACCCTGTAACTATTACAGGCAGCGGTTCGTTACTACACTAATATTATCTTTGCCAATTTTCACTATCTCCGAATTATTATTTCAAAAATCTACAAAGACCCGGTGTGTGATGCTTGATCAGTGCAAGACAGAACAGGACAGCATGCGGCTCCTTTCCTTTTTAATTTGTAAAATATTTCAGCATCCCCGATACTGAATATTCCTAAACCCCTAATTTTTTTCATTGTGTTACTTCAAGCAAACGAAACATTCTGGCTTTGGCAATTTTTAGGTCGATTGCACCCATTAATGGTGCATTTCCCGATCGGCCTTTTGCTGGTCGCCCTTTTACTGGAAATACTGGATTGGAAACGCAAGTCTGCCGGACTACGCGAAGCAACCCGGATCGTAACATGGATTGGAGCAGGAAGCGCGCTCACAGCAGTGATATTCGGTCTGTTACTCGCAGAAGCCGAAGATGCTTCCGGTACCAGTTTTGAAATCCATAAATGGTCGGGTATAGCCACCATGGCGCTCGCCGTTGCGGCATCATTTGCATTGCGCGCTCGAAACCGCTCTGTTTTTCGCTCTCTGCTTTTCGTAACCGTATTTGGCGTTTCATTCGCGGGACATTACGGCGCCATGCTTACCCACGGCGACGATTATCTTTCCAGCACATTACCTTCCTCCGGTGAACCACAAGAGCCGGCCGGAACAGACGAAGCTGACTTTGTACTTACTAATACTGGCGCATTGAACCCACAGCAGGTACAGGACCTGAACGTCGAAGTGCGGTCAATACTGGCGCATAACTGTTACAGCTGCCACAGCGAAACCAAAACGAAAGGTGATCTTCGGCTCGACAGCAAAGATGCAATCATGAAAGGCGGCGAAGGCGGCCCGGTGGTTGTCCCGAATCACCCCGACAAAAGCGAAATGATCAGACGGATCAGTTTGCCGAAAGGCGATAAGGAAGCAATGCCTACCAAAGGCAAAAGATTGACCGAACGGGAAGTAAACGTATTGAAATTTTGGATTGAAAAAGGTGCATTGTGGCCGGAAGGTGAGCAGAAAAGCATTTACCGCGTAGCCGCGCTGGAACCAAGAATGCCGACTGTTCCTTCACCCACCGCAGAGTTGAACAAACCGGTCGACCTGTTTGTGAATGCCTATTTTAAGAAAAATAACATCTCCTGGAAACCGGTGGTTGACGACCGCATTTACATCCGCCGCGTTTACCTTGATATTATCGGCTTGCTTCCCCCACCTGAAAAAGTAGATGCATTCGTAGCAGATACCCGTCCTGACAAACGCGAAGTGCTGGCGAGAGAACTTCTGAGCCGCAATGACGACTACGCGCAGCATTGGATGTCGTTCTGGAACGATGCGCTCCGTAACGATTACTCGGGAACGGGCTACATTACCGGTGGCCGGTTCGATATTACGAAATGGCTGTATAGTTCTTTACAGGTCAACAAGCCTTATAACTGGTTTGTGAAAGAGCTGATCAGTCCTAATAAAGAGTCGGAAGGATTTATAAAAGGAATTAAATGGCGGGGCACGATCAATTCGAGTCAGCGCACCGAGATGCAGGCAGCGCAGAATGTATCGCAGGTATTCCTGGGCCTGAACCTGAAATGCGCTTCCTGCCACGACAGTTTTGTAAGTGACTGGAAACTTGCGGACGCTTATGCATTCGCAAATATCTTCGCTGATACACTGCTTGAAATAAACCGTTGTGATAAACCGACCGGAAAAATCGCGGGTACGAAGATGCTGTTCCCTGAACTGGGCGAGATCAGTGTAGATGCAAATACCGAAACGCGCCTCCGCCAATTGGCCGATTTCCTAGTGCAGCCGAAAGACGGAAGACTTTACCGTACTGTAACGAATAGGATCTGGGCGCAGCTGCTTGGCCGCGGGATTATCGAGCCGGTGGATGTGATGGACAATATGCCATGGAGCGAAGATCTGCTCGACTGGCTGTCTTCGGATTTCGTTGCAAATGGTTATGATATGAAAAAGCTGATCTACACGATCGTGACTTCCAAAACCTATCAGCTGCCTTCCACTTCGGTGAAAGAGGCAAATGATATCATGGCCAATGATTTCAAATTTACCGGTATGGTGAGAAAGAGACTTTCTGCTGAGCAGTTCTCGGATGCGATCAGTGTTGCCTTCAAACCGATGTATGCTGACTCGGCGATTATGTACAAGCGACTGCCGGAAGATATCAAATCTCGGATGCCATTTGCCCGCGCAGCCTTCGTGAAAAACGATCCGTTCCTGACTTCGCTGGGAAGACCGAACCGGGAAACCGTTAGCACCAGCCGAACGTCGCAGGCGAATCTTTTGCAGGCGCTTGAACTGACGAACGGAAACAAATTCACGCATACCCTGAAACTGGGATCAAAGGAATGGAAGGCGAAATATCCCACGACCGACTCACTGATTACCGCACTTTACCGAAAATCACTCGGGCGCGAACCTTTACCAAAAGAGCTGGCCGCTGCCAAAAAAATCCTTGGTCCAACTCCTAATGAAGAAGGTATTCAGGATCTGGTTTGGGCGATCGCACTTGTGCCGGAATTTCAGTTGATCTATTAAAGTAAAGTCAGGTACAGCCAGATTGATATTATCAAAAGTCTTAACCTTAGAATACATATCAGATAGTTACGAACATTTAGTATGTATTAAACAAACGATTATTATTTTTAATATTAAAAGTATATATCTTTTGTTAAGATAAATTTCAGTTAATCTATTGCAAATCAATATTTTAAACCCATTATCAAAATGAGAAGTAAATGGAATAGGAGGGAGTTTTTGCAGCATGCCAGCGCAGCTACTATGGCAGCTCTGGCCGCGGGCGCTCCCGTTTCAAGCCTGCTTTCTTCTTGTAAGGGCAAGTCGGGATCCAATTCTTCCGCCGATACTGTTATCCTTTTGTGGATGGCAGGAGGAATGGCGCACACCGAAACATTCGATCCCAAGCTATATACGCCTTTCGAAAAAAACATGGAAGGCAATCGCGTATTGAGCACTTTCAAGTCGTTACCGACCAAGCTCGATGGCATTCATTTTTCCGACGGACTGCAATCAATCGGTAATGTATTGGACAAAGGAACTTTGATCCGTTCCTATGTGGCGGCTGATATGGGACACATCCTGCATTCGCGGCACCAGTACCATTGGCATACCTGCTACGAGCCGCCGCAAACCGTCGCCGCGCCGCATATGGGCTCCTGGATCGCGAAGGAACTGGGACCTAAAAATCCGGTTATCCCTGCATTCGTCGACATTGGTCAGCGCTTTACCGTGGGAGAAGCGGAAGAGCTGAAAGCATTTCACACAGCCGGTTTTCTTGGCAATGAGTTTGGTCCGTTCTTCATTCCGGATCCGAGCCAGGGTTTAGAAAGTGTTCGTCCGCCCGTTGGAATGGACGCAAAAAGGTTTGAGCGCCGTAACCAGCTTTACAACGAATTGATCAACAACAGCCCGGTAGGAGAGTTTGGCTCTGACTACCAGCGCGAGTCGCTGAAACGTTCGATGGAGCAAGCTTATGCATTGTTGAACTCACCGGAATCGAAAGCATTTGACCTGAGTACCGAGCCAAAAGCCAGCTATGATGTGTACAATACCGGCAAGTTTGGCCTCGGCTGTCTGCTTGCACGGAGATTAACGGAACAAGGTGCGCGGTTTATCAGCGTTACTACTGAATATGAACCGTTTAAAGGTTGGGATACCCACGAAAACGGACATACCAGATTGCAGGAAATGAAAAAACAGATCGACGGACCTATTGCCCAGCTGATCAAAGACCTGGATGAAAAAGGCTTGCTGGACCGTACAATGGTCGTTTTGGCAAGTGAATTTAGCCGGGATATGATGGTGGAAGGCAAGCCCGACGCGAAGGTATTGGAACAGGTTGCCCAGCCGGATATTCTTTCAGACCTCAAATTCTACGGTATGCACCGACATTTCACTGACGGAGGCTCGATGCTGATGTTTGGAGGTGGGATCAAGAAAGGGTTTGTTTATGGAAAAACAGCAGATGAAAGACCCTGCAAAACCATTGAGAATCCGATCAAGATCGACGGGGTTCACCAGACGATCTACCACGCGCTCGGAATTGCAGAAGATACCCAATATGAAGTAGAGAAAAGACCGTTTTACACAACACCCGATGGCAAGGGAAAAGCGGTTCTCGACCTGCTGGCATAACAATCACAATTTTTTGATGAAAGCACCTGACTCACCTGTCAGGTGCTTTTTTTATGCTTAATATCCTAAAAAGTCTTTGTAATTAAATATTCCTTAAAACCAGACAGAACAGGACAGTCGAAACTTCTATTCATTCTAGTATTGTGATAAATAACACTTTGCAAATTAAAATTTGTCTTTTTTAAGTATTCATCATTTGCGCTGACTATTCCTAACCTAACCCTGCCACATTATTCACCTAACCCGAGCGACTATGCAGAAAACCGACCATTGAATTCTCCTACCTAAAAAGACGTACTGAAAGCCCTCCCGCAATAAAACCTCGACAAAACAACATTTAAAGCTAGATTTTATGAATCAAATTCGACAATTCCCATATTGTTCCGGATTCAATTCATTCATCAAGCTCTCTTTGAGCCAGGTGCTTATAGGGGCAGCTTGTGGATTGAATGCATACGCCGGCAGTAACTACGTAGTTCCGAACGCATACACCGAGAATGGTAAGTATGCAATAGACAAGAATATCAAGGGTAAGGTGACTGATGAAACTGGTGCGAATGTGCCTGGCGTAAGTGTTCTCGTGAAGGGAACTACGACCGGGACGGTGTCAGATGCCGATGGTGCTTTTTCCATCAATGTGCCTGATCAAGGCGCTGTATTGATCTTTTCTTCGGTTGGGTTTGTATCTCAGGAAGTGCCGGTAGGCAGTAGCAACAACATTGATATTAAGCTGCTTGCGGATTCAAAGGCCCTTTCCGAAGTGGTGGTAGTGGGCTATGGTAGCCAATTGAAGAAAGAGATTACAGGCGCCGTTCAGACTGTTAAAGCCGAAGAATTGAAAGATATCCCGGTTTCGCAGGTAACACAGAAGTTGCAGGGGCGACTGGCTGGCGTACAGATCAACCAAACTACTGGTAAGCCTGGGCAGGGAATGTCCGTTCGTATACGGGGGCAGGTTTCGGTAACCGCGGGCAGCGATCCTTTATATGTAGTGGATGGATTTCCGATTACGGGGACTATTGCACAAATGAACCCGGACGAGATCGAAGATATTACAGTATTGAAAGATGCTGCCTCGACGTCACTTTACGGTTCCCGGGCGGCGAACGGCGTTGTGCTGATCACTACTAAACGAGGGAAATCCGGTCAGACGAATGTGGGATTCAATGCATTTTATGGTTTCCAAAAAGTACCACAGAAAGGCCGGATCGAGATGCTGACCGCGCAGGAATTTGCGCAATTCAAAAAGGAACTGTTTGAAGATGAGAACAGAACGGTACCTGCGCCCTTTGATAAACCGGAGCTATTCGCGAATCAAAACAACGACTGGTACGACGCGCTGCTGCGTACTGCGCCGATTCAAAGCTACAACCTGACAGTTAGCTCTAACAAGGAAAACATGCGTACATCACTTGTAGCGGGTGTTTTCAATCAGCAGGGAGTTGTGATCAACAACAACTACAAGCGCTTTTCGCTTCGGATGAATACGGAATACGATATTTCCAGCAAGGTGAAGATTGGATTCAATATCGCTCCGCAATATGTATACGACAATACGCCACGGACCGACGGCGACCGCGGAACAGGTATTCTTTTTAATGCACTGCATACCTGGCCGGTAATGCCGATTCGTGATGCGGCCGGCGAGCTGACCAAGTTCAATCGTTTCCCCGACAATACCGGAAACATTTACGCTTATCCAAACTGGGTACGCGCCGCAGACGAACTTACCAACGAGACCAAGATCACGAAGTTACTAGGCAATACTTACCTGCAATATCAGCCGATTAAAGGTCTTACGCTGAAATCGACACTGAACATTGAAATGGAACAGAATAAGTTCTTCTTCTTCAACCCGTCGACCGCAACCAGCCAGATCAACGTGCCTATTCCAACAACAGCCGCTGCGATCCGTCAGAATTACCAGAATTTTTCCTGGCTCAACGAAAACCTTGCAACTTTTAACCAGAGCTTCGGTGGAAAACACAACTTTGAGCTTCTGGGGGGCTTTTCACAGCAAAGGTTCCGTCAGGAATTTGACCGGATAACTACCAATACCTATACCGACGACAGGCTGCCGACAATTCAGGGCGCATTGAACATCGACCGTGGCGGTAGCTTTAATGTGAATGGGATTTCAGGTTCGAACACTTTCAATGGTGTGAATGAATGGTCGCTGCTTTCGTATATTTCCCGGCTGACTTACAATTTCAAAGGCAAATACCTTTTCACAGCAGCGGTTCGTGCAGATGGTTCGTCCCGTTTTGGATCTGAGAACAGATGGGGCACATTCCCTTCGGTATCAGCGGGTTGGGTATTATCCGACGAGAATTTTATGCAAACTGTTAATAAGGTTTCATTTGCCAAGGTACGCGCAAGCTATGGGGTGATCGGTAACAACAACATCGGTAACTACACCCAATATGCACTGGTGAACAATACTACCAATGCGGTTTTTGGGAATACCGTTGCAACTGGGGCGAATGTAACTTCGCTGGCAAACCCGAACCTGGGTTGGGAAACTACCAAGCAGTTTGATTTGGGACTGGATCTGGGCTTATTCAACGACCGGATCCAGTTTATCTACGATTTTTACACCAAGCGGACAACAAACCTGCTCTATGCAGTGCAGGTACCACAAGAGGCAGGATTTACCAATTTCAATGACAATATCGGCGAGATCAAATTCTGGGGTCACGAGTTTGCGATCACTTCCCGCAACCTGGACGGCAAGCTGAAATGGACAACGAATGCGAACATTTCTTTTAACCGGAACAAGGTAATGGAACTGGCTCCCGGCATCGACCGCGTATACGGAACATTCCATATTACGCAGGTAGGGCAGCCTTTTGGGCAGTTTTATGGAATGGTAAAAGAAGGTTTTTACGAAAGCGCAGAAGATCTGGCAAAATATCCTGTCATTCCCGGCCGCTCTGCAATCGGTACTATCAGAATGCGTGACGTAAATGGCAACGGTGAGATTACCTACGGCGGCGATGCAGACGACCGCACGATCATTGGTAACCCATTTCCAAAGTTCACTTATGGTATCACCAACAATTTGAGCTACAAAAACTGGGATCTGTCGATTGTCGGCTCCGGCTCGCAGGGTAACCAGCTTTGGGTTCGCCACTTGTACAGTACTGCTAATCTTGATGGTGTTTTCAATATGGTAGCTGGTGTAAAAGACCGCTTCCGTGTGAAAAACGTAACAAATGACAAAGGTGTAGGTATTGCTACTACCGTAATCTCAAAAGGAAACGGAATGTACGGCGCGACAAACAATGGAGGAAATTTCACTGGTATCGAGCGCGACTGGAACAGCTCGCATTTCGTGGCTGATGCTTCTTACTTCACGATCAAGAACGTAACATTGGGATACAATATCGGCGCTGTGAATAAATTTTTCAAGTCTGCTCGTTTGTACGCTTCTGTGCAGCAATTGTATGTATTTACCAAATATTGGGGTGGACCAAATCCGGAAACGAGCGCAAATGGAGAAGGTAATGGTGACGGTGGAAACCTGAGCCAGGGTGTCGATTTTTCCAACTATCCTGTACCACGTACCTGGACTTTGGGTGTCAACCTCAACTTCTAAGTAAGATCAGTAACAGACAATTTAATCTGAAACGAAATGAAAATAAGATATATAGCAGCTTGGTTCCTGGCTACGGCCCTGACGGGTTGCGGCGATAAATTTCTGCGCGTGATCCCGGAAACCGCATTGAGCTCCGGCATCTTCTTCACGTCGCAAAATGACTTTCAGCAGGCTGTGAATGCAGCCTATGTTCCTCTCCGTCAAATGTTTAACGAACGTGCTTGGATTCTGGAAGAAATGCATTCCGACAATACGTACTACGCACGTAATGTACTTTACGGAGCGGTGGATGCTACGGAAAACGTGGCGGATTTTGCGATACCTACTGCCGCCGGCGTCACCGCGAATGATAACGTATTGGTTCAATACAGGCTCAACTATCAGATTATCTCGCGCGCCAACCAGATATTGGTATTGATCGACGACGTGGAGTTTGATGAAGTAGCAAAGAACAATTTGAAAGGACAGGCTCTGTTCCTTCGTGCATTCGCATACTTTGATTTGATCCGTCTTTTCGGAAAAGTGCCCCTTCACCTTGAACCTGTAACAAGCAGGGAAGATGCAGCATTGAAGCTATCAACTGCGGAAGAAGTGTATGCCCAGATCGAGAAAGATGCTACCGAAGCCAGTACGCTCTTGCCGAATAAAGCAAAACAGGAACCGGGACGCGCAACTTCCGGCGCGGCAAAAACACTTTTAGCTAACCTCTATCTGACCCAGAAAAAATGGGCACAGGTGGAGCCGTTGATGAAAGATGTGATTACAAACGACGGTTACACGCTCATGCCGGACTACGCCAATGCATTTTCCACAACAACGGGAAATAAGAACAACCAGGAATCGGTATTTGAAATCCAATATATGGAAGGCTCGGCCGGATATAATGGTAACCAGATCTATCGCTTCCTGCCGTCGCCGATCACCGCCGCTGAAATTGCGCCGATCACGGGTACTGCCAATCCGCAGGGAACTTCACAGGAAAGTAATAACATTCCTACGCCCGACCTGATCGCAGCTTATGAGACTGGTGATAAAAGAAAGGAAGCTTCTATTGGTTATGTTACGCTAAGTTCAAGTCAGGTCGAAAATAAGGTTTATCCTTATATTAAGAAGTACGCGAAAACGCATGCGCTGCATAACAATACAGGTCAAAACTGGCCGGTGTACCGGTATGCTGAAGTGCTGCTTTTCATGGCAGAATCGTTGAACGAGCAGGGCAAAACGGCAGATGCAGCCACTTACCTGAACCAGGTACGGACCCGTGCCGGACTGGCAGCAACCACAGCCTCTTCACAGGCAACAATGCGGGAAGCGATATTCAAGGAAAGGCGCGTTGAGCTGGCTTTCGAAAACAAACGCTGGTTTGACCTGACCAGAACCGGTCGCGTGAAGGAGATTATCGGTGCTTATGGTGCGAAAGTAAAGGCGAATCCGGCAGCTTACTATTTCCCAAAAGGAGCAGTTCCCCCGCCGAATGCCTTCACGGTTTTAGACGATTATTATGGTCTCCCGGCAGTGGAAGCTGCTTTGACGCCGCATTTTTGATTTAGTTTTGAATGAGTGAATGAGCCGCCGTGGAACGGGGAATGAGTGAATATTTTAATGAGTGAATGAGCGAATGAGTGAATGAGTGAATTTAGAGTTGCTTATTAATTCGGTTTTCCGTGCAAAAAGTGCAGTTGCCTCGGCTTACTGCACTTTTTGTTTTGAAATCAAAATTGATCAATCAATCCTTCAAAATCTATTCGCTCACTCATTCCCCGTTCCACGGCGGATCATTCATTCATTCACTCATTCCCCGTTCCACGGCTGCTCATTCACTCATTCACTCATTCACTAACTCACTCATTGACCTCCCCGCCCGACACAACAGGATGGTCGCGTGAAACATAACATATAATATTGCGATAATCAGATTATTTGAAGTTTTATTTAGTTTTATTTTAGATATTAACATAACGAGTAATCAATTCTTAACATATTATTTATCAAACCACTGAGCTGTAAAATGTATACCAAAAAACAATGGTTGAAGCTTCCAATGACACTTGCAGTGCTGATTGCTGTGGGTGTTTTTTGTGGAGTAATGCTGAGTAACCGAACCGCGAAACACCGACCACCGGGCTCGAAAGTCGACAAACTGAAACTGCCCGAAGGTTTTAAAGCCGAGCATTTGTACAGTCCGTCGGAAGCCAAAAATGGCTCCTGGGTATCGATGGCATTTGACGACAAAGGCAGGATGATCACCTCCGATCAGTACGGGTTTCTTTACCGGCTTGAACTTCCTCCGATCGGTTCTACTGCGGCGCCGAAAGTTGAGAAGCTGATTGTAGGAAGCAAATCCGACACTGCAAAAGTCAATATGGGCGCTGCGCAAGGTTTGCTGTATGCATTCAATAGCCTTTATGTGGTTGTTAATAACCGGTCAACAGACAAAATCCCAACGAGCAGCGGTGTGTACCGTTTGCAGGATACCGACAATGACGATCAGTTTGATAAAGTGACTTTGCTGAAAGCGACAAAAGGAGAGGGGGAACACGGCCCGCACAGCATTATCCTTTCTCCGGACAAAAAATCGCTTTACGTCGTAGCCGGTAACCACACGGATCTGCCTGCAATGGATTCATACAGATTAACACCAAACTGGAAAGACGATAACCTTTTTCCTCTGATCAAAGATCCACGCGGTCACGCAAATGACCGTATGGCGCCTGGCGGATGGATTGTTGAAACAGATCCAGAAGGAAAAAAATGGGAGCTCGTTGCGGCGGGTTTCAGGAACCCGTATGATATCACATTCAATGAAGCGGGTGATTTGTTCACTTATGACTCAGATATGGAATGGGATTTCGGCCAGCCCTGGTACCGGCCGACGAGAGTTTGTCACGTGACGAGCGGCGGCGAATTTGGCTGGCGGACAGGTTCAGGAAAATGGCATCCATCTTTCCCGGACAATCTTCCTGCATTGCAGAACATCGGTCAGGGATCACCAACCAACCTGATCTATTTGAAAGACGCGCGTTTCCCAGCGAAATACAAAAACACACTGCTTGCATTCGACTGGAGTTTCGGTATCATGCATGCATTGCACCTGAAACCAAATGGCGCAACATACGCAGCTGAGCATGAGGAGTTTATTTCCGGCTCGCCACTGCCTTTGACAGATGGACAGATCGGTCCTGACGGTGCGCTTTACTTTTTGACAGGTGGACGCCGCCTCGAATCTGATCTTTATCGGGTGTACCACAAAGACCACGATAAGATCGCGGCAGGTACAAATGTTACCAAGCCGTCCATTACGCCTGAGCACAAACTTCGCACTGAACTTGAACAGTTCCACGCTAAAAAAGACCCGAAAGCAGTTGCAGCGGCCTGGCCGAACTTGAATCATGCGGATCGTTTTGTTCGCTATGCAGCACGGATCGCGGTTGAGCATCAGCCGGTAGATCAGTGGAAGTCGAAAGTTTTGACAGAAAAAGATCCACAAAAACTGATATATGGTGCATTGGCACTGGCGCGTCAGGGTGATGTGAGTGTGAAGGACGAGCTTTATAAAGCACTGATCAAAATTGACTACAACAAGTTACCGGAGACCAAACAGCAAGATCTGCTCAGAACTTTTGAAGTAGCATTCTTCCGTTTCGGACAACCGGATGCGGCAACCAAGACTGCTGTTGTGAGTTACCTGAACCCGCATTATCCTGCAAAATCTGCTACTACAAACAGATTATATAGCAAACTGCTGGTTTTCCTGGAAGTACCGAAAACTGCTGAAAGAACGCTTGCACTTTTGAAGAATGAGAAATTTGAGGACGTGGACAACATTCCTGCAACGGCATCTTCTGATCTTATCCTTAGAAATCCGCAATATGGTCTGGACATTGCCGGCCTGCTTGCCAAGCTTCCTCCCGCGCAGCAAACATTTTACGCAATGGTATTGAGCAGCGATAAAACGGACTGGACGCCGGCTTTGCGCGATGAGTATTTCAAATGGTACACCAATGCGTTTGGTTATAAAGGTGGCCGCAGCTACATTGGATTTCTCGACAAAGCCCGCCAGCGTGCATTGCAATATGTCCCGAAAGACAAATTTGAGTATTACAATGATTTGTCAGGTGCTAAGTTGCTAACAGCCAGCGGAAATGATATCGCTAACGCGTACAGTCCAAAAGGTCCGGGCCGTGGGTGGAAAGTAGAAGAAGCTGTGGCGATGGTACAAGATAGCTTGCAGAACCGTGATTTTGAGAGAGGTAAGATGATCTTTTCTGCGGTGATCTGCGACAAATGTCACACAATCCAAGGAGAGGGCGCCGATGTAGGTCCGGAATTGACGCAACTTGGAACCCGTTTCGGGGTGAAAGATATGCTTGAAGCGATTATCATTCCTGACAAAGCGGTTTCTGATCAATACGCTTCGACGATTTACACGATGAAAGACGGACAGTCGGTATTGGGTCGCCAAATGAATGAAGATGCGAACTTTTACTATATCGCGCAAAATCCATTTGATTCAAAAACGATCCGCAAGCTCTCTAAAAAGGAGGTTACTTCCAGTAAAATATCATCGGTTTCAATCATGTTGCCAGGATTAATCAACGGTTTGAACCCGAACGAACTACGCGATTTAGTTGCGTATCTGATGTCAGGTGGCAACAAAAACAACCCGATTTACACTGAAAACGGTGCGCCGAAATCTGGAAAGTAGATCTCGTTTTTTTTGAGTAGAATATAATTTATTAAGCTTAAGATAGTGGTGCTGCGTGTTGTTCTGTGAGCTGTAAAAAGCAAAACGGGCCGGTAGCATCACTACTTTTTTTGACCAAACACATAGCCAAATTGTAATGACTAAAATTTCTGGCAGAAGGAAAGTATTAAGGAACCTGGCGCTTGGAGCTGGAATCTTACCGTTTTCTTCGTCTCTTTCAAATGCATTTACAGCTTCCAAAAATGCGCTCGGACCAGCATTAAACGGAAAGATAAATCACTCCGTTTGCAAATGGTGTTACAGCAAAATCCCGTTGGAAACATTCGCAGAAGACTGTAAGAAAATAGGGATCACTTCCATTGAACTGCTCGGACCAAAGGAGTGGCCGGTAATTAAAAAGTATGGCCTTACCTGCGCGTTGCCTTGGGGAGAAGGATTGACCAGAAATATTGAAAAAGGATTTAACGATCCGGCCAACCACGACGAGCTCGTGAAAGGTTTTGAAGATGTGATTCCAAAAGTGCAAGCCGCAGGATACGACAAAATCATCTGCTTTTCAGGAAACAGGCGCGGGATGTCGGACGTAGACGGAATGCGGAATTGTGCGGTGGGTATCAAAAGATTGATCCCGATTGCTGAGAAACACAATGTGACGCTCGTCATGGAATTGCTGAACAGCAAGGTGAATCACCGGGACTATATGTGCGACCGGACAGAGTGGGGGGCTGGCCTTTGCGATATGATCGGTTCTGAAAAATTCAAGTTGCTGTATGATATTTATCACATGCAGATCCAGGAAGGTGACGTAATTGCGACAATCAAAAAATATCATAAATACATTGCGCATTACCACACCGGCGGCGTGCCCGGCAGACATGAAATCGACGAAACGCAGGAGCTGTATTACCCGATGATCATGAAAGCAATCGTCGAAACAGGATACAAAGGCTTTGTTGGTCAGGAGTTTATCCCAAGCAGAAACGATGATCTTGCTTCTCTGAAACAGGGAGTTACCATTTGTGATATCGCCTGATTTAATTCAAATATTAAAATCAATATGTCAACCAGACGTAACGCATTGAAAAATATTGCAGCCGGAACCGCCGGTGTGCTATCTATTACCGACGTTTTTGCAGCGACAGAAAAAGCACTAGGGCCGAATCTGAAAGGTAAGATCAGGCATTCAGTTTGTAAATGGTGCTACGGAAAAATCCCGCTGGACACATTTGCGCAGGAATGCAAAAAAATTGGGATTACCTCTATTGAACTGCTTGGCCCGGAAGATTGGCCGACTTTGAAAAAGTACGGACTGACCTGTGCGTTGCCAAACGGCGCTGGGATGGGAATCGAGAAAGGTTTCAACGACCTGGCATTGCACGACGAACTGGTCAAAAGTTACGAAGACCTTTTCCCTAAACTGAAAGAAGCAGGCTACTCGACAGTCATTTGTTTTTCAGGTAACCGCCGCGGCATGTCCGACTATGATGGAATGCGGAATTGTGCGATCGGATTGAGAAGGTTAATGCCTTCGGCTGAAAAGTATGGGATCACGATGATCATGGAACTGCTGAACAGCAAGGTGAATCACAAGGATTACATGTGCGATCACACAGCCTGGGGTGCGGGACTTTGCGAAATGATTGGTTCTGAACACTTTAAGTTGCTTTATGATATTTACCACATGTCGATCATGGAAGGTGATGTGATTGCAACGATCAATCGGTACCACAAATACATAGGGCATTATCACACAGGCGGGGTACCGGGAAGGAACGAAATTGACGAAGGTCAGGAATTATATTACCCCGCAATCATGAAGGCGATTGCCGACACAGGATTCAAAGGCTTTGTTGCTCAGGAGTTTATACCAAAGCGTGAGCCGATTGCAAGTTTGAAACAGTGTGTTGAGATCTGCGATATTGCCTGAGGTAGGGCAGGGTTGTAGTGGATTAATCTTCGAAAACGATCTCGTTTTCATTACAATACTTCAATCGTTTCCCGGCGCGGATCTTTCCAGGATCTGCGCCGGGAATTTTTTTGTTCCGAAAATAAACCTGGCGGTCATCACAGCTACAATGAAATTCTTCGCTGATAATTTTGAATGTTTGGGGATCTGCTTCCTGCATTTCAGTACCGCGCCAAAATACGTTGGAAGAATCCTTTGTAAAATATTTTGAAACAACTTGAAAGGATCCGGCGTCTGCATTCGTGACTTTTTCTAACCTGGCTTCTCGGATCACGAATACATGTGATTTGTCTTTTGAATATCCGTGAGCGAGCGGGACAAACGAATTTACATCTACTGAGTCAATCCGAATGTCATTTGCTATAATTCCTTTTGAATCACTGAAATATTCGATGTAGCCGTGCTGACCAAGATATTTCAAATTTACCGGATCATCGGAAACAATATAGCCGCCCCGGTAAACGTGTCTGCTGTCCCTATAAAAGCCGCCTTCAATTTTGACGAAGTTTGCAGGATCGTCGGAAAGAACGGAATGCCGGTAAAAGACCGAATTCACATCTTTGCCTAAACCATAATCCAAAACCTCAAACGTTTTTGAATCTGCGCCGTTGATCAAACGACCTGCAAAGTACACAACCTTATTATCACCAGCGTATTCGGCTGCACACTCGTTTCCGGGGAATCGCTGACCGAAGACTTTGAACTCTGTTGCGTCAGCTTCGGTAAGTTCAACAAGCGACGCATTACTGAACCCGCCGTAGAAATAAGCTTTTCCAGCGTGAACATAATAGCCGCGGGAAGTCAGGACCCCGGGCTTAAATGCGGACTTGCGATCTGAGCACGAGAATATGCCGGATAAAATTCCGAATAAGCTCACTATAAAAAGGCTTTGCGTGACTGGCATATTTGGATTTGCACTGGACATTAGGGATTGACTTTACAAACAAGTAGTCAAAGTTGTCTTTAAATGCCTGAATGTATCTTTCTATCGGGCATGATAACTAGCTGGCGGTAATTTTTAGACAATAATTTGATCAGATTGGAAAAGTTGAGATATGTTTTTAAATGCCACGAATGCACGAATTTGCACTGATATTCAGGTTAATGAGTATGTTGTTGACAACATTTCATTCGCTTAGAATTGAACAGACGCAGTCGAGCTGCACCATAGACCGAAATGGTTTAATCTAAGCCTCTACCAGAATGTCATTATTTGTTGTATAATTTATATTATGTTAAATAGAGTTTATGCGAGCCCCTCCGAGCTCGCTAGCTTCTTTACCTTACTATATTGATCAGTTTTGATACTATATCCTCCTGTCCACGGAATTGCAAGATATATTTACCCGCCGGCAGCTCCGAGATATTCACATGTCCATTGGATTTCTGGATCAACTCTCCGGATCGCAGCACTTGTCCATTTAAAGAAATGATTTTTACCGACACGCCGCCGCGCCAGCTTTCGCTCAGGTTAAACATCACTTTGTCGCTCGCAGGATTTGGATAAATATTTATCTTGTCAGCCAGGTCTCGGCGGATTACAACGATTTTGCTATATGCGAATGTTCCGTCCATATCAATTGATTTCAGTCGATAGTAAATTCTGCCGGCTGCCGATTCGGGGTCTGAGAATATATATTCGGCTTTTCCCACCGCAGCAACCTCGCCAATCGTGACAAAGTTTTTACCATCTTGTGCTGCTTCAACCACATACCTGTCAACATCAATTTCGTCGGCTACTCTCCATAGCAAAGTCACTCCTGACTTTTCAGCGATCGCATAGAAATGAATCAATGTCACCGGCAACGAACCGAAGTTGTCAGCTCCAGGGCTTCCTCCGTCCGATGCTCGCACCGCCCAATTGGCGGCACTATTGTTGTCAGATGATGGAGTTTTCAATTCAAGAGATTTACCCCCACCATCCGCAGACGTCGGCCACGGAGCTGAATCAGAATAAGTTACATCGTCGATTATATTTCCAAATGCATCTGAAAGCAACAATCGCTGTGATCTGTTAGACAAGTTTCTGGTGAATTGGCCGAAAGGTTGAAATCCATATTTCGCAGCAAATGCTGTGGGGTTACTTGCGATCACCAGGAAACCACCCGCGTCGACAGAAGTATTTGGGGGAAACTGATAGCTCAACCCCAGGCCCGCAAAATAAAGACCCGACAGATTAACCGGACTACTTCCCTGATTCTTGATCTCTATAAATTCAAGATCATTACTGCTTCCCGCCGGACCTGCCGGAGCGTTATACATAATCTCGTTTATAACTAACTGCGGAATGACCAGATTCGCGCAACCGCTGAATGAACCCAGATTATTCGTCATCCACGTACTCCTATCCTGGATGAATTGTTTCAGAAATGTGACCTGATCGTCGAAGTTCCCTATCGTATGCCAGCGTTCTACGTCCCGTCCAGCAGCAGCTATTAATTGACTTTTGACAGATTCAATTTCATTTTGTATGCTACTGACATTCAATGGCATACCAGCTTGTGTGAGCGAATTCCAACGTTTTGCCAGATAACATTGGTATTCAGGATTATAAAACATTTGTCTGAAAAACCGCGGGCCTTCGTTATTACCATTTTCAAACTGCCAGTCAGTTGTCTTGGAGCGCGGGTCAGTCTGCCCTCCTACCATCCCAAATCCATAATTGAAATCCCAGACCGGCCCTGCTCTTAGTTTCCCACCTCGGTCTTTATGGAAAAATGTACTGAATTTATAAGCATCAACGCTACTGCCTAGCTCACTGACGAGCATGTAATCCAGAAATGTGGGAACGTCAATGATCGAGGGAAATCCGTTTGTGACTGAGGAATTGTTAGCATTGGTTTCATTTTCCAAATCCCGAAAAACAGATTCAATATAGGCAGCCTGCTGGTCGGTAATCACTTCTGGCTCAGGGGTATCGTGAATAAAATCAATTGTTTCGTCATAACCATTCATGTTATTTCCATTCATGACAAACGCCACAGGATCTCCGCCTGTGGTCTTGTCAGCTTTGATTATATAGCCCCCGGTAATCTCGGGCGCAGCATTATCACTATTTTCCAAATCCACCAGATCTACCCTATTTCCATCAACCTTGATTTTTTCCTGCAACATATACACGCCGCGGTAATCTGCATTGACAAATAATTCGCAGTAGATCGTGCGCGACGCATAATGTCCAGCCGCACGAGACATGGAATATGCCAGGTAGTCGCGCATCAGGCTCGGGTCGAATATCAAACCGTTTAAGATCCAGTCGTTTTCACTTGGCAGTCCGAGCAGAGAAACATTTCTGTTATCTACGTTATTATCTTGTCGCGTCTCAAAACCGTAGGACTTTTTGGGCGAATTCTGAGAACTTGAACCGCGGATTTCAATCGCAATTCTTCCATCATAATTCAAGCTGGCCGGATTCGTGATGTCTGAATAATTATTCGTTTGCCCCGCGCCATTGAAAATAATCTTCATCCCCGCTCCTACCTTCGGGTCATCTAAAATCTCGCCATCCGAGGTAATGACCACAATCGGAAGATTCGTAGAAAGCGATTGAGAAAATGAAAGGCGGCCAAATGCCAGCAGTGAAATTGTGATAAGTAGAAATCGACAGATCATAACAGCAGCGTTTAGTGTTGGAAAATGGCGAAGACAATATGGTATCAGTCGAACGTTGAAACCAATTAAAATTAACAGATTGGTCTTTTAATTATTCAAGGTTTCAATAGTATTTATTAAATGGTAAAAAAACGAAAGCCGCAAAAAAAGAGGGCGCTGATATCAGCGCCCTCCCTTAAAATATTAAAACCTGAAAGGATTACTCCTCTACACAGGCTACGTTTTTGCTGGCAAATTGCTCCAACACTCCGTTAACAATTCCCAAGGTTTCTTTCGCCTCAGCCTCGTCTTTTGCTTGAATAGCTTTTTCGAAGTATGGTTTCGCTTTCTTGAATTTACCACAAACACGACCTTCAATTTCTTTACCTTTTGCCTGATATTCAGTCATATTCATGTTATCCACTTCGCCTTTCAGGATAACCGCTTCGTTGAAGTAGAATACTCCCAAGTTGTAAAGTGCATCGTAGTTAGCAGCGTCAATTTCCAACACTTTTTTGTAGTTGGTCATTGCTTTACTGCTTGCATCTGCTTGTTTGGCTTTCAGGTCAGCAAGTTGTTTTTCCATTCCGGCGTTGTCGCTGCTTGCTGCTGATGCTTTGGCTGCGCTAACTTCACCCTCCATTTTCGCGATCGCTTCAAGTGTTTCTTTCTTTTTCGCGTTCACATCAGCAAGCTGGCGTTTCAAATCAGCATTTTTTGGCTGTTTTTTGATCAGCCCGCTGATACGTTTTACCTCTCCGTCATATACTTCGATCTTACCTTTTTCACTTTCCAGGTTTTTAGTCATAGCAGCAGCTGATTTGTTTCCAGTGCCCATTTTGCTTGACATTTGCTTGATCGAATCGTTAGCTGTACGTTGCATGTTGTCATACAAAATAGCGAGGTTAACGAGGTTCTGCGTGTTTTTTGGGTCAGATTGTGCCAAAGCTTCCAGTTCCTGGATAGCCTTATCTTCTTTACCCGAAGCCAACAGAATGTTCACGATCTCCGCTTTCAAGTCCTTATTGTTAGGAGCTTGTTTCAAACCTGTATTCAAGGTTTCGATTGCTTTGTCGAAGTTATTTTCAGCACGGTATAGTTGAGCCAAACCATAAAATACGCTTGGATCTTTTCCACCATTTGCAGCATAAGCTTCGAAAGATTTTTTAGCTTCTTCTTTCTTATCCAACTGCTGCGCCGCGATACCACCGTACAAAGATGCCAAAGTATCTTTTTTGTTGATATCCTGAGCAAGTGTGAACATTTCCAATGCCCCGTTAAGGTTTTTAGCCTGGTATTTTTCAGCACCTTGTTTTACAAAAGCATTGAACAACTGAGTACCCTCTCCTGCTGTAAGTGCACTGGTCGCTTCTTTAGAAGATTTTCCAGGCTCTCCTTTTTTGGTTACGTCAAGCTCTACTACTTTTTTGTAAGCCTCCATAGCAGTTTTTGCTGCACTTGAGTCAACTCCGGAAGCCTGAGAAGCGATGTTTTCATAAAGTTTTGCGCGCTCCATCCAGAACGATGCTTTCGCACTAGCCTTTGGATCAGTCACATCTTTATCGCTTTTCTCTTTTTCCTTTCGAAATCCGTCTACCAGAGCCTTGCTAACAGCGTCGTCTTGCGAAAATGCTGCGAAGCTGAAAAGGCTTAGTGCAGATACAAAAATCAGTCTTTTCATAAATATTTACTTTGATTGTGATTGGTTGTTCGAATGCTAAATATAAATCAATTAATATAATTTTTACAAAAATCATGCCTCTGGTTCCTCAGGAGCCTCATTTTCGTCTTCCTCATCGTCTTCGATCACATCTTCATCCAGCTCTTCATCCTCCTCGTCAGTCAGAACTATTTCACCCGCCGCGATCGCTTCCGACAGAGGCATTACGATTACATTGCCTTCTTCGTCCAGCTCTTCCGCCTTCTCGTCAGGATCTTTGAGAATGCGCGTCACCGAAGTGATTTCGTCAGAATTGTTCAGCCTGATCAGCTTCACCCCCTGCGTATTTCTTCCAGCCAAACGAATATCCAACACGCTCATTCTGATTGCAATACCATTTCTGGTAATGATCATCAGGTCGTCCTGCTCCGTTACTTCGCGAATTGCTACCAGCTTACCTACCTTATCAGTTGCGTTCATGGTAGAAACTCCCTTTCCGCCACGGTTTGTAATGCGGTAACTATCTATATCCGAGCGCTTTCCAAAACCGTTTTCAGAAACAACCAACAGTTGCGCATCTTCGCGATTGATACAAACCATACCGATCACCTTGTTGTCAGGATCGTTCAGGTTAATACCCCGCACACCGGCTGCGGTCCTTCCCATCGGGCGAACCCCTTTTTCGTTAAAACGAACTGCACGGCCGGCACTAGACGCAATGACAATATCATTGTCTCCATTGGTCAAAGCCACGTTGAGCAGCCTATCACCTTCATTGATAGAAATCGCAATGATACCATTTGCTCTCGGACGTGAATATGCCTGCAGCAAGGTTTTCTTGATTGTGCCCTGCTGGGTACACATAATGAGATAATTATTGTTGATATAATCCTCATCCGACAAAGTCCGCACATTTATTACAGAACGGATAGAGTCGCCGTTTTCCAGACTGATCAAGTTTTGAATAGGCCGCCCTTTTGAAGTTTTGCTTCCTTCCGGCACTTCATATACTTTCATCCAGAACAGCTTACCATATTCTGTAAAGATCAGCAGATAGTTGAGCATAGTGGCCGAGAAAAGGTGCTCTGTAAAGTCAGTGTCTTTTGTCTTAACACCGCGTGAGCCAACTCCTCCCCTTGTTTGCGTACGATATTCCGACAAAGGTGTTCTTTTAATATAACCGGCATTTGAAATCGTGATGAGCATTTCGTCATCAGGGATCATATCCTCGTCACTGAATTCCTCTGCTGCAAATTCGATTTTCGTTCTGCGTTCGTCGCCGTAACGGTCTTTGATCTCACCAAGCTCTGTTTTGATAATTTCAAACTTGCGGTATTCGTTAGCAAGAATGTCGCGCAAATCTGTGATCAGAAGCATGATCTCGTCATATTCTTTAACGATCTTGTCTCTTTCCAGACCGGTCAATCTTTGCAGACGCATTTCCAGAATCGCTTTTGCCTGGATCTCGCTCAGTGCGAATTGCTCCATCAAACCGCTTTTCGCAGCTTCCGGATCGCGCGAACTGCGGATCAGGGTAATTACCGCATCCAGATTATCCAATGCGATGATCAAACCTTCCAGAATATGCGCGCGCTTTTCAGCTTCTCTTAGTTCATATTCCGTGCGGCGAGTGATAACAACAACCCGGTGATCTACGTAATGTTTGATCAGGTCTTTCAGGTTCAGCAATACCGGTCGGCCTTTTACAAGCGCCACGTTATTTACCCCGAAAGAACTTTGTAAAGGTGTGTACTTGAACAAATGGTTCAGTACGATATTAGGGATCGCATCTTTTTTCAGATCGAAGACAATGCGCATTCCGTCCCTGTCAGATTCGTCGCGGATATCAGATATTCCGTCCAGTTTCTTATCATTGATCAAACCCGCGATCCTTTCAATCATCGCAGCCTTGTTCGTCATGTAAGGAATTTCGGTAATAATGATCTGCTCGCGTCCGGTTTTCGAAACTTCAAAACTCGCCTTCGAGCGCATGATAATGCTGCCCCGGCCGGTTTCCATCGCGGAACGAACACCGCTGTAACCATATATAATACCCCCCGTCGGGAAATCAGGAGCTTTTACGTGCTCCATCAATTGCGGGATAGTGATCTCGTTGTCGTCAATATAAGCCAGAACCCCGTCGATGACCTCCGAAAGATTGTGAGGCGCCATATTCGTGGCCATACCTACCGCAATACCGGACGAACCATTTACAAGCAGGTTCGGGAATTTGGCAGGCAGAACAGAAGGTTCACTTAAAGAATCGTCGAAGTTAGGCTGGAAATCAACTGTATCTTTTCCGAGGTCATTCAGCAATTCATCTGCGATCCTTTTCAGTCGGGCTTCCGTATACCGCATCGCCGCCGGGTTATCCCCATCGACAGATCCGAAGTTACCCTGACCGTCAACCAGCGGGTAGCGCAGCGACCACGGCTGGGCCATACGTACCATTGTATTATATACCGAAGAATCACCGTGAGGGTGATATTTACCTAAAACCTCCCCTACTATACGAGCTGATTTTTTATGGGACCTATTGTAATTCACGCCCAGGTCCGACATTCCGTAGAGAACCCGCCTGTGAACCGGTTTCAAGCCATCGCGAACGTCGGGCAACGCGCGGGAGATAATGACGGACATCGAATAATCGATGTAAGCCCCACGCATTTCATCCTCAATATTAATTGGGATAATGTTTTCACCAGAAGATTCTGCCATAAAGTGTTAGAAAAGAATCGAAATTTGTTAAAATGAGAGATTGAAAATATTCAACTGCTCAGTGAATTAATGCAATAATACCCTTTGTAAAAAGTCAAATTTCGCGATTTTAAAGCATTCTAGCAACTATCTTTTATGCTATTTGGAGCGGCCCGCCCTATATCGATGATCTGCCGCCATTTAGGCCAAAAACCGCTTCAATTAAAACTAAATTGGCATCTATCATTAAAAATCTCTTTCTTCCAACTTATTACATCAAGCTTACTTTCCTACCATTTCAATTATGCCCTTATTACTTACATTCTTTGCGATCCTGGCATTGATCCTCCTGATCGCCTGGCTAAAAATCGACACCTTCATTTCCTTTCTGCTCGTCTCCATCGGACTGGGCCTGGCGAGCGGGCTGAGTGTAGCGACTGTAAGTACGGCGATTCAAAAAGGTGTCGGCGGCACACTCGGCGACCTGGTGCTGATCGTAGGTTTTGGGGCGATGCTGGGTAAAATGGTAGCCGACAGCGGCGCGGCGCAAAGGATAACCGACGCACTGATTGGTCTCTTTGGTCAAAAATACATTCAATGGGGAATGGCGCTGGCCGGTTTTGTGATCGGTATCCCGCTGTTCTATAATGCAGGTTTCGTGATCGTGATTCCATTAATCTTCATGATCAGCGCTACTGCCCGGCTTCCGCTCCTTTATGTTGGTATCCCGATGCTTTCCGCATTATCAGTTGCGCACGGTTATCTCCCGCCCCACCCGTCGCCCGCGGCTATAGCCAGTCAGCTCAATGCGGATCTGGGACAGACGTTACTGTATGGTATCCTCGTTTCCATTCCCGCCATCGCAGTAGCAGGGCCAATTTTTGGGAGTACTTTAAAAAGGTTTCAGCCCAAACCCGACGAAGATCTTTTTAATGTAAAACCAAGACCGGCCGCCGAGCTACCGGGACTCGGGATCAGCGTTATTACTGCTCTACTTCCCGTCTTTTTACTGACAGCCATGTCTGCGATCAAGCGCTATTATCCCGACAACAAGATCATCGGTCTGCTCGCTGAGCCCTATTTCGGAATGCTGATCTCCGTACTTTTTGCTGCTTATACGCTCGGCATTGCGCGCGGCATGAATATGAAAAAGATCAGCAAATCGATGGAGGAAGCCTTCAAAGGTGTGTCCGTGATTTTGCTTATCATTGCAGGTGCAGGTGTGTTCAAAGAAATCATGACTGCCAGCGGCGTAAGTACCTACATTGCCGAAAGTCTGGCAGGAATTGATATTTCTCCACTGATATTAAGCTGGTCGATTGCGGCCGTAATCCGGGTTTGTGTCGGTTCGGCAACTGTTGCGGGATTAACCACCGTTGGCATCCTTTCGCCCCTTCTGGTGAATGCGAATGTGGAACCTGAATTGATCGTACTTGCCATTGGATCAGGAAGTTTGATGTTCTCTCACCTCAACGACGGTGGCTTCTGGCTCTTCAAAGAATACTTCAACCTCAGCATTAAAGACACGCTCCTCACCTGGTCCGTAATGGAAACAATCGTGTCCGTAATGGGATTGCTGGGGGTTTTGGTGTTAAATTTGTTCCTTTAAGCCTCGGGCCGTACGTTGAAACGGACGGTAATTGATTGCGGTGGCGCGTTGCAATAGACCTATAACCGTTCTTTGAAAAGAACGGAAATTGATGGCGGCGGCGCGTTGCGATAGACCTATAACCGTTCTTTGAAAAGAACGGAAATTGATGGCGGTGGCGCGTTGCGATAGACCCGTAACCGTTCTTTGAAAAGAACGGAAATTGATTGCCTTATCTATTAAAATTCAAAATCAATACCCGTTCGTTTCAACGAACGGATAAATACAACCATAATGGAAAATACACCAGAAGCAAATTTTGCGGCCCTTGGCCTGAACCTTCCTCCCGCCCCGAAACCGGTCGGCGTTTACAAACCATTATTGATTGTCGACAAACGCTGGGTTTACGTCTCCGGCCATGGAACTGTGCAGGACGACGGATCCCTGATCATTGGTCGCATTGGCAAAGACATGGATGCAGAGCAAGGAAAGCTTGCTTCTCGTCAGGTAGGACTGGCGATTTTGTCGACATTGAAAGCCAATCTGGGCAGCCTTAACCGTGTGAAAAGAGTAGTTAAAGTGCTCGGTATGGTTAACTGCACGCCGGATTTCGAAAAACATCCCTTTATCATCAACGGAGCCAGCGAGCTTTTCGCAAAGGTATGGGGCGAAGAAAACGGAATCGGAGTAAGAAGCGCGGTTGGAATGGGCAGCTTGCCGGATAATATCCCTGTGGAGATTGAGGCGATGTTTGAGCTGGAAGAGAAGTAGTTTAATTTTGAATGACTGAATGATTGAATGATTGAATAGAGAACATTCAGTCATTCAGTCATTCAGTCATTCGATCATTCAATCATTAATATGTGGTATCAACTTAAAAATCCCGACGAAGTCATTTCGCCTTCGCTCCTATTTTATGAAGACAGGATCCGGCATAATGTGCGGAGTATGATCAGTATTGCAGGTGGCGCCGACAGGTTGGTACCGCATATTAAGACGCACAAATGCGCAGAAATTGTTGCTATCCAGCTCGAACAGGGAATCAGTAAGTTCAAATGCGCGACGATTGCGGAAGCGGAAATGCTGGCAAATGCCGGCGCAAAATGGATTCTGATCTCTTACCAAATGGTTGGGCCAAATATTGCCCGGCTATTCAAATTGAAGAATGCGTTTCCTTACGTTACATTTTCCTCGCTGGTAGACAACGAAAAGTCAGCTGATCAACTGAATGCGGTTGCATTGGATCAGGGTTTGAAAGTTTCCGTTTTTCTGGATGTAAATAATGGAATGAACCGGTCGGGGCACCCTACCGATGTCACGCTGCTATCACTGTACAGGTATCTCACAACGCTTTCGCATGTAGAGTTTGGCGGACTGCATATATACGATGGTCACATCCGCAATCCCGAGTTTTCGGAGCGTAAAGCAGCGGCAGACGAAGCGTTTAATTCTGTCCTTCCGTTGATCGACCTTGTTAAAAACGATATTGGTCGCGACCCGATGATCATTACAGGCGGCTCGCCTTCCTTTACTGTGCATGCTTTGCGCGACAATGTTTTCCTTAGTCCGGGCACAAACGTACTTTGGGACTATGGTTACGGCGACCGTTTCGACGGGCAACCTTTTGAACATGCAGCATTGATATTGACCCGCGTAGTATCTAAACCCACAGCCGGAATCGTTACGATCGACCTCGGACACAAAGCGATCGCCGCCGAAAACCCGATAGAAAACCGCTTCCGACTGCTAAATCTCAACGGCTATACCGTCGTCGGACAAAGTGAGGAGCACGGCGTATTGCAGGTTTCTGCGGAAGTTTGGGATTCGGTCAGTATTGGCGACGTGCTGTACGCATTGCCTTACCATATTTGCCCGAGCGTCGCATTACATGATTTTGCAACGATAATCGAAGACGGCGCTGTGAAGGCGGAATGGAAAATAGTGGCCCGAAACAGAAGGCTGAGTATTTAACCTACATTAATCACAAAGATGTTTTTATTTGACGCACACCTTGACCTTTCCATGAACGCCGTGGAGTGGAACCGTGACCTGACCCAGGACCTTTACACAATCAGGGACAGGGAGAAAAATTTGACCGATAAACCCGACCGCGGCAAAGGTGTTGTGAGTTTGCCGGAAATGCGGAAAGGCAATATAGGTGTTTGCGTGGCTACGCAAATTGCGCGGTACGTGAAGCCCGACAGTAAAATTCCCGGCTGGCATTCGCAGGCACAGGCCTGGGCGCAGAGCCAGGCGCAGATTGCCTGGTATAAGGCGATGGAAGAAGCTGGCGAGATGTTTCAGATCACTACTTTCGACCAGCTTTCCAAACACCTCGCGCTTTGGGAAAATGCATCATCGACAGAAAATCTCCCGATCGGCTACATACTGAGCCTGGAAGGTGCCGATTCATTGATCAGTCTGAAAAACCTTGAAATTGCTTACGCTTACGGGCTGCGGGCGATCGGTCCGGCGCATTACGGACCCGGCGTATATGCGTATGGTACAGATTCTGATGCTCCTTTGGCACAAAAAGGAAAAGACCTGCTGCGCGAAATGGATAACCTGAACATGATCCTCGATGCGACGCATTTGTGCGACACTGCCTTTTGGGAAGCAATGGATATTTACAAAGGACCTGTGTGGGCGAGCCACAATCTCGTTCGGGCGATCACCCCGCACAACAGGCAGTTCTCAGACGAGATGATTAAAACGCTGCTGGAACGGAATGCAGTGATCGGAATGGCTTTCGACGCCTGGATGATGATCCCCGGCTGGGTACGAGGAGTATCGACCCCGGAAAGTACCGGACTGAAAATTGAGCATATCGTTCAGCATATTGATCACATCTGCCAGATCGCTGGTAATGCAAACCACGTAGGTATTGGTTCGGATCTCGATGGTGCTTATGGGAAAGAACAGTCGCCGGGTGATCTGAATTCGATCGCTGATTTACAGTCGATCACTTCCCTGCTCGCCGCACGCGGCTATTCGGCAGCTGATATAGAGAAAATTATGTGGAAAAACTGGGTGGAATTCCTGCGTTCCGCCTGGAACTGACAGTGTTAAGTTTCGATGAGACTGAATTTATAAAATCTAATACTTTCTTAATATTATAATAAAAGTATTATCAAAAAAGCTTCGCAACTTTGGAAAAGAATTCCGGTTGCGAAGCTTTTTTATTAAAGCGTCCTTGTCATCGTACTTATTTGGATTAATTATAAATAAGTACGATATTTACTCACAGTTCGGAGCAGCGGCGAATGCCGGTTTTATCAAATAATATCCTTCATCAAAAAAATGGCCCGTAAGTACAAGATATCATTCAGAACACGAATACAAAATAACAAGTCTTTCCAAAGACTGCACGATTGCCTTAAACAGCTTAATGTGAAACATTGGGCTTACGATTTCCAGGAGTTTATGTTGACCCTTACCTCGGAATTATCGGATTTCACCCTGATCCAGTCCACTTTGCGGTCGGCGGGTTATGTTTGTCACTTTATCAAGTTGGAAAACCTGAACGAGGCTGGTGACTTCTCGTCAGCCAGCGCTGCCTAATGCGTTAAAACAGAAAAGCCCGGCAGCTTTTGCCGGGCTTTAATAGATTCCAATCTATCTCACAAGAATAAAGAAGCACTACTCAGAAACCGAAGAAACCATAAACGTCAGGAAATGAAATACCTCCTCCTGGCTTCTGATATGATTGCGGGCGGCAGACAGATCGTCACCTATCTTAATCGTAAATGAAGTGTCCGGCAACGCTTCGAACATATCCTCATCGGTAGTATCATCACCAATCGCGAGCACGAAGTCATAATTTCCGTTATCTACGAACATCCGCGTCGCCGTACCTTTATTAAATGCAGTTTTTTTGACTTCCACAACCTTGTTTCCGTCGATCACCTGCAAATTAAGCTCCGGCTGAATGTAATTTTTGAGTTGCCACAAAAGCTCCTGCGCTCGCCTGGTCGCATATTCTTTTTCGTCGGCCGTACGGTAGTGCCACGCGAGTGAAGTTTCTTTTTCCTCCACAAAAGCGCCGGGGCACCTTTTCGCATACATATCCATAATCGGGCGAATACTCTCTTTCCAGCCTTCCTCGTAATCCGCATTCATCACCCACTCTTCCGAACCTTTCGTTTTTACGAGCGCGCCGTGTTCTGCGATAATATGTACAGGCAGATCATTGAACAGATCGCCCAGGAATTGTTTATCACGGCCACTCACGATTACAACGGTATCGCGCTTGGCGATCTCACCGATCAGTTTTTTTACATCTTCGGAAATAATAGCCTTCGCCGGATCCGCCACGATCGGCGCAAGCGTACCATCGTAGTCGAAAAATAGAATCCTGTCGCTTGAAGCTTCGTAAGCTTGTCTGATCGCGTCGATACCACTGGTGTTCAGAAATACCTGACGCAATCTGTCGTGTTCTTGTTCTAGCATTGTCATTTGGGTAAAAAAATCATTGGTCCACGCGAAGACGTCGTAATCCTTAATACGCTCGCGCATCGCATCCATTCGTTTGGTTTGCTCTTCGACGGGCATTTCAAACGCCTGCTGGATCGCATCGGCAATATCCTGACTGTCGAGCGGATTGATAATGATTGCCTCGCCCAGCTCCGCCGCAGCTCCCGCCATTTCACTGAGTATCAGCACACCTTTCCGATCCTTGCGACTGGCTACATATTCTTTACACACCAGGTTCATCCCGTCGCGCACAGGTGTAATAAGCGCCACGTCGCTGGCTGTGTACATGCCCACCAGTTCGTGATAAGGCATAGAACGATATTGATAAATGATCGGCTGCCAGTATATATTGCCAAAATCTGCATTGATCTTGCCTACGGTCTGGTCAATATCCGATTTCATCTGCTGGTACTGCTCGATCGTATCGCGCGAAGGCACTACTACCATTACAAACGACACCTTTTCGTGCCACTCCGGATATCTTTCCAAAAACCGCTGATAACCTTTCAACCGGTGGATAATACCTTTTGAGTAATCGAGCCTGTCAACCGAAAAGATCACTTTTTCTTTCAGCGACTGCCGCGCATCGTTTCGCGCCTGTACCACTTCCGGTTCATCGAATGCCGCGTTGAACTTTTCAAAATCAATACTGATCGGAAATGAATCGACTTTAACGATCCGGTTACTCATATTAATATAATGCAGCTTGTTTCCATATTCAGAAACGAGGCGCGCAGCTTTCAGGAAATATTCAACATAATCATTGGTATGAAATCCAACCACATCGGCACCAAGTATCCCGTCGACCAGCGCTTTCCGCCACCTTACCGGCAGCATTCTGAAAAGCTCATAAGACGGAAACGGAATGTGAAAAAAGAACCCGATTTTGTTCGAAGGATATTTCTGACGGATCATGCCCGGCAGCAGCATCAACTGATAATCCTGCACCCAGATCGTGTCGTCCGGTTCCAGTATTTCATCCAGTTTTTCAAAAAAGAGCCTATTGGCAGTTTGATAAGCTTCGAAATATTCATCATTGAATCGGGCAAGGGAAGGGAAATAATGGCAAAGCGGCCAGATCAGGTTATTGCAAAAACCTTCATAATAATTCTCATTTACTTCATCGGGAATAAAGACAGGGTGTGCCTGAAACTCTTCATTTGCAAGCGATTGCCCTTCCAGTTCTTCTCTCGTATTCTCTGAAAACCCTACCCACTGAATCTTTTCATGGGCGTTAAACTTGGGCATCCGGGTGTCTTTTACAAGAGATAACACCGCCGATACAAGTCCTCCCGAATTTTGGAACAGACGGACCTGTTCGTTTTCCCGGACTAATTTGAAGGGTAATCGATAAGCAACTATGATTAATCGTCCGGAGCTACCTGAATTTGTTAAATTTTCCATACGCGGTATCTAATCGGCAAAACCTGTGCCAGAAGCGTAGAATTGACGTAAAACGCCCAGATGAATTCAATTTGTACCTGGAAGACTACTAAATGACAGTCCTGACATGAACCCTGCCCGACCTATTCTATGCACGGTTTTACAATGTTTTCACTCCCAAAATTTTGCCTTTGCGTGGATTTGCATTAGCTTAGCTATGCAACCTCTGTTATCATATTACAGGAACGCTTCTAGTGATGCAAATCGGCGAGAGTTGATTGCTAGCAATGAAAATTGCTGTTTTCCGTAGAATAATATGATGATTGAACACAAATGCAGGTTTTTAACAAACCTCAGATTAGTCCAGGACTACAAACATGTAACCGCAGATTAATGCTGTGCCACTCTTTGTTGTGGGTTGCCGGCGGTCAGAAATGGCCGCCATTTTTTATGCCCTGCCTGATATGCATTTTCCCTGCAGCAGCTATTCCCGATCTTTTTCAAAAATAAATCCTGCTTCCAGGCAACCGTTTGCCGGCTGAGTTCCTTATTATCATGATTCATCCCGACCGCCTTTGATCACCCTCGCAATCATTTACGCAGCCCAGCAACAAGATGCGTATGCGCAGCGGCAGATCTTTGATTGTTACGGAAGGATCCTGTTCCGGCTGGCGAAAAGATACCTCGCCGATGTGCCCAAAACAGAAGACGCAGTTTCCGAGTCTTTCTATATCATTTTCAAAAAGCTGGGAAACTGTCAGTTCGAAGCGGTGCCGCCATTTGAATTATGGATAAAAAAAATTGTCGTAAATGAATGCCTGCATATTCTTAGGAAAGAAAAGCGAATGGAGTTGCTGACCGAACAAGATCAGGAAAACTATGCGATCGACACCGACACTATTGAACATTTAACAGCAGAAGAGATTTTCAAGCTCATAGAAAGCTTACCGGCAGGCTACCGGACTGTGTTTAATTTATACGAAATAGAAGGTTACCCACACGCTGAGATCGCTCAAATGCTGGGAATCAGCGCAGGTACCTCGAAATCGCAGCTCAGCAAAGCGAAGAATTTGCTTCAAAGAAAAATCATCGAACTGGACCCAGCTTATGCGAAACGAAAGATTGTTTGATAAAATAAGGGAAGCTTCGCAGACCAATAATGCCGAAAGCGAAGACTTTAACCCCGAAAAAATCTGGGCTAGTGTAAAAGAGAAGCAAAAACCCAAAACCGTGTGGCTCTGGTGGCCTTATGCTGCTGCGTCAGTTCTGTTGTTGATTGTATTTGTTATATCGATATTAAAACCGGAAAATCAGCAAATATTGGCGAGCAAAAGTACAACCCCAGCTGTTCCCCAAAAATTACACGCCGGGAGATTAGAGGCTGATAGTAAGCTGGTTAGAAAACCAAAATCGGGTTTTGAAATGGTTGAGAAGCCAATAGAAAACCAACCCGATCAAATGGACAGCAAAACTGAAAATTCAATATCCTTTGAGGAAAATACGGAAGCGGTCACCCCGCAGGTTGCTGATATTCCTTCTGTTACTCAACCAATTGAAAGCAGCATTAACACCACGAATACAATTGCCGATTCAATTACCGCGAAGCCACGCTTTGAGAAAGTGCTCATCGCTGATATTGCCTTACCAGAAGAAAATACTGTGCAGCTCTCCGCTTTGCAGCGCATATTCGATCAGGTAAAAAAGGACCGGGAAGCTAAGAAAATGCGACTGCAATTTGACAGAAATGTGGGTAAGCCGACATTCTGGTCTTTCGTACAGCAAAGTTTCGTCGAATATCCGACAGCTGTCAAACCGACCTCGCCGCAAAAAAACCTGGAAATGAAGCATTGAATTACTTAATAACCAATCTATTAGCCATGAACACGATCCTTTTGACCCTCGGAACGTTCCTATCCTCCTACCCTAACCCGGCGCCACCCGACACCATCATCCTGAATGCAGGTAAAAACAGCAAAGTGATCTTTTACGGACAGTCTCCGGAAGATCTTAAAAAGCTGGAAATGCTGGACCTGAATAAAATTCTGAAAGAATTAAATGGCACTCAGGCCGGCACGGAAGAAGCTCAAAAACACGTCACATTAACAAACACCAGTTTCATTAGCGAACCCGTAAACCCGTCAAAATCCCAGCACTATCTCGCAAGTACCTTCCTGAATCTGCATGTCGGGGCGGGTTACAATATCAATCGATACACATTTTTCCAGGCTTCGCCTGCTCTGATGAACCACCCTACCGGCACGCTGACATGCGATGTTGTGATGCAAAATCTACTGACGAGCAGCCTGTCCGTTGTGCACGATATGAAGTTTGCAGACCGGCCCGGGTACATCGTTTCCCTGCGTTATGGAGCAGGTATTGGACTGAATATCCAGCGGTACCTGCACTGGAACCTGGTGGCGCCCGTGCTGTTTGAAGATTTGAAACAGGTAACCGACCGGGCGAAGGAGATAATGAAAGAAAACCGGATCACGCCATTAAAGTCGGATTTTAATGCATTACAGACCTACATCCAGGTGGCGCCACGTTTTGCGCTGAAGAATAAAAAGGGCCAGTCGACCTTTTATCTGAATGCAGGAGCCAGATTAAACTACAACAGAAATTTCGAAAACGCCAGCCCATCGCTGTATTCGAATGCCGTGATTATCAATAACCCTTCCGGGCCCGCAGTAATGGACGATGCGGGCCCGATCGTCACGGGCGGCGGGTATGGTGTTTTCACTAAAAAACACACACTAGGACTAAGCTATATTGCTGAGATCGGCTATAAATGGATCGGACTATTCGTGCTCTATTACCCCAATTATGTGGAGTTGAAAACGAGCCCGCTGAACGGAACAGACACAAAAAATCCCGGCTTTTCGCCTGGAAAAACCGGGAACCTCGGGTTCGCTTCTTTTGGGATCAAACTCGGGCGCTAGGACAAAATCTTCACAGCCTGGCGCGCGATCATCAACCACTTTCCATTCGACTGTTTTTGCCAAACCTGCAAAACTTTAATGTTTGCCGTTCCCGGACCTTTTCCCGCGTCGTTCGTTTTAGCAGTAAGAATGTGCCGCACAATCGCCGCATTGCCGGTAATTGTGATCGTTTGCTCAGTCAGGTCCATGGTGACGAAATCGTACTTTTTGCTGATCAGCGATTCCACAAAAGTCTTCTGATCTTCCACCAGACCATTCGAATGTCCGTAGCTCAGATCCTTTGAAGAAATTTCTTCCAGACCCTTTTGGTTTGGTTCTACCAGCAATGCTTTCAGCGCCTCGACCGCTTTGGCAACTTCCGCTTTTTCATTACTTTGGGCCATGCTTTTTTGTGAAAAAATTAGGGTTAACAACAAAACGGCCATTCCGCCGAACAACTTGGATCTTAGTTTCAGGTAAGTCATATTTTTAGTTTTATATCAAATCTTGCTGTTAAAAATACCAGTCGGCTCAACTATACTTGCCGGAAAGCCAACAAATCGTATTTCGCTACAACCTGAGCTGGCATGTAACCTACTGCTGGTCGCCGGTCAATGCGATCAACGGGCAGCTCACGGTAGTCAGGTACACCGGCCCCCGAATACCTTCCGCAGTAAAGCATTCAACCGGAGAATTGAAGTTCGGCCCTTTTCTGTAATCATTTTCGCGCAGCTCCGCAATGTACTCGGCAAGCAACTTCCTGGCAGACTCCGGTTCGGTTTGAGCAATCAGCAATGCCACCCAGCCCACGGGAGTGCCCCAATACGATCCATTCTGATACGTGTTTTTTGGAACGATCGCACTTTCCCAGGCCGTTTTTTCATTAAAATCCTGGTCGGTCAATACGTGCCGCACACTTCCTTTGTAGGATAATGTTCCTTTTTTAAATGCGGCGGCAAGAAAAGAACTCGCGATCTCGACCTGCTTTTTATCCAGAATACCCCAATAGGAAGCCAATGCAGTAGCCCACACATCAGGCTGGGCACTTTTGCCTGTCGAAGCCAGCAGCATTCCATTTTTATCCAGAAATGTTGCAGGAATAGCTCGCTTGATCGTTTCTGCAATCTTCAAATAGGATCCCGCTTTTTCTTTGTTACCCGTTTTCTCAAAAAGCGCTGCGAGCTGCTTTGCCGCGCGATATTTCAATAGCGAAGGATATACCAGCTTCCCGGTAATCCTGATCGCGTCGCGAAATCCGAAATCCACGCCCCGAAAATTTTCATTTGTAAAAACGAGCTGATCCGCCAGATCTGCTGGGGGAACGCGAAATGCGATTTCCAGTCTTTCCATTATTGTGCTTCCATTGATTTTTTGTTGCAAAAACTGCGTATCAGATGTCGTTTTGAAATAGTGATAACCCATTTCTATAAAGTAAAACTGGTCACAATACGGCGGCGTCATTCCGAACTCTTCCGTTCCCTGCCCGATGTAATCGTAGGTGCCGGGAAAGTAGATCGGCTTATTATCATCGACGCGAATATGGTCTGCAATCGCGCCAAACGGCACCATACTTCCGCCTTTCGTAATCCACGTTTGGTCGCATTGAGTGGCTGCGGTGAGTATCAGCATGTGCTTTTGTTCGGCTGCGGTGACCATTCCTGTTTCCAGTGACATTGCATAATCGCGGATCCAGAACGAAGGATAAGTGCTCCGGCCGCCGGGACGAATGAGCGTTCCGCCCGTATTGTTTTTCCCATAAGGCGCCGGCAGGCTTTGCCCGGGGCGAATGCGCGAACTGTCGAGCACATCCCGGGTCATTTTTTTCAGAAATTCCATATCCGCGCCGGAAATCAGCCCGTTATTCTGGGCAAAAGTCATGGTCGTAAAAAATAGGTATAGGCAGGTAAATGCAGCTAGCTTTCTCATTAGTAAAAAAGCAGTTACGAAAGTTATTTTACCGAACAAGGATAGAAAATAACGAAATCTGCATTTTACAGACCAATACTTAAATCCCGGTGACTTATGCTCGTACAATTACCACTCAAACAATTTGCGACGGCTACACTACTGCTATTCACACTTCTCCCTGCACTCGGCCAGCAGTTGCCTGTGATTAAAGCTGCTACCCCAAAAGCGAAGATCCGGATCGGAACGCATATACAGGAAGGTTCCTGGGGCATTGACGCGAGCGTGAAACCGGATATTTTGGACGTATATGTGCCCGGCGCAAACATTCCTGTCACCTTTATTACCGACCAGGATTCGATCCAATTCCAGGTAAAACCGAACAGCTTTCAGGAATTTGTGATCCTGGTAAATGGAAAAGACAGCGCCCGCACCGCGATCAAAGGTATTCCCATAGTACCTCGCGCACATTATTCTGAGGAATATAAAAAGTCACATTCCGGCAAGACTTCGGTCGAGATCCCTGCTTTTTACGAGCTGATCAATATCGTGTTCGCCCTCACCGCCGAAGGCCGGAAAGATAATGGGCTGATCATGAAGAACACCCCATACTATACCGACGTCATGCAGTGGTTTGACAAGTTCAGCGACGAGCCGGTTGTGAAAAGTATCAATGCTGACCTGGTTGAATCGGATGCATATTCCGCCCTCAAAATGGACGCGTATTCTTTCGGGCTTGAAGGTAAAAAAGTGGTAAAAAGCCCGATTTACGATCGGATAGGATTTTCGAATTCTAATAACCTGCAACACCAGGTCGCTGGTTTACAGGATTTTCTGGTCAAAAGTAACTTCCCTGAATTTTTCGCTAAACATCAGCCCTATTACAATGAACTGATCGTCACGTATCGCGACTCGATCGGCGTGCCCGAAATGCAGAAGTGGCTGAATACCAATTTTCCATCGACCCGATACGAATCTTTCAAAATCATTTTTTCGCCGCTGGTGGCTGGCAATCAGTCTGCTACCTGGTTTAATTACGACGGCTTCAAAGAAGCGCAGGCCCACGTCAACTTTCCATTCAGGAACAGGAAAGTGCCACATATACTCTCAAATGAAGCACAATTAGTCGCCGCCGGAAGCATTCTGTTCACCGAACTAAACCACGCATTCATCAATCCCGAAAGCGAAAAACCTGAGTACGTGACGCGAATTCAAAAAGCATTTACCGACCTGAGCGTTTGGAATGATCCTGACAAGCCCGCTAAATATTATGAAAGCCCGTCAGAATCCTTCAATGAATACATGAACTGGGCGCTCGTTTGCCTGCGCTACGCAGATTATGCGCCGAAAAGCGAACAACAGAGATTGATTAGTGATATTGAAAAAATGATGGTAGAAATGCGCGGTTTCCGGAAGTTTGCCGCATTTGACCAGTTTCTGGTCCCGCTTTATAAAACTCGCAAAAAGGGGCAGGTACTGGCAGACCTTTATCCGCAAATCGTGGCGTGGTTTGAAAAGAATGGTAAATAAAAACAATACTTTTATAATATATTAAAAGTATTGTTTCTACTAAACCTATTAAACTGTGCCTACTTTTTCTACATTAACGTATAACATGCCGGTTTTTTCTGGGTGATAGCGAATAGGCAGGGTATTGTTGCTACGCGCCCGCAGATAAATATCCTGGTCAACCTCCACCCACACCCCAACAGGATCCAGAGCATGAACAATGTGAAGAAAGTGCCTCTGGGTTTCGTAATTGCCTTTTTTAGTTTTCGTACCCCGGATGGTTCCGTGACCTTTCCGGATAAATGTTTCCCGGGGATATAACTTTGCTTTACGCATTCTACCAACGAAAGCTGGAATTTTCCTGATCAGATAAGAAAGTACCAATGGAGTTATCATCAAAAGAAAAAACTGAAATGTCGGTATTCCCGTTTTCTTTTCGTCGTTGAGATCATTTATTTGCTGCCAGTGCGCAATTCTTGCGAAGGAGAGCAAAAAGGCAAAAGCAGTTCCACCGATATACAGTATGCGCGACACGATCGTAGTTACTTTTTCAAGCCGATTCACAGTCCGGTCGCCGTAAAATTCCCTGTCAGCCATATTCAAATGCTGTTTAATCCAATCGATAAAGTAAGTTTGAAAACTATATTACTGTTTTTACCTTACCCAACATAAAAAATGATGACGTTAAGAGAATTGTTTTACAGCCACAAAGGAAATCTCGTCCATAAGTGGGACCATTATTTTGATGTTTATGAAAAGCACTTTGCCAAATACCGCGGACAAAAAGTCAATATCCTGGAAATAGGCATTTCGCACGGAGGTTCCATGCAGCTTTGGAAGAAATATTTTGGCGACGGCGCGCACATTTACGCGATTGATATCAACCAGGACTGCAAAAAATTAGAAGAAGAGAATACGACCATTTTCATCGGGTCTCAAAGTGATAAAGCTTTTCTTGAAAGTGTTGCAGCGCAGATTCCCGACCTGGATATTATCATCGACGACGGCGGCCACCTGATGGACCAGCAGCTGATCTCATTCGAAACGCTTTTTGGAAAAGTGAAGGAGGGCGGCGTGTATCTGGTTGAAGATACCCATACTTCATACTGGACAGAGTTTTACGGCGGATTGCGCAAGCCGGGTACTTTTATAGAGTATTCCAAAAGCCTCATCGACCCGCTGTACGAAAGTCATCTTCACGAAGCTAACCAGTTAACTTACAACGATATAACCCGAAATATCAGCTGTATCTCGTTTTACGACAGCGTTGTTGTTTTCGACAAGGAAAAGCGGAAAAAGCCGTTTCATAAACAAGTCGGCAATATGACGATCACTCCTTACGTGCAAATGGAAAAGAAGCAGGAAACCTTCTGGGACTCACTAAAAAACAGATTCAAACCAAAATCAAAACACAGTTTTGAAGAGAATGACGGGGGATTTGTTTGAATGAGCGAGGGCTCATCTTGAACCATTTTTCATCACCCCAACTTCTCCACAAACTGCTGAAAATGAGCTTTTAGTCCGGCCCAATCTTTGGCTTCAATTAATTTTTTGTCAAAAAGCTGCCCGCCGATTCCCAGGCCGTTTGCGCCGGCGTTTAAGAAAGCGGTCATATTTTCGAGCCCTACTCCACCGGTTGGCAGCAATTTGAGCTGGTTCATCGGGGCTTTCAGGTCTTTAATGTACTCGGGGCCGAGGGAAGTGGCGGGGTATATCTTGACCATCGTCGCGCCGAGTGTCCAGGCGTTGTAAATTTCAGTTGGTGTAAATGCGCCGGGAAATATCGGAATGCCCTTTTTTACGCAGGATTTAATCACTTTTTTGTTGATCACCGGGGTCACAATAAACTGAGCTCCCGCTTCCAGTGCAGCTTCCAGATCATCTTTTGTACAAACCGTGCCGGCACCGATATTCAGTCCCTCGCTTTCATTTGCAATCGCCCAGCTGATCATTTCGGCAGCATCGGGCGTATTCATCGTGATCTCAACGGTCGTGAGCCCGGCTTCCCGGAAGATCGGCAGGATCTGCTTCACATCTTCCAGCGCCACATTGCGGATAATCCCGACAATAGGCGCTTTTTCAAACAGCGTTTCTGAAAAGTTTCCTATACTCATTGTGTAGTTGGTCCAAAGTCAATTCTTGTGTTCTATCCGGCAAATATCCGTAAGAATTAGCAACCGGGAAATCATTTTAAATAACAATGCCCACGCTTTACGTAAAATGCCTGTTATCTATGCTTTCCCTGAATATAAATTTGTCTCACGCATCCTCTATTCATAAAAGTGTCCCGAAAAGACAAAAATTTCTTGCGGCGACTGCTCGATCAGTCGCAATTACCCCTGTCTGAAAAAGATTTCTGGCAATACTCCTTCTATTACTGGGGTCTGTTTGCCCTGATCACTCTGTGGCAGCTGACAATGCTGTGGCCCATGCGGGTAGGTTACGAATTCAGGCCGCACGAAACGTTTATCTGGCTGCTCGACGGGCTTTTCTGGTGGTCTACTTCGCCGCTCGTACTCTGGGCTTCCCTCAAATTTCCGCTCGCATTCAAAGGTACGCCTGGCTCGCTGCTCAAAGCGACGCTCATTCACCTGCTCATCGTCGCATTTTTAAATGTATTTGTGAACCTGGTGCATTACTATATTACCAACCCACTCATGTTCAGTCTGGTTGGTCAGTCAATTCCGATGGAAAGCTATCTGTTTTCCTTCTATTTCGGATTCACGGGAAGCTTCGCGCAGTACCTGCTGCTGGTTGTGGGTTTCAACACAGTTTCCTACATTTATCGATACCAGGCGCTGAAACAGCAACATTTCGAAACGGAACTTAACAACGAGCAGCTCCGCAGCCAGCTCGCCACAGCCCAGCTGCAATCGCTCAAAATGCAGCTCAATCCTCATTTTTTGTTCAATACCTTACATGCAGTGGTAAGTTTGATGGTTAAAAATGATAACCGGAAAGCGATCGTGATGGTCACTACCCTGAGCGACCTGCTCCGCGCGGTGCTGATCAACCAAAAAGCCGACTTTATACCTCTGCAGGAAGAATTGAAACTCACCCGGCAATACCTGGGTATTCAGCAGATCCGGTTTCAGGACCGGCTGAAAGTGGAATACGAAATCGACCCGGCCTCAGAATTGTATCCGGTTCCGCAGCTTATCTTGCAGCCGCTCGTCGAGAACTCGATTACCCACGGCATTTCCGACCTGACTACCAATGCATTGATCCGAATTACGAGCTCAGTTGGTGCAAAAGGACTGATTATCAGGGTTTACGACAATGGTATCGGCACAAAAATTTCCACCGAAGGAATGGGACTCGGACTAAAAAACACAACTTCCAGACTCCAGCAGGCTTACGGCGAAGAAGCAGGGATCACATTCGAGCGGCCACCGGAAGGCGGCACGCTAGTGACACTTTCATTTGAAGGTGAACCCAAAACCACAATCAAGAAACCAAATGAAACATACCTGTCTGATTATTGATGACGAGATCCTCGCCCGGGATGTGATCCGTACTTTTTTGCAGGATGACCTCACGATAGAAGTGATCGGCGAGGCTTCGAATGGTTCGGAAGCGGTTGTGAAAATATTGCAGCACCGGCCAGACCTCGTTTTTATAGATATTCAAATGCCGGAACTGGACGGATTCGGGGTATTGAAGGAAATATGGCCGCACCACCAGCCTTTCGTCGTTTTCACTACTGCTTACGATCAATATGCGCTCCGGGCATTTGAAGTGAATGCGATCGATTACCTGCTTAAACCTTTTGACGAAGTGCGTTTTCACCAGTCGCTTGGGCGGGCGAAAGAGCGGCTCGGCCAGAAAGCGCAGCCGCGGATGGAGGAGCTCGTCAGTAACCTGCTCCGGGATCAGCGGGACAAGACAGGCAACTATCTGCAAAGGATTTTGGTCAAGGAAGCGGGTAAAATGTACCTGGTCAAGACCCAGGATATCAGCCATTTTTCAGCCGACGGCAACTACATTTCCTTATTTACCACAGCTAAAACCTACACGATCTACGAAAGTCTGAGCAGTCTCGAAGGCCGCCTCGATCCCGAAGTGATGATCCGCGTGGGGCGCTCCAATATCGTAAATATGAACTACATATCAGAGCTGGAAACGTACTTCAACGGAGAGTATATCATTCATCTTACCACTGGCGACAAAATAAAATGGACGCGGGGGTACCGGGATAATATCAAAGCATTTTTGACTAAAATGGGCTGACCTGCCCGGAAGCTGATCAGCCCAATATGCATTTCAAATAATATAACCCTCAGCTTAAATAGTTCTGCTTCGACGAAGGCGGTTTTCAGCGCATTTTGAAAAACAATTCAATACCCTGTTAAAACTTAGCCATGTTCCTGAAAATCTCTACCTCCACCAGGTCTGCGTCCGCACGCAGGCGACGCCTCAACGCGCCCCATTACGGGCGACCGATCCTGTTCGCTTCCACCACGCTTTTGGTATTCGGCGCATTCATGCTGTCGAGATCTGTCAAATGTTCCGAGCGCCCGGTGAACCGTGAGCAGGCGATCCACGCTACCGCCGCCCGCTGGTGTTACGATCCGATGAGCCGAAAGCTCGTCAGCAAACCTGTACCGTTCGTTGAAACTTCCTGCCTCATTCAAATCCGCATCAGCAGAATGGTTGAGAAGATAGCCAAACGAAATGCGCCGGGCAGCGGAACCGCTAGCTTATAACCGACCATTGCAATTCCTCAACTGGTTCTTTCACTGGCACTTTACTTTCGATTTCCGGCGGCAGCAATTTGTACATCACCGGCGTAACCAGCCGGGATAACAAAGTGGAACTGATCAATCCGCCGATCAGCACGAGCGCCAGCGGGGAATATAACGCACTGTACTCAATCACGAGTGGCAGCAGACCCCCTATTGCCGTGAGCGAAGTCAGCAAAATCGGTACAAAACGGATTTCACCGGCCTCAATGATCGCTTCTTCGATCCCTTTTCCCTGCTCGCGCAGTTGATTGGTGAAGTCTACGACCAGCAGGGAATTTTTCACTTCAATACCCACCAACGCGATGAAACCAATGGTAGCAGTGAATGAAAGCGTCTCGCCGGTGAGAAACAACATCGCCAGACCTCCCACTATCCCCAGCGGGATCACGGAGAGTACGATCAGGATACTTTTGAAAGTCTTGAATTCCAATATCAATACACCCAGAAAACCGAATATCGTGACGAGAATAATCAGGCCCAGCCCGCCGAAACTTTCCTGCTGACTTTCCTTCTCTCCGGCTACCGTGAAAGTCTGCCCTTTTTCAAACTGAAATGCATTAAGTTTCAAAGTAATAGCATCATTCAGCCGCTGCACATTGAAGCCGGGCTTCACGAATGCCGAAACCGTTACGTATCGATCTTTGTCGTAATGCCGGATCTGGTTGGGTGAACTTTCCAGCTCGATCGTCGCGACATTTTTCAAGGGAATGCTTGCGCCGGTTGCAGAGGTCACATATAGTTTGTCAAAAACGCTGTAATCCTGCACGGACGCATTCCGGGGTACCGACACGTTTACATTGTAATTATCAGCTTTTCCCACATCCTCCCGGTAAGTAGCAACATTCAGGCCCGCCGCACCAAGCCTGACCGTACGATCAATCTCAGCGGACGAAATACCCAGCGTACCTGCCTTTTGCTTATTGATATTGACCCTCAGATCAGTCGGCTGCACAAGCAAAGGATTATTTACGTAAATCGTACCCTTTGTTTTGGCAAGCAGATCGGCGACGCGGAATGCTGTTTTGCGCAGCTGATCCAGATTTTCACCATAGATACGGTACGCGAGCGGCGCTTCTATCAGCGGCCCCTGCTCAAAATCCTTCACCTTAATCTCCGCTCCGGGATAACGTTCGAGCTTTTTCCGCAGCCGCTCGATCACCTCCACTTTCTGTTCGGTTTCAAGCCCTTCTACCTGCACGAAAATTTCCGCAAAGTTCTCACTTTCATTACGTTGGATCACATTGTAATAGACCCGCGGATTTCCTTTACCAACATTCGTCGCAAAAGATGTGATCAAAGGTTCCTGTTTCAAAACGCCTTCAACATATTTGGCAACCTGATTGGTCTTCTTCAAGTTGGTACCCTGCGGCAGCTCGATATCCACCAGAAACATCGGCTTTTCAGACTTGGGAAAAAGGCTGTTTCCGATCATCGGAATGAGGGCTAGCGAGCCGGCGAAGATCAGCCCGGCCAATACCAGGGTTAATGCAGGCCGCTTCAATGCCTTGTCGAGAATACTTCCGTAAGTGCTGTGAATGAGCCTTTTCATGCCGCGGAGAAAGAAGTTACCCTCTTCGCTCGCGTGTGGTTTCAGGATTACGCTTGATAAAAAAGGTACTACTGTGAGTGAAACGAGCATGGATGCAAATACCGTCGTGATCACGGAAAGCGGCAGGCTGCGGATAAAGTCGCCCGCGCCTTCGGGTAGAAAAACGAGCGGCAGAAATGCAAAAATCAGCAATATCGTACAACCGACCACCGCCATTCCTATCTGCGAAGAAGCCTTGATCGAAGCCTCTACCCTATTATAGCCCATTCGCAGGTACCGTTCTATATTTTCAACCACCACAATACTGTCGTCGACCAATATACCCAGCGCCACGATCATCCCGACAATGCTCAGCTGGTTGATATTATATCCCAATAAGTTCATGATAGTCAACCCGATAGCGAGCGACAACGGAATGGAAATCATCACCACCAGCGATGCCCGCGTGCCCAGCGGCAGCAATGTGAGCAATACCAATATGATTGCGATACCAAAGTCACGCGCAAAGTGCGACAGCCGCGTGTCGACACTTTTTGCCTGGTCAAAAACCTTGATCAGGTCTATATTCGGAGGCAAAGTAGCTTTGAATTTCTCAACCACCGGTATCACCTGATCCTGCACTGCGATGATATTTTCCCCCTCTTTCTGGCTCACATTCACGAAGCTGCACCGGTAACCGTTCAGCCGGGTAAGGTGCGTTTCGTCCTCATAACCCAGCTTCACGTCGGCCACGTCTTTTACGTAAACTATTTTTCCATTGGCAGTAGAAACCACCGTATTGGCGATCTCATCCAGCGTGCGGTAATTCCCGCTGGTTTTAATATTCAGCTTTTTGGTCGACATACTAATGCTACCGCCCGGCACATTCACGTTTTCACTTTGCAGTGCGGCGATCACCTGATTTTGTGTAAGCTGCTGATTGGCGATCTTTTGCAGGTTCAGGTTCACATTCACCTGCCTTTCCGGAACGCCCGAGTAGTCAACTTTTTTGAGACTTTTTATCTTTTCGAGCTGCTCTTTAAAATCCTTCGAATGCTTTTTCAACTGCGCATAAGTGGCATTTTCACTGATCAGCGCATATTGGTAAATGCTTACGTCGGAAGGAATCTGCTTATTAATGCGGATATCGGCAATATCGGCAGGTAACTGTCCGCGCAGACTATTGATCTCGCGCACCACTTCCTGGTATTTATCGTCGGGATCGGAACTGTATTTGTACTGGATCTGCATGACAGCCAGTCCGTCCTTGATATCCGTGATAATATGCTTCATATCGTCAAGCTCGTTGATCTTCTTTTCCATCGGATCGACTACAAGCTGCTCCATATCCTTCGGACTCGCGCCCGGGTAAATCACGACCACTGTGAACTGCGGCGGGTGAATATCCGGATCTTCGCTCCTCGGCATCGTGAAAAGCGAATAAATGCCCAGCGCTAATACGGCCAGGAATACAACCAGCGTAAACTGGTAATTTTTGACAGCAAATTCAGGTAATTTCATGATTTCATCCGTTGCGTTTACTGTACAATTTTGATCGCCGAACCGTCTGTGAGGTAGGCGGAACCTTCTCTGATTACCTGAGCCCCGGCTTCAAGACCAGATAATATAAATGCCTTATCGCCAGCGAGGTAAGCAATTTTCACCTGCTTTCTCAGTGCTTTCCCCGAGCCAGCCACGAATACGTAAGCGCTATCGTCTTCGCCCTCGATCAATGCATCCAGGGGAACGGAAATCATGGTGGTTTTTTCTTTCGGGTAAATGCTCACTTTCGCAAAAAGTCCGCTCGCCAGCTTGGAAGCCTGCTTATTCACTTGTATCTCAGCCTGATATAATCCCGACCCCGCTTCGCTTCCCTGCGCGAGGGAAATTACTTTTCCGGTAAAAGTTTGCGGGTAAGCGTCAAAAGTGATCTCCGCTTTTTCGCCGCCCTTCAATCTCGCCCAATCCTTGTCGGTAAGGCCGCATTTAACAACCCAATCCTTGTTGCTCGTACTGCTCACAAAAAGCACCGGCGTGCCGCCCTGCACCTGTTCGCCCGCATTCTGGATTTTCTGGATCACTACACCGTCGGTCGTAGAAACGATCCTGGTTTGCGACATATTGAATCTGGCGATATCAAGCTGTTTTTCAGCCAGTAATGTCGTTGTCTGACTGTTTTCAAGCTGCTCCTTCGTACTTACACTATCCCTGTACAAATTGCCAATCCGCTGCGCGTCACGTTTCGCTTTCAGGAAATTCTCTTCCGCCTGACTCACCTGCGCAGCAATTTCAGTGGTATTCAATGTAGCGAGCACCTGTCCTTTCCGAACCCGGTCGCCCTCTTTGACCAAAACACTTTGGATAATCCCGCCAACTTTAAATGAAAGTCTCGCCTCGTTATCCGAGCCTAGCAGCCCCGAAGTTTCCACCGGCTGCGCCTGATCGAGCGAAGCGGAACTGATAATCTTTACCGGGATCGTCGGATCGGTTTCCTCCGGCTTTTTTTCTTCCTTGCAGCCCGCCAGCAGCATTCCAGCGCTGAGCAGGAGTATGAGGTTAATTTGAGTAGTCGTTTTCATATTGATCTAGTTTGAAAATACATAGCTGGCCCTCGCCCGTTCCAATTCTGCGGAGCGGGTCTGAACGTTGAGATAAGCAATACTTTGTTGCAGCTGATCACCGATCAGGCGGTTTTGCGCGTCGAGAAGCTCGATATACAGCAGCTGGCCTTCGCGGTAAAGCTTTTGCTGATCATTGTAATATTGCTGGGATAATGCAGTCTGACTTTTGGAAGCCTGGAAAAATTGAGAGGCCGAATGGAGCCGGTTACCTGCGGTTTCTACCTGTAATGCAAGTTGTTGCTCTACCTGATCGATCTGCTGGCCGGTTGCCTTGCTTTCCAACGCCGCCTGTTTGGCTTTATATTGAACCCGGTTCCCTGCAAATACCCGCCAGTCGAGCGTGAGGCCGAACAGATAATAGCGGGTATCGTTATTGAATTTGATAAAATCGCCCTGCGAGCCGAGGTCGATGAATGTGGAAAGTCTCGGCAGCGCCGCCGCTTTGGCCAGTTGCTCGGATAGCGAAATGATTTTGGAAAGAGATTCCAGCTTTAAAAGTTCCTCGCGCCGGCCTGGCTCTGCGTTACCGATTTGCACAGTATCGGCCTGCATTTCAGTCAGTTCCATTGGCGTATCCAACGGATTATTCAGTAAAAAATTGAAATAGGCAACTGCGCTGCGTGACTGATTCCTGGCATCTTCCAGCCGCGCTTCCAAACCGATCAGCTCGTTTTCCGACCGGCTTACCACTGTCCTGATCGCCTTGTCGTTTTTGACTAGTGCCTGATTGAAGCGAAGGTTCTCCCGAGCCAGTTTCACCGCATTTTCCAGGATAGTAACGCCCTCCCTGGCCTGCACACAAGCATAGTAGCCCAATTTGATCTCCTTCACCAACTCCCTCTTATATACGTCGAGCTCCGCCTGCTGAAAATTGATCTGTTCTTTCCGGATCCGGGAATTGTAAATGATCTCCGCATTATAGATCGGGAGCGAGGTCCTGAACTTGGCGTCGTAATAATTATTCGGGTTGAAAGTCTGGTTTACATTATCGACTTGCGGAAAAACCGACGAATTAGTAAGCTGGTTAAGTGAGCTGTAAACCGGATTAAGCAGGTCCCCGATCGGAATACTGATTTTTCTGCCCCCGCGGGAGTCAAGGTAAGATGTATTGAAATTGACTTCCGGCAAAAAGAAACTCCTGGCTTCTTTCAGCGCATACATATTTCTTTCGAGCAAAAAACCCTGCTGCCTGATACCCTGGTTGTTTTTCAAACCCTGCTCAATATAATTTCGAAGCACTGTATCCTGCGCCGCAACCGGGCCAAACAAACAGGAAAAGACAATAGCGTAGCCCCACAGCCGCCGCAAGGGCACCTTAAAGATTGCATTCATAATAAGTGATGTTTATTTACTAAACAGTGTTCATCAAAAGGTAAATTTTTTTACGTTTTCAGACTTTGTAGAAAATTTTCAAATGAGGCATTAACAATATCCCGTACCACATCGTCGGGCATTTCCAGAATACACATTCTTTCCCGGATATAAAGGGAAACCAGTCCGTGAACGAAGGACCACACAGAAACGGCTGTGATGTATTTATCGGCGGGCCTGATCAGATTTTGATCCAGACATTGAGTCAGGGTATCCAGCACGTAACCGAATGCGCATTCGCCGGCATTCCACCTTTCCTCATGCTTGATCTGCGATAACGGCGCACGCATGATAAACATCAGATCGTAGTAATCAGGGTTTTCAAAAGCAAAATTAATGTAAGTACGACCGATCGCGCCCAGGCGTTCATAAGGGTTACTGATCGTGTCGTGCTCGCGGAAAAGCTTGACAAGGAGATCGAATGCATTTTCGTGAATTACATAAAAAATTTCATCTTTATCCTTGAAATACAGATAGATAGTAGCCGGACTGTATTCTATATCCTCGGCAATGTTACGGATTGACGTCTTGTCGTAACCATGCTTCAAAAATAGCTGAGTTGCCGATTCAATGATCAGGTTCCTCATATCCTGCTTCTCCCGCTCTTTCCTCTCCTTGATTGCCATAGATTCTACAATACGCTGTGAATATACTAAACAGTGTTTAGCAAATGTACATTAATTTTTCAAAAAAGGATAAAAGGCAGGATATTATACTTGAACGAAGGTCTCTTTCACTTAATTTGCCACACTTATCTTCGTGAATCTTTCCTGTATTATCAAATGAAGAAACTGTTTGCTCCTATTGTACTGGTAATTATCTCCTGCCTGAATACCTTCTCACAAGTTGCTCAGAAACCTAATATCATAATTTTTCTGGTCGACGATATGGGCTGGCAGGATACTTCGGTGCCTTTTTGGAACAAGACAACTTCTTTTAACCAAAGATATAATACCCCGAATATGGAGCGGTTGGCGAAAGCGGGTACCAAGTTTACCAATGCTTATGCGATGCCGGTTTGTACCCCTACCCGCGTGAGCCTGCTGACGGGCGTGAATGCCGCGCACCACCGCGTCACGCACTGGACTTCGCCGGATCAGAACAAGAATACGGATCATCCGGACTCGGTTTTCAACGCGGTTGACTGGAATATCAATGGTTTGAGCCCGGAGGCTGGCATTCCGCATACTTTTCACGCCACTCCGCTACCTGCGGTTTTGCGGCAAAACGGCTACTTCACCATTTTAAGCGGAAAAGCGCATTTCGGCTCTTCCGGTACCCCGGGTGCAGATCCTAAAAATCTGGGTTTTGATGTGAATATCGCCGGCAGCTCCATCGGGCATCCTGCGAGTTACCTCGGCAAGAAAAATTATGATGCGCCAGCGAAAGGCAAGCCCAGCCGGAATGCAGTGCCCGGCCTGGAAGCTTATCACGGAACAGACACTTTTTTGAGTGACGCGATTACGATAGAGGCACTGAAAGCTTTGGAAAAACCAATCAACGAAAAGCAACCTTTTTTCCTTTATCTGTCGCATTACGCGGTGCATACGCCGATCAATGCAGATCAGCGGTATCTTGCCAGGTATTTAAAAATGGGCCTCGACAGTGTTGAAGCGAAATACGCTACGCTCGTGGAAGGAATGGATAAAAGTCTGGGCGATGTGCTCGACTACCTTGATAACAAGAACATTGCAAAGAATACGGTAGTCATTTTTATGTCTGACAATGGCGGATTGAGCCGCACGCCGCCTCGTGGAGGGAAAGCGTGGACGCACAACCTGCCGCTGAAAGCTGGCAAAGGTTCCGTATACGAAGGCGGCATTCGCGAGCCGATGCTCGTGCGCTGGCCGGGGATAACGAAGCCGGGCACCGTGGCCGGGCAATATGTGATTATCGAAGATTTCTTTCCAACAATACTAGACATTGCGGGTGTAAAAAATCCTGAACTGATACAGGAAACGGACGGGGAAAGCTTTGTGAAAATACTCAAAAACCCGTCTCTCAAAAACGACCAGCGCGAGCTTGTGTGGCATCATCCCAATCGCTGGACGCCCGACGAAGGTCCGAATATCCATTATGCGAGCGCAATGCGAAAAGGGGATTGGAAACTGATCTATGATTACAAAAAAGCCAGTTTCGAACTGTATAACCTGAAATCCGACATTGGTGAAGAAAATAACCTGGCTGCCTCCAATCCTGCAAAAGTGAAAGAACTGGCGAAGTTATTTACCCAAAAACTAAAAAAGTGGGACGCACAGTGGCCCACTTTTAAAACCACGGGAAAGCTGGTCCCGTGGCCGGATCAGGTTATTAAGCAATAGTTACCTTACCTTCCTGTGCCAGCAGGCAGGGATGATAATTTTTCTTCGTCTTTGCTGATATCTCTTTTCAGCTCTTCAATATCTTTTGTCAGGCGATCTAGCTGATCGGCTGCTCTTCTTGCCCGCTTAGCGTCTTTGTTGGCTGAGCCGGCACTTTTGCTTGCCCGTCGTGCTGCCCTTTTGTCTTGCGGATCATTCCCCAATTTATCGGCAGCTTCCCTGTTGGCATCTGCCGATTTTTGCGCGGCCTCTGCACTTTTCGCTGCTTCGTCGGTTTTGCTTTGAAGCTCATTTTCCAGCTTCGCAAGTTCGAGTTTGCGGTCATTTAATTTCTTGCTCAGTTCAAGAGCCTCTTTTTGGTCCTTCAATAGATTGATAGAGTCCTTCGAAACCACTTGCGCCGATAGCGAGCAAGTCATTATTGCTAATACCAGGGTTCCTACTACATTTCTGATTTTCATTGCTTTCTTATTTAAATGAGGTAATGCAGCTACAAGTGCAAAAATCGTACCGGCAAATAAGTCACGCCTTTACTCACTTTTCTGATTTTAGAAACTTATTAGAATGACGTTTCAGAGCGGTTTCAAGGAATTTTAATCGGCGGGCAACGGTTATTTACTGACTCACCTGACCGAATTCGCGTAAGGTGGTACCTTTAAAAATCTATCAAAAGTGAAGCCCGTTTTACGTTTTTTACCCTTTGTCAGTCTGCTCTTTTTTTCTTCCTGCGACAGCCTGTTTTTATACAACCCCAACCAGGTCACGCTTCATAACGGAGAATCCAATCTCAATGCACGGAACATCGCTGCGCTCGTTTCCCAGCCGCCTCCGGATACGCTCAGATTCATATTGATGGGTGACTCGCAGCGCTGGTACGACGAATCCGAAGATTTTGTAAAAAGTGCTAATAAGCATCGGGACATTTCATTCGTACTCCACGCTGGCGACATTTCCGATTTCGGTCTTTCACAGGAATTTAAATGGGTAAACCGCATTCTTTCCAAGCTGCATGTGCCCTATATGACGGTGATCGGCAACCACGATATTGTCGCCAACGGCCCCGATGCTTACCGCAAAATGTTCGGGCCGATGGACTATTCCTTTGAATACGGCAGCCACAAATTCATCTTCATCAATACCAATTCCCGTGAATATGCATTCGACGGAACTGTACCGGATGTGAACTGGCTGCGGAAGGAGCTGGCGGATAACCCGGAAAACAAGGATATGATCGTGATCGCGCACATTCCGCCTTACGACAACGATTTTGACAGAAACCTTGAAAAAGAGTACGGTGAGCTGCTCGGCAATAACCCGAATGTGCACATGAGTCTGTACGGTCACCAGCATTCATTCAACGACGGGGAATATTACAAAGACGGTGTTCGCTACGTGGTTACGACGAGCATGGGTGCCAGGGGTTATTTGAAGATTAAGGTATGGAAAGGCGGGCAGGAAGTTGAACGTATTAATTTTTAAGAAAATGAGTAAATATCTGCTTTTAATACTTGCTTCGCTGTCCTTTGCCGCGGAAGCGCAGGAAGGTCCGAAGGCAAAGCGCTGGTACCTGCCCGATCACATGAAGCTGCAATTCGCGGGCGGGACAGGTTTTTTATCGGGCGGCCCGGGGTATAATTCCAGGAACAAAAAACTCGAAACCGACTTCCTTTTCGGCTATCTGCCCGAAGAATTCGGCGGGGACGCATTGATCACCATTACCGGAAAAACGACCTATTCGCCCTGGCGGGTCGCGCTCAAAAACGACTACTACCTGGCACCCGTTTCAATTGGCATGTACCTGAGCTATACGTTCGGGCCACAGTTCGACTCGAAGTGGCCGGCCTACTATCCGAAAGGTTACTATTGGTGGGCGACTGCATTCAGGCCGGGCATTTACGCGGGCGGAAAAATCGCTCGGGAACTGACGATGCATTCGCGCAGGCGGGGACTGGAATTGTATTATGAGATCGGCACATACGATCTGATGCTGATCAGTTATGTGCAGAACACCGGATTTCTTACGCCGGGTGATATTTTAAATCTGGCTATCGGATTGAAATTCGCATTCTAGCCCAGATCTTCTGTTTTTGATGAAATGTCCCTGATAATATCGTCAAGTGAATGGGCTGAATGCAGGATATGTTCGAGCAATTCGTCTTTTTCTGTTTCTGAATTCTCGTAGTTCCTGAGAAGGTCGATCAGTGACATCATTCTGGCAAGCGGCGCCCGGATCACGTGCGACTGCATCCACGCTATTTCCTGCAACTTCTTGTTCCGTTCTTCAATCTCAAATACATACCGGCGCTTTTCAGTAACATCGCGGCCGATCGAAATCCAGTGCGTAAGCGTACCAGCCGCATCTACAACGGGGTGAATGGAGAGATTGATAAAATAGTGCTGCCCGTCACGCTGGTAGTGGATCGTTTCCGCTTTCAGCGATTTTACATTGGTAATCGCTTCTGCAAGTCTGGCAAAATCGTTCTCAGGCAAGTTGAACCCCTTCAATAACATTGGATTCTGGCCGATGACGTGGGCGGGCGTGTAGCCTGTGAGACGGGTAAATGCGCCATTCACATATAGTATCCGAAGCTGTGCAATATCGCCGGGTTCCGATTGCGCGATCAGTACCGCGTCGTTTGTATTCGTGATCACGGACCCCAGCAATTTCAATTCATACTCTTCCTGTTTTTGCTGGGAAATATCGCGCAGCACGCCGATCATACGCACTGCCCGGCCCGACCGGTTTCGCCGGATATAACCGATCTCTTCCACGAATGCATAAGTCCCGTCGAACCTTTCAAAACGATAATCAGCCACCCATTTCTTCTGGTCTTTATCGGCAAGCCGCAGTTCCAGACTCTGTACGGTAGCAACCCGATCGTCCGGGTGCAGGTGGCTTGCCCACTCTTCCAGCTTCATTTTTTCGGTCCCGATCTTCAATCCGAAAAGTCTTACATACCCGTCGCCCCATTTGACATGGTCGTTGACAATATCCCAATCGTAGATCGCATCGTTGGTGGCCATATTCAGGAGTTCGTAACGCTCGTTACTTTTCCGCAGGTCGTCAATGGCCTGCTTCCGCTCCGAAATGTCGATGCCGATACATTGAATTTCAGTTGGCTCGCCATTGGAATCCGTTAATGCGATGAAATGCCAGAAAACTGTCCGCGCTTTTTCACTTTGCTGTACGTGATCCAGCTCAACGGTACACATATGTCCCGGGTTGTGTAGGCATTTCTTAACCGCATTGATTGCGTCGGCGCGATGATATTGGCAGACGACCATCAGGCAGTTTATCCCGAGAAAATCATCACTGTTATAGAACCAGCGAAAATCTTCGTTGAAAGTACTGTTGTAATAAGTGTACTTTCCCGAAAGGTCGGTACGTACCACGTAGTTGGTCTGCGAATCGACGAGGCTCCTCAGTCTTGACTCGCTCGCGAGCAGCTTATCCTGGATATTCTTGCTGGCCGTCGTATCGAGGCACGCGCCGATCAACATGATCACCTTTCCGTTCTCATCCAGCTTGGTCTTCGTCCACGTTTTCAGGTAACGGTATTCTCCCGAGGAATGCACAATTCGTTCTTCAAACTCGACTTCGCTTTTAGTGGCTATTGCATGCAGGATATTGTCATGGACCCGCTGCATATCCAAAGGATGTACGAGCCCAAGGTAGTTGTCCATAGAAGGTTTAAAACTGCTGCGGTCCAGACCGTAGATGGTGTACAGCGTATCCGACCACACGATTTCGTTCGTACCGGTATCCCATTGCCAGGTACCCAGCCGCGCAAGCTCCTGCCCCTGTGAAATGAGCATCGCCGCGTCGGCAATAAGCGCTGCATTGCGGCGGCTTTCCAGGATTAGAGTCAGAAGCGCGACCGCTTTATCGATAAGCTTCAACTCGTCTGCGTCCGGCAACCTTATTTTGTCATAATATGCTGCAAATGTAGCGATTACAGTACCATCTGACAGGATAATAGGATGTGACCAGCATGCGAGCAGGCCCTCATCCAAGGCAATATCCTTGTAGCGGTCCCAGCGGAGATCGGTAGCAATATCATCTACAATCACCAGTTCGCGGGTAAAGGCCGCAGTCCCGCATGAACCTGTAAATGGGCCTATCGCTAAATCTTCGATTCCCCGGATATAGGATTCCGGCAAAGAAGGCGACGACCAGTTTTTCAGCTTATTGTCTTTAATAGCCAGAATCGAACACTTCATATCCGGGAAGATCTGCTCGATCCCCAACAGGTACCGATCGAGTACGTCGGTCAGCAACGAGTCTTTCTGTGCGCTCAGCTCGAGCACTACTTTTTCCAAACGTTCCACATCTTCCAGGCGCTTGGTTTCGGTAATGTCAACCATAAAACCGCATAACAACGCGCCGGATTCCTGACCCACGATGGTAACAATATCCCGGATCCAGACCACTTCTCCGTCTGCACGGATCATTCTGTAATCAAACCGGTGACTGGCGCCCGGCTCCGAGAGCAAAGGACAGAACTCTGGTAACGCCGCTCGGTCAGCAACGTGCATGTGGTTTTTCCAGAAATCGGGTTCGGAAAGCCACTGCGCTGCTGTAAAACCGAGGATCTTTTCTACCTGATCACTCACAAAACGAAACTGTAAAGTCGTAGCATCGGCCTCCCAGACGATACCGTCTATGGTTTGGATCAGATTTTCGCTTTGTGTGGCTTTGCTTGTTTCCGTCACGTCCGTAGCAGTAACAAGCAGCAACCGGCCTTGATCGAGGGGCGCTATATCCAAGGAAAATATGCTGCTTTCCTGCTCTCCGGTATAAAGGTTATTTCGAAAAAAAACGTCGGGGCCGAGCTGTTGCGGGTTACCGGAACGTTTCACATCTTCCAACAGCCTGCTCCATTCCTGCCGGCTTTGCTCCGGCATAAGGTTAAAGTGTTCAACAAACCCTTTGCCTACCATATCAGCCGCAGATAATCCGCTCACTTCCTGCCATTTGCGATTGACAGCTACGACTGTAAAAACAGGTGAATCAGCTTCCAGCACCACTGCCGGCGCGGGTAACATATCAAACACTACATGAAAATCAATATTCACCATGACCATATTCAAATCACACTGAAATATCGATATTTTATAGAACTAATTAGGTATGATTCCAAATAATGATGAGCTCAAAGCGCAATGAGCATAATTTATCTGCCTGAGATCGGCACATTACTTGCGGCATTTATGCTTATATTTCAGAATATAATCGCCTTACAGCGACCTGGACCTGCTTTTAAAAAAATACCGAAATTCAACCCGATGAATATTTTCAACCCGCTTATTTTACTCGCCGCCTACTGCATCGGCCTGGTTTCACTGAAATTGACTGTGTCCGATACAACTCCTTCGGATACAAGTGAAAATATAACGATGTGCGGGCCGGCTTATACCCGGCAATCGGGCCTCGATGAAAACGGAAAATTTGTGGGTGTACTTCCCGGCTGGGGCTCCTATTCGTTTCCGGTCACCACTACCGTCGACAGCTCCCAGTTCTATTTCGATCAGGGCTTGAATATGTATTATAGCTACCACGTACGCGAATCTGTGGCTTCTTTCAAGGAAGCGGCGCGGCTCGACCCGCAAAACGCGATGGCGTATTGGGGACAGGCGCTTGCGATGGGACCGTACTATAATGCGGCGCACAGCTATCAGAAACCAGCTGAGATTGCAGAAGTTTTGGCTAAAATGAATGCGGCAGCTGCAAGCGCGGGCGTGAAAGAACAAAAGCTGATCAAAGCAATGAACACGCGTTATTCCGACGGGCCGGGTGACGCCGAGCGGCAAAAACTGAATACAGCCTATGCAAAAAGCATGAAATCGCTGGTGGCTGAGCATCCGGAGGAGAAAGAATTTAAGGTATTATATATTGATGCCGTGATGCTGCTCCACGCGTGGGACTTCTGGAACCGCGACGGTTTAGCAAAATCATGGACACCGGAACTGGTAGCACTTTGCCAGAAAGTATTGAAAGAAAGCCCAAAACACCCCGCAGCCCTGCATTACCATATTCACCTGACGGAAGCGTCCCGGAACCCGGGCGTGGCACTGGGCAGTGCTGAAACGCTGCGCGACCTGCTGCCGGGCGTGGCGCACATGGTACACATGGCGAGTCACGAATACGAGCGTAATGGACTGTATTACAAAGGCGTGGAAGTAAACAACCTCGCCGACGAAAACCTTTTGCGCTACGATATGGTCGCCAAAAATCTTGGTCTGAACAAGCATTCACCTCATTATTTTGCGGTTCAAACTTACTGCGCGCTGACGGGCGGCATGTACAAAGACGCCCTACGTTACGGCCAGCGGGCCCGGAAAAGTGTTACGCCTGCCTACGAGACGACTTACGATCAGTACCTCTTTATGCTGCCGGTAATGGTGAATGTGAGAATGGGCAAATGGGAGCAGATACTGAACGATACGGTAAAACTGGACCCTAAATGGACTTACGCCGGCATTTTGTCCAACTTCGCGAAAGGGCTTGCGCTCGTGAATACCGGCAAGGCAGAGCTTGCAGCGCAGGAACTAAATAGTCTTCGCGAAAAGATCAACGACCCGATTCTCACCAAACGCAGGATACCCTTCAATTCGCCGGTAGAAATGGCGCGGATCGCCGAGAAGATCCTGACCGGAGTGATTTCTTACGCACAGAAAGACCAGGCAAAAGCAATCGCCAGTCTGCAAGCGGCGGTGAAACTGGAAGATAATCTGATATACACAGAACCCAAAGATTGGCCAATCCCGAGCAGGCAGTTTTTAGGAAATATTTTGGTTAAAAGTGGCCAGACTGCATTAGCTGATCAGGTTTACAAAGCAGATCTGGTAAAAAACCCGGGGAACGGATGGTCGCTGATGGGCTTGTACCAGAGTGCCAAAGCGCAGGGAAAAACACAGCTGGCAGCGAAATATACCGGGCAATACAAAGCACCTTTCGCGCACGCCGACGAACTACCTGCAGGCTCTGTTTTTATGAAATAAGTGTCGTTCCGGCCTTTTAACAATTCGTCTGCATTCACTATTAAATCTCCGCAAGTGAAAATATCCATATCGGCAAGTCTGCTTCTGTACTGCATTACGGGCGCATTTCAGGTCACTCACAGTCAGAGCCGGCCTACGTTCAAGGTGAAGGCAGGGGATTATCCCGACAAGATCATTCCTGTTGCAGACCAGTTTCAATATCCGACTTTTCAGAAAGGAAAGGTGCTTTTTTACGGTGGCCGGATGGTGGAGGCTATGCTGAACTATTCTTACCTGAGCGGTGAGGTACTCTTTTTAAAAGATCAAAAAGATACACTGGAACTGCTCGACAAGAAAATGATCAAGGTAGTCGACATGCAGGGCGCAATTTTTTACAATGAAAAGCAGTACGGGTTTTGTGAAATGGTGTCCAATTACGGGGATATTAAACTAGCCAAAAAACATTTGCTGGCTCGGATCGGTAACGAAAAGGGCGGACCTTATGGAATATCCTATACTGCCTCATCTGTAACTACTTACAGCTCCTATGCAAATGCAAATGCGCCGGGCGGGAGGAAACTTAAGATGGATACCGAAGCGATTTTCGGCCACCGCATACTTTACTTTTTTGTGGATAAAAATGACCGGTACATGATTCCTGGCAAGACCAGCATTACCCGCCTCTTTCCGAAATACAAAGACCAGATCGGCGAATATCTGAAACAAAACCCGGTCAATTTCACCGAAGAAGAAGACCTCGAAAGACTGCTCAATTACAGCCAGAACTTGAATCAACAACTAAAATGAAAATAGCTACTTACAATGTGAATGGCGTGAATGGCAGGTTGCCGGTATTGCTTCGCTGGCTCCATGAAACTGCGCCCGACGTGGTATGCCTGCAAGAACTGAAAGCCCCTCAGGAAAAGTTTCCTCTGAAAGCGATCGAAGATGCAGGTTACCAGGCGATCTGGCATGGACAGAAAAGCTGGAATGGCGTCGCGATCCTGTCACGCGGTCATGAGATCCAGGAATTGCGGCGGGAACTTCCTGGTGATGAAGAAGATACACATAGCAGGTACATCGAGGCAATCATCAACAATATGGTCATCGGCTGCCTGTACCTGCCGAACGGAAACCCGCCGCCCGGCCCAAAGCTTGAATATAAACTGGGCTGGTTTGAGCGGCTCCATGCCCACGCCGCCGAACTGCTCACCCACGATGTGCCCGTGATCCTGGCAGGCGACTACAATGTAATGCCGACCGAACTTGACGTGTACAAGCCAGAGCGCTGGGTCGATGACGCGCTTTTCAGACCCGAAGTCAGGGAAGCTTTCAAGAATTTGGTTGACCAGGGCTGGACAGACGCATTGCGCAAAATTTATCCAAACGAAGTGATCTATACTTTCTGGGACTACTTCCGAAATGCGTACGGCCGAAACGCCGGACTTCGCATCGACCATTTTCTCCTGAGCCCGCATCTCAAAAAAAGGCTGCTCAATGCCGGCGTGGACAAGGAAGTAAGAGGGTGGGAAAAGTCGAGCGACCACGCGCCTACCTGGATCGAATTGTCGGAGGAATAGCGCAGGATCAAGCTGTATGAACCGCCCGCTGAGCTGGAATTTCTGGCCCCTGCCCGCTTTTTTCGCATTAATAGAGGGATTATCGTTACACACCAGGCGGTTACTCAAATGCAGCCTTACTACAATAACCGCCTGGCTCTGAAACTCAAACCTGCCTTCGAAAAAGAAACGATCGTGAGCAGGGAGCTGGTGAACGATTTTAAAAACCGGATGGGGAAATAGCTGCCGCCGAAAGTGCCTCGTGGGCGCTGCTCAGGCGCCTGCGGGCGATCGGAATGTTTTTACCGCAGTGCAGCTGGATGTTGTCAAACCAGCGCTGCTTAATATGGTAGCGGTTGACAGAATACGATTTGTGGACCCGCACAAAGTCTCCGCCCAATACTTCCTGGACCGTTTTGAGGCATTTGGCCACGAGGTAGCGGTTGGATTTCGTACATACAAAAGTATAGTTGCCCACGCCTTCAAGGTACGCGACATCGCGGCCCGCAACGGACAAGGCTCTTCCCAGGTGGTACACCACGATTGCATTCGATCCCTGGATTTCATTGGACTGACGCTGGTCAGCGAAATAATCATGGCTAACAGATGTTCTCATTTGAAAGTGGTTTATTTGACGTAGCTAATAGGTGTTATTTTGTATGTCAAATATCTCAAATGGGCACATCAGGAAAAATGGTATTAGGTCTGAATTGTGGTTTTCAATGGTTGAATCATATCAATTGCCATTTTAGGTGTTAACCTAGTTTTTGAAAATTTTCACATAAACCTGTCCCAATCCTTCCAAACCGGCTCATAACCCTTGCTTCTGATCAGTTCCGCGATCTGTGCGGGCGTTCTTTCGTCCGATATTTCAAACTGTTCCAGCGACTCCGGCGCGACCGAGTAACCGCCGGGGTTAGTCTTGCTGCCTGCACTGATCGAAGTGATCCCCAGTGCAATGCAATGATTTCTGGACTTTTCAGATTCCCGGGTAGAAAGAGAGAGTTCAACTTCCTCATTCATAATGCGATAGGCGCAAATAAGTTGTACCAATTCCCTGTCGGTCATCTCTACTTTCGGTTCCAGACCTCCTGAGAAAGGGCGTAATCTGGGGAATGACAGGCTATAACGTGTTTGCCAGTAGGTTTTTTCGAGATAGTCGAGGTGCAATGCAGTAAAAAAACTGTCGGTCCGCCAATCTTCCAGGCCGATCAGCACACCCAGGCCCATTTTGTGAATACCGGCTTTGCCCAACCGGTCGGGCGTTTCCAGGCGGTAATTGAAGTTTGACTTTTTCCCTTTCGGGTGATGTTTTCTATAATCTTCCTGGTGATAAGTTTCCTGATATACCAGCACTGTGTTCAACCCGAGCGGGATAAGCTCCGCATATTCATCGGTATCCAGTGGTTGCACTTCCAGGGAAATCATCGAAAAATGCGGCCGGATCAGTTTCAGCACTTTTTTAAAATAGCCAACGTGGACCGTCTGGTTCGCTTCGCCTGTTACCAGCAAAACGTGATCATAACCCAGCGCTTTGATCACAGCAATTTCTTGCAAAATCTCGTCTTCGCTCAGCGTGCGTCTGCGCACCTTATTATCCAGACTAAAACCGCAGTAAGTACAGATATTCGTGCATTCATTGGACAAATACAGCGGGATATACATCTGGACGGTTTTACCAAACCGCTTTTGCGTCAGTTTCTGACTTAGCTGCGCCATCGGCTCGAGATAGGCAGCGGCAGCCGGGGATATCAGTGCTTTGAAATCTTCCAGTGTTCGCTTTTGTTTCAAAAGCGCATTTCCAACGTCAGCGGCGGTTTTTTGGTAAATGCTTTCTTTTACCTCGTCCCACTTATGCTGCTCGAATATCTCCTTAAAGCTCATCTAAAAACGCGGTTAAGGGGCTGCTCGCGACTGCCCTGTTTTTCTGGTCACCCAGCTTCGCTTCAAATGCCATTCTCCCGGCCTCGACAGCCATTTTGAATGCGATCGCCATCGCCACCGGATCACCTGCGACTGCAATGGCAGTATTGACGAGCACCGCATCGGCACCGATTTCCATAGCTTTTGCAGCGTCGGAAGGCGCACCGATTCCCGCGTCGACGATCACAGGTACCTTACTTTGCTCGATGATAATTTCCAGAAAATCGATGGTCTTCAACCCTTTATTACTGCCAATCGGCGACCCAAGCGGCATCACCGCGGCCGCGCCTGCCTCTTCCAGTCGTTTACACAAAACCGGATCTGCGTGAATGTAGGGCAATATCACAAAGCCCAGCCTGGCCAGTTCCTCCGTTGCTTTCAGGGTTTCAATAGGGTCCGGCATCAGGTATTTCGGGTCCGGGTGAATTTCCAGTTTGAGCCAGTTCGTTTCCAGTGCCTCCCGCGCAAGCTGTGCAGCAAAAACCGCCTCCTTAGCATTCCTCACGCCAGAGGTATTAGGTAGTAAATTAATTTGGGGATGATTTAAATGCAGCAAAAGATCATCCTGGCGATCCTGCATATCGACCCGCCTGAGTGCCACCGTCACCAGCTCCGAGCCGGAAGCAACCAATGCTTTTTCCATCAAAACCGAAGAACTAAATTTACCCGTGCCGGTAAACAGCCTGGAAGTGAATACCTTATCTGCTATCGTTAACATAGTATTTGTTGGATTTCCTGTACAGTTTCCTTTGTATTTTCTGAATTAATCAATGCCGAAGATATCGCCACGCCATACAAGCCTGCCGCTTTCAAACTTGCGATATCTTCTTGTCGAATGCCGCCGATCGCGATGATCGGAATGTAGCATTTACGTAAAGAGAGCTCATGTAAAATGCGCTGGTAACCTTCCAAACCAAGGATCGGGCTGAGATTTTGCTTGGTCGTCGTGAAACGATAAGGCCCCAGACCCACATAATCAGCGCCTTCTTCAATTCGCTGAATTACGTGTTCCAGTGTATTGGCAGTGCCACCGAGGATCATTTCCTCGCCTACAATTTCCCGGGCTTTGCGCAAAGGCATATCGTCCAGCCCCAGATGCAAACCGTAAGCATTTACGCTGTTCGCTACATGAGGAAAATCATTGATGATTAGTTTTGCATCGAAGCTGTCACACAGCAACTTAGCCTTTTCCGCCATTTCTAAAACCTCATCTTTCGGCCTGTCTTTCACCCGCAGCTGAATCCATTTACACCCAGCCTCCAAAGCCAATAAAATGCTCTGAACATGAGACACTTCACCATTCTCATTTGACACAAATTGCAGCCTTCCATCTCTTATTATCCGGCGGCTGAAGCCGCCGGCAATTGATTTTTTGGGGCTTTGCCCTTTTGCAATAAATTGCTCGGGGATTGTCTCAATTGCAGCAGGAAACTGCTGGCGCAGCTCAGCCCAAATCAATTGCCGGGGGCTTAAGCCCCCGGTTCCCAGATTAAATGAATCAATTGATTTAATTGATTTAATTGATTTAATTGATTTTAGTGATTGATTTTCTTGCCAGACTGCCCCGAGCAGAGCCACTCCATCGAAGTTCATTCTTTGGATTTTTTGAATGTTAAATGCATTGATCCCGCCCAATGCGATCACTTCCGGTGTGTTTCTATTTTTTGCTAGAATGAAATCTTCATCCAAGACACCGTTGTAACCTGCTTTTGAAATACTATCGAAAACCGGCCCGAAAAACGTGTAGCTGAATGCATCGGATAATCTTTCCAGCTCCGCCAGGTCATGAATAGAAGTGCTGAGCCGGTAACCCTTTGCGATCAGGTCCTGCCAAAGTTCCTCACCGGTTGCTTTGCGCTGCTTTTCGGGAAAATGCAGTCCTGTTATACCAAATTCCGCTGCGAGATCGTGGTGCTGGTGCAACGAAAGCCTGCTGTGATAGTCTGTATCAACGGACTCGATCAACTTAGACAAGTCTTCTCTTGAACACTCCGGCTTCCGCAAATGCAGATTTTCCATTCCTTCCTGAAAAAGCCGGTTGATTGCATTCCCCTCGCCCGGAAAGAAATCGGGGCGGGATATGATGATGATTTTCATTTAGTTACAGATAAATTTCACTACCTCTATTCGCAAACTCACGCGCCTTTTCCTGCATACCTTCCACCAGTACCGACTCTTCCATGAGCCCGTTTTCCTCGGCATAGTCGCGCACATCCTGCGTAATTTTCATCGAACAGAAATTGGGTCCGCACATGGAACAGAAGTGCGCGATCTTGGCTCCTTCCGCAGGTAAAGTTTCATCGTGAAATTCCCGCGCAGTGTCCGGATCGAGCGAGAGGTTAAACTGGTCTTCCCACCGAAACTCGAATCTGGCTTTGCTTAATGCATTGTCGCGGTATTGCGCGCCGGGGTGTCCCTTGGCGAGGTCGGCCGCGTGGGCCGCGATCTTGTACGTGATCACGCCGTCTTTCACATCCTTTTTGTTGGGCAACCCCAAATGTTCCTTCGGCGTCACATAGCAAAGCATCGCGGTACCGAACCAGCCGATCATCGCAGCACCGATTGCGGAGGTAATGTGATCATAACCAGGCGCAATATCAGTAGTAAGCGGTCCCAAAGTATAGAACGGCGCTTCCTGGCAATGTTCCAGCTGCTTTTCCATATTCTCCTTGATCAAATGCATCGGGACGTGCCCCGGACCTTCGATAATAGTCTGCACATCGTGCTTCCAGGCGATTTTCGTGAGCTCGCCCAACGTTTCCAGTTCCGAAAACTGCGCGGCATCATTCGCGTCCGCAATGCAGCCCGGCCGCAGTCCGTCGCCCAGCGAAAACGCTACATCATAAGCTTTCATAATCTCGCAGATATCCTCGAAATGCGTGTACAGAAAGTTCTCTTTGTGGTGCGCCAGACACCATTTCGCCATGATCGAGCCGCCGCGCGACACAATTCCAGTGAGCCTTTTGGCTGTGAGCGGAATATATCTCAGCAAAACCCCTGCATGAATTGTGAAGTAATCCACACCCTGCTCCGCCTGCTCGATAAGCGTATCGCGGAACAGTTCCCACGTCAGATCTTCGGCTTTGCCATTCACTTTTTCCAAAGCCTGGTAAATCGGCACGGTACCGATCGGCACCGGCGAGTTACGGATAATCCACTCGCGCGTTTCATGGATATTCTTGCCGGTCGACAAATCCATGATCGTATCTGCGCCCCAGCGACAAGCCCAAACCGCTTTCTCTACTTCCTCTTCAATGCTCGACGAAACCGCAGAATTACCGATATTGGCATTGATCTTGACCAGGAAATTTCGCCCGATGATCATCGGCTCGCTTTCGGGATGGTTGATATTGACCGGAATAACCGCCCGGCCAGCCGCCACTTCCTGCCGTACAAACTCGGGCGTAATAAATGTTTTGGGGGTATTTGCGCCAAAACTATGACCGGCGTGCTGGTGCGACAATGCATTTGCTTTCCCATTCAATTCGCCGATATGCTGCTCAATGCGCTGATTTTCACGAATTGCGATGTACTCCATTTCTGCCGTAATAATACCCTTTTTGGCATAGTGCAGCTGCGAGACATTCTGGCCCGGTTTGGCACGCAAAGGCTTACTGATGTGCGCAAAACGCAGTTCATCGAGCTTGCTGTCCGATAACCTTTGCTGTCCATATTGCGATGAGATCATATCCAGCTGCTCCACATCCTGCCGCGCTCTGATCCATTCCGAACGCAATTGCGGCAACCCTTTTTTTACATCGATTTCGAGATCAGGATCTGTAAATGGGCCGCTCGTATCGTAAATAGTGACGGGCGCATTGGGCTCGGCAGCTCCGTTTCGCCCGTGGATTTTGGTATCGTGAAGAGACACTTCACGCATTGCGACAGAGATATTGTGCAGCTTTCCGGGCACGTATATTTTCCGGGAGGCAGGAAAAGGTGTTCTCGTGATCACGCTGCTCTCAGGAGTTTTTTCGATTTTCATCAGGATACAGGATTGAGGTAAATACCGCCGGGAAGACAGTACTAACCGGTGAATAATTGAAATCGGGAGTTGGAAAAGTGACTGTTAGCCGCCCTGTGTGGCTTTGATCAGCGTAATGCGGTCGTTGGGTTGGAGCAGGTGTCGCTCCCATTCTGATCTTGCGAGCACAGATTGGTTGATCGCGACAGCAATACCTTTGGAAGTATCCGGGAAAAGACCGGACAAAAGTTGCTGCACCGAATATGCTTCGGGAATTTCTCGGGATTGATCGTTGACTGTAATTTCCATTCTGAAAAACGTTTTGTGAGAAAAACTTCAGGAATGGACCTTATGGAAAGATTCATTGAGATACAATAGCAGTATCTCTTACTTTTCCCTTCGGCAGTACTAACTGCATCAGGTTCAAAGGGTATTATCTCAGTCCGCATATCGGGACACCCCTAAAGTTTCGACAAAGCTATTTGAAAATACCGGTTATCAAAATTTGTTTTTGCAAAATTCAGACGGGCATCTTTGCCGTCTTAGTCATTAACCAGTAACTTCCATATATTAGTAATCTTTACAATTAATAGAGATATGATCTGTTAACAGCTTAAATATGAGATGCTATGAAAACACCTGTTTTAGCTACAATTCTATTTCTCGCCATCAGTGCGACTGCTTTCTGTCAGGAGCAACAAAGTAAAAAAACTGCGGCTTCCAGGTCGAAAGTCACGATCCGGGTTTTGGATAGGGAAACTTTCAGATCAATCAACGCTAACATTCTCATCGTAAGCCAGAATGCGGGAAAGCAGATTGTGCCGCTCATCCAGGACAATAATTATCAATACAAAATTCCGGTCACAGATACCACCACGTTTTCCATTTATGCTCCGGGTTATGAGACATTGAATGAATCCATTCTTGCCGACGAAATCAATGCTACCGAGGTATTTTATCTGACACATAAAACAGCTGGCAATGAGAAGGTTGCAGAAAATACGGAGGCTAATAAAAATTCAGAATTTACCAGGCCCGTACTTCGGGAGGATATTACATCAACATTGTATTTCATCCAAAGCAATACAAATATGGCCGGCAGGTCGCGCCCCGAACTGGAACAGGTCGTTGATTATATAATCAGGCACGAGGATCTTCAAATCGAACTGGCCGGCCACACCGACAATGTCGGCGATGCAGATAAAAACTATGTTCTGTCCGTCGATCGGGCAAGTGTGATCAGGCAATATCTTATTTCCAGGAATGTTTCCCCATCCCGGATCAAAAGCAAAGCATTTGGCAGCACAATGCCAGTCGCGCCAAACGACAGCGAGCGCAACCGTAGGTTCAACAGGAGAGTTGAAATTAGAATGAAACCGACAATTTACTGAGTAGTATAAGTTTCGACTTTGGGCCTATTTTTTTCGAGCCTCTTCGATCAGCCCCGCCATCGCGGCGCGGACAGCTTGCCTGTAACTTATGCTGGCCGATCTGTTATATTTCGAAAATTCTTCCAGTATAAGTGGCAGGTAAATGAACATCCGGTCTTGTTCATAATGCGTCCGCAATCGTTGCGTATCAGCTGCATTACCCCTATTTTGGGAAATAATGATCTCCCCTGCCCTAACAAAATGTTCGTAAACGCAGGCTTTCCAGGTAGTATAGCCCTGGTTAGACATTACTTTTTTAATTGGCTCAAAAAGACTTTCCGTTTCGGAACACATCTTTCCCGGAAGCTCGTCGACCACCGGGTTCACAAATGAATGCCCGAATTCATGCGTACTAAGTTCCAGGAGATGTTTTTGATCGTTGAAACCCATATCAACTCTTAGCGAATCTTTGAAATTCGGGATGTGAAATGCGCCGAAAACATGGAAAGCAAACGTCTTTTCCTGCGCCCCGTATTTTACCCCGAAACCCATTCCCGGCGGGATAGTAAGGCTTGGAATCAGCTTGTAAGCGTCAAGGTGAGCCTGGTAAAACTTTTCCATAGTCGGTATGAAGCTGCTGTCGGGTAAGCCGCTTTTTACCTGTGCTATCGCATTTGCGTATTTCGGCTGGTTTTGTGTAAGGTAAGTGTCAAAATCAACTTCCAGCCATAACCCGTTCATCGCCTCAATAAAAGCTACTGCATTCGTTTTCGCTTCTGTCGTATCTTTCTTTGAAGAGAACCGGAGATAATAGGTGGGATCAATATCGTCTCGCAGCTTCGCGTTTGGAAAATCGTCGAGCTGAACAAGGAGATTAATGAAATAATCCAGCCAGATATCCTGCGCAAAACCGATCGCGACCGCCAGATTTTTGCTGTTTTCGAAAGCTTTATATTGGCGGTACAAATCCAGTCCGTATGCATAACGCGCTTTCGTGCGGGGCGAATAATCACTCGTTTCGGCCTGCGCGCCTTCGTAGCCAAGGAAATAAACGAAGCCCAGCAGCTCCACATTTTTATTTACTTGTATTTCAAACTGACGCTTCTTTTCAGAAGGAACCTGAGATTTACCAACAGTGGAAGAAATCCATAAAATAACTAGCAGCAGCGCAAATTTTGCATTCATTTTCGAAAGCTTTAGTGTTTGACCAAAACACAAAAAAAGCACATGAAAACGCGCAAAACGCCCTGCAATGCATTTCCGGACGTCCGGAATCACGTTTTCGGACAGCTACTTCTGAGCCGGCAGATACTGTGAAGGCGATTTGCCGGTATGCTGACGAAATACCTGATTGAAAGTAGATTTCGAATTAAAACCCGCCTCAAAAGCCAGCGCCAGTACGGTCTTATGCCGCTCTTTCGGATCCCCCAGTTTGCAAATCACCTCGCTCACCCGGAAGCCATTTACGAAACTGGTAAAATTGGAAGCGCAATGCGTGTTCACCACATACGACACGTAACGGGCAGGCAAATTCAAATGCGCAGCGACATCTTCGAGCGTAAGACGCGATCGGGTATGCAGCGCGGCGGTTGTGAAAGCGGCGTGCAGCCGCTGCAATTCGGCCAGATCATTGTACTGAAAAAACTCAGGTTTCTCAGTTGATTTGGGTGCGTGAAGTGTGGGCAGGATAAAAAAGTCGGGATTCAGGTAGCCTAGATAACCCATTCCAAACAGGCACACTGTGAGCAGAAAATTCACCCACGAGAAAATCGGCCACGCTAATATCACACCCGAGAACCAGAGCACAGTCAGCAAAATCATAAAGCCAAATAAACCATATAAACGCAGGTATTGAATCGGTTTCAACCGGTTCAGCTGCCTCTGCCAGGCAATACGGAACCGCGAAAGCTTCTTTGCGTAGATCCATAAAACAAGAATCATCCCGACTATTGGAAATATTTCTGTCCATAAAAACCAGAAATTATTATCGAGCAAAGACGTCCGATTTGCTTGCAACGAGCTGGCATACACCTGCCAGAAACAGCGAAAACCGATCTCTGCGGCAATGGGAAGAAAGAATAGCCAGTACTTTTTTTTGAAGTGATAATCGGGCAAGGTGGTAAGCCGCGCGAAAAACCACAGCGCAAGAGGCAGCACCAGATAACTCTGATAGTTCCAGAAACGAAACGCGCCGGCTTGCTGGTGGTAACGCACCTGCATCCCCCACGCATTCAGCAGCTCCTGCGAAAGGACAAAAAGGATTAACCCACGGAAAAAACTGGCTTTCGGACCTCTCGCCCCCCGCACGATCAGTGACAGGCTCAAAATAAACCCCTGCCCCGCAGCTAGTAAGAATGCAATTGCTTTCCAGTTTTCCATGGTATATCGAAAGTAGCCTGCCTCAGCAGCGGCAGTTCTTTCACAAAAGCAATTCTCCGATTAAACTTAATGTCTGGTTACAAAACCATTAAATAAATTACATTTGTTCTAGTAGAATTTCCATTATTGTGCGTTTGCAGAATATAGTCCCATTGGTTTATCTGCTTCAATATGTCTGACTTACCCATCATAGACGAAGACAGTGAGTTGCTTCTGCTGGTTGCGCGGGGGGATGAAAAAGCTTTCAGGACCATTTTCAACAAATACCACAACCGGCTCGGCTCCCACTTATTTCGCATTACCAGGTCGCACGAACTGGCGCAGGAAGTGGTGCAGGATATATTTTTAAAGATCTGGATAAACCGCGAGGAGCTCTTCTCTGTCCGTAATTTCAAAGGGTATTTGTACGTAATATCTAAAAACCATGCACTCAACTGCCTGAAAAGGAACGCACTGGAAAACGCACTGACCAGCGAGCTCGACGATAATCAGGATTTCGCTACTGATGACAATTACGAGGAAAGTACCCAATACCTCCTGCTCGACGAAGCGATCGACCGCCTTCCGCCCCAACAGCGACAGGTTTATCTGATGAGCCGCCACGAGCGATTGAAGTATACAGAAATAGCCGCGCGCCTCAGCCTGTCCCGGGAAACGGTGAAGAGATATTTGCAGATCTCGTCCGAATCAATCACTTCTTATGTTCGCAAAAAGCTGATTGTGAGCATATTACTCTGCTCTATTTTTTTATTTTAAAAATATTTGCAGGACAATACCCCCTTTTATTCAATTTTTCCTGTCTTAGATACAAGACCGCTTTCTTACAAATCCTAAATGCTTTTTAGTATGGAAACATCCTCTTCCAGGCTGGCGCTGCTATTCAGTCGATACTATTCCGGGCTGGCAACGGATCCGGAAACGAATGAGCTGATGCACCTGATCAGGATGTCAGAAAACGACGAGACGCTCGCCGCGCTGATTAGAAATGCCTGGGAAAGTTTGCATCCGGATGAAAAGGAATTTTCGGAAGAAGAGAGCGGCAAAATGCTCCATTCCATTTTACAAACAGCTGAAAACCAGCACGAGGAAGAGGAGGAACAAGAAAAAGTGCGTCCGATGCGGTGGCTGCGCTATGCAGCAGCTTCACTGCTGATCATCGCCGGATTTTCGCTTTACTGGCTGAAAAACCGACCCGAAAAAGCCCCGGAGGTTGCGGTCACCGGGCGGCAGGTCACTGACATTCCACCCGGTGGCAACAGGGCAATGCTCTCCTTGTCAGACGGTCGTCAAATTCCGCTTGACAGTGCCGCCAACGGGCTGCTGGGCAGTCACGGCGCAGCCAACTTCACGAAGACCGACGACGGAAAACTTCGGGTCGCAGTTTCGGAAAATTTACAAGAAACTAATAATCAGAGCAATAGACTTTCCACACCCAAAGGCGGGCAATACCAGGTTACCCTCCACGACGGAAGTAAAGTGTGGCTGAATGCATCTTCCTCGATCCGCTTCCCGACAGTTTTCGCCAACAATAACCGCACAGTCGAGATATCGGGTGAAGCCTATTTTGAGGTAACGAAAGATAGGAAAAGACCATTTAGAGTCAGATTCGGTACTTCTGAGGTAGAAGTACTGGGTACCAGCTTCAATATCATGGCTTACAAGGACGAAAGTGCATTGAAGACTACGCTTGTTGAAGGCTCGGTGAAATTGCGGAATAAAAAAGGCTCGAAAAAGCTTACACCCGGCCAGCAGGCGACGATTTCGGCCAACGGTGCAATCCAGACAGCCGCAGTTGATATTGACCGGGAAATTGCCTGGAAAAATGGCTTATTCTACTTCAAAGATTCTGGAATTGAGGAGATTATGCGGCAGGCAGCCAGGTGGTACGACATCGATGTGAACTATGAGGGTAAAATTCCAAAGCGGCAGTTTACCGGCAAGGTTTCCAGAAACGTAAATATCTCCGAACTGCTGAATATGCTCAGGTATGCCGGAGTAAATGCCAGGGTCGAGCAGAATAAAGTGGTTGTAAAGATGTGACAAGAAAGCTGCGTATACAGTATATCGTTAATATTGAATGATTCTATTCCTAAATCTAAAAACTATGAAAGCCAAGAGAAAAGCGCCTTCGTAATTGCTCCATCTGCACTGCCGGACATTAAAAAGGGAAGATGCTGCGAACATCTCCCCGGAAAGTCCAGATAGTGCGAAAAGCCCTTTGTGACAAAGTCTATTACAGTTTATCTAAACCTTACAAATATATGCAATTAAACCTTTTACCACAGAAAGGGGGATGCAGCATCATATCCGTGCCTCCCAGACTGATCTTGACAATGAAACTAATCACGTTTCTGCTGGTGGCGACGTTATCTCAGGTAGCGGCCAATGGATTTAGTCAGAAAATTTCGCTGAACGAAAAAAACGTTCCGCTGGAAGTCGCGCTCACTGCTATTGAAAAGCAGACAGAATACCTGTTCCTATACGATAAACTCGATATTCCGAAAGGATTAAAAGTCAGTCTGAATATCAGAAATGCGTCTATTGATCAGACTATGAACCAGCTGCTGAAAGACTTGCCGCTGTCTTACAAGATATTCAACAAAAGCATTGTGATCAGAAAAGAAGTCCGGGCGAAGGAAGAAAGCCTGCTGATTCCGGCTGTGAAGGTCAAATTACTGCATACCATCGCGGGAAAGGTGTCTGACGATCGGGGCGACGGTCTTCCAGGGGTGAGCGTATTACTGAAAGGAACCCAGAGCGGTACTACTACCGACGCTCAGGGAAGGTATAGTCTGGATGTGAGCGACGAGAATACCACACTGATTTTCAGCTTCGTAGGTTATATCAGTCAGGAAATTGTGGCCGGCAGCCGCACGGAAGTGAATGTGCAGCTGCTGGGTGATATCAAGGCGCTGAGCGAAGTAGTCGTAATCGGATATGGTACGATCAAGAAAACGGACCTGACCGGCGCGGTGGGATTGGTATCGAGCAAACAAACTGAAAATCAGGCGGTACCGAACCTGGCGCAGGCATTGCAGGGAAAAGTAGCGGGCTTGAATGTTCGCCAGACGAACGGCGGCCCCGGTGCAGGTGCCGAGATCCGGATCCGCGGAATGGGCAGTTTCGGAGCAAGTGCTTCCCCGCTGGTGGTAGTCGACGGTATTATCACAAGCGGCGGCCTGACCGACCTCGACCCGAACAGCATTGAATCGGTAACCGTACTGAAAGACGCTTCTTCTGCGGCCATCTACGGTTCGCGCGGCGCGAATGGTGTAGTGTTGGTCACTACCAAAAGAGGGTCTATTGGCAAGGAAGTGATCAGCTTTCAATCCATGTACAGCTTCGACCGGCCGATCAACAAAATTGGTACCGTGGACGCGGCTACTTATGGCGCGATGGTGAATGATTTTTATGTCAATCAGGGCAAAGAAGCGCCTTATGCTGATCCGGCTTCACTCGGAAAAGGTACTAACTGGCAGGATGAAATCTTCCGCACGGGAGGCAAACAGAACTATTCCCTTTCTTTCAGCGGCGGTACGGAAAAGAACTTGCACGCAATCACGATGAGCTACTACAAAGGCGACGGCATTGTACTTAATTCCAGATACAGTCGCGCGAACTTTCGTGTAAATAATGACATTCAGCCACTGAAAGGACTGAAAATCGGAAGCAGCTTCGGGTTCAGTTACGGCGCATTGAAGCAAGGCGACCCGCAGGGTGCCGTGAATGCGGCGCTTATCTACGCCCCGAATGTGCTGCCTTACAATCCCGACGGAAGCTACGGAATCGCCGACCGCGCAGGTCAGCCGACTACTATGACCGCGCCGCTGGTGTACGCATTCGAGCGGACAAACGTCGATAACAGACTTGGCTTATTGGGTAATCTGTATGCTGAATACGAGATCGTTCCGGGCCTGAAATTCAAAACCAGTATCGGGGCCGAATATATCAATCTGGATATCAAGAACTTCGTGCCTTCCTACAACTTCGGACTGGGTAATTCCAACGGGATCGCTACGCTGAACAGACAGGTGAACAGCACGAAAAATTACATTATCGATAACATCCTGACCTACGGCAAAACCTTCGGCACCAATCACCACGTGGACCTGATGGCGGGTTATACTTTCCAGAATGAGCGGTATGAATTTGTGCGGGCATTCAGGAATACATTCAGCAGAAATGATGAGAACCTGCAAGTATTGGACGCCGCCACTTCCAACGATCTGGCCCGCGGTAACTTCACGGAATGGGCATTGCAATCGTATCTCGGACGTCTTAATTATGCATTTAAAGAAAAATACCTGTTGTCTTCGAGCATTCGGATCGACCAGTCCTCCCGCTTTGAAAAGAGCAACCGGACGGGGATATTCCCTTCTGTATCAGCCGGCTGGGTGCTTTCAAATGAAGAATTTATTTCCGGTAAATTGGGCCCAGTCAGCTACGTGAAGCTCCGGGCGGGTTATGGCGTACTTGGCAATCAGGACGTCGGGATATACCCTTACCAGTCACTGATCGATTACAGTCTGTTCTACAATTTTGGTTCTTCTCAAAATGTCGTTTCAGGAGCAGGCCCGACCGCACTGGCCAACCGCAATATATCCTGGGAAAAAACAACTACCACCGGCGCCGGACTCGAATTCAACCTTTTCCAGGACAGACTGGGCTTTATCATCGACTATTACGACCGCCGCACTTCCGACGTACTGGTGCGAGTGCCGCTTCCGAGCATTTCGGGACTGGCCACCTATCCTTATCAGAACATAGGCAGCGTGCGCAACAGCGGGATGGAATTTACAGTCGATTACCGTGGCAGCGCATTTGACCAGAATTTCACTTACAACCTGGGTTTCAATATCACGATCAATAAAAACGAGGTGACCAAACTGGACAAGGGGCTGGACATTATCCAGGCGGGCGGCGGCCAGGGCGGTGTTGAAACGCGCACTTCGCAAGGTCATGGGATCAACTCATTTTACGGTTATGTGCACAATGGGATCTTCCAGACCACGGACGAAATCGCGGCCTCACCTTTGCAGCCCAACGCGCAGCCCGGTGATATCAAGTTCAAGGATTTGAATGGAGATAATGTTATTGATGACAAAGACCGGACCTATATCGGCGATTTCCTGGCAAAGCAGATCATCGGTTTCAATGGCAGCGCACGGTACAAAAACTTCGATTTCGCAGTATCTGTGACGGGCGATTTTGGCAGGTATCAGAACATTTTCGCCAGCGGGTTTGCAGCCGCACGCGCCGCAGAATCGACCAATATCATGTGGGCCGATCGCTGGACGGGGCCTGGAACGAGCAACTACGTGCCGCGGATTATCGGTGGTGATCCGAACAACAACTCCCGCTCTTCGGATTTCTGGGTGAGAAGTCAGGATTATATCCGCATACAAAACGTGCAGCTGGGTTACGACTTTTCGGGTGAGGCGATCAAAAAGGCGGGATTGGGCAAGATCAGGCTGTTTATAGCCGGACAAAATCTGCTCACATTCACCAAATACCCAGGTTTTGACCCGGAAACGAATGCGACCGCCTACCCTATTGCTCGCTCGCTTTACATGGGATTGAACCTCGGTTTTTAACAATAACTATCAGCAACGTATCCATTATATACGAATGAAAAAACTCACTTTTACGATCGCGCTGCTGGCTGTGCTGGCGGGCGGCTGCAACGACAAACTGAACCTGGAACCGATCGGCTCGGTGTCGCAGGACGGATTTTATACCACCGCCGATGATGCAAATGCGGCTGTGGTGGCTTGCTATAATGCAATTCTGGCCTATCATACCGGCGGAAGTACGAGCAATACGACGGGAATGGATATGTGGGGAGATATTCAGAGTTCCGACGCCGAGCCTCATCCCGACGGTGTGGCCTGGAACCAGATCTACCAATATACTTTGCAGCCCAATAACGGGGAATTGTCCAATCAGTGGTTTCAGATCTACGAAGGCATTTACCGATCCAATCAGGCAATGGAAAAAATCCCCGCTATTGAAATGGACGAAGCTCTGAAAGGCCGGCTGATCAAAGAAGCCTATTTCCTGCGCGGCTGGTGGATGCTGCGCCTCGCCAAAATGTATGGTGACGCGCCGCTGGTGACCAAAACACTCGGTATCGACGATTTACTGATACCTAAATCGACGCAGCAGGAGCTATTTGACCAGGCTGAAAAAGACCTGCTCGAAGCTTCCACCCTGCCCGACACTTACGACGATGCGAACCTGGGCCGCGCAACTTCTTATGCAGCTAAAACCGTACTGGCAGAGCTTTATTTGTGGGAGAAAAAATGGGCGCAGGCCAAGCCGCTCCTGGAAACGGTGATCAACTCGGGCAAATTCAAACTACTGAATTCCTATTCGGCATTGTTCGACGGTTCGGTTGAAAACCACAGTGAATCCATTTTTGAAATACAATACAAAGCGAATACCGGTAAAAACCTGGGCAACTTTTCGACTACTTACAGTGCGCCAAACGGAGAAGGATATGTGCCGGGCGGCGGCTGGGGCTGGATCCGACCAACCCAGGATCTGGTGAATGAATATGAAAAAACACCCAAAGAAGATCCGCGCCTCACCTATTCGATCTTTCGCAAAGGCGACAATTTTGAAGGTCAGATATTCAAAGACGTAGTGAACGGAACCGGCTTTGCATTGAAAAAGTGGGTGATCTCGGGAAAAACGGGCGCTGAAATCGAACAGAACTATCCGTGGCATACCTCTGCGAATTTCGCTTTGTACCGCTACGCCGAGGTACTGCTTATGTATGCTGAGGTTTTGAATGAAACAGGCAGTCCGGCAGCGGCGGTACCTTATATTAATCAGGTTCGCGCTCGGCCGTCGGTGAATATGCCGCCACTGGCTACGAGCCTCAACAAAGCGCAGGTATTCGAAGCGATCCGCCACGAGAGAAGGGTTGAATTTACTTTCGAGGGAAAAATTGCATTCGATTTGCGTAGATGGGGTATTGCCGGCAGCTTTTTAAGATCGAAGGACCGCTGGCAGAACGATACGAAGATCAACCCGCAATGGGGCGGCAATTTCTTCAAATATGTGGACGGAAAGCATGACTTTTTCCCGATCCCACAATCCGAGATAGACAAGTCTGGCGGCACATTGGTGCAGCATCCGAAGTGGTAACAACAAATTAAATTTTTGAAAATGAGCTTATTTAAAAATAAAACACTGCTGCTGCAACTCGCATTTGCCTGCATTTGCTGGAATGTATCCGGTCAGTCAACCGAGAAAACGGTTTCTCTTTTTGACGGAAAAACCCTGACCGGATGGAGAACGATCGAACCCGCTGAAATGAAGCTTTGGACAGCGGCCGACAGCTCTCTGAAAAGCGGCGACGGCAAAAACAAGATCGACGCGAACAGGTACCTTTTTACAACCAAAGAATACGGCGATTTCGAATTCCGCTGCCTGTTCCGGCTCACCGGTGATGCAAAAACGGGTATGATCAACAGCGGTATCCAGTACAGATCGGTGATCGAGGGTGGTAAAATGGTAGGGTACCAGGCCGATATCGGTACGGGCTATTGGGGCGATATTTACGATGAGCACCGCCGCGGCAAACTGGTCGGAGGCGACCTGAAAACGCTTAGCCACGTTTTAAAAGAAAATGACTGGAATACGTATATTATCCGCTGCAAAGGCAACCGGCACGAGCTGTATATCAATGGCGTTAAAACCTGCGATTACACCGAGCAAGACCAGAAAATGCCCCAAAAAGGTGTGATAGCAGTGCAAATACACAGCGGCGGAGTAGCCCAGGTCGAATTTCGCGACCTGGTGCTCACCGAGCTGTAAAAACATTTGATCCTGTAACAGCAAATCCACTTATTTATGAGGCTACAAAAATTCACTGCGGCATTCGCGGTTATAATAGCGCTTTGCCTGCCCGACAGCAGTTACGCGCAGAAAAAAGATAAAACCCAGTCGGTACGGACGAAAGTCAACACGCCCGAACAGGAAATGGCGGGATTTAAGTTAGCGCCCGGCTTCGTGATCGAGCTGGTCGCCAGCGAGCGCGACAGTATTGTTAACCCGGTGGACCTGACCTTCGACGACGCGGGGCGGCTCTGGACTCAAACAGCCAGAATGTACCCGCTCGACCCTATTGCCGATATCCAGTGGAATGACCTGCTGCGGCTGATGGACAACCAGGAAGAGCAAAAAACGCACCCCAGTTTCAAGCGAATTCTCGATCTTTATCAGGGAAAAACCAAGGGTACCGACAAGATCATCGTGATTTCGGACCTTTACAAAAAAACACCCGCGAAAGCGACTATCTGGGCGGACGGACTGACGATCCCGATGAGTATCCTGCCTTACAAATCGGGCGTTTACGTGGCGCAGGGTTCCGAAATGTTCTTTTTGAATGATGCAAATGGCGACGGAAAAGCCGACCAGCGCGACCCGCTGCTTACCGGATTTGGCTTTACCGACACGCATACAATGGCGCATACGCTGGTGCGCGGGCCGGGCGACTGGATCCATTTCAGTCACGGTGGATTGAATAAAGGCGAGGTGACTTCGCTCAAAAGCGACGCAAAAGCCAAGATTGATTTCAGCAAGATCGCGCGGTTTTCACTGGATGGAAAAAAGGTAGAGCTGGTGAGTTCGGGGCTCAATAATATCTGGGGTTTCCAGTTACGCCACAATGGACAATGGTATGGTTCGGAAGCAAATGACCTCGGCTATTCGGTCGTGCAGCTGGAACCGGGCGTTGGTTTTCCGGGTATCGGGAATGATCGTTTGCGCCCGTACCAGCCATTTATGCCACCGCTGCACAGTTTCAGAGTAGGCGGAACGGGGATTTCGGGAACAGCTTTTCCCGACGATGCTTCCGGTACTTTTCCAGCTGAATACAAGGATGTAGCCTTTTTGGCAAACCCTATTACCAGCTCGATCAATGCGGTGAAAATGGTACGTAATGAGGATGGTACCGTCACTTCCAGCCACTTGCCGGATTTGCTAACCTCGGAGGATGATTGGTTCAGGCCCGTGAATATGGAGTTTGGGCCCGACGGCTGTCTTTATATTGCCGACTGGTACAACAAGATCGTGTCACACAACGAGTTACCGACCACTCACCCCGACCGCGACAAAACGCACGGGCGGATCTGGCGGATCAGGCACGTAAGTCAGCAGCCGCGCGAGGTGCCCGATTTTTACAAAATAAAAACCGAAGATCTGGCAGGTTACCTCAAATCCCCTTCACTTTGGGAAAAACGCGCAGCCTGGCACCAGATCTCTGATCGCCCTATCGCCGAAACTTCGAAGCTCGCGCCTGAGCTGATCGCTACCGCGGGAGACGAAGGCGCCGATCCGGTCGCGCGGATTCATGCATTATGGTCTTTGGAAGGAATTAAAAAATACGATGCTGCGCTGATAGCAAAACTTTTGCAGGCTTCTTCATCCGATCTTAAGCGCGAGGCAATCCGCTCACTGAACAGCTTTTCATTGAAACCGGCAGAAATCGCTGCGCTGACTAAAAACCTGATCGAAGACAAAGATCCGACGGTACGCTCGCAGGTGATCCGCACGCTTACTGACTCCGGAAATGCAGACCAAACTGTGATTGAAATACTCGCGAAAGCCTCCAAACCCGAATTACCGGGCAACGCAATGGGCGGTAGTTACGAGCGGCGTTTTGAAAGGTTTTTGGCAAGAAAAGCATTGGAGCAATCGCCAGCGGCATTGCAGCAATTCATCAGCTCACCGGCTGCCGCGAATGTGCCGGCGGTCAATATGCTTTGGGCGGTACAGGCTTTACCGGAAGGACAGCGCGAAACTGCGTTCCTGCAATTCTGGCCAAAAGCAGAAATGTCCGTACTGGATGAATCTACTTTTGTGAGTATGGCGGGAATGCTCAAAAACAGTGATATTCACCAGAACATGAAGCAGTTGACCGCTGATCCGGCGAATGCGAAAACGTACATTACGTTCGCTTTGCAGAACCAATCGCAGGTACAATCGCCGGAAATGGCTGCGATACTGGCCGCGCCGGTCAAAACTTTACTGGGAGGCAACACCCAGGCCGACAAAGACCTGGCACTCGACGCGATCGGCCGGTTTAAGATCGAGCAATCGAGCGCAGCGGTGGCCGGGATGATCAGCGACCAGCTGCCTGACAATACTTTGCGCCTCGCCTTGAAAGCCATGGAAGTAAGTCCAAAGCAGAACCAGCCCGTATTCGCGAAGGTGGTGCAGGACAAGAAAATGAGCTTCGATATCCGCGCAGCCGCATTAAACAGTTTATCGAAAACCGACCCCGCCGCAGGCAAGCAGGCTTCGCTGAAATGGGTACCTGAATTGACCCAGAATGAAAAAACTGAACTCGCCTCGATCCTGTCGGCTTCCAGCCAGGGCGCAGAGTTGTTGGTTTCGATGCACGAAAAGAAGCTATTAGATCTTTCCGCATTCGACCTTCCAGCAGCCGAACGCATTTTGAATGCAAACAAAAACGACAAGCGCAGTATCTCGATCATGGAGGGTGTGAAGAAACGCGACGAGGAAAAGAAGAAAGAGTTCAAGGGTAAGCTTACGAAATATATGACCGTGGCAGAGAAAAACGGCGGGAATGCGGAGGCTGGGAAGGTATTGTTTCAAACATGCCTTGCGTGTCACCAGGTCGGTAGCAAAGGCCAGAATATCGCCCCTGCTTTGGACGGATCGGCAAATCGGGAAAACGAGGCGCTTCTTACGGCGATCCTGGATCCGGATGCGGCTGTGGAGTCGGGTTATGCAGTTTATCGGGTAAATAAGAAGGATGGGACCAGCGTGGAAGGCTACCTCGTGAACCGGGATAACCAGGGTACTACACTCGCATTTATGGGCGGCGCCAAGGTTTTTGTGGAAGCGGCGGCGATCAAAAGCCAGAGTTTTCTCGGCGGTCGCTCTTTTATGGTCAAAGGGCTGATCGACAGCTATTCAGACAAGCAGGTAGCTGATTTACTTTCCTACATTAAAACATTAAAATAAAAATTATGGTCAGGCATTTCGGGGTTTTTCAGTTTAAAAATTCGGTTACGGAGGAACAAATCGTACATTGTTTTAAAACTATGATGGAAATGGTCGGGCAGATCCCGGGGCTTCTTGACATGGAACACGGGCCTTACGAAAGTCCGGAGGGCATGAACGATGGTTTTACGCACGGATTCGTGATGACATTTGACAGTCCGGCTTCCCGCGACGCCTACCTGCCCCACCCCGTGCATGAGCTCGCGAAAGATGTGGTGGTACCCAATCTGGAACGGGTGGTAGTTTTTGATTTTGAGGTTAAAAATTGATGCATGAATATGTTTTCAAACGAAAAGTACATATTGTTGCTGGGTTGTTTTGATACAAAAGGCGACGTTTTCACCTTTCTCCGACAACAGATCCTCGCCCAAAACGAACAGATCATTGCGATCAATACGGGCATTTTCGGTACAACCGACGCGTTTCATGTTGACTTTGAAGCCGAGGCTGTCGCGGTCGAAGGAGGTTATGATCTCGCATTGCTCCGCTCGGAGCGCGACCGTGGAAAAGCGATGGATATCATGGGGCGCGGGGCCGCACAGATCGTCGGCCGGCTCGTGGAAGAAGGAAAAGTGAAGGCGGCGATCGGCATGGGCGGCGGCGGGGGTACTTATATTACCCTCGCCGCTATGCAACAAATTCCATTCGGTATTCCCAAACTCTGCCTCAGCACCGTGGCTTCCAAAGACCTTTCCCGGCAGATCGGCGACAAGGATATTACCTTAATACCCTCGGTAGTAGATGTGGCGGGCACGAACCATATTCTCAAAAGGCTTGTGGCGCAGGCGGCGGCGGCGATTTGCGCGATGGCGAATGTGCCCCCAACGGAAAACAGCGAAACCGCCGGCTGCATCGCGATCAGTATGTTTGGGAATACGACCGCCTGCGTGGACAAATGCACCGAACTGCTGAACAAACAAGGCTATGAAGTACTCGCCTTTCATGCTACGGGTGTGGGCGGCAAAACCATGGAAGCGCTGATCCGCGAAGGAAGTTTCGACGCGGTACTCGACGTGACCACGACCGAGCTGGCCGACGATCTTTGCGGCGGGATTTGCAGCGCCGGACCTACCCGGCTTACCGCCGCTACCGAAATGGGTTTGCCGCAGATAGTCGTGCCCGGCTGTCTGGATATGGTCAATTTCGCTCATTTGGACACTATACCTACCCAATACAAAAACCGGCAACTGTACAGCTGGGCGCCCGACGTGACGCTGATGCGCACGAATGTGGAAGAAAATGAAATACTCGGTCAGCGGCTGGCGGAAAGGGTGAGCCCCTCGCTGGCACCGGCTTCGATCATTATCCCATTGCGCGGTATTTCGCAGGTAGACTCGGAAGGCGGGATATTTTACCAGCCAGACGCAGACGCAGCCCTGTTTGATTCGATCAAAACACACGCGGCCGACCACGTGGAAGTGATCGAGTCCGACCTGCATATCAACGATCCTGCATTTGCAGAGACGCTGGTTAACAATCTGCTGTTACTTTTGCAAAAAAAAAGCTTAAAATTTAAGTATTAATACCATATAATATGCCGAACCAATGGACCGGTAAGGGAAATCCTTACACAAAACAGGAAGTTAGAGACCGCCTGAAAAAGACCCTCGACGAGGGAAAAGCGATCATCGCAGCGGGCGCGGGAACGGGGATCAGTGCCAAATTCATCGAAAAAGGTGGCGCGGACCTGATCATCATTTACAACTCAGGAAGATTCAGAATGTCGGGCCACGGCTCTACTGCCGGGTTAATGGCTTACGGCGATGCGAATGCAGTAGCGATGGAAATCGGTGAGTTTGAAGTATTGCCGGTAGTCGAAGAAATTCCGGTGATATGCGGTGTGCACGGCTCGGATCCCAGGCGCAGAATGTGGCACCATTTGCTGAAAGTGAAAGAAATGGGATTTTCCGGAGTCAATAACTTCCCTACCCACTGCATTGTGGATGGTCACTTCCGGCAGGTTCTGGAAGAAACGGGAATGGGCTTTGCCAAAGAAGTTGAAATGGTCAGACTAGCGACGATGATGGACTTGTTTTCTATCGTATATGTAGCTACGCCGGAAGAGGCGCGGCAAATGGCGGAAGTGGGCGCGGACGCGATTGTGGCGCATGTAGGCACGACCGTAGGCGGTTCAATCGGTGTGACGGGCGCGGCTGTTTCCATGGATTACGCGATTGAGCGTACCCAGGCGATCGCGGATGCGGGACGGGAAGTGAACCCTGATATTTTTTTCCTCGCGCACGGCGGACCTGTGAATACCCCCGACGATGTGCGTGAAATACTCAGCAAAACCGACGTGCACGGATTTGTCGGCGCCTCTTCGCTTGAAAGAATGGGGATAGAACAATCGCTCACTGACCTGACGCGCGACTTCAAGAGCATTAATCTCAAATAGAAAGCATAGCCGGTTGCAGGTCAAATGGCACGACTTTTTGATGTTGCGAATACATCACCTAGAAAGAAATTCGTGCATATATGGCTGTAATCGGCGAGCTTATCAAAAAAGCGCTTGATTTCACGGGCAGGATCATCAGTGATCCGGAACCGGTGGAAGCGCAAAAAGACGTTCTTAAAACCCTGCTGGAAACGGCAAAACTTACTGCTTTCGGAAAGCGATATCAATTCTCCGAAATCCTCGAAAGCGACGATATCATCTCCGAATTCCAAAACCGGGTTCCGGTTCACGATTACGATAAAATATTTGGTGAATGGTGGCACTTCCTGCTGGAAGGACACCAGAATGTGACCTGGCCGGGCGGACAGAGCTATTTTGCGCTCAGCAGCGGAACCACCAGCAATAGTAAATACATTCCCGTTACAGACGAAATGCTGGGCTGCATTCGCAAAGCCGGTATGTCGGAGATCGCTACGATCGGTGCATTCAATTTGCCGGGTGATTTTTTTACCAAACAAATCTTAATGCTCGGCAGCAGCACCAACCTGATCCAAAAAGACGATCACCAGGAAGGTGAGATCAGCGGGATCAGTGCAAGTAACCTGCCGACGTGGTTTGGCGGATTTTACAAGCCCGGGCCGGAAATCGCCGCCATTTCAGATTGGGATGAAAAGGTAAAAAGGATCGCGGAAGAAGCGCCTAACTGGGATATTGGCTGCTTGTCGGGTATTCCGTCATGGATTGAGCTGATGTTAAAAGAGATTATCAGTTATCACAAACTCAACAATATTCACGAGATCTGGCCGAATCTGATGGTCTACACCACGGGTGGCGTGGCTTTCGAACCTTACCGGAAAAGTCTGGAAAGGCTTTTTGCAAAACCGCTCATTTACATAGATACCTACCTCGCTTCCGAAGGTTTTATTGCGATTCAAAAGCGGCCTGACACTTCTTCGATGGCGCTTTTTCCTAACAATGGAATTTTTTACGAATTCGTCCCATTTAACGGCGACAATGTGGATGAAAATGGGTTGGTAAAACCCGGCGGCACTGTGCTATCCCTGGCCGACGCCGAAGAAAATGTCGAGTATGTACTGCTGCTGTCGACCGTTTCCGGCGCGTGGCGCTATATGATTGGCGATACGGTTACCATTACCAACAAAGCGCGGGCGGAGATCAGGATCACCGGCCGGACCAAGCATTTTCTCAATGTAGTTGGCTCACAACTTTCTGTGAACCAAATGAATGACGGACTGCGCGTGATCGAGCAGGAATATGATGTGGTAGTGAAAGAATTCATTGTAGCAGCCGTGCACCGGGGCGATGAGTACATTCACAAGTGGTTTTTGAGTTGCGATAAAACCCCGGACAAGGTGAAAGTCGCGGAGTCGCTGGATGCGACTTTATCCGAAAACAATAAAAACTATAAGGTAGCCCGCAGCCGAGCGTTGAAAGGCGTGGAAGTGGAACTGATACCTGAGGAGCTCTTTTACAAATGGAGTGAGGAAACAAAAAAGAAAGGCGGGCAGGTGAAAATTCCACGCGTGATGAAAGAGGAGGATTTCCTTGAATTCGCTGCTTTTGTGGAAAAAAACCTAGGTTAACCCCTGTTCCTTCGCTTCCAGTTTCCGGACCTGCTCTACGATATCGTCCGGCGAAAGATACAGGCGGGCAATTTTCTGCTTGTATTTTTCGGGAAGGAAAGTGTGGTCGAGGATGAAATGTTTCGTGCTGAGAATGTATTTACCCAAACCATGACTTACCGCAAACGTATCGGCCACGCGCTCGGCTTTCTTTACAAACCTGGTAGAAAAAAGGTAACCAATTCCAAACCGGATCATGCCGAACGTATCCCGGTTTTCATAATCCATCACATGCCCCAGTTCATGCCCGATCCAGCCGACCATAATGTCCGGCGGGATCTGGTGAATGGGGATCGCCGAGTTAGTGAGCTGGAATAACGCGCTGATATTGATCTGATAAGCCCGCTTGCCCCCGAACATGGAACTGATCCGCGGCTGCGCCTGCATCACCGATCCTTTGATCTTCTTTTTGAACAAGAAATGAATTTCGGTCTCTTTCAATTCGGGGTAAAAAGAGAGCGCCTTTAATACCTCCGCTTCAATCACCCGCGGGATCGTCTTATTCTGCCTGAAATCCTCTATTTCCATCGTAAAATCAACTATTGCCCGAAACTGTACCGGCAATAGTAAAGGAATATAATCGTGCCTGTTTACCTCGCCCGGCTGTTTTCGGCCTCCCCGGTAGACCTGCTGTTGAAAGTTACTTTCGCAGATTTACCAAAACGATAGGTCGCGGCGAGTCTGAAATAATTTGTTGAAAATGAGCGGTCAAAGTAAATATCTGTCTGCCCGACGCTATAAGTCCCGGCTGCATTGGTTTGATGAAAAATATCGTTGGCTGTAAATCTCATTGTGAATGCATTTGCAAAAAAAGCTTTCTCTATCCCAAGCGTCACCGTCGACCGGTTTTTATTGTAGTAAAGTCCATAGTACCTGTCGCCGAGGTACCAGGCGAGCACCTGAACTTTGAACAGATTACGAACATTGAAGGTATTGCTGCTATACAGGTAGATTTGTGGTTTTGGACTAAAAAACACGAAATCAAACTGATTATCAATGGATTTACTATATGTGACCGTCGCTGTATTGGTCGAATTCCACCAGCTGAGATTGAGCGAATAAGATACGGAGGTCAGAAACGTGTAGTCTTTTTGCAGGTTCAGGGCTTTTAAAACATAGCTGTTTGGCTTGGTGCCGCGCAATGCGGCAGCACTCAGCGGATCGACCGTGTAGTTAAATCCCGCGCGAACATCGAGAGCGCCGCAATTGGCCCCGAGCTCAAAAGCGTGGATCTTTTCGGGTTTCAGGGTTGGGTTACCTTCAATGGTTGTAAACGGGTCCTGATAGATCACAAACGGATTAAGTGCCTGGTACCGAGGTCTTGTGATCTTGGAAACGTAGGATGCCCGGACTTTCAGGCGCTCCGTCAGACTTTTGCTTAAAAAGATATTAGGGAAAATATTGAGATAGGAAGATGTAATTACCTGACCTTTTCCAGCGGTGGTATTGAGGTTGAAATGCGTCCACTCCCCACGCAGCCCGACCGCCACGTTTACACTTTTTCCGAGTGTCGTATTGTAATTCAGATAAGCCGCAGGCAGCATTTCTTTGTATTTGAAATTACTCGAAAGCTCAGTGTCCGGCTCGAAAACGCCCGTTTCGTCCCCTACCAGAAAATCAGTTCCCGAGTTATTATTCGCATAGCTAAACTTCACGCCCGCTTCGAGCCGCCTGTCGCCATTCAATACTTTTGTAAAATCAGCCTGGGTGCTGGAAATAGAAATATCCTGCGCCACTTCATTCCTGATCACCTTTGTTAACTCATTGTCATTTACGAGGTTATTCTCATTGATCAGGTCATTTGTAGCAGTTCGGTAGCGGGTGTATTGGCTGCCGATAAACAGTGCAGATCCCGCAGAATCTAGCTTGTTATTGTAATTAAGAATGTAGGAATGATTTCTGCGGTCTTCATTCTTATTGATATAACTCCGGTATAGATTACTTTCCGAAATAGTGGTGATCCTGTTGCGACTTTCCTGGCTGCCGCGCTGGTCGTCGAAATTCCCGCGGTAGCTCAGCGAAAACCCCGACCGCGCATTCACGTCATATTGTACGCCCAGCCCCATATTGACAAAATCGTCATATTTGCGTTTCCAGTCCGTAGTAAGCTCGGATCGCAGGTATTCTTCCGGATTCGGGCGCGTGCGGGTTGTGTACAAAACTTCCCTGTTCTTCCCCGCTAGCAACCCGAAATTGGCCGCAAGTGCTATTTTGTTTTTCATATAATTCACATCAAAAAGTGAATTACTTTCCCCGCCGGCATAATCCGAATACGAATACTGCTGCGTCGCCGAGCCTGCTACTCCCGCCTGGCGATGCGATTTTATGATGATATTGATCACGGCCTTCCCCTCCGCGTCGTACCGCGAAGATGGGTTAGCCAGGATCTCAACTCTAAGGATCTGGTTTACCGCAATAGCCGCAAGTTGCTCAATGGTAATCGGCCGGTTGTTCAGGAAAATGATCGCCTCACCTTTCCCGATAAACGAAATCCTCCCGTCCGTGACCGACAGACCCGGCGATCTTTCCAACAGCTCCATCACAGTGCTGCTCCCGGCCAGCAAAGTGCCGGGTACCTGCACTTCGATACTACCATTTTTCCCGTATTTCACGAGCGGCGGCTGTCCTGTGACCCGCACTTCGTCGAGCAGCTGACTTTGCTCTTTCAAAATAATATTCCCCAAATCCACTTCCTGCCGACCGTTACTTTCAATGAAAAAGGTGGTGTCCGTGAATGCTACTGACGACAGTTTCAGCAAGACTTTCAAATGTGCGATCTGCGGGATTTGGACATGGCCGGTTTCGAATAACTTGCCGGTGATCAGGCTGGAATCGGCGGGTAATAATACCCGGGCTGTCACCGGAATAGCCTGCTGTTTCGTGTCGACTACTTTGGCTGATATCGAGAAGCTTTCCTGGGCAATGGAGCTGGTGATTGAAAAACAGGTGAATGCAAGTGTGACTAACAGAATTCGTACGGGTCGCATGGAATAGATTTTCGTTGGTTTTTTTTGACAAAAATCCGCTGGAAATCCGGCTGCGAAGTTCAGAAATCTCGAATCAGGAGTACGTTTTTATAAATTCACACCTGGTTTTGTGAGCGCCGTCTGCGTTTGCTGCTGCTGAAAAACGGCCGGTGTTACGCCTTTAAACTTCTTAAAAGCCACAAAAAAGGTTGATTTTGAATTGAAACCCACTTCATAACCTACCGTTTCGAGCGTGAACCGATAATCTGAGGAAAGTATCCGGCAAGCTTCTTCGATCCGGAACTCATTGACGTAAGTCGTAAAATTCTTACCCAGTTCATCATTCAATAATTGCGAAAGCTGGTGGGCTGAGATCTGAATTTCTTTTGACAAGTCGCCTAGTTTCAGGTCAGCATTGGTGTACACCGATTGTTCCCGCATCAGCTTGTCAAGCTTCGCAAGCCAGAGCCGGGTATCCGATTCGCTGAGCTTCCTGGCAACCGGCCGCGCAGCCTGGATCAGGAAAAGTTCGTCGGTCCTGTTGCGATATAAAATGATGGCCACAATGAGATACAGTACCAGCGAAAAAGCGATCGATCCGCTGATATACGGTGCGTAAGGTGCATCGATCATGGAGGAAAAGTATAGGAAGAATATCAGGACATTAGCCATGTAAATGACCGCGATCCAGACTTCCGAAGCCTTCATCTGATAGGATCTTGCCGATAACTTTTGCAGGATATCCCGGGCCACAAAACCCGCCGCAACGATGAAAACAAACCATTGAAAGTAGATCCCCCGGATGATATACGTTTTCCAGAGCGCAGGATTTGCTGAATAGGGCCAGCCTATGTCTATTACAAGAATGAGGGCTAACAGGAAAAGCAGCCCTGCGGACCAGCGACGCGGCATTTTCTCCACTGGCTTCACGGCCGAACTGACGAAACCGTACAGAAACGGACCAATAAAGAAACAGGCGGAAAGGCCGATCTGCAAATAGATTTTGGGCAGCTTACCATCGAAGTACAGAAATACGGACTTTCCTATTCGCAGGCTCAATGCAAAGACCAGAGCGCCCAGCAGGTAATTGACCAGATATTTCTTTTTGGTAAAAAAGAAAAAGTATAGCCCTAGCGCCAGCCCGTTGAACGCACCCAGCGCACTGAAAAAGAATAAGAGTTCTTTACCAATATTCATGACGGGCACAATGGGTTTTCGAAAGAAATACTTTGTTTAAATAGCAATGCAATATCGGATTGTTAGCCAAGAAACCGAAGGTTGCTTATCTTTTTATTCTACTACGGCGGGCAACCTGCCGATGCTCCACGGCATGCTATTTTGAAACTTCGATGTAGGTCGGATGGAAGCGCTTCGCTTGACCAATCAATTTTTGAAGCTTCATAGATCCGCTTTCTCAACAATTTTTAATTTTTCAATTCATCAACATTCCAACACAATGAAAACAAAACTAACCTACTACGCGCTGGCTGCCATGCTGTTTTCGCAGCCTGTCCTGGCCCAGGTTGTCTCCCAGGACTCTTTGAAGGCCCTTGACAATCAAAAGGAAGCGATCAAGATCAGTCAGGATATTAATGACAAAAAAATAAAGCTGGCTGAAAAACAGAAAGACCTTCTGGAAAAAGAACAGGAAATGCAGAAAAGCGCACAAAAAGCGCAGGCCTCAGCGGACGCAAACAGACAGGCGGCGGCTGATCTGACTTCCAATCCGCAGGATAAGAAACTGTCGGGGAAAGCCAACAGTGCCGCGAAGGATGCCCAGCGTGATGCTAAAAATGCCCGAAAAGATAGCGAAGGCATTGAAAAGCTTAACAAGGATATTGCGGAGCTTCAGAAAGATATTCAGGAAGGTGAGCAAAAGCTTGCTGGAATGGGACAGCTCGTTTCTCCGGCTTCTCCTGCAACGGTTACCACACCCGTGATCAGCAGCCAGTCGACTCAAAATAATGGTCAGATTACGAACAGCTCAGGTTATGCAGGGAACACTTCGGGCGGGCAGAATGCAGTGCCGGCTGCTGCAACCAATAGCGGCAACCCGAGTGTAATTCAAAGGAATATCACTTTGGATTCGGCCAATGCAAACAATGCAAATGCGTTCGCGCAGCGGCTCGTGGAATCTACCTACAAAAATTACCCGCAGCAACAGGGCCAGCCTGCTATTATCATCAACAATATCATCGTTCCGCCGAACTACAACCAGCAGGAACCAGCCGCCGGAAATGCGGGAAGCCGTTTTTCGAATAGCCAGGATCAGCAGGATTATGAAGATTACAAAGCGTGGCTGAGATTCAAACGTGGCGAATCTGCGGCGCCCGGACAACGCGTTTATGCAGCGCCTGCCAGCCCTGCCGATGCGGCATACAGCGAACCTATGACGCGGGAAGAAAGGCTGACTTTCAGAGAAAGATTTGGTGAAAAACCTGCCCGCAACTCTGGCCTATGGGTGATCCCATTGGTAGGTATCCACGCATCTAACTTCAATGCAAACTTCGACGATGGCAAGTATGAGGGCAGATCTGGCTGGAATGCGGGTCTTGATTTCCGTTTCAGGATGAAGAAATTTTTCATTCAGCCGGGTGTACATTATCTGAGCTCTTCGATGGACGTGACAAGCGAGGATAGTGTTTCAACTGCTCCCTTACTGACCGGCCCGAGGATACATTCATTGAAAGCTCCCTTAATGCTCGGCGTGTACCTGACGAAAGCCAAAGGCGGATTTTTCCGGTTCAATATCAAGGGCGGTGTGGTCGGAAATTATGTATTGAGTGTTGACGATACCGAAAATTCACGCTTCAACAAGGACAACATTGAAGAGTTTTCTTACGGGTTGAATGCAGGAGTTGGCCTTGAATTCGGCTTTGTGACGCTTGATCTTTCGCATGAATGGGGAATGAGCCCTTTCCTGAAAGCGAATGATCAGAAGAACAATGTGCTGAGAGCGACACTGGGTTTCAAGTTGTAATCTCATTTGCATACAAGAAAAAAACGGGGTCGGAGCACATTTGCTCCGACCCCGTTTTTGCTTTTCAACAGCTTTACTGCGCTGCGGGTCCCATCTTGAACTCCGCGCCCATAACAACCATTAACGAACTTTCTTCGGCTTTCGGATTCACAAATACGACATACAAATCGTGCAGTTTCCCGTCTGCGCTACCCGCATTTTTGATAGGGATATTTAAGGACGTGGGTTTAAAATCCAGTTTCTCAGCAGGTTCCAGAACAATCGACTCGCCTACGAGGTTTCCGGTCGGACTGTCGAGCCGCAGTTCCACTTTTCCGCCGGCCGCATTCAGTTGCGGCTTGGGTGCAAGTGCCTGTAATTCCAATTCCGTCACCGCATTCAGGTCGACTTGTTTCAAAACCATGTAAGAACCTGATTTGGAAGCGATTGCGAGATTCATTCCACCATTTGATATTTTCATGATGTTCTCGTAAACATCAAAATTGTGCATATCAACTTTCGCATTCCGCAGTACAACCAACTCTTCCGATCTCAAAGAAGACAATCCGCTCGCGCCTGCATCTTCATAAGCTGCCCGCACGATGAAAATCCCTTTGCCTTTGTCCCCTGCCGGCAATTTTGCCTGGTAAGTACCTTTCAGCGGCAACGATTTTTCCTTTGGTTTTTCATTCACTACATTCAAAATATACTTCACCATCTCGGAAGCGTCGGCCGTTGAAAGCTGCGGGTGCGCTGCCATTGCAGTCTCTCCCCAAACACCTCCACCGCCAGCAATCACCTTTTTGGTCAGTCGCTCCACCGCCGATTTATCGTCTTTGTATTTCGCCGAAACCTCGCGGTAAGCCGGCCCGATCGACTTTTTATCAACTGCGTGACAAGCCTTGCAATCGCTCGCTTCGATCAGCCTCTTACCCGAACTGAATGCTGCGCCTGCATCCGCCGAGCGGTGGCCCTGCGCGATGGCGATCTTGTCATATCCTTCCGGCAAATAATCTATATTCAATGCAACACGTTCAGCATCAATCCCTTTACCTAATGTTCCGTCTTCTTTGTCAGATACTTTAATATCGTAATTGAACGGTTTATCGGGCGTGTAAAAAGACTTGTTGCTCGCCGGCATATCCAGGGTCAGCACGGGCGGTTCGTTTCCAACGGTAATTTCCATCGCTTGCGTGCTCACGCCTCCTTTTCCGTCATTTGCGGTGAGCGTAGCTTTGTAAACGCCCACTTTCGCCAGGCTCAGTGCTGCATACTGGGTATTGATGGTTTTTGTAAATCCGTTTTTCGAAGTGATTTTCCAGGAATAGGTTAATGCATCTCCGTCGGCATCGGTTGTACCTTTTGCGCTGAGTTTGAGCGCAAGCGGCGCAGCTCCACCCATTTTATTCGCGACCATTTGCAGCATTGGTTTCCGGTTTCCGCCATTGTATTCAATGCGGATCAGGCGGGCGTCGTCGTTGGCTGAAAACCAGCCGGTACCATATTCCAGCATGTACAGATCGCCGTTTTCGGCGAACTCCATATCCATCGGATTGGAGAATTTATAGCTCGGCATGAAACGTTCCATCGCCTTGTAGTTACCTTCTTTATCCATCGTCACCGACATGATCCAGCCGCGCATCCAATCGTAGGTCAGGATCTTTCCATTGTAATAATCAGGAAATGCACGCGCAGCATTTTTGAATGCATCCGAGTAAAAAACAGGGCCCGCCATCGCATTCCGCCCACCTGTGCCGGTTAACGGAAATTCGGGAGAAGCGCCGTAAGGATACCAGATAAAAGCTTTCTGAGCCGGTGGAAGCACTTTCAGCCCGGTATTATTCGGTGAAGTATTGCTTGGCGCATTCACGTCCCACTTCTCCATCGATTTCTGTCCGGCAAAATCATATTTGTTATAAGCCTTATTATCCCCTACAAAATGCGGCCAGCCAAAGTTGCCAGCTTTGCGTGCCTGCCCTACCTCATCGTGACCAGCCGGGCCGCGGCTCGAATCGGGCTTCGCTGCATCCGGGCCAACCTCTCCCCAATATACGTAGTTCGTTTTCTGGTCTACCGAAATGCGGAACGGGTTGCGGTGCCCCATTGTGTAAATCTCGGGGCGGGTATCCGGCGTGCCTTTGGCAAACAGGTTACCCTCGGGAATCGTGTATCCTCCGTCTGGTTGTGGCTTGATGCGGATGATCTTGCCGCGCAAATCGTTGGTATTCGCCGAAGATTTCTGCGCATCCCACGCCATTCTTCCTTCGCGCTCGTCGCTCGGGCTGTACCCGTTTGAACCGTGGGGATTGGTATTATCGCCGGTCGACAAATACAGGTTACCCGACTTATCCCACGCAATGGAACCGCCTGTATGACAGCATTCTTCGCGCTGCGTCGGGACTTCAAGCAATACTTTTTTAGAGTTCAGATCGAGCTCGTCGCCTTTCAGCTCGAAGCGTGCCAGCACATTTTTAGGCGCTTCCGGAACGGAGTAATACAGGTAGATCCAGTGGTTTTTCGCGAAATCAGGGTCTTTATTCAAACCCAGCAAACCATCTTCGCCCATCGATTCCTTACCTTCCTTGTTCACATATTTTGTACTTACCGGAATCTCGGCAATCGTTTTCAGTTCATTAGTTTTAGTATTAAAAAGCCTCACCTGGCCCTTCCGCTGGATGAATAGGATACGTCCGTCGTTCAACACGCTCAGTTCCATCGGCTCGTCGAGTTTCTCTTCAAGCACAACCTTGGTAAAACGGTTTTCCTCTGGTCTGGATTTCGAGAAATCGATCGCTTTGGGCGCGCCGCCTCCCGCTGATGGCAGCCCCGCTAATGGCAGCCCCGCTGTATATCTGATCCCTGCCCAGAGATGGTTCAGGAAAAGCGGCTCCACGAATGTTTCGTCAGTGTGCCCCATTGCGGTATAAAACGAGCGGCCACCGTCGAACTCCTGATACCAGCCCATTGGATGAAAGTCGGGGTTTTTACCTCCTATATAGCTCTTTTCGTCTATTTTGAGAACGACTTTGATATTCGGGGAGATATTTTTGAAACTGTAAAATTCATCGGTCCTTTCAAATTCATCGGGCATTCCCTGCGTAGCCCAGTGGTTTTTTTCGGTTACGATAAACTTGCCTTTCTGCACATTACTCGGCGTCATCGGGTGATCGAGAAAGTAAGCGCCTGCAAGATTGCCGTACCAGGGCCATTCATATTCGGTATCCGTGGCTGCATGAATACCCACATAGCCGCCGCCTGCCTGAATGTATCTTTCAAATGCAACTTGCTGCGCATCGTCGAGCACGTTTCCGGTCGTGTTCAGGAAAATAACGGTATTGAATTTTTGCAGGTTCCTCTCATTAAACTGCCCTGCGTCTTCCGTAAAAGTGGCACTGAACCCTTTTTCCTTCGACATTTTTTCAATCGCCGCATTGCCCGCTTTGATTGATTCGTGCCTGAAAGAAGCGGTTTTGCTAAATACCAGCACTTTGAAAGCCGGTGACTGAGCGATTGCCAGACTGGATATCAGCCATAGGCTCACAGTCAATACGCGTATAAGTATAGGTTTTGTTCTCATCGGTTAATTTTTGATCCGTAAACAAATCTAGCCTTATTCTCCTTATTGTCTTAAAGCTAGACAATAAATATTTTCAAAAAATTTTCTCCTATTAATTCTTTGTTAATTTATAGTTAAGTAAAAATTATTGGTGTAAACATAGTTTTGGAACAGATCGCCAGGCTCTTACGGCGGCACTGTTTCACCTTTAACCAATCATTGATACACATGAAAAAGAACTGTCTACTATTGTTTATTTCGCTGTTTTTTGTCCTGCACGGATATGCGCAGGTCATCCCCGCAGACGATTGCGAATCGCTTACCGGCTGGGGCGGCGGCGGCAATGTACTAAGTCTGAGCGGCGACGCACCTGCGCAGGGAAGCTTCTCCGTTCAATCGGAAGGTGGCAATACCGAGCGTTTCACAAGGCATTTTTCGACTCCGATCAATACCGGTATCGCGGTGGGTGAGCTGAATATTTCCTATCTGCAATTCTCCCTTTTTGTGTCAGATATTACCAAGTTCAGCAGTTCGGACGGACAATTTGAAATTACCAGCTCAGGTAATCCCGACACCGACGAATTCAACTGGGGAACCGCCAGCGTGAACCTGCGTAACGGATGGAACAATGTAGTGCTGCGCCTCAGTGCGGCGGGCAAGCAGGGTAACCCGAACCTGGCAGCGATTAATTTTTTCAGGTATTATAAACCGATTAATGCGGGCGAATCGGTCATTGTCAAGATCGATGATATCCGTTTTACAAAAGGTTATCAGGGCAGTGAGCTGATCGGCGCAAAGATTTTCAGTGCTGCCGACGACCATGCAGGCTGGTCGGGGAGCGACGCGGTGACGGTGGATACTGGTAATAAAATCCTGGGAAGCAGCTCTTTGACGAAAACAGGAACGGGCCCGGACTGGTTTGTTCACACCCGCGCACCATTCAATACGGGAGTGAGTGAAGAAGGTATCGTCAAATTCTGGCTGTACGTATCGGAAGCGAGCCTTTTTAATGGCGCGGGCAATATTGTTTTTTCTTCATCGGGGCAAGCCGGTACCGATGAATATCGCTGGAACCTGGCTTCTCAAAAGATACAAAATGGCTGGAATCACGTGATTTTGCATTTGTCCGAGGCGACAATACAAGGCAACCCGAACCTGGGCGCGATCAATTATTTCCGGGTGAGCCAGCCTGTCGACGGAGCGATTACAGTTAAGATTGACGAGATCGAATTCTACGAACCTATCTCTGCGATTACTGCCGATCCGGCTACAAATTCGCTGAACGGAAAGGTTATGTTTGGCTACCAGGGCTGGTTTGGCCTGCCAACCGACGGACCTCCGGCGCACAACTGGTGGCTGCATTGGTTTGGCGGCGCACCCGACCACGTGAATGCGACCGTGGATATGTGGCCGTACATGGGCAACTACCCGCAAAGTGAGCTGATTGCAACAAATATGAATTACAGCAATGGAACCCCGGCCAAACTGTTTTCAAGTTACAGTTACAATACGGTCGATGAGCATTTCAAATGGATGCGCGAGCACGAGGTCGACGGGGTTTTCCAGCAGCGTTTCCTGGATTATTTCCGGACTACCGATACGCGCGTGCACCGGCATTTTGACAAAGTGCTCGAAAATGTGCAGACCGCGAGCAACAAATATGGGCGCGTTTATTCCATTATGTACGACCTCTCCGGTGCCGATGCTACTTCAACCGAGCAGGTTATCGCCGACTGGAAGCGACTCGTGGACGAAATGGGCGTGACTTCTGAAAGTAACTATTTGTGGCACAAGGGAAAGCCGCTTGTTGCGTTGTGGGGACTTGGGTTAGCCTCAAATCCTGACGCGACAGCTGAGCGCTCGGAAAAGCTGGTGCGGTGGTTTAAAGAAGGCGATCCTGCCGACCCGACCGACGATCCGAAGTACAGGGCGAATATTATGGGCGGTTTGAATGATAACTGGCGCGGGCATTCGGCAGCGTGGCTCGCTGTCTATGATCTACTCGATGTGATCAGTCCGTGGTCGGTGGGGAGATACAATACCGAAAGTGGCGCGAATGCATTCGCAATCAATAGTGTAAGACCGGATATGGCTTATCTCGCACCTAAAAACATCGACTATATGCCCGTTATATTTCCCGGCTTTTCATGGTTCAATCTTCAAAATGTCCGTGACAATCCATCCGGCGCTGTCAAAAATGCTATTCCGCGCAATGGTGGCAGCTTTTTGTGGCAACAGTCTCAGAATGTGATCAATGAGGGAGCCAATATGATTTACCTGGCGATGTTTGACGAAGTGGACGAGGCGACTTCATTTTTCAAAATGGAGAAGTTTTCGAACCACACACCAAAGGGAGGCGATACCTGGTTCCTGTCGCTCGACGCCGACGGTTACGACCTGACGCCCGACTGGTATATGGCGCTGGGCGGCTACACAAAAAAGGTTTTAGCAGGAAAAGCGACCAACAGCTTGTCGGTGCCACTCTACCCTAATGCACTGTCCACTACCGCAGGAAGTCCGCTACCTGTAACGCTCATCAGTCTGACCGCCGTAAACCGGGAAAACCAGGTACAGATCGAGTGGCAGACTTCTCAGGAATCCAACAGCTCACATTTTGAGATACAACGCAGCAGCGACGCGCGCACTTTCAGGGAAATTGCCAGGATTAATGCGCAGGGCAATGCGGCCAATACTACAAACTACGGATATCCGGACACTGGCTTGCCGGGCGGCCAGTATTACTATCGCCTGAAAATGACAGATCGGGACGGTACTTATGCATACAGTAATATTGTTACTGCTGAAATTGCGGGAGCTATTGAGGTAAGTGTTTATCCAAATCCTACCTCCTCTTCCTTAAAAATCAAGTCTGCGGCGAAGATCGGGCAGGTTGATATTTTCAATGCCAGCGGTCGAAAATTGTATAGTTTTAAAACTGATAACTCCTCATTTGAAATGGACATCAGCAGCTGGAAACCGGGCGTTTACATCGTGCTCATCGATGGAGTCGAGCGAAAAATAGTGAAGTTATAATTGCGTAAAAAAAAGTAGCTCCCGGCATTCCTGAAAATCGGAAAGCCGGGAGCTACTACTATCTTTTTGTTTAATCTTCTTTGTTTATTTTAGTGAGCATTCTCGCAAGAAATTCTCTCAGACTTTTACCGTAAATGATACTCAAAGCCAGGAAAACCAATGTTGACCCGATCAGTATCACATATCCCAGGAAATAGCTGTCGAGCGCGCGGTTGAGCAGTTGCCCGAGGATCAGGATGATCGTGATAGCAATCGTTAATGCGATCAGTGCCATAATTCCGTAGTAGGTTACCGGCGAAGCTATTTTGGCAACGAATGCATTAAATTCTGCCTTGATCTGGTCGAGCTTATCGTCAATGAATTTGGTAAAAATAGTAAAGGGACTTTTTTTCGCACCTTTTTCCGCATTCTTGGTCTCTTCCGGCGCAGGTGTACCTGGCCCATGATCCACCACTACTTCATGCCTCGATATAAGAACCGCGTGTTCGTTGGGCGAAATCGCGATACCATCGGATCTGGCGTAAACCTTGGTAAACTCCGCACCGAAATACAGAATGATCGATGAATAATAGATCCAGGTAAGCAGGATTACAATAGACGCCGAAGTTCCGTATGCGGCGCCAAGATCGGACTGACCGAGGTAGAAGCTAATCGCAAATTTCCCGATCGCGAACATGATGGAGGTGAAAGTAGCACCCACCAGACACTCCTTCCAACGCACGTGTCCATCGGGCAGGATCTTAAATATCACTGTAAACAAGGCAGTTATGATCACCAATACAAGCCCGACATTCAGAATTGAAAATATAACCACTGAAACTTCCGAAAAGTACCTTTCCAATCTGTTACTAAGCAAATCCACCGCTGCATTCACCCCGAGCGAGACGATCAGGAGGAAGCCCAGCGTGAGGATGATCGAGAATGACAATAGCCTGTTTTTGAGGTATTGCAGCCAGCTGCGTTGTGGCTTGGACTTGATTGCCCAGATGTAATTAATAGAATCCTGGATTTCAGCAAAAACCCCCGTGGCACCGATCAGCAGCGTTACCCCTCCTATTGCAGCGGCCAGTTTGGACTTGTCGGTGATCGCGGCATTCTTAATCAGTTCCTGTACCTGCACAGCCGCCTGCTTTCCCACCAATCCGCTAATCTGGGCATACAATTCACCCTGAAAAGCCTCTCTTCCGAAAAAAATGCTGACGATAGAAATGATCAGGAGCAGCATCGGGGCCAGTGAAAATATGGTATAGTAGGATAAGGCCGCGGAAAGTTTTAGCACATTATCCTCCATAAATTCGGCAAAACTATCCTTGATCAGCGTGATAATAAACTTGATGCGTTGCATATTATAGTGTTGGTCAATGGTGATATTACCAAGCCCACACTACAAAAAACAATCATACCAGAGATCAGGCGGGCAATACCTGCCTGACTTTTTTAAAGCCGGGATACTCTTGCCAAAAAGCATCCCGGCTTACTGAAAATACGATGCTGCTATTCTTTCAAAAATTTCAGACGCGAGATTGTTCCGGTTTTCATTGTAATCTGCACCATGTACAAGCCTGAGCCCAGCGTTTCAACCGGTATTGCCAGCGCGTCACAATTAGATATCTTACCAGCTTTTCGTTTCCTCCCGGCTATATCTGTGATTGAATAGGAACTTGCGTCGCAGGGCTGCGGCAAAATGATACGAAGTACGCTTTTGACCGGATTTGGGTAGAGCGTTGCGGCTTCCGGCTGGGGGCGATTCACAGAGACCAGATTTGAATACATATAGGTCTGGTCATAGTCGATCTGTTTGAGGCGGTAGTAGCTCCTGCCACCCAGCGGTAGCTCGTCGGCAATCCCGTACCGTTTCGGCTGAGAGCTCGTTCCATTTCCGGGTACGGATTTAAGCAAAAGCCAATTTTTAGCATCAGCCGACCGCTCCACTTCAAAATGATGGTTATTCAGCTCACTGCTCGTTACCCAGGTTACTGCTACCTGATTCTCAACGGTTTTGGCATCAAACCGTATCAATGTGACAGGCAGCGGGTCCGAGCAGGATTGTATTGCAATATCGTCCAGCCGCAGTTCGTCCCGGGCGCCGCTAATCGTTGGATCTATGCAATAGTATCTCCATAAAAGCTGCACGTAAGGCTGGTTCAGGGCAGCGGCGGGCAATTTCACCCAAGGCATCATTTGCGAGTGCCCCGCAGTGGCCGACCTCACATATTCCACAGGCTGGCTGCTGGTGTTGAGTACATCGGTGAAAGGGCCCGTTTCGGAGAGCCGGTACTGCAACCGGATCGCATAAGGGCGAAAATTGGGCGTGACCGTACCGCCTGTCCACTTCACACTCACCTGCGTTTTGCCGGTTGTGTTGAGTGCAAGAATAGCCCCTCCCAGCTTCATCCCTGCATAGCCCGGGTTACCAGCGGCATTTCCGGTATTGATAAACGATATTCCTTCGTTGCCAAGCCCGCTGATCCTCGTCCGGCTGGTAAGATCATACGCGCCACTTGTAAACCCAACTACTTCCGAGCTCAATTCCGGATCATCATTGGCCATATATACAAATCCCATATGCGCGGGAAACGTCCCGGCGACGGCATTGGCCGCCCAGGAAGTGAGAAGGTACACGCAGGCGCTTTCATCGAGCGGCTCCGGAAATTTCGTCGGCGCTACGTCTGTCCCGAAAACCGCCCGGTAATTGGAGCCCGAAGACGGAACAAACTCGATCGTGGGTGTAATTAGCACATCGCCGTTGGTAATATTTTCCCATTGTAAAAATTTAAAACCGGGCTTGGGAATTGCGGTAAGCGCTATTGATACATCTTTAAAATAGGTTCCCTTCCACGGATACGGATTTCCTGTTAATCCCGGTGTTGTTGGCAGGATATCGATGGTGTTCACGCGGACAAACCCGTGTGCGGCATTAGATACGTTTACTGTGATCTGGCGGGTCCCTTCGTTCAGACCAAACTGGCTTTGAATGTGGCCGCGCGCAATGTTCGGGCGGTTGGTTGCAAAGTTGACCATGAGTTGGATGTTTGCTTCCCAGGCGTCCACGCTGGCAGGCCGGTTCCAGCGTTTGATATTTTCAGGGATCTCGCCGCTGATCGCATTTTTACAGGATTCAATCTCCGCCAGCAGTCGCTGCGGCTGAAAATAGGAGTTGATCAGATCCGCATACCTGTTGATGAATTTTTTTCTGAATGTCGGATTTGGCAAAAGGTATTGCAATAGGAAATCGGGCGCACCCAATGCTTTTCCGAATTGATTGGCATCAAGCTCTTCAAAACTCAGGTCAACGTCGAACAGGGACCATCTCCACCGCCCGTCCTTACCTTTACCCGCCGCCGGGTTGTAGGGGACTTTGTGCCGCCAGTACGTGACGTTTCCATAGGGCCAGTCCCAGTTGGCAGCGTATAGTTCGAGCACGCAATAGTCGATAAAATTATCCATGTCCATTCGTTCCAGCGCATAGTTATAGCTGCCCGCGTCGGCCATATTATGGGTTTTAATGTAATTCGAGAGATCACCATAATGCCCCGAATTCCCGGAAATATCGGGATCGGCGAAGAACTCGATGTGATCCGGTTCCAGCGCGTAGTGACTTGCGTAATAGTATTCGTCGAGACGCTCCCTTACGTCGTGAATTCCCCAATATTCTCCGTTCAGATAGGTCACTGCCGGCCGGTAATCCTGCAATTCCATATCAAGTCCTTTCGCAATCTGGTGAATGTAGGCGTCTTTTAGCAACATTCTCTCATAATCATTTCCGGAATTCCTGAGTAACAACCGTTTGAACGTATGGAAATTAAGCGATGGAAATATGGGGTAATCGATATTGCTCTGCGACGCGTTCTGACCGGTCGAGTAGAGCCGGAAACTCTTTTTGTCGTGCGTTCGCGAACCTGCACCATGAATACGCAGCCCCAGTTCCTGGTTCATCACTGGCACACCATCTACCAGCATTTCCACATTCACGGGTATCTCGTCGCTTCTGTAATAGTTGCCAGCGGGTACACCGAATGAACCAGCAGCAGGATTTGCATTGCGCCAGTCGACGAAATCTTTGCCAGCCACACCAATTCCTTTCACGTAATCGAACATATTATCCGGATTAGTCTTAATTGAAAATACAGGCAGGTTTGATTTCGGCTGACCGTTTGGTGTAAACCAGTACGACCTGGAAATGGTCTCGCTGGGCAACTTGCCCGTTTCATACACTTTGGCCCTCACCACCATCCCCTTGTAAACAGGCTTGACAGGTACAGCTGCATAAGTGGGCGTGAAATCGTTGGTCGTAGAGATGGAGGCATAAACGTCGGGTTGAGAAGACTTGTCGGTGATGGACAGGTTTAAAGGGGAATTTTGCTTTAAGGTCAGAAAATTTCGGGTCAGCGTAGGCCCGGCAGACTGTCCGGGGTTTTGCGGATACTGATTTTTGAACTGGTAGGCGGTGCCGGGTGCGACCGTGTTGTTCTTGTTCGGCTCGGAACCGTCGGTTGTGTAATAGATCTCTGCTCCCGGAACCGCAGAAGTGATGGTAAGTGTAAAAGGATTTTGGAAAAAACCACTTGCCGCGCTCATGGCAGGCGGCTCCGAAACGCCAGTGAAGGAATTGGCGGCTACATTGCCTGCATTGGGCGAAGAAGGTGAGAAAAAAACGATTTCCGGACCTCCGTTTGTCTTTCGTCCATAAGAAATATCCGCCCGCTGCTTTGGAAACCCAAGGTGATCTACGATAACCTCACCCGGTGTCGACAAGAAAAATTCCTCTCCGTCCCCGCTCAGGTTGAAGCTCAGGTGACGGGCCAGGTGGGTTTTACCGCTCGCCCAGAGTATCAGGTAGGAACCGGCCGGCATTACGTAGTCACCGGTGCCTGATGGCAGCTGAAATTTTTTGAGCTCTCCGGGATCATCGGAAACATAGTAGCCACCAAGATCCACCGTGGTGCCACCTGCATTATACAGTTCTATCCAATCTTCGTCCTCACCTACCTGATCCTGATAGGCGTTGGAATTGGAAGCCATTAATTCGTTAATAAAAACAGATTGTGCGTTGCATTTGGGAAAGACCAGGCTGGCCAGCATCCAAATTGAAAGTTGTAAATATTTCATGATTCGGAGGAAATGATACAGTTAAAATTTAGAATAATTGTATCAGATTTACCAACGGGCAAGCCGTCAATTATTTAACGGTACCCTTTTTAATGCTCTAATTATCAATTATTTACAACATATCGTCAATTGTCCTCACTCCTACTACGCAGCTGCTAATTGTTCTATATGGCCTGCAAAAAAAGCATCGGATCCTACTACACAAATTCATGCATTCAGAATATTATTCACGGAAGTTTCAGTGTAGAATTTGGCGCGTAAAATTTGTCGCTACTCAGTTACTCTGTATTTAAATTTCTCGAAACTGTACATATTAATGGTTCCATATTGTTCTGATTGCGTCAGTATTGAAACGCATCTGAAAACAGTTCCTGCCTGGGCCATAACAAGAAAGCGCGCCTGTTACGAGGCGCGCTGCAAAAAAACGAAGAGCTATCGGAGACTTTTTCTGCTTTCAGGAAAAACGGCTTCGGGCATCGTAAGCAAGGCCGAGCCCGACACTGGAAAGCTTGTTTTCTTCCGACCATTCAGCCGCAGGGAATAGCTTGCGGAATTGTTCCTGAATGAGCGGGATCTCGGTAGAGCCGCCGGTCATGATCACCAGGCTTATCGCTTCGGGCAATATCCCGGCGGCTTGCAGGCATTCCCGCGCCGCGCTCACGATCTTCTCAGTTTTGGATGTAATAGCAGCATTGAAATCTTCTCTGGCCACATCAATGCGGAGATCCTCGTCGATAAAATCCAGTGCCGCGGCGAAACGCTCTCTGCTGGCCAGCCCTATCTTGATCTTCTCCGTTTCCGCCAGTACCGCGTGCCCGGTTTCCTGTTCCAGCACGTTGATCAGCCTGCCGTAACGTACAGGGTCATGCGTTTCCCGCAGTAATTGTTTTGCCTGAAAAACGATCCGGTTCGTATACAGGAAGTTTACTTTGCTCCATTCCGACAAATCGAAGTAATGGTAAGATGGAACTTCCAGGTTTTTGGCACCATATCTGGTCCTGAATCCCAGTTCGGGCATCATTTCAGCCAGACTCAGGTCTTTATCAAAGTCGTTTCCACCCAGGCGCACACCGGTATTGGCAAGAATATCGCTGTTCCGGTCGGACTTGCGTGCATTTTCCTTCGAAAGGCGGATGATCGTAAAATCAGAAGTTCCGCCGCCCAGGTCTACCACGATTGCCAGTTTCTCGCCGGAAAGCCTGCGCTCGTGGGCGAATGCAGCTGCAATCGGTTCATATTGAAAACCGACGTGCTCAAAACCAAGGCTAGTTGCAACCGCTTTCAATTCGCTCTCGGCGCGCTGATCGGCGGCAGGATCGTTGTCTACGAAATGTACGGGCCGCCCCATTACCACGTGCCGGAGTTCGGTCCCGCAATCGGCCTCGGCTTTCCGCTTCATCTGGTCCAAAAAGGCGGCGATGATCTGGTGGAACTTCATCAACTCACCGTTCACCATCGTTCCCTGGCGCATCGCAGGTGTGCCTAGTACCCGTTTGAGGCTGCGCATCAGCCGGCCGGGCTGGCGTGTCAGAAACCGTTCTGTCGCCTCGCGCCCGAAATAAGCGTGATTATCTTTACGCGCGAAGAACATTGCGCTGGGAATGGTAGTATGGTCGCTTTCGACCGGGATCAGAAAAACATCGTTTTGATCCGCGACCGCCAAACTGGAATTGGAAGTGCCGAAATCAATACCGCAAAAAACAGGAGGTGTCATTGGTCTGGAAAATTGGGCGCGCAATTTCTGATTATTTGCCCGGCAATGCAAACTTTTTAGTAAAAGTTCGTCGATTGCACCACCTGGGGGCGTGTATTAATAGCCGCGTAGCTATTTCGCTACAAAGGTGTTTTATAAATTTTCCGTAAAATTGCCTTTCGGTTAGTCTGGTGGCTAAACTATCTATTGCCCTCCATCGTACATGTCATTACTCCGCCTTAGCAACGCGGAGCTTTTCTACACACCTTACCTGAGGTAAATAGTTCGGGTGCGAATTGACAACTTTACTGATGAAGAAATATTTCGGTTCGCCGGTACCTGCATATACTTTAAAAACTTTCCTACTTTGTTTTGCCGCCCTCTGGTTTTTCACAGAATGCCAAAAGTCAATCAAACCGGTGCAGGAAGACCAGCTTGAAATGTGGATCGACAGCCTGGACCGCCATTCCAGAAAAATCGGGATCAAAAATGCGATCCACACCCTCGACTCTATCATGGCGACCCGCCCGAAAAAGACTTTCGCCGACCGGATGCAATATTACAAATTCATGAAAGTGTTGTGTCACCGCGATTCCACGCTGAGTGAAGAGGCATTGAGCTATACGGACAGTCTGCTGCTATTATTTTCTTCCGTGCAGGTGCGTGAAATGTATCCGGCTGAATATTCGAAAGCGTTACTTCTAAAAGGTGATGATCTTTTAAAACAAAAAGAATATTACCGGGCCTACCGAAATTACTACCACGGCAAATCCTTTCTGACAGGCCTGGGCGAGATTTGCGAATGTGCCAGGTACAGCAGCCGGATCGCGAATATTTCCTACAAAGAAGAAAACTACTATCAGGCCATCGAATATTGGCAGCAGGAACTGAAGGAGCTTGCCAAATGCCGAGAAGCAGACAATTTCCAGTTACAATTCATTGAAAAACAAGGTAGTATCCGCAATATCGGAATGGCATATATTCATTTGAATCAGCCGGATATTGCCTCGGACCAGTTTCGCAAGGCCATGGATTTCATTGACAAAAATGAATCGAAATTTCCGCGCGAAAAGAACTTTATCAAGTTTGCGCGCATCGTCATTTTACTGAACCAGGCGGAAGCTCATGTATTAAAGAAGGAAATGAAGATCGCCGAGAGGCTGCTGAAAAAATGCCTGCAACACGATCCGGAGATTGACTGGTCAATGGAAGTAGAGCGCGATTCCCGTCAATTACTTGCCAGGATTTATATCGAAACAAAGGAGTTCAGCAAAGCAGATGAACAGCTGCGCATATTAAAGAGTGTGACCAGCACTGCGAACGATGCGGCGACCGCCAGTTTGCACCAAAAATTGCAGGGTTCAGTTCTGTTCGGGCAAGGCAGATTTGAAGAAGCGGGCAGGTTAATGCTGGCCAGTCAGGAAACCGACCGTAACAACAAACTGAAAAAGAACATAGAAAATAAGAGTGACGTGAGTGTGCTTTTGCAGCAGGTACAGCGCGAACACGAAGTGGAGCTAGTTGCCGAAAAGGACGCTCAGAAGGAGCTGATCCTACGTTTTGTTATCCTGATCTCGATCACATTGTGTGTGATCGCGTACCAGATCTGGCGCAGCGCCCGGAGAAGTGCGGCCAATTTGCGCGCTGTCACCGAACTGAATAAGGCTGTGACACAAAGTAATATCGTATTGCAGGATACCGTGAATGCGCTGGAACATGCAGAAGCTGAAAATCAGACGGTTTTAAGGATTGTAGCGCACGATTTGCGCAGCCCTATTGCCGCGATGATCTCTGCTTCTCACATCATTTTCTGGGAACATACCCCTTCCAAAGATCAGCTTGAAATATTAACTGCGATGCAGCAGTCGGGTGAAATGGCGAATGCGCTGATCAGTCAGATTTTGCAGTCAAGTGCTGATCGCGAGAAGATCTCTACCAGCAACATTGCGTTGCCGGAGATCGTGCAATCGTGCGTGGATATGCTGAGACACAAAGCCGGCGAGAAACAGCAGAATCTGGACTTTCAATTTGAGGAAGTCACCGCGCCGGTAGACAGGGAAAAAATATGGCGGGTGTTCTGCAACCTGCTCAGTAATGCGATCAAATTCTCGCCGCCCGGCAGTACCGTACTGGTCAGTTTACAGAAGCAGGGCGGGCAGGTATTGCTGACGGTCCGAGACCAGGGGATCGGTATTCCCGACGAATTGAAAGGCGAAATTTTCCTGCCCTCCGACAATGCCAAACGCTCGGGAACCGCGGGAGAGCAATCTTTTGGTATCGGGTTGTCCATCTGCAAACAAATCGTTGAAGCGCACGGAGGAAGGATCTGGTTTGAATCAGAAAGCGGAATCGGGACGGCCTTTTTCGTTGAGCTGCCGGCTACCCCGCTGAACAGCTAGGCATTTCATTATAAAAAAAATGGGGCGCCCAAACTGATCCGGGCGCCCCATTTATATTTGTTTCAAACCAGATTATGCGAGATCAAACCTATCGAGGTTCATCACTTTGGTCCAGGCTGCAATGAAGTCTGTCACAAACTTCTCGCGGGCATCCGAACTCGCGTAAACCTCGGCGATCGCCCTCAGTTCTGCGTTGGAACCGAACACAAGATCGGCGCGGGTAGCAGTCCATTTCGGCTGGCCACTTGCGCGATCAGTTCCCAGATAAACTTCTTTATCATCGCCCATTGCTTTCCAGGCTGTGTTCATGTCCAGCAGATTAACAAAGAAATCGTTGGTCAACGCGCCTGGTCGTGAAGTAAATACGCCATTTTTAGAACCATCGAAATTCGCATTCAATGCACGCATACCTCCTACCAGCACAGTCAGTTCGGGCGCGGTCAGGGTCAGCAATTGTGCTTTGTCGATCAGCAGTTCTTCGGTAGATACCGTTAACTTTCCTCTGCTGTAATTACGGAAACCGTCAGCAGCAGGTTCCAGGTAACCCATTGATTCAATGTCGGTCTGATCCTGCGAAGCGTCCATTCTGCCCGGTGTGAAAGGAACGGTGATAAAATGTCCTGCATCTTTCGCGGCTTTCTCAACAGCAGCACAACCCGCCAGAACGATCAGGTCGGCCAGTGATACCTTTTTCCCTGTTACCTGAATTGCATTGAACTCACCCTGAATACTTTCAAGTACATTCAATACCTTCTGTAATTGCGCAGGATTATTCACTTTCCAGTCCCTCTGAGGCAAAAGACGAACGCGCGCACCATTGGCACCGCCACGTTTGTCCGAACCGCGGAACGTCGAAGCCGAGGCCCATGCAGCCGACACCAGTTCTGATACGCTCAGACCAGAGGCCAGGATGTTGGATTTCAATGCATTGATATCATTTTCGTCGATCAAAGCGTGATCAACTGCCGGAATAGGATCCTGCCAGATCAACACTTCCTGTGGTACTTCCGGACCAAGGTAGCGTTCGCGCGGGCCCATATCCCTGTGCGTCAGCTTGAACCATGCACGCGCAAAAGCATCGGCAAATGCATCCGGGTTTTCGAGGAAACGTCTGGATATCTTTTCATAAGCAGGATCAAATTTCAATGCTACATCGGTAGTAAGCATTCTCGGCGCGTGCTTTTTGGAACTATCGTATGCATCCGGGATAATTTCCCCTGCATTTTTTGCAACCCACTGATGCGCACCGCCCGGGCTCTTGGTCAGCTCCCAATCGAATGCGAACAGGTTTTCGAAAAAGTTATTGCTCCACTGCGTGGGCGTTGTTGTCCAGATCACTTCCAGTCCGCTGGTAATCGTGTCAGCGCCTTTTCCGGCGCCAAAACTGTTACTCCACCCAAAACCCTGCGACTCTACATCAGCGGCTTCCGGCTCTTTTCCAACATGTTCGGAAGGCGCGGCACCGTGGGTTTTTCCAAAACTGTGTCCACCCGCAATGAGCGCAACGGTTTCTTCATCGTCCATCGCCATTCTTCCGAAAGTGTCACGGATATCTTTCGCAGACGCGATCGGGTCCGGGTTTCCGTCTGGCCCTTCGGGGTTCACATAAATAAGGCCCATGTGAGCAGCTGCAAGCGGTTTTTCCAGGGTACGGGAGTGAATTCCTTCACCCGGATCTTCGTCTGACGATACTACGCCGTGTCCTGCTACGCCGGCAACACCTTTCGCATAGCGCTGGTCATTACCGAGCCAGGTAGTTTCAGCTCCCCAATACACATCTTCATCCGGCTCCCATACATCGGCACGTCCGCCGGCGAAACCGAAAGTTTTGAAGCCCATTGATTCCAGAGCCACATTTCCGGTAAGGATCAGCAGATCGGCCCAGGAAATTTTATTACCATATTTTTGTTTGATAGGCCAAAGCAACCTGCGCGCTTTATCAAGGCTCACGTTATCCGGCCAGCTGTTCAGCGGCGCAAATCTTTGCTGACCTGAACCCGCACCACCGCGACCATCAAACACGCGGTAAGTACCTGCACTATGCCACGCCATACGAATAAACAGCGGCCCGTAATGTCCGAAATCTGCCGGCCACCAATCCTGGGAATCTGTCATCAATGCATGCAGGTCCGCCTTTACTGCCTGCAAGTCAAGGCTTTTGAAAGCCTCCGCATAATCAAAATCCGCGCCCAACGGATTGGTTTTGTTGGAGTGCTGGCGCAGGATATTCAGTTTGAGTTGATTAGGCCACCAATCGCGGTTCTTGGTTCCGCCGCCGCCTACATTACTGGTATTCATTGAGCCGTTGTGGAACGGGCATTTTGAAATGTCGCCTGATTCGTTTTCCATTGTTATATGTTCATGATTAAATCAATAATAAACTGCACTTCTTATCGTGAGGTCGGCAATATATACGTTTGTTACGTATAATCACAATCGATTAATTCTATGAATTGATAGGCCTCGTCTATTATAGGATGCCACGAATGCACGAATAGGCACGAATGCGTTTATGCATTAAAATCAAAAAACCCTTGCATCTACCGGGATAGGTGCAAGGGTTTCTTCGTGTGTTCTCTGCTATATTAAATAGCTGTTAAGATATTAACACGGAGCACAACTTAACATTCGGGTAAAATACGTGTATGTAGTTTTGCGCCAGTTGACAAAACTGATTACCGCATTTGATCCGATAAATGAAAAGAAGGGACTTTTTTACTAATAGCGCGGCAGGCTTACTGCTCGGCCCGATTACGTTTTCAGGAAAGCCTGATAATAAATATCCTGCCAAAACCAGGGACTCAGCCAAAAACATCATTTTCATGGTTAGCGACGGCATGAGTACCGGCACGTTGAATATGGCCGATCTGCTTTTGAAACGGAAAGAAGGTCGTGAAAGCGCTTGGATGAAATTGTATTCGGAGAAAACCGGTCGACGGGCATTTATGGAAACATCTTCTTCCAGCGCGCTTGTCACCGATTCGGCAGCGGGAAGCTCGGCCTGGGGCGGCGGCAGAAAGGTACCGAACGGAAATCTGAATGTGAATGCAGACGGTAGCTTCAACAAGCCTATTTTACAAAAATATAAGGAGGTTGGAAAATCGGTGGGCTGCGTTACCTCGGTAACGATCACCCACGCAACACCCGCCGGATTTTGCATTAATAACAAATCACGCGGCGACGAGTCGGAGATCGCTGACCAATACCTCGACCTCAAATTCGACGTAATGATGGGCGGCGGCTCTGAGTTTTTTAGTCCTGAAACCAGGAAAGATAAAAAGGACCTTTTTGCAACTTATACTTCGGCGGGGTACAATCTGGCCAGGAACCGTGATGATCTGCTGGCATTAAATAGTACCCAAAAACCGGTACTAGGGGTATTCTGCGAAGGCGCACTCCCCTATTCGCTGGATACTTTTGAGGATAAAACCCTTCAAAACAGTATCCCTACCCTCGCAGAAATGACGCGGAAAACGCTTGAACTTTTATCGAAAAACCCGAAAGGATTTGTTGTTCAGATCGAAGGCGGAAAAGTGGATTGGGCGGCGCATTCCAACGACGCCGGCGGACTTCTCTACGATCAGATCGCTTTTGATGAGGCGATCCAGGTAGCGCTCGATTTTGCGGCGAAGGATAAAGAAACGCTGGTAATCATCACCACCGACCACGGCAATGCGAATCCCGGACTTTTCGGTTCGGATCAAAATTTTGACCGGCTGCACAAATTCAGGCATAGCAACAACTGGATCATGGGCGGACTAAAAGAAATGCTCTCGCCCGCACAATTGATCGAGCGGATCGAGTTCGCACAGGGTTATGCAATCCGGAATGAGGAAGCTGAGAAACTACTAAAACTGTTTGGCCTTAAAAATGAAAAAGGGCTATATATTACTAATAAGCCACTTTTTAAAGAGTTTGGATCAATTCAAACAAAATATACAGGTATTGGCTGGGCAGGAATGGACCACTCTTCCGATTACGTAGAACTGGCTATGTTCGGCCCAGGCAGTGAAAAACTCGACCCTTTTGTCAAAAATACCGACCTGCACAACTTCATGCTCGACGCGACGGGTATTGCAAGGGTTTAAATCAACTTTTCCTTCCAACCGATTGGCGCTGTCCCGAGTCTGAACAATAAACTCGATCAGCTATGAACAAACTACTTCTTATTTTACTGGTACTAATTGGCTTCTCACAATGCAAGAAGGACAATCCCGCGCCCGAGCCGCTTCCCGAGGTAGCCTCGATCGTTGGTAAATGGCGCGTGATCGCATACGGCCGGACTGTCGGCGATTCTCTGGTGACAGAGCCGGTTCCAGCTGGCGAGCGGACAGTTTATGAGTTTCGGTATGATGGGATGTTACTAAATGAAAAAGGCTATTTACCGTGCTGCATATCTCAAAGGCTGGTCATAGACGGAAAACTGTTTGTACCTAAACCGTTAGGTCCTGTCGAATCTGATCCAAGCTGTATATTCTTAGACTGTGCGCCCTGCCCGCAGGTCAGCATTACACGTCCCACTGCGGACAATCTGCTGATCGAACCCTGTACGGGAATCTTCATGACGCTGGCCAGGGAAAAGTAGCTTTGACAAGCTTCGGGTTAACCAGGCAGCTGGCAACTCTTCGCATTAACCCCCATTATTTGGCCCGATTGCCCTCCGTAATTGAATGACGTAACTGGTAATTTTGAGACGTAAATTATTAAGCTTCAAGATTCTGGTTTCATTTTAAATCTATTGGTTATGTCAAAACAGGTCACATTTTTTCACGGGGGCGGGTCAAGAGAGGATTTTGAAGCGGATGAAAAGCTGGTCGTTTCGCTCCTATCAGAACTCGGCGTGGGTTATTCGGTCCACTATCCCTATTTGCCCAATAACGGAACGCCGGACTTAGGCCGTCGCGAGCAGATCGGGAAAGAGATTTCGGCAAGTCCGGATGGTATAATTCTGGTCGCGCATTCACTTGGCGCTTCGATGCTGCTGGCTTACCTATCTGAAAATGAAGTGGAGAAGCAAATTGGAGGCATTTTTCTTCTTGCCACACCCTTTTGGGAAGGAAATGAAGATTGGGTAAATGCCTTCAAGCTCCAACCCGATTTCGCCGCGCGCATTGATAAAAATATCCCGCTTTTCTTTTATCACTGCAAAGACGACGAAGAAGTAGCCTTCTCGCATTTCGAAATCTATCACCAAAATCTCCCCCACGCCACCTTCCGCGACGTTCCAACCGGCGGCCACCAGTTTAGTGATGGTTTGAAAGTCGTTGCGGCGGACGTGAAGGAATTGTGAGCATGATAAGGGTTAGATCCGGGCGTTGTCATTTGGGTCGAATTCCACGATCCATTCAATGCCGTACTTGTCTCTGAACATGCCGCCGTATGATCCCCATGGACTATCGCCAATAGGACCTTCAATAGCTCCACCTTCGGACAGTCTGTTGAATATATTATCCGCTTCTTCGCGGCTTTCTGCACTTACTACTATTTTTGATCTGTTCTCATTTTCGTTCGTTGGCCCCATTATTTCGGGAACGTCGTTCGCTATCAATACATTATTTTTCCCTAGTGGTAAAGAAATGTGCATTATTTTATCTGCTTCATTTTCTGACACTGGAAATTCGTCGCTTGCTATGTCTTTGAAGCGAATAATTCTTGTAAATTCTCCACCAAAAACTGATTTGTAAAAATTAAATGCTTCTTCGGCATTTCCATTGAAATTGATCCAGGGATTAATTGCTCTCATGATTTTATATTTAATTGTTTAGCTTTTTTGATTTCTGCGATAATGTTACAAGAAGATCTTCCAGGTTTATTAATGTCATTTTGAAACCTGCTGTAAATCCATCCAGCAATTTCTCCATTCGATCAAACGATTCATTAAAAACTACAATAGTTACTTGTGTAATATCATTTTGTTCGGTGAAATTGTAATTCCATTCAGATCCAGGCAGTTCGAGGTTTTCGTCTTTATCGGAAAAGGCATTATAAATTTTGAAGTTAGTTTTCGGCGTAATGGAAGTATATCGCTGTAATGCCCAGCGCTCTTGCCCGTCCGGACTTACCATTGCGTAAAACCTCGCCCCACCTACCTCAAAATTCATGTATTTGGTTCTGGCGCGCATTGGGGCTGGTGCCGACCATTGGTCCAGTAATTCCTTTTTGGTAAAAGCGTCCCATACCAGGGCCAGCTCAGCATTAAATTCCCTGGTAATAAATACCGTTTTCGCTGCTTTGTCGACCGTAAAGTCAAATAGTAAATTACTGTTCATTTTTCTGTTTTCTAATTGTCGTTAATACTTCATCAAGCTGATTGAATTGCGTTTCCCAACTTTGTCTGAATTGGGCCAACCAATTGTCAAACTCCTGCATTTTCTTTGCATTAAAGCGATAATAGATTTCTCGGCCAGACTGCTCCGGGCTGATCAGTCCGCATTCATTTAAAACCTTAATATGTTTTGATACTGCCTGCCGGCTCATATCAAATTTTTCAGCCATTGCATTTGGCGTTAATGCCTGAATGGCAATCAATGATAAAATAGCTCTGCGCGTAGGGTCAGCTATGGCCTGGAATATGTCTTGTCTCATGTCAATTTATGTCAATTTATTTGCAACCTAACAGTTGCAAATATAAATGCAACTTTTGAGTTGCGCAAATTTAATCCGTGATTTTCTTGGTATAATAAGGTGAAGGTTGCCGAACAGCATCTGGCTAACGATCACCTGCAAATAGAACACTGGGAATTTATCCGAATAGAAAAACTAAAATTAAGGCTATCTTGCCAAAATCGCAGTGAACCTACATTCGGTACAATATCCTTTATCTCTCAATATATCTTTCATCACTAAAATGGGAACAGAACTCTTCGAAATTTTAAGGAAAAACAAGGAAAAAGTCTTGCAGCTTTGGCTCCAAGCGCAGCAGACCGAGACAGAATTCTCAAATAACTTCAATACAGCCGACGAGCTCAGGGCGCAGTCAGCAGAATTTGTAGACCTGCTTTTGAGCACGATCGATGAAAGCAACATCCAGGATTTTTCCCCGCCCGGCCTAGAATCCCTGACCGACTACATTTCAAGCCTGACCATTTCCAGGGCCCGCCAGGGTTTTTCCCCAAGGGAAACAGCTACTTACATTTTTACTTTAAAAGATGCCCTTTTACAGGTTTTAAGCGAGCAGGCGGGCACTGACCCCATGCAGCTTTATAAGGCTAGCATGCAGCTAAGCAAGTTTGTAGATAACATCGGCATCCTGAGTTTTGAAACCTTCATTACAGGTCGTGAAGATGTGATCTCGCAGCAGTCCGATGAAATGGCCGAACTTTCTACGCCTGTGATCCGGGTTTGGAATGGGATCCTCGCGATGCCTATTATTGGTACGCTGGACAGTGCGCGCACGCAGGTGGTCATGGAAAACCTGTTACAAGGCATTGTGGATACTGGCAGCAGTATAGCGATCCTGGATATTTCGGGTGTGCCGGCTGTTGACTCGCTCGTTGCACAGCATTTGATCAAAACAGTCAATGCGACCCGCCTGATGGGTGCTGAATGTATCATCAGCGGAATCCGGCCGGAAATAGCCCAAACGGTTGTGCATCTAGGAATTGACCTTTCGCAAATGATCACGAAGGCCACATTGGAAAGCGCGCTCAAATTCGCTTTTAACAGCCTGCAATTGGAGGTTAGGCGGATTCAGAAAGACAAAGCAAATTAAGTAGAATAAGCCGCTGACAATATGGAGAAGATCCCTATTCTTAAAATGGGAAAGTTTTTGCTGGTAACGATCCAGGTTGATTTATATGACCGCCTGGCATTGACCCTGGAAGAAGACCTGATCGAAATGGTTTATAAAACAGGGTCACGAGGTGTACTGATTGATATATCTGCCCTATCCATCGTGGATTCGTTCATGGGGAAAATTATTGGCAATATCGCCGGCATGTCCAGCATTATGGATGCCGAGACTGTCGTGGTCGGTATGCAGCCCGCGGTGGCCATCACCCTCATCGAACTTGGACTTCCGCTTGCGGGGGTACATACTGCCTTGAACGTTGAGAAGGGAATGGCATTGCTTGAATCCAGGATAAGCTCAGACCCTGATGATAACGCTGCTGATGGCGATGATTAGAGAAAGCCTCGCCATCCAGCATGAGCGTGACCTGGTATATTGCCGCAACCGTGTAAAGGAAGTAGCGGTAAAGATGGGTATGGGCATTGTAAACCAAACCAAACTGATCACTGCTACCAGTGAAATCGCGCGCAATATGCTCATTTATGGCGGCGGGGGGATTGTCAGGCTGGAAGTGATCATCCGCGGGAAGCAGGAAGGTATTCAACTTGTATTTGAAGACAAAGGGCCCGGAATAGCCGATATTCAAAAAGCTATGCAAGATGGCTTCACAACCGGCCGGACGCTGGGAATGGGCCTGCCGGGTGCAAAACGCCTGGTTAACGAATTCGCAATACAGAGCACGCTTGGTCAGGGAACAACAGTGAAAATATTAAAATGGAAGAATGGATAGCCTAAAACAAGTGGTTTTTAACCTCACCGACCGCAGCTATCTGAATATATTAAAAAAGGATATTGTAAGGATTGCCGAGCCGGCTGGCTTGTCTGCTAAACGGGTGGCTGAATTAGAACTGGTCGTTTCCGAGATCACCACCAACCTGTTAAAGCATGCGAATGGCGGTGAACTGGTGGTCAGGGTTATATCTGAAAGTGCAAATAAAGGGATTGAAATCCTGAGCATTGATAATGGACCGGGAATGGCAGACCCGGCCAGGATGATGGAAGACGGCGTGTCCACAACCAAGACTTTGGGACACGGACTAGGCTCGATCAAACGGCTTTCAGACCAGTTTCAGCTCTATTCTTTAAAAGGTTGGGGAACAATACTCTTATCACGTATTTTTTCCCAGCCTGTGCAAAATCAGCCAGCAGCCGTAGGTATTTACCCGATCATTTTATGCAAGCCAGGCGAAAGCCTGTGCGGAGATGCTTATGCCTGGAAAGCCAACCCCTATTTTCTTAAAGTAATGCTCGCCGACGGGCTCGGGCACGGGCCGCTTGCAAACCTGGCTGCACAAAGGGCTTGTGAGGCCTTCCGAAAGTCGGTACACAACAATCCCAGCGACATTCTCAATGATATTCACAAGCATGTGAAGGATACCAGGGGCCTGGTGGCTACCGTCGCAACCTTTGACCTGGTGAATAAGGCATGGAACATTTGTGGTGTTGGCAATATCTCAACGCGCTTATGCAATGCACTTTCCGCAAAAACGCACATGCCTTTCAATGGGATCCTTGGTGTTAACATTTCGGGTAGGCTCCAATCACAAAAAATTGAAAATGAGACCGGTAGCTACCTGGTCCTTTGCTCAGACGGTATCTCAACACGGTGGGAAACAAGCAAGCATGCTTCGGTCTTCAAATATGATCTGTCGATCCTGGCCGCTGTGATTTACAAGGACTATGCGCGCCATTCAGATGACATGTCAGTTGTAGTTGTCAAGGTTAATTAAAGAAATCATGAATGATATAATTGTCTTTAATCTTGAAAACGACCAGGACCTGGTGCTGGCCCACAGAAGGTCCATGCAACTGTGTGAAATGTGCGGGTTAGGCCTGATTGCCCAAACCGGCTTTGCCACGGCTGTGTCTGAGGTGGCGCGGTTTATGATCGAAAACCAAACTGGCTCTGTACTGAACCTGTCACTGGGCAAATCCAAAAACAGCCGCCCGGCGATTTGCGCAAGTATAAATTACCCTTCGTTAAACCGTCTGAATGTTTCCAACGAAAACTTTCAGTATGCCCGAAAACTGGTAAGCGATTTCCAAATATCAGCTTCGGCAGTTTCGATCAGCTGTGAATTGCCTAAGACGATCAAGTTGAGCCAGGCACTCTTTGACAAATGCAAACAGGAATTCAACAAAGGGCAGGCGATTTCTCCGTATGAAGAAGTCAAACGTAAAAATGCCGAACTTCAGCAACTGGCCGACATTTTGGTCGCAAGTGAAAACCGCTACCAGGAACTTACCAGCTCTCTGCCGCTGATGATGTTTTCCCTGGCGCCCGACCATCAAATGCTCTACGCGAACCAGTCATTTTTAGATTTCACCGGCAGGTCCCTCGAAGACTTAAAAAAGACAAATTGGTTTGAATGGGTTAAAACGCACCACCTGGACGTCGATTTCGGTTATCTGAGAACAAAACTGGAAGATAAAAAAGCTTTTCAGCTGGAAGTGATCCTATCCTCTGCAGCCGGAAAGGTGTGGCACCTGCTCTCGCTTACTCCGCAGCTGGACAGTCTCTCGGGGAATTTGCTGCAATGGTTCGGATTCATCGTCGATATCCATGCGCAGAAAGTGGTAGATGAGACTTTAAAGGATAACCAGGAGCTGCGGCGGGTGAAAGAAATCATGGAGATCCGGGAAAAACAGCTCGATGATACAATCCAGGAACTTAACCGCAGTAACCAGGAACTTGCACGTTATGCATACGTAGCATCCCACGATCTCCAGGAGCCGGTTCGCAAAAATATGCTCCTTGCGGACATGATCATTGACAAATATTATGCGCACATACCGGAGGAAGCGCAGGATTTGCTCAGGCGCTTAAAAAATTCGGCCGAGAGGATGCAGCTCGTAATCAGGGACTTATTAACTTATTCACGTCTGAATTCGGGCCCGGTATTGCTGAACGAGAAGGTTGAGCTTTCCAAGCTCATTCAGCTGGCCACTTCCAACCTGGAATATATGATCAGCGAAAAGGGGGCAACTATTTTAGCGCCCGGCTCGCAGGTACTGACTGGCAACGCTTTACAGCTTCTTCTGTTATTTCAAAACCTTCTGGCGAACGCGATCAAGTTCACAGCACCCGATGTGAAACCAGTCGTTTCGATTGTTGCCGAGCTGCTCACAAAAGAGCAATCAGGGCCAATAAATCTGCCCGGCACCCAACAATGGTTATGCATTCAGGTGATTGATAATGGGATAGGTTTCGATGAGCAATACACCGACAGGATTTTCGAAGTATTCCAGCGCCTCCATTCCAAAAATGACTTTTCCGGAACCGGGATCGGCCTATCAATTTGCAAGAAAATCATCGACCTGCACGGTGGTAAAATTACCGCGAAGAGCAGCCCCGGCCGTGGGTCTAACTTTACGGTATACCTCCCGGCGTGAAGGCAACTCTGCATTCGCCAGATCGAGCAGGATACCTGCTACCGATACATTTTCTCTCACAATACATTCATTATTGACTGAAAGGATATTGCGAGAAAAAATGTTCGGGATAATATTTAATTACAATTCCAGCTTTTGTTTATCCTTTAATAGTTGCGTTTTCAGCTTGGGGTAATCTACGTCCTGCACTGCCACTTTGCGATCGATCGCCTGCACCGCCGCTGTGGCCGCACTCTGGCCCAAAATCATAAACACAGGCTCCATCCGGATCGAACCATAGGCAATGTGTGAGCTTGACAAACAAACCGGCACCAGCAAATTTTCACATTCAGCTTTTTTAGGGATAATGGATGCATAGGAAATGCTGTAAGGTTGCTTAGGATGTACGCCGATATCGCCTTCATTCTGTACAAAACCATCTTCCTTGACATAACGCTGCGCATTGTGGGCATCCAGCGCATACGAGCCCATACCGATGGGTTCTGATACCGCTTTTTTGCCCAGTGTCTCATTTTCAGTCATTACGCCGTGGCCAATCATGCGCCGGGCTTCGCGGACATAAATCTGGTGCGGCCAGCCGCCGTTATCCTTAAATTCATCTTTTGGCAATCCCCATTCACTCGCTTCCGCACGCACATCAGCAGGAACAGCCGGATCATTGGCAATGAAGTACATCAGGCCTTTCTGGTAAAGCTCGTGCTCCCTGATAATTTCTTTGCGACGCTCGTAAGTAGCCTCTGGATAATCGTAGTTCTGACCAATGAAGTCGGTGCTGAACGGGCCGTGATTGTTGGTATCTGTCTTCCGGTTGGGAATCGGATCGTATTTCTGGAAAGTCTCTGTCCAGCCGGCTTTGTAAACGCGCGCCAGCAGCTCATATTTAGCTGGGTCGTACCCTTCCGGCTTGGTGAAAGCAATGCGGTTGTCGGGGTGCGACGACAGGCACATGCGGAAGCAATAGGCCTGGATTTTGTTATCACCATCGCCGTTTTTGCCTATTTTTTCATTCGAAACATAAGGTAACAATCCACTCTTCGGATCACCTTCGATCTTGTATGGACTGATGTTTTTCTGAAAATAGTGATTGTGCTGAAACACACCCGCCTGGATACCATTCCATTCTTCATTGTAAACGCTGTTCGCTTCGCGGCCCACGTGGTATTTTACTCCGGCAGCAGCCATCAAATCCCCTTCATAGGTAGCGTCGATGAACATTTTACCTTTGAAGGTTTTGCCGCTTAGTGTTTTCAGCGAAGTAATGCGGCCCTTGTTTTTCTGAACACCTGTTTTGCTGCGGTCGAGCCACTCGTCGCGGTAGATCTTTATATTATTTTCTTTAACAAAATCCTCAAAAACCTGCTCGGCGACGTGAGGTTCAAAAATCCACATGGTACGCTCGGCTCCGTCCATCGCAGGTGTTCCCTGGCCTTTGTTACCGTATTCATCTTTCTTCTGCCATTTCCAGGTTTCAGGTTTGTCGTAGCGCATGTATACGCGGTGATAAAACTCGCGCGCGAACCCGCCGATAACCGATTTATCGCCGGTGTCGGTAAAGCCCAGCCCGCCGGAGGAGAGCCCGCCCAAATGCTTATCGGGAGAAACGACTAAAACCGTCTTGCCCGATTGAACCACCTGCATAGCCGCCGTGACAGCCGCAGAAGTGCCGCCGTAAACAATCACATCAGCCTCAAAAGATTGTGAAAAAGTGAGGGTCGGCATTACCGTGAAAAGGATGCTTACCAATGCCAGCAGTCGCATCATTTTTATTTTCGAAAACATAAATTGTGATTTTTGGTAAATACTTAATGAGTACCCGGATTAGTAACCAAGCAGCTTTTTCAGTTGGGCAGGATAACTATTGCCTTCCACGCCGCCACCGCCATTCGTAATGCTGTCACCAAAGCATACGAGCCTCCTGTAAGGCGCATTGACCGAGATCAGCTTTTCGTAAACTGCCACGGCAATGGTCCGGTAACCGTCGGGCGTAGGGTGAATACCGTCGTTTTTATTGCTGTTGGCAACATTCTGGATCAGGCTGCCGGCCTCTTCGCCCACATTGCCCACTTTGTCGAAGACGTGATGCAAGTCCATAAAATGCAGCTTTAACTCTTCTGCTACATGTTTAATCGTCGCATTTACCTTCAACAATCTGGATTGATAACCCTCCGGCTCGTAAAACTCCTTTGAGTGACGTGTGAAAAGGTAAGGTTCATACCCGGGCAGAATGGTCATCAGCAGCACCTGGCTGCCCGACCCGGTGATAATCCCGATAATCCTGCGCAGGTTTTGTTCGAACTCCGGCAGTGGAATGTGTTTACGGCTATTCATATCGTTGGTACCGATCATCAGGATCGTGAAGTCCGGCTTGTGCGAGAGGCAGTCTTTTTCTATTCGGGCAAGCAGGTCAACGGTATTGTTCCCACCAACTCCCGCATTGATAATGAACGGCTCCTCGGCCGCTGGTTGTACCGGCATAGCATTACCGGCCCAAGCTGCGGCCGGTAATGCAAGTGCGGTGTGCAAAAAATGTCTGCGGCGCATATCAGTACCCGGGGTTCTGTGTCAGGTTTGGATTCACGTCGCGCTCCGTTTGCGGGATCGGCAAAAGCTGGTGGTTCTCCGTAACCTGGATCGTCGGGTTTTGCGCTTTGATCGCCTGCACCAGCTTGCCGGTGCGAACAAGGTCATACCAGCGGTGGCCTTCGAAAGCCAGTTCCAGCCTTCTTTCCAGCAAAATCGCATCGCGGAACGCAGCCTGGCTGAGAGATGCCGGAAGCGCAGCCAGCCCGGCACGCGCCCGGATTTTGTTCACGGCCGCAAATGCTTCGGCATTTCCGGCTCCCAGCTCGTTGAGCGCCTCTGCATACATCAGGAGCACGTCGGCATAGCGGATCACAGGGAAATTGTTGCTGCCTTCATTGTTGCCGGTTGCCGAGGGATCAAGATATTTATAAACATATCCCGGAAAATCGACGCTGGCGGGAGCAGCCGGAGTAGATGTGGCCGAATAAATGCGGATGTTCACGTCCCGGCGCTTGTCAGCAGCGGTGTAGGTTTCGTACAGGTTTTTGGTAACCGGATCGTCGCCAAAACCGGAAATGTTATTGACACGGTCAAAGTTCGGACGCATGTAACCCTGCATCCAGCTTCCTTCAACGAACCCGCCACCGAGTGCCTGTACTTCAAAAACTGCTTCTTTTCCATTTTTATTGACAATAGCGAATGCTTCGGGATAAGTAGCCCACAGATCATACATACCTGAATCGATTACCTGTTTTGCTTTTGCAGCTGCATTTGTCCAATCCTGACGGGTAAGGTGCACTTTTGCAAGAAAAGCCGTCGCTGCTCCCTTGGTCGCACGTCCGCGGTCTGCACCGGAGTAGCTAGCCGGAAGTACCGCTTCCGCCTCGGTAAAATCCTTGATGATTTGCGCATACACTTCCTCCTTCGGCGTTCTTGAAATTTGCAGGTCGGTCAGGGACGTAGTTTCTTTCAATACCAGCGGCACATCGCCGAAGAACCGTACCAATGTGAAATAGTAAAACGCGCGCATAAATTTGGCTTCGGCGATCAGGCGGCCCTGCAATGCAGCGTCCATAGTAATCGCCGGAATGCGCTCGATCGCTGCATTGGCCCGGTTAATAGCTCTGTACTGCGCGCTCCACGTCGACTGGAATGTGCTGGTAGCCGGCGTAAACGTGTATTTATCGAGATCGTTTTTGGCCTGGTTCGCAGTAGATCGCCCGCCGCCCCATTCCGCGTCGTCCGTGGCCTGGTCCTGGACAATCCACATTACCTGGTTATACAGATCCTGGGTATTCAGCTGGTCATATACCGAGCTTATCGCAGCGATGGCGTCATCTGAATTTTTATAGAAATTGGTTGGCGTAAAGGCGGATTCAGGTACCTGGTCAAGAACGTTGCACGACGATGCGACCGAAAGTGTTACCAGAAATGCTAATATTTTTTTCATGTGGATTCTGCTTTAAAATGCTTTGAACTTTTAAAAACCTACATTCAAACCAAAAATCAGTGTTTTGGCTGCCGGATAACTCGCATAGTCGAAGCCCTGGCTGCGGCTGTCCTGGCCAAAGCGGTTCACCTCCGGATCATAACCCGAATATTTCGTCCAGGTCAAATAGTTCTGCGCGGAAACGTAGAAACGCACGCCTTGCAAATGCAATGCTTTCGTCGCAGTTGCCGGCAGTGTGTAGGCAAGCTGGATATTTTTCAGGCGCAGGTATGAACCGTCCTCGATCTGGCGCGTCGAAATGCGGTTGGCAGGGCGCGTCGTCGAAGCTCTCGGAATGTCCGTATTGGTATTTTCCGGTGTCCAGCGGTTGAGCATATCGCGGCTTTGGTTGTTGGTTCCATTCAGGTATTCGAGCTCGAAGCGATTTGCATTCAGGATCTGATTTCCATAAACACCCTGGAAGAAGACAGTCAGGTCGATGCCTTTGTACGAAAATGTATTGTTGATACCACCGATGAATTTCGGCTGCGCGCGACCGATTATGGTACGGTCATTGTCGTCAATCCGGCCGTCAGCTTTCAGGTCCTTGTATTTGCGGTCACCGATTTTGCGTGCATTCGCATCCACGAGGGCTTTCAGCTCTTCGTCGGTCTGATAAAGTCCATCTGTTTCGTACCCAAAGAACGACCCGAGCGGCTCCCCTACCCGGATAACGCCGGAATTGACATTCTGCGCGATGTTGGCAACTCCGCCTGCGAAAATCTGAGGCGCACCACCGATGTCAAGCACCTTGTTGCGGTTCAGTGCATAGTTAAAATCGGTTTTCCATTTGAACGCGCCATCGATATTATAAGAAGTGATAGTCAGTTCAATTCCCCTGTTTTCAACTTTTCCAAGATTTTGGATCGCGCTGGAAAAGCCGGAAGTACTCGGGATCGTCACACTCAGGAGCAGGTCGCGGGTGCGTTTGATATAAGCGTCGGCCGTGAAGCTCAGGCGGTTTCTGAAAAGGCTTATGTCGATACCAATATCGGATTGCGTAGTTGTTTCCCACGAAAGGTCCGGATTCGCGATCTGGTTAGGCCCTATACCCGTCGACACGTTGTTTCCAAATACATAGTTCTGTGTTCCCAGCAACGAGTAAGCCGGATAATTACCGATCCCATCCTGGTTTCCTGTCGAACCGATCGTGGCCCTTACTTTCAATTCACTGATTGACTGAATGTTCTTAATGAAGGGTTCCTCCGAAGCACGCCATGCCAATGCAAGAGAGGGGAAGAAACCGTAACGCTTATTAGCACCGAAGCGGGAAGAACCGTCTGCACGGAAGGATGCGGTTAAAAGGTATTTTTCATTAAACTCATAATTCACACGCCCCAGATAAGATTCCAGTCCCCAGGTACCAATGCCCGACGACGGTATCAATGCGACAGAACCGGAACCGATGTTGCCTGTGCCCAGATTATCATTCACAAAATTACGCGAGGCCGCAGAACTGTTTTCAGTACGATTGGCCTGTTGCGTATATCCTACCAGCAAAGTCAGGTTATGCAGCTTGTTGAAATTTTTGGTGTAGGTCAACAGGTTCTCGTTCAGCCAGGTAATCGACTGTCCGTTATTAACTCTACCCACCCCACCCTGCGACAAGCCACTCGAAACGCTTCTTGGAAGGTAGCTATCCTGCTTCTGCATAATTCCATCGACGCCGAGAACAACTCTCAGGTTCAGTCCCTCGATGATCTGATATTCACCGAAAATATTTCCGAATACACGGTAGGCTGTATTTGTATTCTTGCTTTCCCGCGCTAATGCAGCCGGGTTATCTGCGGTAAAAGTAAGGGCCGGATGGTTCATCAGATAGCTTCCGTCCGGATTGTAAACGGGCAGGATCGAAGGAAACTGCAGGGCGGCCATCGTAACAAGGCCCGCACTGCCCAGGTCACCATCTGTGCGCGACTGGTTAGTAACAGTACGGTTGACCGTGAGGCTGTTACCCACCTTGATTTTGTTGGTAAGCTTCCGGTCCAGGTTCACTCGGAAGGAGTAGCGATCAAAGTCCGAGTTGGTAACGATACCTTCCTGTTTATAATAGCCGCCTGAAAGCGCGTATTGCGTTTTGTCATCACCTCCACTCATCGAAAGCTGGTAGTTGTAGGTCGGTGCGCTGCGGAAAATCTCTTCCTGCCAGTCGGTACCCTCGCCGAATGCCTGGACTTGCTGGGGCGTATAAACCGGATTGCGTCCTTCATTGGTATTGGCATCGTTCACAAACTGTGCATATTCCCGTGCATTCAGTACAGGATACTTGCGACGGACTGTTTGCACACCATAGAAAGCATCCAGCGTAACTGTCGATCTGCCTGCTTTCCCTCTTTTTGTAGTGATAATAACCACACCATTTGCCCCTCTTGAACCATAAATGGCCGTAGAAGAGGCATCTTTTAAAATCGTCATCGACTCAATGTCGCTCGGGTTGAGCGTACTCAGCACGTTGAAGTTCGAGCCGCTGTTGGACACGTCATTTTTAAATGGGATACCATCGATCACATAAAGCGGCTCATTGTCACCCTGGATCGAGTTTCCTCCGCGTATACGGATAGTCGTTGCACCGCCTGGTGCGCCTGAATTTTGCGTGATCTGCACCCCGGCTGCCCGCCCCTGCAAAGCCTGGTCCATGGAAGTCACCGCTACTTTCTTGATCTCGTCGACCGGAATGGTCGATACTGAGCCGGTGAGATCACTTTTCTTTACCTGACCATAACCCACGACCACCACTTCCTGAAGGGACTGATCTTCCGGTGCCATACTTACATCGATTGCACTCTGACTGCCCACAGGCACTTCTTTGGTCACATAACCCACGAAACTGAGCACCAGTACCGCATCGTCGCTTTCAACATTCAGTTGAAAAGCGCCTTCCACATTGGTCGTTGTGCCGGTTTGCGTGCCTTTAATCACGACGCTTACGCCAGGTAGCGGTTGATTGTTTTCATCCGATATTTTCCCTGAAACCTGCCTTTTAACGCCTTTTGGCTCAGCCGGCGCTTCCATTCCCGGGGCTTCGATCCTTTTGAGGATAATGATTTTGCCCGAGATTTCGTATTGCAGGTCAAGCGGTGTCAGAATTTGATCCAGTACTTCGTAAAGTGGTTTGTCACTGGCATTAACAGTTACTCTTCGTGTGGATTTAATGATCGTCGAGCTGAACACAAATCGGACGTCGACCTGCTTTTCCAGCTGAGTAAGTACTTTCCTGATCTCACTGCCATTGGCGGAAACCGTAATTTTTTCAGAAAGAAGAGATTGCCCAAGACTATTGTGCGCATACCCTGCACCCATGAACAAGATCGCAAGCATCAGCTGTGTTATTGTTATTCGCATCGTCCAAAGTAATACCCAGCGGTATTTAAAGGGTTTTTTCATAGATTTGATTGTTTTGTTAGATTGAAAAATCCGGCAAAATAATCCCTGCCTCCTTTCGGGGAGGAAATGGCGACGAACCAATCGGGATATTTCGGAGCCGGTGATGCTCGAACATTGCCGGCTCTTTTTTATGGTTAACCTTTCTGTTTTCTGTTCGTTAAGAGGTTTATTATGTGATGAAATAGGTTAATTCTTGCACCCGTTGCTGTGAATGAGCACCTGTCCGTCGACGATCTCATAACTCGATTCGACTGCTTTGCAAATGATGTCCAGCTTGTCGTGTAGTGTCAGGCCTTCAAGAACAGCTGTGAGCAGGCAGTGTTTCAACAGCGTGGTATCATAAATGATATCAATGCCATAAGCCTTTCCCAAAGTGTTCAAAACGTCACTTGCCGGGGTATCTTCAAAAACAAATTTTGGAATTTCAGAGACAGAGACGACTATCTCGGGCTTTTCAACCAGTGTTTTTACCATTTTAACCTCATTGCCGGCGTAAATGATCTTCTGGTTCGGCTTCAAAATCATCCCTTGCAGTGATTTGTCTTCCAATTTCTTGAATACGTGCGGGTCAGCTTGCGCAAATACGGCCACCTTTCCCGTTTTGACCTCAACGGTGACTTCGCCTTTATCTCCGGACGCGTTTACCCGAAAGCTGGTGCCCAATACCTTCGTAATCAGTCCGTTTGCAAATACCAGGAATGGCTGGCCGGGATTTTTTCTGATATCAAAGAAAGCTTCGCCCGTAAGATAAACCTCCCGTCTTTCCTTGTTGAAGGGCTCGCTGTACCGCACTCGGCCTTTCGGGGCAAGACTAATATGGCTGCCATCACTCAGGATAAGCTCCATGGTGTGGGCAGTTGTATTGATTTTTTCAACAACGGAATAGCTTTTTCCCGGCGTGGTTTCCTGTTGTGCAAGTTGTGACTTTTCCTTTTTGCTGACTAATACAGAATAGGCCGTCCAACCCAGTAATGTGATAAGGATAATAGACGCCGCAAATCGCATCCAGGTCGTGAAAGGCAGTGATATATCCCGGTGCGGTAGTTTTTGAATGTTTGAATTTTCCTCGTTATAATGGGCGATAGTCCTTTTTACAATTTTATTGATCTCCTCATCACTGATCTCAGGCTCCTCGATCTGCATAGAAAGCAAAATAGCCCGGGCCCTTTCTACCTTCTCCACCATGTCGGGATGGGCGTTGATCCAGTTATTCCAAAAAATAGTATTGTTTTTATCAGGCGACAAAATCCACTGACGAAAATAATCGTCCCAGACGAAGTCATCAATAGAAAAATCGGAGTAACGGTCCATGCAAGTTGATTGTCTCTATATGTGTATAGACGATTTTCATGGCTGGATACCAATAAATTTTGAATTATTTCTAAAAAAATGGAAAAGGAATGCCTGATCGGGTAATAATCAGCGCATTAGGAGCAAATGCAGAAGACCAACCAGCATGTACGCTACTTTCCTGCCCTGTTTCAATTGCCGGATTGCAATTTGAAGAAGATTGGAAACTGTTTGGGGGGTTATAGCCATTACTTTGGCAATCTGCTCGCGGCTCAGTTCCTGGAAAAATTTGAGGTAAACCACTTCTTTCTGACGCTGGGGAAGTTTGCCAATCAGCTCCTGTATATGCCGGGTTCTGGCGATAGTCGTTTCCTCGGCGATAAACTGTTCCTCTACTGAGAATTCCACGCAGAAATCATACTCTACTTCCTGTAAAGTTTCCTCATCGCAGCTGCGGGCAGAAAGCCGCGTCCTGAACATCAGTCTTCGAAGCGACGCCATCAGATATGGCTTGACCGCGGCATCGGGATTCAGATTAGCTCTCCTCTCCCATAAAGCCATGAAAAGATCCTGAATGCTATCCTTTACAAACTCCTGGTCTCTGGAAAATTTGCATCCATATCTGAATAGCAGGCGGAAATTACCTGACATCAGCCTTTCGAATGCTTGCACGTCACCGTCCAAGAAATCCTGCCAAAGCAAAAGGTCTTCGGGATTAGTGGACGCTGATTTCATAATTGAGTGAAAAGATTACTAAATAAGCAAATCTTGATCGCAAACCCAATTTATGCTAAAAGAAAAGTTTTATTCAATCCGTATATCATCCAATTACGGAGTTCTGGTTGCGGAGCATGCCGGGCGTGAAATCATCTTGAACCAACGATTGTTCGTGAGCATTTGCTGCGTACAACCCCGTCACCGCCAAACCAAAGGTCCCCTATCCCGCCGGCGCACTTTGATTAATTAGTCAGGTTTGCACTTGTAGTTAAAGCGCGCCGGTGGAGATAAAAGATTTAATGATTGATGACGACTTTCTCTGTTTTGGAATGACCGTTTTTCATAAGTACTGTTACCAGGTAGATGCCGTTATTGAATTTAGCGACATCAATTTTTCCCGATGAAAGGTTCTCGGATTGATAAACCTGCTGTCCTGCGACATTGTGAATGGCTACCTGCTGCATTTTCTGAAATTCCACATCTTTGAAATGAAGCACGTCTGAAACCGGGTTTGGATACAGGGTCAAAAAGTTGTCTGCGGCTTCGATTTGCACGCTTTGGATCTTGCTGTATGCGAAAGTTTCATCGTTATCAACCATTTTCAGCCGGTAGTAATTGATTCCTGGCAACGGCGATACATCCGAAAAAACATATGTAAGAAGTGCCTTGCTTTCTCCCACAGCATTTTCCCTGCCGATCACCTTCCAACTAACCGCGTCAGAGCTCCGCTCGATTTGAAAATAATCTGCATTGACTTCCTCCGAAGTCCCCCAGTTCAGGCCAACCTGACCAGCTTCTTCCTTGGCCGTAAAGCTGATTAGCATCACCGGCATTGGGCTGCCTGAGACGGAACCAACTGTGACCGCGCTATACTCGGACATTGTGCTGGTTGTCAATGTGCCTGTCACAATGGCCCCTTCCGTATTGGTGGCCGGTGCAACATCGCCGCTTAGGTTTACCCAAGCTTCCGCTTTTGTGTTCCACCCTACGAGGCGAATGTTTGCAGGTGCATACCCTTCTATTTTCGAATGATCGGCAATAGAAACCTCAATGCGGATCTCGGATTCCTGGTCTGAATCAGTCAGGGGCAGCCAGTCCCAAAAACCTCTGTCAGAGACGGATGCGAGCTTAGTGACCCCTGTCACGCCTTCTTCGCTCATTGAATTAATATCGTGAGCACCACCAGTGGGATCAAGCTCTTTGCCAGGATTTCCCTCCCAGTAGGCCACTGCCAGCTTGATTGAGGAAGGTTCTTCCATTGAAATAGTCAAGGACCTTAGATCATTACCCTCCTGGCTGCCGACTGGAAATGTAAATGGCGCGCTGCCAATTTTGGTCACATATCCATTTACGTAACCTGCATCTGTTGTTTCATTTGTATACGCACCATCGGTGAACAACACTGAGCTGGACCCGTGATTACTGCGGGGAGTAACGATGTGAGCAGCAAGAGTCATTGGATCGGAATGTACCCGCAGGTTGCCTCCTGGAAAGCACTGGATTGTGCTGTACACTTTCCCCTTTACCTGTGCAAACGTCAATGTGGCGCTGCACAAAAAGGATAATAGCATGTAGAATTTGTTTTTCATCTCTATTTTTTGCGGTTAAGCCAGAAAAGGCTTCTATCGAAACCAACTGGCAAAGTGATAATGATATCTTAGCCAGCGGTTTCGATAAACATTAATTTATTTAATTATTTCAATGAATCCTCGAACAATTGAGCAATAACAGTTGGTTTCTCAGCAAAATCACTTTGGGGAGAGTTTGCAAATACAGCTACTTGAACATTCCCAAAATCCATAATAATATTTTCGCAGTTATAACCAAGTCCAGTTTTATAATAGTATAGACCCTTCGTACCTTTAAGTACCCCGTCAAAACCGAGAAGTTTACTTTTCATTGCTAAAAAATCAGTAGCGTTTATAATCTTATTTTGATTAACAGCAGACTGAATTTTAGCAAAATCTGATGCACTCAAATATAATCCCGTTGCACCACAACTTGTTGTTACAATGGCTTTATCAATCCCAGGCGCGTCCCCTAGTTTCTCCGGATATCCCTGTGTTGAAAGACTCGCAGCAATAGGGCCATTTTTATCCCATGCTTGCCAATCAATTACATCAGAGTTAGCAAGTCCGGCAGGAAGAAACACATTATTCCGAACAAGATTACGAAAATGAATACCACAAGCAGACAAGATCGCCACGTCCGAATTATGCTGTGAGAGGTTATTGAACTTACTTGCATCGCCCTGCTTTTTCAGCTCAACTGCCTCAACATAAGGAGCAATAACACCGAGCAAAATATAATTAATATCATTGTTCCTCCGGTCACCTGATATGAAGACACTCTCAGTTAGTTGGCCTTCAACAGTTTTCCTAACATTACCATAATTAATTAAGCCTGTTCTATGAGCAAGCAGTCTTTCAAAATTCAATTCTTTAAATTGCTTACTTGGTACCCAGCCCTTTGGAAGGTACAGCGACACTTTGGTTTTTAATGAAAGGTTGTACTTCTTAATGACCCGAAGTACTGCAAGCGCAGTAACATATTGTGTAGTTGCATTCGTTTCCTGTAACCTAACGGCACTATGCTTTGCAAAGCCTGTGCCTTCGCTGTGCTTTCTTGCGAATCCATCGCCACCATTTGACATAAAAGACTCTTCGCCATTAACGAATATGGAATAGCCGAACCCAACATTTCCCAAATAGTCTTCAATTCGCTCCGCAAAGATATCTACATCAAGCTTTGTGGGAATAACAAGCTTCGCATTGCTATCATCGCCGACATTCTGTTCTCCAATACTTTCTTGTAAAATTTGATCCTCTTTACAAGACGTCGCAAATAATACTGTGCAAAAAATAAGGCATGCGCCTGCTGATTTCAAAAATTGAATTTTCATTTCTTTTAAGAATTTGTGTTAATATTTTTAATCGAAGTGCTCTTACACTTGATAGAACAAAGGTATAGTGCAGGTCTAAACTGAACTTTTAACGTATGTAAATAAATATAAAAAAGTATAAAACCGCGTGAACAAATAACACCATCTTTAATTGATATTATTTAAACAATGTACTAAAATATATAAAAAAAGGTACGGCCGAATTCGACCATACCAACAAATATCTACACCTATTATTTTGAAATTCTTGCACTACTGACCGTCTTCTTTATTTGCAATAGCTCCTTAATTTCATTTATTTCATTTTCCTGTGCATTCAGTTTTACTGTCTGCGTATTTAACAAATCAGAATGCGTGGCACGTTCAGATAATAACTTCTCAATCTGGCTTTGCTGTTCCTGAATAGCTTTCGTTAAAATGGGAATAAGGGAATTGTAATCCAGCGCCAGCGTTTTATCCGCATCCTTGCCTTCACGCACAAGCTGTGGTAGTATTTTCTGTACCTCCTGTGCTATAAAACCGATTTCTGATTTATTATAAATACTGTCCGCAATAGTCGCTTTTTTCTCGTAGCTCACCGGTTTTAATTTGGAAACAATCCCCAGCCCATTTTGTAATGACTGAATGTTGCGTTTCAAGCGGGCATCTGAGGTTAAACTGGTGCCGCTGTTTCGAACCTCACCAGTTGCATTGATGTCCCCGAGTACATCCAGCTCATAATTAGGATTAGTTCTATTGATCCCTACGTAGCCGTTGCTGTTCAAAATAGTAATTGCATCTTTTAAATTCTGCCCTCTTACTCTGAACAAGAGCGCCCCCGCTGTACCAATATCATTGCTATACAATATTCTGGCGTTATAGGCTCCATTGTAATTGTCCTTGAAATCAACGTACCCGTTGTCTTCTTGATTCTGAGCGCCAAACAAAGTTATGCCTCCATTTCTAAGTATAACGGCCTGGGTACTCTCAATAACATCGGAGTTTACTTGATAAATAGGCCCATTTACGCGAAAACTAACTTGCGAAACATCAGGCATTCCCGGCGTACCTATTCCTACCGAGCCACCAGGAGTAATTCGCATCCGCTCAGTTGGCACATTATCGCTTCCTGTTGTGCGGAAGATCAATGGATGCTGTGTAGTCGTTTGGATGCCGGTCACTGCATTATTTTCAGGATGAGCATTTGGATTAATGTTGGCATTATATTCTGCGAACAAGCTGGTGGCAGCAGCTTGTGCCGTGCCGTGGCCTGCCACTGTCGTCGTGCGGACCGATTCGCCCGCTACAACAGTATTGCTCCTCACAGTAACTTCTTGGCTGCCAGCTCCGCCATGATAAATAGCAGATCCGATATCGGCAGGATCCGATGGCGTGGCGTTGTTGCTGGTTTTCAGCCAGTCAAAGTCACTGCCCGAGCCGGACTGACCTTTTTTAGAACTGACCCAGCCGCTACCATCCCAGTAATATACCCCGGTACCACCTTCGGCTATGGGATAAGAAGTAGATGTGGCTGTAACCCCAGCGTTCATGTTATAAACTTGCATTCCCGCAGCAGGCGTACCAGCCAATCCCCACGTGGTAGTATTCGCAAGCGATATCCTTGGAAGCAGTAAACCTTTATCAGAACTTTCTATTTCTAAAACCGATCCTGCATTAATTGTTTGTGGGTTTTCACCTACTTTCACTTGCGCAAAAGCACAATGGTTTCCGAGAAAAACAGCTGCGCCAAATGTACATGCGGAGAGCAGGATTTTGTGTTGTTTTGGTAAAATGTTCATATTTAATTTAAGTTTAAAAGTCGAGATTGTAATATTGAGAATCTGAATGGCTAAGTGTGTGGTGGGCTAATCACGGTTGGCATTTTTCAATGCGGTTTCAAAAGATTTACCTAACTCTATGATATATACGCCGAGGTATTAATTAATTAATTAAGTTTTCTCACGAGTTGGAGCGTTGTACTTGATCAGTCCCGTTATTTCTGCTTCTACAATTCCTAATATTGATAATGCAAAGCTAGACTACCGATTTGCGCCGTTCTTTAAACACTTATTAACATTTATAAAAAAATATAAAAATCCGGGAATTGTCATTTGTTGATCCTAAATCAAGAATCTTCGACTAGTTATCATTTGGATTTATACTAAGATTATTATCTACATTGCCTATTCCTTAAAAAGAAAGCTGTGCTCGTTCGCTATTCCGATAATAACCTAACAACAATCCGGCTCAGGTATCGCTTTCCCTCCTTTTGAGATTTCCAAAACCCCGAATTTATCTGGTAAATGAATACTTACTACTCACTTTGACAACAGCCATCTTTGCCAATAATTGCTTTTTTATCCTAGTCCCCTACAACGCCAAAATGTGTGTGCGCCTCTTACAACCGAAGCCTAACAAACTAATAGCCAATACAAAAACAAAATCTTCCCATACTCGATTGTATATATTTTATTAAGCATGATATATACCTCGCATATTGCAAAAGATACGGTACACGCGATTATTATTGCCAGTCTATATTTCTCTTCCAGTTTTTTAAACATATAAATGCAAGCTCAGAAACTCTTTAATCAGGTAGCTTTTCGGAATACTGCAATTCATAACATATTAATATATAAATAATACCTCTATCTGTTGTCGTAATTGTTGAGTCATTAGCCCTCGAACCAATCAGTACTAAGATCGGCATGATGGGTATCATACTACTATGAACTAGTAGTGTAACATCGTAATATTTATATAATTCTCCCGCCAGCGACTTCGGGGCGTTTGCCGGGCCAGATTAGATTGTAACACAATCTGACATCTGGCCGATTGCTTCTGGCAGCAGCGGAATGTGAGACTTGACATTCGTTTTCATCCGCTGGCTGAAATCCACTGCTCGCCGTCAATTCCCCGTGCTATATGGCTTTGTTGTAGTTTCTAAATGTCCGAGTATGCCAGGCCGGTGAAACAACAAAAGAGACAGGTATCGCGAACTTGTGCGAGACGATCACTAGCAAATTCTTTACTGCCCATTAAGTCCAGCTCAGCCCTGTTAAGCAGATAAATCGGTACTGACCCTTTTTGATAATTCTTCGGCTTCTTCAAATAGAAAAGCAGACTCAGTTTTGTTTTCATACCCATTTCAGGTTAAAAAGTTGAACAAAAGTAGTCTTGCAAGCCGTTACAGCACAAGATGTTTACGGCGTAAATAGGTTGTTACACAATGGGTTGTAGCGATTTTGGTGAGTAAAATTTGCAGATTCTTGAACTCACCGGATTACGCACCAAAAGTTTGTAGAAAATTGAATATTTTGGCATAATCCGGAAAACAAAAAAGCCTGCAATCGTTTGATTTGCAGGCTTTTGATGCTTTTTGTTATTTCTTGAAGTGATCCCGCTGGGATTCGAAACGCCCGGCGGCCCGGCCAGGACCCATACATTAAAAGTGTACGCTGCAAGCAAGAAAAGCGCCCTTTTGAGGCGCTTCAAGTGATCCCGCTGGGATTCGAACCCAGGACCCATACATTAAAAGTGTATTGCTCTACCAGCTGAGCTACGGAATCTTATTTTTTTGCTGCTATTACCTTGCGAACCCAGGCCCCATACATTAAAAGCGGACGCCGTGCGGTGTCGGTTCGCCGACGCGATTGCTCTACCAGCTGAGCTACGGAATCTTGTATTTTTCTTATTCTTTGCAACCTTGTATTAGCCGTAGCCTTTTCCGTAATTGCGATGCAAAAGTAGAATTCTAAAACGTATAATGCAAGCCCTAATCAAGAAATACCTGGCTTTCGGGATCGTGTTTTGTGCGGTTTTTATCTTTGAGCCGGCCTTTGCAGCGGATGCAAAAGAGTTAAAAACGGCTGATTCTCTGTTCGCTATGGGCAGGTATCCAGAGTCGCTCGTACTGTACCGGAAAAATTTTAACAGAGACGAAAAAAATAGTCAAAGCCTGCTGCTGAAACTTGCCTTCCTCGCTGAAAAGACCAATAATTACACCGATTGCCTCTATTACCTCAGCAAACTTGCCCTCGCCAATCCTTCCAGAAGACTGTTTGAAAAAATGGATAAACTGGCAGAAGAGCACAATCTCTCAGGGTATGAATTCGACGATTACAACTACTTCATCATATTTTATAGAAGATATGGTGACTATTTTCCACTTCTTTTATTGACACTGGGTACTTATATTGTAGTCATAATGGTTACAAAGACGCGGAGAAGAGAGCCGATCCTGCAAATTCACAAAATTTCCATTATTGTTTATTTACTGGTACTATTGGGAATACTAAATGTACCTTCCCTTTATCAAACGTGCATTGTGGTCAATGAGAACACCTTTCTGAGAGACGAGCCTTCTTCCGCTGCACCTGTGATTGAGCGAGTTGGAAAAGGGCACAAGCTGACGATTCTAGGGTCGGTGGACCATTGGAACCGCGTGATCTGGAACAACAGGATCGTCTACATCAGAAGGAATGACTTGTGGAATATATGAAAGGCTGATGGTATCATTTTTGCAGCGTATTACTTTGTATGTATATTTAAGGGTTAAATTTTTAAATTAAATTGTATGAAAAAGCCAATGAAACGTTTTTTACTATTGATCGCGGGGGTTATGATGTTGGGATTTGTGTCTTCCTGCAAAGAGGAAGGTCCTCATAAAGATGACATTGTAAGGTTCTCGGCAGTCATTAATAGTGCTCCAACTGTTCCGAAAGCTACTTCCTCAGCACAAGGAACCGGGGTTTTCGAGTACAACAAAACTACAATGGACCTTAAATACAATATTACTTATCAGAATATCACTCCTACCTCAGTGAATATACACAGCGCAAATCCAGCGTGGGAGGCAGGACCGATGGTTTTCCCGCTTTCTAATATGCCGGCAGGAAATCAGGTTCAGGGTAATGTGAAACTGAACGTTGAGCAACAAACTATGCTGATCACCGGAATGCTTTACGTGAATATTCCAACAGCAGAAAATATTTATGGTGAAATCCGCGGACAGATTCTGCCTGAGGAATCAAACGACTGAAAAATATATCTATCAGAATGAAAAATATATCTATCAGAATGAAAAATATATCTATCAGAATGAAAAAGAGCCGCTGCATGATGCAGCGGCTCTTTTTTTGTGGATTCCAATTTTTACTTCTTCTTCCCTTTCCGTGAACTCTGATACTCTTCTACTTCTTTCATCAGAGAATTCAGATCGTCATTTTGATCGGTCGTATATTCCAAAGTCGCGGAATAGTCAGTCTGGCTGATTTTCAGTACGTCGATCGGTTTGTCAAGATATTCCTGTATTTGATCCAAAACGGGTTTTTCTTCCGGGCTGCAAAATGAAACTGCAAGTCCCTTCTGCGTCCCGCGGCCCGTCCGCCCTACCCTGTGGACGTAATTTTCGGGCTGCTCGGGCATATCGTAGTTCACCACGTAGTCCACATTAGGGATATCGATCCCGCGCGCACTCACGTCCGTGGCGATCAATACTTTCGTTTCGCCGGTCTTGAACTGATTCAACGCTTTCACCCTCTCCGCCTGATCCTTATCTCCGTGAATGGTCAGACTTTTAATTTCCATTCTGTCCAGAGCCGCAAATACCCGCTCGGCGCGCACTTTTGTTCGTACAAAAACAAGGATCTTGCTGTCAGGATTTGACTTGATCGTTCTTTCGAGAAAGAAACGCTTATCATCCATATCCACAAAAGCTACCGAGTGATTGATATTGCGGGCGACAGGATTGTTGGGCGAAATCTGAATACGGATCGCGTTCCGGACCAGCGAGTACGCCAGTTTTTTAATGGTTTCATTAATAGTAGCCGAGAAAAAAAGCGTTTGCCTTTTCTTAGGCAGCAGCTTGATCAGATCCTGAATATCTTTAATAAAGCCCAGATCAAGCATGTGATCGGCTTCGTCCAGGATCAGTATATCAACCTTATCCAGCTTAATATGTCCCTGGCTCGCCAGGTCAAACATCCGCCCGGGTGTCGAAACCATGATATCAATGCCTTTTTCCAGCTGCGCGATCTGAGGCTCCTGCTCTACCCCGCCAAAAACACTGAAAACCTTGACTTTCGTGTGCTTTGCAAGCTTCGTAAACACGTCCGTAATCTGAATAGCCAGCTCCCGTGTCGGGACCATCACTACACACTTGATTCCGTCGGTACGGTTGGAAGTCTTGTCGCGCGCCAGCAAGTCAATCACCGGAATCGCGAAAGCGGCCGTTTTGCCGGTTCCCGTCTGCGCAATAGCAAGTACGTCCTCCCCTTTCAGGATCGCAGGTATCGCTTTAAATTGAATGTCCGTCGGTCGCTTGAACCCGGCAGTTTCCAGGTTTCGCTTGATTTCGGGCGAAATATGATAGTCTTCGAATTTCATATAAAAAGTATGACTAAGGCAGAAATCAGCTGCCTTAAATATGCATAAAGCATCAAAAGTAGGTTAAAACCACCGATTAACTCACAGGTCGCGCTCGTAAAACCTCAGCCGGTTTTTGAGCGTCAATATCTCCCGGCTTAGATTATCAACCCGATTAAGTAAATTATCTACGGCTTCAATTCCGGCTATATTAATGTCCAGATCGCGGTGCAGGCGGATCAGTCGCTCGATTTTACGTAACTGCGGAATTTGCAGAAACCGGCTTTCATTCACCTCCACCAACTCGATCAGATCGCTGTTTTGAAGTGATTCAACAAACGAATATTCCACCTCATAGTAAGTGCAGAATGTATCGATAGCTATCAATTGATCATTTTCCATAACAAAATGGATTTAGGATTTTGACAATTCGAGAAACAATTCTTTTTGACGCTCGGTCAGGTTCTTGGGAATCTTTACGTCAAATGTCACGTACAGATCTCCAAACTCACCTTCCTTTTTATACACAGGAAAACCTTTCCCTTTCAACCGGACCACACTTCCGTTCTGCGTTTCTGGCTTGACTGGCAGCTTCACTTTTCCGCTGAGAGTATCAAGAATCAATTCGCCTCCGAGCACCGCAGTATAAAGGTCCAGTTCAGCTTTAATGTGCAAGTCGTTTCCGGTCCGCCTGATCTTTTCGTCGTTTCTGATCTGAAAAGTAATGTAAAGATCTCCGTCGGGACCGCCGTTGCTGCCCTTCCCGCCATGCCCCGGAATTTTAATAGTCTGCCCGTTTTCAATACCGGCCGGAACAGTAATACGAATGTTCCTGCCATTTACAGTCAATGTCTGCTTGTGCGTTTCGTAAGCCTGCTGCAAATTGAGATTTACTTCGGCCTGATAATCCTGCCCCCGAAAACGAGCCTGCCGCCCGCCGCCGAAGCCGCTGCCTGATCCAAACATTGATTCAAAAAAATCTGAAAACTGATCACCGCCGCCGGAATATTGCTGTCCCTGGTAGCTGTTTGCATTACCTCTCGCCCGACGCGCACTTTCAAACTCGTCGCTATGCTGCCAGTCTTTTCCATACTGGTCATATTTCTTCCGCTTTTCAGGGTCACTCAGCACTTCATTCGCTTCGTTCAGCTCCTTGAATTTTTGCTCCGCCTCTTTATCGTCGGGATTAAGGTCGGGGTGGAATTTGCGTGCAAGCTTCCGGTAAGCGTTTTTAATTGCTTTCTCGTCGGCACTTTTGTCGACGCCGAGGATTTGATAATAATCTACAAATGGCATAATCAATACACTATATAATGTTGATTCATGAACAGCCTGCAAGTCCGAACCATTTATTTGCGTTCCAGCATTTCAAGATAAAGATCTTCTACCTTTTTCCTTGCCCAGGGTGTTTTCCGTAAAAATTTCAGGCTCGACTTGACGCTTGGTTCGTGGTTAAAGCTATTGATATTAATATGATAACCCAGTTGTTCCCACCCATAATATTCCACCAGCTCGTTTAAAATTGATTCAAGTGTTTTTCCATGGAGGGGATTATTGGGCTGATTATGCATTTCAAGCTCGGTTTTCATATAAGTTTTAAAGTAGATTTAACCTCCTAAATAATTATTAAGCCAATAGTTTAGTTCAAATCTTTTTTTCTTCTGATGGATCAAATCAAATGGGGGATCATTGGCTGCGGCAATGTGACCGAAGTGAAAAGCGGCCCCGCGTTCAATAAAGTAAAAAATTCGAAGCTCGTCGCCGTAATGCGCCGGAATGCCGAATTGGCTGAGGATTACGCAACCAGGCACAATGTACCAAAATGGTACGACGATGCCGACGAGCTGATCAATGATCCGGAAGTGAATGCGATTTACATTGCCACCCCACCCGACGCCCACGAAGAACTTGCTATCAAAGCAATGCAGGCGGGCAAACCGGTTTATATTGAAAAACCAATGGGCCGTACCTTCGCCGAATGCGAGCGGATCAATGAAGAAAGCAAACGTACAGGCATCCCCGTATTCGTAGCCTATTACCGTCGCGCGCTCGATTATTTCCTCAAAGTAAAAGAACTGATCGATAGCAAAGTGATCGGCGATATTCGTTTTGTCGACATTTACCTGCAATGGCAACCTTACGAAGAAGAAGTGGGCAGCAAACCAAAACCCCGCTGGCGGGTAGATCCCGAAGTTTCCGGCGGCGGTCACTTTCACGACCTCGCATCGCATCAGTTTGATTTACTGGAATATGTTCTCGGGCCGGTAAAATCGGCTTCCGGTATTGCGCGGAACCAGGCGGGACTTTATAGCGCCGACGATATTGTGGTCGCAACCTATGAATTTGAGTCGGGCGTTTTGGGAAAAGGAAGCTGGTGTTATACGGTCAATAAGGAGCAAAGAGCAGATCACGCGCAGATCGTGGGCTCAAAAGGCCGGATCAGCTTTTCTTTTTTTGAGAAATTTGATATTATGATTGAAACTGAAAAAGGAACGCAAACGCTGAATATCCCTTATCCAAAGCACGTACAGCAGCCACTTATCGACCTGATCGTTCAGGACTTACGGGGCGAGGGAAAATGTCCGAGCACCGGCGAGACAGGCGCGCGGGCCAACCTGATCATGGACTGGATCACGCAAAAGCAATAATTTTCGTTTTTGCTGATACAAAATTTTATACTAATTCTGTTATTTGTAAAACTCTAACTCAAAATCGACAGTCATGGCAAAAGGTAAGAATCTTGACAAAGGCAGCACCAAAAAGGAGGCCGAAAAATCTTTGAAGGAGAAACGCGCGGATAAGAAGGCGAAAAAAGATAGTAAGAAGGAATACTAAGAAAAGAGCTCCCGAAAGGAGCTCTTCTTTTTAATATATTTCCCGGTTGGTCTTGTACTTACCGAGTCTTTTCTTAGATCTGATTATTTTTGAATGGATCTTATTCTTCTCATCAGGTGTCATCATATCGTCGGCCATCGCTTTTTCAATGGCTAGTTTAATGATCTCCTGTTCGTTTTTAAGCTTGCGGTATTCATTTTCAGATAGTTTCTTGTTCTTATAATCCGCTTCGATCTGCCCGTCTAGCTTTTTCAGATCCGCTTTAAAATTCTGGGCAAATGCGCCGGTTGAACAAAGAAATGCAACTGCTAATGTGGCTGCCAATTTTCTAATTGAAGATGTTTTGCGATCGTTTTGTTTCATGGACTATTGAGCAAGTTTCAGGTTGAAGACGATAAAAATACATACCAGATTTGTATAACAAAACATTCATCCAATGGACCAGCAAACTTACAATTACGAGAAAATTGCAAAGGCGATTGAATTTATCGTCGCCAATGCAAAGGAACAACCGTCGCTTTTTGATGTGGCAGAGGAGGTTAACATTAGCCAGTTTCATTTCCAGCGCGTGTTCTCGGAATGGGCCGGCGTGAGTCCCAAAAAATTCCTCCAATATATTACAGCCGGTTATCTGAAAGAAAAAATCCGGGAATCAGCAAACCTGACAGAACTCGCCGAGCTCGCCGGCTTATCCAGCCAGAGCCGCGTTTACGACCATTTTACTTCCATCGAAGCAGTTACCCCACAGGAATTCCGGAGCTCGGGAAAGGGGCTGGCGATCCGCTACGGTTACCACGAAACACCGTTTGGAAATTGCTTCCTAGCTGTCACCGAACGCGGTATATGCGCGATGGCATTTGTTGACGCAGATTCGAAAGAAGACCAGCTGATCCGCCTGGCTAAAAAATGGCATTACGCCGAAATTACTGCGGATCAGGAAGTTACAGCGCCTTACATTCGAAGGATATTCAGTGCTGATAAAAAATCACTGGAAAAACTGCCGCTGCTTGTGCAGGGTACCAACTTTCAATTAAAAGTCTGGGAGGCATTATTGAATATTCCCAACGGCGCCGTGACAACCTACCAGCAAATTGCGAATAGCATTGGCCACCCGGGAGCAGTTCGAGCAGTAGGTACCGCTGTCGGTGACAACCCTATTGCGTACCTGATTCCCTGCCACCGCGTGATCCGAAAGGAAGGTATTTTGGGAGAATATCGCTGGGGTAGTCTGCGCAAAAAAGCTTTGATCGGCTGGGAGGCAGCCCACCACAATGAGGAATAATTTGCACAGCAACTATCGCTATCAAATAGCATAATAGCGCGCAAATGATATCCTAACCTCTTGTGTATTAGACCGTAATTTTTCTTTACAATTCAACTTTTTCATGATGGACTGATATTGGAGGGTATATAATCCATCAATCAACCAAATCATCAGACATGAAAAAGACCTTATTCCGCACACTGGCCATCGTGGCCTTCGTGTCCGCTCTTAGCTCGGCCAGCTACGCACAGTTTTCCATCGGACTTCAGGGTGGAATTGCAAAATCAAATGTGGAAGATTCCAAAACAGTAGCAGGCGGCGGAGTTAACCTGCGCGTGTTCACTTCGCCGCGGTTTGCAGTCGGCGTGGCTGGTAAAATTTACGCAGACGGAAGCGATTACACCATCGCCGGACAAACGCTGAGCTCCACCGGAACGTTGATGCCGGTAACTGGTACCCTCGATTATTTTTTCGCAGAGGGACTTATCCGTCCGTATGTAGGCGGTGACGCGGGTGTGTACTTCTCGAAATACAATGCAGAGTTTAACGGAAATACGATCGTGGAATCGTCTCGCCACAGCAATTTCGGTGCGGCGCCGCGTGCAGGTTTACTGTTTGCGTTCGGTAATTTGGGTATCCAGGTGGAAGGTATTTACCACTTTGTATTTGGAAATAAAAACCATAACTCAACCACTGGCGGGCCGAACAATGTTGATTTCGAATCGACTTCGAATTTTGGCGGCGTGAATGTGGGTGTTATTTTCGGTTTGGGAGGTAAGTAATCCACTTCTTGAACCTGGTTAAAAACGCGTCGAAAGGCGCGTTTTTTTTGTTCTGTCCATATTCGGCTCTAACTTTCCCGAAAAATAACGCCCCTTGAAAGCTTCAATCCCATTTAAAGATCAGATATCAGATTGGTTCTTATCAATGGGTTTTGAATGCAGGGAAGCGCAAAAGATCGCCGGCATTTTTACGGTATTTCATATTTTTAAAAATAACCAAAACAGACTTGCGCTGGTACTGATCGATCTGGATGTTTGGGCTAATGAAAATGCATTGGATAAGTGGCCTGCGTGTCTTCAATATGTTCAGCATGTTCGTGATAGCGGCTTGACGACCGTTGTTTTATGGGAGGATTTTTGGTTGAATAAAAAGAACATAGTCCAGTCGCGGCTTGCGGCAATTCTTGGACTAGCACATAAAATACCCGCGCGCCTCACCAAAGTTCGCCGCATCGACAAAGAAACGACCGACCGGTTCTTGGCAGAAAACCATTTAAATGGTCCGGTATCTGCTAAATACAAATACGGGCTCTACCTCCCGGCCAGCCACTATCGCGTTCTGAATGAAATGCTTACACCGGAAATAGGCTCTACTGAAATACTGGTAGCTGTTGCGACTTTCAGCTATCCACGTATTTTCAATAAAGAAACGAACCCACTCCGCTCGCACGAATTGATCCGGTTTGCCAGTTTGCGCGATTGCAATGTAGTCGGTGGGCTGGACAAACTTTTGCAGGCTTTTATCAGGGAAAAAGAGCCGGGAGATATTATGACTTATGCCGATGTAGAATGGTCTGCGGGAGCCAGTTACAACAAATTAGGGTTTAAAAAAATAGCTCAGACCCAGCCCGAAGCTTTTTATATTGACACAAAAACAATGCATCGGAAAACTGGGACCGGAACAGCCAATCAAGTGCGTGAAAACGATATAGAGATCCGGAATATGGGCAGCATTAAGTTTGTAAAACAGATCCTCAACTCCATTTAAATGTCGGGAATATGCAAATGAAAAAGCCACTTCTGGTTGTTCTCGGCCCTACTGCCTCAGGAAAAACACATTTGGCAGTGCAGGTTGCGGCGGAGCTCGACGGAGAAATTGTAAGCGCCGATTCGCGGCAGGTATACCGGGAAATGGATATCGGTACCGGCAAGGATCTTGGCGAATATCAGCTTGGCGGAAACCATGTCCCCTATCACCTGATCAATATTGCAGATGCGGGCACGCAATATAATGTGAACGATTTCCAGCACGATTTCGAGAAGGTACATCAGGATATTATCGCCAGAAACCGGGTACCGATTCTTTGCGGCGGCTCCGGGTTTTATATTTATGCATTACTGAAAGGCCACGCGTATTCGGCTATTCCGGTCAACGAGAGTTTGCGGGAAAAATTAGCAGAGGTTTCGAATGAACAGCTACTTACACATTTCAATTCATATAACACAGACTACCAGGAACTTGCAGATACTTCAACCAGGAAGCGCCTGATCCGTGCGATCGAAATTTCTGAATATCTGTCTGCCAACCCGGCGGCTGGTAATCAGTTTTCAAAGCCAGATCTCGCGCAGCAAAGTATCATTTTCGGACTGAACCCGGCCGTCGAGATCCGTCGCGAGCGTATCAGTACCAGACTGAACCAGCGACTTGAAAACGGTTTGGTTGAAGAAGTAGAGCAGCTTTTGAAAAAATTAGCGCCCGATCAACTGGTTTATTATGGTTTGGAATACAAATACATTACCCTGTACCTGACCGGCGAGCTGGACTTTGCGACTATGAAAAGCAAGCTCGAAACAGAAATCCATCGCTTCGCCAAGCGGCAAATGACGTTTTTCAGGAAAATGGAAAAGGACGGGCTGGCAATTCACTGGCTAAGCGACGACTGGAACGAGCGGCAGAAAATTGAATATATGGCGCAGCAATATCTTGGTTTTGAAGCACAGAGAAGTAAGAGTTAACACCTAAAAATGGCGTCATAAAAAGCAATGAACAGAAAAATAAGCAGCCTCCTGCTATTGTTGGTACTGACAATTACCGACGCCTACTTACTGGCGCACCCCAATCTGATCGGCAGGATTGGCATTTTTGTTTACAAACACACCTATATCCGCAATTTTCCGAGAGCGTTATTAACAGTAGCATTGACGGTCGGAATTGCATTGTCGCTCAGCGAGTTGGCTTACCGTTTTATGAAGAAGAAACCAGCGCTGATCACTTTCCTGTTTTTGGATGCTGTCGCCCTGGCCTGGTTCATGTATGTGTATGTCACTTTTTCCTCCTTCTCGTACCGACTTACCGGTAAGGCATTTATCTACGGCGCGCATTTGATGCCGGTGATTCTGATCGGCATTTTTAGCAGGTATTTGTTCAAAAGGATCCTCGCCGCGGAGGTAAACAGCAAGGGAATCAGTGCTGCTGGAAGTTCGGAAAATAGTGGCGTGAAGCCGCCCGATGGACCTATTTGAATGCAGATTAGCAGGCTCAATATAATATTGGTACTATTCCGCTCAATTATAAAATATTATTGTTTAGGACTTGATTTTTCACAAATTAAACATGGATAATAATAGAAAATACGCGGTTTTTTAGGATATTGCGGCTTGTCTTGGACGCGGAAATCGCCGATTCCCGGGCTATTTAACACAAAATTAATTTGTTGGATAAGTAAATCAGCGTCGGGCAAAATCTTTGGAATGCGTTGGCCTGATCCGGACCTGTCCCGTCATTAACCTTTTTAATTTTATTCTTAATTATATGTCCCAAATAGCTGAATTAACCCTTGATGGTCAAAAGTTTGAGTTCCCGGTAATTGAAGGAAGTGAGCAGGAAAAAGCGATTGATATTGCGAAGCTGCGGGACCAGACAGGGTATATTACTATTGACGCCGGCTATAAAAATACCGGTGCTACAAAAAGCGCTATCACATTTTTGGATGGTGAAGAAGGTATACTGAATTACAGAGGATATTCGATAGAGGATTTGGCCGAGAAGGCGTCGTTCCTGGAAGTAGCTTACCTGCTAATTTACGGAGAGCTGCCCACTGAAAAGCAATTTGCTGACTTCGAGCACGAAATCAGAACGCATACGCTGGTGAATGAGGATATGCGCAAGATTTTCGAAGGATTTCCGGTGAACGCGCACCCGATGGGTGTTTTGTCTTCGCTGGTAAGTGCCATGAGCTCTTTCTATCCTGACAGTGACCAATATAGCGAAGAAGTAACCCAGCTGCATATCATTCGGTTGCTTTCAAAACTGCCGACTATTGCGACCTGGTCTTACAAAAAATCGCAGGGACACCCGGTTAACTATCCGCAGAATGACCTGGATTATTGTTCCAATTTCCTGAATATGATGTTTTCGCTCCCGGTAGCGAAATATAATGTGGATCCAGTGGTTTCGGCTGCATTGAACAAGCTGCTGATCCTTCACGCTGACCACGAACAAAACTGCTCTACTTCTACCGTAAGGCTGGTTGGTTCATCCCATGCTAATATTTATTCGTCGATCTCGGCTGGTATCAGCGCATTGTGGGGGCCCCTTCACGGCGGTGCAAACCAGGAAGTGATCGAAATGCTGGAAGCAATTAAAAACGACGGCGGCGATACGCAGAAGTATATTGATATGGCAAAAGACAAAACGAGCGGTTTCCGTTTGTTCGGTTTTGGTCACCGGGTTTACAAGAACTTTGACCCACGTGCCCGCATCATCAAAAAAGCTGCCGACGACGTACTGAACAAGCTGGGTATCAATGATCCTGTATTGGAAATTGCCCAGAAATTGGAAAAAGCGGCTTTGGAGGACGATTATTTCGTACAAAGAAAGTTGTATCCGAATGTAGATTTTTACTCAGGAATCATTTACCGCGCGTTGGGTATTCCTACCAATATGTTTACGGTTATGTTTGCTATCGGCCGGCTTCCGGGCTGGATTGCGCAATGGAAAGAAATGCGGGCTAATAAAGAACCAATCGGCCGCCCGCGTCAGATTTACGTAGGCGCTCCCAAAAGAGACTTTGTTGCGATGAGCGAGAGATAACAATATGTTAAAGCAAAAAATGAGGCTGACGTTAATTCGTCAGCCTCATTTTTTTGTTAGCCTGCTTTGTTAGTGTGCCTCTGCCTTGTCAGTAAGTATTCGCTTTCTGCCTTGTCAGTAAGTATTTGCTTTCTGCCTTGTCAGTAAGTATTTGCTTTCTGCCTTGTCAGTAAGTATTTGCTTTCTGCCTTGTCAGCCTGAGCGTAGTCGAAGGCACGTGCCTTCGACTACGCTCAGGCTGACAATACAAGGACGATCTAGGACAAAAAAGCAACCTAGGGCGACAGCCTCTCGATCTTCCAATTACCGGACTTTCCTTTTTCAAAAACAAGCCGGTCGTGCAACCGGCTTGGCCTGCCTTGCCAAAACTCCATGCGTTCTGGGATTACACGGTAACCTCCCCAATGCGGCGGGCGAGGCACTTCGTGGCCTTCAAATCTATCCTCAAATTCTCTCGTTTTTTCCTCTAAAAAAGCCCGGTCCGGAATCACTTCACTTTGTTCCGAAACCCACGCGCCTATCTGACTTCCTCTCGGCCGGACAGCAAAGTATTCAGACGATTCTTCCGGGCTGGTTTTGACAACAATTCCTTCAATCCGGACCTGCCTTTCAAGCTCTTTCCAAAAGAAGGTAAGTGCCACCTGATTGTTCTCTTCCATGTCCCTGCCCTTTTTACTCTGGTAATTTGTAAAAAAGGAGAATCCGGTCTCGGTGAGGTCTTTCAGCAGCACGATCCGGGCCGACGGGCGGCCGTTGGAAACCGTGCTGAGCAGCATGGCATTTGCTTCGGAAACACCCGCCAGAACAGCCTCATCAAACCATAACTTAAACTGTTTCAGCGGATTTGTATCCAGATCTACTTCATTGAGACCTTTCAAACTATAATCGTAGCGAATTCCTGCAATTTTATGATCCATTTGGTGCTAATATATCAATGTTAGGACGTCAAAAGTAGCCATTTCAAGGGAAAGATTGTTAGATTTGTAATCCGAGAAGACGTACGTACGAAACTAGAATCACGATGGCACAAGAACAACAAGAAGGGGTCAAAAGCGAGGAGCAGGAAGACCTGACACAAAAGTCGATTGACACCCTTGAAATTGATCTTAACAATGAGTTAACGGAAGAGCATGAGGAGGTGGCGCCAGACGTTGATTACACCCAATTGTCGAAAGAACAGCTGATTGGCATATTAGAAAATGAGCTGGCTGCGATTCGTGAGGAGGGTGCAAAACCTGCCTTGCTCAAAAAGGCAGAAACTGTTTCCAGGGAAATACGTCCGGTACTTGATCAGATCAAATTGAGGGAAAGAGAAACTGCATTGCAGGCATATATTGCCGACAATGGCGGTGAAGAGGGTTTTGAATATAAATATGATGCCGATACCCAGAAAATAGATTCGCTGAGCCGCGAGATCAAGGGTTTGAAAAACTCTTATTATCAATCTCAGGAAAAAGAAAAAGAGAAGAATTTCAATGTAAAAACTTCCTTAATCCAGCGCCTGCGGTCACTACTGGAAGAGGAAGGCGGCCGCGAAACTGATGCGACGGGATTGAAGTCCAGCTGGGAAGAATTTAAAAAGATCCAGGACGAATGGAAATCCGCGGGTAACATTGCTTCGCCGCATAATGGTACGCTCTGGGCTACTTACAATGCATTGATCGACCGCTATTTCAGCAACAGAAATATCTATTTCGAATTAAAGGAACTGGACAGGCGCCGCAATGCAGAGTTGAAATCGGAGCTGTGCGAAAAGGTGGAAGAACTGGCCAAATCGCTCGAAAACCGGCCGATGACCAAGGAGATCCTGAACGAGGCTAACCACATTTTCGAAGATTATAAACACCTCGGCCCTGCTCCGAAAGAGGAACAGGAAAAACTTTGGCAACGCTTTAAAGAGGCTATGGACGTGCTTTATAATGCACAGAGAGGCCAGTTTGCGGAGCAGAAGAAGACAATGCAGGAAAACTACGAACAGAAGCTCGGAATCTACGAAGCTATTGTTCCTTTTACTACCTACAACTCTGGCAGCATAAAAGAATGGAATGCGAAAACCAAAGAGATCATGGCTTTCCAGGATCAATGGGTGGCGCTGAAAGGAATAATGCCGCGTGAGGAAGGAAAAGACCTGAGCAAGAAATTCTGGGCTGCGTTAAAGACTTTCTTTAATAACAAGGGTGAGTTTTTCCGTCAGCTGGAATCGAAAAGAGAGCAGAATCTTGATCTGAAAACGCAGTTGTGCGTGGAAGTGGAAGAGTTGCTGGCGGCAGGCGAAGATAATCCAGCTACTACACAGAAGGTCATTGAACTTCAAAAGAAGTGGAAAGGTATTGGTCAGGTTCCTGAAAAATATAAAGACACTATTTACGACCGGTTCAAGAAAGCTTGTGATGCATATTTTGACAAGAAACGGGAAAAGAACAAAGAAGTTGAAGAAGAGTTTGAAGGTAATCTGGCGAAGAAGCTGGATTTGATCGAGCGGATCGAAGCGGCAGCGAAAAGCAAGGACGAGTCGTCACTGAATTTGCTGAATGCTTTCAAATCCGAATGGAGCTCGATTGGTTTTGTACCTAAGAAGGATATGCAAACTGTCCAGAAACGCTACATTGCAGCAATTAATACCTATGTTGGAGCTATCGGGCAGCTTTCAAACAAAGAAAAAGAGCAGGCCGTACTTGAAAGTGAAGTGGAACTGGTGAGGGACAGCGATAACACGCGCACGCTTTACAGAAAAGAAAGCGACATCCGACGCAAGATCACCCAGCTTGAAAATGACATCGCACTTTGGCAAAATAACATTGAGTTCTTCGCGAAGTCTAAAACATCAGACAGACTGAAAGCAGAATTCGACAGAAAGATCAATAGTGCGCTTGGCCAGCTGGAAGAGCTGAAACACCAACTCATTATTATTCAGGAAGCTATCTGAAAGCTGTAAAAAATTTAGAAAAAAATTGGGCAAAATATTGCTTTGTATATTCCCTGAGCCTACTTTTGCACCATGATAACGGAATAAGAAACCGCAATCATAAATAATAAAAGCCTCCATAGCTCAGCTGGTAGAGCAACTGACTTGTAATCAGTAGGTCGTTGGTTCGATCCCGACTGGGGGCTCATCAGAAAGCACTTAACTTCATTGTTAAGTGCTTTTTTGTTGCGCTGCCGCATTTTGATAATAGTACGGATTTTGTGATTTTTGTAAAATCACACTTTACCCCGCCTCGATGAGTGACAATATTGTGCTTCTGGCTGATGATGACAGTGACGATCGCTTTTTTATACAACAAGCATTTAGATCCTGCGGGGTTTCTGCAAAAGTGATCGAAGCTGAGAATGGAGCAGAACTGATAAACTTCCTGAAAAAGCCTGATTTGAATGTCTCGCTCATCATTCTGGATATGAATATGCCAAAGATGAATGGTCTTGAGGCCATGACACAGATCAAAGCAATGCCCCACGTTGCTGAAATACCGGTTGTGATGATATCAACCTCCCCCAGCCAGGATCTTTACGAGAAAGCGTATAAGGCTGGCGTTCAAAGTTTTATGCCCAAGCCAAATACGTTCGATGAATTTAATGATCTGGTAGGACTGCTCAAACAGCGTTTTCTGCAATAACATCTTCCCCTGTAAACCGCCTCCCGGCGCTTTGGCGGCATGATATTTTTATCTGGGCTTTCGAACGCAAAAGTCTTGATCGCATTCCATAATACTTTAAGATGAGTACAGAATCCTCGAACTCAGAATCAGCAATGAAAGTTCTTCAAAAAACACCAACAGGCATTCGTGGCCTGGACGAAATTACGGCGGGCGGATTACCAATGGGCAGACCTACGCTGATATGCGGGGCAGCCGGATCAGGGAAGACCTTATTTTCAATGGAATTCCTTGTTCACGGAGCAAAGAAATACAACGAACCTGGCGTGTTCGTGGCATTCGAGGAGAAATCCGAAGAACTTGCTATCAATGTCGCTTCGCTTGGCTACGATCTCAATCAACTTCAGGAAGACAAGCTGATAAAGCTCGACCACGTACATATTGTACGCAGCGAAATAGAGGAAACCGGCGAGTATAACCTCGACGGACTTTTTATCAGACTGGGCTACGCAATAGATAGTCTAGGCGCCAAACGCGTTGTTCTCGATACGATCGAGAGCCTTTTCTCCGGTCTTACCAACCAGGCAATACTTCGTGCTGAGCTACGCAGGTTGTTTGAGTGGCTGAAAGAGAAGAAAGTTACAGCTATTATCACTGGTGAAAGAGGGGCCGAAACGCTTACCCGTCAGGGATTGGAAGAATATGTTTCCGACTGCGTGATCCTGCTCGACCACCGGGTAGAAAATAAGATATCCACCCGGATCCTGCGCATCGTCAAGTACCGGGGCTCCGTGCATGGAACCAACGAATATCCTTTTCTGATCGATGAAGAAGGGATTTCGGTGTTGCCGGTTACTTCGCTTCGGCTCGACCATCAAGTTTCCTCTTTACGTGTTTCATCCGGAATTCCGGCTCTGGATAAAATGCTGGGCGGCGAAGGCTTCTTCAAAGGTGGCAGTATCCTTGTTTCCGGTACAGCTGGAACCGGAAAAACGAGTATTGCGGGCAGCTTTATCAATGAAGCCTGTAAAAATGGAAAGCGCTGCATCTACTTCGCTTTTGAGGAGTCGCCGCAACAGATTGTCCGGAATATGCACTCGATCAATGTGAATCTGCAGGAGCATCTGGACAACGGACTTTTACAATTCAGCGCCTCGCGCCCTACGTTGAATGGTTTGGAAATGCATTTGCTATCGATCACCAAAATGGTAGACAAATTCAAACCGGACATCATCGTGCTCGACCCGATTACAAACCTGATCACGGTAGGTACCGCAAGTGAAGTTAAGAGTTTGCTTACCCGGCTAATCGACTACTTGCAGGCTGCGCAGATCACGGTGATGTTTACTGCACTTGCCTATAACGACAACAAAACCGAACAAACCGACGAAGGTATATCTTCTCTGGTCGATGCGTGGCTGCTTGTGCGGGATATTGAACTAAACGGTGAGCGAAACCGCGGACTATATGTGATGAAATCCCGTGGAATGAAGCATTCGAATCAGGTACGAGAATTTGTGATATCGGACGAAGGACTGAAACTGGTAGAAGTATTCCTTGGTCCGGAGGGCGTATTGACGGGTTCAGCGCGGGAGACCCAATTGCTTCTTGAAAAAACAAGCGTAGCCCTTCGTGATCACGCTGTGACTAGAAAGGATCGGGAAATAGAACGAAAACGACTGGTGCTGGAATCCAAGATTTCATCATTGAAAGAAGAATTCGAGTCGCTGCAAGACGAGCTTAACAAGAGTTATATCGAAGATGATCTTAAAAAGAACATCATGGAAGATAACCGCCGTCAAATGACTCAAAAGCGTGATGAATAATAAACCCTTCATAACCAATACAATATGGAAGAAATAGAACAGGAAGAATTATGGGAGCTGCGGCTATATGTTGCAGGAAAGACCGCACGGTCAGTGACCGCGCTTACTAATTTAAAAAGGTACTGCGAGGAACATCTGAAAGGCAAATATGTGATCGAGGTGATAGACTTGCTCGTTCACCCGCAACTGGCAGAAGGTGACCAGATACTGGCCATACCGACATTGGTTAAAAAAGTACCGGAACCGATCCGGAAGATTATAGGCGATCTTTCAAATGAAGAAAAAGTGCTGGTTGGACTTAATATCCGCCCAGCCGCTAAATTCGAATGAGCGAGGCTTTGCAACACTTTGGTGGCGAACACGAAGAAGAGGATGAACATTACGTCCTCCGGCTGTTTATTACCGGTGCCTCCATGAATTCAATTAGAGCCGTCATCAATCTGAAAGAGATTTGCGAGAAATATATTAAAGACAGATACACACTGGAAATTGTTGACGTGCACCAGGAGAAATGGCGCGCAGAAAAGGAACAACTGATCGCCCTGCCACTGCTGATCAAAATCAGCCCCTTGCCGGAGAGAAGACTGATAGGAGATATGTCGGATACTGAGAAGGTCCTTCGGGGACTTGGAATTCCACAAAATTGAAATGGGTACAGAAAAGAGTTACGAGGAACTGGTCAGAGAAAACCGCGAGCTTACAATGCGTCTCGAGGAAGCTACGGATACCATTACCGCCATTCGGACGGGACAGGTAGACGCGCTCGTGGTGAACGACGGTGAGCAGGGATTACAACTGTATACCCTCAAAACTGCCGATCAGACTTATAGGGTATTTATCGAGAAAATGAATGAAGGAGCCGTCACGCTCAATGAAGTTGGTGTTATCCTCTACTCCAATTCCATGTTCGCGACGATGGTCAACGAGCCGCTTTCGAAGGTAGTAGGTTCTTCTTTTGAGAATTTTTTGCCGGAAAGCGCCATGCAATTGTACCGGCAGCTATTTACAAATGGCTGGAAAGAGGATACCAAAATGGAGCTTCCAATCCGCAGGAATGACAAGCTGGTACCCTGCCAGGTTTCGGTTACTATGTTGCAGCTAGACGAAGGTCCCTCTTTAAGTATCATCGTTACAGATCTTACTTTTCAGAAAAATGTTCAGTACCTGCTGAAAGAAAACAACAGGCGGCTGGAAGAGATAAACGGTGAACTGGAAGCGAGCAATTATGACCTGCAACAATTCGCCTCAGTTGCATCCCACGATTTGCAGGAGCCTTTACGCAAGATCCTGATATTTTCGACGATGCTCAAAAACAACCATCAGATTGAGCTGCCTGAGGAAAGTCAAAAGCATCTGGAAAAGATCATAACTGCTTCTCAGCGGATGCGTACGATGATTGCAGATATACTCGATTATTCCAGGCTCTCTACGCATGCCGGCAATTTCGAGCTGATCAGTCTGAAAGATGTCGTCGAAGAGGTGCTGGAAGATTATGAAATACTTTTGAGTGAAAAGAAAGTACAGGTTAGAATCGACAATTTCCCGAAAATAGAGGCCAACCGACCACAAATCAAGCAGGTATTCCAAAATCTGATCAGCAACTCTATTAAATTTTCAAAAGAAGACGAGCCGCCGGTTATTGAAATCACCTGCGAAGCTGTAAATGAGCTGGAACGCGACAACGAACCCGACAAGGCAATATGTAAGATCGCGATTTCCGATAACGGGATCGGCTTTGACAAGCAATATCAGGAAAGGATATTCTCCCTTTTCGAACGCTTGAATACCAAAGAAAAATATGAAGGATCGGGTATCGGACTCGCGATTACAAAGAAGATATTGGACAAACATAACGGGTCTATTTCCGCAGAAAGTCGCGAGGGCCATGGTGCACGTTTCATCATCAGCTTACCTATCCATCAGGAAAAACGTGGTTCTATGGAAGCTTAATCAAATTGATCACTAAATTTTTTTGCGCCTAAATGTAATGCATAGTTGACATTAAGGAATGTTTAGATTACATTTGATTATTCCTAATTTAAACTATGTGCTATGAACAAATTATTCTTACTACCCACCGGCTTCAAGGCCAGTGGTTTGGCAATGATCTTTTTAGGTCTGCTTGGTTTGGCAGTTGCAAGCCAGGAAGGGTTGATTAATGTTTACAGGATTCTTGCTCCCGGCAATACCACCGCCGACGGCTCTTACCCCTACCCGGCCAACTTCTGGCAGATCAATGCAATCTTCGAATACACTTCTATCGCATTGGTAGCTGTTGGTTTATTATTCTTTTTCATGTCGCGCGAGCGGGACGAATTTTACTACAAGGTCCGGCTTGAATCTATTCAGTTTGCGATCCTGATGCAGCTTTGTGTCGGAGTTGTGACGTACTGCTTTTTCTATTTTTCCGGAAACTACCAAATGGAAAATACTTTTACCGCGATCCTATCTGTCAGTTTTGCAGGCTTTTGGATCGCCTATATTTCACGGTACTACTACATGATCCGATTAAGGTCCAACGAGGATTTAACTTTATAATATTGAATTTTGAAAAATACGCTTCGCGTCGAGAGGGCAATCCTGCGTATAACACAGGCTGAACTGGCCGAAAAAGTGGGAGTATCGCGTCAGGCGATCAATTCGATTGAGACAAGTAAATATGTCCCGTCTACGATCCTGGCTATCAAGCTCGCCCAGGTTTTCAACAAGCCTGTTGAAGAAATTTTCACATTGGAGCCACAGGATTGATTGTCTTTCCTGTGGCTCTAATAGGAGCTGGCTTTGTCTATTTCCCAGTCAAAACATATTCTTTACCTGCTTCCGTAGGGAAGTCGAACATCAATTTCTCCGCTTTTGCTTGTTCTGAGCCCGTATGCAGTGATTTATAAAAGGCATTTGCATTTTCACCGGTAGCAGCTTTCATTTTCTTTCCGCTGATTTTCAATGCATTCGGCACGCCGATCCGACAATTTCCACCCAGTTTTGAGCGGACAATCAGCTTTGTTATTGTACCTTTTTCCCAGGTAATATCTGCTTCGAATCCACCACGCGCACGCAATCCTTTTACTTCGCCACTCGCCCAGTCGTCGGGAATTGCAGCGAGTATATTCAAAAATCCGTCGTGGCTTTGCAACAGCATTTCCGTTATGCCAGAAGTGCCACCAAAATTCCCATCGATCTGAAAAGGCGGGTGCGCATCCAGCAAATTCGGATAGGTACCGCCTCCCTTCGCATAGTTAGTTCCTTCCACGCCCGTCAGCTTCAACTGCTCGCGGATAAGCTTATAAGCGTGGTTGCCGTCGAGCAGCCTTGCCCAGGTATTGATTTTCCAACCTTTACTCCAACCGGTACCCCCGTCGCCGCGCAACTCCATCGTTTTCCGGGCAGCCTGGGCGTATTGAGGCGTATAAATAGGCGAAATCTGCCGGCCGGGGAACAGTCCGAACAAATGCGAAATGTGCCGATGCTCAGGTTCTGCCTCTTCCCAATCCTTGTACCATTCCTGCAAATTCCCCTTTTTGCCGATCTGCAATGGAAAAAGCTTGCTGCGTCTTTCAATCAGCAATTTCCTGAATTCGGCATCAGTGCCGGTTCTTTCAGAAGCCTCGATCAGATTGGTGAACAGGTCCCAGATGATGGACATATCCATTGTAGTAGCGACTGAAACCGAACCTTTAAATCCTTTTTCATCAATAAAAATATTCTCCGGCGTCGTTGCAGGCGAAGTGACGAGCTTACCGTTTTTATCCTCAATCAGCCAGTCCAGGCAAAAAAGCGCAGCCGATTTCATCAGCGGATAGGCGGTTTTGGTCAAAAATTCCTTGTCACCCGTAAACTGGTAATGCTCCCACAAATGCTGGCAAAGCCACGCGCCGCCCATTGGCCAGTTGGCCCACGACGGGCTGCCGCTCACCGGATTGGTAGTAGCCCAGATATCCGAATTATGATGCAGCACCCAGCCTTTTGCCCGATAAAAATTCTTCGCAGCCTCCGTGCCCGTCACTTCCAGCTGGCTGATGAAGTCAAGTAACGGCGCGTGCAGCTCGGATAAGTTTGCACTTTCGACCATCCAGTAGTTCATCTGGGTATTGATATTTGTCGTAAAATTGCTGCTCCACGGCGGGCGGACCTGGTGGTTCCATATTCCCTGCAAATTGGCCGGGATACCACCCGGGCGCGAACTGGAAATCAGCAAATATCTCCCAAACTGAAAATAAAGAGCCTCCAATGCAGGATCTTTTGCACCTTCCGTATAATCTTTCAGGCGCTCGTCCATCGGCTTGTCGGCTGCCGGGTTTCCATTCAAGTTCAGACTAACGCGGTTGAAAAGCTTCTGGTAATCAGTAATATGAGCGGATTTTAAAACGTCGTAATTTTTTGCGTTAGCAGACTGCAAATACTTTTCAACAAGCGCAACCTCATTTTTTCCTTCCTTATCCGGGCATTTATCAAATCCATTAAAACTCGTAGCCGCTGATAGTAGCAGCACTACCTCGCTCGCATTGCGAATGTGAACGCCCGCACTATCGGTGGACACTTCCCCGTCGGATTCTTTCACTCTTACCCGCAACTCAAAACGCATTCCCTTGCATTTCGAAGGATCGTTGTAAGTCACAGGTATTTCCATCGTCTGCATATAGTTCGGGTCCGTGTGCGCGGGCGCCTGGCCTTTCATCGCGAGCTCGTCTTTGGCTATTACTACATTGTTGTAAACGAGCGGACTAGTTGTAGATGCAGTAAAATTGAGCGCACCTTTCTTACTGGTTTTGAGCTTCACAACCATTACTTGGTCGGCTGCCGAAATGAATATCTCCCGGCTATAATCCACGCCGTCAACCGTGAAAGTCGTAGTTGAAAGTGCATTCGAAATATCAAGTTCTCGCCGGTAGGCTGTGGGCGTACCGCTCAGTTCCTGCCTGATCATCAGGTCGCCGAGCGGCTCATAGGATTCTGTAAAAAGTCCCTGGATCTTCTTGGTAAGTTCCTCGGCAAGCTTGTAATCCTCATTTTCGAGCGCCTTCCTTACCTGCGGCAGGTATTGGTACGCGTGCGGATTAGGATTGTTGTTTACCGGCCCGCCCGACCACAATGTCTCCTCATTCAGCTGGATCAACTCCTCGTTCACCCGGCCAAATACCATCGCGCCGATCCACCCGTTTCCGATCGGTAAAGCTTCGTTCCAATTGCGCGCGGGCTGTTTGTACCAGAGCTTCAAATCTTGCTGCGCGCTGGCTTGACTTATATTAGCAAATGCAAAAAAGGCCACAATACCGACGATTAAAGGCACTTTGCATTTATTGAAAGGAAACAGTCTGATCATATTCTGGTTATTGTTAAAATGAAATAGTAAGCTTTTGTTAAAACTGCTGGTAGGTTTTTCCCGCATTTGCGCCTCTCAGATACTGACTCGTAATCGAACCTTTTGCATTCAGTAACTCCACTGGTGTGCCTTCAAATACTACTTTTCCGCCTTTTGTCCCACCATCGGGTCCCATATCTATAATCCAGTCCGCATTTTTGATCACGTCCAGATTATGTTCGATCACGATCATCGTATTACCCGAGTCTACCAGCCGGTTCATAATAGATAGCAGATGCGAGATATCCGACATGTGCAAGCCGGTAGTCGGTTCGTCCAGCACGTACACGCCGCTTTTCTTATGCAGCTCACTGGCCAGCTTGATCCGCTGGCACTCGCCGCCCGACAAAGTACTTAGCGGTTGTCCCAAAGTAAGATAATCGAGCCCGACGTCGCTCATTGCCTGCAATTTATTTCGGATATCTTTTTGTTTGAAATAATCAAGTGACTGCAAAACAGTGAGTTCCAAAACATCTGAGATAGACTTCCCGTCGAGTTTATAAGCCAGTACTTCTTCCTTGAAGCGTTTTCCTTCACAAACCTCACAAGGTGTTTTGATACCATCCAGAAATGCGAGATCGGTGTAAATGACGCCGAGTCCCTGGCAATTTTCGCAGGCGCCCTGCGAGTTGAAGCTGAAAAGCGACGCGCTAACCCCGTTTTCTTTGGCAAACGCTTTGCGCACATCATCCATTACCCCGGTATAAGTAGCCGGATTAGAACGCGTGGAAGTACCCACAGCCGACTGGTCGATAACGACCGCTTTGGGATGTTGTTTAAGAAAAACGTGGTTGATCAGCGAGCTTTTTCCCGAGCCTGCAACGCCCGTTACCACAGTAAGAACGCCCTCCGGAATATCCACACTTACATTGTGCAGGTTATTCACATTCGCTTTAAGTACCGATAATTTACCAGAAGCTTTCCTGGAATTTTCCTTGATCGGCAGTGACTGTTTGATATGCCGGCCTGTGAGGGTATCCGCATGGATCAGTTCGTCGAAAGTGCCTTCAAAAACGATATTTCCACCATTACTACCTGCATGCGGGCCCACGTCGACAATATGATCGGCGACTTTGATCACGTCCGGATCGTGCTCCACCACGATAACCGTATTGCCTTTATCCCTGAGTTTACCGAGCAGTTCGTTCAGCCTGTGCACGTCGCGCGGGTGCAGCCCCACACTGGGTTCGTCGAATATGTACATGACATCTATCAGACTGCTGCTCAAATGCTTGACCATTTTAACACGCTGAGATTCACCTCCCGACAAGGTACTCGTTTCGCGGTCGAGACTCAGGTAATCGAGGCCGATATCCACCAGGTGCTGCAACCTTTCGGACAACGTAGCCGCCATCGAGGCCGCAACCGGTTCTTTAATATCTTTAATGATCGCAAGCAATTCGGAAACTTCCAGCGCCGACATTTCAGCGATATTCTTCCCTTTGATCTTGCAGCCCAGCGCAGCCTGGCTTAGCCGCGCCCCCTTGCAAGCCGGGCAGGGTTTCAATGCAATGTAAGGTGCTACCGCTTTCTGGGTGCGCTCGCTGAGGGTTTTGAGATCCCTTTTAATGTAAGACCTTTCAAATTTCTCAATAATGCCCAGGTAACTCGCATTCATCGTGCCGCCGCCGACCTGCATCTTGAACTTCATATTTTTACCATAAAGCAGCAGGTCCATCTCCTCTTCGGTGAAGTCCGATAGTTTTTTATCATTATCAAAAAAACCTGAACTCGCGTAGCTGCTTTTCTCCCAGGTAGCAAAAACCGGAACCTGTACAGCGCCTTCGTTCAGCGACTTGTCCATATCAAGAAATGAATCAGCCAAAACCCCCATTTTCCGACCCAATCCATTGCATTCAGTGCACATACCCTGCGGATCGTTGAAAGAAAATGCATTTGAACCACCAATATGCGGCTCGCCTATTCTTGAAAATAAAAGACGGAGCACGGGAGAGATGTCCGTGATCGTGCCCATGGTGGAATGCGAATTGCCTCCCAGCCTTCTTTGATCAACGACGATCGCCATACTCAGATTCTCAATGGCGTCGGCATTTGGCTGGGCATATTTGGGTAGAAAATTCCGGATAAACATACTGAAATTCTCGTTGAGCTGCCGCTGGGCCTCGGTCGCGATGGTATCGAAAACGATGGAAGATTTGCCCGAACCCGATACCCCTGTGAAGATCGTGATCTTGCGCTTGGGTATCCTTAGTGATACGTTTTTGAGGTTATTCTCACGCGCGCCACGAATTTCGATGTACTCCTGAAATCTGTCCATTTAAATGACTGGTTGATGGTCGATAAATACTTGCAGACTGAAAAGGAAAGCCGGTGCCAAACTTCCTGAAAAATTTTCAAAATGATAGTTATCGGCTCAAATAGTGGGGAAATAAAAATTAAAAAAACTGATAAAAGCTGGAATCCGTAGCCCGGAAATTGCTGTTGCTTTAAAAAAGTAAGTAAAAAATTCGTTCAACACATCTATGAAATTAAGATTTTCCCTGCCAATCTGGTCACTACTAAGCCCGCTCATCGCGTGGGTTCTTTATTACCTGAATAAAGTTCTCCAAATCGGCGGCGCATACAATTTCCTCCTCGCCGCCGCGCTGATCTCGGTTGTTCTGGCCGCTGTACATCACGCCGAAGTAATCGCACACCGGGTCGGCGAGCCGGCCGGGACATTGGTACTCGCCGTCGCAATCACCATTATAGAAGTCGCATTGATCGTTTCCCTGATGCTCTCAGGCGGAGCGGAAACTGCTGCGCTGGCACGCGACACTGTTTTTGCGGCGATCATGATCATTCTAACGGGAATAATCGGTTTGTGCCTGCTCGTGGGCGGCGTCAAATATCAGGAACAGAAGTTCGGTAGGTTCGGCGTAAGTGCTGCATTGGTCACCCTTACTGCCATTTCAATCCTTACCCTGGTATTGCCCAACTACACCACCAGCGTACCTGGACCGCTTTACAATACCAGTCAGCTCATATTTGTGGCAGTGATTTCACTCGTTCTTTACGGCACATTTGTGATGGTGCAAACAATCACCCACCGCGCCTATTTCCTTCCCGACGACGGTACTCCTACGAACGAACTGGGCATAGAGCCGCCCGCCAATAAGGATGCGATTTTGAGTACGCTACTATTGCTCGTTTGCCTGGTGGCGGTAGTGTTACTTGCAAAAATGCTGGCCCCTGCCATTGAAAAGGGGGTTATTGACCTTGGTGCGCCGGAGTCACTTGTAGGTGTGATCGTGGCAGCTGTGATCCTATTGCCGGAAGGAACTGCGGCGGTTCGCGCTGCGCGGAAGAATAAGTTGCAGATCAGTCTGAATCTTGCATTGGGATCTGCATTGGCCAGCATCGGCCTCACGATTCCGGTTGTGGCCATGGTATCGATTTTTACGGGACTGAATATCACCCTCGGCATCGACACGAAATCGACATTGCTCCTGATCTTATCGCTTTTCACGGTGGTATTATCTTTTGGAACCGGCCGGACGACCATTATGCAGGGCGTTGTTCTGCTCGTACTGTTCGCCGTGTATCTGTTTACCACCATTGTTCCATAGCAGCAGATTTTCGTTAAGCAGTTACTTTACAGCTATTTAGATATTAAAATAGATTCACAAATTGAGCTTTTTTGGGAAAAGCATTTTTAATTTTGAAATTCATTTTTATACCTGTAAATTTACAACTGTAAAAATAAAAGTAGAAAATGACTTATATCAGCGCACAGCCTCTCTTCTCAGATCAATGGGATGATATATGTTACCCGGTCAATCCGGTGTGGCTTTCAGACCTGTTGCCTGAATATGATATTATGGCTACCGACCGACAGCAGCTGGTTGTAGGTGAGCCGGTGGGTGGTCGGAAAACGATATTCGGAATCCAGAGCGCCGACTATACGATCGTTCCCAATATTCTGATCCGCGAAGTGGTCGACAAGCTTTTTGGTAACAGGTATAGTGTCGAAATCAAGCATACGAAAACGGGTGAGTTCAGTATAAATATCATTCTGCCCGGCGAACTTTCAATAGGAAAGGAAAAATTGCAAAGGAGTCTGATTTTGACAAACAGCTATAATGGTAAAACCCCGTTCAGCGTGCAGGGACAGACTTTTACGGCGATGTTCAATCAGGATCTGACACCCGCAAGCAGCTTATACAGAGACATTTGCAAAAATGGACTGATGGGCTGGGCCGATTCTTTTGGCGAGCTGCCCGCCTACCAGGATTGGCTTTTAAAACCCCATACAAAGGATAAGAAGAAGCCTGCGAATGCAAAGAATGCACAGCCGAAAGACGCGCAGAAGAATCAGGAAGTCCGGAAAATGCATCATGCCAAGCAAACGCCCGAGCTTTTTCAGAAGCAGTTGTACGATTTGCTGTCGAAACAGATCAGGCCGGAAACGACTTTAACAGCAACCATTTACGAACATTTTCAACAAAAAACCGTAGGCAGAACGGATGAAAACTTGTTCAAAAAATTGCCGATACCCGTGCAGCTGGCCAAGCAGGCGCATGAAAGGTTGAGGCTCGAAGAACGGATGTTGGGCACGGATACTTCCTACTGGCTCATCTATAATGCAGTGAATTACGCATTATTCAACGCCCGCAGCAGCCTGACGCTGAATGACCGCTACAAGCTGGACGAGAAGGTTTTTCATCAGCTGGCTACCAGCTATTTTGCTTAAAATCAAAATATTAGTTAGTAAAAGACACAGACTAGATTCATCAACATAAATCTGATTTCCGATGCATTCAACACCTATATCTAAGGGCTTGGCTACGATTGTTAAAGCATTGTCCAAAGTCGACGACGTGTTCAGGAACAAGCAAATTTCTAACGCAGACGCGGATAATAGCATTGGTAAGCAGTCGGATCTGCCGGTATATGCGCATTTTATCCAGGAGAATATGATCATTCTCGGACAAACCCCAGGTCAGCAGTTGAGGCAGTCTGTTACGCTTAATGACCTGACCAAGAGGCGGTTCCTGAATATATTGAACCGCGTGGCAAAAGGACAGGAGGGTGTGTCACGTCAGGAAAGGCTCTTCGTTCAGCAAGTCTGGTCTGCAATAGGTTCTATGCATTAATTCTAACAACTCTTCTCGTTTACCTACCCTGCCCGCCCGGACGCGAGCCGGGGAATTTTTTGTTTTTTAAACAGTGAAAATCATGAATACTAACCAGAAAAACCACGTCATACTTTGTGAAGAAGATTTCCGGATGCTGAAACAGTTCGCCGAAAATTTTTCGGGGACCAATGTCAATGAAATGTCCCTATCCTACGAGCTCAACCGGGCTATTGTAGTAGAAAACGATGAGCTGCCCGCCAAAAGCATTCGACTGAATTCGCAGGTGACTGTGAAGGAACTGGTGACGAACAAGGTGATGGAATTCTCCATCGTCATGCCGGCTTATGCGGATATCCGGCAAAATAAAATCTCTGTGCTGACACCTATGGGCGCTGCGCTGATCGGGCTTTGTGAGGGAGAAACTGTGGAGTGGAAAATGCCCGCCGGGCTGAAAAGGTTTAAAGTACTGGATGTGATACAGAGTGCCGGGTGAGGCCGGGAGCCTCAGAGTGTATTAAACTAAACTACAAACCAATGGAAACCGTGGTAACAGAAAGTGACAAGGATAGACGCCGGAATAACTTGCTCTTCGTGATGCTTTGTGCCCTGGCGCTGATTTCAGTTTACATTGTATTCTGCGTATTGACAATTGCCTTATAATTAACCAAATGGAATTACTAAATCAAATAGCGGACATTTTCCTGCACCTGGACCAGCATCTCGGCCGGATCATTGAAGATTACGGCGCGTTAACGTACCTGGTCCTGTTTCTCATCATTTTTATTGAAACGGGTGTAGTGGTAATGCCCTTCCTTCCAGGTGATTCGCTGCTTTTCGCAGCTGGTATGATGGCCGCGAAGTACTCGGAGTCGCTCAATATCTGGCTGATCATCGGCCTGTTGTTGGTTGCTGCAATTCTGGGCGATACCTGTAATTACCTGTTGGGAAAACGTTTCGGTGCGCAGGCGCTCCGGACGAAGCTGTTTGGCAGGCCGGTGATCAAGCCGGAGCACGTTGCTCATACGCATAGCTTTTACGAAAAATACGGTCCGTCGACGATCGTGATCGCACGCTTCGTGCCAATTGTACGTACCCTGGCCCCATTTGTAGCAGGAATAGCTGTGATGGACTATCGCGTTTTCTTCAAGTACAACGTGGTCGGCGGATTGCTTTGGGTGATCGGACTTACGGTAGCAGGTTACTTTTTGGGCAGCATTCCGCTTGTGCGGGACAATTTCGAGAAAGTCATCATGGGCATTATCCTCCTGTCTGTATTGCCGATCATCTGGCAATTTTTCAGAAAAAATCTTAGCCCAGCATAAACAGATTTTTCTTATAAACCCTTACCCGACATCTGGTTCCGCTTTTGGACACCAGATGTTTTTTGTTTAACCCGGACATTTCGGCTTTATTCGATTACCTTATGCAATTAAAATCCGGACGCAGATGAAAAGATGGACCCTATTTTTTCTGGTATTTGCCGCTTTCACGCAAGGTTGCGGTTACAAAGAAAAGGAGCAAAAGTTAGCACAGCGGGAAGCGCAGATCACCAGAACAGAACAAAAACTGATGGAGTGGCAACAGCAGCTGACGTTGCTCGAAAAAGAACTGTTGGAAAAAAAGAAAAAGCAGCAGCAAGATTCCACGGTGACTATGGATTCTCTCCAGGCACAAGCGATTACGGGCAAGTGGGTCGTGAAAATGCGATGCACCGAAACCAGTTGCAGTGGCTCGGCCATAGGCGATTCCAAGACGGAAACCTGGGAAATTTCTTACCAAAACAATGCATTGGTCGTAAATGCTTTCACCGGCAGCGAACTCTCCCGCATCTACAACGGTTCTTTCTCCCAAATGAGGCTGGAAGCTTCAAATGGTCAGCCAGGCTCGGAATCGGTGATGCGATTGCGGCTGGAATTAAAAGACAAAAAGCTGGAAGGGACCCGCGAGGTGGATCGCACCGATTGCAAGATCCGCTATTCCCTGACTGCTGAAAGGCAGAAATGAATCTAAACATGTGCGTATGATTTCTTTACTGCTACTCGATCTCTCACTACCCCTTAAAAATCCGGTCATCATCTTTTCGGTGGTGCTCTTTATAATCCTCTTTGCACCGATCCTTTTTAACCGGATTAAGGTTCCGCACATTATCGGGCTGATTATTTCCGGGGTGATCGTGGGGCCTTACGGACTGAATGTGCTGAGCCGGGACAGCAGTATCGTGCTCTTTGGTACCGTCGGGCTGTTATATATTATGTTCCTCGCCGGACTGGAAATTGACCTGGCCGAATTCAGGAAAAACAAGAACAAGATCGCCGTTTTCGGACTGTTAACCTTTGTACTACCGCTCGTTTCCGGCACGCTGGCGAGTTACTATATACTGGGCTACGGATTTCTTTCGTCCCTTTTGCTGGCCAGTATGTTCTCTACGCACACGCTGGTCTCCTACCCGATTGCCAGTAAATACGGCGTAACCCGCAACCGGGCGATCAATATGACTGTCGGCGGCACGATGATCACCGATATTCTCGCACTCCTTATTCTCGCCGGTGTTGCCGGTATGTCGAAAGGGGACGTTTCGCCGGCATTCTGGTTTAGGCTTGGATTTTCATTTGTCGTTTTTCTTTTAGTTGTCTTGCTCCTGTTCCCAGTTATCTGCCGGTGGTTCTTCAGGCGTTTTGACGACAGTATATCCCAATACATTTTCGTGCTGGCGATGGTTTTTCTCGCCTCCTTTCTCGCTGAGCTGGCAGGAGTTGAAGCGATCATCGGCGCCTTTTTCTCAGGTTTGGTGCTGAATAGATTTGTCCCGCATTCCTCCGCATTGAACAATCGGATCGACTTTGTCGGCAATGCACTTTTTATTCCTTTCTTCCTGATCAGCGTGGGTATGTTGGTGGATGTCAGTGTGTTGGTAAAAGGCTGGGGTGCATTGAAAGTAGCGGGTATAATCCTGTTGATCGCGCTCGCAAGTAAGTACTTGGCAGCCTGGATCACCCAAAAAGTATTCAAACTCTCTTCCGACGAAGGGTTAATGATATTTGGGCTGAGTTCATCTCATGCAGCCGCAACCCTGGCGATTATCCTGGTTGGGTATAATATCATTGTTGGAGAAACTGCTCTTGGCGAGCCGATCCGCCTGCTGAATGAAGACGTGCTGAACGGAACGATCGTCCTGATCCTGGTCAGCTGCGGGGTAAGTTCGTTTGTGGTTGAAAAGGCTTCGAAAAAACTGGCGCTGGCCCAGGAGGAGGAAGCGTCGGCAGACACCGACGCATTAAGCGACGAGAAGATATTGGTATCCCTCTCCTACCCCGATATGATCGCGGATATGATCGATTTCGGGATCATGCTGAAACCCAAACACAGCGCGGTGCCACTCTACGGACTGCATATTGTGACGGACGAGGACCAGAAAAACGACTCCGCCTCTCACGGTAAAAAGATCCTGAACAAAGCCGTCGCCCACGCCAGCTCTTCCGAAAATCTGCTGGTGCCTTTGACGCGCTATGACACGAATATCAGCAATGGAATTACATATACTATTAAGGAACAGCACATTACCGATGTTGTAATCGGGCTGCATCAGGAAACCGACCACAAAACGTTCCTGGGTCCGAAGATCGAGAACATCGTGAAACGGGTATTTGAAACCATTTATATTTACAAACCGGCGCAGCCTTTCAATACGCTCAACCGGATCGTCGTGGCGATACCGCCTGCGGCCAGCAACGAGCCCGGCTTTTTACATTGGCTGGGCAAATTGGTAGCGTTGTCCAGGATGAGTTCCATGCCCATTCATTTCTACGCCTCCCCACAAACGATCAAATTTACCAGAAGTGCTATTGCGCGAAAAAGTGGCGCTATCGAGGCACATTTCACTGTTTTTACAGATTGGGACGATTTCCTGATCTTCTCCCGAGAACTCAGGATCGACGATCTTTTTGTTATTATTTCAGCACGAAAAGGCTCTCCGTCATACCTTTCTCAGCTCGAAAAGTTACCGTATTACCTTTCTACCAGATTTGACCAGCAAAGCCTGATCCTGATCTATCCGAAACAGCTTGAATCGGGCATTAATATGAATGATATCGAGCAGGCAGACAGCGCGCTGATCGATACTTTGTCAGAAAAATTAGGCTCCCTGGGCAAAGCAGCGAAATACCTCCGGCGAATGCTGGCTGATAAATAAGCTTTCTCCGCCTAATCCCGGATCAATAAACAACGTAGTTTGCAAAAACCTGCTGACTAGGGTCTTTGTAATACATCCACATCGGTTTTAGTGTGAAAGTATAGGTAACCTCGCCCAGCTTCGGATCATTTTCTTTGGAAATGAATTTCATGCTAGGAGGCACACCGCCGGAAGCTGGATTATAGGATTCAGTGAGGTTAAAGCTCTCTGTGTCGAGATAGGCGGTTTGATTGTCGCGCAGCATTGGAAAATAGCTGGAAACACCCGAGAATTTCAGGGATACCGTTCCCTTTTCATCATCCCATTTGTGGGTAATATTGGTAGGAAGTGAGATCCGGGAGTTTAATGTAAATGCGCGCGCTGTGGCAGGAATTGTGTCATTCTCAGTAGGCGTACCGGCATAAAAGTTGACATAATCTTCATAAAAAACGAAGAATACATTATTTTGGTAAATCCTGGACAACGTATCCAGCATCAGATCCTCCGTTCCGCTACTACTTTCCCTCGTTGCCGCTGACACATAAAAAGGGGTCCGGAGTAACATCAGGTTATAAACTTCTTCTTTATTCAGCTTCGTATTTTGAGTGCCAACTTCCCGCTCGGCACAGCCAAATACGAGCATCGCAAAAAACATAATACATGCAAAGGAAAAGTGTTTTTTCATGGGATGGAATGTTTGTAGTAAATAACCAGGGAACGTCTGACGAATAGACACTTATTTAAACCAATATGCTGCGTGCTCCTACTTTGCGCACTGCATTAATTTTAAATAGATAGCAAAAAAACGCTAATCAATAACAAGTTTGAAATAGGTCTGTCGCTATATTTAGCGCAATTTCGAAAGCATGGCAAACATTGATAATCCTTCGGGCAACTGGCTAAGACGTTTCAAGAATGCAAAATTTTCGCCGCTTGAATATCTCCTTGCATTTTTTGTCCTGGTATATCTGGCGCTCGAAATGCATTATTTGTATGCCAGGCACGGAAGCCATTTTACGGATCTAACATTGTATTATGGTGCCGCTTCCAAGATACTCGACGGGCAGGTTCCTTACCGGGATTTTCAAATTGAATATCCAATCCTGGCATTAATTCCGGTCATTATTCCAGAATTCCTGAACCGCATTTTCACCGGCACGTTAAATGGCTATATTTTTTGGTTCGCCGCACAGAATATAACACTCGGACTTGCAGCCGGATATTTGGTCGCTGAAATAGAAAAGAATAATCATAAAATCATTGCGTACAGATACCTGGGCGTATTGCTGCTATCACTGCCGATTTTCCTCTTCCGTTTTGATCCGTTTCCTTCTTTTTTAACTGCACTAACACTTTATTATTTAGCTGGAAATCCTTTTATCTCTGCCTCAGCTATGATGATTTCCATCGCCACGAAATTGTACGCATTGGTGATGATTCCTGTCCTGGGCCTATATTATTTATTTAACCGGCAATTCAAAAAACTATTCATTCATGCAGCCGGATTTACTTTTATTCTCCTGCTCATTGTAATTACATTCTTTTGGATAGGCAATAATGCGATTGATGATTTTCTGAGCAACCATTTACTGAGAGGTATTCATCTGGAAAGTGTAGCTGGTGGTATTTTATTACTATTTCAGAAAGCCGGAATTCTGGATATTCAAATCATCCATAATTACGGCGCCTTCCATTTAGAAAGCGCCTGGTCAGATTATGCTTTGCAAATTGTAAAGTTTCTAACGCCGGTTGCATTTATAGCAATGCTTTGCTTTATTATCTGGGTTTTTCTGCGGGAAACGAAACGTAGCGGACACGTAAAAATCAAGACATTAATCCAGGCACTTCTATTACAGACGCTACTTTTCATCCTGTTAAATAAAGTATTCTCTCCCCAATATCTTGTCTCGCTGTTGCCACTGATTCCTTTCTGTAATAAGAAAAGCTACCTGCTTTTCGCATTCGCGTTAATGCTAACCGTCATCATTTTCCCCGGTCAATATTACGGTCTGATTGAAATGAAGTTGCTCATGATCGTCATATTGAATTTCCGGAATTTTTTGCTGGTATGGTTGCTGGCTGAGGTAGTGAGGGATGTTACCCCCAACCCCCTGGGAGGGGGCTAATCGTTGTTCTTACTAGGAGAAACGCAAAAGTCCCTTTAGGGATTTAGGGTAAATGAAAGAAGTTACCCCCAACCCCCTGGGAGGGGGCTAATCTTGCTACTTGCAAGGAAAAACGAGAAAGTCCCTTTAGGGATTTAGGGCAAATGCTACCCCCAACCCCCTGGGAGGGGGCTACTCATTGTTCCTGCTAGGAAAAACGCAAAGTCCCTTCAGGGATTTAGGGTAAATGAAAAACGCTACCCCCAACCCCCTGGGAGGGGGCTAATCCTGTTACTTGCAAGGAGAAACGCAAAAGTCCCTTCAGGGATTTAGGGTAAATGAAAAACGCTACCCCCAACCCCCTGGGAGGGGGCTAATCTTGCTACTTGCAAGGAGAAACGCAAAAGTCCCTTCAGGGATTTAGGGTAAATGAAAAACGCTACCCCCAACCCCCTGGGAGGGGGCTAATTGCGGTAGCGGCACCAGCCAGGAAAAACGCAGAAGTCCCTTCAGGGATTTAGGGTAAATGCACATCGCCCTCAAAAAACTACCAAAAAAATTTGCGAAGTCAAATGACTACACATATATTCGTAGCCAAATAGCTACATAATGAATTTAAGACGAGACGTTTTTCAAGCGATTGCCGACCCTACGAGGCGGGCGATATTGATGTTGGTTGCTTCACAAGCGTTGACGGCCGGTGCAATTGCTTCCAATTTTGATACTGCCCGGCCTACGGTCTCCAAGCATTTACAGATACTGACCGAATGTGAATTGCTGCAACAGCACCAGAGCGGCCGAGAAGTGTATTACCACATCAATGCGAAAAAGATGAAAGAGGTAGCCGATTTTATAGAACCATTTCGCAATATGTGGGACGATCGATTCAATAAATTGGAAGCAATTATGAAGAATTATAAACCTGAAAAATAGCTAATGAATGGAAAGAAAAACCAGAGTTCACGCAGAAGACGGTCGACAGGAAATTATTATTACGCGGGAGTTTGACCTGCCTTTGGAGCTGCTATTCAAAGCGTACGAAGAGCCGGAAATTTTTGCGCAATGGATGGGAACAAATGTGCTGAAACTGGAAAGTAAAAAACACGGCGCTTACCAGTTCGAAACGTCTGATCCGCAGGGAAATGTTGTATTTCGCGCAAATGGTGTGTTTCCGGAATTTATTCGGAATGAGAAAATCACGCGCACGTTTGAAATGGAAAATACTTCCGGTTCGGGGATGCAATTTGCTGTACAACTTGAATTTCTGGAATTTGAAAAACTAACCGATCAAACAAGTAAATTGACTATGCAGATCATCTACAAATCAATCGAACTCCGGGACCAAATGCTGCAAATGCCTTTTGCAAAAGGTCTAAATATGGCGCATAATAGATTACAGGAAGTTGTAAACAATTTAAAATAGCCGGTTATGTCTAGAAGAAATAAGATCATCTATTGGGTCGCTACGGTTTGGCTATGTTTGGGTATGGTATCGAGCGGTATTGTTCAGTTGATCCACCTGAAAGAAGAAGTCGATCTGATGACACATTTGGGTTACCCGCTCTATTTCCTGACGATTCTCGGCGTTTGGAAAATGCTCGGCGTGGTCGCCGTGCTCGTGCCGAAATTTCCATTAGTGAAGGAATGGGCTTACGCAGGCTTTTTCATCGCGATGTCGGGAGCTATCTTTTCCCACTTTGCCGCAGGCGACGGTGCCAAAGAGTTTTTCGGGCCGGTATTATTACTGGTATTGACAGTGGTCTCCTGGTATTTCAGGCCCGCCGACCGGAAGTTGCTACCGGTTAACAGATAGTAATAGAAGGTAAAATCCAAACACAGTTGACTTGTAATTTAAATTCGTGTGTATTCGTGCATTCGTGGCAAAAATTCACGCCACGAATACACGAATTTGCACGAATATCTATCCGATCATGAAAAATAAGAAACAGTTATCTTCTGAACAGAGCGCGGAGCTTATTGAAACTCTGAAAATCCGTTTTGAGAAAAATAAGAATCGCCACAAAGGTATAGACTGGGCGAAGGTGCAGGAAAAGCTGGAAGCCAAGCCGGATAAGCTTTGGGCACTCGATGAAATGGAAGTCACTGGCGGTGAGCCTGATGTGATTGGATACGATGAAAAAACGGATGAATTCCTATTCTGCGATTGCTCTGCGGAGACGCCGAAGGAACGCAGAAGCTGGTGCTACGATCGCGCTGCCTGGGAATCCAGAAAAGCGAATAAGCCGGAAAATACTGCCATGGACGCAGCTGCCGAAATGGGGATTGAAATGTTGACAGAAGAACAATACATTGAATTGCAACAACTGGGCGAGTTCGACTTGAAAACGTCAAGCTGGCTTCAAACACCGGCTAATATCAGGAAATTGGGTGGCGCAATTTTCGGAGACCGTCGCTTCGGCAGAGTTTTCATTTACCACAACGGCGCCGACTCCTACTACGCTGCCCGGGGTTTCCGGGGTCTGCTAAAAGTGTAAGAATGCGTGGCAAATTAGCATTCATAGTTAACTGATAATCAGAATAAATAACACCCCAAAAACACCATGACCCTATCCGAAACCCTGACCCAACTTGAATCGCTCGGCAGTGAAAAGATGCGGGAGTTTAATACGAAACATGGTGCACGTTCGAATCAGTTCGGCCTCAAAATGGGTGATATCCGTACCGTCGCAAAAAAGATCAAAACGGATCACGCGCTCGCACTGGAACTTTGGAAAACAGATAATATCGACGCGCGCCTCCTGGCTACATTGATCATCAAACCGGCCAAACTATCGAAGGAAGAACTGACAAAAATGGTTGAATCTGAACCCTACACGCAGGTAGCGGATTGGCTATATTCCTACGTGGTAAAGGATTATGCTGATAATGAATCACTTCGGGAAGGCTGGATGAATTCGAAGAATGTAATGCTGGCCCGCGCCGGATGGAGCCTGACAAGCGGCTGCGTTTCCCGGAACCCCGACAGGCTGAACCTTCCCGCGCTGCTCGACAGACTGGAAGCCGAAATGCCCAAAGCGGCACCGGAAGTACAGTGGACTATGAACAATACACTCGCCAACATCGGCATCCATTTTCCCGAGCACCGCAGCCGCGCCATCGAGATCGGCGAGCGCCTCGGCATTTTCAGGGATTATCCCGTTTCAAAAGGCTGCACCTCTCCTTTTGCACCGATCTGGATCAGGGAAATTGTAAGCAGACAAGTCTGACCCGCATCAAATTTTTATTCAGGAATCAGAGACCGGATCACGCGGCAGGGGTTTCCGGCGGCAAATACGTCGGACGGAATATCTTTTGTTACCACGCTTCCGGCACCAATAATGGTACGGTCGCCGATGGTCACGCCGGGATTAATTACTGCGCTTCCTCCAACCCAAACATCCTCTCCAATCGTAATCGGTTTCGCAAATTCGACACCGGAAGCGCGGGTTACTGCGTCGATCGGATGTGTCGCAGTGTAGATCTGCACATTCGGCCCAAACAGCGTCCGGCTGCCTATTTTGACATAAGTAACATCAAGCACTACACAATTAAAATTAAAGAAAACCCGATCACCTACTATCATATTGGTGCCATAGTCGCAATAGAATGGCGGCTGCAACCAGAGGTCGGTGCCTGCGTTCGGAATCAGCTGCCTCAGAAGTTCGGCCCTTTTCTCCGGTTCATCTTCACGACCATTATTCAGTTCCAAAAGCAGCAGGCGCGTCCGCGTCCTTTCTTCGGTTAATTCTGGGTCGAGAGCGAGGTAGAGCTCTCCGTCAAGCATCTTTTCTTTTTCAGTTTTCATGCCTTAATAATAGCGATAATTCCCAAAGGATCGAAAAACTAACGAAAACGTCGCGATAAGAGCAGGTCATTTTTGAGGAGATTTTTATCTAAATGCCTTTCATTTGCATAAGACGTTTTTAATCACAGTTCCCAATTTTATGTATTGCAGGTATATGATGATAGCAAAAAAATTCTCCGTTTTCTTACTCATTCTGGTAGGTTTGGGAAATATCTCCGTCGCTCAAAAGTCGCCGCTTCGGGTTCTGATCGTTGACGGGCAAAACAACCATGAACAGTGGCCCAAGATCACGGCGATGATGAAATATGATCTCGAACAAACCAAAAAATTTACGGTTGATATTCAGCGGACGCGCTACACCTGGCAGGGCGACAAATGGGCTGCACAATATCCGGTAAAAGGCGGTCCGGAAACCCAGCCTTTGAAAGAGCCAAAAATGGATTCTGCATTTCATCCCAAATTTGCAAACTACGATGTGGTGATCTGCAATTTCGGCTGGAATGCCGCACCCTGGTCGGCGGCGGCTCAGCAGGATTTCGAGAAATTTATGAAGAACGGCGGCGGCCTGGTTGTCATTCACGCAGCTAATAATTCTTTCCCAAAATGGCCAGCCTATAATCAGATGATCGGATTAGGCGGCTGGGGCGACCGGACTGAAAAAGACGGTCCCTATGTATATTATGACCAAAATAATAAGCTGATCCGCGACATTAAGCCAGGAAATGCAGGCTCGCATGGTGCGCAGGCGGAGTTTGTCATCACTGTAAGAGACTCCAAACATCCGATCACAAAAGGGATGCCCGAAAAATGGCTGCACAGCAAAGACGAGTTATACGACCGCCTTCGTGGCCCTGCCGAAAACATGCAGGTACTGGCCACCGCTTTTTCACCAAAAACTAATAACGGTACCGACCGCAATGAGCCGATGCTGCTGACTGTCCAGTACGGAAAAGGCCGGATATTCCACATGGCGCTGGGTCACGCTGATTACTCAGTGGAATGCGTCGGTTTTATCACCTCTCTGCAACGAGGCACCCAATGGGCGGCTACCGGCAAAGTGGATATTCCGATACCGAAAGATTTCCCAACAGAAGATAAGGTCAGTCAGCGAAAATTCGATCAATAGCAGGAATGCAAAAAGAGGATCAGAACAAGTCAGATCCTCTTTTTTTGTGGGTGCAGTCGGCCACCTACCGGCGCGCGCCTGTTACAGTGAGGTAGCTGCTTAGTACGGCGATTAAATTGCTTTCTTCAAATGGTTTGGGCAAAATTTCGTCCATTCCTACTGCCCGGTAGCCGGCCAGTTTTTCTTCTTCCGTATAACCTGTAAAACCAATCACTGGCAATCCCGCCTTTGTGCTGCTTTGGTGCGAGCGAATGCGTTTGGTAAGCTCCACTCCGTCCATTACGGGCATATCAATATCTGTGATGACCAGATCGTACGTATTGATTTCGAATAGGTCAAATGCCTGCTGGCCGTTCTCGGCAAGATCATAAGTAGCGCCCAGCTTGTCCATTATGCGGCTGATCAGGATCAGATTCATTTTCGTATCGTCGGCGATCAGCAGTTTTTTGTCCCGGAGATCGGCTTGTAATTTTAATTTAGCCAGCGGTTTTGCCTCGATTCTGCTGCTATGTTCAGTTATTTTCAAAGGAATGCGGACCGTGAACTCCGATCCCACTCCGAGCACACTAGTTACACTGATCTTCCCGCCGTACAGGTCGACAATCCTTTTGCAAATCGACAATCCAAGTCCGGTACCGCCCTGCCGGGCCCTCGCGTCGCCGCTGCTCACCTGAATGAAATCGTCAAATATAGAACTGAGGTTTTCCCTGGCAATCCCAACACCCGAATCCTTTATGCTGATCACAAGTATCCCTTTTTCCTTAGTAGCATTCTCAAAACGAGCCTTCACATCTATACTGCCATTCTCCGGCGTAAACTTGATCGCGTTCGTCACCAGGTTGATGACGACCTGCCTGATACGAAAATTGTCACCGAGCAACGCGATACTATTGTCCATATCCAACTGCGTTTTCATGCCAATATGCTTCTCAGCTGCCAGCACAGACAACAGCGACACGGATTGCTGCACCAGTTCTGCCGGCTTGAAAGGCTCGTTGAACAGGCTGATAGTCCCGCTCTCAAACTTCGAAAAATCGAGGATTTCGTTCACCAGCGAGAGCATGATCTGGGATGCACTTTTAATAGAATTCACATTAACCTTCATATCCTCGTCCAACTTTTCAGGCTCGATCAGATTTGAAAAACCGATAATTGCATTCAAAGGCGTGCGCAGTTCGTGGGTGATCTGTGCGAGAAAATCTCCCTTACTTTTACTCGAATCCGCAGTCATTCTTGCGAATGAAAGGATCGTAGCGTCCTTCTTATAAAGTTTGACCAGATTGAAAATGATCACCACCGCCAGCAAGAACACCAGGGGCACCGCCGCCCACATCAGCAAATTCATTTCTTCCGATTTCACCTGGGTTGCAGTAAGCAGCGAGCTCCGCAAATCCTGCGTGTCCTGTTTCTCACGATTCTTTATATCCTGCAATGCTTTTTGAAGATTTGCAAACAGCAGGCTGTTGATTGCCAGCAATTGTTGTTCTGCCTTTCCCAGCTCCCTCCGCGCCTTTTCGATCGATGCCTGGTTTTTCAGAGGTGCAGGCACTACCACCACTTTCACAGAATCCTGCCTGATGATCGTGTTTGTATGCGTTTTCAGAATGGCCTTTTCGGCGGGCTGTTCGTCCCGGATCGCGTCCATAAGGCGCTTCACAAGTTTTCTCTTAGTTTTTCGCGGAGTTATTTCAGTGGAGTCAATCGCTTCTGCCCGGGTACTCGTCTGTACCTTTGCGGCTGGCCGGAGTTTATTTGAATGCGTTATTTCTTCGGGACTCAGTGAAAATGTGAGCAGACTGTCGACAATCAAACGGAGGTTCACAAACTCCTGATTTTTACGTTGTTTCTTTGATATCAGCCTGTAAAGCTTCTTTTCCCGATTTTCCCGCTCATTTTGATATTGTTGTAAAATGGCATTAACCGTTTGAAGCTGTCTGGTATAAGCTTTCAGGTAAGCCGAATCCTGTGTGACCACAAAAAACCGGCTGTTGTTCTCGGCGGAATAAAGTATGGAAATACAGGTGTCGATCTGGTGATAACTATCTTTTTCAAGCTGCAATGCCGCGATGTTCGTTTTGATCGACTCTGACTTGGATTGGGTAAGAACTGTAATGAAAGCAAATAGCGCGAGCAGGATCGTCAGCACCGCTGTCCATGCAAAAGTAGCCTTTGAGTTGGTGGGTAGGTTGTTCTTCATAGGCCAACTAATTTTATTTCATGAGGGAAGAGTAACCGTTGCCATCGGTGTCCGGGAAATAACATTACAAATGTAACTGATTTGAATTAGTTGTAACCAGCGATACCTTACTTATCGAATCCATTGAGACAATTTCTGCCCACTTTTTACAGATCGTTGCTGGCACAAATTTTTACAACGCGCAATCTTTTCAATATCAACAATCTATAAAAAACGCTTATGAAAAAGTTAAGATTAATCCTTTTGCTGGTGGCCGGTTCTTTCATGGCCGTATCTTGTAACGACGACGACGATGACAACGGCGGTACAATGCTACCTGAAGCCGACAGGACTTTTGTGATCAATGCAGCAGATGGTGGCATGTTTGAAGTGAGATCCGGAGAATTGGCAGTCGCAAAAGGCGACAGCACGCGCACGGGAATGGTAATGGGATCAGATTCAATGAGTATTAAATCATTTGGCCAAATGATGATCACTGATCATACCAAAGCAAACAATGAACTAAAATCTCTGGCCGACAAGAAAGATGTGGATGTACCGACCGCACTGAGCGCCACAAAGCAGAAGATGCTCGACAGTCTGACTGCCGCCACTGGACCTGCATTCAATATGTTGTATGCAAAAATGATGGTAGCATCGCACAAGGAAACGGTCGCTCTGTTTGAGAAACAAGCGGCTTCCGGCCAGGATGCAGAGCTGAAATCGTGGTCTACGCAAAAGCTGCCCGTATTGAAACACCACCTGGAAATGGCTGAAATGATGCACGAGGAAGTAAAGTAACTTTTTTAGTTACTGGTCAGGCATTGAATCAGATTACTTACACAATCGAAATGCCTGTGAAAAGCAAGAATTTGCTGGTCACAGGCTTCTCGTTTAGCGGCATTCTGCCTAAGGCTTAAATGTAAACTCAATGATCGCTCCCTCTTCGGTTGATTCTTCAGGATTTTCGCCGGAAGGGCCGGAGGTGACGGCGGATTTGTCGGTTATGGCATAAATTTTAAGTCCGTCGGCGGATACTGCCACGTCGCGATAGCGCACTTTACTTGCGAAATAATCCCTTTCTTCCTCAATACCTGTGTAGGTCGCATTGAGTTTCAGTCTGACTATTTTCCCTTGTTTAAGAGAAGAAACGAGCAACGAATTTTTCCATCCGGGTATCGCTCCCGACGTGTAAGCAGCAATTCCAGAAGGCGCCAGCGACGGCCACTCCGGGCTCTCTTTACCTGATCTGATCGTGTCAGCGAATGCAAGAAGCCGCCTGTTTTTGGTACCAAAGAAACTTTTGATCGGCGGCTCGAAGTTTTTGAGCTGCTTCGCATTTCGCTGTTCGTTTTCAATGAAAGGATAAGTTGTGTTCCACTTGCCCGGCAAACTGTCCCTGTTTGTAACACCCGCCGAAAGCCCGTTATAATTCCCGTCTGCAAAACCTATTACCAGCGGGTGACCGTAGTTCCGGCCGCGTTTGATGATATTGATCTCATCGTCGGAAAATGGTCCGTGTTCAGACGAAAAAATAACCGGCTTGCCATTCACGTTGATTTCAGCCAGCCCCTGCGCATTCCGGTGCCCCAGCGACCACACTGCGTTTTGTTTGGTTTTGTTAAATGGATTATCGTCGGGAATCCACGAATCTATCCGATCGGTATCCTTGTCGGGTTCTGTATTGAAACGCAGCATCTTACCTTCATACACATTCAAATCCTGCGCGTAATTAGTTCGGGCGGCGTTCTTAAACTGCCCGGAGCCCATATCTCCCACGGAATAAAACAAATAGGCGTTCCCATTGATCGCCGAAATCAGCAGCCTGCCTCCGTTATGATCATTGCTACCTGAGATCTGGTCACAAACGGTCTCTGGTTTTTCCAGCTTTTTACTTTCCACATTATAGGTGTAACGAACAATTTTTGTTTTAAAATGAAAACCTTGATCCTGAGGACCCTGTCCGTCGCCAGGCCTGTCTTTTCCCTCAAAATCGTAGACGAATGCCAGGTAAACAAACGGTTTTCCGTCCAGCAGATGAGGATGAAGCGCCATGCCCATCAGCCCGCCCTGAGGTGCGGGTTTGCCGCCGTCGATCGAGTCGCTGACTTTGTCGTAGTTGGGGAAAGTCTTCTCCGAACTCAGATCGGCAAGCACCTCCTTATTCCCCGTCGCGGGGTCGACCCGAAGCACGCGATACTCCTTCGATTCCGTAACCCACAAATGCGCATCGGGCCCGAAAACGATCTCCCAGGGATCTGAAATACCTTTTGCAATAACCCTTTTCTCAAATTTCTCTTGTCCCGGCTCCTGAGCGGGAACAACTTCTGCTGTCGCTAAAAAGCAAAATGCGAGCAGGTAAAATGGCAAGCCTTTATAAAGTGACATGGATCAATACGGAAATATCAATAGTAGGTTGAGACTTCCGGGCACCTTATGAAAAGCATGCCAAATTGCGGCGCGGGGGGGAGTGCATGTACCCCTAAATCCCCCGAGGGGGACTTGGCTTTGCAGTACGGCTTTTTCCTTAGCCCCATTGGCAGATCGCATATTACCCCTAAATCCCCCGAGGGGGACATTACTTTGCAGCACGCATTTTTTCTTAGCCCCCTTTAGGGGGTTGGGGGTAGGTTACCCCCAAATTCCCCTGAGGGGGACTTTACTTTGCAGTTCCGGCAAAATACCATGATGGAGTTTCGTAATGATCTCCTACGCGCGCGAATAATAGGCCCGAAATAAGCGGGCTACACGCAAGAACACTAAATCAGGAAGTTAGTACACTTTCAGTCTGTACGCTTTTCAAGATCTCATAACTATGGATGCGAGCGTCTTGGTCGTAAATGTGGCTGGTCACCATCAACTCATCGAGCTGGGTATGTTTTTGAAAATAAGCCAGACTCCTGCCGACTTTTTCCCGGTCGCCGATGAATGTATACTTCATCATTTCTCTCACTGCAGCTTCTTCATATTCTCCCCAAAGTCCGTCCATACTATCAACGGGTGGTTGCAAAGGCCGGCGCTTGCCAGTGATAATGCCCGTAGCCAATTGGTAGAAAGAGGTCGCAAGCCGCTCGGCTTCCGCGGTGGTATCTGCGGCGATCACATTCACACAAGCCATTACGTAAGGCTGCGCGAGATATTTCGACGGCTTGAAATTCCGGCGGTAGAGTTCGATTGCTGTCACAAATTGTGTGGGTGCGAAGTGGCTTGCAAATGCATATGGCAATCCTAAATGCGCCGCCAATCGCGCACTATCGGTACTCGAACCCAGGATCCATATCGGTATTTCAAGTCCTTCGCCGGGAATAGCGCGCACTTTGGAGTTGCTGTTCTCTGCTGAAAAATAGGTTTGCAATGCAACCACATCGTCTGGAAAATCCTGAGCCGATTCCATGTAATTACGTCTGAGTGCGCGGGCCGTAACCTGGTCAGTTCCCGGCGCCCGTCCAAGTCCCAGGTCAATGCGATCTGGATATAGCGACGCGAGGGTACCGAATTGTTCGGCAACGACCAGCGGCGCGTGATTAGGCAACATAATGCCGCCGCTGCCCACCCGGATCGTTTTTGTACCGCCGGCAATGTAACCGATCAGCACCGACGTCGCCGAACTGGCAACGCTTGCCATATTGTGGTGCTCAGCGAGCCAATATCTTTTATAGCCCAATTCTTCGACACGCTGCGCGAGCCGGAGGCTATTTTTGAAAGTTGTTGCTGCATTATTTCCATCCGTGATCGGTGCGAGATCAAGAATGGAAAACGGTATATCCTGAATAAGTTTGTCTGCCATGATGATTTACTAACTGTAAGAATGCTGTTAGTAAAAAACATTTTATTAGCGTCTGAGTTCCGCAGTTGCCAGGTGTTAAGTCACTTTTAAGCCGCGCATTTAAAGCGAGCTGAAATACCTGTACGAGTCACTGTGGCTGCCAGTGCCCGATCCAATGCTGGCAGACCTTTTCGTCCGTAAAAAACTGCTCGTTACTGCTGCTGTACAATGCCTGATATTTCTCTATCTTGGTGGCGTCATGATGACAATGCACGGCAGCGACGCACTGGACATTCCGTTTTTTCCTGATCACTATTTGCCCGGCTTCTTCCGGAAACATGGCGGTATACCCGACTTTCCAGCCGTATTCGGCGAGGGTAAGGGGAATAATGTTGCGGAAATATTTGTGCGCATCCAGGTTAGCCGCATTAAAACCGTTCAGATTGACGAAGATTTTAAATGTACCTGAGTCTTCAACCTTACTCAGGGCTATCTGTAAAGTTTGCTCCCACTGAATTACATCGTCTATTTCCATATCACCGCTAATCTGTGTAATGATCAGTCGGTGAGCGGGATACCATTCGCTGCATATAGTTTTAGATGCTATCATTCAGATTCAGTCTTGTAGTGTGAAGCTATAATTGCACCGATCCTATTTTCGTTCTGGATGGCGACAAAAAGCGCTAAATCGTCGACAAGTGAAGTTTGTTGACAAATCGGCGGATAGCTAAGGCATTTCATTACTCCCTTCTAAACCGCCGCCTCGTCCCCCACCCGTTTCTGGCTCAAACTCCTGTGCATATTTCCCCAATCCGACATCGAAGCAATCACCGATTGCATGGACAAGCCGAGTTCGGTCATTTCATATTCTACCCGCGGCGGCACCTCGGGGAATACCTGTCGCCGGATAATACCGTCACTTTCCAGTTCGCGGAGCTGGGCTACCAGCATTCTTTCTGAAATTCCTTCGATTGACTTTTTCAACTCGCCGTAACGCATCGTGCCGTGCATGAGCCGGCAGAGGATCGCGGGCTTCCAGCGGCCGCCCAGCACACCGAGTGTGTACGCCATACCGCAGCTGTCGCTTATCATTTTTTCGTTCAAAGCATTCGTGGATGTCTCTTTTCTCATTTCTTACTTTTTTGTTGGTACCTAACAATCTGCTGCTTGCTTACAAATATAAAGCAATCCCCTTAGGTTTGCATTGCATTTAAAAACAAAGTGTTTACATGAAAAAGTTAGAAAATAAAATAGCATTAGTAACCGGTGGAAGCCGTGGAATAGGCGCTGCGATTGTGCGCCGCCTTGCGGCCGAAGGTGCCAAAGTAGCATTCACTTATACAAGTTCCGCTGAAAAGTCAGAGGCGCTTGTCGCCGAAATAACAGGAGCAGGTGGCCAGGCAGTAGCCATTGCGGCAGACAATAAAAATTCCGAAGATGTAGCAGGCGCCGTGCGCAAAACGGTGGAGGCTTTTGGAGGACTGGATATTCTGGTAAACAATGCCGGCATTTACATCGGAAAAGATTTTGCCGAACATACTACTGATGAGTACGACCAGGTAATGGATGTGAATGTAAAGGCGGTTTTTGTAGCGGCCCTGGAAGCCGTAAAGCACCTACAAGCGGGCGGGCGTATCATCACAATCGGCAGCAACATTGCGGATAATGCACTCAAACCACAGACTACGTTGTATACGATGAGCAAATCGGCATTGCAGGGTTTCACCCGCGGGCTGGCGCGCGACCTAGGCCCAAAAGGAATTACGGTTACCCTCGTGCAACCCGGCCCGATCGACACGGATATGAACCCGGCGAGTGGAGACCTGGCCGACTTTCTGCGAAGCCAAATGGCTATCCCCAGCTATGGCACGGGCGAAGATATTGCGGGCTTGGTAGCGTTTCTGGCGAGTGAGGAAGGCAAATACATTACCGGCTCGTGGGTTACCGTCGACGGCGGGTTAAATGCCTGATGCAGAGTCAGGTTTAGCCCACTTCGAAGTTGAAATCACCGTTCATAACCAGCTTTGCATCCGTGGTTTCAGGATTTCCGGGAATTTGCAGGCCTTTTATTTTAGCCGTTTTTCCTTTACTCAGCAAGTCGTAAAAATGCTTGTCGGTAAGTTTTTTACCTAAAAATTCATACGGGATCTTGAAACCGCAAACCTGGAAATTGGAGCAACCGTAAGCTGTTTTTCCTTTTTTGAGTAAATGTTCCTTGCATTTGGGACAAGTCAGCGATTCGATGCTAATCTCTTCTTTTGGCTCCCTGGGTTTGGCCGGTTTTTTCTCTTTCACTTCTTTTTCAACCTCCACGGGCGGCGCTTCTTCGGCAATGCTGATCGCGCGCCCGCGGTTGTTTTTTACTTCCTGCGTCAGGTCAACCACCATTTGGATCAGCTCCTGCTTAAAGGTTTCCATCGAATATTCACCTTTTTCGATCAATCGCAACTTTCTCTCCCAGTTTCCAGTAAGTTCCGCACTTTTCAGCAACTCATTTTGAATGGTATCGATCAGGTCAATACCTGTTTGCGTAGCGAAAATATTTTTCTTTTTCTTCTCTATATACCGCCTTTTAAAAAGCGTTTCAATGATGTTCGCGCGTGTTGAGGGTCGACCTATTCCATTGTCTTTCAGCAACTCACGCATTTCTTCGTCTTCCACTTGCTTCCCTGCGGTTTCCATCGCGCGCAGCAAAGTTGCTTCGGTGTAGGCTTTGGGCGGTGTTGTTTTTCCCTGATGCACGCGCGGCTCGTGCGGGCCCCGTTCCCCTACTTCAAAGTTCGGCATCAGCTTCTCCTCTTCTGCGGCTTCTTTTTTGGCGCTGGCATCATTGGCATAAACCGCCCGCCAGCCCGGTTCAAGGATTTGTTTCCCGGTTGCTTTAAATTCCACCTGCCCGACTGTCCCCAAAACGGTAGTATTCGAAACTTTACATTCAGGATAAAATACAGCGATAAATCGGCGCACAATCAAATCATAAATGCGTTTTTCATCCTGACTAATATGGTTAGGCAGTACGCCGGTCGGGATAATGGCGTGGTGATCGGTTACTTTTTTATCGTCAAAAACCGCTTTGGATTTGGGGATCGGCTTTTCTAAAAGCGGCGCGGTATATTGGGCATAATAGGTCAATTCTCTTAAAATCCCCTCCATTTTCGGATGCAGATCTTCCGAAAGATAAGTGGTATCCACCCTGGGGTAAGTCACAAACTTCTTTTCGTAGAGATTTTGAATGTGTTTTAATGTATCCTCCGCCGAGTAGCCGTATTTTTTGTTCGCCTCAACCTGCAATGAAGTGAGGTCAAATAGCTTGGGGTTTCCTTCTTTTCCTTCTTTCTTTTCAAATGAGGTGATTTCAAAATCGTGCTGCACCAGATATGCGAGGCCTTTATTTGCTTTTTCCTCACTTCTGATCCGGTCAATGGTCGCTGTGAATTCTGTTTCGCGGTAAATTGTTTTCAACTCCCAATATTCTTCTGAAACGAATGCATTGATCTCCTTTTGCCGCTGCACGATCAGGGCGAGCGTCGGCGTTTGCACGCGACCGATGCTCAATACTACCTTTCCCTGCCCGAATTTTTTGGTAAAAAGCCGCGTCGCATTCATGCCGAGCAGCCAGTCGCCGATCGCGCGCGCACTGCCGGCTGCATATAAGTTGTTGTAAAGCGCGCTGTCTTTGAGTTTTTCAAATCCCTCGCGAATAGCCTGCTCGGTCAGGGAGGAAATCCACAGGCGTTTTACAGGTACGCTACATTTGGCTTTCAGCAATACCCAGCGCTGGATCAGCTCGCCCTCCTGCCCCGCATCGCCGCAATTAATCACTTCTTCACATTTGCTGATCAAGCTTTCAATCACGGCAAACTGCTTCATCGCGCCCGCATTATCAATAAGCTTGATGCCAAAGCTCGACGGGATCATCGGCAAGTCTTCCAGCCGCCACGATTTCCACCGCTCGGTGTAGTCGTGGGGCTCTTTTAAAGTACAAAAATGCCCGAACGTCCAGGTTACCTGATATCCATTTCCTTCATAATAACCGTCCCTGCGCTGATTGGCCCCGATAATTCCTGCAATGTCTTTGGCTACGCTTGGCTTTTCGGCAATACACACTTTCATGCTGCAAACTTACTCGATTGACCGGCAAAGTCGATAAAAACACATTAAAATTGGCCAGAGCCTTTTTGATTGAATCTTTAATATGCATGAAGTCGCTGCTCAGTCAAATCCGGCAGGTATATTTGGAAAAACTTGGCATACCTGCCGAACTGAGATCGTCGATGAAAAAAGCTTTTACTTCAATTCTTATCATAATAGTAACGATTGCCCTGGTCTGGGCGCTGATCCATTTTATTGGAATGAAGGGTTTTCTATTCGCATGGACGCTCAACTTCCTGTTGATGGGGTGTACATTTACTTTTACCGAAACCCTAAAAAGCCCGTTAGCTTCTCCCTATTTTAATGATCGAACATGGGAGCGAAAAGGGAAGATATACGAGTCTGTCGGTGTCAATCTGTACAGGAAATTATTGGTCTGGACTGGTTGGGAAAAATTGAACAAAAAAGCTAACCCAATCGAAAAAAACAACGCTGCCCTGACGCACCTGCATTACCAGACGAAAAAGTCCGAGTTGGGACATTTGATCATTCTGATTATCGTTCTGGGACTTAATATCTTCGTAGCATTCAAATACGGAGTTCGCGAATCGCTGTCGTTGCTGGTACTTAATATACTACTCAACCTCTACCCTATCCTACTCCAACGGTACAACCGGCCGCGGATAGAAAGAGCTATGGGACTGAGCAGGCGAAAATCAGGGTTTTGATTTTCCGTCACAACGGAGCGTTAAATGGTCAATCTGTTACTGCAACCGCGTTTCCGCTAAGATTGACACGTTTTCAAATGTATCTGCAACAAATTCAAATTCCGGTTTTGGTCTGATAGCCGAGCTTTGTGATAGTCTTAATCACAAAATTCGATACTGATGAAAAACGCTTTCACATGGCTGGGTTGCCTCGCTGTTCTTTTAACAATAGTCTCTTTCATAAGCGCCCAGGATCCTATTGTGGGACGCTGGCAGCGGATACAAAAATCGCCCGATGGCGACATTAACCTAATATTTGTTTTCCGTGCCGACAGTACGTACGACGGGATTGTGAATGGAAAAGCATTCACCACCGGGCGTTATTTTATTAAAAATGACATAATAAGCGTTTCCGACAATGGCTGTAATCTGGCTTACTACGGGACTTACAAGCTCAAATATTACGCTCAGGACTCGCTGCTCTTTACCGCCATTTCCGACACCTGCAAAGAGCGCTATCAGGGCGCAAACGGTTTAGCCTGCAAGAAGTTGCCTAAAAAGTAACCTCTCTATTCCCGTGAAAGCAAAAATAGTCTTTCTGATCTGCGCTGTTCCGCTGCTTTTCATCCGCAGTGTCATGCATGAACCTGAGCCGGCCACTTCCCTGGAATTAGGAAAACGGCTGTTCTTTGATCCCATCTTATCGGGAAATCGAACGATTAGCTGCGGCTCTTGTCATAAAGAAAATTTGGCATTTGCAGATTCCGTGGCGGTGAGTCCGGGCGTGAATGGTCGGCTAGGGACAAGGAATACGCCTTCGGCCATGAACATGCGTTTTCAGGAAAGTTTTTTCTGGGATGGAAGGGCTACTACCTTGGAACAGCAGGTGCTGATTCCTATTGAGAATCCGGTCGAGATGGATTTGCCGGTGGATTCGGCGATTGCCCGCCTAAACACCGATGCATTTTACCGGCAATCTTTTTTGCGCATATTCAAAGAGCTGCCGTCCAAAAGCAATTTGGCCAAAGCACTTTCTGATTTTGAACGCTCGCTGGAAACGAGTGACAGTCCGTTTGACGACTGGCGCGTTAACGACAATGAGGAAGCAGTGAGCGCGTCGGCAAAGAGAGGATTCAAGCTATTCAATACCAAAGCCAAATGCATTCAATGTCACTTCGGACCCGATTTCAATAATGTCGAGTTCAGGAATATTGGTCTATTCGATGGCAAAATGCACGTTGACAGCGGCCGGTCGGCAATTTCTCATCGTGCGTCCGATCTGGGTAAATTTAAGATCGGCTCTTTGAGAAACATTGCGATTACAGCGCCTTACATGCACAATGGGATGTTTAAGACATTAAAAGAAGTCATTGACTACTACGATAATCCCGAGGCTGTCATTCCCAACAGCATGAACCGGGATACGATATTGACTGGCACATTGCAGCTTACCGACGCTGAAAAAGCAGACATTGAGAGTTTCCTGATCTCTTTAACAGACAGGCGGTTTCTGAAATGAAAAGTAACGATTTTTCAACAGGCTGATGTCCAAGTGTTGAAATCAATCAAACCACAGAAATATAGAAGAATCGGGTATTATATGTTGACAGCGATTGGCGTGGCTGCCGTACGCTTTATACTACAAAGCGAATGAACCGATTGGAATCTCTCCATTGGCCTCAAAGGAAGTAATGATTACACCGGTCGTGGAAATTGCATGGCTGACAAGTTTGAAGTTAGATGGAACTGTCCCGTTCCCAAAAAGTCTCTTTCCTTTTCCAATAACAAGAGGATAGATCCAAATATTCATTTGATCAATTAGTCCGTGTTGTAACAAAGATTGTATCAGGTTTGAGCTACCATGAACTTGCAAGTCAATTCCATCGGTTGATTTGAGGCTTTTTATCTGGTCAATTGTATCTTGATTGAGCAACACTGTATTTTCCCAGCTTGCATTGGTTAAAGTATCTGTTGCCACATATTTGTTGATCCGATTAAACATGTCAGCCGTGGGATCATCTTTCAGCAGTGGCCAATGAGCTGCGAAAATCTCGTAGGTAACACGGCCCAATAAAAGATCATACGGATTTTTCATAGCTTCTATCATCGCGTCGTTCATAATATGATCCCATTGTGTGACCGACCAGCCGCCATATTCAAATCCGCTATCCGTATCTTCATCCGGGCCACCTGGCGCCTGCATTACACCATCCAAAGTCATGAAGGTGTTTGTAATAATTTTTCTCATTTCGCTATGTAATGTTATTGACGGAGCAATATTACGGCAGAAGCTTAAAGGACGCTGGGTGCAATAACGACTATTAAAAGGGGGTAATACGACAATACCAACGCATCATCCAAAATGAATCAATTCCATCTCTGAGTCAGCACTTTCCTTGTGACGAAACGCACAACGGGTTAAGCCACTATCAAACGTTAAGGAACCTTTCGAATACTGCCCAAATTGCGTCCTTAACGAAGGGTTTTGGAATAAAATCATCCATACCGGCAGCAAGACACTTTTCCTTTTCCCCCAACACATTTCCAGCAGTCAGCGCAACAATAGGCACCTTGCTTGCACCTGGCAGCTCTCTAATCAATGAAGTGGCTTCATATCCGTTCATCAGCGGCATTTGAATATCCATGAAGATTAAGTCTGGCAATTGCTGCTGACAGAGCTCAAGTGCCTCCTTCCCGTTGACAGCTTCCAGTACCGTTGCATTAATAGCCAGTTTTTTGATTACCGCTTTGGCCAGCAACATGTTGATAAGATGGTCTTCGGCAACAAGGATAGTTAGCTCCTTTGTGGTCAGCTGCTGTTCCGTGTGCCCGGTGGCGTCGGGGCTTTTGATTTCACTTTGTGAAAGATTGAACAGGGAATGCGAGATATCTGCCAATTTTATGGGCTTCATAAGCCGCGAATTGATCTGTAGTGCCTGACAAGCGTTCGAAACCGTTGCATCATCTGCGGAGCCGCTCAATAAAATGATGGGCAGATTTGTGCTGGAATAAGCTTTCCGGATTTTACCTGCCGCTTCGAGGCCGTCCAGGTCGGGCATATGGTAATCCATAAATACAGCATCATACGTGGCGCCGCCTGCAAGCTTTTCCAAAGCTTGCAGGCCACTTGCTGCCTGCTCTGATCTGATCCCCAGTTGGTCAAGCATTCGCTCCAATAGTTGCCGGCTTTTTTTGTTGTCATCCACGATGAGTACTTTATCCATGGCTACCAAGACCGGAGTGGCAACAGCCGCAGGTTGCTCGGATTTCATAGTCAGGTCAAAGTACAAGGTGCTGCCCACACCATGAACACTTTCCAGTTGTAAGCTACAGCCCATTAATGCGAGTAACTGGTTAGATATTGCCAGCCCTAGCCCGGTTCCTCCATATTTTTTTGTTGTCGAGCCATCTTCCTGCAGAAACGCCTGAAAAATCTTCGCCTTCTTTTCTTCGCGGATACCAATCCCTGTATCACGCACGATAAACCTGCACGTGATGGCATCACTATTGAGGGGTGCATAGTCTAAAATCTCTATTTTCAGTTCAATCTCCCCACTTTCAGTGAACTTGGCAGCGTTGCTAAGCAGATTAATAAGAACCTGTTTTAACCTGATATCGTCCACCCATACAAATTGGGGAAGGCATGCCGGGATATCCAGCAGCATTTCAAGTCCTTTGCTTTGCACCTGAAATGAAATCATGTCAACCGTTTGAGCGGCAATTTCATAGATATCATATTTATTGACGTCGAGTTCCAGCTTCCCTGCTTCAATCTTTGAAAAGTCCAGGATATCATTGATGATGCTCAGCAACGTGTTAGCAGACTGGTGTACAAATCCCAGATATTGCTTCTGGGTATCATTCAAATGTGTTTTAAGGACCAAGTCCGTAAAGCCGATCACACCATTCAACGGAGTCCGTATTTCATGGCTCATGTTGGCCAGAAACTCAGACTTGGCAACGTTAGCCTGCTCGGCCAGTTCCCTGGCTTGTTTTAGCTCCTGACGGTGAAGTTCTACTTCTGTTACATCATAAGTAAGTGTGATAATGCCGCCAATGCTGGCATCAAACTGGTACCACGGCCATACTTCCCATGACAGGTACCTGTCGTGCTCCCACCCCTCCGGCCTGAATACCCGGTCCCCTTTTTGCATTCCCTTGCCTGTGAGTGCATGCTGATGAATATCCTTCCACTGCTGGCTCATATCTGCGAACACTTCATACGGACTCATCCCTATAACCTCGCTGCTGGACAAGCCATATTCCTGTTCCCATTTGCGGCTGACAGCCAGGTACCGGACATCATTATCTAGCATCGCTACAACCGCTGGTATATGCTCAACGAAAGCCAGCAGCCGCCCTTGTTGTATGCTGAGTTGTTCTTTAGTATAAGCAATTTGAAGGTCTGCTTTTTTCTTTTCGTCAATATCCTGAACAATCCCGTAAAGCTTCATGCAACGGCCCTTGACAAACTCTGCATTCATAACAACCCTTATCCATCGCTCCTCCATATTACCGACAACGATCTGTACTTCAATGCTTTGGGCCGTACCATGCTCAATTGCATCACTCATAGCCTTTTCCACCTTTCGCCTGCTGTCGCCTGCTTTATAAAGCCTCATCACATTGCCGATAGATAGGCTCAGGTTAGGATCCTGCTGGTAAATTTGCATGGCTAATTCAGACCAGTAAAATTCCTTTTCGGCCAGGTTAAATTCCCATCCACCTGCTCCCGCTATCAGACTGGTTTGCATGAGCATCTGCTGCGTTCTTTGCAATTCCTTGGCCTGGTTATGACTTTGGGTGATGTCAATGCAGTTACCGACAACGTACCCGTAACCATTCTCATCCATAACCAATGCATTACGGTAACTCCATATAACATGATGCCCATCCTTGTGCGTGGTAGTCATCAAGCCACTAGATTTCCCTGTCTGCCTGATCTGCTGTAAATAAGCTTTTAAACCTTCCCGATGTTTAATCGGCGTTACATCCAGCAAATTCATTCCTAAAAACTGCTCAACGTCATAGCCTAAAAGTCCTGCTCCATCTGAATTGACTGCCGTGAAATTGCCATTCAAATCATGCGTACACATCAGCCCCTGTGAGCTCTCAAAAAACGATTTAAGCTTTTCTTCACTACTATTTGATATATCTGCGATGATATCACGGCTATGTTGGCTTTGATGATTTTGAAAGCCGTGATTAATCTTCTTGTTAGCCACCATCAATGTCATTACCTGCGAGGCAATAAGCTGAAGGGAATTATGCTGTAATAATGAAAGACTTCGAACTTTATGGTCCAGCACACAGACGGCACCTAGTGGTTGCCCCGCAGGATCAATCAATGGGTAACCCGCATAAGACCTCAGGCCAGGGTTCTCGGCCAGTAATTCATTCTTATTAAACCGTTCGTCGAGGCTAATATCTGCAATCTCAAAAATTGATCCGTGCAGCATCGTAAACTGGCAAATGGAGGTATTCCGTGCCATTTCACTTATGCGTGTGCCCCGGCTTGATAAAACCCATTGCTTGTTCTGGTCGATAATTGTAATCAGACAGACTGCCGCATCACACACCAAACGGGCCAGATCGGCCAAGCTATCAAACTCTTTCCGGCTAATCGCATCTGAAAACGAAAAGCTAAGCAATGCCTCTAACCTATCACTTTCCTGAAAAGCAAATTGTTCGGGTAACTTTATATCTACGTCGGAATTGTATTCACCATGCTCCATCTACTAAAATTACAATTAGTTTCTATCTAACTCAAAACTAATTGTATCCCGCCAGCGCGCCAATATTGTAGCCAGATGGTTACAAAAAACCCTAATGGTCAGGAGCTTACTCCAATAACACCCGGTTATGCCCGATAGTATTACCGGCACAGCGTTGGTGGTCTATCGAAAAGCAAACACCTCGCTTACACGGTAGCGGATAAACGCAAGCATTAATAGACGGTCCATTGAGAAACTCAGTTCTACCCCTCTCTGAATCGGACCGCCAGGCAGTAAAAACCGGGCTATTCCACTTTCTTTAATATCATATGCATTGCACTTGGGTTAGCCGTTTTTCCGCAGTTCGTTGCCTTCATAGCATGGCTGTCTCAAAGTGCTGATATGCAGCAGAAAATAGCCAATGCCCATATGCTTTTTAATATAACCGGTGTCTTGCTTTTCCTGCCTTTGATCCCTTTTGTGGAAAAGCTGTTGAACCGGTTTTTGCCAGAAAAAGAAAAAATTGCCCAACAGGCTCAGCCTTCTGCCTAAAGACCATACTCATGCTCCGTGCTATCGACCAATTCTTTTACGCTAAGTCAGAGCCGGCAAATAGTTGCCTAAATGCATTACGCGCATTTGTTCTAAATTTCAGCCCGAATATAAATGAGACCTGGCGATACGGTATGCCGTTTTATAATGATCATGGAAAAAGGATTTGTTATATCTGGGTCAATAAAAAGACTGGCTGGCCATACTTGGGTATCGTTCATGGTAATCTGGTAGATCATCCCGATTTAATCGCTGAAAATCGTTCAAAAATGAAGATCCTGCCCATTGATCCTAACGAAGATCTTCCAGTAACTACAATTACGGAAATCCTCAATTTGGCTTTAAGTAACGTTTAGACTTGTCGGGAAGGCCGGTTACCGTGACCATTAATGAAAACATTCTTCGTGTTCCTGTGCTCGCCCCACCAGGCTACCCAGTGGGCGCGGTATATCCCTGGTGGATTGCGTTTAACCAAAACCTAATAAATCATCCAGCCAAAGCACTGTATGCTCAGGTTGGATGATTTATAACCATACTACCTATTGCTATCGCCGGCTGGAAGACCTTTCCGGAATTCTGAAAAAGTCTTCCCGGTCTTGGACTTAAAAAATTTGCTGAACTGGGACGGGTCTTCAAAGCCAATTTGAAATGCAATTTCTTTCATACTCAACTGCGAAGTCATAGCAATCCGTTTAGCTTCCAGTATAACTCTTTGATGAATAAAATAACTGGCAGAAAAGCCGGAAGACCGCTTCACAACTTCACTTAAATAGTTGGGAGTGATGGCCAGCTCGTCAGCATATTGGCTAACCAGTTTATAGACAAGGAAACGCTTTTCTAAGAGTTCCTTGAAGCATTCAAAGATCACCTGGCAGTTTGTGGATGAAACGGGTAGCTGAGATAGTTCAGAATGCTTTGAAAAACAACCAATATAGACTTTTAGTAGGCCTTTTAGAATCGCGAATTTTAATAGCTGGTTATCATTATATTCCCAGATCATCTGCCGCACGATCAATTCCACTTCAATCTGAATTTCACCTTTTAGCTGCACAACGGGCACTTCTCTTGATAAATCTGCGGAACCAAATGCCAGGGCGCTATGGGTCTGCTTAAAATCAGGACCAAGAAAATCGGGAGCAAATGCAATTCGGTATCCGGTTATTTCATCGTCTGGATCAAAAATGTGAAGTTGTCCGGGAGACAAATAGTAGAGCGTGTCCTTGGTTATCGGGAAGGTATGCAAATCTACCCTGCAGGTTCCAGTACCTTTCTTTATCCAAATTACTTCGAAGAGTCCGGACTGGGCCTTACAAATCCCTTTTTCAGTGGTGGCTGCCCATTGCTGCCTCCCCAGAAAATTAGCTTCAAAGGGAGGCAGTGGTTGTTTCAGATCGCAGGATGCCATCAGACCATCAATTTTTTATAATCTGAAAAGTTTATCCCTGTCTGAGTACGGAAAAATTTGCTGAAATGCGCAATGTCGGTAAAGCCGACCTGATAGGCAACTTCCTTCATGCTTGCCCGCGAACCCGCAGCAGCCTTTTTGGCAGCCCGGATAACCCTTTGATGGATATGGAAGCTGGCTGTAAATCCGGAAACCCTTTTTATAGCATCACTTAGATAACCGGGAGATACGGCAAGCGCAATAGCATATTCGTTTACACTTTTTTTTGTGACGTAATTCACATCCAGCAATTTTATAAACTCCGAAAACAATTTCTCATCTCCACCTGGAATTGCCTGTGGACACGATGTTATTTCACCGTCACGCAAAAAATAAACGCTAAGAATTTGCAAAAATCCCTTGAAAACTTCCGTTGCATAGTTGAAGCGTGTCTCAATATTTCTGATCACAAGATTCATCACGTTTGCAATACTTTCCTGCATTTCGCCACCAGTCTTGATAACGGGGCATGCTACATGATGATAAGCATAATGCATGGAAAAAGGATACGTTTCTTGTCCGCCAGCGATCAGCACGAAATCTTCCGAAACGGATACCAGAAAGGCTTCAACTTTATGACCAGATAGTAGATCCAGTTGATGACCTGGCAAAAGGCAGAGAAGCCGACTTCCAGTGACAATCCTTTGGTGACCATGTTCTATAACACCCAAACTTCCAGACTTGACCCACACAATTGTAAACCTGCCTTGTAAGTCCGGAATTTGCCACGTGTCGCAAGCATCGGATCTGTAGTGAAATGTTATAGCCAGGGCGCTTTTTTGGGAATCTGATTGCGACCGTTGCAAGTTCCTGTTTCTAAGATGCAATCTTGATGGCGGAGTGAAAAGGTGTTCCATTTTTAAGGGATTTAGATGGTTTGATTAGAAGCTATTTCTTTACCATGTAGGGTAACGACAAGTTTCCTGAAAGCACGCCATACACCTGATAAACACCCAGAATGGGTTTGGAACCATGGTTTTTATGGTCTGCGCCATGGCTCATTTGCATGTAGCAGCTCACTGCGTCAAACTTAAAATCTTTCTGATGGTTCATTCGGAAAGCGGGAACAATTACCCGGATTGCAGCACCCTGCTTTAGGATATTAAAACCCGGTGAATCGAAAAACATGGGCATTCCCGGCGCAGTCTTAGGCAAGGTCACAGCTTTATCTCCCGCCTTAAACTCCTTAACACTGAGGCCACCTGGAACACGCGTGTCCTTACTGAGTACGACCCAATGCGCATGCCATATTATGCCATCATTGTCATACTTTCCGTCGTTGTTCTCATCCCACAGGGGCGTATCGTCCATGTCCGGGTGCGCTGTTATAGCCATTGCGACAATACCTTCAGTTGCGGAAAACCCAATGTCCGTTGATTTTAACGTAGTTGGAAATACGTAAGCAAGCACGGGCGCGCCATTCATGCTTCCCACGGGCGCGGGAACGGTCTTCCCTGCCTGACCTTCAACTTGGATCTCGAAGACCAGGGCGTCATAACGGCTCTCGTACGTTACTTCTGCCGCTTTTACCTTGAAATCAGGGTTATTGTACTTGTCTCCGGGTGCCTGCGCAAAAACGCCTGACATGCTAAAAAAGATTGCTGCGAACGAACTGATACTTTTTTTCATGATAACAATGTTTAACTGATTGGTTTGTCTATTCTTATTAGAATTACGTACCAAACACTAAACAGTTGAAGATCAGTTATTTAAAAAATAATAGATAAGCACAACGCTATCTATATTTCAACAAATCTTGACGCTGCTCATGAAATATCGCTAGCTCTTGCACGAGCCGGCAAATTGTCTGCATAAAATCAACGCTCTGACTTGGGCCAGAGCGTCGCATGAAAACAATAGGTTATGGTGTATTTTCTCAGGGTTTAAACATGATGTTTTTACCGATGCCCAACTTTTTGATGCGGGAATTGAGTGTGGATACATTGATGCCGAGCAGTTCCGCAGCACCATCTTTACCAGAAATCCGTCCGTTGCATCGCCTGAGGATCTCCGTAATATAATCTCTTTCGTTTTCGTCAATGGATTTGATCTTTGCCCCGCTGCCTTCCGCAGAACCGTGTGACCCGTTAACTTCTTCAAATCCGACACGGGAAATGGTATCGCCGGTACACATTAACACACTTCTTTCTACCAGATGCTGCAATTCACGGATATTACCTGGCCAGTCATAGCGTTGCATCTGCAAAGCAGCCTGATCAGAGAATCCAGAAATCCTTTTTTTGAATTTAGATGCGTACATTCTTAGGAAGTGCATCGCAAGGGCCGGAACATCTTCCTTCCGCTCCCTTAACGGCGGGATTCTGATAGGGAACACATTCAGCCTGTAATAAAGATCGATCCTGAATTTACCCTCGGCTACTTCTTTTTCCAGATTGCGGTTCGTTGCCGCAATGACCCTCACATTTACTTTGATGACCGCCTTTCCTCCCACCCGTTCAATTTCCCGCTCTTGAAGTACATGTAACAACTTTACCTGCATGTCCAATGGCATTTCCCCGATCTCGTCCAGAAAAATAGTGCCATTATTAGCGCGTTCAAATTTGCCGATCCGCCGATCAAGTGCGCCGGTGAAGGCGCCCTTCTCATGACCAAAAAGTTCAGACTCGATTAGTGAAGCAGGCAAAGCAGCGCAGTTGACCCTGATGTAAGGCTGCATTTTTCTCGGTGAGAGATTATGGATGCTTTCGGCAATCTTTTCTTTGCCCGTTCCGCTTTCGCCCAAAATCAGCACAGAGATATCAGATGGCGATGCGATAGCTACCTTATCCAAAGCTTCCGACAATGCGGGACTATTCCCAATGATAGATGGAAATGAGGTGCTATGAGGGACCTGGGGAGGTGCAACGGATACGATCGCAGCCATTTTTTGCTCATGCAAATACTGCGCAATATCCAGGGTCACCAGCACATCTTTCTCTCTGAATGGTTTAACAAGAAATCCATACGGCTGCGTACTTTTGGCCGCCTCAAGAATGTCCTTTGTAGAGTTAGCCGAAAGATAGACGAATGCAATATTCTTCTTCCTCAGTACGCGGGCAAGGTCAATTCCCGTCAGATTTCCTTTCAGATAAATGTCCAGCAGTACCAGGTCAGGCTGATCCTGCGAAATAACGTCCAACGCAACAGGCACACTATGGGCAATCGGAAGAACATGATAGCTAGCCCTTTCAAGGATCATTTGCAGGTTATTGGCCTCAATAAATTGGTCTTCAACAATCAGCACTTTAATTTTCATACTCCAAAACTGTCTCTTCTACCCCGATGTTAGTTGCTCTCCTGAATATCTTCTCAATCTCAAAAGTTACAGATACAGATGTCCCCTGATTGCTTACAATGTGCAACTTGCCACCGATCTCATTACTTAGTCCATACATTAATCTGATTCCTAATGAATTCAGTTTCTTCGTCTCGAAATCACTCGGCAGTCCTACGCCATTATCCTCGATTAATAGCTCAAAAAAACCGTCATTAGGCTCTTTTGTGGACACTCTGACCAATCCCTCCTTACCGTCAGGAAACGCGTATTTAATTGCATTGGTTATTGTTTCATTCAGGATCAATCCAATGGGAATTGCTTGGGTGATATCCAGATCAATATCTTCCAAACTAAATTGAAAACGGATCCGCTGCCGTGTGTCAAAGCTATCCTGTAAATAACTGATAACCTCGCGGATGTATGTCTGCATGTTGATCGTCGTGACATTGTCTGTAAGGTATAGCTTCTGATGGATAAGAGACATTGCCTGCACACGGTGCTGGCTGTCCTTTATCGCTGAAAGCGCATCGTTTTTCAGATAAGCTGATTGTGATTCAAGCAAGCTCATGACCGTTTGCAGATTGTTTTTCACCCGGTGATGAATTTCCTTAAGTAGCCATTCCTTTTCTCTGACTACCAGTTCCAGGAACTTGTTTTTCTCAGCGATGATGATACTGCTTTTACGGTTTGTTTGCCAGCGGTTGTACAAAAGAAAGATGAGTGCTAATAGCAATAATACTGCCGCAATTGTGATGTTGTTGGTGATTTTGGTCTTTGCTAACAGCACTTTGTTCAAATCGTTCTCTCTGGTTAGCAACCGGATATTTTCGGCTTTCAATTTAATGTCAGCATCCTTTTTCTCTACTTCAAAACGCACATTGAACATATCTATCTGCTTTTTTCTAGCGTACTCATAGATCGAGTCAGTAGTTGCCTTGTAAACAACATAATGATCTGCCGCTGATTTAAATTTCCCTTGTGCATAAGCGACTTCGTAAGCCATTAAATTGTATTTCTGAAGTTCCTCCCTCGTAACACAACGGCTTTTGAATTTTTCAGCATGTTTCTCAGCTAACGAATAATTCTTTTTCGCAAAATAGTAGTAATACGCGGCCTCGTTTACCCAGCGCTTATCCACCTCGGCAATTTCGTGTTCTTTCAAATAATTAAAAATTTTATCCAGATACAATTTACTTTTAAAGAGATCTCCTTGTCTGGCGTACAGTACACTAATCGTGGCAGGTATATATATTCTGTTTGGAGAAAGATCATTTATGACTGATTCCAAATATGTCAAATAAGTGATATGCTCCTTTAAGTTATTGTTTTGAAGTCTATGTAAGGTCTTTACCAAATTCACAGAAACTATCGCTATGGCAGCAGGATCTTTATTCCCGACAGCAATCGAAATAGACTTTTTAAAATATACATATGCGTTGATATAATCCTCTGCACGATAATATGTCAAACCAAGTCGATTATAGATTGCACAAAGCGCAGAGCTCGTATCGCCCACCGCTAATGCGGTTTTTACAGCCAGCAGCCCATTTTCAACCCCTTCCTCATACATGCCGTATTTACTGTAGAGCGCTCCTAACAAATCATAGACTCCGTGCAATCTCTTATATTTTGCTAACCTATATACCTCTAATGCGCGCTTTAAGTATTGAATTGAAGTTTGGTCTTCTCTCAATAGGCTGTAGAGATCGCCTAATTCCAGGTATCCGTCACCCTGCCATTTATTTTCACCTCCTTTCCTGAACAATTCTATGGCTTCAGCTACAACTTTGATACGGTCATTGATTTGTATCCCATCGTATGGGTCAAAATAATGTCTTTTTTCCATCAGGGCCTTGCCTTCATTTATTGGAGCCTTGACTTTTCTAAAAATGGCAATGGAATAATTTAGTAGTTGCAGTGCCTTCTTCTTGTTACCTCTTTCCTTGAAGATTTGTGAAATCAGAAGAATGGCTTCCCCGTTAAGCAGCTCCGAACGAATCCCTTTACTAATTTGCACAACCATATTAGCGTAATTACCCGCCTTCTGCATATCTGTTGAATCTGATCCGGGTTTCAACAGATAGTGATAACCCAATTGTATGAGGATATTAGCTTTAAGGGAGTCATTATTCTTAGTTTCCCGAAGTTGCTTTTCAAGAGTACTTAAGGGCACCTCTGCATCCTGAGCAACCGAATGAGTTGCAAACAAAATGGCAGTGATGAGACAGAATACAGAGCACAATTTAAAAACCGGCCTCATTTCAATCGTAGGTTAATGGTGGTGTTCGACACCTACGATTTGAGTCATGTCTTTCCGATAAATCGCCGGAAGCATTAAATGTCACAATCAAGGTGTAATATCATTTAAACATAGATACACCACTATTATGCCAAAAGTCAAACATCTGAATGTCAGCTATTTAATAGTATAAGATTTTCATAAATTATCTACATTTCAACAATTGTCGAAATATTTAATGAAATATAGACATTCATCACCGTTACACAGTTACGGATATCTATATACGCTATCCAAAATTAGTCCATCTCAGCATCTGTCTTCTTATAAATTATATGTTCTTTCTTGATAGCAAGCTTCTTTATTTTGGAATTAAGCGTTCCTACTTTCAGATTAAGAATTTGAGCGGCTCCTCCAACTCCGTAAATTTTTCCACCGCAACTATTTAACACCGCAATGATGTAATCTCTTTCATTTTCTTCGTGCGTTTTGTGGTAGATTTCTGCCAGTGCGGGTTGAGATTCGTGTGATTTTAATTTAGGCAAATACATTTGTCTGATTACGCCACCTGAGCTCATCAGCACGCTGCGTTCCACTAAATGTTCCAGTTCACGAACATTTCCCGGCCAGCCATAGGCCAGCAACTCTTTCATTGCACTGCTTGATATCTGACTGATCTTTTTGCCGTTGTTCTTGCAAAATTTATCAACGAAGTAAGATGCGAGCGCAGGTATGTCCTCTTTTCGCTTACGAAGTGGTGGCAATGTGATCGGAAAAACATTCAGCCGGTAATACAAATCGCTCCGAAACCGGCCCTCATTCACTTCGGTCAGCAGGTTCCTGTTCGTGGCGGCAATGATCCGCACATCTATCTTAATTGTTTCCCGCCCGCCTACTCGCTCAATTTCCCGCTCCTGGATTGCGCGTAATAACTTCACCTGCAGGTCCATTGGCATCTCCCCGATCTCATCCAAAAACAGTGTCCCGCGGTTTGCCAGTTCGAATTTACCAATACGCCTTTCCGTCGCGCCGGTAAAACTGCCGCGCTCATGCCCAAACAATTCACTTTCAATGAGATTGGCAGGAAGGGCGGCACAATTGACTTTGACCATCAACTTATCCTTTCGGGATGATGAGTTATGAATAGCCCTTGCCACAAGTTCTTTTCCAGTTCCGGTTTCTCCCAAAAGCAGTACAGTGCTGTTGGTGAAAGCGACCTGAGATAGCAGGTGAAAAACTTTCTGCATTTCAGGACTGCCGCCTACGATGTCGTTGTAAGTATAGCCCTCGTTCGCTTCCTCAATTAAGTATCCATTTTCTTCTTCGAGCTGCTCTTTGTATCTTCTGAATTCCTCTATTTGACGATTTAATTTTTGGTTGGCTATGATGTTTGACACGCCAGTTGCCAGCTGGTGCGAAAGCCGCTGAATAAGTTTTTGATCCTGATCTGAAAAGCCATTGCTCTTATCGGAGGTTAATACCAATGCGCCAATCACTTCATCGTTATTTACCAACCTCACACAAAGGCATTCTTTTACTCCGGACTGTATCATAAAATCAATGTGTGCCATTTTCATGGCCCTAAGCTTTTCAAAAGAAAACACGATAGGAATTTCCGAGGCCATCACGTTATTATGTATGCCGTCATGAATTGGAAATTCACCGGCCGGAACAAAATCAAAATCCGGATGCGCGCAGACCAGATCGCCGGAAAAGGAAAGTACTTTGTAATTATCTTTTGGATGATTGTATTGCGATACGCATATATCATTAAAATACACAACTGCCCCTAATCGGGAACTGATCACATCCATAATGTGATCTATGTTAGAATTCGAGGATATAGCCGAACTGACAGAAAGTAACACCTCATTTTCATGATCCCTGCGCGCAATCTCTTCTCTGGAAATCACATTTGCTATTGCTGCCGAAAGTTGTTCAGAAATTCCCTTTAAAATGGTATAGTTTACCAGCCTGAATGCGTCACGATCGGCAGAAAGTATATTTAAGAATCCAAGCGTTTGATTATTGTACGTGAGCTTAACCAGCAACATCTTTTTAATCCCGGAATCGAAAATAAACTGCGTGCCTGCATGCTTGTTGGGACTGCGCATGGCATCCTCTATATCAACGATCACAGGCGCACTTGCATGAAGAGCAACCTCATGAATCCCGTCTTCGACCGGATAATGCGGTTCTATTACCTTCAAAAATTTGGGATGTCCGCCCATTTTTTCAGCCACCTGATGTGCAAATACCTGAAAAGTCCTCGTGTCGGGTTTGTAAATCGTGAGGGCTATATCAGTAAAAGATATCAGTTCCGCAAGTTCAGTCCTTATTACATGAACCAGGCCATTTCTGTCCTTCACTTTATCTAATGCCGCACTGAAAGACAGCAATATTCGAGATTCTTTTTCCCGCTGCCCCACTTGTTCATACGCAATGATATTTGCTGTTGCAATAGCGATCTGGCTCGCGACGTCTTGGACAAGATCGATGTGATGTCGACTGAAATTATTCTTCCGGTCTGAGTAAAAGTTGACAATTCCGAAGGCCCCATTCTCATCGAACAAAGGAGCGGTAATGATTCCCTCAATACCTAAGTCACGGAAGGAACGCAACTGATCAGACAATTCTCCTGCTTGGGATAACGCATTTAGGTCAAACAAAACCGGTGCCGAATTTTCATCGACGGGTGCCCATACAAAAAAAGGGTCATACTGTTTTTGATATAAGGATTTCAATCCGGCAACATGGTCTGAAACAAAATGTTCATAACCACTTTCATTCTCGGTAAAAACCAGAATGTCATAATTTGAGAAATAAAATAGCTTACCTAGCTCCCTCCGCATTGCATCCTGTAATCCCTCACGATTGCGCGCCTGCGCAGTATAATTACTGAATGATAGTATGTTGCGTAGCACTTCTACTTCAATATCAGAGTTATCCTTTGAAATGTTAAATTGACTCATTACAAACTTGATTAGTCATCTAACGCATGCGGTCAAATTACCAAGCAGCGCATTGTTGAAATATAGACAATTTATCCTTTACAATACGATATGTGTTCCGACTTTTTATTTTGTGCTTACGTTCTCCTATTTGGTAAACATAGGTAAGGGTTTCAATGGGTTTTTAAAGAAGTTAGTCACGAGCTTTTTAGCCAAAAAGATGTGAAATCCGTTATTTGGAAGCATCTTTCTATTATGTAATAATTTTCGAGAGTCTAAACCGAAAGCAATAACACCAAATGTGATATCGGCCCAGTCAGCACGTCGAAAAACCTCAGTAGAAAGCTCAAATTTGCCCCGATAGCGGCTCACTTTATGGTGCCAATATATCATCGATGAAATTTCATCCGCCAAGCCGGCCTTGCCTCGCGCGGTCAGATAATGTCTCATTTCAATTATGGACGGACGCAAATAATCGATCGAATGATCTGTCCAAATGCCTATGTCATGAAAAACGGCTGCAATGGCATATTTCTCAGCATTCTCGGGAGCTTCGTCCAACAAAATACAATTGAGAAATACCCGATATACATGATTCCGGTATTTCACAAAGTCATTTCCGATTGTCTGCCGAAAGTCTTGCATTAACTCCTCAATAACAGCATTAGGATAGTTCATTGGCTTGTTAAATGGCAGTTAAATATCTGACTATCTTAACTGTTATGACTCTTCGCTGAACGCGAGGCCGGTTTCGAAAACACCGGCCTTGCGTTCAGCGATATCAAAGATACTTTTTTAGCTCCTGAGCTGCTTGACTAAACAGCGCTTTCGTCTGCGGGATTTCGGCGAGTCCATTTAAAAGGCCGAAATCATGAATGACATCGTTATACCGCACCGTCGTAACAACTACGCCGGCCTCACTTAACTTACGCCCATATCCTTCTCCTTCATCGCGTAGAATATCATTTTCAGCAACCTGGATCAATGTTGGCGGCAAGTCTTTCAGTTCTTCAAGAGTTGCCTGCAAAGGTGAAGCATAGATTTCCTGTCTCCGTTCTTTATCAATGTACTGATCCCACATCCATTGCATCAGTGAAGACGTCAGGAATCGTTGTTTTCCGTACAAGATGTATGATTCTGTTTCAAAATCAGCATTGGTAACTGGCCAGAATAGGATTTGCAGAACGAAATTTACACCTCCTCTTTTCCTTGCCATCAACACAGCGGCAGTGGCCAGGTTACCGCCCGCACTATTACCGACAATCGCAATCCTGGAACCGTCAACACCAATTGCCTCCCCATTTGATGTTACCCACTTCGATGCTGCATATACTTCATTAACAGGTCGTGGATACTTTCCTTCCGGAGCCCTGGTATAATTAACAAAAACGCCGGAGAAGCCAGTCAGAACAACTAAATCTCGAACCATTCGCTTATGGGTAGGATAATCTCCCAAAATCCACCCACCGCCATGAATAAATAGAAAAACAGGTATTATCCCCTCCGCATTTGCAGGCCGCACGATGTTCAGTACAATCTCATAATCGTCCTGAAAAATTGTCATCTCGGTCTCGGTAACTCCTGAAAGGTCGACCTCGAAAGCAGCCTGCGCTCCGACGAGTACATTGCGGGCATCTTTTGTCGCCAGGCTCTCGAGTGGCGGGCCTCCTTGATTTAAGGGCATTAAAAAAGTTTTAACTGCAGGCGACAGGTGTTCATCCTCCGCAAAATCTACGGGTGACAATAAAGTGGTTGCATTCATAACCATGTTGATTGATGTTGATTAAAATAGTAAGGCTCTCCTCATATGGAGGTTACACAAAACTAGATAGTGCTGCGGGCAGCTTCAATGACAACTGAATGGTTTGACTTGTACAAAATAAATTGTATATGTCCTTTAAATCCGCATTGGGCTGATTTGTACAACACAATGCTGTGAAATGCAATTGTCTTCTGCCATCAAACAAAGGACCTTTAACTCATTAGAATCCGGAGATTCAAGACGCTACGATAGCTCGTACATGTCCCATGATTAACAAGCTGCTCAATGGAAAAATCAAAGAGTAACCCCACCAGCAAGCGTCCTCAGGAGCATTGTGCAGAAATAGAAAAAATCGCTCAGCCTTTTACAAAATCTGCTGAGTTGCAATTGGAGTCAGACATTAGTGAAGACAAATCCAGTACCACCGAGGCATCAAGAATCAAAAATGCGATTCTTGATTACAATGACATCCTTTTCGGCAATTTCAAATATTGACACTACACGGAAATCTCCTTAATAGCTCTGTCAATTAAGTAGTAGAATTCCAATTTCGTAATCGTAGTACACGTAGCTGATATTTCTAGTTTCGCCATAGACGTGGCAGATGTTGGCCAAAGTGCGACTGTCCGCTCAGTGATGGCACCAGCACGGTTCCATTGCAAATAGTGATGCTTCCTTTTGCATTTGAATCATTTGTTGAGTACACTTCAATCATTGCTATATCAGGTTAAAACACCGCTCCAAATCTGGAACGGTGTCGTGTACACATATTTGTTTTAGCTTAATTATTGGCCATCAAAAGCTCAGTTATAACATCTGGTTTAGTCAGAAATGGACTGTGATCGGAATCAATGGTGGTCGTTTTCGTAATTTTCGCAGCTGCGACCATCCTCTTTTGTAAACCAGGCCCTACTGTATTGTCTCTTTTTGTGAAAATGTAATATTTATCGACTTTGGCCCAATTAGCAGCGGTGACGGTCGCTTTATCCGGAAAAATTTTGGAGGGTTCAGCTCTGCGTTTGTCCAGAAGCAATTTTTTAACCTCCTCATTTGCATCCTGAGCGAATATAGGAACAATGTTTTCCGGTTTAATATCTTGCGTCAAACCGTCAGCCGAAGGAATGAGCGCAGGAAATAACTTGGAGGTACTGTCGGTAGATGCTAAGTCCAGCAAGGATTGTCCATTTGCAGGAATAAAGGCGGCTATGTAGATCAGCTTTTCAATTTTATCTGGAATTTTTTCTGCCGTAGCAGTAATGACCATTCCCCCCATGCTGTGCCCAACAAGGATAACCTTGCCGCTCAGTCCGGAAATTGCACCAACTACCTTATCCCTATATACGTTAAGTGAAATATCTGCTGGCGGAGTTTTATCTTCACCATGAGCAGGCAGTTCGACCGCTACTACTTTATGCCCTTTCTTTTCCAGCTGGGCCTTCACATACTGCCAGGCATAAGCGCCCTGGAATGCACCATGCACAAGAACATAGGTCTTCGAGGGTGCGGATTGCACCTCGTCGTCGCCATCGCAGCCTGTAATAAAAATACACATGATCAGCAAGGAGCCGATCAGTTTTGAGATTAATGTTTTCATGTTAGTCAATTTTGAATTTGTAAGGAATGAGCTGATTTGTTCCTCTTTGGAACACTACAAAATTGTAGCTTATTGAAATTCGAGGAAATGGCCTTTTAGCGACATTAGTCGTACTTTTTCAGCTGATATTAGATTTTCACTTAAGAAAGATCAGATAAACAAAGGCTGGTATCAATTCATAAAAAAGCAGCCGTAGTGTGACAATGATTGTCGCACCGACAGCTGCAAACGCACTAACCCTTTCCCTAATTTCTTGCTAGCCAATCAAGAATGTAATCAGCATCCTCCTGCCAGGTAGGAAGACCCAATATGTAGTGATTTCTGTTGATGTCCAGGTGGTAATCAAGAACCGACCCGTTGTTTTTATATGCTTTATAATTGCGTTGGTTCAAATGCGCGGGCATGATATGGTCAGTATCACCAGCCGTGAAAAGTAAAGGTGGATGTGGTTTTTCGAAGTCAACGTATGCCGCCCGAGTCAGGGCATCACGGGCTATCGTTTTAGATTCCGGAATGGTCAGGCTTTCATAGGCGGCACGCTGTTGTTCCAGGGGCATTCCGTTCACAAATGCATACTGCCAGTCTTCAAACGACATCATGTAGGTTTCTTCGATTGAAGTAAATAATCCAAGAGATTTCCAACCGGCTTTCAGAAAAGAAAATTCATAGGCAAACACACCTTGCGGTGGCACCGAATGAATGGCAACACCCGCCGCTGTTATACCGCGGTTCACCATAATCTGGGTCAGCAATCCGCCATAGGAATGCCCTATTACGATAGGTTTTTCTGGTAGAGACTTGATAATTGCTATGTGATACTCAACCAGTTCATTGAGCGTAAGCAGCGCTAACTCCTTGTCATGATGGGGATGACGGCCACGAAGTTCTTCCACGGATGCATCCTTATATGGCCAGGGCGGCGCAATGGTGGAATAACCCTTGCTTCGAAAATAGGTTTGCCATTCGTCCCAGCAGCTGTTGCTGACAAATGCACCGGTGATAAATACGACTGTTTTGGATTGGATGGGCATAGTTTAGAAAGATTGAATTGTTGGACATTGCTTTTTCATTTCATAGCCTTCAAAGTCATTTACAAGCTGCATGGAAAGCCCAAGTGCATGTGCTATCCCCCTACCATATTCAGGGTCAGCCTTATAACAGTTTCGGATATGGCGGATCTGAATAAACTGCTGCGCTCCACCTACAGCGGCTGCTGTGTTTTTAAACAGAAGTTCTCTTTGTACAGGTGACATTAACCGGAAAAGGTTTCCTGGCTGGCTGTAATAATCATCGTCTTCCCGATGGTCCCAGTGTGCTGCATCACCTGTGATCTTTAAAGGTGGCTCGGAGAAATCGGGTTGTTGCCGCCATTGTCCAAAGCTGTTTGGCTCGTAAGACGTTGTCCCGCCATAGTTACCGTCGGTCCGCATCGCCCCATCCCTATGATAGGCATGATAGGGGCATTTGGGCGCATTTACCGGAATTTGATGGTGGTTCACACCCAGCCTGTAACGTTGCGCATCACCATAGCTAAACAACCGGCCCTGCAACATTTTGTCTGGCGAGAAGCCGATCCCCGGTACAACCTGCGCCGGATTGAATGCGGCCTGCTCCACTTCTGCAAAATAGTTTTCAGGATTACGGTTTAAAACCAATTCGCCAACTTGTATCAGTGGAAAGTCTCCATGTGGCCACACTTTGGTAAGGTCGAATGGGTTAAGATGATAACTGTCTGCAACATGTTCTTCCATAATCTGAACATACATGATCCATTTTGGGAAATCACCGTTTTCAATGCTATCAAACAGATCACGCTGGTGGCTCTCCCGATCCAGGCCAATTACTTCTCCTGCTTCTTCATTAGTCAGGTTTTGAATCCCCTGAGCAGTCTTGAAATGAAATTTAACCCAGTAGCGGGTTTGGTTGTTGTTGATGAAGCTGAACGTATGGCTACCAAATCCATCCATATGACGATACGACTTTGGCAGACCGCGATCACTCATGACAATCGTGACCTGATGCAGTGCCTCTGGAAGCAATGTCCAGAAATCCCAGTTGTTATCGGCACTCCGCAAATTGGTGCGTGGATCTCTCTTCACGACATGATTCAGATCCGGGAATTTCATGGGGTCACGCAAAAAGAAAACAGGCGTGTTATTTCCGACAAGATCCCAAATTCCCTCTTCTGTATAAAATTTAATAGCAAACCCACGGATGTCCCTTTCCGCGTCGGCTGCCCCTCTCTCGCCCGCGACTGTTGAAAACCGAACGAAAAGCGGAGTTTCTTTACCAATTTCTGCAAACAATTTTGCTTTGGTATAGCTGGTTATATCATGGGTCACTTTAAATACCCCAAATGCACCGGAGCCTTTTTCATGCATACGTCTCTCTGGTATGACTTCCCGGTCAAAATGAGCCATCTTTTCTAAAAACCAGGCATCTTGAATCAATGCTGGGCCGCGTTTTCCAGCAGTCATTATATTTTGATTATCAACAACTGGCGCGCCTGAACGGCTGGTTAACTTGTTCTCTTCCATTGGGAAAATTCTAGTATTTATAATTGTTTTATCCGGACGCTAGCATAAATCTGCAATAGCCAAAACTAGCGGGGAAGAACTATTGCAACAATGTCAGATTAACTGAACCTATTGTACTTATTAAACCTGGAGATATAAATCTATATCTCTATTGCACCCTGCCTAAGTGTAGGAATTCAACTTCTATTTTTCCAATAATCATTGGCTGCTGCAATGGTAGCAAATTCCAGCGCGACTGTTTGGCCTATTGCAATGAGCATTGCAGCATCCGCTGCGTAAACTGGCCTCAATTTTTCTCGAACCAAAGCGTCGGGCTGTGTCACCTTTATAATTAGTCTGGAAATTTTTATCGCCAACGCTCGCCCTTCTTCCGGCGTGTTGGTTATGAGGCTATTACCGGGAACTAACGTTACCTGTTCTGACATATGTTAGTGCATTTAGTTGTAAATTTTCGTTCACGAAATACAGATAAATTAGCATGGCCCTCAATGTTCAATTCAGGGCTGCATTTGTATATTTTTTGCATATACGAATACTCAAAATCACAATAAGTGGCTTGGGAGACTATTAATGAAACATTTACCAGTCGTTTTACTTCGGCCTTTCAGAAGGTTGTCTCCAACTGATCTTATTGCATATTTGGCTGTATTGAAGTTGGCTTTCAGAAAGCTTTCCGTGTGACGTCTCAAAACCTCGTACCTTTTGAAGGTTCCGATTGCGTATTCTTGCCAACTAGCGACTGCATCCGTAGATTGTGTCCTGCAATCACCCCCTCCTTGTTACCCAGCACACGACCTGCCGTCGCTTTCCAAGTCTTAGGCTCACACTCAGCTTTGTTTTCATAACCATTTACAGGTTTATTAGTTGAACAAAGTAGTCTTGCAAGCCTAGTCAGCACAAGATGCCCATCGCGTGGACATATTGATTTTCAACTGGTTACGCGATTTCTGGTGAGTAAAATTTGCAGATCTTCGAACTCACCGAATTACTCACCAAAAATTTGTAGCAAATTGAATGTTTTGGCATATCTGGCAAAGAAAAAAGCCTGCTAATCTGTTGATTGGCAGGCTTTGATGCTTTTTGTTATTTCTTCAAGTGATCCCGCTGGGATTCGAACCGCCCGGCGGCCCGGCCAGGACCCATACATTAAAAGTGTACGTTGCAAGCAAGAAAAGCGCCCTTTTGAGGCGCTTCAAGTGATCCCGCTGGGATCATACTTTTTGAGATAACAAATTGCTTATCAAGCATTTATATCCTGCAAAATCCTGTACTCACCGCGTCACTCACCAATTTGTCGTGGTCGGCTTGCAATTAGGGTAAAGATAAAATTATTTGTAAAAGATCCCGCTCACGACTTGCAAGCTTTTCGGTGGCTCGGAAGGGAAGAAGCTAAATTGTCGTCAAACTGGATCATAACAATGACCTACAAAAGACTTTCCTAGTCCGACCCCAGGTCCAGTGCCTTCATCTTAAAATAGCATCCCTCGCACACAACTCTATACTGCGCAAATTTCATCGCATTGCGGCTCCATCCATCTTCTGCAACCCTTATAGTTTCACATTCGTCACACCATGCTTGAAAGTCATCCTCGTCCGACAGCTCCATTCCTTCAATGGTTTCGAAAGATTCTTCAAAACCAACTTTGGTATCGAAATTCAGGTGTTGACACACAAACGCAACTCTTCTATATTCGTGATCGCCGCATTCTATGTACTTGTTCTTAATGTTCTTCGCTGTTTCATTGTCAACAAATTCGGTTATGACCAGAAAGATCATTAATCCTTCGTCGTTGACGGGCCGGTAGACACCAATCCCTTTTATAAGTTTAACCGAGATAGCTGTGAATTCCCAAGCTTCAAACTCATCGCTGGCGAAGTGCCCCTCGGTTAGTTTGGCGAAATTGAAACTCTCTCCAAAATCCCTTATCTGACTCGCGGGTTCCTTAACATTTTCCAAAGTATTTTCATTGTGCCATGACCACATCCATGTTTCGGATTTTGACGAGAAGCTCCCTACTTGAAAATATTTAAAATTGAGTTCTGTGTCATCGGTGGAGAAAGTCAGTAAACCGGTTGCTTGATTGTAGAACCAGTTTGCCTGAGCGATGTCAAAAGTTTCTTTGAATTGGTCCTGCAAAGCTTTCAGTTCGTCAATACAATCGCCGGCAAAAGCGTTGTAGTCAGTTATCTCCATACGGTTTAATTTTTAGAAGGTCCGAATAGTCATGCAGGTGTAAGAAGCTAGTACAACATGCAGGGTAACTTCGTATTGCAATCGGCTACTCTTGGAAACAAATATAGCCAAATCCATAATCTACTTATTTTCCACTCTTCCAGGAATATTTATAAAACTCTCCCGCCAGCGACTCCGGAGCGTTTGGGCGGCCAGATTAGATTGTGACACAATCTGACATCTGGCCGATTGCGGTTAAGAGGCAATCGTTAACAAATCCGGACGGAATATGCCAACAAATGATGAATGAATAAGTACAATTTATCTGCGTGCGAATGAAAGAATATTAATAGCGACTTAGACTAAAACCAAGCTCAAATGATGTGAATGTCGTGAGCGAAAATCACATTACAAACAGGGCTCATCATGCAGCTTACCGTATACTGTTCCATGGATTTCCCTACCACTTTTTCCATATTCAAGTCTTACAATTTTGTAACAGTGAACTTGAAGGACAAACGCAAAATCCTCCATTGTTGCTGTTATGTTTGCGTTGCCATCATTCATATATGTTAAGTAGCCGGGTAAAGATCTTCTTAGCGGTTCAAAATCGTCGCCAACCTTGTATTTCGGGATTGTCTTGCGAATTATATCGTCTCTGATCGCGTCGGGCATATAACGAAACACTAATGAAGGAGCGACAGTCGGTAAAAACCAAAGAAAAAAGAAAAGCGAGAGGGCAGGTGAAAGAAAGAAAATACCTTTCCGGAGTGGCTGATTGTTTAGAAAATTGATCAGCCTTGATGAGGTAATTAGCTGGGAGTATGCGAACCCAAAAATAAAGCCAGCCAATAAGGCTAGTGGTCAAAACATAGTCACTAAGTCGAGACTACGAAATAACCCGCCCACGAGGATTGCATATACGAATCCACCATAAGCGCCTGTGATGAAAGGCAGGGTTGTAGGCCGAAACGTTCGCTTTGTATGGTCAAGTTTACTAATGGGGTAGATTATGAATATTGCCCATGCGAGAGTCATGAACAGTGCCGACCAGAAAATAACAACCTCGCTGTCATCTGCCTTACCATGTGCCGAAACTTGATAAAGCGAGTTAAGTACATTCATCAATGTCCAGGCAATTGACATTGCGAAAAAACCTAAAGTTTGCTTTACTGTATTGAGCTTCTGTATTGTCATGTGACATTTATGAATGCCAACTTGATGGGCCATTCTCACACAAAAATATACAAAGAGCAGGTTATATTTTCGACTCACTTTTTGCCCCATGTATTTAGTAGCTATTTCATTTGTGATTTTTCCAATCCCTTTTTTCACCTTCTCTCTCGCGATCCCCTCTCACAAACAGGAGGGGTCGTGAGAGAGAAGGTGCAGCGCTAACCTTCTGTGCCAGACCTCTTGGAAAGCCGCCCTTTCAAAGCCTGCATATCCTCGCTAACCTTCGTATCGAGAATTTTCGCATAAATCTGAGTAGTGCGAATGTTCGTATGCCCGAGCATTTTAGAAACACTCTCAATCGGAACACCATTCTGCAATGTAATAGTCGTGGCAAACGTATGCCCGGCTACGTGTGAAGTAAGAACTTTATTAATTCCGCAGATCACAGCGATCTCTTTCAAATAGTCATTCATCTTCTGATTACTCGGCACAGGCAACACCAGCCCGCGAGACTCGCAAAGCGGATGATCTTTATATCTGTTGATTATTTGAAGCGCCTCTGGCAAAAGCGGAATATGCGATTTTACATTCGTTTTAGTCCGCTGGCTGAATATCCACTGCTCGCCGTCAATTCCACGAGCGATCTGGCTTTTTTCGAGCTTCTGGACGTCAGAGTAGGCCAGGCCGGTGAAACAACAAAAGAGAAAAGTGTCCCGCACCTGGGCGAGCCGATCGCTGGCGAACTCTTTATTTGCCATCAAATCAAGTTCGGCGCGGGTAAGGATCGCTTTATCGACCTTTTTAAACTTGCCTTTGAAGTTCAAGTACGGATCGAGATTCATCCAGCCATTCCCTAAGCAGATATTGACAATCTTGCGGAACATCTTCATATGCTTCACAACGGCATGATTGCCCATCTTGCGAACAGAGCGCAGATAGAACTCATAGTCGGCGATGAAAGCGAAATCGATCCGGCTGATGTCACAATCGCTCGTGTTGAAGTTGCCTTTCAGAAATGCTAGCGTGTGACGTTCGAGTACTTTGTAGCGGTTGAATGTGCCTATCGCATATTCCTGGCCGACCAATGCCTTCATCCGTTCGTTATGGTCAGCAATCACTGAGATTAGTAACCGCTGCTTAGGGCCGACGCCTAAAAATTTGTTCTTGACCGTTTCCGCTGTTATCAATGCTCCGTCACGAACCAGGGCGGCGTGGGCATCTAACAATTGCTGTTCGAGATTACCGAGATAGGCGTTAACAGACTTCACAGCCTCTTTCACACCAGTCACTCTTCCCGCAATTGCATTCCACCGGCTGGGTTCACATTCTCGCCCGGTCGTAAATTCTGCTCTTTTGCTTTCAACCGTAATCCGCAGGTAAATGGGCACAGTTCCATTTTGATAATTTTTCGGCTTCTTCAAATAGAAAAGCAGACTGATCTTTGTTTTCATACCTTTTTCCAGGTTAAAAAGTTGAACAAAAGTAGTCTTGCAAGCCGTTACAGCACAAGATGTTTACGTGGTAAACATCTTGTTATACAATAAGTTACAGCAATTCTGGTGAGTAAAATTTGCAGATCCTTGCACTCACCGAATTACTCACCAAAAATTTGTGAAAAATTGAATATTTTGGCATGATCCGAAAAGAAAAAAGCCTGCTAATCTGTTGATTTGCAGGCTTTGATGCTTTTTGTTATTTCTTCAAGTGATCCCGCTGGGATTCGAACCCAGGACCCATACATTAAAAGTGTATTGCTCTACCAGCTGAGCTACGGAATCATTCACAGCCAACTATGTTTCTTGTACAAACCCAAGACTTGTCGTTGATTGTGGTGCAAAAGTATTAGTTAAATTGTACGAAACAAATTTTTCAAAATAGATTTATGAAGAAATTATTAAGATTTAAGGTAAGCGCTTGTTTTCGTGGGAATTAATGGAAATCGAAAACTGATTTATTTTTTCCTGCCACTTCCGATCAGTTCTGATTTGTTGTTTGCCCGGCGAAAAATAAGTCGTGAACTGAATGCAATTGGCATAAAATTAGCCTGAAAAGTACCTATTGGCTATATTAGCTGAAAAGGATTCAACCTGATACTGACTTAAAACCGCTTTCCTGAATGTTTGCTCTGGCTGCTAGGTGTTTCATTTCTCTGCTTTTCATACTAAATTTTAATCTTCTGCTGGCGCAAACCGGAGCCGGCAATGCAAAGTCCTGGCTTAATGCGTATACCGAACATCGTGAATACGATGGCGTTTACGTTGTCAAGAAAGTGTCTGTGCCCTGCCGGACCTATGAAACCTATCTCACCGATCCGAATGGACGGAAACTGACGCCGGCATTCCGGGATATTGGTGATTTTTCTGATGGGCTTGCTGAGTTTGTGCCTATGGAACTGGGTCCCGACGGAAATGGGCTGCACGGGTTTATCAACAGGCAAGGCGAAATTGTCGTGCAGCCGATCTATGCGGGTACTGATAAGTTTATAAATGGCAAAACATGGGTTATTTATCCCGTAGGCAAACAATTTGGCCTTTCTTATATTGATACAAAAGGAAATACGCTGTACAAAATCCCGATTGAAAATTATAAAAATGACTTCCTGATCGCCGCGGCGGAGCAAAATCACGTGTGTAACCGGGATACCCGCGAGGATATTATCTGGTGGAAAAAACGGGATATGTTTATCCTCAACTGGAATTTCAGCAAGTTCAACGAGCGCGAGATCAAGAAGTCGAAGTACATCTATCACTTCAACTTTGGTGGGAAATATGGGATCATTGATAAGAATATGATCCTGCGCGTACCGGTTGCGCTGGATGATATTGACCCTACCTACAAATTTTCCGGCCAGGGATTGGAGCGCGTTCAATATGGCGATAAGTTCGGCTATATCAGTCCATTCACCGGCGACCTGATCGTGCCGTTTGAGTACACCGACACCCGCAAGCCGACTGCCGGTTTATTCTGGGTAAAAAAGAATAATAAATGGGGTTGTATTGACAAAACGGGCAAAGTCAGGATCAATTTTCTTTACGACGAAGCAACCGGTTTCACTGCCGAAGACCGCTCCGCAGTAGCTATTGATGGAAAATTCGGACACATTGATAAGAAAGGCAGGATTAGAACGCCGCTGAAATACGATTTCGCTTCCTACTATAACCACGGCATCTCAATGGTGCGGGTGGACGATAAATACGGGTACATTGACACAACCGGCAAATTCATCACGGAGGTTATATACGACGAGGCGTTACCGTTTGACAAAACCACAACAACAGCAGAGCGCACGTGGCTGCGGTACGAGCTGGCCATGGACGGAACAGAGAAATTCGTAGGGTTTTCTTATAAATTAAATGCCGTTTTTATATTAATCGCATTGCTACTTTTCGTCCGTATCAACAGCTATCTTTTCAGGAAGTTCGAGGGCAAAGAATGGCTTAGCAGATTAAAAAGTAAGAAAGCTTCCTAGTCGTTTTTGGAGTTAGCCTTATCAATAATCACCGCGAGCAATATCACCAAACCTTTCACGACCTGCTGCCAGAAAGGCGACACATTGAGCAGCACCAGTCCGTTGTTCAAAACCCCGATGATCAGTGCGCCCTGAACGGTGCCGAGCACACTACCCCGGCCTCCTGAAAGAGAAGTCCCTCCTATTACCACGGCCGCGATCGAATCAAGCTCGTAGCTGACACCTGCATTGGGCTGCGCCGAATCAAGCCGGGAAGTAACCAGCAAGCCGCCTACCGCCGCGAGCGCCCCGCCTATGGTATACACGATAATTTTAACCCTATTCACCTGAATACCAGATAGTCGTGAAGCACTCTCATTCCCTCCGATCGCATAAATATACTTTCCCAATCTGGTTTTGGTAGTAATAAAAACAGCGAGCACCACGATCAGCGCAGAGATCCATACTGGTACTGGAACGCCCAAAAACCAGCCGGTACCCAGGAACAAAAACGTGTCACCCAAGCCGCTGATCGGGAAACCTTTGGTCCATAACATGGTGAAACCGCGCGCGACAGTGAGCATAGCCAGCGTCGCTACAAACGGTGGAACTTTGAATTTCGTAATCGTCCAGCCATTCAACGCACCCAGCGCAGAGCCCGTTAATATCCCGGCCAGAGAAGCGCCCAGCACTGTGAAACCGATGTACAAATTATCACTCGGAATCTCAATGCCGCTTTTGAGCAGCCCGGCTGTGATCGCGCCGCAAAGTGCCAGTACCGAGCCGACAGATAAATCGATCCCCGCCGTTAATACAATCAAAGTCATCCCCGTCGAAATGCAGATATTGACTGAGATCTGCCGCATTACATTCCATAGATTGGAAACGCTGAGAAACTTGTCCGACAGAATACTCAGTCCGACACAAAGTAAAAAAAGCGCGATAAGCGACTGAAAACGAAGTAATTTATCTTTATCTAATGCCAGGTTCATAATTGCTTTTCATAAATGGAATGCGGTATCGCCGCTTTCAGGATCAGGTCCTCGGTTGCCTCGGCGGAAGTAAATTCAGCAGTGAGCTCGCCTTCCGCCATTACCAGAACGCGATCGGAGACAGCCAGTATCTCGGGCAATTCCGAGGATACTACAATGATTCCCAGACCATTATCTGCCAGTTGAATGATCAGTTTGTAAATTTCGCTTTTCGCATGAATATCAATTCCCCGCGTCGGTTCGTCCAGCAATAGCAGCTTCGGTTTGGTCGCCAGCCATTTTGCCAATACGATTTTCTGCTGGTTGCCGCCGCTCAGGTTTTTAGCTTGCTGCTTTCCCGACGGCGTTTTGATTTTTAATTCTCCTATATATTTTTCGGTCAGAGCGAGCTCTTTATTTTCGCTCGAAATACCCATAATTTCCAGCTCAGCGAGGGTAGTCAGGCAGATATTCGTTTTTACATCCATTCCTAAAACCAGCCCGTCCTTTTTTCTATCCTCCGGCACCAGCGCCAGGCCCGCGGCGATTGCCTGTGCGGGTTTCGAGATAGACAATGCTTTTCCTTCCACCCGAATAGTACCTTGCGACCGCGCCGCGTGCAAACCGAAAATTGTTTCCAATAACTCCGTCCGCCCGGCCCCCATTAACCCAAATATTCCCACGATTTCGCCGCGGCGCACTTCAAAATTAATATCCTTCAATATCCGCTCATTCTTGCGCAATGCGTGCTGCAAAGTGAGATTTTCAATTTGTAGTAAAACCTCAGTCGCGCCTTGTGATAGCTTTTTTCGCATCACTTCAATCTTCCGGCCCACCATTTTCGTGATCAGCTGATCCTGGTCAATATCCTGCATTTTACCCGAATCAACAGACTTTCCGTCCCGCAAAACCACAAAATGATCTGCGATCCGGAACAGTTCGTCCAGCTTGTGCGACACGTACACGATCGCTTTGTTCTCAACTTTCAGTTCCTCGATAATCCCGAACAATACCTCCACCTCGCTGCCGGTAATCGCCGAAGTAGGCTCGTCCATAATGATAAGCTCCGCCTCTGTGAGTAGTGCTTTTGCAATTTCCACGATCTGCTGCTGGCCCACTTTCAGGTTCACAACGCGCGTTTCCGGGGCGACTTTCAGTTTCAATCTGTCGAGCAGCTCCTGCGTTTTGCGGCGCATTTTGTTCTTATCCAGCGTTCCATACTGGCTCAGCATTTCGCGACCGAGGAATATGTTTTCGGTGATCGTCAGGTAAGGTATCAGGTTGAGTTCCTGATGAATGATCGCGATGCCGTGTTGCTGCGCTTCTTTCGGGTTATTGAATTTGACAAGATTGTCTTTCCAGAAAATCTGTCCCTCGTAGTCTACATAAACGCCCGACAATATCTTCATCAGCGTCGATTTACCTGCGCCATTTTCCCCTATTAAGGCAGTGACTTTTCCGGCATCGAGCGTCAGGTTCACGTTATCCAGAGCCACTACTCCCGGAAATCTTTTGGTAATATTCTCTGCGGTCAGCATGATTATTCCGGTTTGGTTTCTGATGGATCGTCTATCGAAAGTCGGATCGGGATAATCTCAATTTTGGCAAGATCAGGGTATTTCTGGTTGAGTTCGAGTGCGCCGGAAAAGGTAATTTCATCGCCGTTTTTTACTTTGGCAAGAAACGATGGCAGCACCTTATCGCGGATAATCTGGTTCAGTTCGGCGGAAATGGCATTGAGATCCGAAGAATTGCCGAAATCATTGATATCGATCTGCCCGGAAGCGTCGCGGACTGCATTCCCAAAAATGTACTCCGTAGCTAAAACCATACGTTTGCTCCCAGCCTTTGTATTTACATCAAGAATCACCTGATTTTCCTCCACCGACCGAACGATACCCCGCCCATTTACCAGAAAATATTTGATATTTCCAATGCTCATCGACTTCCCATATTTGGAAAATGCCTGGTCCGAATCCGTTTTTAAAAAATCAAAAAGCAGCGCTGCATCAGGAGCAGCAGCGAGCGCCGGCGTCAGCTTTTGAGACCAGAAACTAGCAGCGAACTTTCTGCCATTAAATAAATCGGTGCCCGCCTTTATCTCATCCAGTTTTTTGAAATAAACCGAATTATAGGCTACGAATGCAATCACCAGTAAAAACAACAGGTATCTGAGCGTCTTTTTCATAGTCAATCCTCTTTCCCGTAAGCGGCGTAATTCTCGATATTGTCACGCTTCACCAGCTCCACTGCCACCGGCATTTTCTTCGGAAACTTTCGCTCGCCTTTGAAATACTGATCCGCAAAAGTGGCGGCAGTTTGTGCCATTACTACCGGAAACTGCATCCCCGTCGCCATAATTTTTCCATCCTGGATCGACTTCACCACATCCTCGGCGCCATCAAAACCAAATACCTTCACATGATCCGCCTTTCCCGCAGCCACCAAAGCCTGGTAAGCGCCCATCGCCATCGCATCATTCCCGCAAAAAACGGCATCAATATCGGGCTGCGCTTGCAATATCGATTCCAGGACTTCCATGGCCTTATTACGGTCAAAATCAGCGCTTTGCTGAGCAACCATTTTCAAATCAGGATACTGGTCGACCACGCTGTGAAAGCCTTTCGAACGGTTCCATGTATTGTTGTCTCCCACCATCCCAAGTATCTCGACGTATTTGCCCTTTTTATTCAAAGTCTCCACAAAATACTTCCCAATCGCCACACAACCGGAATAGCTGTCCGATAAGATCTGTGAAGTGGCAGCACCGTTTGCATTCACTTCCCTATCCATACAAAAAACCGGCACACCGGCCGCAGTCGCATTTTTTACATTCACGATCGAACCATCGGCATCGGTAGGATTGAACAGGATCGCGTCGTAGCCCGAAGCGATCGCATTCTCGAAATGGTCGGTTTCCTGTGATGTATTGTTTTGGGAATCAAACACTTTCGATTCATAACCCAGCTCTTTCGCCTTGGCCTGCGCCTGCTCGGCCAGGAACACAAACCAGGGATTGTTGAGCGTGGAAACGACAATCGCCATTTTCTTGGGCTCCTCTTCGCTTTGTCTTGTTTTACAACCAATTAATCCAAGTCCAAAAAGGGCGCAGATCAACAGGGATTTATATGGATTCAATAATTTCATAGGAATTGGTTTTACGGGTATACCGTAACGATCACCCGCTGGTACCGCGTGAGTGCAGGTTTTCCATTGTCTGTTACCGCCAGAATAACGTGGACCGTCTCGGGCTGCGTTACTTTCGGGGCTGGAAATGATGTAGTAGCCGCTTTGGCGTCAACGATCCCCAAAGGCTCTTTTACATTGTAGCTACCCGGCTCGGGGTAATAAATCCATTCATAGCTCAGCGCATTTCCGTCGGGATCCTGCGAACCTTCGGCGCTCAGCGTCACCTTCTCGCCACTTTTTGCCTTAATTGCATTTCCATTGTTTGAAACAGCTTTCGGCGGGTGATTGACTTCTTTAAAAGGCTTGACCGTCCAGTCCATACGAGCAGCAAAATCGTTCTGAAATGCCTCCCGCCAGCGCCATAGCGTGGCTTTGTTGCTGGTATGAAAATTCCCGTCCACCCCTTTTACTTCGTCCATGGCGTCGGTATAAATAGGTCGGGTTTCTGGCTCGTAGAAATATTTTAAGGTCCTTGGTTTATAGAGTTCGTACCTGCCGCCCCAGCCGCCATATTCGGGATGCTCGGGCACATTCAGGCCATTTTCTATCAAACCTAAAAAAGACGGCGTGTCGCCCTCCATTAAAAATTTGGTAAAAGGATATTCAGCGCCCAGCGGCCCGTGACTTCTTACGTGCTCATCGAGCCAGGGATTATCGACTATCTCAAAATTGGCGCCCACAAAGCGACCATGAAATTTATCGCCGCTAATACCTGACCAGGTAGCATAATGGTAAGCCCCGGCAGCGTGGTAGCCCGGACTGCCTACATAAAAAAGTTCAGGGAAATTCTTGCGGATCCACGGCCCGGTATCGTCCTGATCCGAGATCGTGTACATGCGGATTTTGGAAACAAATTGCTTTAAATCTTCCGGAGAACGCGTTTTACGAACCTTCCATAATGCCTGCGCCAGACAGTTAGCCCCTCCCCAAACGGGAATCCAGACCGGCCTGTCGTCCTTTTTATCAATCACTTTAATAATCCATTCCGACCCTTCCGAATCTTTACCCTCCCCGATCGCCTGCATACCAAACTCAGGAATACTCGGCTTGGTAATGCTCAACAGATATTCAGTGGTAGGATATCCTTTTTCGTGCAGTAAAAGATTATTTCTCACTTTCCCATAAGCTTGTATCAGCTGCCTGATCTTCTCCGGCGCGACGCGATTCGGCTGGTGAATCGAGGTAGTTGCTACCAAACCTTCAATATCCCATTGATTGGAATAGGTCAGAAAACGGATCAGCGACTGCGTATCATCGGGTTCATTTTCAATATCCGTCAATACGAGTATCCGCGTTTTTACGGCAGGAACCTGAGCAAAACCGGGAACTGACAGGGCCAGCAGCGAAAAAATGAAAAGCTTTTTGATCCGTTTCATAGGACAGGAAAACGGTGAAAGAATAGACTGGTAAATTTCAGACAGCGCCCGGTAGCATTAACCCTGACAAAGTTTCCGCGCCGTGGCCGCAATACCTTCTTCGGAAATACCGTAATGTGCAAATATTTCCTGCTGAGAACCGGTAACGGTATATTCATCAGGTATAGCGATAATTTTAAATGCATTCCTGTGGCCGGCTTGTAACAGATAGGATGCACAAGCTTCTCCGAGGCCGCCGTAAATGCTATGTTCTTCGACAGTCAAAATTGGCTTGCCGGACAATGCGATTTCATCTAAAAGATTGTAATCCAAAGGCTTGATTGTGTGCATACTCACTACGGTAGCTGTTAAGCGTGACTCTTTTTCCAGTTTTTCAGCAGCCTGCAACGCCGGTGCGACGGTTTCTCCGGTTGCAATAATAGTCAGGTCCGCACCTTCGCGAACAATGCGTCCTTTGCCAAATTCAAATGTCTTTTCATCCTCCGAAAGCAACTCCATCGCTTTTTTCCCAAATCTTAAATAAACCGGAAAATCCGCTTCGGCAGCGAGCCTGATCGCCTGTTCTGTTTCGAAATTATCGGCCGGCGCTACGATCACGAGGTTATTGATTGTTCTTAAAACCGCAAAATCGTGCAAACTATGATGCGTCGATCCCAATGCGCCGTAGCTCACGCCCGCACTGATACCGATCAGCTTGACCGGATTGTCGGAATAGGCTACGTCGTTTTTGATCTGTTCCAATGCACGCGCAGTTAGAAAACAGGCAGGGGAAACTGCGAAAACTTTCTTTCCGGTAGAAGCCAGCCCGGCCGATACGCCGACCAGATTTTGCTCGGCAATACCCACTTCAACGATCTGATCAGGGAATTTCTGACTGAACGGAACCAGCTTACCCGAGCCGCGCGAGTCGCTTGTGACCACAATAATATCCCGGTCGTGTTCGGCCAGCATTTGTAATGTTTTGGAAAAAACTTCCAGATTGGCCTGGTGCTTCAAAGCAATGTTTTCAATAGTCGCTTCCACTCCTTGTTCATTTAGTGTCCCGGTCAGACCGGAATATGATTAGGCAAGACTTTCCTCCGCTACGTCCAGTTCCTGCAATGCGTCTGAATATTGTTCCTGGCTGGGAACGCCGTGGTGCCACTTCAACTGACTTTCCATATAGCTAATTCCCTTACCTTTAATCGTATGCGCAATTACCAGGCTCGGTTTTCCTATTTCAAATGGTATTGCGTCAAATGCTGCTTTCAACTGTTCAAAATCATGACCGTCCACGTGCCGCACTGACCAGCCAAATGCTTCAAACTTCGCATCGACAGGATCCGTATTGCAGACATCGCTCGTGGCGCCGCTGATCTGTAAGTTGTTTTTATCAATGATTGCGCAAAGGTTATCGAGCTTGTAATGCGCGGCCGACAATGCGGCTTCCCAGTTGGAACCTTCCGGCAGCTCGCCGTCGCCCAGCAATGTGAAGACGCGGTAGTCTTTTTTATCAAGTTTGCCCGCGATCGCGGTACCCACACTCAGCGAAAGTCCGTGACCTAATGCGCCCGTATTTTGCTCCACACCACGCACTTTGCGCGTCGGGTGACCAATGTAGTGCGATTGATACGTGCACAATGTTTCAAGATCCGACTCCGGAAAAAAGCCTTTTGAAGCCAATACCACATAAAGCGCCTCCACGGTATGCCCCTTACTTTGAATGTAACGGTCTCGGTCGGGCGACGAAAAATCCGCCGCATTCACATTCAGAACGTGATTATAAAGCACATTCAGAATGTCGATACAAGAGAGACTTCCTCCGGTATGGCCCGCCTTCGCCAGGTAGATGTACTTGAGTATTTTGCGCCGGTACTCCACCGACTTCCGTGCAAGCTCCTTTTCTGACATTGTTATGAATATTGAGAAACCAATTCTCTGCTTGTGTGGCCGTTTTGCACTGAATCGCGAATAGGCTCGTCAAAAAGCTGCACTTCCCAGCCCATATAATTGCCCAGCGCCTCTTTCAAGATCCCGGCCGTTTTGGATGCATTCATTACCACGTGGTGTTCGAAACCGTTGTTACAGATGTAATGCATCAACTTTTGCAGGTTCGGAATTTCGGCCACTGCGCGGTTTCCAAAGGTTTTCAGTGAATCGTCAGTTAGTCTGCCTTCGCCTACATAAGCCTTCATAATTCCTTTCGGATCGTCGGTACTGATGCGGCCGAAAGTCAGCGGCATAGCTGGCGTGCGGCCGGATAATGCGCCGTAGGTATTTTCCTCGCCTACCGAAGTGCCCAGGATCGGCGCGGTGCTGATTTCAATATCCGGTAAAAACGATTTGGCCCAATTTCCGCAGTGAAAAAGCACGCATTTGTTATCGTCGTCGGCGTAATTGTTATTCCAATCCACGAGCGCACTCGGTGTCCCGGAGGCGAGTTGCAGCGCGTACATGCTCAGCGTACCCGTCACATCCACTTCGCAGCCGCTCGGCGACATACTTTCGCTCATAATGCTCATGGAAGTACACACGTTGCAGCCGTAATTCTGCTGAATCGAAGTCCAGCATTGGATCGCGGTCGCGTCGAGTGCATTTTCCGCCACGAATTCTGCCAGAACCACATCGAATTTTGCCATTTGAAACAAAGCCTCGTCCGGCGTGCGACCTACGGCGGCGTAATCTCTTATTTTTTGTAAATGCTGCTGCACGCTGGTATCGTGCTGGGTCAGTTTATTAGCTCTGCCAAGAATTTCGGAGAGATCCACTGTGACCACTGAGATACCGTTTCGCTGCAATATCTTTTCACTATACCGAACTGTATTAAAACCGCCCGGCCTCGCTCCTATTGCGCCAATTCTTACATTCCGCAAACCTTTGGTAACGCGACAAACCGCCACAAAATCCTGTAAATCCTTGATAAAAGTAGCGTCCTGCGGGTGCACGACGTGTTTGGTCGTAAGCGTGTATTTGATCCCGAACTGGTAGAGGTTATTGCAGGCCGAAATCTTCCCGCACCACGAATCTCTCCTGCGCGCTACGTCAAGTTTGTTCAAATCATCGGGGTATCCCTGCACTAAAACAGGCACATTCAATCCAGCCAGTTTGAGCGTTTCGGCAATACCGCGCTCGTCGCCAAAATTGGGCAATACGACCAGCACACCTATTATTTCATCCCGGTGCGCCCTGAACAATGCAGCACATTTTTGCGCATCCTGAAAAGTCTCAACGCCGCCTAACTTAGTCGTCTCTGTATCCAGCATCACCGCCGGAATCGCAAGCTTATTAAAAAGCTCAATAATCTCAACCCGAGCTTCCGCAACCAGCCGATCCGGAAAAAAATCCCGGTTCCCAATTATCACCCCAATACTCCCATTCATTTTCATAATCCAAAAAAAATAAAAATTCACTGCCTACAAAGGCGCTTTACTCTATCCTCCCCACGCGGGCCGCCCTCCTCCCTTTCCTCCCTTCCTCCCTTCCTCCATCCTCCCTAAAACTCACCCCGCTATTATCAACTCAATCTCATTATCATGAAACAACTGCTTATGCTTATCTTCCACGCCAGCGTCCGTAATGATATAATCTATCAATGAAAGCGCGCCCAGACTCGCAAATGCGCTTTTTCCAACTTTGGTAGAATCGGCCACAAGGTAAGTTGTGTCTGCTGCATCTATCATCGCCTTTTTTACTACTAAATCGCTGATACTCGGATAAGTAAGCCCCGATTTCAGGGATAATCCAGCGGTAGCGAGAAACAGTTTCTGCACATTCAGACCTTTGAAAAAGTCAGCCGCTTTCTGGCCTGTGAGCGACAAGGTTGGCGGCTTGAATTCGCCTCCCGTCATGATCACTTCAATCCACGTTTCGGCACCGAGCAGCAATGCGATATTCAGTGCATTGGTTATCACAGTTAAATGCCGGTTACTGCCTCGCAACTTTTTAGCTATTTCAGTTGTCGTCGAGCCAGAATCCAGAATAATCGTATCGCCGTTGTCAATGTATTCCAGGCATTTAGAAGCGATCAGCTCTTTCTTGTCCAGATTTTCCTGATTACCAAGAGAAAAATTGCGAACCTGATCTTCCACATTTTTTAAAAAAGCGCCGCCGTGTTCCTTGATCACCAGACCATCCTTTTCGAGCTTGTCAAGGTCCTGCCGGATCGTTACTTCCGTGACTTTGAAAAGCTTGGCCAGGTTGATCACTTTTGCGGAGCCGTCTTCCTTTAACAATTCGAGTATCTTATCCCTTCTTTGATTTGCAAGCATTGTTCCCATTGTTATTTTGGTTTCCTTTTTCAGCTAAAATAGAAGGAAAACAAACACTTACCCGATAAAAAAGGAAAATTTACTCTTAACAACTATTATTACCTTCAATTAAACCTACAAAAGCAAATTTACGAAAATAAAAGAAAATAAAAAGTAATAACTGAAAATTTAGCAACACAATTATGCTACTAATTCTTAAATTGTGAATAATCAATATGCCGCTTATGAAATACAAAATCCTTTCCAAATATTTGCTGTTTACGCTCGCCATCAATGCCGGAACTACCACTTTCGGTCAGACTGCTAAAAAAGATACCCTGCCGCCCCCTGCCGCGACCGAAGATTGGTCTGTAAAACCGCCGCTGGTCACACCCGGCCAGCATGATGCGCCGCCTTCCGACGCTATTGTACTCTTTGGAAATGAAAATGACGCTGGAAAATGGCAGCACGCCGATGGTTCAGCAGTAAAATGGAAGGTTGGAAACGGAGAAATGACGATTGTACCGAAGTCGACAGATATCCAGTCAAAGCAAAAATTCGGGAATATTCAATTACATCTGGAATGGAAAACGCCTGATCCTTCGGAAGATCAGGGAATGAACCGCGGCAATAGCGGCGTACTTTTAATGGGGCTGTACGAATTGCAGATCTACGAATCTTATCAATATCTTACCAAAATCTATTACAACGGCCAGGCTGGGAGCATTTACAAACAACACGCCCCGCTTGTAAACGCCGCCAACAAGCCGCAAACCTGGCAAACCTACGACGTAGTATTTGAAGCCCCCGTTTTTAATGCCGACAAAACGCTGAAAACCCCAGCTTACATGACCGTATTCCACAACAACGTACTCATTCTCAACCACGTCCAACTAAAAGGGCCTATGGTTTACCAGGGTTATCCCAATTATAAATACCATGAAAACAAGCTGCCACTGCGGTTGCAAGAGCATGGCAGCCGGGTTAGTTTTCGGAATATTTGGGTTCGGGAGTTGTGATTGCCGGTTGTAATGCACCGTTTAAAAAATAAATGTCTGCGTATGAAAACATAACTCGTTCTAAATCGGATGGATTTATCACATTGAAGCATTAACTTCAAATATAATATAGTGGTAATTGTCTCTCACCGAGCTATCAGCACGTTTTGCCTGAGTAATCCGGAACTAAAAATTGCGCTAAATAAATGGTATAGGGAAACACAACTTGCCAACTGGTCTAATTTCTCGGATGTGAGACAAACATTCAATTCTGTCAACTCTGTTGGTAATTCTCTGTTCATGTTTAACATAGGAGGAAATAAATGTCGGCTAATTGCCAGGATCCTTTTCAGGAAACGAACTGTATTTGTTCGCTTCATTGGAACGCATAAACAATACGATGAAGTCAATTTATCAACACTTTAAGACTTGCGCGATGAAAACTTTAAAATCAGAAAAACAATACGAGTCCGCATTGGAAGAGCTTAATGAGCTAATGAAAAAGGGCGAAGAAGGTATCTCAGACTCGGAAGCTGAACGCGTCGAGCTGCTTGCACTGGCTATTCAGGCATACGAAAAAATATACTACCCATTTCCAATGCCGAAAAGCAGTCTTAAAGCAGTTGCGTACTAAAAATTTAAATTCACCGCACCAGCGGAAGCCAAACCGACATTTCCCCATGCCCACGGTTACCCCAGGCGTAATAGGGTACCAGTTTTACAGGGATCGTTTTTGGTGCGGCGTTTCTTACTTCGCGGTATAATTTTTTACTCCAATCGGTATTATCAAGCAGCACCGCGTCGCCTTGCAATGCGGTGATCGGGCTGTTTTCGATCATTATTGGAGTGGGTTTGAAATTATTATTCACCGAGACTGCCACATCGAAAATCGTTTTTCCTTTTGGAAGATCCATTGATTCGACGCAATACACAATTGGCCCCCGTTTCACAGCAACCTGATTCCGCGTTTCCTCCACCAACGGATTCGATTCGATTAATTTAACCGGCATAGGAAGCAGCAACTCAACCTTATCACCTTTTTTCCAGGCTCTTTTTACTTCAGCATAAGTGCCTGCATTCAAAGAAACGGTGTGCTTTTTCCCGTTCACAGCCAACGTAGCGCCAGAGCACCAGCCTGGAATTCTGAAAAACATCGAGAATACCTTAAACGGAGCTTCCTCAACTTGAATTGATACTTTACCGTCCCAAGGATAATCCGTTGTTTGTGAAAGTTTTAATGCACCATTTTTAAAACGGGTATCCAGTTTATTTCCTCCATACAGATTAAAGAAAACACCCGCATCCGACACGCTGTAAACGTACTGATTTACCTCAGAAACCGTCCGTACGGTATTCGGCGGACAGCAATTTGACTTGGAAATGTAAGGCTGCCTCTCTTTCTCCCAGCGCTGCTTGAAAGGAAGTGCGTCCGAATAAGCTAGCGGATTAGTATAGAGAAACTTATCTCCTTGCAAATTGATACCCGACAAAACGCTGTTGTAAAGCGCCAGTTCTACGATATCCGCATACTTAGCGTCGCCGGTAATTTGCAGCATCCGCCAGTTCCACAGCACATTGCCGATATTGGCGCAGGTTTCGTTGTGAGCGGTGAAGTTCGGGAGCTGGTAATCGCGCCCGTAAGCCTGGTGGATTTTCTGTACTTCGTCAGGTTTATAGGAAGTCCCATCAGGAGAAACACCGTCGTAAAGTGCCCCGCAACCGCCTGTGACATACATTTTGTGATTTGTCACATCTTCCCACATCACATTCAGCTGATCCATCAATGCCTGGTCGCCGGTTTCTGCGTATACATCGGCAACACCTGCGTACAGGTAATTGGCACGTACCGCGTGGCCCATTACTTTGGTTTGCTTTAAAAACGGGATCCGGTCCTGGTTGTCGTCAGTACCCTCCGTCGCACCTTTGATCGCGATCAGGTGCTTGACCAGTTTCAGATATTTCTCTTCCCGCGTGGTGCGGTACATTTCCGACAAACCCATATAATGCGACGGACAAATCGCATTTCTGGATTGTTCCGGCGTTGCATTTGCGTAAAAACTGATCAGGAAGTCAGATGCTTTTCTGGCGACATTCATTAAGGTAGATTTCCCGGTCGCGCGGTAATGTACGCAGGCGGCGGTCATCAAATGGCCGAAATTGTAAGCTTCAAAATTCAGCCGGTCGTCGAACATTTTCGCCTCCCCGCTCTGCTTTTGCTGGATGATCGATTTGGTATATATGTAGCCGTCAGCACGTTGCGCCTTCGCCATTACCTCAATCGCGTGATCCATGATCTCGTCGAGTTTTGGATCTTTGGTCACGGCGTACATACCTGCAACCGCCTCAAACGTTTTGTAAAAATCCCCATCGTGAAATGACGGACCTTTAAAATTGCCTTCTTTTAAACCCGCCGCGATCTCGAAATTCCTAAAAGAGTGGCTGAGCTCGGGGTCGGTATAAACTTTCCAAAGATTTGGTACCATTGTTTCCCGGCAAACCTTAAAACGATCTGCCCAGAATCCGGTCGTCCAATGCACTGCATTCATGTCGGTTCCGTGCAGTTTCGCGTGGGTACTCTGGGAGGTATTTACCAATGAATTGTTCTGAGCATTAGCCGCATGAAAAAAGGCGAGACCAGCTGCGGGAATCAATAGTAATCTTCTAAAATTCTTCATTTTATATCTTTTAAAATTCCTTTGATGTCAAATCCTTAATCCTGAAAACGGCCTCAGGATCTCTTCTACCTGCATCCGGCAGGTCGTACATCTGGTCAGTCGGGGTATCTGCATTGGGGAATCTGCGTGTATCGCCGGTGCGAAAGGTAATCCGCTCTACTGCTTCCATCGGAGCGAAAAGAATCTGATTACCAAGATCTTTACCGTTAATACTAACAGTGTACAATCTTGTTTCAGTGTTCAATTTAATGGACAGCTTGTATGTTTTATCCTTTTCATATTCAACCAGATTCTTGTTCCGATACCCTGCCTTCACCCGAATATACCCCGTCGAATCAAACGAAACACGGAAGCCCGGATTGCCCAGCGCATTTTGTAGTTCAATATCCAGCAACCCGTTTCGATCCTGGCCGGGCGTGACCGAAAATTCAACTAATAATTTCTTTGTAGCAGGAATAACCCGCTCCGCTTTTGCATAATCAAACGGATCAAAATCCTTTAAAACAAGCTCCTTGTCGCCTTTCCTATCCTTTTCGATTTTCACCGGAGCCCATAGCGGACTGTAAATATTCCATTCACTCAATTCCGCACCCTCTTTTGTTTCGTTAAAGTTCGCTTTAACGTGATCAACTGCCTTTTCAGTAAGTGGCACCGAAACCGACGAAACCCAGATATCTTCCTTATTCATACTATAAGTAACCCACATTTTCCCGTCGCCCGGCGAACCGTCGGGAGGAGTTCCGTCGCCCTCCGAAATGCCCTGCACATATTGCGGACCGTAGGATTTGTAGTTACCTCCATAGCGCATGGACGTAATCTCGCCATTTACCAAAAGCAAATTTTTATATTCAACGCCGTCATCACTCACTGAAACCGCAAGCGGCCAGCGGAATTCGGCCGGGTTATAGACCGTCGCATATTTCCCGTCAGCCGTTTTTTGCCCCCAGATCTTCGCATTGCTATTTACAAATCCAGGCGCCCGTTTCGGTTTGTATAGCCAGGTTTTGCCATTGTCGTTGCTCATGCTCGTCAACGCATTCTTCCATAACCCTACCACCCTACCATCAGGCAAATGATAGGAACTGAATGCCTTATATTCCCCTTTAAGCGGAATCAACGGATCGTTGCGATCTGCCTCCTCTACCCACTGTTGCACTACTAACTGATTAGCAAGCAGCTCCTTACAAGCTGCCACAAATGCTTTATCCTTGCTTGTTTCGTAAAAGGGATAGTCGGATTTCTGTTTCCAGGAAGCATTATTACGGATAAAATAGATCGGCCCGAGCGAACCGTCTTCCTTGATTTCCCGCACAACCCGGCCGATTCCATTACCATCGTTCGGATCATCTTTTGCATCGAGTGCAATTCCGTAGTAGCCCAGTGTCAGCAACTTACCGTTTTTAGAAACATAAAATCCCATGCGCTGATGCATTACCGCATACAAGTTTTTGGCAACACCAGGATATTCCTCTTTCGTTGTTCCGTCCGGAATTTTGTAGGGTGGAAAAATGACTTCGGGCGAAGTCCAGCTCACACCGTCTTTCGAAGTTTGCAGCAAAGTCTGCCCCGGCGGAATATGTTCGCCGACCGGATTACTCAGATAATTCAGGTAAAAACTACCCTTCCAGTAAGCCAGCATCGGCGCGTGGTTGTAAGTCCAGCTCAATGCAGAATCGCTTCCAAAATCCGTCCGGTTTGCCCTGAAAGTTTGGTAAGAATGCGCCCCGATCACCGGCCGCAATTGACCGTGGTGATAGTCAATGTTGGAAAGCGTTTTGCCCGTATAACTAATCGTATCCTGCGCCAAAAGCCCAGGATACGAGGATGTTAACATTAAAAGACTTAATAATACCTTCTTCATTCCAAATTGTTTAGTACCCGGCATTCTGCGTGATTTTAGCATTCTGGTCGCGCACGATATTCGGGATCGGCAGGAGCAGTTTCGCTTCGGTCACCGGCTTTCCTTTTTGTATCAGAACAGGTATCGCCCTCGCCGTTCTTTTCAGGTCAAACCACCTATGAAATTCAAACGCCAGCTCTACGCGCCGCTCGTGCTCCACTGCCAGTGCGACCGTATTGTATTTGGCCGGATAGCCCGGCGCACCATACAGAGGAAGATTGGATCTCTTGCGCACTTCATTCAGGTAAGTCACGTCGCCGGTCGCTTCTGTCAGCAACAAAAGCAGGTCAGCGTACCGGAAAACGATAAAATTGTTATTTGCAGCAATACTCTGATTGATCAGCGGCGCTGTTTTATCAGCCCATTTCTTAGGGAAGAATGCCGGCGTAAAAACACCTTTCGCATCGGTGTATCCCGTATCAACTGACGCCAATCTACGCCCGTCACCCTGCTCATATTCCGCCAAAACATCATTCACTACCTGGTTCATCCCGGCTCCATAAAAGCCCAATGCATTGGAATTAGGAAAAAATTCGAGGTAATAGTTGCTGTAAGGGTTCGTCGGCGCGCCGCCCAGGTATTGAATTTCGAAAATCGACTCTTTCGTATTTTTATTTTTTACATCCCATAAAGCGGCATACGAAGGAAGGAGCTCAAATTTCTTGCTATCATAAATTTCTTTCAGCTCTTTGGTTGCATTCGCTTTGTCTCCTGCCAGTAGATACACTTTCCCCAGCAGCATTTGCGCAGCACCTTTGGTAGTACGGCCCGCAATAGCCGCAGTGGCAGGCAGTTTCAACTTCGCATCGGCCAGATCCTTGATGATCTGCGCATGGATCTCAGCAGTCGGCGACCGGAGGATATCGTAGCTTTCAGCGGCAGAAAGTGGCGTCAGTACCAGCGGCACATCACCCCAAATTTGTACCATATTGTAATAGTAAAGCGAGCGAAGAAAAAGCATTTCACCCTGCGTCTGCGCCTTGTAAGCAGGGTCAATATCAGCAGTTTCGATCTTGCTCAGAATGATATTGATATTGTAAAGCGACTTGTAGAAATCCTGCCAGAATTGGTAAACCATCGTATTTGCAGGTGCAAGTGAATAGTCGCGAAACTGCCATTTATCAGCCTGATTTCCCGAAATATTCAAGATCGTCACATTGTCCGCCATCAGTTCCCCGGTGTAAGAAACCGGCCCCTGCGGGTGATAAACGGTATAAAGCGTATTGTAAGCCGCATTCACAGCGAGGTCAAAATCCGAGCGGGTTCTGTAAAAATTCTCCGCGTTAGGATTGGAGATCGGCGCGAGTTCGAGAAACGATTCCTTGCAGCCCGACAATGTGGCTACGAAGGTGATCAGTGTCAAAATGAATATGTTCTTTTTCATAACAGATTTGGCGAATGGATTAAAAATCAGCTTTGATACCTACTGTGATTACTCTCGGCAATGGATAAGATCCATAATCAACCCCCGAAAATGCACCTGGTACTGGCGCATTTCCGCTCGTGTAAGAACCCGCAGTTTCCATGCTGCTGCTGTAAGATGTGGTGCCGTAAGTAGTGTTTTCAGGATCGTAACCGGTGTATTTGCTAAACAAATGCACGTTTTCAGCATTGATATAAACCCGCGCGTCACGAATCTTCAACTTGCTCGTCACCGACGACGGTAATGCGTAGGAAACGCGGATATTTTTGACCCGTATAAAACTCGCATCCTCTACCCAATAGGACGAAAACTGCTTCTGCAAGCCCAGGTAATTGACCGAAGGCTTGAAGTGCTTCCCATCGCCAGGCTGACTTTCCGACCGCCAGTAATTGTACATACTCTCGTAAAAATTGCGTCCATTATCCCAGGTACCAAGGTATCTGACATTGTTATTTGCAATCTCACCACCGAAAGAGCCCTGCAACAAAAACGAGAATTCAAATCCTTTGTACCCAACTGTATTTGTGATCCCAGCGATAAAATCGGGTTGATAATTCCCGAGAATAGTACGGTCCGCGTCTGAAATTTTTCCGTCACCATTCACATCACGCGCTTTCGGATCGCCCGGCGTTGTACTTACGTGATGTGGGTAAGCGTCTATTTCTGCCTGATTTTTGAAAACTCCATCGAAAATATAACCGAAGAAATTCGAAACCGGCTGCCCGACTTCCGTCCGCACCGTCACCACATTATCTACATATTGAATAGGCGCATTGCCCGGCCCGAGTTGCAAAACTTTGTTACGGTTGCGGGAAATGTTGAAATCCGTATTCCAATAGAAGTCGCCTGCAAAGTTTTTGGTAGAAATATTCAACTCTACACCGCGGTTACGCATTTTACCAATGTTCGTCAACTGCGATGAAAAGCCGGTAATATCAGGAATTGGCACAAAAAGCAACATATCCCGCGTAATCGAATTATAATACTCAGCAGAGAGGTTGATCCTATTATTAAACAGACCCAGATCCACGCCGATATTAAATTGATTGGTCTTCTCCCACTTCAATCCCGGATTAGCCAAACCACTCACTTTCAAACCATTGGCAAGCGTGGCACCATTCACATAAGGCGCGCCGGCCAGTAAACTGATCGGGCCATAATTGGGAATCTGGTTGTTTCCGGTCACACCGTAACTGGCACGTAATTTCAGGTTGTTGATCACCGGTACAGAACTCAGGAAGCTCTCATCCGAAATCAACCAACCGGCTGAAACAGAAGGGAAATAGCCCCACTTGTTGTCACTTCCAAACCGCGACATACCATCGCGGCGAATCGCGCCAGCCAGGAAATATTTGTTTTTGAAATTGTATTGAACCCGGGCCAGGTACGACAGCAGCGACCACTCACTCGCAGTTGTATTGCCCGCTGTCACCGTTCCTGCATTCAATGTATGTACGAGATCGTTCGGGAAATTATTCGAAGCCACGTACATCGTTTCATCCCGCTGCTTCTGAATTGTGTAGCCTAATAAACCCGTAAATGCGTGCTCACCAATCTTCTTATCATAGTTCAACGTATTCTCGATCAGCCAGTTGAGCATATATGCATCGCCGGCATTTCCCTGTGCCGCGAGTACAGCCGAGTAGCCATATTTCTGTTTATCATTCCAGTAAAAACTGTTTCTGGTGTTGTATAAATTGCCGCTTAAACTCGTTCGGAAACGCAGGTCTTTCACCACTTCATATTCCAAAAACCCGGTTGCGAGCGTATTGAATGACTTTCTCGCTTTATCAACCTCCCGCGTCAGCGAGTAAGGATGCCACAGGTTCATATCAGCATAAGAAGTAAATCGGAACCAGGTAGAATTCGGGTCGCGAAAGCCAAGATTGCCGTTTTCGTTGTAAACAGGAAAGTGCGGGTTGCTTTGCAGACCAAGGCTGATCACGTCGCTCTTTCCCTGCGTTCCTTCCGTCCGGTCAAATATGGAAGTAATGCCAAGATTCAATCCAACCGTCAGCCGACTATTGATCGCAGTTTTCACATTGGATCTGATCGACAGTCTCTTATAGTAATTTTCATCCAGAACCGCTGTCTGATCCAGGTAAGCCGCCGAGAACAGATACTGCGTTTTTTCCGTCCCGCCCGACACGCTGAACTGCGCATTGAACGAAGGAGCTGTGCGGAACATCACATCCTGCCAGTCGGTCCCTTTTCCGAATTGTTCCGGATTGTTTCTAAAATCATCGGGTATCCTCAATGTAGCCGGACGAACATCATTCAAATCACTCGCATTTCCACCCTGCGCGATCCAGGCATTGTTTTTTGCATCTTTATAGGTTTCGATAAATTGCTGCGCATCCATCATTTTCACCCGACGAACCACCTTTTGCGTTCCGTATTCAATATTTGCGCTCACATTCACTTTACCAGCCTTACCCATTTTAGTCGTAACCAAAATCACGCCGCTCGACCCTCTTGAACCGTAAATAGCCGCAGAAGAAGCGTCTTTCAATACCTCAATAGACTCAATATCCTGCGGATTGATCAGGTTTAAATTAAAATTTTCCAATGGAACCCCGTCGACGACGATCAGCGGATTGGTACCCGCAGTAATAGAGCTCACGCCCCTTATCTTGATCACCGGCGAAGCGCCCGGCGCACCTTGCGACTGCGAAATATTGACACCCGGCATCGTACCCGCCAGCGACTGGGTCACGTTGCTGAAGGATCTGTCTTTAAACTTATCATAGTTCACCGAAATCACCGAACCCGTCACCGCACGCTTGCTCTGCGTTCCATAGCCTACCACAACCACCTCTTCCAGCGCCTTGTTTTCAGAGGACAGTTTCACAGCCACTTCATTCCGTGAGCCTACGGATTCTTCAACCGTTTTATAACCTACAAAGCTGAAAACCAATACCGTATTTCCGTCTGGAACATCAATGCTGTAAGCTCCTTCGGCGTCGGTAGTCGTACCTCTTTGGGTTCCTTTAATGATCACACTGACACCCGGAAGCGGGTCTGTATCACTGATCCCCGTGACCCTGCCTTTGACTGTAATCGTCTGCGCATCAGCAGCCGTAACAGCCAGCAGGAATGCCAGAATAATTGGTAAGATGTTTTTCATAGATAAGAAGCAGCGTTGAACTTGGTGACAGGATTTTCCTTATTTTTCTTTTATATTCTATTTTTTACGAAAATTAGAAATAAAAAGAAACAGAAAAAATAATTCGAAGAGATTTTATGTCTTTTCCTATAAAAATTTGTGAAATAGACGCTTGCAGGGAAGGAAATTCTTTAAAAAGTAAAAAAACCGGTCACAAATCGGCGTTTTACGAAAACCAATTCGTAAGTCGCGATTCTGAAATAGATAAGAAAGAAGCCGCTAGTTTAAATCACTCCACAGCCCGAATCCGCAACGCTAAGTAGGGCTTCATCGGTAACCTGATCGTTTTGCGGTCTTTGTCAAATATCCGATATTCCACGGGGGCGCCGGCTTCGAATACTTCCGGAAGTTTTGTGATTGTCATATTCCAGGTATCGATCACTTCCACCCGGAATTTCGTTTTGGCAGCCGGACCGGCTTTTTTGGGAAGATTGAAGGCCCATTCCTGCTGCATTTTCTTGCCAAAATAGATTAAATAATAGCTGCTGTCTGCGGTTGTAGCGGTATGATGGTCTTTCCAGGGATCGGCCATTTCGAGCGGGCCAGGGGCTTCTTCGAGGATCTTTTTCAGAAACCCGATCCGCGCCGGGCTGCTTCCGATCAGTCGGCCGCCTTTCGCCCAGTTGATGGTATCTCCCGCATTCTTGTAAGTCTCACCGTGCGTCACATACGTTCCCGCAATTGTACCCTGCCAAAAAGCTTCCGTCATTTCTTCGCCACTCAAATGTCCCCAGCGCTGCGGCAAATCGCCTTCATAGCAAACTTCGTCGTAGACCATAGGCTTGAAAAACACGTCCCGCAGCAGCACAGCGCGCCCGAAATCTTCCACCGTCGATCCATTTTGAATGCTCACATGCGTGAACTCCGGCTTCCAGTTATCGTAATAAACACTCCCATTGTGAATCGAGCACAAATGCTGATAAGGATCCGAATCGACCACAGCTTTTGTGTAAATATCCCAATCCTCGCGCGGCTTTGTTTTAATATAATCAAACTCATTTGCCAGCGACCACCATACGTTTCTAAAAGATGAAAGCCTGGCTGTGAGGTACTTAATGTACTTGACATCGTTATCCCGGCCCATGCTATCAAAACCCCAGCGACCTTTATCATAAGGGTGAAAAATGATCACATCCGCCTCAATCCCAAGCGCTTTCAGGTCATCGATACGCTTTTCCAGGTGCTCAAAGAAAGCGGGTTCAAATCGGGTGAAGTCCCATTCTAATTTCACTCGTCCGGTACTCGTTTTACTTTCGCCTTTTTTCACAAATGGATAAAAAAGCGGCTCGTTTTCAACATTGGCGTAGTATTTCGGAAAAACGCACATGCGCACTTTATTAAAAGGCGCGGTCGACAGAGTCTTCAAAGTAATTTCTTCCAATGCAGTCGGCTGGTGCGTCCAGGCGTACAAAGTCGTCCCGAAAGGATAGTACCGTTTTCCGTCTGCATATTTAAAGTGGTAGGTGTCAGCCACTTTCACCGGCCCGTGATTTTCACCGGTGGCGTCGACGCAGGTAAAACTGCCAGACTTCCCGCTCAGTACCTTATTGTTACTGAATGTTTTATATCTCCAATCCCCGACAGACTGCGGCATAAAACGCACTTTATAAACACCTTTTCCATCATAAAATCCCGCAGCTTTTATCTTCTCTTTTCCATTACTGAACTCCGCGCCCAGTGTAATTTCTTCAAACGGATTTCCATTTTCAGGACCTTTCAGACTGATCTCAAACCGGTCCCAGCGTTCAATTTTCGTTTGAGAGAATACTTGATGAAAAGTAGCGGTAAAAAGTAAAGTAAACAGCAGAATGGATTTCATGAAAGGTATTTAAGTGGTTCAGTTTTGTTCAGATGGAATCAGTACCGGGCGCGAACCAACAGCTTCCTGCCAGCCCTGGTAGCTCTTTTTTACAAGACCATTTTGCGGGGAAGGTACCGTTGTTTCGTTGCTTTTTTTAAGTTGTTTCAAATGGTCTACACTGGCGTAAACTCCTGATTGTAAACCAGAAAGAAAAGCTGCACCTAGTGCGGACACTTCCTGCAAGCCGGGATTCACAACCGGCTTTTCGAGCAGATCGGCCAGAAATTGCACTACAAAACCATTGGAAGTAAGCCCGCCGTCGACCATCAGTTGCTCCAAAACGATATCCGAATCAGCTTCCATCGCCGTGATCACATCCTTAATCTGATAAGCCACCGATTCCAGCGCGGCGCGGACAATGTGGTTTTTGGTATGGTCAAAAGTCAGTCCAGTAATCGAGGCTTTGCGGTTCATATCCCAATGCGGCGCGCCGAGTCCGCTGAATGCCGGAACGAGGTAAACGCCGCCATTATCGCTCACACTTTTCGCCATTTCCTCCGTCTCCCGGCTGTTTTCAAACAATCCAAGGTTATTTTTCAACCACTCTATCGTCGCTCCGCAGGTTACGATTACGCCTTCCAACGCATATTCCACGTGCGATCCCGTACTGTATCCCATCGTCGTCACCATGCCCTGCGTGGATATTTTGGGCGCATTTCCAATGTTCATCAATATCGACGATCCCGTGCCCAGCGTTGCCTTGGCAATACCCGGCTCAAAACAACCTTCTCCAAAAGCAGCCGCGTGCGAGTCGCCGATCATCGCTGTAATAGGTAGGGGTTTTTCAAACAATCCACCGAAGTAAGATTCGCCGAATTGGCTCGCAGAAGGCTGAATAGCAGGTAAATGCAAGCCAGAAAGTCCAAGTTCACTCAAAATTTCTCCGTCCCAATTCAGCGTTTCCAGATTAAAAAAAAGCGTACGGGAAGCGTTGGTATGGTCCGTCAGATAGCGTTTTCCGCCCGTCAGCTTATAAAGCAGCCACGTGTCGATGGTTCCGAAATAGGCTTGTCCGGCCTGAATCGCGTCCCTGACCCTGTTATTATTTTCAAGAAGCCAGCAAACTTTGGTTCCTGAAAAATAGGGATCGATCAGCAAACCCGTTTTAGATCTGATCAGATCGGAATACCCTTCCGAAATCAGCTTTTCACAGATCCCTGTCGACCGCTTGCATTGCCACACGACCGCATTATAGATTGGTTTGCCCGATTCGCCCCAGATCACGAAAGTCTCCCGCTGGTTGGAAATGCCACAAGAGACAATATCCCCGGGCGACCCACCTTTTTCAGCGAAATCTTCCAAACACTTTTTTACGGAAACAAGCACATTTGCATAAATCTCTTGCGGTTCCTGTTCCACAAATCCACCTTTCAGATAAAAGGTTTTAAGCGGCTCAACCGCTCTTGCGACCGGTTCTCCCAAGCTATTGAATATGACCGATTTGGTGCTACTTGTGCCCTGATCGATCGCTAAAACAAATGGACCTTGCATAGCTTATATGAAGAATAACGAGTAAATAATGAGTCGGACCTTATTAAAACAAAGAAAAGAAAAATAAACGAAAACAAAGAAAGATATCATTTATTTCCTCTAATTTAAACTTCACAAAGTATCATTTTCCAGTTGCTGTTATGCTTACCTACATGGGCCAATTTCGTTTGGGGGAGACGATAATTAAATCCCTTCTACTGTTTATAATTTGCTCAAACGCGCGCGCACAATCGAGTGAAATCGACAGGTATAACGTAATCTGGACAACCCAAAGCAAGAACTCTGGCGAATCTATGCCTTGCGGTGGCGGAGATATTGGTTTAAATGTGTGGGTTGAAAATGGCGACGTACTATTCTATATGGCACGAAGCGGAACATTTGACGAGAACAATCAGATGCTCAAACCTGGCCGAATGCGATTCCGCCTCTCCCCTAACCCGTTCACAGCAAACGATTCCAAACAGGAACTGCGCCTTTCCGAAGGTAGCGTGCGCATCTCGGCAGGCGGGACGGTATTGGATATTTGGGTTGATGTATTCCGTCCGGTGATCCACGTAGCAATCAAAAGCGCCCAACCGACGCAACTGAATGCATTTTACGAATCCTGGCGTATTGACGATCATGTTGTAACGGGCCCCGAGCTCCGCGCCAATTCGTACAAGGCACCGCAGACTTTTGAGGTAAAGACCTTGAAAGATGAAGTTGCATTTCAGGGAAATGAGATTCTTTTCTACCATAAAAATCGGGCAGACCAGGAGAATATATTTGACTTTACAGTCAGGAAAGAACAAATGGAAGCAGTTAAGAATCAGCTATTTAACCCTGTAAAAAACAACACTTTCGGAGGGATTGTGAGAGGTAAAAACCTGCGTGCAGCCGGGAACGCCGAAGGTGTTTATGCGAGTTCAAAATTCCGCGCCTGGAAGTTGGAAAGCATGAAAAACGCCCGGTCGCATGAACTCGAAATCGGCTTGCATGTGGCGCAGACTGAGACTTTGGTAGAATGGAAAGCGGGCTTGGCAGCGGTTTTCAGAGATGCAGATTCGAACAAAAAAACAGCACTTATAAAAACTCAGGCCTGGTGGAGACAGTTCTGGGACAGGAGTTACATTACGATCGAGGGTAAGGACAGTACCATTTCCCGGAACTACCAGCTTTTCAGATATCAGCTGGCCTGCAATGCATTCGGAAAGTGGCCTACCAAATTTAATGGAGGCTTATTCGCATTTGACCCAGAGTTTGTAGATAAGAAATACAGCTATTCGCCGGACTTTCTGCTTTGGGGTGGCGGCACTTTTACCGCCCAGAATCAGCGGCTCGTTTATTTCCCGATGTTCAAAAACGGCGATTTCGACCTTTTAAAGCCGCAATTTGATTTTTACTTAAATAATCTACGGAATGCAGAACTCCGCAGCGAGCATTACTGGAAGCACAAAGGCGCAAGTTTTACCGAACAGATTGAAAATTTTGGCTTACCTAATGTGACCGAATACGGAATGAAGCGACCCGCCGGTTATGACCCGGGTATGGAACACAATGCCTGGCTGGAATACCAGTGGGAAACGGTGTTTGAATTTTGCCTGATGATGCTGGAAACCGAGCGATATGAAGGGCGGGATATCAGTGCTTACATTCCATTTATAGAAAGCTGCCTGACATTTTACGATGAACATTACCAAATGCTGGCCAGACAGCGCGGGGCAAAAACGCTGGACGAAAACGGGCATTATATCCTCTACCCGACCACAGCCGCAGAAACTTTCAAGATGACCTACAATTCCACGACCGTCATTTCCGCTCTGAAAGTGATCCTGGAAAGGCTGCTCGCACTACCCGAAAAATACCTGGAAAAACCGCAACGCGAGCAGTGGTCGACCATGTTGAAGAAAGTCCCGCCGATTCCATTCGCCGAATTTGAAGGACATAAAACGCTGGCGCCGGCCTTAGCGTGGGCGCGGGTGCAAAATTCCGAGACTCCTCAATTGTATCCTGTTTTTCCGTGGGGCATTTACGGCGTCGGGAAGCCGGGGTTGGAAATCGCGATCAATACCTACAAATATGACCCGCATGCGGTGAAGTTCAGGAGTCACGTCGGCTGGCGGCAATACAGCATTTTTGCGGCCCGACTAGGTTTGACCGAAGAAGCCGCTGCGCTCACGCGCGAAAAATTCAAAGATTCCAATCACCGCTTCCCGACATTCTGGGGCCCGGGTTTCGACTGGACACCCGACCACAACTGGGGCGGCTCGGCGATGATCGGCTTACAGGAAATGCTCTTGCAAACGGACGACCGCAAACTATTTCTCCTGCCTGCCTGGCCGAAGGAATGGAATGGAAAGTTCAAGCTGCACGCACCTTACCAGACCATTTTGGAAGGAGATATTAGGGAAGGAAAGGTTGAAAATCTGAAAGTTACGCCAGCATCACGCGCCGCGGATGTGACAATTTTACCGCTTTAAACGCGCGTTCCAAGCCGCTCTTTCCTTTTGCAGATCGTACCCGCGCTTGGCGAGATAGTTGTTGATCCGACCTTTGTATTTGCCAAAAATCTGATGCTTTTCCTCCGACGAGCCGGCGTCCATCGCCAGTTCGCGGGCCTCAACCAGCCAGGTATTGATCTGCGTTTTTTCATCTGGCTGAAGCGATGGGATCATATCTTGATAAGCTTTATTTGTGACAGCTAACACATTGAAGGTCATACCATTTTTTACCGCAGCGACCTGCTCGCTGGTCAGCTCGACAGACAGTTTTTTCAGATATTCGCTATGAAGCAATGTAAGCCGATTTGCCGCAGTTTCCTCAGTTCCCACTTTGGCTTTTTTGCCCTCGTGAATCTCGTTGAGTCCACGATATTGGTTCACGATCAACGACTTAACGCGTTTATATTTTGCTGAGTCTGCAATTTCCAATGTATTCACAATCTTCGAGGAGCGCTGATCGAGCGTTTTAGCATAATTCAATTCCTCCTGCGCAGAATTCTGTGAATATGCCTTCAAACTCACAAAAAGCATTACCAAATAAAAAATGGGAGTTCTTGTATTCATCTTGATCTTATTTTGTTTGGAAAACAGATTTCATGTAGGCAGTGTTAGCGGCATAGTTACCTTTCACATTTTGGGGCTGGGCAGCGTCGCGCGAACGTTCAATAACCAGCCAGCCTTTCCAGCCCATTTGATCCAGCGTTTTTTTGACTTTATGCATATCGAGCCGGGTGTTATTTTCCAACCAAACGCCGTCTTTATCTGTACAATGAATCTGGCAAATGCGATTTTTACCCAAAATCCGCAACTCTTCGCTCACATCCCTTCCCGCTTCTAATGCATTTGAGAAGTTGAAATAGATCTGAATGGCTTTCGAACCCACATCCTTTAAGAGTTTCACTTCCTCCGCAGCGCTCAGCGCCGTTTCTATTCCGATAATAACGCCCGTTTTTTCGGCCAGTGGCGCCACCAATTTCAGCCTTTCAACGATCAGGGGCCGCAATTCAGGATTTTTGGTTAAATCACCCTGAATACCCAGCGGCAGAAAAGCGACTTTGATATTCATTTGCTGCATTATTTGAATACAGTCGCCAACCATCTTTTCGACACCTTCGCGTTTCGCAAAGGACTGCGCATAAAAGCCCGTCATCGCCAGCGAGCAAAAAGTCAGGTTTAGTTCTTTCGCTTTATCGAGATATTGCTGCCTGACCTGCGGGTCTGCAAGTTTGTTATCGAACGTTTCCCGATTTCCCAGGCCGCCCATATCAATCTCCAAACCATCGGCGCCGATCTCCCGGGCAAGCGGCAATGCACTGATTTTCTGCCTTTTGAGGATCATTAGGTCAATTACTGCGATTTGATATCGATGAGTTTTTAGAGGCAGGGCAAATGCGTTGCCCAGCTTTACATAAGCCGCCGAGACAGTCCCGGCGGCCATGATGCTGATGAAATGTCTTCTTTTCATGATCAAATTCCAGCCGGCCAATTACCGTTTTCGATTGACTTACCCTTCAATTTCGAAGGATCAATTTTTACATATTTAATCTTTTCCCGCCGCCACGTGTACACAATATGCACCATGCCGTCCGCAGACTGGATCACAGAAGGATACGAGTATTGACTGATCGGCGAATCTTCCAAAACGAGCACCGCATCCCAGTTTTTACCGTCTTTCGAAACCGAAACATTTAAAGGTGTCCGAGGCCCCTTCACCTCAGTGCCCGGAGGCAGCACGTGGTTATAAACCAGCAGTTGCCGACCATCCTGTAAAGTCACTGCATCTGTCCCGGAATTATTATTCGGTAAGTTGGAAGCCTTCATTTCAGACCAGGTTTTGCCATTGTCCTTTGACCAGGATTCCATGATCGCGCGGTTTTTACTGCGGGCCAGAATCTGCAAATCGCCATTTGGGTGCGTCAGAATGCTGGGCTGTATTGCATTGATCGTTTTGCCGTCGTTGATCGGACCCACTTTCCGCCAGGTTTTTCCGAGATCGGGCGTTACCTCGAAATGCACACGCCAACCATTTTTGCCTTCGGTACTTGTCGGGCACCATAGTTCCCCGTTTTTTAGCATTACCGGCTTGTTCTTAACCGGCCCGAGATAATCCTCTTTCAGCGCCTGCGGCTTCGACCAGCTTTTTCCATTGTCTTTCGAAGTGATCAGATACCCTTTCCACGCAGCCACATTCGGCCCGACTTTGTAAAAAAGCATCAGCTCGCCATTTGGTACCTGGTATAAAACCGGGTTCCAGCAAGCATACCGCAGTTTTTCATCCTGAATTCCATTCGCTACGGAAACCGGCGCACTCCATTTGTCCTTTTCAAGGCGCGTCACCCAGATTTCCACATCCGGATTTCGTTCTTTTGTGCCGCCAAAGAATGCTGCAACCAATCCGTCGGGTGTTTCTGCAATCGTGGAAGCGTGGCATTCGGGAAAAGGCGCTTTTTCGTAGATGAACTCATCGACGACAATCCCGTCTTTCCAGCTTTGCGCATTGGCTGCCGAAAGCACAGTAAGTGTCAGAAATGCAGTTCCGAGCCAGTTTTTCATATTTTTCATAGTTTATTCTCCGGGTTATGATTGGAATTTTGAATGAGTAATCTTTCTAAATTTGGAGAAGAACCGATCTTCTTTCCATTTGAGAAAAGGGTCAGACCTTTTCCTTTCTTATAATGTTCGCCGGTTTTGTCCCAGATGATCGTCAGAATATTTCCGTGATACAGCACATTATCGAGGCAAAACCAGTCCCATTTCTCTTGGGGGATCAGCGGATTCACTTCAATTATATTATCTGTCCGGGGCCGCAAACCGACCAGGCCGGTGATGATCAGGTCGTTGAAAGTCGAGTGATTGTAGTACCGGCTTCGCTCCTGGTCTCCTTTCAGCCAGTAGCCCGTCGTTTCGTCCAGGTACTCGCCAATATAGGGCTTGCCCCGGTAATATTGCGACTCCACATACAGCTCCATCAACCTGAAATAGGTGGTATCCGCCAGGTTTTCGTGGTCAGGCTGGTTCATTCGGTTGGCCATTCCGGTGAGCGTTTGTGAAGTTGCAAAAGGCCACACCGCGCCGTCCCATTCACATTTGCAGCAGCCGTGGGTACGAAATTCAGGATGCCGCCGCTCGGCTGTCGTGAGGCCGAACGGCGCCAGAAAACCTTTTGGATCGGATACCTGTTTCCAGGCTTCATCGTATTTTTTTTCGGGTAAATTGAAGTACCAGGGAATGTAGCCAATCGCCTCTCTTACTCCCGCGAAATCTCCTGTCCCTTGCTTTTTAACTGTTTCAAAAAACTGCCTTTCCGCGTTCCAGAGCTTATTTTCAATCAATCCTTTTAATGTATCTGCCTTCCCTCTATAAAGATTTGCAACTTCCGGCTTTCCATCAAGCGTAGCGATTTCGGCGAGGGCTTTTGCATTGCCATACATATAGCTATTGATCGTCGGCCGCGCATTTTGCTCGCGCCTGCCCCCGCTGAGCGACTCTTCCATTCCATCTTTCACGTCTGTCTGCCAGAATAGCCCGCTCGGTGTGCGGCGGTCTTTTTCCCACGTTTTGTATTCGTCCTGCAAATCGGGCAGCAGGTTTGTCAGGTATTTTTGGTCGAGATTTACCTTGTACCGGTTCAATAATGCATCGGCCGTCCAGCTGCTGAACGTGAGCAGTTTCTTCATTCTTCCACCCTCATTTCCCCGAAACCAAACGTGTACATAATCGTTGAGATACTGAGGATTATGCAGCCAGCGGCCTTCGTAAATATGGTGTCCGAGCGCGCAACTGATCATATTATACTTATCGGCGTAATTGCGGTCGACCAGGAATTCGGTGATAATATAGCCTTGCGGCGTTTGGTGTAAATGCTTGCGAAATGTCCACCAGCGATAATAGTAGATCTCCTGAAAATTGTACTGCGGACATTCGAAAAGGGGAATATTCGCCTTCATCCAGTCCCACGACTGCGCGTTGGAGATCGCATTCACCTTATTTTCATCCTCCATCGAATTAAAGCGCTCGACGTGGTGCCTGAAATTTTCCGCATTCAAAACAGCATTTGACTGCGTCCGTTTTGAGCAGGAAGTGGTAAATGCGATAAAAATCAGCAGTAAAACAAAAGTATACTTCATGCCTGAAAATCTATTTTTTTGAAATCCACAAAACTACCGACGCGTTGCCTGATAATGCAACCGTAACAATCTTTCCACCTTTGATAACTTCCTCCTTCCCAACATATTGACAGGAAACAGGATCGATTTTCCTTAGTTTGAAATTGCCTTTGAAGTCGGACAGATCAATTTGCAACGGCGTAGGTTTTTCAGTGTAAATGACCTTACTATCTCCTTTTATTTCCAGTTCAAATATCATTTCTCCCGAATGCTCGACGGGTTGCATATCAGCTATTTTAGAAAGTATGTTCCCGTCAGTCATCTTAGGTAATGCACTAATTGAACCTCCGGCCAGCATTACCGCCCAGCCAAAACGATCCGCTCCGTCCGCATTGTAGAGCACAGGTTTTTCCGGGAATTTTTTCCGGTATTCCAAAACGCTTTTATAAACTGATTCAAACGAAACTTTACCTACTTTCTGAATTCTTGCGTGCTGCCTCGGAGCCAGATTTTTGCCGCCCTCCGGAGCATAAAAAGTGCCGTCTTCCCGCATTTGCCAATAGCGGATATCAATGATATCGACGATATCCCGGTATTTGTTTTGGGCTAAAATTGCATCCTGCACATCTTTGGTAGCACTCAAAGCAACCAATGCATTCCGCCCTTTTTCGCGCTCCCACTCAGCGATCACGTCCAGCCAAAATTTTACAAAATCCAGAGGACCAGTATATTCCGCGCTCACAAACTGAATTACACTGTTGTTTTCGGAGAAGTTATCCAGGCATTTTCGGATGTACGCGCGGTGTAATTCCCGGCGCGCCGGATCGGAAATATCGTAGAATTGATCAGCCATAAAAATACGCTTATCTCCGGCATAAGGCGGCGGCTCGGGGAAACCGGTATTGTTGATATTATTGGCAGACCGCCATGGAAAATCGGCATAGTGTGCGCCAGCTTCGAGGATATTGTGCTGGAAATAATTCTGGTGAAACAGTATCAAACCTTTCTGATCGGCAAGGGTTGCAAATTGTTGCAGGCGGTCCCAATACCAGGCATTGTACTTCGTCAGGTCATATTTGCTCAAATTATCCCACGCACTTCCCTGTCCACTTCTTGCAAAAGGTTGCTCATAAAAAGGGGCCCAAACTTCGGCGTCCATGCGCCGCGTCCGCTCGTGATCATCGCGCCTCCGATCGTACCAGAGTCCATAATTGTGGTCTAGTACCGTCGCATTCTTTGCCACCAGCGAGTTCGTCATTTCATCCAGAATATCAGTTAACCCGGCCCCATATCGGCCCGGTACAAATCTGGTAATGTGAGGTTTTGCTGATTTAACATCATACGCACGCGTACTTCCGCGCCACCACGGTACTTCCTGCCGAGCACCAGTAACCAGCGTCCCGCCCCGAACGAGAAGGCCGTGTTTTATTGTGAGGGGGGAAGTAAGGGGAGGAAAGGGAGTAAGGGGACGAAGGGGACCATTTTTCCTCCCTTTCCTCCCTTCCTCCCTTTCCTCCCTTTCCTCCTTCCTCCCTTCCTCCCTTTTTCCCAAGAAATCAATCCAATTTTTCAGCTGCAATGCGGGTTTAAATGATTTCGCGGCCAGTTTTGCTGCCTGTTCGATTGTCGGGCTGCTCGATGCTTCTGATTCTTTTGGGATTAAAAATGCGCGTGTAAGTACTTCTTTGCCAATTCGTTCCGATAATTGTGCATAGTATAAACTGCGCGGCTGAATGTGCTCATTGTTGTTCTCCCAATATCCGTCGCCGGCAAATTGCGACCAAATTCCGAAAGCGTAGTTAACAGCTCCCGGCGGACTGAAATTCTCCACCCGGGATGCGCTGCATTGCCACAAAACGCTGTTCGCTGCTGTCCAGCCTGCCCCCTGTCCGTCTTGGCCGCGGTTGCTGAAACGCAATGCATTTCCGTCGATATTGACATTATCAAACAATACCCCGGAGGCCCAGCTGTCGATTGCACCGCTGAAACTGTGCGGCAAATGCGACTCGCATTGTACGAATGCATTGGGCCCAGGCGAAACAAAACCTACGGAAAAATCGTGATAACCAAATTCTGCATAACACCGCTGGAAAAGTGTTTGCTGCCCCTGGGTAAAAAAGGTGTAGCGCCGCTGCCCGCCGATTTCCGAAACCGGTTCGGTAGACTGGCAATCCTCAACGGTGATTTTTGATGTTGTTTCGAACAATGCAACTGCCGAACCTGCCAGGTGCATGAAATTCACCTGCCTTACCCATGCATTTTCAGCATTTTCAAAAGTAATCCCCATCCAGCGATGGTCCTCACCCTTAGGGTTTTGCGAGTCAAATTCTGAGTCAATCGTCAGGTTTTCAATGCCTATTTGACTGATCCTCCCATTCCATTTGTAAGTTTCTACGCTCGCAATCCCAAGTTTTGCATCCAGCGCAGTTGTTATTGGCGCGTCGATTGTAATTTCATTTCCGGAAACCGATTTCACGATCCTGTCCCAGACAATATCCCGCTGCCCCGGCTTCCAACCCAGCCAGCCGGTTTCACCTCCAAACTCCTCCATTTTCAGCAACTTAATCCACTCTTTTGTAGACGGTCGCCGAATTCGAATCCTGTCTCCCGTCTTTATTCCGCTTGCATTTTTAATACGAAAAACGGTCGCATTGACAGGCACATATTCGTCGGCCACTTCACTTTTCACACCCGGCTGCGCATCGTTTTTACCAAAAACGCGGATCACTGTTTCGCGCGTGGTGCCCGTTCCCAGCAGAACAGTGCCTTCTTTTCCAGCACCGCTCCCACGCAAAACCACACCAGACTGACGTATCGTCAAACTTCCATTTATCTGATATACACCCTTTTCCAGCAAAACAGCTCCCCGAAAACCTTCCTTATCCACAGGCAGATTACCCACAAAATCGATCGCTTCCTGAATGCGCAGCGTCGCGTCGCCGGGTTCATTTTTTACAAAAACCTTGGCACCAACCTCTGGAATAGCCGAGTTGCCGCCCTGATAACCGCAATGCGAGAAATCGACGATCCGGTTTCCGAGCGAGTCGGGCATGTAAATGAGGCGGTTATCCTGCCCTAGACTGAGCGGGGATATAGGTTTTTCCTTTTTTTGACCCAAACAACAGGTTGCCAAAAGGAAATACAACCCCGTTATAAACAGGGCTGTATTCAATCCAATCACCTTTGATATGTAAGTTTGCTGATTCAAGTTGCGCGTTTGAGTTACCTATCGGCCTTGCTTGCTTTCTTTTTTAGAAGAATTTGCGGGTGCAGCAGCCAAGGTATCATGGTTATTTTTTGGGTCAGACCAGTCTACTTTTTTCTTTGGGTCAATCCCATTGATGAATTTTTCAATGTTTGAATAGCCGTCGCCGCACATATCTTTCTGTGCATCAGCGGGATCTTTCGGATTCAGGCTGTATCTCAACTCCCATTCGTCCGGCATTCCGTCCTTGTCCGAATCCTTGTAGGGCGTTCCTTTGTATTCCGGGTAGCCTCCCACCTGGGATATGTCCGTAATGATACCGTTTTTATAAGAATCGATCGGCAACCGGCGGTGCTCAAATTGCGTTTCAGGCAGCTTCACATTGGGCAGCGGATTGATTTTCCCCGTGCGTACCTGCGTGGTTACGCGCGTATCAACCGGGTCACGGCGGGGTAATGTGGCTCCGGCATTGGCCAGCACATAATCGAAAGATTCCCTGGCCGACATGATCGGAAATTCGGGCATTGGAAGCGGCTTGTTCCACTTCATTGCATCCGTGTACTTGTCTGTATCGGGCCGATCTTCTACCTGTACGCCACCTGCCCAGTTGTTTTTTGTCACTTTTTCATTGCCTTCCATGATATTTCCCTCTACATAGGCACGACCGAAAACGAGATGGTCGAGCTTGCTCCTGCCCGCTTCCGGTTTCAGGATCCGGTGGCCGATCGGCGAGTTTTTGGGCGTTTCTGGGCCGGGCTTAAAATAGTTGTTGATGATGTTGTACATCGCCCGGTAATCGCCGCCGTCGATCGAGCGGTGAACCCAGTTGAATACGACGTTATTGGCAAAATTGAATATACCGAACCAGCCGATCGAAGGATTCCGACCTGCATTATTAGCCCATAAATTGCGCATAAAAGTACAATTCTCACCACCCAGCGTACTGCCGAAAGAGTGGTTCCAGGTATCAAGTGTTTCTGAAAAAATGGAATTCTGGATCGTGATATTGACGGTCGGCAGTTTCTGCTCCTGCGCGCCGGTGCTGTCGTTATACATGTGCCGGTACATCGACATATTTTCATCCAGTCCCCAACTCGCCGACACGTGGTCGATCATGATATTTCCGATCGGGTTACCGCCAATCGAATCGTCGCGGCGGCCGACAAATGTTTCGCCCCGGCGGAAACGCATGTGACGGATCACGACATCGTGCGTATTGATCCAAACCGTCTCGCCCGCTACACAAACACCGTCGCCCGGAGCAGTCTGACCTGCGATGGTAATATAAGGCGCCCGGATAATAAGCGGCGTTTTGATGCGGATAATGCCGGCCACATTAAAAACAATAATACGCGCCCCGCCCTGCTCGCAGGCATCGCGCAAAGTCCCGGGGCCGCTGTCTTCCAGACTGGTAACAACGTAAACTTTGCCTCCACGACCACCGAAACTAAATGCCCCACCGCCCTGCGCGCCAGGAAATGCAGGAATATCGGACTGCGGCAAATCCACCGGCCGGGCAGCCCAGGGAATATAAGGTTTCCCAGCTTTCGCCTCCGCCTCAATGATCGGCAATGCTTTCTGCCACGCAATTTCCGACCTCCTGCCCGCCTCCGCCAGCAAAGAATCGCTGGTTTGCTGCGCCGCCGCCGGGATTTTAGGATACTGCGCAAAACCCGGTGAAGCGATTCCTGCAAGTAGTACGATGAGTGGAATATGTTTTTTGCTGAATATCATGTTTGAGCGATGTTAATGAGTTAGTAATTATTTCTAGTTTGCCTTTATCGTTCTAAATTTGTCCTCCTGTCATTTGCGCCCTTTCTCTTTGTCATCCTGAGCGCAGTCGAAGGACATGCACGATGCTCCTTACCGCCTGCGTTGTGCCCGCACTTCGACTACGCTCAGTGTGACAAAGGCAACATCAGTGTAGCCTTTCCTCCTTCCTCCTTCCTCCCTTCCTCCCTTTCCTCCCTTCCTCCTACCTCAAAGGATCAAACGTTCCCGAGGGCCAGCCGGCTGTTTGTTCCAGTTTCGGATTATTAGCCAGTGCTGCGGGCGGTATTGGGAAATAGTAGTATTCGGGCAGCCAGTTGATTTTGTATTTGGTGTCTAAAACTCTTGGTACGATCTCGAAATAGCGCAGATAGGCTGAATCCAGGGGCATTGCGTCGCGGCGGGTGGCGAAGTCGGGGGCTGTAATGGCGTTGGTTTTTAGTTTTATATCAATGCCCGTTCTTGTTTTGCCATTTAAAACAGTTTCGAATTTCTTCCATCTTCTCAAATCCCAGAAACGTTTTCCTTCGAATGCAAATTCTATTTGTCTTTCGTACAAAATCGCGTCGAACATTTCCTGGCGGGTCATTTTCGGTTTCAGACCGTACATTCCGTCTGCCCCTGCGTCAATACCTGCCCTTTTCCTGACTGCAATCAGCTGATCGTAAGCTTCCTGCAACTTATTGATCCCGCATGCAGCTTCTGCGAAATTGAGCAACACTTCTGCGTATCTCAGTTCAATCCAGTCGCCGCCGCTATTTACTACTGCTCCGGTTGCCAGGTTTGGGTCAATAGCCTTTCTGGCGTAAAATCCGGTGTTAGTCGCTTTTTGTTCAACCGTTTTATTATCAACCAGATAAGTCCACAAACGGTAGTTTGCATTTCCGTTAATATGCCAGGTCGCGCCGTTGAATGCGATGGTCTGGTCGAATCTTGGATCGCGGTTCTTGTAAAAAAGCTGTGGATTGTAACCGGAGCCTGCTTCCGTAATCTTCTTTCCGTTTTTCATCGGAAAAGCCTGCACGATCTCCCAGGTCGGCTGATTGGAACCACCCGCCGTGCCGAGGTAAGAGGGTCGGGTACTGTTATCGTAACCCTGATTTTTGCTCACCTGATCGCCGACCAGATTGTTATAGCTGGTAACCCACACTGCTTCCGGGTTATTCGCCTCTTCAAACCACAACTTTTGGAAATTATCATGCAACCTGAACCCATTTGCGGAAAGCAGGTCAATCGCCTGTTTGTTAGCATCATAAGCGGCCTGCCAGCGTTCCGGCAGATCTTGCGGATTAAACTGCGGACTTGCCCAGTTAAGCAATATCCTCCCTTTGTAAGCAGCCGCCGCACCACTTGTAATGCGGCCCCAGTCGTTTGAATTGGCCCACCTCCCGGGCAGACCGGCAATACTGAAATCGAGGTCTTTCACAATCTGAGCAACGCTTTCGGAGGTCGAACTTCTGGGGATAGCGGCTTCATCTTTTGCTTCCTGACCTACCCCTTCCAGCGGTTCCAGTATCAGCGGAACGCCTCCATACAGTCTCACCAATTCATAATAACGATGCGCGCGGAAGAACGTCACCTGCGCCATGAGCTCATTTTTATAAGCCTGACTCAATGTGCCTTCGGGCGTTTTCAGCAAAAACTGGTTGATAGAACGGATCTTGCCATAATTGTTGGTCGCGTTCACCGCAGTACCAAAATCGGCAACTGTGTTTAACTGAACAGTACCTTCAAAAAAGCGCGTTTCCCCGGCAATTTCATCCGAGCATTTCAGGAAATCACCGGTCGGCCAAACGGGCAGATTCTGGTCGTACACATAGTCGACGTAAGCCCGGGCAAGGAGCGAATCGTTGAATACCTGCTGCTCGTTGAAGGCCGACAAGTCTGTTTTTTCGAGCACATCCTGGCAGGAGGAGAGTGCTAATGTGATCAATAGGATTGGAATATGACGCATTTTCATAATTTCTCTGTTAAAGTGTGAGGTTTAAGCCAAGTGAAAATGTCCGGAGCACGGGATAGGTATTATAGGCTCCCACCGCATCCTTGTAATCGTAGGGATTGTAAAAGTTCACCGGGTTCATCCCGACAGCGTAGATTTTCAGATTGGAAACACCCAGTCTTTTTGTGATATTCTGTCCCAGCGAGTATGCCAGATTGATACTTCTCATGCGAAAAGAAAATGCATTGCGGAACCAGAATGACGATACAACCGTGTAGGAATCCTCATAAAATGGGTCGGGATAAGCCGCGTCGGTGTTGTTTGGCGTGTAGTGATCGTTCCAGAAAACCGGTCTTGATATCTGCATGGTTGCTCGTTTGCGGGCATCGCCTTCGATGACTGCCTGTCCGCCGAAAGAGCCGGCTGTGACCATATCCAGACTGAATCCGCGGTAATTAAAGCCAAGCGAAAATCCGAAATTGTAGTGATTGCTTTCTTTATGCGTAAGCCAATCCAGGTCTTCCTCCGTGATTTTTCCGTCTGGTCCGCTGTACGTTCCGTCTGCCTGGCGCGGTCCGCGAATATCCTTGTAGTAAAGCATTCCGGGTTTTGGAGCTGTTCCAAAAATGGTATAGTCCGGTGAGGTTTCCAGAAATGCATCCACTTCTTGCTGGGACCGGAACATGCCCAGGTAATGATAACCCTGGACGCCCATGTCACTGGAACGGCCGGTCGGGTCGCGCCAGGTGCCCACGTTCAAAGCTTCTACGTCGACTACTATATTCTTGTTATCGTTCCAGGCAAGGAAACCGCCCACATTGTACGCGAGGTCTTTACCGATCTTATCTTTCCAGCCCAGTGAGATTTCGGTTCCGAATGTGTTAATGGTCGCATAGTTTTCAGCGGGCATTGCCGAGCCGATCGTGAGCGGAACGGAGGCCGAAAGTGTGGTCAATAAGTTGTAACCGTGATCGTGGTAAAAGTCAAAACCGGCTGACAGCCTGCTGTTCAGGAATGAAGCGTCAAGCCCGATATTTTTCTTCGTGACGTCGTCCCAGCGGCCCATGTAGTTGGGCAATTTTTCCAGTTTGATACCGACAGCGCGACCACTGTTTCCACCGAAAACAGCTCCATTTGAAGCCTGTGGGGTATAACGCTGCATCCATTGCCAGGCCGCTGTGCGGTCGCCGCCGAGGAAACCTATCGACGCGCGCAGTTTCAGAAAATCAACAAAAGGCACTTTATTTTTGAAAAAACCCTCTTCCGATATCACCCAGCCTGCTGAGAAACTTGGAAAAGTACCCCAACGATATTCAGGTGCAAACTTGGTGGAAGCGTCGCGGCGGAAGGAGAATTCGAACAGATATTTATCCGCAAAACTATAATTGACCCGACCTACATAAGACTGAACTCCGCCCTCATTGGCCAAATTTGGACCAATATCCTTGACACCCAGGGCCGACATCAGGTAGTCATTTCCCCCATCAAAAATCCCTTCCTTGGAAGCCGCAATACTCTCGGCGTAGGTTTCAGACTGTTCTACCAGCGCCAGAACCCCTATGGAATGGCGGCCAAAGTCCCGGTTGTAATTCAGGTTGAAATTGAATTGGTAAGCGTCGGTATAACCAGGGTTAAAACGAAGTAAATCAGCATTTTTGATCATCGTTGGCAGATTGGGCGTACCGCCATAAATGTGCCTGTTCTCGCCCTGCATCGAAAATCCGTAACCTTTATAAAACGTACCATATTGCTTTCCCCAATCATTACCCAAATTCCGGTTGTAGATCGCCTTCGCTCTCAGTCCGGGTACAAATGGGATGTTCACTTCGAGATATGCATTGATATTCAAAACTACATTTCTGGCCCGTGTGTAGTTATTAAGTCGCTGTGCTTCAAAGAAATGAAAGCCCGTCGTGCCCGACCCGCCCGGCAGCAATACCGGCAGACCGTCGACATAAGGCGGGATAAACTGGGGAGTATTGAGCAAATTGGTAACATCCTTTTCTGCATTCTCGCCACCTTGTTTGAGGTAAAACAGCTTATTATCAGACAGGTTACCACTCACGCCCAGCCCAGCTTTGATGTTCTTGGTCACATTCACATCGGTACTAGCCCGGAAATTCCATTTTTTGTAGTTGATCTTATCAACATTTCCATTCTGATAATAATAGGCTGCGCCGGCGTAGAAAGTGGCTTTTTCGGAACCGCCGCTGATATTGACCGTGTGCCGCATATTGAGCGACGGTTTCCACGCCATATCATACCAGTTGTAGTTGTTTTTACGAAAATGTTCCAGCTCATCGGGCGAATAGAATTCCGCATTATCAGGCTGTAAACCGCGGGTTGTATTATAATCGTTGAGGTAAGTAGCGAGCTGCACGCCGTTCATCATTTTCGATTCGTAAGCCGCATCGGAAGAACCCACCGTACCGCTGTAACTGATCTGCGGCTTCCCGGATTTCCCTCTTTTAGTACGAACGACGATCACACCAAGTGCTGCCCGCGCACCATATACGGCGGCCGCTCCGTCTTTCAAAACCGAAAAGCTCTCGATCTCGGACGCATCGAGCAGCCTGAAATCGGCTTCTGTCCGCACCACATCGTCGATTACATATAACGGAGCGCTTGAACCGCCATCTTTGGAGGCAGCCGGCGGGTTACGGATCACGATAGAAGCCTGATTTCCAGGCCGCGTAGTACCGCCCGTTATATTTACACCTGGCAATTTCCCTACCAGTGCGGAAGAGATATCCCCTACCGGCAGCTCGTCAATTTCCTTCATCCGCACCGTCCCGACAGCGCCGGTCAGGTGTGACCTTTTCTGCTCGCCATAACCGACTACCACCACATCTTCCAGCGCTTTCACGTCTGGTTCCAGGGTAATATTCAGCGCGGTTTGCTTTCCGATTTCGATGGTCTGGCTGGTGAAACCTACATAACTGATCACGACTGAGCCGCCCTCTGCAGGTACATTCAATGTAAATGTCCCTTCGGCGTTCGTAATCGTACCTGTGTTAGAACCAGCTACCAGCACTGACACGCCCGGCAGCGGCTCTTTCGAGCCTCCGTCAGTTACTGTACCGCTGAGCTGTCTTGTCTGCGCTTTCCCGCACAATGCAATGCACAGCAGGAATAAGGTAAGTAAAAATTTCCTTGACATGTAACTGAGCTATTCAAAATATCATTATTTAAATAATATGTCAGTTGTAAATTGATAAAATACAATTTAAACCATGTTCAAGTCTATTCGAGGCGGTGCTGGCAAGCAAGTACTTTCTAATTTTTATTTTTGCAAACGATACCGGGAACGATTGCAGGGTGCAAAAACAAATATTCGAAAAAATAAGAAAGTGTTTATTGGACACAATCGTACGCTATCGCAAACAGAAGAAAGAGACCAGAAGTTTTTAGAAAAATTGCATTATGGCAATATTATGGACCACATTACCGGTGTCGGCCGATCGCCCGCTTTTCTGCCTCGGTTCTTGCCAGAGAAAGTGCGTTTTCCAGATGTTGAGAGGATTTGGCCGGATCGGCTTCTTTATGTAGTTCTGCCAATAACAGATAATAGAAATGGTTACTGGTCAAATTAAGCTTTTCGGCCTCCCCGATAGCCGTTTCGGCGCCCCGGGCTTTGTAAAGTGCGTACGTGCGGTTGAGGGCGGCAGCAGGGGAATATTGGATTTGCAGCAGCAGGTTATAGTATTGCAGAACCTGTTCCCATTTTTCCTGCGTATCTCCTTTTTGTGTGTGCAAGAAAGCGATACCGGCTTCTAGGTGATAGCGCGACAAATGGTTTCCGCCCTTTGCCTGGTTTAAGAAATAGGCTCCTTTACTAATTAAGTCACTGTTCCAGAGTTGAGTATCCTGTTCATCATACAAAATAAGCTCTCCGGTTTCATCGGTGCGCGCATCAAACCGGGAAGCGTGAAAACACATCAATGCTAGTAGCGCGTTTACTTTGGGCGTATTGGTCAGCGCACTTTCGATCAGCATCGTGCAAAGCCGCATAGCTTCCAGACAAAGCTCCTTCCGCAATATTTTGTTCTGACTTTGAGAATAATACCCTTCATTAAAAACCAGATAAATCGTCAGTAAAACCGAATCGAGCCTGCCTTCGATCAATTCTGGTTCGGGCATTTCGATCTGAATATTGTGCTCCCTGAGCTTCTCTTTGGCGCGCGTCAGACGTTTGTTGATCACCTCTTTACTCGTATTGAACGCATCGGCGATCTCCCCTATTCCGAAACCGCATAATATTCGCAGCGACAATCCGATCTGCGCTTCGGAAGAAATGACAGGATTACAAATCGCAAAAATCATTTGCAACTGGCTGTCGTTGATATTGTTGGGCGATAAATCGATCTCGGTTTGAGAATCGTCCTGGATGTTAATGTCAAGAACTGACGCAACTTTCGTGTCGAAAGTTGCGTCTCGTTGCAGGTAGTTCTTTGCTTTATTTTTAGCGACCTGATAAAGCCAGCCCACAGGATTCGGTGGTACTCCCTCAATGCCCCAGGCCTGCGCTGCTACCAGAAAAGTTTCGCTTGCAATATCCTCCGCAATTTCAATTTGTCGAAACCCGAACCGCCGGTAAAGTACCGAGACAATTTTGCGGTATTCGGTTCGGAATAAGTGCGGGATCAGGTTGCTACTTTTCATGCACGGACGTGATCTTTCTTACTTCCACACTGTTTCCTTCTCCAAATAAGATAGGACAAGCGGCAGCCATTTTTGTTGCTTCTTCCAAACTTTCTGCTTTGACCATAATGAAGCCGGCCAGCGATTCCTTGATCTCCACGAAGGGTCCGTCGGTTTCTATACCGCCGGATTTGAGCACTTTACCTTCGGTCGAAAGTCCCTTCCCGCCGATAAATTTGTCCTGCGCGGCGATTCCGCCGACCCAGTCATTGTACATTTTCATAAATTCCTGCAATTGTTCCGGTGAAGGTTGTGCTTCCTTGGTCAACAGGTCGAGGCGCATTAAAATCAGGTATTCTTCCATGTTCATTTTGTTAGAGATGAAATTGTAATGTTTTGTAGACCAGCACTAACCGCACTGGTTAAACCTAATACAAACGAGATTTACAAAACAGGACACGAGTTGAAAAAAGAAATTAAAGATTCAGCATTTCAGCAGTAAAATATTTCTCTCAATTTAATCTTCACATCCATTAAATTGCGCATTCAGCGCTAATGCCGCATTTTTATATTCCTAAATCTATTAAAAACTATGAATCTGAATTGTCTACAATATTTCATTTTACTTTTCTTTTTCTGCGAACCCTTGCAGGCGCAGCAGCAACCGAAATACAGCATTATTATCAAAGGCGGCCACGTGATCGATCCTAAAAATAATATTGACGGTATTTTGGATATCGCTGTGGAAGGCACTCCCGGCGGAACTGACGGGAAGATTGCGCTGGTTGCAAAAGATATTGACCCGAAACTGGCTGTCCAGGTAGTCGATGCGAAAGGAATGTATGTGACGCCTGGCCTGATCGATATTCACGTCCATTATTTCTGGGGAACGGATTTGAAAGGTACCTACCGAAATGGCCCGGCCGGGTTGCAGCCTGACGGATTTACATTTAGGTCGGGCGTTACTACCGTGGTGGATGCGGGCAGCTCGGGGTGGAAAACTTTCGAAACCTTCAAGGCGCAAACTATCGACTTATCGAAAACGCGCGTGCTGGCTATGCTTAATATAGTTGGCGAAGGAATGGCGGGCGGGAAATTTGAAAATAGCCTGGAAGAAATGGACGCTGCGAAAACAGCGGAAATGGCCAAAAAGTATCCCGAGCAGATCGTGGGCGTAAAACTGGCACATTTCAGCGGGCACGACTGGACCCCAACCGATCGCGCGATTGAGGCTGCATCGCTGGCAAACATTCCGGTTATGGTCGATTTCGGCAGTTCTGATCCCTATCTGCCGTTGGAAGAATTGTTCCTGAAAAAATTCCGTAAAGGAGATATTTACACGCATTGTTTTGGTGGAAACAGCAGTAATATTCCGAAGGGAAGGGAATCAATTGTTGACATTTCAACTAACAAAGTAAAGCCTTACGTGATTGAGGCGCAGAAAAAAGGCGTGATTTTCGACGTTGGTTTCGGCGGCGCCAGCTTTCTGCTGGCTCAGGGACAGCCTGCGATCAAGCAGGGATTTTACCCCAATTCCATCAGCAGCGATCACCATATTACCAGCATGAACGGTCCGATGAAAGATATGAACAATATCATGTCGTTTTTCATGGCGATGGGAATGGATCTGAAAAGTGTGATCGGCGCGAGTACCTGGAACCCGGCGAAGGAGATCAAACGGGAGGATCTCGGGCATTTGTCGGTCGGAGCTGTTGCTGATATTGCTGTGCTGAACTTGCGGAAGGGAAAATTTGGATTTTATGCGCGCGATGGAAAGATAGAAGGGAAGCAACGGTTTGAAACTGAGGCGACAATCAAAGGCGGCAATATTGTTTATACGCTGAATGCATTGGTGGAGCCGATTAATTTGCCGCGGCCGGCCGTGAGGAATTAAGATCTTTCCCAAAAAACCTCGAAATCGTGCTTGCGAGGTATTATTTAAATATTACTTTTGCAACCAAATAGCGGCCAGGTGGTGGAATTGGTAGACACGCTACTTTGAGGGGGTAGTGCCCGTTTGGGTATAGGAGTTCGACTCTCCTTCTGGTCACAGTCGATAAAGTGCGTTTGAGCGATCAACGCACTTTTTTTTATTTCCTTTCTTGTAGAAATTCCCTGCCGTAAAAAGCTTAGCATTAGTTGCTTGGGTCGAGTTTAGGGTCTATATTTAAATCCTGTTTGCAAATTCTACTCAACACTGAATCGTTTGAAAAGACAATTTTACCTCAACAAGATCCTACCCTTTTTCACTGCCTTTCTGCTGATTTTTGTCTGTTTTTCTGCTTCCGGACAGTGCAAAGAGAAAATCAGTGAGTCCAACGACCAGAAAGTGCATTACCACGAAATTCCTTTGAAGGGAAAAAGTGAATACCTGACACTTTCGCGCACCGGCGAAGAACGGCTTTTTAGTTACCATAACACGGATCTTGATCTGGTATTTCACGCCAGAATGTTCACAGAAATACGCTTTATTTCCAATACCGGCAATTTTTCACTTTTCACCACTTCCTCCGATCGCAGTCGCTGGTTTACTGCATTCACACTCACTTCGCCACTCACACCGAAGGAAATACTGAAAATGCGGGGAACGGAAAAAATAGAGATCATTCTACCGGAGGAAAAGCGCATTTTTATTGTCAGCGCATCCAGCAACAATTTGATCCGTAAAGCATTAGGCTGTCTGAAATAGCATCAAATATAAAAAAGCTCCTTATTCAGCAACCCGACTATTGTACTGAAATCTTCCGGATTGGCGGCAAAATCCATTTGGTTTACATCAATTTCTATGATCTTCCCGTGGTCGTAATGCTTCGCAAAATCTTCGTAGTAATGGTTGAGGTTGGAGAGGTATTCTGTTGAAATATCTTCTTCAAACTTCCTTCCGCGTTTCTTAATTTGCGAAACAAGTTTTGGAATACCTGCTTTGAGATAAATCAGCAGGTCTGGCTGGGAAACGGTGTTGATAATAGACTTAAAAAGCAGCTGGTAAGTCTGATAATCGCGCTCGGTCATCACACCCGATTCGTATAAATTTCTTGCAAAAATGTACGCGTCCTCGTAAATAGTGCGGTCCTGGATGATCGTGGCGTAAGTGGTAGCGCGGATCTGCTGCACCTGGGCGAAACGGCTGTTCAGGAAAAATATCTGCAAATTGAATGCCCAGCGATCCATATCCTGGTAAAAATCAGCGAGATAGGGATTACCTTCCACGGCCTCGTACATCACATCCCACTTGTAATATTCGCCCAGCATCTGGGTCAGCGTGGTTTTTCCGGCACCGATATTCCCGATGATTGCAATGTGCATAACTGTTTATGTTGAGATTTAAGATTGAGTGCGATTTGCAAAAGTATGTATTTCGGTCAGAGTTCGAACTGCCGCTTTTTGATTTTCGTTGAAGTTGTGGGATTCGTATATTTGCGCTCGAATTCCGCTTATAATTTTACCAATACCATTGAAATGAAGCCGTACAGGGTAATCCTATATTATTGCTACTCTCCTATTGCAGACACCGAAACTTACCGGGACGAACATCACGTATTTTGCGTGCAACACAACCTGCTGGGCCGCATTATCGTGGCGCCTGAGGGATTGAACGGGACAGTTTCCGGTACGCCTGAGGATTGTGAAACATATATGAATTACGTGCGCTCCGACGAGCGTTTCAGTCACGTTCAGTTTAAGGTTGAGGAGCATGATAAAGTGGCTTTTCAAAAGCTGCACGTACGCGTGAAAGACGAAATCGTCAACTCCGACCTGCCTGTTAATCCGCTGGAAAAAACCGGAAAACACCTCGAACCGGCTGAATTCAAGAAGCTGATCAATGATCCTGATGTAGTATTGGTGGATATGCGTTCTGATTACGAGCATGAAGTCGGCAAGTTCAAGGGTGCGATCACATTTGATATGCATAACCTGCGCGAGCTGCCCGATCATATTCATGAAATTGAGCATTTGAAGGATAAAAAAATCGTCACTTATTGCACGGGCGGGATCAAATGCGAGAAAGCGAGCGCCTACCTGCTAGACCAGGGATTTACGGATGTGTACCAGCTCCACGGCGGTATTATCCGCTACGGGCTGGAAGAAGGCGGAGAGAATTTCGACGGGAAATGCTACGTTTTCGACAATAGGATCACGGTGGATGTAAACAGCATTAACCCGACTGTGATCTCCAAATGCCACATTTGCAACGAACCCTGCGACCGGATGATCAACTGCGCAAATGCGGAATGCAACACGCACGTGCCGGTTTGCGAGAAGTGCGGGGAGGAAATGGAAGGCGCCTGTTCAGCCGAATGCAAGGCGCATCCGGGCAAGCGTATTTATGACGGGACTGGCTATTATGTGAGCCAGAGCAACCATTATCATCCTTTGCAGGGATTGAAAAGTCAGAAGAAGAACATTAAGAAAATGAAGCTGGCGCAGCAGACACAGCCACTTTAAAGAGTTTTTTCCAGAATAAAATCATTCATCCAGTACGGGCCGATCGGAATATCTTTTTCGCCGGTGACGGTATAGCCCTGCTTTTCGTAAAAGTGCCTGGCTTTATTGAATCGGTTGACATTCAATGCTAAAACTTTTCCGCCGGCGCCTCTCACGAAGTTTTCGGCTTCCTGTAACAGGAATTTGCCCGCGCCTGTCCCCTGCGTGGAAGGAAGTACGTATATTTTATGTAACTTAAACTTTTCAGGTTCTTCTTCGGCTACGGATGCAAAGCCTTCCGGCCGGGTTTCATTCAGCAATAGCAGGAAATGCTGGCCTCCCAGCATCTGTTCTTTAAGTGCCCCCGGAGAATATATTTTATCAAACATATAGTCGATCTGTTCCTTCGTAAGGATTTCACCATAAGTAGGTTCCCAGGTTTTTTCCTGGATGGAAATGATCTCCGGTATATCGGCTACGTTAGCGTGCTTTATTGAGAATGCAGGCATATTGCTTAAATTTAGCGCTTAAAACTGCAAATAAATATTTATTAACCTTAAAAACCAGCATTACTTCATCGCAGCAACGGCGCTTCAATATGCCCGTTTTCGATAAGTAGAAATATATGAAACCCCTCATTTTAGTTACTAATGACGACGGGATTACTTCCAAAGGGATCCGGACACTGGTAGAGATCATGCAGGAGCTTGGCGAAGTAGTAGTTGTCGCGCCGAATAGCCCTCAGTCAGGAATGGGACACGCCATTACGATCGGTGAACCTTTGAGATTATACTCCACGCATATTTTTGAGAATGTAGATGAATATGAATGCTCCGGCACACCGGCCGACTGCGTGAAGATCGCAAAGCACCATATTCTCCTCAACCGGAAACCGGACCTGGTCGTAAGCGGGATCAACCACGGAAGCAACAATTCGATCAATGTGCTTTATTCGGGGACGATGTCGGCGGCAATCGAGGCGGCGATTGAAGGTATCCCGGCGATTGGATTTTCATTGTGTGATTTTCGGGAAGATGCCGATTTCAGTCACGCGGTACCGTTTGTGAAATCTATTACAGAAGAGGCTATTAAAAACGGGATCCCGAATGGGATCGCATTGAATGTAAATATCCCGGCAAAAAGCGACCTGCCTTTGAAAGGAGTCAAAGTATGCAGACAGGCGCACGCAAAATGGCAGGAAAAATTCGACTACCGCGTCGACCCGAATGGACGGGGTTATTTCTGGATGGCGGGCGAGTTCGTGAATTTTGACACAGAAAAAGAAGATACGGATGTTTGGGCGCTCGATAACAATTATGTTTCGGTTGTCCCTTGTCAATATGATCTCACAGGCTACGAAGCGCTGAATCAGCTTTCGTCCTGGGATCTGTAATCATCAATCAACTATGGCATTAGTAGGGAGCATATTAAAGAGAGGCATTCATTACAGCAACATATTCGCCAACAGAAGAAAGGCTACGCTGCAGCAACAGCAAAAAAAGACACTGGCCAAGTTGCTGGCGAAGGCGCGCTACACTGAATTTGGTGAGAAATACAATTTCGACGAGCTGCTATCTTCTATCTTATTTGGTGAAAAAGGGGCTTTTTACGAACTATACAAACGTTCGGTGCCTGTGTACGACTACAATAAGATATTCAACGAATGGTGGCATAAGTCTATCGAGGGAGAAAAGGACGTTTGCTGGCCGGGCCAGATCAAGTATTACGCATTAAGCTCGGGCACTTCCGAGGCTTCTACCAAGCATATTCCGGTGACGAAAGCAATGTCCCGGGCGATGCAAAAAACGAGTATCCGCCAGATCCTGTCACTCGGCAATTACAAAGACCTTCCCGACGATCTGTACGAAAAAGGATTCTTAATGCTCGGCGGAAGCACAAATCTCAACGATCAGGACAAGCATTTTGAAGGAGATTTGAGCGGAATCCAGGCCAAACAGATCCCATATTGGTTTCGTCCCTATTACAAGCCCGGAGAAAAAATCGCTGCGCAGAAAGACTGGGCGTTGAAGCTTGAAGAAATTACCAAGCAGGCGCACGAATGGGATATCGGCTTTATAGTGGGCGTTCCCGCGTGGATCCAGCTTTTAATGGAAAAGATCATTGACCATTATAAGGTGAAAACCATTCACGATATCTGGCCGAACCTGCGCGTTTTCGGTCACGGCGGCGTCTCTTTTGAACCCTACCGAAAAGGATTTGAAAAGCTACTCGCCCGCCCGCTGATCTACATTAACACTTACCTCGCTTCCGAAGGATTTATAGCTTACCAAACCCGGCCCAATGCGCAGGGAATGGAGCTGGTGTGCGATAACGGGCTATTTTTTGAATTTATCCCATTCACGCAGGAAAACTTCGACTCCGAAGGTACAATGCAAGCGAATCCTGAAACGCTGATGATCGATCAGGTGGAGGAAGGGAAAGAATATGCATTGCTGCTCTCAACCTGTGCTGGTGCATGGAGGTACCTGATCGGCGATACCATCAAGTTTATTGATAAAACAAAGGGTGAAATCGTCATTACAGGGCGAACCAAGCATTACCTGAGCCTTTGTGGGGAACACCTTTCGGTGGATAATATGAACAAGGCGATCGATCTGGTTTCTGATGAAATGGGACTGACTGTCAAGGAGTTTACGGTAAGCGGCGTGGAGCACGGCACTATGTTCGCGCACCAATGGTATATTGGTGTCGAAGAAAAAGATGTGGACACTGAGGTTTTGAAGAAAAAACTGGACGCAAAATTATCTGAGCTAAACGACGATTACGCGGTGGAGCGGCGGCATGCATTGCAGGAAATATTTGTCACTGTGCTGCCGAATCAGGTTTTTTACGATTGGATGAAATCAAAAGGTAAAATGGGCGGCCAGCACAAGTTTCCGCGCGTATTCAAAAACTTCCTGATCGACGATTGGAAAAGCTTCCTGAAAAGTCAGGGATATTTAGCTGAATAGCTATTTAATAAAATTGGTATAAGCGATCTGACAGGCGATGAGAATAAAAACCACGCCTGTCACTTTGTTAAATACGGTCACCACCCGCGGCGTAAATAGTCTTTTGAGCCGCTGCGCCGAAAATGCAATCCCGCATTCTACCAGAAATACTGCCACTACACTCGCCCCGAAAAAAAGTAACACCTGGTTCATATCGTAATGCAGGTTGGTCCTGATATAGGATGCGATCGTAACCCAGCTGATGAAGTTCACGGGATTTAATCCATTTAACAAAAACCCGGTTGTAAAATAATAGACCAGATTTCCGAGACTTGTTTGCGGATAAGCGATCCTGGGCTGCCCTTTAATGAGATTGCTCAATCCGAGAACAATCAGGAAAACCACACCGGCGCCCGCCATATACTGTTTAAAATTGGGTATATCAGGTAAAAGTGCGGTGCCGAAAATGGCAAAAAAAACGAAAATAATATCGCAGACAAAAACGCCGAATGAAATCTTTACACCTGCCCAGAATCCATTGTCTACGCTATTTTGAACGAGCGAAAAAAATACAGTCCCGAAAGTAAGACACAATGCAATGCCGGTGAGCGTGCCGTAAAATAGCGATTCCAGCATATCAGATCCCCTTCAACCTGGCTGTCATCAGAATCGCGCAGACAGACAGTGAATCTGTGATTTCGGAACGCATTACCATTTCCACAGCCTCAGCCAGAGGTACTTTTCTTACCTGTAAAACTTCCGTTTCTTCCGGCTCGGCTTCCTGCTGGGATAATTCCTCTGCTATATAAAGGAAACCTTCTTCGTTCGTGGCAGAATTGGAAGTGTGAATGCGGGCCAGCTTGGTCCACTTAGCGGCCACCAAACCGGTTTCTTCTTTGAGCTCTCGCTTGGCAGCATCGAGTCCGTCGGCACCTAAAACGCCGCCGCCTTCGGGAATTTCCCAGGAATATTCATCGATCGCGTAACGGTATTGTCCTACCAGGTAAATGTTATCTTCCGCGTCTACAGGTATGACTCCAATCGCCTGATTCTTAAATTTTACCAGTCCGTAAATGCCTTTGTTGCCAGATGGATTGATCACATCCCGGTGACTCAATTCCAGCCAGGCGTTTTCATATACAGTTTGGGACGAAAGTGTTTTCCAGTTATTTTCTGTGGACATAACCCGCAATTTCTTAGTAATTTTAGGACCGGAATTTCAGATCCCAGATGCAAATAAACCAAAATAAGCGAAAACAACGTCTCATACTGCTGTCTTTTGTAGCCAGCATTCTGCTGACAGGACTGAAATTTTTCGCCTATTATCTGACCTCTTCGAATGCGATTTTAAGCGACGCGCTGGAATCAATTATCAATGTAATTGCCAGTGGTTTTGCTTTTTACAGCATATACCTTTCAGCCCAGCCCAAAGATCGCAACCACCCTTACGGACACGGAAAAATCGAGTTTTTCTCCGCCGGTTTCGAAGGCGCGCTAATCGTAATAGCCTCGCTCTTCATTATTATTGAAGCAGTGCAGCGGCTGATGAACCCCGCTCCTATTCAAAATCTGCTGCAAGGTTCGGGATTTATATTGTTTACGATTCTGGTCAATACGGTAATCGGCTACAAGCTGCTGACCGAGGGCAAAAAGGCTAACTCGCTGGCACTGATCGCCGATGGAAGGCATTTGATGTCGGACAGTGTGAGTAGCGCGATACTTATTGTGAGTGTTGGTCTGATCATTCTGACAGGCTACGACTGGATCGACAGCGTTGCATCGCTCTTCTTCGGTGCTTTTCTGGCTTACAACGGTTTTCAGCTGGCGAGTAAGTCGGTGGCCGGTTTAATGGATGCCACGGATGAAATTTTGCTTGAAAAAGTGGTGCAAACCTTAAAGAAGAACAAGAAGAAGGATTGGATTGACGTTCATAACCTGCGCGTGCAGCAATACGGTTCCGACCTGCATATTGACTGCCATTTGACGCTTCCCTATTATTGGGAACTTCAAAAAGTCCACGAAACAATTCATAACTTTGAAAACACCCTGAAAGACAACCACACCGGCGAAACGGAGATTTTCGTTCACGCGGATCCTTGTCTTTTCCAATGCTGCTATTTTTGCAGGATCGACGATTGCCCGGTACGTCAACACGCTTTTGTGCAGGATATCGAGTGGGATTCGGCGAAGCTGGTGAAGAATGAAAAGCTCTATACGGAGGCCAAGATCAATATCCAAGAATAAACTTTTAATCTAAATTCTACCTAAAATGTACGTTTCACGACGCGATTTTCTTAAACAGGCAGGAGCAACTGCGCTTGCTGCAACCGCTTTTACCGATCTTTTTGCAGCTGAGCCTGCAAAAAAGCTTTGGTTTGACATTTCCCTCGCTGAATGGTCGCTCCATAAAGAACTGTTTGCCAAAAAACTGACAAACATGGACTTCCCTGAACTGGCCAAAAAAGAGTTCGGAATATCGATTGTCGAGTACGTAAACCAGTTTTTCAAAGACAAAGCGGAAGACAAAACTTACCTGAACGACCTGATCAAAAGACAAAAAGACAATGGCGTTACTGCGCATTTGATCATGATCGACGGCGAAGGCGGATTGGGCGAACTGGATGCGGCAGTGCGTAACAAAGCTGTTGAAAACCACTACAAATGGGTTGAAGCTGCGAAATACCTTGGTTGCAAAACGATCCGCGTCAATGCATTCGGAAAAGGTTCAAACGAGGAAATCGCCAAAGCAGCGGTTGAAGGTTTGGGTAAATTGGGAGAGTTCGCGAAGAAAACGGGTATCAATGTGATCGTTGAAAACCACGGTGGTTCGTCGTCAAACGGCCAGTGGCTTTCGGGCGTGATGAAGCAGGTGAATTTGAAAAACGTAGGTACACTGCCTGATTTTGGCAATTTCTGTATCAAAAGAAGCGCCAGCGGCTGTGAAGAATCTTACGACAGATATCAGGGTACAAAAGAACTAATGCCTTTCGCAAAAGGAGTAAGTGCAAAAACTTATGATTTTGACGAAAAAGGAAACTGTATCGAAACAGACTACACCAAAATCCTGAAAATCGTAAAAGACGCTGGTTTCAAAGGCATTGCCGGTATTGAATACGAAGGAAGCAAGCTTTCAGAACGCGAAGGTATCAAGGCTACGAAAGCATTGTTGGAGAGAGTTGGGCCGATGGTTTAAAATTTTTGTTGCCGACATTCGGCATTTTTACCCCCAACCCCCTGGGAGGGGGCTATTTTATTGTTTGATACCAAAAAGAGGATTCGCATTGATTGCGAATCCTCTTTTTGGTATGACTTCTTTATTACCCTGAGCCTCTATTCTCTGTCACCCTGAGCGTAGTCGAAGGGACATGCTGCACGTCCCCTTCGGCTACGCTCCGGGTGACAGTGGTAGAAATACTGGGAATGAAAAAGGCTAAGCCCCTTCCAGGGGGTTTGGGGGTAAGAGCAAAGCCCCCTCCCAGGGGGTTTGGGGGTAGGAGTCACATCCCCAAATAACTCAAAAACTCTTTCTTAGTCCCCTCATTCTCAAACTTTCCACCATAATAAGCAGTAACTGTAGAACTGCCGGAGTCGCGGATTCCGCGGGATTGGACGCACATGTGCTGCGCGTCGATCACTACGGCGACATCTTCGGTTTGTAATGCTTGTTTCAGCTCGTTCGCGATCTGGACAGTTAATCTTTCCTGAACCTGCGGGCGTTTTGAATAGTATTCAACGATCCGGTTCAGTTTCGATAGTCCGATCACTTTTCCGCTGGAAATGTAGGCTACGTGCGCTTTTCCGTAAATAGGTACGAAGTGGTGCTCGCAGTTGGAGAATACCGCAATATCCTTTTCGACCAGCATCTGATCGTATTTATATTTATTATCAAAAAGCGTAACAGCTGGTTTGTTCTTTGGATCCAGACCGCTGAAAACCTCCTTAATATACATCTTAGCAACCCTTTTTGGAGTTCCTTTCAAACTGTCGTCAGTCAGATCAAGCCCCATTATTTCCATAATGTGCCTGAAATGCTTCTCTATCAGGTCGATTTTCACCTCATCCTCCATAGCGAAAGCATCCTTCCTAAGTGGCGTTTCAATGGAGTTAAATACGTGATCGTCACCAATCTCTTCCAGATCCAAAAGATCAGCTGGCGGGATATTCGACAAAGTTCCGTTCGGTTTCATATAGTCTGATTTTCAGGTCGAGCCCCGAATCAATTTTAGGTCTTAAAATAGAATGTATAACGATCGCTATATTTTCAGCGGAGGGGTTGAGGGAATGGAATTCGGGTACGTCGAGATTGAGGTTCTTATGATCAAACCTGTCCAACACAGATTCTTTCACAATATCGCTAAGGATCTTCATATCAATCACATAGCCGGTGTCGGGATTGACTTCGCCCGTCACCTGAATAATCAGCTCGTAATTGTGCCCGTGAAAATTGGGGTTGTTGCATTTACCGAATACTGCTTCGTTTTTCTCTTCCGACCACTCAGGGTTATGAAGACGATGAGCCGCATTGAAATGCTCCTTTCGGAACACAGCCACCTTTTGAACCATATTGTAAATCACTTAAAATGTTAAATACTTTAAATGTCGTAACAAAGTATGTGTCCAACACATTTAAAGCTTCGAGCCTGCGTGAAATGCTCATCGGAGTCACTTGCTCTGGATAAACGACGTTTCAGGATAAATTGTTCACGTGGTGAGAAAATCTTGAAGTCAGACAGCGGTTGCAGGGAGATTTTTTTAATTCGTAAAAAAAATAAAAAACTGCTTATTGCATGTAAATTGCGGCCAAACGCAGAATAAAGGATACCCTTAATTGCGATTATGCAGTATTGTATACAAAAAGTTAAATTTCCCCACGTATAAACCCGGACAACCCATTAACAAACATTTAAATGAGCAAAAAAAATAGCTACCTGGTTCCCCTCTTAATCATTGGCGTCATTTTCTTCATCATGGGTTTTGTGACCTGGGTAAATGGAACACTGATCAGTTTCTTCAAAAAGGCATTTTCTCTTGATAACACCAGTTCCTATCTGGTCACTTTCGCATTCTTTATTTCCTATACATTAATGGCGATCCCGTCCTCGATCGTTCTCAAAAAGACGGGATTTAAAAACGGTATGTCGCTGGCTCTCCTTGTGATGGCAGCGGGTACTTTGATATTCATTCCGGCTGCCTCGATGGCGTCTTACGGACTTTTTCTGGTAGGTCTTTTTACAATCGGTATCGGTTTAACTGTGCTGCAAACTGCTTCCAATCCGTATGTTACAATCCTTGGTCCGCGCAATAGTGCAGCCCAGCGTATCAGTATCATGGGTATTGCCAACAAAACGGCTGGTGTGATCAGTCAGCTGATATTCGGTCAGTTGCTGCTCGCAGGCGCCTCGTCTGTTGATCCAAAAGACGAACTGGACAAGGTAGTGACTCCGTACATTGTGCTCACGGTAGTTTTGGTTATAACTGCAATTATGATCCGGATGTCGAAAGGCTTAGTGGAAGTAAGTGAAGAGGAAGAGGAGCCGGCAGATATTACTTCGTCCCAAGTGGTCGTAAATAAGACGAGTGTACTTCAATTTCCAAACCTGGTAATGGGCGTAATTGCCTTGTTCTGTTATGTGGGTGTGGAAGTAATTGCGGGTGATACGATCATCAGCTATGGTATTGACCTTGGTTTTGCCGAAGAAGAAGCCCGACTTTTTGGCACCTATACATTATATGGTATGATGTTCGGATATATTCTGGGCGTGGTACTGATCCCGAAATACGTTTCGCAGCAGGCTTATCTTAAATTTTGTGCGATACTCGGTGTGATCGTGACGCTGGTTGCGGTGAACTCAACCGGTTTCACTTCAGTACTTTGTATTGCCGTACTGGGTTTTGCAAATGCGGTGATCTGGCCTGCACTGTGGCCTTTGTCGCTCAGTGGGTTGGGCAAATTTACAAAAACTGCTTCTGCCCTATTGGTAATGGGTATTTCCGGCGGGGCTATTCTTCCGCTGGTTTACGGCGGCATTGCTGACTCTATCGGCAGCACGCAGCAGGCTTACTGGATCATGCTTCCGCTTTATCTGTTTATCCTTTATTTCGGCCTGTTTGGTCACAAAAAGAAAAGCTGGTAATTGATGAGGATATCCACTCCCGGCCGCATTTGTCTTTTTGGTGAACATCAGGATTATCTTGGACTGCCAGTTATAGCAGCGGCGATTTCGCGCAGAATAGGCATTGAAGGCACTTACAGGAACGACGACAAGGTCATTCTCAATTTACCTGATTTAGGTTTGAGGCAGGAATTTTCGCTCCTGACTACATTCCCGTACGTGATGCAGCGGGACTATTTCCGCAGTACGATTAATGTATTGAAGCGTAAAGGTTTAAGGTTTTCGAAAGGATTTGAATGCAACATTTCCGGCAACATCCCGATCAACTCAGGAACTTCCAGCTCTTCTGCACTAATCGTTTCCTGGGCTCATTTTCTGGATAAAATGAGTGACAACCCGGTCAATTTTTCACAAAAAGAACTGGGTGAAATTGCGAATGCAGCCGAAGTGCTCGAATTCGGTGAACCCGGAGGTATGATGGATCATTACTCTACGGCGATCGGAAACGTGATTTATCTGGAATCTACGCCGGAGATTAAGGTTGAAACGCTGACCCCAAAGCTCGGCACATTTGTCCTGGGCGATTCACTTGAACCAAAAGATACACTCGGGATCCTGGCCAGATGCAGGTTTGGAATGGAGGAGGTGATCAGAAAAATAACTTTATCTAATCCGCATTTTTCGATATTCAATGCTCCGTCTGAGGATTTGAAGGACTATCGAAATATTCTTTCGGAAGACGAATTGGGGCTGTTGAAAGCAAATATTGAAGACAGAGATATTCTGCTGCAAGGTAAAAAACTCCTCAGCCAGAGTCCGGATGAAGCAGCTGACCCTGCATTTGACATGACCTTCGGCGACCTTCTATATAAGCATTACAAAAATCTGCGCGATTACAAGCGCACTTCCACGCCCAAAATCGAACGCATGATGGACGCAGCTTTACAGGCTGGCGCATTGGGAGGAAAAATAAACGGCTCTGGCGGAGGCGGCTGTATGTTTGTATATGCGCCTCAAAAAGCAGAAGAAGTTGCGGAAGCAATTGAGCAACAAGGAGGTAAGAGCTACATTATAACCGTAGATTCCGGTACCGTGATCGAAGATGCAAATGTGTAAAAACGCACGATTGTAATTCCGTTTCTGTTATTCTTTTCAGACCTTTGTGGCCGCTGGATCTCATTAAAAATCCCATGATCATCACACCTTCTGAAACGAAAACCAATCTCTACTGTCCATCACTGACAGCCTACGAACGCAGAAAAACAATCACCATTCACATCGGAGACCTGCCAATGGGCTCCGACTACCCTATTCGCGTGCAGTCGATGACAACCGTGGACACAATGGACACGCAAGGCTCTATTGATGAAGTAGTTAGAATGGTTGATTCAGGCTGCGAATACGTGAGGATCACCGCGCCAAGCGTGAAGGAAGCGCAGAATCTGGAAAATATCAGGAACGGTTTACATAAAATGGGCATTCACGTCCCGCTGATCGCTGATATTCACTTTACGCCAAATGCGGCCGAACTAGCTGCCAGGATCGTGGAAAAGGTACGGATCAACCCGGGTAACTACGCCGATAAAAAACGTTTTGAAATTATAGATTACACAGACGCTTCCTATGCAGCGGAGCTGGAAAGGATCAGGGAAAAATTTATTCCGCTGGTGAAAATTTGCAAGGAATATGGCACTGCGATGCGAATTGGCACCAATCATGGTTCTTTGTCCGACAGGATTTTGAGCCGATATGGAGATACGCCGCTTGGAATGGTCGAATCCGCGCTGGAATTTTTGCGGATCTGCGAAGAGCTAGGCTATTTCAATATTGCATTGTCGATGAAATCCAGCAATACCCAGGTCATGGTGGAAGCATATCGCCTGCTGGTGCAGCGCCTCGATCAGGAAGGTTTGAAACCTTATCCGTTGCATTTGGGCGTGACCGAAGCTGGCGAAGCGGAAGACGGCCGCATTAAGTCGGCGGTTGGTATTGGCACTTTGCTGGAAGACGGACTGGGAGATACTGTTAGAGTATCGCTAACCGAAGCGCCTGAAAAAGAAGCACCTGTGGCGCGTGCATTGATAGAAAGATACACAAACCGCGTGCCGCACCAGCCGATCGAGCCCGTAGAAACCTGCCCGATCAACCCATTTCAATACATCAGAAGAGAAACAAGAGAAGTAAATAATATCGGGCATTTGAACGTACCCCGCGTGATCGCCGACTATTCGGCTATTCCGGTTCAGAACCTGGCCGATCTGAAAAGCATTGGCCACTTTTTCCTGCCAGTTCCCGACAAGTGGGCGATGAACGATCTCGGCGCAGATTACATATACACCGGCAAAAACCCCGTTCCGTTCATGTTACCGAATGGACTAAAAGAGATCCTGGATTACGAACAATGGGCGCTACATCCGGAAAAAAACAACAAGTTCCCGCTATTTGAAGCAACAGAATGGACCGCCAATGCAGACGGATTGATTTCAGAACAGCTCAATTTTATAGTAGGTAATATTCATTCTCTTGACCAGAACTTCCTCGAAGGCATTCGCGAGCGCAGTAATGCTGTACTGGTGATTTTGAGTGAAAATAAGCATGCAATGCCAGAATTGCGGCGGTTCTTTTACAAACTCGTTACACTGAAAATTAAGGCGCCGGTGATTATCCAGCGCGGCTATGAAACCGATCTGGGTGACAAGCTTACCTTATATTCAGCTACCGATATCGGCGGCCTGCTCGTCGACGGATTCGGTGACGGCGCGATGGTATCCCCTCGTTTTCCGGCGGAAACACTGCACGATGATAAGCTCGTGGCAGCAGCTGCCTACAATAATATCGCATTCGGTATTTTGCAGGCGGCTCGGACAAGGATGTCGAAAACAGAATATATTTCTTGTCCTTCGTGCGGGAGAACACTTTTTGATTTACAGGAAACAACCGCGATGATCCGCAAGCATACTGAGCATTTAAAAGGCGTAAAAATCGGTATTATGGGCTGCATTGTGAATGGACCAGGCGAAATGGCCGACGCAGATTATGGTTATGTGGGAATGGGAAAGGACAAAATTGCCCTTTACCGAGGCCAAGAAGTGATTAAAAGATCGGTTACAGCTGCGAAAGCGGTGGAGGAACTGATTGAGCTTATTCGGGAGGATGGCCGCTGGATCGAACCCAGCGAGCGTGAAGTTTTGGTTTAATAAAAAGCAACAATCAGAAAAAATTATGAAAAAGTACTTTCAGCTGGGTGACGTATTTTACTATTTCGTACGTGTCTTCAAGAAAAAAGATCCCAACTCGCCAGACTCATTTAACCTGCGCATGATGCACGGGATCAATCGCATTTCAATTGTAATGTTCCTTATCTGCGTAATTGTAATGATTATCAGAGCACTTACAAGATGAATTTAGAAACGCTCCGTGACTACTGCTTACAATTACCGGAAGTGACCGAAGAATTACCCTTCGGACCTGATACACTGGTATTTAAAATAAAGGGAAAGGTATTTCTGCTAACCTCGCTGGACTCACCGACTTTTGGCTTTAATGCAAAGTGTAATCCTGAAAAAGCAGTAGAGTTGAGAGAAGAATATCCGGACGTAGTCCCTGGTTGGCATATGAATAAGAAACACTGGAATACTGTGAATGTTACTGGCAGTATTCCAAGTGAAACTTTGTTTGCTTGGGTAAAAGATTCGTACGATCTCGTAGTGGCGAGTTTGCCTAAGAAAGATCGGGAAGCACTGAAAAGCTAACTATTTCGCAGCCTTCATTTCCTCGTCCAGATTTCTGCTAAGCGTTTCGCACAAGCCTTCAATAGCCTCAGCCATAACGCGGTCGCTGGTTGCTGTCAGCATGGTATCTGCGATCCCGCTCATTAATTCAATATAGAATCTTTTCATTTCGAAAACCTCCATATCCTTTGTCCAAAGGTCGATTTTGAGCGTACCTCTGTGGTAGTGGTCCCAAACTGCTATTGCGATCGCGCGGGTATCGTTGATCCCTTCGTTCGGATTATCGGTAGCCTCCCAGAATATCTTTTCCGGTATATTTTTATCGTCAAGTTCAACGGTGAAATGGATTTCTGATTTTTTCATAACGGTGTTAATTTTCAGCAAAAGTAAGCATTAAGCCTTTACGAAAGCCTGTTGACGCTATTTTCCCGATTTACTGAAAACCTTTTTCAACAGGTCCGTCACGCGCGCTCCCGGGTCTTCACGAATTTTCTTTTCCTCCTGCGCTATCAGTACGTACAGCCCGTCGATCGTTTTTTGGGTTGCATATTCCTTCAAATTCGGGTTTACTTTTTTAACCAAAGGTATTTGGTTGTAGGTATTGACGATATCGGTGTAATATTCAGTCGCTTTATTCAGATTCAATGTACTATCTACAACCGGAAAGAAGGTTTTGAACAACTCATCATTCGTACTTTTTCTAAGGTATTGAGTCGCAGCATCATCCTGACCTTTCAAAATCCCAAGTGCATCGGGTACTGTCATGGAAGTAATTGCTTTCACAAAAATCGGCTTTGATTTCTTTGCGGCATCTTCGGCGGCACGGTTAAGTGAAAGCGTAAATTTATCAACCTGATCGCCCAACCCCATTCTCCGCAAAGTTTCTGCGACTTTCTGAGCCTCGGGCGGCACTGCAATTTTGATCAACTCATTTTTAAAAAACCCATCCACTTTGGAAGCCTCGGCCGACCCATTACTTATACCGACATTCAAAGCCTGTTTCAAACCCTGCACGATCTCGTTCTCACCCAGCCCGGTGTCTTTTCCACTGAGCTTGTCAAGTGCTTTGCCCAGGTTAAACTGCGCCATCGAAACGGGGCCGCAAAGCAGCGAAAGCAACGTTATAACTATAATTTTATGTTTCATTACAAAAGAATTGGTTGACATTGTACTAAGCCTCAAACGTACTCAATAACGATTAATTTTACTTATTTTTGGGAATTAACGGTTCTTAACAATCCATTTCAACAAGATGATTTCTTCTACCAGGGCTGAAATAATTACCATCGGCGACGAAATTCTTTTTGGTCAGATTATCGACACCAATACCCAATGGATTGGCACTCAATTAACTGACATTGGCATTCGCCCGACGCGCAAAACATCGGTCGGCGACAATAAGCAGGATATCCTGAGTGCATTTACCGAAGCGAGCCAGCGGGCCAGCGTGATCATTGTAACCGGCGGCCTCGGCCCTACCCGCGATGATATCACAAAACACACATTCTGCGAATATTTTGGTACCGAACTCGAAATCAATCAGGACGCACTTGCTCTTGTAACTTCCTTCTTTGCAAAGCGCGGCCGCGTGATGACCGAATTAAATATCCAACAGGCGGCACTTCCAAAAAACTGTACCTACATACCAAATCTTTGGGGAACGGCGCCTGGAATGTGGTTCGAAAAAGATAATGTAGTGTATGTTTCGCTTCCGGGGGTTCCTTATGAGATGAAAAATCTGATGGAACACGAAATCCTGCCCAGACTGAAAGCAAAATTTTCGACAACCATCATCCAGCATAAATCAATCCGCACGATTGGTATCGGGGAATCCTTTCTTGCAGAAAAAATTGCAGACTGGGAAACTGCTCTTCCTGAACATATTAAGCTGGCTTACCTGCCGCATTTCGGGCAGGTTCGGCTGCGCCTTACCGGAACGGGGACAGATCAGGCAATGCTTGACAGGGATTTGCAAGCACAGGTTTCCGCAGTCACGCCCCTGATCGAAGAGTTCATATTCGGCTACGATCTCGACGAACTTGAAACGGTGGTAGGGTCTTTATTGAAAGAAAACAATGCAACACTCGGTACCGCCGAAAGCTGCACAGGAGGCTATGTAGCCAGCAGGATCACAAGCGTATCGGGCTCATCTCAGTATTTTGAAGGATCGGTGGTGAGTTATAGTAATGCCGTTAAAATGAATGTGTTGGGAGTGAAACAAGAGACACTTCTCGAATTTGGGGCAGTAAGTGAGCAAACTGCCCGCGAAATGGCCGAAGGTGCACGAAAAGTACTCAATACTACATTTGCAATAGCCACAACGGGAATCGCCGGCCCGGATGGTGGCACTCCTGATAAACCGGTAGGGACAGTTTGGATCGCCTGCGCGACGCCGAATGAAACTTTTACCCAGCTTCTCAGCCTCAGAAACGACAGAAAGATAAATATTGAATTGACATCTTCTTATGCCCTCAACCTTTTGCGGAAAACGATCCTGAAAAGTAATCTGATCGTTCAGGGATAAGATTCATTGCAGGCGGCATTTTTTGCCGGTTAATATAATCAGTATGAAAATATTAGAAATGGTAATGCCTTCAATGGGCGAGAGTATCATGGAATGTACGGTTTTGCACCTGCTCAAAAAAGAGGGTGACAGCGTCGCAATCGATGATTCTATTCTTGAAGTTGCTACGGATAAGGTGGATACCGAAGTACCTTGTCCTTATGTGGGCAAAATTGCAAAATGGCTTGTCAAGGAAAATGACGTAGTGCCGGTTGGAAATCCGGTGGCGCATATTGAAGTAGACGACGATACGCCGGGCGAATCTCGCATTTCGCCGGCTGAGCCAGCTACCGAGCCGAAAAGTGAGCCAGTGGAAGAGGTTGCAATCGCCGAGCAACTTGAAAATGAGTTCGAACAGGTAATCAGTAAAAAACGCGATAATACCCCCAATGCATCAGGCAACAGCCAGTTTTACTCTCCACTGGTATTGAGCATTGCGAAAGAAGAAGATATTAGCGCGGCGGAACTGGCAGAAATACATGGTTCGGGGCTGGAAAGCCGCGTTACCAAAAACGATATTATCGCATTCCTGGAAAACAGGAAGGCTAAACCGCAGCCAGCTCCGGTCGCCACCTCGATGAACGGCAGCAGCGATATCATCGAAATGGACAGGATGCGCAAGATGATCGCGCAGCGGATGGTGGATTCCAAGCGGATTTCAGCTCACGTAACTTCCTTTATAGAAACGGATATGACGCCGGTGGTGCAGTGGCGCGAGCATGTGAAAAATGAGTACCGGAAAAAGTCGGGAGACAGCATTACGTTCACGCCTATTCTCATTGAAGCTGTCGTAAAGGCGATCAAAGATTATCCGCTGATCAATATTTCTGTCGACGGCGATAAGATCGTTAAAAAGAAAGATATCAATATCGGAATGGCGGTTGCATTGCCGGACGGTAACCTGATCGTGCCGGTTATTCACCGAGCCGATCAATACGACTTGCCTGGCCTGGCGCGTAAAGTAAATGAACTGGCCAAAAGAGCACGCGAGAACAAGCTCAAAGCTGACGATCTTGCGGGCGGTACTTATACTGTTTCCAACATCGGAGCATTCGCCAATTTAATGGGAACTCCTATTATTGTCCAGCCTCAGGTGGCGATTATGGCATTTGGCGCGATCAAGAAAAAGCCGGCTGTGATCGAAACGCCGCAGGGTGATCTACTGGGAATCCGAAGCCTAATGTTCATATCTCATTCCTACGATCACCGAGTAGTCGACGGTTCTTTGGGCGGGTTGTTCCTGAAACGCGTTAACGACTATCTTGAAAATTTTGACACACACCGAATCCTGATATAATGCTGCGTCTTACACTGGATATGGACGATGTGCTGGCCAATACCCACGAGAAGCTGGTGAATGTGGTGCTCAACGATTTTGATACCAATTTCACCGAAAAAGATTTGATGCCCAAGGCATTACGGGAAGTACTTCATCCGAAGCAACTCACCAAGCTGCACCGCATTATGGACTCGCCGGGATTTTTCGCTGATATCAAAGTGAAGGAAGGCGCGGGAGAAACTGTATACCAATTGTCTAAGTTTTACGAGCTTTTCGTCGCCACTGCCTGTATGGAATTTCCGAATTCTTTCAGGGATAAATTTGACTGGCTTAAAAAGCACTTTTCTTTCATCCCGTGGACAAATATTGTGTTCTGCGGATATAAGAGCATTATTCAGTCTGACTATCTCATCGACGACCACGTCAGAAACCTGACTGCATTCAAAGGCCAGGGTATACTATTTTCTGCGCCGCATAATTTGAAGGAAACTGCATACAAACGCGTTTCAAACTGGAACGAGGTGTCTGAGCTATTTTTACCGATCTCATGAAGCTATTATTGATTGAAGATGAACCGAAAACACTGCAATCCATTAAGCAGGGATTGGAAGAAAATGGTTACGAAGTAGATATTGCTTATGACGGTCTGATCGGAAAACAATTGGCTAAAAGCAACTCCTACCAGCTGATTATCAGCGACATTATCATTCCGGGAATCAACGGGATCGAGCTTTGCCGGGAAATCCGCAGCTGGGGCGATGAGACGCCGATTTTAATGCTGACCGCTCTTGGAAGTACCGACGATAAAGTGACGGGGCTGGATGCGGGAGCTGACGATTACCTCGTTAAACCATTCGAATTCAAAGAGTTGCTAGCCAGGGTTCGTGCGCTGACCAAGCGAGGCGGCAATGTGGGCCACACGGCGCAGGTATTGCGTTTCGCAGATCTAGAAATCTCTATTGATGCCAAAACGGTGCATCGCGCCGGCAATAAGATCAACCTTACCGCTCGTGAATTTAACCTGCTCGTATATTTAATACGGAATCAGGGAAGGGTGATCTCAAAAGTCGAAATTGCGGAGCAGGTTTGGGATATTGGTTTTGATACCGGCACAAATGTGATCGAAGTTTACGTCAACTATCTTCGCAAAAAAATCGACAAGGATTACCCGGTGAAACTCATTCACACCCTGTTCGGAATGGGTTATGTGCTTAAATTAGAATAAGTTATGCAGATCCGCACCCGACTTACGGTTCAGTTCTCGCTGCTGGTAAGCGGTATCCTGCTGATCACTTTTCTGGCAATCTATTTCTTCTCGTATTATAACGTTACCGAAGATTTCTACGACCGCCTTCGCTCCAAAGCCAAGTCGCAAGCGGAATTATTACTGAAAGTGCCACAAGTAAATACCGAAGTTTTAAAGGCGCTGGACGAAACCAATCGCGACCTGATCTATGACGAGAATACCTTTATTTTCGATGAAAAAAATCGCCTGATTTACAGCAATCCCACCATTCCGCAATCCAAATCGCTGCACGTTTCCAACTATTGGCTGGACGAAATACGGAAGGCCGGCCAGATCCGGTATACCGATGGAGATTTCAAGGTGGTGGGTTTGTATTACAATTATCCCTTCGGTCGCGCGGTGGTTATGCTGGGTGCGAAGGATTTGTACGGACAGGCTAACTTATCCAATCTCAGCACTTTACTGACAGTTCTTTTCTTCATCGTCACTTTTATTGTAACAATTGTCGGGTGGATTTTCTCGAAACGCGCTTTGCGACCGATCTCAAAAGTAATGAACTCAGTGGAAGGAATCCTGCCTCAAAAGCTGGATATGCGGCTGGAAGTGCCAAACCAAAAAGACGAGATCGGGCGGCTTACGACTACATTTAATAAGTTACTTGATCGCATTGAAACGGCATTTCAAATGCAGAAGATCTTTGTCGCAAACGTGTCGCACGAACTGAAAAATCCGCTGACCAAGATTCGGTCACAGCTGGAAGTGAGTATGCTGAAAGAGCGGAACCCGCAGGAATACAGGCTCACGATCGCATCTGTATTAGAAGATATTGAAGAACTCGCACAGCTGTCCAATACATTACTTGAACTAGCGAAAGTGAGCGAACACCAGCGGGAACTTTTAACTGAAGTAGTGCGGGTGGACGAGTTGTTACTAGATTGTCGCCTCAATCTCGCGGAAGCAAATCCAATTTACAATATCCTACTCAACTTCGACGAGTTACCCGAAGACGATACCTGGCTGGAAGTAACGGGAAATTCGACTTTACTTAAAACTGCATTCCTGAATTTAATGGACAATGCATGTAAATTTTCGGATAATCACGCAGTCAATGTATATCTGCAACCGTCGCGCAGAAATCTAACGATCGGATTTTCAGATCAGGGAAAGGGAATTCCGGCAGTAGATCAGGGATTGGTGTTTCAGCCGTTTTTCAGGAGTGACAATACGGCGAATATTAAAGGTTATGGAATAGGCTTGTCTCTGGTAGATCGGATCGTGAAGTTGCATAACGGGACTATATCTATTCAGCCCAACCAACCGAAGGGAACCACGTTCCGCTTAACTTTCTCGCACCTCTAAGCAAATTCTAACGCGCTATTAACGCCATCTTAAGTATTAGGTGATTAATTTGTATTGTCGGAAGAAACAAAGGCGGAAAGTAAGTTAATCCTTTGACCGACATTCAATCGAATTTCATTTTTTGTGGTGTTAATAAGCAAACTTGGCAGGCGTATCTCACGTCTGCCAAAGTTTTTTTAGTGCTTCTTGCGAATTTCGATGATCTTCAATCGGTTGAGCAACTTAATAACCGGATAGGTAGGATCCACTTCAAACCATTTGCTTCCGAAGTTGATCGAATTTGGTCTTTTGTGGTGATTGTTCTGGAAAAGCTCGCCCATCATTAAAAAGTCAAATACAAGCGAGTTTTTAGATTTGTCTTCGTTATCAAAATTCTGATAGCCGTATTTGTGGCCACTCCAGTTTACGATTGCGCCGTGAATTGGTCCCATTAAAAAGTGGATCGGCAGGAGGAAGAAAAACGCCCAGTGCATATCCAGATACAGATAAGCCAGCACGTAAAATGCGACGTAAATCAGTACCCAGCCAATGCGCGAGAACCAGGAATCACCCAATTTTTCGACAATTCTCCATTCCGGATAATTTCTTTCAAAACGGTTTTCAATCGCTCTCTTACGGTGCAGTACTGCATTGTAAATGTGCTTCGTCTCCCACATCATCGTAAATACGTTTTTGGTATGATGCGGTGAATGCGGATCTTTTTCGGTGTCACTGAAAGCGTGGTGCATTCTGTGCAGGATCGCGTATGCGCGGGGACTTAGATATGAAGAGCCTTGTGAAAGATAGGTCAGCAGATAGAAAAAACGCTCCCACGGCTTGCTCATAATGAACATTTTATGCGCGGAATAACGGTGTAAAAAGAAGGTTTGACAGAAGAGAGATAAGTACCAGTGTAAAACAAATACTATAAGAACAATATACATGGAAAGCTTGCGGGATTAAGAACTTAAATGTTGTACAAAAGTAAGGGTCAAACGTTAGAAAAACGAAATTCACGTGATGAAATTTGGAATATAACGTTAATTTCGATTTGACGGATTTTTATTTAAAAAGGCAAAAAACTACTGGATCATGAATGCGTAACTCAACAAATTAGCGCCCATCTGCAAAGCTTTTCGCCGCATTTCTTCGGGATCATTATAAACGCTCTGATCTTCCCAGCCATTTCCTAAATCAGTTTCATAACTATAATAACAGATCAGCCGGCCCTGCCAGATCAGCCCGAATCCTTGGGGTTGCTTTCCGTCGTGCTCGTGTACTTTCGGCAAGCCTTCGGGAAATACATACTTGACCCGGTAGATCTGATGATCGAAAGGTAATTCCACAAAACTCAGTTCAGGAAACACCTTTTTCATTTCGCGGCGGATAAACTGGTCCAACCCGTAGTTATCATCAATATGCAGGAAACCGCCTGAAAGCAGATAATTCCTCAGATTCTGCGCCTCAGCATCCGAAAAAACGACGTTTCCATGACCGGTCATGTGTACAAAAGGGTACGTAAAAATGTCCGGGCTACCTACCTCTACTACGTCTTCAGCCGGATTAATGTTCATTTTCAGTTCCGAATTGCAAAACTTGATCAGGTTTGGGAGCGACGTTTTGTTTGCATACCAATCACCTCCGCCGCCATATTTGAGCTTCGCGATTTTGAGCGACGATTGTGCAAATAAGGCTCCACTATAAGCCAGTAAACTGACCAGCAAACCAACAGTGACTATTTTTGAATATCTCATATATCGGATCACACTGCTATTTTTAAAGGATCTGGGCCAGGTTAATCGCGTGGCAGGCGGCTACTGCTGCGGTTTCGGTTCTCAGTCGCGTAGGTCCAAGCGATACTGTTGTAAATCCATTTTCAATCGCCAGCGCCACTTCCCTCTCACTGAAATCACCTTCCGGACCTATTAACAAAGTTGTACCAGTGCCTTTTTTAATCCTGGTAAAAACGTGGTCGACCCGGTTTTGGTCAGGAACGTAAGCGATCAGTTTAATATCGGACGACGCATTTTTAATAAACGATTCATACTTATTGTTTACTGTAATGATAGGCTTATAAAATTGCTGCGACTGTTTCATCGCGCTGGCGGCAATGCGATTGAGCCGGCCCAGGTTCACAACCCGGTTCAACGTTTCGGGATTCGTATGTTCAGTAGTAATAAAGTCAATACGCTCCACTCCTATCTCCGTCATTTTTTCAACCATCCACTCATTTCGCTCCGCTTTCCTCGTCGGCGCAACGGCGATACTTACGGAAAATGCCCGGGGTTCGATCAATTGAGATTCCACAACTTCGTATCCCACCCTGCGCCCCTGAACATTGAGCCTGCACGTTTGCAACAAACCCCTGCCATTGGTAACGTATATCATATCTCCTGAGCCTAGACGAAGTACTTTGGAGCTGTGTCGGGCCTCCTCTTCTTCCAGTTCAAAAACGTTGTCTTCGGGTTGGTAAAAAATGTGCATTTCTAATATTGGCTATTCTAAAAAAGTGTCCAGATAAGATCAAAAATAGGGAATTAATTGACAAAACCACATTGAAAGAAGACAAAGCCAACGGGTTCTGGTACAGTTCAGGAAAAATTGTTTTTGAGCAAGTTTCATACAATTCGCGCATGCAAATCGCAGTTTAGAAACCAATTTTTCAAAGTTTTACATATTTTCCTGCCAATACCCTTGAAATAGAAACTTCTCCCTATTATAGGAAAAGTGCATTTTTTACTGACAATACTACCATCAACACAATAATATTCTGTCTAAGTTTAATTTTTCTTATTTTTTATTTTTTGGAAATACATTTTTGCATTAATATTGTGTCGTTATAATAATTCGTCACCACTTTATCTAGTACTATTATGTCAAAATCCAAGCTGGAATATATTTGGTTGGATGGCTACAAGCCGACCCAAAGTCTACGCAGCAAAACCAAAATTGAAAACGATTTTAGTGGAAAATTGGAAGATTGCAGCAACTGGTCATTTGATGGTTCATCTACTGAACAAGCGCTTGGCGGTTCTTCTGACTGTTTACTGAAACCCGTTTACATCATTCCAGATCCATTGCGCAGAGATGCATATCTTGTTATGTGCGAAGTTCTTAATGCAGACGGTACAGCTCACGTATCTAACGGTCGTGCAACAATTGAAGATGATGACAATGATTTCTGGTTCGGTTTCGAGCAGGAATATTTCCTTTGGGATATTGATACTAACAAACCATTGGGCTTCCCGGCAAACGGATACCCTGCACCGCAAGGACCTTACTATTGCTCAGTAGGTGCACAAAACGCATACGGTCGCGAAATTATCGAGGAGCATTTGGATGCTTGTCTTGATGCGGGACTGAATGTAGAAGGTATCAATGCAGAGGTTGCGGCGGGACAATGGGAATTCCAGATTTTTGCGAAAGGCGCGAAAGAAGCTGGCGACCAGATCTGGTTGGGCCGTTACTTGTTGGAAAGAATTGGTGAAAAATATGGTGTTGCTATCAACTGGCACTGCAAGCCTTTGGGCGCGCTTGACTGGAACGGAAGCGGAATGCACGCTAACTTCTCAAACTCAGCTTTGAGAAATGCAGGCAGCAAAGAAGTATTCGACAAGGTTTGCGAATCTTTCCGCCCGGTTGTGAAAGAACACATTGATGTTTACGGTGCTGATAACCACCTTCGTTTGACTGGAAAGCACGAAACTGCTTCTATCCACGATTTCAGCTACGGTGTATCTGACCGCGGTGCGTCTATCCGTATCCCTGTTTTGGTTCCTCAAAAAGGATGGAGCGGATATCTGGAAGATCGTCGTCCTAACTCGGCTGCTGATCCTTACAAAGTTGCTGCACGTATCATCAAAACAGTTAAATCTGCTCTTTGATTTTAATAGAAATACAAGAAAGCGAAAAAGCCACCGATCGGTGGCTTTTTCGCTTATAAGCTGATTTTGTCAGATCAATCCTCCTCTTCACTTCCTGTGAACGAATACAAAGTAGGATCCAGTTCAACGCGGCCTGCATTGAATTTCGCAATGAATTCGTCGATCACTTTGTCTGTAATCTCGGTTTTATTCAAGCCCACTTCCAGTCCGACGCCATACTCGAATGAATCGTCAACTTCGACGTGCTCGCGTACCGTGATCTCTTCATTTTCCTCTATCTCCTCGATAAATTCGGTCAGCAGCATTTCTGCATCCTCCTCTTCTTCGGCGGAGATCTTATAGTTTTCAGGGCGCTCATCCTGAGAGATATAGTTCGGCATTTCTTTCTTCAACCGTTCCAAAGCTTCGTCGTAAACGAGGGTGGAATGATGCAGGCGAAGCGTATAGATCAGGGCGTCATAAATCACCTCAGCGTCTTTATACATTCCCACAAACTGAACATGCGCGTGTTCGTTGTTCTCCTCCTCATCTTCAAATTCATCGTCTACATGTATGAAGTTTGAGCTTTCCGCCTTGCACTCATTTCTAAGTTGGGCAATTTCTTCTGGATCGAATCCCGGATTCATAGTTTCAGTTTATTAGTTTATTTGATTCTAATTTATTCCAAAAATAGCATTTCGCGGTATTTTGCCAAAGGCCAATCTTCATCATCGATCAGTAATTCAAGCTTATCTGCGTGATAACGGATCTCCTCAAAAAAGCCTTTTACCTCTGATCCGTAGCATTTGGCTCTTTCATAAAGGTCTTCAATATTGTTCGCTTTTTTTCTACCCTCGGTCATTTCGTGCACCAGACGTTTGATAATCACAATATGCGTGGAAATATCCCTTATGATCTCTTTAATCGGGGCCGCCTCTTCGAGCATTTCCAGGTCGGTCAGCGAGCGGGCAGTTTGAGCAAGCTTGAACTGGTATTTTACAACCGTAGAAACAATGTGATTCAGTGCCAGATCGCCTATTACGCGCGATTCTATCTGTAATTTCTTGACATAATTTTCAAGCTCTATCTCATAGCGCGCGTGCAATTCTCTCGAACTTAAAACGCCGGTCCTTTCAAAAACACCGATCGTTTTGTCAGTTTTGTACGCAAAAAGCGCATCGTATGTTTCTTTAATATTGCTAAGTCCGCGTTCCTTGGCCATTTGGATCCATTCGTCGGAATAACCGTTTCCTTCGAACAGAATGTCTTTGGATTCCGTAAAATACCTTTTCAGGATTTCAACGGTCGCTACTTTCTTCTCTTCCCCACCCGCAAGTCGCTCGTCCATCTCCTTTTTGAAATCCAGCAACTGGTTCGCAACGATTGTATTTAAGACGATCATCGGCGAAGCGCTATTTTGCGCGCTTCCTACTGCGCGGTATTCAAATTTATTTCCTGTAAAACAAAAAGGCGAAGTCCGGTTTCTGTCCGTATTATCCCTTTGGAGGTTTGGAATGCGGGTTATGCCCAATTTATAGTAGAAGTTCTCACCTTTTTCGAGCGTTATCTCTCCTTTGCTCACCAGCTCTTCGAGCATATTGGTCAGTTCATTTCCCAAAAATACCGACACGATTGACGGCGGCGCTTCGTTTGCGCCCAGCCTGTGCTCGTTACCCGCAGAAGAAATAGAAGCCCGGAGCAAATCGGCATGGTCGTGAACTGCTTTAACTACGTTCATCAAAAACGTCAGGAAGCGCAGGTTTTCTTTCGGTTTGGAAGTCGGCGCAAGCAGATTAATGCCAGTATCTGTGGACAAAGACCAGTTATTGTGCTTTCCGCTTCCATTAATACCTGCAAAAGGCTTTTCATGAAAAAGCACCTGGAAATTATGCTTGTCGCCGATTTTCTGCATCAAATCCATCAGCAATGCATTATGGTCAATCGCGAGATTTACTTCCTCAAAAGTCGGCGCGCATTCAAATTGGCCCGGCGCAACTTCATTATGTCGCGTGCGAACCGGAATACCCAGTTTCAAAGCTTCAAACTCAAAGTCCACCATAAATGCATTTACACGCGGAGAAATCGACCCGAAGTAGTGATCGTCGAGCTGCTGCCCGCGTGCGGGACTGTGCCCGAAAACGGTCCTTCCCGCCATCAACAGGTCAGGACGTGCATAGTACAGTGCTTTATCTACCAAAAAGTATTCCTGTTCAATACCCAGCGTAGGCGTCACTTTATCTACGTCCCTGTTAAAAAATTGGCAAACCGAAGTAGCCGCTTTATCCAGCATAACCAGCGATTTGAGCAAAGGAGCCTTATAATCAAGCGCCTCGCCGGTGTAGGAAATAAAAACAGAAGGAATACACAAAGTCTTCCCTCCTGCCCCATTGTCCATCAAAAAAGCTGGCGAGCTTGGGTCCCAGCCTGTGTAGCCTCGCGCCTCGAATGTAGCCCGCAAGCCACCGCTGGGAAAAGAAGAAGCGTCAGGCTCCTGCTGCACCAATGCACTCCCTTTGAACTTTTCGACTGCTTTCCCATCGATAGTAAGGTCAAAAAAAGAGTCGTGCTTTTCGGCAGTAGTACCTGTCAGAGGCTGAAACCAGTGGGTATAATGGGTTGCGCCTTTTGATATTGCCCAGGATTTCATGGCAGCGGAAACCTCGTCAGCCACCTCCCTGTCAATCGTTGATCCTGAACGGATTGCGTTCGAAACTTTCGCGTACGCCTCAGCTGAGAGCAGCGTTTTCATTACGTCATCACTAAAAGTATTTATGCCATACAGGTCGGCAACTCTTTCTGCCGGAGGGGTCAATATCGGAGCAACGCGGCCCTGTGCAATTTCAAATGCCTTGGAACGAAAAGTCATCTTTATTCAATCAGTTATACAAAATCTCCTCAAAATAAAATATTTAAGGATAGCGATGACAATATACGTTTACATTTTCGCATTTAAGTTTTGCGCCACAGGATACTTCTCCGCCATTTTTCGGAACTTTGCGACAGTTTTTGACCGACACCAATGCGTAAGAGATTAGAATTTTTTGCCCTTTACGGGCTTAGCTGGATCCTACTTTTCCAGTTTTTCCGTGTCATATTTTTCATTTACCATCATCAGAAAGCTGCTGAGCTGCCGCCATTTCTTTGGGTGCAGAGCGCAATGCATGGTTTGCAAATGGATATTTCCTTTGCCGGATACATTCTTCTGATACCTACGCTGCTATTGGTATTTACAGCGACTACAACTGGCTGGTACCAAAAGTCAGTAACTGTTTATAGTTATATCCTAGGCATAATAATTTCGATTCTGGTGATTATTGACCTGGAATTATTCAAAGCCTGGGGTTTCCGTATCGACACTACTTCGTTACATTATCTCGAAACACCTGCCGAAGCATTCGCCTCGATGGGTGCAGCTCCCGTAGTTCCGCTACTGATATTGCTTGTTGTATTGTTCGCTCTAACACTTGCCGTACTCCGCACAGTTATCCGTCGCACAGTTCCACTTTTCCAAAAAACCAGGTTCGTTTATACCATTCCGGCATTCTTACTTTTGACGGCCGCATTGATCATACCGATCCGTGGCGGATTTCAGCTGGCGCCGATGAATGAAAGTGCAGTATTTTTTTCTGATAAGAGTTTCGCCAATTACGCCGCCGTGAACGTGCCCTGGAATTATATGAGCTCCATGATCAATGCGGGTTATTCAAAAAAAAATCCTTTTGTCTATTATAATGATAGTGAGGCAGATTCGCTGATTAGGGGCTTGTATACCACGTCGGAAGATCGCCAGCAGATTGTCGATACTACCGGCAAGACGAACGTGATCATCATCATTTGGGAGAGTTTAACAGCGAAGGTAGTATCAGGTTTAGGTGGGCTGGAAAACGTTACGCCGCAGTTCGACTCGCTTTCGAAAGAGGGTATTTTGTTTACAAATTTGTACGCCAGCGGAAATAGGAGCGACAAAGGTATTGTTGCGATTCTCAGCGGCTACCCGGCACAGCCCACGCATTCTATTATCAAAACCCCTAAAAAAACACTTACACTACCTTCCTTACCAAAGGAATTTCGCAAAAACGGCTGGAAAACTTCCTTTTATTATGGAGGTGAAACCGAGTTTGCCAATATGAAATCGTATCTGCTGCAAGAGAATTTTGACAGGATTATCGACAAAGGTGATTTTGCAAAAGAAGATATGAATTCCAAATGGGGAGCCCACGACCACTTGGTACTGAACAAGTTACTTCAAGATTTAGATAAAGAAAAAGAACCTTTCTTGTCGACGATTTTTACATTGAGCAGCCACGAACCGTTTGAAGTACCAGCGAAAACGGTTATACCAGGAAATGATCCTGAAAATTTGTTCCTGAATGCACACCATTATACAGATTCGGCGATTGGCGATTTTATTAAAACAGCCAAAACAAAACCGTGGTGGGATAATACATTAATAGTAATTGTCGCCGATCACGGTCACCCACTTCCATACACTCAAAAAGCTAAGACAGGCGAATTTCATATACCAATGCTCTGGCTGGGCGGCGCGCTTGCTGCGCAAAACATCAAGGTAAATGCGCTCTGCTCGCAAACCGACCTCGCGGCAACTTTATTGGCCCAATTGAATATGAGTCACAACGCATTTCAATGGAGCAGCGATATATTCAACAAAGACCGCAAATCCTTCGCCTATTTCGCATTTAATAATGGACTGGGGTGGGTGCGGCCGGGTGGGTTTCTAGTCAGGGACAACCTGGGCGGCAATATTACGGAACGGGAAGGTTCATTGAATGCAGCGGAAGAGAAACTTGCCAAGGCTTATTTACAAGCATCTTTTGGGGATTATATCGGGCGTTGAGGATAAAAGCCGTATTTTTGCCCCATATTTTTAGGAAATGAAAAAAGTTGCATTTTATACATTGGGCTGTAAGCTCAACTATTCTGAAAGTTCTTCGATAGCGCGTCTATTTGAAGCGAAGGGACATTCACGGGTGGAATTCAATGAAAATCCAGACGTTTTCATAATCAATACCTGCTCGGTGACTGAAAATGCGGATAAGAAATGCCGCAAGATCGTTCGGGAAGCTCAAAAAATTAATCCGGATGGTTTTGTCGCGATAATTGGTTGCTATGCCCAGCTCAAACCGCAGGAAATTTCAGAGATTCCAGGCGTAGATGCAGTATTGGGAGCAGCTGAAAAATTCCGTCTCGCCGATTTAGTAGATACCTTTGAGAAAACACCGGCCGGACAGCCTGCCAGGGTACTAGCCTCGCACATTGACCAGGCAGTTGAATACCATACTTCCTATTCGCTAAATGACCGGACGCGCACTTTCCTCAAAGTTCAGGACGGTTGCGATTATCCCTGCTCGTATTGCACCATTCCGCTCGCGAGAGGAAAAAGCCGGTCAGATACGATTGAAAATATCATCAATGCAGCCCGGGATATTGCCGCGCGCGATGTGAAAGAGATTGTATTAACCGGCGTGAATATTGGCGATTTTGGTATTCAGAATGGCGTAAAGAAAGAGACTTTCCTGGATTTGGTCAAAGCCCTCGACGAAGTGGAAGGTATCGAGCGTTTCCGGATTTCTTCTATTGAACCCAACCTGCTGACTGACGAGATCATTTCTTTTGTAGCGCAATCGAAACGATTTGTACCGCATTTCCATATTCCGTTACAATCCGGTTCCAACAAGGTTTTGGGGCTGATGAAACGTCGGTACAAAAGAGAACTTTATACCGAGCGCGTCGCTGCGATCAAGGCGCTGATGCCAAATTGCTGCATTGGTGTCGACGTGATTGTTGGTCACCCCGGAGAAACGCAGGAGCTTTTTGAAGAATCATACCGCTTTCTAAACGAACTCGATATCTCCTATCTGCACGTTTTTACTTATTCCGAAAGAGAGAATACAGCTGCGCTGGAAATCAGGCCGATCGTTCCCAAAAACATCCGAGCCGACCGTTCCAAAATGCTGCATATTTTATCCGACAAGAAAAGAAGGGCATTCTACGACAGCCAGATCGGAAAAACGGGTACCGTACTTTTTGAAGATGAGATTCAGAACGGTCAGATGCTCGGCTTCACTGAAAATTACGTAAGGGTTGCGGTGAAATATGACCCGCTGCTTATTAATGAGACCAAGGAAATTCGCCACGATTATGTTAATAGCGAGGGACTTATGGAAGTTACCGAAGTTTCGGAGGAGATATTGGCGCATTAGCATTAATTATTGATCCTTTCCGTCGACTGAAGTCGACGGGTATTGATGGAACGGCCGACTTTGGTCGGCGTTTGTTGTTTTTAGAGGATGTTTCGATATTAACGATCAATTCCCGTTGACTTCAGTCAACGGCTAAGACTAAAAAAGCCCGGCCAAATTGGCCGGGCTTCGTTTTTAATAACCTATTATTAAGATTAAGCTTCTACCAAAAACTCGTCGTGCTGACTAACATCAAGACCAGTTTTTTCATCCTGCTCAGAAACACGTAACGGCAAGATAAGGTCGGTGATTTTCAAAAGAAGGAGCGAACCTGCAAATGCGAATGCGGATACACCAACCAATGCAATCACGTGATTAATAAACAATTTCGTTTCACCGAATGCAAGACCTTGATCAGTAACCAGCGGGTTAATGCCGCTCGTTGCGAAAATCCCGGTCATTAACATACCAACCATACCACCTACACCGTGGCAAGGGAATACATCAAGTGTATCGTCCAAAGTAGAACGGGTACGCAGGTGAGCCACGTAGTTACTGATGATCGAAGCAACGGTACCGATGAAAAGTGCTGCCGGAACAGTTACGAAACCTGCTGCAGGGGTGATCGCAACCAAACCTACAACCGCACCGATACAAAATCCAAGTGCTGAAACTTTCTTGCCTTTTGCAGCATCAAAAAGTACCCATGATAAACCAGCCGCACCAGCAGCAGTATTAGTAGTAGCAAAAGCCGAGACAGCCAGCGGACTTGCTGCAAGCGCAGAACCTGCGTTGAAACCAAACCATCCGAACCAAAGCAAACCAGTTCCCAAAAGAACGAAAGGAATGTTAGCAGGAGGTAATACGTGATCTTCAAGCAGTGATTTACGTCTCTTCAGATAAAGAGCACCTGCCAGAGCAGCCCAGCCAGCAGACATGTGAACCACAGTTCCGCCTGCAAAGTCAAGCACACCCATTTTGAACAGGATACCATCTGCATGCCACGTCATGTGGGCAAGAGGAGAATAGATAAAGATGCAGAAAAGGATAATGAACAATACGTAAGAACGGAAGTTAACACGCTCGGCCATTGAACCAGTTACCAATGCAGGTGTGATCACCGCAAATTTCATCTGGAACATCGCGAACAATGCGAAAGGAATTGTTCCCCAAACCGGTGCATCCAAAACGCCTTTGAACATAAAGTGGGTCATCGGGTTACCGATAAATCCGCCCATATCGTCACCAAATGCAAGACTGAAACCAACTACAACCCAAAGAACACTGATTACGCCCATTGCTATGAAGCTTTGCAGCATGGTCGAGATCACGTTTTTGTTATTCACCATCCCGCCGTAGAAATAAGCAAGACCCGGCGTCATTAATAATACAAGTGCAGCAGAAACAAGCAACCAGGCTGTATCACCGCCGTTTACACCCTCGGTGACAATTTGGGTTGGAACGTTTGGCACAAAAACACCTAAGATGCTGATCGCCAGAAGGATGATTAATGGGACGAAATTACGTTTTTCCATTTTAGTAAATTGTTATGATATTGATTAAGAAGGTATGTTGTAGAATATTAGAATTTGTAAATGAAAGCTAGACCGAATGTTGTCTGGCTGTTTTTTGTGAAGTTGCCGTCAGAATCTTCAAACTGCTGCTCTTCGCCTGACCCTGCCACTTTTGGATAAGCATCCAGGCGGAACTCAGGTTTCACTAGAATGTGTCCGTCAGCCAGGCTGATATTACCTGTCAAAGTCACTGAATTAACACTTGTTCCCATTCCGGCTCTCGTCAGCAGGCCGCGTACGCCGCTGTCATTTGTGAAATACTCGTAGCGAGCGCCGATACCGAAGTTATCCGTGATAGCAGAGTTGGCATAAACGGCTACACCACCCCAGCTTTTCGCAGCCTCAGGACCGCCAAAACCCTGGTAATCGCCCTTCTGGCTTCCGTATGCGGCATTTAGACCAAGGAGAAAATTGTCACTTACCTGGAAGCTGGTTGCGAGGTCAAGTACCTGGTAAAAAGCTTTCGGTTCTTCAAATGTGACGCTGTCAGGATTTGCTTCGTTGCTTCCGATGTAGTTGATGTAAACGTTCCAGTTATCGACCGGCTTGAAGTACAGCTGGCTGATAAATCCTTTTTTGCGGTTATTATCCCCAAGTCCATCCACATTATTAACAACTCCAACCATTAATGAAGCCCTGTCAGAAAAAGCATAGGTTGCTTTCAAACCGGCGTGGTAGAACGGGCCGTTGTTGAATAGGTTCGAGAGTGAGTAGTTGAAGTTGGCCGGTGCGTCGATCACTTCATACCCGATGTGCGTTCCGAACTGCCCCGCGGTCATCGAAAATTTGTCTGTGAATTTGTAGGTGAAATAAGCTTGTTTGATAGCGAGTGCGGTGCTGAACAAGGCATTTCCGTAGTTACCCATATTCGCATTAGGTCCGAACGACAGATCGACTACCGCCTCAGACTTCGAATTCGTGTAAGCTACTTTCGCCTGCACGAGTCCCAGAGAGAATTGTCCTGATCTCTGATCAAAAACCCTTGCATTGGTTGCGCCCATGTTGGACCGTGACGCAGGCTTGTTGAAGTTGGCCATATAATAGGAATCCAGATATCCGGAAAAGGCAAATGCTCCTTTTCCTTCTTCCTCGTCCACTTCAACGGCAACAATTGTATCAGCTTTCATAATCGTCTTGTCTTCTCCCGACTTCGCAAAACCCAAAAACGAGATCATTAAAGATAATACTGTACAATAGACTTTTTTCATAATTATATTCTGTTTAAGTGAGGACTACTTTCCGGCTGTAATTATAGATCAAATATTATCCATTAATTATATTTTTCAAATAAAGACACAAGAATTTATCTGGAAAAATACAATTATCATGTTTTTTTCCAGTTTTTTACAGCTTTTGAAACATAATAATGGCATTTCTATCTATTTTCATGTCAGAATTAATATTCTGTATTACTGGTAATACACAGAATATTATTCATAGCCAGCGAAAGTATTTATTAAGAAATTTATTATTATAATGCCATTTAGGAACACAACGGGCACAAAAAAAGCCCCGCAGTGAGCGGGGCTTGCAAATATCAATATGGGAAGCTTATTCGCCGTGCATCCAGGCTTTCTTAGCCAGCAGCGTATCTTCCTCTTCTTCATTCTCAGGATCGGGCACGCAGCAGTCAACCGGGCAAACAGCAGCACATTGCGGCTCTTCATGAAATCCGACACACTCGGTACACTTATCTGTTACTATATAATAGAATTCGTCAGAAACTGGTGACTGTTTTTCTTTTCCGCTTACCACGGTACCATCGCCAAAATCCACTTCATCTAAATTGGTACCATCGCCCCAGGTCCATTCTACACCGCCTTCATAAATCGCTGTATTGGGGCACTCTGGCTCGCACGCCCCACAATTTATGCATTCATCGGTTATCATTATAGCCATAGTCGCCGGATTGTTTATATTTGTTGCTATTTCTACTGTTTAGAATAACAAATATAACTATTTATAGTTTCCCAACAATCGGAAAAAATAAAACGGTAGGTGAATAAAACTTTTTATAATCCAGTCAGAATGCTATCGAGAGTCCAGAGAATAAATGCTTTTGTAAATCTTGGAAAATTCATTACTAGCCCGGAGAACCAGGAAATCGTTGAAGATTGGGTAGCTTATGCCAAGAGCAGGAACAACTGGTTTACTCCTGAAAACGTTACCCGGTCACTCGAAGCGATTGCCCGGGAATATTTATCCCGCGAGCACCTTGAAAAATGGGCAGCACAATATCCCGAGCCCGTTTTGCCTAAAAAAGTTGGTGTTGTAATGGCCGGCAATATTCCTGCGGTCGGTTTTCACGATGCGCTAAGTGTGCTCATCAGCGGACATATTCTATTGGTAAAACCAAGTTCAGACGATACCATTCTGATCACTGCCCTTTTGAATAAGCTGGTGGAAATTGAGCCGGAACTGACAGAATCCATCGTATTTGTAGACAGACTCAATGATTCCGACGCTTATATTGCCACGGGCAGCGACAATACAGCGCGCTACTTTCATTATTATTTTGCCAAAAAACCTAATATAATCCGCAGAAACCGGACGTCGGTCGCGATACTTACCGGTGACGAAACTTCGCAGGAACTGGAAGCTCTGGGCAAAGATATACTTCAATATTTCGGGTTGGGCTGCCGCAATGTGTCGAAAGTGTTTGTTCCCTCAGGATATGATTTTACCAAGTTTTATGAATCTATTCAGCACATGGATTCCCTGTTTTTGCATAATCACAAATACTTCAATAATTACGAATACAATAAGTCGATTTTCCTGATTAACAGAGTCCCGCACGTAGATAACGGGTTTTTGATGATCACAGAAAACAAGGCGCTCGTTTCACCGATCAGCGTTTTGCATTTTGAAACATACGACGATTTGGAAGCTGTCAAATCAGCACTGAAAGAAGCAGAAGAAAAAGTTCAGTGCGTGATCGGGCCGGCAGATTTGCAAGGTATCCTTCCATTTGGAAAGTCTCAGGAGCCCGGTCTTTTCGATTATGCCGACGGGGTTGACACTATGGCATTTCTAAGCAAGCTGTGATATTTATTCCAAAACCTGAGAAACCCACTGCAAAAACCGCGGCATAACCTGTCCCCAGGTGGCAGGATTATGTTGACCGCCGACCACCTCAGTATAAAACACATCACGGTTCCAGGCCAACCCTTTACGCTCCATTTCCCCGATGCATTCCAGCGTATCCTGCACAGAATCGATCACACCATCGCCGTCGCGGTCGTCATTTTCGTCATTTGAGCCGCATTGAAACCAGCATTTGAGTTTGGGCGGCGTGGCGGTTTCCCTGATTTGAGCATGCATAATGCGATCAAAATCCTCGTATCCGTCACTAATTGCCTTTTGTCGCCACCAAAGTGAACCGGATAATATGCCCGCGATGGAAAACTGTTCAGAGTGGTTCCAGGCAATATCCAGCGCCATAAGTCCGCCGAGCGAAAAACCTGCGTATGCATTTCCGGACGAACGGACCTGGTATTGCTCCCGGAGAAATGGCAAAAGTTCGCTGATCACAAAATCTGTCGTCGCCCCCGCCTCTGCGCCCCGGCCTGCATAGTCGGCGCGTATTGCGGTTCCATATTCATCGATCCGCCTGTGATTCGCGTGGATCCCCGCAATGATCATCGGCCGCATTTCCTGTTCATGCTGCATACGAGCCGTCGTTTCAGACAAGTTCAATGCAGGAAAATCCTGTCCATCGTTAAATAGTAGCAAAGGGTAAACGGAAGATTTATTGAAATCAAGCGGAAGCAGAATAGTAACATCCACCTCCCGCTTCAAAAAGTTGGAATAAATGTGGGTGTGGATGAAAGAAAGGGAAGAACTCAAACCTGTGGAACTGTTGACTGAGACAAAAAGAACGCGCAAGTTATTAATTTGCTTCCTATGATTTGTTTTGTATATTTCATTTATCAATAATCCGACCTAACCAATTGGAAGAGCAGCACATAAAATACTATTCCCACCACCTCGAAAGGGATATTGACCTGCTCATTTACGGAAATTGGGGCTACCCTATCATCGTCTTTCCGACTACCCTGGGTCGCTACTACCAGGCCAAGGATATGGGGCTGATCGAGTCAATCCGGCCGCTGGTCGAGTCGGGAAAATACAAGGTATATTGTGTGGATTCTATTGATGCGGATTCGTGGTACGCCAAGCATATCAATCCACAATACCGCGTTTTGAATCACAATCAGTATGACAAATTCCTAAATAACGAGCTGGTCCCGCATATACGGACTGCATGCAATGTAGAAAAGGTAGGTGTCGCGGGATGCAGTTTTGGCGGATTTCACGCGGCTAATTTCGCATTCAGGCACCCGGAGCAGGTCGCGTATCTGATCAGTATGAGCGGCGCATTCGATATCCGCAGCTTTACAGACGGATTTTATGATGATACCGTGTATTTCAACAATCCGGTAGATTTCATGCCAAACGAGCAGGGCTGGCGTTTCGGCCACATGAAAATTGTGCTCGGTACCTCTGAGTGGGACATTTGCCTGGAAAGCAATGTGAAGATGTCCGGTATATTGAATGCGAACGGAATCGATCACTGGCTCGATATTAGAGGCTGGGAAAAACACGACTGGCCGCTCTGGAACAAAATGTTCCCGGACTATCTTTCCAGGATCATGTAAGCAGACTTATCAATAACAAAACCAGAATTTTGAGTATGAAAAAAATAGGGATACTATTTGGAATGGAAAATACTTTTCCAAACGCATTTATCGAAAGAGTTAACAGTAAAGGTGAACCAGATATCATTGCAGAGGCAGTGAGCATAGACAAAGTAGCTCAGGCAGCGCCAACCGAATATGCAGTAATTATCGACCGGATTTCGCAGGATGTGCCTTTTTACAGGGCTTACCTAAAAAATGCAGCGATTTCTGGTACAGCAGTGATCAATAACCCTTTCTGGTGGAGCGCCGACGAGAAGTTCTTTAATAATGCGCTGGCCGAAAAAATAGGTGTTCCGGTTCCAAAAACAGTACTGCTTCCTTCGAAAGAGCGCCCCGACGGTACTTCCGAAACATCTTTCCGTAACCTTGCATTCCCGATGGCCTGGGAGGAAATATTTGAATATGTGGGCTTCCCGGCCTACATGAAACCCCACGATGGCGGCGGCTGGAAAAGTGTGTATAAAGTTGTAAATCCGCACGATATGTGGTTTAAACACGAAGAAACGGGCCAGCTGGTCATGATGTTGCAGGAGGAAATTGAGTTTACAGACTACGTTCGCTGCTATTGCATTGGCCAGAAAGACGTACTGATCATGCCCTACGAACCGCGCAATCCGCATCATTTAAGGTATGCTTCCGAGTTAAAGGCCACTGGCGAAGAAAGGGAAAAGTTGCTGGAAACGATCAAAGACTATACATTGAGATTAAACCAGGCGCTGGGCTACGACTTCAATACCGTAGAATTTGCAGTGCGCGACGGAATACCTTACGCAATAGATTTCTGTAACCCGGCACCCGACGCCGACATTTATTCCGTAGGCCCCGACAATTTTGAATGGGTAGTGGAAGCCGCCGCGAATATGGCGATCGAACGAGCAAAGCAGCAGGTTCCCGGACAGGTTAACCTTACCTGGGGTACTTTCATGAAAGACGCAATTCAAACTGCTCCGTCTCAAAAAGCTTCCGAGCCGACACCAGAGCCTATTCCATCGGCCAAAGAAGTGAATGTGAAAGCGGTTACACCGAAAAAATCGGTGAAGCCGCCGAAAGCGGGCGGGGACGAGCCAATTGCAGAACCGGATCCGCAAATGCCGACAGAAAGAGCAGCTGCAACAAAAGCGCCGGCTAAAAATTCCAAGTTGAAAAAATCCTGATCCAGCATTTATAGTATCCTTATGCCCAACTTCACACTTGGAATTGAAGAAGAATTTCAGACAATAGATCCCGTGACGCGCAACTTGCGGTCGCACATGTCCAAACTGGTTGAGGACGGAAAAATCACCTTAAAGGAGCGGGTAAAGGCAGAAATGCACCAGGCAGTGGTAGAAGTTGGGACAAATATCTGCCATAATATTCAGGAAGCGCGCGAGGAAGTAACCTACCTGCGCAAGATGATCCTGGACCTGGCCAAAAAACAAGATTTGCAGGTCGCAGCGGCAGGTACACATCCATTTGCCGACTGGGTGGATCAGCTGATCACCGATGATCCGAGATACGATGAGATTATTGACGAAATGCGCGATGTCGCACGCGGCAACCTGATCTTCGGGCTACACGTGCACGTCGGACTGGAAGATCGGAACGAGGGAATTCAGATAATGAATGCTGTCAGATATTTTCTTCCGCATATATATGCATTGTCTACCAACTCACCTTTCTGGTGTGGCCGGAATACCGGTTTCAAATCTTATCGGTCGAAGGTTTTTGATAAATTTCCGAGAACCGGTATTCCGGATTTTTTTTCGAGCGCGTCGGAATATGATGAATATGTAAATCTGCTCGTCAAAACGAAATGCATTGACAATGGAAAGAAGATCTGGTGGGATATTCGTGTGCACCCGTTTTTCAATACTATTGAGTTCCGGATGTGCGATGTGCCGATGCGAACGGACGAAACGATCTGCCTGGCCGCCATTATGCAGGCTTTGGTAGCGAAAATTTACAAGCTGCACCGGATGAACCTGAGTTTCCGTATTTACGACCGCATGTTGATTAATGAAAATAAATGGCGCGCAGCGAGGTACGGTATTTCGGGGAAATTGATTGATTTTGGGAAACAAGAGGAGGTCGAATACAAATTGCTGGCCGGCGAGCTGCTTGAATTTATAGACGATGTAGTCGATGAGCTGGGGAGCCGCAAGGAGATTGAATACATTCACAAGATCATGGAAATGGGAACCGGCGCGGACAGGCAACTCGCTGTTTTTGAGGAAACCGGAAGCATGAATGCAGTAGTAGATTATATCGTAGCAGAGACAAAGATCGGGCTGGACTAACAGGTTTCAGCGCCCATTTAATACCTGAAACCGAACTTATACCGATTGGTTTTGTTTAAATATTTTACAGAAAAAGAAATTAACCAGGTTAAATGCTGCCAGCTGGCAACCTTACGCTAAGCTGCAAGCCTCATAAAAATGAACGACAATACAAGACATTTCCGGATTGCTATCCTGGATATGTACGACGGTTTCGAAAACGAAGGAATGCGTTGCATTAAGAAAATCGTCACCAATTTCGGTGAGCGGGAAACTGTGCCTGTTACCTACACCGTTTTCAACGTGAGACAAAATCTCGAAGTACCGGATATGAGTTTCGACGCTTATATTTCTACGGGTGGCCCAGGGAATCCTTCACCTGTTGGAGACTTATGGGAGAAGAAATTTTTCACATTCCTGGATCAGCTTTTTCAATATAACTTAAGGCGTCAGAACCGGGTCAAAAAGCACCTTTTTCTGATCTGCCACTCATTTCAGATGGCGTGCATCCACTGGCAGCTGGCTGGTGTTAGTAAGAGAAGAAAGACTTCATTCGGGACTTTTCCTGTATATAAAACGAGTTTAGGACGCAAAGATCCAATGCTGAACGCGCTCGCGGATCCCTTCTGGATCGTAGATTCGCGCGATTTCCAGGTGACGCAACCTAATCAACATGCATTTGATAGTATGGGGGCGAAGTTACTTTGTCTGGAAAAAATGCGCCCGCACGTGCCACTGGAACGGGCTATAATGGCAATTCGCTTTTCAAACGAAATCATCGGGACACAATTTCATCCCGAGGCAGACGCTGAGGGAATGCTGAGATACTTTTTAAGAGACGATAAAAAAACAAGCATTATCGCCGCACACGGGGAAACGAAATACAATGATATGATCGCGCATTTAAACGATCCTGACAAAATATCGATGACGGAATCCGTTATTCTTCCTGCGTTTTTGAAAAATGCGCTGAACAAATCTTTCGCTCTCGCCTATGCATAAGCTAGCCCGGGAAGCATTCAATCAATCATTTTCTGAAAAGAAATACCAGGATTTTGCGGCTTACATCGAATCCTCTTTTCCGGGGCAACTGGAATTTCGCATAGCTGAAACGCCGGTTTTTGTGCCTGCGGACCTGAAAGAAAAGATATTGCGAACTTCCGACCAGATTATTGAAACGCTCCGTTCGCCGGATTTTGTGGCGAAAACGGATCGCGCAGTTCCTGGTAATCAATACGTTCCGGGTGAAAACGCACATACTTCCTTTCTGGCGATCGACTACGCAATTTGCAAAAACGAAAATGGAGAGCTCGAACCTCAATTAATTGAATTACAAGGTTTTCCATCGGTTTTTGGCTATCAGGCATTCTTGTCAGAAGCTTTTAAGACGCATTTTGATATTCCACAAGATCTTGAATATCTTTTCGGTTTGGCGAATTACAGTGAATACGCCGCCAAATTGAAATCGCTTATTCTCGCCGGCGAAGATCCGGAATCAGTTATCCTTCTTGAAATTTTTCCGGACAAACAAAAGACAAGGATTGATTTCGCAGTTACGGAGCAAATGCTCGGCATTAAAGCTGTTTGCTATACCAAGTTGATTCGGGAAGGAAGAGAACTATTTTACGAAAAGGATGGGCGGAAGATCAGGATTAAAAGGATCTATAACAGGCTCATTTTTGATGACCTGCTGAATTATCCGGATCTGATTACAAATTATCATTTCACGGACGAAGTGGACGTTACCTGGGTCGGACATCCTAATTGGTTTTTTCGGATCAGTAAATTCTCAATGCCCTTTTTGCAGGGTCCATACATTCCTGAGACGAGATTTGTAAGTGATTACCGGGGAGAATTTCCGTCGGATCTGGAAAATTTCGTTTTAAAACCGCTTTTCTCCTTTGCAGGCTCAGGCGTGAAATTGCACATCACCCAGGCTTATCTGGAAGAACTTGCTGATCCTGAGAACTACATTTTACAGCGCAAAGTGGTGTACGAACCTGTTATTCAGGCGCCCGACGGGCTTGTGAAATGTGAGATCCGAATGATGTACGCCTGGAATGACGACTCCGAAAAGCCAGAACTGCTAATTAGTCTGAGCCGGCTCAGCCGGGGTGAAATGATCGGTGTGCGGTTCAACAAGGATTTCACGTGGGTAGGAAGCAGCGCAACTTTTTTTGAATAATCAGCTCAACGTAAAAGTAAGATACTGCAAAAAAGTATTAATAGTATATAATGTATATTACACATAGGCAGCAGTTCTTTGACCATCTGGCCCAAACTTCGGACTACCCATTGGCACTTGAAATAGAGAAAGCGGAGGGTGTGTACATGTTTGGCGCAGACGGAAAACAGTATATTGACCTGATTTCAGGTATTGCGGTAAGTAACGTCGGCCATCGGCACCCGAAGGTTATCGCTGCGATTCATGAGCAGTTAGAAAAACATATGCATTTGCTGGTTTATGGCGAATTCGTGCAGAGTGCGCAGGTGAGATTGGCGAGCACATTGGCTAAAACACTCGATTTGTCCCCTCCTAACCCCTCGCCCTTTGGCAAAATTGACAATGTGTATTTCACGAACTCTGGAACGGAAGCGACCGAGGGAGCGATGAAACTGTCAAAACGATTTACCGGACGTAGCGAATTTGTTTCCTGCTTCAATGCATATCACGGCGCTACTCAAGGCGCTTTGAGTCTGGTCGGCGCCGAACCTTTTAAACAGAACTTCCGTCCGCTTCTGCCAGGAATCAGACATATTCGGCATGGAGTACTTGCTGATATTGAACAAATTACGGGTAAAACAGCCGCAGTTGTGATCGAGGTGATCGGCGGTGAGTCGGGCATAAGCGTTCCGGAGATTGAATATATGATCCAGCTTCGCAAGCGCTGCTCGGAAGTTGGCGCACTGCTGATCCTGGACGAGATACAAACGGGCTTTGGCCGCACGGGCTCTTTCTGGGCTTTTGAACAATTTGATATTTACCCGGATATTTTACTGAGCGCGAAGGGAATGGGCGGCGGAATGCCGATCGGCGCTTTTATGGCATCACAGGAAGTAATGAGCGTTTTTAAAAATAATCCTATTCTCGGACACATTACGACGTTTGGTGGCCACCCGGTAAGCTGCGCTTCGTCGCTCGCTGCGTTGGAAGTAGTATTGGAGGAAAACCTGCATACCACTGCAATTGCGAAGGGTAGCCTTTTTAAATCCCTATTACAACATTCCGAAATTAGCGAAGTAAGAGGGAAAGGATTGATGTTAGCTGCTCAGATGGCATCTTTTGAAAAACTAAAAAATACAATCGACCGATGCATTGAAAACGGAGTGGTGACCGACTGGTTTCTTTTCTGCGACAACGCAATGCGAATCGCCCCTCCGCTCACCATTACGGAGGAGCAGATTCGGAAAGCGTGCTCGGTGATCATTGATGTTTTGAACAACTAAACCTTGACTTATGGAATATTCGATAGAAAATGACAGTCTTAAAATCAGCGTGAAAGAGACCGGCGCTGAACTGTGCCGCATTCAGTCAAAAGTTACGGGAAAGGATTTTTTGTGGGACGCCGACCCGGCCGTTTGGTCGAGCTATGCACCGGTCTTATTTCCTGTAATAGGCGCGATTAAAAATGGTTTTGTTAAATACAAGGGTCAGGAATATGCAGTACCTCGTCACGGGATTGTTCGCAATAACGACAATGTGAAGCTTGTCGATCGCTCTGAGACAAGTCTTACTTTTGGTTTGAAATACTCCGATGAAACGCTGGCTATCTACCCTTTTGAATTTGAGTTCAGGATAACATATAGTTTGTCAGCGCATAAGCTAATTGTAAATCACGAAATTACAAATCAGGGAACCGGAGAAATGCTTTTTTCCCTCGGCGGCCACCCAGCGTTCAAATGCCCGATGAATGCCGGCGAAACTTATGAAGATTATTACCTTGAATTTGAAGCTATTGAAAATGATTCTACGTGGTTACTAACCAAAGATGGACTGGTAGGAACTGAAACCAAAAAGATATTCGATAACACCAATATCCTGCATTTGAATCACCATTTGTTCGATAATGATGCATTGATCTTCAAGCATTTGGTATCCAAACAGGTAAGTTTGCGAAGTACCGTATCCCCACAGGTAATAACCGTCCATTACGATGACTTCGCCTATCTCGGCATCTGGGCCAAGCCGAACGGAAATTTTGTCTGCATAGAGCCCTGGCTTGGAATAGCAGATAGTGCGGATTCCGATCAGAATTTCGAGACGAAAGAGGGAATATTAAAGTTGCCGGCTGGACAAGATTTTAAGGCGGGTTTCACTATCGAGATAAACGAATAGGCTAGAGTTGAACTGCCAGCAGCTCGCTTCCTAGTTGGTGAAGCGCAGCTTCAATGCGCTTTGCCTGAGCCGGACGCGGCTTTTTCAGTCCGGAAGCATAATGGTTGAGCAATTTCTCGTTTATCCCAGTCAGTTTCGCTATCCCGGTTTGGTTAAAAATTCCCTTATAGTATTGCAAAAAGCTACCAACATCCAATTTCCAAACGAGTTCGTACTCGCCCTTCAACGCTGATGGGATGTTTTTATCGTCAAAAGATTTGACGATCTCAATGCATTCGAGAATAGATTGCTTTACTTCCTCAATTGTGTCCCCACCGCCGTATATCTTGGCAACGTTCTCAGCATATGCTCCGAAATGATCTTTACTACGCCCGATATTTATTTTAATCTTTTTCATAACCGATCTTATTTTTTCAACTTCATATCTTTAACAATCCTCTTACGAAGCATTTCAAACATTTCCTTACCTCCGTGAAACGGAACAGAATAGTTTACACCATCTTTATGATAAGTATAGTGGCTTCCATTTGACCTAATGCAAACCCAGCCATTCCTTCGAATGAGTCTGTGAAACTCCGAGCTTTTCATTGATATAGTGTGCGTGTTAGGTGGATAAAAGTATACAATAATATACCTTTTCGCAAACACTCACAAAAAAAGCCCCCAATCGGGAGCTTTCATTTATCTATCGGTAGAAGGCTGTTTATACAGTAGCTTCGATTTGTGCATTCAACTTGTCTTCAAGCGTTGTCTTAGGAACAACACCTACAACTTTATCAACTAACTGGCCGTTCTTGAAGATCATCAGGGTTGGGATGCTGCGAATACCGAATTTCGCTGGTACCGAAGAGTTCATATCCACATCCATTTTACCGATCACCGCTTTGCCTTCATATTCTCCGGCAAGTTGTTCTACAACCGGCCCGATCATCTTACAAGGTCCGCACCATTCTGCCCAGAAATCAACAAGTACTGGCTTGTCGCTTTGGATCAGTTCTTCAAAGGTGCTATCGGTAATTTCAAGTGCTTTTCCCATGTTACAAAATGTCTAATGTTTTTTTATAAATCTGATATAATAAGGATTTTTAGTATCTAAAAGTTCCTCATTTACTTCCAATACAACTTAGTTCAAAAAGAATTGTACCCCGTGAAATCCGCGCAATACTTTGAAGAGATCATTGGTAGGCGCGACCCTGTAACCGCGCGAAAGCATCTCCACTTCCAAACGCGTATCCGGATCCACAACTGTCATATTCACAGCGCATTGACCTGGGTGACTACTGAATGTATCATTGAGTAAATGAATGAACTGGGCATCAATCTGGTCGAGCGTGAGATTGATCCGAATCTTCCTGCACATTTTCCCCATAATCTCCGGAAGCAGCTGTATTTGTGTAATCTTGAATTCAAACTGGTCTTCCTGTTTCCAGCGATTCTGCACTTTCCCTTTGATATATAGGAACTGCCCGACCTGTAAATAGTTCTTAAATCGAATGTAATCCTCGCCACCCAAAAGCATTTCAATTGAACCTTTATAATCTTCCAATTTGAAAATCATAAAGTAGCTTCCGTTTTTGGACATTCTTTCCTGCGCACTGGTCACAATTCCCGCCACATTTACTTCTTTCCCGAAATACCTCGGCGACCGTTCGCCCTCAGGGATTTCCATTAATTTATCTACGGTACAATTGCAAAAATTATCCATCTCGACACGGAAAGTATCCAGTGGATGCCCGGAAATGTAAAATCCTACTACTTCCTGTTCATAACGCAATTTCGCCAGATCGTCCCAGGGACCTACATCTGCCGCCTTTGGCTTTGCTAACATGGAACCGCCGTCGCCGAGCATTCCAAATAGCGATGCTTGTGCTGACGATTTTTCTGCATGAAAATTGTTGGCATAACGGATCAATTTCTCAATAAAAGTCCCGTTTTCACCTGATTCAACCGCAAAGTAATGCGCGCGATGGTATTCCTCAAAACAATCAAAACCGCCCGCATAAGCCAGACTTTCAATGGTTTTCTTATTAACCGTTCTTAAATTGACCCTCGTTATAAAATCGAAAACATCGGCAAATGCGCCTCCGGCAGCGCGCTCTTCAATAATCGACTCCACGGCTGCGTCGCCACTACCTTTTACACCCGCCAATCCAAAGCGGATTTCACCCCGGCTATTGACGTTAAACTGCCTGTCTGATTCATTAATATCCGGCCCCAATACGGTTATTCCCAGAGCTTTACATTCTTCCATAAAGAATGTGATCTTGTCAATGTTACCCAGCGAACTAGTCAAAACTGCCGCCATATATTCAGCAGGGTAATGCGCTTTGAGGTAAGCAGTCTGGTAAGCGACAAATGCGTAACACGTTGAGTGTGACTTGTTAAATGCATAAGATGCAAATGCCTCCCAGTCGGTCCAGATCTTTTCCAGCTTTTTAGCGTCCAATCCTCTCTCCGCACCGCCTTTCATGAAATCGCCTTTCATCTTGTTTAGCGTCTCAATCTGCTTCTTACCCATCGCTTTCCGCAACGTATCGGCCTGGCCTTTTGTAAAACCGGCGAGCTTTTGCGAAAGAAGCATTACCTGCTCCTGGTAAACTGTAATCCCGTAAGTATCAGACAAATACTCTTCCAACTCAGGCAAATCGTAGGTGATTTCCTCGTGCCCGTTTTTACGACGGATAAAGTTCGGAATGTACGCGATCGGGCCCGGCCGGTACAATGCATTCATCGCGATTAAGTGCTCAAAACGGTCGGGAATGAGGTCGCGCATGTGCTTTTTCATTCCGTCGGATTCGAACTGGAAAATCGCATTCGTTTCTCCTCTTTGAAACAGTTCAAAAACCTTGGGATCATCGAGCGGCACATCGTCGATGATGATCTCAATATTATGGTTCTGCTTGATAAGGCGCAGCGCTTCCTTGATAATAGTAAGGTTACGCAGCCCCAGAAAGTCCATCTTAATAACACCCGCATCTTCAATGATCTTCCCCTGATATTGGGTGATCAGAAAGTCGGAGTCTTTGGAAGTACTAACCGGAATAATTTCTGTCAAATCACTTGGCGCAATGATGATACCAGCCGCGTGAATACCCGTATTCCTTACTGTACCTTCGAGTCGCCGTGCTTCCTGTAAAACGCTGGCCTGCAAATCTTTACCAAGTGCTATCTGCCGCATTTTCTTGACATTATCAAGTTCTTCCGGCGCAATACCTTCTTTCTTTGTCAAACTACCCTCTCCTTCCAGCGGCGCTGTAAAGATCCGGTTTAGCGTCATATTATAGGTAGGCTTATCCGGAACTAGCTTGGCCAGTGCGTTCGCATCTGCCAGAGGAAGATCCATCACGCGGGCCACGTCTTTTATAGCCGATTTTGCGGCCATTGTACCATAAGTAACAATTTGCGCTACCTGGTTATACCCGTATTTTTTAACCACATAATCAATCACTTTCTGCCGGCCTTCATCATCGAAGTCCGTATCAATATCGGGAAGTGAAATACGGTCAGGATTCAGGAAACGCTCGAAAAGCAGGTCATATTTAATTGGGTCGATATTGGTGATACCAGTCGCGTAAGCTACCACAGAGCCGGCAGCAGAACCACGGCCCGGACCGATAAATACGCCCATTTTACGCCCGGCATCAATAAAATCCGCCACGATCAGGAAGTAACCGGGGAATCCCATATTTCGGATCACATTCAACTCAAAGTTCAGCCGGTCCTCGATCTCAGGGGTTATCGTACCGTATTTGAACTTCGCCCCTTCGAAAGTAAGGTGTTTTAAGTATTCCCACTGATTGAGCACATCAGCCGTAAGCTCCTTCTTTCCAGCCATTTCCGACAAAGTATGTGTCTTGAACTCGTCGGGAATCGGGAAGTTGGGAAGCAGAATATCTTTTCTGAGATCAAGTGTTTTGATCTTGTCAACGATCTCATTGGTATTGTCCAGCGACTCGGGTAAGTCGTTGAACAGCTGCATCATTTCACTGGTTTTCTTGAAATAAAACTGATCATTAAAGAATGCAAAACGGGAACCCTTGGGAATACCTTTGTCGTCGTCAAAATCCTTTGCGGAAGGTGTACTTTGCTTGTCTCCGGTATTGATACACAGCAAGATATCGTGTGCATTCCAATCTTCCTGATCCACATAATGCGAATCGTTTGAGCAGATCACTTTTACATTGTATTTCTTGGCTAATTTTAAAAGCGCCTCATTGACAATGTACTGATCGCGGATTTCGTGACGCTGTAACTCCACGTAAAAATCATCACCGAAAAGATCCAGCCACCATTTAAATTCCTTTTCCGCAGCCTCTTCTCCCTGTCTTATAATCGTTTTCGGAATAATCGCCCCGATACAACAGGTAGTCGCGATCAGTCCTTTGTGATATTTGACAATCAACTCTTTATCGATCCGTGGATATTTACCATACATTCCCTCAATAAAACCCAGCGAACACATTTTAACCAGATTTTTATACCCTATCTCATCTTTCGCAAGCAGCAGCTGGTGAAAGCGTACGTCTTTTTTATCCTTGGTAAATTGCCTGATATGCCGGTCTTCGACAACATAAAATTCACAGCCGACAATCGGTTTGATCCCCTGCTTGTTCCCCTCGGCCACAAACTCGAAAACACCGAACATATTACCGTGATCGGTAATCGCGACGGCGGGCATGTTGTCTTCTTTGGCCTTTTTGAAAAGCTTCTTAATATCAGCCGCACCGTCGAGAAGTGAAAATTGGGTGTGGCAGTGTAAGTGGGAAAATTGCATCTGGAATGGGTTGTATTAGATCGGATTGGCTGTGCACGAAATCAGTAAACGGTCAATGCTCCGTAGGCTGTTCATACAATACATAATTCATATAATCGGCAAAAGGTTTAAGGAGTTCGATACCTTTTAAAACCTGCTTTCCGAAATCCCTGGAAGCCACTTCTTTATCTGTAAAACGATGCACGAAAAAAAGTTGCTTGCGTTTGAGCAGCTCTATTTCCGGGTGTTCTTTGGAGTAACCTTTCGGTACAGTCTTCAAAGTGTCACCTTGTATTTCCGGGAAATAGGTCCTGAATTTTTCATCTTCGATGATCGCTTTCAGTTCGTCGGCATTATAATCGATTTCCTGTCGGTACCGGGCAAGCTGCTCAGAGGTAGTCTCCCACATTCCGCCTCCCAGAAAGGTCTGGTCGCCGGGCTGGATCTGTAAATAGTAATCGATCTTTCCCGCACTTTTGCCGCCCGGACCAATGCCGGCTGAAAGGTTATTTTTATAAGGAGCCTTATTTTTCGAGAAACGAATATCCCTGTTGATCCGAAGCAGACATTCTTTCACCTGTAAATTTCCAAGGTCCTGAAATTTCCCGACTTCTTCGATCAGGTAACCCACAAGCTTCTCCATATCCGCCTTCGCAGCATCATAATGCTTTCTGTTTTCCTGAAACCAATCCCTGTTATTGTTTGCTGCTAATTGACTGAGAAAGTGAAGCGTTGCGGATTCCATTATCTGTTTTTGAAGGTATATTATTCGACTTTACTACGATTTCTGATCCAATTTAACGAATTTTGGTATGTTGTAAAAGGCAAAGTTCACTAACCTGTCGAAAACCATGAATGTCCAGTATGTGTCCAATGAGAAGGGAGAACAGACCGGTGTCTTTATCCCAATGAAGGATTGGAAGGAGATCCAAAGCAAATTAAAGAGCACTGATTTCTGGGAAGACACACCTGACCATGTGAAAGATAGCATTGATCGCGGTCAGAAACAGTCCGCCGCAGGTCAGACTAAATCACATCAGGATGTAATGGACAAGTACACCAAGTACCTATGACGTTAACAGTCCAATGGACAGCAGAAGCGGAAAGCAGCTTCGCCGAAATAATCACACACCTGGAACGAAACTGGTCAGAAAAAGAGATCAGCAGATTTATCCAAAAAACGAATAGCGTCCTTAAACAGATAGCTGAATTTCCTTACATGTATGAGGCTTCACAATCAAGGCCCGGTGTGCGGAAAGGATTTATAACAAAACAGTGTGCACTCTTTTATGAGGTTAAGCAAGATCATATTGCGCTGCTCTCGTTTTGGGACAATCGCCGTAAACCTCGAATAAGTAACTAAGAATATCTATTAAATGGCCAGAATCCTTACAGGCATTCAAAGTAGCGGAAGACCGCATTTAGGTAATATCCTGGGCGCTATTGCCCCTGCTATTGAGCTTTCAAAAGACCCAAAAAACGAGTCGTTCTTTTTTATAGCCGACCTGCACTCCCTTACTTCTTTAAAGGACGGCGGCGAACGTCGGGCCTTCGTAAGAGCGATCGCTGCTACCTGGCTCGCTTTCGGTTTTGACTACAAGAAAAATGTGTTTTGGAGACAATCCAGGGTGCAGGAACATACCGAACTGGCCTGGTACCTGAGCTGCTTTACGCCATTTCCAATGCTGGCAAATGCAACTTCTTTTAAAGAAAAATCCGAAAAACTCGCCGATGTAAACGCCGGACTATTCACTTATCCGGTATTACAGGCAGCTGATATCTTACTATATAATGCGAATATCATCCCCGTAGGAAAGGATCAGAAGCAACATCTGGAAATGACCAAGGATATTGCCAGCCGCTTCAATCAACTGGCCGGCGAGGATATATTGGTGCTGCCCGAGCCGCAGATCGACGAGCGGATCATGACAATCCCTGGGCTCGACGGTCAGAAAATGAGCAAATCTTACCATAATTATATCGATATTTTTCTGCCAGAGAATGAATTGAAGAAAGTGATCAAGAAGATCGTTTCTGATTCCACTCCGCTGGAAGAACCCAAGGACCCGGATACAGATATTACTTTCAAATTGTACAGCCTGATCGCATCGCCCACCGAAATTGAAACGATGCGTACCAACTACCTGAATGGCGGCTACGGTTACGGTCACGCCAAACAGGCTTTGCTGGAATGCATGCTGGAAAAATTTGCGGAGCCAAGACGGATATTCAACTATTATATGGAGAATGATCCGGAACTCGAATTGATCCTGGCAGAAGGTGAAGAAAAAGCGCGCGCTATTGCACAGGAAACGATCGTGAAAGTGCGTAAAGTACTAGGTTTCAACTCATGACGGAAACAGTCGAGATGCTCATTCGTTCCGACCAGGAACTTTTCCTCTGGCTGAATGGCTGGCATACACCCTGGCTTGATACGCTTATGGCGTGGATCACATACAAATACACCTGGTTCCCGATGTATGTTGTTTTGATCGCATTCACGCTGGCCTCTGACAGGAAAAAGGGTTTGGCGGAGTTGATCTTTGTTTTACTAGCAGTCGTGATCGCCGACCAGATTACTTCCGGACTGATGAAACCCTATTTTATTCGTTTCCGTCCCTGCCACGAACCTGCCCTGGATGGAATGGTGCATGAAGTAACAGGTTGCGGCGGACTCTATGGTTTCGCATCTTCGCACGCTTCTACCAGTTTCGCACTGGCAATTAGCTGGTTTACGTTTTTGAGAACCAAAGTGAAATATGCCGGCCTGCTGTTTGTGTGGGCTGGTTTGTACGCTTACAGCCGCATTTACGTAGGTGTCCACTACCCTGCCGATATATTCATTGGCGCGCTGGTCGGGTTGCTGGTTGGCTGGCTTTGCGTCCGGTTGTATTACATTTTTTCGAATAAATTCTATCTTAATTAATTGATTTTGCTTAATTTTGCGCAAATTTTAGTCCACCCATGGGTTCATTCAATACGGTAAAAATATTCTCAGGAAGTCAGTCAGAATACTTGGCAAAAGACATTGCCAGATATTACGGAAAAGAACTTGGCGGATATAATTTACGGAAGTTCGCCGATGGTGAGTTGTCGCCAAGCTTTGAGGAATCCGTCAGAGGTTGTGATGTTTTTTTAATTCAATCTACTTTCCCTCCGGCTGATAACCTGATGGAGCTCCTCCTGATGGTCGACGCTGCTCGGAGAGCCTCAGCGCATTACGTTACCGTTGTTATTCCTTATTTCGGATACGCGCGCCAGGACAGGAAAGATAAGCCCAGGGTTGCTATTGCAGCGAAAGTAGTTGCCAATTTACTTACATCTGTGGGTGTAGATCGCTTGATGACGATTGATCTGCACGCGGGACAGATCCAGGGATTTTTCGATTTGCCCGTTGATCACCTTGAAGGAACATCGATTTTTGTTCCCTACATCAAATCACTTGGCCTGAAAAACCTGTTGATCGCTTCCCCCGATATGGGCGGAGCCGCTCGCGCCAGAAACTTTGCCAAATTCCTGAATGTAGATATGATCCTTTGCGATAAACATCGTAAACGGGCCAACGAAATCGCCAGTATGCAGGTAATTGGTGACGTTGAAGGCATGGATGTAGTGCTCGTTGATGATTTGATTGACACTGGCGGAACACTTTGTAAAGCCGCCGAACTGATCCTTGATAAAGGGGCAAGTTCTGTGAGAGCGATCAGTACCCATGCTATTATGTCGGGTAAGGCGCACGAAAACATTGCCAATTCTGTTCTTGAGGAATTGATCATCACAGACACTATTCCTTTAAAGCAGCAAAACGAAAAAATCCGAGTATTGTCGGTTGCAGAGATATTTGCAAAGGCGATCGGGCGGATCAGAGATCATGAATCTATTAGTTCATTATTTATAAATTATCAGTAAATTTTATTTTTTTTAACTTTCTTAATTAATATTCTTATGAAAAAGCATGAGATTGTAGGGTTTAAAAGAGCGAATCTCGGCAAGACGGAAGCCCAGGAACTACGTTTACAAGGTTATGTTCCGTCAGTGCTGTACGGAGGAAACGAGCAGGTACATTTTTACGCACCGGCGATGTTGTTCCGCGAATTGCTTTTCACACCGGATATTTTTGATGTGACTCTCAACATTGAGGGGACGATATACAATGCGATTCTTCAGGAAAAGCAATTCCACCCTGTTAACGATTCGTTGATCCACGCGGATTTCTTACAAATTGTTGACGGCAAGGAAATTAAAGTTGATGTACCGGTTAAATTGACAGGTACTTCCACCGGCGTAATGAAGGGTGGAAAAATGAACCAAAAATTGCGTAAATTGCGCGTACAAGGTCTGGCTGAAAATATTCCTGACTATGTAGATGTAGACGTGACTGACCTGGATTTAGGAAAATCTGTTAAGGTTGGTGCAGTAAAAGCTGAAAATTTTGTTATATTGACAGCTGCAAGCAACCCGATCGCCTCAGTAGAGATACCACGTGCGCTTCGCGGTACGCTTAAATAAGTATTTTATTTTTCATGGCTAATAGATGCAAACGTGCCGACCATTGGTCGGCATATTTGTTTTATAACCATTCTTCAATTTGCTGCACCAGCACTTCATTGATCCGAACGTAGCTTTCGTGCGTCCAGCCTCCGATGTGCGGCGTGAGTACAACATGATCCGAAGCCCGGAGATAATCAAAAGCTTCCTGCTGCGCAGAGGTCAGTTTACCGATTTTCTCATTTTCCAGCACATCCAGGCACGCGCCGCGGATCTTGCCACTTTGCAAACCTTTCACCACCGCATCCAATTTCACGATCTCGCCCCTCGACAAATTCACTAAAAAGAAAGGTTTAGCGCATTTTGCAATAAAATCATCATCGATCAGGTAGCGGCTCAGGTCAGTCAACGGAACGTGCAGGCTGAAAATATCTGCCTTTTGCGTGATTTCTTCCATAGAAGATTCAGTAGCATACTGATCGCCGTAGTGATCACGGTACTTATCATACGCAAGCACTTCGCAGCCAAACCCGCTCAGTCGCTTCGCAGTGGCACTTCCATTGTTGCCGTAACCGATCAGTCCGACAGTTTTACCCATTAATTCTATACCCCGGTTCCCCTCGCGATCCCAGATCCCCTGTCGCACTTCCCTATCGGCTTTCAGCAAATTATTAAACAAACTCAGCAGCATTCCCAGCGCCTGCTCAGCTACTGCGTCACGATTCCCTTTCCCGGCATGAAAAACCTCTATCCGCATTTCTTTGACTACTTTCAGGTCGATCAGATCGAGCCCGGCGCCGGCCCTGGCGATAAAGCGCAGCTTTTTACCAGCAGCAAGCAGTTCCTGATCGAGGAGTGTTTTACTTCGGATAAACAGGCCTTCGTACTCCAGCAACGCGGCTTTAATGTCTTCCCGACGGTATTCAGGATGGTAAGCATATTCCCAGCCACGCGTTTCGAGCATATCAAAAAGAGACGGGTGCATGGAGTCTGCAATGAGGATTTTCATAGGAGCAAAGGATTTTTTGTAACTTGGCGGTTTAAGGCGCTGGCAAAAATAACAGAGATTTGGTCAGCAGAATAGATTCAACCGCATTAAACGTACATGAGCGATCAACACAGCGATAAACCCGTCATAGGAATCACAATCGGGGATTATAATGGAATTGGGCCGGAAGTAATACTTAAAGCATTAGAAGGAAATCAGTTAGCCAAATTATGTACGCCGGTCATTTACGGTTCACTGAAAGTTTTGAACCAATACCGCAACCTGCTCGATATGAAAGACTGGGCATTGCACGGGATTCAAAAAGTGGATCAGGTCAATCCCAAACTGACCAATGTGATCACCTGCTGGCAGGATAACCAGACGGAGGCGCAGCCGGGCCAGGTTACTGCAGAAGCCGGACAAGGTTCGCTTGCTGCTTTGAAACGCGCCGTCGAAGATCTGAAAGAGGGCAGAATCGATGCACTCGTTACCGGCCCGATCAATAAGGATAATATCCAAAGTGAAGAATTCAAATTTCCGGGTCACACAGAATTTTTGGCGCAGGCTTTTGAAAAAGAAGATGCATTGATGTTCATGGTGGCCGGCGAGTTGCGAGTAGGTGTATTAACGGGACATATTCCGCTCGACAAAGTGAAGTCGCAGATCACGCCTGAGAAGCTTTCCGCCAAGATCGAGCAGATATTGCTGTCTCTCAAAGGTGATTTTGGAATAAAGAAACCTAAACTGGCTGTGCTCGGCCTTAATCCGCACGCAGGAGAAAATGGCTTGCTAGGCACAGAAGAGCAGGAAGTGATCCAGCCGGTGATCAAGGCATTTAAAGAAAAAGGAAACCTGGTAGTGGGTCCTTTCCCGGCAGACGGATTTTTTGCCGCAGGCACTTACAAACAATATGACGCCGTACTGGCGATGTACCACGATCAGGGATTGATACCGTTCAAAACGCTTGCATTCAATGAAGGCGTGAATTTCACGGCGGGGCTGTCGGCTGTGCGTACTTCTCCCGATCACGGAACCGCTTATAATATCGCCGGAAAAAACCTGGCGGAACCCGGCTCGCTTTTACAGGCAATTTACCTGGCGTGCGATATAGCTCGTTTTCGGACTTTTAATGGTGAAATGGAGAAGAATGCATTGATATCCAAACCACAACAATCCGAAAGCCAGCACCCGGCGAAATCAGGAGGTAAGCAGAGGTTTAATTAGCCATTAGCTGTTAGCTATTAGCCGTTAGCTGTTAGCTATTAGGTTTTAGCTATGAAATGGGAAGTTGATAACACGTTACTAAATATACAGAAATGCTAAAATCCATGACCGGATATGGTGTATCCAACATCGAGTCCGACTCAATTAATGTAACCGTCGAAATAAAGACGCTTAATTCTAAATTCCTGGATATCTATTGCCGGATTCCCAGAAATTACTCCGAAAAAGAAATCGAGATCAGAAACCTGATCACACAATCGATGGAGAGAGGGAAAGTGGAATTCACGCTGACAGTGCAACCTGTGGGTAAAACGATCGCTTCTACGTCGGTTAACAGGCCACTGATCAATGCATATTACCAGGATCTGATCGCGACTGCGAACGAGCTGCAATTTTCACCCGATCTGACCGAGCTTTTCCGCATTGCGCTGCAAATGCCGAATGCGTACAACAATGAAACGGTCGACGAAACGAGCCGTGAAAACGATTGGACGCAGATTAAAGTAGCGGTAATGAATGCCTTGCACAAGTGTACCGTTTTCAGGGAGCAGGAAGGGAAAATGACCGCTGACAAGTTTACCGACTATATTAAAAATATCGAAAATCTGCTTGCCGGAGTTACCGAGCAGGATAAGCAACGCATTCCGAATGTCCGCGAGCGGCTTGAAAAGCAGGTGCGCGAGTTGCTGTCGGATGACAATTTTGATTCGAACCGGTTTGAGCAGGAATTGATCTATTATGTCGAGAAATTTGATATTTCCGAAGAAAAAATACGTTTGGCGAATCACCTTACCTATTTCATCGAAACGATGAAAGCTTCCGAAAGCAATGGTAAGAAGCTTAATTTTATCGCGCAGGAAATCGGCCGCGAGATCAATACGATTGGTTCAAAAGCGAACGATGTGGCGATCCAGCATTTGGTTGTGCAAATGAAGGATGAGCTCGAAAAGATCAAGGAACAAACTATGAATATCATTTAGCAATATGCAGGAAAGCAAGCTCCCGCTTTCTTTTTATCAGTCAAACGATACGCTCGCGCTTGCCGAAAAATTGCTGGGCTGTGAGCTTGTTCACGAAAGTCCCGAAGGAATTACCTCCGGGATTATCGTGGAAACCGAGGCTTACCTGCGTGACGATCCCGCCTGCCACGCATTCAACCGCCGTACTCCCCGCACTGAGCCCATGTATGGAGAACCTGGTACCATTTATGTGTATCTGATTTATGGTATGTATCAGTGTTTCAATATAGTAAGTAATGTCGTCGGCGTGGGAGAAGCTGTTTTGATCCGCGCTTTGCAGCCAACTGCCGGACTGGACCTGATGCAGCTAAGGCGCCAGGTAGTCCCAAAAACTCCGGTATTGCCCGCAAAACCACAAAAGGAATTTGCAGTGAAAGAGCTTTGTCGCGGACCCGGAAAGTTGGTGAAAGCAATGGGAATTGATCGCACATTGCACAATAATCTTACTTTGACTGACGGCCCGATTTATCTTACAGCTCCTGCCGTAGCCGATTTCGAGGTTACAGTTACTACCCGCATTGGAATCAATGTCGGCGCTACTCTGCCCTATCGGTTTTTTATCAAAAACAATCCTTTTGTTAGTAAAGGGTAGGATAAAAATGCAAATAAAAGAGTATAAAATTCTACTCTGACCGGTCTACAACCCCTGACTTTACAATTGATTTTTTATCTTTGAGTTGCGCAACCCGTTACTCAACGAATACCATGAAATTCTCCCACTCTTTCCTGATTCCCTGGAAGCCTTGCCGGCATGGTATTACATCGTTATGAGGGTAATTTTGAAATTGCTTCCCTTTCTTTCCGTTATACTATTACTGGCGGGAAGTCAATGCAGCCGGGATAAGAGTATCGTGTCGCTGGCCGAAGGGACTATTTTAGAAAAGGAAGATTTTGCGGAAGACACTGTTTTAATACTAAAATATCACAAACTCGGTGCCTCTTATTTATTCCTCGACGCCGACAAATCAATGCTTTACGCAAAACACGTATTGCGCCTCTCTCAAAAACACGATTGGAAAAAAGGTAAAATACTTGCTTACAATTTGTTAAGCACATATTACCTGCTCGACGGAAGTTATGACGTGCTCCGGGAGCTTTCAAATGAGACGATGATATTGTCACAACAGCTGGGACTTCCTTATTACACGGCACATGCACAGCGCTTTATGGCTGAAAGCTATTCCGAGTTCCGGCAGTGGGATTCGGCCAGGATCAATTACAACCAGGCTATTCAGGTATTTGCCCGGCTCGGAGCCGACAGCGCAAGAGCATTGACCATGGTAAACCTGGGCAACTGCTATCGCGAAAAAAAGCTGAACGATCAGGCCAAGCAGCATTATAAGCAGGCTTATGAAGTGTTTGATAAACTGAATTCCGATTGGGGCAGAGCTGTGGTTTTGCAGGAAGAGGGGTACTTGAATGTCAGGGAGCTGAACTTTACAGCCGCAGTAAAGTACTTTCAAAGAAGTCTCGCACTTTCACAAAAAAACAAGAACCGATACGGTGAGCTAAATACGCTGAATGACCTGAGTAACGCATATTATCATCGGAGAGAATATGACAAATCCGTTCAGACCTGTCTGAAAGCGCTGGAACATTCCAAGATCTACCATTCTACCCAGCAAACGAATTGGGCGCTAACTACGCTTTCCCGGGCTTATAAAGCTAAAAATATGCCCGATAGCGCGCTGTTTTACAATGAACAAGTGAACAACAACAGGCGGATGGTGCACGATGAAACGGTGAAACGCCAGTACACCATGTACCAGCTGATGTACGATAACCAGGTAATGGGTTCGGAAATCCAGCAGCGGATTATCAATCAGCAGCGGAGCATTCAGCGGTTTTTGATTGGCTTTTCAGCTCTGATCATCGCGTTTGCCGCATTTCTCTGGTTTAATAACAAAAAGCTCCGACGCAAAAATGCGGCGATCCAGGAAGCCTTGATAAAAGGACAAACCATTGAGCGAAAGCGCGTTGCGGCTGAACTACACGACCATTTGGGTGGCACGCTGGCATCGCTGAACTGGTATATGTATGGTATTGATAAAAAACTGCTCTCGCCGGAAGAGCAAAAAATTTATGATAGTGTTCATCAAATGGTCGGATCGGCTTACCGGGAAGTACGCAGCCTTTCGCACAATCTGATGCCCGCGGAGCTGGAAGAACACGGATTGATCACGGCGCTCGACAGGCTGATCAGCAAGTTGAACGAAAACAAAAACATTCAGTTTGAATTCAATCTGACCGGTTTGAGCGACCGGCTGAACAATAAGATCGAGTTTGAACTTTACAGCATCGTACTTGAATTGACCAACAATATTATCAAGCATTCAGGCGCGACCGCGGCAACGATTGAATTGACTGAAAATGCCAGGAGCATATCTTTAAGAGTAAGAGACAATGGCAGTGGAATGATAGAGCCCGGCCGCCAGGGGACCGGTTTGCGGAATGTGAAAAGTCGCGTTGAGAGTCTTCATGGCAAGATTAATATACATAATGAAGCCTCCAAGGGAACGAGCATAGAGATAGAGATACCAAGTAAAAAAAGCGTGTATGAGTAATCCTGAAAAGGTAACAGAATTTACGAACGAAATAGAGAAAAGTCTCGCTGAACAGGATTTCAGCAAACTGTCACTGGGGAATTACCAGGGCGCGAAAGAAAGCCTCAAGAATATCTACCTCAAAAGGGTTTTGATCAAACAGGAAGAAAAACTGAGCTTCACCTACCGGTACAAAACCCGGGATATCACAAAAAATTTCAGCTTTCAGGAGGCGCTGGAAATATTGAGAAACGTAATCGGAACTGACTTTCTCACAGCCACTCTCCAAACCACCAGCTTCGACCTGCAACTGGATATTCAAAAAAATGGTAAAGTGCAGCTGAGGAAGAAGGAAACTGTATTGCGCGAGGTGCCTTCGCTCGAACATGATAAATCGAAAAAAAGGCTGATCCAGGCGGCGGAAAAACCCTATCTGCATGAGTTGGGCATTACCGACGAGCAGGGAAACGTGCTGAAAAATGCCCAGGATAAATACAGGCAGATTAATCACTACATCGAGCTTCTGAGCGGCCTGATCAGGGAAATCCCTAAAAAGGAGCAGCTGAAAGTGGCCGATATGGGCTCTGGAAAGGGGTATCTCACATTCGGGCTTTACGATTATTTGCACCATGTACTTCACCAGCAGGCTGTGGTAACAGGCGTGGAATTTCGCGACGATCTGGTTACACTCTGCAATTCGATCGCACGAAAATCGGGTTTCGGGCAGCTACAATTTGAGGAAGGGACGATTGAAGGTTTTAATACCGGGCCCATTGACATATTGATCGCCCTGCACGCATGCGACACCGCCACAGACGATGCAATTTGGAAAGGGATTTCTTCCGAGGCCAGCCTGATCGTGGTTGCGCCCTGCTGCCACAAGCAGATTCGCCGGGAAATAGAGGCGCACAAAACGACCAATGATGTCCAGTTTCTTACCCGGTACGGTATTTTTCTGGAAAGACAGGCGGAGATGGTAACCGACGGGCTGCGCGCGCTGATCCTGGAATATTTCGGGTACAAAACAAAAGTGTTCGAATTCATTTCCGATGCACATACTCCCAAGAATGTTATGATCGTGGGAATCAGGGATACCAGGAACAAATCCGACGAAGAACTGATCCTGAAAAAGATAAAAGAGGCCAAAGATTATTTCGGTATCAGCTACCATCACCTGGAAAGAATAGCTGGTATAGAACGATAAAAATGCCCTCATTTACTTCCCTGTGCCTATATTGCGACTTTTTTTAACCTGACGAAATAAATATGTGGAATAAAATAGCGACTTACATTATCCGTTACCGGTTTGTGTGGGTTGCGCTCGTGCTGGTGTCAACAGTCTTCATGGCTTTCGAGGCCAGTAAAATTGAACTCTCCTATAACTTTGCAAGAATTCTCCCTTCCAACGATCCCGTAGAAAAGGAATATCAAGATTTCCGGAAATTATTCGGGGAAGATGGCAGCGTAATGGTAATAGGCTGGCAGGATCCGGAGCTATTTAACATCGATAAATTTCGCGATTGGTACAAGCTCTCGGAAGAGATCAAGGCTTCCGCAGGTATTAAAAGCGTGCTGTCGCTCGCCAACGTTTACAAAATCGTCCGAAATGATAGTCTGACCAGGTTTGACTTCGCGCCGGTGATCAGGCAAATGCCCGAAACGCAGGCGGAGGCGGATAGTCTGAAAAAGGAAATTACAAATCTGCCTATCTATGAGGGACTTGTGATCAATACCAAGACGAATGCGACCTTGATCGTCGTGACTTTCAATGATAAAGAACTGAATTCGAAGCGCCGCCTGACGATCGTAGATGATATCGAGCAAATGGCGGAAACCTTCGCTACGAAATATAACACCGACCTGCATTATTCGGGGATGCCCTACATCAGGACGGTCAACATGAAGAAGATATCGGGCGAAATGCAGCTGTTCATGGGACTGGCCGTTTTCGTGACCTTACTTATTCTGTGGGCGTTTTTCCGTTCCCTCCGGCTCACATTACTTTCCATTGTAGTGGTATTGATCGGTGTTGTCTTCTCTGTGGGGATATTGCATTTATTTAATTACAAGATCACGGCACTCACCGGATTGATCCCGCCGCTGCTGATTGTGATCGGTGTGCCGAATTGTGTTTTCCTGATCAACAAATACCAGTCAGAGCTGATCTCGCACAACAACAAGGATGAAGCGCTGATGCAAATGATCCGGCAGATCGGCCTTTCCACCTTTCTCGCCAATATGACCACGGCGATCGGATTTGGGGTGTTTTACTTCACCAATAGCAGCCTTTTGGTTGAATTCGGCATCGTCGCCGCGATCAGCGTTATGGTCACTTATGTGCTTTGTCTGCTGCTGCTGCCTATTACGCTGCACTATATGAGCACGCCGAAAGCGCGTCACCTCAAACATCTGGAAGGTAGATGGGCAATCGGGTTTTTGCGTAAAATCGATTATCTCGTACACAATCGCCGTAAAGAGATCTACATGGCGATGGTCGTGATGATCATCGTTTCGGTTTTTGGAATGCAGAAAATAAAAACCATCGGTTATGTGGTCGACGATCTTCCTAAGAAAGATGTGGTGTATACCGACCTCCGGTTTTTCGAGAAAAACTTCAATGGTGTGCTTCCTTTCGAGGTAATGATCAATACGAAGCAGCCCAACGGCGTTTTCGGCGACCAGGCAGAGGCACTTTATAAGATTAAGGCATTTCAAAACGAAATGGCGAAGTTTCCCGAGTTTTCGAAACCACTTTCCATTGTGGAAGCGTCCCGCTTTTTGTACCAGGCTTACCGCGGCGGCGATGCTAAATACTTTGCATTGCCGGGCGTTTTGGAATTAAATAAACTGACTAACTACGTTCAGGGACAGCAGGGAGCGGCCAAACAGCTGAACTCTTTTCTGAATGAGGACAAGAGCGTGACCCGGGTAAGCTTTCAAATGGCCGACGTAGGTTCGGAGCGGATTAAGGAACTGATGAACCAGATCCGCCCGAAAGTGGACTCTATTTTTAGTCCCGAGAAATACAAGGTAAGTCTTACCGGACACAGTCTGGTATTTCTCAAAAGCAACGATTATCTGCTCAGTAACCTCTATGAAAGCCTTCTGATCGCAATCGTGCTAATAGCGATTGTTGGTATGGTACTGTTTCGGTCAATACCTATTATCTTATTGTCAAAATTGCCCTGTCTGATTCCGCTGGCATTGACGGCCGGAATTATGGGTTACTTTGATATCTATTTTAAACCGACTACGATCCTGATTTTCAGTATCACCTTCGGAATTGCATCGGACGGTACCGTGTACTTTCTTACCCGTTATCGGGAAGAGCTTATGAACGGACTATCGCCTTCGAATGCAGTCACGAAATCGATTTTCGGTACCGGGCTTAGCATGATCTACACGGCGGTAATCTTGTTTTGCGGCTTTTCGATATTTGCCGCTTCGAGCTTTGGGGGAACTGCTGCTATGGGTGTGATGGTGTCTATTACCCTGCTTGTGGCAATGTGTACCAACCTGATTTTGCTGCCTGCATTACTATTGTCAATCGCGAAGAGGCAGGGCAAAGATGTAATGCCAAGCTGATATAAAAAGATCGGCTCAGGATGCATGAAGCATTCTGAGCCGATCATAATATATAGACTAGGCCAAAGCCCCGGAATCGTTAAACGGTTCCGGGGCTTGGAATTTTTTCGAAGCTTTGGTCCATCCATTCCTCCGGAATATCGTCAAGCGCATCTTTCAATTTATCAGCCCACATTTCGGAGATCACCTGCAAATCTTTCTGCTCATAGCGGTGCTCTACAATTGCGAAACTGTCTTTTTTATACAAAACCACATCAATTGGGAAGTCCACATCATTGTTACTGACGCGCGTGGAATCGAAAGAGAGAAACCCGGCTTTCAGCGCCTGTTTCATGGTTGATTCCTGGTTCAATACCCTGTTCAAAATAGCCTTTCCCTGGCCGGAATTTCCTATGATCACGTAAGGCGAGCCCTCGTCGAGCTCCACCCAGTTTCCTTCTGAATACAATAAAAACAACTTGTGCTCCTTATCATCTTTCAGCTGCCCGCCTACGATGGTATTCAGGTTGAATTTGAAGCCAGACTTTTCAAGATTGGCCCTATCTTCTTCGGCAACGCGCTTAATTTGCTCGCCGAATGCATTTACAGCTTTATAAAGCTTATTGTAAACCACGCCCTCATTGATCAGCTCCTCAAAATAATGCACCGCCTTATCCCGCACCGACCGCAGCCCGCTCGTCATGATGAACATCGAATAGTTGTCGTGCTGAGTGACGTACATTTTCTTTTTGACCGTCGTATTCGTGCCTGCGGTAATGCGCGTATCCGCCAGTGCGACAAGTCCTTCCTTTACTTTTATTCCTAAACAATAAGTCATTTCAATTTGCTTAAATGGGCCGGACAATTGGTGTCGGGGTAACTGGTTAATTCGTCCGGCAGAACCTTAAACCGGCGTCAAAAGTACCAAATTGACGGATGAACCAGACAAAAAATACGTTTTTTCGTGACAATTTTTTGAAAATTACATTTAAAAGAACCGCACCTTCTACATCGAAAAAAGCCACTTATGAAAGCGATTATTGAAACCAGACACCTGTTTCCGGCGCTGGATGAAAAATTGATAGAGCTCCTCAGATCATTATCGACAGCGGATTGGCAAAAACCAACCGTGGCCCGGCTCTGGACAGTTAAAGACGTTGCATCCCATTTGCTCGATGGAAACTTACGGATGATCTCACTGCTGCGCGACGGACATTCCGCACCACCAGATCGGGAAATCAATTCGTATGCTGACCTGATCGCCTATCTAAATTTACTCAATGCAGACTGGGTCAAGGCGACCAAAAGGTTGAGCCCGGAAGTAATGATCGACCTGCTTGAAAGTACCGGCCGGCAGTATTCAGCATTAATTGCAGCCGAGGAGTTGCATTCAGATGCTATATTTCCCGTGGCCTGGGCTGGTGAGGCAGTTTCCAAAAACTGGTTTCACATTGCAAGGGAATACACGGAGAAGTGGCACCACCAGCAACAGATCAGGGAAGCGACGGACAGGCAGGGGATCATAACCGACGCGCTGTTTTATCCTTTCATGGCCACATCACTGCGCGGCCTTCCGCACACCTATCGGAATACAGATGCGCCGACTGGGACTGTGATTAGCATTACCATTCGCATCGAAAGAGAATTCAAGTGGTTTTTGACCAAGAATGAGAACAGCTGGGAAATCACAACTTCGCACTCGGGAATACAGGACGCGGGCGTTCTTATCCCTGCGGAAATAGCCTGGAAACTTTTTACAAAAGCAATATCTCCAACAGAGGCGAGGGAGAATATAGATTTGACAGGTGATGAAAAGCTCGCGGAAGTGACATTACAACTTATTGCCGTCATGGCGTGAATGCATTAACTGCACTATCCAGAAAATTTAACACCGTTAAAAATTATCCTTATCGATCCATAATGTACTTTTTGAGGTATATTAGATATGAGATCGATATTCAAAATCATATGCATTGCCTTGATGCTGGCGGCCTGCGGAGACAAAACTCCCGTGGCAGGAAATCCAGGCGGCGATCAAACAGGCAGGCGTTACCTCGCACTTGGCGATTCCTATACGATCGGGGAAAGTGTGGAGGAAAGAGACAGGTGGCCGGTTCTGTTTGCCCAAGCTATGAATAACAGAGGCAGGCCCGTGCAGAATCCCTACATCATCGCCCGCACCGGCTGGACAACGGGCGATCTGCTTCTTGCACTTACCAATTTTAACCCAAAGGAAAACTACGATATTGTTTCACTTCTGATTGGCGTCAATAATCAATATCAGGGACGTAGCCTCGAAGAGTATCGCGTGGAGTTTCGGGAGTTACTGCTCAAAAGTATCGCTTACGCGGGAGGAGAACCTGGTCAGGTTTTCGTGCTTTCAACGCCGGATTGGGGCGTTACTCCGTTTGGGATCGAAAATCGGGAAACCGTCGAAAAGGAAATCGACGAACTGAACGCTGTTGCGAAGGCGGAATGCGACAAAGAAAAAGTGCTGTTCATTGATATTACCCCGATTTCCCGCCGCGCATTAAATGATCCCACGCTCATTGCGAGGGATAACCTTCACTTTTCAGGAAAAATGCATCAGCTCTGGGTAGACGAAGTTTTCAAGAACACCAAATTCAGGTTCTAGCATTCAGGTTACTTCTCGGCAAGTAAGAATTCGAGCATTGACGGCATTACCTGGATATTGATTTTCGCGAGCTTAGCTGCCTTGATCCGCTCATCGTCGACGTGCGCGTCTTTCCAGTCACACGTGATCTGCACCCGCCTGGCACGGATCGTTTTGAATTTAAATTCCTGTCCGGCTTCGTCTATTTCATTTTTTAGGCGCGATTCCAATTTTTTCCGGTCCACATCTTCAACCAGCACGAGTTCCAATATCCCATCGCCTGGGTCCGCGTCGGGCGCGAGGATCAGATTGGGGCCGATGGAGCGGATATTCATTACTTCTATCATGATATAGTGCCCAGAATATTCCTTTTCATCGGCTATAATCTGGCAGTGATGAGCTTCATACGTCTGAATAATTTCAAGCATTGCCCTCTTGGCCGCATCCAGCTTTTCCTCGGCGCTGTCGCCGATTTCAGGTTCCAGCTTACTCATCACTTTCATCAGCTTTGGAAAAATCCCCAGCCCAAAAGCTTCAAGAAAGAATACCTCTTCCCCAAAACCCTCCACTTTGCCGATATCGAACGGTTTCAGGCTCTGGTGATGCCACTGCCGGATAATATCCTTTGCGTCACCTTCAATACCCAGCGCACAGGCCACATTGTTGGCGGTTCCGTGAGGGAGTAGCGCGAGCGGGAATTCCTTTTGAAGTCGCGTTCTGTTCATCAATGCTTTTGCCACGCGCCGCACAGTTCCGTCTCCTCCTGCAATTGCCAGAAAATCCGAATCTTCCTGAAAGTTATCCCAATCATCCTCCTTAACGGAGGCGTAAGCGCACTCAAAACCTTCTTTTTTAATCAACTTGGTCAGTTCTTTCTTGCTGAAATCGTTGTCCCCCGCGGTGGGGTTATGTAAAAGAGTGGTTTTTTTCATAAAATCAATTTAGGACTATACAGAATGTTCAAAAAACATACCAGGCACAATTTTATTAAAACAAACGTAAAAATGATATACGTATGAAAATCCTGGTAACAAACGACGATGGAATTTACAGTCCCGGAATCGCAGCACTAGCGAAAATAGCAGCGAGATTTGGCGAAGTCAAAATAGTAGCCCCCGATGTAGAGCAATCTTCAATGGGTCACGCAATAACTGCATCACGCCCACTATCTTATAAAAAATCGCCGATCGATTTCGGCGGAATCGACGCTTACCGCGTGAATGGTACCCCGGCAGACTGTGTGGCGCTCGGCCAGCATTTGTGGGATAAGCCGGACGTGGTTCTTTCCGGAATCAACCTCGGCCCCAACCTGGGCAACGCCATGTGGCATTCGGGTACACTTGCAGCAGCCAAGCAGGCGGTGCTGTTCGGGATCAAAGGTATTGCACTGAGTACCCCAACTGATATTGAGCCCGATTTCGATGCGCTGGACCCATTCGTGGAAAAGGCACTGGATCTTTTATTTAAAAATCCTCACCTTAATCTGGTTAACGTCAATTTCCCGCACAAACCGCAAGGCGTGCGCTGGACCAGACAATCGGTGCGGCTGTATGATAACAATATCGTCCCCGGCCTGGATCCCATGGGCCGGAAGCATTACTGGTTTACAGTTGTTCCGCTCGAACCCGCCGAAGAAGGCACCGACCGCTGGGCGATTGAAAATCACTTCGTATCTATCACCCCGTTGCGCCTCGATCTTACGAACGAAGCCGAGCTGATCAAAGCGCAACTCGCTTATCCGATTACCTGATCTGCCCTGGAATATGCATTTATACGAATCCTGCCGGTCACCTGGCGGGATTCTTTTTTTGAAGTCTTTGCCGTTCCGGTAAGGGGTAGAATGCTGAAACAACAGTCTTATCCGAGACAATAGTTTTTAAACCATTCCCGAATCCAAGAACAAGTACCTTATTATGGAACAACCCAAAATTGGCAATTACCGCTGGATTATTTGTGCGCTCCTATTTTTTGCAACCACCATTAATTACATCGACAGACAGATTCTTGGGCTGCTAAAACCCACACTGGAAGTCGAGTTCAACTGGACCGAATCGGACTACGCCAATATTGTCATGATCTTTGCGGCCTGCTACGCGCTGGGTTACATTGTTTTCGGGAATATTATTGACAAGATCGGCTCTAAAATGGGCTACGCAGTTTCTATTGTAGTGTGGAGTATTGCTGCGATCCTGCATGCATTTGTGAAAACCACGTTTGGTTTCGGCGCTGTTCGGGCACTTTTGGGGCTTGGCGAATCAGGTAACTTTCCGGCCGCGGTAAAAGCGACTGCGGAATGGTTTCCTAAACGCGAACGTGCATTGGCCACAGGTATATTCAACTCCGGTACCAGCATTGGGGCAGTTGCCGCGCCTATCCTGGTTCCCTGGCTGCTCGGCGCTTACGGCTGGCAGGAAGCGTTTCTGATCACCGGTGCCCTGGGTTTTGTCTGGCTGATTTTCTGGTGGTTATTCTACGAAATCCCGTCCCGCCACAAAAAAGTATCTCCCGAAGAATATGCGTACATTCATATTGATAATGAAGTGGTTGAAGGTGAAGATCAATCCCCTATTCACTGGACAAAATTGCTGAAACTGCGTCAGTCGTGGGTTTTTATTGTAGGTAAATTCCTGACCGACCCCATCTGGTGGTTCTTCCTTTTCTGGCTACCCTCCTACTTTGCGACTACATTCGATCTGGACCTTAAAAAGCCAAGTCTGCATCTCGCGATCGTTTATACAGCTACCACCTTTGGTAGTATCGGCGGGGGTTACCTTTCTTCTTATTTGATTAAAAAAGGCTGGCAGCCGCTGAGAGCGCGGAAAATGGCACTACTGATCGTTGCATTCGCCGTATTGCCTATCATTTTGGCGCAGTTTGCCAGCAATGTGTGGGTTGTGGTTGGGATTATCAGTATTGCAGCGGCAGCGCACCAGGCTTGGAGCGCGAATATTTTTACAGTTGTTTCCGACATGTTCCCCAAACGTGCAGTTAGCTCGGTGGTGGGTATTGGTGGAATGGCGGGCTCACTGGGATCCACTTTCTTCCCGCTGGTGGTGGGTGCATTGCTTGACTATTACAAGGGCGTCGGCAATATCGGCGCGGGTTACAATGTACTGTTCGTGATCTGCGGACTGGCGTACTTTCTCGCCTGGATCATCATACATTTTCTGACCAAGAATATGAAACCCGTCGAAGAAGCGTTAAGAGATTGATTTTTAGATAAAACACCATTGAACCGCAGGAATAACTTCTTGAAATGAAAAAGTACCGATATCCGTTCCTCTTCCTGGCCCTCTCGTTTTCGCTGGTCTACTGCAAAACCAACAAGCAGACCACAACCGGGACTACTGCAAGTAATACCGTTGAAACAGCGAAAGAGGAAGCTCCGGCTAAAAAACCGTCAGGATCTCCATTTATTGCGCCTGAAAAAACTATTGGTCTGATGCAGATTGAGGAGGGTTTTGAAGTGAAGCTGGTTGCAGCTGAGCCGCTGGTAAGTGCGCCGGTCGCCATGCAGTTTGACGATCAGGCGAGAATGTGGGTGGTGGAAATGACCGGTTACATGCCCGATACCATCGGTACCGGTGAGGAAATTCCTAATGGTAATATTGTTATTCTGGAAGACAAAAATAAAGACGGTGTTTACGACGATCGGAAAGTTATAATCGATTCCCTGATCCTGCCAAGAGCGATTTGCCTGATCGAAAACGGTATTCTGGTAGCTGAGCCGACGAATCTTTGGTTTTATGAATTGAAGAATGACAAAGCTGGAAAACGGGTATTGGTTGATCCTAAATACACAGAAGGCGGCAATGTGGAGCACCAGCCAAACGGCCTGCTCCGCGCGATGGACAACTGGATATACAATGCGAAATCAGACAAACGTTATCGCAAACAAGGTAACAAATGGCTGATCGAACGGACGCATTTTCGTGGTCAATGGGGCATTTGTCAGGATAATTATGGCAGACTTTACTACAACAATAACTCTCAAAACCTGATCGGAGACTATTTTCCGGCGGGTGTGGGCGCTTCTAACAAAAACCAGAAGGGTGTGGCTGGCTACAATGAAAAATCGGTAGCCAACAATAAAGTATACCCTCTTCACCCCACTCCGGGCGTGAATCGCGGTTACATGAAAAATATCCTCGATGACAGTTTGCGTCTCAACGATTTTACCGCCGCAGCCGGTCCTGTTGTGTACCGCGGCGATCTTTTTGGTCAGGCTTATGAATTCAATGCATTTGTCCCTGAACCTTCGGCGAATCTGATCAAACGCAATATTCTGGCTCAGAAAGGATATGTAGTCAAAGGCGAGCAGGCGTATAAAGGAAAAGAATTCCTGGCAAGCACCGACGAACGTTTTCGGCCTGTAAGCTTGTATAATGCACCCGACGGCGCGATGTATATTCTCGATATGTACCGCGGTATTATCCAGCACAAAACGTATTTGACTCCTTACCTGAAAGAGCAGATCGGCAAGAGGGAGCTGACGCAGCCACTTTCAAGCGGACGGATTTATAAAGTTGTCCCGAAAAAATCGCCGGCGAAACCGGTCATGATCCCAAGCGAAGCGGGCGAGCTGGTGAAGTTGTTGGGCCACGCAAACGGCTGGGTACGCGACCGGGCGCAGCAAAAACTCGTCGATGGGAAATATAACCAGACGGTTTCGGCATTGCGCGACGCTGTGAAGCAAACTGCGAATCCACTGCTCGCGATTCATGCACTATGGACATTGGAAGGATTAAATTCACTCAAAACCGAAGAGGTACTCGCCTGGCTGAGACGCCCGGACTGGACTTACAGAATGCAGGCTTTGGCAGTAGCCCCGGCAATTATGACGCCAGGTTCTTACCAGCAGCTGACTACGGTATTCGATGATCTGATTACTAACAACGATACGCTTTCCGCGCCTTATGTGGCATTTTTGTGTAAAAACATTTCAAAATTCGATACGGTCATATCGAAAAATTTGCTGACCAAACTGGCTACCAAATACCCGAACAACCGCTTCGTCGCTGACGCGGTGATCAGTAATCTGGAAGGTCAGGAAGAAATTTTCCAAACCGAGTTGACCGCTTCACTGAACGACCAGAATCTGGTTATCAACAAACAGCTTCAAAAAGTCATCACCGGAGTGAGAAGTGCGCAGGGTAACCGCGATCCTGCTATGCTGAAAAGGCAGTTTCCAAAGGGAGAAGCACTGTTTACGTCCATTTGCCAGACCTGCCACGGCGCAGATGGCGGCGGCGTAAAATCACTCGCGCCACCATTGAACCAATCGGAATGGGTAACTGGCAGCAAAGACAAGCTGATCTCCATTATCCTGTTCGGTCTTACCGGCCCGGTGCGTGTAAACGGTCACATTTACCAAACGCCGGAGGTAAGCGGCGATATGCCGGGAATCGGCTACGACAAGGATATGCCCAACGAAGACATCGCGCAACTCCTGAGCTTCATCCGCAAATCGTGGCGCAACAATGCCGACAATGTGACCACGGAAGAAGTTACCCGCGTAAGACAAAAACTTACCGGCCGCGAAAAAGCATTCACGGAAGCGGAGTTGAACGGGATTTGAGACACTTCTTTATACTAGAAGCAATCCTTTTCCGCATTCGCAATTGATCTATCTATCGTACCGTCCTTGCCTGCCTGGATGGGATAGTAGCATCCGGTTTTTGTTTTAAAAACCTCCGATTCACTTCCACAGATGAGAGCACATGCCTGACCTGCCACAATGTGTTTCGTTGCTTCTATGTCATCCACACGCATTTTATATTTAAACAGCCCTTTATACCGCGAACCGTCAGGCCTTAATCCATCTCAACCATACTCAGCAATTGCCATTTTTGAATTGAAATAAGGTTTTTGATAAAGTATTGTATCACCGAGAGCACTGTATATGGTAAAGCCCCACACATCGGTAACAATATCATTCACAAATGGTACGAAATAATCATTCACGCCATCGTTATTAGGTGTAAAAACATTGGGCACATAAATTCGCTTCTTCTGATAAGAAAATTCAACCGGCTGTGTACCGCAACAGGATTCGTATTCCTGGCTGACTGGCTTTGGTTGGTCTTGAGAAGAGCAGGTTTGTGCGGTGCAAATGGATAAGAGGATAAATATGGTTAGTGTGTTTTTCATTTAATTACTGTTTAAATATGCTGATTGTATGAAATAGTGCCAAGACCCGAAGAAGATTGTCAATAGCTAATTTTTCTCGCCTTCCATAATACATAGCCAAAGACTATCAGTAACAGTGACATTCCGCATAAAACGAAGCCACCATTTTTTGAGAAATCTGTTCGCTTGAAGTACAATCTGCCATCTTTTTCTAGATACTGAACATGTCGATTTAATTCTCTGATATAGTATTTTCGTTCTCATAGAAGTAAATTGTTACATTTTCACCTAAGCTAAGTTTGTCTATTTTCGCACCCTGCTTATCAGCATAAGTTACTCATCGTTGTAATAACCTTACCAGTCGTTTGATTTTTAATTTCTGCATTAAAATTACCTGGTGTCACTTCGTGTAAAATACTTTTTCTCCATCTGCTTGCGAAAATGTTTTACCGAATAATATCTCCTGAATAAGTCCTAACTTCTATTATCATCCGGCATAAAATATATCTATCAATTCCTCTAATATTTTACCTTCGTAATTCAATTCGTAGTTGATATCAAATCCGATTTTCTGTAATTGTTCGCCTGCCCAGTCTCTTATTGCATCTGCCGAATCATCATCAACTTCAAAAATGACAGAAGGAATTTCGTCACTAATCTGTATTAGTATATTCTTGAACGATTCTTGTTCTTGATAGAGATTATTAATAAGATAACTTATGTGATTTTTACCTAATTTAACTTTCATTCCTTTAATTTTTTAAGAAGTTGCCGATTTAGATGAAGATGTTGGATTGGTGGATATAATTTTCCCTGTTTGAGGATTGACAACTACCTCGCCAAATTGGCCGATAAAGCGTTGATCTGTCGTCCTAACGGGTCAGTTACAATATTTCCAGTTTTCAAAGGATTTTTTATTGCATCCAAAATAGCATTGGGCTTAACTCCTCTCTATATAGTTCTATTTAGGCCATGTTTAGCGAATCCGGTAATTTCTGTCCCTTCTGCTGTTGTAATGCTCTTTTTTACAGCAGCATTACCCAACCACTGCGCCCTGACCAACCCAACAAGCGGCTTAACCAGCCATTCTAACGGTTTAGCAATAGGAATGATCGTGAAGTCAATCGTATGATCACTTTCAATACCATCTATAACTGGCAGCTGCTGACCCGGCTGCAAGTTGGTCGCCTTTATTCTTGAAGTTACCTATCAAGTTTCTTTTTGCTCCAATACCTAAGTAAATCTAACAGGTATTGGCCTAGTGCTCCATTAGATTTCAATTCCTCTTTAACGTTTGTATCTAACAAGGCATGCTTAGCATAGAGAATCATTTTTTCCACATTGCTAGAATCCCGCATATCTAAATCACAGCACTTAGCCCATTTGTAAAGAATACTATCAGGTTCAAGCTCTGATGCCTTTTCCATCATACTTTGAGCATCTGAAATTTCAATATTGAAATACCATTCAGACATTCTAGCTATATGTGCGATATAGAAAAGATATTTTGGGTCATAAGAAAATTTATCATAAGATTCGATAAAATATTTCTTTAATAATCCAGCATAGTAATCATGATCATTGGAGTCGTATTCTTCTTCGACTAACAAATTCATAAGTAAGTAGTTGAAACTCAAATACGCTTCTATACTGCTACCATTTATATTAATAGTTTCTTGCATTAAAGAAATTGCAGATTTCCCATTATTTGTTTCTTCAAATTTCGACAACTGTTCTTTCCAATTTATTATTTTCTCGATACATTCCATAAACATTACCCTACAAAAGTCCGCTTTTGTTGTTTGCCCCAATATTTATGCCACTTTTATGGTTATACCTACTTATAGCTTTGCTCTAACTCGATTTTTCTTTTGAAATAAAGACGTAGTACCTCCTCATCTCTTTCTATTAATTGGTCATGAAAGTCCTCATTTCTTACCAATTCATCAAATCCAAGCAAACTGTTCACGTTGCTAGTTTCGCTTCCGCTATAAATGTTTATAAACCAATCATTTGGTAATGAATGGTCTAATATTTCAAACAACTGGGACGGAAACCAATATGGTTTTCCATAGGTATCTATTAAATAATATATTGTGTTGGAATCTTTGTAAGATACGACTCCCATTACAAGATATGTATTACCTAATTCCAATCCATAACCTCCGAATGTATAATCCACAATATTTAAGTGAACCATGTCCATATTGTTTTGATCAGATCTCTTCCAGGTCGTTGCTTTACAAGTTATTTTCATGTTATTTGAATTTGAAATCATCAACTGCTTTTAAAACGCCATTAGACCACTGTCCGACGTAGTGTATTTCAACTCCTGCGTTATTCCATGACATCTTCCTCCAACCGTCTGCCTGGGGCCATCTAGTATCCGTCATTCCTTTTTTTAGGTTCACAATATTACCAATTGCGGGGTTTGATATTATTTCCTTCATAGCCAGTTGTTCTGTTAGATTTGCCGCCTCTGCCCTGCCGGTAGAACCTAGCCCCATGGGTTTCAGTAGGCTTGTTCCTTCCTTCGCTCCAACCCTCCCCAACCACTGCGCCCGCACCAACCCAACAAGCGGCTTAACCAGCCATTCTAATGGCTTAGCAATCGGAATGATCGTGAAGTCAATCGTATGATCACTCTCAATCCCATCCACAACCGGCAAACTCTGCCCAGGCTCCCAGCCGGTCGCCTTCATGCGCGCCAACAACCCAAACGGTTTGTCCTTCTCAGCCCGCTTCTTCTCGCGGTCTTCCTGATCCCGCTGCTCCTGCCGGAACATTTCCTCGGCCGCCTTTCCTTCGAAGTGCCAGCTTTGCATGCCGTCCGGGTCGATGAAGATAAGCGGATTATCGTTGCCGTAGGTGTATGGGCTAAAACGTCTTGCTGCCTCGCTCATTGGGTCGGTTGTGCCCCACCGGCCGACTTCCGGCATGTACATCCGCGCGCCATAGTCCAGGTAGCCTGTGCCAACTTGCCGCTCTTTGCCGTTGTACAGATAGCGGCTCGCCCAATCCTGCACCTTTGGTGCCGCCCCGTCGCGGTTGATGCTCAGCCCGAAAGGATAGTAATCCGTCCGTTGCAAGGTGCTGCCTTTTTCATTGAAAACCAGCCTGGTGCTGCCCAGATGGTCTTTTAATGCATAATGAAAAACAGGTTTGCCGGCCACTATGGCTGCTTGTCCAGCCGCGAGCTGCACCCGGTACAAGCTACTGACATTGCCTGCTTTTCGGTACTCGAAGATCCCTGCGTATTGCAGCGTGATCGTGTCGGCGACATATTGCAGCTTCCTTCCTGTCGCATCGTAGTCGTAGGTAAATGTCTTTGCCCCGATCTTGACTGTTTTGGCAAGGTCCAACTGGTTGTAGTTGATGGTCGCATTGCGCCCGCCGTCGGTGGTCATATTGCCGCTTGCGTCGTAGGCGTAGCTACTTAGCCCCGCTTTTAGCCCGGTATTGCTGGCTGAATTGTCGGTGACTGAGGTGAGCCTGTTGCCTGAGTAGGCGTAAGCCAGCTGGTCCTGGGCTGAGCCGGCGCGGGTGAGGGTTTTCAGGTTGCCGTTTGCATCGTAACTAATCGATTGCTCGGTGTCGGTATAGCCGTTGATCCCGGTCGAGGCGGTCAGCCGGTTTGCGCCGTCATAGGTGAAACTCAGCCCTTTTGCAGGCAGGGTTTTGTCCTGCCAGTCCATTTGACTGATGTTTCCGTTTGTATAGCTGTTCCCTTTCAGGTAAGCCAGTCCGTAGCCGAAGATGGGAAGCTCTGGGCCATCGTTTTGCTTTTTGTAGACAGTTTTGGCCGAGGTCTGCCAGCTGCGGATGTTGTGGGTATAAGCGGTTTTTCTCAGAAAGTAGCTCCCATCTTTGGAATGCAACCACTGCGTGTAAAGCTGGCCAAGCTGGTTGTACCGCCTGGCGACCGTGTTGGCTTCGTGCGAACCAGTGGGCGCGCTCACCTTTTCATGCGTGCTTAAAAGACGGTCTGCATGGTCGTAGGTGTAGGTGGCAACGTGCGTGTTGGTATTGTTGCCACCTAGAATCTGCTCGGTTTTCTGCTCGGCTACTACCGGCGCCAGATCGTACAGGTATTGGGTGGATATTCTTTCAATTGCGCCGACACCCAGTCCGTATAGCTCGCGACTTGTTTGCAGGGGCCGGTACTCGGCATCGTAGTAGTTGACCGTAGTCAGCCAACCGCCGGTGCCACCTGCTCCGGGAAGTACCCTGGCGCGGCTGCCTGTCGAGTAGCCTTTTACATTGGCATTGTTTGCGGGATAGTATACTGGACTATAATCCAGATTGGCTCCTTTGGAAAAAGCGTAATCATCGTAAAAGGTAAGGGTGAGCAGACTGGCTTCTGTCGCATTTTTCGGCGCTGTTTTGTCCAGGGTATAGCCCGCTGTTTGTGCGTTATTGCGCTCTTCGTGGTGAAGTATTCCGACATCCACTGCTGCTGCCCAGTCTGCGCGGTTTAATGCAGAGGCGATCTCGCCAGTGGCAATTGGCCGGTTTCTTCCATCGTATTTGGTAAAACCCCAAACCCCATGCGCGGCCTGGCCTGCATTCCGCGAAAGTGCTGGCCTGTTAAAGCGGTCATAAACCAGCTCGGTTGTGCCAGCGCCGGGGATGGTTTTGGTGATATTCCTGCCGCGCTCGTCGTAGTTGTAAGTGAAAGCCTGCTCGGAAAGTGAGGGGTTATCCTGATAGCCCGGCTGTAAAACCGCCCGCAATAGCCCCAGATCATCGTGAACATAGTAGGTCGAAAGAGTCTGCTGGGCGGAGGCGACTATCTGTTTGCAAACCATTTGGCCGAGCTTATCAGTAAAGGTATTGGTCACATTCCCCGCCTCGTCGGTCTCATTGAGCCAGTACAGGCTTCCTGCCGCGTAGTGGCCAGCCTGCGATAAAGTATTGTTACTTAGGTCGAAATCGTAGCGTTTGACCTGATTGGCTGCATTGACCTTGTGTTTGATAACCGAAGCTGCGCTCTTACTGCCCGCAGCCTGCTGGCCGGTAACCCTGCCCAGGGGCGACTTTTCATAGAAAGTTTGCTGGTAAGGTTTGCCCACATCCGAAGCATCCAACCCAGCCGGTGCCGATTGATAAAAGCTTGCAGAAGCCGCGGCTGCATTTGCCTGAAAAGCGCCGCTGCCCGCTGCCGGGTAAGGCAAATGCTTTTGAGATAGCCTTCCCAAAACGTAGCTGGAAGCGCCTATCAAATCGGAACCCGACGGACTTTGGCACACCTCGACATTTTGAACCAGTCTTCCCAGCCCGTCAAAGTACTGGACCTGGGTCGATACTTTGCCCACATCGCCCGCCGCCGCGCCGGTTTGTTTGTAGGTGCGCGTCAGGATGTAGTTTTGCGTGCTGGTAGGCTGGGCGGCAAGCTGATTTACCCAAATGGTAAAAAGCAGTAATAGTTTCTTCATCAGAAGTCTGGCTAAACAAGTTGAATTCTTGTTTAGACGTCAGTCTTATGATTCGGTCACATTAATTTTTACATAACAAAATAATATGTCCCACATTTGAGACATATTACTTACATTTGCAAAAAAGAAAAACAACCTTGAAAGACACCGAGCAAAGTATCATTGAAGCGGCGATCCTTATTTTCAATGAGGACCTTTCTGCGCCTTTGGAAAAGGTGGCAGAAAAGGCGCAGATAACGCGGCGGACACTCCACAGGTATTTTAAGGATCGGAACGAGCTGATGCTGAAATGCAAAACGGAGATCAGAAAAGCTTGTCACAAGGCTATGCAGAAAGCGTATGACAGTACCGAAGATCCCGTAAAGCGACTTGAATATATGTTTTATGCAGGGGTAGAATGCGGTACCAAAGACACTTTTCTACACAAACTACACACTTTACATGACCACGATCATCGTGCACATGACAAGGAATGTGCAGAATATGATGATACTTTCTCGGTCTGGAAATCGCATTTGCAATATCTTCAAAAGGAAGGGCTGATCAGCTCGATGATGACAGTGGAATGGATGCACCAGTTGTTCCAGGGTATTGTAGGTGCTTCCGTTTCTTCCAGAAATAATCCGAAAAACGATTTAGAAGTAGTTAAGAAGCTAGGCTGGTTTTCATTCAGCCGGGGAATAGGACTGTAAATTTTTTTATCCATGCATGTCTCACATTTGAGACATTTAAACAAAAAAACAAATGATATCTGAACAGGATTTTGATGTAGTGATCGTCGGCGGTAGCTATGCCGGATTATCCGCTGGCATGGCGCTCGGCCGCTCGTTGTGGAAAGTGGCAATTATCGACAGCGGTAAACCCTGCAATGCACAAACCCCGCATTCACACAATTTTATCACCCACGACGGCGACACGCCAGCCGCCATTACCGCCTCTGCAAAGGAGCAGGTACTCGCCTACCCGACCGTTCATTTTATAGAAGATCTGGTGGTAAATGCTTCCGGCACCGACAATGATTTTACGATCGGCACGCAAAAAGGACAGCAGCTGAAAGCCAAAAAACTGCTCTTCGCGACCGGCGTGAAAGATCTGATGCCCGACCTGCCCGGCCATTCCGAATGCTGGGGGATTAGTGTGATACATTGCCCGTTTTGCCACGGATACGAGTACCGCGACGAAGAAACAGGAATTTTGACGAATGGTGAAATGACGCTTGACTTTGCAAAACTAATCCGGAACTGGACACCGAAACTGACCATTTTCACAAACGGCCCGGCCACATTTGACGATCATACAAGAGCAACTTTAACTCGAATCGGTGTCGCCCTCAACGAGAAAATCATCACAAAAATCGAGCATGAAAATGGGTACATCAGCCAGCTCGTATTCGCCGATCAGGAAACACACCAATTGAATGCACTGTATTCGCGACCACCATTTGCACAACATTGCCAGCTTCCGGAACAGCTCGGATGCGCATTAAACCCGCAAGGTTACATTGTTGTGGATCCAACTCAGAAGACCAATATAGCCGGCATTTTTGCAGCTGGTGATAACACCGCAATGGCAAGATCCGTCTCCGGCGCAGTTGCTGCGGGCGGTATGGCGGGCGCCCGGATCTGTCACGAGTTGATCAGCCAGCAATATTCTTAGTATGTTTGCAGGCCATTAACGCTCATAATTTCCGATGTCAATATATAATACCCCGGCCAATGTCATTATCACCTGCTACCGTCGCCTGGCTCCTTTTCTGGAACAGGAAGTAAAGGAACTCGGCTATGAGGTAGAAGAAACGTTTGCGACCGGCATTCGCATTACAGGTACAGTAAATGACTGTATCAGATTGAATATCAACCTATACTGTGCAAGTCAGGTGTTGTATAGTCTGGGTAAATTCACTTCCAGGAATGCGACCGACGTGTACCGCTTTTTATCCGAAATACCCTGGGAAGATCTTTTGCCGGAAGACGGTTTTTTTTCGGTAACCAGCAATGTTCACAATGAAACTGTGAACAACTCGATGTTTGTGAATGTGAAGGTCAAAGATGCGATCGTTGACCGGATCAGGGCGAAAAAGGGCATTCGGCCTTCGTCGGGTTCTGAAATGGACCGGGCTGTGGTACATCTTTTCTGGAAAGAAGACCAGGCAGAGATCTTTATCGATACATCGGGAGAAACGATCGCCCGCCACGGTTACCGCAAAATCCCAGGACAGGCGCCTATGCTCGAATCACTTGCCTCAGCTACAATCCTGGCGAGTAAGTGGGACAGGAAATCTGCATTCATTAATCCAATGTGCGGCGCGGGCACACTGGCGATAGAAGCTGCATTGATCGCTACCAACAGCAAACCTGGCCTTTTCAGGAATAATTACTCTTTCATGTATTTCCACGGTTACGACAAAGAGTTTTATTATGCAGAACAGGACAAAGTGGAAGCTCAGATTACCGAGGCTCCCGGTTTGAGGATCATTGCAACCGACCATAGCGAGAAAGCGATTGAAAATGCTAAGAAGAACGCAATTGCTGCCGGAGTGGCAAATATGATCGAGTTTTCGGTTTGCGATTTTGCTGATACAGAGATTTCACAAGAAAATAAGGGGGTCTTTTTTGTCAATCCCGAATACGGCGAGCGGTTGGGCGAAGAGCAGGAACTTGAAGAAACTTATGGACGAATTGGTGATTTTATGAAACAAAAGTGTGGAGGATATTCCGGGTACATCTTTACCGGCAACCTGGATCTGGCCAAGAAAATTGGCTTGAAAGCCAAACGCAGAATTGAGCTCTATTCTGGTAAAATCGACTGTCGCTTACTGGAATACGAGCTTTATGAAGGTACCAGACGCACAATTGCACCGACGGAATAGAAGTATTATAATCTTTTGACTGGAATCTCTGGCACGATAATTAGATTATTAAGAGCATAATCAAACAAACAGTTGTCATGAAACAGTCACAGAATTCGGGGACGATGAGTCAAAGCCAGAATCCCCGGGCAAGGCCTGAAAACAAAGACAATTTGGACAGTAGGCACAAGGAAGAGGAAATGGTGAAAGGTAATCACATTACCAACAATCAGAAGGATCACCATAGCCTTAATAAGCAAAGTGAAAATTAGAGTGTAAGTCTTTGTGTTTATTGTGATTAGACCGAGAGCCGGGTTCAGAATTTCTGAATCCGGCTCTCTTTTTGTATTGATATGGGTATAAATAGAGATATAGGTTCAACTAGCAAACTATCCTCGTCTCAATACCAAGTAACTGTCCCAACTTGCTGATTTTAGAGCTGATATGCCCTATTCCTACTGCACAATGGTGAGCCGGGCCGTGACCGTTCCAGCATGCGACAAATTTCCGGGCGCCCAAAGAGAAACGATAGCGGCTGTTGGTATTACCAATTTCGAGGATCGGACCAGCGACTGATTCTCCCTCCGCGACGAGCAGAATCACCTTTCCATCCACTGTTTCTACCACCGAGAGCAATGTAACCGGCCCGTGCTTTACGCTCATTTCGACAGACAGCCCATTCCCGACTTTTCCATGATACACATACAGCGGCCGCACTTTTGTTTTACCTTCTGCAATCGCAATATGTCCCGGTCCGTCGTGGCCCATTAATACAATATCATCGTTAAAATCCATTGCATAATATTCTGTAAATGAACCGCCTGCCCAGAAACTATCCATAATTTTCATCGCCTGCGCATTCTTGATTTCGTATTCGCCGGCGACCGGAATGCCGCGGGCTGTTAGCAGGGAATTGCCTAATATTACAGAGCTCATCGTATTTTCATTCCATGAATTGCCGGTACCTTTATGGTAGTACGCCATCGAACCCAGCTGGTATTTTTCAACGAGTTTGTCCAGGGCCACAGCTGTTTTTGCGGCTCTTTCAAGTTCATTCTCAGCGCAGTCTTCTTCAATCTCAAAAGTCGAGTGAAACGTTGCCAGCATTTGTGCGACTTCTGTTTCATTTACCTGCTCGCGCAATGCAGAAAGTTCGTCTACTTCAATCACTTCAATATGTCCGCCGAAATTGGCAGTTTGCAAAGTCAGGTCAGAATAAATATCGAGCATTCCTCCATAATAATTGCCCATTACCCCCAGCCTATTGTGCGCCATTGTATGGGCTACCTGCGCCGCTTCGATCCATTCTCTGGCCTCATCCCACGCAAGCGGATCGTCGTGGAGCATTCCGGTAATCTGGCAGAATGGGACCTTAGCGCGGTTGAATACGTTCGCAATCTCGGGCACCGGGCACGCGGAGCAGTAAGCCAGCCACTCGCCAGTCATTTTGGTCCTGTCGCCGAGCTGGTTAAACCACTTGTAGTCGATAGCGGCTTCGGGCGCCAGGTTTAGTACGATCACGGGCACTTTTGCACGGCGGACTACCGGAAGTACCGTAGCGGAAAGTGCGTAAGTGGTCACGTATAGAAACAGCAGGTCTACGTCGGCACGCCGGAACTCGTGCCCGGCATCGAGCGCCTTTTCGGGCGAATCGATCAACCCGAGGTTGACGATCTCAGCGCCAAAGCCGCCCAGCTTTTCGGAAACGATTTCGAGATAGCCTTTGAGCCTTTCTTCGAGCCCGTCAAACTGTTCCCAGTAGGCTTGTAATCCGATGCCGAAAAGCCCGACTTTCAGCGGGTAGCTGCTGTGACTTGCCATATCAAAAAATACAAATTCGAAATAATAAAGGTAGATTCCGCAGCTCAGCTTGTTTGAATTAAAAACTGCATTTAGTAGATTTGAGCCTGCTAAATGAAACTTTGGTTCGCAAAAATAGGACATAAATAAGATCGCAGTCAATGAATAAAGTGATTCATTATTTGCACATATTGATATGGAACTGTACAGAAAGTATTTCAGCACCGAACAACTTGAAGAGCTGGCCGACTCGGAACCGAACTGGGGAGTCTCAATCCTGAATGTCGGTCACAACCTGCACCCAGCCGGAAAACTGTACCCCGACAATAATCACCCGGACAGCTATTATTTTGACTGGGAAAAGGGCAGGGTAATCCAGGAATTTCAGCTTGTGTATATTTCGAGTGGCAGCGGCGTATTTGAAACGGAGACCATCCCGCCGACCCTCGTAGAAGCCGGTACCGCATTTCTGCTTTTCCCGAATGTTTGGCACCGCTACATGCCTTCGCAGGAAACGGGCTGGGAGGAATTCTGGGTAGGTTTTGGCGGACATTACTCCGAATATTTAATGCGCCAGGAATGCTTCAAACCTGACAGTCCGCTCATCCGAATCGGTTTTAATTCTGAGCTGCTCAATGTATTTATCAGGCTCGTTCAAACGCTCAAATTTGAAGGAATAGCATTCAAACAAATATCGTCCTGCCTGGTGATCCAGCTGCTCGGGCTCGTTTACGCGTCGGCTTTGATGACCGACCGGTCGCGGTCCCATAAAGAAAAGCTGGTTCACCGGATGCGCTACCAGATCCATGAACACAGTACGGATATCATCGATATGGAGAAATTGGCTGCCCAGCACGGAGTGAGTTACGGCTGGTTCAGGAAAGCATTTAAAGAAGTGATAGGCACATCTCCGGGTCAATATCATTTGAATTTGAAAATAGAAAAAGCTTGTCAGATGCTGCGGGAATCGTCTTTATCAGTTTCCGAAATTGCATTCAAAACCGGCTTTGAATCCGAGTTTTATTTTTCCAGGATATTCAAGAAAAAAATGACCGTGCCTCCTACTTCTTACAGGGAAGGATAACAGTAAAGGTAATTTAAGGGCCCTACTTTCGTTGATATGGTGGTTTTGATAAATACCAGCAACCACATATCCTGAAAATACTTCCGATGAAATATATCGCTTTCTTACTGATCATCATCGGCCTGAGCTCCTGCGAGTGGATCGGCAACGCACCAAGTTTTGGTGACGATTTTGTCACTTATACGATCCGCGAAGGCCGTCACGAGGTGGAGAACAATCTGAATACACCTTTCACTTCCTCTTCCATGAATTTCCAGGCGGTATTCGACAGCAGCTGCGTTTACCAGAATGCAATACCTGAAAATCAAAACGATATCAATAAGTTGTACGGGTTTTCAGATTGCAGCTCGGGCCACCAAAGCAACAGTGCCCGCTTCGGCTGGAATTGGCGCGAAGGGGCACTGCGTATTTATGCTTATGTATATGTGAACGGCACGCGGCAGGAAAAAGAACTTGGTACCGCCGAACTGAATGAGCCGGCCAGCTTCAAGATCGCACTGCGCGACAATTCTTACCTATTCACATTCCGCGGAATGGAAACCAGTATGCCGCGACACTGCACAGGCGGGGTCGGCGTTGCTTACAAGCTGCTGCCCTACTTCGGTGGAGACGAGCCCGCACCTCAGGATATCAGGATCAAAATCCGCAATTTATAACGCTGCGAATAATGAAAAAGATTCTGCCGCAACAGTCAGCTTACCTTCCGTTTTCTCAGGTAAAGTTTGTTTCCCATTCCATTCTTCATCCGACGAAGCGATCAGCTTCCGCCAATTATGACCCGCAGGCAAAGTAACTTCCTCCGTATTTTTAGAAAAATTAAGAACACCTAAAATGAGCTGCCCGCCGGTATTTCGCTCCAAAATGATCGTTTCTGAACCTTCCGGCACGGTAACCTCCAATCCTGACCTGTCCGCAGACCGTAATGCTGGTTGCTCTTTCCTTAATTTAATCAGCGCTTTGTAATAGCGGAACATGGTCTGGTGCGGCTCTTGTTCGAGCAGGTTCCATTGCAATGTGGAGTTATTAAATGTTTCCTCTCCAACCGGATCAGGCGCGTCGCCCTCGATATGAAAAGCGGCAAACTCACTTTTCCGGCCTTTCCTCACTGCCTCAGCCAGCTCGGGATCTGTGTGGCTCACAAAGTATTGGAAAGGGTTGCTTTCGCTATATTCTTCCCCCATAAACAGCAGCGGCAAAAACGGGCTCACCATAACGGTTCCGGCCAGCAGCTTCTGCATTTCAAAACTCACCAGCTGGCTCGTCCGCTCGCCGAGCATCCGGTTTCCTACGTGGTCATGATTTTGGGAGAAAACGATAAACTGGTGTCCTGGAAAACCTTCGGCTTTTACTCCAAACGTCCGTTTCCGGTGTTCGGAATAAATTCCGTCGAACACATAAGCGTCGCGGAAAGATTTAGCCAGCGAGGTAATCGGGTCGAAGTCGGAATAATAGCCGCTTTTTTCCTGGCCGGAAGATACCCTTAATGCGTGGTGAAATTCATCCACCCATTGCGCATCCATTCCGTAACCGTTTTCTGAGCCTGGTTTGATATAGCGGGTATCGTTCAAATCCATTTCCACGATCAGGTAATGCTGCTTTCCGGTGGATTTACTCAGCTCTTCCGTGCGCATTTTCATCTCTGCCAATAAATGCACCGGACTAAAATCCTTGATTGCATGAACCGCATCGAGGCGCAAACCATCAATATGAAAGTCGCGGAACCACATCAATACATTTTCAACAAAATAGTGCCGCACAGCATCGCTCCATGCATCGTCAAAGTTGATCGCCTCTCCCCACGGTGTATTATACTTTTTGGTAAAATAAGGCCCGAACTGCCCGAATATATTGCCGTCCGGTCCCATGTGGTTGTAAACCATATCGAGGATTACAGCGATTCCTTTAGCGTGGCAGGCATTTACAAAGCTTTGCATTGCCTGCGGCCCGCCGTACGAATCCTGAACACTATATGGAAAAACGCCGTCGTAACCCCAGTTGCGCGGACCGGCAAACTGGGAAACGGGCATTAGTTCGATAGCGGTTATGCCCAATTCTACCAGATAATCCAGGCGCGTTTCCATGGCAGCGAGCGTGCCTTCGGAAGTGAATGTCCCGATATGCGCTTCGTAGATAATGTAATCCGGAAGCGAAGGGTTTGCCCAATGCGCATCGGTCCACTGAAATGCATCCAGGTCAACTGCCTCCGATGCGCCGTGTACACCTTTTGACTGAAAAAGTGAAGCGGGATCAGGCAACAGCTTACCATCACCCAAATCAAACTGGTAAGAATCGCCCGGCTTTACTTCCTCGGTTTTGGAATTCCAATATCCATATTCCAGCTTTTCCAGAGCGACCTTTTTGCCAGACGTTTCAATTGACAAAGTCACTTCCTTGGCCTCCGGTGCCCAGACCAGAACTTCGGCTTCTCCCTGATGATTGAATCTGATACCAGGAATTCCTGGTTTCGTATTGATGAGCTTCATATTTTTTGTTCTTCCAAAGCATGTTCAAAAATAATAATCGAGCGGCTCTCCACAGTCACAGCAGTATCAGGCATAAACGTTTCGCCATTTTCACTGACTCGACTTTCACTGGTATCGATCACTTTCCGCCACTCACTTCCGTATTTTTCGGGCGGCAACATATATTGAACCGGTTCGTAATGAGCATTGAAAACCATATAAAAGCTATCATCATAAATCGGTTCGCCTTTCGGGTTCATGTGACGTATTCCTTTACCGTTCAGGAATATACCGAGCGACTTTGCATAATCGTGGTTCCAGTTCTCCTCGGGCATTTCCTGTCCGTCGGGTAAAAACCAGGCAATATCCTCCAACCCTATTCCCTTGATCGGCATACCACGGAACCAGTGTTTCCGGCGGAATGTCGGGTGAGCTTTACAGAACGCGATCAGTTTTTGGGTAAAGCCAAGTAAGTCCTGATCCACTTTATCCCAATTGAGCCACGAAATTTCATTATCCTGGCAATACGCATTGTTATTTCCACCCTGCGTTCTGCCCCATTCATCCCCTGCCACCAGCATAGGAACACCTTGTGACAAAAATAATGTAGTCAGGAAATTGCGCTTTTGCCTGTCGCGAAGTTTGAGTACTTCTGGATCGTCTGACGGACCTTCATGCCCGCAGTTCCACGATTGATTGTGGCTTTCCCCATCCATGCTATTCTCGCCATTCTCTGAGTTACGCTTCTCATTATACGATACGAGGTCATTCAAAGTAAAACCGTCGTGCGCCGTAATGAAGTTGATACTGGCTGTCGGGTGGCGATCTTCTCCTTTGTATAAATCAGAACTTCCCGTAAAGCGTTCTGCGAATTCGGCCAGCATACTATCTGCTCCCCGCCAGTAATCGCGCATACAATCCCGGTAGCGGCCGTTCCACTCTGCCCAGCCTATTGGAAACTTACCTACCTGATATCCATCCTGACCAATATCCCAGGGCTCGGCGATCAGCTTAACCTGTGAAATAATAGGATCCTGGTGAATAATATCGAAAAACGCGCTCAAACGGTCCACTTCGTGCAGCTCGCGCGCCAGTGTGGAGGCGAGGTCGAAACGGAAACCGTCGACATGCATTTCTGTGATCCAGTAGCGCAAACTATCCATGATCAACCGCAATACATTCGGCAGGCGCGCATTCAATGTATTACCGGTACCGGTGTAATCCATATAGTAGCGGCCGTCCATTAACCGGTAGTATGCCATATTATCAATACCCCTGAAAGAAAGCGTCGGTCCCATTTGGTTGCCCTCTCCGGTGTGATTGTACACCACATCAAGGATCACTTCGATTCCCGCCTTATGCATTTCCTTCACCATATTCTTAAATTCGAGTACCTGCTCTCCGTGGGTACCCGAACTGCTGTAACGCACATCCGGTGCAAAAAAACCTATTGAGTTATATCCCCAGTAATTGGTAAGACTTCTTTCTTTCAAATGCCTGTCGGATACGAAATGGTGCACAGGCATCAATTCAAGCGCATTAATGCCCAGCTTTTTCAGATAGTTGATACTTGCCGGGTGCGCCAGACCCGCGTAGGTCCCGCGAATATCTTCGGGAATATCAGGGTGAAGGTTGGTAAAACCCTTCACGTGCGCCTCATAAATAATAGTATCGTGATACGGGATTTCGGGCCCTTTTACATCTTCCCAGTCAAAGGTGTGATCTATAACAACAGACTTCGGAATATAGCAGGCACTGTCCAGATCGCTGAAACTCAGGTCTTCTTCTGGATCACCGATCTTGTAACCGAAAAGCGCATCGTGCCACTGGATCGTTCCCGAGATAGCTTTGGCGTAAGGATCTATTAAAAGTTTGTTTGGGTTAAATCGCAGCCCGACTGTCGGCTCGTAAGGACCGTGTACGCGGTAGCCATAAAGCTGTCCGGGTTTCAGGCCGGGAACGTATACATGCCACACGTGATGCGAAACTTCCCTGATCTGGATCTTTACATTTTCTGAAAGACTATCGGGCGAATCAAACAAACACAATTCAACGCCGGTCGCATTTTCCGAGTATAGGGCAAAATTCACCCCTTTTTCATCCCACGTCGCGCCAAGGGGATAAGGTTCCCCTGGATACACGACAACATTGTCCAATTTCGATTGGTCAATTAATTTTTTATTGGCAATTTTTCTCATTTTGCAAAATTTATTTTCCCGCTTAAATTCCTCTGACAGGCCAGCTGCACAGCTTTTGCGGAATGGATTACAGTATGAAAAATGGCCTGCCGGATCGTTAGTACGCCATTTGCTATAAAATTATGCCAACCGGGCTCGCCCGTGGACGGGAGATATTTCCCCATTTGCCATATTTAACACAACCTTAATGCGATGACAGATCAACAGCTCTTATTGGAAATGCAGCAATTCTTGGAAGAAGTATCCGCTACGAATGAGGATACTACTTTTGATCCTGACCATGATTACCTCGTAGAAGCACTGATCACGCTGGTGCGGGAAGAAGAGAAAACTTCTATTGTTGAGGATTTTGATACACCTTATCTGCATCCCATGCTTACTGTGCAGAAATGGGTGGAAGAGCTAAAATTGCTGGTTGCCGAAAAGCTGCGGGACGAAAGTGTTGGTTCAGAGTAAGAAAATGCCTTATTTGCGCAAATAAACGGGTTTTTGGTATGATTTTTATAGGTAAAAATCATACACACACTCCTTTTTGTTCCTTTACCAACGCTTATGATCCTGATTGTCGACGACAGGCCGGAAAACATTCTACCTCTAAAAAAAATCCTGGAATTACACGGTTTTAACACGGACACTGCGGAGTCCGGTGAAGAGGCACTGAAGAAAGTTCTGAATACCAGCTACTCCGTCATTATCCTGGACGTGCAAATGCCCGGTATGGATGGATTTGAAGTAGCCGAAGCAATCGCAGGGTTCAGCCGGGCGAAAGACACGCCAATTATCTTCCTTTCGGCTGTTAATACCGATAAACGCTTTATTACCAAAGGGTATACTTCTGGCGGGATCGATTATCTGACCAAGCCGGTTGATCCTGATATTCTGCTGCTTAAAGTCAAAACGTTCATTCGGCTCTACGAGCAGCAGCAGCAGCTGAAAGCGATCCAGGAATCGCTGCGGCAGGAAATTGATACCCGGAAACATGCGCAGGAAGAACTCGCTTTGAGAATGCAGGAACTCCGGTTTATCCTCGAATCCTTGCCGCAGATCGCATTTACGATCAAAACCGACGGGAAAATAGAATTTGTCAACGAACACTGGTTCCAGTTTTCAACGGAATCCGGCGTGTTCCCGGAAACCCATCCTGACGACGATTTTTACGACCGGTGGGAAGCGCATTTCAAAAGCGGCAGTGAGTTTACCAGCGAGGCGAGGCTTAAACATCTTGAAACAAACGATTACCGGTATTTTCTGTTAAAGATCATCCCGATATTTCAGAATAGCGAAATTGTCCGCTGGGTAGGTACATTCACAGATATTCACCAGCAAAAAATAGTCAACGAGCTGCTTGAACATAAGGTAGAGCTGCGCACCCGGGAGCTTCTCGACAAAAATTCGGAACTTGAAATTACTAACCACGAATTACAACAATTTGCCTGGGTGGTTTCTCACGATTTGAAAGAGCCGCTCCGCAAGATCCAGACATTCAGCCATTTAATAAAAGATAAGTACCTGAGCGATAACATGGAGGCGACTTCTTATCTGAACCGCTCTATCAACTCCTCCGCCAGAATGTCGCGCCTGATCAGCGATCTGCTCGACTACTCGCGCCTGTCGGTCAAGGCGTTTTTCCAGCCTACTGATTTGAACCAGCTGATTTCCGAGCTGCTTATGGATTTTGATGAAAGTATCCTGGAAAAGAACGCGACGGTGCAGGTAGGTAAGTTGCCGATCATCGACACCATTCCGAGCCAGATCAGGCAGGTGTTCCAGAACCTGATCAGCAATGCGCTGAAATTTTCCAAAAAGGATGTACCGCCCGTTATCCATATCACTGCCGATCTGATCGATAGCAAAGACGTTTCCGCAAATATTTCGCCTGACGGAAAATTTGTCAGGATTACGATCGCCGACAACGGGATCGGCTTTAATGAGAAATTCCTGGACCGGATCTTTGTTATTTTTCAGCGGCTCAATAACCTGAGCAACTATGAAGGCACAGGTATTGGACTGGCGATCGCCAAGAAGATCATGGACAAACATAACGGGCTGATCTCCGCGCAAAGCATTGAGAATGAAGGCGCTAAATTTATCCTGGTAATGCCGCTCGTGCAGGACCGGATTTCCCAGGAAACGACATCAGACATATAAGGTAAAAAGCTTCTATGAAAAAAACCTCTAACTCAATTATACAGCAACTTCAGATTGTATTCTCTTTCTCAATCCTGCTTCTCATTTTCAGTCTGCTGGCCTCCTATTACAGCACCCAAAAGCTGATCAATAATTCGGAGCTGGTTAATCACACCAACGAAGTGCTCCTGGAAGCAGAAGCGATCATTTCACACATGAAAGACGCCGAAACCGGGCAGCGCGGCTTCCTGGTCACGCACGATCCTGAATTTCTTACACCGTATAACGGAGCTTACGAAAAAACGACGAATAGCTACAACCGTCTTACCGAGCTGACTGCCGATAACCCGGAGCAGCAACGGTACCTGCGGGAAGTGAAGGCTTTGTATGAAGCTAAATTCGGGCAGATGCAAAATATCATCGATATGGCGCGGAAAAGTCAGAATATGGTGGAGGATACCGAGGCCAGACTTCGGGAAATGGTGAGAGGAAAGAAGGTAATGGACGATCTGCGGCTGGCAGTGCAGCAGATCAAGGAACAGGAAAAAGCAATCCTGGCAACCCGGCTGGAACAGCAGCAGATTTATATTCAATATACTCCTATCCTGCTGGTAGTAGCAGCATTGGTCTCGATTCTGATCACACTGTTCGCCTATTTGAGGATCAAAAACGATATGGACAAAAGGATCGTCCAGCAGCAGATTGAGACTGACAAATATGCAGAAACACAGCGAAGAATCGCTCATATTGAGGAAGTTACACAAGACGTTTCCGATGGCGACTATTCGGTTAGAGCTGTGGAAGATAGTGAGGATGAATTGGGCCGAATTGCGATTGCGCTCAATAAAATGGCCGGCTCACTCGAACAGACCTTTAATGATCTGAACAGTAAAAACTGGTTGCAGGCCGGTGCAGTGCGGGTGAGCGACGCGATCAGAGGCGAGCGGATCCTGAAAAAACTGACCAGTAATCTCCTCAATACCTTGATCGAATATAGCGGCGCGCAGTTGGGTACCATATATATTTTGGATAGTGACTGGAACTTCAGACTGAGCAGTAGCCACGCAGTCCGGAATCCGTCCGAGTTCCTGGTTTCGGGTGAAGGGTTGGCGGGACAGGTTATTGAAAGTAAAAAACCGCTGATTATCAGTAATGTACCTGATAACTATCTGCGGGTTTCGTCTTCTCTGGGCGAAAGTAACCCGGCGGCCCTTGCTATTCTGCCGCTTACCTATTCCTACGAATCTATCGGGGTAATAGAACTCGCATTCCTGGCAGAACCGAACGAATTGCAAATTCGCTTTTTACAGGAAAACCTGGAATCGATGGCGACAGGCGTGAATTCCGCTTTGGATTATCTCAAACTTCAAAACTTCCTGGAAGAAACGCAGGCGCAGTCGGAAGAGCTGCAAACGCAACATAACGAGCTCGAAAACCTGAATGCGGAACTGGAAGCGCAGTCGCAAAAATTGCAGGCTTCGGAAGAAGAGCTTCGGGTACAGCAGGAAGAATTGCAGCAAACCAATGAAGAGCTGGAAGAAAGAAGCGGGTTGCTGGAAGAGAAGAATATCGAGATCGTTAAAAAAGCCGAAGAGCTTGAACTGACAACGCGGTACAAATCTGAGTTCCTGGCCAATATGTCGCACGAGCTGCGAACTCCGTTGAACTCTATTTTACTATTGAGCAGGCTTTTATCCGAAAATGATGATCAGAATCTGACAGACGAGCAAATTGAATATGCGACGGTTATCCAATCTTCCGGCAACGGTTTGCTGGGACTTATCGACGAGATACTTGACCTTTCCAAGATCGAGGCGGGCAAGATGGAGCTCGATTATGTGAATGTGGCTGTGAAGGAGATCACCGAAGATTTGAAAGGTCTGTTCTCCCCTGTTGCGCGCGAAAAGAATCTGGAATTTGAGATTAACATTGCCCCAGACGTACCGGCGGTCATTGAAACTGATAAAATGCGTTTGGAGCAGATCCTTAAAAACCTGATCTCGAATGCATTGAAGTTTACTTCCGTCGGTTCCGTGCAGGTCAATATCAAGTTGCAGGAAGGAAACGATCGCATGCTTTGCTTCTCTGTACGCGATACCGGAATTGGCGTAGCTCCTGAAAAACAGCAGCAAATTTTCGAAGCATTTCAGCAAGCCGACGGATCTACCAAACGCAAATACGGCGGAACCGGCCTGGGGCTTTCCATCAGCCGGGAACTGGTGAAACTGCTGGGTGGGGAAATATCGCTGACCAGCATTGTGAACAAAGGAAGTGAGTTTACCCTATTCATTCCGATCGATGCAAACGATACGGTTGAACAACCCGAAAACCAGAATTTCTTTAAAAGTACCCCCGATGAACCTGTGGTACGTAAAGCCGAGCCCGACTACCGGTTTATCAGCACAGTAATCCCCGAAAGCATTCCCGACGACCGCAATACGATAATCAGCACGGATAAGACCATATTGATCGTCGAGGACGACACTTACTTTGCCAAATCGCTGCTCGAATACACGCGTCGGCAGGGCTATAAGGGAATTGTTTCGGTACGCGGCGATGAAGGCTTGCAACTGGCCAAAACCTTTAAACCGATGGGGATATTGCTGGATATTCAGCTGCCCGTGGTTAGCGGCTGGGAGGTGATGGACCAACTGAAATCCGACCCCGAGACGCGGCATATTCCGGTACATATTATGTCGTCGCACCGATTGAAAAACGAAAGTCTGATGAAAGGCGCGGTTGATTTTATCGATAAACCTGTCGCGATCGACAAGATGCAGGAAGTGTTTAAAAAGATTGAATATGTGATCAGCAAAAAATCTAAAAAAGTACTGATCCTGGAAGATAACTCGATGCATGCCAAGGCGCTAGCGTACTTCCTGGCCACATTCCAGATTAATTCAGAATTGAAAAGTGACCTCGCCGAAGGAATACAGGCATTGAAAGAAAATCAGGTAGATTGTGTGATCCTGGATATGGGTATCCCCGATAAAAAGGCTTACGAGGCGCTGGAAGAGGCGAAGAAAAACCCTGGTTTTGAGAATATCCCGATTATTATTTTTACGGGAAAAAGTCTGTCGATGTCCGAGGAGCTGCGGATTAAGCAATATGCAGATTCTATCATCGTCAAAACGGCGCATTCTTACCAGCGGATGCTGGATGAAGTTTCGCTGTTCCTGCATGTGGTGGAGGAAAACAAAAAGAATCCTCAGAAACTGATCGACCAGAAGAAGCTCGGCGGCCTGAGCGAGATATTGAGCAACAAAACGGTATTGATCGCCGACGATGATGTGCGGAATATATTTTCGCTGTCCAAGTCGCTCGAAAACTACAAAATGAATGTGATCACCGCGCTCGACGGTAAGGAGGCGCTGGCCAAGCTGGAAGAAAATCCTTCGGTGGATGTGGTGCTGCTGGATATGATGATGCCGCAAATGGACGGTTACGAAACGGCGCGGCGCATTCGGGAGAATATCAAATGGCGGAACCTGCCCGTAATCGCAGTTACCGCCAAAGCAATGACCGGCGACCGCGAGAAGTGCATCAACGCAGGCGCGTCGGATTACATTACAAAGCCGGTAGATATCGACCAGTTGATGTCGCTGCTGAGGGTTTGGCTTTATGAGAGGTATTGATTAATTAGTGAATGAGTGAATGAGTGAATGAGTGAATGAGTGAATGAGTGAATAAAGAATTTTGAATTAGTGAATGAGTGAAGAATTTTGAGTAACTGAATGAATGAAGAATTTTGAATGAGTGAATGAGTGAATGTGGATAAAAAATCTCGAATGAATGAATAATGAATGACCTCCATGAAACGGGGAATAACGTATTAACTCATTGACTCATAAATAATTCACTCATTCACTCATTCACTAATTCACTCATTCAACATTAAAGATACTATGAGTAAGAAACGGGTTTTGATTATTGATGATGATTCGCGGAATATATTCGCGCTGAAAGCTACTTTGAAGGCGAAAGGATTTGACTGCGTTTCTAGTTCTGGTGCGCTGGATGCTTTGGATCTGTTGCGGACCAATGAAGCAATAGATGCAGTGCTGATTGATATGATGATGCCGGAAATGGATGGTTATGAGGCGATTCCGATCATGAAGGCGATCGAGCACCGGGCTGGTATCCCTGTTATCGCTGTCACCGCGCAGGCGATGGTGGGCGATCGGGAAAAATGTTTGCAGGCGGGTGCCGATGGCTATATTTCAAAACCGATCGACGTGGATAAGTTGCTGGGATTGCTGGCGGGTATTTAAGTGTGAAAAATGATTGAAGATGAAGATATCGACCTGCTGCTGAATGACTTATTCGATTTATACGGATATGATTTCATGAGCTATTCCCGGGCGTCGCTCCGGAGGCGGATCGAGCGGCTGTGCATGCTCGACAAGTTTCCCAGCTTCGCCGAGCTAAGGTACCGCGTACGAAACGATCCTGAATACCTGAAAAGATTTGTGGAAGAAATTACGGTGAATGTGACCGAAATGTTCCGTGATCCTTCATTTTACAAATCCCTTCGCGATGATATTCTTCCCGTTTTGGGCACCAAGCCTTTTATCCGCATCTGGCACGCGGGCTGCTCAACGGGCGAGGAGGTATATTCGATGGCAATTTTGCTGAAAGAGGCTAACCTGCTTCGCAAATCGCTTTTGTATGCAACAGATCTGAACCCTACTGTGCTGGAAAAAGTACGAAAAGGAATTTTTCCACTCACCCAAATGAAGCAGTATTCCGAAAGCTATATTTCCTCCGGCGGGACGCGCGACTTTTCGAGTTATTACACAGCAAATTATGGTCAGGCGAAATTTGACAGTGAGCTTTCCGAGAAGATTATTATCTCGACACATAACCTCGTTTCTGACAGCTCCTTCAATGAATTTGACCTGATACTCTGCCGAAATGTGCTGATTTACTTTGATAAAAAATTGCAAGACAGGGTATTGCAGCTTTTTGACGCAAGCCTGGGTACACTGAGCTACCTGGCGCTGGGCACGAAGGAAACGCTGAAATTTTCGGTGGTCCAGAACAAGTTCAAGCAATTGAACCGTGAAAAAATATGGAAGAAAATAGAATAGCGCCGCATTGTGAACTGTTGCTGATCGGAGGGTCGGCGGGTAGCCTGGAAGTACTCTTCAAACTCCTGCCGCTGCTCAAAGGCCATTTGCCGTTTCCGGTGGTACTGGTGCTGCACCGGCGCAATTCGGGTGATTCTTCGCTGACGGAGCTGCTGGCGAGCAAAAGTTCGCTGTTTACTTCCGAAGTGGAAGACAAGGATCCGATCCTGGCTGGCAATATCTACCTCGCTCCTGCCGACTACCACTTACTAATTGAAAGCGACCGCTCGTTCTCGCTCGACTACTCTGAAAAAATTAATTACAGCCGCCCGAGTATTGACGTCACATTCGAATCAGCAGCGAACATTTACGGATCTTCGGTCGTAGCCGCGCTTTTATCGGGCGCGAATGAAGACGGTACCAGGGGACTTCTGGCTATTCAGAAAGCAGGCGGGCGCACAGTTGCACAGCTTCCGGCTACCGCGCAAATGCCTTTTATGCCGCAGCACGCGATCACTTCCAACGCCGCCGGGCTCGTGCTGGACATTCCGGGAATGGCGCAGTTCTTCAATACACTGGAATAGATTTTATAATCGTTGATTTTTACCACAAAAGGTATCTTTTGTCATTTTTCCCAACCGCTTTTTTGAGGAGATTTGTCTAAATCCTAATAAAAGGCACCGCCTCTCACATAAACGGATTGATCATGGCCAAGCACAGCAGAATATACAGCGTACTATTTAATAAATGCCCGCGATGCGGGGAAGGTGATTTTTTTGTGAGCAAAAGCGCTTACGACCTCAGGAACTTTGAAAAAATGCACAAACACTGTCCGCATTGCGGCGAGAACCTGGTACCAGAGCCCGGCTTTTACCAGGGTGCCCTGTACATGAGCTATGCATTTTACGTAGCCTTCATGGTGATCGTTTTTCTGATCGTGGTCAACTTTTTCGAGCAATACCTCGACTATTTCCTCTACGGCATCATCCCGATCCTGATCATCCTAACCCCCTGGTTCTACCGCCTAGCAAGACGCGCCTGGCTGGCGATTTTTATCAAGCCAGCGGCGGGGGAGGGTTAATGGTGAATGACCGGGTCGCCGGTGCGATGAATGATTGAATTAGTGAATGAGTGAATGAGTGAATGAGTGAATGAGTGAATGAGTGATTTATCGACTTGTCACCCTGAGCGCAGTCGAAGGGCAGGCGTTATCGCTCCTCCCTTCGACCGCCCGGCGGCCCGGTCCGCTCAGGCTGACAAAGTTTCATCCTACCTTCCTCCTTCCCCCCTTTTATTCACTCATTCACTCATTCACTAATTCACTAATTAGATTATTCAATCATTCATCGCACCGGCGACCCGGTCATTCAAAATTCCTCCTTTCCTCCTTCCTCCCTTCCTCCCTCCTCCCCTAACTACCCCTTCAAAACCCCCTCCCTCCACCCCTCCGGCGTCACTCCTGTCTCCTTTTTAAAGTACTTCGTAAAATAAGAGTTGTCGCTGAAATTCAAGGCGTAGCTGATTTGGGAGATGGTTAGGTCGGCGTTGGTGAGTAGTCTTTTTGCTTCCAGGGTGATGCGGTTGCGGATGAGGGCGCCGGCTTGCATTCCGAGGTGTTCTTTGCAGAGTGCATTGAGGTGGTTGGGGGTAATGTGCAGCAGCGGCGCGTACTCACCGGGTAGCCGTAGCGTGGTATAATGCTGGCTGATCAGCTTCTGAAAATCCCTGATTATCTGCGGCTTGTGTGCCCTGCGCTTTTGTTCGGCACTAATTGCTTCACTTTGCTCTATTGTCAGGAAAAGCTGTAAAAGCAGGACGCGGATCAGGTCGGCTTGCTGGGAAGTGATAGGCAGCGGGTATTTTAGCAATTCTTCAAAAAGCCCCACGATTTTTCCTTGCATTGTTTCCGGAAGTTGTACCACCGCGTGACTGCTGTCTCCGTCGAAAAATGAAAATGAATCCAGGTAATCGGATTGCAGGAGGAACGAGCGGAAGAATGATTCTGAGAAATTGACCACATAACCCTCCGTTTCGCCCTCAAACTCCCAGGTATGGATCTGTCCGGGGACCATAAAATACATCTGGAATGCCCGTACATCGAAGCTATTGAAATCAATGGTATGCGAACCGGCTCCGCTGGTAAACAGCACAAGCTGGTAGAAGCTATGCCGATGCGGAAAAACAAGGTTCTGATGCGCACGCAAGTACTGCGCGAAACGGCTGATCATAATATCATCCGCCCGGTACTCCGACAAAGGCCCGATTTCAAGTCTGGGAAAATGGGAATGCATAAAGGTAAAAGGCTATTCCCTCAAATGTAAAAACTTCCCCCCAATTCCCCCATCCTACCTTCCTCCATCCTCCTTCCTCCCCCTTTCACTTACCGCTAAATCGTTAACACCCGCCGCTTACTTATCCATTTTCCCTTCCCGGATTACTCAGTGCATATTGAGTGAGCTTTAAAACTCACTTTTAAACCAGACTAGCTATGAGATCGGGATTTTATCAAAACACACTAGGCAGGATACCTGCTTTTAAGAAGAGATTTGAATTGATGTTTTTGTTATGCAGCATTTTGCTTTGCGGGCTGGATGTGCGCGGGCAGGTGCCGAAGATGTTTCAATTTCAGGGAGTAGCCAGAAACGCTGACGGGAAAATTGTTGCCAACAAAGCGATTTTAGTAAATGCCTTTATTGAAAATCCTGATGATGGACAGTTTGTATTTGGTGGGCTATATCAATCTACAAGCAACGCACAAGGGATATTTACGATAGCAATAGGTGGTGTAGATTTATCTAATGGAAATTCCCTTGATATGTCGCTTAACGACTGGGTGCATAAACATTACCTATTGAAACTATTTATAGATACTGTGGGTGACGGTTTGCACTATAACGAGCTGGAAAGTGTGCCGCTATTAAGTGTCCCCTATGCTTTCGTTTCTAATCATGCGGCTTATGCAGAAAAGGCAGGTAGCGTAAACAACTTAACACACGATCTTCCAATCATCCAAACTGGTACAACTAATGGACCTGCATTACCTGCTGTGGGTATTGGGAATAAGCTAATTTGGTATCCGAAGAAGGCATCATTTAGAGTTGGTCAGGTAACTGGAACACAATGGGAAGATACTCAGATTGGCAACAACTCTTTCGCTTCTGGTTTGGATGTAGTCGCATCGGGATCGCAATCTACATCAATCGGTACGGGACTTGTATCTAAAGCAAGTGGGGGAACTGTTCTTGGAACTTTCAATAACGTAGAGGATAATCCGAACGGGGGAGGTAACGATAGGATCTTACAAATCGGAAACGGGAGCGGAACTAATGATTTAGAACGATCTAATGCAATAACCGTATTAAGAAATGGGCGGGTCGGAATAGGCAACTTTGCGAGAAATCCATACTATTTGCTAGATGTTGCTGGACGAATGCGCATCCAACATCAAGATGGAGAAACCGCTGGAATTCACTTAAATACTGCAACAAACGCGTTGGGTAGCTTCATAGGAATGAAGACTGATGATCAAGTTGGCCTATTTATTGGTGACAACTGGCGCTTCTGGGTAAATGCGCAGGGCAACGGCTACCTCAACGGCAATATCCTGCAAACCTCCGACCGCCGCCTGAAACGCAACTTCTCTCCTGTTGCAAACAGCCTTTCCAAATTAACCAACCTGACTGGCCAGCATTATTTCTGGAAAGACACTACCAAAAGCCAGGAGCTGCAAACGGGGCTGATCGCCCAGGAAGTGGAGCAATACTTCCCTGAGCTGGTCACCACGGACGATAAGGGTTTCAAAGCAGTCAACTACATCGGCCTGATCCCGCATTTGATCGA
>NZ_JAJUXK010000002.1 GCF_021390335.1 Dyadobacter sp. CY343 | reverse complement strand
AAAAGCCAGGAGCTGCAAACGGGGCTGATCGCCCAGGAAGTGGAGCAATACTTCCCTGAGCTGGTCACCACGGACGATAAGGGTTTCAAAGCAGTCAACTACATCGGCCTGATCCCGCATTTGATCGAGTCTGTGAAATTGATTGGCGTGCTGGAAAAGAAGCTGGAAACTATCACAGCAAGAGAAGACCAGATGCAAAAAGAAGTAGCCAACATAATCCGCGATCTAAGATCAGAACTCAGCAACATCAAAGCCGCCAACAACTCAAACCAACAATCGAAATGAAAAATCAATACACGTTTATGCGAAAGATGCTATTCAAGCTTCAATGGAAAATATGCTGCCTGCTATGTCTTGTGAGCCTGATCGCGCCCAACGTTCAGGCGCAGGCGCCTAATCAGTTTAGTTTTCAAGGTGTAGCGCGGGATGCGGCGGGGAAGGTGATTGCAAATGGGAATGTGACACTTTGGGTTATGGTAAAATCAACTACAAGTCCAAGCCCAGACCCCAATCCGGTTCCTAATGCCGGAGCATTATTTGAAGAAATTCTTGAAGCGACAACAAACGAAATAGGAGTATTCTCTATCCACATTGGCAGCACTGGCGCAAATTTAGCGAGCATAGATTGGGATAAAGGCCCATATTATTTGCAGATCTTCATAGATCCTTCGGGAGGAAATAACCTTGGTGATTATGTCGACCTTGGGTTTACACAATTAGTAAGTGTCCCGTACGCCCTAATGGCGAACAAACTTCCAGAGATGGACCCTATTTCCCAGGTTGGAGTTTTTGGAGAAGGGAAGACTCTTGATAATTTTTCCACCAGTCCAAGATTGACGTGGTATCCAAGGAAAGACGCGTTCAAAGTAGGAACCGGAGTAACTAATGAAAATTCTTTCGGTGAACACTCAGTTGCACTAGGAAATTTCAGTATTGCATCTGCTAATAAATCTACCGCATTAGGTCTCGGAACTATTGCAAACGTTGAGGGCGGAACAGTGCTAGGAAGTTACAACAACATACCATTGATTGATTTCGAGGGAAACCAAGATGACCGACTACTGCAAATTGGGAATGGAACATCTGATGATAACCGCAACAATGCACTCACAATGATGGGTGATGGAAAAATCGGCATTGGAAACAATGTTCTTAACCCAAAATATCTCCTCGATATTGGCGGCAGAGCACGGATCAAGCATAATGGAGAAACCGCAGGAATTTACTTCAATAACTCAGCCAATGTTGAGAGCGGCTTTGTTGGGATGAAAACCGACGAACAGGTTGGCCTTTTCATTGGAGGTAAGTGGCAGTTCTGGGTAAATGCAGATGGTGACGGATTTCTGAAAGGCAACATTATCCAAACTTCCGACCGCCGCTTGAAACATAACTTCTCCCCTGTTGCAAACAGCCTTTCCAAATTAACCCACCTTACTGGCCAGCATTATTTCTGGAAAGACAATGCTAAAAGCCAGGAGCTGCAAACGGGGCTGATCGCCCAGGAAGTGGAGCAATACTTCCCTGAGCTGGTCACCACGGACGATAAGGGTTTCAAAGCAGTCAACTACATCGGCCTGATCCCGCATTTGATCGAATCTGTGAAAACTTTGAAAGCGCAGACGGAGGTGATTGGCGCGCTGGAAAAGAAGCTGGAAAGTGTCACAGCCCGGGAAACGCAAATGCGCGATGAAATAAAAGCAAGTCTGCTCCGCGAACTCCGCTCGGAACTAAGCAACATCAAAGCCGCCAACAACTCAAACCAACAAACCAAATGAAAGATCAATACAAGTTTATGCGAAAAACGCCATCCAAATTCCACTGTAAAATATGCTGCATGCTCTGCCTGGCGTATTTACTCTCTTTTAATGTACAAGCACAAGCGCCGAATCAGTTTAGCTTTCAGGGGGTGGCTAGGGATGCGGCGGGGAAGGTGATTGCGAATGGGAGTGTTAGTCTGATTACTAAGATAAATTCAACTCCAAATCCAGATGTGGTGTATGAACAAGTCCATGAAGCCACCACTAATAGCGTCGGTGTATTCACAATTAAGATAGGAAATCCCCTTAGTGGAGATTTTGCCGCCATTGACTGGAGTCAGGGTCCCTACTTCCTGAGCATCAATATCGATCCCTCGGGAGGGAATAACCCTGCAGATTATATTGATCTTGGAACTACACAAATACTGAGTGTTCCTTATGCCTTGCTAGCAAACAAATTGCCCGACCTGGACCCTATCAATCAAAAAGGTGTATTCGGATTGGGTCAACCAATCACTGCTTTTTCAGATGGGCCAAACCTGATTTGGTATCCCAAGAAAGACGCCTTTAAAGTTGGAACTGGCGTTGGAGGTGAAATTTCTTTGGGAGAACATTCTGTGGCATTAGGGAATTCCAGTACTGCAAGGGCTAAAAAAGCTATCGCTATAGGTGTCAATGCTTTCGCAAATGTCGAAGGAGGAACGGTATTGGGAAGATATAACAACGTACCTGAGGTAAATTTTGAAGGGCATCAAGATGATAGACTCCTGCAAATCGGCAACGGCACCGCAGATGATAAGCGAAGCAATGCACTTACGATGATGGGTGATGGAAAAATAGTTATAGGAACAAACGTACTTAATCCTAAATATCTTCTGGATGTTGGTGGTCGAATAAGAGTAAAGTATAATGCGAGAACTGCAGGAATTCATTTTGATGATTCTAATGGCATTGAGGCTGGGTTTGTGGGAATGAGAAACAATGGAGACGTGGGTTTCTTTATAGGAGGAGACTGGCGCTTCTGGGTAAATGAACAAGGAAATGGATTCCTAAACGGCAATATCATCCAAACCTCTGACCGGCGCTTGAAACGCAACTTCTCTCCTGTTGCAAACAGCCTTTCCAAATTAACCAACATTACCGGCCAGCATTATTTCTGGAAAGACACTACCAAAAGTCAGGAGCTGCAAACGGGGCTGATCGCCCAGGAAGTGGAGCAATACTTCCCTGAGCTCGTCACCACGGACGATAAGGGTTTCAAAGCAGTCAACTACATCGGCCTGATCCCGCATTTGATTGAGTCTGTCAAAACATTGAAATCGCAGACGGAGGTGATTGGCACTTTGCAGAAGGGAATGGAAACCATGAAGCAAATGGAAAAAGAAATGCACGAACTCCGAGCCGAGCTGAATACGATGAAAACTGCAACAAGTAGCAACTCAAACAACCTTTCAAAATGAAGAATATATACGTTACCGTTAGCGCATGCTGCTCCCCGTAACGAACATCAAAAGTGCTTCTCTATTATAAACAAACCATAAATAACAACCAGTAACAATTATGAAAAACACATTATTATCACTCAGGATGATCAAATTTCTTTTTGAAAAAAGATTCTGGCGAAGAGAGCTTGCCTTTGCGGTTGCGGCCTTTCTGTTGGGGACTTTTAGCACTTTTGCGCAGGCGCCGAATGCTTTTACGTTTCAGGGGGTAGCACGGGATGCTAGTGGGAAGGTTATGGCAAATACTGACATTTTAGTAGAAGCATCATTATATAAAGAAAACGATGCTGCTGCCTTTGCTGTGGATCAAGTATTAGTCACTACCAATTCGGCGGGTGTGTTTGTATTAACGCTATCCGGAGCTCTCTTTGGTGACCTCAATGCCGAGGTCTTAGCCAAAGGAGAATTTCACATTGGCCTAAAGTTTAATGGTAATGATGTAGATTTTGGGACAACTAAATTATTAAGTGTGCCCTTTGCCCTTGTAGCAAACAAACTGCCCAATCTCGACCCGATCGCACAAGTAGGACAACTAGGATCTGGAAAGGAACTCCCCGCTTCATTCTTCACAGCCGATGAGAATGCTCCGAATTTTGTTTGGTATCCTCGGAAGAATGCTTTCAAAGTAGGAACGGGTATTATAAATGAAGACTCATTTGGTGAAGGGTCAATCGGTTTAGGAATAGGCAGCATTTCTCCGGGATCGGGCTCTGTCGCAATAGGAACCGGCGCCGTGGCTCGCATTGCAAATGGAACTGTGCTCGGCAACTATAATGATATCTCATTGCCGGTTGGAGACAATTTAGATAATCAACGCTTGCTTCAAGTCGGAAATGGATCTTCTAGCAACAATCGCAAGAATGCACTTACAATTTTGAAAAATGGCAATGTTGGAGTTGGAAGTAATACACTCGAACCCGAGCATCTTCTCGACTTGGGTGGGCGTATGAGAATAAAAAATAGTAATAGCGGGACGGCTGGTTTATTTTTAGACGGTGAAGTCACTGACAAAGCAGCATTCATCGGAATGAAGAATAACACAGAAGTAGGCTTCTTTATAGGAGGAGGTTGGAAATTTTGGGTTAATAGTGGAGGCGAGGGTTTCCTCACTAATATTCTGCATGACTCTGACCGTAGGCTAAAACGTGACTTCGCACCGTTGTCTAACAGTCTGTTCAAAATCGACAATCTACAAGGTCAACACTACTTCTGGAAGGATACAACCAAAACGCAATTACTGCAAACCGGGCTCATTGCACAGGATGTGGAGGAATATTTCCCTGAGCTGGTCACTACAAATGAAAAAGGTTTCAAATCAGTTAACTACATCGGCTTAATCCCACACCTGATCGAATCTGTCAAAGCTTTGAAGGCAAAAGATGAGGAATTTGCTGCGTTGCAGAAGGAACTTCTAGGCTACAAAACCCTGCAAAATCAGATTGATGAATTGAAGGCTGAACTTTCTAAGCAGGCGGCTTCAACTAATTCTACTAACCAAACCACGCAAACAAAATGAAAAAGCTTTATCTAATAGTTCTGGGATCAGCATTTGCGGTTGCCAGTCAGGCGCAGTCTATTTCTCCCGGTGGCATCTATGCTGCTGCTAATGTTAGTCAAGGGAATGGTGTGAGTTTGGAGTGGGTACTGGGGAGTATTAATGCATTTTCAAACTTATCGACCTTGCCCGTGAAGTTGATCCGGTTCGAAGCAGCACTCACGCCCGAGGGTTTTGCCAAAATTGAATGGGAAACAGCAGAAGAGTATAGTAACAGGGGGTTTGAAATACAGAAGTCTACCGACGCGGTGAACTTCGAGAACATTGGCTGGATAGATGGTGCCGGAGATGCAAAAACAGCAAATAAATACCAGTTCTTGGACAAAGAACTTTCAACTACCAGTTACTACCGGTTGAAACAAGTAGATACAGACGAGAAATTTACATTCAGCAAGATCGTCCGTGTGATACCTCATAACGAAAGCCTGGATCGCTTTACTGCATTTCCTAATCCGGTGAAAGATGGAAAGGTAACAGCCAGCGTACCAGATCGAAGTTTCAAGTTAACTCTTTATGACACAATGGGGCGACAGCTCAAACAGATCACGTCGCCTAAAACACAGGAACAGATACAGCTACCTCAGAAAGGCAATTTCCTGCTGAGCATAGAATCTGTTGCAGGAAATAAGACGATACAGATTGTACAACCTTAAAAGATTAACAACGTAAGTAAGGTCCTTAAAAGAAAGGGTTTGGTCACGATCGTGCGCCGAACCCTTTTTGTTTGCAGGGAATATCAGGCGCTTTTAACCTGCTGTTCCCGCTTTTTCAATATAAAAGCACAAATCAGAGAAATCACCAACCCTACTGGCAAAATCTCCGCATAAGTCATCAAAACAATAATAAGCGGATTCTTGTACATTTCTTTGTACTCGTTCATTTCTGCTACTTTCTGCTGGAGTTCGGCTGCGGTGGCGCCTTCTTTTTGGGTTTCTCTTAATGTGAAATCGGCGTACCTGTCCATAAACTCGGGGACAAAGAAGTGGTAGTCGATGAGCCAGACTAGCAAGTATACGGTAGAGGCAACCAGGGTGATGTACAGCCCGAGCTTGAATGCTTTTCTGAATGTGACATAACCGCCGTTGTATTTGTCGCGGTAATTCTTGACACCTACGAAAATGAGGGAAAAAGCCCGGATCATGGAGCCCAGTCCAGTAAAAAGGAGGGCAATTGAACCAGCGTAAATTTCGACGGCGTGGTTGATAATGAGAAAACGCAGTTCGAGCCACTTCAACAGAAAAAGCAGCAATGCAAGAGAGATACCGTAAAGAACCACCTGGATATGCCGGCTTAAAAATTGGGTAGTTGCACTTAGCATTGCGGAGTAAAAATGTCAGCTAGTCAAAAATTAATTAAGTATTTACAAATTGTGCTAAATTGGCTTACTAATCTTTTATACTCCTGATCTTGGAAAACATTACCCGGCTATCTGCCTGCATTAAAAGTGTTTGTGGCAGCTTCATCCTGCTTACTTTGTTTTTGGTGTTCAATCCAGCCTCCGCCCAAACTCCCCTTACCCAGGATTCCCTCTACATTCGCGAACATTATACCAAGATTGAGCGGATGGTACCGATGCGGGATGGAGTGAAATTGTTCACTTCAATTTACATTCCCAGAGACATTTCGGCTGCCAAAAAGTACCCGATTCTGCTGAACCGAACCCCATACAGTGTGGCGCCTTATGGTGAAGATCTGTTCAAATTATCACTCGGGCCGAGTATGCATCTTGCGCGGGACGGATACATTATCGTGTACCAGGATGTGCGGGGTAAGTATATGTCGGAAGGCGATTTTGAGGCGTACCGGCCATTTATTCCAAACAAAAAGAGCAAAACAGATATCGATGAAAGCTCGGACACTTTTGATACAATCGACTGGCTGATCAAAAATATTGAACATAATACAGGGAAAGTAGGAAGCTGGGGAATCTCGGCGCCGGGTTACTATGCAACCATGACGGCTGTGGAAGCACACCCTGCATTGAAAGTTGCATCTCCCCAGGCGCCGGTGACAGACTGGTTTATGGGCGACGACCGGCATCATAATGGCGCATTTTTCCTGATGGGAACTTTTGCATTCCTTTCTTCCTACGGTGCGCCGCGCCCTGTTCCCACTCCAAAAGGTACTCCCGCATTCTCAGCTTACGGAACCCCTGACTCTTATGAATTTTACAAAAAGCTGGGTCCGCTTAAAAACGTGAACGAGAAAATCTTCAAGGGTGAAAACCGCATTTGGAATCAAATGATGGAGAATGAGACTTACAATGATTTCTGGAAGGCGAGAACGCCCGTGCCGCATTTGAAGAACATCAAACCCGCCGTGATGGTGGTTGGCGGCTGGTTTGATCAGGAAGATCTGTACGGGCCGTTGAAGACTTACCAGGGAATTGAAAACAATAAACCCAAATCGCCGAACCTGCTGGTCATGGGTCCGTGGATACACGGCGGCTGGTCGCGCGGGACGGGCGAGTCACTCGGGAATATACGGTTTGGGGCTAAAACGAGTGAGTTTTACCAGAAAGAAATTGAGCTGCCTTACTTCAATCACTTCCTGAAAGACCAGCCTGATCCTGCATTGCCAAAAGCATATATCTTTGAAACTGGCTCAAATCAGTGGAAAAAGTACGATCAGTGGCCGCCGAAAAATACGGTTGAGAAAAAGCTGTATTTCCATCCCGACGGTACACTTTCTTTCTCCCCAACCATGACGACCATGCAAGTCGGTGCTAAACCTGCATTTGATGAATACACTAGCGACCCTGACAAACCGGTACCCTACACTTCCGAGATCAGGATCATCCGGGGAAGTGATTACATGTATGAGGATCAGCGATTTGCCGCAACGAGGCCCGATGTGCTGGTATATGAATCCGCTCCTTTGACAGAGGATGTGACGATCTCAGGAAATGTATTCGCCGATCTTTTTGTGTCCACGACGGGCACCGACGCTGATTTTGTGGTGAAGCTGATAGACGTGTATCCCGGCGACGCACCCAACGACAGCCCGATCAATCCGAATATGAAAATGGGCGGATTTCAGCTTTTGATCCGCGGTGAGGTAATGCGGGCAAAGTTCAGGAACAGCTTTTCAAAACCTGAACCAATGGTACCAGGCAAAGTCGAGCACGTCAAATTTGATATGCAAGACGCGGCGCATTGCTTTAAGAAAGGCCATAAAATCATGGTGCAGGTGCAAAGCTCCTGGTTCCCGCTGGTTGACAGGAACCCGCAGAAGTTTGTCAATATCTACAAAGCTTCGGAGGCTGATTTCCAAAAAGCGAATCACCGCATATACCTTTCAGGAAGTAGCTCTTCTTATGTTGGGGTGCGGGTTTTGGAGTAGCTTAATATGGTACTTGCTATTGGTGACAACTACAACATAGGCACACAACGCTAAGCCTTTTTCAACCCGATCGTAAAAGTACTCCCCGCCCCTAGCTCACTTTCAACCCTGAGCGTTCCTTCCTGAGCTTCCATAAACTCGCGGCTGATCGCGAGACCGAGACCCGTACCCTCGCGCGTGGAACCGGGAATCCGGAAATACCGGTCGAAAATGCGGTTTTTGTATTCCTGAGAAATGCCCTGACCGGAGTCCTTTATGGCGATTTGGACAATCCCTTGCGATTCAATTACGCTGATCGAGATATTGGAATGATCGTAAGAATATCGGATCGCATTGGAAATCAGGTTCGTGAGCACCCAGGCAGTTTTTTCGGCATCAGCCAAAACGCTTATGTCAGTTTCTGGTGCAATCAGCTGAATGTGTCGACTTTCCGCCTGCATTTCATTTGCCGCAATTGCATAGCCCACCATTTCAGATACAGGTGAACTGGCGATATTCAGCTGGATCTGCCCGCTTTCGACCTGAGTTATATTCAGCAACTCGCCCGTGATTTTCAGCAGCCGGTCTGCATCGTCCCGGATACCTTCGATCAGCTGCCGCTGTTCCTCATTAGTAGTCCCGACAGATTCGTTCCGAAGCAGATCCAGCGTAATTTTGATCGAAGAAATAGGCGTTTTTAGTTCGTGGGAGATATTTGCGATGAAATTTGTTTTGGCAAAATCCAACTCTTTATACGGTGTTACATTCCTGAGAATGATCACATTACCAATCGACCTGACTTCCTTTTCACCAGTTGGCAAAATGGCGATATTTACATTCTCCTTTTCGAAATAACTTTCCTTTCCGTCAGTGTAAATTTTTAACGGTTGCTGTTCTTGCTGGCTAGCCGGCCCGAACGAATCTTTCACCAGCGATCGTACCAGATCATTTCGCAACGCAATTTCGGCTGCATTCGCCCCGATCATTTCGCCGGCACTCAACCCAGTCACTTTTCTGGCTTCTTCATTGGCAAATATAATTGTCCTGTGTTCATCCAGTCCGATCACCGGATCGTGCATATTGTCGATCAGTGTTTCCACACGTTTTTTCTCCATCATCACTTTGGCCAGATTACTATTATTGTATTCTTCCAATTTCTCCGCCATGATGTTGAAAGACTGCGCGAGCTGCCCGTACTCGTCTTTACTTCCAAAATGAACGCGCTCACGGTAATTTTCATTGGCAATCTGGCCAATACTCTCAGTAAGTTCACGGATCGGATTTGCGATATTTCCGGGAAGATTGAGAAACAATGTGAATGCGATCAGGAAACAGATCGTACCTGCAATTGCGATCCAGAGCGTCGATTCCCGCGCAGTTTCGGCAGCGGCAACGCTCTTTGCATTGATCGCATTCAGGTTCAAACTCATAATTTCAGCAATATCCTGCCGGACATTAGTAACAGCAGCAGCATCGAAGAAATTGGTTTTCAACTGGGAGAAATGGCGCGAAAGCTCTTCGGTCAGCTCTTTCTCGCCTGCCTCAGTGATATTCTTTTGCTGATCGGCGAGACTTTTCTCAAATAGCTGCATTGCACTGCGGTCGGTGGGCATTTCCTCCAACGCATTCAACATCAACTTACTGTATTCAAGCGAATTGTAATTGGCTTTGAGCAAATCGCGCGAGCCGGACGACAATATATTAACCTGCCGCACGCCAAGTACCGAGAGAATGGTAACCATCGCAAATAGTACACCGGTACCGAGTCTCAGTTTGGTTTTGATTTTCATTTCAGGAGAGAATAACGAGGTCAATGTCGGAAGAAGACATCTTTTTTAAAAGTCCATTGAAGACATTCGTCGCCAGGATCACTTTCAGAAGGTTCAAATGCGGCTTACCCACGCAAATCGTCGTGATCTTGTTCTGCTCGGCAACCTCCACTATCGTTTTGGCAATACTGCTGCTTTCGATCCGGATCACATTCCCGCCGAGTTCCGTCGCGAGTTTGAAATTGTTGATCAAATGCCGCTGTTTGGCCAGCCCGATCCTATTTGCCGATTCTGCCGGCGTTTGCACATACAGCAAATACCAGCTGCTATGGTAGTAATTAGCAAGCCGCGCAGTTTTTCGGATCACGATCTTTGCCGTTTTCTCATTGCTGCTGATGCACGCGAGAAAACGTTCGTGCTTCAAAACCAGACCCGGCTGTACTTCATTTTCCACTTTCCGCTCTACCTGCGAGGCTACTTCTTTCAAAGCCAGCTCCCGCAGTTGCAGAATATGCTGCGGCTTGAAAAAATGCTGTAAAGCGGCCTGAATCTTCTCTTCCTTATAGATCTTGCCTTCTTTCAGCCGGTTAATCAGCTCGTCGGCGGTAAGATCAATATTCACCACTTCGTCGGCAAGCGCGAGCACTTTATCCGGGATACGTTCCGCCACTTCAATGCCCGTAATCTGCCGCACTTCGTTGTTCAGGCTTTCAATATGCTGAATATTGACGGCGGAGATCACATTGATTCCCGCTTCCAGAATATCCAGCACATCCTGCCAACGCTTTGCGTTTTTACTGCCGTCGATATTGGTATGCGCCAACTCATCGACCACCACCACCTCGGGCCGCAAACTGATTACCGCCTGAACATCAAGCTCTTCCAGCTCTTTCCCTTTGTAAAATAATTTCCTTCGGGGAATGACGGGCAACCCGGCCAGCAATTCGTGTGTTTCTTCCCGCTGATGCGTTTCAATGTACCCGATCTTTACGTCGATACCCGTCCGGAGCAGCGCGTGCGCTTCCTGCAACATGCGGTAGGTCTTGCCCACACCCGCACTCATCCCGATATAGATCTTGAACTTCCCCCGTCTCGACCTTTTGATGAGATCCAGGAAATGCTCCGCGCTGCTTTCCATTTACAAAGTGCTGAGGTTAAATGAAAGTGAAGTGGTCAGATAGCTTTTATTCCGCTGAAAATCAGTACCCGAGTCGAAAATCGCACCCTTACCATGTAGATTCCGGGCCTCGATCCGCCACATAACCTGCGGACTGATCTGGTAGTCAAGGTTGAGGGAAAAACCGTAGGTTTGAAATCCATGAAGTGTCTCTGACGAGATGATCACGCCCTTTTTATCACTAAAATATTCTCCCCTCGCAGCAAGATTCAGCTTTGGCGTCAGCGCAAAACGGGCTATCACCACAGGCACGAGCCAGGTGTTAAATGTACTCGCTCCTTTCGCTTTTTGTTCGGTTCCAATATCAAAACCAGCAGCCAGGCCTACTTTTTCCGACAATTGGAAAATTCCGTAAAAATTGTGATGGTACCGCATTTGCCGAATACTATCTGGCTTATCGCTGCCAAGGAATGTGCTGTAATTGAGCGTAACAGCAGTATTTGGTTTAAAAGTCACCTGCGTTCCGAAAGCTGGCGTATGGTTTCCTTCCACTTTCTGAATGCGCTGCCACCCATTGAGATAAAGCGCCGCGACGTACCACTTTTCGTTTTCGCTCGTGAAACTTAACCTCGCCCCGGTTTCGAAATAAGGCGTATTCTCTGCTACCAGGCTCCGCGAAAGTGCCCAGTTATCTTTGCCGACCGCACTTTCAAAACCGATATGCGACGGCATAATCCCCGCATCGATCCAGAAATTCTTGTTTTTTGAGATCCTGAATCCCGCATTCGCTTGAAATACATTCTTCAAAACACCCGGCTCGGCGACGTAATTCGCGTTCATATAAGTACCTGCGGCTAGTGCAAGATTAGCGCGCACGTTGTCAGTCTGATAAGCTGCCCTGAGAAAAGCCAGGTTCAAATTAACTTCTCCCGTTCTGTTAAAATTATAGATAAACCCAGGAAGCGAGTGACTTTTACTGTTTGTTAGATCCTGCGTGTAATAGGTTTCGAGATATGCATTGATGCTGAATGGATTTTCGTTTCCAGTTGAATCCTGAGCGTCAACCGTGCTACATAAAACTGATAATGATATTGTTAGCAAAAAAAGTGCGGTTTTCATTTCAATTGATCGAGAGCGATATTAAGTTTTAATACATTGATTTTGGATGGACCGAAAAGTCCGAGCAGCGGCCCCTGGATATTGCTTTCAACTAGATCCCCTACTTTATCGGCTGGCAGATTGCGGACTTTGGCGATTCTTTCAACCTGAACCAGCGCGGCTTTTGGCGAAATATCCGGATCCAGTCCGCTGCCACTCGCAGTCACCAGCTCCACGGGGATTTGTGTTTTTTTTACGCCCGGATTGCGTACCAGAAACGTATCAATACGCGCCTGAACAACCGCCAGGTATTCCGCATTTGAAGGACCTTTATTGCTTCCGCCGCTGCCCGCAGCATTGTAATCCACCGCAGAAGGGCGGGAACTGAAGTATTTGTCTTCTGTAAATTTTTGCCCGACATTGGTATAATACTTTTGGCCGCCGGCTTCAATAACCTCGCCGCGCCCCTCAAATGGCGTGATCTGCGCAATACCTAAAATGATAATCGTATAAATTCCGGAGAAAAATACCAGCGTAACAAGCGTCAACCTGACCGCTGGAAGAATATGTTGTTTCATGATTTTGTTGTTATATTTAATGATATGTTATAATTGACATTTTTATGTATAGGAAAATATTTGTAGCCGAAAATTTGGAAGATCTTACAGTCAGATTACCTGACAATTATCTACACAAGGGCATCGAGGTAATTGCGTTTGAACTGGGAGATAACACAGATGAAATTGTCGCGGCGAAACAGAAATCGGCAAAAAAAGCGCTCAATTTCTTTCATACAATTCAAATCGACATGTCCGGATTCAGCTTTAACAGAGACGAGGCAAATGAGAGATAGAGTGTTCATCGACAGCAATGTTGCATTGTACGTTTTGGATTTGAATGATAGCAGAAAGAAACAAATCGCAGGATCAATAGTCGCAACTGTATCATATATCAGCCCACAGGTAATTTTCGAGTGCCTGAACGTTTGTCTAAAAAAATTTAAGATGAACCGCGAAAAGGCGTTTCGTTTTGTGACTGAGCTGGCGGAGAGCAGCTTCATGCAAAGTGAAACCGAGCAGGTGGTCAATCTCGCACTATTCCTCTTTGACCGATATATGCTGCAACCTTTTGATGCGAAGATAGTTGCTGCTGCTTTGGAAGCTGATTGTACCATTTTGTATTCAGAAGACATGCAGCACGGACTTGTGGTGGAGAATAAGCTGACTATCATCAATCCATTTATCTAGTCTTCAAAACCACATACCAACCACCATATCAATCACCTTAATCCCTGCGAAAGGCACCAGAATCCCTCCCAGCCCGTAGATCAGCAGGTTTCTTCGCAGCAATGCACTCGCACCGATTGGCTTGTAGGCTACTCCTTTTAATGCCAGCGGGATCAGCAACGGGATAATGATCGCATTGAAAATGACTGCCGACAGGATTGCGCTTTCCGGCGAATGCAGTCCCATGATATTCAACCCCTGCAAAGCCGGTATCGAAGCGATAAAGAGTGCGGGTACGATGGCGAAATACTTCGCTACGTCGTTTGCGATACTGAAAGTAGTGAGCGTTCCTCGGGTCATTAAAAGCTGTTTTCCAATTTCCACGATCTCGATCAGCTTGGTTGGATCGTTGTCCAAATCGACCATATTGCCCGCTTCTTTGGCTGCCTGCGTACCGCTGTTCATCGCCACACCCACGTCGGCCTGCGCCAGAGCCGGCGCATCGTTCGTCCCGTCACCCATCATCGCCACCAGCTTTCCTTTTTGCTGCTCCGCCCTGATGTAGTTCATTTTATCTTCCGGTCTGGCTTCGGCAATGTAATCGTCCACACCGGCTTTTTCAGCAATGTATTTAGCAGTCAGTGGATTATCTCCCGTTACCATAACCGTTTTCACGCCCATTTTGCGCAACCTCTCAAACCGTTCCTGGATACCCGGCTTGATCACATCCTGCAATTCGATCACACCAATAACACGCTCATTTTCGGAAACAACCAGCGGAGTACCGCCGTTACTGGATATGTCACGAACTTTTGCAGCAGTTTCTTCCGGGAATGCATTTCCTGCATTTTCCGTCAGCCGGCGAATTGCGTCAGAAGCCCCCTTGCGAATGCGCGTTTCTCTGAAATTGACACCGGAGCTGCGCGTTTCGGCTGTGAATTCGATGAATACAGGGTTTTCAACGCGCAGTTGGTCAGGAGCGAGGGCGGCCAGTTCCAGGATTGATTTTCCTTCGGGAGTTTCGTCAGCTATTGAACTTAACGCAGCACTTTTAATGAATTCATCCGGTGCAATCCCGTCTGCCGGCCAGAAATGCGTGGCTTTCCGGTTACCGATCGTAATTGTTCCTGTTTTGTCCAGAAGCAAAGTATCAATATCCCCCGCCGTTTCGACCGCTTTTCCGCTTTTGGTGATCACATTAGCCCGCAACGCCCTGTCCATTCCCGCAATACCAATTGCCGAGAGCAGCCCGCCGATCGTCGTAGGGATCAAGCAAACGAACAGGGAAATGAAGGCGGCGATGGTGATCGGGGTATTGGCGAAGTCTGCAAAAGGTTTCAGGGTAATGCAAACGATGATAAAAACGAGCGTAAAACCGGCCAGCAATATCGTTAACGCGATTTCATTAGGTGTTTTCTGGCGACTGGCACCTTCTACAAGCGCGATCATTTTGTCCAGAAAGCTTTCACCAGGTTCAGTGGTAACTTTTACTTTTATCCGGTCGGAAAGCACTTTGGTACCGCCCGTCACGCTGCTTTTATCGCCGCCCGCCTCCCTGATCACCGGCGCAGATTCGCCCGTGATCGCGCTTTCATCTATCGTAGCCAAGCCTTCCACGATCTCGCCGTCGGTTGGAATAATATCGCCTGTTTCGCACAGAAAGAACTGCCCTTTTTGAAGTTGTGATGATGGAACAATCTGAATCTCATCCAGGTACATTTCACCCACTGTCCGTATCCATTTGGCCGGCGTTTCCTCCCTGGTCTTCCGCAGACTGTTCGCCTGCGCCTTTCCCCTCGCCTCGGCAATCGCTTCGGCGAAATTGGCAAACAGCAAAGTGAGTAGCAGGATTGCGAAAACGATCAGATTGTACAACAAACTTCCCTGCGAACGCTCGCCCGTGAGTATCCAGATATTCACGATGAGCATGACGAATGTACCGATCCAGACCGTGAACATCACAGGGTTGTGGAACATGATCTTTGGGTTGAGCTTAACAAAAGATTGCACCAGCGCTTCCCGTATTAAATCCCCTTGAAACAGGGACGTATTTTGAGCTTTCATATTGATTATCAATTATTTCATTGAAAAATATTCCGCGATCGGGCCGAGGGTAAGTGCAGGGAAAAACGACAGGGCGGTGATGATCGCGATGACGGCGAAAATCACGATACCGAATGTTCCTGTGTCCGTTTTGAGCGTGCCGGCACTTTCGGGAATGTGTTTTTTGGAAGCCAGAATCCCCGCTATCGCCACCGGACCAATGATGGGAAGGAAGCGCGACAGGATCAGTACGATGCCGCAGCTGATATTCCACCACGGTGTGTTATCTCCCAGCCCCTCAAAGCCGCTTCCGTTATTGGCCGAAGAAGAAGTATACTCGTACAACATTTCGCTAAAACCGTGAAAATCGGGATTATTGAGCGTTCCGGCTGTATATTGGGGCAATGTGGTCCCCAATGCAGTCGCGGCCAAGATCAGCAAAGGATGCAGCAAAGCCACAATCATGGCAATCTTCATTTCCCTCGCTTCAATCTTTTTCCCCATCAACTCCGGCGTGCGGCCCACCATCAACCCACTTATAAATACGGCCAGAATGATAAAGATGTAGAAATTGAGGATACCCGCTCCCACTCCGCCGTAAAATGCATTCGTCATCATCGCGAGCATTTGTGTGAGACCGGATACCGGCATGAAGCTGTCGTGCATCGCATTGACCGAGCCAGTTGAAATGACGGTAGTGGCTATACTCCAGAATGCGGAGAATGCAGTTCCGAACCTGATTTCCTTCCCCTCCGTAGCGCCACTGGAAACGTCGATGCCCATTTCGGCGATTGCGGGGTTACCTTTTAGTTCTGTGAATACCGTTGGAACAGCGAGGAGCAAAAAGCCGATCGTCATCACGCCGAAGATCATCCAAGAGAGTTTTCGTTTTTTGAGATAAAAACCCAATGCAAAAACCATTGCGATCGGGATAAACATTTGTGCGAACATCTCGACCATATTGGTCACATAGTTCGGATTTTCAAATGGGTGCGCAGAGTTCGCTCCGAAAAAACCGCCTCCATTTGTTCCCACGTGCTTAATCGGTACAAATGCAGCCACCGGCCCGGTTGAAACCTGTACCGTGTCACCTTGCATCGATACGAAACTATCCTTGCCCTCGAAGGTCATTGGAACGCCATTCAGCAACAGGATCACCGCTACGACCAGCGACACTGGCAGCAAGATCCGAGTGCACGATTTGATCATTAAATCATAAAAATTCCCCAGCTTATCTGCGGTGCGCTCCCTGAAAGCGATGATCACGACCGCGGCAGCAGCCATACCTGTACCGGCACTCACAAATTGAAGGAACATCAGGAACAACTGTCCCAGGTAACTCACGCCCGTTTCGCCGGAATAGTGTTGCAGGTTACAATTAACCACAAAAGAAATAGTGGTGTTAAATGCGAGTTCCGCCGATTGCGACGGATTTCCGTCCGGGTTAAGCGGCAGCCAGCCCTGGTTCATCATCACGAACATACCCAGGAAAAACCAGACCATATTGATCGTGAGAAGAGCTGACAGATGCTGTTTCCAGTTCATTTCCGAATGGACGCGGATACCGCTCAGTTTGTAGAAAAGCTTCTCAACGGGTCCTAAAACCGGGTCGAGCAGCGTCCGCTCGCCGGCGTAAATTTTTGCAATGTATTTTCCGAATGGTATCGCGAGCACAATAGTAGTTGCGAAAACGAACACGATACCCAGAATCTCAGTATTCATATTTTCTAGGTTAAAATTTTTCAGGTCTGATGAGCACGTAGCCCATGTAGCAGAAGACCAGGATGGAGATGATGAATAGCGCCAGCATAATTCAGATTTTTTCAAAAAAACCGATGGATTTGTAAAACAGCGCGAAGCAAAGTGCGCCGGTAAGCAGAAGAAGGATTGTTGTCATGATATGCGTATTGTTAAATGTTCGAGGATACCTCTGCCAACATTGTTCCGCTATCAATGAAAACTATGTATAAGCTTAACAATCAGCTAGTTAAAGAAAAGATCTACTTTAACCAACAAAAAAAGCCTATCAAAATGATAGGCCCGTTCTCAAAATGAAAAAGTAATGCTTACAGTTTATACTCTTCGACTTTGCGGTATAAAGTGGCAATTCCGATTTCCAGAAGCCGCGCAGCTTCCGCCTTGTTTCCGTTGGTATGATTTAAAACCTTTCTCAAATGCAGCTTTTCGGCACTGGCTAAGGAAAATGCGGATAAGCTGGAATTACTATCGTTTCGCGCCTGCACCAATTCAAATGGCAGGCTTTCCACGTCCAGAATTGGTCCGTCAGTCAGGATTACGCTTCTTTCGATTACGTTTTTAAGCTCGCGGATATTTCCGTTCCAGCGATTTTGTTCCAGCAGTTCAATATAGGCTGGCGATAATGCATTTACTTTTTTATTCGCTTTAAAGGCAAATGTTTTGGCAAAAGTGGTGGCAAGCGCTTCAATATCCCCTGCCCGCTCCCGCAGTGCCGGAATAACAATTTCGAACACCGATAGCCTGTAATACAGATCGCTCCTGAAATGGCCCGCTTCTATTTCCTTTGTCAGATCACGGTTCGTAGCCGCTACGACGCGCACATTTACTTTTGTAGGCTGCGTATCGCCGATTTTCAGAAACTCTCCCGATTCAAGTACACGCAGCAATTTTGCCTGTAACTCCAGCGCCAACTCGCCAATCTCGTCGAGGAAAATGGTACCGTTATTTGCTTCCTCAAACAATCCTTTCTTATCGCGGACTGCATTGGTAAATGAGCCCGCCCGGTAGCCAAACATTTCACTTTCAAGCAGTTCCTTTCCGAATGCCGAACAGTTGATCGCTACGAAAGGCTTTTTGGATCTGCCGCTGGCCTGGTGGATAGACTGGGCAAAAACCTCTTTGCCGGTCCCTGTTTCTCCGAGCAGCAACACCGTAGTGTCAGTCGGCGCTACTTTCCTGGCCAGATCGACGCTTGCCAGCAGTTTTTTAGATTTACCAATAATAGCATCGAACGAATATTTCTCTCCAACCTGCTTTTCGAGCTGATGCACGCGCCTGTTGAGTTCAGCTTTTTCGAGCGCCCGATAAATCAGCGGAATGATCCGATTATTGTCGTCCCCTTTGGTAATATAATCGAATGCACCATTTTTGATAGCCTGCACACCGTCGGGAATATTGCCGTAGGCGGTCATGAGGACGGTTTCTAACAGTGGAAACTTTTCTCTTACTGTTTGAATGAAATCCACGCCGTTTCCGTCCGGCAGTTTGACATCACATAAAAGTACATCTGTATCCGACTGCCCCAATTCGCGGAGGCCCGATTTCAAATCTGCTGCTTCCGCCACTTCAAAGCCTTCTAGCCTGACAATACGGGCAATCAGGCCTCTCAATTTCGCCTCGTCGTCAATGATCAGAATTCTCTTCATGAGCCGCGTGCGATCACACGTGAAGGTTGGGATGAAGGCAGCACTGCCAGTAATCGTAAATAATTTTCAGCCGGCTTTTCAGCTCATGAAAGCTGTTTTCCTTTTTGAAAAAACCCTGAATAGTAGAATCGTAGGCGGTTTCAATAACGAGCGGATTGTCGGCGGTGCTCAGAAAGATAAATGGAATTGCCTTTTTCCTCAGGTATTCGTTCCGGTCTATTCTCTCCCTCAGTTCGAGTCCGTTCATAACCGGCATATTGATATCGCAAATGATTAAAAAAGGCTGTTCCTGAGTCGTTTCGAGATACAGCAGCGCTTCGAGGCCATTTGCAAAGAAGATCAGCTTGTTGGGAATCATCAATTCTTCAATGACACTCTGGATTAAGAATTGATCGTCTGTGTCGTCTTCAATGGAAATGATCGGACCTTTTATTGACATTATCTGTGTATTAAGGCGAATTATTCAGGCGCAAATATCGGATTAATTCACTCCAATACCAATCCGGCCTGCGCAGGAATCCTTCCTGTGCATTTATTCGCCCGTTTTGAGTCGGCACCAAACACCCACTATAAATTCATCCCGCCCGATACCTCTATCCGCTGCGCATTCACCCAGCCAGCTTCCGGTGAGCATAGGAATGCAACCACGCCACCGATATCATCAGGCTGACCGACCCGGCCGAGTGCGGTAATGCTGTTCATGTGTGCTTCCAGGCCGGGGTGAGCTTCAAATGCGCGTTTTGTAAAATCGGTGTGTATGATACCAGGAGCGACAATATTGACTGTAATTCCCCGACTGCCCAGCTCCTTGGCCAGATACTTGGTTGTTACCTCCATCGCACCTTTCATGGAAGCATAAGCTGCGTAGCCAGGTGTGGCAAAACGGGTGAGTCCGGTAGACAAGTTGACAATGCGGCCCTGATCGGCAATATAAGGCAGTGCTTTTTGGGTCAGAAAGTAAACACCTTTGAAATGGACATTCAGCAACTCGTCGAATGCCTCTTCCGTAGTGTCGGCAAACGCTGAAAAGCGATCTATACCTGCATTATTGATCAGGAAATCGAAGGTATCCCGGTTCCAATGCGTTTTCAGAATGCCCGATAATGTGCCAAAAAAAGCGTCAAACGATTTCGTATCCGCTGTATTAAGCTGAACAGCTACCGCTTTCCGACCGAGTGATTCGATCTCTGAAACGACCTCCGTAGCTTCCTGCTCGCTGCTGTTGTAAATCACAATTAAATCATTTCCTTTACCAGCCAGTGCGAGCGCCATGTTTTTTCCCAGGCCGCGACTTGCTCCCGTTACCAATGCAATTTTGCTATTCGATTCCATCATTTTATTTGTTAAGTTGATGGAACAAAGGTATCCCCTGCCAAGAAAATCAATTTGTCGGTTTCAAACCAAAACTTGCGAAATTCAAATCAAAGGCGGAAAGCGCGGGGATTCAGGGAGGTGTGTTTCTTGAAAAGGTTGTTAAAATGAGAAGTTTCCTCAAAGCCAAGGCTGTAAGCGATTTCAGATACATTCCAGTCGGTATGCTTTAACAGGATTTTGGATTCTTTGACAATGCGCTCGGTGATCAGTTCAGTAGTCGTTTTGCCGGTTATTTCCTTCAATACTTTGTTCAGATAATTGACGTGGATTGAAAGCTGATCTGCAAAGTCCCGTGCCGAACGAAAAGCAAGCTTCTGATGCGGAGGTTCTATTGGAAACTGCCTTTCCAGCAGCTCGATAAACAATGAAGAAACCCGGCGATACGCGTTTGGCTCAACGCCCGCAGCTGAAACAGGTTGCAATTTCTGACCAAAATGAATCAGCTCGATCACATAATTGCGGAGCAGATCATACTTATATATATAGTCTGACCCGACCTCCCGGAACATCTTAGTGAAAATCTGACTGATCTCTGCAATTTGATTTTCGGAAAGGAAAAATATCGGGTCGCCGCCGGGCTTGAAAACGGGCAACTCCCGAAGCTTCACGCCGCTATTATCCTGCGTCAGAAAGTCCTCTGAAAAAATACAGAACATCCCGGACTGGTTTTCGTTTTGCGGGATGTAATTGTAAGGAATCTGCGGGGTGGCGAAAAGCAACGCATTATGCTCAATATCAATTACTTTATCCGCATATTCCGCCCGGTTCTTGCCAATTATCAGACTGATCTTATAGTAAGCCCGCCGGTTATAAGGCATTACCTGAGCCTTCCCTGCGCGGTACAACTCTTCGGTCTTGAATACATTAAAATGACCGATCTCCTTCTGAAAAGGATCAGGGATCAACTGTTCGATTTCCTTATAAAACTCCGGGACTGACGTTGCTTTTTGCATGAGTGAAAGTTACGAAATTCAATCTTGCCTAATCGTACTCTACAAATGCTTCATCCTGATAACACCAAAGCCATTTTTCGGCCGGCTCTGCGGATATTACCACCGGGTGCGCTGTGGCATGGAAGTGCTTCGTCATGTGCGTAGCAGGTGAGCTGTCGCAGCAGAGTGTTATGCCGCAGGTCTGGCAGGTTCGCAGGTGCATCCAGCGTCCGCCGGTTTTCACACATTCTTCACAAACGAGCTCTTTCGGCAGCTTTAAGTCGGTTATTTCAGTAATATGCTGACAAGTCTGATCCATTATACTTCGCTTAAATATTGGTGAACAAAACTGATGGCCATCGAGCCTTCGCCTACTGCCGAGGTAACCCGGTTCATAGCACCGGCCCTTACATCGCCGGCTGCAAATATCCCCGGTGAGCTCGTTTCAAGCAAATAAGGGTCGCGGGCAGAGCGCCAGATCTGTTTGAAATTACCGTAACCCTTCATTTCGCGGCCCGTTTCGATGAATCCTTTCTTGTTTTTAATAATTTCAAGACCAACCCAATCGGTGTAAGGCCGGGCGCCGATGAATATAAAAAGTGCATCCGAAGGCACGGTACGCTCTTCGCTGGTATTCAGGTCAACCAGCTTTAATGATTCCAGCCGATCGCTTCCCGTGGCTTCCACGATTTCTGTACACCCTAAAATAGTGATATTCTCAGTTCCCTTGATCTGGTCGATCAGGTAGGAGGACATCGATGAGGTAAGGTCATTTTTACGGATCAAAATAAAAACGTTGCGCGCGAATTTGGACAGGTACATCGCAGCCTGACCAGCCGAATTACCTCCACCGAGCACATAAACGTCCTTATTACCGCAGGAAGCAGCCTCGGTACTGGCCGCTCCATAGTAAATGCCTTTTCCGGTAAAGTCTTCGATCCCTTTCGTTTCCAGCTTCCTATAATCTACGCCGGTCGTGATCACCACAGCTTTTGCGTTGATCTCAGTGTCATCGCCAAGAACGATCGTTTTGTATTTATCTTTTAATTTAATCTCCTTCACATATTGCGGAGAGAGCATTTCGGTACCGAAACGCGTAGCCTGCGTAACTGCCCGGCGGGTAAGTTCCGCGCCGCTCAAACCAGTCGGAAAGCCTAGGTAATTCTCAATTCTTGAACTTGTACCAGCCTGTCCCCCAGGCGCTTTGCGCTCGATCAATAAAGTACTTAAACCTTCCGACGCACCATATACCGACGCAGCAAGACCTGCCGGACCGGCACCGATTATGATTACGTCATAAATCTGCTGTTTGGTCTTGGCATTCAAGCCGATCCGACCCGCAATATCAATCAGCGAAGGCGTTTTTAACAAAGTACCATCCTCAAATATCACAACCGGAAAATCTACCGGACAGAGACTATTCGTCGCGCTGATCTGCTTTCCAAGTTCGTTTGACTCCGCGTCCAGCCACGTATAAGGCATTAAATTACCAGCAAGAAAGTCCTTAATTTCGTGAGACTTAGGTGAGAACTGATAACCTAACACTTTAATACCCTTAAAATCCGGCCGGTAGTCTCCCTGCCAGTCGTTCAACAGTTCATCGATGGCCGGGTACAGCTTTTCTTCCGGCGGGTCCCACGGTTTCATCAGATAATAATCCAGCTGGACATCATTGATCGCTTTGATCGCGGCTTCGGTGTCGGAATAGGCGGTTAGTAAAACTTTTTTGGCAAAAGGAAACAGTACTTTGGCTTTTTCTAAAAATTCCACTCCTTCCATCTCCGGCATACGCTGGTCGGAAATAAAAATAGCTACCTCCTCCCCTTTATTCTGCAATTCGAGCAGGCTTTCCATTGCCTCAGCGACGGATGTGGTGCTGAGTACCTTGTACTTATCTCTGTAATGTGATTTTAGATCGCGGCTGATAGCCCTTAAAACCTGAGGATCGTCGTCAATTGAAAATATAATGGGCAAACCCATAGTAGGAAACGTTTTTAAGATGCAGAAACTAATTTATCCATTAATCGGGAAACAAACCAGAAATTCAGTTTTCCCGGGCTCAGTTTGCAGGGTTACTGAGCCATGATGTTGTCGCACGATCCGCATCACCACATCCAGCCCGAGCCCCGTACCTTTTCCTACGGATTTGGTAGTAAAAAAGGGATCGAAGATCTTGGAGCGGATTTCCTTTGGGATACCCGGCCCGTTATCGCAGATCGCCACCTTCACGAAATCCTTTTCGCGGAAAGTCACAATCTTAAGTTCTGCTCCCTCCTGCCCTTCCAGTGCATCTATCGCATTGTCAATCAGGTTTGTCCATACCTGATTAAGCTCGCCCACCATTGCTTTTATCTTGGGTAAAGTGGTGTCAAATTCCTCGATCACCTTCACATTTGCCTTTTTGATCTTGTAGTTCAGCATAATGATCGTGTTGCGGATACCAACGTGAATATCCACCACCTCGCGCTCGCCGCCACGGTCCATGTGCGTAAAAGTTTTGACAGAACCTACCAGGTCAGCGATCCGTTTCGAAGCTTCCTGAATATCCGCCACCATTCGTTCCGTAGTCAGATTGTTGTTGATCCACAGCAAGATAGGCGACAGATCGTTCTTATTGATCTTACTTTTCAGGTCTTCCAGATCCTCCTCAGTTATGCCGAATTCTACCAGGTTTTCAGCAATATCCGAGCAGCCGGTAATACTGTTATCATCGAGCCAATCAAGGATTTCATCCTCTTTTTCCGAACGCTTCATCATACTCAGTACCGGCCGGTCGGTCGACTGTAATATCGCCTCCATTTTATTGTTGATCACATCCACTTCCTCGGGAGACAAGTGAATGGAAATCAGCTTTTTGAAATCGCCCGGCTGCATTAACAAATGGTTTTTGAGAGAAACCGATCCACGCACAATCGCGGCGGCCGGATTGTTCAGCTCGTGCGCCAATCCCGCCGACAATTTGCCCAGCGCCATCATTTTCTCATTCTGCTGTTCCAGTTCTGTAAATTCCCGGACGCGGGAAGTCATCACGATCACGAGCGCCTGAGTGAGCTCGTAAAATGAAACGATCAAATGTCGCAGCAATTCTTTCGGCAAAGTCATAATCTGCGTCAGCTCCACGCATTGACCGAATGCAACGCCAATTTTCCCCCTTGAAAAAGGCAGGCTACCGGTAATAGTACCGGGCAGTAATTCTGAAATGGTGTGTTTGGTATTGTTTTGAATGCGGTAGAGCTCAATTTTACCCGAAAACAAAATGTGGGTACCTTCCAGCTCCTCGCCGGGTCGCGTCATATATTCGCCTTCCTGCAACTCATAATGCCGGCTGTTATCGATCATCCATTGCAGCTGATCCTCAGGGACTTCTTTGAAAACCTCAATAGCTCGAAGGTCTTCGACGGTAATATTTCTCATTGAACGTAAGTATTGTCGTGATGCCAGTCACTAATTACGCGATAAAATCGCCAGGTCAGGGAAAATTTTCGCTGAACCTGACGAATGCGGTGGTAAAGCGTTGGAGCGTTATTAAATCGCCCCCGGAGATACGATCCGGTTGTATATCTTATATTCAGGAATGCCCTGAATCGGTTCGGACACACTTATTTCCACCCAGTCGCGGTTATTTTGATGAACAAAAACGCCATTACAAGTCGGAAATAACATCTTTAAGATGTCAACAGAATCTGGTTCCAGGTTGATTTCTTCGTGTCCGACTTCACTTACATAGTAAAAGCCTTTACAAAGCCCTACCGAAGTTTCGAACTCGATTTTAACCAGACTACCTGATAGTTCCGGCTGCATCACTTCTACTACAATCTCTTCACGCAGATCCTCGGCAGTACCCAGCGTTTCTTCCTGCTCGCCCAAAATATCTATTACTCCCATATTCAGCGGTTTTTTAATGCTCAGAGAGGCGAGACGCAAAAACCATTCCTGACCGACGATTTTAGTATGTTCGTGAAAACGGAATGATTATTTATTTGAAGCCAATATGGAACAACAACCTCACATTCATATTGGTACGTCAGGGTGGAGCTACAAGCACTGGGCTAAAATATTCTATCCGCCCGAGGTAAAATCCAAGGACTATTTGTCCTACTACTCGACACAATTCCAGGTTTCGGAGATCAATAACAGTTTCTATAAAATCCCTAAAAGAGAAACGGTTCAGAAGTGGGTAGAATCGGTGCCGGAGCATTTTTTGTTTTGCCCGAAAATGAGCCGCTACCTATCGCACTTGAAAAAACTGAACGATCCGGAAGAGCCTCTACGCCGGTTTTTCGATGTTTTTGATCCTTTCAAAGATCATCTCGGACCGATTCTGATCCAACTTCCCGCCGTCGTCAGATTTAAAGAGGAGCTGGTTACTCCCTTTTTTGAATTGCTCAAACAGAAATATTCAGACTACCGGTTTGCAATAGAGGTCAGGCATGAATCGTGGTTCTCGGGTGAGAGCATTCAACTGATGAAGGATTTTGGGGTGACGCTTGCAATTGCCGAGTCGGAAGAGTTTCCGTACCACGAAGAAGTGACTGCCAAGGATATTTTTGTGCGCTTTCACGGCCCCAAGGCATTATACAGTTCCTCTTATTCCGAAGCCGCGATACAGGGTTATGCCGAAAAGTTTGTGCATTGGCGAAGTCAGGGGCATAATATTTGGGCATTCTATAATAATGACGTCAACGGGCATGCTTTTAGAAATGCGGCTATGCTGCAACGCTTTGTTGACGCTATGACCTGAATCTTTTTAACCTCAATGTTGAAGATCATGAGCCTTTCCAAATACAATGAAAAGAGAAAGTTTGACAAAACACCAGAACCGAAAGGTGGCGAAGCTGAATCTGAAAAGCTGATTTTCGTGATCCAGAAGCACGACGCTTCCCGGCTTCATTACGATTTCAGGCTTGAAATGGATGGAGTACTCAAAAGCTGGGCGGTACCGAAAGGCCCGTCAACCGATCCGTCGGTGAAACGGCTGGCGATGATGGTGGAGGATCATCCCTACGATTACAAGGATTTTGAAGGCATCATCCCAAAAGGAAATTATGGAGCCGGCACTGTAATGGTCTGGGATTTTGGAACTTACGAGCCGCTGGAAAAAGCCGGATCGAAAAAGGAAATGGAGAAGCTGCTCCTGAAAGAATTGAAGTCGGGCTCGATCAAGATCAAACTGAAAGGTAAAAAGCTGCAAGGCGAATTCGCGTTGGTGAAAACCTCTATGGAGGAAAATTCCTGGCTGCTGATCAAGCACCGCGACAAGTATGCAGATGAAGCGGATATAACCGAAAAAGACAGGTCAGTTTTATCCAAAAAAACACTGGAAGGCATTGAAAAATCGCCCCAGCACGTGTATGGAGAGGAAGATGCTGACAACAAGGACGAAAAGAAAGCTAAGCCGGCTAAGAAAAGTACCGCAAAAGCAAATGAGGTTTTAGAGGAAACAAGCGAGGAAAAAGATTCTGGCAAGACTAAAAAAAAAACAGCGGACATCCTGAAAAGCGCTCCGAAAAGTAAGTTTCCAGAAACATTAATGCCAATGCTGGCCACGCTGGTCGACGGGCCTTTCGACGATCCGGGCTGGGAATATGAAGTAAAATGGGACGGTTACCGCGCAATTGCGTACATGAATAAAGGCGAAATAGACCTGAAATCGCGGAACAAAAAATCGTTTGACGAAAAGTTCTATCCCGTTTATGATGATCTGAAAGATTGGAAAATAAATGCGGTTCTGGACGGTGAGATCGTAGTGATCAAGGACAACGGACAATCGGATTTTAATGCACTGCAGAACTGGCGCAGTGAGGCCGACGGGCAGCTTGTTTACTACGTTTTCGATATTCTCTGGCTCGATGGCAAGGATTTGACGGGGCTTCCACTTTCAGCAAGAAAAGCCATTTTACAAAGCTTAGTGACAGACGATGTTCCTGCCAAACTGGGTTACAGCATTGCTGCCGAAGGCACTGCGTTTTTCGAGGCCGCGCAGAATATGGGGTTGGAAGGTATTATTGCCAAAAAATCGGACAGTACCTATTCTCCGGGAATCAGGACAAAAGAATGGTTGAAAATAAAGGTTAACAAGCGGCAGGAAGTGATCATTGCCGGTTACACGCAGAACGCCGGGTCTTCAAAACTATTCAGTTCATTGCTGCTTGGCGCGTACGAAAATGGTCACCTGCAATATGTCGGTAAGGTCGGGACTGGTTTCAAAGACAAGCAGCAGAAAGAAATGTTAGAACAATTCAAACCACTCATTACCGAAAATAGCCCTTTTGCAGAAACACCTGATTACAATAAGCCTTCACGGTTCAGACCAAATCCACCAAAAGCCGACGCTACCTGGCTCAAACCCGAGCTGGTTTGTGAAGTAAGTTTTGCTGAAATCACGTCCGACGGTGTTTTCCGGCATCCCTCTTTTGAAGGAATGCGGGAAGATAAGTCGGCCAAAGATGTGATTCGGGAAATAGAAGAACCGACTGAGGAAGTTATCGGGGAAACAGAAAAGCAAGAGGCTCATCATGAAGTGATTAAGAAACCCGCCAAGGCGGAACGCAAAACACTTCTTAACCCAAAAGATGAAACGCAGACACGTAAACTCAATGGGCAGGACCTGAAATTTTCCAACCTGAGCAAACTATTCTGGCCCGACGACAAAATCACAAAACGCGAGCTGATCAACTATTACTATCAGGTTGCGCCTGTTATGATGCCGTATCTGGAAAACCGGCCGATGTCACTCAACCGTTTTCCGAATGGTATTAAAGGAAAAAGTTTTTACCAAAAAGATGTGACCGGCAAGGTTCCGTCCTGGATTGAGACTTTCCCGTACGAAGCTGATAATGAGAAGAAAAACTTTATGCTCAGCAACAACGAGGCTAGTTTACTATACATGATCAACCTGGGCTGTATCGACGTGAATCCGTGGAACAGCCGCATTGAAGCGCCTGACAATCCTGACTGGTGCCTGCTGGACCTGGACCCGGACACGACCAATACATTTGAGCAAGTGATATTGACTGCTCAAACTATCAAGCAGCTTCTCGACTCGATCCAGGTGGAAAGCTATTGCAAAACGTCCGGCTCCACGGGCCTGCATATTTATATTCCCCTTGGTGCGAAATATACCTATGACCAATGCCAGATGTTCGCTAACTGGGTTGCGTCGCAAGTGCAGCACGAACTGCCCAAGTTCACGAGTATAGAGAGAATGACTAAGAACAGGAAGGGGAAATTGTACATTGATTATCTGCAAAACCGGCCGAAAGCGACGCTGGCTGCCCCATATTCCGTGAGGCCAAAGCCAGGTGCGACCGTGTCCATGCCTTTGCATTGGGACGAAGTGAAGGAAGGATTGCAGTTGCGGGATTTTACGATTCACAACGCAATGGAGCGCGTGCAGCAGGAAGGTGATCTGTTCAAACCCGTACTTGGCAAAGGGATTGATCTGGAAGCTGTGATTGGAAAAATCGATATGGAAAAATAGCTATTATGGCTACCAAAAGGTCGGATTTTAAAGTATTTGTACCGATAGTTAAGTGAACTTGACCAGTCAGTCAACAACCTTTGCGAAAACAGGCTATAACTATTTTGTTTGTAACGGCTTAATGAAAGTGGGTACCACACACTATAACTTTAATCTATACACACACTTACTTCTTCTATCCTCTTTTCCGGTCCGCGATGCTATTAGATTGATGCGGACACTTTGGAGCAGCTGCTATCCAACCTATTGAAGAAGGGTTTCCGAGTGGTGTAAGAATATCGCTCTTCTATCGTAAGCAGGATCGTATTTTACAAGAACCTTGCTTCCCTCACGTATTACTTCATATTTAGAATAAGATAACACTTCGGTCATCTCAGCCACGAATTCGTTTCCCTGCTCGGGTTCCACTTTTACCTTTACCTGAAATTCGGGTTGATTGTTGAGATATTCGCCTGTGGGTTCAATATTCAGTACGGTCGCACTGGCTTCGATGCCCTCTCTGAGCACTTTCCTTTTTCTTTCCTCCCGCTGGCGTTTGCGGACAGACGTGTAGACGGAGTAAGCGATCATGAAGATCAGTATGATGGTGGCACCAATTGCCCGGTCGGAGTTTTCCACGACTTTGAAAATTATGATTTAAGTCAAATTAAAGGACGTAATCTTTTAATTCGACTTTTTCAGTTATCGAACGGTCTACGATCTTACTATTAGGTAGCGTCAGCGCACAAAGCTACCAGGAAATACTACCAATCTGACGGTGCCAGTCGTTCAGATCGAATTTTCCTTGCGCGTAGGCACGGGAAGTGTATTGTAATCCATCCAGTAATGGCAAATGGTCTCGATCAGAAACCGAAGTTCTTCAAATTCCACTGGCTTGACAATGAACGAGTTTGCTCCTGCGGCGTAGCATTTTTGAATGTCCTCGTCGGATGAACTGCTTGTGAGGATAATAATCGGCAGCGTTGACCACTTCGTAACGAAGTTATCAGGCGTCTTTCTGATCAGCCGCAGCAGATCGGAACCGTCGATATTTGGCATTTTTAGATCGAGAATGATCAGGCCGGGACGGCTGCCGGAAAATTCAGGAGCGGACTGCAGAACCATAAACTGGTAAAGCTCAGCTGCTCCCTGAAAAAAGCGCACACGGTAATTGGGTAAAAATTCATTGAATATTGTACGGATCAGTAGTCTGTGATCCGCTGAATCGTCGACCAGGTAAATTTCTTTTTTTTCCATGAACAGTTTAGTTGATTGCTTTAATCGTTGCTCATGAGTGACATGCAAAAATTAGACCACATACACAAAATATGGCGTAGTCACAAAAAAACTTCCGGCTTCGGATTTTTTTAAATAATGGCGATGAAGCTGAATGCGGTGAAATCTGTCACCGCATTCAGCTGGATAAGGGTTAAAACAAGCTTTTTTGCGTTCGATACCTTGCGTAGAGCGCCAAACCGAGTGCAGAAAGGGCCGCTACTGCACTTATTGTCAAAAACATTTCTACCGGATTTGAGCCTTCTTTTGGAAGCGAAACCACGCCTGAACTATCTGTAATTGCAGGAGACATCACATATCTGCCCCTTTTGGGAACGGCGAGATCCTGGAAATAATAGGCCAGTTCGAGCAGGTCCTGCTGCATTTCCTGTCCACTCATGGGCTTGCCGTGCCCTGCCGCGACGATATTTGGCATCAACGAGGCAAGTGTCTCCACAGAACTTTCGGCCCTGAGCCAGTCGCAGGTGAAATACTTAGGTGGTCCCGAAACGATCTTGCTTTGCGTTAACGTTGAAAAGGCCGATTCAGCAGCGGTGGTCACAAAAGCATCTCCCGCAATCAGAACCTTATCTTTTTCCCTCCAAAAACTTACATGCCCCGGAGAGTGACCTGGAGTATGAATATAACTCCAATCAGGCAAAAAAGGGACGGATGCATCTATTCCCGGAAACGCTTCCACTAGGCCCGTCAGATCTTCGGATTGTTTGGGGTAAAACTCTGATAGATAAGTCATTAATCCACCACCACCAGACGGATCAGCTGGCGGATAAGCCGATTTTCCTGTCAGATATGGTAATTCAAGGTAATGCGCAAATACCGGCACTTCCCATTCCGTAGCCAGGCGTTTTACAGCACCAATATGATCGAAATGCCCGTGGGTAAGTAGTATCGCTGCGGGCCTGGATCCTTCACCAAACAGGCTGGCGACCATTTTCTTGATTTTGGAATAGCCAGTCTTTAAACCGCCGTCGATCAATACCCACGATCCGTCCGACTCGTTTTTTACAACAAATACATTGGCAAAAATGTCAGTAAGACCCCATATTGCATCCGCTACTTCAAAGTATGATGTTTCCTGTCCAATCGCGTTTTTTTCCATTTCAATAGTAGTTATGTACCAGATTGTTCTCGCTAAGTTAAAAACCATGCCATGCAACAATCCGTGTGCAGCTCAACTTGAATCAGTCGTAAAAATGCACATCTTGCTTTCATTTGATCACTAAAAAACCGCAAAAAACGACTCAGGCGCGATTTTTGAGTACGCAACCGATCATTGATCAAACTGATTAACCATGAATTTGGAACAAACAATGAGAGAACCGACTGCTCCGACAAAATACCTGTGGTGGCAGCATGGGGTTATTTATCAGATTTACCCGCGCTCTTTTCAGGATTCGAACGGTGACGGAGTTGGGGATCTGAAAGGTATCGTCAGCAGGCTGGACTATCTTAAATGGCTTGGAATCGATTGCATCTGGCTGTCACCGATTTTCACGTCGCCTATGGCGGATTTTGGTTATGATATTTCCGATTACTGCGGTGTCCACCCACTTTTTGGGACGATGGCGGATTTCGACGAGTTGTTGGAAGAGGCCCACAGCCGCGGCATGAAAGTGCTGCTCGATCTGGTTCCAAACCACACTTCCGACCAGCATCCCTGGTTTCTGGAAAGCAGATCTTCCCGGAATAACCCAAAACGTGACTGGTATATCTGGCACGACGGCGGCGAAAACGGTGAACTCCCCAATAACTGGCTGAGCGTTTTCGGTGGTCACGCGTGGGAATGGGATGAGGCTACCGACCAATATTACTATCACGCATTTTTGAAAGAACAACCTGACCTGAACTGGCGGAACCCGGAGGTTCAGCAGGCAATGCTGGACGTGATGCGATTCTGGCTGGATAAAGGAATCGATGGTTTTCGCGTGGATGTAATGTGGCACATGATCAAAGACAGCCAGTTGCGGGACAATCCCGTAGCCCCGGATTCACCATTCCATGCCGACGACCTCATTTACGACCATTATATTCCCACCTACTCCACCGACCAGCCCGAGGTACACGAAATTGTGCGAATGATGCGCGCACTAACAGACGAATATGAGGAGCGCGTGCTGATCGGCGAGATCTATCTTCCTATTCATAAATTGGTGACTTATTACGGCCAGGGAGGCTCAGAGGCACATTTACCATTTAACTTTCAACTGCTTACATTACCTTGGGATGCTGCCAGGATTGCGTCTTCCATCGATGAATATGAAGGCGCATTGCCGCTGAACGGCTGGCCAAACTGGGTATTAGGTAACCATGATAAGCCGCGTATCGCGAGTCGCGTGGGACGGTCGCAAGCGAAGGTAGCGGCGATGATGCTGCTTACACTGCGGGGTACCCCTACGATTTATTATGGCGATGAGATTGCAATGCGGGACGTGCCTATTCCAATGGATGAGATTGTGGATCCGCAGGGATTGAATATGCCCGAGCTGAATGTAAGCCGGGATCCCGCGCGCACGCCAATGCAGTGGAGCAACGAAATCCACAGTGGATTTTCACAACACAAACCCTGGCTGCGGTTGCCTTATAATTCCGGAAGGGTCAATGTTGAAATGCAAAAAAAAGATCCGCATTCCATGCTGGCGTTTTACCACAAACTGATAGCGGCACGCAAGCAATATGCAGCTTTGAATATCGGAGCATACATTCCCGTCTATTCGGACCAGCAACTGATATCCTACATCCGGCAGTTTGGGGACGAGCGCTTCCTGATTATTTTGAATCTGACTCACCGCCCGGGATATTTCAGGCCACGCACTGGCAGCTACTCGGGAATTGTCATATTATGTACTGAGATAGAGCGGGTTGGAATGAGCGTATCGGGAATTATTGCAATGGGTGGCGATGAAGGATTGCTTATTAAACTTAATTAATTCATCTCTTACAAGTCAAAATATATGCCTTCACAAATTGTAAACGAATGCAGTAAAGCTTTGGCGGAGCGGGGCCTGAGCATTGCTTTTGCCGAAAGTGCAACCGCCGGGCGCCTGGCCTCCGAATTTTCGCTCTGCGAAGAGTCAGGTAAAGTTTTAAAAGGCGGCCTGGTTTGTTACGATGCATTATTGAAACAGACAATCCTGCACGTACCGGCGGATATGATCAAAAGATTTACGCCCGAAAGTGCAGAGGTTACCCAGGAGCTTGCGCAGCGGTTGCAGACTTTCATGCCGGCTGATATTCATTTAGCTGTTACCGGGCTTACCTGTCCGGGCGGGAGTGAAACTGAGGAAAAACCGGTGGGTACAATATTTCTGCACATCTATTTTAAAGAGAAATCCATAGCGATCCGCGAAGTTTTCGAAGGTGAGGCGGAAGAAATCGTTTTGCAGGCAATCGACAGGGCGGCACAGGCGATCCTTGCTGAGCTTCCGGTTCATTCCGGGAAAGCGGACGGTGCAGCCTCTCTTTAACAATCAAATTACAATACCTTTTTTAACAAACCTTATTTGCATAACTAACAACCAAAATCATGAAGAAATTAAGAACAACCGGCGCATTATTGGGATTGGCATTGTGCCTTTGCTTCGCATCTTGCAGCAAAGAAAATGACGATACCGAAGGAAGTGAAGGCTCGGGAAGCGCAACGGAGACTACTCCTAACGACAGCAGCGGAGCTGAAAGCAGAAAAGCAATGGGAATAGGCGAAGATAATCAGGATGACTCGCTGGGCTTTCCATCAAACCAATCTAATCTGAATAGTGACTCTACCAGAAGCAAACACGATGATAAAGTGCCGGCTGAGCAAAAGAGATAATCCTGAACCGGTAGAACCACATAAAAAGAAAACAGCCGACGTAAGCCGGCTGTTTTCTTGTCTGATGATGAAGATATAATGTTAATGCACTTTTTCCATGTCACGCAATCTCTTTACAGTATCGTGACCCGATTTTAGTGTGGCTTTTTGCTTGGTTATCAATGAACGCAGATCAGGAGTGAGCGCGTCAGATTTTAATGCAGTTTCGTATGCTTTCTGAGCTGCATCTTCTCCAAACTCTGAATTTTCAAGCGCAGTCAATCTGTTTTCGCTGGTGAATACGGATTTTACATCCATCCATGCGCGGTATATTTTACCAGATACCATTGTGCCGGTCGCCGGTTCGCCGCCCAGAGAAGTTACCTCCGAAGACAACTCACGTACATGTTCTGCACTATGTTCGGAAAGGTTACTAAACAGCGATTTGAGGTCAGAGTCAGAAGAATTAGTTTCTTCCGATGCTTTTTTATAACCTTCAATACGGTCGTTATTGATAAGAATCAAATCGTTCAGTACCTCTACAATTTCTGAATTTTGTGCCATGACAATTTCATGATTGGTTCTGAAATGCATTCTGAAATAACTATTCCAATTGCCTGGAAGGGCGTTATCAGGGTTGTTCCAGCAAATTTGTGGAGCTTTTTGCGCCGTATATACAGCGCCCGGATTCCTGTCTGATAAAAATTTAATTTGCACTTAGCTTCTTCCTGACCTTACTCAGGAATTCGGGCGAAAATCCGAGATATGAGGCGATATAATGCTGGGCTACACGTTGGGGAATGGTAGGGTAACGGTTAAGAAAGTCGAGGTATTTCTCCACCGCGCTGGTTGAAATGGTACGGAACAATCTCTCTTGCGTTTGCGCGAGATTCCGCTGTACCATTAATCTGAACATCCTTTCAAAGCCAGGGATATTGGTCAGCAGCTTTTCTTTATCCTCTGGGGTAAGCAGCAGTACTTCGCAGTCTTCGAGCGTTTCAATATACATGTGGCTCGGCGTCTGGTTCTGGAAGCTGGTAATATCACTCACCCACCAGTCCTCAATCGCGAATTGGAGCGTCACTTCCGAGCCGGCACTGTCGATATAGTAAGTCCGGATACAGCCTTTCAAAATATAAGCTTCAAACTGGCAAACCTCTCCTTCCAGCAGCAGGAAGGTTTTTTTGTTAAATTTTTTGTGTTGAAGTAAAGAATCAAAAAAATCTAAATCGTGGCTGGAAAAGTGCATGCACCGCAATGCATAGTTGTTGATCCGTTCAAACATGCTGTTCATTTATTGCCAGGCAGGCGGGTGCATTTTCAGTTGAGGTATTGTCCCAAAAGTAAAAAACCCGGCCCTTAATCAAAAGGCCGAGTTGCGAAAACCGGGTTACGAAAACCGGGTTGCGAAAACGGGGTAAATGAAGAAATGCTGTTTAAGCCAGAATATGTTGGTTGGCCAGCTTGATCTCTCCGGGAAGGATTGTGTGCGGCCGCCCGGGATAAATGTTGAATGTAACAAATGCATTCATCCGTTCCAGGATAGCGATACTTTCCTTCACCCTCGAAACGGGTACGTGCGGATCAGGATCACCGGTAGAAATGAATACAGGTGTATTCGCGAAATCCCCGCTGTAATTACGCTCGTCCAGCGTTTCACCGATCAGTCCGCCGGTGAAAGCAATTACCCCACCGTACCTTTTTGCATTGCGCGCTACATATTCCAGAGTCAGACATGCTCCCTGCGAAAATCCTGCGAAAAAGATATTCTCGGGCGATATTCCACTTTTTTCAATCTGCTCCACAACGTCGGAAACCGTTTTCAGCGCCGAATCCAGGGCCGGCTGGTTTTGCAAGACCGGAGCCATAAAACTGAAAGGGTACCAGCTGTTACTCGAAGCCTGAGGGGCCAGGATCGCCATTTCGTCGAGGTTCAGGCTCCTGCGCAGGGAAATAATATCCTGCGCCGAGCCGCCCCTTCCGTGTAATAATATGATCGCTTTTTTGGCCTCGCCAAGCGGAATTCCTTCCTGGATTATATTCAAACTATGGGTGTACATATTAGGTCAGTTTTGGAAGTATAGCCTCAATTTTCGCCCTTCTTGGTTCGTATTGCGGGGGCAGCATCAATCCTGATCCCAGTTCTTCCACAGTTTCATCCGTTGCAAACCCTGGGTTATCGCTGGCAATCTCAAAAAGTACGCCGCCTGGTTCACGGAAGTAGAGTGAATAGAAATAGTTTCTGTCAATCTTATCGGTGATCTGGTGACCGGCTTCCAACACTTTTTTACGGAATTCCATCAGAATATCATCATTGGCAACTCGGAATGCCACGTGGTGAACGGAACCCGCAGCCACATGTCCGGCTCTTTCGCCCGGCGCTTCCACCAGGTCAACAATCGCCGCATTCTCAACTGCGTCGGTGATGAACCGGTATCTGTTAACGTGTTGTTCGAGCAAACGGTAACCAAAAATATCCGTCAGGATTTTGGCGGTATCCTCTATTTTGTTGCTGGTGATCGTAATATGGTGAAATCCGCGGGTTGCATGCTCGGCTTTCACTTCGCTGGTTTCCCATGGTGCCCGAACATCAGGTGTTTTAGGAACCGTCAACTCAAATTTCAAACCGTCACGATCCAGGAAAGTCACATATTCTTCTCCGAATTTCTCAGCGGTCTTATTATATGTAACGCCGTTTGCTTCAAATCTTTTAAGCCAAAAATCCAGACTTCCATCAGGTACCGAGTAACCGATTTCGGTCACCTGCCGCGTTCCCCTTCTGCCCGCAGGGATTTGACTGCCCCAAGGAAAAAATGTCAGAATGGTACCAGGCGTGCCGTTTTCGTCACCGTAATAAAAATGGTAAGTGTTAGGATCATCGAAATTGACGGTCTTTTTTACCATCCTCAATCCTAATATGCGGGTGTAAAAATCATAGTTCTTTTTGGCGTCGCTAGCAATTGCAGTAATGTGGTGGATGCCGTTGATTGTATTTTCCATTTTCTTTTTTGTTTAGATCTGCTTCGTTTTAATGATACAAATGTACCCTACCGGGCAGGGGCAAAGCATTGAACTAGGACAAGAAAACGCGATGTTTCAGGATATTTTGTCAATCGAAATTGCCTGAAATGACGCTCGGAGATTCTTTATTGTACAAACTTTCGCCCAGCGTTCCGCATAATAAATATGGTCGCGGCAACCACATATATGTTGGCAACTTTAATATCTTCGCAGAAGTTCTCTTCCCATTTTCATACAATTCATTTGAAGTCAGGAGGTTTTCAATGCAGCCAGACCAGTGTATTACTATGTGCCGTCAGGAACAATTAGGTGCTAAAACAAATCATTAATTAACTAAACAATTTGTACATGAAGAAAAATTTACTCGCAATTATCACTATCCTCTTACTACAAATCCCCTGCTCCGCCATCGCGCAGGTTGTGGTAACTTTCCCGACAGAAAGGGCTGTATTCCAGCGCAATAAGGACAATGCCGCCACCGTATACATCGGCGGATATGTGACGCAAGGATTTGAGCGGATTGAAGCGCGCTTCGTACCCTGGGTCGCCAGCGAGGGCGAAGCTGCACCCGGCGGCGATGCCTGGCAAATCATCGATAATACGATTGAAGCGGCGCAGTTCTACGGATCAATGCCGGTAAAAGGCGGCTGGTACCGGCTGGAAGTCCGCGGGATCCGTACAGGCACCGACCCTGTTGCGGTGGCTGTTCAGCACGTGGGCGTCGGTGAGGTATTTGTCGTGGCCGGCCAGTCTAATGCCACAGGTGGCGATGACAACCCAAATGGTCCGGGCGCTAAAAATGACCAGGTTAATAGCGTCAACTATCAGAATATCAATGGCGGTACTATTTCCCCCTACCCTACGCTGGAACTCCCCTGTCCCGAGTTTGTGCATCTGGATGCCGGTGTAAAAACAGCGCCTTTTGGGAATTATGCCTGGTGCTGGGGATCGTTTGGTGACAAGATCTATGAGAAGTTCCGCGTGCCGGTCATGATATTCAATGCTGGCTGGTCGAGCACGGGAGTGGAAAACTGGCAGCAGTCGATCGACCCTAATGCGACGCCGACGAGCGCATTCGGTTACACATTTCCCGCCGGTATGCCCTTTGGTCACCTCAGGATCGCCCTCAACTATTACATTGCCCAGCTGGGCGTACGTGCGGTTTTGTGGCATCAGGGCGAAACCGATAACTATATTGAGCAGCCCGGCGACAATACATTCAATCGCTATATCTCCAATTTGTGGGATGTGATCGGCGCGAGCCGGTCGCTTACCGGTAAAAGTGACCTTGCTTGGCTGGTTGCCAGGGCTTCCCGGTTTACAGTCGCAGGCGCAACGCGCGTTTCTGCCAATGTTGTGAATGCACAAAACGAATTGATCAACAACAACGCATCTTATCCCCACGTATATCAGGGCCCGGAAACGGATCCTTATTTTGATATAAACTATCGTGGCGATCAGATACATTTCCGCGGAGACGGCGTCACGCAGTCTCCTGATGGAAATGTATATTCCGGATTGATCTCGCTGGCAGGTTTTTGGGCAGATAAGGTTACGCCGGAATTCCTTACCCAGTCGGAACCCTATTCAGCCATGGCACCACCGGCGGTTTCGGCGGCTTATTCATCCGGCGGCTCACAAATTACTTTCACAGGCCCGTCTATCGGATCCGGAGGGCAATACAACTGGTTGGGAATTGACTGCAATCAGGTTCAGAACACTTCCCAGCAATGGACAGTCGGACCGGGTACCTTTAAGTTGAAAGTGATTGATGCCAACCGTAACACCATTTTTTCACCACAATTATATGTATCAGGATCAGCGCTGCCTGTGACCTGGAAAACATTTACGGCAAAAACGAATGAAGCGGGTCGCGTGCAGTTGCAATGGGCCACTGCGACAGAAATGAATACTTCCCACTTCGAAGTGGAACGGAGCGACGATGCAATGGTATTTACCAAAATTAAATCTGTGAATGCGGCAGGATATTCGAAGACAAATGTTGCATACCAATATGAAGACGAGTTTTTAATGCCGGGAACGTACTATTACAGATTAAAGCAGGTAGATGCCGACGGCGCATTTGACTATACCCGCATCCTGCCGGTGAAGATCGATGGTACCGAAACGATCAGGGCATACCCGAATCCGGTTACTGATTTTATAACAGTTCAATCCGCATTCCCGCTCGGTGATGTAGAAATCATCAACGCCGCCGGAGTCCGGTTGCATGCTACTAAAACCTCAGCAACGAAGCTGGAAATCAGTATGAAGAGCTTCCCTAACGGTCTTTACACCATTTTAATGAATGGAAAGAGTATCAAGATTGTGAAGTAGCGTTTGTGCCCTTCGGCGTGCTGGATTTGCAGTACGCCGAAGGGCACATTACATATTACACTTCAAATCGGATCAGGCAACGTGAGCCGCCTTTGCAGGCAATACATCGATCAGCTTGATATCAAGAATTTTTTCGAGCTTGCAGAGCGTTTCCAGGGTCATATTCTCTGATCCCTTTACAATTTTGTTTACATACTGAGGCGAACATTTCATTTTCCCCGCCAAATCCTTCTGGCTCATTTTGCGCTCACGCAACGTGCGAAGAATCGCCAGACCGATCCTGAACGAAACGTCCAGCCACGCTGCATTTGCCTCGCGAAAAGCCGCGGCCTCCTGCCATTCCGTATCAATAATTGCCGCTCCGACAATTTTTTCCTTCATTTTCTGGATGCTCATATTGTTTATGTTAAAATAATTCAAATATGCCAAATTCATCTTCCCGATCCGTTCTCAGATAATCACACACTACCTCCATTTTCCTGAGCTCAGCCAGCAAATGAGCCCGCTCATTCATTGTTCTTGAAAGCTTAATAGCTCCGCCAGAAATGATAAAAAGGTTCACGTCAATGCGGACCGCATAAATTCTCAACCAGCTCTTCGCCTGACCTCCCGTTGCCTTACTTTTCTCAAATTCAGAAACCGAATATGTGTAATTATGCAAAGGCTTGAACATGGTTGAAAGGTTTTCAAACTGGCTATGCCTACCCTTTCTAGCCACTGCCAGCAACCGACTTTCCAAGACCCTCGCCTCATTCCTCGTCCTGATCACAGCTTCTTCCAAAGTGATCTCCGGCCAAAAAGCGGCTAAGTCATCCTGGTGCTTTTCAAAAAAATCTTCCAGAAAAACTGCATCGTTCCAGCAGGCGAGTAATCTCCCAAATTCATGAGTCTCCTCCGACTTGTACTGAACGACAAAAAGACTATACGGAACCAACGCAAAGATATTACAAATTTTCATAAATCAACCTATAAGTTTATTTTTATTTATTTCCTTTTAGACGTCGATTTCGCAATTTGGTAACACCGTATTTAAAAAAAAGAGGACAGGCTGTGCACCTGTCCTCTCACTTGAAGTAAAATTTACCAGCCTAGCTCATCTGCTGCAATGCACTCACAAACAGCTTCATTTCATCCATAGTACCGATACTCACGCGGCAATAGGGTTTTTCCTTTATATCCATCGCTTTGATAATAATCCCTTTGTCAACCATCTTTTTCAGGAATTCCTTGCCAGGCATATTGATTGGAAAGATCACGAAGTTGGTAAATGAGGGTACATATTTATATCCCATTGTTTTCAGATTGTCGTACAAATAAGTCTTTGCTTCCGTATTCATTTTGCGCGTACTGTTCTGAAAATCAATATCGTCCATTGCCGCCGATGCCGCATACACCGACGTACACGCAATTCCCGAACCGCCGCCTCTTACTTCCTTTTTAATAGCGCCCAAAGTTGCCGGCAATGCAGCAATATAGCCGACGCGCAATCCCGCCATACCCATGATTTTCGAAAAAGTGCGGGCGATGATCACATTCTTCTTGTCCTTCAAAAGACCAACCATACTTATATTATCTGCTCCTTCAACCAGCTCAATATAGGCCTCATCGATAAAAATGGGCACTTTTTCTGACACGCGCGAGCAGAAGTCTGTCAGCGCTTTTGTGGAAGTCACGGCCCCTACCGGATTATTCGGGTTACATATATAGACCAGTTTCGTGTCCTTGTCAATCGCTTTTTCCATCGCATCCAGATCATGCGACCAATCGGACTTGCAGGGAATTGCCTTCCAGGTAGCACCTGCGCCTTCTGCAACGCGAATCAGCGACATATAAGTAGGATCAGCAGAAACGACGTTTCCGCCATTTTTAAACAAAGCCAAAGCCGTTTTTTCCAAAAGATCACCGGAACCGTTACCCATCATGATGTGGTCCGGCGCCACTCCTTCTTTTACTGCGATTTTCTCTGTCAGCTCTTTCAACTCCGTCCTCGCGTAGCGGTTGCCTTTTTCGATAGAATCCGATATAGCCTGTCGCGCTTTCGGAGGCGGGCCGTATGGATTTTCGTTGGAGCCGATCCGTGCTACCATTTTGGAAAGATCTGGCTCAGTTTCAAGGAAATGGCCTCTTACCATCGGACTGTAAAATACCCGGCTCGCTTTATCGAGCCTGAGCGGAGTTCCCGCAAATGCACCTTCTGCTAAAAATGGCGCCGCCGCCATTGCACCGATAGTCGCAAAACCCGATTTGAGTAAACTGCGACGATTGATTTTCTGTACCATAAAAGTTTGTTAGTGGTTAAAGAAAGAATGTGATTCAATGCTGACCAGATTGATCTGGGCTACTCATCGAGGCAGTGCGGCTACCAAAATTGCATTTCAATAATTCGTACAAATATTATTCTGAATATCTGCGATACCTAAATATAATAATTTGCCCATTCACATTCCTGCCAACTATTTAAACTGTTGAAAATGTGCATTAATTCATTCAAATGATCCCATAAAACGATTGAAAACGATATGCTTTTTTCTATTTGTAACCGCTTTTTTCGATATGGATGGAATGAAAATAGTAGCAACAGTTGTTGAACATCCAGAAAACACAACGTTTCGAAAAAATTATGAATTGGATTGCAATCAATACGGAGGAGGAAGTTGCTAAAATATCTGAATCCGGAGAATACGCTATCATCTACAAGCATAGTCCGCGCTGCATGACCAGCCTGATGGCTTACCGGCAACTTAAAACGGATGTAAGCAACGCCGCACATATTTCACTACCGATTTATATCGTAGATGTGATCAGCAACCGAAGAGAATCAATGGCAGTTGCGGAGACGTTCCAGGTACAACACCAGTCACCGCAAATACTGATCGTGAAGGACGGCCAATGCCTGTACGACGCTTCTCACGAAAACGTTTCCCTGCAGGACATTTTGAAGTACGTGAGCTAACCTGTTCAGAGCAAGTGAGATTTGATCACTTGCTCAATTTTTTGGTTTATTAATATGGAATAATTCCTTACTAATGGAAATATTCCATAAATTTGCATACCCACTTACATCAACGGATATGAAAACGCTGCACTACACGATCGTCTCGGAAGAAATGGTTTGGCTATGGTATTACGATGAGCTGCGCGCAAAGCATTTCAAAGAATTACTGGATTATGATGCAAGAACATTCATCAAAGAGCTGAATGCATCGGGCGGCGAGGTGCCGGCAGTTGCAGAGCGACAAAAACAGACTTACTAACACTTCATTCATAACAAACGCAAAAGAGCAGCTTAGTGCTGCTCTTTTTTTACGCACGATCAGGTGGCAAGCGGTGGTCCGGAAGGGATAAAAATCTTCTCGCGCTTGTATTTGAACTTGTATTTTTTTGCAGTGAATTTGGCTGTCATATATTCGCCCATGTAGATCGACCCCGTCATTACATCGTCCTTCACTGTTCCTGAAAACAGAAAAGTGATTGCGTCGGCGGGCTGGCGGTCGGTGCTGCGGATCTTGAATTCGTTGCCCTCCACGGTACCCTGCAATTCCCGAACGCTGAACTCACCTTTATGAGAACCATTCAGCCAGTTACCGTCTTGTTCGATGATCAGCGAATGCTTGCTGGTGCTAGAGAAGAATTCGATATCAGCTTCCCAATGTCCTTTTAGAGAAACTGCCGCCGCTGCCATTTCAGTTTTTGGAGCAGTTCGTTTTTGGGATAAAACCTCTACCAACCGATCGGAAACGGTCTTTTCATCGCCCGGCTGCATTTGTCCGGTTGTGATCGTCACATACGTTTCGCCTTCGCGCGCACCACCTCCCAGCGCAATGCGCGGCTTCGTGCGACCAAACAGTTCGGCGACCTCCTCCCCTGTAATATGAAGTTTGGACGAGTCCCAGGTAACTCGCAATACCGGCGTTCTGTTTGACAGGTCTTTGGGCTCAATAACCGTAGTTTTCACTGTATCGATCACAGAAACGCGTTTTGAAATGCTGTCAAGCCACGAAAGCCACCGCTTCCATTCGCCTTTGTGATCGCGTTTTGTCCACGCTTCCACGGCGGCGATCATGCCCATCGTTTCTTCCCGACCTACCTTGTTGTCGCGGCCCGGCCCGTGGTGCGGCGCGCTCGCCTGCCAGGCCGACATGAGCAGATCTTTCCTTCCCAGCACCAGACCAGCGCATTGCGGGCCGCACAATGCTTTTCCTCCACTATATATCACCACATCCGCGCCCATTTTCAGATGCACGTTCGGGATAGTCAGATCCTCTGCGGCGGCATCGATCATCACCGGAATATCCTTAGGTTTCGCGATTTTAGAGATTGCTTCCAGCGACATAGGTCCGCTCATGGATTCGCGTCCCGCCATTAAGTAAATCATCGCTGTCCGCGAGCTGATTGCATTCGTTAACTCCTCGATCGAATCGACTGTGATCAGCCTTACACCTACATTGCGCAGCGCGTGATCGTATACATTCCGGGAATACCGGGGGATAATGACTTCTGTTTTCTCAAAGCCGGAAAGGTCCGGAATCCGGATCAGTTTTTCGGGATTTCCGCCGGTGACGCAGGCTGCGGTTACGTGCTTCATACCGGCTGCACAGCCAGCTGAAACGAGTCCCCATTCTGCGCCTGTGAGTTCAGCGAGGCGTTTTCCTGCACCAAACGCCAGCTCATCATATTGAACAAAAACCTGTGCAGCGGCGTCCATAGCAGCGCGTACCTCCGGCCTTTCCACCGAGCCGCCGATGATCGTGAACGTGCCCCGGCAGTTGATGATCGGCTCCACGCCAATAGCCTGGTAAGCCTGTTTGCCCGCCTCTGCGTCCATTTCCGCAGGGAATTTTTTTACAGTTTTAGAGGGAAGTACAATTCTACCCGCCAGCGGAAGCATGGAGAGGTCTTTCAATGCAGCTCTTCGTTTCATTTATTTTTTGGTAAAAGATCAGGATATAGTCGACTCTTTATTTTGAATATTACTAAAACTACGACACAATAAAGGCACCGGTATCAGCTTTTACCAAATATAATAATCCTTTGCGTGCTCGTGAACGAAGATTTTAAAACACTTGATTAAATCTCAAAAAAGCTGCTTTTTTTTATAGCCTAGATGCAACGTCAAGGCGGTTTTCAGTCCCTTTACGCCAGTTTGCAATAAAAATCAGCCATGAAAAAAATTTTATCGATCACATTACTTCTTCTAAACGCTACCTGCGCTTTCTCACAAAGTTTCCATGTAGGTGGTTCTGTAAAAAACCAGCAGGACGAACCGATCCCATTTGCTGCGGTTTCTATCAATCAATCCAAAGATTCCAGCCTGGTGAAAGCCGACGTAGCCGACGAGAATGGGGTATTCAAAATTGCGGGTATCCCTCAGGGTACATACTTCCTGAAAATCTCCGCAGTCGGGGTCAAAACTTTTCAATCGCCCGAGTTCGGCGTGGTTGATTCTGACGTCACATTATCCACCTACAAGCTTACTTCTGACACTAAACAGCTCAACGAAGTGAAGGTTACTGCGGCCAAACCTTTGATCGAGGTAAAAAATGACCGGCTTGTATTCAATGTGGAAGCGAGCATTAATTCCACCGGCTCCAATGCATTGGAACTACTTCAAAAGTCGCCCGGCGTGCAGGTGGACAAAGACGAGAATATTTTGGTAAAAGGAAAAACAGGCGTGCGAATCTACATCGACGGGCGGCCTTCGCCTATGAGCGGAAAAGACCTGGCTTCGACTTTGAAGAGTATGAACTCGGCTGATATTGAGGCTATTGAAATCATTACCAACCCTTCGGCCAAGTACGATGCGGCGGGCGATCTGGGGATTATCAATATCCGGCTGAAAAAGAACGTCAAGCTCGGGACGAACGGAAATGTGAGCCTGGGCGCGATGTACGGAAAAACGCCCAAGTACAATGCGACGCTCAACCTCAATCACCGCGATAAGAAAGTCAATATTTTCGGCGCATACGGATTCAGTCAGGGCGAGTGGCGCAATACGACTTATGATGACCAGATCCTGAACAGGGTAGCTTACAACAAAGTGTGGCAGGGTATATGGCGCGACACGACACACAGCGCGAAAATAGGCGCGGATTATTTTATTAATTCAAAAAACACACTTGGTTTTAGTGCTAACGGGCGGATCAGTGACCATAACGGAGGCGGTTCCAGCGAGACTTTCATCAGTAGAAAAGGACAGACTACCGCCGATTCGCTGATGCTTTTTTCACGTACTTCCAACCCGGAAAACAACAAAAACCTCAATCTCAACCTCAACTACCATTATGCAGACACGACCGGCCACGAGCTGAACATTGATGCAGACTATGGCCGGTTTTCATCACGCGGGATCAGTTACCAGCCTAATATGTACTTTTTTCAGCTGAGCGCGGAAGCGCCGCTCGAAAGGAACTATGTAACTAAAACGCCCGTGGATATTACGATCAGGTCTTTGAAAGCCGATTATGAACAGAATGTGTCCAAGGGAAAACTGGGTTACGGGTTTAAGCTCTCCGATGTTAAATCTGATAACACTTTTGACTTTTTTAATGTATTGGGAAATACAGAAGTGATCGATACCAACCGGAGTAACCGTTTTAAATATACTGAGCGCGTGTATGCAGCTTATGCCAACTACAATGTTACGTTGGGTAAAAAGTGGGATTTGCAGGTCGGTGTCCGGGCGGAACATACCAAATCGCTCGGCGACCTGACCAGCTTCAAGCACAACGATCTCGACCGGGTGGACACGACTTATCTGAACTTCTTTCCCAGCGGGGCTATTTCTTATAAAGCTTCCAAAAATCACAACTGGAATATCAATTACAGCAGGCGGATCAACCGCCCGAGCTACCAGAACCTGAACCCGTTTGAATATCGGGTAGATGAACTGGTGTATTCAAAAGGTAACCCTTTTCTCAAACCCGAATATGCCAACAGCTTTAAACTCACCCACGTGTATAAATCAAAGCTGACTACGGCGCTCGGGTACCGGCGCACCCGCTTTCCCGTGGTTGGCCTGCGCATTCCTTACGATAGCAGCCGGACATATTTTATTACACAAAATCTGGATTACTCGCAGGGATACAGTCTCGACGTGAGCATTACCACGCCGATCACCAAATGGTGGGAGATCTATTTCAATGTGAGCGGCTACCATAATATCTGGAAAGCCGCGCTGGACAATGGGCTGATCATCAACAACAATACTACTGCCGTTAATTTCAACGGACAAAACACATTTAAGCTCAAAAACAACTGGACGCTAGAACTGAGCGGCTGGTACAATTCACCTTACCGGAGAATTGATTACAACTGGGCAATGGGCATGCTGGACGCGGGTGTCCAGAAGAAATTCTGGAAAGATAATGCTACCGCCAAGCTTTCATTCAGCGACGTTTTAGGAACCTCCCGCGGCGGCTACACGTCCAATTATGCCGGCATTGAAACCAGGCTGCGTTTCCGGTTTGAAGGGAGAATGGCGAAACTGAATTTCAACTATCGATTCGGCAGCAAAGAAATCAAGGCAGCACGCAGCAGAAGATCCGGCTCCGAAGACGAATTGAATCGCATTAAGGGTGGATAAAAGTCGGTGCGTTATTAATACTAATTCTACTTCGTTTTGATCGTACGCGCACCTATATTTGTGAGAACGAAAAGATTCCCGTTTTGCTTCCTCAGCAATATTTTTATCAACTTTGGGCCAGGCTTTCCGGGGATCCTTCCAAGTTCCCTCTCCATGCGCGTATATTTCATTCGGTATGTCTGATCTCCATATTCGCGCTCAGCTATAATGTCCCTTTTAACTATATAATCGGACTTCCCAACATTGCGCTAGCAAGCTTTTTCGGCTTGGTGGTAGCCTGCGCGGTTTACTATATTTCCAGATTCAAGAACCGGCCCGAAATCAGCATTCCCATTGTAAACATTTCCGGGCTGCTTCTTTTTACATTCAATTACTTCATGAACTCCGGGATCAGCGGGCCTACCGACCTGTATTTCCTGCTCTTCCTGCTGCTGAGTATTGTTATTAGTCCAACTAATGAATACAAATTCTGGATCCCGGTCAATGTCGGTATGTTCCTGATTCTGGGCATAGCTGAATACCTGTCTCCGGAAACTTTCCCGAATACTTATGACGATCGGTTCAGCAAGTTCATCGACCATTTGTCTTCTTACCTGGTTGTGGCCGCGATCACTTTTTTTTGTACCTACTACATCCGGCGGAGCTATGAAAACGAAAAACTGATCACGGCGGAAAAGTCGGAGGCGATTGAGAAGCAGAATGAGCAGATCATCGAAAAGAACCGGGAGCTGGAAGGCATTAATGCCGAGAAAAATAAACTGATGTCCATCGTAGCCCACGACCTCCGTTCGCCACTGGGCAGCATTCAGAATTTCCTGGAACTGCTCACGCAACACGATCTGGAAGAGCAGCAGAAACTCGACATTGAGAACGACCTGCTGAATGCGACCAAGAATACGCTGGCAATGCTCAGCAAGTTACTGGACTGGTCCAAATCACAGCTATATGGTGTTTCTGCGAGACCAGAAATGCTGAATCTGAGCAAGTTACTACAATCCACGCTTGAACTGGAAGCGGATATTGCTTTCCGCAAAGGGATCACGCTCGACTACCAGCTCAGCCCCTCCATGTCTGTTTTCGCGGATGGGGATATGATGCAGATCGTGGTCCGGAATATCATCGGCAATGCGATTAAGTTTACAAAAAGTGGCGGCAGGATCATGGTGAGGGCTAAATCAGAGCATAACCAATGCGTGATCAGTGTTCAGGATGATGGAATCGGAATGTCGGCGGAAAAAAGTGAAAGCATATTTTCGCTCAACGTCGAATCTACTTATGGTACCAAAAACGAGAAAGGAGTTGGGCTGGGGCTGCTGCTTTGCATTGAATTTGTAAAGGCACAAAACGGCCGTATATGGTTCGAAAGCGAGCCGGGCAATGGTACCTGCTTTTATATCAGCATTCCCACCTCCAATGCTGCCGATACAATTGCGCCCGGCCTGACCAGCGATATTCAACTTCGCGCATAACCTCACTTTCGCACATTTGATTATTTTTGATCAAATATTGATTGAAAATGACTTTTCAGGAAAGAAAGAAGAAGATCGTCGCCGCTGTTTTTGAAGCCGGCAGCTTATCTGTATTCCAGCTTGCAGACCAGCTTGCCGCCTCCCCTGCCACGATCCGGCGCGATTTACACGAGATCACACAGGAAGGGTTACTGATCAGGACGCACGGCGGCGCAATGAGACCGGAAAGCGCTGTCGTGACCAGCTTCACCGGAAAGAAAGCAGCCGGCAGTATTCAAAAGGAGAAAATCGGCGAGGCGGCAGCATCCTATGTGCAGGATGGGGATACCATCTTTATGGATTGCGGCAGCACCGTTTTTCAAATGTGCCCGCATTTGAAGAAAAAGAACAATATCCGCGTGATCACCAACTCACTGCCAATCGTAGCAGAGCTGATCGACACCCCTACTGTCACTATCAATCTGATCGGCGGTGAGCTGGACAGTTCGCGAAAAGCGGTGCACGGTGCAAAGGCAGTGGAGCATGTAAACAGCTATCACGCTGCAAAAGCATTCATTGGCGTGGATGGTATCTCCCAGGAAAACGGCCTGAGCGCACACAGTGAGACCGAATCTTCCATTACATCCGCATTTATACAAAATTGCGAACACGTGTACCTCCTATGCGATTCGTCGAAGATCGGCCGTGACAGCTACATCAAATTTGCAGCACTCACTGATATTTCATTTCTGATTACAGATAACAGGCTGGAAGAAAGTACTGCGATGTCTTTGAAAGAAAAAGGAATTGGGGAGGTAGTGTCCGTTCAGGTGCCGAATTGAATATCAGAGGTAATATTAAAGGCTAGATCAGCACCGATTTAAGAATATGGACGAGCTCGTCGAAACTGTCCGGTTTTTTGATAAAATCGGCGGCGCCGAGCTGCTTGCTTTGCTGGACGGTACTTACATTGGATGAAGTAGAAAGTATGATTACAGGTATATCGCGCACTTCCTGCCTGTTTTTGAGCTCAATAAGAAACTCCTGCCCGTTCATCAAAGGCATGTTCAAATCCAGGAAAATAAGGTCGGTTTCCAGCTCACGCCGGGAAAGCTTTTCCAGTGCGGTGACTGCATTACTTATCGTTATGCAATTGACTGAATTAGATACGTTTTCCAACGCGCTCAAAAATATTTCCTGATCATCCTCATCGTCGTCAATGAGAAGTATGTTTTGATAAGGCATCGGTACAGATTACAAATCTTTAACAAAATTACTAATATCGCGAAACTATCACCTAAAACTAACTGAATATGTCTTTCCAGGGATATTTGAAAACGATCAAATCAAAAACAGGTAAAGAGCCCGCAGATTTTCGCAGAATAGCAGAAGAAAAGGGCTTTACGGCCGGTGGGGAGCTTAAACCCGAAGTTAAAGCAGGAGAAATAACGAAATGGCTGAAAGAGGATTTCGAGCTGGGACAGGGTCATGCGATGGCGATTTATGCGCTGCTGAAAGGTTTGAAAAACGAGAACAGCGACTAGCATTTTGGGGAGGAAAAACCATTCCTCCCCTCAAATATTATTGTATATCGTCAAACTTACCCTGATTCAAATCGCCCGTTTCGAAGCCTTTTTTGAACCAATACATCCGCTGCTCGGAAGTACCGTGGGTAAATGCGTCGGGTACTACGCGCCCTTGCGATTCCTGCTGCAACTTATCATCACCGATCGCATTAGCTGCTTTTAAAGCCGATTCCAGATCGCCCGGTTCGAGGATATTCGCCATTTCCTGCGCGTGGTTTGCCCACACACCGGCCAGAAAATCTGCCTGCAATTCCAGCTTGACCGAAAGTTTGTTGTACTCCGTTTCACTGATCCTGCCGCGTTGTTGCTGCAACTGATCCGAAATTCCCATTAAATTCTGTACGTGGTGACCAACTTCGTGCGCCACTACGTAAGCCACTGCAAAATCGCCCGGCGCTTTAAAACGGTCGCGCAGCAGGTCACAAAAAGAAAGATCAATGTAAACCTTCTGATCGGCCGGACAGTAAAATGGTCCCATTGCCGACGATGCGCCTCCGCAGCCGCTTTGGGTCGCATCTTCAAAAATCTGCAACTTAGGCTTCACGTATTGCGCGTCGTTCGCCGCATAGATATTCGTCCAGACATCCTCGGTGCTGCCCAGTACCGCAGTTACGAAATCGGCTGTCCGGTCGTCGGGACGGGGGCCGGGCGGGCGGCTTTGTACCTGCTCACTTTGCCCGGTACCTTGCAGGTTACCCAGGATTTCGCTGGGATCCTGCCCGGTTAAAAGTCCGATCGCGAGCACGATGATCATCCCGATCCCGCCGATCGCAACTTTGCCGCCACCGGACATGCCGCGGCGGTCTTCTACATTACTGCTTCTTCGTAAATCCTGCCAACGCATTTTACAGATCGGTTAAATTGAAGACGTTTATTGCAATGTATGCTAATTATGTGCCACTGTAAAAATAGGAATATGGCAATTTAAAGCGAATCTTAAATTATATTTATATGTAGAAGTCCTTTACCCACTGATGAAAAAAGCTGCAAAAATTTTTCTGGCCATCTCCATTTCAGGTATTTTTTATGCCTGCTCGCCGCAACTGCCTGATGATGTGGAAGTCGCGATGGAGGCACTTCCTGAAAAGCTCGACTATAACCAGCATGTAAAGCCGGTTCTTTCCGATAAATGTTTCGCCTGCCACGGGCCCGACAAAGCCAAACAAAAAGGCGGTCTCCGGCTGGATCTGGGCGAATCTGCGTTTGCCAAGCTTTCCAAAAATTCCGGCCGTGTGGCAATTTCTCCCGGCGATCTGGCTGACAGTGAGTTTTTTCACCGCATTATTTCTTCCGATCCGGAATATGTAATGCCAACCCCCGAATCTCATTTGTCGCTTTCCGCGGCTGAAAAAGCCATTTTGATCCGGTGGATCGACGAAGGTGCTGAGTACAAGCCGCACTGGGCATTTGTAAAACCAGAAAAAGCAGAAGTACCTGAAATTCATCACACTAACCTGGCCGTTAATCCGATTGACCATTTTGTATTTAAAAAACTGGAAGACCAGAAGCTACAACCAGCGGCGCAGGCTGAAAAGGAACTATTGCTCAGGCGCGTTTCCCTCGATCTGACCGGCCTGCCCCCTACTCTCGAAGAAACAGACGCATTTTTAAAGGATAATAGCGCAAATGCGTACGAAAAACAGGTTGACCGGCTGCTTGCCTCGCCGCATTATGGTGAAAAAATGGCCGTCGACTGGCTCGACCTCGCGCGCTTCGCCGACTCTCATGGCTATACGGTCGACCGGCTGCGGGATATGTCGCCTTACCGCGATTGGGTAATCGGCGCATTTAACAAAAATATGCATTATGATCAGTTTATCGCGTGGCAGCTGGCGGGCGACTTAATGCCGAAGCCTACGCGAGATATGATGGTAGCGACCGCATTTAACCGAAACCACCAGCAAAATATGGAGGGCGGGATCATCGAGGAGGAATTTCAGGCGGAATACGTGGTCGACCGTACCAATACATTCGGCGACGCGTTTCTCGGACTTTCAGTAGGCTGCGCCAAATGCCACGATCACAAGTACGACCCGATTTCGCAGAAAAATTACTACGAGCTTTTCAGTTTTTTCAACAATGTAAAAGAAGCAGGGCAAATCTCCTGGGACGACGCAATGCCTACGCCTACTATGCTGCTGCCGACCGGCGACCAGGAAAAAACGCTCGCTTTTATAAAGAAACAGATTAAAACAGAAGAAAGTAATCTCGATATAGTAAAGCAAAATGCAGAGCCGGGATTCCAGAAGTGGCTTACAACCGGTGGATACAAGGTTTTGGCCAAACAGGAAATCTCCCAAAACGGCTTGCAGGCGCGGTTTACATTCGAAAATGGTTCGCTTAAAAATGCAATTAACCCGAAGGATATTGGCGTAATGAAACGTGAATCGGGCGGCGCAGGCGGCGATCCGGAATTTACGGATACTAAAAATGGAAAGGCATTGAAGCTGAATGGTGACGTTTTTCTGGATCTAAACCAGGCGGGTGTTTTTAAAAAATCAGAACCTTTCAGTATTGGTATCCATGTAAATATTCCCAAAAACTTAAAGGAAGGTGTGCTTCTGCACAAGAGTCAGGCGGAGCGGCTTTACAACTTCCGGGGTTACCATTTGTATTTAAGAAACGACCGGCTGGAATTGAATATGGCCCACACAGCTCCCGCCGATGCAATTACGCGCATTGCGACATCACCTGTACCGAGAGACAAATGGATTCAGCTGACGATCACTTATGACGGATCTTCACAAGCGAAAGGTTTCAGATTGTTTCAGGATGGCGCGGAGCTGGCGATGGAAACGACGATGGACCAGCTTCGGAAAGAAATTCTGTTCAAATCACAGGTACAGCCCGGCTTGCAGATCGGCGCGTGGTGGCGGGGATTTGGACTTACGGGCGGCCAGGTGGATGATATATTGGTCTATAACCGGGAACTCTCGCCATTTGAAGTTCAGATTTTGGCTAAAAAAACAAACTGGGCGGCTATTGCCGGCAAACAACCTTCCGAACTTACCGGCCGGGAAACGCAGATATTAAAGACCTATTACCTGTCAGCCGCGAGTAAAGAAACCGCCGCCGCCCGGCTTTCATTGCAGCAAAAACGCAGCGAGCTGACAGACTCTACCGAAAAGATCCAGGAGCTGATGGTGATGCAGGAAATGCCGAAACCGAAACAGGCACACGTTCTGCTCCGCGGAAATTATGATTCGCCGGGCGAGAAAGTGTATCCTGCTACCCCTTCTTCCATATTAGCTTTTCCAAAAAATTTACCTAAAAACCGCCTGGGTCTTGCCCGGTGGCTCACTCAGCCCGACCACCCGCTCACTGCCCGCGTGGAAGTGAATCGCCTTTGGCAGAACTTCTTCGGTACCGGACTGGTGAAAACGACGGAAGATTTCGGCAATCAGGGAGAAATGCCCACGCACCCGGAACTGCTTGACTGGCTGGCGGTTACCTTCCGTGAATCGGGCTGGGATATGAAGAAAATGAACAAGCTGATCGTGATGTCGGCAACTTACCGGCAAAATTCCCGAGCCACTAGGGAAACGCGGGAACGCGACCCGGAAAACCGAATGCTGGCAAGGGGCCCGGCAAACAGAATGTCAGCTGAAATGATCCGCGATAATGCATTGGTTGCAAGCGGTTTATTAAACAAAAAGATAGGCGGGAAAAGCATTAAACCTTACCAGCCCGACGGCCTCTGGTCGATCAACAGCAGCAATTATGTTCCCGATTCGGGCGACGCGGTGTACAGGAGAAGCTTGTATGTGATCGTCAAACGTTCGGTACCGCACCCGACTTTGTCGACATTCGATGCCACGACCCGCAGTTTTTGTGTGGTCAGGAGACAAAAAACGAATACGCCGCTGCAAGCACTTGTCACATTAAACGACCCGACATTTGTGGAAGCAGTGAAAGTAATGGGAGAAAAAATGTCGAAAATTCCTGATGACCGTCAGGCAATTACGCTGGCTTACCGGCAACTGACGGGTAGGAAGCCGCCGGTCAGGGAAGTGGATCTGCTGCTTTCTTTACAAAAAACCGAAAGAGAGAAATTCACCAAAAACCCTAAGAAAACCGCAGGCTGGCTGGGTACCGGACAATACAAAGTGGATCCGTCGCTGGATGCTGCTTTGCTTGCGGCAAATAGTGTAGTAGCGAGCACGATTCTTAATTCTGACGCCAGTTTAACCAAAAGATAGGCTATGTCACACCATCACGACGAGGAGTTCAGAATGCATTCGCCGGACTTCAATGAGCTGCATAAAAAGCTGGACAGGCGCCGGTTTCTAACCAGAACCTCGCTCGGAATGGGCGCTCTGGCGGTTGGATCGCTATTCGGGCTTGACAAGATATATGGTTCGGCTTCAAGGCAGCAACCTTCTGCCGGCGATGTGGAGGCAGATATCTTGAAAGCATTACCCCATATTGCCCCGAAAGCAAAGCGGGTTGTATACCTGTTTATGGCGGGCGGACCTTCGCAGTTTGAGACATTTGATTACAAACCCAAACTGGCAAATCTGGCGGGACAAAACCTGCCGGATTCGGTACGAAAAGGCCAGCGACTGACGGGCATGAGCGCCAGCCAGAGTGCATTGCCGATGGTCCCTTCGATCTACAATTTCAGCCAGCACGGAAAAAACGATACGTGGGTAAGCGAGCTGCTGCCCCACACCGCCAGGGTGGTCGATGACCTTTGCATTGTCAAATCCATTTACTCGGAGGCGATTAATCATGACCCGGCTATTACGTTTTTTCAAACGGGAAATCAGCTTCCTGGTCGGCCTTCGATCGGCAGCTGGGTGAGTTATGGGCTAGGCTCGGATAATAATAATCTGCCTACATTCATTGTATTGGTTTCAAAAAACGCTCCCAAAGATCAGCCGCTTTACGCGCGGTTATGGGGAAACGGATTCCTGGAATCCCGTCATCAGGGCGTGCAGTTTCGTTCGGGTAAAGATCCTGTTTTGTTTCTGAATAATCCCGAAGGTTACGATGGTGCCGACAGGAAGGAAATGCTGCAATATCTGTCCAAACTGAATCAGCTGCAAAACGATTCGTATGGCGATCCTGAGATCAATAACCGCATTGCGCAGTATGAAATGGCATTTCGGATGCAAACTTCGGTGCCGGAAGTAATGGATACCGCAGGCGAACCCGACGAAGTATTTGATTTGTACGGGCCAGATAGTCGCGACGCAGGGACTTATGCAGCTAATTGCTTACTGGCAAGGAAGTTACTAGAAAAGGATGTGAAATTCGTGCAGCTTTATCACCAGGGCTGGGACCAGCACGGCGGCTTGCCAAAAGGTATCGCAAGGCAATGCAAGGATACCGACCAGGCGACGGCGGCATTGATCATGGACTTGAAAAGACGTGGTTTGCTGGATGATACGCTCGTAGTTTGGGGCGGTGAATTTGGGCGCACCGTGTATTCACAAGGCAAGCTCACAGCCGACGATTATGGCCGCGATCACCATCCCCGGTGCTTTACGATGTGGATGGCGGGCGCGGGGGTGAAGGCTGGGATCAGTTATGGGGAAACGGACGATTTCAGTTATAATATCGTCAAAGATCCGGTTCACGTGCACGATTTTCACGCGACTTTGATGCATTTAATGGGTGTTGATCACGAGCGGCTTACCTATAAATTCCAGGGCAGAAGGTTTCGGCTTACTGACGTGCATGGGAACCTGGTGAAAGATATTCTGGCCTGACAAACGTTTCTTATTTATTTATACAAAATGAAAAAAATCAAAACGCTGCTACTGATTTCCACTATCGTTTTAAATGCTTCGGGAATGGTTGCGGCGCAGCAGGCGAATGTAAATCTGGACTATAATCCCCAGAAAAACACCCAGAACCTGGTGCCTTACGGAGGCAATGTAGTTTCACCCGAAGTACATGATGATCATACTGTTACGTTCCGCGTGAAAGCACCGGACGTGCAGAAAGTGGAACTTACTGGCGGGCCAATTTTGCTTGCGTTAAAATCCAAAAACGCGATCCCATTTACCAAAAATGCAGACGGAATATGGACATTGACCGTGGGGCCGGTGAAGCCGAATATTTATGTGTACCGCCTGCTGATCGACGGCGTGGCGGTGGTGGATCCGGCGAATACACTAACCGGCGCATCGAATCAGCCGGGGTACAGCAATCTGGTTGTGCATGATAGTCAGCCAGCTTATTATGATGCAAAACCCGTCCCGCACGGAAGTGTGACGCGGCATATTTACCACTCTGCTGTTTTAAATGGTGAGCGGGAAATGTTTGTCTATACGCCGCCGGGTTATGATCCGAAAAAGAAATATCCGGTCCTCTATCTCCTCGGCGGCAGCGGTGAGCTGGCAAATGGCTGGGAGCTGGATGGAAAGGCTAATTTCATCGCAGATAATCTGCTTGCGGAAGGAAAGATAGTACCGATGATCATCGCAATGCCTAACAATCAGGTACTGCACCGGAACGATCCCAAACATCTTGAACAGACTTACAAATTATTCGAAAACGAGCTCAGAAAGCATATTGTACCCTATATCGACTCGCATTACAGTACGATCAAAGACCGCAGGTCGCGTGCCATTTCCGGACTTTCAATGGGCGGCCGGCACACAGAGGCGGTGGGTTTCAATGCAATAGACTTGTTCAGTTCTTTTGGGATACTGAGCGCCGGCGATCTTGAACCGGAAAAGCTTAATCCTGCTTTTTTTAATGATCCTAAAATAAAAGACAAGGTGGATTATCTGCTCATCGGGCTAGGCAGCGGCGAGCTGGACTTTGTAGGTAAAAGATCCGCCGCAACGCACGAGGCACTGGACAAAATTGGTGTCAAACACGACTATTTCATAGGCGGAGAAGGTGCACATGACTGGGGTACCTGGCGGCTTTTATTGCACGATAAGCTCCTGCCTAATTTATGGAAAAAGAAACCCTGACCGTGTAAATAACCAAATGGCAAATTTTAATATCGATGCGGAAAAGGCACAAACCTTTGATGCAATTGTGGTAGGAACCGGGATAAGCGGCGGCTGGGCAGCAAAAGAACTGACAGAAAAAGGCCTGAAAACGCTGGTTTTGGAACGAGGGAAAGATGTAAAACACATTGTAGATTACCCGACCACCAATATGTTCCCCTGGGAATTTGAGCACCGTGGCCAGCCTTCCCTGGCAATCCGCGAGGCGAATCCGATGGCGAGCAAGCATTATATTTTCAAAGAAGATGCCATGCATTTTGTGGTAAAAGACGCGGAACATCCGTATGTGCAGGACAAGCCTTTTGACTGGATGCGCGGATACCAGGTAGGCGGACGCTCGCTACTCTGGGCGCGGCAAACACAACGGTGGTCAGACTTTGATTTCGAAGGTCCGGCGCGCGACGGATTCGCTACTGACTGGCCGATCAGGTACAAGGATATTGCGCCCTGGTACAGTTACGTGGAAAAGTTTGCAGGTATATCAGGAAACAAAGACGGGCTACCACAACTTCCTGATGGTGAGTTCCTTCCGCCACACGAATTAACGTGTGTGGAAAAGCATTTCAGCGAACAGACTGCTAAAAACTATAACAATACGCGACCGATTATCATTGGTCGGGCGGCGCATATTACCGACCCGCAGCCGGTTCACCTGGAACAGGGACGCGCCAAGTGCCAGCACCGGAATATGTGCCAGCGCGGTTGTCCGTTCGGCGGGTATTTCAGCACCAATTCTTCTACCTTACCATGGGCTGAAAAAACGGGAAATCTGACATTAAGACCGCATTCTGTTGTGCATTCAGTGATTTATGACGAGAAAAAGAAGCGCGCAACCGGCGTGAGGATGGTAGATATACTAACCAGGGAGATGACGGAATATTACGCCAGGATCATTTTCGTAAATGCGTCGGCGATCAATTCCAATCTGATTTTGCTTAATTCCAAATCCAACCGCTTTCCAAACGGACTGGGTAACGATAGTGAGGTCCTGGGTAAATTCATTGGTTTCCACAATTACCGCGGCCGCGTAAGCGCCGAGTTTGACGGTTTCCACGACCGCACCACCGACGGTCGCCGGCCAAATGGTTCTTATATTCCAAGATTCAGGAACGTAGCCAAGCAGGAAACCGATTTCCTCCGCGGCTACGCAGTTTCTATGAATACTTCAAAACTCGGTAACCAGAATGCGGGCATTGGTGAAGACCTGAAAAACAGCCTTTTCGCGCCGGATAACAGCGGCTGGTCGATTGCCGCGCAGATGATGGGAGAAACTCTGATGAAAGAATCCAATATGATCAGCCTGCACCCTACCCTGAAAGATCAGTGGGACATTCCTCAGCTGAAAATGTCCGTCGCATTTGACGACAACGATATGAAAATGGTGGAAGATTTTTATACAGAGCTGAGCGAAATGTTGTCGAAAGCTGGTTTTATCAACATCAAAACCTCGGACACGAAAAGAAACCCCGGCAGCGAAAATCACGAAATGGGCGGCATTAAAATGGGTAAAGACCCAAAAACATCGATACTAAATGAGTGGAACCAAATGCACCACTGCCCCAATGTATTCGTCACCGACGGAGGCAGCATGGTCTCAACCGCCACCCAAAACCCCTCACTAACCTACATGGCACTCACGGCAAGAGCAGTAGATTACGCCGTGAAGGAAATGCGGCGGGGAGGGATTTAAAGGGAGGAAAGGAGGATGGAGGAAGGGAAAAAGGAGAGAAAAAAGTACCTTCCTACCTTCCTCCCTTCCTCCCTTTCCTCCTTCCTCCCTTCACCCCACCTTCTCAAACTCAAAATTCCCCTTCACATACTTATTCAAAAAAGTGCCTTTGGAAAACGAGGCTTTCATGGCCTGGTATACTTCCAGAGGCACTTTTTTGTAGTCGTAAACCATCCCTGACACGTATACTACGCGTAACGTTTCAGTGTCTCCATCATAATTGAAATAGGAAATTACTGAGGATGGCATTGGGGTGATCAGTTAAATTCGTCTAATCTGGTTCTCAGGTCGTCGACTGGCTTTGAAGCTATTTTTGACTTTTTGAATGTCGTATTCGCGTCGGTCCAGTCGTCGTAAAAGTCATTGTTGGCTTTGTTGTCAACTGCCAATGCGGCTCCGTTCAGGGTGATGCCGGCAAACAAACCTTTGCTTCTTGAATAGGAATACACTTCTGCTTCAAGTTTGTAATCTGTTTGTGCAGAGGAACTTCTGCCCATTGGTCCGGCTGCAACTGAGAGGTCACCGCCCAGTGTGAAGCTGCCTTTTCCTATTTCCATAAGCGTTTTGCTGTTCTTGAAAACCAATACCAGATCAACTGACTGTACGCCGATCTGCGCGCCGATGCTTCCTCCTGTGATCGTGATAAATACCGGATCGCTCCATTCGCCGTTCTCCTTTTTTACCATCGCCAGGCCCCGGCCGTATTTGCCGCCGAGCATCAATCCTGCATTGATCATTTTAGGGACGATGATGATCCCTTTCGACATATTCAGAAGCTGGGCAGGGATATTCTCCTGCATTTCGTTAAAATCATTCAGTACAGCCGTCGCCGCTTTCACCTTTTCTTCCTCTTTTACCTGCGCTGAAACATTGGCAGTTGAGCACAGACACATCAATAACATTACTCCGAAAAAACTCCCTTTCAACTTCGCGATCAACATGGTTTAAATAATTAGTGGATTTGAGTACCTGACTGTAAAGTATCGTGCCCGAAACGCCGCATTTCAGCTTTTTTAAATGGTGCAGGCAAGTGGAATTACGATACTTTGACAGTTTTCGAGGAGATTAACGTATAGAGTTTGGAAGTATGATATTTTGGTATGATTTTGTTGTTTCAATAACCTGAAACACGATTTTCAATTTTCCCAGCTATTATTATGGATGCTAACGAAATCAGCCTCAATGAACAGGAAGTTAAGCCTGTTGTAGATTTGTTGAACGACTATCTTGCCAACTATCACATTCACTATCAGAAACTGAGGGGATGTCACTGGAATGTAAAAGGTCAGAGCTTTTTCACCCTTCATGTCAAATTCGAAGAACTTTATACCAATGCGCAGCTTACGATCGATGAGATCGCAGAAAGGGTATTAACGCTCGGAAAGCCGCCTCACAGCCGCTTTGCAGACTATATCAATGAATCCCAGCTGAAAGAAATCAACACAATCGGTATGAAAGACCTGGATATGGTGGACGCGATCCTGGAAGATATGGCGACGCTAATCGGGCTGGAAAGGGAACTGCTGGAAGCTACTTCGCAAGCAGGTGACGATGGTTCCAATGATATGGTGAACCGTTTTATGCAATTCAAGGAAAAAAATACCTGGATGCTGCGTTCTTTCGCAGATAAGAAATAGCATTACCCACATTAATTTGTCAAAACCATCCGTACTGCGGGTGGTTTTTTGTTTGTAAATGACTTATTTGTGTAGCTCTAAAATTTAACGGGAAGCATGCGCCCAATACCAGAATTCCGGATCAGCAGTTTCAGTTTGGTCGGTGCGATCAAATTTGCGCGCGACCCGCTTCATTTTCTTCACCAGGGTTTTGAAACTTGTGGAGATACTTTCAAAATCAAGCTTTTCCGCGAATTTGTGATCAGCCGCGAGCCAGGATTTTTCCGGCATATCTTACAACAGCACAATAAAAATTTTAAGAAAGGCAGTTCGTCCAAAATGTTGCAGCCGGTGTTGGGAAATGGCCTGGTGACGAGCGAGGGAGACTTCTGGCTCCGTCAGAGGCGACTGGTACAACCCGCGTTCCATCGCGAGCGGTTGCAGGAACTGTTCCTCACAATGGGCGAACTGACCAAAAGTTTCCTGGATGAAATGGAGCAACACCGCGGCAAGGAAGCGATCGATATTGACGCGAAAATGATGGGCGTCACTTCGGATATTGCACTCAAAACCTTGTTTGGCAATATGACCAGCGAGGATAAGGCGCAGATATACAAGCAGGTATCACGCACGCAAAAATACCTCGTCACGCGGGTTCGCCGACCGTACCGGCGGCCTCTGATGGCGATCAACGGGGAAAACAGGCATTTCAGAACCGACATCACCTATTTTAATAAGCTCATTTTCGATTTTATAGAACAGCGCCGCCTCTCCGGAGAAGCGCCGAATGATCTGCTTCAATTACTGCTTGACAGTATTGACGAAGATACCGGCGAGCAAATGAACGACCTGCAAATCCGGGACGAAGCGATCACGATGTTTGCAGCCGGCCACGAAACTTCGGCGACTGCATTGAGCTGGCTGCTTTGGGAGCTTTCCAAACAGCCCGAAATTGTGGCGCGGATCAGGCAGGAATGTGAGCTGTTTGAAACGGTACCGTCATTTGAGCAGCTGATGCGAATGCCCTACACCCGCCAGGTTGTGGAAGAAGGACTGCGTTTGTACCCGCCCGCCTGGACGATGACGCGCGAGGCGACAGTCAATCAAGAAATTGAAGGTTACCACGTTCCAAAAGGCACTTCCGTGTTTTTATCGGTTTTCGAACTGCACAGAAATCCGCATCTTTGGGAAAATCCGCTCGTTTTCAATCCCGGGAATTTCAGTGCTGAGCATGTGAAGAACCGGGCTAAGTTCAACTATCTGCCTTTTGGGGCGGGCCCCAGGATCTGCATCGGGCTGCAATTTGCGATGATGGAAATGCAGCTTATACTTTCTGCTTTACTCAAAAGATTTACTTTCGAAAACGACCCCGCGCACGAGGTAGGAATGCATCCGCAGATCGTGCTGAAATCGACGAACGGTATCAAATTATATGTAAAATAGGCCGCGATGCACAACAACATTATTTTATATATATCGCTGATCCTCATTATCTTATTCCTGGTAATGCTCGCGCAGCGGATTAAGGTATCCTACCCTATTGTGCTGGTACTCGGCGGACTTGCATTGAGTTTTATACCGGGTACGCCCACCGTCGAGATCGACCCCGAACTGATCTTTCTGATCTTTCTGCCGCCGCTGCTTTTCGAGGCTGCCTGGCAAACTTCCTGGAAAGAATTCTGGAAATGGCGGCGCGTGATCGGCTCTTTCGCGTTTGGGATCGTGATCTTCACTTCCTGCGTGATCGCATTCGTTTCCAACGCATTAATTCCCGGATTTACGCTTGCACTGGGCTTTTTGCTCGGCGGTATCATTTCGCCGCCAGATGCGGTTGCAGCTACTTCCATATTAAAGGATGTAAAAGTTTCCAAGAGGCTGATCACGATTGTCGAAGGCGAAAGTCTGCTAAACGATGCTTCCAGCTTGATCGTTTTCCGGTTTGCGGTAACGGCCGTAATATCAGGCACATTCATTCTTTCCCAGGCAGTTACCAGTTTTTTTATGGTGATTTTAATGGGATTTGCGATCGGAATGGGCGTCGCGCTGATATTCTACGCGATACACCGCTGGTTGCCTACCACGCCCAGCATTGACACGATTCTCACTTTTGTGGCGCCTTACACGATGTACATTGCGGCAGAAGAATTCCACTATTCCGGCGTGATCGCGGTGGTTACGGGCGGCCTTTTTCTTTCGGAAAGAAGTCACAGTATCCTCAGCCACCTCAGCCGCATTCAAGGGTTTAATGTCTGGGCTACGGTCGGTTTTGTGTTAAACGGACTGGTATTCATGCTCATCGGCCTTGAACTTCCTGTGATCGTAAACCAGCTGGGCGACATTTCTTTGCTTACTGCGATCGGTTACGGACTGATCATTTCGCTGGTCGTGATCGTGACCCGCATTGCGAGTACCCTCGGCGCGTCGGTATTCACTGTTTTTGTGAGCAAGTTCATCAAAACGGCAGATAGCCGGCCGGGCTGGCGTGCGCCGCTGGTGTTTGGCTGGACAGGAATGCGCGGGGTGGTGTCGCTAGCCGCAGCGCTTTCCATTCCGCTGGTGATCCACGGTGGCCAGCCATTTCCGCAGCGCAACCTGATACTATTTATCACTTTTGTGGTGATATTAGTTACACTGGTTTTTCAGGGGCTCACCCTGCCGCTGGTGATCAAATGGCTGAAAGTAGAGGAACTGGATTATGAGGTACCTTCACAGGAGCAGGATATATTGATCAGGAGAAAACTGGCGGAAGCTTCCCTGGCCGTAATCAATGAAAAGTTTGCTGCCGAAATACCTAGAAATGAGCTGCTGCAAAATCTGAAATACAAGCTGGAAAGTGATATCGGCTTCCTGGATCACGTCAACGAAGACGAACACGAAACCAGCGGACGCAATTATATAGCTGAATTCCAAGATATTACCCGAGAGCTACTCGCTTACAAGCGCGCGCTTTTACTTCAATACAACAAAGAAGAAATGTTCGAAGAAGAGGTAATCCGCCAGCACCTCGCACAGCTCGACCTGGAAGAAGAAAAAGTGCGGCAACGATTCCTGCACATGGAATAGCCGCCGGATTTTTCTAAACTAAACCATATTCGTGAACCGGATAAACGGCCGAGACCATGGTATGTTTGCCCGAGTCGCGGTCGAAAAAATAATCCAGCCGACCCAGATTAATACCTGCAAAACCGACCTGGTTGATCGTAGCAGGCTTTCCGTCGAGGTTCATAATCGTTTCCGGGGCTTTCATAAAAGTGTGGGTATGCCCGCCGATGATCAGGTCGATATTCCGGGTTGATTTGGCAAGTACCTGATCAGACACTTTATCGCTCTGGTATTTGTATCCCAAATGCGACAGGCACACAACCAGGTCACATTTCAAGTCATTTTTCAAAATGGAAGCCACTTCATTCGCCTTCGCGATCGGGTCCTGGTAAACCGTTTCGCCATAGTTTTTCTTATTCACCAAACCTTGCAGCTCAATACCCAGCCCAAATATGCCGACTTTAATACCCTGCTTTTTAAATACTTTAAATGCCTGCGTTTTGCCTTTTAGCTCCGTATTATCGAAGTTATAGTTACTTACCAGAAAAGGAAATTGAGCGTGTATGAGTTGTTTATTAAAACCTGCCAAACCATTGTCAAAATCATGGTTTCCCATCGTCGCCGCGTCGTAACCCATTTGGCTCATGAGCGTCATTTCCACTTCGCCACCGTATAAATTAAAGTAAGGTGTTCCCTGAAAAATATCGCCTGCGTCCAGCAAAAGCACATTTGGCTGTTCTGCCCTGATCTTTTTAACCAAAGCGGCACGTCTGGCCACGCCGCCCAACCCCTGGTTTCGCGAACCGTCCATCGGGAAAGGCTCCACCCGGCTGTGCACGTCGTTGGTATGCAGAATCGTCAACTGCACTGTCCGGTCTTTCGCAAAAGCAGCGAGTGGCGAGGCAGCCAGTCCCAGCATTGCCGTCGCGCCCAGACCTTTGCGTAAAAATTCCCTTCTGCTGTTACTGGACAATCGTAATTCTACCATCGAGTTGCGCCTTGATTTTTTTACCCTCGCGGGTCAGATCGTTGATATTTTCTAATATTGCTTCTCTTACTCGCTGGCCGAGGTCCTTTCTTTCCAATGTATTTTTCAGGAAACTCAGCTGATCGCCACCGTCGGCGAGGTAATCGTAGGTTAGTAATGTATAGGTCTTGTTAATGTCAAAAGGCTGGCCGGCTATCGTGACGTCAAATGCTTTTTTGTCCCGGATCTTCATCTGCATTCCCGAAACGGGCTCACCTTCTTTTCGAGCAATAAAATCGATGAGCTGCTGCACATTTTCACCCTTCATTTTCAATACCACCAGTTCATTTTCAAATGGCATTAGCTCAAAAACTTTGGAAACGGTAATATCTCCCTTGGGAAATGTGGTGCGCAGGCCGCCTTTTGTAGATAGTGTAAATTGAATCGAGGGATCTTTTTTCAAACCTTCTTTCAGGATTGCATCGGCAAAGAAATTACCAAGTAACGTTTCCGGCTCGCTTGGTTTGGTCAATTCCTCCTCGGTCTGCCCGATCACGCGGCTCATTTCAGCCTGCATTTTTTCCTTATAAGGCGAATAATACTGCACAGCCGCCGAGTCCTCCCCAACCTGCTGATCGATGCTATATTGCGTGTATTCGCTTTTAGAAACGCTGAGATGCTTTTGGCAGGAGGTGAAGATTCCAAGAAATAAAAGCAACGTTAAAAGTCGTTGCGAGCCTGGTTTTGAAGAAATCATAGAAGCCTTTTAGGTAACTAAATTTACCACAGAAATTTCGATAACCTTGTTGAGCCTGCAAAAAATACTACAAAAACGCCGGGCTATCCTAGCCCGGCGTCTGTAAAGAATGCATTCATTCAATTCTACCAACCGTCATTCTGTCTCAGATTCGGGTTTGCGTCGATCTGCGATTGTGGGATCGGGTAAATTTCCAGCCTTTCGGTGTAGGGGATCAGGATATTGTCTACGATCTGATCCTCGCTCATGGCGGCGATTTCTTCCTTCAATGTACCCCAGCGGCGGATATCGAATACGGTATTGAATTCACCCGTCAGTTCCAGTCTCCTTTCCTTGCGGATCGCGGCGCGCATGTCGGCGACGGTGGCCGCACGGTAGGGAGTGGCCTTCGCACGTGCCCGCACGCGGTTCACGAGTGGCAATGCTTCGGCACTTTTGCCCGTCTCGTTCAATGCTTCGGCCAGACTTAGCAGTACATCCGGAAAACGCATTTCTATCATATCTGCGCTATATCCCTGCACCGCGGCTCCGGCCGGACGAGGTACCCGCGCCAGTTTTCCATACGCAATACCATATTTAAAATCATCGTGGGCGAAGGATGCATTCGTGCGTTTGATCACATAATTTCCGATCGTGGGATTATAGATAATACTGTCGCCAGTCTGTGCATTCCCGCGAGCGGTGCCCTGAAAAACGTATCTCGGAACGAGCGTAAAATCCCTTCGCTGATCCGTCTTTTCATACAATTGGTAAAAACTATAAAGCAGCCCGTAGTTGGTTTGCTCATCTCCATTTACCAAACCAGAAGGGAAAAGATTAAATGGCAGGATATTTCCATTCGGTTGCGAAGAGTTGATGAAATAACCGAAGGAAAGTACAATCTCGCGGTTTCTTTCATTATCAAGAGAAAATACATCTGTAAAATCAGGAAGCAGCTCAAAATCATATTTCTCTTCATTTACAGGACCCACCAGCTGGCTGAACATATCTATCGCTTTCTGGTAATTCTCAGTGCGGTTCAATGGTTTGCCGGCCATTTGCAGGTACACTTTACCTAGTAATGCTTTCACTGTTCCGGCGGAGACCCGGCCCAATTCTGCGCCACCGCGTGAATCGGGTAATCTTGTTTCCGCAAATATCAGGTCCGCTATAATCGCGTCGTACACTTCCACATCGGTCGCACGCGGCGCAAATATCAGATCTTCATCCGCGAGCGAGTTGATCTCTTTCAATATTAGTGGGACGCCACCGAAAAATCTGACAAGGTTAAAGTAAGCATAAGCCCTGAGCACGCGGGCTTCCGCAATGTACGGATCAGCTTCCTCTTCCTCACCCGGAACGGCCTTCGTTGCATTATCGATCACCACATTAGCCCTGAAAATGATCTTGTAAAACCGGCTCCAAACCGATTCGAATGCAGGCGAAGTGGCATTGTGGCCAAAACGATAGTAAGGATCAGCCCCCGAACCCAGGATACCCGCCGTGGCATAACGGTGGCCCGTTTCAGTCAGTGAGAACCGGTTGCTGATATCCCCGAAATCGGGCGCGGTATAAGCATGATAAACGCCGATCGTAGCCTGGTTCAGCCCGTCTTCGTCTTTGAAAACGACCTCTTTGCTCAAAGAAGAATAAGGCGATTCTTCCAGATTGTCCTTGCAGGAAAACATTCCCGTCAGCAGGAGCAGTGCAGCTATTTTTATATGACTTTTCATTTTCGTAGGTCGGAATTAGAAATTACACGAGAAACCAATAGTGTACGAACGCTGCGTCGGATACGCGCCATAATCAATACCCTGCTGCAACAGCGACTGCGCATAAGAGCTCACTTCGGGATCAAAACCGGTATATTTGGTCAGGGTCCACAGGTTTGTTCCCGTCACGAAAAGGCGTGGGTTCTGAACCGGGCCGAGGCGCGGGAATGTGTAAGACAAGCTCAGCATTTTAAGGCGCATAAAGCTACCGTCTTCCAGCATTGTCGAATTAATATCACCCGATGGAATACCGCGCTGGATCCCCGGATATTTCGGATCGTTGTGCACGTTGGATTCGGTATAACGCTTGTTGTACCACTCTTCCGACTGATTAAAACCAACGCCGCTGTATTCCACCACGCCATTCATAATGTAGAAATTGGTCAGGTTCAATACATCGTTTCCGACAGATCCCGTGAAAAGCGCATTCAGCGAGAAGTTTTTCCAGGTCAGGTCGTTACTCCATCCGAATGTAAAGTCAGGTGTTGATTTTCCTAAAACGGTCCGGTCGTCGGCAGTGATGATATTATCGCCATTCACATCTTCATAAATCCACGCGCCGTAGATCGGGGTACCCTTGCTGCCCGCAGGTCTCGGGCCTTCAAATGTGGCGAATGTGGGATTTCCGTCCGCATCGAAATCGGTTGTTTGTGTCAGTCCGGGCACTTTAAAGCCAAAGAACCGGCCAACTTCTTCTCCCGGTGTCAATATCCCCATTACTCCGCCGAGCAGGTTTCCATTGAGAGATACAAAGTCAGATTGCGTTCTTTCGCCGAGATCGACCAGTGTATTGATATTCCGGCTCAGGTTGACTCTCGAAGAAAAAGTTACATTCTTCTTCTGAATGATATTTCCCTGAATACTCAACTCAAATCCCCGGTTACGCATCGTACCATAGTTGTCGATAATGGTACTTACGCCGGCCTGTGTAGGAACTCTCCTTGGTTGAAGCAGATCAGATGTTACCTTATTGTAGTAATCAAAACTGAAAACCAGACGGTCTTTGGCAGTATTGAAATCCATACCCAGATTCAGCTGCCGCGTTCTTTCCCAGGAAAGGTTCGGATTCGCGATCGTATTCGGGAAGATACCCGTACCGATCACCGCGCCATCACCCTGCGGCCCCATTTCATAAAACCCGGAACCATATTGCGAAAGAGAAGAGTAAGGTCCGATCGCCTGGCTACCCGTTTCTCCCCACGATCCTCTGAATTTGGTATTGGAAATAAAGGTAACCCCCTTCATAAATTCTTCCTGATCCAGGTTCCACGCCAGGGCGACAGAAGGGAAAATTCCATATTTATTGTTTGCAGCAAATGCAGACGCGCCGTCGATACGCACCGAGCTATTCAGAACATATTTACCCTTGTAAGAATAGTTTGCCCGCAAAAACCCGGATTGCAAAATCCGCTTTTCCTTGAAGGAGCCGATCGCCTGAGATTGCGCACTTCCGATATTGTCTATTCCAAAAAACGGCACATCATAACCAGAAGCGTTGGTGTTGACGATTTCAACAGTCTGGTCGTTATATTCCACACCCAGCGTCGAATTCAGATAATGGTCTTTGTTGAAGGTTTTTTCATATTGCAGGTACGCATTGACGTTGTAGCTGTACGTATTGGAAGTATTATTACTTCCTTTTCCTCTCACCTGATTTCCCTCTGCCGTGGATGGTGGTAAAAATACTTTCCGTCTGCTCAGGTTTTGGTTTCCGGCAAGACTAACAACCATTTGCAAACCTTCCGCCAGCTTAAAGTAATTCTCGACATTCAGGATAGAATAATCACTCTGCGTCACGTCGGTTTTCGCCATCAGCTCATTCAGGGGATTTGAAAAATAGAACCCTGAATAATTGGGAATACCCATACTGTTGTTTCCAAGATAGTCCAGTTCCAGCGTCGGCGCGGCGCGAAGTCCGTCCATTAACCCGCCCGAACTTGGCCACGCACGAGAAGCAGTTACAGCCCGGTTTGACTTCTGGCGGCTGAAAGAAAACTGCCCTTTTACATTGTACCAGTTATTTACTTCATTGTTGAGGTTGACGCGCAAACTAGCCCGGTTATTATCCGAATTCACGATCGTACCCTTTTCCTGCAAATAGTTCCCCGAGATATAATAGGAAGATTTTTCACTGCCGCCCGATATGCTGAGCGTTACATCCTGCCGGAAACTTGGTTGCGTGATCGCCGCGACCCAGTCGGTATTTGTGAATGCGCTATCGAGGTTTCCAAATGGCGGAGTACGGTCGCTTAAAGCATAACTTTCATTGATAATCTCCGCATATTGCTTGGAATTCATCATTTTGATCGGGTTGGAGACGGTACCAAATGACGTTTTGTTTACCAGCTCTACCCTGCCCTCGCCGCGTTTTCCGGATTTGGTGGTGATCAATACGACCCCGTTTGCACCGCGAGAACCGTAAATTGCGGTCGCCGAGGCGTCTTTAAGGATCTCCATGCTTTCAATATCGTTGGGGTTGATCCCGTACAATCCGTTCTGCTGATACGCGCCGGTGAAGTTGGCACCCGCTTCCCTATACGGCGGCATTGGAAACCCATCGATCACGTAAAGTGGCTCGTTGTTTCCGCTCAGCGAGTTATTACCCCTGATCCTGACAACAGCAGCTGCACCCGGCTCGCCCGAAGTTTCGGTCACCTGCACACCGGTGGTCCGGCCCTGGATTGCCTGGTCGACCGTATTTATTACCGCCGACTTATATTCGGTTGCAGAAACACGCGAAGTAGAGCTTGCCAGATCCCGCTTGCTTTGCGCTCCGTAACCTACTACCACCACTTCTTTCAGCGCTTTCGACTCGGGAAGAAGTTGTACATTAAACTGCGTCTGGTTGCCTACGGGTATTTCTTTGGTTGTAAAACCTACAAAACTGTAAACGAGTATTGCTCCCTGAGCAGGTACCTTCATCTGGAAAGTACCGTCGGGCTCTGTAATCGCCTGAATTGTCGTATTTTTCACCAAAACACTTACTCCTGGCAATCCGGAATTCTTTTCGTCAACCACTTTTCCTTTGATAGATTTCGCATCCGGTCCCAGCTCGGGCGATTGCTGCCCTATTGCACTGTCTGCGGGCTGTGCTGGTTGTGCAGCAGGTTGAGTTGGCTGACCCGCCGGTTGGGCGGGAGCTGCATTGCCGGTTTGAGGTTTTGCATTAAGGCTGTCGGGACGCGCCGCCGGCGTGGCGGTAGTATCGGCTGCGACAGCTGGTTTCTTGGTCGTATCGGGAGGAGTTGTAGGTTTTACCAGCGGATCGAAATTCTGAGTACTTTTTACAGGAACTGTGCCGGTTGCTGGTTTATTGGCTGAATCTGCGGGAGTTTTGGTTGAATCAACCGGTATTTTCGTTTTGGGGAGGGTATCAGTAGCGGGTTTGACGACCGGTGCAATAGTAGTGTCCGGTTTTGCTTTGCGGCTTGAATCTGGAATCACCTGTTGCGCGTAAACGTTTGTCTTGACAAAAAAGAATAGCAGCAGGAGAACCAAACCAATCCTCAGAAAAGTGAGCGTGCCTGAATAGGCTCTACGCCCGCTTAATCGTCGAGTTTCTTGCATATAGATTTTTGGCTAGGTGAAAGGACTATTGTCCCGAAATAATTATGAGTTACTCCCCGGAAGACAAAAATCGTACCGCTATGTTTCTATCGGTGATAAAAAGCACGTTTCAGGCTGCAAGCACCGATTTTTCAACAATGCGGGGCAAACCTGTGCCGGCACTAACTGTGGCAACTATATGCAGGAAGCTCCGGGGTTTATCTGCGTGCCGGTATATGTTTTGTAGTTTGATAAATATTGACGAAACGCACGTCATAATTTTTGGAAACAATAAGGTTCCGATTACATTTGCTAAACTCCCCTATTTCTTTTGGGACAACATTGCTCTTTTATAAAGGAGTATAAGAAAACAAATTCCACATGCGCCAGGAACAACTGCTTACCGCCGACTATATTGATTCTCAGATAGGAAATGTAATTGAGTATTACATTCGATGGGAATTTGAAGAAGATCCTTTCTACGGAAAGGCGAGGATTAAAGGGCTTGTTGACGGCGATTCCGGCGGTTTAAAGATCATTTGCGACATTATCGAAGGCAGCGACCTCGAACTTGCCTACGAAGAAGAAGAGGTATTTATGATTTCTGACAACCACCCGATCTACGCCGGCAGCCTCCCTGATATTTACTCCGCCAACTGGGTCAGTACCGATGGAAAAAAGAAAAAACAGATCTTTATAGCGCCTGAGAACGAGAATGCAAAAGAATTCGCAGTTTCGCAGACAAATAGTAAAGTGATCGTTAAAAGGATATATTAATCCAAAAATAAAATAGCCGGAATCTCTTTCCGGCTATTTTTATGTCTAATTCTTGATGATCTTGTTGGTCAGAACCCGGTCCTCAAATTCTGCCTTCACAATGTAGAGCCCGGAAGCATAGTTCGTCAGATCGAACTCATATACATTGGTACTCACCTCGCCCGTCACTAATTTTTCAGCGATCTTCTTACCTCCTACCGTCAGAATAGAGACTGAACGCAGCCGTTCCGGATGCGGGTAAAACTGCACAGATACCCGCCCGCTCGTCGGATTTGGCGTGACCAGAAAGCCAGCTTCTTTCAAATTAGGATTGATCGTGACGGTCCGCAGATTGATATCGTCGAGGAAAATATCATTTTCAGTTCCACTTGAATTGAGAAATGCAACCAGGATTTCGCCCTGACCGATAAATTCACTGATATCTATCTCTTCCCGCCTCCATTCACTCGCATTAGGAGTAAATGCCACGCGGGTAGCTCCCCGACGCGTAACCAGCGTTGATCCCCATTTTTTGTAGACACTTGTATAAGACAACCCGCAGTCTGTACTGATCAGTACCTGCAAACTATCCCAAACATTGCCCTGTGCCGAAGAACTCGTATTTGTAGCTGCTGCAACCTCGAAAGAAACAAATGCAGAATCCGTTCCGGCGATATTCACCGTCGGCAAACGGAGGTAATCCCGCTGGCCGATCACCTGGTTGTTGAAATTCGAAATGCGGACAGACGAACTGCCGGTCTTGGAGGCAATACTCGTTTTTTCCCAAGTTGTGCCGCCATCTTCATTCACAATATCCCAGCCCCGCGGTGGAAACAGACTTTCAAAACTCTCGACCACAGGCGGGTCTATTGGTTCATAATAAATGAAATCCATCGAAAGCGCATCGTTGGATTGATCTTCATCCGCCGCGCCATTCGGATTGGAAGTGGAGATATTCAGAATGTGGTTTCCCTCCGTGGTTTGCAGTTCTGTAAGGGTTACGGTTGCTCTTTGGTAAGTAGCCAGCGAACCTGTCCAGGTATAATTCTGCTCGGTCCCATCGTCGATCACCGCGCGAATGCGCACGGAAGTCAGGGTTTCCGCACCCCGGTTTTCGAGTATGATCTGCGGGATAAATGTGTTGGAACAAATACGCTGCTCCGGCTGCGTGATCGATTGAATGGAAGCATCCTTGTTTTTAAGATTGACCGGCGTGCAGGCATTGGAGGATAGCAGCGACAATCGATTCCCCAGTAAAGTCGCCTCCATCACGGCGACCTGCTCCCGGGTAAACATCAGCAGACAATCGTCCGGGGTGTAATCCATATAATTTTGATACATGATCCCATTTCCTGTCGGTGTGCATTGGTCACGCACAATGCCGGTTGGGCAGGTCCCGGTGCTGCCTTGCTGGCGCGGTGTGTCACTGATCCCATCGTCGCGGGTACAGCTATCGTTGTCGTCGCCCCAGATGTGAAACAGGTTGAAATAGTGCCCTAATTCATGCGTAAGTGTTTTTCCACCATTATATGCAGTAAAACTTCCGCCTGGCAGACACGAATAATCCACCACCACGCCTTGCTCGTCGGGAACGCCGTCGTCGGGGAAAGTAGCGTAACCAAGCACACCGCCGGAAAGATCACAGATCCAGATATTGAGATACTTGTCCGGATCCCAGGCATCCAAACCGCCCGATTCGGCGTGTTTTACAAGATTTGTAGTGTAATCAAATGAATTTCTTGTGGTCGTCACTCTTTCAATACCGGTCGTCGGCCTGTCGTCTGGCGTTCTCTGCGCAAGACAGAACTGAATACCTGACTGTCCGAAGAGTGACTTAAAATAGGAAGGTACTTGTGCCAGATGATCAGCGGCACCAAAATAGTCTTTGTTGATCGTATCCAGCTGAGCCCCGATCTGTTCGTCGGTTACCTCCATCCTGCCGCTGAGCACCACATGGAAAACGACGGGAATTACATTGTCCTCGGCGGTTCTGAGCGATTTTCCGGTTCTTAATCTTTCATTGATGATCTCTTTCAGGCGTGCATTTCGCTGCTCAAAGATGTTTTTCAGCGCCGGCTGCGCTTCGAATCTTTTATCAAGTAGCCCCATCGTACCGCATTTGTCCTGAGCGGCCAGGGGAGAAATAGAAAAGCAAAAGCAAAAAAACAGGAGTATGTATTTAGCAAATTGTATAGTTTGTTGCATTAGTTAGGTCAGAACAGTTACTAATAGTCAGGCGAGTATCTTGATAAATCTAAATTCAATAGAGATTACGAAAAAAAATTACCAAATGATGCGAATTGAAAGTTATTTAATTTGTTTTTAACCAACAGTACTCTATTAAATAATCAAATCTCTCACTATGTCAGCGCCGCTGAGAAAGATCATTCATATTGATATGGATGCTTTTTATGCTTCTGTGGAGCAACGTGATTTCCCTGAATACAGGGGAAAACCGCTGGCCGTGGGCGGCTCCCCAACCGGCCGCGGCGTAGTGGCTACCGCGAGCTACGAGGCCAGGAAGTTTGGCGTACGCTCGGCCATGTCGTCGCGCAAGGCTATCCAGCTTTGTCCGGATATTATTTTTGTGTATCCAAGATTTGAGGTTTACAAAGCAGTTTCCAACAAGATCCGTGAAATTTTTTCGCGCTACACCGACTTGATCGAGCCGCTTTCCCTGGATGAAGCTTACCTGGACGTTACCGAGGACAAACTCAATATAGGATCGGCCATGGAAATTGCAGGCCAGATCAAAAACGCGATCCGTTCCGAGCTTAACCTGACCGCTTCCGCAGGTGTTTCTATCAATAAGTTTGTTGCAAAAATTGCCTCGGATATCAATAAACCCGACGGGCTTACTTTCATCGGACCTTCAAAAATTGAGAGCTTCATGAGCAGTTTGCCGGTAGAAAAATTTCACGGCGTAGGAAAAGTAACTGCTGATAAAATGAAAGGAATGGGCATATTCACCGGCGCAGACCTTAAAAAGCTGAGTGAAGAGGAGCTGGTAAAGCGTTTTGGTAAAACGGGTTATTTCTACTACCAAATCGTCCGGGGCCTCGACGATCGGCTCGTACAAACGCACCGGGAAACGAAGTCACTGGGCGCCGAGGATACTTTTACTTACGACCTGATCACGCCCGAGGAAATGCACAAAGAGCTCGACAGGATCGGTCAGATTGTTTTTAACAGACTACAAAAAAAGCAGTTACAAGGCCGGACAGTGACCCTGAAAGTGAAGTTCAGCGATTTTACCCAAATCACCAGAAATCAGTCATTCAACTCCGCCGTCACTGATATTGACGCGATTATTGATACAGCGAAGAGTCTGCTGGACAAAGTTGAAATGAATGAAAAACCGGTCAGGCTGCTTGGGATCTCGCTTTCTAATTTTCATGAACCCGAAATTCCCAGCCGCAAGCCCAAATACCCGGGACAGCTGGAATTGTTCACTTAGTACTTAAAGCAGCAATGCATCGACGCGATGCGCCTGTACTTTTTTCTCGCACGGGGACCACGAAAAGATCGTAAAACGTCCGTCCTGCGACGCAACCAGCGCGATCGCATCTCGCTGATCATAAACGAATTGCGCTGCGGATAAATGTCTTGTGCCACCGGTTTGGACAGGATGTACCACCATGCCCATATTACCAATAACCGGCTCTGTCATAATAATTTCTTCTACCGGAACTCCGTCCGCAGACCGGCCGATCTTGGCTCCGAATGCCAGGAGTTCATACTGATCATTAATGATAGTAGCACCGTCGACCGCTGTTAATCCGGCGAGATTGTTCACCGCCGCGGCAAATTGCGTCTGCCAGGTGAGCGGATTGGGTTCGTCGAGATATCCTCTATAAAGGTGCGCGAGCTCTGAAAACGCAGGCTCAACCTGATAAGTAATCGGGTGAATGATCGATTTTCGCCACTTTTCCAGGCCAGTCGGTACCACGAGAAGAATACCGCCGCGTTCGTGGCTGCGCATGGAAACAGCTAGCTGCACGAGGAGATTGGGCGAGTTGTTCCAAAGTTTCGGCGATTTAAAACCGATCATCGAGTTGATCACCGACGGACAGTCCCTTTCTTTCACGCTTTCCTCGTTCACAACCTTTATCTGGTCGCCTTTCAATACAGCCACATTGACGAATTTCCCGAAACCGTCGACACGCCTGTGTTTGATCACCAGCATGCCCGGCTCGATCACTTCGAGCACAAAACACAAACCCGGAATTACCCTGGTTGTTCCCCAGATACACAAACCTTCCGACGTGGGCCAAACGCCCAAATGTATCCCGGAACGTTCCACAGCCGGGGCCAGCTTGGTGAGTGTATTGGCAGTCAGCGGTAATTTTTCAGCAAATATGAGTGGGTGCTCCGCGTCTTCGGGAGGCAGGAATGCAATAGAAACTTTGGGCGACCTTCCCTCCTCTTTCCGCAGGCTTGCCCAGAATGTAGTATCAATGATAGACTCAATCGTACGGGCGTCGGGCTTCGGCGCCAGGTCGTGTTCGTAGTAGCGGCTTACAGCCTGGTGGTGGCTTTCAAAATGCTGGGCCACCAGATCTGCGACAGAACGCGCCGCATTATATGTGGTAAAAGAAGGAATCTCACTCGCTTGGTAACTCAATTCAGGATTGACCATTTTTCAGGTGGTTTGGCATTCAGATGAAGGTGCAGCTTTCCAGAAATATGCTGGTTATTTCGGTAAACAAACGCAATCGTGAAAAAGTTGGAGGATTATCTGATTAAAAATTCTCCTTCCGGCACCGGCAGATTGTTGAGTATTTTTTTTCACACATTCTAGAAAAAGATTTGCCCAAAATGTAAGTTTTTACCGCCTGATAATGAAGCGTTTCACACTAGCCGAAGATTATCAGCGTCATAATTGTGACAAATTCAGCTCCTGTTTTCCAACCATTTTTCGCCGGCTTGTATCCTAGCATATACAAGTCAGAATATTAGCCATGAAAATTTTGTTTCAATTTTAACAGTATGAATAACGATCGATATTTCAGATCTTGCCTGCTCCAAACACCCGACTTTTCTCTTAATAGAGATCAAAACAAAAAAAATGAAGTTATGTGTTTGAATAATACCGCAAATCAATTTTCTGAAAGCTCAGCAGCGTCTGCATCCTTTACCTACCTCCTTCCTTCTCTCTTAACAAGTTTAGTTTTCCGGGCTATTTAAAAAACTCTATCTGAATTTTTCAGTCCTGGAAAGCGAGCCGAACAATGCGGCGTATATGCTTTTCGTAAGCGGCCGTATCGTTTTTTCTAATGGTTCAATTATTTAACAAAGGCAGTGATTATTACCAAAGGCAATGAAATAAGACAGGGTGCGTTTGAGAAACACCCCGCTTTCCTGATTAAATCTATAACCATTAATGATATAGCTATCGGAAACACAATTTACCCTACACAAAAACTGAAAGATTAATGAGAAGCATTTCCGTAGTTATTCCGAATTATAACGGGAAACATCTGTTCGAAAAGTATTTTGAGAGCAATTACAAAATATTGAAGGGATTGGGGCCAGATGTACAGATCATCGTTGTTGACGATGCTTCCACAGATGATTCGGTATCATACCTCGAAAGTCACTATGGTAGCGAAATCACTATCATCCGCAAGGAAAAAAACTCCGGATTTGCCAATACCTGTAACCTCGGGATCAGAAAGGCCAACAACGACCTGATCTTTTTGCTCAACACCGACGTGACGCTGGAAGAAGGGTATTTCGAGAAGTTATACAAATATTTCGAGCTGGAAGATACGTTTGGTGTGATGGGGCGGATAATAGGAATGGAGGATGACAATATTCTCGATGCGGCCCGCTCGCCGAAGATCCTGGGCAGGAAGATCAAGCCAAGTAATTTCTTTTACCTGCAAGACGCCGATACGCTGACCCCCACTTTCTATCTGTCGGGCGCGATCGCATTGATGGATACGCGCAAGCTGAAAGCGATCAACGGGTTCAACGAAATGTTCAATCCATATTACGGTGAAGACCAGGAAATGTCGATCCGCGCGTGGCGCCTGGGCTGGAAGTGCTATTACGAGCACAACGCAGTGTGCCGGCACGAGGTATCGGCCACGACAAAGGGACATAAGGATAACTATTCTGTTAAAAGAATTTATTTCCGAAACAGATATTATATACACCACCTGCACCTTCACGGGTCGGATCTTAACCTCTACCACTTGCAGGTTATTTTAAGCGATGTGCTGCCGAGCATTCTTACGCTTCAATTTTACAAGGCAGAAGCTTACCTGGATTTCCTTCGCAATATGAATGAGTTGAAACAGCGAAAAACTGCATTCAAACGCCAGATGAGAACTTACAAGTCCAACCTCGGTATCAACGATATTATCGAGAATATCCAGATCATGCTTAAATACAAGCAGGTTGTTAAATTGTAATCGTAGCGCTATTTTCATCTAATAACATTAATTTGCATCCTGGACCGGAAATTGTCATGATTTCCGGCCATTTTACTTTCAGGCATAGCTAGCGTGAATGCCATTTTAACAAATGAAGACTTACTTTCGATTATTATCTTTTGCCCAGCCAATCTCACGATTTGCATTTCCATATGTCCTTTTCACAGTGCTTGGCGTTGTTTTCAATACCCTTAACCTGGCACTGCTCGCTCCGCTTTTAAGTACTCTTTTCAACAATAGCAAAGAAGGTACTACGCTGATACCCAAGCCGGAAAGTGCATTTGACGTACCGGAACTTCTGAATTATTACGCACAGCAGGCCAACATCATTTACGGGCCGCACGGAGCGCTTCAAATCGTGTGCGGTATTATTGTCGTATCGGTGTTGCTCTCGAATGTATTCAAATATTTCTCTCAGCGGGTCATGGAAAATCTCCGGATCCACACTTTGCTTAACCTCAGAAAAACGGTTTTTAATAATGTAATGAACCTGCACGTGGGCTATTTCAGTAACCAGCGTAAAGGGGATATTATTTCAAAAATCGCTTCTGACGTGCAGGTTGTGCAGTTTTCAGTGACCGGTACCTTGCAGGTTGTATTCAAAGAACCTTTACAGCTGATCGCCTATATTTTCATGCTCTTCGCCACGTCGGTGAAGCTGACGCTTTTTGCGATCCTGGTAATCCCGATCTCCGCGTTTCTGATCTCTAAAATTGTAAAAAGACTGAAAGAGCAGGCTACACAGGCGCAGCAGATGTTCGGGTTAATGATCAGTTACCTGGACGAAGCTTTGTCGGGGATCAAGATTATCAAGGCTTTTAATGCGACGAATGACATTAAGGATAAATTTCACCAGGAGAATGTGCGGTACTCGGATCTTGGCAAAAAAATGGCCAAACGCCAGCAGCTGGGCGCCCCGGTTTCTGAGTTTCTGGGCGTGACGATGGTCGCTATTATTGTACTGTATGGAGGCTCGCTGATCCTTGATAATCAGTCGGATCTGACCGTTTCGAAGTTTGTCGCCTACATTGGTATTTTCTCTCAGGTAATGCGTCCGGCCAAGGCTATTACGGATTCTTTCAGTACGATCCACGCCGGTATTGCCGCAGGTGAGCGCGTTTTGGAATTGATAGACGAGCGGCCCGCAATTAAAGACAGCCCGGATGCAGTTGAAATTAACACTTTCAACGACGCGATCAGGCTCAATAACTTGTCGTTCTCCTACCCCGGCCGACCGGTTTTGCAATCTATTAACCTGACCATACCGAAGGGAAAAACGGTCGCATTGGTAGGGCCGTCGGGCGGTGGGAAATCTACCTTAATGGACCTGATTCCAAGGTTTATAGAAGCCCACGAAGGAAATGTGACCATCGATGGGGTGGATATCCGCAACCTGAAACTCGAATCGCTTTGGTCGAAGATCGGCGTGGTGAATCAGGAATCTGTATTATTCAATGATACGATTTTCAACAATATAGCTTTTGGTGTACCGAATGCGACCATTGAAGAAGTGGAAGCCGCTGCCCGCATTGCCAATGCACACGATTTTATCATGCAAACCGAGGAAGGTTACGATAGCAATATCGGTGACCGGGGCGTGAAGCTTTCGGGTGGACAGAAACAGCGGATCTGCATTGCCCGCGCCGTGCTGAAAAATCCGCCTATTATGCTCCTCGACGAGGCTACGTCTGCACTGGATACTGAGTCGGAAAAACTGGTGCAGGATGCATTGAACAACCTGATGAAAAACAGGACTTCGCTCGTCATCGCGCACAGGCTCAGCACAATCCAGAATGCAGACATTATTGTGGTGCTGGAAGACGGCCGCATTGTGGAACAGGGTAACCATCCTGAGCTCATTGCAAATGAAAGACTTTATCGCCGGCTGGTCGACATGCAGCAATTTTCGGAGGCTTAATGAACAAAATGCCAGAAATATCAATCGCGTTGTGCACTTACAACGGTCAGGAATTCTTGCCCGAACAGCTCGATTCAATTCTTAATCAAAGTATTTCAGACTGGGAAATCGTCGTTGTCGACGATTGCTCTTCCGACCAAACCTGGTCGGTACTGGAACGATATGCGGCTGCTGACAAGCGGTTCAGGCTTTACCGGAATGATCATAACCTGGGTTATAACAAGAATTTCGAGAAAGCGCTGACGCATTGCCGGGCTGAGTTTATTGCTATTTGTGATCAGGACGATCTCTGGCATCCGGACAAGTTGAAAATACAGCTTGCGGCTATTCAGGATCACAAACTCATTTATCACGACTCGGAATTTATCGCGCATACCGGGGAGAAAATGAATATCAGGATCTCTGATAAATTCAATTTTTACCGAGGCAACCGTCCCGAACCTTTCATTTTCCTGAATTGTGCATCGGGGCATAGTATCATGCTGCGCAGTGAGGTGGTAGCCAATGCAATTCCGTTTCCGGAAAATTTCCATTACGATCAGTGGCTTGCATTTGTAGCAGCAGACAGCGGTTCTATCGATTTCCTCGAACAGCCACTTGTACAATACCGGCAGCACCGGAAAAACAATACCGACATTCTTGCAATGCACGCAGTACCCAAGTCGCGGGAACAAAAGGTGGAGGAGCTGGAACGCGAAAAAGAGTGGCTTCGCCTTTGCCTGAACAAAACCAGGGATAAACCAAACCAGCTTATCGCCGAACTTTATGCGGCCTGCAGGAAAAGAAATGCATCTTTACTGAGCATTTCCTATGCGATGATCATCTGGAAAGACCGGGACCTTTTGTTATATCTGTTAAAAAAGCCGGAGCTGAGCAAGTTTTTCTTTACCCTGCGCAAGATGTGGGGAATCTGGGCCAAAAAGTTCTTATGAATCCATTAGTAAGCATCATTATTCCCTCCTATAATTACGGATTTATCATTGAAGAAACCCTCCGGAATCTCCAGGAGCAATCCTATACGAACTGGGAAGCACTGATCGTCGACGACGGTTCCTCTGACAATACAGCGGAGGTAGTCCGGAAATTTGTAGCTCAGGATAGCAGGATATACTTTTTTACCCAAAAAAATAAAGGAGTATCAGTCGCCCGTAACCTTGGCTTTGCGCATTCGAAAGGAAGCTATATCCAATTCCTCGATGCGGACGATCTGCTCAGCAAAGATAAACTTGCGGTTCAGGTTGAATATCTGGAAACACACCCTGGAACTGATATTTCGTACACCGACCACCTGTATTTTGAGCACGACCGGCCGGAAATTATGTATCCAGATTATGAAATGAACAATCATAACTGGCTTCCCAAGATCGACGCCAAAGGTTATGATGCGATCAATACACTGATATACTCCAATATCGCGGTGGTAAGCAGTCCGATGCTGCGCCGGGCGGTCGTCAAAAAAGTGAAGGGTTTCCCTGAGTTCAGTAACTATACGGAGGATTGGGAATTCTGGTTTCAATGCGCCATTATGGGTGCCAGATACACTTTCCTTGACGACGACCGGGCCAAAACGCTCATCAGGATCCACCAGCGTAATACCAGCAGGAATATCCAGATCATGCAGGCGGGAGAACTTCAGTTCCGGAAAAGGATCGTAGCGCAGCTACGGGATTCGCAGGTGCTGAATGCCGAGGAGAAGGAAATTTTGTTGCAGCGCAATGCAGCCAGCACCCAAAAGCTATACAAATACATGATGTACCACGCCGATCTGGGCAGCCTTCCCCAGCTGAAAATCCTGTATAATCTCGTTGATCGGAAAACTTTTATATCCTATTACTTTAAGTCGCTTAATTTCAAGCGCAAGGAGTTGTTTAAAAAGAAAAAAAGATGACCCAGGTACCTGCCGCCTTACCTACGGAAATAGATGTGATTATCCTCAGCTACGCAAATACTGAGGCGCTTCAAAAAGTAACACTCGACAGTGTCGAAAGTCTGGTTGCATCCGAGGATCCCAGCCGGATCAAATTCAATATAGTCGTGCTGGAATCGAACAAAACGCTGAAACCTTTTCAGTATCCAAATACAAAAACCGTATATCCGTGGCAGCGGTTTGGGTACCATCGCTATATGAATATTGGTATCAGAATGACCAAAAGTCCATTCATTTGTATCAGCAATAATGACCTGATTTATTATCCCGGCTGGGCAAGCGAGATACTGGCCGCTTTTAAGCAGGATCCGGAACTTTACAGCGTTTCGCCGGCGTGCAATGTGCATCATCCCGAGCAGGGAATCGCATTAAATAGCGGCAATCATTATGGTTATGAGGTTCGGAAAGAGCTGGTTGGCTGGTGTATTTTGTTCAAAAGGGATATGCTTAAAATCACTGGCAAGCTGGATCCTGCATTCAAATTCTGGTATGCGGATAATGATTACAGTAATACGCTGCAAAAGCACAAACTCAAACACGCGCTGGTCACTTCATCGATCGTAGAACACCTGGAAAGCCGAACGCTCAATACTAAGAATGTGAAAGAGCGCCTCGAACTGACAAGTCGCGAGCGTTTTTATTATGAATATAAATGGGAAGGAAGAAGCTACTTTTCTTATCTCAACCGGCTGAGGAAATTTTATAAAGAGCTGAAAAAAATCCGATAAGCTCCTTATTGCTTTTGCATTTTCAGGAATTTCCGCATTAATTTAAAAGGAAAAGAAAGGGTTGCAACCCGCGATCTCCGGGTACTCCAGATCAGTTTCAGCATTTCAGATCTTGGATAATCTTCTGCATTTACCCGCTGCTGCAAAAACACTTCGAGGGCATCGCGCTCTATTCTCTTCAAATGCTGCTCCGGAATGGCGTCCACATTAACCGGCAGTACTTTGCTCCATTTCCGGTGTACTTTCAGGATTTCGTCCATCCAGGATTTATTGAAATTGCCTTCTGAAAAATGTTTCAGCAGGATATTAAAAGTCACAATCGCTTCATATTCCCGGCTTATCGCAATTGAGAAATCGAGGTCGTAACCGTGAAATTTGGTAAGTAGCTTGCTGTCAAACGGGTATTTTAAGGCAATCTCTTTTTTGGTACAAAACCAGCAGCCGTCCACGCAGGCCACTTTTGAGAAACTCTCACTTCTGGGATTGCGGTAATCATGCATATCTGGTTTCCCGCTGTGCTTGTAGCCCTGGATTAGGTTGCAATAAAAGCCTCCATTTTCCTGTAAATAGTAGTTATACCAGCTCGAAGGCGCTAGCGACTTGTATCCGCCGCCTGCAATACCTATCAACCCCAGCTTCTCATTTTGACCAAACAATTCCAGCACTTTGGAGCCCCAGTTCGCCGTTTTCATTTCCATATCCTCGTGCATAAAGCAAAGCACAGGAAACTTCGCGAGGCGGGTGCCTTCGTTATAAACCGCACATATCCCCTTTCCTGAATCCCGGTTGTCAATTCCAATGATCTCATGCGGCACGCCGATCGTGGCGGCGATGTTCTTGCTGACCATTTCCAGTTCCGCGGGATCTATTGAACATATTATAACTGAGATCATATTTTCCGGTTGCCCGATTTATCCTGCGGAAGTGATTTCGCAGTGGGTAAAATTAACATATTAAGTAGAAACCGCGCCCTGAACGCATTTATTAGCATTCCATCTTTGTCCCTTAATTATGAAGCGTCTGTTTTTTGTTCTTTTAGTATTGATTCAAACTTCGGCTTTTGCGCAGGTTAAGCTCGCGCGGCTATTCTCTGATCACGTGGTATTGCAGCGACAAAAACCGATTCCGGTCTGGGGCTGGGCGAAGGCTGGCGAAAAGGTGAAAGTTACCCTGGCAGGACAGTCGGTGGAAGCAAAGGCAGATAAATCGGGGAAGTGGCTGGTCAGTTTCAAGCCACTGGAAGCTGGCGGGCCACATACACTGGCGGCTACTGCGAAATCGGGGAATGTGACGATTAATGATGTCCTGGTCGGTGAAGTCTGGCTTTGCTCCGGACAGTCTAATATGCAATGGGAAGTAGCTGCCGCAAAAGACTATGAAAAGGAACGAAACAACGCCAATTTTCCTCAGATACGTCACTTCCACGTCGACCGGCAGGTTTCACTCACGCCTGAATCAGATCTGAAAACGGGAGAATGGGAGATCGCTTCGAGCGAGACGGTCGGCGATTTTACGGCGATCGGGTTCTTTTTTGCAAGAGAATTAAACCAAAAACTGAATATACCAGTCGGCATCCTGCATTCGTCCTGGGGCGGCTCGCAGATCGAGGGATGGATAAGCAAAGAAGGTATGCTGGCCAGCGACGAGCTGAAAGAATATGCGCAAACCATGCCGAAAACCTGGGAAGAAGCGGATGTGGTAATGGATGAGAAATTGCGCCAGCAGCTATTCAAAAGTGCTTCTGCGACGCCAACTGGTGAGGACGAAAAGAAATATGTCTCCGGAAATGCAGACTTTGGAACCTGGCAAAAAGTAGCCGATCCGATCGGACAGTGGGATTGGAAAGGTTTGATGGGCTTTCGTGGGGCTGGCTATATGGCGAAGGAAGTGGAGCTGGCCGCTGATATTGTTTCAAAATCAACGGTATTGTCGCTCCCTGAGAATGACAGTCCGAATCAGATCTACATTAACGGAAAGCTGGTTCACGAAGGCGCTTTAAAGGGTGTCAGAAAAATCACGATCCCGGAAAATACCTGGAAAGCTGGAAAAAATCAGCTGGTGATCAAGCTCGGTAATATGGTAGCCCATTCATGGTTTGGTCCTGGCTTCCTCGGTTCTGCAAATGATCTTTTTGTAGAAGAGGGCGGTAATAAGATCAGCATTTCGAAAGACTGGTACCTCATGCCCTCATTCGCAGAAAAGCACGAATACGCGCATTTGATGAATAATGTGGGAACTACTATTTACAATGCGATGATCGTTCCGCTCATTCCGTTCGCAATCCGCGGTACGCTCTGGTACCAGGGCGAAACCAATGCGCCGCGGGCATTTCAATACCGTAAATCCTTCCCGCTGCTGATTAATGACTGGCGCAGACTATGGAATGATGAATTTTCATTCTATTGGGTGCAGCTTTCCAGCTTTGGCAGTGAAAATAACAGCAACCAGGGCAGCGGATGGAGCGAATTGCGCGAAGCCCAGAATATGACTTTGCAACTTCCAAAAACAGGAATGGCAGTGACTACCGATATCGGTAACCCGAAAGATATTCACCCGACCAACAAACAGGACGTAGCCAACAGACTCGCCGCCACGGCGCTGAAACTGGACTACGGTCAAAATATCCCCTACGCATCGCCACTGTTTGAAAAAGCTGAATTTACTGATGGAAAAGCCATTGTGACATTCAAAAACGTGGAAACTGGTCTGACAGTTAAAGATAAATATGGCTACCTGAAAGGTTTTGAACTGGCGGGTGCTGATAAGGTTTTCTACTACGCGATCGCGCAGATCGTTGATAATAAAGTGGTGGTTTCTCACCCGAAAGTGCCAGCTCCTGTGACGGTAAGGTACGGCTGGTCGGACGCGCCCGAAGATGCGAACTTGTATAATACTGCCGGCTTCCCGGCAAGCGCGTTCCGAAGTGATAACTGGCCCGGACTTACGGATCAGGTCAAATTCAAATAGCTGCTACCCGTTATTCTGTTTTAATCAAAAATTCTCCTGTAAAATCACTTGTATGTTAAAGCGTTTTTTGGGTGCTGTACTCGCCTCAGCGATCCTTTTCGGAGCTACTAATATGTCTCGAAATGGAGACACTGACAGCAAAGAATGGCCTGAATATCTCGGCGGCCCGGGTAGGAACCACTACTCCCCGCTGACACAGATCAATCCCGAAAATGTCAAAAACCTGAAAGTTGCGTGGACATATTCAATGCCGGATTCGGGACAGACGCAGGTGAATCCGATTATTGTCGACGGTACTTTGTATGGCGTCACCTCCACAGTCCAGGCTTTTGCACTCGACGCATTTACAGGAAAACAGAAGTGGATTTTTGGAGATAAATCTAAAAACGGATCCAATACAAGCCGCGGTCTCACCTATTGGAGCGACGGCGACGACAAGCGGATCATGCACGCAATGGGCTCTTTCCTTTATGCGCTCGACGCTAAAACCGGAAAGCCGATAGACAGTTTTGGCGACAATGGAAAGATAGACTTGCATACCGGCTTGCCTGAGATCGCAGCGAAAAAATACATGGTTTCCAACACGCCAGGGACGATTTACCAGGATCTGATCATCATGCCCCTGCGTTTGTCGGAAGATTCAGACGCAGCGCCGGGCGACCTCCGGGCATTTAATGTGCGCACCGGAAAGCTGGTCTGGACATTTCATACCATCCCTTATCCCGGCGAATTTGGCTACGAAACTTTCCCGCCCGATGCATACAAAAATACCTATACTGGCGCGGCCAATAACTGGGCAGGTACAGCCATTGATCGGGAACGTGGTATCCTGTATGTCCCGACCGGCTCGGCAGGTTATGATTTTTATGGGGGAAAAAGAAAAGGTGCAAATCTGTTCGCAAACTGTCTGATCGCGCTTGATGCGAAAACTGGCAAGCGGCTGTGGCACTTTCAGACAATGCACCATGATATGTGGGACCGCGATCTGCCAGCGCCGCCGAACCTGATCACCATTACGAAGGACGGACAAAAAATTGACGCGGTCGCACAGGTCAGCAAGCAGGGTTATGTATTCATTTTCGATCGTGTTACCGGAAAGCCTATCTACCCGATTCGCGAAGTAACTGCCCCTGTCACAGCACTTCCCGGAGAATTTCCATGGCCCACCCAGCCGGTACCGACGAAGCCTGCTTCCTTCGCGAGACAAGCCTACACGCTGACTGAAAATGACATCAGTCCGTACGCGCCCGACCGCGATTCCTTGAAGATGAAGTTTAAAACGTATAAAAAAGCCCTTTTCGCCCCGCCTTCCAAAGAAGGTACGATCATTATGCCTGGCTTCGACGGCGGAGCTGAATGGGGCGGCGCCGCAGCTGATCCGAATGAAGGGATATTATATGTGAACAGCAACGAAATGGCGTGGATACTGACGATGAAAGACACGCCCAAAGCAAGTGAAATGTCCAGTCTTAGTCCTGGCGAAAAGGTTTATACTACTTACTGCACCACCTGCCACGGGCCGCAGCGGCAAGGAAATGCGAAAAGCGGATATCCATCCCTCGTTGATATTGGTTCAAGACGCGACCGCGCATTTGTGAGCCAGATAGTAAGCTCGGGTAAGGGAATGATGCCAGGGTTTCCAATGCTGACCGCAGACGAAAAACAGGCTTTGGTTTCGTTTCTATTCGGTGATGAAAAAGTGGAAGCAGCGTCGGAGGTAGCGGCTTCGGACAAAATTTATCTGCCCTATCAAAGCACCGGTTACAACAAATTTCTAGACAAAAACGGCCTCCCTGCGATCGCACCGCCGTGGGGAACCCTTAATGCCATTGATCTGAATACGGGCAAATATCTCTGGAAAATTCCGTTCGGAGAGACCGAGTCGCTCAAAGCAAAAGGCGCACCTATGACTGGTAGTGAAAATTACGGAGGGCCGGTGGTCACAGCGAGCGGACTGCTTTTTATCGCCGCGACCAAAGACGGAAAGTTTAGGGTTTATGATAAGAAAAATGGCAGGCTGCTCTGGCAAACAACGCTGCCCGCGGCAGGTTTTGCGACGCCTTCTACTTATGAGGTCAACGGAAAACAATTCGTTGTGATCGCTTGCGGAGGTACGAAGCTCGGGACTAAAAAAGGGAATCAGTATGTGGCTTTTGCTTTACCCTGACGCCTCTTGGCCAATACGTTGGCGAATTCATTCTTACCATTAAATCATTTTTTTAACATATCTCGGGACAATAGGCGATGTTTGAGTTTACACACTTCAAATCTGGTCTGATATGTCTGAGGTTTTCAATAAATCTGTCGCTGCAAGTAAGCGGGAATTGACTTTCATCTACGAAATGCTTTTCTGCGACGAGCTATCTTTTTACGCCCAAACACTCGAAGATCTGACCCCATATCCCTGGTCGGTGCTGTTTGACCCCGCTGCCACGGCACCGGATTTATACGAAGTTATCGACAATTCGGACGACAATTCCCGCGTCAAGCTGCTCGCTTACAACAAGTTGCTTCAAGGTCATCATCCTGTATTACGGCGGGAGATATTGGCTGTAATAGTTGAAGTCGGTTTGCAGAAAGGTCAGGACACGCTGGCCTGCTACCGTGATGGTACAGCGAGATATATTAACCACACCGGCAAAATCGTTTTCTGGGATTCGGTTAATCTCCACTCTAAGGAGCTAACAGACAGGATATTTGACGAAAGTGAAAAAATGATCGCACAACTTGGACCGTGGGAATACGGAAGACTAAATCCTCCAAAACCAGGATTCGCGCGAATCACTTTAATGGCTTCCAACGGATTATACTTTGGTGAAGCAGAAGCCGATACGCTGTTCAGCGACGCGCTGGCGGCTCCGGCTTTGCAGGCAGCTACTGCATTTCTTGGCTATATTACCACGAAAATCACTAAATGAGCAGTTGGATTATTATAGAGCTTCCACGAATTTCACCATCATTTTCCGTGCATTACTGTCTGGTAATTTGCCCGCGGCGGCGCCCAGGTTATCTGCCAGATGCTTCACATCGGATGTACCCGGTATCACGCAGGTTACCGCTTCGTGACTGACTATATATTTCAGGAAGAATTGCGCCCACGTCCTAATATCGTATTCCGAAGCCCAATCGGGCAATTGCTTGCCTTTCACCGCCCTGAATAAAGCGCCTTGCTCAAACGGTTCGTTGATCAAAACGGCCACGTTATTGTCTTTCGCTGCATTCAGCAGGCTCGTTTCCGCATTTCTGGACCTTATGGAATAGTTAAACTGCACGAAATCCACCGCCTTCGATTTCACGATCTGTTCCAGTTTTGAATGCGCGGAATCCGTGTAATGCGTGATCCCTATGTACCTGATTTTCCCCTGCGCCTTCCAGTCTTTGAGCGTTTTCAAATGCGTTTCCCAATCAAGCAAATTATGTATTTGCATGAGATCCAGTTTGGAGCGTTTCATTTTTTTTAGCGAATCATTCATTTGATCAATACCTGCCTGCCGGCCGCTGGTCCAGACTTTGGTGGCGAAGAAAAACTGGTCGTTGAGTTTGAGCTCGCTCGTCAGATCGCCGATCACCTGCTCGGCGCGACCATACATCGGAGAAGCGTCGATCACTTTTCCTCCCAACTCATTCATTTTTGAAAGCACGTCGCGAAGTTCACTCCGCTCTTCCTTTGAAGTCCCCACATCGAATTGTTGCCAGGAACCCAGTCCTACAACCGGGAGTTTTTCACCCGTAGATGGTATCTTACGATTGATCAGCATAGCAGGTAAATGGGTTGCGGCGGCAGCAAATGGATCCAGTAGCAGGGCAGCACCCGTCGCTCCTAATCCTTGCAGCGCCTTTCTTCTTGATAGTATCGTTTTCATTCGGCAAATATTTTCAGTTATCAATTTACACAACAAAACGATTTAGTAAACCCAAAACCTTCACAAACAGAAAAGGAGCCAGATAGTCTGGCCCCTTTTACTACACTATACACCAAAACTCCAACAATCACTTTCTTTCAATACTGAGGTCAACTTTGTAATCTTCCAGCTTCGGTGCGAGATTAGAAATAGGATAAGGAGATACTTCGCTTACCCGCAAAATGAATTCTTTATCACCAAACTTGAATACCTGAAAATCTGCTTTTTTGTCTCCCTTCACTGTAAAGTCTAAGTGTGTCTGGTTCGCTCCGTCGGAGATATCAAAGTTGATCTTAACATCCCCCAGGGTAATGCATAGCACATCTTTGGGGCAGCGGGTATCAACAATCTCGCGAACATCAACTTTCAAATCTGCTCCGGCTATGCTCATTGTCGCGGCCTTCCGGTAAGGTATGCTTGCTGATTGAACTTCATTTTGCGGTACTGCTGCGTCTTTTTTGTCGCAGGCGATCACACTCATGCAGATCAATGCTAATAGAATTACTTTTTTCATGGATATATAGATTAAAATGGAAGCTCATATTCTTTGGTGACAGGTTTGGAACTGCGTGTTTTGACTGTGATTCTCGCTTTGAGCGGACTGCCGGTTAGCAGGTAATATTTGATATATTCCTCTTCACTTCGCGCCCAAGATTTGTCTTCGAGATAATATGCTTCGGTGCCAAGTTTTCCAGCTTGGTAAGCCCATTGCTCTACGATATTAGGCTCGAAAGTGACAAATTGCCCCATACTTAAAAACTGAATACCCGGCAGACCGGCATTTCCAAGTTCTGTATTATGCTCTACTGTGACATTAATTGCAGTATTATCTTCAAGATCTTTGACAGACCATTGATCGATAACTGTCTTTTGATTTGCCATATTCAGGATTTTTTTGATTGAACTGGCCCAAAGTAGATAGGGATAAATGGATCAGGCATATCCATTTATTTGAAGGTTGGTTTGAATGATCGGAAGGCAGATCGTCCGAAGATGCACGATAAGGCACAAAAAAAGCCGGAATGAACTTCCGGCTTTCCCATCTGAATGTAAGGCTATTTATAAACACATTACCCTACATTGTTTCCATCTTTATCTAATTTCACCCTGGCACTTTCACTGCCTTTGGCTACTTGCAATTCATAGTATTGCGTATTTTTTTGGTCAGTTACCAGAAACGCTTTCTTTACAGTCCAACCCGCGAAATCGTCGCTTTTAATGGTTTTCTTAATTCCTTCCGGCAAATCTTCCGGCTTTACCGCTACCTTATCTTCCTTCGCATTTTTCTTAGTGGTCGACGTCGTTGTCTCAGTTTGTTGAGCTGCGTCTTTTTCAGCAGTTTGTGCCTGCACTGAGGCAAAAGAAATAAGCGTTAAGGTAAATGCCGATACTATTAGCTTTTTCATAATCTATGTTTTTTAGACAATTGATATTTGACTCCTGTGCATCCGCACTTGTTTTTTTCAATAATAGCTTTGTGCCAAAATGACTAACTATTTGATTTATATTAATTTACAAAAAAGCATTTAAGTGCTGAGTGGTTACATATCTCTACGTTTTGTAGGAATTTTCTTCAAAATCCGGTTTTAAACGACAAACCCCACGCCTTCTCAGACGCGGGGTTTGCCTATTTAATCTGAAACACTGTTACTTGTCGTAACCTGGATTCTGTATCAACTTGGCGTTTCTATTGATTTCATCCCTACTGAATGGGCGGAAATACATTTTGTCAAGCCAAGTCCTGTTTTCGTGAGACTTCTCTTCCACCGGCGTATAAGTATAATTGTACACGGTCGGGTTGTAGCGGTAAGGCTCTTTCATCGACTGTCCCGCTTTGAATTTACCCAATACAGTAATGTATTGAAGCGGGCGGCCCAATGTAGCCTGCGCGATCATCCAGCGTCTTGCATCGTGGTAGCGTTGCTCTTCGTAAGCCATTTCAATGCGTCTTTCGTGACGGTAAGCGTCTCTCAATGCAGTTCCTGTGACTTTAATTGCAGGCATACCAGCGCGGAAACGAATCCGGTTCAACCAGGTCAAAGCCTCCGCTTCCTGTCCCAGTTCAATGCTCGCCTCGATGTAGTTGAACACAACCTCGGTTACGCGAAGAAACGGCCACGGAATATTCTGTCTGTCGGTATTATCGTACAACGCAGGGTTAGGATCAACGAATTTGCGCATATAGTAACCTGTGCGGCTACCATTCCAATCTTCAATAGAACTGCTGCGCGTGTCCAGACCTTTGCGGTTGAACAATGTGCCTTTGTCGTCAAGCAGGTCGTAGGAACCTGTCTGGATCTGGTTGGCAGGATCATTTGCATCGGATGGACGTGGTTTCCAGGTCGCTCCGTCGTAAAGCACAGTTGCGTAAAGACGTGGGTCACGGTTTGTATAAGGACTTGCCTTGTGCGTCGGGTTGGTCCATGAAAACGGGGTTCCGTCCATCATTTGGTAATCGTCTACCAGCAAACCGATCGGCGTATTGCCAGCCCAGTTGTGGTATCCGTTTGGTCCGTTGTTCAATCCCATCTGACGCGCAGCTTCATTCAAACTGGCTACAAAATAGCGCCCGAAAATGATCTCGCTCGCAGCAGATCCGTCCACACTTTTATCCAAACTACCACCACCCATTGAAATGGACACGTAGTTCTGTTTGCCTTGCTCGGGAGTTACAGGGGCGGTCAGATTCAACTTGTATCCGCCTGTGCTTGCATCCAATGCCACTTTTGCAGCCGTTTGTGCTGCTTGCCAGCGTGCTTTGCGATCGCCGCTTACGTATCCCAAAAATTCAGGATTCGGATAGGAAGATATCACCGCAGATTTTGTCTTTGCAGTAGGAATATCGTGCAGATCACTCGCTGCATAAAGCAATACGCGTGATTTCAATGCCAAAGCAGCAGTTTCCGTAGCGCGGCCTTTTACCTCCACTTTACCTTTCAGCAACATTGCGGCGCTATCCAGGTTGGTCACCACGAACTTAATGCATTCATCGTAGGTATTTCGCGCCACTGAGTAGTCCTCATTCAGGTTGTAAACCCTGGTGATAATAGGAACAGCCCCGTAGTAACGCAGCAATTGCTGGTAGTAATAGGCTCTCAGAAAGTACGATTCCCCCATCAGGCGCGCTTTCAGCGTTTCATCTGTAAAAGTCGCAGTTTGCAGGTTTTGAATAGCCAGGTTGGTAGCGCGGATCCGCGTGTACATAGGTCCCCAGCCATAAGTATCGTCGACCCAACCCAAATTGGACGGACTCAAACTTCCTTCATTCACTGTATTAATGTTTCTACCGGTGTGGGTAAAAACGGCTTCGTCGGTCAGGGATGCAAGCATTTGCTCACTAAAACCTCCCTGTTGCAGCCCCTGGTAAATACCAGTAACAAATCCTTCTGCAAGCGGCCCTTCTTTCCAAACTTCCTCACTCGGAATTTCGGTCGGTGGGGTCACATCCAGGAATTCAGTATCGCAGGACACGAGCCCGGTTGTGGCAAGTGCTGCTAGAAATATCCAATTTTTATAACTCAATTTCATGATTGTTTCTTAAAAAGTTACACGTACACCAGCATTCAGAATGCGGGATTGAGGGTAATACTGACCGTTTGAAGAAGTCGCCTCAGGATCCCAGATCTTGATTTTGTCAATGGTGAACAAATTCAATCCGTTAACATAAACTCTCAGGTTACCCAAACCAAGCTTGCTGCCCACTTCGGAAGGAAGGTTGTAGCCAAGCTCGATGTTTTTCAGACGCAAATAATTGTTGCTTCTCAGGAAATACGTGTTAGCTCCGGCATTGTCGAAGTTGGTATAATAGGTATTGTTCCTGTTGGCAAGACGCGGCTCAGTTGAGCTTGGATTATCGATCGTCCAACGGTTGTCATAAGCATATTTCAGGTAGTTACCAATATCACCCGATTCTGTCTGGCCAATGTATTGAAGCCCGCCCAATGTTCCCTGGAACAACAGTGACAAATCGAATGCTTTGTACCCAAAATTCATATTCATACCACCTGTAAACTGCGGGCGGTTTGTTTTATCAGAGCGAACCTTATCGTCAGCCGTGATCCTCTTATCTCCGTTCACATCCTGGAACTTCATATCACCGGGACGAATAGAACCTGTGATACCTGAGTAATCCAACGGGTTGGCATCGATTTCAGCCTGGTCGCGGAACACGCCATCATATTGGTATGCAAGAAACGCAGTGTATGGTCTTCCGGTAGTTTGCTGATAAGTCGGCGCGCCGGGCGTTTCATCCCAGTACTTGATCTTATTTTTAGCATAACCTCCATTTACACCAACAGAATAGGTAAAGTCACCTGCATTTCCGTCGTAGCTCACTTTAAATTCCCATCCTTTGTTTTGCAGCTTACCCAGGTTTTGAGGAGGAAGTTTTCCGTCGATACCTGCCGAAGATGGCGTTGAACCAGCTTTCGGGATCAGGATATTGGAACGGTTGTTCACAAAGTAATCGAATTCAAAAGCAACGCGGTCACGGAACAACGTACCCTCGATACCGAAGTTGGAGTTGTTGGCAACTTCCCAGGTAAAGTTCTGGTTCGCAACACGGGTTTCAAGCAGCGTTTTAGCAACCTGATCGTTGATAATGTACGATCCGAAGCCCATTGTAGACAGGTACTGGTATTCAGCAAGTGTTTCTGTACCGATCAAATAAGGCTCAGCACCCATTTGTCCCCACGATCCGCGGATTTTCACGTTGTTCATGAAACGGATATTGTTCTTCCAGAAATCCTCTTCCGAAATCCTCCAACCCGCAGATACGCCCGGGAAAAATCCGAAACGACCTTCTTTCGGGAATACATAAGAACCATCGACGCGCCAAAGGAATTCAGCAAGATACTTTTCCTTATAGTTGTAACCCGCGCGACCGAAGTAGCTCAAACGTGCGCGTTTGAACAGATCAAAATTGTCGATATTCTGCTCAGCAGCACCACCGGCGAACAACTGGTCAACCACAGGTGAAATGAAGTAGCGACGGAAAGCAAAAAATCCATCCGCATCAACAGTCTCACGCTGGATACCAGCCATTACATTGAAATTGTGATTGTTAATGGTCTTTTCATAAGAAACCTGACCTGTCAGCTGGATCGAAAGCTCCTGAGAAGCGTTCTCGGTCAGCCTTGGATCACTGAATGTAGAACGAACTGATCCTACCAGAACCGGCGTAACACCGTCAGCCTCGTAAGTCGTTTTATCCCAGTTGTAAAGCGTCCAAGGCTTCTGGAAAGATTTCTGGCGGCGCAACTGCTTATCCAAAGCGGCCATCGCTGTTACTTTCAAACCTTCCACACCCGGAATAAGCGCCTCGATCGTACCATTTGTTTGAATATAGTCTCTCTTGTCGTTATTATAACCAGTTGCATTGGTCGTAATGATCGCAGGGTTCTGACCATTTTCAATATCACGTCCCGGCCGACCGTCTGGCCAGATTGCGATTTCAGTAGGCTTTCCGCGCATCAACATCCGGAAGATATCACCTGCACCTCCACCATTCGGGAAGTGACGGAATTCTTCACGCAATGCAACACCCAGATTCGCACTTACATATTTATTGATTTTGGTATCAAGATTGATACGCATATCATATTGTTTGTAACCGGTCGCAGAGTTCACATAGTTACCCTCCTGATTGATATAACCAAGGGAAGCCAGGTACTTTATATTCTCGCTACCACCAGTCAATTGCAGGTTGTGGCGCTGCTGCGGTGACCATTTCCGGATCACCTCGCTATACCAGTCTGTATTTGGGTGGATCAAAGGATCGCTTCCGTTTCTAAAAGCTTGAAGATCAGCAGGAGTATATACCGCGCTCAGCACATTTCCGTTGTCGGTACGTGTGTAAGCCCCATTTGTATTGAATCCCTGCAAAGCACCGCCCCACTGTCCCACAGGCAGGTTATCATAGATCTGCAACTCGTTACGGATCGTCGCATATTCAGCTGCATTTGACATTTCAGGCAGGCGCGTTGGTTGTGCTATACCCATATTCAAATCGTAAGCCAGCTGTGGTTTGCCCGTTTTTCCTCTTTTAGTTGTGATCAAAATAACCCCGTTACCAGCGCGGGAACCGTAAATCGCGGCTGCCGCATCTTTTAAAACAGAGATACTTTCGATATCAGCAGGATTCAAACGGTCGAGACCACCACTACGGTTAGGTACTCCGTCCACAACGATCAATGCATTGCTGTTACCCAGGGAGTTGGTACCGCGGATACGAATTGCGGACCCGTCATAACCCGGCTCGCCGCTCGCCTGCACAGTAGAAACACCCGGTAAGCGACCGCCCAATGTATTGGAGAGGTTGGCTGCCGGTGCTTTTTGAAGCTCAGCTCCTTTTACTGCTGTAACTGAACCTGTTAGGGTTGCTTTTTTCGCAGTACCATAACCTACAACAACTACTTCGTCGAGTGCTTTGGTATCTGCAAGCATTTTAACATCCAGGCTCGCCCTGTTTCCCAGCGGAATTTCCTGGGTGATATAACCGATAAAAGAAAAAACCAGTGTCGCAGATCCCGGTACATTTACCGTATAATTTCCTTCCAGGTCAGTCACTGTACCGACCGTAGTCCCCTTCACAACCACACTCACACCGGGCAGGCCCTGCCCCTGTTCATCATTAACTTTTCCCTTGAGTGCCACATCCTGTGCGAATGCGCCTACGCTGACCAGAAAGGTCAGGACAAGAGAATAAAAGTACCGTGTCAGGTTCCGGTCCCTTCTTTTAGAAATTCTCATAGATTAAGTAAAATTTGGTAGATAGTAAAAAAATAGGTAAAACATTAAATTCTGCTGTCACACTGCTCCGTCATTCACCTCCTTTGTCTGTGTCTTTTATACACAATTAATTCAACAAAAAGTTACATACTGTTTATTTCCCAAGAACGAAATCGTTGTCAGGATTATTGGTCAAGAAATTTTTGAGGTGGGTAAATGCAAAAAGAAAGGGATACTCATTTCAAACTATCGGTTCTTCGTATTATCCAAGAACGTAACTGCGGGTACAAAAAGATATGAAATTATTCACATAAACAAGGATTCCAGCTATCTGACTATGATTTCTTGGAAATTAACCATAGGTTACTTGACGTATACCGGGTACAGTTTAGATAATTGCAGGTTTATAATGCCGTAATCCTATTTCGTTTCCGCGCCTTCTCCCGGCGCCGTCACCGTTGCTTCACTCAGCGTGGACTCTGAGTAATCGCATTCTCTTCTTATTGCGGAACGCCCCTACATTGAGCGCTATTGACCTTTCGCGACCGGACGTTCCGGAACGCTTTCAGTTCACACTAATTTTTAAGGTACTATGAGAAAAACCTATTTTACAATGGCGCTGCTGTGCATTTGCCTCGCATTTACATGTCATGCCCAACTTCCACGCAACTATTTTAATTTTCAGGGAGTAGCCAGAGATGCGGCCGGAAAGGTCGTCGCTAATCAAAATGTCTCTGTAAGGCTGGGCATTCATCCGCTTTTGAACCCTTACGTTTTCCGTGAAAAGCATAGTGTACAGACAAATGCGCACGGAATTTTCACTTTGCAGGTTGGATCAGGGGAACTGATAAGTGGAAATTTCTTCACCATCAACTGGCAATCGGGCTCCTACCAGATAAACATTGAGATTGATATAACAGGAGGCGAGAACTATGTCAGCCTTGGGTCGACGCAATTGCTGAGTGTACCTTATGCTATTCATGCAAAACAGGCAGACGGATGGAAGGATTACGATGCCATCGTCCAAAGCGGCGATTTCCAATTCGGGCCGCCGCTTCCTGATCAGCTACCGGGCACCAGGCTAATCTGGTATCCTAAAAAAGCCGCTTTCCGCGCGGGATTAATCACTGGCAATGCCTGGAATAATGTGAACATAGGGGAATACACGACGGCTTTCGGATACAATACGCAGGCTTCGGGCCAATATGCATTTGCGGTCGGTGCGTGGAGTTTGGCGGGTGGGGAAGCTTCTTTTGCAGCCGGAAATGGCAGCGCAGCAAATGCAACCAACTCGATGGTGGGTGGATTACAGAACCAGGCCAACGGAGAGTCGGCATTTTCTGTCGGCAGTCACAATAATTCAAAAGGCAACGGATCCGCCACGATCGGGATTCAGAATATAGCTCACGCAGTGGGCTCCATTGCAACTGGGAATAGCACCCAGGCGTCCGGCGACGGTTCTTTCAGTTCTGGTCAAAATACTTTTGCAAAAGCTTTTGGCTCAGCGACTTTCGGGGCGTATAACAATGTGCAGGATAATCCGGTCGGAGCTACTAGTGCCGACGCACGCGATGCTGACAGAATTTTTCAGATCGGCAACGGAGGAGGGCCAGCGGATTTATCAAATGCATTGACTGTACTAAGGAGCGGCAATATTGGTGTGGGAAATAGCGTATTGATACCACAATTTATCCTCGATATAGGCGGGCGCCCCCGCGTCAGGCACGGTGCTGAAACAGCAGGGATTTTCTTTGATGATTCGGAGCATAACCCCAATGCGTTTGTCGGTATGAGAAATAACAGCGAAATGGGTTTTTACCTGGGTCAAGATTGGCGGTTCTATGTCAATGCAGGCGGAGGCGCAACGCTGGTCGGCGCCCTCGACCAGGTTTCGGACCGCCGGCTCAAAAAGGATTTCAGCCAGCTTACAAATAGCCTGGACAAGATTTCCAAAGTAACCGGATACCATTACCGCTGGACGAACAAGAAACTGAGTGAGAGTATTCAGACTGGTGTCATTGCTCAGGAAATCGAAGCAATCTTCCCGGAACTGGTCAATACGAATGCCGAAGGGTATAAAGCAGTAAATTACATCGGCCTGATCCCGCATCTGATCGAATCTGTGAAAGATCTTAAAGCGGAGAATGAAGAACTCAAAAAAGTGCTCGGCAGGGTTGCACAGCTGGAAGCGAGCATGGGTGAGTTGCTGAAAATTGCCGGTGAAAAACGCTCGCCTGAGGCGCAGGTAAAGTGACGTTGGGTTATGGTGGGTTTATTTAGACACGACAAAAGAGCTGCCGGAAATCCGGCAGCTCTTTTGTCGTTTTTTACATACTTACTACTATTTTTTGACAACCAACTTTTGGGAATATATTTGATTTTCTCTTGTGATAACAATGACATAAGTTCCGCTGGTGAATTTCGAAACATTCAACTTTTGCCCGGCTGACCAGTTGCGTTTATTCATCAACAAGCCCGCCTGGTTATAAATCTTCATTTCAAATCCTTCTCCCAATACTCTTTCAGCTACGCCTTTCACAGTAATTGCGACGTCGTTACTGGCCGGATTTGGAAAGAATACAAGTTCTGACCTAAAAAGTAGAGTAGCTTCCTGCTGGTCAGGATAGAAGAAAATCTTGCTATCATGTTTGGCTCCAACCTCTTCCGCCGGTTGTTGTGCTAATACTTTTCCGCAAGTAAATACAGCTGTCAGAAGATAAAATTTCAATAAAGAGGTCTTGTTCATAACTTTTTAGTTTGGGAATTCGTAGTGGAACTTAATAATCTTTTTGGCACCGATAGTCCGGCTTGGGAAGACGGGGTTGGATGGTTCGGGATGGAACTCCCGACTGAATGACCAATCGTCCTCTCCTATTTTACGTTTATACTCTACGCCTGAAACAGTGATGGCAGGGTGGGCTTTCGGATCTGCGCAGCCATCGCATTGAGCCATATCAAGGATTTCCAGCTGGATGACATAGTCCCCAGCCTGGTCCAGTAATTGTCCATTCAGCTCGTTACCATTGATCAGTTGGCCCTCGCCTGGGACGAAACCAACTTGTAGCCAGGTATCTGCATCGACTGTCCCAATGCCGGAAAATCCAGTTTGTCCATCAGGCCTCTGCACGGTAATCAGATAATGATAAAATCCACCGGTGATATGTGGATCATTATTGTCAACCCTCAGCTCAAAGCCAAGATCAAATTCCATCGGCTCTTTTTCAGTATTAAAGAATCCAGTTATTTTTTCAGCCATACATGAATTCTCTGCTAACGGGGTGACAGTCCAGAAAATCGGACTGTTAAAATCGAGGTTGTTCAATGTAAAGCTTGTGCCTGTAATCGGCTGGTCTACTAGCTTCGAAGGCGCACCATCAACTTTGGCCATTAATTGCACCGTAGTAATTCCGGCTGGCAGCTCCCAGCTCAATACGACCGAGTTATTCGGTCCGAGCTTCACGCCATCTACGTTGTTCGGACTTAAGTTGAATGGAGATGGTGGCAAAACAGCATAATCGCCGACGAATTGGGGACCAAAAATCCACTCTCCATTACCACCCATGACACCGGCCTCCACTGTAAATACATATTTATTAGGAAACTCCGATGCGCCATTTATGTTGGCCCCAGTAAACCCTGTTTGAAAATTCGCAACTACTCCTTGGGTAGCTGCATTGGTCCCCTTCACCCTATAACTCTGGGCACCTGGCACTTCCTTCCAATGCAATGCTAGCTGACTACCTGCCTTTATACAATCAATATGTTCAACCTCAGGCTTGGGAGCCAGATCCTTGTCCACGATAAAGCTAAACCAGCCAGGTGAGGCCCCTTCTTCTTCCTGCAAAATAAAAGGAGGTGTGGCTTTTTTGCGCTGGATAAATGTCCACTCATATGACTTTTTGTCTTCCAGACCTATCAGCCCCTGGATTCCAATGGGGTAATGTGCAAAGCTCGAATCAATTTCTAACGCCTTGTCCTCATACAAGGGCTCACGGAAACTGTATTGATAGTAGTCGGCGCGCGGAAGAAACTCCTTTTTGGCACGTACCATAATTTCCTCACCAAATAGAGGCACGTGCGTACCATCAGCAGGTGAATGTAACTTGATCTTTGGAATGTCTGTCTTGAAATTGCGTGTCTCTGTCCACTGGCCATAGACATTTGGAAACGCCTCCTTTTCCTCTTCGCTTAGCAATATGATCGAACCTTGCGGCAACACATGCACGGCGTTCTCGGAACCCAGCCGCTGACGCGCAGCAATCGCATAACTATACGGTGTATCCTTAGATAAAGCCAGCTCCGTATGAGCAGGATTACTGGAATTGTCTTCGTCGAAGGCAATATCTATGGCAACATCTTGCTCCGAAACGGTTCCGGTATGGTCTATTACATGTATATCATAGCCGCGCGCGCCAGGAACGCTGCCCCAGTTAAATGGAGTAGCCCACGCTGCTACCAATTTGTTATTCAGCGGGCTCATACTCACAGGCGCTAATACAGATTCTGTATGAAGTTCGTAAGTAAGTGTCCACTTCTTTTTGTTGAGCAGCGACTCACAAAAGGCAGGATCATCCGTGGTGGAGCAGTGCTGACGAGATTCCGGGCCATTCGCAAGGTGGGAACGAACATAATAAGTTTGTTCTGCTTCAAGATTTACTTCGCCATAACTCATACTGGTCTGGTGGTCTGGCGACGCATTGCTGACAAAGCGATGGACTGGAAACTCGTTTTCATTAAAAGTGCTGCTTTTGCTAACCTCAAACAACCGGTAGCTTTCATACAGAGGATATTCGACTTCAACCCCAACCTTGACTGGCCAGGGGTAGACACTCGTTCCGTCTTCTGGAGAATGCGCCAATGTCGAAGCGTACTCCGGCAAACCCAGCACCGCTGCCCATGCATCGTAAAAGGCAATGTGCTCCTTGGATTTAGCGTGGTAATGAATCGGATCCAGGTCGTGGAGTGTAGTCATTGTTGCCTGACGGAATTGCTCCAGAGAAGCATTTATGTCGATTGATCTCGAAGCTTCAAAGATTACCTTCAAAACTAGGTCTTCTTTCACGGGATTTACAAAGTAAGTCTTGCTGCCCGGTTCATTATTAGTATGCCCTACGTCCTGCCCATTTTCGTCCTCAGTTCCGTGCACCAGCAGATAGTAAAACAGATTGAGAAATCCGCTGTTATTTTTGATCTTCCCTGGCTTCCAGTTTTCCCCAAATAACTTAGCCGGCTGTCCCGATAACTTTGGATTGGTAAAGTTCATGATCAGCTCGGGGTCAGCTGTTTCCTCATAAAGTGTCCAAATATTATTTGCATTGGCATTTTGAAGTGCTCGTTCGTAATCCCTTTTGATCGCCAAAGCGAATATGTTGGCAATTCCAGCCTTCCAAATCCTGTTATCCTCGTTGAAGTTATTTAATGTTGGAGATGGAAAGTTTTTGAAAAGACTAACGGCAAGCGAGTAAGTACGACTCACCTCATCCCGGCAGGCGGATTTCTTGTTGTAATTGTAATAAAAGTTTGCAAAGTTGCTTAATGACGCCAGATCCGTGTCTGGAAATTCCGGATCTGCTAGAATGTTAAATATGTATACCTTCCCATTCCCATCCACCCCATTGTGCCCAAATTTATCTCTGAACCAATTCCTTGCCTCGATCGTGAACTTGTGGATACTTACTGCTGCCTTTGATTTCAGCGGGTCCAAAGTTTTACCATAAATCTTACTTTCCAAAGGATTTTTATTCATGAACACAATGGGTGTCGTCACATCCTGTTCATCATATTCAAGTGTTTCGATCGTGCCGGGTGCCATGCAATCTTTCAACTGCAATGCTTTCGCACTCTGAGTATCGGGTGTAAGTGATGTTTCCATAGCCGCAAAGCTGAGCTCTCCATTGAACCACGACTCCGCCTGTGCAGTGACAGCACAGTTTGGATTGCTTGTATACGGCGCTGGTCCTACATTAACTGCATACCAGGCTGTCATGATGCGTTTATAAACATCTGAACCTACTGGGTGATTGTTCTTAACTGCAGCTTGCAAGGTCAGTTCACGAAAATCAGGGAGAGTTGTGTTTGGATAAATCTTTCCACTTACGACAGCATCATAGAGGATTTTTAGCGCTAATTCATAGGTAGCATGCTTATCATTCGTTACCAAAGGCTCAGTCAGAAAGAAACCTTTCTCATCGTTATCATCAATATGACCTGACTTTTGAGTATTAAGCAGATAGAACCAGTAATTCAAAACTGTAATGTTTTGAACTATCCGATCTGGTCCATTATACCAGAATTTGCCTTTGTAAGTGCTAGGAAGGCCATGTGGCTTGGGGTCGTTGAATGGTATGCCATATTGGTTTGTAGGAAGAACCCCTAGTTCAGGTTTGGGAATCCATTTAGGGTTCGAGAATTTAGCAGTAGGATCTTCCCAATTAGTGAAGGAAAGGCTCATAATACTACCAAATCCTGTCTTAAGTGTAAATGCCTCATTTCCATCTCCAATCAAACTTGGAGTAACAGAATCAGCCAGCCTAAAACCAATTTGGTAAGCTATGCCAGATTGGCTTGTAAGAGGTAATCCCCCCGTACTTTCAACTGTGAAATAAATTTCTTTAGAATTAAATGGGAAGGAAGGTTCAGACTTCCTTAGCACTATCTTAATAGGTATCAAACCATCCTTATCGATTCCCCCATGCCCGAAGAAATGTTGCATGAAGCTGGTAAAGCTTTGAGCGGCGTGTAGTGCACTTGGTCCATGCTTTGATAAAATGGGGTACGCCGAACTTGGATCTTCCTGCTCATTTAAATTGTGAAGCTTATCGAACAATCCGTTGTAGGTAAGTTGAGGAGCGCCGGGTGGGATTACCGAGGCGAAAGGAAACTCTTGGCCAATAGCTAAGTCCCCCGGCTCACCTACTGCCGTGATTTCAATGGGAGCAAAAAGTCCTATATCCGGGTTTCGGGGAGAACATAGAGCAAACGCAGTTGTATAGTAATTCCCAAATGGAACAGCCAATTCTCCCGGATCATACTCATTTTCAATATACGGCAGGTAGGCTGTTAACCAAACACTCTGCATTTCGTGGTGCAGAGTAGGGACGAGAATCCGTCGATGATGCCAATTGTACAGCACGCCAAACTTGTTATCCGGCGGTGGTTGGAGTGGATCGTAATTTGCTTTGGGATACGAAGGTGGCTCCTGCGTTTGATCCTGTGCCCCGGCGACATTTGTGAAGAACACGGCTAGAAGGAGAAAAAACAGGTCTTTTGCATGCCTGCATACATGTACATTTTTGAACATAGATTGAGATATTAATCGTGAAAAACAGCACGATAATATCTCGAATCAAGCATACCATTTGGCAAAACTAACCAAAGGCATTGCTGCAATTATTGATCGGATTGCAGTGAAAAATAGTTGAAGTGAATTGCTCAAACTAATGTTTTAAATAGCTCGAATAACAACCAGCAATGCAACACTTCTTTGAAATCGTTACCTATATACGTCAATAGTTACTATTAGCAATAACTGTAAACTAAATCGACATTAAAACTTACATTTTACCTGGCAGTCCAGCCGCCATCGACCGGTAAAATTGAACCAACCATATAACTGGCAGCCTCACTCGCCAGGAAGATTGCGGCTCCCTGAATTTCCTTTAAATTACCCCAGCGTTGAAGTGCTGTTGCACCAAGAATGATATTTTTCGCATCCTCACTTTCGGCAATAGGAATGTTCATTTCTGTCAGGAAAGGACCCGGGCAAATTGCATTGACCCGAATACCAAAGGGCGCAAGTTCAAGGGCAAGCGCGCGCGTCATTTGCACTACTGCCCCTTTGCTGGCTGTGTAAGGCGTACGGTTTGCCAATCCAACCAAACCGAGCGTACTGGCCACATTGATAATCCTTCCGCCTTTTTGCTCTTTCATGTAGGGCGTGACTGCACGTGACGAAATCCACGTTCCATTTACATTGACCTCCATTACTTTGTTGAAATCCGCCAGGCTAAGCTCGTCGATCGCGCCGCGGATGTTGATACCGGCGCTATTGATTAGTATGTCGATTGTGCCCAGGCTACTGAATGTAAATTCCGCCATTGCGGCCGCGTCCAGCTCCCGGGTAATGTCCGCCGAGTAGGATAACACCCTCGTTTTGAATGCAATGCACAGTTCAGCAGCAGCCCGCTCCCCTTCCAGCGCATTTCTGCTTACCAGCACGATATCTGCGCCGGCGGAAGCAAGGCCCGCTGCCATCGCAAAGCCAAGCCCCTTTGAGCCGCCGGTCACAATAGCCACTTTTCCGGTCAGATCAAACTGTTTGATTCCGGGTAAAACGTCTTGCAGCATAGTTACCTGTGAAAGGATTGCGAAACAAAGTCAAGAACAGCAGGCAACGATTCCCGCCAGTATTTCCAGTTATGCGCGCCTTCTCTCACACGAAACTCGTGAGGAATCTCCTTTTTACGCAATGCAATGTGTACCAGCGCGTTACCTTCATACAAAAAGTCATCGTCTCCACAGTCAATATACCATTTCACCGCCTTTTTCTGGTCGTCGGGAATGTTGTTGATCAGCGCCAGTGCACTGTGCCTTTCGTAATAGCGGGCGACAGTTGAGTCCGCGATATTCGGATTGTTACGCACAAGGTTCTTTTTTGCATCTTCCAACGTGATCGGGCCGGTCGACGCACTCAGCGGACAGGCCGCCGCAAACAGCTCTGGATGGTGCAATGCATACATAAACGTACCTCCGCCGCCCATCGACAGACCCGCTACCGCACGGAATTCTTTCTCCGCTTTCACCCTGTACTTCTTCTCAATAAATGGAATAAGCTCTTTGAAAAAGAAGTCTTCATATGGCCAGTCTCCTTTTACATCATTAAAATAACCCCTTCTGCCTGTATTTGCGTCTGGCATTACAATGATCATCGGGGCCGCTGTTCCGTCAGCAATCGCTTTATCTGCAATATGTTGCACCATACCAAACTGCACCCAGCCAGTCTGATCGTCGCCCGCCCCGTGAAGCAGGTATAGCACTGGGTAGCTGCGCTCCGAAGTCGCATAGTCCGGCGGAAGGTAAATCGCAAATTTTCTATCAGACTTCAAAAGTTTAGACGGCAGTGTAAGCTGATCATAAACTTTGCTGGTCTGAGCAGTTAATGAATTGGTAATCAGAACTAAAAGAAAAAACAAACCGGAAACTCTCATGGATTTAGGAAATAATAGTTGTAGTTATTTTTTCTTAATTTTCATCGCAACCGGATCCCATTTGATCACCTTTTTGCTGAAATAACTCTCATTACAAGCCAGAACCGGCGCAGCCGCGCGGAATGCAAAAATCGGGTCCTCAATGGTCGCAACACTGCCTTTTTTAATATTATCAAAGAAATCCCTGAAATGGTCAGCATGCTCATCTTCGTCCTTTGGAGCGTCAAAACGTACTTCCTTTACAGGATCCGCTTTGCGCGTCTCGGCTGGATATTGTGCATCATACTGCTTCTTGAATTCTTTTTGCTCACTCTCAGAAAATGTATTATAGCTATCGTACCCGCCAAATCCGGGTGCTTTCGGCAGTTTCTTTTTGGTCAAAATAAGGTTATCCTCAGTAAATTCGATCTGACCTTCTGTTCCGATAATGCGGGTATTGTTGGCGATCGCGCCGGCATTTGCGAAGTTCACACGCAGTACCATTTGGAAGTTGGCATGAATATCGGTTTTAGGGTAGTCAAGAATGGAAACCAGTACATCAGGCACGTCCCGACCATCTTTCCAATAACTCAACTCTCCCGAAGAAAAAATCCGCTCAGGTCCATTTGAAGCAGTTACAAAATGTACTCCCGTAATCAAATGGACAAACAAATCCCCCGCCACGCCAGTACCATAATCGCGGTAGTTTCGCCACCGGAAGAAGCGTTTGGCATCAAAAGGTACTTTGGGTGCGTCTCCGAGAAAAGTATCCCAGTCGACTGAATTTACGGAAGCATCTGTCGGAATGGAGTAATTCCAGGCTCCTATTGAGTTAAACCGGTCGTTGTTTGATTCCACATAATTGATCTCGCCAATCTCACCCGCCTGAAACAGCCGCTTCGCCTCTTTGAATGCGGAGGAGCTGATCCGCTGACTGCCTACCTGCATCGTTTTACCCGATTTCTTCCACGCATCGATCACCGAAAGACCTTCATTGATATGGTGTACCATCGGCTTTTCACAGTAAACGTGCTTTCCGGCAGCAAGTGAAGCTTTGGTAATATGGTCGTGCCAATGGTCGGAGGTTACTACCAAAACTGCGTCGATATCCTTTCTTTCCAGTATCTCCCGATGATCGCGGGTTGTGAAAATATCTTTTCCATAGAGTTCCTTGACCCGGGTGAGCCTGCCGTCGTACAGGTCGGCTGCCGCTACAAACTCGGCTCCTGTCCCGCTGCGCAGAGCAGCCTTCGTGTCGCTGTGACCCTGAATACCCATTCCAATCGTCGCAAAACGTATTTTGTCATTCGGACTGATTTTTTTGAGGTCTTTGATAATATTAAATGGCTTGGCCACAGACTGACTCGCTACGAGTGCCGAGGCAGCAGTCACATTTTTGAGGAACTTACGACGTGTAGGATTCATTTTGAAGAAGAAAATAGTGACAGGTTGTTTTTGCTAAAAATAAACAAATAATGCTTTCTTAAAAGACTGACTATTGATAATCATGATGGAAAAAACCGAAAGAAAAAAGCTGGTCAACGAGCTGATAACGCTGATAGAAAAGGGAAATGCACACGTCTCATTATGGGATGCCACGGCAAAGCTGCCTGCGGATTTGAGAGGAGTTGTTCCCGAAAGTCTGCCTTACAGCATCTGGCAGCTGGTTGAGCATTTAAGGATTGCGCAAAAGGACATTCTGGAATTCTCCGTTTCAAGTGAGTACAAGGAAAAAGAGTGGCCGAAAGATTATTGGACACCGGCGCGTGAACAGGTAAGTGACGAGGAATGGGAAAATGCATTAAACGAGATCCGCGACGATCAAAAACAATTTTTCGCATTGCTGAACACAGAAACAAATGACCTTTTTGCCGCATTTCCCTGGGGCGATGGTCAGACCCTGCTGCGTGAAGCACTGCTGATCGCCGATCACAATTCTTATCACACCGCAGAAATTGTAGTAATACGAAGACTATTAAATGCCTGGAAGTGACGCCGGGCTAAATTTCTTCTATCCACAAATCTTTAAAGTAGACCTTCGCCTTACCGCCGCCGTGAATCTGCAAACCGATAATCCCATTTTGCGGAATCGATTTGTCCGGCTCGGTATAGTCGACGGTCTGCGTCCCGTTTAGTAATATTCGTATTCGCCCGTTCTGGCTCCGCACTTCGTAATCATTCCAATCATTTCTCTTCACTATCTTCTCAACCAATGCCGAATCCGGTGCGATCAGTGTTTTGTTTCTTCTTGATTCATCATATAGGCTGGCCCAGAACTTATCTCCCAAATCTGCCTGATAACCAATCATTTCATAAGCCGGCTCTTTGGCCCTGACGCTGTGGAACTGCACGCCGGTATTGATAAAACCGTCATTTCCCGTAAGCTTAAACTTCACTTTCAATATGAAATTGGAATAGCTTTTCTTTGTGCGTAAAAATTCATTGTGCGGTACAGTTTCGGTCAGAGATCCTCCCGCGATCGCACCGTCCTCGATCTTCCAGGTTTTTACGGTATCACCTTCCCAGCCATCAAAGGTCTTGCCGTCGAAAAGCGGGACCGGTTTCTTCTCTGGCGATATGATGCAACCTGTCAGGATCAGAAGCGCCAATGCGAGTGGATAATGTGTAATTCTCAGCATAAGATTTTGTATTTTAGCAGTCCGACGATGTAGTTTCTCTAATTGTATTAAAAGCTGACCTGTGTTGTTCTTTTACTATAAATTGCCGCTAATAGAAGTACGATGCAGTTTTTTCAAAATAATTCCGGAACAATAAGTGCCCGATCCCGGTTGGGAAACCAACATTCGTTGAATTCTTCTAATGTGATTTTTTTATAAAGTGTTTATGCTTCAAATGCAAAAATCCCGCATTTTACAGCATCCTCAATTCGTATGATTAACTCTCTTGACGATCGGAAAGACGATCTTTTAGTTGCCATTGAAAGGTTCCAGCTTGTTGCAAAAGCGACGCGTGACGTGATCTGGGATTGGGACCTTGTGAACAGCACAGTTTGGTGGAACGAAGGAATTCAGCAGAATTTCGGGCATTCTCCCCAAGATCTGCAAAAGGGCCCCCAGTCCTGGTACGACCATATTCATCCGGACGATCAGGAACGGGTTGTTCATAAAATCCACCAGGTAATTGAGCAGGGAGAGCCGCATTGGTCGGATTTTTACCGCTTCCGTCGTGCAAACGGCGATTATGCCCACGTTCATGACCGCGGCTACACCATTATCGTAGACGGAAAACCGGTCCGGATGGTCGGTTCCATGCTGGATATTACCGAGCAGCTCCGACTTGAAAAAGAGCGGGCCGAAAGTGAAGCGAGCCTGAAATTTGCTATGGAAGCCGCCCAGCTAGGCACCTGGAATTTTGACCCTTTTACCAAAAAAATAATTACCAACCAGCGTTGCCGGGAACTGTACGGAAACCCGGACGAAGAGGTGCTGGACTACGAAATTGTTTCCAGATATATCCACCCTGATGATAAGGAACGGGCCAGGGACGCCACTATCGCTTCGCTTGATCCTAAGATCAGGGCACCGTATGATATCAGGTACCGTACGATAGGTGCAAAAGACAGGGTACTCCGCTGGCTGCATTGCTCCGGCCAGGCTTATTTTACCGATGGAGGAATGCCCTACCGTTTCGCAGGTATTTCCAGGGATATAACAGATGAAGTAATCAATCATGAAAAAGTAGAATGGGCTGACAAACAGGCTGCTATGACCATAGAAGGGTCGGGCGCAGGTTCGTTTCTGGTTAATTCCAAAACCGACGAGATCATCTATTCGCCTACCATGGCGAAGATCCTGACCGGCCATGAAGACAGGCACGTGACAAGGCACATATTCATCGAACACGTTCACCCGGAAGATCTGCCGATCCGCGAAAAGGCTTACGAAGTTGCCGCTGAAACAGGAGAACTGCGTTACGAAGCCCGCTTCGTGTGGGACGATGAGTCCATCCACTGGGTCAGGGTGATAGGGCAATATATGTTCGACAGCCACGGAGAAGCCACTTCTTTGTCGGGGATCGTCATGGATATTACAGACCGTGTCCACTCGGAGCAGCGCATTAAGACCAGCGAAGAACACCTCCGCACATTGATCCAGCAGGCGCCTGTCGCTACTGCATTGTTTGTAGGCAGGGATTTTGTGATTGATATTCCAAATGCAGCTATGTTGAAGCTTTGGGGAAAAGGGGACTCTGTGATCGGGAAAACGCTTCTGGAAGCTTTGCCTGAGCTCAGAGAACAGCCATTTGTAGAAATCCTGAAACGCATTTATGAAACCGGTGACGCACATTCGGAACAAGGTGCCCGGGGAGATATTGTGATCGATGGTGAATTACAGACATTTTATTACGATTATACCTACAAACCGCTTCGCAATAGCGAGGGGCAGATCTATGCGATCCTGGATATGGCCGTGGATGTAACTGAGCAGGTTAAGTCGCGGCATGCGCTTGAAAAGAGTGAAGAAAAATACCGGCAGCTTGTTAATGACCTGGAAAGAAGGGTACAGCAGCGGACTGCGGAACTGAACCAGACCAATGCGGAGCTGATCAATTCGAATAATAACCTGCAACAATTTGCTTATGCGGCAAGTCACGATATGCAGGAGCCGCTCCGGAAGATCCAGTCGTTTGGTTCACGGTTGCAGTCGCTTTATTCGAAACAACTCGACGAGAACGGGGTATTTATGCTCAACCGGATCCAGGATGCATCCAAAAGAATGTCGCTGATGATCGATGACCTGCTGGCATATTCAAGATTGGCGACGCGGGATACTGATTTTCAACCGGTTGGTTTGAAAGAAATGGTGAGTCACATTCTGGCGGATTTGGAAATCGCGATTCAGGAACAGAAAACTTCTGTCATCGTTGAAGATCTGCCGGAAATTCACGGAAACCGGCCGCAGTTGACCCAGTTAATGCAAAATTTGCTCAGCAATGCGATCAAATACCGTAAACCCGACGCGCCTTCTGAGATCAGACTTTTATCGAGAGAAGCCACTGCCGACGAGGTACTGTCCATTGCCAAACCGCTGGAAGGATTTTCCTACGCACGCATTGTAGTTTCCGATAATGGAATCGGCTTTGATGAAATATATCTCGACAGGATATTCCAGATGTTCCAGCGCCTGCATGGACGCAGCGAATTCTCGGGTTCGGGAATCGGGCTGGCGCTTTGCAAAAAAGTGGTACAGAATCACCATGGACATATTACAGCCAGGAGTACAGTGGGTGAAGGATCCGATTTTATTGTTTTTCTTCCACTTGCCAATAAAAAATAGAGCTGCGTTGTGCAGCTCTATTTTTTCCAGATATCCTCAAAATTTTCAGGATGCCGCTTGAATTGCAGGTGTACATACTGGCAAAGCGGCAAAACCTGCAAATGTTCCTGGCGCGCGTAAGTCACCATTTTGTCAAACATTTGTTTCGCGAAACCCTTACCCTCTTTGTCCGGGTCAACTTCCGTGTGATACACCGTGAGTGTGGTGTCACTCACCCCGATCACCATTTCTCCGATCTGCTTTCCTTCTTCCTCTATATAGAAAGCGCCGCGCTTTCTATTGTCAAGCTTCATCTGTACTTCGCTCATAAACGCAATTTTAAACTCCTTGTGCCACTTTTTTCATTTTTTCCAGACCGGTTTTCGCTACCAGCAATGCATCCTGTGCATAATATCCCTGATTGAATACTTCGAAAGAAAGGATCACCGGTTTTTCGGGATTTTTCAGATTTTTCAAAAGTTCTTTCAGAGGCGCTACGCCGTCTCCTGCATAAACCCGATCCGCGTCGGTAATAGTTTCCCGCGGAGGTGTTTTGGGGTAATCGTTAATATGAAAAATCTCCACCAGCGGCTTCCCGACATCCTTCACACTATCCATTCCTGACCCGCCTTTATGCAAATGGTAAACATCCATCAACACTTTTGCCGAGGGATGATCCGCTTCTACTGCCACATACAGTATCTCACCCACCCGGCTCAGGTTTTTTGAAAATCCCCACAATTCGAGGTGCGGAGTCACTTTTGTGGTATCGCCCAGTTCCAATATCGTCCGATAGCGTTCCGCTACTCTTTTCAGATCGAGCGAATCTCCGGTTGTTGCGCCCATCGGTGGCGCGGCTATGCGTGGACAACCTATTGCGGCAAGCTGATCCATTTCCAGTTTTAATTGTTCCAAAGCTTTTGTCCTGGTGGCACTATCGTCTACAATCCAGGGAGCAAAACCGATCGCATCCTCTACTTTCAGGCCGAGATCATCGATGATCGATTTCGCCTCTTTCAGGTTACCGCCATTTTTGAGATAATCCTGTAAGGTATTAACCCATATCTCCACTGAGCGATATCCTGCTTTTGACGCTACTTCCAGCTCTTTGCGAAAACCCAGCTTGTGGCCACGCAACGTGCTCATATTGAGCGAGTATATAAATGGATCTTGTTTGGCTTTCAAAGTTTCGGCTGGTAAAAGTCCTGTACCACTGACGGCCAGCATAGAGGACATTGCTTCTCGACGGTTCATAAAATAGGAATGTGAGGTAATTGGTCTATGGGTTAAAGGGCTGCGGGGGAATTTTTTACCGCAACTAAATGTAATTTGGTTTACAAAGCTAACCTCAAAACTCTATCATGGAACCTCAGGATTATAAGCTCCCTGCCCTTACCCGTATTGGTCACGTGCACCTAAAAGTGGCCGACCTGGATCGTGCTATTGACTTTTATTGTGGCTTGTTGGGTTTTGAGATTACTACACGCTACGGCGATCAGGCGGTTTTCATTTCCGCCGGCGGTTACCACCATCATATTGGTTTGAATACCTGGTACAGCAAAGACGCGCCGCCTGCTCCCCAGCATGGTGTCGGGCTTTTTCACACTGCCATTTTATACCCTACCAGAAAAGACCTGGCAGCAATCCTGGACAGACTTTTAAAAGCAGAATACCCGCTTTCCGGCGCCAGCGATCACGGTGTTTCAGAGGCGCTTTATCTCAATGATCCTGATAATAATGGCGTGGAATTATATTGGGACAGACCGAAAGAACTCTGGACGTACCTTCCCGATGGTTCTATCGAAATGTTCACCAAATCCCTCAATCTGCGCAGCTTGCTCGGGGAGCTGAACCAGTAACATGCTCATTAGTATTTCATTAGCAAATTAAGGAGCTTTCTGTCCAGCTTTTGTCCGTGCCAGTCTTCGTAAGCCACATCGTCGCGGCGCGAGTTGAGTACGCCAAAATCTCCCGAAAATTCCCAGAGCGAAAAGCCGATTCCGTTAGAAGATAGAATATCCAATACGTCCGAAAACCACGCCAGGAACACTGCATGCGGCGTTTTGTTCCAGCAGCCGCATTCCCCGCAATGCACTCCCACCCCTTTCACGGCCAGTTCGATCCAGGGTTTGTAGTATTTTTCAAGCATTTCGCGGCTGAGGTATTGCTCTCCTACCTGTCCCGGCCACTTTACTTCGGGCAGGTTATTTGTTTCTTTCATCGCCCAGGGCGCTTTGTAATGCGAGATAATGCCCGGGTGATAGCCTCTGCAACTTTGCCCGATGTCCAGATCTGCAATCTCCGGAATGACCGAATTGCCCACATCGTTTCCATCGGCGATGATCAAATGATTCGGATTTTCCTTTCTGATCGCATCCTGGGCTGCCAGTGCGACTTTTCTATAAGTCGCGCCGGGAACCGAGGATCTCTTTGAATGCTGATCGTTCATATCTTCCCGCATACTCGGCTCATTGAGCAGGTCAAAACTGATCAGCTGGGAAGAAACATTTTTATACCGTTTGGCCCACATATTCCAGTGAAAGCAAAACGCGTCCTGCGCTTTTTGGTCCGTCCAGAGGTTATAAGGTTCATTAAACCCTGCATTAATACAATAGCCCGGCGCGCGGTGCAGGTTGAGGCTCACGTGCATTTTGTATTTGTGCGCCATCATTACCAACTTGTCTATTTTATCAACAGCCTGCTGGTCAATCTGATATACTTCTTCCGGCGTAATATTTTTAGTTCTGTCAAATTTCACATATGCAGGATAAGCCATCGGAACTCTCACAAAATCAAAACCCCAGTCGCTCATCCATTTGAAATGATCTTCGGTGGTAGGCTTCCGGGCGGATGCCGGATCGGGCGAGAAAAAATCCAGTAAATTAAAACCTTTCCATTTGGGCAGCTTGTTCTTGGCATTTGGCGTTTGGAACGCGAACCCGGGCGTTATTGCGGCCCCGGCAGCAACAAATGCGCCTGTATTTTTAATGAAAGTCCTGCGATGCATCGTAAAATGGGTATCGTTGTTACTTTCATTAAAATACAGGCGCTCGGATCTTTTACTTAGCTGATATTTGTCAGCTACGATTTTCAAAGAATCATTTGATCCGGCTGCTCCGCTCCTTTTCGTACTCTTCGCGGTTCTTCTCTGCTAATTTCCTTTGTTCGTCCGCGCGTTCCCTTTCTTTGTCGGCTTCTATTCTTTTCAGATTCGCCAGCTCGCGCATTTTTTCAGCTTCCTTGCGCATTTCGTCACCTTGTGCGCGCTGCCTGTCCGCTTGTTTCCTCTGTTCTTCGGCGGCCTGCCTTCTTACATCCGCTTCCTGGCGCTGCACATCTGCCTCTTCCCTCTGCTTGTCTGCCTTCGCTCGTTCAATATCTGCTTTCGCCCGCATTTCATCTGCTTTTTTACGCTCTATTTCCGCCTTTTCGTGCGCGATTTTGATTTCTTTTTCAATCTGATCCAGCGTAGTCTCGTGAGCGGCATATTGTTCTTTCGGAATTTCTTTGCCATCAATCACCAGCGAGACGAGCTTTCCGTCTTTCTTAATAATCATATATTCTTTTCCGTCAGAGGTAACGTGGTAGGTACCGACATTATGCTGTTCTGAGTAGATATTGGCCGAGTGAATTGTACTTCCGGATTGGGCCTTCCTTTTCTTTTTAGGCAAAGTATCCAACTTATAAACCGGCGCTTTCGCCACATTAGACAAAGGTGCGGGCGCAGCTGCTGGCGCAACAGTCTGGCGTGGAATAGCCGGCTTCCAATGTGTCTCTGTTTTCGTCATCGCTGCCGAAAATGCCGTTACGGCGACCAGGCTTAGTGTTACAAATAATTTTTCCATGGCGTTTAATTGTTTATTGTTTTGATAAATAATGCGTTTGATCCTGTCCATCAAGTGGTTACGCTTTCTTGAAAAAGTCAGCTCCATGCCCGAACCTTTGAGATTATATTCCTGAAAAGACACCAGTGCCTGCACAAAAGATTTGCTGTCGCGCATCACTGAAATCGCAAGGTCGTCGCAGCAATGCTCCCTTTCTTCCCTGATCAGACTCGAAAGCCAGAGTAATGCAGGATTGAAAAAAAACACATTTTCGCAAAAGGTCTGGACAAGGTTAACCAGGTAGTCGCGGCGCTTGATGTGCGCCAGTTCGTGCAGCAAAATAGCTTCCACCTGAGAGGTAGTCAGTTTACACAACATCCCGACCGGCAGCAAAATCATCGGCTTTATGTACCCCGTCACCATCGGTACTTTTACCAATGCGGATTCGAGCAGCTGCACGGACTGATACACGCCGAGCATTCCGCAAAGCTCATGCAGGCGCTTTTTCCATTGAACATCAGGCTCAGAAACGCGCTGCGTTTTTATTTTCCTGAGATAAATAAGTCCGCTGGCCGCAGTAGCCGATTTGAGTATAAAGATGAGAAGCCAGAACGTGACGATCAGCGCCGCATTTTTAGTACAAAAACCGATCACCGGCTTCACCCAAAACTCCCTTACACTGCTCTCAAATGATCCACTCGAAGTATTGTAAAAGAAAACTGGCTGACTTCCCTCCCCCACAAATCCATTCGCATCAGGAATTCCAACCGTGCTATTCCTCATGATTTCAATCCAGAATGTGGCACCTGAGATTAATATGAAACCTAGCAGCAATCCAGCCAGTAAATTATACCGCAGTGCCGGCCGGGCTTTTCGGGTAAATACCAGCATAAGGCCCGCCAATACCGCCACGATCAGCCCCTGCCAGACCGAATGCATGAGGGTCAGACAAACTGACTGGACGAATTTTTCTACAAAAGCTTGATTCCAAATGCTTAAATCCATGGCCAGCAGATTTAGTTATTTTTCGAGATTATTCAGAAATCGCTTGATCTCCTCCAATTCCTCAGACGAAGTCTTCTTATTACCAAATAGTTGCATCACCAGGCTCGTCGCCGAACCTTTGTACATCGAATCGACAAACTTTTCCAGCAGCGCATTTTTTGTACGATCTTCCGCCTCCGCAGGACTATATACGTGCTTCATGCTACTCTCATCCCGCACCACAATCCCCTTCTCCGCCATGATCTGCATGAGCTTCAATGTCGACGAGTACTGCACAGCCCGTTTCTCCTCATTCAGCCTATCATTTACAAACCGGACCGTCGAAGGTCCATGCTCCCAAAGCACCTGCAATATTTCCAGTTCCGACTTAGTAGGTTCCATTATTTTGTTCAAAAATTTCCAACGCACCAAAGGTAGGAAATTTTTCGTACGAATAAATTTTTAGGTTAATTTTTTTTAGATTTGTTCGGAACGAGATAAGATATGTATACAAAAACCATCATCCCCGAAACCAGATCCATCACACTCGATCTTCCTGTCAGCTTTGTCGGCGAGCATGTGCGGGTAATTGCTGTGGTTGAAAAGGAAGCACCGATATTTGGCAAAAAGCGCAAAGATCAGATAGCAAAAACCTATTCGGTATATCCGAAGACTGATCTCTCTCAATTCAAATTCAACCGCGACGAAGCGAATGACTTCGAATAAGATATTCCTCGATTCGAATGTCATCCTCTATTTATTCGATTCTCTCGAAACCAAGCGTTCCATTTCCCAAAACTTATTATCTCAAAGCCCTTTGATAAACCCCCAGGTACTGGTCGAGGTTGGAAATATCTGTAAGCGTAAACTTGGATTTAGTAAGGAGCAGGTAACCGATTTGTGGAAGAACCTGATGCAGGATTGTATTTGCACTGATATAGGCGGAGTAACTATGACGTTGGCCGTTTCGCTGATCAGCAAATATGATTTCCAGTTGTTTGATGCGATTATCGTAGCAGGTGCTTTGGAAGCAAACTGTGATATATTGTATTCGGAGGATATGCAGCACAAAATGGTGGTGGAAGACACCATGACGATCATTAACCCCTTCTTGCTCAACTAACGGACCAAAACAAAAAAAGCCGCCACCTCACGGCAGCGGCATTCCACTAAAAATTCCCTAATCAGGCCATCAAAGCCTTTCGTGCGAACTCTACGCATTTCGCAGTTTCCTTTACTGCGTCCGAGCCCGCCGGTATTTCATATTCCAGCTCAATAGTTGCCGGGAATTTGTATTTCTTGGTCCGCATCAGTTCAAGCACAGGGATAATTGGTGTATCGCCGGTGCCCCAAACCAGATTTGCGCCGCCGTTTGCTTTCGATTTTCGGTCTTTGATGTGCATGCTTTTGATATGCTCATGTTTCGCATTGATCAGATCGATCGGGTCGAAGCCTGCGGCTACGTAGTGCCCCATATCCAGATTCATCGCATTGAATTTCGACTGCCCCAATGCAGTATCCCACCAAGTTGGCGTTTGCTGCGTGTGGCCGTGGTAGGCGATAAAAGTTTTATTTTTAGCAGCTATATCGCCTAAACGTTTGGTTTGAGCCGGATCATTCGGAAGTTCAACCGTCGCCTGGTTCGCACCCAGCGCCCGTGCAGCACGCAATGCGTAATCCACTTCTGCATCCGTATTATTAGTGCCTAGTGCATTGGGTTTGTAAGCATAAATACTCACGCCGGCATCATTGTACATCTTACGCAGCTGCGTGAATTTATCCATTGAAACCTTTGCACGCCACTCGGCCATTTTTGTACCATATTCTTTCATAGCCGATTTTTGCTCCTCAGTCATTTCCGGGCGCTTGCCGTCAGGGCCAGGCGTCATATTCGGACGAGGCGGTGCTTCGGGCGCGCCGGCGAATTGTTCGGGCGTGTTACCCATCATTTCAATCGCGCTGATATTGCAGTCAACGCAGTATTTCAATATACTTTCCGCATCCTGCGGCATACTGCGCCACGAATAGGTGATCGCGCCAATCTGCACGCCATTGAACATTGAATTGGGTTTGCCCAGGTTTTTGATATAAGCCGGCGCGCCGATAACAGGTGTGCGAAGCAGCGCGAAACCTGCGGCTGCCAGCGCCGAAGTGCCTAAAAACCGACGTCTGGATAAGTCTTGATCTTCCATGAATTTATAGAAATTTGAAATAGTTTAGTTAGTAAAATCTGCCTACATATTTATTCTCGACAATCATTTTCTTCATTTTCGCCGGATCAATCGGCCCTTGCTGCGAATACACGATCTTGCCACCCGGCTCCACAAGCAATGTATAAGGTAAAGCGCCCTGCCATTTCGGGTCTACTGCCTCGATCAGCTTATATTTATCTTCCACATTAAAAATGTAATTAGGGTTGGAAGCGTATTTTCCCTGCAAAAATTTCAACGCTTTTGCCTTCTTATCCGGACTATCTGCGCTGATGGATACAAACTCGAAATCCCTGCCGCGGTACATGTGATGCATTGTCATAAAATCCGGAAATTCAGTAACGCAAGGGCCGCACCACGTCGCCCAAACGTTGATCAGCCGGAGCTTATCAGTTTTATTTTTAATCAATTCCTTTAAACCCGCTTCATCGATCGTTTCCAGCTTCACGGGTTCTTTGGCCCAGGCTGCCTGCTCGCTTTGCGCTCCCGATTCTTTCTCCGCCCATTTCATCGAGCAGCCGAATGTTTTTGTAGAAGCAACCGGAACCGGCTTGCCTGCAACCAACGCTTCTATTGCATTTCTGGCGTCCAAATTATTAGGTGTACCCGTCGGCTTCTCCACATCATCGATCCTTCCATGATATTGTAGCTTGCGGTTTTTGTCAAATATAAAAATGTGCGGCGTTGCGACCGGGCCGTATGCGAGCGCCGTTTTCTGATCGTCCCCATCATATAGATAAGGAAAATTGTAGGACATATCTTTCGCCCGGATCTTCATATCGTCGTAAGTGTCACTCAGATCCGTATACCCCAGCTCATCGAGCCGGATTGCTTTGGGATCGTTGGATGAAATCGCAATTACCGCCACTTTTTTTGCTCTAAAATCCGAGGTCAATTTTTTAATGCGCTCCTCGTAGGCCTGTGCGGTGGGACAGTGATTGCAGGTAAAGACGATTGCCAGAACATCTGCAGTCGCAAAACTTTTGAGAGAATAACGCTTTCCATCTGTACCCAACAAATTGAAATCGGGAGCAGCCGCGCCGATTTTTAAGGTCTCGGGTTGATCTGCACGCATTGCGCCGCCTGCATTACCGAACGCCGCAGCGAATATGATGAACAACAAGACTGAAATTCGGAAACGTAAGCGCATAAGTCCGGCAGTTTGATTCAGGAATTGATAAAGCGAAAATTGCAATGCTTCAACAAAATACTGTTTTTGTACCAAAATTTACGGGTAACGATTAAGTTTTTCCGTTTTTTGATTAAAATTTCTGATGGCTGAAAAAAGATTGATGCAATTTTTTAAAAGATCAACATACTCCTGACAGACTGTTGTCATACCGCGTGCTTTACTTTGAATATCAGTAACTGATCAACTAAACAAAAACAAGATGGCTGGATCAAACGGATTTCGGGGATTTGGAACAATGACTATTTATGCCGCCGACCACAAGGCTGCAATCGATTGGTACACAAAGGTTTTTGGCATTGAGCCTTATTACAACAAACCAGGCTATTCCGAGTTTCGGATAGGTGATTATCAAAATGAAATTGGCATCATCGACGCTCAGTACGCCCCGCCCGGTGCTGCCGGTAAGCCCGCAGGCGCGATCACTTCCTGGCATGTTGACGATCTTTCCGGCACATTGGAAAGGCTGCTTTCACTCGGAGCAACTGAATACCAACCCATTATAGAGCGTGGTGAAGGATTCGTGACAGCCGCAGTAGTGGATCCGTTCGGCAATATCCTGGGTATTATGACCAATCCGCATTATCTGGAAATTCTGGAAAACAATGGAAACTAAGGACGGAAAAGAAGTGATTCAAGCCGCTTCCGCCAATGAATGGCGGGAGTGGCTTGACAAAAATGCGGATACGGCGAGCGTTGTATACCTGGTGATTTACAACAAAAACAGCGGTGTTCCCAGCGTAGGATATGCCGAATCGGTGGAGCACGCATTATGTTACGGTTGGATCGATAGCAAAACGATGAAACGTGACGAACAAAGTGTTTATCAGACCTTTACGAAACGCAAACCCGTCAGCAACTGGGCCAAAAGCAACAAAGAACGCGTAGCCCGCATGACAGAATTAGGGTTAATGCGCCCGCAAGGCCAGGCCATGATCGACCTCGCCAAACAAAACGGCTCCTGGGAAAAGCTCAGTGACGTGGAAAACGAAGTACTTGCAGACGACCTCAAACACGCATTTGCCAAAAACAAAAAAGCATTCGAAAACTTCACGGCCTTCGCCCCCTCCGCCCGAAAATTCATCCTGCAGTGGATATACGCCGCAAAACGGCCGGAAACACGCGAGAAGCGGATAAGGGAAACTGTTGAAAAGGCGGCGGAGAATTTGAAGGTTGTTTGAAAACTACCCTACTACTTTACGCATGCGATTTAATTTTTCAATACTATTTCTCAAATTGCAACCAGGATTAGTGAATCACGTCCAGCACATATTTACTTAAATCATCTACAAAACGCATTAGAACCAAATATTGGTTATCAACCAATGCTTACGTTTATACAAGAATTCTGCCGCTGGCGGGATTGCGCAGTAACGACTAGTTGCTTAAATTAGAGTTATGAACTGCATTTTAGGATAATTTATTTTAACTAAACACCACTATGTCCCAATCAATTACCATCGAAACAACAAATGCCATTCAGCTTACATTGTTGAAGGCAATGGCTCAGCGTCTTGGTCTCCCGGCTAAAGAAATTCAATCTCAGGACAAGCCTACTGAAGCAGAACAATACGCTGCTTTCAAGCGGTTTGCTGGAAGCTGGAAAGGTGAAGAAACTGCTGAGGAGCTTGAAGCAATTATTTATTCTGCCCGTAACGACCAGCCGCGCAATATCCACTTATGAGATATCTGCTGGACACCAATATTTGCATTCACTTATTTAAAGGCCAAGCAAATCTCATCGACAAAATAGAATCGATTGGCTTAGCCTCATGCTATCTCTCGGAGCTTACGATTGCAGAACTTATGTATGGTGTTGAAAACGGTTCTGAAATACGTCGCGTTGAGAATTGGAAAAACCTAGAATCTCTCTACACCACATTTGCTGATCGAATACTACTAATTGGCCAAAGCTTTCCTGAATACTCTCGTCAGAAAACTTCTTTAAGGCGAGCTGGACGGATGATCGGCGAATTCGATTTATTTATCGGATCAACTGCAATTTCTCACGGACTGACTCTGGCAACCCGCAACGTTCAGGACTTTGCAAGGCTTGAACGAATTGAGTTGGAAAACTGGATTGACTAGCTGCTATACTTCAAGAGCTCGAAACTACCGTTAGAAAATCCCACTCGAAAATCATCTCCCCGGCAATGCTACCTGTGCGTTCGTTTTTAAATACGCTATCAACTCTTTTACTTCTTTATCGCTCAGGTTTTCTAATAAGCCGGTTGGCATCATCGACGCGGGGGTTACTTCCCTTGTTTGGATATCTGATTTATTGATATTCACCGCGTCCTGGCCTACGATCCGGAGTGTTACCTGCCGTTCGGTTTCCTTCGCGATATTCCCTACATAAGTCCGGCCATCGCGGGTGGTTACTACTACCATCTTATAATCGTCCTGGATTTCACCGCTTGGGTCGAGGATATTGCCTAGCAAATAATCCAGATTGGCGCGGTTAGAGCCGGTTAATTCCGGGCCAATAATACCGCCTTCGCCATACAATTTGTGACAAGGTGCACAGGTGTTTTGAAAAACCATCCGCCCATTTGCTTTGCTTGCCGCGGCAACTGACTGATCGGTAAGCATATTCTTGTATTTTTTATAAGCCTTTTCATCGAAAGCAACGTGGTCGATCGGCCCCCATACTTCTACAAATCCACTCCCGACTACCCGTCGCAACTGCCGCGCGACGAAAGTCGGAACGTCTTTTTTGGGTATTGTATTTTTCGAAATAGCCTGGGTCAGCAACCAGCCAGACTTAGGTCGCGAAGCCAGCGTTTGTACCGCCTCTGATTTTTCTGCATTGCTCAATTTCGGGTAACGCTCGATCAAAGACTTGGCCAGAGGCTCGTTGTCAAATGCGGCAATACTCCTGATCACATCCAGCCGCAATTTATTGTCGTCCAGCAACGCGGGCAGCTCTTTCAGCAACTCGGGTCTCTGGCGGTTGGTGAGCGATTGCAAAGCCTTGCTTCGCTGTTCTATCGGCGCAGTTTTGTTTTTTAAGATTGCCAGATCGGTTTTTGAAGCTTCCGTATCTCCAAACTGTCTCGACAATTCGGTCGCCAGTTTTGCAGTTGTATTGTCGGCTTGTTTAAGTTTGGCAAAAACCGCATTCCAGTTTCCCGGCGTTTTAATATCAGTTCTGCCATCCAGCCCGTCGCGCATTCCTTCGAGCAAATTGGTCCTGTTTACCGGAACTTTGCCAATTGTGTTTACGAGCATTTCAATCTGATCCGCATCAACGGTCCGGCGTGCAATAAACTGAGTTACCATCGGAATTTTCGACTTTTCAGCCATCGCAAGTGCCTTCGCCGGATTTGCTTTCACCAGCGGCTCAATACCAAACCAGATCATTTTAGGCAGATTATGGTCTTCCGAATCTTCTGCATGTGTGAGCAACCCAGCTGCTACACTCCACTTTGCAGCATCGTCCATTCGCTGCAATGACGCCGCGAGGTAAAGCCTCACCACGGCCGACTTTTCCTCAACTGCCATTTTTGTGAATTTCGCGATCGCATTTGCCGAAGGCTTGCTTTCTTCTGTCAAAAACTGCACAGCCCAGCTTCGAATGTAAGGATCCTGATCTCCAAGCGCCTTTGTCAATGCATTTTCATCAAGGTTACCGGTTATATTCAATGTCCACATTGCTCTGAGGCGATGGTCGGCGTCAGTTGCGGATTGGTAGGTTTCACTCAACTTTTTTAATGCAGCGGGATCCATTTTCCCTTTTCCAGCTCTGTTTTGTAAAATGATTCTCGCCCGACGCCCGTGCCAGTCGCTTTTGCTAGTCTGCAAATCGGCGAGTTCAGTGTCCTTCATTTTGTTTAAATTCGAATACCTTCCTTTCCAATCTTCTGCGAGCGATTTTTTAGGTGTAATTCTAAAAATACGACCCGTTTCAGAATTGAGTACATCTGAGCCGCAAATATCCGCATCATGCCAGTCCAGCACGTACATCGCGCCTTCCGGCCCGATTTCCATACTAAAACCTACCCACTGCGCATTGTTGGCCATCATAAAATCGTCCCCATGCTTGCCTGAAAAGCCAGAGCCCTTGGGTTCCAGTATATCCGACAAAATACCGTGTTCATGAATATTGGCCATGAAGATCTTACCCTTTTCATTGTCAGGAAATGCATCCGACTGATACACACGCGCACCGCCATGCGCCGAGCGGTGGGTATGGTCAGCGATGGTTTTGATATCATTATAAACATAAGGATTGAAGTGCTGTCCGCCTTGGCGATGATAAATCCCGCCCGGAATTACGTGCCATAAATGCGGTATTACACAGGCAGTTATGAGCATTTGTCCTTTCGCATCAAAATCAACTCCCCAGGGATTGCTGAAACCGTGTGCGACCACTTCAAAGATTTTTTTGGTAGGATGATAGCGCCATACGCCGCCATTGATATCTACGCCATTTTCGACCTGCATATCCTCCGGAAACGGATCTTTGTGCTTGAAAAGTTGGCCTTTCCCAACTGGCTTGCCGACTTTCGAAGGTGTTGCAAAACCTTGCAAACCGTACAGCCAACCGTCTGGTCCCCAGTGAAAACTATTCAATGTTTCGTGCCGGTCGCGGATTCCCCAGCCGGTCAGGCGGACTTCAATATTCTCCATATCAGCCTTATCATCGCCATTTTTATCGGGCACAAAAAGCAAATTTGGCGGCGCACCGACAAACACACCGTCGAAACCTACCGCCAACGCGGAAGGGAATGCAATACCCTCCATGAACACTTTCTTGGTATCTGCCACGCCATCGTGATCTGTATCTTCCAAAATCAAAATGCGGCTGTTTCCTGCATTCGAAAACCCTTTTCCTCGTGACTCGTAGTCCTTATTTTCCGCGATCCACATTCTCCCACGGTCATCCCAGCAAAACGCCATGGGCTGCGTCATCATCGGTTCGGAAGCCCAGGCATTGACCTGAAATCCATCTTTTATAGTCATCGCCGCCACCGCTTCCTGCGCACTCAGAAACTTTGCTTCCCTACCCTCTTTTTGCGCAATTGCCCACAGTGCAGACGTATTATAAGTACCATTATTTCCGATGAACTCACCGAAAGTTTTGTTCAATTCCACGTCATTCAATTCGCCGGTATATACCACAAGCTCGTGCTTGATTACTTCGGTTTCGCCTTTTTTAAGATGCCAGTCACCTTTTCTTGCACGCGCCGGGCCGGCGCCCAGTTGCGGGTCCACACGCCAGGTTTGCGGGTAACCTTTGTTTTCGGGGTGGTCAAAAATTGCAATGTGCGCCAGGTCATCTCGACCGGCTACCTGCATGCCAATATCCACCCACATGGCAGCCTGGCCTTCTGCTTTTTCATTTTTCTGCCGCGCGGCATTCACTACTTCGCCTTTAATTCCTTGTTTCCAGGGCATTCTCACAAACAGCCCGCCGTAATCATATTTACCAAATGTCACATCTGTCTTAGCCTCCCCATTCCATTCCAGGTCCAGAAAATATTTGCCATTTTTCACACGCATTGACCAGTTTTGCGTCTCCGTCAGCACGGCGGTGCCTGTGGAATCCAGCAGATCGTAAACCGTTTGCCACTTTACCTCAACACCTTCCTTTTCAATGATTTGCGAGGATACTTTTCGCCAGTACGAAGCTTCGGGATGATGAAAATAGTCACGGCCGTTTACGCGGGTATAGCCCCAGTAAATGCCGGTTTGATGTTTGTGGTGTCTGGGGCTGTATTCAGTGAGGATACCTTTTCCATCTGGTGCTACTATTGGGTGCAGGTAGGGACGGAAATTTTTTTTTGCATTTTGAACCAATATAGGCTGGCCGCCAGTGCCTTTCGAAATGCTGATTGTTTCACCATCGCCGCTTGCGACAGCTCTCAGCTGGGTATCTTCTGCATTGATTTCGTGGGACTTGTCTGCTGGCCGCCTGAAATCGTAGCCGAAATTGAGTAAAATAAAAATTAAAAAAAGTGGCACTGACCGCATAATATTCATAAAAAATTCAGGATTTTAGGATACTAACCGGATTGATTTTTGCTCCCGATTGTTAGCAGGATAAGAAGATTTTGCGCAAAAATTACTCGCAGGATCGTCATCTGCCACTATCGCTAAGTTTTTATGGCTTTTTACAAACTCGTCTTCCTGCTCATTCTGATCATTATGCTGCAACACCGCGGTATCATTTACCGAGCCAGCAAGGAAGCGGCTGTGCGAAGAGAACTGCGGGAATTAGGTGAATCCACTTTGCCCAAAAGTAGTAATGTCCTCGGCTCCTGGCGGATGTACGGAGTCAATGAAGTCGATCCGATTGCCACCGGGCCGGAAGGTAACACGCTGGAAAACACCCCAATGAGCAAGAAGGAGCTATTCATTTCCTTTTTCCCCGACGGCAGTTTTACCCAGGTCCGGGACAACAATGCATATAGTACCGGGAAATGGGCCTTCGATAGCACGTCGCAATCTGTTTTCTTAACATCTGAAAGGGTAACCCAGGAAGTAGGTATATCATTCGAAATAGCCGAGAATGGCCTTCGTGTCATGCATTTTGAATTTAATCCCAAAGAAAGTATGCTGTTGATGGAGTATGGAAAACCGCTCAGTAACTATCGGGAGGACCCATTTTTTGAAGGAAATAATGAATGGCGGATCAAACCTGAGAAACCGGAGAATGCGGTCCAGCTGCGGAAAAGGCTGAGCAACTATTTGCTGCACAATATTTACTTATTGAAAGCTGCCAAAACGCGGGAGCAAAACCGCGTTTCATGGGAGTTTTCGGAGGGTATCCTACGAATATACAATCCGGGAATCGGCGTAGTAAAGCCTAGCCAGGTCCCGGCTCCCTGGATCAATGCGTTTTACTCCGAACAAAATGCGCGCGAAGCTTTCAACATGTTCGAGGACTTCATGAAAAAATCGAAATTCAAAGGCAGCGGCAAGGGGAACTGGGTAGAGCAGAATTATAAGATTTTGATTGATATTAGAAATGGCATGAAAACCCCCGGCCCCTGAAGGGGAGATCGCGATATTTACATGCTACAACGAAAGTCCCCCACAGGGGATTTAGGGGTAACATTAACCCTTACCCCCGACCCCTGAAGGGGAGATCGCGATATTTACACGCGACAACGAAAGTCCCCAACAGGGGATTTAGGGGTAAAAAAACGCGGAGCCTGGACCCCGCGCTTACTCTATTTGAGGACGGTTTACAGAATGTAAAATTTATCGGGCGTGTAAACCATTGGTACCTGCTCGTCGCGCATCATTTGTTTCAGGTCGCGCTCGATATTTCTTGAAATTGTCATGACGGGTGTGTCGGTAGGCTTGTTTTCGAATGGATCCTGCAAGTGAATCGCCATTTTTTCGATCAAGAAAAAGCAGGCTGTGATCACGATCAGTACCGGAACCATCAGAAAGCCAAACAATTGCACCAGCCCGAAAGGCAATAGTAAGATGAAGAAGTGCAATGCGAGATGGATATACAAACTATAAGTCGAAGGAAATACGGTGTTCTTGATCCGTTCGCATTTTCCCATTGAATCGCAAAGACGGGTCAAAGTACCGTCGATTTCGATCTGCTGATATGGATTGACCCAACCCTGCTTCAACGCATTTTTCAGGTCGCGGGCGTGCAGCTGAAGTAAGCCGACGTGCTTGTTATCATAATCTTTAACATACTCATACTCCTCCTCGGTCACGAATTTACTGATCAGCGGCAGGGGATCGTCTTTGCGCAACCCTTTTCCAAGTGCATAACACCAGGCGATCTGCCTTTTGATCATCCGGTGTTTGAAACCGTCGATACTTTCAGAATCGTAAGGTTCGTCCATCAACGCGATAATCTGCCGGGCCAGCGTTCGTGAATCGTTCACGATCGCGCCCCAAATGATCCGCGCTTCCCACCAGCGATCGTAAGCCTGGTTAGATCGGAATGCGAGGAGCAGGGATATGATCGTCCCCAGCACCGTGGGAACCGTCATTGGAATTGAGATATTGGTGATGTGAAAGTTTTGGTAAATGATTTCTATCGCCACACCATAAATAGTCACAAAAAATATCTCATATTTTATTTTGCCGAAAATATATCGGATCGGAATGTTCTTTTTGAGCAGCATATTAATCACGTTATCATTTTCACGAATTCACTCACACTATCAATGCATTTCCGTCGACTAGGCAAGTGCCGAAACGCTGATCAAATCTGCATTGATCATCTTAACGCCACTCTTTTTTAATACCGGAAATGCATCCAGACTGCTCTTATTTAATTTGGGAAAACCATAGCTCTCCGAATAGGCGATGCTCTCGACCTCGTGATATTCCATGAAATTCCGGAGTGCAGCGAGCTTATTCCCGTAGAAGAAATCAATTTTTACACTTTTCAGCGTATCGGAATATTCCTCTTTGAGCGATTTACAATCTGCCCAGAAATCCTCAGACACAAATTCAAACTCTTTTTCGCGGTAGCCCGAGAACAATAAATCCTGAATATCATCTGCAACATGGAAAAGGTGCGTGAATACAATTTTCACCTCTTCATTACTATCTCTCACAATCGCTTCGGCAACCTGAATGCTCTCATTTGTAAAATCTGTCGGAATCATTACAGTTTTCATACAACTCTATCGGTTTGATTAACAATGATTTTCCCTGATTGAATCAGTGATACAATGTTACGGCAGAGTTATTAGGCTGTCTTAAGAGGCAAATTATAATACAGTGTGAGACTTATTAGAATGGGATGAGAATATTAAAACTGGATTAAAGAAGTGCCTTATTTGAACGGAAGGAAGGTTTTGAAGCGGGTACCGGTGTCAACTTTACTTTGAACATCCACTTTTCCCTGGTGCATTCTGATGATATTGTGCGCCAGCGGGAGACCAATCCCGTAACCTTTGTAGCGTTCCGTATTAGAGGCGCGGAAAAACGGGACGAATATCTGCCCTATCTCACGGTCAGGGATCCCGATACCTTCATCGACAATCTCGACGATCGCATATTGCTGGTCCGAACTGATGATGATTTCTACCGGTTTGTTATCCGAGTATTTGCAGCTATTGAGAACGATATTCGTAAATGCAGCTTTGAGCAATACCTTATTTCCATTGACAACCAGCCTTTCTTCATTTTCTGGTAAATGGTCAAAGTTGATGCTAACCTTATTTTCAGCGCTGATTTTGTCAGCTGCCTCTTTGACTGAAAGGATCAGTTCATCGATACGAAGCCAGCCCCATTCTTCTTTTTTACCGTCAAAACCCGTTTGAGCGAGACTTAACATGCTGTTTGTCAAGTGTTCAAGCTTTTCGGATTCTTTGTAAATATTAGCAAAAGATTGGCGCACATTCTCCGGAAGCTCAGGAACGCTCAGCCCGAGTTCAGCTTCGCCGCTGATTACTGTAAGCGGCGTTTTAAATTCGTGGGAGGCATTACTTACAAAGTTGTTCTGTATTTCAAAGGTAACTTCGAGCCGGTCGAGCATATCGTTGAATGTGCGCGACAGGTCTTCAATATCGTCGTCACTATTGTCAATAACCAGCCGCTGGTGCAGGTTATGTGCATTGATCCCTTTTACATTGCGGATAATGCGGCGGATCGGCTTGAAGATCGCGTCGGAAAAGATCTTACCAAAAGTGAATATGAAAACGAAGGCGATCAGAAATCCGATTACGAGCAGATTTTTAAGGTTCTCCATTTCTGCCAGCCCGTAAAGATCCACCGCAGAAGAGATCACAATGATCTTTTTGTCATCATTTACGATCGTCCGGCCCACGTAGGAAGTGTCGCTGCTGATAAATCTCGCTTCATTATTTTTGAGCAGATCCTCGTAAAAATCGTCTGGCAAAGGCAGCTTCGCTTTCTCTTTTATATCCACCGAAGACAGCAATACCTTGTGCCTCTCAATAGGCAGATCGCCCAGGTGGCGCTTTTTTATATCGTAATAGATTGGCTTTCTGGATTCATTTTCCTCCAAAACCGCGTGTCCGATAATGTCACCACGCACTTCCAGCCGGTGGTAAAAGCTGGACCGAATGCTCTCGGTGGCGAAAATGTAAACGAATATGCTCAGCGCGACAATAATGCTGGCCGACAGTAATGTAAATAGCAGCGCAATCTTATTTTGAATCTTCATAAGCCTGACGCACGACGTAGCCCATTCCGAAAACGGTATGTATCAGCTTCACTTCGTGGTTTTTATCGATTTTTTTCCTCAGATAGTTGATGTATACGTCGACCACATTTGTGCCGAGATTGAAATTAATGTCCCACACATTTTCAAGAATCTCGATCCTGTTGAGTACCCGGTTGGTATTTGAAAGCAGATATTCGAGCAGCCGGAATTCTGTGGCAGTAAGATCGATCGTGGTTGATCCTCTTTTGACGCTTTTTGTGATCTTATCGAGCGTGAGATCTCCAAGGCTGAGAATACCTTCCTTTTTCTCTACCTCCTTGCCCCGGCGCGTCAAAGTCCGCAGCCGCGCTTCCAGTTCGGCGAGTTTGAAAGGTTTGGTCATATAATCGTCCGCACCGGCGTCGAGTCCTGACACAATGTTCTCGGTAGTGCCAAGCGCGGTAAGCATCAGGATCGGTTTCGCGAATTGCGCGTTCCTCAACCTGCGGCAAACTTCCATTCCGTTGATCATCGGGATCATCAGATCAAGTACCACAATATCGAAACTATGCTGAAACGCCATTTCCAGCCCCGACTGCCCGTCCATCGCAATCGTAATCTCATAGCCGGAAGCTGAAAGTCCGCGCTGGATGACGGAAATGACGCCCGGATCGTCTTCAATAAGCAAAATTTTCATTGGCATTTTTTATGCTCCTCAATCATATTGATACTGTCAAGGTATAAAAAAAAGCGAGTGCAAATGCTTTGAGCTAGTACGGATTTCTCATTTGAAGCAAACTTTATAGGATAGGCACAAAAAAAAGGGAAGAAATATTCTCCCCTTTTTTAAATCAAACTCAACGGATCCTGTTTCCAGGATCAATTCAATTTACTTAGCAGAACTGCCTTTTAATTGAAGCCCTACGATTGCTGCTTTTTGGTCAGCATTGTGTTTATTGGTGTCAACTGTCAATTTATCTTTCTGTGGAGCAGGGCTGTCCAGAACAGGAAGTGAAGCTGGTAACGCTTTGTCCAATACTGCAACTCTTGTTTTCTCTTCGAAAGTATATGTCGTATTGTTTGCGTTGGCATAAGTTGCGATAGACATGACCATCATGGCAGTAGCTATCATTGTTTTTGCATTTTTCATTGGTAATAGTGGTTTACTTGTTCTTGTGTTTTTGTGTATCATTTACAGGTACAAATATACCACAATATTCCGAATGCAAGTAATGCGCAACACTCGCGACAAAATAATCTTCGGTTGAAATACCAATAATGACCGCAGAAAATAGCTATTTGGGATTCTAAAAAATGGTACTATTCAAAGACTCCTCTCTTGAAATTTCTCATTATCCTCGAATTGCTGCCAAGGAACATTTGGCTGGAATGTAAGAGTCACTAATGCAATATTACCGCAACGTTAACACAGGTAGAAACTTCTGCATTATGCTGAAAAACCAAAATAATCTTCCGAGTGGATTTTACCATTAGCCTTTTTTGCCAAAAAATCTCCGTTAACACGGTCCTCACCCGAAAAAAAATTTGAAAATAATATAAAATATTTTTCGTGAATTGATTATTCGGTCAGTTTTTAAGCAAAAATGCGCTGGAACTGAGCCAGGTAACGAAGGATACCTGCCCCTTACATAGGTGTATTTGGCGTTTCGATGGAAGGTAAATGAATGGTAATGCCGGAAATTTCACAAAGTGCCAGAAATTCTGAAAGAGAAGGGATAGCATTCTGGTTCAGTATATTGTCCGCAGTATCCGGAGATATGCCGGCGTCTTCCAATGCACTATCCAGATTCAAGCCTTTTACTTCAATAATCTTTTTGATCTCGCTGATCAGTTCTCTTGCGCGGGATTCATACACGGTGGTTTCCATATTATATAGGTTTTGATTCAATTCGGAGGGACTAAAATTATGCCAATTGGCCCTCCTAGGTCGCTGGCGCGCAATTTGCCTGATCATATTGCTATCGGCGTAACCAATGCCAGTAAAACATTGTTATGCCCAACAAACTTTAACATCAACAAAAATGAGCACAACCGAAAGCCTCCGCACATTTAAGATCGGCGGGGAAATTGAGATCAACAGGCTGGGTTACGGAGGAATGCAGCTGACAGGAAAAGGTGTCTGGGGCGACGCGCCGGACCGGGAGAATGCAAAAAAAGTATTACAGGAAGCAGTCGAGGCCGGCGTCAATTTCATCGATACTGCCGACTCTTACGGCCCGCACACAAACGAAGTCCTGATCGCCGACGCACTTCACCCCTATCCGCAAAACCTGCTGATCGCAACCAAAGGCGGTCTCGACCGGACAGGGCCGAATCAATGGCCGGTAAATGGCGACCCGAAACATATTAGGGAAACGATCGACGGAAGTTTGCAGCGACTGAAACTGGACGTAATTGATCTTTGGCAGCTGCACCGTTTTGACTCCCGCTTCCCGATTGAAGAAACGCTCGGGCCGGTAGCCGATGCTGTTGCCGCAGGTAAGATCCGGCATGTGGGCCTTTCGGAGGTAGATATCGAGCAGATCGAGCGTGCAAGCAAAATGCTCCCTATTGTTTCGGTTCAAAATCTGTACAACCTGGGAGACAGGCACTGGGAAAAAGTGCTTGACTATACCATTGAGCAGGGAATGGCATTTATCCCGTGGTATCCGCTCGCTTCGGGGCCGGATAAATTAAAGTCGAAGATTGAGAAGATCGCCGCTGCACACAATGCAACTACTGCGCAGATCGCGCTGGCCTGGCTGCTGAAACGTGCGCCGAATATCCTCCTGATACCGGGTACCAGCTCTATCGAACATTTACACGAAAACCTGAAAGCAGGAGATATTGAGCTTTCGGATGACGAATTCAAAGCACTTTCAGAATAAACTAAATCTCTTCCATAAAAAAACCGATGCGCTTGCACCGGTTTTTTTTGGACTAGAAAATCTGCTCCTAGCTTAATGCAGGAACATTCTGCGCCATCTTCTGCGCTTTTAATGCCAGTTCGGTTGCAAGAAAGCAATGCTCCTGCGACATCGCCGTTTCTGTGCGGTTCAAAACATCATCCACCAGCTGGCGACCGTAAGGCAGCTCCGTTTTGCTGGAATCTATATATTGTGTTTCCTTATTATTGACCAGAAAAAGGTGATTTCCACCATCGCGACCGCCAATATCTACATTTTTACGGATCTCGATAAAACCTTCTGTACCTAAAACCGTAAGTCGACCGTCGCCCCACGATTTCAATCCGTCGGGCGTAAACCAATCGACGCGGATATAGCCGGCACCACCATTTCCTCTCAACATCGCGTCACCGAAATCTTCAAACTTCGGATATTGCGGGTGGCCAACATTCCCAACCTGAGAAGCTACGATTTCTGCTTTGGTAGAGCCTGTAAAAAACAGAAACTGGTCAAATTGGTGAGAAGCGATATCGCAGATAATCCCGCCAAACCGCTTTTTATCGAAAAACCATTCCGGGCGCGTATTCGCATTCATCCGGTGTGGCCCAAGCCCGATTGTCTGGATCACCTTTCCGATCGCACCTTCCTTGATCAGTTCGCCAGCTTTGATCGTCGCACGGTTTTCCAAACGCTCGCTATACATAATAGAATAGATCCGCTTCGTATCCTTCTGCACTTTCCGGACCTGCGCCAATTGTTCCAGCGAAGTAATACCCGGTTTATCAACCATATAATCCTTTCCGCTTTTCATCACGCGGATACCCAGCGGCGCGCGTTCGTCGGGAATAGCTGCGCTCAGGATCAGCTGAATGCTTTTATCTTCCAAAATTTCCGCTTCACTGCCGGCCTGTTTTGCATTCGGGTATTTTTTCGCAAATGCAGCAGCAAGATCTGCTTCTTTCGCATAAAAAGATACCAGTTCGCCCCCGCCGCGGATCACCGCTTCTGCCTGGCCGTAAATGTGGCCGTGGTTCATTCCGATCACTGAAAACTTGATCCTGGACGCCATATAAGTAGGTTTTACTTCTTCCGCGACTGCTATTGCTGGCTTGGCGATCAGGTTTTCCGACAGGGTCGGCAGCATGATCATACCTGCGGCGGTATTGACAGAATTTTTGAGAAACTGGCGACGGTTATCCTGTGTATCTTTCATTACTTGGATTGGGTGATGTGACTAACCTGTAAAGGCACATTTTCCACGGATATAATGTGCCCGTAACAAAGACAGCTTTTCTCACCCTTTCCCCTTACTTATTAGAATAACCCGGCATTATTTATTCCCCACAGAAACACCGAAGGTAATGCGGGAATCATTGCGCTTGCGGGTAGCCTCAACCACACTTTCAAATGAGTTTTCAAAGCTTGTCCGCAGTGTAACCCATTTGTTCAGCGGCAGCTCTACCGACATAATGGTATTCCACCGCAGATTGGAAATATCGTTCAGCGCAGGCTGTATGAATGTGATGTGGTTAAATCGGATCTTGTCCTGGATCAGCGAATGTTTTCCTTTCACCCTGAAAGAGTTACGGATTGTAGTTACTGTATTGCGCTCGATAAAATTGGTCGATTCATATAAAATGGCATTAGTCAGGCTCAGGTCGTTGGTTTTGGTTTTCAACAGTCGGTACCCAACCCCGGCACCCGCCATTTCCCGCAAATCAATACGGCGTAAATTGCTGTTTTCCAAAACCCCCAGACCAAAAACGTAAGTCCGGCTTTTCTTGAAAATATCTACAAAGAGATCGACGTAACTGTCACGCTCGGCGAGGATTCCGCTTTGTTTACCATAAGTAAATCTTGGATTCGAGGCGATATTGATAAGCGGGCCGCTGAAAATGAGTTCCGCGCGCAGCACCATTAAACTCCGATTGACATTCCCGCGCGTAAAATTACCATCGCCGATAAAACGGTACCGGACTGTGTCGATCAGTGCCTTTCGCGGCCGGATCATAGTGTCCGGCCGAGTAGTCGCTACCGAATCAGCGGGCAGGATTTTGATTGAATCGGCTGTTTGCTGAGCAAATGCAGCACTCGAATAAAGAACTAAAAAGAAAGCGGCAAGCTTTGCAAAACGGGGGCGTGTCGGTTTTTTCATTACGCGATTTTGCAAAATAATAATGCCAAATCCGCGTCCTGGACACATTTTTAACCGTTTTTTTCCAGTGCCTTCACCTTATCCAGCCGCCGCATGTGACGCTCTGCACCGGTGAATTCTGCATTGAGAAAAGCTTCAACCAGCTCTTGCGCAGCCATATTACCCGTCACCCTGCCGCCCAGACAAAGCAAATTCAAATCATCGTCTTCCACGCCCTGGTGTGCCGAAAAGTGATCGTTGATCAGCGCCGCGCGAACGCCTGAAACCTTATTGGCAACCACGGAAGCGCCTACCCCACTGCCACATACGGCGATGCCTCTTTCCACGTTTTGCGAGACAATTGCCTGCGCCAGCGGAATCACATAGTCCGGATAATCGTCCTGGTTATCCAATGCAAATGCACCAAAGTCTTTGATCGTGTGTCCCTTTTCTTCCAGATACTTTTTCAAAAATTCTTTCAGCTCGTACCCGCCGTGATCGGCTGCTATTCCTATTTCCATTTCCTTATAGTTTTGTATTAAACCAAAAATCAACACTCCTATTCAATTCTCAATTTCGATAATTTCGCCTTAATATCCGTACCAATGCATTTGTTTTCGGCATTTGACATTAGTTGTTTATTTTGCCTCATGAGAAAGATTGAGCCGAACGATACTGCCACTCCCAGCCTGCATAATTTCATTTTCCCCGATTTTAATATAGCCGACCTCACCGCCACGCATATCCTGCAAAACAGTGTTACCATGCCGGAAACGGAGAAACGCGGCTATTTTGATATTCAGCCGCATGAAATCGACCTGCAATATGGCGCGTTCCGGATTTCCGGCATTACGGGTGATGTGCTTAAAGTGGTGATCAGGCAAAATCAGAACTCGGTCCAGATCTATTGCGAATGCAGCCAGCCGAAACGAAAATTATGTGAGCACCAGGCCCAGGTTCTTTATAATCTGCTTAAACACAAACAACTACGCTCGTTTTTCGACCACCGGCTCAGATATGAGCAGATCAGGACTGTTGCGGCTGATTACGGTTTGCAAAATGAGATTTACCTCGACGATTATTTCGAGCTGAGCTACGTGAACCGAGAGCTGCACATCAAGCCGCGACTGAAAGAACTGCTTCCGATCGACGATAAATCAGTTACACTGCTTCAAGAAAGCCTGGTACCGGCGCGGAGTAAAGGTTTGCCTGTTGACATAGATGCTTCAATTCAAACGAAAAAGCTCGTCGTAATCGGCCTGAACAAGTACTACGAGCACTTTTTTACCGAACTGTACGAAGCAGCCACGACCCGGGACGGTAAGATCAAAAATCCGGTCACTGCGCTGAACCCGATGGAACAGGTTTGGAAAACGGAAGATCCGGACTCCGTGAAGTTTTTCACAGCGATCGCTGGTTTTCAAAATAATTTCAGAAAAAAACAGCGGGATAATGATATTGGTGGTTTCAAGGCAATTCTCAAAAATCCTCTGAAAGTTGACTTCTTTTACCACGACCCGGAAGTTTCCGAGAATGTGAATGCAGCCTCGCTGGTTCCCGTAAAAATGCAGCAAACACCTGTCGACCTGCAACTGAATATTGATCATAAACCGCCTTTCTATCATATTTCAGGGAAATTGATCTTAGACGGCATTTACCTCGATCTGGAAAAAGTACAGCAGCGATTCGATTATTTCGTCCTCTACCTCAACTCACTTTATCTGATCGACCGGGAGGATATTCTGAATACGATCCAGTTTTTCCGGCAGCATAATCAAAAGATTTTCATCCACGAATCCAAATTCGAATCGTTTCGACAAAACCTGCTCTCGAAGCTCGAAAACCGCATTAAAATCACCTATTCCTTTCTCAAACCCGCCACGGAAAACCAGAAGGAGGAAGCAGGATTCAATACTGGGCCGAAAAAACTGGTGTACCTGGAAGAGTTTGGTAACTACGTGCTGATCACGCCGGTTATGCAATATGGAAAGGTGGAAGTACCGCTGTTTTCGAGAAAGGAAATCTATTCGGTCGATAACCACGGGCATCCTTTTACGGTTTTACGCAACACCAGCGAGGAGCTCCGTTTCAGCGCCGCATTGATCCGCCAGCATCCAGATTTTGAAGATCAGCTGGGCAAAGATTTCGTCTATTTACACAAAGGTCAGTTTTTGGATGAAAACTGGTTTTTGAATGCATTTGAAGAATGGCAGCACCAGGGAATCAGCATCTTAGGTTTTAATACTTTGACAAAAAATAAACTGAACCTAAATAAAGCTTCGATATCTGTGAGTGTCGAAAGTGGGATTAATTGGTTCAATACCGTCGCTCAGGTCAAGTTTGGAAAACAGCAGGTTACGTTGAAACATTTACATAAAGCTGTCAAAAACCGGACAAAATATGTGGAGCTTGGGGATGGCACGATGGGGATATTGCCCGTAGAATGGATTGATAAATTTGCCAAATTCTTTGAGGCCGGCGAGCTCAGCGGCGAGCTGATCAGAATGCCGAAAAGCAGCTTTGTGGCGATCAGCGAATTGTACGAGGCAGAAGTTTTAAGCAAAGAAGTGCAGGCGCAGATCGCCTTTTTTAAGTCAAATCTGGCCGATTTCGAAACGATACAGCCGGTTGCAATACCCGCCAGCCTCCGCGCGTCCCTCCGTGATTACCAGAAAGAAGGTTTAAACTGGCTCAATTTTCTGGACGAATTCGACTTTGGCGGCTGTCTGGCCGACGATATGGGTTTGGGAAAAACGGTTCAGGTGATTGCATTTCTGCTTTCACAAAAGGAGAAGCGCGGGAAAAGCACCAGTCTGATCATTATGCCTACTTCGCTGATATTTAACTGGCAGGCAGAGATTGAAAAGTTTGCGCCCGAGCTGAAAGTGCTCACTATTTACGGCGCCGAGCGGCAGCGGGAAATTACCGACTTCGACTATTTTGATATCGTGCTTACTTCTTATGGTACACTGCTTTCCGACGTGAATTTTCTAAAAAAATACGTATTCAACTATATTATACTTGACGAATCGCAGGCTATTAAAAATCCTGAATCGCAACGTTATAAAGCGGCGCGGCTGCTTCAATCGCGCAATAAGCTCGTGCTCACAGGTACTCCTGTGGAAAACAATACCTTCGATCTGTACGGACAATTATCCTTCGCCTGCCCGGGCTTGCTGGGTAACAAAACGCAGTTCAAAAACCACTTTTCCATACCCATAGACCGGTTTAAGGACAATGACCGTGCGCGTGAATTGCAGCGACGCATCAATCCTTTTGTACTCCGGCGAACCAAAAAACAGGTTGCGACCGAGCTTCCCGACAAAACCGAAATGATCCTGTATTGCGAAATGGGTGACGAGCAGCGGAAGATCTACAATGCGTATGAACTGGAATTTTACACATTCCTGAATACAAAAAATGAAGTGGATATTCCCCGCGAATCGCTGCATATTCTGCAAGGGTTGACGAAACTCCGGCAGATCTGCAATTCACCCGCGCTGCTCAATGACGACGCCTATTATGGAAACTCGTCGGCCAAGATCGACGCTTTAATGGAGCAGATCGAAAGCAAATCCCCGCAGCATAAAATATTGGTATTCTCTCAGTTCGTGACCATGCTCGACCTGATCAAAGCTGAATTGACCGAACGAAATATTTCATTTGAATACCTTACCGGACAGACCAGAGACCGCGAAGCGAGGGTAAACAATTTTCAGAACAATCCTGATGTGCGCGTGTTCCTGATCAGCCTCAAAGCAGGCGGAACCGGATTGAATCTCACCGAAGCAGATTATGTATTCCTGATCGACCCGTGGTGGAACCCGGCAGTGGAGAATCAGGCAATTGACAGAAGCTACCGGATCGGGCAGCAAAAAAATGTGATTGCGGTGCGGCTGATTTGTCCAGGCACCATTGAAGAGAAGATCCTGGAATTGCAATCGACCAAAAAGGATTTAGCGAATGATCTGGTAAAGACGGACAATTCGGTATTGAAAACGTTGTCAAAATCTGATCTGCTCGGACTGGTTTCGCAACGGTAATCAGTCTAGCTTTTTATTAATTTCACCGAGCAGATATCCTTTTTCTTTTGTCCGAAAACCTTTGCCGGAGCAGCGAAATATGCGAGGTAAATTGCTAGCGCGGGGTAGGATAATAGTCTCATAGTAAGTGGTCTTTCCTCAATAAAGGGCAATTTTGCGTGATATTACTTCCCGGTCCGTTCGGATTACTGCAATGTAAATGCCCGCATGCCAGCCACTCAGGTCTAGCCGCAAAGCTTTCAGGATTGTGATTGCCGTGATTTTCCTTCCATTCATATTGTAAATCAGCAACTCACCGGCGCCCGTGTGCGGAGTATTTGCGATCAATGTTTTCCCCGCGAGGTACAATTCGTATCCATTCCCCGGATCATCAACCGATGTGATAATGGAAGCCGCGCGCACAAGTGAAAGCAGGCTGTATGGAGAACTACCACCCGCATTGACAGCCTTAATCCTGTAAAAATAGTCGACAGTTTCCAGCTCCTCCCGATCCTCGAATTGCAATGTAGCAACCGGTACGCGGCCAATTTCGACGAAATTTTCATCGCTGGCCTTCGTCCTTTCTATAATCGTTTCAGTCGCATTGCCGGTTACAGCGGCCCACCGAAGCTGGATCAGGCCGGGTGAAGTTGGCACAGCGGTAAAGTTCACGGGCTGATTTGGCGCAGGAATATTCTGCGTCCGGAATGAACCCACATTACTATATGCCGACGCGCCAGCCGCATTCACAGCCCGCACGCGATAATAGTACAATGTATTCGTGACAAGCCCTGTATTCTGAAAAGTAGTCACACTCGTGCTCACGGCCGCTATTTTGAGGTACGTAATACCATTCAGCGAGCGTTCCACCTCAAAACCTGTTTCGTTATCCGATGCATCAGTCCAGGAAAGATTAATCTGCGTTTGCGACACTGAAACGCCCGAAAGCGCAGTTGGAGCCGCCGGGGGAACCTGCAGGGTAGTCGCCGTAGCTATGTTGGAGTATGCCGATTTCCCCGCACTATTTTTCGCCGCGACCCGGTACCAGTACTTTGTAGCCGGTTCCAGTCCCACATTTTGATAAATTACAATATCCTTTAAAACTTCATCAATCTCCGCAAAAGTGATTCCGTCGGTAGATTGCTCGATTTCAAATGCGGTTTCGTCAGTTGCATTGTCTACCCAAGTCAACGCAATCTGAGACGCCGAGATGGCGGTAGCTACCAAGGTGGTCGGCGGTTTAGGAATCGTGATCGGACTTAAAGTAGTAGCAGTAACAATATTAGAATACGCAGAAAAACCAGAAGCGTTTTTGGAGCGAACCCGGTACCAGAATTTCTTCCCGGCTGCTAAACTATCGTGCACATAGCTAACGCTGTTCAATTTTAGATCGGCTATTTTAGCGTATTTAAGCCCATCTGTTGAAGTTTCCAATTCAAAACCCGTTTCATCCAGCGCATTATCAGTCCAGGAAAGTGAAATAGAACTGGTAGTTACGGAAACAATGGTAAGGTTGGAAGGAGCCTTCGGGATCAGGAATGCATTCGCTTTTTGATGGCTAAACAAACTGAGAAAACAAGCAAGAAGTGAGAATAAGAGGTATTGGTTTAAGTAGCCCTTTTTCATAAAGTTATAGGGGAAGGTGGACGCGATTACAACCAGCCGCGCCTTTTGAACCAGATGTAAATACCTACGGTAATTGCGCCCATTAATATCATTACACCGGGATAGCCAAGTCGCCATCTTAATTCCGGCATGTGCTCAAAATTCATCCCATATATTCCCACAATGAATGTAAGTGGCATAAAAAATACCGAAAATACGGTCAATACCCGCACTATGTCATTGGTGCGCTGGGACGATATTGAAAAATAGATCATTACCAGCTGGTTCATGTTCTCGAACAACGTATCATAAATGTTGTGAAGCTTCACGTACAAGTCGCGTGTGTCGCGCGTGTAGGTATTCGAAAGTTCGCTACTATCGATTTTATCAACAATATCGTGGGATAGCATGAGCACCCGGCGGGTCACCTCCACCTGTCGGCGCAGGTAGTAAAGTCCTTTAAGTAAAGAGGGTTTTCTGTTTTTGAGAAACATATTTTCTTCATAGAACTCAATATCCGAAGTGAGCTTCGAAGAAGGCGCCTCGTAAGTCGCTATGCAACTTTTAATGATCTCATTTACAAGCTGGTGTGTATTTTCACAGGTATGTTCCTTAATCTGGTTTTCCTTAATTTGTTGCGGAGCCAGCCACTCTTTTTTATGCAAAGTGATCACAAGTTCGTCAAACATGAATATCGCCACTTTGTCCGTCAGTTCCGTTACCGTATCTGCTTCATCGGACACGTTATCAGCGTGCAACCTGAAAATAATGAAGACGTAATTATGTACATTTTCATACTTCGGAAGATGGTCAACTTGAAGCCAGTCATTGATAGACGAGCTGTGCAAATTGTATTTCCTGGTAAGTTTATCAAGCTCTTGCTGATCGGGGTCAACGATATCGATCCATTCGAACGGATGCTCGCTGCGATCAGTAATACTCTGAATCATAATAGATTAAATCAATACTAACAGTGTAAGATTTTAATATGTCGGCAGCTTCTTTCATTTGTCCGGCTTCGAATCAAGGATGAAACGCAGGGACTGGTCCCGGGTAACGAAAGCGACCATCCAGTTGTAAAACGTTTTAACCTGATTACGGTAACGGATGAGTGAGAACAAGTGCACGACCATCCACAGAAAGTACGCGATAAAACCCTTGAAATGCAAACCGCGAGGCAGGTCGGCCACCGCCTTGTTTACACCGATGATCGCCATTGTGCCCTTATCAACATAACTGAATTTTGTGAGCGGCTTACCAGACAACATCAGACTCAAATTTTTAGCCAGATTTTTACCCTGCTGAATAGCGACCTGCGCCAGCTGCGGGTGACCGTTTGGAAAGTCATCGTCGCCTTCCATCATGCAAATGTCGCCGAGCGCAAAAACGTTCTCGAATCCCTTTACCCTATTGTAGCGATCCACCAGCACACGCTTTCCTCTGCCAAGAACTTCTTTTGGGAGGCCTGGCAGCTCTACCGGGGTAACGCCGGATGTCCAGATCAGCGTTTTGGTCTCAATGGTTTTCCCATTCGCAAAAGTCACCACATCATTTTCATAATCCTTTACCGCGTGATCCAGCAGTACTTTAATACCCAGACCTTTCAATTCAGCCAGCGTTTCTTCCTGTGATTTTTTGCTCATCGGGTTCAAAACAACCGGCAGTGCGTCGACCAGATAGATTTCAACCTCGTCGCTTCCGAGCTCAGGATAGTCCTTTTTGAAAATTCCCTTGTGCATTTCCGCCAGCATCCCCGATACTTCCACGCCAGTAGGGCCAGCGCCCGCCACGACGATCGATAAGAGTTTTCTCCGCTCTGCCAAGTCGTTAATGCGGGCCGCCTTTTCTTTGTTTGCCAGGATCGTATTCCGCAGCGCCAACGCATCCTTCACCGTTTTCATCGGCACCGCATTCTTTTTTACATTTTCCATCCCGAAATAATTGGTTTCGGTACCGGTGGCAAATACGAGGTAATCATAGTCGATCTCGCCGGCGTCGGTCAACACCTTATTTTGTGCGGGAAATACCTGACGAAATTCTCCCAAACTAAACCTGAGATTTTCTTTTCCCTGGAAAAATTTCCGGAAAGGGTAACTGATATTAGAAGCTTCCAGAAAACCCGTCGCGACCTGGTACAGCAGCGGCGGGAAAAAATTATAGTTGTTCTTATCAACCAGGGTAATATGGAAATTTTTGTCCTTCGAGAGTTTCTGCGCCAGGTTAATACCGGCGAAGCCTCCGCCGATTATCACTACTTTCTTCGTAGCCATATTCTTATGTTTTTAGTGCTATATCCTGCCGAATGCGGCTATTATAATTATGCCGGTTCAGCTTTTCACCCCTATTTTCTGGTGAGAAATTATTTGCTCACTACGCGCTGGCACATGGTTTTTGACCCAGGCGGTCAACTTCACCAAACAAATTATAACATGGATTACGACATTGATACCAAAGGTCAGACACAGAACGTACGGCCTGGAATAGAAGAATTAATGGATCCGGCTCCGGTTATTATCCGCGAAAACTACCGGGGAAGCGCCAAGTTGCAGGGTAAAACCGCGCTGATCACAGGAGGTGATAGTGGAATCGGCCGGGCGGTAGCTGTTCATTTCGCCCGCGAAGGTGCCGATGTAGCTATCGTATATCTGGAAGAAAGCCAGGATGCTGCGGAGACCAAAGCTATGGTAGAAGCCGAAGGAAAAGGTTGTCTGTTGATCCAGGGCGATATTCGCGACGAACAGTTCTGCAAAGACGCAGTGAGCAGGACGGTAAGTGAATTTGGCAAGCTGAATATTCTGGTAAACAATGCCGCCGAGCAGCACCCCAAAGAGGATATCAGGGAGATTTCTGCCGAGCAGCTCGCCACTACTTTTGAGACAAATATTTTCTCATTCTTTTACTTTACCCAGGCGGCCCTTCCACATCTTTCGGAACGGGATTCGATCATAAATACCACTTCCATTACCGCCTATCACGGCAGCCCGTCGCTACTGGATTACTCCTCCACCAAAGGAGCGATCGTGGCCTACACCAGGTCGCTGGCAATGAATCTGGCGGAACAGGGAATACGGGTGAATGCAGTTGCACCTGGGCCGATATGGACTCCATTAATTCCGTCAACATTTGATTCTGAGAAGGTTAAGGAGTTTGGGAAGGATACCCCGTTCAAACGCCCGGGCCAGCCTAGTGAGGTAGCTACCTGCTTTGTATTTCTGGCAAGTGAGGATGCTTCCTACATGAGCGGACAGGTATTGCACCCTAACGGCGGACAGGTTGTTAATGGTTAACAAATTGATTAACAGGAAGGCAACAGCATTTATCGCTTAGCTTTCCTGTTTTATTTTTTATTTTCTGCAAGAGCCTGTTCAATATTGCTAAGCAGCTGCAATTGCCTGTAAGGTTTCGTAATATAGCCAGCCGGTGAGGTTTCCGCTGCGCGGCGAATGGTTTCCTGGTCCATATAAGCAGTCAAATAGATAATAGGCATTTCCGGCCGCTCCTCCCGTACGAGCTTGGCAGTATCTATCCCATCCATTTCTCCTTTAATATGAATGTCCATCACAATCAGGTCGATTGGGCTTGCTGCTACAAATTCAAGCACTTCCTCGCTGCTATCTGCGATTCCAACCACCTGATAACCCGCCTGCTCCAACGTTTCTTCCAGGCCCATAGCCTGAATACCTTCATCTTCTACAATTAAGATTTTGATCTCCTTTTCCATAAATAATGTGCTTTCTAGCCGTCAGTACTTCTCTGCCGCAGCGGAGCTTCCATAATAAACTTCGTACCACCGGCGATTTGTACCTTGCATTTACCATCCAGTTGCCTGGAAAGCACTTTTACCACTTTTACTCCAAACGAACCTGCGGGAGATTCCCACTTTTTAAGATCCATTCCCACACCATTGTCGGAAATTTCGAGGTAAAGATTTCCCCGGTTTTCCAAGATAACTGATATTTCCGGATCGGAGGTATGTTTGAATGCGTGTTTAAACGAATTCGTGATCCACTCATTGACGATCAGCCCGATCGGCATTGCGGTATCAATATCCATTTCCCTGACAGAAACTGAAATGCTCAGCTTCAACTGCTCGTGACTGATCCCGAAACTTTGCATTACACTTTCGATCAGGTTACACATATACTCGCGCATATTCACCAGATTAACCGTATCATCATTATACAAGCTCTTGTGGATCAGCGACATTGCTTCAATACGCTGTTGTCCGGCGCGGATACTTTGCCTGGCATCCTCGTCGGTTATCCGGCTGGATTGCAAGCTGAGTAAACTTGAAACCGTCTGCAAATTATTCTTCACCCGATGATGCAGTTCTTTCATCAGCACCGTCAGCTTTTCGGCCTGATCATTGATCTTCTGGTTGTTTTTGGCCAGCACCTTGTTAGTTCTAGAAATGGTCCGGTATTGGAAAAACATAAAGACCGAGAGAAGCAGAAATGCAAGAAGCCCGCCCAGTGCCCAGATGATTTCACGGGTTTTACTCCTGTTCGCTGCACCCAAGGCACCAATCTGCTGGTCTTTTTTATCAGCCTCATATTTCATCTGCACCTCCCCGATCTGTCTCACATTTTCGAGTACCCGCAACGAATCCCGGATCTCACTATACCGCGTGTAGGCGGCCAGCGCCTCTTTGTAGTTACTGGTCTGACTAAGTGCGCGGTACAGGTACCGGTTCACCTCCATTTCGCGAAACGGATTATGCAGTTCCTGGGTGATTTTTAATGCAGATTCAAGGTAACCAATAGCCCTTTTCTTGTCCTCCCGCATCAGCCAAATCTGCGAAAGCCAGGTGTAGCTGTAAGTGAGCGAAAGCAGCTGATTGTGTTTTTTTGCCAGATTCATCCCTTTGGTTACGTAAAAAAGCGCCTTTTCGGGATCTTTCTTTTTCACATAAACCTGGGCTAGGTTGTTGTAATATCCAATAGTGTGTTTTTCAAAACGCGGCGACGATTCTGCCAGCTTTAAGCCTTCCAGGTGCATATCCAGCGATTTATCGATCAGGATACTGTCCCTTCTGTCGGCTCCGAGCCCCTGCGTGAACATCGCTTGCAGGCGCGCCATGTAGATAATTCCGACCGTGTCCCGCCTGCTTCTGGCAATACTCATCCCTTTTGCAACGGCCGCCAGTGCCATGCTATAGTTCGCTTTCTCTTTGTGCAGGTTGCCGATCACGCCGTAAATGTCTGGTAGCTCTGAGGTAGTTTTCCATTTTTCGGCATCACTTAATGCCTTGATTGCCATTTGCATAGCTTTATCGTGGCTGCCCAACCGCCATAGCGCTTGTGCCTCGTAACGCTGGCCACGCACGAGCGCATTTTTATCATCGAGCCTTTTTCCCTCTTGCATTACCAGACCAGCTATTTTCCGGAGCGAATCAGGCCAGGCCGTGGCATAATCATCTGCTTTTGCATAAAGTTCAGTGAGCGTCGATTGCGGCGGCACTGTTTTGGGCGTTGCATTTGCAGTTTGGAAAGAATGTATGAGCAGATTTTCGAGTAGCAGCAAGACCAGAAGAAAAGTGGTAGTATAGATTTTCCGCATCCGCAACTAGATTTTGACAAGCCAGCGAAGGAGCATTTCTTCCAAAGTATCCCTGATCACAGGCTTTGTGAGGTAATCGTCCATTCCGGCTTCTATACATTTTTCCCTCTCCCCGACAACCGTTCCGGCTGTGAGCGCAATGATAGGAACGCGCGTTCCATTTTCCAGGTTCCTGATCCCCCTGGCGGCTTCATACCCGTTCATTTCCGGCATTTGGATATCCATAAATACCAGATCGGGATTGCTTTTATGGTAAGCATGAACCGCCTCCCGCCCGTTTTCAGCTTCTACGATCACCGCATTCGGGACTATTTTATTCAACATCGACCTGACCAGCAACATATTGATTTTGTGATCCTCAGCGATCAGAATGGTGATCTCCGATTCATTGATAACACGTTCAGTAAAGTTTCCAGGCTGTTCATCCAACTCCTCCCCTGCTTTTCTGTTAAGTCCGGAAATTGCTGAGAATAGCTGCTGGATTTTGACGGGTTTAAGGAGGAAATGCTGCACATCCAGCTCTTCACGCAGAGCAGTAACAGAATCCTCTTCAAAAGCATCGTTCAGCAAAAAGATCGGTTTACCGGAAGCCGCTTTATTGTCCATTTGTCTGATCTCCCTGATCGTCGCGATACCTCCCAGACCAGGCATTTTGCAATCCATCAAGATAATATCATAGTCCGGATCAGACGATAGCAATTCTACCGCCTCTTCCCCGCTTTTGACGAAAGTAGAGTCAATATCCTTGTTTTTAAGCATTTCATGCAGGATTTGCCCGTTGGTCTCATTATCGTCCACGATGAGAACATTCCTGATATCATCCACATTTTCCCATTCGAACAGGTCCTTACCGGCCACTACTGTGAATGTAACGTCGAAAAAGAAGATACTTCCCTTGTTCACGTCGCTTTCCAGTTGCAAGTTGCTCCGCATTAATCCGAGCAGACTGTTTGAAATCGTGAGTCCCAATCCCGTGCCGCCAAACCTTTTGGTAGTAGAAGAATCGCCCTGCGAAAATGCCTCAAAGATCTTTTTCTGGTCCTGCGGTTCAATACCAATACCAGTATCCCGGACAGAGAATCTGAAAGTGTAATCTTCCTCTTCCGTTTTATCCAATACCTCAATTTTCAGCTCTATTTCACCCGTCAATGTGAATTTCACTGCGTTACTAAGAAGGTTTACGAGGATCTGCCTCAACCGTAACGGATCAGTCCATACGAAATGCGGAATATCTGCAGGGATATTCAGCAGCATTTCAAGATGTTTTTGCTGCGCCTGGTAATTGACCATGTCAGAAACCTGGCCGCACATTTCTAAAAGGTCCGTTTTCTCCCAGCTCAGTTCAAGCTTGCCTGCTTCTATTTTGGAAAAATCCAGAATATCATTGATGATATCAAGCAGCGAATTCGCTGACTGAAAAACCATTGACATATATTGCTGCTGGGTTTCGTCAAGGCTCGTTTTCATGAGCAGGTCCGTAAATCCCACTACCCCATTAAGCGGGGTCCTGATCTCGTGGCTCATATTAGCGAGGAACTCCGATTTCAGCTTGCTCGCTTCTTCGGCCTGCTCCCTTGCTTCCAGCAGCTCGATCTCAGCCATTTTGCGGGAGGTAATGTCGCGCACAACAGCCTGAATAATATCGTGGTTATTAACGTGTATCAGATTTAGCAGGACTTCTGCAATAAACGTTTCTTTTTTATCCCCAAACCGTTTGTAAATCCACTCAAAACTGTGACTGCCTTTTTTGTAAACCGCTTCAATATGGCGGTTCGAAATGCCCAGTAGCGTTTGCTCGTCGTCTTCGCCACGCAGAGACAACCCCCCCAGCGACATTTGCCTCAGCTTTTCAACAGTATCAACCCCAAACATTTTGATCGCAGCTGCATTACAATCCAGGTAACCATTCCGGTCAAAAAGGATCACCGAATCACTTGTGGAATCGTACAGGCTCCTGAACTTGGCTTCTGAGTTAAGAATCTCAACCTCAGCCATTTTCCTCGTCGTAATATCCTGAAAAGCACCGTAAAGCCTGCGGCAAACACCGCCCTCCATTTCAGACTTCCCGATCGTTCTTACCCAAATTTCTTTGCCTTTCGCCGTAACGATCTGTAATTCAATATCCCAGGAAGTAGCATTGAGCATTCCATCCTCGACTACTTCTGCGATCGCTTCCCTGCTTAATCCTTCTTTATAAAAACTGATGGCTTTTTCCAGAGTAGGTTCGTAATCCTCTTCTACCTCGTGTATTTCTTTTGTTGTGGAAGACCAGTACAGTTCCCCGGTTTTTGGATGAAGCTCCCAGCCACCGATCATCGCGATCTGGTTGGTCTCTTCAAGCATATCCTTGATCCGCTTCAACTCGTCATCGGATTCTTTTCTGGCGGTAATGTCCCTTTCGAGCGCTACGTAATTTGTACAAACCCCGTTATCGTCAAATACGGGTGTCACTTTCAAATCGACCCAATATTTATCCCCGGCCCTTGAATAGCACAGAACTTCTTCCTGCACGACTTTCAGCTGCTTGCACTCCTCGTAAATGCGTTCAATGGTATCCTGATCAGAGCCAGGCCCACGCAGCAACTCAATCGGGCTTTTACCCTGTGCTTCTTCGCGACTATACCCGGTTTGCTGTTCGTAGGCATTGTTCACCCAGGTAATCAGCCCCTTTCCATCTGTAATAACAATGTAATCAGTTGTATTGGAGGCTACTATTGCAAGCTCTTTCAATCTTTCCCTGGAATTGCGTAGCTCGGTTATATCGTGACTGGTGAGGATCACCTTTTTGCTGGAAGGTTCTATGTTCGCTGTTGTATTGCTCCACGACCATTTCCCGCTCTTGTGCCGGATCCTGTGTTCTACGCCGCCTGCAACGGGCACACCGGTTTCAATCGTAATGCGCAGCGCCTCGAAGCAGGTCTGAAAATCCTCGGGATGTACAAATTCCATAAACGAATGACCGATCGTTTCCTCGACCGTGTATCCATAGGTATTTAGCCAGCTTGGCGATGCATAACTAAAAATCCCTTCACGATCTATCATGAAGAGTACGTCCTGCATATTGGAGATCAGCACTGAAAAATCCTCTTCCACTTTCAGCTGCTTCGTCAAATCGTAACCAATGCAAAAGAGCTCCGTGACTTCTCCACGGGCATTGGTAACGCCCATGAATTCCCATTGGGTGGTTTTAACGCCATTGCTGGCAGAGGCTTTGCGCAGCTGAACCGGGTGGGGCGTATTCGGCACATCAAAGCATGCGCGCCCGACAAGAAAACACTTTTCAATATCCTCCGGCACCACGCCAGCCAGCGAAGAAGTACCGATCAGGTCTTCTCTTTTATATCCGTAGAAGTCACAGAAGTAATCGTTTGCGTAGATGTAATTTCCTTCTTGCGAAATACCTACTACGTACACCGACTGGCTCTTCATGAAGACGTCGTACAGCGGCGTATCGCGAATGGCACGCGGCATATTCGCTTGCTTATCAACTACCGAAAAGCCGGAAACGATCAGAAGGGAATTGTTTTCGGGATGAAAAATGGGTTTGGAATGTACTGTAAAAGCAACCGGATCCTGGCTATGCACTTGCAGCTCGATCTCATGACTCAAAAACTGTCCGCCTTCCACAAAGTCGGAGACGGGCCGGGACCTGTATTCCGCAATGAATTGACTATCAATTAACAGATCTGTGCGACCAGATGCATTTGCAGTGCCTGAAAGTTTTCTGGAAAGCGTCGCGTCCGCCCATTGATTTTGAGGATTACCATACTCCCAAACCAGATATCCGTCCATTGCATATTCCTGAAGAAAATTAAATAGATCCTCATCCTGGCGAAACAAACTCACCAACACCTTCCGCAAATTATTCATGATTATAGCCCTCAATATATCAACGCGGTCGTAAGAACACTTTGACCGTACAAGATATAGTTTTTTGGTAACTTAAATCAGACATTGAATTTCTTCGACAAAAGAGTTGGGACACGAGACTGACGATTGACGACCGGCATAATCGATCGTCAATCGCCAACATGGATCGTTAGTCTTTCTTCGGCACTTTCGCTCCCTCTTTTCTTGCTTCCGACAACCCAATCGCAATCGCCTGTTTTTTGGAAGTGACTTTTTTGCCGGAACCGGATTTCAACTTCCCTTCTTTTTGCTCGTGCAAGGTCTCCCCGACCTTTTCACTTGCCTTTTTTGAGTATTTTGCCATAATTCACCAGTGTTAATACTGTAAGCTTAATTTTTTGTTCTTTGTAAAAAATGACGCTTTTATCAAAACCTGTACCAAAATCTCTTACTCAAAACAGCCACGCATGCAAACACTGCATATTATCCTGACAGCCACATTACGAATACCGGCCAGGTTCTCCCTGTTGGCATTAATATTAGGTTCAACAGGCGGTTATGCCTGGGCTCAGCCCGGGACAAAGCTGCTGAAAGACGTGACGCTGATCGACGGTACCGGCGCCGCTCCTTTGGAGCATGTCGATATTCTTATCGAAGGAAAACGCATTAAAGAAATTGGTAAAAACCTGAAAGCCAACGCAGAAACGATTGTCTCACTCAGCGGAAAAACTGTGATGCCTTCACTTATCTGTGCACACGCGCACGTTGGAACGTTGAAAGGCACCACTTCGTCGGCAGAGAATTACACACGTGAGAATGTGTTGCGGCAATTGAAAAAATACCAGGACTACGGAGTAAGCGCAGTGCTGGCAATGGGAACTGACAGACCGCTGATCTTCAACGGATTCCGTGACTCAACAGTCGCCGGGTTACTGCCGGGCGCGCGCCTTTTTTCTGCGGGATACGGTTTTAATACTCCCGACAAAAATCCCGGCTCCTGGATGAACCTGCTGCTGCGACCAGAGCGCCCAGAAGATGTACCGGCGATGATGGAAAAGCTTGCGGCAGTTAAACCGACAGTCGTGAAAATCTGGGTCGATGATCACGGTGGCGGCAGCCAGAAAATGAAGCCTGAGATATATAAGGCAATCATCAAGGAAGCGCATCGGCGAAATATTCGCGTAGCCGCCCACTTATATTACGCCGACGACGCCAGCGCGCTGATCGACGCAGGACTGGATATTATCGCTCACAGTATCCGGGACAAGGAAGTTGATGCTGCACTACTAGCGAAAATGAAGCAGAAAAAAGTCATTTACATTCCTACCCTTACCCTGGACGAATATCAGTTTGCATACGCAGAAAGTCCGGAGTGGCTGAATGATCCGTTTTTCAAATCGTCACTTGAACCGGGTGTATTTGAAATGATTACAGAGAAAAGTTATGGTGAAAAAATCAAGAAATCGCCTGACTACCTGCGGAATGTAGCAGCAAATAAAATCGGAATGCGGAACCTCAAAAAGATCTCCGACGCCGGCATTACCGTCGCGCTCGGGACAGATTCCGGCGCATTTCCTGTCCGCGCGCAGGGATTCACGGAGCATTTGGAGCTGGAAATGATGGTAGAATCCGGTCTGAGCCCATTGCAGGCGATCACGGCAGCAACCAGAAACGCAGCCCGCGCCTTGCTTATCGATAAAGAAAGCGGTACGCTTGAAAAAGGCAAGATTGCCGATATGCTCATACTGGAAGCAGATCCAACCAAGGATATTAAAAATACGAGAAAGATAGATTCAGTCTGGAAGGAAGGAAACGCTGCCAGCAAAGGCCCATTAAAACAATAGAAAAATCACTCCTGCAACGATGAAAATCAGTTTTAAGAAATTAGACCATATTATGCTTTGCATTCCCGAAGGCAAGGAAGAGGAAGCCAGGGAATTTTATACCAATACATTGGGCCTGCCCGAGTTGAAAGACCTGGGTTATCCTTTGCCAAATGGAGCAATCTGGTTTCAGATGGGCGATATTCAACTTCATGTTCGGGCTGAGAAAAATCATAGTGTTTCAGACCGGCATCCGGCATTTGAGGTGCATAATCTGGCGGAAGCGCGCACATTGCTCGAAAAACACAATATTGAGATCAAAAATGAAAGCAAAATCCCGGATAGAAATCGACTTTCTTTCCGGGATCCGTTTGGTAATCGCATTGAACTGATCGAGATGACCTAGTTCGCGATATCTGTATAAGGATTGCTGATCGTAACCACGTTTTCGTTGATAAACTGGATCAGATTTTCGTTCAGGCGCTCCTTGTGGGTAATGAAAAGTCCGTGAGGTGCGCCTTCGTAAATGATATATTCAGCGGCGGGAAGCATTTCGGAAGTGCGGTCGCTGCTCACTTTAATAGGCACTGTTTTGTCTGATTCACCGTGAATGATCAGTACCGGCACGTCTATCAGTGGCAAGTCGTTTCTGAAATCGGTTGCGCTGAAACTGCGGATACATTGGGTCGTAGCCCGGCCCGATGCCTGCAATGCCAGAATGCTGTGCCACTGCAGGATCTCGTCACTTACTGCATTGTTGAGCAGGCTGATACCATAAAAATCTTTGGCAAAACCAGCCAGGAAATGCGGGCGGTCGGCTTCTACATCTTTTACAAACCCGTCGAACAGGTCTTGCGGAACGCCGTCGGGATTATCTTCGCCTTTCAGCATATAAGGTACTACCGAGCTAATTAGCACAGCTTTTGAAACGCGGGCACTTCCGTATTTACTTAGGTAACGCACCACTTCTCCCCCACCCATCGAAAATCCGACGAGGGTAACATCGTGGAGATCAAGATTCTCGATCACTGCATTCAGGTCACCGGCCAGTGTGTCGTAATCGTAGCCTGACCAGGTTTTATCCGATTTCCCGAACCCGCGGCGATCGTAGCCAATGCAGCGGATTCCGTGTTTTGGAAGCTCATTGAACTGATATTCCCACATTTCGTGGCTCAGAGGCCAGCCGGAAATAAAAATGACGGGTTTTCCCTCGCCGACTTCGTTCACAAACAATTTTATGGGTTCACCTGTTGTACCCGCTTTTGATTCAATCCATTTCATAGTCTTAGGTTTAAATAGCGTATAATTTTGTCCGTAGATCCGATTTCGAACTAACGTACTTCCCTAAACTGTTTAAATTATCATTCCAAAAATCCTGTAAGTTGTAAAGTTGTAGGCAACTTATTTCTCAACAAAAAGTCAAAAAATCGTATTTGGAAAAAGTAATTCTAAATTTGCGCACACATTCGACGTAGAAAAGAGCTTCCATTAATGTTAAAGTACCTATACGGATTTTTGATTGGCATCGTCATTCTCGCCGGAATAACCGAGGTTGTATTAAGGGTAAAATACGGTTTCTGTAATTCGCCGCTCTACGTTTCCGATCCTGATTTCGAATATATATACGCGCCCAACCAGGATGTAAAACGCTTTGGTTATGTACTGAAAACGAATAAGTTTTCAATGCGAAATGAAGAGATTCTGCCTTCGGACACGCTGGTTATCCTGCTCATCGGGGATTCGGTCGTGAACGGCGGCAGCCTTACTGATCAGGATAGCATTGCGACGACCCTCCTGGAAAAGCGTTTTCAGGCTGATTTCAACCAAAGAGTGCGGGTATTGAATATTTCTGCGGGCTCGTGGGGACCGGATAATGTGGCGGCTTACCTTAAAAAGTTCGGGCTTTTCAATGCGAAACTGATGTGCCTGGTGACGAGCAGCCACGATGCGCACGATATTATGTCGCACCAAAGTCCGGTCGGAATTGATCCTGGCTGGCCGAACAAGCAATATAAGGTTGCATTGTACGAACTTTGGGACAGGTACCGCTGGATTTTCTTCTATTATATTGATACCGTTTTTTTCTCTCAGGAACCCGACGTGCCGGTCGTTGCCCAGGAAACGAAACCCGAGCCGGTTCCTGCAGATTCTACAAGCCAGGTGAAAATCGATTCGGCAAAAAAAGATAAGCTCAATCAAGCTGGCATTCGCAAGCCGGGTACTGATTTCAATCCGGGATACCAGCAGCTTTTCGAAATGGCGCGCGACAATAATATTCCGTTTTTCATTTACCTGCACCCGGAAATCACCGAGGTGGATATGGGGCATTTCAATGATCAGGGGGAAGAAATTATCGCATTTGCCAAACAGAACAATATCAGGCTGATCAACGAATTTCAATATCCGATTTCCACCAAACTATATCGGAAAATGGATCTCGTACATTATAATAGCCAGGGACAGGTTTTTATGGCCGATAATTTGTACCCATTGTTTCAGGAATATTTAAATCTTAAAAAGTAATGCGCGTACTCGTTGTTCACAATCAGTTATGGGCGCATTATAAGTCGAGGCTTTTCAGCGATATCTCCCAGGTTTTTAGAAGATCTTATCCCGAAAGTCAATTTCTCGTGGCGCAGATCGCATTATACGAAGCGAGCCGGAGCGTGATGCAAAATGACAATGCAGTAGTTTACGAATATCCCTATCAGGTACTTTTTGAGCGCAGCCTGGATAGCACAACTACGAGCGAAAGACGAAAAGCACTTTTTAAGGTATTCAACGAATTCAAACCTGACGTACTGAATATCACCGGCTGGGGAGATATGGCGCAGGTTCAGCTCATGTTTTATGCCAGGTTCAAAGGTGTAAAAGTGGTGATCTCTTCCGAATCTTCCTCGCTGGATCACAGCCGCTCTTCCTGGAAGGAAACTTTGAAAAGCTTTATAGTAACCCGGGCCAATGCATTTTTTTGTTTTGGTAAAACTTCCGCGGATTACCTGGAATCATTGGGCGTAAACTCAAAGGATATCACCGTGCGAAAAGCGGCGGTCGTCGACGAGGAAGTTATCCGGCGAAATTTTGAAAATGCTGAAAAGCGGCGGGCGGCTGAACAAACCGGTAATACGGCGCGGAAATTTGTTTACGTGGGTCGGCTGGCGCCGGAAAAGAACCTGGAAATGCTCATCCGTGCATTCAGTAATGTTCATAAAAACGCGAACCCTGAAACGGCGAACTGGCAACTGCTATTCGTCGGCGACGGACCGGAGCGGCAGCGGCTTGCATTGCTTTTGGAAGAGCTGAAAATAAGTAATCAAGTTATTTTCGCCGGCGGTTTTCCGTGGTATGAGGTTCCCAACTGGCTGGCGCAGAGTGACGTGCTGGTTTTGCCGAGCAAATCGGAACCCTGGGGATTGGTGGTCAATGAAGCGATGGTTTGCGGAATGCCCGTAATCGTTTCTGATAAATGCGGCTGCGTGGCGGATCTGGTTGAGAACAATACAAACGGGTTCGTATTCAATCCGGAAAAACAGGAGGAACTCGAAAAGGCTTTGCTTTTTTTTATAAACAATCCTGAAAAAATAAAAACAATGGGCGCAGCTTCGCTGGCAAAAATCAAGCCTTTTTCCTCGGAAACTGTCGCGGCCCAAATGGTAGAGACTTACAAAAAACTGGCAAAGGCGTAAGCTGAGCCTTGAAATACACTTATCTAGCAAATGCGGATTCTTAATATTTGTGCATACACCTGGGCGATCGGCGGACCAGCCCGGATCATTTACGACCACACTACCGAGGTACTCGCACAGGGACATCAGGTTGATATCCTGAGCCCGATGACGCCCGGCGAAAAAATGTATCCCGCCCCCCAAGGCGCGCGGCTCATTCCATGTGCGAGAACTACGCCGGTAAGTGATATTTACAGGGAATTTTCCATCGAAATGTACCAGTATCTCAAAAAGCACATTGATGAATACGATGTGGTGCACATGCACGGAATCTGGCATTTTGGAAGTCTGGCGCCGTTTTTGATCCCCAGCAAGGCAGCAAAAGTCATCACGATCCACGGCCTGCTCGACAAATGGGCGGTTGCGCACAGTAAATGGAAAAAGCAGATCGTCACTGCACTTTATCAGAAAAGGCTGCTTGGAAAAGCCGACCTGATCCAGATCAATAATACGGACGAAGAGGAAGACGTGGTCCGGTACCTGGGTTACCGGCCAAAGAATATGGTGATCGTTCCGAATGGAATGAAGCTTTCAGATTACCAGAACTTACCTGAAAAAGGGATTTTCCGGGCGAAACATCAGATTACTGAAAAGCAACAGCTCATACTTTTTATGGGGAGGCTCAATATTAAAAAGGGCCTTGATCTTCTGTTGCCCGCTTTTGATAAAATCCACAAACAATTACCGGATGCAGTACTGGTACTGGCTGGGCCGGACGATGGATACCAGTCGGAAACAGAAGAATTTATCAAAAAAAACCAGCTCGGCGACCGCATTAAGCTGGTAGGAATGCTGACTGATACCGATAAAAAAGAAGCATTTTCTGACGCTGACCTTTTCGTTCTTCCGTCCTATTCAGAAGGATTTTCAATCGCAGTTCTGGAAGCGATGACGTGCAAAATCCCGACGGTTGTCTCCGATCGCGTCGGTTTTGGAGACTATATCAGAAAATATGAAGCTTCGTACCTAACTCCCTTGACCAGTGAGGGAGTAGCGGAAGGAATTCTTAAAATATTACAAGATAAACCTTACGCCTTGTCCGTCGCAAATCGTGCGTACGACATGGTAACCGAAAATTTTGACATCAAAGTAGTCGCTAATCAATTATTGGAAGAATACAAGAAGATTCAAAAAAGCAACTATCTTTGAGCATTTAAGTAACCGCTGAAAAGCAAGTCCGAAACGTTACACACTGGATATGATTGATTTATCCGTCATTATACTGACACACAATGAATCGAAGCACATCGGACGTTGCATTCAAAGTCTTCAGCAGGTAACCGACAAGATTTTTATCGTCGATTCTTTTTCAACGGACGATACGGTTTCAATAGCCGAAAATCTCGGCGCAACTGTGATCCAGAATCCCTGGGTCTCCTATTCCTTCCAATTCAATTTTGGCATTGCGAATAATCCGTTCCAAACAGCCTGGCTGATGCGGATGGACGCCGACGAATACATTACGACCGAACTCGCAAACGAACTGAAAGCCTCCCTCGGCCAGGTTTCCGCGGGTGTTTCCGGTTTGTATGTAAAGCGCCGCGTGATATTTATGGACAAATGGATCCGTCGCGGAGGCTACTACCCGATCTGGCTGCTGCGGATCTGGCGCCGCGGGATCGGTACCTGCGAGGAATTGTGGATGGACGAACATATCAAGCTCAGCAGCGGAACGGTCGAAAATCTGAAAAACGATATCGTCGATCATAACCTCAATAACCTGACCTGGTGGACCCAAAAGCATAACAATTATGCAATAAGGGAAGTCATTGATTTATTGAACATTAAATATAATTTTGATAGCAAGCCGACCGTCGATCCGAAGTTCTGGGGAACGCAGGAACAGCGGACGCGTTATCTTAAAGTGAAATACTCAAAAATGCCGCTATTTACCCGGCCATTCATTTATTTCAGTTACCGGTATTTTCTAAAACTTGGTTTTCTGGACGGTTTGAAGGGTATTATCTGGCATTTTTTACAAGGATTCTGGTACCGCTTCCTCGTCGACGCGAAGATATACGAAGTGTATTACCGGGCCGGGAAGGACAAGGAGCAGATCATGGAACATTTCAGAACGGAATATGGAAAAGACCTTAAAAACCCAAACCGATCTGTCAAAGTATGACAATAGCTGGTACAAGCCCGGCAGTTTTGTGAAACAATTACTCTGGTATTTCACAGGCCGCCTGTTTGTACACACGCATTTGCCTTACCCCTCCGGCTTCAAGAATAGTATCCTGAGAATGTTCGGTGCAAAGATTGGAAACGGGGTTGTGATCAAGCCAAAAGTGAACATCAAATATCCCTGGTTCCTGCAAATCGGCGACCATACCTGGATCGGTGAAAATGTGTGGATCGACAACCTCACTATGGTGACAATCGAATCAAACGTCTGCTTATCACAGGGTTGCATGCTTTTAACCGGAAACCATAATTATTCGAAGAGCGCATTTGACCTGATCGTGAAGCCGATTATCATTGAAAAAGGCGCGTGGATCGGCGCGAAAGCGACAGTTTGTCCGGGTGTAAAAGTTGGGTCGCACGCAGTATTAACAGTCAATTCTGTCGCTACTACCAATCTCGATGCAGACGGAATTTATCAGGGAAATCCTGCCAGATACATTAAAACAAGAATAATAAACCATTGAAAGTAAGTATACTGACGGTTGTCTATAACGGAGCAGCCACGATCCGCCAATGCATTGAATCGATTGTAAATCAGGATTATCCTGATATCGAATACATTGTCGTGGACGGAAATTCGAAAGACGGAACGCAGGATATTGTGAAATCTTTCGAAGGGAAAGTCAGCAAATTCGTCAGCGAAAAAGACGCTGGAATTTACGATGCCATGAACAAAGGCATACAATTAGCATCCGGTGAAATAATCGGAATACTAAATGCAGACGATTTTTACGCATTCTCAACCGTTATTTCCGAGGTAGTCGAACTGATGAAATCGGGTAACTATGAAGCTTGTTACGGGGATTTGGAATACGTAGACTTTACAAACGGATCAATAGTAAAAAGGAAATGGACTTCGGGACTATATCAGAAAGGTTCGTTTTTGAATGGCTGGATGCCGCCACACCCTACGTTTTTTGTGCGCCGGGAGTTGTACGACAGGCTCGGCAAGTTCCGACTGGATCTGGGAAGTGCGGCAGATTATGAGCTGATGCTGAGATTTGTACACAAAGCAGAAATCAAGATTGGCTACCTGCCCAAGGTACTGGTTAAAATGCGGAGCGGCGGGGTCAGTAACAGTTCGTTTAAAAACAGGATTCAGGCAAACCGAAATGATCTTAAAGCATGGAGAACAAATGAATTAACTCCAAAATTTTACACATTGTGGCTAAAACCAATCAGGAAAATCTTTCAATTTATCAGGCTTTAAAAAAGACCTGATCCTGACGTTCAGTAAATATTTTGCATTTCGGTGACTTGGATATTTCCTATATTTACAAAATTTACGTCATTTGACTAGAATTTTCCTCTTTACACTTCATAAATAAGGCAGACACTATGGATTTAAAGTTACCTCTTCAGATATTAAGTGAAGGAAACTTCAGCAACATCATCCACCACGATGTGTACCAATGCCTCCTTTCGTTTCTGATCGCTTGTTTTCTGTCGATAATCTCCATACCTATTATCATTAACCTGTCTAACCTGCTGCATCTTACGGCAAAACCAGGTTTCCGCAGCTCACACGAAACTGAAACGCCCACACTTGGTGGTATTGCCATTTTCGCAGCCACACTGATCGCCTACTTTCTCTGGCCACACTCTGAAAACATTCTCGATTCCAATCTGATCAGTCTCGCGATGACGGGCGTGATCATTTTGTTTTTTCTCGGCATCAAAGATGATATCCTTGCAGTTGACCCTACCAAAAAGCTGATCATTCAAATTTTCGCTTCGCTGATATTAGTGGCGATGGGGAATTTTAAGGTTGATAATTTTTACGGGATCTTCGGCATTCACGCAGTAGCTGACTATGTCAGCATTCCACTTACCGTTTTCATATTTATCGCGATCATCAATGCGATCAACCTGATCGACGGGATTGACGGACTGGCGGGCGGCATTAGTTTAATTGCCGGACTCGGGTTTGGTATCTGGTTCATACTCAACGACCACTTTTCTTTCGGCTGCCTCGCATTCGCTATGTCGGGTTCGTTGCTGGGTTTTTTAAGGTTTAACTTTTCAAAAACAAGCAAGATCTTCATGGGCGATACCGGGTCGCTGATCGTCGGTTACCTGCTTTCAATATTCTCAGTTGAATTTCTGTCGCTGAATGTGGGCTACCTGCACGATCCGAATGCATATTTCAATGCACCGATCATCGTGATGGTATTGCTGATCGTTCCGATATTTGACACGCTCCGGGTATTCATTGTCCGCATATTTAAAGGCGGTTCCCCGTTTGTGGCCGACCGCAATCACATGCACCATATTCTCCTGGACAACGGGCTAAACCACTTCTGGGCATCGTTCTCACTTTGGATGGTGACCATTACGAATACCGCACTGTTCTTCGCATTTCACGGGGACATTACAAATACTGCCTCGCTTTACATTTATATCGCGATGTTCGGGGCCTACATGCTTTTTGCACATATTCTCAAAAGAAGGATCGTGACCGTCAAAGCAAGGAAAAAATTGGTAAATAGTCCCTCTTTCAAGAAAGAAGATGTGCCTTCATCAGGCAACACAATGCGCGATTTCTGACCCCTGCGCCGGGGAATTTGCAGTGAATAGCTCCGCAAAATTCATTGGCATGAACCTAATGTTTGTACCTTAGCACGAAATAATTGCTATACAGGTATGAACAAAAAGATCAGAAAAGAAGACGCGCTATATTACCACTCGAAGGGCAGACCTGGGAAAATCCAGGTAATTCCAACCAAGGAAACAAGCACTCAGCGGGACCTTTCGCTGGCCTACTCTCCCGGAGTAGCAGAGCCTTGCCTTGAAATCGCCGAAAATGTTGAAAATGCATATTTGTATACTGCCAAAGGCAATTTGGTTGCTGTAATCAGTAACGGAACGGCTGTTCTTGGGCTGGGCGATATCGGTCCGGAAGCTTCCAAGCCTGTCATGGAAGGAAAGGGTTTGCTATTCAAGATTTACGCAGATATTGACGTTTTTGATATCGAATTGAATACCAAGGATGTCGACGAATTTGTCCGGACTGTCAAAATTCTGGAACCAACATTTGGCGGTATTAACCTGGAAGATATCAAGGCGCCTGAATGTTTTGAAATTGAAGCCCGTCTTAAAAAGGAACTCAATATTCCGGTCATGCACGATGACCAGCACGGAACTGCGATTATCAGTGCAGCCGCGATGCTGAATGCTTTGAAACTTGTCAACAAGAATATTGGCGAAATCAGAGTGGTGGTCTCCGGCGCTGGCGCTTCTGCTGTCTCCTGTACAAAACTTTATATATCGCTGGGTGTCAATCCTCAGAATGTGGCGATGTTTGATACAAAAGGACATATTCACAACGGCCGCACGGATTTGAGTGAGATGAAAAAGCAGTTTGCGACTGATCTGGAATTTGATTCGCTCGATGCTGCGATGGTTGGTGCTGATATTTTCCTTGGACTCTCAACAGCTGATATAGTTTCTAAAGACATGGTGAAATCGATGGCGAAAGATCCGATCGTGCTTGCTATGGCCAATCCAAATCCCGAAATACCTTATCCTGATGCAGTAGAAGCGCGGGAAGATGTAATTATGGCCACCGGCCGTTCTGACTATCCTAACCAGGTGAATAACGTACTCGGGTTTCCATACATTTTCCGCGGCGCGCTGGATGTTAGGGCCACGGAAATCAATGAAGAAATGAAGCTGGCTGCGGTTCATGCACTGGCGGATCTGGCGACCAAGCCCGTTCCGGATATTGTCAACCTGGCTTATAATGAGACGAATATCGTTTTTGGTAAAAATTACATCATACCAAAACCCGTCGATCCGCGCCTGCTCACTACGGTAGCCCCGGCGGTTGCAAAAGCAGCGATGGAAACCGGCGTGGCGCGCACGCATATCACGGATTGGGACGCTTACGAGCAGGAACTTTCAAGTCGCCTGGGTCGCAATGAGCAGATCTCAAGAGTAATCCTGAACAAGGCGAAGCTTGCACCAAAAAGGGTTGTTTTTGCTGATGCAGAGAATATTCAGGTATTACGTGCAGCGCAACAGGTTCGGGATGAAGGAATTGCGATACCGATCCTACTCGGTAGTAAAGAGACGATTCAGCATTTGATCAGAGAAAGCAAGCTTGACCTGGGAGACGTAGCAATCGTGGATCCGCGTGCTGAAGAAAATGAGCACATGATCGATACGTACGCTGCTAAACTGTACGAAAAACGTCAGCGGAAAGGACTTACGCCGATCGAAGCGAGAAGGACGATCTATTTCAAAAGCTATTTCGGCTCGATGATGGTCGAAAATGGTGAAGCAGATGCATTTATTTCCGGTTTAACCCGCACTTACCCGGACACAATTCGCCCGGCTTTGCACGTGATCGGAAAGCAGGATGGTGTGAATAAGGTAGCAGGTATGTACATTCTGCTCACACCAAAAGGCCCGCTCTTCTTCTCCGATACCACGGTCAATCTCGATCCTACGGTTGATGAGATCGTGGAAATCACAGAGCTGACTGCAAAAGCAGTGGGACATTTTAATATTTCGCCCCGCATCGCACTGGTAACGTATGCCAACTACGGTAGTGCTGCTGGCCACGATGCTGAAAAAATGCGGGAAGCCACTGCTATCCTGAAAAAGAGAAATCCGACAATGGTGGTAGAAGGAGAAATGCAGGCCCACCTTGCTTTCAATACAACACTTTTAAAAGAAAATCACCCATTCAGCGACCTCGTCGACGGCGGCGCGAATACCTTGATTTTCCCAAATCTTTCGGCAAGTAACATCGCCTATAACCTGCTGAAAGAAGCAGCCGAACTGGAAACCATCGGACCGATCCTATTGGGTCTTAAAAAGCCGGTGCACGTGTTACAGCTAGGAAGCTCCGTCCGCGAAATCGTAAATATGGTCGCTATCGCGGTTGTAGAAGCGCAGATGAAGGGTTAGAGCGGAGGAAGGAGGAACGGAGGAAAGGGAGGATGGAGGAAAGGGAGGAAGGAAATAGAAAGGGAAGAGTAGCAGGTATTCCTGCGTTCTTCCCTTTTTGTCTTTTAATATTTAATATTCAATCTTCTCCCTCCTCCGTTTCTCCTTCCTCCGTTTCTCCTTCCTCCCTTTCCTCCCCTTCTCCCAATCCTACCTCATCTTCACAAACTCCGGATTATAAATAGGCTGATGAATCGCTTTCAGCTTGGCTTCCGGGAATTTGATTACTTTACGGTCGTAGGTCATTAAACCGTTTGTTTCGATCTCTACGTCAGTGGTTTGTGTGTAAACCGCCGCGGACAAACCTTTCCGGATCAAAGGCTCAAATTTTTTGATCATGCCTTCATAACGGTTGTAAAGTTCTTCCTGCGTTTTAAAGCTTTGGTATCCCCAGTTGTCTTTTTGCTGCCAGGTATGTCCAGTCACCGGAAGTCCTAATCCGCCGAATTCACCCAAAACGATAATTTGCTTCGCACCGAAAAGATCAGGTCTCGGCATAACAGGCTCGGGGTAATTGTGCATATCGATAATGTGCCCCACCGGATGGAAGTTACCGCCGCTCGCGCTGTTTACGAGTCTGCTTGAATCGTATTGCATCGTCCATTTTGTGATCTCCTCGGTCTTGAACTGGCCCCACGCTTCATTGAAAGGTACCCAGATTACGATAGATGGGAAAAAGCGGTTGGCATCCATGATCGCTTTCCATTCGTCTTTAAATATCTTTTCTGATTCCGGCGTGCGGTCGCGATCGGTTTCATTGCCGGTAATGCCCGGGCGCTGCTCCCAGTTATTGCCCATATCGCCACTCGGCATATCCTGCCAAACCAGCATTCCAAGCTCGTCGCAATACCGGTACCATCTCGCCGGCTCCACTTTTACGTGCTTTCTGATCATATTAAAACCCATTTCTTTGGTCTTAACAATATCGAATTTTAAAGCTTCGTCATTTGGCGCAGTGTACAAACCGTCTGGCCACCAGCCCTGGTCAAGCGGACCGTATTGAAAAAGGAATTTATTGTTCAAAGTCATGCGCTGGATCCCGTTCTGATCTGGCTGCATCGCGATTTTGCGCATTGCGAAGTAGCTCTTCGCCTCGTCCACAACTTTGCCGTTTCTTGTGATCGTCACAGTCAGATCATACAAAAACGGGCTGTCGGGCGACCATAACTTTGCATTTGGAACTGACAATGCGATGTTTGCATTAGGCGCAGCTTCCTGCTCTGCAACTTTGGTAGTACCGTCGAAAGCCACAACCTTCACCTTATCCCCCTCTTTCGCGCCTTCCACTTTCAGGCCGATATTCACTATTTGCTTGTCAATATCAGGAACCGGTAAAATACTTGTAATGTGACTTGCAGACACGGTTTCCAGCCAAACTGTCTGCCAGATACCCGTCACCGGCGTGTACCAGATCGCATGCGGGTTCTTGATCTGCTTGCCTCTTGGCTGCGGTCCGTCGCTGCTTGGGTCCCATACTCTCACGCTGATTTCCTGTTGCTTCTTTTTAACCAGCAAGTCAGTAATATCAAATGAAAAAGGATCATAACCGCCCTGATGCGAGCCGGCTGGTTTTCCATTTACGAATACCTCACACTTCCAGTCCACTGCGCCGAAATGTAGCAGTACGCGCTGGTCTTTCAGTTTCGGAGCAAAATCAACTGTCCGATTGTACCAAAGCACACTGTCTTTTCCCACAGTTCTGCCCACCCCTGACAATGCAGATTCAACCGCAAAAGGCACCAGGATTTTTCCCTCAAAACTGGCGGGTTTGGTTTCGCCGGCATATTGCGGTACGATTGAGTAATTCCACAATCCATTGATATTCTGCCAGTTTCTACGGATCAATTGCGGTCTTGGATACTCCGGATGTGGATTGGCGGCCGATACTTTTTCTGCCCACGGCGTAACGATCTTGCCTTGCTTATACTTCCAGCCGGCATTGTCCTGCGCATACAGGATCTGCGTGGAAATGGCCAGGATGGTTAGGAAATAGCTTAATTTTTTCATTCTTGGTTTTAATTACTGAGACTTAATTTGAGTTTCACTTTTTTAAAAGTCCTGCAATAATATGCTTTACTGCGGAATTCGAGTGCAACAGATATTGACTATATTAGATTTTACAACTCACTCAAAGCAAGAATCCATGAAAAAGGTCTGCATTCTCTTCTTGACCCTATTAAACCTGCCGCTGTTCGCACAGGATTTTTCAGATAAGATCACGTTGGTAATCCACGGCGGCGCAGGAACCATAACCCGGTCGAATATGAGCCCGGAGCAGGAAAAAGCGTACAAGGATGTTTTGAATACCGCTTTGGAAAAAGGTTATGCGGTGCTGAAAAGTGGCGGTACCAGCGTTCAGGCGGTAGAAGCTACGATTCATGTAATGGAAGATTCGCCGCTTTTCAATGCGGGCAAAGGTGCTGTTTTCACAAATGAAGGTAAAAATGAGCTCGACGCTTCGGTGATGGAAGGCAAGACGATGAAAGCCGGCGCAATAGCCGGAGTTACTACGATCAAAAACCCGATCAGCGCTGCAATTGCAGTGATGGAAAAATCTGAACACGTCATGATGGCTGGCGCCGGCGCGGAGAAATTCGCCAAGCAACAGGGAATCGAGCTCGTTGACCCAAAATATTTTTACACAGAATCAAGATATAAAGCATTGCTGCGGGCCAGGGAAGCTGACAAAACCGAGCTTGACCATGATTCAAAAGACAAACAGCAATTGAAGAAAGCGCCCAAAACGGGATTTGCGAAAGACACTGAGTTGATATTTACAGAAGGAAAAAAATTCGGGACGGTGGGCTGTGTGGCGCTGGACAAGTTCGGTAACCTCGCTGCCGGCACTTCTACCGGCGGAATGACCAATAAGAAATACGGACGCGTTGGCGACGCTCCGATCATCGGAGCGGGTACTTATGCCAACAATGCAACTTGCGCAGTTTCGGCGACCGGCCACGGGGAATATTTCATCCGATCAGTGGTTGCGTATGATATTTCTGCATTGATGGAATACAAAGGCATGTCGCTGAAAGACGCTTCCAATGAAGTAGTTATGAAGAAGCTCGTCGAGCGGGGCGGCGAGGGTGGTATTATCGCGGTCGACAGGAACGGGAATATTGCAATGCCATTTAACAGCGAAGGAATGTACCGCGGTTACATCAAAAGCGACGGAACACGCGAGGTACTCATTTATAAGGACTGACCCATTTTCCGGTATAAAATTTTAAGACAAAAAGAATGCAGTTTTATGCATTTGTTTCTGGTTACAACCATACAAAAAAGTGCATTTCCTGCGTTGTGTTTACATTAAGTAACTTAACGCCGCCTATTCCTTTTATGAAATCAATCTACGGGATTTTCTTTCTGATCGCGTTGTTTTGTAACGCAAGTTATGCCACTCATTTGCAGGGTGGCGAGATCATGGCGGCTCACGTTTCGGGGCAAACTTATAATATTAAGGTCCGGATTTATGTGGATGCACAAGTGGGTGGCGGCGCGGCAGATGCCATGCAGGAAGTGACGGTATGTCTGGGAAATGGAACTACGCGCAATCTCCCCAGAACTACCACAAATCCGGTCCCCGGCTCGCGGAGCATTATCGCCGTGGATTTTGAACAGCAATATACTTTTCCGACAACAGGTATTTTTCAAATTTCGGCAGCGGTTGATAACCGCACGGGTGGTATGCTTAACCTGGATAATTCGCAGGTGACTTCGATGTTTATCTGGACTGTGATCGATACGCAGGTTGCAAATTCAACTCCTGTGTTGCCCTACCTGGCTTTCGATGCGGGCGTGAGGCAGGTTTTTTCAGTCGATCTGAAACCAACTGTGGCTGACAGCGATAGTATTTCGGTGAAAGTGGAGCGGATCAGCAAACCATCGCCCGGTTCCTGCGGTGTAAGAATGCCCGATCGTACTTACTTATTTCCTAACGAAATAAGTGCAAACGGTACCTTTAAAGTTGAACCTGCATTGAACCAGCTGGTATGGAAAGCGCCGGAAGTTGTTGGTAATTACCTGTTTACAATGGTTGTGAGAGAATGGCGCGGCGGCGTCGTGATTTCCGAAAGCTACCGGGAAGGAACAATCAACGTAACTGACAAGCCAGGTGAAACGGTTGAAATCCCGCCCTACGAATCTTCTGAATACGGAAACCCTATTACCTCAATTCCTAAGACTTCTTCCGCTGAAATTTCGATGGCTGTGGAAGCTTATCCGGTACCGACCGATGATTTTGTAACTGTGAATGCTTACAGCAAAAATAGGGCGGTGATCAGGCTGCAGTTGATTGACCTGAATGGTCGGATTGTTCGTGAAACCAAGACGCAAGCTCCCGAAATATCTGTGCAGGAACGTTTTGATATGCGTAACCTTTCGCACGGCGTTTACATTATCAAAGCTGACAATGCTTCCGACTCGGTGACGCAAAAGGTGGTGAGATAATCAGTTTCCGGTTATCGCAGCGTCGTCGGAAACCCTGTCCAGCGAGCTGATCTTTTCCTTGAAAAGAAGACCTTTTAAAAGCATTTCCTTGATCATCGATAAATGCGTGTAGGTGATCATGTGGCCCGCATTATAGAGAAAAATGTATTGGGCGCGTTTACTTTTAATGTGTTTTTTAGCAAAATCAATATTCGCAGGATCAGCAATCCAATCATTTCCACCCTGAATAACCGTTGTGGGGATTTGCAGACTTTGCCAGACCGGCAGCAGCTTTTTAAGTTCGTCGGAGTGGCTGTATTTTTCAGCAGTAGCCGTGTTAAACTGTTTCGGAAGGAAAAGTTGAATAAATGAATTCCTGCCCCATTTGGAAAACCAATAGAATTTTTCCTTTTCCGGATCAATAACCGGAGATACCATAACCAGCTCTTTCACCTGTTCCGGAACCAGCGAAACTAGCTTTGCTGCGATCGGCGCGCCGTAAGAGCGACCCAGGACTGTCACTTTTTCCTTGCTCTTATTTAGCTCAAAAACCGGAAGCAATGCATTCGCCTGTGTGGCAATCGACGTAACGTGCCGGCGCTTTTTCAGCCTGGATTTACCATAACCTACCCTATCTACCGAAACAATATGAAAATGCTTTTGAAGGTCCTCATCGTCCATTAAGTTCATATATCCCCACAAAGAACCGGGCGCACCGTGAATTAAAAGCAACATAGGCAGCGTATCAGAACCTATACTGGCAATGCAAAGTGAAAGTGTATCATTCTTAATAATCCGCTCGACAGGTTTCACATCTTTTTGCGCATAGTGCTTTCTGACCTGCTTTGCAGAGATGATATATCTTGAGAAACAGGAGCTTAATGACAGCGAAATGGCGATGAACAGAACGGGTGTCCGAAGGAATTTAAGACTTGACATGCGTAAGAATGTTGCGGTATTTCATTCACAGGATATTCTAATATACTATTTAGGTATACAAAAAGTAAACCTCCGGATGGATTTTTTGAAAGAAATTGCCGGAACTAAATTTTTCATAGTGTTTCTTTGTTAGTGAAAAAACCGTATTATCTGCGATCGCAGCCTATTACCCTAATATATTTCTGAATGACGACCAGCCACCAAGACCCATTTTTCCTGCGCCTGACCGAGCAGAATGAAAAATACCGCTACAAGCTTCCTTCACGGCACGATGCGGGGAACTTCATTCAGAACCTTATTAATTTTCTCTTTCCGATCAGCCAGGATTGTCCTAACTGCCCTTCTAAGGATCTGGCAATGAAATATGCGGATTTGCGGGACGAGCTGGACCACATGTTGCAGCCACTATTGCCCCAACTTGAGAAGGAAAAGGGCGAGATACTGGACGAGATATTCAGTGGGATTCCTGATATCTACGAAATGCTGCTTGCGGATGCAAAGTCAATCACCGATAATGATCCTGCGTCTGTCAGTCTGGAAGAAGTAATTTCTGTGTATCCTGGTTTTATGGCGATAGCGACTTACAGGTTCGCCCATTTGTTTGCTCAATGCGGGATTCCGTTGCTTCCTCGGATGCTCACGGAGTTTGCACACAGCCAGACCGGAATAGATATTCACCCGAATGCAGTGATCGGCCGCTCCTTCTTTATTGATCACGGAACCGGCGTCGTGATAGGAGAAACGACACATATTGGTAATAATGTGAAGCTTTATCAGGGAGTTACTTTGGGAGCTACGCACGTGTCCAAGTCACTTGCGTCGCGCAAGCGGCATCCTACGATTGAAGACAATGTGGTGGTTTATGCCAATGCGACTATTCTAGGCGGAGAAACCGTGATCGGGCACGATTCGATCATTGGCGGAAATGCCTGGTTAGTGAAAAGCGTACCTCCATTTTCTCAGGTCTATCACCAAAGCAAAATAGAGATACGCCCTCAAACTGTTCCTGCTACATAATGCTGCGGATAAACCGCCGCACACCTTCCATATAAATTGGTTCTGCATGCTCAAATGCAGACCTCGGTTGCGTGATCATTGTGATGCTAATAAACCCAAAGGTAAGGCACCACCATTCGTAATAAGTTTTGGTAACACCTTCTGCGGATTTTGGACGAAGGCCCGCGATCATTTCCCATACCGGGTTCCCTTTGATGCTCATCGCTTGCGAAAAAGCCTTTTTGGAATCGCAGTAAGCTCCTTCCAGGTTGAACATTACCTGAAATATCTCCGGATTTTCAACTGAAAAGTTCCAGATACTTTGCGCGACCTCTACGAGTTGTTTTTGAGGATTACTGAAATGTCCCTTGATCTTGATAAACTCGCTCTGCAGATGATCGAAACCTTCCATACGGACTGCTTCCAGGAGCTTGTCTTTGCTATCAAAATATTCGTATAAAATTGGGGGACTATATTCAATCACGTCGGCGATTTTACGGATCGAGACAGCAGTCCATCCGTCTTCTCGGGCAATGTCTTTAGCTGTTTTAACGATGTCGGAACGTACCTGAATTTTAAGTCGTTCTCTTCGCTCTACTATTCCCATGCGTGAGTAGTTCTTTTATGATTGAGTCAGAAACATATCTTTTCAAATATAACCATATAGAGCTTACAGCTCAAGGGACATTTGCTGCCTGCGCACAAAAAAAACGACAAGTTTCCCGATTTTATTTGTCAAAGTGCGCTCATGAAATCTGAACACCGATTGAAAAATTTTGCTTGTAAAAAATTTTTTTAACCGGTTTAAAATGCGTTTATTCTCCCCTGCGGATCAAGCCGCTCTTCTCTATTTTCTCTGCCAAACGGTAATTCACTTCCTGCGCACGTAACTTGCCACGGCCATCGTCACTGATCCGAAGATTGTTCTGATAAAGGTCCAGCCGGACTGATTTCTGATTGTCATTCGCATAATTCCTTAGCACGATCCGCATTTGGTTTTTCAGCTGTTCGTCCAGGATCGGAAAGCATATATCGATACGTCTGTGCAGGTTCCGGTGCGTCCAATCGCAGGAGCTCAGAAAAATTTCATCGTTCCCCCTGTTACCAAAATGGAAAATCCGCGTGTTCTCAGTGTACCTGTCTACGTGCCGGCTAACCACGATATTATCGCTGATCGAGGGCAACCCGGAGATCAGACCGCAGCTTTCGCTCACCATCACATGTACGGGAACGCCTGCCTGTCCGGCCTGATAAAGTTTGTCAATTAAAATATGATCCTGTAATTGATTGATCTTGATTGTAATAAAGGATTTCAGTCCCGCATTGCAGTTCGCGATTTCCCGATCGATCAAATCCATCAAGCGCTTTTGTAATGTAAACTGCGTGACAAATAGATAGTTGAACGGAAGGTATTTGTATTTCTTAGGCTCATCCTGAGTGGATAAATATCCGAACAGAAGTTCAAGTTCGTTCGTCAGTTCCCGGTGATTGGTTAAAAGTGCGTGGTCGACGATCTCGCGGCTAGTCAATCTGTAAAACCCTCCGGTACCAAGAAAAGCATAACGCTCCCAGCCTTTTTGCACTTTCCTTTTGACCAGCGCCATTTTCGCGTGAACCTTCAAACCCGGCACGCTCAGGATAATCTTGACCCCGGCATCCCGCATTTTCCTCGACCATTGCAGGTTTTCCTGAATATCCATTTTGGTATTGAGCTCCACGTAAGTAGTAACCCTTTTCCCATTCCTGGCGGCACTGATCAGGGAATTTAATATAAATGAATGCGGACTGATCTTGTAAAGCGACACGTGGATTTCTCTTACGTGCGGATCGATTGCGGCTTCATTGAAAAACCGCACGATCGGTTCGTACGATTGATACGGCAGATGCAGTAGCTGGTCGCCTTTCTGAATTGCTTCAAATATGGAAGTATTATCTTCAAAATCAGGGATTTGCAACGGCCGCTGAACCGTGTATTCGAGCCGCTTGCCAAGTGCCGGGAAGCGGATGAAGTCTTCCAAAAAAAGATAATCGCCGCGCTCGTGGAATTCATTCATCGGAATTGCCACTTTGTTGACGAGATATTCGCGCATATAAAGCGGCATTCCCGACTCGTAGAAATACTGAAAAGGCTGAACGAAATTCCGTTTATCGAGCTGTTTCAATATCCTCTGAGCTATTTGCATCGGGTATTCATCCTCAATAGAAAGCTCGGTCTCTCGCTCTACACGTAAAGTATAGCTTTCCAGCACATTAAAACCGTGAAAGAGCAGCGACAGGTTTTCGCGGATTATGTCTTCTAAAAACGCAACCTGCCGTTTTCCATCTAGTTCGGGAAGCTCAATAAACCGCCCGAAAGTTTCCGAAGGTATATTGACCGTCGCATACCAATCTTCTTCCGCGTCTTCCTTATGTTGCAGTCTTACAATGAGATACAGCAGTTTTGATTCAAAGATCGTCGATTTCGATGCGCGCTTGCTATCCAGAAAAATGGGTTGCAGATGTCGAAAGAGTTTATCTATAAAAAACTTTCGCAGGAACGGTAAGTGCTCAGCGGCAAACGATTCCCGGTAATGCAAATGCACGCCCTGGTCGTTGAATGCGGGCAGGATACTGCCGGTGAGGATATCATTGAATTCACGAAGCTGGTTCTCAATCGTTTCGCTGACGTGTTCGAGCAGCGATTCGGGGAATATGTTCAGCTTGGCCCTGATATCGTTACTCACCTCCCCCATTGCCAACAGGCCCGGAATCCTTACCCGGAAAAATTCTTTGGTCTGATAGGAATATATCCCAAGAAAACGGAGGCGTTCTCTCACCGGTACCGAATCATCATTGGCTTCCAGCAGCAAACGGTAATTATTGGACAGCCAACTCAGATTTGTATCGAAGTAGGGATAAGAAACATCTATCATTTAACAGGGTTGGAAAGATTCGAATTTTGGCACAATATAAATACATTTGACTGGTAAGGATATAACTTTGGGAGACAAAAATTAACCCTGTACAATCAGCGTTCAGTGTTATATTTTACTTAAAATCTAATTTTGTTTGATATGCGTTATCAATTATTAGGCCGGTCGGGCCTGAGAGTATCCGAAGTTTGTCTGGGAACCATGACCTTTGGCAAAGAATGGGGCTGGGGAGCGGATAAACATGAAAGCTTTAAGATTTTCGAAGCGTTTGCCGATGCGGGTGGCAATTTTGTCGATACAGCAAACAGATATACGGAAGGCTCATCTGAAAAATATGTAGGTGAATTTATCGAGAATGACCGCGACAGGTGGGTTTTATCTACCAAATACACTTTGAAAGACCGAAACGATGACCTGAATTTTGCTGGTAACCATCGGAAAAATATGATGCGGTCGGTCACAGCCAGCCTGAAAAGACTGAATACCGAATACATTGACTTGCTTTGGGTGCATCTTTGGGACAATACGACCCCGGTGGAAGAAGTAATGCGCGGTCTCGATGATCTGGTCAGCCGTGGTATTGTTCATTATATTGGTATCTCGGACACGCCCGCCTGGGTGGTCTCGCAAGCCAATACCATCGCCGATTTTCGCGGCTGGAATGCATTTGCCGCTATTCAATTTGAGTATTCACTATTACAGCGCACGCCCGAGCGCGACCTGCTTCCAATGGCAAAAGCGCTTGACCTCGCGGTAACCCCGTGGGGAGCGATCGGCGGCGGCGCATTGACAGGAAAATATTTGCGGGGAGAAAAGGGTCGGGTGCCTGACCATAGCACCAGAAGGAATGTGCACAGTAGCATTATTGCACAAACTGTGGTAGATGTTGCCGCTGAACTGGGCGTAACGCCGGCGCAGGTCGCGATCAACTGGACCCGGCATCGTGACCAGGTAATGATACCGATCATCGGCGCATCAAAAGAGCAGCAGCTTAAAGATTCGCTGGGTTGTCTTGAATTAAAATTACCAGAGGAAGCTATACAAAAATTAAATGCGGTAAGCCGGATTGAACTGGGCTTCCCGCATGAATTTTTGAAATCGGATGGTGTAAAAGAAGAAGCTTTCGGCGGATTGTTCGAGAAGCTCGATAATCATCGGGGATAAGGGCTATTTGGCTATTGGCTATTGGCTATTAGCTTTTAGCTTTTAGCTGTTGGCTTTGGGATTTAGCTTAAAAAAAGGCTAACAGCTAACGGCTAACAGCTAATAGCCAACTTCTACTTCCCCCACTGATCCGGCGCTTGGCGCCAGGCGCTTAAACTTTCGACTTGTGAGGCTGATACATAATTCAACTCCAATGCCGTTTCGATCAACGCATTGTAATTGCTGATCGTGGTCAGCTTCACATTCTTTTCCTTGAAATTGTTCTCTGCGGCCGCAAATCCATAAGTGAAGATTGCGATCATTCCTGCCACTTCATATCCAGCTTCCCGCAGCACATCTACTACTTTCAGCGAGCTTCCTCCCGTGGAGATCAGATCTTCAATAATAATCAGTGACTGACCTTTTTCCAACCTTCCCTCGATCTGGTTGCCCATTCCATGTTTTTTGGGCTCGGGACGAACGTAGGCGAAGGGAAGTTCAAGCAGATCGGCCACTAATGCACCCTGGGCGATTCCACCGGTTGCAACCCCTACAACTGCCTGAGCACCAGGATATTCAGCACGAATTATTTCAGCAAGTGCCTTTTTGATAAATGTGCGGGTATCGGGATAGCATAGCGCAACGCGGTTATCGCAATAAATAGGTGAAAGCCAGCCGGAGCTCCATTGAAAAGGCTTTTCCGGACTTAGTTTGATTGCCTGCGCTTCGAGCAGGAGCTCTGCTACCCGCTTACTGATATCGGTACCGTTTAACATATTAATCTTCGGATTCCTCTTTTATATTATGATTTACAACTAACAACTTGTCTATCCGGCTGCGGTCCATATCAATCACCTCGAAATCAAAATTCTTCCAGCTGAACTGCTCACCGGTTTTGGGGATATTCTCCAAAATATGCAGTACAAAGCCTCCAAGCGTATTAAAACCTGCCAGCTCCCGCCGCTCGCTTTCCGGCATATTGATATTAAAGTATTGCAGAAAATCGTCAAAAGGAAGCTGTGCATCGACCAGAAAACTACCATCTTCGCGCTTCACGATCTCAGAAGCTTCTTCAATATCTTCCGAAATATCCCCCACCAGCGCATCCATAATATCGTGCATCGTCAAAATGCCCAACATTCCGCCATATTCGTCCACGATAATACCGAAATAGACGCGCTGCTCTTTGAATTTTTCCAGCGCCTGATACGCGCGGTTACTTTCGGGCAGGTAAACCGGGTCACGCACGATGGTATTTAAAGTAGCCAGCTGCGTCTCAATATCCGTAGCGATCATATCTTTCACATATACCAGCCCCACCACGTCATCGACCGTTCCGCGGCAAACCGGATAGATGGAATGCCGGCTTTCGAAGATCTTGGCTTTATTTTCCTCCACCGTATCTTCCAGATCCAGCCAGATAATTTCCTGTCGGTTGGTCATAAGAGAAGTCACTTTTCTGTCGCCCAGCTGAAATACATTGTGCACGATCTCCTGCTCTATTTCCTCAAAAACGCCTCCCGAAGTTCCCTCCTGGATCAGGCTTTTGATTTCTTCCTCTGTCACCGAATTCTCGCTCTGACGGATATTTAGTACCTTGATAATGAGGTCACTGGAAACGCCTAAAAGAGAAATAAATGGTGCTGTTACTTTGGAAAGCAGGTTCATCGGAGTCGCCATTACCTTGGAAATCCCTTCCGGATTTGACATTCCAATTCGCTTCGGGACCAGCTCTCCGAGCACCAGCGACAGGTAAGTGATGAAAACCAATACACTACCTACTGCCAGCGAGTGGCCGTAAGGTCGCAATAGGTCCACCTGGTTAATCAGCGCCTCGAAATCGGTGGTGATATTATCCCCGGAGTACATACCTGTGAGCAAACCGATCAAGGTAATACCAATCTGGACTGTCGATAAAAATCTGGTGGGTGAATTGGCGAGGTTCAATGCTGCTTTTGCACTGGCGTCACCATTTTTGGCCGCTGCTTCGAGCCGTGATTTTCGGGAAGAAACGAGTGCTATCTCAGACATGGAGAATATACCGTTGAGAAGCACAAGCAATAAAATTATCAGTAGTTCCAAGAACTGTGTATTTGATAGGGTACAAATTTATCAATAATAATCTCTGTCTAAACTAAACAGTTTACTTAATTTTGACGCTGATTCACGTACCATTTGAAAAATGACCATTTTTTTTGACGACCGTCCATTCAAAATTGTACGGACCAATCAGCTTTCGGCCGAGACTTCCCAATTTGATCTCATTGTTGATCTGAGGCTGGAAAAGTTGCATAAAAGTATGTTGACCGGGCACACCCTGTTTCTCAACTCCAATGCGACAACTGTTTTGCAAATGTTGCAACTCCTCGAAAAAGACTTCCCCAAGCAAATGTTGTCTGTGACGATGGCGGCAAAGGAAAAAGCGGAAATTGAGGAAAAGATTAAAGACCAGTACAAAGTGATCAAGGCTGCCGGCGGTGTAGTGGTTAAAGACGGGAAGTGGCTTTTTATGTACCGCCGCAAGAAGTGGGACCTGCCCAAAGGAAAGCTTGATAAAGGAGAAGATTCGCGTACTGCCGCAGTTCGGGAAATAGAGGAGGAAACAGGAGTTAAGTCATTAATAAAAAGCAAAATCTGTACAACCTGGCATACTTATACACTCAATAACAACCGCATTCTGAAACGCACAAAATGGTATCTGTGCGAAACGATCGACGATTCCAAAATGCAGCCGCAGGTGGAAGAGCAAATCGAAAAGCTTGACTGGTACAATCCCTCAGATGCAAAAGCGCTGCTGATCAATTCTTACAGTTCAATCCGATTTGTGGTTGACAGCCTTAATAAAAAGCGCAATGTAAAGTCGTAATTGGATCAGATTTGCGGATTAATGCGGTCTAATTCTGAAAGCGAATAGGGAAGAAAATTGTCTACTCCTTGTCCGTAGCGATGCAGGTCGCGGATGATGCTGGAACTGATCGGTGCCAATTCGGGTGAAGTGATCAGAAAAACCGTTTCAATTTCTTCATACAAATACCTGTTAACCTGCGAGATACCATTTTCATATTCAAAATCGGTGGTATTTCGCAGACCTCTCAGCAAGAAAGTGGCACCGAGTTCCCGCGCTACGTGGGCGGTGAGATCATCGTAGGTCACTACTTTCACATTCTGCTCGTTTGAAAACGTCCGCTCGATCATTTCCTTCATCACATTCAGTGGGAAATACCGTTTCTTGGTTGCATTATTCCCGATCCCGATCACTACCTGATCAAAAAGCCGCAAACCTCTGAGAACGATATCCTGATGTCCTCTTGTAAAAGGGTCGAAAGAGCCTGGAAACAATGCAATGCGGTCCATATGAAGAGTGGGTTATGATGAAACGAGGTACGTATTAAAAAGGCCGAAGTAGCGGTGACCGGGCACTTCCGCGCATTGACTGCTGTATTTGAGCGTCGTCGGCCGGCTGCCTATTTCTAAGCTGGGAAAATAATGAGAGAGCTCTTCGAATACTGGCGCAGATACACTCACGTCGCCGTAGCAAACCACCTTCATCTGTTCCGGCTCATATCCCAGCTGCCCCAATGTAAACAGCAATATATAAGCCATTTCCTGTACTTCCTTGAATTTGAACCGGTTGCAAAGGATCAACTGCTGGCTTTCACTCACAACCAGCGTGAACATATCTTTTTCAAAACACAAAGAAGCAACCCTTACTTCCTGATGCTCCACGTGACTTACGAGCGCGCCGATGATGATCGGACTGGTGGAATGATAAAAACTGACGCTGGCAGAACGGAAGTGATTGATGATCCATTCGTGCCAATGCCGCGGAATGCTGAAAACGTTCTTCGCATGCACGAGCGGCAGGTCGTGGTAGAGTGCGATATCCTGGGCGGTTACCTGATTTCCGGAAGAAAAAGACAGGTACTCCCCTATTTTCTCAGCATCAAAAAGCACATTTGGTACCAGGCTAAATAGGTTGGAGTTGACCGAAACGCGAACCGCTTTCCAGGCTTCGGAAGACCAGAGCAAATGCCCGGTGAACATTCTTTTCAGCTTTTCAAAAACTTCTTCCTGACTCAGCGTCTGCTCCAATGCATAATCTTCAAGCCAGATAACTTCCATATTTTCCTCCCGGACAATGCAGAAACGAATGTTTTGCTCGCCCATTTCAATGCATAATGTACTTGAAGGAATTGCCGCCGGGTCGAATGTATTATCGCCTACAAGCAGTGTAGGAATGATTTCAATGACCTGGTTTTCAGAATTTGCCACAATTAACGGATATAACTTCTTTGGAATGATACTACTGCCCTACCTGGGCGAAATGTATCCTTTTATTTTAAATAGGTCCTGCAACGATTCGACAGATGAGAAAATGCTGTGCACCTGATTGGCTCTTAAAGATTTGATCTCGGCCCAGCTTATTAGCCTTACTTCTCTGATTATCTGCCCCTCTTCCGACATTTCAGGGTCGCTTCCTTTTATTAGTTTGCCTTCTGATACACTTACCTCGAAAAACAGCTCGATCGCATGCAAAGGCGCCTGAATATGTTCATTAACAAATAGCAACTGCCCGATTTCCACTTGCAAGCCAGTTTCTTCTTCAAACTCCCTTTTCACGGCCGCCTCCGCAGTTTCGCCAAAATGGATACCACCGCCTGGCGGACTCCAAAACGGTTCGTCAACGCCGTACATTTCGTGTCGCACCAGCAGAACCTGCTCATTTTGAACGCAAATACCACAAGCACGCACCCGAACCTGTCCGCCGAAAAGATTACCTATTTCCTCACTGATCGTTTGCAATGCCGGATTTTTGAAGCAACAAAGATAACCATCCCGTCAAATTTGCCAAGACATAGTTGTTCCATTAAGGATATTGGTCCTATTCTGAAAAGATTGAAATGTTATTTAAGAAAAATATCAGGAATACGGACTTCCCGAAATGTAGCTTTCCAATGTGCTGATATGCTCTTTCTGCTCGTGCATGATCGCAGAGACAATATCGTTGATTGAAATAATGCCGATCAGGTTACCGTGCTGATTCACAGGTAAGTGCCGAATATGCTTGTCGGACATGATCTGCATACATTCCTCGATCTTATCGTCTGTCTCAACCGTGATCACTTTGCTCGTCATTACTTCCCGGATCAGCGTATCCCTCGATCCCCTTCCCTGCAAAATCACTTTTCTCGCATAATCACGCTCGGAAAAAATACCGATCAGAAGATCATTTTCCAGTACCAAAACTGCACCGATGTTTTTAGCGGCCATGAGTTCAAGGGCCTCAAACACCGTGTTGTCCTGCGTGACAGACCAAATCGCATTGACAGGCTTGTTGCCCATTACATGTTGTACTAGCATAGATGTTCAGATTTGGAGTTGATAAGATAAAAAGGGATTTCAATATAGAGATTACACCGACAAAAGTCCAATTAAATCTGAGTATTATTTTGTTACGGAATGCGCATTTTGATATTGTTTATCGTTCCGTTAGATTCGTTACCATGGATACCGATAAAATTTTACCGTCCCAGTTACTACGCAAAAAATTTCCATTTAAACCCACGGAAGGGCAGCTGCGGTTCTTTGAAAAAACGAATGATTTTCTGGTCGAGGAGAAGGGTTTGGAGCGTTACCGCGACTGTTTTTTACTGAAAGGTTATGCAGGAACGGGCAAAACGACGATCATCAGTACTTTGATCAAGGTATTGAAAAACTTCGGTTACAAATCGGTTCTCCTTGCTCCTACCGGCCGGGCAGCCAAGGTAATGTCCGGTTACTCGGATAAGATAGCGCTCACGATCCATAAGAAGATATACAAACAAACCGCCGACGCCTATTCAGGTACGCTGACATTTCAACGCCAGAAAAATTACCACGACAACACGCTCTTTATCGTCGATGAAGCTTCGATGATCACCGACGAAGCCGATTTTGGCAGTCGCAGTTTGCTTGCAGATCTGATCGATTTTGTATTTGAAAATCCTGGTAATAAGCTAATGCTCGTCGGTGACGTGGCGCAGCTGCCGCCGGTCGGAAAGGAACTTAGTCCGGCTTTGGATGGCGGATATCTTGAAAAGACGTTTTATATGTCTGTTTTTCAGGAGGAATTAAAGGAGGTAATGCGGCAGGATGAACAATCGGGGATCTTATTTAATGCAACATTACTTCGCGAGCAGCTCACCGCAGAAGCGCCTGCTATTCAGATCACAACCAGATCGTACCAGGATGTTTTTAAAATGACCGGCGAAAAACTGGAAGAAGGGCTGCGGTATGTTTACAATAAATATGGGCAGGAAAATGCGATCATTCTCACGCGATCGAATAAGTCGGCGGTGCAGTATAATGAATATATCCGCCGCGTGATCCACTTTTCCGAAGAGGAACTCGACGCCGGCGACAGGCTGATGGTCGTGCGGAACAATTACAATATTCTTGACGAAGATTCGCCCGCTGGCTTCATTGCAAATGGTGATTTTGTCGAACTATTAAAAATTAGGAAAACGCAGGAAATACACGGATTTCGCTTCGCCGACGTGATATTAAGACTTACTGATTACGAAAAGCAGCCAGAATTTGAAGCCAAGATATTCCTGGATACGCTTCATTCATCGTCCCCTTCCATGTCATCCGAGGATAATCGGAAGCTCTATGATAGTGTTTCACAGGATTACGTTTATATCAAATCAAATAAGGAAAGGCTGGAAGCATTGCGAAAAGATCCGTTCTTGAATGCATTGCAGGTCAAATTTGCTTATGCATTGACGTGCCACAAAGCACAGGGCGGGCAATGGAGCGCGGTGTTTGTTGACCAGGGCTATTTACCTCAGGAACAAATCAATGCCGAATTTATCCGGTGGCTTTATACTGCGATTACCCGGGCAACGGACGAAGTTTTTCTGATGAATTTTCATCCGCATTTCTTTAAATAACTTCGCTCCTACTCCTGCACGGAAGCTCGTTTCAGCCGGTCATTTATAGCCAGTCCGAGTCCTTGCATCGGTACCCATTCTGCGATAATCGAGTTGACGGGCAATGCATCCAGTTCTCGCAGATAGGCGAATAAATTGTGCGCAGCTTCCCGCAAATCGCCTTTTTCACTCAGTACCCGCTGATATTTACGATCCACATTTTTGAGGTACGAATCGAAAAGTAGGTAACCTAATGCGTCTGCATTTACGTCTTGAATATCACTTTTTTCAAGCATTTGAAGCGGCACGCGCGGGGCGTAGTGGCTTTTCAACATGCCCGGCGCTTTTGGGTTGGAAGAAGAGGTTGCGGTTACTTTTACCTCGCCCACAATTTCCTCAATATCCTGAATAGCAAGTCCTCCCAACCGGTAAACGATCACTTCTCCGCCGTCGAAACCAACGATCGTCGATTCAATGCCAACTTCGCATTCTCCGCCGTCCAAGATATAAGGTATTCGGTTTCCGAGCTGCGCATCCACGTGTGTGGCGGTTGTAGGGCTGATATATCCGAAAGGATTTGCACTGGGAGCAGCGAGTGGAAAATCGAGCTGACTTAACAGTTCGAGCAAAACCGGGTGCCTGGGAATGCGGACAGCAACATTATCCAGGCCGGAAGTAACCAGATCGGGGACGTTTTGTTTTTTAGGCAAAAGTAATGTCAGCGGGCCGGGCCAGAATGCAGCTGCCAGTTTCTGAGCGGGTTCAGGGAATTCGGCTACAAAATTCAGCACTTTTTCGACTGAATCCGTGTGAATAATAAGCGGGTCAAATGCCGGGCGGTTTTTGGTCTCGAATATGGATAATACCGCCTTTTCATTTAATGCATTTCCTGCTAGTCCATAAACCGTTTCCGTAGGTATTCCTACCAGTTCGCCTCTTACGAGAAATGATCTTGCAATGCGGATATCCTGTCCAATCTCAGCCAATGTAGCAATCAGTTTTTGCTACAAAAATACTTTGTACGCAGCAGAATCCCGAGTTATGTCATTTAGATTGTTTTTAAATAACCTGATATTAGAATGCTGAGAGCGGCTCCTATTTATTACGTGTTTATATTTATTGATTAAAAAATACTATCCAAAAAACCCTTTACCTATGTTTCAAATCAAAGAACAACCTACCGTTTTTGATGTATGCATTGTGGGCTCCGGAGCAGGAGGAGGAATGGCAGCCTATCAACTGGCAAAAGCGGGTGCGAAGGTTGCACTTTTAGAGGCCGGAGGCTATTTCGATCCCGCTGATCCTAAATACATTACGCAGCTTAAATGGCCTTACGAATCTCCAAGACGCGGCGCTTCAAACCACCGGCCTTTCGGTGATTTCGATGCTGCCTGGGGTGGCTGGGAGATCGATGGAGAACCCTATACACGTAAAAACGGTACACAATTTGACTGGTTCCGGTCGAGAATGCTCGGTGGACGTACCAACCACTGGGGACGTATTTCGCTGCGTTTCGGACCGAAAGATTTTAAAAGAAAGAGCATTGACGGACTGGGTGACGACTGGCCGATCGGCTACGACGATGTAAAACCATATTACGATCAGGTAGATAAACTGATCGGGGTTTTCGGAACAGTTGAAAACATGGACAACGAGCCGGACGGAATTTTCCTGCCTCCTCCCAAGCCACGTTTGCACGAACTTTTTCTGAAACAAGCTGGAAAAAAGGCGAATATTCCTGTGATTCCTTCGCGGCTTTCGATTTTAACAAAACCAATTAATGACCAGCGCGGCGTTTGCTTCTATTGCAGCCAATGCTCCCGCGCGTGCCAGGCTTACGCTGATTTTTCTTCTTCTTCGGTATTGTGTATCCCCGCGATCAAAACCGGGAACGTAACGCTGATCAACAACGCAATGTGCCGCGAGGTACTCACAGATCCCAACACGGGACTTGCGACTGGTGTTTCTTACGTGGACAGAGAAAAGCTGACTGAGCACACCATTAAAGCAAAAGTTGTCGTTTTGGCGGCTAGTGCGGCGGAGTCTTCCAGATTGCTGCTTAACTCAAAATCCGAACGTCACCCAAATGGTCTTGCAAATTCAAGTGGCGTAGTTGGTCACTATCTGCACGATTCCACTGGTGCTTCTCGTGGCGCTTTCATGCCGCACATGATGGACCGGAAACGCTATAATGAAGACGGTGTGGGCGGTATGCACGTGTATACACCGTGGTGGCTGGACAACAAAAAACTGGATTTTCCAAGAGGTTACCATATTGAATACGGTGGCGGAATGGGTATGCCGAGCTACGGTTTCGGTTCTGGTATTGAAAATCTGAATGGTAAATATCCAACTGCATCCGGCGCAATGAAGCCCGCAGGTGGTTATGGAGCTTCATTGAAAGAAGATTATCGTCGTTTTTATGGTGCCAATATCGGTATGGCAGGTCGCGGAGAAGCTGTTCCCGATTTCAACAATTATGCAGAAATCGACCCGAGTGTGGTGGACAAATATGGTATCCCGGTATTGCGTTTCCATTACAAATGGTCTGATTACGAGATTAAACAGGCGAAACACATGCATGATACGTTTGAGGAAATGATCCATGCATTGGGTGGAATACCAAACGGTGTGAAGCCGGGAGCTGACACGAATTACGGTTTGGCCGCTCCGGGAAGGATTATTCACGAAGTAGGAACCGTCAGAATGGGCGACGATCCGAAAACTTCTGCATTGAACAAATTCTCCCAGGCACACGATGCGAAAAATGTATTTGTGGTAGACGGCGGTTCGTTCGTATCGCAGGCTGATAAAAATCCGACCTGGACGATTCTTGCGTTGTCATGGAGAGCATCAGACTACATTATCGATCAGAAAAAACAGAAGAATATTTAATTGTTTGAACATTGTTTCAAATCAGATATATATGAAACGCAGAGATTCACTCAAAGCCTTAACACTCAGCTCGCTGGGTATTACAGCACTTAATCCGCAGGTTGCATTAGCCGAACAGCGAGATCTGGAAATGCAAATGCCGCCGGAAACCCCGCTCAAAATCCCGGGTGGAAGAACGAAAGAAGAAGCAATCCGCGACGCGCGGCTCATGAAAGAGAAGTTTCTGACGGTCGCTGAGCTTGCTACTATTAAAGTGTTGGTCGATATTATTATTCCGGCCGACGAAAAATCAGGCAGCGCATCTCAGGCCGGAGTTCCCGATTTTATTGACTTCATCGTCAAAGATATGCCCCAGAATCAAACACCTTTAAGAGGCGGTTTGAAATGGCTGGACCGGGAATCGAGCAAGCGGTTCGGAAAGATCTTCACGCTGGCAACTAAGTCACAGCAAATCCAGATCATTGATGATATTGCCTATCCTGAAAAAGCTAAACCTATTTACAGTCAGGGCGTTGCATTCTTCAACCTGATGCGAAACCTGACAGCTTCCGGTTTTTATACTTCTAAAATTGGAATCGCGGATATCGGTTATATGGGAAATACGCCCAACGTCTGGGAAGGTGTTCCTGCGGATGTTTTAAAGCAATATGGATTGAGCTACGACTCCTAACTTGTTAGCTGTTAAATGCAAAAAGGCTGATCAGATCTGATCAGCCTTTTTGCATTTATAATAAGATATATAATTAATATAGCTTCTGGCGCTGCTGCTTTACGGTTTCGTCTTGCAGGAAATCGTCGTAGCTCATCAGTTTGTCCAGAATTCCTTTCGGCCCGATCTCAATGATCCTGTTTGCGATCGTATGCACAAACTGGTGATCGTGGGAATAGAACAACAGGCAGCCGGTGAAATCAATCAACCCATTGTTCAATGCAGTGATCGATTCAAGGTCAAGGTGGTTGGTAGGATCATCCAAAACCAATGCATTCGCGCCGGAAAGCATAGTACGGGACAACATACAACGCACTTTTTCACCTCCTGAAAGTACCTTCGCCTTTTTCAAAGATTCCTCTCCCGAGAAAAGCATTCTACCCAAAAATCCACGGATAAAGCTCTCGTCTTTCTCTTCCGAATACTGACGCAGCCAATCCACGAGGTTTAGATCCACATCAAAAAACTGTCCCGGATCTTTTGGAAAGTAGGATTTAGTGATGGTCACTCCCCAGGTATGACTTCCCTTATCCGCCTTTTGTAAGTCACTGATAATGTCAAAAAACGTACTGATCGCCATTACATTACGGCTTACAAAAGCGATTTTATCACCCTTATTTACAGTAAAATTGAGATTGTCAAATAACTTGGTCCCATCGTCGGCCGTTTTGGAAAGTCCTTCCACTCTTAACAGCTGGTCACCGACTTCGCGCTCGGATTTGAATGCGATATAGGGATATTTCCGTGAAGAAGGTTTGATATCGTCAATTGTAAGCTTTTCAAGCAATTTCGAACGTGAAGTTGCCTGCTTGGATTTGGAAGCATTCGCACTGAACCGGCGGATAAACTCTTCAAGTTCCTTACGCTTATCTTCCGATTTCCTGTTAGCATCCTGCCGCTGCTTCAAAGCCAGCTGGCTGGATTGGTACCAGAAAGAATAGTTACCGGAGAACATCTGCACTTTACTGAAATCAATATCAACCACGTGCGTACAAACTTCATCGAGGAAGTGACGATCGTGGGAAACAACGATAACCGTATTCTTAAAATCTGCAAGGAAATTTTCAAGCCATAAAACCGTCTCAACGTCAAGGTTGTTGGTAGGTTCATCGAGCAGCAGTACATCCGGATTTCCAAAAAGCGCCTGCGCCAAAAGTACCCGAACCTTATCGTTTGAGTTCAGATCTGCCATCATCATTTGGTGCTGATCTTCACCTAGGCCAAGTCCGCTCAAAAGCTGCGCCGCCTCAGTTTCTGCTTCCCAACCATTCAGATCGGCGAATTCTGCTTCGAGGTCCGCCGCTTTTTCTCCGTCAGCGTCGGTGAACTCCTCTTTTTCATAAATAGCTTCCCGCTCCTTCATGATCTTGTAAAGGCGCTCGTGCCCGATGATCACAGTATCCATTACCGAATAGGTATCAAACTCAAATTGATCCTGTTTCAGGAATGTCATCCTTTCGCCCGGGTTCATGTGCACATTACCCGTTTGCGGTTCTATTTCTCCCGAAAGAATTTTTAAAAATGTAGACTTACCAGCCCCGTTCGCTCCGATCACACCGTAACAATTGCCTGGGACAAACTTTATATTTACTTCGTCGAATAATATCCTTTTTCCGTATCGTAACGATACGTTCTGAACCGTAATCATCTTAAAAACCGATTATTTTATGAATGAGACCGCAAAACTACAAAAATCGAGTCGATTTCGGGTATTTTGGTCAAACTAAAACAAACAAGGCAGACCGGACAAACCGATCTGCCTTGCCGCTATATTTGCTGTGCGATCAGGGGATTACGCGCAAAGTATGCGCTCCTTTTCCGACACTGATCGATGCTCCCTGCTTCTTCAAAGACGGGCTGTCACCTTTTGCAACAGTCCAGAATTCCACGCCTCCATTTCCGTTTCCGTATTGTAAATATTCAAAAACTGAAACAGCCACATTTGATCCATCTTTGTCAAAAGCGACACTCTGCGGGTAAATTCCTTCGAAAGGATAATCTGCGACTTTGGTCAATGCGCCGGTCGGGGCAACTTTGAACAATGAGAGAGAAGCACCTGTACCTGCGCCGGCCTCCGTCCAGGGTGAGCCGCTTTTTCCTGCATTCGCAGTCACGAGCAGCGTCCCGTCCGGGCTAACTGCAAAAGATCCCGAATTGAGACCGACGGGCGCCTGTCCAGAAACCTTGTGTTCCGCAGAACCGTCCATTGAAAAATCAACTACCAAAATTTCCCCTTCCCCTGCTGCCTTACCTTGTGCACCTTTGGCATCCAGTACTAGATAGTGCTTACCGTCTGGCGTAAACTTACCGAACGTAGGTTCCGTCCCAACCTTAACCGGCTTTCCAAGCATTTCAACATTTTTCAGCTTACCAGCTTCCCTGATCACTTTATACAAGCCAACTTCATTGGAGTTGTCGAGCGTAAAGGCGATAAAATCGCCGGAAGGGTGCCAGGTAAGGTCGATAATCTTGTTTGTCGTGTCAATTGCAGCGGGCAGGTTAAGGAAGCGCGCAGGCTTTCCGTCCGGGCCGGCCTCAATGAAAACGAGTTCCTTGCCGGCATCGCTGGTTGACAGGATCAATTCGTTTTTATTTACATCAATAGAAGTCGGCTTTTTACCAACGGGAAATCCAAACTTCGCTTTCGGAGCGGCCAGATTCGTGATATCAACCACAAATAGTTTTTCTCCAACAGGAAATTCCTGTGCCGGATCTTTATATTCTGTGACTCCATCCTCAGGCCTCAGGCGGTTTTCAAGTACATAAGCCAGGCCACCGGCTGCGGGTACGGCCAGCGTTTTGGAAAATCCTTGTGCGGAGTTAGATACCAGTGCTGATCCCAATCCTTTGCTGCCTCTTTCAATTGGAAATTTGATCGTACTCAATTGATCTTTTGAAGCGTTGTCTCTTAATAGCTTTCCATCAACAAATGCCGAGGCCGACATATCAGCATCAGAAACAACAACCAGGCCGCGGGCATTGAATGTAATGGGAGATTGGGCAACTACCGGCATACTACCTAATGCTGCCAATCCAGCAAATAATGCGACTTTTTTCATAAAGTGAATTTAGGTTTTAGGTGGTTTGAAAAACGTTTGAGTTATAAATCAAAAGAAACCTTGGTTAGCTTTTGACTATCCAAGGTTTCTTTTTTTAAATCGCAATATAAAAGAAAACCCTGATAGTAGACCTATCAGGGTAGTTTCCTCAGTAGAAAAAATTATGCCGCAACCGCAAGTGAATTAACCAATTTGGCCAATTTCGATTTTTGGTTAGAAGCTTTTTTCTTATGAATAATATTTTTCTTAGCCAAACGATCAAGCATAGAAGATACTGTTTTGTAAACATCTACTGCAACTGCCTTATCAGTCGTTTCGCGTAATTTCTTGATATATGAGCGTGTAGTTTTGTGCTGGTAACGGTTACGCAAACGTTTCGTTTCATTCGCGCGAATTCTCTTTAATGCAGATTTATGATTTGCCATTTCGTATTATTATTTTTCAATTTCTAATTTCGGTGTGCAAAAATAGACAACTGAGCACAATTTGCCAAATTTAACAACAAATATATTTTGACCTTTCTCCTGCCCTATTTCCTCATGCGCTGTAAGTCAGACGATAAATACTCTTCGATCCGACTTTCCAATTCGTTATAAGGAATGTTCCCGTGCAGCTCTCCTTCGACTGCCAGGGATATCTTGCCCGTTTGTTCCGAGATCACAATCACGATTGCGTCGGTCGCCTCGCTCATTCCCATTCCGGCCCGGTGACGGAAGCCAAGCGACGACGGAACATCCACCCCATCGGCTACGGGCAGCACGCATCTAGCTGCTTTCAATACACCGTCGACGATAATTACTGCACCGTCATGCAGTTCACTATATTGATTGAATAGGGATACCAGCAACGGTTTTGATACGCGTGAGTCCAGCAGCTCGCCGGTTTCTACATATTTACTAAGGTCGTCGCGCTTGTTGACCACAATTAATGCACCCGTAAAATTCGCAGCGATCGTTTTGCTTGCATCTACGATTTCTTTAAGGTTCTTAGCTTTCAGATCGAGTACGGATGTACCGATGATTTTTTTTAGAAAGCCGTTATTGGTATAAATAGTTGACTTACCGATGATCAAAAGGAACCTGCGTATCTCTTGCTGGAAAATGACGATCAATGCAACCGCACCAACGCCCATGAAGTATTCAAGGATAGCAGTTAACAGTCCCAGCCCCAGCCCTTTAACAACCAGGTAAAAAACGTATACGAACAAATAACCGAGAAATACTCGGCTGGCGATGCTACCCCTGACGAGCGTATAAACTTGGTACAATAAAATGGCAACCAGAAAAACATCCAGGACATCGGTCCAGTTAATGTTTAAAAAACCCACACGCATAGGAAAATGATAATATTCGCGCCTAAATTACTATTAAATTCTAAGAGTCACCGACCGCAGACCACAGTTTTACAGCTTCCACCGCTGCTTTTACGTCATGTACCCGCAACATAGACGCTCCCTGCTGCAATGCGAGCGTATTCAATACGGTAGTACCATTCAGGGCTTCATCGGCAGTGATTCCAAGTGTTTTAGAAATCGTCGATTTCCTCGAAAGACCAGCCAGCACCGGGCAGCCCAAAATCTGAAACTCCGAGAGCCTCCGGATCAGTTCGAAATTTTGAGCGCTGTTTTTAGCAAATCCAAAACCTGGATCTACAATAATATCAGCCAAACCATAAATCCGCAATGCAGCGATTTTGCTCTGTAAATTTTGCAAAATATCGATAACCAAGTTGTCGTAGCTTGTGAGCTTGCTCATTGTTTGCGGTTCACCCCGCATGTGCATTAATATGTACGGTACCCGGGCTTCGACTACCGTGGCAAACATATTCTCGTCAAGTGTACCGCCGGAAACATCATTTATTATCGATGCTCCGTTTTCAACCGCACGCTTTGCGACCTCCGAGCGAAAGGTGTCTACTGAAATGATAATGCCTGGAAATCGTTTTGTCAGTATTTGAAGGGCCGCCAGTACACTCGCCGATTCTTCCTCAATATCAATCACTTTTGCGCCCGGCCGAGTGGAATATCCTCCAATATCAATGATCGCCGCGCCTTCTTCCAGCATCGTTTCTGCCCGCCCGATGATATCGTTTTCGGATGTTACGCGGCTTTCTCTGAAAAACGAATCTTGAGTTACATTCAGGATACCCATCACCAGTGGCGTTGTCAGATCGACGATTTTGCCCCGGATGTTGAGCGATTTTTTGCTAACTTGCAACATAGATTTGTTTAAATACTAACTCAAAACAGTGAAATCCACAGAATCGGAATATCAGGAAATCATTCAGTATTGCCAAGATCTTTTCACAAAAAAAAACAAGGATTACGGAACCTCCTGGCGCATCCTGCGAATTCCTTCCATCACGGACCAGATCTTTATAAAGGCTCAGCGAATCCGTACTATTCAGGAAAAAGGCGTGCAAAAAGTTGATGAAAATATCTCTTCCGAATTCATCGGTATCATCAATTATTGCGTGATGGCGCTGATCCAGATCGACAGCCAGGGTAGCGAACAATTACCGGAAGGCGCGCTTACAGAACTTTACAACAAACAAGTGAAGGAAGTGGCTGAGCTGCTATTCAACAAAAACCACGATTACGGCGAAGCCTGGCGCGATATGCGTATCAGCTCAATGACGGATATTATTTTAATGAAACTATTGAGAATCAAACAAATAGAAGATAACAACGGATTAACGATCGTGTCGGAAGGTGTGAAAGCCGGCTACCAGGATATTATCAACTACTCCGTTTTTTGTCTGATTAAATCCAATGCGCTGCAAACTAACTAAGACTGCATGCATTAAATTCAGCTATTTTAAATGAAAATCATCGCTCAGATTTCCCGCGTCATTGTCGGGCTGCTATTCATTTTTTCGGGACTTATCAAGCTGAATGATCCGATCGGGACGCAATATAAGCTGGAAGAATATTTCGAAGTTTTCGCGACTGACCTGCCTATGTTCCATGATTTTTTCATGGGACTTATCCCGCTGGCGCTCTACTTTTCGGTATTTCTCTGCACGGCGGAAGTGGTGCTGGGTATTGCGCTGCTGGTGGGCTACAAACCCAGAACTGTGTCCTGGCTGCTGCTGCTGATTATCATATTCTTTACATTCCTGACCTTTTATTCTGCCTATTTCAACAAAGTAACGGATTGCGGTTGTTTCGGGGCGGCTATTAAACTTACTCCCTGGACGTCGTTTGGAAAAGACATATTTCTGCTTGCGCTTATTCTGATCATCGTTTATTACCGAAAGAAATTCCGGCCGCTGCCGACAGGTATTATCGTGGCAGTGTCCACCCTGGCGTCGCTGGGTGTGGCCGTATATTCGCTGCGCCATTTGCCTATTCTGGATCTGCTGCCTTATCGCGTGGGAGCCAATATTCCGGCCCAACTGAAACCTTCTGAGCCGCTGCGATACCTATACACTTTTGAAAAAGACGGGAAGACCTTTGAATATGAGCAATATCCAAGCGATACGACGCTGGAATTCAAGGAAATGAATGTGATCAATGAAGATGCGAAGCCGAAAATCACTGACTATAAAGTTTGGAATGATGTAGGCGATTTTACAGAAGAAACTTTTAAGGGCACAAAGCTTTTCCTGATCATTAAAAACCTTACTGATATCAATACAGCTGCTTTGCCAGATATCAATAAGTTGCTCAATGCAGTGCGCGGAAAGGGAGTCGAGCCGATTATATTGACCTCAGGCAACAGCGACGAAATAGTTCAATTCGTGGCTTCGCACCAGCTCAATGCGCCTTTTTATTATGTAGATGCAACTGTCTTGAAAACGATCCTGCGCTCAAATCCGGGCTTGTGGCTGCTAAAAGATGGTACTGTTAAAGGAAAATGGCACTATAATGATACGCCGGAAGCGGAGGAAGTTCTTAACCTTGTTAAATAGCCGCTTTTTTTTGAAATGAAAAATATAATCCTTGTCGGGATGATGTCGTCGGGTAAAACGACACTTGGAAAAAAGCTCGCCCGGATCCTGAATTATCGGTTTGTAGATCTTGATAAGCTGATTGAGCAGGACCAGAATATGGATATCCCGACCATTTTTGCAACGAAGGGCGAACCGTATTTCAGGGAAGTGGAAAGCAGGATACTAAAAGAAGTGTCCGGACGCCGGAATATGGTACTAGCATCTGGCGGGGGTACGCCCTGTTTTTTCGATAATATGAGGGTGATCAATCAAATGGGTATCAGCATATTTCTGGACGTGCCTGCGAAAGATCTGGCTCGCCGCATTGAAAATCACGGAAAAGACGATCGCCCGATCCTGTCAGGAACTACTTCGCTGACCGATACATTGGAGCAAAAAATAAATGAGCGCCTGCCGTTTTATTCGCAGGCGCTCATTACTTTGAAAGGCGATATTGACACAAGTCACTTATTGCAGGAACTGAGACCGCTGCTGTGATCAGAAGTTGTAGCCCAGCGTTAAAACTAGATTAAGTGGTTTGGTTGAAATGTTGGCGGTGTAAAATTGCTTGTCAGGATTTTCGAGTGTATAAGGCGTGTAAGTCGCTTTGTACATTGAATAGGTACCAGCCAGATCTACAAAAATCCGATTGAACCGCGCGCCCAATCCCGCAGAATATAACATCCTATCGCGTTTGATCCCGTCAATGCGCTCGTAATACGGGTCTGCAAAATAGGCGATTCCAAGGCGACCTCTTAATATCCCAAACCGGTATTCCCCACCCAGCCTTGCATTCACAACATTGCGATATACATCTTTTACCTCCGCATTGTTATTTGTTCTAAAATCATCATTTTCCTGATCGGTCAGGAAGTTTGTGCGAAGGCGCATTCCTGAATAACCTACAAATTCCAGCGTTCCGGTGATAAAACCGCTGCTATTAAAGAAGTAAGTAGCGCCGGCAGAACCTCTAAAAGGACTTACCATCGAGTATTCGAAGTCATTGGGTACCAGAGAAATCCGCCTGTCCCTCGGTCCGACATCTACACCATTATCATCGGTGATAGACCCGCGGATATAATTTGCGGCGACAGATTGATTGAACGTTTCCCGCATTGCAGTGAAAGTCGGCGAAGTAAGCGAGGCGCCGATCTGAATGGTTGGAGAGAATTTATAGATTAAACCAAACGTTGCATTAACCCCATTACCTGATGCAGAAAAGTCCTGGTAATTCGTAGTGGAATGGAAGTAGGATGCATTAATGATCGAATCATGCAGCATGTGGGTGTAATTATACCTGATCCTGCTAAAACCAAGCGAACCGCCTACGAACAATTTATCATTGTAATTCCCTGCATAAGCGATAGTCCACTGCGTCTGCGCACCTTTTGAACTGAAAAATCCCTCCTGCAAGGTAGCATTCCTCGCATCGTCACGCGCATAAGGAGGACCATACCCTTCGGTAGTAGAAACAAAATTGGTAGGATAGATAGTCTGCAACTGGTAGTAGGCATGATCCAGATAGCGGTATGTGCCCTGGTTGTCATCCAATTCCTGAGCGTAATCTTCATCCGTGTAGCCCGCTGCATTCGCATCTTCAATTGCCCTGTCCAGAAAATTACTGCTGTTGTTCAAACCAGTGTAATTGAATTTGTTCTGGAAAGATTGCTGTCTTGAAAAAGAAATACCCAGTGAAGTTCTCTTCCATTTACGCTGAAACCCAGGCTGGCTGGTAATGACCAATGATGCATTGGCAACATTGCCCGAGCTCTTTCCGGCCGCTGTAACGCGATCAATGTATTTGGTATCGGTATTGAAATTACTAAGTCCGGGACTTATCGATACTTCTGAGCGGGTAAAAAAGCCAAGTCCTGCGGGATTGCCACTGATTGTGCTGGCGTCGCCGCCTAAGGCTGCGTGGTTGCCTCCAACAGCCTGAAAACGGGCTGTACCAGTTTGGTTAATCTCAGAATAGCGAAATGCGTCGCTGGCATATTGGGCAAAGGAAGTTGATGATGGTATTAAAAAGCTAAAAAATAAGATAGCTTTTGCTTGCGATCTGTTCATATCAAATACTACAAAAATCAATGCTGGTTTGAACAATTATTTAAACAAAAACCCTGCAAACTTATCGGGTTTTGCAGGGCTTTAATCATATCAAAGATCTAAATTCTTAACAACTTATCTCGGACCTCTTGAAGACGAACGTGTTGCTCCTCCACCACCACCGCCACCGGATGGTGCGCTGTAAGATCTCGTTGGCGCACTAGGTGCACTGTAAGTTCTCGAAGGCGCGCTGTAAGATTCACTCCTCGAAGGTTGTTGGTAAGTACGGGTTGGCGCACTGTAATCAGACTGACTTCTTGAAGGAACATTGTAAGACGGTTGGCTGTAAGTGTTTCCGCTTCTGGATGAACGTGGCGATGTATAATTTCCAGCGCTTCCGGAGTTAGGCTGCGAATAAGTGCTGCCGCCTGCCTGGCGTGGACGTGAGTAATATACATTATTGCCTTCGCTTGCTCCTCTGGTAGAATAGGATTCGTTTGCCATTCTGCCACCGGTATTGTTCACTTCACCTCTGGTAGACGTTCTTCCTGATCTTGGAGAAGAATAAGTTTCATTTGCAGAAATCGCATTTGAAGATCTTCTTCCGTTCGATCTGTTGGTTGTAACTGCACCAGATCTCGATGGAGTTGAATTGGCCGCGCTGCGTACTCTTCCGTTTGAAACAACTCTTGGTCCGTATGTTCTGGAAACTCCTCTTTCGACATTGTTAACCACGACAACCGGACGGCTGTAAGCCCAGGGAGAATATCCATAACCACCTCCATAACCACCTCCGTAAAATCCATCGTAACCGTAACCGTACATGTTATAACCAAATGGATCGTAACCGAAAGGACTGTATCCCATCATGTTACCATATCCCATCATCCCGCCGTAACCCATCATGCTGCCATAACCGAATGGAGAATATCCCCATGGTGAATAGCCGCCCATCATGGAACCCATTCCAAAACCAATATAAGGACTCATCCTGAATCCATTTCCGTAACCGATGCGGAAACCTGCATTCATCATGCTTCCTGGCCAGTAAGACCCGATTCCGCCGTAAAACGGACTGATATTAGAAGTTGCGCTGTTGAAACCGTCAACAAAACCTGCATTGTAACCTACGTCACTGGAAACAGCGCGCTTAACACCACGGGAGGTCATGTAAGACTCATCGTAATAATCTGCGCTTCCGCTTTCCCCGTCGCCGGTGTAACTGTAATCGGGATTATCTCCCCGGGATAGTTCCTGATCTGCACCTCCGTCTCTCGTTACTACCCCCGAACCTGGCCCGCCTCCATAAAGGTCATCATAACCGCCGCCCGAACGTGATACATATTGATTTGAAGTACATCCCCAAGCTCCCAACAAAATTAGCAAAGACAAGTGCTTCGCTTTATTGATTGTAATCATGGCTTTAAAGGATTAAATGTTTGATGCTAATATAACTATAAATTCCGTTCCACACTATAAGTAAACGCCCGTTACATTACATTAATTCCAAAGTTAACATAAAAAACTATCTTTGCAACTGCCGAAAAACGAGCTGTTTATAACAATATACTCCATTTCAATTACAAAAAAATCCTAATAATGAGTAAATCCCTGCCAACACGAAGTGAGAACTACTCCGAATGGTATAATGAGCTGGTAAAAAGAGCAGATTTAGCTGAAAATTCCGCAGTGCGAGGCTGCATGGTGATCAAACCTTACGGCTATTCTATCTGGGAAAAAATGCAGCGTGCATTGGACGATATGTTCAAGGAGACCGGCCACTCAAACGCGTATTTCCCGCTTTTTATACCCAAATCCTACCTAAGCAAAGAAGCTTCCCACGTGGAGGGTTTTGCAAAGGAATGTGCAGTGGTTACCCATTACCGGCTCAAAAATGACCCGAACGGGAAAGGCGTGATCGTGGATCCGGATGCAAAGCTGGAAGAGGAACTGATCGTACGGCCCACTTCTGAAACTGTGATCTGGAGTACCTATAAAAACTGGATCCAATCCTACCGCGACCTGCCTTTGCTAATCAACCAGTGGGCGAATGTGGTGCGCTGGGAAATGCGGACAAGGCTATTCCTTCGTACCGCAGAATTTTTGTGGCAGGAAGGACATACCGCCCATTCAACCGCGCAGGAGGCCATTGCGGAAAGCGAGCAAATGCTGGAAGTGTACGCCACTTTTGCCGAAGAATGGATGGCGATGCCCGTTGTAAAAGGTATTAAGACTGCGAATGAAAGATTTGCAGGTGCCGAAAACACCTATTGCATTGAAGCTTTGATGCAGGACGGAAAAGCTTTGCAGGCAGGTACTTCTCACTTTTTAGGCCAGAACTTTGCGACTGCATTTGACGTGAAATTCCAGGACAAAGATGGGAAGCTGGAATATGTATGGGGTACTTCGTGGGGAGTGAGCACCAGGCTCATGGGCGCATTGATTATGGCGCATTCCGACGATGCCGGGTTGGTACTCCCTCCAAAGCTCGCCCCGATACAGGTTGTGATCGTTCCGATTTATAAAAATGATGAACAGTTGCAACAGATTTCCCAAAAGGTAGATGAAATTACCAAAGCGCTGAAAAAGCTGGGTATCTCGGTCAAATACGACTCGAACGATGCTTACAAGCCGGGATACAAGTTTGCCGAGTACGAACTGAAAGGCGTTCCCGTGAGGCTCGCCATTGGCAGCCGCGACCTGGAAAACGGTACGATCGAGGTAGCCCGCCGCGACACCAAAACGAAGGAAACTGTCAGCCTTGAAGGTATCGAAACGCATATACAAGCACTTCTTGACAACATCCAGGAGTCGATTTACAACAAGGCGCTGGCTTTCCGGGATGAAAATACATTTCGGGTAGATACATTCGAAGAGTTCAACCAGGTACTCGATTCCAAGGGTGGATTTATCCTCGCGCACTGGGACGGGACTTCTGAAACGGAAGAGAAGATCAAGGAAGAAACCAAGGCGACCATACGTTGTATCCCACTTGATCAGAAGGAAGAAGCAGGTACCTGCATTTATTCAGGCAAGCCTTCGACGGGCAGGGTAGTTTTTGCGCGGGCATATTAATTTTATAGAAATTCAAGACAACCAGGAAACTGGTTTATTTTCCAACCATAAGATCACAAAATAATGAAGCAGGCGCAGGCAGGAGACAACGTACAGGTCCATTATAAAGGCACCCTACCAGACGGGCAACTTTTTGATTCGTCGGAAGGTCGTGATCCGCTTAACTTCCAATTGGGAAGCGGACAAGTTATCAAAGGATTTGATGACGGGGTGACCGGAATGGAAGTTGGCGACAAAAAGACGATCCATATCCCCAATGCGGAAGCTTATGGTCCCGTAAATGAGGATATGATCATCAATTTCGATCGCAAGCAAATTCCGGCGGATATTCCACTGGAAATCGGCGGAACGCTGAATATGCATCAGGATGGTGGCCAGGTGATCCAGGTTATCGTTCGCGAAGTGACAGAAGATTCGGTGATCCTGGATGCAAATCACCCGCTGGCGGGCCAGGATCTTATATTCGAACTTGAACTGGTTGGGATCAGCTAATCAGTATATTACTAACGGGAACGGACCGGCGAAAGCTGGTCCGTCTTTGTTTTCACTCAGTCCATTTCAGGCTGAAAGCTTCCGGTTTGGTACCGGGTATTTTTAACAAAATCTGCTTGGCTGCAAGATCATGCAACATGCGGTCGGCTCGCTTCTCCGATATATTGATCATTCTTGAATAAAATCTCGCATTAACCGAATCCTCAATTCTCAGGTAAGCTACCAGCGATTTCACGTGCTTGCTTGCCAGCAGCTTTTCCGTTTCAAGATTGTCGGAATTATAAAGTAATAGCTTGGGAATAGGCACACTCTTATCTTTTACCCGCACATAAATCGTACGCGCACCTTTGTCGCTTACCACATAATGCGGCTTTTCTTTACTTTCTGCAACTGTCACTAGCAAAACCTTTTTGCCATTAAGCTGCTCAGATTTAATTTGAATCAGAATTTTGGGATCTATAAAATCTGTATTCGCTTTTTCCAGTTTTTGAAGCTCTGTCAGTTCCGACGTCACGCCGCTGATCACCCCTGAATCATTTACCCCAATAATTAATAAACCACCCGATGTATTGGCAAAGGATACAATTGTCTTCGCGATTTTGGCGGGACTATCAATCCTGCTTTTAAACTCTGTGCGAAGCCCTTCTCCGGCACTTATGATTTCTGCAATGCTTTTACTCATTCATTAAATAAGACTATATTTTTTGCCCGGCAACGACCTGATCATTCCCTGGAACTCAAGGTTTAACAATAATGTGGCCAATTTGTTCAAATGCATGCCCGAATGCCATGCTAACTCGTCAATCTGCGTTGTTCCTTTCTGTTTCAGCATCGCCAGGATCTGTCCTTCATCCTGCGTAAAACCATCGAAACTCAGGGACAAATTTTTAGAAGGAATCAGTTTTTCGGGCGCCTCTTCCCTACCCCAACCCATCGCATTCACCAGATCTTCGACGGAGGTAAATATGGAAGCTTTATGATCGCGGATCAATGCATTGCAGCCTTCCGACTGCGTATTTCCGATCATACCCGGAACTGCGTATACATCGCGGTGGTAGTTCTGCGCAAATTCAACCGTAATCAGACTCCCGCCTTTTTTCCCGGATTCTACCACAATGATCACATCACTTAATCCTGCAATGATCCTGTTCCTGGCTGGGAACCTCATAAAATCCGGCTTAGTTTCGAGTGGATTTTCAGTTACAATTCCACCGTTTCCCTCCATTTCCTGCGCTGTTTTTTTATGTGCTGCCGGATAAATGACATCAATCCCGCTTGCCATCACGCCAATCGTGGGGATATTGCTTTTTACACATGCGCGGTGGGCGGTAATATCAACTCCGTAAGCCAGCCCGCTCACGATCGTAACCTGAAAGGGTTCCAGCTCGCGTATAATCTGCTCGGTCACCGATTTACCATATTCACTTACCTGCCTCGTGCCTACGATCCCGACAGACCTGCCTGCATTAAAATCCATATTTCCTTTGGAATAAAGCGCGATAGGAGCGTCGTAAAGTGGTTTCAGCCGTAGCGGATAGGAAATGTCAGTGAAGAAGTGCAGCCCGATACCCCACTTTTTGCAATTCGCAAACTCGGCCTCAGCATCAGCCATTCCTTCGCGGGCGAGGATCGCTTTAACCACCTTCTCTCCCACTCCGGGAATCCTAATTAGTTTCCTGTAATCTGCCTGGAATACTTCCCTGGCGCCGCCGCAATAGCTGATCAATTGGCGAACTGTGACTGAGCCCACACCTGGGGTGCGAATAAGCGTGAGGATACAGATTTCCTCCGTTTCTGGGGATGCTTTCATGAATTGTAGTGTGTTTTTTGAGTAAAAATCGTTGCTGACCAGTCTAAAAAGCTTGGCATGCATTTTGCCAATATACGTCAATGGTTTACTTAAAACAATTTCAATTTCCCAAGTACATATATGGAAAATCTTGACACCGATGCTACGGAAACATTGGCTTCTTTTGAAGGAATGGGGGCGGTTTGTTACCCCGAGGGCGTGCATTACAGAGTATGGGCTCCGCACGCAGACAGCGTTTCTGTAATTGGGACTTTTAATGATTGGGATGTGGAGGCAAATCCGCTTCAATCCGAGGGAAATGGCTTTTGGGCCGCATTGGTTGAGAACTCCAAAGAAGGTGATGAATATAAGTTTTTCCTGAAAACGCCTTTTGGTGAATTTCACAGAAATGACCCGTATGCACTTAAAATGACCAACTCAGCAGGCAATTGCATCGTTTATAATCATGCGTCATTTGAGTGGCACGATTTCAACTTCCAGATTCCAAGCTGGCACGAGCTCGTTATTTACGAGCTGCACGTGGGTACCTTTCACGTAAAGGAGGAAGGGCAGGTTGGTACGTTCTATACTGCAATTGAGAAAATCCCTTATCTGAAAGAAATGGGTTTCAATGCAGTCGAGCTGATGCCCTGCGCTGAATTTCCAGGCTCCCGTTCGTGGGGCTATAACCCGGCGAACCCGTTTTCAATAGAAGCAGATTACGGCGGTCCCGATGGCTTGAAAGCTTTTGTTCAGGCTGCGCACGAAGCTGGAATGGCCATTATTCTGGATGTTGTATACAATCACTTTGGCCCGTCAGACCTGGATTTATGGCAATTCGACGGCTGGTCTGAAAACGATGGCGGCGGTATTTACTTTTATAATGATTGGAAAGCAGAAACGCCTTGGGGTAGCACCCGGCCGGATTATGGTCGCGGCGAAGTAAGACAATATGTCCACGATAATGCGATGATGTGGCTCAAAGAATATCGCGTCGACGGTTTGCGAATGGATATGGTGCCTTATATCCGAAATGTAAAAGCTGACGGAAATCCGGGTAATGATATTGCAGATGGAATATCGCTGATGCAGTGGATCAATAAGGATATCCGGGAAAGGTACCCGAATTGTATCACAATCGCAGAGGATATGCATTCGCTCGACTTTATCACTAATTCAGTAGAAAACGGCGGATTAGGCTATGGTTCTCAGTGGGATGCAGAGTTTGTTCACACGATTCGCGATGCAATCATTACTGCCAATGATCAGGAAAGGGATATGGAGCAGGTGGTTCAGGCGATCACGTACAAATACAATACGGATTCTTTTCAGCGGATCATTTATACCGAATCCCACGATGAAGTTTCCAATGGTCAGGCGCGTGTGGCCGAGGAAATTGCAGACGGAGATGTGAATAACTGGTATTCCAAAAAACGGGCTGCGCTGGGTGTGGCGCTTGTTATGACCACACCGGGCATTCCGATGATTTTTCAGGGACAGCCTTTATTGGAAGACAAATGGTTTTCTGATAGCGATCCGATAGACTGGTCTCGGCTTGACAAATTCAGAGGTTTTGCGAATTTGCACCGCGATCTGATACACCTGAGAAGAAACTGGTTTGGAGTAACAAAAGGTTTGCAAGGCCAGAACGTTCAGATCATTCGTGCCGATAATGAGAAAAAGGTGGTCGCAATGCACCGTTGGAGCGAAGGCGGGCCGAAAGATAGTGTGATGGTAATCCTAAACTTTTCAACCGAAACTTTCTCAGATTATAAACTCGGCTTTCCAAGAGGCGGAAAGTGGAATCTCAGGTTCAATAGCGACAATGGAGATTATGATCCGGACTTCTCGCATATCGGCATCACAGACGTGGATACCGAAGACGGCGAATTCGACGAAATGTCTGTATACGCTTCTTTAACGATTCCCCCCTATTCTGCATTGATTTTCTCGCAGGAGGATTAAGTAATCATCGGACAAAGCCAGGTTGATAGCCTGGCTTTGTTATCCGATGATCCTGAAAATCCTGTCCCACCGGATCTTCCGAAGAAAACTAGTGGGATTAGGGTCAATAGACATCCATACAAATACCGCTTTTCCTACAATGTGATCCTTAGGTACGAATCCCCAATAGCGTGAATCTGCCGAATCGTGACGGTTATCGCCCATCATAAAGTAGTAATCCTGTTTGAAAGTGTAAGATTCAAGTATCTTGCCCCGTTGCGTCAGGCGGCCATTTTCAAATGCTATATCAGTATTACCATCGTAATTTTTGATGACTTCTCCGTACAACGCCGAGTTAATCTCATTGAGTTGTACCGTCGTCCCCTCTTTTGGAATTATAATAGGCCCGAAATTATCCTTGTTCCAATCCAGCTGTTCAGCGCCCGGGAATAAGAACGGTTCTTTCAAACCTTTATCAAGCAGGATCGGATCAATGCGCTTTACAAAATCGTATGTTTTCAGCTTCGCTACAATGTCAGAAGTGGTTTTAACAATATATCCGAACTGATCATTGGCGGCAATGCTGTCGCCGAAAGTCTCCGTGAACTGCGCGTAATCTGCTATTCCGTTTTTGTGAAATATATTTTCTTCGTTTACCTGGGTTGTGGTAGACACGAAGTATTCATTTTGAAGTCTGGGTGGATTCTGCATTGGCTTTCCATTCACGAAAACCTGTCCTCCTCTGATTTCCAACTTATCGCCGGCGATTGCAACGCACCTTTTGATGTAGTTAGATCGCAAGTCGGCCGGGTGAGGATGCAGGTCTGGCAGCACGTTACTGTATTTCTGGTAAGAATCCGGGTGCTCGACCGGTAGATTGAAAACAACTACATCACCATTTTTTACATTCGTAAATCCGGGTAGCCGGAGCTGCGGCAGCTGAATCCAGTCGAGATATGAAGGAATCTGCGTTCCCCAAATGGTTTGGTGCGTGAGCGGAACTTGCAGCGGCGTGATCGGCGTGGTAGTCCCGTAATGCATTCGGCTCACGAACAGATAATCACCCACCAAAAGGCTGTTTTCCATCGAAGGAGTGGGAATCACAAATGCGCTGAAAAATAGCCACCGGATGATGGTAGCCGCTACAACCGCAAATAATATGGAATCAAACCATTCACGAAAAGCAGACTTTTTCCTGGGTTGTTGTTTTGATTTGTAGGCTACTTCGAGAACTGACATTTCGGGATACTGATTACTTGAATCGCAAGTTACACTTCCCTTAATAAACAACAAATCTATATATTATATTTTTTTATATATAAATAAAAAAAAGGAAGGCTGTTTGCCTCCCCTCCTTTTATATAATGCTTTTTTTAATTGATAACCCTGAAAAGCCGGTTCCATCTGATCTTATTGAAAAAGTTGGTCGGATTTGGATCGATCGACATCCATACGAAAACAGCTTTTCCTACAATATGATCTTTCGGTACAAATCCCCAATATCTTGAATCGGCTGAGTTGTGGCGATTGTCGCCCATCATGAAGAAGTAATCTTGCTTGAATGTATAGCTTGTGATCGCTTTACCGGCAATACTCACCGTTTTTTCGCCCAGTTCCACACCTTCGTTCTCTTCATAATTTTTAATAACCGGGCCATACAAAGCGACATTTTCCGGCGTCAACGCAACTGTCATTCCTTCCTTCGGCACTTTTACCGGGCCGTAGTTATCGCGGTTCCATTTGAAAAGCTGAGAATTAGGGTAAAGCATCGGCTCGCTAATCTCTTTCGAAGATTTCACGACGGTAATGCTTTTTACGAAATCATAAGTCTTCAATTTGGCTGCAATTTCCTCGGTCGTGAACACCAGATAACCCATTTGGTCATTACCAGGAATGGTGTCGCCGTAAGTCTCGGAATAGGTATTGTATTCTGATATTCCGTTCTCTTTGAACACCTTAGCTTCATTTACCGCAGTCGTAGTAGCCACAAAATATTCATTTTCCATGCGTGGCGGATTCTCCATCGCAGTTCCATTCGCATAAACCTGCAAGTCCCGTACTTCCAGATTATCACCCGGTATTCCAACGCAACGTTTAATATAATTGGTTTTCAAATCGACAGGATGCTGTAACTCAGGCGGATAATTGAATACGACCACATCCCCACGCTTCACATCGCTGAAACCTGGCAACCGGTATTGAGGCAGTTGGATCGCGTCGGTATACGAAGGGATATTGGTACCCCATATCGTCTGGTGCGTCAATGGAACCTGCAAAGGTGTTTTTGGCGTACGGGTCCCGTAATGCAGCTTACTCACAAAAAGGAAGTCCCCAACCAGCAAACTGTTCTCCATAGAAGGAGTCGGTATCGTAAATGCTTCGAAAAACAACCACCGGATCAGGGTTGCCGCAACGACAGCGAACAATATGGAATCAAACCATTCCCGTATCGCGGACTTTTTCTTTTTTGTATTCACTGTATTTGAAATCAATTCTCTATTTACAGACATGCTTATTTTTCTATTATTGATAGCGTACTAATCCAGGTTTTCAAGTAAATCGTCCATCCCGAATACCCCGGTTTTTCCAGGCAGCCACTCGGCAGATATTACTGCGCCCAACGCAAATCCGGCGCGGGTATGCGCAGTATGGGTAATTTCAATCGTGTCCACCTCAGATTCATAGCGGACGATGTGGGTACCAGGTACTTCGCCCAGCCTTTTTGCTTCTATTTGCACAAATCCTTCTTCATCTTCGGGCGCCAGCTTCCAGCCTTTTTGCGAGCTGTTTTCCGCAGCAATACCTTCTGCCAATGTGATCGCAGTACCACTTGGCGCGTCCAGCTTGTGAATGTGATGGATCTCTGTCATGGAGGTGCGGTAAGCCTGGCCTTTCATCAGCCGCGCGAGCTGGCGGTTCAATCTGAAAAAGAGGTTGACACCGATGCTATAATTGGAAGCGTAGAAAAATGCGCCCTTTTGTTCAAGGCACAAATTCTCAATTTCTGATTTATGTTCTAGCCAGCCAGTAGTACCACTTACGATAGGCCAACCCTTTCTAAGACAATAGGTTATATTTTCATAAGCAGCTTCCGGCGCACTGAACTCAATCGCGACATCTACATCGGAGACAGCCAGTGAGTCCATTTCATGCCGGTTCTGTACATCTATTTTTCCTACGATCGAGTGGCCTCTTTCAATGGCGATCCGCTCGATCGTTTTGCCCATCTTACCATAACCGAGTAATAATATTCTCATTAAATAAATATTTGATTCTAAATGTTCATTTCAAATTGAAAACCAGCCGCACTCCTGGTGTGGGAGTAAGCATAGCCGGTTGGTGTAATTTCGGTTCGACCCGCAATGTGAGATCATCGGACAGGTCAAAAGTTTTCAAATGCGCCGCTACATTGGCCTCAATAATAGAAAGCGTGTAGATTAACCCGGTCACGATCAGTGCAAATCCGCGGTTTCGGCGCCAGTAATTCTTTCCTCTGACTGCCTGGTCCCTGCTCGCGGGCAAGTATTCGCTTTTGGTATTCAATAAATTTCTGACCCTCACAGTCACCGAGGAATCAACTAACTCAGGTCTCGGCTGTCCATACTTTGGGCTATCCTCTTCCAGAATATAAAACTGTTTGTAAGCCGATAGGTAATCGCGGTATTTAAGGGAGTTCAGATAATAGGCATAAAGCCCTCCTCCAAATGCAATGTAGACGATCGGTGCTTTCCAGTAATCTCTGTTGTAAATCTGCCCCATTCCCGGTATCAATGCCATTCTGGTGGCAGTTCTGGGGACGGGCATAAACTTACCATTAACATTTTTTAACGAATCACCCGGCAGCAGAACGGTACTGTCGTTCACCACAACAGGTACTTCCATCACCTGAATGCTGTCTTTGTTATTCGTAGTTTGAGCCGAAATATGCTGCGAAAAAAGCAGAATTACCCCCAGCCAGAGCCAGTTTTTCAAGTCCTATTTAAATTTCAATGTTTCCAAAATCTTCTTTAATTCCTCCTGAGAGGCAAAAGGGATCTTAATTTCACCTTTATGCGCCTCACTACTTTTTACGGAAACCTTTGCTCCGAAAAAGGAAGATAATTGAAACTGTAACGACTTTATTTCCTGATTAATTGTCACTGGTTTCTTGTCGGTAAGCGAGCTCGTGCTCATCATTCCAAGCTTTCTTACCTCATCCTCTACCTTCCGCACAGACCAGCCTTCTTCAATGATTTTATTAAAAATTTTCAGCTGACTCTGGTCGCTATTGATCGTAATAATGGCTCTCGCGTGTCCCATACTGATCTTATTGTCCCGCAACGCAGCCTGGATTACCGGTGGTAATTTCAACAGACGGATATAGTTATTGACAGTTGTACGGTTCTTACCTACTCGGATCCCCAACTCTTCCTGTTTGAGGCTGCATTCCAGTATGAGTCGCTGGTAACTGAGCGCGATCTCTATTGAGTTTAGGTTTTCACGCTGGATATTTTCGATCAGCGCCATTTCCAGCATTTGCTGGTCATTTGCTGTTCTTACGTAGGCGGGAATGGTTGTTAAACCGATTGATTTGGAAGCCTGCAACCTGCGTTCGCCTGAAATAAGCTGGTAAGAGTCTTCCGACATCTGACGAACAGTAATCGGTTGAATAATGCCTTGTACCCGGATTGAATCGGCCAATTCCTGCAATGCCTCCTGGTCGAATTTCGTCCTCGGCTGGTATGGATTAGCCTCGATCTGGTCGAGACTGATATCGTTCATCGAGCCTACCACATCCGTCGCGGGCATTCGTGAAGCTGATCTTGAATTATTTACCTTCTCTGAGTCCTGCAGAAGTGCTCCCAATCCTCTGCCAAGCCCGGTCATTTTTTTTGTCTTACTGCTATTCTCCATGTCTTAACTATTTGATCATAATCAGTTTACGCCCATTTGCTTATCCGAAGAGAGCAACCCGTTTTTGCTTAGAATTTCTCTTGCAAGATTCAAATAGCTAACCGCCCCCTTACTGTCTGAATCCTGCGCCATAACCGGGATACCATAACTTGGCGCCTCACTGATGCGGACGTTGCGGGGAATGATCGTATTGAAGACAAGTGACTCAAAATGGTTAGTAACCTCATTCACAACCTGATTGGAAAGCCGTAGCCGAAGATCGTACATGGTCAGCAGGATCCCTTCGATAATCAGGTCGGTATTGAGCCTGGATTGAATGATTGTAATGGTATTGAGAAGTTTGCCCAGACCTTCCAATGCAAAATATTCGCATTGAACCGGAATGATAACCGAGTCTGCTGCTGTAAGGCTATTAATCGTGATCAGGCCCAATGAGGGTGAACAATCGATGATAATAAAATCGTAGTTGTCGCGCACTTCCGAAATGGCGTCCTTCATTCTGTTTTCCCTGTTTTTCAGGTTAATCATCTCGATCTCGGCACCGACGAGATCAATGTGTGAAGGAAGTAAATGCAGGTTTGGGAAGTCTGTTTCGAAGATAATTTCCGAAGCTTTCGCCTGTTCTACCATGCACTCGTAAATGCTGTTTTCCATTTCCTGCGGGTTAAAACCCAGCCCGGAAGTGGAGTTTGCCTGAGGATCGGCGTCAATGATTAAAGTCCGGAATTCAAGCGCAGCCAGGCTGGCAGCCAAATTAATAGCGGTGGTCGTCTTCCCTACTCCTCCCTTTTGATTCGCAATTGCAATAACTTTGCCCATGTATTCATTTGTGTTACCAATTTCAAATTTCAGCTATTCAGGGCAATTCACCAAAAAATGTTCCACGGAGATTTGAGTAAAACAAATATTATATTGCTAATCAGCGATTTAGCTTACATTATTATTTAATTAAAATTACAAACACCCGGAATTAGACGGATGTTTCACGCCCAAACCTGCGTTCCTTCCGTGCAATTCTTGCACATTTCTATTTCCGATCGCGACCGGATCAGCGACGCACGGAAGTCAACATATTTCTTGCCTCTCCAAAGTTCTGTAAATGTCTGCCGTTTCATGTCACCGAGCTTGTATTCAGCGTCTTTGTCAAAACAGCAGGGTACCACCGCGCCGTCCCAGGTTATCACGCAGGAATGCCACATTTTCCAGCAGTGATCTACAAATTTGTTTTTAATAGAATAGCCGCCGCCGGCTTCCTGCTTATATCTCGAATACTTGTCAATCGTCGGGATCAAATCTGAACCTTCTTCATAATCATATATTTGCGCAGTTTTGAAACCGATCTCATCCACGCCCATTTCCTCGGCCAGCTTCTTCACATCCTCGATCTGATGTTCATTTGGCTTTACTACCAAAAACTGAAAGATCACATGCGGCGTGCTCGATTTGAGCTCCTTTTTCCACTTAATGATATTGCGCGTTCCCTCCAGCACCTTTTCCAGATTCCCGCCTACCCGATATTGCTGGTATACATCCTGCGTAGTTCCGTCGATAGAAATAATCAGCCTATCCAGCCCCGACTCTACTGTTTTCTTCGCTTTCTCATCATTTAAATAATGCGCATTCGTGGAAGTGGCCGTGTAAATGCCTTTATCATGCGCATATTGGACCAGTTCAAAAAACTTGGGATGCAGGTAAGGCTCTCCCTGGAAGTAGAAAATCAGATATAATAGCGTATCTGCGAGCTCATCAATGGTCTTTTTATATAGCTTCTCCTCCATCATCCCGGTAGGTCTCGTAAATGAACGAAGTCCGCTCGGGCATTCGGGACAGCGTAAATTACAGGAGGTGGTAGGTTCGAAAGAAATGGCGATCGGCATTCCCCAGTGCACCGGGTTTCCCGTCATTTTGGAATAAAAATAGCTGCTCAAAATCTGAATAGAATTCCAGGCGCGTTTCGGCGTTACTTTGGACATTAGGTTCAGACCATCCTTAAAATTTTTGTTCATTAGATACCGCTTTTGGCGATTAGCATTCAGCTATTTGCGCGATGTGATGATTGAAAAAGGGCCCGCCCGATCAGACTACCTCAATTCCCGTAGTGTACTTTATTTCGGAAATTACGAAATAACTACTGATGTGTAACACGCTTTTGAGTGCAGAAAGTTTTTGTTGGTAGAATTGATTGTAAGCTTCCCCATCTTCCACGATCACTTTCAGCATATAATCGAAGTTGCCCGAAACTACTGAGCATTCAAGCACCTCGCTCATATTCACGATCGCCTGGTTGAAGTCTTCAAAGCTCTCTTTCCGCTGCTTATCGAGGGTTACATTGCAATATACCACCAGACTTTTCCCCAGTTTCCTGCGGTTTAAAAGGCTGACATATTTGTCGATAAAACCCTCTTTTTCAAGCTTTTTGATCCGCTCGTGAACCGGGGTTACAGAGAGATTGATCTTACTTGCGATCTCTTTTATGGTCAGTTGCGCGTCGTCCTGCAATAGTGTCAGGATTTTGCGGTCGGTCGGGTCTAGTTGCATTCAGTATTTTTTTCTGATTAGCGCCAGGTTAAAAAGTGGTTTTCCAGTATTTTTTCTTACAAAACCTACCAAAAATAGTTTTCTTTTCTGTCTTATAAACTATATCTGGTATGATTTTCCGCAACAACCTACTTTTGAATTCTTCGCTTCCAAATACCACAAGCATTAACACTATCCTATATGATAATCGGTGTCCCGAAAGAGATCAAAAATAATGAAAACCGCGTGGCGCTTACGCCTGCAGGTGTGACTGAGTTCCGCAAGCAAGGTCACCTTGTATATGTACAGACAGATGCGGGAAAAGGAAGCGGTTTCAGCGACGAGCAATATCAGGAAGCGGGCGCGAGTATCCTGCCTGCCATTGAAGAAGTGTATGCGATCGCGGAAATGATCATTAAAGTAAAGGAGCCGATTGAAAGTGAATATGCGCTGATTAAAGAGGATCAACTGCTATTCACCTACTTCCATTTTGCGTCGTCGGAGCCGCTCACACACGCGATGATTGAAAGAAAGGCAGTTTGTCTTGCTTATGAAACGGTTGAAAAAACAGACAGAAGTCTGCCGCTGCTTGTTCCGATGAGTGAGGTAGCAGGTAGAATGGCGGTACAGGAAGGCGCCAAATATCTGGAAAAACCGATGGGCGGATTTGGTATTCTGCTCGGTGGCGTTGCAGGCGTAAAACCTGCGAATGTACTGGTGCTCGGCGGTGGTATTGTAGGTACACAATCTGCAAAAATGGCCGCGGGACTTGGCGCAAATGTAACGATCGCTGATATCAGTCTGCCGCGGCTGCGTTACCTGGAAGATATTATGCCGGCCAATGTGGATACGGTTATGTCTAACGAATACAATATCCGTGAACTCATCAAAAGCGCAAACCTGATCATCGGCGGCGTACTGATCCCCGGCGCGAAAGCTCCTTACCTGATTACCAGGGATATGCTGAAACTCATGAAGCCGGGTACTGTAATGGTCGACGTGGCGATTGACCAGGGCGGCTGCTTTGAAACTTCCAAAGCGACTACGCACGAACATCCGATCTACGAAGTGGATGGTGTCGTACATTATTGCGTTGCGAATATGCCCGGAGCTGTTCCCTACACTTCCACCCTGGCTTTGACAAATGCAACTTTACCTTATGCATTGCAGCTGGCGAATCTGGGCTGGAAAACTGCCTGCGCGGCCAATGAAGAGTTGCGCAAAGGATTGAATGTCGTGAATGGTAAAGTGGTATTCAAAGGTGTTTCCGATGCATGGAACCTGCCTTATACCGAGGTGAAAGAATTATTCTGAATACAACAAACCTAACTATATAAGCCTGGCAGGAGTTACTCTTGTCAGGCTTTTGCTTTCTAAAAATATTACAATTAATTTACTGCATACCTTGCAGTTTCCGATTATCTTCTTACTTTTGCATAAAATTTACGAACATCCGTTCGCTTCTCTGCTTCATACGGTCAGGCATTCATTAAAAGATAGCAGCCTGCATCAATTCGTCCGGTAAGACAGCCGTTCACATGCAGAGCCCCACGGATGATTGTGGTGGGCTTTGCGCAATCCCTTTTTTAAAATTTTCGTTTTTAAGCTCTCGTCATTTCGACAGAGGTTTGTTGTCAAAACATTTCATATTACTGAGCTAGACCGGTATATTTTTGTTTCGACAAAACCAGAGTTGGCAAATGCTGCTGAGCTGATTTTTCCAAATAGAATAATACTAATAGACAGATAATGACAACTGAAACAATTGAATCATTTTCGGAGCTTGGTCTCTCTGAGAATATCCTTAAAGCCCTTACAGAAATGGGTTTTACAAAACCCTCGCCGATACAAGCACAAGGCATTCCGGCAGTAATGCAGGGATCTGACGTAATTGGTCAGGCGCAAACAGGAACCGGAAAAACTGCCGCATTTGGTATCCCGGTACTTGAAAGAATCGATATTACCAGTAATGCAGTACAGGCATTGGTACTTTGCCCAACCCGTGAATTGGCGGTGCAGGTATCAGAAGAAATCGGCCGCCTGGCTAAATTCCAGAGAGGCATCAAAATCGAAGCTATTTATGGTGGAGATTCGATCGACAGACAAATTCGTTCCCTGAAAAAAGGCGTACATATTGTTGTAGGAACGCCAGGTCGTGTAATGGACCACATGGAACGCAAAACCTTGAAATTCGACGAAGTTCGGATGATGGTTTTGGATGAAGCAGATGAAATGCTTGATATGGGATTCCGTGAAGATATTGAAAGCATTCTTGCCGATATGCCGGAAGATCGCCAGACTATCCTTTTCTCGGCAACTATGTCGAAGCCGATCATGTCGATCACAAAGCGTTTTTTGAACGATCCGATATTGATTAAAGTAGTTCGTAACGAGCTTACTAACGTAAATATCGAGCAGGTTTACTTCGAAGTTAAACCTCAGGCGAAAGTGGAAGTAATGACCCGCCTGATCGATATGCACCACTTGAAATCACTGCTTGTTTTTTGTAATACCAAAAGAAAGGTCGACGAAATCGTTGAAGATCTTCAATTGAGAGGCTACGCTTCCGAAGGTATTCACGGCGATTTGCGTCAGCAACAAAGGAGTAACGTAATGAGCAAATTCAAGGCTGGTGTTACTACTATCCTGGTTGCCACAGACGTAGCTGCCCGCGGTATTGACGTGAGCGGACTTGACGGTGTGATCAACTACGATATTCCCTTGGACGAAGAATATTACGTTCACCGGATCGGTCGTACCGGCCGTGCGGGAATGTCAGGAAAAGCATTTTCACTGGTTGCCCGTGACGAAAAATATCGTCTGAAAACAATCGAGGGTTATACCAAAGTTAAAATCGAAAAAGGAGTTATTCCTTCTTACGAAGATATCGTTGGTGTTCGCAAGGCACGTTTTGTTGAAAGTATTTCTGTATCTATCCAGGAAGGTGACGATCAGGAGCTTTTCGGAGATGTTCTCGAAATGTTGCAGCACGCAGGTTACTCGACTGAGCAGGTTGTAGGCGCCATGGCGAAACAGATCATGGGTGTTCAGAAAAATGAATACGGAGATTCAAACTTAGCCTGGGAAGAAAGACGCGGTGACGCCGGACGTTCTGGCGGTGACAGATTTGAAAGACGTCCTTCCAGCGGAGGTCGCTTCGAAAGAGGTAACGATCGCAGAGAAGGAGAACGTCGCGGAGCTGATCGCTACGCACCAAAAGGTGATTTTCGCCGTCCCGAAGGTGTTCGCGATGAGAACCGCAAACCTGCATCAGTTGAAGCTGGTATGACCCGCTTGTTTTTGAGCCTTGGTCGCAAAGACCATATCATGCCGAAGGATATTGTTGGTGCCATCGCTGGCGAAGCCAATATTCCGGGCAAAACGATCGGTGCAATAGACATATACGACAAGTTCACTTTTGTGGACGTTCCTGAACGTGACGCTCGCGCAGTGCTTCGTGCCATGGACGGTAATACCATCAAAGGAAAACCTGTTCAAATTGATATCGCGAAATAATCGCCTGTCAAATCATTAAAAGGAGGGACTCAATCGGGTCCCTTTTTTTGTTATTTTGCCACCATGAAAGAGAATCAGAAACCAGAAGTCTGGCTGCGAGGGCCGATTCCGCACATTCCACCTCTGCTGCAACCGGTAGCACACGCATTAATGCAGGCAGTCGAAGAGCTGGCTGTATTCTCTGCTTTTTTTCCTGCCGACCTGCTCTGGGAAAAACCTTCGGGTCTGGCTTCGGTCGGTTTTCACCTGCAACACCTTTCCGGCGTGCTCGACAGGCTGTTTACCTACGCACGATCAGAATCTTTGAATGAAAATCAGCTAGCCTATTTAAAAAACGAAGGAAGTGCTACGCTCGGCGACGAAACCTACGAAAGCCTGCTTCTGACGTTCGAGAAACAAGTGGCCGCCTCGCTCAAACAATTGGAATCTACCCCCGAAGCTACCTTGACCGAAGTAAGATATGTTGGCCGGGCAATGGTACCTTCCACGCAACTGGGCTTGCTATTTCACGCAGCCGAACACACGCAGCGGCATGTAGGGCAATTGCTCGTGACAGCCAGAATATTACTCGCCCGGCAAGATCGGTAATTCACCTAGTCAGATTCAGTGCGCACATTGAATAGCTTTTGAAGCCAGCTTTTTTGTTCTTCCGCCTGCTCCTGCGCTTCTTTTATTCCAGGAACAAATCCTGATATTTCCCGCAGATCAGGCTGCCCGGCATTGACCCAGCAGGTATACCAGATATCACCCACCAGTTTAACCGCAGCTTTCATCCGTCGCTCCACCTGCTTTGCCAGCATTTGATGGTACTTTTCCGAAAATTCTCTTGAATAACTTCTGGTCAGTACATTATTTCGCAACTCATAGCTGTACTTCTCGTCCTTCTTGAACCGCAATGTGAGTTCTTTCTCAAACAGAAATACAGAGTCGCACGCAAGATGTGAGTCACGGACAATTTTCCAGGCTTCGATTGCTATATTATCACAATACTCCGCCGGACCGATCCATAAATCGTAATCTCCGGCGAATAATTCCGGCAGGCGCGATTCCCAAAATCCGTGAATTCCTTCCTGCCCGCTCAGTTGCCCATTGTAATTTCTGGTGGTATGTAAAGGCACGTGTGCATCGGCGACGTAGTGGCCCAGGTCCGCCGAGACTTTCAATATCCTCCCCGGATTTTTGGTTTTGAAAGCTTCCGTCAATTGATAAGCTGATTGCTGTATTTGCCAGGGCACGATCCCATGTTTCCGGAGGCTATCTTCTCCAAAACGCAAAACAGCGGCGGGCCAGAACTTGGGCAGGATCAGCAGCGCACTGTCACCGTAAACATCCAGGTCGATGAAATGCCGCTCCGCTTCACCCACGACAGCGTACCTTCGTTTGTCTGGATTAGTCGCATTTTCAGTAAGGTATTCAATGTGCTTTTTATAAAATACCTGCATTTCAGGCGGCAAGCGGAAAGTCGCCATTCTGTTGATCCGCTTATGGGCCCAGAATCCCCACTGGATATCGGAGCCCAAAGCCTCATTTTGGCCTTTCACCAAACTGAGAATGAGTGTGATTATGAAAAAAAACTTCGCTTTTCCAGAAAATATTTTTTTAGATGCAAAATGTGCGACCATACATAATTTGGGAGTAGATTATAAACCTTCTTAAACCCATTTAGACGCTTCCTGGCATTTCTGGTCACATCTTTTATCTTTTCTCCAACCCAGTTTTTAAAAAAAATCATATTTCAGAACTCTAAAAGCCCATTCCATCGCGTGGTAACCGATTCGTCACACATTTATTCAAATAGTGATTACCAAATTATATTTTGTGGTAGTGCGCTTTTGCTTGCTGATCTTTCTCAAATTTGCAATAAGTCAATATAAGTTATATTTAATATCCAAATAATACAATACTTGCAGAATGTTTTACCTTTGTAGCACAAACAAGATTTAAGAATTTTTGAATTGCTACAAATGAAAACGAGAAATAAAACATTAGGATATCTGGTACCAGTTTTTGCGCTTTGCGTATTCATGCTGGTAATCTATGGCGCTTATGTGCCGCACAAACCAGCTGAGACGCAGAAAGTGGTATGCATTAAATTTAAAGAAGGAGCTACTGCCGAAGATATGGAGAAACACTTGCGTGACTTTGCTTCCATGAAAACGTCGATCAAAGACCTGGTTGCCTATTCGGCAGGTCGTGTTCAGAAGTCAGAAGGAAGTGCAAACGAATTTGATGTGATCCATTACCTGACTTTCCGCACGGATGAAGGTGCACAGCAATATGCACTAAACTCAGACCGCAAGGAATTTATCAAAACCAATGAAGCAAATTGGGATAAGGTGCTGGAAATGAATTCCGATATTCAGAAATAAAAAAATAGTAATAGGAGTGAAAATTTGAAAGAGAGTCGGGTTTCCCGGCTCTCTTTTTTTTTACCAGTTAATTGGCTCCAATCCTTTACTTGTCAAAAATTCATTTGCCTTGCTGAAATGCCCCGTCCCAAACCAGCCGCCGTTATTAGCCGACATAGGTGAAGGATGTTTTGCTTTGAGTATCAGGTTTTTATTTGCATTGATAATCACTCCCTTTTCCTGCGCATACCTGCCCCAGAGCATATAAACAACATCTTCCTTATGATCCGACACGCATTTTATAACAGCATCAGTGAAACGCTCCCAGCCCTTATTCTGGTGAGAACCTGCCAACCCGCCCTGTACAGTCAACGTCGCATTCAGCAATAGTACTCCCTGTTTTGCCCACCTTTCCAGATTCCCGGACTGCGGGAATGGCTTTCCCAAATCCTGCTGAATCTCCTTAAAAATATTGTTCAGTGAAGGCGGCATACGCACCCCGTCATTGACCGAAAATGAAAGCCCATTTGCCTGTCCGGGCCCGTGGTAAGGATCCTGACCAAGTATCACTACGCGGCAATCGTCAAAAGTGCAGTAATTGAATGCGTTAAATATTTGCTTTGCCGGAGGATAAATTTGTTTGGTTTTATATTCCTCTTTGACAAATGTCGTTAATGCTTCGAAATAGGGCTTTTCAAATTCCGGTGCCAGTTTCTCTTTCCACGATTGCTCTATCTTTACATCCATATCAGGTCTTTGTTTTTTGGGCCAAATTATATGTTTTTGATTTGGTTTTATCAGTAATTGATTGCTATTTTCGTTTAAGTGGAAGTAATGCCGGGTACGATTTATTTACCAACACCCTCAATCCATATGGTTTCCAAAGTGACAGATGGTGTGAAAGTCACCGTTTTGACAGAATATCAACCGGACTATTCCAATCCGGGGCAGGACCATTACGTGTTCACTTACAAGATATTAATTGAAAACCACAGTGAACATACCGTGAAGCTTTTGCGCAGGCACTGGCTGATCCACGATGCAAATGCTACTGTGCGTGAGGTGGAAGGAGCCGGTATTGTCGGACTTCAACCGATCCTGGAACCTGGCGATGTGCATGATTACGTCTCGGGCTGCAACCTTAAAACGGATCTCGGCAAAATGTCGGGCACCTATTTAATGGAGCGGGTACTGGACGGACGTCAGTTCCGGGTTGTGATTCCGGCATTTTCATTGGTCGCCCCATATCGTTTAAATTAATATCGTCGGGAATATCTGCCGATACCTCCGAAAAACTCCCATTCATTTGATTGCCGCGTATTTAAAGTATCTGCTCAGGTCCGGAAACCAACATTCGATCCATTCTCCGTTTCTGTTTGACCTGTATAATCAGGTTATCAATGTAAAAGACCAGCGCGCAGATTACGCGGAAATTAAAAAGCTGAGAAAAGAATTACTTTCTTCCAGAGAGATCATCGAAATTCTTGATCTGGGTGCTGGGTCGCGGGTCAACAAATCCAACCAGCGAAAAATAGGCACGATCGCAAAAAACGCAGAGAAGCCCGAGAAGTTTGGAAAACTTTTTTACCGGCTTGTGCAGCGTTTTCAACCGGAAACGGTGATCGAGCTGGGCACTTCACTCGGACTTACTACACTCTATTTCTCGAAAGCAAATCCTGCCGCCGACATCATCAGTTTTGAAGGCTGCCCGCAAACTGCCGCGAAAGCAGAAACGCATTTTACGCGGCTGGGAGCACAAAATATAGAAGTAGTAGTTGGCAATATAGATCAGACACTTCCCGCCAGACTTGCGCAGCTCGATCAAACGCTGGATTTCGCCTATTTCGACGCAAATCATCGTTACGAGCCAACTATGCGCTATTTTGAGGATTGCCTGCCGCATATTCAGGAGAATTCGGTATTCATTTTTGACGACATATACTGGTCGAAGGAAATGACGCAGGCTTGGGAGCAGATCAAATCGCACCCGAAAGTCACGCTTACGGTAGACCTTTTCTGGATCGGACTTGTATTTTTTCGTACCGGACAAGCCAAAGAAGACTTTACCTTACGTTTCTGAAAAGCGGCAAGTGAGCATAACTTTTCGGCCGATAAATAATTAGCAGGAGTATTAGCAGAATAGGATTCTCAAAGTTGCTAATTTACCTTTCTGTCCCTATCTGAATGACAACGCAAAGTATCCTCAAAGAGCTGATTAACAAAAAGATCATTTCCGGTCACCAGGCGGAGGCGATCAGTTCATTTGAAACGAATAAGGGGTTTTCGGTGCACTGGGAACTCAGGTCAATTCTTTTTCTGGGCATTCTCCTGTTTAGTTCGGGCATTGGAGTGTTGATCTACGAGAATATTGACACAATTGGTCACCAGGCTATTATCGCCGCCATTGCAATTCTGACGATCGTTTGTTTCTGGTCCGTATTCAGAAACAGCCTACCCTATCAGCATTCCGAATTAAAAAACACTAACAAATTTGCCAGCTACGTCCTTCTCCTCGGCTGCACTACATTTCTCGCGCTCGAAGGCTATTTGCAATTTCAATATGAAATTTTCGGAACTAAATATGGCCTGGCGGTCCTGATCCCCACTATCCTATTCTTTTTCAGCGCCTATCGTTTTGACCACACGGGCGTACTTTCCATGGCGATTACAGGGCTCGCTTCTTGGGTGGGCCTCACGATTGCGCCGCTTTCGGTTCTTACAAAAAATGATTTTACCGACCAAAGACTGGTCTGGTCGGCGATTATCCTCGGCACTTTGCTGGCTTTGACGGGCTGGCTCAGCGATTCAAAAGAAATCAAAAAGCATTTTTCATTTACCTATCTCTTTCTGGGGGGAAACCTCGCCCTGATCGCTTCCCTGATCGGCTCATTCAGAGGCGAGCCGCAGATCGTATTTCAGTTTGCAGGACTACTGTTCTCAGCTTTCTATATATTAACCGCCCGCCGCTCCCAGTCACTCGTTTTTCTGTTAATGGGCGTTGTGACAGCATACATCATCATTTCCTATATGTTGGCTAAGCTTTTGGGTGAGGCGCTTGCCGTCACGCTCGCGACGCTGTATTTTACGTTTTCAAGCATCGGTGTTATTTTGTTTTTGCTCAAATACAAAAAATTCCTGGGTATCAATAGATGATAAAGGCTTACAATAATACCTGGGTTACCAATCTTTATATTCGGGAAATTGCCGCCGGCTGGGTTTCTAAAAATCTGCTAACAAGCGAACAGGACGCTCAAATTCAGAAAGCTTTCCCTGAGCATTTTTATCGTCCCGGCATATTTGTGGCGATCGGATTATTTTTGTTTGCATCAATCGCCTGTTCCTTTTTTGCAGGTTTCCTTTCCCTTTTCTTTCTGGATGGTTTCTCCGATGGGGCATTCGGCATATTCTCCATCATCTGCGCTATCGCTTTTCTGGCTGCGCTCGAATTTGTGATCCGGGACCGGAAATTGTACCATTCCGGCATTGATAATGCGTTACTTTACGCGGCAGTCGGGGCGGTTATAAGCTCTTTTTTCCTGATTATTGAGGGTGAAAGGCCGTGGCTATATTGCTTTTTGTCGCTATTTATTCTGGTTCCGGCATTATTGCGCTACGCCGATTTGCTGGTCGCCGTCGTCACCTACTTCACAGCCGCGGCACTCATCGCATTGATCCTCACTGAATCCGCATTGGGTAAGGCACTGCTACCTTTCGCATTAATGATATTTTCATTTCTCAGCTACATGCTGGTCAGTCGCAGTACCAGTATTTATTACCACAAATGCCAGCAGATACTGGAAATGCTTTCACTAGCTACCCTTTACCTGGCTGGTAATTATTTTGTCGTGAGAGAAGGAAATGCACTGCTCAACGATCTGCCCGCATCAACACAGGTCGCATTTGCATACCTGTTCTACTTCTTCACAGCTGCAATTCCAATAGCATATATCTGCCTCGGACTGAAAAAGCACAACAGGATTTTATTTGTAACCGGCTTGCTGACACTTGGCGGATCCATTGTAACCTACCGTACCTATTTTCTTCAACTTACAATCTCACAAGAACTCACACTGGCAGGCACTTTTCTGATCATAGTCGCGGTACTTGCGATCAGGTATTTAAAAAACCCGAAAAAGGGCATTTCTGACGAGCCGGAGGCGAAACGGAAGTTTGCTTACCTCGAAGCGATCGTGGCCGCAGAGGTACTTGGCCAGGCTCCCCAGGAGAACGGAATTCAGTTTGGAGAAGGAAATTTTGGTGGCGGAGGAGCGGGAGAAGCATATTAATCTGAGCAAAAAGTTAGAACTTTACCCAGGTTCAAATATTAGCTCGATTTATCCCACTATGAAGAAATACCTTTTCCTGCTTCTGATCTGCGTTTTTACCAATCCCCTATTTGCTCAGTCTGCTAAAAAAACATCCGGTAACCCTGTATTTAAAGGCTGGTACGCAGACCCCGAAGGAATCATTTTCGACAAAACTTACTGGATATACCCTACCTTTTCCGCGCCTTATGAAAAGCAGGTGCATTTCGACGCATTCTCTTCCAAAGACCTTGTCAATTGGAAAAAGCATGAGAATATCCTCGATACCAGTTCCATAAAATGGGCAAAGCGCGCGATGTGGGCGCCTTCCATTATTGAAAAAGACAAAAAATACTATTTCTTCTTCGGCGCAAACGATATTCAGAGCGACAGCGAAAAGGGCGGAATCGGAGTGGCTGTCGCCGACAAGCCCGAAGGCCCCTACCGCGATCACCTCGGCAAACCGCTGATCGATAAATTTCACAACGGAGCCCAGCCGATCGACCAGTTTGTGTTCAAAGATAAAGACGGACAATACTATCTTTTTTACGGCGGCTGGAAACATTGCAATGTAGCCAAGCTCAAACCGGACTTTACAGGTTTTATCCCCTTTGAAGACGGTACCATTTTCCGCGAGATCACCCCAAAAGGCTACGTGGAAGGCCCATTTATGTTTATCAGAAATGGCAAATATTATTTTATGTGGTCAGAAGGCGGCTGGACAGGTCCTAATTATTCAGTTGCCTACGCTATTGCCGACTCTCCTTTCGGACCTTTCGAGCGTGTGGACAAAATTTTACAGCAGGATCCCAAAGTAGCTACCGGCGCCGGCCACCATTCGGTGATCCAGGTACCTGGCAAAGACGAATGGTACATAGTTTACCACAGAAGACCGTTAACTGAAACCGACGGAAATCACCGCGAAACGTGTATTGAAGTAATGACTTTTGACAGCAAGGGTTTGATCAATCCAGTCAAAATCACGTTTGAAGGTATAAAACCTGTTCAGATAAAGTAATTGTTGTTGCGAAAAAGTATCTGCGTAAAATGAAGGCATTAATACCTGTCACCAGCTGCATGCACCGGCTGTTAAAAAATTCGGTAACCCTACTTTTTGTAATCTGCATTTCGGTACCTGTTCAGGCGCAGCGGTTCAATTCTGTCGTTTTTGAAAAGCTTCCCCAGGATTTTCAGCTTTATCCGCGTGACGAAAAAAGTGAGGGAATTGTCCCGATCTCCGGGATTGTTGAGGCGCCGGACTGGAACTATATATCTGTTCAGATCACGAGAAATAATGCTCCATTTAAATATCTGAAGGCGAATCTTACTTACCAGTCCGGATTAGGAAGATTTGCAACCGAGGCGAAGATCAAAGCGGAGCTTGCGGGTTATGATTTCAAAGTTTACGTAGTGAAAGGAAGCGACTCGGTACTGGTAGTGACGAGGAAAGATGTGGTCAGCGGGGACTTTTTTGTCTTGTCGGGACAATCGAATTCCACCGGATTTTTTACTGAACAGGATACTTCCAGGTTTTGCAGGACATTTGGAAAAATTACTGAAAACCTCAATACCAATCCTTACAACCCAGCTGATACATTATGGGCATTTTCTAATGATGACAGTTTCAGGACGAATGTGGGTTCGATGGGTTTTGAGATTCAAAAGCAGCTTACTCAGAAATCCGGGATTCCAAATTGCCTCATCAATGCCGGATTTCACTGGTCTTCCGCATTTGATCACACTAAAAGAAACGAAGCAAACCCTACTGACCTGAGTACGGGATATGGCCGAATGCTTTACCGCGTTCAGAAAGCCGGTGCAGCCGATGCCGTGAAAGCATATATTTTCCGCCAGGGCGAAACGGAGGCTTACCATGAAGGCTCAGACTGGCCGTCAAACTTTGCCCAGCTTCGCAAACTCGTAAAACAGGACTTTGCTAACCTGGCCAGAATTTACGTGTATCAGATCGACATTATCTTTTATCCCTCACCCATCGGCGCAGAAGTACGTGACTATCAGCGGCGGCTTTCGGAAATATATCCCGACGTAACTTCGCTGGCAACCGTGGGCACCGCCGAATTTGACGGCTTGCATTACGGGCGCGAAGGAAACAAGCAAAATGGCTTCGAGCTTTCCAGGATCATGCTCAAAGACTTTTACAATTCAACAGATACCTCTAATATCCTTTCGCCTTTACTCAAAAAGGTATTTTTTAAAAATGCCGAAAAAAAGCAGCTGGTACTGGTATTTGACGAAGGCCAGTCGCTGGTGTACCCTGAACTCTACCGCACGCCTTCGGGCGTAACGTTGGATATGAAGGATTTTTTCTTCCTCGACTGGGAATCGGGCAAGGTAGCCTCGGGCAAAGCGGACGGAAACAAGATATTGCTCGAACTGACGAGCCCTCAAAATTCAGGTATCATCAATTATCTCCCGATGTACATACCTGAGGGCGGCCCATACTATCCTTTTACAGGTCCGTATATTAAGAATAGTAAGGGAATGCGCGCGATGACTTTTTACAATGTGCCGATCGGTACCGCATTGGCTGCACCGACCTTAACTGCCGCAAAAGAGAACGATACGAAGGTAAAACTCAGCTGGCAGATACTGGCGGGTGCTAATCAATATGTACTTGAAAGAAGATATTCAGATGAGTCAACATTTATTAAAATTGCCAGCCTGGATTCAGCAGATACCCAATTTGTAGACGAACCCCAGCCGGCCGATACCGTTACGTACAGATTGAAAGGAATCGGAAAGCTCTCTGAATCAGCCGACTTCGGTTACGCAAGCATTAATATGCCTGTTGTGCTGGGTGTGGAAAAAGTACCTGGCGCGTTATTTTCAGTATTTCCTAATCCAGCAATCAATAACCAGAAGGTACAGGTGAGATTTAGAAAGCCTGTATCGGGACAACTTTCGGTCTTATCTTTGGACGGACAGACCATTTCGGAAATACAGGTAAAAGATGAGGGGGAAGTGAGTATGGACCTGCCAGCATTTCGGGAAGGGATTCATGTGATCAGATTCAGATCGGGAGAACAGGAATGGTCCGGTAAGATACTGGTGCGTTAGTCGACATATACTTACCATCGTGAATTAACTTAAATATGCATTCTCTTAAAACGGGTTTGGAAATCGCCGGCGGGCTGATCGTTCTTTTTTCAGTTATTCCGCTCATTAGAAACGATTTCTGGGCTTTCCGCGTGTTCGAATATCCGAGGCTTCAGAAGCTTTTTCTGAACGTTCTGGTATTGATATTATACTGCTTTCTATTCGGGATATCCTCGGATTTCGAGATCGGCTTTGTTATAGTTCTGTCCCTTAGTACAGCCTATTTATGCTATCAGATCTTCCCCTTCACGTTTCTTGCGAAGCGCGCCATGCTACGGGCAACGAAAAGTGATCCCGACAATACGGTAAGCATTATTTCATCCAATGTATTTCAGGATAATAAAAACACGGCCGGCTGCCTGGCGCTGATCAAAAAGTATGATCCTGAGATCGTATTGCTTCTTGAAACAGACCAGTACTGGCATAAGGGTGTGGAAGAATTGAAGGAGACTTATCCGCATCAGGCGCTGGTTCCACTGGAAAACACGTACGGAATGCTCCTTTATTCCAAGCTAAAACTGAAAGATACGGAGGTACGTTACCTGGTCGACGAAGAGATCCCGTCTATCAAAACGTGTGTGGAACTTGCTTCCGGCAAAACGTTCCAGCTGCATTGCGTACACCCTACTCCGCCCGTTCCCGGAGAAAATATTTATTCGACCGAGCGGGATAAGGAATTGCTGCTGGTAGCCAAGGAAGTGAAGGAATGCCAGATACCCACGATCGTCGTCGGCGACCTGAACGATGTGGCCTGGTCTTACACCACGCAACTCTTTACCAGAATCAGCGGGTTGCTTGATCCGAGGCTGGGACGCGGCTTTTTCAATACATTTCATGCCAAGTACCCCTTCCTGAGGTTTCCCCTCGACCACGTTTTCTGCTCGACGGATTTTAAATTGAATCATTTGAAAAGGCTGGAAAATTTCAATTCCGATCATTTCCCGATTCTGATCTCACTGCAATACGAAGCAATCGCTGAAAAGCAGCAGGAAGAGCCGGAAGCGGACAAGGAAGACCTGGAATTGGCGGAAGAGAAGATCAGAAAAAAGACCGATTAAGGTTCAGTTGGAATGATTTTTGTGATCAAGTGGTAAACCTGATCTATAAAATTTACAATATCCTTCCCGATCCTTTATTCTGACCGATATGCACTTGACCACTTACGAGGAAAATACGCGGCAAGAACTGTTGAAATGGCAGCATAAGATGCAAAAGCGGCCCAACTTTGTCGATAGGACTTCGAAGGCGGTGCAGGATAAGGTCAACAGCATTATTCCCGACAAAGTACACCAGGCGATCACGACGACGATCAAGCAAATGACGCGTGCAGTGCTTACCGGTGCAGAATTCACAACATCCATAACTCCGGCCCGGCATTCCCTGGAAGAAATCGAGGAAGCAGCCCGGAAAAGAATACTATTTTACAAAAGAGCAGGTGCAGCCGAGGGCGGGATCACAGGTGCCGGCGGTTTTCTTCTGGCACTGGCCGAGTTTCCGATCCTGATCGGTATCAAGCTGAAATTACTTTTTGAGATAGCAGCTATTTACGGTCGCCCGGTGAACGATTACCGCGAGCGACTTTTCATACTACACATTTTTCAACTCACCTTTTCCAGCCAGAAACAGCGGCAGGAGGTTTTTTTGAAAATGAAGGATTGGCAGTTGAAAAGTCAGGACCTGCCCGAAGATATTCACCAATTTGATTGGAAAACGTTTCAACAGGAATACCGCGACTATATTGATCTTGCTAAAATGGCGCAGCTGATCCCCGGCATCGGAGCCGCGGTTGGGCTGATCGTCAACTACCGTTTGCTGGACAAGCTCGGAAAAACAGCAATGAATGCGTATAGAATGAGGTGGTTTGAGGAACAGACGCTGCCGGGAAACAAAGCATTACTCCCGCAGAGCGTCTGAAAGGGAAGCAATATTTAAAAAATCACTTTGCCAAAATTTGAATGAGCGCTAAGAAAAGAGAACACGTTTACACCAGAAGATTGGACTCGGCCTTCCTGGCAGTTTACAATGGCTACGTATTCTTTCTGAGATTTTTCCGGGAAGTATTCAAGGGAAGAATGGAATTCCAGGAAATCGTAAAACAGTGTTACGCGATCGGGAACAAGTCACTGTTGCTGATCGGGATGACGGGTTTTATTACCGGAATGGTATTTACAAAACAATCCCGGCCCTCACTCGCCGAATTTGGCGCAGTTTCCTGGCTGCCTTCACTGGTCGCAATTGCGATCGTCCGTGCACTTGCTGCATTGGTAACAGCCCTGATCAGCGCGGGGAAGATCGGATCAAGTATCGGTGCAGAACTGGGCTCCATGCGAGTAACGGAGCAGATCGATGCGATGGAAGTTTCCGCTGTAAATCCGTTCAAGTTTCTGGTCGTAACCAGGGTACTTGCCTCCACGATTGCTATCCCGATTTTGATGTTCTATTGTACGGCGGTGAGTTTGCTAGGCGCTTTTTTAAATGTAACTCTCAACGAAGGGACCAGCTTTATCGCCTTCTTCGAGAGCGCGTTTGAGCAAATCACATTTCTCGACATTTTCACTTCACTTGCCAAGTCAATCGCTTACGGATTTACAATTGGTATTGTAGGATGTTACCAGGGATATAATGCCAGCAAAGGCACCGAGGGGGTTGGAAAAGCTGCTAACTCGGCCGTTGTTATCTCCATGTTCCTCATTTTTATCGAGGAAGTGATCATAGTTCAGGTATCTAATTATTTCAGGGTATAAAATGCAAGAAGTAAATCAGCCCGAAGCGCCGGTAATCAATATACAGGATCTGCACAAATCCTTCGGAAGCCTGCACGTACTTCGCGGTGTTGACCTTAGAGTCGAAAAAGGGGAGAACGTGGTGGTATTGGGTCGCTCAGGTACAGGTAAATCCGTATTGATCAAAATCATAGCCGGACTGTTGAAACAGGACCGCGGAGATTGCCTCGTTCTAGGTCAGGAAGTATCTACCCTGAACCAGAAAGAGTTGCGTGACCTGAGGATGAAAATAGGTTTCTCATTTCAGAACAGCGCCTTGTACGATAGTATGACGGTGCGAGAAAACCTGGAATTCCCGCTGGTGCGGAACGTTGCAAACCTGACCCGCGCAGAAATCAACGAACAGGTTGAAACCGTGCTTGACGCGGTTGGGCTGCTGCAAACGATCAACCAGGTACCTTCCGAACTTTCAGGCGGCCAGCGCAAGCGGATCGGTATTGCGCGAACGCTCATTTTGCAGCCTGAGATTATGCTGTATGATGAACCCACAGCCGGCTTGGATCCCATTACCTGCCTGGAAATCAACGAACTGATCAACGAGGTAAAGGAAAAATATCACACAAGCTCGATCATCATCACTCATGACCTGACCTGCGCCCGCGCTACCGGCGACAAAATCGCAATGCTGCTGGACGGTCAGTTCCTGAAACAGGGTACGTTCGAGGAAGTTTTTAATACAGAGGAAGAAAGAATCAAAAGTTTTTACGATTATAATTTTATTCAGTAATAATGGAAACATCAACAAGAAAACGCTCCGTTACAGTAGGTCTCTTTGTCATCATCGGCATCGTGATTTTCGTTGTAGGCATCCTTACGATCGGGAGCATGAAGAAGGTTTTTTCTTCCACAATAACCGTCAAAACTAAATTTGACGATGTAAATGGATTGAAACCTGGAAATAATATCTGGTACTCAGGTGTCAAGATCGGGACTGTGAAAACGATCCGCTTTCTGGAAAATTCCAGGGTAGAAGTAATGCTAAATATTGAAGAAAAATCTCAGGAATTTATCCGAAAAAACGCGAAAGCGAAAGTCAGCACCGACGGATTGATCGGAAATAAGATCATTGTAATCTACGGTGGTACCCAAAAAGTACCTTCTATCGAGGACGGTGACGAGCTGGTGGTTGAAAAAATGGAAAGTACAGAAGAAATGCTGGCCGTTTTATCAGAAAACAACAAAAACCTGCTCGGTATCACCAGTGCCTTTAAAACCATCAGCGGGAATATCCTGGCCGGAAAAGGAACAGTGGGGATGCTTTTGAATGATGAAAGACTTTATAACGACGTTGACCAGACGCTGGCTGCGCTCAAAAAAGCTTCCGTGAATGCGCAAACCATGACCGCGTCCCTTTCGAGCTACTCTCAAAAATTGACCCAGAAAGGCGGCCTCGCGAATGATTTCGCAACTGACACAATGATCATGCGGGATCTGCGCGGTACCATATCGCAGTTGAATGAAACAGTAGGTTCGGCCAATGTAATGGTCAATAACCTGAAAACGGCGAGTGCCGAGTTGAACTCCAATAAAACAAGCCCGCTGGGTATATTGCTGCACGACGAAGCAACAGCGGCTAATCTGAAAGGAACTATTCAAAATCTGGAAAGCAGCACTGGAAAGCTTGACGAGAATATGCAAGCGCTGCGCTCAAATTTCCTGTTCCGCAGATACTTCAAGAAGAAAGCGAAGGAAGAAGCGAAAGAGCCTGCAAAAGAAGAGCCAAAAGCAGAGGGAACCGAATAAATGTTATAGTTTTGCGGAATTACTTTGGGGGAGTGTAATGCTCCCTTTTTGTTTATAAAATAACTCACTTCTGGAAGACTTTTAACCGTAAACCGATGGCCCTACAAATAAATCCAGCCCTGGATATTGCTTATATTGACCAGGCATATGGAGAAGATCCCGTAATTCTGCACATGATTTTTGATGCGTTTTTAAGCGACTCGCTCCCCCGATGGAGAGCTTTGGAAAACGCACTGAGCAGAGACGACAGAAAGGAGTCGGCCAGTATTGTTCACGGGTTAAAACCTTCCTTCACCATGACCGGCCTTACCGGTATCCGCCCGCGGGTTGAAGTGCTCGAAAAAGCGATCAAAGATGAAGCGGATGCAGGCGAGCTGATGGAAATGTATACCGCTATTTCCAAAGACCTTGACATCTTCATTCCCATTCTTGAAACCGAATCTGCGCGTTTGAAGCTGATGTAATACTGCGGTTTCAAATTGCATTGCTGGCACTTTTCCGTTTGGAACGGTCCCAGGCGGCACTTTGTGATCCCTTGATATATCTCCTGATCCCGGCTAGCACGGCGTAATTCATCACGCAAAAATAGTAGGGAACGAACAGCGCCTTGACCTTGATCCTGCGCTTTTCGAGCAACCAGCCCAGCAAGGCAGCACCGTAAAATGCAACCTGCGCAGCCAGTATCAGTCCGTAAAACCAGCCGCCCGTTTGTGCAACAATTAAGATATTGAGCACAAAAGCAAGCATCATCAGGAACGGCGTAATTGTCCAGCGCAGTACCCGGTGACTGATATATTGAAATGAGAGCAGCGGGTCGTGAAAAGGATTCAATAGTTTTTTAAGTCTCAAAATCGACTGTATCCCGCCTGCGGCAATACGCACTTTCCTCTTCAATTCTTCCTTAATGTCCTCCGACGAAAGCTCCGATGCAAAGGCGGCCGGCTCGTAAATAATGCGGTACCCCTGCTGCGCAATGCGCATGGAGATCATGAAATCGTCGAGTATGGTATCCGGCTCCACGTCCGTATAAAGTGAATTCCTGACACTGAAAAGCTCTCCCGCCGCCCCAACAACCGAATACAGCTCAGAATCCCACTTTTTCAATGTAGACTCGTATTTCCAGTAAAATCCTTCGCCAGCTGTCGCATCTGCAATCGCCTCCTGCATAACCCTTTTTTCACCCGATACCGCCCCCACTTTCGGATCTGCGTAATGCCGGGCTATCAGTAAAAGTGCTTCCTGATTCAGGAAAGTATTGGCATCCGTAAAAACCACGATTTCAGACTCCACTTCTTTCATTGCCCGGTGCATTGCCAGTATTTTCCCGCTACGCTGCGGCGTGTGCATGAGTTTGATCTCCGGATAATGCCGCACCAGCTCCGGCGTGCTGTCCGTGGATCCGTCCGTCACAAACACGACGCTCAGCTTGCCGGCAGGGTACGAAAGCTGCAGCGTATTCGCAATTTTCTCTTCGATGATACTTTCCTCATTATAGGCGGCGATGATCAATGTTAACGTCGGCAGCTCGTGGTCCAGGCCGGGAATAACCCGGTTACCCTTGATCATGCGCCGCAAACGGACAAGGATATACAACACGATACCGTAGCCGAGAAAGGTGTAAAAAACGACGAACAGACTGAGCCAGAAGAGGATTTTCATAAATTAGCGGGTAAGCGGAAAGCCGAGTTCGTCGCTGTCCGCCTTGTGAGTTAAATGCCAGGTAATAGCTTTCAGGAACACCGGGATGAAGCTGTATTCCTTGTTTTTGATATATTTAAAAATATTCCGGGGCGCGACTGTGGCCAGAAAGTAGCAGCAGAAAAAGAAGAAGGTACCGCCAGGTGCATTCTTTCGGATGAACAAAATGCGATTCCTGTTCATGAAATATTCCTTTAACGCAGTGCGCTTCCCCACCGAAACCGATTCCTTGTGATAGATCAGCGCGGATAAGTCGACGTGGATCTCGTAACCCGCCTTTCGGATGCGCTCGCACCAGTCCAGTTCTTCATAATAGAGAAAATAATTTTCTGCCATTAATCCCGCCTTTTGCAAAGCCTCCCTCCGGATCATCATCGCTGCGCCGTGCGCGTAGCCCGTCTCCCCGCTGAGCGAATCATATTGCCCCCTATCCTCTTCAAACTGCCCGATCACCGCATTACGGGCCGTTAAATAGTTCATTGGCGTGTAGCCCGTATATTGAAGTATTTCGGGGGTATCGAAATAGTTGATCTTTGGAGAAATCATTCCAATTCTTGGATTCGCCTCTAACTTAGCTGCCAGCTTGCCGATCAGATCGGGTGTAACTTCCGTATCGTTATTGATCAGGAACAAAAAATCACCCGTAGCCTGTGCGATCCCGATATTATTTCCTCCTGCAAAACCGGTGTTTTTTTCTGACCTAATAAACTTAATATCGGAATATTTCGCGTTCCAGGCAGGAACAGGGTCAATCCGACTGCCATTGTCGACCACTATAATTTCCAGATCACGGTAAGTATTAACCTCTTGAAGCGATTTGAGCAGGTCCTCGGTAACCTGAGGCTGGTTAAAATTAACCGTCACAATGGAAACTGTTTTCATTCAAAAAATGACTTCTTAAAGTGTTCGGAATGAGGGAATATTTTCGTTGTTTTGTAGAACTATTTCAAAATTAGCATAAAAAATATAGCTTTAACAAATTGTAATGCTGATGTGCGTATTTTGAACTAAACACCTGCATTCGCACATAGAACCAAGCATCCCTAATCAACGCTGAACTAGTGAAAATTACCCGTCTGCTGGAAATCAGGCCCGTTAAAATCTTCCCGAGAAAACAATCGGAGAATACATTGCTTGAGAGTAAGGTGCAGGAGCTGGTTCAGGCGATCGGGCAAGCGCCTGTAGATTCGCATCGGGCCAGGATCTATCAGGAGCAGATCTCGGAAGCATTTGAAAACGCCGAGGAAACGCGCAGGAAAATCGCGCCTTTCCGGGCACTTGACGAGGATAATTCACTTTCAAGGGAAGAGCTCCTGGAAGGATTGGAAAAATTGCTGGCCGAAAATCAGATAGATAGTAAGATCAGCAGCGGACATCCGGCCAATAAAGGACTTCAGAAAGGAGTGATATTGATACTGGCTGTGATTCTGATCACGACCGGATTTGCAATGATCATTATGCCCGCTCCTGCGAGTTTTGAAATTGCGACCATATTTTATTTCACGCCTCAGGACGGCGTCACGGTAATGGACCTGGTTTCGTTGCTGATCATTTTCGGTGGAGTGCTCCTGATCGTTTTAAACTTTAACAAGAAATGATCGCATTTCCCGACCCGCCCACCAGTGTAAAAAGGATCCTTTTGGTGGAAGATAGCGTGCTGTTCGGCAGAGTGATCGAGTCGGCCCTGCGCAAAGCCGGTTATGAATGCGTGCTTTGCGACTCCGGCCCCGGCGCACTCGACCTGTTGTCAGTGGAAATTCCTGACCTGATCATTTCAGATTACGATATGCCGGGCATGAATGGTTTCCACTTTCGCCAGGCGGTGCTGATGAATCCCAAAATCAATGAGATACCCTTCGTATTCCTCACCTCCTTCACCGACAATTCGCTGGTTCTGGAAGGTTTGAATATGTATGCACTGGATTTCATCAATAAAGAAACACCGATTCCCGTCATCGTTTCCAAGCTGAATAATATTATCAAATCGCTTGAAAACGAGCATTTACGGTCTGTTCGTGAGCTAAAAATCGCAGCCGACGCATTGAATGTGAAATCTATCCCGACCAGCGCACCTGAGCTGCCGGGCTTCAAGATCCATTTCTGGCATAAAGGCTACCGGGGCTATCCAGGCGGGGATTTTATCGATTTTGTCCGTGTCGATAATCGCTATTGCTTCGCATTTCTGGGCGATATTATGGGAAAAAAGTGGAAGGCCTGGTTTTTCACTTTCGGCTTCCTGAGCTATATCCGTGCAGCGATCCGGTTTTGTGTATTGGACAAGGATTTTGATCTGGATGAAATTGTTCAAAAGATCAATAAACTGATCTGTCTCGATGAAAGCCTCCAAAATATCCTGTCCAGCCTTTCGCTGATCCTGCTCGACAGCGAAACCGGCGAAGTGCATTACACCGGCGCGGGTGACCTTCCGTTGATCGGCTTCAAAACTGCAAACCAACGCATAGCAACAGTCCAGTCTTCCGGTCTCTTGCTCGGCCTGCTGGAAGAAGGATTATATGACAAACAGGTCCTGAAAATGCAGCCCGGAGATCAGCTCGCGATATTCACCGACGGTATGATTGACATTCCCGATAAAAACTCTAAAAAAAGCGATTATCCATTTTTTGTTGAAAAGATCCGGCCCTATTTAGGCCAGTCGCACAGTTTTGACCTGATCCAAAAGTATGTACTGTCGGGTATCGACGACTCCAACCAGCTGGATGACGCGAGTATTATTTTTATTGAAAAACAATAGGTTACTATGATCCTAAGTACAAAAGAAGTTAACGGCGTTGTTCAGGCCACCATTTTAGCAGTAGAAGCCAACCTGACCAATGCAGACCAGTTCAAAGAGGAAATGATCACCATGATGGTGAACGGTGCAAAACTGATCGTGGTGAGCTTTGAAAATGTGAATTATATAGACAGCTCATTTTTGGGAAGCCTGGTGGTCGCGCTCAAATACGGACTGCCAAGAAGCATCGATATTTACCTGGTCGCGCTGAAACCAGATGTACATAACTTGTTGACGCTGATCAGAATGGACAAGGTATTCCGGATTTTCAAGGACCACGAGCAGGCGATGGAAACGCTAAGTTAATCGGTGGTGAAACGTTTAAAAACAGAGCATGAGGGAGCCGAATAACAAGTTTGAGAAAGTTTTTAAATGCAATCGCCAGGAAATTTCAGACATGTTGAACCGGTGTATGGATTATGTGGGCAACGATGAAATGATCTCCGGAGGAGTTACTCCTGAGATCAGGTCGCGGTTTAAATGGGTGGTAACGGAAATGCTGACCAATGCGATCAAGCATTCGGGGGTTGACGAATGTACACTTTCCATTAAAAATGACGCAAAAAGTCTCATACTGGAAAAAGAAGATGTTGGACTTCCGCTGAGGCTCGCAGAACCCGATGGTCAGAAGCACATTAGCTGGCCGCTGGAAGGAGCTGTCCTGCCGGTCAATTTTCAGATCTATCAGAATGGGGTCGAGTCGCTTTTGCTGACTTCGACCAGTAAAACGAATGCAGTTTTTTCAGTAAAAGAAATAGGTGACGGCGCATTACCGCCGGTCTCCGCTACTCTGAACGAACATTTTGGCCTGCTGATCCTGGCCAAAGCAGCAGACGAATTTGAATATGAATACGACGCCCAGCGTGGGATAAACCGGTTCAGGTGTGTATTTAATTTGAAAAATAATTGACGATGAAGCACAGGTTTGAGGTACTTGACATTTTCCGGGGCTTGTTTGCGTCATTGGTTTTCCTTTTCCATCTGGCCCCATTCGCAGCGACGCCGATCATCAACAACAGCTTCATCGCGAACTCGGATATGTTTGTGGATTTTTTCTTCGTGCTCAGCGGATTTGTAATTGCATACAGTTACCAAGCAATATCCTCTGTCAGCGAAGTAAAATTATTTCTCAAAAAACGCTTTCTGCGGATCTACCCGCTGCATCTTTTCATGCTGCTGGCTTTTGTGATAATTGAATTCGGCAAGAAAATGATCACAGCTTATGTAAAAGTCAACAACCCGAACGATCCCGACAACAACATTTACACCTTCATTACCTCCCTTTTTCTGCTCAACTCCACTCCCGTTTTCGATCCGAAAGACGTAAGCTGGAATATCCCAAGCTGGTCCATCAGCGCGGAAATGGTATCCTATATTGTATTTGCACTCCTCACATTGTGCGTATTTATAGTAGGTGCGGGTAAAATAAAAAATTGGTTTTACGCACTGGTAGTGATTCTGGCAAGCATCTGGCTGATTTCTGTTCAGACCGGTTTCAAGATCGACTTTACTTTTGATTATGGTTTTTTAAGAGGCGCGATCGGCTTTTTCCTTGGCGCGCTTTGCGTGAACTTCTTCCGGCTTACTTACAACAACGTTTCGACATTACCTTCCACGCTGTTTACATTCCTTGAAATAATAACTGTGGCCGTAATAGTGGTTATGATCAACTGGGGAGAGGTTTTGAAAGAGATCGGTTTTGTTTACGAAGCATTATTTTTTGTCTCGATCTACATTTTTGCATTCGAAAAAGGGCGCATTTCAGGTTTGATGAAAAGTATCCCGCTGCTCCATAATCTGGGCAGATACTCCTACTCTATTTATATGTGTCACGCGCTGATGATCAGCCTGTTCAACGTGGTGTTTATCAGGGTACTTAAATTTCCCGAAACCGCTTACTCTTACCTATTTATACTGAATTTCCTGATCATCTACATCTTCTCAGCCTGGACTTACAAGCACATAGAAATGCGGTTTGCGTATAAGTCGAAACCGAAAGCAGCTAGAAATGTAGCGTCGCCCGAATTGAAAACACCCTAATAATCAGCCAGAATTATAACATCGAAAGTATGAGCATGAAAGACACGATTACCATTGTAGTTGCTACCGATAACCACTACGCAATACTGCTGGGCGCGCTGATCAAATCCATCGAGATGAATCACAAGACGCACGAAAAAATCGCATTGTACATTATCGATGACGGCATTTCGGCATCCAGTAAAAAGAAGATACTCGCGTCCAGTAATCCGGCGGTGACGACGATGTACTGGCATAAGACCAATGATGTAATTCCGCCTAATGTGAAGATTCCGGTAGATAAATCTGCCTTCCCGATCACTACTTACCTGCGGCTTTTTGCACCTTATATCATCCCGAAAGAGACTACAAAAATGCTTTATCTGGATGTGGACATGCTTTTGATCGAGGATATCTCAAAACTCTGGCACATTGACCTCGGTGACAAACTCTTTGCGGCAGTGCCCGATCTTGCGAAGATTTTTGCCAGCGAATGGGGTGGTGTTCCCAACTATAAAGAGCTAGGTTTTGCGCCCGACACCCCCTATTTCAATGCAGGTATGTTGCTTTTGGATCCTATCAAATGGAGAGCGGGCGACCTTTCGAACAAAATTATCCAGACTATTTTTGACAACATCGCGTCGGCCAGTTTCCCTGATCAATATGGTCTGAATGTGGCTCTGGCAAATCAATGGGTCATTTTGGACCAGCGCTGGAATACATTCGCGGTGCTCGAAATTGAAGATCCCTGGCTGATCCACTATCTCGATATCAAACCGATATTCCAGTCTTACAATTGTAACCCGGCTTACAAAGACCAGTTTTACAAATACCTGAGAATGACGCCGTGGAAAGACCACAAGCCTGTTCCAGACTGGGTGAGGCTGAGCAGAAAAGCCTATAACAAACTGAGAAAAATTGTTTCGGGATATCTCAAATAGAACACTTTCAGATGCATAGTTTTGATGAAATAACTTTACTCGTAACGCATTATAACCGAAGCACTTCGCTCGAAAGGCTATTGAAAAACTTCGCCGATTTGGGTTGCAGTTTCGGAAATATAGTTGTGTCCGACGACGGCAGCAAGCAGGAGCATATCGACTATATCAATTCCCTCAAAAGCAAATACACTTTTCAGCTGGTAACCACGCCGAAGAACAAGGGTTTGGGGAATAATATCAATAAAGGCCAGGACGCGGTGGGCACGCCTTATACTTTGTATGTGCAGGAGGATTTTGTGCCGCAAACCATTTTTCCAACAAACCTGGCCAAAGCTTTTGGTTTCATGCAGGAGCGGAAGGAGCTGGATTTTGTCCGGTTTTATGCCTATTTCAAATATCCTTATCTGAAACCCTACAAAGACGGATTTTCGGATATGATCTTCAAAATCGGCAATCCCGGCTACAAGAAATTTTACTATTACAGCGACCACCCGCATTTGCGCAGAACCACCTTTTTCCAAAGGTTCGGCCGCTATCCAGAAGGCTTGAAAGTGGAAGTGACCGAGTACAAAATGATGATGTCGGTTTTGAAAAACAAAGGTAAGGGCCTGTTTTTTGAGGAATATACCACCCTGTTCGACCAGGTGAACTCTTCTGCTGAACCGAGCACGGTAAGGCGAAATTTCTGGCGGGAAACTGAAAATCCTTTCGTTACCATGTCCCGGCATTTGTACCGGCATGTAAAATTTAATTACGACTATCTGACCTCCTAGCGTCAGCCCGGTACCATGGCAAGTGAAAAAAATGGAAATGACCAGTATTGGCTGAAATCGGGATTTATCAATGTCCTGCAAAACCTGACGGGTGTCTTGTTCGGTTTTGGGGGATTTTATTTGCTGGTAAGAATGCTCGACAAGCATTCATTCGGTGTGTGGACACTTTTCGCGGCTACTACCACCATTTTCGAAATGGTACGCAGCGGACTGATACAGAATGCATTGATCAAATATCTTTCGTTCAGTGACGCCAAAGAACATAACAAGATTCTTTCCGCTTCTTTCGCGCTCAGCGGCGGGCTTACTGTGCTTTGCATTCTGGTTAACTTGTTGCTGGCGACTTATTTAGGCAGGATCTGGAATTCAGAGGAGATCATTCCGCTGTTCTGGGTTTACAGCATTGTTTACCTGTTTTCAGGTATTCTATCACAATTTCACTGGATGGAACAGGCCAATTTCCGGTTCAATGGAATTTTCTTCACGAACTTCTTAAAATCCGGCGTATTCTTTTGCTTTCTGCTTTTTTGCTTCATTTTTGACTTTCAGATAAAGCTGGTACAGCTCGTGTACGTGCAGGCGGTTGCCTTGTTTCTGGCTATTTTACTGGAATATTATTTTGTAAAAGACCTGCTGACTTTCACTTTGCAGGTAACCGGAGAGTGGGTCAGGAAACTATTGAATTACGGCAAATATGCATTCGGTACGTCAATAGGCTCCATTCTTTCGAGCACGATTGACCAGATGATGCTCGGTTCGCTGCTTTCGCCGGCGGCTTCTGGTGCATTCAATATCGCAGTTCGCATTATGAACCTGGTCGATATTCCTACCAATGCGATCGCCGTGATCGTGTTTCCGCAAAGTGCGCGCCGGCTGGCTACGGAGGGGGAAGCTGCTATTAAATATTTGTACGAAAAATCGGTCGGTACCATTCTCGCCATACTCATCCCGGCACTGCTTTTCCTGTTTCTTTTTCCGGATTTTGTAGTGAGTTTTATCGCCGGCGACAAGTACACCGAAACAATCCCGATCCTGAAAGTGACCGTTTTATATTGCGTACTGATCCCGTTTGGAAGACAATTCGGTACCATTCTCGATTCGATCGGCAGACCGAAAATCACCTTTTCACTGGTACTCCTGAGCGCAATCACCAACCTTGGACTTAACTATATTCTGATCACCAGAATGGGCGTAATGGGGGCGGCTTATGCGACTTTGATTTCCAACATTTTCAATTTCGCAATCTCACAAACGATATTGAACCGGATACTTAACGTCAACATTCTCAACACTTTCGTTTACGCTTACCGGTTTTATCCCGAGTTTTTTGTCAAATACATCAAGCCGAGGCTAACCTGATTTCCAATACTGATCAACATCATAAGTCGATTCAAATGTCATTTTTTAAAAACCCGGACTGGCTCGAAAAATACAATTATCCCTACACTGCATTCGAGCAGATCCCGGCGACTGTTTTCGATGAAATAAACCAGAGGCTGGACCAAAAACAGTCTTCCAACCCACTCGTGACCGTCATGATCGCGGCCTGGAATGAGGAAGTCAACCTGCTGAGATGCGTAGCGACGTTAGCGGCGATGGCAACTGTTACCCCATTCGAAATTCTGGTTGTCAACAATAACTCGACCGACAAAACGCAGCAAACCATTGATTCCCTGCATGTAAGAACCGTTTTTCAACCCATTCAGGGACCGGGCCCGGCGCGACAGTTGGGACTTGAAAATGCAAAAGGCAAATACATTCTCCTCGCCGATGCCGATTGTTTTTACCCGAATTGCTGGATGGACGAAATGCTGAAAGTACTTACCCAGCCCAGCGTAGTTTGTGTTTACGGGAGGTATTCATTTATCAGCGAAGAAGGCTATTCGCGCTGGCAACTGTCGGTTTTGGAAACAGCCAAAGATGTGATCGCCGAATACCGCCACCTCAACCGCCCCTACCTCAATACTTACGGGATCAGTATGGGATTTGTGCGTGAATATGCATTGAAAATTGGCTTCGTCATGAAAAACGTGCGGGGCGAAGATGGCCGATTGGCCTATGCACTAATGAGTTACGGAAAAATCAAACAAGTAAAGTCAAACAGCGCGCGGGCCTGGACTGGCGCGCGTACATTGAAAAGAGACGGAAGCTTTTTTAGTCTTTTTACGAAGCGGGTGGTAAAAGAAATTAAAGGGCTGTTCTTCAATCTGCATTCAAAAGCGCCGAAGGAAATCGAAAAGCTCTGAATTACTTATTGCTGAATGCATTAGCGAGCAATTCCGCTATCTGGTCTACCCTTTTTTCCCAGGTATTATCCGCCGCAATCTGAATCCTGCGCTGCCTTTTTTCTTCACTATCATTATGCAATGCATCTTCGATCGCTTCGGTAAACGAATCTGCATCGGTGCAAAAAGCGACGGAATCGCCTGTAAATTCTCTTAGATCGTCATTGAAATTAATGGAAACCAGCGGCTTACCTGCTCCCAGGTATTCAAAAAGCTTCAACGGGAAAATAGTTGCGCTCACTTCATCGCGTTTGAAAGGCAGCAACGCTACATCAAATCCCTTGATAACGGCAGGCATTTCGGAGTAAGGAACGCTGCCTGTTGAGTAAACATGGGGGGTATTGAAAAACCAATCGGGAATATAAGACTTATCCTGCGGTCCGACGAAAACGAAACTTTTGTCCGGGTTTTGGCGAATAATCTTTTCCAGCATCTCATAATCCATTCGTCGCTCGATATTTCCAAAGTAGCCGATTACCGGTTTAGGAATATCTTTTAAAACCGAAGCAACTGGCAAATCCGGGTCCAGCGCTTTCTGGCTGTGCCGGATATCCGCCGCATTTGGAACAAAGTATGTGTTGGTATTCAGCAACTTACTGTTGTTATACAGCTGTCGGCTGGTACAGAATACCAAATCACTTTTTTTGAGAAGTTCGTTTTCTGATATGCCTCCATGCCGCGCATCAAACGGAACCACAATCGGATCTACGCAATAGTAGGCAGTTAGTTTCGGAGCTAATCCTTCAATCAGGTTTGGATAATGGAAATTGAAGGAATTGATATAGATAAAATCCTTGATCCGATATTTCTTAATCACCCTTTTCAGCTTCGCCCGGATCAATGCTTCATTGATTTTCAGCAGCGTCCGAAACAGTTTACCTTCCGGCAGAAAGTTGATTGATAGTAACACTGGTGGGACAATTACCTTGAACTCAGCAATATCCGTATCGATCACTGCATCATTTGTTACATCAAAGTAGCCTTTCCTTTTCGCAATCTCGGGTCCTTTTCGCAGCCGCATATAGTCCTTGATCGTGAAAGGATGCTCTACATAAAAAACCCGGTTGTCCCGCGCGAGCATTTTTGCAACGGTGTAATTGGTCGATTCGATTTTGGAATCAAACCTCGGTAAACCAAAAACAATGATATCTTTTCCTTTCAGTTTCATGGTACGTCAGACGAAGTATTCATTTACATATTGCTTTACTTCATCGTCAGTTTTCGCATGAAGGATCTTCGCGCCGGAAAATTGCGGGTACAACTTTTCATAGCATTTAAAATGATGCTCCGGCCCCTTCTTGGAAAGGATCAGATTTGTTCCGCCAAAATAACTTGCCAGCGTGGCTGTACCCCCGTGAATGGAAATAAATTTGCTCGCATTAGCGTACACCATGAGCTGCAAGTGATTGAAATTGTTAGCCTTACCCTTGTTTTCCTTATAGAGATTTTCCATCAGGATCACATTCGGATACGTTTCTTCCAGCCAATCATATTCACCCAGATCGTAGATTTCGCTATTGTCCATGGTAATATGCTGCGGGCGTGGACGGTTATAAATAATCGTGTATTTATCCGATAATTCTTTAAATAGATATTCGAGCAATTCAATACTGTAAAAACTAATCGGCGGCCCGTCCCATTCCATATTATACCGATTGGCGATGATCAATATGGGCTTATCGTACACATATATGTTATTTTGATAATGTTCTTTTAAAGGAACAGCCAGCCACTTTTTCATATTGTAATCCTGGCTGTACAAAATACGCGGCATTTCGAAATTCTTATTGCCTTCTTCGGTGCGGATATCGTATTCCTCGCTGTGTTTTGGAGAAAAAAAATAAAGCTCATTTGTGAATTTTGAGCTGCTGGTCGTTGCAAGCGTACCGTTTTTATAATGCCAATATGCAAACGGTAACACAAACTGCAATTCAGACGCGAATTCACCCTGAAATGAAAGTTTTTTATATTTTGGTTTGAATAAATAATCCTGGAAAAAATACTTGATTTGATTGAGCCGACAGGAATAAGTATGTCTGTAAAAGTACCTGAGATCCGCCGGCAGCTTACCATATCGGATCAGTATTAAAAAGCTCAGTAATTTATTAAACATACATTCACAAATTGTTCACAAAAGCGTAACTCCGGTTGCTTCTTCCTAGTAAAAATAAGGAAGAAATGTCACTCGCGTAGTAATCATGTGTTAAAAGTATTAAATTTAGAGATGCCAACTATTTCTACGGAAAAATGCGGTGAAACTCCTTACCTGGTGCAACGATTGCTATGAAAAATTTTATCCGTTACCTATTGCAGAAAACGCTCTCTTTCAAGAACTATCTTTTCCTTTTTTCGCTGTATTCTATCAGAACCATCGAGGCTGGAAAGTATGAAAGGGAATTTCTCTATTTCATCAAAATGCTGAAAGGCGACGGACTGATCCTGGACATCGGGGCAAACATCGGCATTACGGCAGCACCGCTTGCAAAACACCATCCAGGAGCCCAGGTACACGCTTTTGAACCGATTTCAGAAAATTTTTCAGCACTGCAAAGAGTGGTTAATTACCTTAAACTGAACAATGTAAAGCTCTATAATATTGCATTGGGAAGTGAGGACGGAACGTTGAAAATGATTATGCCGGTGAGAGGAAACTCGCGCATGCAGGGACTGAGCAAAGCGTACGAAGAAGGCGCCGGCGAAAAGGGAGAGATCTATGATGTTCCATTGAAAAAGCTAGACCACATTTTTCCTTTTGAAACCAATATCACTGCGATCAAAATTGATGTAGAGAACTTCGAACTGGAAGTTCTAAGAGGCGGCGTGGAAGTTCTGACCAGAAACAAACCTATGATTTACTGTGAGTTATGGGAAAATGAGAATCGTGTAAAAGTATTTGAGCTGCTAAAAAACATCGGCTACAAATCGTTTACCTTCGATCTGGAAAGCGAGTCACTTCAACCAGTTGCAATCAGGGAGGGACTACCGGCAGGCAACTTTTTCTTCATCAATTCTGAGAATTTTTAGAGATTAAAAACTGAACTCCCCGTTCTCAGGCGGATAAAGCAACCTTATAGGTAACGAAAAACTACTACACGGATAAAAGAATGATTTATTAATATTAAATTTGCAGGAAACTCCTCTCATTTTATTATTAAGTCGATTTAGAAATGTCAGTTAACCCGCCAGATAATACACCAGGAATGAATAATTCAGCAGAAGGAGATTCTTTGATTGATATAGCTTATCTTAATGAAATAACGGGCGGAGATGAGGAGCTCAGAGCAGAATTAATAGAAATGTTCGAGACGGAAACCGTTGACCAACTGGGGAATATAAAAGTATATTCCACTTCTTCAAATCTGGAACAATTAAAACAGGCAATTCATAAATACCGCTCTTCCCTATTCTCGGTAGGATTATTAAAAACTGCTTCCAAATACAAGGAAATTGAAACAACCCTGAAAAGAAATGAACCTGTTGAAAACCTGAACACAAAGCTCGGTGATCTGGAACAGGAATCTCTGGTTGCATTGCAGTTCCTGAAAGAAATCTGATCAGGTATTTTTTTCAAAATGCGCTGACTCTTTTCGGTCAATCAATAAAGTAGTGTGCACGATTGCTGCGGCCATAAAAAACAGGATATTATTGGGAAACTGAACCAATGCTTCCTGTGGAAAATTGCCAATATTCAGTGCAAATATCACGAGCGTCATCGCTAAACAGTAGGTCTTCAATTCGCTATTCCTGATTTTATAAAAATTATTGATCCCCATCTTAAGGATCGTAAACATCATAAAACAGAAAAGTAATAATCCAATCCAGCCGAGTTCTACTGCCACCCGAATATATCCGCTGTCGGGGGGAAATGTCGCCAGGAAAGAATGCGGAGCAAAACGTGCACCCCAGGCGCCCGTGGACCCAAGCCCGCCACCGATCGGGTGACTTAAAATATAAGGCTGAATCCGTTTCTGATTGTGTTTTCTAACATTAAAAGACGCGTCGTCTGACGGGCGAAATGCAGTTTGAAATCGCGCAATCGTCGGACTCGAAGTGGGCATCAGGATCAGTATTGTGATAAAAACCGCAGCCACACAGGAAGCAAGCATGATCTTTTTGCTGAAATTGAGCAGCGCAAAAGGAATAAGTGCCGCCGGCACAAGCACATACGCGCCCCTTGTTCCCGAATAAAGCATCGCCATCAGAAATGCAACGATCATTGCTGCGAGTATCCCCTTTTTCAGCCAGCTTCTCTTTGACGATAACAAAGCAATACAGATCACACTCGCGCAGACCATCGTGTAAGAGAACGAAACCGGATCCGAAAAAATAGAGTACTTCCTCCATATCCCATTGATATACAACAAGCTAACTGACATTGGATCACTCCACAGGTCGGCTAATTCCGCTGGGGCGATTCCAAAAAACTCCTGTTTGAAACCATAAATAGCGCCGCAAACCGCAAGTACCAGCCACGCGCGGATCACAATGCGGATCGATTTGAGAGTCCGGAGGTGATATACGAACACGAAATACATGATCGTGACCGCTGCGACTGACCGCACCGTGTACACCCACGCGAGCCGCGACTCCGCCCAGGGATTGGCGACCTGGATCAAATTGTAACCGATCCAGATCAGGATCATCACCGAAACCGGGTTTTTAAAAATGCTTATTTCCCACTCACCCCGCTGCTTTACCTTGATCAAAACTCCCAGCAAAAGCAGTACTTCCAGTCCGTCCATCAGTGTTCCCAACGGAAAATTGATACCAAGCCGGAGAATAAAAAACAGGAAAAAGCCCATCGTAAGCAGCGTTACGATCCCGAAAAGCGGGTAGACTACGATCGCGTAAACCACCGGAATCGCTATCATTGAAACCAATAGCAACAGCCCAGCAACCAGTCCACCGTAAATAGTAGCAATGCCGACACACACCGCAATCACTGCGAGCACGATCATTCCCACCGTTCCATTCAACTTATCAATGAGCGGAATATGCGTGAAATTGCGATCGGAATGTGCGGACAATTCGTACTTCAAAGGTTACCGGATTTAAAAGAATAGTATTTTAAAAAAGAATACAAATACGCTGATAAGTGCCAGGATTAAGGCGATAGTTCGCGTAACGGTTTGCAAATGTGTAAGTTCCGGATCGCGGACTTTATGTCTGACTTTTCTGCTTGGGAATACTTTCATCGTCAGGGCGCTTTGCGGTAAGTATGTTTGGTTGCCACCGAAATCTTGTTTGCCTTCTTCGCTTTCAGAAGCGACTTCACCTGGTAGAACATAAAAACGGGGATCGAAGTAAGTGAGCGGATAATGCGTTTATCAACCGATGAATCGAATAATGGCACCAGGAATCCGGCCACGAAAACCAGTAAACCGGCAAACCAAAGTGCACTTGCCACGGGATTAATCCACAAATCGACGAACATGAAGAGTACCGCCAGGATCAGAAAAATGAAAAGCGGCGGGCGCAGCAGCACGAAGCCAAACAAAAATCGGTTCCAGCTCAGATTCTTGACGCCACTGAAAACCATATCAAAACCAAAACTGAAATATTTAAACCAGGTATTGATCCACCGTGAACGCTGGTTCACAAGCTGCTCGGATTCAGAAGTTTTTTCGTCCCACACCACAGCGTCTTCCCTGAATGCGATCCTGTGACCGCCGCCCACGATCTGCTTTTGCAGTATTTTATCAAAACCAGCCCCGACAATATCGAGGTGCCCCAATGCTTCTTTGTATAATTTCACAGTAAATGCCATTCCCGAGCCAGAAAGCGTAGCCGAAGAACCTGCACCAAACAACTTTTCACCGTCGTAATAATGGTAGTAAATGTCGCGGGCTGCGTCCAGACAGGCATAAACAGAATCGAGATTCTTGGCTTTCCGAACTCCCTGAACCGCTACAAACCCTTCGTCGAAACACACGTCCAGCTCGTTAAGAAACTCAGGATCAACCAGGTTATCGCTGTCAATAATAGCCAGGCGCTCATGCTGTCTTCTAAAATGATTGATCGCAAAAAAGTGTGAGCGGGTATTACTGGCCAGCACGTTTTCGGGATGCAATACGATCACTCTGTCACTTTCTAGGTGCAAGCCGGACGCGTCGCACTTGTCAGCGACGATGTACACGAGGTAATTGGAATAATTCAGTCTGGAAATCGAGGCGACCACGTCGGGTAGCTGCTGCGTTTGTTCATAAGTGGCGACGATGAGCGCATAATCTGCTTCCGCTTTTTTGACAACCGGCCGGCTTCGCTTTCTTCTTCCAGTGAAAAAATTCAGCAACAATAACCCGACCGGGAATACCAGGTAAAATCCGATCGCGATCTGGAAAAGCCACCAAAATAACCAGATTACCTTCATTCAGTCACGTATTTTGACACTTTGCCAGTCTGCTTCAATAAATCCTGCGCGCCCGTCAGTACCCAGCCGGCCATTTTTCCGTTCAGGCTTTTGAGGTATTCGATCTTGGAACGGTCCTCATAGGAAATGCTCCTTCCGCTTTCAAAAACGGAAATAACGGCGTCGGAAAATGTGATCCATTCTTTCGCCTTATTCATCGAAACGAGCGAATCCGCATCGATCAAAATGGTATCATATTGGCCTTTCAAGGAAGTTAACGCAGATTTGATCTTCGTTTCATCGGCCAGTTCGTAGAGTGAAACGTCTCCGCCTTTATTAGCCAGGATCGAAATAGAACCATTTGCTGTACTCAAAGGGGTCGCCTCGCCCCTATTCAGATAATCTTCCAGGAATTTCGAGCCGCTGTTCAACTTGGTAATATCGCCTGCATTAAAGTTGCCGTCGATGATGAGTACCCGTTTATTGATTTTGGAAAACGCCCAGGCCAGGCTCAACGTCAGCAACGTTTTTCCGCTACCCTCGTGCAGGCTGGTTACTGCTATGATCTTCGGATCGGGAAATTCGCTATCGAGCTCAAATCGGATCGAGCGGATCAGGTTCCGGAAAATCTCAATCTTGCTTTCCTGCGTATTTTCATTCTGCAACTCACTGATCCTGAAACCTCCACCCACATGATTTACAAAACCTAATACCGGCCTGTCCGTTGCATTGGCAAGCTGCTGCGGGAAGCGGATCGAAGAATCCAGGAAATAGAGGATAAATAATATGAACAGGCAGAATGCAAAGCTGATTACGCCGGACAGGATGATCAATACGATTTTCTTGGAAGGTTGGATCGTACCCGGAAGCGCCTTTTCAGCCACTTTCAAAGTCGCCGGAAAGCTCGATTGCAGGCGTGCATCGTTGTATTTCTGCAAAGCTTCCATGTATTCTTTGCTCGCAATATCAATCGCAGTTTCAAATTCCTGCACTTTCGCTTCGTTGGGTACCAGCCCGTCGAACCGGTTATTCAATGCTTTCATTTCAGCTTCAATAGTCGCTAAGCTATTGGCTGCCAGATCTTTTTCCACTTCCATGGTCAGCTTCTGAGAGACCAGGTTTTCTTTCACTGATAACGGATTGTACAGATACCGGTCGGTAGATTCGTCGATCTGCGCTGAAAGTTTAGTCTGGATGGAATCGAGGCTCGCTTTGTATTTCGGGTCAAAATTGCTTTTTACATAAGCCTCATTAACAGCCCGCAGCCGCTGCTTGGTCGCCACGATATTCTGATTAATGGTCGAAACAGCGCTTTCAAAATACTTGCGGTCATTTGCATTGAATTTGTTCTCGATATTTTTGATCGCCACGCCGTAAGCAATCACATCTTTCTTTGCAACCTCGCGACGGAGCTCAAACTCAGCCATTTGACCGTACAGACTTTTCGCCTGTTCATCCAGGTTCAGCACCCGGTTGCGGATCTTGTAGTCGCGCAGCCCGTTCATCTGAACGCGTAGTGCGAGGCGCTTTTGTTCCAGAAATTCGGCCAGGAAATTGATCGTCTTATTATAATTGTTCGCTAGGCGGAAAGCGTACATTTTGATAAAATCATCGCTGAGCGTATTGATCACAAATGCGGCCATCTCCGGATCTCTGGCCTCAAATTCAATATTGATGAAATCACTATTTGAAAGCCGGAAAATGGTCAGCTTTTTCTGAATACTTTCCGCATCGTACTGCATATCATCCAGAATATCCAGCAATTTTTTCTCAAAAGGAACAGCCGGCGAAAGCTCCTGCTGGGTTTTATATTTTTGTGTCAAAACAGCTGCCGCCTGGTTTTTCGCATTCTGATCCAGTGCCTGCAATGTTTTGGAAGGTTCAGCAAAATCATCCTTTTCTGCTGCTTTCAGATCGTGCAGCAACAGTTGATAGGAAACCTGGTCCAGCACTTTTTTCTGCGACATCATCTGAATAATGTTGTCGAATTTGCGCGAGATCTCGAAATCCTGTTCGGTTCCGGTACTCATTAAACCCTGCTCTGTTTTGTCCACGAGCCCGGTCGCGATGCTGCCTTGCGCCTTGTATTGGTCGGGAAGCGATTTGACCAGAAAATACGCCGCTACCACTGTAATTAGCGGTACAAATATCAATACAAACTTATTTCTGTATAATATGCTCAGGAATTGTGATAGCTCTGTCATTTGATATCTTCCAGTTTTTGTCCCAATAACTCTTCCAGGGCGCTCTTAGAAATGAGCACGTCCGCCTCTGCGGAAACCCTGGCCTGCTGCCTGTCCGAAATCACGACCAATGCTTTGCTATATTCTTCCAGGGAAGTTTCCCCTTTTTCATATTTATATTTAAGCTCTTGTGCGAGTGATTCCACATCATGCAGCGCGTCAGCTTTCAACCTGAGCAGCACTTTGTACTGTGAAAAGGCAAAATATCTTTGCTTTACGTCGGCTTCCAGATTCAGCATATAAGTATCACGATCGTGCTCAACAGCCCGCAGCTCACTTTTCGCCTGTTTGATCAGTGCCGGCTTTTGAAGCAGCGAGCCGATATTTACGAAAAAACCAAACTGGTATCCGTTCAGGAAGTTTGGGTTAATGGTGCTTGCCAGCCGGTCGGGGCTGTACAGGTACGAAAAAGAAAGAATTTCGAAGTAGGACAACTTCATTTTTTTGGCGTTGTAATCGCCTGCATCTACCCGCGCCTGGTACAGTTTCAGTTTGGGATAGTTCTTCTTAGCGAGTTCAACCAGCTTTTCCAGGTAAGGGTACGAAATTTCATCTGCTAATGAATTTTGCGCCTTTGCGGAAGCTAAAAATGTGAAGAAGAAAAAAGTTAGGGAGCAGAAGTATCTCATTTACAGGGGTTATGATGAATGATAGTTTTTATAGAGAGGGTAGTAAATGCATTAAACGTTTTCGGATTGCAGTAATGCGGGGAAGGTTTTCAATATGATATGCATATCCATTTTGAATGAGAATTCTTTGGCATAAGTAATATCCAGCTGCGTACGCTCCTCTTCGGACATATCCGCTTTCCCTTTGCCGCGCTTGGTCACCTGCCACAAGCCGGTAAGTCCGGCCGGAGCCGCGAAACGGAATATTTTGTCGTCGGTGGTCATTTTCTCGGCTTCGTAAAGCGGCAGCGGGCGGTTGCCTACCAGCGACATATCGCCTTTCAGGATATTGATCAGCTGCGGCAGTTCGTCAATACTCGAATTTCTCAAAAACTGCCCAAGCCGGGTAATGCGCGGATCGTTCTGAAACTTCATAAAAGCCGCTTTCTGCTCCTTCTGAAAATGGTACAGCTTTTCGCAAATCTCTTTCCCGTCGTGGAAAAGAAGGCTTTTGCATTGCCCGCCTGCCCTGCATTCGTCGCACAGTCCGCCGTTTTCGATTTTCTCTACGGGCTCAGTGGTTTTGTTATACATACTTAACGCAGCCATCTTACGAATCAGCTGATCTGCGTCTGTGCGCATTGTACGGAATTTGTACAGGTCAAAAATCTTGTAGCCACTCCCTACCCTTTTGGATTTGTAAAAAACAGGCCCTTTTGAGTCCAGTTTGATCAGAATTGCAATCAGAAGGAATACCGGCAGCAGCAAAAGGACAGCCGTACCAGTGGTAGCAATATCGATTGCACGCTTCCATGCCGGCGTGTGCCCGCCCTGGGTCCCTATTTTTTGATGGGCTTTGTTGGCAACGTACCATTGCCTCTTCTTGAAGTATTTGATGCGGGTAATCAGATCACCATCATCGAAATTGACCGAAAAAATGTCATCAGCATGTTTCGCGCGCGCGGTGGCAATAGCTTCTTCCGAAAGCTTGTCGACCATCAGTACGTAAGGAATATTGCCGAAACCTGCGGAGCTGCGAATGAAATCGAGCAATTCTGTGCCGCCGCTGTTTACGTGCGCGATGATCACATCAGCGGGAAAATTTTCCTGCAATGCGGCCAGTACACTTTCTTTGCTGCTGAAATACTCGACTTGCAACGCAGCTGCGAAATGCTCTGAAAATTTAAGGTAATGCTCAAAATCGGAATGAAGGTACATAACCCTGAAATGAGCTGTATAAGACTTCGTCTCTGCACCCATTACCGGTATCTCACTGGCCATTTCCATATTGCTGACTGGTTAGGAGTATCGTTTACTACGCCGCAGTATTGCATTGATCTTCGCGTGCACTTCCATTGGATTGAAAGGCTTTACCATAAAATCGTCGGCGCCCAGGTTGAGACACTGTATCCGCTCGCTGCTTTCGTCCGAGCCCGACAATATGATCACGGGGATATCTGCGTATAAATTGCTGGCTTTGGCAACCTTCAAAAATTCTTTACCGCTGAGATTAGGCATGTGAAGATCCGCGATGATCAGATCGGCTTTGTTACCTTCTTCAAGCCACAACATCCCTTCTGAACCGTCACTCTTGACAATGACACTGAAATCCTTTTTTAAAAAATGCTCCAATATTTTAGTAATACTGGGCTCGTCGTCGATAATCAACAGACTCCTTTTACTATCCATGCTTGGGTTAAATAAATTTTTTCTCGATAGGTTTTTCTGTTCCGTGCGTCAACACTACCCCAAATTATTTTGTAGATATAGTAATAATACTTATGATAACAAAATGGCTGTTTTAAAACTTTGGTGCAGTAGCATTCCAAGACCTTGTAACGCTTAAATATGCCTTGTTTTACAGGAAAACCCGATAACGAAAATTACGTAGTGGCATTTATTTTCAAGTTGTTAAAGAATGGATGCGAAGAGTAGACAGTAAAATTATATACTGGCAGCTACACCACAAAAGATAAACAATCTAAATTACGAATTTTTTCAAATTAGTTCTACGAAATTATTGTAACCACTTGATTTGATTGAGTTTACTCCTTTAAGCGTACCCCAATGGATACCCTTACCGGTGAATCTGCCAGCGCTCCGTCTCCGGCAGCCGGGATCCAGGAAGGCCCCTGGCGGATTATTTGGATAGCCTGGTCCCGTAGCTCAGCCGGGCCCGACACTTTGAAGTCAGACAGCGCCCCGTCCGTTTTGACTATGAATTCGACACGCACCGTCGTACTGTCTTTACTTGTGAGCATATTTTGGTGAAGATAAGCCTGGTAAGCCAGCCACCCTCCTGCCGGTTTGGCAATTCCGAAGTTGACTACCGAATCGGGCAGGGCCGGCTGTGGGCTGAATGCAGAAACCTTTTTGCGGGGTAACAGGCTGGACCCGTCTTCCGACCGGCTTGACGAGTACCGCACGGAACTATTAGAAGCTATTCTGGTCTTCATTAACTGCTCACGCGCATCCTGCAAAGGTTGCGGCGCTGCTGGAAATGCCGAGGGTACCGGCTCCCCCGTCGCAATGCGTTCCTCTGCGGCATCTTCGGCCAATATTTCTCCGGCAGGATCCGGGTCCGCGGGTACAATTGCAGGTACTGAATTTTGATCAATTGATGAATAAGCGGTTCTCGGCAACGATTTGATATTAGGCTCGGGCGAAACAGGCGCGCTTTCAGGCTGGCTTTTCGGTTCGGCTACGATTCCGTTTTCCGGACCTACTTTCGCTTCCGGCACCTGTATGCTTACTTCGTGATTTACAGGTTCATTTCCACTACCAAAAAAGGCGAGCCACGTTACTCCCAAAACAATCATAATAGTAGCAGCCGCTGCGTAAACCTGGAATGCAATGCGTTTAGCGGGTGTTTTGTCTATCCTTTTTTGAAGCTGACCGGAAAGCTCCTGGCTGATATTCGTAGCGTTAAGCCCATTTTCCTGCATCAATACAAAACCTTCATAGGCTTCGGCAAAAGCGGGGTCAGCAAGCAGCTTTTTCTCAAAAACATTTTGCTCCCGGTCTGACATTTCACCACTGTGGTACCGGTGAAATTCCTGAAAACTTGCTGCATTATCCGTATCAAAAGTTGCCATTTCTATCCATACATATTTTCAGATTCCGCTTTCCATTCTGGATATAGCTCTTCACTTTACTCAACTCAAAACCCGTTTCTGCTGCAATCTCCCGGTAGCATTTGTCGCGCAGGTAGAATAGCTCGACGGTCACTTTCTGTTCACGGATCAGAGTTTCCATACATTTTTCCAGCGAGAGGAAATGTTTCTCTGAGATATCAAATTCCTCATTTTCAATATGATAAGCCAAACTTAAATCTTCCTGGCCAGCCTGATCATCTGCTGTCACAAATATGCGCTGCGACCGGAGCTGCATTAAGCAATAGTTGCGGCTGACCGTGTGCAGCCAGCTTTTCAGATTGGTTACCTCGTGTACTTTAAGTTCGGTCACCAGTTTTTCAAAGAGCTGCATCACCGCATCTTTCGCCTCATCTTCTGCTTTCAAATATTTGTAACAAATAGCAAAAACCATTTCCATGTAGGGTGCATACAAATTCCCCAGCAGGCCGACATCACCAGACCGCCGGTAAGCTGCCAGCTTCTCCGACTCGGTCAGCGGATCATTTCCATTATTTCTGAAAACCCTTAAAAACTTCACACGTGTATGCTTAGTGAAAAACCTTATCGGCTAGCTGGTAGATGCAGTAGTTGAAAATTTTCCATAAATATTTTTCAAGAATTTATGGAAACGCATTTGCGGCTGCATCCAGTCAATAAACTAAAACTTTGCGAACCATGAAAGGAAAGATCGTAATACTCCTTGCATTATTTCTAAGTGCATTTGCACTGTTGCCCGACCGAACTTTAACGGGCATTGTGCGCGATACCCGTCAAAATCCTGTCGCCCGGGCGATCGTGAGTACGAAAGATGGAAAAGTGCGTGCGATGACGGATAACGCGGGAAAGTTTAAGATCACAGTCCCTGCATATTCCAAATCACTGCAAGTTGTGGCAGCCGGTTTTGTATCCAAACAAGTTCCGTTAACCGCCGCAAACGATATTGAAATTGAACTACAACCGCAGCCGCTGCCTCCCGGCGATGTCAGTATTGCCTACGAATCTGCGCCAAAACAGGTTACCAGTGATTTTGCTACCATGTCAGTGCCGGCTGGAAATGCCAGGGCATTGATTCGCCAACAGGCGAATACAGAAGAATACAAAGTGGTGAATGAAACGGGTTTTCAGAATGCGAGACAACAAGCGGTAACTACATTCTCAGTCGATGTGGACCGGGCTTCTTACAGCAATGTGCGCCGCTTTCTGAATGCAGGAAAGCTGCCGCCTGTCGACGCGATCCGCATTGAGGAAATGATCAATTATTTCGACTATTCCTACCCGCAACCAAAAGGCGAACATCCCGTAGCAATACACACCGAACTCACTGATTCCCCGTGGAATAAGGGATTGAAGTTGCTCCACATTGGAATGCAGGCTAAAACGATCCCGACAGAGAATCTGCCAGCTTCCAACCTCGTCTTCCTGATCGACGTATCCGGCTCGATGACGGACGAAAACAAGCTTCCGTTGCTGAAACAGGCATTTAAACTATTGGTAGACCAACTGCGCGACAAAGATCAGATCGCCATTGTAGCTTATGCAGGAGCGGCGGGCACTATTCTTCCGCCTACTTCCGGCAAAGAAAAAGTAAAGATCAAAACGGCGCTTGACGAACTCGAAGCGGGCGGTTCCACAGCTGGTGGCGAGGGTATCCAGCTAGCTTACAAACTAGCCAAAGACCATTTTTTACCAAAAGGAAATAACCGCGTAATCCTCGCTACCGACGGCGATTTTAATGTAGGCGTTTCGAGCGAAGGCGATTTGCAGCGGCTTATTGAAGAGAAACGAAAAGACGGTATTTACCTGAGCGTTATGGGTTTCGGTATGGGAAATTACAAGGACAACCTGGCCGAAACACTGGCAGATAAAGGCAATGGTAACTACGCATATATTGATAATATCCAGGAAGCGCAGAAGGAATTTGTGCATGAGTTCGGCGGGACGCTTTTCACGGTTGCCAAAGATGTGAAGATCCAAATCGAATTTAATCCGGCGCACGTGCAGGCTTACCGGCTGATCGGTTACGAAAACCGTGCATTGAAGAATGAAGAGTTCCATGACGACAAAAAAGATGCCGGTGAAATGGGCTCGGGCCACACGGTTACTGCCATTTACGAGATAGTCCCAGCCGGGATCCAGCATGCATATCTGCCTAAAACAGATGATTTGAAATACCAGAAAACGAATATTTCTGATCTCGGAAAAACCGAGGAAATGCTCACTATCAAAGTGCGGTACAAAAAGCCGGACAAGAACGAGAGTGTCTTATTTGATCTACCAGTAAAAAATGCGTCAAAGTCGCTGGAAGCGAGTTCCGAAAATGTACGTTTTGCAAGCGCGGTTGCGCAATTCGGTCTGCTGCTCCGTAATTCGGAATTCAAGGGAAACGCCTCTTACGCCAATGTAATAAATCAGGCCAAAGGTGCATTTGGAAAAGATGAAGAAGGCTACCGGTCCGAGTTTGTAAAGCTCGTAAAAATCGCTCAGGCGATGGATAACCGGGCAGAAACTGCGATTAAGGAGTAATGTACCCCGACCCAGCCCGCTGGTGAGCGGGCTGGGTCGGGGTATTATTTAGTTCTAGGCATGTTTAAGCAGATCTTTTGCAGGTACATGCCTTATTTTTCCCTCCTGATCCTCAATTACGACAGTTTCATTTCTCGCTGCGCTTTCGACCAGCATTTTGTCGACGGCCTTTTTCACACCTGCAACAATTCTCTCGCTAAGTTTTTGAAAAGATTCTTCTTCGTTTTTCATCTTTGAGATTGACTGATCTGTTGCCAAATATCTTCATTTGTTACGGTTTTCTCATTGTCACGTCCACCGATTGCGATTGTCGAAGGCGAAGCACTCACATTACTCACTATCAGCCAATTGTCACATATTGGCATATATAGCCGAAAGAGATTATCCAGCCCTCTCTGATATCTTCTTATAATTGTCTCGTTCGGAATCGAATGACCTCCTTTTCTCACACGCATCGCAACCCTTTCTATCGCCATTTCCGGCGATGCAAGCCAAAAATAAATGAGTGTAATAGAATATCCTTTCGATCTCGCCTCTTTGATCGTTGATACATAACTTCTGGTGGAAAGTGTAGTTTCAAGTGCAAAATCAACTCGGGAGTCCAGTAACTCTTTAATTCTCTTCAACATAATTCTTCCCGCTTCCAAGGCAACATTCTCGGGATTGAAAGGCGATAATCCCGCGGCGATGTTGTCCGCATTCACAAACTCCCGGCACCTTAGAATTTCTGGCAGAATTGTAAAGCTGGCGGTAGTTTTGCCAGCACCATTACAACCCGCGATCATGTATAATGTCGGCACTGGACTCCGGTTAATTTTCTCAAATTATTTCTCTGCCTTAAACCTCAACACAATCCTGGTAACATTCGGATAGTCGTAGGCGGTGCTTTGGGTTTTCATGGAAAATGACTCTTTGGTCACGTCGGCGGGCGCGATGGACCAGTCGCTGGGAGAAGGCTTGGCGCCTGGCAGACCTACCAGAATGTTCTTCTCATTGGCTTTCCATTCCAGCAAAAAAGGTTTGGTTTCGCCTTTGAATACCCCAGAAAAAGTCCCACCCTTTTTGATCTCCACCACTTCCATGTACCGCTGGAAATCGATGCCGCCAAATTGCTGCGTCATTTTTCCATTCTGAAATGTAGCTACATCATTCACCCGTATTTCATCAATTTTCCATTTGGGAGAAGAGATAAGCAACTCAGCAGCTTCTTCCGGACTGCCTGCCTTTTGCTGACAAGAGACAACCACAGCTAATAATACCAGTAACCGGATAACCGAAGTCGTTTTAACCAAACCCATAATTCAAAATGACAAATACATTTACAAACCACAAAGTAAGTGCAGCGTTGTGAAAATACTAGTCGCGATTGAACAATACCGCCAGTTCCGCTAAAAACTGTTCGTCTTTCTCGGTAAACTGTCCCGGCAAAAGGCGCCACGCCCAGTTGTTTTCGTTGGACCCGGGCAAATTCATTTTTGCTGTTTCATCCAGGTTTAATACGTCCTGCATAGGAAGCATAGCCACGTTCGCGACAGAACTGTAAACCATGCGCGCCATTTCGCGGTAAGCATTTTCTTCGGTGATTTCCTTTCCTGAATAGGCTTCAATCCGCTTTTTGACACCATCCTCGGCCACTTGTTTAAACCAGCCCCTCACCGTATTGTTATCGTGCGTCCCGGTATAAGCAATGAAATTAGACGAGTAATTATGCGGGATATGGTCTGACTGTGGCATATTCTCATCAAATGCAAACTGCAACACCTTCATCCCCGGCAATGCGAATTTATCCCGAAGCTTGTATACCTCCGGACTGATCTCCCCAAGGTCTTCTGCGATAAATGGCAGCTTGCCCAAGGCTTTCTGAATCGTTTCAAAAAAGTCCGCATCGGGCCCAATCTTCCAGGTACCATTTACCGCAGTGGTCTCACCACCGGGCACTTCCCAATAATCTGCGAATGCGCGGAAGTGATCCAGCCGGACCATGTCAAATAGTTCGATATTCTTTGCAAGGCGATCGATCCACCACTGGTAACCCTCGTTTTTAAGTTCATCCCAATCAAAAACGGGCATTCCCCAAAGCTGGCCGTCTTCCGAAAATGCGTCTGGCGGTACACCGGCGATCCCGCTGATTTTGCCCGAGGGCTCCACCCGGAAGAATTTGCGGTTTGCCCAAACGTCGGCCGAATCGTAGCTAACGTAAAAAGGAATATCTCCTAGCAGCTTGATATCGAGGCTGTGGCAGTATTTACGTAGATTTTTCCATTGTTTATCAAACACATATTGCTGCCATTTCACGAAACTTATCAGATCTTCTTCCGATTCCTCAATCTGTGCAATCGCAGCCTGGTCACGTTCCCGATATTGCTCCGGCCATTCGTACCACGGATTTCCATCATGCATTTTTTTCAATGCGATGTAGGTAACAAAGTCGGAAAGCCACTCGGCATTCTTCTCACAAAATTCCTCAAATGCTTCCCGTTCGCTCTCGTCATTTTTCTCTTTATAGCTTTCAAAAGCCTTCGCCAGCAGCTCGGTTTTCAGTTCTTCGGCTTTGCTGAAATCTACTGTCGAAGCAGGTTCCTGGTGATAACCTGCCAGCCACTCCCGATCCAGAAGTCCGTCATTTGCAAGCAGATCCGGACTGATCAGCAGCGGGTTACCTGCCCGGCTGGATACCGCGCTATAAGGTGAATTTGATTGCGATTCCTCCGTCGGATTTAATGGAAGTATTTGCCATATCTTCTGGTCTCCGCGATTGAGGAAATCGGCAAATGCAGTTGCTTCCGGCCCCAGATCGCCTATTCCGTAGGGAGAAGCAAGTGAAGTGATGTGAAGCAGCACGCCAGCTTTGCGTTCATTATCCGGTTTGGATCCTCTTAAAATAGCAACCGGCAGCGAAGTGAATATCTCACCAGGAGCCAATTTGCCCTGCAATTCCAGCTGGTCGCCTCCCAGGATATTTGTCCATTCGGGAGCAAGGTTATCCGGCAATACCACGGTGGTATCTTTCCAATCCAGGTCGAAAAACGTAGTCTGCTGCTCGCGGCAAAGCGTCGAAACGTTCAGCGGGACCACAACTACATAGAAATCTTTTTTGCTCTTTCTGGCAAAAGCCAATAAGTGTTGCTTGTATTCGCCGCGGGTTTTAAGCGCAACATATTCGCCTTTTGTAAACAGCAGGCTGTGTTCGTTTCTGAGTTTAAATAAATGGCTGGTCAGCCAGAGTTTGATCTTTGCATTCGAGCGCTCACTCCACAATTTTGATGATAATTCATCAGAGCCAATGTTTTCCACTTCGGTTAACCAATCAGCACGTTTGGCGTAATCCACCGGGCGACGGTTATCCGGGTCGACCATGCTCAAATCCCACAACTCGCAGCCCTGGTAAACATCAGGAATACCCGGACAAGTGAATTTTAGTACAAGCTGGGACAAAGAATTAATGATACCGTAGTCAGCGATCTCTTTCAGAAATGCCGTGAAGTCGGTATAGAACGGACTGTCTTTTTCAAGAATTTTAGATACAAAATCCTTTACCTGACCCTCATAAGCTTCATTCGGCTCAGCCCAGTTCGACTTAACCTTACCTTCCCGCATTGCCTTTTGCAGGTACTCTTTCAACCGGCTTAAAAATTCGTCGTCTTCTTCGCCCGGCATTGGATGCGCGCCTGCAATAGTCTGATAGATAAGGTATTCATCGTTCGCATCCGGCGCATTTTGCCGGATATCCGCATTCAATTGCTGCCAATGCTTCACTTTCTCAGTCCAGATCTCGCCCAGGTCGGTGAGTACATTGAGCCGCGCGCGTACATCTTCTCCCCTTTTCGTATCGTGTGTCGAAGTAGCATTCAGCGCCAGCGGCCAGTGCTTCTGCCTGTTGTGCATGTACTTATGGAAATCCTTAACCGGCACACCGAAACGGTCCGGAAAATCGCCTACTTCGTTGTGTCCGATGAAGCGGTGATTGGTGTACATCAGCGTATCTTCTCCGCCTTTGGCCATTAGCGGCCCCGAGAATTGCATGCAGCGCTGATAAAATTCAAGCGCCCTCGCCTGGTAGTTTTCATCCTCCTGCTCCGGCGTATCGATCAAGCATTTTTCGAACAGGTTCGCAGCAGCTTCCAGGTTAGGATGAAACGTAATCACTTCTTTGATAACAGCTTTCAACGCAGTCTGATCTGCCTCCGGAAGCGGCATTTCATTTCCGTAATACCGGTAAACCGGGCAATGCACAAGCAGTTCGCCGATGAAAGCTTTCAGATCTTCCTTCCCTATTTCCTTCAAATCCTCAGCATCGGCCAGTTGCAGCTCTACAAATAGCTGGTAAAGGTTTTCCAGCTCGCCGCCCATGTGACCATATAATATCTCCGATTTTTTGCTTAACAGCTGATCGTGGATCGTTTTATCCGATCCCGTGAGCTCCTGATAAAAAGCATTAAAAGCTGGCTCTGCGTTTTTATTGGTGAAAATATTATTGACCATTGCCAGAAATTCGTAACCGGTTGCTCCCTGGATAGGCCACTCGGTCGGCATGTCTTCCTCTTTCTCCAGGATCTTCTCAGCAATAATATAAGTCTCGTCTCCGACTGCTGTCCGCAGCTTTTTCAGGTAAGAGTTTGGGTCAAAAAGGCCGTCGATATGATCAATGCGCAATCCCTGGAATATTCCTTCGCTCACTAGTTGCTTCACCAGCTCGTGGTACGCATCGAAAACATCATCGTTTTGCATATTAAGGCAGATCAGACCGTTGACGGTAAAAAAGCGTCGGAAGTTGATCTTCTCTTCGGTAGCTTGCCAGTGGCAAAGCGCATAGGTTTGCAGGTCGACAATCTCTCTCAGCCGCGCCGGGTCTTCATTATAGTATTGCAGCGCCTTTTCGAGAAATCCGCCTATCTGCTCGGTTTTAGCCAGCGAGGCGAGTTGTAATTTCAACTCATTAAATCTTTCTGAAAAAGCGCGCGACTCTTCCACTTCGTTGATTTCCTTCAACTGGCTAACCAGTTGCTGCACCGATTGCGGCTGATCCTCACTTGCATACGAAAGAATGGCGACGTAAGCCCGAAGATTTAGCGGGAACACAGAGCCCTCGTAATCCATCACCAGCTTGTCGCCGGCATAGTCGAGTCGCAACTGCCCGCCTTCAATGACTTCGCTGAGGTCTTTTGTCAAAAACGGCACCATGATCTTGCCGTGGAACATTCTGTTGTTCCAGGCAATGTCAAAAAACGAGGCATATTGCGATTGTATACCCTTTTCGAGTACGTCCATCAGCCACGGATTTTCGGAGTGGAATGCCATGTGGTTGGGTACAATATCCTGTAACCAGCTAATACCAGCTTCTTTAAGCTGTCCGCTGATATCACGCAGGTCTTCGAGCGAGCCTAGTTCAGGGTCTATCGCTCCCGGGTTTACGCCATCGTAACCGTGCATACTTCCCGGTGTAGATTCCAGTATAGGTGATGCATAAATGGCCCCCACACCAAGCTTTTTGAAGTATGGTATCAATCTCTCAAAATCAGTGAAAGAGAATTCTGTATTGAATTGAATGCGGTAAGTAGATGAAGGATAATTCATATCTGGCTATTGGTTTTCTAAAAACCTGCACTCTAAATATTATGCCAGCCGCGTATTCAGTCCTGTTCTGCCAGGAGCTTTTTTAGGAAAGGAATGTCCAGAGGTTTTGGAAGTAGCCGGATGATGAAAGGATCATTTTCCGCCAGGACCAAGTCATTTGCATCAACCGTGGAGGAGATCATGAAAAGCTGGATACGCTCGCGGATATCCTCGTCGATCAACCCATATTGCGCGGCAAATTCAAATCCATTCATTTCGGGCATTTGAAGATCAAGCAGGATGACGGTCAATGGAATCTGAACCGTTTGCCGGTTGAGATATTCAATCGCTTCTACCGGCGAGGCAAAAGCCAGCACGTGACTCGCCAGCCCACTCCGTAAGAGCAGTTTTTCCTGCGTGAACAGGTCGAATACACTATCATCTATAATGATAAATTCCATTGAGTGGAGGCAGGAGACGATGACGTAACTGCCGGGCGAATGTTAGGTATTCTAATAATAAAAGACAGATTTTTTTATACATTTAAAATATCTTTGTCGAATTAGTTTCCAAAACTTAACATATTTAATTCTTAAATCCCTCAAATTATTAAAAATGTTGAGTCAAATTTTACATCGGAGCTGACTAATCGATGAAACTACATCTCCGATTGTGCCTTGCGTTACTATTGTTCTTTCATAGCGCAAGTGCCCAGAAAATCCAACGCGCCTTCCGCCATATTACTACCAATCAGGGTCTTTCGCAGAATAATGTGACTGATATCCTGATGGACCGGCGTGGCTTTATGTGGTTCAGTACGCAGGACGGACTCAACAGGTACGATGGCTACAAGTTTACCGTATACCGTCACGACCCGGAGGATGCCGGAAGCATTGCGCAAAGCTATGTGACCACCTTGTTCGAGGATAGGCAGGGGCGCCTTTGGGTAGGCACACAGGACGGTGGCATTAGTTTATATAACTTTGAAACCGACCGCTTTACTAATTACCAGCACGACCCGCGGAAAAGTAAAAGTATCAGCAGCAACAAGATCACATCGATCGTACAAAATGCAGCAGGTGATTTCTGGATCGGCACTTCGGGAGGCGGCCTCAACTTTTTTGACAATAAAAGAAGAACTTTCAAAAGCTACCGAAACGATCCCGGCAATGCGGCGAGTCTGAGTGACGACTTTATTAAGGATGTCATGATCGATCACAAAGGTGAGATCTGGGTCGCTACACGCTCTACCGGGATTAACAGGTTCAATCCCTCAACCGATACGTTCACCCGTTTTATTTACGATCCTGCAAATCCTGCCTCACTTAGCAAAAACGAGCTTAACAGCATTTATGAGGATCGGCAGAAGAACTTGTGGGTCGCTACTGAAGGCGGCGGTGTAAACCTGATGAACCGCGCAAACGGTACATTCAGATCTTTCCGTAACAAACCCTCCGATCCAGCCAGCATTTCCCACGACGATATATTGTCATTTGCGGAGGATAAAAGCGGAAGGTTGTGGATCGGGACGCGGAACGGGGGGATCAATATTCTCGAAAAAGACGGGCGCTTTATCAGACACGAGTTTAACAAGCTGGATCCGAACGGGCTTAACAATGGTTCCATCTATTCGATTTTCTGTGATCCTGTGGGTACCATGTGGGTGGGCACTTTTGCCGGCGGATTGAATATCATGGATTACGAGCCTCTCAAGTTCAACCGCTTCCGCAGCAGTACGGTCGCGTCGAAGGGATTGACCAATGACAATGTGCTGAGTGTAATGCAGGATTACACGGGCAAAATCTGGCTGGGCACAGACGGGGGCGGCATTAATGTCATGGATCCGAAAACGGGCAGCTTTGAATACTACGCACACCAGCCAGGCCAGCCATTTTCTGTTGCGAGCAATTTTATAACAGCATTGTATGAGGATGCCGACCGGAAGATCTGGGTCGGCAATTACAAAGGCGGCCTGAGTATTTTCGACCGGCCTGGCAACCGGTTCCTCAACCTGAACCGCGATCCGGAGATAGCGAGGATCATCCCCGTCAACATTCATTCGCTCGTCGACGACCGGAAAGGATATATTTGGATAGCCAGCTCCCAGGGCTTGCTCCGGTATGATAAGAATACGCATTCGTATATCAGTTACCTCAACGACCCGGCAAATCCCAGGAGCATCAGCAGCAGCAGTGTGCTGGCTTTATATATTGATCGCAGCGGCAAGCTTTGGATCGGTACCGAAGGCGGAGGATTGAATCTTTTTGACGAAAAAGCAAATGCATTTATCCGTTTCGCGCATGATCCTTCCAATAGCAGATCGGTCAGCAACAATCTGGTGAACTGTATATTTGAAGATAGCAAAGGCAACTTGTGGCTGGGTACGAATGGAGGTATCAATCTTTTTGACAAAAAAAACCAGACTTTCACCTGCTACCGGCAAAAGGACGGACTGCCGAATGATCTGATCTGGGGAATTCTCGAAGATTCACACGGGCTGCTCTGGATCAGTACCAATAACGGCTTGTCGAGATTCGACCCGGCTTCGAAATCTTTCCGCAACTTCGATATCAGCGACGGTTTGCAGGGTACTTCATTTAATAGAATGGCCGCTTACGAAGATCAGAACGGCAGGATGTATTTTGGGGGACAAAACGGGCTCAACATTTTTCACCCGGACAGCATTCGCTACAATACATTTATACCCCCCGTTTTTATTACAGATTTTCAAATCTTCAATGAATCGGTTCGGGTTGGCGGCGAGTCTCCACTTCAAAAACATATTACGCAGACGCGCGAGATTACGGTTTCCTACGAAGACCTGATGCTTTCATTCGAATTCTCCGCACTGAATTACACGCTGACGAGAAAGAATAAATACGCTTACAAGCTGGAAGGATTTGACAAAGACTGGATCTATTCCGGCACGAACAGAAAAGCCACTTATACCAACCTCGATCCGGGAAAATATCGCTTTCGCGTGAAGGCGGCCAATAACGACGGGATCTGGAATGAAACGGGCACATCGGTACTGCTGCGGATCGTCCCGCCTTTCTGGCAAACGTGGTGGTTCAGGGCATTAATGGTATTGCTGGTCGCGGCGGCTGTGTATCTGCTATACCGCGGGAGAGTCCGAGTTATTCAAAATCAAAAACAGGTTTTGCAGCGGAAGGTCTTCCAGCGGACGAAAGAAGTAGTGCGGCAGAAACAGGCGCTTGAAAAACAGGCGGCCGACCTGCGCGTGCTGAATGAAAGTTTACATCAAAAACACATTCTTGAACACCAGGCCCGCGAAGAGGCAGAAAAGGCCAATCAGGCAAAAAGCGTGTTCCTGGCGACAATGAGCCACGAAATCAGGACACCAATGAACGGGATCCTGGGAATGGCACTTCTGCTTTCACAAACCGAAATGAGCGAGGAGCAGGCGGAATATACTGAGACGATCATCGGCTGCGGCGACGGGTTATTGACTGTGATCAACGACGTGCTGGACTTCTCGAAGATCGAGTCCGGGAATATGGAGCTGGAAAGTAAGAACTTCAATCTGCTTGAATGTATTGAGGAAGTGTTGGATATTTTTGCAAGAAAAGCGGCCGATCTGGGACTTGACCTCGTGTATCAGATCGACCCGGATGTGCCGCCTCAGATCATCGGGGACAATCTGCGGCTGCGGCAGATATTGATCAATCTGGTGAGCAACGCGATCAAGTTTACCCACGAAGGCGAGATTTTGGTGCAGGTAAGTCAGAGAAAATTAAATAGCGGAAACGATATTGAACTGACATTTCAGGTTCAGGATACCGGGATTGGTATTGCGGCCGACAAGCTCGACCTGCTTTTCAGGGCATTCTCGCAGGTGGATTCTTCGCACAGCCGGAAATACGGCGGAACGGGGCTGGGGCTGGTGATCAGTCAGCGGCTGGTGCAACTAATGGGCGGGAGTATTCATGCGGAAAGTGAACCGGGCAAAGGCACCAGCTTTTACTTTACTATTAAAACAGAAGCCGGTACCGCTCTACCCGAGGCGAATACGGCAACAACCGGTGCAGAAATCGACGGTAAACAGGTTCTTATTGTTGACGATAACAAAACCAACCTGCGCATTATTGAATCACAACTCAAATACTGGAAGCTATCTCCGATCCTGGCGTCTTCCGGGGCAGAAGCGCTGAATATCCTCAAAGCGGATCACAAGATCGAGCTGGTGATCACGGACCAGAATATGCCGGAAATGACCGGCGTGCAGCTGGCAACAATTATTAAAGAACAGTTTGGTGAAATTCCCGTCGTGCTGCTTACTTCCGTGGGAGACGAAACACGTAAGAATTATCCGGGCATATTCTGCTCGATCCTGACCAAACCGGTGAAAAACCAAAAACTCGGCGAGGTTGTTAAGAAGGAACTTTCGCGGCAACAGGTTATGCCTGATAGAAAGGTTGCCGCTGAGAAAAATCTCTTGTCAGCCGCATTTGCCGAACAGTTTCCTCTTGAAATCCTGATCGCAGAGGATAATGTGATCAATGAAAAGCTGTTTGTGAAAGTACTTTCAAAAATGGGTTACGCCCCCAGAGTAGCCCGAAACGGCAAGGAGGCGCTTGCGGAAGCTTCAAAATCGGAGTATGACGTTGTTTTCATGGATGTTCAAATGCCCGAAATGGACGGTTTGGAAGCTACCGGCCGCATCCGCCAACTCTCCGGGCGCCAGCCGCTTATTATCGCGATGACAGCCAATGCGATGCAGGAAGACAGGGAAATATGCATCGGTGCAGGTATGGATGATTATCTCGCCAAGCCGCTGCGTTATGAGGAAATAAAAACTGCGCTCGAAAGGGTTTATCATCTCAGAAATACCATTTCTACTGAAAACGAAAACCGGTAAACGCTACTTCTGCCTGAATTTCAATTCCTTTCAATACTTATTAAAAAACTGAACGTAAGAAACGCACAGGTCGATTGCATCCGCAGAAAATTTGTTCTGCAGGCATGATTTTGATTGCTAGTTTTGCCATTCAACCAAGTGGAAAACTAAAAATCTGATCGATGAACAACAAGGACGGAAGGAAACGGGTGATAATCACCAATGTTGGTCCCCAAGTTGAAGAAGGCAGGCTTCCGGCGAGAAGAGCTATTGGAGAAAGTATTGTTTTTTCGGCTGATATCTTCGGAGATGGCCATGATTCAGTGGCCGCAAGCGTAATCTACAAATATGAATCTGACCAGTTTTGGGAGCAAATCCCCATGCAGTTTATTATAAACGACCGCTGGGAAGCTCGCTGGACCCCGGACAAGATTGGGCTATACGAATACCGGTTTACAGGCTGGGTCGACCATTTTACTACCTGGAAAAAGGGTTTGGTAAAGAAATTCGAGGCCGGCCAGGATATTGCAGTCGAACTTAAAATAGGGGCTGAGATTTTGCAGGAAGCTGCCGGTTTGACAAGCGGTGAAAACGCATCTTTACTTGCAGGCTGGGCCGATTCTCTCAGCACAGCTACTGACCCGCAGTGGGCTGTTGATCTGGCGATTAGTGATGACGTTGCCCGCACAGTTTCTACAATCCGCTACACCGACCGCACTACCGTTTTTGACCATACTTTTGAGCTTGAAATAGAGCGGAAAAAGGCGGCATTCAGCAGTTGGTACGAGCTGTTCCCACGATCGGCTTCCAGCCAGCCAGGTCAGCACGGTACTTTCAGGGACGTGATCAACCTGCTTCCAAAGGTTGCCAAAATGGGTTTTGATATCCTGTACTTCCCTCCTATTCATCCAATCGGAGAAATGAAAAGGAAGGGAAAGAATAACTCACTTACTCCATCTGACACCGATCCCGGTTCACCCTGGGCCATCGGAAACAGGCTGGGCGGACACAAAGCGGTACACCCGGAACTGGGTACAATCGAGGACTTTGTCGAGCTGGTTGAGAATGCGAAAAAGCTGGATATTGAAGTTGCAATGGACATTGCCTATCAATGTGCGCCCGATCATCCTTATGTGAAAGAACATCCCCAGTGGTTTAAATGGCGGCCCGACGGCACGGTACAATATGCGGAGAATCCGCCGAAACGTTACGAAGATATTCTGCCGTTTGACTTTGAAACCCAGGATTGGGAGAATATGTGGCAGGAGTTGAAAAGTGTGATCGACTTCTGGATCGAAAAAGGCGTGAATGTGTTCCGGATTGATAACCCGCATACTAAGGCTTTCGGTTTCTGGCAGTGGCTGATCGGCGAAGTTCGCAAATCACACCCGCAGGTGCTGTTTCTGGCCGAGGCATTTACCCGGCCAAGGGTTATGGAGCGCCTTGGCAAGATCGGCTTCAACCAATCCTATACTTACTTTACGTGGCGTAATAGTAAATGGGAGCTGGAACAATACATGAACGAGCTGACCAAGACAGATCAGCAGTACTATTTCCGTCCCAACTTCTGGCCTAATACCCCAGACATTCTCCCCCATCACCTTGTTGAGGGTGGCGAAAATGCGCATATCACTAGGCTTATCCTGGCAGCTACACTTTCTTCCAACTATGGGCTATACGGACCGGTTTACGAATATGGAGTCAACACGCCGCATCCCGGAAAAGAAGAGTACACGGATAATGAAAAGTATGAGATCAAACAATGGGATTGGGATAGATACAGTCGCACCCGGGAGATCATAACCCGGATAAATACCATAAGAAAGCAGAATACTGCGCTGCAAACGACCTGGAATATAGAAATTGCAGAAACTGACAATGATATGGTAATGTGCTATTTAAAGTCTGATCCCGCACAAAACAATGCACTGCTGATCGTCGTCAATCTCGATTATTTCAATACCCAGGGCGCGCATATCAAGGTTCCGCTGCACCTTTTGGGTATTCGTTACGACCAGCCTTATGCGGTTAATGATGTGCTTAGTGGTGAAAAATACTACTGGCAGGGAGAATACAATTTTGTTCAATTGAATCCTTACGAAATGCCGGCGCATATTTTCAAAATAGAAACACTCAATTGAGATACCATGGAATATAAGAACGGAATACTTGAAAAGAATTTGCATTGGTATAAGGATGCGATTATTTACGAGCTACATATAAAAGCATTTAAAGACGGAAACTGTGACGGTATAGGTGATTTCAAGGGTTTGATGGAACAACTTGATTACCTGCAGGATCTCGGCGTGACGGCGATCTGGCTATTACCTTTTTACCCCTCGCCGCTTCGAGACGATGGTTATGATATCGCTGATTATTACACTATTAACCCTTCTTACGGGGATATCGCCGAGTTTAAGGCATTTTTGAAAGAGGCGCATAAGCGTGGTTTAAAAGTAATTACCGAGCTGGTAATCAACCACACTTCTGACCAGCATCCGTGGTTTCAGCGCGCGCGGAAAGCGCCCAAAGGTTCTGCACACCGCAATTACTACGTGTGGACGGACGATCCGAAGCAGTTTAAAGATGCCAGGATCATTTTCCAGGATTATGAAAAATCAAACTGGACCTGGGACAGTGTTGCCGAACAATATTACTGGCACCGCTTCTTCCACCACCAGCCCGATTTGAATTTTGACAATTTGCAGGTTCAGGAAGAGATTTTCAAGATCATCAATTTCTGGTGTAAAATGGGTGTCGACGGTTTCAGGCTGGACGCGGTACCTTATCTTTTTGAGAGAGATGGTACTAACTGTGAAAACCTTCCCGAGACCCATGCATTCCTGAAAAAACTGAGAAAGCACGTCGACCAGCGCTACCCGGGCACTTTGCTGCTTGCGGAGGCGAATATGTGGCCTGAGGATTCGGCTGCCTATTTTGGCGATGGCGACGAATGTCAGATGAACTATCACTTCCCGATCATGCCGCGGATGTTTATGTCGCTGCAAATGGAAGACAGGTATCCTATTACAGATATTTTTGACCAAACTCCTGCTATTCCGGATAACTGTCAATGGGGTATTTTCCTGAGAAACCACGACGAGCTGACGCTTGAAATGGTAACTGACGAGGAGCGCGACTATATGTACAAAGCCTACGTGAAAGATCCCAAAGCGCGGATCAACCTCGGAATCAGGCACCGGTTGGCTCCTTTGATGGAAAACAACCGAAAGAAAATAGAGTTGCTGAACTCCCTGCTGTTCACTTTCCCGGGAACCCCTATTATTTATTACGGGGATGAAATTGGTATGGGTGATAATTTCTATCTGGGTGACCGTGACGGGGTCAGGACACCAATGCAATGGAGCCCTGATCGCAATGCAGGTTTTTCACAGGCGAATCCACAGCAGCTTTATCTGCCACTTATCCTTGATCCGCAATATCACTACGAGTCGATCAACGTTGAATTGCAGTCCCGAAACTCTTCTTCGCTGCTTTGGTGGATGAAACGGGCTATTAATACAAGGAAAAAATACGCTGCATTCAGCCGCGGCGATATTCACTTCCTGAACTCGGAAAACTCGAAGGTACTTGCATTCACACGTACGTTCCAGGACGAAACGATGCTGGTGATCGCCAACCTTTCCAGGTTCCCGCAACCGGTTGAGCTTGATCTGGATCAATATAAAGGTTATCAGCCCGTGGAAATTTACAGTAAAAATAAATTTCCTTCGGTGAAAGATAATACACCTTATTTCTTCACGCTGGAAGCGTATGCTTGTCAGTGTTTCGCATTGGAAAAAACGCATCCGGAAATTGACGAGAACCAGGAACTTCCGCTTTTGCAACTGGACAAATGGAAGGATCTGCTGGATCCAAGGGCGATCGAGCAGCTTGAAAACAAGCTTTTACCCGCTTACCTAATGAAAATGAGGTGGTTTGGCGGAAAGGGCAAGGGACTGGACAGCATTAAAGTGATAAGTCACGCGACTATTCCGCTGGGCAGCAACCCGCCAGCCTATATTTTCCTGCTGGAAGCTTCTTACCAAAACGATGTGAATGAGATATACCAGCTGCCACTTGCCTATGGTAAAGAACCATTTTCAAACAGGGTAAGAGAAGATTGCCCGCAGGCGGTTATATCACGTATTAAGATCAAGGGAGAAGAAGAAGGGGTTTTGTTCGACGGGATTTATGGTTTCGAGTTGCAGCAGGCTTTGATCTTCAATATGGGATCGGGTGAAAAGTTACCTGCAAAAAACAGCGAAATTCATTTTACTGGAAACAGCGATCTTGAAACGCATATCAAGACTACTGAAAAGATTAAGCCGAAGGTACTGTCTGGTGAGCAGAGCAATACTTCCATTAATTACGATGGAAAGTACTTCTTCAAATTGTACCGCAAAGTCGATCGGGCGATTAATCCGGATATGGAAATCACGCACTTCCTTACCCACAAAGCCCACTTCAAGAATATACCTGCATTTGTCGGGGCGGTGGAATGGAAGTATAAAAACGATTCCATGGTGCTCGGTATGATGCAGGAAATGGTGAATAACAGCACCGACGCCTGGGCAAATATGCTCGACCGACTTGACAGCTTCAATGAAAAGATCCTTTTGGGCGGTGAGATCGAACTTCCCGAGCTTAAAGGAACATTGACAGAACCGATTGGATATGAAGATATTCCGGAAACTTTCAGGGATTTGCTTGATGTGTCTGTCGCAGAGCAAGTTTCATTGCTGGGTATTCGTACGGGTGAAATGCACTTAGCCCTGGCTTCTGAAAAGGAGTCAGATGATTTTAAACCGGAGGATTTCTCACTGCATTACCAGCGATCTGTCTATTCGTCTTTACAGTCGCTTGTCAGGGTTGCATTCCAGAGTTTGAACCGCAACATGAAAAAGCTGACGCCGGAGGTGAAGCACGAGGCTGAGGAAGTGCTTCAAATGAAAGAAGAGATCCTGACGGAATTGAAGAAGGTATATTCACGAAAAATTGATACATCTAAGATCCGGATTCACGGTGACTACCACTTGGGTCAAGTACTGTTTACCGGAAAGGATTTTGTAATTCTTGATTTTGAGGGTGAACCGGCGAGGAGTTATAGCGAGCGGAGACTCAAAAGATCTGCGCTCCGGGATGTAGCAGGAATGCTGCGGTCGTTCCATTATGCTGCTTACGGAAGTCTTTATCTTGACAACCAGGTAAGAACGGAAGATATTGCCAAGCTGCTGCCTTATGTGGAGCAATGGTATCACTATATGAGCGGCATATTCATGAAAGCCTATCTGGAAACTGTGAAAGAGAACCCGATCGTGCCTCAGAAAAAAGAGGACCTGGATGTTCTGATGCAGACTTTCCTGCTTCAAAAAGCGATTTACGAACTGAATTATGAAGTGAATAATCGCCCATCGTGGGTTATGGTGCCACTGAGAGGAATTAAATCGATAATTAAAAAAAATGAAGCGGTGAACGCTTAACCAGGCTATTATGACTGATTTGCAAAATAATTCGTTTGCCAAGTTATCCGACTTTGACGTTAATTTGTTCCGTGCCGGCACACACTATCATGTTTATAATAAGCTCGGCTCTCACCTTACTGAGGTCGACGGACAACGCGGCACCTATTTTTCAGTTTGGGCTCCCAATGCAAAGGACGTGACAGTGGTTGGTAATTTCAACGGCTGGAACAGAACGGAAAACCCGCTGACGGTTCGCGGCGACGGTTCGGGAATCTGGGAAGGCTTTATTGCAGGATTGGGCAAGGGTGAATACTATAAATATTTCATTACTTCCCACTCCGGGCATCAGGTTGAAAAAGGAGATCCTTACGCCGTACATTGGGAAACACCGCCGCACACGGCATCAGTAGTGTGGGATCTGGAATATGAATGGAAAGATTCTGAGTGGTTATCCAATCGAAAATCAGGATCGCCTCTGGAAAAGCCTATTTCCGTTTACGAGGTCCATATTGGCTCGTGGCGCCGGGCTCACGAAGAAGAGGGACGTTTTCTGACCTATCGTGAGCTTGCAGCAGAGCTACCTGAGTATTGCAAATACATGGGATTCTCGCACGTGGAGTTCATGCCGATTATGGAACACCCTTTTTACGGATCGTGGGGTTATCAGCTTACGGGGTATTTTGCGCCTTCGAGTCGTTTCGGTACACCACAGGATTTTATGTTCCTGGTAGATGCGCTCCATCAGGCTGGTATCGGCGTCATTCTGGACTGGGTTCCCTCCCATTTCCCGACTGATGAACACGGGCTTGGCTATTTCGACGGTACGCATTTGTATGAGCATGCTGATCCCAGAAAAGGCTTTCATCCGGATTGGAAGAGCTTTATTTTTAATTATGGTAGAAATGAAGTTAAAGCATTCCTGATTTCCAATGCGATTTATTGGCTAGACAAGTTTCATATTGACGCACTACGGGTCGATGCAGTTGCGTCGATGCTGTATCTGGACTATTCGCGGAATGAGGGTGAATGGATCCCTAATCAATATGGCGGAAGAGAAAACCTCGAAGCGATTGACTTTTTGAAGGAATTCAATACGGCGGTACACCAGTATTTCCCTGATGTCTTTACTGTTGCGGAAGAGTCTACCGCCTGGCCCGGCGTAACGCAACTCCCACAAAACGGTGGTTTAGGTTTCGATATGAAATGGATGATGGGCTGGATGCACGATACCTTATCTTATTTCCAGAAAGAGCCTGTCTATCGATCACATCACCAGGGTCAGCTGGCATTCAGTACGCATTACGCGTTCTCCGAAAAATTTACTTTGCCGCTGTCTCATGACGAGGTGGTGTACGGAAAACATTCGATGATCAACAAAATGCCCGGCGATCACTGGCAGCAGTTTGCAAATCTGAGGGCTTTGTACGGTTACATGTTCGGCCACCCGGGCGCGAAGCTATTGTTCATGGGAGCGGACTTTGCACAGCGTCACGAGTGGCGCCACGATTTCAGCCTGGACTGGGATGAAAATCTGAATCCATCGCACAACGGAATACAGTTGCTATTAAAAGACCTCAACGAGTTTTATGCTTCCCAGCCGGCCTTGTACGAAAAGAATTTTTCTTGGGAAGGTTTCGAATGGATCGATAATCAAGACAGCACTAATAGTGTTTTCAGCTGGATCAGGAAAGGAAACAATCCGGAAGAGGACCTTATTTTTGTGGCCAACTTTACGCCGGTAGTGAGAACAAATTATCGGATCGGCGTTCCAAAACCAGGGTACTACCAGGAAGTTTTCAATACAGACAACCTGAAATACGGCGGGTCTGACCTATTAGAGCTCGAAGAACAGGAAAGCTACCCGATCCCAAAACATTCCCGGGTTCATTCCATTCCCTTACGAATCCCTGGGTTAGCTGTGGTGGTATTGAAATACGTGAAAGGATTTGACTGGCTGTAATAACATAAAAAGAGGCTACGTCACACCGGACGTAGCCTCAAACAAACTACCCACACATACTTAATCGAAATTTCGAGGTTGTTAAGGAGGCTACTTCTATTGGAGAAGTAGCCTCTCAAATAAAACAAACCAACACACTCAACTATTTAACTACAAGTATCTTGTAGCTATTCTGTTCGCCGTTAGTAGACTTTATGTTCACCACATATACTCCGGCATTTAAACCACTTACTTTTATTTTCTCGCGAGGTTTGCCTACGGATTTAAACACTTCCTGTCCTGCGATATTAATTATGCTCACATTAGAAACCTTACTGATATCTGATGTATTAATCGTCAGTTCGTCAACAACGGGATTAGGGTAGACGCTTGCAGACACAAATTCGAATTTGATACTACGGATCATACTATACGCACTTGCTCCATCCTGATCGATCATATGTAAACGATACAAATTTTCACCAGAAAAGGGATTATTATCCGACGCGAGGTAGGTCTGATCAATCTTGCTTTCACCCATTGCCTTCACCGTTGCGATTGTTGCCCACTGCTTACCATCTTTACTGCGTTGCACATCAAAATGGCTGCTGTTAGATTCTTCTGAAGTCTTCCAAACCAAATTCGCAACACCATTCTCTGCATTAGCATCAAATGAGACTAGCTTAACAGGTAAAGGAAACTCTTCATTAACAAATACAATTGGCAGCAAATTCACCTCGTCGATGGAATGCACCCAAGAGCTTCCAAAATCATCGAATTCTATCCTTGGATACGCTGGATTTCCCTGAGCAACAGGAGCATTAAAGTTAATTGTGTAGTGAGCTAATTTGACGAAATCCGTTAGGTTCAAATCTGTGTCAGAATCAGCACGCTCTATTGTCAGACCTAAGTCATCCTGGCCCGGGGTGCCGGGGCCTGGTACAGATGGCTGTACACCACCACTTGCGGATGCATAAGTCGGATCAGGTTCACAGACTCCATTTACAACGAAGACACCAGGGGGAAGCGCAAGATCCAGTCGAATATTCATTGCAATCCACAGACCGTCTGAGCCGACCCCAGGAGTATAATTAGCATCACCCTTGGCCACCAGATCAAAACTCCATGACATACCGTCAGCGCTGAGCTTCCGATTCGTAAAGTCCATGATAATTTTTGCTGGCGTCTGCGAATAGGCATCTTTCAGAGAGGTTGTGAGTGCGATGAAAGCAATTAATGTGATTTTTAAAAGTGTTCTCATGATTTATTAGTATTTAGTTAAAATTGAAAAGTAGCCTACGTTGTATCTGTTACGCTGAATGTTCACATCCTGGTTGTTGATGAGGCCATTCATATTTAGATCTCTCGAAGAATATACTCCGAATAATCCCTGGTTGTATGAGTTTCTGGTCTGACTCATATCTTCATTTTTTACCATTAAATTTTGGGAAACGTCTCCGCTTACCATGCACCAAACTCCGTTCACCTGTCGCATTTGGTCAGGAATTATACCGTTGGTAAACGCTTTCTGTAACGATGTTGTGAAGTTATACTCGACTTCCGGTATGCTCCCATCAATGGAGAGTGGTTGACTCATAATTGCCACGTGATTCCTATGTTTGACGACAACATGTACTGGTTGAGTACGACTCTCAAAGTAGGGGGCTGAACCCATAAATGTTACGACACTGCCATCTGGCTTCAAAAGGTAACTGCCAGACTCTAAGATAGTACCTGGGCTTTGGGAACTTCGAATCTCAATTTTCACCCAATCAACAACCGCGCCCAAAACACCGTTTAGGTTATTCACATCTTCGTAAACTATTCCATTACCATAAGGATCAGTAGTCGGTAATAGGCCAACCATTCCAGGCCCTTTAACGTACGTTTGTAAAGTATTCTTCATCACTGTATCCTGCCCTGAAATCGCGCCCTGCAATTTCACTTTGAAATTGATCTTCACCGAGCGTTCCAAGCAAACTGTATCTAACACAGTCAGCTTTGAGTTGGAGATTGGCACATTGTAGCATTTGCTTACTTGGTCATAAATGAAAGCATAATAGTTTCCCGGCTTCACTTTTGTCGGATCGAATGTGCCCAATTTATAAGGGACCCGATTGGGCGTTGGATACCAATGAACTTGGCCTAGTGTCGCCCCCACCTGAATTTGCGTCAAGTCGAAAGTTCGTGAGCCGCATTGTGCCGTAACCGTATCGGGAGATATGACAGGTGCAGCGATCTGAGAGATCGTTAACACCTCCGTAGACAGGTTTGTGTTAAGACATCCCTTTAAGGTATCTTGACTGAATGCGTAGTATTGCCCAATAGGCATGGATGTTCCTGCCTGGATAGGCTGCCCTTGTCCCTGTGGATTATCAAAATAGACAAGTCTAGTTCCTAATGGCACATTAAATGCCTCAGTAAATAATTGCGCGGTTCCGCTTGTGCACACAACCAATCGCTGATGCTGACCTAGATTTACTTGCGTAGGCAGTTTCACTTGTACTACATCCGTAGAAAGATCCGTGTTATAGCAGTTGTAAGGGGCTCCGAAATAGTAAAATGCGTAGTATGTACCAGGCACTACGCTGGTTGCGTTGCCCATTGCTGAGGGGAAGCCGGAGTGGGTCGGATTATTAAACCAGACCAACGATGCGCCGGGAGGAATGTCACCTGGGGGCGTGTCGTGCAGTGTGTTCAAGTCAAACGTCGTTACCCCGTGGCAGGTAATTTGTCCGACATCAGATTTTAACTTTACATCAGCTCTCATAACCTTTACTTTGGCTTCCGCTAAATCAGTATTGAAGCAGTTTCTGTCTTTATCGTAGAAAAAAGCATAGTAGTCGCCAGGCTGATTTATAAGATTCGTCCCAATAAGAGCCTTTCCGGAATGTGTCGGGTTGGAATACCATACCAGACTACTTCCAGTAGGGATATAGCCGGTGTATGAATCGTTTAGATTGATCGTGGATTGGGGACATTTCAAAAATTGCACCGGATGCTCGAAGCCTATTTGATTGTCAGGCTGACCGCAAACCATTTTGATGGAAGTTATATCGAGATTAGCAACTGCACCAGCAGCAGTATTTTCTGTAACATTAAATTTGAAAACTTCAACTGAACCTGACGCCTGAAACTTCAAAGTCCCTTCTGTCCAAGTTAATCCCTGACTGAACGTATGCGACGCTACCGCTCCGGGTCCGCCAGTCACTTCGATGAATGCTTTGTCTGCGAGATCAGTAGCAACGCCTCCATTTAATTTATAGGAGGCAGTCATTACATGATATTTTACTTCATACCATATTCCCGGTTGCAGCGAATATATCTTAGTCTCAGCCTTTTGATTCAAATTATTATTACTGAACTGACTCAGGAAATGTGTTTGCCCCGAAGGCGGATTTGGTAATGGCGCAAGAACCCATGGACTAAATAAACCTTCACCAGGCGCCCCATTACCTGAACCATAAGAAGTTACTGTTGAACTTGAAGCCGATCCGGTGCTTGTCCAACCTGGCGGAATTGTGTTTGCACCGGCCCATCCTCCGGTCGGATTAAAAACCTGGGCGTTCGTAAGACTGCTGATTGCCAGCAGCAGAACAATAATAGAAGTCCTCATAAAAAGTGTGTTTAAATTGAAATTTCATAATCGTTGTTGTGGAGAGTTTGGCTATTTTCAAGACTCTTTTTTGAAAGTTGACAGCTGGCCTGGCTGCCGTTAAGACTTAACTGATCCAAAGATGATAAGGGAAATGGCGGGCGCCGCATTTGTTAATTGAGCGGCTTCAGTTGATTGATTGAATGGTTATTGAAGGCTTTTTAACAGCAACATTCTCATTATCAACTTAGAAGTAATTACAAATTAGAAGGGCGCACTTTGAAATACTTGTAGATTTGAATTCCAACAAGCTAAGGCCGCAGCTGGGAAATAGTGATTCGCGGGCTAAGAATCGAAAATAATGAAGACCTGACTGTTACTTCCAGTCAGGCTTGAAGATAATGATCAGGATAATGAATATGGTTGTCGCAATGATTGCGACGGCCTGCACCCAGACGATCACGGACGCCAGCGTGAGGTTTCCATCCCGCACACAATAAATGGATACAGCACATTCAATCACAATTAATACCACGATTGCCCTGATGGCGCCCAAACCGTCAGCAGGTCTCTTCATGAGGTAGAGATAAAGCAGGTAGCCAGACAACACAAGTGCAGCCAGGCAATTGATCACAAATCCAGTTAGGTATGTATTCATCAATTCAAAAGGGTTATTGTTCGTACCGTCCGTTCCGGATGGTCTGTTTAAACAAATTTGCCGTAATCAGAGGCCAGATTGAAAATGAATGAATAAACGGTGTCTTGTAATGATTAACTGGTCAATGTCACTAGAATTTATTCGCTAAAAATTGCAAGTAAATTCTCGTCCATCAAGATTGACCCAACCGATTAATAACTGAATGCAGCCTTTGAGGAATTGTTATTTACGCTTCGTTTATGAATAACTACTTTACGCTTAATTCAACACAACAACCTGAATGCGTCTTTTCAGATACTTAACGCTTCTTTCGTTAGTTTTTACAGCCACAACTGCCCGGGGGCAATTTATCTTTCAAAATTTTGGGGAAGTTGACGGTCTCAACGCAAAGGATGTATTGTGCCTGTCCAAAGATCCGGACGGGTATCTCTGGATCGGGACTACCAACGGACTCAACCGTTATGATGGCAACCAGATCAGAGCATACCAGAACCCGGAACTTCAAAGAAGCGTATACGTAAGTGCAATAGCTGCGATTGACAAACATAAGACTCTACTTTTAGCAACGTCAGTCGGTTTGCTCACCTTTAATAAGAGCAAAACGGCATTTTATAGGGACAAGAGATTCGCAAGTCTTACCAACAAGCGAATTTTATCAATCAAAGAAGACGGCGATGGCAGACTTTGGATTATTTGCAAATCCGAAATTTACATTTTCAATGGAGAAAAGGTAGTACCACTTATCCAGGAATATCCACAGGCGAAAAAGCTTCTCAGCCAGAATTTCTCGTTTTCAGCATCTAGCGCCTTCTGCTGGGATAAATCGCGAAGCGGTTTTTGGATTGGCGGTTACCAGACCTTCTTCTTTGACATTAAAAATAAAGTCCTTTACGACAGTGCCTACAACCCACGACAATATCCGATCCTCAACAAAACGTTGGTTACAGCCCTAACACTGGATATGAATGCGAATTTGTGGTACGCTTCTACCTCTGACTTTTCGCTCAATTTCTGGGACGCCAGGTCAAACGGGGTTACTACTCACTACAAATTTGACAACAAAAAAGCCACGGACGGATGCAATTACCTGTTTGTGGACACCCAGAACCGGTTGTGGATATCAACCTGGATGTACGCGGCTTACGTGAAAGATTATGGAAAACCTATAAAGAAGGTCCCTTATAATCAGGATTCCCCTAATTCTATCGGCTACGGGTTCATTCAGCATATTTTGGAAGACGAAGAAGGAAATCTATGGTTTGCTACTATCAATGGCGTGAGCAAATTAGCTGTGAACTCACCTTTCAGAGCTATTTATAAATTACCGAGCTACGAATTTTTTCTCGAAACAAATTTTGCTCACATCAATAGTATTGTCATTGATCAGGATAAGATATATGCCGCGAAGGAGGATGGTGTGGTTTTGTACGATATGGAACAGCGGACCTTTAAACGCTATTTTGTTTCCGGTAAGCAGTATCATCGAAACAGATTTATAATGGTAAGTAAGGCTGCCAACGAATGGTGGATGGCCGGACCCGAAGGAATCTTTACGATAAATGGCAGGCAGCAGGTACTCAGCAAGTTAAAGAACAGTCCCGACGGAATAGTCAATGTCGTTTTGACCGATCTGAAGGGGAGGATTTGGTTTCATGTTTATCGGGATGCCATTTACCGATACGATCCATACTCGGGATCGCTGCTCCGTTTTGACGGGACAGAAAGCAAATATGGTTTATTCAAATACGCTAATTGCCAGAGCTTCCTGCAGATGAGAAATGGCGACATCTTATTCGCAATCCGCGGTATAGGTTTTCTTAAATATACCGACAAAGAGGAAAGGTTTTCGGTCATTCCCGTGGCCAATCCGGGGAAATTTGACGTCAGGCAGTCCGTAGAGGATCCAGAAGGCAACATTTGGTCGGCGATCTGGGAAAGGGGTATTTATAAGATTAATACGAGGGGCGAACTGATAGATAGCCTTCACAATCAGAACGGATTGCTTTTTAATCAGATTAACAGCATTGCGATCGACGCGAGAGGTGCTATCTGGGCAGCCGGACCGGGAGGTCTGCTATTCTTTTTTACTGAAACAAAAAAAGTTACGCGTGTTCAGATTAATCTGGGCAAGACATTGCAGGATTACTGGAACTACATTTATGCGAGCAACAACCGAGTTTATGCGGTTATGCTGGACCATGTGGTTGAGATCGACCCATTTAAATTTGCAAAACTTCCGGTCAGGAAACCGCCGCACGTCACTTCCATTAAGATATTCGGAACCGAACTTGATGAAATCGACAAGCCTATTTTACAGCTGAAACCAGAGGATAACTACGTCACATTTCAATATGCATCACTCAGTCACCGCGATGTACCCTCCCTGCAATACAGTTATATGCTGGAAGGTATTGACGATAAGTGGGTAGATGCAGGACGAAATCTGTATGTCAGCTATAACAGTCTGAAACCCGGGTATTATAACTTTAAAGTCAAAAGTACAGACGAAAATGGCCGGTGGATGGATGACTTCACCACGGTGCGAGTGCGTGTCTTGCCGCACTGGTGGCAAACCTGGTGGTTTTTCGTGCTGGCAGGTACACTATCTGCCGTATTTATGGATGCCACGTATAAAGGGTACAGGAACCGGAAGCAAAAGGTGACCTTCAACAATGCAATCGCCTATTTCGCTAATTCCGTTTATGGAGAGAATTCTGTGAATGAAATATGCTGGGATATTGCGCGTAACTGCATTTCCCAGCTTCGTTTTGAAGACTGCGTGGTGTATTTGTGGGATGAAGGCAGGCAAAAGCTTATTCAGAAAGCTACTTATGGGATTAAAAATGAAAGAGAACACGAAATTCTGAATCCGCTGGAACTGGAACTTGGCGAAGGTATAGTAGGTACGGCGGCCGCTACGAAGAAACCGCTGATCATTAAAGACACCAGAAAAGATAGCCGATATATTGTCGACGATGAGGCGCGTTTGTCGGAAATAGCTGTCCCGATCCTGCATGAAGGAAAAGTGATTGGTGTGATCGATTCGGAACATAGTATGAAGAGGTTCTTCACCGAAGGACATGCCAGGGTACTTTCAACGATCGCTTCGATCAGTGCCAATAAAATAGCCGAAGCGCAGGCTGAGGAACAGGCGCAGCAGAAAGAAATGATGCTGTTGGAAATCAACAAAATGTTGGCAGAAAGCCAGTTAATGGCACTACGGGCGCAGATGAACCCGCACTTCGTATTCAACTGCCTGAACAGTATTCAGGAGTGTATCGTGACGCAGAAGTATGGAGAAGCAAGCAAATATCTGAACAAATTCTCAAAGCTTTTCAGAAGAGTACTTAATAATTCAGACCAGAATCTGGTGACGATCGAGGAAGAGAACGATGTACTTCAACTGTACCTCGAACAAATGCGGTTTGAGCAGAGCTTTTCCTTTAAAATAATTGTCGATCGCGACCTGGATGCGGAAGATATCCTGCTGCCTTCGATGCTGCTGCAACCTTATGTAGAAAATGCGCTCTGGCACGGACTGATGCATAAGGACGGCGACCGGCAGCTTAGTATAAAATATGAACGCATGGACGACGATGTTTTCAGATGCCTGATAGATGATAACGGGATAGGCAGGAAAAAGTCCCTGGAAATCAAGGAGTTTAACAGCAAAGGCAAAAGGCACAAATCCAAAGGTCTGCAAATTGCGAAAGACAGACTCGATCTGCTCGAAAAGCAAGGCCGGCATGCATCGGTTCAGATCACAGACAAATATAATGAGCAAGGCAATGCCACGGGGACACTTGTAACAATCGAACTTTCAACTTTCTTAAATAATACCTAAAACGTTATGATAAAGGCTCTAATAATCGATGACGAACAAAAAGCAAGAAATGTGCTCGACCATTATCTTGTCAATTTCATCAAGGAAAAAATTGACGTCAGGCACGCAGACTCGGTCAGGCAAGCGCTTGTAATTCTGGAAACTTTTATGCCCGATATTGTTTTTCTTGACGTAGAAATGCCGCATCAAAACGGATTCGACTTTCTGCTGCTACGCAAAAATCCCAGTTATGACATCATTTTTACAACTGCTTACAATCAATATGCGATCCAGGCGATCCGGTTCAGTGCACTGGATTATTTGTTGAAACCCGTAGACCCGGAGGAATTGCAGGGATCGATCGAGCGGCATTTGGAAAAAGTCCGCCAGAAAGCGGTGCTGACAAACCAGCAACTATACGATAATCTCGCCCAGAACATTGAAAAGAAAGAAATCAAAGACTTCCGGCTGGCGGTACCGTCAAGCGAAGGCGTCTATTTTTTTACATTGGACGAAATTCTCCGGCTGGAAGCCGATAAGAACTACACTTCTATTCATTTGATCGGAAAACGACCGTTTTTGTCCAGCAAAACGCTTAAACACTTTGACGAAATGCTGAACGAATTCAATTTCATCCGTACACACAAATCCCATTTGGTCAACCCGAAATACATCAAGCAAGTGACGCACAACAACCAGTTCCTGCTTCTGACAGACGGATCAAGAATTGAGATTTCGAGGCGGAAAAAGGAAACGGTTCAGCAGTACCTGAAATTGAAATAGCCACTCAGCATAAAACCTGTTCATTGAACAAAACGGACAAAGTATGTTCCGGATCTTCGCAAAAGCCCGCATGCACCTTCGACGTCTGCAACATCGTACTTCTGGTCGCTGTAAGCCAGCGGAAACGCGAAGAAAGTGGCAACGCACCTATCACACCACCATCTCTCCTGCCCTGGCATATCTGCTTGAAAGCGAGCAGGTATGCCTGAATTTCAGCTGGATCCACATTACAACCAAAAGCACCTAGTCTTGCAGGATTCAGCTCGTACCTCACACTCAGAAATTGACGCCCCGAGCAGTATAGAATCACGCCTACATTAATAAACTCCTCCCGCTCCACCCTGGGTACAAGCCGGAGAACTGCATATTCATATAACTGCTTGTCTTGCATCTGCCGCTGCTTTTATAAGTACTTCGGAATGAAGAAGCCTTTGGATAAAAAATTGGATATAAGCTTCACGGTGCGCTTTTTCGGTTTCAAAAGGTGCGTCTTTCAATAGCCAGTCTCCTGGTATAAGCGATACGATATGGCGGATTGCTTCCTCACTTAAAATGCCTTTGAAATGCTCGTCAACGGCACTCAGGTCTGTCGCTTTTTTAAGTAAAACGTGATCTTTAATCTGCGCAAACGGGCGTGCAGCCTGCTGCTCCCAATCCTGCCAGGAGTGGTGAAAATACAAAGCAGCTCCGTGGTCGATCAGCCACAATTCTTTGTGCCACATGAGCATATTCGTATTACGGGCAGTGCGGTCGACGTTCATGAGCAGGCAATCGAGCCACACAATCTCGGACGCAAGTCTCGCATCGACGTCACTCACCAGCGGGTCGAAAGTGATTGCGCCTGACAAATAATGCATAGCCAGGTTCAATCCGATGCTGGCTTTCAAAAGATCCTGAATCTCCTCATCGGGCTCAGTTCTGCCGAATGCTTCGTCGAGTTGAGCGAATACAATTTCTGGTATGCGCAATCCCAGGAGTCTTGCAATCTCGCCTCCAATAAGCTCAGCAATAAGGGCTTTCACTCCCTGCCCCGCGCCTTTGAATTTCAAAACGTATAAAAAATCGTCGTCCGCTTCCGCGATTGCGGGCAGTGATCCCCCCTCCCGCAACGGCGTGAGGTAACGGATCACTTTCACTTCCCGGATTGCTACTGGCTGTGGTGACATCGGTTACATAGTTAATAGATTGAGCAAGTTAAAACTTTTTTTAAGCCATTTTCCCCGTTCACAATATGCAAAACGCATTTTCAAATTTCATTGAATTATTTCTACAAGAAACTTTTTTGTAAATATTTAACTTCCCTTTTCCTTTGTAGAAGTAATTGTAAAACATTACGTACACCCAACTCTATACTTGAAACATCTTTACCCCAAATCTGCCGGCAGGCTCGCCCTGCTTGTGCTGATCCTGTATGCTCAATTTGCAGTTGCGCAACCCAGCGACGCTGTATATGCTACGGAAACCCCTGTGCCAGGCACAGATGGAGGATCAGTAACTAATCCGGAAAATGCTGCCAATAGTTCTAGAACTTCGGCTGCTGAACTTGTCGCTTCGAAGGCTGTGCTTGGAGGCGCTACTTCCTGCTCTTTGCAACTGATATTTACGAATTCCGTAAACTATGAGTCTGCAAATCCGAAGACTGTTTATTTCAAGTCAATCCAAATTCCAGTGCTCTTGCCAACGGCGCTATCACGATCACTGCGCAAAATAGTTCTGGTGGATCGGTCAGCCTGACGGGCAGCGGCTACAAAACTTACTATGCCCCAGATGGTTATGCATTGATAGGCGTTACCCCGTCGGCCACTTTCAAATCGGTGAAGCTTACAGTGGCCTCCCCCGTTCTGGCAGGCACAAATAGCGCAAGCGTTTATTACGCCTTTTACGGAGCTGGTGCGTCCAACTCATCCAACCCGTACCCATTCAATGCAGCAGACTGCGGGAGGCCAAATGGGACCAGCATTGGATACTCGGATATCATCCTGACAGCATTCGGAGTTACAAATCCAGGCGGCGCGATTGATGAAGATCTGGCCACAAAATCTTCCTTTGTTTCCAACGGACTGCCGCTTCTTGGCGGACATATTAAGCAGACATTCTATTTCAATGGAAATTCCAATCCCGATGATATCGTGCGGGTTACGCTTTCTCAGGGAGGATCTTTCCTGGATGTGAAGCTGGGTTCGAGTATTACACTTCGCGCTTACCGCGGTGAAAGTGAGGTAGGTACGGTGAAACTGCTGGAATCAATCGTGGAAGCTTCTCTGCTGACTTCACTTGCCAACCGCGAAAATATTACCTTTTATTTTATCCCAAAAAATGCAGACGGGAGCTCTTTCATATTCGATCGAATCGAGCTCGACCTGAATATTGCATTGCTTGGTCTGGGCCTCGGGGCCAACGGTATTAACGTGCACGATGTGCGCCGCGTTCCGGACGGAATCAGTGCACCGGATGCAGTAGCCTGTACCAATCTGGGCGGGATCACACTGTCGGCCACTGCATTGCAGGCGAGTATTGGCGGGATTGGCAACTTTCTATATTCCTGGTACTCAGAAGCGAGCGACGGAACATTACTATCTTCCAATCAAACATTACCGATTACCGGATTAACCACCACAGGTCAGAAAACTTACTATGTCCAGACCACCAAAGCCGGCGAAGGATGCACAGCTTCACCCCGAAAGAAGGTGACCGTAACCGTGCAGAGCGCCCCGGCTTCACCCAGCGCAGCATTAAATCCCTAGAATCAATAAATAACAATTCCCTTCAATTATCTATCAGTAGTTCACTTTTAACAAAAAACAATTCATGAAAAAATTCATTACCTCCTTTGCCGTGTTCGCACTTCTTGCATTCGCCCAGGTTGCCAATGCACAATCAACACCAGCCCCAATCAATTTCTATGTTACTAATGGTGAGGAATTTACATTAACGCCGCAAGGCAACGTTGCAACATCCAAGCTGTTCTGGCGTGTAGACGGTGTATTGAACGAGATCCTTGGAAGTACGCTTGGCGGTGTTTTGAAACTGACCTTTTCAGACGCAACAACGACCATTACCAAGCACGAAATCAAGTTGAGTGTGATTGCTGATCTCCTTGCAGGTTGCGAATCTGATCCTGTTGAGTATAACATCATTGTGCTGCCAAAACTGGAACTTGCATTAGAGGTTCCAAAAACCAACTTTTGTGTGGGCGCGGAAGTAGATGTGACGCTAAACGCTTCATTCTTAACCCCTATTACTAATTTGGTTACGTACGGAGTTGAACTTCCGTTCGAGTGGAGAGGTCCTGACGATGAGATCCTTACAGAAACAGGTGCATCTTTGAGAGTAGTAAAAGCGGGTCTTTACAAGGTAGTAGCTAAATACAAATTGCCGGCTGCCGGCGCCCTGCTGCCTACTGCAACCAAACTGGCTACGAACATCATCACTGGTACGAGTCAGCAAATCCTGCACAACCTGCCATTGCCTACCATTCCTACTATCCAACTTCTTTAATTCAGAACTCCTGAATTAATCTGTACGATGCGCTCTAACCTAATCGTTTGGATGTTCCTGACGTCTGGCATTGCTTTCGGGCAAAGCCAGACCAGGGAGGTATCCATGTGCAAAACGGCGTCTATCCGGCTCAGAGCCGAGTCCCAGGGCGCGCATCGCTATGAATGGTATCGTAACAATGAGCTGGTTGCAAGTTCATCTACCCACGAGCTAATTGTAAGTGAAGAAGGGACTTACAATGCGTTTGGGGTGAATGATGACGGATGTTTATCGTTGGAATCTATTAAGATCATCGTTAAGCACCACAAGCCCACTGCGGTTGACGACATAGCGACCGGTAAGAAAAACACTCCTGTCGAGATCGATGTTTTAGGAAATGACCTCGCAGTATGTTCTGCTCTCGATGCCAATTCGCTGGTTATCACCAGCCAGCCAGTGAATTGTGAAATAAGAAATGTGGCGGGAAAAGTTGTATTCACTCCTGGAAATGGCGTTGTGGGCGATTTTTCATTCACTTACACAGTGAGGGACCAAACCAGACAAGTTTCCAATGTAGGTACGGTCCTCGTTCAGATCAGCACCGACCCGCTGCCTGTTGTATTGACACGCTTCGATGTGAACAAGCGCGAATCTCTTACTGAACTGGAATGGGCGACTTCGCAGGAAGCCAACAGCGATTATTTCGAGGTGCAGCGCACGACGGATATGGTCCATTGGACAGCAATCGGCCGGTGCGAGGCTGCGAGGGAAAGCGGAGATGCGCGAGCTTATAATTTCACCGACAGTCTGCCGGAGTCTGGACTGAACTATTACCGATTAAAGATGATCGACGCGGACAATACATTTGCGTATAGTCGCGTGCGTTCGGTTCATTTTCCAGAATTCTCGTGGGCAGAGGTGTTTCCAAATCCTGTCGACGATATTCTACAAATTGTTGTTCGTAACAAGCGTGTGAAAAACTTTCGGATTATCAGTAATTCGGGGATAGTAAGGGTATCAAGGCCGGTGACTGACCCAACTTTCACGGTTAGTATGAGACAATACCCGACCGGCATGTACTATGTTCACTTTGAACAGGACGACGGCGCGGTCAAGATTTACAAGTTGATGCACAATTAATGACAAATCCCGGCTTTTGGCTGGGATTTGCATTTCCGTTAAATCTGGTTTAAACGTTCGTCAGCACGATCTTGCCGAACTGCTTTCCTTCGTGCATGTAATCCAAAGCATCCTGCGCTTCGGCCAGTGTTCCAAACACTTTGTCAACGATCGGTTTGATGTTATGCTTTTCAGTAAATTCAAGCATATCTTTAAAATCCTGCATCGTTCCCATTGTCGTGCCCAGTATTGAAATGTTGCGCCAGAAGATTTTGTTTGGAACGATATTCCCGATGACTCCATCGGTACCGCCAAAAAATACGATCCTGCCGCCGGGACGGGCTGCTTCGATCAGATTTCCGAAACCTTTGCCAGAGGCACTATCGACGATTACGTGAAAACCGCCTGTTTCTTCTTTCGCAGTCTGAAACCAGTTTTCTTCTTTGTAATTAAAGCCCGCTGTCGCGCCTAACTCGATTGCACGATCAATTTTTTCCTGGGAACTGGACGTCACGTACACTTCTGCTCCTGCTGCAAGCGCATATTGCAATGCCAGCAAAGCAGTACCCGCGCCGATTCCGGTAACTAGTACTTTTTCACCGCTTTTTACAGCAGCCCTTACAAAAAGCGCACGATAAGTGGTTACTCCTGCGAGCGGCAATGCAGCAGCTTCTTCGTCTGTCAGGTGTGTGGGTTTTAAATGAACATATTTTTCGTCCACAGCAATATATTCTGCAAAAGTACCCGGCTCGGGATTGCCCAGGATTTTGAAATCGTTGCCAAATGCCGCGGGATCATCGCCCCAATCGTGGCTCGGATTAATGATCACCTTTTTCCCGATCCAGTTTTGATCTGCCTCACTTCCAACTTTCACTACCGTTCCCAGTCCGTCGGAACCAAGTATCAGGCCCGATTTTGGACCAGCGTACTTTCCTTTCTGTATCCACACATCGCGGTGGTTCAATGCGGAGTATTCCAGTTTGATCAGGATCTGGCTTGCACCCGGCTCCGGTGTTTGCACTTCCTTAATAGTAAGCGGCACGTTGGTATCGACAAGAAATACTGCTTTCATAATATTGTTTTTGATTTGATAATGCGAAGTAATCAGTTTGGGTCAATTTAGAAGAAAAAACCACAAGCTTGCATTGGTTGAGCTGGTTTGGAATGGATTTTGTTAATGTGTTAAAACATCTTCAATCTAAATCCAGCAAATATGAAAGCGCTTCCCATCCTACTTGCCCTGCTGTTTGCCGCTCCCGCACTGACGTTTGCACAGTCAACGGAAAGCAAAAAATCGGCCAGGGAATACCGTAAAAGAACAACCAGCTCCCGATCAACGAGAGATACTTCTGACGTTTCTGCAATCCTGAAAGATTCTTCGAATGCAGAAACCGGTCCTATTCTGAATGATAATGGGAGTGTAAATTCCACCGGCACGATCGATGGACGCAGCAGCACCGGCCGCCCCGACGCGGATACAACCGGCTCCTATTCTGTCAAAAAAAGAAAATCGACCATTAAGGCCGTTCCGGAAGGATCCAGGAAACAACAGCGGCCTTAACACAGCGGTATTCGCTTTTTATTACAAAATAAAAAATCCCCCAACCGTAAAAGATATGGGGGATTACTGCTTTATAAACGTTGAGCAAAAAGTTTTTTCAATAAATATCTAGTCGATTAAAATCACTACTACAAAACTTACGAAAAAGACTACTCACTTAAAAACAAAAATCGAATGAAATTGCCGGCCTCTTCAACCGGCAATACAAAAAGCAAATATTGTACAATTCTAACCTATTATTTTTTCTGTTCATAAAGAAATGTGATCAACGAGGCGAATTCCTCGTAAGACAGCTCATTAGCCAGTCCCGGGGGCATCATTGAGTTTTCAAGTTCTTTACGAGATGTAATATCCGACATTTTGAAAGTGTAAACAGCTCCGGTAATATCCCGCAAAACCAGCTTTTCAGCCGATTCCTCAGAAACAAAGCCCATGTAGCTTTGGTCTCCTTTGGTAGTGATCAGCACCGAAGCAAAACCCTGCGAAATGGATGCATTTGGCTTCAATATCGATTCAGCGATCTGTTCACGGTTCATGATAGAGCCGATCTGGCCCATATACGGTCCTTTGAGCGGGCCATTTTTATTGATACTGTGGCAGGCCACGCAACCTTGTTTTGTGAATAACAACTTACCTGCCGCCGCATCGCCCGGGATCCTGGCTATCGCGAGCATCACGTCTTCAATGGAATTTTCCCCGATCTGGCCTTTCTTATTACTGATCTTGCTCAGGTCGATTTTCAGTTCCTGCTTTTCAACCACAATATCCTCGCCTCCAAATTCATCAATTCCCATACGCTGGCGACCATTCAGATCAGCGAAAAACTTTTTACCATTATCGTCGGCTTTCGTCCACTGCTGCATTAAAAATCCCTTGATCGCGTCAGAAGACTCCCAAGTAACCGCTTTATAATAAGGTCCGTGCGTATCTGGCCGGGTACTCCACCACCAGGAGCCGTCGTAAGGCGCTTCTACTTTGTAAAGCCTTCCTAATGTAGTGAGGATCTGACCTTTCAGTTTTTCATCTGTCGCTTTTTCATAAGCTGCAATCAGTGCGGAAACTGCCTTCGGGTCGTGCATATAACGCAATGCCCACAATGCAATTGTCGAGTTTTCTGTTCCGATCGCCTGCACGCAAGCGTCTACTGCATTTATCGCAACCAGCGATCTCACCGCAATATGTGCGGGAATGATAGCGGAGTTGGGCGTAGCATGCGGCCCCTCCGTCCCTTTTGCGGGCGATACGAATGAAGCCGGCACTTTAACTTCCAACAAAGATTGTGCAGCCTCAGCTCTGCCTATTCTTCCCAAACCCACCGTCGCGGCGATCTGAACACGTGGTGAAGCGTCTTTCATACCTTTCAAAAATGGCTCGATCGGCACCTGAGCAACATTCGGCTTTCTGTCAGCCAGCGCGCGTAATGCAAATTCGCGAACATCATTTTCTTCACTCAATTTCACCAGATCATTAAATCCATTTTTCCCGGAAGCCTGCGCGTAAGTATAAATACCTGCCACGCGTACATATAAAGGAAGGCTCTTGTCCTGCGCGATTTTCAGGGAAAGTTTCGCAGCCCCTTTCGGAAAACGCGCCAGCAATTCCTGTTGCCCGGCCAGACGCTGAACTGCGCTTTCAGATTTCAAAAGTGCCGCCAGTGCTTTGGCTGACGAATTTTTCACACCTTTAAAAGGCTTGTAATTCCAATCTTTGGGAATAGCGCGCACTACAAAACCCTTGTTCGGATTTCCGGAATAGCCAGCTCCATCCCAGGCTGCCAGATAAACGCGGCCCGATGCATCGATATCAAGGTCGGTAACCTGGGCAAGCTTGATAAATTCCTCTTCCTTCTGGTCAAAACTTGCCGCATCAGCTGTAAGCCGGTGCACATAGATCTGACTTCTGCCCCAGTCGGCCATCATCGGAACACGGTTGTATTTGGCTGGCCAAGTGGGATCGTCCATAAAAAGTGAGCCTGTTCCCGATCCACCGCCCAGGTCGATCAATGCGGGAATCATCTCTTCGGTAAAATTTTTGAAAAGAACCGGATATCCATACTCGCCTGACTGGATCTGGTTACTGAAACGGATATTCCAGCCGCCGCCGTCATTCGTGTTATCTCTTGTAAAAATGTTCATGTACGGATCAATAGCGACATCATAGATATTGCGCATTCCGTGCGTGTACACTTCCATTTCCGTCCCGTCGGGCCTTACCCGCACAATTCCGCCACCGAGCTGGGTCAGTTTTTTACCAGAGCGATCCACCGCGTCGTGAAACCCGAAATCTCCCACTGCAATGTAGATCCAGCCGTCGATTCCCATACGGATACCGTTTGTAGCGTGGTCTGTTCCGCGGCTTTGCAGGAATTTTGGCGAGCTCACGCCTTGGATCAATGGTTTGGAAGGTCCGTCCGCAATACCATCGTGATTTTTATCCTCAAAAACAACCAGATCCATGCCGGAAGCCTTGCCGGTTTCTTTGGAGAATGTGGTATGCAGAACGAAAAGCTGGTCGCCCTGAGAAATGATCCCGCGCGGATCGTCCACTTTCGCGAAAGTTGTGTGCTGATCGACCTTACCATCGTTGTTTGAGTCAACCAGCCGCACAATGCTCCCCTTTCCGGGATCTTTCCCCAGCGAACCGATCATATCAACTCCAACATAAACTTCACCTGTGGCAGCAACAGCCAGACAAGCTGGGCTTGGAGTCAGATCAGGCCCGGCGAAATGGGTTATATTCAACTCCGCGGGCCAGCTCGCCGCATTCGGCAGTGAATCTGCTTTTGTGAAAACTCTTGCTGGTTCAGAACTTGGTGACTGCTGCAAATACAGGCTGTTCCAGCCGAGAAGCAGGAATGCCGACAGTACACTCAGATAAATTTTTAACATAATAAATAGGTAATAGTAAACTTTGAGCTACTAAATAAACTCCAAAACACGCGATAACTACTCTGTCCGGTTGTTGCATTTTTATTTTTACCAAAAATCCGGTAAAAGCCGGCGGAATATGAAAGAATACATTGTCCGCAACTGAATCCAGTTGTCCAGAATCGAACATAATAACACACTAAAAACGCCCAACCGAGCTTTTGGAGGCACATTAATAAATTGGCAAGGAATTATTGAAAGGCTTTGAATATCCCTTTTGCTCCTTAACTTCTTATGATAAAAAATTACTTCAAGATAGCGTTGCGCAATTTGTGGAAGCGCAAAGCCTATTCATTTGTCAACCTCACCGGCCTCGTAACGGGGATTACCGCCTGTCTGCTGATCCTGCAATATGTGAGCTTCGAGCTGAGTTTTGACCGATTCCATCAAAATGCCGATCGGATTTACCGCGTAACTAACGACCGTTTTCAACAAGGTAAACTGATCCAGCACGGCACTATCACCTATCCTACGATCGGACCGACGATGGTGAAGGATTTCAATGAAGTAGATGCATTCACGACCGTTTCTAACCCCGGTACATTCAAATTACAGAAAGACAGGAAGATATACCAGGAAAAAGGATTGTATGCGGATGAAAATTTCCTCTCTCTATTCACATTTCCGCTCGTTGCAGGAGATTTAAAAAGTGCGTTGAAAGCACCCTACTCTATTATCCTGTCTGAAACGAATGCAAAGCGCGTATTCAATGCATCGCCGAAGGATTACCCGGATCTGATCGGCAAAACGCTGGTTCTCGATCTGGACACCGAGCCTTACCAGATTACTGGTATTATGAAGGATTTGCCCGCCGCTTCGCATTTGCAATATGGTATTCTGATGTCTTATGAAACGCTGGTGCGAACCTGGGGACCGTGGGTGAAAACAAGCTGGGACGGATCAGATATGTGGCATTATATTCAATTGAAGCCGGGAGCAGATGCAGCCGCCCTCGAAAAGAAATTTCCAGCATTCAGCCAGCGATATTTCAAGGGAGCCAGTGTTTCGGGCAGCATTGAAACTTTTCATTTACAGCCACTTACAAGAGCGCACTTGTATTCGGACTACGAATATGAGATCGGGAAAACGAATAACGGAAAAGCTGTGTGGACAATGCTGATCATTGCCGCATTCATCCTCATTATTGCCTGGATCAATTACATTAATCTGTCGACTGCCCGCTCGCTGGAACGCGCCAGGGAGGTAGGTGTAAGAAAAGTGGCCGGCGCTACGTCCCGACAACTTACCTGGCAATTTCTTTCTGAATCGATTTTGTTGAATGTCGCTGCGCTGGCGCTGTCAATTATCCTGGCCCAGCTATGCCAGCCGGTGCTGAATAAACTGATTGAAAAACCCTTATCATTTTCACTACTCACCGGCCAAGGCTATGGGGGCTGGACAATGTCGATTGTGCTGGTCGTTGTTTTCCTGCTTGGAATTTTCCTGTCAGGGTTTTATCCTGCATTCACTTTGTCTTCATTTGAAGCGATCAGTGTGTTGAAAGGTTCTTTTAAAAGATCGGCAAAAGGTATCTGGGTGCGGCAGTCGCTTGTTGTTTTTCAATATACAGCTTCCGTCGTTTTGATCGTAGGTACATTGATTGTCTTCAAGCAGCTCCGTTTCATGCGAACAGAAAATCTGGGTTTCAACATGGAACAGATGCTGGTTTTGCGCGGGCCGGAACTGTCGCGCTGGGACTCCACTTCGATCGACCGCATCAACAGCTTCAAAGCGGAATTGAAACGCTACCCGCAGGTCAAAGCTGCGAGCTCGTCAGGAAATTTGTTTGGAAACCGGCTCTCGAGGTCTTTCAATATAAAAAAGGTGGGTTCTAATGATGAGAAGGGCGTAACATTCAGCAGAATGCCGGTCGATCTTGATTTTTTCGAAACTTATCAGATCAAAATGCTCGCCGGTCGTGACTTTCTTCCGACGGATTCGAATCCGGATGGAAGGAAGGTGAAAAATGTGATTTTAAATCTTTCAGCTGCCCAATTGCTGGGCTTTAAAGATGCTGAGGAGGCTGCGGGTAAGAAGTTTTTAATGCAGGGAAAAGAATGGGAGATCGTCGGCGTAGTCAGCGATTTTCACCAGCAATCTCTTAAACACGCGATCGAACCGATATACTTTGCGCCTTTCTATACGATGGGTGGATTTTATTCTATTAAAGTAGCCGGCCCGGACATGGAAAGAACGATACAGTTAGTGAAAGACAAGTACCTCAGTTTTTTCCCGGGAAATGATTTTGAGTACTTTTTCATGGACGAGCATTTTGATGAACAATACAAAGACGACAAGATCTTCGGGCAGATTTCCAGCTTCTTTTCATTAATGGCAGTCGCCATCGCCACCCTCGGCATCTTCGGACTTTCATCCTACACCATTGCGCAGCGTACAAAAGAGATTGGCGTAAGAAAAGTACTGGGAGCGACCGTGGCGGGTATTGTTCAATTGCTGTCTAAAGAATTTCTGAAACTGGTCGCCATCGCAATCCTGATCGGCTCACCGATTGCCTGGTTTGGAGTGAGGGAGTGGCTTAACGATTTCGCCTACAAAGTGGATATTGAATGGTGGATGTTCGTCGTCTCAGGGCTGCTGGCGCTGTTTATCGCATTCGCCACTGTCAGCTCGCAGGCGATAAAAGCTGCATTGATGAACCCGGCGAAGTCGCTGAAATCGGAGTAATTGTGCTGGAAAACCCTAAATCCCTAAAGGGACTTCTGGGGTTTCTAAAAAAAAGCCCCTTTAGGGGTTGGGGCAATGTGCCAAATACCCTAAATCCCTAAAGGGACTTCTGCGAGCTGCAAAAAGTCCCTTCAGGGATTTAGGGTTTTTTAAGAAAAAACCACCCTACGCTATCATTCCATGCGGATCGATGACGAACTTTTTGGCTGCGCCTTTGTCGAAATCGCGGTAGCCACGTGGGGCATCCTGTAACGTGATCACCTCCACATTCACTGCTTTCGCAATTTTAATCTTATCAAATAAAATCGCATTCATCAGCTGGCGGTGGTATTTCATAACCGGGCACTGACCTGTGTAAAACGAGTGAGATTTAGCCCAGCCTAAACCGATTCTAATACTCAGACTTCCTTCCTGCGCCGCCTTGTCTTTCGCGCCGGGATCGCCGGTCACGTAAAGTCCGGGAATACCGATCGCTCCACCTGCGCGGGTTACGGCCATTGCAGTATTCAAAACTGTCGCCGGGCGTTCTTCTCCTGAATCCGCACCGTGGCCTCTGGCTTCGAAACCAACGCAATCGACGAAACAATCCACTTCTGGAACTCCAACTATCTCTTCAATCGCCTGTTCCAGCGGCGTGTCTTTGGAAAGATCGATTACCTCGCAGCCAAAACTTTTGGCCTGATCAAGTCTTTCCTGAATCATATCTCCTACGATCACCACGGCTGCGCCGAGCAAATGGCAGGAGGCAGCACAGGCAAGCCCCACAGGTCCGGCTCCGGCTACATATACGATAGAACCCGGCCCCACTCCCGCTGTTACAGCGCCGTGAAAACCTGTCGGGAAAATATCAGATAGTAATGTAAGATCCCTGATATAGGACATTCCCTGATCCTTGTCGGGGAATTTGAGCAAATTGAAATCAGCATAAGGTACCATCACGTACTCCGCCTGGCCGCCTACCCAGCCTCCCATATCTACATATCCATAAGCAGCGCCCGGACGTGCCGGATTCACATTCAAGCAAATACCTGTCCTGCCTTCCTTACAATTCCGACAGCGGCCACACGCGATATTAAATGGTACTGAGACTAGATCGCCTTGTTTGATAAATTCTACATCACGCCCTGCCTCGACAACAATGCCTGTAATCTCGTGACCTAAAACCAGGCCGGCCGGCGCAGTAGTACGCCCCCTCACCATATGCTGGTCACTGCCGCAGATGTTGGTGGAGACAATTTTAAGAATCACACCGTGCTCGCATTTGCGGTCACCGATGGCAAGCTTGGGGTATTCAATTTCCTGAACCTCTACTTCGCCCGGTTTGATGTAGGCAACTCCATGATTTTGACACATAAACGTAAGATTTAAGGGTTAGTGATAAATAGCCTCATCTTCAATAATTAAAATATAATCTTCTAATTATTTAAAATTAAACCATTTGAATACCCTGTTATACTCTTACGTTACGAAGAAAATATATAGCTGGCCGGCGCTATTTAATCTTAACTGCTAGAATGATACCAGTCGCCCAAACCTGTTTAGTCAGCGCGAGATCATTCCGGCTATCCAGATAAGCGACCAGATTTTTGGCTTTATCATCGTGCCCCTCCGGCCAGTTTGGTTGCGGCATCATATCGTCGATGATGTAAAAACCGCCTGTTTTCAACATAGTCAGCGTTTCGTCGAGCATCAGATATTTGCCGTGCCAGGTGTCCGCGAAGATATAATCGAATACTTCCCCACGATTTTCATTGATCCAGTCAGCTCCGTCGGTGTGCACCAGGGATAACCTTGGGTCCTTGCCCAGAAAATCCTCTGCGATTTTCAGAAAATCTGCATCATTATCAATAGAAACCAGCGTCGATCCTTCGTCCATTCCGTCGAGGATCCACGCGGTGGAAAGTCCGGTACCGGTCCCCAGTTCGAGGAAGTGACCGCCGGGCTTGGAGGCGGCAAGCGTTTTCAGAAGTGAGCAGGTATGAATGTCGGAAGCCATTGAAAAACCGGCTGTTCTGGTTTGTTCATCAATGGCTGCATAAGCTTGGGGAACCGGCTGTACGATATCTTGGGTCATCACTATTGTTGGTTATTGCTATTGCTGTAAAATCGGCTCTATGTCGTTCTAATTCACAATTGTACAAAAAAATCGGATTCCGTTACCGCTTAATAAGAATAGAACCGGATTGTCTGGTGGACACAAAGGAGGCAGCTGTCAATTTGTATATTTTTGTTAATGCCCAAATGGGCTCAAACTCAATCTTCCACCATACCATTTCAATTATGAAAAAACACTTCCTGACGTCCATTGCCGCTTTATTCCTGCTGGTTTCTGCTGTAATTTCCTGTACCGACCACGAAGTACCCATTCCTGAACCTACGCAACTGACAGCATCCAACTTATTCTCCGGCCTGCGCGCACCTATCGGGATGGCGAAAGACAACCGCGGCAACCTTTGGGTTTCCGAAATAGGAACCGGAAAAAATGACGGCGCAGTAGTAATGATTTCGCCTGACGGCACTAAAACAACATTCGTAAGCGGCTTCACCTCTGTGATGGGGCCCGAAGGCGGCGCGGAAGGAATCAGCCACGTAATGTTCCATGACGCTAAGCTGTATATCCTGCACGGTATCGAAGGAAAATTATTTATCGCTGACGTTTCAGGATTCAAAACAGGCGATTCTGAAAGAAAAATGTCTGATCTGATCGTTCATGAATACGGACAATTGATCAGAAAGATCAAGCCAACCAAGGATACCAACTCCAATCTTTACGATATGACGGTTGGCCCCGACCATAACATTTATATGGTTGACGCAGGTGCCAATGCAGTTTTCAAGCGCGAAAACAGCACAGGCGATATCAGCCTTTTTGCGTCACTGCCTGAGGTAGGGACCGGCCCGATCGTGGACGCAGTGCCAACAGGTATTGTATTCGACGGTAGCAAATTTTTGATCAGCACACTTTCCGGCGGCCCATTTGTAAAAGGCAGTGCGAAAATCTTTTCAGTAGATATGAATGGTACGGTGGGTGTTCACAGTGATAAATTTACGACGCTGACTCACATTACATTGACAGCCAATAACAAGCCGCTGGTAATCAGGTTCGCAAACTTCGATAAAGGTTTTGTTCCCTTTTCCGGCGCAGTTCTCGACGAAAACGGGAAAGAGCTACTCGGAGGCCTGATGATGCCAACGGATATCAAACGTACCGGCGACCGCGAGTTCTATCTGCTTAGCATGCCACTTGGTACTATACAGAAACTGACTTATTGATCAGCAAAACAAAAAACCAAACAAAAACGCCGCCTGGTTTGACCGGGCGGCGTTTTTGTTATACCAGCGGCTTATCCCGCTGCTTGGTTTCTCTTGGATCCACGACTTCCTCGGGCGCGTCCTCCGGCATTTTATCTCCCAGCAATTTCCCCCAGGGTTTCAGCCCGTCAACCCGGTCGAAAATGATTTTCAACACGGCGACGATCGGAATGGATAAGAACATCCCGCTCACTCCCCACAGCGTCCCGCCGAGCAATACAATGAGTATGGAAATCAGCGCATTGACGGAAACTTTGGACGAAACCACACGCGGCACAATGATATTATTATCAGCAAACTGGATCAATGTATAGGCTCCGAATATCAACAGTGGTGTCGTAAATCCGTCCTTTGTGATAAATGACATCAACACCGGCAGCGCAATCGCGATCACGCCTCCTATGTAGGGTATTAAATTCAAAATAGCCCCGATCACACCCAGTAACACTGCATAACGGACGCCGAGGATCAGCAACGCAGCGGAATTAAGCGCCGCTACGATCGACATTTCGATCATTAACCCTACAATATAGCTTTGCACTGCACCTTTCGTTTCTTTCAGGATTTCGGCTACCTGCGCAGAGTTATCTTCATCAAATACCTCGAATATAAAGTTCAGTATCAAAGGTTTGTAGTAAAGCAGCAGGAAAATATAAAGCGGTATCAGTACGAAAAAGCTGAGTATCCCGAATACCGTATTCAGCGTTTTGCCCACATATGTCCGGCTGCTGTTCACGGCCTCATTCAATACGCTCATCTGCTTCTGGGTCGACATTCCGAACGTGGAAGAAAGCCAGGCTTGCAATTCATGCAGTAGCGTCATGGTTTTCTTTTCAAGCTGCGGCAGCATTTCTCCGAACTGGACGATCTGCGAAGACAGGAAAAACATAATCCCGGCCACTACAAGAAATGCCGCCAAAATCGTAAGCACGATCGCAAGTATTTTATTGACATTCCATTTTTGAAGGCGGTTATAAACCGGATTGAGCAGTACTGAAATCAGTCCGGCGAATGCGAATGGAACGATGATATCCTGCAAAAGAGCAAGAATGTAAACAACCAGGCACAGACCAATCAGGATCAGTGGCGCTTTGATGTAAAACGGATAGGCATCCTGCGCCTTCATCCAGGCCGGCGAGATGCCGGGCTGGTCGTCTTTTTGGCTTTTGGAAAGTAAACTCATATAATTGGGTGTGGTGAAAATGCTGAATGCAATCTCTGTTGCCTGGCGCGGCTTTTTTAGAATGAATGCCACCTGTAAACGTATAATAAGCATGCCATGCCAGAAGGCCCGTCAATTGTAATATTAAAAGAAGCGATCGAGCCGCTTCACCTCGAAGGAAAGGTGATCCGGCAAGCCGAAGGAACTACCAAAATCGACCTGGACAGGCTTATCAACCAGGAAGTCACAGATTTCAGGTCATGGGGAAAACATTTCCTGATCTGCTTTCCGGATTTTACGCTACGCATTCATTTTATGCTTTTTGGAAGTTACCTGATCAATGCACAAAAGAAAACGCCGCCCCGGCTGACCTTGCTTTTTGACAAGGATGAACTGAATTTCTACGCGTGTTCCATTCAAATTTTCGACCAGCCTGCCGACCAGCTTTACGATTGGCGCGGGGATATTATGGCGGAAGAGTGGGACGCTTCCCTGGCGCTTGGTAAGCTGGGCGAAAACCCGAAAATGCTCGCCTGCGACGCCTTGCTGGATCAGAATATCTTCTCGGGAAGCGGCAATATCATTAAAAATGAAGTACTGTTCCGCACCCGCATTCACCCGATGAGCAAGCTGGGGCAGATACCGGATAAGAAATTGCGGGAACTAGTCGATGAAACGCGCAATTACGCATTTGACTTTTTGAACTGGAAGAAAGAGAATACCCTGAAAAAACATTGGCTGGCCCACACGAAAAAGATTTGCCCAAGGTGCAATATCCCTTTTCACAAGGAATACCTGGGAAAATCGAAGAGGCGAAGTTACTACTGCGAGAGTTGCCAGGAGTTGTATTAGAGGGATTTTGTTTGGATCAATTAACTAGTCGCTTTTTAATCGGACGTATCTCTCTTCAAGCACATTTTTATATGCAGCTTTATTGCTATCTGACAAAAAGGATTTGTCTACCCAGTCCATTGCGACAGGTTTATATTTCAAAAACCTTCTGAACACATTCTCAATTTGCTTTTTATTTAACCCCAGTCCAACTCCGAATCTTTCAAAATATTCGAGTTTAAGCTTTCGCTTTTTGCCTTCCAGCGTTAATGCCAGCTCCTCTGTATCTTCTGGATTTACGATTGTCACATTCAGCAAATCATATGCTGGCGCTAGAACCCAGTCACCTTTAATGTTGAGCATCGAGAAGTTTTTGAGATGCATGTCATTGTTTCCGGTAAGAAAACTAAAAACACTCAGCTCAAAAAAAGACAATTGATCAAGAAGGGTATTCGTCGAGTAGGTCGCCAAAGCCTTCCCTACTCTTTCCATAGAACTCTTGTATTTATCGAAAGCTTCCAGAATCTGAAACATATCGAGCATGTGGATCTTCTCATCGTTTTCAGTCCGGTCAATGCGCTTTGTTATATAAGACAACTCTCCCGATTGCAGCCTTATTAAGCTGGATTTGACAGTTTTAATACCAAATGCCTCGGCTATGCGCATTGTCACATGTTCATTTTGGGGCATTTCAGGATATTTTTCCATGGGAGGCTTAAATATGTAATTACCGCCCAAAGCGCCCACAACTGTCAATCGCCCACCTCCACCGTTTTTCATTGCGTCGCTAATCAGTGAAAGGGATAATTTGGGTTGAACACCTGGTACTGCAATGCTCCTTTCAACAACATTTTTAGCCAGCTCGGTCATTTGATCTAATGAATAGGCTAATGCAGGCTGGGTCTTTGATCCGAAAAAGTCCAGGGAACAACGCTCATGAAAATCACTTTCCGACGTGTTTTCCAGAATATTATAACAATACAGGCACCTTTTAGTCATTTTCCTGAGATATAGGTTGAACACTTACAGCTCCAATGCAATTCTGACAGCAAGCTAGTAGCAAACCCATTCGATCGTTGGCGTTTATTTTCCAATTTTTTGACGCAATTTCAAGCAGCCACCCTTCGGGAATAAGACCTTCAAAAAAAGGAAAAAGTCTGTTCTCCACATACCTTCGGGTTGTTACCGGCATTGTGACCGTGATCATTTGCGTTGGATAATTTTGTATGTAGCTGCCGTCATATTCGAAGGTATATTCGCCATCGTCTGTTTCTGTCAGCATACCTGCAACAACGTCTTTATAATAGATAGTAGCACTTCTCATAGGTCATTACCGTCTAAATTTATTTCCCTGGCATTCACCGGCGCCAGGATGTGACCGAACATTCGGAGTACCTGATTAACTTTATCAAGATTCAGATTCTCCTTACCCTGTTCTATCTTGCGGATTACAGTTAAGGCAACGCCAGCTTTGATAGCTAGATCTTCCTGAGTCAGACCTACCTCTTTTCTCTTGTCCTTTACGAATTGGGATAATGCTCTCATTATATGCTATTACATATAGTTTTGGTAAATATATAAAAATTATATGCTTTTACATATAACAGTATACTTAATGCCAAAATTATATGTGAAAGCATACAAAAAAGTCCCTGACCACCGATCAGGGACTTTTATTAATTAACTGATTAAAACCAATACTACCAACCAGCGTTCTGCTTCAATGCTGGATTCAATGCGATTTCGTTGATTGGAAGCGGCCAGAGGTAATCTTTGGCAGGATTGAATTTGCGGAAACTGGCGTCCTGCACGAGGATAACGTTGTCAGGAGCAAGGTTCACAGTAGCAGCAGCGAATTCATTTTTGAAATAAAAATTACCTAAAACCGGCTTCACCAGCTCCGTTTCAGCAATTTTCCATCTGATCAGGTCCCAGTAACGGAAACCTTCCTGCGCCAGCTCAACCCGGCGCTCACGACGGATCTCGTCACGCATATTCAATGCATTCGCAGTAACAAATGCATTTGTCAGTTTCGCTACTTCTCCCCTCGCCCGCAGCAGATTGATCGACATATCCAGCTCAGCATCTGTGATCGCGCCTTTCAGTTCATAAGTAGCTTCTGCATAAGTCAGCAACACCTCGGCATAACGTAGCAAAGGTCTATCGATAACAGAAGCTTGTGTATTCCAGTCATTTACATTCGCAAACTTGCGGAACATATAGCCCGTTTTATTGAATACCAGGTTGGCAATATCAAAAATCGGCTTGGTGGTCATCATTGCGTCGCCTCTTTTCATAAACGTAGCGCTCATACGCAAGTCCCTGTTTTTGAATACCTTGTGAGAAGAATCCGGCACAGACCAGAGTGGCGACTTCGAAAGCGGCAAACCGTCTTTCATCAGGTATGAGTCAGCCAGACTTTTGGTTGGATTGATGTTCCCGTTTTCCAGCGAACTGCGGTAGTAAGCGTGCGTCACCACGCGCTCAGTGGACGAAACGCCATATTGCTTTACAATGATATTTTCCTTGTTCTGCCTTCCCTCGCCCGCCATCTGAAACAAATCAAAATAGATTCCGAACAATGTATGCTCCTTACTATCAATCACTTCCTTGCTGCTGACAGCCGCGATATTTAAATGCTTGGTAGCATCGCCTTTTGCATGATATTTGGCATAAGTACCTTCGAAAAGCCCCACCCTTGCTTTAAATGCCTGCGCAGCTGTCCGCGAAATACGTCCGTAATCTGCGGCACCTAATGTAGTGATCGTCGGCAGGTTCATCACTGCAAAATCGAGGTCCATATAGATCTGATCCACAACCGTTTCTCTGGGTGCAGCCGCTTCTGTCAGCTCAGGACTGCCTTCTTCCAACGTTTTCAGGATCAAAGGAACACTTCCGTATTTCTGAACCAGCGAGAAATAGCCCCAGGCACGGAAAAAGTATGCTTCGGCCAGGTACCGGTTAAGTACAGCCGGCGCCACAGCCGCACGCGGCGCTTTTTCAAGGATATTATTCGCAGCGCGGATCAGGTTGTAAGGCGAGTTATAATCCGCCGCGGTAGCAGGAGCCAGCCGAGAACCATCACTGATCGAATTAGAAGCAAGACCGAATGCGTCATCGGACCAAACCTCTTCATTACTGAAACCAGGCAGGAACGTATATAGGTAATTGTTAGCTGCTTTGATGTCCGATTCCGACGTCCAGAAAGTCATGTCGCTTATATTCGTTTCCGGCAAACGGTTCACGTCGCAGGCTGTCATGCAAGTGACCAGCGACAGGCTTAGCAGCGTTTGTTTAAATGTAATTTTCATTGTTATCATGTTAATGCGGTTGGTCAAAGATTAAAACGAAACGTTCAGACCAAATGAGGCCGTCGCGAAGAACGGATAGTCATTTTCTACACCGTCGCGCGTTTCAGGATCGAAGAAGCCCTGGAATTTACCCATTCCTGAAAGCGTCAGAATATCCTGTCCTGAGAAGAACACACGCGCTCTCGACACTTTCACTTTTTCGGTAATGCGCAAAGGAATCGTGTAGCCGAGCTGGATATTTTTCAGCCTGATATAGCTTGCGTCCAGCGTCCATTTGTCCGATGCCAGGTAATTGTGCGTAGCTCCGGTGTAAGGTCTTGGGAAAAGCGCGTCCTGATTTTCTGGTGTCCAGTAATCGCTGTGAATGCCCATTGCCTGCTTCCAGGTAACCAAAAGCGGCGCGATCGATTCTGCCGTGGAGCGGTAACTTCTTTTACCCACACCCTGGAAGAATGCTGTAAAATCGAAACCTTTCCAACCTGCGCCCAATGTAAATCCAAACAGGTAACGCGGCGCAGTGGTACCCAGCAACACGAGGTCACCGTGATTTTCAACAGTTCCTTTTCCTACTGTAATTCGCTTGTCACCGTCCAGGTCATTGTATTTAACATCACCAACCCCGGCGCGGTTATCCTGGAATGCCCAGTTCTTCACTTCATCCGGCGAGGTGAAGTAGCCCGAAGTTTTGTAACCCCAAACCGTGTTCATCGCATAACCTTCGATGAGTCCGTTGGTACCGGTACCTACGATATTTCTGCCTGAGAAGCTGATCAACTTGTTATTATTGTCTGAAAAATTGATAGCGACCGAGTAAGTGAAATCCTTACCGATTTTATCGCGGTATCTCAGCTCCGTTTCCCAACCCCACGATTTCAGCTCGCCATTGTTTTTCCGGGGTGTTCCAATACCGATCGTAGCTGGTAACTGCTGAGCGGTAAGCATATTACGGTTAAATTTCACGTAATAATCTCCGTTGAATTGCAGTCTGTTCTGGAACAAACCTAAATCCAGACCACCATTCGTAGTTTCAATCGTTTCCCACGACAAATTAGCAGAAGGAATTGAACCCTGGAAAATGTAAGAAGTTCTTGAATCCCCTAAAACCAGACCATTTGCCCGGCTCAGCTGGCTCAAATAATCGTAGTTTCCAATTGCGTCACCCAAAGCGCCACCGAGGCGACCCCACGATCCGCGCAGCTTGAACTCGGAGAAGAAAGGAAGTGTATTGGCAAACCAGTCTTCCTGGTGCACATTCCAGCCCACGGAAGCCGACGGGAAAAATTTCTTTCTCAATCCCGGCGCCAGCTTCGAACTTTCATCCAACCTCACCGTAGCTTCAAACAGGTATTTGTTTGCATAATTGTAATTGAACCTGCCAAATACCGACTGGAATGCATTGGTTCTGATGATCTGGCTATTGGTTTTGGTCTTGTCATCACCCAAATTCAAAGTAGGCAAATCGTTGCTTACCAGGTTAGTAGCTCCTGAGAACAGAAAATCCTCACGGAACTCCTCCCATTGATAACCTGCAAACAGTGCGATATTATGTTTTTCACCAATCTTGAAATCGTAATTGGCCAAAAGCTGCAAGTTCAGGTTTTTAGTAAGCTCATTATCAATATTGTAAGAATTGATCTGGTTCACATAACTCGCCACTTTTGACTTGCTCCACAATGGAACGGTGCGGTTAAAGCGCTGACGATCACCACGTCTGTACTGCGTACCAGCCACCGCGCGCAGCTGCAAACCTTTTACGAAATTAGCCGCCGTTAAAGTGAATACACCGTCAAAGAAATTGCGTTTGTAGCGATTGTAACCACCTTCGGCAAGCTGTGCGTAGGTACTGTTTGAAGTGTTGTAGCGACCTTCCGGCGTGAATGCAGGGTTTCTGGTACGGAACCTGTACACCTGATAAATCAATCCGCCTCCATTGGCATCCGCATACGAACTGTTGGTGTATTCATGCGTGTAAGACAATCGGCTGTCGAGCGTCAAATGTCTTGTCAATTCGGCACCGAGGTTGATACGTGCATTATAGCGATCATAACTGTCAGGACCCACTTTAAAAACGCCCTGCTTGTTGTAGTAACCTCCCGAAATCAAAAAGTTGAGCTTATCCGTTCCGCCGCGCGCCGTGATATTATGCGTGCTCATGGAAGTAGTTTTGCGCAAAAGCTCGTCGGCGATCGGTCTTTGGTTGTAATACAAATAGGAAGAAGTATCCGCCGGATTGATCACATAGGGTACCCCGTCACGAATGCGCTGGACTTCTTCGTCTGTATATTCAGGACTTGAACCTGAGTTGATACGCGCCTGATTGGAGAACAAAGCTTCGTCCAGCAGCGACATTCTGTCCGGCACGTTGGTCGACCAGTCGATACCTTGCTGGCCGGTGTAATCGAATACCACTTTTCCGGCTTTTCCTTTTTTGGTAGTAATTAAAATAACCCCACCCGCAGCCTGTGCGCCGTAGATCGCTGCGGCGGCTGCATCTTTCAAAACACTGATACTTTCTACATCATTCGGGTTCATGGTTTGCATGGTGCTGATCGGTACACTTACGCCGTCGAGCAATACCAGCGGGTTCACATTTCCATTGGCCGAAGTAGCGCCACGGATCTGAATAGCAATATTTTCACGGCCTGGCTGGCCGGTCTGGCGGGTAATGATCAAACCTGGCGTTACACCCTGCAAACCTGTCGAAAGGTTACTGGAAGGGCGGTTTTCAATCGCTTTTGAATCAATAGTAGAAACTGCGCCGGTTAGGTTGGCTTTCTTTTGAACACCATAACCTACCACTACAACTTCTTCCAGCGCCTTGTCGTCAACCAGCAGCTGCACATCTATCACACTGCGGGTACCAACCTGGATTTCCTGGCTCACATAACCAACAAAACTGATCACCAGCACCGCGTCGCCACTCACCACTTCCACATTATAGCTACCGTCGGAATTGGTCGTTGCGCCTTTTGAGGTTCCTTTAATGAGAATACTCACGCCGGGAAGCGGGCTGCCGGTATCATCGGTGATTTTCCCTGAAACCGAAATATCCGCAGTCGCTGTCGTATTGGTAGTGACCGAGGAAGCAGGCTGCACTTCCGCCTCCTGAGCAGCCGGCTGGCGTTTCAATATGATCTTGTCGCCTGCTACCTCATATTTGAGATTAAGCGGCTCTAAAATCCCGTCGAGTACCTTCGAAAGTGGCTGCTCAGAAGCTGTAAAGCTCACTTTGCGCTTCGACTGAATGATTTCGCGGCTGTATAAAAAGCGCACTTTGGCAGATTGTTCCAGTCTGGAAACCACTGTTTCGATTTTCTCATTGGACACCGAAATACTGATCCGCTGGTTGAGCATTTCCTGCACGCCGGCGGCATTTGCCCCACTCAGTTTCGCGAGCAACAGCAGCAGTAAGCCCGGAAGGAACAGCTGGCCGCGGATTTTCCTTTTTAATAAAGGTTTGTAAGATTTCATTTGCAAAGATTTTTTCATAGAGTTTAAATTATTAAGGATCAGGCGATTGTTACTTACACTTTCTTTTCATAGCGTTTGGTTTAGGGTTATTATTTAAAGGGAATTTTAGAGAATTAAGGAGTCTGACACCCGTTTCCGGAAATGATTATCTGATCTTCGAGCACCTGAAAACTGGATTCCGTTGCCAGGCAGATCAGCCTGATCTTTTCCAGAAACGGTTCGTCTTTCAGTGAGGCTGTGAGCGTACAGTCACGCATTTTCACTTCATCGAAATGAATTTTGACTGCATAATTGGCTTCCAGTATTTTAAATGCCTCGGCCACCGGCGTGAATTCGAATTCAAACGGTTCTTTCTGCACAGGTGTCATTTCAGAAGGTTTAACCACCTCCGTGATAGTCGTGGTCAATTTTTGATTTTCAACCAACAGATTCACCTGCTGATTGGGGAGCAAGGTAAGTGATGTGTGGCTGCCGGCATTCTGGGCCGAGGCAGAAACAGATACCTTGCCGGTTTTAACTGAAACGATCGCCTCAGCACTATCAGGATACGATTTTACGGTGAAACTGGTACCTAACACTTTTGTAACCACTTTGTCTGCATACACGAAAAATGGTCGGTTTGCATCTTTAACCACTTCGAAAAAGCCTTCGCCGGTCAGGTAAACAACCCTTTTCTTTCCGTTCATCTGCTGGTTGTACCGCACGCTGCTTTCTTTTGAAAGTAATACTGATGATCCGTCGGGCAGGTTCACAAGCATTGCCTGGTTGCGTTCATTACGCCGCGTAACCGACTTTTCCAATGCAGGAAAGAATTTTTCTTTGGCGGCTATCTCCCCGGTTTTGTTCGTTGTTTTATAACTCCACCAAAAACCGATTGCGACGACCAGCATTGCGGCTAACCCCCATCGTAACCACTGCCAGACTGGTAGAATGTGTTTTTCAGTTACTTCGTCCGCAATGGCATCCTGTATTTGCCTGATTTTCCTGGATGAACTTACGGGCTGCAAATCATTACCCTGCATGATGAGAATCAATGCAATAGCCTCTTCATAAAGGTGAACTTTATCCGGGTTGGAGTTCAGAAACGCCTGCCAATAGCGTTTGTCGCCGGGAGCTTCGCCGCGTGCCCATTGCTGGAAACGAAGGTCCTGCAAAAAATCCTCGACGGATCCGAAGGGTTGTTCAGGCATGACTATTCTTGACTATTCAAATGATTTCTATGATATTATGAACAGCCGTGAACGATATACCCTCGGAATTGAAAAAATATTTAAAAAAAGAATAAGTTTAGTACCATCGTGACCAGCCACCGGTCGCGGATGCGGGCGAGCGCCTTTTGGAGAAAATTAGAAACGGACTGCCTGTTCACACCCATTACTTCTGCGATCTCAATTACACTGAGGTTTTCAAAATAACGCAGATAAAGTGCTTCGCGCTCGCGTTTTGGCAGTGTCGCCATTTGTGAATTTACCTGGGTGATCAAACCGTCTAGCGTTTCCTGCTCAATAAGGAGCGATTCTGCATTGAAATGATCGGGCATGCCGGTATCCCACTGGGACGGTTCTTCGCTTGCAAATCGCTGCTGATAACGTAAGTGCCCTATTATGCTGTTTCTGAGCGATTTGAGCAGATAAAATTTAACTGAGGGAGTCTGGTTGATCTTGTGACGGTTTTGCCAGAGTTCGAGAAAGAGGTCCTGAATGCAATCGTCAACAATGGTTTCGTCAACCATAAATTTGAGCCCGTACCTTTTTAAAGTAACAAAATAGCGCTCAGCCAGAGTGCCGAGGGCCTTATTGTCGCCGGTGCGAAAGGCGAGCCAAAGCGCAGCATCATCGGTAATGGCATTAACAGGCGCCGCAGTCGGGAAATACATGCAAAAGGATTTACAAGTACAAGACGAAATGCAGCGATTTTGCACCGACAACTGTTTCAAAAAAAACAAATAATAGTATTATCTTCACTTAATCCTGCTATTGGACTTACTTCTAATCTTCACTTTTTGCAAACTGCATTTGATACACTTATCGACAGCTACATCGATAATAAAGTGGGGATAGCGGAAAATTTCCTGAATGCAACACTCGCCAACCAGCTAAGAGAAAAGCTCGCTGCATTGCATTCACAAGGCCATTTTCAGTCGGCTGGTACCGGCAACGAAAAGATCATTCTCCATGATAAACTGTACCGGAGCGACATGATCTACTGGCTCGACCGGAAGCATAATGATCCTGTTGAAAACGAGTTTTTTGATCTGATTGATCAATTTGTGCTGCATTTGAACAGTACTTGCTACACCGGAATCACTGGTTACGAATTCCATTACGCAATGTACCCTGCGGGGAGCTTTTACAAAAAACACTTAGATCAGTTCCGCAACAATCCGAGCCGGCAATATTCAATGATCACCTATCTGAATGCCGACTGGCAGGAAGGAAATGGCGGCGAGCTGCGGATCCATCACGCTGACCGTGAGCAGGATATCTCACCTGTTAGCGGAAAAAGTATCTTCTTCAAAAGCAGCGAACTGGAACACGAAGTGCTGGTCACCAATACTGCCAGGCTGAGTATTACGGGATGGTTGAAAGTGGGGTGATGAGTTTTATGGATTGAACAAATCCAGCTGTACCGCGGGAGCACCCAGGAAGGGAAGCACATCTACAACATCATACTGACGGCGTTTGTCATTATACTTCCTGATCGCAAATGAATTGCAATGGAAGCGCGCTTCATAGTTGGTAAAGATCGAACGCGCCAATGCAATCCACTCGCGAGACAGCCGCCTTCCAATGGACATATGCGGGTTTTTAGATTCATCCGCCCATTTTCGCATATATTGCTTCTTGATTTTTTTGTCAAAAGCCTTCATTATAACGGCAGTCCGCTCACGGATTTCCTCAGAAGAATCTTTCGTTAATTTAATGTAAAAAGCAGAAAAGTTGCCCCGGTCGAAATCGTCGAAACCGGAAAAGACAATCTCAAAAGGATCGAGCTCAGACACAATGCGGCGGTACTCTGCCAGAACGTAAGGATAATCCTCTTCACTGGCTTCAAACCCATCCAAAGAAATATGCCCCTCCGCATTCGCGCTGCCGTAACTTTTCCCAGTTGTAGTTTTGAGCTGCTGCTTCATTTCCGCTACATCTTGCAGGATTGTAGCGTCGGGCATGATGGCGAGGGAGTAGTTGGCGAGGGTTGGCATTTGATGCTAACTTTTAATTGCAGTAAATGTATTTATGTAAAACGACTTTTTAATAACTCTACCTTACTCATCAACCCGAAAAACCCACTCCGACCGCAAGTTCCGCTCTTGCCTCAAAAGCAGATTCAGCTGCGCGGCATGATGCTGCACGTGTCGTAAATTATAAAGCAAAATCTCCAAAACCGAATAATTCATATCGCCACTCGGCTCAACCCAGCGCTCACTTACTTTCTCTTCCGTCAGCCCAAAAACTACTTCCCTCAGCTTGGCACGGACTCCCTCAACATAAGTCAGCATTTCAGCTTGCGTATAATGTTTATCGGGCACCATATCTCCCACTACACCGTCAGGAATCTCGTCTGGTTCGGTAAAAGAAAATGGAAGTACCGAGTGAAATTCTTCCGGCGCGGGAATTGTCAGGTAATAATCTGCAAGGATCAATGCGTGGTATCCGATGTAGAAAAATCGTTTTTTACTCTCCCACAAATCCGCCGGACAACGCTCAATTGCATTTCCCAATGTATTTAAACTTGCTCCAAATTGCTGCCAGATGCTCTCTTTGATGGTTTCTAACATGTTATGCTTATTATATCAATGTAAATTATCATACTGATTTGCAGCGCTTTCAAGTAGCAGCTACCCGTTCTTTCCTTTTCCATAAAGTTCTAAACTCATCGTCAACCGGCTATGCTCACCGCACTCATCCTGTCGTTTCTCGCATTTACTTCTGACTCACTCCGCGTCTCTGGCAACTGTTACAATGTCGCTGACCAGACCAATGAGAAATGCAATATCACAGTAGTTTTCAGTACAAGCAAGCAGAAAATTAATGTAGACCAATTGGGAAAGTTTGCATTCGAGCTACCCGACTCAGCCCGGCAACTGACTTTTGAGTTGGCTGGATTTGAAACAAGAAACATTGGAGTAAACAGAATCGGGAAAAATCGAGCAAAAGGTACATTTGAAATAAAGGTACCAATGTTGAAAAACGGGCTGGATCCTTCCATTAAGGAAGACGAAACTATTTTCCCAAAAAGTCAATTGTTCGTGCAAGTTGACGCGCCTGATACCGAAACAATGTCAATAGTGTTAATGGACGAAACCACACGTAAAGTGCAGGAGAACAGACCTATCGTAAGTTCGCCAAAACACCGGACCATAACCACGAACTACGTTCTTCCTGGTGCTTACACACTTTATACAGGGATTTTTGACAAAACCGAAAAGGAGGTTGAAAATAGCCTTTCGAAGGAAAAGGTAGTGCTCAATGAAGGTTTTAACTTCTTGTTTGTACGTTATGAAAACGCTAAAACAAACAGCCAGGTTGCGCTTCAAATGCTGACGCCGAGGACTTTATATTTCGACCAAAGCAGTTACCACCTCAGGAAAGACAGCCGCCTTGTTCTGGATTCTGTATGCGCAGTATTGGTCCGCCGGCATAACCTGATTGCCCGTGTTACTGGCCACACCGATAATGTCGGCAAGCAAAGCCTAAACCTGATCCTCTCAGAATACCGCGCCCGGGTTGTGCAACATTATATGAAAACAAACGGAGTGCGCCCGGGCCAGATCCGGGTTGAATGGAAAGGTTCGTATTTGCCCGTTGCTGAGAATGATAGAGAGGAAAATAAGAGCAAAAACCGGCGGGTGGAGATTTCGTTTCGGGAGCAGTGAGGGGTTTGGCAACTAATCAATCTTCTTTAAAGATTCAATGTCAACAATATCCTGCGGCCTGTTACTGGCCTTTTTATTTGCAATCAGTTGATTTAACCCGATAAAAGCGACTTCAAGCGCTCCCATTTCAAGCGATTTGCGATTTGAATAAGCTTCCGCAAAGGTGATTCCGTCGACAGACGTCAAAATATCTATTCTAAGTGGCGGATAACCAATCTGATTAATGATGTTTTCTTTTAAAAAATCTTCCTTACTAAACATCAGTGAAGAAAATCCGAATTCAGCCAAAACAACCAGCATCTTCTGCGCATTTGATTCGGAAACATTGATCCAAATGTCAAGATCACCAGTGTAACGCGGTCTGCCGTGAAACGCCATTGCGTAGCCTCCCACAACAAGATACTCAACCTCGTGTTTGTTAAGAAGCGCTATAAAATCTTCAAAATCGGGTTCTAGTACCATTACTTCATCATTTTCCTGAAAACCGCGTTCTTGTCCATTCGCTGAGATGGTGCCAGGTTCTGATTTACTAAAAACGTTACTGCCGCCAATCGCTCCTGTACCGGACGGCTCAGCCAATAAGCCAGGTCGTCACTCGCCTGTCCGACTTTGGTCATTTCTGACTGACTCTTCACCATTGCTATTTTCCTGCTCATTTCGGCTATTATCGTTTATACCAAATATATCCAATTTCTTTAACACATCTGCCGCTTACCTCCCTGCCCTCCTGTAACACAACTGCACCAACCCGGTATCGAAACTCTTCACATCAACCAATTGCAGATCCCCGCCGGGCCGACCGTCTTTGAAAAGCCGGGTACCGTCACCGACGAATGTGGGAATAATTGAAATCACAAATTCGTCAATCAGGCTGCGTGTCAGGAGCTGGTGTACTACTTCGGCGCCGCCGTCGCAGAAGATCGTGCCGCCTTCTTTCGCTTTGAATGCCTGTACCAGCTCGCCGATGTCGCCGGTATAAAAATGGGTGTTACCAACGCTTTCCTGCGGCGTTCTGGTGATGATATACGATTCCTTGTCCGAGTGGCTGAACTCAGGAACGTGCTGCATTACCCAATCGTAAGTCCGGCGGCCGACGATCACCGTATCGACCTCCGCAATGAAATCCGCATATCCATAATCCTCCCCTTCTTTTTCCACTTTCGCCAAAAATCCCAGGTCATCGCCGGGAGCAGCAATGTACCCGTCGACGCTGGAAGCAATGTAAAGAACCAGTTTTCGCATTTTTAACAATGTGTTTGATCTAAAATAAAGTAATAAAGGAACGTGAGTACATTTCTCAAGAACTTGCTACCGTGAACGCAAATTCAATCATTCAATCATTCAATCATTCAATCATTCTTGATTGCCCTTCAACTCCTGAAAGAAAAACAGCAAATCGCGAAACGACCAGAAAACATTAGGAGCGTCGGCGCCGTAACCCAGCTCCTTCTGAGCGAGGACGTAACCTCCATACATTGCCCAGAGATGTTCGCACCATGTGTCGGCCGAGCTGGCACTCAGCAATTCATTGACCATTTGACCGTAGGCCATACACGTCGAGTCCGCAGACTCTGGGGAGTTTGGTTTGTTGTACATAACACGTATTTATTGGGATGGAAAAAAAATAAAATGCCCTGTCTTAGGTGTCCCGCGCTCGCGTAAGCGCCTTGGGGCTTTCGCCTGATCCACACCATAACAGGGCAATACTTCTAACATTTTTCATTTTACGCGCATTTATTGGGAATGCGAATATTCGGGAGAAAATTGGTGGGATGCAAATTGAGGGAGGGGGAATTTTTTAACGGTCGAAAATAGCATTTCTACATCAATTGAAGATATCGGAGCAATCTTTGACTACAATCGCCCGTGATTAAATATTTGCCCTCGGCAGTTAAGAACCTAATAATCTGAACATCTAGAACTTATTATCAATGATATCCAAGGTATTGACATTAAACAAGATAAACCCTTGACAATTTCAATTCAGAATATTGTTTAATCATCGATAACAATACTAGTTTTGGCTAATTGAGAAATTGCAGCTTTGAGCACCTGCCAACAAATTTCAGCTGTATGTTCGTCGGGATTGAATCTCGAACTCATCTGTTCATAAGGGTGAATATAATTTCTAAAATCCCTGCGAGCATGACTAAACTTTCTTACATCATCTTTAATATAACCCAGTTCGTGTGATACATCAATAAAATTGGATAATGTCCATTGATGAAACATCTTCGTCTTTCCTTCTTTGTCCCTTGGAGATGTCTTCGCTTGATTGTAATCCTTCGGATTTTTAGTTGCCATTCCCAGTAAAATTCCTTCTAGAACACTTCCCGATAAGAATATAGCCGCTAGTGGAGCTTTTACCGATATACACCTCTTTATCTGGTCAATTCTAGACTTCAATATATCGGAAACTACTGCATCTAATTCCAGTTTGTCTATGGACACGTCATGGAATTCCTTACTTAAAAAATCTTCCTCTTTTACATCAGCATCAAAATCAATTTTATCAGCTTTAATAAAGAGGATGTCTTTTTCTTTTCGAATGACCTTCCAATTGTCAAACGCCAAATATTGATTAAAATCATTTATTAGCTTATCCAATTCCCCAAATCTGCCTATAAAATTGACTGGCATCAATATCCTCTTTATACATTTGTCAAGTTCAGGCGTTCCGTTGATTTTAGCTAACTTTTCATCTGTATATACCCATCTTGAAGGGAACCCTTGCTCATATACGTCTTTGAATCCGAGCTCGTTAAAGAAACTCACCAATTTAGGACCAGACCGGTATTCCGTTTCTTCGTTTATCAAATTCCTTAATTTTTCGAGGGATTTTTGTTGAAGTATCATTCTAAAACAAAGTCTTCATTAAAATATTTATTTGGCTTTTAGTAATATAGGTACTTAAGTACATTAAAAGTAAACTCGACAGCCATCTTAAATTTCTCATAGAAACTGACATTTTACCTCGGCATCAACCTGGTTGAATCGAGTTTAAAAGGTTAAGAACAACTTACTTCAAAGAAATATGTTATCATGAAGCTCTTCGAACAATACGCCAAAATTCGTCAAAAAGCTTACGTCACCTTCATGATCACCGAATCAGTGAGCGGAAGTATGGCATTGGAGAACCAGCAGGTACCCGACACTAAGGTAAGAGCAATAGTTATTAGTTTAATTGAAGAAGCAGAAGCAAGAGGACGTACTTTCGACGACTAATTAATATTCCCGATTCTTGTTAATCAATCACTAAAACGCACACGCAACAACCTTCTCCACAATTTCCTTATATCGATTCTCCATTTTATTCCGGCGGGAGCCTAGCAATGTTCTGGGATGTTTGGTTTGGAAAGTGCGTGGCGGAAGCGAACCGTCGGCGGTGGAAAGCTGATACAAATAGCCGTCGGGCAAAATGGTTTCGCGTACGGGATTGAACACGTTATTAATGCGATAATCATATTTGGAACCTGTGAGGAATACTACCACATCAGGTTTTAAGATGGCAATTTCCGCTTTCAACAATTCGAAGCCTGCTACGTTACGGTTTTGCAAATCTTCTGACGGCGTGGTACTGTTGCAATCGAACTTCGAGATATTGGTCCAGAGAAAACCATTTGTTTTGTTGGTCACTTCACTGTTTTTCCAATTTCCCTGATAAAAGACATTCCGATTAAAATTCCAGAACGGACTACGCAAGTAGCGTGGCGGCTTCTTGTCTCCATAATCCGCAGACTTACCGAGATTGAATTCACGGTACTTTTTAAGCAGGTCAGCCGGGCTTGGTTTCAGGTTCATTTGCCCCCAGCTATGCGTCTCCTGTCCCACGAAGAGAATCTTATTCTCCATCGCGCAGTATTCGTCGAAAACATGCATTAGCAGCGGCGCAGAGACATTATTTTCCCAGGTTTCGGCGTAGATGGAGTCGGTATACTTCTGGTAGAGTTTAAGTAATTGGGTATTTAAAATGTCAGCTGCCATAACAGGGAGGTTAGTAGAGTCCCTATTTAACAAGTAAAACTTCATTGTCACGAACCGTTTAATAAGTTTTCTGAAAAGAAAAACTTAGCTCTTCACACCGGTCAATAAACCAAACCAGCCGCTGGCTCGTCAGCGGTTAGATCGTAAAATTAATGGTCCTCTAAAGTGCTAGTATTGCAGCATACTTGTCAAACTAATAGTTGAAACTCCGCGCCGCCTGGTACAGCTTCTAAAATACCTGCATCCCTCATAGGCAGAACAGTCAGTCAGTGTTTACTTATTCACTTTAAACAAATTAAAAATGAAGAAGTTGTTATTTGTTTTCGCCCTCGTTGCCTGCAACAAGCCCACCAACAGTTGGCCTGATCCCAAACCCGTTGAGCCCATTTATATTCCCACTGCCGAAGACTCCGCAAAGACGGCCGGCCCGTTTATGGGCATTCACCCAATGGGGCAGTATCCGGAGATGATCCATGAAAATCTACAAAAGCAGCCTGCACTCAAAATAGAAGATTGGCTGGCTGCTCCACTTCCGACAGCCGATTTCGGGCGCATTCTCAAACCGGGACAGGAAATGGAAATGGTCGCATTTGGCGGCGGGCTCACAGCTGGTGTCATGAACGGAGGTATTACAAGGGAAAGTCAGCAAACGAACTACACCAACTTGCTCGCACATCAAATGGGCATCAAGAACTTCGCAATGCCGCTGTTTGAAAAGGAGCATTTCAATGGAACAGGCTATTACGTATACCGTAATACGACAGACGGATATCCGCAGTGGGACAGGGTTACAAACAATGTGATCTCTGTGTTGCCAGGCAAGCCGGCGACGATGCCGAAGTACCAGGGAAAGATCTCGAATTACGGGCTATACTGGGGAAGCACGGAGTGGTTTGTTCCCGGCTGGGGATGTGAGAATTGCTCGCTAACTACGCTGCTCACGTCCCGTCTCGAGGGGCATGTACCGACAGATTTACCGTATAATTTTATTGTTATCGAAGAATTTTTTGACCGCTGGATGCGCGGAATTAGAAGGACCAATCAGATCGGGGGATTTCATGATTCCTTCAATGGCTCGATCATGTACTCGGGTAGGATTACTGATTATTCAATCAACTATGTTCTACATGGCAAAAAAGGAGTCATTTTTACAATTCCTAGATACCAGGATTTGCCCTATATGGAATGGTATTCGATGAAGAAATTTCAAAACGCATACATCACCTTCGATCGCGAAGGTGTGGCTGACGGAGTGATCGATTTAATGATGCCGTTTTCGCTGATACCTACGGCCCGGCTCCATAATCTTTGCAAGAGATTTGCGGGCGGCACCTTTTCGGCTAATCTAACTGACATCGAGGTTATCGATGCTACTGAGAGCCATCAATCTGATCCTGCACTATATTATAATCAGAAAATCAGGGATTATGCGGCGGAAAAAGACCTCGCTGTGGTTGATCTATTTGACCTTTATCAACGCATTCATCAGGGAGGTTACAAAACCGATGACGGAGTTTTGGTAGACGGAAGTCCGTACGGTAATTTCTTCTCCTCAGATGGAATTTATCCTACGCCGCTTGGGCAGGCCATTATTTCGAACGAAGTGATCAAAGCGCTGAATAAGCATTATGGCGCTAAGATCCCGTTGATCGACATTGCTGGTTTTGTGAAGGCAAACGGCCTCTAAAAACAGTGCTTTAAATTATTTTCAGCAAACTAATCTTTCTACAATGAACAGTTTCATAAAGTGGCTAGTCGTATGCGCCTGCCTCTTGACAAATATTGGCCATGCACAAACGGTAACATTATCATATCCGATCAATAATTCCGTAATCCAGAGAAGTACACTTAACAGCGCCACAGCCACTATTGCCGGTCAGCTAATTCATAATACCCTCGCTGTCACAATGAGTTACAGGATTCGCGCTGTTAGTGCCACAGGCGTGGTTGGAGCCGCAGGGCCTGCAACAAACCTGAGCCTCGCTGCAAATGGAATGTATTATACAACATTGACAGTCAACAAAGGGTGGTATTTGTGTGAAATTCTTCTAAATGGCATTCCCTATGCATCCGCCAAATTTGGAATAGGGGACGTATTTTTTATTGCAGGCCAGTCTAATGCACAGGGAGTCGAAAATGACGCTTATCTATTGCCCAGCAACGTCAACATTCCTGAATGGATTGTTGGCACTTTTCATGATTATACTTGCTCCAGACATATCCCCAGCGGGGCCTTTAACGGCATGTTCTCATTGAATACGCCTGATGAAGCAAAACGGCATGGCAGATTAGGGCCATCAGGCAATAGCATCTGGGCTTATGCGACTTTGGGCAAGCTAATTTCCAATGCAACCGGAGGAACGCCGGTGGCATTTTTTAACGCATCTACTGCAGGATCAAGCGTAACTGAATGGAAACAAGGCGCGGACGGTGTTGAGGCAAAACATCCTTATACCGGAGCACAGGTGTGTTTGGGTTATGTAGCGGGAGCGTCGATAAATCCAACTGACTACTACGGCTTGCCTTACACCACACTGAAAAACGCATTAAACTCTTACGGCTCGCTATTCGGGGTGCGAGCCGTACTGTGGCACCAAGGCGAGGCCGATGCAGATTTGAACGTCAATCCGATTTACAAAGCAACGAGCGCCGCGGACTACCAGGCCAAATTACAGGCAGTAATTGCAAAATCGCGTGCTGACTTTGGGTCACCCAACCTCACGTGGTATATCTCGAAGGCATCCATAAGTAAATGGGGGCCGTTGAATGCTACCGTAAGAACAGGTCAGGGCAATGCAGCACCAGGTGCCCCGAACCTGAATGGTCCGGACACAGATTACGTAACCGGAAGTTCAGGCGCTACTACCAACATCGTTGGTGTGAATAGATACCGGGGAGATACCACTCACTTTTACGAAGGACCGGGTTCAATCAAAGGACTTACCTGGCTTGCGAATAAATGGTTTGCCAGCATTGGAGCCTTGATTAATCCCATCGCCGCAAGCTGGGTGCCGCAATTAACCTATTCAAAAAATGGAGAATTAAGAACACTTACTGCTCCCGGTGGGGGAGTCCAATATGTCTGGAACTCTACGAGTATGAATTCACCCGGCGTGCCTGGAGGAAACGCAAGTGTGTACATTGCCGACGGGAAACACCTTGGTATCAAATGTCACATGAAAGACGCGACCGGTAACTGGCACATATCAGCTGCACTTAACGTCGGAAAGTACGAAAGTCAGCGTGAAGGCTATGAAATTGAAAATGAAAAAGAACCGGAACTGCCTGGCTTTGAACTAACCGCCTACCCAAATCCATTTACTTCCAGTTTTACTATTGCGTTTGACGTGCCCGAAGAAAACAGCCACGTGAGATTAGAGGTTATTGACATTCAGGGTAAAATCTTGAAAACAGTAGTGAACAACCCGCATGCAGAAGGTAAGTGGCAGTATGAAGTGAAAAACTTGTCAAATAATGCAGGTGAAATTCTGTTTTGCAGGTTGAAGGTTAATGAGAGTTATACGGTGCGGAAGCTGGTACGGGTGGGAAGATGAGATTATTGCGGACAGGTAGAGGTTAACCGAAATATCCTTATATCGTCATTTAACCTTTACCTCAAAATCTAAATGAATCTCAAACCCGCAGCCCTCGTACTCCTAGCCTTTGCAACCCAATGCACCTCGAAAACAGAAACCATAGACCAACCGAAAGAACAAAATATCATCGGAACCTGGCACCTGCACTCTAGCCAGATCATTGAAAAAGGAGACACCATTAAAACCTTTCCCGTCAAAGATCAGGAAATGATCAAGCAGATCACGGATACACATTTCAGCTTCATGAAGCACGATACTCGCCAGGGCAAAGGTGATACCGCCGTTTTTGACGCTGGTGCGGGTACTTACACTTTAAAAGGTGATGATTATACGGAGAACCTGCAATACTGTAATTATCGCGAATGGGAAAATCATCAGTTTCATTTCAAACTCCAAATCAATGGAGATACGCTTGTGCAGACTGGTTTTGAAAAGATTGACAGTCTTGGCGTTGACCGGGAGATTCGGGAGGTGTATGTGAGGAAGTGACTTCGGCTGTCGGCGATCGGCTTTTGATTATGCTTTCATTCTTTTGATTTCATCTTCCAGTTTTTTAAGTTCGGCTAGGTCTTCTTTGTCGGCTTGCCGAGCTTCTTCTAGCTTTCTATTTAAATCAAATGTTTTGTATTCCTGGAAAGCGAGTGCTTCCATTTGTTCATTGCTAATGCTGCCACGACCTTGCAATACAACTTTGTCATTGAACTCAATGATACGATCGATATTGTCCCGCCAGAAATCCATTTTTATTTGCTGCCTGTTTTTGGCGCGCAATTCCGCAGTTTCTAAAAACACCGTCACGAAGCGATTCAGATTATCCATTTCATCTTCATTCAGGTAATTTTTTGCAATCAGGACATCCTGTTTGCGAATTACATTACCTTTCCAGCTCATCAGTCCCATATTCGGTTTTGAAGCGTCCGCTCTACTGGAAACTAGCTCTGCCGCAGTTTCGCCAGTTACCGCAAATAGCAACTTATTCTGCGTCTCTGCGAAAAACATTTGTGTGGCTTTGTCGGTCTTATCGTAGTCAATACTGAGCGCAAACAGGTCACGTACTTTTTGATAAAACCGCTTTTCAGATGCTCTTATATCCCGAATGCGGGCAACCAGCTCGTCATAATAATCCGGCCGACCATCAGGATTCTTCAAACGCTCATCATCCATCACAAAACCCTTGACCATATATTCGCGAAGGTTCTGATTTGCCCACTGCCTGAACTGTGTACCTCGGTTGCCCCTCACCCTAAATCCGATCGCCAGGATCATATCAAGAGAATAGAAAGTCACATTGTACTCTTTGCCATCGGAAGCAGTTGTCAAGTAATCCTTGACAACTGAATTTCGGTCTAACTCATTATCTTTTAATATGTTAATTATATGAAGACTGATATTCTGCTTAGAGGTGGCAAAAAGTTCTGCGAGCTGATTTTGGTTCAGCCAGATGTCACCATCCCGAGCATAAAGTGCCACCGAACTCTTGCCATTTTCAAATTGATAAATAATGATCTCAGGTCTTTCCATGATTCAGATAAGTTAATAGTGTGCCAGAATCCATTCCCCAAATCTACACTTTCCCCCACAAAAAACCCGCTGCAATATAAATCGCAGCGGGCCAATAATATAAAACCTTCCTCCCTACTCCCTTTCCTCCTTCCTACCTACGCGGGCCGCCCCTCAACCCACTCCCGCGCATTCACAAACGCCTCAATCCAAGGACTAACCTCATCCTTTCTTCCCTCTGGATAATTCGCCCAATGCCATTGGAAAAGTGATCTTTCGATGTGCGGCATCATTACTAAATGGCGGCCGGTTTCATCGCAAAGCATCGCAGTATTGAAGCCGGAACCGTTTGGGCAAGCTGGATAAGTTTCGTACCCGTATTTGGCTACAATGCTGTAACGTTCCTCGGTATACGGGAATTCGAAACGACCTTCTCCGTGGGATACCCAAACGCCCAAAGTTGAACCTGCAAGAGATGACAGCATTACCGATTTGTTAGGCTGGATCGTCAGCGAGGTGAAGATACTTTCGTGCTTGCCACTTGCATTGTGCAGCATTTTTGGTTTCACATCGTGACCCATATTGATCAGGCCAAGCTCTACGAAAAGCTGACAACCATTACACACACCCACCGACAAGGTATCCTCACGCTTAAAGAAGTTTTCCAGCGCCACTCTGGCTTTGTCATTATAAAGGAAAGCACCAGCCCAACCTTTGGCAGAACCGAGTACATCAGAATTTGAAAACCCTCCTACTGCGCCGATGAATTGAATATCTTCCAAAGTCTCCCGACCAGAGATCAGGTCTGTCATGTGGACATCTTTCACGTCAAAACCCGCCAGATACATTGCATTGGCCAATTCGCGTTCGGAATTACTTCCTTTTTCACGTAGTACCGCAGCTTTTGGGCGAGGTTTTGATTCATCAATAACAGGTTTTTTCCCGTGAAACTGCGCAGGGAATTTGTAACGTAGTACGTGGTGTTTGTAATTGTCAAAACGCTCTTTCGCCAGCTTCGCGCCGCTTTGTTTGATATCAAGCAAATACGAAGTTTTGAACCAAACATCCCTCAACTGATCAATATCGAAATCCCATTTGCCTGCTGCGTCTTTGATAGTCAAAGTCGAAGCCAGATTTACGTTTCCGATTTTATAAAAATTAACTCCATTTGCTTCAAGAGCATTTTCCACACTTTCCTCAGCCTGGAAAACAATACCGATATTTTCTGCAAAAAGCTTTTCAATGATATCCTGATCGCCCAAACCGGAAAGGTCAATCGAAGCACCCAGATCGCGATCTGCGAAACACATTTCAAGTAAAGTCGTGATCAATCCGCCGCTGCCGATATCGTGGCCCGCCTGGATTTTACCTTCCTTGACCAATGGCTGAATGGTATTGAATGCATTCTTAAACTGGTCTGCATTCTGAATATCTGGCGTAGCATCTCCGATTTTATTCAAAATCTGAGCGAAAGAAGAGCCGCCCAGTTTGTAAGTATCGCCTGATAAGTTGATATAGTAAATCGAGCCGCCACTTTTCTTCAAAACAGGCTCAACTACGGCAGTGATATCATCGCAATGTCCAGCTGCCGAAATGATCACAGTACCAGGCGCAATTACCTCGGCATCTTTGTATTTCTGCTTCATCGAAAGCGAATCCTTGCCAGTCGGAATGTTGATTCCCAGACTGATCGCAAATTCCGAACAGGCTTTCACGGCCTTGTATAAACGTGCGTCCTCGCCTTCATTTTTGCAAGCCCACATCCAGTTTGCCGAAAGCGAAACGCTCGTCAGATTATCCTTTAATGGCGCCCAAACAATATTGGAAAGTGCCTCCGCAATCGCATTGCGACTACCCGCTGCCGGGTCGATCAATGCAGAAAGTGGCGCGTGACCGATCGAAGTGGCGATGCCGTCTTTACCCTGAAAATCCAGCGCCATTACGCCCACATTATTCAAAGGCAATTGCAGCGGACCGGCGCATTGCTGCTTGGCAACGTGGCCACCCACGCAACGGTCTACCTTATTCGTAAGCCAGTCTTTGCTCGCAACCGCTTCCAGTTGCAGCATTTGTTCCAGATATTCATGCAACTTGCCGATTTCATAAGTTACCGGCTCATAATTTCTTTGAATGGATTTGTCAGCCATAACCGTCTTCGGCGAGCTGCCAAACATATCCTCCATTTTCAGGTCCATTGGTTTCGCGCCCGTTTTGGCCGATTCGAATGTAAACCTGTGCGAACCAGTCACCTCTCCTACCCGGTACAAAGGCGCCCGCTCGCGGTCGGCGATGCGTTTCAGCGTTTCCAGGTTTTCCTTGCTGATCACCAATCCCATTCTTTCCTGGGATTCGTTACCAATGATTTCCTTGGCCGAAAGTGTAGGATCACCGACAGGTAATTTGTCCAGATCTATGTTTCCACCCGTTTCTTCCACCAGCTCCGAAAGACAGTTCAAATGCCCGCCTGCGCCGTGGTCGTGGATTGAAACGATGGTATTATTATCGCTTTCCACCATGCCACGCACTGCATTGGCAACACGTTTTTGCATTTCAGGATTGGAACGCTGGATCGCATTGAGTTCGATACCTGAGCCAAACGCCCCGGTATCGGCAGAAGAAACCGCCGCGCCGCCCATTCCGATCCGGTAGTTTTCACCACCCATTACCACAATCTGATCGCCCACTTCGGGAGTCGACTTTTTCGCCTGATCCGCTTTTCCGTAACCAATACCACCCGCCTGCATGATCACTTTATCGTAGCCCAACTTGCGGCCTTTTTCTTCGTGTTCAAAGGTCAAAACCGAGCCTGCGATCAGCGGCTGACCGAATTTATTTCCAAAATCAGTCGCTCCGTTTGAAGCTTTGATCAGGATATCCATGGGTGTTTGATACAACCACTGACGCTCTTCCACACCATTTTCCCAGGGGCGACCTTCCTCCAAACGCGACAATGCAGTCATGTAAACCGCCGTTCCCGCCAAAGGAAGTGAACCTTGTCCGCCCGCCAGCCTGTCACGAATTTCACCACCCGAACCAGTCGCAGCACCGTTGAAAGGCTCGACCGTAGTCGGGAAATTGTGCGTCTCCGCTTTGAGGGAAATAACTGATTTAAAATCTTTTATCTCGTAAAATTCAGGAACATCTGGCCGTTTCGGAGCAAACTGCCTCACAACCGGACCTTCCAGAAATGCTACGTTATCTTTATATGCCGAAACGATCGAATTAGGATTCGCCTCAGAAGTTTTGCGGATCAATTTGAACAAAGAAACCGGCTGCTCCTCTCCATCGATCACAAACACACCATTGAAAATCTTGTGGCGGCAGTGCTCGGAGTTAACCTGAGAGAAACCAAAAACCTCTGAATCCGTCAGTTTGCGATTGAGTTTTTCGGCCAGATTATCTAAGTACCCAACTTCTTCATCGCTCAGCGAAAGTCCCTCCTGCTTGTTATAAGCAGCAATATCCTCCACTTCCTTAATAGGCTCCGGCGCGATGTTGATCGTGTAAAGCTCCTGGTTCAGCTCGCTGTATTTCTGCGAAAGCATTGGATCAAAACCCGAAAAGTCAGCGTCGACTTTCTTGAATTCTTCAATGCGGATGATACCCTGAATGTCCATATTCTGGGTGATCTCCACCGCATTGGTGCTCCAAGGCGTAATCATCGCTGCTCGCGGACCAACAAAAAACTCCGTGATGGTTTGTTCATCCCGGAGTTCTGCGCCGCCAAAAAGCCAGCTTAATTTGGAAGTATCTGATTCTGTTAGCGTTCGCTCTATCTGGACCGCAAAAACAGTGTTCTGTTTGTCTGCAAAAAAGTAGATCATGGTATCGAATTATGGCGCAAAGGTAACGCTAATTTGGCTTTTTGGCTAGTAATGAACGTCTTTTCTGTCTTTCGAATTAATGCCTTCAGGCTGAAATACTTACTTCACGATCAGCTCCACATCCACGTTGCCGCGGGTTGCATTGGAATATGGACAAACCTGATGTGCTTTTTTAACGAGCTCTTCTGTTTGCTCTTTTTCAAGTCCCGGTGCTTCAATTTCCAGCACCACCGACAATCCAAACCCGCCATTCTCAATTTTACCAATACTCACAGCCGCAGTCACCGAAGTAGTTACGCCCGTAATTTTTTCCTGGCGCATGATCAGGCTCAAAGCACTGTCAAAACAAGCAGCATACCCTCCGGCAAAAAGCATTTCAGGATTGAGGTACTCGCCCGACGGACCGCCCATTTCTTTGGGTACCCGCACATCAATGTCGAGCACACCATTTTCGGATTTCACTTTTCCATTCCGTCCGCCGGTAGCTGTTGCTTTTGCGGTATATACTGGTTCAATTTTCATATCAAATGCAGGTTGTTTATTTAAAAGTGTGAACAATATTCCCTTTAACAACCGTCAAAATCCTACCCTGGTTCCGCAATGGGATAACCATCCATTCGACAAATTAGAGCCAGCTAAGCAACTCCATTGAATACAACCTCCGCCAGAAAACATTCGAAAATTGCCTATATTGGCATAATTGAACAGAAATTCAGCGCTTACTAGTGACCATGCAACCATCCATCGCCGTATTGCCATTTGCCAACCTCAGCAACGATCCCGAAGAGGAATATTTCAGTGACGGGATCACCGAAGAGATCATCAATGTATTGAGCCGGGTACCTGGATTACAGGTAGCAGGCCGAACTTCTTCGTTCACTTTTAAAGGTAGCAGCGAGGATTTCCAATCGATTAGCGAGCAGTTGAATGTAAAACACTTTTTAAAAGGTAGCGTGGCGAGTAAAGGTAACCAGTTGCTGATCAATGCGCAGCTGGTGCATGCAGCCGACGGAACGGTGATCTGGTCGGAGCAATACCGTGCGCTGGATGATATTTTTGATATTCAGGATGAAATTGGATTGGCTATTTTGGGCGCGATCAAAGTGGAGCTACTTGGCGAAGAGCCTGCGCTTACTTTCAAGCGGTATACCAATAATAAGGATGCGTACCAGCTTTACCTGCGCGGACGGTTTTACCATAATAAATTTGCCGGAGGCGACGAGTACCAAAAAGCAATCGGCTACTTCGAAGCGGCAATTGAGCTCGATCCTACTTATGCAATTGCCTACGCCGGAATTGCCTCCTGCTACCTGAATATGTGGTTTTACAGGCACATGCCTGCTGCAAAAGCATTGCCGCTGATGAAAGAAGCCACCGCGCAGGCACTTGCGCTCGACGATGAAATTGCCGAAAGCTATATTGCATTGGCTCGAATGCAAATGCTGTATGAATGGGATTTCGGCAGCGCGGCGAATGCATTCAAAAAAGCGACCGACCTGAACTGGAATACCGCCGAGCTGCACGTGCAGTTTGCATTGTACTGGGGACTGCTGGGCCACGCTTCCATGGCCGAAAAAGAAATCGCGACGGCACTTGAACTGGAACCGTTCTCGCTGATCAATAACTTTTATGCAGGATATGTTTACTGGCTATCCGCCAACTTCGAGAGTGCGATTGCGCAAGGAAGAAAACTAACCGCGCTGGAACCGAATTTCTGGGGCGGGCACATGATCACGGGCGCCAATCTGATCACATTAAAAGATTACCCCGCCGCTCAGGAAGCACTCGAAACGGCACTCGAAATAAATTATAACGGCATTACATTAAGTGCCTGCGGCGCATTGTTCGGACTGTCCGGCGAGCATGAAAGTGCGCGGGATATATTGACCCAAATGAATGCATTGAGCAAAACGCAGGTAGTATCAAATTACGATATGGGGATTGTGCATGCAACTTTGGGTGATACTGAAATTGCCATTGAATATTTCCAGAATGCTGTAAGTCAGCACGAACCGCCGATGCTATTCTTCAAGTACATTGTAAGAGACTGGCTCTCAGATACATTGCATGATGTTCGGTACGATATGCTGGTGGAGCTGATTTTGTAATAGTTAGCCCAAACGAAATTGGACCCGGTAAAATATTACATTCCTACATGCTCTTTATCACGCTTTATAGGGACCGGCTTGTAAATTTACCCAAAAAACTTTTTTGATCCGAAAGCGATCCGAGCAATAAAGCCCGGCTGACACTCCAATGATTTGCAGCCAGATAAAAGAGCAAGGGAAGTAAAAGTGCAACTGCAATACGCAAGTTAGTATCCGCATATCCTTGGTCCCGCAATGCAATTTGCAATCCCTGATGCAGGTACATGATGACCAGCGAAGCTTTGCCAAATGCAGAAAGGAGCGAGGACGAAGGAAGCTTGAAAACGAAGAACAATAAAAAAACCATCAATATGCCAGCAGCCTCCCGCAGGCAACCACCGCAATCCAGACAGAAATCGAAATCAATGCAGACAGTTTGGAAGAAGCCGGAAGCTCGATTTCGCCGAGGGTAACTCCGGGTATTTTGTAAATAAATCTGTGAAATACCCACGCATTTAATGCGCCAACTGCGATCAATGTAATCTTTAACCAAAAAGTGAAATCCGTGCCCAGCGCTTGGGCATTGGTGATGAAAAGCAGCAGTCCGGAAGGAATAATGAGGATCAAGCCGCGTTGAGACCAGGGTAACAAATGCTTTGCCAATCCTGCTACCGGCAAGTTTTTGGAAAATCCCAAGAGACGAAGATCAAACAAAAAAGCGGCGCCGACCAACATAACTATACCCAGTATATGGATGATTTCCAATACCGGGTATAGATACAAAGATTGCCGGATACCGACAGCCCAGGAAGATTTTTCAAGCCACTCGAGTAATTCCACTAGCGCAGCTCAAATTTTTTCCCGTCCACAAAAATGCGTTCTGCGCGCATTTCATTTTTCTCTGTTTTGTGCGGATAAGCGACCAATCTCACATCGGTACCTTTCGTGATCATATCAGCCGTGAGTCCGCGGTCGGTCATGCGGCTGGTAGGGGCTAGAAATACGGTGATCACATCTTTCTTGTATTTAACCTTCGCGAGTACGTGCGGATTTTCGTATACCGCTTCCTCAATTTTAGTCTTGAAATCAGCAGGTTTGGTTTGATCATAATCGGCCCAGCCGTGGTGAAGAACTGTAAATGATACGAGCGATACAACTGTTAATGCAAGTGCAAATGTTTTTAAGTACCTCATAACCTGTCGATTTTAGTGTAGTTTAAAAGTAACGAAACAAATGATCTTTTGAAACTAAAACCACTTGAAAGCCGATAGTTTGCCTTTTCACTTATCTTTACCCACTAATCAACGCATAACACTTTGAAATATCTCGCTTCCCTTCTGATCCTTTTTTCCTTCGGTCACGTATTCGCTCAGGACGGTTATCTTCCGTTAGACGCTGACAAACAGATTCATTATTCAGATTCAGGACAACCCAATCTTTCGAAAGACGAGCTTTTCAAAAAAACGCAGGATTGGGTGGGAAAAACGTTTGGCAACTATCAGAATGCCGTCACTTTTGAAGATCCGAAAGCAGGCATATTGCGCATTACCAGCTACGTACCGCTTATTCACGCGCGCTTCGCCTACGCAAGATTCGATCTGACCATCACTGTTTCGGACAACAAATACGACGCGCATATTACCACGCTCGACGGTGTATCCCCGGTGCACAGCCCGGAGCGTATCAGCGCCAAGGAAAACGAGACTATATCTTCGCAGGAAGTACTGATCAAGGCAGAAAACAACAGAAAAAAACGCGCCGAACTGGAAGAAGAACTGAAATTGCTGAAAGCTGACAACGACGGGATCAATACCGCCATGTACAACCTCCTCGGCAGCCTGAAACAGTTCACTAATTAAGACCTTTCCATTTGTCTGTCAGCATATTAGCAATTACTTCGTAGCCTTTATCTGAGGGATGAAGCCCGTCGTAGGTCATATTGGTCGCTTCGGCGGGATAGGGATATTCGTCCTTTTCGGGGTCGAATGGGATATTGGTGTAATCGGGATAAGTGTAATTCACGTACTCGCCATTTTCCGGGTTTTTAAGCCTTTTGAAATTAACCATATTATCGAGGTTAATGCCGCTTTCATGGTACAGGTCTACAACCGGAATTTTTTCCAGCACACCAATTTCCAGGATCGCATTCGCCACCTGTTCAAGCGTTTGGTCACGTTTTGGCTTGTAGGATCCGTGCGCGTTATTTTTGGGATTATTAATGTAAACAAAATCTCCCCTTTGCATCGGCGTGATCAGGATGATCTGAGCGTTCTTGTTTAACGCTTTCAACTTGTTGGTAATCACCCGAAATGCACCGTACACCGTAGAAGCACCGTTCTGGTTTTCGTAATCGGCAATTGTCCCGATCTGCTTTCCCTGCCACCAATCGTTCGTACCCAGAAAAACGGTGTAAACATCTGCTTCCACCAGTTCCAGCGACTCGATCTTTTCGGCGATGTTAGTCGATGTCCAGCCGTTGTACCCTTTGTTAATATATTCGATATCAGGGTATTTCTCAGTGATCAGACTCAAATAACCTTTCGTAACCCGGTCGCCGGTTTCGTCTTTGTGATCATTCAGATAAGTGATCGAATCGCCGATTGCGACCCAGGTAGTTTTCTTGGGAGCTGCACCGAGGCAGACAAAGACCAGTAGCAGCAGGAAAATGCTTTTTTTCATTACGATAGTTTTCTTTCGATACAAATAGCTTTCGTTAAAGCGATACTTTAAACTGTTTCCTTTTTAAACGACCATTCTGTCGAAAACAGCCCGCTGCTCATGCATGGATTTTACTTTGTCTGCCGGGTTCGTGTGGCATTCTAGCAATACCCAGCCTTTGTAATTCATTTTGATCAGGTTGGCGATCAGTTCTTTATATGGATAGTCCGTCCGGTCCAGCTCGCGCACGTGCAGCGTATCGCCGAAATACTGTTTCACCAGATCAAAATTGGACTGAAAACCTGCGCCATTCAAATCCTGCGGGTTGCAGTTCCAGCAGATCTTCGCATTGGGGTGGCTGGCGTATTCCATGATCTTTTTGGTATTCGGCAGCTCCTGGGTTTCTTCGCCGTGCACTTCCAGCCGGAGTTGCTGGCCCATATCAGCCGCATATCCAGCCAGTTGATGCAGTGATTTCCCTATCTGCTCCAAAGTTTTCTCCGCAGGTACTTCCTTATGCAATGCATTCGGCTTCACTTTCACACCCGACGCGCCGATATCCGCGCTGAGCTTGATAAATTCCTTCGTCCGCTCGATTGAAGCTTTCAGTTTAGCCTGGTCGGGATAATCGTATTGCTGGTTGGTGCCAAGTCCCACAATCTTGACCGGGCTGTCTGCAAATCTCTTCTTCACTTCTACCCTGCCCGCCGCACTCAGCTCGGGCATTACGTTATGCGCGTGCTCCACCCGCAGCTCTACACCGTGGATTTTGGTATCCGTGCAATTTTTGATGATCGTAGGCACGTCCCAGTCCTTTCCCCACAAATAAGTTACCAAACCCAGCTTCATTTCCGGTTTGGCAGCGAGCGGCCCCGCAGCCGAAACATTTCTGGCCAGCATTGAAACGCCGGTCAACAGGGATAGTTCTTTCAGGAAAGTTTTTCTGTCAATATGCATAGCTGTCGGATATCGTGGATGATTTGCAACTAGAAGTCAATGCAATGCTAAATATCACTACCGGACGCATTATCCTTTATTTATCCTGAGACAGCGATCAGGCAATAATCACCTTGATCCCACGCTCTTCCAGACTTTTTACAGTATCCGCACTCGTCTGCTGATCGGTAACAATATAATGGACCTGATCCAGTTCGCAGATTTTGGCAATGCCACGTTTCCCGAATTTCGTGTGGTCTGCGAGAACCACAACACTTTGCGCAGTACTGATCATTTTCTGGTTCAGCCCCGCCTCAGTCAGGTTGCTGATCGACAACCCGAAATCCGGATCGATCCCGTCAACCCCGATAAACAGAATCCCGCAAGAGATATTGGCCAGAATATATTCTGCGTAAAAACCTGCGACCGACGACGAATTCTGCCTGATCAGCCCGCCGAGCTGCAATACTTCCACGTTCGGCCGGTTACTCAGCTCCAATGCGACCTTCAAAGCCGGCGTGATCACAGTGATCTGTTTGGCGGGATAAAGGGTGCGGGCCAGCTCAAAAACGGTAGTACCCGAACCGATCATGATCGAATCATTTTGCAGGATCAGTTCCGCCGCAGCCTTCCCGATCCGCTGCTTTTCCTCTGCATTGATAAACTGCTTCTCATTGATCGGCCTTTCAATCGCGTAGGGATTATGCAGCGAGCCGCCGCCATGCGTCCGGTAAAGCAATCCTTTATCTTCCAGGATTTTCAAATCCTTCCGGATCGTCACCCCCGAAACCTGCATCAGATCCGATAATTCGAGAATATTTACAATGCCCGTTTTTTTTAACTCCTGTAAAATGAGCTGGTGCCTTTCTGTGATCGTCTTCATAAGCTGATAAGTCGCTTAAAATTACTTTAATTTTCTTTTAATTTGTTTCACATTATTTAATTAGCTTTGTTTATATCAAGTTTCACACAGATCATTCCTAACAAAACCTCTTATATTACAAGTATCGATTTTCACTATTCCTATCCCTTAATTTCCTAACCCTTAACACTTCTACAAAATGACTTCACTGGCAGACAAAGCCGGCATGCCCAAACACCTTGCCTGGGGTTATATTGGCATTCTCATCTTTATGATGGGTGACGGCGTAGAGCAAGGCTGGCTCAGCCCCTACCTGCTCGAACACGGCATGAGCATTCAGCAATCCGCCTCGCTCTTCACAGTTTATGGCGTCACCATCGCCATTTCTTCGTGGTTTTCCGGCGTCCTCGCGGAGGGTTACGGTCCCCGAAAAGCAATGCTGCTGGGCATTTTGCTGTATGTGATCGGCACGATCGGCTTTGTCGGACTGGGTATGCAGCAGCTCAACTTCCCGATCATGCTATTCACTTACGCAATACGCGGCTTTGGTTATCCGCTTTTTGCGTATTCATTTCTGGTTTGGATCACTTACCGTACGCCGCAAAACCAGCTGGGGCGCGCGGTGGGTTGGTTCTGGTTTGTATTCACAGGCGGTCTGAATGTGCTCGGCGCGTATTATTCCAGCTGGGCCATTGACAATTTGGGGTATCAAAACACGCTCTGGACTTCTATTTTCTGGGTTTTAGTGGGTGCATTTTTTGCATTGGTGTTAAATAAAGATCAGTTTAAATCGCCTTCTCTACTGGACAGCACATCTACAAAAGCAAAAGAATTGCTGAAAGGGCTCACGATCGTGCAGGAAGAACCGAAGGTTTTGATCGGCGGCATTGTACGTATAATCAATACCACCGCCCAATTTGCATTCCCCGTTTTTCTGCCCATATACCTTGCTGAACACGGTTTTTCAACCAAAGAATGGTTGCAGATCTGGGGTACCATTTTCACGAGCAATATTATTTTCAACCTGATATTCGGCTTTGTGGGCGACAGGCTGGGCTGGCGCAATACGATCATGTGGTTTGGCGGGGTTGGCTGCGGGATCACTACGCTATTGTTTTACTATTCACCCGTCTGGTTCGACGGCAGTTTCTGGCTCGTAATGGGCAGCGGCGTGCTCTGGGGCGGTTTATTGGCAGGTTATGTGCCGCTTTCCGCATTGGTTCCTTCTTTGGTTAAAGAAGAAAAAGGGGCTGCGATGGCGATTTTAAATCTGGGAGCCGGCTTACCTGTTTTCATCGGGCCGGCTATCGTCGGCGTTTTTATCGGCACGATCGGTAGTGAAGGAGTGGTCTGGATATTGGCGGTACTCTACTTTATCAGCGCCATTTTAACCAGGTTCATCACCTTGCCGCAGGACCATATCCTTTCTGTTACCAGCACCGGTCCCGTCCGTTCCTGACCCTTTTGTTTACTACTATATTCAAATGCTAAAACCGAAAATATGAAAGTCCTAGTCACCGCACCTTATCATCAAAAAGCCCTTGACGCGCTGGAAAAGCAGTTTGGGGAGATTATTTATAAACCCTGGAAAACACAGGGACGCGCCTACAATCAGCAGGAGCTGATCGCCTTACTGAAAGAAACCAATGCAGAAGCGCTGGTCACCGAGCACGACGAAGTGACCGAACAAGTGATCGAAAGTTGTTCCGATCTCGCGTTTATAGGAGTTTGCCGCGGCACGCCTTCGAATGTAGCGATTGCTGCCGCGACCAGATTTCAGATTCCGGTATTCCACACGCCGGCCCGCAATGCGCAGGCAGTGGCCGAAATGTTTATCGCCAATCTGGTTAACCTGATGCGGAATACCTTGCCGGCAATTGCGTGGCTGGAAGGTGAAAACTGGGAGGCTGGCGCGCATACATCCTACCTTCAATTTAAGGGAAACGAGATTGCCGGCAAGAGGATCGGAATGGTTGGTTTCGGCGCGGTTGGGCAAACGATAGCCAATCTGCTCCGCCATTTTCCAGCTGATATTCAATACTATGATCCGTTTTATACCTCCGAAGAAGAGACTTACAAGAAGGTCGATCTGCCCGAACTGTTCAGTACGAGCGACGTGGTTTCCATTCACCTGCCGGTTAACAAGGAAACGGAGGGGATGATCGGAGAAAGTCTGATTAGTCTCATGAAAAAGGATTCGATATTCGTCAATACCGCCCGCGCTGTGGTGGTGGACAGATTAGCATTACTGAATGCAATAGAAAATGACCTTATCCGCGGGGCGATCCTCGACGTTTTTGACCATGAACCACCCGATGAGCTGGACTACAAACTGATCCATCACCCCCACGTACTCGCCACGCCGCACATTGCAGGCGCGACTTTCGAAGTGGAAGACCATCATGCCGATATTATGAACAAAAACCTGCGTCAGTTTTTTGCCGAAGGAAATCACGGGATCCGGCAGCTGGTCAACAAGGAGGTACTTTCGGTTAAAACATTTTAATGCATCCAGCGATGAAATCAGACAAATATTACCTGATCGTCGATGTCGGTACAGGCAATGTGCGCGTCGCGGTTGCGAACAGCAGCGGACTTGTGCTGGGGGTAGTTAGTGAAGATGCGCGTTACGAAAAGGACCTGCATTACCCCGAATCGATCTATTTTTCACCCGATGCATTGTGGCAGCAGATCAATACTTTAACACAAAAACTATTCGCCGAAACCGGCCCGGTCGAGATTGCTGCCATTACTGCGACCAGTCAGCGGGAAGGTATCGTGGTTATTGACGCAGCCGGAAATTCACTGATCGGAATGCCCAATATCGACCACCGCGGCCGCGAATGGGAAGATGAAATGCAAGATAAGAGCTCGATTTACCAACTGACTGGCCGCTACCCTACCTCGCTGTTTTCAGCGTTGAAGCTGGTCGGTTTACGAAACAGGCTGCCGGAATACTGGGATCGCGTGCAAACTTTCATGAGCATCAGTGACTGGGTCCAGTACAAATTCAGCGGCGTGATCGGCTACGAGCATTCCCAGGCTTGCGAAACGCTTTTATATGATGTTGATAAAGGGTCGTGGTCGGCGGATTTATGTAAAATATTTGCATTAAATACCAATTTGCTCCCGCCGCTGCACGCCTGCGGAACTACGTTAGGCAATATCAAAACGGAGGTGGCAAATGCGCTTAATATCTCTCCCAATGCACGGATTATCGTCGGCGGATCGGATACTCAGCTTGCGATCATGAGTATGCAGCCTTCGGTGGACGATATGGTAGTGGTTTCAGGAACAACCACGCCGGTGATCAGTATTTCGGGTAACTACGTGCTCGACGACGCCCAGCGAACGTGGACAAGCCGCCACACCGACCAGCAAAGCTTTTTACTCGAAGCCAATGCAGGGGTTACCGGGTTGAATTACCAGCGGCTGAAAGAGATTTTTTACCCCAATGAAAGTTATGAAATCATAGAACGGGAGGTTGCCGAGATCGATGAAAATCAATGCATTGCAGCGCTTGGCTCGCTGCTGGCAGATGAAAAATCGCCGCTCATCCGGGGCGGGTTTATTTTCAATACACCCGTTTCCCACCAGTTAAAAAGAGGACATTTTGTACTGGCGACGCTCTGGGATATTGCTTGCAGCATTTACGAAAACTACAAAAGCCTGTGTGACGTTACGCCACATAACCAGGACCATATCTGGGTTTGCGGAGGCGGTGTTCAGAGTAAGGTTCTGCGGCAGTTTCTGGCCAACTTGATTGGTAAAAAAGTGATGCTGCGCGATAATTACCGGCAAGCCTCGGTGACGGGCGGCGTACAAGTTTGCAATACTGCACTAGGTATTGAAAATGAGGTTCCAGCTATTCTGGAAGTAGTTTTTCCGCAGGATTCCGAGGTTCAGAAACAGTGGTACCAGCAGTGGAAACAGACGCGGGCAACGTTTAAATCGGTGCTTTCATGAATGTATATTTTATAGGGATCGATGTCGGAACGCAGGGTGTGCGTGTGGTGCTGCTGGATCAAAAGGGCCACACTTATGCCGGCGCGGAGAAAGTTTTTCCATTAACCGAAACATCCAGGCTGGAACAATCGCCTGCGCTTTGGTGGGATAGCTGCCTGCTCTGCCTGCATGAAATGCTGGATGCTGTGAGTGGAAGTATTCACTTAGAGGCTATTCAGGCAGTTTCGGTCACTTCTACTTCGGGTACTGTGATTCCGCTGGATGAAAACAACGAGCCGGTCCACAATGCATTGATGTACAGCGACCCGCGTTCGACGGAGGAGGGAAAATTGTGCCGCCAGCTCTCCGAAGAATTCAATCCCGGCGGTTATAAGGGCTTCAATGCATCTAGCGGCTTGTCTAAAATGGTTTGGTTTGTTAAAAATTACCCTGAAAAAGTGGACCGGATCACAACCTGGGTACACGCAACGGACTTTATCATCGGCAAGTTGAGCGGCAATTTCCGTGTGACCGATTTTACAAACGCATTGAAATCCGGATTTGACGTGGCGTGCGCAACCTGGCCAGCTTATATTCACGAGCAGCTTCCTGTCAAAAAAGAATGGCTGCAAGCGGTGTTTCCATCGGGTACAATGATCGGAAAACTTGTGCCCGAACTTGCCCGCGAATTGCAACTACCTCAAATACAGATCATCGCAGGCATGACCGACGGATGCGCCTCTCAGGTTGCCTCCGGTGCAGTGGCGCCGGGCGACTGGAATACGACGATTGGCACTACGCTGGTGGTAAAAGGTGTTACCACGCGCGAGATCAAAGATCCGCTCGGCCGCCTGTATTCTCACCGGCACCCGGAAGGTTACTGGATGCCGGGCGGTGCAAGCAATACCGGTGCAGACTGGATCAGTAGCGGTTTTCAGGATCAATTACCTGAACTAAACAAAGCCGCGGAACATCTGATCCCGACCTCACTGATCTCCTACCCGCTGATGCAGGCGGGCGAAAGATTCCCTTTCATTGCTCCCGAAGCGCGCGGTTTTGCGCCGGAGGGTATTGATAAAAATCAACTTTTCTCGGCCAATATGGAAGGTGTTGCCTACATTGAGCGGCTTTCCTACGAGCTGATCGAACAGCTTTCGGGCGAGAAGGTCAATGCCGTATTCACCGCAGGCGGCGCCAGTAACAGCGATACCTGGCTTACGATCCGGGCGAGTGTGCTCAACAAGCCGGTTTACAAATGCGGGCAGGTTACAGGGGCGGCAGGCGCGGCGATCGTGGCAGCGGCGGGAAGTTATTTCAGTACATTGACCAATGCCGCAAAAGCGATGACCCACGTGGAAAAAGTAGTACAACCTATTCCAGATTTGACAGACAGTTACGAATCTGGCTATCAGAATTTTAAGAAAAAACTAGTTGACAAAAACTACATTTAAACAGTGGTTTTTACCTGACAAAAAAGAAACTATGCTGACTGTATATCTGCTCCGCCACGGAGAAACATTCTACAATGCCGACGGCAATCGCTACTGCGGCACAACCGATATCGGCCTCACCGAAAAAGGGGTACAACAAGCCCACGCGGCGGCGGCATTGTTGCAAGGTATTGATTTCGACGCCGTTTATTCCTCTCCCCTGCAACGCGCCTATCTCACTGCCCGCATTGCTTCCGGTGAAAGAGAAGTAACTGCTGACCCACGATTGATGGAGGCAAATTTCGGAAACTGGGAAGGAAAGACACGGGCTGAATTCGTGGCCGAAAATCCCGCACTTTGGAATGCCTGGGCCGAAAATCCGGAACATACCCGTGCCGGCGAAACAGGAAACACAGCCTTGGAGATCGTGCAGCGGGTAGATGACTTTTTCAACCAAAAACAAAAAGAACACGACGGCAAAACGATCATGGTCGTGGCGCATAATGGACTAAACCGCTTTTACATGGCGTGGAAACTCGGTATGCCGCTTAGAAACTACCGCCGGCTGGTCCAGGATAATTCCACCATCACTATTTTCAATCTCGACGATGCAGGCGAATTCAGTCTGCTTAAACTCAATGCCCGATGAATTTTATTATGAAAAGACGCAGCTTTCGCACTTTGACAGTATTTCTATCAGTGTTAACAATAGGCTTACAAGCCGCAGAGGCACAAAGCGAGATCAACGTACTGAAATTGAAATCTGCGAAAGACCTGCAAGCATTCTTTAAATACACAGGAAATGACGTGCTGCTGATCGCCGGCCACCGGGGCGGAATGGTGAAAGGTTTTCCCGAAAACTCGATTGCTACCTTTGAAAATACCCTGAAACATACGCCGGCATTTTTCGAGATCGACCCGCGGCTGACCAAGGACAGCGTGATGGTACTCATGCACGACGCGACGCTGGACCGCACTACCACCGGGAAAGGAAAACTCTCGGATTATACCTATGCGCAATTGAAGGATATCCGGCTCAAAGATGCTGAGGGAAATGTAACCGACTTTGCGATTCCAACATTGTCGGAAGTAATTGAATGGGGGCGTGGGAAAACGATACTGAACCTTGACCACAAGGATGTACCCCTGCAAATGACGGCCGATCTGATACGCAAGCACAAAGCCGACAACTTCGTGATGATGACCGTGCATCACCCAGATGAAGCCTTATTTTATTTGAAAAACAATAAGAACAGCGTGTTTTCAGCTTTTATCAAAACTAAAAAAGAGTTCGAAGACTATCAGAAAGCGGGTGTTCCTTTCACGCAAATGATCGCATACATTGGCCCGCACGTGAAGCCTGACAACAAAGAATTGTACACGTTGCTGAATAATGCGGGCGCAATGTGCATGATTTCGGCGGCCTCTTCTTATGATAAACTCAAAACGGCTGAAGAGCGGCGGGCGGCTTACCAGGCTATTGCCCGGGACGGGGCTTCGATCATTGAATCGGACTACCCTATCGAGCTGGCTGATGCGGTGAAGAATTTCGTAAAAAAAGATTCGCCCAAGCAAAAGTTCTTTAAAAAAGCCCCGATTAAAAAGTAGTAAGTATTATCTGCTATGGAAAAATATTCGCGCAACACTGTTGCATAAAGAGATCTTTCTATATTTGCAATGTTGTTGCATTAGAGAATGCAGCAACATTTTGCATTTTAGAATAGTAATCGAAACAGAATATGCTCGAAGCGAGAAGCTTAACGAAGAGATACGGCTCACATCTTGCACTTGACAACCTGAATCTGATCATCAAGCCCGGTGAAATTTTTGCATTGCTGGGTCAGAACGGAGCTGGGAAAACGACTACGATCAACCTGTTTCTTGGGTTTATCGAACCGACCAGCGGCAGTGCGCTCATCAACGGAATCGCCGTGGAAGAGCATCCGCAGGAGATCAAAAAGCACCTTGCCTATATTCCCGAAACGGTCACATTATATCCAAATCTGACCGGCCTCGAAAACCTGCAATACTTCTCTTCACTGGCAGGTTTCAATTATTCAAAGCAGCAGCTCAGTGATCTGCTGGCGCATGCCGGTTTGCAATCGCAATCGTTTGACCAGAAGCTGGCGGGCTATTCGAAAGGGATGAGGCAGAAGGTTGGTATCGCTATTGCTGTGGCCAAAAAAGCGAAAGTACTGCTCCTCGACGAGCCCACGAGCGGGCTGGATCCCAAGGCTTCCAACGAATTTTCCGAAATTATCCGGTCACTTGCCGCAGAAGGTACCGCGATCCTGATGGCGACCCACGATATTTTCAGGGCGCGCGAAGTGGCTACCAGCATCGGTATTATGCGGCAGGGAAACCTGGTCTCGACGATCAGTGCGCAGGATATTTCAGCCAACGAGCTCGAACAGCTGTATTTGCAGACGGTTTGAGCAGCTCCACATTTCTGCAAGAGTGCTATTTTTCAATTTGGTAAAGAAGTCCAGCATGCCTCCTCAATTATTAATCGCCCGAAATTTCCGTAGTAATGCGTTGAAAAACAGGGCTGTATATTTGCTCATTTTATTTATCGGTATTCTGATCACCTACGCAGTGATCACCAGTTGGTCGGGATTTGTCAAACAAAACGAAAGCACCGCGCACCACCAGACCGAAACGCGGCATGACTGGCTGGATAATCCCGACAAACATCCCCATCGCATGGCGCATTACGGGAATTTCGCATTCCGTCCCAAAGCGCCGCTGAGCATTTTTGACTCGGGAATGGAAAGCTTTTTCGGCAATACGATCTTTCTGGAAGCCCACAAACAGAACTCAGTCAACTTTTCAGAGGCCGGCTTTTCGACGGGAATGCTTCGTTTCGGCGAGATCAGCGTGGCGATGGTGCTGCAAATCCTGCTCCCGCTTTTACTCTTTTTTATAGGATTTACCAGCATAGCCGCCGAGCGCGAAAATGGTACCTTGAAAATCATCCTGACCCAGGGAATCAGCTGGAAACAGCTCATTTTAGGCAAGATTATCGGCCTGGCGCAGATCGCAATGGGTGTTTTTGTCCCGGTAATGCTCGTCACTTTTGTTTTGTGGTTTTTCCTTCAAGACGGGCATATTACCTCCGATGAAACGGTCAGACTTTTACTGGTTTTCCTGTCTTACGGCATTTACCTGCTACTGTTCTGCGTGATCGCCGTGCTGGTTTCGGCGGCCAGCAAAACTTCTAAATCGGCACTCATCTCGCTAATCGGTCTGTGGCTGATGCTCACAATCGTGCTCCCGCGCGCTTCCCAGGCACTGGGTTCCTACCTTTATCCTGCGCCTGTGAAAGTCACTTTTCTGGCCAATATTGAAAAGGATGTTCTCAAAGAGGGCGATAGTCATAATCCCGACGATATTCATTACAAAGCCTTAAAAGATTCGCTACTAACAGCTTATGGCGTAGATTCTACTAGCCAGCTGCCATTCAATTACAGCGGATTTGTAATGGCCGAGGGCGAAAAGATCAGCGCGCGTATTTACAATAGTCACTTTGACAACCTGTTGCGCGTTTACGATGCTCAAAACAGCTTTTTGAAAGCGACGGCATTTCTGGATCCGTTTGTGGCGATCAAAAACTTGTCGATGTCGCTTGCCGGGACGGACTACCGTACCTATACCGATTTTCAAAAGCAGGCGGAAGCTTACCGGTATGCGATGGCGCAGAAAATGAATGAGTTACAGATCAAATACATCAGCAACAAAAAGCCAGGCCCGGATGAAAAACCGGTTGTGATCGATCAGAAACACTGGGAAGAAGTACCGGAATTTAAATATGTCCAGCCGATGGTGAACACGGTATTCGAGCATGAGACCACCAGCTTTTTTGCATTGCTGTTCTGGATCGGCCTGCTGTATTTTATGATTGAGATATTATCTAAAGAGCTGAAAGTGAATTAAGTATGTTTAAGCTAGCATTTAAAAATTTCTTGTCTTCTTCCGGCGTAAAGATTGGCATTGCATTTCTGATCATCACCGGACTTGTGAGTCTTGTAGTAGGCAACCAGTTTCTTGCAAAACAGGCTGAAAATGTGGAAGCTACTGCGGCTTACCAGAAAGCGCATATCAGCAAAAATGTGCAATACCACCCCGATGAGCTGGGTCTTTTGCTTTATTACGTCAAGTTTTCACTCGTCAACCAGACCGAGCCAATCAATAGTCTTTCAATCGGCCAGCGCGACGTGAACCCTTCCATTCAGAGTGTGACGATCAGGGGTTTGGAGGGCCAGAAATACGACGCAGATCTTCAAAATCCGAGCAACCTGCTGCTGGGCAATATCGATTTCAGTTTTGTTCTGATCTATCTTTTTCCCCTTTTTATCATTGCATTTACCTACAATATCATTTCCGAAGAACGGGAAAGCGGTACTTGGAAAATTGCAGCAGTGCAAAGCAGCAACCTGTTTGGTTTGATCCTGAAACTGTTCACAGTACGATTTCTGGTAGTGGTATTTACACTGTTTTTAACACTTTTTCTCGCAGTTATTTTTCTCAAAATTCCCCTGAATACCCGCTTCTGGCTGTTCGGCGGCGTCTCGTTCCTGTACATCCTCTTCTGGTTTGCGTTAAGTTTCTGGGTCGCCTCCATGAGCAAATCTTCCAGCTACAATGCAGTGACGCTGCTTTCGGCGTGGATCCTGCTCATTATTGTGCTGCCGGCGATGGTGAATAGCTACCTGGTAAGCGCCTACCCTGTTCCGGAAGCTATGGAAACCACCGTGAAGCAGCGAAACGGATACCACGAAAAGTGGGATATGGATAAAAAAGCGACGATCGACAAGTTTTACAATCACTACCCGCAGTTCAAAACTTTTGGCTATCCCAAAGAGGATTTTAACTGGCTGTGGTACTATGCGATGCAGCAAATGGGCGACGACGAAGCGGCCAGCGAGTCGAAGGCGCTCCGCGAGAAACTTGAAATGCGGAACCGGGCCAGTACCCGCATTGCCAGCTTCATTCCTTCGGTCCATATGCAGATCCAACTCAACGAGATAGCAGGTTCGGGACTGAGCAACCAGCTGCGATTCATGGACGAAACGGGTCGGTTTCACGAGCAGCTTCGTTTGCAGTTTTATCCCGCCATATTCAAAGAATCGCCGGCCAGCAGCCAGCAATGGGAAAAATTCGAGATTGAAAACTTCTCTGACAACAGTATGACGAGCGCGACCAGTGCTGCCCTGCCCCTGGTAGTTGCGATATTGCTATTCTCAGTTTTGGGTTGGGTCAGGTTCCGTACGATGGTTTCATAGTCCGTGCCTCTTACCCTTCCTTCGAAATCGTCAGCGCACGTTGGGTCACTTCGGTATCTTGCAGGATTTTCCTGAATTCGGCGGCGTCTTTGAAAGACAGCTGATTAACATTCCGGGCTTCGTAGTTCACTGTTATTGAATCCTGCTCAAAAGGCCAGGGCGATACGATAAGGTTTCCATTCTTGGCTTCCGATAACGTATAAGTAACTCCGTCGGGACCGTTGCTGATCTCGATCCTGCGCTGCTCGGGCTGCTGCAATCCCTGGCAGATCAGTAGCGACATTGCGTCGCAAAATTCGAGCAGTTCGTAGCTTTCCGAAATCTCTTTGGCGGTAGTACCCGCCTGTTTGATCCATTTTTTCTCCAATTCTTTTAGATTCTTGCAATACGACTTCGCAGCCGGGTCGCTTTCGTATAAAAAGAGCATGTGCCGGGAGATCAGCAGCGCAATATAAAGTCCCTTTTCGCTAGCGCGCGCCAGCAGGCTGTCGCAGTTGGCACTGTTGAATTTGTTGGTTTTAAAATTTTTCGGGCCTCCGTTTTCGTTCAGCAGATCGTCTGCTTCCAGCTCATTGCTCACATCATCGTGCTCGGTGGTGGCGATCATCGTCTCTACCCACCTGACCGGCTGCCTGTTTTTTTTCCAATGCGCGCAGATCTGCCCGGCGAGCAGCCCGTGAGATCGCTGTAAAACGATCGACCATCCGTCTTCGGTGTAATTGACTATCATTTTGAATATGCTGAAATTAATGGCGATTGCTCCCGCTAAATTTACGTGCCGGTGCAGGTACAAATGTGAAATTTGCAACAAATAAGCTTAACTGAGCAACAGTATGTCCGGCTACAATCCGCACCTTTACAGCAGGTACCCTTGTCAATCCGAAAGATTAATGAGAATCTGTATTCAATTTAACCTTTTCACAAAGACAACATGCAGCAAACAATCTCAGACCAAAGGTTCACAGAAGGCCAGTTTATATTCGCCAAATCGAATCCGGATCAGAAATTAGTAATTCGCCGTTATTATAAGAGAATTTACTACTGTCGGGCTGCTTACGGCGGTGAGAAGGAATATCCACTTTTCGAAAGTGAGATCGTAGCCGCCATTTAAAAGAAATATCACAGCCGGAAAACGCGACTTTCATATTCGATCGTAGCGAAATTTGCTCCTACCATTCCTGTTACCGGGGCCGCGTCGGCGGGTCGTGACGTACACGCGAGCGGAATATGCCCCTCGGTGGTCAGCAAGCCCGAGGTGGTATCGAGTCCAACCCAGCCCGCTCCCGGAATATAGACTTCCGCCCACGCATGCAGATCGGCGGAACCTTCCGTGGCTCCGTCTGAAAATTGCACCAGATATCCCGAAACAAACCGGCTGGCGAGTCCAAGGTGACGCAGTACCTGCACCAGCAGCCAGGCCGAGTCCCTGCAAGAGCCGGTTTTATATTCAAGCGTTTGCTCCGAAGTGCGTGTACCCTCTTCGATCCTTGACAGATACCCTATCTTGCTGTAAATCTTATTGTTGAGATCCACAATGAAACTTAGTGTATCCTGTCCGTGACTCGCTGCTGCTTCAACGAATTCGGATAATCTCAGCCCGTGATCCACAATTTCAAGATAAGGCGATAGATCTTTTGCATTGTCGGCCGAATAGTTGAATGGAAACTTTTGCGCGTAATCGTCAATAAGTACATTGAACGGATCATAGGAAGCCAGGGTAGCTTTCAGGTCAACCGCTACGCTCATTCCTACTACGGACCCACTGAAATCGGCGCGGGCAACGAAATTGCCGAATATATCCTGCTGCCAGTGCAGTATATGCGTTGCAGGTTCAATGCGGAGCGAATAGTCTTCGATCGCAGCGGGCGCATGCGCGGCGGGCCGGAGCCGGAAAAAGTGCGGCGAAAGAAATACCGGCCGGTCGTAGCGGTAAACGGTTTTGTGATGAAGTGAGATCAATGAGGGCATCCGGGTACTTTTTTCCTTTGATTTACAAATTCGGTTTAATGTAAGATAGGGCTTAAATATGGATTTTTGGTCGATAAGCTGGCTTGGAAGCGTAATTCCCGGCGATAAAATGTTTCCGCCGCCGCGCCGGACCTGTTAACCCCCAAGTGTCAGATAATAGGGTTAACTTGTAAGAAATCAACTCCGTGAGGTATATGAAGATTTCGTTTATAGGTACATTCCCTCCAAGGGAATGCGGAATTGGGACTTTTACAAAAAATCTGTTTGATGCGATGCTCGCTGCACCGGGCTCCGATGGTCCGAACCAGGGTATTGTGGTGGCGATCAATGACCATGAGCAGCGTTACGATTATCCAAAAGAAGTGAAACTGACGATCCGTCAGGAAGAGCAGGCGGACTACCTGGAAGCGGCCAACTTCATCAATATCAGCGGCGCCGACGTGTGTATACTGGAACATGAATTCGGTATTTTCGGCGGGCAAAACGGCATTTACATTCTCCCTTTGCTATACAGGCTTAAAATTCCGCTGATCGTCACGCTGCATACCGTCCTTAAAAATCCTTCCTATAATGAACGCGCGGTACTCACCGAGATTTGCAAGATCGCGCAGTCGGTGGTGGTGATGAGCCAAACGGCTGTGGATATGCTGGTAGCCGAATACAGTGTGCCTGAACACAAGATCGCACAGATTGCGCACGGTGTTCCGGATATTCAGTTTGATCAGCTGCTGGCAAAGAAGGAATTCAAGCTTTCTTCCAAACACGTACTGCTCACATTCGGCTTTATCGGCAGGAATAAAGGCATTGAAACCGTTCTGAAAGCACTGCCAGCTGTGGTTTCAAAATACCCGAACCTGGTATATATTGTACTGGGCAAAACGCACCCGAACGTGATCCGGCATTCGGGCGAGGAATACCGTATCTATCTGATGGGCCTTGTTAAAAAACTGGGCATTGAAAAGCACGTCATTTTCCTGAATGAATTCATAGATCAGTCCGAGCTGTTTAAATATCTCTCGGCCTCAGATATTTACATTACTCCCTACACCAACGAAGCGCAAATCACCAGCGGCACATTGTCTTATGCGATTGGCGCAGGTTCGGCAGTCATTTCCACCCCCTATTGGCACGCCGCCGAGCTGCTTTCAGAAGGAAGAGGCAGGTTATTCCCCTTCAACGACGAGCAGGCATTGAGTGAAGTGTTCCTGGATTTACTGGACAATCCGCAGGTTATGCGGGATTTGCGAAAAAATGCCTACGATTACGGCAGAGAGATCACCTGGCCCAAAATAGGTGAAAAATATGCGCAGCTTGCCAGCAAGATCGTCGCCGAGCAGCCCGACGAGTGGGTTGAAAAAGAAATGATCCTGGACCTGCTTGCATTGCCGCCATTTCTGCTCGACCACGTGCAGCGCCTCACCGACGACACAGGCATTATCCAGCACGCCAAATATGGTATTCCCAATTTGAAGGAAGGTTACTGCCTGGACGATAATGCGCGAGCCTTGTTAATGGTGTTGATGACCTACAAAAGGAACAAACATCCGCTCGCCCTCAAACTTTCGCCGACTTACCTGAGCTATATCAATTATATGCAAAACCCCGACGGGGCTTTCAGGAACTTCCTCAGCTTTAACCGGAATTTTCTGGATGAGGTAGGATCGGAAGACTCTTTCGGCAGGGCAATATGGTCGCTGGGCTATTTGCTGGGTAATGCGCCTAATGATGCATATTATCAAACCGGACGGGAGATATTCTTCGATGCGGCTCCTAATTTCGTCAAGCTCCAATCGATCAGGAGTATTGCCAATACCATCGTGGGGATATGTCACTATATGAAAAGCAATCCTTCCGATGAGGGGATGAAAGAGATATTAAGGCAGCTGGCCAACCGGCTGGTGGCGGATTATGAGATAAACAGCACCGCCGACTGGCACTGGTTTGAATCGCTTCTGGCTTACGACAATGCATTCCTGCCGCTTGCGCTACTACATGCAGCCGAGTTTTTGAATGATGAGAAAGTCGAAAAGATTGCGTTCGAAAGTATGGATTTCCTTTCCGGGATCACGCTCCGCAATGGTTACCTTTCCGTTGTAGGGAATGAAAAATGGTATAATAAGGACGGTGAAAATTCAATGTTCGCCCAGCAGCCGCTGGATGCACTGGCCATGGTCCTGATGTTCCACCAGGCATTTCAGCTCACCAAGGACCAGGCTTATATCCGGCAGCTTTATACTTGTTTCATGTGGTTTTTAGGTGAAAATGATCTGCGTATCAGTTTGTATGATTTTGAAACCAAAGGCTGCTGCGATGGGCTCGAAAGCTACGGCGTCAACCGCAACCAGGGCGCAGAAAGTACCCTGGCCTATCTGATCTCCCACCTGAGCGTGCTGGAAGCATTTGAAGAGGTTTCCAATCTGGAAGCCAGCGTAGTATGAAAGTAGCGATCCTATCGTCGGTTGCCTGGCGCACGCCGCCCCGTAAATATGGGCCGTGGGAGCAGGTAGCCTCCGACCTGACCGAAGGCCTGCACGCGCGGGGTATTGAAGTAACCCTTTTTGCCACTTCCGACTCGCTTACCAGTGCTGCGCTCGACGCGGCCTGTGCGACCGGCTACGCCGAGGACGGGCAGGTCGACGCGAAAGTGGCGGAGTGCCTGCATATCAGTAACTTAATGGAGAAAGCGGAACAGTTTGATCTGATACACAACCATTTTGACTTTTTGCCCCTCACCTATTCTAAACTTGTAAAAACGCCGGTACTGACCACTATTCACGGTTTTTCGTCTGAGAAAATCAAGGAAGTGTACCGTAAATACAATGGGCACACCAGCTATGTCTCCATCAGCGATTCGGACCGCGACGCCGAGCTGGATTATGTGGCTACCGTTTACAATGGTATTGACGATCAGGCATTTCCCTTTGTAGCCGAACCCGAAGATTACCTGCTGTTTTTTGGCAGGATTCATCCCGATAAGGGAACCAGCGAGGCGATTCAGATCGCGTTAGCCAGCGGCAGGAAACTGATGATCGCCGGGCTGATACAGGATAATACCTATTTTGAAAATGAAGTAAAACCTTTTATTGACAACAAACAGATCTTCTACTGCGGCAATGTGGGCCCCGGTGAAAAGGAGGTATTGTTAGGAAAAGCTTTTGCATTGCTGCACCCGGTCAAATTCGAGGAGCCTTTCGGCCTGAGCGTGGCAGAATCGATGTTCTGCGGCACGCCCGTGATCGCATTTAAACGCGGCTCCATGCCCGAATTGCTGCGCGACGGAGAGACTGGTTTTCTGGTCAGCAATGTCGCTGGGGCGGTTGAATCCGTCTCGCAAATTGACCGGATCAGCAGAGCCTATTGCCGGCAATGGGCCGCGTCTAAATTTTCGAAAGAGAATATGGTGGATGAATATATTGCTGTGTATGAAAAGCTGCTAAACCGCTGAAATGGCGCTGCTGGTCAATTCTGCCAGCAACTCAGCCAGGTCGACCGCGGCATAAGTAGAAGCATAATCGGACATCGCGTAGGGAATGATCAGGTTTCCGTTGTGGATCAGCGCCCCGCAGGAATAGACCACATTGGGCACATAACCTTCCCGCTCCTTGCGATTGGGCAGTAACAGCGGCTGTGAGAGCCGGCCGATCTCCATTTCAGGATTATCGATCGCAAAAAGCGAGGCTCCCAGCACATATTCGCGCATAGGTCCAACGCCGTGCGTCAGTACCAACCAGCCGGCTTCCGTTTCCAGCGGCGAACCGCAATTGCCGATCTGCACAAATTCCCAGGGATACTTCGGCGACTGGATCATCACCGCGTCCCGCCAGATGCTGATATTATCCGAAAAAGCGATGTAATTATTGACCCCGTCGATCCTGCAAAGCATGGCATATTTGCCGTTGATCTTTCTTGGAAACAGCGCCATTCCTTTGTTCTGCGCGATTTCCCCGTGAATTGGCAGTACTTTGAAATGGTAAAAATCCCGGGTCATCAACAGTTTGGGCAAGATCGACATCCCGTCGTACGCCGTGTAAGTGGCATAGTAGATCGTCTCATTGCTTTCGCTTGTGAATTTGACAAACCTGGCATCTTCGATCCCCCGCTTTTCTGTGTCCGCGATCGGGAAAATTACACGCTCGGAAATATCGGTATCGAGGGAAAAATCCATTTCATAATGGGATGAAGCCAGCCACATGACTTCGCGCAGCAAAACCTGGCTTGACTGGGTCGTTGGAACTTCCTTCCTGGTTTCGTCGACGTAGCGTTTCAGCTCTTCGTAGGTGAAAGTCTTCGTCAGTTTGCCCTCAATTACGGCGTAGGCGGCAGTTTCCATATTCTGCATTTCACCCAGCTTGGCCAAAAAAGTATCTTTTTTGTAAACGTGGTTTCTCACGTGCTCGGGTGCATCCAGCATTCGCCCCGGCGGTTCTACATTGATCGTATTGTTCTGATCAATGATCGCCGACCTGAAAACGATGGACGAAATATGCCCCTCGCCGGTAGCGCGGAAGCTAAGTATTACCCTTTTCTCACCAAAACCAATACGCGACTGATCGGGATCTTCTACAATGGAAGGATTAAAGAACGCTGCGGCTTCGATCGAATATTCCATCGTAAAATAGGAACCGATCAGCATTTTCTGGGTAGTGCTCAGCGAATGCGCCGTAATATTCATCTTATCAAGTATATGGGCCAGTTTGTTAAAATGCCTTTCAAAAATGCGCAGGATATTCCGGTGGCGCTTGGCATATTTTCGAAACACATTACTGAGCTCCTGGTTCTGCTCCTGCTCGGAAAGTCCCAGAATCCGTTCAATTAAAAGGGTGCTGCGCTCTTCACTACTAAACAAAAAACGGGCAATAACCCGGCTTGAATCGGGCTGAAAAACAGTATCTTTTCTTATAATATGTATTGACATTTTCGCATTTTAAGACAAGATCAACTATTAATCCCGGATTCGAACCATAACCACATAGAAGTAAAAAGAAAACGGGATTTTCGGGGACAAAATACAGAGAGGCTATTCTGATAATAATTTGATAACACTCACCTGACATCTTGGTAACATTAGTCTGTGACTTTTGCAGATTACTAAAATCAGGCTGATGAAAAGAATTGTACTACGCTACTCGATCTCATTTTTAATCCTACTGTTTATCTCTTCACTATCTTTTGGGCAAAAGGCCGTGATCTCGGGAAAGATCATGGATGCGCAAAGATTATCGCTGCCCGGCGCGACTGTAAAGATCACGCCCGGTAACCAGTATACGATTTCGGATGTGTACGGGAAGTTTGAATTCCTGAATGTAAATCCGGGAACCTACCAGCTGGAAGCAACATATATGGGCTACCGGAACTACGCCGAAAGCATTGTGGTAGAGGCGGGCGGAAAAAAATCTTTCGAGATGGTCCTGCAAGAAGGCGGACTGGATATGAACGAGGTAGTTGTTTTGGGAGACAGGCTGAAAGGTCAGGCCAAGGCGCTTAACCAACAAAGAAACAATGACAATATCACCAATATCATTTCCTCCGACCAGGTAGGCCGCTTTCCCGACTCCAATATCGGGGATGCATTGAAACGCGTACCAGGTATTACAATGCAAAATGATCAGGGTGAGGCAAGAAATATTATCGTACGCGGATTGGCACCGGAGCTCAATTCGGTTACATTAAATGGAGACAGAATCCCTTCCGCGGAAGGCGACAACCGCCGGGTACAAATGGATTTGATCCCGTCGGATATGATCTCGACGATCGAAGTGAACAAAACGCTGACGCCCGACATGGACGCGGATGCGATTGGCGGCTCGGTGAACCTGGTAACCCGGGCGGCACCAAACAGTCAGCGTATCTCGGCGACACTATCTTCGGGTTTTAACCCGATCCGCGGCAAAGCATTGTACACGGGCGGCTTTGTTTACGCCAACCGTTTTGCTAAAAGCGCAATAGGTATGGTGCTGAGCGGATCTTATAACAACAATAATTATGGTTCGGACGATGTAGAGGCTGTTTGGTCAAAAGACGATTTCGGCAATGTATATATCAGTGAAACCGACATCAGAAAGTACGACGTGCAGCGTATCCGCAGAAGTCTTTCCGCTGCATTTGATTTCAAACTTGGTCAAAATCACACGATCACGGCGAATGCGATGTACAACTGGCGCGACGATATTGAAAACCGTTACCGGATGCGGATCGACGATATTGAGCCGCTTTACGATGATAATGACCAGATTACAGGTTTTGAAGGTCGCGTAGGAAGGCAAACCAAAGGCGGTATCGACAATAATAAAAACAAAGGCGGCCGGCTCGAAAGACAGACGGTTCAGAACTATTCTGTGCGCGGCGACCATTTGCTGAGCCCGAAAGTGGACCTGGATTGGAGCGTAAGCTATTCTACTGCGAGTGAAGACCGGCCGAACGAGCGTTATATCAGCTTCCGCGAAGGTGGTAACACATTGACTTACAATGGAGATTCCCGCGCCCCGCTTCTATCGCCGGCTGGCCTGGACGCCAGCTCGCTGGGCTTGCATGAAATTACCGAAAACCACGATTTTACAGAAGAAACCGAATTGGGCGCAAAAGTTAACCTGCGTTTTCCGCTGTCGATCATTGCCGATCAGAAAGGCCGGATGCGCGTAGGAGCCCGCCTGCGACTTAAAACAAAAGACAGGGATAACATATTTTATGAATATGCACCTGTGAATGAGGATGCGATCGCGACGCTCGGCGATGCGGCGACGGTGAACTGGCCGGGCGACAAATTTCAGGCCGGCTCACACCTGGTACCGGGACTATTTGCTTCCAAAACGTTTTTAGGTAACCTCAACCTGACCAATACGTCGGAGTTTGAAGCGGAACCGGTTCCTGGTGAATTCCTCGGTGCGAACTACAATGCAAAGGAAAACATCGTGGCGGGTTATGTGCGTTTTGATCAGGATTTCAATGAGAAACTGTCTATGATCTTGGGTGTGAGACTGGAAAATACTTCCATTGATTATACTGGAAATATCATTGAAGATGAAGAAGAACTGGCCGGCGCGCGCTCTGTAAAGAATAACTATCTGAATGTAATGCCGAGCGTTTCCTTCCGCTACAATGCAACCGACAACTTTATCCTCCGCGCGGCTGCCACTACTGCATTGGCCCGCCCGAACTATTACGCGCTGGCTCCGTACATCAGCATTATTCCGGGCGATCAGCAAATTTCAGCTGGTAACCCCGATTTGAAGGCTACTTATTCCTGGAATTTTGATCTGATGGCAGAGAATTACTTTGAATCCGTCGGCTTGATCTCAGGTGGCGTTTTTTACAAAAACCTCAAAAATTTCATTTACACTTATCGTAACCAGCAATACTCGGAAGCAGCTTTTGCGAGCGATTTCCCAACTGTGACCAACCCGATTTCTGACGGTCAGCAGTGGGACTTTTTGCAGTCGAGAAATGGGGATAATGTAAATGTTTTCGGATTTGAACTCGCATTTCAGCGCCAGCTCGATTTCCTTCCGGGCTTTTTGAAAAACTTCGGTATTTACACCAACTACACATTTACGAAGTCTTTCGCGAACGGTGTTTATAATGAAGACGGGGACGCAAGAACGGACGTTTCACTACCCGGAACTGCGCCGCACATGTTCAATGCTTCTTTGTCCTGGGAAAATAGAAAGTTCTCAGCCAGGCTTTCTGCCAACTATACCGCCGCTTACCTGGATGCGCTGGGTGGAGAGGATTTTGATGATATTTACTATGATAAGCAGTTTTTCCTCGATGCAAATGCGGCTTACAAGATCACTAAAAACCTGAGGCTGTTTGCAGAAGCGAACAACCTGACTAACCAGCCACTTCGCTATTACCAGAGCATTTCGTCGCGCACAACCCAGGCGGAGTATTACAGACCGAGGTTTAATTTTGGTTTGAAATTCGATATGACCAAGTAATATCAACATTCATTTTACATGAAACCCTATTCAATACTGGCCCTATTGGCCCTGATAAGCCTTTTTGGCTGTAATACACAATCTTCCGAACATTCAGCCAGCGCCGATTCGACGATTATCCAGCCGGTCATTATCACCGATTCGGTGGTGCACGATACCGACGATCCGGCAATATGGATCAACCCGCAGGATCCTTCCAAGAGCCTCATTATCGGTACAGATAAAGACGAAGACGGTGCTTTGTACGTATTCGATCTGGCCGGGAAAATCCAGCAGGACAAAGTGGTAAAAAACCTGAAACGTCCAAATAACGTCGATATCGCTTACGGTTTGATGCTCTCGGGCAAACCTACTGATATTGCTGTGGCTACCGAAAGAGCTGCCAACAGCATCCGCATATTTGCACTACCTGATATGAAGGCGGTTGATCTGGGTGGTATTGAGGTTTTCAAAGGTGATTCCATGCAGGCACCGATGGGCGTATCACTCTATACGCGGCCTTCCGACAAAGCTATATTTGCGATTGTAGGAAGGAAAAATGGCCCGAAGGAAGGTTACCTGTGGCAGTACCGGCTGCAAGATGATGGAAAGGGAAATGTGAAAGCGGAACTCGTCCGGAAGTTCGGCAAATACAGCGGCAAGAAAGAGATCGAATCCATCGCTGTCGATAACGAAATGGGATTTGTGTACTATTCCGATGAGCAGGTGGGCGTGCGCAAATATTACGCCGATCCTGACAGCACAGGCAAAGAGCTCGCGCTGATTCCGAATACGGGTTTTACAGAAGATAATGAAGGCATTTCCATTTATAAAACAGGCCCAAAAACGGGCTATATCCTTGTCTCAGATCAGGGCGCAGACCAGTTCTATATATTCAGAAGAGAGGGTACAGCCGCCAATCCGCACGAACACGCGCATTTGAGGACCGTGAAGGTAGCCGCGCATAAAAGTGATGGTTCCGATGTGACTAACCTGGCGCTTTCACCGGCGTTTCCCAAAGGACTGTTTGTAGTGATGTCGGAAGGAAAAGTGTTTCATTATTACAAATGGGAGGATATTATCGGGGACATTAAATAACTTTTCCCTGAACTTTTAAGCATAAAAAGAATCTGGCGCCCCAAAACGGGAACGCAATAAAAAGGTTGGACGTTCTGTTAAAGATAACAACGGTTACAAAGTTGAGTAACCATCACTTTAACGAGTCAAAGAGTTGAGTACGTTTGCCCTAGGAAATGTAATGTCTATCCACTTTCTGGACAGGCCTGTGCGGATCCTGCTTGGAAAATACAAGTATCAGCACAAATTTCTGTATGTATTGCGCGGTTCCGGGCAGGTGAAACTGGACCATAGTCTCTTCAATTTCAGCCAGGGTTCTTTTTATGCTTTCCGTATTGCAAATGGTGTAGAGTTAACGGCTTCGGTGCCGGTCACTGCGTTCGTCATTGTTTTCAACACCATCCCGTTTCATGATAACAGACTTCCCGAAGATCTGAAAAACCAGCTGCGGATTGTGGACAGGGTCAATAGTCTGGTGCCGATCACTTCTGAGATTCACGAACACCGGGTCCAGCACGTGGAAGACCAGGAATCGGTGGGTTCGCTGGTGAAGATGATCCGGAGAGAGATCGCGGTACCGCAGGAACATTCGGAAGAGATCATCCTCAATAATGCGCTGAATATCCTCAACATCGCAGTACGTATAGCCCCGGAGGGTGTAAGCCAGGAACTGGTTGCGGATCAGTCTTCCTGCATTGCGAAAGTGACGCGCTTTGTGCAGGATAAAGTAAAGCACAACAAAAAGGTGACAGTTGCAGAAATTGCCCGGGAGTTGAAGACCACAGAATATGTACTCAACCGCACGTTCATCAAGGACTCAGGGACCACATTTGCCGCCTTTCTTAGAAAAACGAAAAGCCAGTTGTAACAGGATTTTGCTTTCGTCTAAAAGTGCCTTTCCAGGACCTGGATCATATTCCCTTCCAGGTCAAAGCAATTTCTGACCTTCCCTCCGCCTATTGCGGGTATGATCTCTCCTGCCCATTTTATGTTTTTGGTATCAAGATAAGCGATCGCTGCTTCAAGATCTGTGACGCGAAACGCGACGTGCGACCAGCCTGGCATCCAGGTTGTGCGTTCCTGACGGAGCGTATGGTCTTTCGGCATGATTTCCAGCAAGGTACCGTCGGGCGCTTTGAGCATCCACACGGGCTTTGGATCTTTGAAATACCGCTCATATCCCAGCATTTCGCAGTACCAGTTTGCCAGTAACTCCACATCATCAGCCGCGACAGCCGGGTGATCAACACCTGTAAAAATTGCCTTCCATTGATCTTCCATCGATTCGAATAGTTCTTGAATAAGTCTGTTGTGGATCAAACTTACAGTTTTTGTATAAAAAAACTCCTCAGCTGGCCAATGTTGCCTTGCTGAGGAGATAGTATATGATGTGAATGAACCGGGTAACCAGTGTCAGAATTTCACATTCTTGATAGCGCTGTAAGAAAACGTCTGGTCGCGGTCAACCATTTTCAGGCGATAGTAACCAGCCCCGGCCAGCGGTTTTTGATCGATAAACGTATAATTCCGCTTCGACTTACTTTGCCCGGAAGCAGCCTTCCTGCCAATCTCTTTCCACGTTTTCGCATCCGAGCTGCGCTGGACCACAAAGTAATCAGAATTTGATTCCTCAGCCGTTGCCCAAGCTAAGTTGGCCAATTTGCCGCTTTTTGATGCAGTGAAACTGGTTAATGTGACTGGCAATGCATTATCCTGGCTCACCGCTACTGTATTGTAGTTCGCCGATTGACTGCCGATCTTGATTTCATCCACATACATCGACCGGATCTGATTGGCACCTCTGGCCATATTGCTCCACTCCCACTTGTAGATTCCGACTTTAAAATACGGGAAATGCTCGTCGTTATAGAAATTAGGCTGATTTTCCCTCTTTAAAATGAGTTTAGAATTTCTCCAAACCTCCACAACACCATTGTTATCGTGCGACCATTTTACGTGAAAAACCCAATCCAGCCATTTATCCTTATCCACCGGGCCGAGGTCAATGCGGGTAAAAGTAAAATGATCCTGTATGGTCACCTTGTTTGCGTCTGATCTTATTTCGAGGACAAAACGGTCGTCAAGCACACCGAGCAGCATCGGCGGACTACGCCAGCCTTCGCCGGCTGCAAAGTCAGGAAGTGACTGCCACTGAACAATGCTCTCTTCGATCGGGTCTTTTACAAATGTATTTGGCAGGTACATAGAGAACGCATACCAGCCTTCGGGATTATGATTGGGCGCTTCACCCAGCTCTGTCCGGGCACCATTTGGCAAGTCCCCCCTTCTCAGTTCAAATTTTAATGCACCAGTACCTGCACGTTTTACTTTCCTATCGACCGTAGCTGACCAGGAGCAGCAAATTGCTTTTTCATACCAGTCACCCATTTCGTTATCGAAACTGTAATACGAAAGCAGCGGACCTTTGCCTCCGTCGCCAATTTTGGCATTATGCCCTACGGCGGTCTCATTATTTGCATTCTCAGGCAATACTTCGCCAGTTTCGGGAGAGCTGCAGCCGAAAAACCCGACCGCAAAAAGCAGTAGTAGTAAAGATTTTTTCTTCATGAGTTAGCGGGTAATAAGTTGTACTTCGATCGTCTAGTGACTGGGCAAAGCTAGAAAAATTACATACAAATACTACACAACAAGAGAATTATTTGTAGAAGCTAATACTACAAGAATGTAACTATGAAGTAACTAATTGTTATTGAAGATCAAGCTAGTTTCATATCCTACATATATATAGCCAAAAAATGTAGCTAAATCCCCAGTTTGGCGCATGAAGGAAGATTTGCTCAGGCAGTGAACGCGCAGATCGGGCGATTCTACGGTGTTGTGTACAAACCGGCACACTCTCTCACAAGCAATTAGAGCTATCGAATAAGTTCTACAATCGAAACAGTTACATTCAGTTGGGTTAAGAAGGTCGAAAGAAGAGGTTTTTCGCACCAGCCAGGCAGGCATTCTATCCCGTTTTGGGAAAGGTAAAATCAGTTGCTTTTCTGAAAATTGTCCGGGAAGTTTCCAACTGGTCCTGGTCTGGAAAATTCAGTTACTTATTTCTAACAGTTTTTCTGTAACTGCAATTTATACACAGTTTGCATAACTACTTTTTTAATTTATAAATATAGTTTAAAAGCAATTTGTAGAAATATTTACACGCCCGAAATTGTACCTAGTTACTAAATAAAACGCTTCCCCAACCTCTCAAAGGTTCACCCTCAAAATGCGCCTCGTCACCCCAAAATGGTCACGCAATAAATAGTAATCTATTATACTTGCTAACGATTTAGACCTATCCTCATTCAGTAATTTGTTTCGTTATTTACTCTCCTCTAAAATGAACTTGTCAGAAAATAAAATCACCTCTCAGATCTATTTGCAAAATCGAAATCCTGTGATCACAGGCAACCTTTTGAAGTCCGCAATGCCGCTTCCTAATTATCAAAAACAAGTAATCTATTAACCATTATTTAATCAATTAAAGACTCTAATTTAATTAGTGTTAAATACTCTCGTTTAAACCCTCGTTTATTTATGAAAATTCTAGCAATTGCCTCTGCCGGAGGACACTGGATTCAGTTATTAAGATTGAAACCTGCATTTGAAGGCCATGAATTGATTTTCGTTTCCACTAAGAAAAGCTTTAAAGACACTGTGGACGGATATGAATTCCACAGCATTCCTGATGCCAGCAGATGGAACAAAATGAAGCTGCTGTATTCACTGATGTGTGTACTGAAAATCGTCTTCCTTTCCCGCCCCAATATCATCATTACAACCGGAGCCGCACCCGGGTTAATGGGAATTATCGCAGGTAAAGTAATCGGCGCCAAAACGGTCTGGATTGACAGTATTGCCAACGTTGAGAATATTTCAATGAGCGGCAGAATAGCGACTTCAATAGCTGACAGAAGCTATACACAGTGGCCGGATTTGTCTAATTCAAAAGTTACTTTTAACGGAAGCGTATTATCATGATTTTTGTAACAGTAGGTACTCAGGGAGCCTTTGACAGGCTAATTTCCACGATGGACCAGGTAGCTGAGCTGCTGCCGCACATCACATTCGTCGCACAGGTGTCGACCGGCGGCAGCTACAAGGCCAAACATATGAAGGCACTTGAATTTATATCTCCAACAGAATTCGATAAATACTTTTCCGCCGCGGAATTGGTTGTCAGTCACGCTGGTATGGGTACGATCATTTCTGCATTCGAAAGAGAAAAGCCAATTCTGGTTTTGCCGAAATTGGTTAAATATGGAGAACACAGAAATGACCACCAGCTGGCCACTGCAAAGAGATTGGAAAGTCTTAATTATGTGCACGTTGCTTACGACGAACAACAGCTGAAAGAAAAGGTCTTATCCATGGCAAAGGGAGCACTTAATCCTTTGCACTCTGTGGGTAAATATGCATCTCTTGAATTAATCAATTCCCTGCAAAATTTTATGGCAGTTCCAGCTTAATATTCTGAGCTGGTTAACTGAATTTTAACGAATAATAAAAAAGGTACCGGGCAAATGTCCGGTACCTTTTTTACTTACAGAAATGAATATTAAGGTAAATAAAAAAGGTGCAGCAATTACATTGCCGCACCTTTTTGGTAAGAACTATTTTTGTCAGTTTAGCTTTGCCTTGAAGAAAGAACTGTACCACAATTCGAGTGACAATAAAATAAACAACTGCTTCTTGTAGTCCTTTTTCATCGACCTGTGCTGCTGGATCATTTTCTTGATAAATTCAACATTGAAATATTGTCTGCATAATGAATCTGAACTATCGATCATTTGCATTAATGTGTCAGACAATTCATTTTTGAACCAATCCCCTACCGGCGTTTCAAATCCTCTTTTCTTGCGATGAATGACAGATTGCGGCAGCCACGCTTCCGACGCTTTTTTATGAATGTATTTACCCATTTTTCCTCGCAATTTTAAATCAATCGGAAGAGATTCCAGGTAATTGACAAGATCAATGTCGAGGTACGGCACCCGGTTCTCAATCGAGTTGGCCATCGTGAGCTTATCATTGAAAAGCAGCAGGTTATCTGGCAGCATCGTGCGGGTATCCAGGTAAAGCAGCTTTGACAGGGAATCGGCGTTTTTGTCGGTTCTGTCGTAGAATTTCTCGAAATGGACTTTCTGGTTGCATTCGTTACGCGCCAGGAAATCAGGCTTGTACAAATTCTCCTTCATGTCCGGCGTCAGCAAGGTGTAAATCGCGATGAAGCGGTCGAGTTCGTTGCTAAACTGCGATGCATATACGCCGCGCTCCAAGGTGCTGTTATTTGAGAAAACTTTGGAGACCAGCGAAAGTGGGAGCATAGACAAAATGCCCTTGTATTTCGAGATCAGCCGCTCACCCTGGTAGCGTTTGTATCCGGCCATCGGCTCGTCGGCACCCTGACCGCTCAATACCACTTTTACCTGCTGGGAAGCCAGGTTGGAAAGGTAGTAAAGTGCCGGAATAGTCGGCTCAGCCACCGGTTCCTCGGTGTGGTAGAAAGATTTATAAAAGTAGTTCATGTAGGTTTCCTTTTCCATGAACGTTTCATAATGCTCCGAACCGATCAGCTGTGAAGTTTCGCGCGCGTCGTCCAGCTCATTGAAATTCCCTACACCTTTAAATCCAACTGTGAAAGTCTTGATCTTATAAGCAGATTTTTTCGACATCAAATGCCCGAGTACGGCCGAATCAAGTCCGCCGCTCAGCAGAAGTCCAACCGGCACATCACTCAGCAACTGGCGCTCGACAGCTTGCTCGAGCAGACGCTGATATTCACCAATCGCCTCTTCCTCAGATATATTGTAGTTTATTTTCTGCGCTTTTGGCCAGTAATTCTTGAAAGTGTGGCGGCCATCTGGTGAAAATTCAAGGTAAGTCGCCGCTTCCAATTTCTTGATTCCCTTGAACAGCGTTTGCGGCGCAGGATTGTAGCGGAAAGTGAGGAACGTATTCAATGCAGCCTCATCGATTTCCCGCGCGTATATTTTGTTGTTGGAAATCACTTTGATCTCCGAACTAAAAATAAGCTTGTCGCCTGAAATGTAGTAATACAGCGGTTTTACACCAAAAGGATCGCGTACGAGAACCGTTTTGCCTGTTTTGCGATTAAAAAATGCAAACGAGAAAATACCGTTGAAATCTTTAACGGAATCAATACCGAATTCGCGCAGATAATATAAAATGGTCTCAGTATCAGACTGACCTCTGAAACTGATGTTAGGCAGCTTGGCCCTGAGCTCTTTGTGATTGTAGATCTCCCCATTGAAAGTGATGCAGTAATCTCCGCAATCGGTAAACATAGGCTGCTTTCCAGCTTCCGAAAGGTCCAGGATCGAGAGGCGCGTATGACCAAGAAAAACCCGGTAATTATCAGATTTCAATTCAATAAGCGCCTGTGAATCAGGGCCCCTGTGACTGATCAGATTGATATCCTCTTCGGGCAGTTCACAATTAATACTTCCGGCAATTCCACACATAGTAAAGGAGAGATAAGGTTATTAATATTTTTGATAAATTATTTTTCGGTCAGAAGCTCGGTATAAAATGAATGCAGCTTCGGGATCACCGAGTTAGAATAATATGGTTTCAAGATCAGCGACGACCGCTGGCCCATTTCCAATGCGAGTACCGGCGAAAGCACAAATGCTTTCAGGCTTTCGAGGATCGATTTTTTGTTGCCAGGCTCGACGAGGAACCCGTTCACATTATCGCGCACTACCTCGCCAATGCCGCCAACGGGAGTAGAGATAATAGGCAGATTATAGCTCATTGCTTCCAATATAGAAACCGGAAGCCCTTCATTATGAGAAGGTAATATAAAAATATCACTCGTAGAAAGCAGTTCATCCTTCTTTTCGCCCGTTACCCAGCCTACGTATTCGACGATGTTTTCCAGCGAATGCGTTTTAATAATAGCTTCCAGTTTCTGCGACTCGCCGTTTCCCCCAACCAATAGTTTGAGCCGACCGTTGAAAAACTCTTTATTTTCAATAATTACATTAACCAGATCGTAAATACCTTTTCTGTCGCCAATATATCCCAGGAATAAAAGCGTAAGAACCGGCTTTTGTCTTCTCACAGGTGTTTTATCCGGATGATCTACAATGTTTTCGAGAATATGAATTCGTTTCGGGGAAAAATTCTCCTTGAAGAAATCGTTCCATTGAATTGAAAGACAAATGATCAGATCGGCGTGGTTGATGAAATGCGCGACCAGCTTTTTCACAAACGCGCCGCTGCCATTATAAAAGATGTGAAAATCGGAACCGTGGCTGTGGTATACGACCGCTTTTCCAAACACATATTTGGCAATCAGAAACAATATGTATTTCCGAAAGAAGCTTCCGTTGTGCGCGCCATGAATATGGACGATCTTGATTTTCCTGTTCGCTATCAATACGCCAACATATTTAAAAAGCGAAACAAAGAAATACGGAACGTTCGCCAATGTGCTGTAATTTCCTTCGTAGGAAGATACAAACTGAAAATCAGAAATGTTTTTATTGTAGGAGGCAATTACCGCGCCCATTCCGCCACGGTGATTTTTATATTGCGGACCTACGTGCAATGCGTGTTGAAAAAGGGAGCGTTCTGGCATTTCGAAAAAACTTTTCTTATTGATGATAAAGGAGGGTAAAATTCTTACGCTAGTTGAGGCTCTGTCTGCCTGATAATTCGTGCGGGATTACCGACCGCCACAGAATAGGAAGGAATACTTTTCACGACCACACTTCCCGCGCCGATCTTCACATGATCGCCGATCCTTATATCTCCGATGATGCATACATTCGCGCCAATATCAACGTGGTTACCAATTACCGGGCACGAATCACTTGACCCGTTATTACCGATCGTGGTGGATTGCCGCAGCGTACAATCGGATCCCAAAACGGTATTGGAATGAACTACCAGCGCTTGTCCGTGAAATACGCGCAACCCTTTTCCAGCTTTCAGATCGTGTGGTATCTCTGTTCCCAATATAAAATTCACAAGTATCTTGTAAAATATGATATAGGGAAAAAGCAGGAGCGAAACGATGCCGCCACGAGAATAGTAGCTCGCAATTCTGAACAAAACCATCAGGAAACGTCCCCTTGAATTTTGCTGGTTGCTCTTCCAGTCCTGAAAAATATATGTGATCATGTGGTGTTTTATAAATATGGAGAAGAGAATATTATTTCGTTCTTCTTAATACATCCGAATCCGCAAACTGGCAATACAGCCGAAGCAGGTATTTGTACACAACAGGTTGAAACAGGAAAATAGACAACGCATATTTATGCTTGCTGCGAACCGTTGCGTTCTTCGGATAATCCCTGTATTTCGATAGATTATCTGAAATCAGTTTGTACTCAGCCGCATATTCACTTGCATCAGACAAGATCAGCAGATTCAAAAGAGAGATATTGGTAACAAAGTCAAACATCACCGCAGATTCCAGTATTTCCCGGTCTGCATTTCTACTTTGCGCCAACATTTTGGTAGAGAAATCCAGGATATTCATGTACTTCTTGCTGAACCTGGCCATGCTTTCCGAATTCTCCCGGACAATGTAATTATACTTTTCACTGCTCGTCCGTATCACCTTCGAAGCCTTTTGAAGCACATTGAAATTGTAAAACATATCCTCATAAATATGCCCGGTAAACAATACCGACTTAGCCAGATCAGCTCTGTATATCTTGTCATAAACGCTGATCGGAAAATCGTTGTTCAGCAATGCGACAAGCGCCTCCTTTTTATTAAATAACTGTAATTCCTGAGCTGTACTATCCGAGGTCTGGTTGTTCAGCGTTGTTTTTTTGACGCCGCACATGGAGATGTCAGCCTTGAAGTCAGATATATTAGTTAGCAAAATTTCATACATATCCTTTTCAAGCTCATCGTCGCAATCGACAAATCCGATATACCTGCCGGTCGCCAGTTTAACTCCTGCATTTCTGGCCTCCGAAACGCCCTGGTTATTTTGGTGCACAACGGTAATGCGCGGGTCGCGGCGGGCAAATGCATCACATCTGGCCGGGCTCGAATCGGTGGATCCATCGTTGACTACGATTACTTCGAAGTCAGTGAAAGACTGGTTTAATATCGAATTAAGAGAGGATTCTACGTATTGTTCCTTATTATAAACGGGAACAATAATGGATAATGCTGGCATAAACTTCTTTTTAACGTTGAGGAAACTATCGGCTTGGCAATATGGATCTTTTCACATCCCAATACATCAGATAAGCCATAGCAAGCGGAGCAATTCGCGAATATCCGAGCGTGTTAACTACCGATAAGCCAAGCCGATATCTTTCTCTTACCGAAACGGCCGTGGATAATATCACGACTGAAAAAGCCCATTTAAATTTATCCAGATTCGAAGTCTCTTCTGAAATATTATTGGCTTTGAAATAGTCTGCAACCCACTGAATATGCTGAACATTGGATTCCAGTTTCCGGAGTACAACCGATTTTTGTTTCAGATTGGAAGAGATATTGGATCCGCTGAAACGCCACGAAACACGCGCGTATGGGATGGTAACAATATCCGATTTCCGGCCGAACTTAATCCACGTTGCATCATCGGAACACCATGCGAGATCGTAGTTTTGAAAACCATCTTCCCGATAATAAACGCTTCTCCTGAAAATGTACTCGACAACCGAGCTGTGAATTTTATGACGAATGCGCTCTGCGAAGAAATTTTCAACTCTTAATACAGCAGGATAATTGCTGCATTTCTTGATCGTTTTGCTTTCGCCGTCGATGATATCAATGTCAAAGTGAAAAAGGTCAGCCTTAACGCCGCTATTGAGTGATTTGTAAAATGAGCTCACGCAATTCGGATCCATCACATCGTCATCGGAAAAGAGCCAGATCCACTCTTCATTGTTCGTCATCGCCACCGAGCGCTCCCAATGTCCTACCAGATTTTGCGCGCCCATATTATGCTCAAACCGCTTGTAAACAATGTCCAGATCGTAGGTAAAATCCTTGATGATTTTGAACAGATTATTGGGACTGCCATCATCACCAATGTAAACGGTAAAGTCTTTACAGGTCTGATTTCGGATCGACTCCAGTGTGTCGAAGAGATACTCGCTTTTGAATGCGGGAATCACTATGGCTAACTTTTGGTCGGATTTCATTGACGATTTAATAAATTGAGGAGGGTAAATAAGCAGATAGAGTTAGGTGATATTAATGCGCCTTCTCGGGGCTGATCCGGTTTCTTAATTTCATGACTGGTGCTTCAATGAATCTGTAATTGATTGCAGATACGATAAAAACGAGGACCCAATAAGTCACATATAAAAGGATCGACATCGATATGGAACTGGTCTCATATTTCTCGAAAAACGGAATATAGATAAGCGAATAATGAATCAGGTACATTGAATATGAAATGAGACTGATGTGCATTACCGCATCACGCAGTAATCTGTATTTTATCTTTTTTACGAATACCGCGTGCGGCAATAACATAGCAAAGAAAATAGGCATGACAGTGTAGAAAGAACTGTTGATCAGCAGCTTGACTATGCTATTGTCGTTATACCAATTCGTTTTCTCAAAAATCATAAAGACAACCGCCACCGCTAAAAACGACCCGATCAGCCCGATGACGGCCAGCGGCTTTTTCCATTTAAGCAGAAATGCGCGGGCGTTCTGAAAGGCAAGCGCGACGATCACTCCGTACATTATTGCATCCAAACGGAATACAACTACTTTCCTAATATCCGTATCCAGATTGATATCATTTCCGGTAAGGGATTTTACAAATCTTAATGAAATAAACAGGATCAGATAAGCGCTGAATGTGTAAAGCAGGATCCGGTTTTTGCTGCTACCTTTTGCCAGATAATTAACGATCATCAGAGCGGCCGGGACTGTCAGATAAAACCATTCCTCGACTGCCAGGCTCCAAGCTTCACCGAAAAACGGAGGGTGCGCAGATGTCAGGTTTTGTATGAACAGGAAATATTTCCAGTTGAATTCGGTGTTATACAAATAGCTGTAAAGCATAAAGCAAACCACCAGCATGAAGTAATAGTTGGGTACAGTACGCAACCACCTTCTCATCCAGAAATTAACAATTGTTTTGAAAGTGAACCGCTCTTCTTTCAGGAAAATCTTAATTAAAATAGAACCGATCAGAAAGCCGCTCAGAACAAAAAACAGATCTACTCCCAGCGGACCGATCCAGGTGGAAGCGACATACATTTTCTTGAACACCTGGCCAATGACAGGAATCGTAAAAAGCGGTTTCAATATTCCGAACGAATGGTACCAGACAACCAAAAGTATGGCGATCGCGCGTAATGCATCCAGTCCGGGTTTTCTTTCGGAGCTGTGTTTGATCGGTTTCTTTTCCTGAGCAGAAATTATCGGCTTTTCCGTTTCCTGAAGTAAAACTTGTTCCATGTTTTAAGGGGTTTACGCTGGTTCTGCAACACGAGTTTCATGCTCATATTCAGCAGGTTCAATCGTTCTTATCATTATTTTCTGTGTGTAAGACCATTCAACGAGATAAAAAAGAAAACAGAAAAACGGAATTGCAGCTGCATAAGAATAATGTTCACTGATCCAAACTAATACCAGAGAATAGACAAAGAATAACCTGAGATATTTGGTTTCACCTGTATAATAGCGGCTGCTGATCCCTTTAATATTTACCCATAAAATATTGATCACATAAAAGATACCGAACAGATTGAATGCACCGATCAAGCCGACGTCGCTCCTGTACAATCCTAACTCCTGATTCATCCGGAGCATTTCCATTCCGTAATGCGAATTGTGATTTTCCATCCCATTTCCGGTAAAAACGGTCATCCAGTGAGGCCAGTAGTCAAACAGGAAAAAGTCGGCAGCGATATTACGGATATCGTCTTCGTTTGAATTTAGCTGATCGTTGGTGAGCTCGACAAAGCTGCCGAACAATACATCGCTGAATGCATAAGCAAAACAGGAAAGCGCCAGCGCCACGCCGAGTGCCATAATTTGGGTCCTTCCTTTCAGGCTCAAAGTAAATATCGCCATGCAACCCAGCACCGCAGCCGCTACTTGTCGGGTACCGAAATAATAGAGTCCGGCCAGTCCTAGCAGGACGAATAGCATATAAACGAATTTCTGTTTTCTGAGGGATTCGCAATAAAAATAAATGGTCATAAATACCCCGAAATAATGAGGGTCGATCATAAACCTGTAAATATTCCCGCGCAACAGTTCCTGTCCGTCTTCGCCGTCTCTGTTATAAAACAGGATCATCGGATAAGTAAATTGCTGCACGATCGTAATTATGCACCATATTACTCCGATAGTCGCTATTAAATACACAATACGCTTGGTATCGATATTGAAAACGCGAACGACGAAATAGAGCAGCCAGAAAAAATTGGTTCGGATTACCGACACTGACCAATGCAATTCCTGACCGTGAAATGCCGCTGCACCGAGCGCGCTAATAAGCGGTATGATCAGGAACAGCTTTACATTGGTCCCGAAAATAGAAATGGCAGGCGATCTGTCTTTTGATACGATCAGAATTCCAATACAAGCGACCACTACCACAATTTCGAGCACATCGAATATCCTTCCATTTACTCCATGAAATGCAAACAAATGGCTGCTTACCAACGTAGCGAATACAACAAATGCAAATTTGAGGTTCTGGTATTTGCCTGTTGTCATTTCAGCTGAGCCGATATTTTCACCGTTGAGCGTTAGTATCATTTTATTATTTCGTGGAGTGCCGGATGATTACGGTTGTTAGTGTACGTTACAATCCCTTATTAGCTGGCCTTACTGTTGCATACATTTTTTTGACCATCGGGTTTAATAATTCCGATATACTCTGGAATCTGAAAAACTCCCCGTTGATCGGGTTAAGTCCTTTTCTTTTCAATACCACATACATACTAACGAACAGGAATATCTCGGTAAAAAGCCAGTTAGCCGACGTTCCCATGTAGCCCCATTGTCTGACGATCAACAGGTTCAAAGAGATACTGATAATTCCCGCAAGCGCAGATATTGTAAAGAAGTGTTTGTCCATTTTGAGATTTACCATGATCTGAATTCCAAGCACATTATTAAGCGCGAATAACAGCGGAATAATTGCGAGCATTTGAAATACAGGAATAGCAGCCTCAAACTTCTCTCCGTAAAACAACCTGATCACCAGTGGGCCGAATACAAATATGAATACCGAGGCGCTGCCAATAAAAAGGACAATCAATGGAATTAGTTTTTGCGCAACGCGCAGTCCGCTTTCCTTACTTTCCGAGAATGCGCGGCCAATATATGGGTAAAACGCCTGCGCCAGTGGCATTGTTAAAACTGATTGTGCGATAACGATCAGTCTCTGAGCCGAAGTGTAAAATCCTACCTGCTCCGGATTCTGGTACAAACCCAATATGACGGTATTGGTACTGGAATAAAGATTGACGAAAATCAGCGAAAAGAAAATGATCCTTTCTTCCCACAATACATTGAAACATCTTTTCAGATTGAAGCGCAGAAATTTGATCTTATAATTCTTTAATGCCCACACAAAAGACCAGACCGCGATTCCGGTTTGTATCAATCCTATTAAAAGTGGCTGCCAGATATAGTCTTCATTTTTTCTTACAAAAAACAAAATAGAAATCGTAAAAAGCAGCTTACTGGTGAGGTTGAAAATAGCCACTTTCGTAAGATCCTGCATCGCCTGGAAAAGCCAGTTTTGTGTAAATAATGAGGCTACACAAACCAGGTAGGAGAATATGATTACCAGTCTGTTGGATGCAAAATCGGGCACCAGAAATAACGTTGCGACAAACACACTGGTCGCCACTAAAAACAGCAGGCATTGGGTATAAAAAACTTCACTGAAAACTTCGCTCCGATAGTCAACATTATCGGGATCTTTCAGCAGTTTTCTGGTAGCCGAAAAGTCAAAACTATAACTGACAAGAAGGGTGAAATAGGCAACATAGGCGACTGCAAAATTGATCAAACCATATTTCTCCGGGCCGATTATCCTGGAAATGACGGGCACCGAAAGGATCGGCAGCACGTAATTTCCTATCTGCACCAGGGTAAGCGACAAGAAGTTCTTGCCCAGTTGCTTCATCGAATTACTTTTGTCCATCGTTGAGTAGTTACAGTCTGTTCTGGCTGTTCTTAATGTATTGACTTACCTAGAAACGGTCAGCGAAATTGCTGAACACCGGGCTCAGAATGCCGGGTTTCTGATCGTAATAGTTCATATCGTAGCTGTATCCATATCCGTATTTACGGCTTTGCACGCCATTGAACACAATATTCAGGTTGGGCAAATGATTCTGCCTTTGCAGATCTTTAATGAACGCAAGTTCCGATTTGCTGGTCACGCCCTGTCTCATCACATAAAGCGTCAGATCAGCCATTTTAGCGAAAAGCAATGCGTCTGAAATCAAATGCACGGGTGGGCTGTCTATGATAATGTCGTCATAAACGTTCGCCAGATCCTGTATTAACTGCTGCAATTCGCCGTTTTCAAGGATTTGCGATGGATTTGGTAGCGCGGTTCCGCTGCCGATAATATCCAGGTAAGCGTCAGCATTCGAATTTTGAATGATCTTGTCAACCGACGTTTCTCCGGCCAGGTAATCGCTCACACCGGGAAGCGAGCTGTCCATTTTGAAGTTTTTAAGGATCTTTGGTTTGCGCAGATCAAGTTCAACCAACACGGTTTTTCTTCCTGCGAACGCCGTAGCCAGTGCCAGGTTGCTGCTTAAAAAGCTTTTCCCCTCGCCTGCCACGCTGGACGTGATCAGAATGACCCTACCCTTTCTTTTATCGCTGTAAATATGCTGTAACCTGATCCGTATCGCCCTGATCTGCTCGCTGATCGCGGTAGTCCAGTTACTGTTGGCAGGCACCTTCTTTTTACCCGTTTCAAGCAACAATTCTCCGATTACAGGAATCTTAACAGCATCAGTGATCTCGGAAACGTCTTCGATTTTGGATGTAAAGTGGATTCTCATGTACACGATCCCAAACGGCAGCCCGAATCCGAAGATCAGTGCCAGCGCGGCAGCCAGCGATTTCATCGTACCCGACGGAGCGCCTGCATAAGCCCTGTCCACCACCCTGTCTTCTTCCAGGCTCGATGCGTAGCGGATAGATACCTCTTCCCTCTTCTGTAACAGATAGTTATAAAGACTTTCCTTGATCGATTGCTGTCTCTTGATATTCACGTATTGCCGCTCCTGCGTCGGAATATTCTTGATCGAAGACTCAAACTTGCGGTTGTAGGTTTGCAGCTTATCACGGGTATTTACCAGTGAAGTCCTGATATTTTCCACGTTCTCCTTGATAGCAGTTTTCGTGGTTGAAATCTGCCGATTGATCGGTTCAAAGTCGGGATTGGTTTCCGGCGTTGTCGCAAGCAATTTTTCGCGCTGCAATTGCAGCAAAGCCAGTTTTTCAATCTGACTGCTCAAAGCTGGATCGTCTATTCCAAGCGTGGTAGGCACTTTATCCGGACCTTGCGCGGATCTGATATATTTTTCAACACCCGAGATCACGCTGAGCTTGATATTCACATCATTAAGTCTCGCGTCGTTAGCCTGCATATTTTCCAGACTGATCTTCGAGTCCGACGTCATATCAGTAAGCCCGCGGCTGCTTTTAAAGGTTTCAATCCCTCTTTCCGCATCATTCAGCTCCACACGCAGGGAGTTCAGGCGCTGGTCGAGAAAGTCGATCGTATTTTTGATCTCCTGGTTTTTCGAAACCGTTCTTACTTGGTTATAATTGTTAATCAACGTATTAAGTACATCTTTTCCACGCTGCGGAACCTGGTCGTGCAAAGACAATACGATCGTTGTTGAGAGCTTATTCGAAAGGGTTACATCAATGCGTTTCTGGTAATCAATGGCCAGAAAATCGGGATCCAGATTAGCGATTTCGATTTCTGAGTTGATATAGGAAGTAAGGTCCTTCACGGCTTCCAGTTTCCACGTTCCGTATTCGTCTTTTACTTCACTATTGAATGCAACTTCCTGCTCTCTATCATTTGGATATTTAATGATAAAAGTATTCGGGCTGTTAATAACGATGTTGAATTTGCCATACTTCGCTGCATCCGGCGCGCCGGGAACGGTTAACTTAACGGGGCTGTCTTTATACAGATCCGTGTAGCCGAAACTATCCTTTTTGCGATACTGAACTGCCAGCTGCAAATCGGAAATAACCTGACCGATCAACTGCTTTGATTTCAGAATTTCGAATTCATTTTCGATGATCCGGGTTGAATTCAGAAGGTTGATTTCTTGAAGCGGCGCCTGTTGATTAGGGGTCTTTTTTTCATCCTGGATCAGCAGTGAAGCTTTCACTTCGTACACCGGCTTATCGGTTTTTAGGTAAAAGAAAAACAACGTTCCTGTTATTGCCATTCCTATTACGAAAAGCGGCCAGTGGTACAGGTAGCGCTGAATGGACGAGCTTCCTTTTCCATTTTTATTCTTAGGGTCTGAAAAGGCGAAGGCGGTAATTTGTGCCTGTTGGATATTCATTATGACTGTTATCTATATAAGTTTGACAGAACGATGGCAATGATAGAAAGCCCGGAAAGTGCGAGGGTTGTGATGCGGAAGCCGCGGTCGACAGTGGCGTATTTCGTACGATCAGGTTGAACGTAGATCTCGTCGTTGTTTCTCAGATAATAATAGGGAGATTCAAAGAGCTTCTTGGAAGTAAGGTCAATGGGAATAAAGTTGCGCTTTCCATCCTGCTCACGAACAAGGATAATATTGTTGCGCATTGCTGTGATATTAAGATCTCCTGCGAGTGTCAGCGCCTGCGTGATCGTTGTTCTTTCGTTGTGCAGCGTGTAAATATCAGGTCTCTGAACATCTCCATAAACAGCTACTTTAAAATTAAGGATGCGGATATTAACAACCGGATCTTTATAATAAGTCAGCAATACTTCGGTCAATTTTTTGCGCAATTCGGAAGTCGTTAATCCGCTTACTTTAAAATTACCGATTAATGGAAGCTGTATTTCTCCGTTGTAATCGACAAGGTATCCCGTAACCGGATTGTCGGCAGACTGATCATACATGTTTCCATTAACACGGTTCAAATTATAATTAAAGACAGAGGAGGATTCGGGGTTTCTGCTGCTGACATTAATTCCAAGTATGTCGGCAGGCTGCACAGTAATAGGCACGTAATTCTTAACATTCTCGATGATCAACGAATCACGGTTGAGGTCTTTAAAATAAGGTACCTTTTTGTAAGAACTGCAAGAAAAATTGAGAAGAATGAATAAGAACGGAAGGTACCTGAAAGATGAAGTAAGGCTCTTAGACAACTTAATAGAGGGCAAAGGTAATTTCATGTTGAGTAGGGTATTTATTAACAGAACAAAGTAATGCATTAGTATTTATTCAATCACTTATTTTGGGGTATCATTCCTATACGTTGGGGCGGAATGGGTATTTACAGGGGTTTCAAAATTGAGAAGCAGGCTATGTATTTGCATTCATTTTATAAATTCGAAAACCGGCTACATTTAAACGTTTTACTATATACGTAACCTTAATATAACGATCCGATCTAAAAATTGAATTATTTACTTTTTGTGTGAACGTGGTTATAATCAAGCTTTGCGTTTCCAACCGTGATGTCGTCAACGAATATTATCCTGGGTTCGTCACTGCCCGAAACCCTCGTATTCACAGAGCCCGGTGCATTGGTCCAGCCAATTCTCAAAATACCGATTTTGAAATAGGGAAACTTCCTGTCATAATAGGAATTAGGCTGGTTCAGTCGCTGGAATACCAGCGCATCGTTTTTCCAAACCTCTATTTTTCCTGTATTATCGTAAGCCCATTTGATGTGAAAAACCCAGTCAAGCCATTTGTCCCTGGCTACCGGCCCGAGATTAAATCTTTCGAACGTATATTCATTAGGTCTCGTCACCAGGTTGTGGTCTGACCGTATTTCCAGCACCAGACTATCGTTGAGCACCCCAAGCAACAAAGGCGGACTGCGCCATTCTTCACCCGCATCAAAATCAGGAAGTGACTGCCAGGAAACGATGCTTTCCTCTATCGTATCCTTTGTGAAAGTTTGCGGAAACAGCACTGAAAACGCAAACCAACCCTCCTTCACATCGTTGGGTATCAGCCCGTAAACCGCCTCGGGACCAATCAGTGTATTTTTTTGCTCTTTTGTGAAAGATGCTTCCTGTAGCTCAAAGCGCAGCGACTTCTTGCCTCCCCTACTTACTGAACTGTCCAGTTTTGCTGACCAGGGGCAGCATACCACCTTTTCCGGCCACTCGCCTATCCCATGTTCAAAATCAAAATGAGCGATCGTGTCATTTGCTACCTCCGGCTTTGTCGGCTCATGTTTCTTCTTGGAAATCCCAAGACGTTCGCATGATTGAAGGCAGAAGAATATGGCTGCTGAGCAAACTGCATAACCAACAAAGTTTGCGATCCGGTATGAAGAAAAATTCATAGAGTGACGAGGAGTTGTATTTAAATATTCTGAACGAAGAGGGTTATTAAGTCGGTGCCCGGAAGCATTTCGTTCACAATATTAGTATATGCAATATTTACCATCCCTGCTTTTGGGGTGATCGTATCGAAATTCGGGGGTGTAAGTCGGGGTTATTGTGGAGACGATATATATTTACAAATGTACTCCCTGATACTAATTATTTATTTCGACACGAGTTGTAGTACTAACGCGCTTATTGTAAAAATAGTAGCTGGTATCTGACTATGTAGTTTACATTTCAATATACATATACTTATATATATCTTTCAACTAATACGGTTTCTTATTAAAACTAGTATTGGAAAAATAAATCCAAAATGCATATTTAGTTATCGTTCCGAATTTAAATTGAAATAATATACAAATGTTCAACGATTAATATTCTATTTACATTTTCACAGGATACATATTTATATTCTTATTGATTTTGAAATTGAAATTCCTTATCAATTAGATAAAGTTTAATACGACAACCTAAATCAGCTATTTATCTATTTTAATTCGGTTGCAAAACACCCCGATCAGATAGTTTGTGACCCCAATTTACGTGCACTTTGCCCCAAAAGCCCGCTACGGTTATATTTAATGTAATACCTTCGATTTACAAATTCCAGAATACATACACTAAAAAACTCAACCCTCCTCCGATCAACACCGGCTGGAACAGATATGACCCTCTAAAATTTTAAAATTCTTAATGGATAAGAAATTGTTTGACATTCCTGTACTGCTGATCACATTCAACAGGCCAGAGACTACATGTCACGTATTTGAACAGATCAGAAAATTAAAACCTTCCAGGCTATATATATTTTCAGATGCGCCCCGAAACGGATTGCCCGAAGAACTGGAACTTGTTGACACTTGCCGATGCTTTTTTGACGAATCGCAGATTAATTGGGAATGCAAAGTGGAGCGTTGGCTGGCCGAAACAAATATGGGAAGTGCCCTCGGGATTTCTTCCGCGATTAGCTGGGCATTTGAAACATGTGAAAAATTGATAATTCTGGAAGACGATTGCCTGCCTCATCCTACCTTCTTTACATTTTGCAAATCCATGCTCGACAGATACAGTACCAACGATCGTGTCATGCACGTATCGGGAGCCAGATGGAATGAAGAAGTAAACATGCGCGGGCCGGATCACTTCTTTTCCCTGGTTGGAAATATTTCCGGCTGGGCAACCTGGAAAAGAGCCTGGAATAAATATGATTTCTGGATGGAACAACTTCCCGAGATCAAGAATCAAATGCGCGCACAGAGGCTTTTCAAGAATACGGACATTGCGAAGTATTGGCAGGAAAAATTCGATGAAGTGTACGGTGAAACCAAAAAGCACACATGGAGTATTCAGTGGCAATATACGCTGTTTAAAAACTACGGCCTCGCCGCAGTCCCCAACGTCAACCTGATCAGCAATATCGGTCTCGAAGATGCATACTTCAATCCCAAGAGAGACACCGAGCTTACACATAGTTTTTACGAAACAAAGAACTGGAAAAGCACCGGATCAAATGTAGAAGTCAGAGCAAACGACCAATACGAAAGAAATTATGCTGAAAGATCACTTGGTAACAGAGGCTCATTCAGCAGCCGCATCATTCAGAAATTCAGGAGCCTGATGTCCTGCTAATTCTGAGTTGCGATAGCGCCAATATGTATCTATCATCATTTTAAACCAATACCCTTTACTACTCACGTTCAAAAAGTTAACCTCCCGGAATCGTTTATGAAAAATTACTTTACCTCCTCCCTGCCAGCTTTTCATTTATGGACTGACATTTTACTGCTAAACATCTCTTTCCTGATTACGCACGAAATGGTGCTCACATCGCTGGCCCCGTTTTCGTATCACGCTTATCTCAATCTTTTCCTGGTCAGCAATCTGATCTGGATCCTGTGTATCAATGTTTTTCGGCTCTATTCATTTACGCGCGTTACTTACAATAGTTACAGCCGGTTTTTGAAACTGATCCTAGCTATTACCGTTCACTTATTTTTCCTCGAACTGTTCGTTTATGTGAGCGGTGAGCAAAGCGGATTCAGTGAAAACCTGGTTTTTATTTCCTACAAAATCTTCACTTTCCTTGCCCTGGCGACGCACGGAGCGGCTACGCTGGTTCTGCAATACCTCCGGAAATCAGGCTATAATCTGAAACGCTACGTGATCATCGGAAATGGTGATCTGAGCGGGCTGGCGAAGGGATTTTACGACAACCGCCAGGAACTGGGCTACTTTTTTTGCGGAACATTCAAGATCCAGAACATGCGGACGCAGGCAGAAAGTCTGGAAAACTTCATCGAAACCGAGCGCCCGGACTATATTTACTGCTGCCTGTCCGAAATGAACAATGAACAGATCAAAGACGTGATCAGGCTGGCGGAAAGAAAGAAAACGCACGTGCGGCTGGTACCCGACTACCATGGTTTTCTAAACAATAAATTCGCATTCGAGCCGCGCGAAACATACCCGATCATTAATGTTCAAACAAAGGCATTTACCGAAATCGACGAACAGTTTACAAAACGCGCTTTTGATATTGCCTTCTCCTCAGTGATCATGATCCTGGGCTTGCCTGTGTTTCTTCTGGTTATGTTACTGGTAAAAGTTTCGTCGAAAGGAACTGTGTTTTTTATGCAGGACCGTACCGGCAGGTGGGGCCAGACTTTCAAGATCATCAAGTTCCGGACGATGTATATGGACGCGCATACCTATGGATTGCAGCATTCACTCGGCAAAAAAGATCCCCGTCTGACACCGGTAGGCAACTTCCTGCGCCGCACCCGGCTAGACGAGCTGCCACAATTCCTGAATGTATTAATGGGGCAAATGTCGATTGTAGGCCCGCGGCCACTGAATCAGTACGATGTGGATATGCTCATGAAAGAAGCCAGTCACGACTTCCAGAAAGTGCTGACGATCCGGCCGGGTATCACGTCGATCGGGCAGGTGAAAGTAGGTTACGCAACGAGCTCGTCTGAAAATTTGCTTAGATTAAAATACGATATGCTTTATCTCAACACGTACAGTCTGGTTACCGATCTGTATGTGATCGGGTTAACGATTCAGGTGGTCCTCCTGGGCAAAGGCCGTTAATAGCCTTATAATGCAGCCGGGCGCTCTCCTATCTGGAAAGCGCCCGGCTTTTTTTGTTTTAGGCTAATTTAAAAAGTGCCTAGAACATTTTTGACAAATCGCGAAGATCTACATCTCCGTCACCGTCTTTATCAAGGCCCAGTTTTCGTCCAGCACTGTTGATAGTACCTCCCAAACCGCCACTTTGTGTGGTATTGGTACTCCCGGCGTTTCCGCCAGTCAGGCCGGAGAGCAAACCGCCCAGATCAAAACCGCCTGCGCCGCCTTGCTGGTTATTCCTGCCGACTACCTTGCTGATTACCATCGGGATAAGCGCCGCTGCAATAGAGGCCGCTGCACCGGAACTGATCCCGAATTTGTTCATAATGCTCCCCATGAAATTATTGGAGATCTGCTGCACCGCCGGATTAGATTGCGCTGAGCCGCTTTGTACAGACTCAAAAAGGCCGTTTGCCTGATCAGTATCTTTAACATTTTCCAGTCCGCTGACCACGGCATTGTGGGCTTCTTTTAAAACGTCTTCGTTATGCTCATTCGGAACCTGATCATTGTCCATAACAGTACTTTGGCCGCTTTGGCGGATCATATCAAATATCTGGTCAAACATATATTAAAAGTTTAGTATGAATAAAAAATAGACACTATGGGAAAACAAAACCCCTGCCGAAGCAGGGGCCAGTATGCATTTTAAAATATCACTTCTTACAAATCTAAACCCGACCTCCGAAGTCTTTCTTCATCTGTCAGATCCTCGACGTCAACTTCGGTGTGACGCACAGTTTCGCTGATAATCTCGTCGCGTTCCTCCACAGTTTTATTCAGGCTAACCTCTTCTACCACACGCGCCTCTTTGCTCACAACTGGTATTTCAGCATATTCCTTCATTTCAATGGTACCTTCTCTGAAAGTATCAAATTCGGAATCTGTAGCAACGCGGTCAACCGGCGTTCTGTTGATAGTTACCTGCTCCTGACGGAGGCGGATGCTCTCCTGAACGGGGCGTTGAATAATCCGGCTTCTCAACCGCACGCCACCCGTCTCAATTTCCTGCTTACCAACCGTAAGTTCTTCCTCAATGATAGGCAGCGAAGCTGACTCGTCGCCAGCAACGAAATTCTTATTAAATACCGAGTCTGACTCAGTTACATCATCTGCACCAATCAAGGAGTCGGAACCGATCCGCGAATCAGAAGCAGTTACCGGCTCAGAATCAATGTAGGAACCGGAATTGGTAACTGGTTCAGATCCAATGTAAGAGTCAGAACTGGTACTTCCCAAGTTATTTTCGTTTACATCTATTGCACCGAAATCATCCAGAACAGCGGCTGCCGCCTCTGCTTCTTCCAGGGTCGCTGCATGAACAGTTACAATGGTTCCACGTTTTCCGGCTTCCGAGTAACGGGTAGTTTCGTCATCATCCCCATCAAAAAGATCTCTAAAAAAATTTCCGACGCGGTCACCGAAATCCTGGTCCCGGTCAGTTACGGTTTCTTCCTTCGCATCCGACTTGTAAGACGCAGTTTTAATATCTACATCTCCATCAGCGAATCCATTTGCCAATAAATAGTTTTGCGCTTGCTGCGCGTCACTTTCATATTCGAAAATTCCAACTACTGTATTTGCCATGATTATTTTATTAAAGGTTGTTTGTTGATTTGGCGCCGAATTCTAAATATCCGTGCCTGAAGTGTTTCTTGTTATTACGACTTTTTCTTCCCTGATAGTCTCAGTAAATGTCTCCTGATCGTGATGCTCACGTTTTGTAATATGGAGTTCTTCCACTAGCATCAACTTCTTTTCTACAACCAATACCTCTTTCATCACCGAAATAATGGTAACATCTCCTTCCTGCCGTACAGCCGGGGGAGCCTGTTCTACATATTGGTTGATCTGTCTGCGTTCCACCAGCACCTCTTCACTGATCATGTCAGCTGTGATTTGTGCCTGTTCTTCAACAATTTCTTTCGAAACCAGCACGCGACTAGTTTCCACACGCTCCGTGCCAACTACCAGTCTTTCCCTGATCACCGGAATTTGATAGCTTTCGCCGACAGGCAGATCAGTGCCTGCCGGCTTATCACTTGTTCCTTCCAAAGACATCAATAACGGTTTTGGAATTGATCGGCGGCTGATTTTGTCTCGTCAGCTACTCTATCCACAGTTCCTTTTGCTTTATCAGCATAAGTATCCACAGCTCCTTTTGCCTGTCCGGCAACAGCTTCTACCTTTTCGCGGGCAGCATCAACAACCTCAGTTGCTTTTGCTTTTGTTTGCTCCCATTGGTTTTTAAGGTTGTCTTTTTGCTGATCAGCCAGATCTTTAATTTGCTGACGTGTTTCATAACCAGCTTTTGGTGCGAAAAGAATCGCAGCCAGTGCTCCTACAGTAGCGCCAACAAGCAGGCCAAGGGCAAAGCCACCACCATTACTGTCTTCTCCGTCGTAATCTTCATATTTTGAGCTCATCACAATTTGGTTTTGGTTTGAGCATCAAGCTAAGCGAAAAACGTGCCAGGGCTCAGAGTGTTCGCTTCATTTGCTAAAAAAGACCCTTTATTGATGTTAGGCAGAGCGTGAGCCGACCGCTATACTCACCGTGCCGTTCACACCGGAATCAGCACTTGATAACGTATATTGTCATTAGTAACCACGACTTTTCACTACCTTTTTGTACAGGTTATTTTACACATAACCCTTTGGAAAATAATAGTTTAGAATGCGACCAGGGCTGCAAGTAGTTGCTATTTGCTTTCGGCTTTGGTGATAGGCCCTTTTTGGGCTGCATTTAGTTTATTCTATTATTAATCAACGTTCAGTATGAAACAAAGAACTTTTACGCTTCTCTATCTAACAATCCTATTATCCATTCTTACCATTCCATGGTCGCAGGCGCAGCAGCGCACAAGAGCGAAATCGGCTGAGGGGATCAAAAAATTTCAGAAGTACGCTGATCAGAACAAAGGCCGTTTTGACAGCATTATCAAATCAACAAAACAGCAGTCCAGACTCCCGAGGACAAATGCACCATTGGATTTGCAGAGCTGGAAAAAAATGAAGGCTGACAGTGCGCCCAAAAGTGCGATCAAGAGTTATATGACCACTGTAAGAAAGGCGAAATCTGTTACGCCGCAGCGTCCGTCCACAGCCAGATTAGCAGCAACTGCCGATGCGCCTGCGATCATTTACGTGCGTCAAGGCGACCAAGTCTTACAAGATGGGACCAGCTGGGAGAATGCATACTACGAGCTGGCTGATGCACTCCTTTTTGCCAAAGAAAATCCAGGAGTTGAAGAAATCTGGGTTGCGAATGGGATATACCACCCGCTTTACAATCATAATTATGTAAATGAAGGGGACGATTTTCAGTATCAGGATCAGGTATTCATTATGCTGCCGGGAATTAAAATGTACGGCGGCTTCGAGGGAATCGAGGAATCGATCGCAGACCGGAAGCTCAGGATTAGTTCGACCGGACTCCCAGGTGACGAAGAGTTTACCACAATTCTGAGCGGGAACCTAACCCTTGATGAGGAAGAGCCTGAAACAGAAATGCATACAAACCGCGTCGTACTGGCGGTGGGCGATCTGGGCGACGCAGCTCTCGATGGTTTCGTGATTGCCGGCGCACAGGCATTTGGTGAGGATGCGATCGAGCTCAATGGCGAAGTAATTTCACAACAGATTGGTGCAGGCATCACAATTATTAACTCCTCGCCGGCACTGACCAACCTTATCGTTGCGCATAACTCAGGGGCTAGCGACGGTGGAGGTATTTATGCTACGGGGTCGACGTTTGTCATGACCAATTCTTTAATCTACGAGAACAACAGCAGCACCCGGGGAGGTGGAATGTATATTACCAACTCCCAGCCGGTACTTACAAACGTTACCATAAGCGATAACTTCGCAGAGTTGGAAGGTGGCGGCGCGTACTTTAACGGAAACACGAATGCGAAGGTGAGAAATACGATTTTGTCACGCAATATTTCGACGGCCTCCGAAAACAGTTACCGGGACCCTGCTGCGACAGTGACCTTTTCTGCCTCCGTTGTTCGCGACAGCGGTGGGAGCAGCAATTGGGATCCAGCAATCGGGACAGATGACGGAGGAAATCTGGACACAAATCCATATTTCTTTTCGGGAGAAGGTGTTTATGGTTTAAGACCTTACAGTGAAGCGGTTAATGCAGGCCGTGACCTGTATTTTGAGCCGGGACAAGTTCCTGACCTATCGTATCTTGAAACAGATCAGCGCGGAATGCAGAGAAAAATAGGTTCATCGATAGATATCGGCGCACTTGAAAGTCAGTTTGAAAACCTTTCCACTCCTTTGTTTCCTAGCGACGACGGGATAATGTACGTTAAAAAGGGCGGAACGGGTAATGGAAGCAGCTGGACAGAAGCCGCGGGAGATTTGGCCGACGCAATTTTTGCAGCAAACGTCAACCGTTTTGTCGATCAGATCTGGGTAGCTGGCGGAACATATACTCCGCGTTACACGCCGCATACATTATCGGATGATAACCCTCAAAGCATATATAATACATTCTTGATACCCAGGAGTGTATCTGTTTACGGCGGCTTTGCGGGAGGAGAAACAGAGATCGGACAACGTGTGACAGGTGACCCTGCCAACAAGACCATTTTAAGCGGAGACCTGGCAGGAGACGATAATTTCAATTTCAATAAGCTTTACGAAGAAGGTCCTTATGAGGCATTAGGAAATAATACACTTCATGTAGTGACCATTGTTGGCTCGCCTGGATCTGAGGTACTGCTGGATGGAGTCACCATTGAGGGCGCATTCAACCTGAGTGACCCTAATGAAGCTCTACTTGGCGAAACGCTATTGATTAATGAGAACATTGTGCCGGTGTATCTTGGAGCCGGTGTTTACGTGCAAAGTGCGCTGGCGGGATTTGTAAATTCAATGATCCGGAACAGCCTGGGAAATCTCGGTGGCGGAATAACGAATGTAAACGGGTTGACTTTCATTTCAAACTCCCTTATTTATAACAATACGGATTTTTTCAGCGGCAGCGGGATTACGACAATCGGACCTGGGAGCTCGCTGGCATTATTCAGCTCTACTGTGTCGCAGAATTTGGGAGTAGGTAACGGAGCGGCATTCGGGTCACTTTTCTCCGATATTTATGTGGTTAGTAGTATAGTTTACGATAACCTTTCATTTTCCTACGAATTCGACGAGGAAGGCAATTATATAAAGAATGATTTTTCGTCGGATGGTTCGACCGGAGCTATTTCAAACAGCGTTGTTGGGGGCAGTGGAGGCAGCGGAAACTGGCAAGTAAACGACGATGAATTTCCACCGGCCATAATTCAGGATCTGGGAGGAAACCTGGATGAAGATCCGGCCTTTAAAGATGTATTTCAAGGCGACTTTACACTGACAAATTGCAGCCCTGCTATTGACGCAGGTGAAGTACTTGAGGATTTGCCGATCTCTGAATATCCCCTGACCGATCTGGCAGGTAATGCAAGGATATTCAATGATATACCGGATATCGGTGCGTATGAACTTCAAAGTCTTCAATCGTCCGACGGAACAAGTCTTGCCGGAAATAAAAAACAGAGTGCTTTCACATTTACAGACTTTTCGTCGCACACATTTACCGCAGAAACGGGCGTTTGCGATCTGGATGTGCTGACATTTGCACCCTCGAATTTCGGAGGCCAAGTGGTAGCAAGAGTATATCTGGACAGAGAGGTTTATTCCTTCAATGATGCCTTTTACCTGCAAAGGCATTATGACATTACGCCTACGGAAACCGATCCGGAAGCAGCTCAGGGCCAGGTTACGTTGTATTTCAGACAGGCTGAATTTGATGCGCTGAACTTGAAGCTGACCGCAGGAGACAGACTTCCTACCGGTGTCGCAACGGGAGAAGCTGCAAGAATAGCTAACATTAGAATCTATCAGTTCCATGGCGACAGCTACGATTTAAGCGGTGAGCCGTGGAGTTATGAAAGCAAGCGTACTGTGATAGATCCGGACGACGACGACATCGTATTTAATGCGGATCAGAACCGCTGGGAAGTGACTTTTAATGTGGAAGGTTTCAGTGGCTTTTTCGGTGGATCCGTAGGTCAGAACCCGCTGCCTGTTCGTTTGGTGAGCTTCGATGGAAAAAGGCTGGACGACCAGAAAGTGAAGCTGGAATGGAAGGTTGCCGAGCAGGTCGGTATTGACGTGTACGATGTGGAATATAGTGAAACCGGGAAAAAATTCGGCAAGATCGGTCAGGTAGCTGCGAGTTCTCTGACTACAACTGAATATAGTTTCACCGACTCCCTGTTCCGCACTGGCGACCGGGCCTATTATCGTTTGAAAATAAAAGAATTGGACGGAAAAATGGCTTATAGTCAAATTGTTACGATTAAATCGTTAGCAAAAAATGGCATGATCGCCTACCCTGTTCCGGCTAAAAACGAACTTTGGATTGACTGGAAAAAAACAGAGGCAACATCGGTTGATTTGCTCGACTACCATGGAAGGGTCTTAAAAACGATCAAAAGAACTTCTCCCTCTCAGAAAGTCGATATTTCAGCACTACCCGCAGGCATATTTCTCTTGAAGGCTGAGGGAAATAGTGTGTTAAAGGTTGTGAAAGAATAAGCTAGAAAATGGCGGGACGATTGCACGCAACTCGTCCCGCCATTTTTTTCTATCAAGAAGGCGAAGCCGCCGGATCAAATCGTTAATATGTCTTTAAATATCTTGCTCCGTGCTGAACCAGCTGATCAATGTATTCTGGACGATCGCATCTTTTGCGGCGGTTGGATATTACTGGGGATTGTATTTTGCTGAAAGGAAATCTCCCTATATCCTCATTGTATTCGTCGCATTGAGCATACTAGGTTCTATGCTGCCAAGAAAGTGGCTTTCCGCGCTGACACTGAGTAATGACCGCAGAACCTACGAGCGACTCGGCGTTACATTCATTTTACGGTTTGTTCAAAATGGTACGTTTGTCAAGCGCATAGAAGCGAAATTTGGTAGAAAAGTGAGTATTGTAAACAACCAGAAAAAAGCCCTGGCCTACCTGGGTACCATTAACGTTCAGGAGCGATACCACTACTGCTGCCTCGTATTCTTTATCCTGAGTTCAATAAGCGCATTATTCACCGGAAAGATCGCACTCGCGCTACTCATTACGCTCTCAAATATTATCTACAATATTTATCCGATCCTGCTGCAACAATACAACAGGCTCCGAATCCATTCGATGTTATCAAGACAAAGAATGCCAGCTACATATTAATGGGCTGATCATGTTTAAAAGAGCTCCGCTACGAAAAAGACGCTTATCCGATCCCCGTTTGCTCAATAGAGTTACCGTTTAAACAATGCGCTCGTCCATTTTTGCATTTCCATTTAGTTTTGGGCAAACCTATAATCCAAACGGAAATGAGACTTTCAAACTATTGCACCTTACTGTTATTCATTTGTCTTGCGTGCCCCTCCTTCGGCCAGGAAAAGCTTTGGACAGAAACTGATCGTCAATATACCATCGATCAATTAAACCGGACCCGGGATGAATTGGTAAAAGAAACAGAAAATCTGACACCCGCACAGTGGGAATTTCGTGAGTCAAAAGACCGGTGGTCGATCGGCGAAATTGTCGAACACCTGGCATTGTGGGAGATTATCTGGGCGCGCGAAATCAGTATGGGCTCCCGCAGTAAGCCGCAGCCGGAATTAAACAAATCAAGCAGGCCTGACAGTTACTATTCCGAGTTTATTATGGAAACAAACCCTCACGTAGCTGCCGATATTGCTTTTCCGACTGGTTTAATAAAAGGAAAGGATAACTTGAAATTTTTCCTTAGCCGCCGCGAACAAAACATCGCTTTCGTGAAGAAGACAGACGCAGATATGCGTGCGCACTTCGAGCTAACCGCCACTCCAAATCCAAGAAACATGCACCAGGTGTACATTTATCAATGGGGCCATGTTGACAGGCATTTAAGACAGATCCGGAAAGTGAAAGCGGATGCAAACTTCCCGAAATAGGAAGTGATCCACACTTTACCCCCTTGGCCTTAGCTCATACTGGATTTGCCTAACTGGCTGGCGCGGTTGCCTGCAACTACCTGCTACCGCGCTGGAAGGGCTTCATCCAGTACTGTTATTTATTTTACTTTCCCTATCTGAAGTAAACGGTTACTCGCGAACATCTCTTCGTATTGTAGTGCCAGTCCCGTTAATCGACTCTTATAAGATCCTGATTTCAAGGCATCTTGCTTGCGGGTTCGACAGTAATTTCACATATTTGAATACTCAAGAGTTCTTAACCTTAAGCACATGCTTATTCAAATTTTACGTTCTATTTTGATTGCTTTTGTTGGCCTTTTTTTATCGAAAACGGTTCAGGCGCAATCTTCATCCTCCTGGTCCTACGGAATAGCAAGTCATTATTCTTTTGAAAAACATACGCTAAGCTGGACCAGCTATCCGCAAGGTGAACCTGCACAACAGTCTGAAAACAAATTCACACCGGCATTGGCCGTTGGAGCTGGGATTTGGACAGAGAAAAAGATCAGTAACCTATTTTCAATATATTCCCGACTCGACTACCACTATCTTAGATTTGACGATCAATATCTGTCCGGGTGGTATATCAAAGTCGGTGGTGGGAGAAATTACCAGGAATGGCACAATTCCCTTGCACTTTCTTTGCACGGCCGCTTTTACATTCCAACCAAATCAAAACTAAGGGTCTATTTTGATGCGGGAGCAAAAGTAGATCGAATGATTAAGTTCCGTAGTCGCTACGCACATTTCGATTTCCCAAATTGGAATCCGCAATACATGAATGCTGTCAGTCCTGCACTGATAGGCGCCATTGGCATTCAGTATAGTCGCCTGGGTTTATCACTGGAAAGCCAAAACTACTTATGGAATGACGCCTTAACAGAAGATCTGGCAGCAAGTGAAAGACAACAACTGTATAGCCGCGACATATCAAGGCGAAATTTAACACTGAACTTGTCATATCGTCTGAATTTTAAGACCAACAATTAAATTGCTGATTCCTTTAAATGTAAGTGTACAGCAGTGGGTTTTCAATCATAATCTTTCCGATAGGCAAATGGAGAAATTTGGTAACCTGATCGCAACGTGAAGGAAAATGCTATCATTCCCTCAAACCCCACAAATGAGTGAACGGCATTGTTCCTACACACGCTTTATTACAAATCGCTTTTAGGGTGTGACCACCTTACAGAGGATGCCCATATTTCTGCTCCTGCCATCAAGACATCAAAAACGGGATCTTTGATTTCGTAATAGGCATTGACATCATCGGGGAAGTGCTTGGCCAGTTTATCTTTATTCCTATTATGAAAAGACCGAGAGTAAAGATTTGTTGCATAAGCAGTGTTGCCGAAGCAATGCTCGCTATTGAATATGGTGCGGCGGCATTGGGTCTGGTGGGGCATATGCCAAGCGGACCGGGTATAATTAGTGATGAGCTCATCAAACAAATTGCTGAAAAAGTCCCCCCTCCTATTGCAACTTTCCTCTTAACAAGTGAGACAAAGCCGCAAGATATTATTGCTCATTATAAAAAAGCAAACACAACAACTATTCAAATTGTTCACGAGCTGGAAAAACGGGAATATCAAACACTTCGCAAGGAATTGCCAAATGTTAAACTCGTACAGGTCATCCATGTTACGGATGAAAGCGCAATAAAGGAGGCACTTGAAATTTCAACATATGTCGACGCAATTTTGCTTGACAGCGGCAACCCGAACTTAACGGTTAAAGAGTTAGGCGGAACCGGGCGAATCCACAATTGGGAAATAAGCAGACGAATCAGGCAATCAATAAAAATACCTTTATTTCTCGCGGGCGGGATAAACAAAGACAATGTCAGACAAGCTATTGAAGTGGTTCAACCTTTTGGACTTGACCTTTGCAGCAGCGTTCGTACAGATGGGAAACTGGACCCGGAAAAACTCAGAGATTTCTTCAACGCAGTCGAATTATGAAATGTTTTTTGACCAAGAACAGGGTTTTATTATATCCTTTTAGTTCTTCAATTCGGTGGGCGTAACCGACATTTCAAAGTCCTATATCAGCGTTTTAAAAGTTTTGCATTTTCCCATGAAGCGTCATTTCCCACCTTTGTGTCATTGTAAGTGCACTTCGCTGCATTAACCAAAAACCAAAACCTCCAAGGCCACCAGAATTTGCCAAAATTTGTTCAAATAACCGATTTTATGAAATGCAATACTTTGTGGAGCCTGGTATGTAAGGCTGAACCTCATGCAGCAGCGGCCTTACAATACTTCTAATCTGATCCGCTTCGCCCTTGAAGCTGGTACATTAATCCCACTCAAAAAACAATGAGATTATTACAAGACTATTTCTGATCTGCACCATTATCGGGCTGATCAGTTGCAAATGTGGTAGATTTTCTAAAATTTAAACGCTTACCAAAACTACTCTGAAAATACAGGTAAATACACACAGAACGTTGATCCTTCGCCAGGACTACTGATCGCGGTGATAACCCCACCGTGATTGGATGCCACACGCTCACAGATTGCCAGCCCGATCCCTGTCCCTTCAAAATCGTTTTGTGTATGCAGTCTTTGGAAAACCTGAAAAATACGGTCCAGGTATTTCACATCGAAACCGATACCTTCATCCCTGACATTAATCTGATGGAATACTTCAGTATTGCTAGAAAGTTTTAGATCAAATGGTAGGTCTGCCTTATTCCGCCTGAGATATTCGATATGGATGTGGGGTTTTTCTCCGCGCGGCGTAAATTTAATGGCATTTGAAATCAGGTTTTGAAACAGATGCGCAAGTTGTGCATTATCGCCTTCCAGCACGCCAAGTTGATCAATCTCAATAATGGCTTCACGTTCTTGTATTTCGTGTGCCAGAGTCTCCAAGACGTCGGCCATCACTGAATTCAATGAAACCAGTCCATATTTTTGCTGCCGAGAATCAACTAACGCATATGCTAACAAGTCTTTTACCAATGCGGACATCCTTTGTCCCGACGCATTGATGCGGCCTAATATGTATGCGGATTTCTCATTGACCTCGTAGCCAAGTTCCTTTGTAAGCAGAGAGCTAAATGATTGTATTTTACGGAGAGGTTCTTGCAGATCATGACTCGCAATATGAGCAAACTGACGCAGATTGTTGTTTAGCCTGATAAGATCTTCGTTGACGATTGTAAGTTCCTGCGTGCGAAGTTTGACCCTGTCTTCCAGCTCCATTGAAAGCTGTCGGTACTGGCGTTCACTCATCTCTATCTTTTGCCGGCTTATGACCTGCGCTGTTACATCGGTGGCGATCACCAGCACACCTGATATTTTTCCGTTGAGCTGATGCCGTGGCTGATAAGTCAAATCAACATAAGCTGTTTCCAGCTTATGGTTACGTACAAGATCCACGGGGGTTTCCAGGACAGTATAAGGTATGCCCGTCGTGATCACATCTCTAAGAATTAAATCAAAACCTTGTCCCTGAATTTCAGGCAGAGCAATTACAAGGGGTTTACCAACCAATTGATCCGGTGTCCTTCCAACCAGTTGAGCGTAAAACGGGTTAGCCATTGTAAATGTGAGTTCCAATTCGTCGATCAAGGCAATAGCAACCGGTAACTCTTCGAAGGAGGCCAATATTTGTTGCTGGGCGAGATCCACTTTTTGCTGGGTCAGAAACCGGTCAGTTACATCGATGGCTATGTCCATGACCGCATAGAATTTGCCATTTCTGTCACGTATTGGTTGGTAGGTAAAATCAAAATAGTAGGTTCCTATTACGCCGTTAATTTCCAGATTGGCCGGCATATTTTCAGCAGTATATGCCACACCGGTTGTGAGTACATCTTTCAGGATTCCCAGGAAAGGTTGATCTCTTGTTTCGGGAAGCGCCTCAGTCAGTGACTTTCCAATTACAGACCCATCTTTTCCCCAATAGGAAAGCATTAGGTCATTAGCCAGATCAATCTGCATATCTTCCCCCGTAAAAAGACTCATTGCAACAGGTGCCTGACTGAGCAGCGACCTAAAATGTGCCTCGCTATCACTCAATTCCCTATTTCGTCTTCTTAGCTTTATTAGGTTTACGACCTGGTCAGCTAATATCTTCAATGCTTTAAGCTGATCCTGGGTTAACACTTTTGGCTCATGATCAATCACACATAATGACCCCAGCGCAAATCCATCTTCATCAATAAGCGGCGTGCCAGCATAAAAAATCACGTGAGGGTTACCCGTTACGAGGGGATTTGATGCAAAGCGGGCATCTAGCCTTGAATCAGTAACGACAAAGGTTTCATTTGGGTCAAGTATTGCGTGGGAGCAAAATGAATATTCACGTGGGGTTTCACGTGTATTAAGTCCATGATTGGATTTAAACCACTGCCTTGTATCATCTACCAGGCTAACCAAGGAAATGGGTGTTTGGCAAATCTGAGCAGCTAAATACGTGATATTGTCGTAGTCTTGCTCTGGCAAGGAATCGAGGATATCGTATTTTCTTAATGCGTTAAGGCGGTTGTATTCACCAGCAGAAGTATTATTCAAGTCCATCAATATAAATCATCACAGTGCATTTTTCAGTATATACGACCTTGTTCAAGGTTCCGATTTCAAAGAGCAAACCTTAAAGTTTTGCCACCAAGTCAGTGTTATTCTTAAAAAACCGCTCCCAAGAAAGTTAGGTGTATTTTATTTAATCCTTGTATATCAACGAGTGATAGTGCTGAACTAACGAAGCTGGTACAATCCTCTGAGGTTGATTTGCTTGTAATATCTGTCACTGTTCCTTCTATCAGCTTCGTTAAAGAGTTGAACAGACCTTTTGGAAATTTGCAAGAAATATCAGAGAGGGCATTGCATCCACTCAAAATGCCGAATGGATCAAGGAGGATGGAGTAACAGATTCAGGGAAAATAATCCTGGCAGATCAGGTAGATATTATTGGTAGGGAACGATTGTAGCACACACATAGTTAATCATACATTAACGAATGCGCATGTGTTAAAAAAAAATAGATATGGATACGAAATCACTTACTAAAATGGCAAAGTCGCTTAGCGACCCGCACCGTCTGCTCCTGCTGAAAGAAATTGCAAAAGGGACAAACAGAGGCTGTGCGGATCTGTTCGAATTTGTGCCGATAAGTCAACCGTCCATGTCGCAGCACTTAAAATCGCTCGCTGAATCCGGCTTGATTGAGTCGAATAAGGAAGGGCGTAATATGCGCCTTGCCATTAATGATGAAAAGTTGGATGAGTTGACGACATTTTTACAGTCTCTGAAAACAGCCTGATAACTTTTTGCCCGCTGATCATCTTGACGCGGGATTTATTTTGCCACTATACATAAACGTTTGCTTATATATTGATTCAATTATCTTATCTTAAAATAGTTTTCATATGAAAATAGGAATTATCGGCGTAGGCCATATCGGAAAAACATTGGCCTTGAAATTGGCCCAGGCAGGACATGATGTAGTTGTGGCTAATTCCAGTGGGCCCGAGCATATTGATCCGGCTGTGCTGGCTACCGGTGCCGAAGCCGTTACGGCTCAACAAGCCGTCCAGAATAAAGAGGTAATTATCTTGTCTGTTCCCTTGAACCGAATTCCAGAGCTTGCTCCTCTTTTTGCCGAAGTTTCACAAGAAGTCACTGTGATAGACACTTCTAATTATTACCCCGCACGTGATAGCCGCATTGATAGCATTGAAGCGGGACAGGTAGAAAGTCTATGGGTAGCAGAGCAGCTGGGACGTCCAATTGCCAAAGCATGGAATGCGATCGGCTCCCATTCTTTGGTTGTAAATGGAAAACCTGCGGGAAGCCCGTACCGAATTGCGATTCCCATTGCCGCTGACCGGGATATTGACCGGGAAATTACTACCCGATTAATTAATGACACGGGGTTTGATGCCTTTTATACAGGCTCTCTGGCAGATTCCTGGCGGCAGCAGCCGGGAGCTCCTTCCTATTGCACAGATTTATTATTGACCGAAATTCAAGCTGTGATTGATACAGCAGAAAAGCACAGGTTACCAAAACGCAGAGACCTGGCTGTGGCAGCTATTATGGAACGCGTTGAAAGTCCAACTACCAACCCAGATGCAGAATACGGTGTTCGTCTAAGTCGCGCACTGTACATGTAGTCTCATAGCACTATGGATTCTTTAAAAGAAAAAACAGATTTGCACTTGGGAATCAGCAAGCAGATGCTAATTGGTCTTCATCTCGGGAATGGATATGGCTCTCAACCCGGAGCGTGGCGTATGCCGAGAGTAGATCCCGAAAGCTACACCAGTTTTGATGTGCGTGTAAAGCAGGCGCAGGCAGCTGAGCGCGGCAAATTTCAGTTTATATTTTTACCAGATGGCCCTGGCGCTGTTATAACAGATATAGAAAGCGAATCTCCTGCCTTCAACCTGGATGTAATGATGACCCTGGCTGCTGTGGCGCGCGAAACGGAGTATATCGGACTGGTTGCAACGGGATCTACTACATTCAATGAGCCTTTCAACCTGGCAAGGCAATTCAAAGCGCTCGATGTAATGAGCCATGGCCGAGCGGGCTGGAATGCCATTACATCAAGCGGCGATGATGTTGCTGCCAATTACGGCAGGAAAATTCCATCCAGTGAAGATCGTTATGGCCGTGCGCACGAGACAGTCCAACTGATACAGGCACTTTGGGGAAGTTGGGGAAGGGGTGCGTGGGTGCACAACCAGCAGACTGGCCAGTTTGCTAAGAAAGAGCAGATCCTTCCCATCAATTTACAGGGCAAGTATGTCGGCTCGCGTGGACCGCTTTACATTCCGCCATCCGAGCAAGGCCAGCCCATTATTTTTCACGCCGGCGGCAGTCCTAATGGTCACGAATTGGCAGGGCGTTTTGCCAATGCAGTTATCGGCGCAGCATTTACTATTGAAGATGCACGTGCCCAACGGAATGCATTCAGGGAAGCTGCTAAACGTTACGGACGTGATCCTGACGAGATTAAATACATTCCCGGTCTGATGACGACCATCGCCAAAGACAGACGAGCAGCACTCGACCGCCGGATTCAACTAACAGCGCATTCATTCCGCCAAAGGGCCGGTTATCTTCAGCAAATGCTTAGCATTCCAATTGATGCAACCCGGCTTGATGAACCAATTTCAAAAGAACTGTTGCAGGATGCCCGCCCGTCTCGTTATGATCCCCGTGCACCACATGCTTTGAAGATTGCAAAAGAAGGATGGATTCTGCGTGATATTTTGGCGCACGGTGTGATCGATTATCATCCTGTAATTGTTGGTCCGGGAATTGAAGCTGCCGATCATATGCAGGCGTGGTTTGAAGCTGGTGCTGCCGATGGATTCTGGATTTCGCCAGACGTGAACTCAGACGGGATTGATGCTTTTGTGGACGAAGTAGTTCCCATTTTACAAGAGCGCGGGCTTTTTCATAAGGAATACGAAGGCAAAACCCTGCGCCAACATCTGGGCGCGCCGGACCAGTATGGAATTGATCCGCGTGTTTCAAACAAATAAATTAATTAGAAAAACTAAATACAAACATCATGGAAATAGGAATCATAGGACCCGGAAACATTGGAAGCACATTGGCCGGGTATTTAACAGCGCTTGGACATCAGGTCATGATTGCAAACTCGCGCGGACCAAAATCACTTGGCGAGATTGCTGCCAAAACAGGTGCAACTGCTGTGACTACGGAAGCAGCAGCAGGAGCAGAAGACCTTATCATTATTGCTATTCCCAATAAGGCCATTGTCAATCTTCCAAAAGAATTACTTTCTGCGTCGAAAGCCACGATTGTTGATGCCGGGAATTATTACCCTTCACGCGACGGGCAGATCGCCGATATCCAGGGTGGACTGACAGACAGTGAATGGGTGGCGAAGGTAATCGGGCATCCTGTGATCAAGGCATTTAATAACATCGTCGCGCCAAGCCTGGCTTCAAAGGCAATTCCTGCTGGCAGCCCAAACCGCATTGCATTGTCGGTTGCGGGTGATGATCAGCAGCAAAAACAGACGGTTATTGATCTCGTTGACGAAATTGGTTTCGATGCCATTGATGGCGGCACACTTTCAGAATCTTGGAGACAGCAACCAGGTGCGCCAGCGTATTGTCAGGATTTGGATAGAGAATCACTAAAATCTGCTTTGCAAAGGGCCGACATTACTCAGCGCGATGACAACCGGGCAAAGGCTGATGAAATGGCGCGTCCATATTTGTAACAATAACCATTAAGAGTACATAACGCGCGAAATCGTAGCCTTGTTATAGTGTTTTCGCTGCAACTCTTTGTTGCAATGTTCGCAAATACGCGTGATGCTAATATCGGAGCTCATTGGGTGATATTAGACTATATAACGGTAAATAAGATCTTTTAAGAGTAAGTAAGCGAAGTAATCTCTCCAGTTTTCACTTATCCCATCGACCCTCATCGTTCAGTGACAAATAGGGGACAAATATAAACAAAACGTCACAAAATTCCTGTAACAAAGCACAGAAAATACTGGATAAGTCTCTGTTTTAGAGGCTGTTGTTTGCAGAATTTTGCAGTTGTTTAGCTACGCTACTTCCCGATACAAAACTTTGAAAATATATTATCCAGCAAATCATCCGTCACAATCGTCCCCGTAATCTCCCCCAAATGGTGCAGCGAAAGGCGGATATCCTGGGCTAGAAAATCACCTGTCACTCCTAGCGTCAGCCCGTTGATGACGTCTGTCAGTGAGTTGAAGGTTTTTTGGAGATGTTCGTAGTGTCGCAGGTTCGTTACTACCGTGTCGGTAGCGGATTGTTTGTGAACGAGGGCGATCAGTTTGGTGGTCAGCGCGCCCAGGCCGCTTTGGGTTTGGGCAGAAATTGCAATGATCTCTTCATGCAATAAATAAAGGCGGGGGGCGCTATCGATGTCGATATCGATTTTATTCAATACAAACAAAAACTGCTTGTCTGCTGGAAGGGTTTCAGACAAGGCTTTGATATCCCTGAAAGTCTCCTCACTATCAAACAAAAAGATCACAATATCGGCCTTTTCCATCGCCGCTATCGAGCGTTCGATGCCGATAGATTCGACAAAGTCAACAGTTTCCCTAATCCCGGCGGTGTCGATGAAGCGGAATTTAATGCCCCCAAGCAGCATCGTATCTTCAATAACATCGCGCGTCGTGCCGGCAATGCTCGTCACAATTGCCTTTTCTTCGTTCAACAATGCATTCAGCAATGTGGATTTTCCAACGTTGGGCGAGCCGATAATCGCAACCGGCACGCCTTCCTTGATCGCATTACCCAGATCAAAAGATTCAATCAGCGGGGCGATCGTTTCCAGCAAATGCTCGATTAGCTTTCTCAGATCGTCGCGCTCGGCGAATTCAACATCTTCTTCGCCAAAGTCCAGTTCCAGTTCAATCAGCGAAGCGAAATGTATCAGCTCCGTGCGCAATGCAGCCAGCTTTTTTGAAAAGCCGCCGCGCAACTGGTTCAATGCCGTTTTATGACTGGATTGCGAGTCAGCCGCGATCAGATCCGCGACTGCCTCGGCCTGGACGAGGTCAAATTGTCCGTTCAGAAAAGCTCTTTGCGTAAACTCGCCTGGCTTCGCGATTCTTGCGCCTTTTGAGATCAGTACCTTTAATATTTGCCGGATAATATAGTCGGAACCGTGGCAGGAAATCTCAATCGAATCCTCTTTGGTAAATGACCGCGGGGTTTTAAAAACAGTAACGAGCACTTCGTCGATAATATCCGTCCCGTCAGAAATCGTCCCGAAATGTACCGTGTGGGACTCTGCTTTTTCCAGATTTTTACCCTTAAAAATGGCGTTAACCATTGAGATCGAGCCTTCTCCCGAAACCCTGATCACCGCGATCGCACCTACTCCCGAAGGCGTCGCCAGCGCGCAGATAACTTCCTGCTGATGAACTGGTGTAGTATTCATGCCGCAAATATGCCACTAAATCCAGTATGGGGCAAAGTTCAGAGCACGATTGACCGATATGTTGGCCGATTGCAAATCAGCAAAAAGTTAGCGGACGACGATTCGTTTCACCACCGAGCCGGCCGCCGTATGAATGCGGATCAGATAAGAGCCCTGCGAGATTCCCGCCAGATTAAGGATAGCCCAGTCGTGCTGATCATAACGTACTTCTTTCAGCTTCGCACCCGAAACGGATAGTACCTCCAATGTCTGGATACCGCCCCGCGCCGACACTACATTAACCTCTGCCGTAGCCGGATTTGGAAATACATCGAAGCCAGCGGCAGTCAGCAGCTCGGTACCCAGCACATCCGCGCTCATTTTCTTGTGCGTAATGCTCGTGATCGCCGACTCCGCATTTTCGGTTACACCCCGGATCGAGTAAATATATTCCACTCCCTGCTGCGCCGATTTATCAGCATAACTAGCTTGCAGTGGCAAATGCAGGATTTCGTGTGAGCCGGCGGAATCCGCTTTGCTATGCCTTTCGAGAATATAGCCAGTTACTCCCGGCAGTTCATTCCAGGTCAATTCCACGTTGCCGACATCGTCGCGCGCAGCCAGTGTGATTTTACCCAGGTCCGGAAAAGGATGAATTTTGTTGTGGTGAAATGCCAATGCCCTGAAACCCTTGTCATTTCTTAAAAAAGGCCCTATATAAACCCACGGCGCACTGAGCAAGCCCGCGTAGTGATATTTAGAAGGCAGGTATTTGATAGTCGAATCGGGCCCTGTGGTCTTTTTTTCCACGATGATCCTGTTAGCCTCGGCCCTACCCGATTTCAATTTCTGCCACTCTGCATTCAGGTAAAAGAAATCTTTAACCGAATAATTGGAAACAGGTTCCAGGCTGCCTTCGATATTGTTATTTAATGTATCATTAGGGTAAACCATTTTTTGGTAATCCTCAAATACCATAGTGATCTCCGTCGAGTCTTTGGTAGAGTAAAAAGCCTTTTTCAGACTGGGCGAAGTGATCTTTTCTTTTTGTTTATAATGATAAAACCCGGCCATATCTGCCAGCTCCTGGCCTAGTTTGAGATAACCCTCCAAACCGTAGTGAAAGCCATTCCAGCCGGGCGCGCCCAATGCGGCATATGGTTGCACAATCGGATATTTTTCTTCTAAAAGTCGCTGATCTTCCCTAAACTGGCCAATCCGGTCGTCGTAACCGCCGCCGCCAAACAGGGGAAGCTGAAAAACGTATGCTTTTTCGATCATCGGAAAATCTTCCTTCCAGTTGGAGACCATTTGTGCAAAACGTGGCGCCCAGGACAGCGGGTCCGGTGAGGCAGCTTCATTTTCTCCCTGCCAGTAAAATATCCCCTTCAATGCAGGCAGCAAGCCCGATTGCATCGCATAGCTGAGTAATACCCCGTAAGGTTTGGAAGCGTCGGCGTGGTCGTTTGGATTGCGGTCGATGAGCTGGGCAAGGGAAGCGCCGGCAAGTGCGCCGTTGATCACGCAGGTTGGAAAGCCGTACTTTTCAGCTACGCGTCTCTGAAATTCAATACCAAAAATCCCTACACGCGGACTGATCTCATTTGAAAGCCCGAAACTATTTCCCTGCGGGCCGGTCCCGAAAGTGCGGCAATATTCGTTCCGGTATTTATAGTCCACTTCCCAGGCTACTGCATTGGATTGACCATAGATCAGGTAAAAATCGCCCGCAACGACATTTTCCCGCTTCACGATCAGCGTAGAATCTGTCGCCGATTTGCACACATACACTTCAAAAGCATACTCCGCAAGCTCAGATTTGATCTTAGAAACGACACTGAATGCACCACTTTCGCCGGTATATTTCAGCTCATTTTTATGGTAACCAACCCGCGCGCCATCACGCGATTTGACAACGGATATGTAGGAATAGCCGGCGGCTTCCACGTTTCCGGAAATCGTAATATCCGCTTCATTATTCGCATTACGCGGAAACAGCTGCATATTCGCAGGTAAGGATTGGAAGTTGACAATCTGAATTTTCTCCGCAAACGAGAAGGAAAATGAAAACACGAAAGCAACGATGAGTAGAGTTTTCTTCATGAACGTTGATAGTTTTAATAGGGGCACGTAACAAACTTAAAATAAAGCGCTTATATATCAACACAATCTACTGGCGGGTTTAACATAAAACGGCTGTTTCGATTTTTGTATCTTTGCAAAATGTTAACTGAGACTTTACCTATTGAAACCACTACGCTTCCGGTGATGGAGGCTTTTTACACTTTGCAGGGCGAGGGGCAGCATAGTGGGCGCGCCGCCTATTTTATCCGCCTGGGCGGCTGTGAGGTGGGCTGCCACTGGTGTGATGTGAAAGAATCGTGGGACGCTAATCTGCACCCCAGATTTTCCATTGACTCGATTGTGAATGGTGCATTGCAGTACCCGGGCCGCCTGGCCGTTATTACCGGAGGCGAGCCGCTAATGTACAATCTGGACAAACTGACCGGCGCATTACAGCAGGCCGGGTTTAAAACCAATATCGAAACCTCGGGCGTTTATCCGTTTACCGGGCATTGGGACTGGGTTTGTTTTTCACCCAAAAAATTCAAAACGCCGCACCCGGATATCTACCGCCACGCCGACGAGCTGAAAGCGATTATCTACAACAAAAGTGATTTCGATTTCGCAGAAGAGCACGCCGCGCTGGTATCCGACCGTTGCACGCTGCTGATGCAGCCCGAATGGAGTAAGCACGATGTAATGCTGCCTTTGATTATTGACTATATCAAAGACAATCCGAAATGGAAAATGTCGTTACAAACCCATAAGTTTATGAACATTCCATAATGCGACGGGCCGTTTTTTTCGTAATCCTTTTTTGTTTCACAGCATCATATTCCCTTGTAGCACAAGAAACAACATTGTCTAAAAAGGGGCGCGAGAATTTTGATAAAGCTCAAAAAGCGTGGCAGGAGCGGCAACTGGGAGAGGCGATCATTCTTTTTGAAAAAGTACTGGCTGAAAACCCAAAAAGCTACGATACCAATATGCGGCTGGCGCAGATCTACGATTTGCAGCGCAATGCCGATCTCACCAAAAAATATTACACTGCCGCTGTTTCCATAAAACCCGACGCCCCACAATCTGCGACGGCGTTCCAGTGGCTGGGCAGATATTACTTCCAATCTGAGCGGTACGATTCCGCTCAGGTTTTTTTTGAGAACGCATTCAAGTTATTTCCTCCTAAATCCAGCCTCTCTCGCCTGGCGGAGAAATCTATTATATCTTCCAAATTTGCCCGCGAGGCGATCAAAAGTCCTTTGAATATTGAGAAAAGATCAATGGGCGATACTGTCAATTTCCTGCGCACACAGTATTTTCCGGCTATGACAGCGGACAATGAAACGCTCATATTCACCGGATTAACCGAAAACAGGGACGAGAATATTTACATTTCCAGGCGCTCAAAAGACAGCTGGGATACGCCCGAAGAAATTTCTCCTGCTATCAATACCATTAATAACGAAGGAACGTGCAGTGTTTCCGCCGACGGAAGAACGCTGGTTTTCACAGCCTGTAACCGACCCGACGGCTATGGTAGCTGCGACCTTTATATTTCCCAAAAAGAGGGTTCCGATTGGAGTGCGCCTGTGAATCTTGGACAGCAGGTCAATACCCGCGACTGGGAATCGCAACCATCGTTGTCAGCCGACGGACATACCTTGTATTTCGCCTCCGAGCGGAAAGACGGGCAGGGGAAGCGGGATATTTGGGTGAGTGTTCTGGATGAAAAAAGGCAATGGGGCGCGCCGAAAAACCTGGGGCCCGCTATCAATACGTCCGACGATGAGAATGCACCATTCATTCACGCCAACGGCCGCACTTTGTTTTATGCTTCAAATGGGCTGCCTGGAATGGGCGGATTTGACATATTTGTTTCTCAAAAAATTGATACGGTCTGGTCGGCGGCGAAAAACCTGGGGTATCCTATTAATACCGCATCCGAGCAGGTTGGGCTTTTCATCGCTTCCGACGGCCGCACTGCCTATTATACCGACGATACTTCCGACCGAGGCAAAGGCCGCTCGCTGCTTTACAGTTTCGAAGTGCCCGAATCGTTACAGAATATCATTGTGCCCGCGCGCTACGCAAAAGGCAAAGTCACAGATAAAAAAACGGGTCGGCCGCTGGCTTCGGAAATCGACCTTTTTGACCTCAAAACACAACAAAAAGTAGGCGCCTTTTCCTCTGACAGTAAAACGGGCTCTTTTTTGACGGTCCTAAACAAAGGCGGCGAATACGCATTTTATGTTTCCAAAGCAGGTTACCTTTTCAAAAGCCTCTCGTTTTCGGTCAGTGACTCGGTGTCTTTTGTAGACCTGGAAATTCCTTTGGAAGCGATTGAAAAGGATCGCGCTGAGGTCTTGAACAACATCTTTTTCCAAACCGGCAAATATGAGCTGGACGAAAAGTCGAAGGTGGAACTTGATAAAATGGCCGACTTCCTGACGAGAAACAAGTCGATCAAAATCGAAATTTCCGGGCATACCGATGATGTGGGGTCTGACGGAGAAAATATGGAGCTGTCCAGGAGACGGGCGCAATCGGTTCAGGAATATTTGCACAAATCAGGCATTGCCACCGAGCGCATTTCTTCGCGGGGATACGGTGAAACCAAGCCGGTTGCAGGTAATGATTCGGATGAAAACCGTCAGAGAAACAGGCGGATAGAGTGGCGGATACTCTGATAAACTTGCATAAAGGGCTTAAATTTCGCACTTTTGTCCATCTGCCTTTGTTGTAGTTATTGAATGCCTGAATGGCATTTCTCCAATTCGCACACTCCTGTTTTCGATCTGTTTTCAAGAAGATTTAACACGCGTCATTTACCTAAGTTATCGTTATCCATGTCATCTGAGAAAGTTTCCTGCTTAATTATCGGCTCCGGCCCTGCCGGTTACACCGCCGCCATATATGCAGCCAGAGCAGGTTTGAATCCTGTACTTTACCAAGGCGCCCAGCCGGGCGGCCAGCTTACTATTACGACCGAGGTTGATAATTATCCGGGTTATCCCGACGGTATTACCGGGCCTGAAATGATGATCAATTTCGAGAAACAGGCTAAGAGATTCGGTACGGATATCCGTTACGGAATGGCCACTGAGGTGGATTTTACATCTTATCCTCACAAGGTTATCATCGACAACAAACATGAAATTACAGCCGATTCAGTAATCGTTTCGACCGGTGCCTCGGCCAAGTGGCTGGGTATTGAAGGCGAAGACAGGCTGAACGGAAGAGGAGTTTCTGCCTGCGCGGTTTGCGACGGTTTCTTTTTCCGGGGTCAGGATGTGGTTGTGGTAGGCGCAGGAGATACTGCTGCCGAAGAAGCCAGCTATCTTGCCAAATTATGCAGGAAAGTATACCTGCTGGTGCGCCGCGACGAAATGCGCGCTTCAAAGATCATGCAGAAAAGGGTTGAAATGCTCCCTAACATCGAGATTTTGTGGAATACAGAAACCGTTAAACTGAACGGAGACGAAGGTCTTGAATCAGTTTTAGTTAAAAATAATAAAACCGGCGAGGAGCAACTTCTGGACGTAACTGGTTTCTTTGTAGCAATCGGTCACAAACCTAATACGGATATCTTCAAAGGATACCTGCATATGGACGAAACCGGCTATATTCAGACAGTAAAAGGAAGTTCATGCACGAATATCAAAGGCGTTTTCGCTTGTGGTGATGCGCAGGATAATGTTTACAGACAAGCAATTACCGCAGCCGGTACCGGCTGTATGGCGGCCCTTGATGCTGAAAGATTTTTGATGGAAAGAGAAGTGGAAGAGATTATCGAGGAAACAACAGCTTAATTATTTGCCCAACCCCTAAAATTTAACCAGACTACACGCATTATTCCGTTTGCGTGTAGTCTGCCCCATTTTAAGTATGAAAGTAAAGCTTATTGTAAGTTTGCTAGTGATGGTGTGTTTGATTTCATGGAACACGCAAGCCCAAGAGCGAGGTAAATTTAGAAGAAACCCAAAAATTAACCAGTCCGGAAACAACGCCAACGAAGGACCTGTAAGCAAAACTGCCGTTCCTCAGCCTGAGGATGAATACGAGGTAGAAACTTCCAACCTGAGATTTCAAAACCAGTTTGAACCCGTAAAACCACTCAATCCAACAGTCAATGAAGATACAACTACCATCGACGAAGGAGATACCGAAGTAGTGGAGGTAGTTGATTCATTGCAAGTTGGAGACGAATGGGTAAAAGCTGCCGAATACTATGTGATCTGGGACGCGCGCACGATCAATCCTTATGGTTTGAACCCGCTGGAATTTGACGAACCGGTTGATCTTACTTTATATAATGAAGCGCTGAACCGTAAATGGGCCACGCCGATGGAGAAAACTCCGACCACTTCGCATTTCAGTTACAGGTGGGGAAGGTGGCACAACGGAACCGATCTTGACCTGGAAACGGGTGATACGGTCCGCAGTACTTTTGACGGAATGGTCCGTATTGTAGCCTGGGACGGATCTGGCTACGGGCGCTTTATTGTGATCAGGCATTATAATGGTCTGGAAACCCTTTACGGCCACTTATCGAAACAATCGGTTGAATCGGGTCAGATGGTAAAAGCGGGAGAAATGATTGGATTGGGAGGAAATACCGGCCGGAGTTCGGGCTCGCATTTGCATTATGAAAACAGGTATGAGGGTAACCCTTTCGACCCAAGATATATTTTTGATTGGGATAATAAAACGATCAAATCCGATCACTTCACGCTGACAAGCAGCGTTTGGAATCATTTACGTGGTAAGTCAAATAAAAGTGAATTTGCGTCAGGCGATGCGGCGCCTGTTGCTTATAGTCGCTCGGTACTTCACAAAGTACGTCCGGGTGATACCCTCGGCGCGATCGCAGACCGTTATGGTGTGAGCATTTCATCCATAGCACGCCGGAATAGGATGTCAGCGCGGGCTACATTACGGATCGGCCAGAAACTCCGCATTAAATAACCTCAACTATGAAACTGGATATTTTAGCCATCACAGCCCACCCAGACGACGTGGAGCTGTGTTGTGCCGGTACGCTTTTGTCTCAAATCGCTTTGGGAAAAACAGTAGGTATTATTGACCTGACCCGTGGCGAGCTTGGCACGCGGGGAACACCCGAAGGCCGGATTCAGGAAGGAAAAAACGCTGCGGCTATCCTGGGCGTTTCCGTCAGGGAAAACGTGGGTTTGGCTGACGGTTTTTTCCGAAACGACGAGGAACATCAGAAGGCAATCATCCCATTTATCCGGAAATATCAGCCCGATATCGTCATCACCAATTCGATCGACGACCGGCACCCAGATCATGGGCGTGGCGGTAAGCTGGTTTCGGACAGTTGTTTCTATTCTGGTTTGAGAATGGTGAAGACTTATGATGCATTGGGTAATGAACAGGAAGCCTGGCGGCCGAGACAAGTCTTTCATGCAGTGCAGGACAGGTATATAAAGCCTGATTTTGTGGTTGATATAACCGCATTTCACGATCAGAAAATTGAAGCTGTGCGGGCATTCAAAAGTCAGTTTCACATTCCCGAATATAGAGGGGAAGGCGAGCCGCAAAGCTATATTTCCACACCCGAGTTCCTCGAATTCATCACTGCCCGCGCCCGCGAAATGGGACACGCAGTTGGGGTAACGTTCGGTGAAGGATTTACCAATGCGAGAATGCTGGGTGTGAAAGATCTTTCCGTATTCATTTGACTTTTTCGCCGATAAAATTGTTGCAATAGTATTGGCCAAAGTCAACTACGGGCGGCGTTTCATCGTATATAAGGAAAATCAAAATCAACAAATATGAAAAATACAGTAGTGCTAGCGGTTTCGGTGATGTTGATGCTGTTGCTTCAAAACTGCTACGGACAGTCGGCCTCCAAACAAACGGACCAGAAAAAAGCGACAGAGTATTCGCGGACCGATTCAGCTCCCGTCAATAAAAGTAATCAGGACTGGCAGAAGGTACTTTCACCGGAAGTGTATGAAGTAGCGCGGCTGAAAGGAACGGAAAGACCATTTACCAGCGAATATGAGCATTCCAAAGAGATCGGAACCTTCTATTGCGCGGTTTGCGGAAATGCCCTTTTCAAAAGTGATGCGAAATATGAAAGCGGTTGTGGCTGGCCTAGTTTCTTTGAACCGATCAACAAAAAATCGATCATTGAAGCAAAAGACAACAGCCACGGAATGCAACGGATCGAGGTAATGTGCGGTCGCTGCAAGTCGCATTTGGGACACGTTTTCGACGACGGCCCGCCTCCTACCGGTCTTCGCTATTGCATTAATGGTGTTGTTCTGGATTTCGAGAAAGCCAAAACTGCGGAGAAGAAATACAGCGCAGGTAAAAAAGCGAACTCGGGAAGCTAGGTCATATCAATCTTCAAATTTCCCAAGCACAATACCCAGGTGGAATCCCAACACCAGGCTCGGCACAAAATCGCGCGTGCCTGGTGTTGAGGATGCCCAGAATTCATCCGGACCTCTTACAAATGCATCGTTCAGGCCGGGTGTCAATGTCCGTACCTTAATACTCCGCATTCCCATCCCGGCGAAAAGATCCATCGTGAGCCGGCTGGGAAAATAAAATTGCCAGCCGATTTTTCCGTGCCCCGCGCCTACTACCCGCGCAATGCGGACATCCTTATTTTCGAAATAGCCGCAGCCGCCAAAACCCGAGCAGTCCATTCCTACCCATTGATTTTGCCGGTACACAACCTGTTTGAACATAAACTCACCGCCAAAATATCCCCTTACGCGCCGCTTCGTAAAATAGTAATATCTCAGCGTGGTCCTGCTTTTGTAAGTAGTTTTATCCGGCACATTGGCCGATTCGGTGTACCAGGCGCTGAAAGTGGACCGACCAAAACCCAGATCCTGCTGTAATGTAACCCCGCTTTTCCCTAATGGGATTTCGACCCCGACCTGGATCGTGTTGTCAAAATCAAACATAGGTAGCGGCGAATATTTGATGATCACGTGGTCCGAGGCAGTTTGCGCATCCACCTGCGCGGAAACGCGGTTAAGGATCAAACAAAAAGCGAAGACGAACAAATAGCTATTTCTCATAAAACAGGAATCTTGCTGAGCAGTTCAAATTTGTCTGCCTGATCATATTGATACTGGAAAAGACCTTTCTGGCCGGTTACGATTAAATGATTTGGTCTGACGATCACATCGTATGCCGGAATATCCTGGTGAAACTTTGTTTCTACCGCCTTTTCCGGATCGGAAATATCCATGACCCGCAATCCCAATTCCCCTTCGCAAACAAATAACTTGTTACCCGAAACGCCCAGCCCGTATGGCGACGACATGGTTTGTGAGTTAACCAATTTTGGATTGGAAGGATCGCTCACATCGACAATGTCCAGCGAGCTGCGCGTATTGCCCTGCCGGCAAACCACGCCACTTCTCAGGGTTACGTAAGCATATTGGTTTTGCACCACGACCGGGTCGCAGGATTGCACGTGCGTGAATTTGCTCAGCAATGCGGGGTTGGCTGGATTACTGTTATTATAAATATACATCCCGTCGTTTGCGCCGATGAAAAGGTGATTTTTGTAAGGAAAAATCGTCTCTATCCCCATACTCATATCTTTCGTGACCGTCTTGACCGGATTGGCACCGTCGGTGATATTATAAACCTCCAACGATTGCTTTGAGACGATATAAAGTGTGTTGCCGGTGATCGCAAAGCGGGCCATGGAGCCGCCGGTACCAGTCTGTGGAGTGAGTGACGAATCCTTGCCCTCATTGCAGGAGGTAAGGATCATGCAGAGCCCCAGAACAGCAAGGCCCAGGTAAAGGATCGGAATTATTTTTTTCATATTTAAAATAAAAAATGCCGGACGAACGAATAGAATTTATTTCTTATCTAAAACACTTAGGCTGAGCCGACATAGGCACTTTCTCCCAGCCCGACACAATGCCTTTTTTGGTATCCACACATTCGAAATATACATTCTGAAAAGGCGGAAAGTTATTATGGGGAATCGCGTCGGCGATTGTCTTGGAAAGCTTGGGCGAAAGTGGATCGGTAATATCAAAAACGAGGAGGTTTGAAACATTGTCTGCGTAGAGCCAGTTGCCTTTCACAGCAATATCGTAATTGCCGGTAATGGCTATAAACGACAGATTTTTAGGGTTTTTAGGATCTTTATTGTCGATAATATGAATCCCTTTTCCCAGCTCATTGATAAAAATGTAGGGGTCAAAAAGGTAGATCTTGCCCGGTTGAGCCAGGGGCTGCGCTCCCGCAATCTGAATTCTGGCAAGCTCATCCGGCGAGGAGTAAATCGGCCGGTAACCGGTACCGGTAAAGTCAACACCGTTGGGCGGACTGTCGGTTGGTTCTACACAACCGAAACCAATAAAGACAAGTGATAGCAACCTGAAAATTTTCTGCATGATTTGAGCTGTGAAAGATGAGACCCGGGACTTTGACACACTGTTACTAAAAAGGGTTGCAACTAATTTGGGAAAATCCGGGCGATGCATATACAAATATCCGTTAACTAAGTTTTCTCCATATAATTCACTTAGCACTCAGGTAGCTGCTATTTTCGCGCCTTTAACACCTTGAACCATTTTCCCCTCATTTACTCAATGAAAAAGTTCTTCAAAATCTTCGGCGTGATCCTGCTGTTGCTCATTATCCTTGTTGCCGGCGCCGGTATTTATGTCAAGTCAGCGCTTCCCAATGTAGGCGAACCTCCGGTGCTCACGATTGAAAAAACGCCTGCCCGGATCGAGCGTGGCAAATATCTGGCAAATCACGTTTCCGTTTGTATGGATTGTCACTCGACCCGCGACTGGAATTACTTTGCGGCCCCACTTTCCGGAAATTTCGGTGGCGGAGGCGAGAAGTTCAGTGCTGAGATGGGTTTTCCAGGCAATTTTTACGCGAGAAACATTACCCCCTACGCGCTGGCCAACTGGACCGACGGTGAGATTTTCCGCGCGGTTACGACAGGCGTAAGCAAAAATGGCAACGCATTGTTTCCGGTAATGCCTTACCACGGTTTCGGACAAATGGACCAGGAAGATATTTACAGCATTATTGCTTACGTGCGCACATTGGAGCCCGTGAAAAACGAAGTACCCGAATCGGTAGCAGATTTCCCCGTCAGCATCTTACTGAATACGATGCCTTCCAAAGCAACTTTCACAAAAATGCCGGCAGAAACCGATCAGATCGCCTACGGAAAATACCTGGTTACAGCTGCAAGCTGCGTGGAATGCCACAGTAAAATGGAAAAAGGAGCCCGCGTGGAAGGAACCGATTTCGGCGGCGGAATGGAGTTTAAGATACCAACCGGTACGCTGCGCTCTCCCAATATCACATCCGACAAAGCTACCGGCATCGGCTCGTGGACTGAGGAAGGATTTGTGAAACGCTTTAAAACATACGCCGACTCTTCCTACAAGCCGCACCGGGTCGGCCCGAAAGAATTCAATACCGTAATGCCGTGGAACATGTATGCCGGCATGAAGGAAAGCGATTTAAAGGCAATATACGCCTACCTGCAAACAGTACGTCCGCTCACGAATGTGGTAACCAAGTTTGAGCCGATTCCATAACTATTGAACTGATATTAGCAAAGTCTGATCAGCGATACCTGGGAGATTACTATTTTCCCGGATCAATGATCAGACTTTTTTCTTGTGCGCCTTTCTGAAATTCATTCACCTTTTTCGCTTTCGAAACGTCTGTTTTTTGCACAGTGATATTCCTGCTCCTTTCGCCGGAAACTGAAAACAGAACTTCACTTTCAAAATCGTACCTGATCGAATCGAGGCTGATGTTGCTGCTATTCTCCATAAAAACAACAGGCTTCGTTTCCTTCGTGATCAGCTGCACATTTTTGAACCGAATCTGATCTGCGTCAGTGAGTTCTATCCCCTTATCGGCGGAAAGTACCATATTTTCCATCACGATATTACTGACAGGCATTTCAGGAAGTCCGCGCACAAAAACGCCCTTTACCGCGCCATTGCAAACAATATTCTCAAAGTGCATATCCCTGAACACCGGCGTACCTTCATTCACTACCGGCCGCATATCCCGCTCGCCGTCGGTAGCAAACTTGACAAAATAATACAGATCGAAAAACACAGCTTCCTGCGCGATGTCCTTCATATAAATATCTTTTGCATAGATCTTTTCCACCACACCTCCCCTTCCCCGCACCGATTTGAAACGCAAGCCTTTATCGGTACCCATGAAAGTGCAATTCTGAACGAAGATATTCCGCGCTCCGCCGCTCATTTCGCTGCCCACCACAAATCCTCCGTGTCCGTTGTAAACGATATTATTTCTGATCACCCCATTTTCTGTGGGCATATTCCGCTTTCTTCCCTCTTCGTCTTTTCCGGATTTAATGCAAATCGCATCGTCGCCCACATCCAGCGTGCAGCCTTCTATCAAGAAGTTTTTGCAGGATTCGATATCCATTCCGTCGCCGTTGTGCGCGTATTCCGGATTTTTTACCCGCACATCACGGATTGTTAAATCCTCGCACATGAGGGGATGAATGCACCAGGCAGCTGAATTTTGGAAGGTCACTCCTTCCAAAAGCACTTTACGGCAATTATTGAATACGATCAGGTTAGGTCTGAGGAAATCTTTCATATCCGCAAAATCCCCGGGGGACTTACCTGGTGTGAGCAGCATGCTCTTATTTCCCACGCTCGCTTTCTTGAATTGCTCGCTTGGATACCACGTTTTCCCATCGTCTTTAAGCACTCCGCCGGAAGCCAGTTTCTCTTTCCATTGACTTTCCGTAAGCTGACTTTTATGGACCGCCCGCCACGCATCTCCGTTTCCGTCAATGATACCTTTGCCGGTGATCGCTACATTTTCAAGGTCGATCCCTGACACAGGAGACTGATTTCGCGCCGCACTTTTTCCCTCATAAAAACCTTCCGTAAGTGCGTATTGTGTTTTGTCAGGCGTAAAAAGAAGGGTCGCAGCGACACGCAGGTGCAGATTTACATTGCTCTTCATCACCACAGGCCCGGTGATCCACAAGCCGGCGGGTACCAATACAACACCCCCACCCTTTTTGCTGCAAGCCTCAATAGCTGCATTGATTGCCTTCGTATTTAAAGTGTGACCGTCGGGCCTGGCACCAAAAGTGGTGATCAGCAAGGTATCCTTCTTAAAAACCGGCTGCTTTATCTGTGGCAGATTGGTCCAGCTGTACGCTGTTGTGCTTTGCGCGAATGCATTTGAAAACCAAAAAACAGCAGCTATTATCAGTAAATATCTCTTCTTAAAATTCATATAATTGAAATCTAGCCACTAATACCGAAACGAAGATCGTAACGGTAAATACGTGAGCATACCATTGAAAAATGTAACTTTTACCAGATCGGGCGAATTCCCGACTTCCGGATCCGGGAGAATTTGAAGCCAATTTTGAACGCGAACAATACATTATCCCTATTTTTTTACGCAGACGTTACCGGGAACGTTGCCACCTGGTTTACCGCTTCCGTCAGACCGATGCTAAATCATCATATAGGGGCCAATATGAAAAACCACGTTGTAGGTTGGTTTTAAATATTACAGGAAAAGCTTCTGATCTATCCGCCCGTTAAGGCTAGTGAAGCGGGGCAGATCGGTTGGCAGGATAATTGCAAGGCGGGCTTATATTTATTCACCCTGCCGCAATGGCAAATTACAGCGACATTGAACTAAACATGGAAAATCTTGACAAAGTACTTATTCACGCAGCCCGGCTGGGCAATGCGCCGGTTATCAGTGAAATCATTGAGAAAGGGCAATCGGTGAATGTGCAGGACGAAAAAGGATATACGCCGCTGATCATCGCCTGTTACAACAATCATTACGAGGCCGCAGCGCTTCTGCTGAAACATGGCGCAGATGTGAATGCAGCTGATCATGGCGGCAATACCGCTTTGATGGGCGTGAGTTTCAAAGGTTACGACGATATTGCCCGGCTGCTGATCAGTAATGGCGCCGATTTGAACCTGCAACACGGAAACGGCGGTACCGCGTTGATGTTTGCGGCGATGTTTGGCAGGAATGAGCTTGTCAAACTGTTACTGGCAGAGGGTGCGGATACTAGTATTCTGGATGTGAGGGGTTTATCCGTTAAAGATCTCGCATTGCAGCAGGGAAATCACCAGGCGATTGAAATGTTAGCTTAATATTTCAGTTAAAAGTAAAGAGGCTGTCTCCGCGAAGTGCAAGACAGCCTCTTTTTCATGATATAGACTCCTATTAAGCAGGAATCTTTCTTGGTTTTTCTCTTTCCCAGAAACGGTGTTGAGATATCGCAAGAATGAATTTATCAGCGAGCGAATCTGCATCATCACCAACCACAATACCTTCTCTCAGCACAGTTTGATCTGAAAAGTCAGAAGGGATTTTCTTGCTGAAATAGGTCGCTTCCAGCACTTGCGCTGCACCAGTGTCGGCTGCAATTGGTTTACAATGCTTGAAAGCCTCGTTCAGAAAATGAACAGCGTCGGCTTCGGCTTCAATTGTAGCCACACTATTGGTACCACCCGGAACATAAACCGCATCGTACAAAACTGATGCAGCTGTCAGAAAGCTGTGGTCAACGGCGATCTGCTCATCTCCTTCTGAAACGATGAAGTTGAGTCTTGGCGCGATGATCTCCACAACCGCTCCTGCACCTTCCAAAGCTGCTCTCACCTTCGTCAACGATTTCTCATCAACTCCGTCAGCAGCCAGAAATGCAATCTTGCGGGTTGCAATAGTATCTTTTACCGTATTGGCCATACTCAGCGCGGCAGACGATTTCAATGATGCTTCGAAAATGACAGAATCAAAATCAGCAGGGTTTCCGTCGGCCGGAATGCTGTGGTTCATCGGCAGCTCAGGATCCTGAGGAACCGGTAAGCGCAATGCAAAACCAACAGCCGCAGCCAGACTTTTATCTATCATCGACAAAATCCCCAGCATCCGGTGCCGGATCTCCACTGAATTCACCTTGCCAAGCTCAAAGCTCAACGCATCAATAATGTGGTTTTTTTCAGGATCCGACTGGCTGTTAAAGAAAAGCTGAGCCTGGGAGAAGTGATCGAAAAAGCTTTTGCTGCGCGCCCGTATCTTCTTCGCGTCGATACGCTCGGGATAAGTGGTAAAGCCACCTTCCGATGCCTTGGCTTGCAGGGGATATCCGTTCCCGATTGTATTGGGGTTATAACTTGATTTGCCGCGGTTGATAGTCTGGCGCATAAAACCATCGCGCTGATTATTGTGTACCGGTACCACGGGCCTGTTAATAGGAATCTCGTGGAAATTGGGCCCGCCAAGCCGGATCAGCTGCGTATCAGTGTATGAAAACAACCTGCCTTGCAGCAACGGATCGTTTGTGAAGTCGATACCTGGAACCACGTGGCCAATGTGAAATGCCGCCTGCTCGGTTTCAGCAAAGAAGTTGTCAGGATTTCTGTTAAGCGTCAGTTTACCAATGCGCTGCACAGGTACCAGTTCTTCGGGTATGATCTTGGTCGGATCAAGGAGGTCAAACTCAAATTTGAATTCATCTTCCTCAGGTACGATTTGTACGCCCAGCTCCCACTCGGGGAAATTGCCGCTTTCGATCGCATCCCACAAATCGCGGCGATGGAAATCGGGATCTTTTCCAGAAATATTCTGAGCTTCGTCCCACGCTACTGAATGTACGCCAAGCAATGGTTTCCAGTGAAATTTCACAAAGTTGGAAACTCCCTCCGCATTGACGAACCGGAATGTATGCACACCAAAACCCTCCATCATGCGGTAGCTGCGAGGAATTGCTCTGTCGCTCATCACCCACATGATCATGTGCGCCGATTCGGGCATTAAAGAGATAAAATCCCAGAAAGTATCGTGAGCGGAAGCCGCCTGTGGAATTTCATTATCCGGCTCGGGCTTCACTGCATGGACCAGATCCGGGAACTTGATCGCATCCTGGATAAAGAACACGGGCATATTATTGCCCACCAGATCAAAGTTACCCTCCTGGGTATAGAACTTCACTGCAAATCCGCGAACATCTCGCGCCAGATCCGTCGACCCGCGTGAACCCGCAACGGTTGAGAACCGGACAAAAACAGGTGTTTCCAGTGATTCGTCACTCAGAAAGTGCGCCCTGGTCACATCGGCCATTGATTTATACACCTTAAATACACCATGGGCACCCGAGCCTCTGGCGTGCACGACGCGCTCAGGAATGCGCTCGTGGTCAAAGTGTGTTATTTTTTCACGCAATATAAAGTCTTCCAGCAGCGACGCACCGCGCTCTCCTGCTTTCAGGGAATTCTGATCATCGTTAATACGCGTACCGTGATTGTTGGTCATTAATTCTCCCGAACTATCTGCGGTATGTGCTGCTAACTTCTCAGTCTTTTCGGTTTCCTGCTTTACGCTCGGGTCAACCGGTTTTTTATTTTCGTCCATAAGTATCGTTAAGAATGTTAAGCCTCTGTGGAAGCCTGATAGTTGATATCGCTTTCTGCGACCTGGGTAAGCAGCTGATCGGCGGTTTTTTCTTCGGCTAGCGTTTGGCTGAGTATCTCAGCAGCGTCGGTCAGCCCCAGCGTTGTTGCCAGCTGAACAAGCCCGCCATAAGTTGCGATCTCGTAGTGCTCCACTTTTTGGGAAGCCAGGATAATACCCACGTCGCGCGTTGAAGTGCCTTCATCGGTACTTTCGATGATGCCTTCGCCTTCTTTGGTTAGTCCTTCCATTGCATCACATTTTTTAGCAATAGCTGCTACGCCCAGCATATCAAATACCACTTCCAGCCGGCTCACATGCTCAATGGTTTCGGCCAAGTGGTTCTGAATAGTTGCCGCCAATTTCTCAGAATGTGCGGATTCAATCATTTTAGGAAGTGACTTAACAAGATGATTCTCTGCCCAGTAGATGTCCCGGAGTGAATCCAGAAAAAGCTCATTCAATGCGGGTTCAGCCGCGGCAGAAGTTTTGGTTGTGAATTTGGGTTCGGAACCTGTTTCGTTTTTCATAGTGATTGTAGTTTGTATTTCGGGCGTACTATACAAATCACGTACCAGTACATTCCGGGGCAGACCATTAAAAACAGAAGGCCGGCTGCTTTTATCTCCGGCCGTCTGTTTGATGGCGTGCATCGAATACAAATTGATCCGATTTAACAAAAGCCAGCATTATGATGAATAGAAGAGAGGCGATTCAGCGGGTGGCCCTGCTGATCGGCGGTACGTTTTCAGCGCCCACATTGCTGGCAATGGAAAATTGGGATAATGCCAAAAATGCGTCTGGCACGGCTATCAATCTGAGCGATCAGCAGAAACTGATCGTAGCCGAGGTTGCTGAAATGATCATTCCCAAAACCAGTACCCCCGGCGCAAAGGATGCGGGTGTCCCCGAATTTATCGTGATGATGCTGCGCGACTGTTACAAAGCCCCTGAACAAACCATCTTTCTGGAAGGTATTCAGGATCTTGAAAAAAAGGGCTTTCTCGAATCGGACGCTGCCAAACGGGTTGAGCTATTAACACAAATAGAAAGTGACGCCGCCAGGCAAATCGCCGCTGCTTCCAAAGTCCTGCCCTACTGGCGGCTGATGAAAGAGCTGACCATGCTGGGTTATTTCACATCCGAACAAGGTATCAGATCTTCATTTGACTACACCCCCATACCTGGAAAACTGGAAATGATCCAGCTGAAACCCAATCAAAAATCCTTCGCCTATTAGTCCGCTACCACCATGAACCTAAATTTGAAAGCCAATAAATTAAATACTTACGACGCCATCGTGGTCGGGTCGGGCATGACTGGCGGCATGGCGGCCAAGGAACTTACCGAGCGCGGTATGCAAGTGCTGATGATCGAGCGCGGCCGGGAAGTGAAGCATATTGAAGATTATGATACGGCGATGAAAGCGCCCTGGGAATTTGAACATCGGGGAAAGGTTTCTGTTCAATCCGCCGAAGAATACTGGGCCAACAGCCGATTTGGTACCCTTGCAAATGAGGAGACCGGAGGTTTTTTTACCGATGACAAAAAGAATCCGTATATAGAAAAGCGCCCGTTTGACTGGATCCGCGCCTACCACACAGGCGGGAAATCCATGCACTGGGGACGACAATCCTACCGGATGAACAGGCAGGATTTTGAGGCCAATGCCAAAGAGGGTATCGCAATCGACTGGCCTATCCGCTACGAAGACCTGGAACCCTGGTACACGCACGTTGAGAAATTCGTGGGTATCAGCGGTCAGGCCGAAGGCTGGGACGTGCTGCCCGACGGTCATTACCTGCCCGCCATGCCGATGAGCGCCCCTGAGCTTTATTTCAGGGAAACGATGATGCAGAAACTGAAACGCCCGGTAACGATCGGCCGGATCGCCAATCTGACCAAGCCACAACCCTGGCATACCGATCTGGGACGCGCTTCGTGCCAGTACCGCAGCAAATGTGCCCGCGGCTGCCCGTATGGAGGTTATTACAGCTCGCTCTCAGGCTCGATACCGGCTGCTCGTAAAACTGAGAAACTTACGATGCTGCACGATACGATTGTCAGCGAGGTGATTTATGATGACAAAACAAAGAAGGCAAAAGGCGTACGCGTGATCAATCAGAATACGATGGCTGTGGAGGAATTCTTTGCAAAGATCATATTCCTGAATGCCGGCTCAATGAACTCGGCTGCATTGCTGCTGAATTCAAAATCCGACCGATTCCCGACAGGACTGGGCAACGATAGCGATCAGGTTGGCCGCAATATCATGGACCATCACCTTGGCGTAGGCGCGAATGCTACCGTGGAAGGTTTTGAGAACGACTACATATTCGGGCAGCGGCCGAACGCATTGTATATACCCAGGTTCCGAAACTGGGGCACTGATAAAAAGCAGTTTTTGCGGGGTTATGGTTACCAGGGCGGCGCGAGCAAAAGTGACTGGAAACGCGGCATCACTATGAATGGTTTCGGCGCTGATTTTAAAGAAGATATGACCCGGCCCGGCACCTGGACAATGGGCTTTGGCGGTTTTGGCGAAATATTGCCGGACCCTTCCAACCGGATGATTTTGGACAAAGAGAAAAAAGACAAATGGGGCATCCCGCTAATTGTTTTTGACGCTGCTTTTGGCGAAAATGAACTGACCATGCGGAAAGATATGATGGAATCGGCTGTGGAGATGCTCGAAGTTGCGGGCTTCAAAAATGTGGCAGGTTTCAACCGTACAGACACGCACCCGGGGCTGGGCATTCACGATATGGGCACGGCGCGAATGGGGAAAGATCCAAAAACATCTGTATTGAACAAATACAATCAGCTCCACGCATGTAAGAATGTATTTGTCACCGACGGAGCTGCCATGGTTTCCTCTTCCTGCGTAAACCCTTCCATTACCTACATGGCAATGACCGCCCGCGCGGCCAATCATGCCGTGGAGGAATTAAAAAAGCAGAATTTGTAGTCAGTAACAGCCGTTTTTGTGCAACAGGGCATTTTTTCGTTAACCAAAAAAAAGTAAATTGAGCAGAGGTAAAGTAAAGAATCTTGCGTCTGCTTAAAGAACTCCTCTTCCTATTTTGCTTTTCAATGTTGCCCGGGCTGGTTTCGGGGCAATCCGACCAGTTACGTTTTCTGAAACTGGATGTAAAAAACGGGCTTTCCAATAATCACCCTACCTGCTTTTTACTTGATAGTCATGGTTTTATGTGGGTGGGCACCAATGCGGGACTGAACCGTTACGATGGTTACGAATTCAAGGTTTTTAAAAACGACCCGGCCGATAGTACCAGCTTGCGAAGCAATAGCATCCGTAGTTTGTGGGAAGGTCCGGAAGGGAAAATATGGGCCGGATCGAATACAGAAAACAGCGTTTACGACCCGTTGACAGAGAAATTTGCCAGCGACACGCAGACGGAATTAAAAAAGCTGGGAATACCTGCCGGTTTTATCCGGACCATTCACAAAGACAAAATCGGGCAGTATTGGTTTGCGCAGGCAAAAAACGGCTTGTTTGTATGTCCGGCAGATAGTGGCGGCAAGACCATTCACCTGCGGCATTCGGCGCAGGATCCAAGAAGCATTGCGAGCAACGAAATATCGGCGATCAGCGACAGTCCGGATAAGCATTTATGGATTATCCACCGGAACGGGATACTCGAAAAGATCAATCCCAAAACCCGAAAAGTAATCTGGCGGTCGGATTATTTGGCCAAAAAGCACCAGAACAGGTCGCTTAATTACGGGATAACAGTCGATTCGGACGGTGAGCTATGGTTGTATGCGATCAGGGAAAACCTGGGGATCTATCGTTTCAATCCTACCGACCTGTCTTTCTCATTTTACAATAAAACAAATGGCTCCCCGCGACTCAACTCCGATATCATCCAGGGCGTAGTGCAGGACAACCAGGGAAGAATGTGGATCGGGGTAGATCATGGCGGTATTAATTTGCTCGATAAGAAAAGCAAAACTATCAGCTACATCCTGCCCGACGATGACGACCGGAATGCGATCAGTCAAAATACCTTTAATGCGATTTACAGGGACCACTCTGGGGTGATCTGGGTAGGTACTTACAAAGACGGCGTGAATTATTATCACGAAGATATTTTCCCGTTTCCTCTCTTCAAGCACAAACGCGCTGATCCGACCAGTTTGCCCTATAATGACCTGAACCGCTTTCTGGAAGATCAGAAAGGGAATATCTGGATGGGTTCAAACGGAGGCGGACTGATCTATTTTGACAGGCAAAAAAACACTTACAAGCAGTACCTGAATAACCCGGCCGATCCCAATAGCCTGGGTGCCAATGTGATTATCAGTCTTTTTCTTGATAAAAAGAATGTGCTCTGGATCGGGACCTATTTCGGCGGACTTACTTCATTTGACGGGACCCGCTTTACGACTTACCGGCACAACCCGGCTGACCCGGCCAGCTTGTCGCACCACAGCGTGTGGGAGATCAAAGAGGATTCGCGTGGCAATCTCTGGGTCGGGACACTGGACGGCGGATTGGAACTTTTTGACCGCAGTACCGGCCAATTTACGCACTATCCCGCCCGCGCCGCCAACTCTGTTCACGATGCCTATATCAGCGAGATCACAGAAGATAACAGGGGAAATTTGTGGATCGGGACTTCTTTCGGGGTCGATGTACGTGATGCGGTTTCGGGGAAGTTTATCAATTACCATTATGAACCGAATGCGCCCGGCAGCATCAGCAACAACATTGTGCACGCTATTATTCAGGACTCTAAAAACAGGATCTGGGTCGGCACGCAGGATGGACTTAATTTATTTGACCCATTAAAAAAGCAGTTCAGGGTTTTTAAACAGGCACAGGGACTTCCGCACAACTCGATTCTGTCTGTGATCGAAGACGATTCGGGCGATCTCTGGATTGCTACGCCTTACGGGCTGGCCCGGACCCAGCTTACCGAAACCAAAACTGGTCTGCAAGTGCAGTTTATCAATTATGATGAAAGCGACGGATTGCAGGGGTCGGAATTCACTGAAAACGCAGCATTGAAAACGCGATCGGGCGAGCTGTTTTTTGGCGGTGCGAGAGGTTATAACCGTTTTCGTCCCGAAGAGATCCTGCCCAAAGCCATTTTCCGGCAGGTGGTTTTGTCCTCGTTTTCTGTTTTTAATAAAAAGCTCAGTGCGCACGATCAGCTGGAAGGCGGCCGGGCGATACTCTCAAAAGCTATTTCGGAAACTAAAAAGATCGTTCTGCCGCATAGTGCCAATATTTTTGCATTGGACTTCACAGTTCTTGACTTTTTTCATCCTCAAAAGATCCGCTACCAGTATAAACTGGAAGGTTTTAACGATGATTGGGTACACGCATCTTCCACTTCGCGCACGGCTTCCTATACCAACCTCGACCCGGGCACTTATGTTTTCAGGGTAAAAGCGTCCAATGAAAATGGCGGCTGGAATAGTGATGAAACAACGCTTGAAATTCAGATACTGCCGCCCTGGTGGAACGCTCCTGTTGCCAGGCTTTCCTATCTGCTGCTATTCATTTTCGCATTGTATCTGGCCGGTAAAACGATCCGCAAAAAGGAGCGGGAGCGGTATCTGATCGAGCAGGAAAGAAGGGAATCCAGGCGGCTGCGGGAGATGAACGATGTGAAGATCAGGTTCTTTACCAATATGAGCCACGAGTTCAGAACGCCGCTGTCACTGATACTGTCGCCGCTGGAAAAGATCCTGAAAGACAACCCCGACTCGCCACTGCAGAATCAGATGCAGCTCATGCAGCGCAATGCGAAAAGGCTGCTCAACCTGGTCAACCAACTGCTAGATTTCCGGAAACTGGAAGTAAGCGGGATCAAGTTCTCCCCGACCGAGGGTGACATTGTTCACTTCATCAGGGAAGCAACTTTTTCATTTGCAGATATCTCCCAGAAAAAACAGATCAGCCTGTCATTTAAGTCTTCAATGGACAGCTTGAATACTTCTTTTGATGAAGATAAGTTGGAAAAGATACTGTTCAACCTGCTTTCGAATGCATTCAAATTTACGCCTGAAAACGGCGAGGTAAGTGTGGAGATTGAGAGCGCGCAACTTCCGCATTCAGGCGATAAATCCTGGCTGGAAATCAGCGTTTGCGATACGGGGATCGGCATTCCGGAAGAAAAACAGGAGAGAGTTTTCGAGAGCTTTTTCCAGAATGACCTGCCGGCGGGCCTGCTCAACCAGGGCAGCGGAATCGGGCTTTCCATTACCAAAGAATTTGTAAGCCTGCACGGCGGCGCGATCTCAGTCAAGAGTCAGCCTGGCGAGGGTAGTTGTTTTAAAGTAATGCTTCCCGTTCAAAAAGCGCAGAATGCAACATTATCTATATTAGAAACTGCGCCTGCGCCGGTTACGCCACCTGTTCAGGTAAGCGAGCCCAGCCAGCACGATAGCGGGCTGCCGGTTTTGCTTCTCGTGGAGGATAACGAAGATTTTCTTTTCTATTTAAAAGACAATCTCAAAGAGCTTTATCACATTATAGAAGCCAAAAACGGCTCGGAGGGCTGGACGAAGGCTACTGCTGTGATTCCCGATCTGATCGTGACCGACGTGACCATGCCCGAAATGGACGGAATGGAACTGGTAAGGCGGCTCAAAAATGACGAGCGGACCCAGCACATTCCGCTGGTACTTCTCACAGCAGGCACTTCGCCCGACCAGCATCTGGAAGGTTACGAACTAGGCATTCATGATTATATTGAAAAACCGTTCAATTTCGAAATCCTGCAATTCCGCCTTTCCAATATCCTCAAACAGCAGGAAGCAGCGCGCAAAACTTTCAGTCAGCAGATCGCGATCAAAGGAAGGGATATTGCGATCAGCAGCCGGGACGAAAATCTGGTCAGGCAGGTGATTGCGATTGTGGAAGAAAATATTGGCAATGCAGAATTTTCCGTCGAGGCGCTGAGCCGCGAGGTCGGTATGAGTCGTATACACCTGTACCGTAAGCTGAATGCGATCTCGGGCAAAACGCCGGTCGAGTTTATCCGCTCGATCCGAATGGAGCGCGCCGCACGATTGCTGGAACAAAGCCAGCTTACCATTTCTGAAATCGCCTATCAGGTTGGTTTCAACAATCCCAAGTATTTTGCCAGGCAATTCAAGGACGAATTTGGCGAGCTTCCCTCGGTCTATCTGAGCAGGAATAAGAATAACACTTAATATCCCCGCGATCCGCGTTAACGGGTTCCAACTCTTCAAAAATCACGTTCAGGTAACTTTTGATACAGTACAATGTAACATTTGTACCCGGTGCATTTGCCCTGCAATCCCTATTTTTGCAATACCGGTGACAAAAATAATATTTCACTATTATTCAAAACTTCAATACATAATTTTGAATAACTTTAATAAACTGATGGATTTTGCAATATTCTTGCACTTATACCAGAATAAAGTAAATTTTTCAGCAAACCTTTCCTTCTAATTTATCAGTTGTTTTACCTATACCAATAATCTAATGAGAAAACTTGTATTTGGCTTGCTGCTACTGCTAAGCTTTTCGGAGGTCTATGCACAGACCAAGATCTCCGGAAAGATAACAGGCGGCGCAGGTAACCCTCCTCTCCCGGGCGTTACTGTTGTAGTAAAGGGATCGAAAACGGGCACGACCACCGACACGGAAGGTGCATTCAGTATTGCAGTTCCAGGACCAGGAACGGTATTGAGCATCTCTTACATTGGGTATGTAAAGCAGGAGATCGAAGTAGGTAACAAGACTTATTTCGACATTACACTTCTGGAAGACGCTACCTCACTTTCCGAAGTGGTGGTGACCGCGCTGGGTATTCAGCGGGAGAAAAAATCGCTGGGTTATGCGATCCAGGAAATCCAGGGATCGGCATTATCTGACGCAAAAGAGACGAATCTTGCAAATGCATTCACGGGTAAAGTTGCCGGCTTGCAGGTAGTAAGGTCCAGTAACGGTGCCGGCGGATCTTCCAAGATTGTATTACGCGGCAATACCTCACTGACCGGCAGCAACCAGCCGCTGATCGTGGTGGACGGTATCCCGATCGACAACTTCACAGGTACCACAGAAAATGGTTACTGGGGCGCCGGCCTGGATCTGGGAAACGGACTAGGCGATATCAGCGCGGAGGATATCGAATCCATGAGCGTACTGAAAGGACCTTCTGCGGCCGCATTGTACGGTTCGCGCGCAGGTAACGGGGTTATTCTGATCACGACCAAATCCGGACGGAAACAGCCGGGGCTGGGTATCACATTCTCCACGACCCTGGGCACCGAGAATATCTTTATCAAACCTGAACTTCAGAATACATTCGGACAGGGTACTGATAATATTTACAATGCGATGAATACCACCAGCTGGGGCCCAAAAGTGGAGGGACAATCAGTGACCAAGTGGGACAGCACGCAGGCGCCTCTGGCTATTCACGACAATGTTAATGCGTTTTTGAGGTCTGGTTCTAGTCAAAATTACAGTCTTGGCCTGCAACAGCAATACGGATCAACCGCTGTTTTCGCTTCACTTAATTACCTGGAAGACAGAAGTATCATTCCCGGAAACAAGCTGACGCGCCTGAATTTTACCTCGAAGGCCACTACGCATTTCGGTAAGGAAAGCCGCTGGACGAGCGACATTAAAATGGCATACAACAATACCTCAGGTTACAACCGGCCGATCAACGGTCGGGACAACAGCAGCGTGTTCGTATTATATATGTTGCCACGGAGTTTGGATATTACCGATTTCAGCGCTGCTACCAATGAATTTGGAAAAATGCTCTGGTACCCGGGCGCGCCGGGCTCGCAATCCAATCCCTACTGGCTCAGCAAATACAACCTCAACAATGATACGCGTAACCGTTTCATCATGAACGGATCGTTGAAATATGCATTTACAGACTGGCTGGATGCGGAAGTGAAAGCAGGAGGTGATTTATACACGACCAATACCGAACGCAAAACCTACGCAGGCGGCCCGCTTTCCAACTCCTATTCGCTGGGCAAGCAAACTTTCAGCGAAACCAATTACAGCGCATTGATCAAAGCGACCAAAGATGAAGTGTTTGGGCAGCTGGGAGGTACCTTTACATTAGGTGGTAACTTAATGCAGCAGAAGTATAGCTCCCTTACAGTGAATACGGGCGCATTGGAGGTTCCTAACCTTTTTACACCTACCAATTCAGCGGCAGCTCCGCAGGTTTGGCCGGGTTATAGCCGCAAAAAGATCAATTCGGTTTACGGTTCTCTGGGAATAAATTATGCAGGCTGGATCTACTTTGATGTGACGGCGCGTAATGATTGGTCTTCGGCGCTGATCGAAGAAAACCGCTCCTATTTCTATCCTTCGTACAGCCTTTCTTACGTAGTAACGGATATGCTCGATAAAATGGGCACTACCCTGCCGCTCTGGATCAACTACGCCAAGCTGCGCGGCTCTTATGCGACGGTGGGAAATGACCTGGCGCCTTACCAGCTTTACAATGGATATAATATTTCCAAAGATCCATTGAGCAATACGATCGCGGTAAGGCAATCGCTGCTGAAAAGTTCGGGCGTACGCAGCGAATTGATCAAAAACCTGGAATTGGGAACTGAATTGAAGCTGCTCAACAACAGGCTGAGACTGGACTTTACCTGGTACAAATCCAATGCGACGCGCCAGTTGATCGATATCCCAATGGACCCGATGAGCGGCTATTCGAACATGAAAGTGAATGCGGGTAATATTCAGAACAAAGGGATCGAGATCATGGCTGATCTGGGTATTTTAACCAAACCGACTTCCCTGAACTGGTCGTTGACAGCAAACTTCTCTAAAAACGAAAATAAAATCATCGATATCGCCAAAGACCTGGGCGTCAATGAATACCAGCTTGGTGCATTCGACGATCTGTTTATCAGAGCGACCACCGACGGATTATACGGGGATATTTACGGAACCCAGTTTCTGCGCGTGAAGGATCAGGCCAGCCCGCATTTTGGCAAAATGGTCCTGACAGCCGAAGGACTTCCGCAGCGTGACGCGACGATCGTGAAGCTGGGTAACCAGCAGGCAAAAGGACTTTTAGGGATTTCCAATAACTTCTCCTACCAGGGAATCGGACTTTCGTTCTTGATCGATGCGCGTCTGGGCGGCGAAATATTCTCTGCATCCAATGTGGGTCTGCAATCGGCGGGAGCTGCGGCAGTAACTGCGCCGGGCGGCGAAAGACCTGAATTTGTGGTGGACGGCGTTGTGATGGGCGAAGGAGATCAGGCGACGGTTAACACCGAACCGGTTACCCAGCAGCAATATTGGAGCACGGTTTCAACCCTGAATAACCTGGGTGTGGGCGAAGCTTACGTGTACGATGCGACCAATATCCGTTTGAGAAATGTGATGCTCAGTTACAGTCTTCCTAAAAAGCTATTGGGCAATACCTTTCAGAAAGCGAAGATCAGCGCCTCAGCCAATAATGTTTGGATGATCAAAAGTCACCTGAAAGGCATTGACCCTGAGTCTGTTTTCGCGACTGGTACCAATGCAGTCGGTTTTGAAAACGGTGGTTTCCCCACGATGCGCTCGTTCCTTTTCTCGCTTACCCTCGGATTCTGATACATCAGTTAGACAAAAGATATTTAAAATATGAAAGCATTTTTAAGAAGGGCGCTTTTGCCCGCTGCGGCGCTGATGTTGCTGACAACCGCCTGCAATGATTTTGACGAGATAAATGCAGACCCTTACCTGGCCACTGAAAGTCAGGTGCAGGTGGAGTATTTTATCAACGGTTCGATTATCGGGAGCCAGATGGACCCGCATATTGCCGAGCGCGTATTTGTATTGTATTGGAAAACAGCCGGTCGCCAGCAGGCGGGCGGAGGTATCTCGACGGGAGGCTATAACGACGGCTGGTCGAGCGACTATTACGGAGCGGGGTATCTGGGCGGCTGGTTGAACAGCATTTATGCCGCCGTGCAGGTAGCCGAGAAACAGATCGCGACGGGTAATATCAAGGAATATACCGGTAACCTATTGCAGGTGGCGAGGATCTGGCGGGTATATCTGCTCAGCGAGCTTACCGACAATTTCGGCCCTATTCCCATTAATGGTTTTGAGGGAAAAAATCCGGAGTTTTCTGATGAAAAAACTGTTTACTATTATTTGCTGGATGAACTGAAAGACGCTTCTGCCAAACTTGACCTGGGCATTTCCAGCTCGGCGATTTCCAAATACGACCAGGCTTACGGTTACAATTATGCTAAATGGCAGAAATATGCGAATTCCATGCGGTTGCGACTTGCTATGCGTCTTTCGGAAGTAGATCCGGCGAAAGCAAAAGCTGAATTCGAAGCGGCAGCGGCGGGCCCTCTGCTGACTGCGGCCGACGAAACTTTTCAAATCCAGGAAACTGCTGGCTGGGATGCATTGACCGGCGTGATGACCCGCGAATGGAACTACTTCCCTATCTCGGCGACGATCAATAACCTGTACCTCGGCCTGGGCGGTATCACATCTGCAGAACAGGTAAAACCTGCGCAGCTGCCTTTCATCAAGCCACAGGATTATCTTGGATTGCGCTTTGCGGATCATTTCACGACCATGACCAACGATCCCTCGGCGGGTTACTGGCTGGACGGGCTGCCTAACACGATCGATCCGCGCGCTTACAAAACCTATATCATCCCGGGTGATGTGGACAATTCGGATTTCAATGCTTACCCTTCGTGGGATAACACAGCCAAAACTACGGAACGTACGCTGGTAGACGCAGCGGGAGCAACCGTTAAAAAGATTGAGGCGAAAAATACGTGGAATGCACCTGCGAACGGTGACTGGGGCGCAAAGGGAGCTAAAAATAATGTGCGCTCGTACAACGGCACTATTCCCCGCCACGGGCAGCATTTGCGCAATGGCACCAGCAAGAGAATCTTCTTCGCGCCTTGGGAAACGTACTTCTTGCTGGCTGAGGCTGCTGTAAGAGGCTGGACTGTTCCAATGAGCGGACAGGCTGCCTACGAAGCAGGTATCGATGCAAGTTTCGCCTACTGGAATGTAGCAGGTTTTGCCACCGCTTATAAAGCTTCAACTGCGTACAACCGGGTTGGTACTTCAGTAAGCTGGACGCACGTGGCCGAGCCGCCTGCAACTTATCCGATGAAATTTAAAGACGGTTATACCAATGCGGAAGGCACTGTGAACAAGACTTATCCTGTCAACAACCTGTACAAAAACGGGGCTGTCAAAAATGATCTGCTCACCAAGATAATCACGCAAAAGTTCATTGCGCAAACACCGTGGCTGCCGCTGGAAGCTTGGAGCGATCATCGCAGGCTGGGGCTGCCTTTCTTTGAGAACCCGGCAGTTGAAAACCCGCTGGTGAATATGCCTGCGCTGAATGCGAGCAACTACATGACGTCGAATATCAAGTTCTTCCCGCAGCGTCTGAAATATCCTTCCAGCTTGCCTGCGAGCAATGCAAGAGGGTACGATCAGGCACTGAACTTCCTGGGAAGTGTGGATGGAACGCTTACTCCGTTATGGTGGGCGAAGCATTAATGTCGCTTATTAAGGTATAGTTATAAAAGCGCCGGGCATTTCGAAATGCCCGGCGCTTTTTGTATTTACCCAAATTACTTCACTAACTCGGGCGTGATCATATCTTCGCTGCTACTTCTGGGCAGCCTGTACACATCTCCGTTTCGATTGGTAAAGTATAGATTTGATTCCGACGGTTTTCGCCCGTTCCCATCGGCCCAAATCCCATAAAAATCGGGCTGCTCGTGGGAAGGCCGGCGCACGTAAGAATGGTTCATTTCGCTGTTTTGGGTGAGCTGCTTTTCTTTCTTCCAGGTCCTGCCGCCGTTTTCGGTCAGCCACATAGCCACTTCGCCGCCCGGGTTGTAAGCCTGCGGCCCGTCTACTGTGGGACCCACTACCTTCATCACTTTTCTGGATTCCACATACACCGAACCCATATCGTAATTGCTGTCCGAAGTGGTTACAACGCTCTTATTCCACGTTTTTTTCTTTCTTTGAAACAGCGTCCATTCCCTTGGATTATTCCCCGGACCAGCTTCGAAACCTTTGCTGGAAATCACCAGGATCACGGGTTTTTTCTTTTTGTCAAAAGTGATATCCAAAAGGTAACAGTTCAGTTTCTCGCTCGCATAATCTTTCACCAATGCGATATTTTGGGTAGATGTAATTGGCAATTGCGCCTGAATCCCCTCGGCATTCTGCCAGGTTTTTCCGAAATCCGAAGTTTCCAGGTAATGCAGGTTGGTCCTGTAATTGAGCCCTTTTCCGTCAGGATGATAGTCGAAAGCCACTCCTACCTTTCCGTCAGCTTCCGCGCTTACCTGGTAATGCCCGGTTTGAATGTGAGCCAGCACTTTCCATTCCCCCCAGCGCACACCGTCCGGGCTGGTATTGTAGCCGATCACACGCTGAGCGGCTTTGTTGTATTTGGTAAAAAGTGCCAGAAATCCTTTGCCTTTGATCGGATAGATCTGGAAATATGAAAAATTATTGAAAGGCTGCTCTTTCCCATCGACGATCTCGGTCGCGTTTACAGTATCAAATGCGCTGATATCGTAAGGTTTTTTGCTCTTATGAATGTACGAGGGCCGCTGTATGCCGTGGGAAGTGGAAAAGATCCAGATATGCCCCTTGTCGTCGATCGAGATCACGGGGTTATCGTGCGCATCGGTCGTTTTTTTATCAAGCAAAATAACAGGATTTGCTACCTTTTTGGTTTTGTGATCAAAATAGGACACATTATGAAGTAAGGTTGAATTAGCATCGTCCGTGCCACCAAAGCAGAAGAACGTTTTGTCAACTTCCTTTGAATACACTGCAAACGGGCGGTGGTTAGCCGGATATACCGCCAGCCCGCCGCTGTATTTGTACACATATTCATCATTCGAAGGCTGGTTCATGTACCAGATTCCCTTAAATCCATTCGCTTTTTGCTGAACAATTTCCGCCTCGGCATACCGGGCGTCGGGATCAACCTGCTTCTGCTGCGCGTCGGCTACATTTCCGCAGGCCAATAAAAACAGCAGGGCACTTATTCTCAGGTTTAGGCTCATATTGAAGTTGGTCTTTTTGTTTAAAGACGCAATCAGTCACGTTTACCCGCATTTGGTGAATTCCCAACTAGCAGGCCATCCTAAATCAGCTACAAGAAAACTCAAAGTAACAGCTGCGCAAAAGTGTGAATCTTGCAACTATTACTACACAAGATATAATATTACATGGCAGCAAAGAGACCATCTTTGTTTTCGTGAAACTTCACTCACGCTTACTTCATCTATATGAAAACATCTTTTCTCAACGTACTGGCAGCTACAACCTTTGTAGCACTCGCGCCACACCTCAGTTCGGCTCAAACGGCCCCCACTTTCGGTACAGCTTTGCGGTTTGCCCTTTATACATCAGCCGGAGAATTTGCTAATACAGGAACTACGACGGTCACCGGCGATATCGGTAATTTCACCGGCGACGTTACCGGAACTCCTGTCACGGTAACAGGCCAGACGCACTTTGGCGATATTGAAGGAGCACTGGCAGTGGCGGACGTGGCAGCAGCCTACGCTTTTCTGGCTAGCGAAGTATCCAACCCGTGCGAATCGTCTTTGGGCTCGACCATTGGCGAGGGCGCTACGCTACTCGAAGGTGTGCATTGCAGCACAACTGCCACCGCATTCACTGGTGACCTTACCCTGGATGCCGAAGGTAATCCTGATGCTATTTTTATCATTAAAATTAACGGTGCACTTTCTGCGGATGCATCAGCGAATATCATCTTAACCGGCGGCGCGCAGACTACAAATGTGTACTGGCAGGTGAATGGTGCATTCAATGTGGCATCTGGCGTAAACTTTAAGGGATCTGTTGTAAACGCAGGTGCAATTAACCTGGCATCAGGCGCTTCTCTCAGCGGCAGGGCATTGTCGACGGCTGGTAAAATATCGCTGGACAACAATATAATTTCAAACTCGGAGATCTCCTTGCCTGTGACGCTGACCCGTTTTGATGTTGCAAAAGGAGAGATGGGAACGGTTGTACTGGACTGGGCGACAACTTCGGAAACCAATAGCGATCGCTTCGAGATTCAACGCAGCGAAAACGGGAAACTTTGGAATAAGCTGGCTCACGTGATGTCGAACGGCGAAAGTGCCGGGTTAATTTCCTATTCCTATACCGACGCTACTCCGGTGAAAGGAAAGAGCCTGTACCGTCTGAAAATAATCGACAAAGACGAGACTTTCGCATATAGCAAGATCAGAAGCATCAGTCTGGATGCGGCCAATAAGATCGCACTTTACCCTAATCCTGCCGTTGATCAGCTTACATTGCTTGCCAATGATCCGGGAAAAATTCAGCGTGTGCAATTCTTGAATACTGCTGGTAAACTTGTGATGGATCAGGGAAGGTCAGAATTCTCAAATGCAGATTCTACATTCAGTATCAATCATTTTCCTGTGGGACTTTATATCGTCAAAATAACATTTGACAATGGAACTGTGGAGCGCACCAAAGTAGTGAAGAAGTAAGTGCCTGCCCGTCATACATAAGGCAGGAATGCGCACTGTACGCACACTATTTTATCTAAAAACCCTCACCTGAAAATGCTCACATTTCACAACCTGTTGTTTAGTCACAGGGACAGAACCGACGCTGTCATCAGCAAATATGTTGACAAATATAAAAACTCGGGTGAGGCGATTACCACTGACATCTGGAATTCATTTATCCTTGATAATGCCCGGGACGTTATTGCAGAGTTGACGCAAAGCGGAGCCGACGTTTTCCACCAGGCGATAGATAATAGCATTCAATTAAAGACCGAAGACTACGATGCGATCCGGGAAGTAAATCTTGATGCCGCTTCCCGCTATCAGCGCGAGCTGAAAGACCTCTATGAGCGCATTGTGTAACCTAAACGTGCAATGCGTTTAGAGCCTGATAAATTCCACCCTGCGATTATTGGCCTTTCCAATCGGGGTATCATTTGTATCGATCGGCTGCGATTTGCCTTTCCCATCCGTTTCCAGCCGCGAGGCGTCAATACTGAAAGTAGAAACCAATGTTTCCTTCACCGCGCCCGCACGGCGTTTTGAAAGGTCTTCATTGGTATTCTCATTTCCATCAGCATCGGTATGTCCAACAATCTGAACGCGAAGTGAAGTGTTTTCCTGTAAAACCTGGGCAATGTCTTTCAGTGTCCCATACGACTGCGGAAGGATTTTGTCACTATTGACATTGAACAGGATCCCGCGTGTCACGAATTTGCCTTCGCTCACTAGTTTGTTGCGCGTATCTGCCGCTCCCACAGCCAGCTGGATATTTCCTATGAAAAATGCGCCTCCTTTTTGGTTGAAGTCGGGATTAATGGCTGCAAATACCAGTGAGTTCAAAGTGGCCGCCGGGTCGAGCGCACGCGGCAGATCCAATGCTTTCGTGCTGTCCAGATAAACCCGGATACGTTGCTTTTGCTTCCAGATTGAAACCCTTGTAGTGTTTTTGTGTTTATTAAATTCAGGCACGCCGTATTTGTACTGACTACCGATCAAATTCGATGAATAGGTTAGCTGACCTTCAGAGGATGTGGGTTGAAAGGAAATCTTAAAGCTTGGCGCAGAAACCTGTCTTGACTCACCCCAGTTAAATTTCTCATCGACAGTCCCGGTCTGCATCAGGCTGATCATAAATTCACCAATGTTCGAAACGTCTTTATTTGCAATCACATCCAGCTGAAGTGTGAAGTTTTCAGGCAGGTTACTGTTCAGGTATTCGGGATAAAAAATACCATCTTGATTAAAGCGAAGCCACTTTCCATCTTTGCCAGCGATATTCACAATTTCAGCGCCGGAACGCGTATTCCAGTTAGCAGGAAAATCTCCGATTGCATCCTGAGAGAAATCTTCATGCACTATGATCTTGTCTCCCGGCACAAAGTCAAATTTGGAATAAGCGGTTATATCCGCTCCGGTTTTACCAGAAACTCCGTCCTGCTGGCTATTACCAGCTGTTGAAGCAGCCGCGCCCGTCTGCTGCGTCTCCGGTTGGGCCGCACCCGGTTGTGCCGAACCCGGTTGGGCCGGATCAGGTTGGGCCGCACCCGAAGCAGAAGTATCGGCCGTGCTGGTTTTATCCTTGTTTTTCTTTTTCTGGGTCGCCTTATCGATCGAATCATCAATCTGATCTACCACTTTTTGCTCCACCCTGTTTTTGATCCGGTCAAGCAGCTGCGCCGGGCTTGAAATACAGTAGGAACAAAGCAGGCCGATTAAGAATATTTTTTTCATCTGAACTCAGGGAATGTTGATAAGGCAAATAAATATGCTCAAAGTTACAACGTGCAATGCGAAGTAACCATCCCTGAAATCAGCCATTTTAATAATCTTTCCTAAATTAGTCAGCCCCTGTCGCGGGTTTGCTGGCTTTGCCAAAGCATTAATTTCCCCCCGTTTCCAGTATCTGTTTGAGCTTCAGAATGTTATCAATACCCAGCTTTGAAAAAATGGCTGCTTTGAAGGTACTGATGGTTGAGATATGCAGCCCGGTCTGTTCTGCAATCGAGCTGGTGAAAAGGCCCTGCATCAGGTACCTGGCTATTTCGTTCTGACGCGGGGTGAGCAGATCCTTTTTTTTCAGCGTCCGGTAATTTTCGATCAGATACCCAAACAGAAAGTCCATGTGGTCGGCACTGACATACCGTTTACCTGCAACGACCGTGTTGATACAGGTAATCAGTTCTGAAAGGTCTTTGTGTTTTGAAAGATATCCGTTGATCCCGGATTTGAAATAAGAAATAACCAGTTCCGGCTGGGTTTGCTCTCCATATAATATGATGGAAGCCGCCTGATTAAATGCCTTCACCTCAAACACCGGGCTGGTTCCGTCTTCCTCGAAATCGGAGTTCATGATGATAATGAAAAGGACGCGCCCAAGATCCGTACCTGCCAGACCGAGCTCAGCGACATTCTTCGCTTCGATAACCTGCATTGTTTCAAAATTCGACTCCAAAAGCCTGGCAAGGCCCTTTCTGATAACAGGATGCGTATCAAGAATAACAATTGTTGAAATGGGCTGTGGATCAGGATCGGTCATGGGTAAAGATAGTGCTCTCAGCTCACAAACCGGTACGATCCAGCAAATTGGATATCAATATCAAAATAGTACTAAAATAAAATCGTATTAATTTGCTCAGTCTCTAATAACTATTGATTTACAACGTTTTATATCCGGAAAGGCTTCCTGACATTGCGAGTATTAAACTTTGTTCTCTCACCAGGCCCTCTGCAACGAGCACAAATACGTTTTATGTCAAATAATGAAAAAATCAGATTCGCTGCCCGCGATAAAAGCCTCTTTTTTGTTACACTCAAGAAAAGGGTAGACCAGTATTTCAGCGATAACCAAAAATCACGCTACGCCAATAAGACGATGATCGTTAAGACGATCGTTTTACTGAGCAGCTATATTCTTCCGTTTTTAATATTGATTTTCCTGAATCCGCCGGTTTGGGCCGCCATGTGCCTTTGGCTGGTGATGGGACTGGGCGTGTCGGGTATCGGTATGTCCATCATGCACGATGCCAACCACGGCGCATTCTCCAAAAGTGCGGCTGTTAATAAGTGGCTGGGTTATACGATCAATCTGGCCGGAGCTGGCGTGGCAAACTGGAAATTGCAGCACAATATCCTTCATCACACTTACACCAATGTGGCCGGGATAGATGAAGATATCAAAGACCGGGGGGTTATTAAACTCTCCCCGCACGAGGAAGTGTCTCGGCCGCACCGATTTCAATGGCTTTATGCCTTCTTTTTTTACGGTATCCTGACCCTTTACTGGGCGATATTGAAAGACTTCATTCAATACTTTGGTTTTATTAAATCGGGTGTAAACCGCCAAAGCGGACCTGAAAACAGGGAAATGCTCACAGGTCTGATCACCATGAAGCTGATCTATTTCAGTATTTTCCTTTTGATTCCCACGCTTATATTTCATATTCCGTTTCCGCAAATACTTGCAGGATTTTTGTTAATGCACTTCACAGCGGGACTGGTATTGACGGTAATTTTCCAGCTTGCGCATTCGGTTGAAGGGACTCAGCACCCGCTTCCGAATGAGAACGGCGTCATTGAAAAAGATTGGGCGATCCACCAATTGGAAACGACGGTCAATTTTTCTCCGCGTAACAAGTGGTTAAGCTGGTATATCGGCGGGTTGAATTTTCAGATCGAGCACCATTTGTTCCCAAAAGTTTGCCACGTGCATTACCCGGGGCTCGCCCCTATTGTCAAGCAAACGGCAAGCGAATTCGGGTTAAATTATATGGAAAACAAGTCTTTCTTCACCGCAGTAAAGTCCCACATCATAAGTCTGAAACGTTTCGGCACGCCGCGTTTCGATGAGGGAATTGTGTAACTAGAAATTCGCATTGGTAAGCAGCAACAGACTGTTTTCCGGGTTGTTTTCCTCTTCAATTCCTGACAGGTCAATATCAGGATATCTATTTGAAACCGTTTTTGCTATTCTGTAAAAACCATCCATTTGAATGGGTTTGATTTGCTGGTAAGTCCATGCTTTCTTTTTTTGGGCAAAAGGGATCAGTACGGCCAGCGCCCGCGTGTCGATGATTCCGATTCCCCGTCCATTAGCCCGGCCATGTATTGCCTACCCGAAGTTGAGATTCGGATTCATTTTCGTCATTTCATCGAGAAACCAAACTCTCAAAAGCTGAGCTGCGTGTTCTGAATACTTGGATTCATTGGTAAAATACCAGGCAAGGCCAGCCTTGAAGCATCCCGGCAAAGGCTTCGGTGAAAATCGGCGTCTTTGATGCTATACCATTCGTTGTTCGATAGCAAAGTAATGCATGTTTTATGCACCCGAGTGGTTTGCCTGCTAGCTAGTCCGCAAGTAGTTCACATTCAGGCAAATGTCGTGTTTCAAGAATGGAATGTACTGTGAATTATGCATGCTTGCGATGGTCATGCCTGCTGCAAACGGAAAGCCGCTTCTGGAAATACCAGGTGCATATTAAAGCCTCGGTAGTAACTCTCATGACTTGGATGCCAAGCCGTCGAAGGCAGAACTAAATCATCGTCCCTACAAATTTTCAGCCTCGCAATCCCAGGTCTCTGACAAATAAGTACAGGTATTGAGTCAATAATGTACTCACTATCGCTTCCGCAAAACTTTAAAAGAGTAGCTTTGACAATTGTGCCGTCCTCTCTAAAAGTCCGCGTCGCCTTCTGTTATATTTGTCATGTGAATCAAGTCTGGAAACAGTTTTGGATACCCGGAGGGAAGCTTACCAAAAAGCTAATTTTACGAATCTATTGATAAGATTCTGTTAAACATAACAGGATAGTGTCTGTATATCAGATACCTAGGTCTGTTCGGGTAAAATCTAAAATTACCATCGGCGTTAATTTCGTCCCAAAAAACCGGTTGGCAATTGCCAGAATTTGCGTTATGATTGTGCATCGTCAATACGGTTTGGTACCGCTATTAACTTACTAAATTTTCAGTAAAATGCACAATCTTTTTCCATCTAAATGTTAACCGCACAACAGGTTTACAATTATTCGACTTAGCCCGGAACTGCAATTACTCCTTTACAAATCTTTCCGCGCTTCCATCAGCAAATTTCAAAATATAGAACCCGCTCGCCAGCGATTTAACGTTAATCTCCTGCCGGTCATTCGTAATCAAAATGCTCTGCAATTTTCGTCCAGAAATATCATGCAAAGTCGCCGTGGTTTTCAGCAATGCATTGTTCACCTGGAAAATGACAGCTTCACCTGCGGGGTTTGGATAAATAGAAGTAAGATTTCCTTCACCAGTCAGAGAAATGATCTTGCTGTATGTATAAGTCTCGTCTAAATCTGACATTTTCAGGCGGTAGTAAACAGTTCCGTTGTATTGGTTTTGATCCACATAACTGTACTGATGATCCCCGCTGCCGCTTGCATTTACCGTTGCTATTTGAATAAATTTTTTTGC
>NZ_JAJUXK010000001.1 GCF_021390335.1 Dyadobacter sp. CY343 | reverse complement strand
GTTCACCTGGAAAATGACAGCTTCACCTGCAGGATTTGGATAAATAGAAGTAAGATTGCCTTCACCAGTCAGAGAAATGATCTTGCTGTATGTATAAGTCTCGTCTAAATCTGACATTTTCAGGCGGTAGTAAACAGTTCCGTTGTATTGGTTTTGATCCACATAACTGTACTGATGATCCCCGCTGCCGCTTGCATTTACCGTTGCTATTTGAATAAATTTTTTTGCGTCGCGACTGCTCTGAACTTCAAATTTGTCAGTATTAACTTCACTTGTGGTACTCCATTGCAACAGGTTATTCCTTGTTTCATTGCTAACAGTAAACCTAATTAAGTTTAGCGGCAACACAAGCTCAGTTGTTTTTGCAAAAAAGCCACTAAATCCAATTACATCGAAACTTACCTCCCAGCGATTGGCATTGCCATTCCACTCCACCTTTCCATTGGCGTCCGAAGGTTTAAATGTGGAAATGGCGCCTGTGTATGAATTGGGTCGTCCTGATCCATCGGTGCTAGATCCTGTGCGCTTTTCAATTAGCAGGTTGTCTTTATAGCTTTCTAAATCAGCAGCATCAAGTGGCAATTTGATCGGATTGCCCACATTAAAGTCGTCAAACTCCTCCTGAGTAAAGTAAAGGGTAATTTTTGCAGTTGCATTGGCTGTATTTATAGCAGGGGTTATCTGATAGTATCGTTTTACAAAGTTTATCGGTTGGGAGTTTGCTACCCACACTTTCGCGGACACTGCGCCACTCACCGGGGCTGCGCCGTTAGGGGACAGACTCGCCAATATATTGCAGTCTGCTGCATTTGTAGTAAGCGTGAACTCCCCAGAAATCGTACCCGTAAATTCATCGCCATTAACAGCTAGTCCGCGGGAAGGGCCTACAAATTCATAAGCTCCAATATCTAATGCTGACTCACTAATTCTGGCATTATAATCAAGGTCGGTGGTGATAGCTGATAAGTCCGGAGTTTGACCAGGCGCGAAAAAATCACTATTTCCATGATTGACTAAGGGACTGCATGCTTGCAGCCGGTAATCGCCTGCAGCAGGATCTATAAATAAGGGGTTTATGTTACCTGGAATATTGTGGTCCGTTGGATTTACATTGTTTTCCCCCTTCAAAAAGCTGTATAGAGCTACCGTTGTGGAATTTGTATTTTCCTCGTTCCAAATGTCTCCGTAAATAATACTATTGAATAGTTTGAGGGAAGCATAAGCGTTGTATATACTAGGAGAATTCTCCGGAGAACCAATAACGGTGCAATTAATCATTATCGGAGAACAATGCGTGTTATTCATACTCCTGTTACCACCTGTAATAAGGCAATTTATTAGGGTTGTATTGGATGTATAGTTTTCTATACCCACCTTCGAACCCCGGACGATCAGATTTACCAAAGTTGGGGACGAATAAAAAATCGTTATGCCATTTTTGCTGCCTTCAATGGTAAATCCATCAAGTAACCCAGCCTGTTCTCTCGACCGGTCTGTAAAATTACCGATCACCGAATTGCCGTCTCCTCTTAAAATACTTCTATTTGCCACAATGCGCAAATCCCGTTCAGCCAGACTTTCTTCGGTTCCGGCAAATCCCCCATAGATATTCACCAAGGTTTCCATCCTAAAAGGATTGTTACTTGGCGAAATGTATGTACCCCTTGCCACCCAGACCTGCCCTCTAGTAACCCATGCATAATCAATAGCTGATTGAAGGTCGCCAGTAGCACAATCCCAACTTGATCCTGAGCCTGTCGCCCCTTCTCTTACATACAGAACGCCTGGTGCTGGCGCTGTCGTCAGGTCGCCCTGATATTCATAAGCACCCATGTCTACGGCACCCTCGTTATAGAACCTTGGATAACCATCCAGATCGGTGGTAACAGCAGATAGGTCAGGATTTTGACCACTTTGATAACTGGTTTTATTGCCCTTGTTCCGGGCAGGACTGCAAAGCTGCAACCGGAAATCCCAATCTGCCGGACCTACAAAAAGCGGATCAGCATCACGTTCATAAAATTCACCGGTTTGATCAAAATCCTCGTCCCCCCGTATAATGCTACTTTGCTTATATACCACGCTGCCAGGTCCGTTATACACGCCGAAGTTGGTGCCAGAGATAATGGAGTTAACGAATCGAGGACTAGATTCATCCGTATTGTAAATACCAACACTTCCATTGACTTCCGAATTGCCACCTATCGTACAATTAATCAGCACAGGCTTGGATGCTGAGTTAGATATGCCCCGGAAGTCAGCAGCACTGGCATTAATGACACAATTTACAAGTACCGGCGAACTTTCTGTATTGGCCATGCCGCTGCCCCCATTGTTGCCAGCGATAACAACATTGATAAACCTCGGAGATGAAACCGCATTGTAGATGCCGGCATCAGTACCGCCTGAGATCGTAAAGCCGTCAAGCAGGGTAGCACCTGAAAGGCCGTTACCCGTGTTATTTATGACATATTTCTGAGTGCCGACGGCTTGCAGGACACTCTTATTTCCAGCATTTCCAACATTCCTGTCGCTCAGATTTCCTTCTGTACCGGCAAAACCGCCATAGATCCTTACGCCTTCCTTCATAACAAAGCCATTTTCTAAGCCAGTTCCGTAGGTGCCGGCAGCCACCCATATCTGTTCACCGGTCTGACTGGCATTGATCATAGCCTGTAAATCGCCGCTCGCGTCACCCCAAGATTCACCGTTTTGAGAGCCAGATCCCACTGCTGCCACAAAACGTGTTTGTGGCTCGGGTGACGAGGCAAAAGCGCCTGACGATAAATTGGTTAGTAACAATAAGAATAGTAAGGCTGTTGATGCTCGCAGCGGAACAAAAGAATGGAAATACTTACTTTTGGCAGGGAGTAGAATCTGATCCATTTTGAAAAAAAAAACGATGAGTTTACGAGGGTATGTGATTACGCTTTTACTGGCAGATAGGAACTTGTAAAAATCATTCTCTAACAAATCTTTCCGCACTTCCATCAGCAAACTTCAAAATATAGAACCCGCTCGCCAGCGATTTAATGTTAATCTCCTGCCGGTTATTCGTAATCAAAATGCTCTGCAATTTTCGTCCAGAAATATCATGCAAAGTCGCCGTGGTTTTAAGCAATGCATTGTTCACCTGGAAAATGACAGCTTCACCTGCAGGATTTGGATAAATAGAAGTAAGATTGCCTTCACCAGTCAGAGAAATGATCTTGCTGTATGTATAAGTCCCGTCTAAATCTGACATTTTCAGGCGGTAGTAAACAGTTCCGTTGTATTGGTTTTGATCCACATAACTGTACTGATGATCCCCGCTGCCGCTTGCATTTACCGTTGCTATTTGAATAAATTTTTTTGCGTCGCGACTGCTCTGAACTTCAAATTTGTCAGTATTAACTTCACTTGTGGTACTCCATTGCAACAGGTTATTCCTTGTTTCATTGCTAACAGTAAACCTAATTAAGTTTAGCGGCAACACAAGCTCAGTTGTTTTTGCAAAAAAGCCACTAAATCCAATTACATCGAAACTTACCTCCCAGCGATTGGCATTGCCATTCCACTCCACCTTTCCATTGGCGTCCGAAGGTTTAAATGTGGAAATGGCGCCTGTGTATGAATTGGGTCGTCCTGATCCATCGGTGCTAGATCCTGTGCGCTTTTCAATTAGCAGGTTGTCTTTATAGCTTTCTAAATCAGCAGCATCAAGTGGCAATTTGATCGGATTGCCCACATTAAAGTCGTCAAACTCCTCCTGAGTAAAGTAAAGGGTAATTTTTGCAGTTGCATTGGCTGTATTTATAGCAGGGGTTATCTGATAGTATCGTTTTACAAAGTTTATCGGTTGGGAGTTTGCTACCCACACTTTCGCGGACACTGCGCCACTCACCGGGGCTGCGCCGTTAGGGGACAGACTCGCCAATATATTGCAGTCTGCTGCATTTGTAGTAAGCGTGAACTCCCCAGAAATCGTACCCGTAAATTCATCGCCATTAACAGCTAGTCCGCGGGAAGGGCCTACAAATTCATAAGCTCCAATATCTAATGCTGACTCACTAATTCTGGCATTATAATCAAGGTCGGTGGTGATAGCTGATAAGTCCGGAGTTTGACCAGGCGCGAAAAAATCACTATTTCCATGATTGACTAAGGGACTGCATGCTTGCAGCCGGTAATCGCCTGCAGCAGGATCAACAAATAGTGGATCAACGTTACCCGGAATATTGTTATCACTGGGACTCGGGTTATTCTCCTCTTTCACATAGCTGTGCCGGATTGTTGTCGTTGAATTTGTATTCTCTTCGTGGTGGATTCCACCGTAAACAACGCTGTTAAATATTTTGAGATAGGAGTAGGCGTTATATATACTATATGGATCGTCCGAATCCCCAATAACTGTACAATTAATGATCGTCGGCGAAGAGTGCTCATTGTTCATACTGCTATAATTATCTACTATAAGGCAATTTATAAGGATAGGGTCAGATACATGATTATAAATGGCCTGCTCACAATCCCTAATTATCAAATTGACCAAAGTAGGAGACGAGTAGAAAATGATAATACCAATTTCGCCACCTTCAATTGTAAATCCATCAAGAACTCCAGATTCCGCATTGTTTCGGTGTAAATTGTAATTGACAACATAACCGCCTTTTCTTGTCAGAATACTTTTATTAGCAGTTAGGTCAAGCCTGCGGTCAGCCAAACTTTCTTCTGTTCCAGCAAACCCGCCATAAATTTTTACTGATTTTCCCATTCCAAAACCTCTTCCATTTGCATCTGGCTTATAGGTTCCCCCTGCGACCCATACCTGATCACCGTTTACCTCAGCGATATTAATAGCAGATTGTAAATCACCTGTTGGGCATTCCCAGCTTAACCCCGATCCAGTTGCCCCTTGTTTAACATACCAAACATTGGGTACTGGCTTTATATTATAATCGCCTTGATATTCATAGGCACCTATATCTATAACTCCCTGGTTGTAAAAACGAGGATTCCCGTCGGCATCCGTATTAACATCGGAAATGTTAGAGTTAGGGTAGCTTTCATAATAAGTATTACTACCGTTATTACGTGCGGGACTGCAAAGCTGCAAGCGGTAATCTCCTGCCGCCGCATCTACAAAAAGCGGATCAGCATCCCATCCTTGATAAGAGCCAGGTTCAAGGTAAGCGTCTTTCGCTCCTCTCAAAATATTGTTTGGAATGGGCTCTGAATCAAAAAAACCTGATTCATTTAGAATGCTAAAGTGCATGCCAGCAATAATACAGTTCCGTATCAGAGACCAAGAGGAATTAGCATTGAAGATACCAATGCTCCTATTAGAATCGTTGACACCACCTATCGTACAGTTTGTCAACTCCGGAAAGGATTCAGCAGAGTTGAATATGCCCATGAAATTAGCGGCATTTACAGTTATGACGCAGTTTACCAGAATTGGTGAACTTTCTACATTTTTCATACCGGAGCTACCATTGTTGCCTGAGACAACCAAATTGACAAACTTAGGCGATGAGCGATAGTTGTAAACGCCCGATTGGGTGCCTCCGGAGATCGTAAAGCCGTCGAGCAAAGCAGTTTTTGAAAGGGTATTAGCGTCGTTATTAACCACATACTGATGATTTACAGCAGCTAGAAGGATACTCTTGTTTTCGGCTACCCTTAAATCGCGATCCGCTAAGCCACCTTCCGTTCCTGCAAAACCTCCATAGATCTTGACGCCTTCTTTCATAACAAGCCCGTTTCCGAGCTCTGACACGTAAGTTCCGTGTGCCACCCATATTTGGTCACCGGTCCGACTGGCATCAATCATAGCCTGTAAATCACCGCTTGCGTCGCCCCAGGATTCACCATTTTGCGCTCCAGACCCCGCTGCTGTCACGAAACGTGTTCGTGGCTCGAATGACAAGGCAAAAGCACCTGATGATAAATTGGTTAGTAACAATAAGAATAGCAAGGCTGTTGATGCTCGCAGCGGAACAAAAACCTGGAAATACACACTTTTCGCGGGGAGTAGAATCTGATCCATATTGAAGAAAAACGATGAGTTTACGAAAGTATGAAAACCTGTTGCGCGGTTAGCAAAGTAAGGCATGTTTAATTTGTCCGAGCGGCTTACTCGCCAGTGAGTTGATCGCTTTTAGGGTTGAGACAGCAGCAATTGGATGATACAATGGGGGCAAATAACCCATCAGAAGTCTTGGCCTGCATCGTCCGGCGTAGTTTCATTTGAGCAACTGTTTGGTCGCAAAGCTGAGAGAAAAGGGTTTCGATTGTTTTACATGTTTTCCGCCGTTAATAATTCATAGGTCTTAATTTTCATGTTGGCCTTCACTGGTGTTATTATTTTAACTCCTGCTTGTTTGAACAACGCGAGTTGCTGACAAGCTGAAATATCCCGACGATCGGCAAGTAGCTCACAATCAGTAGGATCATCGCATTTCAAGAACGGGATATAACAAGAGTCATGCATGCTTGCGGTTATCATACCTGCTGCAAATAAAAAGCAACTTTGGAAATCACCAGGTGCATTTTGAATCGCAGCGGCGAACCGCCGGTGGAATTGAGTCAATAACATACTCACTATCATGTCAGGAAACTTTATGCATACCAACTTTGATGACTGGGCCGTCTTTTCGAAAAATCTGCGCCGCCTCCTGCTATACGTTGTCCTGTGAATTAAGTTGGAAAACAATTTAGGATACCGAAACGAAGCTTCCCAAACAGCCAGTTTTCTGAACGGTCTGCCGCGATCTGTCGACATCTGTTCACCTAAACATGAAAGGGTGATTATCTATAAACCAGACATATTTGGCTTGGTAGGATAGAATTTAAAATTACCTTCGGCATTGATTTCATCCCGGAAAACTGATTTGGCAACAGTCAAAGTTTTCGGATCGCCGACGCGGTCGAAACTGGCTCTCTGACGGTCGCCGCACGATTATGCATTGTCAATATGGCTTGGCACTCTATTAATTTATTGAATTCACAAAAACATGCCCAATCTTTTTCATTATAAATTTCTACCGCACAACGGTTTATACCTTTCGCGGTTCATTTAGCCACCTTCCCCTAATTTACCGAAGCCCAACACAACTACTTCATCATGAAGCGCTTGATACTGATCTTGGCGCTTCTGGTGTTGTTATTCAGCGAATTTACATATACGTAAGCACGGTACTTCCCGTCCTGCGTTCCCACCCGCATACCCGCTTCTGCGCATATTACTCGCGCAATGAGTAGCACTGTCGGATTTGAGTTGCTAAAAATATAGATCGTAATATACACACCTAATTGCAGCCTCACCAGGTAGAGATCACGTAGGTTCCAAACTTTTCGCACTTGATGGCACGGCTTGCACCGACTTGCAGGATCACTCCAGGCAGGTTAAGTTTTGGTATAACGCGCAACTAGTTCGCGTAGAAAAGTGATGTTTGGAATAGAGCGATACAAACATGCCAGCAGATCAACTGCAAACCTGTCGGGTAGCGTGCCAGGCTTTGCCTAAACTGCCTTCCACCTAACTTTTCTTTCCCTGATAATCAGTGGGGTACAATGAATGCCCAGGGGTACAACAAAAAGTTGTACTTGAAACGCTTTGACTTAGTGGGTTCTTTTGCGATGTACTCAAATGCGCCAGGCAGATGATCTGCCTGAAAGCAGGCCTTTTCATCCGATTAATACTCACAAGCTATGAATCAAAAGAACTTCGAATATCTCAAAGACCAGATCCAAGACCTAGGCTTCGGGAAGAGCTTGGACCTTCATTTGAATGAGAATATGAAAAGGCAGTTGCCTGAATTTACGCTCATACACCAGACCGCTTTCGGGAAAGACGCTCTCACAAATGCACTGCATTTTCAGCGGTCGCAATCCACGAACATATATTCTTTTCATAGTTACAGTTCTTCCGTAAAAAAAAAGCAGGCAAGTCAGGAATTGAAGCAAACCTTCTTTATTGGTAAAGGCGATAACATCACCCTGAAAGAAGCATACAATCTGTTAAGCGGCCGGGCTGTCCAAAAGAACTTAGTCAACAAGGATGGCAATATCTATGGCGCCTGGCTTCAAATAGATTTTAAGCAAACTGACAGTGCGGGGAATTTCAACCTTAAAGAATTTGATCAAAATCACGGTTTCGACTTGGAGAAATCTCTGGAACGTATGCCCATTAAAGAGCTGGAAAATCCAATAATGAAAGAGCAGTTGCTGGGATCACTCCGGGAAGGCAACACGCATCTGGTCACATTAGCAGAAGGTAGCCAAACGCATAAACTGCGCATCGAGATCAATCCTCAATTTAAAGCAGTCATCTTTTACGATGAACGGGCGCTTGCCCGGCGTCAGTCGGTTGCTTACCGGCAGGATCAAGCAGCCGAAGAGCGCACCCAACAGCAAACACCTCGTCACAAACGCCGGCTATCACACGCTGCAAGGCAGACCATAAGCTGATCATCGTTGCGCTGCCAGGATCTATTTTCAGGATAAGTTAATCGCTTTATGACAACCCACAGCGAGCTAATCACTTTACAAACCATCAAAGATACAGATATGACCAGCTACTTAGCCGATTTGGGCATCGAGCCAGCGCGTGTCCAAGGACCAAACTACTGGTATCATTCTCCACTGCGAGAAGAACGAACCCCCTCCTTTAAGATTAACCTTCGTCTCAATCGGTGGTTCGACTATGGCATTGGAAAAGGGGGCAACCTGATCGATTTTGGTATCCTCTACCATCAGTGCAGTGTCAGTGATCTTTTGCAAAAATTTCGCAGCGGCCAACATGCCCGTCCACACAGCTATACACCGGTGCTGCCCAGCTATAATCAGCCAGAAAATAAATTGCATATCCTTGAAGAAAAACCAATACACTCTGTCGCCCTGGTGAGATACCTTTCAAAAAGGGGTATTGACAAGCAATTTGCTGACCAGGTTTGCAGAGAGGTTCTCTACGAACTAGGTAAGAACCGATATTATTCGATTGGCTTTCGAAATGACTCTGGCGGTTGGGAGCTTCGCAATCAGTACAGCAAAATTTCCAGTTCGCCCAAAGATGTTACCCGCATTGACAATGGCTCCAAGGAAGTATGTGTTTTCGAAGGATTTTTTGATCTGTTATCCTATCAGGTGATTGCCCGACAACAACAACTCCCAGAAATGAACTATCTGGTGCTTAATTCGATAGCGCTTTTTCAGCGGGCAAGACCATTTTTGGAACGCCACCAGCAAGCGCATCTTTTTTTGGATCATGACCTGGCCGGAAGAACCCTGACAGCCAACGCCATTTCCCTGCATCACTGCTACTGCGATGCGGCTGGTATGTATGAGAATTTTAAGGATGTTAATGACTGGTTGCTTTCAGTAAATGGAATCGATGACAGAACACCCAAACAAAGAAAATCCATCGAGCTGCCCGGAAGAATATAAGCACGCATTTGAAATGTTTAACAGCAATTCTGAAAAGTTTACGTGATGTTAGAACCAGTTGAGCGCCGTCAGAAGAAACTGACTCTTTGCTTAAATCAAAAAGAATACGATAGACTGCTAAAAAGGCTCGGTTGCAGCACTTGCCGGAATATGGGGGAGTTTATCCGTAAGCTTGCATTGGCCACGCCTGTCACCTACAACCAAAGAAACCAGTCACTGGACGAGCTTCTCAACGAGCTGATCAGGCTTCGGATGCAGCTAATCCGGATTGAACAAAACGTAGAATTGTCCGCCCAAGTATTCTCATCACTAAATCAAAATGAAGATCAATCCATGTGGCTGCTGCAATATCAGGCTGACAGTCAAGCGATGCTAAGCCATATTCAGGTTATAAAATCATACGTCACTCAGGCTGCTCAAAAATGGTTGCCGTCATAAAAACCAGTACATCGATTGCCCGGAGCTTTCGATATAACGAACAAAAGGTCAATCAGGGTGTTGCGCAGTGCATCATGGCCGCCAACTACCCCTGCGAGCCGCAAGATTTAACACCCAAGCAGCGCCTGAATATGCTGCTCAGATTTGCTGATCTGAATGATAATGTGAAGCGAAACAGCATTCACATATCCTTGAATTTTCATCCTGATGACGTGGTTCCACCTAAACTGTTAACACGCATCGCACAGACCTATATGAATCAGCTGGGGTTTGGCCAGCAGCCCTATCTGGTCTATCAACATCATGACGCAAGCCATACTCACATTCATATCGTCTCTGTTGTGATTAGGCCTGATGGTACAAGGATTGCTACTCACAACAACGCAAAAGACTTATCTGAACTAGCAAGGAAAAGTATTGAATTACAATTTGGGCTGACGCAGGCGAGCGCAGCCGGACAGAGAAAACAGTACCTGCTTGATCGGCCTGGCGCACAGAAGGCTATACATGGCAAAATTGCTACTAAGCGTACGATTTGGCGTGTGCTCAGAACGGTCCTGCCTCAGTACACTTATGGTAGTTTCCCAGAGCTTAGGGCATTGCTTAGCCTATATAATGTAGGCATTCTACAACCAGGATTGGCTACACCCGGCAAAGCTACTGGCTTGCGATACGTGATTTTGAATGAAAAAGGCAAAAAAGTTGGCGTTCCAATTAAAGCGAGCACTTTCGAAAACAAGCCGACGCACCATTACTTGCAGGAGCGGTTTGCAACTGGTCAAACCAATTTCACCAAATCTGTAAGCAGGGTTAAGAGCTGTGTTGATTTTGCTATGCGAAAAGCAGCCGGTCAGGGAACGCAGGCGCTGACACAACTTCTGGAAAAGGAGGGGATCCAAATGGTTTTCTTACCAGATTCTCACAGTGAAACTGGCGGCATCATATACGTGGATTTCCGCACAAAATTCGCCCTGTCAGCCTCTAAGATTGGTGCTGCTTACCATCGATCGCAGATTCAAGAGATGTGTCAGCCATCGGGCCAACCACTTTCAGTTGATAATCAAACACAAGCAGTTCAGCATCAAAGTGTCCTTCGCGAATATCTCAGTAAGCCATATGATCATCGGGTTGATCTGGGTCCAGCACCCGCGATTGAATCGGCAGTTTCGGACGCTTTGCTGCGACCTATGGAAGATAAAAGTGCGGGGCCCTGGCAACTAAGAAGGTCCAGAAAAAAACGGAAAAAGAAATTATCTCAACAACTATAAATAATATTCACATGGCAAGCAATACCGGAGAAAACGAGCAGGCTCTTCGCAGAATTCTGGACATGAGCAGATCCATTGGCCTGTTCGCATTGGCGCTTCATTTTTACTATTACTGCTACCAAGCTTTCACAGCATGGAAGCTGGTCAGCACGTTTAGTGACAGAATATTGGATCAAATTGAAAAGACAGGGCTATTTTCTCACTTTGAAAAAACCAAGGTGATTTGCTTGATTTTCTTGTCGCTGTCCTTGCTTGGAACAAAAGGCAGGAAAGAGCAGCATTTGAAAGCGAGCACAGCTCTCAGGCAATTGGCAATAGGCTTATCCGTCTTTTTTCTGAGCGGATATTTGCTGAAAATGCAGATAGAAATTCAGCTTCAAACCATCTCATACATCTCAATCACCTGCCTGGGGCTATTGATGTTTTTGGCAGGTGGCACGACGATATCGAAGATAATGCGCTTAAAAATAACCGGCCAGGACATCTTCAATGAAGACAACGAAACTTTCCCACAGCAAGAGCGACTCATTGAAAATGAATACTCGATCAATTTGCCGGGCCGCTACAAACTTCGCAGTAGCGTCAAAAAGTCCTGGATCAATTTCGTCAATCCAATGCGCGGGCTGTTAGTGCTGGGCTCGCCCGGGTCAGGTAAAACCTATTTCGTAATCCGCCATGTGCTTACCCAGCATATTGCCAAAGGTTTCGCCGTTTTTCTGTATGATTTCAAATACGATGACCTCACCAAAATCGCTTATAATGCATGGCTTGATAAGGAAGCGCAAACCAAAACACCTTCAAGCTTTTACTCGATTAATTTCGATGACCTATCCAGAAGCCATCGCTGTAACCCCCTCGATCCTGGTGGTCTAGTTGATATTGCAGATGCGGCCGAATCAGCACGCGCGATACTGATGGGGCTCAATCGGGAATGGGTTAAGCGTCAGGGCGATTTTTTTGTAGAATCCCCCATCAATTTTTTGACTGCGATCATCTGGTTTCTGAAAAAGTATCAGAATGGCGCATTTTGTAGTTTGCCTCATGCCGTCGAGCTCATGCAGATTGAGCACGAGAAGCTGTTTAGTATTTTAAGATCTGAAAAAGAGATTGAAGTGCTGATTAACCCATTTATTTCCGCGTTCATTAACGATGCAAACCAACAATTGGAAGGCCAGATTGCCTCCGCGCAGATTTCGATGGCGCGACTATCATCACCTTCACTGTATTATGTATTATCAGGCAATGACTTTTCGCTGGATATCAATAATCCGCAGGATCCTAAAATTGTTTGCTTAGGGAATAACCCCCAGAAGATCATGACCTATGGCGCTGTTATTTCTCTTTATGTGACGAGAATGATCAATCAGGTTAATCAGAAAGGTAAGCTTAAGAGCAGCCTGATATTTGATGAATTCCCAACTATCTTTCTTAATCACATCGATAGCCTGATTGCAACTGCGCGTCAAAACAAGGTCGCAACCACATTAGGCATCCAGGATTTCAGCCAGCTGAGAAAAGACTACGGCAAAGAGCAGGCCGATGTAATTATGAATATAAGTGGCAATATTATCAGTGGACAAGTAACTGGCGATACCGCCAAGCAGCTTTCAGAGCGCTTTGGAAGGATCCTGCAGGACCGCACGAGCTTCTCAGTTAACAGAAATGACACATCCATTAGCCACTCAAAGCAGCTGGATTCAGCTATACCAGCATCCAAAATTGCCTCGCTTAGCTCAGGCGAGTTTGTAGGAATGGTAGCTGACACGCCCGACGAGAAGATCGCTCTAAAAATGTTTCATGCTCAAATCATAAACGATAATCAGGCGATAGCCAGACAAGAGTCTGCTTACAAAGAACTTCCAATCGTGCGAAAGGTTGATGATAGTGTGATCAGAGCCAATTATTATCAGATCAAGCAGGATGTGCAAGATCTTGTTTTTGTAGAAATGGAAAGGCTGCTAAATGATCCTGAGTTGGCGCATTTGGTGATTAGCAAGTAGAGAGAAAATCCCGAAAGTTCGTTTCGGGATTTTCTCGTAAGGTGAATGCGCTTATTCGTAGTAATTCGGAACGCGGTGACCGCTGCTTTCCAAAAGTCTGTCCTTTTTGAACAAGGTTACATCCGCTGTTACCATATCGTTCACCAATGCTTTCAGATCGTATTTAGGTTTCCAGCCCAGTTTGGTCATCGATTTGGTCGGATCGCCAATCAATAGCTCCACTTCGGTCGGGCGGAAATAGCGTGGGTCAACTGCAACTACTTCTTTGCCTATTTCAATCTGGAAATCTGCATGGTTGCATTTTACAACTTTCGCAGTTTCACCAGCGCCTTCACCGGAGAATTCTACTTCAATACCAACTTCTTCAAATGCCATTCTAACGAAATCACGAATGCGGGTGGTAACACCAGTTGCGATCACAAAATCTTCGGCCGTTTCCTGCTGCAATATCAGCCACATTGCCTCTACGAAATCCTTGGCGTGGCCCCAGTCGCGTTGTGCGTCCAGGTTACCCAAATACACTTTATCCTGCAAGCCCAGTGCGATACGGGCAACTGCGCGGGTAATTTTTCTGGTCACGAAAGTCTCGCCTCTCAGAGGCGATTCATGGTTGAAAAGAATACCGTTTACAGCGAACATATCATAAGCTTCGCGGTAGTTGACCGTGATCCAATACCCGTACAGTTTCGCAACTGCGTAAGGGGAACGCGGGTAAAATGGGGTGGTTTCAGACTGCGGCACTGCCTGTACCAATCCGTAAAGCTCAGAAGTGGAAGCCTGGTATATCTTCGTTTTCTTGGTCAGACCAAGCAGGCGAACTGCTTCCAGGATACGCAAGGTACCGATACCGTCCACATTGGCCGTATACTCAGGTTCTTCAAAACTTACCTGCACGTGCGACATCGCACCCAGGTTATATATTTCGTCAGGTTGTACTTCCTGGATAATGCGGATGATGTTGGTAGAATCGCTCAGGTCACCGTAATGCAGGTGGAAACGCACATCCTTTTCGTGCGGATCTTCATAAATATGGTCGATCCGCTGGGTATTGAACAAAGAGCTGCGGCGTTTGATACCGTGCACTTCATATCCTTTGCTCAAAAGGAGTTCAGCAAGATAGGCACCATCCTGACCGGTGATCCCGGTAATTAATGCTTTTTTCATTTAACGTTGGTAAAGTGAAGTATAAACTGGAAGAATCTGCCGATAAAAATACTAATAAATCAAATGCTTTTTTCTGATACCTACTTTTCGTAAAATATTCAAAGATGAAGCCAATTTCTTCCCAGAAAATTCCACGCGACTGGTCTCCGTCTGACTATAAGTTTGTCAATCCGCCCAACTTATAAAATTAAATAATTCAAAAGTGTTCCCCATCTCAGGACTTAAATCAGCGTAAATCTGAACGGGAATTCCTGTAACGGGATGGGCAAACGCAACGAAATACGCATGCAGCAACATTGTCTCCATTCCAAATCTTTCTTTGAAAAACCTATTCTGCTTGTTACAGCCGTGTGGGCGGTCGCCTATGATCGGGTGCATGATGTGCGCCATGTGCTTTCTGAGCTGGTGCATGCGGCCGGTGGTGGGTTTTAGCTCGACGAGAGAATATCGGGAAGTGGCGTGTTTGCCGGTCTGGAAAGGAACTTCGGTTCTCTGAAGGGTGCGGAAAGCGGTGAAAGCTTCCTGGACAACACCGTCGTCGCGTTTAAGCGGATAGTCGATCTCGCCCGAATCTGGCGTGAAGCCGCGGACGATGGCGTGGTAAGTTTTTTCTACCTGACCGTTCTGGAACTGCTGCTGCATCAGGCTATTCACCTCTTCATTCAATGCAAATAGCAACACGCCGGCGGTTTTTCTGTCGAGCCTGTGTACTGGGTAAACGCGCTGACCAAGCTGATCGCGCAGGATTTGTACTGCGAACTGATCTGTGTCAACAGCCAGGGAAGTCCGGTGAACCAGCAGCCCGTGCGGTTTGTTGACCGCGACCAGGTATTCGTCCTGATACAAAATTGGCAGCGTAGGAATGCTTTCGGGAATCACTTAAAAAATGGACAATTGTTTTTCCGATTTCTCAGTCAGCACTGCATAGGAACTGGGTTTGATGCCGCGCAAATAGGGAAGCATTTTAAGCAAACCGTATTTAATCCGGGTCACAAGAAGCCCGGTCGGATTGTTTTTAAACAGAGGTTTGATCACATCTTCGTGATATAAGTGACAAATATCCTGCTTAACCTGAAAGTTCTCGGAAGCCAGCAAAAAGCGAAAAAGTCCGGGCGTGTAGATATTAATATGTCCGTACGATAAAAAGTGCTTTACTTTTTTATCCACATAAAATGAAAAATCAATAGGTACTTCAAAGATCTGGTAGCGCGAAACCCGCTTGATCTCGCGGAGCAGAATGCGTTCATGCTCAACATGTTCCAGCACGTGCGAACATATTACCAGGTCGAAATGGTTGTCCGGATACGGGATCTGATAACCATCAAACAGCAATACATCATTTAAATGCCTGATGTTTTTTGCTTTGATCAGTGAAATGCCGCTTTCGGAGATTTCGACACAGTTTAAGTCATCACAAAAGTTAGATTCTGACAGCCATTTAAGAATACTCCCCTCGCCTGCGCCAACTTCCAATACATTTTTAAACTGGATATTTTTCGAAAGCTCGATGATGTTGAGTGCCTTATACTTGGCTCCCGTGTTACGCCAGGCGACAGAATCCTGGTCATATTGGGCAGAATACGAATCCTTTATATTCCCTGATATTTGCATAAATCCTAATATGAAGCGCTGAACAGCCGTTTTTACTGCTGCTTTTTATTATAACGAATACGAAAACGGATGATCCCCCAGAGTACCAGGTACAGAATCCCAAGCAGCAAACCTATTTCTAAACTAAATACCAGCGCAGTTCTGTCCATGATACTATCGAACAAATTGGTAAGAATCAGTCCCGGCTCGTGGATGATATCCCAGCTGTTCATTCTTCGAACCCTTCCTAAATACACACCAAATCCGGCAAGTGGAAGACTGATTACCAACATGATATTGGCTGTCCTTCTGTAAAAAACACGCCGCCAGGCTCGGTGTATCCAGTAGAGTGAAACCAGTCCATTGAAAAGGCTCACCTCGGCGTAGAAAAAAAGCATGATGGTATCATGCCAGGTTAAATCCCTCTGATAATCCACGCTCAAATGCGCCAGATCGGTGATCATGTAGGGCGCATTGGGAAAGAATGCGAGCCACATAATGCTGATCAGCAGCAGGCTGACCGGCATGTCCGGGAAACGTTTTGTTATACTATCTGCAAAAAAAGCGACAATCAGGGGTATCCAGCTCAGAAAGAGGTTCCAGTCCATCGAAAAATCGACTGGTGCATTAAAGAAAATTCTGATTAAATGGAAGAAAACCGCAGCAAGACTCAGTACCAACAACAGCAACAGCGAAAACAACCCTTCCATCGTGATAATCGGCGGGTCGGTGATGCTAAACTTGTAATTTCTTATCCAATCTATTAAACGGTCCAAACGTACTCAATTTAGGTTCATGCATGTCGACTACAAAGCAAGACAAATGAAAAGGAAAAATAGGAATCGAGTACTATCTCACGTTTTCATTACAAGAAAACATTGATTTAGTACCAGAACTATTTCACGCCCCGTTGCTTCACAATGACGAACTCTGAATAAATTTTATGCTTGAGAAGGGTTATTGAACTCTTTTTTAGGTTTCCGACGCTTCTGTCCGCTACCAGCGGATCTGGATCCCTCCTTAGAGCCGGAAGGTTTTTTACGTCCGGGCGGCTTGAAACGTTTCGGCTCAAATGCCGGCGCTTCACCCAAGCCAAGTTCTTTTGTAACAGATTTTTTCTCTAATTCCTTCTCAAAAAGCCGCTCTATTTTTAAAACGTATTTCTGATCCTGCTCATTAATGAATGTGATCGCTGTTCCCTTGGACTCGGCACGTGCTGTGCGCCCGATACGGTGGACGTAATCCTCGGGATCGCGAGGTACATCGTAATTCACCACGTGACTTAGATTATCAATATCAATACCACGCGACAAAACGTCTGTGGCCACGAGGACAGGAAACTGTCTGTTTTTAAAATTCCTCAATACAATCTCGCGATCGGCCTGCTCCGAATCCGACGAAATACCGTGCGCGTCCATTCCCAGCTTTCTCAATGAGCGCACAATCGGCTCAACGGTAGACTTGCGGGAGGTGAAGAGTACCATGCTCGTGCTTTGTACCTGACTGAGCAGGTGAAGCAGCAGCGGCAACTTCTGTTCGTCGCTGGCCAGGTAAAATTGCTGGTCAATGCGGTCAGCCGGACGGGAAACAGCGAGCCGGATTTCCTCCGGATTTTGCAGAATCCGTTTAGCCAGCTCATTGATCTTCGAAGGCATGGTAGCCGAGAACATCAGCGTTTGCCGCTGAGCTGGTAAGAAACTCATTATTTTGAGGATATCACTCAGGAAACCCATATCCAGCATTCTATCCGCTTCATCCAATACCAAATGTTTGATATCACCGAAATTCACGTATCCGAGCTGCAAATGCGCGATGAGCCTGCCTGGAGTGGCAATAATAATATCTGCGCCTTGTGTCAATGCTTTTTTCTGCTGGTCCCATTCAGGGCCCTTGTTGCCTCCGTAGACCGCAATACTGGTTGCGCCCACAAAATATCCCAATCCCTGGATTTGCTGATCGATCTGAACCGCGAGTTCGCGGGTCGGTACCAGTATCAATGCACCTGTGTGAATATTGGATTGGTGTGCTACTTTATCTAAAATAGGGATCAGATAGGCGGCTGTTTTGCCGGTACCTGTTTGCGCGCAGGCCAGCAGGTCTTTTCCGTCAAGTATGTAAGGGATTGCTTGCTCCTGGATCGGTGTTGCCTGCTTGTAGTTCATAGATTCCACGGCGTTGATCACGTCCTCGTGGAGTTCAAATTCGTCGAAATTCAAAGTTCAGCTTTTAAATCTGTCACGTTATGACAGGATGTTTATAGAAAGAGCTGACTTAAATTTTCCGAGTCAGCAAACCGCTTGATTTTAACAAATATAACAAAAAAAGCCCTTTAAAGGAAAAATGCAAGTGAGAATTGGCAAAAGCGTAGTCTTCCATAGACCTTCTAGCCCGCCTACTGCCATTTCGCCCAGAAAGCACTCTTACTCGTGGCGCTGAGCTTTAACAGCATAAGGTAAATGCATGCCGGGTAAATATGGTGCAGCAACCGGTCCGTTGAAGCTTCCAAATGCCAGGTCAAATCGTGCGGGGTTGTGAGGTACACTGCGAAATAGCCTAACAGAACCATGGTAATTACCGCGAACGGAAATGTCTTTACGAACGGGATTTTGTTGAACAAAACAATTGCAAACAGCAGAATCACGATCCAGTAGTATTCAAATGCAGTTAAAAGTAAATGTTTAGCAATCAATAGGTAACGCATCGGAGAAGCGATCAAATCAAGCAGTTCCGCGCCCCTGCTGGCATGGACCAGATCGTTGGCCGGCGCCAGCACGAATTTGAAATGTAGCAGGATCAATAAGGGAATCAGCGCTCCCGCGACATAGCGCAGCACCGTAACCGGTTTGCGGAAGTTTTGGAATAAAAATAGAAACGAGAAGACGACAAAAAACAGCTGGCCTTCATTTTTTATCCACGTTGCGCTGCCTGCGAAAAATCCAAGTAGTACCAGCAGCTTTGCATTGCCGCCGGCAGTTGTTTCTTTATAGACTACGAATGTTATGAGGATAAATAGGGCTAATAATGTGTCGGCATATTGTGACCCGGCAACGTTGATGAACTTGGTGTCCAATCCGAAAATTGCCAGCGCGATCGCGGCGGAGAACAGGTGACCAAATCGGTTCAACCCAAGAAAGACGGTTAGCGGAATTGCGAGTAATACCAGGTGAGCAATCGTAATAGGTACAAGCGGTGTAATCGTACCCAAGCCTCTCCAAATGAATGCAATCAGAGATGGTAACATGAGCGGATAATCGGGGTGAGTTACCCGCAGCTTATCTCTATATAAGAACAGATTAGTCCAATACTCGGGATGGAAAAGGAACTTCGCATGCAGGTTCCAGATCGCCCAGGCATCCCAATCACCCCATCGGTAGACGTATTGGTTGAAGCCGGCGGTAAGGGCCAACGCTGCAACAGCCATGATCAGGAGTTTGAAATTACTCGCAGCTTGTAGCGGAGCCAGTGTTTTACTTTTTATATCCTTGAAATACACCCATCCCGCGAGGCCTGTGACTAAAACAGGCACAGCGAGTAGCAGGCGGTAATCCATTTGAAAGAGCAGGCTCAGATAATGGAGGTAACCTGCCAGCGAAATGGTAAGTGCAAACGAAAACGGATAGTTGAGCAGACTATTCAATCCGGCAAACTTGCGTAGCAAAAAACTGGTTGAAAAAAGGAGACCGGCAAAGTATAAAAGAATGGCAAAAATCAGCATATTATCTTTTCAGGCGCATTAAGGTATATTTCAGATGCTGATTATCCCCAGCCGAGATCGTCTCATACTGTTCTTTAGGAATCTCCGGAAGCTGATGTTCTTCGAGAAGCAATATCGTATCAGCGTTACTTTCCAGCTGCAAAACGGCCGGCGCTAATATCAGTGCAGATTTGAAATACAGCACACCGTGTCTGCCGGCGGGTGTATTGGTTTGAAAAGCGATATTCGAATGAGGGGAGATATAATTTTCTACGCCTGCCAGCAGCACATTCATCGTATCCAGCTCGGTAGCTGCATGCTCAGAATCCAGTTTTTTGTAGTTCTTAAAGGTAATCCAGCACAGGTACAAGATCACCAGGACAGCCACTCTTCTCATCGCGGGACGTTTTTATAGTAGCCGCGAATATACAAAGGGGATTTTTATTGTCAGTGCAGCTACTGCCCCGCTTTTAATCTATCAATAAACATAATAGCCCGGTCGATCCGAACCTGCACCGACTTGGCCCCGGCGATGTAATAGATCATTGCCCGCTGTTTGCTCGGCAAAGATTCGTAGAAAAGCCGCTTTCCGACTTCGTCTATTTCGAGTAGCTCTTTCAGCTCTTCGGGCATATCACGACCGAACTCACTTTCGTCTTTCCAGACCTTTGCAAAAAGTTTCTGTCCCAGAACAAATTTGCCCTCTTGCCGGAGAGGAGTACCTATATTAATATAAAAACCTCCACCGCCTCTCGGTCGGATCGCGCATTGGAACTCAACTTTTTCATTTAATACACAACGTACACGCGCAGGCTTTCGGCCTTCCACAAATTGCGCTGCTACTTCTTCCGGCACCAGCATATAAAATTCGCCTCCCTTTTTAGGAAGGCGATCGAGAGTAGATTCGAAATGTATTACATCCTGCATATCAGGTTATACTGCTATTCTGTCAGCGGTTTCACCATAATATCTTTGTAAAAAACAATGCTCTTCGGATCGTGCGCCTGCAAGGCGAAGGTGCCTGATTTCAGGAATTTATTTTTCATATCCCCTTCCCTCTTGTCTACATCCGTTTCCTCGTAATCTACCACCACTTTGTCATTGATCTTGATGGTAATGTGCTTGCCTTCCACTTTGATATACTCAGTGTACCACTCGTCGTCCTTCACATAAGTTTCTTTCACATCAACCACATTATACAAGCTGCCCGTGCGCTTATAGTCTGTGTGCGACTGGTTTACCTGCACTTCGTAACCTTGCGAAGGCCAGCCGTCTTCCTGGTATGCAGTATGAATAAAAATGCCGGAGTTAGAGCCCTTTTGAGTTTTTACAGTGGCTTTGAACTCAAAATTTTTGAACATATGATTTTTCACCGGCCCTTCATAAAACAAATGCGCGCGCGGCCCCGCAACCTGGATTGTCCCGTCCACAATTGTGAATGAGCTTGCATTAGCGCCGACTTTCCAGCCACTGAGATCCTTTCCGTTAAAGAGAGAGATCCAGCCGTCCTGAGCGTGGGAGGATATTGATGTAATAAATATGAAGAGCAGCGAAGCGCCGCAGGTAAAGATTGTTCTTTGCATATGGTGGTTTGGTTGACTGAATAAGTATTGAAGATGTTTAAATTAAAAGTAAACCGATGATTAAAAACTACTATTATAATCTGCTGGCAATCGAAGCATTGATCAAAATCATAACGCCCTTAGCTGACCGCCCCCCAAAGCCATAATAGTGACCTTCATTTACATGAGCAAATTTTTGACTGATCGATGGATAATACAGTTTTCGTGAAAAATTAAAGAGTGAAGTATTTACCAATAAAGGGGCAAATACAAAGACATAGACCACTGTAAATCAACACATAACAGTACATTCAAAGTTAAGAAAAGATAAAATTGGCCACTTCCTTGCCACTAACAATTCAACTTTTTGTAATATTACACCAAAAAAGCTATTCGATAACGACTTAGCAATCTCACTCAACGTTATGAAGAAGATCTCCTTTACACTGGTGCTTGCCTGTGCATTCGTTGACGCCGAATGCCAGTTCAGGAACTTCACTGCTGACATCGAAGCGCAAGCACTCACGACAACCAAAGACCACGTTCCATTTTGGATGCGAAGTAATCAGAATGGGAGTATCCCGTTGTCAGGTCCATCTGTTAGTCTCGTTGCGGCCGCAGAAAAGAACTACGACACGTCAGCGGTGAAGCTTATGGACTGGGGAGCTGGATTCGAGGGAAGAGCAAACGGCGGAAGAAGTTCTGAGCTAATTTTAATCCAGGGATTTGCGAAGTTAAAGATTGGTATTTTTGAGATAAAAGGCGGGCGGATGAGAGAAACGTTTGGCCTCACAGATACGCTGCTGACGACCGGAAACTTCTCTGTTTCAGGAAATGCATTAGGGATACCCAAAATTCAAATTGCCATTCCAGAATTCTATGCGGTACCTATTTTTGGCAAGCTATTTGCCTTCAAAGGTCTTTTCGCGCATGGTTGGCTTGGCGACCAAACTATCCAGAGCAAACGTGTTGACCATGCCAAAACATACTTTCATCAAAAGTCATTTTATGCCAGAATTGGTATGCCTGATTGGCGATTCAGATTATATGGCGGATTCAACGACCAGGTATTTTGGGGTAGCGAAGCCGAGATATTCGAATCCTTTGTACTGACGGATTGGCAAAAATATCAATCAGTCGTACTAGGGAAAAATTGGGCATTTAGCAAGGTCGGAAATCACGTCGGGAACATAGACCTTCGACTTGAATATGACTTTAACAGTTTGACAGTCAGTGCCTATCGACAAAGTTTCTACGAAGTCGGAGCACTCTACCACTTGGCGAACATAGCTGATGGCATCAATGGCTTATCCATTCTTAATAAATTGCCTCAGCAGAACAAGCTCTATTGGAAACGCTTTGTATTAGAAATGCTATACACTAAGGACCAGGCCGGAGAATCCTGGTCGAAACCAACACCCACAGGAAACGAAGACTATTATAATCACTATCTTTATGCTAACGGTTGGTCTTATAGGGGCAATGGTCTGGGTACTCCGTTCATTACACCGGTACATTATGCCAGAAACGATCAAGCATCGAATCCTAGAAACTATTTCATTAATAACAGGCTTGTTGCTTTCCATTTGGGAACTGATTTAATCTTTGGCAAGTGGAATACGATCGCGAAATTCTCTTATTCTCGCAACTATGGAACACATGACACATCGGCAGATTTTCAGCCTGTAAATCAGTTTTCTTCGTACATTATCAGTGAGAGAACTTTAGCGAACAATTGGAAGGCAGGGGCAGCATTTGGGCTCGACTTGGGAAAGCTCTTGTATAATTCTTCTGGTGTTTCTATAAAAGTTTCAAAGCGCCTACTATGATTTATCCAGAGGTCACAGATTTCACTTCTTCAAAATATTTAGGGTTACTAACTTATCTCAACTAATCATTTTATCAGAATTTGAGTGTCGACATCCAGTCTCCACGCACGAAATTTAACAATATGCTAGATTGGCTATTTAAAAGCAAAAAAGGCATGAATCTCAATCTAAGCCATATAGGAATAGATATTCATTCTCACCTTATCCCCGGCATTGATGATGGCGTTCAAACTATTGAAGAGGCTGTATCAATGGCAAGAAAAATGCAGAATCTTGGCTACAGCCAGATTATAACTACTCCGCACGTTATGTGGGATTGCTACCGAAACACACCAGAGATCATCTTATCAGGATTAGAAAAAGTTCGTAGGGCATGCGTGGAAGAAGGATTAAGCATCCAGATTGATGCGGCGGCAGAGTACTTCCTTGACGAACACTTCGGTGAACTATTGAACCGTCCCCAAGAATTACTCACCATGCCAGGGAACCGTATCCTAGTCGAACTACCCTATTCAACGCCTCTACTTAATACATCTGAGACCTTATTTGCCATCTTGGAGAGAGGATACCAGCCGGTATTGGCTCATCCAGAACGGTATACATACTTTTACTCCGACCCTAGCATCTATCAAAAACTCGTGCATCAAGGTTGTGAATTGCAGATCAACATTTTATCGGTAACTGGTTTTTATGGGGATGGAATTAGGAGGATGGCTGAATGGCTTCTAAAAAACTCGTTAATTACATTCCTGGGGACTGATGCTCACAAAATAGAGCACCTCCAGATGATCAGGGGTACGAGAGTAGGTACTTGGTTAAACAAATACCCCTTTCAAAATGAAAAACTTATAAAAGTTCAGGGTGAATAATTGAATTTATTCTATATTTGTGTCGATTACGCAAAAAATACTCATTTGCACATTATCAAGAATCAGACTTCATCCTCTTTAATGTAACGCTTAGCAGGACTTGATGGATCATTGACAAAGGCCGATGCCACATGTAAGCAAAAAAGTGCAAAATAATCGAGGAGAGCGTTTGTTGACAAGCTCTACATTAAAAAAAAACACTTAACGTTATTTTATGAATGTACTTTCTTCCCAAGTAAAGTTGATCTCATTTGCAGTTTTCTTTGCTTTGATTGCGATGATCTCAGGAACAACGTCATGCGTCTCCCCAAAATCTATTGTATATTTCCAAGGTGACACAACCCGTCTGCAATCGTCAAAAATCCTTCAAACTTATGTCCCGACTATTGCTGCGAATGACATGCTTTCGATTGTAGTTGGAAGTTTAAATGCCGAAGCTAACTCGATTTTTAACGCAGCCAATGAATATACGTCTACATCTATGAGCTACGGTGGAGGCGCTAGCTCTTCAAGGCAACCTTTCGGTTATCTTGTAACTAATGAAGGAACTGTTGAGCTGCCTCTGGTTGGCAAGATTAGAGTTGGAGGCCTGACGATGCAGGTCGCAGCAGATACAATTCGCAATAGGCTCCTTACGTACCTTAAAGAACCATCCGTCAATATTAAGAATATCAATTTCAAAGTTTCGGTGCTGGGTGAGGTGAATAGGCCGTCTGTTTACATCATACCTGATGAAAAGATAACACTACCAGAGATACTTAGTTTAGCCGGAGATTTAACTATATACGGAAAACGCAGTAACATAATGATAATTCGTGAAGAAAAAGGCGAAAGGCTATATGCGAGGGTAGACTTAACTTCCCGCAATGTCTTCGAATCTCCTTTTTATTATCTCCATAAGAATGACGTGATATATGTTGAGCCAATCAAAGCACGTATGAACACGACTGACAGAACAGTTCAACTGGCCCCTCTTTTCCTAAGTATTGTAACAGCTATTGCTTTGGTTGTTACTCGCCTCAGACTCTACTAGAACTTGCATTACTCAACACCAATTTATTACAAGTACATCAAGCAACAACTTTATGGAAAATCAACACCTCAACTGGAGCAATGAGCAACTGGATGATCAGGACAGTAAATTTAATCTCCGGAACTATCTAAGAGGCTATGTAAGATATTGGTACCTTTTCCCTATTTGCTTAGCGCTTGTGCTAATTTCGGCGTTCTTTTTTCTGCAAGTAACTCAGCCGGTCTATATTGCCAAGGCAAAGCTGTTGATCAAGGATTCAAAGAAGGGTGCAAGTGGAACCGGTAATGATATTATTGAGGAAATGGCTCAATTCGGAGGAAACAAGCTTGTAGAGAATGAAATTGAAGTTTTGAAGTCACAATCCCTTATGGAGCAAACTATAAGAGAACTGCAGCTTGATGTGACATTTGAAACGAAGGCCGGGCTGAAAACGGTTGATTTGTACAAGGCAAGTCCAATTGTAGTTCGTTCAGAAATTATTTCTGAGTTTGCTTACCGCAATCCAATGCTAATACATATTGTGGATAACGATCATTTTCAGATTAATGACGAGGAAGCAAAATATAGGTATGGACAGAAGCTGCGTAATCCGTGGGGTGTATTCTCAATCATGAAGGGTCCGTCATCAGAATACAAAACAATTAATATAAAATTCCTTGATATCAAACCATTAACTATTAGGCTTCTGGGGAAGCTTGAAATTTCCAAACCTAACCCAAAAAGTACAGTATTAGAGTTATCGTTTGAAGATGTTTCTATCCAACGAGGCAAGGACGTTCTTAACAAGTTGCTTGACGTATATGTGCAATCATCTCTTAACGACAAGAATAGTGAGGCTAGCAATACCCTTAAATTCATTGAGTCTAGATTGGGGCTGATCACCGGTGAGCTGGGCGATGTGGAGCGAGATGTGGAATCTTATAAAAAGAATCAGGGCTTAACAGACATCAGTGCCGAGTCAAATCTCTTCTTGCAAAACATCAAAGAAAACGATGCGCAGTTGAATGACGTCAACATTAAAATCAGCGTACTAGAGAGTGTAGATAATTATATCAAGAACGCCGGAGATGGCAGTCCTGCGCCTGCAACATACATGATCAACGATCCTATTCTGGTGTCCCTGCTTACCAGATACAACGAGCTTCAAATTCAGAAAGACAAATATGCGCAGACGACCCAAGCAAATAATCCTTTGCTAGGGACGATAAACACTCAGATAACTAATACAAGGCAAGCGATTCGGGAAAACGTTCAAAATCTTCGTCGAGGCCTGGACGTCACGCGGCAAAGCCTGGAAGCAGTTAATACTAAGTTCTCGGCCGGATTACGAAGTATTCCTCAGAAGGAGCGAGAATATGTTGGTATAAAACGGCAACAAAGTATAAAAGAGGGATTGTATCTATATCTGCTTCAGAAACGTGAAGAGACTGCGCTTGGTTACGCTGCCACTGTAACGGACAGTAGACTGGTTGACGCTCCTTCCGCTTCTCTGTCTCCTATTAAACCACAAAAGCTTCTTGTATGGTTTGGTTCTGCTGCCGTCGGGATTCTACTTCCTTTTTTAATAATTAATTTGCTACTACTCTTAAATAACTCCGTACAAACAAGGGAGGAAGTTGAGCAGCTATCCAGGACATCTGTAATTGGTGAAATAGGCCACATGAAAGCGGCCCAGCCACAGACCCTTGCAGGTTCTGTTATTAAAATGACGAGCAGAAGTGCTGTCGCTGAACAATTTAGAGCTTTAAGAACAAATCTCCAATACCTGGGTGACGGTAATTGTCGCATTATAATGTTTACATCTTCTGTTGGGGGTGAGGGTAAAAGTTTTGTTAGTATAAATTTGGCTGCTAGTTTAGCATACGCAGATAAACGTGTATTACTAATTGGCTTGGATTTAAGGAAGCCGTCGCTTCATGACCGGCTCCAGATTTCGAATAAATACGGAATATCAAATTGTCTAATAGGGCAAGGAAATTACACAGATATCATCCAGCCAACCGGCATTCATCCTAAATTTGATGTTCTACCTAGCGGACCTATCCCACCAAACCCATCAGAACTCATTAGTAATGGTCGACTTCCGGTATTGCTCGCTGAATTACGCAAGCAATATGACTACATCTTAATTGATTCGCCGCCTTTTGGCCTTGTTACGGATTCCGCTCTAATTGAAAAGTACGTGGATGCAACCTTATATCTTGTTAGGTTCAACTATACTTTGGTAGATCATTTGAAAAGTATCGCAGACCTTCAACGCGCAAAACGTTTTTCCAACTTGTCCATCATCTATAACGGAGTTAAATACGGGGGAGGATATGGTTACGGATATGGGTATGGTGGATATGGATATGGGTACTATGAAGATGAAAAGAAAAGTCAGATTCAAAACATCGAAAGCAAATTAAGGCGAATGATTACGCGCAGCTAATACAATAATTGTCTTCCGCTATGTTCATTGCAAGTTGCTTATAGTGTCTGAAAGAAACTTCCGCCGTCGCGAATAGGTGGCGGATTAGAAGATCTACCGGACGATATTTTATTGGCCATTTAGTGGAGAAAGCTGGATAAAAACCTCTTCTAACCGATCTTGCTTTGTCGCTTAGCAGTTAGATTTAGGCTACTTAATGTTACACAGCGTTTCGACATAAGTATAATTAACCTGGTAAAATTGGACGGCTGGTACATAAACTATGACAAGTCTACTGTACGGCTTACCATAGTTTAGACAATAATTAAGGGAAAACTCAACGATTAAATAATCATGGCAAAAGTTGCATTAATAACCGGCGTGACCGGGCAGGATGGCGCATACCTGACCGAACTTTTATTAAGTAAAGGATACATTGTCCACGGTGTAAAGAGAAGAAGTTCACTTTTCAACACGGAAAGAATTGATCATCTCTATGAGGATCCCCACGTTTCTGATCCCAAATTCATTTTGCACTATGGGGATCTCACTGACTCCATGAATTTGACAAGAACAATTCAGGAAGTGCAGCCTGACGAGATTTACAACCTTGCCGCAATGAGCCATGTCCAGGTAAGTTTCGAAATGCCTGAATATACGGCGAATGCTGATGGCATCGGAACCTTACGTATTCTCGAAGCAGTAAGACTGTTAGGCTTGACAAAGAAAACTAAAATTTATCAAGCCTCCACCTCGGAACTTTACGGTCTAGTTCAGGCTGTTCCTCAATCCGAATCAACCCCGTTCTACCCAAGATCACCATATGCTGTCGCCAAGCTTTACGCGTACTGGATTACCGTAAACTATCGTGAAGCTTATGGAATGTTTGCTTCAAACGGAATTTTGTTTAACCATGAATCGCCTCTACGTGGAGAGACATTCGTAACACGAAAGATTACACGTGCTGCGGCAAAAATTGTCTTAGGTCTTCAAGATTGTTTGCATATGGGAAACATTGATGCGCAGCGAGATTGGGGACATGCGAGAGATTACGTCGAAGCAATGTATCTGATTTTGCAACAAGAAACATCAGAAGATTTTGTTATTGCAACTGGTGTTACTACACGGGTTAGAGAGTTCATAAGAAAGACTTTTGCTTTTTTAGGGGTTGAACTAGATTTTAAAGGAAGTGAGGCCAACGAAGTAGGGATAATTTCATCTATAAATCATCCCCGTTTACAAGAATTGAATATCGACTCTTGCTCCCACCTGCGAATTGGTTCCGTCGTCCTGAAAATTGATCCTAGATACTACCGTCCTACTGAGGTAGAGTTGCTTATAGGAGATCCGACCAAATCCAATGAGAAGCTAGGCTGGAAACCAAAACACACTCTTGATACATTGATCGAAGACATGGCATCTGCCGATCTTCGATTGTTTCAGAAGGATAAGTTGCTTTTGAAGGAAGGCTTCGACGTAATGAATTTTTTCGAATAAGATCTTGACTATTTTTGCTTATCTAGCTGACTCACTGAATGGATAATTCAAAAAAGCTGGTAGTAAAGGGAATTTTCTGGAATGCAATACAGCTTGTTGTAAATCAGTCATTTACCTTCGTTATTCGATTAGTCCTTGCTAAACTTCTGTTTCCTGAGCAGTTTGGAATAGTAGGAATGGCAACTGTTTTCACTGGTTTTGTACAGGTATTGAATGATATCGGTATAGGCGCGGCTCTCGTTCAAAAGAAGGATGAGAATCTTCGTGAAGAACACTTTCACACCGCTTTTTGGACTGGACTGGGGTGGTCAGTGTTTCTATACGCTGTTATAAGTTTTCTAGTAGGCCCGTTGGCAGCAGACTTTTACAGTCAGCCAATTCTCACCAAGCTCATACCTGTTATAAGTTTAGGGATTTTGTCAAGTCCGGTTAACCTGATTCATAAAGCGCAGCTTACAAAGCGAATGGACTTTAAGAAAATGGCATTCATTGATAATATATCCAATATTATTGCGGGAAGCCTTTCGCTGATATTAGCGTTTAGCGGATTCGGAATTTGGTCGCTAGCATTCAACTCAGTGGCGTCAATAGCAATTACTATACCCCTGTATTTCAGTGCTACCAAATGGACTCCTAAGAGAATGTGGTCTTACTCAGCTTTTAAAGATGTTTTTGGATTTGGTGTCTATACCACTGGTACTGGCGTGATTAACTATCTAATTAATAACGTTGACTATCTTTTAATAGGCAAGCTGTTGACTGCTCAGGCGCTGGGATCTTATACATTTGCGTTCGTGCTTACCGACACTTTCAGAGGAAGAATGATGGCTGTCATCAATAATGTCATGTACCCAATGTATGGTAAAAAACAGTCTGATCCTGAGTCACTCAAAAAATACTATCTGAAAGTAGTTAACTATAACAGTCTTGTGATATATCCAATTATGGTCTTTTTTGTCACACTCGGCGATCCTTTTACCGTTAACGTTTTTGGCGATAAGTGGCAAGAATCCGTTTTCCCTCTGAAAATTCTGTCAATTTCTGTAATGATTCATATGCTCGTAAACAGTAACACGGCTCTTATCAGGGGAATGGGTAGACCAAAACTAGAATTAAAGTTGCAACTTATTAAAGCTGCAATTTACATACCGATACTAATATTTTCAATCTACTATTACGGCATTGTGGGTGCTGCCTGCGCAATTCTCATAAATAAAGTGTTCGCTGTAATAATAGCTCAGTATACATTTAACAATCTTCTAAATATCAAGATAAGTGCTTTGGAGTTTTTTTCAGCAGTTAAAACACCTTGGATCGGTGCGATTGTGGCGTTCGTAATATCAACCGTTTTGTTCGAACAATTTCATGTTCACTATATTATAGCTGGGACAATATTATTCTTGATCTATGTAGTCACTATTTGGCTGATTATGGGAAATGAATTTAAAGCACAGTTTGCAGAATTACGACTTTCAAAGAAAAAGCTATGATTAAGGAATTATTAAAACGTCCTAAAAAATTAGTAAGGCAGCTAATTGATGATAATTTCGCAAGACTCTCCGTCGGGTCACGCAAATTATCTGTATTATATTACTTCTTATTTGATAGGTCTTTCGACAGGGAGATACAAGCTGTGCTTGCGGGGAAAATACAACATATTGATGAGGCTAAGAAAAATAAGAATAACTACTTCTTGCTTGTAAGAAATACACACCGAATTGAGAAGGGGCTTCTTATGAAACCCCGGAGAGACTTGTTTGGCAAAGAATACATCACTGAAACAATTGACAGTTTCGAAGCAATTTGGAAACTTGGTAAAGATGATAATGATAACGCGCAAATTAAGTGGTTTTATGATGTACTCAATGAATACTTCAGCACAATCAATCTCTCTCATCCCAATATTTCTAAGGAAGAAGCTCGTTTTAGATTGATTGTAAAGGAAAATCCGTCAACGGCCTTGGAACCTCACACAACTAAGTCAATCCCATATCACCGTGCAAAGCAGGATGCTAATAACGTAAATTACACCCAATTCTATAATTTGTGTAAACAGCGGAGGTCTGTACGTTGGTTTTTAGACAGGCCTGTGCCAAGAGAACTTATAGACAAGGCCATTCTAGCTGCGAATCAAGCTCCCAGCGCATGTAATAGGCAGCCCTTTGAATTTCGAGTCTTTGACGATCCCGAGATGGTGAAAAACGTGGTGAAACTGCCCATGGGTACTTCGGGGTATGGGCATTCTATACCCGTAATGATCGTCCTCGTTGGGAATCTGGATGCTTACTTCGACGAAAGAGATCGGCATGTTATGTACATAGACGCTTCTTTGGCATCAATGTCATTCATGCTGGCTCTTGAAAGTATGAATCTCAGCAGTTGCTCAATCAATTGGCCAGACATTGAAGCTCGTGAAAGTAAAATGCACTCGTTTCTAAACCTTAAACCTTATCAGCGTCCAATTATGTGCATGGGGATAGGATATCCAGATCCGGACGGGCTCGTTGCGTATTCAGAGAAAAGACCATTACATCAAATTAGGAAGTACAATTAGCAGCAATGAAAAATTACATAATAGAATTACGCGGAGTTGAATTTCACAACAAAGGTGCAGAATTGATGCTATACGCTATTCTCGAGAAATTACGACAGGAGCTGCCGGAAGCCATCTTTGTAATGGAAAAAAGAGGAAGTGCTCCAATCGCGAGTCAACGTAAGGTCGGAATTCATACGAAGTTAAATATGAAAAAATTCGGCATAGATACTGCCTTTTGGGGTCAATTAATTCCCATGCGTCTTTTACGATCGACTGGCTTTGTCCTGGAAAAAGATATCGACGTAGTACTAGACGGCTCTGGATTTGCATTTGGTGACTTTTGGGGTGCGGAAAAAGCTGGAACCAGATTAGCTAATCATATTGAGAATTGGAGACAGCAAGGAAAAAAGATTATTATGTTATCGCAAGCTTTTGGGCCTTTTGAAGATTCGGCATTAAAAGAAAAGATGAAAATAATTGTAAATAATTCGAATTTAGTGTTCGCCAGGGATAAATATTCGTTGAGTTATTTGAAGAATATTTCGGCAACGCAGAATAACATCCATTTAAAACCCGACTTTACTAATCTTTTGAAAGGCTCTGTGCCTGATTACTATGACCCTGCTAAATATGAAGTTGCAATTATTCCGAATAATAAGCTTCTAGAATCGAATACGTTTAACAGCAGAGAAAATTATGTGGAGTTTCTCAATGAAATTACTGAAATAATTACTGCTAGCGGCAAATCGCCTTATTTCCTTATTCATGAGGGGGTGAAGGATCTGAAGCTAGCAACTGATGTAAATAAAACCTTCATTAAAGAAATACCTATACTAACGGTGGAAAATCCACTGGAAGTAAAGGGAATTATCGGAAAATCCTACGCAGTTGTGACTTCTCGTTTTCACGGTCTGGTTAGTGCATTGTCCCAATCAGTACCTTGTCTATGTGTAGGATGGAGTCATAAGTATCTGGCTTTGATGGAAGACTACAACTTTTCAGAGGGCTTAATCAAAAACGATGAATTATCCGGCGAAAGTTTGAAAAGCAAATTAGAGTTGGTGCTTAACCCAAATTCGTCCGATCAAATCCATAAGCGCCTGAAGGAAGGATCTGCTGTTCAAAAGGAGCTCTCTCAGTCAATGTGGAACATGGTCCTTGATTCAATTAGAAGTTGAACAGAAATGCAGCAATTAAGAGAACCGAAGGTATCTATTATTATTCCAATATATCAAGATTGGCACAGATTGGCGTTTTGCATATCGGCCTTGCAGCAACAGACCTACGGCAAGGAGCATTTCGAAGTAATTGTTGTAAATAACGATCGAGAATCGTCATCACCAGCTGATCTAGTCTTACCTTTTAACTTTAAGCTGGTTCATGAATCAAAGGCAGGATCATATTCTGCCCGAAATAAGGGTTTGATTTATGCTTCCGGCGATATCATAGGCTTTACGGATTCGGACTGTATTCCAGACAAGAATTGGATATCTAATGCTGTTGACCTTTTTATTCAAAACCCTAATGTTGGTAGAATTGCGGGAAGAATAGATCTGTTCTATAAAGGCATATCACTCACTCCTGCCGAACTCTATGAGAAAGTCTATGCCTTTAAACAGGATCATGTTGTTGAAAAATTAGCCTCAAGTGTAACTGGTAACATGTTTACGCGTCGGGAAGTAATTGATACGGTAGGCGGATTTAATGAGAATTTATTTTCGGGTGGTGATCACGAGTGGTCTCGGCGCGCAGAGCAAGCCGGATTTAAAATAGTTTTCGGAAGTAATGTTATCATCAAGCACCCGGCGCGATCCGATTTGAGTCAACTTATTAGAAAATCCAAACGGATTGAAGGTGGACGAACGGCGGTTAACAAGTTTGGCAAGTTCAATTCATTCATCAGGCTAGCTAAAGCTGTCAAACCTCCTTTTATGGATTTGTTCTATTATTTGGGTCGTTACGGAAAGGACCTGTCTTTAAAAGAAAAGGTGATTGTGTGCCTCGTAAAGTATTATCTGGTTTACATAGAAAGATTAGAAGAGTTTAAACTGTCATTTGGCAGAATTGCTTCCCGAGAGTAGGCAACTGTTTGTGTGAACAGTCAGTCTCACTATGAAACGCCTCCTGTTCAAAGCATTGATAGCTCAGGAAGGTTTTAATGAGGTATTTATCTGAGGAAGTTATACTGTTACGATATTCCCTAAATTCTCTACACAACATAAATGATAGCGGAATTAGCTTTTCTAGTACAAATCCTTAAAAAAAACTGAATATTGGAACAACAAAAAAAGATTCTATATGTTCATCACAGCCGCGCTGTCGGCGGAGCTCAAAGAAGTCTCTCGTTTCTATTGGATCAAATGGACTCTTCAAAATATTCGATCTCGGTCTTGTGCATATTTAAAGGAAAAGTGCTGGAATTATTTGAAGCGAAGCCAATTGATTTAATTGTTAACGACAGTATTTTCCCATTTCACGGATCTACTGTAACTGGTATGTCTTTCAAAATATTTCTTTCTAACATTTTAAGATTACCATCATCTTTAATTGCGGCCTACCGTCAAATAATAAGAGAAAAACCTGATATTCTTCATCTTAATTCTACAAGCTTGTTTGTTGTGGCGCTGGCAGCGAAGATATATAGCAAGAAAATTAAGGTCGTATGTCATGTCAGAGAACCACTTTTGAAGAACTCTTTTTCTGCCTTCGTCATTAAACACATGAATCATTTGCTCGTCGACCACTTCATAGCAATTGACCATTTTACAGGGGCTTCTATGAAAGTTAAGGGTAATATGACAGTTATATATAACTCTGTGGATTTTAGAGAATACCACCCGCTTGTCAAGTCAAGTATACTAAGTAACGAGTTGAGCCTACATAGTGAATCCGTAATATTCCTCTACTTAGCTAGGATTGTCAAAGGGAACGGAGCCTTGGAGCTAATTGAAGCAGCTAGCAAACTAAAGGAGGAATTCCCGCAATTTAAATTTGTTTTAGCAGGTTTGCCTGAGAATACGTCCGATACCTACGCAAACCGAGTAAAGCTAGCCGCTAAATCAAATAACAATGTCTATCTGATGCCTTACAGAAATGATATTACCAACTTAATCGCCTCTTCCCATGTATTAATCGTGCCGTTTACTGAACCCCACTTTGCAAGATCTATAGTGGAAGCCGCTGCTATGTCCAAACCCACAATAGGAGCGAATGTTGGTGGTGTGAACGAATTAATTGTTCATGGTAAGACGGGTTACCTATATGAAACCCTTGGAGAGTTGGTACAATACTGCGTTTTGTTAGGCACGAGTGAGGAATTAAGGAGAGAAATGGGAGAAAGATCGGTGAAGTTAGCAAAAGAGATTTTTGACAGTAGTGCTGCTACCACACAAGTAATGGAGGTGTACGAACAGCTGCTTAGCTAATCCTGTCAACACTTGTTTTATTCAAGAGACCTCTACTCTCTGCCAAGGACCTATCTTCCGGCATAACCTGTGCGAGAACGTTAAGTCTTCTGTGTGCCCCAGCAGTTATATTATTTTAAGAAATATTTCCAAAATGTCCAACCGAATATCGATATTACTGACGTGTCACAACAGGAAAAAAGATACCCTGGAGTCTTTATCAGCTCTAACGAGAGCCGTAGAACATGCTGGAGACATAATTTCAGAAATCTTCCTAGTAGATGACGCGTCAACTGATGGTACTGCCAGCTCAGTAAAATTTGAGTTCCCGAAAGTCAGGATAATTGAAGGAGATGGAAACTTGTTCTGGAACAGGGGGATGATAAGGGCCTGGCAAGAGGCGGTAGCCGTAGAGAGTGATTTCTATTTATGGCTGAACGACGATACAAACTTGCAGGAGGACGCCATAGCAATTCTTCTAAAAGATTCCGGCGCTAAGAATCATGAAAGCATATTTTGCGGGATTTGTGAGTCCAGCGATAAGACTTACATTTCCTATAGCGGCTGTTTATTAAGAGACAAGAAAAGATTAATTCCCACTGGCATACCTCAGGCATGCGACTACTTCAACGGAAATGTTGTTCTAATCCCTAAGAGTGTGTTTGATAAAGTAGGATATCTCGATTCATTCTTTCATCACACGCTTGGAGATGTTGATTACGGACTGAGGGCTAAGAAACTAGGTGTGGCGTCATTTGTATCCTCAAAAGTAGTTGCGACGTGTGACAGACACAATTCATTGCCAATTTGGTGTAACCCAAAGTATAGTTTGAAACAGAGGCTTGCCCACTTTAGAACCCCCCTAGCTAAAAACCCCGAGGAGATATTCTATTTTGAAAAGCGGCATACCAGCTTTCTAATGGCGCTCTACCGAGCATCCGTTATTTACATAAGATTAGCATTTCCAAGATTATGGATATTGCTCGGTAAAGCTCAAATTTAATTAGCAGGTAACATATCAAATGTTCAGTATAAGATTTACATTTAAATGCTAGTATGATCCAACCAAATAGAAAAGAGAAATGGTATATAGACAATGTCTTTATCTTTCTCCTGATGGGTTATTTGTTAATAGGAAAAATGTACGCGACTCTACATATTCCTTTTACGCCAATTTACATAGGTGAAATATTTATGATATTTGGTCTATATCGTCTAAAAAATAAGCCGGTAAGGGTCAGGCATTTTTACTTCATCGTTATTTTCATCTTTATTGGTTTATGTAACCTAGCAGTTAACGTTGGCAAATTCAAACTTGAGGCCGTGCGTGACTTTGCAATGATATACTACTCTGTTTTTTTTATCATAGGATACTACCATGTGTCCGAGCGTAATATTGAAAGTTTTAAAGTGACACTGTTGAAGTGTATCAAATATGTTTTACCTGCGCTTCTACTCATACAGGTCATAAAAAGAACATTTAAAGAAGCCTTACAGAATCTGACATATGAAGACGTTGCATTATTTGCGACGAAAAGCGGAGATATCCAAGTCTACCTTGCACTCTTTTCTGCTTTGCTTATATCTAGTCCGCGAAATAAAATTATCAGATATAAGAATATATACTATTTGATGTGCGGTATATTGCTGGTGACTACCGCAAGTTTGAATCGGGGGGGATTTGTAGCATTTTGTATAGCCCTAATAATTGGTTTCAGGCACTTTAATTTCCGCCAGAAAGTAAACTCCATCTATATTTTGGCGTTCGCCTTGATGATTGTATTTTCTGGAATTGAAATCGTAGATCGTCAGTCAAGCTCGGGTGGCAGGCAGGTGAGCATTACTCAACTAAGAGAAAACATCATCAGCCTATTTAGCTCGGATACGAATAATGCGGGAAGAACTCAGGGAACGAAGAGGTGGCGTAAGGAATTTTGGAGCACGCTAATAGCTGAGGTGACAGAGAGCCCTAGCAAAATGTGGTTTGGCTTAGGCCTTGGTCCCAATCTAATAACTCAATTCGAGCAATTTGCAGTAGATGACGAAGATAGTGAGCGAAAAACAAAGCATCCACATAACTACACAATTAACATTTTCAGCAGACTAGGACTAGTGGGTTTATTCGGTTGGCTATTTGTGCTTTTTTGCTTTTTGAGAAAAGCAATTCCCATGCTTTTATTTTCTAAAAAAAGGCCAATGCTGGCATGGTCCTTCAGTCTTCTTGTAATCGCTGGCCTAATTAATTCAAACTTCGACGTTTACTTGGAAAATCCGATGGGTGCTATTATATTCTGGATCTCTATGGGCATTGCTTACAAATGTCTAAAAATTGAAAATAGAGCTAAATCAGTTGGAATATCTCAACCAAGTCAACAAGTACCCCGATTTCCGCTGATATCAACACCATGAGAATTTTAACAGCGCACAATTTATATCAGGTTCGAGGTGGCGAAGATGAGTCCCGTCTCGTAGAGGAAAATCTGATGAAGCAGAATGGACATGATGTTATGAGTTTCGAGGTGAACAATAACACAATCGATTCTAATTCGTCGAAGCTCTCACTTGCGCTTAATTCTATTTGGTCAAACAGTTCTTATAAAGAAATTAAGAGACTTATAAAGTTGCAAGGCTCTGAAATTCTGCACGTTCAAAATTTCTTTCCTTTAATTTCACCATCAATTTATTATGCAGCCAGTTCACTTAAAGTTCCGGTAGTACAATCTATTAGAAATTATCGATTGATGTGTCCAAACGCGCTGCTTTTTCGAGATGGACATATTTGTACGGAGTGTCTAGGAAAGAATACACCTATAAACGGTATCATACATAAATGTTACCGGGGAAGCAGATCGGCAACCGCCGCTGTGAGCACTATGCTAGCGGTCCATAATTCTATTGATACATGGAATCGAAAGGTTAACGCATTCATTGCAATATCCAGGTTCGTTAAAGAGAAATTGGTGACGCAAGGCGTTCACGAGAATAAAATTTTCATAAAGCCGAACTGCCTTTTAACTGACCCCGGATACTCTTATGATAAAAAGGACTACATCTTATATGTGGGACGCCTGAGTCAGGAGAAAGGAATAGCTACTTTAGTGAAAGCCTGGAATCTCCTAAAATCTACAACAACAAAATTGGTTGTTATAGGTGAAGGAAGTATGCCGAGCAGTAAGTCCCACACCATCGAATTCTTGGGTAAGCTTTCTTTATCGGAAACTTATCGTTATATGAGTGAGGCGAAAGCACTTATCGTTCCTTCGGAATGGCATGAACCTTTCGGTAGAGTGGTAGTAGAAGCTTTTGCGAACGGGACGCCTGTTATTGGCTCGCAAATGGGTGGAATTCCTGAGTTGATTTCCTCTGGAAGAAATGGATTGCTGTTTGAAGCTGGTAACGCTGAACAACTGGCTAATAAGATAGAAATATTAATTTCTAAGGACAGCTCTGAAATGGCTGAGGAAGCGCGTCGAGAATTCCTTTTGAAATATACTCCCGAACAAAATTATGTGCAGCTCAAGCAGATCTACGAGTCTGTTATTTAGTTTCGATAGTCCCCAACAGAAGTCGCGGGGACTATCGAAAGGTTTATCTAACCTATCTAATTTTAACAAGTCTAATTGTTTTCTTAGCAGATAGAGTTGTGGTCTCAATCAGATAAATATCTACTGGTAGAGTGTGAATGTCAATGTTCACCTCCTCGGCATTACTGCCAGATCCCTGCATAACAAGCTTCCCAGTCGCATTATGAATCTTAAACGATATAATACTTCCGATTTCCGACTTTATATTGACTGTGTTGGATGCGGGATTGGGGAACAGGGTTATTGGGGCACCCTCGAAACTTCCATCAAAACCTATTTGCCTTATTTTAGAATATGTATAGGTTTGATCGTGATCTATTACACGCAATCTGTAGAAGACATCATAATTTTTTTGTAACGGTACAAGGTCCGAATCCACAAAGTTATACGAGCTGGGTTTATTGTTGGCCGAGATCTTCTTAATCACTTTGAAGCTCGAGACAGATCCAATGGAACGTTCTACCTCGTAATGACTCACACCATACTCCTCAGATGTACGCCACTTAAGAAGAGCAGCCATCCCCTCTTTTTCGATTTCAAATGAAGCCAGCTTAACGGGCATAGCACCTTCAAACTCATACGCGCCAATATCTATTCGACCTACACGTTGAATACCCCGCTGATCATCGGCTGGTGCACCTAATGACGTACCAGCGTCAATCGCAGGGCTGTCTGATCTAAGTGACATAGTTTGTGTAACTCCTCCATTATCCGCAAGAGCATTCGCTTTTGCGTCCAATATTACCGGGTTTGCTACGCATGTATTCCCTGTTATATTCGGTAAGATTTTTTCCGGAAAGAAAATATTGTTTCCTCCATCTGCCATTTGACAGTTACAATGACGCCACGATGGATCTCCTCCTCCCCCATACCTATTAGAGACAGTATTGTTATAGAAGATGTTATTTTTTATAGTGAGAGACTGGTTAATTCCTCCATTACCTCCGGAGAAAATAGCCCCTCCCTGCCCATTTGTAGGGTTATTAGCTTGGTTGTTTGCGATTGTACAGTTAGTAATATTGATGATAATGCCGTTTTTAGGAGCGACAATTGCCCCACCGTATTGATTTGCAATGTTACCCTCTAAGGTGCAATTGATGATATCTACGGACTGAGAGGCGCCAGAAAGTGCAATTCCGCCTCCCTGATTAGACCTGTTGCCATTAAAAGTACACGAGGAAAACACAACGGGGCGGTTGGTAGAAAGTGCAACTCCCCCTCCCTGCGTGATACTTGTGTTGTTTCTGAAAGTACAATTTGAAACTGGCTCTGTTAGCCTCCCATCATCCAGCCATACACCACCACCCTGCCTTGACACATTCCCATCAAATATGCAATCTTTGAAAGTCAAAGTGGAATTTGCAGGTATACTCGTGTATGGATAATCTGCATCACCAATCGTAACTCTCGAAGATCTGAAGAAAAATCCACCGCCGTTTCCTGTTGTTGTACTAGTTTGATTGTTATTAAAAATACAATCGATGACTTCGTAGCTGTTATTATTGTAAGGATAGGTAAACAAAGCTCCACCTTGATAAAAGGTGGTATTACCTTCGAACAAGCAATTTCTGACAATAAATTCTCCATTATCTCCTCTCGCGCCATCATTGTAAATGGCCCCCCCTTGCTCATCACCCGTTGTTCCAGTCGTTGAGTTGTTACTAAACCTGCTTCCAGTCAAATATAAGTCAGATAACAACACATTTAATGCGCCACCTTGGTTGACGGCTCTGTTATTCTCGAAAATGCAATTGTTTATTCGTAGCAAATTCAGACTCTTTGCATATACAGCGCCTCCACCACCTTCAACATTCAAAGTCGACTCATTGTTAGTAAAAACACAGTAGTTCAACTCAGTAGTACTCTTGAATTCTACGAACAAACCCGCGCCCTGCGCATTTACCAGTCCGTTAGAAAATCTTAGGTTGTTGATTATGACATCAGCTCTTGATCTCGTAGACAACAAACCGAATAACGGTGCTGACAAATCTCTGGAAAGTGTGGAGTTATTACCATTAATTGTTAGGTCAAGACCCACAACATCTCCCGCAATTGCGGGCAAACCTCTCTCCCCGCTGAAACCTGACCTGGAAACGCTACTGGATGTATATCTGACAGATGTAAGAATATACATACCACCTGGGGCCAGGTTGATAACATCTGGCTCGTTATTTGCATTTGATGCACTAATCGCTGCAGCCAATGCATTTACATCGCCATCAGCAATCGTGAACGTTGCGGCCAAGTTTACTATCGGAGCTAATAGCAGTAAAATAGGTAATAATAGTTTCATCACAGTTAAGTTGAGTTAATTACATTCACATTGCTAAGTACTTGATAATTTACGTAGAATAAAATCTACTTTGTGGATTTTTATAGATTAAAATCATACCAGCACCCGACAAACGACAATAAAGTCGATATTATAACGCAAACGTATTCGTCAATCAGACCCGTAATGAGAAAATTAAGTAGTGCTATAATGCTTTTTTCAATCCTAATCGTCTCAGGTTCAGCTAGACCAAGTATTCGAGAATTCGCGTTTTTTGTCTCCACTAAGGGAAGTGACTCGAAAAAAGGGACCAAAGAAGAGCCTTTCCGTAATTTGTCCAAGGCACTTGAAACTGTGGTGTCAGTACCAGGCAATTCGTCCATTACTATTTATTTTAGAGATGGAACTTACATGCTTTCGAATACTGCCTCTATCAATAATACGACACTTACAAAGGGAAAGCAGCTGACTCTAACAAGTTATGGAAACGAGAAAGTATTCTTGACCGGGGGTAGTAACGTCAATAGTTCGGATTTCCAAAAAGTAACAGATGGGGCGATCCTGAGGAAAATACCAACAACTTCCCGCAATAATGTCTACGCCCTTGATCTAGGTCGCTATGCTAGTAATGATATTAGTTTGCATAAAAATGGCTATGGGCAACCTAGGAAGCCATCTCCAATCGAATTATTCATCAATGAAGACCCGGCAAGTCTGGCACGGTGGCCGAAAGACAGTACTATCAGTATTGTTTCAGTTGTTCCGGCGGCTGAGATATCAGGCGGAGAAAAGGCAGCATTCACAACTGGCGCAATCTTGCCGACGAGGTGGGAATCTCCTTCACATATATGGATAGCGGGAGCCCTTACTAAAAACTGGGCTTTTGATAACCTTCCTGTTTTAAGCTTAGAGCCCAAAAAAAACCTTGTGAGGTTATCTGATAAAGCAAAGTATAAGATTGTAAAAGCGCCAGATAAGAGGAGACAGCAGTTTGGTGATAGCAGGACATTAGGATCATTCTTTTTTTACAATGTTACGGAAGAGCTAACTAGGAACAGAGAATACGTCATGGATCCGCAATCCAAAAAACTCTATGTATATCTGGATTCGGAAAGCGATCTCGAGAAGTGTTCAATATCCACATTGGCTACCCCACTGATTGAGATTAGCAACACCGAAGCGATCAGAATTAAAGGCTTAAATTTTGGTTTAGGAAGGTCTTCAGCTATTAAAATCTCTAGGTCAAGCAATATTTTGATAGAGAACTGCACGTTTAAAAATTTCGGGCTACTCGCTATTGACGCAGCTAATTGTATGAAATTGAAGGTGCAAACCTCGACAATTATGAACACAGGGTCAGGTGCCATCGTCATGAGTGGTGGGAACAGAAAGACATTACAGCCTTCAGAAAACTATATCGAGAACTGTGTCATCACTAACTTCTCAAGGCTTTATAGAAGCTATTCTCCGGCAATAAATATCCAAGGTGTTGGAATAACAGTAAAAAACAATGATATCAGCGTGGCACCAGGTCAAGCCATTATTTTTCAAGGCAATGATCATGTCATTTCTTACAACAACATCAGTGATGTATGTCAGGAGTTTGGAGATGTGGGTGCTATCTACACTGGTAGAGACCCGTCATCGACCGGAACAATGATCATTCACAACCTTTTCGGAAAAATCCAAAACGAAGCAAGTCCCCTCGTAACTGCTATTTACATTGATGATGGAAGCGGTGGTTTCAGCATTGCAAACAACATCTTTCTTGAATCCGGAACTACCAAATCCAATGGATTTGGGGCTATCCACATCAATGGCGGAAGTCACACTAACATTGACAACAACGTTTTTCTAAACTGTCGTAAAGCATTTTCATACAAAGCTTGGACTGATAAGAAGTGGAAACAGACGTTTATCACAAATAAGGAAAACCTTGCTAGAATCACTCAAACCGTTGATATTAGATCTAAGATTTTTCAGAAAAAATATCCACATCTCCAAAATTTCTTTGCATTATCAAGTTCTAAGAAACGAGAAAATTATGTTGATGGTAACTATTTCTACAATGTTGGTAAGATAGATAACAGTCCTGGTTACATAATACACAACTCGATCACAACCCAGGGCAACTCTGACTTCTCACCAAAACGACAGCGAGCTCTTCAAGAAGACGACGTTCCTGCAGAAGTGAAGCAATCGAAAAGCTGGAAAAACATAGAATTTGACAAAATAGGAGCTAAATTTACAGATATTTAATGCTATGTAGTCATTACAAGCAGGTTTATGCGGATCTGATGCGAGATCTCAGAGACGATATTATAATTACTCAACGATGAAAAAAGACCTAATTAGTATCAAAGTCAGTTCTCACAGCTACGTCAAATTTATTGATAAAACCCTTGAGCTCGTTAATAAACAGCAGTCGTCATACATCTGTGTAGCGAACGTGCATATGTTGGTCGAAGCTTATCAAGACAGAGATTTTGCGACCATTGTCAACTCAGCTGATCTTTGTGCACCTGATGGCATGCCACTAGCTTGGGGCATGCGATTACTTTACGGCGAGAGACAGGAGCGCGTGTGTGGGATGGACTTACTACCAGATCTGTTAGCAACGTTGGAAAATCTTGGTATACCTGTTTTTTTTTACGGAGGTTCAAATGAAATGCTCATAAAAAATCAAGCCTTCCTTCATAAGAAATATCCTAATCTTAGTATTGCGGGTATGGTAAGTCCTCCTTTCCGGCAGCTCTCTTCCGATGAAGAAGCTGACTATGAAGAAATGATTAACACGAGTGGTGCCAAATTTCTTGTAGTTGCGTTGGGCTGTCCCAAACAGGAAAAGTGGATGGCTAAAATGAAGGGTAGAATACAAATGCCCATGATCGGAATCGGAGGAGCACTTCCAGTCATGATAGGCTTGCAAAAGAGGGCACCTGACTGGATGCAAAAAGCAAGCTTAGAATGGCTTTTTCGTTTAATGCAAGAGCCTAGAAGGCTTATGAAAAGATATTTTGTCACTAACGCACTCTTTATATTTTTATTTTTTCGAGCCTTAGTATCAGGTAAGGCGTACCGTTAAAGTGATATTGAATTAATATCCTGGTGTCGTCGCCATACGGGAGCAACTCTGGCAACCAGGCTGTTTTGAAGAAGCCATTGGTACAAATAGCAACGCTACGTCCTTATGGGACGAAATCCATCTCCTATTTAAGGATCATATTTTATAAGAACTAACTTGGAAAAGTAATATTATTCTCTTATACTTGTCAGTCTATGTGGGGTATCTGAGTATGCTAATTCTGGTTAATGCAGTACAAGCTGATTCAGCCTGAGTTACTAGGGAACCATTAGAAAACTTTCTCAACGTTATATATGAAAAATCATTACCCGGGAGTCCTTCCAAAGGCACATTTATGGATAGATGTGCTGTTATTGAACGTTTCCTTTTTCTTAGCCTATGTTTTTCGTTTTGACGAGGCTTCTGAAATCTTTCAAAATCAGTACGTTAACCTGTTGCTAGTAGCAAACTTGGTTTGGATATTGATTATTCTTACCCTAGAGACTTACAAAATTTCCCGCCTGTCTTATCACTTCACTACGCAACTGGGTAAATTCTTCAAAGCTGTTGCTGTTCATGCCTCGATCATGATGGCATTTTTTTACCTCTTTAAGCAAGGTGAAGAATATAGCCGCTATCAGTTCTTGATGACATACTGCTTTTTTTGTTTTTTGTCAATTTTGGTACGGGGATTGGCTGTTATGTCTTTGAAACTTTACAGGCAAGCAGGATACAACTTCAATCGTTTCGCGATTGTAGGAAGAGGTGATCTCGCTAAACTTATTCGTGAATTCTATTCGGAACGGAAAGAGTTGGGATATCGCTATTATGGCATGTTTGAGCTCAGTGACATTCATAGCCAAATAAGCGAAATAGAAGTTTGGATTAAGGAAAAACAACTCGACTATCTTTATTGCTGTCTCAATGAGATGAATGATGATCAGGTTAGGGAAATAATCAAGATAGGAGAAAGACATAGAACACAAATTCGGCTAGTCCCTGATTTTCGCGGGTTTATGACTAATATGGCAACGATCGAGTATCATGATATGTATCCTATTATTCAGGTTAATACAAAACCTTTTTCTAGTTTTAATGAACAAACTTCCAAGCGTGCATTTGATCTGATATTCTCGGTTGTAGTAATGATTTTAGGAGCACCTGTATTTTTATTTGTTTTTCTTGCAATTAAAATAACGTCCCCAGGCCCTGTATTTTTCAAGCAAAAGCGCTCGGGAAGATGGGGTGAGATGTTCGAAATATACAAGTTTCGCAGCATGTACGTGGATGCTGATAAAATGGGACTGCAACATTCGAAAGGTGATGGCGATCCAAGAATAACACCTATCGGGCGTTTTCTGCGTAAGTCTCGGCTTGATGAGTTACCCCAGTTTATCAATGTACTGAAAGGAGAAATGTCTGTTGTCGGCCCTAGACCATTATTTAAATACGATGTGGATATGCTTATGGAAGCTGAACCTCATGAATTTCAGCGTTTGTTGACAGTGAAGCCTGGAATCACATCCATCGGGCAAATTAATGTGGGCTATGCAGACACGATGGCTAAAAATGTAGAGCGGTTGAAATATGATTTGCAATACTTGAAGTCTTACAGTATTGTAGATGATGTTCAACTCATATTTAGAACTTTACAGGTAATGATCTTAGGGCGAGGTCAATAGAAATCAATTCCTCTTTCCCACCTATACAAATTTTTTTTCTCTGTGTGACGATTCAAACAAAAAGCCTGATGCAGATAGATTCTGCTGTTAGGCTTTTTGTTTGAATTCGTGGATAGAATCAGACGTCGTACTGAATAAATATAAAATACATATTATGACAAAGTCTACAGATAAATTTAGATACGATATCAATGCGCTCCGTGCGATTGCGGTGATAGGAGTAGTACTCTTTCACTTTAAGCTGCCTTTTTTTTCTGGTGGCTTCGCAGGAGTGGACGTGTTCTTTGTGATATCAGGATATCTGATGAGCCGTATAGTTATCACCGGAATTGAATCTGGTAAATTTTCTATCTTGAATTTCTATGCCAGGCGAGCACAACGTATTATCCCGGCACTCAGCTTCTTAATATTGTGCCTGTTCATATTTTGTTTCTTCGTCTACCTTCCCATCGATTATAAAGTTGTTGCGAAAAACGCTATTGCCAGTTTGCTATTTTATTCTAACGTCCTTTATAACAACTCCAATTATTTTGATCCTTCGTCAGATACGAACATGCTTCTGCATACGTGGTCTCTGTCCGTTGAGTGGCAATTTTATCTTATACTTCCAGTTGGTCTCGTTGCCGTAAACAGGCTGTTCCGGATAAGTCGATCGGGATATCTTTACCTGTTTTCATTATCAATAATATCAATCTTCCTGGTAACCTTGTTCATTACAAAATACAAGCCTAACTCGTCTTTTTATCTCCTTCCGACCCGTTCGTGGGAAATGTTATTAGGAGGGTTAGCATTCCTGACTGAGAATAAGATACAGACGCGGTACAACAAGATTATTGCAATAATTGGATACGCTGTAATTTTCTCTTGCTTTTACCTCCTTAATGAAACCTTACCGTGGCCTGGCATATATACATTGCCGGCGGTATTAGGAACGTTTTTGATCATTTGCATGAACATCAACGATTTCAAAGTGCTGCGATACGAGTTCACTCAATATTTAGGAAAAATCTCCTATTCCCTTTATTTATGGCACTGGCCTCTGTATGTAATTGCGATATACCTCGGGGTAGAGACAAGCTTGGTGACTTCTATTATTCTTATTATTGCCTCATTATTAGCCGCAACAATATCGTATAAATATATAGAATCAATTAGGTTTGAAAATAACCTCAGACTGGTAAGTGGTTCGGTAGCACTTGTCATAATCGGGCTAGTTTTTGCAAATCAGGATGTGAATAGATTTATTTTCGATCAAGAAACACTTAACATTTCTCAGTATAGTCAAACTCATCAAAAAGAGCACGATGATCAATTTAGCGTAGGAAAATGTTTTATAACAGCCCAGCATGATGGTCTCAAGGACTATAACGCCGATCAGTGCCTTGAACTTGATATCAATAAAAAAAACTATTTGCTTATTGGCGATAGTCACTCTGCCCATTTATCACAATCCCTGAGAGAAATTTTCCTTAAAAATAACATGAATTTGATTCAGGCTTCTGGGAGCGGCTGCTTGCCATTGATAAAGAAAAATGGCAAAATAAGGTGCACTGAGCTCATTGATTTCGTCTATAAGAACTATCTACCAAAAAATGCATCAAATATTGACGGGGTAATCATCAGTGCGAATTGGGTCAGCGGAGATCATAATGAGCTTCCCGATGAAATAGAAGAAACGATTGCCTATCTCAAGAAGCTAAGCCTTAATACCATTATATTGGGCCAAAATGAAACCTACACAATTGCTTTTTCTTCAATAGCAGCAAGAGAAACTGAATATGGGAAATTATTAAGAAACCGGTACAGGGACGACAAATCTAGGCAGATCAACAGTATTTTGAAGGATAGGTTGAAATCCCGCTACATTGAGATTTATGACATGCAGGGTGTACCAAAATTAACGAGTAAAAATACGCCCTATATGTACGATCAAAATCATTATACTAAGAGTGGTGCCGATCTAGTGACTCAAATAATATGGTACAATCCTCTTTTTCAAAAGTTTCTACTAGGTCAACCTACCTTAGTTGCTAACAACAATTGATGTAAAATTTGGAGAAGTGATCTTAACTTGTATTCCCAATCTTAAAATGGACTTTCATTAAGGCACTCGTGCTTATATTTGTCGTTATTTAAAAGAAAATTACGTATGAACATCGTTGTACTAGGAGCATCAGGCCAACTTGGGAGCTGTTTAAAAAAAATCGCCGGTGAGAGGGTTATATCAAATATCGCTTTCCCAGCTGAGGAAAACGCCAATATTTTAGACAAGACTTTATTAGAAAAGCTATTCTTTCAGGAAAAGCCAACATACGTAATCAATTGCGCCGCCTACACTGCGGTGGATGCGGCTGAGGATAATATAGATCTTTGCAGGAAAGTCAATCGCGACGGTGCGGCTAACATAGCAGAAGCATGTAAATCACATGGCGCCAAGTTGATTCACGTCAGCACGGATTTCGTTTTCAAAGGCAATGTAACCGGGCTTCTGACAGAAAGCGATCCAGCTAGTCCTGAAAACATTTATGGCTTGACTAAGCTGGAAGGAGAAGTTGCTATCGCCGAAGTCCTACCGGAGCATTTCACGTTGCGCACTAGCTGGCTATATTCTGAATTCGGAAACAACTTTGTGAAGACAATGCTCCGGTTGGGGACTGAGCGGGAACAACTGGGAGTAATAGTCGATCAGGTAGGATCTCCAACGTATGCGATAGATTTGGCGGGTGCAATCTTCGACATTATTGCATCAGAGAGTACCCAGTATGGGATATATCATTATAGTAATGAAGGTGTAACTTCCTGGTACGATTTCGCAAAAGCCATATTCGATATCAGTGGGACAAACGTAAGAGTCATTCCTGTGAAAACGTCGGAGTACATCACTAAGGCTATTCGACCAGCGTATTCGGTAATGGACAAAAGCAAGATTAAAGCTGAATTTGGTATTACAATTCCTTACTGGCGTGACAGTCTTGCCGCTTGTATTGAAAGGTTAGCTTAATTTGATTTTATAAATTCAGGTTTTTCCGTATTGAAAGCATACCGCCAACCGCGTTGTCGAACAGATCACCCTGATCAACGGAGATTGCACCTTTAACAAAGGTACCTCCCAGCCAGCTGAGGGGTACTTCAACACCTGCTATACCGGAGAATTGATATATTTTACCAGGGAAGGATTGATCATAAGTACCCTGATTGCTGGAAAATGAAAGCTTTGTTATCCAGGTAGTGCTGCCCAATTTACCTTGCAATCCGGCGTGAGTAACCCAAACTCGATTGTTATTGGTAAAGAAATCTGCATACCGTGGCCAGTCATTTTCTGAACTAGCGGTTATGAAGGGCGTACCTATTCCTCTACTAAAATAAGACCATCCGTCACGGACCTGTCCATTATTAAAATAGTCGTCCTTTCCACGAATTCCATTTCCATCGGTAGTTTCGCTTCCACCCTGACTCTTCGTATAGAGCAATTCCAATGCGATTCTATCAATAGAAAAACCTGCTTGTTCAGTATTCTTAAATTTTAAAACGAGTCCATTCAACCCATCCTTTATATTATTCAGGTAAAAAAGTGATCCGTCTTCAACGAGGTTTTGCCGGTAAAGAAATATATTCACATTTGCCAGATCAAATTCCAGCCCTGCATCCAGGCTGGCTACATGATTTCCTATGCGGTTAGTCCTATCGAAATTCGACAAATTCGTTTTATTCTTGGGCTTGAAACCTGTAACGACAAACCAATAGTTCTCCACGCCGCCGGGCATTTTTCCATTTTCTGTAAAGTAGGGAGATCTTCCTCCCCATTGAACAGCATGATTGAATCCGCCATATAGCTTCACAGTCCCTTCTGGCCTTCCCAACCGCACGAATAGCGCCTTATTATGCAATTTTAAATGGCTGGTTACTGGCCTGCTGTTTTCTAAGACTCCATCAGAATAGTACCCTTTGAAATAGAAAAAATTCTTGATCAGGGGTACATATTGTTCAAATCCGAGCTGAACCTTCGGTATCGGCATCGCATTACCCGACCACATATACGATCCTGTTCCCAGTTCGTGATCATTGAAACCTACATACTGTTTCCGCCTTCCGACCGTCAGCTGTAAGCTTTTAAAAGCAATCCCGGCGTAAGCCTGCGGAAGCAAAAATTTGCTGTTCTTGCTTACATTACCGACAGCTTCCAGTCCGTATACATAAGTCCAGTTTTGCTTTGATTCTGCATTTTGCGATAAGGGTTGCCTGCCTACCACACCAGCTCTCAGACTCCCTACCTGCCCCGTGATCGGGACTATCCCCCATTGATTTGCATGAAGCCAGAATGGGGTCCGGGACGCAGTTGAACCATACGCAGCCAGCTCCACCCACGCATTGGTGTGACTTTTAGAAGTATCGGTATCCTGCGCAAAGGCAGGACTGGAAAATGCAGCTACTGCGGCAAAACCGCCAAGAATAAGCTTACAGAGGGAGGTAGAAGAATGAAACAAGCTGTTAGAGGTTGATGTCATTAACTGAGATTTATTAGACGTTGAGCCAGATTTTATCCGCAAAAGTTAACAAATAAATCGAAAGTTCATCAACTATTTTACCACAAACTCATAACTCCCCGACCCTGCCTCTACAATCGTGTGGCCGTTCTCGGTGCCGATCAATTTTACAGATTTCGATTTGCTAATATTTTCCCTATTGGCCAATATCTGCTGCGATTTTTCAGAAGGAATATGAATGCGCGCAACCGTATTTACCGGAACAGTTACTTTGAGATTGAGCCCGGAATTACTCCGCTCCCACTCCGAAACAACTTTCCCGTTCATCGTCACAAGTGAAGCCTTTAAATGGTTTATACCCTCCTTACCCATTCCGTCAGGCGCAATTTCAGGTTTTATGTCAAAGGTTGCGAATCCTGGTTGGGTAGCTTGAATGCCCGCTGCATTGCCAAACATCCATTCACAAACAGCCCCGAATGCGTAGTGACTGAACGAGTTCATGGCCGCATTGTATTTGAATCCATCCTCTTTGGTGAAGCTGTCCCACCGCTCCCAAATCGTAGTGGAGCCCTGTTCGACCTCAAAACCCCAGGACGGAAACTCTTTGCTCAAAAACAACCGGTAAGCCAGATCCGTATTGCCAGTCGCTGATAATGCAGGTAGCAGCGGCTTGGCACCAAGGAATCCGGTACCGAGCTTATTCCCGTTTTCTTTCAGCAATGCAACAAGAAAGTCTCCCGACTTTTTAGTCTGAGATTTGTCAATGATCTTCATATAAATCGCATTCGCATAAGCAGTTTGCGTATGACCGGTAAAGCCTAGCGCGCCATCCACATAACCTGCACCGTTTCCATACGCTTTCGCATCCGTTTTGAATTTCCCGCTGGCATCGCTGTAATGTGCAAGTACCGCCTTTCTCACCTTCGCGCCTATCTGCGCGTATTTTTGAAAGTCTTTTTGATTGTTTACCGCGCCCGCCATTTCTGCCATCAGATCGGCACAGTAGGCGTAATAAAAGGAAGCGAGCATATCCGGCGGCGTTTTTTTACCGAAAGAAAGCCAGTCACCAAAGCCGCCTTTTGGGTCAATGTCAGCGAATGCATTCTCCTTGAAAACATAGCCGCCTTTGCTTCTCTTTTCCAGAAAATCCATAAATCTGGACATCGCCGGCCAGCCTTCGCTGATCATGCGCGTGTCTCCGTAAGCTCGATAGATCTGGTAGGGGCAAATAATGCCGGCTTCCATCCAGCCTGGCGAAAATGTATCCGATTTTCGCAGATCCGGTGCCGGCGCGTAAACCGGGTAAGATCCATCCTTTCGCTGAGCGTCATTTAAATCGACCACCCATTTGGTAAAAAACGAAGCTACGTCGCGGTTGAAAGTAGCCGATTTGGCATAAACCTGCGCGTCCCCGGTCCAGCCAATCCGCTCGTCGCGCTGCGGACAGTCGGTAGGAATATCAATATAATTTGCGCGCTGGGTCCAGTCGATATTGCTGTAAAGCTGGTTGACCATCGCATTATCAGTCTCAAACGAACCCGTTTTCGGAGTATCCGAACCGATCACCAGACCAAGAATCGCATCTTTGCCCGGCTTGTGACCCAGACCCGCCACTTCTACATATTGAAATCCATGAAATGTAAATTGCGGCTCCCAGGTTTCGCCCTGCGGATCTCCCTTTAATATATATGTATCCGTCGCCCGCGCCATTCTTAGGTTTTCGGTCATTAATCTGCCGTCGGGATGCAGCTTTTCACCAAACCTCAAACGGATCGTGTCGCCGGCTGCGCCTTTTACTTTAATGCGCACAATCCCTGCGAAATTCTGGCCCATATCAAAGATATAACTGCCGCCCGGGCGGTCTGCGATCGTTTTCACTTCCAGCGTTAGTGTCACTTTTACCGGCGGGCCCGGGTATACCTGGATCAGCCGCTCAGGTTTATCGGCAAAAACCTGCGCTTTTTCCCATTTACTATCGTTAAAACCTGCTTTGTTCCAGCCCGTCGGTTCGAGGCGGGCGTCGTAGGTTTCACCATTTAAAAGATCAGATTCCAGGATCGCACCTGTGCTGGCTTTCCAGGTTTGGTCTGTCATAAAAGTCTCTTTCGTTCCGTCAGCATATTCTACTTCCAGCTGCGCTTTCAAAAGAGGTACTTTGCCATAAAATGCGCGCACAACCGGATTTTGAACCAATAAGGAATAACCCAGATAACCTGCGTACCAACCATAGGAAAGTTGGGAAGCCAATGCATTTTCACCGGGTTTCAGATCAGAGGTAACATCGTAGGTTTGATAATAAACCCTTTTATCATAGTCTGTCCAGCCGGGCGTCAGGAATGCGTCACCCGCTTTTTTCCCATTGATCTGAAATTCATACAATCCCAGCGCGGTCACATATAACCTTGCTTTTTTCAATCCTTTTTTGATCACAACCTGCTTTCTCAAATAAGGCGCGGGCGGCAAATGGTACACTTTTCCTTTCCCCAGATGATCCAGATCCAGACCGATCCAGTCGGCTTTCCATTCATTTTTTGCCAAAAGTCCCATTTCCCACAAGGCCGCTTCGCTCCATTTACCAGGCACTCCGTTTTTATCCCAGCTCCTTACCTTCCAATAGCAAATTGTTCTGGAAGACAGCGGCTTACCCTTATATTCAATCTGGTAAGTAGCGCGACCGGTCGTTTTGTTTGTGTTCCAAAGATCGGCTTTCGCTTCCGTCAGATTCTCCGGCGAGCTTGCTACCAATATCTGATAAGCGGTTTGGACCTGGTTGTTTTCACCCGATTGCAGCTCCCAGCTCAGTCGCGGGCTTTTCTGATCGGTGACCGGGTTGACCTTATATTCACAGCGTAGGTAAGTCGGGTCAACACCTTTTGCATTTGCGCTTGCAAGAACGCAGGCTGACAATAACAGGGATACTAGAATTTTCATGAGGTGGGTTGGGCTAGCGTAGAACTTTCACACCTTTTGGCGCGTCGATATTGGATTTAATGCTGCCGTCAGCCTGCTTTTCGTGGCGCACTTTCACAACTCCGAGCGGGGTTGGATAAGTACCTTCTGCCCAGGTCAGGTCGCCCAGGTTGGGCTGCACGCGGATCGTCTTGCCGCCTGCTTCCACAATACTAACACCCAAAACGTGCTCAGAAAGCCACGCAGTAGGCCCGGAAGCCCAGCCGTGACAGAGGCTATGCCGCAGGTTTTTGTAACAATAGGCTCCAAAATCTCCGTGAATATCATCCTTTCCTTCCGGCACAAGCTCGTCGATCGCCGCTGCATTTTTAGTCCACGCCAGGTCAAAATCTTCCCAGAAAGTAGTTGCGCCCATATCAAGCATTCCTCCCCAATAGTTACGAATGCAGTTCAATGCGCCATTGTAATCCTTCGCTTTTGCTTTGGCCTGCAACATATAATAACCGTAAAAGGTAGAAAACCGCTCGCATTCACCCTGGGAAATCACGTCCGCATTGGCCTTTTCAGCCGGAACCAATCCTGCCAAAGCCAAAAGTGAAGCGGCCTGTTTCGAACCGTTTATTTCAGGTACATATAATTTGAGCTGAGTGGCCGTATTTTTGCATTTGACAGCCTGGGCCGGCTCGTCGAGAATCGTACAAAGTTCGGCTCCTGCTTCCATCGTCATGAGCATCATCGCATGCAAGCCAGCGTGGATTCCTTGCGGATTTTCGCTTGAAGGCCAGTCCAGAAAACGTGTACCGTCCAGGTTTTCCTTGTTGTCTTTTGTTTTTTGTATTAAAAGGTCAAGTAACCCGACCAGGTATTTTTGTTGCTTGCGCAGATAGGCAATATCGCCTTGATTCTTATATAAATCCCTGTGTATCAATACCCACCACATTGAATAGGCACTGATCCCATTCATCCAGCCAGGCAGCGGGGTAATGTCGCGCGCCTGGTCCAGACTTTTTGCAACTACGTCATTTTTACCAAAAACGGTATTGATCGTCATCACTTCCGGGTGCATATCCCCTACCCACACCAGCCTGTCGCGCTTGATACCGTCCCACAAATATTCCTGCATATTTAAATGCACCGTGTAGGCGCCCACATTCCAGATCTGGTTGAGGCGCTCGTCGTTACTTTTAAATGAGCCTAAATACGGAATATCTCGAAATTCAAATACAGCCCTTACTTCTTTCAGCTGCAACTCCCGGTCAGGATCGATCAGATCAATTCTGGCGAAACGAAAACCTGAATTCCCTACCTGCATACTACCCAGCCACGGCACTTCTACCACAAAATCGCGCATGGCGTGATCGTTGGTTGCCCCGCGGATGGTGTCAATATCAGACATTGCCTCGCTCACCGACTCGCCAAATCGTATCCTGACGCGGATTGGTTTCTGATTAGCAGGCTGGTCAGTAATCAGCTGTATCCCACCTTGAATCTCTTTTCCAAAGTCAAATAATATCCCCGGCTTCACATCTGCGGTACTGATCATCTTGCAAAAATTCTGGTGCACCAGATCCGCCTGCCCGCTTCCTTTTACAAGCAGTTTCTGCGCATCGACCACACTTGTGGAAGTTTTATCAGAAGTCCAGACAATGCGTTTCGGAGTCAGATAATGCCTGATCCGCGAATCTTTCTGGCTTTCATAAGTCTTATCAAAAATCGGCGGAAGTCCCTGAGCCAGGGCCTGGTAGCTGGTAGACAGCAGCGTATAACACAGAAGCGTAAGGTAATTGTAGCGCATAGGGGCTTAGGATACATGGTAATATTGCAGGAAAATAAGTGATTATAGTTTTACCAACTAGCCTGTTGTGTCCTGTGTGGGGGGGCGGGGACGTTGGTCATTTTTTGTCATTGGTGGTCATTTGTTGTCATTGGGAGTCATTCGTTGTCATTGCTTGTCATTGGTAGTCATTGGTAGTCATTGGTAGTCATTTGTTGTCATTGCTTGTCATTGGTAGTCATTAGTTGTCACTGGTCGTTATAATCGCTTTTCATTCTCAAATCCTAACAACAAGTGACAATCAATGACAATTAAATGACTACCAATGACCACTAATGACCACTAATGACCTAACCCACCGCATCCCCCGCCACCCCAACGCGCTAAATCCGACAAAAAACCGTTCTAATTTTGCCAGTGCTGCTTTTAGCCCTAATTTTAGCCATTGCCTAAACCACCAAGGCCTTTGAATCAGGAAAACGACCCCCGTGACGGATTACCCCCATTCGTCAATAGCTGGAAACAGCTTTATATAGTGATGATTGGCACACTCGTGCTGTTGATCGTGCTCTTCTATCTCTTTATGACCCACTTTCAATGAATTATCTTGACTGGATTGTTCTTGCTCTAACCCTGTTATTTGTTGTATCCTACGGAATTTACCGAAGCCGCGAAAAGCACACGGTCGACTCATTTCTGCTGGGCGGGCAGTCGATGCCGTGGTACAATGTGACCTTGTCTTTGATGGCCACGCAGGCTTCGGCGATCACTTTTCTTTCCGCGCCCGGTCAGGCTTATACGGACGGAATGCGGTTTGTGCAGTTCTATTTCGGTCTGCCGCTGGCGATGGTTGTCCTTTGCATTACATTCGTTCCCAAGTTTAATAAGCTCAAAGTTTTTACTGCCTACGAGTTTCTGGAAGGTCGTTTCGATCTTAGGACGAGGGGATTAACAGCTTTTTTATTCCTTTTACAGCGTGGATTGTCCACCGGGCTCTCCATTTATGCACCCTCGTTGATTCTTTCTGCGATTCTGGGCTGGGATATTACCTGGACCAATATTATATCCGGCGGGATCGTGATGTTGTACACGATTGCAGGCGGCTCGCAGGCGGTATCTCACACGCATTTGCAGCAAATGGGCATTATTACCGTCGGGATGGTGGTGGCCGGGGTGATGGTTGTTAAATTTTTGCCGGATAATGTTTCATTTACCGACGCGATCCACGTGGCTGGAAAAATGGGAAAAGTTAATTTGATCGATTTTAGTTTTGACCTGAATAGTCGCTATAATGTATGGTCCGGACTGATCGGCGGATTCTTTTTACAACTTTCCTATTTCGGTACTGACCAGTCACAAGTTGGCCGGTTCCTGACCGGTAGCTCACAGGGGCAAAGTAAGCTGGGATTGGCAATGAATGGGCTTTTAAAAATACCGATGCAATTTCTGATCCTGCTTGTCGGTGTACTTGTTTTTGCATTCTATCAATTCAACAATCCTCCCCTGTTCTTTGATAAAACTGTTGTTGACAAAGTAAAAAAGACCTCTTACGCGGCAGAATACAATGTACTGGAAAAGCAGCATCAGCAAATCCAGGACGAAAAAAGGCCGCACGTGCTCTCGCTGGCACAGGCGCTGCGGGCAGACGATGAAAATGCAATCGCAACCAGCTGCGGTGTGCTGGCTACATTGGATGATAAGGTAACCAAAGTACGCGCCGACGCCAACAAGGTCCTGACCAAAGCCAGCGGCAGTGATGTCAATGATGTTAACTATATCTTTCTGCGGTTTGTGATCGATTATCTGCCGGTTGGAATGGTGGGATTACTTATCGCTGTGATTCTGCTCGCTTCAATGGGTTCTGTGGCAGCTGCTTATAATTCGCTCGCTTCGTGCACGGTCGTGGATATTTACAAACGAATGATCCGCAAGGACAGCGACGACCACGATTATGTGCGCGCTTCACGCTGGGCTACTTTCTTCTGGGGTATCTTCTGCATTTGTGTTGCCCAATATGCCGCCCGGCTCGGGAGTATGATCGAGGCAGTCAATATCCTAGGCTCACTATTTTATGGTGTGATCCTGGGCATATTTCTGGTTGCTTTTTACTTCAAAAAAATTGGCAGCCGCGCCGTGTTCTGGGGAAGTATCCTGGGCGAAATTTTTGTCGTGATCAGTTACATGAATGATCTTACCGCATTTCTTTGGCTCAACCTGATCGGTTGCGTGCTCGTGATCGCATTCGCCTGGCTGATCGAAATGATCTGGCCACAGCCACCTTCTAATACAGTTGTTGTCAAATCAACCTAGAAAAGAACGATTCGGGTATTATTCATTTTAATAATTTAATATTTTAAAGAAAATGAATAATACCTCTCTTTTTTTCGCCTTACAGGTGAAACTATTCCACGTCTTTAATCCTTAATAAGTGCAATTGGCTTGTTAGTTCTCATGCTTGCATGTCCATTATGTAACCGTTCGTTACAAAAACTAAATTAATGTTTGTCAGTATGTTGCCGCACATTCTCCTCCTTATCAAGAATGAAGTCATTTCTGTTCCCGCAGATAGCTGACGATTCAAAGCCAGCGTGAGTACAATCTATTGCCAGAATTAACATCATCTTTCTTTCAAAATCCTATTACATGAATTATTGGTCAAAGCCACAAAAATTAATGCGTTTGGCAATTGGCTCGGCATGTTTACTATTGAATTGTTTTCACCCATTGCTTGGTCAGACTATTCAGGAACCTGCCAATCAGGCCCCGTTATTAGAGCAGGCCACTTTGCAGCAGGTGGTTGAGTATGCAATCAAAAATCAGCCTGTGATCCAGCAGTCACTAATTGACGAGCGCATTACCGAAAACCAGATCAGAAGCCGCCTTGCCGACTGGTACCCGCAGATCAACTTCAACTACAATCTGCAACACAACTTTATCGTACAAACCAGCATTATCGCTGGTAACCCGGTTAAACTCGGAGTTAGCAACATTTCCGCAGCGCAGTTTACACTTTCACAACAGATCTTTAACAGAGATGTACTGCTTGCCAACCAAACCAAGCGCGACGTTTTACTAGCGGCCAGCCAAAATACGGCAGCCAACAAAACGGATATTGCAGTGAATGTTTCCAAAGCATTCTACGATGTGATCGCTACTACGCAACAAATTGATGTGGCGGCTGAGGATATTGTGCGGCTGGAAAGAAGTTTGAGGGATGCTGAAAACCAGTATAAGGCTGGTGTTGCTGATAAAATCGACTTTAAAAGAGCAACCATTTCCCTTAATAATACCCGCGCAAGCAAAAAAGGAAATGAGGAAATCCTGAAAGGTAAAGTGCAGTATTTGAAAGCATTAATGGGCTATCCTGCTGAGCAGGAACTGAAAGTAAGCTTTGATACGCTGCAAATGGAGCGGGAAATTTTGCTGGATACCTTGCAGAATGTCGATTTCACAAGCCGCGTCGAATATCAGATTTTAAGTACCCAAAGAAAATTACAGGAAGCGAATATCCAGTACAACAAATGGAGCTACCTGCCTAATATCTCGCTGAATGGCGCTTATAACCTGAATTTCCAGAACAATCAGTTTACCGAGCTATATAATAAGAATTACCCCAACTCTTTCGGGCTTGTAACCCTCTCACTTCCTCTTTACCAGGGTGGAAAAAGGAAAGCTAATCTGCAAAGCGCGGAATGGTCGCTCAAAAGGCTTGACTGGGATATCAAAGGTTTACAGAATAATGTCAACTCTGAATATGCGGCTGCATTGGCTAACTACAAGGGTTATCTGACCAACCTCTTGGCGCAAAAAGAGAATGTAGACCTGGCGCGTGAGGTGTACGATGTGATCCAGCTTCAATATAAATCGGGTATTAAAACCTATCTGGAAGTGGTTACTTCCGAGACAGATCTTCGGTTGGCCAGAATTAATTATTACAATGCCCTTTATCAGGTATTGGCCAGCAAAATAGATGTTCAAAGGGCGTTGGGACAGATTAACTATCTGTAAAACAGCATCTTTTCAAATTATTCAAGACCCTATCAAAAAGATATACAATCGAAATACAAGTATGATGCTCCCAGATCAAATGAAATACTATTCTATTGCTGCACTTGTTCTGCTGATGGCTTCCTGCGGCAAAAAGGAACAGCAGCAGCAACCTACCCAGCCCCCGGCAGTGAAGGTTACACTTGCGGAGGTTACCACCACAGAAGCTTCCTATTATGAGGAATATCCCGGAACGGTTGTGCCATTGAATGAAATTGAGCTGCGCCCGCAGGTAACCGGCTTTGTTACCGGCATTCACTTTAAGGATGGAGCCAGGGTGCGCAAAGGCCAGTTGCTTTACTCAATCGACGCGCAACTTTACACTGCCAATTATGATCAGGCAGTGGCTAACCTGAATGTGCAGGAAGCGAACCTGGTACGAGCGCAAAAAGATGCAGACCGCTACCACGAGCTCGAAAAAAATGACGCAGTTGCCAAGCAGCTTGTAGACAATGCAGACGCGGCGCTGGAAGTAGCTAAAAGGCAGGCAGATGCGGCAAAAGCCAACATTCAGGCAGTGAAAACCAGTGTTAATTATACCAAAGTAACCGCTCCGTTTGACGGTGTGATCGGCATTTCAGCTGTTAAAGTGGGCGCTGCTGTTACCGCAGGCCAGACGATTCTGAACACGGTTTCTACCGATAATCAGCTTGCAGTTGACTTTAATGTCGATCAAAAAGAAATATACCGTTTCACTACCCTGATGAAATCTCAAAAGGCTGCTGATTCTACATTCAGCCTGAAATTTGGCAATGACATTTACCCGGAAAAAGGAAAGCTGGCATTAATCGACAGGGCTGTTGACCCTCAGACTGGTAGCATCAAGGCGCGACTGGTATTTGCTAATAAAAGCGGGCAGCTGCGCGCTGGAATGAGCGGATCGGTGCGGGTACTTAACAATGCAGCTGCGAATTCGGTTGTAATTCCCTACAAAGCAGTTACTGAGCAGCTAGGCGAGTTTTTCGTATATGTAGCCGGCGACAGCAGCAAGGTAAGTCAGCGCCGTATTACGCTTGGTACCGCAATCGGCCCGAATGTTATTGTTAGAGAAGGCTTGAAAGAGGGTGAAAAGATCGCTGTGGAAGGCGTTCAAAATCTGAGAGAAGGAGCAGTTGTCGACGCAGGTAAATGATCCGGTCTCTTTTCGCATTTAATATAATCCAGTAAAAATGATTGCAGATATTTTTATAAAAAGGCCCATTACAGCCATCGTCACATCGATTGTGTTGGTACTGGTGGGACTTATCGCCCTGACAACCTTACCCGTAGCGCAATATCCCGACGTAACTCCCCCGACTGTAACAGTCAGCGGAAACTTTACCGGGGCCGACGCCCAGACGGTGGAGCAGACGACCACCACCCCTATTGAAACACAGATCAACGGTACGCCGGGCATGACCTACATGTCCAGTAACTCGACCAGCAGTGGGCAAAGCAGCATTAACGTCGTATTTGACGTAGGAACAGACGTGAATATCGCCGCCCTGGACGTTCAAAACCGGGTAAGTGTAGCCGAGCCGACTCTTCCGGATGCGGTGAAGCGACTTGGACTAACTGTCCGCAAGCGCCAGCCCAGTATCATGATCGTGCTCGCGCTCTATTCTCCAAACGGAACCCACGACGCGCAATTCATTGGTAATTATGCCAATATCTATTTAAAAGACGCTTTGCAGCGTGTGAAGGGTGTGGGTGATATTGTTTCCCGGGCGGATGATTTCGGTATGCGGATCTGGCTTAATCCGGAGAAACTGGCCAGCCTTCGTATGACGCCTGCGGATATTTCAGCTGCGTTGGCTGAACAGAATTTGCAGGTAGCAGCAGGTACGATCGGTGGCACGCCGCAGCCTAATGCGCAGACATTTGAATATAGCGTACTGACAAACAGCCGGTTGAATACCAAGGCGCAGTTTGAGGATATCATCGTACGTACTTCTCCAGAGGAAGGCAGCGTAGTTTACCTGCGTGACGTTGCGAGAGTAGAACTTGGTAAATTTGATTATTCTGCCAATGCATTCGTAGCTGGAAAACCTGCTGCATTTGTACTGATCTACCAGGCGCCGGGCGCCAATGCATTGGAAACCTACGATGGGGTTATGAAGGCTTTGTCAGAAATGAAAAAGACTTTCCCTAAGGATATTGATTACGTGATTCCGAACGAAACGGCCTCAGTAGTAAGGGTTTCCATTGAAGAAGTATTGAAAACTTTTGCAGAAGCGATGATCCTTGTTGTGATCGTGGTTTTCCTTTTCCTTCAAAACTGGCGCGCAACCCTGATCCCTATTCTGGCGATCCCGGTTTCGCTGATCGGTACATTGATATTCTTCTTGCCATTTGGTTTTACGATCAATACGCTGACACTTTTTGCATTCGTATTGGCGATCGGTATTGTGGTCGATGACGCGATTGTCGTCGTCGAGGCGGTGCAGCATTATATTGATGAAAAGAAAATGTCTCCGAAAGAAGCGACTATCCAGGCAATGAAAGACATTTCCGGCCCGGTAATTGCGATTGCATTGATTTTGGCGGCGGTTTTCGTTCCGGTGAGTTTTGTTCCCGGTATTGTCGGCAGGCTGTATCAGCAGTTTGCGATCACGATTGCGGTTTCAGTTCTTTTGTCTGCATTCGTGGCACTTTCACTCACGCCAGCGCTTTGCTCGATCATGTTGAAACCTTCCAAAGGTGAAAACGAGAAGAAAAACTGGCTGGAAAAATTCTTTGACCGATTCAATGCCTGGTTTGATAGAGTATCCCGTGGCTACACACGCGGCGTTTCCAAATGGATCAAGGCTACTCCGCTGGTTTTGGTAATGATGGTTTGTCTGTTTGTCGGTCTGTTTTTCCTGTTTAAAAACAAGCCTTCCGGATTTATTCCTGTTGAAGATGAAGGCCGCCTTTTTGTAACATACGAAATGCAGGAAGCAACCTCGACTACGCGTAACATTGCGATGCTCAAAGAGATCATGAAACGCGTTTCCTCTATTCCTGAGGTGCGGGTTGCGGGTGGTCTGGCAGGCTTGAACGTAGTGAGTTTTTCTAATAAATCCAACGTAGGAACACTCTTCATCAGCTTGCAGCCCTGGGCCGACCGTAAAGGAGCCGAGCACCATGTACAGGCTGTAATCAAGGAAATCCAAAAACGGACCAGCGATATCAATGAAGCCAGGGTACTTGCCATTGCTCCTCCTGCGATCCCTGGCTTGGGTGCAACTTCTGGTTTTACCTTCCAGTTGCAGCAATCAACCAGTACGGATAATATCCAGCAATTTGAAGGGGTAATGCGTAAATTTTTGGGAGCCGTAAATCAACGCCCTGAGATTGCGATGGCTTATACCTTTTTCAATGCAAGAACGCCAAGTTATCAGATCGATGTGGACCGGGATAAAACCAAGAAACTGGGTGTGCAGGTCAATGAGGTTTTCAGCTCGCTATCTACCTTACTGGGTAGTAGTTATGTCAATGATTTCAACCTTTACGGGCGTAACTTCCGTGTAATGGTTCAGGCGGACAGCAGCTACCGCTCGTCTCTTGACAAAATACAGAAGTTCTATGTCCGCAACCGCGCGGGCAATATGATCCCGCTCAGCGCATTGGTTACCACCAAAGTGGTTGAAAACCCGGCTCTTATCTCTCACTACAATATTTACAGGTCGGTGGAGATCAACGGAACGCCGAAACCGGGATATAGTAGCGGGCAGGCGATCGCGGCATTGCGCGAGGAAGCCGCCAAACTACCGGCGGGTTATAGCTATGAATTTTCTGGTATGAGTAGTGAAGAGATCAAGGCGGGCGACAGCACGACGACGATCTTTGCGATCTCGATCATATTCGTATTCCTGTTCCTTGCTGCGCTATACGAAAGCTGGTCTATACCGTTCTCTGTACTGTTTGCAGTGCCAATTGGTGCATTCGGTTCGATTTTGACTTTGACCTTTTTACCGAATTTGTCTAACAATATCTACGCGCAGATCGGTCTGATCACCTTGATTGGTCTGGCGGCAAAGAACGCGATCCTGATCGTGGAGTTTGCCAAAGAGCGTGTAGACGGTGGCATGGAGCTTATTGCAGCGACTTTGGAAGCAGTTCAATTGCGCCTCAGACCTATTATTATGACCTCGCTGGCATTTATCCTGGGTGTATTGCCGCTCGCATTTGCAAGTGGCGCCGCTGCTGAATCGCGTAAAACCATTGGTTGGACCGTATTTGGCGGAATGCTTGCCGCTACCTCGCTGGCTATATTTGTAGTACCTGTATTATTTGTAGCGATTGAAAAAATTGCGATGGGTAAGAAAGGGCATGCAAAAAAAGACGATGAGCCAGGCAGCAGTCAGGAGCCTGCAATAGCATAAATCCTGCTGATAATATTTTAAGAGCGGAGCTTTGGATTTAAACCATTGCTCCGCTTTTTTGTTATCCATTCAAAATCGAACTTTAATTTAACAATGTACGTAAAGCAAGTCTTCTCCGTTTGGAGGTTATTAAGGGGCATTTGGGGCGGTGTTGTTGTCGTAACAGCCTACGCCACAGCAGTTTTCTATTTGTTCAGTTACCAAAACTGGCACTTCCTCTCCTTCCCTATTTCAATTATCACCATTCTGGGTACTGCGCTTTCGCTGCTGCTGGGTTTTAGGACCAACTCTGCTTATGATCGCTGGTGGGAAGGCCGCAAAGTGTGGGGCGAGATCGTCAATGACAGCCGCACGCTGGTAAGGCAGTGCAGCGCGTTTATCAAGGCTGAGCGGGCAGAAAAGGATGAAATCATATCCAATATCGCGCACCTGCAAATTGCCTGGTGCTACGCGCTGACCAATTCTTTGAGAAAAAGTAAGGTTCTGGTTTACGCGGATCTGCACCTGACCCAGGTTGAGCATGATTATGTGGCAGATCAGGATAACATTCCTAACGGAATACTGAACCTGATCCAGTTCAAGATCAGCGAGCTGCACCAGCAGGGCAAGATTGAAACGCTGCTGTACCAGAACATTGACCAGACTTTGGGAAGACTTTGCGATTCAATGGGAAAATGCGAGCGAATCAAAAACACCGTATTTCCTACTCAATACAGCTTTTTTGTTTTGCTGGTCATCTTCATTTTCACACTCATTCTGCCAATGGGATTAGTAGAAAGTATCGGCAGGATCGCCATTCCTGTCACATTCATTATTTCGTTTCTGTTCTTTTATGTAGAATGGATCGCCTATATTCTGCAAAATCCTTTCGAGAACGGGCCGAACGATATTCCGATGACCTCGTTATCGCGCACAATTGAAATTAACCTGCTCCAATTGATCGGCGCTGATAAGATCCCTGAAAAGATCCTGCCGAAAGATGGGGTTGTCATGTAACAGAAAACGGCTGCCAGTGAGAAACTGACAGCCGTTTTGAATATAATCTAATATCGATTTTACTGAACCTTTATCGTAGTATAGTAAAGTTCCAGCTTGACTCCGGGATCATCGCTTTGCTGGTCACCGATCACGAGCCTGTTGAAGCTGTTTGTGAAAGTTGTTCCCAACGCAGGATAAGTAGTCGAACTGTACCGTTGAAGCTGTTCGTTGAATTGGGAAGTACGCAAGATCAAACCACCCACATCACCTGTTTCACTCGCCAGTAATTCAGTCACATACGAGCTGATATCGATCAGATAATATTCTCTGTTTGTGACCATATCAACGATATATCTGCCGTAAGCAGGAACCTGTGATCCTAAACTAAGTAGCGGCAAGGGAAATCCTGTCTGTCCCAAATAGAATTCATTGTTTTTGTCCACCCGATACACAACCAGCGAATCCGGCGCGCGGTAAAGATTTGTAACGGATTGTCTTTTAGGTGTTATGCGCAAAAATGCTTTATTGGAAGCAGTGTATTTTATATTTTTCAAACCTCTCAAATAAGGCAGATCAACCCGCGTCATTAAACCTGGCCCTGCCTGAACAAACGACATATTGCCTGTTGCAGCAGAGGGCTGAGCAAGCCTTTTAGTTACTGGCAGATTGGCCGTGGGAGTCCCTGTGCGGTCGGTAAGCACCTGGTTATAGAGTGCATTATTATTAAAAACAGTTGAGTCTTTACTCACACCGTCGGCCCGCGGGGTGTGATAATGCATTTGAAGGGCTGCGCTGGCAGTAATAAATCCGACAATCGCTCCATTATCTGTCGGCGCGTTCCTTAATACAAGGCCTTTTACCAGATTAATCCATTCTGTATTGGACGGGATCTGATTGGTCTTCGCTTTTGCAAAAATATCTTTTCCCAAAACATCCGATAAACGGATCACCAGTCTTTGCTGTCTTCTTGGTGAAGGCACTACCGTGGCCCGGCCGATCGGAGTAGGTTCGTAGGCAGTCGAATTGGAATTGAAATAAGCATTCTTATCGGTTGCAAGATCTGTCAGCAGCTTGTGTATGGTCAGATTCAGCGGTTTGGTTGTGTCTCCGTAGGTGTACCTGTCGTAATAAATTGAGAAGATCAGTGAATCATAAACCGCCTCCTGAGCGACCGTTACGCTAGACTGGGTACCCGGCTGGAAAAAAGTAGAGGTTTGTATTTTCCCAAAATAAGGATCAACATAACGCCCTACCAGCATTCGCTGCGCCGATCCTGTCATCACAGAGTCGGTAATAACAGTCGATAATAGGACCGTGGAAGTATCTGAAAACAATACTGCAAAATCATCTTGATTGGGTTGAACCAGTGATTCTATCTGATCTCCCCAGTCGCAGGCTGACATCGAGATAGACAACCCTAATATAAACACCAGATTATATGCTGCTAAGGAAGCTCTGACGGATTTGTAATTCAATTTCATTTATAGCAAGAACAGTAAAAAATGCAAAACTATCACATGTAAGCTTAATTACAATATGATTTAGACAATTAGAAGGCAACAGAAAACTCGAATTGGTTGCAACAAACTTTAAGCAGCCGGCGTAAACCTTTTCAACAGACGCTAAAAAACAATACGCACGATCGGTTGAAAGAGTGGCAGGACTATTTACAAACGCAAAATGCGGCGGGGTATTACAACCAAATGCAGCCAGAAGTTATCATCAAGGACGTCGGGAATACCCAACAACAATGCATTGAGTTGCGCGTTAAATGGGACTGACCGGCAAAGTTTTGGACAAAAAAGAGCTTATAATTTTTACTTAGCCCCTCCAAGCTATTATGTTTGCAAAAAATTAGTGTTAAAAAACCTTTTCACCGGCGCTCTGTGCCGCGTCTGTTCATTTATCAGTATTCAATTGTAACAATTCGTCAAACTATATTTTTTCATGTTTAATACCTTAAAAAAGACTTCGTTAGCCATTCTAGTTGCATCTGTCGCTATCGTTTCATTTAGCTGTAAAGATGATGATCCGGAAGCGGATAAAATGGGTAACTGGTATAGAAGGGATCTTCCAAGTTTCGGAGGATCAGGCAGAACCCGCTCAGTGAGCTTTGTAATTGGCGAGGTGGGGTACATTGGAACAGGCTATACCAACGAAACAGTACCAAGAGTTAAAGATTTCTGGGCATTTAATGCCGGCTCAAAAATATGGTCACAGGTAGCTCCTTTCCCAGGAACTGGCCGCGCTGACGCTGCTGCATTCGTTTTGGACGGAAAAGCTTACGTGGGAACAGGTTATGATGATGTAAGAACAGTTGATAACGGGTACAAAAAAGATTTCTACCAGTTTGATCCTGCTGCCAACAGATGGAAAGCAATCGCAGACTTTCCTGGCACCCGTCAGGGCGCGACTGCTTTCGTAGCTAACAATAAAGGTTATGTAGGGCTGGGTTACAACGGAAGCAATTACTTCCAGGACTTTTATGAATACAATCCTGCAACCGATAAATGGACTGAAATTGCAACGTTCATTGGTGGTAAGCGCAGCGGTGCTACTTCATTCTCTGTGGCTGGAAAAGCGTATGTTGGTTTTGGAAGAAGTAATTCAACAGCGTTCACAAACGATCTTTATAGCTTTGATGCGGCTGGAAATGCCGGACGTGGCGCATGGTCGCGCATTGCATTCCCGAACGATGACGTGAAGGAAGCATTCACTACAAGAACCAACGCAACCGCATTTGTTCTTGGCGAAAAAGCTTACATCATCGGCGGAGAAAACAAATCTGACGTTTGGGAATTCGTTCCGGGAACCAACACATGGACTGAAATGGCACCGTTTGCTGGTTTGGCAAGAGGTTACGCGGCAGGTTTCGCGATTGGTAACGTAGGGTATTTCGGCACAGGTAGCGCGTCTGGTTCTGCTGGAACAGATGATTTCTGGGCATTCGATCCTGCTGCCGCAACAAACGATGACGACAATCAGTGATCAGGAAGAATAAAAGCATAATTATAATACTGAGTACGCTGGCCCTGGCTATTGCAGCTTATCTTCTCATTTTTCCAAAGAAAACAGAAGAGAGCAGTAACGGCCAGGGCCGCTCCTTGTTCAAAGTAGAAACGTTCCAGGGCCAGGCTGGCTGGGCATACAGGATTTATCAGGATTCGGTGCCCGTGATAGAGCAGCTTACCCCACCTGGGATTGTTGGTAACCGGGGTTTTCAGTCTGAGCAAATGGCAAAGAGCACTGGTTTACTTGTGAAGAAAAAGCTGGATCAAGGCATTTTCCCTCCGACTATTTCTTCCGGGGAACTCGATAGTCTGGGTGTGAAATATTGAGCTGGTAATGTGACTACTCCGATTTTTCAACACTACCAAATCGATAGCTGGCTGTAACCGGATAGTGATCTGAATATTTTACACTTCTGTGGGTTTGAAAGTCAAGTAGTTCCAGCTTTTCTGAATCATAGAACTGGTGATCGATGCGGATAAAATAAGGCAGTTTCCCAAAGCTGAACCCGAACCCGTTACCCTTGTCTTCAAATGCATTCGCAAAGCTTTTGCGCATTTTACCATATACATATCCGTAGGGTATTTCATTAAAATCCCCGCACACAATCACCGGATACGGCGAATCTTCCGCCCAAGCCTGCAAAGCTTTGATTTCCTGGGAGCGCTTCTTAAATCCAAATTTCATTCTGCTTAACGTTACCCTACCCTCTTTGACCACGCCGTCTACCTTTTTCTGGTGAGCAAGTTTGTTAAGATCCAGGGTCATCGAATATAAATGCAGCGCGATAATCCGCACAGTATCCTTACCTATTTTTAGATCAGCCCTGATCATCCCATTCTGCGCTTCAAAAATCGTATCCTGGCTGCTGACGATAGGGTACTTTGAAAACAGAGCGAGTCCAACATATTGCCCCCACCTGATTGGCGCGTGCTCATATCTGACAGAATGCCTGAAGCCACGGCCTTCGAAGTATTTAGTTGTCTTAAACATCGCCCTACCTTCGTCGTAAAACTCTGGCATACAGAGCACATCGCCGTTTTCAGCGATCCAGTTTTTCATTTCCCTGACCTGCTCTTTCCTTACATCATCACTGGTACCTGCATTGCGCATAAAAACCTGGGTATTGTAGCTCAGCACCCGGAAGCTGCCGGCAGAGTCGTGTCCGTCTTCACTACGTGAATTTCCGAAAGCATAAGTTCTGTCCAGAAAAATGCCTCCCAGCAAGATCAAGGCCAGCGGCAACAGTGCCTTTTGCTTTTTAACAACAAACCAAACCGGCAAAGAAATGACATGAACCAGGATTACGACGGGGAATGACATCATCATAAATCCCGCCACCCAGCCATCAAAAGGAATCCACAGGATCAGGGCATAAACGACAAGTGTATAGAATGAAAAACACTTATATAAAAACCACAAAAACTTTTCAATACTACCCATCAAATCTATGTTCTTTTGGCAAAAATAGGCATTGAATATCAATTTTGAAGACCTTCCGTCAGTTGTAGATGTGATAAAATAGTTTTACCTTTGCATCCTATTCTATTTTGATCGATTGATTGAGGGGGACGCCAATCCCCTTTTTTATTTGCACAAAGTCTTCATGACAATAAAGGAAAATATAGAAGTTTTATTGGCTCCATTACTGGAAGATGGTGATTGTTATTTAGTTGACATTGTCACCAAGCCTTCCAAGCTTAGCCAGAAAATATCGATTCTGGTAGACAGTGATGAAGGGATTACAATTCAGCAGTGTACTTCTATCAGTCGCCGGCTGGCCAAGCAACTCGAAGAACTGGATCTGATCACAGAGGCATACACACTTGAAGTTTCTTCACCTGGTTTGGATCAACCCCTGGTCCTGCCGCGACAATACAAGAAAAATGTTGGAAGGAATCTAAAAGTTACCTTGAAAACAGGGGAAGTGATCAGTGGCGCTTTAACCGATGCCAGCGAGGAAGAGATCAATATCAAATTACCATTGCCGAAAAAGAAATCTAAAACGCCCGTTGATGAAAGTCTGCTGGAACGAAAAATTTCTCTGGATGAGATAGCAAAGGCATTAGTTGAAATATCATTTAAATGAGATTCCAGGACGGAAAGCCTTTACTGTCTTGTAATCAATGACATAATATGTATAACTTAGTATCAGCAAATATTCTTTAAATAAGCAATGGATAGCGGAATATTAATTGAATCATTCGCGGAGTTTGCAAACTCTAAAAACATTGATCGTCCAACCATGATCAGTGTTTTAGAAGAGGTATTTCGTACCATGATTCGCAAGAAATATGGCACGGACGATAATTTTGATGTAATTATTAACCCTGAAAGTGGTGACCTCGAAATGTGGCGCACTAGGGAAATCGTTGACGATAACTCGGAGGATATCTGGGACTATAATAAGATACCCCTTGCAGAAGCCCGCAAGATCCAGAGCGATTTTGAAGTAGGTGAAGAAGTGGCAGAAGAAGTTAAACTGGTAGAATTTGGCCGCAGACTTGTTCAAACAGCGCGTCAGACACTGATTCAGAAAATCAAGGACATGGAAAAAGAAATCATGTTCGAGAAATACAAGGATCAGGTTGGTGAAATGATCACCGGAGAAGTTTATCAAACACTCAGACACGAGGTGATCATTGTGGATTCGGAAGGAAACGAGCTTTCCTTACCGCGTAACGAGCAGATTTCAAAAGACCGTTTCCGCAAAGGAGAATCAGTTAAATCTGTGATCCATAAAGTGGAAATGAACAACGGATCGCCGAAAATCACATTGTCGAGAACATCACCGATGTTTCTTGAAAGACTATTCGAAGTTGAGATTCCTGAGATATATGATGGAATTATATCAGTAAGAAGAGTTGTTCGTGAACCAGGGGAACGCGCCAAAGTCGCAGTTGAATCTTACGACGACAGAATTGACCCGGTGGGTGCTTGTGTTGGTATGAAAGGTTCAAGGATACACTCGATTGTGCGGGAACTTGGAAATGAGAATATTGATGTAATAAATTATACTGACAACCTAGAACTGTTGATCAGCCGTGCATTAAGCCCTGCGAAGGTTAGTTCAATGCAGATCGATCGTGATGCAAAACGTGTTTCGGTATTCTTAAAACCGGATCAGGTATCACTCGCAATCGGGAAGGGCGGCCAGAACATCAAGCTTGCAGGCAAGCTGGTAGGGATGGAAATTGATGTATTCAGAGATGTAGAAGAGCAGAATGACGAAGATGTCGATTTGACTGAATTCTCTGACGAAATCGACGAATGGATCATCAGTGAACTGCATAAGATAGGTTTGGATACTGCTAAAAGTGTTTTGGCTCTTAATAAAGAAGAACTTGTTAGGAGAACTGACCTGGAAGAAGCGACAGTCGAAGAAGTACTGGAAATACTTCGGAAAGAATTTGAATAATATAATAAACTGGCATGCCCGGCCATAGTGACCGGGACTGCAATAATGCAAAACTTTTTTTCTATTAATTGCTAATATGGCAGAAGATAAAATGATGCGCCTTAGCCAAGTGGCACGGATCCTGAACGTGGGAATTACTACGATCGTGGATCATCTGTCTGCCAAGGGGTATAAGGTGGAAAGTAATCCAAATACCAAAGTTAATTCTGATCAAATCGAGTTTCTAGCCAAGGATTTCAAGTCTGACGACCTTCGGTCATCACTTACTCAGAGACCTGCGCCGGTAGAGGCTCCTGTTGAAATAAAAGAGGATAAAGTCAAAAGTGATGTTGACGGGATCCTGTATTTCCGTAATGCCCAAAAACCTGAAGAAAAGCCCGCAGTAGAAGAGGAAAAAGCTGCTGCGCCACAGCCTGTGGTTGAAAACAGGTTGCCTGGTATTAAGGTTGTAGGCAAAATTGATCTGGATCAGAAACGTTCTGTTCAGCCACAAGCTCCTGCGCCGGTAGAAGAGCCAAAACCAGCTCCGGCGCCTGAACCGGTCGCTCCTCCTGTTGCAAAAGAACCGGAAGTAGTGGCCCCTGTCGCAAAAGTGGTAGAGAAGCCCGAACCTGCTGAGCCGGAACCAAAGCCGGAGGCTGAGAAAGCGCCCGAAGCGCCAGTTAAAGTTCAGGAAGTTGAAAAACCGGTCGAGCCGGTGGTTGCAGAGTCAAAACCAGTCACTGAACCGAAAGCAGAAGTTGAAGTTGAAGTTGAAAAACCTGCTGTTGCTCCGGAAGCTCCGAAAGAAACACAAGTTGAAGCAGAGACACCTTCGGCCCAGCCTGAAATTGCGGCGGCAGTTGAGCCGGCAGGTTCTGAACTGATAGAAGCACGTGGCGAGCAGCTTCGCGGACTTCGTGTTGTTGGAAAAATTGAACTTCCTTCTGATAAAGCTAAGAAAAAAGATCCCGTAGCGTCCAGCGACTCTGCGGCTGATAAAAAACGTCGCAGAAAACGCAAGCGAATCCGTGACGGATCAGCGGTACCAGGTGAAACCAAACCGGCTACTACTACCACCGACGCTGCATCGACAACCGGAAGAACCCAGGGCACTACGACGACAGGAAACAGAACAAGTACTCCTGCTGCCGGAACTACACCCGCGCAATCAGGTACACAGTCGGCTAATGCCAGGCCAAGTACCGGTAACCGTGCAGGTAGTACCAATAACAGAAGAGGCGGCAGACGCGAAGAAGTTTCTGATAAAGAAGTTTCTGACAATATCAAGGCAACCATGGCCCGTATGGGCGGTGGAAACACCAGAAATATGGCCCGCGGGAAAGGCGGACGTCGCCGTGATCGCGCCGATCAGAACGATCCGAACGGCCTGGGTGAAGAGGAAACAAAAGTATTGCGCGTTACCGAGTTTGTCTCGGCCAACGACCTTGCTTCACTGATGGACGTTACCGTTCAGGAAGTTATCTCTGTTTGTATGAGCATGGGTATGTTCGTTTCGATCAACCAGCGCCTTGACGCAGAAGCGATTACATTCATTGCCGACGAATTTGGCTTCGAAGTCGCATTCATTTCGGCAGAAGAGGAAGTTCAAAACGATGTAGTAGAAGAAGTTGATACGGAGGAAAGTCTGATCGATCGTGCACCAATCGTCACCGTAATGGGTCACGTTGACCACGGTAAAACATCTCTACTCGATTATATCCGTCAGGAAAACGTAGCAAGTGGCGAAGCGGGTGGTATTACCCAGCACATTGGTGCATATAGTGTAAAAACCAAAACGGGTAAGCAGGTTACGTTCCTGGATACACCGGGTCACGAAGCATTTACCGCGATGCGTGCCCGTGGTGCAAAGGTTACAGACGTTGTCATTATTGTAATTGCAGCAGACGATAGCATCATGCCGCAAACGCGTGAAGCGATTAACCACGCACAAGTTGCAGGAGCGCCAATCGTATTTGCATTCAGTAAAATAGATAAAGCCGGTGCCAACACCGAGAAGATACGCGAAGAGCTTGCCAATATGAACATTTTGGTAGAAGAATGGGGTGGTAAATATCAGACCCAGGAAATCTCATCCAAATCTGGTTTAGGTATTGATCTTCTTTTAGAGAAAGTATTGCTGGAAGCTGAATTGTTAGAGCTGAAAGCAAATCCGAACCGACGCGCGATTGGAACAGTAGTAGAAGCATCTTTGGATAAAGGACGCGGATACGTTACTACAATCCTTGTTGAAACCGGTACATTGAAAGTGGGAGATGTGGTTCTTGCCGGAGCGCACTTCGGTAAGGTGAAAGCGATGACCGATTACCTTGGTAAAAAGCTTAAAACCGCCGGACCATCTATGCCAGTACAGCTACTTGGTTTGAATGGAGCGCCACAGGCTGGTGACCGTTTTAACGTTTTCGAGAATGAGCGTGACGCGCGTGATATTGCTACCAAGCGTGAGCAGATCCAGAGAGAGCAATCGATTCGGACCCGCAAACACATTACGCTGGAAGAAATTGGCCGTCGTAAGGCGATCGGTAGTTTCCGTGAATTGAACCTGATTGTCAAAGGTGACGTGGATGGATCTGTGGAAGCACTTTCGGATTCATTGCTGCAACTTTCAACTAATGAGGTTCAGGTAAATATCATCCACAAAGCGGTAGGTCAAATCTCCGAATCGGATGTTAACCTTGCCATCGCAGCTGACGCGATCATTGTTGGATTCCAGGTTCGTCCTTCTTCGAATGCGAAGAAAATGGCAGAACAGGATCAAATAGAAATTCGTCACTACTCGGTTATTTATAATGCGATCGAGGAGATTAAGGATGCGATGACCGGTATGCTTGCACCGACGATCGAAGAGATTATCACAGGTAATATCGAAATTCGTGAGGTGTTCAAAATCAGCCGGATCGGTACGATTGCAGGATGTTATGTAACAGACGGTTACGTGAAACGCAATAACAAAATCCGCGTGGTTAGAGATGGTATCGTACTTTACACCGGCGAAATCGACTCACTGAAACGCTACAAAGACGACGTTCAGGAAGTTAGAAACGGCTACGAATGCGGTCTGAGTATCAAAAATTACAACGACATCGAAGTCGGCGACATCATCGAAAGCTTCGAGCTTCGCGAGGTGAAGAGAACGCTTTGATAATAGTTTTTATAAAGAGAAAGCCCGCGCCGAATGGTGCGGGCTTTTTTATGTTTTATCCTAATTATCTTCTATCAACGATTCCCCCCACCCGAAGCCAGCAACCCTGCAGGAACATTCAACTCGCCCGTTTCAGGGTCGATCAGGCCGTTTCTTTCATCTTCGATGTTGGTTGCCTGCGTGTAAACGTCGCCCGAGATCGCGCGCTTTCTTAGCTCTGCTTTGAATAGACTGATCTGGGTGGCACGGGCAGCATCGTCTGCGGGGCCACCGTAATCTTTGAAGCCAAAACCGCCCCACTCACTTACAACCAGCGGCACTTGCTTTCTAAAAAAGTAAGGATCACCGACAACAAGCGGAAAAGCGGCGACAGTTTGCATATTGCCGGAAGTCAGCTCATCGAGCATTCTTTTCCAATTTTCCAGGTCAGGCGTGTATAAATGTGCCGTCAAAAGATCAGATTTGAGCCGCCCCTCAAAGGAAATGTGCTGCCAGCCATCATTGTCCACCACTAAGAATTGTGGGTAGGCGATCTGCATGTAGTGGTACATATTAATTATGTACTGGCGGGTTTCAACATTATGCGCAATATCCTGCGCGCCCCAGTCTTCATTATAAAGACTCCATATTACCACCGATGGATGTGTTCCGATCAATGTCAGCATGCGCATCAATTCTGCCTGATGATTTTCTCGACTCTTCATCGTGGACTGGTGCGGGCTCGGAACCTCTACCCAAAGCAACATACCAATCTTATCGGCCAGCTTGTAAATGCGCGGGTCCACGCCAGCAATGTGGATACGAACCAGGTTACAGCCCAATTCCTTCATCGCCAGCAAGTGCTTTTTAATCTGGTCATAAGTGGAATTTCCCGGTTGGTACAAAATTCCGTCCAGATAAATGGGCTCGTTATTAAGATACATCCGGCTGCCTCTCGCCTCAAATTTTCTAAGACCAAATTTGGTCTCGATCTGAGATATGGTCTCTTTCTCGTCTATAAGCTGAGCGATCAGGCGGTACAGATTCGGGTTAGCTACCGACCATAGCTGCGCGTCAGGCAGGTCCACCACAAGCCGCTGCGATTTTTGCCCTGCTTCCAGAGTCAGTTCAAATTCATCCTCAGCCGCCAGCCTATCTTCTTGTTTATCAATAATTTGAAAGACTTTCAACCTGATCTTGTATTTGCCCGGATCGTGAATACGGGTAGTGAGCGTAAACCGCACCAGATTATCTTCAATAATACTAACCACTCCTACCCGCGAACGAAGGCGGTTTCGTTCCACTTTTTCAAGCCAGATACTGCGAACAGCGCCGGTAAAAGTCTGATACCAGATCCCGCCTCGCTTGTAAACGTGCGATTCCTGCTTTCCACGAGTGGTATCTGCGTCCATACTACTGGCAACTCTGACAGTCAGCCTGTTGACAGCTTGCAGCATTTCAAGTTCATACGAAAAAGACGTATACTCCCCCATATGGACTGCCTCCCCCTCGATCGTCGAAAGTAAATGCCCATTCAGCCAAACCTGGGTCTCATATCCGCACGCGCCAAAGGTCAATTGCAGCATGCTATCGTCTTCTTCCCCAGAGGATGCAGGCTCCGGCAATGCAAATTCGCGCTCATACCAAACGACTATCTTGTCTTTCCAGGAAGAATTTTCCCGCTGGGTGGCAGCCAGATGCTGCTCTACACTCCCGGGCCAATGCGCTGTTTGCGCATAGTGATGCTGGACATACCAATTCTCGGTTACCCCTATATCGTCGGGGTCAACCGCAAATTGCCATTCACCGTCCAGCAAAATGTATTCGTTTGGTCTGAGAACGGCGCGAGGCAGATCTTCTAAAAAAGTTTGTGTATCCAAGGATCCTTCCTTGCTATTGGACGAGCCGTAATTGGTGTGATTTTGCATTGCGTGTCAATAAATGGAGCAGTAATATTTCAGCCTGATGAAGATTGATCCGGGATAAGAACTATGCCAGCGATTTGCGGCTGCTCAGTCTGAAAAGATATCCAGCAAAACCTGTCGTGAGCTTTCTCCTTTCAAATAGTTGATAGCCAGAACAGTAATTGCCTTGGCCTTTTCAGAGCTGGCCTCCAAGGGAATGTCGGTGTAATCTTCGGATCTTTCTGTTAAAATTTGTAATGCCAGCCGGTAACCCTGCGAAAGAGGCTCGTCTGCGCTACTTCCCGATCCTACGTCTGCGAGCCTGGCCTGAATTTGACGGATTGTTTCATTTACCTCTTCTTCTGTGGGGGTAATGTGCTCAAAGTCTCTTTGCTCTGATGAATTCATATTGTTGTTTTAAAAGTGATTATCAAAATCGTTTTAGACGTGCCGCTTGCGTTGCAAACTTTCGTAAGCAGCAGTAAACAGCCGGCAGCATTCAGCATAAAGTGCCGGGTTACCTTTATCGATCCGCCAGATATACTGGTCTATTTCGGCCAGGTATACTTTTGCAAAAGACGGATCGTTGGCAATAATCGATTGGATATTGTCTATAATATCAGCGTATTTGACAGTTTGCGCAATGGGGCGGGACAAAATGATCCGGGCCGCTTCCATTTGCTTTCTCTGTTTTCTGTTCAGTTTGGGATATTTGACAGTCGTGTATTTATCAGTAAGATCATCCACCCCTGCCAGGATCTGCGTATCCTCTGCAATATCATAGCCCAGGCTCATCAGCAGCGATGAGAGCGTTGCCAGCGAGCATTCGGTATCCTCGATCAGATCATGACAAAGCGCGATCTCGATCTCACAACCTGTTTGCGGATACGCACTGACCCGGTCAGCCACGCTCAGCAAATGGGTATAATATGGCTGGCCCGAATACTTCCGCTTTTGCGAACCGTGCATTTGCTTCACAAAATCAAACAATTGCCACTGTCTGTCGGTAAGTTCCATAGCGCCTTTGTTATCGGTGGAAAGGTAATGTACTTAAAAAGAAGAAAGCGTGGAGTGAATTACCTGGGAATATAGGTATTGGGATAAAAAAACAAAAACTCGCCGTATGTTACCAGCGAGTTCTTAGTAGGACGTAGCGGGTTCGAACCGCTGACCTCCGCCCTGTCAAGGCGGCGCTCTGAACCAGCTGAGCTAACATCCTGTCAGGGCGCGATATTAAATTAATTTTCCTTCGTTTCCAATTCGAAATGGTAAAGCTTGCGCGAGGGAATTCTCGATAAAAGCACCAGCCCCAGCACGAAGATCACCAGCAATGCCAGGATACTGTTGCGCATACTGCCGGTTAGCTGCTCTACAAATCCATAGATAAATGTTCCTACCACGATCGCGAGCTTTTCAGTCACATCGTAAAAACTGAAATAGGATGCTGTATCGGTCACATTTTCGGGAATCAGCTTTGAAAATGTCGAGCGGGAAAGCGACTGAATTCCACCCATAACCATACCAACCGTACAGGCAATCACATAAAATTCCATAGCTTCGGTCGTATAATAAGCGCCGGTGCAAATACCAATCCATATAAAAACCCCTATCATCAAAGCATAAATATTACCAATCTGCCCAGATAGCCACGCGAAAGTATAGGAGCCCGCAATACCGACCAGCTGGATCAGTAAAACCGTGATAATCAAACTCTGGGAAGGCAGCCGCAGCTCGGTCGCTCCAAAAATAGTGGCCACGTACATCACCGTGCGCAGCCCCATGGTATAGATAAAAAAGGCGCTTAAAAACTTAGCCAGGTAAGGCTGCTCGCGAAGCCTGGTATATACTTTCCGCAGCTGGGCAAAACCATTGAATATCCAGTTGCCGCTTCGCTGTTTGCCGCGATTTCCTTTGGGTAAATAGTAAAAAGGAATCTGCGCGAACAAAACCCACCATATTCCAACAGTAAAAAAGGAAATCCGCGCCGGCAGCGACTTTTGCGTAATTCCGTAAAAATCAGGAAACAAAACCATGCTTAAATTAAAAAGCAGCAGCAATACACTACCCAGATAACCCATTGAAAACCCCCGCGCACTGATCCGGTCGAAGTTGTCCTCGGTGGCTATTTCCGGCAGGTAGGAATCGTAGAAAACAATGCTTCCGCTCCAACCTATCAAGCTCAACCCGAAAAGGAATATCGAAGGAAGTAATGTCTCTTTTGTAAAAAAATATAAGAGCATGCAGCTCAGCGCGCCGGTATAGCAGAAAAGCTGCATAAAACGCTTTTTCGTTCCGGTGTAATCCGCTATCGCCGTGCATATCGGAACCAGTAATGCAGTGATCAGAAATGAGACTGAAACCGTGTAGGAAAACAGAACCGAGCTTTTAATTTGAAACCCGAAAAAATCAACCTGGCCGCTGCCCGATGCAGCCAGGGCCGTGGCCGAGAAATAGACTGGAAAAATGCTGGATACGATCACCAATGCGTGTACCGAATTGGCCCAGTCGTACATACACCAGGCATTGATAATAGAAGGGTTATTCTTTTTCATTCAAAAATATTTGACACAAAATAAGAAAAGCGGCAGATTAATTCCGCCGCCTTCGCAAATTATTATATCCTTAATATCTAATCAGATTACCGGCTCAAAAACCATGATCGTTTCCTGATCCTTTCCATTGACCGGCATGGTGCTCTTCAGACGCATTTTGCTGTTGGTCAGTTCTTCTACGCCAAACTTTCCTTTGAATCCTGAAATGTCAATGTCCAGCAGTTTGTTGTCCTCAATCAGATACCAGGTACCACCATTGATAACCTGTTTGGATTTCTGATCGATCGCGACAGTCGTATTGTTTTGTCTGAACTGAATATCCATCACGGACTTGATCGCCTGCGTCTGGGTATTGAGCTGGTTCATTGGAATATCCTTGCCGGTAAGGTCTGTCACAGTGGACATGCGCCAGGGATAATTGACCAGTATTTTGTCCTTCTCTGTTGGCTGAGGCGTTTCGTTCTTATCTTTGTCCTTGTCACAAGCTGACACAAAAAGCGCCAGAAATAAGCAGGATAGCAGCAGTAATTTTTTCATATTCTTCTTTATTTTAAGATTCAAGGCAATCATCGATATGGCGGTCAATCCTTTGAGCTTTCACGGAAAATTAACATTGCACACATTACAAAAGTAACGAATTTGTCGGGCCTATCTTATGATATTATCTACTAAAAACAATTTTAAGGGTTTTCTCAGTGGCATTCTACTTGCAATCTTTACCGGGGTTACCTGCCTTGGCCAGGACTGTGAGCCAGGTTATGTGCTAAATCCGGTGAGCGGCAACAATAGCATTGAATGGGATAAGTTTCCTGAATTTTCGCTCCCTTTTAAGATCATATACAGCGGGCCGCGCTTTGGTGACACCCAGTCCCGCCCATTGAAGCACGGGTTCAGTCATATTGCTGCATTCAGCGGCCCGGAGCCCGGTTCACTTCCCCGCCAGAACCGGGCGGTACTCTGGTACGGAGTGGCTACATCGAGCGGACAGCAGCCTTGGGCAGATAATGTTTTGAGAAGTCCGTGGGGAAATGATACCGCCGTTTACCGCAGCTATTGGGACAATTTCGCAAATACAGTAACCGATGTCGATATTGTATGCCTGGATATTGAGCGGATGCAGCGGGAAGACCGTGATATTCTAGCATTGAAAACCAATGCTGCGATCCCTGCCAATTACAGAAATTTGTCTGATGCCGATTTTCTTAATACGTATAAAAGAGATATGCGCTGGTGGTACACAGAGGCGATCAACAGACTGAGGGCCAAAGGCGTAACGGCGAGCATAACCAGTTACAGCGACGTACCAGTCCGCAATACCTGGCTGAATATCACCGCCAATTCCTGGCAGGACTGGCGTACCAACCCGGCGCGCACGCATTACCTTACGCAGGACAATGCGGGCAAGATTGGAGGAAGTTTTTATAATGCATTGGATTTTCAATCGCCTTCACCCTACTACTATTACGGCTACGATAACCCGATCGGAAAGGATTACCTCTCCTATCTGCTCTTTAATATTGAGGCCAATGCAGCTTGGAGCGACAAGCCCGTGATTCCGTTTATTTGGATGCGCATTCACGACAGTTATGATCCGAATACGCCGCTGATCGCCGATTTCCAGGCTGAGGCGACTGCGATATTTCCGTTTTTTTCAGGTGCGAAAGGGTTATGGATGTGGGAAAATCCGTTTTTTCCGGGTGATCGCCAGGAAAATTATGGCGCTTACGAGCACTTCATTTACGGACTATATCGCCTCTCCGAATTCAAGAGTATGTTTGAAGGCGCCTACCAGCTCGTAATTCCCCAGTCGGCGCGGGATCACATGGAACAGCAAAACCCGGTCTGGCGTGGTGTGGTTAAGGGTGAAGAGATCCTGATCGCCGCACAAAATCCGTATGCGGCCGACAATCAGCAGACTACGATCGGCGTCTCATACCAGGGTTGGTCCCGAACGATCACGGTCACCGGTAAAGAAGTCTTCCTCTGCAAGTTCGACCTCAACGATTCTGTCAATTCAAGCCAGCCGATGCTTTCTGACGCATACATTTTTCCGCATTTAGCAAACCGGGAGTTGAATGTGGTTCTTTCGGGCGTAAATGGCGTTTCTGATGTGAATTTTTCACTTACCAATACAAAGGGTCAGGTGGTATTTCAAAAGAAATTAAAACCGAAGGCTGGGGAAACCAGAGAAACGCTCACCTTACCGCGACTCGCTGCTGGCATGTATTTTGCCCGCTTCGAGACTTTCAAACAGACAATTACAAGAAAAGTAGTTGTAAACCAGTAAGTTAATCATGAACCGACTCAGCGAGGAAACCAGCCCATATCTTTTGCAGCACGCCCATAACCCCGTCGATTGGTACCCATGGGGAGATTTAGCCCTGCAAAAAGCGAAGGAAGAGCGCAAACCGATCCTGGTCAGCATTGGCTATTCGGCTTGCCACTGGTGCCACGTTATGGAAAGGGAATGCTTTGAAAAAGAGGACATTGCGGCGGTGATGAATGCGTATTTCGTCTGCATTAAAGTCGATCGGGAAGAGCGGCCCGATGTAGACGCGGTATATATGGACGCGGTGCAAGCAATGGGCGTGCGTGGCGGCTGGCCGCTGAATGTATTCCTGCTGCCGGATGCTAAGCCGTTTTACGGGGTTACTTACCTGCCGCCTCAAAACTGGACGCAGCTACTTAAAAGTATTCAAACCGCATTTACCGATCATTACGACGAGCTGGCCAAATCGGCAGAGGGTTTTGTGGAGAATATGGTTGTTTCAGAGTCTGAGAAATTTGGCCTTACAGCTACTACCGGTGGATTTGAGGCCGAGAATCTGGACGGAATGTTTGAGACTTTGCAGAAAAATTTTGATAACTATAAAGGTGGAATGGACCGGGCGCCGAAGTTTCCCATGCCTTCCATTTACAAGTTTCTGCTGCGCTATTATGATGTAAGTCAAAATCCGGAGGCACTTCGGCATATTGAATTATCGCTGAACCGCATTGCACTCGGTGGTATTTATGACCATGTTGGCGGCGGCTGGGCGCGTTACTCGGTTGATGATGAGTGGTTTATTCCGCATTTCGAGAAAATGCTCTATGATAATGCGCAGCTACTGGAAATTTTTGCCGAAGCCTATTCACTCACCCGAAACCCATTGTATGCCAACCGGATCAGGCAGACGATCAAGTGGCTTTCCAGCGAAATGCGTAGCCCCGAGGGTGGGTTTTATTCTGCATTAGATGCTGACAGTGAAGGTATTGAAGGTAAATATTACATCTGGACGCAAAGCGAGCTTACCGAAATCCTGGGTGAGGACTTTGAGTGGTTCTCCAAAATTTACAATATATCCCAAGCAGGAAACTGGGAACACGGCTACAATCACTTGCACCTGACCGAAACGCCTGCGCAGGCTGCGAAATCGGCGGGAGTATACACGGATCAGTTTGAGGAGAAATATGAAGACGTATTAAAGAAACTTTTCGAAAAACGTCAGGAAAAAATCCGCCCCGGTCTTGACGACAAAATACTCGCATCTTGGAACGGACTGTTGATTAAAGGATTAGCTGAATGCTACCGCGCGCTGGGTGATGAAAATATCCGGGAACTGGCGCTTTCTATTGGAGAATTTATCGCTTCGTCGATGACCGTTGAGAACAAGCTTTTCCACAGCCACAAAAACGGAAAATCATCCGTCACAGGCTTTTTAGAGGATTATGCGGCTGTCATTCAAGGGTATGTCGCGCTTTATCAGATCAGTTTCGATGAAAACTGGCTCATCAAAGCAGATCAGCTCGCCGCATACACGATCACCAACTTTTTTGACCAAACCGAAAACTTCTTTCATTTTACCAATACTTACGGTGAGGCATTGATCGCGCGTAAAAAGGAGCTTTTTGATAACGTGATTCCAAGCTCAAATTCAATCATGGCCCAGAACCTGTACAGCCTGGGAATGATGCTCGATAAGTTTGAGTACATTGAAATGGCTGACCAGATGCTTTCCAAAATGTCGAAACTGATCCTGACCGACGTGCAGTGGGTGAGTAACTGGGCGGCAGTATATTGCACCCGGGCAATCCCAACTGCCGAGATAGCGATCATAGGTAACGACGCGGACGCAATCCGCAAAGATTTCGACCGCTTTTTCGTCCCGAATAAAATAGTAATGGGAACGAAAACGGCTTCCGAGTTGCCGCTTTTGCAACACCGAACGGAGATCAACTCAAAAACAGCCATCTATATCTGTTACAATAAAGCCTGTCAGCTGCCTGTTACAGAAGTTGAAAAAGCGCTTGAACAGCTTGGCGGCGGGTCATAATAACGGAAAGTAACGCTCGCGGATCACATTCATGTGGTGAACGGGATGCCCGAGGATCACAAAGCCCAGTGCGAGTGGCGTGATCTGCTTTCCATCTGCCGTTCCTGCACTCATAAGCATTGACTCGCTCATATTCCTGAAAAGAGGAATGGTAGCAGTGCGAACTTGCTCAAATTCTTCCATCAGATCGCCAATGCTCCGCGTCTCAGCCAGGGTATTGGCGGCCAGTAGCTCTTCCTCGTAACCTGCCAGCGGCGTTTTGTCTCCCCTTGAAAAGCGAAGCGCGCGGTAGGCCATGATCCGCTCGTTATCGACTACGTGCTGCAAAATGTCTTTCATAGTCCATTTTCCCGGCGCATATACCCGGTCTCCCATCGCCTCCAGTTTCGCGATTTCAACATAAACAGTCGAAGGCGTGTGCTTTTCGAAGGCATCGAAAAGGTCAATATCTTCGATGATATTAATGTACCTGTCAAAAAATGGCGGCATCGGTTGAATGTTGGATCTTTTCATTTTTGTTTCCTATCAATGTGGCGTATACAAATGTAAGTAGCTGATTATGCTGCGCGAAAAATACGGATTCGGGCTATACAAACAAATCGCTCGGGGCTGGATATTTATTCACCGGAGGTGACTTACAACTCATTTAGGGCTAGCCACTTTTGTATTATAAATCTTCTTGTTTATATGCCATCTTTTTATTTACATTTGAATACAAATCCTCTTGAAATTGAAAAGAATAGCACCGATCGGCTTGATGCTCTTATTGCTCTACCACATGTTTGGGCTAAGTTTCGCTGTGCTTTACTTTGAAAAGGATTACCAGGTAGCCGCAGTTTCAGGCCCACGTGGAGATCAGAAGATGATCAAAATGTACCACCCTTCCCTACCCTATTCAGGCGATGTTGAAATCTCAGGCGAAATAAAAGGGTTGATCCGGACAGAAAATGAATTTTACAATCCGGTGCAGGTTTTGCATTCCAATGACACCTTATACATCACACTCGAATCCAACCAGGGCGCGCGCGACCGCTTTGTAGAGCTGGCAGGAGCGATGGAAATGTTAAGTGACACGAAAGCTGAGCAGCCGCAAAGCCCTTATAGTAAAGCAATTAAACTGTTTAGTAATCTCTTAAATAGCTACGTTCCTGCCGCAACCCACAACTTCGAAGTTGCCTGCCGGCCCGTTTTTACCATTCCCGCAAAATATCAGACACTGAATCCTGACATTTACTTGTCTTGCACAAGCCAGCTCAATACCCCGCCGCCCGAGCACTGCTGATTACCAGCTTCTAACATTCTTTCCATCCACTTACGCAGGCCGTTTCCGGTTCTGTGTATCCAAGGGGGTATTTCATTCTATCTAATTTGTGTATGATCAGTACTTTACTCAAAGTTCGGCGGTCGCTTACTGTTTGTTGCGCAACGCTGGCTGTCTCCATTTCTTCTGCATTTGCTCAAATGCCAAACGATGCCATTTATATGGGCAGTAAAACGGCCTGTCTGGCTGTGTCTTACAACCATAGTTCCTGGGATAAGTATTGGGAAAATTCTCTCAAAAGAAGCAATCTCAATATTGGAACGCACACGACGCAAAGTGTGATGCCCATGCTCGCGGTTGGTATTGTGAAAAATCTGAACCTGATCGTGGCCCTGCCTTACGTATGGACGCAGGCGAGCACAGGTAACCTGATGTGGCAGCGCGGATTTCAGGACGCTTCCGGCTGGTTGAAATACAGGTTTGTGAACGTGTCAGGATTTTCGCTGCACGCGATCGCAGGCGGCTCTGTTCCGATCACCAATTATGTTGCCGATTTTATGCCGATGTCAATTGGAATGCAATGCAAAACTGCTACTGCGCGGCTTCTGGCAAGTTATCGGCACAAAAGCGGTATTTATTTGACCGCGCATGCCAGCTACATTTTCCGCAGCAATATCCAGATTGACCGCGATTCCTACCAGGCCGACGACAAGCTTTACAGTTCAAATCAGGTTCGCGTACCTAATGCTTACGATGGCGCAGTGCGCTTGGGATATTTAAAACGGGCTATTCAGGCTGAGGGTTATGTAGAAACTGGTGCGTGCGACGGCGGGGATTACATCCGCAGAAACGATATGCCATTCCCGACCAACAATATGAAATCGACGACTGTTGGGGTGTATGCCAAATATCAACCTAAAAACATTGGTGTAAATGCGCGCGCTGCGTATGTAGTGGCGGGTTCAAATGTGGGACAAACTACTGCCTTTTCAGCGGGCGTACTGTATCAGTTTCGCTATGCAAAGGCTGACAAGAAATAAACGATATTCTTCTTTTTGAAATGAAAAAATTAAATATATACCCATTCAAAACCGTCCTGCCGGGGTTGGTTGTCATTTTCTCACTGGCTCTTTTTTCTTGTAATAAAAATGTAAATGAGCCAACTGCCGGAATCAACGATCCGTCAAGCCTGGATGAAAAGGCAGGTGACTGGAAACCATACGTGTTGGCATCCTCGAACGAAATAAATGTTGCTCAGCCAGAAGCGATCACAACCGATTATTACAAAACCGAGCTTAAAAAGCTCAAAGAAGTTGTGAATGCAGCCACGCCGCAGCAGAAAGAGAAGGTGAACTTCTGGGGAGCGGGCGCTGTATATCGCTGGAATGAGATCGGTCGGGAGCTGGCGGCGCGCTACAATACACCACCTGCATCTAACCAGGACGGAAAATACCCTGTGCCAGATCCGGCAAATCCGCTGGCAGATCCTAAATTCCCATTTGCCAACCCGCCTTATACAGCCCGCGCGCTCGCTTACCTGAGCGTGGCCCAATACGATGCGCTAGTAAGTGCCTGGAATTACAAGTTCAAATACAACCGGCAAGCTCCTTCCAAAAACGACGGGGAGATCAAGACACTGCTGCCGGTCACCGACCTGCCTTCCTATCCTTCCGAAGATGCGGTGGTGGCAGAAGCATCTTTTCAAATCCTGAAAGCGATGTTCCCGGGTGAAGTGCCTTACCTGGAACAAAAACTGAAAGAGCACAAGGAAAGCCGCATGTGGGCAGGAATGAATGTAGCGAGTGATATTGAAGCCGGTGCTGCGTTGGGAAAAGCAGTTGGCGAAAAAATAATGGCAAGAGCCAAAACCGACGGAATGGGTGCAGCCAACAATCAGGCTAAAACCGCAGAGATGATCGCCAATGCGAAAGCAATCGGTATTGCAGAGCCCTGGGTTAGTCAGGAATTCCCTCCCCGCCCGCCCATGCTGCCAACTTACGGTTTTGTAAAGCCATGGAACTTTGATGCGCAAACCGTACCAACACTCCGCCCGACACCGCCTCCTGCGATCGGTAGCGCCGAGTTTAAGAAAAATATGGATGAGCTGACTACTATCGCTAAAAATCAGACACGCGAGCAGGCACGGATCGCCAGCTTCTGGTCCGACGGGGTGGGAAGCTACACGCCTCCGGGACATTGGCACCGCCGCGCTGCCAACCTTTGTCATGAGAACAAATTCAGCGAAATAAGAACTGCGCGCACACTGGCACTGCTGGGTACCACTCTGCAGGATGCCGGAATTGCATGCTGGGACGCTAAGTATTATTACTATTATCCACGCCCAAACCAAATGGACCGGAAGGTGAAAACCTCAGTAGGATTGCCGAATTTCCCTTCCTATACCTCGGGACACTCGACATTCTCAGGTGCTGCCGCAGAATTGCTGACGCATATTTTCCCATCAGAAAAACAGAAACTGGAAGCAATGGCCAACGAAGCCTCGGTTTCCCGCATTTATGGTTTGATCCACTACCGGTTTGATTGCGAAGCCGGCTTGTCGACGGGACATAAGGTAGGTGAATTCGCTGTTGCAAGAGCGAAAACGGACGGAGCTGAATAGTTTTATATTGTTTTAAACAAAAGTAGCAGTGCCGGGTGGCGCTGCTACTTTTTATTTTTTGCAAGTTTCTATATTTAAAATCAAACCAGAACCAATTAGCCCAGATTACTGATATCAAACGGCAGTTTTCGAATGCGCCTACCCGTTGCGGCAAATACTGCATTACCTAATGCAGGCGCAATAGGCGGCAAACCCGGCTCACCTACTCCGCCGGGAACACTGCCGCTATCGACAATATGCACCTCCATTTTCGGCGTTTCGTTCAGGCGCAGAATGTTGTATTGGTGGAAATTCGTCTGGTCGCAGATACCGTTTGTGAATGTGATCCCGTCTTTGATTGCGGCCGTCAAACCCATTACGATGTTACCTTCCGTCTGCGCTTTTACATTATCAGGATTGACATAATACCCGCAGTCGATCACCGAAACGACTTTATCAATGCGTACGCCCTGGTCTTTTTTGGTAACAGTAATGCAGCAGGCCGAAATGCTTCCAAAGGATTTGAACACTGCAATACCCTTTCCGCTCCCCTCAGGCAGTTTTTCGTCCCAGTTCGCCTTTTCGGCAAGGGTATTCAGTACTTTTTGAAAACGTTCGTCGGGCAGTATTTCCAGACGCGCTTTTAGGGGATCTTTCTTGGCCAGATGCGCCAGCTCATCTACAAAACATTCCTGTCCCCAACCGAAGTTGGACGCGTACACCGACCGCCACCAGACAACCGGAATATCGGTTTTCACATTCGTCCAGCTCACTTTTGACGCAGCATCAAACTGATATTTGCTGTTTTCAACACTCAACTCGCCGCCTATCCACGAGTCAGCTTCATCTTCTTTCAAACCCTTAAAAACCTGACCCGCAATAGATTCGCCAATAGTATGGTGATGAAAACCGGTAATTTTTCCATTATCCACAAAACCCTGCATGTGACTGAGCATCCCCGGGCGGTAAGGTCCCTGCGAAATATCATCCTCCCTCGACCAGATTACTTTCACGGGCTTCTTAACCTGTTTAGAAATATGACAGGCTTCTAAAACGAAATCGTGGTAAGCTTTCCTGCCGAAAGCGCCGCCCAGCAATGCCACATTGATCTTGACCTGCTCTGGCTTGACTTTCAGGTAACCACAAACGTCCCGCAAAGTCCAGTCCGGGCCTTGCACCGGCGCCCATATTTCAACCGATCCATCGTCCTTCACGTGCGCAATCGCGTTTTCAGGCTCAATAGGCGCGTGCGCAAGAAATGGCGTTTCGTAGTTGGCTTCCAGTTTTTCCTTTGCTGCCGCAAATTTGGCGGAGAAATCTCCCTTTTCTTCGAAGTTAATACCCGGTTTTAGCGCAGCCTGGGTGGTTGCCGCAAAATAGTCTGCGGTATTCAGTGACTTTTCGTAGCCCGCATTATCCCACTTCACTTTGAGCGCCTTTTTTCCTTTCAATGCCGCCCAGTAATTGGTAGCAACCACCGCCACAGCTTCCGAAGTGCGGTGCGGCATGGTGCGCTCTGTTTTGATCACCTGCAAAACGCCCTTCACTTTCCTGGTTTCCGAATCGTCAATAGATACAACTTTGCCGTGAATTGCAGGCGAATGCAGGATACTGGCGTAAACCATGCCCGGCACGTCCACATCAATACCATAAACCGCCTGGCCCGTCACCCTTTCCGGCACATCCAAGCGCCGATTATATTTTCCGATAATCTTAAAATCCTTGGCCTCTTTCAGTTTCGGCTCTTTGGGGATTTCTAGTTTGGAAGCGTCGTCGGCCAGCTCGCCGTAAGTCAGCGATTTTCCAGTCGTGTGAATAATTTTTCCATCCTCGGCCCTGCATTCAGAAACCGGCACATTCCATCGCTTCGCCGCAGTTGTTGTCAGCATTTCGCGCGCCGCCGCACCTGCTTTCCGGATCGGCAGCCACAGTTCGCGCACAGAGCTGCTGCCCCCGGAAGTCTGGCTTCCATATTTGCCGTTTCCGTCGCTCTGCACGATCAGAACTTTGTTCAGACTTACCTCCAATTCTTCGGCGAGCAGCGAAGGTACCGCCTGCGTAGAGCCCTGGCCCATATCGGGGCGCGGGTTAACCAGCGTGATATTGCCGGCAGTATCAATGATAATAAATGGATTGATTTCAAGTTTCAGGATCGCCGCACTGATCTTTTTCAGCGAGGCATCTTTCGTAAATCCCGATATCCCCAATGCAAGCCCAAAGGAGGCAACTGCGGAGGTTTTCAGGAAGTTACGGCGTGAGTTTTTTATATTTTCCAAGATTTGTTGGGCTTATATGCTGTCGACTTTCTGATGCTATTACCTCTTCCCGATTCCGCTTTCCGAAACCTTAATTTCTTCGGCGGCGCGGTGGATCGCTTTGCGGATCCGGTCGTAAGTGCCACAGCGACAAAGGTTTCCGCTCATTGCCGCGTCAATATCAGTATCGGTAGGCTTTGGATTGGACTTCAAAAGCGCCACGGCCGACATGATCTGTCCCGATTGACAGTAGCCGCATTGCGGTACCTGCTCCTCGATCCAGGCTTTTTGGATGATATGCATTTTCCCGTCGCCAATCCCTTCAATCGTCGTGATCTTGTCGCTTTTACCTACACTCGAAACCGGCGTCTGGCAGGAGCGCGCCGGCTGACCATTTAAATGCACGGTGCAGGCGCCGCACATCGCCATTCCACAGCCGAATTTTGTTCCTTTTAGCCCTGCAAAATCTCTCAAAACCCAAAGCAAAGGCATGTCGGGCTCAACGTCCACCTTTACTTTCTTCTCATTAACTGATAAGTTATAAATCGCCATAGTGAATAATTTTAACAGATGGTACTGTCAATCTATACGTAAATTATCCTAAAAAAAGCAGTTAAACAACCACCCCGCATTCGATAGCCGCTGCATTTGGGCTATATTTCAAAAACAAAGCTATTTTTGCCGCAAGACCTTAACCCCACCTGAGACGATGATTAAAAACGACGCTGTCGTACTGGGAATTTTAATGGCGATCCTGGGCGCAATATTTTTCACTGCGTCGCTCGATTCAAGATCCTGGAAGCGCTTTTACGGCATTATCCCACCGCTGTTGCTCTGTTATTTTATTCCCGGCCTGCTCAATTCTTTCGGGATCGTCGACGGACCCGGTTCGCAGCTTTATCCGGTTGTATCCAAATATTTCCTGCCCGCCTGCCTGGTGTTCTTTACGGTGGGAATGGACTGGAAGTCACTTGCCAAACTTGGCCCGAAAGCATTGATCGCCATGCTGGTAGGTACGGCCGGGATCATGATCGGCGGGCCGCTGGCGCTTTGGATCGTGGGAAGCATCAGTCCGCAAACGGTTGCAGGCGAAGGTCCGGATGAAGTCTGGCGGGGTTTGGCGACGATCGCTGGAAGTTGGATCGGCGGAGGCGCGAATCAGACCGCGCTACGGGAAGTTTTCAGACCCAGTGACGTATTGTTCTCCCAGATGGTCGCGGTTGATGTATTAGTGGCCGAGCTCTGGATGGCGGTGTTGATCTACGGAGCTGGTATTGCGGCGAGAATAGACAAGATGCTGGGCGCAGACAGCCAGCTGGTGGAAGATGTTAAATTGCACATGGCGGGCGAAATCCAGGCCAATGAGCGGAATCCGCTGGTGAAAGATTACATATTAATGGCAGCCGTCGGTTTCGGCGCAACCGGCCTGGCGCACGGGCTGGCCGAGCTGATCACACCTTATCTCGCCCAAAATTATCCTGGACTGGAAAAGTACAGCCTTACTTCCAACTTTTTCTGGGTAATCAGCATTGCCACTTTGATCGGGATCATTTTATCGGCAACTCCGGCGCGTAAACTCGAATATACCGGGGCTTCGAAGCTGGGTACCGTATTTCTTTACGTGCTCGTGGCAACGATCGGAATGCAAATGGACCTGGGCGCAGTTGCAGATAATCCGGGCCTTTTTGCAATCGGGCTGATCTGGATCAGCATTCATGCCGTGATATTGATCGCAGTTTGTAAATGGTTGAAGATACCATTCTTTTTCCTGGCGGTCGGCAGTCAGGCGAATGTGGGCGGCTCGGCTTCGGCTTCGGTTGTAGCGGCTTCATTTCACCCATCGCTCGCGCCAGTCGGGGTATTGCTGGCTATTTTGGGCTATGCAATAGGGACTTACGGGGGATACCTGACTGCGCTCTTGATGCAGTGGGTTAGTTATGGTTTATAATTCTATTTAGTCGATTTCTAAAACCAGCCCGTCGTAGCCCAGTCTTACATGGTCAGGAAGTTCGGTTTCTATCACAGCGTGCAAGCCCAGCTTATGGCTGATGTGCGTGAGATATGCTTGTGGAACTTGCAGTTTTTCAATCAGTTCAAGAGCCTGAGCAAGCGTGAAATGAGATAAGTGAGGCTCTTTCTGTAAAGTATCCAACACTAAAATCTTCGAACCCTTTATTTTTTCCTGTTCTTTCTCTGAGATAAAATTGGCATCGGTAATGTAAGTAAAGTCGCCGATCCTGAAACCGTAAACGGGCAGCTTGTGGTGCATTACTTCAATAGGAATTACATTGACCCCCAATACATCGAATGGCTTGTTCTCAATAGCATGCATTTCGAAATGCGGCACGCCGGGGTAGCGAGTTTCCGAAAAAGCGTAGGAAAATTCGTTGCGGATCTGGTTCAATACTTCTGCCCGGCCATAAAGCGGCATATCCTGCTGCTGGCGGTGGTTGAATGCGCGGATATCGTCCAGTCCGGCAGTGTGGTCTTTGTGCTGGTGAGTGAATATGGCCGCGTCCAGGTGCTTTACATCAGCCCGGAGCATCTGCTGTCGAAAATCCGGACCTGTATCAATTACAAAGGTCCGGCCTTGTGTTTCGATCAACACGGAGGCGCGTAAACGTTTGTTATGCTGGTCATTAGAACGGCAAACGGCACATTCACAGGCTATAACTGGTATCCCCTGTGATGTGCCGGTCCCTAAAAATGTGATCCTCATTCGGTTTTATTCTGTCAAATGCGCCACCACTTCAACCAGGCGGTCAAAATTCAAAGGCTTCATCAGCGCATCATCAAATCCTGCCTCTTTAAAATCCTCTTCTGAATAATTTTTAGCATTCCCTGTGATCGCTACGATCGGCGTTTTGGCCTTTTTCTCGTTAGGCAATTTACGGATGCTTCTTGCGCATTCCATTCCGTCCATCACAGGCATATTGATATCAAGCAAAATAATATCGAAATCCTCTTTTTCAAGAAGCTGCAATACTTGTTCGCCATTTTTCACTGAGGTAATTTCATAATGTTGAAATTCCAGAATTTTCCTTGCCAGATTTTGAATTACTGAACTGTCTTCGGCAATGAGTACTCGCTTGGTGTATGACATACGATGGGTCAGGTATTGGTTTTAATTATTTGCCAGGTCAATTTAGGTATATTTCAATCAACAACGCAAACCGGTTTTGTGCGAAATTTCAAAAATATCACAAAAAAGTAAATAATGCCGGGATACTTTTTTCCATGCTGGCATAAGGTGTAAGTTTGCAAACCGTTTACCATTACCGTTTTAGTTATGTTTAAAAATAAAGTGATCCGTTACAGCACGATCGCGATGGTTATCGCTATTCTGGCCTACTTCGTGATCGAAAATTTTTCTTCCGGCAATGATCCCCTCGCCGCAGTTGACCCACAGCAATACAAAACCAAGCTTCTTGAAGAAAGAGCGGCCAAAGATGAGCAGTTCCGAACCCAGGAAGACTCCCCTATTGCGGACAAAACGAGCTTCCACGGACTGCATTATTTCGATCCGAATATGACATTCCGCGTGAAAGCTACCGTTTCTCCTTATATGAATGATGATAAGGAAATGATCGTGAAATATACCGACGGTACCAGCGAGAAATATGAAAAATACGGCTATGCGAATTTTACGATCATGGGCGAAGCTCAGAAGTTGCTGCTACTTAAAAATGAAGGCGTTATCTCCGTACTTTTTCAGGATGCCACCAGCGGAAAGCAGACTTACGGAGGTGGCCGCTACATTGACTACCCGGTTGCCGATATCAAAAACAATATGCTGATCCTGGATTTTAACAAAGCGTATAATCCCTATTGTGTATACCAGGAATCTTACGCCTGCCCGGTTCCGCCAGCTGAAAACAAGCTGACTATACCTATTGAGGCTGGTGAGCTGATCGAAAGCGCGGTGCACGAATAGGCCGGCTGGCATATAGAAAAAGTCATTTGTAGTGCATTTGACAAAGTCGCGTTCCAACTAAATCATTATTTTTGCATAAAGGCGGTTTTACGACAAAGCCGCTTTTATTATCATTATAGTATTCGCATGAAGATCTCTTATAAGTGGCTTAAAGACCTCATTGAAATTAACGAAAATCCCGAAGAAATCGGGAAACTGCTCACAGCTACCGGGCTGGAAGTGGAAGCAATAGAAGAGATTGAATCCGTAAAAGGAGGCTTGCAGGGCGTAGTAGTCGGGCAGGTATTGACTTGTGAAAAACATCCGGAAGCTGACAGACTAAGCCTAACTACCGTGGACGTAGGTGGTGAAAACCCGCTGTCTATTGTTTGCGGTGCTCCTAATGTGGCGGCTGGCCAGAAAGTGATTGTTGCTACTGTCGGCGCTGTACTTTACCCAACCGGCAGTGAGCAGCCTCTGGTGCTGAAAAAATCCAAGATCCGCGGCGCATTGTCGGAAGGTATGATCTGCGCCGAAGACGAATTGGGAATGGGCACTTCCCACGATGGTATTCTGGTTTTAAATACCGACGCAGCGAATGGGACACCAGCCAGCGACTATTTCGGTATTTCTTCCGATTATTTAATAGAAATTGGCTTAACCCCCAACCGTGCCGACGCGGCTTCCCATTTCGGTGTAGCGCGGGATTTGAAAGCAGTTTTGAACCGGCCAGTCGCGCTTCCGTCGGTAGCCGGATTTGCAGTAGCGAATCAGGATCTTTCCATTCCGGTTGAAGTGCGTAACCAGGAAGCCTCTCCCCGATTTACAGGACTGACGATCTCGGGAATCACAGTAGGCGAATCGCCCGACTGGCTGAAACAGCGTTTGCAAACGATCGGAATCCGGACGATCAATAATATTGTAGATATTACCAATTACGTGTGTCACGAGCTGGGCCAGCCGATGCATGCTTACGACGCTGCCAAAATAAAAGGCGGTAAAGTGATCGTGACTACATTGGCAGAAGGTACCCCGTTTGTTACCCTCGATGGAGTTGAAAGGAAATTGTCGGCTACCGATCTGATGGTTTGTAATGCAGGTGACGGTACTGCGCCGGAGCCGATGTGCATTGCAGGTGTTTTCGGTGGAGCAACTTCGGGCGTTTCTTCTGAAACCACTTCTATTTTCCTGGAATCTGCTTATTTCTCGCCGGCCTGGGTTCGCAAAACTGCCCAGCGTTTCAGCCTGAAAACAGATTCTTCGTTCCGCTTTGAACGTGGTACCGATCCGAATATGCCGCTTTTTGCATTGAAGCGCGCAGCCCTGTTGATCCAGGAAATCGCCGGCGGCCAGGTTTCTTCCGATATCGTTGATATTTATCCTGAGCCGATCGAGGATTTCAGGGTTGATATGAAATACCGGAATATCAACCGGTTGATCGGAAAAACACTTGATAAGGAGTTGATCAAAAGTATTTTAAGTAACCTTGATATTCAGGTTGAGAATGATACTGACGCAACTTTCACCGCAATCGTGCCTCCTTACAGGGTTGATGTGCAGCGTGAAGCGGATGTGATTGAGGAAATTTTGCGCATTTACGGCTTCGGTCAGGTAGAACTTTCTGAGTCAATGAGCTCGGAGTTCTTGTCAGACTTTCCTGTAAATGATCCGGAAAAGCTGCGGTTACGTGCTTCTGAATTACTGGCAGGCAACGGATTTAACGAAATGATCAACAACTCGTTGACCAAAGCAGAATATCAGCAGTCGCTGGGAGATAGTCTTTTTGGTGAGCCGGTGAAAATTCTGAATTACCTGAGCGAAGATCTGTCGGTAATGCGTCAAACGCTGCTTTTCTCAGGATTAGAGGTGATAGCGCATAATGTAAACCGCAGGCAGCGTGATCTGAAATTATTTGAATTTGGCAAAACCTATCACCAGTCCGGCGATAAGTATGTAGAAAAGGAAAGATTATCCTTGTTTCTTACTGGCAATATCCAGCAGGAATCCTGGACTGAAAAGTCGCGCGAAGTGACATTCCACGACCTGGCTGCATTCGTAACTCAGGTTTTGGCTTCTTTAAAGATCAGGGAAGTTGAAAAGCAGGAGGCCGACAAAGCTATTTTTAAAAGCGGATTGACACTATTTGCCAACAAAAAACCAGTAGTGACACTTGGCTTGCTGAATGCGGCTGTTACCAAAAAGCTCGATATCAAGGCACCTGTCTATTTCGCAGATTTCGACTGGGAATATTTGTTGCGTCAATATAGTGCAGCAGTGGAATACCGCGAGGTACCAAAGTTCCCGGAAGTGAGAAGGGACCTTTCTATTGTTGTTAATAAGAAAATCACTTTTGAAGAGCTCAAACAGATCGCCTACCGGACCGAACGCCAGTTGCTGCGTTCTGTGAATGTATTTGATGTGTATGAAGGGGCTAATCTGGAAGGCAAAAAGTCCTATTCAATCAGTTTTATTCTGCAAGACGAGCAGCAGACGCTAACAGATAAAGTGATCGACAAGTCGATGCAGCGATTGATCAATGCTTATGAAAAAGAGTTTGAAGCCGTGATCAGAAAATAGACTGGAAGCAATAATTTGTTTGATCAAAATTCATCAGGCTGACAAATGGAAAGAAGCATTGAGCGCATTATTGAACACAAACTATCTGACCTGGAAAGGAAACTTGAGTTTTTGATCAACACAAAAGAAAAATTAAGCTGGACAATTTCGGAGCTTCAGCGCGAAAATGCCGAGCTTAAGCAGGCCAATAATAAGCTAAAAGAAGAGTCAAGGGAATTGAAGAAAAAAAGCGGGAGTTTGGAAAAAGACTTTAATAAGTCCAAAACTTTCGCTAAAATTGTCACTAGTAAACTGACACCAACAAGCGGAATTGCCGAGCTGAAAGACTCAGTTGAAAGATATATCCAGGAGATTGATAAGTGCATAGAATTGCTTGAAGATACCTTATGAAAAAAAATAGCATACCTAATCCAGACGTTTCTGTCTTTATAAAACTGCTGGACAGAGGTTTCAAACTGAGCGTTCCGGCGGATCAGGAGAAATTTTACAGGGATGGGTATGAGGTGTTCTTGCATCGCGTGCAACAGCATAAATTAAGAGGAAAAGTATACGGAGACATCGAAGCCATCGCGCTGACTTCCATTGAGTGCCTTGTGGCATTGCAGCGGAACCAGGAGCAGATGGATGATCTGATTCTGGCTTTTAAAAACAGAGTAGAGAAACTGGATGAAGCAATCTCCGGTGCCATTGAAAGCTAACAACTGTAGAGCAACCCTTTAATTTCAAAATCTTCTAATACTTCTTTTAACTCCTTCACTTTCGGCATTTTTAGCATTGGTGTAGTCGGTAAAACCAACTATATATAAACCATTATGGAAATGTCAAATTCTTTGTTTTTCATCGTAGTCCTCTCCGATATCATCGCCATCGGTGTGGGAATTTTTGCAGGTAAATACATTTTCCAGCGATCCTTTGATCAAAAGGAAAAGGAAGCCCAGGAACGGGCAGCCGAAATTCTCCGAAATGCTGAAAGTGCCGCTGAGAATATCAAAAAAGACCGGATCCTTGAAGCCAAAGAAAAATACTTAAGACTCAAAACAGAGTTCGAAGAAGACGCTAACAAGAAACGCACCATCCTTCAAAGCAACGAGCAGAAACTGAAACAGCGCGAGCAAAGCATGAACCAGGCGCAGGAGCAAAATAAGCGCCGCGAAAACGAACTGGAAACGCTGAAAAACAACCTCAACCAGCAGCTTGAAATTGCTACAAAACGGAAGGAAGAAGCGGAAAAATCACTACAACAGCAGGTTACACAACTTGAAAAGATAGCTAACCTGACTGCCGAGCAGGCTCGCGAGCAACTGATCGACGCGCTGAAAGCAGAAGCAGACACAAGAGCGGGATCGTATGTGAAAAGTGCGATGGAAGAAGCCCGCCTTACCGCCACCAAAGAAGCTAAGAAAATCGTTATTGAGACCATACAGCGCACCGCTGCCGAGCATGCGATTGAGAACTGCGTATCTGTTTTCAATATTGAAAATGATGATATTAAGGGTAAGATCATTGGTAGAGAAGGTAGAAATATACGCGCCCTGGAAGCAGCAACTGGTGTGGAGATTATTGTGGACGATACCCCGGAAGCGATCGTAATCTCTGGTTTTGATCCGGTTAGAAGAGAAATCGCGCGACTTTCACTACACAGACTTGTTCAGGACGGCCGGATTCACCCTGCCAGGATTGAAGAAGTAGTTGCCAAAACGCGCAAGAATATTGACGATGAAATCGTGGAAATCGGTGAGCGTACTGTGATCGATATGGGGATTCACGGCCTGCACCCAGAGTTGGTCAAAATGATCGGAAGAATGCGTTTCCGCTCGTCTTACGGACAAAACCTGCTGCAACACTCCCGGGAAGTGGCTAAGCTCTGCGCGACGATGGCGTCGGAATTGGGCCTGAATACGAAACTGGCTAAAAGAGCCGGACTGTTGCACGATATTGGTAAGGTTTGGCCGGAAGAATCTGACCTGCCGCACGCAATACTTGGAATGGAACTTGCGAAGAAATACAAAGAGAATCCGGAAGTATGCAATGCAATCGGAGCTCACCATGATGAGATTGAAATGACGAGTATCCTGTCTCCGATCATCCAGGTTTGTGATGCTATTTCAGGCTCACGTCCGGGTGCTCGCCGCGAAATGATGGAATCCTACATTCAGCGTCTGCGCGACCTGGAAAATATGGCCCTTTCATTCGAGGGAGTTGAGAAGTGCTACGCGATCCAGGCAGGACGCGAGTTGCGGGTGATTATTGACGCAGAAAATGTTTCCGATGAAAAAGCAGGTATGTTGTCATTTGATATATCTCAAAAAATAGAAAAAGAAATGCAATACCCCGGACAAATCAAGATCACTGTGATCCGCGAGATGCGTTCGGTTGCCTATGCGCGCTAACTTAGATTATCATACATGAATTACTCACAGCTTACCAGTTCAGAACGACTGGGTATCCAGACGCTCGGCGAACTTAAAAAGGCAGGTTATCAGACACGTTCCATCAAGCAGGAGTTAAGAGATAATCTGATTACGAAGATCAGGCTAAAAGAAAATATTTTCCCCGGTATCTGGGGCTATGAGGAAACGGTCATTCCGGATGTGGAAAGAGCTATCCTTTCGATGCATAATATCAATTTCCTGGGATTGCGCGGACAGGCTAAAACGCGTATTGCCCGGATGATGGTGGATCTGCTCGATGAATATATTCCTTATATCAAAGGCTCCGAGTTGCACGACGATCCGCTGGAACCACTTTCACGCAATGCGAAGGATTTCCTTGAGGAGCATCGAGATCATACAGAAATTGCGTGGCTGCATAGAAGCGAGCGCTATACTGAAAAGCTGGCGACACCGGATGTATCTGTTGCGGATTTAATCGGTGATGTGGATCCTATTAAGGCAGCCACTTTAAAATTGCCCTATTCAGACGAACGCGTGATCCATTTCGGACTAATTCCACGTTCGCACAGAGGTATTTTTGTGATCAATGAACTTCCTGATTTACAGGCACGTATTCAGGTGGCTCTGTTCAATATTTTGCAGGAAGGCGATATTCAGATCCGTGGTTTCAAGCTGCGTTTGCCACTTGATATACAGTTTGTTTTCACTGCCAATCCGGAAGATTATACCAACCGCGGAAGTATTGTCACGCCGCTGAAAGACCGGATTGAAAGTCAGATTGTGACCCACTATCCGAAGACGATCGAAACAGGCAAGAAAATTACTGAGCAGGAAGCGGTTGTTAAGGCTGAGCAAAAAGAGATTGTTAAAGTAAATGAGCTGGCCAAAACGCTGATAGAACAGATCGCATTTGAGGCGCGTGAGAGCGAATATGTCGATAGCAAAAGCGGTGTTTCTGCGCGTTTGACAATTTCGGCGTACGAAAGCTTGCTGAGTACAGCTGAGCGTCGGGCGCTGATTAATGGCGAAACTTCTACTTATGTGCGTATTTCGGATCTTTACGGCGTAGTTTCGGCTATTTGCGGGAAAGTCGAGCTTGTTTATGAAGGTGAAGTAGAGGGGCCGGTTATCGTGGCGCAAAACCTGATCGGAAAAGCAATTCGGACACAATTCCTGAATTTCTTCCCGGATCCTGAAAAAACGAAAAAGAGCAAGATCAATCCTTATGCGAAGGTCATAGAATGGTTTGGTGCCGGAAATGAAATGGAAATGCCGGGCGATATGACCGAAAGGGAATATGTGGCGAGGTTAAAGACCATCGACGGCCTGGACGATTTCGTAGATATGCTGAGTGCCTATTCCAATGCAGAAGAAAAACTGTTTATGATGGAATTTGCATTACACGGAATGGCTGAATTTTCTTTGATCGGAAAGCAATCGCTTGACCAGGGAATGAAGTTTCAGGATCTGGTGAGCAGTATGTTCTCAGGACCGGAAGATGAAGACTTTGATTTTGATGAAGACGACGACGACCGCAAACCGTTTTAAGTTATAGAACTCGATATCAACAAAAAATGCCCTGTTTTAAAGCAGGGCATTTTTACTTTACGATAATCTCAAATTATAATGGTGCTCCTTCGTCTACAATGTTTGGCTCACTGGTGTCGATCAAAGAATCGGGCTCGTTACTTACTTTCCCGCGCACTTTGGCTTCCAGTTCGTCCAGTAGCTCAGGATTGTCTTTCAAAAGCGTTTTAACCGCGTCCCTACCCTGTCCTAGCCTGTTTCCATCATAGCTGAACCATGAACCGGCTTTCTTAACGATTTCCAGTTCCACAGCAAGGTCAATTACTTCACCTACTTTAGAAATACCTTCACCATACATAATGTCGAACTCTACCACTTTAAATGGAGGCGCAACTTTATTTTTCACCACTTTCACACGGGTACGGTTACCCAGGATCTGGTCAGCGCTTTCTTTAATCTGTCCGACGCGGCGAATATCCAGACGCACCGAAGCGTAGTATTTCAGTGCATTACCACCGGTAGTAGTTTCAGGGTTCCCGAACATCACACCGATTTTTTCTCTCAACTGGTTGATGAATATACAGCAGCAGCCGGTTTTGTTAATTACGCCGGTTAGCTTGCGAAGGGCCTGTGACATTAATCTTGCCTGCAAACCCATTTTGCTTTCACCCATTTCACCTTCAAGCTCTGCTCTTGGAACAAGTGCAGCGACGGAGTCAATTACGATAATATCCACAGCCCCGCTGCTGATCAGATGTTCTGCGATTTCAAGTGCTTGCTCGCCATTGTCAGGCTGGGAGATCAGCAAATTACTTGTATCAATACCAAGCTTTTCAGCATACGCCCTGTCAAAAGCGTGCTCTGCATCAATAAATGCTGCCAGGCCGCCTTTCTTTTGTGCCTCTGCAATGCAATGCATTGACAGCGTTGTTTTACCCGAAGATTCCGGGCCATATATCTCAACGACGCGACCTCTCGGCACGCCTCCTACTCCTAATGCCAGGTCAAGCCCGAGCGACCCTGTAGAGATAACCGGAATATCCAAAACCTTACTGTCGCTCAGGCGCATTACTGTGCCTTTACCATAAGTTTTGTCCAGCTTTTCAAGTGTGGTCTGTAATGCTTTTAGTTTGTTGTCCTTATCGGAAATTGGTTGTGCCATAAATGGTGACAAAAAGTTAGTTTGTACATAGAAAAAGCGGCTTTTGCAGTACAAAAACCGCTTGAAAACTGGTCTTTTTCTAATTGTAAATTTAGTAAATTCAGAGCATAAAGCAATGTAGTATTCGGCAAAAAATGATGCTTTTTATGGCTTAAAGCTCATTCCTAAATCGTTAGCTAACAGTCAGGCAAATTGCTAGTTTTCAAATGGTTAATTTCATTGATTTTAAGGTAAAGCAAGTCGCGCGTTTACCTCAGATCCATGATATGTATCCGGAAAATTACTTATTTTATTGATATCTTACCGGCTCGCAGCTTTTAATTAGATTTGCGCCGCTGAGGCAGGTTAAAGCTGGCCTTTTTACATTAACAATCTTGAAAAAATACGCTTCCATTGATTAAGAAGATATTACTGGCCTTGCTGGCTCTCATTCTGTTACTGAGTATCTTTTATTACGATGTACTCTCTTACGGCTTCATGCAGGCGCGCGGACAGATCAGTATTTTGATGAATGTAGAGAAGGTAGACGATATCCTGGCCGATCAGAATTTCCCCGACTCGCTCAAAAGAAGGATCCGTTTGATACAGGAAATCAAGCAGTTTGGTGTGGATTCGCTTGGTCTTGAACCTTCTGAAAACTATACTACTTTTTACAACCAGCACGGTCGTCCGCTGATCTGGCTGATCACCGCTTCTGAGAGATACAAAATTGAACCTCACGAGTGGCACTTCCCTATCGTCGGGACTTTTCCTTACAAAGGCTTTTTCGATTCTACCAGAGCAGTTTCCGAGGAAAAGGAGCTGATCAAAAAAGGGCTGGATACTGATATCGGGGACGTTTCTGCGTGGTCGACGTTGGGCTACCTCAAAGATCCGATCCTTTCCAGTATGCTGAAAAGGAAGGACGGCAGCCTGGCAAATCTGATCCTGCACGAGCTTACGCATGGTACACTTTTTGTCAAAAACAATCTTGAACTGAATGAGAACCTGGCAAGTTTCGTAGGAGACCAGGGCGCGATCCGATTTTTGAAATATAAATATGGAGCTGAATCTCCCGAAATGCGGACTTATGAATATTCGAAAAAATATAACGACGCCTATTCGCAGCACATGCTGCGCGGGACGGTGCGACTTGATAGTTTATACAAAACATTTGGAAATGAACAAGCTGCGGATGCCCGAAAGGATACTTTGAAGAAGCAGTTGATCAGACAGATCATTGATGACACGGACACACTTCTTTCGGGGACCCAAACGTTAACAACAAAAAAACGACTTGCCGACGATAAACTGCCTAACAATGCATACTTTATCAGTTACCTGACTTATAAATCGAAGCAAGAAATATTTTTGAAAGAGTTTGAAAGCAAGTTCGCGGGTGACCTGAAAGCTTACCTGCAATATTTAAAAAAGCAGTACCCCTCTATGTAATAATCTGATTAGTATGAAGATAGCCATTTCGATATTAGCCGCTTCAATCTTATTGTTTCTATTTTCTTTCCGTCAAATGGAAGGAGAATCTGCCGAAAACCGAGTAGTTTCCAACAAAAGTTTTGGTACGGGAGAGCGTGTTGAATACCGCGTCCACTACGGATTTATCAATGCAGCTGAGGCAAAAGTCGAGATTTCTAAGAATATCTCGATGATCAATAGCCGCCCCTGTTATCGCGTGAATGTAACCGGCCGAACCGTGGGCGCATTTGATCTGATCTCGAAGGTTAGAGATACCTGGCGTTCCTATATTGATACCACGGCTATTCTACCACAAATGTTTGAGCGGCAAATTCAGGAAAACAAGTATAAAAAAGAGGAAAAGGTGATGTTTAATCACCAGAGAGATCAGGCTGTATCCAGCGTAAAGGACGAAACGAAGACTTTCGCAGTCCCCAATAATATACACGATATTATCAGCGGCTACTTCTTTTTGCGCACGGTCAACTTCGAAAAAGTATCCGAAGGCGAGATTATTGAAGTACCTACTTTTTTCGACGGAGAAGTTTATAAACTGCGCGTCAGATATGTGGGGAAAGATGTGATCAAAACCAAATTTGGAAAAACACGCGTTTTGAGAATTAACCCACTGATTCCTACCAATAAATTTTTCAAGGATGAAGGGGCAATGCGACTGTGGGTTACAGACGATTCCAACAAGATACCGGTAAAAGCCGAGGTAGAACTTAAAATCGGCTCGTTGGAAATGGACTTGAAATCATACAGAGGTTTGCGTAAAGAAATTACCTGGTTCTGAGTTTATTCCGTTTTCTCCAATGCTGTATCTGCCTGAGCGGAAATGGCAATCGGTTCTTGGATATCTTCCAGAAAGGCACGGTAGTGCTGCCAAAACTCTTATAAAAAGATGCGATGGAGCTTTTCATCGGACTTTCGAAGTCTAAGATCAAATCGCTCTCTTCGTGTAGCTTGATATAGCTATCCAACAAAAAAGTCCTCGCATTATCTTTCCTGCCGATCTCATCGGCCGCATTAAACAGAAACACAGCTTTTCCCCTAAACCGGATCATCAGGATACCCGCGTGAATAACCCCGTCCCGATGCGCATACCACAGATCGCAGCATTGCATTCGGCTCAGACTTTTAAATAGCGCTTCCAGCGTCTGATATGAAGCGTGACTAATACCTCCCGGGATCCGGCGCGCGTGGTGATTTACAAAGAGAAAAATCAGCGGGTGAATGTGATTGCTGACCGAATAGCGCCACCTGGACTTCTCCGAGCGTTTTAAATTCCGCACGCGGTCCCTGGAATAGCCATTTGCTATTTTCTCATATTGCTGATCCAGAGGAAGCCAATGTGTTTTTTGCTCCTCAACCTTGATACCTGCAATCTGACTAAGCTGAGCCCGCAATACTTCATGATTATCGGGATTAAAATGATAAGCCGATATGTAGCGGTAATGCTTATTGAGCTGAGCCAGGAAAGCAGCGATCTCTTCGGCAGTAACTGGCCGTTGAGAAAAAACACCCAGATACTGGCAAAAATGCGGCTGGTAAACGATTTCAAAGCCCCATTTCCGGCGGACCGACAGCGGCATAATGATCTCATATTCGCCCGCGGAAGACCAGACGAGCGCTTTCCAGTCGCTGCATACCAGATCGAGGTAAAAAGTGAAGGCGTAAATAATGCTTTGCCCGGACTTTTCTACCAGTCTGTTCCAGGCTGCATCGTTAATTTCATTGCGGTTTAATAGGATCGGGACCAACGTTTCAGAGTCAAGTGAGAATATTCCTGACCCTTTAGACGTAAGATGCTACTTAAAGTAACTGCGAAGCTTCTGTAAAGTTTCTTCCACGTCCGGCGTTTCGTCCATCAGCAGGTTGATACTTTGTATAGAATGGATGACTGTACTATGATCGCGGCCACCAAAATGGTACCCGATTGACTTCAAAGGAAGATCTGTATATTCTTTGGCAAGGAACATTGCCAGCTGCCGTGGGTACACCACTTCTTTTTTGCGACTTTTACTTTTAAGGTCTGCAATCGTTACCTGAAAATAATCGGCGATCACTTCTTGAATCGTATCAATAGTGACTTCCTTATTTTCATTCATGACGATATTTTTCAGCGTATTCTTCGCCAGCTCCACATCGATTTCCCGGCGCGTAAGCGAAGCCTGGGCCATCAATGAAACGATCACACCCTCTAACTCCCTTACATTGGAATTAACACTGTGTGCGATGTATTCGATTACATCGTAATCAATATAAATACCTTCCGACTGGATCTTTTTCTGAATGATCGCGATCCGGGTTTCATAATCAGGTGCCTGCAAATCGGCGGTAAGTCCCCATTTAAAGCGGGATAGCAAACGATCCTGCAAGCCCTGCAGCTCTCGCGGAGGCCGGTCGCTCGTCATGATGATCTGCTTTCCGAGCTGGTGCAAATGGTTGAAGATATGAAAGAAGGTATCCTGCGTTTTTTCTTTTCCTGACAAAAACTGAACATCATCAATGGCTAGTACATCCACTTTCATATAGAAATCAGTGAAGTCCTGCAGGGTATTATTTTTTATCGAATTAATAAACTGGTTCGTAAATTTTTCGGAAGACACATACAGTACCAGCTTATTTTCATAGTGGTTCATAATGTAATTTCCGATCGCCTGCACCAAATGCGTTTTTCCCAATCCTACCCCACCGTACATCATCAACGGGTTAAACGACGTCAGACCAGGACGTTGCGCAACAGCAAAACCGGCCGAGCGAGCGAGCCTGTTACAGTCCCCTTCGATAAAATTATCAAATGAGTAGTTTGGGTTCAGATAAGTGTCCAGATTCATTGAATCCTGGTCCTTGCTTTTATGATTCGAGCCCAGGCGCGGGTCGGTAGCGAAATTATCCGGCTTGGAATAGTTCGGTGACTTCGGCGTCGACACATTCATGGTAAGCGGCTGGTGCTTGTCGTTTCCCTTATCGACAATGATCGAATATTCCAGCATGCCGTCCCGTCCGATCGCATAATCCAGCGCTTTCCGGAGCAGGTTTACGTAATTATCTTCCAGCCACTCATAAAAAAACTGGCTCGGAACCTGGATAGTGAGCACTTTTCCATACAGTCGCAGCGGCCGAATCGGCTCGAACCACGTCTTAAAACTTTCGTCAGGAATGTGCTGCTGAACGATCCTCAGACAGGCATTCCAGACGTGGTCCACTTCTGTATGTGTGTTAACTCTTTCCAATGTGTAATTAACCAAGACTCAGATTTTTGTTTAAGGGACGGCAAAGATATAAAAATACCTGATCTGTCAAGATTGGTCCAGGGTTCAATTTAATACCATTATGCCCGAACTCCAAGCCAATTGATAAAAACAGACGGATTAAAAAATCGGGCGATGCGGTTTTATTTTACGTATAGTATCTCACCAAAAAGTATGGGTTCAAATTTGTAGATTTGCTCATATCGCTCACTTTTTCCCTAAGCCAAACCGACTATGTCCAGCTCACTTTTTGCAGATTTCGCGCCGGCGGATAAGGCTGTCTGGGAGAAACAGGCGCAGAGAGAATTGAAGGATAAATTCGATTTGCTATCGAAATACAACGTTGCAGGCGCAATTTCAGTAGAAGCGTATAGCACCGCCCAGGATCTGGATGTGGAGCAAATATCAGCGATGCAGCAATGTCAGAAATCTGTTCCTAGCTGGCTCAATCTTCCATGTATCCGGTTTGAGGACACTACAAATACCAATACTGAAATCAAAAATGCGCTTAGTTCCGGTGGCGACGGTGCATGGATCGAGCTGGGCGGCAATATGCTTTCCGCACATGATTTTTTGAGATTGTTTAAAGATATTCGTCTGAGCGATCATACTTTTTTCTTTAAAAGTACCCAGCCCGCTCACGAGCTCTTTCAGCGGCTGTCAGGAAATACTGGTTATCAATTAAAGGGAGGAATTGCATCTGATCCTATTGCAAACCGGATGCGGACCGGCGCCTCGTTCGAACCATTTCTAAGTTCTGTGGTCAGTTTGAGTGGAGATACCTTACGCTTGCCAGGCTTTCGTTCGGTTATGGTTGAATCTCACATTTACCATAATAATGGTGCAGATCCCGTTCAGGAGCTTGCCTTTACACTTTCCTGCGCGGTTACCTATATGGATCTTCTGACCAATGCCGGTTTGTCTGCCGCGCAGGCATTTAATGAGCTCTTTTTCTCTGTCTCAATTGGCACTTCCTACCTGACTGAGATTGCCAAGCTACGTGCGTTGAGGCACTTAATAAATAAAATCACGCTCGCCTACCAAATTTCCGACGAGCAAGCAGGCACATACATTCATACGCAAACCTCACACTTTTATCATTCAGACAGCGCGAGTCATACGAATCTGATCCGCACGAGCTCGGAGGCAATGAGTGCGGTGACTGGCGGGTGCGATGCGTTGACAGTCAGCGGGTTTCAAGATCATTTATCCAGGCCAGCCACACTTTCTGACCGGATTGCGAGGAATACCTCTTCCGTACTTTCCTTTGAGGGATATCTCGACCTGGTCGCCGATCCTGCCGCCGGATCTTTTAGTATCGAAATGCTGTCTCAACAACTTTCCGCAGCAGCGTGGGAGCTGTTTCTTGAAGTGGAAGAGAAGGGTGGACTACTCAGTTGTTTTGAAAATGGTTTTGTTCAAAAAGAACTTAGGAAATCTCTCAACAAAAAGATCAGTGATTTGAATGGGACGAATTTGATGGTAGGACTGAATCGTTTTACAGAGCCGGAAACGGTTTCTAATCCGGGCAATATGTCCCCGACCGGCACGTCGCCTTTTTTAACAGATCTCCGCCTATCCGAATGTTTTAAAAATCAGCAACACGCATTATGAAGCCGGATTTTAAGAATATTCCTGAGCAAAAATTTACTTCTGTTTCCCCCAAAAAAAGCAATGGGAAACTTGCGACAACACGCGAAGGAATTCGCCTGCCGAGCCAGTTCACTTCCGACGATATTGCAGGTTCGGAACATATTTCGTTCGGCGCAGGTACTCCCCCATTTCTCCGGGGCCCCTACGCCAGCATGTATCTCGATCGCCCGTGGACTATCCGCCAATATGCGGGGTTTTCGACCGCCTCCGAATCCAATGCTTTTTACAAACGAAACCTTGCAGCCGGCCAAAAAGGTCTGTCAGTTGCATTTGACCTGGCTACGCACCGCGGCTACGACTCGGACCATCCCAGGGTTACCGGCGATGTAGGAAAAGCCGGAGTTGCGATCGATACCGTAGAAGATATTAAAATGCTTTTTGATCAGATACCGCTCGATCAAATGTCTGTCTCCATGACCATGAATGGCGCTGTGATTCCGATAATGGCATTTTTTATTGTAGCGGCGGAAGAACAGGGCGTTTCGAAAGAACTGTTATCAGGTACGATCCAGAATGATATTTTGAAGGAATTCATGGTTCGCAATACCTATATATATCCACCTGCGCCTTCCATGCGGATCGTGGGCGACATATTTGCTTACACATCGCAGTTCATGCCCCGTTTCAACTCGATCAGTATCAGCGGTTACCACATGCACGAAGCGGGCGCGCCGGCACATCTGGAACTGGCTTACACGCTGGCCGATGGACTGGAATATATCAGAACGGGCATTGCCGCAGGAATTGATATTGACAATTTTGCACCGAGGCTGTCCTTTTTCTGGGGAATTGGGATGAATCATTTTATGGAAATAGCCAAAATGCGCGCTGCCAGGCTATTGTGGTCAAAAATCGTCAGGCAGTTTGACCCAAAAAATGAAAAATCTATGGCGCTGCGCACGCATTGCCAGACCAGCGGATATAGCCTTACCGCGCAGGATCCGTACAATAATGTAGCCCGGACAACCGTAGAGGCGCTGGCTGCGGTGCTGGGGCATACGCAATCTTTACACACCAATTCACTGGATGAAGCAATGGCTTTGCCTACTGATTTTTCAGCCCGGATTGCCCGGAATACGCAGCTTTTTCTCCAATATGAAACTGATATCTGTCAATTCGTCGATCCCTGGGGAGGTTCATATTATGTAGAATTTCTGACGGATGAACTGGTAAAAAAAGCGTGGCAGTTGATTGAGGAAGTGGAGCAGATCGGCGGAATGACCAAAGCGATCGAAGCTGGTTTACCGAAAATGCGGATAGAGGAAGCTGCTGCCCGGAAACAGGCCCGGATTGATTCGGGAAAGGATATTATTGTGGGTGTAAATAAATTCAGGGTTGAAGAAGAAGATGCAATTGAGCTGCTGCAAATTGATAATCAGGCAGTAAGACAATCACAAATTGATGCATTGAGCCGCATTCGTGCGCAACGGGATAGCAGGGAAGTAGCAGCGGTACTGGAAGCGATTACGAATGCTTGCAGGAGCAGCGGCGGAAAAAATATGGACACTAACCTGCTTGCGCTGGCAATCAATGCAGCCCGGGCCAGGGCTTCATTAGGTGAAATTTCAGAAGCGATGGAGAAAGAATTTGGGAGGTATAAGTCAACGATCAGGTCAATTTCAGGGGTATATCAGGCGGAAGCCTCGGACGACGAGCATTTTAAAGCTGCGCGGGAGCTTTCAGATCATTTTGCAGATATAGAAGGCCGCCGCCCGCGGATATTGGTGGCTAAGATGGGTCAGGACGGTCACGACAGAGGAGCGAAAGTGATTGCCACCAGTTTCGCCGACCTGGGTTTCGACGTGGATATTGGCCCCCTTTTTCAAACCCCACAGGAAGTGGCGCAACAGGCTGCCGAAAATGATGTGCACGTGATCGGCGCTTCCAGCCTCGCTGCGGGACACAAAACGCTGATTCCCGAACTGATCGATGCCCTTAAAGTGATTGGCAGGGCTGATATTATGGTGATTGCCGGCGGAGTGATTCCCCCTCAGGATTATCAGTTTCTGTACGATGCGGGTGTGAAGGGTATTTTCGGACCGGGGACGATTATCTCAGTAGCTGCACAAAAGATCCTTACTGATCTGATGCAGGAGCATTAATTAACCCGACCAAAAACGAGAGAAGTGCAGTTTCCACCGAAACCGAATGAGTTGGAAAGCGCGTACCGTATCGGGCGGTTCGCTTCGAATTCCATCAAAGGCGCCGTATCGAATGTTTTCACGGGGTTGCTGATATTCAGACTCGGATAAAGTTCGGAGTGGAGAATGCTGAGAATACTGTAAATCGCCTCTACCGCCCCAGCCGCACCAAGCGTGTGTCCGGTAAACGATTTGGTTGAATTGAACGGCGGTATTTCCCCAAACAGCTCATGCAAACCAAACAGCTCAACGTCGTCATTATTATTGGTGCCCGTACCGTGCGCATTGACATAATCAATCTCTTCAGAGCCAATTCCCGCCATCGTAATCGCCTCTTTCATGCAGCGAATAGCGCCGATTGCTTCGTCCGACATTGCGGATGGGTGGTATGCGTCATTTGCATTGCCGTAACCCAACATTTCTGCATAAACTTTTTTACCAGCAGCGCATTCCTCAGATTCTAGTACAAGATATGCGGCTCCCTCGCCCAGGTTCAACCCGTCGCGGTTCTCATCAAAAGGCTTACAGGCTGATTCAGAAAGGATTTTTAGTGCATTGAAACCGTTGACCGTATATTTCGCAAGGCTATCAACACCCCCGACGATTACCCGCTTCGCCCGGCCGGTTTTAATCAATCTCGCGCCAAGCATAATGGCATTTGCCGAAGAAGAACAAGCGGTATTGATCGTGTCTGTAAATCCGCTGATCTGATATCTGTCTACCAGCCTGAGTGTATGTGCGGAACATCCGTACGCATCCAGGTATTCTGAACCGCTGGATTTCATATTCGCATCGTCGTAAAGCTGGTCGGTAAGGCACATTCCTCCGACGGTACTTGCCGAGATAAAAGCAGTATCGGCGTCAGAAAGTTGTTCTTTCGTGAGACCGGCATCCTGGATTGCCTCTTCGAATGCCTTGCTGGCCAGCAGACAGGTTCTGGTATACCCAAGGCTGTCTTCCAGGCCAAGTAAGGCTTTCAATTTATCATTGGAAATGCGGCATTCCCCAAACGGAAGCTTGGAGGCATATTGCGATTCAAAGTAGGTTGCGTCTCCTATTCCAGTACGCCCGGCGCGAAGGCTCTCATGGTTTTGAGAGAGATTTTCTCCAATGGCAGAGATAATGCCCATTCCGGTAACCAGGACTCTTCCCATGATCAGGCAACTTTTGTATTGGCAAGAATATATTCCGCCATGTGGTTAACGTCAATCAGAATCTTTCTGCCCTCTGCCGGATTTTTGATCTTAATACCATATTCTCTTTCCAACAGCACGACAAGTTCCAGAGAATCAATCGAATCCAATCCCAAATCACCGCCGAATAGCGGTTCATCGTCCTTGATATCTTCCGGATTGACGTCCAATAAATTAAGATACTGTACAATCTGCCCTTTTAAAATGGGCTTCAAACTTATTATGTCCATATGAGTAGTTAAATGCTGCGGAGGCCAAACTTAAATAATTCTTTCGAGCCTGAGTTTAAAATATGTCGCGAGCTGGCAAATCAGTATAAAAATCCCTAAAAAAGAAAAAACCAGCCCAAGCTCTTTCCAGCTTCCTCCTTTTAAAAACAATACATAAAATCCTTCCAGACACCAGTGGAGCGGCGAAAAGTTGCTCGCATACTGCATAAATCCCGGCATGACAAACGTCGGGACCAGGATTCCACCGATCGCGCCGAAAATGATAATGGATATAGCACCGAAACCGTTGGCCTGCTGTTCCGTTTTGGAAAAAGCGCCGATCATGAGGGCGTAACTAACTGCTGCCATGCTACTTACAAATACAACTGCTATTAATGCAAGAAAATTATTAGGTACCGATAACGTCGGAAGTCCGAGCTTAGGCAGTATCCAGATACCCATTGAGAATGTGAGTGACACCTGAAATACAGCCACAACTACATAAATGGCCATTTTACTAAACATGACCAGCATAAATGTAGTCGGCATTGTCTTCAAACGCAGGAAGCTGCCATTTACCCGCTCCTTTACAATATTACTGCCCAGAGAAACAACCATAAAAAACATCGCGAATATCGTCCACGCAGGTACATTATGCTGGGTTGAATTGGGTAATGCAGTAGAGTTATTATTGCTGGCAACAATCTGATCGATCTTCACCCGGTTCAAGATCATTTTTTTCTTCAATACCTCCGATTTGTCACCCAGGTCCATATTTGCATACATTCTATCGATCATCAGTGAGTTTTCGATCATGCTCATGTACGACTGCACAATGCCCATCACCGACTGGCTGTAATTATCCTGTAAAACGGGATCGTGGTAAAAAGACAGCCTGGGCATATCCACCTTATCTTTTGCAATAGAATCGTATTCAAGCCCCAGATCATCCATAAGTATATTGCTCACGTCCCCTGCATTGCTTTCCAGCCCGGCCGAAAATTTCTCCGGGATAAATAGCGCGATCATCTTGCCTCTTGCAAGCAGCTCGGAACGTAAAGACTGTTGTGGGATCTGATCCTGGCTATCGATCTTGAAAAGGGAGGAGCTTTTAAGCGCTTTAACCAGCTTATCCCCTTCCCCACCTTTGTCATGGTTAACTACGAGCAACGGAATCTGGTTTTCGTTCACCATTTTATAGGCGCTATCCTGGATGATCGTAATGATAAAGACGAGCAAAAGCGGCATCAAAAACATCAGTGCCAGACCTGTCTTATCGTTGATAAGCAGTAAAAATTCTTTACGAAGTGAGGAAAATAATTTGAACATCCTAGTCCCTGTAGGCGTCTCCGGTCAGGTTGATAAATAATGATTGCAGGCTGGCTACATGGTGCGCAGTTTTCAGTGCCTGTATCTCCCCTTCAGCAATAACCTTACCATGATCTATCAATGCGATACTTTTGCAGAACTCCTCCGCTTCGGACATGTGGTGGGAGGTGTAAATAATGGTAGTGCCGGTTTCATTTACCGATTGCAGATACCGAATAATCGCATTTCTGCTTTGCACATCGACGCCGACGGTAGGTTCGTCGAGAAATAAAATGGCTGGCTCATGAATAATGCCGATCGCTAAATTTACCCGCCGTTTCATCCCGCCCGAAAACGTCTCTACCTTATTATCAGCCGCTTTCGAAAGGCCCAGTACTTGGAGCAAATGCTCCCGCCGCTCTTCCAGTTTGGTTTTGGGAATGTTATACATTGCCCCGAAATAGTCAAGATTCTGGCGCGGGCTCAATTCCTGGTAAAATGCGTATTCCTGCGGGACAAAGCCGATCCTGGATTTTCGCTGGGATTTAGATAGCGATTGACCATCGACATAAAAACTGATATCGCCGGAACTAGCGGGCACAATGCCGCAGAGAATGGATATTAATGTGGTTTTCCCAGCACCGTTTGGCCCCAGCAGACCAAATACGTCACCGGTTAAGATATTCAGTGAAACGTCCGAAAGGCTACTTTCCTGAGCACCTTTGTATTTTTTTGAAACATGTTGAATTTCAATACACACCCGACCGCCTGATTCCATCATCCTGTTCACTTCCCGAGGTTAAATCTGGAAAGCTTTTGAAATGCTTCCTTTTCTACCAGACGAATATCCACCAGCATATCGGCAATCTCTTCAAAATCCTTCTGTTCGGTGAGCCGACCTTTATAAACGCCGGCCATTTTGATCGCACTGGCTCTCCACATATCCCCGGCTTTGGTAAAATCTTCCGAGACCTGTAACAGTCTGTCATCCTGCATGTAAGCGGCAGCCTCTTCCAGAAATGCACCGTAAAGAAACCGGAATCCTCCGCCGCCCGTACCGATCTCTTCCTGCATCCGCACGATCTGGCCGAGATACAAGCTGGCTTTTTTCAGCCCCAATTTGTCCCGCCATTTCCGAATGTGACCAGCAGTGTGCCTGATCCCATCCACGCCCGCGAAATTTCCCGGAATCCGCAGCATATCACGCACATTTCGGTTAATACCCTTTACAATACCCTTGCGGATCGTGTCCTCAGAAATCTTCTTTACGCTTTCGGGAAAATAAATATGTCCCTTTGGAGCAAGCGGCCCTTGCGCAAATCGCACGCGGGTCAGTTCTTCGCGTGAAAGTGAAGTAACATCTTCCATCACCGGATCGCTTATCATATAGCGATTGTCTTCGCTTCCATAAACGATCAGGTTGTGCGCATTGAAGTGAAACCGGTATTCTTTGGGGAAATAAGTCAAGTGAAATACGCCGACCTGGCAGCCTACCGGCACGCCTTCTTTTACTTTTTGATCTAAAAAAGCTTCCGCCGCAACCGGATTTGAAAACTTTTTGCGGGTAACTTCAACTCCAAGCGATCTGCAAGTTCTTTTGAATATCGCTCCGGGCATGGTTCTGAATGAAATAGCAGGACCATTATTAATAGTCAGAAAAGGAATTTGAATATAAAAAAGACCCGATCCCATCCCGAATGCGAGTGGTTCGGTCATAAAATCCAGGCCGTGGTACCGAAGCAGTGCTGTGGTAACGCCATTCTCGCAATGCGCTGTCTGTACATGATGAAATGCATCAGTCGTGCTATCAATATTCACTGTTTCAACCTTTAAAATTTTTCAACTCACTTACAGTAATGTCGAAGGCACTGGCGTATTTGGTCAATTGACGTTCGCTGAGATCTTTGAAAACAGAAGGTTTAAAATGTCTTTTCGTGAAGAAGGTAAAATTTCCCGTATAACCTGAAAGTACTCCCACGTCCATTAATCTCAATTCCATAAAATAGTAAATCGGGCTTTTTTCGCCATTCATTACTGCTTTTCTTGCTTCTTCAATCCGCTCATTCACTTCAACCCAGGCACTGTCAAGTGCATCCTTTTTCACATTCCAGCCGTCGCTCAATGCAGTTTCGTACTTCCCATCTTCATTTTTGACGTAACAGACTTCCCGGGTCAACCTGGAAAGTGCGCCGGGCTCCTGTGGCAAATCTTCCTTTTTCATGTCGACAAGATTTCAAAACAGAAATTTGGTAGGACTAATACACCAAGTTAATAAAAATATGTTTTAGCAAACTGTCAGCAAACAGAACATATAGGAGAACCTCGAACTTTCAGGAACTGCTAACAGGATCTTTTCGCCCTTTTTAAGCAATCCGCAATTAAATAGCTCTTCAACCATCATGTAAATAGATGCCGCTCCCACATTTCCCGCCGACGCGAGATTCGTAAACCACTTCTCCTTGGGCACGGGAATTCCATTTTCATTCAGGGTATCTTCTATTTTACTCTCAAAAAAGTAAGAGGAAATATGTGGCAGGAAATAATCGACGTCATCCATCGTCACCCCTTTTTCGTCCAATATACTTTTAAGGTTTGAAAACCCAAGCTTTACAATTTTTTCACTTAACAGCTTGACATCCTGCTTAATGCTGAAAATTGACTTTTCAAGAATTTCCTCATTGGAGAAATCCTTGTAGCTCTTCAAAGTTCCGTCTTCCTGCTTGTGCGCACCCATATACATACACGCTTCCTCTTCGTTAGCGAATGAGCAACCCTCAATCCATTCAATTTTAAGGGACGGTCCATTCGGGTTGGGTTCGCCTTCGATCAGGAAAGCACCAGCGCCATCGGAAAGCATCCAGCGAAGGAAATCCTTGTCAAAAGATACATATGGATTTTGTTCCAGGCGGATCAGCTGCTGCACTTCCTCCTCAAACTGCCCTGCACGCAAAGAAGGCGAAAACCGCTCAGAAGCCGCAGCAACAGCCATTTTCTTGTCTTTCAACTTAATGGACATGTACGCATATTTCAGCGCATGCATTCCTGCACAGCACACACCGGATGGTGATACCACCTCGATCATACCCGTTTCAGGCAACCACCCGTGGATCATTACCCCGTGAGAAGGCATGATCTGATCCGGACTGGACGTTCCGCAACTCAGCAAGTCAACATTTTTGATTTTCTCAGGATCGGATGCAAAAAGACCTTTCACCGCGAGCGCGGCCATTTCGGCATTGGTGTGCGTCGGCTCTCCGTCCCTCGTGTAAGCGTAATATCGGCTCTTGATCCTGTTATTCCTTAAAACGATTGATTTTGACTTAGAAGGTTTGCCGTTTATAAATCCTAAATACTGCTCCATTTCCTCATTGGGTACGGATTCATTCGGAAGAAATTTAGCAGCTCTGGTAATGTATGCTTCTGACATTGTACTGGTAAGTATTGACTCTAATAAGTGATGTGCTCTGTTATATCTACAAAATGTGTAAAATTCTTCGACTAAGCGACTCCGTAAAAATACTCCTTTTCCTTCTTAATTTTACTTTGCATAAAAGGCGCTATCAAAACGAAATAGAACGTCAATATGATAGGAGATGCTACAAAAAGAGCTATTAATAAGTAATATTTAAACAAATTGACGAAAAATTTTCGCTTCTCCGGTGTTGTTCCTTTTTTCTTGATCAATCCTGCCCATATCTTAAAAATCTTCTTCCCGCGCATTTCGATGAACCAAATGTCGGTAGGAATTTCAATAAGCCCCAGAGACAGTATCTGTCTTTGCAGATTGGCGAAGTCATTGGTTTTGAGCGCATTATTCACAATTGAACCAAACCTGCCTGCGCCGTCAATATCACTTTGACCTACTCCCGGAACAGGCAGCAGATTCCATTTCCGCTCCTTGCGGCCCGTCAACATCCAGTGGAAAATAGTGAGCACGCTGATCAGGTTCGGCTCGCGATCCATCAATGGAATATTCCCAACCAAAGTACCGCCGGCTTCACGAATGTATTTTTTTATACTCTCCTGTGAATTCAGCCACATATTTCGCCCACCTATAATGGTCACAACCGGAGTTCCGTTCAATTTCCTCTGGAAATCAGGATCTTGCAAAAGTGACGTGATGGGTAATGATGGGGAAAGGAACCAGGGTTGATAGCCGATCACAATGAGATCGTACTTATCCGAACCGTAGTTAACGGGCTCTAATTGAATTGGTTCCTCTAAAACACATTCCGGCATGGTGTCATAAAACACCTCACTTGTCCAGGGAAAGTTTATGGGCTTTACCGGCTTTATTATTATTCTCTCAACTTGTGAGGGATCAAAAGGTGCTAAAAAATTATCGATGATCTCATGCAACTGTCCGGATTGCGAGTAATTAACAACTAGTACTTTCGCCATTTAACTATCGATACAAATATTTTTATTTCAAATCAGCAGCTTTCAGGACTTTCGAATCCTTTGCGTAGTCTGCTATAATCGCTTTCAATCCTTCGTCTAACTTCGCGTAACCAGCCAGTACAGCCCTCTTGTCTTCGTCGATTTGCTTGTTATATTTCAAGACATTGGGCGCATGTTCCTGAACGGTTAGTCTCAGAAACCGAAACTCTACCTTGTCAGGATTTTGTTTAATCTCATTTTCCAGCAACTGAGCCCCTTTTTTGAAGGTATTCACTTTGGTTTTTACACCTTTTAAAAAACCGGCCTTTTTCATCGTCAATGCGCCGATGTAAGCGCTGTTCTGAGCGGAAGATTTTTCAGATTCCAGCTGGGAGATCATTTTATCAATCGTTTTCTCTTCGCCCGAGGATAGTGCTTGGTAAACAGATTTCTTGTCAACCAGAACGGCTCCGAAGCCATTTGAAAACATTAGAAACAACAAAAAACAACCAATCGCTGACCTCTTCATAGCTTTGCTATCTACGTTTAGTATTCCAAAAAGGATTAAGCCTTCCGCTTTTTCCTGCACTCCAGAATAGTATGGTAGCTGTCTCCGATCAGGGGATAAGTTTCGACCACTTCCAAACCCGCCTTCCCGATAAGGTCCTTCATTACGCCGATCCGGTACATTTTACTGTTACCGTTGGCCATAATCGTAAAGTACAGGGACGTCGCTACCAGACTGTAATGTGCAGCAGGATAATTCTGGTTATCAAAAAATGGTTCCAGAATGAAGATCGTCGTATCCTCAGAAGCCGCCTGACATGCATTATCCAGAATCTGCACAATCTGCTCTTTTGAGAAACAATCCAGGAACTGGCTCATCCAGATCACGTCAGCGCCCTCCGGAATTCTCTGGGCAGTGTCCAGCAGGTCGATCGGATGAAAATCAATGCGTTCCAACAGATTTTTCTCTGTCGCATTTGCTTTCGCTACCCTAAGCTGGACCGGCAGGTCGAGTATCTTGATCCTGACATTTGGATCGTGCGCGCAACATGCGAAAGACCATTTTCCGGTATTGCCGCCTATATCGAAAAGTTGTTTTGGTTTTTTCTTGAAAACAATTTTCAGTGCCTCAGGAAAAGCATTATCTGAATAGTAGTGATCAAATTCAAACCAGGAAGTTTTCGCTGGCTCGGGAAGCACGGAAAGCCCCTCGTAGATCGTGGGCCAGTCGCCTAGCGTTTTCAATCCTTCGGGTTTGCCGTTGATGAAACTCTCAGTCATATTCTTCGCTCCCAGGTAGCAAACATCATTCATAAAATTGATATTGACCCGGGTCATTTCATCTTTCAAAAGAAAAAAGCCCACTTTGGTGATCCTGACAATATCTTCCTCTATCTCTATCACCCCAAGGATCTCCGCCGCTTCCAGCAACAAATGGATACTATATTCCGAAGCTTCCAGTTTTTCAACGATCTTGTCTATCCCGACACCCTTTCTGTTTTCGCTGATAAATTGCAAAATCCCCAGGTCCCGCAATGCGACTACCGACTGGAAATAAATCGGCCCGAATGCTATCTTTTGTGCTTCATACTTAGCCTCAACGGCGGACATTTCTTTTTTCATTATTTGCGTTTAAGGTTCCTGATTCTCCGGAGAAGAGGATATCATCCGGTCTTTAAATTTTCGCCTGAGTTTCTTCGTTTTCAGATCTTCCTCGTGCCACTCAATGTATTTGCCCATTGTCCCCTGAAAACGCTGGAAAAAGTTTTCTCTGTCGGAAAGCTTCTGGAAATTCTCCGCAATCGCATTGGTCACGTCAATTTTTGGTTCGTACAAATTAAGCGTTTTTACTGTATCGATCACCGTAGGCAATAACCCGATCGGCAGCTCGAAGCGTTTGATAAACCGTTTCATATAGCTCGACTGAATAGGATCAGTTGACAATGCGATTTTTGTAAAACCCTGATCCTTAGCCAGCCTGTACGAATAATAGATATTTTCAGTACTGTGCTGCGCTTTTTCCTCTGTAAAAAGATGCTCGCGGGGCACTCCCAGCGCTTCGGCATAGTTGGCCATCACACGGCTCTCAATATACTTCGTCGCGACCGCTGATCCGGAGAAAATTATGTTTTTGGTATAACCCTTGGAATACAGGTAATGCGCCCAGTGAATCCTCAGCTGCAACACCATATCCCACTTTTTACCGTCGTAAGGAAAACCCGGCACGATGATCGCATCGTAGGGTTGCTGCTTCATTCCCTTGTGATATTCCTTCTCAGCTGCGCGGTAAAGCATTTTGCCGCATCCCGACAAAAATAAGGAAAGGATACCCGAAAGGATCAAGGTCGTGATCTTCACAATAGAGGTTATCAATTTAAACAGTAAGCTGTGAAATGTTCACCGAAACGGCAAGCAGATCACAGCTTATCAGGTAGCGATATGGTATCGGTATTGAATTCTGGTTTTAAAAATAAGCAATTCTCTCTATTTTCTATCCTTTAAAAGCTTTACGCCACTTCATATAAAGCCTGGAATCGATCTCTTGAGTGATCTTATATACAGCTCCGGCCCAATAGTTACGAAATCCAAAGCCGCCCGCTTTTCCTTCAACACGCTCAGTGTGAAGTACTTTTTTTGTTTTAAGATCAATGAACGTGACCCAGGCGCTCATTCTTTCGGCAGTTTTACTCAAACTTTCTACCACATACACGACGCCTACCCCGTCCTTTTCGCTCAATGCATATTCAGATACCGATTTTTTTACCTGCTCTTCCGTAATCGCATGTTCCGTTTCAGTGATATTTTCAGCCACATTAACCGACTTATTTAATTTCACCATATCCTCTACTCTGGAAACATATTGATCGTCTGCCAGACTAAACGCTTTTTGAAGTGAGAATTTCTTCGGCTCCATTTCGATCAGATTGTTCCAGCTTACTATATGTTGGTTCTGGATCGCGGTAGGATCCGTAAAACCCACAGCACCTACGTATTTAGCCTGCGTAAAATCCAGCCCCAGGAAAACCAGCTTGGTTTTTCGGGCGAATAGGTCCGCCATCGTATTATCCGCCAACACCGCCCCCGCATTACATAGTAGCACAGCAAAAAGTATTAACTTTTTCATCGTGTTAGATATTGAAGTGAACGACTATTTGAGCTTCTTGTCCAGAAACGCCGAAAGTGTTTTTCCTGCTTTTGCATAAGATTCGGCGAGCCGCGCGCCGGTATCGAAATCCATTCCCATTGCCATAGATCCAGGTACGTTCCGCATACCGAGTTCAGCCACTTTGGTAGATTTATTGTTTGATTCAACAATATCGATCTCGTAATCCACGTAAGCATTTTTACGCATTACCCCTACATTAAAACCCGGTTCCACAAACTTGGTGCGCACGATCATTGTATAGGTTGCGTCCGGCCGCGACTGGACAACCTGCACCCCTTTTTCACCTAAACCTTTATTAAAGAGCTCCTCAAACTTTGGCTCAAAGCGGTTCTTGCGATCGTCGACCCAGGCCTTTTTCCAGGCATCACCTTTACCAGCTTCTTTTGAATTATATTCCCCTGCTTTTTTATCAAGATACTCCTGTTCTGTCGCAAACTTACCTACTCCGAAACTGGAATAATCATACTCGACATTGATGGTTTTCTGGCCGGATAATACACCTACATCTCCCGAGCGAAGCTCAACCCGCTGCGCGTTCGCAACATGCAGGCCTAATGCAAAAATGGCCACTACGGCCTTAAAAAAGAACTTTTTCATGGACTATTATTGAGTTTATAAAAATGATAGGGTTCAAATATATATCAATTTTTCAGGTTTGCGTTTTTCCTGGCGGAAGATTCGGAACGTAAGTTCTTCAGCGGTTATAAACTCAAAAAGGGGCGTCACACGGAGCTTGGATTTGAATAGGGAATGCAGCATTTCCCGGAATGCGGCGGTATTTAAATGCAAAGCCAGGAGAATCGTAATCTCATCATTTCCAAACTCATTTTTAGAAACAACCACCTGATATAACTCTATTTCCTTCACCATATCCAATACATCAAAAATGGCAGGCGGAAAGATAGTAGTTCCCTTGAACTTGATCATTTGCTGCTTCCTGCCCATCACCGGGCCGAGCCGCGGACTGGTTCGCCCGCACGCGCACGGACTATAATATACATGACACAAATCACCAGTTCGATACCGGATCAAAGGCATTCCTTCCACGCCCAATGTGGTGATCACCACTTCGCCCAATTCACCCTCTGCCACTGCATGATCCTGTTCGTCTACTACCTCCAAAACGAGCAGATCGGGATTCAGGTGACCGCCCTTACCTTCGCTGCATTCGGTAAAAGCAGCGCCCATTTCGGTGGAAGCGTAGGTCGAATATAGTTTCACATTCCATTGCGAAGTAATCCTTTTCCCCAGTTCATTATAGGTAAAATCCTGGTTACGGATCGGTTCACCAATACAGATTATAGACCTAATCGTCGAAGATTTGAAGTCGATCCCATTTGCGACAGCATAGTCTATCAATCTGGGTATAAAAGAAGGAATAGCGATAATTACAGTTGGTGAAAACCGCTGGATCGACTCCCATTGCAGAAAAGGAGCACCCGGCCCCACCCGGATCATACCTGCCCCCATTTTCCGCGCGCCCATCCAGTAAGCCAGTCCCGCCATAAACCGACGGTCGATCGTGGTCATAAGCTGGTAAATATCCTGCTCCGTCCCTCCTGCGCACTGAAAAGAGGCGGCTTCATTTGTCGCCAGTCTTTCAATATCCGAGTCCGTAAGATAGAATGCGACGGGGTCACTTAACGTGCCGGATGTAGTCACAAAGTCGGCGATCCGGCTTTTAGGAACACATAGAAAATCATCGTTTGCAGCTGCCAGATCGTCTTTTGTCGTAAAAGGCAGCACCGCCAGATCTTCTATATTCAATATGGTTTCAATATCCACGCCGCGCTCGCGGAACACTTTCTGGTAGTAAGGCGAATGGTCGCTCACGTAGGATAACAGATATTTGAGCTGATTATCCTGCGCTTCACGGTAGGCAACTTTGTTCATTTCGTTTCTTTTTTTGAGAAGAACGGTCCGTGTTTTATTTTGCTGGCTTCGGAAATCTTACGTTTGATAGCGCGCTCCTCCTGGGCGGACGAAACGTCGAACTTCAATGCTTCCCGATAATAAATAAGGGCTTTTCTCGAATTTTCTTTCTTCTGGAAATAATCGCCCAGTGTTAAATACGTGACGTAACTTTTGGGATTATTGTTTACAAAATCATGCTCGGCCGCCTGCGTCAGGTCAAACGGAATATCCATCAAAACGTATTTGTTAATTTTCTGCCTGGTCTCTTTGAATGCCTCAAAACGCTTGTAATCAGCTGATTTCAGGAATGGATCTGCATCAACTCCCTGAGAACCTTCTCCAAACTTTCCCTTGCCCGAAAAAACCGCATTCAGATCATAATGGATGAATTCACCCAGCTGGTAAGGAGGCGTGGAAATCCACATTTCCTTTTTTTCAGGTTTAAACAAAATCCCGTGGTGCGCGATCAGCTGGTTCAATGATTTGGCATTTCCGTAACCGATAAACTTATCATCCACGCCATTTTTATCTCTCAGTATCGCCGCCGCGTCTTTAATATCCAGCGGATAGGAGCGTTTCATAAGCTGGTTCATCCGGTCAAATCTCGACTTGGAATCAGAATTGGCAATATTTTCGATATTGACCGAATCTTTTACAAAAGCCGGCCCCTGATAGTGATTCGCGCAAACAAGGTAATCCTGGCCTGATTCATAAATACCCATTTTCTTCGGCGACTTTTCAATGATCACCGCTTTTTGATCCGCAGCAGACCCGATTAAAAGAGATTCCGATACAAAAGTTTCACTCCGCTGCGCAATCTGATTAGCCTCTTCAATCGTCCCCGCATACTGCAATATTTCGCGCGCAAGTATCGATATTGGTTCCTTTGCCGTAAACGGAATATCCGATTTGGAAGCATTTAATGTCACTGTAATGCCCTTTTCATTCATTCCCGAAACCACGCCCGTGAGCCCGGCCCAGGCGTAAGAGGCGAAACTGTAACCTTTGTCCGGCTTCATGAAAACGATCAGCTTATCCTCGGCGAAAGCATCGCCCATATAAAAATCGAAATTCCGCGCGATAAGCAGCGTTGAATCGCTGGAAAGCCCGTTATTCACCGCAAATGAAGTACAGCCGACAACTACATTCATATCCGTCAGCGCATGCCCGATATCGTGGGCCGCGTGGTAATTCAATATGCGGTAATATTTAGGGGCTATGTAGTTGAATTTCTCAGAAAACGACTGCGACACACCGTAAATCTCCTGCTGGTTTTCATCAGGAATATATTTGTAAATATCCCGGTTAAACCAGCCTACAAATCCGCGCAATACTTGTAAAAAAACAAAACTGGGAATCAGCTCATTGATCTGCCCTACAAAATGAACTTCCTGCTTTTCCATTAATTCCCTTGCAAGAATTCCGTAAATCAACCCGCGTTCGTAAGGCGCGCCTTCCAGGTACATTTCCCAGATACCGTGCTTATTTTTCCTGAGCCAGCAGTTTCCAACAGCATAATGGTCTTTCCCAACCTGAACGCGCTTGTAACTGTCGAGAGTTTTATTACTTTCAATTTTCGGAGTCGGCAGATTGATCCGCCACAGAAAAATGCCAAATAGAACGCCGATTACCAGGAGGATAATAGAAACAGCTTTGAGGGCGGATCTTAGAACTTTGTTTCTGGGCAACATAAATTGTTCATCACACAGCCGGATAAGAACAAGCTGTTTTACATTTAAAATTAACAATAAATGGCGATCTGTTATATAAAAACCATCGCACCCGGCGCCCTGCTGGGAATGTGGCACATGACAGAATCCTGGCAGGAGCTTGCAGCGCAGGTCGATCTTCCAGCCCCGGAAATGGGCAAATTGACTTCTATCCAAAAAGATAAAAGAAAAATCGAGTGGTTATCCTGCCGGCTGTTGCTTCAGAAAATGATCAGCTCGTCGCCGGTTGTGCGCCACGACGTGAACCGAAAACCGTATATTCCCGACAGTAAAATGCAGCTGTCTATCTCCCATTCGGGTGAATATGCAATTATCTATATCAAGGATTCCAGGTCTGTGGGTGTGGATATCCAGGAAATGAAACCGTCAATTTCGAGGGGAATTGACTATTTTTTGAATGCGGAAGAACAGGAATGGATCGATGCGGCTGACAATCTGCTGTTGCATGTAATGTGGTCGGCCAAGGAATCTGCCTTCAAATATGCCGGTAATGCGGATCTTGATTTAAAAAAACACTTCACGATTAGCCATTTTGAACGCAACCAAAATGGTCAGTTTGAGGTTTTGATTTCAAATCAGATAGAATCGGAGCGGCTGGATATTGCTTACGATACTTTCGAAAATTACGTTTTGACCTGGACGCTTTAACTTCACTACAAGCTCCCTAACCCGATCACCGATGCGCAGATCCTTTACTTTTCTGTTTCTATTCATTGCCACTACCCTTTCTGCCCAAGTTCCCTCGCTTTCTTCCAGCGAAATTTTTCAGAATATCAAGAAATTAAATGTGCTGGGCTCGGTACTGTACATTGCCGCTCACCCCGACGATGAAAACACGCTGATGCTCTCCTATTTATCAAAGGATCAAATGGTGAGAACCGGCTACCTTTCGCTGACCCGCGGCGATGGAGGCCAGAATCTGATCGGCGCAGAACAAGGTTACAATATCGGTGTGATCAGAACGCAGGAGCTGCTCGGCGCAAGAAGAATTGACGGGGCGCAGCAGTTTTTTTCCAGGGCTTATGATTTTGGTTTTTCCAAGACAAAGGATGAAACGCTGCATTTCTGGGACGCTGAAAAAGTGCAGGGCGACGTCGTTTGGATGATCCGGAAATTTCAACCCGATGTAATTATCACCCGTTTCCCGCCTGACCCAAGAGCCGGCCACGGGCATCACCAAACCTCCGCCTATTTGGCTGAGGAAGGTTTTAAGCTCGCCGCCGACCCAAATTCATATCCCGATCAGCTGAAATTTGTGAAACCCTGGCAGGCGAAAAGGTTGGTTTGGAACACCTATACACCCGGATTTACCAACAAAAAACCTGAGGAGGAAAAAACGCCGTTCATATCGATCGAGATCGGCGGTTACAATCCGATACTTGGAAAATCTTATACCGAAATTGCGGCCGAAAGTCGTAGTCAGCATAAAAGTCAGGGATTTGGCAGTGCGCCACAACGAGGTGAGCGGATTGATTTCTTTTTACATAAAGTCGGCCAGCCTGCGCAGAAAAGTCTTTTCGACAATGTAGATATCAGCTGGAAACGCATTAAGGGAAGTGAAAAAGTTAAAACGCTGATCGCATCGACTATCAAGAATTTTTCGGTCAATAAACCGTCTGCGTCGATCGCTGATCTGTTAAAAATCAACACAGAACTGAATCGACTGGACACTGCAAACATTTATATTAAAGCAAAAAAAGAGGAAGTCCGCGACCTGATCGTACAATGTGCCGGGCTCTGGTTTGAATCTAATCCAAATGAGTTTTCAGCAGTTGCGGGCGATCTGGCGGCGGTGAATATTTCGGTAGTAAAACGGTCAGATGTTCCTGTGAAACTGGTTTCTCTGGGTTGGATTGGCAATACAAAGGATAGCCTGGTCAACCTTCCATTGAACCAGAATGAACTGAATGCATTCGCTATTAAGGCAAAATTACCTGACAATCTGCCGGTTAGTCAACCTTACTGGCTGGAAAAACCGATTGAAAAAGGCATATTCCAGATCGATAGGCAACAGGATATCGGTTACCCTGAAAATCGCCCGGCTACTGTTACCCATTTCACTTTTGATATTGGTGGTCAGCAGTTTACATTCACGAGACCATGGATTTTTAAATATGCTGATCCTGCGGAGGGTGAAATTTACAGGCCTTTTGAAATTCGTCCGGCGGTAACCACAACCATTGTCGAGCCGGTTTATATCTTCGCCTCAGCCGAGCCTAAAACCATTACTATGGTCGTGGAGGCACAAAAGAATTATGTGAGTGGGACCGTTAGACCGGAAATCCCGGCGGGCTGGAAATCAGTTCCGGAATCTGCCAGCTTTACATTGGAGAACAAATACCAGCAACAATATTTCTCTTTCATTATCACGCCGCCCATTGATAATCAGGAAGTTTCTTTAAAAGCTACCGCGATAGTCGAGGGAAAAACGTTCGATAGGTCGATCAGAACAATCTCCTACCGGCACATTCCATCGCAGACCATATTCCCCGTTTCAGAAGCAAGACTTGCTAAAATTGATGTAAAAACTACTGCGAAAAATATCGGTTACATTGCCGGAGCTGGCGACGACGTTCCCACTGCATTGCGCCAGATGGATTGCCAGGTAACGATGCTAAATGCAGCCGGACTTTCGAAAGACCTTGCGCAATTCGATGCGATCGTCGTGGGCGTACGTGCTTATAACACAGAGGATTATCTTGCAAACTACCAGGCAAAACTGATGGAATATGTGAAAAATGGCGGTACTATGGTAGTACAGTACACGATTCCAGGACAAAAAGTAAGACAAATTGGGCCATTTCCGATTCAACTGGGCCGGGAGCGGGTAACAGAAGAGGATGCGGAAATGCGTTTCCTAGTGCCCGAAAGTCCGTTGTTGAATACACCAAACAAGATCACGCAGAAGGATTTCGAGGGTTGGGTACAGGAACGTGGCTTGTATTTCGCTGCGGATTGGGACAAACAAAATTATCAGGCATTGTTTTCGGCAAATGACGAAACCGAGAGCGCCAAGGAAGGCAGCGTATTGTACGCAAAATATGGAAAAGGACATTACATATATACAGGACTATCCTTTTTCCGCGAATTGCCGGCAGGCGTTACTGGTGCCTACCGGCTATTTGCGAATATGATTTCCGTCGGTAAAAAATAGTATAGAGAACCTATTTGACGTTTTTCCGACGGTTTCTTTGAAAATCTTCTAAAACAAATCCACCCAATCCCTGCAAATTACTGTAATACGCGCGGCCGTTATTCACTTGCGTGAAGTTTTGCACGAACTGTTTTAAATATGGATCAGTGGCGATCATGAAAGTAGTCACCGGAATATCCAGCCTGCGGCACTGTGCGGCCAGTGTAAGTGTTTTATTGATGATTTTACGGTCGAGACCGAAGCTATTTTTGTAATATCTGATCCCTTCTTTCAAACACGTAGGCTTGCCGTCGGTGATCATGAAAATCTGCTTGTTACGCGTCTTCTTTCTGCGTAAAATATCCATAGCCAGTTCCAGCCCTGCAACTGTATTCGTGTGGTAAGGGCCCACTTCCAGGTAAGGCAAATCTTTAATCTGAATCTGCCACGCGTCGTTTCCGAAGACAATAATATCCAGTGAGTCTTTCGGGTATTTGCTGCGGATCAGTTCCGCCAAAGCCAACGCAACTTTCTTTGCCGGCGTAATGCGATCTTCCCCATATAATATCATCGAGTGGCTGATATCGATCATAACGACCGTTGCAGTCGTAGTTTTCTGCTCACGTTCCACCACTTCCAGGTCATTTTCCATCAAGGTAAAGTCGCCGATCCCGTGGTTAACCTGCGCATTTTTGATGGATTCCGTCATCGCGATCTGATCCAGTGTATCGCCGAATTGAAACTGACGAATATCACTGCTTAGCTCGTCGCCCACGCCCATGTGCGGTGTGTGGTGATTTCCGCCTGTCTTCGATCTTTTTAGTTTACCAAAAATTTCATCGAGCGCACTTTTGCGGATACTTTTCTCCGCTTTCGGCGTCATAATAATCTTACTTTCGCCTTCCTGCTGCTCTTCGGTGATATAGCCTTTCTTTTTCAGATCATCGAAAAAGTCCCCTATTCCGTACGAATCGTTGGTAAGATTGTATTGACGGTCCAGCTCGCTGAGCCACGACATAGCTTCACTTACGTCGCCGGAAGTCATCAGCAGTAATTGCTGAAAAATATCGAAAAGCTGATCAAACTTACTATTGGCTCCCTGCTCAGGTGGAGTATATTTAGAAAAACGATGTCCCCGCATTGTAATCTGATGTTTTTAGAAAGCCTTTAACAAATTCGGCTACTTCCAAGTTAATTGAAAGTAGCCGAATTTCAATAATTTATCCGCGATGAACTAAGCTTCTTCCGCGCAGAATTCTTCGAATGCCATTTGCAAATGTTGCGCGATCATCTCGGCCGAACGACCCTCAATATGATGACGCTCAACGAAATGAATCAACTCACCATCTTTGAAAAGCGCAACCGCCGGAGAAGACGGAGGATAAGGAAGTGTATACTCGCGCATTTTCGCAGTAGCTTCCACATCAGCACCTGCAAATACAGTTGCCAGGTGATCCGGCTTGATCTCGCTGCGTGAAAGTGCCGCGCGAACACCAGGACGAGCCGCGCCGGCTGCGCAACCACAAACTGAATTGATCACAACCAAAGCAGTTCCTTTGGTATTCTGCATGAAGTTGTCTACTTCTTCCGCACTTGTCAAATCCTGAAAACCAGCATTAACAAGCTCAGCTTTCATTGGGGCCACTAATTGTGGTGGATACATATCTCTAAAATTTTTATGGTTATACTTAATTAAACTTCCGCTTTCGCCCTCACATAAATCCTAATTCCAGCTTTGCCTCTTCTGACATCATTTCAGTCGTGTAAGGCGGATCAAAAGTAAGCTCAACGCTCACGTCATTAACACCTTCCACTTCCCTGATTTTCTGTTCCACTTCGCCTGGTAATGTGCCGGCAGAGGGGCACGAGGGAGAAGTTAATGTCATGGAAACGAACACGTTATTAACGGGAAATACTTTTAGATCGTAAATTAGGCCCAGCTCATAAACGTCAACCGGGATCTCCGGATCGTACACCGTTTTAATCGCCTTGACAACTTCTTCCCGCAATTCTGATTCTGACATTTTAATATTATTTTTCTAAATGACTTTCCTATTGATTTACTGATTTCGCCTGGTATGCTATTCCGTACGCTTTCATTTGTTTCAACATCGCGGCCAACCCGTTTGATCTGGTTTGGGCAAGGTGCTGATGTAATCCGATGCGTTCCATAAAGTAAAGGTCTGCACTTGCAATTTCCTCCGGTGTGTGCCCTGAAAGCACCTTTACCAGCATACTTACCAAACCACGGACTATAATCGCATCGCTATCCGCCTCAAACTTCAAAAGATCACCTTCCATGTAAGCATTAAGCCAAACCCTGGATTGACAACCTTTGATAATATTTTCCTCGGTTTTGTATTGTTCTTCAAGCGGCGGGAATTGCTTGGCGAGATCTATAATATACTCGTACTTGCTCTCCCACTCATCAAACAATTCAAAATCCGAAATTAGTTCGTCCTGTATCTCGTTTATCGTCATTGTATCTTTAATATTCTGACAAAGGTTTAGAGGTATGCCTGATAGCAAGAATCTCTACCTCAGTTTTCTTCGTGTTATAAATAATCCTATATTTTCCCACCCTTATCTCCCGAATACTCTCAATCCTTGTTTCCGGAATTTGCCTGCCCATTTTTGGAAACTTCTCGAGGAGTTCTATTTTATGGAATACTTCATTGATCCATTTCCGGGAATACGATCTTGATTCACCTTCAAGCCATAGAAAAGTATTATCCAGATCCTGCCTGGCCTCTTTGGACCATATTATTCCAGCCATTTTTTATATGTACTTTTGACTTCGTCGTGTGTGTAAGATTCTCCGTTATCTAATTGTCTTCTCGATCTTTCAATTTTAGACAATAAGATAATCTGCTCAATTACTTCCTCAACCTCAATCTGGTCAGGCATCATTTTCAGCGAATTAAGCAAGGTATCCTTTGGTATTGTTTCCATCTTGAATGGCCGGATTATTGAGTTAGATGTTATCTAAAAGTAATTTACAAAAATTATCCAAGCATCCTCTTCACCTTATGCAAGCCCTTTATCAGAAGGTCTATTTCCTCGGTTGTATTGTAAACAGCAAAAGAAGCGCGGGAGGTTCCGGTGATGTTGAAGCGGTTCATGAGCGGCTGGGTACAGTGATGTCCCGTACGCACAGCAATACCCTGCTGATCAAGTAAAACGCCAATATCCTGGTGGTGAATCCCATCTATTACAAAGGAAAGTACACTCACTTTGTTCTTCGCTTTTCCAATAATCTTCAATCCTTCAATCTCGCTAACAGCCTCAGTGGCGTATTCTAGCAGCCCATTTTCATAAGTGGCGATATTGGATTTGCCCAAAGTATCCACATAATCCAATGCGTATTTCGCTGCTACCACGTCTGCTATATTCGGCGTTCCGGCTTCGAACTTGTACGGAAGCTCGTTATAAGTTGTTTTTTCAAAAGTAACTTCCTTAATCATTTCCCCGCCACCACGGTAAGGCGGCATTGCATTCAGCAGATCCTTTTTACCATACAAAATCCCCAGTCCCGTAGGTCCGTAAATTTTGTGAAGGGAAAGTGCGTAAAAGTCACAATCCAGATCCTGCACGTCAATATGAATATGTGAACTGGCCTGAGCACCGTCAATCAGCACCTTAGCTCCTACTGCGTGTGCTTTTTCAATGATCTCTTTAATCGGATTAATAGTGCCGAGTGAATTCGAAACGTGCACAACCGACACAAACTTGGTACGCTCAGTCAGCAGCTTTTCATATTCATCCATCAGCAAATCGCCGTTATCATCGATCGGGATCACTTTCAAAATACATCCCTTTTCCTCACACAGCATTTGCCAGGGAACAATATTGGAATGGTGCTCCATCGTGGAAATGATCACTTCGTCGCCTTCTTTCAAGAATTTCCTCCCGTAGGTCGAAGCAACCAGATTGATCCCGTCCGTCGTTCCATAAGTGAATATGATCTCCTCCGAAAATTCCGCATTCATAAAAGACTGCATCCTTTTCCTGGTCTGCTCGAATGCAGCCGTGGCCTTTTCAGCCAGGTGGTGGATTCCGCGATGAATATTAGCATTGTAATGCTCATAATAACCCGACAATGCATCCAAAACCAATCTGGGCTTCTGCGTAGTTGCTGCGTTATCAAAATAAACCAGTTGTTTTCCATTGATCACCTCATTCAGAATGGGGAAATCATTTCGGATCGAAGCAATATCTACGGCAGTTTTCATGAGTGCTATTTTAGAAAAATACCCAACCCAAATAATTGAGTTGGGCGACAGTAAAGTGTGTCCTGTTATTGCAGAACTATTATTTTGAAGCCAATTTCTCAGCAATCACATTTTCAAGATATTCGCGGATGGAGTCTATTCTTATTTGCGAAACCACATCTGCACAAAAAGCAAACATCAATAGGGATAATGCTTCCGGCCGGGATATTCCACGCGACCGCATGTAAAATAACGCTTCCTCGTCAATCTGTCCGGTTGTAGTTCCGTGCGAGCATTTTACATCATCCGCATAAATTTCAAGCTGCGGTTTGGTGTTCATACTTGCCTCGGGCGACAGCACAATGTTTTTGCAAGATTGAAAAGCATTCGTTTTCTGAGCGTCGGGCCGAACGAAGATTTTTCCATTGAAAACCCCTTTCGACTTATCTCTCAAAATCCCTTTGTATAATTCGTTACTCTCAGAATTAGGCTTACGGTGATCGGCAACGGTATGATTATCAACATGCTGCGTTCCATCCGGGAAATACAGCCCGTACATGTGCGCCTCGCAGCGTTCTCCGTCCAGGATAATATTCAGGTTATTTCTGGTAAAACGACCATTTAAAGTCACGGTACCTGCATAAAACTGGGACCTGTCGAGCATACGGACCTGCGTAGTGCCGATATGGTACGCCTGTTCACTTTCGTTCTGGACCTTATAATATTCAACGCCAGCTTCTTCACCCACGTAAATTTCTGTTACCGCGTTGGTAAACGACCGGCCGCTTCCGAGGGTACGGAAAGCTTCGGCCATTTTCAAATGTGAATTCCTGCCCACAGCGACGATATTTCTTGGCTGGTTTCCCACATTCTGAGTCCGTGCATCTGCTACGAAACGCAGGATCACAGGGTGCTCAACAGTTTGGTTATCAGGTACATGAATGAATATACCGTCTTGCGCAAAAGCTGTATTCAGTTCGGTAAAAGCTTCTCCGCTTTCTTTTGTAAGCTCGTTAAAATAAGTGTTAACCAGCTGCGGATCTTTTTTTATAGCTTCTGAAAGTGAAGAAATCGTGATCTGGGCTTGTGAGGATACCATTCGTGACAACTCCGCACTATACCGACCATTTACGAAATAGATAATATTCGCATCCTGTTCAGGAATTTTGAGATCTTCCAAATCAGACAGGGCAACATTGCTTTCGGAATTAAAATTATAAGATTCATTCACCAACTCCTTTACACTAGAGTATTTCCACTCTTCATTCCGCACGGTTGGAAAGCCTAGCTGATCAAACCGGGCCAGGGCAGCACGCTTTTTCTGATGAAAAGCAGAGGCAGCCTCGCCATTCATGACAGATTCGCGGGCGTAAAAATCCGTGATCAGCTTGGTTTTTAAATCTATTGTCTCGGTAGTCATTGATTTTTGTATTAGGTAACTTTAATGTTAAGAAACTGTAAATGTGACGTTTACCCAACTTCTTAACTCAACGCTTCCACTTCTGCTTTAATCCAGTCGTAGCCTTTTTCTTCCAGTTCCAAAGCCAATTCTTTCGGACCCGATTTTACAATTCTTCCTTTATAAAGCACGTGAACAAAATCAGGCACGATGTAATCCAACAATCGCTGATAGTGGGTTACCACGATCGCAGCCCTTTCAGGCGAGCGAAGTGAGTTAACACCTTCTGCCACAATTCTTAATGCATCAATATCCAGACCGGAATCTGTTTCGTCCAAAATGGCCAGTTTCGGTTCAAGTACCGCCATTTGAAATATTTCGTTGCGCTTTTTCTCTCCGCCTGAAAATCCTTCGTTCAATGCGCGCTTCAAAAGTGAATCGTTCATGCTGACCAACTTCGCTTTTTCGCGTACCATTTTCAGAAACTGCGCAGCATCCAGCGGGCTTTCGCCTCTGTACTTACGAATTTCATTTACAGCCGTTTTCAAAAAGTTTATGGTCGTAACACCCGGAATCTCAACAGGATATTGGAATGCAAGGAATATACCTTCCGCTGCTCTTTCCTCCGGTGCCCTTTCTAAAATTCCTTTTCCTTCAAAAAGAACACTTCCGCCTGTCACTTCGTATTCCTCTCTCCCCGCAAGGACCGAAGCCAAGGTACTCTTTCCGGACCCGTTCGGACCCATAATCGCATGGACCTCACCCGCTTTCACTTCCAGATTGATTCCTTTTAATATTTCCTTGCCTTCAATTGAGGCACGTAAGTCGTTTATCGAGAGCATAACTGATTTATTCTTAATATGTAGTTCGTGGCAATTTTACCGCAAAAGTAACACGTTTTAGGCGTAAATGAAAATGGACAGAAACGAACGAAACGTGTGCCACAGTATACCTACAACCTTTTTAAACACACCCTTGTTCCCGTGAAAATGATATTCCGCAACAAAATCCGGGTAAGTCTGCCGGGCTGGTAGCAACAATTTTTAATTGCCCCGGAAAGCCTTACTTTTCGGTTTTGGCAGCCACTTCACTTCACTATAAATATGGATCAGTCAAGAGATTTCGGAATTAACGTTTCGACGGAAACAGGAACGCTCAAACGGCTCCTGATACACAGTCCTGACCGCGGACTAGGCAAAGTTGTGCCCAGCAAGGCGCAGGATTGGCTTTTTGAGGATATTGTGCACCTGGATACCATGCGCCGCGGCGAATACGATTACTACGTGAAGCTGCTCCTCTATTTTCTTGATCCTGAAAAAATAAAGGGAAAGCTCGCAGAGATCGACGCCGACGAAACCAGATCATTTTATATCCCCGGTTCTGAAAAGTACTTTGATTCTGATCGCGTAGTTGACATTCAAAAGCTGCTTGGGGAGATTTTACAGGATAGCAATACGCGCATTAAACTGACTGCCGCGATTTGTGGTATAGAAAAATGTTCGTTCAGGATCCACGAAGAACTTAATACCTACGATCCGCACGAGCTGGCGAAAATATTCATTTCCGGCTCCTGCCCCGATAAAAAAATGCTGTTTGCCCCGCTCCCTAACCTGATTTTCATGCGGGATATAGGGATAGTAATCAACGAGCATATCTTGTTGAACAAACCAGCCAAATCGGCACGTACGCGGGAATCGATATTGGCGCAGTTTGTTTTCTTTTACCATCCGATGTTTGCGCAAATCCGGCAGAATCTGATTGAAATTCCGGATAACGAAAACCATTTCCTGCTTCCTGATGACGAGAAAGCCAGCGACTACCACCGCTGCACATTGGAAGGAGGTGATGTAATGACCGTCGCACCGAACCATTTATTGATAGGTTGCAGCGAGCGCACGAGCATTTACGCGGCGCAGCAGGTGATGAAAATTCTTTTCGAAAAAGATATTGTTCAAAAAATCACGATTATCAAAATCCCGAAAAAGCGGGATTACATGCATATTGACACCATATTTACACAGGTCAAAAAGAATGTGTGGGTACTGCTGGGCTCGCTCGCAAGGCTGGGCGATGAGGCCAAAAAGAAAGATGTACTGCATTTCCTCGCGCCGGTCGACGTAAATAAGGAATTCAGGATATTGCAATTCAAAAAAGGAAGCGAACAGCAACCAAAGGAAATCGAGAATCTCGAAGAACTCCTCGCCGAGATCAGTACCGAAGATCTGGGCAGTATGGAACCGGTACAATTCATATACTCCGGCGACAACGAATTTCCGTATGGAGAACGCGAGCAATGGACAGATTCCTGCAACTTACTTGCCTTGAAAGACGGTGTGGTGATCGGCTATGACCGAAATGACAAAACGCTGGAAGCATTCCGAAAAAAGGGATTTACGGTCATCAGCGCACAGCATCTTTTGCAGGAATTTGAAGCCGGCACACTTTCACCCGACACATTAACTGACACATTTATCACACTCCCATCGGCAGAATTATCGCGTGCACGCGGCGGCTCGCATTGTATGAGTATGCCGATTTTACGTGAATCTTAATATTGTAATCGTGGGATATCAATTGTAAATTGCTGTTAAAAAATACTCCTATGCGCGTTATCACTTCATCTGCACAAATTCAGCCACAATCCACTCCCCGGATCATGATGATCCGGCCGGCACGATTTGGTTTTAATGAGGAAACGGCTGTCAGCAACACGTTCCAGCAGCAGACTTCCCAGATCGACGAGTCGCTGACCGACGCGCAAACAGCCGAGGAGGAATTTGAGCTGATGGTTGACCAGCTCACCAAGGCAGGCGTAGATCTCCGCATATTTGATGATACCGACGATATTGTTCGACCTGACGCAGTTTTTTCCAATAACTGGGTTTCATTTCACCAGAGTGGAAAAGTGGTACTGTATCCGATGATGGCGCAAAATCGAAGGTTGGAACGGCGGCATGATATCATTGAAGCACTGGGAAATGATTTTAATATTGAAGAGATCATTGACCTGACCTATTTCGAAGAGCAAGGGAAATTTCTGGAAGGTACCGGCAGCATGGTGCTCGACAGGCGATATAAAATTGCTTATGCCTGCCTTTCTCCCCGCACGCACCCGGAAGTACTGGCCGCATTCGCAGAGGCAATGGACTACGAAACCGTGTCATTTTCCGCATTTGATGAAAATGATAAGCCAGTCTATCATACCAATGTGATCATGTGTGTGGGCGATATATTCGCGATCATTTGTCTGGAAGCGATCAAAAATCCCGACGAGCGGCAAATGGTACGGGCTGCCCTGGAAGAAACAGGCAAATACATTGTAGAGATTTCACTGGAACAGGTGCGGCATTTTGCAGGTAATATGGTGATGGTGAGAAATAAGCTGCTTGAAAAGTTTCTAATTATGTCAACGCAGGCTTATGAAGCACTTACGCCGCAGCAGATCAAGGAATTAAATGAATATGCGCGCCTGCTGCACACGGATCTTTCTTTCATAGAAACATACGGAGGAGGCTCTGCCCGCTGCATGATGACCGAAATACACTTACCTGTCAAATAAAAAAAATGCTCCTCACTGGGAGCATTTTTTGCAATTCATAACCCTACATTAAATGCCTAGTCTCTGATTTCCGCCTTAGCTTTTGAGATCTTTTCATTTGTCTTAGCCTTGAAATCGTCCCACTTATCAGCAGTTTCGTTCTCGACATCATTCCACGAAGCTTTCAGCTCCTCTTTTTCTTTATTAAGCTCAACTTTGCGCTCGCGCCATTTGGCTTTTTCCTTATCAGCAGCTTTATCCATCTTGGCATCAGCTTCTTCAATTTTTCTATCCAGTTTCGCTACTGCTTCATCAATATCCTTTTTCAGTGAAGCTTTATCTTCCTTAACTTTTGCTTCAAAATCGTTCCCTGCATCTTTGATATCCGCTTTGGCTTCATCGACATTTTCATCCATGTCGTTTTTAGCTTCCTCAACCGTTTCGTTTGCCGAATCTTTCGTTTTTTCCGAACAGCTGGTCATTGTCAGCATTCCCATGGTCAGCATGGAAGCAACCATCAAAGTGATCTTTTTCATAATTGGGATTTTTAGTAAAATTCTCTTGGTTTGAATGTCCTTATTCAAAACGTATAGTACAAAAAGCTTACCACGCGTATATGGCTCGCTTTTTTAAGCATTTGTGGAACTTAATTCTCAAAGCAGCTTTTATCTGTCGCTGCACTGAACTTAGCGACGGTGTATTAAGTTTGTTGGTAAATACGCCCCCCTGATCTCCATACAATCATATTTGCATTTTATCGGTATTCAAAACATTCCTATGCGCTTTATTTACCCGCTCATCTTGCCCCTTATACTATGCTTTGATAGCTTCCAGGCCACGGCACAAACAGATACTTCCGCAACGCGTCAGTTGGAGGAAGTAACAGTGAATGCCTACGAATCAAGAAGCAACCCGCTCGCGACGACGGCCACAGTAGCACTTGTCGGCCGTCGCGCACTCGACCGTTTTCCATCGACAACCTGGGCAAATGCGATTAATACGGTTCCCGGCGTAAAAATGGAAGAGCGCTCGCCTGGCAGCTACCGGTTCTCAGTAAGGGGCAGCCTGATCCGCTCACCATTCGGGGTCAGGAATGTAAAATTTTACTGGAACGGAATACCTTTTACAGACGCCAGCGGCAACACGCCCCTGAATACGATAGATTACAATGCAGTGCAGGGAATGGAGATTATCAAAGGTCCGGGCAGCAGCATTTACGGAGCCGGCACAGGCGGCGTAGTATTATTGCAAAGCCAGCCCGACAATGCATTTCAGAACCGGGTAGAGCAGAGTGTAAGTTTTGGTAAATATGGTTTTCAGAGCCGGAACACAGCTGTTCAGATCGGTGATATTTCTATTCAATATGGTCACAGTGAGCAGAATGGCTACCGAAACCACAGCGCTATGGCACGTGATGCGATCCGCTTCACATCTTCTTCTGCAATAGGAGAAAAAGGCACATTATCCCTGCTAGGAATGTATTCTGATCTATATTATCAAACGCCCGGCGGCATTAATCTGGCTCAATACCAAAATGATCCGCGACTTGCCCGGCAGTCTACACCGACTGTCCCCGGCAGTGAGGCGCAACGTGCAGCCATTTATACCAGACTGGCCCTTGTAGGAGCCAATTATACCATTCAGCTTTCCGATAACTGGTCACAATCGACGGCGCTCTATCTGACCTACACCGACTTTGCTAACCCATTTATATCTAACTATGAAAAAAGGGATGAAAACGGAATCGGAGGGAGAAATTTCTGGCAAAACCGATCCGAGTTTGGGAATGTAAAAACCAAATGGACGAGCGGCTTTGAGTGGCAATACAGCAAGTCCGCGCAGCGGAATTACGACAATCTGGGCGGGATACCCGGCGAACAACAGACTGTGGAAGATATCCGCACATCCAACATTTCTGCATTTACCCAGCTGGAAGCGGTGCTGCTCACGGACCTGACACTGAGCGCGGGAGTGAGTTATAATTCATTTAAATACAAATACGAGCGCTTTTTCGAACTGCCTTACGAAAAAGACCAGCGGAATTTCGACGGCATTTTTGTGCCCCGGTTCGCAGTCAACAAGATCATCGCAAGGAACTGGGCTGTTACCGCATCTTACAGCGGTGGCTTCTCCCCTCCTACCCTTCAGGAGGTTCGTCCCTCGGCAGGTGGATTTCGCAAAGATCTGAATGCGGAACGCGGAATGAATACCGAGATCGGAATCAGAAGAACCGGCAAACGCATTGCAGGTGAGGTAAGTCTGTACCATTTCGGACTGAAAGAAACCATCGTGCGCAGAACGAACGAGGCTGGCTCGGAATATTTTATCAATGCGGGAAAAACCAGACAAAACGGGCTGGAATACACAATTTCTTATGATATCATATCAAATCCGCAACTGCCGGTTGCGCTGAAATTGTGGACGAATGGTACCTACACGAAATATACTTTTGAGAATTTCCAGCAGGCGGATGTGGACCTGAGCGGCAAGTTTATTCCGGGTATCCCACGTTTCTCGCAAACTTCCGGACTTGATATATTGCTTAAATATGGGCTTTCTGCATTTGTGACTTACCAGAATGCAGATGCGATGTATTTGAATGACGCCAATACAGTCAAAAATACACCTTACAGTCAGTGGAATGCGCGTGTAAGCTGGAAGCGGAACTGGGGCAGCCATTTTTACAGCGAGCTTTCGGCATCAGCCGAAAAAGTAAATGCGGGAATATACAGTCTTGGTTACGATCTGAATGCATTCGGAAACCGTTACTACAACAGTGCGCCAAAAAATAACCTGTGGGCCGGCGTGAAGATCGGCTGGGAGTGGCAGAAAAATCAGAAGTAATGCATTTATACATTCACATACCTTTTTGCAAACAGGCTTGTCACTATTGTGATTTTCATTTCAGTACCAATACTGCGGGCAAACAGGCAATGGTGGAGGCGATTGCAAAGGAAATAGTACTCCGCAAATCATACCTGCCCGATTCCAATATAGAAACCATTTACTTCGGCGGAGGCACGCCGTCGGTGTTGAGTCAACTGGAATTAGAGCTGTTGATGCAGACAGTCCGGGAGCATTTCACTATTGCTACCGACGTAGAGATTACACTCGAAGCCAATCCAGACGACCTAAGTCAAAGTAAACTTGAAGCATTTTTTCAGGCGGGTATAAATAGGTTAAGTATTGGAATACAGTCTTTTAATGAAGATCATCTCCAATTTCTCAACCGGGTACATTCAGCGCAGGAAGCTGAAAATTGTGTGAGGCTGGCCAAACAGATCGGGATTGATAATATTTCGATCGACCTTATTTATGCAATACCTGCACCCGACCACAGCATTCTAAAAATTGACCTTCAAAAAGCATTCGAACTGGACGTTGCGCACATTTCGGCATATTGCCTTACCATAGAGCCGCAAACGGTTTTTGGCAACTGGCTGAAAAGGGATAAGATCAAGCCTATTAATGAAGAATTTGCCGCCGTGCAATTTGAAATACTCATCGAAACACTGGAACTAAACGGCTACGAGCAATACGAGATCTCAAACTTTGCCAGAAACCAGCAATATAGCCGCCACAATAGCTCCTACTGGAAGCAGCGACCTTATCTGGGTGTAGGTCCGAGCGCGCATTCCTATAATGGTACAAGCCGCGAGTTCAATGTGGCTAACAATGCAAAATATGTCCAGGCTATTCAGGCGGGCAGCATTCCGGCTACTTATGAAGTGTTGACCGCGGCGGATCAGACCAATGAATACCTGTTGACCGGCCTGCGTACGAAATGGGGCGTAAACAGCGGAAAACTGGAAAGTTTATCAGGAGGTAAATTTGCTATGCTGCATGAAAAAGAGCTGGCGGATATGAAGAAAAATGGCTGGCTCAGGGAAGAATCGGGAAGTCTGCTGCTTACTGCATCCGGCAAGCTTTTCGCTGACCGCATTGCGAGCGACCTTTTTATCGACTGAACTTCCCGGAAAACCAGGAAGCTCAGTATGAAAGGCGATTAAACCAATTCTGCATTCAGCGTAATCTCCGCATTCAATAATTGCGAGATCGGGCATTCTTTTTTAGCCTTTTCCGCGATTGTAGCAAATTGTTCAGCCGAAATATCAGGTACCGATGCTTTCAACTCGATCGCACTTTTTACTACCTGTCCTTTTGACGGATCCAGGCTCACAGTTGCAGTTGCGTTGAGTTCGTCGGCAGTAAAACCTTCCGCATTCAGCTCAAAGCTCAGTTTCATAGCAAAACATCCTGCATGTGCAGCTGCGATCAGCTCCTCAGGGTTAGTACCTTTTCCCTCTGCAAAACGGGTATTGAAAGAATATTGCGTGTTTTCAAGAACGGTACTTTGCGTGCTGATTGTACCAGCTCCTTCTTTTCCAGTTCCTTTCCAGACTGCTGTGGCCTTGCGATTTATCATCTGATTCTTGTTTGAAATTGATTGATTTTATTAAAAAAACTTGGTATTAGCGTAAAGTAACATGTCCGTAGCATCTACGCAAATTATTATATTATTAAGCCCCGGCAATAAAAAAGATATAAAAACAGTTCCAGAAAGTGCCTGTACTAACCGTTTTCGGCCAATTCGTTAATGAAAGTTAATGTTTCGCGTACGATTAAACTTTATTATTGCAGCACAATCTAAAACCATATTTTCACTTACTTTCAATTTTTAATTTTAGCATATCATGAACAAAAAACTCATCCCCCTGCTGCTTGTACTTGTTGCATTGTTTCAAGGCTGCCGCGGCCCGGAAGGAGATCCCGGCGCTGATGGTGTCAATGTAGTAGGTTCAACCATAGATCTGGTCGACGTGAATTTTAATGCCGGCAATAATTTTGAATACTCGATGTCTTATGACAGGGCTGAACTCGAAGTGTTGGAATCGGACGCACTACTGATCTACGTTCGCTGGGAAGACGTCGAATCGGGAAATCAAACTGTTAAGACTTTCCGCCTGATGCCGCAAACTGCCTTCCTGACTGGTAACCAGATCCTGACCTACAATTACGATCAGACGATCAGTGACTTCTCGATATTTTTGGACGGAACTGCGAACCTGGCGAATCTTCCTGCTGCCTATACACAGGATCAGGAATTCCGGATCGTAGTAATTCCTGCTGATTTTGTGGCCCGCAAAAACGGAGCAGTTGATTATAACGATTACGATGCAGTTGTAAAAGCATTCAATATCGACGAATCTAAAATCCGCAAAGTATCGGCAAAATAAGCTGGAACAATTATTTAATTATATCTTACTGAAAATATAATCTCAAATCCGGTAATCAATTTACCGGATTTCCTTTTACCTATGAAAATCGCGTTCAACACACTTCTGTTTCTGTTTTTTTCCGTTTCCATCTGTTTAGCGCAAAGCTTTGCTGATGAAACCCACAAGTTTCGGGAGCACTATAAGAAAGAGTTTCTGACAACCGGAAATTCGCCTTTAAAAAAGAAAGATCTCCCTTATCTGCGTTTCTACGAGCCCGACTCCGCATTCAAGGTTAAGGCAAGGTTTGAGAAAGTAAAAGGTCAGCCTTTCGAAATGCCGACTTACAGCGGGATTAATAAAACTTATGTCAGGTATGGGATATTGAAATTCCGGGTGAATGGAAGAAGGCAGACACTTACCGTGTACCGGAGTTTGAGCTTACAGGCAAACGCCAAATACAAGGATTACCTGTTTATCCCATTTAAAGACAAAACAAATGGAAGCGAATCGTACGGAGGCGGCCGCTATATTGACCTTAAAACGACTGATATCAAGGATAATAGCTATGTAATTGACTTTAACAAAGCATACAACCCGTATTGCGCATATAGTGTAGGATACAACTGCCCGATCCCGCCAAGCGCCAATCACCTTGCCGTGGCTATCAGTGCAGGGGAAAAGAAATTTGGTAAAGAAAGCGAGGAAGCTAGCCTGAAATAGGAGTTTCTTTCCATTCAAAAAGGATATATTCCCCATCTTCCGAATCGCCGACCTGACTTCGAAAACCTTCATTTCTCAGATAAAAATCAACTGCCGGCCGGTTTTTTACCAAACATTTCAGAGTCGCTTTTCCGCTCAGTTTTTGGAGCGATTTATGTAAAAGCGCCTTTCCTATACCCTGATGCTGCCGGGCTGCATCTACATATAAGTGGTGAATAAAATGACCCGGCACCCAAAGCGATGCAAATCCGACTATTTCCTCTCCTGACTTGGCAACAAGGATAAATTCGCCCTCGGTATCGCTGTCGAATGAAATCCTGCCAAGTTGCTCCTCGTTGAACCAGGTGAATGTGGCGCGATAAGAATTTTCGTAAAGCCGCGCTACCGCCTCTCGTTCTTCCTCCTCAAAATCTGAAATAGTAATGGAGTTTAGCGTATAGTCGCTCATTAACATGATAGTAAGAACATAAAAAAAGCCTGACGAAACAGTCAGGCTCCAATTAGAATAGGCTTGATTATGCTGCAAGAAAGTTCTTCTGCTTCATAATTCGCTCAAATACTTTAATATCGTGTTCAGATGTAAATATGCTGAAAGGCAGATACAAAAACTGGCCTTTTGAAATCACCAGCACATAAGCGTCTTTGTCTTTATAAGCATCCATAATCTGCTCCCATTTCATCACACTGCCTTCTTTTTGATTCAGCTTCATCAAAATCTGGCGGTTGTCAATCTCGTACTGAAATTTCTCAAACATCGGCTTATACTGCGCGAGCTGGGTAATACCCGTAAACTGGATCAGCCAGAAAAGTACGTATAGGATCACGCCGACAAAAACTGTAATATAGATCCAGTAGTTAGGATAAACGTCTGTCAGGTTCAGTACTGCGTTGACCAGGATCAGGGCAATAGGAAGAAGCGCCCATTTGATCTGCGTTTTGAAAAAGTAACGCATGGCCAGCGAAATGTATTTTTTTGTAGGTAATGCATACCTTTTTGTACGAACCGCCGCAGGGTTCGTGGGCATTTGATAAACGGGTTGGTGTTTGTTCACCGAAACTTTGGCCATAACTTAATTTAAATTAACAATTCTAATTTTCTACCAGATAAGGATCAATAGGGTTGCAAAATAAAGTGCAAAGTTAGGAAAAACCGCCCGACATATCAGAAAGGCATTGAAATAAAAACCAGTTAAGAGATTTTAGTGTAATTTGTCTTTCTTAACTGCGTTGAAGAAGTAAATATGCCTTTTTGATCCGATCCGATGAGTTTTCTGTTTCCGTCTTTTTTGTGGGGTTTACTGGCCGTATCTGTTCCGATTGCGATTCACATCTTCAACTTTCGTCGCACAAAAAGGGTCTTTTTCACGAATGTAGCTTTCCTAAAAGCAGTTGATACCAAAACGCGCTCAGTCCGGCAGATCAAACACTGGCTGGTTTTGGCGACGCGTATTCTGGCGATTATCTGTCTGGCAATTGCCTTTGCCCAGCCATTTCTTCCCGCGAAAAATAACCTCTCAGTAAACAGGCAGGGCATTACCAGCCTTTATCTGGATAATTCGTTCAGCATGGAAAGCGAGCTGAATAACAAAAGGTACCTTGATGTTGCCACGCAGCGGCTCAGCGATTTGCTGGGTATCTTCAAAAATTCGGCCTCGCTGCAACTGGTAACCAACGATTTCTCGGCACAGGAACAAGGACTTTACCCCGCCGAAAAGCTGCGCGACCGGCTTACTACCATCAATCTGTCCAATACCCCGAGAACGTTCGAGCAGATCTACCTTCGTCAGCAGAATCTCATTTCCCGGCACCAGCAACAAGGCAGCAACCAGCTTTTCTGGTTTTCTGATTTTCAAAAGAGCACTGCTGGCGACTTGTCTAAAATCAAAGCAGATACAACGAACCAGCTCTTTCTGGTCCCCGTTCAGGCGGCGGCCGAGAAGAACATATTCGTCGATTCAACGTGGCTTAATACCCCGTTTATCCGCGAGCTTCAAAACAATATTCTTTTTGTAAAAGTCAGCAACTCAGGGACGGAAGAGGCTAAGAATGTCGTACTTAAATTGAGCCTGGACAATACGCAGGCTTCGACTGCTTCTGTCAATGTGCCTGCGAACGGCAGCGCTACCGCGAAATTCAACTTCAACCTGAAAGGGAAAGGCTACAAAAAAGGACAGATCACTTTCGACGATTTCCCTGTAACCTTCGACAACGATTACTATTTCGTCCTCAACTCTTCTCCGCTGATCCGGGTGTTGCATATTTACGGTCAGAAATCGTCCGGAAACTATATTGAAAATGTGTACGACAATGACAGCCTGTTCACATTGCAAAGTTACAGTGCCCAAAACGTCGATCCCGGACTGATTAAAAATGCAGATCTGGTAGTACTGGAAGGTGTCAATCAGGTTTCGGGCACTTTGCCTCAGGAATTACAGGATTTTGTTCGGAAAGGCGGGAGTCTGGCCCTGCTGCCTTCTGCAAATCCACAGGCAGAAAGCTACGGCGGATTTCTGGCTAACCTCGGTGTGAGAGGGTTGAATGTGGCTGGCAATGCGGCTCCTAATCCGGTTGACCTCGCCGCGCCCGATCGTAATAACCCGTTTTTCAGCGACGTTTTTGAAGAATCTGTCCGCCAGGAGATGAACCTGAATTTACCTACTGCTTCAACGGTACTGAGCTGGTCTAGCTTGGGGCAGCCGCTGCTTTCACTGCGTAACGGGCAGGTTTATTTGAGTCAAATTTCTGCCGGCCTGGGTAAATTATACCTTTTTGCTGCGCCCCTCAATCCGGAATATGGAAAAGTGGCTCAGCACGCGATTTTCGTTCCGGTCATGTATAAGATTGCAGCGGCAAGTGTCCGTGCGCAGCGGACTTCCTTCAAGTTTGACGAAGATCCGATCAGTCTTTCCGTGACCGGCACCGAAGCTAATTCAATATATAAGTTGCGAAGAAATAAAACGGAGGTAATCCCCGTGCAACGCCTGGCTGGCAACCAGCTGCTACTGGGTATTCCGCAGGGCGATCAGCTGGGAGAAGGATTGGCAGCGGGCTACTATGAGCTGGTGAAAAACGACAAAACCGAGCAGATCATTGCGCTCAACCACAACAGCGCCGAATCGAAATTGCAATACTACTCCCCCACCGAGCTCCGGACGTTGTTTGCCGGACAGAAAAATGTCCAGGTATTCGACCGGATCGACGACGATGCATTTGCGACAGCGTTTCAGCAGCAAAACATGGGCACTTATCTGTGGAAGTATTTTTTATATGCCGCACTCTTCTTTTTATTGCTGGAAATCGCATTGATCAGGCTGATGAAGTGAGTCGGCTGCATTGTCGAAATTCTTCACATTTTTGCCAAAAGACGCCGTTTGTGTTTTATGTTAGCGGTTTTTACACCAATTTTGCGTGGTAAAATTTAATTATTAAATGCTTTCATACCGAATTGGAATTCTCGGAGGCGGCCAGTTGGGTTTAATGCTTTTGCAAGCTGCTGTCGACTGGAACCTCGATATCCATGTCCTGGATCCTGACGCTGAGGCTCCTTGCAAACAAATTGCCCCCCATTTCCGCCAGGGTTCCCTGCAAGATTTTGATACTGTTTATGATTTTGGAAAAGACCTTGATGTAATTACCATCGAGATCGAAAAAGTAAATGTAGACGCGCTCGAAAAGCTTGAAAAGGAAGGCAAGAAAATTTACCCCCAGCCTTCTGTAATTCGCAAAATCCAGGATAAGCGCATTCAGAAACAGTTTTATCTGGACAACAATCTTCCTACTTCCGATTTTATATTAACCGAAAATCGGGAAGAAGTTTCAAACCATATTTCATTTTTACCCGCATTTCACAAGCTCGGTAAAGATGGTTACGACGGCCGCGGCGTGCAGCGTATTGCATCAGCCGAAGATCTTCCAAAAGCATTCGATCAGCCGGGCCTTTTAGAGAAAGCTGTGGATTTTGATAAAGAGCTGGCTGTGCTCGTCGCGCGTAATAGTGCAGGCGAAACGGCTACTTTCCCGACCGTGGAAATGGTTTTTCATCCCGAACTCAATCTGGTAGAATACCTTTTTGCACCTGCGGAAATCAATGCACAAGTCAATGCAAAAGCACAGGAGATCGCTGTTAAAACTGCCGAGGCATTTCAGATAGTAGGTCTGCTGGCTGTTGAGCTTTTCCTCACCAAAGACGGTGAAGTACTAATTAATGAAGTAGCGCCTCGCCCGCATAACAGCGGCCACCACACGATCCGCGCAAATGCGACTTCGCAATACGAACAGCACTGGCGGGCGATTTTGGGGTTACCTCTGGGAAGCACGCAGGCTTACGGACCGTCTGCGATGGTGAATCTGCTTGGCGAAGACGGTTTTCAAGGACCGGCAGTTTATGAAGGAATGGAAAAGCTTTTGGCGCAGGAACAGGTATTTCCTTTTTTATATTGGAAAAAACAGACAAAACCTTTCCGTAAAATGGGCCACATCACCATTATGGACACCAATCTTTCTGCTTTGAAGGAAAAGGTAGAATTTGTGAAAAACAATATCAGGGTAATCAGTACAGAATCTAAGCATTGACCAGATGGTAGGTATAATAATGGGAAGTCTTTCGGATTCCAAAGTAATGCAGCTGGCCGCCGACGCACTGACCGAGCTGGGGATAGATTTCGAAATGGAGATCGTTTCTGCACACCGCACGCCGGAGCGAATGCTGGACTATGCAGCTACTGCCCGTTCGCGCGGCTTGAAGGTGATCATCGCCGGAGCAGGCGGAGCGGCACATTTGCCGGGTATGGTAGCCTCACTCACTTCTTTACCCGTAATAGGTGTACCGGTACTTTCAAGCAACTCGATCGACGGCTGGGATTCGGTACTTTCCATATTGCAAATGCCGGCGGGCGTACCAGTTGCCACTGTGGCTCTTGACGGTGCCCGAAACGCAGGAATTCTGGCCGCTCAGATCATTGGCGCCAGCGACGAAGCGACCGGAAAACGGCTGGATGCATTCAAGGAAAGCTTAAAAGACAAAGTTTCGACGATGAACGAGGAATTGAAAAAGCAACTTGCAAAGTAACCCTTGTTTATTATTTTCGTGTATTATATTAACTCCACTAAAAATTGAATAACGGCTAAATTATGGAAGACGAATTCGCTAAAAAAAGAAATATCCGTCCTACTGAAAAGTCTAATTTACCGGTCGTTACACTGTTGGTGTTAGTTCTTTTGGTATTAGCCATGCTTTATGTCGGCTATGAATATATCTCCGATAGTTCTTCCAATTCCGAGGAACTGACCTCCGTAGTTGTGGACTCTACATTAAGTGAAACCACTGTGGGTGAACCGATTACTGACGAGCCGCTCGATGTAGTGGAAACCGAAAAAGCCGAACCTATTACCAAAGATCCTGTTGCAGAAAAGCCCGTAACGCCCGCAAAAGAGACCAAACCGGCTATATCCGCAGCTTCTCTGGGAGGACAGGAAATCACGCATTCGGTACAAAGCGGCGAAACGTTTTCCAGCATTGCATCCAGATATAACCTCAAAACTGAAACTTTACAGGGCCTTAATCCCAGTGTATCTGATGTTAAGTCAGGGGTTACCAAGTTAAAAATCCAGGTGCAGACGGTCCACACGGTGGGGCCGGGCGATGTATTGAGGGTAGTTGCGGGAAAATATGGCGTGACAAAAGAAGCATTAATGAAAGCAAATGGCAGGTCGAAAGACTTTTCAGAGCGCGGCGAAAAACTGATTGTTCCTTTCGCTTCCAGAAAATAAAAAGCACTTTCCTTCAATACAAAAATCCCGACTCAAACCGAGCCGGGATTTTTTTTGCACTTATAGGAAGGATTTATAATACTCTATCAAAAACCACCTGGTCCTCTTCCACCGTCTCCGCGGTTTCGGAAGCCGCCGCCTTCTCCCTCGTAATCACGTCTGCGGTTGCTGTCTCCCGATGGCATTTTACCAAAATTCTTCAATGTATAAGTGAAAGTCAGCATCGCATATTGGGTCAGCACACGGTTGGTAACGTCCTGCACGTAAGTTTCGGTTACATTCCGGGTAATGCTGTTGTTTTGTTTCAGGATATCAAAAACGGTCAGTTTGAGCTCGCCAGCATTGTTTTTCAGGAATTTCTTACCCACGCTCGCATTCCATAAGGTGAAGTTTTGATTAAAACCTTCTCCCAGCCCACGGTAAGATTGATTGTTGATATCACTCTGCACCACAAATCCTTTACCAAATATCCAGTTTACCCGACCAGTAATTCCCTGCGTATAATAGTTATTGTTCAGGTTCGGCTGGATGGAGTTGCGGACGATATTGTAATTCCCGGAATAGGAAACCGTAAAATCCAGCTTCTCACTCACATTACTGCTAACTACAAGCCCCTGTGACACAGCATAAGTATTAGAGAAATTGGGCACATTGTTGATCATCCCAGGCGAACGCACATAGTTGAATCCGGTAGTAACATTCAGGTTCAGTTTCAATGGCGCAATTGGTTTTCCATAAGCCAGGAACGAGCGTGCATTCCAGCTCCCGTCCACGTTGATCGGCGAAGTCAGTCTCGCGCCGCGTTCCAGTATAATTCCGCTAGGCAAAGTCGTCGGTTCCTGCGCGATAATCGTCGAATTCACGATCGCATTGTTAGTTTGTGTCAAAAAAACCATCGCATTCAGGCTGTACGGACGGGCTGCCCCTGCAAGTGAATAGCGCACATTGAACATATTGCGGTATTCCTGTTTCAGATTTGGATTACCTGCGGTTAATGAAAGCGGATTGCTGTTGTCGATCACATTCTGCAACTGCGAGATCGAAGGCTGGCTGGTCGAGCTGCGGAAAGATGTCCGGAACTGCGTACCCGTTTTCGAGCGGTAAGTCAGCATAAAGTTCGGCAGGAAATTGGTGAAAGACTGATCCACTTTCGTATTATAAGGCGCAAGCTGCTGACTATACAGACCTGTATTCTGAAAATCGACACCCAGGTTCGCCGACCAGCTGTTTTTCCGGTAGCGATAGCCCAGCCCGGCGCGGTTGGTCACATATCGGTTGTCAAAATTGTTGGAAAGCAATGTGTCCAGATCCGTGTAAGTATTTTCGTCGAAACTCATATTGAAAGTCTCTCTGCTGGAATTACTGTTACTCACGGTCAGCCCGTAGTTCAGCTGTAACTGTCCCGTTTTGCTGATCGGCTCTGTGTAGATCACATTCCCGCCAAGTGTAACTCCGTCGGAATAGGTATAGCTCAACTGATCGGTTGTATCGCCTCTCACTGAAAACTCGGGAAGGCCGAAATTGTCATAATATAAGTTACGGGAATATAGATTCCGTGTTCCATTCCGGTCGTTCAGCTGGGTATTTACGTTCAAACTGATCGTGCGGCCCTTTTTCTCAAAACTGTGGCGGAACAAAAGATCATTTGAAAAATTGTAGCCTTTATTAAAATTGCTTTGCGTATTGTCCAGCCCATTGATCTTACTCCCGTCCGCCAGTGTGGTAAGTCCAGTTTTGAAACTCCCCGACTGATTATCCTGGAAACTGAGGCGCGGCGTTACGATGAGTGAATTTTTGGGGTCAATATTATATTCAACTCGAAAGTTCAGGCGGTGATTTGCATTGGTACTTGACGTGCGGCTCGCTTCATTGTAAAACTGGTTGCTGTCTGCCTGCGCCAGAAAATATTCCTGCGAAGTAGTTTGCTCATTTACATTCCCGGTGCGGTTGAAAAAATAGCTGCCGGTTACCTCCACTTTTTTACCAAACTTATTGGCATAATTCAGTCCAAAAGAATTGGTACCGGTAATGCCGCTCTGGTTTCCAACCATAAAGTTACCCGAAGAGCCGCCGCCACGACCGCCGCCGCCGGTTACCCCCAGCAGATCCTGGCCCGAGAAATTCTGCATATTGATATTGTTACTCAACCCGATCACCGAAATGCGCTGGTCGCCTTTGAAGAAACTGACGTTACCGCCCGCCTGGTACCGGTTATCTAATCCATAACCAGCAAATACCTTCCCGAACTGGCCCATTTTGCGATCGGCTTTGGTTACGATATTGATCGTTTTCTGCCCGTTCCCATCGTCAAATCCGGTGAACTGCGCCTGGTCACTGAGCTTGTCAAAAACTTCGATCTTATCAACTATTTCTGCGGGAAGGGATTTTAAGGTAAGTGCGGCATCGTCACCGAAAAACGGCTTTCCATCCACCAAAACGCGATTTACAGTTTCTCCAAGCGCAGTTACCGTTCCATTTGTAACAGTTATGCCAGGCATTTTCTGAATCAAATCTTCTGTTGTCGCATCAGGATTTGTCTTGAATGCGGCCGCATTGAATTGGGTTGTATCACCCTTCTGCTCCATCGCAGTTACCTGGCCGATCACCTTTACTTCCTTTAAATTCGCGACCGCCTCGGTGAGCTGGATGGTGCCCAGATCCTGCGATTCGCTAGTAAGTGTAATTATTTTGGTGAAATCCTTATAGCTGAGGTAAGTTACCTTTACCAGATAGGCGGTTTCTTTGGAAAGTCCGGTAAAAGAAAACTTACCATTTACGTCGGTAGTAACATATTCCGGCTTGGCATCAGGAACATTCCTGCTCACCGCGACATAGGCGCCTACCACCGCAGACCGGTTCAGGCTGTCAATAACGGTGCCCGAAATTTGGGCATTCTGTGCCTGAGCTAAGCTGCCAAATAGCAATGCCAGGATCAGTACGGCGGAGGAAATATATCGTTTCATGATTTCTGTAAAGGTTTCTGGAAGTTTAGAGCGATCCCCGCAGGGAAGGTTTAACTATAACTCCCAAATAACCCCCACAATCGATAGAAGCCCCAACTTTTACCGATCAATCAGCCATATACGTCGACGAGTTTCAATCACCTATTTAAGCCATTTTTTCAGCAAACCTTCGTATTGACTGAGAAATAGCTCGTACGCCCGTTTTAATTCCGGGAGCGCTTCGGCCAGCGTGCTCGTATCGTCAGATTTCAGGCGCCATTCTGCATCGCGCGCAATCTCGGCTACCTGTGAAACGCCCACGGTTCCGCCACTTCCTTTCAATGTATGCAGATTGCTTTTTACAGTCGGAATATCCCCCGCCGCAAATGCAGTGAGCGCCCCTTCCACGAGCTCATTGGATTCTGTAACGAAGTCTTCAAACACTGACCATACCAGATCTGCGCCTCCTATTCCATTCAGCTGGTCGATGATTTCTTTGTCCAAAACAGGAATCACAGGCTCGGCAACAGGCGCGAGCTGAACCGGTTCCGGCTTGGCGAGATGTTTATTTCCGATTAATTCACGCACTTTCTGTACCAAAGTCTGCGCGCGGATCGGCTTGGCAATATAATCGTCCATTCCCTGACTGATAAACCGGTCGCGGTCTTCCTTCATCGAATAGGCTGTCATCGCAACGATCGGCGGCAGTGCCTGGAATTTCTTGCGGAGCTCCTGCGAGGTTTCCACACCATCCATATCCGGCATTTGAATATCCATAAAAATGATATCATAAAGCGGCTGACCAGCATTGAAACGTGCCTCCACGATTTCAATAGCCTTGAAACCACTCTCCGCAAGATCCACTTCACAGCCTGACTTTTTCAGGATTTCATTGGCTACTTTCCTGTTCACCGCATTATCGTCGACCAGCAAAATGGTAGGATGATAATTGGCAAATACGTTCTCAATAGGTACCTCTTCCAGCTGCGCGACGTTACTTACAAGGGCGCCGGTGGTTTCAGTTGTTTCAAATGTAAACCAGAAAGTGCTACCCTGACCCAGTACCGATTCCACCCCAATATCTCCATTCATTAATTCACAAAGCTGCTTCGAAATCGCGAGCCCGAGTCCTGTTCCCCCGAACGATTTACGGGAAGAATTGTCTAGTTGTGTAAAAGAAGTAAACAAGATCTGCCTGTCAGTAGCGCTGATCCCTATTCCCGAATCCTGCACTTCCACTTTGATCTTATTTCTGATCCCATCCTTCTTTAACAGTGTTAAGAAAACTTTCACTGCGCCATTTTCTGTGAATTTGAGCGCATTGGAGGTTAAATTTGATAGTATCTGTAAAAGCCGGGTTTGGTCGGCAAGAATGAAACGTGGAATATCTTCGGCAATATGGTAGGTAAGCGTATTGTTTTTGCTCTTTGCAGTCTGCCCGAAAAGTGACACGAGTTTTAGCAAAAGCTCCTCGACCGAAATCGGGCTTTGGTGCAATTCCATTTTTCCTGCCTCAATTTTCGAAAGGTCAAGAATATCATTTAAAATGTTGAGCAAAGTTTCCGACGAGCGTTTGATCGTCAACACGTAGTCGCGTTGCTCTACATTCAAAGGCGTTTCGCCCAACAGGTCGATCATCCCGATCACGCCGTTCATCGGGGTACGAATTTCGTGGCTCATATTCGCCAGGAAACCCTCTTTTACTTTCAGCGAACGTTCTGCATGCTCTTTCGCTTTCAGCAATTCGAGCTCATTCCGTTTCAGCTCGGTAATATCGCGGGCAAGTACCGCCACTTCTGTCGGCTTACCTTTTTCGTTGGAAAACATCAGCATATTGATCATGAACTGCCGCTCGGTACCGTCTTTTCGGGGTAGCGTGATCTCGAAATTGCGCAGACTTTTGGTTTTCCGAAGCCGGATCAATGCAGAATGTATCCGTTTTTTATCCTGAAAAAATTCAAGCACTTTGTGCCCGATCACTTCCTCTGGCAAATATCCCAGCCTTTTCAGCACCGACTGGCTGATCATCGTGATCTCCCCCTGGCGGTTGATCCGGCAATAGATATCCTGTAAATTTTCGAATATCCCCCTGAAAAGCTCCTCACTATGCCGAAGCGACAATTCCGCTTCCTTGCGCCGGGTAATATCCCGGGCGATACCCGATACTTCCTCGATCACGCCATCTGCGTAGTGAATAGGGTTCAGGTAAAATTCAAGCCACATATTCCCGCCGTCGTTCCGATCGATCTTGAACTCAAAGTACTGCGCCTCGCCCCTAAGTGCCTGACGGTATTTGGTTTCCAACGTGCGGCGGTTGCTGTTGCCCACCATCCGCCAGCCGAATTTCTCCGTACTCGATTGCAGCGACGGTCTCACTCCCAGTTGGTTCTGGATCAGATCAGCATAGTTTCTATTAAAAGAAGTCAATTGCAGCGACTTATTCACCGACCAAATTAAATGTGAACTGCTATCGAAGATCGCATTCAGCCGGGCTACATACTTGCTCAGTTCTTCCTCACTTTGCTTTCTGGCGATCGCGAGCGCCACCTGCCCGGAAATGAATTCCAGCAGTTCCAGGTCCCGCGCATCGAACATATTGGGATCATCGTACGATTTTACGCCGATTATTCCGGTAACCCTGTCCCCAATGCGCAGCGGCACACAAAGCAGCTGCTTGGGGGTTATTCCGTAGAGATAAAGGCTGTTGGTTTTGGCCAGCTGCTCAATATCTCCGTCTGAAAGAAAGAGCGGCTTATTGGAAGCGATCGCATATTCAGTTACCCCATTTCCCAGCTTCCTTTTCGTAAATCTTACATTGCCCTGAAAGTACTGATCAACGTAATAGGGAAAATAAATGAAGCTTTTGCTGGGATCATAGAGTGCGATGAAAAAGTTTTTAACATCGATAATCTTTCCTAACTCTTCATGAATGCTTTGGTAAAAATCGTCGAGGTTCTGGGTAGTAACAGTCCAGTTTGCAATGCTGTAATACAGGTTCTGAGCCTTTTCAGCGCGTATTTTTTGGGTAAAATCATTTAAAATAAACCTGAAAGCATTCGGCTTCCCACTATCGTACCGGCAGTTCACACTTCCAGCCACAAACACTTTTTTCCCTTCCCTACTCAGAAAAACAGCCTCGAATCGCGGATTAGGATTGCCTAGCTCAATCTCTTTCAGCTGCACGAGTGCTTCCTCCTTATGCTGTGGATGCAGAATATCTTCCATCCGCATCGACGCGATTTCGTCCAGGCCGTAACCCAGCACTTCGCGCCACGCTTTGTTGACGAATATGAACTTCCCGTCAATCGCCACCAGCTGAATCAGGTCGCTGGTATTGTCCACCAGATCCTGCAATTGTGAGTTGGATTTGGAGATTGAAGATTCCATGCGCCGCCGCCGGGTAATATCATCTCCAACGAGTGTAATGCATTCTATCTCATCGTTTTCCCGCTGGATTAATACGGAATTGATAGAAAAAGTCCGGACTGTTCCCTTTCGAGCGATAAAGGGAATTTCGCGCTGTTCGAGCTTTCTTTTCCCCTGAATACCCTCTTCCAGCATTTGCCTTACCTCGTCTTCTTCATCCTTCGGGATCAACCTGTCGAATATACTTTGCCCCACCAGATCCGATTCCAGCCAGCCTGTTTTCATCAGTGCGTGGGCGCTGATATTTCGGATCACGAAGTCAGGCGAAAAGGTAATCCCAATCAAATTAAGGTGTTGCAGTGTAGCGTGTATAGTTTGCCAGTGAGTCTGGGACAATATCATTTCCATGGTTCGGGATCAGGGCATATTTAAGGTTCTCTACAATTCTTTATTCGATAAATCTACGAATTAAGACGTAATTTTGGTCTGTGAAAACGAATTATAAAAAACCCGATGAATGGAAAGTCAGGGCCAAAAAACACCTCGGCCAGCACTTTTTAAAAGACTTAAATATCGCACAACTCATAGCCGACGGACTGTCTGGCCACAGCGGTTATAAGCAGGTTCTGGAAATCGGACCGGGTATGGGCGTACTTACCCAATTCCTCTTGCCGAAGACTGAATTTACCACCTCCGTGATAGAAATTGACCGTGAATCGGTTGCCTACCTGCACGCACATTTCCCGCTGCTTTCAGAACGGATCATTGAAGGTGATTTCCTGAAATTCAATCCGGGGGACCACTTTTCGGAGCCTTTCGCGATCATCGGAAATTTCCCCTATAATATCTCTTCCCAGATCTTTTTCAGGGCGCTTGAAATCCGGGACCGCATTCCGGAGATCGTTTGCATGTTGCAGAAAGAAGTTGCGCAACGCATTGCTTCACCACCGGGAAATAAGGACTACGGAATCCTGAGTGTGTTTTTGCAGGCATTTTATGATATTGACTACCTGGTAACCGTGCCGCCGGGCGCATTTAACCCGCCGCCAAAAGTCCAGTCGGGCGTGATCCGTCTGCGTCGTAATCAGGTTACGCATTTAGATTGCGATGAGAAAAAGTTCTTTACTGTTGTAAAAACGGGCTTTAACCAAAGGCGAAAGACCCTGAGAAATGCCTTGAAGCCGATAGGCACATTTCCAGAACACCCACTGCTCGACAAGCGGGCCGAACAACTGAGTGTCAGCGACTTTGTTGAGCTCACAAAAATCGCCGAAACGCTCTCCAACGATCCAATATCCTCGTAGAAATCGAGTTAAGCTAAAAGCAAACCGCCCACCCGCTAAAAGCTGCGACAATGACATTTGAATTAACACAACTATACGTCGACCATATTCAGGAGCTGATCGAGAAGAAGGATTGTGTTGCCATCCGCGGCGAGATGGAGAACCTTTTTCCCGCAGATATTACCAGTTTGGTATACGAGCTCGAAACGGAGAGCGCGAAATTTCTGGTTAACCAACTTAACCTGGAAACCGGGGCGGCGATCCTGGCTGATATGGACCCGGACGAGCGCCGCGAGTTTTTGAAGGCTTTTACTTCCGAGGAAATTTCAGGTTTTGTCAATCTTTTCGATTCTGATGATGCGGTGGATTTGCTGAATGAGCAGCCAATACGTGTCAGAGAGGAGGTTATTGCCCTTTTGGAAGACCGTGAGCAGGCGCGTTTTATCCTTGATCTGCTGCATTACGATGAAGATGTGGCGGGTGGTTTGATGCAGAAAGAGCTCGTAAAAGCGAATGTAAACTGGAATGTAAATCAGTGTATTGAAGAGTTGCGCAAGCAGGCAGAGGATGTGGGGAAGGTGTATGCAGTGTACGTGGTGGACGATTTTGGCAAGCTGCACGGGATATTATCTCTCAAAAAGATCGTATTAGCGCACAAAAACACCAAGATCGAAAGTCTGTACGACAAGGATGTGATTTTTGTGGAAACGTACCGTCCTGCCGTAGAGGTAGCGGAACTAATGCAACGCTATGACCTTGACGCACTGCCTGTTGTGAATGTGCAGGGGAAGTTATTGGGCCGCATTACGATCGATGACGTGATCGACGTGATCACCGATCTCGCCAGTTCTGATACGCTTGCAATGGCGGGTATTACTGGTGATGTAGAGGAAGATGATACGATCTGGCAACAAACCAAAGCGCGCCTTCCCTGGCTTTTAGTGGGAATGATGGGAGGAATACTCGCCGCGAAATTCATCAGTTTTTTCGAAGGTGATCTTAAAATAATCCCCGCAATGGCCGCATTTATACCTATTATCGGCTCAACCGGCGGGAATGTGGGCATTCAGACTTCTTCCATTATTCTGCAAAGTCTGGCTGATAAAACGGGGATTGATACCACGGTGGGCCAGCGTTTGATCAGAATGTTTGCAGTTGCATTTATCAATGGAATGATCATCAGCCTGATCGTTTTTGGATTCAATCTGCTGATAGGCAATGAATTGAATCTGGCGATCGTGGTATCTACGGCACTTATGTCGGTTGTGTTCCTTGCTTCCTTTATGGGCACGATAACCCCCATTTTACTGGAAAGAATTGGCATTAATCCGGCTGTGGCCTCGGGCCCGTTTATTACAACGGCCAATGACCTGATCGGTTACGGTGTATATTTCGGTCTGGCGCACATGCTGCTGCATTTGTAAAATCGCACATTTAGCATTCGCTCAGGCTGATCGGAATATTCACTGCCAGGCCACCTTCCGAGGTTTCTTTATAGCGATTGTTCATGTCCAGCGCGGTCTGCCACATGGTTTTAACCACATTATCAAGTGACACTTTCGCATTCTGAGGATTACTCTGCAACGCAAGCTGGCAGGCAGTGATCGCCTTGATCGCGCCCATTGTATTTCGTTCAATGCAAGGAATTTGCACCAAACCACCCACCGGATCGCACGTAAGTCCCAGATGATGCTCCATCGCAATTTCCGCCGCCATCAGGCACTGCTCCACCGTTCCGCCCGAAACCTGGGCTAATCCAGCCGCCGCCATTGCCGACGAAACACCGATCTCCGCCTGACAGCCGCCCATTGCCGCAGAAATTGTCGCACCTTTTTTGAATATGCTGCCTATCTCTCCCGCGGTAAGCATAAATTTGAAAATATCCTCTTCGGCACCTCCGCAAAAAGTGATGCAGTACTGGATCACAGCGGGAATTACGCCCGCGGCTCCGTTTGTGGGGGCTGTCACTACCCTGCTGAATGATGCATTTTGCTCATTGACAGCCAATGCAAAACAACTGACCCAGTCGAGCGTATAATTAAATCCGGCGCCGCCGCTTCGGATCCGGCTCATCCAGTCGGTGCAGTCAATGCAAGTTTGTTCCTTTAATAGTTTTTGGTTCAATTCGGCTGCTCTCCGTTTTACGTGCAGCCCGCCGGGCAGTTCGCCACTGGTAATGCAGCCTAGGAAAATACTATCCTGCATTACCCGCCAGATATTCATCAGCTCGCTGCGAATAGCGTCTTCATTTCGCCAGACTTTCTCGTTTTCCAAAACAATTTCCCAGATCGCTTTGCCAGAAGATTTGTGCCATTTGAGCAGGTCTGCGGCATAATCGATTGGAAAAGGTAAGTGTACCGGCGTCGCAGAAGTATCTTTTTCTCCTTCCTGGATCACAAACCCACCACCAATTGAAAAGTAAGTTTCTTGAATTATCCCACTATCACCACAGTCTGCGACGAATTTTAAACCATTTGGGTGAAAGGGAAGCGCCTCATTTTTGTGGAAGATCACATGGTCTTTCGGAGCAAAGCCGATCTGCATTTCTCCGTGCAGCATTGTGGTCTCTGTCGCAGCAATATCTTCGAGTATCTGATCAATAGCGGCCGTTTCGATGGTTACGGGATCATATCCGCTTAGCCCCAGAATAACCGCAATATCAGTACCGTGCCCTTTTCCTGTTTTGGCCAAAGAACCATACAAATGCACATTGACCATTTGTACACTTTCAAGCTCCGCGCGACTTTTAACCACATTCAAAAAACGCTGCGCCGCCCGCCACGGTCCCAAAGTGTGAGAACTCGAAGGTCCAATGCCTATTTTAAACATATCAAAAACCGAAATCCTTTCCTCCTTCATTTGAACAATCGTCCTACTTGTCAACAATCACTTTCCCGGCGACCCGGCCGTTGATTGTTACAATGTACAATCCTTCTTTGAGTTCTGAGATGTTTATTTTTTCTTCGCCTTTCTTCAAAGTCCGTGATATAGTGACTTTGCCGGACTGACTTAATATTTGGACTTGTGCCGGGATATTATAATTCTGTCTGCTGATAACAATATAATCTTTGGCGGGAGAAGGAAAAACGTGTGCAGTGCTGTATTTCCCCAAATTCACAGATGCTATTTTTGAATAGGCATAAGCACCGTCCAAATCCTGCATTTTGAGTCGGTAATAGTAGGAATCAGCCGCCAGGTTTTTATCAAGATATTCATAATTAACACCCGCTTCTTTTTGGCCGGAATTGATAGAAATGATCTTGCTAAAATCAATTCCATCCTCGCTCCTTTCCAGCTCAAAATGACTGAATGCCGTTTCAGCTGCGGTTTTCCAGGTCAACCTGACTGTTTTATTTTCTTCCAATTTCGCTTCAAACGAAACCAGACGGACAGGCAGCGGCGGCTCGTTCAGACAGGCAACCTGCATTTTCTGCGCATTGGCAGCCAGACCAAAAGTTGGGTTATGGATGATCGTATTCCCGTAAACCGACAAATTTGTAAAATCGCCGTCGAGGCTGATCCTGCGCCCATTCACACCTTCACACCAATCGTCTGTCCAGGTCCACGCCAGCCAGCCAACATTGTGATTTTTGCAGCTTTGGAGGAGATCAGTATAGCTGGTAATCGCGTCGGAACAGGGACCGGTGGCATCCTGCACGTTTGCTATTTCGCCCAAAACAACAGGAAAAGTCGCATTGGCAATTTGCTGAACCCGGGCTTCCATCGCCACGGCATTGTCGGTGTACCAGTATCCGTGCGCGCTCATGATTACGTTTCCAAGCGGATCCTGCGTTTTCAAAGCTGCACCCGCCTGCAATGCAATATCCAGACTTTGCCCGCAATCGGGCGCATCGATCATGATCGGTACCTCTATTCCTGCTGTCCGCAACTCAGAAATAACATTTTTGTAGTGATCCAGCCAGGTAGTATAAGCGTTCGTCTGGTTCGATGCCCATTTCACATTCCCAAATTCATTAGCCACATTCACGATCACAAATCCCCGGTGCTTATTAACAAGGTCAAGTACTTCCTGCTGTTTCCACCATGGGAGTACAACCGTATTGAATTTTGAATAATCATTGGAGCAAGTCACATCGTGCAATTCAATTACTGACACAATACCGGCTTTGCGAAAGCGGGTTACCACCACATCGAGATCTGCTACGGAGTACGCTTTCCAGCCACTTTGCCGGTTGGCGTACCATTGAATACGTACTGTGTTTGGGTTCGCTTTGATGATCTCCGCGGACAGCTCGTCATTGACGTTTGTCGGATCTCCGTTGATATTAGCCGGAAACTCCCAGTCGTCGGCCAGCGAATAATTAACGCCCATCGGGATGAATTGCCCATCGCACGGGCCTAGAATATTCCGGCCCTGCGAATGAATTGTACCCTCCGCGTGCGTCGGCTCCTCAGTTTCAGGGGCGCACGAAGGTGCTTCTGCGATGCTGTAATCTTTGACAAAATCCCAGATTGCCTGATTCGGATTGAAGTTTGACGTGACCGGCCACGCGTGACCTACTCCCTGGACCCGGATCATGGAAACCTCTTTGGTCTCAGGCGCATTACCTACGCAGAATTTGAGTTTCATCACATTAGTCGCGATCGCATCGTTCGGTAATGTGTAAGTCGTTTTGCCGCAGCTGTAATACGACCATTGCGTGAGCGGCCACTCATTCCATGGCGTAGGCGTATGATTCGGATCGGGATAACTGACGACCGCATCGGTGTCACCGTGAATATGCAGGATCGGGACCGGCTTAAAATTGGCGCTGCTGAAATAGGAATAGTTATCATTATTCGCATACATATTGGCGGCAACCGGCGCGAATGCCGCGATTTTATCAGGTAGGTTAACCGCCAGGTTGTAGGTCATAAACCCACCGGCTGAAAGTCCCGTCGCGTATACTTTTTTAGCGTCAATGTGATAGGTATTGCAGAAATAGTCGATTAAGTCGGAAGTGAATATTGCATCTTTGGTTTGGTCGATAGCCCGGTGCCAGCCACCGCCGTCGGTATCTGCATTCGGGTAAACGACGATAAAATTGTTGGCATCGGCAGTCGCATTGAACCCCGTCGTGTTCCTGATATTTGCGCCCGACCCGTTATCGCCGTGAAAAACAAATAGCAGCGGCAGGTCCTCCGGTACTGACGTGCCCGGCGCGTGAAAAATAAATGTGCGGGTTTTCCCCGAAGAAGTAATGGATCCACTTACGTCTAAACCCCAGGAAAGATTAAGATTGGTTAAACTAGATATCAAAAAAAGCGTCACTATGCGCATATATTTTTTCATAACCCACTCAATGTTAGCATGTAAGAATTAAAATCAAATTGAAGGTAGCATTAAAAACAGAATATATTCTATCATAGTATTCAAACTATTTCGTCATCTATTTTTCGGTTTGGAGATTATTAGGTCGAAACCTAAAATTTTGAAAAGCTCTTTGAGGAGAATTAAGTGACCGGAATACTGGCTACTTTTGAATGTTACAATTCCAGGGTTATAAGCATTTTATGATAGCAGTTGTTCAGCGCGTCAGCTGCGCATCCGTCACGATTGACGGAAAAGTAAGCGGAGAAATTGGAACCGGGTTTTTAGTATTGATTGGAATAACTCACCTGGATACGAGTGAGGACGTAGCGTGGCTTGGGAAGAAGATCGTCGGCCTCAGGGTATTTGGAGACGAGGAGGGCGAAATGAATCTGGACCTGAAAGCTGTGAATGGAAGTATCCTGCTGATAAGCCAGTTTACATTACATGCAAGCACAAAAAAAGGAAACAGACCTTCGTTTATTGAAGCAGCAAAAGCAGATATCGCTATTCCGTTATACGAGGAAATGATCCTGTTTTTAACCAAAGAAACAGGTAAACAAATCCAATGCGGCCAGTTCGGGGCAGATATGAAAGTATCGCTACTAAATGACGGCCCTGTGACGATTGTAATTGATTCAAAGAACAGGGTCTAGAAAGGAGGAAGGAGGAAAGGGAGGAAGGGAGGAAGGGAGGAAGAGAGGAAGGAGGAAAGGAGGAAAGGGAGGAAGTTACTAAACTATCGACTCAGCGATCGCCTTAGGTCACGAAATACACATAACACCGCACACCAGAGCAAGTCGCAGAGCGACGTAATACAGGTAGTCGCAGAGCGACGCAACATAGGTAAGTCGCAGCGCGACACACAACACAGGTAGTCGCAGAGCGACGTAACATCGGTAAAACATGACAATCCAGCAAGCACAAGACGACGTTGATCAATGGATCAAAACCTACGGTGTCCGATACTTTTCGGAACTGACGAATATGACAATCCTGACAGAAGAAGTAGGCGAAATGGCCCGAATCATGGCCAGGACCTACGGTGATCAGTCTTTCAAGAAAAGTGATCTAGGTAAAGATCTCGGCGACGAAATGGCCGACGTACTTTGGGTATTGATCTGCATTGCAAACCAAACCGGCATCAATTTAACCGAGGCGCTGGAAAAGAATATCGCCAAGAAAACGGATCGGGATAAAGACCGGCACAAGCAAAACCCGAAATTATTGTAACAGGTACGAAACGAAAAAAGCCCGACGAATCGGGCTTTTTTACTACTATATCTGCAAGATTACATGTCAAGCAACAATCTCATCGGATCTTCCAAAAGCTGTTTTACACGAACCAGGAAGCTCACTGAATCTTTTCCGTCGATTGTACGGTGATCGTAGGAAAGTGCTACGTACATGATCGGGCGAACGACAATCTGTCCATCCACCACAACTGCACGCTCCACGATATTGTGCATTCCCAGGATTGCAGATTGAGGCGCATTGATAATCGGTGTCGACATCATTGAACCGAAAGTTCCACCGTTTGTGATCGTGAAAGTTCCACCCGACATTTCATCCATGCCCAATTTACCGTCACGCGCACGCACTGCAAGCCGAACGATTTCTTTTTCAATAGCTGCGAAAGAAAGTGTCTCTGCATTGCGGATTACAGGAACCACCAACCCGCGAGGCGTTGATACTGCTACTGATATATCCGCGAAATCATTATAAACCAGCTCTTCTCCATCGATAGACGCATTCACTACCGGGAAGTCTTTCAATGCAACCGTAACTGCCTTTACGAAGAATGACATAAAGCCCAGACCGACTTCGTGTTTCTCCTTAAACTTGTCTTTGAATTTATTACGCAAATCCATCACCGGCTTCATATCCACTTCGTTAAAAGTGGTAAGCATAGCTGTTTCGTTTTTCACAGCTACCAGTCGGCGGGCGATCGTTTTACGTAGTGAGGACATTTTCTCGCGACGTTGTGATCTTGCGCCTGCGGGTGCAGCAGCGGCAGGTGCAGCAGCGGGTTTGGCTGGCGCACTTACAGGCTGAGGCGCAGCGGCTGGCTTGCTGCCGGCTTTCAACGCATCATCCTTCATTATCTTTCCACCTGATCCTGAACCGTTTACATCTTTTGGATCAATGCCTCTTTCAGCAAGGATCTTGGCTGCTACCGGGGAAGCGTGTTTTTCACTATATGCTTTGTCGCCCTGGCTGGCAGCTGGTGCCTGTCCGGAAGGCTGCGCTGCTGGCTGGGAAGCCGCAGATCCGCCTGCACCCGGCTCGATGGTGCAAATAACTGCACCAATCGATAAGGTATCTCCTTCCTGGCCCACAATTCTTAACGTTCCCGCTGCTTCTGCGGGAAGCTCGAAAGTCGCCTTATCAGATTCCAGCTCGCAAAGGATTTCGTCCACTTCCACGTGGTCACCATCTTTTTTGCTCCAAGAAGCAATGGTAACTTCCGTGATTGACTCGCCAACTGCGGGCACTTTCATTTCGTATGTTTTGCCACCGCCAGCAGGAGCTTGCGCAGCAGCAGCAGGTTCAGCAGCTTTTTCTTCGACTTTCTCTGCGGCCGGTTCAACTGGCGCGGCAGCTTCGGGTTTCGCAGCATTTGCATCTTGCTTGGGAGCAGCAGGGGCAGCTCCGTTTGCAGCTGAATCGATCGTGGCGATCAGGTCACCGATGTTGAGCGTATCTCCTTCCTGTGCTTTTATGTGCAGGGTACCTTCTGCTTCTGCGGTCAATTCAAAAGTTGCTTTATCTGAATCCAGTCCACAAATAACTTCGTCCATTTTAACAAAGTCACCATCATTTTTGAACCAGTTCCCTATTGTAACTTCCGTGATAGACTCGCCAACAGGCGGTACTTTTATTTCAATTTCAGCCATTTTATCTGCAATCTTGTTGTCGAATTAAATCTTAATTTATTGAAATTATCATTCAAAAGCTCTGGAAATAATCTCAGCCTGCTCTTTCGCATGAATTTTCGAGAAGCCGGTAGAAGGCGAAGCACTTGATTCACGGGCAATTACCGACAGAGGTTTAGCACCTTTGTACATCCGCAACATGAACGTCCATCCGCCCATATTGAAAGGTTCTTCCTGTACCCAATATACTTTTGCATCAGCATATTGATTCAAATGCGCATCAACCTGCGTTTGCGGGAAGGGGTGCATTTGTTCAAGACGAATAATCGCGACATCGTCCCTCTTATCTGCCTGCTGTCTTTCGTAAAGTTCATAATACAGCTTTCCGGTACACAGCAACACTTTCTTCACTTTCTTCGGATCCGCATAGGTATCGCCGATCGTTTCCTGGAACGAGCCATTAACGAGACTGTCCATTGGCGAGATACAAAGCGGATGGCGCAACATTGATTTCGGCGACATTACTACCAGCGGCTTGCGGAAAGGGAATTTCAACTGGCGGCGCAGCAAGTGGAAGAAGTTGGCAGGTGTAGTTACATTGGCGACGATCAGATTGTAATTAGCTGAAAGCTGCAAATATCTTTCCGGACGCGCATTAGAGTGTTCCGGTCCCTGGCCTTCGTATCCGTGTGGCAACAGCATTACCAGCCCGGTCCAGCGATCCCATTTGGTTTCACTTGAAGTGACAAACTGATCGATGATCACCTGGGTACCATTTGCAAAATCCCCAAACTGCGCTTCCCAGATAACCAATGCATTCGGATTCGCCATGGAATAGCCGAATTCAAAACCTAAAACTCCATACTCAGAAAGCAGCGAGTTGTAGATCATAAAAGGCCCCTGACCTTCCTGAATGTGTTGGAGGCTGTTGTAAGCTGCGTTCGTTTCCACATCCCTTAACACCGCGTGACGGTGGGAGAATGTTCCACGCTGCACATCTTGTCCGCTTAGTCTTACAATATTTCCTTCAACAAGGATAGAACCGTAAGCAAGCAGCTCGGCAGTTGCCCAGTTCACTTCTTTTTTATCAAATATCATCTGCTCGCGATCTTTCAGGAGCTTATCAATTTGTTTCAGTCTGTTAAAATTCTCCGGAGTTGTCGTCAGCGCTTTACCGATTTTCTGCAATACTTCAAGCGGCACGCCCGTCTCGGGAGACTTTTCAAAATCCTCCGGTTTGGACTTGCGCAGTGTATGCCACTCCTGTTCCAATTTTGGTAAAGTGTAAGGCAATGTTTTTTGCTTCACCATATCCAAACGCTCCTGCAACAGCTGCTTGAACTCTTTGTCCATATTAGCTGCGAGTTGCGCATCAATGTCACCACGCTCTGCAAGGGTTTTTTGATAGATTTCCCTCGGATTCTGGTGATTTTCTATCGATTTGTAAAGAACCGGTTGTGTAAACTTCGGTTCGTCTGCTTCATTATGTCCGTGACGACGGTAGCAGACCATATCGATAAAGATATCCTTATTGAATTTCTGGCGGTATTCAACAGCCAGTCGCATACAGTAAACAACCGCTTCCGGATCGTCACCATTTACGTGCAATACCGGCGCGTCAACAATTTTGGCAATATCAGTACAGTAAATACTAGATCTCGCATCGATGAAGTCGGTCGTGAAACCAACCTGGTTATTGATCACAAAGTGAATGGTACCACCTGTGTAATATCCATTCAGCGCCGACATTTGAGTTACTTCGTATACAATACCCTGTCCCGCAACAGCCGCATCGCCGTGGATCAGAACAGGCAGAACGCGATCGTAATCGCTGTCGTACATGCCGTCAGCACGTGCGCGGATATAACCTTCAACCACCGGATTAACTGCTTCCAGGTGAGAGGGGTTTGGTGCAAGTTTCAAATGTACCTTGTTACCGTCTTTCGTGGTGATCTGGCTTGCAAAACCCATGTGGTATTTCACGTCACCATCTCCCCAAACCTGATCAGGCAAATTACCTTCGAACTCGTTAAAGATCTGGCCGTAAGTTTTTTGCATGATATTGGCTAGTACATTCAAACGTCCGCGGTGCGCCATTCCGATCATCACTTCTACCACGCCCATCTCGGCGGCTTTGTTGATCATCGCGTCCAGTGCTGGAATTGTAGTCTCCCCACCTTCCAGTGAAAAACGCTTTTGGCCGAGGTATTTTGTATGCAGGAAATTTTCGAATACTACCGCCTCATTGAGTTTGGACAAAATATGTTTTTTCTCATCTACTGAGAAATCCATATGCAATGCTTCCTTCTCAATTTTCTTGCGCAGCCAGCTTTTTTGCTCGCGATCACGGATGTATAGATATTCGAAACCGATATTTCTGGTATAGATCGTTTTAAGCGATTCTACAATTTCTTTCAGTGTAGCCGGTCTTCCAAAAACCTCAACTCCTGCTTCAAAAACGGTTTCAAGATCTTCGGGACCCAAATTAAAATCTGTGATTTCCAGCTGTGGCCGACGGTCTTTTCTCTTCTGAATCGGGTTAGTTGTGGCCATTAAGTGACCACGTGAGCGGAATCCGCGGATGAGGTGAACCACCTCCATTTCCTTGCGTATTCTGCCAGGATCGGGCTTTCCAACGGTGGCAGCTTCTTTGCCGGAAGCGGCTGCGCTGGCGTGTCCGTTTCCATTTATCGGATACTTCTGGAAGAAGTCGAACCCTTCGAAAAATTTCTGCCAACCTTCGTCGACTGAGGTGGCATCTTGCTTGTAGGAATTGTACAATTCCTCTATGTAAGAGGCGTCGGAATTAGCTATATAAGTGTATTTATCCATCACAAAAGTGATTATTTCATTTGTGGCACAAAGGTACGAGACTTATGTAAAGATTACGAATAAAATCTCCTTTTAACTTGATTGAAAAACATTTCTATTGGTCACAGGACTAATATTTTTGAAATCCTTTGGGGTTTGGAACAAATTTCAGCATAAGCTCGTGAACACCCTTCGGACCCGAATATGAGGCGTAAATTTGCTCGGCTGTGCGGGTGCTGTAAAAATACCCCAGCCGCACATTCCGGCCCACCTGGACCTCGGCTGATAATTGCAGATAATCGACATTGGAAGAAAATCCGCTGTACCCCCCGCCAATCCGGTAGGAAGCACCGATACCCACTTTTTCACTAAACCAAAAACGCGTACCAAGGTCAAACCTCAGTTTGCGATCTTTTTCCTGAACAAACAAAACATGCGGCAACATCAATATCTCGTCGCCCACGTCATAGCTACCTCCCGCCATAATATAGAGCGGTCGGCGATAGACACTTACCGCAGCCTGCTGCCCCAGTCTCTGACTTAGCAATTCCGGCTTCGAAACACCAATATATAATTGATCAGACCGAAGCCAGGCACCAATACCAAACGTCCCCAAAGCGCGGTTGTTGCTCAGATACCCCGATTGGTCCGCCACGGGCAGAACATTAATCCCGCCCTGCGCACCTAATCCGAGTTTCCAATCATCAGAAAAAGCCAGGTGATAAGCAAATGAGGCCGAGAAACCGGTTGTTGTAAAATAACTCGTCTGATCGTTGAGCGCCTGAAAACCAATACCGAATTTCCCATTCGCCACGGTACCGTCGGCCGCAAAAGTCTGACTCGAAGGTGAGTTCCGGATATTGATCCATTTCCGGCGAAACATTGCCGTCATATTAAAGTCCTCGCGAACACCGGTGAATCCCGGATTGATCGACATCGGATTCTGAACATATTGTTCATAAAGCACCTCGCGTTGTGCAGATGCTGACTGCCAGCCAGTTGCCAGGAAGAGCGCTGCGATAAGAAATCTCCTCAAAGTGTAATGTGTGTTCATTCTGTTCAAATTTTGTAAATAATGCTGTACAGATACCAAAAATGGCAGAAGACGTGATCTTCTGCCATCTTAATAACCGTATTAATTTGAGTTTATACTTATCAAAACAATTAAAAATCGTAGCCTAATGTTACGTAAGGAATTGCTTTGTTCGTGTAACCGTTGTCAACGCCCCAGGCATAATCGAATTTGGCGTAGAACCCGAATAATGTCGTTCTCACACCCATTCCGTAGCCCATTAGATATGGGTTTTTATAATTTGTAACTGTCGCACGGAAAGGATCATCCTCAGTACCAATGATCTGAGTATTCAAACTATTGTTTTCACTAAACGGCCCCTTCCCTGTCCACGCTGTCCCAATGTCCCCGAAACCGACGATCTGGAAGTTCCGCAGGAAGCTGGAAGTAATAGCGCCGCGATACAGGTATTTGACCAAAGGAATACGGAGCTCCGCATTCACGAGCATATAACTTGTTCCCGAAAGCCTGTTCAAATTGAAACCACGCAGATTAGTAGCAAAATCAGCAAAGAAAATATCCCGGTTATCTCTCTGGAAGTTCAGCGGATTCTCGCCGGTACGATTTTCCTTTCTGTTGCCGAGCCAGTTTTCCATTCCGCCCAGAATATTCTGCTTCGGCGCTTTTCCACCCGAGTGGCTGGCAGCTGCGCGGATCGCAAGGATCAGGTCTCTGTGAATTTTCTGATAGTGACGGAAATCAAGACTTACCCGATTGAAACTTTCATTTCCATTCGTCAGCCCCTGATGCATATCGTACCGCAGTTTGAACCGCGTACCTTCCATCATATTCATTCCATTCACACGCGTATTATCAAATACATATTCACTCCGCAACCCGCCATAATTGGACGCCATATCCGGATTAGCCAATATGTACACGTCGATCATCCGCGTCGATGAAAACATCGGCGATAACGAGAACCTGCTGGTTGTCGAAAACGGATAGGAAGCCGTGAACATCAGCTGATTGAACCTGTATTTCTGAGGAGCACCCTCCGTATCTACATACAAGCTCTTGCGGTCAAAACGAGCACCGAAATCGATGCGGTAGGTGTTATTCATGTATTCACCAAACAAATCGGTGTTCCTGAAATTCGACGAAACGAATACCCCGGCTTTGATCACGTGGTTTTCCAAAAGGTCATTCATCGAGATGGACTGCGCGAAGCCGAATCCTCTGATCGGATCGATGCGCCAGTCGGAACTGGCATCGTTGGTGATAAACAAGCCTTTGTAATTCGTCGGTCCTTTAATTGCGATATTCTCACGCGTCGCCTTCGGTCGCGACAATGCGCCCGGAGTAGTCGGGAAGCTTCCGCGGTTTCTTCTCGATTCAAAGGATTTCAAAACATCCTCGTCGAATTCATAATTGTCCGTATCAACCTCTCCATTTTTCAGAGCCAGTTTCGGCGTTTCGGATGCTTGCTGAGCCGCTTTTGCAGCAGTATCTGGTAGCGCCGACGCATTACCACTGCCAGCCGCCGCAGCTGTTGCAGTACCAGGGGTCAATGCCGGGGTATTGATCGCAGCGTCAATATTGAATGAATTTTTGTACGCAGCTACATAGTAACCATCGTTCAAATATGTGTACGCAAGCGCGCCACCCGATTTGGTGTTGACATCGGCGTTACGAATGTTTTGAATGTGATTGGTAAGCTGCGAGGTCGAAGAAGAAGCTCTGTTATATCTGAACAGATTATTCACTCCTTTACCATTTGACAAATAGACAATATCAGTTGCATCAGCATACACAGGCACGATTTTCGATTTTCCATCGCCTTGCACCAGCTTGATCATATTGGAAGACCTTGGCGTACCATCGTGCTCGAATATCGTATACAGAGAAGAAATCGATTTATAATTTCCTTTGTCGCCGGTACCCACAGAGTCAACAGGACGATTTGAAGAAAACACTACTTTCCTGGAAGAACCCTGAACGAACCTGGGTGAAAGATCGTCATAAAGGTCATTAGTTAATGCAAGCGGCGAAGCACGGGCTACGCTGATTAGGAACAAGTCATTCTGCCCGCCTTTGTCGGCGCTGACAGCGAGCATGGTACCATCATTTGAAACGTCCATATCCACGATCTGGTCAAGTCCGCGGATATTGCGTTTCAACTTCACCTTCACCTTTTTGGTACCTATATTTTCATAGATATATAAATTCTTGCGATCGTTTTCGGTAGCGAGGATCGCGAGTTGGTTATTACGGAACCAGCCCAGCAAAGGAGGTTGTGTTTTTGCTCTTCCACCTACCAGATCCAGTTTACCCTGACGCACAATTTTCTTCGAACCGCTCTCACTATCAAATATATACACGCGATACCGGCCGTTTTTGATCTCGCTGACAGCGGTAAACTTTTTGTCCTGAGAGATTTTGATCACCGCACTTGCGTCCGACACGTTGAATTCGTTCAGCTTATATTTCCACGACGGGCTGGGCTCCGCATAAAACTGCTCGGCATTTTTGTTTTGATTGAGATAATAAGCTTTCCATTCTCGCAGGAAGCGATTGTAGGACTGAATACCCAATGTACTCGTGATACTGGTCTGCTCGGTGCGGATAATGCGGGTAAGGTTGAGAATATCAGATATTTTGTCCTTTCCGTAGCGCTCGGCAATGTAATTCCAAATCGACTGCCCGACCAGCGTCGCGTCATTTCCGGTCATTAATGTTGGCTTTCTTACATTCCGGTTTTTAAAAAAATCCCGCATGTAATCGTTGAGCTCAGGCGACCAGCCGTCGGCAATGTAAGCCGCGGTACCTGACATAAACCACTCAGGAAGCGTCAGAAGCAAGGAACTTTGCAGCGCCTCCTTCATATTGCCGCCGTAAAGCATATCGTAAACAAAGAGCAAACTGATATCCTTCACCAGCTTTTTACGAAAGCCAACCTGATCACCGGTATAAGCCACTTCTACGCGCGACTGCGAAAGGTCCAGCTTTTGTTCATTGAGGTTATCGAGCGTGGACAGGCCCATATTGCTCTGTTCCAGCTCTGCGGGAGAATTGTAAAGGAAGATCTTAACGCGGCTGTAAGGAGTCCAGCCAAGGATATCTGTGATTTTATCGAACTCGCTTTCAGCATATTGCGCAGTCAACTTGGCCAGCGCAGTTCCACCCTGATAGTGGTAAATTTCGAAGTTGGTGGTCCGGAAAATCTTCCAGTTGAAGGTTTTGTACTGAATCCGGTTTTTGCCAAATGTTTCCTGAGAAGGATAGCGTTGCGCAACTGACTGGGATACAACTCCTAAAACCGCTAGTAAACCGACCGAAAAGGTTAATCTGTATATGTGTTTTATGCTCATAAATGCTTAGGCTGACTTCAACGGAAATATAACGAAAAATACCTCTGAATATTAACTAACGGATTCAATTCTTTGCCGTTTTCAAGATGCTCCGCAAGCTGCCTCGCAAAAAACGGTCCGAGCGTTACTCCCTTCGTTCCTAACCCATTGAATATCGCAACATTAGCATGATCCGGATGGATACCAACCATCGGGCGACGGTCTTTTACCGAGGGCCTCACACCCGCGCTGGCAGCTATAATCCGATAAGGTATCCTGATCAAAGCTTCCAATTTTTCATTAATTTCTGCTGTCCCCGAATCGGTCGCTTCCCAGTCGAGTGGATCCCAGGAATAGGTTGCTCCCACCCGCATTGAACGCTCCTTTACCGGCAACATGAATATGCCCTGATTGACAATATAACCGGGCAATACCTGATCCGTGGCCACTTCCAGGATCTGACCTTTAACCGGCGCAAACGGCAGCCACTCGAAAAACGGATTATTTACACCAAAAAACCCCTGACAAAAAACAACCTTCCCAAAACTCAAATCCTTCCAGAATACACTTTCAGGCTCAACCCGAAGATCGGCAAGAGTGAATGTGGATTCCGCATAACTATCTAATTCAGAGAGCAACTCCCTGCTTTTTTCCAGAAGCAAAGGCAGATCAACCCAGCCCGCCTGGATCACTTCCAAACCACCAAAGCGTGACTCGACATAATGGGATAAATCAGTTCGGTTGTCGGCGGCAATGTAGGGTAAAATGGAAGGGTCGGCCGTTTGAGCGAGATACGTATTCTGCTCTTCAATCGATCGGAACGGACGAAAAATGGGCGTGGAATAAATCAGCTTGCAGCTTAGCCTGGTTTCGAGATCAGCGTAAAATTTTTGGGCGTAAGGAAAGAGATCGTCTGCAAGCCAGGTCTTTACCAGCTTTTTCCCAGTTAATGGATTGAATATTCCGGCTGCAACTTTGGACGACGAGGGCATCGAAGAATCGCCGACTACTAATACCTTTTTCCCCATTTCCAGCAAATGCAAAGCCAGCGAAGTGCCGGCGAGCCCCTGCCCGACAATCAAATAATCGTAGTCTGTTGAAGTCATTGCTGGATCTTGCTGGCATTTCGGCGACGTAGCGAAAGCCCTATCTGCTCGTCGGCAAGGCGCACTACCAATTCCACCTGCTCGTCGAGTGTCATCAGTGAATTATCAATATAAATAGCGTCCTGGGCCTGCCTGAGCGGACTTTCTGCCCGGTGCGTATCAATATGATCGCGCATTTTCAGGTTTTCGGCAATTTCTGCCAGCCCTACCAACTCACCTTTTTCCAAAAGCTCGGTTTGCCTGCGCTGGGCGCGGATCAGCGGGTCTGCGGTCATGAAAATTTTCAGTTCAGCCTGCGGAAAAACGACGGTACCAATATCCCGCCCGTCCATGACAATGCCTTTCATTTTTCCCATTCGCTGCTGCTGCGCAACCAATGCGTGCCGGACTTCCGCAATCGCGCTCACGTCGCTCACTTTTTCAGAAACGTACATTTTCCGAATTTCATCTTCCACATTAATACCATTCAGATAAGTATCATTGCGGCCCAACTCGGCGTGGCGACGGAAGGAAATTTGAATCGAATTAAGCGCTAGTTCTACTTCCTTCGGATTAGTAAGTGTAATGTGATTTTGTATAAAATAGAGCGTCACAGCCCGGTACATAGCGCCTGTGTCGATATAGGGATAGTTGAGCTGCTTTGCAACCTGTTTTGCAGTTGTGCTTTTGCCACAGCTGGAATAGCCATCGATTGCAACAATGATTTTTGGCATAGTTTAGTGAAGTAATTTCTGACCACGAAAAAAAAGCACGGAACAGAAATGAAGTTATCGTGAACTATGCAAAAATAGAGGAAAGTACTAGCCGAGGTTTTTTTTCAGCGAAGTTTTTAATTGTAAAAGAAATAATCACAAAGCGAGCCTGACAAACAAATGTTCATCTAATACAACTCCGTTTTTGATAATGGCTTTGTGATGAATTGCTTCCAGCTTATACCCTGCCTTTTCGAGCACACGTTTGGAAGCACTATTTGTTTCAAATACACCCGCAAACAATCTGGTAACAGAGGTATTTTGAAAGATCCAGTCGGTCATCTGAATCAATGCGGCCGTAGCGATATTTTTCCCCCAGTAAGGTTCGCCCAGCCAGTAGCCGATCTCTGCATTATTACGGTAAATGTCTTCCTGGCGCAGCACACCTATTCCTCCTACAAATTGATCCTGATAAAAAATAGCCCGCTGAATTGCGTTTGCATTTACTTTACTGCACAGATCGATCCAGTAATGCGCGTCTGCGAGCGAGTATGGACTTGGGAAATTATCCCGGACGTGGGCTGCTATTTTCGGATTATCCGCAAGCAAAGCCAGCCGATCGACCATATTCCGATGAAATTGCCTCAGCTCGACCTGCTCTTGCATAACTTATGCTTCTTCAACCAAAAATATCACCATACTCCGGGCCCCGTGTGCGCCTACCACCAGCGACTGCTCAATATCAGCGGTTTTCGACGGACCAGCAATAAAACATCCCCAGCCGGTGGTATCTGTCAATCGCTCATAGGCGTCGTGCATGTTATTCACAATCGCGCTTCTGGGTATTGCAAGTGCCAGATTTTGGGTGATAAAAGGTAAAACCCGGTGTGGAAGATAATTGTCTGAGATCCACACTGCCCCATTTTCAGCGACACCGAATTCTGCTTTTAAAATCAATATCTCGATCATTTCCAGCTCGTGCGGATCCGCTACATTCAAACTGAAATCTGCCCAGTTATTCAGTTCGGGAATGGTCGTGGCTTTATTTACAACCCCCTCATATAATTCACCAGCCTTTACAGCCAGTTCTTCCCAGTTTTTTACAATCACAACTTCGGTGTAAATGGCGGTCAGCGTTTCGACAAACTTGCTTTCCGTATCTTCATATTGACTGTCAAAGCGGATATTGGCCGGCAGCGAAGTGCGCTCAGGCTTGTTCAGCCGGATCTTGCGCAGCATTTCTTCTCTTGTTTGCATGTTACTCTTTACGGTTACGAACGTACCAATCCCGGAAACTTTCTTTCGGCGGTTCCGGCATATCCCGCTGCTTGTACCAGGGATTCAAGCTGTTATTGACCATAAATGGAACGGTCCGCATCACCGACCTGCCCAGCCTCCCCGACCACTGGTAAAAACGCGGCTGCGATAATACCATCGACATCGCACGGATCCCAATTCCTTTTGTCTGCGGCACGTGCCCGCCTTTCGCCAGTACCTGCCTCCATTTATATAGCTGGTCGTGAATATCGATTTTAACCGGACAAACATTCGAGCAACTTCCGCATAAAGTGCTTGCAAAAGGCAGATCGGCATATTTGGTCATATCCAGGTTAGGTGCCAGGATTGACCCGATCGGACCCGCCACTGCATTGTGGTAGCTGTGCCCGCCGCTTCTGCGGTACACCGGACAGGTATTCATACAAGCGCCACAGCGAATGCATTTCAATGAATTCCGGAAGTCAGCCCGTCCAAGCTGGGTAGTACGTCCATTATCCACAATAATAATATGCATTTCCTGACCTTCACGCGGCTTTTTGAAGTGACTGTTATATGCAGTCACCGGCTGACCAGTGGCACTTCGCGCCAGCAATCTCAGAAACACGCCCAAATGCTCCTGTTTGGGGATGATCTTTTCGAAGCCCATACTAGCAATGTGAATATCAGCCAGATGCGCGCCCATATCTGCATTCCCTTCATTGGTCGCCACTACAAAAGCGCCTGTATCGGCAACCGCGAAGTTGACGCCCGTTAATGCTGCACGGCGGGTCATGAATTTGTCGCGTAAATGCTGTCGCGCCGCCTCGGCCAGGTATTGCGGATCGGTTGCGCCTGCTTCCGTTCCAAGATGTTCGTGGAAAAGGTCGCCGATATCCTTTTTCTTTAAATGTATAGCCGGCAATACAATGTGACTTGGAGGCTCCTTCCGCAACTGCACGATCCGTTCGCCCAGGTCAGTATCGATTACGTCAATACCGTTTTTCGACAAAAATTCATTCATGTGACATTCCTCGGTCAGCATGGATTTGCTTTTTACCATGGCGGTAATGCCGTGTTGTTTGAGCAGGTTCAGTACAATTTCATTGTGCTCCGCCGCATTGGCGGCCCAATGTACGTGTACCCCATTCTCTTTTGCCTTTTGCTCAAACTGGACAAGCAGCTCGTCCAGCTCCGACAAAACATAGTTTTTGATCTGCGATGCCGTTTCTCTCAGCTCCTCCCATTCGGGCAGCAACTTGGAGGATTTGTCCCGTTTCTGGCGCACGAACCACAGCGTTTCATCGTGCCAGTCCACGTACGGTTCATCCCTGTTGAAGACTTCCGAAGCTTCGGAATGCTCCATGATTGTTTTAGACATAGTTATCTTAACAATTTAGTAATAGTACTTTTAAAAGAATAATAATTGTACTTTTCACATTCGTTGCATTATTTGAAGTTTTGAATTTGTTTAAAGAACAACTTTCAAAAATTCAAAAATTTGCTATTTCATTGTAAAGCAATATCTTATACTTTTGAATCACAAAGTTTTTCGATCGAAGATCGGAGTCTTAAATAAAGTTTAGTTTAACTTTTTTTAGACACATTAAAATTTTCACTCCTATGAAAACCAAAAACACTCTCATTATCGCAGCCTTAACAGGCTTACTTCTATCAGGTTCTGCTTTGAATTCATTCGCGCAGGACACCAACGTATCTGTTGAAAACACAAAGTCAGCTTCTGACAACCTGAGCATTCTTCAGATTAAACCAATGCAATTCCGCGTTTCATATAACAACCCAGTTTCGAACACTGTCGCAGTGCGGATCCTGGATACTGAAAACAATGTTCTGTTTTCAGAAAACAAGCGTGTCAACAGGAACTATCTGAAATATTTTGACTTATCGACCCTGAATGACGGTACTTATACCTTCGAAATCACGGACGGAAAAGAGAAAGCTTCACAATCGTTTGACATTTTGACTACAACCAGCCGCGTTGTTTCTTCAATCAACTAACAACAAGCTGTTCTCAGATTCTGATTAGCGTGGTACGCCACGCCTTCCGTAAACTTTGTAAATACCGGGACTCACGCGATGGGTACCGGTATTTGTTTTTTCACCGCACTATTGAGAATTTCTGCAATGTGCTTGATCTGCACATTCGAGTTACTTCTTTTCAAAATCCCGCCCAGGTGCATCAGGCAGCTCATATCCGAGCCGGTAATGTATTCTGCATTGTGCCGGATATGATCGGCTACCCTGTCTTTTCCCATTTTGACAGAAACTGCTTCTTCACTCACACAAAAAGTCCCGCCGAATCCGCAGCATTCGTCCGTCCTGTCCAGATCGATCAGTTCCAGTCCTTTTACCTGTTTTAATAAAAAAACGGGCTTTGAAAAGGGCGCTGCATTCAGCTCCGACATTTGTGAAAGATGCAGCCCGCGCTGACCGTGGCAACCCTGGTGCAGCCCGACCCGGTACGGAAACTCAGCTTCTATATGTTCTATTTTTAATATATCAGTCAGAAACTCAACGAGTTCGTACACTCTTTTTCGGAGCACTTTCGATTCGTCAGCCCTGTTATCTGCCTTCAAATGCTCTTTAATATGCAGCACACAACTTCCAGAGGGTGAAACCACATAGTCGCAATCAGAAAATAGGTCAAAAAACAGGTTATCGCACGGCCGGGCGAGATGCTCGAACCCGGAGTTCGCCATCGGCTGCCCGCAACAAGTTTGATTTGTAGGAAAAGTAACCCTGCAGCCCAGCTTTTCGAGTAATTCCAGGGTAGCGATTCCTACCTGCGGATAAAACTGGTCCACGTAGCAGGGAATAAATAATCCGATTTTGAGGCTTGAGTAGTTCATTTTTTACCAGAATTCAATGGTGGCAAGTATAGGATAGTGATCGGAAACGCCGGGATAATTTCTGAGCACTTTATAATTTTTAATGCGAACCTTGGTATTAAGCAATGCAAAAATATAGTCGAGCCGGTCGCCGGGAAGTCCCTCGTTCCAGGTCTGCAACTGCGATCCCTGCGCCGCGTCCTGCCAGTTTTTCCGGAAAGAAAAGTAAGGCTGTTCATTCGGCCTCGCCCCCATATCCATGCCGATCAGTACCGGCTGAATGCTGTTGACGAGCATTTGATTAATGTAAGCCGCCTGCAACGCTCTATCCATGACCGACGCATATTCCAATCTCGAATTACAAAAGCGGAATGTCAGCCCGCGAACCGGGTTAACCAATCCGCACAACAACACTTTCGGATCTGCGCCGGCGGTAGTGGGAAGCTGAATGGTCTGGGTATTTTCAAAGTGCCATTTAGACAATATCCCCACTCCCTGCGATCCATTTTCCGACCTGTCGGCTTCACCGTACACATAATGCATTCCGGTTTGCACAGCGATCTGCCGGAGCTGGAACTGCGTTTTCCCTTTATCCACCAGACTATCAACCGCTTGTAATGCGATCAGATCAGGTTTATGGTCTGCGATAATTTTCAGAATATCCCGCAGATTCGACTCCTCGTCCATATTCAGTCCGTGCCGGATATTGAAGCTCATCACTTTTACCTCCACGGCACGGCGGGGTTGTGACGCAGATAAGCTGCACGATATGATCGTAATGAATAAAAAGTAGCCTAATCTGCTCAACCTGCTCAATTACTGGTACACAATCCGTTTTCTTTATGGTCAGAGGGCAAATATCTGGTTCATCAAAACCCACTTTTCACCAGGTTTCGCTTCGGGTAGCGCCTGCTGGTATTTCCACATCAGCTGCTCCCATTCCTGGACTTTCTCATTCGCCGCATCCATTTCTGCTTTCTTCTCAAAACTGAAATCGTCTTCCGTTTCCATGATCATGAAAAGCCGGTTGCCGAGCCGGTAAATATCCATTACCGTAATGCCCGCGTCGCGTATGCTTTTCTCGATCTCCGGTCTGATCTGCTTATGGTAACCTTCATATTCACTGATCATTTCAGGATCGTCGACCAGATCGACGGTAAGACAGTATCGTTTCATTTTTATCAAATATCAAGATTGTAAAATTCGACTGCATTCTGTCCCATTACCCGCTTCGTCTCCGAGTCTGAAAACATGCTTAGGTAATCAGTCAGGATACCTTTTACACCTTCGTATTCAGCAGCTACCAGACAAACCGGCCAGTCGGAGCCGAACATCAGCCGATCTGTACCGAACGCTTCGAAAACAACATCGAGGTAAGGTCTGAAATCCGCTTTTTCCCAGTTTTGCCAGTCCGCTTCGGTTACCATTCCTGATACTTTACAGTTCACATTCGGAAGCTCAGCCAGTGCGCGGATATCGTCGGCCCACGGTTGCATTCCTCCATTCTTGATCAATGGTTTCGCAATATGATCAAGCACGAAATGCACATTCGGTAACTTTACAGCGAAGTTAAATGCTTCTTTCAGCTGATTCTGGTGGATGAGAATATCGTAAGTGAAATCAAATGCGACCAGCTGCCCTACTCCTTTTATAAAATCAGACTGCAATAAAAAACCTTCTGGCTGCCCCTGGGCTATGTGCCGGAAACCTTTTAATTTTTCAAACTGAGAATACTTTTCCAGCTTACCGTACAGATCGGTTGAAAACAGGTCCACCCAGCCGACTACGCCTTTTATGATATCATTCGCCTCAGCGAGTTGCAGCAAAAATTCAGTTTCAGAATCCGTTGAAGAAGCCTGTACCGCCACACAACCGTTTACGCCGTTCGCTTTCAACACCGGTTTGAGATTTTCCGGCAAGAAGTTTTTGCGGATCACCCCCATTTCCGGCGTGATCCACGAATCCCGTTCCTCATCAAATATCCAGAAATGCTGATGGCTGTCGATTGTCATAATTTAGAATAATGTTGATGGGTTTGTGATGTTCGGAGTGGTTCGGTGATTGGGCTTCTAGATGAACACAAACAACTTTGAACAATATCTTGCTATTCCGAACTAATTCAACCCAAATTATTGGCTGTCCACGCCACCGCTTCCTGCTTCTGGCTACCTAACTTTTCAATACCCAGCTCCACTACATCACCTGGTTTCAGATAAACCTGCGGCTTCATACCTAACCCAACTCCTGCCGGCGTTCCGGTTGTGATCATATCGCCCGGAAGTAATGTCATGAACTGGCTGAGGTAGCTGATCAGGAATGGTACCTGGAATATCATATCGGAAGTATTGCTGTCCTGGATCTTCTTTCCATTGAGGCTCAGCCACAGATCGAGTGCATTCGCGTCGCCCACTTCGTCCGCTGTTACCATATAAGGCCCGATCGGCGCGAAAGTGTCGTTACTTTTCCCTTTCACCCACTGCCCGCCGCGCTCCATTTGAAATGCGCGTTCGGAATAATCGTTGTGCACTGCGTAACCGGCCACATAGTCAAGTGCATCGCCTTCTTCCACATAGCTCGCTCTTTTACCGATAATCACCGCCAGTTCCACTTCCCAATCGGTTTTTTCAGAGTTTCTTGGAATAACAACCTGATCGAAAGGACCGCAAATCGCTGAGGTTGATTTGAAGAAAACAATAGGCTCCTTCGGCAATTCAGTAGCGCCGGATTCGTAGGCGTGTTTGGCGTAATTCATGCCAATACACACAATTTTCGAAGGACGCGCAATGCAGGAACCGTATCTGAACCCGTCTTCCACAACCGGCGCACTGGCTGCATTTGTATTCAACCACTCGGCCAAACGGTTCAAACCGTCGGTCGCAAAAAACTTTTCATTGTAATCCTCGCCGAAGGCAGAGATATCTATTTTTGTACCGTCAGCAAGTTCAACACCTGGTTTTTCCTGCTCAAAAGCACCAAATCGGAATAGTTTCATAGGTTTTTTAGCTATTGGCTATTAGCGGTTAGCTATTAGCCTTTATAGTTTATATAATATATTTTCAGTTTGAACACACAAAAGCCAACGGCTAACAGCTAATAGCTGATAGCTAACAGGCAACCGCCCCCTCAATTATTCAACTTCTCAAATCCTCCATCGATCAGATAATCGCAGCCGGTGATGAAGCCAGCTTCGTCGGAGCAGAGGTATAGTGCCAGTGCGCCGATCTCTTCGGGTTTCGCCATTCTGCCGATCGGTTGTGTTTTGGAGAGTTTTTCAAACATTTCTTCTTCTTTACCGGGGTAATTTTTAGCAATAAATCCGTCTACAAACGGCGTATGTACCCGCGCCGGGGAAATGCTGTTGCAGCGGATCCCGTCGTGCAGGTAGTCACGCGCGACCGATAATGTCATTGAATAAACCGCTCCTTTTGCGGTAGAATAAGCAAAACGATCAGGTATACCGACAGTTGCAGCGATAGAAGCCATATTCAGGATCACGCCGCCGCCATTAGATTTCAAGTGTGGGATCGTCGCCATCAGACAGTTATAAACGCCTTTTACGTTGACACTTAATATCCGGTCGAAATCAATTTCGGAAGTAGTATCCGCCTTACCAATGTGCGCGATCCCCGCGTTATTTACGAGAATATGAATTGGAGACGCAGTGGCGATCGCATTGATCACATTTACCACATCGGCTTGTTTGGAGATATCGAGCGCGTGTGCCTCGGCTTTCCCGCCCCCGGCAGTGATCTCATTTACAACCTGATTAGCCAGTTCCAAATTGAGCTCTAATATATGTACCGTAGCACCCTGCTTTGCAAAGGTTTTCGAGATCGCAAGACCGATGCCGCTTGCGCCGCCGGTTACAAGCGCTGTTTTTCCACTTAAATCAAACATGCATTAATGATTAGTATTTAAGAAAAAGGCCATTTTTAACGATATCTACCCCGTTTTACAGCCAATTGATGATATTCTGGATCAAAGTGACACGCCGCGTTTCCATGGAATGAAGTCATCCTGACCCAGTTGCTGGGCTTTCGTTAGCTCCCCGCTGGCTACTTTGATGACGTATTCCAGTAATGCTTCGGCGTTTTGCTCGATACTCTGGGTTCCGTCCACCACCGGCCCGCAATCGAAATCGATTACGTCAGGCATCCGATTAGCCAGTGACGAGTTAGTCGCTACTTTGGCTACCGGGCAGATCGGATTACCTGTTGGTGTCCCCAGGCCAGTTGTAAATAAGATGATATTGGCGCCTGCGGCAGTTTGTCCGGTAGTCGCTTCCACGTCATTCCCTGGTGTACAAACCAACTGGAGTCCTGGGTCGGTTGCTCTTTCAGTGTAGTTCAAAACGTCGGCTATATAGGCATTTCCACCTTTTTTGGCCGCTCCGGCAGATTTGATCGCATCAGTGATCAGTCCGTCCTTGATATTTCCGGGAGAGGGATTGAATGCAAATGCAGAACCTACTGCCTCCGCCTTACCGGCATAATCGCGCATCAGTTTTTCGAACTTCGCCGCCTTTTCTTCGGTCACGCAACGGTTCAGCAGCTCCTGCTCTACCCCATTCAACTCAGGGAATTCAGCGAGTAAAGTTTGTCCTCCGATACCAACTACCAGGTCGGATAAATGTCCCAAAACCGGGTTTGCGGATATTCCCGAAAAACCGTCGGACCCGCCACATTTCAACCCAACTGAAAGTTTGGAAAGTGGCGCTGCTGATCTTTCAAACTCATTTATCTTGGTAAGTCCCAAAAACGTTTCCTTCGTCGCACCCGACATCAGCGAGTACTCGGTTCCTTTTTGGTGTTCAAATGCAAAAAATGGCTTATTGAAATGTGGATCACGCTTTTTGATCTCGTCTTCCAACGTTTTCAGTTCCGAATTTTGACAACCCAAACTCAAAACTGTAATTCCCGCTACGTTCGGGTGTACCGCATAAGCTGCAAAGAGTGCGCACAATGTATTGGCATCGAGCCTGGTACCGCCGCAACCGCCTTCGTGCGTCAGGAATTTTACGCCATCCACGTTTTGAAAAGGACGTTCTGGTTTCCTTTTTGCGGCAACCGGCGCGTCTATAAACGGTTGCAAATTCCGGATCGTCCGCATATCGCCCTGCTGATACAAATGCAGAAACTCCCGCACCTGATCGCGGTAAATATCGGTTTGCGCATAGCCCAGCTCACGTTCAAATGCATCTTTCATGATCAGAACGTTGCGATTTTCGCAAAAAACGAGCGGCACTACCAGCCAGTAATTATAGGTACCCACGCGCCCGTCTTCGCGGTGATAACCGTTGAAAGTGCGGCCAACCCACTTGCTCACATCAGGTTGCGTATAGGAATATGGCTGGCGATTAGCAGTACTGTAATCGTGCGCGTCGTGTTTAAGATTGAAGGTTGTGATCGGCTCACCGCGTTTTATCGGCTGCGTCGCCCGGCCCACGAGCACGCCATACATAATGATCGCGCCGCCTGTTTCAATATCTTCTGTAACAAACTTATGCTTCGCCGACACGCCATATTGAAGGTCGTAAGCAGCGCCGTCGAGCGATACCTGGGAACCCGCAGGCTGATCCCGCAACGCAACTATTACATTATCAGAAGGATGTACTTTTAAAAGCTGTGAAGCCATAATTTATTTACAATTAATACAGATCAGGATGGTGAATGATATTGAAATTTATCAACAAAACAACATAATATTTCAATACTATAAATGAATATGATAGCAAATTTTTCAACTATATTGGCATATATTCAGGCAATACACAACATTATTGTAATTATTTGTGAAACCTCAGCTGTTAAAAGTCCCTAAAGGGCTGCAAAAATCGTTCAGTATCAGGCAAGATGTGGTGCTTTATTTTTATAATCGCTGGCACTACCATCCTGAACTCGAACTCATTCACATTGAACAAGGGTCTGGTACTCAATTTGTTGGAGATAATATCAGCAGTTTTCAAAATGGCGATCTGCTTTTGATCGGACCAAACCTGCCGCATTACTGGCGCTGTGATGAGAAATATTTTCAGAGGGAAAGTCAGTTGTACGCCCAGGCTACGGTTGTCCATTTTTCCGAATCCATTTTTGGCAAAACATTTCTTGAACTCCCTGAGAACAAATCCATTGCTGAATTGCTATTTAAGGCAAGATTGGGAATGAAAATATCAGGGAATGGTACTGAAAAAGTTAAAAAGCTATTGAAGGAGTTACTGAACGCGCAAAATGGCAACTCGATCATCTCCCTCTTGCAAATACTGGAAAGCCTCTCCCATTGCCCCGGCGTGCAGCTTTTGACAGACAAACCTTATCTCGACGAATTCGACCAATTTGACACCGATCGTATTAACCATATATATCAGTACTCGCTGAGCAATTTCCAGAAAAAGATTTCGATCGAAGAAATTTCGGAAGTGGCCAATATCAGCCCGCATTCATTTTGCCGATATTTCAAAAGTCGCAGCCGGAAAACGTATTCCCAGTTCCTGCTGGAATTACGGATCGGGCATGCTTGTAAGTTGCTGTCAGAAGCCAAAATACCCGTTGCCCGCGTTTGCTTTGAAAGCGGGTTCAACAACTTTGCCAACTTCAATAAATACTTCAAACTGCATACGGGCAAAAGTCCGTTGCAATACCAGAAGGAATTCCGGAAAATCCCGATCTCCAGTCACCTCAACAACCTCGCTGCTACATTATGAAAGTGAATATCGTCGATATCCCGCAGAAAAACATTTACGAAGCCGAGCTTAAAATCTCGGGCAAACATATTGAATCCATTGTAAAGCTGGGGCCGGAAAATCCCGCATTATCTTATGCATTACCTGGTTTCATAGATGCGCATGTACATATTGAAAGCTCGATGCTGACGCCCGCGCAGTTTGCCCGGTTGGCTGTGGTGCATGGTACCGTCGCCACGGTTTCTGATCCGCACGAAATCGGGAATGTACTGGGTTTGCCCGGGGTGGATTTTATGATTGAGGACGGAAAAAGGGTCCCTTTCAAATTTTGCTTTGGCGCGCCGTCATGCGTTCCGGCTACGGTTTTTGAAACCGCGGGAGCTGTTATCGATGCAGAACAGGTGGGACAGTTATTGTCAAGAGACGATATTGGTTATCTGGCGGAGGTGATGAATTTCCCTGGGGTACTGAATGAAGATCCCGATATGATGGCGAAGATCTCCTGGGCGAAGCACTATAATAAGGTAGTTGACGGACACGCACCCGGCCTGCGCGGAGAAGCTGCAAAATTATATGCATCCAATGGCATAAGTACTGACCATGAATGCTTTACGTATGATGAAGCCCGTGAGAAAATTGACTATGGCGTAAAAATCCTCATTCGCGAAGGAAGTGCTGCCAAGAACTTTGAAGCACTGATCCCACTAATCGCAGAGTTCCCGGAAAAAATCATGTTCTGCTCCGACGACAAACATCCCGATAATCTGGTCGAAGGACATATTAATGTGCTGATTAAACGTGCGTTGGCGTCGGGTTACGATATCTGGAATATCCTGCTCGCTGCCTGCATTAATCCGGTGTTGCATTACAGTTTGCCGGTCGGATTGCTGAAAACGGGCGACGCAGCCGATTTCGTTCTGATCGACAATTTGCAAGATTTCAATTTGCTGGAAACGTGGATCGATGGGGAGCAGGTTGCGAAAAATGGCATTTCAAATATCCCTGACCTGAAAAGTGCGCATTTGAACCACTTCGACTGCGATTTCAAAACTGCTGCTGATTTTGCACTTAATAATGAATATGCCCGTGAGGGCAGAAATGAAGTAAGGGTAATCGAGGCATTCGATGGTCAACTGATTACCGGCCAGGCGATTGAGCAACTGATAGTTTCGAATAAAACAATCGAAAGTGACCCGGAAATTGATGTATTGAAAATAGTAGTGGTGAACCGCTATCAAAACGCAAAGCCGGCTGTTGCATTTATCAAAAATTTCGGATTAAAAGAAGGTGCGATCGCGTCTTCGGTGGCGCACGATTCGCATAATATCATTGCGGTAGGCGTGAATGATGAGCTTATATACCAGGCAGTTAACCTGATTATTGGTGCAAAAGGCGGTGTGGCGGCAGTAGGTAACGGAGAGGAGAAATTGTTGCCTTTGCCAATCGCCGGATTGATGAGTGACGAGGATGGATACAAGGTAGCCGCTAGCTATACAGAGATCGACCAGTTTGTAAAAAAGGAGCTGAAAGCAACGTTACAATCTCCATTTATGACCTTGTCTTTCATGGCATTACTGGTAATTCCCTCGCTCAAATTAAGTGATAAAGGCCTTTTTGACGGGGATAATTTTCGATTTGTCCCATTAAGTATTTGATAAGTTACATATTATTCGAAATAGCAGAATTAAACTTTGAAATATAATTTTAGGATGAAAATATTTTTTAAATACGTTTTTTTATAAATATATTTACAAGTGTTATAATGACCCTTATTTCAATATCCAATTCCTAACCCCAATCAAAATCCTTTCCAAACAATGGCTCACCTACGCTACAAGCAAGAAGAAGAACTCTGTTTTTGGGATCAGTTCAGAAAAGGCGACGAAAATGCTTATGCATGCCTGTACCGCTCTTACGTTCACATTCTTTACCAGTATTGCTCACAGTTTACGATTGACAAACCATTAATTAAAGATTGCATTCACGACCTTTTCGTGGAACTCTGGAGAAACCGAATGACGCTGGGTGACACCACTTCCGTTCGGTTTTATTTGATGGCGTCTATCAAGAGAAAGCTGGTTCGCCACCTGAACGCGCAGCAGAAGCATACAAGCAATGAAGATATTCCGGTTGAATACTGGCATATCAACACGCCTTCTCACGAAAATCACCTGATTTCTGAGGAAGAATTCGAATCGACGAACCAGCATTTAAACGTAGCGATCAACGGGCTTCCCCGTCGCCAGCGTGAAGCTATTTTCCTGAAATTTTACATGAACCTGAACAACCACGAGATCGCGGACCTGATGAAAATCAATATCCAGTCGGTTTACAATCTGGTTTTCGGTGCATTAGGTAATCTTAAAAAACAAATGACTCTGGACAGGCTTACTTTCTAAGCTTTACAAGATCTCAGAATACGAGCGTGGCGAACTTAGCCACGCTTTTTTTGTTACTAATTTTACCAAAAACAAACTAAATACACTTCAATGACCGCACTAACCACTCCCCTGGCCGAGCGCCTTCGCCCCAGAACACTGGACGATTTCGTTGGTCAGGAGAAATTGTTAGGCCCGAAAGGACCACTTCGCCGGGCGATATTACAGAATGCGATTCCTTCCATGATCTTGTGGGGGCCACCGGGAGTAGGGAAAACTACTTTGGCGCTATTGATCGCGGAAACCACCAAGAGGCAATTCTACAATCTCAGCGCGATCAGCTCTGGTGTGAAAGATCTCCGGGAAGTTCTCGCCCGGCCTTCCGGACTTTTTCCGGCTATTCTGTTTATTGATGAGATCCACCGCTATAATAAAAGTCAGCAGGATGCATTGCTTGGTGCAGTTGAAAAAGGGCAGGTTACATTAATAGGTGCTACTACCGAAAATCCCTCATTTGAAGTCAATTCCGCACTTTTGTCACGCTGTCAGGTCTATATCCTGGAAGCATTTGGCGAAGAAGAACTTAAAAACCTGATCGCTCGTGCGCTTGAAAAAGACCAGTGGCTGAAAGAGAAGAACATCACGTTCAAATCTTACGACGCACTAATGCGCCTCTCAGGAGGCGACGGGCGGAAGCTGCTGAACCTGCTTGAATTGGTCGTATTGGCGAAAGGTGAGGCAACAGAAATAGAAATCACCGACGAGTGGGTAACCGAAGTGGCGCAGCAGAACATTGCGCGGTACGATAAATCGGGTGAGCAGCATTACGATATTATTTCCGCATTCATCAAATCATTGCGCGGCAGCGACCCTAACGCTGCGGTATATTGGATGGCGAGAATGATCGTAGCCGGAGAAGATCCTTCCTTTATAGCGAGGCGAATGCTGATTATGGCTTCGGAGGATATCGGCAATGCGAACCCAACTGCGGTGATCATGGCGAATGCGTGCATGCAAGCGGTGAATGTGATCGGTTACCCGGAATGCAGGATTATTCTTTCGCAGGTAGCGATCTATCTTGCCACTTCGCCCAAGAGCAATGCGAGCTATATGGCTATCGGGGATGCGATGGAAGCGGCGAAAAATACAGCACATTTACCCGTTCCGCTACATTTAAGGAATGCTCCTACCAAACTGATGAAACAGATCGGGTACGGAAAAGGGTACAAATACTCTCACGATTTCGAAGGCAACTTCGCGCGACAAGATTTTTTACCCGACGAGATAAAAGGCAGTAAATTCTTTGAACCGGGAAAAAATGCCCGTGAAGAGGAAATCCGCAAAAAGCTTCAAGGCTGGTGGGGAGATTGGTACGGTTACTGATCCCCGTGCGACTTCATTTTTTCAGCAAATTTAGCAAATGAAAGGTCGGGGTTCTGGCCGTCGTTTTCCGGGGATTGCTTCCATTCTGCCAGCAGCTTTTCCGCCAGCATTTGCTTGTTATCTTCCGTTTCAAATTCGGCGACGATCCTGGCTAGTAGCTCCTGGTCTGGAAGCGGATCATTTTCGGTTGCCGGATTACTGCCAGGCTCTTGCATAATGCAGGTATTCAAAGAGTTAGAAGAATATTGAGTGTAATGGACTGCAAATATGCATTCAAGACGCCTAAAATCTCAATTTCTGACGATTTACAGAAATGTTATGCTTCGAATAGGTATATAAAAAAGCAAAATCTTCACGCTGGGATCTAGGATTTGAGTTATCAAATCGTTAAATTTGTCCCTGAAAGCCCGTAACAGGTTTTCAATAACGTTGAGTAAAATCGAACATCCCGGATACATTGCATCCGGGATGTTTTTTTATATTTAACGTATATGATGTTCTTAATGAATCTGTACTTTTCTCAATCTGGAAGCATTGCGCTTCATGAACAGGCGGTCGCCAATAGAAAAATTCTGATAGGCGCTGTTTTTCTTTAATTGGGCTATCAGCCACACTCCTATCGCCGCTGCCAGCATTAATAATGCTACAAAAAGATAGGGAATAAGCAGGTAAAAATTTTGAAGGAGCTGTGCCATGATTTCGGTCAGTCAGGTTATCGTATGTACCTGAACAAGAAAATATCATACCAGCATAACCAGCTTCCTATTGCATGAAAATGAGGAATTTATGCCACAACTAACTTTAAAATTTGGCGTTTACCACCCTCGTGTCGCAACCCACCACACTCTGACTTACATAACCGACACTTACTCCCGATACCTTAGATGATTTGTTGGCAGGAACCGAGGCTTTGATCGTGATGATCTTGGAAGTGACCACGGCCTGTGTTTCGGAAAGGTATTTAAATTCAACCTCAACATTCGTTAAAGCTTTGTTAGTACCGTTCACGATCGTCATATTGTGAATCGCAATCCCGCCCACTGACCGCCATTCATTATCCTGGATCTTTATCTTCCCAAGAAGCTCTTCTTTACTGCGCGAAGAAATCGTGTCGAGAGAATCGGTACCGCTCAGTACTTCTGTCTTCGAAACAACGACCGGCTTTTCCTTTAAAAAATCAAATTGCTTGTAATAGTATAGCAAATATATAAATGCGCAAACAGGAACGAGCGCGCTTATCCATTTGAGCAAGGGAATCAAAAACTTTTTCCACTTACCTCTCTTACTCTTTCTTCCGGGCATATCGGTGTGCTAAAGGTGGCTAAAATGCGGAACATTGGCCGCAAATATATATAATCTGAAATACCAAATTCATACTATATCTGTGGAATCCCTAGTGTCTCAAAAAAAAACAAACCGCTGGACAAAATCCCAGCGGTCTGAATGTGTATCGTGTTCAACAAGGCTACTGTCTTACAAACCTGTGCGTCAGCACACTTCCATCATTCTGTACTACCTTTACAACATAAGTACCTACGGCCAGATTTCTGGTGCTGATACCTGCTGAAAGAGCATTTGAGCTTTCGAATACAGTTTTACCAGCTGTATTGATCACTTGTACAGATTTAACATTTGACCAATCGGTTAAAGTGAGTTTCAGATTTTCGTCCGCTCTTACCGGGTTTGGTGAAACGAAAGAAACTTCTGAGAATTTCACGTCTTTGATCTGGCTGAGCGAGAACGTTCCGTCCAGGTCAACCATTTTCAGACGGTAGAAATTCTGTCCGCCCGCCGGATTTGCGTCTGAGAAGTTGTAATACTGCGTAATCTTGCTTTCCTGATTAGATTTAACTGAACCGATTTTAGACCAGTTCTTACCATTTTTGCTGCGCTCGATATCGAAACGGTCGCTGTTGGATTCCTCAGCAGTTGACCATGACAAGGAAGCTGTGGTACCCTCTGCTGCAGCGTTGAAAGTCACAAGCGTAACAGGCAGCGGATCAATAATGCGGAGGTAGTACAATTCTTCTGCAACCTGAACACCGTCAGTTACATACAATGTGAAAGAATAATCATCTTCCCCTGCAGCCGATGGATCTCCGTTTAGGTCTCCACCTGCTGATATTGAGAATGAGCCTGGCACTGCCATCACTCTTGCAGTTGGCGCTTCAAGTGAATAAACCAACGTAGCGCCTGTGCGTCCGCCTATTGCCGATCCGTTACCGTTTGCGTTTACCGATTCTGAGATATTTTTATTGTAACTCGACACATTTTCCAACGTGTATGGGAAAACGCCGCCTGGAAGAATCAGTTTCGGATCTACCAGGATCGTTTTGGTCAATGTCAGTCCCGTAGGGTTTCCATTTACCAGTATTCCAACTACCACGGTGTAAGTTGTGGTTTCAGTCACCTCATCAAGTTCGCTTGTCGGCAACAGCTCGCCTGTCGTTGTATTGAAACCTACCCCTGCCGGCAAGCCGGTTGGTGTATTATAGGTAACTGTATTACCGTCCGAAGAAGCTCTGATGAATACATTTGATGGAAAACTCTCTCCGCCTACTCCGGCTGGAATTACATCTGAAACGTCATTTAATACGACCACACGAAGTCTTGTAGAGTCCGATGGGTTCAATGTGCAACCAGCACCCTGAACTGAAACTGCTACATAGTCACCATTTGCATTAACCGGAGTTGGAAATGCCGCTGGTGAAGCAATAGGATTTTCAGTCAGGTTTGTTCTTGAAGTCAAAGGTCCCTGCCAGTAGATAGGATCACCGGTTGTAGTACTTGCAGTAACATCAGGTGTTGCACCGGCAAACTGATAGACAAGTTCCGAACTCAGAGTTGGCTTAGGAGTAACTTGTCCTGCGCCGAAAATCCGCACACCCGTAGATCCGAGCAAAGAAAGATTAACTGTACTTCCAAGGCTTATCCTGATACGATCAAACTGGCCTGTAGACGTATAGTAGAATGGAATGACCACATTCGCAGGTATTCCATTAACCGTTATAAGATCAAGTACATTCGCATTCAACAAGCTTGAGATCGCCGTTGCGGGACCTGCCGACTGTTCTCCGTTAAATGCCTGGATAGTTAAACCATTAAGCAAATTCGCATTCACAAGAGCGGTCTGGAAAGACAGGTATACAACAGCCTGGTCGGTTGCCGCAGAAAGTTTTTTGAAATACAGTGATTGAGACAGAGACGCTATTGCAGTAAGATCCACTCCACCGCCCCCCAGGCCGGAAGAAGTCGTCAGGCTATTATCAACGGCACCTGATGGAGTTGAAACAACAGAAGAGAGACTTACATTTAATACGCCATCGACCTCGCCAAGCGAAGCAAACACCGGCACACCACAAGCATCCTCCACGGCATCCTCATAGTAGAACGCATTGTAAATATTCAAGGTAAGCTCAGAAATAATGTCCAGTGCCTGAGCACGTACCTCTATACGAACCGCATTGAATGTAGCAGTATTGCTAGTAGGAGTAACCGCAATATAGAGATTGGTACCTCCCGCATCAGTAACAAGTCTTGCAGGCGCAGTTGCAACTGCTGTCCCTGAACTAGTCACGGTGGCACCAGTTCTCAATTGAGCTGTGATTCTGTTTTCAGTAAAAAGACTCACGATCCCGAGCAGGTTGGTCAGCAAACCTGTTGCTTCCGGAGCGTCAATTTTAATATAGACTGTCTTTCCGGCTGGAAGGTTTCCAGTAAACCGAATCGTCTGGAACACATTTCCTCCGGTCACTCCAAGAATAGCTTTCCTTGAATAAAGCGTTGATTTTGTCGCATCACTACCAGACCCATCCAAAGCGCTTCCGGGCGAAGTAACTGCCGAAAATCCGCAATCTGGCTCTAAAAAGTCTCCACAACCGAATGTGCCCGAAGGAGCGGTCTGATTAGCATAAACCTGCGCAAATGCTTTGTAGCCGGTTGACAATGTGAGCAGGAAAGCCAGTGCCAAAGCGGACCATGCGACCCGCATTCTGTTATTCAAATTATAAGTAATGTGATGCTTCATACGTAATGTGATTTTAAAGTTTGAACATGAGTTTTCCGTTAGCCAGGTTGGCTTTTTTTTCGCAGGAAGTGCGCTTTTGAAGAATTTATGATTTGGAATGTAAAGTCTCTTCTATGTTGGTTTGGTTGATGATGATTAAAAAGTTTACGAAATGACTAATAACTATAAAATTATTTAAGGCCTTCAAATAAGAGTTACTTGCAAATTTATCCATAATTAGATCAAAATAAACCCGCATATTATTACTATGCATTGACCCACTATTTCTAGGGAGTAGCGAATAAATTATCGCTACACGGACGAATGCAGTAACAACTTTTGCCATCTTTACCACTAACCCCTCCCATAAATTGGATTAATCTTAGTATTTTGAATAAAAATCGGCGATAATATGCCATTGTGAGTTTTTAAGGCCGTTTACAACCACAAGGAGTAAGATTAGAAAGGTGCTTTTTTAGTACCCTGTTTCCGGATAAGAATAGTAACGCAGAACATTAGTACCTACTTAGCACATCATGAACATTTCGTTAGTCCACAAAAACCTACTGCTAGTTGATGCACTAAAAACCCTGTTTGAAATGATCCCTGAATTTGGTACCGTTAGTACATATACCTTAGGGGATACATTTCTCGAAGATGCGGAAGTTGCCCCACCCGACCTGCTGATCATGGATTTGGAAACGACGGTACTAGACGGTCGCGATTTGCTCGAAATCGGACGGAAGCGACTTCCTGAGGAACTGAAAATTGTTGTTTTTTCAGAAATAACCGATGTTCAGAACATCAAACTGATGATCAAGCGCGGAGTTCAGGGCATTCTTTCACAGTCAACTACATTCGAGGAGCTGAAAGAATGTGTCAGTACAATTGCGGCAGGGAACCAATATATTGGAAATTCACTCAAAACCTCACTGATCAACAGCGTGTTTACGAGTGATAGCATTGCATTACACCTGTCGCCCAGGGAAAATGAAGTTCTGCAAAGAGTGTGCGGTGGCAGTACTATCAAAGAAATTGCCTACGATTTGAAACTGAGCGCACATACCGTTCAGTACTACCACCGCAGTGTGATGGATAAATTGAAAGTGAAGCGCACTACCGATCTGATCGTTTACGCAATACAACACAAACTTTACGTTCCCGAATCTAAATAGCCCGGTTCCGCAAGAGTGTACCATAAAAATCAGGCAGCGGATTGAGGTCAGGATTCTTACGCTGATGCCAGTATGGGTACACCGGTGCTTTTTCACTCGCTTCGTCGAGTCTCTTCACTTGTTCAAGACTGAGATTCCAGCCGATCGCCCCAAGGTTTTGCCGGAGCTGCTCTTCGTTTCTGGCCCCAATTACGATATTGCTGACTGTCGGGCGTTGTAAAAGCCAGTTCAGCGCAACCTGTGCGACCGTTTTCTCAGTTTCAGCCGCAACCTCGTCCAGCACGTCGATAAGGTGAAAGAAAAATTCTTCCGGAATAGCAGGTCCTTCTCCACCACCTTGCGCGATACGCCCGTCGGCCGGAATGGGCTGATTTCTGCGATATTTTCCACCCAGTCTGCCGGCAGAAAGCGGGCTCCATACGATCGTGCCAATTTTCTGATCAATCCCCAGCGGCATCAGCTCCCACTCGAATTCCCTGCTGAGAAGCGAGTAATGTGCCTGATGCGCAATGTACCTGGCCCAGCCGTAGCGTTCTGAAACGGAAAGTGACTTCATTAAATGCCAGCCGGAGAAATTGGAACAGGCGATATACCTGATTTTTCCATCGCGGATCAGATCGCTTAATGCGCTAAGAGTCTCCTCGACCGGCGTAACGCCGTCGAAACCGTGCATATGGTAAATGTCAATATAGTCTGTTTGCAATCTGCGGAGGCTATCTTCACAGGATTTCACCAGACGAAATCGCGATGATCCGAAATCATTCGGCCCGCTGCCCATTTTGAAAGTAGCCTTGGTTGAGAGAATAATTTTATCCCGCATTCCGATGATCGCCTTGCCTAATATTTCCTCTGAAAGTCCCTGAGAATAAACATCTGCGGTATCAAAGAAATTGATCCCCGAGTCCATGCACAGGTTTACCAGGCGCGTGGCTTCATCGACCTGCGTATTACCCCAGGCTTTGAAAAAATCACCGCCGCCTCCGAAAGTTCCTGTACCGAAGCTCAAAACCGGCACTTTCAAACCAGATGCTCCTAATTGCCTGAATTCCATATTGCCCGAGAAATGCGTTTTGATAAATACTTTCAAAGCCTAAGCAGCAAAAATAAGGCCAGAATGGAGGGGAAAGGTTAAAAAAATAACTTCCCTGAAAGTTCAGGGAAGTTATTCGCATTATTTACTCAACGTTCCTCTATTACTTAACCTTAAAACTGGCCTCGACCGGGGAGATCTGAGGCGCTACATAGTTTAGGTTCAGAATATGATTCAAATATGGCGAGCGAGGTCCGACCCAGCAACATCGGTTGAGCCAGCGGTTATATCTGATTAACGTTCGGAAAATTAAGGTCAGCCGCAGCCTATTTTGCTGGATCAATCACAGATCAGTGTTATATTTAAAGATCAATTATAGTTATTTGAATTTCACCATTAATAATCCTAATCCATGAACCGTAGAGAAGCTGTTCAAAAAATAACGCTCCTGATGGGAGGCACCCTGTCGGCCCCGCTAATGGCGGGTATTATGGGGGAAAAATTGAATTTTGGGCCTTCGATATCCATTTCGGAAAATCAGGAAGCGCTACTTGCCGAGGTAGCCGACGTGATCATTCCAACCACCGGAACACCAGGGGCGAAAGCAGCAGGGGCTGAGAAGTTCATTACCCGGATCATGCGTGACTGCTATCCGATCGATGAGCAAAAGAAATTTTATGACGGGCTGGATAAAGTGGAGGCGCTAAGCAAAGAGACTTACAGCAAAGGATTTGTAGCTCTGGACCCAACCCAGAAAAATGAGATCATCAAGAAAACAACTGTGGCGGACAAGCCTTTTTTCCTGCAAATGAAAGGGCTTACTGTTACCGGATACTTCACTTCCGAAATTGGCGCGACACAAGCACTTGATTATGTGCCTATTCCGGGAAGATTTGACGGTTCGTGGCAGATGCCGAAAGGCCAGAAGAGCTGGGCGCTTTAATCTCTAAACCCTATTATAAAAAATTCAAAATGGCGAATCTTAATATTGACGCATTAAAAGAAGTAACCTACGATGCCATCGTAATCGGTTCGGGCGTGTCGGGAGGCTGGGCTGCGAAGGAGCTCACAGCCAAAGGTTTGAAGGTATTGATGCTTGAAAAAGGCAAGAACCTGGAACATATTACCGGCTATGACAATGCACTAAAAGCACCCTGGGAAACCAAATACAACGGTCGGCTGACCATTAAACAAAAAGAAACTCACCCATTCCTTTCCCGCGATTATCCATACAACGAGAACACGGAAAAGTATTGGATGAACGATATGGACGCGCCCTACGAAGAGAAAAAGCGCTTCGACTGGTTTCGCCCGGATATCGTGGGGGGAAAATCGATTATGTGGGGAAGGCAGTCTTACAGGCTGAGCGACATTGATTTTGAAGCGAATTTGAAAGATGGAATAGCCGTAGACTGGCCGATTCGTTACAAAGACATTGCGCCGTGGTATTCTTATGTGGAAAAACACGTGGGAATTTCTGGTGAGAAACTGGGGCTTCCGCAATTGCCTGACAGTGACTTCATTGCCCCAATGGAAATGTATTTTGTAGAGAAAGAAGTCAGAAAGCGCCTTGAAAAAGAATTCCCGGGCCGCAATATGACTATCGGCCGGGTAGCAAACTTGTCGCAGGCAACCAAGGAACAGCTCGAAGGCGGCCGCTCTCCGTGCCAGTACCGGAACAGGTGCTCGTTTGGCTGCCCCTACGGAGCTTATTTCAGTACGCAGTCGAGCACGTTACCGCCGGCCATGAAAACCGGATTACTGACTTTGCGCCCGGATTCTGCGGTTCGTGAGATCATTTATGACGGTAAAAAAGCAGGTGGCCGCGCGACCGGCGTACGCGTTGTGGACACGAAGACTTTACAGGAAAAAGAATATTTCGCAAATATCATATTCGTCAACGCGAGCGCGATCGCGTCTGCTGCCTTGTTATTGAATTCTACTTCTGACCGCTTTCCAAACGGAATGGGAAATGATTCAGGCGAGTTGGGACACAATTTAATGGACCACCATTTCAGAACCGGCGCCAGTGGGGTTTGGGAAGGTGACCTGGATAAATACTACTTCGGTCGCCGTGCGAACGGAATATATGTGCCGCGTTACCGCAATATCGGCAACGACAAGCGGGATTACCTGCGTGGATTTGGTTACCAGGGAGGCGGGGGCCGCCAGGGCTGGCAGCGCAATGTCGCTGAGCTGGCTTTCGGTGCCGATTTCAAGGAGGAACTGACCACGCCGGGCAACTGGACAATGGGCTTCGGAGGCTTTGGTGAGACTTTGCCTTACCACGATAACTACATGTATCTCAGCAAAGAAAAGAAAGACAAGTTTGGTATCCCGACTGTTGTATTCGATGCGGACCTTCGTGAAAATGAAAAGAAAATGCGCGTGGATATGATGAATGATGCGGCCGAAATGCTTGAAAAGTCGGGTGTGAAGAATGTAAAAACTTATGACAACGGATCTTATCTAGGCATGGCGATCCACGAAATGGGAACTGCGAGAATGGGCCGTGACCCGAAAACTTCGGTTCTGAACGGAAACAACCAGCTTCACGCGGTGAAAAACGTATTCGTAACCGACGGAGCATCAATGACTTCGGCTTCCTGCGTGAACCCGTCACTTACCTACATGGCGCTCACCGCCCGGGCAGTCGACTTCGCAGTCAAAGAAAGTAAGAAGAAGAATATTTGATCGTATAATTGTAGCAGAAACGGTTGCTTGTTTATTCAGGCAACCGTTTTTGTTTAAAAAATTTCAAGAACACCAACTGTTTCCGACTGCGAAAAGAGCACTATTTCCTCCCATTTTTTCATCAATACTTCGCTTATCATTTGGGTTGATGAGTTGCCTAGCCTCAACAATATTACCTTCGGCGGGAATCCGTATAAACTGGACAAGTCTTGAAAATCTTCGTCGAAAGAAACGAGCACAAACTCATTCGCCTTTGCATAATCCCAAATATCTGTATCCTTTGCGGGTGCGGTTAGGCCTGTTCTGCTGACATGCACACTATCGGGTGCTATCAAACCAACTTTCTTTACGATTCTGTAAGAAATATTTTCATCAAAAAGTAACTTCATTAGGCGGAGATCAGGATTTTAGTATTCTCCTCGCGGTTTGCAGCGAATGCCAGGGCTGCTAGTATATCTTCCTTGGTCACAGGCGGAAAATCTTCTGAAATCTCTTCATAAGACATTCCATTGGCCAACCAACCCAACACATCCAGAACTGCGATGCGTGTGCCCCGAATGCAAGGTTTACCAAACCGTATTCCTTGATCGATACTGATCCTTTCCTGCCAATTTTTCATGTCCAGTCCGTTTTAATCAAAAATACAAATTTGAAAGCACTTTTACGACTATCTCTTTCATTGAATACTGCCCCTGGTAAGCGAATTCGCATTAAATTGCGAAGCTATTTAACAACCTCTAATGGACGATAAGTCGAAGATTGCCGCTGCTCGCAGAGCTGTTTTACTCATTTTTTTAGTCTGCGGAATAGGGTTATCGAGCTGGGCTCCGATGGTTCCTTTTGCCAAAATACAACTTGCATTAAACGACGCCGACCTGGGGATCGTGCTCCTGGCGCTCGGTGCCGGCGCGATCCTGACCATGCCAGTCGCCGGATTTTTGATCAACAAATATGGCAGCCGGGCGATTGCCTTCATTGCTGCGATGTTAATTGCGGCGATACTCCCTGTTTTGCTGCTCACAACTACTCCTTATCAACTGGCTGGCGCATTATTTGTCTTCGGCGCCGGAATCGGCTCTATCGATGTGGCGATGAATGCACAGGCAGTACTCGTGCAGGAGCGTTTCGGCCGTCATATTATGTCTTCTTTCCACGGAATGTTCAGCGTAGGCGGCTTGATAGGCGCGATCGGACTTGGGTTTCTGATCAAAATGGGCTTGTCTCCAAATATCGCTGCGATCACGATTTCCGCATTGCTTGTCATAATTACGGCCACCCAGATCCGGCATTTGCTACCTCACTCTCAGGAAGCAAAAATGGACAGCAGCAATTTCACGATACCAAAAGGCCCCGTGCTTTTCTTAGGTATTATGTGCTTTATTATCTTTCTGGCAGAAGGCTCCCTGCTCGATTGGAGCGCCGTATTCCTGCAATTTTCCAGAAACTTCGACCCTTCCTGGTCTGGTCTTGGGTATGCTGCATTCTCTATTGCAATGGCAGTAATGCGTCTTACAGGAGACGGACTGATCCACAAACTGGGGCCGGCCAAAGTGGTATTATACGGAACCTTGCTCGCCGGTGCCGGTTTCCTGATCGCGGTACTGACACCCTGGGCTGCAACTGCATTGATTGGATTTGTATTGGTAGGATTGGGAGCTGCGAACGTAGTACCCGTATTCTTCACTGCTGCCGGTCGCATTCCCGGAATTCCTCCTTCGATCGCGCTTTCAGCAGTAACGATTTTAGGCTATTCCGGACAATTGGCCGGCCCGGCATTGATTGGTGTGATTGCTGAGTTCACGTCACTTTCTGTCGCGCTCGGACTGGTAGGTGTATTGCTATTTGTGGTCGCATTTGGATACAAACACCGCGATTAAAATACTTAAAAAGCCTCTCCGGTAAACAGATAAAAGGCGGGTCCATCTTTGGTGAAACCGACGTCCAGACGCAGGAATATGTCTTTTTTAGGGAAAAGGAGGTAACGTAACCCAACCCCACCGGCAGGCCGGATGTATTTCAGGTTGAGTTCTGAAACTTTCGGACCTACTACTGCTGCCCCGGCAAATGCAACGGCTCCAAACCGTTTACTAAATCCAAAGGGAAGCCAGCGATGTTCTATCTGCGTGGCAATCATGCCTTTATCACGATATCTTCCATAATAAAATCCCCGCATAATCATTTCACCGCCCATTAATGCAAGCTGATTGAAAGGTACATTCCCCGCGCTGAAACTGCTGTAAACCTGCCAGGCCAATACGTTGCGGACGCTCGTCGGATGCGAGCCGCGGAGATCGAAGTTGATCGACCGGAAATTTTGATCGCTGCCGAGTGACGGGCTGTATTTCAGAAAAGATATTTCACCAAAAAACCCTTTTCTGACATTCAGTACATTGTGCCGGTTATCATAAACGAGCGCCGCGCCGAAACCCAGATTGCGCGCACCGTCGCTGCCCAGTGGTTTATCGTACAAATGATCATTAGGTTGCTCGAAACCGGTATTATACAATTGCTGGTAATCAATCTCCGGACCTACGAACAGATTAGGCACTATTTTACGTAATACCCTTTGCCTCAACAACAGATAATTTGCGTCGATCAGCGCCGGGTCTTTGTCGGGAGTTTGCGGGCCGATACCGTAGTACAATAGGGGAAATCTTTGAAACCGCGTCCGGCCCAGGAAGAACCATTTATCCTTATCCCCATAAATCGCATTATCCAGCCAGATCCCGTATTGTGCTTCCAGCGTCACAAAAGTGAAGGCCTGCACTTCGCTAAGACGGTTGAGTGTGTCTTTTTTTGCCTGAAAAATTAAGAGAGATGATAACCCGAATTCAAAACTTGTTTCCGGTGAATAGCCCAGGGTCGGATAAATACGAAAGCTGGATTCGCCGGGAGCAGTTGTATCTGAAACTGTCTTTTTTACAAAACGCTTAAACCAACTATCCTGCGCGCACACGTGTGGAATGCGTGTAACGAAGAGCGTCAAAATCAGTAGAATTCTCAGTTTATACAATATCAGAACACTTAAGGTGAGTATGTTATCTTATATTCCTATTCGTTAAAAAATTAAGCCACGCAACCTGGGTGACTGCCTGTATTCAAGAAATGCAAATTTACCAGTAGATACAAAAGCGCTGGCACCTTTTCAGCCAAATGAGTTTACCCATGAAAAAACCACTTCTGCTGCTGTTTTGCCTGCTTTCCTGCCTTTCTGTTTTTGCTCAGAAAAATGATTTAAAAGATCTCTGGTGGAAAAGAAATAATCTGCGCGTCATTCAAATGAACCTGCCCGACTACGAAGCGGCGACAATCAATGCGGATTCTATCGTGGAAGATCTCGTTCGTTTTTCGGCTAATACGCTGTTGATCAATGCCGGCGGGATCATGGCGTTTTATCCGACCAAACTGGATTTTCACTATCAAAATCCTTATGTAAAAGGAAATGTGCTAAGCGACGTAATCCGCAAATGCCACGAGAAGCAAATCAAAGTGATCGTGCGTTTCGATTTCAGCCGGGTACATGAAAGCATTTTCAAGGCGCATCCAGATTGGTGCTACATTTCTCCGAAAGGCGAGCGGATCATCAACACCGATATGTACGTAGTATCGATCAATGCGCCTTATGTGCAGGAAAAAGCTTACCAGATTATCAGCGAAGTAATGGATAATTTCCCGATCGACGGGATCTTCCTGAATATGCCGGGTTACCAGGTCAACAATCCGTACGAGGGGAAATACCACGGAATTGACCAGAATGAATATGATAAAAACCGCTTCGCCGAATTTTCCGGCGGGAAGCAGCTTCCGGTAGAGGAGAATAAGTCAGATCCGCTTTTTCAGAAGTATCTGGAATTCAAGAAACACACGGTGGAAGACTGGTCGGAGCGGCTGCACAAACTGGTAAAGTCCAAAAACGAGCAGATCGCGATCTGTACCTATTCTGATAAGTTCGTAGATATCATCCGCCACGAATCGCAGAGTATGACCACACTACCCTATTGGCCCTATTCAGCCTCAGATAACGTTTCCAATGCAGTCAACTCATTTCCCGATCATATTATCAGCAATGCGAGTATCCAGCAGATCTCATTTCAGTCGAGATATAATGCAGTGGAACCTCAGGAAGTGCAGATCAGGTTGTATGAAAATATTGCAAACGGATCCGGGCTCGACCTGAGTATGATGGGCGATATGCGCGGCTATGAAGACGAGCGTAATTTTGAGGTTTTCAGGAAAGTATATGCATTCCATAAAAAGCATGAGCCGTACTTTGGAAGGTATAAATCGGTTGCCAAAATCGCAGTCATCGCGCCGGGTGCGTGGCCAAGTGGCGAGCCGATGCAGGAGTACCGCGGCATTCAGCTGATGCTACGTGAGGCGCATATTCCTTTTGATATTATCGAAGACGGACAGATCCACAATCTGGCAGAAAAAGTAAAAGGCTACAAACTGCTGATATTGCCGGAAATAACATACCTGAAACCGGAAGCGATCGAGATATTGAAACAAGCCTGCAAAGCGGGAACCAGTCTGATCGCTACCAACAGAAGTTTGTTCGATAGCCCCGAAACCTTACTGGATTTATTCGGTGCTGAAATCAAGAAAAAAGACAACGACGGTGCCGGCAACTACCTCATACCCGACAACCGCGCCATTTTCAAAAGTTTTGCTGGACAGAAAATGCTTTTCTGGAAGTTTAACCTCGGTATCTATGATTTTCCGGGCGCTGATGAAAAGCTGTTACCCATTTTGGCAAAAGGCCGCCCCGGGCCGCCGGAAATTATCGGCGGCCACGACGCAACGGGCTCTTACGCGATGGCGATAAAAAATCATGATAAAAGTAAAGCAGTGATCTTACCAATCAATCTTGGCAAAATCTACTATATGCATGGTTATCAAGAACATAAACACATACTATTGGATGTGATAGATCACATTCTGCCCGAGTCGAAACATACGATTCAAACTAACGCACCTGCGCGGGTGGAAACAATTTTAAAGGAATTCTCGAAGAACAACGTCAGTAATAGTGAGAAGCAAACAGGCGACGGGATGATCTTGCATTTGATCAATCTGACAGGTTTCAGCGGCAATACCTATTTTGAGCCGCTACCCTTGTATGCACTTAAGTTCCGGATTGAATCAAGCAAAAAACCCAAGAAAGTGTTTTCGCTCTCGACCGGAAAAGCCATAAAGTTTACCTGGAAAGGGAATATCATCGATCTGGAAATTGCTGAGCTTGCCGGATTCGATGGAATTGTAATGGAGTGGAATTGACGGAGAAAAACTAAACTAAAAATCCAATGGATGAGCCAGTAAAACGGATTCCAACGCTCTTTGAATGGGCTGGCGGAATGCCTGCATTTGAGCAGCTAACCGAAAAGTTTTATCAAAAAGTATTGCAGGACCCACTTCTCGAACCCGTGTTCAAGCATATGTCCACCGAGCACCAGCGCCATGTTGCACACTTCATTGCCGAGGTTTTTGGCGGACCGGAAATGTACAGTACCGAAGAAGGAAGCCATTTCAGAATGATCCGAAAACATTTGGGCAAACACCTGACCGAGCAGCATCGTCAGCGTTGGGTTGCATTGCTGCTCGAAACAGCCGATGCGATCAGTCTGCCCGACGATCCTGAATTCCGCTCTGCATTTGTAGCTTACATAGAATGGGGAACACGGATCGCAATTCTAAATTCCAATGCCGAAACCCTGGAAATGAATCCTGAGGAGCCTATGCCAAAGTGGGGCTGGGGTGTTCCGGGCGGGCCGTATCTAGGGTGATACTGCGTTTATGCTCGCAGATTAGTGTACCCTTTACAAATAGCTTAGCCACCACTTTTTCTCCCGCGCCCGGTAATCGCCGAACCATTTGCATGGAAAATATAAAGCAAGTACGATCGCGATCCAGATCAGGTATACCCAGCCCAGTTCATAACCGAAATCGAAAGGTCGGAATTTGAAGAAAAGCTTGTCGTCGGTCGCCTGCTGCCAGGTGTAGCCGGAGCTAAGTACTGCGATCATCGTGAACAAGTGGATGACGTAAAAATGCAGCATAAAGAAGAAGAAAGGCACTTTTCCGTAAACGGTGAAGAATTTTGCAAGTCTGTTCTCAGTGTTTTCAGTAAATGCGAGTAAGATCAGAACCGGGCCCAGTGTCATTAATGTAAACAAAAGTGACGGCGGATATTTGCTCACATTCATAAAAGAAAGGAATGTGCGAAACCCTTCCTTCTGCACTATCCAATGCGACGGATCTCCGTACCCGTTCAGCAACCTCAATGCGACAAAAAGGAAAATTGATACAGCGCCTGTGATCAGCAGTAACTTCCTGCGCTGCTCGACGGGAAAGCTTCTTTTAAATATAGAACCCAATCCATAACCCGACATCATAATACCGGCCCAGGGCAATATCACGTACAGAAATGCAATGTTACCACCGTCGCCCCGCGGGTAGAATTTGCCCGCGCCGGTGAGGAAAATACTAAGTAAAATATCCGGCACAGAATTAGGCGCAACTTTCACGTAATCAAGCAGGTTGTGACCGAAAATCAATATCAGCCCGACTGCAAGAATCGCTTTGGGAGAAAGGAAACGAATGAGTAAACCCAGCGAGATCATACTTGTACCAAGCGCCCATAACACGGCCAGGAAGATCGTTTTGTAAGTTATATCGAAGGAAAACGCGAAGGTCATGAATACGATTTCGACCAATATCAGCCAGAAACCACGTTTGATCAGAAAGGAGGAAGTGGTGCGCGCGGATTTATTTTGTCCCGATAAATAAGCGGAGATACCCGAAAGCAACATGAAGGAAGGGGCGCAAAAATGCGTGATCCAGCGCGTAAAAAACAAAATACCCGAAGTAGCTTCCGGGTTGAGCGGATCGGCAGTGAATGCGGAAATGTGAAAGAAATCACGAACATGGTCCAGGGCCATGATCACCATGATCAGGCCCCGGACGGTGTCTATCGATCGGATACGATATTGCATTCCCTTACAGTATTGAAATGGATGAAACTCCTTATTTCACTACAAGAGCGCCGCGCCGAAAACGCCTGCGCTATCCCCAAGCTTGGGTTTCACAATCGGCGTCGTAATCGTGCCGTTGTTGAAAATATATTTCCTGATACGCTCGTAACCGGCTGTATAAAGCAGATCCACATTCCCTACCCCGCCTCCGATCACGATCAGGCCCGGGTCTATCACATTGATCAATGTAGAAATTGCGCGGCCGTAAAATTCGAGCAGCCGTTCAATCGTGGCCGTCGCGTGCGGGTCTTTGCCTTCATAATATCTTTCCAAAATAACCTTCATCGTCAATTTCTGACCACTTTCACGCGCATAGAAACGTTCAAGCGCCGGGCCGGAAATGACTTGTTCTACGCAGCCTGCTTTTCCGCAATAGCAAGGTTCGCCGTTTTCTTCCAGGATATTGTGTCCCCACTCGCCGCCTATTCCGTGGTGGCCGGAGATAATCTTGTTGTTGACTACCAACCCGCCTCCGACGCCTGTTCCCATGATCACTCCAAATACAACTTCCGCAGTGTGGTACTCTTTTCCGGCGCCCATTAAGGCTTCGGCAAGCGCGAAACAGTTGGCATCATTTGCCAGCTGACAAGGCACACCCAGTATTTCCTGCAAATCCGTTTTGAGCGGCATTCCGTTCAGACAGGTTGTATTCGAATTTTTCATCAACTGCGAATCCGGTTCCAGAACACCCGGAGTAGCGAATCCGATCTTCGTCGGCCGATCCCCTACCTGCTCTGCCACCATATCGATCAGTCTTTTGATCTGGGACAGAATGTGGTCATAACCTTTCGCCGATTCTGTCGGCAGTCGCATTCTCGCGACTACTTCCAGGTTCCTTTTAGAGTCCAGAACTGCACATTCTATTTTAGTCCCTCCTAAGTCTATCCCCCAGAGATTCATGGATTTGATGGTTTTTGGCTGTTGGCTATTAGCTGTTAGCTGTTGGCTATTAGCTTTTAGCTGTTGGCTTTTGTTTTAAAAAGTGTATTTCAGTTTATGATCGTCAATAGATCAAGCAATAAGAATCCGGTGCGAAGACCTAATGGCTAACAGCTAATAGCTAACAGCAAATAGCTTTTCGCCAACAGCTCTACCTCACCTTATAAAACCGATATCCGAACAGGAATATCACTGTGTAGCAAATGATCGGCAGGTAATAGGCGTGCGCTACGTTGGTTTCTGCTACTGCGCCCATGGCAAATGGGAAAAATGCGCCGCCGACTACGCCCATTGAAATAAAGGAAGAAGCCTGCTGCGTGTGTTTACCCAAGTTTTTCAAACCCAAACTAAAAATTGTAGGGAACATGATACTGAAAAAGAAATTCAACATCATCAAGGCAATGAAGGAAGGCCAGCCCAGGCTTTGCGCGATGATGAGGCACATCACAATATTGCAGGCAGCGAAAATGGCAAGCAATGAATGCGGCGCGATGAACCGCATCAGGTAAGTACCGATAAATCTTCCGGCGAGCATGAGCACGAAGAAGAAGATCATGTATTTCCCGGCTACCTCATCGGTGAAGCCCATTTTTTCGTGTCCGTAATTGATAAAGAAAGCCCACGTTCCGGCTTGTGCGGCTACATTGAAAAATTGTGCTACAACCGCCCATTTAAAGTGTTTATGCTGAAAAAGACCTTTCTCCGGATGCGTGTCCAGGTTGGCAGAGGCCGGATCAGCAGTAACGTGCGGATCGCTGAGTGCGGGTACTTTTACAAATGAAAACAGGACAGCAATCGTAGCGATCACGGCGCCTATTACAATATATAGCACTTTCACCGAGGTAAGGTCGGTGCTGCCTTCCACGTGGTTGCCAAACAGGAAATGCGAACCTACCCAGGGACCGATAATCGTTCCGACTGCATTGAAAGCCTGTGCAAAATTGATACGCATATCGCTCGTCCGCTGATCGCCCAGAGATGCTACAAATGGGTGCGCAACGGTTTCAAGCGTCGAAATACCACATCCCAGCACAAACAACGCGAAGCCGAAAAAAGGAAATGACGCTGCCGCCGCTGCCGGAACGAACAGAAATGCGCCGCAGGCAAATAGCGACAGTCCGAAAAGCACGCCGTTCTTATAGCCAAAACGTTTCATGAAAAGTCCCGCAGGAATACCCATGACCCCATACGCGCCGAAAATAGCGAATTGTACAAAAGCAGATTGCGTTTTGGAAAGACTTAGTACGCTTTGAAAATGTTTGTTCAAAACATCTCCCATCGTAATGGCAATGCCCCAGAACATGAAAAGGGAGGTCACGAAAATGAGGGTAATGAGGTATTTTTTATCCGTGAATTTGGGGGCACTAGCTTGCGCAGACGAGGAAATGTTGCTCATTTAGCTGAATAGTAAAATTAAAAGGTAGGTTAATTCTATTTGTGCAAATGTAATTCGGGAAAATTTAAAAACTGAATGCATTCGAAAATACCCGTCACTTCACAGGAGCTTCTTTTCTGCTGAAAAAATTATTCATAAAAAGTAGCTGGTATTGCACAGCATTGTTCCAGTAGGGCCAGTTGTGCGCGCCGGGGCGGACAATATAGTCGTGGGGAATGTTGCGGTACATGAGCTCGCGGTGCAGGTTTTCATTTACCCCAAAGAAAAAATCTTCTTTACCGCAGTCGATTATAATAGATAAGGTATTGGGTGTGAGCAAATGCACCATATTGATCACCGTGTTTTCTTCCCACACTTTCGCATTTTCCGAATATTTACCCAGCCTTTTGGCCATATCCCAGTTGTTGGGAAACGGGCGGATATCCACGCCGCCGCTCATGCTGCCCGCAGCTCCGAATACATCCTGGTGCCTGAATGCAAGGTACAATCCGCCGTGGCCGCCCATACTCAACCCTGTAATCGCCCGCCCGCGCCGGTCTTTAATCGTTTTGTATTTGCTATCAATAAATGAAACCAGCTCTTTGGAAACGTAGGTCTCGTATTGGAACTGCGGATCTTTTGTGTCCCAGTACCAGCTCCCGAATCCTCCGTCGGGGCACACGATCATCATTTGGAAGGTATCTGCGGCTTTTTCAAAACCTGGGGCTCGTTTGACCCAATCCGCATAATTGCCGCTGTAACCGTGTAAAAGGTATACAACCGGCATTTCCCCGGCCGAAGCATAATTGTCGGGTCTGATTACAACTGCTTTGATATTCTTTTTCATCGCCGCGCTGTAAGTGTCAACTGTATCGACAACAGCAGCTTGCGAGGTTATTGCAAGAAAGGTGATTAGGAATAGGAGCTGTAAAAGGACTTTGTTCATAACCGGAATACTTTGAGATAAATTTCTACAACTTACTGCTATAACATTACTGAAACACGCAAATATTGTAGAATCCGGGGAAATATCAGACTTAAAAAACACCGAATTATTGCTGGCATCTAAATTGATATGATTATGACAGATCTATATTAACTCTAACTTAAAAATTTAAGACAATGGGAAATCTTCTTTATACAATAGCTGTCATCCTTGTAATCATTTGGTTGATAGGCTATTTTGGCTTCGCTAGCTTCGGAATGGGTAACATCATTCACATTCTGTTAGTGATTGCAGTTGTTGCAATAATTCTTCGTGTGATTCGTGGCGACAGGGTTGTGTAGGGAAAGACCATTTTAATAGGAAGGCCCGAAACTTAACGTTTCGGGCCTTTGCTTTTTTACGGTTTCACATCAAAGCAGATCCTTGATCTCCACCCACACATTTTCTGCAAGGATTTTGTGACCTTCCGCAGTTGGGTGAATACCGTCTGGCAGATTCAATTTTGCTTCGCCACCCACTCCTTCCAGTAAAAACGGGATCAGGGTGAGGTCATTTTTGTCTGCCAGATCAGCATAAACCGCCCGGAAATCCGAAGCATATTTCTGTCCGATATTCGGCGGGATCTGCATTCCTGCAAGTACCAGCTTCGCTTCGGGATATTTTGCATGTACCTTATCCAGAATAGCTTGCAGGTTTTTTTTGGTTTCAGAAACGGGTATTCCGCGAAGCCCGTCGTTGCCGCCGAGTTCGAGCACAAATATGTCGAGCGGCTGTTTCAAAAGCCAGTCGATGCGGCTATTACCTCCGGAGGTCGTTTCTCCGCTCACACCCGCATTGATAACCTTATAATTGAGTTTTAAAGAATCGATTTTCTTTTGGATCAAACCGACAAAACCCTGTGAAGGATCGTCGAGCCCGTAGGCCGCGGTGAGACTATTTCCAAAAAATACGATTGTCTTCTTCTTTGCAGCAGGTGTTTTGGTTGGGGTATCTGCTGAATCTCCGGCAGCGGCCGACTGGTCTTTTTGCTCCGTGTTACAGGCCAGCAGCAGGATTGGAATCAGAAGTGTGTAAAGAAAAGTGGGAATTCGCTTCATATGGAACATTAGTTTTTACACTATATTTAGGTTTGGCATAAAATCAAAACAACCAAATTAGATTAAAACAGGTTGCGAAACGCAGCACCACAACTCATAAATTTAGAAAACAATAGATGGATACGATACTCGACCTGCATCAGGTAAGTAAAATATATAAAAGCGGGGACCGGTCCCTAACTGTTTTAGACAATATTCATTTTTCGGTAGAAGCCGGCTCAACGATGTCGATCGTGGGCCCGTCGGGAAGTGGGAAAACGACGCTGCTCGGTCTCTGCGCCGGCCTCGACCGCGCCACTTCGGGAACTGTGGAACTGCACGGGACCAAACTAAACGGATTAAATGAAGACCAGCTTGCTGCGGTCCGAAACCAATATGTAGGTTTTATATTCCAAAATTTTCAGCTGCTGCCTACACTCACCGCATTGGAAAATGTGATGGTGCCGCTGGAATTGAGGGGCGAAAGAAATATCAAATCCCGCGCGCTCGATCTGCTCGACAAAGTCGGTCTCGGCGAGCGGAGTCACCACTACCCTACCCAGCTGAGCGGCGGCGAGCAGCAGCGCGTTTCGCTTGCCCGCGCATTTTCCAATCAGCCACAGATCCTTTTTGCCGACGAACCGACCGGAAACCTGGATGCAGAGACCAGTGAAAAAGTAGTGAAGCTGCTTTTTGACCTCAATAGAGAAGCAGGTACAACGCTCGTAGTCGTGACCCACGACCTCGAACTCGCCGCAAAAACCCAAAGGATTATCCGCATCAAAGGCGGCAAACTGGTAGCATAACCCGAATTCCCGATGAACCCAAATAGGCTCAATATAACGTGGCTGCTGAAAATGGCGTGGCGCGACAGTCGTAAAAACCGCTCGCGTCTGGTACTTTTTATTTCCTCAATTATCCTCGGTATTGCAGCCCTGGTAGCGATTTATTCCCTCGGCGACAACCTGAAAGAGAATATCGATAGTCAGGCAGCAACGCTGATCGGGGCGGACCTGGCACTTTATGGCAACCGCGCTGTGGACGGAAAGGCGAAGGAACTGGTAGATTCTTTGGGTAAGAACCGGTCGGAAGAACGCAGCTTTGCTTCCATGGTTTATTTCGTCAAAAATGGTGGAAACAGGCTGGCGCAGGTGAAAGCTTTGTCGGGCAGTTTTCCCTACTATGGAAAATTTGAAACGGTGCCGGTTACTGCTGAAAATACATTTCGTACACGGCAGGAGGCACTGGTCGATCAGACTCTGATGCTGCAATACGGAGCCAAAGTGGGCGACTCCATTCGCATTGGCGAGGTTACTTTTGCGATTGCAGGAATCCTCGAAAAAGCGCCCGGAGCAACAGGGATCACCAGTTCCGTTGCGCCGACAGTTTATATTCCAATGCGATTTCTGGACCAGACGGGACTTATGCAAAAAGGAAGCCGCGTGGCTTACAGGTATTATTTCAAGTTCCCGGCACAGACGGATGTTGAGAAACTGGTAAAAACGCTGGAACCGAAATTTGAAAAATACGACCTGGACTATAATACGGTACAGGAACAAAAAGAAGACACCGGCCGCTCGTTCCAGGACCTGACGCGCTTTTTGGCATTGGTAGGTTTCGTCGCATTATTGCTCGGCTGCATTGGTGTAGCCAGCGCAATCCATATTTATATTCGCGAAAAGCTAAATTCAATTGCTATTCTGCGGTGCCTGGGCGTGAAGGCGTCGCAGGCTTTTATGATCTATCTGATCCAGATCGTGGGGATCGGTGTGATCGGCTCGGTACTCGGAGCTGCGCTTGGAACAGCTATTCAGCAGTTTTTGCCCATTGTAATCAAAGATTTGCTTCCCTTTGAGCTGACAACCAGTATTTCCTGGCTGTCTATTTTGCAGGGTCTGGCGATCGGGATATTGATATCGCTGCTCTTTGCATTACCTCCATTGGTTTCAATTCGCGGCGTTTCGCCGCTGAACGTACTGCGCGTTTCGCTCGACCCGATCAAGCTGGACCGGGATCCGTTTACCTGGCTTTTGTACGGGCTGATTGTACTGTTCATTTTCGGTTTTTCATTCTTGCAAATGCGTAACTGGATCGAAGCGCTGATCTTTACGGCGGGTATTCTGGGCTCATTTCTGGTGCTTTACGGCACCGCGATATTGCTTACCTGGCTGGTCAGAAGGTTCTTTCCCGTATCGTGGAGCTATTTGTGGAGACAGGGGCTCGCGAATTTGTACAGACCCAATAACCAGACTGCGATATTGATCGTTTCGATCGGTTTGGGTACATCGCTGATTTGTACCCTATTTTTTGTACAAAGTATTTTGCTGGAACGCGTCAGACTTTCAACCAGCGGAAACCAGCCGAATATCGTGCTTTTTGATATTCAGGGCAGTCAGAAAGAAGGTGTTATGGCGATTGCAAAAGCGCAGAATGTGCCTGTTAATCAAAGTGTTTCGATCGTGAATATGCGATTGGAAGAATTAAACGGAAAAACAGCCGCAGATTTTGAAGGCGACACGACTGCGGAACAATCGAGAAGGATTTTTGGCCGCGAATACCGCGTTACTTTCCGAGATTCCACTACTTCTTCCGAAAAAATTGTGAAAGGAAAATGGGAAGGTAAATATGATCCTGCAAAAGGTTTGGTACCGATCTCACTGGAACAAGGTTTCGCCGACCGCAGCCGCATCGACCTGGGCGATACGCTGGTTTTCAATGTGCAGGGTACCATGATGAATACGCGCGTTTCCAGTTTCCGGGAAGTGAACTGGGGTGAAGTCCAGACCAATTTTCTCGTCGTTTTCCCGACCGGCGTTTTAGAAGATGCGCCGCAGTTCCACGCAATGCTTACCCACGTACCCAATCCGCAGGTTTCGGCTACGTTTCAGCAGGCTGTTGTTCGCAAGTACCCGAATATTGCGATCATCGATCTTGCATTGGTCTTGCGTCTGCTCGACGATATTTTCAACAAAATCGGCTTTGTAATCCGTTTTATGGCTGGTTTCAGTATTCTTACCGGTTTGATTGTATTGATTTCCTCGGTACTGATCAGCAAATATCAGCGTTTGCAGGAAAGCGTTCTGCTCCGGACGTTGGGCGCAAGCAGGAAGCAGATCTTTGCCATTACTGCACTTGAATACTTCTTTTTAGGCTCGCTTGCGGCACTTACCGGTATTATCATCGCGGTAATAGGAAGCTTCGCGCTAGCCAAGTTCAGTTTCGAAGCAGAGTTCAAACCGGAGATTCTGCCTATTCTTGGTGTATTCCTGTTCGTCTCGCTCCTGACCGTTTTCATCGGATTAATCAACAGCCGCGGCATATTGTCAAGACCTCCGCTGGAAGTTTTGAGGCAGGATGTGTGACCCGCTTGAAAGCGCTGCCTGACAACTCTTTACTGCCTGGATTCCCCGATTTAACAATTCCTTAAACTCCCCTGTTGCATTCATTCCGGATGCAAACGCCACTTTTGCGCTCCTTAAATGCGTCGGGCGCAGCTATGCTATTGATTTTATCCAATTCATTCTCCATATTTTTTCAAACGTTTGCATAAAATTTCAAACGTTTGAAATGTGTATTAACTATATTCTATAATTTATTTTAAAAATACAAATGTAATCTTGCAGGAAATCCCTCTTTCTACTACTCCATCCTTTTATGTTGTTTCAATTTAATAATCCACAAGTATGATGAAAACTCTATCCCGATCGGTGAGAACTGGTCTTTGGCGAAGTTATTTGATGCTTTTCACTGTCGCATGCTGCATGCAGGCGAACGCGGCCGCTTTCAGAGAAATAACACTCACTGGCAAAGTCCTGACCGAAGGCAATTCCGAACCGCTGCCAGGTGTGACAGTCGTGATCTCCGATGTGAATGGCGGCAACAAACAAGGTGCTACTACCGACGAAGCAGGCGCATTTTCCTTCGCTAACCTGCCGACAGAAACACGTTACAACCTGGAATTCAGTTACATCGGGTTTGAGAAACAATCTCTTAACAACTTCCTGCTTACAGAAGCGAATGCCAGCTCTATTGAAATCAAACTCAAGGAAGCAGCTGCCAACCTGGGTGAGGTAGTTGTGGTGGGTTACGGAACTACGGTTAAAAAAGATATTACCGGTTCCGTAAAATCGCTCAAAAGCGCCGAGTTCAATCAGGGTATCATCAACTCCCCCGAGCAGCTGTTGCAGGGAAAGGTATCGGGCGTAAATATTACCTCGGCCACAGGTGAACCGGGCGGAAAAACCAGCATTACAATACGCGGCCCGGGCGGTGTACGCACAGGCAGCACACCACTTTTCTTGGTCGACGGAATGGCGCTGGACAATAGCGGCACGGGCGGCGATACCAACCCGCTCAATTTCCTCAATCCGCAGGATATTGAGTCTATGGACGTTTTGAAAGATGCGTCGGCGACTGCGATTTATGGGGCGAGGGGCGCAAATGGGGTTATTTTAATCACTACAAAAAAGGGGAAATCAGGCCAGGCCAGTGTTACCTATTCGGGAACACTGGGTATTTCAACAATGGCCCGCCCGCTCAATGTGCTATCGGGGCCCGACTTCGTTTCGGAGGCAGGCAAGCTCGGCGGCACGATCATCAACAAAGGCGCAGATACCGACTGGCAGAAAGAAATTTCGAGAACCGCGACCACGCATAACCACAACGTATCCATCGGCGGCGGTACGGATAAAATGACTTATTACGGTTCATTTGGCGCGCAAAAACAACAGGGTATTCTCAAAGGAAGCCAGCAGGACCGTTACACCGGCCGGATCAATCTTACTCAAAAACTGCTGAACGACCGGGTTTCACTGGATATAAACCTGAATGCGACAAATACGCAGAACAAAAAGCCAAACGTACAAAGCATGATCGGCGGGGCGATTACTGCCAATCCGACTTATGCGCCCTACGGTGAGGACGGTCTGCCTTTTCAATACGAGGACGGTACCAACCCGCTGATCTCGCTCAAACTTTACAAGGAGCTTTTGAGCACCAACCGGGTTCTGGCGAGTATTTCACCTTCGGTAACGATCATTAAAGGATTGGTTTACAAACTGAATTTCGGTCTCGACCACGCCACTTCGGTGCAGGATAAGCAGACTTTGCCGAACACGGTTCCCTACGAAATCGGCCGTTTGGAAAACTGGAGTAACAAAAATTCCAACAGGCTGATCGAGAATTACCTGACTTATACTACTAATACTAAAAACCACAGTTTCAGCGCGTTGGTGGGACATTCTTATCAGCATTTGCTAGTGCAGCAGCGCAATTTCAGTATTAATAAATTCCCGATCTCCGACATTGAGCCGATCTATAACCCAGGTCTCGGACAAGAAATTGACCTGGTACTGAACCAGCCCGGCGGTTTTGCAAGGATCAATGAGCTGCAATCGTTTTTCGGACGCGCAACCTACGGATTCAAAGACAGGTACCTCGCCACAGCGACGCTGCGTGTTGACGGTTCGTCTAAATTCGGGGCGAACAACAAATACGGTTATTTTCCCTCGTTCTCAGTAGGCTGGCGGATTTCGGAAGAGGCTTTTATGAAATCGTCGCCTTTTTCAGATTTGAAATTGCGTGCAGGTTGGGGATCGACGGGCAACCAGGAAATTCCTTCCAAGATCACACAGGCGCGTTTCACTTCGGTGGTTTCCGGAACTACGAGCTACCCGCTCGACGGAGGCGATACCTACCCGGCAGGAACCACCTACACCAGGCTAGCCAACCCGAATATCCAGTGGGAAGTATCCCGCCAAACCGACATCGGACTTGATTTTGCTTTGTTCAAAGGTGCATTGAGCGGGGAAATCGATTATTTCTCGAAGACATCCCAGAAAATCCTTTTGGAAGTGATACCTGCCGATCCCGTTCAGCCGGCCGGTACTTTCTGGACCAATGTGCCAGATATGAAAATTGTGAACCAAGGACTTGAAATTGACCTGAATTACAGGAATTCAACCGAAAGCGGATTGAGATATGGTTTTGGTGGAAATATCACATTTATGAAAAACAATGTGACCAACTCCCCATATTCTGTAATACCCTCGGGCTCGGCGCAGGGATCCGGACTCACTTCGGCCACGATCAATGGCTATATCAACAATGAACCGATCGGGACATTTTTCCTGAAAGAACATATTGGTTTTGACGACAAAGGGATCAGCCAGTTCAGGGATGTGGACGGTGACGGTATTATTTCTGATAAAGACCGCATTGCAGCAGGTACCGCAATACCTACGAGAATGTACAATTTCAATGGTAATGTGAGTTTCAAAGGCTTTGACCTTTCAGCGAATTTCAATGGCGTTGCGGGCAATAAGGTTTACGACAACACGGCCAACTCTAATTTCTATAAACTGAAATTATCGAAAGGTGTGAATGTGACAAGAGAAGCGTTGAACGATGCAGGAGAATCAGTAAATAACTCCGCTCCCGTTTCAACGCGCTATCTTAAAAATGGCGCGTACCTGAGATTGAACAACCTCGTACTGGGATACAACCTGAATACTACCAAACTTGGTATCAACAAATGGGTCCAGACCGTGCGCTTGTCGGTTACCGGCCAGAACCTGTTCCTCTGGACAAAATACGACGGATACGATCCTGAGGTGAATAATGATCGTCAGATCAATGGGATCACCTCTTATGGTATCGACTACCTGAGCTATCCAAAAGCTAAAACTGTCCTTTTTGGTCTAAATGTTGGTTTTTAATATTTACCTCATGAAAAAGAAATTATCACTCATATTTACGGCTGCGGGTCTATTGTTATTTACAAATGCCTGCACGGATTTGAAAGAAGAAGTGCTCGACGAAACACTCAGCGTCGAACTATCTGATCAGGCTGCTGCAAACGGTCTTATAGCGCCGGTTTACGCACTTTTGCCCAATTTGTTCCAGCATACCACCTATTTTGCATTACAGGAAATTACCACCGACGAGGCGATCCTGCCTTACCGCGGCGGAACCGACTGGGGCGACAACGGTATTTATCAGGCGCTGCATCAGCACAATACTACAAGTACCGATCCGAATGTAAATAATACCTGGAATACGCTGGTACAGTCCATTTCAAGGTCAATTACTGCAATCACCGGCTTCAAAGAATCTTCGGATCCGAATGCAGCGATCTATCTCGCTGAGGCGAGGGGAATGCGGGCTTACTATAACCTGGTTATGCTGGATATGTTCGGGATCGCCTTCATCAAAGAAGATCCGGGAACAACTTCGAAGATCGTAAGAGGAGAAGAAGCCGTGAGTTACATTGAAAGCGAACTGCTTGCAATCGAGCCGCTTGTCCAGTCCAAAACAGCAGTAGGTCCCGGCCGCCTCAATCAGGCCGCAGTATGGAGTCTGCTGACCAGGTTGTATATGAATGCAGGCGTATATCGCAATGTATATTCTCCTACGATCGAATTTCGGCCGGAAGATCTGGACAAAGCGATCCAGTATTCCGACAAGGTAATTGCTTCGGGTCAGGCCAAGTTGTCAGCCGATTACTTTTCGATTTTTTCAAATAACAACCACACAAACCATGAGCTGATTTTTGCAGTGGATCAGCGCGCTGACCTGAACGGACATAACCGGATGGCGTACTTCTCTATCTCGGGAGACCAGTTTCCACTAGCCGAATTCCCTGCTGCAAACGGAACCGACGGTCCGGGTATTACCTCTGATTTTTACCAATCGTGGGTGCAGGCTTACGGTGCGGTGGATCCAAGCCGTGATCCCCGGTTTTATCAGCAGAATATGTCAATTTACACCAATGCAGCCGACACTTGTGTAAACGATGCAGATTACAAGATCAATCGCGGTATTCTACGAGGTCAGCAATATGGTGCTTTACGTGTAAATGGCGCGTTTACGAGATGTGCGGATGGTAAATTGAAAGTAGGAAAGCTCACATATGTAACGCGTAACCGTGCGGATCTGCCTGTCAGTTTTTCCGAACTGATTGACTACACAACCGCGGGCAGCAACTATAACACGGGTTATCGCGTAGCGAAGTACGAGTTTAGCAGCAAGTCGAATACCGGCCGGAACAAGGGAGAAGCGGATATTGTGATCGTTCGTCTGGCGGACATTTACCTGATGCGCGCGGAAGCGAAATTGCGCAAAGGTGATGCAGCCGGCGCGCTGGCAGATGTGAACCTGGTGCGTGCCTCGCGTACAGCCACATTGGCTCCTCCGGCACTCACAAGCATGACGCTGGATATTCTTTTCCGTGAGAGGGGTTTTGAATTTTACTGGGAAATGCTGCGCCGCACAGATATGATCCGTTTCGGCAAATATGAAGGAAAATGGACTGAAAAAACCAATTCCGACGTCCACAAACGCATTTTCCCAATCCCGCAAACCGCGATCGACGGCGCATCGAATTTGCCTGGGTACTTGTCTCAGAATGAGAGCTATTAATAAAAGAAAATCAATAAGTCCGGGGGCTGAAGCCCCCGGCAATTGATTTTCCTTTGCATTTTCTAATCAAACATTAACCCATTCCATTTGCGAGGCTTCGTATCTGGTTCCTGCGGCGGCTCCTATTGGGACGATGGATTCCAGCTTTTGCTTTTCTTCGGCGGTTAATGTTACCTCGGTTGCGGCAGCGTTTTCTTCAATATATTTAATGCGCTTCGTGCCGGGAATGGCGACGATATTGTTGGATGCTACCCAGGCGAGTGCGAGTTGTGAAGGCGTAATGCCCTTTTCAGCAGCGATTGACTGTATTTCTTTCAGTAAATCAAGGTTTTTGTAAAAATTCTCTCCCTGATAACGCGGGATACTTCTTCTGAAATCATCCGCAGCAAAATCGTCGGGACTTTTCAATTCGCCCGTTATGAAACCGCGTCCAAGTGGCGAATAGGCCACGAAACCGATCCCCAACTCTTTCAATTCATCCAGAACACCATTTGCCTCGGGCTCGCGTTCGAAGAGTGAATATTCAGACTGAACAGCTGAAATAGGATGAACCTGATGTGCTTTCCGTATTGTTTCCGCAGACACTTCCGACAAGCCGATATACTTAACCTTACCAGCCTGAACCAGCTCCGCCATCGCGCCTACGGTATCTTCAATGGGGGTATTTGGATCCAGCCGATGCAGGTAATACAAGTCAATATAATCCGTTCCCAAATTTTGCAGCGACCGGTCGATCGACTTTCTTACATAATCCGGCTTTCCATTGAAACCCCAGGTAAGCTGCTCGTTATCATCGACTTCAAAACCGAATTTGGTAGCAACAATATATTTATCCCTGTTTCCGGAAATCGCTTTGGCGACCAGGCGCTCATTTAATAGCGGCCCGTATAAATCGGCTGTATCCAGAAAATTGATGCCCAATTCCAATGCGCGATGAATGGTCGCGATCGACTGTTTTTCATCTGCCTTTCCATATATATCGCCGCCCGCGATGGTCGTCATGCCCATGCAGCCCAGTCCCTGAACAGGCACTTCTAGTCCCTGGCTTCCTAAATTGATCTTTCTCATTTTGCGTTTGTTGTTTATGATTAACAAGAGCAAAAGTAGCAGGTCAACTCTCGCGGCTCGCTACAAGTTTCAAAGCAAAAATTATAGTTTTCAAAGTGATTTTCTGAAAACCAGCGGCGTGTTACCTGTGTGCTTTTTGAAGAAATTATTGAAATAGGAAGCATATTCAAAACCCAGGCTGAAAGCAATATCCGCCACACTCCAGGTGGTATATTGCAGTAAAGATTTCGCTTCCGTCAGCAGGCGGTCATTGATATGTGCGGTGGTTGATCTGCCCGTAACTTCCTGTACAGCAGCATTCAAATGATTTACATGCACCGAAAGGTTTTCCGCATAATCACTTGCCTTTTTCAGTTTCAGCATATTCTCCGGCGAATCGACGGGGAATTGCTTTTCCAGCAGGTTGAGAAACAGTTTTGCAATACGGGAAGATGCATTGGTATGTGTAAAATAAGCCAGCGCCGGCTGCATTTTGATTGCTTCGTGAATAATCAAACTGACCTGATTCCGAATCACATCGAGCTTGTAAACATATTCACTATCAGCTTCCTGCCTGATTCTCTGAAAGATACTTTCGAGATAAGCGGTTTGTTCGGGAGTCAGGTGATAGATCGGATCACCACCTACTTTGAAGAGCGGCGACTCTTCCAGATTTTCCGTGCGGCCGTTATGATGCAGAAATGAATCGCTCAAAATGCAGAAATAACCCGAAGGCTCTTCATGCAGCATTTCCCAGGAATAGGGAATCAGCGGATTGGTAAAAACCAGCGCAGGCGCGACAATTTCAATACCCCGGTTAGCATAAAATAATCTGCTTCTACCGGTCAGTATCAGTGATATTTTATAAAAATCCCGTCGGTTGTACGAGGCTAATGTGCATTGGTCCTCTCCTACTACCGAAATCCTGAATTGCGCCGGCTTAAACAATATGTCCGGCGCCCGGCTCTCGGCGCGTTGCACTATTTCGAATTGCTCCATTCTCAAAATTAATCATTTCAAAGAATAAAGCAACCCGCTTTAAGCTTCGTCGCGCTGAACTGCTCCGGGATCGTTTTCTGCTGCTTCCGGCGTTTCTTCATACATATATTCCTCAGGCTCGGTGGGAGGATAGGTATTCACAAACGTCTGCGCGACCTGCTTGGACTGATAGTAATACGGCAGCCAGATCGCCGCTGAAATCAGCGCTATGATAAATTGCTGGTAAATAATATCGCCGTTAAACCCTGCGACTTCTGCATAGATCGTCTGCGCCTCAATAAGTCCGACGATCGCAAAAACCAGATTCCCAATCAGAAAATATGAAAAAAGCTGTGGGAAAGAATCGCGTTTTTTGAAATATAAAATCGCAAGGAGGATTGAAAAACAAAAGATAACAGTGGATACGACGATCTCAAAAACCAGCGAAACCTTATATAAAGAGCTCACTAAACCCGATTGTGCAGACATTGCATTCCAACCAACCGTACTGAAATAGATCATTCCGCCAGACAAGGCGAGGTTAAAGAAAGCGACAATCGGATGAAGGACCATTTGAACCCCGGTCAGTAAAATCCAGGAGCCAAAAGGTAAAGCCGGTTCAGAAGCCTGGCCTTTGAGCGGGGAAAAGTAATAAAGTTTTCGCAGCAGCACCGCACAACCGGCTGCGGTACACAGGGCAAGCAGCAGCGTCACCCAGTTGAGGGACCTGCCTGACGATGACCCCGAATCTGGTGCCAGGAGTTCCAGACCGAGGTTTTTGGTCAGTCTGGACATATCTTCCCGAAACTCAGCTACATTTTCAGGTGCTACATGATCTTGCAGCACATTGTATTCGTACGAAAGCTCCCACACGCCCTCCTTCGGAACAAAATCCGAGCTGAAAGCAACCGTGTAGGCCGCCCGCTCAATCCGCCACGATTCCTTTTTGATATTCGAATACTCCGGCATATGTACCCGGATCTTGTAGGTATTGTGATACGGATATTGCAGGGATACCGGGTCTTTTCTGGACTTTTTAGGTAAAATGCGAAGCTGGTCGTGAAGCACTTTTCCCTGCAACCCAAAATACGCACGACCGCTGACGGAATCATATTGCCACGCGTTTTTCAGCGCATAATTTTCAAGCAACGAAAAGTTATTGGCGTCGCGCTGGTCGTAATAAGTGAGCGTATCGGCCAGTTCCAGTTCCGCGTTTTTGTATATTTCGCGGTAGTAATTCAGGTAAGCGTCTTCGGTCTTGGACATTACAGTCTGCTGGAACATCGACCGTATTTCGTCTGCAAGGGACTCGAAATAAACGGTTTTCACCTGAATATGCCCCGACATCAGCGTGTCGCCGCGCTTTGGAAGGTAAATATCCTCGGTAATTGAAATATTTCCGGTACCCTGTAACGGGATCGAAATCGGTTGGATCTGTCCTTTTCGCAGCAATAAACCCTGACCATAAGGTGGAAAACTGATTGTGCTCAAACTTCCCCCCTGCAATGCGATGGTAGGATCTACGAACCGGAAGATTTTAGTATTCGATCTGCCCGGCACGCCGGAAAATTCCTCAATGCGCACAACCACGTGATTGAAATCGGTTGGCGACGGCAGGAACTCCGACAAATGTGCTCTTTTATAAGTATTTACCAATACCGGATCGCATTCAATTCCCTGGTCACGCAGCATCGCGCAAAGCAAAAATGCCTTGTCTTTGCAATCGCCGTAACGCTGCTGGAACACCTGTCCGGGCGAATGCGGCCGGTGCGTATTTTCACCCGTTTCGACGCCGAGATAGCGGATTTCATCCTGTACAAAACGCACGACCTTGCCAATAAACTCCGAATTGCTCTCGCCTTCTTTTCTCCAACCGGCCACTTTGCTTTTGAGCGGACCCGACAATTTTGTCTCTCCGTAAAAGCCTAATCCCCAATCCACAACTTCCTTCCAGCTCCTGAATTCAGTGACCTGTACAAACGGACTTTTACTGTACCACTCGGGCGCAAAGTCATCGTAGGCAACAGGTTTTACATTCATTAACTCCCACTCGTACACATTTTTACCGTTGCCGGCAGTCAGTTTTCGGGTTAGAGGTTTATTAAATTCTTTGAAAATCAGCGCCCTTTTTTGATCTGCTATAATTGCAACATGCTGGTGTTGGGTATAGTCAAATGTATCAAAATGAAGAAAATCTGAGTATTTACCCTGAAACACCGGGTTCCAGCCTTTGCGGGAATAGGCTACTTCAATGCGGTCGCCTTTGCGGATATCTTTGAGAATTAAGGAAGCAGTGTAGTGCCCGTTGTAAATGAAACGCTGCCTGTCAGTTTCAAGCGGCATTATTTTAATTTCTGCCGGTTGCAGTTGCGACGTACCTTTCCCGTCGCGCCAAACGGTAACCTGGTGAAAATCCAGTTTTTCATAAGTCGGATCGAAAGCCACGGTAATATCTGATCCGTTTTGAATACCGCTTTCAGAAATGATTTGTCTGGTATAATGCGTGTAGACAGACTGCTCGTCCAGATTTACCTGATAATCTGAAAAGGCAAGATAGTACCCGCCCGCCACATCTTTGGCCGAAGCCGGTTTGCCGGAAGCGGTGACCGGGATAACCCAAGCAGGTGCAGGCTTAATTTGAACACCGGGAGCCGCAAAAAGTGGAGATACAAGCAGCAGCAGGCAAAACGCGGAAAGGGAAACTCTGGCAGGAGTAGAATTAAAAATCAAGCGAAGTGGAGAATAGAGGTTTTGGATTTACCAAGATAAGTAATTCTACACTCTGCCTGAAAGATTTACAACCTTAAATCCGCAAAGTCGATTCCCTGATCACCAACTCGGAAGGGAGGACGATACTCTCGTGAATGAAGTCACCGGCGCCGTTAACCTGATTGAGAAACAACCGCGAGGCTTCCATTCCAATCTTGCGACCGGGCCGGCTGACGGTTGTGAGTGAGGGAAAAGTGTAGGCTGAGATAGGTGAATTATCAAATCCAATGAGCCCGACTTCCTGCGGGATTTTCAGTTCTTTGTCTTTCACAACCCGCATTGCCCCGATCGCCACCTGATCATTCACGCCGAATATAGCATCAGGCGGAGCGGCCATTTCCAGCAATCTTTTGGTAGGAACGATCGCACTTTCAACTTTGAAATTAGTATTGATAATCAGCTCTTCCTGAACCGGCATATCGTATTTTTTCAAACAATCCACATAACCTTTCAGCCGCTGCTCAGAAACAGTGAGCCCGTTTGGTCCCTTTAAATGCGCTATCCTTTTGTAACCGATATTGATCAAATGCTCTACCGCCGCAAAAGCGCCGTGGTAATCGTCGACCGTAGCGCGACTAGTTTCAAAATCCTCATACTCCCGGTCGATAAAAATGAGAGGCGTTTTTCGCTGGATTACACTTTCCAAATGTTCGTAATAGCCTGAGTCATAAGTCTCCTGGGAAACTGAAAGAAAAATCCCTTCGGTCCGGTTGGAGAGCAGTTTGGAGAGATATTCTTTTTCCAGCATATAATTTTCATTGGTCACACAAATATTAAGCGTGTAACCCAGTGGCTGCAAAATCGTATGCAAGCCCTCGATCACCGCCGTTTCATAGTAATTACTGATCGTCGGAACCACGACTCCGAGCGACGCGGTCTTCTTATTTAACAAGCTGAGAGACACTTCATTCCGCTGGTAACCCACTTCCCGGGCATATTCCTGAATGTTCTTGCGGGTATCTTCATTGATCGCAGGATGGTCGTTCAAAGCCCTTGAAACTGTGGACGGAGAGCAGCGAAAACGACGTGCAATATCTTTAATAGTAATCGGACGGGAGGAATTCATGGATCGGATAGAGGCGATTAAATCTTATTTATTTTTTCAAACGTTTGCATTCGATATTAACATATTTACATTTTGTGTTTAATTTATACAACACTATCATTGTGCAAATCTATTCGATTACCGCGATGAGTGACTTATTGATCAAGCCGAAAAATGACAAAAACTACCATTCACTGACAGCTGAACAAGCGGGCTGGACGTATTTGAACTTTGAGGCGAAAATACTGGATGTTAATGAACAAATATCCGGCAATACCGGAGAATACGAATATTGCATTGTTTTATTGGGAGGCAATTTTAAAGTGGAAGCCGCCGGGCAAACCTGGGATACTCGGAATGGACGGAAAGACGTTTTCAGCGGCATCGGCCACGCGATGTATCTTTCCAGAAACACAGAATTTGTCCTCACTTCACAATCTGCTCAAACCGACATTGCGATCTGCAAAGTGCTTTCTGACGAAGATCACCCACCCAGAATGAAGCGCCCGGAAGAAGCCGCGATCGAATACCGCGGGGGAGATAATGCTAACCGGCAGATAAACAGTTTGCTGGAACCTGGTTTTGATTGTCACAAAATCGTTTGCGTAGAAGTATATACGCCTTCCGGCAATTGGAGTTCATTTCCGGCGCATAAGCACGATGAAAGAAAGGTTGATTCCGACGGCAACTTGCTGGAAGCGAACCTGGAAGAGATTTATTTTTATAAAATCGACAAACCGCAGGGCTACGCTATTCAGCAGGTCTACACCGAGGATCGCTCGCTGGATGAGATTGTAAGAGTGAAACACAACGAAGCGGTACTGGTTCCGAAAGGCTACCACCCGGTAGTAGCAGGCCACGGTTACAATGTTTACTACCTCAACTTCCTGGCCGGCAGCGACCAATCACTTGCGAACACGTCCGACCCCGACCACGACTGGATTTACGGTACCTGGAAAGGCTCGGATCCAAGGTTACCGATTGTGACGGCGGAGATGAATGGATAGTTAGCTATTGGCTGTTAGCTATTAGCTATTAGCTGTTGGCCTGGGAGTCGATGAATAAGAATTTAATACTAAAATTTGAAGCGAAAGCAGAAAACCTAAAAGCTAATTGCTAATAGCTAATAGCCATAGTTCAAAGCTTTCAGCAAAACCCAAAGCCAAATGAAACCCCTCGACCTATTAACCCTCGGCCGCTCTTCTATTGACTTGTATTCAGCGAATGTCGGCAGTCCTTTTGAAAAAATTGAAGCATTTAATGCATTCGTAGGCGGTTGCCCACTGAATATTGCTACTGGTAGTCAGCGGCTTGGATTGAAAACTGCTATTCTTACCGGGATCGGAGACGACCAGGTTGGGAATTTTATCAAGCACTTTTTAGATAAAGAAGGCATTTCAACGGAGTGGGTACCGGTGATTGAAGGAACCAGAAGTTCTGCGGTCGTATTGGGGATAGAGCCGCCTGACCGCTTTCCGCTGGTTTACTATCGCGAAAATTGCGCTGATATTAATCTGAATATCGATCACGTGGCTGCTATTCCTTTTGAGAATTTCAAAGCAGCTGCATTTTCAGGTACTGCATTTAGCAAGGATCCAAGCCGGACAGCGATGTTTTATGCATTGGAACTGGCCAAACAAAATGACGTGATCAGGCTCCTGGACATTGACTTCCGGGCCGATCAATGGTTCGACCCGCGTGCATTTGGCGTTACAATCCGGGCTGCATTGGGGAGTTTCAATATTGTAGTGGGCACGGAAGAAGAAATCCTGGCTACTTTTTTGACAGATAAAGAACAATTATTGATCAAACACCAGCAGATATCCGCACCTGAGATCAGAGGAAATATCGAGAACGGAATTAGTGAAATACTTGCTTCGGGCGTAGAAACGCTGGTTGTAAAAAGGGGAAAAGACGGCGCATCCATTTTCCAGCCGGGCAAGGAAGAAGTAAAGGTACCAGGCTTTCCGGTCGAAGTTTTGAATGTACTGGGAGCCGGAGACGCATTTTGCGCCGGGTTTTCTTATGGTTTATTGAATGACTGGGATCTATACAAAAGTGTAAGAATGGGCAACGCCTGCGGGGCAATCATCGTAACCAGAGAAGGCTGCGCCAACTTCATGCCAACACTGGAAGAAGTGACGGCGTTTACGGAATCTTATGGGGGGTTGTGAGGGGAGGAAGGGAGGAAGGAGAAAGGGAGGATGGAGAAAGGGAGGATGGAGGAAAGGGAGGAAAGGGAGGGAGGAAGGAAGGAAGGAAGGAAGGAAGGAAGGAAGGCGGCCCTCATAGGGAGCGAGGGGAAATAATCAAAAAAGCAAATGATCAAATAAATACAAAGGGCTTCAGCCCAAAAAAGGGGCGAAGCCCAAAAATCAATTGCCGTGAGCTTCAGCCCATGGATAACAGATAGATAGGATGGAAAAATTACAGAATTATATTAATGGGGAGTGGGTTGATAGCCATTCAGATCAGTTTGAAAAAGTGCTTAATCCAGCCAGCCAGGAAGTATTGGCGCTGGTTCCTTATGGTAACAGGCAAGATGTAGCTGACGCGGCAGCGGCGGCGCAAAGCGGTTTTCAGGAATGGAGAAGTATGCCGGTTTCGAAGCGGGTACAGTATTTATTCAAGCTAAAAACGCTACTCGAAGACAACATCGACGATATCGCAAAAACGATCACGCTTGAATCTGGGAAAACTTTTATAGAGGCAAAAGCTGAGATTGTCCGCGCGATTGAAAACGTGGAAAATGCCTGCGGAACCCCTACTTTGATCCAGGGAGAATTTTCAGAAGACATTGCCAAAGGAATTGACGAATACATGATCAGGCAGCCGCTGGGCGTTTGTGCATGTATCGCGCCGTTTAACTTCCCGGGGATGATCACGTTCTGGTTTTTGCCTTATGCACTTGCCTGCGGGAACAGCTATATTATCAAACCGTCCGAAAAGGTACCACTCACGATGACCAAGATCGTGGGATTAATGGAGCAGCTGGATCTGCCGAAAGGGGTATTGAATCTGGTGCAGGGAGCGAGAGAGGTTGTGGATTCTTTACTGGAACACCCTGTTATCAAAGCAATTAGCTTCGTTGGCTCTTCAAATGTCGCCCGTCACGTTTACGCCAAAGGGGCTGCAAACGGGAAACGGGTACAAGCACAGGGCGGCGCCAAAAATCCCGTGATTGTATTGCCGGATGCGGATATTGAAATGACTTCCCAGATCGTGATCGACAGTGTGTACGGCTGCGCGGGCCAGCGTTGCTTGGCGGCTTCTACCATTATTACAGTTGGTGATCACAAGGATATTACGGAGAGTTTGGTCGAATCAGCCAAAGCCAGAAAAACCGGTTTTGGCCTCGATAGCGACGTTTTAATGGGCCCGGTGATTTCTGCTGAAAGTAAAAACCGCGTACAAACGCTCATTGAAAGAGGTATTAACGAAGGCGGACGTTTACTGGTCGACGGACGTAACCCCAAAGTGGACGGTTATGAGCAAGGTAACTTTATTAATCCAACCATTATTGAAGACATTCCGCTTGACGGCGAACTGGCCTCGACGGAGATATTCGGCCCGGTATTGAGCCTGGTACATATTAATACGATTGACGAAGCGATCCGTTATATCAATGCAGGAAAATACGGGAATATGGCCTGTATATTCACCAGCAGCGGCTCCAATGCCAGAAAATTCCGGCACGAAGCAGAGGCTGGCAATATTGGTATCAACATTGGCGTAGCCGCACCCGTCGCGCAATTCCCATTCTCAGGCTGGAAAGACAGCTTTTACGGCGACCTCCACGGCCAGGGCAAACACGCAATCGAATTTTTTACCCAAACCAAAGTAGTGATAGAACGCTGGCTGAAAGAATGGAACAGAAAATTCTAAATCAAGAAAACAAAACATCATCCACCCAATCAATACCCGTCGACTTAAGTCGACGGCAAGGTATCCAAAATGGCTAAAAAACTTAAGACTGGCGTGATCGGACTTGGTCGGATCGGGCAGATACACCTGAGTAACCTGGTGCATCATATGCCTCATGCAGAGGTGATTATCGCTTCCGACGTTTCGCCGGAATCCCACGCTTTTGCACTGAATCTGGGCGTGAAAGAAGTTACTACGGATGCGTACGACGTGATCAACCACCCTGATGTGGAGGCGGTGATCGTATGCTCCCCTACCCCGTTTCACGTTCCGTACACCGTGGCTGCGGCGCGTCAGAAAAAGCATGTTTTCTGTGAAAAACCGCTGGATGTGACATTGGAAGCGATCCACGAGGCAGAAAAAGCGGTTACTGAAAATGGTGTCAAGCTCATGCTCGGTTTCAATCGCCGGTTTGATGCGAATTTTAATAATGTAAGAACCCTGGTGGAAGCCAACAAGATCGGCGACCCGCATATTCTGCGCATTACCAGCCGCGATCCTGCGCCCCCGCCAGTGGAATATCTGAAAATCTCTGGCGGCATATTCCTCGATATGTCCATCCACGACTTCGATATGGCGCGGTTTATTGTAGGCAGCGAAGTGACGGAAGTGTTCGTGAAAGGCGATGCGCTGATCCATCCCGAGATTAAGGAATTTGGCGATATTGATACTGCCGTGATCGTTTTGACATTCGAAAATGGTGCGATCGGTGTGATCGACAATAGCCGGAAAGCGGTTTACGGTTACGACCAGCGGCTTGAAATTTTTGGTTCAAAAGGAATGGCAAAAGCTGAAAACAATACGGCTGACACACTGATTCATTTTGACGATAATGGCGGCCACAGCTCACTTCCGCTTCATTTTTTCCTTGAAAGGTATGAAACTGCGTACCGCGTTTGCCTCAAATCTTTTATAGATTGCGTGCTAAATGACAAGCCTTCGCCGGTTGACGCGCATGATGGATTAATGTCAACTGCGATCGGCATTGCAGCAATGAAATCACTGACAGAAGGCAGGAGTGTGAAGATTAGTGAGGTGTTGCAGTATGCGGAGGTGTAAACTAAGCTTGTAAGGTATGATCGGCCGTTGTTATTGAATGTTGGAAATAGTTCGAAATGGTTCGGGATTGTTGGATTTGAGTATTAAGTTTTAGTAAACGATGTCAAACGGCAATTCAAAACAACTTCAAAACAACTTCGAACAACCCAGAACAGCAATAAAAACACCTGACCATAAATCGAATAGTTCGAACAAACCCCAAATCCCCTAAACCCGAATGTCCACAACCGGTTTGCAATCGCTGGATTATGTTGTATTCTTTATTTATCTGATAGGCGTTTCTGCTTATGGTTACTGGATTTACAAGAAAAAAAGTGCGAAAGAAGTAAGCTCGACAGACTACTTTCTGGCCGAGGGTTCCCTCACATTCTGGGCAATAGGCGCTTCGATTATCGCTTCCAATATCTCCGCCGAGCACTTTATAGGGATGTCCGGCTCGGGTTTTGCGATCGGGCTGGCGATTTCTTCTTATGAATGGATGGCCGCGGCTTCACTGATCGTGGTGGCCGTTTTCATTTTGCCGGTTTATCTCAAAAACAAGATTTATACCATGCCCCAGTTTCTGCGGGAAAGGTACAATCCTACCGTAGCGACAATTATGGCCGTTTTTTGGCTGTTATTGTATGTTTTTGTAAACCTCACTTCCATTCTCTATCTCGGCGCTCTGGCACTGGAAGTAACCGCGGGCCTGAATTTTAATTACGGGATTATCGGTCTGGGTGTTTTCGCTGTCGTTATCACGATCGGCGGGATGAAGGTGATCGGCTATACCGACGTGGTGCAGGTGATCGTGCTCATTTTGGGCGGACTGGCTACTACTTACCTCGCGCTGGATCTGGTTTCAACGCATTTTAATAAACCGGGTATTTTCAATGCGCTGGGCTTGCTGAGAGAGCAGGCGGATATGCATTTTCACATGATTTTGCCCAAAGAAAGTCCGTTTTATAAAGACCTGCCAGGCTTAACGGTGATTATCGGCGCGATGTGGATCAATAACCTGGCCTATTTTGGTTGTAATCAATATATCATTCAGCGCAGCCTGGGGGCCGATTTGAAGACTGCCCGCAAGGGGATTCTATTCGCTGCTTTACTCAAATTACTGATTCCGATCATCGTCGTGATCCCGGGTATTGCTGCTTTTGTTTTGTATCAAAATGGTATGTTTCAGCAAGAAATGCTAGACGGAACCGGAGCTGTAAAGCCTGATCACGCTTACCCGGTCTTATTGAACTTACTCCCGGCGGGCTTGAAAGGAATGGCCTTTGCAGCACTTACGGCGGCAATCGTCGCTTCCCTCGCCGGAAAAGCGAACAGTATTTCGACGATTTTTACACTGGATATTTACAAACAATACATTGCCCCGAATGCATCGGAGAAACAGCTGGTCAGAGTCGGTCGCTATACGATATATGTGGCCATGGCGATTGGGGTATTGATTGCGCCACAATTGCGGGTTTTGGATCAGGCTTATCAGTTTATTCAGGAATACAGCAGTTTCATTACGCCGGGCGTGTTTGCGATTTTTATACTCGGAATGTTCTGGAAAAGAACCACTTCCGCCGCCGCGCTCACAGCCGCGTTACTCACTATACCACTGTCGACTGCGGGAAAGTTTCTTGCACCAGAAATACCGTTTCTTGACCGTATGGGTTACATTTTCGTAATACTGTGCGTGATAATAGTTGCGATTTCACTGGCTGATCCGAAAAGTAAAAACAATCCAAAAAGTCTGGAAATCAGCCAATCCATGTTTATGCCCGGCAAAAGTTTCGTAATCGGGTCAGTACTCATTTGCGGCGTGATCGCGGCTTTGTATACTGTGTTTTGGTAGGGATTGGCCGCTAGCTGTTAGCTTTGGGCTGTTAGCTTTTAGTCCAATATTACTGATACGCATTAAAAACAGAAGAATATAGCCAACAGCTAAAGGCTAACAGCTAAAAGCCAACAACCAAACATGCTCCTAACCACGAAACAGCTTTTTACCCAATGCTATTCCCGCTATGCAATTCCGGCGGTGAATGTGTTTTTTATGGAGGAAATCCATGGTTTGTTTGCGGCGGCGCAGGAGGCTCAGGCGCCGTTTATTGTTCAGACTACGCCTTTTGCAAGGGATTATGCGCACCCCGAAATGCTCTTATCCATGATCGGCGCCGCCGCACGAATCTATCCCGATGTAACCTACGCCATTCACATGGATCATGGGTATGAAGGACACATTTTTGACGCAATTGAAAAAGGCGGCTACACTTCGGTGATGATCGATGCGTCGCATGATGATTTTAATGTAAATGTTGAAAGAACCAAAGCGGTTGTGGCGAAGGCGCATGCGAAGAATATCAGTGTAGAAGCTGAATTGGGGGTTTTGGCGGGAGTTGAAGATGATCTGACAGTCGACGCGGCGCATTCGTTTTACACCAATCCGCAGCAGGTGGAAGATTTTGTAAAAGCAACAGATTGCGATAGCCTGGCGATTGCGGTGGGTACGAGTCACGGCGCTTACAAATTTTCAGGTGGACAGGGTTTACAGTTTCAGATTTTGGAAGAAATTCAGAAAAGACTGCCTGGCTTTCCACTCGTACTGCACGGCGGCTCCAATGTAATTCCCGAAGTGATCGGACGTATTAATGCGGCCGGAGGAAAACTGAAAACGGACGCAAAAGGAGTTCAGGAAGATGAAATAAGAAAGGCTATTCCGCTGGGAATCTGCAAGATCAATATAGCGACAGATACACGGTTGCTCTGGACAATGGTAAATCGCGAGTTTTTCAGGGACCGCCCGGAAGAATTTGCGCCTACTACACCAGGGAAAATTTTTATGGAAGAATACAAAAAGTTTATGCTGAAAAAATTCGATTTGTTTGGCTGTGCAAACAGAGCCGGAGACTTCAAACCGAGCATTTCCTGAACCTGAGTGGGAGAATAAATTTCAAGATTATGACCAGAAGACTTACCGTAGCGCAGGCTACAATCGCGTTTTTAAAGAATCAATATATTGAGCGGGACGGCATAGAGGAACCGTATTTTGGCGGCTGTTTCGGGATTTTTGGTCATGGTAACGTGGCCGGACTGGGACAGGCTTTGCAGCAGAATCCGGATTTCCGTTATTATCAATGCCGGAATGAACAATCGATGGTACATACTGCGGTTGCTTATGCCAAAGTAAAAAACAGGCTGGGCGCGTTTGTTTGCACTACTTCTATCGGCCCCGGCGCTACAAATATGATCACTGGCGCTGCGCTGGCCACTATTAACAGACTGCCGGTTTTACTTTTGCCCGGTGACATTTTCGCTACCCGCGAGCCGAATCCGGTTTTGCAGCAGCTTGAAAGTGCAGTGACACAGGATATTTCTGTCAACGATTGCTTCAAACCCGTTTCGAAATACTGGGACCGCATTAACAGACCGGAACAGCTTATTTACTCGCTACCGGAGGTAATGCGCGTTTTGACTTCACAGTCCGAAATGGGTGCGGTTACCCTATCAATGCCGCAGGATGTGCAAACGCACGCTTACGATTTTCCGGAAACACTTTTTCAAAAAAGAGTGTGGCACGTAGGTCGCCCGCGCCCTGATGTGGCTACGATTCAAAAAGCTGCGGAATGGATCAAAACGAGCAAAAATCCGGTGATCGTTTCTGGCGGAGGCGCTATTTATAGCGGTGCAAGTGAAACGCTACATCAGTTTGCAACCAAAACGGGCATTCCGGTTGGCGAGACTTTCGCGGGAAAAGGGTCAGTTCGTTATGATGCTCCCTATTGCGTCGGCGGATTGGGTGCGACGGGTACCAAATATGCGATTGAAATTGCCAATGAAGCTGATCTGGTAATCGGGATCGGCACGCGATACAGCGATTTTACAACTGCTTCCAAGTCCATTTTCAAAAATCCGGACGTCAGATTTATTAATATTAACATCAGCGAATTTGATGCTTTTAAGCATGCAGCTTTGCCGGTGGTCGGTGACGCAAAGGTAATAGTGGAAGAACTTTCCGGTTTACTGGTTGATTATCAGGTCGATTCAGATTACCGCCAGCGCGTTGCGGATATGAACAAGGCGTGGGACGATGAAGTAACGCAAATCTATCTGGACGGTAACAGTACCGCCCCTCCTATTGATCAGGCGGTTGTGATCGGAACACTAAATAGTTTCATGGACGACCGTGACGTGATGATCAATGCTTCCGGTAGTGCTCCGGGCGATTTACACAAGTTATGGCGCGCGACTGACCCTAAGAATTTCCATTTGGAATACGGTTTCTCCTGCATGGGTTACGAAATCGCAGCAGGTTTAGGAGCGAAAATGGCTGACCCGAGCCGGGAAATATATGTGATTTGTGGCGACGGGGGCTATTTGATGAACAATAGCGAGATAGTAACTGCGATTCAGGAGGGTGTGCGGTTCACGATTTTGCTTTTAAATAACAACGGTTTTGCCAGTATCGGGGGATTGTCGGAAAGTATTGGCAGCGAGCGTTTCGGCACGATGTACCAATATCGCGAAGAAAGTTCGGGACAATTATCCGGTGGTTTCTTACCCGTCGACCTGGCGAAAAATGCAGAAAGTCTGGGTGCAAATGTGGTCCGGGCAATTGATAAAACTTCACTGGAATCAGCCTTAGCCGCCTCCAAAACTGCCGACCGCCTTACCGTTATCTACATCGAAACCAGCCTGTACCGCACCGTCAAAGGCTACCACGCCTGGTGGGAAGTGCCCGTAGCCGAAGTCTCAGAATCGGAAAGCGTGCAAAAGGCGTTTGAAACTTATCGCGAGAATAAGAAAACGCAGAGGGTGTTTTTGTGAAGGGAGGGAAGGGAGGAAAAGGAGGAGGGAGGAAAGGGAGGAAGGAGGAAGGGGTGAGAAATTAAGAGGGGCGTATAGTAAGGGAATTTATTGTTGAATTTAACTTAAAGGATAAGGTTGAAGATTGGGCGGATGTAATACTTCCTCCTTTCCTCCATCCTCCAAAATCATGAACTTCGAAAACATTAAACTGGGCGTTGCTCCTATTAACTGGACCAACGATGATATGCCTGAACTGGGCGGCGAGAATACTTTTGAACAGTGCGTGAGCGAAATGGCGCTGGCCGGATTTACTGGTTGTGAAGTCGGCAACAAGTTTCCTCGCGAGATCAATGTGCTGAAAAAAGCATTAGAATTGAGAGGGTTGCAGATCTGCAACCAATGGAACAGCTACGAACTGACTACCAAGAGCTTTGCCGAAAATCGGAAGAATTTCACCGAACTGCTTGATTTCCTGGAAGTAATGGGAGCGAAAGTGATCGGTGGCGGCGAAACGGGGAATAGCTGTCAGGGGAGCATGGACATTCCGGTGTTTGAAGGAAAAGGAATGCTGAATTCAAATGACGAATGGGACAGCTTTACATTCGGGCTGAATGAGCTGGGTAAAATTGCGCGCGACCGCGGGATGAAACTCGCGTTCCACCACCATATGGGAACCTGCATTCAGACCATCGCGGAAACCGACAGGTTACTCAATGAAACTGATCCTGAAAACGTATTTTTAAACTACGATTGCGGGCATTTCCATTTTGCGGGCGAAGATCCTGTTGTTGCTTTACAAAAATACATTGGCCGGACAGCGCATATTCACCTGAAAGATGTTCGCCCGAATATTTTACAGCGCGTTCACGACGAGCGGCTTAGCTTTTTGACAGCTGTAAAAAACGGCGTATTTACTGTTCCGGGCGACACAGAAGGCTGCATTGATTTTCCTTCCCTTTTTGCGATCATCAAGGAAAGCGATTATCACGGCTGGATCGTCCTCGAAGCCGAACAAGACCCCGCAAAGGCAAACCCGCTGGAATACGCAATCATCGCCCGGAATTTTTTCAGGGGACTGACTGGGATTTAACTAGTCTCATTGGATTTTCTCAGAGCCCTTCGGGGCTCTTTTTGTTTTCAAACTTTATCGGAAAATGATCTTCTTCCGCCACATTCCCTCCCGCGCATACGTATTACATTTCAGATTCGTTAATGTACTTCAAATGCCAAACCTGCTTATGATATAGCAGTTATACTTCATTTTAACCTACTAATATGCTTCGTTTTAATAAGTTGAGTTTTTTATATATCCTGGCAGTGGGACTGTTGCTGGGGGCTTGCAAGGATAAGGAAGTGGCGCCAGAAGTGAGTACAACAGTCGATTCTACGGCCGTTTCCGATTATCCGGCGATTAATAGCTGGTTGTACGAGATCATGAACGACGCGTATTTCTGGTACAAGGAAATGCCGGCCGAAGCGAGCCTGAATGCAAATGTGAATCCAAATGAATATTTCGAAAAACTGGTCTATCAGCGAGCGACCGTCGACCGGTTTTCTGGTGTGACCAATGATTTCGATGCACTTCAGAATGAATTCAACGGAATCAGTAAAGTTTTCGGTCTCAGCTATGCGCTTTCTTATATTGACAACAGTAAATCGAATATCGGCGCTTTTTTGAACCACGTTGTCAAAGGCAGCCCGGCAGATGCGGCAGGACTTAAAAGGGGCGATATCCTATTGAAAGTGAATGGAACGCAACTCACGGAAGCGAATTATGTAAACCTTCTCTCCAATGCCGAAACCGTCTCATTTACGCTCGGTACTGTCGAAGGCACTTCGATTATCCCAACTAATAAGACTGTGTCGATCACCAAAGCGGAAGTGACAGAAGATCCTGTCGCGTTTTCAAGTATTATTTCCCGGCCGACTTTCGGAAAAACGATCGGGTACATTGTTTATACCCAGTTTGTTCCCGGAACCGCGGCCGATGAGGAGAAATATGACAACGAACTGCGTCAGATTTTTGCGGATTTCAAAAGTAAAGGTGTGAATGAGCTGGTACTCGACTTCCGGCTTAATGGCGGAGGTTATATCAGTTCTGCTAAAACGCTGGCTTCGTTGATCGGGAAGAATATTTCAACTTCAAAAGTATTTTATAAAGAAGAATGGAACGATAAGTACAACGCTTACTGGCAGCGCACCAAGGGAGCCGAGGCGCTCAACTATAAATTCAGTGGTGAAACGAACAATATTGGCGCGAACCTGAACCGGGTATTTGTGCTTACTTCAAATGGTACTGCTTCCGCCAGCGAGTTGGTTATCAATGGTTTGGAACCTTACATGGAGGTAATTACGATTGGTGAGAATACTGCCGGAAAAAATTTGTTCGGCTCGCTGATCAATGACGATCAGGAACGCTGGAACTGGGGTGCATACGTGATGCTCGGCCGGACTGTGAATGCAAACGGACAGTCGGATTACGGCACTGCGAATGGTATGACGCCCGATTATTTTGTAGAGGATTCCAAAGTTCCTTACCTGCCTTTTGGAGACGAAAATGAAACTTTAATGCGAAAAGCGCTCGATGTAATGGGTGTACCTGCAAGTGGAAACCTGCGAACCGGGGCTGTCAAGACAGTGAATGCATTTAGAAAAACATTAAGGGATAACTTGCAGGGGCCGCGAAACCTGATGATCAGAACGGGCAAGCTGACACCTGTCACGCCATAATTCCAGCTGGCGATACGAGTGAAAAGAGGTCTTCAACGGCCTCTTTTTTTATTTAATCAAAACAAAAAATTAAAGGGCAATAGGCATTTTCAATGCGTTTCAAGTACTTTTATGCTCCTTTCTACTCACGATTTCTCCTACCGGCTGTGGCTGTGATATGAAGTTCAGCATTTACTCTGCGTTACTTTTGATATTTTGCCTGGCTCAGGCAGCAGTCGGCCAATCCGTGCGTCACACTTACCGTTTTTACGAAGATCTTGCAGTTGCAAAACCGGAATGCGGACCAGGCTTAGAACCTTGGAAAGCTCTGGGTTCGTGCCAGACCAATCCGCAGGGAGGGACTTATGTAGACGACCGGCTTCCGTGCGGTGTGCAGCGAAAAGTGTATCAGAATAATATGAACTGGGGACTGATGTACCCTAATTCGGAAGGCGCGATCACGGATACTTACTCTATCCAGATGTACATTAAGGTTACCGACTGGGGTAACATCTGGGCGCGGATTATCGACTTCTCCAATGGTGCGCTGGATGAGGGGATTTACTTTAAAAGTACGCCGGGCTCAACCGATCGCTGTCTCGATTTTTACCCTTCCGGCATTACCGGCACTTGTCCGTTTTTCAACAAATCCACCTATTACCTGCTGACTTTTACCCGAAATGGACAGACCCGCATCATGGATGTGTATGTGGATAATACGCTCTTCACCTCCTACGACGATTCGCAGGGTAAATATGTAGGTAAAGCCGGCACGCCGATCTACCTGTTTCGGGACGATGAGCAGAAGCCCTGCGAATCGGGTACAGCTAATTTTGCTTATTTATCATTTACCAATAAATACTTCGCGCAAACAGAGGTGGATAGCACTTTCAAGGATATTTGTTTCGTCGCCAATATCAATGCCTACGCTGATTTCTCTATTTCCCCCAACCCGAGCTGCGGTTTTCCTCGCAATATCACGGTACAATACACCGGCATCCTGCCTTCGCCGGCAACGGGTTACACTTTTAACTGGGAATGGGATGGAGCGAGAGTCATTTCAGGTTCAGGAATGGGCCCGTACGTGGTGAGCTGGGATACCGGCGGTTCAAAAAACGTGGCGCTGACTGTTGTGAATGAGGCTTGCGGAAATGAGCTCTATAATCGAAAGCAGGCTGTGATCAGCAGTCTGGACCTGACGAGTACGATTGTTTCGGGCAATTGCGAGCTGGGAGAAAAAGGTACCATTACACTCCGCGGCCTTGAAGGTATTGAGCCTTATCAGTATTCCATCGATTCGGTCAATTACCAGACAGATTCCGTGTTTGTGGTACCGATCGGGAGTTACCGTTTTTTTGTAAAAGACCAGAACAACTGTACGATTGCAAAGGATATGGTAGTTGAGTTCAATGGAGATATTGAATTGACTGCGATGGCGGATACGACAGTTTGTTTTGGTGAATCGATCAGCCTGAATGTAACAGGAAATGCACAACAATATTCCTGGTCGCCGGCGCTGGGACTCGATGATCCAGCTTCGGAAACGCCGGTCGCGGCACCTGCGGAAACTACGCAATATGTTGTAACAGCAATAAAAGGCTCCTGCTCAAAATCAGACACGGTAACTGTGGCAGTTGCGCCAAAGGTGCAGGTAAATGTCACACCGGATGCGGTGGTCGAATACAATGTTCCTTTCCAGCTTACCGCCTCGTCGCCACAGGTGATGGATCTGAATGGCGCAGTTTTCGCGTGGGCACCGCCCGAGGGATTGAATAATCCGGCAAGCCAGAGCCCGATTGCGATTGTACGGGAGGATAGGTCCTATTCAGTAGAATTGACGGCACCAAATGGTTGTACAGGAAGTGCGACCGTGAATTTGTCTGTCAAGAAAACGGAGAATATCTCTATTCCTGGAGTATTTACACCTAATGGTGACGGTAAAAATGAAGTGCTGTTCCCTGTTCTGTTCGAAATGGCAACGGTCAAATATTTTAAGATCTATAACAGGTGGGGAGAAGTAGTGTTTTACACAGACCAGATCAACAATGGCTGGGACGGTAGGTACAAAGGCGCAAATCCAGTCAATGGGACTTATGTTTGGGAGATTGAAGGGACTTCGCTGAAAGGAAAAGTGATCACCCGCAAAGGTTCGGTGCTTCTCATTAAATAAAAAAACGCCCTTCCGGAGAAAGGGCGTTGCTATATAATCTAATATTATTTTTAGCTGATCCAGCTGAATTCATAAGCCAGTTCAGGAATACGGGTACGGTCTGCGATCCGTCTCAAGCGTGAAGGCAAAGCCATCAGATAGTCACGTGCTTTCTCCGCTTTTTCGTTGATTCCGCCTAGCGTGCCCAGCTCCCATTCTACCAGCAAGCTTTCCAGTATTTCAATATAATCGATCGTCGTATAAACGCCCAAACGCTGCGCCGCGTCGGAGAAATGGGCGAAGGTATCCCCCATTTTTACGCCCGATTCCCGCATGAAATGCGCAGGCATCACGATCTTCTTTTTCATCATATCTTCCAAAGCTATGACCATTTCCGAAGGATCCACTTCCAGAATACGCGATACAAAAGTTTTGTAAGCTTTTGCGTGACGCGCCTCATCGGAAGCAATTACGCCACATATTTTGGACAGATGCGGGTTACCGAATTTTTTGGCCAAAGTAGCGGTGCGCCGGTGTGAAACGTTGGTCGCAAGCTCCTGGAAAGAGGTATATATAAAGTTGCGATAAGGGTCCCGATCCGTTCCGATGTCGAAACCGTCGGCGATCAGGTATTGTGTAGAAACCTCCATGGCGCGCATATTCACGCGGCCGGAGAGGTAAAGATATTTGTTAAGCAGGTCCCCGTGGCGGTTTTCCTCGGCTGTCCAGGCCCTTACCCACTTTACCCAGCCTGATTCTGGCTCGCCTACCTGATTCACGCCGATCACATCCATCAGCCAGGATTCGTAGGTTGGTAATGCTTCCTCAGTAATGGTATCACCGATCAGGACAGCCATATAATCGTATGGTAAATCACGGCAGCTTTCCTGTAACAATTTCACCTCACGAACGAAGTCCTCATTCCTGGAATCCGGTAAAAAATCAGAAGGCTGCCAATTCTCGTCGATTGGTTTTAAATATTCAGCTATCAGCCCATCCAGATCTTTCCCTAAATGTTTCATGACTTCTAGCCTTTCTGCTGAAAGTGCGGTGTCCATTGTCAATTCGTTTAAAACGCTCAGTTATATTTTACAAATAACGTCATAAATCTGTAAGTTTTATATGACAACCGTCATTTCGAATTCCAGATTTTTGGGATAAAACAAAACAGTTTTAGACTATTTTTGCAGAAAAAATAAGAATGAAAAAAATCCTCGATTACCTCCTTGGCAGTCTTTATCTCGTGCATTTTGGATTGACGCTTTTGGTATTCCACGTAGTCCAGGCTGTTGCTTTCAATATATTCGGAAAAAAGGCACATAAGGTGGTGGTCGATTACATGAATTTTTCCCTTACCTACGGCCTGTACCTTACCGGTGCGCGGATTAGTCTGATCAACCTCACCGAACTGCCCGATAACCGCCCGATCATATTTGTCGCTAATCATCAGAGCAGTTTTGATATTGCAGCTGTGTATTGGTTTCTGAGAAAATATCACCCGAGATTTGTTTCCAAGATAGAGCTTGCAAAAGGTGTTCCAGGGATTTCCTACAATTTGAGGAAGAGCGGCGCGGCGCTGATCAACCGCAAGGACGGTAAGCAGGCTGTTACCGAGATCGCCCGGCTGGGCAAGCTGATCCAGGACGAAAAAGCTTCCGTTATCATTTTCCCCGAAGGTACCCGCACCGCCTCGGGGATCATGCGACCATTCGTGACCGGCGGTGTTGCTACCTTGTTAAAACGCGCACCAGATGCGCTGATCGTGCCGATCGCAATCGATGGAACAGGCGCATTCAACCCGAAAGGAATTTTCCCCCTCAAATCCTTTTCCAACCTGAGCTGGACAGTACTGCCGGGTATTGAACCGGCCGGAAAAAAGGTTGAAGAGATCCTGGCTGAGGCGCAGGAAGAAATCAGAAAAAAAATCCGAATTACGGTCAGCTAGCTGCTCTACGCTGGTTTTCAATCACTTACTCATCAAAAAGTGAGGTCAATTTTCATGACTTTTTAGGGGTATACTTGCCTTAACAATTGTTAACAACGGCACTTTAAACCTATGTGCTTCGCGGCTCTCTAACCCACGAACTTTAACATTTATTGGTCATGAAAAAGATACTTTTTGCCGTCGCATTACTTGCTTTTGGATTCACATCAGCTTCTGCACAATATGGTCCCCGCCACGACAGTCGCGATCGCTACGACAACCGCGACCGTTACGATCACAGTGCCAGAAACAGAGGTGGATCGGATATCAACTATATGCAGCGGCAGGCGCGCCAGCAGATCGCGCAGGGTGTAGAGCGGGGCACACTTAATTCCCGGGAAGCAAATGCATTAATTGGCCAATATGAAAGAATCGAGGCCAGAGAGCGCAGTTTCAGTCGTCGCGGAAGATTGTCGCCGCGTGAATCAAAAATCATTCGCCACGATCTTGAAAGATTAATGGCCGATACGCAAAGATTGAGCAGCCGCCGGGGTGAGGGCTGGGCTCGCGAGCGCAGAAACAGATATTAAGTTCTTATGGCAGTTGAAGGTTTAGGGTAATGCAAAAAGCGCCGGATCATTGGTCCGGCGCTTTTTTTATTCCTCATTTTTAAAATAACGCACCAGCTTTACGTGCGACTTTTCAAACCCCGCCTGCTCGTAAAACCGGTGTGCCTGCTCTCGGGTGCTGCGGGAAGTTACTTCCATTTGCACAGCACCCGCTTTTGTAGCAAAATCAATAGCCCGCGCGATCAATACGCTGCCGATATTCTGAGACCGGAATTCTGGCTCCACATACATTTCCTGGATTTCAGAAACCAGTGCAGCATGGTGCAGCAGAGACTGAATATGACAACTGACAATACCCACAGCGACATTTTCATAAAATGCCAGGAAGTAGCGTATGTTATTATTTTTTAGGTTTCTGTCAAATACAACGTTGAAATTATGCCGGTCCAAAACCATATTTTCCAGTCCGCATATCATTTTATAAGCTATTTCACGGTCTTCGGCAGTAGCTGCCCGGATTTGGAGGTGGTTCTGATTCATTTGCTATCCGTATGTTGAGTAATAATTTGTCGACAGCAAAAATAAACTATTTCTCAGGCCAGAGTACCACGTGCTTTCCTTTATCTCCCGAAATATTCTCCTGAAATTCTTTTAACTCCTCCTGGCTATATTTTTCCCAGTCCAGCCTGCTGCCGTCGCATTTATAGGTAATGCAGCCTATGCAGGAGAAATAAGACAGGTTATAATTGATGACCGGCTCGCCTGCGATCTCTACCAGTTTGATCGTCATGATGTCCGCCTGCTTGTCTGCCTTTGCTTTCTCGACGAGGTCCCGCAGCCAGGGAAGGTTTCGGACCGGATCGGTTACCCCGCAGGCACTTAGCTCCGCATTCGGATTTTTTTCCTTGCAGGAAATTACCAGCAATAACAACAGAAAAGGTAGCATTTTTTTCATGGTAGCAGTTGGAAATTGAGTACAGAAAAAAGACACGATCTGTCGAAGTGAGGTTGGAATGACTTTGCTTTATCTCAAAAAGCATTTCAAACCATTGCAAAAGCGCCTTGGTACGATTGTTTAAATCCCTCGCAGCATCGAGCGACACACGATCAAATAACCCGGAATATGGCAACTCAACCAATCAAACACAGAACAACTAAAAGAAAACGCGCCACGCAAATCGTCATAGGACTACTTATCCTGATCGTAACGATCCGGCTAATTTTACCTTATGTAGTACTTCATTTTGCAAATAAAAGTCTGGCGAATATGAGTGGATATTACGGACACATCGAAGACATCGACCTGGCGATTATCCGCGGCGCTTACCGGATTGATAGTATTTATTTGAACAAAGCAGATACGATCACAGGTAAACAAACCCCATTTTTCGCTTCGAAGGCGATCGACCTGGCAGTTGAATGGAAAGCGCTTTTCAAGGGTGAAATAGTTGGACAGGTACTTTTCGAGCGACCCTATCTTCGGTTTACAAAGGATAAAGTGGAGCCAAAAGAAGTAGTGCAGGATTCGGCAGATTTCCGGAAGGTACTTGACAAATTTATGCCGCTGAGTATCAACCGTTGCGAATTGCAAAACGGTATCATTGAATACAAGGATTTCACCAGCAAACCGAATGTGGGCATTTCCATGACAAACCTGGATCTGGTCGCTCTTAATCTCCGCAACAGCTACGATTCGACGGCACTGCTTCCCGCTAGTGTCAATGCTACGGCAGACATTTATGAAGGTACCCTTCGCATGGATGCCAAACTAAATCCGCTGGGCGACGATCCGACATTTGATATGAGTGCGGAGCTAAAAAACACGAACCTGGTCAAAATGAATGATTTCTTCCAGGCGTATGCAAAAATAGACGTGAACGACGGGCGATTTGGGTTATACACCGAGGTAGCCGCAAAGGATAATGCATTTACCGGTTACATTAAACCTTTGATCCAGAACCTTGACATTCTGGGTAAAGAAGATCGGAAAGACAATCTCTTCCAGAAAATGTGGGAAGCAGTTGCGGGAGGTGTCGGAGAGCTTTTCGAAAATCAGCGCAAAGATCAGGTCGCAACCAAAATTCCTTTCAAGGGCAAACTGGACGACCCGAAAACGAATATCTGGCTTGCTATCACCACTATTTTACAAAATGCTTTCATCAGTGCATTGCAGCCTTCGATCGACAATGAGATCAGTATCGGCTCGGTAGAGTCGCCCGGGGCTGATAAGAAAACCTTCCTGCAAAAGGTGTTCGGCAAAGACGATAAGCCGGAAAACAGCGCAAAGGAAGAAACGAAAGAGAAGAAGAAGGAAGAGCGGAAAGAGAAAAAAGCGGAGCGGAAAGAAGAACGTAAGGAGAAACGGGAAAACAAAAAGGACTGATAAAAGCCCGGTACGATACTAAAATCGTCGTACCGGGCTTTCTTTATTTTCCGCCGCTCAGCATCTTGCCGATCAGCATTTGGCTTTCGTGATTTTCATGCGAGCCAGCATGACCAAGCTTTTCATTCAATTCTTTTAAAACCTTTTTAGAATCTTCCGTTCCAATCGCTGCAACCCGCTGGATCGTATAAGGCAGGATCTTGGGCAGTTTCGATTTTTCTGCCATTTGCAAAGCGCGCTTCATATCAACTGCCGCCAGTGGTTCGGCTGCGTACCACACCATGAGCGGCATATTGTGATCGTCTTTGTCTTCTGATTTTTGCATTAATGCCTCCACTACTTCCCACCGCTGCGCCGGTTCAACTCTGGTCATCGCCGAGGCGAGGTACAACCGTACCAATGCAGAACTATCGTTTTGCGCCATTTCAGCAAACTTTTTTAGTGTTTCGGGAGACAGGCTTTTGTCCTCCGTCAGCAATTGAATCGCCCAGCTTCTTACATATTCACTTTCATTTGTGAGCAGTTCGGTAAGCTCCTTGTCGTCGATACCTTTCGTTACATGCAAGGTCCAAAGTGCGCGCAGCTTGCGGGTTGCGTCCGGGTTTTTAGCCAAAATCTCCTTTAAAGCTTTGTGTACCTTTTTGTTCGGCCCCCTTTCCTGCAAGATCGTCCGCGCCTGGCGAACGTACCATTCGTTTGTATTGAGTTGATAATTAACCAGTTCCAGGTCAGAAGCTTTTGTAAGATCTACTTTTACCCATTTATCATTTTCGTGGGAAATCTTAAAAATCCGCCCCATTGTTTTGTCATGCACATCGGGATTGGGACTGTGACACTGGTTTTTATCGTACCAGTCAATCGCCCAAACCGAGCCGCTGGCGTCGTACTTAAAGTTCAGCCACTGCGACCAGGAATCGTTCATCGCCATGAAATCCGGCCGATGCTGCGCCACATACCCCGACCCTTTTTTCTCAAAACGATCGATATTCATCCGCGCGCCATTGATATTATTCATGAATATCTCATTGCGGTATTCTTTTGGCCAGCTGTCGGTCAGGTAAATCATTGCGCCTGCGTGTGCGTGCCCGCCGCCAGCAGCCGCCGAGCGGAAGTTACCTGCGTGCGGCCCGCGTTCACCCAGCCAATGCACATGGTCGCCGATCGTTTTGATATCATCATAAGTATACGGATTGAAATGCTTGCCTGCCTGCCGCTGGTAACGTGCGCCCTGGATCACGTGGTACATGTGCGGGATCACGCAAACCGTGATAAACGGGTGACCGTAATCATTGAAATCAATACCCCACGGATTGCTGGAACCTTCTGCAAATACCTCAAATTTCTGCGTAGTAGGATGAAACCGCCACACACCTGCATTCAGTTTCGTCCGCTCCGAATCAGGCGCACCCGGTTTGCCCACATTCGAATGCGTGAAAACGCCGTGCGTGCCGTACAGCCAGCCGTCGGGTCCCCAGCGAAGGCTATTCAGTACTTCATGCGTATCTTCCAGTCCCCAGCCGTCGAGTAAGGTCTGCGCCGGGCCAGCTGGTTTATCCGTTTTTGGATCAATTGGGATAAGAATTAAATAGGGTGCAGAGCCCAGCCAAACGCCGCCCATTCCCACTTCAATGCCGCTGATCAGGTTCAGTTTGTCTGCAAAAAGCTTTTTGCTATCTAGCTTCCCATCCCCGTCGGTATCCTCCATAATGAATATCTTGTCCCTACCCTGCCCTTCCGGCGCGCGCACCGGGTAAGTTTGGCTTTCCACCACCCATAACCTGCCTTTTGCGTCGATTGTGAATGCAATTGGTTTAACTATCTCCGGCTCGGAAGCTGCGAGCGTAACCTTGAAACCTTTCGGGGGCGTCATAGCCGCAGCGGCTTTCTCTCCCGATAATCCCGCATTCAAAACGGGATCGAGCGGAGGAAGAATAATGATATCGGCCGCCTTCAATTCATTGGCAAATGCAGGTCGACTTGGGTAAAACAGGAATTCATCAAAATTGATGTGTGCCCATTTATCGTTCGGAATGTAAGGGATTTGAGAAATTCCGGTTTCATTGTCTATAACGCGGATAAAAATCTCCTGTCCGAGGTATTTCTGCAAATCCACCACAGCGGGTTGCAGCGTGGCCCTACCCTGCCCGGTTATGTGGTAAATAATGCTGTCCGTCCCTGCAAGTACCAGCTCCACGCGGGTATCCTGCAATGCCCCGCCCGACACTTTAAATGCAGCGAAAGGCTGGGTAATCTTAAACGGAGCCGATATTAATGTACCTGTCAGCTTTGCATTCGTATTGCCGCCGCTGCTCAGGAAATACTTACCGTCAAATCCAATGTGTAAATCTTTGTCGTGAACCGGCGAAGGATCGGCGCTGATCAATGGATTCGCAAAAGCCTCTCCCGTCGCGGTCCAGTCTTTCAGGGAACCCGATTCGAAATTGAGGTTCAAAGGCTGCCCGTCCTTCATCGGGAGCTGACCCGCTACCGTTTGTTCGTTGATCTCACCTTCTACTACCTCAAAGCTCCCGACCATTCCCGCGGCGCGGTGCCCGGGCACTGAGCAGAAATAGGTATCGCTGTCTTTGGCGACAAAATTGATGGTAGTGCTGGATCCTTTTTCCAGTATCACCTTGCTTTTTATCCCCAGTTTTTCCAAAGCGATATCATGCGTCATGAGCTCGCCGTTGGTAATTTTGATCCGTACCTTATCTCCCTTTTTTGCCTTTAATGTAGGATTTCGTGCACCGTCGGGCCCGAAGAAGCCGAGCATGGTCGCTTCCAATGCAAAGTCCCTGTCAAACTTTCCGGTGTCCTGTCTGGCAGTGGTGGTCTTCGCTGCGGCAGCCTTCGACTTTTGGGCAGCCACAGGGATTTTTGATGTCGCCGCAACAGTTATCAATAAGGCAACAATAATGCGAAACGAGGTCATAAACTGGCAATTAGGTTAGGAATATCTTGGGGATAAAATCAAAAGAAAGCTCGATTACTAATTTACTTATGCGCATTTCGTATCCCAGCTGGATCAAATTATGACAGTTCCGAAAAAATATAGTTGAAAAAATTCATTTTCAAATCAGAAAAAATTCCATACATTTGGGTACTCAACAATGAAAAAGGAAATGAAAAGCGTCGGAACAATATTCAGTGATCTTGACTTATCAAGCGATTTCGCGATTATCGTTTTAGCGCGTAAGGGTGTACACACGAAAGTATTTTATGAGTTTGCAGAAGCGATTAAAATGCCCGAAAAAAACTTAGCAGCTATGATCAATCTGTCTTCAAGAACAATCAGCAATTACAGCGAAGCCGGCAAGAACCTGGACGCTCCTCAGGGAGAGCATTTATTAAAATTGATAGCACTTTATGAAAAGGGGGAGCTCCTTTTCGGGAATACGAGTGAGTTTAATTACTGGCTGGCGAAGCCTTCCTGGAACTCGGCCGAGAAGCCGGTGAGCTGGCTAACCACCAGCGGAGGTGTCGGGTTTATCAGCGCGGAGCTGGATCGTCTGGCTCAGGGATATCCTGCCTGATATGCTTGTTTACAGAATTGTGCACCGGGTTTACAGCTCAAATCTTTTGGCTTCGGGCGTCGCAGGCCGGTGGAACAGGGAAGGCAGCAAAGTAATCTATGCCTCTGAATCTATCCCCCTCGCACTACTAGAAAATTTTTTCAGAAGACAGGGTGTCGGGTTTAATAGAGATTTCAAGATCATGTTTCTCGAAGTGCCGGAGCCGTTTTCACTTAAAACCGTGAATATGTACGATCTGGGGTCAGCTTGGCGAGATCCTTATGATTATTCAGGATGCCAGCCAGTGGGCGATCACTGGTTTCGGATGCTGCAATCCCTTGTTTTACAGGTACCTTCTGCTGTAATGCCCGAAGCTTATAATTATGTGATCAATACGCTGCATCCAGAGTTTAATAGGGTGAAAATTTTGGCGGTCACTGACCTGGTCCCCGACCCGCGCATTGAAGAAATACTGAAAAACTATTCTAAAAAAGCATAAACATCTTATTGTTCCGCTAACCGGAGCGCCACGATTTTCCGGATCAGATCGAGCGGCAGTGGCTTATCCAATGGGAAATGCACTGATCCTTTCGTCCCTTTATAGCCCGACAGCTCCTCTTTCAACGTTTTGGCCAACTGTACCGAAATCGGATACAATGCAATATGCTTTTTCCATCCGGCAAAATAGATCAGGTAGCCTCCGTTCAAATTGAATGTCGGCATATCGTAGGAAATAGTCTCCTCTGCATCGGGAGCAACTTCGCGGATTATCTGTCTGATCTGTTCCAGCTTTTCAGCTACCTCCTCTGGGAAAGTCGAGATGTATTCGTCGATTGTCTGAGACTTTGATTTTGCCATTTTGCAGAAGACTTATTTAATTGTAATGATCTGACCCAGCGGCTCGCTAGTCCGTACCGGCGCGGATTCCACAGCTGAGTAAATTTCATATTCTCCATTTGGCACTTCTTTTGGTATTGTGTACTGGTCGAATGTGGGGCCGAAACACATAACATTAAATCTGGGGTTATTGCTGGTCAACAAAAACGCCTTCCTGGTCGCCCTGTTTACCAATTTCAACTTGATATCGCTTTCCCCAGCCGCCCAGCTTTTACTGACAATATCCTGTGTTCGGGATATGGTATTCGTCGGTTTGTAATAATTGCACCCGCTGGATATCAATAGCGATGGCTGAGAAACAAAGGAAATGACGGGCTGGTTTTCGGAAGAGTTGATCAACAGATTTGTCGCCGGATCACCCTCATAAGTTGAAACATGATAAGGTTTATTATCAACCAGAATCTGCGCTTTGTAATTGCCAGACTTGATCTCGCCGGGCAATTTGAGACTTAATAAATTGTAACTGTCTCGGGTAAGTTGGTATCTCCTTAGCGGCATGAAATCGTTCTCGATCAATATCTCATATTTACTGTCTGGATAAATATTATATCCTGAAACCAATATCTTATCTGTTTTGCTACGATCGAATGACCAGCGTTTCGCATCCAATGCAAGCTTACCGTATTTAATGTTGATAGGATACGGAACCTTTGCCAAACGATTCCCCCACTGAACCTCCGCTTCATATTTGCCGGCCGAGGCAGTTACCGGCAGATTGAGCATCACAATCCCGCGATCCAGCGAATCGTGACCCACCTGGTATTTTTCAAGCACAATTGTGTCACCACTTGCTGCGTTTTTCAGGGTAACCTTCAATTTATCTCGTGTCACGTAGTCTGCACCGTGTGGTGATATAGTCCCTAAATTTTGAAAAGCCAAACTTACATAAGCCTCTGCGCCGACTGTAACATCACGAGCTCCCTGTGGGATTACCTTCAATGGAGCCGTCGGTCTCACAAACATTCGAAAGGATGCATTGCTGAAAGTCGGGCTCGCAACCGAAAGCAAAACATCTTTTGCCTCAAAGTTGATGCCGTTGCTCAAATCTGTTTCGACTACGAAATCCCGATTGGTTTTGATCGCTACTTTAAGAACATTCCCATGGGGATAATCGGCTGGCAGTGTAACGAAAATGGAAGTCCCTCCAAACTTGATATTCCCATCCGGAACCCCGGCGATCCGCAATTCCTTGATAGAAAAATCAACATAACTCACAACCGGAGCCAGCGTAAACTCTTCCTTTTTACAACCCAGAAATAGTATCAAAAACACTGGTAAGAGCTTTTTCATCGTTTCAGGCTATTGGCTATTGAATGTGGAGGATCTGATAATATTTTTCAGTCATCGTCGGCGCTTCCTCGCCTACAACGGAATAAGCTTCGTATTTGCCGGCCGGTAACTTAGTAATATTGAACCGGTAAAATGAAATAGCTGCGTCGAAAATATGGGTAAGAGTTCCGGTGTGGGTCAGCGTAATCTTGAAGTCATGGATCAACACCAATCGGCTCCATATTTTTATCCGGAATATCGACCTTGTTTTCTTTACAGGCGATAAATAGGAGAATGAACGAGGCAAGCAAAAGTTTTTTCATAGAGTAGGCTGATAATCAGGAGAAATATAACCTTAGAATCTGAAAAATAAAACAACGTATATTACAAAATCAAGCGGCAAGTAGCCGGGTGTATACTGAGGCTCCTGATTCTCCTAAACTATTTGCGAAGGTCTTTGGGCAGGTATCCGAACTTTCGTTTGAATGCGGCGGTGAAATGCTGTGGGTTCTTATAGCCCGAAATAGCTGAAATCTCGGCTATCGTGGCACCGAATTTATTTTCAGCCAGCAGTTTATGCGCTTCGTCCAGCCGCGAATCGGTGATGTAGCCGAAGATCGTGGTGCCGAAAAGCTGGCGAAACCCTTCCTGTAATTTAGTCCGGTTGATTCCGGCCAGGCGAGAAAGTTCTTCGATTGAAAAAGGGTCGTACATATTCCTCAGCAACAGCTCTTTAATCTCATGCAGCTTGTCAACATCCGTCTTTTTTAGCACTTTCCGCTTGTCTTCGATCGCATTGATCTGACTGATCTGGATAGTGAGCAGCTCGATCACTTTTGCTTCTACAAACAGCCTTTTCAACTGGCCGGAAAACTGGCAATCCCGGATCTGTCCCAGGATCTGCCGCATTGCCGATGTAATAGGAAAGCTCTGTCCGCCCATGATCGCAGGATGATTTTTCTCGATATTCCTGCCAAATTCTTCGAGTACTTCAAGGTCATTATTGAAGATGCGCCTGAGGAAATCCAGCGAAAGTTCAATTTCCACACTTTGCGAGAGCGGCTTTTTGAGATAGTTTAGCCTGCCTTTCAGCGACGGATAAAAAAGCAGCGAGTGAGATCCATTGTAAATCACCGTATCGATCTCCGCTCTGGCTTGCGGGTGATACAGGCAGCCGGTCGACGAAAGCTCGAAATGCATTTGAAGATAAGGAAAATCGCTTTCCAGCAAGTGTACGAGGTCTTTTTCCAATGAACCTTCGATCATTGAAACGATCATGCCGGGACAATATATCCGGTGAGTGCGGGTATTCATTCCCTCGTGATTAAACTCTTCCCTCACCTCCCTGATCTGCGATTTGTCACGCACTTCAAACCCTTCATCAAACTCTCTCACGTGGTTGAGCTCGGCGAAATCTTCGGATTTAAATACAACTTTCATCGAACTCCTGTTTTTGGCGGCATTAATACTGCTTTTGGCGTTAACCCAGCGGAAGGGATACCCTTACTTTTGCATTATTTTTAAACAGTCTTAATAACAAAACTATACAGATTTGACAAGAATTCGACTCCTCTTCTGCATTTTAATAAACTACCTGATTTTAAATCAAATAAATACGTACGCCCAGGAAGCCCGGATCGTGCGCGGAACTCTGAAAGACAGCCGCGGCGAACTGCTGACCGGTGCCGCAGTAATGCTGCAAGGTTTGGAAAAAAGTGCGTTGACAGACAGCAGCGGCCAATTTCTGATCGCTGCCCCAGCCAGAGAATCTTACACGATCCATATTCAATATATCGGCTTCAAAAAACTCATCCAAACCATTTCGCAAAGGGATATACGCAGAAAAGAATTGGTTCTCACGCTGGAAGACGACCATACCCAGCTTTCGGAGGTGCAGGTAACCGGCAAAACAGAGACGCAGCAGGCTCGACTGCAACCGATTAAAGCCGAAATCATTAACACAAAAGCGGTGCAGGAACAACCTTCTACGCTGGTGGAACTGATGAACAGGTCGGCTGGTATCCGCATCCGGCAAACGGGCGGGCTCGGTTCGAATGCGGGATTGATGATGAACGGTTTTCAGGATCGCGCGATCAAGAATTTCCGCGACGGTATCCCGCTCGATTACCTGGGCGCGGGATACAACATTTCGCTCGTGCCGGTGAATATGCTCGAACGTGTGGAGGTTTATAAAGGCGTTTTGCCCACAGCATTAGGGGCAGACGCATTGGGCGGCGCGGTGAATATGGTGACCAAAAAATCACTCCATCGCTACGCAGAAGCTTCTTACGAAATTGCCTCGTTTAACACGCACCGTGCGTCTTTAAATGCATTATATACCGATACCACGCGCCACCTCTTCGTGGGCGCAGATGCATTTCTAAACAGATCAGACAACAATTATAAGGTTGATGTAATTGTTACCGACCAGGAAACAGCCGCACGAACGCCTGCAACTGTTCGTTTGTTCCACAATCAATTTACCAACTTTTATACCGAAGCTTACGGCGGGTTGACCAACCTGAAATGGGTGGACGAGCTGCGCGTGGGTGTGACCTGGTTTCAGATCGATCGCCAAAACCAGTACGGCGCTTCCATGTCACAACCTTTTGGCGCTTCGGTGAGCAGGCAGCATTCGGTGATACCGACACTTCGTTACCGGAAAAACTTCGGAAAGCTGGGTATTGACCAGTTTTTGACCGTGAGCAATATTAATACCGCGCAGGTAGATACGGCGAAAGGCACGTACGATTGGTACGGCAAATTTATTCCGAGCCCGTCGCGTAATGGTGAAATTTCCATGCAGGGATCGTTGTCGGATATTAAATTTTCCTATTTCACTTCCCGCACGCATTTGGGTTACAGGATAAGCCAAAACCATCTCGCCGAAGTGAATGTGGTTTCAACGAATATCGGCCGCAGCGGTCGCGATCCATTTGGCCTGAAGTTGCCGCAAACCGGTGAGGATATTTTGTCGCTTCCGGCGAAGTACTACAAAGTCGTTGCAGCGGCGGGTATCCAGTCTACTTTTTTGAATGAGAGGTTAACCAACAATCTCATCGCCAAGTTTTTCCACTATAACACTTCCACTATCAATGTTGATATATACGGAACGGCATTGGGCGCGCACCGGGCAACGTCGGAGAATAGCTTTGGCATTGCAGAGGCGCTGAAATTTGCATTGACACCCAACACATTTTTCAGGTTTTCGGCCGAGGCTGCTACCCGGCTTCCCGAGCAGGACGAGATGTTTGGCGACGGCAATTTTCATCGCTCCAATTTTCTGTTAAAACCTGAAAAAAGCACCAATATCAATCTCGGCTTCCGCACCGAAAGAAGAAATGCTTACAGTTTGGAAGTAAACTCATTTTACAGGATCACGAGAGACCTGATCCTCCGCATGCCGATCGACTTTTTATTTACCCAAAACCAAAATGTGGAAAGTGTAAAAGGGCTGGGTTTCGAAACTGACCTGAGCGTTTCACTAACCCGCTGGCTGCGCGCAAATGGGAATTTCACCTACCAGGATTTCCGCCTTTTCGACACCGGAAACCGGCTGAAAGAGAAATCGAGGCTGCGTAATACACCTTATTTCTTTGCCAATCTGGGATTGAACAGTACGCTCAGCAACATCGGTCGCGGTAAGCTCAATCTCTATTATTACTTCACATTTGTGCGGGAATATTATCTCGATTACGTGCCTAAATCGCTGGAACCCGACGGTTTTATGGGACTGTGGGGACGTGCCAAATTCGATGCACCCAACATTATCCCGGACCAGGGATTGCATTCTGCCGGTTTCACTTATAGTCCTGCAGGCGATCGCTTTTCTATCGGTTTCCAAGCCAAAAACTTCCTGAATGCACGCGTTTACGACAATTTCCGCATTCAGAACGCAGGCCGCAGTTTGCATTTCAAAGTCAATTATACCCTCAAATAAAATATAGTTTTTACAAATCAATTCATGTTTATGAAATCTCGTTTTAAGTTTCTTTCTCTCCTTTTTGCTGTTGCCGCGCTGGCTGGCTGTTCCGACGATAATGGTGGCGAAACGCCTGGACCTAAGGATAATAACAAGTTTGTCCTGATGACCAACGTTTCCCGTTTCGGCGACGGTTACCTGACCGGTCTCCCGGGTATTCCTTCTGGTACGGTGAATTCTACAAATGAAAAAACTTTGGGCCTGAAAACCGCATTTGGTTTCCGGACGTTCGGGAAATGGGTTTTCAATCGTACCAATGCAGCCGGAGATGAGGGTTTGCAGAAATTTACGGTCAATGCAGACGGAAGCATGAGAGACGAAGGTTTTATCGCAGGATCGACCCAATTTCTAATACTCAGCGAAACCAGCGGCTATTACCTGGACCTGACACGCGGGACATTGAAACTGCAAAAATTCAACCCTACCACGATGCTGCGCACAGGCGAAATTGACCTTTCGAGTCTGAAAAAAGTAGGAGTTGAATTCCAGTCGGTTGGTCAGCATACGTTAGCGGCCAAGGAAGGTAAACTTTACGCGGGTATCACTTACGGAACAACCGCTGGTGCCGGCTACGGTGACGATCTGTACAATACGATCGAAGTAGCTGTTATTGATATTGCGACTGATAAATACGAAAAAACGATCAAATATGATGGTTTCAGAAGTCTTGGCTGGGGATCGTCGGGTAACAAAATGTGGTCTGTCGGCGACGACGGTGCATTGTATTTTTATGCGACCGGACTGGGTAAGATGGCGTTCGAAAAGTCGTCGATCATTCGTATCAAAAAGGGAGAAACTGATTTTGACAAAGAGTGGATACTCACTACACCAAATGGCAACTCGGTGGTGATGGCCCTGATCAAAGGTGGAAAGTTGTATTATGAAATCGCTACAACGCCTTTAAAAACGGACTATACAAATCTTACCTTGAGTATTTTCGAATACTTCGTTTATGATTTTGCAACGAAGCAATCGACTAAAATCGAGGGCATGCCGCTACACGATTACGCGTATGCCAATGAACAGGCGATCACGGAAATTGACGGCAAAGTATACCTTTGGGTGCGTAATACCACGGCGAATGGAACTGTTGTCACTGTTAATGAAGACGGATATTATATGGTAGACGGCAACAAGGCAACATCTGTATTTAAGGTAGACCACGACGGCACGATCGAAGGTTTTGCCCGGATTAGTGAGTAATTGACTTATAATTTAACGGATAACCTTTCGAAGTATGAGCTCTGTAAAAAAAATCCAGACCTGGTTCCATATCCACAAATGGACGAGCCTGATATGCACAGCTTTCCTGCTGATGCTCTGCATTACCGGCCTTCCGCTGATCTTTCACGAAGAGATTGAGGAACTGGAAGGAAAGCCGCATCTGGCAAAGCAGGTCCCGGCCGGAACACCGGTTGCGAGTATGGACAAATTGGCTGAAAATGCATTGGCCAAGTACCCTACGAAGGTTATCCGTTACATTTACTGGGACGAGCACGAGCCGAATACCACCGCATTCAGTCTTTCCGACTCTATCAATGCGGCGCCCGAAAACTACACGACGGTGATCATGGACGATCACACGGCCGAAGTATTGGAAGAACCAAACTACCAGGAAGGCTTCATGTACATTATGTTTCAAATGCACGTCGATATGTTCATGGGAATCGGCGGCAAGCTTTTCCTGGGATTAATGGGCCTGTTGTTTATCGCGGCAATCGTTTCGGGCATTATGTTGTATGGTCCGATCATGAAAAGGTTTGATTTCGGAATGGTCCGCACGGAACGTTCGACCCGACTGAAATGGCTGGATTTGCACAATCTGCTCGGAGTGGTCACGGTCGTCTGGGGCGTTGTGGTAGGCTTCACCGGGGTTATTAATACAGCCTCGGAAATCGTGCTGGGACTTTGGCAAACAGGCCAGCTTTCTGAAATGACAGCGCCTTATAAAGATGCAAAACCGCTTACCGGCAAGCTCAGCTCACTTGACCAGGCTGTGGCACTCACCAAACAGGCCGCACCCGACATGGAACCGTCGCTCATCGCTTATCCCGGAACGCCCTTTTCCAGCCAGCATCATTACGCAGTGTTTGTAAAAGGCAAAACGCCCCTAACCAAACGGATTATCAAACCTGCGTTGATCGACGCAAGCAAAGGCGGGCTGACCGACCTGCGCGATATGCCCTGGTATGTAAATGCATTGTTTATCTCGCAGCCGCTCCATTTCGGCGATTACGGTGGGTTACCGATGAAAATCATCTGGGCGCTGTTCGATATCGCGACGATCGTGATATTGGGAAGTGGTTTGTATCTGTGGTTTGCGAGAAATAAGGCGACCAGAGCACATATCAGCCGGATCAATAAAGTCGAATCTGAAATCCTGACCGTGCAGGCGCAAAGTGAAAACGCTTAATCCAATCTCTTGAAATTATGAAAAGCAATTTTTGGAAAGTCTGGGGCCTTCCTGTGATCATCGGCATATTGTCGGCCATTGGTCTACTATCCGCACTGACCGGCGACGGTTTCTACGATCTGCTATCCTGGCTGACATTAGGAATTCCGGTAATATTGACGATCCGGTATTTAATGACTGCAAAAAATCTACCGATTAACAGAAAAATCCGATCGAGGTGATCTGGTTTTAGGTTTCGAGAATAATGATTATAAAAGACCAGCTACCTGAAAGTGATCAGCAGCTGGTCTTTTTGTGTTTAAATCAAGTCGATGTTAAAAGTTACTATTCCTTTACAAAAAGCTGGCTACTCTCCGATCCGTTTTCAAAAATGACCTTCATGATATAATGTCCACTTGCAAGCTCCCTGATATCAATTTCCGCGTCCGGCTGCTTCAATTGGTATACTTTCCTACCGGCTTTATCGAATATCTGAACTTCGGAAATGATTTTGTCACCATTCATCAGGCGAATATGATCGTCGCCGCCAGCAGGATTTGGATAGATGAAGGTTTTCTCCAATTCAAATTCCAGCTTTTGAATCTGACTGTACGCGAACGAACCGTCTTTGTCAATCATTTTCAGGCGATAGTAACTCTCACCTTTAAGAGGAATTTGATCTGAAAAACTGTATTCAGAAGTCAGGTCTTCATTTGGAAACACTTTTCCAATATCATCCCATTTCTTCCCAGTCCCGCTCCGCTCAATGCTAAAATGATCAAAGTTCACCTCTGAAACCGTTTTCCAATTCAGTAAGGCAGTTTCACCTTCTTTTCTCGCACGAAAACTACTCAACTTCACCGGCAGCGGCTCATCTTCACAAGCATCGACAGTCGCATTAAAAATTGAAACTTCATTCATAACCCAATCTGCTAACTCTGAATGTTGCGCAAGAGGATCTCTGTGATCAAAATTACCAACAGTAGCAAATATGGATGAAAATGGTGTTTTCGTAAGGCGATTTGCATCGGCAGCGATATTGTGGTACCAGTTATCTGTGTTAAAATCAAGCGCACTCACGGTTGGTATAAAGCATCCATTGGGCATACGAATATTTGAATTAGCGCCTACCCCATTCAAACTATTTGCCACCAATTGGAATATTGGTGTGAAGCTTCCAGGCATTACATCAGCAGGTATCGGCGCATTGTAATAGCCTGTAATGTGGCTTGAATTAAAAATCGCACTAGCTACTGAAATGTACATGATGGCGAAAGGGAAACCAGAAACCGGTATTGTAATATTGTAAGGAAGTGGGGAGGCAATCCCAGATAGTGCGTATCCGATAAAAGGTGCGTTCTTAGCCCCGGAAAAGCTGAAAGCAAGCGGATTGGTGGGCAGGAGACTGCCGTTATGGTCCACCCAATTGTTCGCATTATTCATATATGCCTGCCCAAGCCCTGTCCAGTTTCCCAAGCTGGCTGCAATCATTTTGCATTTCTTCGGATATCCATTTCCGCCAATCAGACCCTTCATTTGAGCATAAAATGATGTAAACGCTGGATTCACATTAACGACATCACCAACAATATAATCTGTATGATAAATCAGCATTTGCTGCGCTGCATAGGAATGCATGGACCTTGCCTGCTCCTGAATTTCTGTGCTCAAACCGTATGTTACTACATTGTTATCTAACCAGTCGATCATATCCTGCATACTTAACGGGATATTGGCCCCTTTGTGAGGAGCATCAAACGAGAAGAAAAGACCAACATTATGGGGCAGCGCATTCGCTTCCATATAATTCAAAGCGTATCTGGAAACAATTCCGCCCATACTGAATCCTGCTAAAATAATAGGGCAAGCAGAAGCTTTTGTTGCATTGATATGCTGGATAAGCTTCATTAACAGGAATGCATTTCTTTGTATCAGCTGGCCTCCATCCTGGTAGTCAAGCACAATCAAATCATAACCTTGCAAACGCAATTGGTCTGCGAGGTTGTCTTGCAAATCATCGGTAGCTCCGTTCAACAAAGCAATTACTTTGTCACAACTATATTGTTGAGTTGGATCAAAGCCCTCAGAGATGATGATCGGTTTCATTATTTTTCCCGAGGTATTGTTTGGAGCGAAGTAAACGGAATAACTACCGCTTGCCACCTGATAAGAATATGGATCACCGGGAGAGCCGGGCGTCGCCCCAGGTACTGAAAAATGTGTCTTGACTTCATTCATTGCAGCAGCATAACCGATATTTGCAGTAATGGGGAAAGCTCCTTGCCCAAATGCTGTGCATGAGATAAAACTTAAAAAGACCAGAATAAATCTTGCGGTGATAGTGTTCATTTCCATAGTTTTAAATCGAAAGTTCCGTTTGTGAAATTTTTGAAATTTTTATTCTTCTCGCCTTGTAACTGAACTTCAAATGTTCCGGAAACGACTTTGTTGATCGTATCCAATTTGCTGATCGTCAGCTTGTTAATCCCGCCTGGAATTGGATAGTACTTATCATCGACCAAGTCTCCGTCATATTTCGATGCGCCTATACCTCCGGAATCGTCCTCTTTCAATTTATACGTACCCTCTGAATGCACCCCGGTAACTATCAGGACAATAGCTTCGTCGAAGAATTTCTTTCTAGCTTCAATGCCTAATATTCCGGATTTGAAAGACGCTCGCAAGGTTGGCGGACCGCCTAATAGCGAGAACGGATATACCGGCAGCCAAACCTTCCCATCGATCTTTACTCCGAAGGTGTTCAGGCCCTCTTGCGTTGGCTCGGGGAGTATTTGCTTGGGCTTGCACCCTCCTATTGCATTTGCCAGAGCAATAGCAACTAATAGTAATTTCAGCTTTCTCATTTCAGTAAAGATTTAAATGTAAATCGACCGCAAACAGGCCAGCTAATGCGGAGCTGCGGGCATAAATTGTTTGACTTTCGTACACAATCGTTTGATTCATGGCTTCTTTTTTTAGATGATAAATGATGATTTTATAAGCAGCGCTTATAAATTATTCTCGCAAATAATTCAGCAGTTACTTCGCCGGCAATATGAAGTTTATTTGTAATTCGAACGGTGATAATGATTGAACGGCAACCGATGACTTAATAAAAGGTATAGCAAAAAAAGGCGGGCAATTTCCAATGGAAATTGCCCGCCCTAATTAATTGAATGATGTAATATTACTTCTTAAATATCCTTTCTGTTTTACTGAAATCAAAATAACGATACTTACCTAAAACAGTCATTTCCAATGACAGAAAATAGGTTCCCCACGGATGTGTTACTTCCGTTTTTATCAATTCCTTTTTTGCATTGCCGATTGTTTTACCTGACTTTTTCAAGAGCTCCGAAACTGCTCTTCCGTCCATTTTTTCAGGCTGGGGAATGTTGTAAATGCTGAGTATCGTAGGCACAATATCGATATTGGAAGTGGGCAGCTCGGTCACTGCGGCATTCTTAAAATCGGGGCCTTTGGCAAACAGGTTAATATGTATTTCGTGCGGACTCGAACCGCCGTGCCCCGCCTTGCCTTTTGAATAGTCGGTTCCCGCAAAACCCGCCTCATTTTTCACATCGTTCCAGGCCGGCGCTACCAGGATATCTCCCGTGCGCTGCGGGTGATTAAAGTGTATTGCATCAAACGAAAGTGTGCCTTCCACCCAGCCATTTACGTCGCCTTCCTGCTTGGCCTTTGTGAAAATCGCCCCGATCCACTCTTCCTCCTGCAATGCTGCGACGATCTTCCTGATTGCCTCAGGATCATGGTTTTTAACATAAATACTCCCCTCCGCCAATATCACATCGTCCGATTCTTTGTCTTTCTTCAATCCCTCCTGAATCAGGAAATCGGTCACGCTCATACTTCCGATCTGTTTCACAAAACCGTGATCCGTTGAGATAATGATATTGAATTTCTCTGTAAGCTCCTTATTCTGAATCTCTTGCAGGATCCGTCCAAACTGACCGTCAACAAACTTGATCGCTTCCACAGCCTCGGGCGAGCCGATCCCATGTTCGTGGGCGGCACCATCGGGGTCCGAGAGCCAGATCGCACTCACCAGCGGACCGTCTTTCGCCAATCCATATTTCAGCAATGCATCTGTTACCCATTTATGCCGGTTAAAATCTTTGTCCCCGTCTTTGGAAATTTCGCCTATATCAGCCAAAACCTGCGCTTTGAATGCTTCCGGCAAAATCAGATCTGGGTTAACGATCGCGCCGCCGCTCACTTTATTGTTTTGCAAAAAAGCCTGTCCAGTAGTCCCTGAGCTGAATACCATCATTTTTTCCCCAGCCGCTTCGAGGATTTCACCCATTGAAGCAGCAGTTAAAATCGGCCCGGCGGTTGCAGCGGGTATTCTACTCAGATCCGGATAGCCGGTACCGATGCTTTTCGACGCATCCACCTCCGGAATGTAAATCGCATTTCCCAGCAAACCGTGTGTACCAGGATAAGATCCTGTGGCATAAGAAGCGGAGTTGACCCGCGTCACCGTCGGAAAAACGCTGTGGTGATTTTTTGCAAAACAGGCTTTTTCCTTGAACGCGAACAGATTCGGCATTTGCTCCTGCGTAATATAGTCCGGCCGCAATCCGTCGAAAAACACGATCAGTGTTTTGTTCCTGTTCGTCCCGGCGGACTTTTCTTTTTGAGCAAAAACAAAATTTTGAGAAAAGCTTATACTCAGAATTGCAATTAATAGCGAAGAGAATCTAATCATAAACATGTCCTTAATTGATTTTAGAAACAGTTACAGCATTAGCCGATCTTTTAATTCCATACAATATCACCCCACTTTTTACAGATTGGTCAAAGGCAATACCCTGGCCTTCAACAGGCGCCGGCAAAGTGGCCAGATGTTCCAGGGTGTAGCCCGATTTAGGTATTTTCAGCACATACAATTCAGCCCGGTCGTGGCCGGTGCAATAGAGCTTTCCATCGTTTCCCCAGCCGCCGCCGGAATTACTTTTTGGTGTAAAAAGGGCGATCAGATTTTTAGGAAACACCCAGGATTCGAGCTCGCGCCACTCCATATCATATTTCACAAGGGCGGTCCAGCGCACATCCCTGCCCTCGCTGGCTTCCTTGCCCGCATAATGCGCGAAACCCGCCCACCAGAATCCGTCTTTCTGGTCAATCCAGGTCAGCGACCCGTGCGGAGCAATGCCAAAACTATGGTTATCAATATGCTGCATCGTCTTCACGTCGAATATCTCGATCGAGCTGGCCATCGGAATTTCAGGATAGTTGGTGTTGGCACAATAAAGCTTCCCTTTGATCACTACGCCACTATTCAGGTGCTTGATCCCCTCCTTTTCACCATCCCAGGTCTTGATCAGCTTCGCATCTTTTTTACTGTATTTGCTGATCGTACTATTGTTGATCGCATAAAAGAAATCTGCGTCCACCGCCACTGCCTGCTTTGCTTCGGCGACCTGGAAACTTGAAATTTCGGTGACTGTTTGGGCTGTCAGCAAGTGAGCTCCAAATAGTGTAATCAGGAGTAACAATCCGTGTAATAGCTTCATTTGAAATTGTAATAACATTGAAAAGTAAAAGTAGCCAATCGCCCTCCTTACTCGTCAAGTATTTCAAATATCCATTGCACTGAGTATTTGTCCGTCAGCGTCGCCCATTCGCCTGTCTGAATATCGTGCGACAAGGGACCTGTTACTTCACCTTTGCGGGAAAGTCTGGCAAAGATCGTTTTCAACTGTTCGTCTCTTTTCATGCTGATCAGCAGGGAAATGCTGTTCCCCGCGTACAACCCTTCGTTACTGCTCATGTCAGACGCAAAGAGACTAATATGCTCGGATACCAGACTGGCCTGCACGACCAGCGTTTGCATATCCTCGGGCAGGTCGCGACCGAAAGGCGCTTCGCCCAGGTAGGTAAACCGCAATTTGCCGCCGAAGCATGAATGGTAGAACCGCATCGCCTCTTTGCAGTTGCCATTAAATGTAAGAAAGGGGAAAATGGCCATGACAGAATCTCCAAATATTGGCTGGGGCGTTTTATCGGCAGTTTGCAATCCGTATGTTGCACACCGGTAACATATTACAAATTTGCGCGTCTTATAACCTAAAAGCAGGGTGTGTTTACGGCGATATTAGGGGGTAAAAGCGTCAGCTACTCAGGCGCGATTTTTTGGTATTTTGTCCAAAATAGCGAAATCACTAACAGCCGACTAACTTTCCACTGAGCATTTTGAAGACAATATATCTGGCAGATGATGACGAAGACGACCGGATGCTGATCCGCGAAGCGATCGAACGCGTCATTCACGACGTGAGGATACTGGAAGTGAGCGATGGAGAAAGTCTGCTGGCCATGATCAATTCCCAGAAAGGCTCTGCGGATTCGGAGTTGATCCTGATGGACATGAATATGCCCCGCCTCAATGGGCTGGAAGCACTTTCAGTTTTAAAAGCCGATACCGACACGCAGCATATTCCAGTACTGATGATGTCGACCACATCCAGCCAGGAGCTGGTCAGGAAAGCATACGAAGAGGGGATCAATGCCTACATCGTCAAGCCGGTGAGCTCTGCCGAATTCACACATCTGGCCCAGTCGATCGACGTTTGTTTTTTGCACTCTAACCTCCATATTCAGGATACTCCCGACAAGCCGAATCTGAAAGACACCAGTATTATGGTGATTGAGGACAACAAAGATCATCTGTTACTGATCCGTGCGGCTATCCGTCAGAGCATGCCCGATGTACAAGTGATTACAATGAGCGAGGAGGCCAAAGTGCTGGATTTTTTCAGGACCGAGCTTCCGAGAATGCCGCAAAAACCGCATCTGGTTTTACTGGATCTGTATTTTCCAAGTCGGGAAGCCGGGATAGATCTGCTGCAAAGGGTACGGGAAATACTGATCATGCACAAATTACTCAGTATCCCGCTGATCGTTTTCAGCTACTCCGACGATCCCCGGGATATTCATGCCAGCTATCAGAACAATGCGAACGGATATATGGTAAAAGGCGTCGATATAGCGGACTGGGAAAGCGATTTCAAAAGTCTGCATAACTTTTGGTGGAATACCGTTTCCCTGCCAAAATGATGCAATTTCTATTATAAGCCTGGGGCCTCCCGACCCTTTCGCTAATGTCATTTCCAAAACTAATCCTTGCACAAGCCACGATACCGACCTAATTTAGTATCGTGAAAAGGCTCATTTTACATATCATGCTGACGATCCTGATCCTGGATACAACTTCTTTGTATCAGGTTTTCAAGGCTCCTACGCTATTCCGGCATTATGTTGAGCATAAGGCATTGAACCAGAATATCAGCTTCATGGATTTCCTCTCCATGCATTACTGGGGCGATGATATGGATGATAATGACGACGAAAAGGACATGCAACTGCCTTTCAAGAAATTTGAGATCCAGCATACCAGTTTCCTTTTCGTACCCTTTTCAAATTCTTTTACTTTCAAAAATACCTACTGGCCAATCAAGCCGGATTACGGTCCCGACCAGCCACAGGGACATTACAATGCCGCATTAGGCTCTCTTTTTCGCCCGCCGCGAGTTTAAATACCAACATACAGCAGGATAGTTCTGTCCTGTCACGACTATGCGCTCGCCGTTTGCTGAGCCCGTAGCCTGTTTGCTATGTATTTATACTCAATAGGTTATGCTTAATAAAATCATACAATTTTCAGTTCATAATAAACTGGTAATTGGTCTGTTCATGCTGCTGTGGGTTGCCTACGGTACTTATGAAGTGACGCAATTACCAATCGACGCAGTTCCCGATATTACCAACAACCAGGTACAGGTGATCACCACCGCGCCTGCTTTGGGCGCCGAAGACGTGGAAAGACTAATCACGTTCCCGATCGAACAAGCAATCAGCAACATTCCTGGCTTGAAAGAAAGCCGAAGCCTCTCGCGTTTCGGACTTTCCCTGATCACCATCGTTTTTGAAGACGGTTCCGACATTTACTGGGCGCGGCAGCAGGTTACCGAGCGGCTCGCCCAGGTAGAGATCGACGAAAATGCCGAAAAGCCTGAGCTAGCGCCTGTTACGACGGGTTTGGGGGAGATATATCAATACGTGATCAAGCCGAAAGCAGGATTTGAGAAGAAATTTTCACTCGCCGACCTGCGTACCACCCAGGATTGGATCGTGAAACGCCAGCTCCTCGGCACCCCCGGCGTGGCCGACGTCTCCACCTTCGGCGGCGAGCTCAAGCAATATGAAGTAGCCGTAAATCCGGCCAATCTGAAAGCGGTCAATCTCACGATCAGCGACGTGTTCACTGCATTGGGGCGAAACAACCAGAATACCGGCGGTGCGTATATAGAGAAGGGTCCCGCTGTTTTATACATCAGAAGCGTCGGTTTAGCCGGTTCGCAGGCGGATATTCAGGATATTGTGGTCAAAAATAACGCGAACGGAACGCCCGTACTGATCCGCGATATTGCCGAAGTGCGGCTTGGCTCGGCGATACGCTACGGCGCGCTCACTATGGCCGGTACCGGTGAAGTTTCGGGGGGAATTGTGATGATGCTCAAAGGCGGCAACTCTTCGGATGTGATCAAAAATGTCAAAAAACGCATTGCTGAAATCCAGAAAACCTTGCCCGAAGGATTGGAGATTGAGGCATTTCTCGACCGCACCAAAATGGTCAATAACGCGATTGGCACCGTTGAAAAGAACTTATCCGAAGGCGCGTTGATCGTAGTCCTGGTATTGGTACTGTTTCTGGGAAACCTTCGCGCGGGCCTGATCGTAGCATCCGTGATCCCGCTTTCCATGCTTTTCGCGATCACAATGATGAACACTTTCGGCGTGAGCGGTAACCTGATGAGCCTTGGCGCGCTTGATTTTGGATTGATTGTAGACGGTGCGGTGATCATCGTTGAAGCGATTTTACACCACTTGCATTCCTCTAAAAAGTATGCAGGTATGCAGGCAATCTCACAGGATGAAATGGACCGTGAAGTCACCGGCTCGGCGTCGCGCATGATGAATGCGGCCGTTTTTGGCCAGATCATCATTCTGATCGTGTACCTGCCGATCCTTTCTCTTTCAGGTATTGAGGGAAAAATGTTCAAGCCGATGGCGCAGACCGTCGCCTTCGCAATCCTGGGTGCATTCATACTTTCGCTTACCTATGTGCCGATGATCAGCGCGCTTTTTATCGGCAAGAAAGTCACGTACAAACCGAACATTTCCGACCGGATGATGGCGAAGCTCGAAGGCGGTTACCATAACATGCTGACCCGAGCGCTGCATTTCAAAAAGACTATGGTAGTTGCTGCATTTGCATTGTTCGGAATAGCGGCTTTTGTATTTTCTCAAATGGGCGGAGAATTCATTCCGCAGCTTGAAGAAGGTGATTTTGCGACTGAAACGAGGTTGCTGGTGGGTACCAACCTGAGTACGACGATAGATGCGATCAACCGCGTTTCTGAAAGATTGCAATCGCAATATCCCGAAGTGGAAAAGGTAGTTTCCCGGATCGGCAGCGCCGAAATCCCGACTGACCCCATGCCGATCGAGGGCGGGGATATGATCATTGTTTTAAAGGACAAATCCGAATGGACCAGTGCGGAGACTTTCACCGAACTCGCCGATAAAATGGCGCAAACTGCCCAGGAAGTGGTGCCGGGCATTACCACCGGCTTCCAGTATCCCGTACAAATGCGTTTCAACGAGCTGATGACGGGCGCAAAACAGGATGTGGTGTGTAAAATTTTTGGCGAAGATCTGAACAAGCTCGCTACCTACGCCGAGCACCTGGGTACTATTTCGAAAACCGTAAAAGGTACTGCCGACTGGTACGTCGAAAAGGTGACCGGCATGCCGCAGATCGTCATTGAATTCAACCGGCGCGAGATCGCGAAATACGGATTGAATATCGACGATATCAACCGCACGATCAATGCGGCATTCGCAGGAGCAGCCGCCGGCCAGATCTATGAAGGAGAGAAGAAATTTGACCTGGTAGTACGAGTTGGAAGTGAGGGCCGCAAGAGCATTGCCGATGTGCAGAACCTGCCGATTTCCACGCCTTCGGGCATGCAGATACCCCTTTATCAGGTTGCCAAAATCCAGGAAATTGAAGGCCCGAACCAGATCCAGCGGGAGAATACGCGGCGGCGGATCATCGTCGGTTTCAACGTCCGCGGCCGCGATGTACAGTCGATCGTGGAGGAGCTGCAACAAAAAGTGGAAGGAAAGATCCGCTTCGAGCCAGGGTACACCGTTACTTACGGAGGCGCTTTTGAAAACCTGCAACAGGCAAAATCGCGGCTGATCATCGCAGTTCCGGTGGCGCTGCTGCTGATTTTCGTCATGCTCTATTGCGCATTCTCGTCAATCCGCGAAGGCGCGCTGATCTACACGGCGATCCCGCTTTCGGCGATCGGCGGCGTGTTTGCGCTGGCGATGCGCGGTATGCCTTTCAGTATCTCGGCCGGCGTAGGCTTTATCGCATTGTTTGGAGTTGCTGTTTTAAATGGCATCGTGCTGATCTCGGAATTCAACCGGCTCAAAACGGAAGGCACAATCACCAATGCACTGGAACTGGTATTGACCGGCACCCGAAACCGCCTCCGTCCGGTACTGATGACCGCCGCCGTAGCTTCGCTGGGATTTTTACCAATGGCGCTCAGCAATGGCGCCGGGGCAGAAGTGCAGCGACCGCTCGCGACCGTGGTGATCGGCGGGCTAATCACCGCTACCTTGTTGACGCTGTTTGTATTACCGGCTTTGTATCTTTTGTTTGAGGGTAAAAAGAAGATAGCATCGGTGCCGAAGTCGCTGGCTTTACTCCCACTACTGTTTGCGGCTACCCTGGCCCATGCACAGCCAAAACCAATCGACCTGCCGGCCGCGATCACAATTGCCAAACAAAGAAACCTGCAAGTACAAAGTGCGCGGCTGGGTGAAAAAAGCAGTGAGCAGTTGCAGAAAAGCGCGTTTGATATTGCCAAAACGAATTTCAATGCAGATATCGGAAAGTTTAATAGTGTCAACAACGACACCCGTTTCGGGGTGAGTCAAACGTTCAGTTTCCCTGCCGTCTACACTAATCAGCGCCGAACACTGGAAGCTAATTTTACAGCAGCGCAGGCGCAAACGCGATTGACCGAGCTTGAAATCCGCACTAGCCTGCGTCAATTGTTCTATGAATACGCCAGTTTGACCGAGCGCAGGAAACTGCTCATTTACGCCGATAGTATTTTCACACTTTTTGAAACAAAGTCCAACCTGCGTTTTGAAAAAGGAGAAGCCAATGTGCTGGAAAAAACCGCAGCCCAATCACAGCGGCAGCAAGTAAGCAATCAGCTGAATATGCTGGAAAGCGACCTGGCTGTCACGGTCAGATCGTTTAATCTCTTCATTCGCGACAGCATTCAGTATGTGCCCAGGATCGGTAGCGCGCGCATTGAAAATGTGTTGACAGTCCAGGACTCCGCATTGCAAGATTTTCCTCTGCTCGACTTTGCGAAAAGCCAGCAGCAAGCTTCCGAATTCCGCTGGAAAACGGAAAAAGCGCGACTGCTACCCGAGCTGACTCTCGGTTATAACAATCTCAGTATTGTAGGGTCACAGCTGGTAAATGGGCAGGAACTCACTTATACAAGCAAGAACCGGTTTAGTTATGTCAATGCAGGAATTGCAGTGCCGCTATTTTTCAAAGCCCAGTCAGCGCGGGCAGCAGCAGCAAAAACGGAGTTTGAAAAGACCCAAAAAGAAATCCAATACCTCACGCAGCAAATCCTGACCGAGCGCGACAATGCACAAACCCAGGTCCGGAAATTCCTGCAAAGCCTCGACTATTTCGAAACCCAGGGCCTGAAAAACGCAGAAGCCATTATCACCACCGCCGACGAACAGTTCCAGGCAGGCGAAATCGATTATTTACAATGGGTTATCCTTGTCAATCAATCGATTACAATACGCAGCGAATACATTCAATCACTCAGCAGCTACAACCAGGCTGTGATCCAGTTACTCAAACTTAACAATCTGTGAAAACCAATATGAAGACTTACCTCATTCCTGGCATTTGCGTTTGGCTGCTCACCGCGTGTGGTAGCAAAACAGATAATATCGAAAACGAAAAACCTGATTCCGCCGCCTCCGCGCAAGTGGTTTCTTTCAGCTCCAAACAATTAGAAAACGTAGGAATCGAGGTCGGGCAGCCTGAAATGGAAAATATCAGCGGCGTACTGAACCTCCACGGCAAAATCGACGTGCCGCCGCAAAGTACCATCAGCCTCAGCTTTCCGCTTGGCGGGTATTTGAAGTCCACCCGCATGCTGCCCGGTATGCACGTGCGGAAAGGCCAGGTATTGGCGGAATTGGAAGATATGCAGTTTATTCAGCTGCAACAGGATTATCTCACCGCGAAAGAAAAGTTTACACTGGCAGAAAGTGAGTTTAACCGTCAGAAAGACCTGAATGCGACAAAAGCGAGCAGCGACAAAATATTCCAGCAAGCCCGGGCAGAGATGGAAACGCAGCGGATTTTGACGCACGCACTGGCACGAAAACTAGAAGTGATTGGCATCAACCCCGCCAATCTCAAACCGGATAATATCTCCAAAACGGTTTCTATCATTTCTCCGATCGACGGTTTTGTTTCAAAGGTCAATGTGAATGTGGGTAAATACACGGCACCTACTGATATGCTTTTCGAGCTCGTCGACCCGAAAGATATTCACCTTGCATTAAGTGTTTTTGAAAAAGACCTGAGCACTCTGGCCGTTGGTCAGCGTGTGACAGCTTATACAAATGGCGATCCTGACCGGAAATTTCAGGCAAAAATTATACTCATCAGCCGGAACCTGGACGATGACCGGATGGCGGAGGTGCATTGCCATTTTGAAAAATACAATCCGCTGCTTGTGCCTGGAATGTTTGTAAACGGAGAAGTGGCGATCAATGGTACCAAAGCATTAACAGTACCCGAAGAGGCGATTGTGCGCTGGGAAAATAACTTTTACGTTTTTACGGATAATGGAAGCGGGAAATTTGAAATGGTGGAAGTAAAGCCGGGAACGATCAGCGGCGGCAAGCAGCAAATTGAAGGAGGCGGGATAAATGGAGATACCCGGCTCGTTATCAAAAATGCTTATGCTTTGCTCATGAAAATCAAGAATACCGAAGAGGAAGGATAGCGTTTCAAATAACCGGTAGCCAGATATGAAACGTCGCTCCTTCGCCCGGGCGGGATTCGGCTGACACATATCCGTCGTGCTGCTCCACGATCTTTTTCACAATACTTAACCCAATACCGGTACCCGAATATTCGTGTTTCCCGTGCAGCCTTTGGAACAGACTGAATATCTTCTCATTAAACTCTGGCTCGAAACCGATTCCGTTATCCGAAAACGTCAGGTGAACAAAAGTGCGTCCGTCAACCGGCAAGTGCGGATCTTTGGTCTCGTAAGACGCGACCAGCTGTGAGGTGATCGTGATACGCGGATTGGTCTGTGAGAATTTCAGGGCATTACTAAATAAGTTTGAGAATAACTGGTTGATCTGGAATTTGTTGGCGCGTATCTGAGGCAGATCGCCGCAAATCACTTCCGCTCCTTTTTCCTCAATCAGCAATTCGAAATCGATCTGAATATCCTTCACGATCTTGTTCAGATCGACAACTGAAAAGTCTTCTCCTGACTTTGACAACCTACTGTAAGTCAGCACCGACTGGATCAGTTCGCTCATGCGTTGGGCCGAGGAATTGATCTTTTGAAAGTATTTCTCGACTGCTTCCGGGTTTTCCTTATTCTTTTCGATGAGATGAATAAAAGTCTGGATTTTCCGCAGCGGCTCCTGCAAATCGTGGCTTGCCACGTAGTTGAACGATTCCAGCTCCTTGTTCGCCTTGGTCAGTTCTTCCGTCCGCTTCCGCACTTCGTTTTCCAGCTCCTCTGTAAACTGGCGTCGCGTTTTCGCGATTTTCAGCTGCGATTTAATTCTTGCCAATAATTCATTGGAAGAGAACGGTTTGACCAGATAATCGTCAGCGCCGATCTCATAACCTTCGATTTTCGACTCTTCACCTGCACGGGCTGTGATCAGAATGATCGGTATCTGCGCACTTTCTGGCGTGTCTTTTACATGTTTGAGGAGTTCGATACCGTCCATTTCGGGCATCATAATATCACTTAAAATAAGGGAAGGCCGGTGTTTCCGGATCATTTCCAAAGCATCGATCCCGTTTACCGCGCCGATCGTTTTGTACCACGGGCCAACCAGTGACTGAATGTGCTCACGCATATCCGTATTATCATCTACGACCAGAATCGTCTCATATTCAGTCCTGTCGGGCGCCGATGCAAGCGAGACAGCGTTCGCCTGCGGAGTTTCCGAGGGCAGTAAGGTAGCCGCTTCTTCAACAAAAAAACTGGAAGTTATCTCTTCGAAAGCAGGTGCTGCCGCAAATACCTGAGCGGGATCAAGATGCGCACTGCCTGTGGGGATCGTCACCGTAAACCTGCTACCCTTCCCTATTTCACTTTGAACGTTTATATTGCCGCAATGCAGCTGCACCAGCTCTTTTACCAGCGATAACCCGATCCCGGTGCCTTCATAAGTCCGGCCGGTCGTGTTCTGGACCCTGTGAAAACGCTCGAACATATGCGGAAGCTCATGTTCCGGAATGCCCAAACCGCTATCTTCCACGACCAGCTGTACCTCGTTCCCTATCTGCTCTACCGACAATTTAATACCTCCTTCAAGGGTATATTTGAATGCGTTGGACAGTAAGTTGAAAACGATCTTTTCCCACATTTGCTTGTCGACATACACGGGCTGGCTGATCGGCTGCACGTTCACATGCAGATACAAATCGGCTTTTTCAATGACCGAGCGGAAGTTACCAGCCAGGTTTTGGGTGTACGTGGCAATATCGGTCAGCACGTAAGTGGCCATATTCCTGCCGCTCTCGATCCTGCTGAAATCAAGCAAAGTATTAACCAGTTTCAATAGCCGGATCGCATTGCGGTGCGTTACTTCCAGATTATGCTTTTCGTCGGTACTTAACCCGATCAGCGGCTTGCTCAACAGTTCTTCCAGCGGACTCAGCATCAGCATCAGCGGCGTCCGGAATTCGTGGCTTATATTGGTAAAGAACAGCGTTTTTGCTTTGTCAAGTTCTTCCAGCGCTTTTGCACGCTTGCGTTCCTCCTCATAGGCCAACGCATTATTTACGCCGAGCGAAATCTGGTCTGCTACGAGCTGTATAAAATTGCGGTATGCATCATCAAAATTCCGGTAAGGGTTCAAACCGATCGTCAGGATCGCGAGCGGGAATTTCCGGTTGGCAGATTTGATCGGAACATCCACAAATTGACGCGGCACCACATCCCAGTGCCCTTTTGGCAAAGAATGCCACCTGTTTGGGTCAATCGACTCTACGATTTTGTTCCCAAAAACGGCTTCCGAAACAGTGATAGCTTCCTCGCGGGCGTTATCAAGGTCAACAGGCGCGTTAATGGTAAGATTTTCAGGACCAATACCCGACATCGCGGCGATTTCGGCGGTATTGGATTCGCTGTTTACCTGATAAATGACACTAAAAGGAAAATCCCTGTTGTTACTGCCCAGCGCTTTGACCGCCTGTGCATACACGTCCTGTTCCGTTTTCCGCTGTGCCAAACTATCCAGCTGCTGCATCGTACGCAGCGACCTTTCATTGATGATCCGGTCGGTATCGGCTGTGTTATAGCATATTATCCCGGCCGGGCGACCGTCTTCGCCAAGCACGGGCGTGTAGGAAAATGTATAATAGGTTTCCTCAGGAAAGCCGCTGCGCTCCATAATAAGCAGCTGCGATTCCACGTAAGTACCTTCGTCTCTGGTCATTGCGAGCGAAAGCATCGGTTCGATATCCCGCCAGATATCCTTCCATACTACGGAAGCGGGCTGTCCCAATGCGCCGGGATGTTTTCCCCTCACAATATCCACATAAGCGTCATTGTATAACTTGATCAGGTGCTCGCCCCACCCGATCCAGATCGGCTGCTTGGAGCTGAGCATGATCCGAATGCACGTTTTCAGGCTCTGTTGCCATTGTTCCGGCGGACCGAGCGGAGATTTATCCCAGGGAAAGCGGCGTATGCGTTCGCCCATTTCGCCTCCGCCAACGAGAAATTCAAGTGATGTTACCGCGACCTGATCCATTAAGAGCGTGAGGTAATGGTGTGGATAATTTTTTGAAACTCCCTCTTTACCTCATCCGTGTCTGCATATTTTTTCACAAAACCGGTTGCCCCGAGATCCGTGCATTGACTAACGATCTCCTTCTCATCCGAGGTGGAGTACATAAAAACCGGCACTTCTGCCAGGCGGGGCATTTTTTTGAACTCCACCAGAAATTCGATACCGTTCATCCGCGGCATATTGATATCGGCGAAAATGACGTCGGGGAAAAACGTTTCGTCCTGTAACCGGTGCAGCGCCTGCATTCCATCGCTGGCGAAGGTGCATTCAGCATGCTCGAAAGAATCTTCCATAATAGTAGCCAGTATTTCCTGATCGTCTATGTCGTCGTCGATTAAGAAGATGCTGATACGAGGGCGCATGCTGATCCGGTTTTAGTTTAGTTGTAGCTGATCAATATAAAAATCCATTCCAAAACCCGTTTTCCTGAAAACTGCTACACGGGAATGTTGTGGTTTATGGATTAATGATAAGGATTTACGACGAAAATACAAGCAGCCCCGGCCGCAGCTAGCGCGACAGTTTTGAGAGGTATTCGAGCGCCTGCTTCACGTCGGGCATATTGTTGTTCCAGTTGCCTTCCCGCTCTATATAGGCCATTCCATTGAAGTTCTGGCGTTTAAGCTCCTTTACAATCGCCGGATAGTCGAGTACGCCGGTACCTGCCACTACGTCGTTTGCTTTCAGGTTATTAGCCCCGTCGAGGTCTTTTACGTGCACACAAATGACGCGCCCTTCCAGGGTTTTCAAACATTTTACCGGGTCAAGTCCGCTTCTGACCCAGTGCCCGAGGTCGGCGCAGGCCCAGATGTTCGGGCGGCCTTTCATCGCGGCAACCACCGAATCAGGGTGCCAGTAATAGCTCGATCCTTTGGCGTGTTCGTGGATCGCAATTCTCATTTTGTAGGCACCGGCCAGGCTGTCGAGCAAATTCCAGTCCTTCTTTTCCGGCTCGCACGTCAGGAACTCGATACCCATTTTCTTGGAAAAAGTGAAATAGGTATTCCATTCCTCCAAATTCTTCCCGTTGCCCGAATACAACGATTTCATTTGAATGCCCTTTTTATCAAGCATTGATTTCATCTTCGAAATCTCCTCGTCGTTCAGGTTTGGAATAGCGTGACCGTTGAAATCCTTTCCCAGATTATGGAAGAAAAAACCTTCAACGAACTTAGCCCCGGCACTATCCGCTTTCTCGATCGTCTCAGCAAAAGAGAATTTATTAAAGGAATAGAGCGCCACGCCGGTTTTCCAGTTCAATGCTTTTTTGGACAAATCGTTTTTAACAAAACTGATCTGAACCAATGCGGCCACGCCGACTAATGCCAGTAAAGCCAGGTTTTTAGTGTTTTTCATATAGACTGTTTATTGTTTTTTAAACCAAATATTCTTGACCCTTCCGCCCGAAAATGTAAGCCCCGTCACTTTTTGCGCGCTATCCCTCACAAAACTCACACTGCCGATCCTGCTGCTGAACTGCCCGCTTCCTGTCAGGTCCGGGATCAACTCAAAATCGCCGTTTCTCATGTGGTGCATCCGCAGCGTATCGGCTTTCATATCCACTTTATATTCTGTCAAAAGTTCAGGGCTGTAATAGCTACCTGCGAGCGCCGCGAACGTTTTTCGGTCGGGCAGCTGCACATAGATCCGGTTGGCCTTAATATCCTTATATTTAAGCATATTGATGTTGCCAAGACTGTTTTTTACAAAAGTCATCGGCGCACTATATGCATCGATCCAGATCAGAGAATCAGATTTCGGCTCGACTGGAAACTTAGGCTCGCCTGTGGCTTGCACCATCAGCTTTCCATTTTCGAGTGTAAATGTCACCGCCCAGCCCGGCCCCAGTTCATAGGTACCCGTGTATTTTCGGGCTAATGCGGTATCCAATTTTACCACAGGCATATTCCGTACATCTGGCTCATTCCCAGCCTTTTCTTCTACTTTTTTACCCGGCTGCAAATACAGCGCCGCCACCTCCGAAGCGAACCTGCCGATACTGAAATCGTCCGAATTGCTGAGCAGGATCACAGACAATTGCTTTTCAGGATAATTCATGATAATAGTCCGGTATCCCTGCCAGCCGCCCGAGTGCGAAATGGTTTTCAGGCCGCCTTCCACATCCCGCGCCAGCCCGAACGCATATTCCACCTTATCCCCGTTATTCAGCTCCCCGTCTTTGAGCATGTTGGTATATACCGGATTTCCGTCTGCAATTTCTTTGTTAAAATGGATCACCCATTTGCTCAGATCTTCCACCGAAGTAAAAAGTGAACTGGAACCGTAGGCCGCCAGCGAGCCCGGGACTTTCACGAACTGACCATCCTTTTTCGAATAAGAATAGGCAACATTTTTAATGGGCCGCGTATAATCGTCCTGCGACCAGGTGTTTTTCATATTCAGCGGCCGAAAAATATGTTCCTCTGTCCATTTTGTGAAAGACTGGTCACTCACTTTCTCAACGATTGCAGCAAGAAGATTGTAGCCTGTATTGCAATAGGAGAACTTTTCACCCGGCTCGAAATCGAGGTCGCGCTGGTTTCTAACCATGCGCATAATGTCTTCAAATGAAATCACCTCGTCCCAGCGCCAGCCTGCAATGCGGAGTGCTTCGGGCCAGTCGCGGAGTCCGCTCGTGTGGTGTACCAGGTGCCCGATTGTGATCGTTTTCTTAAATTTCGGAACCTCGGGAAGGTATTTCCGGATATCATCATCGAGTGATATCTTGCCTTCCTGGACCAATGTAGAAATGGCCAGTCCCGCGAATTGCTTGGAAACGGACGCAATATCAAAAACCGTTGCGCGCGTGATCGGTATGCCGTATTCCAGGTTCGCAGTCCCGTATCCTTTGGTAAAAACGACCTTTCCGTGCTGCACGACTGCTATTGCACAGCCAGGGCTCTCTGCATTATTGTATTGTTTGAAAGTCTTGTCAATATCCATTTCCGCCGCATTCTTTTTCTGCGAACAGCCCGATAAACACACGATCAGCATCAGAAATGCGATCAGCTTGTCAACCGTGATCGGCAGTTCCCTGACCCGCTTACCCGTCGCATGAAAAACAGCATTGGCGACCGCTGCTGCCACACCTACGATCGCTATCTCACCCAGCCCTTTGGACCCGATCGGGTTCACGCGCGTATCTGGTTCGTCGATAAACAGTACCTCCATTTGCGGAATATCGCTGTGAACAGGAATGTGGTAGCTGGCAAAATCGCTGGTAACGTACCTCCCAAAACGATGGTCCATCACGGAAGCTTCCATCAGCGCCATGCCGATGCCGCCCACTAAACCGCCGATGGACTGGCTGCGGGCAGTTTTGTGGTTGATGATCTTGCCTACGTCAGCGCAGGTCACTGCTTTTGTAACTTTCACTTCCATGGTGAGCGGATTTACGTTAACCTCTATAAAATGACAGCCAAACGAATACATCGAGTACTGATCGCGCTCCGGTCCCGACTTCGATTCTTCCTGCGCTTCCAACTCCGTGAGTTTATGGAATTTCAATATATCCTGATAGGAAGCGCTATTGCCGCCGGGCATTTCAGCAGCGAGTTTTGCCAGTTTGTTTTTTAAAGATTCACAAGCCGCATGCACAGCCGAACCTACACTCGGGATCGTGGAAGAACCATTTTGTCCCGGCGCGTCGGGCAGCGACGAGTCGCCGAGGTCAAAGCGGATATTGCGGGGGCTGATATTCATTACTTCCGAAGCAATACGCGTTATCGCAGTGCCGGTACCAGGACCAATATCCATCGTCGCACTTTGCACGACCAGCGTACCATTCGCCATCATAACTGCCCTGGCAAGAGACGGATGCCGGTGAAAACCGTACAAGCTAGATGCCATTCCATAACCCACCAGCAACCCTTTATTTTTCATCGAACCCGGTTCAGGCTGCCTGTTTTTCCAGCCAAAAGCGGCTGCGCCTTTTTCGTAACATTGCCGCAGGGACTTGGCGGAAAAAGGCAGATTTCTTTCAGGATCCGTTTCGGCATAATTGCGCAAACGGAGTTCTAGCGGATCAACTTTCAAAGCATAACTGAGCTCGTCGAGCGCCGATTCCAGCGCAAACATGCCGGTTGCGTCGCCGGGGCCTCGCATCCACGTCGGAGTGTTTACGTCGAGGTTGAGAAGCCGGTATTTGGTCACCACATTTAGACAGGCGTAAAGCGACCTTCCGGCAAGGATCGTACGTTCCAAATGCTCCTCATACTGCGAAGTCTGCCCGGTACCTTCGTGCACGATCGCGGTCAGTTTACCCTCCCTATTCGCTCCGATCGCCACTTTTTGCACCGTATAAGGCCGGTAACCCACCGAAGTGAACATTTGCTCCCGACCCAGAACAAGCTTGACCGGCCGTTTTAAATGCTTCGCGGCGAGTACCGCAGCGATCGTATGCGGCCACACGCGGATCCCCGACCCGAAAGCGCCGCCGATAAAAGGCGAGATCACTTTGACATTAGGCCGCGGCAGTTTGAAAGTCTGCGCCAGATTACCCTGGGCAGACTTTACGCCCTGATTTTTATCATAAACCGTCAGCCTATCTTCCGCCTCCCAAACCGCGATAATCGCGTGCGGTTCGAGCGGCTGGTGGTGCTGCGTGGGAATGGTGTATGTGTTTTCAATTTTCACTTCCGCCCGGTCGATCGCGCCGGTATCTCCCCTTTCGTAATCTTTAAATGGAGAATTCTGGCTTCGCTGTACACTTTGCGGCACTACCGCACTCACTGCATTCGCCTCGAAATCAGTACTATGCGCTTCTTTTTCATAGGATATTGTGATGAGCGACGCCGCGTGCTTCGCCTGTTCCAGCGTTTCCGCAACAACCATTGCGACTGGCTGTCCGTCGAAATAAATGTAGTGATCGTAAAAAATGCGGAATGCAGTGCCAATCGGCACGCGCTCGGCAGGTTGCTTTTTTTCGGGGTAACCGGGTATCAATGGGGAATTCAAATGGCTGATCACCGCGAGTACACCCTTTGCAGTTTCGGCTTGCTGCGTGGCTATTCCGGTTATAGTGCCTTTTGCAATAGTGCTGGTGACGAGTACTGCGTGGGCGAGGTTACTTAGCTGATATTCTGCCGAATAGGCTGCAACACCGGCCACCTTAACTGCCCCGTCAACCCTGTCCAGCGATTCTTTTTCTTCCACAGTTACTTTTTCCATCATACCATTATTCAATGCCGGCGGCGGTCAGTAATGCCTGAACGATTGCGTTTGGGGCCAATTTTAGTTTGAAATCATTTTGTCCAAAACCCCTGGCACCAACCATCGCCACTTCCGCAGCTTTTCTAAAACTGCTTTCGGTCACCGGCTGGCCTTCCAGCGACTTTTCGGCTGCTATTAATCTCCAAGGCTTGTGCGCCACGCCGCCCATTGCCAGCCGCGCCGTTCGTATCTTACCATTATCAATATCCAGCGCAGCCGCCACTGATACGATCGCAAATGCATACGAAGCGCGGTCACGGAGTTTGAGGTAATGTGAATTGCGTGCAAATGCATTGTCCGGGATCTCCACAGCCGTGATCAGCTCGCCGCGTTCGAGGGTTGTATCCACTTCGGGAGTATCGCCGGATAAGCGGTGCAGATCCGCTATTTTCATTCGCCTCTCGCCGCCCGGCCCGCTCAGCAATACATCGGCATCCAATGCGGACAGCGCCACGCACATATCGCTCGGATGTACCGCAATGCAGGTTTTTGCAGGATTTTCAGTCTCAGTTCCGAAAATCGCGTGCAGCCTGTTTATTCCCTCCAATGCGCTGCAACCGCTTTCCGGGTCGCGTTTGTTGCATGGTAATGCAGTGTCGTAAAAGTAGGTACAACGCGTTTTTTGCAGGATATTTCCACCCACTGTGGCCATATTCCGCAATTGCCCGGAAGCTCCGGAGTCGAGCGCCTGCGCCAGTAGCGGATGCTTTTGCAAAACGGTTTCATGCGCAGCTACCTCACTATTTAAAGCCAATGCGCCGATCCGCAGCACGCCGGATTTGTATTCAATTTTTTTGAGGGGCAAATGATTGATATCGACCAGCTTCTCAGGCGTAACGATTCCCCTTTTCATGAGGTCTATGAGGTTGGTACCCCCGGCAATATAGCGCGCCTGCGGATCACCGGAGACCATTTCGATTGCAGCTTTCAATTTCGACGGGCGGAGGTATTGAAATGGCTTCATACCTTTTCCCCGCTGTTTTTTACTTCTAATATCGCATTTACGATATTCGGATAAGCTCCACAGCGACAGAGGTTTCCGCTCATATATTTCCGAACTTCAGCCTCGGAGCCTGCATTTCCTTCTCGAATGCAGCTTACCCCCGACATGATCTGTCCCGGCGTGCAATACCCGCATTGAAAACCGTCGTGCCTGATGAATGCTGCCTGTAACGGGTGAAGTTTTTCCGGCGTGCCGATGCCTTCGATCGTCGTCACTTTGTTGCCGTTTTGCATCACCGCGAAAGTGAGGCACGACAATGTGCGCTGCCCGTTGATATGCACAGTACAAGCGCCGCATTGACCCAGATCGCAGCCTTTTTTGGTCCCTGTCAATCCAAGTTGTTCACGCAGCAGGTCCAGTAAAGTAGTTCTTGGGTCGATATTCAGCTGGTGTTTTTTTCCATTGATCGCAATACTGAGCTTTACGTTTTCAGTATCTCCGAAAGATTCAGGCAGCGCGTTGTCTTCGCCTGAGATCAATGAGGCGGGTGCAAATGCAAGTCCGGCAATGGTGACGGATTGTTTTAAAAAATAGCGACGGTCTTCATCAAAGCGGTTTTCAACGCCACATACCAGTTCCTCGCCTGCCGGAATTTTTTCATCTTTCATTCAAACCAGAGTTTAGGCTTTTCCAAAAAGTAAAGGCCGCCCGGTTTCCGGATTACTCCAATGCGGGAGTTTATTTATTGCTTTTCCAGCTAGTGCCTTATCCTGCTTAGTTCCGAAAAACTTAACTGCCTTTTAGGGGTATACTTTTTCGTAATCTGCGTCTGAGTCTTCCGGCCTCTTCCATTCATCAGAATAAACAGGAGGCCCCGCAGGGGCCCATATGGATGCGACGTGTTTACCTAGAAACAGGGAGCCGCTCTGCGGCTTTGCAGCTATTTGGAAAAGCGCCGGCGCAGCCCGCCGTTTCTAGAAATATGTTTCGCGAGTTAAATTTCGCTCCAGCGGAGCCCCCTATTTCTAGAAATACGTTTCGCAAGATAAACGTGGCTCCGGCGGAGCCCCCTGTTTCTAGAAATATGTTATCCCGAGATAAACGTGGCTCCGGCGGAGCCCCCTGTTTCTAGAAATATGTTTCGCGAGTTAAATTTGGCTCCAGCGGAGCCTCCTGTTTCTAGATATGTTTCGCAAGATAAACGTGGCTCCGGCGGAGCCTCCTGTTTCTAGAAATACGTTTCGCAAGATAAACGCGGCTCCAGCGGAGCCCCCGTTTCTACAAATACGTTTCGCAAGGTTAACGTGGCTCCAGCGGAGCCTCCTGTTTCTAGAAATATGTTATCCCCAGATAAACGTGGCTCCGGCGGAGCCCTCTATTTCTAGAAATATGTTATCCAGAGATAAACTCGGCTCCAGTGGAGCCCCCCTGTTTCTAGAAATACGTTATCCCGAGATAAATGTGGCTCCTGAGGAGCCCCCTGTTTCTAGAAATACGTTTCGCAAGATAAACGCGGCTCCAGCGGAGCCCCCGTTTCTAGAAATACGTTTCGCAAGGTTAACGTGGCTCCAGCGGAGCCCCCTATTTCTAGAAATACGTTTCGCGAGATAAACGTGGCTCCGGCGGAGCCTCCTGTTTCTAGAATTATGTTATCCAGAAATAAACGTGGCTCCGGCGGAGCCCCCTGTTTCTAGAATTATGTTATCCAGAAATAAATGTGGCTCCAGCGGAGCCCCCTGTATTAAAATGGTCGATGTCTAATTATTTAGGAGACCCCGTAGCGGCACTATATAATCCGACGTACCCAACCTGGAAAATTAGCCAAGCTTTCAGACACTCCCTCCGCCCATTAACGGATCCGTGCTGCTTTCTTTCCCGTTCTCGACGTGCCCGGCGTATCGTTTAATGCTATCTGATTTACCGGTTCTAATGCTCAGATCGTACCAATTGTGACTTTTTCGCAAAGTTTTGACAGCAACCGACTTTCCGCCCGCCGAAACTTTCAGTTCCAGGGGCTGGTCGCCGTACGCGTGATCGACGACCGAAACCTGCAATGCATTTGCGCTACGGTTGTAGACCGTAAATTGCAGGTCGCCATTTGGCTTTCCTGACTTGTCATTGATATAGGTGCAGGCAATATCGATATCCTCGCCTTTATCGCCTGCAAATTCGCGGTAGAACCCATTTGGTCCGTACACGCGCAAATGATATTTTCCACCGTCAAAATCGGCGATTTTAAAACTTTGTGTCAAAGTATCCCCCGCTCTCACAGCAAAATTCCAGACGCGCAACGCTTCACCCTGGTAAGTATTCATTGCATAAATAATAAATGGCGCGCCGGCTGATTTTTCACCAAATGCTTTCTTTCCAGCGTTCAGACTGATCTCGAATGCGGTTTTATCTTTTGAAAAACTACCTTCGGCATACAACTCGTAGGGAATCGCGCAGGAGCGGCGCGTACCGGGTTCCTGTTTAGGCAAATGCGCCGATTGCAGTGCGTTTTTATTAATGTCGCTGACTTCACTCGCAGACAGCGCCTTGAAATTGGAAGGTGCATTGCGGAACTGCGCCTGGTGGATGGAAGTCACGAATTCATCACGGTTGACAGGCTTCGGTTTCTTGTAAGCAGATGCATCGAAAGGCTGGAAAACAGAACTGATATTGCCGCAGATCGTCCGCCTCCATTCCGAAATATTGGTTTCCTTCACCGTCTTTTTCGACTTGTGGCTCGTGAATTCTTCCAGAAACTGAATAATGGAAGTGTGGTCAAAAACCTGGGAACAAACCTTGCCCCCGCGCGACCATGGCGATGCTACTACCAGCGGAACGCGGAAACCCAACCCAATCGCGCCTTCCCGCGCATTGCCTTTCGGTACCTGCGAAAGATCCTGGTCGAGCGTCACGTATTCGGCCTTGATATCAATGCCTTCGGACACTTTTCCTGAATCGGGTTTGAATGGATTGGGAATGGAAAATGGCGGAATATGGTCGTAGTAGCCATCATTTTCATCATAACACAAAATAAAGATCGTCTTCTTCCAGACCTCCGGATTTTTGGTCAGGATATCTAGCGTTTCCGACACGTACCACGCACCATACCAGGGCGCAGACGGATGATCCGAGAAGTTTTGCGGCGCGGCCAGATAAGATACCGCCGGCAGTTTCCCTTCATTTACATCTTTTCTGAACTGATAGAAAATATCGCTTTTCGGAACCTGGACAGTCTTTTTCTCTCCGTTTTCCTCATAAGTAACCGTGCTGAGTTTGAGATAATCGGGATCATTCCGGTTCGATACGAATGCGCGCTCGTGCAGGCTGCGGTCGGTAACCGACAGCTTTTTAAGGTTTTCCTCACTGTATTGCGCCAGGTCCGCTTCGTACTTTTCTACCAATGCGACTTTGTTGTCAAAGCTCTTGGTAAGATTCGTTTTTTCATCTCCTGTTGCAGCCGCCAGCTTTTCTTTCATTCCCGGCATTTCACCTTTCAGCTTCTCCACTTCCGCCTTTGCGTAGCGGATATAGTCTGCCGATGATTTTACGTGGTATTGCGCATATCTTTCCAGCGGATTGCAACCGAAATTACTAAGCCACGAGCCCAGCCCCGGGTGAAACTGCATAATTGCACCAACCTCATTCTGATAAAATTTCCACGGTACACCGGCTTCCTCCATCCGCTCGGGAAACGTTTTCCATTTCACGGGTTTGTTAATAGAAAAATAACTGTTACGAACCACCGCCAGCGAGTCAATACTGGGTTCTTCTCTGATAGTACCCGACCACAAATAATAGCGATTGGGGTGTGTAGGCGTCATTGAAGAACAGAAATTCTGGTCGCAGATGGTGAAGGCATCGGCTAATGCGTAATAAAAAGGCAGATCTTCCCGGTCATAATAGCCGAGTGTGAGCGGCATATCCGAGTATTCCTTGTGGCTCGACCGCTTCGATGCCAGCCATTTATCATATTTACCCCCATTGTAAGCATCCACCTGCGACTCCCGGGAATGCGGCAGATCGTGCATCCAGGTAGCTTTCGTGTTCTTGATATCGAGGTGAAAAGGAGCATAAGTATCCCCTTTGTTATCCGTTTGCAGCCACACCTTATTCTTGTTCGGCAACGAAATCGCACGCGGATCGTTAAACCCCCTTACACCCTGCAACCGCCCATAAGTGTGGTCGAATGAACGGTTTTCCTGCATCAATATCACCACATGCTCGGCATCTAGATAAGTAGTGCCGGGGTCGGGACTGATCGCCATTGCGCGCTGAACAGACTCTGGCAGAAACGCCATCATACCTGCGCTGCCGGACAACAAAGCGGCTTTTTTCAAAAACTCTCTTCTTGAATCCATGTCAGTGGTTTTGGTTATGGACTACCAAAGAAAGCACGTTTTTCAGGTTCGATACTTAGTGTTAATGATAAGATAATACCACGCGAATCCCGACTGCCGCATTCTGCCGCTCGTAAAAAGTTGTTAATTTGCGGTTCAATTCAGCATACATTGAGAAAGAGAATCAGAAGGCACATGCGCATGGCGCGTTATGTGATTTATAAGGAAACGCTGGTCGATTACAAAGACCATTTCTGGACATTTTTAGGATCTTTTGCAGGCATTGCGCTGATCGGTTTCGTCAATAACAACATGTTTTCAGCCTCCGACAGCGTATTCCTGATCGGCTCGTTCGGCGCTTCTTCGGTACTTATTTATGGGATTGTGAACAGCCCGCTTGCACAGCCGCGCAACCTGATCGGCGGCCATCTTGTGTGTGCTATCGTGGGTGTGACCGTGCATAAGCTCGTTCCCGGGAATATCTGGCTGGCTTCTGCATTCGCCGTTTCCATATCTATTGTATTGATGCAGATCACCCGCACGCTGCACCCGCCGGGAGGCGCAACTGCCCTGATCGCCAATATTGGTTCAGACAAAATCAAAAGTTTGGGATATGAATATGTACTCAGCCCGGTACTCACGGGCGTGCTGATTTTACTGCTTGTGGCGCTGCTTGTCAATAACCTGGCGACGAACCGCCACTACCCAAAAAACAAAAACTGGTACAAGATCTGGAACCGTCGCTACCGGTAGCCAGTTAATTAATCATGACTTTACATTCTTACCAGATCAAAAAATCGCGGCGCGTCGCAGCCGTTCTCTTTGCCGCTTCCATCACGGGCGTATTATCTGCACTGATCGCCGACACGCTAAAAGTCGCCACTGAACACTACGAAGAGCTTTTTATCGAAAGCATTCACCACAGACCTTACCTGATTTTCATACTTCCTTTTATCGGTCTGGCAACAATTTACGTGCTGAGGCACTTTTTGTTCCGGAATAAAGCCAACAAAGGGATCAAAGAAGTGATGGACACGATCAACAAAGACGCGCACATGCTGCCGGCTTACAAAATTCCGTCGCATTATTTCAATGGTTTGCTAACTGTTGTTTTTGGAGGTTCCACGGGCATTGAAGTATCCACGGTCGTTTCCACAGCGGCGATCGGCGCCTTGTCGTCGCGGAAGGCGAGCTTCTTGAAAAAGTACCGCACGGACCTGATCTGCTCGGGCCTCGCAGCCGGACTTACCGCACTTTTCAATGCACCGCTTGCCGGTTTCCTGTTCGCATTTGAGGTTTTCACGAAACGCCGGAGTAAGCTGCACCACGTCAGTGTAGTCACTGCAATCGTCACTTCCTGGCTGATCACGCACTTTTTATTTTACAAACCCCTATTCCAGTTCAATATCAAAGCCTGGCATATTCAGGCGCTTCCTTATATGGTTTTGCTTGCTGTTCTGGCGGGATTGAATGCGGTGTACCTTACCAAATGTGTATTGTTCTTCAAGAAGCTTTTCGGTTCTTTTAAAAATGATATGGTCAAAATTGCAGTAGGCTCGCTGTCAATCTCGGCGCTCGTTTTTATGTTTCCCGGATTGTATGGAGAAGGGTATGCGGGAATCAAAACGGCAATTGCGACCACTAATCTCACTTCGCTCACCCTAATACTCCCGCTGCTGATCGTGATGTTACTCAAACCCGTCGCTACTTCGGTGACGCTCGGCGCGGGCGGTGATGGCGGCGTTTTTGCGCCCAGCCTTTTTATAGGTGCATTTCTGGGCCTGATTGTAAGCCACATTCTCAACATGTACTTTCACCTGGGACTGATCCCGATCAATTTTGTAGTGATTGGAATGGCAGCTGTATTGAGCGGAAGCATTCACGCCCCGTTTACAGCTATTTTTCTGGCCTGCGCCATCGCCGACAGCTACGTGCTTTTTGTACCGATCGTAGTAGCCTGCCTTATTTCAAGATGGGTTGCAGGTCTGATCCTACCCTATTCGGTATACAGTTACCAGCCAGCGGTGCGGCCGTTACCCTGATTTTAAGCCTTTAACATATACTTTAATAGTTTGATCAGATGGGCGGTGCGCTAACCCGCTCCATATTTCTCCGGATCAGTGACTTCTCAGAGTCGGTAGCCGCCAGAGCGAGCGCTGATTCAAAATGCTGCAACGCTCTTTCATTATCCAGTCCGGAATACAAATGCCCGAGCAGTGAAAAATAGAAATGATTATCTGTCAGTTGCAGTTTTTCCGCCTCCGTAATCGCCTGTTCCTTCCCCCGACTTTTGCTTACCGCAAATGTCCGGTTCAATGCGGCGATCGGTGAATATTCGAGGATTAGCAGGTTGTTGTATAGTTGGAGAATACTTTCCCATTTATGCTGCGTATCTTCTTTTTGAGTGTGCCAAAATGCGATTCCAGCTTCCAGGTGATATTTTGACACTTCACTTCCGGTGGAAGCTTTGATCAGAAAATCCTTCCCGAGCACGATCAGCTCCTGATTCCAGCGGGTTTCGTCCTGATCTTCATACAAAACAATCTCGCCGCTTTCATCCAGCCGGGCGTCGAAACGCGAGGAGTGAAAGCACATGAGCGAAAGCAATGCATTCGCGGCAGGCGTATTGGTAGTGGGATTGTCAAGTAGCAGGGAAGTGAGCCGCATTGCCTCAGCGCAGAGGTCTTTCCGCAAAGTTGTATTCTGACTTTGGGAATAATAACCTTCGGAAAAAAGCAGGTACAAAGTCGTGAGTACCGTTTCCAGCCTGCTGTTGATCTCCGAAAGTGTCGGCTGCTCGATGCGGATATTCGCTTCTTTCAGCTTTTGTTTGGCGCGTTCAAGTCTTTTATAAACGACCGTTTTGTTCGTCAAAAACGCATCGGCAATCTCCTGCACACCGAATCCGCAAAGCAAGTTCAATGCAAGCGAAATCTGAGATTCCGCAGAAATAGCCGGATTACAAACCGCAAAGATCATCGCCAGCTGACTATCCGCAATATTCTTGGTCGACAGATCAATCTCGATCTCCTCAAAAGTTTCAGCAGTATACCTGATCTCCGCAGCCAGTTTTTTCTCAAAAAGCGAATTGCGTTTCAGGTGATTTTTTGTCTTGTTCTTCGCTACCGTATACAGCCAGGCAACCGGATTTTCTGGAACCCCATTCATTCCCCAATGCTCGGTAGCCGACAAAAAAGTGTCACTAACAATATCTTCGGCGACCTCAACATGCTCGATACCAAACAAATAACAGAGCACCCCAACAATGTTGCGGTACTCTGTGCGGAAAAGGTGCGGGAGGAGCATGTTAACCCACCACCATTCTAACCTCTACCGACGCGCCCCACTCTAATACCGGGCAGCCTTTGGCAATTTCTACGGCGTCATCGTAGTTTTCGGCGCGAATGAAGAACAGGCCGCCGATCGATTCTTTAATCTCTGCGAAAGGTCCGTTCAGCACGGTATTGTCTTTTTTCACAACCCTACCGTCGAGGTCCCAGCGCTTTGGTGGGGCTACCAGCTTGTTTTGAGCTGCGATGCTGCCGATCCAGTCCTGGAAAGGTTTGATAGAAGCCTGCATTTGTTCGGGCGACGGACTTGCGTCTTTGCTTTTCAGGTCACGATGGATCGCTATCAGGAATTCGTTCATCTTCTTGTGATTATAGTATTTAAATAAATTGACTTTTCTAATAGTTGCGCTATCTGCAATATCAACCAAACTGACCTACCTGATAACTACCAACTTCTCCCGGAAACGAAATATTCAGGCGGTTCCAGGTATTGATATTCGTTACTACCATCGTCAGATCGATCAGTTCCTCGTCTGAAAACTGCTGCTTTACTTGTTGGTAAACCGCATCCGGCACCTCGCATTTAGTCACTGCTTCCGCCCACGCAAATGCGGCTCTTTCGCGGTCGGTGTAATACGGTGCCTCGCGCCACGCGCTCAGGCCGTACAGGCGCTGTTCAGTCTCCCCTTTTGCGCGGGAATCTTTGTAATGCATATCAAGACAGTATGCGCACTGGTTGATCTGCGACACCCGAAATACGACCAGCTCGCGCAAAGGCAGCTCGATCGCAGATTTGTGAAGATAGCCTCCCATACCGAAAAGCGCTTTCAATGCATTTTTTCCTTTTTCCTGAAGATTCAATCTTGCTTCCATTTTGTATTAGATTTTAACGTTTAAAAACCAATGACAACCGGAAATCCGGGATTAGACAAAGTCTGGGGAAAAATTCGGATATTTTTTACTTTGAAAATTAAAATTCGTTGCTAAATATAGATCGGTATATATTCGGAATATGACAGTAAAACGCCCTGAGCGTGTAAATCACGCTATTCTTCCAACCAACCAAAAATTTAGCATTCATGAGCACTGTACCAGTAACCCCCTTAAAAACTGCATTAGACTACCGGAATGCCCTTAATCGCATCGACGCATTACTTATCCTAAATCCTCCTCCTTTTTCTGAACTGGATGATGAGCTGGATGTTTTGAGCACATTGGTGCATGCCTATGAACAAACGCACCATGCCATACTATATCCGGATCCGATTGACGCAATTAAATATCTGATGGAAGAAAATGGCTGGAAAAATAAAGATCTGGAACAGTACATAGGTCCAAAGTCACGCGTGTCTGAGATACTTAACCGGAAGCGGTACTTTACCTTACAGCAAATTCATAACCTTCACAAACACCTAGGGTTACCGCTGGAAATCTTTATCAATGAGAAAATGCCTGCCATACAGTAAGGCAGCAATTTATCCCAAAAACAAAACAGCAGATAGGAAAAACCCTACCTGCTGTCCGATCAACTTAAACCGAATATATTATGGGTTTTGCACCAGGTTTTTGTTCTGGTCCACTTCGTTTTGAGGGATAAAGAACACTACCCGCGGGTCGGTCGGCAATATCGTCTGGTTCACATTCGTGGTCGGTGTATTGTTTTGCGAATGCGTGCCGGGATAGTTTCGTACCATCGGGCGGTTGTTGCGGAAGAGGTCGTAAATGCGGTGACCTTCAAACGCAAGTTCCAGGAAACGCTCTTCCAGCACCACGTCCAGTACCGTTTTTCCAGCCAGATTTCCAGCAGTATATAACGCAGCTCCGGTCAGCCCGGCGCGGGTACGGATCAGGTTCACGTCGGCCAGGGCGGCGGCGGTATTGTTCAGTTTTGCATTTGCCTCCGCACGTACCAGGTACATATCGGCAAGGCGCAGGTACACCGGCGACGAGGCATTGATTACATTATCCTGCAAAGTGTATTTGTTGATATAATACATCGGCGTAGCAGGTGTCAGCTTTTTGTTCGTCTGCAACTCTCCGTTTAGTACATAAGGTGTCACAAACGATTTCCGCAGGTCTTCCGGGTGCTTGCCCAGGAAGTCGATATACTTTTGCGAAGCATACAATTCCGCCCAGCCGCTCACACCCTGCGCAAGTGGCGCACCCGAACGATCAGAACTGATGTACATACTGCTGATCTCCGCAATCTGCACACTCGTGTGGCGAACAGCGAATATCGTTTCTGTATTGTTTTCCGGTACCAGCTTGAAATAGTTAGGGTAGTTGGAAGAAGAAAGCAGCGTATATCTGCCGCTATCGATCACCAGGTTTGCGTATTTCAATGCATTCTGATTATCACCTTTAAACAAATACACCTTCGCCAGCAGCGCATAAGCCACTTCTTTGGAAGCGTAGATATTCGTCTTTTTCACTGTCATGAGGTCGGCTGCGGCGAGCAGGTCGGCGATCACGAAATCGTAAACTTCCTTCACCGACGAACGCGGCAATGCAGTCGCTTCACTGTCGCTCAGTCCGTCGCGCAGAATCGGCACACCCGGGTTGTTACCTTCATTCTGAGGGTAAGGCCTGCCAAACATCCGCACCATATTGAAATGCGCCATCGCACGCAGGTATAGGTTCTCCCCTTTCAGTTGTTTCAACTCGGCAGAAGCGTCATTTGCAACAAAACTAATCACCTTATTCGTCGCCGCGATGATCTTGTAGCACTGGCTCCAATAGGCTGTCGCATGGGATGAAGTATTGATGTGGGTATATCTGTAAATCCGCGTGAAATCATTACCCGATATCTGCCCCTGGGCGATCTCATCGCTCGGGTACTCCATCATAATGTGGCCCGTGTACACATAAGGTGATTTGTTCAGAAACGCGTAGGTCCCGATCGTCACAGTCTGCACGTCCGACTCGCTCGCGAGCGCAGTCGTTTCATCGATATTGGTAGTAGGATCGAAATATTGTTCGCAGGACAGCATCGACACCAATCCAAGTGCCAATACCAGTTTTGATTTTATGAATTTCATAGTGGCTGAGCTATTACAATGTGAAATTGACACCAAAAAGCAATTTTCTGCTGATCGGATATTTGATACTCGAAGCACCCGGGGTATCCTCAAATGAGAAAGAAGCCTCCGGATCCGGACCTGTGAACTTGGTTCCTGTCCAAAGGTTATCCGCACTCACGAAGATATTGGCGCGTGCAAATCCAATGCGCTTGATGGTATTCACCGGGATATTATAGCCCAGGCGCACGTTACGAAGGCGGATGTAACTTCCGTTTTCCAGGTACCGCGTCGAAGACTGGTTGGAATCCTTGTTACCGCCCACGATCGGCTTCGGGTGCGTGGCAATATCGCCCGGCTTCTCCCAGCGGGAATATTGACTCGGCAGTACCATCTGGTTGTAGCTTTCGTACAAACCGTCGTTATCAAAATAAACGCGGCTTTCATTGTAAACCCAGTTACCAGACACGAAATTGAAGAATGCAGAGAGTGTAAACCCTTTGTAACCCAACGTGTTGGTCAATCCACCTGTAAAATCAGGGTTGGTAGATTTACCTGTAAACTGCCGGGACTGTGCGGTTTGAACTGTGCTGTAAGCATTTGTGAGCTCCTTGGTCACATTTCCATTTGCATCAGTCACGAGCTTTTCCCACTGCGGATCGCCGTTTTCAGGATTCACACCTGCCCAGACCGGCATATTGAATTCACCCATATCGTGGCCGGCTGCAAGCGGCAGGCGGTTACCAGGACGGAAAGTGGCTGCGCCGCCGCTGAGTTCAAGGATCTTGTTGCGGTTGAAGGCCATATTGAAATTGGTCTCCCACGTCAGCTGCTTTCCTGTGATATTATTCGAAGTAAGGCTGAATTCAACCCCGCGGTTGCGGACAGAACCTGCATTTACCCAAACATAACTGTAACCCGTAGTCGCCGTCAATGGTCGCTGGTAAAGCAGATCTTCCGATTTTTTGTTGTAGATATCCACGGCCAGATCGACCCGGTTCCACAAACTGATATCAAATCCAAGGTTCGAAGCGCGGATCTTTTCCCACGTCAGGTCAGGATTTCCTTTCTGAAAAGGCTGCGCACCCGGCACACCTGCATAACTGGCCGACTGTGAAATCGTGTACAAGCCCAGTGACGCGAAATTCGGAATAGCGGCATTTCCTACTGTTCCGTGACTCAAACGTAATTTTGCAAAAGTCAATACCTTATTGTTTTTCAAAAATTCCTCATTACTCAATACCCAGGAAGCACCCAGCTGGAAGAAGTTGGCCGTCGAATTATTTTTCCCGAACAAAGAAGAAAATTCATTCACGAGCGAACCGACCAGGAAGTACCGGTTGTCATAATTGTAGTCAGCCTGGCCGAGGAATTTGCGGAATGCAACCTGCTCATTGTAGCTGGTCGGCGAAACGAGAATATCTGTCGCAACCGACAAAACGTCCTGCCCAGCCGGTAACCCTTTACCTGAAGTTGTATTGAATTCGTTGAAAGAAGTTTCTGCTTCCGCAACGCTCAGCAAAGTCAGGCTGTGCTTACCGAATTCCTCTGAATACCGGATCCGGTTGGAAGTCAGCAGGCGGTAATTATTGTTATTGTTATTGTAAAGTTCTCCACCATTTGCCCCGCCCTGCTTGGTCCGGCGGTCATAATAAGTAGCGCCCGATCCGTTTCCGAAATTGGCCCTGTTATAGCTGGAAAGCGTGATCTTGTCCGTGAGGTCGTAATCAAGGTTCACATCCAGGCTGGTTCTCAAGCTTCTTGCATTCGCGAAATTGTACTGGATCGAATGCAGAAAGTTCTCACGGTCGCGGCCGAGCCAGTTTGGATAAGAGCGACCGTCGGTAGGTACGCCGTTATCATAAGCCGGATCATACGGAAGGTTGGTATAAGCATCGTACAAAGTATTACTGTTCTGATAGTTATCCCTCGTGTATTGCGCATTGAAAAGTACCGCCGCCGCCAGTTTGTTGGTCAGCTGCGATTTCAGGTTGGTGCGGAAGTTGAAGCCGGTTTTATCGTTCTCAACCACCGTTCCCTGCTCTTTGTAGTAGTTACCCGAAACGTAGAAGGTCGTTTTGTCCGAACCACCAGAGATAGAAACGTTGTGGTTGTTCACAAATGCGGTACGGAAAGCTTCGTTCCACCAGTTGGTATTGGTCCGCAACACGGATTCGTTCCTCGGATTGAAAGTGCTGTGAAAATCAAACAGTTCCTGGGAATCCATCAGGCGAAAATTACCAGTTGTCGCCTTGGCCCAGCCGAATGTATTGTTGAAATTGATCTCCGTTTTACCCGCCTTACCCATTTTGGTATTGACGATAATAACGCCGTTTGCCGCGCGTGAACCGTACAAACCGGTCGCTGCCACATCTTTCAGTACCGTTACGCTTTCCACGTCGACCGGATTATAACTACCATCAATATTACCGTCGACCACGTAAAGCGGCGAGCTGTTTGCTGAAATCGTACCGGATCCGCGGATCACGACCCTGGCCGGACTGGTAGGATCTCCCGAATTCGTGGAAACCACAACCCCCGGTGCCTTACCCTGCAACAGGTTGGGCAGTTCGTTGGAAGTCACATCGCGCAGCTTCTGGCTGCTGATCGTCGAAACCGAACTAGACAGGTACCGCGCCTTTTTGGCCGAATACCCCACTACCACCACCTCGTCCAAACCTTTTGCATCCGATTCGAGGACGATATCCAGATTGGTGGCGGTGTCCACAACCACTTCTTTGGTTGCATATCCGATAAAGCTGAAAATGAGCGTGGTGCCCGGATTTGTCAGGTTAATGGTGAATGCGCCGTCAATATCTGTCGTGGTTCCTTTGTTGGTCCCCTTTTCTACAATACTAACCCCCGGCAAAGCTTCATTTTCACTGGAAACGACTTTCCCCGTAACCGTATATTCTGCCAATCCGGCCCGTTTTCTCACATTGTGATCGGGTGAAAAGGCGACAGCGCTTTCCAATCCGTTTGCCAGCGAAAGCGTCGCAAAAAGGGAAAGCCTGATTAAAAATTTGTATTGATTTCGCATAGTTGACATTATTGTGCTGTTAACTAAAAATCGTGTAAGAGTTTAGAATAAGTAAATCATGCATGCTGCTTTTTGAACATGCCGGCCCTCCCGCGCGAACTTGTCCCTGATGAAGTTTTGATTTTTACATGAATAGCTATTTTATATTGCGATATCTCTTGTGTAACCGGTGGTAATAGTAATAAAATTTTCTAAAACTTAACTTTTAAAGAATATTATTTTAACATTCACTTAAAAGGTTCTTTTATTATTCACATAGCAGTTACGTAAAATACAAAAAGTGTGCACGTGCACACTTTTTACCTGCCCGACCGGGCGCTATTTAAAATTTGATTATATCAACTCAGTTTCATCCTCAGATATGGTGTTAATTAAAGATCACAAAAAGGAAAATTAACGATAAACCAGCTCAGTGGTCGCTTCGCAGGACTTGTCTGTTTTGAACCGGATCCATCTCGCTGCAAAAGCCGCTGGAAATTCAAAGTCAAGCGATTTTCCCGGCTCTACGGTGAAAGTCTTGTATTCCATCCAGGGACCATTTCCAACCGGGTCTGCTTCCAGCGTGAAAGTGACTGCCGAAGTTGCATTATGCGACAAAGTCATTTTCTTCTTATCATAAAATCCGATCAGGTACGGGTCTGAGGCTTCGTTTGCATTCACCTTCGCGTTTTTCCACGGACCGCCGTGACCGGTAGGTTTGCCCAGTTTCCAGAGATCATCGATCGCTCCGGCCCAAACCGCCGCTTTTTTATCATTTGAAACGATAATGTGCTTATTAGCAGCAGCTTTATCCGCGTCAAGTCCGGTCATCACGAGCAGCCCGCGGTAGGAAGCATAATCGTTGATCCGGAAATTATGAGAAGAAACCGGCCTGATCTTGGCATAACCGTCTGCATTTTCAGCAGGCAGTTCATAAAAGGTACCGTGGCAATTGAACAGGTCGCGCTCGGTCGCTACTTCGCGGCAAATGCGCAATGCAGCCTGGTCGGTAAGCCCTGTAAAGGCTTCGTTTCCAAGGGGTAGCCGCCACCGGCGACCTTTGTCATCTACAACCAATACCGAAGATGCATCCACTGTCACCACTTTCTGCGGGATAGCGAATTTCGTTTTTACAAAATCCAGTGTCTTCTGATCCTCTTTCCGAACCAGTTTCATATCCGCGTCCAACTCGTAATAACCTACTTCTCTGGCCTTGCCGCCTTCATAGTCTCTGGCAGCCAGCGCCAATGCGCGGCGGTCGTCGCCAAGTCCGTAAATAAGCCCGGCGGTCGATTTGCCGGTAGTCGCCTGTGTTAAACCATTGAAAATTGCATCCGGGCTGGTGGTACGTTTGTCGTCGGTAGAATAGTAAAAGTGCGCCGACACATTTGTCGCTTTGCCCGACTTAATGCGCACCCACTCCCCTTTTTCGGCATTTGTAAAATCAATACGCTGTGAAGATTTGGGCTTAATAGAAACCGATTTTAATGCAGACCAGCTACCATTTCCCTGCCGATCAGCTTCCAATGCAAAACTCACCTCGGTATCCCCGTTATTCTGGATCCAAACCGACCTGTGCGGCCAGCCGGCGAATAGCATAGGGTCCGAAACGTCGCCCGCATTCACAGATTCTTTCAGCCACACAGATCCCTCGGCCGTATTCGGGCCAAGCTGATCGGGCAGATTTAGTGAAGTGAACCACAAATTTGAATTCGATTGTCCGGGACCTTCAATCACGCCTTTTGCTTTTCTTTTGTTCAAAAATTCGCGTTGTGCCGAATCATCACAACCAAACACCAGCTGGTCATTCCAGCGCGTATAATCGCCGATCACTTTCAGGTACGACGAGCGCGGACGGATTCCTGCCGAATTTTTTGAAGTAAACTTTCCAGGAAACTGCCAGAACATTCCGTGCATCGTCATCAGGTAATCGGACTTGGCAGCAGTACCTACGTCGCGGATGCGCGGCCACTCTGTGTTCCAGCCGTGTGCGCCGTCGTACGAGTGACTGGCTTTTGGAAGGCGGTAAAAAGTCCATTTATTATTGTCCCTAACTCCCAAAAGCACCGACTTATGATCCCAGCCCGTAGCCCAGATCGGGTCGGTTTCAGGATTTTTATTTCCGTAAATGCCGCCGGGCCCCGTTACTTCCACGAATTGGTTGCGACGAACTACTTTCCAGTCTTTCCCGTCCCATTCCGCGAGCACACCCGATTCAATATCAAAATCGATTTCCGCCCGCTTTCCGGGCTCGCCGTTATTGGAATAAACCGCCACGCCCTGCCCGGAATAAAACCCTTTTCCGTGCGTTCCGGGCAGCAACCCTTTGAACTGATAGGTAGATTTGTCCGCTGCTTTGGCACGGTCAATGTTCCCATCTTCGTACAGCATGGTCGGTTTCAGCGTGGCTACATCAACTTCATAAAAACCCTCCTCCATTGTCCCGTAAAGGATTTTTTTGGTTGGATCTGTCAAATGTCTCGCATTGCCGGTGTGCCTGCCGGGCATTGCTTTGTACGGGATCACGCGCACTTTCGATTTGTCATCTATAGCGTAAGGCCCGATAAAAAGCTGCTTGCTTTCCGAGTGGATCATCCGGTTGGCCGGGGTACCTCCGATACTGCCCGGGAATACAGTTTGTTTCAGATCTGCACTCACCTCATACAATTTATCCGAAGAACCAAACGGTAAATGCGGGCCGTAAGTAATCACCCAAAGCTTTCCCGCCCAGGGTACCACCGCGCCCGTGCCGCATTCGCCCTCCTTGTTGTACATGGCCAAATGAGGATAAATGCCACTGAAAGACGATTTGTTTGGGGTTTGCGCTTTTGCAAATTGGCCACACAGGACCAGCCACCCCAGCAGGGTCAGAAGCGAATACTTTTTCATTAAAAAACGATTGTTAAGCCCTTAAAAAAAAAGGAATATTGGTAATAGGAAAAATAAATTAGTAGCCTGGATTCTGCGTCACATTGGTATTCACGCGCCGCTCCACAGCGGGTATTGGCCAGAGGTATTGTCTGCTTTTGTCAAAGCTCCGCTGCGCGAGCACTTTCACGTCGGTACCGAATCCTGAATAATCAGGAATGCCGTCAGCATCAAGCGGCGTTACGCCCGGAAATGGCCATTTCGCACGATTTTGAGCGGCGGGATCAGGCAGGCCGATCACTGGTTTTGTGAGTACCTTTTCAGCCAGCTGCCAGCGGATCAGGTCCATGTAGCGCAAGCCTTCACGTGGGAACTCCACGCGCCTTTCTCTCCGCAATAGCTGCCGCAATGCATTTGCATTGGTACCTGTTACGGCAGGGTAAGACTTTGTTTCCGCCGCACTCACGCCATAAGCCCGCGCGCGAACCTGGTTGATCGCATCTGCCACGCTAGCATCAATTTCACTGAGCTCGATCTTCGCTTCCGCGTAGGTGAGCAGGATTTCGGCGTAGCGCACGATGATCAGATCGTTGTCTTCCACGCGCCGGTCGGCCCAGGTCTGGTCGATGCCTTTTTTCCATAACAACCCGGTGAAACTCGCGAACGCAGCTACTGCACGGGTATCCTTGTTCTGTACCTTCCTGTTTTCCTTTGCGCTAAATACCAGTAAGGAATCCGGATGAGGCGTATAATTGTAGCCAAGCCATTGCGTATTGAACTCGACGATACTGGCAGTCAGCCGTGGGTCCCGGTTTTTAAACGGAGCCAGCGGATTGTAAAGCGGCGATTCGTCAATGGGTTTTCCGTCAATGCATTCGTAAGCATCCATCAGCTCACGCGTAGGAAGCTGCGCGCCAAAGCCGCCTGCATTTCTTGAAATATTATCCTGCACATAAGCCGCCGCACCGAAAACCTGCTGACTCTCGTCCCGGGGAATGCTGATGATCAGTTCGCTGCTGGATTCTCCCGCTTTTGTAAAAAGCTGCGAATAGCCTGGATGCAGCTTATATCCGGCTGCCGATTCCATGATGGCTTTCGAAGCGTCGCGGGCAATATCCCATTTACCCAGATACAAAGCAGTACGCGCCTTGATCGCCAAAGCAGCCCCTTTCGTCAACCGTTTCGTTTCCGCGGCGGCGTAGCTTTCGGGTAAATTGGTAGCTGCAAAATCCAGCTCGGCCAACACGAATGTGAAAATTTCATCCCGCCCTGTGCGCTGTACCGAATAGGAAGCTTCGAGCGCCAGCGGCTCGGTGAGCAACGGAACGTCGCCAAAATGGGTGATCAGCCGGGAATACTGGTAGGCACGGATCAGACGCATTTCAGCTTCCAGCCGGGTCATGATCGACGCAGGCGTAGTAGCTGCCGCGCGGTCTTTATTGGCCAGAAATGAATTGGCGCGGGCAATTGCTTTGTATGCATTCAGCCAGAAAGTCTGCACAGCGGCGTCGTCCGCGTTCATCGTGCCGCCGATCACTGCATTCGTCAGCTGGCCGCGGTGCCATTCATTGTCGCTGAAAAGCTCGTTGTCGTTCGACCAGAAAGTAGCGCGGTACAGGTCGTTCACGGCCAATTCCAGTTCAGTTTGATTGGAGTAAAAAGTACCGGTCGAAGCTTCCGACAAAGGGTTAAGGTCGAGCGTGTGGCAGGCTGAAAGTCCCACCGCCACGAGAAAAGTCAATGCTATTTTTTTCATGAGAATAAGTGCTTTCCTGTTAATTAAAATCGGATGGTTGCGCCCGCCATCAGCGTGGTCACGATCGGGTACGCGTAGCTTGTAGACGATTCAGGATCGACGTATTTCGGGAATTTGCTGAATGAAAGCACATCGTTGGCAGACACGTAAAGCCGTAATCCCTGCACGCCAGCCCGCTTCAACAAAGTTTGGGGCAACGTGTAACCCAACGTCAGATTTTTCACCCGGAAATATCCGCCATTGAGCAGCCAGTAATCCGAAAGCGCATAGTTGGCTGCATTGGAAGTCCGTGAAAGACGTGGATAAGTCGCCCGCAGATTTTGCGCAGCATCGTTATTCAAACTCCAAAACTTACCCACCATTTCGGAAGGCATATTGCCAAATGCTTCTGCAAAAGGCTGGGTAATATCACTGTTGAGCCGCGAAAGCTTCTTGCCAACACCCTGAAATGAGATCCCGAAATCGAAACCTTCGTAATCCAGGCGCAGGTTACCGCCGTACAGATAACGCGGCAGCGCGCCGCCCAGCAGCACTTTATCGTCGGTCGTGATCTTGCCGTCTTTGTTCACGTCCACGTACCGAACGTCGCCGGGTTTGGTAGTTACATTCAGCACGGGGGCGCCGGTAATCTCGTCCTGGCTTTGAAAAAGACCATTTGACAAATACCCGAACCATTCGTTGTATTCGCTGCCGTTCCGGATGATCTGGTCGCCGCGGAATTCGGTACCGCGCAGGTCGCCGACTGTGGATTTGGCGTCGGACAAATTAGCCGCCACCGAATAGCCCAGCTTGTTGATCTTGTCGCGCCAAGAAGCTTCAAACTCCCAGCCGTGCACATTGAGCGTACCTGCATTCTGGTTGGGCTTGTCGTAACCGAGGTATAATGGAATGTCGAGCGGGAGGAGAATATCGGTCGTATTTTTCTTGTAATAATCTGCGGCAACTGTCAGGCGATCGTTCAAGAAAGCGGCGTCGAGCCCGAAATCGAGCGTCTGGCTGGTTTCCCAGGAAATGTTTTCAACCGCATAAACCTGCTGTCCGCCGCCGGTAAGTGGTATCACGCTTCCATTCTGGTAAAATAGCGCAGTTGTGAAATCGACGGTTGCCAGGTAAGGATAATAGGCTGGATTGTTGTCTTTATTTAGCAGCCGCTCATTTCCGGCCGCCCCCCACGAGCCCCTCACTTTCAGGAAAGAGAGCCAGGTATTATTTTTCAAAAAGCTTTCCTCCGAAATTGTCCACCCGGCTGATAAAGAAGGATAAACAGCGCGGCGATAAGCCGCTGCAAAACGAGAAGAGAGGTCCGAGCGCAGGTTTCCCTGGATGAAATATTTGCTCTTGTAATTGTATTGCAATCTCCCGAAAAAAGAATGCAGCCCCGATTCATTTGCCAAACCCGAATTGTCGCGCAGCTCGGTGGAGCCGGAATTGAGGTATGGAAAATCGGTCAGTGCAAAGCCGCTTCTTGACGCGGTCAGGTTTTCCAACGAGCGGTAGTTTTCTTCAAATCCGGCAAGAATATCAATGGTATGCCCGCCGTTCAGCTCTTTCACATAATTGGCGAGCAGCTGTCCGTTCATGCTTAAACCCTCCGTTCGGCCTTCGGTCAAAATAGTCCGCGCCTGGTTCACGACCGTGCTCGGTGTTCCGTCCGGGTTCGTGTAGCGTATTTGTTTGGAGAAGTATTTATTTTTATCAAGATCAAAAACAGGGGCTACCAATGCAGTTACCGTCAGACCGTCCACCGGTTTGTAGTTAAAAGAAACCCGCCCTCCGATCTGATTTTCGAGTGACCTGGTAAATCCGCCGTCGCGCACCTTGGCCAGCGGATTTCGCCCGTCTTTACCAAATGCCACACGACCGTCGGAATACACATCATCATAAATAGGCGGCATTACCCGGCCTTCGTAGATCGGGTTGAAATCATTGCTCGGCAGCTCGTTTGCGTTGCCTTTGTTAGCTGTCCTTTTGTAAAAAACATCCAGGTTAACAGCGATTTTCTTACTTACCTGCAAATCGTTATTGACCCGGAACAAATAGCGGTCGAAAGATCTGTTATCGTAAAAAGCCCCGGATTTAGAGTAACCCAGCGAAGCCTTGGTTTTGATCTTGTCAGTACCCATTGTGAATACCAGATCGTGGCGCTGGCGGGGCGCATTTTTGCGCGTGATCAGTGCTTTTTGCCAGTCGGTATTCGGAAATTCGTCTGGATTTGCGCGGTTATTTTCCAGATAAGAATCTATAAATGGCTGCGCAAAGGGGCCGGTACTGGCGCCATCGTTGGTAGTCTGTTCATTGAAATACCGCATATAATCCTGCACACCCACATACTCCGGCATGGCGGTAGCGCGCTGCACACCGTATTCATAAGTGTATTCCAGGCTTCCCTGCCCGCTTTTCGCCCTTTTTGTAGTAACCAAAATTACTCCCGCAGCTCCCCTCGAACCATAAATCGCTGCCGATGCCGCATCTTTTAATACCGTGATATTTTCCACGTCGCCGGGATTCACATTATCAATGCTGCTTACGGGCACGCCGTCGACGATCACGAGCGGATTATTAGTACCAATTGTTGTGATACCCCGGATCAGAATGTTGGAGCTGGCTCCCGGTGCGCCGCTGCTGCGTGTAACCGAAACGCCGGCAATACTACCCTGCAATGCTTCGGAAACCTGGATAGTCTGCCTGCCTGCGACTTCTTTGGAACCAATTGAAGAAATGGCCCCGGTCAGATCCTTTTTCCTTTGCGTACCATAACCGACCACGACTACCTCTGACAATGCATTGTCTTCGGACTTCATGGAAACGTCCAGGGTCGATTGTCCCGTGGGGGAAACTTCCTGGCTCTGGTAACCTACAAATGAAAAAGTAATCGTGACCGGGCCCTGGTCAGGAATAGCCAGCTTATATACACCGTTGGCGTCGGTGACGGTACCACGCTGGGTACCTTTGATGACGATGCTCACGCCGGGAAGTTCCGTTGCGGCTTCGTCAGTAACTTTGCCGGTAATTTCACGGGTTTGCGCCATTGCGGGAACAAGCCAGAGAAGTACCAGGACAAAACTCAGTAGAGCTTTTTGTCGCATATTTTTCAGATATTTAGGTTTAGTGCAAAATCGGAACGTCGACTTCGCTTTGGAATAAATTTGAGTTACCAAATATAAATTTGCATAATACGAAGAATACAGAAAGACGTTAACCAGCTGCCTGTACAAAATTATGGACAACCCAATTATTTAGCTATCAGGATATTAGAGTGCAATTATAATGGAAAATGGAAAAGGTCAGGCTACGCAGATCGACCACCTGGACTACGGATGTCAGCTGATCGGTGAGATTTATGGCAAACCTGATATTGCCGAATGGACGAACAGCGACTTTATCCGGCTGAGCCACATACTGTATAAGAAAACGCGCGTTCAGATCAGTCCGAACACGCTGAAACGCATATTTGGAAAAATAAAAACCGACGCGCGTTACTACCCTCAAAAGGCCACGAGGGACGCGCTGGCCAACTATATCGGGTATCCCGACTGGGATAGCTTCGCGACTGCAAAGCCTTTGCCGTCGTTACAGCAGCCGGTTGTTCACGAGGCTGACAGTTCTTTAACCGAACCTGTCGCAGCTCCGGGAGGCGGACAGGTAGTATCCGGAAAATTGCCCGTTTCGAGGAGGTACGCCTGGAAGATCCTGGCCGGACTGATCATTCTGATCGCCCTGATCGGCGTGGCGGAATACTATGCAGCGGTGAATGGCGAAGGTGATGTGACTGCTGAAATGATTTGCAGAAACCCCGAGGGAGGAAACCCGCATTCTGCTTTTTTTGCATTAAAAGGAATCCGAACAACAGGTGCCGCGGAAAACTACCACATTGAATTCGGGGACGGACGCAATATGAAACTCACCGAAACCGACAGCGTTGTATCGCACTATTATGAAGTACCGGGCCGGTTCCTGGCTGTGCTTAAAAAAGATCAGCAAGTCCTCGATTCAGCGACCATTTACCTGAAATCGACAGGCTGGACTGCCACAGCACGCATGATGTACGATTCCAGCCGCGTGTATCCGATCGAAATCCCAAACCTGCTTTCCGGCGGAAAACACAGTGTGACCGCCGAAGAAGTAGCGCGTGCTGGCGTAGATACCAACCGCACTTTTTTTATTGATTTTATCAATACCCACCTGACCGATATTGACGGCGATAATTTTGATCTCGTCGCAAGGGTACGGACTTCCCACGACCGGGCCGGCGTGCGTTGCTCGCAGGTGAAACTGACCGTTTTTGGCGAGTCGACGCTGCATATGATCGACATTATGAAGCCGGGCTGCGTACATTGGAGCAAACTGCAATTCTCAGAAGTCAAAAAAAGCGGGCGAAACGATGGGCTCGAATTCCTCGGCGCCGACCTCCGCGAGGGCGGTACGATCCGGCTGAGCGTGAAAGAGAAGCACGCCCAGCTGTACATTAACGGCGAGCTGGTGCACGAGGCCAGCTACCGCCACGCGCTCAACCGCGTGTATGGTCTCGGATTGATGTTCGCGGGAATAGGTACGATTGAGCGTGTTACTTTGACCGACCTGAAAACGGGTAAGACATTTGACGGTAACTTTTAGAAATGCAAAATTCTATTTACCACTAAAAAATCCCGCATAATCCCGGCCGAAATCATCGAAGCTTCGTGGTTGCAAACCGGTAGCTTCATAAAAACCCTGCGCAACGTCAGCCGCTTCGCCGAGCGCGTAATGCGCATAATCCTCGATCAGCCCGTCGGCCTGCCATTCAGGGAAACCAACATATAAAAGCATATCGCGCAATGCAGCTGGCGGTACGTCTACAAACCGGACCGGGCGGCCAAGTGCGGTTGAGAATTTTTCTGCGAGCTGCGCGTGGGACAAAGCTTCCGGGCCGGTCAGGTTATAAATTTTATTGTCGTGACCCGACTGAATCAATGCTTCTCCTGCGGCGGCGGCAATATCCCTGCTATCGATCAGGCTCACTTTCGCCTCTCCGATCGCACCGAAAAACTGTCCCTGCGCGATAATTGAATCTTTAAAACCCAACAATCCCTGCATAAACAAGTTAGGACGCAGAAAGGTAAATGCAATTCCCGAATTTTCGATCGCCTGCTCCACCACCGCGTGGTATCTTAAAAACCGGACGGGCGAATTCACATTTGCGGCCCATTGCGACAGTTTTACAATATGCTTCACGCCCGATTCCACGGCAGCATCGACGAATCGCAGCTGCTGCTCCTCCGCAAGCTCCGACGAATTGGTCAGCAGGAATGCTTTGTCGATCCCGGTAAGCGCCTTTTCCAGTGAGTTCGGGTCGTTGAAATCGCCGGTAACATATTCCGCACCTGGTAGTTTTGCGGCTTTATCCAGCGAGCGTACCATCGCGCGGAACGGTATTCCTTTCCCGGATAGATATTTAACAACTTCCGAACCAACATTTCCAGTGGCTCCAGTGATCAATATGCGGGATGATTGTGCGTTTTCCATTTTAGTAAGTGTTTTGGTTTGATTTATTTTTTACCAAAATTAGAGTCGGCCACGGGCTGAAAATTGTAAGAAAACGAAACGCCCGCCGCCAGAGACCTATGCCAGAGATCGGAGAACATATTGAAGTAACGGGCGCGCTCGGCGAGGTGATCAAGCATTTTTATTGTATCAAAACAGCCGGGAATTTTGAAACGATCACGCAGCATTTGTCGCCGAGCCTGGAAATAATGCTGGCTTTCAATTTCGGGTTACCAGTCCGTATATCGTTTGGGGATCAGGATTTGGGAGAAAAAACAATAGAAAAAGTTGGCGTGATCGGTCCGCTGCGCAAAATGCTGAACTATGAAGTACTACCGGGCACGGATATGATCGTGGTCGCATTCAACCCAAATGGATTTTACCGGCTTTTCCAGGTTCCAGTGGACAGGATGCAAAACGAAACGGTACACGATCCTGACACACTGCTGGGTATTTCGGGGTTTAAAGAGTTGTGGGAAATGCTGAAAACGCTGCCGGCACAACAAGGCCGGGCAAATTTGCTGATCGAATATGGGCAAGCTTTTATAAAAGAGGCAGATGCAGGCAGCCAGCCGCTGCTGGAAGGAATACAGGATCTTGAAAATGCATTTAATCAGCCTTCGAAAGCGATTGCCGTCGAGACCGACCTTTCCACTCGGACTATCCAAATGCGTTTTCAGAAGTACCTCGGTTTTACCACAAAAGAACTCACGCGCTTTGTCCGTTTCAAACAGGTTATCGACTTTATCCAGAAACAGGAGCATTCCGTGGATTGGCTTGCGGTCGTCACCGAATTCGGCTACCACGATCAGAGCCATTTGATCAAGGACTTCAAACATTACCTCTCTACTACCCCGCGGAAATTTGTGCAGGATTTTCTTGGGAAAGAATTTTGCGTCAGCAAACCATCAGGTGATCCGCATTGAACCAAAAAAAGGCTGCCGACCAGTAGTCAGCAGCCTTTCTGAACCCATAATCCACCATCAGAAAGAATATCGCATTGTCACTCCGTACGTGCGCTGATCTCCCACGATACCTGCATATTGTCCGTAGCTTCCCGGCGCAGCGAGCAGCAATTCGTAGTAGTCTTTGTTGAATATATTTCTTGCCCAAACGAAGAATGAAAGTCCGTTTGAAGCTCTGAAACCGGCGCGTCCGTTTGTCAGCGAGTAACCTTCTATATTCAGGTACTGCGAAGGCGACGGGCTGGATGAGAATTTCGAGCGGTAAAATGCGTCGATTCCCAGGAAGTAATTTCCTTTTAAACCCAGAAACGTACCTTTTGTATTCGCCTCGCCACCCACAGAACCAGACCATTTAGAAATACCCGGCAGCACACCGCCCGAAATATCCTTGAAAGCCTGCGGGCCGCCTACTTCTTCCAGGGGCACCGGCGCATTTTTAAAACTCACATATTCACCGTCCGTGTAAGCCACGGCCGCATTGAAGTTGAAGTGTGTGAAACGAATATTTCCATCCAGCTCAGCACCCTGCACGCGCACTTTTTCTGCATTGGCCAGGTAGCCGCGGTTTACGCCCGGATCGGGGGTCTGAACCTGCGTCTGGAAATCCCTGATATCGGAACGGTAGAAGGTAAGGTTCAGGATCGAGTTGGCACTTGGTTTGGTTTTGATACCAAATTCCTTGTGGTCCACATATTCGGGCTTCACATTCGCGAGGTCTAGCAAAACTGCACCATTTGCTGTCGGCAAGCCGCCTACGTTTACGCCAATAGGCTTATAACCAATCGAGTAAGTTGCGTATGCATTGAACCGGCTTGAAGCGCGATACTGTACAGAAAGTTGTCCTGAGAAGTTACCCTGATCGTAGTTTGTATTAAATGCCTGGTCTGAATAAACGCCTCTTTTAAGTGCCAGCAAGGCAGCGTCGTCGGTCTGCAAACCTCCGTAAACCTCTCTTTTATAATCCACTACCTTTTTGTCGTAGTTGTAACGCACACCCGGCAATACATGCAGTTTGTCGGTGATCGACCAGTCGGCCTGACCAAAAACGGCGAGCGAAGTGCTCTTAATGCGGTTGGAAGTACGGATACCGAAGTTATCAAACAATCCTGGTGTTTTCCACAGCTCGCTGGTAGAGCTCTGGGCAAAACGCCATTGTGCCGAGCCTGCTTCCTCTGTTTGAACCGGATCAGATTTCAGGTCCTGCCAAAGTCCGAAAACACCAATTACCCCGCTCAGTTTAGAAGAAATTTTTCCGGAGTAACGAAGCTCCTGGGACCACTGATCGTGCACCGAGTTACCCGAAGAAATCGTAAATACCGGCAGACCAATGTAATCACGGTCATTCAATGGTACCCATTTCCAGTAGCGCCACGCAGAAGTAGAAGTCAGCGTTCCGTTTCCGATCTTGAAATCTGCATTCACCGAAACACCACCCAGCCTGTTATCTGCTTTGGAAGGCGTATCCAGGTCCAGTTTTCTTTCAAATGCGCTTGCATAAGGCAACTTATAATTCAAGTCGGCGATAATCGCATCGAACTGGCGGTAGGCCGCGCGCTTGGTGGGTACCACGCCCGCCACCGGCCAGCCGTAGCCATTTGGTTTCTGGTCAGAAACGTCGCCGATCACCGTAATATTCACTTTGCTGTTCGGCGTATAAAGGAATTGGCCGCGTACACCAATGTTGTTAATATCGTTGATTGGCAGCTGCGTATGTTCATTATAGAACAAACCGTTCCGCTGTGTTCCTGTGAAGGAAATGCGCGCAGCCAGTTTCTTGCTGATCGGGCCGGTAAATGATCCCTTTGCCTGCACATATCCGAAATTACCGTAGCTCAGCTCAAAGCTGCCACCCGGATCAAAGCTAGCGCCGCGGGTAGTAATGTTGAATGCACCGGCTGTGGTGTTTTTTCCAAACAATGTTCCCTGCGGTCCGCGCAGCACTTCAATTCTTTCTATATCAATAAAATCCAAAGCAGTGGCAGCAGGGCGGGCGTAGTAAACACCATCTACATAAAACCCAACACCCGGGTCAATACCATCGTTTGTCAAACCATAAGTCGATCCCAAACCACGAATATTCAGCGTTGTATTCCGTGCATTGGATACATAAAGCTGCACGGTCGGGACGAGTTCTTTCAGACGGTTCACGTTAAACGCGCCCGCATCTTCGGCTGCTGACCCACGGATAATGGAAATCGGAATAGGTACTTCCTGTGCCGATTCCTGGCGGCGGCGGGAAGAAATGATTACATCTTCCAGCTGGTTTGTATTCGCGTCCAGCGTGATTTCCACATTGGTCGCGGTCACATTCACTTCTTTTTTAATATACCCGACATAGGTAACAATCAGTGTAAAAGGCAGCCTCTGACCGGTAATCAATGAAAAGTTACCGGCAGCATCGGTCGTAGATCCGTTGGTAGTTCCTTTGATAGAAACAGTAGCACCAACCAGCGGCTCGCCCGAGCTTCCATCAAGTACTTTTCCTGAAAATGTAGAGTTAACAACGGGGTTGTCCTGCGCCAGTAACAAGGAGGGGAAGATCGTGGCGACGACCATCGTAGCGACGACCGAGAAAACCGAGGTAAGGAATTGCTTCATCATAAATTATAAACTGGTGGTAGTAATACTGTTTTCGATAAACTATATAGATTTTGTAGATTAGATTTGCGCTTGAAGTGAATATTCCTGCGTTCTATCCGGAGGCAAATGTATTAAAACTATTTAATCTACCAAATTGATAGTCTAATAAAAGTATAATTTTTGTTTTGGGGTCAACAACTGTCTGGCGTGGTTTTTATATTTATCACACTATCCAACTATCAGTGACGTAAACATATTTATGGGCAGTATTCCCGCGCGAAGGCGCATTGCAATTATCGGAGGTGGGCCAAGTGCTCTTTTCGTGTACAAGCGGCTTGTCCGCTCCTCTGCTAAATTTGACATTGAGATATTTGAAAAGGGCAATATGCTCGGTGCCGGGATGCCTTATAGTAAAGCGGGCGCAAACACCGAGCACATCACAAATGTGTCGCACAACGAGATCCCGAAAATGGCCAGCTCCATTATTCAATGGATCAAAACACTGTCGGAAAACAAGCGGAAAGAATTCAATATCGATCCCGATAAATATACCCAGTACAAGGTTTTTCCGAGACTGCTTTTCGGCGAATACCTGGCGGCGCAATTCGCATTGCTGAGAGAAGAGGGCGAGAAAAACGGGATCGTGACTCGCGTTCATTACAATTCGGATGTGACCGACTTAATGGATCAGCCCGAAAGCGGATTGGTGCAGGTAACGGTGGCGAGCGGAAAAGTGGAGGAATTTGATAAAGTGATTATTTGCACCGGACACAAGTGGCCCGACAAATATGAAGGCGAAGTGCCCGGCTATTTTGCCTCCCCCTACCCGCCTTCCAAATTGCGGCTGGCGGTCAATCACCCCGTGGCGATCAAGGGTTCGTCACTCACAGCCATCGATGCGATTCGGACACTTGCGCGTCAGAATGGGCGTTTTGAGTGGAATGATGATGATAAGTTGCAGTTTATACCAAATGAAGACAGCCCCAAATTCAGGATCGTTTTGCATTCAAGAAGCGGTTTGCTTCCGGCGATCCGTTTTCACCTGGACGAACCGCGGATTACAAGCGCGTCGCTGATGAGTGATAAGGAAGTGGCCGAAAATATGAAGCAAAATGGCGGTTTCCTTTCGCTGGATTATGTTTTTGAAAAGAACTTCAAAGAAGCATTCAAGACCAGGGACCCGAAACTATACCGCCGGATCAAGGATATGGAAATCGAAGAATTCGTGCAGACTGTTATGGATATGCGCGAGGGCAAGCCGCCTTTTCAGCTTTTCAAAGAAGAATATGTGGAAGCCCAAAAGTCGATCGAACAGCGCAAGTCGGTTTACTGGAAAGAAATAATAGCAGAGCTGAGCTTTTCCATTAATTACCCGGCCAAATACCTTTCCGCAGAGGATATGCTGCGGCTTTCAAAACTACTGATGCCGCTGATCGCCACTGTGATCGCATTCGTGCCGCAGAGCTCTTGCGACGAACTTTTTGCATTGCACGACGCAGGCAGACTGGAAGTTGTGGCCGTTGGAAACGATAGTACGGTCGACCCGAAAAAGGAAGGTGGCATTATTTACCGATACACCAACGACGAGGGCAAAAAGCACAATATCTCTTACCAAACCTACATCGACGCGTCCGGCCAGCGCCACTTTTCTTTTGAAGACTTTCCTTTCAAAGGTTTGATGATGAAAAAATCTGTCAGTCCGGCTTACCTGCGCTTTAAGTCTGGTGAAGAAGGTAAAAAGTTGATGGACGAAGGAAACGAAAATGTGTCAACCAATGCACACGGCAAATATTTTCTGAAAGTACCCGGCGTGGCGATCAACGATTGTTTTCAGATCGTGAATGAATATGGTGTTGCAAACGAGCGCGTTTTTATCATGGCGGTTCCTTACATTGGCGGCTACAATCCGGATTATTCGGGGCTTGATTTTTGCGAGCAGGCTTCACAGTTTATTATTGAAAAAATTGAAGAGGACGTTTCATGATAGAAGAGCGGCCGGTTTTATCTGAAATTTGGGTCTACCCTGTCAAGTCACTAGGTGGCGTCAGGCTGGAATCGGCACAGGTACAAGAACGGGGGTTGCAATATGATCGCCGCTGGCTGATCGTGGACGAAAACGGCAAATTTATTACGCAAAGAACATACCCGGAAATGGCGCTCATCGATGTTGCGATCGGAGAAGATAATCTGGTTCTGTCGCACCGGATTTATGAGACGAATGCGGTAACCGTGCCTTTTTCGCCAGACTCGTCAGCGGAACTTACGGTCAGGATTTGGAAAGATATGGTATCGGCGCGGACGGTTTCAAAAGCCGCCGATTCCTGGTTGAGCGGCCAGCTCCAAAAGCAGGTCCGCATTGTAGAGCTAGCCGGAAATGCAGAAAGAAAATCGCCCGAAATTGCAGGAAACGCCCGCACACTGGTCAGTTTCGCGGATGATTTTCCCTTTTTGTTAACTTCCGAAACTTCACTCGACGACCTGAATAGCCGCCTCCCGGAACCTGTTTCAATGAACCGCTTCCGGCCTAATTTTGTAATAGCCGGAGCCGCTACCTTTGAAGAAGATCAATGGAAATCTATTCAAATTTCGGGCATCGGATTTGATCTGATCTCGCCCTGCGAACGCTGCGTTGTTGTTACGATTGACCAGGAAACGGGGAGAAAAGGATTGGAGCCGCTCCGGACACTTTCCAAATACCGCCGGCAAGACAGACATATCTTTTTCGGCCAAAACCTCATTTCGCACAACACCGGCCAAATACGGGTTGGCGACGCGGTGCAAATAATCAGCTGACAGCCGCATTAATCCAAGTTCGCAGAGGTTTTGACTCCCTGTTGCATGAGTTCTCACACTATATTTGCGCCACATGAAGCTAGCGCATTACATATTAGCACTTTACACGGTTCTGCTTTCCTGCATTCCCTGCCAGGACGAGGCTATTGCGGCGCTTCATGAAAATCAGTCTGTAACGGTCAGCAGCAATACGCACGACGACGGCCAGGAAGTTGTTGATTTGTGTTCCCCATTCTGCATTTGCGCTTGCTGTGCGGGCATTACATTACAGCAGGTACCGGCCTCGCTGCCCGAAGCTGCTTCTTCTCCTTTTTTTAACGACAGATCTTACGCGTACCTGGCACCGGGTATAGGCGAAAATCTGAGTGCGATCTGGCAACCGCCCAGGGCATAGTGTATCCTCTTTTTTTGGGTTTGTTGACTGCCGGAATTCTCGCCGGCTGTAACATATTTTACACGCAATCTACACGCAGATGTTAGATAAAATCATTTATTTTTCAATACATAACAAGCTGATAATCGGTTTGTTTACGCTCGCATTGATCGCCGGGGGAGTTTATTCCTTTACGCAACTACCGATTGATGCGGTGCCGGATATTACCAATAACCAAGTGCAGATCATTACAACCAGCCCGTCGCTTGCGGCCCAGGAAGTGGAGCGGCTGGTCACTTTCCCTGTCGAGACGGCGATGGCGACAATTCCCTATACCGAAGAAATCCGGTCGATTTCCAGGTTCGGATTGTCGGTTGTTACCATTGTTTTTCAGGATCAAATCGACGTTTACTGGGCGCGTCAGCAGGTTTCGGAGCGGCTGCAAGGTGTGACACAGCATATTCCTGCGGGAATAGGCACTCCCGAACTGGCGCCTGTGACTACGGGGTTGGGCGAGATTTACCAATATGTGCTGCATACTAAAAAGGGATTTGAGAACAAATATCCGCCGATGGAACTGCGCAGTATTCAGGACTGGATCGTGCGCAGGCAATTGCTTGGAACAGAAGGTGTGGCCGATGTGAGCAGTTTTGGCGGCTTTTTGAAACAATATGAGATTGCGATAGATCCATTTAAGTTGAGAAGTGCGCAGATTTCGATGTCTGAGGTTTTTTCTGCATTGGAAAAAAACAACCAGAACACCGGCGGCGCTTACATTGACAAAAAACCGAATGCCTATTCGATCCGGAGCGAAGGTTTAATAGGAAGTATAAAGGATATTGAAAGTATTCGGGTGAAAGAAACTGCAAACGGACTCCCGGTACTGATCAGAGATATTGCCAAAGTGCAGTTTGGGTCCGCTGTGAGATATGGCGCAATGACGCGTAATGATGAAGGCGAGGTGGTGGGCGGACTTGTATTGATGCTGAAAGGAGCCAATGCTTCCAAAGTGATCGGCCACGTGAAGGAGCGGGTCGCGCAGATCAGCAAAACGCTGCCAGAAGGTGTGGTGATCGAGCCTTTTCTGGACCGGACCAAACTGGTCGACAAAGCAATTACGACCGTTTCCCGCAACCTGATCGAAGGCGCGCTGATTGTTATTTTTGTATTGATTTTGTTGCTGGGAAATTTGCGTGCGGGCCTGGTCGTAGCTTCTGTAATCCCGCTATCGATGCTTTTTGCAGTCACGATGATGCATATCTTCGGCGTTTCGGGCAACCTGATGAGCCTCGGCGCGATTGATTTCGGGCTGATCGTCGACGGGGCAGTAATTATCGTGGAAGCAACTTTGCATCACATAGCGGGCAGGAAATTTACCCACCGGCTTTCACAGCAGGAAATGGACACGGAGGTTTACGAATCAGCTTCCAAAATCCGCAATTCGGCCGCTTTTGGTGAAATTATTATTCTGATCGTTTACCTCCCCATTCTTGCATTGGTCGGTATTGAAGGGAAAATGTTCCGCCCGATGGCGCAGACTGTCGGTTTTGCGATTCTCGGTGCATTCATTTTATCCATTACTTATGTACCAATGGCGTCGGCGCTGTTTTTGAGCAAACTCAATGAGCACAAGCCGAATATTTCCGACAAGATCATCGCCTTTTTTCACAGACTGTACCTGCCCGCGCTTGCATTTGCATTGCGTCAAAAACTGGTGGTAGTAGCTAGTGCAATCTTGCTTTTTGCAGCCGGACTGATCATATTTTTAAATATGGGAGGAGAATTTATCCCGCAGCTGGACGAAGGCGATTTTGCTATTGAAATGCGCGTGTTGACGGGCAGCTCTTTATCCGAAACCGTTGAAGCAACCCAAAAAGCAGCCGGGCTGCTCAAAAAGCAATTTCCCGATGAAGTAATTGAAGTAGTAGGAAAAATCGGCTCTTCCGAAATCCCTACTGATCCGATGCCCGTGGAAGCGGCAGATGTGATGGTAATTTTAAAGGAAAAATCGGAATGGACGCAGGCGAAAGGTCGCGTGGAGCTGGCGGAGAAAATGCAGGAATACCTTTCCCAATCGATCGCAGGCGTCACGTTCGGTTTTCAGCAACCTATTCAAATGCGTTTTAATGAGCTGATATCCGGTGTCAAACAGGATGTTGCTATTAAGATTTTCGGGGAAGATCTGAATATACTTGCCGAGCAGGCTAAGAAGATTGGCAAACTGGCTGGTACCGTTGAAGGCGCAGAAGATCTGTATGTGGAGGCAGTGAGCGGCCTGCCGCAGATTGTGGTTAACTTCGATCGAAGTAAAATGGCGACTTTCGGTATTGACATTGAAGACGCGAACCGGACCATTAATACTGCATTTGCAGGCAGCAGCGCGGGTTTGGTTTACGAGGGAGAGAAGCGGTTTGACCTGGTGGTGCGCCTCGATCAGGCGAGCAGGCAAACGCTGGATAATGTGCGGGGACTTTTTGTGACAACCAACCACGGGCAGCATGTGCCCCTCGGACAGATCGCCGAAATCGCAATGGTAACCGGCGCAAACCAGATCCAGCGCGAGGATGCGAAGCGGCGGATTATAGTTGCATTCAATGTGCGCGGCCGCGATGTGGAAAGTTTGGTAACCGAGCTGCAATCCAAAATTGACGAACAGGTTAAACTGCCTGCGGGCTATTACATTACTTACGGCGGACAATTTGAGAATCTGAAAGAGGCGAATACGCGGCTGGCGATCGCAGTACCAATCGCGCTTTTGCTAATTTTCGCGCTATTGTATTTTAGTTTCCATTCATTACGGCAAAGTTTCCTGATCCTGTCGGCGATTCCCCTTTCAGCAATTGGCGGCGTTTTTGCGCTCTGGCTGCGCGGAATGCCTTTCAGTATTTCAGCTGGGATTGGTTTTATCGCATTGTTCGGTGTCGCGGTTCTGAATGGAATCGTACTGATCGCGGAGTTTAATTTTATTCGAAAACAGGGGGTTACCGACCTAAAAACGATCATTTTCCAAGGTACCGAAACGCGGCTGCGGCCGGTTTTGATGACGGCGCTGGTGGCTTCACTTGGGTTTTTACCAATGGCATTATCGGGCAGTTCCGGCGCGGAAGTGCAGCGGCCGCTTGCTACTGTCGTGATCGGCGGGCTGGTTTCGGCAACGTTGCTGACATTGCTGGTTTTACCCGTTTTATATTGGTTGATCGAAACGCGATTCAGTAAAAAATGGACTGGTAATGCATTGATTTTAGCACTGATCATCACGGGCGCATCATTTACCCAGGCTAGTGCTCAGGATAAGGTTACAAATACCAAAATACTTTCACTCGCCGACGCTATTCAGCTGGGTACTTCCCAAAATCCGGAGATCCGCTCGGGTACTTATTTAATTGAATATCAAAAAGCTTTGCAAAGTACTGCGACCGAAATTGCTAAAACGGAGGTATCGTGGATGGGCGGGCAGTACAATAGCAGGAAGTTCGATAATCACTTCGCCCTTTCCCAGTCGCTACCCGCGCCGGGCGTGGCAAAAAGGCGACGGGAGCTGCTTTCGGCGCAGGTAGACGGGGCGCAGGTGCGGCAGGAAATTACGAAAGCAGAGCTGATCCGGCGCATTAAAAGTGTGTATTACCAGCAGTTATTCACAAAAAGTAATCAACAATTGCTTGTTCAGGAAAGTCGGCGCGCTGAGCGTTTTGCCCAGGCAGCGGCGCTCCGGTTCAAGAGCGGCGAGGCTAATCAGCTAGAACAGGCGGTGGCTAAAAGCAGCGAGGGTGAAATCCAAATGCGTGTTATGCAAAACGAGGCTGAACTGCGAAACCTGCAAAGGGAATTGCAACAATTACTTAATAGCGCCCAGCCCATTGAAGCAACAGACGATACGCTGACGAAACGCAGCCTGACGATCACTTCTCCCGACACCGCGGCGCTGGGCAACTCGCCTTACCTGCGTCTTTTGCGACAGCAGATCATTATTGAGAACAAATCAACTGCATTACAGCGCGCCAATTTGCTGCCCGATTTTTCACTGGGCTATTTCAATCAATCGCTGATCGGTTTTCAGAATACAGGCGGCGGGGACGTTTTTTATGGAGCGGGAAGGCGCTTTCAGGGTGTTCAGGCCGGTATTGCGATCCCGGTTTTTAATAGAGCTTCCAAAGCGAAGATAAAGGCGGGCGCATTGAGTGAACAATTGGCACGGAACCAGGCGGAAGTGGCCCGGTTGCAGCTTGAAAGCAGGCTGGCGCAGGCATTTAACTCCTATTCAACTGACCAACAGAACATGGAACGCTATGAGCAGCAATCGCTGACGCTTGCCGCTGTAATCCAGAACAGCGCGACGAAAGCTTACGAGGCCGGCGAAATCGGTTATGTGGAATATGCCCAGGCATTTTCGCGCGCATTTGAGATCAGGGCCAGCTACCTGGAATTGATAAACTCACTGAACCAGTCCGTGATCGAAATTGAGTTCCTGCTCGACAAACAATGAATCCGCTAAATGACTTTTTTATGAAAAATATATTAATGCTTTTCTGCCTGCTGGCAACACTAACTTTTTGTACCAAAAAAGAAGAAAAAGAACCCGAAAGTGCTGAACACGAGCACCATGAAGAAGAAACCAATGTGGTAGAACTGACGCAGGCGCAATACGAAAGCGCTAAAATCCGGACAGGCGCGGTCAGTATGCGCAGTCTCAGCGATGTGATCAGTGCAAATGGTGTGATCGATATTCCACCCCAGAACCTGGTCAGTATCTCGGCTCCGCTGGGTGGTTTTGTTCGTAAAACGGATCTTTTGCAGGGTATGAATGTCAAAAAAGGACAATTGATCGCGACGATTGAAAATCCTGATTTTATTCAGATTCAACAGGATTATCTTGAAACGGAAAGCAAGCTGGAATACGCACAGCTGGATCTGGCGAGGCAGACGGAGTTAAGTAAAGAGAATATCAATGCGCAAAAAATCCTGCAACAGGCGGCTTCCGAAGTAAAAATTCAGAAATCCAGACTGGCTGGTCTGCGCGAACGATTGAAAACAGCCGGTATCGATCTGACTGCGCTTGAAAAAGGTAAGATCACCAATCATGCGGCCATTTACGCGCCGATCAGCGGCTCGGTGACGACGGTGAACGTGAATATAGGGAAGTATGTAAACCCGACCGACGTGATGTTCGAGATCGTCGATACCGACCATTTGCACGTGGAACTGTCTGTTTTTGAGCAGGATATTCCCAGACTGAAACTAGGCCAGCTAGTGCGGTTTACGGTCAGCAACAATCCGCAAAAAGAGCATCTGGCCAAGGTGTATCTGATCAACCAGAAAATAAATGAAGACCGCACTGTGCGCGTGCATTGTCACCTTGAAAAAGATGATCCCGGCCTTTTACCTCAAAATTTTGTAAAAGCAACGATTGAAACTGGCGCCAGGCCGCTACCCGCATTGCCCGATCAGGCAATCGTCGATTTTGAAGGTAAGTCTTATGTTTTTATCCAAAAAGAAAAAGAGGGTAACAAGACGCATTTTGAGATGACGGAAGTAACAAAAGGTATTTCGGAAAACGGCTTTACACAGATCACAGCACCCGAAAATCGAGACATGCAAAAGGCCGCGATCGTGATTGATGGAGCCTACGCATTGCTTTCAAAACTCAAAAACTCGGAGGAAGAAGGTCACGCGCACTAGGCGGCCGGCGGCGCAAACCGGGAGTAGAACGGGCGCTGAAAAAGACTTATAGGGGCGTCTGCCGAAAGCCTTTGTGCAGACGCCAACCTAAAACTCTTAATATGAAGAAAATTCTGTTCCTCCTCTTGCTGGGCGCATGGAGCGCCACAGCGCAGGTTACCCCACGCAACATCCTGGAAAAGGCTTATTCAGTTGAATTTGTGCAGCAAATGCTCGTGCCGCGTGACCAGTGGAAACCCTACCCGACCGACCCGGCTGCCTGGAAAGCGGCGGTTCCGGATTCGGTACTAACGCGCATCATCAACGAAGCAGAGAAGCTTCTTGAATATAAATTCGAACCCGTTTCTGCCAGTATCTCCCTCGATTTTGTGCGCTCCGGCGACCGACTGCGGCATTCTGCTATTTCTTTTGATAAAAGAAATGTGCTGATGAAACTGATCCTCGCAGAGAGTATGGAGAACAAAGGCAGGTTTACCGAGGCGATCATGAATGGGGTCTGGTCAATTTGTGAAGAGAGTTTTTGGGGCGTGCCGGCGCATATCGGGAAAGCCGGTTTGCCGGATCCGGAGAAGCCGATCGTCGACCTATTTGCAGCAGAAACAGCGGCGGTTTTGGGATACGCAGACCATTTTACGGGCGGGAAGCTGGACAAGATCAACCCGCTCATCAGAAAACGTATTTATTTTGAAACGAATAAAAGGATATTCATTCCAATGCTGACCTACGGCGACGAATTCGCGTGGATGAGCAAAACGAAGGAGGTGAACAACTGGAATCCATGGATTATGTCCAACTGGATCGCGGCTACCCTGTTGCTTGAAAAAGACGAAAAACGGCGGGCCGAAATGCTCCGCGGTTCCATGGTCGGTTTGGATCGGTATATTAATAGCCTCGGTGTAGACGGCGGCTGCGACGAAGGTCCGAGCTACTGGTTTGCGGCTGGTGCGAGTGTGTACGATTGTCTTGAACTGCTTGCTGGTGCTACGAATGCGAAAATCGATATTTACCAGGAGGATATCATCAAGAAAATGGCCTCCTACGTTTACAAAACGCATATTGACGGTCACTACTTTGTGAATTTCGCCGACGCCGACCCCAAACTTCGGCCCGATGGGCTGCTGCTGTACCGGCTCGGAAAAGCTGTAAAAGACGAAAAGCTGGTCGAAATGGGACAGTGGGCATTTCAGGACTTTCCTGGTGTATCTACTTCACCAGAAGGATTCCATCGCCCGAGAAAAATCGAAAATTTGCTGACAATCAATAAAATGAGCACTGAAAAGGTTACTTTAAAACCAGTTCATGATGCGTGGATCAGCGATATTCAGGTGCTCACGGCCCGCGCAGGTAACGGACTTTTTCTGGCGACCCACGGCGGACACAATGCCGAAAGTCACAATCATAACGATGTGGGCGATTTTATTATTTATGTGAAAGGTCAACCGATGATCGTGGATGCGGGCCGGGGAAATTATACTGCACGGACATTTTCGAACAAACGTTACGAGCTGTGGTTTACGCAATCAGAATACCATAATCTGCCGATTGTGAATGGGATAGGTCAAAAAGCGGGGCGGAAATTTGAAGCAAAATCGGTCAAAAGTACTGTGAATGCGAAGGAAGCAAGTCTGCAAATGGACATTGCGGCCGCGTATCCGCCCGAGGCTGGCATTACTTCCTGGAACCGGCTGGTGCGGCTCAACAGGGTTAAAAATCAGGTGGAGGTTTCAGACGATTACAACCTCAAAACCCAGCCAGAATCTGTGCAGCAGATATTTATGACTGTCTGCGACGTGGATACTTCCGAGCCGGGCAAAGTCAAACTAAAAGGCGCGGCAGACACGAACCTGACACTTTCTTACGACCCAAAAGCATGGACTGTTTCAACAGAGAAACCATCGACGGACGGAATGGAATATGAAAGTTTCAAAACCAAATGGGACAGCCGGCCGGTCACGCGCATTGTACTGGCCAGCAAGCAGTTGAAACAGAAAGGGAAGTATTTGATGGTGTTTGATACGAAATAATAGGTAGCGCGTTTTGTCTGCCAACCTCGCGAGAAAACGTCGCAAATACACCTTCATAATGTCGTAAACAGCACCGTTACAAAACTTTGAGCCCAACGATATTTGTAAAAACAAGAAAATCATGAGCGCCGAAAAACTGACATTTAAAACAACCCTTTTGCTGGCCAAGAAAACAGCAACCGGAGTGCAGGTACCTGATGAAATTGTCGAGAAACTTGGCGTTGGCAAGAAACCGCCGGTGAAGGTAATGATTAACGATTATACTTATCCGAGCACGATTGCGGTGATGGACGGTGTGTTTATGCTGCCCGTCAGTGCCGACGTTCGCGAAAAAGCCAAAGTGCAGGCCGGAGAAACGATCGAAGTGACTTTGCAGCTTGACACTGAGCCTCGCGAGGTTGCATTACCAGCCGATTTCGAGCAGTTATTGGAAGCAAACCAGGCAGCAAAAGCATTTTTTCAAACACTTTCCAACAGCAACAAAAAACGCTTCGTAATCCCGATCGAACAGGCTAAAACCGACGAGACCAGAAATAAGCGAATTAAAAAGGCTATTGCGGATTTGGAACAGCAAAAAAAGGTGTAGTAAGTCAATTCAAGGCTTTTTAGCATAAACCTTGTCAATCTCCGCGCCCGCGTCTCCCTGCTCTTTCATCCATTTTTGCAGCTCGTTTTTGAGCTCGGCGATCTTTTTCTGGTAGGTCGGATCAGCGGCGAGGTTATTGAGTTCAAACGGATCTTTTTCTGTATCAAAAAATTCAATGGGCGGACGATTTTCGAAACGGTCTGTCAGCTTTTTTGCAGCTGGGTTCGTCTCTGCTTCGGCAACCCACGAAAACCAAACGGTATTTCGGTCCTGACGCTCGCGGTTCATCATAAACTTGTTATAATAAGGTTTTTCCGCTGTCAGGTTCAGAATCAGCTTATAGCGGTTATCGCGAATGCTGCGGATCGGGTAAGGATCGCCTTCGGGAATGTTGTTATGAATGCCAAATGCGTATTTGCGGTCACCTCTACTTTTTCCCAAAACGACAGGCAGAAAGCTTTTTCCATCCAGCTCTGAAATCACTTTCCCGCCGGCAATATCAACGAGCGTCGGCGTAATGTCCTCATATTGAGCTATCGCCGCCGTTACAGTAGCTGCCTTAACCTTGCCGGGCCACTTCACGATCATCGAGCTTCGCTGGCCGGAATCGTATAAATTCCATTTTGCCCCCGGAATTTGCGCGCCCTGTTCTCCTAAAAAGATCACGATCGTATTCTGATCCTGACCCGTTTCTTTGAGCAGCCCCCTGATATCGCCCACCTGATCGTCGAGCCGCCTGATTTCTGCGAGGTACTTTACATACTGCCTGCGCGTCACCGGCGTATCTACCCAATCCTTTGGCAAGATCAAATTTGCTGCATTAAATTCCGTAGTATCCCCATCCGTCCAGGGCGTGTGCGGGTTAATGCTCATTATGAAAAGGCAATACGGTTTGTCAGAAGTGGTAATGTATTTTTTTATATCACTCAATTGATACTCGTCCGTCCGGGCGACGCAATTCGGCTCGAAGCCGGTTATGATATCGAAAGGAAATACGCTTTTCGGCTTGGTAACGTGGTCTTTGCCGGTTAATCCCACCCTGTAACCCAAGTCTCCCAGGTAATGCCCAACGCTTTTCAGGTGATCATAAACGGGCTTGTGATTTTGAAAAGAACCATGTTTCACCGGGTACAACCCTGTAAAAAGAGACGCCCGCGTGGGTACACACATCGCTTCCGATGCGATCAGGTTCGTGAACTTCAAGCCTTCCTTCGCCAGGGCATCGATGTGTGTCGTTTTGAGATTTTTACCACCATAACAACTTAACTGCCTGCTATCCAGATCATCAGCCATGATGATGATGATATTAGGTTTGGCAGTTTGGGCGTGGCCTTGGGCGATCAACAGCGCCGACAGGAAAAACAGACCCAGATACTTCATCATCAAAGCCTTTCTCATATTAAACGATCTTTCAGAATTGAAGGCTGCAAATTAAGCCTGCCAGCTATAAATCTATTTGTTAAGTAGAGAAAAATAAACTTTTGTTAAAATATTCCATCGTATTCGTCAAAGTCAGTTCGGGCTTGATCATTTCAGGAACAAACCTTTGCGTCTCCCTTCCGTATAATATCTTGTTTGGAAAATCCGGGTTTGCGATAGCTGCGCGCCCGATTGAGATCAGATCGGCGTGGCCGGTTGACAGCAACTTTTGCGCGAGGTCCTGATCGTGCATGCCGCCATTTGCAATCACAGGAACGCCGGTTAACGCTCTGGCAATGGAGTTGGACGAGCTTCCGTCGGGATACTGGCATTCCCTCGCCCATTTTCCGCCTTCCGCGGCAATGTGAATATAGTCTGGGTTGATTTTGGCTACCTCCCTAAATATCTCACGGGCAGTTTCGGCACTTCCGGCCCAGCGATAAGATAGGTCATTTACCTTCCGGGATATTTACTTAAAAGTGCCTCATAACGCGCTGCTCCGCTCATCATAATCGCATTCAATATCCGCTCGTCCTGGGCCAGACAGGCGCTTTCATTCATAATCCGCCAGAACCGTTCGAAAACCGGAACCTGCCGGTAGAGCATTTCAATGGACACTTTATCCAGCTGCACCAGGTATTGTCGTGGTAATAAATGGCGGATTTTGATTAGCGAACACACGTATTCCTGCTCTTCCGGCATAAGCGGAATGCGTTTCTGAAAATAATTGATAATGGTTTTGAAATCGTCGTTTTGCATTGACTAATTGCTAGTTCATACTGAGCGCCCTTTTCATAAATCCTCCCAAAAAACTGGCTACAAATGTGAGGATAATCGATCCGTAGAGACTGAAATTTTCTAGCTCTGTGGCACTGGTTGTTTCAGGTAGTTTGGTAAACAAAAAGTAGCCGCTTATTACCAGCACAGACTGCACCAATGCCAGAAACCAACCCTTTTTGGGTTCCGCAAATCCAATTGCAATAGCCGCACAAACTGCGACGAGATAAGGCAGATGCACACTTTCGGCCCGTTTTACCACAGCCACAACCAGAACACTTGTAAAAACCACCATCACGAGACCGGCGATCAGTTTTTTGTCGAAAAAGGGCGACCGGCGGCTTTGCGGAATATCAGCCTGCTCTTTTTTTGATTTGGAGCGAAGATCGGCGTAGTTGCGCAGGTAAAGGATATAACCGAGTAACGTGATAACAACGAGAGCTTCAAGCATAGCGTAGTGAAAGGTTTACGATTCATTTGCTGCGCAATATAGTAACCGATACAACAAAAAACGGCTGCCTCAGATTCGTGAGACAGCCGCTGAACAGTTTATATCAAACTGTGAATGTGAATGCTTTTCTCAGCATTTCGAGACTTTTCGGGACCGACGTTTTCGGGTCTTCTTTGCCCTCCATTTCAAGTGAAACAAAACCTTTATAATTCGCTTTCTGGAATATCTTCCCGATCCGGTCGTAATCCATTGCTTTATCATAAAATGTACCTCCGCCGAAATACGTTTTTGCCTGCACGATCGTGGCGTAGGGGGCCAGTTTTTCCAGCCCGGCGTAAGGTTCACCTACAAAATTGCCGGTATCTACGTTCAGACCCATGGAAGGTGAGCTTTTTAGCGCATTGTACATTCTCAGCAGATATTCAATATTGGAAGAAAGTCCCCAGTGATTTTCCAGCGCGAGCACAATACCTTGCTTTTCAGCATATTGCAAACATTCCCCCATTCCGTCAATCGTCCATTTGATACCATCTTCGTCTGTATATCCTTCAATCGGCGGTTCTACGCCGTGCGTATAATAGTCGGTTTGCCGCTTATTTTTAACCGTACCCCAGGAACCCGTATTCATCCGCACGCAGGGAATGCCCATTTGCGACGCCATATCAATGCATTTATAGGTATGCTCGATATCCGCTTTCCGCTTGGCGACGTCGGGTTGCAGGAAATTCTGGTGGATAGAAAGCAGCGGGAGCGCCATGCCGTTATCGAAGGCGATGCGCTTCAGTTTGTTCTGGTAGGCCACCGTATCTTCTTCCATGGATCTGTGCAGGATTTCCACTCCGTCGAAACCGAGGCGGGCCGCATCTTCGATCACATTTTTGATCGGGTACTTAGGGCCGGAAAGCGGCCAGTACGAATAGGTTGAAACGGCGATCGGCAAGCGTCTTGTGGCCGCCGGTTTGGCTTCGGGGGCTGCTTCCGCAAGTGAGCCAGTTAATAGAGCAGAGCCCAGCACAGCCGTTTTCTTAAACCAGGAACGTCGTGAATCAGCGCTTTCAGATGCGTCAAAATTTTTCATAAGAAAAGGTAAATGGTGGTTGAATGGAATAGCTTTGACCGATGTGCGGTCTTGCAAAACAGCTTAATATACAAAGCATATTTCCAAAGACACTACCCCATCCTACCCTTGCCTTTTTTATACAAAAACCCCTTCACCAAATGCCATTTTCTATCGGATTAGGCCTTCGGCAAATGACTGCCACTGTATTTTTGAGAATATTTCTTTCCCAAAAAAGCCTGTCACCGCGTTCCTGACCTTGTCTATCAGATTTTCTGCCTCAACATTTTCTTCCAGATTCCGGTCGTAAATGCCCGCGGTAACCGTTTGAAATTCTCTTGTTATCGTAAATGTACTTGTTGATTTCTCCGAATAGAAATGAGCAGGTGCTTCTTCATCTGATGTAGGCGCAGCCACAGGACGCACGCGAATCGCCAGACTTTGCACGTCCTCGGACTCGAAATTCTTAACCTTTTCGATCCTTACCCAGTCGAAACCGTCGGCCGCTTTCGTGCCCGGGCCGGGTATATCAATACGGATCAGTAACCCTTCTTCCGCATTCTGCTGCAACGGATTTCCGGCGCGGTCCATCAATGCAAACTCCCCGGCGCTACCTGATTTGTCCCAGTTATTTACGTCCAGCAACCTTTCTCTGGCAACCTGATAAAGGTTACGCGCTTCTTCGATGGTTGACAGATCCTTTTTACTCGCTGCGTTGACGACGCTGCCGTCTGTATTTTCGGGCACGGCGCCTGTGTAGTTTTTCTCGTCCATTTTTCAAATTTATTATTGTGAAGTTGGCCGGATCTGAAAAGAAATATGCCAGCCGGATTTTGGCACGGTTTTAGATCGAACACACATTTCAGATCAACAAACTATCCTTAGAATTATGGAAAATACAGGAAAATACGCACTTATCACCGGCGCTACAAGCGGCATTGGATTAGAACTGGCGAAGTTGTTTGTGAAAGACGGATACAATCTGGTCATTACTGCAAGGGATTTGACGGAACTGCACGAAACTGCGAGCCTACTGCAAAAGCCGGGTATTGACATTGTTATCATTCCAAAAGACCTTTTCGACCGCGAGCAGGCATTTTCACTGTATGCGGAAATCAAGCAGCGTGATATTGAGATTGATGTGCTGGTCAATAATGCCGGCCAGGGAGTTTACGGAAAGTTTGACCAGACCGACATCGACCGTGAATTGCAGATCATCGACCTGAATATCGGCTCACTGGTTATCCTTACCAAATGCTTCCTGACGGATATGGTTGCGAGAAATTCGGGTAAAATCCTGAACCTGGCGTCCATTGCAAGTAAGGTGCCGGGACCTTGGCAGGCCGTTTATCACGGTACCAAAGCGTTTGTGCTTTCCTTTTCGGAAGGGATACGCGAAGAATTAAAAGATACCGGAGTGACGGTCACCGCATTGTTGCCGGGCGTTACTGATACCGACTTTTTCAACAAAGCGGACATGCAGGACAGCAAAGCGATCCAAGACGAAAGCGCCAAAGCTGATCCCGCTGACGTGGCTCTGGACGGTTACAAGGCATTAATGGCAGGCGATGATAAGGTCATCTCGGGGCTGAAAAACAAACTGCAAATGGCAATGTCTGCTGTGACGCCGGACAGCATTGCTGCGAAACAGATGAATGAGCAGCAAAAACCCGTCGATAAAGACGATTTATAGCAAAAAAAGTGAGGCTGATTTTATTAAATCAGCCTCACTTTTTTAGTAAGATCTTCCTTATTCAGTAACCAGAGTTGCATTAAGAGTGATCTCAAAACTGAATGCACCACTTACCGGGCAGGTTTCCTCTGCTCCCTTCGCGATCCGCTGAAATTCCTCTTCACTAATGCCGGGTACCTTCGCCTGTAAGGTCAATTCTGAAAGGGTGATCTTACCGTTATCCAGCGTAATCACCGACTTCGTTTCCAGCGTATCTACCTTATAACCGGCCTGTGTGAGGTCCAGATCCAGTTTCATTGTAAAACAACCTGCGTGGGCGGCGGCCAGCAATTCTTCGGGATTTGTACCTACTCCATCCGCAAAACGGCTGTTGAATGAATATTGTGTTTGGTTCAAGGTTGTGCTCTGCGTGGTTAAATGTCCGGCGCCTGATTTAATGTCTCCCTGCCAAACCGCTGTTGCGTTACGTTTCATCGTTTTTTTGTTTATGGTTAAAATTAATACTGTACTGTTCGGTACAAATTAGGCTAAAAAAATATTTACTCAATTATTTCCAGGTTCAGCCGGATCAGGTTCAGCAGCTTCTCCGGGTTGTCTTCCATTCTTCTGGTCAGGTTGAACCCGTTCCACAAGTTGATCAGGTAAGCGGCGAGCATTTGAGGGGATATTGCCGTCCGGAGTAATCCCATTTGTTTTCCCCGCTGCATCGCTTCCTCAAAAATGGTTTCCAGCAATTGCAGGTTCTCTGCCGCCATGATCTTTAATCCTGAATCCTGCCCGCTGATCTGCACCAATGCATTTCCGAAATAGCAGCCTTTATTACCGATCGGTGACTCTGCACCCGCCAGTGACATAAAAAAGTCACGCACGAGCTGCACCGGATTATCGCAAGTCGCCACTGCATTTCTGAATTCCCTGAAATTCTGGTCGACTACACGCTTCATTGTTTTTTCAAAAAGCTCCTGCTTCCCCCCTTTAAACGCCAGGTAAAAACTGCCTTTCCCGATACCCATTGCTTTCAGTAATTCATCCGCCGAAGCATTCGAATACCCCCGTTCCCAAAACACCTTCACCGCCTGATCCAGCGCCTCCGATTCGTCATATATTTTAGGTCTGCCAGCCATTTCTTTTTCGTTGATGAATCAAAGGTAGTATATTGTACCGATTAGTACAATACTATTCTGAAAATATTTTCCAGGATAACTCAACGGAACCCGTTCGTTCATTCCAATCGCTATTTTCCGGAAAAGAGTTTACCTTGTCCGCATAGGAAAATCAGCTATTCATCAAACTAAGACACATTATAACGTCACAACAACTATGGAGAATCAGCAATCGGATATCATTTTTTACAGCTCCCCCGCGGGCCACGTTAAAGTTGAAGTTATATTCAATGACGAAACTTTTTGGCTGAGCCAGAAACGGTTAGCAGAATTGTTTGCTGTGGAAGTTCCGGCGATAAGCAAACACTTGAAAAATATATTCGAAAGTGGCGAATTGGAGGAAGATGCAGTTATTTCCAAAATGGAAACAACTGCCGCAGACGGTAAACGTTACCTGACATCATTCTATAATTTAGACGCGATTATCGCTGTGGGCTACCGTGTAAGTAGCTTCCAGGCTACACAATTCAGGATATGGGCTACAAAGACGCTACGGGAATTTATTATCAAAGGATTCGTGCTGGACGACGAGCGGCTTAAACAGGGTAAGCGATTTGGGAAAGATTACTTTGGGCAAGACCATAACTTCGAAAGTGACTTTGACCAGGAACTGAAAAAACTCAGCATTATAAACCAACCGCCGAACTAGTCGCCGCTACGAAGCCAGGACCTCAGCAGTTTTGTGACGTTGGGCATCACGATCCAGGTTAATATTCCTACCATGCAGGCGGCGATTATCAATGTCCGCAGTGACGAAGGTAGCTCTTTAATAAGCGGCCCGACGGTAAATTGAAGAAACAGACTTGTGGGATAAACACCGCACAAGGTAGCGACGGCCATTTTCCAGCGCGGCGGCTGAACAGGCGCACGGAACCACGCTTCCAGGCCGGTAAGCTGGCGGTAATTCGGCTCCTCGGTCAGTGTTGACGCAAATGCTTCCCAGTCTTTGAACAATTGTGAATGATAGAATGCATCGCGCTCGGATTCATCGGCGAATGTCCGCAGAATACCGATTTCCCCGCTGTCGTCTCCGGGCAGCGGCGTGATCATACCCGCGCCCTGCACGCCCCCGTGCAAAAAGGATTCGCCCAGAAACCGGCGAAGCGCCTCTTTAAATTCCGCTTCTCTTCCCGGAAGAACCTTGCGCGTAATGGCGACGTGAATGGGCATAGTTCGTGTAATTTTGTCTGATTCGATTTAGATCACAATATAACACGGGTTAAATATTCTTCTTCCAAAAATTAGATTTTTGACCAGATACTGCTTTAACTTTAAAATCTGCGCAAAACAACCAGCTGCGCCCAGCCTTAATATTCCGGATTCATGACAAAAGCGAATACGCTCTTATGTGTTTTTATTGTTTTGAAGTTTGTACTGCAATATTTACTGATCATTCCTGAATACGATCTGCACCGCGATGAATACCTGCATCTGGACCAGGCGAACCATCTAGCCTGGGGCTACCTATCTGTCCCGCCGGTCACTTCCTGGATCGCGACCCTGATCAAATGGCTTGGAAATGGCGTTTTCTGGGTCCGGTTCTTCCCTGCCCTGTGTGGCGCACTGACAATCTGGGTCGTCTGGAAAACAACCGAAACTTTGAAAGGCGGCTTATATGCTTGCGCACTTGCCGCTACGTGTACCTTATTTTCTGCGCTGATGAGATTGAACCAGCTTTTTCAGCCCAATTCGGTGGACGTGCTTTGCTGGGCAACGCTGTATTTTCTTTTGATCAAATACATTCAAACCAACAAACCAAAGTGGCTGTACTGGTTTGCAGTCGTTTTTGCATTCGGTTTTCTCAATAAATACAATGTCGCGTTTCTGATCATAGGGTTACTTCCTTCCATTTTACTAACCAAACACCGCCAGCTGCTGGTTACCCGCCCGTTCTTTCTCGCATTACTGATAAGCCTTGTATTGATCTCACCCAACCTGATCTGGCAGTATCAAAACGATTTTCCAGTGTTTCACCACATGAAGATATTGGCCGAAACACAGCTGGTAAATGTTACACCCGCCGATTTTTTCAAAGAGCAATTTATATATTTCGTTGGCGGGATAATCGTGCTGGTCCCCGGCCTGTACGCACTTCTTTTTTATAAGCCGTTTGAAAAATACCGCCTATTTTTTTTCTCGATCATTTTCACACTGGCTGTGTTCGTTTTTTTGAGAGCAAAAGGATATTATGCAATCGGCATTTACCCCATTTACCTGGCTTTCGGGGCAGTTTTTGTTTCGGCGAAAATTAAGTCTAAGTGGATCCGTGCTGCATATATCATCATTCCCGCGACTATTTTTATCCCGGTCGCACGGGTGGCTTTCCCCAATCAGACACCTGAAAAAATCGTTGCTAACTCTCAACGTTTCAAACGGGCCGGTTTGCTTCGCTGGGAAGATGGAAAAGACCATGAGATTCCGCAGGACTTTGCTGATATGGTCGGCTGGAAAGAGCTGGCAGAAAAGGTTGACGCCGCTTATACCAAATCACCTGACCCAGAAAATACACTCGTACTCTGCGACAACTACGGGCAGGCTGGCGCGATTAATTACTATTCAAAAAAGGGAATCCGTGCGGTGACTTTCAATGCGGATTATGTCAATTGGTTTGACCTTAGCAAGAAATACAAACACCTGGTTCGCGTCAAAAATGGGTGGGAAACGGAAGCGGAAATGAAGGAAACAGGGCAGCTTTTTACCAGCGGAGCAATTACGGATTCGGTCACCTATCGGTATGCCAGAGAGCGCGGCGCGGCTATTTTTTTGTTTTTAAATGCTAAATCCGACATTAATGGCAGACTGGCCAAAGAAATAGAAGAAATGCGCTGGTAAGAAAATTGATTTTTTGGGACAATTAAGCTATCTATATTATGCCAGAACTAGAACTTACGGGGCTTCAAAAAAGAGCTTCGAAATACATTGATAAAACGATTACTTACAAAGTCCGGCCGGGCGAGGTAATTGAAGGCTACTTTGCGGGCTTTGATGAAAAAAACAACGAACGCGCAGTAATTCAAATGTCCAATGCAGCGGATACAACCACGTTACCGTTAATGACGGTGGTGAATTATTTTGAGGGGGTTGAAGATGATGAGGAGTGATTATACCTCCAACCTCCCAATTTCCCGCTCTACAAACTTTCTCTCAAAAGCATTGACCGGGCAGCTTAGTGCTTTTTTGTAGCTGGCTAATGCGTTGGAAATTTCGTTTTTGTCCGCATATATTTTTGCCCAGAAACAATGGATGAGGTGATAGTTCTGAAAAAAGCGGTTTGCATTGAGTTGCTTTAAAATTTCGATAGCGCCAGCTTCGTTTCCGCCGAAATACAAGGCAGCTGCCTGACCGAGTTTCGTGAACGGAGAGGAATTGAGTAACACAAGTTTCCCGTAAAGCTTTGCAATACCGGGCCAGTCGGTTTCGTCAAACGTGCGGGCCTGCGTGTGCTTGTAGGCAATCGCCGCTTCCAGCTGCCACGCGCTTGCGAATGCAGATTCCTTTTGAGAAAGTAAGAGGTAATGGTTGGCCAAAGCGATCATTTCCTGATCCCAGCGGCTTCGGTCCTGTGTAGCGAGCGTGGTCAGTTCGTCGGGCTGGTTGGTCCTTGACTCCGCCCGCGCCAGGTTGTACAAGAGTAACGCATACAAAGCTTTCACTTCCCCGTTTCCAGCAATACCCATTTTCATCATTTCCTGTAACAGGCTCAGCGCGTCTTCGCAAAGCCGTTCGTCCGACAATTGGCCGGAATCAGAAAGCTGATATCCTGCGGTAAACATCACATAAAGCACTTTCAACGCCATTCTGACCTTCTGCGCACTGATGTTTTCCGGCATATCTACGGCGGAGAAATTATCACGCGACTGTTCCGCACGCCAGCGATAAATGATCTTTTGAATGGTATCCTCTCCAGAAGCCAGGAGCGCCGCGATTTGTTTTGTCTTTAATCCGCACACATATTTCAATACCACCACCAGCTGCACCTTGGGAGGAAAAGCCGGTTGCAGGCAACCAAAAAGCACGCGGAGCAAGTCCTGATCATCGGTAAACCGAGCATCAACAATCACATAATCATCCGTTTCCAATCGGGCAGGTTTCTGTTTTTTCAAATGCTTGTATGCGATATTCCTGATCGTAGCGTAAAGCCACGCTTCGGGCTGATCGGGTACATTTTCCCTCCATTTATCCGAGGCGATTGCAAAGGCTTCCTGCACGATATCCTCCGAAAGCGCGATCTCTTCAATGCCGGTATGATACATCAAAACCGCCACCATTTTTCCGAAATGATGGCGGTGAAGCTCAGAAATCAAGTCCGAAATATTCTTCGTCACGGCTCTTGCTGCGTATCCATGATCGGCCGCACTTCAATGCTGATCTTGTCCTGGATTATCTGCGGGCATTGCGCGGCGATCGCAGCGGCCTGCTGTAAAGTTTCCGCCTGAATGATCAGGTAGCCGCTGATTCCTTCTTTCGCGTCCATTAACAATCCGTCGGTGTCGACCTGCTTTCCTACGATCCTGGATTCGTTTTCAAGCGGTTCGCCCGCGATGAAGCTGTCGAACTTGATCAGTTCTTCCACCCAGCTATTCATCTCGGCAATATCCTGCTGCATTTCTTCTTCCGACATCCCGGAAAGCCGCACAAGGTCTTCACGGATAAGCAATAAGAATTTTTTCATAGTCAGATTTTCTGGTATAGTACCTGAACGGCAGTTTTCCGGACAAGTTTTTCGAAATAAAATTATTTCGTGTTGCCAATCTAACCAAATGGGGTCAAAAGTCCCGGCCTATCTTGCGGCCGGGACTTTCAATTATAGCGAAGTCGCGCCGGCTTCAGCCACTTCATGATCGTCGTCTACGGTACTGCCACTGACACCGATCGCGCCGATTATTTCTCCGCCTGAGTTTTTAATCACAACACCACCGGGGAACGTAATAAGTCCGCCATTCGAATGCTCAATGTTATATAGCGGTGCGCCAGGCTGTACCAGCGGGCTGAGTGCGGCAGTGTCCATAGTAAACCAAACGGCCGTTTTCGCCTTTTTTAACGAAATATCAACCGATCCGAGCCAGGCTCCGTCCATACGTGCGAACGCTACCAGATTTGCTCCCGTATCTACTACGCTGATATTCATTTTTGTATTGATTTCCGTCGCTTTTGATTTTGCTGCGGCAATAATAGCTTCTGCCTGTTCCAATGTAATATTCATGATCTCCCCGGTTTAAATTTTTGATAAATCAGTTTTCTACCTCAACCTAAAAAGACCATACCCTACACACTAAACGTAACTGGGAGCATCCTCTGTTTCACTTTGAAACACAGTTCCTTTTCTCAATTTCAAAGGTTATTTTGCATTAAAAAAGCAGGCTAAACTTTTCCCGAATAGAAGCAAATGCGGCAACATCATTATAAAACTACCATTGAATGGACCGGCAATACCGGCCGGGGTACGGCCGACTACCGCGCCTATGAAAGAAGTCACATCGCAAAAATTGAAGGCAAGCCCGGGATCGATCTCTCCTCGGATCCAGCTTTCCGCGGTGACCGGACCAGGCATAATCCGGAAGAATTGTTTGTAGCCTCGATCGCTTCCTGCCACATGCTCTGGTACCTGCATTTGTGCACCGAAGCGGGCGTGGTAGTGCTCGAATATCAGGACCGGGCGAGTGGAACAATGGAAGAAACTGACAATGGCAGCGGCCGTTTTACGGAAATTATATTATATCCCGTAGTAAAAGTTTCGGATGAAAGTATGCTTCAAAAAGCGAACGAACTGCACCATAAGGCACACGAATATTGTTTTATCGCCAATTCCTGCAACTTCCCGATCCGGCACGAGCCAGTTTCGACAATTTAAGATTATTCGCTGCGTAAACTTTTCACCGGATTCATCAAAGCCGCCCGAATGCTCTGATAGCTGATCGTGAGCATAGCCACAGCGAGCGCCATTCCTCCCGCAGCCGCGAACATCCACCAGGAAAGACTGATTTTATACGCAAAATCCTGCAACCAGCTATTCATACTATACCAAGCAACAGGTACCGCGATCACGATGGCGACCAGGATAAGCTGGATAAAATCCTTTGCGAGCAAACCTACAATACCGGCCACACTGGAACCCAAAACCTTCCGGACCCCGATTTCACGCTTGCGCACCTGCGCTGTGTAGGCGGCCAGACCAAATAATCCAAGGCAGGATATCAGGATCGCAATACCTGCAAACAAATTGAAAAGTGTGCCGCTCTGCTGCTCGGACCTGTAAAGATCATTGAATGCCTGATCCAGAAACGCGTAGTGGAACTCGAAATCCCCATTATATTTTTTCCACGAAAGGCCGGCGGCTGCGATTGCATTTTCCGCATTCTGGCCGGTAGTTTTAATGTAAATCTGATAGGAATCGCCGGGCTCGTAGTAAAATACCGCCGGGTCTATCGTTTGCCGCATCGAGGAAGCGTGAAAATCTTTGACCACACCAATAATAGTACCTTCCCTATCCCAGAGCTTAAACCGCTTTCCGATAGGATCTGTCAACCGGGCTGCTTTCACGGCTGTTTCGTTTAGTATAAAATGGGTGCTGTCCGAAACCGAACCTTTAAATCCAGCTCCGTATGCGAGCTGCATTTTAAAAAATGACAGGAAATCCTTTTCGATCGCCATTGGCCTTATCATCATGGTTTCACCCTTTTCCTTTCCATCCCAGTCGTTGCTGCCCGTTTGGCTACCGATGCTGATAATGAAGGAACTAGCCCTTGTCACACTGGTAATGCCCGGCTGGCTGAGCAGATCCGCTTTCACCGCCTCGAAGTGCTTGCCCATTTCCCGCATATTAAATGAAAGCACATGCGCTTTGTCGTAACCCAATGCTTTGGAACGAATGTATTTGAGCTGGCTGCTGATCACAAATGTGCCGATGATCAGGATCACAGAAACTGCAAATTGGGTTATAACGAGCACCTTACGCAATGCAACGTCGCTGATTTGCGTCGAAGCCTTGCCTTTAAAAGCCCTGAGGGGATCGAAAGACGATAATAATACCGCCGGGTAAATACTTGATACCGCTAATGTGCCCAGAAGCGTCAGCGCGATCACTTTCCAGATCTGGATATTGGTCAGGTCAAAGGTGAGGTCTTTCCCCGAAAGCTGATTGTAAAGGGGTAGTAATGAGTAAATAAACAATACCGCAACTGCGGAGGCAATCCCGAAAATTAGTGCAGTTTCTACAATGAATTGCGTAAAAAGCTGTCGCCGTGCCGCACCGACAATTTTGCGCATACTCACTTCTTTTGCCCGCAACATCGCGCGCGCTGTCGACAGATTGACGTAGTTAATGCAGGCAATGCCCAATATCAGCAGCGCAATCACGACAAACATGCGTACGGTTTCGATGCCGCCATTCGATCCGTCGGATTGATAAAGGTGCTTTTTCACAAGCGGCACCAGCAGGTAGGTAAGGTCGGTATCGTCGGGTTTATTGCGCAAATGGATGTTCCGGAGCTTAACGGCCAGCTTGGCAATTTGCACGTTTGGTTGCAGCAGAAAATAAGTATCGTAGTTGAATTGATGAAAATCATTGTCCCTGTTCCTGCCGTCGGGCCGGCTGCTGTACATATCCTTAAAAAGCTTTCCGATAGGCAAAAACATTTCACCCTGTACCGTGGAGTTTTTGGGAAGATCCCGCACTATCCCGGTTACTGTGAAATTACGTCGATCGTTTGCACCCATTACCTTCCCGATCGGATCCTCGTCGCCAAAGTATTTCCTGGCAGTGGTTTCGGTCAGAACGATCGAATTATCGTCTATAAATGGTTTCGCAGGATCTCCTTTTATGAGGTTAAAATCAAAAACTGAAAATAAGCCAGGGTCTGTAAACATCGATTTCTCTTCGTTGAAAACCTTGTCTTTGTACCGGAATAAAATGTAGGACTGGTTATACGACATCCGCACAGCCGCTTTGATCTCAGGCAGTTCGCGCGTCCCCAAAACAGCGATTGGTGCGACAGTACTGGTCCAGATCTGCTTGCTGGAACCTGTACCGACCAAATTTTCTAGCTTATAGATCGCTTCCGAATTTTTATGGAAACGGTCAAAACTGAGTTCATCCTGTACCCAAAGCAAGATCAATATCCCCACTCCCAGCCCTAGTGTAAGCCCGGCTCCATTGATGAGCGTGTAAAACTTGCTTTTCAACAGGTTACGCCAGGCAATTTTGAAATAGTTACTGATCATGGTCGCATTGAGTAAATGAGTTGACAGGAAATCCGTTTCCGGACGATGCGTTTGGTCTATCAGGAAAATAGACATGCCAGCGACAGCAAACCCGCCTTTCAGCTTATAATCAGTACGATATCCTATATCATAGAATATCGGTTGTCCAGAATCGGACAAATTACGTCCGGCGGTGGACATGGCCGAAACGCTATTTTACAAAACAAAGAATTAATAAATAAAGGAAAATAAAAGTTAGTAATTGAAAATATAATATTACAATTGCAATACTAATTCCGGAATTCAGACTATGTCAGCTGTTGCGATATTTAATTCAAGATACCTTCAAATCGTGTTCATTGCTGTGTTTTGCTTGCTGAATGCAGCTGCCGAAGCACAGATCACTTCCCTTCCATTCACAGAGATCGAGCTTGACCAGGAGACTATTCATTTATTTGCAGCTTTCCGGGACATTCATTCGTGATGAAAGGGATCCTAAAAGTGCGTTAAAATAGAGCCTGATTTTTGCTGCCGGACCTATTCAAATAACCAGTCGATATTCCTGGCTCCGCCATCACTTCCCATTGCGGCAGCGTACGGTTTGATCTCGGTATCGCCGTCGATAAAACCAAGCACTGTAAAAATCCCTTTCCCAGGAACCAGCGTGTTATTTCCGGCCGGGAAGGTGTAGGAATGCACGTTAATATTTGGAAGTCCCTTTACCGTGAGCGCCGCGGTAATTTTCGCTTCCGCCTGACCGAAATCGTTACCAGTTGCGTCCGTTTCCAGATTTGGCACAGCGAGATAGGGTTTATCCTTAGATTGAAAATAGCCTACCAGCACTTTCACAGGTGTTTTGCTGGAAAAAGAAATCGAAGTCTGCTTATCCGCCAATTCGCCTGCATTCAAGCGTATCCCTTTCAGCACTGAAAGCTCGGCGGCCAGGCCGGTAATTGCCGATTCACGGTCTGAGAAAAGTGGCTCTCCTTTCGCCAAAGTGAACATTTCTACATTTTTGTCTTGCAGTGTCACAGCTACCGGTTCCAATTTCGCAACGAGTTCTTCCGCACTTTTCCCACTTTCCAGCAAAGTCAGGTGCTTTTTAAATTGCTTTAATTCTTCCTCGTAAAACGGCAACAGCTCAACCCAGGTTTTGTTTTTTCCATCATTTCCACCCACAGGAACGCGGCGCTGGGCAGTTTGCATGCTATTCGCGTAGAGATAAGTATCCTTTGTCAGGTTTGCCAGCTCCTTAAAATGCGCTACACTTTTTTCCAGATGCGGCACTGCGTTTTTCAGATCGGCGATGCTTTTTGAGTGGGTATATTTCAAAACCAGCTCCGCCGCCTGCACCTTTTCTGAGAAAAAATCCGCCAGTGCCCGGTGGCAATACATGTCGTTCCTGATACGCTGAAATTCCTCTTTTTCTTTCTTGACAAAAGGCTGCGCGCGATCGATTGCCTCTACTGAAAACTGTCCGTGCTGCACAACTTCCTTGATAACCTGCTCCGGCGTCTCGCCAATGTGCTTTTCGCCTTTCAAATTTTTCTCAACAAACTCAGTCAAAGTTTCCCCTTCCGGCCCGTCCGAATTATACAGCTCGGGCCACACGCGGTGTTTTTTCGGGTTCACCAGCTGGCTCATTGTCATACCCAGCGTGAGCGTCTGCCGGTTTCCGTTTGTGATCCCAAACCGGCGCAGCAACTTGGGCGTAATTTCTCCCGCCTGCTCGTAAGCTTCCAGAATATCGCCTCCGTGATTTTGGGTATCAAATGTCTTATCCAGCTCCTCTGACCAGTATTTTACTTCTTCCGTACGGTCTCTCCGGCAGTTCCATGCATAACGCGCCCATGCTTTGTACCACATCCAATCGCGATCGATCTGCAACTGGCGCGGGCTTACATTGTCGGCCGAATAGGGCCAGTCCCGGTACGAAGCTTCCGGATAAATGTGCAGTCCGTTTGCTCCGTGCACGTCGTGCATTGCCTGCACACTTTTTCGGATAAAATCAGCTGATCCATAGCGGAAAGGTTCCAGATTGGCCAGAATGTGGACATTTTCAATATGGATAGAACCCAGCTCGCTCATTTCCCGGTGCATTTTTGCCCACGGCCCGCGCGGCTGGTAGGTCGTCAGCGCCTCGCCGTTGTACTTGTTCATCGTGTACAAACTTTTATAGATCGGCAATGCAGCTTTCATTACCATTTGCGGATTCGTGTCGTGGCCTCTCAGCACGATTGGCGGCTGGACATCCGTTTTCAATGCAGCCAGCCCGTCTTTTACACCCGGGATAATGGTTTTGGTAAACCACTCCACATCCGTATCGTCGCCTTCCATTGCCTCGCCCAATGTGATCAGCAAACCCACATTTGGGTATTTCTCGACAAATGCAGCGATCGATTTCCGGGTATAATCAGATATCAGCGGCGTGATCGGGCGTTTTCTGTCCTGCGTTTTGATATTGTGTTTTTCGGCAAATGGTTTTGAAACTATGATATTGTAAAACATCTGGATAACCCAGATACCCCGTTTGTCCGCCTCTTTCGTTAGGAAGCTAAATATTTCTTCATTCTTCTTAAAAGTCTCCTCGTCCACTTCCAACGCGTAAGGGTAGTCTTTCAGTTTTACCAAAGACGCAAAAGGGTGCCCGTTCCACAGATACAAGGAATTCATGCGGTTGTCCACCAGCATATCCAGATACTTGATCCACAATGCCTTATCATACAGCCACGGGAAATTTTCGGGTGTATAGGGATATTCGTAAACTGTCCGACCCGGAAGATATTCCGGTTTTTGAATTCCGATACACGCGCCCCGCATGACCATTTCAGGCTGGTCTTTCACAGCAAGCTGCGCAGGTAATTTGCCGGATTTCGCAATGCGCTCCGCCAGGTCCAGACAACCGTACAATGCCCCCGACGCATCTGCGCCCGCGATCACGGTCTGGTTTGCATTTGTATTTAAAATATATCCTTCCTTACCTGGCTTGTCAGCGCCCTGTTTTGCAAGAATTTTTTTGAATATCCACTTCATCCAACAACCCAACTATCAGCCGTTTTCCAGCACCTTTTTTAATCAATTTACCTGAACTGACAGTATACCCGGCCGCATTCAACGCCTTCGTCAGGCGGGTTACTCCGAAATCAATGCGGTCATTTTTTGCTCCTGTTACAACGATCTCGATCGCCTCTTTCACCGGTTTGTTTTCATTGGCAACAACAGTGTTTCCCAAACCCGCACTCACCAGCAAAGTGATCAGGAACAGACAGTTGCGCATTATTTTAGTCAGTTGCATATTAATGAACTATTCAGTTTCGATTTTGAAAACATAAGCAATATCAGAAGGCACGCGCGTTTTCGCCGGCACTGTCAGTTTCAGTCCCGCTGCGTTTAGCTGACTTTCGCATTTAACCAGATTTTTTAAACCTAGCAAATGGACAGCCTTCACTTTACCCGGCAGGGACTTTGCATTTAATTCCTTCAAACTAACTGCCACGCCCGCTTCCGGCCATTCCAGGAAAATCGCGTAAATCGTTTTGCCTTTTTGTGTGTAAAAAACCTGCTGTTTTGCCGCGGTAGTTTCTCCGAAAACCGAAAACGGCCGCGTTTCGTACAGCGACTCACCAAACGACCACATCCAGCGGCCAACTTTATAAACTACCTCTTTCTGTTCCTCAGGAAAAGTCCCGTCGGCGCGTGGCGACAGGTTCAAAAGCATTTGGCCATTCTTGCTCACCACTTCCACAAGCGTATGGATAATTTCCTTTGCCGGCCTGATTTCCATGCCATCGGTGTGGCCCCACGAATACGATAGCCCGGTCCCGATCGAGTAATCGCAGAGCCAGGGTTTTTCGATGATCTTGTCGGGATTCGAATTTTCGTGATCCTCCATACCCACGCCCGCAGGCAGATCTTCGCCTTTGTAAGTCACGATCACATCCTGATTCCGCTTGTCGGCTTCATTAAAATAATGCGCAAGGTATTTCTGGATATTTTGTGTCGGAACCTGTTCAAGCCAGGCGTCGTGGTAAATCACATCGGGGTGGTATTTGTCGATCAGCTCGTTGCATTTGTCCATCCACATTTGCTCCCATTCCTCCTTTTTCATCGTCGATCCGTACAGTTTAGCATATTTCGGATCGCTACCAGCCCAGCCGGGCTTCATTTTCACATTGGTATAATTGAGTTCGTGGTGCAGGGAAGTGAAAAATTTCATCCCGCGTTTCCGTATTGACTTTTCCAACTCACCTACTACATCGCGCTTTGGCCCCATATCCTTTGCATTGAACGGGGTAAGGTCGCTGTCCCACATTGCAAATCCGTCGTGGTGTTCTGCTACCGGCCCTGCGAAACGCGCGCCGCCTTTTACGAAAAGATCAGCCCACTCTTCCGAATCGAACTTTTCACCTTTGAACATCGGAATAAAATCATGGTAGTCAAACTTTTCCAGCGGCCCGTAAAGCGCTAAATGCCGCTTATAGGTACCCAGCTTCGAATAGTCGGGACTGTCGTTGTGCATGTGCTGAATATAGTGTTCATTGTTATAGGCAGGCACCGCATATACGCCCCAGTGACAGTAAATCCCGAATTTCGCATCGCGCATCCATTCAGGTACTTCCTTATGTTTTTCCAAAGACTGCCAATTAGCCTGATAAGCTTCCTGGGCAAAAGCTTTCTGGCCAATCAGCAATGCAACCAGGACTGTGATTCTTGACAAATAATGCATTGTTTTTCAATAGTTTGTGTAAAAAAACAGGCAGCACGCACGCTGCCTGACGAATAGATATTGCTGGCATCAGGATGCTGAACACGGCCGACTTTTAAAAGTCTTACCAATTATCAGCATAAGCCTATTGCCTTCGATCTATACTTCGTTTTCACTCAATATATTTCCTTTTTTCTTCGATTAGTTTCTATTTGCTTCTTTTTTAAACGACAAGAGCGACACAGCGTTCTAGCCGGGCCCTTTCGTAGCATAGGAAATTCAGATAAGTCAATATTGGGTTGGGAATTATTTCAGATAACTGAAGTCTAACGTGACCAGTTCTTCAAAGCCTGATGCCATTCTTGTTGGATCTACTATCGGAAGGAGCGCACTATGGAAGGTTGTTCCTCTGCCAGCGGCACTCAGAAGTCCTCTTGCGGTGGAATATGCCAAGTCGAATATTTTCAACATCAAATCCTTATTACGGATTTTATGGTCTCCTAAATCCAACACGCTGTCAATGTCTTTGACCTTAAAAACTGATGATATGGTTGCCTCTAATTTGATCACCTCATTTGTCGGCGTCTGAGGGATTGCAAAGATTTCAACCCGGCTGGTTACCATTAGTAATCTATGCTCACCAGTCTCAATTTGAGCTTTAAATTTGTCAACCTTGAAGCGAAAGGAGACGATGGAATCTTTTGCAACTGGGTTCTCTATATATAGCTTATCCAGGCTACTGTCAATGATCTTTATATCAATCTTTTCCAGCACGACGATTCAAGAAACAGAGTACTCAACAAATTTAACCGGATTTTCAGCCCTTAAATAAGGAACGTCCAAATGGTCTAAACAGCTCTCGCAATCAACAAAATCGGCGATTGGTGCCTTATCTTCGTACTCAATTCCATTGCTCTCCAAGCTGTCATTCATAACTGCCATGATAACTGCTTCCAACACTACCTCCAAATGTGCAATAGTCTTGATAGTGAAATTATGAGTGCCCGATAGCCATTTGCTTACTTCAGACTCACTTTTCCCTAACATTGCTGCAAACTGCCTCTGGCTTATCTTTTTCCGTGTAAGGATTTCAACAATCCTGTCTGAAATATCGAAACTCTTGTCAACAAATCTGCTAATTGACTTATTAGCTTCTATTGAATCCAGTCTACCCATAGCTAAGTTATATCTACAAAAAGTTCACCTGACAAATCCATCCTATCGAAAGAATATACAATGTCACGGTCCTTGATTTTTTCCACAAACGCGATATCCACTGCATTCATCAGTTCCATAGCTGTGTTCGTTTCTGCTCCATCCTGCGTTTTCTGGCCTTTTTTCTCTCCGCCTCCATCCAAGATAATCAGATTCTCATGGCAGCGAATGCAATAAATTCTCAACTTTGAAAATCCAATCGGCCCCGCGTTTGCCCTTTTCTCGTGCCTGAAATAATGTTCCATGGCCCCCCTATTTTCAAGGTTTCTGAGCCAACTTTTTATCATCATTACATCTTCTTCAAAGCCCAGACGAAGGTACTTATCCAAAAATATATCCGTCTCATTTTCAACACAATCATCATATCTGACAGTATAGATTGACAGTTTTTTATTTTTAGAGTATTTCTCAATATGAATACGCTTCACTTATAAGTTAAGTTCAAATATAGAAAATCGTTATGACTAATATCGTTAAACTCCCATAATTGACACTTTTGTAGTGAACCCGTTTACTATTAGGCTGTGAAAACCAGATTAGCGGTTAGAAACCGGATATATTTAAATAAAAAACTATGAAACACAACGCCATATCAATGCGGCCGTTTATTGGGGCGAAGGATTTTGAGGTATCGAGGCGGTTTTACCGGGATCTTGGGTTTGAGGAAGTTGTATTGGAGCACAACTTTTCAGTGTTTAAGCTCGGTCAGCTGGCCTTTTATTTGCAGGATTATTATATCAAAGATTGGATAGATAACAGCATGATCTTCCTCGAAGTGGATGATGTGGAGCGTTACTATGCTGATTTGCAGGCGCTGGATCTGCCCGGAAAATATGAAGGTGTGAGATTGACGCCGATTAAGACCGATTATTGGGGCAGAGAATGCTTCCTGCACGATCCTTCCGGGATATTATGGCATTTCGGTGAGTTTTTTAAGAGGGAATAATTAGGAGATATCAAAATCTGGCGGGTTCCGGAGATCCCGCCAGGTTTGCTTATCCTATTCCGCGTCTTCTTCTGCGGCACTGGCGATGACCTCCGCTTGGTAAGTACCCGCATATTTGATCTCGTCGAGCCAGTAAGATGAGCTGACGATATCGTAAGTGACTGAATTTTCATCCCGGGAAATCGTTTCCAGCTTCCAGAGGATATCCTTCGCTTCTTCAAATTTGCCGCCTTGGAGCTGATCGGTAAATAGACGGTGGATCAGGCTGCGATCGGACATTCCTGCTGCAAGTATCCTGACAATCGCCGCTTCCGGTTGCTCACCCAACTCAGCAATTTCACCGGTGATACTAAGCTGAAAATGAACCGCTTCTCCGCGGGGAAATTTCCCATTATATGCTTCATACAGTAACTGCGTGGCACGGAACAGATCGGGATGCAGGGACAGTTCGGGATATTCTTCCCATAACTTTTCAGTCAATATCTCGTGCGACAAGTTTTCGATCTGGCCTTCCGTCAGCCGGCCTTCGATTACGTAATCGAGTACAATTTTTGCTGCTTCTTCGGGCTCGAAATCTGTGAGTGACATCATGCACATTTCTTTCAGTTCCCCATCTTTGATCTCCTGAGGATTGTCGTAGTCCATGGTGATCAGCAGGTTAACGTAGTCAACTCCCGACCAGGAATCGGGCAACTCCCGGACTTGTTCAAATGACAAAACCTTTGCTTCAATTTGGCTCATGCTCTTGGTTGTAATGCGCAGTGAATCCTGCGCGTAGCTTTGTCAATTAGTTACAGCAAAAGCATGCCAACCGGATTCTCGACATGCTGCATTCAACCAAAAAAATCGCAAATTGTGATTGATATCCATCAGTCGTTTTTCATGAAAAGATACAGTTTGCTCCTGCTATTGCTCTGCTGCATTGCCAATGCCGCATTTTCCCAAACTGAAAGATCTGCCACGTTTCCCGACGGAACCCGAATACCGGCCTGGTTTTCTGATAGTTCCAAAACAGATCTGCAAGATCTGGGCAAACAATTTGTTATTACGAAACTCGGTGCATCAGCGGACAGCAGCATTTTACAAACTGCCGCTATTCAAAAAATCATTGATCTGGCACACAGTGAAGGCGGCGGCGTGATCGTGATTCCAAAAGGTACATTTCTGAGCGGCGCTTTGTTTTTCAAGCCCAAAACACATTTGTACCTGTCGGAAGGCGCGGTATTGAAAGGGTCCGACCAGATCGCGGACTACCCGAAAATGCCTTCACGAATGGAGGGACAAACGCTGGATTATTTCCCGGCACTGGTAAATGCTTATGGTGTAAATGGCTTTACGATCTCGGGAAAAGGGATTATCGACGGCAATGGCCTTAATTACTGGAAGGCATTCTGGCAACGGAGGAAGGAAGACCCCAACTGCACGAATCTGGAAGTATCGCGCCCCCGGCTGGTTTTTATCTGGAAAAGCAACGATGTGCAGGTACAGGACGTGACGCTCCAAAATTCAGGTTTCTGGACAAGCCACTATTACCAATGCAATAATATCAAGATCCTGAATGTACGAATCACAGCCCCGCACGAGCCGATCAAAGCGCCGAGTACCGACGCAATTGACCTGGATGTGTGCAATAATGTGCTGATCAAAGGCTGCTACCTGGCTGTAAATGATGATGCGATCGCATTGAAAGGCGGAAAAGGACCTTATGCAGATACCCAAGCCGGCAATGGGGCGAACACCAATGTGATCATCGAAGACTGTACTTTCGGATTCTGCCACGCGGCGCTTACGTGCGGCAGTGAGGCGATCCATAATAAGAATATCGTCATGCGGAACTGTCACATTACCAACGCAATGCGGGTACTCTGGCTCAAAATGCGACCTGACACGCCGCAGAAATATGAGTTTGTGAGCGTCGAAAATATCGACGGCTATGCACATAGTCTGATCTACGTAAAACCCTGGAAGCAATTTTTTGATTTAAAAGGAAGAAAAGACGTCCCGCTATCCTATTGCGACAATATCAGCCTCAAAAACATTAACCTGAAATGCGAAGTTTTCTTCGACGTAAGCCCCGGCGATTATGATAAACTATCAAACTTCAACTTCGAAAACCTAAACATAACCGCCAAAAACGCAGACTACGACAAAAAAACAGTCAAGAATTTCAAAATGAAAAATGTCGTAGTCAACAAAAAACAACTAAACTAACTAGCTCCTCCATCCTCCATCCTCCCTTCCTCCCTTTCCTCCCTTCCTCCTTCCTCCCTTCCTCCGTCCTCCCTTCCTACCTCTACTCCCCATAAGTCAACTCCGCCAGCTGGTCAATCAGCTCATCACTCTGATCCAGATAGTCGGCTTCATCAAGCAGGCCGAGTTGGTAAGACCGGTGAAGTAAGTCCAGATCGGCTTTGATCTCGCGGCGACGTTTGGGCCGGGGCGGCTTGATCCTGGGTGGAAATTTCGTTTCGATCCATTCAGCGATAAGGCTGACGATGAACACGAACGTTCCGACCACAATAAAAAGAAGAAGTTCAAATAGCAGCACGGTAAAAGCCTGTTTCCGATCCTAATATCCCTGACAGGGTATCAGTTATAAACTTAACAAAAACGGATGGAGAGGCAATATGTCACCAACTAGTTTTTTAAAATCCGGTTCACGAACCAACTTCCAACAACCGGAACCGGCGGATCAGGATCGACCGCAACCCTACCCGCGCTGGCGGAACGAGGCAGGCGAAACACCTGCGTATTTGCGGAACTGCCTGCAAAGGTGGCTTTCATCGGTGTATCCAAATTCGTCTGCGATCTCGGTCAGCGACCGTTTACTGTAAAGCAGCCGCGATTCAATGATCCTGACTTTACTCCTGATAATATATTGTTTGAGCGACTCGCCGGTATGCCGTTTGAAAAAGAGGCTGATATAGGCGGGCGCATAATTGAACTGCCTGGCCAGATGCCCGATAGTGAGGCGTTCCGGCTCGAAAATGTGCTGTCGAACGTACATCAGAATCGCCTCCACGGAGTATTTCTTTGCCTCGCTTGCCGGGGAATGGTTGAAAAGATTGCGTGCGAGTACAAGCAGCATACTCCGCAAAATGCTGTCCCGCACCATATCGAAATAAGCAGACTTTTCATTCGCACATTCCGCCTCCAGCACGGCCAGCAAATGCAGTAACTTCTGTTTTTCCTGCTTATCGGTCACGATGGAATTGGAGCTTTGCGAAGAGGTGCTGAGTAAAGTTTTGATGATAGGCTGCCACGCCGCTTCCGGCTGCTCTTTTTCGACGGTTTCGTTAAAACGAACAAAGCAAAATTCGGTGATTTCACTGATCTCGAAATGGTGAAAATCCTCCGGTCCCAGCAGGAAAACGTCGCCGCTCACATATTCGTAGGCGTGGCCGTTGATATGATGCAGCCCGCTTCCATTCAGAATGAAAATGATCTCGAAATAGGTGTGCTTATGCACAGAATGCTGCCACACATCCGCTTCAAAGTGGTAAATACTGAACGGCTCGTGAAGTGTATATCTTTTCATGGGCAGAGAGGTTAATGTAAATCTACCGGCAAATAATGGATTTGTACAAAAGCGCCGGCTTTCTCATTTCTATTTTTGTAAAAAAACAGATTACCGGACTTACAACCTGAATCGAATATGAGATTAGCAATTTTACTCCTGGCTGCATTCACGACTATTTGCACCCTTTCTTCTGTGCAAGAGAAAGACGAATGGGAAGTTCTTCTGGATAAAGATCTCAGTCAATGGGAAAATTACCTGAGCTATAAACACAAAGATAACTATAATGGAAAAATACCGGTAGACGCCGCCGGTAAAGCAATAGCCCCCGTGGGATATAACAAGGATAAAGGTCAGGTTTTTTCAGTGCTGAACGAGCCGGGCGGCCCGGTTTTGCGCGTTAGCGGCGAGATTTACGGGTGCCTGATCAGCAAACAGTCGTACAAAAATTATCACCTCAAATTGCAGGTAAAATGGGGCAAGCAGAAGTACGAACCCAGGTTGCAAAAGCTGCGCGACTCAGGCATTTTATACCATTCAAACGGGGAAGCGGGCGCTGAGTACTGGCGTACCTGGATGCTTTCGCAGGAGTTTCAGATTATGGAAGGACACATGGGAGACTTCTGGTGCCAGGCCAGTTCTGCGATCGATATCCGGTCATTTCCTTCCGAAGGTGTGATGAACCGCGTCGCAGATGAAGGTCAGCCTTTTGGTACATTCAAGTCAGGAAGTGACTATTTCTGCATGCGTTCCGGTAATTTCGAAAAGCCTGATAATGAATGGAATACGCTTGAACTGATCTGCTTTGAGGGACAAAGTCTGCATATTGTGAACGGCCACGTGGTGATGGTCTTGAAAAATTCACGCTACATTAAAACCGGCGGCGAAGAGGTTCCGATGACCAGCGGCAAGATCCAGCTGCAAAGCGAAGCCGCGGAGGTTTTCTTCCGCGACGTTCGCATTAAACAACTTGATACATTACCGGTGGCGTATCAGAAGTATTTTCTGTAAAATGCTTTGATACTTACATATTCGTCTGTTTCCGTCAATTCTTGGTAGCCATTGCATCCATCAGCACATACCGCCCCTTGTGCTTATCGGTTTCCAGCCGGCTATCCACATCCAGGTACATATATTTTGCATCACCCCCAGGCTTCACAGGTGACCATTCAGGAAGACCTTTTCCATTGGGATTTGATGTTTTGATAAAATTGGCGAAGTACTCCTGCATGGTAGCGGATACTTGATGGTCTTCCGGCGTCCAGGCGTACACTTTATTATATGAGAGATTGCCCATAGCGTACTCAATTTCAGCTGAATGCACCGCGCCTTTGGGCAGTGGCGCTTTTGGGGCAGCATCGGTACTTTTTGAAACGCCGCCTGCCAGGTTCGCTGTTACATTGCCAGCTTCCGCATTCATAGCAGGGCGCGGCCGGCCGTACAGATAGCGGTAAACTGGTTTTCCTCCACCAGTTTTGCTCTGGATATCAATCCATTTCCAGGTACCGAAACCGATAAAACGGTCGCCGGCCAGGTCAGTTGCCACTTGCTCCACCTCTGCGTCCGAGGTAGCCGCATATTCCTTCAAAACTTTATCAGCCTGTTCCCCATAAAGTTTCTGAACAGCTTTTGTGTAGTTTTCCAGCGTCGGCGCTTCTTTACCCAGGATCATCCGGTAGTTCATTTCCTCCGTATTCCATCCTGCCAGTAACGGCACCTGCGATTGTTTTCCTTCCTGAAATGTCTTTAAAGGCGGCTCTGGAAAAAAGTAACCATCTACCGCAGATGAAAACCGCGGCACGCCCGGACCAGCTGTCGCTTTCAGCAATTCTTCGGCGGGTATCGCGCGCATTTCTGCCAGTGTTTTTTTGCCAACCTGCTCATTGAATTTGGCACCCGCCTGCTCCGCCTCCGCCAGAGGCACGGGAGGAAGTGTGCCCAATACAGAGCCACTTTCGCCTATTGCCGCTGCAAACAGATCTTTGGAAAGCGGCGATGCCATCAGGGCACTTACCGACAGCGAGCCGGCTGATTCTCCGGCAATAGTCACTTTGTTGGGATCACCTCCGAATGCGGCGATATTTTGCTTTACCCACGCCAGCGCAGCCGCCTGATCCAGATAGCCGTAATTTCCTGATGCTTTGTGCGGTGATTCCTTGGTAAGATCTGCTGACGCATAAAATCCGAATGCACCCAGCCGATAGTTTACCGTGAGACTTACAATGCCTTTTTTGGCCATACTTTCGCCATCGTACCTTCCTTCGGAACCGTCGCCGGCAATGAAACCGCCGCCATAGAAATAGACCAGAACGGGAAGTTTTTCATTCGCCGACTTTGCAGGTGTCCATACATTTAGGTACAAACAATCCTCACTCATTCCATCCGAGCGAAAGCCCATATCTCCGAACACTGCGTTTTGCATTGCCCGCGGACCAAATTTGACCGTTTTACGTACGCCTGTCCAGTTTTTGACCGGTTGTGGCTCGCGCCAGCGCAATTCACCGACCGGTGGAGCCGCAAAAGGTATACCTTTAAAAGCCCGCACACCTGACGCTTCCAGCACACCTTCCACGGTTCCGTTGGCAGTTTTAGCCTGCGGAGGCGACGCCGCACTTTTAGATTGGGCCGAAGCAGCGTGCATGATCTGCACCGCGAGCACCATAGTAATAAAGATAGTTTTCATCTAAAATAGAGTTAAATCCGATTCTGGAAAGCAATGTAGTAAATAGAAATATATTGTCTTAGGATAAGACATTAATAAGAAGATTACCTCCTAAATTTCCTCTCTTAACAGAACGCGAATGCCCGCTTACTGAGCCGCACGGGCAAAACATTTGAGCCGTGGAAGCAACTCTCGACGCAGTTTGATGTATGACCTTTGTATCATGAAAAACATCAAAAAAATTCACCTGGGCCAAAACGGCCCGCTTGTGTCCAAACTAGGTTTGGGCTGTATGCGTATGTCTTCTATCTGGGGCGGGCCCACACCCGACGAAACAGAAAGTATCGCGACGATCCATGAAGCGCTGGACAGCGGTATTAATTTTTTGAACACCGGAGACTTTTACGGTGCCGGGCACAATGAAATGCTGATCGGAAAAGCGATTAAAGGAAGACGGGATGATGCTTTTATAAGTGTAAAGTTTGGCGCTATCTTTCACAATGGTCAGTGGCTGGGACTGGACCTGCGCCCTATCGCGATCAAAAATTTTATTAACTACTCGCTGACGCGTTTGGGGATTGAAACAATTGATCTTTACCAGCCCAGTCGAATGGATGAAAGTGTGCCTGTGGAAGATATCATCGGAACGGTCGCCGACCTGATCAAAGAAGGTAAAGTTCGTTACATTGGCGTATCGGAAATTTCGGCAGACCAACTTCGCAAAGCCAACAGTACTTACCCGATCAGCGCGCTGGAAATCGGCTATTCGCTGGCCGATCGGCAGATAGAAAGCGAACTGCTGCCAACTGCCCGGGAATTAGGTATTGGTGTAGTGGCATTCGCCAATACCGCCGAAGGCTTACTGACCGGTGAACTGAAAGCGCCGCTTCCGGAAAACGATTATCGCGACCATTTCTCCCGTTTTCAAGGTGAAAATTTAATCCATAACCTGCAAAAAGTAGAAGTATTAAAGCAACTCGCCCACGATAAAGGTTGTACACCTACACAGCTTGCGATTGCCTGGGTGAAGGACCAGGGCGAGCATATTATGCCTTTGGTGAGCATGAGCCGCAGGTCGCGTTTGCCGGAAAATACAGCAGCAATGGATATTGTAATTACACCGGAAGAAATGAATACCTTAAATACTACTTTTGCCGCAGGCGCAATACTTGGCGGCACTTACTTACAACGTTAAAATGGAAAGTCCAGCAGAAATCCTTCCCGGCGTGATCTTTTATTCCTACCTCTCTACTGAACGGCGGGAGAAGGTCTGTTTCTGGAACCACCATACGCTTATTTTGCAGGTTTCGGGCCAATTCACGCTGGAAACGTCTGTGCAAACCATTTCAATGAACGGGGGTGAAATGCTGCTGGTCGGCAGAAACCAGCTCGGTACGCTCACAAAAACGCCGGCGGCCGGCGGCCCGGCGACCGGCGATCCGGCCGGCGGAGGCCACTATGAAACAATCGTAATATCCCTGCAGGAAGATCTGATGCGCAGGATTGCGCTGGAAGAAAAGCTGGAAGCGGAACAGAAGTATATCGGTCCGCCCAATCTGCTGATTCCGTCCAACGAGTTCCTGCGGGGATATTTTCAATCCATTGTCCCGTACGCCCGAAACTCCGGGGCGGCCATGACCGACGAAATGGGTATATTAAAGGTGAAGGAAGGGGTTAAATTGCTACTGCTTGCACTTCCGGGGCTTCGCAACTTTTTGTTCGATTTTTCTGATCCCAGTAAGATCGACCTGGAAAAATTCATGCTCAATAACTTTCATTTCAATGTCCCGATCAAGAAGTTCGCGCAGCTTACCGGTCGCAGTCTGGCGGCATTCAAGCGCGATTTTTTGAAAACGTTCGGTGCCCCGCCCCGTCACTGGCTGCAAGACAAACGGCTTAACGAAGCCAGGCACCTCATTGAAACCAAACATGTAAAACCCTCTGCTATTTATCTTGATCTGGGGTTTGAAAGCCTGTCGCACTTTTCACATTCCTTCAAAAAGAAATTTGGCATCGCGCCTACTTCACTGGTTATTTAAGAAAAATGAAGTCAATCCTTATCTATTCTCTTCTCCTTTTCTCTGCATTGCAGGCGCTGGCTCAGTCGAATCAAGAGATTTTCTTTGCGGATGTAACCATTTATGTGGAGGGAGGCAGGTACTACCTCACCGGGTCCAAAGGCGGGGGCGCCGGGCCGCAGGGATTCGCATTTTTAGAATCAAAAGACCTGAAAACATGGTCGGTGCCTGCGAAATCGCAGGATTCGCTTGGTATGATCCTGACCAAAGGCGACCATACATTTGGCACAAAGGGTTTCTGGGCGCCGCAGATATTCAAAGATAAAGGCACTTATTACCTCACTTACACGGCCGATGAACAAACCGTTTTGGCTGAGTCTAGGGCGTTATTGGGTCCGTACAGACAAAAAGAAGTCGGGCCTATTGATGGGTCTGAGAAGAATATTGACTCCTATATTTTCAAGGATACCGATGGTAAATACTATCTCTATTGTGTGCGTTTTGATAAAGGTAATTACTTATATGCAGCCGAGTTTGACATGAAAACCGGGAAGGTAAAGCCCGGAACCCTGAAAAAATGTTTTGAACAGACAGAACCCTGGGAGGCAACGCCAAATTATAAATCGGCGCCGATCATGGAGGGCCCGACGGTTATCAAACTAAAAAATAAATATTACCTGTTTTATTCAGCCAACCATTTTGAGAACATCGATTATGCGATTGGCTATGCCGTAGCCGATTCACCATACGGGCCGTGGATGAAAAATAAAAGTAACCCTATTATCCATCGCTCGATAGTTGGTGAGAACGGATCAGGACACGGTGATCTTTTTGAAGGGATTGACAAGCAATTGTATTATGCATATCACATTCACAACGCATCAGACAAAGTAAGCCCGCGCAGAACGCGCATAGTGCCGGTAGTAAAAGAATGGGATGAAAAAGCCGGTGTTTATAATTTTAGTGTAAAAGGAAAAGAGGTTATTGTACCGGTAATGGCCGAGAAATAGGACCCGTCAGTAAGTATCCCGGGTGAATTCCTTTCCCCATAAAAGCTCATTTTATTTTAAGATACTGAACCATTAAATACGTGGATCATACCCAGCAGCAAGAGCAGAAGTGGGGTTTCTGGCTTACCATGTTAAACTATTTCAGCCTGGACTCAATTGCCAGATCTCTTCTCTTTAAGACGCTGAATACAACCGAAACGACTTTCAGCCAGTATTCCATCACGTTCATTATTGCGGTCATTTTGACTTTCGGAATCAAATATGTGCTACGGCACCGACCCTGGAAGGACAAGGTTTGGGTTACGGGCATTATTGTCATTATTTCGCTCACATTATACATTTTCAGATTTCTGTAACTGCCACGACCCGTTCCCAACATATCTCCCAATGATGCAAATGCTTGTAAAATATCCGGGGAATGAAGCTTTTGATTGCGGATTCCGCAAACTCTAAGGCTCCGGAGGAGCTCCCTGTTTCTAGAAAAACAATCGATAGTAATTATTTGGCCCCGGCGGGGCCTCCTGTTCCTTATTGATTGCTAATTCGCGGAGGTCCCGCTGGGGCTTTTCAATGAACTCCGGTGCCTTTCTAGAAACAGGAAGCCCCGCTGGGGCTATGCAATAAATGTGTTAAACCTATTTCTAGAAACAGGGAGCCGCTCTGCGGCTATGCGGAACTCTGTTAGATGAGGAGGGGAATTGGTTTGATACATGAGCTCCGGAGGAGCTCCCTGTTTCTAGAAAAAACAATCGATAGTAAATATTTGGCCCCGGCGGGGCCTCCTGTTCCTTATTGATTGCTAATTCGCGGAGGTCCTGCTAGGGCCTTTCAATGAACTCCGGTGCCTTTCTAGAACAGGAAGCCCCGCCGGGGCTATGCAATAAATGTGAAACCTATTTCTAGAAACAGGGAGCCGCTCTGCGGCTATGCGGAACTCTGTTAGATGAGGAGGGGAATTGGTTTGATACATGAGCTCCGGAGGAGCTCTCTATTTCTAGAAAAGACAATCGATAGTAAATATTTGGCCCCGGCGGGGCCTCCTGTCCCTTATTGATTGCTAATTCGCGGAGGTCCCGCTGGGGCCTTTCAATGAACTCCGGTGCCTTTCTAGAACAGGAACCCCGCCGGGGCTATGCAATAAATGTGAAACCTGTTTCTAGAAACAGGGAGCCGCTCTGCGGCGATGCGAAACTCTGTGAGGTTAGGCGGGGAATTGATTTGATGAATGAGCTCCGGAGGAGCTGTCTGTTTCTAGAAAAGACAATCGATAGTAATTATTTGGCCCCGGCGGGGCCTCCTGTTCCTTATTGATTGCAATTCACAGGGGCCCCGCTGGGGCCTTACCAATGAACTCCGGTGCCTTTCTAGAAACAGGAAGCCCCGCTGGGGCTATGCAATAAATGTGTGAAACCTATTTCTAGAAACAGGGAGCCGCTCTGCGGCTATGCGAAACTCTGTGAGGTTGGGCGGGGAATTGATTTGATAAATGAGCTCCGGAGGAGCTGTCTGTTTCTAGAAAAGACAATCGATAGTAAATATTTGGCCCCGGCGGGGCCTCCTGTCCCTTATTGATTGCAATTCACAGGAAGCCCCGCTGGGACCTTTCAATGAACTCCGGTGCCTTTCTAGAAACAGGGAGCCGCTCTGCGGCTGTGCAATAAATGTGAAACCTATTTCTAGAAACAGGGAGCCGCTCTGCGGCGATGCGAAACTCTGTGAGGTTGGGCGGGGAATTGATTTGATAAATGAGCTCCGGAGGAGCTGTCTGTTTCTAGGAAAAACAATCGATAGTAATTATTTGGCCCCGGCGGGGCCTCCTGTCCCTTATTGATTGCTAATTCGCGGAGGTCCTGCTGGGGCCTTTCAATGAACTCCGGTGCCTTTCTAGAAACAGGAAGCCCCGCCGGGGCTATGCAATAAATGTGAAACCTATTCCTAGAAACATGGAGCCGCTCTGCGGCAATGCCAAATGTTGTAAGGCGGGGAATTGGTTCGATACATGAGCTCCGGAGGAGCTCTCTGTCTCTAGAAAAGACAATTGATAATAAATATTTGGCCCCGGCGGGGCCTCCTGTTCCTTATTGATGGCTAATTCGCGGAGGTCCCGCTGGGGCCTTTCAATGAACTCCGGTGCCTTTCTAGAAACAGGAAGCCCCGCCGGGGCTATGCAATAAATGTGAAACCTATTTCTAGAAACAGGGAGCCGCTCTGCGGCTATGCGAAACTCTGTGAGGTGAGGCGGGGAATTGGTTTGATACATACAATGAAACGCGCCTGAGGAAATCGGTTCTGGAACGGAAATTGCTAAATGAACTACATTCATCAACATTAACCATACCATGAAAAAAATAACAACAGGTATCGCCGCATTGATGCTTATTGCAGGCGGAACGCTTTATGCACAAAGTACCACCAATCAAAATATGCCGAAACAGGGATCAAATACCACAACCCAGCAGGGTAGCTCCACTTCCGGATCACAAAATAACAGCACTACCAACAATGCAATCAATCCTACGGGACAGCGCACTGGTAGTCAGGATATTCCGGCGACGCAGAGCAACAGCGGAACCCAGGATAATTCGAACTCAGGAACGCAGAATACTAAGACTACCAACAACGCTATAAATCCTACGGGACAGCAGCCCGCGAGTCAGGGCAATACCAACTCGGCAATTCCCGAAAGTAACGGTACGCAGGGAACCAGCGGAAACTCGACTCAGTCGCAGGGAAGCAGCGCGGGTGGAACTTCGGCGTGGCCGCAGGCAACAGGTACAACAGGTGCTATCACACCCCAGTCGCAAACCCGGGCCGCGGATAATAACAGTAACAAAACAAGCAATACCTCCGGCACCCAAACCCAGGGTAACAGCGCAAACGGAACATCCGCATGGCCGCAGGCAACAGGTACCACAGGCAGCCCGGTCCCTGCCAACGAAACGGATGCGACAAAAAGTAACCTGAATGAGAGCTCAGGCAACGCATCAAAGTCTGATATGTCGGACAGCAAATCGAAGAAGAAACGGAAAGATAAAAAAAGTACTTCCGATCCGAATTAATCCGAAGTATAAGTTTGAGAATAACCCCGGCTGCGAAATGTTGGGGTTATTTTTTTGTCTGAAATTAAAAAATCAATTCTTATCGCGTATTACCCGCACAGCGATCCGCCGCTGCCAGTACATAATCAGGATTGGCGAAAGGAGTTCCAGGATCAACGAGGCGCTGATAAAAAAAGGCGGTATACCCAATTCATAGATCGATATTAACCTGGCAAGCCCGCCCAATAATATTGCGCTGCAAATCACCCTGCACGCGAAAGTCTCCTTTTCAATAACCGGTAGGATACAATAGAAAGCTATTGCAACTGCGACAGACACAGCATTCAGGAACCGCAGGTTACTATCCAAAACCAAATCCGCCGGAAGCGTCTCAGAAAAGAGTGGATTGTAGATACCCGCTAATCCCAATATTCCGGACACCAGCGGGGCAGCTGCCAAAATAGCAATCACGATCTGGAGCGCCCTCTTGCTTTTGAACATACAAGGTATTTAAATCTACTTATTTGGGTTTATTCTCGTTCAACCTGCTGACGTGCATCGTGCCTGAATTGATAGCAGTGACTAGCAGCCGTTTCTGATCAGCGCCCTTTATAAAAATACTGTTCCTGGCATCGCCTTTAATTATCAATCCGCTTTTAGCACAATCCGTTGCTGTGAATCGCCCATTTCCATTTCCCAGCAAAAGCAGCCCGGTTGACGCATCCTGTCTGCCCATATTCACTTCGTTGGGATAAAAATTGCCCGTCAAAATCACATCTTCGTACCCGTCCGCATTCACATCAGCTGTAACAATCCCAAAAACCGGCGATTTCTGGGCTTCGATGGGTAATGCGTGTATTTCAAAATTCCCTTGACCGGTGTTTTCAATGTAAGCGCTTTGCAGATAAGTCACTTCTGCGGAATATGCATCTTTCATTTCATCGGCCGAAAGCAAATCGTCAAAAGTGACCTGTGCATAATCTGCGTAATGCGGAAATTTGCGGCGAAACTGGATGACCTGCTGGTTCAATGCATCGCGCGGAACACTCGGATACCGCTTACCCTGGATGAAATAGCCCATTAGCGGGTCAAAAGTCCCATCGCCGTTGAAATCTTTTGCTACAATTTTGATAGGTTCTTTTTCCGAAGCGCGGTAAAATGTATTCAAACCTTCATTTCCGGCGATAAAATCAATATCTCCATCGTGGTCGAAATCTCCGGCTGCCAGGCTGTTCCACCAGCCCGTAAACTGGTTTAATCCGTTTGTTGCTTTTTGAGATTGCAGTGATTTTCCCTTTTTGTTTTCAAAAATCCGGATAGGCATCCACTCGCCTGCAAGCACAAGATCGTCAAATCCATCCTGATTGATATCAGCCCATAATGCGCTGCAAACCATGCCGATATTTGCGAGTTCGGGACAAAATTTGGAAGTAATATCCGTAAAATACGGCTGGCCATTTTTTGAGTCGTTCCGCAGCAGATAACTGCTCGCAGGAAGCGGATATTTCCCCGGAATACTGCGACCACCTATGAAAATATCCAGGTCGCCGTCTTTGTCAAAATCGTTGGTCACCATGCAGGAACTGCTCACCGAAATCGCCGGAAAGGCAGTTTGGGGGGCCGGCGTAAAATTTCCCTTACTATCATTCAGATACAATTGTAAGCCGTAAAAAGCCGTTTCCGTGACAGGAAGCTCGTTTCCTCCGTTCGAAACCAGCAGATCGAGGTCTCCATCCTTGTCCACGTCCAGAAACACAGCAGCTGCATTTTCGTGTAAAGAATCGTGGGAAACAACACGCTTTTCGAACCGGCCCGATGCCATTTGCAAAAAAATTGTCGGCTTACCTCCCCTGTAACTTCCACCCGCAAAAATATCTTCCAAACCATCTCCATTCACATCGCCCGACGCAATTGCAAAACCGCTTCTGGACAGCATTTTGTGCATGGTAGCAGTTTGTTTAAAATCTATAAAATTGCTTTCCATATGCTGAAAATCAGTGTTCAGTTCTTTGGAAATGTCGGTAAAGTACGGTTGTGGCTTCGGCCTAGCTGGCGCAAGTTTTTCGGAATATAATGCATCTTTCTGGTTCAGGATCAAGCGTTTATTCGCAGCAATCTTGAATAGCTTTTGTGATTTTCCGCCCGGCCACACCACTTCCAAACTATCAATGAATGCTCCGTTCCCAATCCCGAAATGCAGCAGCGGATCCACCGAAGACTGAAACCCCCTTACCACACTTAACTCAGCATATTGCTTCGTCTTGCCCGTCCAGATCGTAACCTTGCTGCCGATTCCCGACAGGTTTCCCTTTTCACCTTTAAATGTAACGGTCAGAAAGTTCGATGTCCCTTTTTCGCGACTGTTGTTTTGATATATAAATGGCCCTGAATCAATATTGTTTACCACCAGATCGAGGTCCCCGTCTCCGTCCAGATCTGCATAGGCAGCGCCATTGGAATACGAAAGTTCGTCCAGTCCCCAATCCTTGGAGGTATTTGAAAAGGTAAGGTTACCGGCGTTTTTATAGGCGTAATTGGCGATTTGCACCTCTGGCACTTTTTCGATCAGCTCCAATGCATTCTGTTGCTTGAAATTATTGGTGCCAAAATTTGAAAAATCTTCTTTAAACTGAATAAAATCACGATCTGTTACGTCGCGGCGGTAACCGTTTGTGATGAAAATATCCTTCTGTCCATCATTATCAAAATCTGCGATCAGCGGCGCCCAGCTCCAATCCGTTTTGGCAATGCCGGACAACAAACCAATCTCACTAAACATCGGTACGCCACCCGGATCGGCAGCTCCCTGATGCAGCTGCAACATATTGCGCATATACTGCAACTGGTAACCGTACTGGTCCGAAATACTCATTTCCTTGCGGTCGTAATCCTGGCCGGCAAGCATTTTCTTCTGTCGGAAATTATCTTCCGGAAGCATATCCAGCTGGAAAATATCGGGGTAAGTGTCGTTATTAATATCAGCAATATCCAGCCCCATTCCGTACAGACTCGTATGCGCAGTCGCTTCGCGGATCACATTGTTGAAGCCGGGCATTCCTGCATTTTTAGCACCACTATTCAGATAAAATATGTCACTGCTGATGAAGTCGTTTGAACAGTAAATATCTGGATAACCGTCTTTATTCAAGTCACTTACGGCCAGTCCAAGCCCAAGCCCCTCATATCTCACACCGGCTTCTTTTGAAATATTGGTAAAAACAGGAATACCATTTTCACCTGTCCCTTCATTGCGAAACAACTTGCCGGTACTGGGATACGAGCCGTCGTGGTAAGTCTTGCGGAGGTAATTGGGGTTTTGAAGATCGGGCGCGGAATTCATCATAAATGCATCCAGATCGCCGTCGAGATCAACATCAAAAAAGGCAGTTTGAACCGTGAATGAAGCATCATTCAATCCATAAACTTTGGCCATTTCCTTAAAAACGGGCACCTTACCTTCCCCAGAACCCTGATTTACAAAAAGCAGATTTTCGGTATCTGCGGCAGGCATCTTGATATGTTTTGCGACAGAAACATAAATATCCAGCAATCCATCCTGATTAATATCCACCATAGAAATTCCCGTGCACCAGCGATTCGTTTTCACGCCAGCGGCCTCCGTAATATCTTCAAATGCCCATTTTTTAGATAGTGTATCAATTTTGCTCAGATACAACCGGCAGCTCACCTGATTTCCTCCAAAGAAAATGTCCGGCTTACCATCATTGTTCACATCCCCAATCCCTACTCCGCCGCCATTGTAAAAATTAGTAAATGTGAAGGGATTAATAGAGTCGTTGGGAGTTAATGTATTGGAAAACCTGATTCCGGTTTCGGAAGATTTGTGGGAGGTAAAGAGGGCTTCCTGCTGCTTTTTGCAGGAGAAGATGAGGAGAAAGAGGAAGATGTAGCTTGCTAGGAAACGTTTTTGCATAACAACTTAAATGGTAACTTACTTTGTCACCCTGAGCGTAGCCGAAGGGGAGGTGCAGGACGCAAAGGCGTCCCGGTCCTCCCTTCGGCTGCGCTCAGGGTGACAGGCGAACTCCGCTCAAGGGGACAAGTTAAGGTAACAACCTTACTTTCATTAATATCCAGGATTCTGATCTCCCGGCTCAATTTTCGCATTATTATCAACTTCCTGCTGCGGAATAGGCAGTAATTCATGTTTGTTAGCCTGGAAATAAGCCAATGGTTCCGCTTTCTGCTTGGCCAATTTTCTCCATCTCACAATATCCCTGTTACGGATCTGCTCACCGCTGTGCTCCACACGTTTCTCGTGGACGATGGCTGCAAACACCTGGTCTTTATTAGAAACAGGGAATTTGGCTGTCGGGTAAGGCGGCATACTTACGCTTTTGCGCGCGCGGGTCATATTCAGATATTTCACGGCTTCGGCTGTATTACCCAGTTCGTTTTCCACTTCTGCAAGTGCCAGGATCGTTTCGGCAAATCGCATGATGCGCTGGTTAATACCGCCCGTCAGGAAAGATTCGTTCATTTTATACATGAGCGAATATTTTTGCCAGCTCACTTTTTGCGTCACACCGTCCACTACCGATGCATTTCCATTTTGCTGGCCGTCGGTCAGTGTATTGGCGCCCTTGTTATATTTCTCTCCTGTGAAATAGAAAGAGTCGTCGTAACGAGGATCTGTTTTTACGTCGCCTTTCGTCGTTTTTTCAAATTCTGAAAGCAAACTATTCGAAGGGATCACATTACGCCACCCTATTGCCGAATATTCCTGGGTACGTACCGTTTCTGTACCGGCAGTAGCGCCGTTTCCATCACCATCCCAGTTGTATACACCTCCGGAAGGGAAGAAATTTACCTCAAAAATAGACTCTTTATTAAACTCTGTTTCTTCCAGGAAGTTGTCATTATAGTTATCAACCAGCGCATATACATTAGAATTGTAAACTTTCAGCAACTCCGTTTTCGCACTGGCATAATCTCCTTTTTGCATAAAAACCCTTGCTAAAAGCATCTGAGCTGCTCCTTTTGTAGCCCTGCCCTGGTTTGCCGCATCGTAAGTTGCCGGCAGGTCCGCCTGGATCGCTTGCAATTCGGAGATGATGTAGGCATAAACTTCCTCCGCCGGAGCGCGTGGCAAGCTACCGTCGACAGTCAGTACATAGTTCTTGTAAAGTGGCACCCCGCCCCACATACTAACCAGCTCGTAATACGAATAAGCCCTCAAAAAACGCGCTTCTCCCAGCAGTCTGCCTTTTTCTGCGGCCGAAATGTCCGTCACTTTTTCCGAGTTGTCCACCACTGCATTGGCTCGGTGGATCAGCCGGTAATAGGCAAGCCACACAGTACCTAAAACCGAATTGACAGCGTCGTGCGTCCCGAGCAGCAATTGATTACGCGGCGTTTCGAGCTGGCCGCCACCCGCCGCCACATCGTCGCTGCGAAGATCGTGCAGGAAAAACCACTCCCGGGCTACCAGGTTGTTCGATTTCAGCATGGAATACACACTTGTCACGCCGCTGTTCAGCTCAGCCCCGTTTTTATAGTAACCTTCCACGGTCACACCGTTTGGGTTGGTTTTTTCAAGGACATCGTCGTTACAGGCGAACACTATGCCAAATAGAAAAACATATAGGATAATCAGTCTCTTTTTCATTTCAATTCCTTTAAAAGTTTCAATGTCAAAATCCTACGCTCAATCCTACCTGCAAAGTTCTCGGCTGCGGGTACATGCCGTAATCGATCCCGTTGATCAGCTGTGTTGCGGTATCGGTAGAAGATCCGTTCACCCCAATTTCAGGGTCCAATCCTGAGTACTTTGTGAAAGTCAGCAGGTTCGTTGCGGAAACGTAAATCCTCGCTTTCGTAATGAATTCATTTGTCAATGCAGATAGTACTTTCGTCGGTACTGCATAGCCGATGCTGATATTTTTGATCCGCATATAGGAGCCGTTTTCCACAAAACGATCACTCGTACGACTGTTGTTGTTCGGGTCGCCACTGATCGCTCTTGGCACATCGGTATCCGTGTTGGTTGGTGTCCATGCATTCAGAACCTCCGTTCCTGCATTGAATAACCGCAGCATTCCCTGCTCGATCACCTTCGTTCCATTGTAAATTTTATTACCCTGAACACCTTGCAGATACAATGTAAAATCGAAGTTTTTATAATTCCCTCCCAAATTCGCCCCGTAGCTGAACTTTGGAATGAAGCTGCCCAGATAAGTCCGGTCGGCAGGCGTGATCTTGCCGTCGCCATCCCGATCTTTGAACCGGATATCCCCCGGTGCAGCCGCGTCCTGGTACTTGGTTTTGTCATCTCCATCCAGCGAATTGGCAGCATTGATCTCGCCCGCGTTCTGGAAAATGCCATCAACCTGATATCCAAAAAATGACTGAATCGGATGTCCTGCTTCGGTTTTTGTAATGTCGCCGCCCCCAAAGTCTGCATTAGCACCTGAGAAAAGTGTCGCACTTTCAGACGCAAGGCTCAGCACTTTGTTTCTGGTAATGTCCAGGTTTGCAGAAGCATTCCATTTAAAATCACCGTCGTTCTTGCTGTAACCCAACTGAAATTCATAACCCCAGTTTTTCATACTTCCAATGTTTGACAAAGGAGAGGTAGAATAGCCCACCGAATTCGGGATCGGAACCTGCAACAATAGTCCGTCTGTATTACGCTGATAAGTTTCCGCAGTGAACGTGACGCTGTTATTGAACAAAGCCAGGTCTACACCAAGGTTCGTCATTGTAGTACTTTCCCATTTCAGCTGCGTATTAGCAAGTGAACTGAAATATGAACCCAGCACCTTATTTCCACCAAAAACATAATTACTGTTATCAGCCGACACAAGCGCCTGCCAGGCATAGCTACCGATACCATTAAAACCGGTTTGTCCGTAACTCGCGCGGATTTTCAGTTCGGAGATCTGCGGAACTGATTTCAGGAATTCCTCCTCGCTGATACGCCAGCCCAGTGAAAGAGACGGGAATGTACCCCATTTGTTGCCCGGTGCAAAACGGGAAGAACCGTCGCGGCGAATGGAGCCGCTCAGCAGATATTTTCCTGCATATTCATAATTCAAACGACCCACATACGAGAGCAGCGAACTTTCATCTAATGTACTCGTAGCATTTGGATTGGAAGCGCCCTGCAATTCGTCGATGTCATTATTCGGGCGGTATCCCGATCCGTTCAGTGTACTGGTGCGGAAAGTTTGCTTGTCCACGATCGCCGTTACATTCAGTAAATGTTTGCCAAAATTCTTTTCAAATGTCAGCTGGTTAGTCAGCACCGGAGAGAAAAAGCTCGTGCGGTTGTCCTGGATCTCGTATTGTGTACGCGATTTAAAACCATCATTATAAATAGGAAACTGATTGACCGTGTTCGCAGAAACGATATCTGCACCAAAACTGAACCGGTATTTTAAAAAGCTGGTCAATCGCACTTCTGCAAAAATAGAGCCGAGCAATTTGAGGCGCTGGTTGCGGGTTACGTCCATCAATGCAATGCGGACGGGATTGTCGGGGTCACTTCCATCGGCAGCGGTCGGCGAGCTGTAACCGCCGGGTTTTGTCGGGTCATTAACAGGCCAGTAAGGCAGATTCCGGATCATTTGCATCACCGCGGTACGGCCTCCTCCGAATCCCTGTTCGCCGCGCGATCTGTCATAAGATACGGTTAAAGTCTGCCCGATATTCAGAAATTTAGCTACCTGGTGATCCGAATTGAGACGCACATTCGCGCGTTTGTAATTGGTACCTATCAATATTCCTTCCTGATCAAAATAGCCCGCAGAGGTAAAAAACCGGGAAACAGCATTGCCGCCGGAAACGGAGATCTGATGCTGCTGGATCGGCGCGTTGCGGAACATCACGTCCTGCCAGTTGGTATTGGTTTGCGCAAAAGTCTGCGTCGCTCCCGCATAAATAGGCTGATTCAGATCTGTCAACCGGCCTGGCATTGCAATGCCTGCATTACCCAACAGTGCCGTCGCATATTGAATATATTGGTCTGTATTGAGCACATCCAGCTTTTTCCAAGCCGATTGCGTACCTACATAAGTATCCAGGTTTACATGCAGCTTTCCGTCTTTTGACCCTTTTTTGGTCGTGATAATGATCACCCCGTTGGAAGCCCTTGAACCGTAGATCGCGGCGGAACTTGCATCCTTTAAAACTTCCAGCGATTCAATATCTTTCGGATCGAGGTTATTCAGGTCACCTGCGGGAATTCCGTCGATCACATAGAGCGGCCCGGAAGCGTAATTAATGGAACCGATCCCCCTTATACGTACAACCGGCGTTTGCCCCGGACTACCGTTATTGACCACGCGAACACCGGGCACCCGGCCCTGTAAAGCCTGCTCGGCACTTACGACCGGCAATGCAGTCAGTTCTTTGGGTGAAACCGAAGATACCGCTCCGGTTAGCGATGATTTCTTTTGGGATCCATATCCGATTACCACCATCTCTTCCAAAGCCTGGTCTTCGGCGGTAAGCCGGATATCTATCCGGGTTTTGGTACCTACCTCAACTTCCTGCTTGGCATAACCTATAAAGCTGAATACCAGCACGCTGCTTGGTGAAGGCACGCTGAGTGAGAACTCCCCTTTCGTATCTGTGGTGGTTCCTACACTACTGCCTTTCAAAGTAACATTCACTCCTGGTAAAGCCTCGCCGTTGTCGGCAGTAACCTTACCTGCAACCTGTTGATCTGCAAATCCTCCGGCCCATACGACCTGAAAAGACAGTAGTAGCAAAATCACAGACCCGCTTAACCATGTACCCTTGAAACAGGGAAAAGTTTGTAATCGATTTTTCATAGATTCGACTTAAATGTTAAGATGACACTTGTTAAACAGCACAAAATTTTCCCTGAAAGGAACAAAAGAAAGAACAGCACGCGGAATAAGGAACGCTGAATTTATCCAATTTTTCACCAGATAGATCCTATATACAAATATAAACTCTTTTAATTATCTGTCAAGGCTACACTTAATAAAAATATTATTTTTTTACGATTATTTATTATTCTTTGAGCAGAGGTCAATTTACCTGATCAGGTACACGTTCACAGACTTTTTTACCTCTTCCAAAGTTTGCTTAGGCGGTTCAAAACCTGCGGGAACAGGTTGTTTGGCAAATGTTTGCAAGTACAAAACCCAGGCATCGCGCCACCAGATAGCCTCCCGCCGCTGAACTTTCAACCGGTCTGCCACATCAGCATAAACTTGCGGATCAAGACCCGGCTTGGCCAGGTCCCATTGCTGCTGCATCCACAGGACGGAATCCGCGCCGGTGTAAAATCGGGTGCAAAGTTCCTCCCATAATGTTCGTCCTGTATTTAGTTTTTTGTCCCAGCGTACATGGTGGAACCAGAGCAAATAAGGCAAAGGTGTCTGGTCGGGATTGTTCCATTGTTGCTGCACTTCCGGGCGATACTGAGCCAGTGCATTGCTTCCCGAAGCTGTCCGGTCAAAGCCAAGCCCGATAGAATCGGCGCGGTGATAGTATACGGCAGTCCAGTCGGGCCGTGAACCCTTGTTTTGCCAGGGTTCGGGTGCGAAGTGAACGCCCATCCATGGCCGGGAAAGGCCAATCGGCGTGTTATAATCGACGTAAATTTCTCTTGATCGCAACATTAATGCAGTAATGTGCCCACTTGCTTTTTGATTTTGGGTCAAAGTCAATGCAATCCATTCACGCGCGATCTGCTCCGAACTCAGCTGATGGTCCCAGCTCAATCGTCCGAATGCATACCAGTTGGCCTGCGCAAGCGGATGTCCGGTCCAGTTCCGGCTGTTACCCGTATTGGCCACGCCTGCCATGAGTGTGCGCGAATAGTTATGCAGACTTCCATCGACAACCTTAGCGACCGTCGATCCAGCACCATTTACATAAGTATCCGAATCCAGGCATTCTTTAAAAATAGGTGCTTCGTAAACGGCGTGGGTGGCAAATCCCAGATATTCCTGGGTGATCTGAAATTCCATCCCCAGGGGCGTTTTTGGCATATTTCCAAAAAGTGGAGAAAACGGCTCGCGGGGCTGAAAATCAATCGGGCCATTCTTAACCTGCACGATCACTTTCGGATCAAATTTGCCGTCAAGCGGCACAAATTCCTCGTAAGCGGCTTTGAAGCGATCCGCATTGGGATCGGCTTTGTAAACAAACGCCCGCCAGACCACGATCCCTTCATAAGGTTGGAATGCTTCGGCCAGCATGTTGGCACCGTCCGCATGCGTGCGACCATAATCCTGAGGCCCAGGCTCTCCTTCTGAATTTGCTTTTACCAAAAATCCGCCGAAATCAGGAATCTCTTTATAGATCTGCGCGACTTTTTCTTTCCACCAGGCACGCACCTGCGGGTCGAGCGGGTCGGAGGTTTTGAGCCCGCCTAAGGTTTTTGGCGCAGCAAAATAAACGGATAAGTAAGTTTTTATCCCATATTTACGCATCACATTGGCTACCGCAGCAACCTTCACAATGTATTCCTGAGACATGAATCTGGCGCTGGCGTTCACATTGTTCAGGACCGTTCCGTTAATTCCCAGCGACGCATTGGCCCGCGCATAATCCGCATAACGCGGGTCTACACGCTCAGGCAGTTCGTACCATTTCCAAAGCGATTGTCCTGCATAACCCCGCTCAATGGTCCCATCCGGGTTATCCCAATGATTCAGCATCCGATAACGCACTTTCGGGCTGCTGGCAAGGTTTAATCCCTTGATCGGAAGCTGCATCTGCATGTGCCTCAATAGGGCAAATGTTCCGTAAAGAATGCCTTGCTGAGATTTGGAGCTTACAATAATGTTGCCCCCCGACAATTGGATCTGATAACCTTCCACCCGCTGCGTAGTGTCCGCATTTGTTTCAATTTTGAAAGCTATTCCGCCCGATTTCCCGGCGAACGATTCGGTGACATTCACAGATTTACCCAGCAGCTTACCCAATCCCATTTGCAGTTCCTGAGTCGCACTCTGCATAATTTCACCCGCCACCGGCTGACCAATAAATGCTGCATATTTTGAATATTCCGATCTCACAGAAGCGTTCTTAACCGCCTCATATTTAAGCCATAACCGATATCCATCATCTCCATCAGAAGCTAACGCTTCGGCGCCCGACGCTTCGGCGCCCGACGGATCAGCAGCGAACAATTTGAAGCCAATCAACAGGCAGCCAAGAAATGTGATAAAACGGCTTTTCATCATGGTCGGGTTTTACTAAAATTATTTTTTCAAAAGTTGAATATGCTCTGCGACATTACGCATGGTATCCACATAAATTTCTTTTTCATTTTCTTTCAGATAATGCAGTAACTCGCTGTGTGCCTGGTTGGAAACATTCAATGCATGCTCTCCGCCCACGCCGTGAAACAGAAAAACAAGCATCTTCCCGCTCTCCTGCGCCTGCTTTACCAGCTCGATCATTTCCTTTCCTGATTGTTCCACCATCGAATAGCAGTCAATATCCATCAGCTTCTGTTCTTCAAATGCGTGCATTTCGTGCCTGACAGCTCGTGCAGCTATAAATTCGTTAGAAAGTGTTTGTATAAATTCCCCTTCCGTCACCTTTTTATGTCCGCAAGTGAAGGCGAATGTGCGCTTATCAAGACCATCGATCGACTTCAAAAATGCATTGCACATCCGGATCTCATCCTGGATCCGGCCCATGCTGTATTTGCTGAGATCGTACTCCGGCTTGACCCAGCTCATGCCAGATTGCGTTGCGTCGCACGGGTGGTAAAGCGTGTGGTTGCCCAGTTCGTGCCCATTAGCAGCGGCGGCACGCCAGTCTTTGATCCGGTTACGGGCAGCGTCCGAGGAAGCGGTCAGGTAAAATGATCCCTTCAAACTGAGCGAATCAAGCGCTGGAATAACATTATCCAGATGGACATTTAAGGCGTCGTCATAAGTCAATACGACTGCACATTTTTTCCCTTTCCAGGGTTTGGTTTCATCCAGTTGTTCGCCGTCAGTCCGGAATGGCGATGCCGGAAGATTTACCGAATTGCAAAAGTTGATTCCTTCCGGGTTATCCTGCCAGGCATAGCGGATGTATCTGGGTGTTTTTATCTTTTCGCTGCTCAGTTCAATCTGATCTTTTCCAATGATTTTGGCATCGGCCCAAACAAATTTCTTGTCATCACCCGCAAGGGCAAACCAGCGCAATGGTTCTGCATCGGCTGATTTAATCCCATCCGCAACATGATCGAAAGTTAGGATGATTTTATCGCCCGAAATGCTTTGCGATTTCATCGTCGGGCCGCTGTAAACCACATTTTTGTTTCCATAGGCTAGATTTCTGGCAGACAGCGCCAGTCTTCTTCCGATTTCCTTCTTATTCAGCGGGTGGATGTCATTCCATTCTCCCAAATCGAGCGTGACTGTTACAGCCGTGTTTTTTAATGTTAATGCTCTGTTCTGCGCTTCGCGAAGCAATGCCATATTGCTTTCCGCCGGCGTGAAATCAATGTCTTCAAAATTAGGAAGCTGCACGACCAGAAATGGCAAATCCTGATCATTCCAAAGTCTGCGCCGGTCGTTGATCAGTGCGCGTAAAAGGGCATTGTATGGTTCGGGATCTCCAACATTCGTCTCCCCTTGATACCAAATGAAACCTTTCAATTTCATGGCCAGCACCGGTGCGATCATCGCATTGTAAAGTGCGGTAGGCTGGTTTTGCGCGACAAACGGAGTTTGCTTACGATCTGCCATTTTCGCCCTTTCAAAAACCTGTCCGACCTTATATTGCCACGTTCCTTTCAGATCAACCTGCTGATCATTGGCCGTCATGAAATAAGGCTTATCCGGCACAAAACCGCCCTTTCCCATCGAATTCGTCACCCGGATCACAAATGTATTTTTGCCCGCCTTCAACAAACCTGCCGGAATTTCATAACGCCGGGGCGGATACTGGTAAGTTACCCTGCCAATGCTTTTTCCGTTGACAAACATTTCATCCGCATCCACAATGCGTCCCATATACAACTTTACCGGCTTGCCGATCCAGCTTTCGGGCACTTCAAATTCCCTGCGAAACCACACCACACCATTCAGATCTTTCAGCCCCTGATCTTCCCAATAACCAGGAATGTTGAAGTTCCGCCAGCCTTTGGGCGGGTAGGAATCGCTTTCCCAATGTTCGGTTAGTCCCAGATCGGTTGACTGCTGTTTCGGAGGCGCATTTTTAATGTCTTCCAGCTTCCTTGCTTTTACATAGGAAGTGTCTTTGTTTTGAATGATAACCTTTTGAATGTCAGCAAAGTCCTTATAACCTCCTTCACTGATCCACGCTTCAATCGGCGTGCCTCCTACCGAGCTGTTGATGATGCCAATCGGCACTTTGTATTGGTCGTAAAGGTCCCTTGCGAAAAAGTACGAAACTGCTCCAATGCCAAGCACGTCTTTGGGATTTGCCGACTTCCATTCGGCATTTGGAAAATCCTGCTGCGGACCGTTGAGATCGGTTAATGTGGGGATAAAAAAGTTACGGATATCGGGATAATTGGCAGTCGCGATGTCATCGGGATAACGTTCTTTCACGCGCTCCATGTTGATCACCATATTGCTCTGTCCGTTGCAAAGCCACACGTCACCGAAAGCGATATTCTTAACGGTTAGCCGGTTTTTGCCCTTGAAGATCATTTCAAGACCTGTCCCGGCAGGCTGTGCAGGTAGCTGGATTTTCCATGTGCCATCCGCGCCAGTCACCGCGCTCTGACTCTTGTTTTTGAATGTTACCGTCACCTTTTCCTTCGGCGTGGCCCAGCCCCAAACCGTGACCGGCTGGTCGCGCTGCAAAACCATGTTATCCGAGATCAGCTTGGGCAGCCGGATCTGAGCAAATGTTTGGCCGGAGATGAAGATCAGTAACAGTAAAAACTTCACAATGTGCATTAGCAGGACGGGTAATAGAATCAAGCTTTTAAAAATTCACGACACCTTCGAAAGCCTTCTTAGGCTTGAAATTCTGATCAAAAAGCAACGGATAATCTTTACGGCCGGGAACCGGGAAATTATCCAGCCAGGTCGTTTTATCTGAAACATTCCAAAAGGTGACGCCTGTTATGGTGCCTTTGTGTTTGCGGAACGTGTCGAAAATCATCTTATAATGGGCGGCTTGCTTCTGCTCCATTTCAGGTGTGAAAACACTGTTTTCATCGCCTGCTTTTCTTTGTCTGCGTTCATGCTCTTTGGGATGAACCGAAACATCCAGCTCCGTGATCTGGACAGCCAGTCCCAGGCTGGCAAACTGTGTGATTGACTTTTCCAACTCCGCCTGGGTCGGTTCGAAAATAGACCAATGCGCCTGCAACCCTACCCCGTGGATCGGGACATTTTTCTCCTTTAATTTTTTGACCAACTGATAAATTTTCTCCCTTTTTACAGTGCTTTCCGTGTTATAATCATTGTAAAAAAGCTTGGCGTCCGGATCTGCGGCATGCGCATATTCGAATGCTTTTTGAATGTAATCTTCACCTATGATCTGGTAAAATTTGGATTCGCGGTAAATGCCTTTTCCAGTGTCCGGAACGGCTTCGTTGACAACGTCCCAGGCGTAAATCTTGCCTTTGTAGTGCGTCATCACATCAGTAATGTGCTGTTTCAAACGCGATAACAGTTCATCACGAGAAACTTGCGCGCCGGTTGAATCCGTGAAGAACCATTTGGGCGTCTGGTTATGCCAGCAAAGCGTATGGCCGCGCACCTTAATGCCGTTTGTTTCTCCAAATGCAACAATTGCATCCACATCTTTCCAGTTGTAGCGATCCTTTTCGGGATGGATCGGTCCCATTTTCATCGCGTTTTCAGGTGTAATGCTATTGAACTGCTGCTTGATCAGCTCCGCTTCCGGCCCGGCTACGCTTCTCGGCGAAACGGCCACTCCGATTGGGAAATAATCCTTGTAGGCTTCTTTGAGCGACTTCTGAGCCAGAAGACTTTGGGATGAAAACAATGCCGTGGAGATGGCGAGTGTTTTTAACCAGATTGATGATGAGTGAATGGGCATGTTGATGAATTTTGAATGAGTGAATGAGTGAATGAGTGAATGTTTAAACAACCAATGACCTAATGACCTTTTGACCTAATGACCTTTTAACCCAATGACTTTTTACTTAAACAACACCTGCGAAAACCCATGCAGATCGTGGCGCCAGACTGGCCAGGTGTGACCGCCGGGATATTCGCTATACTGGTATTTGATGCCGAGTTCGTCATATTTAGAGAGCATGATTTTGCAGTTTTTGTAAGCAATATCCTGCTCGCCGCCCATGGAGATCCAGAAGTTTTTCAGATTGCCGTTGATCGCCTGCACATTGTCTTTGGCAAATGCATAATGCGGACCGGATAATGCGTCGTTATTGGCAAACCAGCCGGAACTGAAAACGCCCAGGGACGAAAACATATCGGTGTTTTTGACACCTGCATATAACGTTTGTATGCCCCCCATCGACAAGCCAGCCAGTGCACGGTGAGCTGCGTCAGCTTGTACGCGGAAAGTGCTTTCGACGAATGGGACAGCGCCTTGTTTCAATTCATTCTCAAAAAGTTTGAGGAATCCGTCACCCGCAGTGGTCATGCTGCCCGGCCCCATCGGACTGCCAAGGTTTCCATCCATCATTACTACGATCATAGGCTTGGCTTTTCCTTCCGCAATGAGGTTATCGAGGATCAAATTGGTTTTCCCTTGCGTGGCCCAGCCCCGCTGATCTTCGCCGCCGCCGTGCAACAGGTAAAGAACCGGATATTTTTCAGTGGATTGGTCGTAGCCGGGAGGCGTGTACACATACATTTCGCGCCAGGAATTGCTGGCTTTGGACAAGTATTTATTGACACGGATATCCCCGTGCGGCACGTCCTTCATGGCATAATAGCCTCCGTTTCGGAAAGGGATTTCAATGCCGCTCGCCATGCGTCCCATGCCATAAAAGGATTCACTGGCAGGATCCGCTAATGCAACACCGTCGATCAGCAGCGAATAATAATGAAAGCCTTCGCCAATGGAGTCCGTTGTTACCGACCATATGCCCGCCGTGTCCTTTACCATATCATACTTTTTACCCAGATCGATCTGCACTTTTTGTGCATTGGGCGCTTTGGTGCGGAACACAACCCGATTATCCGGCAGGATCTGCGGATATTTTACATTGCGGATGTTGGTTGCCGCAGGTGATCCCAGAATGGTGTATTTCGTCAATGAAGGAACATCGACCGGTTTGAATAAAAACTGCGAAAACATGTACAAACCATTTTTCCAAACCTTGAAATCATGCACGCCGGGTTCAATGTAAAAGACGTGCGGGACATTGTTTTCAAACAAATAATCATGCGTGCGTTTGCTGAATGTAATCAGCCTATCCTCGTCGCCGCACGAAAGGAAAAGCAGTTTCAATTTCTTTTTGGCATCCTCCGGATTCGGCATTAGCTCAGCAGGCGCTTTCGTATTGGGAGCGGAAGAAAACCCGCCTACCCAAGCAAATTGGTCCAGATTTCCCAAACCAAAGTTCAGCGACTGCCCGCCGCCCATCGAAAGTCCAGCAATCGCACGGTGCTCACGGTCTTTTAAAACCGGATATTTACTTTCCACAAAAGGGATCAGATCTTTGAGCAGATCTTGTTCAAATGTAGCGAAAGCGGCCACCTTATCAGGCGCCATAATGTTGCCCGTCGCCCTATCGTCTTTCATGGCCCGGCCATTCGGCATAACCACGATCATCGGTTCTATTTTCTTTTCGGCATACAAATTATCCAGGATCAGCTGCGGATTGCCGCCTTTCAGCCACTCCTTTTCGTCCCCGCCAATGCCATGCAGCAGATAAAGGACAGGATATTTTTTCTTTTTATTGAAACCGGGAGGCGTATAAACCAGCGCCTTACGCTTGTTCCCAACGGTTTTAGAATCATACTGGACCGAATCAATCTTCCCTGCTGCAACACCCGCCTGCGCTGTGTCGTAACCTTTGGGCATTTCTTTCAAAATCTCCTGCGCCTGACCTACGAAAGCGAGTAGTGCGAGGCATATTGCAATGGGAAAAAGTCTTTTCATGGTTTAAGAAAGATATTGGTTCTGTACTAATAGATCGTTTTTGCTACACTAGGGCATTTGGAAAGAGTCTTCGGAACGCAGGCTCTGACTAGCGGCTGTTGGGAAATTGGCAGGAACCGGAAACGTCACTTTGCCTGTCGCCAGCCACTCTGCCGCCCTGATAACTGAGGTCTGATAACCCATGCAGCGATAAGCTGGCGGGTAACTTTCTCCTTTCCAAAGATGCCCCAAACTTGAATTGTAAACCCGGCCTTTGCCATATTTCACAACCCATTCCACCGGCCAGGTCCTTTTCGTACTCGTACTATCGAAAGCGCATGAAAGCACGCTGATGTTTTCTGCTGGTCCGCGGGGAAAATAGTAAACTTCCGTGTTGGCTGTCTGCCACTTTTTGGGATATCCATTATTAATCGGATGAGGTGTCAGAACCTGAATCAATGCATTGAACCTGTCGCCATGGCCGGTCCCTTTTCCTTCATTTGGTGCGATCCGGGTAATTTTTTTGGCCTCATCAACCTCCAAAGCATATCCTTCGGAAGCCTGCCGCCAACCCAGTCCGATCATTTTATCGTATTCTTTCCAATGGGAAAATGCATTGTTCGCTGAATGCAGAATGTATAAACCACCGCCGTTCCTGACATATTCTTCCAATTGCTTTTCGGCATGAGTTGGCCAGCGCAGATTGGGGTTTTGAATGTTGTTGGTATTTTGAACAATCAATGCATACTTGGTGAAATCGGGGTTCCATGCACTTCGTTCCAAACTATCCGCAGGAACTGTACTAACCTCCACCAGAAAACGCCCACTTTCTTCCAGTATCCATTTGGTTACCGCCGTGGTTTGTTTCCAATCATGGTTACTGAACCCATCCACGATCAAAACGCGTATCGGTTTCGGTTTTTGAGCCAGGACATTCAGGGAGACACAGGCAGACAGCATCAAAACAAGACAATTTCTAAGCATAATCGTATCATTAAATTAACTTACAAAGCACCTGAGACCCATATTGACCGTCTGCTCAAAGCGAGGAACCGCCTTCCCTATTCAAGTGCGCCGATCAGCTCCACGAATGTGCCGTCGGGATCCTGGACCAGAACGAAATGCGAGTCTTTTGTCAGCGGTGTGGGCGTGCTTCCCAGGAAAGTCACGTTTTGTTCTTTCAGCCTGTCGATGATTGGTTTTAAGGATTTAACCTGAATAGTAATATACTGCGGGCCTGTATCGTCCTGGATGAACTTCGATTTGGAATGGTTCGCCTTTTTGCCGAAACTCATCAGCTTCCAATCCGTGCCTTCCGGGCCATTTTCGAGTTTCAGAATGTTAACTTCAACAGCTTCACCGCCTGTTAACCCGCCTCTTTTCCCAAATTCCGCATTGATCGTGAAGTTGCCAGTTTTGACCATGCCAATTCCTTTGACATAAAAATCAAGCGAACGCTGCATGTCCGACACCACCACGCCAACGCCGATGGATTTGCTTTTGAAATTGGATTGCGCGTGAACAACGCTACCAAACAGGAGCGCACTGATTATGAACAGATTCTTAATGGTGGACATTTTCATAGGTTATTTGATTGTCTTAAAAATTGGGTCATTGCCGCTGTATTTGAGATATTTAAATGAAGCGGAATTGCTGGTTTGCTCACCGGATGAAGTGGCGTACATGCCGAACAAACAGCCTATAAAGCCACCTGCAACTTCGGTACTCAGGAATTTGGCGTCAACTTTGTCTTTGAGCAATTCCCAGGCAGCGCCTTTGGAAAAATAAAAACTGTAAGTATCGCCTTCTGCCACAATGCGCAACTTAACCGGCGTGGAATCGTCCGAAACGGACTTTTCCGACATCAATTCCATTTCCTTACCTCCCGCCGCACTCTTAAAAAGCTGCAACACGTGCTTTCCGCTTTTAATGGATTTGCTCAAAAAGTAAAAATGCGATTCGTCCTGAAAAATGGTCAGGCCGGCTCTTTCCTTTTCTGTTTTGGGAGAAAAATTTAGCTCCGTTTCGGCGGTGCAGTATAAATGCTGCTGGCGCTTTCCGATGAACGAAGGATTGCCCAATTCCATAATGGTTTCGGGTTTCAGCTTCATTGTCAGGCCGTTCTGCTTGGACAAGACAAAGGAGCTGCTGTCAATCGTCCGCATGAAAAGCAACGCAGGATCAAGCTTGTTTTCGAATGTTAATGTATATTCAAAATTGCCAGCCTGCGGAAGCGCGTCTTTTTGTTTTACTTCCTTGTAGCTTACTTGATATTGATAATCAACATTTTTGGTAGGTGGATTAATCACCGGCCAATCGTTTTGCCATTCCACCGGCGCGATGAATGTTTCGCGGCCTGTGTTGTAATAATTGCCTTCATAAGGTCTCACAGCCAGGAAAATCGCGTACGTTTTTCCATCAGGACCATCCACAAATTGTGCGTGACCGGCTGACGTGATCGGATCTTTGCGGTCATCAGGCAGTCCTTTCTGCGTTAAAATTGGGTTGTTTTCATAAGGAACAAATGGCCCCCAAACCGATTTGCTGCGGAAAACAACTTCTGTATGGTTGACGGAGGTTCCGCCTTCGGCTGCATAGAGATAATACCAGCCATTACGCTTCATAATATGCGGCGCTTCAATCCAAACAGGCTTTTTGCTCAGATCCACGCCTCCGTTGACGAGCTGCTTTTCTTCTCCGATAACCTTCAATGTGAGCGGATCCAATTCATAAATCCGGATCGTTCTGTGGCCGGAATACAATGGTTTTCTATCCGGGGCATCGCTGTTATAGATGATGTAAGCTTTGTTATCATCGTCAAAAAACAGCGACGGATCAATGCCGCGTGCTTGCGGAATGCGGATCGGGTTACTCCATGGGCCGGCCGGATTTTTGGAAGTAACTACGAAGTTTCCATCATGGTCAATGTCCGTGCAAGTCACATAAAATGTGCCCTTATGATAGCTGATTGCAGGTGCAAAAAGTCCTCTTGTCAGTTTCTCACCCATAAAATCCATCTGTGAAGCGCGGTCGATCACATTGCCGATCTGCTTCCAGTTCTTTAAATCCTTGCTGTGAAAAACCGGGATACCGGGAAAATAGGAGAATGTCGAGTTGACCAGATAATAGTCCGTGCCAACCTGCACTACGCTGGGATCAGGATAAAAGCCTGTTAAAATCGGATTGACCAGTGTGGTTTGAGCCGACACGAGTTGTCCTATACAAAGCACAGCAACCAGCGTTGCGGAGATAAAATATTTGATCATTAGTTATTGATTTACAAAAACATAAACCTTACCGGCTTGTGTCGGAATGTCGTAAAGGAAAGTTTGTTTAACGCTTGGTACACCCAGGTTTGCTTTGGGAGAAAGTACCGCGCTAGCCACTTGTTCGACCTGATAAAAAGCATTGGAATTTTGTCCAGACGCTTCGCTTAACGACTTTCCACTTCCCAGCTTCAATGAGTTAGGCGCGCGTAATCTTAGATTTCCACCGATCTTGGATTTCACCTCCACCTTCGTGAGCTTACCCGATTTCCACTCCATATTTACCACCTCAAAACCACCCTGCGCGAGCAATCCGCCGATATTTCCAGCTTGCCACACGTCCGGTAATGCGGGCAGCAAATGCACCGAACCGTCCGCGCTTTGCATCAGCATTTCGGTGATTCCCGACGTGCAGCCGAAGTTACCGTCAATCTGGAATGGCGGGTGTGCGTCAAAGAGGTTGTTGTAAGTGCCACCGCCTTCTTTGGAGGTTCCTAATGGCGAAAGCTGGCTTTTAATCAATGCAAATGCATGGTTTCCGTCCTGCAACCTGGCCCACCAGTTTACTTTCCAGCCCATGCTCCAACCCGTCGAAACGTCTCCGCGGTGCAGCAATGTAGTGCGGGCGGCGGAAAACAGTTCGGGCGTGCGGTAAGCTGAGATTTGGTCAGAAGGGAACAAGCCGTACAAATGTGAAACATGGCGGTGGTGGTCGTTTGGATCATCCACATCGTCGAGCCATTCCTGCAATTGTCCGTGCTGGCCTACATGCATAGGCGGCAGGCGTTTACGCATCTGGCGCAGCGAATCGGTGAATGCATCGTCCTTTTTCAGGATCTCTGCTGCGCGGATGGTGCTGCTGAAAACGTCGAATGCGATCTGGTTATCCATTGTCGTTCCGGCGTCCAGTGAGGAGCCTTCGTGTGCTGCCGGGGCGTTTTCCGGAGAGCTTCCCGGGTTTACGACGAGCCATTTATATTTGGGATGTTCTACTAAAAAATCGGCATAAAATGTGGCTGCGCCTTTCAGGATCGGATAGATTTTAGCCAGATAGGCTTTGTCGCCGTGATAGAGATAATGCTGCCACAAGTGCTGGCTCGTCCAGCCGCCGCCCGCGATCCACATGCCCCAGAATGCACCGTCGATCGCGCCGGTTGCGCGCCAGATGTCCGTATTGTGATGCGCCATCCAGCCTCTTGCGCCGTACATGGTTTTGGCCGTTTCCTTTCCTGTCTCAGAAAGTTCTTCCACCATTTTCAAAAAAGGCTCATGCAGCTCGCTCAGGTTTGTCCGCTCTGCCGGCCAGTAATTCATCTGCGCATTAATGTTAATGGTGTATTTGCTGTCCCAGGGCGGCATCATTTTGTTGTTCCAAATGCCTTGCAAATTCGCAGGCTGACCACCCGGTTGCGAACTGGAAATCAGCAGGTAACGACCATATTGATAGTAAAGCGTAACCAGTTCGGGATCATTAACGTTGCGGAAGTTTTTGAGCCTTTCGTCCGTTGGTAGTTTTCCCAGGTCGGTTGCGCCAAGATCAAATTTTACACGCTTGAAATACTTTTTATAAGCTACAATGTGCGGGTTTAGAATGGCTGCGTATGATTTCGAAGCTGCCTTATCCAGATACGAAGCCGCAAGCGCATTTTCATCGCCGCTTACATCATTATAATTTTTGAAATTGGTCGCAATGGAAATGTAAATGGTCGCTGCATTGGCTCCGCTCACATTCAATGCGGTGTCATTGGCAGTAACATTGCCGCCTTCCGTTTGGATTCTGGTAATGCCTTTGAAGCGAACCTGCCCTTTTACACCCTCGTGATCTTGCGTTGTTCCGGCAATGGTGAGGTCTTTTGAGGCGGTTGTTTTGATTGATTTGGTTTTGTGCAACAAGGCATAGGAAGCACCAAATGCAAGCTTACCTGGCTTGTCGGCAGTAAGCCGGATTACGATTACGCGGTCCGGGAACGAGGCCAGGACTTCGCGGGTGTAGTTGACGCCATCGACCTCGTAAGTGGTTTTGGCAACTGCGCGTTCAATGTCGAGCTCTCTGTAATAATTAGTATAACTGTCGTGGCCTGGAAATGTCAGCCGCAGGTCGCCCAGCGGTTGGAACATTTGTCCGTGTGATTTTTTGGTAATGATGGCTTTGTTGGCCAGCTTCTCGGCTTCTTTTTGTTTTCCGTCAAAAATCAATTTCCTGATTTCCGGCAATGCGGCCAATGCTTCGGGATTATCATTCCGATTTGGTCCGCCCGACCATAATGTATGTTCATTGAGCTGAATCGTTTCATTCACCACATTGCCATACACCATCCCGCCGAGCCTGCCGTTTCCGACGGGCAATGCATTTTCCCAAACTTTGCCGGAAGGCTGGTTATACCATAGCTTTTGCACCCTCGGCGTTTGCGCGTAGCTCGTAATTGTGACCGCCAGAAATAACAGGTAAAAAAATTTCCTCATAATGAAATGTAAAACTGAAAGTTTATTAATGTGTCAACGTGACACTTTAATAAACACAATGGTATGAGGTATTTCAGAAAAAACAAAATTATTTCTTGATTAAAGGCAAGATAATCGCGTTACAGCAAACCTATGTCCTCCTGTAACGCGATTACTTTTAAGGATTAATCGTTTTGATATTGCCGTTGCTATCCCGGAGCAATTCCCTCACTTTCACATTGCGCAAATGAGTCTTTCCCGAAAGCGCAGCATCATGATAGAAAATGTACCACTTACCCTGCACTTCGACGATAGAATGATGTGTTGTCCAGCCTTCAACCGGATTCATAATGACACCTTTGTAAGTAAATGGCCCGTAAGGTGTAGTTCCCTCGGCGTAGCATAGCAAATGCGTGTCGCCGGTTGAATAGGAGAAGTAATATTTGCCATTGTACTTGTGCATCCAGGCACCTTCAAAAAAGCGGCGTTTGGTGTCAGATGCCAGGATCGGCTTGCCGTTTTCATCCAGGATCTGCACATCTTTCAAAGGCTCGCCGAAAGACAGCATATCATCGCTCATTACCGCCACTTTGGCACTTAGCGCAGGTTCGTTTTCATGTCCTTTGCCCAGATCTGTCATTAAAGATTTATTGTAAGTACCTGTATGCCAGCGTTGCAACTGACCTCCCCAAATGCCTCCCAGATACATATAGCTTTTTCCATCTGTATCCGTAAAAACGGCCGGATCAATGCTGTAACTTCCTTTCATAGGCTGAGGTTCAGCTTTGAACGGGCCGGTTGGCGACTTGCTGGTGGCAACACCCATCCGGAAAATGCCCTCTTTATCTTTTACGGGAAAATAAAGAAAGTAAGTACCGTTTTTGAATGCCGCGTCGGGTGCCCACATTTGCTTATCAGCCCAGGGTACATCTTTTACATCCAGCGCCACGCCGTGATCGGTAACTTTGCCACCGATCTTATCCATGGAATAAACGTGGTAATCGCGCATTTGAAAGTGTCCGCCTTCGTCATCCTGCGGCACGTCGGCCTCAATGTCGTGGGATGGATAAATGTAAATTTTCCCGTTGAAGACGTGCGCCGACGGGTCAGCGGTGTATAGGTCGGTTACCAATGGTTTTACATTGGTAACCTGACAAACACCATTTTGAACACTTAAACCTAACGCCACCATGGACGCCGATATATTTAATAGCAAGCTGCGGTTTATCATCATTTGGTTTTTTTATCAATATCCAGAATTTTGAGGGAATTTCGGTCCTTCTACTACCCTGTCAATCTGAGTTTGTGGAATAGGACGCAGCATATTGAAATCTTTCACGTAAGTAGCAGCTTCCTGATTCCATTCCTGCACGCGGCGAACAAGCGAGCGCGTCCGAACTAGGTCATGCCAGCGCTGCCATTCTCCGAAGAATTCACGGCTGCGTTCGTCGAGGATAAAATCAAGCGTTACTTGCGCTGGTGTGATCGTCAGGGCTGTTGCCGCGGCTGCGTTTTCTGCGCTTGAATTGGTTTTTTTGAATGCTGCGCGTTGACGAACTACATTGATCAATGCAGCGGCTTTTGCGTTATTACCTGCTTTAAAATAGGCCTCAGCACCCGTCATATACACATCCGAAAAGCGATACAGAACCACAGGACGGGTCGAAGGATCGTTGAAATTAGCACCACGGCTTGGGTCCATGAATTTTTTCAAAGCGGGAAAAATGCTGTTATTCCAAAGACTTGGCGGCACTACAATGCCTTTGAACGGACGAGTGCCTACAAATTGCGGCGCACCCGGCACCTCATAATCCGGCAACCAAACGGCAGTATCCACGCCAGGAACGGTTGTATAAGAAATTCCGCGAAGGTTATTCGTTGCATTCGCCTCATTTTTTACGGCAGTATTTGAAATATAAACCGTGTAAAATGAATTGTTATAACGCGAATCCACATCGCGGTTGGTAAATGCCTGATCCAGGAAATAATTTTTGCCTGCCCGTGGCCCCGTTGCAATTTTATCGGAATTAGGACGCATCCGCACATAGGGACGGCCATAATACGAGTCACGAAGCATACCGGAAGTTCCACTATGGACAAAAGCACCGGCTGCATTTTTGATCGAGTTAATGCCGCTGTTGTTCGGGTAGTTCCAGTTGGTAAACCATGGCGTCAGGTTTTGCGCCGCGCCTCCCCCAGACTGTCCGCCAACCTGATAGTAACCATATTTGGGATCCAGCACGTGGTCACTTACGAACATCGTTTCTTTGCCATAATCGTTTGCGGGCACAAATGCGTCTCCATAATCCTGCCATAAGTCGAGGCCATAATCCGCCTTTTTTGCAATTATATCGTCGCAAATGGCTGCTGCCTGAGTGAAATCAGAAGCTGTATTATTCAGCCAGCCGCGCGTCAAATATGCTTTTGCGAGAAGCAGTTGCGCCACGGGTTTGGTTGCCGCCTTGCCCAGGAACGGAGCTGTTGGTTGATTAGGCAAATCGGCCGCCGCTTCGGTTAAGTCTTTAATTATAAGCTCGTAAACATCCGCTGCTGGCTGGCGTGATGCTGCCTGCGAAGGCACGGTAACAAACTCAGTATGAAGCGGAACATCGCCCCAGGTTTGCACCAGATAGAAGTACCAGAATGCTCTCAAAAACTTGGCCTGCGCCAGATATTGCTTCCGCGTGGCTTCCGGCAAATCAATCGTTGCGCCATATTGGAGCACACCATTCAATGTATTAATGTCCTGAAATGCAATCCCCCATGCCGCTCCGAAGTTGCTGCTATTGAGACCATTATAAGTGTAAGCCGGACCTCCTCCGCCATTTACACCCTGAATGAATTCATCCGTTCCGGCCTGCATTTCAACAGTAAAGCCCTCGGTTCCCCATTGGCCCCGGATGTCATTGTAAACTCCGGCGATTCCGCCCAGCACACCTGCCGGGCTGTTGAAGTAAGTTGGAACGATCTGGGATTGTGGATGTTCTTCGAGCACTTTTTCGCAACCCGTACTGAGTGAAGCGATTAAGGCTGCTGTGATCAGATTTTTTATGGATTTCATAGTCGGATTAGAATTTAAGGTTTACGCCCACAGTGAATTGTTTTACCGGCGGGGAGTTCAGGTTTACCGAGATCTGGCGCTCCGGCGCGCCGCGGTCGCTGGCGCCTTGCGGGTTCAGTGTAGACTGCCCCGTTGCATAGCTGTTTCCTTCGGGATCAACAGCCAGATCGTCTTTCACCAATGGTGAGTAAATAATGAACGGATTGGTCAGGTTAACATAGATTCTTGCAGAGGTCGCACCAATTTTTTTAATCAAATCACTTTCGAAAGTATAACCGAGGTTGATGCTTCGGCATTTGATAAAGGAGCCGTCGTAGTAACCCAATGTGGAACCAAAGTTAGCCACAGCGCCGCCGGCATCAGGAGCAGGGAATGCGTTGGTTGGATTGGTTTCTGTCCAGTAATCTGTTTTCACCTGATTTACACGGCCTTGATTAAAAAATGCAAAACCGCCTGAACCTGTGGAGTTACCCGTCAAGTATGGCACCAGCACTTTCATACCCATTCTCGCGTAGGTCACGATAGAAGCGTCAAAGTTTCTGAAACTGAAACGGCTCGTCAATCCTCCCTCCCATTTAGGCTGGAAATTGCCCAGGATCTGGCGGTCGTTTGCGTCGATCTTGTTATCTCCATTCAAATCTTCCACACGGATTTGTCCTGCAAATTGAACCGGTGAAGTTTGCTTCGCCAATGTTCCGTTTTCGGCGTCAGCAGTCTGCCAGATTCCTAATTTTTTGTAATCGAAAATCACGGAAAGTGGCTGCCCTACAAACCATCCCGCGCCCAGGTTGGACTTTTCTTCCGGTGTGGTCAGCTGCGTGATTTTTTCGCGGTTAAAGAAATAAGTCGCGTCAATACTCCAATTGAAGCCTTTCGGTTTTCTTACTATCTCAAAAGTGGCAGCTACTTCCAATCCTTTACCTTCTGTTCTACCCAAATTCTTCAAAGTAGAACCTGCACCATTGCTTGGCGGCAGCGGCACGGATAACAGAATGTCCTTGGTTTTTTGATGATACCAGTCCACCGAACCTGTAATGCGGTTATTGAACAAACCAAAATCAATTCCAATGTCCACTTGCGCGGTCGATTGCCAGCTCAAATCGCTGGAAGGCAGGCTGGTCACCGTGTAAGCAAGTTGTTGGCCGGCTGTGCCTAATCCGAAGTTGTAATAACCCGCAGATAATGCGCCCAAAGTCGAGTAAGCGCCCACATTGCGGTTTCCGGAAATCCCCCATCCACCGCGCAGTTTGAGGTTTGAAACGAATGGAGCCGATTTCATGAAACCTTCTTCCACCACATTCCAGCCTAAGCCGATCGCCGGATAATTGAAGTATTGGTTAGCCGGGGATAATGTTGAAGAACCATCGCGACGCAATGTCAACGTCAGCAAATATTTGTCGGCAAAGCTATAATTAAGCCTTCCCATGTAGGACAGCAAGCCGGTTTCCGAAAATGAGTTACCAAAATCCGACGGTGCGACTGGCTGGCCAGCGGCGAGTGAGAAGTTGGACGTTTTAATATAATCTGCCGGCACACCTGTTACCGTAAACCGGCTTCCCAGCGAGTGGTTTTTGGTGTATTCGTAAAGCGCCGTGAAACCAAATTTGTGCTTGTCTGCAAATGTTTTATCGAAATAAAGCAAATGCTGCAAGTTCACATCCCAATACTCCGTGTTGCTGATCTCGGCTGTGGAACCGGCCTGCGTGGTGGCCGTATTGAAATAGGTCAGCGGGCCATTGTAATTATTCAGGTTGGACTGGCTGAAATTGAGACCAGCATTGAAACGGTATTTCAATCCCGGCAAAATATTAACCTCCGCATAAAGGCTGTTGAATGTCCGTATCGCCCGCGTGCGTCCCAAAGCCGATTCTTTTTTGGACATAATCGTCAACGGACTCACGATGGCTGCATCGATAGAACCTTCCGCGGGGAAAGTATTCACCGTTCCGTCTGCATTATAAGGCGAGGCCAATGGAGTCAACCGCACAAGGCCGCCCGGCACTCCTCCGCCACCCGGCGTATTGGTGTAAGTCAGCGTATTTAATGTATTTAGCCCGATTTTGATGTTTTTACCGATCTTCTGGTCAATGGTTGCGCGCAGGTTGTAACGCTGGAAACTTTGGTTTGGAATGATCCCGGTTTCATTAAAATAACCCAAACCCAGCGAGTATTGCGTGTTTTCAACGCCGCCTTGCAAGCCCAATTGGTGATTGGTCATAAAACCCGGCTTGTAAATCAGATCCTGCCAATCTGTGGAAACGCCGTTATCAAGTGCTTCCTGCTCTTTTTGGGTTAATAAATAGCCCGATGTGCCCGGCGCTGTGCGGTTGTATTTGGCTGCATCGGCTTTGAACTGCGCATATTCCTGGCCATTCATGACATTGAATTTGCCCATCACCTGCGTTTGTCCGTGATAGCCGTCGTAGCTGAAAACGGGATTGCCAATCTTTCCTCTTTTGGTTGTTACCAGGATCACACCGCCCGCTCCGCGAGAACCATAAATGGCTGTTGCAGAGGCATCTTTCAAAACTTCCAGACTCAAAATATCATCCGGGTTAATGTCATTCAAGCCACCAAACGGAATTCCGTCTACCACCACAAGCGGACCGTCCAGACCGTCACTTGACCCCGAACTGGTTGTCAATGTGCGGTTTCCACGAATCCTGATCTGTCCTTGCGAGCCGGGCGTGCTTCCGTTACTGATAATCGAAACGCCAGCCGCGCGGCCTTTCAGCTGATTCACCAGGTTCGGCGCGGGCACTTCTTTTAATGTGCTTTCACTGACCGAAACCACCGAACCCGTAACATCGCGCTTCCGCTGAACGCCGTAACCGACTACGACCACTTCTTCCAGCGTCTTGTTGTCAACCGCTAAGGTTACATTGATAATCTGCTGCGTGCCCACGACCACTTCTTTCGGCGCGTAACCCACGAGTGAGAACACCAGAACTGCATTTGCATCCTGAACCGAAATTTTGAAATTCCCGTCCTGATCTGCGCTGGTTCCTCTGGTCGTGGATTTTACGAGCACACTTACACCCGGCAGTGCTTCGCCGTCGGGGCCGGTTACTTTTCCTGAAACTTCAATGTCAGCCGCTGGTGCTGACCTGTGTCTGGTGCCGTAATCGGCCCATGCTGCGCTGCTGGCAACCGCATCCATCGAAGCGCCTCCGAGCAGCAGGATCGGAAGACCAGAAAGTCCGAGCATTCTGGCCAGCGTTTTATTGGTTAATAAACGTTCATGCATTTTGTGTATGATTTGATGTTTAAATTAGATTGAATCATGTGGCTTAATCGGTGTTGTTGTGAAAGTGTCAATTTGACAATACTTGATTTGGCTATAACTTTGGCTTTTGATCAGCTTAAATACTGCATCACTTTTTCCAGATATTATTTGATTTATTGTCGACAAAAGTAGCGCAGCGGGACAGCCTGCTGTGAGCACATTTGTTCATATTAAGGATACAATTGTTCAAATGGGTCAAAAAAATGCCTGATTCGAGGACAAACTTGCATTTTTGAGATAACTTTCGACCCGGGCTCCGTTTTTAACCCACCGATATCAATGCGCTTAAAAATTCTGCTCACATTCCGTTTGCTCTGCCTGATTGTTGCCTGTTTGGCAGCAACGACTGGGGCGTGGGCTCAGCCTGCCGAACCAAAATTCACTTCGCTGACTTCGACCGATGGATTATCGTCCAACACGGTGACCGCCATCCTGAAAGATCGCTATGGATTAATGTGGTTTGGGACCGACGACGGCTTGAACCGGTTTGACGGCACGGATGTGATGGTGTACCGCCATGATAAAAAGGATTCGACATCGCTCAAATCGAGTGACATTTCTTGCTTGCACCAAGATCAAAAAGGGCGGATCTGGGTCGGGACAATCGAAGGCGGGCTGCACTTATATGACCGGCGGAAAGATGCATTCGTAAGCATTCCGTCGCCGCACAGTGTCATCAGCATTGCAAGTGATGCGTCGGGTAAACTTTGGGTGGGAACAACGGCGGGTCTCATCCAGGTAAACCCGGAAACCTATCAGATCCGCACATTTACCTCAGTCGCCAACATGCCCGATCAGATTTCCAAAGGAATGATCCTGAGCATTGCCGTTGATAGTAAGAAAAGGGCTTGGGTGGGAACACGAACTGGTTTATACAAAATTGACCCGTCGGACAAAAGCGAAGAATACATTAATTATTTGCAATCATTGCCGGATGAAGTCGGAGCGCGCACTGTGAAATCCATTGTCGAGGACCCGGAAGGCAATATTTGGGCAGGCACATTTAGTGGTGTGTTCAAGCTGAATGCAAACGGCCAGATCATCAAACATTTCAAATACGAGCCTGATAACAAGAGTTCCCTGAGCACGAATATGGTCTTTGCGGTCACCTGGGAGAATGCGCACCGCCTCTGGATATGCACGGATGCGGGCCTTAATATGCTCGACACGCGCACGGGGATCATCACGCGTTACGGCCCGGATGCGCGGACACAATTTAGTCTGAGCAATAAATCGGTGCGCAGTATTCTGTTTGATAATGAGGGCATTTGCTGGCTGGGGACTTATAAAGGTGGTGTCAATAAATATGATAAGAACCTGGCCATTTTTGGGTTAAAGCGTTCTGATGTAAATGATCCCTATGGTTTGAGCGGCCCGTTTGTCACGGCATTTGCTGAAACCGGATCGGGCGAGCTGTTTGTGGGAACGGACGGTGGCGGGCTGAATTTGTACAACCGCCAGACCAATCTTTTTAGAAAATTCCCTATTAACCCCAAAAACAAGAACGCTGCCTCGGGACTTGCCATTTTAACATTGGAACTCACTGCCAGCAACGAGCTCTGGATCGGGACATTTCAGGACGGGTTATTTCAATTTAATCCCAAAACAGGCGGTTATACGCAGTTTCTAAGAGGGAAAGACTCCACCAGCCTGAGTAATAACGACATTTTTTGCTTGGAAAAAGATCAGTCGGGCAAGTTATGGGTGGGCACCAATGGCGGCGGGGTTCATTTATACGATCCGGCGAGCAAAACATTCAGGAGAATGTACGATCCGGGCATTCCGGTTACCCAGCGTAGCATTCCGTTGAACGGTTATATCCGGGATTTGCTGCTGGATCGTAAAGGAAAGCTCTGGATTGCTTCGCACGGGACCGGCATTGCCGTTTTTGATCCAATAACCCAAAAATCAATGCTGCTCGACAGGCAAACCAGTGATCTGGCCAGCAACATTGTTTTTTCGCTTTTGGAAGATAGCAAAGGTAACATCTGGGCGGGCACGTCGGGTGAAGGTTTGGCTTTGTATGATCCGCGTTCGAAGAAATTTATTACTTATGGAGCGAAGGAAGGATTAGCCAGTAACATTGTCAATAAAGTGCTGGAAGATGCGCAGGGGCGGATTTGGGTGAGTACGAACCAGGGAATCAGCTATTTTGATGTAAAAAATAAAAAATTCATTAATTACACCTCCTATAATGGCATTCAGGACCGGACATTCGTGCTCGGCTCGGGCATATGCGCCAGCGATAACACGCTCTTTTTTGGCGGTATTGCAGGATTTAATTACATCGACACACGCAGCCTGCCCAACAGCAAACGCATTCCGCCGATCATTTTAAAGGACTTGAAAATCGGTAACCGCAGCATTACACCGGCCGATTCGAATTTTATTGACGCGGACATTGCTGTTGCCAAAACCATCAGCCTAGATTACAAACAGAATTTTTCAATCGGTTTTGCGGCGCTGGATTATACCAATCCCAAACAAATGCATTACCGCCACCGGCTGGTCGGAATGCAATCCGAATGGAACGAGACGGGGCTTACGAACTTTGCGAGTTATACCAATCTAAGCCCGGGCGAGTATGTTTTTGAAGTGCAGGCCAGTGGAGATGGTATGAACTGGAGTCCGCCCAAATCGGTGTCAGTGATCGTCAAACCGCCATTTTACCTGACCATCTACGCATACATTTTTTACATTCTCACGCCATTTGCGATTGTTTACTGGATGAGGCGGCGCGGCATTCAGAAGCTGCAAAGGCAGTTTAAGGAGCAGCAGCAACGCGCCGAAGTGGAACGGGCACTGGAATTGGACCGGATGAAAATCAAGTTTCTGACCAATTTGAGTCACGAGTTCAGGACGCCGATCTCGCTCATTCTGGCGCCGGTAGATAATCTGCTCGTCAAGACCAAATCCACCGAGTTGCATCCGCCCGTTAATGCAATTAAACGCAATGCAAAACGATTGCTTAACCTCGTGGATCAGCTGCTGGATTTCAAAAATATGCAGGAGCAGGAAGTAAAGCTGGATTTGAAACGGCGCGACATTATCCTATTTATCAAAGACACCTGCGAGCAGTTCAGCGATCTTTCGATTCGAAAGGGAATTCAGTTTAAAATTGAAAGTGCACTGGATAAGCTGGACATGGATTTTGATGCCGATAAACTCGAACGCGTTTTATTCAATTTGCTTTCTAATGCATTTAAATTCACTTCAAAAGGCGGCGAAGTGGCTTTGCAAGTGCAGCTGCAAACGGATGCCGAGGGAAAGCACTGGCTGCTAATCAACATTGCCGATAACGGAATTGGCATTGCGGAGGATCAACACGACAAAATTTTCGACCGGTTTTTCCAAAGCGATACGGACCTGACGGTGTTGAACCAGGGAAGCGGCATTGGCTTATCCATTGTGCGGGAATTTGTGCAGCTGCATCAGGGAAGGATCAATGTGGCCAGTCAGCCCGGCGCGGGGAGCACATTTACGGTGGAGCTGCCTATTGCGGACGAGCTTCTTCCTGCTGTCGAGCAGCCCGCCGCAGCTCCAAAAATGCGTCCCGGTGAAGCGGAAAATACATTTAATAAGCTGGAAAAGGCTCACCCGGAAGATCCTTCGAATGTGCTGATCATTGAGGATAATGATGAATTCAGACATTATCTAAAAGAAAGTCTGGCGCCGTTTTACCATGTTATCGAAGCCAGCAATGGGAAAGAAGGCTGGCAGAAAACGCTCAGCCATCACCCGGAACTGATCGTGAGCGACGTGGCCATGCCTGAAATGGACGGCATTGCGTTAAGTCAGAAAATTAAGTCGGACAAGCGCACGAAGCACATTCCGATCATTCTACTAACCGCCAGCACCGGCGAGCAGCAACAACTCGAAGGCCTCAGCTCAGGCGCGAATGATTATTTGACCAAACCATTCAATTTCGACATTCTAAATACGAAGATTAACAACCTGATCCTGCTCAACCGGCTGTTAAAAGGCGTTTATTCCAGACAAATACAGGTTGCGGGCAATGCGCCGCAAATGGAATCGAGCCAGGAAAAGTTGCTGAAAGATATGCTTTCTTACATTGAAGAAAACCTGCACACATCGCAGCTGAGCGTCGAGAATCTGAGCAAGCACGTAGGCATGAGCCGGGGAACATTATACAGCAAAGTCCTGGAAATGAGCGGACAGACGCCTATCGAGTTTATACGCTCCATTAAATTGGAAAAAGCTGCCTTACTGCTTGAAAACAGCGATTTAAGTATTTCCCAGATCTCCTACATGACTGGCTTTACGGCACCTAATTATTTTGCGAAATCGTTTAAGGCTAAGTTTAATATACTTCCTACTGAATACAAGCTCAGGAAGCGAAGACACAGCCAGGGAATGGCATCCGAGCAATAACTTAATGCCATTCGTCCACCTATCTCCGCCTTTTGTTGGACAAATACCCTTTTTAACCCCCATACCTTTGTTGAAAAGAGAAAGGTAAAATGGTCAATATATTTAAAAAAGCAGCATCCGGGTTAATGGAGCGAATGTTGAGCAGTGGAACTGTGACTTCCATCCGAAAGTGGCAACCCGGCACGCTGTACGAAGTGGAGCTGCATATTCCACACATCAATATGGAAGGCTGGGACTCTATCAAACGGCTCAAATGCAAGGTCGACGAGCTGGAATACCGGGATTATACGCCTGTAAGCTGGAATTCAGAACTGAACATTTGCACCCTGCTGATCGACGGCGGACATGACGGCGCCGGAAGCCGCTGGGTGCGAGCATTGAAGCCGGGCGACCCGGTCCTATTTGGTGCAGCGCATGCAGCTTCGCTACCCTCGGCGAAAGGGCGAATATTAGGTCTGGCGGATGCCAGTGCGCTGGGGCATTTTCTGGCATTAAAACAATTGACGGATCAAAGTGAACATCCCATGGAAGTGGGCGTACTGGTGCACGGCGGGCAGGAAATACCAGATGCATTTACAGAGGTAAATCCTGAATTTGAGTTTCTTAAAAATTCTCAAAATGAAGGAGCTGATATGCTGGAACAATGGTATAGCCGCAAAGCGCTGGCGGATTATAATTCCATTTATATTGCAGGAAACATTCCCATGATGAAAGCGCTGAAAAGAAAACTGAAATCGAACCCCAGGGTGCATGCCAAGGTATATGGTCACGGGTTCTGGTCTTAAAAAATGGCAAATCAGGATATTCAAATCAGGCATTTACAGCAGGACTTAACAGGCATTGAAATTACGTATGTCTCCGGGGACGAGCATATTGGCGACATGGCCAGTCACCTCGGCGGCCCGCATCGTCATGACCATTATTTTTGCTTTTTGCTGGAAAGTGGCTTTGTGAGCGGCGCAATAGACTTTCATGATGTAGAAATGGACGAGCCTGCGCTGGTATTATCCTGTCCGGGGCAGGTACATGATTTCAGGAGGGCTAAAAATGTAAAAGGCTGGGCGATTGCTTTTGACGCCAAATACATTGACCAAAATGCACGAATGGTAATTGAACATTCGCTGGCCAATATCGCCATTATTCGCCTCAACGAGACTGATAAGCAATGGTTTGCACATATTTTCCAGCTAATATCTGCGGCGGTGAACGACAACAAATCGGCTCAGTTTGAGCAGCAACTGGTACGGGCTTTGCTGAATGCGCTTTTTTACAAAACGGTCAATATATTTCAATTTCAGGAAAACGAGCGTATCCAGGCGGTATCGTTACGGAGTGTCGAAATTGTCAAAGTTTTTAATCTGCTCGTCAGAGCGCATTTCCATGCATTAAAGAAACCTGCCGATTATGCTTCGCAAATGAACATTACGGTAAGCTATCTGAACGATACGGTAAAGTCTATCACCGGGTTTTCCTCCACCTGGCTCATCAGGCAGGAGATTTTACGTGAAGCGCAGCGCCTGTTAATGTACACATCGAAAAGTGTGAAGGAAATCGCATTCCAACTGGGCTACGAAGATCATAAATACTTCATCCGGCTGTTCAGCAAATCGATCGGAACGTCGCCGGCCATCTTCCGCAAACAACCTGGAAAACTGTCGTGATTGTAATAAAGAAAAGGCCCTCGCATTACATAGTAGAGAAAGGGCCTTCGCTTTTTGGTGAGCAGCCTGATTAACTCGCCAGCTACTCAAATATCACGTTCAGCTTATTACCTGTTGATCAGCAGCTTGCGATTTGCCGTCTCGCCATTCGAGTGGGTTATATTCAGAATATACATGCCGACAGGCAGATCTCTCACCGATATGGTTTTCGATACCGTTTTAGCTGAACGATAGACTGAGGTTCCGGTCATATTGTAAATTTCGACCGATTTGACCAGCTTCCACTTTGTACTTGAAAGCGTCAGCACATCGGCAACCGGATTTGGATAAAATTCTGACTTCAAAACCTCGCTAGCGAAACGCACTTTGATCACCTGGCTGTAAGCAAAAGTCTTATCCAGATCTATCATTTTAAGGCGGTAAAAATTGTCTCCTTCCTCAGGTTCCTGGTCGACAAATGCATAGGATCTCACTGCGTAACTTTCACCGTGCGATTTTTCCGTGCCGACGATCTGCCAGTTTTTACCATCACTACTCCGTTGAATATCGAACCGGTCGCTATTGGTTTCTTCCGCAGTTTTCCATTGCAGAACAGCTTTGTTTTCGATTTTGGAGCCTGCGAAGCCGATCAGAGTTACCGGTAAATTACAGTCTTTGAAAACGTTAAGCGTAGTTGAGCAACCGCCGAACGTAGCAGTAAGTATCGCCGTCTCACCGGTTGGAATGCCGGTGACCGTGTTGCCGCTGACGACACCTTTGTCAGAAGTAACTACTGCTCCCGCCGACGCCGTGAAGAAAACCGTATAGGTATTCCGGTCGCTCATGCATGCGTACTCGTCACCGGTGAGCGCTATCGTCGGTGCCACGTCCACTGTGATCGTAGCAGTTTGTCCTGCAACGGATGCGGAAGCGTCGCCTGCGCCACTGACATTCGTCAGCGTGTAAACAAACGAACCCGTAGTTGTGGTAGGCGCAGCTACCGTGACCGTCGTGTTGACACCGGTTGTAGATATGGTCTGATCGGATCCTCCATCAATGTTGTAGGTAAATGTGAACGGCCCGATTCCGTTGACAGCTGTAAACGTGATCACCGGCGCGGTTGTGTTCTGGCATGCCGTTGTAGTGCCGGATATCGTGGCGGAAAGGTTTGATGCGACGGTTACAACTGCGGTCTGCGCAGAAGGAGGCGTCAGCGAACAGGATTGTGCATCTGTTACACTCACAAGTTCATACGTAAATTCACCGATTACATTCGTCGGCTGGCTTACTGTTACAGTTGTCTGAATACCCGTCGTCGAAACGGTCAGATTGCTGCCTCCGTTCACCGTGTAAATAAATGTGTAAGGCAGTGTACCACCCGTTGCTCCGAAGGTTACTAACGGCGCAGCTTCTCCCTGGTTAACACTCGTTGTTCCGGTTAAAGAAGAGCCTGTGATCTCATTGACTGTCAGGATCGCAGCGGCGGAGGTGGTACTGTTGCATGGATTTGAAACAATGCAGCGGTATTCTGACTGGTTATCCTCAACCGGTACATTGGTAAGTGTCAGCGTCGCATCGTCAGCAGTTGCATTTGACCCAACCGTAATATCCGCAAATGCACCTCCGAAGGGTTTTTTCTGCCATTGGTAAGTTACATCGGTCTGAGAAGACGCTACTGTGAATGAAGTACCTGAACCCGCACAAATGGTCTGGTCATCAGGCTCATCCGTAACAGGTGGCGCCGGCGTAGGAGTGACAGTCACTGTGAATGAGCAAGTAGGAGCTGTTCCGATGCCATTCGAAGCTGTTACAAGCACGGTAGTAGCACCTGCCGGGAATGCGTACGGGAACGTAATCGGATTTCCATCCACACTATATGTAATGGTCGCGGCCGGACAGGCATCTGCGGTTGCCGCCAGTGTTTGCGTAGATGTACAGGTACCTCCGTCGGGTGATACCGTCTGGTCGCCAGGGCAGAAAGTGATCACAGGTACCGATACTACCGGTGTAACGGTCGGGTTATTTGTCCCGGCTACGGCCGGATCGTCGGTCAGTACATTGTCAAAATTGCTTCCTGAAACAGTACCCTGGGTCGATACTTCGCAGGCGGCTGCCGGAATGTCGTCATTGATAGTAGCCTTGAACACGATGATCACATTTTTGCCAGCCGGGATATTGAAACCGCTGCCGCTGCCATTGATTGTGATCGTCTCACCGGCTTGTGTACCGTCCAAACGGGCAGGACTTGCCGTAGCGGCAGGTGCTGTTTGCGCGACAGGCTCCGTGACTGCTCCGTTTACAGCGGTCTGCCGCAATGGCGCAGAAGGATTTTCTGCCGGTGCGGTTTGCGATACTTCTATTTCCTCAGCGCCCAGGCGTGCGTTTAGCGGAGGCACATTAGGTGTCGCGCAGGTTACGCCTGCGCCGATTGTAAATGGTCCGTCACCGCTCTGGTTTACCGGTCCGGCGCCAGGCGTATTACCTCCGTTGTTCCAGGTTTCCGTAAAGGTAGTTCCTGTTCCCTGCAAGCGGATTTCGGTTGAGCCGGTTACGCCTGACCGGGCTCTCGCTGCATAGTTAACGACAGGCGAAATGGTCACATCGTTATTAATGATGTTGGCGCAAATCTTTGCATTGTTCGAGCCGCCGCCGGCAGTAAGCACGTCGATCCCGTAAGACGCGTCGACACCCGTCATCGCTATGGTGTTATTATCAATAGTAACGTTGCTCAATGTGTTCGTAGATGATGTTGCTTCTACCGCAATACCATTCCCGGTGGACCAGTTATTAATGATATTGTCCCTGATCAGTACGGTTGAGCGCGCGCTTGGCGTGTTGTTGCTCACGCGGATCCCGGAACCTGCCTGGGCGGTTTTTGACACATTATTGCCAGTAACATTTCCTTCCAGGTAGCCGTTGCCGGTCGTGAAGAAGTTCAGTGCCGGTCCGTTCCACGTAGATACCGTATTGTTACTTACATTAAATTTTGCAGTTGCACTGCCTGAACTGGCGATATCTATCCCGGTTCCCACGTTGTCAATCGGGTTAACAGTACAGTTCAGCACGTCAGCCTGGATCACGGCGTTGTCGGTTGCATAAGCTTCTATACCCGCCGTACGGCATCTGGTAAACTGAGAATTGCTGACAACCCGAAGGTTCATCGTTGAACTTCCGCGGGCATACATTTGAAGACCCGAACCATTGTCCGCATTATCGAAAGACGAGGCTGAAACGGTAAGTTTGGAAAGGTTGGTATTCGTATTGTCAAAATACACAGCACGTCCACCCGGATTGGCAAATGCAGAATTGGTGATCGTGCAGGTGCCGCTCGTATTGATGGCATAGATACAACCTTCTTCGCTTGTGCCTAATGTACCGCCATTTGCTATTGTTCCATTGGTAAAATTAAAATTACTTACCCCTCTCAGGTTAATACCTTCTTGCGAAACCGTGCCGGTGATCTCCACATTATCCAGCGACAATCCCGCTACCGAATTTGCATGAATTGCTGCGTTGGCATTTGAATTGTCGAGGGCTACGGGCAAGGTCCCATCTGTGGTATTGGCGTTAAGCATATTCACATTCTTAATCGTGATCCCGGCTGCCGAGATGAACTCCATGCCACGGCTGGTGATATTCTGTATCACACCGCCCGATCCGTCTGTCGTCCCGTTACCGGTAATCTGGAAAGTACCTGTTGTACCCGACACAGAGATACCTTTTGACGCGCCTGCGCTTGAAACCGAAACGAAATTGACGTTAAGAGCCAGTGAGGTTCCGGAAATCCTGATAGCCCCCGAATTAACAGCGTTGAGAGTTCCTGTCGCGATCGTGACAGAACCACTGCCGGCTTCTATCGTGACCGACTCGCCTGACGCAGTAGAGCTCGAAGAAACTTCTGAAAACTGCGCATCAAAAGTGCCTCCTGATACTGCCAGCGCACGTCCGCTTCCGCTAAGAGCCATTTCCCGGATAGTCAGTGTACCCGTGAATGCGCCTGCAAGTTTGGCTCCGGTAGTATTGCCGATGTCGAAACCCCTGATTGTGTTAGCCGCTCCGAGTGTGACTGCGGTGCCGGAAGAAGTAACGGTCGGGCGTGTTCCGCCGGTAGCTGGCAGGAGGTTGTCACCGCTTGGTGTAGCGAATGGGCCTAGGGCAAGTATTGTCTCCCCCGCCCCCTGGCCGATCAGCTTCTGGCTGGCCAGCAACGTCACACTGCCGTCGTAACTTCCGGTATAAAGAAAAACAAGATGCCCGGCTTTGGCGTTTATGCCTGCGTTGTTATTGATACTCTGAAATGCGTTCAGGGAGTTGAATGGCTTGGATAGCGTTCCTGTTCCGCCTGCCGGCGCGTCGGCCTTGATGAACCAGACAGCGCCGGTCGAAGTGATCGTCGCGGTAGCGGTGGATGTGGTACCTGAGTTATTTCCGATGGTATAGTCGAATGTATCTGCTCCTATGTAGCCCGCTGGTGCGTCATAAGTGAATGCACCGGTATTCTGATCGAGTGTGATGCTGCCGCCCTGGGCAGTGGCAACCGTCGCGGAGCTGGTAATAGTCAGGGAAGTTCCGTTGGGACTGACATCATTGCTTAGCAAACCGCTACCTGCCGGGATGCTGAGCCCAACGTTACCGATCGTATTGTATGAGTCGTTGACAGCGATCGGGCTTACGGTTACTGAACCCGGCACCAGGGTGGTGTTTGGGTCGAGCGTTTCTGAAAATACTACCCCGGTAGCATCCGTGCCGCCATTGCTAATCGTGACCGTGTAGGTAATTTCGTCACCTGCTGAGCCTCCGCTGAGGCCGGTATCGTTCGAAATCACATAAGTATTGGTAGCCGAAATGCCGGGCACAAGCATCAATGTTGATCCTTTCTTTGCGGCACGGGATCTTGCGTAGGGAACTTTGACCGAAGCTGATTTTTCGGCGCGCACGCGGTCGTTCTGTGTCAGTGCGAATTGCTCTTTTCGGGTGCTGTCAGTACCGAGCCGGTCGACCATTTCGATGCCGGAAGCGAATAGCACCAGCCCTGTAAGATATAGGTAAAAATTTTTCATGCAGCTAGTTTGTTTGATGTAGCCTTTTGTTTTAGTTCAGTTTCAGGAAAATACAGCCTCATACCTCATCCCTTTTACATCGGTCCCGACCGGCACCAGGAACACTTCTATGTTCCCGATATCTGGATGTGCGATCTTGTAAATTCCCTGGGGGCGGGGAGCGTGATCTCCGCTCGTCTGGAGTTCCAGCGAAAAGGGCCCGCGTTCAAGTGGCGTGTAGCTGCTGAGCCGGGTAACTCTCGTTAAAGTGGAGGGTACTATTTGTGTTTCAGCAAAATAGACGTCGAACGCCTGGTTCATGTATTTGCTGAAATGATCAGCCGTTATGGTACTTAGGTCGTATGCTTCCATTCCATTAAATGATAAACTCCGTTTGTTTCACTTACCGTTTTGAATCCCAGGCGGGTATACAGATTCTTGGCAGGATTGAAAGTTTCAACATGAATGCTCAGCGGCCGTCCGAGTTGGGCGGCCCTGTTCATCAGGTCTTTCAGGATTGATTCGCCTATGCCGCGGTTCCGGTATAATGGAGAAATCGTAATGTCAATGATCCGCATACCCTTATCCTGGTAGTTTTCGTGGAGGTAGAGCCTCCCTATATTGTTTCCTTTGTCTTCAATCACCCAGAAATTGCCCCCGACATAGTTTTTTTGATAGTAATCATGCTGGGCGTTGAATTGCCCCGTCAAAAATTCCCGTTTCATCAGGTCGGTCCAATCCGGGACCCTTTCCAGTTCTTCCGCACGTGTACTTGCGTAGGTATCGAGCAGGAATGCCCTATCATTGGCGCTTATAGGCCTGACTTGGAGATCGGTGCGGGTAAAACTCAACTTCATAATGGTAACTATAAAAAATCGGGAATCAGGTGGTTGTCAATTATGGTCTTGGCGGGAATACGCCTTGCAAAGCGATATTGAAGTAGCAGGTAAGATAAGGCTGCATATTATTATGCGGCAGAGATCCGCCCGTCACTTGCAGGGAGTTAAGTGCCATTGGGCTGGTTGGAGTACCTCCTACATATACGCTACCTTCGTCTGCCTTGCCAAACGTGGTCGTGCTGCTGGGGGTAGCGGTTTCTGAAACGTCGCTGGCAGCCCGCAACTGGTGATTGTGAAGCGGCATTTCAGATTGGAGTAATGTTACGGATGTGCTTCCCGACATTTCCCCAAGATCGTGCAGCGACAAGCCAGCTCCCTGCCCGGGATGCATAGGCGCCGCGCCTTGCAGGTCAGGCAATGCAAATGTCGACTTGCCATCGCCGCCGTAGGTTGTGCCTAGCAACGAGAACAGTGCGGTATTTTGAGAAATCGGCATTAATTGACCATTACAAAAAGCCCAGCCCTTGGGCGCAAAATTGAATGGGAATATTCTTACTTCAGCTACGAATGGATCCATGATATTTTCTTGTTGTTAAATTTTTATACATCACCTTTCTTGCCAGATTTCAGGTCGGAGACGGGAATATCCCGAAGAGAGAAATGATAAAATTGAGACACAGGTACGGTTGAAAATTGCTGTGTGGCTGGCTTCCGCCGGCAGGTCCGATATCATTGGCGTTAAAATTTACCACAGGCGGATCCGCAAAGAAGATTTTCGCTTTGGTGGACACGCCGATGATTGAGCCGCTCGGACTGGGGATGTTCCCAATGTCGCTAGTCACCTGGAAATTGTGCGTATGGTTGGGAATCTGGTTACTTGTGAGCGTTTCTTGCTCAGTACCTGCCTTTTCCGCGATGATATAGCTGGTACCCTGGTTATTGCCCATGTGGACCGGCAAACGGCCCTGCATGTCAGGAAGGGCAAATGTAGACTCGCCGTCGCCTCCGTACGAAGTGCCTATTAATTGAAAGAGGGTTTCGTTTTCGGAGATCGGCAATAATTGACCTTCGCAAAATTCCCATCCGGCAGGCGCAAAATTGCCCGCAAATATTCTTATTTCGCCAACATATGGTTGTGCCATGTATTTTACGTGTTTGATGTGATCGACTGGAACACCGGGGGATTAATTCTGGCTGGGGAAAATTCCCTGCAGCGCTATGACGAAATTGAGCACCGAATAAGGCTGCATGTTATTGTGAGGCTGACTTCCCCCGACAGATGATACTGTGCCCGGTCGAAGGGACAGCAGATTGTCGTTGATCGCGTTTGAATACAGGTTACTAGGTTGGGAGTTTGAAAACGAATTTCCGGTAGGGTCGATCACATTGTTACTTGCATCGCCCGTGTCGCGCGCCTGCAATAGGTGGCTATGCTGTGGTAGTTCGTTCGGCGTAAGCGTGTGACTTATTTCGCCGCCTGTTTGCCCGAGATTAAACCCGTTTCCCACGTGAATGGGCACCTTTCCCTGGAAGTTAGGTAATGCAAAAGTTGTCTGTCCATTACCGCCATAAGTAGTACCCAGCAAAGCGAACAATGCCTGGTTTTGATTGATAGGGAGAAATTGCCCGCTGGCATTTGCCCAGCCTTTTGGAGGGAAATTGAAACTCACCATTCGGATTTCAGATAGAAATGGTTCTGCCATGTAGAAATAGGTTAAAGGATGAAAAATGGATGTACGCCATCGATCCCGGCTGATTACCAGCCGGGATCGATGTATAGAAGAGTGTGTGGGAATTATATTGAAAACCGGCCAGGAACCGGCTACACGCTACTCAACAAGCAGCTGATTGTAATCGAGAGGAAGTGCAAGCGAGGGAAAGTACATTTTTTCATAGAGGTCAGTAAGTTAGGCTTGGAATATTATCTTAGCCCAATATTAACGATATCCAAGAAAAAGTAGGAATAAACTTAGTTAGCGGTAAAATTTGTTCTATGACAACTTGTTTCGGTTTTGTCGGTAAATACAAATGGTAAGCCGCATTCTTTCCCCGGGCATGAATAAGGTAACCGCCTGTTTCAATTTGCGCATGCAAAAAAACAATGTGGCATACACAGCTTTGGAGTGGTGCAATTCATAGCCCGAAAAATGAACTTCATCAGAATATCGGGGTAGTTTGCTATCAATCCCGCGGTAAAACTTTACTTTTTGGGCTTGATTCGCTTAAACCCTTATCATGATTCGCACAGAAAGACTTAATATAAAACGCTGGCTGATCTTCTTCTTTTCGTCGCTGCTCTATGCATTGTGCCAAATGCTTTTGAGCAACATTGTGATGGAAGATGATTTATGGAAGAATTTTCATATCCAATTATCAGCACATTACATTGTGGTGTTTGCAATGTGTGTGGCAGACTACCAGTTGTTGCTATTGTTGAATAAGCATTTACCATATCCAAAGAATATCATTTACCGGATCATCGCCGAGCTTACAGGACTGATCGCCATTTGCTTTATACTGCTGTCGGTATTCGATTTCCTGATTTACAATGTATTGCTGGTGTCGCAGGAAGGAATGCCTTCCTTCCTGACAAAATTTGCATTGGCCATGCTTACCAACACCCCTATCCTACTTGTTTTTGAACTGATCCATTATTTTCAGTCTGAACAAAAAGCGATTGCGGAATCGGAAAAGGCACAACGTGAAGCGCTGTTATTTGAGCATGAAACATTAAAGTCCCAGATCAATCCGCATTTCCTTTTTAATTCATTAAATGTCCTTTCGTCTTTAATTTATATCAATCCCGAAAACGCCAATAAATTCACCAAGGCACTTTCAAAAACGTACCGGTACGTGCTTTCACTCAACCGCCAGCCTCAGGTCACCGTTGCCGAGGAACTGGACGCACTTGATTCATACCTTTTTCTGATGCGGATGCGGTTTGAAGATTCTTTCTATTTTATCGTTGAAAAATCGGCTGCACGCCAGGAAAGTAAAATCATTCCACTCACATTGCAGCTGCTTTTAGAGAATGCATTCAAGCATAATGTTGCGACCGAAGAATCGCCTTTGCATATCCGCCTGACCATTGGCAGTGAATATATTACCCTCGAAAACAGCATACAACCCACAAGTGATACAGACAAAGGCGGGATCGGACTGAAATATCTTTCGAAGCAATATGAATTATACGCCAAAAAAGTGATCGTCCAGCACACCGGCAGTCTGTTTATTGTCAAAATCCCTTACATCGAGCCATGAATTACCTGATAGTCGAAGATGAGCGGTTTGCGTATGAAGAATTAAAACGCATGATGACCCAGTTACGCCCTCATTACCAATTTGAAAAGCGGACCAAAACAGTTATTGATACCATCGCATTCCTGAAATTCAACACCGTCGATTTAATCCTGATGGACATTCGGCTTGCTGACGGAAACTGCTTTGAAATATTCAATCATGTTGAAGTTACCACGCCCGTTATTTTTACCACTGCTTACGACGAGCATGCGATTAAAGCCTTTAAGTTTAACAGCATCGATTATCTTTTAAAGCCTTTTGACGAGAAAGAATTGGAATCGGCACTTATTAAATTTGAAAATATCTTTCACAGCAATTCGTATAAACCGGTTTCGAAGGATTTTGAACAAGTCCTGTTTACTAAACTTAAAAATCGCTTCCTGATATCAAAAGGTGAAAATTACCATTATATAGAAACCCACGATATCGCCCACTTTTACAGCGAAGACGGCGTGGTTTTCCTGCACACATTCGAAAATAAAAGGCATATTATCAATTACACATTGGACCAGTTGGAGCAGCAACTCGACAACGGATTGTTTTTCCGGGTTTCCCGCAATTGCATTGGCAATGTAAAAGCCATCGCAAATGTTGCAAAATACTTCAATACCCGTTTGCAACTTACTTTTTCACCCCCTTGCCCTCACGAAGTGCTGGTCAGCCGCGTGCGGGTTCCGGACTTTTTGAAATGGATGGATGGGGTCCTTCAATAATTCCATTTCCCTGCGGCTGCATTTTAACCTGCCGATTCTAAACTCCATGGTTTATCGGTTTCTGTGCTAGGCGATTCGCCGTTCTTTTGAGGAATCAAAACGAATGTAAACGTCAAATACGAGGTCGAAACCATGAAACGAGCATTATTAGTGGCTACATTATTAGTAGCACTATTATTTAAAAAAGCAGAAGCACAGCAAGTAACTTTTAAGACAGAGTTCATTGGGAATTCGGGCTACTGGTTTCTTCCCAATAGAGATAAACCAAAGGAAAGAATCGGTGACGGCACAGGTTCCTCCATCATTTATCAGGGAGCATTTAATATGCCGCTGTCCTCCAAAATGAATGAAAATAACCGCCCGACCGTTTGGGGAGTTGGCCTTAGCGGGGCATATGCGTCGTTAAACAACAAAAATTTCGAGGACGAAATGGTTTCAAAAATCATGAACCTTCAAGTAGGTATTTTCCATTTGCGGCCGTTGAATGACAGATGGTCTATGCGGGCAAGTGTGGGTGTTGGCGTGTTTACCCCGTCTGCAAACCTGTCCAAAATCAGGTTCAAAAATGTGCTTGGCAGTGCAGGCGTCGTCTTTATCCGCCACTTGAAACCCAACCTGGCGATTGGCGGGGGGTTAGCCGTAAACAGTTCCCTGGGCTATCCAATGTTATTTCCGGCCGTTTACCTGAACTGGAAACGCGAGGGTAACTTCGACCTCAAAGCCGAGCTGATCGACGGGCTGGATATTTCGGCGACTTATGGATTCAATAAACAGGTTAAGCTGGCGCTCGCTTTCGAAATGAACGGGCAAATGGCGCTGCTCGAAAAGGACGGCAAGGATAAGATATTCTCTCACCAATACATTGTGACCGGCTTTCGTCCGGAAGTCAAATTGGGTAAAACGGGCCTGTCCATGTCCGCAATGGTCGGGCTGAATCTCTACCGGCCTGCCTCTTATAGCGACCGGACTTTAAAAGGGATGTTTGCTGGTAATAATGATTACTATTTCGCTGTTTCCCCTTATGCTTCGGTTGGCTTAAAAATGGGGTTTTAATAAAGTTTGCGTAGGATCAATAACTTCCCAAAGTCCCACCAGCAGCAATAGCGTATATTGTATATCGCAATTAACGATAAACAATATACGCTATTGCTGCTTTTAAAATTGAATTTACAGATTCATTCCGCCGGTCAGTTCAATCCGCTGGCCATTGACCCACTTGGCGTCTTCGCTGCAAAGGAATGCTACTACCCCACCGACATCGTCTGGCAAACCGACCCGTCCCAATGCAGTTGCGCCTGCTATATGAGCCCGAATTTCTGGTGTATCCTCCATTGCTCCGCCACCAAAAATGGCCCCCGGGGCAACTACGTTGGCTGTAATGCCACGCACGCCTAATTCAAGCGCCAGAAACCTGGTATACACATCAACTGCTCCCTTCATGATTCCGTAAGCCGAAACGCCCTGAAAGCTCACGCGAGACACAGCGGAAGAAATGTTGATGATGCGTCCTCCATCTTGAAGATAGCCCAGTGCCTTCTGAGTCAGAAAATAAACACCTTTTAGATGAATGTTCATCATCTCATCAAACTGCGCCTCAGTAGTTTCTGAAACAGATCCCGTAAGACTGGTCCCCGCATTGTTGATCAGGAAATCGAAACGATCCGTGCCAAAAACCGTTTCTAATGCCGAGTTTGCTTTCAGAAAAAAATCATCAAACCCGCTGGTATCGGCAGCGTTGAGTTGTAAGGCTACGGACTTTCTTCCAAGAGATGTAATCGCGTCCACGGTGTTCTCTGCCTCAGCCACATTGCTATTATATGTAAGCAAGACGTCAATTCCCTTTTGTGCCAGTTTTACTGCTATTTCTTTACCAATTCCGCGGCTTCCGCCGGTAACTAATGCGATTTTTTGAGTTGTCATGAGACTTTTTTTGTAGAGATTAAAAACACTACAAAAGTCTGCCGAATGACGAGGTGCCGGTTAGTTCCAGCCAATCAATTTTATGTATAATTCAAACTTTTTGCCTGACTACGAAAGGCTCCCGGAGACAAGGAAGTTTCATTCTTAAAGAATTTGGCAAAGTGCGCGAAATCTGAGAAGCCAAGACTATCCGCTATTTCGGCTATACTCCAATCAGTGAGCCTTAACAATGCCCGCGCTTCCTGAAGGATTCTGCCGGCAATAAGTTCGGTCGTTGTTAGGCCTGTGGTGTCTTTTAGTACTTTGTTTAAATGGTTGATGTGCACGGCCAGGTGGTCAGCATACTGTTTCGCTGTGCGCAGCGCCACTTTTTGCTGCGGGCTTTCCAATGGAAATTGTCTTTCGAGGAGCTCTAAAAACAAGGATGTAGTTCGTGCTGATGCGCTGTGATTAGGATGGAGCATGACGGTAGACTGCAGCTTCTGACCAAGGTGGATCAGTTCGAGCGTATAGGCACGGAGCAAGTCATATTTGTAAGCATAGTTAGAGCTGATTTCAGCCTTCATGTTGTCAAAAATGCCTTGTACACGCTCGATGTCAGAATCGGAAAGTGCATACACGGGATGTTCCGGCGACTTGAAAATGGGCAATTCGTCCAGTATTACGCCGCTCATAGCAGGATGGAAGAATTCAGCTGTAAACACACAGAACTGTCCGGTTTGCCGACCCATTGGAGACCAGTAGTATGGACTTTTAGGTGTCGTAAAAATTAATGTCGGCCGCGAGATCTCGACCGCCCTGTCCGGGTATTCAGCCAGCGAGCGGCCCGTGAGAAAACTTATCTTATAAAATGCACGGGAAGCGCAGGAAATTGTTGTTTTCTCCCGCGCTTCCTGCATAATATCTGTCAAATCGAATACATTGAAATGACCTACCTCCTGTTGGATCCCTTCGGGCAACAGCGCGCTAAGATCGGTCGAACAGCCGCTGGAAAGATGGTAACATAGATCTTCGAAAGAAGTTTTACGCATAACTGGATGTTTGTAAAAAACAAAGGTAGCTATAAATTGGTAAAAGCTTTTGAGGGCAAAATGTCAATCTTCGCGTAAATATGTTCTATAAACTGCTTCAATGTGGTTGGTTTTCTACCCAAAAACCCTTCCAAGGTAGGATCATCTACATCCATTGTATCTTGTGCTAATGCCGTAGCCCACGTGGTGAACATCCCGATATATTGAGCCGGCACACCGAAGCTTTTAAGCATTGATTCAAACTCTTCCACCGGTGGGGATTGGTAGGATACTTCTTTTCCGATGGCCCTGGATAGCTCACCCGCTATATCGAAGAAAGAGACCGAATCGGTATTTGTCAACTGGTACAGCTTGTTTTGGTGACCACCCGTAGCCAGGATGTGCGCTGCGGCTTCTGCTAACTCCTTCAGAAGCACATAACTGGCTTTGCCATTCTGGGCCGGGAACACAATAGTGCCTGTCTCTGCAACCTTTTCCTCCGCGAAGACGGGAATCATTTCCAGATAAATACCATTTTGCAGGATCGTATAATCAATGCCGCTATTTATTAAATAAGCCTCCGACTCGACATGCGAATTTTGAAAAGCAGCAATGGCAGAATTTTCAAAACCCGGTTTTCTTACAAATGAAGTATACACAATGTGCTTGACGCCAGCCTCTTTTGCAGCTTTAATGACGTTCAAATGGTGCGCTGTCCTGTTTTCGAAAGCCTGGCGGTCATTACTCGACACCAGTAATAGTTTATCTACGCCGTTAAAAGCCCGGACCAGTGAATCGTAATCTGCATAGTCTCCAACTCTTATTTCAATACCCTTTTCCTGAATTGCCTGTGACTTTGCTGCGTCTCTCACCAACGTCGAAATCCGGGATGGTTCGATTCCTTTTTTCAATAAATGGTCAATGGCTTTCCCGCCAAACTGCCCTGTTGCACCCGTAACTAGTATCATGTTATTTTTTGTTTTTTGATAGACAAAATTACCGCTACCACTATATTTAGTATAGTTTGTTATCATAAAATATCAGTATATTTTTGTATACTGAACATCATAAATAGCTGATATGAGTGACTTTAAAGATTTCATTGGAAGTGATAAAGGCCCGCAATGTCCACGGACTTACATTCTGGCTTTGACAGATACATTAAACGTCGTCAGCGGCAAATGGAAACTTCCTATCATCGCAGCGCTACTCCGTGGTGTAAGCCGGTTTAAAGACCTGCTGGACAGCACTGAAAAGATAACTCCCCGCATGTTATCAAAGGAATTGAAGGAGCTTGAAATGAACAGCATTGTCGAGCGCAAGGTGTACAATCAGACGCCGGTGCTGATTGAGTACAGGTTAACAAAGTCTGGAAAAGACATTGCCAATGTGATTGATTCCATGATTGATTGGGGATTGGTTCACAGAACGCAGGTGATCAAAAAATTACCAGAATCTCTATCTTAGCACAATGTAAGAAATGCTTCGGCGCCATATAGAACAGGTCGTACACCTGAGCGATGGAAGAGCGATTATTATCCGCTGAACACATGCGTTCGGTTAAGCTATTGCTGCTTCGATGGAGCATAGTAAAGCAATATAGCACCACTGGCAAAGGTTTGCGTCTTTGTTAATTTCAAAACGACTCCGTCTGCGAGTTCGTCAAATAAAGGCAAACCTTTTCGCGCCACCACCGGGTGGACCATCAGCTGAAATTCATCCACAAGGCCCTGGTTGATTAGCGCAACGATCAGGCTGCGGCTGCATACCAAAATGTTACCGCCATCTTCTTCCCGGAGTGCCAGCGTCTCCGCTTCGAGGCTGCGGGTAGCAACCCTTGCGCTTTTCCAATCTACGCTTTGCAAGGTGCGGGAAAATACAACTTTCGGAATAGCATCCATATTCATTGCAAAATCATCCATCGATTTTTCTCCACTGGGCTGTTCTGCCAAGCCTTTCCAAAACTCCATAAGCAAATACGTTTTCCTGCCATACAATGCAGTATCGGCATTTTTAAGGAGTTCACCATAGTGAGCGTGCACTGCTTCGTCGGGCGAGACTGCGGTGTGATCGCAAAAACCGTCGAGCGTCATATTGATAGCGGCGATTATCTTTCTCATACTTGCCAGATGTTTTGATTCGATTTTGGACAGCAGCAAAAATAGCGAACTTCAAACCCATTACTGCGGCCATTTTGAACATATAGAAGGGGTATTTGAGACAAAAAATCGGCCCTCAAAATTGGTGATGCTGCAACACTACTTCTAATGAGTTGGTAATACTTATAAACACTTAGTATCCATAACTCATGATCCGAAATTATTTAAATGTCGCGGTTCGCAATTTGCGTGCGGGCGGCTGGTATACGGCGCTGAACATCGGAGGCCTTGCCGTAGTGCTGGCTGTTAGTTTGCTCTTGTTCTGGTGGGTCCGGAATGAGCTCAGCTTCGATCGCTTCCACACACATACCGACCGGATTTACCAGATCAATACTCATTTTGGCAAAGGTGAAGATGAGTATACATCTACATCGACACCGGGACCGATCGCAGTGTCGGCTCTTAGGGAAGTGCCCGAAATAAAGAATGCCGTCCGCATCGGAGATTATCCTTCGGCAACATTCAGGGTTAACAACCAGACGTTTACTGAAAAGGGAAATCTTGCTTATACAGACGCTAATTTTATAGAGATATTCGATGGCTTCAAGGTGATCTTTGGTAATAAGAATGCGCTTTTTTCTGCGCCTAATTCTGTGGTATTGTCCGAAAAACTGGCTCACAAGTTCTTTGGCACTGCCAATGCGATTGGCAAATCGTTTGTCAATGTTGAAAGCAACGCCACTTTCACAGTGAGTGCGGTTTTGAAAGATGCTCCCTACAATTCATCATTCAGACGCGATATGTATGTCAATCTCGCCGTCTTGAAAAGTCTTGATCCGCAGAAAGGAGGCCGCCGCTCAGTTGATGACAACTGGGATGATTATAGTTTTACCACATATGTAAAGCTGGGTGCGAATACAGTTCCGACGAAAGTTGAAGGAAAACTGACCGACATACAGGGCAGGGCACACCGAGACGCAACTAACCCTTCGGACTTTCTCTTACAGCCGCTTTCTGAAATCCACCTATATCCGGTGGAAGGAAATGAATCAGCCAGTAAGCAGGTAGGCATGATGGGAGCTGTTGCCTTACTTTTGCTCAGTATCGGCTGTATTAACTATGTGAACCTTACCACCGCACGGGCCACCAGACGGTCAAAGGAAATTGGCATTCGAAAAGTAGTAGGCGCGGGCTCGCGACAACTGGCCATGCAGCTACTGGTGGAATCACTACTGACATTGAGCCTGTCGCTGTTCCTGTCCGTCGGGCTGCTGCAAGGGATCATTCCGTTTTATGTCAGTATTACCGGCGAATCGGGTCACTTTTCACTTTTCGATCTGCAAACGTGGCAGATTCTGATAGGCGCACTGGCATTCTGTTTTGTTCTGGCAGGGCTTTACCCCGCGTTTCTGATCTCCGGATATAATCCGATCCAGGCCTTAAAGGGACGTTCCAGCAAGGCCGGTGGAGCGCTGCTTCGCAAATCATTGGTGGTAGCGCAGTTTACGCTGGCAACCATGCTCATTGTGGGTACATTTGTCATTGGCAGTCAAATGCGCTTTATCAGAGACCGTGATCCGGGGTTTGACCGAGAACATACCTTCACATTTGTTGGACGAAATTTCACACCGCAGTTCAAGCAAGCACTCAAAGGTGAGTCAAGTATTCTGGCCGTAAGCACTGCCACAGATACACCCGTCAATGTGCTGACTGGCACTGTGTCGACTGATTGGGACGGGAAAGCCAGGGACCGGACGATCATCATGGCGCAGATAAGCGTAGATCAGGATTTTATCCCGAATTTTAAATTAAGACTAATTGCCGGCAGGAACTTCAGAGGCGACAAGACAGATTCAACCTCCATTATTTTAAATGAAACAGCTGTAAAACAGACTGGTATCAGAGACCCAATTGGCAAGAGATTCAAACTGGACGGTACAGAAGGGGTGATCATCGGTGTTGTGAAAGATTTCAATATCACCTCCATCCGCGAACCCATTATGCCGCTCGTTATATATAGTCACCCTAACCAAAATTACCGCGTTCATGTGCACACGACGGCACAACTTGCGCCAGTTGCTTTGGCCAAAGCAGAACGGTTATGGAAGCAATACATTCCGGGTTACCCATTTGAGTACGCTTTTCTGGATGCCGATTACAATGCACTCTACCGTACCGAGGAGAAAACCAGTCAGCTATTTAACTTTTTTGCAGGGATAGCAATTGTGATCTCATGCCTGGGATTATTGGGATTAACCTCCTTTACTACTGAACAGCGAACCAAAGAGATTGGCATTCGAAAAGTACTTGGAGCGACGGTTCTGAACATTACAACATTGCTTTCCAAAGATTTCATGAAACTTTTTGTGATCGCGATCGTCATCGCTTCGCCCATCGCCTGGGTTGTAATGGATCACTGGCTGAAAGATTTCGCCTACAAAGTGGAGATTCAATGGTGGACTTTCCTGCTGGCCGGCCTGCTGGCATTGACAACTGCGTTAATCACCATTTGTTTTCAGAGTGTAAAAGCCGCCATGGTTAATCCGGTACAATCGATCAGTTCGGAGTAGACGTGTTTTTTAGTTCTCGCATTTAGACCAGGCTTTTGGAAGTAGTTTAAATGTTAGTTATTAGTTTTACCCCATGGCAAATCTAATTAACCTGAATTCGTTTAAGAAATTCTTCCAGTCCAGTTCAACGGGCGGGATCATCTTGATCATTTGTGTGATGATTTCGCTGATCATTGCAAATTCAAGCGCAGGACCAGGCTTTGAGGCACTACTCGCTACGGAAATTGGCGCTGATATGGCTGGTGTTCACCTGCGCTACCCCGTCCTGCTCTGGATCAATGACGGATTAATGGCCGTTTTCTTTCTTCTGGTGGGCCTTGAAATCAAGCGGGAAATGGTGGAAGGTGAACTTTCATCTTTCAAGAAAGCATCACTGCCGATCCTGGCCGCTATCGGGGGCGTTCTGGCCCCTGCGTCGATTTATTTCTGGTTTAATTCAGGCACCCCGACCGCCAGCGGCTGGGGCATACCTATGGCGACAGATATTGCTTTTGCCATCGCCATCATTTCCATGCTCGGAAAGCGCGCACCATCTTCCTTGAAAATATTCCTTTCAGCGTTGGCAATTGTTGATGATTTGATGGCAATCCTGGTGATTGCTATCTTCTATTCAACCGACATTCACTACACTTACCTTTTATATGCGTTTGGAATATTTATTTTCTTGTTGCTTCTCAACAAACTTAAAGTCAAAAGTCTTGCAGCATATCTGATCCCGGGTCTTTTCATCTGGTATTTTATCCATCACTCAGGAGTCCATGCTACCATCGCTGGTGTGCTGACAGCCTTTGCGCTACCTACCACTCCGGATGCAACCGAGTCACCTCTCGAAAAGCTTGAACATATATTGGTCAACCCGGTCAACTTTGTCATTATGCCGATCTTTGCACTTGCCAATACAAATATTGAATTCGAGCCTGGAATGCTGCAAGGACTGACCACGGTGCTAGGCCTGGGTATCATCGCGGGGCTTGTAATTGGCAAGCCTTTTGGCATTACCCTGTTTTCATGGATTGCCGTTAAACTTGGGATCGGTAAAATGCCAAAGCATGCTTCCTGGATGCACATCATTGGTGTAGGCATGCTTGGAGGTATCGGCTTTACCATGTCGATATTCATCGCCTTGCTTTCTTTCGCTGGCGAAGAGCTGATCTTATCGGAAGCCAAGTTCTCAATATTAACTGCCTCGGTAACCTCCGGAATTTTAGGGTATTTCTGGCTGCAACAGGTTAACAAGAGAACGTATAAAAATAACTAACGACCGCCACCTCATTGCGGGGGAATGATCGGGCTTTCCTGCTGGGGTAGACCGTGATCTTTGGCATAATAAACCGTTTGAGAAGGAAGCATCAGGCTCGTACCGCTGCTGGTGATCACTTCCATCATTTTCAAGAGCAGCTCTTCCTGTATTTCAAGAAAAACATCGAAGTCCGCTGTGTCAACGTAAGCATATACCTCGATTTGAAGGCCGCCAGGCCCTATTTCTACAAACCTGACACGGGCAGGCGAGGGATTAACCCGCGGGTGGGTAAGCAATACCCTTCGCAGATCCTGGATCAGCTGACGGATCTGGTCCGGTGTGGTTTCAAGCCGCAGATTGAAGATGGGGTGAAACCACAGGCGTTCGCGATGCGCATAGTTTTCAATTTTCAACGATGAAAGTTCTCCATTGGGAATTGTAACAACGGTCCGGTCATTTGTACGGACCTGCGTAGCGCGCATTCCGATGCGCTCAATGGTTCCGGAAATGTCGCCTATCTTGCAAAAATCACCGACCCGAACAGGCTGATCCGCGATAATCGTCACGCTGCCGACAAAGTTTTCAACGGTTTTCTGGGTGCCGAGCGCCAGCGCAATACCACCTATCCCGAGCGCGGCAATACCGGTTGTTACATCAAAACCGAGCGTATCCAGGATCATAATCACACCCACAACGACTAATGCGGTTTTTATAGCTCTTCTAAAAAAAAGGATCGCCGACACTGCTGCCTGATTGCGATGCTTTTTAAGGCGGTGTTCTGTTACCCCGCCAATTACATCGATTAACTGCCAGATGAGCAGCATTACCGCCACTACCCCAACGATGAGATTGAGGTTTCCGAACCGTTGCCGAACTACGAGCGAAATACCCGCCTCCCGGCTCAGGAACATAAATAACCAGGTTGAAAGGTATAACTGGACAGGCAGAGAAAAAGCCCGGATCACGCCTGCATGCGGATCTTCACCTGCTTTTTTGTAAAATTTTGGCAATAAGAAAATAACGAGCCTGGCCAGCCCAAACGCCATCAGATAAGCAAAGATCAGCAGGATGATCGAAGCAACCCAGTGTGATACTGGCGCGCCTCCCCATTTGTTTTTTTGCATGAAGGCAGGCGAAATGTCACTGATCAGCGTACTCGTCTCGATATCACTCACATTGAGTGGAATGCGCTCTATGGTTTGTGTCGAAAACAGCCAGATTGGATTGCCTTGCTTGTCTTTGAAGCTTTCGAGGATCAGGTCAAAGGATTCATTTTCAATTGTGACGGCACCAATCCTGTCCAGGTTTGGGCCGAGGTTATCGTCGGTTTTTCCTTCCGGCTCATTGCTGATCCAGGAATACGGGTAGATCCGGCCATTCACTTCCAGCAGCGCCTGCAATGCTTTTGCCTGCGCCAGGGTGTTCTGGCGCTTTTTGAGCGCCGGGTCGCGGCGGACGTACAAGGCCGCTTTCCGGTAATCGTTTTCGTAGCTGGCTTTCAGGAAACCGTCGATGGTACCGCGTGGTGTACGTCGGCCGAGCGAATCGGGCGGATACACGGGTCGAGCTGGCTTTGCAGTATCCTCCGGCATCGGCGGCAGCTGCGCCATAACAGGGGCCTGTGCGAGGATTATCAATATGACGCCCAAAAGCGGGGTGATCAGAAAGGCATTCAGTCTTTTTTTGTATCGCATTGTTCAAGGCAAATTGGTGCAGCGCCCGTGTAAATTGTATGCCAGCATGTTGGAGAATGCGAAAACGGCTATAAAAAGTGGTTGCGACAGGATGCACCCGATCGCCACTCGCGCAAACTTTCCAGTGGCATGATTTTAGTCATGAAACCACAAGTGACATCAACTTTATTGACGGTACAACAACCCAAACTATCGATGGAATTCTGCGTTGTCTACATTAGTTCTTCCGACTTGCTTTCTGCTGATGAACTAGATGAATTGTTAAATAAAAGTCAGCAAAAGAACCGCAAACTGGGCATTACAGGTGTATTGCTGTATTGCAACGGCAGCATCATACAAGTGCTTGAGGGAGACGAGTCGACGGTAAGTAATCTTTATAGTGTCATTTCAAGCGATCCCCGACACAGTCAGGTAACCAGATTATACGGTGGAAAAATTGGTGAAAGGTCGTTTCCAGACTGGCAGATGGGTTACAAGACTTTGACCCAAAATGAAATGACTTCTTTATCTGACCAGCTTCCATTTATCCGAAATCCCTACGTAAATCCCCCCGACGGCGGTGTTATTATGTCGTTATTAAAGACATTTTACTTAAATAATCACCGTAATTAACCTCTCCTTCACCCGTAGGAACGATAACCGTGATCCGCTCGCATTAAGCCCCAAACGCAGAGACTAGTTTGTGGCTATATCCTTGATAATCTTACTGCGCTTTTCTTCATACAAATGTTTGACCCTGCCAATACGAGTAACCTTTACAGGTTCAAGTTGCTGAATGACGGAGTAGCCTTTCCACAAAATCGGGTCAAACTGCATTTCACCTATATTCTGCCTGCGCACCTGATGCCCGGCCAGTAACATTTCCTGCTCATAAGCGTCAGCAAGCCGCCCATTAAAACTATTTTTATCAGGGTGAGCCAGCAAAATGTAAATATTCATGAAAATGTTATGTTAGATGATCGACAGCCCGTTTATACCAAAACAACAGAATTATTCTCTGGCGTCTGCCCGGAAGCAAGTTCATTGATGCTTTTCAAGGTAATCTGCGCTATTTCGGAAAGTGCTTCTTGCGTAAAAAATGCCTGATGCGCGGTGACCAAAACATTGGGAAAACTAATCAGGCGCTGGATCACATCATCGTCTATGATGCTTCCCGAAAGATTCCGGAAAAACAGCTTTTCTTCCTGTTCGTAAACATCAATGCCCAAATAAGCTACCTGCTTGCTTTTCAGCGCTTCTATTATGTCAGCAGTATTAATCAGCCCGCCACGGCTGGTGTTGATCAAAGCGACGCCGGTTCTCATGGTGGCTATCGTCTTTTCATTGATCATATAATGGGTATCCTCATTAAGGGGGCAGTGCAGTGAGATGATATCACTATTTGTCAGCACATCATGCAATGTGGCATACACGACGCCGGAGTTTTCAAGCTCTTTATTTGGGTACAAATCGTGGGCCATAACTTTGCAGCCAAAGCCCAGCATAATACGGCAGAAAGCGCTTCCAATTTTACCGGTCCCAATTACGCCAACCGTTTTCCCATACAGGTTAAAGCCCATTAACCCATTCAATGAAAAGTCCTGCTCACGTACCCGGTTATAGGCTTTATGTGTTTTCCGGTTCAGGGTCAAAAGCATCGCTACCGTATGTTCGGCGACAGCCTGAGGCGAGTATTCAGGAACGCGGCAAACTCGGATGCCGTGTGACCGTGCTGCATCAAGATCGACATTATTAAAGCCGGCACAGCGCAGCGCAATCACTTTAACGCCTTTTTCGGCTAAAACCGAAATTACTTCCGCATTCACCTTATCATTCACAAAGACACAAACCGCTTCCTGGTCCTGAACTGCGTTTACAATGTGTGGGCCGAGATGGGTTTCAAGATACTCTATCTCTAAGCCATAATCTTCATTATACAGGTTAAAAAACTGCTTATCATAAGGCTTAGCAGAAAAAAACAGGATCTTCATCAGATTGGGTCGTTTTAGTTATTAATTCCTTTGTTCAATCGTAATATACTTCGCTTCAAATAGAAAAGAGATTATTAAGACATAATTTGGCAAGCATTTTCAAATAAGAAATTACATGTCCTTTCACTATTTTGGTGCTGCATTTTGTTGAAGAGATCTAGCAGCATGAACCAACATTACTTTTTATGAAAACAGCATTGTTAGTCCAGTCTGTGGTGGATCACATATCCGCTATGATCGCCTACTGGGATAAGGATTTAGTTTGCAGATATGCAAACGCATCTTACCTGGAATGGTTTGGCAAGAAAAGTGAAGATATGATCGACAAAATTACGCTTCCACAGCTGCTAGGCCCACTTTATGAAAAAAATCTACCATACATCCAGGGGGTTCTCTGCGGAAATGCCCAAACCTTTGAGCGGGAGATTACGCTTCCGAACGGCAAGAGCAGATACACACTTGCCAATTATTATCCGGACATAGTAGATGGACAAACACTTGGGTTCTTTGTGCATGTAGCTGACATCAATGATGTTAAATTGCTGCAACAAGAGCTGGCAAAGTCCAACGATGTAATCAATCAGCAAAATAAACGTCTTGCAAATTTTTCAAATGTCGTCGCCCATGATCTCCGCTCATATGCAGGTAATCTTCGGTCCCTCGTCACGTTATACGATCTTGCCGAAGATAAAGTAGAAGAAACGGCACTGATTGAGATGCTCAAAGACCTCTCTACAGGATTTTCATCCATGGTCGAACATTTATCGGATATGGTCAAAATTCAAAACTATGATAAAGACAAATATCAGCCCTGCAATTTGCTCGCACACCTTTCAACGACGATAAATTCTTTAAGCCTGCAAATTAAATCATTGAATGCCTCGGTATTGACGAATGTTGACCCGGGGCTGCACGTCCTGGCACATCCGGCCTATCTGGAAAGCATTATTTTAAATCTTCTTAGCAATGCTCTGAAATACCGACATCCGGTCAGGGCTCCGAAAATCAATATTGACACGGTTTGCACCGACACCCACCTACAATTTCGCATTAAGGATAACGGTATTGGAATTGACCTGCAAAAACACGGCAAGGACCTATTTGGAATGTACAAAACATTTAATGGAAATCCAGATGCCAGAGGTGTAGGGTTATTTATTACAAAGTTTCAGATTGAAGCCTTGGGCGGATATATCCAGGTCGACAGTGAAATAGGTCAGGGATCTTGTTTCAAAGTGTCTTTACAACCCGCTTAGCCGGGATATTCATTTTTCATAACCAGTGAAAGCTGACGTAAATCATATCGTCACCTATTCATCGTCAGCCTATTCGAGGCTTGCATACGGTTACTTTGATACAGAATCAATAGTTAACTATGCGCTCCCTTATCTGTTACCTCACACCGTCCCGGTTGTCATCACCTACGCACTGAGTGGAAGCAGATGCCATATTTGTCTATTGCCGGTAAACCTATCACTTTCATCTGATAAACCATGGAAACATACGGAATATCACCGCTCGCATTCTGGGCTGCATATGCTGCCAGCAATCTGGTTGCCATAACCCTAATCTGGACTGCTAAAAAGCATCCTGGATTTACCAGGGCAGCTTTTTTTATAATTTTTATCGGGGCTTCCGCTGTGAATACCTACATCGCCATTGACTCCCCTTGGGCGCGGATCGCAGCTCACGCATTAAAGTAGAATCATGAAACAGGACTTATCACGGATCGCCAATACGGCTTTGATCTCAAAGATTACAAATGCAAACCATGCCGCTTCATTGATCAAAGATGGAATGGTTGTTGTTTCCAGCGTCCCCAGGATATCACCAACTCTGCCGAGGTGTACGCTGCTATCGCCGAGCACAGCCGATTCATTGCTTGAAAACCTGGACTTACCATTCTTTTTTGCTCACCATTAAACCAGAAACCTTATGAAAAAGATCATTGCCGCCATCGACGGACTCAAATACGCGGAAAGCACGGTACAATTTGCCATTCAGATTGCACGTGAAACCCAATCCCATCTGGTCGGGGTGTTCTTAGAAGATTTTAGCTATCATAGCTATTCCGTTTATGAACTGGCACCACGCCTGGAACCCTGGGAGCAGCAACTCCGCAAGCTCAATGAGGAAGACCTTGTTTCACGGGCAGAATCGGTTGAGAAATTTACCGCGCTTTGCCAAAAGGCCGACATTGAATTTAACATCCACCACGACCGGAATTTTGCATTGCCGGAATTATTGCACGAAACGGTTTATGCCGATCTTTTGATCATTGGCAAAAATGAAACGCTATCGCCTTCTCCGCAAATACCGCCCACCGGCTTTCTTCGAGATCTATTGGGCGATATCCAGTGCCCGGTGCTGGTGGTACCGGAAGATTTCGAGCTAGTTGATAAGATTGTACTCTTATACGATGGACAGCCTTCATCCATGTTTGCCATCAAGATGTTCAGTTATTTGCTACCATTCATGAAAATGCTTCCGGTCGAGATACTAACCGTTAAACCACAGGATGAGAACCTGCACGTGCCGGACAACCGCCTTATGAAGGAGTTTTCCAGAAGGCACTTTCAAAATGCCAGCTATCGTGTGCTGCATGGTGCTGCCGAACAGGAAATTGTGAGATATTTAAAAGAAAGTGAGCGACCACCGCTGGTTGTATTAGGCGCTTATCAGCGTAATCTGGTGTCGCGGTGGTTTCGTCAAAGTATGGCAGATGTGCTGATGGAAAAATTGGATAGTCCACTTTTTATAGCACATACCTAAGGCTGACCGGGCATCTAGCCCGGTCATTTTGCCTTTATCAAGCTGGATGTCAGAGATTGCTGCACGCAGGTCCAGGTAAGCAAATGCGCGTGGTTGGCTACATCGGCCGAAACGCTAGAAGTTGGCGTAGCTCCGCAGGCTGACTGTTGCCTCCTCATCATGGACCAAGCTCATTGGATAATTATTGATGTAAAGCACGTGCAGAATTGCATCGAAGCGTGCTTGCAGGGTCTTGACCTGTGTCAAAAATTCATTTTCCGTCAAGTTCATTGATGTAGGTACGATAATATCCTGTACATCCCTCAAATGTTGCATTTGGTGGGTCACAAATACGGGAATTGGAGAGCGACGCACGGTCTTCTCGGCACTGGATCCGACAAAGAATTCTTTGAAACCTTGTGCGCCCATAGTGGACATGGCGATCATGTCGACATTTTCACGATCAGCTACATTGATGACTGTTTCAATCAAAGGACCTGTTTCTACAGATAAACTGATCGGCACACTTGTCTCACCTAACGCTAATTTCATTTTTTCAAATTCTTTCTCGGCATCCTCCATCAGCTCAGCGACCGCAAGCGAGGGATCGGTGAGCAAGTAAGGCTGGTCGGCCATACCGTTCCCGTATAGATATCGGGCTTCAATAACATGAAGAATTTTCACTTCTCCGTGACTCCCTTGTGCAATCTCTCTGGCAAACCCAACCGCCTGTCTGCCAGCTGTTGAAAAATCGCAGGGTACTAATATTTTTTTCATGCGCAGGAGTAGTAAGGTGAGTCAATTTCCTGCCAAATTATCCTGATATATAGCTCTTTCCGATGACCTTGCCTACTCTTCTGACTGACATTAGTCAGTTTTACGGCAGCCGATATACGGCAAAGCTATTGGCCAACAGAAAAACATCCGACTGACCATGCTTCTGAAACGATATGACCTTCGTCATTCTCTTGGTAGCCTGCTCCGCTAGCATACAGATCAAGATCATTACTGGCGACAATGCCGCCACAACCCAGAACATTGCATCGCAAGTCGGGTTTCCTGGCGCTGAGAATGTCCTGCTTGGGCAGAACCTTCTCGGACAGGATGATCAGGACCTGAGAAAAACAGTAACAGATACCCGGATTTTTGCGCGTATGTTTCCCGAGGCAAAACTTCGGGTCATCAATGCACTGAAAGCCAATGGCGAAATTGTAGCGATGATCGGCGATGGCGTAAACGATGGCCCCGCGCTCAAAGCGGCTCACATTGGCATAGCCATGGGCAAGAAGGGAAGCGAAATTGCCAAACAAGCGTCTGCACTCATTCTGCAAAATGATGATTTGTCCGGAATGGTGGACGCCATTGCGGCCGGAAGAAGAATTTATACCAACCTGAAAAAAGCGATCCGGTACATCATTTCCATTCACATACCCATTATCCTGACCGTATTTGTACCATTGCTTCTAGGATGGAAGTATGCAGAGATTTTCACTCCCGTACACGTCATCTTTTTTGAACTGATTATGGGACCTACATGCTCGATCGTTTACGAAAATGAGCCTGCCGACAAAGATGCTTTATCGCAGCCGCCCCGCCCTTTCACCAGCAGCTTGTTTAGTACAAATGAATTGCTGCTCAGCATCATCCAGGGCCTGGTCATTACGGCGGGTTTGTTCGGCGTTTACTGGTATGCGTTAATGACTGGCTCCGGTGAGCCGATGACCAGATCGCTGGTTTTCATCTGTCTCATTTCCGCTAATTTCTTTCTGACACTGGCCAACCGCTCATTTCAAAAATCAATTTTTTCGACGTTGAAATACAAAAATGACCTGGTTGGATGGGTCTTAACCATATCGGTTTCGCTTTGCATGCTCATCTTTTTTACACCCACATTGAGCGCCTTGTTTAAGCTCGACGCTCCCAACATCGTTCAGACTTTACTCAGTATTCTGGTTGGGTTTATATCCGTTAACTGGTTTGAGATTTACAAGTTTTGGAAACGGAGGGAATTATCGCGCTGAGTGACCAAAATCATAAACTGAGTTAAGCCTTATCAAGGTATTAAAGTCCTCAATTCCTTTATTTTAAATGGAAATGAACTAGCACTGTAACTAACCAAAAACTTCGTCCCATGAAAAACATTCTGGTTCCCTGTGACTTTTCGAAGGCCTCTGAGCAGGCGCTTCGATTTGCTATTGAAATTGCGACTCTAAGCCAAGGAGAAGTGACCGTTTTACATGTCATTAACCTGACTCCGAACTACATTGAGACCCTTGAAACAAATCCATATTATGTTGATTCCATGTCTATTCTCGCTGAACTGAAACGACAGGCCGCTGCGGATTTTGATGAACTTAGGCAAAAGGTAGATACCGGGAATATTCCTGTGAAACTGGCTATTGAACAAGGTCTGTTCAATCATGCTATTTTAAAGTCCATTCACAAGCAGCATGCTGATCTTGTGGTGATGGCAACAAACGGTACCAGCGGGCTTAGCGAAATTTTGGTAGGCTCAAATACGGAGAAGATTGTCCGAAGCTCCCCTGTCCCGGTTTTCGCCGTTCACAAGAATCAGAAAGTTGATCAAATCAAAAACATAATTTTCCCTACTACCATCGAATTGAATAAGAGCGGGTTGATCGAAAAAGTGAAAGCATTGCAAGGTTTTTTTAATGCGAGGCTTTATTTGCTACATGTCAAAACCCCGGAATCGAAGCAGAAGGACCAGGAACTGAAAATGGCATTGACAAACTTTGCGCGGTTTTACGAATTAGAGAACTACCTGGCAGTGGTCAAGCAAGCCAAAACAGAGGAAGAAGGAATTATCAGATTTGCGCGGCAACTCGAATTCTCAATCGTAGCCATGTCTACGCACGGACATACCGGTTTGACACATCTCATGCTGGGCAGCATTGCGGAAAACGTTGTCAACCATTGCCCGGAAGCTGTCTGGACGTACTCGGCGTCAGAGGCATAAATTTTCCTGTACCTAGCAAATAATGTCATATTGATTTATTTTTAGATCTAACCTGCTATCGCTTAAAATGGCTATTTCCCTAAACCAATTTATTGATGCGCTTCCTGCCGACAGAATACAAGCTGCTATCTGAATTAAAGTCAAAGATTTCCGTCTTGGAATGGATAGCCCTTTACGAGGGCCGCAACAAAAGGTAAAAAATGTTTCGCTGCACCCTCGATGGCATTGTGATGCTTTTGTTAATCGCTTGTCTAAGTCACCTCCTTAACCTATATTGTCTATGTTTAGTGATATTTTAATACAAACCAAGGCAATTTCACGACATATTGAGATGCTAGATGCCCTATTCAAACATGCAACAGAAGGCATTGTAGTCGTTAAAAAATCAGGTGAGATAATCATGGTAAACCCGAAAGCCAAGGAGCTTTTTGGCTATGCCGATATGGATCTGATAGGCAAACGAATCGAAACACTGATACCACAGCGTTTTGCAAAAAACCATGTACATTATCGTAATGAGTATCTAAACACACCCAAGGCCAGAGGAAGGGGCCATTCTTTCCAATGCGATCAAGTATAAATTGCCGATGCCTGATTAAGAACCTTCCACCAGGCGTCCAGGTAACATTAGAATTGTATTCTCAAAATCTTCTACAAGCCTTGAGAATATCTCGTTCAAAGTCAATCCGACCAGCAAACCAGTTCATTCCATTCCAACCAAGATTTTAGAAAAAGGCCAGTGGCTGGCACAACTGATCTGGTCGCAAGGTAAATCGCAATTTTGCAGCGAGCAGGTAATTGACATCAATTGAAATGCCGGGCCGCTATTTCACGCCGTCTGCATATTTGAGGATAATGGCCAGTTGCCCACCGTGATGTGCAGTATGAGATATGATCCTGCCGAGCGATTCCGCTTTTGTTTTCACCCCAAACTCCTTGGTTACAATCTCAGTATCCCAATCCTGATCACTTTGCAGACTAATAGCATTCTCCAACGCTTTTGCCGAATAAGACACATAGGCAAGCAGGCTGGGAAGATCGGTCCATTCTCCTGTATCGTGCTGGGCGATCAATGTTTTCGCGCTTACTGTGAGTTTGCTGCCAAAGATGTTTTTAGCAAATAACAGTTCCACATCTCCAATATGCCGGATCAGGAAGCCCACGCTATTTTGCGTGAGAGGTAATTTTCGGATCAGGTCCTGTGATTGAAGGTTTATTAATTGGTTTGAGAAACGTGTCCTTGCTTCTTTCCAGAGAGCTAGCAATGTCTGTGTTTTCGGTTGAAGTTCCATTCTGATTTTTTTGGTTTTGAATGCAAATCAACCATCTCCACATGTACCATGGTATGAGCCTGATCATTTGACGATGTGATATACATGTCATTTGATAAAACATCGAGCTCCTCCGTTAGCCCCTGTAACCGCTTCTGCATGATTGCTTCCACCTGAGCAGGGCTTTTTAGTATAAATAGTCAGAATATTCTCCGCGACACTGCACCGGTACGCAGGAGATCATCATAATTCACTCTAAGTTGAGGCTGAAACAAACCGACTCGCATCTGGAACTGCTGCCAGGGCGAACAAAAAAGGCTAGGAATGACCCTAGCCTAACGATAGCTACGTGCGATAATTTTCAAGCTGTAAAAAAAGCTAATCGCCTTTTTTATGCTTGTGCGGTTTCAAGGAAGGCGTATTGCCTGGAGATTCCTTATTGTCCCGTTGACGCTTGTCTGGCTCTTCCGTCGACTTAGCAACTTTTTTGGGTCCTGTCTTTATTCCCATTTCGATATAGTGTTTTATTAAATATAGATAGTTGGCTAAGACTAAAAAGTTATGCCATCGATTTGAAATTGTTCAACGGGATTACCTTAATTGTGCGATCAGGCATAAGCATTGACTGCCTCCATCATAAATCCTTGATTTGCTCAGTCAATCTGATCATTATGTCAATCAGCAAGGAGACATATGCAAGCAAACAATTACCTCCATTGTCGCAACAGCCAATAACGCTAATCCTTCCAACTCATTTCCTTAAACACAATCGATTTATAACCATCAAATTCATACAAAACACCCACTGTTTTCTTGCCGGTCTGCACCAGATCGGAATAAGCTGTATAATCCTTTTCGCCGTTTTTGCGCTTGTCGACCACGTAACTTTGCTTCCATGTTTTACCGTCGTCGAAGCTGATCCTTAATGTGAGGTTGTCGCGTTCTTTGGTGTCGGCTGCGTTGGAGAATGCGAGAATGTTGTGTTTTTTGTTTTTACCAATGGTCAGAATGCTTCCTTCGCAAACGGGATCGGGCAGGTTATGGTCAAAATAAGTGGTGTCCCATTTCACTCCGCCATCGCTGCTGACCGCCACGATCCGCGCGCGAACATCGCCCTTCTGGTTTCTCGCATTGAACATGACCCTGCCTCCCGAAATTTCGGCGGCCGTGGATTCATTGGAACCTTCGATCGATATCGTTTCGCTTAGTTTGAATGTTTTGCCATGATCATCGCTGTAAAAACCGTGTGCCTGGTAATCCGCACCTTTTGGTTTTGGGTCGCCGGCAGAGTGGTTGGCTGCAATGTAGATCCTGCCTTTAAATTGCCCTTCCGTCATTTGCATGCCGTGCCCCGGCGTGTTCGCGTAACTTCTCCAATCTTCGCTGAAATTGTAAGCCGCATTCACGTCCGGCATTTTCGGTTTGTGAACTTGTGTCGTAATGGTGACAGGTTCGGCCCAGGTTGCGCCCGCATCGGTTGATGTTTTATACCAAACCTCACGCAGTCCTTTGCCTTTGCGCACTTCGCCTTCGTGGTTATTTCCTGTGTTAAAAAACAAAAACAACCGCCCCTTCGGAAATGCCGGATCGCTCAGGTCGAACACCGGAGCCGGATTTCCGGCTTGCAGCTTGTCGTAGCCCGCCACCACTTGTGATGCAGACCACGTTTTGCCTTTGTCTTTGCTGCGTTTCATGACAATATCAATATCGCCAAAATCCCCGCTTCCGGCCACCCTACCCTCTGCAAATGCGAGCAGATCACCATTCGGTGCGCGCACAATGGCGGGAATACGAAAAGATTTATAACCTTCTGCGCCGGAAACAAAAACGGGCGTCTGCGCCTGAACGGCGAGCTGGCAAATCAGTAATGCGATGAGGGTTAGTTTTATGATTTTCATGTTCAAGCGTTCTGTTTTTCAATTTCAAAAATGTTATTCTCCGCTCCGTCACCGACCAGCTCCTGCATCAGCTGCGCGCAATACCACTCCTGCCTCGGCAAATGGAACGGGCCTTTGAACAAGTTGCCTTTGGCTGTTTGCGCCACACTTCCGTCGCGGTGCAGGTAACCAAACCATTCCCCATTTTCCTGATCGTGAAAGTGGGTGTAGGCCCAATCGTGCACCATCGTGTGCATTTTCGCGTATTTCTTGTCCTGGGTAAGCGTATAAGCCAGCAGCGTGGCAATAATTACTTCATTATGCGGCCACCAGAATTTCATATCCTGCCAGTATTCCTGCACCGGCTTGCCATACACATCCCGGAAATAGAATATCCCGCCAAATTCCTTGTCCCAGCCGCGTTCCCACATATAATCGAGCATTTTGCAGCCGAGCGCGATCAGGTGCGGGTCATTGTTCCGGTATTTGGCCTCGTGTAAAATAAACCATGCACCCTCTATCGCATGGCCCGGATTGAGCGTGCGGCCGTCGATGTGGTCGATAATGCTGCCGTCGGGGGCGACTTGCTCCATCACACATTGAATGTCGTCTTTGACAAAATCACTTTCAATTTCCTTGATAAACCCGTCGATCAATGCATCGCAACGCGGGTCGCCGATGGTTTCGCGCAGTTGCTGGGCGGTGTTCATCAGGATCATCGGCACACCGATTCCCTTGGCAGGTCTGGTGGAAGTGAACTTGGGTTCGAGCAGTACGGGCGTGGTTGCGTACTCCATGCATTTACCGAATAAATAGCGCGCCTTTTCCGCGGCTTCCTGGTCCCCGCTCGCTTTTGCATAAGCCGCATTGGCAAGCACGGCGAATGTTTCCGAAAAGAAATAACGGCGTTTGCGGATGGGCTCCCCGGCGCGTGTCATGTGGAAAAACATGCGCCCGTCGGTGTCAAAACAATGTTTATTCAAAAAATTAATTCCTGATTTGGCTCCTTCCAGCCATGCTTGTCTGGGCTCCACGGTGTTGTACAATGTCGCCAGCAACCATGCCGTGCGGCCTTGTATCCAAACGGCCTTGTCATCATCGAGCAATGTGCCGTCGTGATCGCGCATTAAAAGATATCCGCCAAACTCCTCATCCAGCGACCTCGGAAACCAAAACGGCAGCGTGTCGTTCAAGAGCTGATTTTTGTAAAAATCTCCCAGGTTTTGCAGTTCTGCTTTTGTGTAATGCATTGCTTTTTATTTTACTGCTATTGAAAAAGTCGAAGCAGGCAATCCCGCCTCATTATAAAGATTAGCCCGCGTAAAGGGCTGATATGCGTACAAAACGGTGCTGATCCGCGCACCAGCCAGAACGCCGATCACGACTTCATTGCCTGAAATTCTCGCATTTACAGACATTCGTTTCCCGTTTTCCGTCAGCAATTCGAAGCCCGTCAGCCGTGCGTTGTTTTTGGTCAAAAGGCTTTTTTGTTTTGGAAAAACACCTTTCCCATTTGAAAACCGAATCCTGATCTCGCCGTGTTTGAATATTGCTTTTTCCGCAACCGGCCCTTCGGCTACGACATTCTTTTTATATGTATCCCGAAGTGCAAGCAATGCGAGCCGCTCGCCAACTTCCTTCTTTTGTGTGGGATGCACATCCAGGGAATCGCCCAGATCGAGACTTACTGCCATACCCGAATTGGGCATTTTGTTCAAAAGCTTTCGTTGCGAATCCCTGAATTCGGGCCAATTGGGTCTTTCAATGCTGGATAACTGCACATAATAGAAAGGAAACGGATAACCCCATTTTCGTCGCCAGTCACTTACGAGTGTTTCAAAAATACGCGCGTGCCCATCCACGTTATGGGCATTGCTTTCTCCCTGATACCAGATTACGCCGGCAATGGGAAGCTCAGTAAGGGGTAAAATTCCAGCCTGGAAATTGTATCCCGGCTGAAACGGGTGCAACTGTTTTGAATCTGTTGCGTTCACGAGATTCTGCCCGATTCGCTCCCGGCACCATTCCATCACATATTTGGAATGCGTATAATCCTTTACGATTTCTGTGAGATCTGGCTCTTGCTCCAGTCGTTTTGCATCTACCCAGGATTCTGTTGGGGAACCACCGACTGCAACCTGAATAAGGCCAACGGGGACGTTTTGGTCGGCAGCTATTTTTTTCCCAAAATAATAACCCACTGCTGAAAAGGAAGCTGCGGATTGGACACTCAGCGCTTCCCATTGTCCTGTAAAATATTCGTTGCGGTTGATCTTGGTCAGTGTAACAGAATCCCAAGCCACATTATAGGTAGAAACTATTCCAGCCCGATGCAATACACGGATCCGGGCATCGCATGCGCCTGCCTTCAACTCATCCGGACCTGTTTTCGAAGCCCGCAAGGGAAAATCCATGTTGGACTGACCGGAACACAGCCACACATCGCCGATCATCACGTCGGTTAATTTGATTTTCTGATTGTTTGCCGAAACAGTAACGGCATAAGGACCGCCCGCTTGGGAAACAGGAAAAATAACCTGCCATTTACCCGATTCATCCGATTTTGCAGCCAATGTTTTATCCTGAAAACTTACCTGGACCTGAACACCATTGGCTGCCTTTCCGAAAATTTTAATGGGTTTGTTCCTTTGCAAAACCATATGATCTAAAAAAACGGGAGCCAGTTTTAATTCAGAGACGGCCGAATTTTGCGCACTGGTATAACCAATACTGAGCAGTAGAACAATGATATATTTTACTATCCGAATCATCATTCGTACATGGTTAAGCCTTTCAAATCGCGCTCGGCGGGCATGATCAAACTAAAAATGTAACCGAAAACCACGCAGCTAACCAGTCCGGTAAATGCGTACATCAGCAAGTGAATGTTGGTATAATGCTGTATGAGGATCTGCGTAAAACAGCTGATGCCCATCCCGATCATCACGCCGTTTCCGCTGGCTTTTTTGGTGAAAATCCCCAGGATAAATGCGCCACCAATGCAGCCGGTAAACAGGCCGAGAATGGTGTTAAACTTATCCCAGAGCGAAGAAACACCCTTATGCGCCATATACAACGCGATGCAGGTGACGAAAATGCCGAGCAGTAATGTGGTGGTTCGGGCAAAGAACAGCGTTTGTTTTGGCGTAACGCCGGGTTTGAATTTTTGGTAAAAATCCGTCGTCAATAATGTGGCGGTGGAGTTCATGCTGGCCTCGGTGCTGCTCATAGCCGCAGCAAAAATGCCTGCGATGAGCAGCCCAGACAAACCGGCAGGAAGCTGGCTTACGATATACCAAGGAAAAATATTGTCCTGATCATTCAAAGCCATATTAACCTCCTGCGGATGCTCGCGGAAAAACAAAAAGAGCAACGTGCCGATCGAGAAAAAGACCAATGTGGAAGGCAATGTCAGCCACGCGCCGAGTTTCAAACTTTTGATCGATTCCTTCTCGGATTTCGTCGTCAGATAGCGCTGCACCGTAGTTTGATCGGTGCCATAGGTAAGCAAATTGATCGCTAACCCGCCGATGACCACCACCCAGAACGTCGGTTCGGTGAAATCGAAACGGAAGTCGAAAACCTTTAATTTATCAGCATGATTAATGGCATTGATGCCTGCATCCCAGTCGGTAATGTGAAATGGAAGATAAAACAGGCAGAACAATGCGCCCGTGGCCAGGATCAGAACCTGGATCACTTCCACCCAGATCACCGCCTCAATGCCGCCTTTGACCGTGAAGAAAATACTGATCGCACCGATCATAATGATGCAAATGTTGATGTCTATGCCCGTTACCAGCGTCAGCGCAATGCTTGGCAGCAGCACCACAATGCCCATCCGCCCGATTTGCAGCAACACGTAAAGCGCCGAGGCCATGACGCGCGAGCCATAATTGAAGCGTTTGCCCAGATATTCGTAGGCCGATGTGACGTGCAGCCGCCGGTAGAACGGAATAAAGAATTTGGCGACCAGCGGCATCACCATAATGATCGTCATGAGCAGGAAAAAGTAAGTCCAATCCGTGCCGTAAGTCTTGGCCGGAATGCCCATGAATGTGATGGCGCTGAGCTTTGCACCAAAAATGCTGATGCCGGCAGCCCATTGGGGAATGCGCTCGCCGCCTTTGAAATAATCGTCTGTGTTGCTGGTTTTGCCGGTGAATAAAAACCGTCCGGCCGTCATTAATAAAAAGCAAATCCCCAAAACAGCCGAGTCGATCCACGAAAAGAATGGCTTGTGCTGAATGCTGCCTTTCGTGATCACGGGCGTGCGGGTTCCAGGGCGGATCTCTCCGCTGGGAATGATAATGTCGTTGTTCCATTTTACCGCCGTGGTCGTCACCTGTGCGGCTCCCGGCAGCTCGCCCACGGTTGTCCAGGCATTGGTAATGGTGTTGTATAAGTAAATGTCTTTGCTAAAACCTTCGTGGGAAGTCAGCAATGCGACTTTTTCCGCTTGCAGCTTTTGTTTCAATTCCGCTGTTCCGGCTTGCGCAATTTGTGCATTGAATGTTTCGATCTGGTGAAACACATTGCCTTTATCGCCGCCGATCAGCAGAATGTAGGAAGCGCCACTGGCCACGCCCGTTCCGGCAGACCACGTGGTAACCTGCTTTCCATCGCTGATATCGCCGAGTTTTTGCCAGGATTTTTTAGCCGGATCATAACTAAAATTGCTGCTGTGCAGATCACTGACCCCGCTCGCCGTCGCGCTTCTGCCGCCAAGCACATACACCTGCGCATGCTTTCCATTATGCTGTGAAACCACCACCGAATGCGACATAGCAACCGGCAATGCAGGTAAAATCTCCCATTTCGGTGCGGCGTCCGAAAGATTCAATGCAAAAAAATGGTTGGACGGCTTGCCATTGTTTTCGCCTCCCGCCACATATATCGTGTTACCAATGCTGGTCGCGCCGGCATTGGCCAGCGCAACCGGCATATCCGGTAAGGGTTTAGAAATGATTTCATTTTTTGCAGCATTCCATTGCATCATAAAAGCCTTATTAGTCACACCATTTTCCAGCTCTCCACCCAGAAAAACAATCCCATCCGCCACGGAAACACTCGCCCCATATGCTATTTTTACATGCAAGCGAGGCTTCTTTGGTGTAATCCATTCGTAACTGTCCTGCTTTTTTTGCAAAACATAAACTTCATCCCGATACACTTTTTTGCCACCTTCCCACGGCATCCCATTGGGGAAATTGGCTCCGCCCGCGACGATCAATACGCCGTTATGGACGCCTGTGAATGCTCCGGCAACGCCCAGCTGTTTTTCGTCCTTTGCGGGAGCAGGCAGGTTGGCAAGTTCCGACCAGACGATTTCATTCGCCTTCTGATCCTGGGCGCGCAGCGTAGGTGACCACATAATTTGTAAGCAAAAAAGAAGACAGAAAAAAGCGGTTCGGAGCTGCATTAATGAGTGTTTTTGGTCATAAGCTGACCTGATTTAAACGAATCGAAATCCAGCGCAGCCACATCCGATTGGAATGCTTCAAACTGCGCGTCGCTCATATTTTTTACGGGTAAGCGAAATTTACCACAATCCATCCCCACCACCTTCATATAAGCCTTACCGACCGAAATTCCACCATATTTGCCCAGCAAACGGATCATATCAATTGATTTCTGCTGTAATGTGCCTGCTTTAACAATATCGTTCTGTTCAAAAGCTTCTATTAATTCATAATAAAGCGGCGCCGCATAGTTGAATGTGCTGCCGACCGCACCCTTCGCACCGACAGCCAGGGCAGAAAGCATGTTTTCATCGCGGCCCCAAAGCATATCGTATTTGCCATTCCGGAAATTCAGGCATGATTGAAAATCCATGAAATCCTCGTGCGTATACTTGATCCCGGCAAAGTTTGGAAGCCGCCCGTCGATGGCTTTCAGCAGATCAAACATTGGGAAACCTACGCCGGTGAGCACCGGAATGTGGTAATAATAGAAAGGCATTTGCGGCACCGTTTCGGCAACGGCGATGATGCATTCGGCCAGCATTTCCACATTAGCCGGTTTGAAATAAAACGGACTCGTGAATGAAACCGCATCCAAACCGATCTGCTCAGCATGTTTTGCCAATTCAATGCAATCTGCAATGCAGGTCCCGCCCAGCAAAGGCATAATGGTAAAATCCTGATCCGCTTTTGCACAACCTGCCCACGCCTCGGCCACCTGCTTTTTCTCCGAAACTGTCAGCGAGACGCCTTCACCCGTAGAGCCGCAAATGAATGCGCCGGTTACGCCATTTTGTTTCAAAAATTGATAATACGCCGGGATCAGATCCAGGTTAAGGCTGCCGTCGGCGTGCATGGGTGTAAACGGAGCGGCAATGAGGCCTTTCAAATGTAAATTCATAATATAATGTTGATAATCTGATGCTTAATTTGGTTTTGCGGTTTGGTAGCCCGGCGTTTGCGCCACCAGCGGATCATTGGTCCAGATGTTAGCCTCAATCGGCCATAGAATCCGGTAAGCTTGCGTGGTTTTGTCGAGCAGGCCGTAAGGATGGCTTGTAGTCTTAAATATAAGTGGTTCAGCGCCATACTTCATCCTGCGGAGGTCGTACCAGCGTTTTCCTTCGTGTACAAATTCCTTCGTACGCTCTTCAAAAATCGCCAGTTCATTGGCATCTTTTCCGGCGTTTTTAAATGGTTTCGGATCCTTGGCAGGCGCAAAAGCGCGGTCGCGCACGGGCTGAATAAATGCAGTTGGATCGCCGCCTTCTGCATTGGTGATCTCAGCGAGCATCAGCAATCGGTCAGCCTCCCGATACACCGGCCAGTCGTCCGAAAAGTAGCGTTTGTTGGCATCAATGATTCCCAGGAATTTCACCAGCGCAGTGTTTTTAATGGTTGTTACAAAAGGCTTCACGTCCGTGTTGACTTTATAAAAATCATAAAATGTAGCATTCCGTCGCGTGTCGGCCACATCGTAAGATTGGAACAGCTCAAAAGTGTACGCATAGCGCTGGATCACCTGCATGGAATTAGGCGCGGCTAATGTCAAAGGATCAACCAGAAAATTGCCGACTCCCGCGCTGACCGTTGAATCCTTGTAATGCAGCCCGTTGAAGTTAAATGTGGAATAAGTGTAAGCCGCCACATTACCCATTTCAGCCTCACCTACCCGGAAGCGGATCGCAAAAATGATCTCACTGTTGTTTTTCTGATTATAGGCAAAAACGTTGGCAAAATTGGGGAGTAACGCACTGCCCGTCACCGCATTCAAAGCAGTTTTGGCTTCCGCGAGATCGGCTGTTGCATGATACACCTTGGCCGACCATAGTAAAACTTCTCCTTTGAGCATCAAAGCCGCATTCGGCGACCATTGACTTTTATCCGTAGCCGCAGCTTGCGCGCCGAAAAGTGAGATTGATTTGTTCACATCAGCCTTGATCGCCGCCAGCACATCGGCCTCAGCTGCACGCGCTTTTCGTAATTGCACTGCATCCGTAGTTCCGTTCAAAACATCCGCTTCGAGCACCAGCGGCACGCCACCATAAGTCCGCAGTAAGTGGAAATAATAGTAAGCACGCATCGCATAAGCTTGTCCTAAAAGATAGCTTTTGCGCGTTTCAGGCAGGAAAGAGATTGCTTCTACTTTTTGGATAAATAGGTTAAGCTGCAAAATCGGCCCGTAAAACCCTGCCCAGTTGCTTACTCCGGAAGATGTTTCTTCCAAACGCTGCTCGATCACCGGAAGCTCGTTCAGAGAAGTCGCTTGACGGTCGACAGTGCTATAAGTACCGCCGCGTAATTCACCCAGGCGCAGAAACTGGAACTGGTTATCCCGGAATTGCTTGTGCAAACCCAACATGAAATTACTAACCTGCGATTCGTTCTGCCAAAAGTTGCTATCGCCAAAATAATCCTGCGGCGCAAGTTCGAGCGCATCCTGGCAGGAGCTGCCCAGCACCGAAAGCAGTGCCCAACAAATGTAAGTTCTGATCTTTTTCATCATGTCAAAAAGTGAAGTTGGCTCCAAGAATAAGGGTTGTAGGAATAGTATAAGCGCTGTTTTGCGAGCCGGTGCGTTCTGGCAGGCTCAGCATTTTGTTGGTGATATAGCCCAGGTTCTGGCCGGTGGCCGTAAATGTTAATCCCGCAATTTTTGCACGCTGCAAAAGTGAAGAAGGAACGGTGTAGCTCAGTGAAATCTCACGGATTGCGAGGTATGACGAATTCACCCAGAACATGCTGCTCGGCCGGTCGAAATTCTTGGAATTCAGCTGATCTGCCCAGGTGTAGCGCGGATATTTCGCATTCGGGTTTTCCGGCGTCCAGGTGTCTTTTACCAATTCGGTTGCATTGAATTCTCCCTGAAAACTGCCCAGTGACCACATTTGCTGGAAGTCCATTTGTTTGTGTCCCAAGGCGAAATCCATCCGGGCGAAAAGCGAAAGATTTTTCCAGCGGATCTGGGTATTGAAACCGCCCGTCCATCTCGGGATAGTCCTTCCGAGTGAAACCATATCACGCGTGTCGATGGTGTCGTTTTGATCGAGGTCTTTCCACATCATATCGCCCAGCTGGGTTGAAATGTAAGTGGCCCTGTTCAGGTTTTTGGAATTGATCAATGCGTTGCTGGCAACCCGTTTTCCGGCGGATGCGCCATATTGCACTTCGCCGGCAGCGATGTCTATCTTATTGTATTTGTCCAGATCTTCTCCCGTGCGGATGATGCCGTCACTCACATAACCAAAGACTTCACCTGGCTCCTGCCCTTCCTGCAAGCCGCCCGCCCAAACGACATTGCCTGATCTTGGATCATAAATGCGCTGTCCGCCCTGCCGGTTATTTTCATTGCCGTTAAATGGCAGTTTCAAAACCATATTCTTGTTCCAGGCTGCATTAGCCCCGATCTGCACCGTAAAATCCTGCTTTTGCACTGCTTTGAAAACACCTTCCAATTCCACCCCGCGATTCCGCATGCTTCCGTTGTTGGTGCGAACGCTGGCCACACCAGCTGAGGTTGGCAACAATACGCTGGCGATCTTGTCCGTAGTTACGCGGTTGTAGACGGCAATGTTGGTGGTGATACGGTTATTGAAAAATCCCGTTTCCACGCCAGCTTCCACCGTGTTGCTCTTTTCCCATTTCAGATTTGGATTGGCTACGCCGGTTTGCAAAAATCCAATGCTGCCGTTGTAAGGAATTTGCGAACCATATGAGCCTTGCAGCTCGTAAACGCCTATCCCGTTGTTTGTGCCAATGCCAATGTTCCCGTTCTTGCCATAACTCGCGCGGAGTTTCAGGAAAGAAAGCCACTGCTGCGTAGCAGCCATAAATTGCTCCTTATGCACGAGCCAGCCAGCCGAGAATGCAGGAAAAGTACCAAATTGGTTGTTGCCGATGAGTCGGGAATATCCGTCACGCCTTACTGTAAACGAGGCCAGATATTTGCCGTCGTAATCGTAGTTCAACCTTGCAAAACCGGAGATAATGCGCTCCTGCGTATGGTAGGAATCAACGCTGCGCGTGTTTGCGTCATTGATCGTTAAGCCCAGGTCCTGGAAGTTGTCCGTGGGTGCCAGGCGTCCTGCCGCACTGAAACCACGGGTGGCTTCATCGTAATATTCAAATCCGGCCATGGCGTCGATGTAATTCTTGCCAAAAGATTTTTTGTAGTTTAAAATGGCATTGTAAGTCTGGCGAATAGTACGGTCGAAACCAGCCGATGATGCCCTGTCGCGGTTCCAGCCTGTATTCGGATTCGCCGGGTTCATAATCCCAATCCGGTAATCGCGGTTGAAAGATTCACTTTCGGCTTCGTCATACATTAAAATCCCGCCGATCCGCAGAAACAAATCATCGCTGAAATCGACTTTGAATGCCTGCCCGAGCGTGAATTTGTCCGACTGATTTCTTCTTTTATACTTATCAATGTTCAGGCTTGGATTACCATCGCTGGCGTCCCGGCCCAGGATCAACTCGCCGTTCGCATTCGTCCCGCGCATAGTTGGCGGCGCCGAAAGCATCCTTCCCCAGTAATTCGCTTCCCCGTTTTGCAGGGATTGGTCGCGCCAGTTGGCTCTTGCAAAAGCAAGGCTGCTTTCGGATTTCAGCCAGCTTTTGATCTTATAATCACCATTTAATGTAAAGGTTAACCGACGGTAAAATGTGCCGAGCGACAACCCGTCTTCATTATAATAGCCCAAATTCGCATAGTAACCGCCTTTTTCATTTCCGCCATTCATCCCAATGTTATAATCCTGTGAGATCGCGGGCGATTTGAATGCATATTCGCCGTAGTTGAAGTCTTTATAAATCAGATCTGCATTCGTGCCGTTCGGATCGTAGGCTCCTGCTTCATTGGTTTTGATGGGATCTTTCATCGTTTTCCAGCCATCATTTGCACTGAGCAATTCGCGGTTCTGGTCGGTGAGGCGCATGGTGCTCCATATGGCGCGGGAATCGTAGTTTCCGTCCAGAATGGCTCCGTTGGCATCTTTATATAAGTTTCCTGTTCCGCGCGGACCAACGCCGCTTAGCAATGAGGAAGTTGTCACGCCATTTTTAATGGCTTCTACCACGCCCATCCGCGTCCATTTAATGTAGTCCTCTGCATTAAGATAATCATAAGGAACATTCAGAAAATTGATCCCGGTTTTGGATTTGAATGTAATGGATGAGGAGCCGGCTTTTCCTCTTTTGGAAGTGATCAAAACCACACCGTTGCTCGCACGTGCCCCGTAAATGGCTGTGGCAGAAGCATCTTTCAACACTTCCATACTTTCGATATCGTCCGGGTTAATGTCGCTTAATGAACCGCGAACCTGCCCATCGACCACGATGAGCGGACTTCCGCTGCCATCGAAATTGGTCCCGCCACGCAATGTAATGCTGGCAACCGAACCCGGGCGGCCCGTTGAAGTCGCAACCCTTACGCCTGCGATGGTTCCTGCCAATGCCTGTGCCGGATTCGAGCGCATTCCCGTTTCCAGAACTTTGGAATCCAGCTTGGCAATGGACGAGGTGATTTTGGTTCGACTGGCTGAACCGTAACCGGTTACCACGACTTCATTCAATGAAGAAACATCCGGTTTTAGAAAAATATCCAGCGTTTGGGAAGCACCCACCGGCACTTCCTGGATCACGTAACCCACCATTCTGAATTGTATCACGTCATCACCGCTTACCTGAATAGAATAGTCCCCGTCCACCGAAGTTTCCGTGGCAATGCTTTTTCCTTTGAGCAAAACAGTGACGTGAGGAAGCGGCTGCTTGTCATCCTCGGAAATCACCTTCCCGGTGAGCAACCTGGTCGACTGCGCATGCAAGCCCAACGCAAGAAGCATTCCGGCGAAGCATAGCAGCACTTTTAAGCGCGTAATGTTGAATTTCATGAAGATTAAAGTTTAAGAATATGTATTATGTATGACATAATAAAGGTAAATCGATTACGGTGGTGATTCCAAGGATCTTGTGAAAATTATTTTTTATGATGTTAAATTGATAATAAAAAAATCACTTGCAGATTGGAAGAAAACCACCACTTTTGTCTGACATAATACGCAATACGCTTCAATGGACGACATTTTTCAGAGTATTAAGACGATTGACACGAGCTCCCTGGTGGACAAGGTTGAGAGTAACCTGATCGCATTATTTATAGAAAAGAATTTCAAAGTGGGCGACTCCATTCCAAAAGAACTGGAACTCGCGCAGTCGCTTGGGGTGAGCCGGACGGTGGTTCGGGAAGCAATGTTACGCCTGCGCCTGATGGGTTTGGTGGAATCCAAAAAACACCGCGGGGCCGTGATTACCAGCCCCGACCTGGTGTCGATCCTTGAAAAAAGCATGAATCCAAAGATCCTGGATGACAATACGTTGAAGGAGATTTTCGAGATGCGTTTATCCCTTGAAATCGGGATGGCGGATTTTATTATGGAGCGTGTTACACCGGAGGACATTGCGGCATTAAATGTGCTGGTCGAAAACGAGCCGTCAGCTGCGGACCGGATGCTTTTTCAGATCGAACATGAAATTGCATTTCATGGCAAGCTCTATGAAATTACGCGCAATGAGACTATGAAAAAATTCCAGCGGATGCTATTGCCCGTGTTTGATTATGTGCACAAAAGTGGGTTGCTGCGCAAATATCCGGCAAACGCGAGCTTTGTCTCACATAAAGGCCTTGTTGACATTATAGAAACCGGAAACTCCGAGCAATTGAGGAATGCCATGCGAAGCCATTTGGAGAACCATTTTGCGAGACTTTTTGAATAACAAACCTGACCTCCCCATGAAATTGCATATCCTGCTGTTAGTCATTATTCTTCAATCTTCGGCCGAACAAGTCTTCGCTCAAAAACAAATCGCCATCACCATTGACGACTTGCCAACAATTAGCAGGACCATGAATACCGATGCATTGAGAGCGGAGCTGACAGATCAGCTTTTGGGTCATTTGAAACAACACAAAGTCCAGGCGACGGGGTATGTCATCGGGGAGAAACTTATCAAGGACGGAAAAGTTATTCCCGCTCAATACGGGTTGCTAAGGAAATGGCTGGAAGGTGGCCATTCACTCGGTAACCATACTTTTGGACATTTAGGCATCAACGATATTTCGGCAGCCGCCTATGAAGCGGATGTGCTTGGTGGCGATACACTGCTTCGGAGTTTTCTCCAAAAAGAAGGCGCTGAACTCAAATATTTCCGGCACCCTTATCTACACAGAGGAAATACAGTTTCGAAACGGGATTCGCTGGAAATGATACTGGCCAAACACAAATACATCCAGGCTCCGGTAACGGTCGATAACGAAGAATACATTTTTGCCGCTGCCTTTGACAAGGCAATGGGCAGCAAAAATCAGCTCCTGGCCGATTCGATATCGAAGACATACGTTAACTATATGATGGATTATGTCCATTACTACGAATCCCAGGCCGACTCGCTGTTTCACAGGCCCATTCCGCACATTCTGCTCATGCATGCCAACCTGCTCAATAGCAAAGCACTTGGCCAGTTGCTTTCAAGACTGGAAGCGGATGGTTATCAGTTTGTCACGATTCAAAAAGCGCTGGAAGATCCTTGTTACCTCACGGAAGATCAATATATCGGGAAGAGCGGTATCTCATGGATCCACCGCTGGGCAATTACCAAAGGTAAGAAAGGGGCATTCTTCAAAGGTGAACCAGCAGTTCCAAAATTCATCTCTGAACTGACGCAATAGCAATTTTAACTCACTGGTGTTTCTCTTATAAAGTCCAGAAAGTCCTCAAATCCGAATAGAGATGCCAGCATCCATCTGTTTACTGACCCAGAAAAGGCACTGGATCAGCTTCCGGCACTTTTAATTCTTTTACGGAACAATTTGCATTCAAATAAGCTGATGCTTAACTTATTGCAATATAGGTCGGTGCACGGATTTTCTCAACACAGAAAACTTACAGTGAAAAATCGCAGTCAATATTTTCCCGTAATCTTTATTGCCGTCTTGGCAATTATTTCCTTATCAATTGCTGCAAATGGCCAGGCGCCAGCACCGGCAACCAAGGGCGTTTCATCAATGCTGGCCGCGCTAGAAACTAAGATAAAGCAACAATCTAATGCCGTAGAAGCCAAATTAATAGCTTGGCGGCAGGACATCCATCGCAACCCGGAACTGGGTGATCAGGAACAACGAACAGCCAATCTGGTAGCAGATCACCTGCGTACTCTTGGCATTCAGGTGCAGACAGCAGTAGGTGGGACGGGCGTCGTGGGCATTCTCAAAGGGGATAAGCCGGGCCGCTTGGTTGCCCTGCGCGCGGACATGGACGCCTTGCCCATTCAAGAGCCATCCGGATTACCATTTGCCTCAAAAGCCACTCAGCAGCAGAAGGGTGTAACTGTGCCTCTGATGCATGCCTGCGGACACGATACCCACACAGCCATGTTGATGGCCGCCGCCGAAGTACTCACCAGCTTGAAAAGCGATTTACCTGGCTCAGTCATGTTCATTTTCCAACCTGCCGAAGAAGGATCAAGCCTCGTCGAGCCTGGTAGCGGTAAGAGTTGGGGAGCCAAGCGGATGCTGGAAGATGGCTTGTTCGCCAAAAACAAACCGGAAGCTGTTTTTGGGTTGCACGTTCATCCTGGCAAGTCAGGACAGATAGATTACAAACCAGGACCAGCCGCCGCGAGCAGCGACGTCCTGAATATCTCTGTAAGCGGCCAACAGGGTCATGGAGGGATGCCCTGGAACACGATTGATCCTGTCGTGGCTTCTGCCCTAGTGATTACGGGCTTACAAACCGTAGTTAGCCGCCGGACCGATTTGACAACCTCTCCGGCAGTCGTTTCGGTTGGCATGATCCACGGAGGGTCAAGTCAGAATGTTATACCGGATACCGTGAAAATGGTTGGGACGATCCGCACCTACGACGCTGACGTGCGCAAGCAGCTGCACGCGGATATTAAGCAGGCTGCAGAGCATATTGCCGAAGGCACATATGCCAAAGCCCGTGTTACCATTACGCCGATGTACGATGTCACAACAAACGACCCTATGCTGGCGAGCCAAATGTTGTCGGTACTGAAAAGGGTAGCCGAAGCGGGGGTGGTTCCGGGAACACTCCAGGGCGCATCTGAGGATTTCTCATATTTTGCCAAAGAAGTACCGGGCCTTTATATTTTTCTGGGTATTACGCCAGAGGGTGAAGATCCCGCTCAGGCCGCTCCGAATCACAATCCTAAATTTTTCGTTGATGAAAAGGCACTAGTGGTAGGTACACGTGCAATGGCAACTATGGCTGTCAATTTTTTGCTCACTGGCCCCATGAAACCAGCAGCAATCAAACAAGAAAAGTGATGGATCCCTGCTTATTCGTCGGAGGTTCTGATCCGGAGATCAGAACCCCGAGCCAAGCTGGTTTAATTCAACTTCTTGATCCTGATATTCTTAAAATAGGCTTTGTTCCCGTGATCCTGTAGTGCGATCTTGCCTTCATCAGCAATCGCATAATCCGGGAAATCATTCCACTTTCCGCTGTTCCGCTCTTTCTTCCATTCCTCTGAGCCTACCTCAAAAGAAAGAATAAGCGCCCCGTTCAGCCAGTGCTGGACTTTTCCATTGTCGTACACAATCCGGCTGCTGTTCCATTCGCCAACGGGTTTCAGCTTTTTTTCCGGCCCCGCAATTTTCATCGCATAATCAGCGCCCGTTTTTTGCCAATCTTCCAGCTTTTCGGGAAAACCAATATCGTCGATGATCTGATATTCAGGGCCAGTTTCGTAGGGCGCTTTGTATTTCGGATCCTCGACAACGTGGTACATCACGCCGCTGTTACTCCCCTTGTCCACCTTCCATTCCCAGCTGAGATCGAAGTCCTTGAATGTGCCATCATATACCAGATCTCCCCCGTGCGCATCTTTGGCAGCGCCCAGACAAACCAATGCGCTGTCCTGCACAATCCAGTTTTTCACCTCCTTACCAGGCTGGTTGAATACGTGCCAGCCCGACAGCGAAGCCCCGTCAAACAAGACTAACTCCTCTCCCGCCCCCGACGATTCAATTGATACAGAATCCTGGTCATCTTCAGAATCCGACTCTGGTTTGGAGGTACACGATAAAACGACTGCCACAGTCGCAGCGGCCAGCAATGATGAAAGTTTCATATAATATATATTTGGTTTAGTGTTTATTCAAATTGCCTTTTCCATGCTGCATTCGCCTTCTTCCGGCCTTTTTATGAAGCCGTCATTCCTATTGACCGGCATTTCTGTTTGGTCAAATTTCTTGAATACTTTTCCCAGCGAATAGGGACTGATTTTGGAAGAAGCTACAATTTGCCCGGAACCCGGCGGCGTGCTGTCGTACCAGAAGCTACGCAGATCGCCGGGCGGCAGTTTGACGTTCAGGGTATGCAGAATGTCCACACAAATACCCGCCCCTGTTCGGTCAGCCTGCATACTTCCCCTGTTTTCGAGTGAAGAAAGGTAGCTGACCAGCAAATCAAACTGCGCGCTGTCCAGTTGGAAGCCGACAGTCAGATCGATACTTTGCAGCGGCTTGGTCATCTTTACAATATGGGCCGCATTGTTGGTTGAATCCGCATAAAAGGCGATAGTCCTCGTGATTATAGCGCCCTCCTGATCCTCCGTACTCAACTGCAAGTACACCCTGCCCGCAGGATATCCGCTGGGATTGAATGGGTTAAAGGGGAAATTTACATTTGCCACAGGCTGGTCGACCAGAATTCGTAGCGTGCGCATCACCTTCCTATCCCTGACAAAACAAGCAAAGTACGAATCGGGATCGGCAACCAGCTCGGCAGGCCGCTGCCTGGGTTCCACGGCTATAAAATTGATATAGCATATATAGATTACCGGCAGCATTACCGCCAGTATTTCCGGAAAGCGTTTCATGGGTGTCTTTGGTTTTAGTTAGTTGTCGTGAAGGTGGTAAGCGACTAAGTGATCAATTAAATTAGGTACAATTGCGCCGGTTTGCATTCCAAATGCATCTGCCGTTTCCCTGAGCGTATCTGCATAATAGTACCCGACCGAACCCACGCAATTGAAAATTAAAGTGCGAAAGTCAGGATATGCACTGACGAGATTTTCAAAAAAATCATGGAAACTATCCCGGATCACACCTTCCGAGTAGGCTTTGTCCATCTCGGGGTGATTCAGAAATAACACATAGTTAGCACAGTACCGGTTCGGTAACGGAGTACTATATACTTCGTCCATGATTACGGCCGGTGTTTTTTTGTATTCCTGATAAAAAAGCTTTTGGGCGGCTTCGGGCATGCGGCCCCGAATATAGTCCGACAATATCTTTCTGCCCATGTAAGAGCCGCTTCCTTCGTCCCCCATTAAAAAACCTAGTGATTCAATTTGCTGATCTATCTGCACACCGTCGTACGTACAGGTATTGGTGCCGGTACCGAGGATCGCTACAAAGCCGGCGTTTCTATGAAGCAAGCCGCGGGCTGCTGCAAGCAGGTCCACCTCCACCTGTAATGCTGCTCCCCGAAAAAATTGTTCGAGCGCGTTGGTTACCAGTACTTTTTTCTCGTCCTGACAACCTGCACCGTAGAATACCACGTCGCTGATTTTTGACGTATCTATAAACTGAGGAATGCTATTTCCAAGAGAATCAAAGATGTATTTTGAATCAACAAAAAATGGATTATATCCCTCTGTAACAAACTTACAGACTTCCTGACCCGCACTGATCAGGCACCAATCTGTTTTGGTTGAGCCACTATCCGCAATCAATTTCATAGCAATCAGGCATTAAACGTTTGCTCCCGCTTGCCGGCTTTGTAACCCGACAGGGAGTAATAAAGAATAAATAAATAGCACGGCACCAGCAGCCAATAGGCAGACTGCGGATCGTGGTGATCGGCATAGTAACCGTAAATCAGGGGGATTACCGCCCCGCCCGCGATCGCCATCACCAACAAAGCCGAGCCCAGATTGAGCAATGCACCAAGTCCGTCCAGGGCAAGCGGCCAGATCGACGGGAAAACGAGCGCATTGGCGAAACCCAGAAAAGCAATGAAGAAAACAGACGTACTGCCTTCGGTAAAAATCGCCGCCAGCGCAAAAGCAATTCCCAATACCGCAGAGCTTGTGAGTGCGGTGCGCTGGCTGATAAACCGCGGAATAGTGAAAATTCCGATCAGATAGCCCGCCAGCATGGAAGTGAGTGTGAATGAGGTAAAAAACCGCGCGCTCGCCATATCCACGCCTTTGAAAGACGCATAACCGATAATCGTATTGCCCGCGATCACCTCCACGCCTGTGTAAAAAAATAACGTAACAACCCCCAGGAGCAGGTGCGCGTGAGACCAGATCCCCGCAGGCTTTTTATCTTTCGAAACTTCCGGGTCAATGGCTTCTCCGTCCAGTTCGGGTAGTGTTGATTTTTGCATAAAAACAGCAAGTGCAACGAGAACGATCGTAATGACAATGTATGGATTGATCACTTTAAGTGCCAGCGCATCCAGTTCCTGCGCGCGTTCCACAACTGACAGCAATGCGATCGCATCAATTTGTTCCTGTGTATTGTCAAGAAGCACAAAGCCCAGTGCGAGCGGCCCGAGTATGCCCGCGACGCCATTGCAGATCCCCATCAGACTGATCCGCTGCGCCGCACTTTCCATCGGCCCCAGAACGGTAACGTAAGGATTGGAAGCTGTTTGTAAAATAGCCAGACCTGTTCCCTGGATAAACAATCCGATCAGGAAAAGCTCAAATGTTCTTGCCAGAGCCGCCGGAATGAAAACCAGCGAGCCAACCGCCATAACAGCCAAACCCAGCGCCATTCCATTTTTAAAACCAGTTTTCTTCAAAAGCATTCCCGACGGTACCGCCATCACGAAATAGCTGATATAGAAAGCAAAGCCGACCAGCTGCGACTGAAAATGATTGAGCTCGCAGGCGATTTGCAGGTATGGTACCAGCACGGAATTCATCCAGGTCACAAAACCGAATACGAAGAATAAAAAGCCGATAATAACCAGTGGGCGCATACCTTAATAATTTTTAGTAGAGATCCGGTTCACCACGCGATCCAGAATATCCAATGGAAATACAGACGGAAGTCCGTACCAGAAACAAGATCCTTCGCCCTCATACACCCGCGTTTTAATATGCCGCTCCACGGGCAGGTAACTGGATACATCATTGCAATACCCAGCTACGGAAACCAGCTTATCGGGCCACAGCTTTTTAATCGCCAAACCATATTCCGTCACCACTTCGCGGGAAAGCCCGATCAGTTTCCACTCTCCTATGTTGATCGTCTGGATATAGACCGGCATTGATTTGGGCATTGTATTTTGTTCGAGGTGACTGAGCATCAGATCGGCCCAGGCTACATTCCGCTCCGGTTCCATTTGCGCACCCAGCTTCTGGTTAGTCTCCCGGAATTCGACCAGCTTCTCCTTGCTCCACGGCGTAGTTTCAGCCAGCACACTGTCCATGTGAAAGGTAACCGGCCCCGAAAGCGGCTTCATATTGCTGTCCATCACTTTTAATGCGTCGGCAGCAAGCTTTGCGCCTGTAATTTCAGGTTCGTCTACCGGGTTGATATCACCCGCGCAACCTTGCATAAAAAGCGCCGTGGTTTTGATCTTTCCAGCTTCTTCGAGTGCATTTCTCATAAATCCCGGATAGTTGCTGCTTACCGTGAAATGTTTGATCCCGGCTGTACCAGCCACCGGGTGGCAGCCGCTCAATACCATGACCGTTTTTTCGCTTCCGTCCGTCCGTTCGGCGGTTAGCACGTCCACAGCGTTATCATAAGGTGTGGCCATATCACCGTTACTCCTGTTGCGGCCGATGGCGGTTGTGCCCCGCCCCACTTTTACGTATGAAGGCGCCGAAGAGGCCAATGCACGGTCAGCCGCTTTCAGCATCGCAGGACGCACTACTTTGTTCATGTAAGCCTCGTCGGGGTACCGGTTATGCGGAGCCCAGGTCAGCCATTTTTGCGTGCCCGGCGCAAAGTGCGTGTGCGACGCATTGATCAGGATCGCTTCCTCGGGTAACCGGTGCTTTTTGGCAATATCTTTTTTAATTTCATTGATAAAACTACCATCAAACCCGCAAAGGTCCAGGCACATCAGCAGCACCTGACTTTGGTCGCTTTTCAATGCAAGCGCCCTTGCAAACAGCTGTTCTGGCTTTTTACCATGGATCACAGCGGCTTCAAAAAGCGAATCGGTTTCAGTCAATGCATATAATTTATCCTGCGACACGAAAATCTCTTTCGGCACTACACGCGGGATCTGTCCGTTGGAATAAGCTGCCCGCATCCAGCCCCTTTCCGGATTGGCTAGGTGCAGCCGGTATAGCGTGTCGCTTCCCGCAGCGGCGTACATGTAGTTGTTTTTGACGACAAAACCTGTGATTCCGGGTAATGCAGGAAGGCTGGCCCCGGACTTTCCGGCGGTTATATTCCCTTTGCTGTCCAGCTTGTAAGTTACTTTACCGACAACCGCAGTTTGCACAGAGCCTTTACCAGCTTTGGGGATTGACCTGGCAATTGCAGGGTTGCTGCTTTTTAATCCCTTTGGAAGCCAGGTGAATGCAAACCGCCCCGCCCACGGGCCGGCGTAGCCTGAAAGTGCGACGGAGAAAGACTCTTCTCCCGGTTCCATACTTTCACTGGCAACACCTACCTGGTACACCTGCTGGGCATTTACCAACTCACAACCTCCGAGCAATACCATCAAAAACAATCTTGTCAGACTCCGCATCATTTTCTATTTTGTTTCCAAAAAATCCATTGCACTGCTCACGCTTCCCCGGCTCACCAGCAATTCCTTCGCTTCGGTATAGTCTGAGATATTCCCCATCCGCATCAGCATTTTTACAGCGCGGTCCACGATCTTGTCGTTGATCAGCTTCACATTTACCATCTTATTTCCCTTCACCCTTCCCAGCCGGATCATGGTGGTTGTGCTGATCATATCAAAGATCATTTTCTGCGCAGTCCCGCATTTCATGCGCGTGCTGCCCGTGATGAACTCAGGGCCGGTAATTACTTCCACTGGAAAATCGGCGTAGCTGGCTATTTCCGAACCAGGGTTGCTTACAATGCAGCCAGTTGTGATGCCCGCCGCCATGCATTGCCGCAATGCGCCGAGCACAAAGGGCGTGCTGCCACTGGCCGATATGCCCACGACGATGTCATTTGCATTTACTTCCGCTTCAAGAAGTGCATTCCAGCCGGCTTCGGGATCGTCTTCTTTTTCTTCGAGCGCATCCGCAAGTCTGGGGATTCCGCCTGCCAGGATTGCATTAAAAACGCCCTTTTCAATACCGTAAGTGGTGGGCAGCTCGATCACGTCCAATACGGAAAGTCGGCCGCCGCTGCCTGCACCGACGTAAAACAAGCGACCGCCCGTTTCAATCTTCTGTACAATGGCTGCGATCAGGTTTTGTATAGCGGGCAATGCTACTTCAATCGCCTCGGCCACCGTTTTATCCTCCTGGTTGATCAGCGCGGTAATTTCTTCAATGCTCTTTTGTTCGAGGTGATCGTGCCGGGAATCACTTTCTGTAATTCTAGTCATATTCGTTATCATGCTTTGGCCAGCTGCGGCGCGTATTTTTGAATTCTTTTAATCGCATAGGCGATCTGCTCCATATCTTTTTTGGTACCCAGCAACATATTCTGGAAAAACCAGACTGATTCGTTGTTGGTCAGATAATCGTTTTGCGGACACTGGTTTCTTTCCAGCCAGTCTTTCATGGTTTTTTCTCCGTACACTTTCAGGTAATGCCGGTTGCTCGCCAATCCTGTCACATACGAGTTCTTATTCATTTGACCATAACCTACTGCGCACGGAACCCCTTCTGCATCAAGCGCTTTCAGGAATTTTTCACGACTTAAACCGGCAAAACCTTCTTTATTATACCTGAACATATAAAGGTGGAATGCGCTCTTGGTAACTCCTTTATATAGTTTCGCGGGTGTTATTCCCTTTATTTCGTTCAAAAGGCTGGTAAGGTAAGCCGCATTCTTCCAGCGCGTTTCAGTCTGTTCCACCACCCGCGACATTTGCGCACGCAACAAATTTCCTTGAAACTCAGTCAGGCGCAGGTTTGTACCACGCGTACCAGACGAACCCGGCAGGAAACCCGTCGATTTTTCACCTTGTCCCTGGTTGTGAAAATCGTAGCAGGTCTGGGCAAACTTTTCATTGTTTGTAATGATAGCGCCACCTTCGCCGGAGTTGAGGTTTTTGGTAGCCTGAAAACTGAATGCACCGCCGAGACCCAGGTTACCCACTTTTTTGCCCTTCCATTCTGCCAAATGCGCCTGGCATGCATCTTCGATCACAGGTATCCCCGCCTTTTCCGCCATTGGAATAATGGTATCCAGGTCGGCCGGAGAGCCACCGATGTGCACCGGCATGATCAGCTTCGTTTGCTTCGTGATCGCAGGTGTAATTTTCGAGGGATCGATCTGAAAGCTTTCAGGATCAGTATCGACCAGGATCGGCAATGCGTAGTTGAGTGTCACCACATTGTAAGTGGCAATGAATGTGTACACCGGGATAATTACCTCGTCGCCGGGGCCGATATCCAATGCGCCCAGCATGGTTTGCAGCGCGCTTGTTCCGCTTGAAACGCCGAGTGCGTGCTTTGCGCCGAATAGCTTGCTGTATTCCTGTTCAAACTTATCGACCACGCTGTTACCGCCAAGCCGGCCCCAATTTTTGCTGTCCAATGTTTGTAAAATAGCGGTTTTCTCAGTGTTGTCGGCGATCGGCCAGGCCGCGAACGGGCCGGGATGCGCTTTACTGCCACCCAGTAATGCAGGCTTGGAATCGTCCGCCGTTTTTCCGATCGAGAACGTTGGAAAACTGACCGCAGCGCCCAGTGTCGCGAGCGACGCGCTTTGTATAAATTCCCTTCTGTCAATATTCTGGTCCATTGTTAATATCTGTTTTATTAAGAAAAAAATAATAAGTCTTTGTTACTCGGTTTTCAGCACCAGCTGCGGGCTGTAATTGTAGTAGTTACCGGGGTTAACCGTCCGCGCAGCCGCCCTGATGTAATAGGTCGTTTTGGGGCTCAGGCCCGTGAGCTGATAGGTACGCTCGCCCGAATCAGGAATTTTATCGGCTGAAACATCATCCAGAATCGTTTTTCCGTGCGGGAAGACGAGCATATTGGGATTTGGAGAAGTACTCCATGTAATGCCCAGCGCCGCGGCTTTCTGCTGCGCGTTCACTTTCTGGTACGAGATCTTCACTGTCGCAGAGGTCGCCGACGAATTGACCAGCGTGCTTTTTACCCGCATATTTGGCATCACTTCAATATCCACATTTTCATTTTTGGAAAGCGAAACCGGTTGCTCTGCGCGGACGAGTGTAAAAGGTCCCTCCGCCACCAGCCGGTACTCCGCCGGGAACATTTTGCTGTTCACAAAATTTCCGTCCGGGAAAGTGGTCAGCATCAGCGGCTGCTCCGAACTTCCTTCATAGGTTTTCACAACGGTACCTGCATTGATACCGCCTGATTCCACCAGTTCTTTGCTTTCCGAATCGATGATCTTCCCCGTCAGTTGCAGGGAAGGTTTTTCGTAATTATCAATGGAGCAGCCGGAAAGCAATGCGGCTACCATGAAAATGCTTACAGATCGTTTCATAAGGTTGTCGTTTTTGATTACCATCCTGGGTCTTACCATCCGGGATTATTGCGAATGTTGGCATTGGAGCGGATGTAGGCGGATAAGTCGCTGTAATAGTCGCGCTCCTGGAACAGCCGCGTGTAGCCATTATCGATCGGCGCTCCCGACTGCTTCCTGAATGTGTACTTGTAATTTCCATCCTTGTATTGCAGGTAGGGCCACAATCCGTGCATCTGGGTATTGCGGAAAAGGCTGGTTCCGATGCGCCATCTTCTCATATCCCAGAACCGTTTGTCTTCAAATGCCAGCTCAATCTTTCTCTCGTTACGCACTTTTTCGAGCGTCAGCTGCGCGGTGGTCAGCTTGGCAATACCTGCCCGGGAACGTATCTGGTTGATTGCATTCAATGCAGCGGCTTTGTCCAGATTTGCCTCAAAATTGGCCTCTGCCAGGTTCAGCAGGATCTCCGCATATCTGAAATCAACGTAGTTTTGAGCTGAGCGTCCGTCCGGTACGATCCCTCCTTTTGTATTGATGTATTTACGCAGATAAAATCCTGTTTTCCCAACGTCGCCAAGTGGCGCAGGTCCGTCCAGTCCGACCTGCTTGCGGCTCGGATCTAATGGAAAATCAGCTCCCGGCGCATCGTACACAGTTCCGTTCGGTCCCACAATCCCACGGTATATTTGGATATTCCTGCCGATGAACGGAGATTCAGACCTTGAAACAGTCGCTTTGAACCTAGGGTCTTTTTTCTCAAAAAGCGCATCTGGCGTTTCAAAAACCTTATTCTCATAGTCAAGCTTTCCGGGTGTACCATCGATATTCTCGTAAGATTCCACCATTTCCAGCGTCACCGAACCCACACTTCCGCAGCAGGCCGGCTTGAAGCTATGCGGCAGCACGTAAGTATCATACAAATGCGTTTTGTTAGGATCACTGTATGCTTTTTGAAAGATTACTTCCACGTTGTTTTCATCCGTAAAAATGCTTTCATAGTTAGCCGCCGGGTCGCCGGATCCAGTTTCCGGATCGTAGCTTTTTGCGTAAAGCGAGTATTTCTTTCCATCGATAATCGCTTTGGAAGCACTCAATGAATGCTGGTAATATTGCTGGGGCTGGTCTGCCGGAATACCTATCAACCCGTTGAGCTGAACCGCACCATACTTAGCGATCGACGCGGCGTAAAGCATCGAGCGAGATTTGAGCGCCAGTGCCGACCATTTGGTGGCTCTGTTAGAGTTGGTCGCGTCCCAGCCTTCTGGCAATCCCGCCGCTGCCGCGTCCAGTTCCGCGAGTATGTAATCATACACTTCCTTTTCGGTGTTGCGCGAAACCTTCAGTGCTTCTATATCGCTGTCAAAGCTTTGCACCTCGGTAATAATCGGCATGCCGCCGTATTTTTTGACCAGATCAAAATAGTAGTAAGCGCGGATAAACCGACACTCGGCAGTCCGCGTAGCGATTTCCTCAGCTGTAAGTGCGCTCGTAGGGATCATTTCCAGAAAATAATTGGCCTTTCTGATCCAGGAGTACATCGTCGTGTTCAGCGCCAGCGCCTGAATGCCGTAATCGGATACGAATATAGAACCTGCGTAAGGGTGGGAAGCTTCGTCGGTATAATGGAATTCAAAGGTAGCGCCGCCTCTTACCATGCCCGTTGGAATGTTGTCGTAAAGCGCAACCAGGTAAAGATCGACCAGCTGGGTTGACTGCCACACATCCGCGTCTGACACCAGGTTCAGCGGCTTGCGGTCGAGCACATCATCGACGCAACCCATAAAGGCCAGCAGCATAAATGAAAGTAATATTTTGCTCTTCATCTTAGTCAATTAAAAAGTGATGTTAAAACCCAGGTTGTACGTTTTTTGCAGCGGGTAAACCGAATTTCTGCCGGTAGGCGTTTCCGGGTCCATGTATTCGAGTCCTGAAAAAGTGACCAGGTTTTGTCCGCTGAGAAAAGCTGTCAACGATTTCACTCCGATGCGTTTCAATTGCGGCAGGTCAACAGTATAGTTGATATTCAATGCTTTCAAACGAATGTAAGAGGCATCTTTTAACCAAAAAGAAGAAAACCGGTTGTTGTTGTTCGTACCATTATTACGGATCGCCGGGTAGCGGCCGGGAATCCACTCCGAATCCGGGTTGGTAATATCCGCCCGGTGCCACCGGTCCATAAAGTATGCGTAGGTACTCATATCGTTGGCAAAAGGCTGGATCAGGAAATGCTGCATTTGCATGACAAAATTGGCTCCGCCCTGCCAGTTCATGGTCACTGAGAATTTCTTCCAGGATGCATTGAGGTTCAGTCCGTACATGATCTCCGGAATCTCGCCACGCCCCAGCGGCTGCCCATCGTAGTCGTTGATCACGCCGTCGTTGTTGAAATCCTGGTATTTAATATCTCCGGGAAGCAGTGTCGAGTTACCAAGTGCATCCTGAACGGGCGAGCTGAGAATTTCTTCTTCCGACTGAAACTGCCCGACCGCTTTCAATCCCCAGAACCTGTTTTTCCACCTGCCCTGCACGCTGTTCCGCCAGTAGGCATCCTGCGAGGGAAATTCTCCCTGTTCGTAATCCGTCCATTTCGATTTCGAGAAAGACACATTTCCCGAGATATTGAATTTCACCTGACTGATCTTGTTGGAATGACTTACCACAAGCTCCATCCCGGAAGTCTGGTCTGCATTCAGGTTCTCGGCAGGCAGTCCGGCGCCAAAAGTACTTGGCAGCTGCAATGCCCTGGTGCCCAGCATACCTTTACGCTGACGTCTGAAAATATCGAATTCAACGTCCAGCAGGTGATTTTTCAGGCCAAAATCAATTCCTGCATTAAACATACTCGTACGCTCCCAGGTAATGTTGGGATTGGGCACACCTGCATCAACCAATCCGCTTGACACTTCATTGCCGCCCATAATGTAGGTTTGCGAAGGATAATTATAACCCGCCAGGTATTGGAAGGCGCCGGTATTGTCATTCCCTGATTCTCCGTACGAACCGCGCAGTTTCAGGTTTCCGAGAAAAGGAAGGCGATCAGAAATGAATTTCTCTTCCGACAACCTCCATCCTGCCGAAACTCCCGAGAAGAGTCCCCAGCGTCTCTCCACCGGAAAGCGCGGTGATCCGTCGTACCGAAAGCTGTATTCGAGGAGATATTTGCCATCGAAATCGTAGCTGAATCTGCCCACGAGGCTTTGTCTCCCGTCGTCCATCGCAGTTCCCGAGTTGGTTTGGCCAAGGAGCGGGCCGGCGAACAGTTGATCGATCGGCACTACGTAATTATCCCTTCTGGCTGAAATGCTCGTTCCTTTGATCTCATTTTCCTCGTAAAGAAGCAGCGCACCTACATTATGGTGATTAGCGATGAGCTTGTTGTAATTGAGCGAAGCCTGGATCCGGCTTGATGAATTCTCGCCTTTTCCCAGTACAAGAAAATTACTGTCACGCCCGCCTACTACGCGAGACGTTCCTGTGGCAGGGTCCCAAACGTGGTGCTTGATCTGCTTTTGCCAGTGCTTGGAATCGTCATAGAGCAAATCGTAAGCCGCTAGGAACCGGGCATTTAAACCGTCAATGAAAGGGATTTTGTAATCGATAGCCAGGTTACCCTGCAATGCATTCCGCCGGTTTCTGGCATATCCTGATAATTCAGGTTCCAGGTATCCCGAAAGTCCGTAATTGTTGTTGGAAATCTTCCCGTCGGGCGTTTTTGGGTTCACGATCGGCCACGAGTATTGCAGCCAGGAAGCCATTAAGTACGCGTCCTGCACGAGGTCGTTCCGCGTTTCGCTCCTTGCGCCGATATCCACGGACACTTTCAGGTTGTCGTTGATCTGCGCCTCTACATTCGACCTGAAATTGTATTTTTTGTAAGTCTGGTCACCCTCGCCCCACATGGCAGTAGCTTGGTGCCCGCCCAGCAAAAAGAAATATTTGATCTTGTCGCTTCCTCCTCTCACACTTAGGTTTTGCTGTACAACCGGCGTATAGTCCCTTACATATAAATCGTAATAGTTATAGTTTGGAAAATTGATCGGGTCACTGCCGTCGCGGAATTTCTGCACATCAGCCTGACTATAAACCGGTGTGCCTCCGATATTTACGGCTGCCTCATTTTTCAGTGTTGCAAATTCTTCGGAGTTGACCAGTCTTGGATACTTGGTCACGTGCTGCACCGAATAATTCATCGAATAACTCAGCTCAGGCTTACCCGAAACGCCCTTTTTGGTTGTTACAAGTATTACACCATTCCCGCCGCTCACGCCGTATACAGACGCAGACGCAGCATCTTTTAATATGGTGATACTCTCGATTTCATTCGGATCGAGCCGGTAAAAATCCCTGCCGACGATACCGTCAACCACCACAAGTGCATTCCCGAATCCACGGATCGACAAAGTAGGATCATCTTTTCCGGGTTCGCCGCTGCGCTGTACGGATATCAGCCCCGGCAGGTTCCCGGCAAGCAGGTTACCTACGTTGCCTGACGGAACGACAGACAGCTGCTTCGCGTCCATCGTGGCTACGGAGCCGGTAAGGTTTACTTTTTTCTGCGTTCCATAACCCACTACCACCAGCTCTTCCAGTGAATTGAGTGCCGGCTGCAATACCATCGACACAAAACTTTTGGTACCAACCGACGTTTCCCGGGAGGTAAATCCGATAAAGCTGAAAACAAGTACCGCCGAAGTATCTGCTACCTTAATCTCAAATTCACCTTTTTCATCCGTAATCACGCCGGCTGTGGAACCTTTGAGCAGCACACTCACGCCGGGTAACGCTTCGTTCTTTTCGGAGTCCGTCACTCTGCCTTTCACCACAATTTCAGCCTGTTGCGGCGCTATCATCACGCGCGGCACTTCACTGCCAAGTGTTTTCAGATTGCTGTGATCGGGTCCTTTTCTTTGATTGGGTGTTACTTCCGGCGTACCTGCCGCATTTGTGCTCGCCGGCAGGATTACAAATGAATTTCCTTTTACTTTTCTGTGTCTGAGCCCGACGGGTGTGAGCAACTGCCTGAGGTTCTCTTCAAGCGTACTTTTTGGTTTCACCGTCATTCCCCTCGCTTCCAGTCCTTCCAGGAGTTTTTCCTCAAAAAGAATATCTGCTTTGTAAAGCTCCTTCAATTGCAGAATTACCTCGCGTACCTGTTTTACCTGTGTTTCGGTTCTTTCCTGGCTCACTTTGTGCTGTGGAGACAATGCCAGGATCTGCGCTGAGACCTCAATGGAAAGGGAAAGAAATACAGCCGCGGACCAAATGCTGATAAACCTAAATTTTTGTCTCATGTAGCAAGAAAGGTTTAGTAATGGACATGGGTTTAATTGGTGTTTGTGGGTTTAGGAATAAGATGCACTTGCTTTTTAACTTTAATCACTTCAATACCAAGCATTTCTTTAAGGACTTCCAGAAGGTCATCGGCCGTCTGAGCTTTGAAAGTTCCTGTGAGCTGCCTGCTCGCCAGCGAAGGGTCGTTAATCCGGATATCTGTTCCGAAAACATCACGGATCTGCACTGCGATTTCTGTAAGTGTAGTGTGGTTGAATGCAAAACGCTGCTCCTTCCAGGCTGTCTGACTGGAAAGTTCTCCGGGAGAAAGTGCGTGGATATGAATACTTCCGTCGGGTGCGAAACTGCCCTTTTCACCAGGCTTCATGACAGTTGGTTCGGGTGAGTTTACCGATGCCAGTTCTACTTTTCCTTTATTTAATGTTACGTCCGTCTTGTTATTCCTGCTGTATACTGAAAACTCGGTTCCCAATACCGTAACTGTATTATTGCCAGGTGTATGCACTACGAAACGGAGCTTATCACCGCGCCTTCTTACATGAAACTCTGCCTCTCCTGAAAGACGGACTTCTCTTGACCAAACGGCGAAGGTGAACCTGGGCACGCGCAGGGTACTGTTGGAATTGAGAACTACGCTGCTGCTGTCAGAAAGTGTAAATGAGCGCAACTCGCCGTATGCGGTTTCATAGTTTTCGTAAATGATGTGATCGCGGAAAAAGTAGCCTGTCAGTCCGAGTACCAATATACAGGCAGCTACTCTAATCGCTAATAAACTGGTTAAAACGTGCAGCGGGTGGATTGCGGCACCCTTCCGAAGCCGGCGCGGCTGCTGTTCGGTACTGTGTATACGTTCAAGATTTTTAGTGAATGCGGCTGGAAGGTCAGGCAGAAATTGCGGCTGACATTTTTCCCATTCTTCGAGATATGCATAATAGATTTCGAGATTTTTTGGATCTGCCAGGCTCTCTGCAATCAATTTCTTTTGCAACGCCGAAGCATGTCCCGAAAAATAGTTGAACATGATCTCTTTTGTAATTATAAATTCCATTTCAATTTCTGTTGATTCTCTTGTTAAATGGCTAACTCTGTCTGCTCCAAACCTCACTTCCCCGGCATTCGGTAAGCGGTAAGCGCCTTGCGGAATACGGCCAGCGCCTTGCTCATGTGACCCTCTATCGCCTTCACGGATACGCCCATTGCTTTCGCAATTTCAGCGTAGGATTTCCCTTCAAACCGGTTGAGCAGAAATACCTTGCGACATTGCGGCGGCAGTGAGGCGGCGATCTTTTCTATGTACATATAGAGTTCATCGTATTCAAGGATCTGGTCCGGCTCAGGTGTTCCGCCCGTTTCTCCATCCTCCTGTAACTCAAAATGATCTTCTTTGAAAAACTCCCATTTCAGATAATTAAGCGCCTTATACCGGACGGAAGCAAACAGATAAGCCCGAAAGGATGTATTGATCTGCAGATACGCCTGATTTTTCCAAAAAGTATAAAACACTTCTGAGACCAGATCCTCGGCAACCTCCCGGGTATAAACGTACCTGGCCGCGTGGCTGCATAGTGAGCCGTAGTATTGCCGGAAAAGCAGTTCATAACCAGTAAGCGCGTTGACGTGAAAAGCCTGCCGGATAAAGTACTCCTTATCCTGCGTGCAATCGGATGCGGGAATCTCACCGATCGTCACCGAAGCTTCAATTGGTATGCTGCCCGAAGCGGTTGTTAGCTCAGTTTGTTTCTGATTCAATGTCCTGATTGATTGATGCTTTCAATAGTAAAGACAAGTTCTGTCAGGAACACCCTAGCTCCGCCTAAATAATTTAAACCGGTATCGTCTCACGCTGGGGCGACAGGATTGGTTTTTCCATCCCTGATCAAGGTAGTATGCGCTTGGTTTTGGCTTTTGGTGTTTAAGAATGTTAAGTGGACAAGCTAACCCAAAGTTTAATTTTAATACCATGGATCGCAAAATTTTGATCGTTACCGGAGACGGTGGCGAAAGTTATGAAACCCTTTATGCCGTTCACCGTTTCCAGGAAGAAGGCGATATCGCATTGATAGCTGCCCCGAGCAAACGCCGGCTTAACCTCGTCATGCACGATTTTGAATTAGGCTGGGATACTTATGTGGAGCGGCCGGGCTATTGTCTAGCTTCTGACCTCACAATTGAAGAGGTAGTAGTGAGTGATTACGACGCCATTCTGCTGCTGGGCGGCCGCGCCCCCGAATACCTGCGCAACCATGCCGGGTTACTGGAAGTAGTACGGGAGTTTGACAGGCAGGGCAAGTGGGTCTTCGCAATTTGCCACGGGATCCAGATTCTGGTTACAGCCGGATTAGCCAACAACCGGAACCTCACCGCTTATGAACATATTCGGACCGAAATTGAAATGGGAGGTGGCACGTATTCAACTCAAGAAGCAATTCGTGACGGAAATATAGTAACCGGACAAACCTGGCAGTCGCACCCCGATTTTTATCGGGAAGTTTTTTCCTGTCTGAACAGCAATCGGTTTTAATTACGGGCCATTTCTTGCATTATATTTAAGTTATATTTAGCCTTTCTTATGATATGGCTTCTTATTACCTAAGTAGTGATCTGGAATTAGCTGAACTGATAGCGAATGACGATGACCAGGCGTTTGCCGAAATCTATCGTCGCTATAAGGGTGTGCTCTTTTTGCATGCTCACAGAATGCTGGGGGATCAGGAAGAAGCCAAAGATATTTTACAGGAGCTTTTCACTACACTCTGGCTTAACAGAAAGGAAATTAAGCCGCATACTTCCTTTTCATCGTATTTATATAAGGCGCTCCGAAATCGCATTTTCGATCTCATCTCCCACAAAAAAGTGGAGCAGAAATACATCAGTTCCCTGGCTGCATTCATTGAACAGGGTGAATGTATTACCGACCAGCAGGTTAGAGAAAAAGAACTCACCGTACTCATTGAGCAGGAAGTTTCCCTGCTACCTCCCAAAATGCGTGAGGTGTTTGAGATGAGCAGAAATACAGACCTTTCTTACAAGGAAATTGCTCAGGAGCTTCATATATCAGACAAGACTGTCAAAAAACAGGTTAGTAATGCCCTTCATATTCTCAGGCAGAAGCTGGATTTGGCTTTCGTGCTGATGTATATTTCGAAAGACCTTTAAAAAAAACAGCTTTTTTTTGCGCGAGCCTACTACTTCCACCCGCGCAGCCCGTCTTATATACATTAGCAGAAAACATGTATCATGGACGAATCTCTGGCAAAGGAGCTATTTCAAAAGTATAAGGACGGAACATTGACCGAGGAGGAAATGGCGCTGCTGGAAAGCTGGTATATCGCTCACGCAAAATCCTCCAACTCAACCATTACTACCAATGAAATTGAAAAGAACCTAGATCAGGTTTGGGAATCCCTTCCGGTAAATAAGGATGAGAAAGCATCAAATAACAGCACGGTGAAACCACTGCTCAAATGGCTTGCAGTCGCCGCTTCCATTGCGATCATTAGTACAATCGGCGTGAATATTTTCCTTAGACAAAAAAATGAGCCGAAGATTAAAACTGTTGCCATCGTTCAGGATGCGGCTCCGGGGGATAACAGAGCGAAGCTTACATTGGCAAACGGTCAAAATATTATGTTGCATGAAGCTGGCAATGGTAAGCTGGCGCAGCAGGGACAAACTGCGGTGATCAAAACAAAGCAGGGGGAAATTGTTTATGAATTTGATATGCAGGAAGCGGGCAGCCGTGCACAAACGGTGACCTACAATACCATTTCCACTCCAAAGGCTGGGCAATATCAGGTAAAGCTGCCCGACGGGACGCGGGTGTGGCTTAATGCGGCTTCATCTATCCATTTTCCCACTGTTTTCCCGACAACGGAACGAGTGGTCGAGATTGCTGGCGAAGCATATTTTGAAGTGGCCAAGGTGAAAAAAAAATCAAAGCGCGTTCCATTTAAAGTGAAAGCGGGCAACCAGGTTGTGGAGGTGCTCGGTACCCGCTTTAATGTGAACAGTTATGCCGATGAAGCCATTATTCAAACGACTTTGGTGGAAGGCAGTATCAAACTGGAATTAGCAGGGAAAGAAAATCAGGGAGTATTGCTGAGACCGGGAGAACAAGCTTTGTTAGCCAGAGATCTGAGAAAGAGCGCTGACATAGCTGCTGGGTCATTTAAAGTCAAACAGGTGGATACCAAAACCGTAATCGCATGGAAAGAAGGATATTTCCGCTTCAACAACGTAGGCTTGCCGGAGTTGATGAGGCAACTTTCTCGCTGGTATGACATGGAGGTAGTTTATGAAGGACCCATAAAAGAATATGAGTTTGTAGGTCAAATCGAACGGAATACCAATTTATCAAAGGTGCTGCAGATACTCGAACTGGGTGATGTGCACTTCCGGATAGAAAATAAGAAAATTGTAGTGACTAACTAACCCTCTGATTTAAACCTAAACTCGCCGATTATGGATAAATAAAAACGATAAACTGACACCGAAGTTCCGGGAATAAAAAAACCGTCTCAGATCTGACCTGAAACGGCTGATGTCCGGAATGCTCCCAGCCGCAAAGCGGACCAGGAAAGAACTGCCCTTTTTTGATGGAAAAACAATCTTAACAATCCAAACCCAAACAAAAATATGCAAATTATTTTACACAGGAAAGTGACGTGTATTAACCTCCGTTACTTTATTAAATCGATTTTGATAATGAAACTGATAGCGCTTTTGATAGCAATCGCTTGTGTTCATGTATCAGCCGACGGCGTCTCGCAGAAAATAGTTCTTTCTGTCAAAGACGCGACGCTTTCAAACGTGTTTAACCGGATTGAACAACAGAGCGGTTACAAGTTTTTTTATGATAATAAAGTCGTTAAAAGGGCTAAGAACGTAACTGCGTCCCTTCAAAGCGGCTCAGTTCAGGAGATCATGGATGAAGTATTGAAAGGTCAGCCGCTTACTTATACCGTCTTGGATAAAACCATTGTGGTCAAGAAAAAAGAGGAAAAGCTGACTGCGCCACAATCCAGCTTATCACCGGATCTCTCGTCGCCCACAGAAGGTACCTATCCCGGCGCACATCAGGATATGGAAAAAAGAATGCAGGGAATGCTCGTTGATAAGCTGAACCGTGCTCAGCAAAAGGACATTGCCGTACGGGGCACGATTACGAACGTAGCTGGCGAAGGCCTTCCGGGCGTTAGCATCCTGCTGAAAGGCGCACAATTGGGGACAACCTCGGATGAAAACGGAAAATTTCAGCTGGATGTGCCTGATCAGAATGCAAGATTGGTTTTCAGTTACGTGGGATATGTGTCCCAGGAAATTGCTGTGGGGACAAGGACCGTTTTTGAGGTCAGCCTGGCAGAAGATGACAAAGCCCTTGAAGAAGTAGTAGTGGTGGGTTACGGTACGCAGAAGAAAACTTCCGTGACCGGAGCTATTGCGACTATGAAATCCGATGACGTTAAAAACAACCCGGTACCCAACCTGTCGAGCTCGCTGGCGGGAAGATTAAGCGGGGTGTATGTAAGCCAGGCATCTGGTGCGCCGGGGTATGCGCCGCCTATCCGGATCCGGTCTGTTAACACCTGGAAAAGTACGGGAAACGATCCCCTCTATGTGATTGACGGTGTAATCATGGACAAAAGAATGTTTGACGCCCTGGATTATTCCGAAGTGGAAAATATTACTGTGCTGAAAGATGCGGCGTCCGGGGCAATATACGGTGCGAGAGCTGCGAATGGAGTAGTGCTTGTCACTACGAAAAGAGGAACGTCGGGTAAGTTTCAGCTCAACTATAATTATTCGTACAGTTTTGACAATCCATCCAAAATACCAAGTTATGTGGATGCCCGTGATATGGTCAGGCTGAATAATTACGCACGGACGAGCAGGGGCCTTGCACCTTCGTATGATGCCGAAGAAGTTGCCTTCTTTGAAAATAATGATCCGGGACGGGGCTGGTATAAACAGGCTTACATAGATCCTGTACTACAAAGGCATTCCCTTTCTGCCAGTGGGGGAAGTGATAAGGTGAAGTATTTTGTAGCTGGCTCCTACTTCGACCAGTCGGCGTTCATCAAAAATGCAGATTTTAAGAAGTATAATTTCCGCTCCAATGTTGACGTCAATCTTACCAAGAACCTGACGGGTACCTTTAATGTAGCCTACAACGAGGGTAAAAAAACGCGGTTTGCTATGCAGGAAGACCTGGACGGTTTTGACACAAATCCGACTTTTGGTAGTTTGTGGGGCAGGCTGCTTTATTACCTGCCTAACACGGGGCCAAAAACATCAGACGGCAAATTCATCAATCCGGGGTGGATAGGCAATCCACTTGCTTTTGTTGAAGAAGGCGGCTCAGTGACGCGCACAGAACGCAACATTGCGATGGTTTTAGGGTTAACCTACAATGTTCCGTTTGTTCAAGGGTTGTCTGTGTCGGGTAAATTCAGCCCGAATTATGAGTCCAGGACTATGAAGCTTCACGAGCTTAAAACAACTCTGTATGATGTAGTGAAAAAGGGAACGAATGGCGCCATTTTCACGGACGAGATTACCGGCAGCATAAAATCCTCATATCCCAATAAAGAGCGGCTGGTAAGAACCCAGGAAGCAACCAACAATTATCAGTTGAATTTCAGTGCCAATTATACCAAACAGTTTGGTAAACATAACATAGATGCAATCGCCGTTTATGAGCAGAGCGAAGGCAAATATGATTATTTCTACGGTGTAAGAGAAAATTTCCCGCTCGTACAAAACGACCAGTTCTGGGCAACATCCTCGGCCAGAGCCGACTCCTATGTAGACGGCACAGAATCGGAAACCGGCCGGGCATCCTACATTGGCAGGGTCATATACAGTTATGACGACAAATATTTCCTGAATGTAACCGCTCGCCGCGATGGTTCAATGCTTTTTGGACCTGAGTACCGCTGGGGCTTATTTCCTTCTGTCTCGGCTGGTTGGGTATTGTCTAAGGAGAATTTTTTCAAAGTAAAACATATTGAATTCCTGAAACTGCGCGGCTCCTGGGGCTTGGCAGGTAATGATGCTGTCGGCGGCTGGAAATGGAGCGAATCTTATGGCGTGAGCGGAGACTATCTATTTGGGACCACGCCGCAGCCGCGCGTAGGTTACAATGGGATTGTGAACGAAAAACTTACCTGGGAGAAAACCAGTGAGCTTAATGTAGGTTTTGATGCACAGATATTTGACCGTTTTTCACTTTCAGGGGAGTATTTCAAAAGACATAATTACGATATCCTCGATACCCGTATTGCCTCGCTGCCTAACTCTTTTGGAGGAAGTATGCCACCGGAAAACTATGGTATTGTCGATGGTCACGGCTACGAAATCGAGCTGGGCTACAATGGCAACGCGGGTGATGTAACGTACGGGGTTAAAGGGAGCTTCTCTTATTCTAATAATAAAGTAAAAGTGCGGGACGTCGCTCAGAATGCGCAGGACGTAGATAACCCGAACGGACGCCCGACGGACTATATCAGAATGCTCGTATCCTCTGGCATCATCCGGACAAGCGAACAGTTGGACGCCTTACCATCCGGCTATACAATTTATGGAAAGCCGGCGGTTTTGGGGATCATCAATTTTGAGGATGTCAATGGTGCACAGGGAGTTCCCGATGGTAAGATCGATGACTATGACAGGCAAGTCCTGAAAGGCAAACATGCTCTTAACCCCTACACATTTGGACTAAACCTTAGAGCCAGCTGGAAAGGCATCGGAATCGATGTATTTGTGCAGGGTGTTACCGGCGGTTCCAAGCTATATGACGATGGATATAGCAGAAGGTTTTTCGACGGCGCAAGACCACCTTCATTCTGGCTTGACTCCTGGTCGCCTGAAAATGTGAATGCGGCCTATCCGCAGCCTGTTACCTGGGACGCGTCCAATGACCATTTACCATCCACTTTCTGGTTGAAGAACGGCAGTTTCCTGCGCTTTCAGAACATAAACCTTAACTACTCATTGCCCAAAACTTTGACTAAAAAGATCGGCATGGGAGCGGTTAGCTTTTACTTGTCCGGGGCCAACCTGCTTACGCTTTCAAAATATGATTTTCATGACCCAAGTGTCGGCAATATGAATTCATATCCGACGATGAAGACTTATACCATGGGCGTAAACCTTTCCTTTTAATCAGTTTGCCAATCTTTTATCGAAATACAGATATGAAAAAAGCATATATAATCTTGTCGAGCCTGTTTTCCCTGATGATGCTGGCCGGCTGCGATCCTTTGGACAAAAACAACCTTGCAGCACTCAGCAGCGAGGATGTTCTCACCAATCCCAAAGTGGCTGAGGCTTATGTGAATGACATGTACGCCAACTTTATGCCATCCTCGTTTTCAGTTGGGCGACTTACGGATGAAACCATGGTGATCAACGGAGAGAATGCAGCAGGACTCAGTGATTATCTGAAAGGCACCCTTACGGCGGACACTTACAATGATTTCCCCTACGAAAACATCCGGAAAATCAACATTTTCCTTGCTCAGGTAGATAATGCAACCTTTGATGAAAACATCAAAAAGTCGTTGAAAGGCGAGGCGCTTTTCTGGCGTGCATTCGCTTATTTCAGAATGGTTAAAGCTTATGGAGGGGTTGAACTGATTTTAAAGCCTGAATCACCGGCTAATAAGGACGCCATTTTTGTTGCCAGAAGCAAAACCTCTGAGTGCATTGCACAAATACTTAAGGATCTGGACGAATCAATCCCGCTGGTAGAACCGCTCAGCACGATCGGGCGGATTGATAAAGGTGCTGCAATGTCTTTCAAAGGACGCGTTCTGCTGTATTGGGCCAGCCCGCAGTTCAACCGCGCGAATGATGTAGCACGCTGGACAGCGGCCTATCAGGCAAGCAAAGATGCGCTCACGTTTCTGGATGCAAATGGAAAAGGACTTTACGCCAATTATAAAGACCTGTGGACGGACGAGATGAACAAAGAAGTGATCATGGTCAAAAGATTCCAGTATCCCGGCTTTGCCAACGGATATTCCCAGGCAGGAATGCGCCCGTTACTTTACTCCCGCGGCGCAGTAGGTGATAATATTCCGTCTCTGGAACTGGTCAATGCGTATCCGATGAAAGACGGATCGAAATACAATCCGGCTACGATGGATTACAAAACCTTGTTTAAAGACAGAGATAAGCGTTTTTATGCTTCCATTGCTTACAATGGCGCTGAACCTTATCTGGCAGAAATGTTTGGAAAGGAAAATATGTGGACCTATTATTATGACGCGGATGGCAATGCGGCTACCGGGATTAATGGAAAAGAAGCCAGGGCGGACAATAGTGAAAACCTTTATTCGCATTCAAGTTTTTACCCCGCCAAAATGCTGGACCGCAACATTACCCGAACCACTGTCGAAGACGGGCAGGTTGACTGGATCGAGATCCGGTATGCAGAAGTGCTCATGAACATGGCGGAGGCTGCAAACGAGATTGGAAAAGCCGATGAAGCACTGGCTGCGATGCATAAAATCCGCAACCGCGCCGGGATAGAGCCGGGAGCAAAAGCGAATTATGGTATCAACGCAATAACACTTCCCGAGATCAGAAAAGCGATCATGGATGAGCGTTTGGTCGAGTTTGCTTTCGAGGGACAGCGCTTCTGGGACCTACGCAGATGGCGGGTTTACACTTCCACATTCAACAGTTTCAAGGATAAATATTTCCATGGATTAAGAGTTGAGTGGAATGGTACGGCAGCCGATCGTCCAAAAGGTCTCGTTGATATCAATACCATCGCCAATAAATTTACGATAACAGAAGTCAGGGATTACCGACCGATTGTGATGCTGGATGAAGAAAAGTATTCCTTTTTTGGTATTCCAAAATCAACGCTGGATCGCAGCAGCAAAATCGAGCAGAATAAAAGCTGGGGAGGCACATTTGACCCATTGCAATAGTTAGTTTTATTGAGAACAGGGCTGTTTTTATTGGCCCTGTTCTTATTGAGGTGATGCTTTAATTAATAAAATAGCTATTTATTGTCGCACTGAGCGCAGTCGAAGTGCAACAAGCACACTGCAAAAGGCATAGTGCCGAGCTAATAACGACCTTCGACTGCGCTCAGGTTGACAATAAATAGCTTTTTGCGCTGCAAATAAACCTCAGCGTGACATGAACCCAAGTTGAAATAATGCACGTGCATGCAGTTCGTAGCATATCATTCAATCCTAAACCCTTAATGAAATACATTCTTTTAAGTATGCTGCTGTTTTTGTCGGCGGCCGTAACCGGGCAAGGCACCGGCGAGCAATACATCTCTGTTGAAAGTGCCAGAAAGCAGTACGAAAAGCTGGCAAAGCAGTCACATTATGTTTTTGCTGAAACCAGGGAAAACCCGATCCGGTGGAACGATTCGTTGAAAATTTCCTGGTTAAAAAGAGATTTTACCAAAACCACTTTTGAACTGGCGGCGCACCCCGGTGAATACTTTGTGTACCAGGTCGGCGTGTGGGCTGGCAGCGGCGACATTCAAAACCTGGAAATTAAATTTTCAGATCTGAAAAGCAAGGATGGGAAAATGATCCCTTCAAAGCAGGTAAGTTGCTTTAATGCTGGCGGAGTGGATTATTTAGGCAAGCCTTTTTCTAAAAAGATCAATATTCCGAATGGTAAAGTGCAGGCATTGTGGGTTGGGGCGGATCTTACCGGTGTGGTAAAAGGAATTTATGATGGTACCGCGACGGTATCAGTCGATGGTAAAAAGCAATTTGTAAAAATACAGCTCACGGTTGACGGCAATGCTGTTGAAAACCACGGCTACAACGAGGGAAAAGGTTTGTCCCGCATGAACTGGCTGAATAGTACCGTCGGTATCAATGAGGAAATCACAAAAGGTTACCAGCCCGTGACCCGAAAAGACAAAACCCTGAATATCCTGGGAAGATCTTTTGTGATCGGCAACGACGGACTACCTGCGGAAATCAATAGTTTTTTTACGAGTTCAAATCAGGGTATCTCTGAAAAAGGTGCACCTATTACGGGCGGCGCATTTCGTTTTCTAGTGGAAAAAGCAAATGGCGAGATTATCAGGCTGACGCCAGGAGCTGTGAAATTTATCGAGGAAAAGCAAGGCCATATCAACTGGCAGGTAAAGAACACATCGGCTGAATGCGAGCTGATGTGTTCTGGTAGCCTGAACTACGATGGGTTTGTGGATTATAAAGTCTCTTTGAAAGCGTTGAAGCATTTAAAAATCAAAGATATCCGTCTCGAAGTGCCGGTGTCCAAAGATAAATCAACCTACATGATGGGCCTGAACCGCGAGGGTGGCCTGCGGCCCGATTCCTGGAAATGGCAGTGGGATACAACCAAAAATCAGGATGCACTTTGGCTGGGCGCGGTAAATGGCGGGCTGCGTTTGAAATGGAAAGCTGAAAACTATAAGCTGCCGCTGGTTAACATTTATTACAAATTCGAACCGCTGCGTCTTCCTCCCTCGTGGGGAAATGAGAATAAGGGTGGCGTAAATGTGGAGGAAAAAGGCAATTCCATCCTGGTGAGCGCCTATTCCGGCAGCCGGGAAATGGCCGCAGGAAGCGTACTGAATTATGATTTTGAGCTTCTGATCACACCATTCAAATCTATTAGCAATGAAAAAAAATATGGCGACCGCTACTTTCATGGAGGAGGCACGAATGCGATCAGCAAGGTGGACAAAGCCGAAAAAGCAGGAGCTAATATCATCAATATCCACCACGCAGAAGACATTTACCCTTTCATCAATTATCCTTATTTAGACGAAAATACAGCTGAACTCAAAACACTGGTGGACAAAGCCCACAACCAGAAAAAGCGGCTTAAACTGTATTATACAACCCGGGAGCTTACCAAGAACATCCCGGAGTTTCAGGTTTTTTACAGCCTGGACGGGGAAGTACTATTCCCAGGACCAGGCAATGCAAGCCGGACGGAGGCATTACATCCAAAAGGCCCAAATGAATGGCTGGTCAGGAACCTGAGAGAAAAGTATGTTCCGGCATGGTATAACCCGGTGAGCGAAGGCAAATTCAAGGGATCGATTGATCTGTCTGTGATCACCACGCCCAATAGCAGGCTCAATAATTTCTACATCGCCGGGCTTGACTGGATGGTAAAAAACTTAAAGATCGATGGTATCTATATCGACGATGCCGCACTGGATCGCTTCACATTGCAGCGGGCCCGGAAAGTCATTGACCAGAACCGCCCCGAAGGCAGAATAGACCTGCATAGCTGGAACCATTTCAATAACTGGGCTGGATTTGCAAGCTGCCTGAACCTCTATATGGACCTGCTTCCGTACCTTGATCTGGTCTGGATCGGAGAAGCAAGAGATTACAACCGCGCACCGGATCATTGGCTGGTGGAAGTATCAGGCATTCCGTTTGGGTTGCCGGGACAAATGCTGGAAGGTGGAGGTAACCCGTGGCGTGGAATGGTTTACGGCATTACCAACCGCTCTGGCTGGACCGGCAATGTGCCTGACGAGCTATGGAAATTTTGGAATGAACACAACTTTAAAGACAAAGAACTGCTCGGTTACTGGGACAAAAATTGTCCGGTTAAGACTAATAATGAGCACGTTATTAGCTCTATTTTCAAGGGCAAAAATGAAAGTGTCATCGCTATTGCCAATTGGAACAAAGAAGCGCAAAGTACATCGGTTTTAATCGACTGGAATGCGCTGGGTTACGATGCTTCCAAATGCACGATCTCGATGCCATTTGTAAAAGATTTCCAGGACGAGCAACCTCTGCAATCGCTGAGTTCCGTCAATGTGCCGGGAGGAAAAGGGTTTATGATTGTAGTAAAAGAAAATAAATGACAGAGCTATCTCGAATCGATAAAATGAAAAAAAATATCCTTGCTATTGCGGCATTTATCATCATCACGTGTCATCTCGTCGGTGCACAAGCACAGCGAATTGAGATAGGTAACCTGCCTGTTTATGACAAGCAAAGATTGCGGAGCAAAACCGACTGGCTCATTACCGGTAATGCGCAGAAATCAGCTGTTTATAAAACTCAGGAGGGTTACATGGTTTTGAGTAATGGACTGATTTCCAGAACATTCACCATGAATCCAAATGGTGCAACGATCGGGCTGGACAATCTGGTTACCAACGAAGCGCTGGTGAGAGCAGTATCGCCGGAAGCTGTGCTCTGGGTGAACGGGCATGAGATCAATGTGGGCGGACTTACCGGCCAGCCGATCGGGAATTACCTGCTGCCCGAATGGATCCCCGGCATGAAAGCAGACCCGAATAGCCTGAAATTGATGTCGTACACATCTTCACCGATCAAAGAACGTTTCGAATGGAACCGCCGCACGGAATGGTCGTCCCAGCAATTGCCCTGGCCGCCCAAAGGGATAGAAATAGCATTCACATACAAAGCCGACCAGGAGCTGATCCGGAATTTTAAAAACCTGAAAGCGCAGGATTCGAAACGGGAAGTTTTGCTCAAAGATGATTTCATAACATTATCGCCGGATTGGAACATTGTTTCTTCCCACACCTTGGCCAATGCATTCAATAATGAAGGGAAAGCAGGGGAAATCCTCGCGCCGGCCCATGCGGTTGTTTTTGGAGAACGCGCATTGCCCGAGCAAACCAAAGTGATCATTTGCAAGCTCAATTCGGGGACCGATGAAAGCAGCGGGTACGGTCCGGGCGTTGCATTGCAGTTTGAGGGTGACAAATCTTTCAAATTCCATCTCTCGCCGGCAAGCAAGCGATTCCGTGTCTATCACGATGGTAAAAGCCAGGACTTTGAAGGCTTTGATACCGGCAAATCTTATTTCCTGAAAATACAGCTGGCCGAAAAAAAGATGGTTTGCTCCGTGTCTGAGGATGGTAAGACGTATCAAATGCTGGCTGAATTGCCGGTGGGCAGCCCGCCGACGCGTATCCGGCTGGGAAAAACCGATCCGCGGGGAGGTAAAGTGAAAGGCAATGGTGCAGACGGGGCGGTGGGAAGAGGCAAGATAGAACAGTTGCTTTTACTGGGTGAAAATAAAGGATCGGATACCGATTTCGATTTTCTCAAAAACCTGAAAGTGACGGTACACTACGAGTTATATGACGGACTGCCCATGATCAGCAAATGGGTGAGTGTGGAGAATCAAGGTAAAGCAGAATTTATTGTCAATAATATTAAAAGCGAGCACCTGGCGGTGACCGAGGCGGAAAGTGCCGTGGAACACAAGCAGCGCTGGGAAATGCCGCCCATCTTTGCAGAAAGCGATTTTGCATTCGGCTCTATGTCGCCCAATGCCGCACAAAATGCGTGCGTGGAATGGAAGGTAGATTCGACTTATACGACCCAGGTGAACTACCTGCTGCAAACCCCCTCCCTGCTGGTATGCATGCCTAAAACGGGCATGGGCCAGGAGCTTGCCGGGGGAGCTTCATTTGAAAGCATGCGGCTCTGGGAGCTGATCTATGATAGCTACGACCGGGAACGCAGAGGCCTGAGCGAAAGGAAAATGTACCGCACGATATCGCCCTGGGTGACCGAAAATCCGGTAATCATGCACGTAAGCAGCGCAAAAGATCAGCCGGTGAAAGCTGCCATCGATCAATGCGCCGAGGTAGGTTTTGAAATGGTGATCATGACATTTGGCAGCGGGTTTGACATTGAGAATACTTCGCCTGAAAATTTGCAGCGCATGAAGGAGTTGAAGGATTATGCCAAATCGAAAGGTATTGCGCTCGGTGGCTATTCTCTGCTGGCGAGCCGGGCTATTAGTAAAGAAGATGATGTGGTAATGCCAGCTGGAAAGAAACCTGCATTCGGAAATTCTCCCTGCCTGGAAAGTGAATGGGGGAAGGATTATTTCAAAAAGCTATACAATTTTTACGAAACTACCGGGCACGATCTGCTCGAACATGACGGCTCTTATCCCGGCGATGTATGTGCCTCCACCAAGCACCCCGGCCACCGCGGGCTGGAAGATTCGCGCTGGAAACAGTTCGGTGAAATTCAGAAGTTTTACCGCTGGTGCCGCAGCAAGGGAATTTATCTGAACGTTCCCGACTGGTATTATTTGAACGGCAGTACCAAAGGCGCTATGGGTTACCGTGAAACCAACTGGTCACTACCACGCGAATTCCAGGAAATCATAGAGCGGCAGAATATTTATGACGGTACCTGGGAAAAAACGCCGTCGATGGGCTGGATGTTTGTTCCATTGGTCCAATACCACGGCGGGGGCGCGGCTGCAACCATTGAACCCCTCAAAGAACACCTGCCGCATTACGAACAACGACTAGCCAATTTGTTTGGCGCAGGCGTGCAGGCTTGTTACCGCGGCCCGCAATTGTATGATGCCCCTCAAACAAAAGCCATGGTAAAAAAGTGGGTGGATTTTTACAAAAAACACAGAAGAGTACTCGACTCGGACATTATCCATATCCGCAGGCCCGACGGCAGAGATTATGACGCGATCATGCACGTGGATCCGCTTGGAAAAGAAAAGGGTTTGCTTATGGTTTACAACCCACTCGACGAGGCTATCACCAGGGAAATTGACGTAGACCTCTATTATACGGGACTGCAAAAGCAGGTTAGTATTTCGGAAAATGACGGGGCGGCCAGAAAAATGGCATTGAACGGTACCAAAATGACTTTAAAAGTGTCGATCCCCGCCAAAAGCCAGAAATGGTTTTTGCTGACACCTTAATGCGTTAACTTTTATTTACATTACATGATTGACATGCAATTTCCGATCCTTAAAACCCTTATTTTAAATGCATTAATGTTAATAGTTGCTCCGTACTGTCATGCCCAGCATGACTTTACTACCGACTATTTTAAAATCCATATCAACAATAAGGGCTGGATTACGAGTATGAAGAATGTGACCGGAAAGGGCTCCCAACGGGAATTTAGTCCGGCTGACAAACCCTCGCCATTGCTTTCTCTTTACGATAGCAAAAAAGGGAAATATTACCAGCCGACGAAAGCGATTTATAATAAGACCAAACGGACTTTCGTGCTGCAATATCCCAACGGTTCAGTCGCTACTGTTGCATTGGTTGTTAACAAAAAGTATTTCAAACTGACTTTGCAATCGCTTGGTCACCGAAATGGTATCGATAATATTCAGTGGGGTGCCTATCATACCAATATTACCAATCTTTTTGGCGAAATAATCGGGGTAGCACGGGATACCAGCGATGCAGTCAATTATGCGATTGGCATGCTGGCGCTGAACGATAACACCCTCGGCGGCACTTCCGAAACCATAGCCGACGCGGCGCCTTTCCAATATATCATCCATAGTCCTGATAAAAAGCGCTTTCCGCTGCCTTCACACCTGCACGAAGGTCAGATTTTTCCGATTGGTGGTGATGGTATCAATGACGTTGCCTTTTATGCGCATAAAGAACCTTATTACCGGATTTTATACGGCAATGCAGCCCAGATCGATACTCAGGGTAGAATTTCCATTGCGTACAGTTCGAGGGACCGGGCACCAAAGCGGGAGGTTTACTTTTCGCTGATTCCAAATATGGCGGTTAACAAACCGAACCATCAGGAAGTGCAGCCATTGCCCGGGGTAGATTATCACGGATCTTCGGTTGGATTTTGGGGAAGTCCGGACAGTACAGCGTTGCTGGACGTGGTTCAAAACATTGTGCTATCGGAAGGCCTGCCTTATCCAAAGATCAACGGAAAATGGGTAAAAGATCCGGCCGCATTTGTGCCGGACGCACTGACCGTCGGTGGGGTATATGATAGCATTGTACCTTATACCCATCGTTTAGGCTTTAAAGCAATCAGCTTATATGATCAGGGTTTTGTCAGGCCCGACCGTGGTAATGAGGGATATCTGGACGGAAAAGACTTTGAAAAGAAATCGTTAAAAATGGCGGCTGGTGATAAGTCGCACAAAGAATTTGCCGAAATGGCTGCAAAATCCGGATTGATCATCGGCCGAACGCCCATCACGACCGCATTGGCACCGGGTACCAAAGACGCCAGCCCGGTTCCCAGCGATAGTTTATGTTACCAGCAAAAACGATTGCTTGTCAAAAGTATCGCACCCGGCGATACGATCATTGTTGTCAATGATCCCAAATATCTTGATGAAGTAGCCAGCTGGGAAGGTCATGCAAAGAACCTAAATATGATCAAGATCGGCAAAGAGCTGATTTATTATATGGGGGTTTCTGATAAAGCACCGTTCCGGCTGCTCAATGTGAAACGAGGCTACTGGAAAACCACCGAATCCAGTCACGCAGCCGGTGATACCATTTACAAATTGCAGGTGACGATCAACTATGGCTACGACGGGCTCATTCCCAACATGCAATTGCAGGACAAAATAGCCGAATACTATGCCGACGTATGCAAGATCAATGGACTGGCATACTATGATTTTGACGGTCAGGAGTTTTTGTTCAATAATGGCCACGGTTATTATTCCGTCAAGCGGTTTTTTCGTAAAATGTTTGACAGGGCCAACGAACTTGGAGTACCCTATATTCGCTTCACGGGATCTACCTTGTCAGAAGGCTCGTGGCATTATCAGAGCATCTGGAATGTGGGTGGCGGAAAAAATCTTTACGATGTTGAAACCAGGGAATGGGGCAGTGCCACCAGCCAGGGCAAAGACCTGAGAGACGTAACTTATGCCAACTTTTTTCCAGTCGGAATGGGTGCAAACTTCCCGGTCAATGCAAAATCCACCGTCGCTGAATATGAGCACATTCAAGCAATTTCGGTAGGGATCGGCTCTACTTACAGCCTTAAACTTGACCAGAAAGAAGTCGAAAGCTGCCCACAAAAGGACGCTATTTTTAAGGCTATCAGAACCTGGGAAAACGCCCGCGCTGCGAATGCGTTTCCGCGTTGGCTCAAAAAAGAACTTGCGGATCCCGCCCATCAATTTCATCTGGAAGAGCTCACTGATGATAGCTGGCAGCTGTATAAAACGAACCTTGATGGTGCGAACAGAAAACTTTACCGTACTCTCAGAAGGGATTTAAATTATCTGAAAATGGATTGAGATGTCCCGCATCGTCGCCTGACAACTGTAAACGTGTTATACACGCTGCTATATATACGCGAACCATATTGCCGCGCTTAGATATTCTAACTTTGGCCAAAATACTTCAACTAAAAATCCGGGGCCGGAACATTAAAGTTTCAGCCCCGGCTTTTCCAATTGGACATTGGAAGGAAGTAAAAGGAGCAAAATATCACTTTTGGCTATTTCGACGTTCCTCTTGCTAAAAAATCTGTCGGTACCAAGTTTGTGATTATTTGAAATAAATCTTTGAATTCAATTATGAGCGCGCATATAAAACTGAACATTACTCCGTTCCTGGTAGTCACCGATGCGTTGGGCGCAGCCGCTTTCTACGAAGCGGCATTTGGTGCAACTATATTGGAAAAGTATACCAATGTCGGTAGAACAAATGCGAGAATTGGAATAGGCAATGCAGATTTCTGGATTGGGGATGAGGAGCCGGAATTTAACAATCTTAGTCCCGCAACAATAGGAGGATCGCCAGTTCGCATGATTTTGACAACGTCGGATCCCGACACAATATTCGTTAATGCATTGAAGGCCGGAGCTACCCAAATATGTCCAGTCACGGTTGAAGAAGATTGGAAAATTGGAAAGCTCAAAGATCCGTTTGGGCACATTTGGGAAATTGGGTGTCCGTTACAAGAATGAGAATTGAGAAAATTACTAACCTGGATTACTCCACTGATGCTGGGAGCATTATTGGGCCTTTACGAAATTTTGCACGGACTGTTTTATGTGGTTAATGGAACACCGGACCAAAAGCGAGACTATCCGCTTGAAATTGTTCTTGGGCTACTCATTATGGCTGTATGCCTTGGGGGGCACTGGCTGATTCGACGAATCTCTCATTCAAACACGCGCACTGTATGGATCACGGAATTAATACTGGTTGGCTTTATCATATACGGTTTTTATCGTTCGTAAAAATCAGAAACCTAGTGTCGGGTTTGAAAGCAATGGTAGCTGCTCGGAAATTTATCATCGTGGTTTCTATTTGTCCCTTATTATCTCGCGGATAGCATTTACCAAGATACATCCTCCTGGCAAAGTATTTTAAATGCAGTTCGCATGAAAACACTATTTGGGTTTATTTGTAGTTGACATACGCTATGTTCTTGGCTGAGGCGCGGGTTTTGTACCTCTTTGCTAAACTTAATCCTTTCCAAAAAACCATTAATGAAAACAACTCCACTTACCCCAATCGATATTAACGAAATTACCCGATCAATAACAGACAGATACGCAAATTTCACGGTAGCTGAATTGAACGACCATGTTGTCAGGCTAAGTGTAATGACCGAAAGTTATCACTGGCATTATCATCCCAATTCGGACGAAACGTTTATGACAGTTGAAGGTATCTTATTGATTGATCTTGAAACAGAAACCATCGAATTACTTCCTGGTCAACTTTTCACAATTCCCAAAAACATCGTCCACCGGACCCGGCCGAAGGGAGAGCGTTCAGTGAATATTACAATAGAACATTCTCAGCTCGAAACGGTGAATCCATAGTTGACCAGCTTACCGGGCCAATCGCAGCCCAAAATCGAAACGTTTCTCAACTATCCGACTCAGAATGCCAATCTGTCCGCAGTGGTACACGGTATGCTTGATATTCCAGTCGATCAGATGTCCAACTTGCCAGTTAACATTTGATTCGATCACATTCATAGGCATGTAAAGTCTGGTTGACTAGTACTTCTATCTCGGTCATTTTAGAAAAAGGAAGCGTTTCAGAGAAATGATGTCCGTGAAGCAAAACGCGCTGGCGTTTGAGCTCGGGGAAGACTGGAACCAGCAAAAAAACTCTCTACTTGAACAGAAGGAAAAGATCGATTCGGATATTTTGGAGCAAGTGGCGGCTATTTTGAAGATTCCAGCTGAGGCGATTCGGAATTTTGATGAGGAGCAGGCTGTGAATATTATATCAAATACCTTTCACGATTCGTCAGTAGCTAACGGTGTCTTTCATAATCCTATTTACCACCCAATTGACAAACTAATGCAACTTCACGAGGAGAAGATTGCTTTGTATGAGCGGATGTTGAAGGAGAAGGATGAGGCGGTTGGAGCGGTTGATTGGGGGGAAATGAATAGCTGAACAACAACGCTCCGGAGGAGCTCCCTGTTTGTAGAAAAGACATCGAACATAATTTGTTTGGCCCCAGCGGGGCCTCCTGTAATTTGGCGATTTATTAGGAGGCCCCGCTGGGGCCTTTGCTGTAAATTGGAAACCCATTTTCTACAAACAGGAAGCCGCTCTGCGGCGAGACCTGGTTTCTGATTTGACCATTTATTTTGGATTATTTTTTTGATTTGATTATTTATATTAGACTTCTTCAAACCCTCTCATCCCAATACATATGGGTCTCCTAGATTTCTTTAAGAAAAAAGAACTTTCCGAAATACAGTCTTTAAAAGAACAGCTCGAATATTATCGGCCGATTATAGATGTCGACCTAGAAGCTCGGCAAAAACACCTTGAAATAAGTAAGCTAGAAAAAAAGCGGAGTGAACTAAGTCACGGTTATGGAGCAGGTCTAGATACATTCACATCTCTTAAAAAAGAGATTGCTCTATTTGAGTCGAAACTGGATTTAATTGAGTATGGATTATATGAGCCGACATATGATTTTGAAAAATCGGATGAGTATCGGGAGACTCAAAAAAATATTATTGAGAAGCAAAAGGATTTAATAAAATATGACCGTGCCGCGATTTGTTCGGCTGACTGGACAGTAGAAGGGAGCGCCTCCAAAGGAAAAGTAATAGTTAACCGATTCAAAAAACTAATGCTCCGAGCTTTCAATGGAGAAAGTACAGCATTCATTTCGAAAGTGAAATGGAACAATATCATTCAAATGAAGGAAAGACTTTCTAAATCCTATCATGATATAAACAAATTGGGTGAAGGTTTCAAAATTTCGCTAACACTAGAATATTTAAACCTTAAAGAACAAGAGTTAATTCTTGAATACGAATATCAAGCGAAGAAGCAGCAAGAAAAAGAAAACATGCGGCCAATTCAGGATGAATTACGAGAGGAAGAAAAAGCGCGCAGAGAATTCGAGCAAGCACAGCGGGAGGCCGAACGTCAAGAAGCTGCCTTCCTAAAAGCACTTGAAAAAGCGCGTAAAGAAATGGGCCTGGTCACAGGCGTGGAATATGATAAATTGAATGATAAGGTGGCGATGTTGGAAATTGAATTAGCATTGGCAAGGGAAAAGAAAGAACGTGCACTTTCAATGGCTCAGCAAACGAAGCGAGGGCATGTATACATCATATCCAACATTGGATCTTTCGGTGAGAATGTCTTTAAAATCGGCATGACTCGCAGACTTGAACCAATTGATCGTATTCGCGAATTAGGCGATTGCCCTACCTTCGTGTACACAAATTCGTACACCGATGAGAATCATATCAGCCCGGGAATTTCGGGGGAAGCAGAAGGATTATCTGGATCTTGCAGAAAAAGAACGGGTGATTATTCACCGGGGAAAGAATAAAAAGTCAGTTTTACTCACGCCAATTGATGAAAGTACTGAAACTGATGTCTTTTTTTCGGACCCGCAAGTGTTTAATGCCATTAAAGAGGGCATTGAGGACGTGAAGGCTGGAAGAGTGACTTCCATTCGCGATCTCAAAAATATATGGGCAGGTATTCTGTAAACAGTTTCTATATGCAAAAATGCCGCTCCGGGAATCCGAAGCGGCATTTTGTGAAGATGCAGGGAGTCGAACCTCCCTCAGATCTTCCTAAATATCAATCACTTGTAAAATGTCAAAAATTCTGCTCACCGAATCGCTCACCAAGTATTAATCAAGCTGCAATAACCTTACAAAGATACTTTCCGAAAGGATTTATATCAAGTGAAACCGGCAATTCTTCTTTTATCCTGCTAGAATTACGCAGCCGGATAATCAAGCATAAAATTTGAAGAGTAACAATTTCCTACGGAAGCGGTAGAGAGGATTGTTGACGAGCTGTCCAAGTATTAACCCCTATAGTTGAAGTAGAGAGTAATTTGATTTCATGTACCACAATGATAGAGGCAATCAAAGCCATAGATCCAAGCATTGAAATCATGGAATCGGAGAATGGGCAGGAACTTCTCACGGTTCTGCAGTCGCAAACAGTACTAGATAGATGTCTTATCATCTTAGACATGAACATGCCTAAGATGAACGGCTTGGAAACTCTATCGAATCTGCGAATCATTCCTCGCTTAGCTTCCTTACCAATAGTTATGCTTTCGACATCTGGAAATCCAGATGTGATTGACTTTGCTAGAAAATTAGGTGCGCTAGACTATTATATAAAGCCCAGAATTGATGGTAAACCATGCTGGGCTACTGGGGAAAGGACCGCTCAGTTATTGGCAAAACGCTGGCCAGCGCAGTCCCGGAACTGGAAGGGCAGCCCTTTCTGGACATCCTCAATGACACCTACCAGGCGGGAATTACAAGGCAATTTTTTATAGCACGCCGGCCAAACTTTCATCAAGCGGAAAGCTGGATACCTACTACTTTGACTTTACTTACAAGCCACTTCTGGACAGTGCCGGAAACGTGTTTGCGATTATGAATATGGCCGTTGATGTAACCGGGCGCAATATGGCGACCCGGGCAATTGGACCAGTGAAGCCAGCCTTCGGACAGTGATTTTGGCTGCCCCTGCTGCTCACCCCCGTATAACTGAAAATCAGCACTCATTACGGGGTTGAGCTTAATTCGACAAGCAATTTGTCTATTCGGTAGTTGCCTTTACGGCCTGCGACCAAGTGATATCTGTGGTCGTATGGCATTTCTAATTAGTGGGCAGACAAAGCGGCAGCGTCGATTGTCTAGCGAATCCGCAAGTTAAGTACCACAGCGGAAGATGTTTCCAACTATTGCATCATGAATATCCTGTTCGGTCAGGTGGGGCCTTACGCACAGCAGTACAGCAGCCGACATGATTGCCCCGAATACAGTAACGGGATTGCGGTACATCGATTTTCTACCATGCCATTCAGACCGGATGACTGTTTGTTTCAGATAAACCTTCGATCTTCACCACCTTTTGCCAACTGCCTTGGCTTACCTTTGTAATGTAAGAGCGCATAGTCCCCTTCCAAATGCTACACACAAGGCCCGCATGCGCTACTCCACAACCATATCTGTTAGTCCAGGCTAATATTGTGCGGTATGAACAACATAAGGCACTCTCTTTTTTGGCCGGAATTTCATCCTGTTATTTTGTCCGCAAAAACGCCACCAACTCTGTAATTTCTTTATCGGATAGGGCTTCCAAAAGGCCCGAAGGCATCATGGATGTTGGAGTTGTTTCTCTCGTCTGAATGTCTGACTTATTGACGATCACTGCATCCTGTCCCACAATGCGTAGGGTAAGCTGACGCTCTGTTTCCTTGGCAATATTGCCAACGTAGGTTCTTCCGTCCCGGGTGGTCACCACTACCATTTTATAGTCGTCCTGGATTTCTCCGCTTGGATCCAGAATGTTGCCCAGCAAATAGTCCACGTTCCCCCGGTTTGAGCCGGTCAGATCAGGGCCGATAATGCCCCCTTCGCCAAACATTTTATGACACGGCCCACAGGTATTAATGAATATCTGCTTTCCCCTGACCGGACTAGCCGCTGATACAGCCTGATCGGTAAGCAGCTTCCGATATTTGCTGTAAGCCTTTTCATCGAATGCCACGTGATCAATAGGTCCCCACACTTCTACAAAACCGCTTCCTACTACCCTGCGCAGCTGACGTGCAACATAGGTCGGCACTTCATTTTTCGCAATTGTCTTCTTAGCGATCGCCTGGGTAAGTAACCAGCCGTATTTCGGCCGTGACGACAGGGTTTGAATGGCTTCGGCTTTTTCCCGCTGGTCGAAGCCGGGATATTTTTCAAGCAATAATTTCCCTAAAGGTTCCTGGTCATAATTAGCGATCGACCGGATGGCATCGAAGCGCAAAGCGGGCGTGGCCAGCAATGCGGGCAACTCTTTAACGAGTTCAGGCCGCTGCCTCGAAGCGAGATATTGGAGCGCTTTTTGTCTTTGCGCCGCAGGCGCGCCTGTATTTTTCAGTGTTACCAAATATGTTTTCGCCGCTTCCGTATCACCAAAATGCTGGGCGAGCTCAGTGGCCAATGCAGCCACGTTACCCGGACCTTGTTTCAACTTTGCGTAAACGGATTTCCAGTTGGCCGGCGTTTTCACGTCGGTGCGGCCTTCGAGACCATCCTGCATACCTTTCAGCAAGTCGACCTGATTGGCTGAGGCTTTGCCAATAGCAGTTAATAGTATTTCTGCTGCGTCGGCATCCATGATGCGGCGGGCAATGAAGTTGGTTACCATCGGTATTTTGCTTTTCTCTGATAACGCAAGCGCCTTCGCAGGATCAGCTTTCACCAGCGGCTCCAATCCGTACCAGATCATTTTCGGCAGGTTGTGATCATTCATATCCTGTGCGTGACCAACCAACATCTCAGCGATTTTCCAGCGTGATTCGGGTTTAATGCGCTGCATAGCGGAAGCCAGATATAACCTTACAGGAGCAGACGGATCCTCTTTGGCCATCTTTACAAATTGGGCAATCGCGATGGATGAGGCTGTTTCGTTTTCACATAAAAACTGAATCGCCCATGCACGGATGTACTCATCCTTGTCAGAAAGTGCGGATAAAAGTGCTTTTTCCGGAAGCGCGTTGGAAACCTGCAATGCCCACATGGCGCGGAGCCGGTAGTCGGCATTCAGATTGGATGCGTAAATATCAGACAACCGGTTAAGCGACTCTTCTGCAATTTTCCTTTTTCCGGCTCTGTTCTGCAAAATAAGGCGGGCCCTGCGTGCGTGCCACTCACTTTTGCTTGTTTGCAGATCTGCCAGTTGCGTATCACTAAACTTATCAAGGTCACTATAACGCCCCTCCCAGTTTTCAGCCTGCGACGTTTTGGGCATAATCCTGAATATCCTTCCGGTTTCGGAGTTCAATACGTCTGATCCACAAATGTCGGCGTCGTGCCAGTCCAGTACATACATTCCGCCTTCCGGCCCTATTTCCATACTAAACCCTACCCATTGTGCATTGTTGGCCATCATGAAATCATCTCCATGTTTCCCTACAAAACCGGAACCTTTACTTTCTAAAATGTCTGATAAGATCCCGTGTTCATGAATATTGGCCATGAAAATCTTTCCTCTTTCCGTTTGAGGGAATGCATCTGAAAGATACACTCTTGCTCCCCCGTGTGCAGAGCGGTGGCTGTGTTCGGCTATCGTTTTAATATCGTTATATACATAGGGATTGAAATGCTGCCCGCCCTGACGGTGGTAAATGCCGCCCGGGACCACGTGCCAGAGGTGGGGTATGACGCAGGCTGTCATAAAAAGTTGTCCTTTTGCATCATAATCAATACCCCAGGGGTTACTGAATCCGTGTGCTACCACCTCAAACTTATCCTTCGTAGGATGATAGCGCCACACTCCGCCGTTGATATCTACCCCATCTTTCAGGATCTCCTCCGGAAACGGGTCTTTGTGCTTGTAAAGCTTTCCCTTCCCCACAGGTTTACCTACCTTAGACGGCGTGGCAAAACCCTGCAAACCATACAGCCAGCCATCAGGCCCCCAGTGAAAACTGTTGATCGTTTCGTGCCGGTCGCGGATGCCCCAGCCTGTAAGCCGCACTTCGATATCCTCCACATCGGCTTTATCGTCCTTGTTTTTATCAGGAACAAAAAGCAGGTTCGGCGGAGCCCCTATGAACACGCCGTCGAAGCCCACGGCAATAGCGGAGGGAAATGCAATGCCTTCCATGAAAACTTTACGGCTATCCGCTACGCCATCATGGTCGGTATCTTCCAGAATGAGTATCCGGCTGTCGCCTGCATTGGAGAACCCTTTTCCCCTCGACTCATAATCCCGGTTTTCGGCAATCCACATCCGGCCGCGATCGTCCCAGCAAAATGCCATCGGCTGCGTCATCATCGGCTCAGAAGCCCACGCATTCACTTTGTAACCCTCTTTGATCGTCATTGCCGCAACAGCTTCCTGGGCACTCAGAAATTTAGCCTCTCTCCCCTCTTTTTGTGCGATTGCCCAAAGTGCTGCTGTGTTGTAGGTGCCGTTATTACCAATAAATTCTCCGAATGTTTTATTCAGTTCTACATCATTCAGCTCGCCGGTATAAACAACTAGCTCGTGTTTGATGATCTCCGTATCTCCTTTCTTAATATGCCAGTCGGCCTTTCTGGCGCGCGCTGGCCCGGCACCCAACTGGCCGTCAACCCGCCAGGTTTGCGGATAGCCTTTATTTTCGGGATGGTCGAAAATGGCGATATGCGCCAGGTTGTCGCGTCCTTCCACCTGCATAGCAATATCCACCCACATAGCTGCCTGCCCTTCGGCTCTTTCATTGCGCTGGCGGGCGGCGTTTATCACTTCCCCTTTTATTCCTTTTTTCCAGGGCATCCGCACGAAGAGCCCGCCGTAATCATATTTGCCAATGGTCACGTCGGTCTGTGCCTCTCCATTCCATTCCAGGTCGAGCAGGTACTTACCGTCCTTCTGGCGCATTGACCAGTTTTGTGTTTCGGTCAAAACCGCAACTCCTGCCGAGTCCAGGAGATTGTACACCGTCTGCCATTTAACCACATCACCTTTACTTTCCGAAACTGTGGCCGAAACTCTTTTCCAGTAATCTCCGTCCGGATGGTGAAAATAATCCCTTCCGTTCACACGCGTATAACCCCAGTAAATTCCGGTCTGATGCTTGTGGTGTCCTGGGCTGTATTCTGTGAGCACCCCTTTTCCGTCCGGTGCGACAATGGGATGAAGATAGGGACGGAAATTAGGCCGGGCATTTTGTACCAGGATTGGTTTGGATTCTTTTCCGCGAAAAATACTGATCGTTCCGACGGTAGTATCCTGGACAATGTGAAGCTGCACTTCTGCATTTGGAATAGTAACAACCGTTTCCTTCGTATCCCGGAATATGAGACCAAGGTTCAATAGCAGGAAAAGCGCTAAAAATGGCAGGGATTTAGACATCATTATATAAGTGGGAATGTGGAAATAGATAAAGGATTACAAGCTTACCAATTTGGGTTTTGGGTCAAATTAGGATTCAGCTCCTTCTCGCGCTGTGGTATCGGCCACAGGTAATCGCGTTCCTTATTGAATATCTTGACAAATGCCGGAATGGAGATCGTTTTCAGCTCGCCGGCAGCATTGGTATAGGTCATACCGTAAAGAATCCCTGGGACTACCTGTTCTGCGATCCGCCATCTGCGGATATCAAAATAGCGCAGTCCTTCAAATGCCAGTTCGACCTGGCGCTCGTTTCGCACCATTTTACGCATCTCATCCTGCGATCCTAATTTGGCAACAGGCGGCATGTTCACATCCGGGCGGCTACGTACTTTATTGATCGCATCCAATACACTTTGATCCAGCTCATTTGCTTCGATCTTGGCTTCTGCGTAAATCAGCAAAACCTCTGCATAGCGCATTAGAATAAGATTGATACCACCATTATTGGGCTGCGCAATATCTTCTTTGTTGAGGTATTTCCGGGTATTAAAGCCCGTACTCGTCGAATTTTCAGAATTTCCGATCGCATCGCCGGTTCCGCTTTCGGGCCTTGAATCGTAGATTTTTCCATTAGGCAGCTCAGACCCCAGTACATAAATGGAATATTTCAGGCGCGGGTCCCTTTTGTCGTAGGGTTTCTTGGGGTCAAAGCCGCTTGAAGGATCGGTTATCGCCTTTCCATTACTCATTTGGTATGCATCCACAGCCAGCTTGGTGGGCACAAAACTGTTCACCTGCGGAAAAACGCTATTGGGTGTGGTGAGGCTGAAAATATTATTGGATTGAATGTCCTTAATCGACTGTTTATCAAAGATGACTTCTGAGTTATTTTCCGCAGCATAGGTGAAAAGATTCTCATACGAAGGGTAAAGACTATAAGCGTTGAGATCCATCACTTGCTTCGCCGCCACGGCGGCTTCCTTGAATCTGCCGGCATAGAGCAAAGCACGTGCATTCAGCGCCAACGCAGCTCCTTTCGTTACGCGGCCTTTGTCGGCCTGGCTCACAGGCAGCAAGGTGGCGGATTCGGTGTATTCTTTGGAAATAAAATCCCAGACCTGTGCCACCGGTGTTCGGGTAAGTTCCCGGCTTTCCTCCACGGTAATGATTGACGTCACAAGCGGAACATCGCCATAAAGTATCGCCAGTTTTGAATAAAAGTAGGCCCGGAGCGTTCTCACCTCCCCTTTCAACCGGTCTATCCTGGCCTGGTCGGTCACCGGAATCTTGTCCACATTGCTCAGAAATGCATTGGCCGCCTGGATACCTTTGTACGCATCATTCCATTCGTTCAGGATCTTGCCATACGTCGCGTCGTAACTCCCTTTTTCTATCAGCGACTCCTCCCGCCAGCCAAGCGTTACGTGCCCGATGTCCGACATAGCGTCCCAATTGGTGAAGTTCGCGGCGGTTTCAAGGTAAGTGTACACTGCATTGGAAGCCAGCACTGCGTCATTTTCAGTTTTCCAATATATTTCAGACGAAACACGGTCGTTGGGAATGGTGTTCAGCAGATCGGGATTACAGCCCGGCAAGAGCGCTGCACCAGCAAAAATTAATGCTATGACTTTATAATTTTTCATCGGATTCTATTTTAAGCAGGTGCAATTTTTAAAACTGAATATTGACTCCCAAAGTGGATACGGCGGTTTGCGGATAGCGTTCTGTACGGCCGCCCGGGGCTGTTTCCGGATCTACATTCCACTCGTTCAGCTCGGAAAAGGTGAGCAGGTTGGTAGTTGCGATGTACACACTCGCCATTTTGATTCCAACTTTGCGGATCAGGTCAGTTGGTAACTGATACATGAGCTGAATGTTTTTGAGGCGCAGATAAGAACCATTCATCAGGTCCCTGTCGGACATTACAAAATTCCTGAGGTCGTATTTGAGCGGCCGGGAAAAGCGGGCGTTCCTGTTTTCAGGAGTCCAGTAGTTCCCTGCTATCAGTTCATGCGTAAACCCGCCCCAAATGCCCATTTCGATGATCGCCCCACCAACGCGTGTCTTGGAACCGGCAGAACCCTGCCACAACGTATTGAGTGAAAATGCTTTGTAAGAGAAGTTGAGATTGGAGCCGAATGTATATTTCGGAAAGCTCTGCCCCAGGTAGGTCATATCCGAGGGAGTGATTTTGCCGTCATTATTCAGGTCAACAAATTTGACGTCCCCGGGCATGATCCCGGTTCTCATGGTCGGATAGTTCAGGATTTCTTCCTCAGTTTGGAACAGCCCGTCGGTTTTGTATCCCCAGAAAGAATTGATCGCATAACCTTCCGAGGTAATGTAGCGGGTTTCGTTGCCGCCTGTGATGTACGGCCCGGTACCAGCCAGGTTTCCGACACTGTTATTATTTATGTTAAAATTAAAATTGGCATCAATACCAAAGTCACCAAACTTGTTTCTGGTCGTCACAGCGAATTCCCAGCCTTTGTTATTGACCTGCCCGGCATTTTGCGGCGCAGGAAGCAGGCCCAGCGTACCCGGCACAGGCAGGGTCAGCAGAATCCCATCGGTGGTTTTGGCATAATAGTCCATACTTAACGTAAACCGGTTATTCAGGAAACTGGCATCCAGTCCCACATTGGATTGCGTGGTAGTTTCCCATGTCAAATTTTCGTTGGCAATCCTCGTCTGCTGGAAAGTCTGCGCAGGTAAGCCCGAAAATGAGTAAACACCCGAGCTCAATGTCGCTAAACCGCTATACAGATCCACGGCCTGATTTCCTGTTTTTCCCCACGAACCCCTCAACTTCAATTCGCTTACATAATTGCTGAGACCGCCCCAGAACTTTTCTTCCGAAATCCGCCAGCCGGCTGAAACAGAAGGAAAAAAACTATATCTGTTATTTTCCAGAAACCGGGAAGATCCGTCATACCGGCCATTGGCTTCGAATAAATATTTGTCTTTAAAAGTGTAATTAACCCTACCGAAATAAGATCTCAGGCCCCAGGCGTACTCCACCCCACCATTGTTCTTGGTAGCGTCATTCGTACCCGAGCCTATTGACTGCACATCATTGCTATAAAATCCCTGACGAAAAGCACTCAGTGTACGTCCCCGGTTTGCTATCTGCGAGTAACCTGCAAGCGCCTGAATGGCGTGCTGGCCGATGGTAGTCGAATAGTTCAGCAGATTGTTGAATGTATACTCCCGCACATCATTCCTTGCCTCTGTCAAATTGTTTATCGGCACATTTTTTCTGATAATGGAAGGATTGTAGTAGTCGCGTACTTCGTATTTATTGGAGTAGTTTTTTTCAGAGATCAGGTTGATCCTCGCCCCGATCTGCGACGTGAATGTCAGCCCCTTCAAGATCTGCAACTCGCCTTTAAAATTACCCAGCACATATTCGTCGACCATCTTCGCCGTTCCTGCCTTTTCAACAGATAATAAGGGATTGTAACCGTCTGAACTGATCCCGTAAGTCCCATCGGGATAACGCGGAACGGTCCATTGTGAGGTTTGCAGCATTTTGTTAAAAACATCATTCTCGTTAATGGGCGAGAGTATATAATTAGATCTGTAATTCACATCTGTACTGAATTTCAGGCGCGAAGAGAGCTTATAATCGGTATTGAGCCTTACTTCACTGATTTTCGAATCCGAATTGGCTATCAAAATGCCCTGTTGGTTCTGGTAACGCACACTCAGGAGCGCCTTGATATTTTCACTGCCTCCGCTCACCGACAGCGAATGGTTCATTTGCGGTGCAGTCCGCAGCACTTCGTCGTACCAGACATTGGGCAGCGGATATTTCAGGCGGTCGGTAGCTGTCAGATACTCATTGATATATGAATCTGTAAAAATACCGGGTGCTCCGGTGGAGTTGGTCCAGGCGGTTTGTTGCAGCCTGAGATAATCTTCCAGGCCCATGTGCACAGGGTTGTTATTTGATTTTTGCAAAGCGTAGTATCCGTTATAGGAAACGGAAATTTTCCCAGAAGCGGCTCTTTTGGTCGTAAGCAAAATAACGCCATTCGCAGCGCGGGAACCGTAAATAGCGGTAGAAGACGCATCTTTCAATACCGAAACCGATTCAATATCGAGCGGGTTGATATCGCTCAGCCTCTGCTCTATCCCGTCGACGATCACCAGCGGTTCGTTGGCTCCGAGCGTAGTAATACCCCTGATTCGCAGCACCATATTGGATTTACCGGGTCCCGCGCCCTGGTCCAGTACCGTTAGTCCCGGAATTTGTCCCTGCAAAGATTGTTGTATGTTGGAAGTGGTACGTTTGATAAGATCTTTCCCTTTAATCGCTGCGACCGCACCCGTGAGTGACTCTTTCTTCATGGTAGAATAACCCACAACTACAATCTCATTCAGCGGATTATCATCGTTCGTCAGCTTGATATTAATGGTATCTGAACTGCCCGCCGTCACTTCTTGAGTAGCGTACCCGACGAAAGAAAAAACAAGCGTTTTGTTATCATCTTTGTACTCAATACTGAAATTCCCCTCAGTATCGGTCGTCGTTCCCCTGGTTGTTCCTTTAATTACCACACTTACCCCAGGCAGCCCGATTCCCTTTTCGTCGGAAACCTTGCCGGTGATCTTTCCGTCGGCCACCTGCGTTTCTGTTTTTGCAGCCCCAGGTGCGGTGCTCGCTGTCGCATTGTCCATTAACGGAATATCAAGAGATTGAACCAAACCAACTTGCGTTGACTTCCCGGCTTGTTTTTTCATAATGACGTACGTTCCCTTGCTCGCCTTACGATAGACCAGCCCGTAAGGTCTTAATATCGTTTCAAGCTGATATTCAAGCTTGCTGCCCGTTGTTGTAACAGGAGCCACGAAAATCCCCTGGACGGTCGACTCTTCGAACACGATACTGACCTTGTATTTCCGGCCCAGATCCACAAGCACATCTTTCAACATCGCATTGATATTCGACTGACTTTCAGGTCGCTTCTCGCTTCCAGACTGGCTGACATAGGCGATACTTTGCGACATGCTAGTGTGCTGTATCAGCAAAGACAAAATGAGTAGAGCTGCTCGGAGACGTAATGATTGTACCATGATGATTATTTATTTTGGGTATGCAATTCAGTTATATTCTGATTTTGAACGACTTCCAATTCCAATAATTCTGTGAGTATTTCGAGCAGATCGTCGGGATTTTCGGCGCGGTATATGCCCCCGATATGCCTTTCCAACAGAACGGAATCTGCTATACGCACATCAATATCGAACCGCTCCTTCATCTGCCGGGTCACTTCCAGCATGGGTGTATCATCGAAGTAAAAAAGCTGATCTTTCCAGGCGGTGTACTGCTGCGGCTTGGCAGGAACACTGATATCGAAGGTGTCGGTAGAGGTAGAGGTGAACAAGTTGCCAGGTTTCATATAAACCTGTTTACCAGCCGGCAGTTGAAGCTTTACCTTCCCCTGACTTAGCAGTACACGTTTCCTTGCGGCTCTGGAATAGGCAACAAACTTGGTCCCCAGCACTTCGATCTTATAGCTATCGCCCATTTTTACGATGAAGCGTTTATTGTCGGTGGTATGTGTCACGTCAAAGTCTGCTTCGCCCTCCAACTCAACTTCCCTGGATGCTTCAGCAAAGCCAAAACGCGATACCCTGAGTGTAGAATTCGCATTCAAAATGACCTGAGTGCCATCTGAAAGCATATATTTACTCGTTTTCCCAGCTGGCGACTGTAAAGTTTCGTACATCAAATCTTTTTGAAAAAACCAGCATGCAGCTATCAAAACACTTGCAGCGACAACAAAACGAGGCCAAATTCTTAAACTCCAAACCGGTAACTGACGAGTATCAGATTCTGTTTCAACACTGAATACATTGGCCCCGTCCAGCTGAGATTGATATGCGTGCAGTGCATTGTCCAAATCGGGACGAAACACCGGGTTCTCGCTTTCCCATTCATCCAGATACTTGTAATACAGCTCCTGATTTTCTGCCGTGCTCAACCATTCCTCGATTAACGTTCGCTGTATGACGGTTGTCTTATCGGAGAAAAAATCAAATAGCAAACGCTTTGTCACCGGATTTTCCATGGACTTATAATTTCAATTAGGATTGTTTTGTTTGATGATCAAAATGGCATACAGAAGAAAATAAGCACTTCTAAAAACCTGTTTTCCCTGAGTCCGCTTCGGAGTCGTGCAAGACCTCTGCTCACAAGCGCTTCTACTGCTTTTGCACTGATTCCGAGCTCAGTCGCTATTTCATCGTATTTTTTCCCCTCCACCCTTTTCAGGATATATGCGCGGCGGCATTGCGGTGGTAATTTCTGAACGATCAGCTCTACCTGGTGGTGAAGCTCGCTATACTGAAGAATGTCGTCGGGGCTAAGCGTTTCGGAAACAATGGAAAACCCTTCGGAGTCTAGTGGGACGGTCTTGTTCAGCTGCCATTTGAGATAATTGTACGACCTGTGCCTGATTGATTTATATAAATATGCACGGTAAGAAGTCGTGATCTGTTCGTAGATCCCTTTCTGCCAAAAATCTGTAAAGACCTCGGAAACAATATCCTCAGCAATCTCTTTGGAATGCACAAAACGGACGGCTTGATTGCACAGGTTTATATAGTACCGCCGGAACAGCAAATCGCAGCCTTTTTTAGGATCTTCCTGAAAAGTAATGCGCAATATCCGCTCATCGTCGGTTACGACAGTTGCCGTTTGTGACGGTCCAGGTTCATGAGCGTCCCACGCCAGTAATGGATTTTCTAAACTATTCAGATAAACATTTGACATCTCTCTATGTTGAACCGCCCGAAACTTCCGGTACTTTACATAGACAAGATTGGACTGCTAATCCCTATACTCGAAATAATAAAAAATAAGTTCGGTATAATTCTATTCCTTGTTTTACTGTCGCACCGACGACGTCAAACATTTCTATTCGGCAACGTGATTCAGCTAGCAAAGCAGGTTACTGGATTGTAGGGTCAAGTGGCTACAACCGACAACAACTGTTGTATACCAATACAAAGTGATTTAGATATGACCTTCATAGAAGGCAAATCCGCACACACAAATGGTGTGGGCTATTACCAGGAAAAAGGTAAGCCGATTCATGTTCTTCGAAAAGGTGACGCAGTGAGATGTCCGCCTGACACGCCGCACTGGCACGGTGCTTCACCGGAAAAAGGCCTTGTTCAAATGGCGGTAACGCCTAATCATGCTAGCGGAAGGGTCAAGTGGCTCCAACCCGTAACCGCTGCTAAATACACAAATTCAAAATGATTTGATCTTGACCTTCATACGGGTCCCATCAAACCCCAAGGACGAAAAAACTTCAAGTTCAAAGACCTACCACAGGTAAACCACTCGGTACAGTTGCAGGGATTGTTTTGTCAAAGGAATCATCGTTGAGCGTGTTCAAAAATTCGACAATCCTTGAAATATCTTTAAAATTTACGTCCATGTGTGTGGCGATTGAATCAATGCTGCCAGCTTTCACATTCGGGTTCAGGATCTTGCCTCCTGCCACATCCTCATAAAATAACAACACCTGATCCAGAGTAGTAAACTTGCCACTGTGCATGTAAGGAGCGGTAAAGCGCAGGTTACGTAGTGTGGGTGTCCGGAATGCATAATCCTGGTTGATCCCCGAGTCACTTTCTGCCCGCAGCCAGGTCAGGCAAGCTGTCCATCAAGTGATAAGGTTTCCAGAACTGCCCGCCTGCTACCTCCACTGTTTCCACATTATAAGACTGATAACGTTCATCTACCACTGCTATCTGTTTCATCGTTTTAGGTGAAAGGCTGATGAGCGTGCTATCCTTTCCTTGATCCGACTGTTCAGAAGTGTTGCAGGCAGAGACAATAAATGCTGTCATAACTACTAGGTTGAGCAACTTGTTCATTACATTATCTAGTTTAGTTGATTTATATTGAAGAACAACATTACATGATAAAACTGCCTTACTATCCGCTCGTTTGCTGTGCGGTCAAATACTTTCTGGCGGCCTGGGCCATCGTAGCAATCCCTGCGCCAAGCATGATGATATCTTTGATCACAAGTCGCCCTGCTGCACTCAGATAAGGGAACCCATACTCGGCGTCACCAAGTGATGGCACCCAGGTTTCAGGTGTGGTAATCAGAAATGACAATGTGACAATTGACATGATGATAACAAGAAAACTTCCAAATGCCGAGACTGCGGGAAATACCGGATACAGCGCTACCAAAAAGCCAATCAGAATGATTACTGTGCCCAACCCATAAGAAAAAATATAAGTATGGTTGGCTTGATGCCATGCGACATTTTCGGGCTTTAATTCACCTTCCTTATTCATATGCTGCTTATATTCTGGCGCATCGTATTTATAAAAGAAGTTCATAAATGGACTATTGGCTACAAACGGCACGATGCCGGCAGCTTCATATTGAAAAGCTTTCAAACCGCCAATCCATAACATTACAATCACAATACCCCATCGGGCAGCATTAATACCGGTGGCTTGTAACCCGGCCGCATAGGATAATAGTTTATTTATCATTGTTTTAATTTTAAGATTATAGAGCCATTTACCAAACAAGATCAGGGACTAGCCCAACCCCCTCCCAACGACCTGTATAAGTTAACCACTGATTGCAATCGTTGCAATTGGTCATTAATGCTTCCAAGCTCCGCCTGCAACAAACTTTGTCGGGCCGTAATGACCTCGTTGTAATTGGCAAAACCGTTTTGGAGCAGCTCGCCTGAATAGCTTACCGATTTCTGCAATGCTTCCAACTGATAGCTGCGAATCGCAATTTTATCAAGGGCAGTGTTGTGTAGCGACATAGCATCCGACACTTGTTGGCCGGCTGTAAGCAGGACATTCTGAAAATTGAGCAGCGCCTCCTTCTGCTGGGCCTTGGCAACTTCCAGGCGGGTGATGTTGGCCCTTCTGTTGAATATCGGCTGGGTCAGCCCTGCACCAATGCTGGCCGCAAGGGAGATTGGTTTAAGAAAGTTTTCCAGTTGCAGAGCCGAATAACCCACCGAGCCGGAGATTGTTAATGCCGGGTAAAAGTAAGTCCTGGCCACATTAGTCAACTCAAAATAATATCTCAAATTAAGTTCTGCCTGTTGCACATCCGGGCGATTTGCCAGCAGCAGCGCGGGAACACCCGTTTGCAAAACATCAAGGGTATCCTGATCCCGAAGCGTGCCGCGTCTGACGGACGTGGCTGGAACCGCAAGCAGAATACTTAGCGCGTTTTCTGTTTCCCTTGTACTCTGGATCAGGTCAGGAATTGTCACTTCCGCTACATAACGCTGCGCTTCACTTTGCACCACAGCCGCCTCGGTAACAACAGCTGCTATTTTCAGTTCACGCATGGTCTGCACCGTCGTATCCCAATTGGACACAGTCTGCCTTGTAATGGCTAGCTGCTGATCCAAGGCTAGCAGTGCATAATAATAGTTGGCAATATCGGCCACCAGGCTTGTTTGTACAGCTTTCGCACCTGCTTCCGATTGCAATAGAAGTGCTAGGTTAGCGCGTTTTGTGCTTCGTAGTTTCCCCCAAATGTCCGCCTCCCAGCCAGAAGATAATCCCAGCTGATACTGGGTTGCACTGTTTCTAATACCAAAGCCCTGGGCCTCCGAAAGCTTAGAACGCGTCACGCCAAGATCTCCGATAACGGTTGGAAAAAATGCCGCTCTACTCTGCTCATAGTAGGCCCTGGACTGCTCAATACGCGTATAAGCAATTTGCAGGTTCAGGTTGTTTTTAATTCCCTGACTTATCAGGCTTTGCAAAGTCGTATCGGTAAAGAGCCGGTTCCAGGGAAGCTGGCCGAGCCCGCTTGTGTCGGACGTGACCACATCTCGGTAAAGGTTATCAGGTGCTGTTAGCGGTTTCTGGTAGGGTCTGACCATGTTACAACAGCAAAGCAGCAAACCCAGCAGACAAAACAGAACTAGTCGCTTTAAATGTTTTTTATACATAATCTTGCTATTAAAACGCTTCAATGATCATCCTGAACTTGTTCTGTAATTGGCTTGGGCGGACCGCTGATCATTTCTTGTAAAGACTGGAATACGATATAAAGCACCGGTATCACAAAAACCCCAATGAGCGTTCCTATCAGCATTCCTCCTACGGCACCAGTACCAATGGACCGGTTTCCAATTGCACCTGCGCCGGTTGAAAGCATGAGTGGAACCAAACCCAGAATAAAAGCAAAAGAGGTCATCAGGATCGGACGCAACCGTGCCTGTGCACCTTCGACAGCTGCTTCCACCAGCGACATCCCATGCCGTCTCCGTTCTACTGCGAATTCGACAATAAGAATTGCATTTTTTGCCAAAAGCCCTATCAGCATGACCAGTGTGATTTGCAGATAAATATTATTGGTGATACCAAATAAGCTGGCGAATAGGAATGTGCCTGCCAATCCGATCGGAAGGGAAAGAAGCACCGCGAAAGGCAATATATAGCTTCCATACTGTGCGCTAAGCAGCAAATAGACAAAAACGATAACCAGCATGAAAACGAAAACGGTCTGCCCGCCAGCAGAAATCTCTTCCCTGGTCATCCCTGAAAACTCATATCCATATCCTTGTGGAAGTACGTCGGCGGCCACTTGCTGGATAGCGGCAATGGCATCGCCTGAGCTGAACCCAGGATTAGGCGAACCGGTAACACCGATAGAAGTGAATAAATTGAACCTGGAAATTGACTGAGGGCCATACACTCTCTTCATGGTGATAAAGCCCGTAATAGGCGCCATCTGGCCGTTTGCATTGCGGACATAAATGTTGCTGAGCCCTTCGGGATTAGCCCGCGAAGCAGCTTCGGCCTGGTACATGACCCGGAATTGTTTTCCAAACTGATTGAAATTAGATGCATACACGCCGCCATAGTAGCCCTGCATCGTGCTCATGATGTCATTGACAGTGATGCCAGCCACTTTCGCCTTGGCCACATTCACATCGATCTGGTATTGCGGAAAATTCACATTGAATGCAGTGGACGCGTACTGGATTTCAGGCCGCTTGCTTAATGCGGCCAGAAAGTCATTGCCGATCTTGGAGAATAGGGCAATGTCACTTCCACTTTTGTCCTGCAACTGAAACTCAAACCCGCCCGATGAGCCAAACCCTGAAATGGTCGGAGGTGCAAAAAAGATGATCTTGGCATCCCTGATCCCGCCCGTTTTTGCAAACAACTTTCCGATCAAAGCCTGCACATCCTGACCTTCCCCTCCCCGCTCGGCCCAGGGTTTCAACCGCATTACAACCATCCCATAGTTGCTTCCAACTCCGCTGATCATGCCTCTACCTGTAATCTTTAAGATATTCTGTACTTCCGGGATCGAACGCGCAATGGCCTCGACCTGCTTCATAATAGCCTCTGTTCTTTCCGTGGATGCCGAAGGCGGTAATGCAATATCGGCCATGATTGAACCCGTATCTTCATTGGGTACAAATGCAGAAGGCGTGGTCTGCATCAGATAATAAAACAGGCCGGCAAACACGGCAATGATCAATCCCGCAGCCCACTTTTTTGCAATCAGGAATGAAACGGCATGCTTGTAGTGCTGGATTGTTTTGTCAAATGTGCGGTTGAACCAGCCATAAAAACGTTGTAAAATGTTCTTTTTATGACTTGCATCCACTTTATGCGGTTTTAAAAATATAGCGCACAATGCTGGACTGAGGGTGAGTGCATTGACAGCAGAGAGCATAATCGCAATGGCGAGCGTCAAGCCAAATTGTTTGTAAAACACCCCGGATGAGCCTTCGATAAAACTTACCGGCAGAAATACCGCCGCCATCACAAGGGTGATTGAGATGATGGCTCCCGAAATTTCACTCATGGCGTCTTTTGTGGCTTTGAGCGCGGATGTGTATCCCTCGTCCAGTTTAGCATGAACGGCTTCCACCACGACTATGGCATCATCAACGACAATCCCAATGGCCAGAACCAATGCAAACAATGTCAAAAGGTTAATCGTGAACCCAAAAAGCAGCAGAAAGAAAAAAGTGCCTAGAATAGCCACCGGAACAGCAATAGCGGGAATAAGCGTAGATCGAAAATCTTGCAGGAAAATAAAAACCACTAAAAACACCAGAATGAATGCTTCAATGAGCGTATGGATTACTTTTTCAATAGATGCATCGAGAAAATCGTTTGCATTGATCAGCGTGACGTACTTGATACCGGAAGGGAACGATTTGGCGGCGTTATCCAATACCTGCAAACTTCCTTCAATCACTTCCTTGGCATTGGAGCCTGCTGTTTGGCTTATGGACACACCTACCGAGGGGTTGCCATTGGTTGTCGTACTGCTGGCATAGCTCATCGCGCCCAGCTCAACGCGGGCAATGTCTTTGAGCCGTAATACCTGACCATTTGGCGTGGCCTTGATGACCACGTCTTCAAACTCGCCTGCATCTTTGAGCCGGCCCGAATACTTGATCACGTACTGAAAGGATTGCAAGCCCTGTTCACCGAACTGACCGGGGGCAGCCTCTATATTTTGCTCTGCCAGTGCAGTGCTGACATCCGAAGGGACAAGGCCATAAGTTGCCATCACATCCGGTTTCAACCAGATCCGCATGGAATAATCCATACGTCCGAACGCATTCGCCTCCCCAACCCCTGATACCCGCTTGATTAAGGGCACCAGGTTTATCTCCGCATAGTTTTGCAAAAATGTCTGATCATAGGCGGGATTCTCGCTGTATAAGGAAAAAATCACAAGGTTACTGCTTTGGCTTTTGGCCGTCGTTACACCGGAGCGCGTGACTTCCTGCGGCAAGAGCGCAGTTGCCCGCGCGACGCGATTCTGCACATTTACAGATGCAAGGTCGGGGTTTGTGCCTAGCTTAAAGTTGATTGTAATCCGCGCTGTGCCATCATTCCCAGCCGAAGATGTCATGTAAGTCATGTCCTCCACGCCGTTGATCTGTTCTTCCAATGGCACAATCACGCTATTAAGCACCACATCCGCATTGGCACCCTGATATGAGGTGGAGACAACGACAGTAGGCGGAGCGATCTCAGGATATTGCGCAATAGGCAGGGAAATTAGCCCCAACACACCAAGGATGACAATAAGTACGGAAATGACTGTCGACAGTACGGGCTGATCAATGAATCGATTGAACATAACCTACAAGTTTTTGGCGTAAACACTGTCCGCTTTTACTGGTCTGGATATAACCTTTGCCCCTTCCCTTAACGACGCTACCCCTTCCAGGATAATCTTGTCCCCTACGGCAAGGCCGGTTTGGGCAACAAAGAACTGCCCATCATTATTGTCCAGCACGCCAACTTCCGCACTCTTAACGATGCCGTCTGCCGAAACACGGTAGACAAACTTTTTCCCCTGTATTTCGTAGGTCGACTTTTGCGGAATGACAATGGCCGAATCAAGCCGGGAAGGAATGCGGACAGTCGCACTGCTTCCGCTGCGTATAATGCTTCCGGGATTTGGAAAAGTTGCCCGCACCCTAATAGAGCCTGTCTCTGTATTAATAGAACCGCTGGTCGTAGTTATCCGGCCTTTTTCAGAAAAAACGGTTCCATTGGCTAAAACCAGGGAGACAGATGGCATTGTCGCGATCCGGGCTTTCGTTGTATTGCCTTTCGTGTTTTTGGAGAATGCCAAAACCTGTTTTTCATTGATCGAGAAATAGGCGTAAATGTTCCCAATGTTTGAAACTGTGGTTAATGGTTCGGGTGTATTACTATTAACAAGGCTGCCAATTTTATAAGGAATTAAGCCAACAATGCCATTTGCAGGGCTTGCAATGGTGGTGTAGCCCAAATTAGTGCGCGCATTGGAAAGCGCAGCGAAAGCCTGTGCGAGCGCCGCTTGTTTTGCTTGCAAGGTAAACTGCGCAGATTCAAGCTCATATTTACTGATAATGTTCTTTTCGACCAATGGCTTCACCTTATTGACACCCATTTGCGCGGCATTGACGTCTGCTTCTGCGATTTTAATATTCGCCTGTGCAGTCCGTACTTCCTGCTCATACTGAGGGGCATTGATTTTAAACAGCGCTTGCCCGTTTTTCACGGTAGCACCTTCATCCACGAAAATCTTTTCTATAAATCCATCTATTTTCGGACGGATCTCAATATCCTGCTGCCCTTCGATGGTTGCCGGGAATTCACTGTTTAGTGTGATCGACCTTTGTGCAATGGTCAGAACGGGATAGTCCTTAATTTGTTCCGTAGCATTTCCATTTTCCTTCTTTTTTTCCTGACAGGAGAAAAGAAGAAAAGATGTTAACGACAAAACTGTCAGTGAGCGCTGTACCTTTTTGTGCATACCAGTAATGGGGAAAGGTGAAAAATTGATCACGCAAGGGTGATCGCAGGCTTTATAAATTCAGCTAGTCCCAATTAATTGCAGCGACGAATTGAGGAGTCTGCTGCACGGAAACGGATTGAAGATTGTTCATAACCATTCATAGATTTAAGTGAATGTTTTTCCAATGTATATAAAAAATACATACTTCAATACAAGCCAAAATAAATTAAAATCTTAATATATCCCGACGGTATAAAACCAGATAGATTGTATTTCTTTAATAATCATGCCTGATTAAATCGTTTACAATTATGGATTTTGAGATCATTATTTCGCTGGTTACCCTTCTGGCCCTGGAAGCCGTTCTAGGGATTGATAATGTCATTTTTATTTCCATTATAGCCGCACGGCTTCCCCAAGATCAGCAGAAGAAGGCCCGGCAATATGGTTTAATCCTTGCAGGTGTTTTAAGGCTGGTTCTACTGCTGCTTATTTCTTTTATCCTGAAACTCGATCAGGACCTGTTTACAATTTTTGGCAATGGATTTTCCGGAAAGGACCTTGTATTGCTGGCGGGAGGTTTATTCCTGCTCTACAAAAGCTCGACCGAAATTTACCATAAAATGGAAGGAGAATCCGGGGACCAGACCAAGGCTATTAAAGTATCTTCTTTCCGCGAGGTCATTATCCAAATCCTGATTATGGATATGGTTTTTTCCGTTGATTCCATTATTACTGCCATTGGAATGGTCAAAGAAGTATGGGTGATGTATGTTGCCGTTATTGTCACAGTAATCATCATGCTGGTAGCGGCAGAACCGATCAGTAATTTTGTAAACAAGCATCCAGCATTTAAAATGCTTGCACTTTCGTTTCTCTTGTTGATTGGGTTCTCACTGGTTACCGAAGGCTTCGGGATTGAAATACCAAAAGGATACATTTACTTCTCGATGGCATTCTCATTTTTGGTAGATGTTTTCCAGATGAAAATGAATAAAACCGGAACACCTGTTGCTACACACGAACATTATGAAGAAAGCGAGAATAAACTAAAATGATGATTAAGCTTGAGGTTTTTCTTTTCCCATAGCATCAAACAACTGTGTCGATGACAATGCATTGAATGGTAGAGCAATAGTATGTTTTAACCCTTCTCCAAAAGTTGATTTCAGGTCTTTTAGCAGTACAGCCAGAGCTGTATCTGCCGTCCACTGCGAAACGTCATCCCAATTACGGACCACCCAGCTATCGCCTGTGCTTACTTTCAGCAAATTCAGAATTTCTGTCTGGGGTAAATTGTAATGGTTACCCAGTTTAAGCCCCTCGGCAACCGCATTCATGTTAATGCCCAGGATCATGTTATTGACCAATTTAGCCACCTGGCTGTTACCTGGTTTGTCACCGTAATAGAATGTTTTAGACCCGATCGCATCAAAGTAGTACTGGAAAGATTTCACGATTTCTGCCGGGCCAGATGTCATAATAGACAATGTCCCAGCTTCTGCGCCCGAAGCGCCACCACTTACTGCTGCACTGATTAATTGCAGCTCACTTTCTTCTTCCACTTTCTTTCCCAATTCGTTCATGGAATCGGGATCAAGCGTACTCATGACAATGATGGTTTTACCTTTGGTATGTGCAGTCAACAATCCAGCCTCACCAAAAATAACGGCTACATTCTGATCGTAGTCACGAACCATCGAAATGATCGCTTCATCTGCCTGTTGGGCAACCTCATTCAAGGTTCCAACCATTGTAATTCCGGCAGATTCAGCTTTTTGATAAACTCCTCTGAAAGCATCATAACCGATGACTTCAAAACCTGCTTTTTTCAAATTAACAGCCATAGGAAAGCCCATCGTGCCTAAACCTATAAATCCAATTTTCTTCTTCATGACTTTCTCTTTTAGTTGATTATTAATCTTCTTTATGCTTTTACCCAATTTCCATCCTCTTGCGGATCAGCTGGAAGGTTAAAAGTTTGAATATAGCCCGATAACATCCGGTAAAAACCAATGACAATCATGGCATCCGACAACTCTTCCACTGAAAAGTGTTCAAGCGTATGGTTGAAAATAACGCCAGGCGCTTTGCCTTGTTCGATTATGCAGTTCCCAAAATGCAGCAGCACGCGTTCACGCTCTTTAAATACCTCGCCGGCATCAATCCGGTTTGCAGCAATAGCAATAAATTGATCCTCACTTACACCCGCTGCCTGTGCAATGGAAACGTGCTGCTCCCACTCGTAGTCACAGCCTGTACGGGCACCAACCAGCAAAACAAGCAATTCCTTATGGTAATCTGATATGGTCAGATTCTTAAAAATGGCATTGGTTAGATCGATCACTTCCACGAACGCACCAGGGCTATAACCAAGCATCCGGAAGAAATTCACTTTCGTAGGCAATCCCTCAAACTTTTGCCTTACTAGCTCTGGCAATTTTGTAAATTCAGGATATTGAATGTCTACCTTCGAGCTAAGCCTGGTATTAACACTATTATGTTTTTCCATGATATAATTTTCTTTTAAGTAAGGATCAAAAGTTATTAATAAAAGTATACCCCCCCGATTTCTCGTTGTTTATCAAGCTATTAGCCAATTTTTACAGACGTCATTGTTAGTGAACCGCCAACGGCCTGGTCGTTGAAAAAGGAAACAGGTTCCTTACCCGCCTTTAAGCCCAATGTATACATCAGAGGAAGGTAATGCTCCGGTGTTGGTATGGCCAATGCGGCCTCCCTTCCCAACTGACTGTAATTGATCAGAGGCTTATGATCATTTTCCTGGATCAGGGCTTTGAACTGCTCATTGATTTGCAACGCCCAGTCATATCCATAACCCTGCACGCTAAGCTTGTCCCAGGCTACCATTCTCAAATTGTGCACCATATTTCCGCTGCCAATGATTAGAACTCCCTTTTTTCGTAGCGCCATTAGTTCCCGTGCCAGATCATAATGGAATTGAGGCCCTTTGGTATAATCAATGCTCAGTTGAAGCACTGGAATTTTAGCTTCCGGATACATATGTCTTACCACCGTCCAGGTCCCGTGGTCAAGTCCCCAGTCATGATTAAGCTCCACTTTTGCGGAACGAATGATTCCCGCAGTTTCTTTGGCTAATGCTGGATTGCCCGGCGCAGGATATTGTACGGCAAAAAGTGCCGGCGGAAATCCTCCAAAATCATGGATTGTTTCAGGAAAATCCATTGCTGTGATCTTGGTGCCATTAGTAAACCAGTGCGCCGATACCACCAGCACGGCAGCTGGCGTAGGGATTTCTTTGGCCATTTGTGCCCACCTTCTGCTAAACGCAGTGTCTTCAATGCCGTTCATCGGTGAGCCGTGGCCTATAAACAGGACCGGTATTGGTCGCTGCTGGTCTGGAAGCTCATTTGTAAAATGTTTGAATGCTGTTAATGTTGTCATACCAATTGCGCCTGTAAAGGCAGTTTTTATGAATTGCTTTCTTTTGATCATCGCTGATGATATTTCTGCCTGGTGATGGGTTTAAACCAGCAGTTTCGACAAGCTCACCCACAGTTTGCAAATCCTCTTGATCATTTCAGGAAATGAATGAATCAGCCTTCTTGCCTACAAGGATAGGCTTGGCAAAGGCAGCCGGAAATACGATATTGAAGGCTTTAACAACTTTCGAATTAGGCAGCAATTTTTGCAGCTCTTCTGCGGCACTCGTACCAGAGACGGTCGCCAACCTGTCATATGGTTCGTTTAGCGGGTTAGCAATGCTTATGACCATTTTCTGATTGGCAACTTCCCGGATTTTCTCCGCAATTTCCTGTTGAGAGCCATAAGGAACGGTCAGGATAATGATGTCGGCCTCCCAGGATGCCTCTGTCGGACACCCGTAAATTTCGATATCAGCCTCAGGACTCGCGTTTCTTATCTCCTCATATAAAGCTTCCAGTTTATCTGGCTGGTTACCTAGCAGCAATAAGCGATAGTTACCCTTTGACAGGCTTTTAGAAATGAAGGTGCCCACATTCCCGGTGGCACCTATGATCGCAATGGTCTGTTTCGTGTTCATTTTGTCTCATTTTTGATACACAAAATTACCTCAATGAGCCTGCATGGGACGATGAGTCTGATCAAGAAATTCTATTGATTTTGGTCAAGATAAACCATCAGGGGAAACCAAAGGGAAGCTATTGACTTTTGCCGATCCTGCTGCGGATCCTACTCAATGTTTCGGGGGAAAGTCCCATGTGAGAGGCAATCATATGCTGGGGGACGCGCTGGACAATGTCAGGATATTGGTCAATAAAAGATTTATATCGATCATCCAGAGACATACTGATAATGCTCAGCGTTCTTTTCTGGAGTGCAATGTAGGCCTCGGTCATCAAGATCCTGAAAAATGTTGCGTACTTGGGCACCGAAATTAGCATCTGATCATGTGCATACTTACTGATCAAAACTAGCTCGCAGTTTTCCAGGGCATCTATATTCTGCGTTGAGATCTGCTCCGTCAAAAAACTGGATAGATCGCCGATCGCCCAACCTTCCAGCGCAAACGAAAAAATGTGCTCTTGTCCATTAGAATCCACAATGTAACTGCGCATGGCTCCCTTTTCTATAAATGCTACAGTCTTGCAGATATCTCCTTCCTGTAGCAGGTATTGACGCTTCCGCAGTTTTTTCGGCGTCAGAAATTGTTTCACGGCATATTCTTCTGATTCGCTCAGTTGTACCTTCTCGTTGAATTTGCTGAAAAACACCTCATACATAAGCTATCAGATTCGGACAAACAATTAGTTAATATGCAAGGATATAATCTTTATAGATCTAAATTCTCCTCATTAATGCACCAACAATATCAGTAATTATCAGAATCTGAATATGCCAGAAAGAATGACGTAAAAACCATAATTTTAAATAACTACAAAAAGAATCTACATTGAGCAATCAACAAACGATAGCCGGAAGTACAAATGCGTTTCCCTGGCTGATCATGATTTTGATGTCGTCTGTAACATTTGTCGGGATTCTTTCTGAGTTAATGCCATCCGGTGTGATGCCGCAGATAAATTCCGATTTAAATATCAGTGAGCTACAAGGAGGTAATCTGGTAGGCTACTACGCAATTGCGTCTGCTATCTTTGCCATCCCCCTTGTTTCGGTAACCCTGAAATTTAACCGCAAAGTCCTGATATTGATTTTGCTCGCCGGATTTGCTGCTTCCAATATCATGGTCGGCATTTTAGCCAATTATACTATCATCATTATCCTAAGGATCATAGGCGGTATTTGTGCCGGCGTGATGTGGCCCATGATAGCGGCCTACGGGATGCGCCTGGTCAACCATGAGCATCATGGAAAAGCGATTGCCGTGATTATGGCTGGAAATACCTTGGGTATTAGTGCAGGAATGCCGTCTATAACATTTATTGGCAACCGATACGGGTGGCGGGCAGCATTTATCGCACTTGGGATAATGATTATCGCCATTGCTGTGACATGTGCTGTTGCATTACCATCTACTCCCGGCGAAAAACTTACGAGAAGTTCATCGCCTTTTTCCCTGTTCAAAATTCCGTCGGTATTGACCGTCCTGCTGCTCACCCTTCTTGGCGTAATGGCCCACTATGGTGTATATGTGTATATTACCAAGCTTGTTGATGAAATTGAATTGTTAGGTGGAATAGAAAGTGCCTTACTACTTTTTGGATCAGGGTCTTTGATTTCAGTATTGCTTGCCATAAAATACACCGACAAACATCTGAGGCTGCTTACCACAGCGATGTTTGCACTCGTAATTATTTCTATGCTTGTTCTATTGCTATTTGGTAGAAAGACAATAGTGGCTCATGTTGCTTTCTTTTTATGGGGAATTTCTTTTGGTCCATTAGTGACCTTACTGCAGGCAGCCGTAAGCAGGCAGGTAGAAAGTGGAAAAGACGTTGCCACTTCGGTTCAATCTTCTGCGTTTAATTTATCTATTATGATCGCAACTTCCGCAGCAGGTGTATTGCCCGGAAGTTATTCTCCCATGAGCTTGACATATTTTGCAATCATTTTAGCAATTCCTGGTATGATCATTTCCATTTTTGCAAAAAAGGCGCTAGGTTAATTTTCGAATGGCATCACGGCGATGCAAATCCGGATTATACAACATTAGGAATGAACCCAAATACAATAACAGCATCTGAACTGGACAATCTTATACAAGATACATTACCTTTAATTGAGGTTCAGTTGTAAGCGAGGATTTCGTGCCATTTAAATGCTTGGTCATAAATTGTTTACATTCTAACATCTGATTCATTTTTAAAGCCGACTTGTATCAGAAGCACCGAGAATCAGGTTTAATCTTTTGACTCACTCCATTAAAACGTTGTTGATTTAAGATGTCTTCTTACAGAAAACGTCAATGGAAAAGTTTTAGGCAAAGCGTAATCGAATTGATGATTACAAATGCCGTCAATGTGGGAGAGGACAAGATGAAGTTACATTACAAGTTCATCACAAAGAATACAAATCAGGATTAAAAGCTTGGGAATACCCGACGGCGGACTGCCTTACTTTTGGCTTTTAAGCCAAAATTCATACTGTGCAATGAAGTCGTAATCCAGGCTTTGAATGCTTAAATCACTCAAATTGTATTTCCATTTTATGAAATTTCGAGTATGTTCCAGTGAAGTTTTATATCTAACCAAAGTCACCTTTGAGTATTCGGAACCTACCAAACAAGCCATATCACGATTATGCTTCTCAAAAATTTCCAGGATCATTTTCTTTTGCTCATCATTATTAACTAACTTATTTTTAAACAATTCTGCGGTTATAGTAATTTCCGATGCAATAAGTTTTCTATGAAGCTCATAAACTTTGGATTGGAGCACATCCAAATATGAATTTGTACTTCTTACCTCTTCCTTATTGCCCGATACCCTTCCGGCAGACGAATTCCACTTTGCAGGTTCGCATTCTCGCTTTGTAGCGATTTCCACACGTTTTCCATCTACCGTAACTCGCATGTAGATTGGGAGTTTCCCTTTTAAGTAATTGCTGCGTTTTTTCAAATAGAAGAGCAGCGTGAAGCTTTTGTTAGCATAACTTAGCAATTTAAGATTGATAAAAATGAAATTGCAGCTATTTAAAATCAAGATGTACATGCCTTGAACCTCTTATTAATCAATGCGTTAAGGTAATTCTGGTGAGCACTTTTCAGTGGAAAAATTTGCTCACCGAAACGCTCACCATTTAATTGAGAATTATTGAACGTTTTGAGCTAGCATCAACAAAGAAAAAGCCCACAAATCATTGATTTGCAGGCTTTTGATACTTTTTGTAATTGGTACTGGTGGAGATGCAGGGAGTCGAACCCTGGTCCAGAACAGGGAAACCCTGCGCCTTCTACATGCTTATCCGTGATTAGGTTTTCGAGCTCGACAAGGTGCACGGCGGACCCGCATCAAAGCCTTAGATACTGGTGTCTCGTTGGATTTCCGTATCACTATTCCAACCAGCGCTGATTTGCGACACCCCGGAGCCCAACCATCAGCACGTAGGTTGGAGAGATGATGGCATTTGTTTAATCCTCCGGATTAAGCAGCCATGGCGTAAGTAGATTCGCCATTTATTGTTTGAGATCATTTTTGACGGGAGATAATCTCAACTCCCGACATGCTTACACACAGACTTCCAACCCGCTGTCAATTCCAGTCACCCCCATTTTTAGCTGTTGGCTATTAGCAGTTAGCTTTTAGCTTTGGCCATTGCATTATCAGAATTTAGCTCGCAGCAAACTGCATTATAAAACTTCAATTGCATTGCTATTTACACATATTAACTCACGAAAGTTCGCATAACAAAGCAGATTTATTTTAAACAATTGACAATCAGCGCTCGTAGCAAAGAAAATATTCACTCATTCACTAAATCACTCATTCACTAATTCAGTGCAGCGGCGCCCGCTCATTCAATCATTCAATCATTCAATCATTCGAAATTCTCTCATTATCTAAAACTCCCACCGATAACTCAGTACCGGAATCAGGCCCAGCTGATTTTGGGTTACTACCTTGTCCTGGCGGACGTCGAAATAGCGGTAGGCTTCGTTTTTGGTTCCGGAAACATTTTGCAAGTCCAGTGCCAGTGTGCGGCTGTATTTTGCTTTGCTTTTTTTCCAGTATACTCTCAGGTCCGGGCGGAAGTAATCTTTCAATTTAACAGAATACAGGCCCGAGTTGCTGTATAAAGTGGTTTTAAGTGTCCGCGAATATTCCTCGTCGACCGGCCTGTCGCGGAAGCCTCCTATCCAGAGAATTTTGGCATTAATACCCCAGATATTCGCATTACCCGATTTCAGCTCCTTGCCCGCTGTGAAACTGAATGTGTGGCGGCCTCCAAAGCGGCTTGCCCTGCGAATGCCGTTCATATCCTCGTAGGTAGCATCGTAAATCGAGCCTGAAACGAGCATATAAAAGTCATTTGTCAGGAACTTCTGAAAGCTGGCTTCCAAACCGTAAGTAAGTCCTGTCCCAACATTTTCAAAACGTACCGCCGGCCTTTCCTCAATCAGATTGATCGCTGAATATTTAGTGCTTTCATCGCCTCCCACAGGCACATCAAACTGGTTTTGCATATAAGCTTCCAGTTTCAGACTGTTGCTTTTATTGAAAGTCTGCTGATACCCTAGCGCGATATGATGCGATCGCGTTGGCGTCAAATGCATATTCTGCCTCATCGTCGTCATCCCATACGTGGCCGTATAAACATTGGGCGATTGCAGCTGGCTGTGCAGACCGTAAGAAAGGCTGAGCTGCTGATTATCAGAAACCTGCCATTTTATAGCAGCTCTCGGTTCAAGCAATAGGCTTCCTTTTGCGTCTTCTTCCTTCAACTTACTGATCATCGCATGCAGGCCGATTTCGGTAGTGACCGACGGCGCAACCTGGTACGACCAATTCACAAATGGCTGCACCGTCCAGGCATTTACGGATTCATTGAAATAATTGCGGGGCGTTTCAAACTGCTGGGAAGTCAAAAACAAGCCGGCTTTGAAGCGTTGCTTTACATTCAAACGATAATTGAAGGTGGTATTGAATGAGATTTTCGATGCAGAAATCTGCTCATCGCCCAGCACGTCGCTATTTAAAAGTGTTTTTGGATCAACCAAAAATGCTTTTCTGGTCGAATACAGCCCGGAACCTGCTACTACCGTACGAATCGAAGCCCGGCTCCCGATCGGCTGATCGAAAGTGAGGCCGGCAGCGCCCATTGAACCTTTGTAAATGATATTCTGACCTTCCTTATCGAACTCCCAGGTTGTGGTATCCTTGTCGGGTGTGTACGTATTGTCGCTCAACCCGCCCATTCCGAAAACCGTGAACTTCCCTCCTTTTGCTGTTGGGAAATTAAGATTAAATGAAAGATCCTGAAAATTGATGACCTCTCCGCCAAAACTAACCCCCAGCGCGCCAAGCAAACCCGTAAACGAATAGCGATAGTTGACGAGATAAGACGCTTTTGAGTTTTTCGAAAAGGGGCCTTCCGCAGCGATATCAAAGCCCAGCACGCTGGCCTGGGCCGTAAATTCTGTCTGCTCGTCGTTCCCTTTTCGCAGGTTCATATCGAGCACGCCACCAGTTACATTCCCGTATTGCGCTGGAAACGGGCCGGATAGAAAACTGGAAGTCGCCAGCAGCTGGGTACTGAGGATATTCACGCCGCCGCCGGTTGAAGTGGGCCGGTCGCTGAATGTACCTGCATTGGACAAATGGTTTGGATTAACGATCTCCACGCCTTCGAGCCGCCATTGCATACTATTGGGCGAGTTACCACGGATCACCAGGCCATTAGCCTGATCATTGGCCGCCGCCACGCCGGGAAATGAAGTAGCGACGCGCGCCGGGTCCATGTAAGTTGCCGAGTACCGGAAGGTTTGCTCCATCGTGATCGGCTGCACACTATTGAATGCAACCGGCCGCGCTGCCGAAACCGTCGCTTCTTGCAACTGTCTGCCCGACGGGCTAAGCCTGACCTGAACAACGTTTTCCTTTCCCGATTCCAGCAAAATTTCAGGAATGCTGATCGTTTCATAACCCACATACGTGACTGTGAGCTGGTAGCGGCCCACGTCGAGTTTATCGAAACGAAAATTGCCGTCAGGGCCGGTGATGGTGCCGGTTTGCCCTTGCACCAATTGCACGGTCGCTCCTACCAGCGGCGAGCCGGTATCTGCATCGCGCACGGTGCCGCGAATCGTGGAAGTATAGGTTTGCGCAAAACTTGACGTAAAAATGAATAAGAGTATTGGTAAAAATCTGAGCATTACGGAACGGATCAAAAGATATAAGTGCAAAAGTAGTTTCTGTCCGGTTACTAACTGTCCTGTTTGAGAGTTAAACTATCTCAACATTTTCAATATTATTATTCAAATTATTATTTGTTAAAAACTTATATTGATCTACATTTGTAGAGTACACATTACAAATGTAGAGCAAAATGAGCCTGAGTAAAGCCGAAGAGCAAATTATGGAACAGATCTGGCAGCATGAAAACGTGTTTTTGAAGGATCTGATCGAAGCGCTGCCGGATCCCAAACCAGCTTCCACGACCGTGATTACGCTGCTTAAAAGAATGCAGGAAAAGGGGTTCGTCGCTTATAACCTATACGGAAACTCGCGGCAATATTATGCGCTGGTAGCCAAGACGGAATATTTTTCGTCGCACTTGAATGGATTGATCCGCAATTTTTTCAATAACTCGGCTGCACAATTTGGTACTTTTTTTGCGAGGGATACTAATCTCACTGCCAGAGATTTGGAAGAATTAAGAAGAATTATTGATGCAGAAATTTCGAAGAAGAAAGGCGAATAATTAATCTGGTTCCAACCCTATTAAATTCCTGTACGATGAAAAAGTTGCTACTCCTTTTTTTCCTGCTATCGTTTTCCTGTTCACAAAATGCTGACAAAGAAGACAAAAAGAAACCAGCTGAACCGGCGCCTCCCTTGATCCAAAGGGATAGTGTTATTGCCCTGGAAATTCATGCGAAACGAGGTGATCAATATTTTTTCGGCTATACCGATCACTTATTCAATCTTAGTATCATGGATACACCGGAAAAATTGAAAGCAGATTCTGTTTTTAAAGAGACTATTATTTCATCCAGCCCTATCCTGTTGAAAGATTTTCACTGGAAAGCAAAGAATTATATTTATCTGATTCCCGGCGAAAAGTATCGGATTACGAAAGATTCAATGATCTCTAACTTTGAAATAGCCGGCAATGCTAAACGGACTTATGAACTAAATGCATTCAAGGAATTGAAAAAGTATGCGGCTAAACAGAAGAGACTTAGTGAATTTGATCTTACAGACCTGGCGAGATACCGGAGGTTCGCGAAGCTGGACTTTAAATCCAGAGATTCCGTATTGAGAAGTGAATATGAAGACAATGTACAGTTCCTGGAAAAGTATGCGTCTAAAAACGATTTCAGCATTCAGCAGAAGAAGATATTAGAAAAAAACCTCTATTATCAACACAAGATTTCGCAGTTTGCTTTTAATAAAAAATCACCTTCTCAAGTAAGTGCGTACCTGTCAGATAATAAGGCATTGCACGACGAATTATTGCCTCTGATGAGCTGTGACAGCTGTTTTTCTGATCCAGAATTCCCTTATCTCACGCAGGTTTTTGCCAAATATTACGTAGCCGATCCTGACAAAGTCGGGCCGGAAAAAGCTTATGCTATTTACAGCAATACATTCAACGGAAAGACGCGTGATTACCTTTTATATAACCTGATCAAGCTGGGTGGAATGTTCAATGAAACTAAACCCAATCCGGCACTCGCAAAACGTTTTCAAACTGACGTGGAGGATCCTTTATTAAAAGAATATATTAAAGAAATGTATGATTTTCTGGAAACAAAAAAGTCGGCGACGGGCTATCTGGTGAATGCTGGCGGTGAAAATATTTCCTGGAAAGAATTAATTAAAAATCATCGTAATAAAGTCGTTTATGTAGATTTCTGGGCAAGCTGGTGCGGGCCTTGTCGGGCAGAAGCGCCGGCAGCGAAGTCGCTCAAAAAGAGATTTGAAGGAAAAGATGTGGTATTTATAAATATTTCCATGGACGAAAATAATGCCGCCTGGAAAAAGGCTTCAAAAAAAGATGGTATCGATACACCCGACAATTTCATACTGATCCAGCCTTCCAAATCAGACCTGAAAAAGCAATATCGGATTTCCAGCATTCCACGCTATTTCCTGATTGACAAATCGGGAAAGATCGTCGATTCTAACGCACCAAGACCTTCTGACGATAAACTTGTTTCGGAAATTGAAAGGCTTTTATAAGACAATATGATAAAAAATTCAGGAAAAGAATGGGGCGCGTGGGGGTATGATGTTTTTGAGTTGTCGGGAGAGAAAGCAATGTTTTATTTAATTGACAAGAATCATGAAAGCACTCCCGATTTACTTTGTACTGATCTTACTGGCGGTTACTGGCTGTGACAATGAAAAAGTGGTAAACGAAACCAATCTGCCTGCACAAGCTACTGAATTCATCGAAGCCCATTTCCCCGATGCCGGTATTGCCCGCGTAGTACGCGACCGCGACGATCTGCTGACGAGCTACGATGTGATTTTGGATAACCAGGTCGAACTGGAATTTGACCGGCAGGGCGAATGTTACAGCGTCGACGCGCCGGGTAACGAACGAATCCCTGACAGCGTAGTGCCGCTGAAAGTGCTTGAATACGTGCAGGACAATTATCCCGACGAAGTAATCACTGAATGGGAAAAGAGCAAAACAACCCAGGAAGTAAAACTTTCCAATCGCAAAGAGCTGGTATTCAACCTGAGCGGAACATTTTTAAGGATTGATGATTGATCGTGATTGAAATAGCACAAATGCAAAAAGCGGAGATAGCTCCGCTTTTTTTGTTTTAGACCTTAAACACTTGCCGCTAGACGCTACGAGCGCTGCCAGACTTTGCAGCAGTCCAGAAATGCGTGATGCTGTAATTTTTCTCCTTATTTTCTGCCTGTCTTAAATCATAATTTTGCTGCATGTTTAGCCACAATTGCGGCGTAGTATTGAATGCTTCTGCAAGGCGCAGTGCCATATCAGGCGTTACTGCGTGATGTCCGTTAACCAGTTGTGAAAGCGTTTTACGAGTCACACCCAAACCTTTCGCAGCATCTGTTATTGTTAATTCCAATGGTTCAAGATAAAGATCTTTGAGTACCTGGCCGGGATGCACCGGCATCTTCATAGGCCCTTTTACGTTATTCTCACTCATACTTCCCCTATTTAATGATAGTCCAGATAATCCACATCAGTTACGTCTTTTCCTTCAAACCGGAAAATAATACGATAGTTAGCATTGACCTTAACAGACCAGAATTCTTTTAGTTCGCCCGAAAGCTTGTGCAGCCCCGATCCTGGAAAATCCATATCCTCCGCAATGTTGGCAGCATCGAGCAATGTCAAAATCAGCCCAATTTTACTCAATTGGGACGCCGGCAATTTCGAACTGTCCCCTTTCTGATAGAACAGTCTGAGAGGTTTGCTGACAATGCTTCTGATCATTCGCAAATGTAACACGTTACGTAACGCGTGTCAACCCTATCCTTCTCACACATTACTGTCAGGCAGTTTAGTTTTCTGTTACTTTTGTGCATTGATATTGTAAGTATATGATGAAAGTTGAAGAGATAGAGACGTTTTTTAGGGAGTTACAGGATGGTATTTGCAATGCATTGGAGACCACCGACGGTGCTGCGAAGTTTCAGGAGGATTTGTGGGAACACCATTCCGGAGGCGGAGGCAGAACGCGGCTGATTCAAAATGGCAATGTGATCGAGAAGGGCGGCGTTAATTTTTCGAGTGTTAAAGGCGAGGTACATCCCCGGTTGCGACAGCAAATGGACCTGCATCCCGGCGACGATTACCACTTTACCGCCACCGGCGTTTCTATCGTGATGCACCCGCATAATCCCAACGTCCCGATCATTCACATGAATGTGCGCTATTTTGAGTTGAGCAACGGTACGTGCTGGTTTGGCGGCGGCATTGATCTTACGCCACATTATGTAGTGGAAGCAGATGCACGGCATTTTCACCAAAGCATTAAAAGCGCCTGCGACAAGCATCACCCGTCATTTTATCCCGAATTCAAAAACTGGGCGGACGATTATTTTTATATCCCGCACAGGTCAGAAACGCGGGGAATTGGTGGTATTTTCTTTGATTATCTCAAACCAAATGAGGAAGGAAAAGGGCAAAATCTTTCGAAAGAAGCACTTTTCGCATTTGTAAAAGAAGTAGGAGAAACGTTTGCACCGGTGTATACATCTTTAATGAAAAAGCACCGGAACGATCCATTTACCGAACAACAAAAACAGTGGCAATACCTCCGCCGCGGCCGTTATGTGGAGTTTAATCTGGTCTGGGACCGCGGTACCAAGTTTGGTCTTGAAACCAACGGACGCACGGAATCGATATTGATGAGCTTGCCACCACAGGCCAACTGGGAATATAACTTTACGCCGGAAAGTGGCTCGGCTGAGGCAGAAACGCTGAGTTATTTGAAGAAAGGGATTGATTGGGTTTGACGTTGAGCCTTACCCCCCAACCCCCTTTCAGGGGGCTTAAAGGTTCACCCCAACCCCCTGAAAGGGGCTAAAAGTAAAATTCGTCCTTTTTTGAAAGCCCCCTCCCAGGGGGTTTGGGGGTATCCAAGTCGAAAAGCCCATGGTTATCAATAGCCCCCTCCCAGGGGGTTGGGGGTAATCCAATTATAACGCCGGCAATTCCCAGCCCTTCTCCACATTATAATACAGATATCCCTCGCGCACTTCCAGCGGCGATTCGAAGTTATTTACATACAACTGGCCGGTGCCTAAACCTTGTGGGAGCGGGTTGTTGAAGGCAGCTGTGTATTGCGCAATTGCGTTAAGTCCGATATTGGATTCAAGGGCGGAGGTGATCCACCAACCGATTTGCAAACGGTTCGCGATCTCGATCCACTCGCTCGTGTGCCGGAAACCGCCAAGTAATGTAGGTTTGAGAATGATAAACGGCGGATTCAGTTTTTTAAGCAGCGCAAACTTTTCACGGTAATCAAATACCCCTATCAGCTCTTCATCGAGTGCGACGGGGACCGGTGAATTTTGGCATAATGTGGCCATTAATGTATGCTGGCCAGCTTTAATCGGCTGTTCGATAGAATGCAGGTCAAAAGCTGAAAGTGCTGCTAATTTTTGCTCCACATCTTCCGGCTTAAAAGCACCGTTTGCATCGACGCGCAGTGTGATCTGGTCTTTATTATAGCGCCTGCGAACTGATTCGAGAATGCGGCATTCCTTGTCAAAATCGATCGCCCCTACCTTCATTTTTAGTGTTGTAAAACCCTGCGAAAGTTTCTCTTCTACCTGCGCGAACATATCGTCGAACGATCCCATCCAGATCAGCCCATTCATCAGCACGCCCGTTTTACCCTCAGAAAAGTCATTTTTGAAAGGTTTACGCTTGCCTCCTTTCATGATATCAAGTAAAGCGCTTTCTACGCCAAACCGAATGGAAGGCAAATGCTGCGGCACTACCTGGTCGAGGATAATGCCTAGATTAAATGGAAAAACGTCGAGGTCGAGGCTGTTGAAAAGTTCGCAGACATCAATAAGCTGCGTTTCGAAGTCGGGCAGATCGTCGACACTGAGACCCGGAAGCGGGCCGCATTCACCATAACCGGTCAACCCAGGCTGCTCTGAATCTGTAACTTGCAGTATCCAGGAAGTTTTTTGTGTAAGTATCCCCCGCGAGGTACCCGCTTCTTTACGAAAATGAAGCGTACAGGGTTTGTACACAATTTTTAACGGCATGGGAACGTGGTGTCAGGTATTTAAAAGGGGCACAATATTAGACAAAAAATATGTAATTATGCAGCCTATATGAAAGATCGTCCGTGGTTAAAAACAGCATTGAGCCCGTTCTCGCGCGTATATGGGTTGGTTACGGACCTGCGAAACCAGCTTTACGATCGCGGCTCATTTTCTTCTCGAAAAGCGTCACAGATCGTTGTTTCTATTGGCAATATTACGGTGGGCGGAACGGGCAAAACACCTGTAACTGAGTACCTCGCGAACCTGCTTTCTGCCCGGAACCGTATTGCAATTTTAAGTCGTGGGTATGGTCGGAAAACGAAAGGTTTTTTGCTGGCCGACGATAATTCCACTGCCGAAACCATCGGGGACGAACCGTTACAATTCTATAATAAATTCAAAAACAAGCCGGTTACCGTTGTGGTAAGTGAAGATCGCGCTGCGGGTGCGGCCCGGCTGGCTGAAATAAGACCCGAAGCCGGGATCATCCTGCTCGACGACGCGTTTCAACACCGGGCGATCCGGCGGGATATTAATATTTTACTGAATGATTTCAATCGGCCATTCTACAAAGACCTCCCCTTTCCTGCCGGCAGATTGCGGGAAAACCGGAACGGTGCCAAGCGGGCCGATGCAGTAATTGTAACGAAATGTCCGCACGAGCCCGACGCGCTGACACGAAAACAGATCACGGAGCAGATCAATCAATATACCTCCGAAAACGTACCGGTATTTTTCTCAAAAACCGATTATGCCGAACCTTTGACTTACGCTGGCTCGCCTGTGAAGTTAAAGAATGTTAAAATAGCCGCCGGAATTGCAGATCCACGCCCCTTCATCAGATATGTTGACACCCACTTTCACGTTTTAGATCAGATGCTTTTCCCTGATCACTATAATTACAAGGCGGCAGACGTGGAAGAACTGATTAAGTACTTAAAAAACGGTACTTTTGTATTAACAACTGAAAAGGATATGGTCAAATTGAAGCCGTTTGTAGCGCAGTCCGGACATATTGACCGATTTGCTTATATTCCCGTAACAGTCCATTTTGGCAGCGATACCGACCGTTTCAATGCCTGGTTCGGTTCGCGCATTGAGGCACTTCAAAATACCGCAGCACGATAGTTTCCTCTATGAGAATTGTTTTTTACGCCACACTGTGGATCTTAACATGTTTTTTATTTGCACCACTGGCAAACGCCCAGGTAAGGATGCCCGGAGGTATGCAAATGCCTGGCGGAGGCGGAGGCACCGGGTCACGGACCGGCGGCGGCGGAGCACAGGGTGGCGGTCAGATCCTGGACGATAGTACCAAGAATGTCTACGGCCCGCACACCACCCTGCATTACTTTGAAAATGATATCCTCAACAACCGCGACTCGGTGCGTTACCGGGTAGATACCGGTTTGACGAATTTCCACAGGTGGCTTCCGATGGACAAAGCCTGGGGCAAGCTGGCGGACCTGGGTAATGCAGTTACTGCAACCAGAAACTTACTTTATCAGCCCCGAGAAGATATTGGGCAGCAACTGGGCTTTCGTGCGTACGACGCTTACGCGATCAAGCAGGAAGAAGTTAAATACATCGATACCCGCTCCCAGCATACCGAGCTGGACTTTCTTTCGGGGGGACGCAAAACTTCGATGGGTACCTTCGTTTACACGCAAAATGTGCATTCCCGCTTCAATTTCGGGATTCGCGGCCAGCGGTTTACCTCCAATAAGCAATATGGTTTTGCCAATACGATCAATTCGGAAGCATTGCTGGGCCAAAACTGGACTTTGCTTTTACACACCAGCTTTTTTTCCAAAAACAAAAAATACCTGATCCTGGCGCATTACCGGCACATGAACCAGAAAGTGCGCGAGCAGGGCGGTATCATTCCCAATGAAATTGAGGGGGTTAAGCAGAAATATTCCTACGACGGGGCTGCCAAGATCAGCGACGATGCCAACTCCTGGGAACGGCGGCACGTGTTCCATTTGTACCAGCAATACAGGCTCGCAAACGGATTCCAGCTTTTTCAGCAGGCCGATTTCCAAAGTACGATCAACCGGTTCACAGACCTGGACCTGGAACGCGGACTGCAAAGAGGCATTTATCCCCGCTTCAGATTCGATTCAACCCAGACGCGACAGGATATTTACTACAAACTCCTGGACAACAAGGTGGGTATCAAAGGATATTATTCGGGCTTCAACTACCGTGCTTACATTCGCCAGCGGTTTTACGGAATGCGGGGCGCGAGCCAGCTCGGCAACGATGTGGGTGACATTTACACTTCTTACCGAACCGGTTTAAGATTTGACAATATCATCGGCGCCTGGGCTGGTTACTATTTGAAAGATTCTGCTAACTACCTTACCGCCGAAGCGGATCTTAACCTGGCCAAAAATGTGGAGTACCGGCTTAAAGGTGAGCTCAATACGAAGTGGGGAAAGGCAGGTTTTCAGAGTATTCAAACCGCGCCTGACCTGCTGGTAGAGCGGTATTTGAGTAACCATTTTGAGTGGCGAAATAACTTTGACCCTACAAAAGTGCAGACGATCTATGCGTCGCTTCCGCTCAAAACCAAGAAAATCCAGTTCGTGCCCGAAATACAGATTCACCAGATCAACGATTTCATTTACTACGACACGTCCGCCGCGCCGCGCCAGCTCAATGCCGGTTTCCGACTGCTGCGGGTAGGTTTCAACTCAGGTATTCACCTCAACCGCTGGAATTTCACGGCAATGAGTTACCTCACTTTGAACGATAATAAGGACGTACTGCGCGTACCGACGGTTTTTGCGAGCGGCGAGGCTACATTTGATTTTGTGTATGCCAAAGTGCTTTTCATTCAGCTGGGACTGTCGGCGCGATATCGTTCTTCCTATCTGGCAGATGCTTATATGCCTGTTACACAACAGTTTCACTTACAGAATACCGACCGGCTCGATCAGAATGTTGTGGTGGACGTTTTTGCGAATGTCCGCATTAAAAGGGTTCGTTTGTTTTTCAAAATGGCATATCTCAACCAGGGAGGCAATTTTAACCTTTTCCCGGAAGGATATTTTGTAACACCCGAATACCTCGGTCTGGCCCGCGCATTTTCTTTCGGGATCAACTGGCCGCTTTTCGACTAAGCCGCTCTTATCCAATATCTTATGCAGTCCTTTCTCAATTCCGTTGCAAAACGAATATTAGCCAATCATTCTTCGCTGGAAAGGGTTCAGATCGTTGTACCGACGCGGCGGGCAGCGTTTTTTCTAATGCAGGAGCTGGCGATCGAAACCACTGAACCGATGATGAGCCCGTCTGTGATCGCGGTCGACGATTTTGTGGAAAGTATGTGTACGCTGGAAATCGAGGATCCGGTTCATTTGCTTTTTGATCTGTATGAAACCTTCCGCGATATCGATCCCGAGGTGCAGTTTGAGCGGTTTATGGGCTGGGCGGCTGTTTTGCTGAATGATCTTGATAAAATTGATCAGTACCTCGTAAAAACGGACTATTTATTCGACTATTTATCAGAAGCCCAGGCGATTGAAAGGTGGCAGCAAAACTTACCCGAAGGCAGGTCGCTGCAAAGTGAAGGCGGGCATAAGCAGTATTTTTCTCTTTTTCAAAATATAAAAACTCTGTACAGACTGTTTCGCGAAAAGCTGGAACAGAAAGGAAAAGCGTACCGCGGCATGGCGTACCGGCAGTTGGCGGAAGATGTTGAGGAGCTTTTACTGCAACGGGCTGACTACGAGCGGATTTATTTCGCAGGTTTTAATGCATTCACCGAGTCGGAGCGGGTGATTGTTACTACGCTGGTTAAAGCAGAAAAAGCAGAAGTTTTCTGGGACAGCGACCGGTATTATATGTCCGAGAACAAAAATGTGGAAGCGGGTAAAAGTTTGCGGGACTACCAGAAAAGCGGCGCATTCGGCCCGTGGAACTGGATCAGCGACGATCTGCTTTCGAGCTCCAAACACATTACGGTGTACGGCGTACCTAACGCGACTTTGCAGACAAAAGTAGCAGGGCAGCTTTACCAGATTATAAGAGCATCCCCCGAAGCTGCGCAGGTCCCGACTGCAATTGTGCTTGCAGACGAGAACTTGCTGATGCCCATGCTCTATTCACTCGACGAAAATGTGCTCGACCTCAATGTGACAATGGGCCTTTCCATGCGGAATTCGCTGTTATATACATTAATCGACAGCATTTTCGACCTGCAACAGAATGTAGTTGAGTTTAAAAGCAAGGCCGGCAAAATGATCAGGATCCCAAAATTTGGGCATAAGTCGATTGATAAGGTCCTGAACCACCCGTTTATCCGGCATTATGAATATGTTGCTTTGAAACCTTCTGACAGCGGCCAGACAATCATTCAAAAGACATTATACGAGATCACGAACGGTAACCAGGTTTTTCTCGACTCGGAGCAGCTGCTGATGCTGGGAGAAAATCATCCGCTTTTCCGGGTACTATTCACGCGTTGGGAAAAGAACAAGCCAAATCAGGTTTTGCAGACCTTTTACCAGCTGATCGAGTTGCTGCGTGATGTTTATAAAGATTACAAAAACGCGCTGGAAACGGAGTATCTCTACCTTTTTTATACCCTGCTCAAACAATTTGAACAAACTATTGACGAAAAAACCGAGCTGATCACGCTTCGGACGCTGCGTTCATTTATGTTTGAACTGATCCGGCAAACGCGCATTCCTTTCAGCGGAGAGCCGGTTAGCAATTTGCAGATCATGGGAATGCTGGAAACGCGGGCGCTGGATTTTGAACGCATTATCATTCTATCGCTCAATGAAGGCACATTACCCCAGGCAAAAAGGCAGAATTCACTGATCCCTTTCGACGCGGCGCAGACGGTGGGGTTACCGACGCATTTGCACCAGGAAGCGGTGATGTCGTACCATTTTTACCGTTTGTTGCAACGCGCGAGCGAGGTGCATTTGCTTTACACGAGTACAAGTAATGCGCCCGGAGGTGGCGAGAAAAGCAGGTTTATCCAGCAACTTGAATTTGAGCTCGCTAAATACAATCCGAAGATCAGTATCGAGCATAAGCGGGTCGTTTTTGACGGACAACAACAGCAGGAACTTGAAGAATCTGTAAGGAAAGATGAAGCTTTGCTTTTGGCAATTCGTGGGTATCTGGCGAATAAAGGCATTTATCCAACACATTTAAATGAATTCATCCGTTGTCCGATGCAGTTTTATCTCAAACATATTGTGGGGGTAAAAGAGAAGGAAGAAGTGGAAGAAGAGCTGGGAATGGATAAGATCGGGACGTGGCTCCACGCCGCGCTGGAACGTCTGGATCTCGAATTTTTCCTGAGTAATATCGACCCTTCCGAGGAACAGATCAAGACCGCGCTCAAAGAAGAGTTTGACCGGCTTTTCAGAGGATATGTGACTGACCTCGGCCTGAACAGGATCTATTATCAGATCGGCGAGCAGCAGATCCTGGTGTTTCTCAAACATCAGATGCAGCTCAGGCCGCGCCGGAAAATACTGGCGGCAGAACAAAAGATCAGTACGAAGATCGAGCTCGTTTTGCAGGGAACTTACACGCCCGTGCGCCTTGGCGGAAAAATAGATCGTATCGAACTCGACGAGCAGGATCGGAAGCTATTTGTGATGGATTACAAAACGGGTAGCGTAGAGGTAGCGGGAAAGCAAAAACTCGCAGACCCAGAACGCCGGGAAGAAGTTTTAAAGACAGACCCGGATCGAAAAATGGGCTATGTACGCCAGCTGTGGATGTACGAATACCTGATGTACCGGAAAATGCTCGATGAAAACGGATTGAAGCTGGGAGATACCACGTACAATTTCGGCGATTTTGCGGTGAAATCAGGCTTTTATTCATTCCGCGATCCCAAAAGCCAGGTCTCAAACCCCATGGAACTGACGGATGAATTGGCACCGGGAGATTTTATCCGGAAGTCGGAGGAGATATTGGCTGATATATTGAATGTAATGCTCGATCCCGATATTCCTTTCCGCAAAACGGACGATCTGACGATCTGCACGTATTGCGATTTCACGGGCATTTGCGGAAGATAAAAAGCAAAAGGGGCGGTTGATATGTCAGCCGCCCCTTTTGATAGTATTTCTTTTCTTAACTTATTTCTTCTTGAATTCGAGGTACTCTTCGATTGCATTGTTGGTACTCGCGTCAGTCAGTTTCAAGGTAATATTGATCTGCGGAATTCCGTCCTTATTGATCACTCTTGTACCTGTTCCCTGAACTTTCTGTCTGAGCTGCTTTCCATTGCTTTGCTCCACATCCACAGTTTCGTCCAGCTCGATCATATCTTTGCTGGTCGTCTTTACATTGATCAGCTTGTAGGTTTGCAGCAATGATATCGTACTTCCGGCAGCTGAAACCTCAGTGTCTTTTGTGAAAACGATATTCAGCTGGTTCTTTGCATTTTGAGTAACAACCCAGTTAAAATCGGTCCTTGACGGCGGTATTACTGTTGTTGTAGCATAGACTCCGGCAAAATCAGGAGCGAAATCGGTCTCCGGCTCCACATTCTCCTTTTTGTCTTTGCAAGCGCCCATTAAAACGACCAGGCAACAAAAAATCAGCTTTTTCATACTTCAATGTTTGGTGTAAATAGTTACCAGTTTGTTGGTTCGATAAATATAATTATTTTCTCTATAACGGTGTTTAAGCCCGATCCGCATACTATTCTTTATGAAAATTCCGCTTTTCTTCGATTCTACTGATTATCAGAATGGCAGTTTCCCTAAATCGACATTCCCACCGGTCAGTATCACGCCGATCTTCTTCCCTGTAAAGGCTTCTTTGTTCCTGATAATAGCCGCAAGCGAAACTGCTCCCGAAGGCTCGACAACGATTTTCATCCTTTCCCAGAGATAGCGCATTGCGGCGATAATCTCTTCGTCCGACACGAGCAGAACGTCCGTCACGTGTTCCTTAATGATCGGAAACGTCTTGTCTCCAAGGTAGGTCAGCAACCCGTCGGCGATCGTCTTCACGTAAGGTGCTTTTTCAATTTTATCACTCCTGAAAGACAATACTGCATCGGCCGCTCCTTCCGGCTCGCCTGCGTACACTTCCGTTTCCGGCGAAAAGTAGCGCGCCGAAAGTGCGGTACCACTCAGCAATCCTCCTCCTCCTACCGGCGCCACGATCACATCAAGATGCACTTTCACGTCCTCGATCAGCTCTTTGGCGGCAGTTGCCTGCCCTGCGATCACTTCATAATTATTGAAAGGATGAATAAATGTAGCGCCCGTTTTTTCAGTGATCTGATCCACCGTTTCCTGCCGGGCTTCCGGTGTATTGACGCAAAACGTGATTTCCGCACCATATTCCTCCACCGCCCTGATCTTGACCAGCGAAGAATTTTCAGGCATTACAATATAAGCTTTGGCGCCAACTTTGGCCGCTGCAAATGCGATCGCCTGCGCGTGGTTACCGGAAGAATGCGTGGTAACCCCGTTTTCCAGTTGCTTAGGCGACAGGGATAAGATCGCATTCAGTCCGCCCCGCGCTTTGAATGCGCCTATCTTTTGCAAATTCTCGCATTTGAAAAAAAGCTCCGCACCACAAAGCCGGTTAAAGAACTGCGAGGTCATGACCGGCGTGCGATGGATCCAGGGAGCCACCAGTTGGTGCGCCGCTTCAATGGTTTCTCTGGTAGGTACAGTTTCTGACATTGGATAATCGGGATTGGGATGAATAAAAAAAGCCCGCGGGACTAATCCTGCGGGCTCCTGAATATCTGCAATAATCTTATTTACCCGCGTTAGGTGTGTAAAGATTAAAGAATTGATCCAACTTAGGAGTAATGATGATCTCGGTACGACGGTTCAGGCTGCGGTTAGGAGCAGAATCGTTTGCCACTTTGGGTAAATATTCGCCACGGCCACCTGCAATCATACGAACCGGCTCAACACCGTATTTCTTTTGAAGTGTACGAGCAACCGAAGTAGCGCGCAAAACGCTCAAATCCCAGTTATCAGACACTTTATCTGTCGCGATAGGTACATTATCCGTGTGACCTTCGATCAGGATCTCGATTTCTTTGTAGTCGTTCAGGATCTTGGCTACTTTGCTCAACACGCTCTCAGCCTGAGTATTGATCACAGAACTTCCTGAGCGGAAAAGCATTTTGTCCGATAGAGAAACGTAAACTACGCCTTTCTTCACTTCGATCTGAACATCTTCGTCACTTACGTCAGCCAGTGAACGTTTCAGGTTAAGTACCAGCGCCATGTTCAAAGAATCTTTCTTTTGAATGCTTGAATTCAGGTCTCTGATCTGAGTTCCTTGTGCATCCATCATAGCAAGCGATTTCTTAATGCTTTCAGAACCTTCCTTGCTGATCACAGAAAGATCAGACATACGGTCAAGCAGGTTATTATTGTTCTTTTTCAAGAATTCAACTTGTTCTTCCAGCTCTTTCAATTTGGCATTTTTGCTGGTCAACTCGTCATTTTTAGCCTTTAAATCATTATTCAAACCAGCAGTTCTGCTGTCACAATCATTCAGGTCAGCTCTCGCTTTGTCTAATTGAATCTGAATTTCATTAGCCTGTTTCTGCGCTGTAAGTAGCTTTTTCTTACTGGCGCATGAGCCAAGTACGAAGAGCATAGCAACTGCTAAAAGCGTATTTTTCATAGGGAACAAGGGTTGTTAAAAAAATTAAACACTGTTAAGTAAAACATGGTACAACTACACTGACAACAAAAATATCGAGCCAGAAAACCCTGGGATGCGTTTTCAAAGCGCAAAGGTACGTAAAAAGGGGAAATTGTGATTTACAATTTCCCCTTTTTGGAAGCTCCTTAGCAAATATTAACAATTCTAATCTCACTCTAATACCTCACAGCCCAGTACGGGTTCCGGCGTGATTTGATGCTGTCGCGGAAGTGGGTCGTCATCATCTTTTCGTACTCCGTCGTCGTGATCTTTTTGCCTTTGATCTTCTTCGGCAATGCAAGCAGTTCGGCCACCGGTTTTTTCTCAACTTTAATGGCAGTTAGCAGCATTTCGCCGTCGTTTACGTCCACTTCCAGGATCATTCCCGGCAAGCCGTAGTAGCGTTCCGGGCCGCTGCCGTAAGCCAGATCGTTGGCAAACCAGGCTTCAATTTTCTGACCTTTTATAGAATCCTCCGAAACTGCCATCATACACATATACCCGCCAATTTCCTTGATCTTGTTCATTACTTTCCATTTTGGCGCAATCAATGTGTCCTCTATGAGCAGCATTTTTCCGGCAAACTCTTCCAGCTCCATTTTCCTAGCTTTATCGAAATCGCGGAAAACAAGGTATTCACTCTTACGGCCCCGGTAACCGCCGTCGGCTTCCTCTTCCAGTTCCACATATTTACTTTGACCCGGGCTTGCAACAAGTTGACCTTTGCTCTTCCAGCCTTCATCGTTTACGCCCCAGGAATTTTTCATCCTGCTCTTTTCTTCTTCCGATAAGAATGTCAGCTTTTCATACACTTTCGACCAGAAGAATGTCCGTTCGTAGGTAACAACCAAGCCGTCTGACTGGGCCAATGCGGGCAAGCCGGCGATCACCAGGAACAGGGCAAATAATTTTTTCATAACTCCTAATAATTGATTGTTGATTAATATCCAAAACCTTTCCGGCGAACCGAATGCGCTACCCCGCGCATATTGTAGGTAAAGCTCAGCATAAAGTATCTCGCCAATGTGCGTACCTGCTCCTGTGAAACAAAGTTCTGATAAGCCGACTGCGATATCCCGCGGTTTTTGTTGAAAAGGTCAAATGCTGATAGTCTGATCTCCCCTTTTTTGCTTTTCAGCATGGTTTTAAATACTGACACGTTCAGGATCGGCATTTTCTGGTCAAAACCGAAACGGTTGTTTACGTAAGAATTATATGAAAAGCGGCTGTTGAAGTAAATATCCTTAGGCAGCTTAACATTCATTTCAGCTCCATAATTGGTATTGATGATCTTCTGGTTTTGCCCCGAGCTGATCGAATATTTGGTATCCGTGATATTCCAGTTTGCATTGGTGTAAACCGTAAACTTGTCGCTCGGTGTGAAATCCAGTCGCGCGCCCCAGTTGTAACCGTTGTTTTTCGTCTCGTTCAGCTCGCCGTTGATATTCGTCAGGTTGTTGCCCCGGTTATACGAAGCATTGATGTTGAAATTGCTCTTTGTTTTTACGATTGGAAAACCATAATTACCGTACAAATTGAAGTTTTTACCGCCACTGATATTTTCCGCCATCGTGGTAGTAACCAGATTTTCAGATACCCGCTGACTATAAATCACCTGATTGTCATAGTAGTTATAATAAGCCCCGAAGAACATTTGTATAAAGCTGCCCGGATTGAAATAGTTGTAGCCCAGATTCACAGAGTGGTTCACAGTTGGTACCAGATTCGGATTACCTACCCGGATATACAGCGGGTTACTGTTATCGACGATCGGTTGCAGGTCACGGATATTAGGCTCCTGAACGGACACATTATAGCCACCGTACAGATATCTGTTTTGTTTCAGGTCAAAATTCAGGGAAACGTTTGGCACGAAATTGAAGAACTTCCTGTCGATATTGGTACGGACTGCGTCGTTCTGATCCACTGAAAACTTACCGTCCAGGTGAATCTGCTGTGCGCCGACTCCCGCTGCTATATTTAACCCATTATGCGAATACCTGACCGAAGTTCCGAGGCGGTTATAAGTTGAGATATTGCGGTAATAGCGGCTCAGATTCGTGTTCCTGACCGGCCCGCTCTCATTGATATCAAATACATCCCGGTCGACATCGTCACTTTTCAGGCTATAATTATAGAATGTCTCCACAACGAACTTCTTCGCAAAAGGCTCTATAAACAGTACACTCCCCTTGATCTGGTTCCGCAAACTCTTTGTATAGTTGGTTTGATTGATATTCAATATGCTATCCGGAGTCGTTTCCGAAGTTCTGAAAAACCGGTTGGTCGATTTCTGATCGATCGTACCTTCGGAATTATTGACATTGTACGCTAAACTCGCAGCGAAGTTCCTTCCCTTTTTCTTGAACTTGTGACGGAAAATAGCAGTATTGCCCAGAGCAAAAGAATTGAAATCAGAAAAATTGCGCTGGTCGCTGGTATTGGAAAGCTGGGTGGTATCCTGCGCCCCGCGGAAAAATTCCTGGTGGCTGAAATAGTCGGCAGTACCACTCCCAATGCGCATATTGGACAACACGATCAGCGTATTCAGCGAATCGATCGTTTTTTCAAACCGCAAACTTCCTCTGTGGTTCTCATTGAAGTTCAACCTTCCGTTGGTATCCACCTTCGTAAATGCTGAATTGGTGAGGAAGTTCGTCTGCCGCGCGGTGGCATCCAGATCCTGCGTGGTTTGGTTATAATAGTAGCTGGTGTTGAACTTGGTTTTCTTTGTGTCAAAATTATAATTTGCGCCGCCTGCCCAGTTCTTGTTGAAACCCCGGTTCTGCGCTCCCCTACCCGCCTGGATCGTCAAACTTTCATCATCATCACCACCAAACGAGATATATCTGACTCCGCCGCCAAACCCGAAATCCCCGTCGTCGCCCCAGTTGAAAGACTGGCTTCCTTTGAAATCCTGGTAATCGTCCCACGACATGCCGCCCTGGTTGGTATTGTTTCCAAGACCGATCACCGAGAACTGATTTTTCTCATTAAACCGGTTGTAATTGATCTTTCCCTCCAAACGTTTATCGGTACCCGCGGCAAGTGTAGCTTTTCCGAAACCGCCTTTTTTGTGACTATCCTTTAATTGCAGGTTCAGCGTTTTCTCGTGTTTACCATCGTCTACACCGGTTATCCTGGATTGTTCCGTTTTTTCATTAAATACCTGCACTTTGGAAATCGCCTCGGCTGGTAAATTTTTCGTTGCAGCCTTGGTATCGTCTCCAAAAAAGCGCTTACCGTCTACCGTTACACGTTTGACCGTTTCTCCCTGCGCCTTGATCGTCCCGTCCTGGTCTACCTGCAAGCCTGGGAGCCGCCGGATCAGGTCCTCGACCGACGCGCCTGGCTGTACCTTAAATGCTTTTGGGTCATATTCAATCGTATCGCCGCGAATACTCAGCGGCGCGCGAAATGCCTTGATCACCACATCATACAGTACCTGGTCCATAAATGTCATTTTGATCTTTCCCAGATCCGTAACATCATCGTCTTTCGGTTTAACAGCTTCCTGGTAAGGAAGATACCCCACGTAAGTGATCTTGATGAGGTAGTTGGCCCGCTTCACATTTTTGAATTCGAAAGTCCCATCCTTGGCTGTCCGCGCGAAGTTGACAAGCGTCGAATCTTTGGGTGTAAGCAGCATCACCGTTGATTCCGGAAGCGGGACACCGGCAGTATCGACCGTGCTTCCTTTCAATGTAAATCGTCCCGAAGTCTGCGCGTGCGCAACCGACAATGTGAGACATAGAATGGCCAGGAGTAAGATTTTTTTCAAGGCGTGGCTAAGGTTTGGTAAGAAGGTTTGTAACTGACGAATTACATTTTTACAATAATATACAAAGGAGAAACACTTTACAACTACAAATTTAGTTTTGGTGAAAATTTATACAGAAATGAGATAAATTTAACTTTAATTAAGTTTTGCTGTACAATATCTGTAAAATATTTATATATAAGTTACTTTAACTTAACAAAAATTTCACAAAACATTCCGGGAAGGATTTTCAATGGCCATATTTGCAATTCTATTCAGTATTAAACAGGAAAAATGAAGCGTATCGGCTTGCTATCGGACACACACGGTTATCTGGATGAAAGGATTTTCAATCATTTCTCCAATTGTGACGAAGTGTGGCACGCGGGGGATATTGGCTCGGTGGAGATTATTGAAAAGCTGGAAGCGTTCAAGCCGACCAGGATGGTATTCGGGAATATCGACAATACTGAAATTCAGATTCGTACCACTGAGCACCAGCATTTCGAACTGGAAGGATTCCGGATCTGGATCACGCACATTGGCGGCGCGCCCCCGAGGTATAACCCGATCGTCATGCCGACACTGAAATCGACTCTGCCCGACATTTTCATTTGCGGCCACTCCCATATTCTGAGGGTAATCCGCGACCCGAAGCTGAACAATATGCTTTACATTAACCCAGGAGCAGCGGGAAAAGAAGGTTTTCACAAGATCCGCACCGTCTTGCGCTTCAATATGCACGACGGGCTGATCAGCCAGATGGAAGCGATTGAACTCGGGAAACGCGGAGCTATTAACTGAGGTTTTTAAAAAGTAATTTTCACCTTTTTGGTTTCTTTGCCGCGTATAAACTCCGCATCTACCTGCTGGCCTTTTTCGTGTTTGCTCAGGATTTCCATGTAATCATAAATAGTGCCGATTTCCTCGCCAGCCAGTTTCATAATCACATCGCCAGGTAATATCCCCGCTTTTTCAGCCGGCCGAGCTTTTGATACTGCGTCTATTTTCAGCCCTTTTCCGGAATAACTATAATCCGGCATTACGCCAAGTGTTACCTTGAAATTGCTGGTCGTCGCCCCTGCGTGCGGGTTGCCGGCAGCTACGAACTCGGGTTCACCGGTTTCACTGTCAAGCTTAGTAAGCAGGCCGGCGATGAGCGACAGTATCCTGGCTTCTCCTTCGTAGTTGATCTTGTCAGGATCGTCCGAAATCTTATGATAGTCGCCGTGCGCGCCCGTGAAGAACTGCACGACCGGGATATTTTTGAGATAAAAGGAAGTATGGTCAGAAGCGCCGACACCGGAAGAATCCACGGTGTAACTCAAATTCTGTTTTTTTGCAAGACCCGGGATCAGCTTTCCCCAAACCGGGCTGGTCCCCCACCCCGAAACGATAATACCTTTCGCTTCATCCAGCCGCCCGATCATATCCATATTGATCATCGCGGATACAGAAGCAAGCGGAATAGTGGGTTTTTCGGTAAAATGTTTCGAACCGATCAGCCCCAACTCTTCGCCTGAAAAAGCTATAAAAAGATAGTTATGCTTTTCTTTAACATTGTTTTCGGCAAAGTACTTCGCCAGTTCCATCACTCCCGTCGTCCCCGAGGCATTATCATCTGCACCGTTATGGATCATATTTTTGCTGTCGGGCGAAAGCGAGCTTCCCTGAAAACCTTTTCCGAGGTGATCGTAATGCGCGCCCACCACGATGGTTTTAGGGGCACCATTATCGAGTAATGCCACCACATTCCGGCCCGTCATCAAATGTGCTTTACCCTCAATAGCAAAAGAAACATCGAAAGGCTGGAAATAGCTGTCGCCGGTCCCCGCAGGTTTCAACCCCAAACTTTTGAAATGATCTGCTATATAATTGGCCGCCCGGATCTCGCCCAGGCTGGCAGTACCCCTGCCTTCCAGATCGTCCGAAGCCAGGAAGGTAATATGCCGGCGAAGTGACGCCGTTTCGAAAGTCTGCGCTGCGGCTCCGAATAAGATAAGAGCACTCAATGCCAGACAAAATAGGTGTTTCATTTAATATCTTTAAAAGGAATAAATTGAAAGCTACAAGTTGTCTTTCAGCTCGACCAGAAACTTCCGTACACGCATTAATCGCTGGATCATCAACTCAGATTCTTCTTTTCTCCGCAGCTGCTCACGGGTACCTTTGATCGTGCGGCCCTGCTTGTCGCGCTGGTGCATGATTTTTTTGATGATCTCAATATCCCTTTCGGTATACCTTCGTCTGTTCCTGGCGTCCCTTTTGGGGTCCAGCTGGGGAAATTTCTTTTCCCAGAAACGCAGCGTCGGCGCCTCCACTTTAAGCAGTTCCGCTACCTCATTGATGTCGTAATAAAGCTTTGCCTTTGGTTCCATGGTCTTCTGAAGCGAGTCCTACAAAGATAATTACCGCTCTACCATTACATCCTGTTTTGGGCTAAACTTTTGATCTTTTCCAGTGCTGCGCCTGCAAATTCGAGCGAGCTGTCGTAGTAGTTCTTACCATCTGCCAATGCGGAAAAATCTCCGATTTGCAGTGACAGCCGTGTTCCGCTGTCTTCAACAGAAAGCTGGTAAGTGTACGCGATATCGTAGGATGCCGGGGGCAGTTCCCATTTGAATGCATAGAGTTTCATAACCAGTTTTTCGTGCGGTTCGCATTCTGTTATTGTAAGGCGCGTAGAACCGGTCCATTCAATCACCCGGCCGACTTCCAGGTAGTAGTCGCCAAAATCGTGCGGCAGATCGTCCCATTGCCTGATGTATTTTGGGGCGATGAGCACTTCCCAAACTTTGGAAACGGGCGCTTCAATCAGTATTTCCTGCTTAACGATCAGTTGTTCGTTCATGTATCCGAAATTATAGGCTTAGTTAACTTCGCAGGTTAAAAATTATGCCGTGCACGGGCCTGCGTTTATTTTTCTAAACAAAATGTCTGCGTTTCAAAAGAAATTAATCCATTTTTGGCGCACAATATACGCGCAAGCCGGCAGGAACTGAAAATGATAACTTCCATTCAAATATGATCGAAGCGCCAACACTGCCCCGGAACGATTCCAAGATTGACAGCATTCAGATACTCAGGGCTATCGCAGCGCTCATTGTCACGGTTTACCACTCCAAAGACGTTTTCTCAAAAGGCGAGCCTTTCAAACAGGAAGTCGACTTTCTGTTCAGTTCAGGCCCGGCTGGCGTGGCTTTGTTCTTTGTGATCAGCGGGTTTATTATGGTTTACATTACCCGCAATATGCCGTCGTCGCCGCTGGCGATTTACCAGTTTATGGTGAAAAGGTTTATCCGTATCTGGCCGACCTACGCGATTATGACGCTCTGGTTTTACTATATCCACCACGGATTTTCGGCAGATAGCAGATTCATGAAAGACCTGATAATGAGCCTGCTATTCATCCCGCTCACCCACACCGACGCGCCATTTTACGGTAATGCCACACTTTCTGTTGGGTGGAGTCTGAACTACGAGATCTATTTCTATTTGCTTATCGCTGTCTCGCTGTTTTTTGCAAGATACCGGTGGCCGGTTTTCTTTTTGCTAATTCTAATCACGCTCGTCTTAATTCCGGTTGCCACAGGCTATTTCACCCTTAAACCGGATCAGTCTCCCGACTTTGGTTCAGGGTACCTGAATATGATCACTAACCCGATTATATGGAATTTTGTCTACGGCGTAATCATCGGGCTTCTTTACATTCATCCGGTCACGCACGCATTTTTCACTTCACTGTTTTCAAGAAAAGGGCTTACTTCTGCGGTAGTGCTGCTAGTGATCTGGCAATACTTGTCGGGGTTCTTTGGAGGATTGGGTCCATTCCAGTGGGGTTTCGGTGCATTTGCATTGTTCTTAGCGATCATATTCCATGAATCCGGCACCCGGTTGCATTTCCCCGCCTGGCTGGTACGGACAGGCGATATGTCGTTTTCCATTTACCTGATCCACATGCCGGTTTTGGTAATTATCCCTATATTCTTTGCCAAACTCGGTTACCCTATTTTTGGATCGGGCACAGCTATGCTATTCTTGTCGCTTTCAGTCACGCTCACGCTTTCGCAATTATCTTATCATTATTTAGAGCTGAGATTTTCTAATTTTCTCAAATCACTTTTCCCGTTAATGGATATTAAAAAGAAACGTGTAAAGGCGCAGGAAGCCCGGGCCTGATCATTTGATCTCGATATCCTCCACCGTTTTGAAGTTTTCATTCACGACCTGGTGGCGGTTGCCAGCCCAGAGCCGCTTCATGAATTGCGCGTAGCGGTTCGTCACGTATTCTTCGGTGTAGCTAAGGTGGTGGCCTTTTTCAGGCTGGTAGTTCAGTTCAAACGCAACTTTCAATCGTCTGAGCTGGTCCGAAACGGGCTTGGCGCCTTCGGAGCTGAGATAGAATGGGCAGGAAAGGAAAGTCCCCTTCTGGTAAGGCAGCACATTATCCCCTGTTCTTTGAAAAAATACAGTCGGCTTAGCATTTGCCGCATTAATATAGCTGCTTTTAAAAATACCGTAACCCATGTACGACAGCAAAGCGCGTACCCTGTAAGGCGCGCCTTTCGGATTCGGGTCCAGTGGCCCGAGGGTTTTTACTATCCCGGGAAGCAATGCTTCAAAATCAGCTTCACGCATATATAGCAATGCAGATATGGTAATTGCGCCTGCACTGCTGCCTGCCAGTATCATCTGCGCCGGATCAATATTGAGCTCGTCGGCTTTTCCGGCAAAATAATGGAGGGCCGCGTAGGTATCCTGCACAGCGCGGTACACAGCCTGCACAACTTCCCTATTGTTACCGCCACAGGCGTTTTGCTCGCTCCCGCCATTAAAGCCCAAACGATAATTGATAGAAGCCGCCGCATAACCCTTCCGGGCGAGCCAGGTTGCTTTACCCATTTCATTGTCCAGTGTCCCAAATAGGAACGCACCTTCATGTACCATCAATACAAAAGGCCTGTGCTGCATGGTATCTTTCGCCGCAGAAATAAAGCTGTAATCCAGCGTGACCGGCCTGCCTATAAAATCGTTCGCTTTATAATAAACGCCGGACTTTTTTACCAGGTCAGCCTCCGTGAAAATATTGATTGTCCCAAAACGGTTTGAGAATGCAAAGGCAGAATCCCGGTTAACGATCGGGAGCGTATCTACGATCAGTGTATCAGGATCGGTCACGACAGAGGTATCGATACCGGTGGTATCCTCCCCTCCCGGCTCCGGCAGCGGACGCACCATCGACGGTCCGCCGCAGTTGGTACACAGCCAGACGAGTGTGGTAAAGGCACTCCAGAAGTATATTTTTCTCAGCATTGGCCTCAGAACGCTTTACCGTCTTTGTTTTGTAGAGCCGGTTTCCCGATCTCTCTAGGATTGGTGGTAAAAATACCCTTCTGTTTCGTTTTTTTCAGCAATTTCTCCGTCCTTTTTTTCCTTTCTAAGCTTTCCGTCCATTTGCCTGGCCAGGGAATTCAGGTAAACAAATAAGACAACTCCGGATATCACGCCTATTGCGACAATTTTTTTCATGATTGAATATGATTTAGCAGGTGAAATGCGGCTTTGGATGGATTTCCCAAGCACATTATTTACCCTTAAAAAAGGATACCAGCTGAGGGAGCGAAGCCAGAAGAAGCTGATTTTGAAGTGAAGTATAAGGTGCTGGTACGATTTTATATCGAATAGAATCAACACGCTAACTTATCAGGAGATGGACATTATCATATTTTTTAAAGCAATAGGGAATCTGCTCTTTACGGCGATCCTATTTTTCGCGATTCTTGTCACTTCGGCATTTTCGGTGCTTACTTACCTGCTTAAAGGTATGGTGCCCGCTGTGACCAACTTCAAAACGCTGCTTTTACCAAGGAGTGAAGACCGCCCGCGCCTGCTGCGGCTAGGAAAGAAGATTTTGTCTCAAAAGAAATTCTAACTGGCCGTTTACATCGAGCAGCTTTTCGATCAGCTCTTTGTTTTCTTCCCGCAGGTGAAATATCTCGTATGCATTCTTAATGATAATACGTAGCTGCTGCTCGTCCCAAGGTTTATTGAGGTAATAGTAGATATGTCCCTTGTTGACCGCATCTATCACAGCAGAGATATCAGTGTACCCAGTGAGCAGGATCCTGACCGGATCAGTGTATTCTTTCAGTACTTCGATCAGGAAATCTACCCCCGTCATTTCAGGCATGCGTTGATCGGTGATGATCACATGCACAATGTTGTGTTTCAACAACTCCAAACCCTCCCGGCCGGATGTGGCTATAAGTATATTAAAGTCTCTTCTGAAAGCTGCTTTGAACGAGTTGAGGTTATTGATCTCGTCGTCCACATAGAGTACGCTAATCTTCCCTTTAGTTTCCATTATGAAATTTAAACTTTGAGGTGGCTTGGTTGTAACTGCAAATATCGTAAGCTCGATGATAATATAAAGATAATTCTACATTCTTGAATCCAAATCCGGGTACGTAACCTCGGCAGACAATTGTAAACATGCTGAGACCAACTGGTTTACGGCATTATTCATCAAATATTTTTGTAACCATTCTTCAAATATTTTCAGCAGCGGTGCGTTGGCGGTAGTTTTACAAAAATAATTTCAGCAATTTGTAAATGTTTAACCGACTATTGCCAATACACTTTTTTACTGGTAGGGTTGGAAAATCAATGGCGCACACTAAGATCAAGAACATTTTTGTAAAACTTAAAACAAGGAAAATGACTTTTCTCAGAGGCGCCCTCCGAAAATTACAACATGTACGCTGAGACGATCCTAAACACAATTTACCGCCCGGTATTCATTCCCAAAGAACAATATGCTGACCGGCAGAAATTTGATTTGTTGACAGGCGAATATCGCAATGCGCTCATTTTGAATTTGTTCGAATCTCAGTCGAAAGAGCTGATCAAGGTCAGAAATCCCAGGCAACGCTTATCCGACCAACAACTCGACGAAAGGTACGCCGGGTGGACAGCCGAAAAAGACGCCGACCTCGAAGGCTGCTGGGTATATTATCCCTGGTCGAACCGCCTCCTGCACTTGCTGGATGAGGCCGATTTCATTGAACTCCGCACCGCCCGCAACCGGCACAAAATCACGTTGCAGGAACAAAACTCCCTATCAAAACGCCGGATTGGCATAATCGGGCTATCCGTTGGTCACTCCGTCGCATTGACCCTCGCCACCGAAAGATCGTTCGGCTCCTTGCGGCTGGCCGATTTTGATACGCTCGAATTGAGTAACCTCAACAGGATCAGAACTGGAATTCACAACTGCGGACTCAATAAAAGTGTGATCACCGCCCGGGAGATCGCAGAGCTCGATCCGTTCCTTCACATTGAATGCTACACCGAGGGAATCACTACCCATAATCTGAATGATTTTTTGACCAGAGACGGTAAGCTGGACCTGCTGATCGACGAATGTGATGATATTGAAATCAAGATAAAATGCCGTGAAGCAGCCCGGCCACTTGGTATCCCGGTTGTAATGGAAACCAGTGACAGGGGTTTACTCGATGTGGAAAGGTTTGATCTCCACAATGACCGGCCGATACTGCACGGCCTGCTAAGTGATATTCCCAAAGAAAGGCTGCAAAATATTTCCCCTGCGGACAGGGTCGGACTTGTGATGCGGATTATTGATGTGTCGAAAGCTTCTCTCAGAGGCAGGGCGTCGCTGCTGGAAGTCGGGCAGTCGATCAGCACCTGGCCGCAGCTGGCCAGCGCAGTAACCCTCGGCGGCGGCGTAGTAGCCGACGTTTCAAGGAGGATCCTGCTAGATCAGTTCACAGAATCAGGCAGGTATTATGTGGATCTGGAACAACTGGTGGGTAACACTCCCGTAAGCCCGGCTGAGTCTGTCAGTATCCATAATGAGAAACCTTTTGATCTGGCAGCTGCGATTGTAGCAGTGGATTCGCTTTCCGCCAGTCCTCCCGAAATCTATCCCGACCCGGAACATATTAAACTAATCGTGGAAGCCGCATCTCATGCCCCTTCCTACGGTGATGTACAACCATGGAAATGGATTCACCGAAATGGCCGGCTGTACCTTTTTCATGACAAAGCAGGCTCACTGCCATTCTTATATTATAAGGACATTTTAGCGCATTTTGCACTTGGCGCTGCATTTCAGAATGTGGTGATCAAAAGTGCTGAGTTGGGATATCACGCAACAAGCCATATTTTTCCGGCAGATAACAAGCCGGACCTCGTGGCGACGATCGAATTTAGCAACCGGGAACCAGTAGATATTGCCTCTTCGCTTTCGCCATTTATACATATCCGTGCGACGGACAGATCAGCGGGAGAATCGCTGCAACTGACAGACACTGACCTGGACTACCTCGGACAAGCCGCTCACGGAATAATACACGGACGGATTGACTTTATCCAGGATTCGGACCATATTCGCAAGCTCGCAGAAGTTGTCGGTGCTTGTGACCTGGTGACTTTGCTGCATCATGAGGGGCATGCGGACTTTTTCGGGAGGGTTGTCAAAACGAACGAGGAGGCAAATGCAGAAAGTGAAAACAGCATTCCGCTAAGCACTTATACCTCCGATCCTGGCTTATTAACAGCGCTTTCGATCGTAAAAGACAAAAAGATTGCGGGGATCTTGAAAGATATTGACGGTGGCAATCTGGTGGCCGGACTGATCGGTCGCACGATCGCCACTTCCCCGTGCATTGCCGCTATTTCTGTCACATCACCGGGACAGGAAGCATTTGATTCGGGAAGAATAGTTCAGGATATCTGGCTGCGGGCTTTAAAGCTCGGACTAGCGGCAGAGATTCTTTATTCACCGGCGGTTCTTTTTGAGCGAATGAAAAACGGTGACGGACTCGACAATACAGATATGAACAAAATTCAACGTTTAGCGAATCATTTTTACAACACCCTGAAACTGCCGATCGAATCAGGCCCGGTTTTTCTTCTGAGAATACAAAAGTCTGCAACGATAGCTACTAAAACGAATCGCCTGGCACTAGATAAAATATTGTTTATTGTAAATGACGAAATTTGATGGTAGCTAAAATACGAGCATTTAAATCTACCGAAGACAGTGAAACCTGCCTCAGATATATTGATGAGCACAGAAAAGTTTTAGAAGCTTACGGGGTTAAGCAGGTAACTTCCGCCAATCGCGATTGGCTGGAAGATGAAAATACATTTGTGATCATTGTGGAGTCGGAAGATGGCGGAAAAATCTACGGCGGCGCCAGGCTTCAGGTTCGGCAGGAAACACGCAAAATGCCGATGGAATACGCTATTGCGAAAAAGGATACGCGCATTTACAGCTACGTAGACGAGCTGAAGGATGAGAAAATTGCGGAGCTTTGCGGCGCTTTCAATAGCAAGGAAGTTGCAGGATTCGGGATAGGAAGCGTTTTTCTGGGTCGGGTTGGTATTGCGCTTACTACCGGGCTTGATATTACAAGGCTGCTTGCATTATGTTCGCCGCCCACATTGCGACAGTGTCTCAGGCTTGGTTTCGAGGTGATCCGGACATTGGGAAATAATGGTACGTTCTATTACCCTAAAGAAGGCCTGATAGCTACTGCGATTGTTGTGACGGACCTGGAACAATTGCCTCTTGCACATGAAGAAGAATTGAAGCATATTAAACGTTTAAGGAATAACCCCGTTCAATTTGCAGTTGAGCAGGGCCCGAAAGGTGAGATCGCGTTACATTATGATCTGAATATTAAAATAAAGGTATAATATGGTGAGACTGCTACTTGTACTTTTATTGATCGTATTCGCCGGAGAGAGTTCCGCTGAAACTGCGGACTATAAAAACGGCTCGCTGATCATTGGAAAATACCTCGAAATTTATGAAGATACATCGGGCTCACTAACCCTCGACGAGGTCCGCAAGGTGCAGCGATTTGCCAAAAGCAAAGATGAGGTTCCCAATCTCGGATTAAGTCAATCCACTTTCTGGGTAAGGTTTTCAATCAAAAACAGTTCGGCAGCGGAAATGCTGTACCTGGAACTCGCCCAGCCTTCGATCCATTCCTGCGAGCTTTTTGAGATCAGCGAGAGCGAAGTCCGCTCCGAAGCCTACACGAATACCGACCGTTTCAGCGATCGGCTCATCAAACACCAGAACCTCGTTTTCCGGCTCGGTTTGGGTCCCAACGAGGAGCATTCTTACTATCTTAGAGTAATAGGGTCAAATCAGGTCGTGCTGCCGCTGCTTGTGCGCGACCGCGAGGTATTCTTTGAAACCGCCCAGATCGGCGAGACCATCAACGGCATTTTCTGCGGAATTATCGTGGTAATGGTGCTTTACAACGTATTTATTTACTTTTCCACGAGAGACAGAAGTTACCTCTTTTACGTGCTTTACGTGCTTTCTATCGGATTGGCCCAAACCACACTTTCGGGATATGCATTCAAATATCTCTGGCCAAATGCACCCGCTTTCAATTCCGTAGCAGCGATTTACTTCTCCGGCGTCGCGGGCGTGTCGGTGATGTACTTCCTTAAGCATTTCCTGCAGTTAAAAGAGAACTGGCCCCGTGCCACGATCATTATGCCGATTATCGTGGTGCTGTATTCTATATCCACGGTGCTGAATATGACGGGATTCCAGCTTTTGAGTTTCAGGGTGGTGGATTTTACAGGCGCTTTCGGGGCGCTTTGCTGTCTTGTAATCAGTATTAAGTTATCCAGAGAAAATTACCGCCCGGCCAAGCTTTTCCTTTTGGGCTGGTCTATATTTCTGCTCGGCCTTTTCCTTTTTATTCTACGCAATGTAAACGTGCTGCCTTATAATGTATTTACGACTTACACCATGCAGTTCGGTTCCATTATGGAAGTTGTATTACTATCGATAGCACTTGCAGACAAGATCAATATTTTCAAGAAAGAAAGAGAAGAGTCGCAGGCACAGGCGCTCCGGATCTCGATGGAAAACGAAAAGATCATCATGGAACAGAATGTATTCCTTGAAAAAAGCGTGAACGAGCGTACAGCCGAACTTCAGTTCGCCAACCAGGACCTGAATATGGCATTAACCCGCCTCAAAGACGCGCAGACGCAGCTCATCGATTCCGAGAAAATGGCTTCATTAGGTCAGCTTACCGCCGGGATTGCGCATGAAATTAATAACCCGATCAATTTTGTAAGCTCCAATATCAAGCCCCTGAGAAGGGATATTGACGATGTACTTGAAATCCTCGATTCGTACGAAAATATTCAAAACGTGGTGTCTCTTGAGGATTTGCAAATTAAAATGAGCGAAATTGAGCAATTGAAATCAGAACTTGAGCTGGACTACATTAAAACTGAGCTCGACACGCTTTTAAAGGGTATGGAAGATGGGGCGAACAGAACTGTCGAAATCGTAAAGGGACTAAAGATCTTTTCGCGCATCGACGAGCTGGACCTGAATATCGTCAATATCAACGAAGGCATAGAATCGACTTTAATCATCCTGAATTATCAGATGGGCAATGCGATTCAGCTGGTTAAAGATCTGGGCAATCTGCCAAGTATCGAATGTTACGCAGGCAAGCTAAATCAGGTATTTATGAATATACTGACTAATTCAATCTATGCTTTGCTCAAAGACAGGCAGGAAGACAAGACCCCAACAATATGGGTAAAAACGTGGCTAAGCGACCCTGACAACATTTCAATTTCCATACGCGATAATGGGCCTGGAATGACGCCGGAAATTAAAAACAAGATATTCGAGCCCTTTTTTACGACCAAACAGGTGGGCGACGGAACGGGCCTTGGCCTCTCGATCGTCTTCAAGATCATAGAAGTCCATAGTGGTTCTATCCAGGTTAATACCGAGGTAGGCGAGGGAACAGAATTTTTAATTACGCTTCCAGTTAAAAGAAAAGTAAGCCCTATTCCTGATTTTCGATGAATGAAAAACCAATAACTATTCTTTATATCGACGACGAGGAGCATAACCTGCATTCGTTCAAGGCTTCTTTCAGAAAGCAATACGACATCACGATCACGGCGTCTGTCGTCGAGGCAGAAGAGATATTGGAGAAAAAAGATTTTTGTATTATCCTGGCCGACCAGCGTATGCCGGTGATGTCGGGCGTTCAATTTTTTGAAAAGATCAGATTAAAATTCCCGAAACCTATCCGTATCCTGATCACCGGCCACACGGATATCGGCGCGGCGATCGATGCAATCAATAAAGGAGAGGTTTTCAGGTTTATCGACAAACCCTGGGATTATAAGTATGTTGAAACTGCGATTTCAAATGCATACGAGATATACAAAACCCGGGAAGACCTGAAACAGCGCAACAGCGAACTGCAAAAGGCAAATGAAGAGCTGGACAAATTTGTGTACAGCGCCTCCCACGATCTTCGGGCACCGCTTATGTCGGTTCTGGGCATTGTGAACCTGGCTTTGCTGGAAGAAGATGTTCAGTCGCAGAACGAGTACCTGGAATTAATCCGCCAATCGGTCAAAAAACTGGATACTTTCATTATCAATATCATTGATTATTATAAAAACGCGCGCGGCGTGCCGGTGGTTACAGATATTAGTTTTGACGAACTGGTAACGGAAGTACAAGCCACCATTCAGTACCTGCCCGAATACGGTAACCTGAAAATGACCACGGATATTGATCAGTCAGGCAATTTCCAGTCTGATGTGATGAAGCTCAGGATCATTTTTAATAACCTGATCAATAATGCGATCAAATTTCAGGACAAATCCAAGCCCGATCCCTACGTGCACTTAACGGTACGGTCCACTCCTACCGAAGCCAGGATCACCGTGGCCGATAACGGTTTGGGTATTAAGGAATCGGATCAGGATAAGATCTTCCGGATGTTTTACCGCGCCGGCGCCACTAATAGCGGGTCCGGAATTGGATTGTATATTGTGCATGAAGCAATTTCCAAATTGGAAGGCCGGATCAGTGTCAGCTCCAAGATTGGTGAGGGCAGCGTTTTTGAAATCAATATTCCCTCAATAAGAAAATAAACTACGGTCGCCCATGAAGCCTCTTCTAAACTTCTGTTTGATAGACGACAGCGCCTTCGATCTATTCATTTACGAAAAGTTGCTCATCAAGAGCGGGATAACCGATACTGTCAAAACCTTCAATTCGGCGCGGGAAGCGCTAAAACACCTGCTCACCGAGGGTTCTGTACTTCCTGAAACGATCATTTTACTCGACCTGCAAATGCCGGATATGAACGGATTCGAGTTTGTGGAGGAATATGCAAATCTGCCCGGTTTTCTGAGAGAAAAAGTCAAGATATTCATGCTCTCCTCGACCATCGACACACGCGATATCGAAAAGGCAAAAGCCAGCCCGCATATCATCGACCTGCTCCCAAAACCCCTCGAAGTTAGCTTTTTAAAAAACAGATTATCGCTTTGATTTCTCCCAATACCCTCCCCTGCGTCTCCCTTCCCAAACTTGCTGATCAGGCATAATTTTACTGATACTTTCTCACAACTCCCGACCCGGCTGTGCACGAGAACAAACTTTCGCCTCTCCTCCCAGATTTACACAATCTGTCCTATTTTGTAACAATATTCCAATTTTAGGAAACTTTTTTTAAATAAACTCGCGGATACAAACACTCGTTTATGTAATTAAAAAAATTTAAAATATAAATTTTTACATTTCGTAAAAAGCATCCGGTACTTGGGAACATGTTTGTTGCAACCCTCTGAACAATCTTTGTAAACCTAAACATTCACCGATTTTCAATGAAAACTGACAGCAAGACCCTTTCAGAAATTTTAAAGTTGCATGCTGAATACGTGAGAGAAGTGGAGTTCAGCGGTATTAAACCTTTATCAATAGAAATTTACAAGACCAATTCCAACAACTTTGTTCGCTGGATCAAAGATGAATTTAATCCGGGCAGCAAGCTGCGTAAGGAAGCAATTGGTTAAGATCAATTCATACTCAACGTTTAGAAAATACCGCTGCCGGATGTATCTACATCCGGCAGTTTTTTTATAGGCGATTGTTTGGTAAGTTTGATTATCAGATATTCAAATAATAATCAGCGGATCCACTATGTTTTTTGCCCTGTATAATATGATAAAAGGCCGGTTCACGAAAGAGGCGATCGAAGAGGCCAAATCCAATGACAAAGGGATTTCCAGGCAAGAAGCTTTACGGCAGATGCGGAAGATTGCCAGTCAGCGGGTGGATAAAAAATAGCTACTCCTGCCCGTAATAGGCATTTTTCCCATGTTTTCTAAAATAATGCTTGTCGATCAGGCTTTGCTTGATGGTGTTTGCCGAGGGATTTATCTGTAAGGTCAGATAAGCCATTCTGGCGATTTCTTCCAGGACAACCGAGTTATAAATAGCCTTTGCCGGATCTTTACCCCAGGTAAACGGTCCGTGGCAGGCGACCAGCACCATTTCCACTTCTTCATAGCTCAGTCCCTGTGCTGCGAAAAGATCCAGGATCTGATTGCCCGTTTCGAGCTCGTAATTTCCCTCTATCATTTCATCCGACATTACTTCGGTAACGGGTATAGCCGCCGTCAGATGGTCCGCGTGGGTGGTACCCAGGTTGGGAATCGGCCGGATCGCCTGCGCCCACGCCACTGCATAAGTAGAATGCGTGTGACAAACCCCGCCGATGGAAGGAAAGCTTTTATAAAGCAAAGTATGCGTTTTGGTATCCGAGGACGGCCGCATGGAACCTTCAATCACCACATTATCGAGATCCACTACTACGATATCCTCCGGCTGGAGCCGGTGATAAGGAATACCGCTCGGCTTGATCGCCACTGCGCCCGCAGTCCGGTCGATCCCGCTTACGTTACCGAATGTAACGATCGCCAGTTCTTCCTTCGGAATCTCCATATTGGCCTCGTAAACCTGCTCTTTCAGGTATTTATATTTTGACATAATCAGTTACTTATAAAATCCCTCACTCCACCGCAACTCATTTTTCAATTGTCTCAGCGTTGTATTTTTATCAATCACAACCAGCTCCACACCCGCCATTTCAGCGAAAGTTTCGATATGGTCCACTGTCAGGTTTTGACTGTAAACGGTATGGTGCGCACCTCCGGCGTAGATCCAGGCTGCACAACCTGTCTGCATATCAGGCTGGGGCTTCCATAATGCCCTGGCCACAGGCAGTTTCGGCAGTTTTTCAGTTACCGCCACTGCGTCGACTTCATTCACAATGATCCTGAAACGATTGCCCAGATCCACCAGAGACACGTTCAATGCTGGCCCGGCCGGCGCGTCAAATACCAGGCGGACAGGGTCTTCTTTGCCCCCTATTCCCAATGCGTGGATTTCACAGGATGGTTTTCCGGCTGCAATGCTCGGGCATATTTCGAGCATATGCGAGCCCAGCACCAGGCTGTTTTGTGGGTCAAAATGATAGGTATAATCTTCCATGAACGAATTACCGCCTTCCAGTCCGCTGGCCATTACTTTTAGTGCGCGCACCATCGCCGACGTTTTCCAGTCGCCCTCGCCTGCGTACCCGTAACCCGCCGCCATCATCCGCTGCGAGCCGATCCCTGGCAATTGCTTCATGCCGTGCAGATCTTCAAACGTATTGGTATATCCCTTAAAATTTCCATCCTGCAAAAAGTACTTCATTCCAAGCTCGATACGGGCGGCATCACGGAGCGACGAATGCCTTCCAGCCCCGTTTCTCAGCGTTTCTGCGAGTTCATAGGCTGCGCCATATTCTTCCACCAGCCTGTCTACATCAGAGTCCGAAATCTGGTCGATCACCTGAACCAGGTCGCCTACCGCGTGGGTATTGACCGAAAATCCAAATGTCATTTCTGCGGCTACCTTATCTCCGTCGGTAACTGCCACCTGGCGCATATTATCACCGAACCTGACAAATTTCGCTCCCTGCAAATCGTGACGCGCCGCGGCTACCCTCGCCCATTGGCCGATTGGTTCCTGCACCTGCTCCTGCTGCCAATGCCCTACTACCACTTTTCGGTTGAGCCGCATTCTGGTCATCATAAAACCAAATTCCCTGTCTCCGTGGGCAGACTGGTTGAGGTTCATAAAATCCATATCAATGTTGGCCCACGGGATATCGCGATTGAACTGGGTGTGCAAATGCAGCAGAGGTTTTTGCAGGATCTGCAAGCCTCTGATCCACATTTTTGCAGGAGAAAAAGTGTGCATCCACGCCACTATCCCAATGCAATTCGGTTTGCTATTCGCTTCCTGGATAATCTGAAAAATCTCTTCCGAAGACTTTACGACCGGCCTAAAAACCACCCGGACAGGTATTTGGGAAGAACTGTCCAGCGAACCGGCAATAGCAAGTGAATGCTCATCGACCTGGCGCAGCGTTTCTTCTCCGTATAAATGCTGGCTTCCGGTGATAAACCAGATCTCAAACTGTTTTAAATCAAGCATCGGGATTAATTAAAAGAATGTTTTAATAAGTATCAGCAACTGGAATGACAGCAGCTGGTTCTGATTTTTTGAGAAATTCATTTTCTAGGAATGCACCGGAAATAAGGTATTTCTGGTAAAGCTGCTCGTAAATCTGCGCCTCTTTTTGGCGCGGCTGATATACTGCATCAAAGCCTGAGTTCATCGCCTGCTGCGCCTCGGGTAATGTAGCGTAAATGCCCGACGCGACCGCTGCAAACATGGCCGCCCCCAATGCACAAGCCTGCTCGGACGCAGCTACTTTAATAGGCATATTCAGTACGTCGGCCAGTGTTTGCATTACAAATGCCGACTTTTTCGCTACACCGCCAATCGCGATCACTTCGTTGATAGGAACTCCTTCGCTCCGGAAACGCTCGACAATGCTTTTAGATCCGAATGCGGTTGATTCCACCAGCGCTTTGAATATTTTCGGACTGTCACTCGCGAGGTTAAGGCCCAGAATTCCACCTTTCAATGTATGTTTAGCGTCGGGTGTACGCCGGCCGTTAAGCCAGTCTACCGCGATGATATCTGTCTCTTTTACAGGCAATTTTCCAGCTTGTTCTGCCAGGTGGGGTATTAGTTTGGCTGCTATTTCTTTTGCAGCTTCTTCGCCAAGCAATGTCCGTACCGGCTCCACAACGAGCTTTCCGAACCAGGCATAAATATCTCCGAAAGCCGATTGTCCCGCCTCCATACCAAGCATTCCCGGAATGATGGACCCGTCGACCTGCCCGCAAATTCCTTTGATCAGCAGGTGACCGACTTCCTCATTCGGCGCGATGAGCATATCGCAGGTTGAAGTCCCGATCACTTTACACAGCGAATAGGGTTCGATCAATGCACCCACCGCGCCCATGTGCGCGTCGAAAGCACCTACTCCAATGACAGTGTCCACCGGAATACCGAACTTCTGGGCCCATTTACCCGAGATTCTGCCCATTGGTTTGTCTGACGTTTCGGTAGTATCGAACAAACGGTCGCGCAGACCGTCGAGCAGCGGATCGAGTTTTTTCAAGAAATCATTGGAAGGCAACCCGTCAAAATCCTGGTGCCAGAGCGCCTTGTGTCCCGCGGCGCAGCGTGATCTTTTTAGTTTTAAAGGGTCGGTGTCTCCCGTCAGTTCAGCCGAAACCCAGTCGCAATGCTCGACCCAGGAAAATGCTTTTTCGAGCACTTCAGGATCCGCGCGCAGGGTATGCAGTATTTTTGCCCAAAACCATTCAGAAGAATAGATACCGCCTACGAACCGGATATAGTTTTCAGGCCAGGAATCGGCGAGGCGGTTGATCTCCTCAGCTTCTGCATTGGCGGTATGGTCCTTCCATAAAATGAACATTCCGTTCGGATCTTCGGACATTTCAGGCAGCAGCGCGAGGGGCGTACCATTTTTGTCAACCGCTACCGGTGTGGAACCTGTGGTATCTACCGAAATCCCGCGAACCAGATTCCTGGCTTCGGAAGGTGCATTGTCCAGCGCCTGGATCACCGCCCTTTCCATACTTTCAAGATAGTCGAGCGGGTGCTGGCGAAACTGGGATTGCGAGGCGTCGCAATACTTTCCCTGCTTCCAGCGCTCATATTCCTGCACAGCGGTACCGGCCTGTTCGCCGGTGTGCGCATTCACCACCAATGCCCGCACCGAGTCGGTCCCGAAATCAATTCCAATTACATAATCTTGCTTCATATTGACAGGTTTAGGATATTTCGCCGACCAAGGATTTTATTAAATTTATCGGCTAACAAATATAATTAAATTTGTTTCTCGTGTAGGATTGACACAATTTATTAATGAGTGAATTTTGAATGAGTGAATGAGTGAATGAGTGAATGAGTGAATTAATGGTACCCCTGGGGTTTCGGTAGTGATCGAAGTCGAGAACAAATATCGCCTGAGTTATTCATTGATTAGATCATTAAAAATCATTCACTCATTCGCCATTCCACGTCGGCTCATTCATCCATCCATCATTCACTCATTCACTCATTCACTAATTCACTCATTCACTCATTCACTAATTCATTCCCGTTCCACGGCGGCTCATTGCTTCATCGAATCGGGCATAAAATTCCAGAAGGAATGGAAATTGGCTTTATACTTCTCGGTGTCCAGCTTGTAGAGCGTCGCCTTTTTCGTTGCGCCATTATTATTCTTATCGCCCGTATCGATCAGCAAACCGGTTGAAAGCAGCTTCCTGCTGAAATTGCGCCGGTCGATGGGGATATTGTAAATCGCCTCGTAGAGTTTTTGAAGTTGCGGGATGGTAAAACGCTCCGGCAGCAGCTCGAAGCCGATCGGGTGAAGTGCTGCATTGTATTTCAAGTGCTCGATAGCACGCACAACCATTTCTTCATGGTCGAATATCAGCTTCGGCCGCGCGTCCAGGGAAATCCACGATGCATTGTGGCTTCGGACAGCTTCAGAATCGTGCGCGTCAATTTTGATGAGTGCAGAAAAAACCACCGAGACAGTCCGCTCGCCGGGATCGCGCCGCGCTTTACCGAAGGTTTCCAGTTGCTCCACATAAATGTTTTTCAGCCCGGTCAGGTTATAAAGTATCCTGGCAGCACCGTCGGAAAGATCCTCGTCCTCATTCACAAAACCGCCCATCAGCGACCATTTTCCCTTCTCCGGCTCAAAATTCCTTTTGATCAGCAATAGCTTGATTTCCTTGCCATCGAAACCAAAAATGATGCAGTCGATCGCCACGAGAATGCGTGCAGCCTGTGGGTAGTTTTTCAAGTGATGTTAATTTTATATTAAGAAAGTAAAAAAAAGAAAGAGAATACTTAATCTGGACAAAGACCCCTGAACAAATTTAATTGCGAATTTTGTAAACCTTCCCGACCACGTTAAAGTCAGATTTCACAGGCCATCTTCATTATGAACTACATATACGACAACTGTTCCGATGAAAATATCCTAACGCTGATCCGTGAGCAGCACGATGAGCTGGCATTTGAAGCGCTTTACAATCGCTATTTCAAGTCGCTTTTTAATTATGCTTACAGTAAAGTTCACGATCAATTTGCGGCGCAGGAGATCATTCAGGAGCTTTTTGTGAACCTTTGGCAACAGCGCGACCGCATGTACGCTGACTGCTGCAAGTCACTGCTGTTCACGATCGCCAAAAGGCAGGTCATTTCGTTTTACCGGAAAGAACTTACCCGCCGCCGCCATTACGACCAGTGGACTATCCACCAGCCCGGCCACGAGGAAACCGCCGACCAGTCTGCATTGGTCTCCGATCTGGAACTGCGTTACCAGTCGGGATTGCATTTGCTGCCGCCCAAATGCCAGGAAGTGTTCATCCTGAGCCGCCAGGGGTTTGCCAATAAAAATATCGCAGAACAGCTTTCTATCTCGGAAAAGACTGTTGAACAACATATTACCAAAGCTTTGCGCGTACTGAAAGCGCATTTGAAAGAGCACATGATTTACGCTTTAATACTTTCCCTGATTTTCTGAAAATAAATTTAGCGACCGGCTAAGGGTCGCTGCTCCGGCGCGCGACTTCCTGATATAACCATTACTAGGAAGATGACCCCTCAGATCCCCCCTTCGCTGCTTCAAAAATATTTGCTGGACCAATGCACCGAAGAAGAAAAGGTGCAGGTGGAAGCGTGGTACGAATCGCTGCAAGGGGAATCTGCATTTCTTGACCAGCTGCCCGACGCGGATGTGGCAGAGATCAGGGACAATACATTTTCTGAAATAAAGAATCAACTGGATTTTGAGGAAGAGAAACCGGCGCTTTCGTACAGCTGGCGCTGGCTGACTAGCATTGCGGCCTCGGTACTGCTCGCTGCGGGCATTTACTTTTTTTATAATGTCAAAAATCAGGCAAAAGAACATAAAATTGCTGCGCAGCAAATCCAGAACAAATCTGTTGAACTGATCACTTTCAGAAACGAGGCGCCGCGGATCGTGATCCACCAGCTTCCCGATCACAGTTCTGTGGCAATGCATCCGGATGCAGTTATTATTTATCCGAAAGCATTTGATACAAACCAGCGGGCTGTCCATTTTTCAGGGGAAGGTTTTTTTGATATTCAGAAAGATCCTGCCCGCCCGTTCCTGATCGAAAGCGGCGAGCTGGCGATCCGGGTATTGGGTACGAGCTTTAATGTAAAAGCGCCCGTCAGCAAAAAAATGTTTCAGGTGGATGTGGTCACAGGCAGTGTGGAAGTATCCGCCCGGGATAAGGTCGGCGCGGCGCAGCAGGTGATATTGAAGCCCAAAGAACAGGCTTTGTTTGAAACGGGTTCACGAAAACTGACCGCCCGTGTAATCGTTCCGCAAGCCAGAAAGCCCATTTATGAACCGGTAACCATTGTTTTTGAAGAAACTCCGATGATCAAAGTGATCGAGCAGCTTGAAAAACGGTTCGATGTCAATATTTCATTTTCCAACCCGGGCATCGCCCAGTGCAGCGTCACCGCCAACTTTGAATCACATCCTCTGAACAGCATTCTTGAAATGCTCTGTACCACTTTGGAGGCCAGTTATTCCTTGTCCGGCGATACGATCACGATCAGCGGCGCGCCCTGTGAATAATCCAATCTGTCAGCTATGAACATCCACTCAGTACCACCATGAAAAAACCGGAGGTGTACCACCACCCCCGGTTCCAAAACAAAGCCTTTTTGATCGTACCACCGATCAAAAAGAAGAATTTATCCAACAGTGCCTAACCATCAGACAATCAAAATTATGCAAAAATCAGTACGTAACAAGCCGGTCAACTGGCGAAAAATCATGCGCATTGGACTGCTTCAATGGATTATCGTTACCCTGCTCGCCGGGGGCAGCTATGCGAAGGAGACTTCCGCTCAATCTGTTCTGAGCAAGGATATGACACTGAACCTGAAAAATGTTTCGCTCAAAGAGGCATTAAACCAGATTCAGCAGAAAGTAAATACGCGTTTTGTGTACAGCAGCAGAGTATCTGTGAGGGAGCAGGTTAGTATTAATGTAAAAAACGAAAAACTCTCGAAAGTACTTGACCAGCTGCTGACCCCGAGGGGGATCGATTACAAGGTGATCAACGAGCAGATCGTGCTGGCGAAGACCAAGGTGAATAAGGAAGAATCTTTCATCAATAATATGGAAGAGAAACTTTATAATTATGTCAACCCGGTCGATATTACAATCACCGGCACTGTAAGCTCGAATGACGGGCAGGGTACGCTACCGGGCGTGAGTGTGGTTTTGAAGGGAAGTGCGCAGGGTACCACAACCGACAGTGATGGAAAATTCACAATGGTAGTTCCGAACCCGCAAGCGGTACTGGTTTTCAGTTTCGTCGGCTATATTTCCCAGGAAGTGGTTGTAGGGAGCCGCTCAGAGATCAATATCTCGCTGGATACAGATAATAAGGCACTTTCGGAAGTAGTTGTAGTTGGTTATGGTACGCAAAAAAGGGTTAACCTGACCGGCGCTGTGAGTACGATCAGTTCCAAAGATCTTGAAAACAGACCTTTGAACAATATGTCGCAAATATTGCAGGGTATGGTCCCTAACCTGAACATTACATTCAGTACCGGTCAGCCAGGCTCGGGCGGCAGCTTGAACGTGCGCGGAGAAACTTCGATTAACGGTGGCGGCCCGCTGGTACTGATCGACGGTATTCCGGGGGATATCAACCGCATTAACCCGGGCGACGTAGAATCGGTTTCGGTGTTGAAAGACGCGGCTGCTTCGGCTATTTACGGTGCGCGCGGTGCTTTTGGGGTAATTTTGGTTACTACAAAAACGGCAAAGAGCGGCAAAACGAGCGTTGGTTACAGCAATAACTTCGGCTGGTCCACTCCCACTGTCAGCACCGACTTTATGACGAACGGGTACGAGCATACGATGCTGAACGACGAGGCTTTCAAACGCGCGACGGGCAATACGTACACGCGGTATTCAGAAGAAGATTATGCTGAACTGGAAGCCAGAAGATACGACAAAACTGAAAATCCTGCCCGCCCATGGACAGTAGTAAAGAATGTCAACGGAAAAGACATTTACAACTACTACGGAAACTATAACTGGTGGGATACGATCTTCGATATGACCCAGCCTACGAGCCAGCATAATCTCAATGTTTCGGGAGGAACGGACAAGATCAATTATTTCCTGTCAGGTTCGGCTTTTCAAAAGGAAGGGATCATGCGGATCAATACCGATAAATTCAACTCCTACACATTGCGTACGAAAGTGAATGCGCAGCTGACCCCCTGGTTGAAAATCAGTAACAATACCCAGTATTTTGATTCCAGATACAAATATCCCGGACTGGAAGGCGGCGCAAATGCAAACTTCGTCGCGATTACCGTGCACGCAATGCCGGCTTATGCACCCCGTAACCCGGACGGTACTGCTACTTATAATACATTGAAAAACAACTATTCGATCGGCGACGGGTTGTTTGCCAATTTCCTGAAAGGTGTTGCCGGCGGTGAAAAGAAAGTCCACGAGCTGACCACGATCAATACGATCACGATGGATTTCACCAAGAACTGGAACCTGGTAGCCAACCATTCCTATTCGTTTTACATCGCCGACGACTGGTACCGTTCTGCTGTCGCGCAATATTCGGTACAGCCCGGCATATTAACACCGGTACCTAACTACAATACCGACCAGTTGAAAAAGACATTCTGGTTCGACCCGATGAATGTGACCAATGTGTATACTTCTTATAACAAAACACTGGGCAAGCATTATATCGCCGGTACTTTGGGTATGAACTATGAAAACAAAAAGCATCAGCGGCTTTTTGGTGCCAGAAAAAACCTGCTTTCTGAAAGTCTGAATGACCTGAACCTCGGTACCGGCGAGCAGCTGACTGACGGAGATTCTTACCAGTATTCACTATTCGGCGCTTTTTTCCGGGCCAACTATGATTATATGGGCAAATACCTGCTTGAAGTGAATGGTCGCTACGATGGTACTTCGCGCTTTGGTGAAGGTCGCCGTTTCGGTTTCTTTCCTTCGGTTTCAGCAGGTTGGAGAATCAGTGAGGAAAATTTCTTTGACCCGATCAAAGGCGCTGTCAATAACCTGAAAATCAGGGCATCTTACGGAACATTAGGCAACCAGCTGCCGGCAAATAATAACTCGGCGAGCTACTATCCTTATATTTCTACAATGCCGACTGCGCTTTCTTCCTGGATGACGAACGGACAAAAACTCAATTATGTCAATAACCCAAACCCGATCTCATCTAATCTGACTTGGGAAAAAGCGACCACTTCCAATATTGGTCTGGACGCAGATTTCTTCAAAAGCAGGCTGAACCTTGTATTTGACGCCTACATCCGCAGAACAACAGATATGCTGATCCCCGGCCAGGTTCTTCCATCAGTGTACGGAGCTACTGTTCCGACACAGAATGCAGGTGACCTTGAAACGCGCGGATTCGAATTGGCGCTCAGCTGGCGAGATCAGTTTAAAGTGGCTGGAAAAGTGCTTTCCTACAATGCGTCGTTCATTTTATCAGACTACAAAGCGAAGATTACGAAATTTGACAACCCGAATAAGATCCTTTCCAGCCGCTACGAAGGTCAGACGATCGGAGAAATGTGGGGGTATTCAATTGACGGATATTTCAAAACAAACGACGAGGCGCAGGCTTATCCAGTGGATCAGACACTCGTCAACAAGCAGCGTTTGAGCGCGCCGGGTGAATGGAGCAAATTGCAGGCAGGTGATCTTAAATTCATCGATGTGAACGGCGACGGGAAAATCTCGGAAGGAGCCAATACCCTGGCTGATCACGGCGATTTGAAAGTGATCGGAAACACCAGCCCGAGGTTCCGTTACGGACTTAACCTGGGTGCATCGTGGTCAGGATTTGACATTTCAGCCCTGGCGCAAGGTATTCTTCGCAAGAACTGGTACCCCGGCGCGAATGCGGACAAATTCTGGGGACCTTATTCGAGACCTTATTATTCATTCATTCCGAAAGATTTCCAGGAAGATGTGTGGACTCCTGAAAACCAGGATGCATACTTCCCGATCCTGCGTGGCTACACGGCACTGAATGGCGGCGGCGACCTGAATGCAAGAAACGACCGGTACATTCAGAATGTGGGTTATCTGAGATTGAAAAACGTGGTGATAGGCTATACAATTCCTCCTAAACTGACCACCAAACTCCGCATCCCGAACGCGCGGATCTATATCAGTGGAGAAAACCTGCTGACTTACACGCCGCTGAGAAGCAAATACATCGACCCGGAACAATTCGACGGCGACGGTACAAACGGAAGGACCTATCCCCTTTCCAAGACCTACTCCGCTGGTTTGAGCATTAATTTCTGATCCGGTTGTCCAACAAAATTTTAAATACTCTTATGAAAAAGCTACTTACCATATTGTTTCTGGGCATCGGACTAGCCTCGTGCGATCTGAACAGGCTGCCGCTGGACGCCATTTCCCCTGAAACTTTTTTTAATACCGAAAATGACCTGCTGCTTTATACCAACTCATTTTACAATATGCTTCCCGGCGCGGAAGATGTTTATAATGAGGATGTTGACAATGTTGTAAAAAACAGTTTACGCGACGAATTACAGGGAACCCGCATCGTACCTACAAGCGGCGGAGGCTGGTCGTGGGGCAGTTTGCGGAATATCAATTATTTCCTGGCCAATTCTAATAAATGTCCCGACAAGAACGCAGTCGCCCGTTATAATGGCGTTGCGCGGTTTTTCAGGGCATATTTTTATTTCCAAATGGTAAAGCGTTTCGGCGATGTACCCTGGTATTCCAGCACGATTGAAGTGGAGGATGAAGACCTGCTCACCAAAGCACGCGACCCACGAACATTGGTGATGGACTCGGTAATGGCTGACCTGGACTACGCGGCGCAGGCACTTAGCGCGAATAATGCTCGTCAGGTCAACTCGGTCACAAAATGGACTGTACTCGCATTAAAGTCTCGTGTGGGACTTTATGAAGGCACTTTCCGCAAATACCACACAGAGTTTAAGTTGCCCGATTCTGAAAAATTCCTGGACGCCAGCATTGCAGCTTCCGAAGAGCTGATCAAAAACAGCGGCTACACGATTTACAAAGCCACGCCCGAAACGGCTTATCTGAGACTTTTCTCTTCCGATAATGCGATTGCGGATGAAGTAATTCTGGCCAGGGATTTCAGTGATGAATTGCAGGTTTATCATAACCTCAACTACTACACCATGACCGCTTCCTATGGAAAGCCGGGATTGGAGAAAAAGCTGGTGAATAGCTATTTGATGAAAGACGGGACACCTTTTACGAATGTGAAGGGTTACGAAACGATGCAGTTTTACGAAGAAGTTCAAAACCGTGACCCGCGCCTTTCGCAGACGATCCGCACGCCGGGATATACCCGTATCGGAGAAACTACCCCGCTGGTGCCGGAGTTTGGCGCGACGGTTACAGGATACCAGCTCATCAAATTTGTCTCCGAGCCGAAATGGGATACTTTCAATAAGGATATTACGGATATGCCGATTTTCAGGTACGCCGAAGTATTGCTGAATTACGCCGAAGCCAAAGCTGAAAAAGGTACCCTGACGCAGGAAGATCTTGAAATATCGACCAAACTGACCCGCGAACGCGTAGGTATGCCGAACATCAATATGCTGAATGCGAATACGAAACCGGATTCTTATCAGGCACAAATGTACACCAACCTGACTGGCAAGAATGCGGGCGTGCTGCTCGAAATCCGCCGCGAAAGAAGGATTGAAATGGTGATGGAAAATTTCCTGCGCTGGGACGATATCATTCGCTGGAAAGAAGGCCAGCTGCTGACAAGACAGTTCAAAGGCATGTATTTCCCCGGCCCAGGCAACTACGATCTTGACAAAAACGGAAAGGTGGATCTCGTGATTTATGAAGGAACAAAACCGACGGTACCGGGTGCGCAGCTGCTGAAACTGGGCAGCGAGATTTTGCTGGAAAATGGAAATAAAGGCGGTAACATCGTCGTGAATGGACATATCAACAAGAAATTCGACGAGACGAAAGATTACCTTTACCCAATCCCAAGACAAGAGCGCCTGCTGAATACCAACCTGACGCAAAACCCCAACTGGGAGTAAAACAATACAATCCTATTCCTAACCCTTGCATTTATGCTTTCAGACAGAAGGTCTTTTCTTGAAAAAATGTCCCAGATCGGGGCGCTGAGCCTGCTACCGCTCACTGCCTCACAAGCCGCCGGAACTGCTGCTATCTCAGAAGCCGCGGCGGAAGAAAAAAATCACTTCGTAGCCGGTCCCTATCTCCAAAATCTGGGGACCGACGAAGTGACGATTATGTGGATCACGCACAAAAACTGTTTCAGCTGGGTTGAATACGGCGCGGGTACTTACACGAGCATGCGCGAAGTGGGTTATACGAATGGTTTGGTCGAGGCCAACAACCGGATCAACAAGATCACGCTCAAAGGTTTAAAGCCTGGTACCGACCACAAATACAAGCTCGTTTCGACCGAGATTACCGGCTACAAAGGTTCCCGCGTTGAATTTGGCGAAAGTATTTCCAGTCCGCTTTACGGGTTTAAGACACCTGCTGCCAATGAGGATGAATTTAAAATGGTTGTTTTCAACGATATCCACGACCGGCCGCAGATTATCCCGCAACTGCTTTACCGTCATGCCTATACGGGCAATACGCGTGATTACGACTTTGTGGTTTTCAATGGGGATTGTTTCGATTGGGTTACGGAAGAAAGCCAGATGGTCGACCATTTGATCAAACCCTGCGTGGATATTTTCGCTACTGAATTTCCGTTTATCCTCACGCAAGGCAACCACGAATGCCGCGGCAGCTTTTCGCGCCACATTCCTTCCTATTATGCTTATCCTGAAAACAAGTATTACTATGCATTCACGCGCGGGCCAGTCCGGTTTGTGGTGCTGGACTCTGGTGAGGACAAAGCCGACGACGCAGTGGATTACGGCGGGCTGATCGCCTTTGACCGCTACCGGGAAACGCAGAAAACGTGGCTGGAAAGAGAAGTCGAATCGCCGGAATTCAAGAAAGCCGAATTCCGCGTGGTACTGATCCATATTTCCCCCTATCACTCGGGCGACTGGCACGGAACGCTGCATTGCCGGAAGGTATTTGGTCCGGTTTTGAACAAGGCTAAAATCGACTTGCAGATCTCGGGCCATACGCACCGATACATGACGCATGAGCCCGACGCAGACCACAACTACCCGATCGTAATCGGCGGCGGACCTTTGGAAGGCAAGCGAACATTGATCAAATTGCATGCGACCCGCAAGCAGCTAGACCTGAAAATGATCCGCGACGACGGCGAGGTAGTTGGCAAGTTATTGATCCCGAGGAAAGGTAAATAATGTAAGACGGAGGTTTTCCGCGGCCAGATTCGTCCGAATCGGAAAGATTGAAACAATCGAAGAGATTCATAACAACGTCGTTTTTTACAAACAGGAGGCCCCGCTGGGGCCAACAAAAAATGAATTACCTTTTTCTATAAACAGGAGGCCCCGCTGGGGCCAACAAAAATGAATTACCTTTTTTCCTATAAACAGGAGGCCCCGCTGGGGCCAACAAAAATGAATTACCTTTTTTCCTATAAACAGGAGGCCCCGCTGGGGCAAGTTGCGGCCCCAGCGGGGCCTCCTGTTTATAGGAAGATTAAGGGTACAAATTATGCGGCCCCGGCGGGGCCTCCTGTGTTTCCACAAACAAACTTTTAACTAACATAAATAACCAATGAAAAAAAACGCTTTCCTTTCTCTGCTTCTTCTGACCTTATCGACGCTTTCTTTTGCGCAAAAAAATACGATTAATGTGGCCTCCTACAACCTCCGCTACAATACCGCCAACGATGGCGTAAATGCCTGGCCGAATCGTAAGGAAAATGTAAAAGGCCTGATCCGTTTTCATGAATTCGACATCTTCGGCGTGCAGGAAGCATTGATTGGTCAGATCAAAGATGTGGCTGAGCTCCCTGAGTTTGCATTTATTGGAAAAGGGCGCGACGACGGGAAGGAAGGTGGCGAGCATTCGTCGATTTTTTATCGGAAAGACCGTTTCAAATTGCTGAAATCGGGTGATTTCTGGCTGAGTGAAACACCTGACAAGCCGGGCAAAGGCTGGGATGCAACCTGCTGCAACCGGATCTGTTCGTGGGGTAAGTTCCAGGACCTGGCCTCTAAAAAGGAGTTTTTCTTCTTCAACGTACATTTTGATCACCAGGGCGTAGAAGCCCGGAAAGAGTCGGGTAAATTGATGGTAAAGAAAATCAACGAGATCGCCGGAAAAGCGACTACATTCCTGACGGGGGACTTTAATTCTACGCCAGAAACTGAGCAAATGAAAGCGATCGAGGGAATTTTGAACGATACCCACGAAGTGACCAAACAGCCGCCTTACGGACCAGAGGGTACTTTTAACAGCTTCCAGTTCGACGCAAAAATGGACAAGCGCATTGACTATATTTTCGTAAGCAAGGATATTGATGTCTTGAAATACGGGGTATTAACCGATGCGAAGGAACAACGCTATCCGTCTGATCACCAGCCAGTTGTAATCAAGGCACTTATTAAATAGCTTTTGCAGAAACACAGAATACATTTGAATAAGTTGGGCGTAGCAAAACACTACGCCCAACTTATTTTCGTTAAATTCGGAACCTGCGAACTCCGGTCAGCGAACATTGCCTGATGTGACTGTCTCAATTAGATGACGAAAATCTCCTTCTTTCTCACTTTTCTTGCGCTCGTTTCTTTTGCTTCATTTGCACAAAATGTAAAGATCAGCATCGTTTCCCCGCGGGTATTGGATGACAGGAAAGCGATTTTGCTGACACGGGAAAAAGGCTTTGCTGCGATTGTGCATTCCATTCAGCTCGGTTTTGACACGACGCACCTGAAAATGGACGCACATTTGCTGCCGGACCTCTATCAGCTGCAAGTATCCAAACTCAAAGGTTCACTCACATTCTTCTTCGAATCGGGCACGCAGATCCTGCTGGATACTGGCAATGTGGCACGGTCGGTGGTAACCCATTCGCGCAGCAATCTCGAATGGCGACAGTTCAATGATAGCATTCAGAAACCTTCCGATGCGCGTGCGAATGCATTTGTAGTACAGGAAGCGCGGATGCGCAGAAAGAACTTGCCCGACAGCGCCCAATACTGGATTGCGTGCCAAACCAGAGAAAGGGAAGACCTACTGGCAAGAACTGCCGAATTTATCCGCACAAATCCACAATCCTACGTAAGCCTTTACTTGCTGAAAATCAACTGGTATGCCTTTAAAAATATGGGTTTGCTGGAAAAACTTGACGCTTCACTTTTTAAACACCGGAATTATCTTCTTCTGAAAGCAAAAAAGCAGGAAATCACCGGAACCAGATAACTCCCAATTTGTGCAAAAATTTCGTAGAATTAATTTGAATCCCAACTTAAAAGGTTTGGTATGTTTTTAGTAGCCAACGGATACATTATGCCAAGTAATATTCTTTTCAGTAAACCTTGAAAATATGAAACGGGAAAACGAAAAACATCCGGTCATTTCATTAAGTGGCGAGAGTTTCAAGCATTATCTGATAAACAGATACGGCGAGCATGTCGGCGATTATGCCTGGAAAAATGCTGCAAGCGAATGGGCTGAGCCTGTACCTTCCGAAACTCTCAATCAATTGTACAATCGCGCCAAAACGGAGATCGAAAATTCCGGCGGCAGTTTAATGAGTTACGCCGTCGTGGACGATGAGCTGGTAAACTGCGGGACGGTCGATGCACCCTGGCCAGACAACTGCATGTGGGTTCTTCAATTTAATAATGATTAAAGGATCCATCGATCCACAGACACAGACAACTCTACGAACCTCAGAATAGGCCACCAAAAGTGGCCTATTTTTTATGTTACCATTCCAGGGTAATCAGGGAAACAGCTTGACGCGGCAGGGCAACTTTCACCACTGTTTTTCCCTGTTTATGCTCTACAAGCGGCTCGCGGCTCATCTTTTCCAGTTGGCCGGCCTTTTCCAGCGCAGCTATCTGCCCTTTGTCAGGATTCTGCGGAGAGCCCATTTTTTTCCAGGCTTCGTACGAATTACTATGTTCCCGGTCGATCCGGTATTCCGTGATTTTTATTTCTTTTGAGTTGATACCATTGAGTGTCAGTTCCACCGGCTCAGCAGCTCCCTGCAAATCATCATCGTGGTAGTTCCAGAGCATGATAGCAGCTTTTTTACTCTCTTTTGAGGCTAGTGCGCCTATTTCCGTTTGCTGCCCGCGGATGCTGGAATCAAGTACCATTTGCAGCGGGTACATTCGGTCGCTTTTCACTTCCACCCTATTCCCACTCATTTTACCAAACATCCTGAATACATTCAAAACCGGTTTATCGACTCCATTGGTCGCGAGGTCGCGGAAACCGTAAAACCAAGGCTGATTTTCAAATTCAAATGACCAGGAAACTGCGCCGAGAAAGTTGACACCATGTTGATCTGCCAACGCGTATTTCCGGGCGAAAGTGGCGGCTGTGTAACTGGAATACATGGTGCCGTTCCGATATGCATTGGACGGATTGGTAGCCATACCGCAAGCGGCGCAGCCTTCGGGATCCGATTCGCCTACGATAAGCGGCAGGTTTTTGAACTGAGGATAAGCGAGCACAGATTTAAACCCGGTCTGAATATCCCGCAGCTGCGGGCTCATATTCATTCTCACTACGCCATTGATCAGTTTGGGCGAACCTTTGGCGTGAAAAAGTACGGCGTCCAGCGGCGCGCCTTTTTTGCCAGTCGCATAGTTAGTGCCCTCTGCACAATGCAGCAGAAAAGCTTCCAGCCACTTTTTACCTCCCGGCGACGAAGTGCCTGCAATGTTCAGCCCACCGATCCGTGCAGTCGGCAATGCGCGTTTAACTGCATCGGCTGAATAGTCGTATAGTTTAAAAAACTCCTCCATCGTGCCTTTCCAGTAGCCGTTTGGCTCATTCCAAACTTCCCAATACCAGCTTTCCACTTCTTTTTGTCCGTAGCGTTTCACACTGTGCTTTACCCAATTGTAAACCAGATCGGCCCATTTCTGGTAATCCTTCGGCGGATATGCCCAGCCGGTCATGATCTTGTTGTAGGGATCGCCCGGCTTCCAGTCGTGCTGGTAAGGCTCGGGATTGGTGGAAAGTGCTTTTGGCATAAAACCAATCTGCGCGAGCGGCTTCATTCCGCGTTTCACGTAAGTGTCAAAAATACTGTCGACAATAGCCCAGTTATAAACCGGCTTCCCGTTTTCATCCTCGGTGTATGCATTCGTCGAACCCCATTTTAATGCAGCGGTACCGTCGCCTGTGCAAAGCAGGCAATGCGCCCGTACGTAAACCGGCACCGGGCTCAGTTCTGCGATTTCGGTCAGTAACTTTTTACCATCTTTCATATAGGTATAGTTCGGCTCATCATAGCCAAACCACGCCCAAACCGGTTTCATTGGCCCTACGGTTTTATCAAAATTCACCTCTATCCGTGCCGGCGTACCAGCACTACCCTGCCCAAATGCATGAAAGCCAACACCCGAAAGCATGCAGACCGCCCCCAAAAACAACCTCCGAAAGAGCTTTTCCATCAATATGTAAAATAAGAATGTCCAATAAACCAGTAAAGAAGCTCCATCCCCCATCCTACCTTCCTCCTTCCTCCCTTCCTCCCTCCCTTCCCAATGACGCCAACCCTCGAAAAAAACGGACGAATTGACGTGAAGCGGAATCAAAAAGCAGTTTTGGCCATTATTTAGACTAGTTATCATTAACTTTGAACGACCTACCTCCGCGGCATAGAGGCAGAGGTAATCAGCTTTCAATCCATTCTCTTTATATGAAAAAACTTGTTATCGCTTTTTGCACCCTATTTGCGTTCGCTGCACAGGCTCAGCAAAACACGCTTTTGGAACAATCTTTCTGGAAAACTTCCCCTGATGTGAATGCTGTAAAAGCAGAAATTGAAAAAGGCAGCAATCCTTCCCAATTCAATAACAATATGTTTGACCCCGTTGTGATGGCGATCAATTCAGGCGCGCCGAACGCGACGATCGAGTTTCTGCTTACACAACCGGGTAATACCGTTGATAAATTAACCCACGACGGCCGCATTTACCTGCACTGGGCTGCGATGCGTGGTAATGTGGAGTTGATGGAATCGCTGGTTGCGAAAGGATCGAAAGGGAATTTTGTCGATGGCCACGGCGCTACCCCGATCAACTTTGCGGCTGGCAGTCAGCAGAATACCAAAGTATACGATATCCTGCTCGCCGCTGGCGCGGATTTGAAAAAAGACCTGAATCACGACGGCGCGAATGCATTACTGATCGGGATCGCGAATGATAAGGATTTCGCACTTACCAATTATTTCATTTCCAAAGGACTTGACCTGAAAAGCACCGATGCCGCCGGCAACAATGCATTCAGCTACGCAGCCCGTGCGGGAAAGATAGACGTACTAAAAGCCTTGCTGGAAAAAGGGGTTACTGCCAACCCGAATGCATTCCTGATGGCGGCGCAGGGAGGTCGCGGCACGGCGAATACGATTGAAGTATACCAATACCTGGAAAGCTTGAAACTGAAACCAACGGTGATCGGCAAAAACGGCGAAAATGCATTGCATTCGATCGTTCGCAAACCGAAGCAGGAGGAGATCGTGAAGTACTTTCTGAGCAAAGGAGTTGACGTAAACAAGGCTGACGAGAACGGAAATACGGTACTTATGAATGCAGCTGCGGCCAATCGCGATACCGCTGTGCTGGCTTTGCTGCTTCCGAAAGTAAAGGATATTAACGTTGGTAATGCAAAGGGAACCAGTGCATTAGCGATGGCAGTACGCGGTAACTCACCAGAGGTGATCGCTTACCTGATCTCGAAAGGTGCAGACATTAACACAACGGATAAATCAGGCGAAAACCTGGGCTTCTATCTGGCGCAATCTTATAATCTCCGCACAGCCACTGATTTTGATGCCAAATTGAAAGTACTTCAAGACAAAGGTTTCAAAGTAGCTGCGCCTTCAAAAAATGGCAACACCCTATATCACAGCGCAGTAGCCAAGAATGATATGGCATTGGTAAAACGTCTGGAAGGCTTGCAGATTGACGTGAATGCGAAAAATAGCGAAGGTATTACGGCACTGCACAAAGCGGCGATGGTTTCCAAAGACGATGAAATGCTGAAATACCTGATCTCGATCGGTGCCAAAAAGGATATTGTGACCAACTTCCAGGAAACGGCTTTCGATCTGGCCGGCGAAAATGAGTCACTTTCTAAAAACAATGTCACAGTCAATTTCCTGAAATAACTTTTCATGTCCAGTTTATTTAAAATAACCCTGCTTTTCCTCGCGCTCACATTTGCCCGCCCCAACGCTGCAACGGCGCAAGGCACGAATAAATATAAATGCATGATCCAGATGACGAACTACATGGGCGAAGGCGCCTATATCGTAATCTCGCTGATGAATGCGAAAGGTGCATACGAAAAGACGCTTTACGTGCTTGGTCCTGATAAAAAGTGGTACAACAGCATGAAAGAGTGGCACAAGTTCCAGTCTAAAAAACCCGGGAATATCAGCGCGATCACCGGCGCTTCGGTGACCGGTGGCGACCGCAGCGTGAATGTGATCGAAATTGAAGCTTCCAAGATCAACGCCGGCTATAAACTGCGGTTTGAAAGCGCGGTAGAAGATAAAGCTTACCATGTAAAAGACCTGGAAATTCCGCTGACAACGGAATCCCTTTCCGCCAAAAACGAAGGTACCGGCTACATCCGCTATGTTCGTTTCAGCCCCAATTAATGTCCCGAGTAATTTATGACCATTTCGATATGGAGATACAGCCACTTAGCCCTGGCTGTATCTTCTTTTCTTTTGCTGACACTCGCTTCTGTAACCGGTATCCTGCTGGCTTTTCAACCCATATCTGAAAAACTGCAATCCTATCGTTCCGAGCATTTTAGTGAAACAAATCTCTCCACTACCCTTCCCCTGCTCAGAAAGCAATATCCCGGGATCAGCTCGCTTTCGGTTGATGCAAATGAGTTTGTGCAGGTGCAGGGAAGTGGTAATGATGGTAAAAAACTGCTTGCCTACATTGATCCCGCAACAGGCAAAATCCTGGGTGTTCCCGAGCCAAAAAGTGAATTTTTCGAATGGGTTACGGCCCTGCACCGTTCCCTTTTTTTGCATGAAGCGGGACGCTTTTTTGTAGGACTCACCGCATTTTTACTCTTGCTAATCACAGTTTCAGGAACGATGTTAATCGTGCAGCGGCAGCGCGGGTTCAAACGGTTTTTCACTAAAATCGTTAAAGAAAACTTTGCGCAATACTACCACGTCGTGCTCGGCCGGCTGTCGCTGGTCCCGATCTTTATCCTTGCGTTAAGCGGAACTTACCTTTCCCTCGCCCGTTTCGGACTTATTGAAACGACCCGGATCTCCTCCGAAATCGACTTCGACGCGATCCGCGAAAAGCCCGTAAAAAATGCGGCAGACTTTGACATTTTCAGGAAAACCAAGCTTTCAGAAGTCCAGACAATTGAATTTCCTTTTTCCGAAGATCCCGAAGATTATTACACACTCAAACTGAAAGACCAAGAACTTACTGTAAATCAGATCACTGGCGACATTCTGACCACTGTTAAATATCCTTCCGCAACTATACTCACTGAACTCAGCTTAGATTTACACACCGGGCGGACCAACTCTGTGTGGGCGATCATAATCGCAATTGCATCAGCCAATATCCTCTTTTTCATCTACTCCGGATTCGCGATCACATTGAAACGCCGCGCCGGCCGTGTCAGGAATAAATATAGTGCAGCCGAAAGTGAATATATCATTCTGGTGGGTTCCGAAAACGGGAGTACGTTCGGTTATGCAAATGCGATCCACAAGCAATTGATCGGCAGTGGGAAAGCAGCTTTTGTAACTGAACTGAATAACTACACCGTTTTCCCGAAAGCTTCGCACATCATCGTGATGTCGGCGACTTACGGGCTGGGTAACCCTCCTACCAATGCTGCGCAGTTTGCCAAAGTGCTGGAAAAATATCCGCAGCCTAATTCGGTTCACTATTCCGTGGTCGGTTTCGGGTCGCACGGTTATCCCGATTTTTGCAAGTTCGCTTTTGAGGCAGATAACCTTTTTGCCAAACAGAAATGGGCGGTGCCTTTATTGGAAATCCATACGATCAATGATAAATCGCCGGAGGAATTTGGGCAGTGGGCCACTACCTGGTCGCAGCACGCTGGGATTCCGCTCACCGTTGATAGCGGGTCAGTGGTTACGCGACAAGATCCTTTGCAATCTTTGACAGTAACCGAAAAAACAGAGATCGGGAAACCGGGAGAATCATTTTTAATAAAACTGAAACCCAAGCGCCGCACTAACTTCACTTCCGGCGACCTGCTCGCTATTTATCCTGCCAACGATCACCGCGAGCGGCTATATTCAATCGGTAAGATCGGAAAAGATATCCAGCTGAGTGTAAAGCTGCACGAGCAGGGACTTGGCTCCGAATATCTGTATCGCCTCGGTACCGGAAGTTTGCTCAATGCGCGCATTGTGAGTAACCCACATTTTCATTTCCCGCAAAGGGCTACTTCCGTGATCATGATCTCCAACGGAACGGGTATTGCGCCGTTTCTTGGAATGATAGACCAGCAGAAACCGAATGCAGATACTTACCTGTATTGCGGCTTCCGCGACCGCGCTTCTTTTGGTTTATATAAAAATTGCATTGATAAAAATGTGGCCGATCAGAAGCTGCGCAGTCTGCAAATCGCCTATTCGCGCGAAGGCGAAAAGCAATATGTGAAAGACCTGCTCAGCCGCGACGAGCTGCTGGTAGCGGAGGTTTTGAATAAAGAAGGGGTGATTATGCTTTGCGGCTCGCTTTCCATGCAAACGAATGTGATCGAACTCTTGGAACAAATATGCCAGGACCGGCTGGGGAAAAGTGTAAGCTATTACCAGTCGCGCAGCCAGATATTGATGGACTGCTACTGATCCGTTTTGTATCTGGATATATCAAAATTTGGCGAAGTCACTACTTTACCTTCGTCGGTTATGAGCAAACAGCTGAACTCCGGAAACTTTGCCAGCATTTCCAAGCCTGCCTTTTTACCCAAAACCATGATCGACGTACTGAACCCGTTTGCCTGCTCTGCGCTGGGGCCAAACACGGTGACGCTTGTGAGCCCGGTAGCAGGGTAGCCCGTGGCCGGATTTATAATATGCGAGTAGCGTTTTCCATTCAATACCACAAACTTTTCGTAACTACCCGACGTCACCACTGCACCTTCCCGCAGCGGCACGATCGCGAAAAGTTCGCCCGACTGCTTCGGATCGTTGATCCCGATCACCCAGTCGCTTTCGTCGGGCTGTTTCCCCCAGGCGCTCATATCCCCCGAACCGTTCACAATACCTGCGTTAATACCCTTTGCGAGCATCATATCCCGGCATTTGTCCGTCGCATAACCTTCTCCTAATGCGCCGAAGCCGATCTTCATGCCTTTCAGTTTCAGGAAAATAGTAGAATGCTCGCGGTTAAGGATGATGTTCTTATATCCCACCTTTTCGACTGATTTTTGAATAGCGGCTTTGGTTGGCATTTTGGTCATCGAACCGTCGAAATTCCATATTCTGTCCATCGCCGCAAAGCTGATATCGAAAGCGCCGCCAGTCAGTCGGGAAAGAGCGATCGCCCGTTCGGTCAGCTCAAAAACCTCCTTATCTACCCGCACCGGGCGTATTCCTGCATGGGCATTCACCTGCGAAACCTGCGAAGAAGGTATCCAGTCGGAAATCAGGTTCTCGATGCGGGTAATCTCCGCAATCACAGTATCAATGCCGTTTTCTGCGGTGAGTGAATCTTTGGCGACAATTGTAATATCAAACCTTCCGCCCATGAGCATGGTAGTACGCTTGCGCAAAGCCTGTGCGTGGGCAGTGAGCGTGATCAGAAGGGCGGCGATAGTCAGTAATCTTTTCATAGCATTAAAGGGCAAATATACCCTGGCACCAAATTAATACTGTATATCATGATAACCATCTCGAATTTATGATAAGACTTTCTGAAAACAGCCGCAGCATCAATCTGGCGGCTTCTCTGCTGAGCCTCGTGCTGATTATCGCCTTGCTTTATGCCATGCAAAGTGTAGTAGTACCGCTCATGTTCTCTATTCTGCTCGCGATTTCCCTATTTCCCGTTACCCGGTTTTTTGAAAAGTACAAGATCAACCGCGTCACCGCCTCCTTGCTTTCCGTGATCATCGCTATTATCCTGATCGGGTTTCTGGTGTGGTTTATTATTCATCAGGTAATTGTTATCGGTGCCAACGGAAGTGATATTCAGGTTCGTTTCGTACACATTCTGGAAACGATCCAGAAATGGGTGACTGTTCGTTTTGGGGTTGAAGAAGGCGAAATCACTAAACAGATCACCGCGTTTTCCAACAAGGTGGTCGGTAATGCAGGCATGATCATCAGTACTGCATTTGGCTCTGTCGGCGGAATTCTGGCTGGTGTGATCATCGTGCCGCTATTCACATTCTTTCTGCTTTACTACCGCGATTTCTTCCGTGAATTTTTCTTTCACGCGTTCGCTTCCGCTTCGAAAGAGCTGGTGAGCCAGGTACTCGACAAGATCTATTATGTAGTTCAAAGCTACCTTGTGGGCCTCGTAACCGTAATGGGAATTGTCGCGATCCTCAATACGGTCGGACTGCTGGTTCTTGGTATACCTTATGCATGGTTTTTCGGTATTCTCGCCTCTCTGCTTATGTTATTGCCCTACATCGGGATTGCGATCGGGTCGGTATTGCCCGCGCTTTTTGCACTGGCTACCAAAGACAGCGCGTGGTATGCATTGGGCGTAGTGGCATGGTTTCAGGTGGTGCAGTTCCTGGAAGGCAATTTCCTCACTCCAAATATCGTAGGAGGTAAAGTAAGTATCAATCCGTTGATGGCGCTTGTTGGCTTGCTATTAGGCGGAATGCTCTTTGGTCTGGCGGGTCTGATCCTCGCTATCCCGATTACGGCTGTGTTAAAGGTAGTTTTCGACGCGGTGCCTTCGATGAAAGCATTCGGCTTTTTAATCGGAGAACCAGAGCAATATCACCTCAAACGATATTCAGCCAAGATCATCATGAAAAGGTGGAAAATCCCGGCTAAGGATATTTAAATGAAGTATTAAGAATAAAGAAAAGCTGAAGTTACTCTGATGTTCTGGCCTGAGTCCGGGCTAGAATGTCGATTATCGTTCGATCCTCCACTTTGTTCGATTCTCCGTCGTGGTAGTAAAATTCGTCCAGTTTCCGCTCCCTTTTTGTGTCGCTGATCCCCCGTTTTATCTTTTCCTGATATTCACCCAGTGACCGGCAATAGTAATGATTGAGTTGCACGGTATCAATACTCGGCTCGGCGAAAGAGTCTTCAATCTTCACACCGTGCTCATTTACACAGTAATAACCCGGTTTATATTTGAAACAATGCGATTTGTATGCCGACTTCACAAACCGCGGCTGTACAACGCTCTTAATGTGTTTATTCGCTAAAAAATCAGTTTCCGACCGTTTTGTAAAACTCACGAGCTGACCCGCGGAAGGTTTTGACTGGTGCCCGTTCGAGCCGAAAATCAGCCAGCTAATTCCCAGCCCACCATAAGATTCATATTTATTCAGCAGTTTGGTAAAATTGGGATCACCGGTTTTCGGCACTATAAATTCGTCGGTATCAATAAATCCTATCCACTGCGAGCTGTTCCCGTAATGATCGAGGCAATGCTGATATGCTTTTACGTGCTTGTTTCTGCCGGGGATTCTGGTTACCGTCACAATGTCATTGATTTTCAGCGATTTGATTGTCTCTTCAATAGGAACCTTACTTCCATTATCGTAAATGAAAAAGTGCGTCACGCCTATTTTCTGATGGTAATCCAGCCACTCCGCGAGATAATCGTTTTCATCTTTTACAATACAGCAAAGTGACAAATAATGGGAATTATCAGCAACGCGTTTATCTCCGTTTGAACCAAACAGTTGCGAAAAGAAGGACTTGAAAGAAAACATTTGGCAGCTTTTAAATCAGCAGAAACACCCAAAGGCAGGTGCCAGGGTACATCCGAAGGTATTCATTTTCGGTTTTTTTTGCAAGATCAAAATGAAGGCGATTTACGCATTGCGCCAGGATACATCACTTTGCCGCCAGCGGCCCAATGCCGTTTACCGCTAACCGAAGTCCGTTCTGGATCATATTGAACTGCGCAAGCATAGTCTGGTGCGACTTGTGGTAGTCCAGCAAAAACGATTTCAGCGTGCGGCGCTCTTTATAAAGTTTCGCCAGCTCGCGCTTGTTTGTAGTATAAGAAATGTCGCGTTCAACATCATCCAGGTCCTTTTTGAAAATCCCTATTGTGGGAAAATCCATATCCGCAGACGTGAATTCCGTCGAACCGGGGCCTAATGTCCGCACCTGATCGATGGTACAGCTGTAAAGCCCGTCTTTCACATCGATCGAAACGCGGTAGCTGAATGATTTGAACTTCTCGGAAACGATCGGTTCTTTATCCTGATAAACAATCTTGCCGGTACCGGGATCGTCAACCTTCATGATCTCCCGATAGTTAGGGTAGGTTTTGAAGATCCAGGACCTTAATGCCTGACAGGTTTTTGCTTTCGATTGTCCGGTCTGGACAACTTTGGTTTGCGTGATCTCGCCGGTAAACCTGTTATAAGGAAGTCCCGCTTTTTGTGCGGAGGCAGGTTCAGGAAAGCACAGTAGTACAATTAATAACGTTGAGAGTAAAGAATGTTTCATTATTGACAGAGGCATGTAACTGTCGGTAATGATAAGAATTATATAAAATCTTTCAAAGTTTTCATTCGTAAGAAGTCGCACTAATTAGTTTCAATAGTTCAACTCAAAATACTTTTACTAAAATTCTTTCTACCCGATAACCAACTTATTCCAGCCCACATGTGTCTGAGGATAAAACTGATCTGACTATGAAACTCGCTTTATCCTTCCTGTTAATACTCACGTGCCTGCTTGCATGTAAAAAAGATGAAATTGAAGTAGCTCCCCAGGGACTCGTGGGAAAATGGAAACTGGTTTCCACGGAACATTTGCAGGGAGGCAAGATCGTCACACAGGATAAGATCGCCGATTCTATTTATATCTATTTCAGCAAATACGGTGAAGTAGTCAATTCGGAAGGAAAACGGCGGTTTTGCGGACCGAGCTATCTCCGGATCAATGGCGACCACTTCACGATTCAACTCAAAAGTGAGCCAGCCATTGAACCCTTCCTCAGCATTTGCGCCGACTGCCCTACCTGGAATGTCGATCTGCAACCCAACGAGATGACCCTGAGTATTTGCTCCCCTGAAAACAAATCGAAATACGTCAGGGAATAAGGGCAATAAGTGCATCTATCTGTTTACCAGCACCTTTTTTACCTCTGTACTTCCGTCCATTTTAGAAATCCGCAGCAGGTAAAGTCCTGTACCAAATGATTTTACAGAAATGCCCTGGTTAGAAACGCTGGTGACCTGCATCACTATCTTTCCTGCAATATCAGCAACTGTCACAGATTTGATCTGCCCACGCATTTCCGCATCAAAATAGATATTGTCCGAAACCGGGTTCGGATAAACAGCTTCCTTCCCGCCTTCAAATCGCAGGTTACGTATCTCCGAATAGGCAAATGTCCCGTCCAGGTCAACCATTTTCAGTCTGTATAAATTTTGTCCCGAATAGGGTTGGCTGTCTGTGAAGCTGTAAAAATGCTCCGCCGCACTTTCACCCTGCGAATCCATTTTGCCGATCTGCTTCCAGTCGCTGCCATTTTTACTCCGCTGCACTTCAAAATGCGCACTTTTTGTTTCAGAAGTAGTTGTCCACGAAACCTGAGCGGTTCTTCCCTCGGCAGTCACATTAAAATCTTTCAAAACAACGGGCAGCGGATCCGAATCGCGCAATGTTGCCAGCGGATCGCCCAGTAAAACCTGGCTCTCAACATATCCGGCAGCATACCGGTACGCATCACTGAATGCATATCCCTGCGACATCAGGGTAAATGCGCCGTTGTTCCGGTACTCATATTCCAGCGCGCTGGCGCCATTCGTCGTAATCAGCAGCAGCAGATCCGAATAACAATTCACGTTCAGGACGTTACCTTTCCCCAGATATTCGCCCCCCAGGTAATCACCCCAGCCGTAACTGCCAAGATTGCAGGAGCTCAGACTGATTACCTGCGTATTCAGCGCAGGAAGGTTATTAATATCCTCTTTGTAAATACCAAAAGACTGATAATCGGGCGAACCATGCACATTGAGGCTCATAATCTCATAGGACTGCGTACCCAGCTTATTCAGGTAATCTGCCTTCCATATCTCGTCGTCGCCGGAATAGTTCGGATCTTTTTCCCGCCCAAAAGCGACCGTACTTGCCGAACTCCACCTTCCGTTTGCCTGCGCCATAGCCACTACATTCTGCTCATCTACAAAACCGTCGGTGATCAGGACTTTCCGGTCAAATGATATCTCCTTTTTTCGGAATCGGTGCAGCTTTGTAAAATAATCTGTCACGTAACTGATCTTCTCCTGTGACGTAAGGTTGGGAGCCGGGATAATCATACCCATCGATATCAGCGGGTTAGTCTGCTCAAAAACAGCTTCCCTGACTTCCTGCGGCGGGTACAAGCAGGTATTAAGGTACCTGTACGTGCGCATCTCATCGTGTTCGGCATCGTAAGTGTAGGTCTTGTAGAGCGGGTGTGTATAGCGGGAAAAAGTGCTTGAAGAAAAGGTCATCTCAATATTTCCTTCATCATTGAGCAAATGGCGGGTAGACGTGGTAGCCGCATTAGCACCGATAAAAAACAGATACGTGATATTGTCCGTGAGATGATGTTGCCGGATGTATTCAAAGAGCCTGTTTTTGTCGAAACTATTACTCTCCATATGAAACTTTTCAACCGAAAGATTTGGCCGGGTAACTTTCACGTCAGCAATATATTGATCCAGCTTCTCCTGAATTGCGGCAGTGCTTCTCCATTCTTCATTGATCACAAGCAGCATTTTTTCCTGCCGTTTCACTGCACTGCCCGTCCTGAAAGGGTTAATAATCCACCCATCGCCGCCGCAAGCACTTCCGTCAACACCAAATACTGCTGTCATGAGGCGATAATCCTTACCCGCCTGCATGCCGCCCATTACCAGATCCACCGTTCTGGCAGTTTTATTAATAGCCCTGGGCGAGAGCCAGATGTGCGCAAATCCGTTCTGCATACAACCATCGCCGCAATCGGGTATAATAGTTAAATAAATAGAACTTATCTCGTCGATGTTGGTCGCCGGGCCGATCTCCATGTGAATATCGATCATACTTTCAGGCCTGGCTCCATGCGGCGTGACCGTGACGGTGATATCCTGAGCCGCAGTACGTAAGTTGGAAGATTTAAGCGGGGTTTCCACGACCTTATATTCGTGCGTGACGGAATCTACCACCAATTGAAGACCCTTTTGGCCAAAGCTGACGCCGGCAGAAAAGAAAAGAAATGTGATGATTAGGTAAACGTTGAATTTCATAGCCGATCGATTTAGTGAATTGAATGAAAACTATGTCCGGTTACTGTACCAGACACAGCTTTACATCCGCATGTTGCCTGTGATCCTGCTTGATTTTCAGATGACTACTCGACCCGTTCCAGCCTGACCACCACCGCCTGCCAGTTACCGCGGTGCGGGGTCACCATTGCCGGCGTTACCTGCCAGGAAGGTGTAAACAAAACGCTTGCCGATCCGATCGCAGTCTCCGGTTTGAGTCCCAGTTTCGGATAGGAATTTGCATACATACCACTGGCCGTCATTCGCAGCTCTTCTCCACCGCGCAACTTCGCTTTCATGGTGTATCTCCCAATCGGGATATTCAAAATAATCGCACGGGCGTAACCGATCTTTTTATAGACTTTAAATGATTTTGTCTCTCCATAAAAACCTTTTCCCTCAGGGATCAGCTCGATTTCAATTTCCCCGTCGGCCGGCAGGTAGTTAGGCACATTATCATCCCAGTCCACCTGGTAATCCAGACTGATCGCCCCGCCGTAATAATTGGAAGGGTTTCCAGGCTGCTGCAATACCTCATCCTTGTTACCTACCCCAAACGATTGCAACACAAAATTCTTCACCATTCCGGTCTCCGAAGCAAAGCCGGAAGTATTGTCGTCAGCGGGCGTAAGTCCAACCACGGCGCGGGTGCCGCCATAGTCGATCGTGTAGCCGGTTGCGTAGTAATGTACCGCGCCAATCGGCAGGTTGATCTCGTAGTAACCATTTTCGTCCGACTCGGCAGAAGCGCCGGAATATGACCCTCCAATCAGCGTAACACGTGCACCTATATACGCACCTTGGATCGGCTTGCCGGCTAGGTCGGCAACGTAACCGCGCAGAAAACCCTTTTTCACTTGAAGTGCTGGAAATTTCGGAGAACGGGGCTGCTTATCGCCCATCACATTGACCTCATATTCATCTCCGCCGATCGAGAAAGTTTCCGATCCGCCGATCACCGGCAATTCGGGCTGGTCGGGCCAGCCTTGTTCTCCATCCGGCCCCACGTCCGGGTCAGTAGTGGTGCAGCCTGCCAGTAGCAGCACCGCCCAGAATAGTTGCTTGAATTTCATTTCGTGACTAATAGTTAATAATGCCCGCAAAGTTAAATCGGCAGTTTCCGAGATTAAAGTCCCGTCGACAGACGTCATTTTTGAGGCGACAAACACCATTAATCACGCCAATTCCGCACTTACGCGCGAATTACCAGCACGGAAGGAGAATGCGAGAGCCACACGCTGTGAGACCGCACAGCCAGTTTCCAGCTCTGGTAGCTGATCAGCATCAGGTCCTGTTTTCCCAGAAATTCCTTTTCAAGTGCATTCTCATTGTGTAGCTCAATGCGATCCGGGAAGTCGCTCTGCATGTGCCCGACAGCTTCCCTGATCTCCGTTTCCTGATCCAGCAATCCTGTCGGATCCATAATCGTGACAGTGGTTCCGTGTTGACCGATCATCCTGGCGGCAAAATCGAGCAGAAACCGGTCGGCCGAAGAGAATATGGGAACGAATATGCGCTCGGTTCTACTGAGGTTTTTATCGATCAATAAAGCAACCGGCACTTTCACCGACTTGATCACGTGGCTCGTGCGTTCATCGAAAATATCGGCATGGAACAGCTTTTCCTTACCGGTAATGGTATCAAACAGGCGGACCGGGCTGATGATCTTATTCGTGATACCCAGCAATTTACCCAAAAAAGTACCTTCAAACGCTCCGTGACCAATACCCATCATTAACAGGTCATAACCGCCCGTATTCGCATACTCGATGATATCGTGTTCAATATCCTGTGATGGTTTGAATAGCGTGGTAACGGGCACTTCCAAATTTTCCGCCTCCTCGGTTATCGGCCTGAAAGTATCGGTTTCATATTCCTGGGAATCGACCTGACTGAGGTAGCTGCTGGGCGAAAGGTGCAATGCAGTCAGGTTTTTCGTTTCCTGGCGCGAGCTCAGCTGGCTGGCCAGTTTAAGCATTTTGCGGCCACTCAGCGGACTGGCGAATGCGATCACGACCGCGAATTTATTACCAACTGCGCCCGCGGCTTCCATCAAAGTACTTTTCTCGGGCATAAACCGGTCGATCAGATCCAGTGCAGGGCCTGTCATGCAGGTGGTGAGGAGCGCCATGATCACCATCATCGTGAAAATCTGGGGAGAAAGCACGCCGATATCATAGCCGATATTCAATACCACCAGCTCCATTAATCCGCGCGTATTCATCAGTGAGCCGATGATCAGACTGTCGCGCCAGCTTTGCTTCACAAAACGCGCCGCCACTGCACTGCCGATAAACTTACCAGCCACAGCGGCAAGCATAATGATCCCGGTAACTTTCCACAAATAGGGATCGTTCAGCAAGCCTACCTGCGTGCGCAAACCGGTGAATACGAAGAATAACGGCAGCAGCAATACCATCGAAACGTCTTCTACTTTTTCAATGAATATATTCCTGAATTTATGGTTTGAAGGCATGATCACCCCCGCCATAAATGCGCCGAACAACGCGTGAATGCCGATTACCTCGGTACTATAAGCCGAAGCCAGCAGTACCACGAAAAATATCGCGACCACTGGCTTGGTCAACCCTTCTTTATAATCGTAATGATCGCCCAGCCTTTTCAGGAACGGTTTGACCACATTCAGCATCACCAGTACGTAAGCGATTGCCAGCAAAATGGTGTACAGAGAGCTCACAAACGAGCCTGCCTTCACGATCGCGATCACCGCAGCCAGAATACACCAGGCAGTAATATCGTCGGTAGCGGCGCAGGTGATCACCATCATACCCAGCCGGGTTTTCGACAATCCTCTTTCCTGCACGATCCGCGCAAGTACCGGGAATGCGGTGACACTCAGTGCAATACCGGTAAAAAGCGAAAAAGAAAGAAAGCTGATCCCTGCCGGTGCAAATTCCTGATACAACATAAGCGCCAGCCCGACACCGAGTGCAAAAGGCAATACGATACTGGCGTGGCTGATCACGATCGCTTCCTTTGCCTTGGTTTTCAAGACTTTAAGATCCAGTTCCATGCCGATGATGAACATAAACAGGATCAGGCCGATCTGGCTCAGAAATTGCAGGTTACTGAGCGATGCTTTTGGAAAAAGGAAGGCTGAAAACTCAGGAAAGAACGTACCTACCAGCGACGGACCGAGGAATAGCCCTGCGGCAGTTTCCCCGATCACAGTAGGCTGACCAATTTTTTTACAAAACCAGCCAAAGACCCGCGCTACCAGAATAATCGTGATGATCTGCAATAGCAGGATCGCAAGCGGACTGGTGAGATCGTGCGAAAGTGTTCCCTGGAACTGCTCGAAAGAAGAGGTGGTCGGGACGGGATTGCTGATTGCTACTTCCGGACTTTCGAGCTTTTGCCCTTCTATCATAAACCAGTAAAGCAAGCCCGAAAAGATGGCCAGCGTGACGGTATAGAATAGTATGCTGCGCAAATTCTTCATAAGTATACGGGGAGTGAATTTTCGCAAAATACAAAAGGAAATCTGAATAAAATGGAGAACGAACGGTAGCAATCCATCATTTCAAAGCTTTATGGTTGTATGGAAATGCAAAACGTGCAGTTTTCGAAGCGCTGGTTCCGCACCCACATCGATGTGTTTAAATAGGCAATGAAACGGTTGAAATATATTCCAGAAGATGCGCGTGCCGGTTCCGCCTTTCCGATCAACAGAAAAGAGTTCGAGGGTATTTACCGGGAACACTGGCGCGAGCTGTATGACTTTGCCGTTGCCAAAACCCACGATAAAGACGTGGCTGAAGAAATTGTGCAGGCTCTTTTCGTCAATATCTGGGAAAAACGCGACCAGCTGTTGATCTCCAATCTGAGAAGTTACCTCTTCGTTTCCGTCCGGAACCGGATCATCGACCATTATAAAGAACGCATATTCTCCGACCTCACCTCCGCTTCCGATACCACCGCGCCCGATTACCCGCTTTTCCTGGACGAGCTGGAAACGACATTCAGGGAAGCAATGGGCCAGCTGCCTGAAAAAACGCGCGATATCTTTCTGCTCAACCGTATCGAAGGGAAATCGGCTTCCGAAATCGCCGATAAGCTGCAACTTCCATCCCGCACCGTTGAGTATCATATTACCCAGGCTTTGCGCAAGCTCAGGGAGATTTTGCGTAACGGTATCACTGCGCTCCTGATTTTTATCAATATCACCTTTTAAAGAAAAACTGGTCGGTAAGCGAGAATACGTATAAACTTTCAAGGAAAAGTTTATACGATTTGCGGTGTATCGTCATTTTTCAGTCTTACTAGAAAGGCCCCCATTCCACTCTCTATGAGCAAAAAAAACTTCTACCAATTACTTGATCGCTACCGCGCAGGAAACTGTACCGACCAGGAAAGATCGCTCGTGGAGCAATGGTTTGCAACGCTGGACGAAGAAGTACCTCAGCGTAGTACCCAGGAAAATGCGGCGATCGAAGAAAGGATCTGGAATGCGATCCTGGCCAATCAGGAAATAGAGCCCGAAACGCCTGTTCGCACCTTCCAGCTCTGGAAGTGGGCAGCGGCGGCTGTGCTTGTTCTGGGAATCGGATTTGCTTCGTTTAAGGTTTTCCTCAAAGAATCTGACCCGGTAACCGCCACTGCCAGCAACCAGCCGGATAACCTGGTAACCTATTTAAACCGAAACGCCAGTCCTGAAAATATCACCCTGCCCGACGGCTCGGTACTGCTGCTTTCACCCGGAACAAAAATCTCCTACCCTGCCGAACTCGCCGGCTCCAAAAGAGAAGTGTATTTAATGGGAAAAGCGTTCTTCAATGTATCCCACGATGCTGAAAGGCCATTTTTTGTACATACCGGCGAAGTCGTGACCAAGGTACTCGGGACCAGCTTTTGGGTAGAAGGAAGTAATAACAACAGCGCGATTGAAGTGTCGGTTGTGACCGGGAAAGTATCGGTTTCCAAAAAATCTAACGGGCCTGACGAAGCCAATAGCAAGATCAAAGACGGGGTGATACTCACTGCCAACCAGCGCGTGAAGTATTCGCACGAAACGCATGCATTTGAGACCGGCCTTGTGGCTAATCCCCAGCCTGTTACCAGCAGCGCGAAGGGAGTTGCTGCGCCGGAGTCATTTGTATTCCAGGACACTCATTTTATTGATGTGATTGAAAAACTGGAAAAATCTTTCGGTGTGGAGATTATCCTTGACAACGATGCAATGCGCTATTGCCTTTTTACAGCCGACATTACCCAGGAACCATTATTTACCAAACTGGACCTGCTGTGTGCTGCGGTGAATGCAACGTATGAAGTGCGCGGCACACGGATTCTGATCAGCGGAAACGGTTGCCCGCCGCCCAGGTAAGCAGCAGATTTTTACTAAATAAAAAAAAGAGCCGAACGTGTTACCAGCACTTTCGACTCTCTAAGATTTCCCCTCTCTCCCCGGCATTTGGAAGACGTCAAAGGAGCGAGTGGGGCTTTGTTCAACCTTTTCACAGTCCTAAACAAAACATGTAAAAGTAATGAAAAACCGAATACGTCTCCATCCTCTATTGATTCATATTATGAGGATCAGCTTCTTACAGTCTGTTCTAGCTTTTTTGACAATGACCCTTGCCTACTCGCACAGCGGGCATTCACAGGATTTACTGGATCGCTCGGTCACGATCCAGCTGGAAAACACGCAGGTAAGCAAGGTACTCGCGCGCATTGAACAACAGGCCAATGTGAGATTTGTGTACAGTTCCAATACCATTGGTGCCAGCAGGAAGGTGAGTGTAAATGCAGTGAACCTGCGCCTTTCCGAAGTGCTGAACCTGACTTTAAAACCACTTAATATCAATTACAAGATTGTAGGGGGGCAGATCATGCTGCAAAACCAGCCCGCAGAAACTGCGCCTGCACCTGCACAGCCGGAGGAAATAAAGTCTACCGAGAGAAAGGTTTCAGGTAAAGTATCCGATTCAAAAGGTGCGCCGCTGCCCGGCGTGAGCATTGTGGTAAAGGGCACGCAGCAGGGTACCAGCAGCGACGCCGACGGTGCTTTTTCGGTGGTGGTGGCCGATGATAATGCAAGTCTGATCTTTTCTTTTGTGGGTTATATCAGTCAGGAAGTGGCGGTGGGCACGCAATCGACGATTGATATCGCATTGATAGAAGATGAAAAATCGCTGGACGAACTTGTGGTCGTTGGTTATGGAAAACAATCCACGCGCCAGCTTTCGAGCTCGGTTTCGACAGTGAGCGGCAAAGACTTCGCCGACCTGCCGGTTTCGCAGTTTTCCCAAAAACTACAAGGTAAACTTGCCGGTGTGCAGATCTCACAAACGACCGGTACACCCGGCGCCGGAATGGCGATCAGGATACGCGGCGCGGCTTCGATCACAGCCGGTGCTGACCCGCTTTATGTAGTGGATGGTAACCCGATCGTGGGCGGCATTGCGAATATCAACCCGAATGAAATTGAGTCGATCAGTGTATTGAAAGATGCATCAGCGACTGCATTATATGGTTCCAGAGCGGCGAATGGGGTGGTTTTGATTGAAACAAAAAAAGCAGTTCCCGGAAAAACGCGCATTGATTACAGTACTTATATCGGCGCCCAGCAAGTACCGCAACGCGGCCGGCCGGATATGATGAATGCGCAGGAATTTGCGACCTGGCGGAAAGAAATGGCGGAGGAAAGAGGCTTGCCCGTTGATCCCGTTTTTCAAAACCCACAACAATATGGCGAAGGTACAGACTGGTACGACGCGATCACGCGCACGGCACTGATGCAGGACCACAGCCTGAGCCTGAGCACAGGAACAGAGAATTTCAGTACTACTGCCACAGCCGGCTTTTTACAGCAGGATGGAGTCATATTGGGTTCGGGTTATAAAAGATATTCGCTGCGTGTGAATACCAATTTCCGCCCGCACGAAAAGCTGAATATCGGTATTAACATCGCACCGACGTATACCACCGATTCCAATACGGGCGTCGACGGCGTGGGTAGTATTGTGAACGAAACGCTGCAAACTTCGCCACTGGCGCCACTGAGAAATCCGGACGGATCACTTACGCTTACTGCCACTTCGCCGGGTATGTTCCCGACTCCAAACTATGCGAGGACGCTGACAGATCGCGTGGTCGACAACAGCGAAACGCGCATTCTAGCCAATCTTTTTGCGGAATACCAGATCACAAAAGCGCTTTCTTTTAAAACCTCGGCCAATATCGACAAAGGCGACGGACGAAGTTTTGCATTCAATGGACTAACTACCGGCGCAAGAGGTACCGGGTTGTACAAAGTGCCGTTTTCCAGCCTTAATCAATCCAAATACTTATCGTGGGTAAATGAAAATATCCTGACGTTCCAGAAGAACTTCGGCGAGCACAACTTCGACGCGATCGGAGGATTCACGGCGCAGCGGTTCCGGCAGGATGCGAGTGCGATCAACGGAAATAATTATCCCGATGATAAGGTGAAAACGCTCGCCGCAGCGGGTACTGTCACCGCCAACAGCAGCATTCAGGAATGGAGCCTGCTTTCTTATCTGGCTCGGGTTAATTACAATTATAAAGGTAAATATCTGCTCTCGGCTTCTATCCGCCGCGACGGTTCTTCCCGCTTCGGGACGCGCAACCGCTGGGGTAACTTCCCTTCCGTTTCTGCGGGCTGGATTTTGAGTGAAGAGACTTTTATGTCTGATATTCAAACCATTTCTTTCCTGAAACTCCGCGCGAGCTGGGGTGTGGCGGGTAACTTCAATATTGGTAACTATACCCATATTCCGACGATCTCTACTGCAAATTATGTATTCGGGAAAACGGTTGCAGGCGGTCGCCGCGTGGATAACCTGGCAGATCAGGGTATTGGCTGGGAAAGCAACGAGCAGTTCAATATCGGCCTCGACCTGAATTTGTTCAAAGACCGTATCAATTTTACCTATAACTATTACCGCAAAAACACGAGCGACCTGCTTTTCAATGTGCGTGTTCCGCGGGCTTCCGGCTTTGGAAATATCCAGACGAATATCGGCGAGCTGCGTTTCTGGGGACATGAATTTTCTTTGAATACTGTGAATGTGCAGAACAGCGCACTGAGATGGACGACCGATTTTAATATCTCATTTGACCGCAACAAGGTGACTTCAATGGGTACGAAAACCAACGAGCTCATCACAGGTTCGGGCAGCGGGCTTATTGGTGGCGACCACGTGACGCGCGTTGGCTACCCGATCGGAATGCTTTATGGGATGCAGCACGAGGGTGTTTACAAAAACCAGCAGGAATACGACAGCTCGCCCAAACACAGCACTTCGCAGGTAGGTACCGCCAAGTTCAGGGACGTGAATGGCGACGGGATCATTACCGTAGACGACGCGACAATCATTGGTAACCCGCACCCGGATTTCATTTTTGGTATGACGAATAATGTGTCCTACAAAAACTTCGACTTCTCGCTCACGCTATCAGGTACTTATGGAAATGATGTGGTACGCGGTGCGGAACAGACACTGACCAACCTCGACGGGGTATTCAATGTATTGGCGAATGTGAAAGACAGATGGAGATCGCCTGAAAACCCGGGCAGCGGCCGGTATGGAAGCCTGGAAGCAGGTACCACTTACCTGGAACGCGACTGGTGGGGAAGCCAGATGATGTATGATGCGAGCCACATTTCGATCAATAACATTACGCTGGGTTACACGATCCCGCTTAAAAGCAACGCCGCGATCAAGAGACTCCGGGCTTATGCGAGCATCCAGCAAGCGCACATTTTCACCAAATACCCGGGCGCCAACCCGCAGGTGAGCCTCAGTCAGAGCACGACAGGTTTAGGGATCGACGGCGGCTCTTACCCTGTGCCCCGCACCTATTCACTTGGCTTCAACGTTGGTTTTTAAATTTTTGGACATCATCATTAAAATACGAAGGTCATGAAATCAAAGACCCTATCAGCAATATTTGTCATATCCGTGGTACTCGGCTCGTGCAGCGATTTTTTAAATATAGAACCTCAGAATGCAGTAGTACCATCCAACTTTTTCGAATCTGAATCAGATTTCAAACAGGCTGTCGACGGTACTTATGCGCCTTTGCAGGCACTTTATAATAATGAATCGGGCTGGGCGATGGGCGAAATGCGGTCGGACAATACCCATTTCTTTTACAATATCGATTACCGCTCCCCTATTCCGGAAGAGATCGATGAGTTTGTGAACGGTTCGGAAAACTCGATCACAGCGGCCAAGTATTATTCCAATTTCGACATGATCGCTAGGGCTAACCAGGTGCTCGCACTGATCGACGATTCAGGTCTGGCCCCAGCAGTTTTGGCTAATTTTAAAGGGCAGGTCCTTTTCCTGCGTGCATTGGCCTATTTTGATCTGGTCAGATATTACGGCGGCGTTCCGCTGCACCTGGAACCGGCTTCCGACCTGGGTACTGCCTCCCTGCCGCGCGCGTCGGCAGAGCAGATCTACGCACAGATCATTTCGGATGCGACCCAGGCCAGCGAACTTTTACCCAACAAAGCAACGCAGGAACCGGGCAGAGCTACTTCCGGAGCGGCATTTACGCTTTTAGCTGATGTTTACCTTAATCAAAAAAACTGGGCTGCGGCGGAAGCTGCGTCAGCAAAAGTGACAGGATATTCACTGCTGGCAGATTATGCTTCCGTTTTTGATCCGAACAATAAAAACAATGCGGAATCTGTCTTTGAAGCGCAGTATCTGGAAGGTACCACACTGGGTTTGCATAGCTATTTCCCGTACTATTTCATTCCGCTGACAGTCAATCACGCACAGTTCACCAAAGGCCCGACGGGCTCGCAAACCGCTCCCGGCTCCGGCTGGAACACACCGACGGAAGACCTGCTGGCGACTTACGAGGACCGCACGAAAGACAAGCGTTTCAATGCGTCGATCGGTTTTATCACCGGCCCGTCGCAGGTTTCGGATACCAGTTATGTGAATTTGCCTTATATCAAAAAATACCAGTACCCGCATTCGATTTATGGTCAGACCAACCAGAATTTCCCGGTGTACCGATATGCAGAAGTGCTGCTGATGCAGGCCGAATCAGCCAACGAACAGGGTAAAACTGCCGATGCAGCGGGTTATCTCAACCAGGTGCGCAAGCGAGCGGGACTCGCGGATTCGCCTGCGAAAGACCAGGCTGCATTGCGGGCTGCGATCCTGAAAGAGCGCCGCGTAGAGCTGGCTTTCGAGAACAAACGCTGGATCGATCTGGTAAGAACGGGGAATGCGATTGCAGTGATGAATGCTTACGGCGCGAAACTGAAAGCAAACCCGGCTTACTATTACCTGACCGCGGCGACTTACAATCTCGATCAGAACAAATTGCTTTTCCCTATTCCTTTTCTTGAAATACAAGTAAACCCCGATCTGCAACAAAACCCGGGCTATTAATAGTCGGGCGACTTATTTCCTAAACCCTGAACCCGGCGGCGGGGACCAACTGGTTCCTGCCGCTTAATTTATCAACTGAAATCATTCCATTATCACCTAGCCCAATTACTATGCATTTATTAAAAAACACCTGTTGCTTTCTGCTCGTTGCCAGCGCTTTTGGAGCCAATCAGAGTCAGGCGCAGGACGTGAAAGGTCAGACGCCGCTCCGCTTTGAAAAGAAAATGATCGCGTCGGAAAGCTTTGAATCGGTAGCGGTTTTCGACGTCAATAATGACGGTAAGCTGGATATCGTTTCGGGTTCATATTGGTATAAAGGCCCTGAGTTTTTCGACCGGGCTTACCTGGGCGATGTAAAACGGCACGGCGAATATTGGGACGAATTTCTGACCGTACCGATGGACGTGAACGGCGATGGAAAAATGGATATTGTGACCGGCGGCTGGTTCAACAAATCGCTGCTGTGGCGCGAGAATCCGGGAAATGACAAACCGTGGACCGACCATTTGATCGACGAAACCGGAAATGTTGAAACCGGACAGGCGTGGGATATTGACAATGACGGCCAGCTTGAAATTGTGCCGAACAACCCCAATCAGCCCCTGAAATTTTACAAACTGGAAAGAGACCAGAGCGGAAAAGGTACCGGCAAATTCACCAAAGTTCAGATCGCCGACAAACAGGACCACGGACTTGGTTTCGGGGATATCAATGGCGACGGACGGGGCGATATTATCATCAGTACCGGCTGGCTGGAAGCGCCCAAGAATGTAATGAAAGACAAATGGATCGCGCACAACGATTTCAATTTTGGCGACGCGAGTGTGCCTATTGTTGTGGCTGATGTAAATGGCGATGGAAAAAATGACGTGATCGTGGGCCAGGCGCATAGTTACGGGCTGCATTGGTATGAGCAAAAGAAAGATGCTGCCGGCAAGATCAGTTGGGCAAAACATAGCATTGATCCCTATACTTCGCAATTTCACTCGATGGCGTGGGTGGATCTGGACGGCGACGGCGTGAAGGAACTGATGACCGGAAAACGGTATCGCGCTCATAATGGCGGTGATCCGGGCGAAAAGGACCTGGTAGGTTTGTATTATTACAAATGGAATGGCGAGGCATTTGTGAAGCAGATCATTTCACACGGACCTTATGGCGTAGGCAAGGGAATAGGCGTTTATTTTGATATCGCCGACTTGACCGGAAGCGGCAGAAAAGATATCATCGTGGCCGGAAAAGACGGGCTGGCGGTATTTTTCAATAGGGGAAACTGAAATATTCAGTTTCTGTCACATCCCCGAAACAGGCAGCCCGCTGGGTACTTTTTCGGGGATACTTTTGTCAAAAGATTCGTCGTTGAGGGAATTGAGGAACTCTACGATGCGGTCAATATCCTTGAATTTCACATTGATCTGGCTCACAAGCGAATCCATCTGGTACATTTCCACTTTCGGGTTTTCGATCTTTCCGCCGGTGAGGTCTTCGTAAAAAAGCATAACCTGATCCAGCGTTTTGAATGCCCCGCTGTGCATGTAAGGACTTGTGTAGCGCAGGTTACGCAAGGTAGGTGTGCGAAATCCGTAGTTATTGTCGCCGCCCGCGTCGGTTTCGGGCCGGTTGGGTGTGTCGGGTACGCCGAGGGTATGCAGCTTGAAATCCGAGAACATCGGACCGGAATGGCATTTGGCGCAGCCGGCTTTCAGAAATAAATTCAGTCCTTCTTTTTCTCCCGTGGTCAGCGCGCTGCTGTCACCCCGCATATACTGGTCGAAGCGGGAATTATTGGCGATGAGCGTTCTTTCGTACGACGCGATCGCTTTGGCCAGGTTACCTGCATTGACAGGATCACTTTGCCCGCCGAATGCGGCTGCGAACAGGTTGCGGTATTCGGGGATCGCCTTGATCCTTTTCACGATATCATCCACCACCTTATCCTCTTCGTAACCGTGCCCGCGCATTTCTTCAAATGTACGTATCGGAAAAAGTGCCTGCTCTTCCAGACCTCTGGTTCGCAAGTCCCAGAACATTGCCGCCGAATCGGGATGATAGGGTTCTCCATTTCGAATGCCGTTGAATGCGACGTTCAGGATACTTTGTGAATTTCTTTTGACGAAAGGAATATCGTTCGGGTCGAGGAAAAAGCGTTTTGATCCTCTTCCCATTCCACCCACTCCTATTGAAGTTTCGAGGAACTCGGCATAGCTGAACTCTGGCTGGTGGCAGGTGGCGCAGGCTACGTCTTTACTTCCGGATAAAATAGGATCAAAAAACAGGAGGCGACCGAGCTTCACTTTCTCAGGACTGGTTGGATTTCCGGGCGGATCAGTTACATATTTTGGCAATGCGCCAAGGTCGGCGAGGGATTCAATTTTCGGCTTACGCTTTGGTTTTGAAGATTCCTGATTACTGCCGCACGCCCAACCCAACAAAGCCAGCGCTATGAACAGCAGCAGAGAAAACTTAGAAAATTTAAAAAGACCAACCATACCAACCGCCGGGAACCAAAATCCTGAATATATATTTCTAAGACCCGGGTGGGCAGTTTTTAACCATTTCAGTGCATCAGTTTTTCAATATCCTTCAATTCACCAAACAATACCAGCACTTCATTCTCGCGCATGACCGTATTTGGCGTGGCAATGCCGGAAGCTCTTTTGAATATTCTTGCCAAACCGTTTTCAGAACCTTTTGAGAGTGTTAATACCGTGAGTACGATCACATTATACTGGTTTGTGAGGTCGGCTTCGGCAAGTGTTTTGCCAATGTAGCGGGCAGGTACTTTGGTTTCAATAATGCTGTATTTGTCCGAAACCTTGAAAGAATCGACGATACCCGAATTGTCGAGCCGCATGGCGAGCCTTTCTGCGGATTCTTCTTCTGGCAGGATGTATTCTTCAATGTCCATCGCTTCCAGTACCGTTTTTTGCAGATCGGAAACTACCCGGCCGATGATCTTTTTTACACCCAACTGTTTCAATAATGCAGTCGCCAGCAGGGACGAACCTTCATTTTCCCCGATCGCGACGATCACCGAATCCGCGTCGCGCAACGGGAGCGAGCTTACTGCACTTTTATCGGTACAGTCCATGCACACCGTGTGCGTGATCCGGTCTTTCAGCTGCTCCACTTTCTGCATATTGTTATCGACGCCGATCGTTTCGTGGCCCAGTTCCGTGAGCCGGGTCGCGAGGGATTTACCAAAACTTCCCAGTCCTAATATGATGTATTTCATTGTGTTCGGTTTTAAAAATTCATTTGTTCTTCTGGCAGCTGGTAATTTTTCGGCTTCGCTTTCCGCACGAATGCGACGAGCAGGGTGAGCGACCCTACCCTGCCGACAAACATAGTCAAAATGATCACCAACCGGCCCGCGTTGCTCAGCTCAGGCGTAACGCCCAGACTGAGGCCAGTAGTACTGTAAGCGGAAAATGTCTCAAATGCGAGCGAAAGCAGGTTTTTGTCCGGGTCAGTAATAGAGAGCATGAATATGGCCAGACCCAGAAAAATGAGCGAAAGCGAAATGATACCCAGCGCCCGGGAAACGGAATTGTCAGAGACTTTTCTACCGAAAACCTCAATCCTGTCCTTACCCCTTGCCAGACTGAGGATATTGAGCGTCGCTACGGCAAAAGTGGTCACTTTAATTCCACCGCCCGTCGAGCCCGGCGCTGCTCCGATCCACATTAATAGAAGGATCAGCATAACTGTCGGAAAAGCCAGTTCACTCATCATTACGGTATTAAAACCTGACGAGCGTGGACTGGTACCTATAAATAATGCAGTCACAAATTTCCCAAAGTAACTTTCATGCTGCAAAAGCGTGTGGTTGAATTCCAGGATAAAAACGACGATCAGTCCGAAAAGTATCAGGAAGAAAGTAGTGTAGGCGATTAACTTCGAATTGAATGCGATCACGCCCGCCCGGTGCGAAAAATGCCGCCCGAACCTGACTTTGTGGTAGATATTCAGACCCCATCGCCTGATGAATTCATAGGAATTAAAAATAATACCAAACCCCAGCCCGCCCATTACATAAAGCATGATCACAGAAAGCTGCAATTCATAGTTGAAACGGAGGGCCTCATTGTGCAGTCCATTGGGCACCGTGGAAAAACCTGCATTACAAAAAGCATTAACTGCGTGGAAAACGGTGAAATAAAGTTGCTCCGCGCTGCTTTCAAAAGTATCGGGATCGAGGCTCAGGTAAATGAGCACGCCGCCCACGATCTCAAAGAAAAAGGTTACTAAAATGATCTTATATAGTGTTGAAATAACGGAACTGACCTTGTTTTCGCCAATCAGTTCGGTAAACATCAGCTGGTTTTTATACGAAAAACCTCCTGAAAAAAAGTAGCCGAAAAAGCCTGTAAATGTCATAATCCCCAGCCCGCCGATCTGCACCAGGATGAGCATGATCATTTGACCGAACCGCGTGAACTCAGACGCAATATCAACAACCGACAAGCCCGTAATGCAAACCGCGCTCGTGGCGAGAAAGAGCGCATCCACGAAATTGAGCTGCTGGTTGTGAGTGGATTTAGGTAAAAGTAAAAGCGCCGTGCCGATCAGGATCAGAAGCAGGAAACTAAGAACAAAAAGCAGCGTGGGGTTGAAATAGAACTGGTCGAAAAAGAGCGTTTGTTTTGAGATCTCTATTATAAAAATGGCGAAAATACCCAGGAACATCCATTCTGGTTTCACGAGCTCGGTACCATCCTTTCCTGCAAAATAGTAGCTGTCGGCCACGATCACTCCCACAAAATAGAGGAACAGGATCGCCTCCCCGACCCGGGCTATGACCGACGATTTGCTTTTAAATGCGGTGACGGTTTTTACACAAAGCGCGAGTGCAAAAAAGAGAAAACACCATTCGAGAATGCGGTTGGTTTGCCGCTCGATATCCGTATTGGTATTGTAACCCAGGTGAAAAATGATCACAATGCAACATAGCAAGCTCATTCCCAGCAGGATATAGTCCAGCAATTTACGCAGATACCTTACTTTTTCATCCATTCCATTGCGGGAAGCTAGTTTGTGACGGTTGTTTCTGCGCAATAATACGATGAATGTTTTGTCATCGCCACTATTCCGGCTTCCTTTGAATTCGGAAAATACATTCCGCCCGAATCCATGATAGTCCTGTAATGAAAGGTTACTTGAATTTTTTTGATTTTACGCAAAAGATAGATTATAAAACTGAAATTCTCGCCGGCCTCACGGTCGCGATGACCATGATGCCCGAGTCGCTTTCTTTCGCGATTCTGGCCGGTTTGCCGCCGTTGGTGGGTTTGTATGCTGCATTTATCATGGGTTTGGTCACTGCTATTTTCGGAGGCCGGCCCGGGCTGATCTCCGGCGGCGCAGGTGCCACGGTGATCGTGCTGATCGCATTAATGCAGTCGCATGGTATTGAGTATGTTTTCGCGGCTGTGGCGCTTGCCGGGGTTATGCAGATATTGGTAGGGGTTTTTAAACTGGGCAAATTTGTCCGGCTCGTGCCGCAGCCCGTGATGTATGGTTTCGTGAACGGGCTCGCTGTCGTCATTTTCATGTCGCAGCTGGAACAATTTAAAACGGTAGTGAACGGAGAAACAACTTGGCTTACCGGCACCCCGCTGCTCATTATGGCCGCACTGGTGCTGCTCACGGTGGCGATCATCGTATTGTTGCCAAAATTCACCAAAGCGATCCCGCCTTCACTCGTCGCGATCCTGGTCGTTTTTGCAGTCGTCTGGGGTTTTAATATTGATACCAAAACAGTACGGGATATTGCGTCGGTCGGCGGCGGGTTTCCTCCATTCCACATTCCGCAGGTACCTTTGAACCTTGCTACCCTGCAAATTATCTTTCCCTACGCACTGATCATGGGCGGCGTGGGACTAACGGAGGGACTATTGACACTCAATCTTGTTGACGAGATCACTGGCACGCGCGGGAATGGGAACCGGGAATGCATTGCCCAGGGAAGTGCGAACATTCTGAACGGTTTTTTCTACGGAATGGGCGGCTGCCCGATGATCGCCCAAACGCTGGTCAACCTTTCGGCCGGGGCCCGCGCCAGGTTGTCCGGTATCATCGCTGCATTAACGATCCTGACAATTATCCTTGTCGCCGCGCCGGTGATCGAGCTGGTCCCGATGGCCGCATTGACGGGAGTAATGATCATGGTGGCGATTGGTACGTTCGAATGGATCAGTTTCAGGATCATCAATAAAATGCCCAAACAGGATGTATTCGTAGGGATACTGGTCGCTGCGATTACGATTTACCTGCATAACCTTGCGCTGGCTGTACTGATCGGCGTGATTATTTCGGCACTTGTGTTCGCCTGGGAAAGCGCGAAAAGGATCCGCGCGCACAAGTCTGTGGATGCAAACGGCGTCAAAACCTACAAGATTTACGGACCGCTTTTCTTTGGTTCCGTGGCTGCATTCAGCGAAAAGTTTGATGTAGCAATAGATCCACAGGAAGTGATCATCGATTTTTCCGAAAGCCGCGTTGCAGATATGTCGGGTATTGATGCATTGAACAAGATCACCGGCAGATACCAGAAAGCTGGTAAAAAAGTCCTTTTAAAACACCTCAGCCCCGATTGCCGCCGGCTGCTCCGCAATGCGGGTGATGTTATTGAGGTAAATATTATTGACGATCCTACATATCCGGTTGCGATTTAAACGGCCAGATAAAGAATCTGGCTGGTTATCAACTATTTTATTCCAGAACAATCCTGATCTGCTCCGGCTTCTGCCCCGAGTTCTTGCCCGGAATAATGTGCACATAATAGATACCTCTGGGCAGGTCACTTACACGAAACGCTATCTTATCACCGTCCTGAAAGCCCCTGTTCTCAAAAACTTCCCTGATAGATACCGACCTCACCGGCACGGTCGAATGCCCGGAATACAAGTGGATCTGCTCGGGTAACGCGTGAAGACTTTCGGCATGCTCGAATTCGATCGTCACCAGGTCTTTGGCAGGGTTGGGATATACTTTACTCCCGGCAAAGCAATTGTCTATACAAATGGTCGTTCCGGTCGTGGCAGCCCCGCAGGTATTGGTCATACTAAGTGTCAATCCGTAACAGTCTGGTGTAATGCTAAAAAAAGAGGCACTGCCATTTGCAAAATCACTTAGAGAAGCATTCGGGGCATTTCCGCTGGTGACAGACCACTTCATATTCGTAGGATTGCCTTTCATAGTCGCTACCACGAGCTGGCTCGTACCTGCACACTTGTCTGGTGCATTGATGGCAATATTTGTTGCGACAGGCTTGCCGACACTGATGGCTTTTGTCAGCACCAGCTTTCCGCAGCCTCCCGAGACTGTCGCCGTCAGGGTAACATTTCCATGAAAATTCCCGACACGCGCGGCAGCGCCTCCATTGCTGATGGTAACCCCGGCGGCATTGCTGCTTACCCACGCCACGGTAGAGCCAGCTGGCAGATTTGCAATCGTGTAAGTGGCATTCGGACAAAGGTGATCAGGGCCGCTGCCAAATGTTGCCCCCAGTGATTCTATGCTGCATTATGGCTCCCCAGATGTCGCTCAACCCTTCATTGAAAGCTCCTTGATCTCCCGAGTTCCCCCATCCGATCTGAAAATCGGTAATACCATGCCCGTATTCATGTGCAACAACATCGACACTTGCCATTGGCCGGTAAACGGTAGCGCCGTCACCGAAGACTAAGGATTTTACAGCTGCCGCCCACCCCGCATTGTTTCTTGCGATGTCAGTATTACCGTATCGGATATACGCATTGATTGGAAACCCCGCGCCAGCAACTGGATCGTTAAAACTATTGACGGCATGTACGGTATTTAGTCGATCATAGATCTTTTGCAATGCCCAATGAATGTCGAGCCCCATGTCATTTTCATTGGCAGCATGTTCTGCCGCAGTCCATATATTATCGTTATCTAGCAGTTCAACACTGGCGTCAAAATCAAAACTTCCCTGCATGTTCCAGGTATGTATAACAGCGCCCCTGGTTTCATCCAAAAGGCGGTATTTAAGCCCGTCTTTGTCCGTGCTCCCCGTTCTGGCCCCGCTGTACCGGGTAGCAAAGTTGCCATTTGCAGGAGTTAATGCACGTTTCAGGTCGGGGGTGGTCGTTTGAATTGTCTTCGGCTGAATGCCTTTAACGTGTGGTGAGCTATGCGAAAAAATAGGCTCTGTCGCTAACACTTCTCCCGTTTTGGCATTTACATACCCAATTTCATCATTCACTGGAGCGTTGCTGCGCAGGTAAATTTCGAATACCAGATAAGCAGTACTGTCTGCCGACGCGATTTCCTTCACCAGCAGCTCCGAAGTGAAGCCAGAGATTTCGCTGGCAGGTATTTGCTTGTAAGCTGCAAACAGTTCTTTCGCTCTTTCCGAATTAATCGATGGTACTATGTCCAGGTTTCCAATTTTAACAAAATGACCGTGTGCGTAAAATAGCTTTCCCTTTTTGTAGTGAAAGTTATATCCTGCCCCATCCACTTTTATGCCTTTATAAAATTGGTCGAAGTGGTCGTCGGTATTTCCAGGGCTTCGCTCCTTGTCGTTTGCTTTTTCAAAACGATCGTCGGCGGTGATCTTTAAATACTGCCTCATAAATTCCTGATCAGTAGGGCTTGGTGCATTATCCGAGAATTCCATCGCCTGGATAATGCCATCTTTGTCTGTCAAAACGGTTGGTACCGGTTTCGACTGCTGCGCTTTGGCCAGCATCGGTAATGCCAAAATCATGGCAGAGAGTAACTGATTTTTCATAGTGTGCATTTGTTTTAGCGAATTCGCTTGTACTTTGAAACACTTAATATTGATGTCGCATATTCTATATTCAGTTTTAATGTGTCAGCCTGAAACTCATAGCTAAAATAAGCTGATCCAATATGAAGGAATGAGTCAATCCAATACTTATGTTTCATTGTGCTCTTTGGACTATAATTGTGAGTTAACAATACACTATCCTCCATAAATTCTATGTAACCGGTGGGAGGATCGATAGGTGGCTGGTACTCGCCATTCCCGACATAAAACTCCTCCCATTTCCCCAGAATAGCCTGATGAGGATCGATCTTGTCTTTCTTGCAGCCAGCAAGGAACAGGATCAGTGCGAAAGCGATAAGTTGTTTCATGAGTTTCCGGATGATTTACGGATGTTGTGTTCGCCCCGTAATCGAAGCGATAGAACCCTTTAGACGTCCGACTCTTCAGATGGTCACATTTTTTTTAAAATTTATTTTACTATCACTCCCCATCTAGCCTTATGCATTCGTGGTACGCTTTTTTAGTAAGCGTCCAAACATTAATCATCAACAACTACTATGAAAGATTTAGCGAATGCCGGACACGGCGAGGGGAAAGTTGCAAAAGCAATTGAAGAACAAACTTCTAAATTACCGTCTGACCTATTTCTGTGGGCAGCAGTGGGAGCAATAGGTGTTTCTCTTGGACTTAAAATTATGGGACATAAACACAATGCCCTATTTGTAGGACAATGGCCGGCTCCTTTCCTGTTATTGGGACTTTACAACAAGATCGTCAAATTGCAGGGGCACGATCAGGAAGAAAATCTGGATGAATATTGATCACCGAATCAATATTCAAAATCAAAAACAGGTGCTGACGAGGTACCTGTTTTTGATTGCCCCAGTTTACATAAAAGATAGAAACAACACTATATGAGTAACAAGAGACTTTTTGTAATGATCGACGATGATACGGATGATCATGAAATATTCAAGATGGCACTCGACGACTTGGGTAGGTCCGTTGACTGTCTGTTCTTTTCTGATTGTGAGTCTGCAATCAATTATTTCAGTAAACCCGCGGCTTCTACTCCCGGCTATGTTTTTATAGATCTTAGCCTGCCAAGGATTGCTGGCGACCGCTGTTTACAGGAATTACAGAAACTGAAAGAATTTGACCACCCTTGTATCGTGGTTTATTCCACTTCTATCCCCCAGGAATGGCAATCGAGGCTTTCTAATCTGGGTGTAGATAAGTTTATAGAAAAGACATTTTCAGTACCTAATCTCGTGGATGAGATCCGGCACCTGACCGAAGCTGATTAAAAGGAGCGCACTTTGGACGCTCCTTTTTAATGATAAACTAGATCTTAACACTTTTACCGGAAGCAACAGATTTATAAATCGCCTCCACTACCCTGATATCCCGCAAACCTTCTTCTCCCGGCGCGATCAGGTCGGTATTGTTTAGAATTGCCAGCGCATCTTCATCCATTTGCTTCGCCTGCTGACTTTTAATCGGGAAGTTGATCACCGTACCGTCAGACATGCTACCCTTATTCCCATTATAACCCGAATGCGGCTCCATTTTCAGCCAGCCTTTTTCGTAATTGACTTGAAGGTGGTTCATATTAGTACCAAAACTAGTCTGGCAAGCCGCGCGTGCACCACTAGGGAAATCCAGCATAAACATCATCGTTTCCTCTACTTCCTTGTAAATTTCCGGCCGGGTGGTTGACGCCTGCGCAATCACGCTAATCGGCTCCTCACCGGTTGCGAGCCGCGCTCCCTGCAATGCATACACGCCCATATCCCCCATTACGCCTCCGCCCAGTTTTTTATTTTGCTTCCAATGCGTTGTCCGGTTGTCCACATACCCGGCTGCGCTGTTCACCATTTTCACTTTCCCGAATTTCTGCTCTTTCGCTACTTTCATGTAAGCCTGAATATTCGGATCGTGCTGGCAGCGGTAGCCTATTGCCAGCTTTACCTTATTGCTTTTGCATGCTGCGATCATCGCCTCACAGTCGGCGACGGAAGGTGCCATCGGTTTTTCGCAAAACACGTGCTTACCGGCTTTCGCTGCGCGCACTACAAACTCACGGTGCATAGAAGGCGGCAATACCACGTACACAATATCGATGTCGGGATTGTCCGCGATCTTATCAAAGTTCTCATAGGTGTAAATATTCTTCTCAGGAATATTGTACTTGGTTTTCCACGTTTCCGCCTTTGCCGGTGTTCCGGTCACAATTCCTGCGAGGTAGCATTTCTCGGTAAGTTGCAGAGCGGGAGCCAGCAGGTCGGTGCTATAATAGCCTAGTCCCACAAGCGCGACACCCAGTTTTTCTTTTTTGGGAGAAGTTGCCGCCAGCAGGGAAATGCCCGGGAACAAAGTAGCCGCGCCGGCCAGGGTCAGTGAGGAAAGGAATTCACGCCGTTCTAGTATCATAGTCTGTTTGAATATTTTAAAAATAGTAATATCAAAGTTTATCAGCAAGCAACTGAAAACGCTTTTCGAATCGCCTCAGCTAATTAATACTAAACTCGGCGACAATGCATATTTACTTTAAAACGGACCTTCTTATTCGCTACAAATGTGAGGTCGCTTTTTGACCCGCAAGAAAACAACCTTTCCGCGGCATAGTTATTATGACAATGCGACGCATAACGCGGTGAGCGTAATCAACAAACTAAAAATTGAAAAATGGAAATGGATCAGAACAGTAATGTGCTTGAAATAGAGCGTGGCTTTGATGTCGATGTAGCGACACTTTTCGCTGCGTGGACCGAAGCTGAGCACTTGAAAAAATGGTGGAAGCCAATGGGAGAAACGATCACCGGCGTGAAGAATGAGCTGCGTGAAGGCGGGGCCGTGGAATATTACGTGGGAGATGCGGATTTGGAGATAACCGGCACATACAGCGAAGTGGTACCCGGCGAAAAACTTGTTTATACGTGGGTTTGGAATATGAATGATGAAGGTTCGGAAAGCGGTTATACCTTGCATATTGCATTCACTACGGAAGGTGAAGGAAGCAGGCTGCGGGTAGTACAAGAAGGATTTTCGGGTCCGGAGTTCCTATCTCCACATCAGGAAGGCTGGGAAAAAGGACTGAATGATCTGGCCAGTTACCTCTCCTCCAATGGAGACAATACAGAATCGGCCAAATCGCAGGAAGCTGAAAGTGAAACCAGTACTTCAGAAAATGCGAACCAAGCAGAAAATGCGCACCAAATTGAAGCAGAAGCCGCGGACCAGTCAGGCGGCTACGACGGACTGCCCGAGCAAGCGAAAGTTGGGGGCGGTTGATATATTGATTTTAACCTATGATATTATGAAATCGCCTGCGCTAGTTACTTTCAGCGCAGGCGATTTTTGTACAACAGGATCAGGATCTGTATGCTGTATCTCTGACGAGTTTCTTACCAAACTTACCGACGTCTACGTAATCATCCTCACCGATCACACCCCGCTCGATCCATTTAGAAATGACCTGTGTCGTAACACCATATTTATCTGCATATTGAGCGATTGTCAGCCAGTCACTCAATTCAAGCACTTTTCCCTCACTCACCAGGAATTCCTTTCCTGCATTGATCAACTGATCGGCCCTTTTGAGAAGCTCATCCACGTTAGTTTTTTCCGCTGTATTCATTGTTGATCTGTTTTCTAAAACTTCCACTTCCCCTATTCTTCCAATTTTCGCACAATTTCCAACAGGTAACTCAGCCTTTCAAGTAGTCCGTCAATCTGCACCTCCGTTAAACCGGCATCTTCCGAATCCCTGAGTGCTTGTCTGACTGCTGCAATTTCCATTCTGAGTTCAAATATCAGTTGTCTTTTATCCATCGATGATAGTGGTGTATTTTATAAAGGTAATAATCGACACGTTACGTGTCAAGTGTTAACCGAAAATTGGTAGGTTTGAAGAAAGGCAAGCGAAATGCATACGTCATAACAATCACCCATGATCCGACTCTTCCTAATCTTCCTCTTATTTTTTGTATTACCCAAAAAGCCTATTAAAGTACCTGCAAACCGACCCCCCGTCTCTGTGATACTGGACACGGATATGGATTCGGATGTGGATGATGTGGGCGCTTTGGCGATGCTGCATGCGTATGAGCGACAGCAAAAAGCGCGGATACTGGGGATTATCGTTACCAGCGATGATCAATTCAGCGCGCCTTGTACCGATGCGATCAATGTGTGGTTTGGAAGAAAAGATATTCCGATCGGTGTGAGCCAGAAAGATTCGCTGCGGGTGTTTTCCAGGTATACTAAACAAATAGCCGCCCAGTTCCCTAACCGTTTGACTTCCAACGCAGAAGCCGGGGATGGCACAGTACTTTACCGGAAATTACTGGCCAATGCGCCAGATGCCAGCGTAGTGATCATTACGATCGGGCATCTCACGAGCCTGGCGAGATTATTGGACTCTGCACCGGACACGATTAGTCCGTTGAATGGCCTGGATCTGGTACGAAAAAAGGTGAAAAGCTGGTCTTGTATGGGCGGACAATTTCCGGAGGGTAAAGAAGCAAATTTCTACCGGCCGGATCCACGGTCAACGATTGAGTGTCTCGCTAAATGGACATTTCCGGTAACATTTGCGGGCTGGGAAGTCGGCAGTCAGATCGTCACCGGCGGCGCCACTTTTAAGGAAAGCTGTGATCTGGAGAGTCCGGTTTACAAAGCCTATTCGCTGTATAATGAGTTTAAAGGCCGGGCCAGCTGGGACCAGATCGCAATATTGGAAGCGATTGAAGGCGCACAACCCTATTTCTCAGTAAAAAAAGACGGACATTGCGAAGTAGCGCCCGACGGAAGCAACAAGTGGGTGGTTCCCGTTAACCGGAAGCAGGGATATTTAACGATTAATCAGCCGGCAGAAAAAATACGCGCGCGAATAGACGAGCTAATGCTAGGCAAATAATTTTCCCAATAATACTGAGGTGATCTATGCGCTGGCAGGAAAGGAGTTAAGATCAACGCACTCAGGAGGGCCGGTTTCAATCATGTTGATCAGGCGACGACGGGGTCCGCTTTTGATAGCGACGCGACAGGTTTCCACCTTTTGTGGGTCCACAGCCAGTAACCGGGGTCGGCTTGAATATCCTGCTCGATCTTCTCGTAATAGGCTTTTGTAATGCTGAGCGGCTCTCCGGCTGCGGGATTTTCGGTGATGAGATGAAAGGTATACTGGTAATGGAACCGCGCGACTTTCTCGCATTGGAGGTAAAGTACCACCGCATTGGAAGCCAATGCAAGCCGCTCAGCGCCAATCTGCACGCTGGTAGTCTGGTGTAAAAACTTCACGCTGTGTTTGGTGCTTCCGGGCGCTGGTCGCTGGTCGGCGATCACGACAAAGAGCGCAGGCTGATCCGGGGACCTCAATGCGGACAAAGCGGTTTTGTAAAAGTTCTTTTTCACGATCACTTCCACCCCCATTTTCGAGCGCATGTTGTGAACCCAACTGTCTATGTGTGCATTAGAAATAGCTGTGTAGGCAGTATAAACTTTGAAGTCGACCTCCCGCGGCAGGTTGATCAGATATTCCCAGTTTCCATGGTGGGAGGCTAACAGAATTACGTGCTTGTTTTCACCATATAACTTGCTTAGCAGTTCCTTGTTTTGATAGGTGGCCAACCTCTTTTTCACATTCGCATTCACGATCGAGAAAAGGACCGGCTCGACAACCAGGTCGCCCAAATGCTTGTAATATACTTTAATGAGCGCCTTTCTTTCGGCCTTTGACTTATCGGGGAATGCATTTTTAAAATTTTCTTCGAGTATCTCACGCCGGTACCGGAGCACAAATCTTGTCGTGAAATAGATGGCAAAAGAAGCAGCGCGGCAGATTATCAGCAGGAAATTCAATCCGATACTCATTTTCGGGACCGATGACATTTGTTGCCGGGATTCCGAAATCTCCCGATCTCGTCCCTCTCCCGGAAAATGTTCAGCACGATCTTTCATATCTTTTAATTTAAATGGCTATCTGACTACTTAACAGGAAGACAACCGTAATCCCTCCCGCCCTACAAAAAAAGTCCGAAAATTTTCAAATCGCACTGGATAAGACGACTTAATGAACTCTCAAATGACAAATCTGACGCGGCAAATATCCGACATTCCATCCAAAAAACGGCCATTTGAGACAATTCCAGCGGTTGTCGGGTCCGCAACCGGGTAAAAGTCACCGGGTTTGAACTTATGCCAGAAAAATTTCATGTCGGAACTGTCGAGACGATTTATGATACGCAGAACTTTATTTCTGATCACTATCCTGCTTGCGGGATCCGTGCAGGCGCGGGCGCAGGTGAAATTGAATACCGACCAGTTTAACCGGAAAAATGAGGCTACCGTCACGAGCCAGAAAGAACTGGTGGAAGTTTCATGGCCGGCCGGTGACGGGAAGTTTGCAAATGTGCAGTTCGATATGTCGCCCGCTAATCCATTGTTTAAACGCATTGCATTAGGCACAAAATCAGACCCCAAAACTGTGTCGGAAGATCTGGATGCCGCTTTTTTGCTGACAGTCGGCAAGCGCGACCTGCTCTCTCAGAATGGGTGGAATATCTTCTTTGACAAAGTCCCCTCCCGCCCCTTTGAAACCTATCCTGTTAAACTAAAAAAGACAAATATCGCTGTCAAAAGTGTGGGCAGCCGCACGGTAGTAACGATCGGCAGCCTCTCGGCCGACCGGTTTTCCGGAGTGCTGGAAGTAACTTTCTACAACGGCAGCCCGCTTTTCAACATTGCTGCTGTGATGTCCACGAAAGCAGAAGCGGCCGCGATCGTGTACGATGCGGGGCTGATAAGCCGGACGGAAAAGTGGAAAAACTTATCCTGGACAAATACAGCAGACCAGATCGAATCAACTCCGGTACAGTATGGTGATTCTGCCAAAAATCTTGCTTTGAAATACAGGACTATTGCTGCCCAGACTACCGGCGGAACACTGGCGGTTTTCCCTGCGCCGCACCAGTACTTTTATCCACTCGACGAAGCCTTTAACCTCAAATTCATCTGGCACGGAAAGGGTTACCGCAAAATGCTGGACGGTTACGGGATCGGGATCCGTCAGGAACTGGAAGGTGACCGGCGCTTTGTGCCGTGGTTTAATGCCCCGCCGGGAACGGAGCAGCGGCTGAATTTCTTCTGCCTTTTGGATAATGCCGGTGGCAAAGAGGCTATTGACGCTGTCAAAAAATTCACAAATGCGGACAAGTATGTCAAGCTGCCGGGATTCAAAACTATGTCGAGCCATTTCCATAACGAGTTCATTATGAATATGGTACTGGCCGGCAAGCCCGTTCCTGAAAAGCCAGAGTTTGTGGAAGTATTCAAGCGGCTGGGTGTTGATATGGTCCATTTGGGAGAGTTTCATTATACCGCCCACCCAAAAGGCCCGGATTCACTTCGGCTGAGGGAGCTGAAAGCACTTTTTGAACAATGCGAGCGGCTTTCTGATCATGAATTTCTGCTGATGCCTGGAGAAGAACCCAACGAGTTCTTCGGCGGGCACTGGATGCAGATCTTCCCCAAACCAGTCTACTGGATCATGTCGCGGAAAAAGGAAACGCCTTATGTGGAGGATAAGCCGGGTTTTGGCAAGGTATATCACATCGGGGATAAAAATGAAATGCTGAAACTGTTGCAGGACGAGCGGGGATTGGCGTGGACAGCTCATGCGCGCACCAAAGGATCGGTGAATACCCCGGACATTTATAACCACGAACCCTTTTTTAAATCCGATCGGTTTATGGGAGCAGCCTGGAAAGCAATGCCCGCCGACCTGTCGCAGCCCCGACTTGGAAACCGCGTGCTGGACCTGCTGGACGATATGAATAACTGGGGGGAAAAGAAAACGGTGATCGCCGAGGCCGACCTCTTCACGGTTACGCAGGAGAATGAAATGTATGCGCACATGAATGTGAACTACCTGATGCTCGACCAGCTTCCCAAATTCAATGAAGGCTGGCAGCCGGTGGTAGACGCGATGCAGCGCGGCAAATTCTTTGCGACTACCGGCGAGGTATTAATGCATGAACTGAAAGTAAACGGAAAATTGTCCGGCGACTCGCTCGCATTGAATGCAGACGGTACAGCTGATCTGCGCCTGAAACTGAGCTGGACTTTTCCGATGAACTTTGTGGAGGTAATATCCGGCGACGGCGAAAAAGTGTACCGCGAACGAATGGACCTGACCAATACCCGCGCATTCGGTGAGCAGCAATTGCAGTTTCGTCCCAGGCTGAAAGGCAGGAAATGGATGCGCGTGGAAGCCTGGGACAGCGCGGCAAACGGTGCTTTCAGTCAGACGTTTTACCTGAAATGATCCGGCTATCCTGTTTTCTGAGTAGCTGCCCTACTTTTTTCTCCTTCAAATCTCCTATTTAAAATCTTCACGCTTCCACTTGCTTCATCACAAAAAAGGCCAGAGGAAACAAATCCACTGACCTTTAACGCAAGCTCTATTGACTGCTTAAAAACTGTAAGTAATGTTCGCAATCAATGCCCGCGGCGTTTGTGGGGCGATCGTTGACCAGCCTTTGTAGTATTCTTTGTTAAATGCATTGTTCAGCTTTACACCAATGCGGTAATTCTCGGCCTGGTAAAAGAGGGATGCATTGGCTACTGTGTAGGCGGGGAGCATGAAGTTGCCGGTAGATGCGTAGTTGATTGCAAACCTCTCACTTGCACCATTAAAGCCTGCGCCGATCCCGAATCCCTGTAATTTCCCGGCTGGAACTTCGTAGTTTGCCCAAGCATTGTAAGTATGTTTTGAGCCGGCGTCGAGTGGACGTCTATTTAAAATTTCGGTATTGTCCGACCTGGTTGTCTTGCTATCGTTGTTGCTATATCCTGCTCTGATATTCAACCCGTTGGCTGGATTTGCATTCAATTCAATCTCAAAACCTTTACTGTAAATTTCACCTCCCTGGATTTTGTTAAAAGGGGACGCTGGGTCTGAGATAACCTGATCTTTGACGCGGATATCGTAATAGCTGATCGTCGCATTCAGCCTGTTTTTGATGATATTCGTTTTGATACCAAACTCGATCTGGTTCGCCTGCTCCGGCCTGAAAGTTTTGATCGTTTGCGGGCCGTCTTCCGGATTCCCTACAAGTGCCGGCGCTACATTTGTAAAACCGTTCTGATAGTTGGCAAAAATCGAAACCTTGTCGATAACCGGCTGGTATAAGATCCCGAATTTAGGCGACAAAGTGGTTTGGTTATAGTCGTCGGCAGCAGTTGCCACGTCACCGACATTATCAAAATGGTCCAGGCGAAGGCCGAGCATAACGGACAGGTTATTGGTTAAATTCAAAACGTCCGAAGCATAAGCGCTGTAAATATTGAATTTCGACTTTGCATTAGAAACAGGTTGAGTCGCCAAAACGGCATCGACAGCCGAGGTAGAAAGCGGGTAAGCCGTAGTTTCAACCTCATCAGGCGTAAAAGGATTATCCCCATTTGCCCCACCCTCAGGCGTTACATTTCCGTAAAATGCGTAACCTGTTCCATTGCTGGTTGAAATAGCTGAAAAATAATCCAGCCCGATCACCACGCGGTTTCTCAACGAACCCAGCCTGAAATCACCGATGAAATTCTGTTGAATATCAGAAGTACCGGTATATTCATTTTGTTTGTTCAAAAACCTCGAATAAGTATCGTTTCCTAATATCCCGTAATCAAACAGATAGGAATAGTACCCTTTCGTCGAAGTGGCGCTTTTTGAGATCAGTGTCTGCGATTCCCACGTATCCGACAATTTGTAGTCCATTTCTACGCGGTAATTCTGGGTAGGGTTTTGCAATGTCAGGTCATTGCTGGTAAACGAAAGCTTGTTGTTGTAATTAAGGTCTTTGATGTTTCTGGCATCCGTGGGCGCACTTCTGTTCAGGAACAGGAACATCGGATTGGTTTGCTCGGCCTGCGTAATCTCGCCATAGAAAGAAAATGACAGGTTATTGTTCACTTTATAAGAAAGCGAAGGCGCTACGAAAAACGACTTTCTAAAACCCGCATCCTGAAAGCTGCGCTCGGTGGCGTAAGAGGTATTCAACCGGAAATACAGGTTTTTCTCTTTATTTAAAGCAGTATTGAAATCTCCTGTAATCTGATTCAATCCAAAAGAACCGGTTGTGTAAGAAAGCTCGCCGCCGGTTCCGACGTAAGGCTTTTTGGTAACCACATTAATCAGTCCGCCATAAGAACTTACAGCATTACCAAACAATGTCGCGGACGGTCCTTTCAATACTTCGATCCGCTCGATATTGGCAGGATTGATCGTACCATTGGTCAAACCAGGCAGTCCATTCACCAGCTTGGGCTGAATTGCGAATCCGCGCAGTGAAAAGTAGCCGGCGCCGTCGCCGCCGCGGCCGGTAGAAGTCCACAGGTTTTCCACTCCGGTTGCATTTTTCAATGCATCATCGAAGTTGGTGATGATCTGGGATTTTAGCAGATAGTTGGTAATCGTGCTGTAAACCTGCGTATTTTCGGAATCGCGCAGCGGCAGTTTGGAAACATAAGCTGTTTTACTTCTGGAAAATTTATTCTCCCGCTCGCCTTCGATCACCACTTCCCGCAAGATCTCGTCGCCCGCATACAGGGTGATCGTTTGCAGATCCACTTCGTTCTGAGCAATCGTGAAGCGCACTTCTTTGGTCTTAAACCCCACCGAAGAAATGGACAATACGAATTCACCGTCGTTGATATTGGATATTTCGAAGTAACCCGATTCGTTGGTCTGGGACCCTGCGCTGGTATTTTTGATCATTACATTGACACCCGGAAGGCCGCTTTTGGCGTTGTCAACTACAATTCCTTTCAGTTTTCCCGTCTGCGCAAAGCATTGGGCTGATAAAAGGAGGCAAATACAGATAGATAGAAGCGGTTTCATTAAACTTATTTAGACAGAATACAAATTGATGCGCAAATGTATTTTGCCAAGAGAACACTTCCTAACTATTTAAAAAATTAAGAGAGATTTAAATGCGGCCTAAACCTACTGCCTGCGGATCGACAGTATTTCAATTCGGTTTTCAGAGCCCGTACAGGAGTCGGCAGATGCTGGAAGACTGTCAGGACATAAAATTAGTTGTAATCAAAAAAGGAACCTTTGTATTTTGCAAAACCAAAGAGCTATATCTGGTGTTCGCTAACTGGTACCAGTATATTACGGTGCAGCATTTCAATAAACAACGGGAATATATGTCAATTACGAAAGAGTCAGATTTGTCAGGAATGCAAAAAGCGAGTGAGGCGGTAGCATATACTTTGAAGAAAATGATACAGCACGCTCAGCCTGGAATGACGACCAAAGAACTTGATGAATTCGGAGCAAAAATACTGGCTGAATTCGGAGCGAAATCAGCCCCCCACTCCACTTATGGTTTTCCGGGATGGACGTGCATTAGTGTCAACAACGAATTTTGCCACGGTGTACCTTCGGCTAAAAGGATACTAAAAGAAGGAGATTTAATTAACGTCGATGTTTCAGCCGAGCTGGATGGATTTTGGGCAGATAACGGAGGCTCTTTCGTGCTCGGACAGGATATTAATCAGCACCAGAAGCTTGTGAATGCATCGAAAGAGATTCTGATCAAGACGATCAATAGTATCAGAGGCGGTGTAAGAATAGCGGATATTGGTCATTTAATGGAATCGGAGGCTAAGAAACGCGGCTTCAAAGTGATCAGAAATCTGGCAGGCCACGGTATCGGCAGAGCTCTTCACGAGCAGCCCAACGAACTGTTGAACTATAAAAATAAATCTGATCAGAGACGGTTTAAGAAGAATTCGGTTGTAGCCATTGAAACCTTTATTTCCACAACCTCATCCTTCGCAACCGAACTCAACGATGGCTGGACGATGGTGGGAAATAAAGGTGGCTTTATGGCTCAGCACGAACATACAATTGTTGTGACTGATAAGGCGCCGTTGATATTAACGGAAATGAATGAGATATTCAGGTAACTCCTATTGCGCCAGCGGCTCGCTGTAAAAGAAATCGTCCATAATCACCTGATCGTTAGGCGCATTATAGGTAGCCTTCCCGATCGCTGCGGTGCCGGAAGTGATTCTCACTCTTGTTACTTTGGCGTCTGTGAAGGCTACACCGAGGAAAGAAAATCCGTTTTCGTCCGTTTTCACCGGAGCTTTAAACTGGCCCAGACTTTTATCTCCGTCGTAAAATTCAACTGTGGTATAATTTTCCAGGTTAACGTCTGAAAATATAACCCCGAAACCCTTCACAGAAGCGTCGGTCGCTGTTCCAGGAACTTTGAAGGTAACATCCATTTTGTTGCTTCCAACCGCCGCGAACGTACGTGCCGGACTGAAAGCGTTAAAATGATTGGCATCCCCTGTAAGAACATCGGTAAAATCGTTGTTGCTCACACGCAAACCCTGTCCGGGAGTTGATAAAACGGCGCCCCGTTTTCTGCCGGCAGGAGCCCCGGGATCTGTGCTGTTGAAAAAATCTCCCGGAAATGTATCCGTATTTGTAAGATTGTCAGGAACACCGTCCCAGTTGATTTCGCGCCTGCCAACCGCGGGCTGATTGGGCGTAGTATTCAGCGGATCGCCAAGTAAAGTCCTGAATTCGGCGAGCTTTGCATTAATGTCCCCGCTGCCCGTCACTACCGTGTAAGTTCCCGGAATTTCTGCGTCCGGTTCGTGATCATTATTGCAAGCACTTAACAATACGATACAAGCCAATCCTGCATATTTTGATAACCCGATTAATGTCATGTTCTTTTTCATTGTGTTGAATTGATTAAATGATTGTTGAATTAATTTGTGTGTTCATTTAATATCGAAACCAACTGGCAATGCAATTGCATGTATTAATCCAGTGGTTTCGATCTTATTAATTTTGAGTTTACTTAATGTAATGATTGATCAAATAACTTGGCAATAGCAGCAGGGTTTTGAACAAAATCATTCTGTGTTGAATTGGCCAATATACAAACCTGAACTTTTCCAAAATCCATGATCATTGTTTCGCAATTGAGTCCTGAATCAGTTTTGTAATAGTAAGTCCCTACTCCACCATTAATTTTTCCGGTAAAGCCTAAAAGGCTATCTTTCATTAGTTTCAAATCGTCAGAACTAACTATCTTGAATTGAGAAGCTGCTGACTGAATTTTTGCAAATTCGGACGCACTCAGATATAATCCCGTTGCCCCTGCATGTGCAACAACCTCAGCCTTATCAAGTCCGGGAGCATCGCCTTTTAGTGCGGGATATCCCTGCGTTGCAAGAGATGCATTTATCGGACCGCTCTCATTCCAGGCACTCCAGGAAACTCTATTGGCGTAAGGAAGTCCTGCTGGTACGAACACATTGGCCAGAACAATTTCCCCAAACGCATTTGCATAGGTATTAAACGCCATCGGGACCTTATTAAGCAGATTCAATCTGGTTGCATTTCCCTTTTTGCTCAATTCAACCGCTTCAACAAATGGAGTTATAATGCCGAGCAGACTATAATTAATATCAGCATTCCCAATAAGAGGGGCATTATCAATTGTACCCTCCACAACTAATTTGATCTTATTCGGCGCGAAAACATTGCTTAATCCTGTTTTGTGAGCGAGCAACTGTTCGAAGCTCAGCGATTTAAACTTTTGGCTGGGAACCCAGCCTTTTGGTAAGTAAGGCCACACCTTCGCTTTGACTGAGATATTGTATTTCCTTAAAGTTTTAAGTACTGCGAGCGCTGTTACGAACTGTGTAGCTGCAAGCGTTTCTTGCCTTACGGAAGCCCCGTGCGGTTTAGCTCCGCCGACTTCGAAACCTTTTCTTGCAAAACCTTCACCTCCATTTCCTTTAAATATTTCTTCTCCCTCTACATAAATTGAATAGCCGAATCCAACATTATAAAGATAATCTTCGATTTTTTGTGCGAATACAAATTTATCCAGTTTTGTACCCAGAAGCTTTGCATTACTATCGTCCCCGATATTTTGTTCTACCTGACTCTCTTGTAGAATTTGATCTTCTTTACAAGAAGTCGAAAATAATACTGTACTTACAATAAGACATGCACTTACTGATTTCAAAAGTTGCGTTTTCATTTTTAAAAGTTGAGTGTTCATTTTAAAATATTGTGTAAATAATTTAATCGAAGTGCACTTACACTTTGATGACAACAAAGGTATATGTGCGAAACCACCCGAACTTTTAACGTATGTAAAGAAGTATTAAAAAGTATTAAAATGAGATTGGTAAATACATAGTAATCCCAGCGCAGATAAGATATCTACGCTGGGATTACTAAAAATGAAAAAGAAGTTTTATCAGTATTTGGCGAAATGGGAAGTCGACACTTCGCGATTCGAACTTGTCGTTCTTACTATAAAAATGCCAGCGGGAAATGTTTTCACATCAATACCCGCGCGGGTATATGTACCCGAATAATGCAGGGCTCCGGAAGCGGAATAGATCTCCACCGACGTGATGCTTTCAATATTTGCGGCATCCAGAAAAATCTTGTCCGTAACCGGGTTTGGGTAGCTCCTGATCTGCGTTTTGTTGTCGGCAAAGCGCACGTGCTCGATCTCACTGAATGCGAAAGTACCGTCGTTATCTACCATGCGGAGGCGGTAGAAGTTTTCGGATAGCAGCGGCATAGCATCAGTGAACCGGTAGCGGCGGATTGCCAGGTTATCGTCAAGTCTGGCGACGGTGCCGATGTTCTCCCAAACCTTCCCTTCTGCACTGCGCTGAATCTCAAAATGGCTGTTGTTCACCTCGCTGGAAGTATTCCAGACAAGATCAACCGCCGATTCGTTCTTTGAAGCTGTGAAATTGATGAGGGTAACCGGCATGGGGTCATTCACTGCCCTGATTCTGAATTCGCTGTTTTCATAAGTTGTCTCCCATACACGTGGCGCGATATCCGGCAGGTTCAGTGTTGTGAAAGTACCCGTAATGCTAGCTGCATCGACCAGTACAAACGCATCGCCAAGCGCAGGCTTGAAACCATTGATGAATGATACCGATATACTGCCTCCCGCTGTGAAAACATCCGTCTGGATCTGATCATAATCCGTTCCGGCAGTTGTGCCGCCGATCTCCATCAGTAAGCTACCTTCATTACTCAGGCCGCTTGTGAAATTAAGTGTCCCTGCCGACTCGCCCGGTGCCACGGTTCCTGAATTTGTAAATGCAGTACCGGTAAAAGTTGCATTCCCCATGATCACGCCATTATTGATAAAGCTGCCATTAATTTGCAGTTGCGCGTCCCCTGAGTATAGTATACCATTAACCGTCAGATTGTTAATGTCCAGGTCTGTTGCATTTGGAATCTGTACAATCTGCTCGCTGGAAATGAGCGTACCTGCCGCGCTGGCACCCGGCGAAGATGTTGCGGCAATCCAGAAGCTGTTGTCCTGAGAAGACTGCCAGTCAGCCGGAGTGGTCCAGGTGCCGATAATAGCGGCGCTTCTATAATAATCGCCTGCATTCGAAACTTTGTAGATCGTATAGGCACTTGCCGCCGTGAATGCCGCATTTAGATTCGGTGTTGTGCTCGTGAGGCCGGTAACTTCCAGTTTCACTGTTCCATTACCGCTTCCGGTATTGACGGAAACAGTGTAAGTTGTACCAGAACCCGAAACCCCGGAAACTGATGCCCCCGAAACGCCGCTGGTCACCAGGGTAAAGGCGGATGCGTCTTCCATGGTAACGCTTTGTGCAAACTCAACCTGGTAGGTTACAACACCATCATTGGACGGATTAGAGGAAAGCCGGGTAACGGAGGTTACACTCGTTTGCGTGTAAAAATCTATCTCACTACCATAGGAAGTTCCCTGGGAATTGATGGCATATGCACGCAAGTAAACCCGCGTACCCGCCGGAAGCCCGGTCACGGTGGTACTAAAACTACCTGTCCCGGAACCGATCGCCACTTTATTGGACGCCGTAGTAGGCGCATTTGAAGTGCTCCACACAATACCACGCTCCGTTACGGCCGCGCCGCCATCGGCCGTCACTTCACCACCTACACTTGCAGTAGTGAGTGAAATTTCCCCCGCGGAAGCCGTGGTGACTGTAGGCGCAACGGTAGGTATACCAGTAGTAAATCTCAGCCAGGTAGCGCCATTACCCACACCCTCGAGAATACGACCTTCGATGTCGACAAATGCGGCTTTGTCAATTATAACATAGTAGGCCCTGCCGCCCTCCAGGTCAGTTGTCGGATCAATGGTAATGGTATTTGAGCCACTGCCGGTCACCTGTGCACTGTTCGCTTCAATGGTGGCAAAGACGGCATCGTCAAACAACCGGCGGATCTGTATGTACTTGCCTGCTGCACCGGTAACTGCCTGGCTAAATGTAAACGAAATGTTGCTGCTCACGGAAATCCCTGTTGCGGTGTTGGCCGGGCTGGTAGCCGTTATCCGCGGCGGTGCGTCGTTTTGACGGAAAAAATATTTTTGGTTTGCGCCGTTGTAGTTGGTAGTAAACACATCCACATCACCATCATTGTCCCAGTCGGCTACGAAAGATCTTAGCGAATTATTGTAAAAAGCGCCGGAGTGAGGTAGATTATTGAAAGGGTTTCCGGAACCTGTAACCTTTGTAAAAACGCCGCTACCATTGTTCCTGTGAAAAACAAGCGTTTCCGAGCCATCGGAAGTATGCAGGTCGATATCACCGTCTGCATCAAAGTCGCCGAAAATAATCTGGTTGTCACTGGCTATTACCATCCCATTAAACGGATTGGCCCCACCGGTCTGTATTGAATATACACCGTTATCATTGCGATAGTACTCTCTCACCGAAGCACCGCCAACCTGACTCATAAAAATATCAACATCCCCATCATTGTCCCAGTCTGCCGTATAAGCATACTGCGCACTGGAAAAGGCCGCCTTTCCGGGCAGGCCATCGAACGGATTTTGCGTGCCGGTCACCTTGCTGAACGCGCCGCTGCCGTTATTTTGCCAAAACTCATTATCAAGTTGGCTACCTGGGTAGCTATGCAAATCGATATCGCCGTCAACATCAAAATCACCGAATATCAGCTGGTTGTCTCCGCTGACAGTGATTTGATTGAACGGGCTGGAAGCGCCACTCAGCAACACATATTTGCCATTGTCGTTGCGGTAGAAAAAGTTTTTCTCTGTATTGCCGTTGCGCCTCGGAACGTAGATATCATCGTCGCCGTCATTGTCCCAGTCTGCCACAAATGCATTCGAAGCGGAATAAAAGACCGCGTTTTCGTTGATATTCTCAAAGGGATCCGCAGAACCGGTCACCCTCGCGAATGATCCGCTGCCATTGTTTTGCCAGAATTGGTTAACAGTCCCCCCGGGGTATAAATGAATATCAATATCCCCATCAGCGTCAAAGTCCCCGTAGATCAGCTGATTGTCAGTAGAGATTGTCATAGCATTGAAAGGGCTTGAACCGCCAGTCAGCTGTGTGAAGGTGGGTACAAGCAGCCCCTTAAAGTCCAGGAGCTTCAATATGTGCTTTTTAATTATTTTCCCAGCAACATATTCCAGATCCCAGTCACCACCACGGCGTTCTGAGCCGGTCTGATCGTTGGAAGCGGCCACGGGCACACCAAGCATTTCGTGCAGGCGCTGCACGAAACCGGCTCCGTCGCGGCTGGCAGTAAGTTGGCAGCTGTAAAGCAGCAGGCTGGATTTGCCAGCTACGAGTACGTTCCCAAGGCTTTGCCAGAAGCGTTCGTGCTCGCGGATATTGGCACCATTGAGCTGGGTTTGCCCGAGAACAAAATTACCTTCCGTACCGTGGGTCATAATGTGCACGCGCTCGGCTTTTCCGTGCGTGGCCAGTTGTTGTTCGAGTTCTTTAAAACCTTCCGGACTATTGGCAACGTAGATCACCTGCGAGCCGGGAGCGAGGCCAGCTGCCAGTGTGCGGTAATCTTGAAGCGATTCATCGATAATCACAAGGTCTGCGGTGGTCTTGCTGCGAATTTTCTGATAGGTAAACGTCAAAAAAGTGAGGAAGGAAATTAAACAAAGAGATAAAGTAAACGTCCGTTTGGTCATATAAGGGTATAGGATTAATTGATTAAATACTAAGAACCAATTATGAAGCTTCCTACCCTTATAAAACACTAATTATTGTCGGACTCAGTTATTACAGTTTGAATTTGGTAAATTTACCGCATGCAGAAATCAGAAAGCCTCGAAGATTTTTACCGATTTCATTTCCAGGATGTGCCTTCATCGCTGAAAGCCGACATCGGGCAAGCCAACGTTTTTCGTCTGGAAGACTGGATGGCGCCGGATTGTGGTGAAAAACCTTACAGCCGCAGGGATTTTTATAAAGTAACCCTGATCCGCGGTCATAATGTGTATCATTATGCCGACAAGAGCATCGAGATCAAAGGACCCACACTCGTTTTCTTCAACCCGCAGGTACCCTACACCTGGGAGCCGCTTTCGGACGATACATCCGGTTTTTTCTGCATTTTCAGGGAAGCATTTTTCCAGGGACGTTTCGACAACGGTCCCGGCGACCTGCCCGTTTTCAAGCCCGGCGCCACGCCTTCGTATCCGCTTAGTGAGCAGCAGGACAAGGAAGTAAGCAGTATTTACGAGAAGATGCTGACCGAGATTAATTCCGACTATCCCCTTAAATATGACCTGGTAAGAAATTACGTATTTGAGCTGATCCATTATGCCCTGAAAATGAGCCCGGCTGAAACGCTTCACAAACATACCGATGCGCGTTCGCGGCTCACCAACATATTTATCGAATTGCTGGAAAGGCAGTTTCCTATTGAAACGCCTTCGCGTAGGTTCAGCCTGCGGTCTGCCAGTGATTTTGCCTCGCAGCTGGCCGTGCACGTCAACCACCTTAACCGCTGCGTTCGCGACACTACCGGCAAAACTACCACCGATCACATTGCCGACCGGCTGGCCAGCGAGGCCAAAGCATTACTAATGCATTCGGACTGGAACATTGCGGAGATCGGGTACAGCCTGGGTTTCGACGAGCCGGCCCACTTTACTTACTTCTTCAAAAAACGAACCGGCCTTACGCCCTCTACTTTTCGCATTGTTTGAATTTGGTAAGTAACGCATTGATTTTCGTAAACACCTCCCCTGTCCGCTTCTCTACTTTTGTATTCGTCAAACAAACGAATCGAAAAGATGGACAATCAAAAAGTATGGTTTATCACCGGAGCATCGAAAGGCTTCGGCTTAGAATTAGTAAATCAGTTATCACAACTTGGCCACAAAGTAGTGGCTACCTCACGGAGCCTGGCCGAATTGCAGGATGCAGCTGGCACTGAATCGGAAAGTTTTCTCCCGCTGGCACTTGATATCACAGACGAAGCCGCTGTTTCCAAAGCGATCGACACGGCAGTTTCGCGCTTCGGCCGCATTGATGTAGTTGCCAACAACGCAGGTTACGGCCAGCTCGGCGGGATTGAAGAATTGACCGACGCCGAATCCCGCAGCAATTTTGATGTAAATGTATTTGGAACTCTGAATATTATACGTCACGTTTTGCCGCAACTTCGTAAACAGGGATCCGGACATATCCTTAACATTTCATCCATCGCGGGTATCAGTGGAAATTTCCCTGGCTGGGGCATTTACTGCGCTACCAAATTTGCCGTGGAAGGTTTGTCTGAATCGCTAGCGGCCGAAGTGACACCGTTCGGGATTAAAGTCACGCTTGTGGAACCTGGCTATTTCCGCACCAACTTCCTGAAATCCGGCTCATTGAGATTACCCGAAACAAGGATCAACGACTACCAGCTGATCCGCGATTCGGAAGCGTACCACGAGCAGCTCGAAGGAAACCAGCCGGGCGATCCCGTAAAAGGTGTTACCGCGATCATTGCAATCGCTGACGCTGAAAACCCGCCGGTTCATTTCCTGCTGGGTCAGGATGCGAATGACATTGCAGAGGCAAAGATTAAAGCTTTTCAGGATGAGATAGCGACCTGGAAAACGCTTTCTGTGGAAACCGCTTTTGCATGAAAACAAAAAAGCTGGCGGACACGTTGTATCCGCCAGCTCCAAAATGCTAACCGAAAGATTATTTCGTCTTATCAAGACTTTTCACGTGCTCAGCGTGCGCTTTAAGCACAGGTAAAGTTTTGTCGATGAAAGCTTTCATCTCTGCGTCTTTCACTTCCTTTTGCGCATCTTCAAAAAGCTTCACCGTTTCATCGTGGTCTTTTTTCATTTGCGCTATGTAAGCCTTGTCAAAATCACTTCCGCTTTTAGCGCCAAGGTCTGATGCCGCTTTTTGTTTTTCCTCATTTGGAGCAGCAGGAAGCGTAATATTTTTGCTTGTCGCCAGCGTTTTCAGTTCATCATTTGCTTTCGTATGATCTGTAATCATTTGTTTTGCAAATTCTTTCACTTTCGGGTCAGTCGCTTTTTCTTGGGCAATTTTGCTTAATGCGACTTCTGCCATTCCGCCATTGGCGGCTTCTACTGCAAACTCTGCGTCATCTTCGGCAACAGCTGATGCTGAGTCGGAGGCTGCATTATCCGTTACTGCTTCGTTGGTACTGTCTGCGAAGTCAGTAGTGTCGGTCGTTTCGGTCGATTTAGACCCACAGCTCCATAACATGGCTACGGTTGCGAGTGTCAGAAATGTTGATGCGATTTTCATTTTAATGATCTGTTTAAGTGGTGATAAATTTCAATGTGCCTGACCTTTCAAACACAAGTTCCATTTGATCATCAAAAAGCATACCACTACTTACTCCACCCCCTTACATTCCCTCATTTTTCCCACATCCTGAAAGAAGAACACCAGTTCCTTGAAATTCACGAACCGGTTGTGGCCTTTCGGATCTGTCCCGCACTCCTGCGCAAATAGTGTGAAGCCGGTGTACATGTCCCAAAGGTCTTCGATCCATGTGGCAGCGTCGCTCGATGAAAGAAGCTCGTGAACTTTGCGCCCGTAGGCGAGGTGGAGGCGGTCGAGAGCCTGCGGATCGGACTCGTTGTTTTGAAATGTGTGCATAAAAAAATCGGTAGCTGATGAGGCGCAACAATAAACGGTGCCGCGCTTACCGTTGCTCAACCTAGTGTATAGGCAATGGAGGTTTGAATCCATTACGGCAGCCACGACACCGTTAACCGATATACGTAGTCAGTAATAATCCTCCTGACCTCACAAATGGAGATCTGGCCTTTACACTAAATTGAGCGAGGTAAACGTAATACGAAAATTGGAATGTAGCAAATGGAATTTTCCTGCGGTGGATTAAGAACACTTAGAAACCAAATACAAAATCCACTATATTTGTGTACACAAAATCGTACACCCATGAGAATTATATCAGCTAGGGAGTTCCGGGGCAAGCAAAAAGATTATCTGGACTTGGCCGAAAGAGAGCGGGTGATCATTCACCGGGGAAAGAATAAAAAATCAGTTTTACTCACGCCAATTGATGAAAGTACTGAAACTGATGTCTTTTTTTCTGACCCGCAAGTGTTGAATGCCATTAAAGAAGGCATTGAGGACGTGAAGGCTGGAAGAGTGACTTCCATTCGCGATCTCAAAAACATATGGGCAGATATTCTGTAACCTTCTCCGACAGAGCTAAGAAAGACCTTTCATTTCTACACAAATCTGGCGGCAAGGCAATCGTCAAACGCATCGAGCGTATTTTTGAGGAGCTAGGTAAAGATCCTTATCATGGTATCGGTAAACCTGAACAGCTCAAAAATACGCTTTCCGGATTGTGGTCAAGGCGGATTGATAAAAAACATCGTCTCGTCTACCAAATCATTGAAACGACGGTAACAGTATTTGTGATTGCAGCAAAAGGGCATTATGACGATAAGTGAGAGCATCGCTCTTAAAAATGCCATCTTTTGTGGTGCTTTCTGTGGTCACAAACTATTTATATCGCAATATTGCGATTGAATAATATTTTTCAATTATGTTTGCAGCATGGGACTTACGAAGACGGAAATATTTACCGAGCAGCAGAACCGGATCGCAGATCTTGCAAAAGCATTTGCTCACCCGGCGCGCGTAGCCATTTTGCAGCTATTGATCGCCCGCAAAGCTTGTGTTTGTGGGGATCTGGTGGATGAGCTGGAACTGGCCCAGGCAACCGTATCCCAGCATTTGAAGGAGCTGAAACGGATCGGGATCATTCAGGGTGAAATTAATCCGCCGCGCGTTTGCTACTGTATCAATCCGCCCGTTTGGGAAGAAGCCCGGCAGGCATTTGGCGCGATACTGGAATCCTTCGAAGGTGTAAAATGCTGTAACTGATCAGTATTTTTTTGAGTAAATCAATCGCAATATTACATTTAATTATTAGCCCTATGACAAATCAATTCAATCCAATAGGCGGGGAACCGATGAGCTGGCAGGCATTTAAAAGCAAGCTTGAACAAAATCCGGATCTGCATCTGCAATTTGAATACGAAGCGGGCAAGCTTGTCGACCGTTCTTTTCACATTACCGAAATTAAGCAGGCGCCGATCGTTTCGGTGGATTGCGGAGGCGTGATGAACAGCTGGACGGAAGTGATCGTGCAGCTTTGGGAGCCGCCGGTAAAAGAAGCTGATCGCTCGATGCAGGTGAACAAGGCGCTGAAAATTGTAAACCTGGTTGAGAAATCATTGCCACTCAATCCGAATGCAATTGTAAAAATTGAATTTGGCAATTCCAGGTTCGACACGCGCCAATTATACCCGGGTGATTTTTTGGTTGAAAGCGACAGCCTCACCGTGCGCCTGGTTCCTGATTTCACACAATGCAAGGCGCTGACGCGTGGCCAGGCTTGCGGAACGACCGCAGCTGATGCGGCATGTTGCAGCCCTGCTCCCGAAAAAGAAGAATTGGAATTGGTGGCAGCTGAGGGCGCTGCATGTAAACCCGGTTCCGGCTGCTGCTAATCATTAATCAATTACTAATATGAAGAAAATTCTCGTTTTATGCACGGGCAACTCTGCCCGCAGCCAATTGGCCCAGGCTTATTTGCAACATTTTGCCGGTGACCGCGCGGAAGTATACAGTGCTGGTGTTGATCCCAAAGGCGTAAACCCGGTAGCAGTCCAGGTGATGGCCGAAGACGGTATCGATATTTCGCATCATACATCAAACCACGCCGACGAATATACCGGCATCGCTTTTGACTACGTGATCACCGTTTGCGATAATGCACGCGAGCAATGCCCCTACTTTCCGTCAGCAGGTGAGCTGATCCACCGTAGCTTTTCCGATCCTGGTCACACTGCCGGCGAAGACCTGGAAACATCGTTCCGCCGGGTGAGGGACGAGATTAAGGAGTATAGCAAAGATTTTATAAATCAAAAAATGCCTTCCTGATGGCCTGCACGATCCGCACCCTAATCGCCTCGGACTGGCCGGCAGTCAAGGAGATTTATCAGCTGGGAATAGATACAGGCAATGCAACTTATGAAACGCAAGCACCGGATACGGAAGCATTAAAAGGTAAATTTCTCGCAGACCCGCAGCTCGTGGCCGAAGATAACGGGCAGGTGATTGGCTGGGCAATGCTGTCAGCCGTTTCAAGCCGCTGTGTATATGGTGGGGTCGCCGAAACGAGCGTTTACGTTCACCCTCAACACCACGGGCGCGGCGTCGGGCAGGCACTTTTGTCGGCACTTATCCCTCTAAGTGAAAAGCTTGGTTTCTGGACCTTGCAGGCGCAGACTTTCCCTGAAAACAAAGCAAGTATTACCTTACACGAACGGCAGGGCTTCCGACAGGTCGGTTACCGGGAGAAACTGGGTAAGCATCAGGGAGTTTGGCGCGACGTTGTGTTCCTGGAACGTCGCAGCCCGATAGTCGGGAATGACTAATAATAAACATCTCATGCAAGAAAAGCGCCTTTCGTTTCTCGATCGATATTTAACGCTGTGGATATTCCTGGCAATGCTTTTGGGTGTGTCCATCGGGTATTTTTTCCCGGGCGCACCCGATTTTATCAATCAGTTCAATTCCGGTTCGACAGGTGCACAAAGTGTCAATGTGCCGCTCGCCATTGGTTTGATCTTAATGATGTACCCGCCGCTTGCAAAAGTGCGCTATTCGGAGCTTCCGCAAGTATTCAAAAACGGCCGCATCCTTGGCTTGTCACTGCTACAAAATTGGATAGTGGGGCCGCTGCTTATGTTTGGATTGGCGGTGATTTTCCTTCCCGACAAACCGGAATATATGACCGGATTGATCATGATCGGCATTGCACGGTGCATTGCGATGGTGATCGTGTGGAATGATCTGGCGGGCGGTGACCGGGTGTACGCGGCCGGGTTGGTTGCGTTCAATAGTATTTTTCAGGTACTTTTTTACTCGGTGTATGCCTATGTTTTTGTAACACTGTTGCCGCCACTGTTCGGACTCCGAGGATTTGATGTAGATATTACCATCGGCCAAGTTGCGCACAGTGTATTTATCTATCTGGGTATTCCGTTCCTGGCTGGAATTATCTCGCGAATTGTTTTCACCCGACTATTTGGTAAAGATTGGTACGAAAAGAAATTCCTTCCGGCGCTCAGCCCCATAACCCTGCTCGCTTTGCTGTTTACGATAGTGGTAATGTTTAGTCTAAAAGGTCAGTTGATCGTAACGATTCCTTTCGATGTGTTGCGTATTGCGATACCGCTCACGCTCTATTTTGCGATCATGTTTTTTTCTGCATTCTATCTTTCCAAACGGGCGGGTGCGGATTATTCAAAATCGACATCACTTGCATTCACTGCGGCAGGAAACAATTTTGAACTCGGTATTGCAGTTGCTATTGCTGTGTTTGGCATAGATTCCGGAGCAGCATTTGCAGCCGTAATCGGACCTTTGATCGAGGTGCCGGTATTGATCCTGATGGTCAATTTTGCATTAAGGCAACGCAAAAGCTTTGATTCATAAATCAATATACGCCTCTCTCAACTGTTCCTTACTGTTTTGACTTTCCAGTTTGTCAAGTATTACATGATCCTGAGCATATTAAATTTTCTGGCCCATAATTTTTTCGAATTCATAAGGGAGGAAAAATCTGGCCCCCTATCTGCCTCCCATGCGGTTTTTCTCAGCCTCATTGCCAAGGCTCCTATATTTCGACCCTTTCACGGTTTTCTTTCCGAAATTGTAGGAAACGGACACCCGTACACGTTGCGTATCCGAGTATAGCCTGCTACGGATATCCACCGGCCCATAAGCAACATGGATCCGATTAACCTGCGTGCGGAAAATATCTTCAAAGGCAACGCGGATGTTGAGAGATTTAGATATTTCCTTATTGACGCTCAATGAAGCCCAATACAGGGACCGGGTCTTCCAAATCGTGTAACGGTTGGGAGAATTGTAATTCAAAAATAGTTCGGCCTTGTAGCCCCTTGCCAGGTTGAAAATGTTGGTACTGTTCACAACAACACCATAACCGTTTAATTTCACACCCGGCACGTCGGCGATGCGCGATTTCGTCTGGGTCCCTGAGACAGTGAATGTGGTATTCGTTTTCCACCATTTGGTAATATCCTGCCCCCAGCTAATCCCTGCATACGCATCATTGACACTGCTCAGGTTACCCATTGTCTGAATGTAGATTTTGGTCTCCGGGTCGGCAAACAGTACATCCGAGATCATATTTTTGGTATGGGTGTAGTTGGCAAACAGCGAAATATTACCGAACGTATAATAGACATCGGCGGTGTTGGCAAAGGAAGGTTTCAGCAACGGGTTACCTTCCACGATCGAGTAAGGATCAACAACCGTACGAAATGGCACAAGGCTATACAAGCTCGGCCGGGCTATTTTCCTGCTGTATGAGATACTGAAATTCGATTCGTTCTTGAAACCTTTGCTCAGGTTCATGCTGGGGAATAATCCGGTGTACGCTCTGCTCAAACCGGCACTCGTCAATTCCTGGCTGGTGTGTTCCAGTCGTAACCCGGCTTGCAGCGACCAATCGTTCCCTAACGCATTGCTGTAATTTGCGTAGCCTGCATAAGTGTTTTCCCGGTAAACCCCTGCATTGCTGAAAGCAGTATCCAGTACATACAAGCCTTCGTCATAATTTTCCTGACGCAACTCGTTATCATTCCCTATCGAGATATATTTGAGCCCTGCGCCCCATTTCCCTTTTTTGAAAGGAATATTCAGATCAGTTTGGGCGATGAAGCTTTTCTGATCGTTTGGATTGGTGATACGTACTCTTGAAGGTACTCCAATTGGCATCTCTCCCGGATTCTGGCGCTGGTAGGTCAGGTTTTGAACCGATGATTTGTTGAAAAAGCTTTGGGTTACATTGACTGAAAGCTCTTTACCAGTGCTATCGAGTTTTCCGGTATAGTAAAAATTTACATCATAAGTTTGTCCGTTATCATTACTTCTATTGGTTACCTGTAACAACGAATCAACCACCGACAACGGGCCCCTGAAACTGGTTTTGGTTTTGTTTTCACCGTCCTTGCCTGACCATGAGCCGTTCAGGCGCAATCCCAGTGCATGTTTTGAGTTCGGTGTAAAATCAATTCCGTTGAAAGAAGAAATGCTCTTGTTCTGATCGAGGCTATTGACCTTATTTCCCAAAGAGCTGCCCGGGAACTGACGTTCGAGAAACTGATCATTGTAATAATCGCTGATCGCTCCGCTGGCGCTGGTAAACAGGTTCCATTTGCGTGTCCTGAAATTGAGGGAGCCGTCGGGTGTAAACCTGCCGTACTCGCCCTGCGAATAGTTCACGGCAATCCTGCCGTTGAGTCCTACTTCCAGGCTTTTTTTAGTGATAATGTCAATTACGGCCCCGAAGCTGGCGTCATATTTGGCGGGAGGATTGGTCAGCACTTCTATTTTGAGAATATCTTCTGCCGAAAAATTTTGCAGAAAACTGGCCAGTGCGCCCTGCCCTGTCTGGCGGCCGTCAACCAGAATCAGAACGCTTCCCTTGTTACCCACCTTAATGCCTTCATTGGTCACACGAACGAGCGGCGCATATTTGAGTAAATCAGTTACTTTATTTCCCTTGGCGATCACACTCTTTTCAACATTCAGGATCATCCGGTCACCCTTTTGCTCCACCAGGCTCCGCTGACCTGTGACGGTAACTTCGGCAAGACTTTCGACGTTTTCTTCCAGCACCAGATTCCCAAGGTCCACGCTGTTGATGGAATCACTTAACACAACCGGCGGCGACCATTTCTTTTTATAACCTACATATTGCACATTGACCAGATAATTCCCATTAGCGACGTTATCGATCTCGAAAATACCCGCTTCATCAGAAACCGCCCCTTTCACCACACTTGAATCACCTGCGGCTATTAACGCGATTGTTGCATACGCAGCTCCCTGATCCCCTTTCTCTACAATTTTGCCCTTGATCCGGGACTGAGACATTGCCGTTGAAGCAGCACAAATCAAAATGATCAATAAGGATAAGTTCGTTTTCATGCCAACAAAATTTTATGATATCATCATTTGCGCTTATGCGTGAACACAAAAGAGACTCAATAGTTAGCGATTTGAAATTTTCTTATACCAATCAGGCGAAAAATCAGACAGAAGAATACATCCGGTTTCGTCGATAGGAAAACCGTTTTCGTCGAGAAAATAGGTAGCGAAACTGACGTTACTGCCCGTACAAGATTATCCGTTCAATGGCAATCTGATCAGCACTTTAAACTCACCGTCCTGCTCGGTTATGATCAGCTGATGTTTGCCAGGATAGTAAATTTTCATCCGCTTTTCCAGATTGACTAACCCGATCCCGCCTGTCTTTTCGGAGCGCCTGTCCCTCATCGCAGGCTGATTGGGAACACTGTTGGCGATCTCAAATTCGAGCGAATCGCTGTCAACCGATATCCGTATGTCCACATGCGAGTTGTGCCGGGTCGCATGAACACCATGTTTGAAAGCATTTTCAACGAGCGTTATCAGCAGGAGGGTTGGGATCATGTGCTTCTCACTAATGTCGCCCTCCTGCCGGAAGGTGATCTTGCACCGCTTGTTACTCCGGATGGACTCCAGTTCAACATATTGGCTCAGATAGGAAATCTCCTTTTCTAGTTTGATAAATTCATCGTTGGTTTCATACAATGCAAAACGCATTATCTCGGATGCTTTTTGCAAATACGCTCCTGCCTCCTCCGAAATGGGAAGGATTTTTGCATAGGCAGCATTCAAGACGTTGAACACAAAATGGGGGTTTATCTGGGTCTTCAAAACCCTTAACTCCATACTCAAAGCTTCATTCTGGAGCTTCTGTCGTAGTGTACTCTCTTTCACGGCATATTTGGCAACCTTGAATGCAGCAGGCAATAACAGCAACTCTATTTCAGATATGTCATATAGAAATACAAGCCAGGAATTAAGACTTCGCGGATCGAAAGGATCCATATACAAACCTGCTACTAACTGAAACCTGACAGGCATGTGTTGCAAACCCAAGAGATTATCTATCAGGAGAAAGATAAAAAGGGAAAAAAAATGTGTGATTACAATAACGATGACCAGTAAAGTAAATCCAAGGAATAACCCTTTAAGATGCTTACTCAGAAAACTGTAAAGCCCTACGCACACATAATACTCGGGAATCATCTTGAAGAAATACAGAAAGCTGGCCAGGCTAACTCTCGGATCACCTGCTTTCGACGCCAAAGTTGGAATAGCGTAAGCGTTGTGCAGCAAAATAAACAGAATCCAAAAGCTGATATGGTAAAAAACCCTCAGCCTGGTCGAGCGAGGGAAAAATAGACTGTAGAAAAATGACTTATCCTGATTAATGCTGTTCATTCACGCTGCGTTTTTTCCGTCAACTGCCTGAAAACCTCATCCCTTGTCGGCGATACGGCAATCGAGACTTTCATTCCATTCAGCATCGTAATCATATTCCCCTCGATCACCTTAATGCTGTTCCGGTTGACAATGTAGGACCGGTGTGTCCTAACAAATGGAGGTGAGGGCAGGCGGTTCATCATCGTGGCCATGGAAGCCAGCGTAACCAGCACGCCGTTGGAATAGTGGACTTTCACGTAATCTTTGAGCCCTTCGATAAAATAAATGTCTTTGAACCAGACGCAATACATTTTCCTGTCAGCCCGGATCCACATATACTCTTCCTGGACTGCATTTTCGTCCCGCCAATCGTTGATCGGCTGTATTGTGGGCTTAGCTGCCGCGGTCTGATCGGCCTGCACCGGCTGTGATCCGGACATTTCATCTCCGGCTGTTGCAAGCGTCTTTTCTTCGGGCAAATTATTACCGGTAATCAGACGTCGTACTTTGCTAACAGCTTTCAGAAAACGATCGAAGCCGATGGGTTTCAATAGAAAAGCGGTAACATCAAAGGTAAATCCATCCACTGCATACTGAGGATAAGCAGTGGTCATGATCACATGCGAATTGGGCGCCTTCACAATACTCAACAAATCCAGGCCCGTCAGTTCGGGCATATTGACGTCCAGGAAAAGGATATCCGGCTTGCTGTCGGGAATAAATTCCAGCGCCTCGACCGCATTGTAACAGCTCCCTACACAAACCAGCCAGGGAATTTTTGCAATCAGGAATTTGAGCACTTCATGAGCAGGTTCTTCGTCATCAATGATCAAACAACTGATTTTTCTTGTTGTATTTGAATTCATCAAGAGCTATATTTTTCGAAACGTTGTGCAGAATCAAAGAATGCAAAAAGGCCAGACAATAATCTATGCGATGATTATTTCTGGCCAACAAATATGAGCATTAATATTAAAAATATTAATAATTACTGTTGCTTCAGCAGCTCGGATCTGCTTTTCGCTATAAAGGCCTCAGTCTGGATTTTCAGTTCTATTGCACCTACGGTTATATGGTAAGGGATACATGGGCGAATTTCACGCAAAGTGATGGATACCATGCCAACTTCAATGTGGTGGCAGCACAACTGGAGAGATGGCAGAAGCCGGGAGATGTTACTGACGTGCCAAAGTTTGTTTACGGTGGGGCGAATGCTTCCAATGCAGTATCGAGCCGCTTCCTTTATCGTGGCGATTATTTACGGCTCCGCAATGTGGCTTTGGCTTATTAGATACCTAAAAAATTACTGACGGTTACAGGTTTGCAGAACTCCAGCGTATATCTGAGAGGATCTAATGTGCTCACTTGGGTACGGGATCAAAAGCTCCCGTACAATCCCGAAACCAATCTCAACAGCACAACGAACTTCGAGGTTTTTATTCAAAAACATTTACGTGAGGACTACAACCAATGAGCTGGGCTATTTGTATCATCAAACAGGTTACGGTGATGCGCTTGCCGTCGCATCGTTGATTGAACTGTATACGCAAACTGACGTTCCCGGAAAACTCATCATTCCTCAAAAAAGAGAAGCAGCCGAAAATCCTGCATTTGTCGTCAACAAGTACAGTCGCATTACTGGCGATTATGACGACAAAAAAGTAATCCGATTATCCGAAATCTCCTTAATTGCAGAAGCAGCTTTTCGGCTTCATCAGGAAGACAAGGCGCTACATTATTTAAACAGGTTGGTAGAAGAACGGGATCCGAACCATAAATACAGTTCATCCGGACAACGACTTTTAGACGATATTATTCTTGAGCGACGAAAAGAACTCGCATTTGAGGGAGATCGCTTCCACGATCCAAACCGACTGAAAAGTGACATCATCAAGAAAGACGGGCAGGTTCGGGTAAACATTCCCTTCTCCCATCCTTTTCGCATCGCCCCTATCCCCGAAGAAGAGCTCAATCAAAATCAGAATATCCAGCAGAATGAAGGATACTGAAAATTTTCCTCAGCCTTAGTCTGTATGATCAGACACAGCAGGAAAGCGTGGGAATGCAGAAACGTATGCCGATTACAAATGTGCGGCCGTACTTTCAGAATAAAAAGTACAGATTATCTCTTAAGAATCAGCTGTCTGCTGTCGTGCACTTGCAGCTTTTCGTAAATATGTTCCAGGTGCTTGCGCACTGTTTTTTCGGAGATAAATAATTTCTCGGCGATTTGCTTCACGCGCCAGCCTTTTTGCAGGCAATCCAGCACTTCGACTTCTCTGGGTGTTAGGGAACTTACCTCGCGTAAATTCACATCATTTTTGCCGCGAAGCATGTCCAGGGCTTTGGTGGCCATTGTCGGAGAAAGCGGGGAGCCTCCTTCCAGCACTTCTGTAATGGCATTGATCAGGCGTGCGGGCTTTTCGTCTTTGAGCAGGTAGCCGGATGCGCCTGCGGTAATTGCTTCAAAAAGCCTTTGATCGTCATCGAAAACGGTCTGCATAATGATCCTGATCCCAGGATATATTCGCTTTACTTCCCGGGTGGCTTTTACGCCATCCATTTCGTCCATTTCAATATCCATTAAAAGCACATCAGGCAAGGCTTGCATGCTGAGCTTTTCCAATAAATCCTTCCCGTTACGGGCTTGCAACGTGACATCGAGGTCATCACTTAGCGATAATTTTTCTGCGAGGATCGCAGCCAGGTCGGGATTATCTTCAACTATACCTACGGTGATTGCCATGTGGGATTTTTTAACAAAGAACGGGCATGCGAACTTGTAAGTAAATACGTCAAATGACGTATTTACTTACAATACAGGCAACTCAACTCTAATGATAGTACCCTGATTATCAGAGATCAGCGAGAAGTTACCGCCCAACTCCTCCGTCCTTGTCTGCATATTGGCAAGTCCGTAGCCGCGCAGTACCTGCTCAGGATTAAAGCCTCTGCCGTCATCGGAAATAGTAAGGACAACCATCGCATTTTGAACTGATAATGAAAAGACAACCTGCTGGGCATCGGCATATTTCAGTGCGTTATTAACTGCTTCCTGCGTGATGCGGAAGATCGTGTTGGCAACTGTCGGCCCAAGTGTGAATACCTCGGAATAATTGAAGTCAGTGTGTAAATGGGGAGTTTCCCTGTCCTCCCAGACTTTGTTCAGCCAGGAAAGCGTCCGTTCGTACCATTGTTGCCCGGTAATGTGGGGTTGATTTAATATCCAAAGCGTATCGCGAAGGTTTTGATTTGTGGCGCGCGTGAAATCCCCAAGTGAAAGAAGCGGCTGCTGCTGATTGGATTTGAACGCAAGAATGTCAAGCCTGTTAATAATGTGCGTGAGTTCAGAACCAATTCCGTCGTGCAGATCTCTTGCCAGCCGAACCCTTTGCATCTGCATTTCCCGTTCATAATTCATCGCTTTTAGTTCCTCGACCTGTTGCCGTAATATGGCCTCTTCCATTGTCCTTTGTTGGCTAACGCACTGCAGTTCCAGCACTACGTTATGTTGCTCAACCACTCTTTGTCTGTAAACCCAACTGACCAGGATAACAACAATGTCAATAGCAATCGCGTACCTGAGCAAAAGCATATCAGGAATTGCTTCCTTCAGAAGACCGCTGTTTACAAATATGGTATTCAGGCAGAAGAAGGATATTAATACAAAAACACTTGCGATATGCAGCCAAACCGGTTTAAACCCTCGCTCAACCGCATCTTTTATAAACAGCAACCAACACAGAAAGTACGCAAAGGCAAGAATCAGCCCTGCATTATAACCGATGAAAAATATATAATGATTATCTGTCCACTCCCCCAAATGGACTATGAGTATGGCCCCTTCCACTGCAAGGGTAATGAATAAAGGATTGAACTTTGCAAGCCACTTCCGTCGCGATTCCTGTATGCTCAGAAACTTACCACTGAATAGCATGAAGCATCCGATGCCAATATTGATCCAGTGTCCGAGTAGTGTATTTTCATCAAGATAATCTAAGAAAGAGGGCAGAAAGAATCCCCAACCATCATTTAGCAATGCATATGCGTTGATAAAACCGACATATCCTGCAAAGTAAAGATAGGTTACATTGGAATGCTTCATTCCGAAATTGAGCAGGCTCAGTATGATTGCCATTACCATCGTACCGACAAACAATGCCCACCCCCAATTGTCTACCCTGCTGTATTCCAAAAATGACCTGGGTTTCCATACCGCGACCGGAATCTTCAATACATCCGGCGCATGTACCAACCCTTTCAGGAAAATATCATAGCTTCTATTTTTCTTAAGTGTGACGGGAAAAAGAAAATATCTATGCTTGACGGGCTGATGATCAAATCCTGACATGGTACTTATCATTTTCCTTCCAGCAGATGTATTTTCTGAAATGAATATAGTCAGCGAGTCGATAAAATGGCTTTGTACTTCAATCCATAAAGTCTGATCTGATACGCTGCGAAAAGGAAATTTTACCCAGCCATAACCACCCTGTTTCCCAAAGTTAGGAGAGTTAACTTTCAGCCAGGAAGTGCCGGGTAACTGCTGAATTTCGTAGAGATCGTGGGTACGTTCAGGATCGGAAAATTGATAAATGTGAGGAATCTTAAGCGGGGTTGCATGTAAATCGCTTTTTGATAAACATACTAATGCTAATACTAAAAAAGAGATTAACCCTACTCGTTTAGGCCTGTGATTTGACCAGAAGGATCCGGTGATCAGGCACAATATTTTTGGAGCAGTATGACAGGAGAATGTTTCAAGTAGAGGTTTTTTCACATTCAATAGTCGTTAAGCTAGAGGAGGTATATAAAGTCTTAGAATTTACACATTTAATACAATCGATTCCAAATCAGCCACATAGAAAGTTCCAAGCAGTAAATTTGAACTACTGATATCTTAGAATAATTTCGAAAAACAAATAAGTTGTTCTAGGTAAAGAAAGAAGTCCGTTGAGATTTGTAGGATTTCCGGTATTGCACCGAAACCAATTCAAATATCTATCTTGAGAACCTGCGCAGCAATACTGATTATTCAGTATTTTGTGCTGCTAATTACAAACTCCTCTATGCTGACCAACAACAAATCAATTTTTGCACTCGCTGAATTCAGGAGAATCTGGAAGTCTGACTTTATCGAATCGGAAATAGCAGAGGTTAAAGAATTTCTTCAGGATAGTCCCCTTTTAATTGAAACTTTGTCGCTCCGAAACTCTTCGCTGGCCATTATTGACCTTAGAAGAATGACCTATTTATGCTGCATCGGAGACACCGTGCCGATCTGTGGGTGGGATAAAAAGTATTTTCTGGAAGGCGGCGTTGGTTTTTTTCTTTCAAAAATGCTGCCGGCGGATCTCGAAGGTTTTAGGCAAATGTCAGAGATCACCACAAATTACGTGCGACCACTTACTGACGAAGCGATGAAATCTTTCAAATCATTTATTGATCTGCAGGTCGTGGGGGAAGATGGAAAAATCAACAGGGTGCTGCATGAAGGGGTTTCGCTTAAAAGGGATCCGGATGGGAACATCACTTTTATGCTCGCGCTGATTTCAAATATAACAAACCTGAAACGTGACAATCGCCAGCATTTACGACTTACTGACGCAACCCAGAATTTAATTTTTGAAATTAACAATACTGATAACAGCTGCCGTCAATTGGAGAAATTGAGCGAAAGAGAACTTCAAATTGCCAGGTTAACCGGCAAAAAGCTCACCAGCGAAGAAATTGCGAAAGCACTTTTCATAAGTGTACACACGGTAAATACGCACCGGCAAAATATGCTGAGGAAACTGGATATGGCTGACACGATGGAATTGCTAAATTTCCTCACGGCTTATCAGGTCATATGATCCGAAAAATTTACTTGTTCAGCAGTTTCTTTTCCGAAAGCTGCGAATTCAGATCCATATTATCAGCCGTAAGTTGCGCGTTTTGACTTTTTAAAAGCCGGTAACTTTTTCCCAGAGCTATAAGTACACTGTCTTCGTCGGTTTTGTTCAGAAATTCGTCGGTTTGTTTCAGATAGCTATCGAGCACGTTTACGAACACTTTTCTGGGATAATTCTCTTTCAACTGACCCACCCACTCGTAATAGGCTACTATGGAAGATTGTTTTACGTCGGGTGTATTCCGGATCTGCATAGATAATTCCTGCACTTCCGCCGACTTCTTTAAAAATCCGCTGAGATAGGAAGTAGTCAATGTCCGGTCCTGACGATATACATCCGGGATTTTGTGAAAAGACCAATAGGCAATCAGTATACACAAGAAACTAAATCCGGTATATATTTTCGCAAAAGACAGTATCCTCTTTTTTCTAAAAGCAATATTTTCAGCTTCCATTGTGCCTCGGTGTTACAATTTATATAGTGCTCCCTTGAGTAAAAGATTATCGGTTTTTAAGGCATCATTTTTGGCCTGTTCCACCGCGATCGCTTCCTTTATTTTCTCAGCATTGACTGACGCCGCGGATTGGGCTGATTGTGTTTTTTTCATCATTTCAATGCGGCTGCGGTAATTTGCCAGTACCAGGTTTGCTATCTGCGATGATACCGGATTGTCCCGGTGTTTTGTCAAAAATCTTTCCCTGCTTTTTTCCCAGGAAATATTCATTTGTACAGCAGTATTTACATTGCCTTTCACCCCTGATTTTTCGAATTCGCGAAAGACACTATCCAGCTCGTGCATATCAGCAATTAGGATTTCTTCCTCCGCGACTGACAGTTCGAGTGCATTATCCTCTTTGCTGTTTTTGCGTCCGGTTAAATAAAATACCAGAACGATCAGCGTGAGCAGGCTTGCTGTCGCAATGATAAAAATTTGCTTTTTACTCATGGTTCCGATGGTTTTTCAAAACTAGCCTCCGATCAAAACGGTCGGGCAGCCTGCTACAATAACGCCCCCATGGGCAGTTTGATCCCCCAGCCGTACTGCGGGCGCTCCGCCGATCAGGACCGTCGCCGAGCCGATAATTGTCGTGTCCGGCGGGCCAACGCAAGTGCACATATCGCCCATGTGTGCGGCGGGCTGGCCCCCGATCAACACGGTCGGCACGCCCGGCCCTATGATCGGCCCGCCTACGTGCGGGATTGGCGGCAACCCGGGTGTTACCATTGGGCAGGTATGCATATCCCCTAATCTTGCAGCTGGCTTTCCCATTGCGTTATCTGTTTTTACCGTATATATCCCACCCGCCCTGGTTATCAGCATAATTGAGCGGAAGCAATTTCTGACAAAAGAATTCCATAAAATCGAGGAAACGGACAATGCTGTCAAACAACAATGTGCTGTCATTATGATTGTATTCATTGACCAGCACATTGTCAATCATCGAATCAACCAGCGATTTGGATGAAGCTGAAATCTGCGTTTTAAAAATATTGGTAGTGCCGGCGATGTTGTTATGGAAATAATTAAAAAGGATAGAGGAATTCGATTCAGGAAGACAATCAAAAGAAACGCGCAGCATTCTTGCCATTTTCATAAATGCTTCGGCCATATAAACAGGCGGCAATTCTTTGACGATCAGTCTGAAATTATCTATTGAAGTAGCGCAGAAAATAAGAAGCTTTTCCATAATGCGGTGAATATCGCCGGCAATGCTGCTGCGGTTTTGCATCCCGCCTATTTTCCTGACGATCTGCATGGCCAGCTGCTGCACATTATTTAACAATGTCCCGCAACTTTCGTAATACCAAAGCAGGCTTTCGCCGTGAATATGCACAGAAGGTGGAATGTATTCGTGGTCAATCGAGAACCGCTGGCTTTCAAAACGGATCCGGCAGATCGGAAAACTGTAAGCGTCCGAAAGCATATCGTGAACGGACAACAAGTCCAGCCCGGGTTTTACGGCGACAAATGGGCGGCGCCCCAGACCGGCAGTTTCATAATCACCGATTTCAACGGTTTGAAAAGGATTTGCTTTGATTACAATGTAAAATACACCGGCCGTACCCAGCTTCATTTTGTAATCCAGCAGTGATAAGGTCAATGCAGGATGGTCTTTGGAAGCTGTCCACTCAATACGAACTCCACCGGGCGTAATTCCCCGGCAAGTAGTTACCTGAATCGTATCGCCTGTAAAAACTGGCGAAGTAAAACTTGAAGTGATCCCGTCGTTTGCGGCGAGCAGCCCGTAATTATAGCTATTGATCTGAATAGCAGCAATGTCCCGGGCGGCATCTTTAATCGCAAAATCATGGTCCACAAAGTGCTTTTGTGTGATTTTCATTCCGTCCCTCCAATTAATGAAAGGGTGCTTTATTTCAGGTAAGATCATTTTTAGTCGGAATAACTTTGTGCTAAAATGGTATCATGGTCACGAACGCTATTCTGCCTCAGACTTTTGCCGGCATCCAGGTAAATACGCTCATTGCCCGGACCTTGTTTGAACATCACCCAACCCAGCGGCCGGCCTTTATCGATGTATGCAATCGGGCTTTTCTTGTAGTCTCTGTGCCTGTTGTTGTGTGAATAAATAAAATACTGATACAGCGTCCCCAGATCCACATCTCCCGGAAATTCCACCAAATACCCTTCAAAATTTGGCTCCGCTTCATCAGGGATTTTTGTAAAATGAATATTGACCTGGATCACATTGATCGGTTCCAGTAAAGGCAATACGCGCTGGCCGTCGTAATACCACCTGCGATAGCGCAGTTGCGGAATGCTCAGCCAATATTGGTAGGATATCCAGCATAGGTAAGGGACAAGAAATGGTAAAATACCGGCCATCAGCACAGGCAGAAAAACAGCTGCTTTTTCAGATCGGAGTCCATATACGACCGCAAATCCGAATATTGCCCAGGCTGCCCAGATGCAAGTAGTCAAAAAGCCTGACTGTAAACTACCAGGCTTGAACCAGGGGAATATCCTGCTGCCCCAGCCCACTGATAAACTTCCCAGGATCAATGCAAACAGACCTAATATGATATAACCGGTAATCAGTGACGAAAAGGCGGACACCAACCCTACTCCGCCGAAAAGGAGCACGAATGCAAGAATACCCAGTGCCAGCCGAATCGGGCGGACATGCTGGATTTTCAGCAAAAAGAGAAGTACTGTCGCGACAACTGCCACCAGGAAACTGCCCGCCAGAAGATATATCACATTTACTGCCAGATTCATATTTAAATTTCTATTGATTAATATGTGCATCGATGATCTGCTGACCGATCAGAGCACCGTCGTAAATCCCAGTACCGGATATTGATCCGCTTCATCCATTGTGAAAGAAACCGATGTATCGCCTGTGCTGCCTTCTTCGCTGCTTTCCACTTTGGGAACCAGGTCAATCACCCAATCCATTTCAACCGGAACCAGCATACCGCATAAAAAATGAATCAGACGCTCGCCTTTCGATCCCGGGAAATACTTGCTCATTTGCTCGTATGACAATGGTCCGACCTGGATCCGCAGTCTTTTCCACTTCACAAAATTCTCTTCAACCAGCAGTGCATCTACCCCCATTACCATTTCTCCCATAGCAGGAAATTCATTTCGAATAGGCTCTTCGTAGCGGGTATGCTCATAATACAGCGCCACGCGGTCGGCCATTATTTTATTAAAGCACGCCTGCATGTGCAGCAAATTACCGGCTACCTGATGCGCAATAACCGTCAAATGAAACAGATTCACTTTCTGCTCTTCGGTCAACTCCAATGCGATCGCTTCCGGCCAGAATATTTGCAGGGATTCTTTTTGAAAGCGCGTATCGTCGCCTGCCAGCGCATTTTTCTCAAATTGCGCGATCTGAATTAGCTGATGGTTTAATAAACTGTCGAACGGAGAGAAAAACAGTCTTGCCTCCGTCTCCTGCTTTACTTCCTCTTCCCGAATATCGCTCCATTCATCACTGTTTTTCAGACGTCCTATCGGCCGGTGAAATAGTCTTTCCGGAAGCGTATCGTAAAAACCATCGCGCGGAATATTTGCCTTAAACCACAAATTCCCCGAGTAAGGATTTAAAATCTCATCGATCCGGCTGACATCCCGCTCGAAAAAATAGGCCGAGGACCTTCCCGGCGCCACCACCAGATCCTCCCTTTTGCAAAGCCCCGCTTCGATCAGTTCTCCAAGAATATGTTCGGCCCTCAAACGCTTTACCGGCATTTGATCGAGCAACTCCGCGAGATCACCTGTTTGCAAACCCATTTATCTGACCCCGTTAATCGTAATACTAATCGGCAGGATTCCGGACGATTGCTCTTCAAAAATGACGCTTAACCTTTTAGTCCGCTCGTCCCATTGTTCCGGCGTCAGCGGCTTTTCGATATTTGGTGTTATGGCTATTTCCAGCGCCGGCTGCAAACCTTCAAAAGGATAACTGCCCAACGAAAAGCCTTTTTTCACTTCTACCCTTTTAATCTTGTCACCTAATTCGGCAAAGCAGGCCGCCTTATAATCCTCAGAAGTAACCAGCCTGCCCCTGCTCAATATTGCCTTTTTGAACACCGGCAAAAAATCGTCGCCCTGCAATGCCCGCGTTCCACCCAGCGAAGTCGTGAGCAATACCTGGTCATCCGTAAACGCAACATTTGCCCGGTCGCGGTTCAGCTTCATCCCGAAAGCTATATTGTTCGCCTCTTCTGCCCTGGTCGACCAGTATCGCAGCGTAATCCTGCCACTTTTCTCGGCAGTTTTGGTAGACAGGAACCAGTTTGGAATATTATCCTTGATCAGCACATTCGTGATCCGTTCCAGTCTTTTCCGTATCTCTTCCACATCTGTATCGATCTCACTTTGCCCAATGGCTTTGAATACTGCACTTTCGTCCCGCAGCAAGTCTACCATGTAGGCAAGCATATCGGTAGCATCCCGCTCGTCGAACCGCGAAACACCTCTTTGCCTGAGCAGATATTGGTTAGCATGATCCCTATTGAATTGCTGCACATTCGTGAGCATTGCCCCGGAAGGCGATTCCACTTCCCGGATACCAAGAAACTGCTCCCCTTGCTCTACGCGGACCGGAAAAACATTAAACAAAGGCTTCAATTCATAAGCCTGCGAGATCAAACGGCGGTTCATGACCGGAACTGCATTCAGATCAATCACGATGCGTGAAACTGCTTCCGGTGTAATGCTGCCGGGAAATTTGATTTTGACCCAAAAAAGATCCGTCAGGAAGTATTTTGCCAAATCCTCCGGACTCAGCAGCTTCGCGATCTCACCCGGATACTTGATTTTTACAAGCTTGACATGCTCATCAGATACATTCTCACTGTTGATACTGAAAAAATTGTTTCGGTAATAGCGTGCAACCATCCGCTCGTGTGTCTCCACCGCATAAGCATCCGCGCCCATCAGATTGTCAGACTTGCTGCTGACCAGCCCGGGTGTTACCTTCAATTCGTCCGTTCCCGAAAATATCCTTAATCCGGACAACCGGTCGAGGTTCAGAAACCGGTTGGGATCATTCCGCCAGTCGAAAAAGAGGGGCAGGTTATGAAATTCGGATACATCTTCATCCAGGCTGATCCCCACCCAGGCTTCATCCAGCGGCAGGGATTCATTCATGAAATTTTCCTTTGGCGAGCTGCCCATTTCCCTGATCCGGCTCTGGATGATCAGCGTATTGAGCTTTGCTTTATACAGCTCATAATGTCCGGCGGGATTGAAGAAAATCTCTTTGCCCATCACACTGCAATTAAAAGTATGGTCCGGCGTGACCTCAAATACGGGATCGACGATTCCTACCTTCATCACCGCATGCGCAGGCTGCGGGCCCGTTAATACCTCGGGAGTAAGCAAGCTTGCCAACCTGGACACAATGCGACCGGCGGCATTATCGAGTTCGTGGTAAACACCTTCGATACCGGTTGCAAATGCGCCAAGCAACATGCCTACCAAAGGATCAAACCCCTCGACAGCCAGTTCACTTTCATCATATTGCCACAAACGCGCAATTTCCCGGACCATTTCGTTCCGGATATTTTCACGCGTTTTATATCTCTTCGGATCGGTATACATACCACTTTTCAGGAATATCTTACAAGCCTGAACTTCATATCGTCCAGCTTTTCGAGCGTTTGTACGAGCGTACTGCTAATGGTAATCGTGATATACCGGCAGATCCGGGGCGTACCTCCCTCCATGACCTCCTGTACATCGTTGATGTCGACATTTATATTATTGACGCTGATCCTCTTTTCAAATTTTTGCAGATACTCCGAAACCGTCCGCCGGAGCTGGTCTTTACTTGGCGTATCGCTGAGTTGCCGGAAATCATAGTGGTGTACAATGCATCCATATTGCTGATCGAAGTAATATTTTTTAGGTTCGGTTGCTAGATATAATGCGATATTCTGATGGATGGATTCACTGACATTGATCTTCTGGATCAGCGTATCTTCAATCAGATATTCCACGAATTCACGAAACAACATCTGCTGGCGAAGCTCGCGAAAACTGTCGCATTTGACTGCTTTCATCAGTTTCTTCATCACCTGGTATTCTTCCAGATTTTTCCCGTCGCCGAATCTCCTGACCACCTCATCATAGGACCCCAGAAGTTTGACCGTTTCTACAAAGCTTCTCTCGGTACCCTGCCTTTTCATCAGCGCGCCGAAAGAGGGAGGTACGGGGTAAAAGTCTTCAGCCATTTTGAAACAACATTAATTGATTTTTACCACCCCACCCTTCAAACTGGCCGCGCCGCCGCCGTCCAGATCCAGGCTAGCCGAAGCCTTGAACGTACCGGAAACTGACGCCTTGATATCCATGCTCGAACCTGCGCTAATCTCAGTACCCTGGTCGCTCTTGATCTGGGTTTTACCGGCTTTCACATTGAGTTCTTCGCTGGCTTCTATTTTTATTTTCGGGGCTTTCATTTCAATGCCTTTTTCTGCCTCAATGAAAATAGTGCCCTGACTTTTTATCCGGATACTCTTATCGCCTTCCAGCGAAAGCTCGATCTCGTTTTTACTGTCTTTATTGTAAATGTGTATTTTCTCTTTTCCTTCAGTATCGTCGATGATAATGTGGTTACCAGATCTTGTGATGATCCCTTTGATATTATTCTCCGCATTAAATAAATCTTTCCCAGGCAAAACCTGCCCGTGGTACATGCTGCCGGTGACAAACGGAATATCCGGGTTGCCGAACTCAAAATCAACAAAAACCACCTCTCCGACTTCGGGGATAAAATATACACCCTGCTCTTTCCCGGCCATCGAGTTCACCACCCTGATCCAGGGCGTCTTTTCATTATCGTCTTTTTGCCAGGGAAACTGAACTTTCACGCGGCCCATGCTTTTTTCGTCATCTACTTGCATGACCACGGCTGCCTGCGGCTCGGCATTGGGTTGGATAATGCGATAATCCACCGGAGCAAAATCGGTATTATTGGGCAGCGCCTCAAAATTGCATTGATACACCCCTCTGGTATCCAGGTAGTGGCTAAGCTTGGTGACCACAAAAACCCCGTAATCAATTACTTCCGATTTGTTTTCAGCATTGATAAAAGTATCAGTCACCTTCACTGTCCCCCCCAGCTTGATCTGCATTTCGGGCGTGCGTCCTGTCAGCACAGCTAACTTATTGGCTTGTTCACTTTTTTTAAGCCTTACCACTTTTGCCAACGGGGCGGTGTCCTGAAAATTCTGATATCCTATCTCGATCAGTTCGTCTTGAAACAGCTTTTGCGACTTTTCCAACCCTATTTGCGCATAGGAGCCCAGCCCCGCTACGCTTTCCTTGGAAGAAGGGGCTTGGTAGGTTTTATCTGTAAAATAGTCGTAATAAAATCCTTTCAGATTCAAGGGTGTAGCGCGTAAACTGTATTGCATATCGAAGATATTCTCTCCATGTTTCAACGCAACCTCCCCGTCTGGCCCCTTTTTATTTTTGCCGAAAATAAAATTTTCTCCATCGTATAACATCCATTCACCATAATCCTCAGCCAGCCGTTGCAGAAAGTGAAAGTTATCCTCTTCGTATTGCGTTACAAATGGAATAGCAGTACCATAAGTCGCACCGATTTTCTTTGACATACTGCCAAAAGGACTCAGCACCTTATTGACAATAGCATCTAGGTTCTTCTCCGTAAAAGACCGGGTTGTCCGTCCGGCACTCAGAAGTGCCGTCGGACTCAACCCGGAAATAATAATGGTATTGGAAGAACTCGTGCCTTTACTCAACCGGACAGAGGACACAAAACCCTTAAAATTCAATTTCTGCTTCTCGCTGATACTTCCATCCTTCTGCTTTTCGCCTTGTTTGAGGATAATAACAACCTCTTCTCCAACCATTTGCTCCGCCAGCTTTTTAATATCAACCTTCAAAGACTTTTCAGGCAGCATATCCGGAGAAATGCTGACCTCAAAACTATGGTGATTATCAAACGGCTGGTTAATGGAAATGCTGCTGATCCGTTTGATGACCAAACTTTTGATGGTGACTTCGACGGAGGCTAGGAGCTGGGTGGTTGAGGGCATGAGCGAAGATTTTCAATATAGATATTCCCTGTCTACTCGGGTGTAAATGCCGCCACTATCATTTGCAATTACCAATAACAAAATATTACAGAAGGGCTCTCAAGACTTCCCAAGAGCCCTTGATACACAATTTTAATCCCGTTTCAATATCAGTTTTTGCCCGTCTACATTAAGATAACGCGCCGCAATTGTAAAAGATTGGGTTCCCGCGTTGTCACCCCCTAAACTGAAAGTTTCACTGAAATTCACCACCGCAGAATCTGTAAATTCTATTTTTCTAACAGATTGCCCCTTTTGATCAAAGAATTCAAGATTGCCTTTTATGGAATCATGATGCGGTAAAAGCATTAATTCGATAATCTTCGCGTTGTCTCCCGCCTTATCGCCCTTCCGAGTAGCTACAGTGACATCGATATTGCCTCCAAATATCTCAGATGTCGTCTCATTAGTGAGAGGATTTACTTGTTGATGGAAGGAATATGAGCAATGTAATACCTCATACTTCTTTTGATCAATCTCAAGAGTTGATTTATGCGCCATTTTGACAATTGTTTAGTTATTGGTTTAACACTGACTTTTATTCTTTTACATCTGAATCCCAATTTCCTTTGGTGCCTGTTAGGCTAATATTAAATACCTTGGCAGGGAAAAATGGTCTCAATTCAACATTTATTGCAATGTGGGTAGGATTGACAGGATCACGCGTTACCTGTAACTTTCTGTAATCTTCAATGATCTTGCCCGGTCCCTGTATCTTACTCAAGAAGCGTGAAATTTGTTGCTGGATATCTTGCAGCATTTGATTATCGACGTTCTCGAAAGTACGGCGATTTAAAAAATCCTGCATCACTTTTCCGATCCAATCAAACACACGTACTACACTATACGTCTGCAAGCCTACATTATCTCCATCAAAGAGGGTTCTTGATGATTGTGGTATAACCTTACCCCATTCGTAGATTAGCGGGATGAGCCCTCTGTTTTCCAATTCGGCCACCTCATTCTTCCTCATCATGAACCGTGTACCACTTGCCATTTTAAGCTTTCCATGCGAAAGGCCAGCAGCGGGCTGAGCTATGTTTCCTGACCAGAGAAGTCCAGCTAGTGCCATTGATGGAGACACATACAAATGCTCAGTTTCCCCGATCTCAGTATAGGATTCTCGTCCCACAATCCAGTTGCAAGGCATCATAACATTGGCTTTATGTGGGTCAGAACCGGTTAACTTATCCTTGTCAAACGCTTTTTCTACACTTTCTGCACTTTCTAGATGACGGTAGTCCGTTAAAAGCATTACCCTATTTTTATGCGCAAGTTCTGCCCACTTATCAACAGTAGTGTTCTTCTTAAGCCAGCCTGGTATGATCATCAATGAATAATTCTTTTCCAGGTCAAATCGATCGTAATTGTCACGAAGTTCTTTTTGTACCTGCGCAAAGATTCCAGATTGATTACTGAAATTGTCGCTATCACTAGTCATGTCATTACCAGCATCAAACAGCGTAAGGTTTTTTACCTTTTCTTCCGCTGTATTTTCAAAAAACAAAGCTAGCGATCGATAAGATGCTTCCAACTCAGCAGTTTGATCAAGACAAGAGAGTAAGTTACTCTTAAGCGTCTGACTAGCGGATGCTGCTTTGCCCTCCGCGTCCGCTATCATATCTGCAGGGTTTTCATAGCTGGTCACTAAGTCAAGAATATTCTGCAAGCGCTTCTTTAGCTTCTTCCGATCCGATTTGTTCTCCTCCTCTTCCAAAAACATAGCCTTTCGAGCCTTCTTAGTCGGGTCCATGTTGTCGGTCCCGTCTACAATAGTTTTGATAAAGTCAAAACCGCCAAATTTCGATAGCAACGGAATGGTTTGGCTGAGGGAACGTGGCAACGCCTTCTCCTTCACAAGTTCCTTCTCTGTGGATAGGGGGGCTTGTTCATCTTGTACCATAGTAATAATTTGTTTGAAATTAATGGAATCCTATTCGTCGTCAGCGTTGTCAAGCTCCGCTACAATGGCCTCGAGTGCTTCTATGAATGCCGCCTTGCCAACAGGGTCAGCTAGCAATTTTTGAAAAACTTTATTTGTGGCTAGTCGCTTGACGATCGTCTGATAATCATCTTCCTTACTCTTCAAATCTTGTAAAAACGTGCTTTGCTCAATCATCCCTTTCACCGTAAACGCACTCACATTTGAGAAGTGCAGAGTCTCGCCAACCTCTTCGCCTAGCTCGGTAGTATGAGTAACCTGAAGTTTGGGTTGAAAGTGATCAAAAGCATCCTGTAATTTCTGAATCCCTTCGACAGGTTTTTGACTTTCAGAGTCGATTGTGAATTTATTGATAATCGCTGTTCGATTGTCGTGAAGCAATTTAATTGCTGCATTTGTGCCTTCATCGATGATGACACCGCCAAGTTGGGGTTTTTCCGTTGCCATTTTGTTAATTTTAGACGTAGACTTTCATTGGGTTATAGTTGAGATCCATGACTCGCCGGAGTCGGTTCCCATACTCATTATCTTTGGCCTGCCAGGGCACAAACTGATTAATGCTACACAAAGGGATGCTCGGCCCGGCGCTAGTCGCCGCATTTCGAATTACTTGATCCGCCATCCTTGATTCATTCCAAAACCTTTTTATCTGGATCATCCGATTGTATTTGTGTTCTTCGGATAAAGTAAAATCAGTGAAACCAGCCAGTACTTTTAGTTCCTCATCTGATAAAATTAACGGCATTGCATTGCAATAATGATCATTCGAAATTGGGTTAGCGTAAGGATTTACGAAAAATCCTGGATCGCCTCCTATTCCTCCATGAGATGTATCAAACCTGAATAACTCACCAGATTTCAAAATTAAAGAGTTAAACATAAGAGGTCTTGAAACTTTATGGATGGATCCAAATACCTCTGACAACTTACCAGGATTATCTCGAACAACGTTCACCACGTGATCCACATAGGGTGTGGTTAAATCACAATCTAAGCCACCTGCGCTATCCACAGGGTCGTATAAGCCCATAAAATTTATTCTTACCGGATATCTTAAGTTGGTCTCCTTGTCTAACTGGTGCTTACTTTTATTGATTGAAACTTCTTCATAACTTCTATTCTGGTAGTTGCGGCGATCGAACGTTAATGTGTGGCTCCTTAAATACTCTGCAATTTTCATTACTACAAAGCCTCCTCTACTGTGGCCGACCAAATTAAGTTTGATGTTTTCCTGCGATATTCCAGTACGAATAAGGTTATTCATTTCTTGAATAATCCACGATAATCCTTCTTGAATAAGAACATATGTGTCAGTGCCAAATGTGCCAGGGCCATCTTTATACTTCCGTCTCCATCCACCAAAATCGTTATAAAAGCGGAGAACATGGCTATTCTGACCATGTTTATCCCGCCATTCTGCTGAATTTGTTCCGTCAACCGCTAATAAAAGATGCCTAATTGACGTATTTGCCGATTTAACCACCGTCATTTTTATAAATAGTTTAAAATGTCTCCCAATCAAACTCCCCACTTTCCCCCACCTTCAATCTCACCTCCGAACCCTTCCCGATCTCCCCCGAAACGATCATCCTTGAAAGCGGCCGTCTCAACCTGTTGCGGATTACGCCCCGGATCGGGCGGGCGCCGTATTTGGGGGTGAAGCCTTCCAGTGCCAGTGCTTTGACGGCCTCCTCGTCTAGGTGCAAGGTGATACCTTGTTTTTCCAGGAGTGCCAGTAAAGGTTTTACCTGGATTTTGAAAATGTCGATGACTGCCTGTTCCGTGATCGGGCTGAATGGGATGATTTCGGTTAATCTACCCAAAAACTCGGGACGAAAATGGCGGGTCATCAAATCTAACAGATCATTAGAGGCCGGGATTTTGCCCTGACCAAATTGCTCTACGATCCAGTCTGCGCCAATGTTGGAGGTAAAAAGGATGATCGCGTTTGAAAAATCTCCTTCCCTGCCCAGCCTGTCATGCAATGTTCCCTCATCGAGAATTTGCAAAAAGAGGTCGAATACCGAAGGGTGTGCTTTTTCAATTTCATCGAACAAAACGATTGCAAAAGGCTGCTCCTTGATCTTCGTAACCAGTAATCCGCCTTCTTCATATCCCACATATCCCGGAGGCGCGCCGTACAAAACCGCTGCGGAATGCTCTTCCTTAAACTCCGACATATCAAACCGGATCAGCGCTTTTTCGTCATTGAAAAGGAAGTCAGCCATTGTTTTGGCTAGCTCGGTCTTACCTGTTCCGGTGGGACCCGAGAAGAAAAACGACCCGATCGGTTGCCCGGCCCTGCTTAGTCCGGAACGATTTTCAAGAATAGCATCAGAAATCACCTTGATCGCATGATCCTGCCCCACAACCCGCTTTTTTAAATGATCATCAAGCTGCATCAATTTCTCCCGCTCCTTCGACTGTATCTTACCAAGCGGAATACCTGTTTTATGTGCTACGACGGCCGCTACGTCACTTTTTTCTACCGACTCCTTCGTCTGCCCGCTCAAAGTTTCGAGCTGAACAAGCAGTTCGGTCAGGTAATCTGCTATGCTTTCCGGCAGCTCCATTTGAGCAGTTTCCGGCTGTTCTTCCAGCTGCCCGAGCAAGACAGGGCTCAGCCGGTCTTTGAGCTGGCTTTCAAACCACAACAGCTCCTGTCTGAATAGCATCGGATCGCCGCTTGCGTGTATGTCTAGGAGTGCGTTTAACTCGTTTCGAAGGAATTCAATCTCTCGCTGCGACGTCTCCGTCATCAGCTTCATTGCCGCCATTGTCCTGTCGATCAGATCAATAGCTGCATCTGGCAGTCGACGGTCTTTGATATATCTTCTGGCTAGCCTAACCGTTTCGGCGACAGTCCCGTCGGCAACTTTAATCTGGTGGTGGTTTTCAAAAAGCGAAACCACTTTCCCGATCATACGGGTTGCGGTAACTTCATTGGGTTCTTCCACTTTCACCAGTTCAAACCGGCGTGCAAACGCTTCGTCGGGCTCCATAAACTTTCTGAACTCGTCGAGCGTGGTCGCCCCGATCACGGTCAGCTCGCCTCTTGCGAGTTCCGGTTTCAGCAAATTGGCCAGCCCCATCGCGCCGCTTTTCGGGTCCATCAGGAAGTGGATTTCATCAATAAAGAGGAGGGCGCGGTCATATTGTTTAATCTCGGCAATGATATTTTTGAGCCGGTCTTCAATTTCTCCTTTATACGATGCGCCTGCGATGAGCGCACCCATATCGAGCTGAAACAGGGTTGCGTTCTGCAAATGTCCGGGCACTTGTTCCGCAACAATTAACTGCGCCAGGCCTTCTACCAAAGCCGTCTTGCCCACACCCGGCTCCCCTACTATAATTACGTTCGGCTTGGTGCGCCGGCCCAGAATCTCAACCGTCATTCGGGTTTCTTTGTCCCGGCCAATGATCGGATCGAGCTTGCCTTCACGGGCGATCGCAGTTTTATCAACACAAAATTTTAAAAGCGCCTGTGAGGCTGTGCTGCCACCGGCAGAATGAGACGTTTTGCCTCCGCCTGTCGGAGCGAACGGATTGACTGCAATTTGAACGCTTGTTTCAGCTAATGCATTTTCAAGTAATGTCGTTTCAGAAACTGGAAATGATTTGAGCTGATCTTTTTGAAAAGCCACGCCCGGCCTGGCAATTGCAATTAAAACTGCCAAATGCGAAACCTCTTCCTCGCCCAGCTTCATTCTAATAATATCTGCAACTTCAAAAGCCGCCTGCACCTGCGCGTCGCCGCGTGGCTCACCTTCTATGCGTGCGGATTTCGGGTATTTTTCAATGCGAATGTCGGCCCAATCCCTGAGGTAATGCACATCCACTTCCCAGGTTGCCAGCAAACTGGCCAAGCCGACATCATTATGCAACAAGCCTTTCAGCAAATGCCCCGGAGAAAATGCAGCATGCTGATTTTCCCTGGCGATTGATTGCGCTATTTTTATTGCCCTTTTGAGTGTCTCTGAAAAAATGGGGAACATAAATTCGCAGCCTGAATTTTGAATAAAAAAATTAGCTTAAAAAAAACTCTTGCTATCTCAGTAAATTGTAAAGTACTTCCTTGATTCCGGATAGCGAATAATAACGTCCGTTGCAGTGTGTTCGGCTGGTTGATTTTTAAGCCTTAATTCTCTAAGAAAAGAAGTATTTTCTTCCAGATAGGCCAATTTTTTTTCGATGCCGTCGTGAGATATTGTCAGCTCGTAAAATGCACGCCTGCCATACATTATAAATTCTTGTCCTGACGAATCAGCATAAGCTCGGTGCATACACTGCGAAAGTCTGGCCGCCTTTTCATGCCACCTGTATCGGTTCACAAACCATAAATCAATGATGTAAACATTTTTGTGAATACCATGCAGGCTTCCATAGTAGGTGTCTGCTATTTTCCATTGAAAATTTACGGAGCCAAGCGCCATTTGATATGTTGAATCTGCATACAATGTTTGATCATTGGAGATATCGAATCTGAGTCCGTGATCTATATATAAACAGAGTTTGTCTCTAACATTAGTTTTTACCCCTATATCATTTTCAATGACTCCCTCGGTTGGAATTCTGAGATTTTCACCTCTTCCATTTAAAAAGTGTTTCAAAAATATTAGCCCCAAAGGATAGATATGCATCACTAATTCTACATTCGCTCTAATGAGAAAATAAGGAACGCGGAGCGTGTCAGCAGTTTCACAATAAATTCCATTTGCCACTGCCCGCAATATTTTTTTTTCACTCATAACTCTCGCTTATCTCAGACCCATGAACAGGAAGTGCATCTACCCAGTTGCTGTATATTCTTCAAACTTCCCCACAATGTTACACACCAAAAACACCGAATAAAATACGTCAAATGACGTATTTTATCGAAATGGTATATATCTCATATTTGCAATATCCAATGAATATATTGCGGCTAAGTGATTGTATATGAGTGATCAACCAAAGCGGGTGACGGTGGGGCGTAGACAGGGCAACACGATCGTCCTGCCAGGTCAGGACGTGAGCGGAGACCATGCAGTATTGACACTTAAGGAGCCTTTAACGAATACCTGGGAAATTCAGGACCTGGGTTCGAGAAACGGAACCTTCGTAGATGGGCAGCGTATCCTGAGCAAAGAAATCACGCCGAAAAATGAGGTCGTTTTCGGCAGCACGCCGCTGGTATGGAAGCAGATCACAAATGCTCCAAACACGAAAGAGAAACTGTTCTCGATAAAGGAATTACTTCCCATCAAGGATTTGCTGCCGGAACGTGACAAGAAAAAGGCTGTAAGTTTTCAGGATACCTTCAAGCCCGTCGAAGAAAGTGAGGAACAGCGTCTGAAAAGGGTTTATGACGAGTACATTTCAAGGCGGAGCCAGCTCGAAGAAATACAACGTAATGAGTCACTGAACGCACGCTATCAGTCCCTGGGAATTCCATTTGCCGCGCTGTGCGCCGGTTCTGCGGCTTTCGTTCCCCCCGAGCTCAGGTATATTTCGATCATCGGCTCGGTTATCTCCATGCTGATCGCGGGCTGGTCTTTTCAAAAGTCGAAGCAGTACGCACAGGAAAAACGCGACTTGAATATTACCAGAATCACGGAGCAATACGACATTCATTACCGCTGCCCGCATTGCCGGACCAAGCTTACCGATCCGTTCCCGGTCCTTGTCCAGATTAAGAATTGCAGAAATTGTAAAAAGGCCCTGATAAACGACTAACTATATTCGGACATTATGAACCCTATTGACTTTGAGAAAACCCAGCTGTTTGCCGACCGCGCGAAGGAAATGCACGCCTCGCAGGAAACAACGCTCCCAAATCCGGAAGCAGTTCCGCCGATTCCCCCTGCTGCGGTAACCCCCAATGTCAAAACACTCAGTAAAGAAGAAAAAATAGCATTGGCGACCGGCAGTATTCTGTTCCTCGGGCTGGGGACGATTGTCATCGCCGGAATGGACTCTCCCGAAACACCTGCTGTCCGGGATTCCACCACGACCATAAGCCCGGTAACGCCTGTCCCGGACGCGCCCGTTATTGAAACGGACAGCAATCTTAACATCGCGGAGCCAGTTATTGAGGAAAAACCGGATATTCCGGTTTTTAAACCAGCCCAGCAACCTCCCACCGCTACCGGCGGTTCGGCCTCCCAGGTTTCGCACGCATTGTTCACGATACCGGAGGAGCTCGCCGTTGCAACCGATGTTACCGATGATATGCCCTTCGAAGCCGCATTCAATACCGCAAGGGCGGAGGTAGGTCCCGGCGGCCTGTTTGTTTGGAATAATACCTACTACGGCACTTTCCGTGAAAGTGAATGGAATGGTCTAGCTGATGAACAGAAACAAACCTGGCTGAATGCAACTCAACCGATCATAGATCCTATCGTACCCGAGCCTGATCCTGTTGCGGACAAGCACGTGGTGGTGGCGGAGCGCGGAGAGATTACTTGGACAGGTATTGATAAAGATGAGGATGGTATTGCGGAAGTATTGATCGCATATACGAAAGGCACGGCGCCCATTGTAATGATGGACACAGATGGGGACAAATTGCTGGATACACGTTACAGCATGGAAGCGAACGGACAGGTTATAAGTGTAGTTTTGGAGAAAACCTCTTTTGCGCTTTCAGATGTACGCCATATCCCGGAAATGGAACTGGAAAGTGTATTTGGAAATGTAGCAGGACAGGCCGCTGATCCGGGAGAAGTACCGGTCACTATTCTGCTCGATAACTGGACTTACGTCGTTGGAATCGATCTGGACGATGATAAGCTGGTAGATGTGGTTTCATTGCGCCGCGATGGCGAATCACCGTTCGTAGCGATGGATATGGACAATGATGGCCAGGTAGAGACCAGTTTTTTATATAATGCAGATAGCCGGCAAACCGAATCTGTCACAATGGATCCGCTGCAACCCATGACCGTTTATGCGCAGCCGGATGCATCAGATGACCTCTACGGCGCAAATAATGACACGCCTGATTTCGATGCAGATCTTGATAGTGAAAAGGATGGAGAACTTGCCGACGCATCCGCTGATCAGCAGGACAGTACCGATCTGCACGCTTATTCTGATCCTTACGAAGATCAGTATTTCAATAATAATGCCGATTCGGCAGAGGATTTCATCGGATAACGATTGACAGCATGGAAATTACCTGCAAAAAATGTAATACCCGTTTAACGATCAGTAATACCAGCAGCCTGATCGTCAAGTGCGGCAACTGCGGTTATCCGAACCCGGTAGTTGTCAATCCGAATGCGCCACCACCTTCACCTGTCGCCCCGCCGGCTGCGGTATTACCTCCGCCCAGGCAGAACAATGCGGCACCGATTACTAACCCCAGGCCGGTTGTAAATCCCACGCAGGTCAATACACAGATTCCCGTCAGTCCGACCAATGTCCCAGGGGGTAATGAAGTTGGCTGGCTGGTGGTACACGATGAAAATGCTCCTTTGCAAACATATCCCCTGAAAATAGGCCGGCAGATCATTGGCAGGCACAACAATGCGTCGCCCTGCGATATTATGATTATCACTCAAGACGTTTTTATGAGCCGTAACCATTGCATCCTGGAAGTGAAACCGGTGCGCTCGGGCGGCTATGATTACCTGGTTTCCGATCGTAAAATGAGTAGCGGCGTACCCGAGAATATGAGCACAAACGGTACGTATGTCAATGCATTTCAGAAAGGACTTTTGCCGAATGACGTGGTGTACCTGAACGATGGCGATACCATTCAGCTTGGTCAGACGAAAATGGTCGTTAAAACGATCAGAACTGTTGCTAGTGCCGATGATGCGACGCGGCTTGTGAAAGATTCCGAATATAGTCCCACAGTAATTATCAAGCATTAAAATGAAAGTAGATATCTATCAGCCGGTCGGATTTACGGAGGTGGGGCAACGTGCTAATAATGAGGACCATATTTATCCTCCATTAAACGGCGTCAGCAACAATACCCTCCTTTTCCTGGTTTGCGATGGAGTGGGCGGACAGCACAAGGGAGAAGTGGCAAGCGCGCTGGCTTGTGCGTCTATCAGTTCATATTTTGAACAAAACCGCGCAGAAGTTGCCGATGATGCTTACATCAACAAAGCGCTTCGTTTTACTGTGGACAATTTTACAAGGAAGGAATCGGAGGACAAGGAAACAAGCGGAATGGCGACCACGCTGACACTCCTGCATTTCAATGAAGCCGGAGCAACGATCGCACATTTAGGAGACAGCCGCATTTATCAAATCCGGAATAGCCAGGTGATCAGGGTCAGTGAGGACCACAAGCTTGTTAATGATCTGGTAAGGGAAGGACATATTACCGCCACGGAAGCAGAAACCCATTCCCAACGGAATGTAATTACCAAAGTAATCTCGGCCGACCGAATGGATACGCCGGATGTCAAAATCATCAACGATGTGGCTCCCGGCGACTATTTTTTCCTGTGTACCGATGGTGTCCTCGAACATATCCATGATGAATTGCTCGCATACCATTTACGCGATGGCGACGATAATCAGATTTCAGATGCAGAAAAGCTTGAAAATATACGCCTGGAATGTGTAGGCAGGACAAGGGATAATTTTTCAGCTTATCTGGTCAGGGTCAATGCGGTTACAGGGACTGTCCCGCCAGCCTATGTGGTTGACTTACCGCCTGTTGCAGCTGCACCAGCCTTACCCGTTGCGCAGCCTGTCCGCAGTGTAAATCCGCAAGGAAGTTACGAGCTGGACGCTCCTACCGAATTTTCACGTCCACAAGTACCTAGCCTGCGGTCGGCTCCTGATCCGCCGCCATTGTTCCGACATCCCGCAGCTCCCAAACCTCCAAGAAAGAAATTCAAACCACTGCCTTATGTTATCGGGGTTTTTATAGGCATTATCGCTACTGCCGCCGGAATGCTTTACCAGCGGAACAATGTGCCTCAACCTGCATCGCAGATCCGGCCGGAAGCCAAAATTCCGGAAGTCGCGGCTACCCCAAAAATTGAGTCAGCCACAGAGGAAAAGAAGACCGAAACCCAGATTGAACAGCTACCGAAAAAACCGGCTGAACCAGCTGCGAATGATCCGGGTATCGTTTACGACAAACTCCTCGCCAAATCCGAATCTCACAAATTCATATTACTGATAGACAAGGGAATATACTACGCCTGGGAGCCGGAAAAAAAGAAAAAAACGAAGATCGATTACAACCAGCTACTCAGCGTACCAAACGTCCTGCATTACTACAATTTCCCCGGCAATAAAAAGGGTTATCTGTTTTTATCCAATCCTGATATACGTATCGACAATGTAGATAGCGTGGATATTGGGACCAGTGAAACCATTTATTATAAAGATGGTCAGAAAAACAAGATCGAAAATGCGACGGGAAGAAAAGTAAATCTTTCTGTCAAAGATATGAAAGAGAAGCTGACAGACCAGGTCAGCTCCGAGGTTATCCCTAACTGATATCCACAGGTTTTCAATGTATTTAAAAAGAAAAACGGTTGCAATCTCCGCCTTGCTGCACATGCTTGTATGCTGCTTTCATGCGAGCTATGCGGCTACAACCTATGCGGTAGTCGTGGGGATCTCAAATTATCAAAAATTCCAGCCTAGCAACGGCGACCTGCGTTACGCCAGCCGCGACGCGCAATTATTTTATAATTATCTAACCAAAGCAACGAACGAACTTGTGCCCCGTGAGAATGTCATTCTACTGACCGATGAAATGGCGACGAAGGGCAACATGCTTGCTGCAATGGAAATATTCAGTAAGGCCTTACCGGAAGATCGTGTCATCTTTTACTTCTCCGGACATGGTAACTCAGGTGTGTTTCTCCCTTACGAAAGCAGTGGATATAAGCCTGTGCTGACTCATAAAGAAGTAAAACAGCGTTTCCGGGAATCGAGATCCGAGCTGAAACTCTGCATCGCGGACGCTTGTAAATCGGGTACCATTGAGATCCAGAATTTTCCCGCAAGTGAGGGTATTCATCAGGCATCCAATGCAAATGTGATCGTTTTTTTATCATCACTTGCCAATCAGCTTTCTGCGGAATACGTGAAGTTAGGCCAGGGAGTTTTTACATTCTATTTGCTCAAAGCATTGAACGGAGAGGCGGATGTCAATGAGGATAAGCAGATCAGTGCACTTGAACTTTACAAGTATGTTAGTTTGAAGGTGCGCGCATATTCCAGAAAAAATAGCCCGGAACTACCTGAGCAAATTCCTACTATGTACGGCAAATTTCCGAAGGAATTACCAATTGCTATTTTGTAAGTAGCCAGTTGTTATGCTCATTTAGACACTTTCCCATTCGTATCAATCGTCATAGCCCGTCCGCCTAGCTGAACCTGGGCTTTGCCTTTTACGAACGAAAATGGCAGGTCGTAAATGCAGTCGATGACGATCCTGCCCGACTTATCAATACAGCCCCATTTCCCGTCCTGGCAAACTAATGAACGGTTATCAATAAACTCATTGATCTCACAAAATATCGGCTGCACGAGGACTCTCTTATCATTATCCTCATCAATTAAGAGACCCCACAAGTCATTGTCGTTGAACGCCTTTAAAAGAACGGGGCTGCGGCTCACATTTTTAATATCGGGCGTATTAATCACGTCCGCAAACTTGATGTCGACGCCGAGAATCTGCTCAACAATGCCCACATTTCTGGTCCTGTTTTCAATGCCGGTTGCAGAGTCTAAAAAGCGAATTGAGGAAATATAAGGGCGCCAGTTCCTGCCCTCCCTTTCCAGTCTTAATTCAGCAACGCGATCTACGGGTTTAAACGCATATCCGTTTCTGGCTTTTCCGTCATAGGTTACTTCAAAGGCTACTTTGATATACATCGAGTCAGCGTCGGACACCGCCTGGACTCTCGAAACTTTTGTTAGATTGATCTTGACCTGTTTGCCCTGGTTGGGATCATCCCCATTGTCGTGCGCGCCAAATTTATCGGACAACTCATTGAAATAATCCTCAACCGGCTTGTCTCGCGCACTTTTTTCCAGATCCTTAATATCAGCGTCATAAAAATCATTTTCAACAATTACTTTATCGTTGAAAAAAATGCGCCCGGCGCCAGGCGTGATCAGTGCGGCCAGCCTGCTCCTTCTTTGCAAAGCGGTTTCCGTAAGGAAGAAATCATATTCGAATTCCAGATTACCGATCAGTTTTCTTGCCTCCTGTTTAATCTTATTTTCGTCTGCTTTTGTGATCGTCCTGCTGGTTTGACCTAACAGGTGAGATGCTGTGGTGAGTAGTAAAAATATTGAGAAGACGGAGCCAAAAATCCTGGAAGAAGCAAACATGGTTAATTCAGTTTCTCTGTATAGCTACGTTCGAAAACCTGTCCGGCACGCACGGTCAAAGGTTCGGCATTTGGTGTTATACCAAATTCAATGTATTCCACCTTAAAAATAATCCCCTGCCCGACCGGGAGTTTGAAACTGCTCGTTTGCCCGGCAGGTGCAATTTTATTCTGAGGAACACCATCAATATATACCCGCAGGTCGTGGTACTTTGTAAAAACCATAATCGTGCCGGAATCTGCGACTTTACTTTTTCTGGGTTTCGAAGTTATCACGGCGGCAGCAGCAACTTTAGTTTCGGCTACCTGCTTTGGAGCTGGTTCTAGCTTTGGGGCGGGGGGCAACGTGTCGATCGCAACAGTATTGTGACCTTCTTCCGTAATAGCGGAAGGTTTAGAAAAATAAGTTATTACGGCATAAAAGCTACCGATCAGAAGCAGGACCAGTCCGGTCCAAAGTAGCGCCTTTCCTATTTTATTAGACTTTGGTTTGCGGGGTTCCGAAATCACTTCTTCCGGCTCCGGCCTTTTCACTTGCGTAGGCGGGTCGAATGCCGCTTTGATCTCCTTCCCTTTGATCTGCGTTTTTCCGTCAAAACCTGTATTGGGTGCGGTTTGAACAAATGGTGCCGCCGGTTTTACTTCTTCCCTTTCTTCCAGCAGCATAAGCAGCTCTTCGGCCCTTTTCACGCGTTTTTCGGGATTTACAACCAGGCATTTTTGAATAATTGATTTATAAGGCTCCTGAATATTCGCGATATCGTTGGGCAGCTTTCCTCCCAATACCATCGTCCTGATCCTGTTCGAGGTATCCTTTTCCGAATTCTCTCCGTCAATCCTGAAAGGCAGCCTGCCCACCATCATCTTGTAAGTCATTACACCGAAAGCCCACAGATCGGTATTTGGCCTTAATGCATCATTTTCGGTGTATTGTTCCGGAGAAGCATAATTGGGAGTGATCGCAATCTGTGAGTTATTGAGTACGTAGCTCATATCCGCATCCACCATTCTGCTAAGTCCGAAATCGGCGATTACCGGCACCCAGTTGCCTTCGTAGTCACGGTCCATCAGTACATTTGCCGCTTTCAGGTCTCGGTGGATGATCGGTACTTTGTGTAAATGCGCCAGTCCTTTTAAAATGCCGGTCAGGATCTGTTTGCGCTCCTTGTCACTGAGTGTATGGTTACTGATCACATTATCAAGGTTTCCATCTACGTAATATTTAAGGATCGCATAATCATATACGCCTGCCCGGTCGCTGATACGTTCCACATTCTCATACCGGATGATATTGGGATGATGCTCGATTTCGTTGGCCAGCTTTACCTCGCGTTCAAGGTCAAATTTCGCGAAGACACCTACTTCACTTCTTTTGATGGCCACATATCGTTTCCTTACTTTATCATAGACTTTGTAGACACTACTAAACCCGCCTCTCCCCAGGAGACTCCCGGAAATAGAAGGATTGAAATCAAAGCGTAAATAAAAGTCTTCCGCTGTCATGGTATTTTATTCTTTTGAAGCCTGACCTGAATCCCGGCAGAAGCTACGCCCCGGGCATCTAAATCCAGATAGAGTCCGACCTTGCTGTTTTTGCGTTTTGCAAGCATCGGAATGGTAAAAATGGCATCGGCAATCACAATAGCTACGCCTCCAAAAAGGAATGCATTTGCCACTTTCTGCTGTCGCCTGGCTTTCTTTAAATCTGCCTGCGCTTGCTCGTACGACGCTTTCGACAATTCTCTTAAATACGCTTCGTCGCCGGTGAACGTGAGATCGCTTTTGTGATTCCAGTTGTTCTTTCTGTAAAATTCGTAACTATCGGCGCTTAATTTTTTCTGTACGGTACTCAGATAATACATTCCTCCGCCCACCACAATCCCGCCGCACAATGTGGCAAGCGCCAGCCCATTGACTCCACCACCTTTGCTCCTTTTCACGACCGCAGGTTTAGGTTTCACAGTATCCGTAGCTGCTATGAGCGGCAATGCACCTGGCAGTACAATTACCCGGATCACCATATCGTCGTTAACTTTCAGGCTATCGGCGAACACATCCCAGGTCACCTTCTTATTTTTGCCGGATTTAATATTCTTTCCAATATCGCCGCTGATATTTCGGGGGACGATCGCTCCACGCCTGGCCACGTTAGCATTGACATAAACAGAATCACCTTCCCGCACATTATCAATGTCATATTTAATCTCGATGACTTTAGACTTATTATTCAGGTCAAAGCGCACATTACTGACCCGCGGCTGTGCGAGAGCTGCAATAGAAGAAAACAACAGAAAGCATAGCCAGTAAAGTGTTCTTCCCATACTTATTCAACAATAATTGTGGTTTCTTTAATCGTCTGCATAAAACACCTGTTGGTAAGGATCACGGTAATCTTCTGTTCGCCCGTATCCTCAAACTGATAGGATAGTCTTTTTGCAGCGTAAGTAACTCCCCTGACCGTCCAGACAGTCCGGAATGATTCAGTTTCCACGTTCGTAAAAGCGCTTTCTATCTCAAAATCAAATCGCATGTGCCCCTTCTTTGTTGCTTTAATGCTGCCCCCGGGAACCTGTTTGCAGCGCTCTGCCTGAAAGTCAACTTCCTTGTAAGACTCACACCCAAACAGCGCGAACAGCAGTCCGAAAACAGCCGATCCCATCGCCCTATGGCGGCGTACAAAAGCATTAATAAACTTCATTAGCAGCGTATTGAACAAAGGATTTTTCTCCAATCCATTGCAAATACGCTAATTCCATAACCGCAAAAAATACGTCAATTGACGTATTTTTTGCGGTTATGATTTTGGGTAATCTTGTATTTAATTGTTAACGAAATTAGAATGTATCTGTTAAAAGTTTACCTATATCTGATAGAAATGCGAGTTTACGCTTCCACTTGCGTACATCAGACTATATCCTTAAAAAAGATACTTTTGATCTTGGTGACGCTGACCTCGCTTGATTTTTGCGATGCCTTCTCAGCAGGTTACTATCATGTCGAGGGGCTAGGAATGAGTTTTGAAGGTGCTAAAAATACTACATGCGGCGCAAACAGGTATGTAATTTCGAATGTATCTCTGACTATCACATCGAGAACAACAGCTACGATTAGCTTTAACAGTAGCTTCGACGCTAATTTTAGCTCGTTGACTTATTCACAGGAGGCCGTATTCTCTAAAGACGCTTCAACCATTGTTTTCCCACAGGCTTGGGCAGAAACCCCGAATGGCGATGGCGTCGTTTGTACAGACAATTCTGGAAAAGTTGTTCAGTTTAGAGCGGTATTCAATGTGACAAGCACCTACTATCGCGAAAATCTAACCGGAAATTTACAAATAATAGCGAGCGATATGAATCCTGGTCAGGGAACAATAACAGAAATGATTTTGCCCTTCCATATCAGCTCAACGCCATACTTCCATGTCACTGGAGCGACTAACGATGTTGTGTGTAATACATCTTCTATTGGAATCGCCACATCCGGTGATGGGTTTATAGATACTGTCCTAAGAATTGATGGAGTGCCAGTAACCGCAATTAAATCAGACGACAATTTTAGTTATTCTTCAAATCCAACCTTCCAGTATGACGTTCCTGATATCGAGGAAGGATCAATCTTTATTGAGCTTAGGACCTCTACTGGTAATTATTCGTCGAATGTTTCAGTTGCAGCACCCTTGCCAGAAACACTGGTTCTCGCTGCGAATAAATCGTTACCTCTCTGCAACTCTGAACCGATCACGCTAAGCATCAACAGCCCACCGACCGCCACGTTGACATGGCCGGAGGGCGGCCCTACAATTACCAATCCAGAGAATAGGGAATATAGCGTTATCGTTCAGAAACAATTGAATGGTGAAAACGTCTGCCCTAGCGTTACCAGGAGCATTAAAATTGAAATTTTCGACTTCATCCCTACCATCAATGAATCGGGGCCCATAACCAAATGTCAGGGAGAAACAGTTACATTATCAGCGACCCCAGGTGGTGATTTCTCTTATACCTGGAACCTGGGAACTGCTACGGCAGGAACCGGATCGTCCATCGAGGCAACGGAAACAGGAAGTTATACTGTCACTGTTGCACCCACTTCAGTTCAGTGTCCTCCAAAGACTTCTGCGCCTATCAGTGTCAGTTTTGAAGCGCCAATTGCCGACGCTAAAATCTCAACACCAGATAACAAGACAGCAATCTGCGGTGCACCCGAGCAGCCTTCTCTCGAACTAACGGCAATGCCCAGCAACCTGACGTATAGTTGGACACGTGATGGAATAGATCTTGGCTTAACCAGTCAGAAAATAACCGTGACTCAAGGAGGCAAATATAAAGTTCTTCTTATAAAAGGAGGCTGTACGACTTCCAAAAATGTCGAAATCGCTGACAACAATTTTGACCCAAATATTGCTGATTCGCCTCTTGCATATTGTACAGATTCGCCAGTGACCCTATCAGCAAAAGCGGACAATGACGCGTTGTATGATTACTCGTGGAAACAGAGCGGTAAAGATATTGGCGCAAATTCACCTACACTAACACTTCCTGCCCAAGCCGGAACTTTCAGGTACACCGTGGAAATCGTAGCGAAAAATTCTGGTTGCAAACAGAAAAGGTCTCAGGAAGTGACGATTAAGTCTGACCAGGCCATAGCAAACCCTACCATTACACCCAATCCCGCTGTCATTTGCGACAGGACCGCGGGCCTGACGCTTTCTGCGGTGGCTGACAGCAGCGCAGGGATCTCCTATATGTGGACCGGCAATGGAAATGCGGGCAGTGATCCATCGAAATTCGTTGTCTATAATTCCGGCACCTATTCTGTTACTTTTCAGCGGGGCGCATGCAAGGCGACTCAGACGGTAAGTCCGCGCGTAGATACTCTGGTGGTCCGCCTTACCAAAACAGGGAACAGCGATCCTATCCTGCTTTGTTCCGGTGAGAACAATGTTCCGGTCGAATTGCGAGCCGAGTCGAACCTGAGTACTGCGACCATCAAATGGTATCGGGAAAAAGAAAGTGAGGCGCCAGGGAATAATACGGGAAACCGGTACTTCCCTACTGAAACCGGCGCCTATTATGCCACTGCGCAATTCGGTACCTGCACTGCCAAATCAGCCCAAACCGCTCGTACCGAACTACTTCCGTCTTTTTCTGCCACCATATTTCCGGAAAGCATCACTCCTTTCTGCGAAGACAAATCGATCGAGCTGGAAGCGCGGCCTTCACAGGCAAATTTAACCTCTCGGCTGGGCTATACCTGGTCGCAGGATGGTAAAGTCGTAAAGTCGGAGCCTGGAAAGCTGGGTAGTTTACTCACGACGGGGAAAAATGTAAAGTATATCGGCAACACGCTCGCGGATCAGATCGAAGCTGATTTTACCGTCACAGTAGCGATCGACGGTTGCAAGGCGACCTCTCCTGTTAAAACAGTGTCTATAAAACCTTCGCGTACAAGCATTATCGTACTCGACCGAAATACGCTTGAAGCAACTGAAAGCGTAGACGGTGCCTATCAGTGGTTTTACAGGCGGGATCTTCCAACATCGCCGGAAGACACCGTCAATAATTACCAGGCTGTACCGGGCGCAACGTCCCGTATATTAATGGGAGCCGATCAGGGAAGCTACTTTGTGAGGGCCAATCGCAATGGCTGTGGTGTAAAAAAGTCGCTGGCATATACGGTTGATGCAATTACATCCGTCAACCCTGTGGGAGAGAAGGAATGGAAAGTATACCCGAACCCGGCTTTCAAAACGCTGATCATTGAGCAGGTGATGCACAATGCTATTCCGGCGACCATTGAACTGAGAAATACAGCAGGACAATTACTTCGAAGAGACCGGCAGCTAAAATCAATTGAAAATTATCCGCTGGACGACCTGCCACCGGGTGTGTATTTCCTTGAAATCAGGCAGGGGAACAAGGTTATTAACAAAAAATTTGTCAAGCAATAATGAAACGACTACTCTGTTTTCTGTTGCTAATCTTATTAAAACTGCATGCTGGCTACGCGCAGAACAGGCAACCTGCGCTTGTTTCTGTTGCAAGTCCGGCGAAACGTGTCAATACTTTTCCATTTTTTGAGACTACTGCTGATAAACCGGCTAAACCAGAAAAAAAGCGGGAGGAAGTAGTTGCTAAGCCGGCAAACGATGTTGCAAAATCAGAAGCGCCCCCTGCCGCTCCCGCAATAGCTAAACCCGCATTCAGTAAGCCAGTTGTTGCAGCAAAAAATGCTGCATTTGATCCGGAAGCGGTTAGAACAGTCTATTTCAATAGAAGATTTGCCCAAACCAGCAATAAGGAAAATGCTTACTTCTACCGACAGGCGAAATTTGACCGGACAACCAATATTCCAAAGGGTCCGGTAAAAGATTTTTATGTGAATGGCGACAAACCCAAGTTTGAAGGGCAGTTCAGTAAATATGAAAACACCTATGAAGAAAGGAATACAGACTTTGACGGTCTGTGCAAATTTTATGAGGAGAATGGGTCTTATATCGCGCGCACTTACAGCAAAAAAAGAATTACCAAAGAAGTCAAATACAACGCAAGCGGAGATGTAACCGGCGAAACAGAATTTGATAATGCCGGCAGAAAAAAGGCTTTCAGTGACTATATCCTGGACAAAAACGGAAACAAAATTGGTCTGATCAAGGGTGCATTTAACCCCCGGACCAACCGCGAAGAGGCTGTCAAACAGCTGCAATATGAAAACGGCAAGCTGAAATCAGAAGTAGACTTGATCAACAATTGCCCAGTCAGCAAAGCATTGCATTATACAGAAGGTGGAATGGTGCACGAGGTTTATTTTCAGGACTTTACATGCGAGCCGGGTAACGCATGGAAGTTTACGAACAAAAGCTTTTTTTCGACCACCCTTAAAAAAGATCCGGCTAGCTTCCAGATCAGGACCGTAGGAGAAAAAGGAGAATTTGGCACTTTTCAGATGCCGGTTAACTATGATTTCAGTAATAAGAGTTTTGAGATCGTTGCCATTTTCGATCTCGCGACTGAGAAACCGATGACAGAGTTCGGGATCATCTGGGAGTTTATTGATAATAACAATTATTCCTTTCTGAAAGTAAACACCGCCACAAAAACCTTCGAAGTCAATGCTGTGAAAGCCGGAATAATGCAGAAGTATATGACGGGAGTAAGGCAGCCTGTCCTGGAATTTCAGCAGAGTGAAGTGACACTTTCTTTCAAGAGCACGCAGGAAGGAAAAGTGTATTCACTCAATGGGCAGCCGCTTAAATATCTGAAAGGCACTGACCCCATTAATTTCGACAAATTCGCCAGGACCGATCCTGCCAAAGAATCCAAAATCTGGAATGTAGGCGCCTATTTTAAATCGACCTCCATCAATGACGGGATCATTTTAAAAAGCATAGAAATCAAAATGCTTTAAAAAACGAATGCACCAATCAGTACCATCCTATATCTCAGTTCTATGAAAAAAATCATTTTTTGTGCGCTGCACGCTTTCATTTTTTCGGCCTGTTCGCCCAAAATGTATGAGAAAACTTCCGACGGCGAAAGCTTCGAAACGCTGACACAAATCACCGATTCGGACAAACCGTCCCTTTATCCTAATGGGGGCGATTTGGGTGAAAATCTGGTTTTCGCGTCCAGGGAGGAGGATGCTTCCTACAATATCTATATGAAGGAGAAGGTATTGACGAAAGCGATCATTCAAAAAACGGCAGGAAAAAATTTGCATTTGAATCCCGCCTATTGCAGCGCCAACAACCGGATTGTTTTTCAAACATTCGACAAAACGAACTTCGATATCTATTACATCGACGCTTCAAAAGGGAAAGCGATCACGCAGGTAACCAATACCGATGACGAGGATGAATACAATCCTTCCTGGTCCTCCGACGGGAACCTAATCATTTTTGAGCGGGGAGCTACGCCGAAAACGTACGCGATGATCAATCAAAGGACTAATAAGCCTGCCGGCGGAGTATCTGTGAAGAAAAACCAGATCTGGATCAAGGATTTAAAAACCAAGGAATTGAAGATGATCGGGGAAGGCAGTTTTCCAAAGTTCTCTTCTGATAGCAAAAATATCGCCTTCGTCAAATATGACCTTGATAAAAGTAAATCCAAGGAAACCGGGACAATTTGGATTATGTCCACCGAAGGTGATTCGCCGAGACAGATCACCGACGTGAACCTGGGTTATGCTACGAATCCAAACTGGAGCCCCGACGGTAAGAACATCATTTTTCAGCTGACCAAAAAAAACAAGCAGGACTCGGACATTTACGTGATAGATACCAACGGCGAGAACCTACGGCAATATACGTTGAACAAATCCAGTGACTTTGCCCCCTACTGGTCTGTCGACGACTTTATCTATTTCAGTTCAGATCGCGGCGCAAAGGCTTCGAAATATCAGGTCTGGCGATTCAAAATGAAAAAATAGCTGACAAGCGTCAACCGGACTCGTTATGAAACAAATCAACATACTCATCCTATTTCTTTTTTCCGCCGCCTTCTCGCTCGCGCAGGCGCAGGGAGAAGAAAGTATCTATTTCGCCACAGGGACCAAAGTAAAAGGGAAAATAGAATCTGCGGACGATGAAAAAATCAGTACAGTCCTTGAAAACGGCAGCCATTATGTTGGTCTCAGGGATAAGTTTGTAATCTTCTTTAATAAGTCAGGAGACTATTTAACGGAGAAAAACATATCAAAAGACCCAGCCAAAGCCCAGATTGAAATTCAGGAATTTTATTCATCTGCAACCGCGACTAAGCCCGTGAGCGATATTTTGTTCAAAGCTTCGCCACGGGAAGTGATCGCCTGTAATATCAGCAATGAGTTGGAAGATGTTGTCAATTATCTTACGCTTGACGGTCGCTCTGCTTCTATCAATAAGGATAACCTGTTTGCAGTGATTCGCCGCAATGGGACGCACGAAATGCTGCGAGACCTGCCGGAAGTAGCTGATAATTTATCTGTAATGAAGAAGGATTTCAACAAATCCAGGATTCAGGAAAAAAAGAGCGAGCCGGTTGCAGCAGCTCCTGCAAAGCCGCCCGTCTCAACACCGTCTGCGCCGGAAACTGCGCCGGTAGCAGTTGTTCCCGTTCCAGAAAAGAAGAGCGAAACGGAAATAGAAAAGGAGACTGAAAGGGAAAAGAAAAGGCTGACCACCGATGAGCAGAAGACTTATATGGCAAAGTCGGAAGACAAGATGCTGGAACTGGCTAGTCTTCTCAACAGCATTGTGGATGCGCGCAGAAGTAGGAGTGAGAAGGATATGGCGATTCAAAAGGCAGTAAGGATGTTCGTGAAGGACGCTACTGTGGAAGTATCCGCCGTCAACAATCCTAATAACAAAACCAAGAGGAACGTTGCTGAGTACCTGACGAGATTAAGCCGCCTGAATTATTCCAAAGTGAATATAACTTATGCCGAGATCAATTTTGTACAGGAATTTGAACCGGACGATCAGGGTAATTTTTGGGGTATTGCGGAATATTCACAGACATTCTCGACCAATAATTTTCAGGATGTGACTCAAAAACGTCAGAAAATTAAACTGCAACCTTATGAGAAAACAGTGGATGGTGTAAGGCAGGATAGATTTGAGGTACTGATGGGAAATATTTCTATCAATGTAAGTGAATAGCCTGATGCACAGGAAGGTACTGATATTGGTTTTCTTGTTAATTCGAATGTCAGATTCGTGGGGTCAATGCTTTACATTTAAAGGAAAAGTGATCAACGCAGCTTCCGGTCAGCCGATCGGCGCAAATTTTACGGTCAAAACTGATAGCAGGAAACAGGCGGTCGGAAAGAGTAATGATCAGGGCATTTTTTCTTTACAGGTCCCGTGCAATCCGACCTCGTTGATCATTGAAAAGACAGGATTTCGGACGATATCAATGCCTGTCACCGGTACAGAAGGCACCTATTATTTTGAGCTTGGCTTGTTCCCTGTGGACAAGCAGACCAACGATCGCCCCTATTTTCAATCAGAGCAGCAGGATCTGGTCTTGAATAATTCCGAATCTTCTAATACCCAAAAGAAAGTGACGCGACTATTCAAGCTTGTGGATATTGAAACCAAGACTGCGGTGAAAGGGGAAGTTTGTTTGTATTATACCAAAACGGGCACCAAATCCTGCTTTCCTACAGACACCGGTCTCCGCTCTCAGAAAGACCCGATTGAATTTACCCGCGAGGATATTATCGGGCTTGTGGCAACTGCCGCCGGTTACCAGCCTTACAATGGAAACCTGATCATTGAACGGCTCGATAATAGCAGCTCTGTTTATGAAATCGCACTGAGCAAACAAACCTCAATTCTGGCATTTTCCATTGAGCCTGTCGATGTGAAGGACGATTATCGAACTGAATTATTTGTAGATAAAGGCAAGAAACTGACTCCCAAAATGGTCGATCTTTCGCTGGGCTATTCCAACGTTAAATCAGGAGAAGCCCACCGGATCCGCGTTACTCCCGGCTCGTCAGGAAGTAAGCCTGTTTCAATAAATCTGCCACCCGCAAACGGGCTTTTGCTTGTTAAAATCAATTTACTCGAAAACCAGCAACCCAGTCAGTCAGCGACAATACAATCTGTACCAGAGCAGCCTGCCCGTACTGAAAACATAACAATTGATCCTTCTGGTCAGCGCATTATTTACTTTGATCGAAGCAGCTACGAGCTCCGGCCGTCGTCCAGGCAAACGCTCGATTCACTGGCGACCTGGTTGCTGCAAAACCCGGAATACAGGATTGAGATCGTTGGCCACACGGATAATATCGGCGATCGCCATAGGAACCTGATACTTTCGGAGTACCGGTCAAAGGTTACTTCCAACTACCTCATCAATCGGGGCGCTGGCAGAAAACAAGTGCACTGGCAGGCGAAAGGAGGCGAACAACCGACATCTTCCAACAGCGAGGAAAAAACTAAGGCGCTTAACCGGCGCGTAGAACTTAATATCCTGAGATAGCACAGACAACCATTCCGTTTTACAGCAAAATCTTTATAAATGAGGCTCTTTTATTTCGCAATATTCTTATTGTTTATCCAACAAATGGCTCGGGCACAGGAAACTTTGTACTGGGTCAATGGCAGCAATTTCCCGTACAAATTAGCTTCCTCGACCGAAAAATCTTTGAAGATCGGGGAAAGCAGAGGCGATCGTTTCGTAACGAGAACTGTGCCCAGGGCAAATGTAATTCTCGCATTTAATGCAAAAGGCAACTTTTTGCTAATATCCGGCCTCAGCAACGACCCGACCGAATCGACGCAGCAGATAGAGCAGTTCTACACCTCGTCCGGCCCGGCTTACGACCTGCTGATTGTCGCTGAGCCCGTCCGTATTGTTGAATGCAACATTAGCTACAAGAGTGAACATGTGATCAATTTTACGACCGTCTCCGACGCTTCCGGTTCTATCAATAGAAAAGATCTTGCATTGATTATTTATAAAAATGGAATTCACGAATTTGTAAAATCCCCGTCCGAGTCTGCAGGCATTCTCGAACTGGCTGCTCCGCTTGTAGCTCAGGCAATCCTGAGCCCCGGTAAAGTGACAGATAGTACAGATTCGACGACGCAGGCAGTTGACGTCAAAGAGGTTATTGAAACAAAAAAAGAGCAGGAAGCAGTGCAGTGGTCAGAACCCGTAGTTGAATCAAAAGCAGTTGACAGTACTTCAACAAAAATTGACACGGTTCAGACTGCTCCAATAGAAACAATAAACAAGCCAGTGGTTGCCGAAGCTGAAAAGCCTGGCCTTTCCGCAGAGGAGATTACTGCGTATAGTGTAAAGGGTATAAAAAAAGTGGATGAATTCGTGCAGTACCTTAATGTGATCAGTGACAAAAGCATTGATCCCGACAAAAAAGACGAAGCAATTGAGCAGGCTACGAAGCTCTTCCTGCCGGAAGCGACGATTGAAGTTACATCTTCCAACCGCGAAGGAAAAAGATGCTATCGTGTCAATGATTATCTCACCAGGCTCAAATTGTTGCCTTACAGTGCCACAAGAATAGCCTGGAACGAGGTTAACTATATTAAAGATCTGGCGCTTGAAAGTGATGGCAGCTATTATGGCACTATTACAGGCACGCAAACATTTAGCGGTTTAGGCTCGAATGGAAAAGATATCGTGTACAGCGATGTCACGAAAAAAAATGTAAAGGTGAAACTCAGGAGTTACCACAAAGCGGTAGAAGGTCAGCAAACAACTAATTGGGAAATCCTGCTCGGAAACATCGGAATCAGTGCCAATCCATGAAAAATTTCAGTGCGCTTAATTTCAATACGCAATCTAAAAATGCCCGGATCGTGCGAAATATATATTCCCTTACTATCATAATTTGCATTCTTGCCCCTCCTCCCCTGCTGGCGGCTGACTTGCAGGACACGCTTAATCAGCGTGATAATAATGAAGTGAAATTACTGGCTCAGCGGAAGATTGAAAAAGGACTCAGTGACCTACTGAATACGATCACGTTTGAAGATTTGGGTGCATTTGAAAGAAAATCCATCACGGCTGACAGCTACGGCGAATCTCCCAATAAGGTTTTTTATGATGAAAAAGTGATTATTGAGAATGATCTCAACCCGGAGTTCACTTCCGCCGGGAACAGCGCCGATTTGCCTGTAGATAAGTATCTCAACAACTTCGAATTATTCTACCCTAAAAGCATTGAAAGGACAATTGAACTAACTGACTTTCAGGTTTCTGATCTTAAAAAATCAAACTACTATTATGTGAAGGTATTTTTCACTTCTCATTTCAAAGGGAAGCATAACCAGATCAATGTTCCCTATCAGCCTGTGAAACGTGTTGCGGAAGTGAGAGCGGAGAAAAAGGGTAAAAAATGGATTACCTATATTTCACAAATTGCTTTTTATACCGAAAAGGATTCACTGAATGCGAACCTCAATAACGTTGAATTCATCGCGGACTCAACAGCAACTGTCAGTGAACAGTCGGTTTCCCAGCCAAGCGAAACGGACATTGCCCGGCAGAAAGAGCGGGAAGCCGAACGCAGGGCGCTGGAAATTTATAACAAGTGGCTGACCGACGGTGACAATGCGTTTAAGGAAGGAGATTTTGACAAAGCACTGGAAGCGTATACAGAAGCCGAAAAACTAAATAATTACGAGGATCTGCTTCCAAGAAGAAAGATTTATCAGGTAAAACGTGCATTTGAAAAAGCCCGGCAAACCAAGGCTGAACTTGTAGGGCAATATCTGGCAAAGGCATCTATTGCACAGAAAAAAAGGAACTACTCCGAGGCTATCGGCCACTTGCAAGAAGCATTCGATCTGTTGCCTGATTCGGTGCAACTGGCTGAAACCATTAAAATGCTGAATCAGAAGTCGAGCCTTAAAACTGAGCTGGACGAAAAATTCAACTCCGGAATGTATGATGAAGTGATTAAAGATTACTCACGGATCCTGAAAAAAGAGAAAGACAATTCTGACCATTATCTGGGAAGGGGGATCGCGTATGTGATGGTAAAGGAAGAAGACAAGGCATTCAAGGATCTGAGCAAGGCTATTGAGCTGGACTATGCAAATCTGGCAGCCCTGCGCGCCCGGGCTGAATTGTATACGGCAATTAAAGATTATCCCAAAGCCGCAGCGGATTTCACAAGCTATCTGAACATAGACAACACCGCAGATGAAATGCTCATCAAGCGTGCGCAGCTCCGCGTACTGACCCGGAACGTGTCTGGCGCATTGGAGGATTATCAGCGCGCTATCCAGATAGCCCCGCAAAATGCCAGCCACTATCATCAACGCGGCTTGCTGTTCTTTAACTCCAATGAATTCTCAAAAGCTACCGCCGATTTTTCAGCGGCGCTGGAACGCGATACACTTGCCAGCGACTCGTACTACTTTCGGGGATTATCTCATATTGAACGTTCCGAAATTGAGCGGGCAGGAAAAGATTTTGCGCAGGTGAGAAGACTGAAAATAACGCCTGAACGAGACGAAAAAATTACCGCGATCGCACTTTCGTTTTTTCACCAGGGAACCAAATCCTTGCGGAAGGGAGAATTCACGGAGGCTATTGCCAATTACGATAGTGCCATTCACGTCAAACCAACAGTTGCAGACTTCTGGTACCATAAAGCAAGCGGTCACCTCGGTATGCGCGACTCGGCAGCAGCGTTGACAGCATACGATAAGGCATTATTTCATCATGCGGAATTCGCAGAGGCCTTTTTGGGAAGGGCGAAACTCTGGTTTGCGATGGAAGAATACGCAAAGGCATCCGTTGACTACAACCGTGCCTATCAAATATCCCCAGTGCTTTATGAAGCCCGCATTGGTGAGGGAAATGCGTTTTTCGAGCTGAGACAATATGAAAAAGCTGCTACCGCTTATGAATTTATTAAAGTTAATGAAAAGAAGATAGGAGCCGGAATGTCCGACAGCTTATACGCCGTTGCATATAATAAGCTTGGCCTGACCAATCTTGCATTAAATAAGATAGAAAAAGCGATTGAAGAGTACGATCGGGCGATCAACAAAACGGATCAATTAGCGGAAATCTATTTTAACAGAGGGGAAGCGAACAGGTTACAAGGTAATCTAAAAAAAGCGATCAGCGACTTCCGCCGCGCAACTGCACTGGATCCAAAAAATCCCGCTTATAATATTCAACTGGGTATTACGCTGGAAAAAGATGAACGTTATGCAGACGCAATAGTCGCATTTTCGGAAGCGATCAAAATTGATACTGCCAACAGTTGCTGCCGCTCAATTGCAATGCTGAAAAGAGCTGACAATCTGGTTATGCTAAAAAAATACCTCGAGGCAATTTCCGATTACCAAGCTTCATTCGAATCAGATTCATCTGCCAAAACGCCAGCTTCTCTCGTCAATTTCGGCACAGCATATATCAAGATAAACCAGCCCGGCGAAGCGGTTGAAATCCTGTCGCGAATCAGCAATCGCGATGAGCTGAGAGGCACAGCTTACTATTTAATTGGCTGCGCAATGGTGCAGCAGAAAAAAAATGACGAAGCGCTGAGATGGTTTGAGAAATCGTTCACGACCGGCCTGATCACGAAAGCATTTTTGAGGAAGGATAGGATGTTGGAAGATATTGACAAAGCGTTTGCGAATTCGGTAGGGTTTAAGGAGTTGGTGAGTAGGCATGTTTTGAGGTGAAATTTCCTGCGTTATATTCCTCGGCATTGAGGAGAAATCTCGGACTAACTTATCACAATCACCGGTCAGATATTTACGGCCAGTGGCTGCTTTACCAAACTCATAATATATTCAAGATTGCCAGTATCATTCACTCTTATCTCATAATCCCCATTACCCCAGTGCCCGATGTTCGAAACATCTCTGGACAAATGTTTAGGATCATCCAATTCTCCAATTTTTAGATTAATCCAAAACTTCAGACTCGTTTTTAACACAAGCACGTCAGCAAAAACTTTTCCTTTCACCGTAAACCCGATCACCATCCTTTGGGGTTTGATCTCAATGTCCGCTCCCAAGTTAAGAATCGCATTCTTAAAGGTCTCATACAGTTCAACCGTCTCGTCGCTTTTACCCGACAAATGATCTTCTTCCGAGTACGGTTTGATTTCTTTGGCAAGCTTGCCGATTTCCGAATCGTCACCCTTTTGCATTTGCTTAATGCTCGGAGCGGACCTCGATTTTTTGATCTGATCTATGGTAAGCAGGCCATTCTCAAACTGCTTGATCTCCCAAAGCTCAATACCAGATCTTTGAAATTGGTCGACTGTTTTTGAAAGTCCGTGAATGAGGGGGAAACGAATATAATCCGGCTCTGTGACCAATCTATGTCGGTTCTTTTAAGACTTTCGCCATACGCTTCGTTGTATTCCACTATAAAGTCGGCCCGATAATCCAGCATCAGATTGAGATACGAAACGCCCTGATCCACAACACTGTAATTTTGGCTGCGCTTATATTCGATGATCACAAACGACTTACTTTCAGGATCGAAGGCCAGGGTATCAATGCGGAATTGTTTGATTGTGAACTCCGACCTGATCAGTTTAAGCGAAGTGAGCACTTCCAGATTCTTTTCGAAAAGGTTTTGAATGTCCTTTTCAAGTTTGAACGGGACTTCGTGGAGGGGAGTGAGGGCGGTTTGATTTGTTGTAAAAATTTGCATGTAGGCTTTTCAATGATTCGCTATATAAGTCACTTTTGCCACCAATATATCTAAAAAACAAAAAAGGACTGTCGCCAACAGTCCTCCAATTCCTAAACTTTCGCCCCCATCTCCTCGAAACCTTCCCAAAGCACCTTCACATCAAAAAGCGCCGACTTTTCGGCCGTAATAAAACGGAATATCCGAGTGATATAGCGCCAGATCCTGGACCATTTTAAGCGAATGTGCCAACTCCCCGCAGTCCTGACATTTGATGCTTGACGTGCATCGACCGCAAGATTAGGTTTTGATCAGGAAGAAATTTTAGAGAGTCGAATTTTAGTTGTCCAATTTCAGAATACCCAATTTATATCCTATACCAAATCCAATCCAGGGCTTGTAAGCATAATCCCACTTCCTACCTTCCTTTGACAATGGAAAGTCGACGCCGCCGAAAAAGCCCAGTTCTATTTTTTTAATGCCCAGCCAGCCGCCGAGACCGAATTGCCAGCCAAGCTGATTGGAGTTCTTCTTAATAGTATTATCAAGCGTATCAGCAGCAAGTGAGATTTTGATCGGGCCGGTGAAAATTGATGCCATAAATGCCAGATGCTCTCCGCTGCGCTTCGTATCGCTGTAAAATGACGAATTCCCCCATTTGACACCCGTGTAAAAACCGACATTGACTTCCGTTGTCACGTCGGCAGGAACGTCAACCTTTCGCCCGTTATCCATTGTTTTGGTTCTAGCAAAACGATACTTTAGAGGCATTGTCGCAGCCCCAAACTCAAATTGTCGATACGAAAATCTTTCTACGTATAGTGGAGCAGATGTCAAATCTTTTCGCTTTTCAAACACATAATAATATTTCCCACTCTCTGACGGATCGATCGGGGTTGCTCCTTTGCCATTTTTCGTTGTATAAAAGCCCGGAGCAGCTATACTAAAAGACCCCTGCGTACCCTTGTTATCCATAGACCAGAATTCCACCTCGATAGAGTCACCCTTTGCATTTTGAATAAGATTGGCCCGAGTATAACCCCCACTCTTTCTTCCCTGATAATTAACGGCCGGGGCATATACGATCTTGGTTTTTAACTCCGAATACTTCTTTCTAACAGTTTCGGAAATAATTACAGTCGTTTCATTTCCGTCCTCACCCATTACTTTCCTTTGCGTCACGGTAGTCACATCCTTTTCGCAAGGTTCGTAAAGCACATGAACTAATGTCGTTGTGGGCCTGATCTTGTAGAACCTGTTAAATGCCTGTCCACAAAGGAAGTGAGCGTGTCCGCAGAAAAGGGACACCAGAAATGCTGGTAACAGTTTTTTCATTTCAAGATTAAAATAGAGGTTGGGAGTATAAAATGTAAGATAGGAAGAGAATTGCAGGCAATGAGATCCCCGACTCTTTTTTTGCTTTCCAGTTTTAATAACTTATCGAACGGAAATAATCGGTTTAGGCCACCAAATAACAAAAAAAGACTGTCGCCAACAGGCCTGACATTCGACGAGATGCCAAAACTCTGCTTGGGATTGCGTCAGCGGATCGCCGATATTTGATGCGTGACGGCGCGACCAAAAAACCGTAAAAAGTATACAACAACCCTGAATTCGTATTCATACCAGCCCCGTTTTCACCCCGACCTTTGATGCATCATTTTAACAATCAGAGATCATGAAAACCATTTTAATTACAGGAGCAAGCAGCGGTATTGGTAAAGAAACTGCTAAATTATTTCACGCCAAAGGCTGGAACGTTGTCGCTACCATGCGCAATCCGGAAACCGAAACTGAATTAGGGGAATTGGAAAATATATTGGTTGCCAAACTGGATGTGCTCGATCCTTCCTCCATTGATCATGCAGTAAAAGAAGGCATTGCTAGGTTCGGGCAGATTGATGTTTTATTAAATAATGCCGGCTACGGCGCTTATGGCGTGCTTGAATCTTTTTCGAGAGAGCAGATCATCCGTCAGTTTGATACGAATGTGATCGGTTTGCTGGATGTGACGAAAGCTTTGCTGCCGCATTTCCGCAGCAACAGAAGCGGTATCATTATCAATGTTTCGTCGATTGGTGGTAAGATGAGCTTTCCGCTTGGGACTTTGTATCATGGTACGAAATTCGCGGTCGAAGGGATTTCCGAATCGCTGCGCTACGAGGTGCAGGAGTTTGGCGGACAAGTCAAAATCGTAGAACCGGGTGCGATTGCTACTGATTTCACTGGTCGATCGCTGGATTTCAGCAATGATGAAAGCATGACGGAATACCAGCCGATCGTCGGCAAACTGCTGGCAGCCACGCAGGCGATGTTTGGGCAAGCCTCTCCTGCCAGCGTTGTGGCCGATGTGATTTACGAAGCTGCGACAGACGGCACAGATCGATTACGTTACGCGGCCGGCGAAGACGCCAAAGCCATTATCGCGCAGCGCCAGCAGGCCGACGATGCTACTTTTACCAGCGTCATTAAGTCTCTGTTCGGTTTATAATTTTAAGATTATTATGCCTCATTGTCAGCACAATGAGGCTATATTTGTTTTTATGAGCACAAATATTCACCTGCACAACGTCGAGGAATTGTTCAAATTTTTCGGGCTGGACCAGCCTGTGCACCACCCGCTCGTGGCTATCATCGATTTCAGCAAGGTTCGCGAGGCGGACATTGGGAATACCAAAATTTCGACGGATTTCTACACGCTGATTTACAAGACTTACAACCGGAATCACGTGAAATACGGGCGGAAGCTCGTCGATTTTACAAATGGAAGTTTGATCTGTCTGGCACCCAATCAGACACTGGAAATGGACGACGATATCGAGGGATCACCGCAGCCATTGGGTTGGGGCCTGGGCTTTCATCCCGATCTGATCCGGGGCACGCCGCTGGGTGACAAAATGAAGAGTTACAGCTTTTTCTCCTATGAAGTCTCGGAAGCGCTGCATTTGTCTGAAAAGGAAAAGCAGATTTTGGCGGACTGCGTTCAGAAAATTGAAGCTGAACTGCACGAAAATATTGATGTGCACAGCCAGTCCATCCTCGTATCGGGCATTGAAATGCTGTTAAACTACTGCTCCCGATTCTACGGCAGACAATTTATCACCAGAAAAACCTCCAATAACGCAGTCATTGTGCAGGTCGAGAAGCTGCTGAACGAATATTTCGGGCCGGGCGACCTCAGTGAACGCGGCCTGCCGACGGTCAGATACCTTGCGGAACAGGTAAATTTATCGCCCAATTATCTGAGTGACCTCCTAAAAAAAGAAACCGGCAAAAACGCACAGGACCATATCCACTATCACCTGATCGAGGAAGCCAAAAATATCCTTTTAAGCAGCAGCTGCTCAGTCGGCGAGATCGCCTACGGCCTGGGCTTCGAATATCCCCAGTATTTCAATAAGCTTTTTAAGCAGAAGACCGGAAAAACGCCGGCTGCGTTTAGAAATATGAATTAGCTGCTTCCTGCCAGCACCGCATTCCATTGTGGATCAGCATAAAAACAAAAAAGGACTGTCGCCAACAGTCCTCCAATTCCTAAACTTTCGCGCCCATCTTCTCGAAGCCTTCCCAAAGCACCTTCAGATCAAAAAGCGCCGACTTTTCAGCCGTATCAAACGGAACATCCGAATGATAAAGCGCCAGATCATGGATCATTTTGAGCGAATGCGCCAGCTCCTTACAGCCCTGACATTCTACAAGACACCAAAATGATCGGCGGCAGCACTGTTACTTTCTCCACAAGGCAAATCCGTTGATAGCAGAAAAAATCGAAAAAGCATTAAATTGCCGCACTAGCAAACCACACCCTATGAAAACCACCCTCTCCCACCTCCCGCAAACCAAACAAGACCAACTAAAAGCCCTCACCCAAATAATCCTCGACAAAGTTCCAGCCGAAATGATCATCCTCTTCGGCAGCTATGCGCGGGGCGATTGGGTCGAAGACTACCAGGAGAAGTACGAATATGTGAGCGATTTCGACATTCTGATCGTCACCAAAGACAAGAATTCCGCGAAGCAAGTTAAGAAATCGCGGCAGCTGGACAAGGAATTGATGGCCAATGAGGCGATCACCAGAACTAGCATCATCTACCACAGCATTGGTTTTGTCAACGACAAGATCGAGCGGAACTACTATTTTTTTGTAGATATTTTAAAGGAAGGAATTTTGCTTTATGATTCGGGAAAATTCACCTTATCTGAGCCTAAAAATCTCAATGCTGCGCAACGAGTAGAAAAATCAACGGAGGAATTTGAGCATTGGTTTGAAAGTGCTTGCCGATTTTTGGAGACTGCTTACATCCAAATCGAAAAGACTTGGTATAAAGAAGCAGCTTTTTTACTTCACCAGGCCACTGAAAGATTCTACGCTGCCGTTCTGCTAGTTTTTACCGACTATAAGCCGAGAATCCACGACATTGAGATTCTAGGAAATCAGGTCGAAAAATTGAATACCAACTTCGCGACAGTTTTTCCAAAAACGACAGCCGAAGAAGAGCGATTATTTATCCTTCTCAAAAAAGCGTACATCGATGCGCGTTACAATAAGAATTACAAGATTGAAAAAGAGGAATTGGAATACCTTGGTAGTCGGGTTGCATTGTTGAAAGATTTGACGGAACGGATTTGTAGAGAGCGGATTGCGGGGTTTACTGACAGCTGATCCAATGAAAGAACCTTTGTGCGCTTTGGCTGCTACTTAAAGACCCCCTATCATGCTCCATTGCTCCCTGTCGATCATGTCGATAAGCTTGTAGAGCTTGCCGGGTAAAGACCTCAGCATTATCTATTTCTCGTTCTTTTCATTTTTTAGTCGCTGAGATCTATAATCTCGGTTATTCCCTCATTTATACCCTCAACTTCACCCTCATTTGCACACTCACATTTAACAATTGTGAGTAGCATTAATCTATTTAGCGGTTTTATAACCACCATTTGTTCTTGTTAAATCACATCTTAACATTCATTCTGTAGACCCAACCACTATGTATATTAGGCACAATGATCTAGAAATTCCAGTTGACAATCCTTTCTCCGCTTGCAAGCTTGACAGAAAAAAATACTCTGACGTTTTAACCGGTGTCGTCGGTGGATTCGGAACTGGATTTGTATTAGCAATAAATAGCGAATGGGGAACGGGCAAAACTACATTTGTGAAGATGTGGCGCCAGGAACTTCAAAACACAGGCTTCGAGACATTATATTTCAATGCCTGGGAAAATGATTTTGAAAGCAATCCACTAGTTGCGATCATGGCAGAGCTTAAAACACTTGTCAGAGACAATAAGACATTGCAATTTAAGTCTTTGATGAAAAAAGGCGCAGTTTTGACGAAAAATCTTGCGCCAGCAGTTATTAAGGCAGTCGCGAGCAGGTACATTGATCAGCAGACGCTGCTTGACGGATTAGAAAATGCTTCAAAGGCGGCGGCCGATATATTGGAAAAAGAGGTTGAAGCTTATGTAAATCGGAAGAAGGAATTGGGTGATTTCAGGAAAGATCTTGAAGCGTTTGTAAATAAGGGAGTGGACGATAAGCCTTTGATCTTTTTCATTGACGAGCTAGATCGCTGCCGACCAAGTTATGCTGTCGAGGTTTTGGAACACATGAAACATTTCTTTGCAGTTCGCGGGATTGTGTTTGTGCTCGCCATTGATAAAGAACAACTTGGACATGCAATACGAGGTGTATATGGTAGCGAACAATTGAATGCTGACGAATACCTCAGGCGATTTATCGACCTGGAATACTCAATTCCTGAGCCTCAGACTGAGCAATTTGTCAATTATCTTTTCCAATACTTTGCCTTTGATCAATTTTTTAAATCAGATCAAAGGCTTCAATATAGCCGTGCTCGTGAAGATAGAGAGAGTTTCTTATCGCTGGCGACCGCTCTATTTGGTAAAGGCAAGCCAACCTTGCGACAGCAAGAAAAAATATTCGCCCACGCCAGAATGTCACTCAAGAGCTTCTCATACGGGACATATCTTTTTCCGAACATCTTTCTCTTTTTGGTATATCTTAAAGCTCTGGATAGCACTTGCTATCATAAAATAAAAACGAAAGAAATGTCGCTTCAAGATTTATCAGACCGATTTTCACAGATTTTCGGAGTTGGTAATCTGGATGATTACAATCGTCATGGTATTTTGTACATGCAAGCCGAGTTGATGAACATGTATAACATTTACGCCTTTAAGCCATTTGGCCAAAAGCTGGTTAAACGTGATGTGAATGAAAAGGTCGAGTTCCTGGCAGTCAAATCGAAGTTGGACAATTCGGAAGGCAATAATGACTTTGCAGATATGATCACTTCGCTTGATAGGAATCATGGAGAAAGAAATATTTCAATTGAACATCTTTTAACAAGAATAGATCTGACAGATCCTATTGTAACCTGATAACTTCCAAGCTATGGCTCTCAGTGCAACATCACTATTTCACTATACTAAGGGTGGAATGCCAGCTCTAAAAGGCATATTATCGGAAGGATTTAGGGTGAAATACAATCGTGAGCTTCATCCCAAGGAAATGGCAGGAGGAACGAACTTGCCTTACGAATCAGTAATTACTCCAACTTTTGGCGAAGTGTCTTCAAATACTTATCCGAGAGTAGATTATTTATGGATTCCAATGGTGAGCTTTTGCGACATACCTCTTTCCTCAATTCGTGATCACCTTGAAACCTACGGCTTCGAATACAAGTACGAGAATTTTGGTCGCGAAAAAAGCAAAAAGATTGGCTACGCGATTGGTCTCACAAAAGAATGGGGCAAAAGAAATGACATGAATCCTTTGCTCTATTTGGTGTTTGGAAGCAACCTCGCTCGTCGGATTTTTTCTGCATTTATTCAAACTAAGGAAAAGCAGACAAATGAAGATGAAGTGCCCAAGGGTGGTGGGATGACCAATCGATACTATGTCAGACATACATACTTTCCCCCCGTGAAAATGGGAGAAGATTATGTTATTCGGGACAACTTAGGTAATCAGTTTCCAATAGACTATCTATATGTAAAACCTGTTGCTCATAAGTCAATCCCGCATCCTGACTACGTAATTGAAAACAACTTTCAGGATGAAAAAGAATGGCGATTTGTCCCAGGCAATGCACATATTATTTCAAGTTACGTCTGGCGAACCGCTTCGAACTATTCTGATTTCTACAGATCTTCGTGGACGAATGCTGAAAGAGCAATGCAAGAAGCGCCACCCTATGAAAATGTGCAATTTCAGTATTCAGACATCACGCACATCATCGTCGGTCATGAAAGCGAAATCCCTGAAATTCAGCAGCATTTGAAGACTGTCTATCAAGACATTCCCGAATCTGAACTAATGTTGCTTTACTCGAAGGTGACCTCATATGAACGACTTGTGAAGGATATGTAAACACCCTCTATCATGACCGCCGAAACTCTCAACATTCAACTCCTCGAACTCTACCAAACATACACTCGATCTATCTACTCTCAAATCTGGAAAGACAATGTCTCTGCACCATTGCTGATGCATGTTTTTGACGAATATTGCGTGAGGGAGAAAAAGATTCTTTTTATCGGACAGGAGACGCATAGCTGGGGACACATGAACTATGAAGCCAAGTCCCGAAGAGCTGCTTAACAAATATCGTGATTTCAATCTCGGCAAGTCGGCCGATTATGGCGACGGAAAGCAGCCTCCGTATTTGCGAAGCCCGTTCTGGAATTTTTAATCGCAATCTCTTCTTTCAAGGAAATTGGCGTAACAGCAAGGTAACTAACAAAACGAATGGATTTCTTTGGACGAATATATCCAAATTCGATTGCAACAGCACTACGCCGTCACTCGAGCAACAAAGCAGATTTTGAATTGCTGAGCTTGCCTCCAACGACGGTTCTCTACTGATCCTCATATTCCAACCAAGCATTCCAGAACATTACTTGGCTTTCGTCCTAATAAAGTGCCGAATCTGTATCGGGAGGTTTCGGGAAAGATTGTTGAATAAGTATTTCGTTGAGCAAGTAGTTTGAGTCCAAATAGAAGCTTTAATAGTAACACAATCCATAAAAAAACTTTCCAGCTTGCATCAGCGCTCATGGAAACCTTTTTAGGAGTATATTGCACGCATATTATCTTTCGTTTGGGGTAAAAATCAGACGCATAGTCTAAAATCGAGGGTTAAATTGTAGAATTCTATCTGTTTTTGGATATCTCAAATAGAATTCAACCGGTCTGATATTTAAGTTTACGAATTCACCTTTCACAACTATAATAAACAAATGAAGCATGAATGAAACAATAACTGATTCAGAACTAACACTTCACAAGAATCTTCTTTATATCAAGTACATATGTATTGAAAATCTTTTTGGATACTTTACATATTTGCTGCCCGAGGACGAAAGTCATAGTTCACTAGATAAATTGATGATACTATATGGAGACAATGGTTCTGGTAAGACTACAATTTTGCGACTGATATTTAATTTACTTTCTGAAAAAAATGACTCTGGTCATAGAACCTTTTTAGCTAAAACAAAATTTAACAGAATTGTTGTTCGGCTATCCGATCACGTAGAAATAGGTGCTTATAGGCCTAATAATATAATATCTGGGTCATATTTTTATTATGCAAAAGTTGGTGAGAAAAATCTGGAAGTTCATGTTACCACAGATGCTGATTGCAATGTAAAGGTAAGAGATGACGAAAAAAAATCAAGACAACTTAACAAGATTTTGGATTTAATTAAATCCTTAAACTTGTCACTATATTTTCTTTCAGATGATCGAAAATCAATGTCTAATTCTGGTTCATATTTTGATAGTTACTCCGGCGAGAGTTTTGATTTTAAAATAATAGATCACTATGAGATTAGTAGAGTTGCTAATAAAGCCATTCGTGACAAACTGAGAAGAGAAAAAGATCAGGAAATTGTCAATATTGAGGCGTCACTTGCAACATTGACTCAATGGATAAGGGATAAAACGATATATTACTCAAATATTGGAGAAACTAGTAATCAGTCCATTTATACTGATTTGATAACCAGTGTAAGTAATTCAACTCAAAACAAGTCGAGTAAATCAAAAGAATATTTGATTCAAACGATCGACAGCCTGGCTAAAAGGAGTCAAGAATATTCGGATTTCGGACTAATTAGCTCGTTTGACTACAAAAAGATATTTGATTCAATTGAATCTGTTGATGATTATGAGACAATAAATTTTATCAATAATATACTCGACCCATTTATAGAGGGATCAAATGCAAAATTAGGTGCTCTCGAGAGTATAAAAAATATTATTAATACATTTGTCAATAGTGTGAATTCATATTTTTCAAACAAAATTATCTCATTTAATTTAAACTCTGGATTTTCTTTGAAGTATGTAAACGGAGATGATCTTCCCCCCAATTTCTTATCATCTGGTGAAAAGCAGTTATTATTGTTATTCATAAACACAATTACCGCAACTGACGATGCAACAATTTTTATTATCGATGAACCCGAAATTTCATTGAACATTAAATGGCAAAGAACACTTCTAAAAACGCTGTTAAGTTTTAGCAGAAATAGCCCGGTACAGTTTATAATAGCTACACATTCAGTAGAGTTATTAACTTCCAATAGTAAACGTGTTTTAAAATTAACAAATAGAAAAGTTTCCTTAGATGCCAAGTAATTTAAAAAGGACTGTTGAGGAAATTTTAACATTGTATTCCTTAGAGCCGACAATAAAAGATATTTATGTTGAAGGCCCGATGGACAAGAGTATTATTGATCTCTTTGTGGGCGTTTACTCAATAGAGTGTAACGTTTATGAGATTGATTCATCAATAGATTTTTCAGAGTTGATGAGCAAAGATCCATTGTTAGGATCTAATAGAAATAAATTAATTTCGTTCGCCTCCCAACTTACGAGTGCCACTTCTAGTCAAAATATTCTTTGTATTATCGATAAAGATTTTGATGATTTTATTTCCGGAGGGACGTATAATCAGTTTTTGCTAAGATCGGATTACTCCTGTATAGAAGCATATGTATTCAATGAAGAGATTATTGGAAAGATCCTAAAAATTGGGTTTAGTAATTTTCCCTTGGAGGCAAACCAGGTCATTGAGGAGCTGGCGAAAGTTCTTCCACCACTTTTTTTTCTTAGGTGTCTACGTGAAATTGACGCCGATTTTAAACCAACTGCGTTATTGAAAATTGATAATGCATTTTCTGCAAGTCGAGGTGGAATCATAACATTTGATTTAAAAGATTATGTTGAGCGATTCTGTCACAAAAATGCAATTAGCAATCGCTCAGAATATGTTATAAAGGAAGTCAGGAAAATGCTTGAAAATTATCAAGGGGACGTCAGGAATTCTATACACGGCCATGATTTTGCCAATACATTCTTTAGATATGTCAATAGTGTAAAGAATACGCAACAATTCAAGGATTCTAGTTTTGAAAAAACCCTATTCATCGCTCTGGAAATGAGCACCTTGACAAAATATGAACTTTTTGATACTATATATAAGCGCTTCAATTTAGAATCCCCAACGTCGGTCAGCTAAGATTAACATTTTCCCGTTAAAAATTCCCTCCACCCCAATTTGCCCTACATCATTTCTCTTCCCTAAAGCAGTCCCAAAAAGTATACAACTATGAAAAAAATCAAGATTATTGCCCTATTATGGTGTGAGGTCGGCGAAAGCTATCCAAGCGAGGTCTAACTTTTGGGGCAGTGCATTCAAAGGCCCTTTTTCTAAAAGCGCAAAAACCGGCCGGGAGATTTCTTGCAGTACCTTTCGCGCCGCTCGGCTGGGGCTACGATGTGGGCACTGATGTCGAGATTGGGTTGCAGGGCCATCAGATCGGCCATTCGGAGGATGCCGGAATAAATGGAAGTCGTATGTTCCACTTCAAAAGCACGAACGATCGACCGGCCTTTGATCCAGAGCACATCGATATTTTCAATGGTTCGAAGCGTGATGGTATCATAATTCAATGGCAGCGTGGTAAGGAGTGAGTCCGTTTCAGGTTTCCAAACTGCCAGGACTCTTTGCCTGTCACTTTTCGGCAGCCAGATTTTCAACTTCATTCTTTCGCCAATTCTGGATAGCATTGCCTGAACCCGGATCGACTCGCGAACATCCTCTTTTTCAGACTTCGGAGAAAATTCCTGCTCTTCCTTCGTCGGTACCGACACTTCGATTTCCTTACTTTCCTGCGTTTTGACGGTCAATGTGACCAGCTTCCGATTATCACTTTCACTGAGCGGAAAACGCTTGGGAGCTGAAAGTTGTCTTTTTAAATAGAATTCGATCCAATTCCCGTCCTCCTCTTCAAAACGGCGCAAGTTTCCCCGCACCATATTGGTCCATGCGGTGCTCTTTTCGGGTAGGTTTTTAGTAAAAGAAAGGGCGGCCCAACATTCTTCATCATTTACCGGAAGCGCCTGATCGAGCGGAAGCCATACGATTTCTTTCACCGGGAACCCCAGTGTGTAAATATCATCTGAGCTGTAAACCGGCGTGTTGCTGATAAAGTAGTCGCCCGTAACTTCCAGGATACCAACCCAGCGGGATAATTTGGTCACATAAGCAATGAGCTTGTCACCTTTTTTGATGGCATTTGCCTGCGTTTTTTGCGATTCAGGAAATCCGGAAATCGATCGCTCGGTTTCCGTGAATGTCTGGTAGGTGTCGGGAGAGAAGAGGGTGATGTGGTAGGCCATTTGCGTTTTCAAAAGAACAAGATAGCTGCAAATGGGGGATTTGGCAAGTATGCGTCCAGCTCATAAAGTGCCAAAGAAAAAAATGAGCTCAATATTTTAGTATAGCCTAGAAATCAAAAAACCCCGCTTAAAGCGGGGTTTTTGTTAATCAGACACCTTTTGCAGAGAGAGAGGGATTCGAACCCCCGGACCTGTAACAGTCAACGGTTTTCAAGACCGTCGCATTCGACCACTCTGCCATCTCTCTAGATATCGTGGTCGATGCCTGATTGTGGTGCAAAGGTAAAAACAAAACTTGTATGTGCAATATGTAAGTTGAAATTTGTTTAACTTTTTGTTGTGGCGATATTCCTATAATGTGCTCAATTTGTTTATCAGGGCCACTTTCAAAACTTTGGGAGTCGCATTTGATACGCTGTAACGTTCATCTGAGCGAATACCTATCACCCAAATAATCTCGCCGTTTCCATTTACAAGAACCTGCATTTCTCCTTTTTGAAAACGGTCCATTTTGAGGTCGCCAAACAGGTCACTCAGCTTTTTCCTCTTCCCCCCCATTCCAAATGGGAAAAAGGTGTCACCTGTTTTCCATTTGCGGATTGTCAGCGGCCACTGCACTTTCTCCAAATCAATGAAGGCTAGTGACTTATCTTTACCAAGGTCGTTTATTCGATTTTGCGATATTTCTTCAAAGAGCAATGATGAGTTCCCTACTGGAATAGTCGATCCTGGCCCCCCGACTGTTATCTCATCTTCAGAAACCTGTTCAGTCCGCCGCCGGAGTATCAGATGATTTCTGTCCAGCAACAATTCGTATGACGCAGAACTGAATGTCTTTCCAACGGTTCCATTTAAGGCAGTAAGGATCGGCTTGACTTGCGCATAACTAAATTTATACTCCTGCAAAACAGACCACAACCTGAACGCTGGCTCCGTCGAAGTGAGTAAATTCCCTTTATCAATATAAATCAGGCCATTTTCTTGATATACTGCACTGCGCTTCCATGTTTCGAGAAGTTCTTCCAGCAGATTTTCGGCAGCCTGCAATCGCTCAGATGTGTTGATAAACGTAGTCTCAACGGAGGGATTGAGCTGTTGTAGTACAGGTATAATCTCGTGGCGAATACGGTTGCGCTTGTAATCCAGTGACGAGTTGGACCTGTCCTCTCGCCACGGCAAACTATTTTCACGAGCATATGTGAGGATTTCTTCCCTCGCCGTTTGAAGTAGCGGCCGAATGATCGCATTTACCTGCGGCGCAATCCCTTTGAGTCCTGGCAAGCCAGTACCTCGTGCCAGATTCAATAGTGTTGTTTCGAGTGAATCGTTGGTATGGTGGGCAGTCACTATCCAGTCATATTGATTATCCTTCCGGATTTCCTCAAACCATTTATAACGTAACTCCCTCGCAATCATTTGAGTAGAAATACCTTTTTCCTCGGCTAACGTTTTTGTATCAAATTCTGTAACGAAAAATTCAAACCCGTACAACGCTGCGATTTCGCGCACAAATTGTTCGTCTGCATCAGATTCTTCGCCTCGCAATTTGAAGTTACAATGCGCAATACCGGCCTTATATCCCTGTACATGAAATAAATGCGCCAAAACAATAGAATCCACTCCCCCACTCACAGTCAGCAGTGATCTTTTCTGATTCAGCTCCCAAGCTTGTTGGTTAATAAAAGTTAAAAAAGAATTCACAAAGAACCTCTAAGATGTATTTGATGTAGTTTTGGCATATCAGAGCCGGATCATCTTTTTGGCAGGCTCAAAAATACCTGGCCTTTGCACGCAAGCAACTATTTTGCCGGTGCTGGTTTCAAAGGTAAAAGAAAGAAAAGAACATGGATAAAAATAATTACAAGTCAGGCTGCAACTCTTTTAAACTTTCACGCGTCATCAATATCAAAGGGAATATTAATCATCTGACGTTCTTTGCCTTACTGATTTTTTTACATTGTATACTGTGCATCAGCACATTGGCCCAAAATAATAATACTTCCAGTGAAGATCTGGTAGAGATTTTAAAGTCTGATGAACTTGAAATTCTCAATGCAAACGGTATTGAGTCGCGGCGGGTTATCAATGGGGTTTTTAAACACAAGGGCGCATTTTTGTATAGTAATCTGGCAATTCAGAATATCAACACGAACGTAATCGAGGCTTTTGGAAATGTGAGGATCGTGCAAGGAGATACCGTGACGGTGACTGGTGATACGCTTTATTATTACGGAAACACCAGACTTGCAATTGTCAGTGGACGAAAAACTGTTTTAAAAGACAGCAAAAGAACATTGACGACCCGAAAAATTGAATACGAAATGGGAAACGGAATTGCTTATTATAAGCAGCCGGGCCGAACAGTGGACGAGGAAAATGTGCTGACAAGTAAAGAGGGATTTTACAATACAGCGACGAAAGAATTCACCTATTACAGAAATGTCAAGCTTGTTAATAAAAAATATACACTCACCACAGATACGCTGCTTTACAATTCGATAACCAAGTGGTCCTATTTCAATGGGCCTACCAAAATTGTGAATAAAGATGGTACGGTTGTCGGGACGAAGGGGCAATATAATACAGAGACGACGCAATCCAGTTTTCACAAAAGAACAACGGTTGATAATGAAACGTATACACTAACCGCAGACTCGCTGATCGTCGATGGAAAAAGTAATGACGGGCAGGGAAAAGGCAATGTGGTGATTGTTGCGAAAAAAGATAAGACTGTTTTGAATGGTGACGAAGGATATTATTGGAAATCAAGAGGATACTCGAAAATATATGGTCACGCATACGTAAGAAATGTAGTTTCAGAGGACACATTGTACATTCGGGCTGATACGCTTTATTCTTTTGAAAATGCGAGGGACTCGACCCGGAAGCTGATCGGACATAAAAACGTGTTTATTTACAAGTCTGACTTTCAGGGTAAATGCGACTCGATAAATTATAATACTGCGGATTCTGTGATCCGATTTTTCCGACAGCCGATCTTGTGGAGCGATCAGCATTATCAGATGGAGGCAGACACCATTACAGCGTTTCTGGTCAACAATGAGATCAACAGGATGCTTTTAAAAGGGAAGGCATTTGTGATTACGGAAGACACATTGGTAAGACAGTTCAATCAAGTCAAAGGGAGAATTATCAATGCTTATTTCGGTGCCAAAAATCAGTTAAAACAGGTTCTGGTTGAAGGAAATGGCGAAAGCGCATACTATGCTGTTGACGATAAACAGAAGAATATTGGTCTGAACCGAGTCGAATGCGGACGTATGAACCTGCTGTTCAAAGAAAACCGCGTAGAGAAAATTTCCTTTGTGGGGAAACCGGACGGAAAGCTGATCCCACCCATGAAAATCAAGCAGCCGGAGCGGCAACTGGAGGGATTTAACTGGCGCATTTCAGAGAAACCAACGCGGGAGAAAACGATTTGGGCCGAATTATAAATAATTTAATGTTCAGGTAAGAAATTCTGTCTAACCGGCATGGTTTTTTACCTTTGAAAAATAAAGTTAGCCGTTCGCACAATATATGTTGAGGATCCAATTATTTCTCTATATTTTTGTAGTGTACTTTTTAACTAAACTATTGAACATTAGTCAAAAGTATTAATTGAAGCTATGAAAAAATATGTACTCTTTTTGAACATACTCATCGCAACTATTCTGTCTCTGGACAGCGTAGAAGCACAATCTGCATCGGGAGGCAGCCGGCTGAACATAGTCGGAAAGAAGAAGCCAGCCAGTTCAGAGCAAATCAAGTTTTCGGTAATGCCTTCCGGGCTTAGTTATAAACCGTTATCCTTACAAAATCCAAAAGCGCTTAATAAATTCTACACCTCATTTTTGTTCTCTAACCCCAACAATGCTGATAGCAATTCCAATCTTGCTGCCGAAGTTGTGGAAAGGTCAGGAGAAAGGAAATCAGTGGCTGTGGAAGCTCATCTGAAAGTAGAAGAGCAACTTTATGTTAGTGACAGGATTTCGGTATCGAATATATATCCTAACCCTGCCAGTGAATATGCGGAGCTAGATTTTACGATCGCCCCTTCGGTTAGGGAGGCTAAGCTGATATTTTATAATGTGCTTGGTTCCAGAATGAGCGAACTGACGCTGAATAAAAACGATAAGAAGTTGCGTGTCAATACGAAGGACATGCCAACCGGTCTTTATTTTTACCAGCTATCGATTGACGGTCAGAAAGTAGCAACTAAAAAAATGCTCGTTCGCCATCAGCAATAGGCTTCTAATTAACACTAGATCAGCTACGCATTCGTTATGGATGGTGTAGCTTTTTTTATTACCTTTGCAGCCAATATGCGAAAAAACAGTCCAGCAAGCTATTTCTTGCTTTTTATTGCAATCCTTCTTTGTACTACTTCGTGTAGCAAGTTCTCCCGATTACAGAAAACAGGCACGGATCAGCAGAAGTATGATGCTGCGATGGCCTATTACAAAAAGGGAGATTTTTACAAGGCCGGCATTCTGTTTGAGGAACTTATCCCTTTGTTAAAAGGCAGTACAGAATCGGAACTTGCGCAATTCTATTACGCTTACACGCAGTACCAGCAAAGTCAGTACAACACGAGCCAGTTTCTGTTCAAGAAATTTTACGACACCTATGCGCGGAGTGATTATGCGCAAGAAGCATATTATATGCATGCGTTTTCGCTGTATAAAGACTCTTCCCCATATAATTTAGACCAAACGAGTACGCATACCGCTATTTCGGCTATGCAGGATTTCATCAATACCTATCCTGAAAGTCCGTTCCGTGACGAGTGTACAAAGTATATCTTGGAATTGAGATCTAAGTTGGAAAAGAAAGCTTACGAGCGGGCTAAGCTTTACCACAAGATCAGTGATTTCAATCTGATGTCACTGAAATCTGCGGTGATCTCGATCGAAAACTTTAAAAAGGATTTCCCGGACTCTCAGTATAACGAAGAACTTGCCTTCCTGAAAGTGGAATCGCAATACAACCTGGCTACCAATAGCTTTATCGACAAGCAGAAAGAGAGACACCAGGATGTTGTGAAGTTTTATCAGGAACTGGTCGACAAATATCCGACGGGAAAATTTAGCCGCGATGCGGAAAGAATGTTTGATAACAGCCAGAAGCAGATAGAAGAAATTGCGAAACTGGAATTGGAAAGACAGAAATTGAAAGAGGCGAAACCAGATCCTGAGAACCAGCCTACAAAAGTAACTACCCCTGCGATTGCGGAACCGAAAGGTCAGTAATCCACATTATAGTGTTTTAAAATTTTTCAAACTATATAAGACAATCATGGCAACTAATCCATCGATCATTACCCGGGATACCGATAAAATAGCGGACGTTACCGGAAATCTATATGAATCTGTATCGGTTATCTCAAAGAGAGCACGCCAGATTTCAAGCAAAATGAAAGAAGAGCTTAACAACAAGCTTGCTGAATTTGCTTCTGGTGTTGACAATCTGGAAGAAGTGTTCGAAAACAGAGAACAAATCGAAATTTCTAAATTCTACGAGCGTATGCCAAAAGCAGGAAGCATTTCAATCGATGAATTTATCGAAGGTAAAACTTACCACGCATTCCGGACTACAAGCGACGAAGAATAAATTAGAACAAATGAAAAACCAGCCTCAATTTACATTGTGGCTGGTTTTTCATTTGTATACATAAGATTTGGAGGAACTTCTTCTTACTTTGCATTCGAAACAAACTATTTCAGCCAGCTATAAATCCACAAGCGTTGAATCTGAAAGGCAAGAATATCCTCATCGGAGTTACCGGAAGTATCGCTTCATACAAGTCTGCATTGTTGGTAAGGCTATTAATCAAAGCCGGCGCGACAGTACAGGTTGTAATGACGCAGGCAGCCACCGAATTTATTACGCCTCTCACTTTATCAGTACTTTCCAAAAATCCCGTTTACACAACCTTCACAAGTGGAGAGGGCGAATGGAATAACCACGTTGACCTGGCACTTGCGGCCGATGCTATCGTAATTGCACCGGCGACGGCAAAGACGCTTGCGAAATGCGCAACAGGCAACTGCGACGACCTGCTAACAGCCATATATCTATCTGCACGCTGCCCGATATTCTTTGCTCCGGCAATGGACCTGGATATGTTTCATCACCCTTCCACCACCCGGAATATAGCTTCACTGCAATCGTTCGGTAACTTTTTTATTCAGCCGGAATATGGGGAGCTGGCAAGCGGTTTGACCGGTGATGGAAGAATGGCGGAACCCGAAACGATCGTTTCCCGGCTTAAAGATCATTTTGCCAGGCAGCCTCTTGCATTTACCAAGAGAGTGCTGGTAACAGCCGGGCCAACCGTAGAACCGCTTGATCCCGTGCGTTTTATCAGTAATCATTCGTCTGGAAAAATGGGTTATGCCATCGCTGCTGCATTTGCTGCGGCTGGTGCTCAGGTAACATTGGTAAGCGGCCCGACTAACATCAAAAGTATCCCACCGGCGATCCGGAGAATACAGGTCGGGACTGCGCAGCAAATGCTTGACGCTACTACTGCGCACTTTAACGAGCAGGATGTGGTCATTTTCGCGGCCGCCGTGGCCGATTATACACCTAAGTTTGTGGCCGATCAAAAAATTAAGAAACAAGGTTCAGAAATGGCGCTTGAACTGATTAAAACGGCCGATATCGCGGGCACCTTGGGACAACAGAAACGGGACGGACAACTATTGATCGGCTTTGCGCTAGAAACTGAAAATGAGGTAGCCCATGCGCTGGACAAGCTTAACCGCAAAAACCTCGATTACATTATATTGAACTCACTTAATGATGCCGGTGCAGGGTTCGCGCACGATACGAACAAAATAACCGTTATTGACAGGAAAGGAAATAAGCGGCTCTTCGAATTAAAATCAAAAGAAGAAGTCGCGCAGGATATTCTGGAAATTGTGATTGATCAATGGAAAAAGGTATGAAAAAACTTGCCGCAATTTTTATTCTCTTATTGACCTTAAATGCTGGTAGCATTTTCGCGCAGGAGCTGCAATTTACTGTCAATTTGAATTATGAGCAGCTTGTGGCGCAGCAGAAAACTGACCCGCAGTCCATGAACCAGCTTCAAAACTACATGAATGAGTTTTTGAACAATACCCGATGGACGAATGACCAGTTTGCGAAAGAAGAGAAAATTAAGTGTAAGCTGAATGTCAATCTAACCAGATCGCTGGCGCAGGGCAGCTACGAGGGTAATGCACAGCTGGTTGTTTCGAGGCCGGTTTACAACTCAAATTATGAATCGGTACTGTTCACATATGTAGATAAGAACTTCACTTTTACTTATTTACCTAATACCCAATTATATTTTAACGAAAACAGCTACACCGAGGAGCTACCTTATATTCTCGCCTTTTATGCGAATGTAGCGCTGATATTCGATTATGACTCTTTCAGTAAAATGGGCGGGTCTCCGTACGTGCAGCGGGCTTTTAATCTCGTTAACCAGGCCAGAAATTCATCTCCAAACAAACGGGGCTGGGACTCGGGCGGTGAATCCCGGAACCGGTATTGGTTGATTGAAAATCTCATGAGTCAGCAATTCACTCCTTTTAGGGAAGGAATGTATAAATACTACCGGCAAGGGTTGGACGTAGCAACTGAAAACCCAGTCGAGACGAGGGCGAAAGTGCTGGAATTTCTGACCACTTTGAAGGAAGTAAATCAGCTAAGGCCCGCTAGCGTCGTGATCAATTCATTTTTCGATGCCAAGTCTGAGGAGCTTTTTAAAATACTAATTGAAGCCCAGCCTGATGAACGCGCTAAGGCATATACGTTGCTTGTGAGCCTGGATCCAACCAAGACGCAGCTGTACCAGCGCCTTTCTTTATAATGAGCAAAAGACTGACCCGCATCGCATCGTCCCGGCTGTCCGATCAGGAACTGACAGGATTATTGAAACACGAAATCCATGGCGTACTGAATAATGGCAAAACGTATTTTGGCGTTTTGATTTCGTTTACAACCAGCGAACTGGTTATTCAAGATCCTCGCAGGCACGAACATACGCTTGCATTCACTGAATTATATGAGATCGTCTATGACGCAAACTCCGCTTCGCTAATTAAAACCTGACCGCTCTCCAAATCACATGCTTTCTAATTTACTTATCAAGAATTACGCATTGATCAAGCAACTGGAAATGTCGCCTGATCCTGGTCTCAACATTATTACCGGGGAGACCGGAGCGGGAAAATCCATTATGCTTGGTGCGATTGGCCTGTTGCTGGGAAACCGCGCGGATGTGAAATCGTTGTACGATTCCGGCGAAAAATGCGTAATAGAAGGGAGCTTTAATCTGGCTGGCTATGACTTACGTCCGAACTTTGAAGATGAAAATCTGGATTTCGCCGATGAATGCATTATCAGAAGAGAAATTGCAGTCTCAGGTAAGTCGCGCGCATTTATCAATGATACACCTGTCAATCTTGATACATTAAAAAAGATTGGCAGCCAGCTGCTCGACATTCACTCGCAGCACGATTCGATCTTATTGGGTAACAATAATTTTCAATTGGAAGTAATTGATTCGTTTGCCAAAAACGCAGCTATCCTTAAAACATATTCACAACATTATCAGGCTTTTCGCCAGGCAGCTACTCGATTTGATGAACTTCAAAAAAAGGCAGCCCAGCTTCGCAAAGAGTTCGATTACGATCAGTTTTTATTCCAGGAATTGAATACGGCAGACCTTCGCCAGGGTGAGCAGGAAAAATTGGAAGAAGAACTTACGATTCTTGAGAATGCAGTAGAAATCAAAGAGCGCCTGCAACTTGCTTACACTTACCTGGATAATCCCGAAACATCGGTACTGGATCTTCTCAAAAATACCACAGCCGCACTTTCGCAGGCTGCGCGACTTGTGGGTGGATATGAAGCGTTGCGGCAGCGGGCCCAAAGTGCATTGATCGAGCTCAGAGATCTTGCTGACGAAATTGATCAGGTTAACAATTCAGTGGATGTTGATGCGGGCAGGAGCCTGGAAGTTCAGGAGCGGCTGGACCTGATTTATGGTTTATTAAAAAAGCATCAGGCAACTTCCGTTGACGAACTGCTCGCTATCGAAAATCAACTTCAGGAGAAACTAAATGTAGTCCTGAACCTGGACGACGATTTGCTGGCTGCTGAAAACGAGATGATCCGGACAAAGCAGGAAATGCTTAAAAGCAGTGAGATACTGGCTGAAAGTCGGAAGAAGGTAGCCGAGCCGATCGAGAAACTGATTCTGGAACGATTGGTTGAGCTGGGTATCCCGAATGCATCCTTGTCCATTCAATTTTCCGATACTGCCCCCTCCCCCAACGGGACAAATGCGGTCGCATTCCTTTTCAGTGGTAATAAGGGCATTACGCCCCAGGAACTGCGCCTGGTTGCATCTGGGGGGGAATTTTCGCGGTTGATGATGGTAATAAAATACATATTGGCCGACAAACGCATGCTTCCTACTATTATCTTTGACGAGATCGACACCGGCGTTTCCGGCGAGATTGCCAAACAAATGGGTAAGATGATGCAAAATATGGCCAAGAACCACCAGATCATCGCTATCACGCATTTGCATCAGATTGCCAGCAGCGGCAACGCGCATTATTTTGTATATAAAGATCATTCGGCGGACAAAACCGTGAGTAAGATCAAAAAATTGACCATTGACGAGCGTGTGCAGGAGGTAGCCCAGATGATTGGCGGCCACAATCCTTCCGAGGCGGTATTACTCAATGCGAGAGAACTGATCCTGAAAGGCTGATCTTTAAATATTATTTCTAAACGTAAACAACAACTCCCGAATCATGAAACAAATCTTACTAACAGCAATTTTGGCCACAGTCTTTTTAGGTTGTAAAAAAAAAGCGGGAGAAGACAAGGTTACCGATCTGGAAACGGAAGTGCTGGCGATACACGACGAGATCATGCCGAAAATGGATAGCATTATGACTTTGAAAGCAATGCTATCGACGAAAATAAAAGAGATCGACAGTCTTGACAATATCGGTTTGAGCAGCAACTCCCTGGCCGAACAACGGATCAAGGCGATAGATATAAATAACAAACTGAATGAGTCCGACAAGTCGATGATGGACTGGATGCACGGATACAAAGGTGATTCTGCCAAAAAGCTGCAATCCGAGCAGGCAGTACTTTATTTTGAAGCAGAAAAAGATGAGATCTTACAAGTTAAACAACTGACTTTGAGGTCTTTGCAGGAAGCGAAAAAATTCTTAGAATAACTTATGCATTTCAGAAAATACATTACTCCGTTCCTGACATTATCCGCGCTCCTCGCGCTTATGAGTTGTAGTGACAACAAGTTGCCTATCATGGGCGAACGTGACTGGGTTACCAAGACTGTGAATGGCAAAGAAGTAGTCGATACCATTTACCACACCATTCCGCCTTTCTCCTTTGTGAATCAAAACGGAGAAACTGTAACCGAGAAAATAGTCGAGAATAAAATTTACGTGACTGATTTTTTCTTTACCACCTGCCCTACTATTTGCCCGGTTATGAAGCGGCAAATGACTAAAATTTACAATCAATATAAAGGAAACCCGGAGTTCATGATTCTCTCCCATTCTATTGACCCTGAGCATGATACACCGCAGGTACTAGATAAATATGCGAAAGATCTGGGTGTGGAAGGGAATCAGTGGCAGTTTCTGACAGGAGAAAAAGAGAAGATCTACGATATCGGTCAGAAAAAATATATGGCTGTTGTTCAGGAAGATAGTGCAGCTGCCGGAGGATTTTTACACAGCGGCGCATTTATTCTGGTAGACAAAGAAAAGCATGTGAGGGGTATGTACGACGGAACCACCGAAGAAGGAACAGAAAAGCTCATGAAAGATATTGCGAAGCTGCTGAAAGAGTATGAAAAGTAACAAGCTTGCATTACTGGCGCTTCATATTTCCCTTGCTTCATGTAGTACTAAAGACGAACTTAAAACGGAGCAATATTTTGCAGAAGGCTTTCAGCTTTATACTACCAACTGTGCGAATTGCCACCAGCCTGGTGGAGAAGGTCTTTCCAATTTGTATCCGCCCTTACGAGGTGCTGCCTCGCTCGGCAAAAAAGAGCTCTTTCCCTGTATTATCCGGAATGGAATGAATGATACGATTATGGTCAAAGGAAAGAAATTCAGCCGACCGATGCCCGGAAATCCAAAGCTTACGGATATTGAGCTAGCTGAACTTGTGACTTATGTAACGATAAAATGGGGAAAAGACAGTACCTACACCTCCATTGAATCGATTCAGAAATCTTTGCAGAATTGTGCTCCGCTATTGTGAAGACGGGTTCAATTTGTAAACGCCCGTACCTTTTCTGAACTTGATACTTGTAAAATCTTGCTCGGCATCCAGTCCGACTCCGTTAGTAACTTCCGGGCTGCCTACTTTGCGGATAGCAACAGGTTTATCAGTAAAAATCTTCCTGGTCCGTGGGCTCCAATTAAGCTCAGAAGTGTACATGATCTGATTGGATTCGGACATTACCACCTTGACATTTCCTTTCACAATATAAATGTCCGAACTCTTGTCGTACCTTCCTGAGTCGGACCTTAACCTTGTTACGATTGTACTCAGCGAATCGAAGAAACTGATGTTTACGGTGTCGGGAAAAATCTGTGTTTCGTTTTGAAATCGCAGCGATCTTGGCGTTTTCATCAATACCTTCATTTTCCCCTGCTCGCTGTATTTAACCTGCACATCGTTAACTACCTCTACCGGGCCTGTGTACAAGGCGCCTACCTTATTTTTCTTATCCTCGCAAGATGATAAAAGGATCGCCAGCAGGGCTACAATACAAAAAGGAGATAAAATTTTATCTCCTTTTAAAATATACAGTGCTAGTATTAAAACCCTCATTCGTAAGGAACTAGTCTAGTTTTTGTTTAATAAACCATCTTTCTAGTAAAGTTATCCCGAGCACCACGCGACCATATTGTTCTTTGATCTGCCCAGATCCTGAGCTTCCCCGCTGCCCTGCAATTAACGCAACAGAAAGGAAGTTCTGATAACCCCGTCCCATCGGGAACGTAAATCCGAGACTGATATTAGCATCATTTACATTAGTCCCACCTACTACGTAAGGTGTATTTCCGTAGCTGAAACCAACGCGATATCTGACAAGGTCAAAGTATTTGAGTGAAGTAAACTTGGGCAAATACTCGGCGCCTAAGTGAATCCGGTTCACATCTGTCAGACCTTCAGACGAGTTGCTAAAATTGCGGTAACCCGACCAATTCTGGCGGCTGTAATCAGCCGATAAGATCAGTTTGAAAGGCCACTCAAGACTGGCGCCTACCTGGAACTGTTCAGGAATTGTCAGCCCGCCGTTAAGATTATTTTCAAGGGTATCCGTCGTGATAGGAAATGAGCTCTGCGTCAGGTCAAATGAAGTGGTACTGGCAGCATTCAGCCTGGTACTGAAACTGTAAGCACCGCCCAGATTCAGGTTCAATTTATTATCCTTTCTAAGCGGAATGCGACCTGCCGCACCTGCACGGAAAGCGATATCAGAATAAGTGGTTCTTTGATTCAGACTAACCATTTCTTCACTAACAATAGTGGTACCCGGCACATTCTCCACGGTAACTTCCGAAGCCCTGCGCACGTTACCAAAGAAATAGCTTGTTTCAAGCCCAAGGCTCAGATATTTGTGAACCTGCACAGAATTTGTGATAGACGCCTTGTTGATTCCCCCCTTTCCCGACGTGATATATCTTGCATTTGCAGCTGTTCCAATAACCGGGCGCGACGATTGATTTTCATAATCGATAAAGCTGTACGGTTTCAGATTCGCCCCGATCACCCACCTTGAACTTACCGGAAAAGAGAGAGAAACATACCCCAGGTTTCCGCCGGCATTCCGCTGAGATTGTTGACCAGAAGTGATGTTTTTATATTGTCCGATCAGACCGATATCCAGTGTAGTAAATCGGTTTCGTACCCAAAGCGCTGGGTTAAGGTTGTTGATCTGAAACCCGCTCGCAGTACTGACTCCCGACTGTCCCATTCCTGAATTATCGGAGTATGCTTCGCCGTAAAATTCACCCATACCGAGCGAGGAATAAGGCGAATTACCAAGACGTTGCGCCAAAAGGCCGTCACAACTCCATCCCAGTGTAATTGTAAGTGTAAGTAATAAAACTTTACTGTAATGAGACATTATATGTTAAAATTCTGTTCAAGCCTATTAAAACCAATTCCGGCACCGCAAAGATGGGTGGTTTCAAGCTACTTTCAAAAAAAGTAATATCCCCACCACATATTACTACGCGCAATTCGGGGAATTTGTGTCGGTACCGTTGAATAATTCCTTCAATTTCTGCAAGAGTGCCGTTCATGACTCCGCTAAGCATTGCAGTTTTGGTACTTTTACCAATTAACTCCGGGCCTGTTTCGGGATCGATCATAGGAAGTCTTTTAGTGAACGAATGCATTGCTTTGAATCGCATTCTTACACCGGGAGAAATTAATCCGCCCTGAAACGCAGCACTGCTATCGATCAGGTCATAGGTAATGCAAGTACCCATATCTATCACCAGAATATCTTCATCAGGAAACAAAAAATTGGCCCCTGCACACGCTGCGATCCTGTCTGCTCCAAGCGTTTCAGGCGTATCGTAGTGTTTTGAAATGGGAAGAGGGGTTTGTGGCGACAGGCTGTGCACGCGAACAGGCATTTGAAGCGCTTCTGTAAATTCTGCTTCCGTGTAACTTACAGATGAAAACAGAATATGCTCAGGCTGCTCTTCGCGGATCGTCCGGATCAGTTCATCGAAACTCAAACCTGTCGTATAGCGTAACAGTTTTTCATTTTCAAACCAGCCAGCCTTAGAATAAGTGTTCCCGGAGTCGATGACAATATTCATATTAAAACTTAAATGAGGGTCGTTAATAACTAGCTGCAAATATCCTAAAATGAAATAGGCATGCAAATTGGGCGAATTTCTTTGTATATATTTATATCTAAATAGCTGATTATCTGATCAATACCAAATTTAAAATGTTTTTATTGCTAATTATTTGCATTGATACCAAAAATTTTGCACCTTCGTCCATCTAAGTCAGTATCGACTTTTAAATCCAGAATCCATCTATCGGTAACCACCATTCCCTGCGTTACCTAGGTTTACAAATCTTGCCGATTTATTATTGTCAATACTTCTGTATTATCAAGTTGCAAATTTTCACGATTGATCCATCAAAGCTTTCAATTAGTAAAGTCACTTTCCAGGGCTTCTACAATATATATTTATTCGAATATCAATGACCATCACATGACTTCGGCCTATCCCCGAATTTAATCCAAACACATTCACAACTTATTATCCCACCGGTAAAGTGTCACTTTACTTCCTTTTTTATGCCTACAATTGATGAATTAAACATTAAGCTCCTCTCCGAGCTTAAAGAAATAGCAGGTAGCCTGGGCGTACCTGACCATACTAAACTCTCTAAAAAAGAACTAATTAACCGGATCCTGAATACACAGGAAAGGCCTGCGCAAGTTGCAGAACCTGCATTTTCAGAGGCTGCCCAGGAAAGGGTCACTTCTGTTGAAGCCACTTCGACGGATTCGGGTTCGGACGAAACTTCCTCGGAAGATGGCGACGAACCAAAGAAAAGAAGGGCGCGCAGACCAGCTGAACCTGTTCCGGTTGCCGTGAAAGCGGGCAATGGACGTTCAGGAAAGGGTAAAAAAGATAACTCCGCGCGCAGCTCGCAAACTCCCCTGTTCAATACCCCGGAGAAAAGTGAAAGCCCGCGGTTATTCGATGAAAGACCAAAAACCAGTAATACAGATATAAACGACGAAGACGATTCAGATAATGATACACTGAATGATCTTGGTCGGGAAGAAGTGGTTGCACAGGCTCAAAACGAGCCAGCTCCGGCTCCTGAAAATACGGAAGAAACAACTGTTACCGATATTCAGGATGTAGTTTCACCTCCAAGAGAAGAAAAACCGGCACGCCAGAATAATGAAAATGCCGAGCGCCAGCCACAATCTGCGCCACAACCGCAACGTGAAGATCCGTCTACAAAAATCAAACGGAACTATAATAATTACGTAAGAGAATTCGACGGGCTGATCACTAATGAAGGTGTATTGGAAATTATGCAGGATGGAGGCTACGGCTTTTTACGCTCTGCTGATTACAATTACCTCGCCAGTCCTGACGATATCTACGTTTCTCCTTCACAAATCAAGCTTTTTGGTCTTAAAACGGGTGATACCGTGAAAGGTCAGATTCGTCCTCCGAAAGAAGGCGAGAAATATTTTGCATTGCTGCGGGTTGAAACTGTAAATGGCAAAACGACGGAAGAAATCAGGGATCGTATTCCTTTTGAATACCTAACTCCCCTATTCCCAGACGAATGCCTGAGACTGAGCTCCCGACCAGACCAGTATTCAACCCGTATTCTTGATCTTTTCGCTCCGATTGGAAAAGGACAACGTGGTATGATCGTAGCGCAACCTAAAACCGGTAAGACGGTTTTGTTGAAAGAAATCGCAAATGCGATCACACGTAACCACCCTGAGGTATTTTTGCTGATCCTGCTGATCGACGAACGTCCTGAGGAAGTTACCGATATGCAGCGTAGTGTACGTGCGGAAGTAATTGCTTCTACATTTGATGAGCAGGCTGACCGTCACGTGAAAGTCGCCAGCATTATTTTGGAGAAAGCCAAAAGAATGGTTGAATGTGGTCACGATGTTGTGATTTTGCTCGATTCAATTACACGTTTGGCGCGTGCTTACAATACAGTGGTACCTTCATCCGGTAAGATCCTTTCAGGTGGTGTGGATGCGAATGCATTGCACAAACCAAAACGTTTCTTTGGTGCTGCCAGAAATATCGAAAACGGCGGTTCACTGACCATTATCGCTACTGCATTGATCGATACGGGTTCTAAAATGGACGAAGTTATATTTGAAGAGTTCAAAGGAACCGGTAACATGGAATTGCAACTGGATCGCAAGCTTTCCAACAAGCGCGTGTTCCCGGCTATTGATGTTGTCGCTTCCGGTACACGCCGCGAAGATCTGCTGATCGACAAAGAAACACTGAAAAAAGTGTGGATACTAAGAAAGCACATGGCCGATATGAATGCGATGGAATCAATGGATTTCCTGCTCGAACATATGAAAGGGACACGGAACAACGAAGAGTTCCTGATCTCGATGAACCGATAAATAAGAAAGGGTCTGGGTCAACACTCAGACCCTTTTTCATGTTCGCCTATTTTGCAAATTCCCCTCCCGAAAGCTACTTTTAGAATATTTCCAATTCATATAGCTAACCCATGCATATATGTTGAAAAGCAAACCGCTTTGGTGGACTTGTCTGGCTGTCTGGATTTTGGGCGCTATATACTGGCACATATGCCAGATCAAGCAGCTTTGTGATCAGCTGCCTGCTACCGGCATTTTTTCTGAAAGATTATATTCGTACAATTATCTGACAGGCCCGAAGATAAGCGTCAGCGAATTTCAGATAAACATTAATTTGCTGATCCAGTATTTCGTTCTGCTGCTCGTCACGTTCGTTTTAGGCTTTTTCACAGCACGCAGTTATGAAACGAGGAAAACGCGGGAATTGAAATATAAGCTTAATCAGATCAGTCGTGAACTGGCTTTTTCAAAATCGAGACAATGAACCAGCTGTCTTTTCCGATAGAATCTCAGAGCCTGGCAATTGCTGTCGGAGAAATAGCTTTACTGCTGTTTCTCTCCGCGATACTTGGGTGGTGGTTGGCAAAAACGATCGTGAAAAGGCGGATTAGCAGAATGCGTATATTGCTGGAAGAAAAAAAATATGAATTGACCGAATTTCGAACTTCAATGGAAAACAATAACCACCAACCAATCGCAACGAATGCTTCCAAAACGGTTTATCCTGTCACCAGCCCCGATCACGCGCCCGACGATCTGAAACGCATTGACGGAATAGGCCCGAAAATCGAGGAGCTTTTTAATAAGGAAGGAATTCACACCTACGAGCAGCTGTCCGAAACTTCCGTGATCAGAATGGTAGGAATTTTAAAAAAAGCTGGCCCAAGATTTCAAATCCAGGATCCGTCTTCCTGGCCAAAACAAGCCGAACTGGCCAGAGACCAAAAGTGGGATGAACTGGAACTGTTTAAAGATAAGCTAGCCTCAGGAAAGGTTTATTAGTATTCTTAATAAAACAGAAAACCCGCTCGAAGGCGGGTTTTCTGCATTTTGGCTCTCTATTAAAACGATTACAAAGTGGTAACCGTACGCTGAATAAACTGCGTCAGGTCGCTTCCAGACAATAGTCCCTGAGACAATAATGCCAGATCATAAACCTGTTTCGCAAGTGATTTTTGAGCCGTTTCATCCTCCGTCGACAAAATGCGACCGATTACCGGGTGATTTGAATTGAGCGAAACAGTGTACATCAAAGGCATATCACCAAACATCGAGCGCTGACCCGAAGATGCCTGCATATCCGTCATCCGACGCATAAATTCAGGGAAAGTGATAACCACCGGCAATTCATCAACCGGCATTGGCTCAACCAGTACATTTGCACTTTTGCTGCCTGCCACTTCTTCAAAAATCTTCTTCGCTTTTTCCTGATCGTCAGCTGACAGAATGCTTTCAAGCTGCACATCCTTTTCAACCAGCTTGTCGAGCGTGTCCGCATCTACGCGCTTCACATTGATCTTTTCAAGCTTTTGTTCTAATGCATTGATAAAATGCGAGTCGATCATGCTGGACAGCTCCAATACATCGTAGCTGCGCTTTTTGGCAGATTGAATGAATGCATCCTGCTTTTTCTCATCAGTGGTATAGAGCCAGATCTGGGTATCGTTTTTGTCTGTCTGATTTTCGCCGACGTGTGTCCGGTATTCTTCAAAAGTGAAGAATTTACCATCTGTATTTTTCAGCAAACAGAAATCTTTCGCCTTCTCGTAAAACTTATCGTCGCTGATGATCCCGTATTTTACGAACAAACCAATGTCATCAAACTTCTTCTCGAAACCTTCGCGGTCGTTTTTAAATATTTCCGAAAGCTTATCAGCCACTTTGCGCGTAATGTATCCATTGATCTTCTTCACATTTCCGTCCGCCTGCAAATAGCTTCTCGAAACGTTTAAAGGAATGTCCGGCGAGTCAATCACACCGTGCATCAATTGAAGAAAATCGGGAACAATATCCTTCACTTCGTCGGTAATAAATACCTGGCGGCTGTAAAGCTGGATCTTTTCGCGCTGTCCCTGAAAATCGTTTTTCAGTTTAGGGAAATACAATACACCCGTCAGATTGAACGGATAATCTACATTCAAATGGATCCAGAAAAGCGGATCTTCGCTGTAAGGATAAAGTTCTTTATAGAATGCAAGGTAATCTTCGTCTGTCAGGTCCGCAGGATTTTTAGTCCAGACAGGGTTCGGATTGTTGATCGTTTTCTCTTCAAATTCAATTGCGATCGGCAGGAACTTGCCATATTTTTCAAGTATTCCGCGCAACCTGTGCTCGTCCAGGAATTCTTCTGAATCTGCGGCCACATGCAGGATAATATCTGATCCGCGGCTTTCTTTTTCAGCCGGAGAAAGTTCAAATTCCGTTGAACCGTCACACTGCCAGCGTACTGCCTCAGAACCTTCCCTATAAGATTTCGTGATGATCTCTACATTTTCCGCAACCATATACGCCGAGTAAAAACCAAGACCAAAGTGACCGATAATACCTTTGTCACCTTTTCCGTCCTCGCCTTTGTCTTTATACTTTTCAACAAATTCAGTCGCACCGGAAAACGCGATCTGGTTGATGTATTTCTTGATCTCATCGGCCGTCATACCGATACCGTTGTCGCTGATCGTGATCGTTTTTGCTTCCTTATCCAGCTTCACCACCACTTTCAGTTCGCCCAGTTCACCATTAAACTCGCCGTAAGATGCCAGTTTCTTGATTTTCTGAGATGCGTCAACTGCATTTGAAACTAATTCTCTTAAAAAGATTTCGTGGTCCGAATAAAGGAATTTTTTGATAATCGGAAAGATATTCTCGGTGTGGATGCTAAGATTCCCTTTTTCCTGAATCACTGATTCCATAGTCTGTTTTTTTGGTTTTATATTTTTAGAATTGTTTTCGGCTGTTGCAATACCCGGCTGAAATATGCGTTCCAAATACAATCAAAATACGCGCTGGCTGACACATTGTCAGTTTGCGTACCGATAAAAGCCTTTAACTATCCGGTTGGTATGTGAGTGGCTTTTTTCTTAATATTGCGATTGGTAAACAACCCAGCTAGAATCTCAAAACCGTTCCACACGAACACCAATTTCAAACATGAATCTCATTAAAAAAGCATTTGCGGGAGCATTTTTCCTTTGCACAATTTCGGCTTGTACCACCATGAATTCGGTACCTCTGTCCAATTACACAGTTTTCACAGAGGATTTGCGGCGCGATCTGGAAGCGGCAAGTATTCCGCTCGAAAAAGTGCAGTTTTTCAATGATAAAGCGATCAATATCAGAAGAGAAGTTTCCGATCCGAATGATATCAAAGTAAATCCGGAAGGGCAGATTACAATGAGTAATGGAAAAAGCATTCAGACAATCAATGTATTACCATTTACTCCCGGAGTTTCACTTGGTTCGGATTCGGGCTCGATAAGTGTTTCGTGGGACGATACACAGCAGGATACAAAAGGTATGAAGTTCAACCTCAGCGGTCAGAACTACTTTTTGGATGTGCTTCCTAACAATAAATTCGATTACAAGGAGCGTACTTTCGATTTGCAGAGTGGAAACGGAGCCCGGCTGTTTGTGAAGAAAGACCTTTTGAAGCAGGTTAAAAATTCAAGAGAAACCTTGAAAGGCCGGAAAGTTGGTCAATAAGAAATAAGATATAAAGCGAAAGGCCAGCAAATGCTGGCCTTTTTTGTTGCTTATCAGTTCAGGTTAAAATATTGGCTTTTATCTTTTAATGCCGGCTTCTCGATAATCTTAGAGTCGTAAATCAAAACCAGGATCATTAACCCTATAATCACTGCAAGTCCGATTTGCAGCGAGGTGATCACACCGAAACTGGCCATATTACTTTTCGATTCCTTCATCAAATCCTTGCCCACGTCCGACTGAATATTCGTCAGCGCGTTCAGGCTAGCTACCGCTTCCTTGAACTTCAACGCGCCATTTTGTGCAAATACCCGCTTCCCTCCTTCCACGTTGCCCGCCGCGCACTGGTTTAGTATTTCCTGCTCCAAATGCACATATCTGCTATTCTGCTCCTTAAATGCAGTCAGGCTTTTTTCTTCCTCGGCTACCAGGTAGGTTTTTTCAAAAACGCGGATCAGCGAATCAATGCTCTTATCATACGATTTCAGCTGCTCAGCAACCGGAAGTTCGCTGGTTCCTTCGCTCGTAAACAGGTGATTTTCAAGAGTCAGCCGCTTACTGTACAAATTTTCAGTAATGTAAAGGATCGTAGTTGCCGGGATCAGCCGGTCGTTATAGATCGAAGCCGACGATTGGTCGATCCCCTGTGCATTCCGCTGCAAAAGTACCGTTCCCAGGATCACAACCAACATAATACCACCAAGCAAAGCCGCAGCCCTAAACTTTCTCTGAATTACAAAAGTCCATTTCATCTCATGAGGTTTATACACTTCGTCAACCGAAATCAATATAGCAATAATGCTATAATATCTTTTCAAATTAACGTAACAAAGATACAGTTTAATATCCCACTCCAAGCAAAACAAGAAAACCGACGCTGAGGTTGCATCGGTTTCCTTTAAAGGTCTATGAATCTTACTTCTGCTCTCCTCCGCCTATTACATCCGTGTTGTTAACAGATTTAGTCCTTTTCTTCGGCGCATCAAAACTCATTTTTCCGATCGCATAGTTGAATGTGATCTTGAAATTCCTGTTATAGAGCTGCGTTTGCGAAACCTGATTAAACTGTGGAGAAGTGAGGTCAGAAGTGAATCTTACCCCTTTTGTCATGAAATTCTCCGCGGCAAATCCAATACTTCCCTTCTTGTTCGGCAGATCTTTTTTAAAGCCCAGTGAATACATGTAAAAGCCTGTCCGGGTTCCTTGCAGCTGGATTTCCTTTCCGCGGTAGAAACCAAAAGCCTGCACGCCCCAACCCTGGCGAAGTGTAACCTGTGACATCAACCGGCCACCATAATTAAACCCAGAGTTACTGGCTGTTACCGAAGTTCCTTCCAGGCTGGTAGTCTGCCCTTCGAGGTAACTATGCAGGACATCCAAACTACCGTTAACAGTCCATTTTGGGGTGAGGTAAACATTTGCAAACACATTCATACCATACGCGCGCTGCTTTCCGATATTGTCAAAAGTAGTCACAATAGCCCCCTGCAAAGTATCCACCGCATTCCTGACCTGCGTGATCGAATTGTTGGTCTGGCGGGCGAATGCAGAAATATTCAGGTAAGTCTTTTTAATATTGGTACTCATCGCGATCTCAAAATTATCCGTCAGCTCAGGGCTCAATGCGGGGTTACCAGTGCTGATACTCTGCGGATTAGACAAGTTTACATTTGGGTTAAGCTGCTGAATACCGGGCCGCTGGATCCTGCGATTGTACGCGGCTTTCAACGTTGTGCTGCCTGAAATACTTTTCGAAACATTGATACTTGGTACCAGATTTCCATAATTCGGGATACTCACTGCGCCTTCTTCTCCCAGGTCCGCTGTAATCCCCGTGAATTCGTAGCGAGTACCTGCTTTGAAAGTGTATTTGTTTTTAGTGGTCAAAGTATAGGAAACATAACCCGCCGCAACATTCTGAGTGTAATTCAAAACGCCGGAAGGATTTGCAGGACTCAATATAAAATCGCCCGATTCAGTCGAAGTCAGATATCTGAAATCACTGTCAACTGTCCTGAATATCCCCTTTGCACCAAATTCAATCAGCTGATTTTTACCGATCGGCGTCTGGTAATCGGTCTGGATCGTGAATTCGGAGTTACGGTTTTTGTTTTCGTTTTTTAACGTACTGGCAACTGCATTGGATTCTGTAAGCAGATCTGTATTGAAATTATTCGTCAATCCGGTCCGGCTGTAAAGCGTAGAAATGCTCCACTCCTGCTGCGGCTTGAAAGTCCGGATATAGTCAATATTGAAATCCACCGTTCCCGAAAGATCCTTGCGGTTCACTTTGCGCTGCGAGCCAAGGTCCAGCACATCGTTTTCAAATTGATTAATATTCAGGTTTTGCTTCTGGATAAAATTTCGTGTCCCATATCTCAGACCAGCCGACAGTGCCTGATTTTTACCCAGATCATAATCCCAGCCCAACGAATATTGACCGAACAAACCCCTGTCTTTCGCATCGGAAGTTTGTTTGGTTAAAAATGAAGAACCTTCTGAGAAAGTTGTTTGATCTAATGAAGAAGTAGCCTTATTATAAAAAGCCCGGCCAAATCCACCCAGCGTAAAACCCATTTTACCTTTACGGTAACTTCCATTCAAGCCTAAATTCGTTCCGCGGTTACCTACACCTGAATCGATATTAAGGGTCAAACCTTGCAGGTTGTTCTTTTTGGTAATAATATTAATAATACCGCCCGAGCCTTCTGCGTCATATTTCGCAGAGGGAGAAGTGATCACTTCCACCGTTTTGATCATATCGGCTGGTATCTGTTTCAGTGCATCCGCCACATTGCTGGCGATGATCGTCGAAGGTTTGTTATTGATCAGGACGCGGATATTAGAACTTCCTCTCAGCGAAACGTTTCCGTCCAGGTCAACCGAAAGCATCGGCACTTTACGCAACAGGTCAGCCGCGTCGCCGCCTTTGGAAGTAATATCTTTTTCAGCATTAAAAACAAGCCTGTCCACCTTCTCTTCGATCAGCGACTTTTCACCCGTAATGGTCACTTCCTGCAAATTCTGCACAGTGGAAGCAAGCTGAACCGAACCCAGCTCAATATCCCTGCCTTTTTCAATTTTGATATTATCAATCGATTTGTCCTTAAATCCGATAAATGAGATCAGCAGTTTGTAGTTTCCCGGAGCCACTTTGGTGATCGAGAATCTCCCCGTTTCGTCCGCCGTAGTTCCGTCGATCGCTTTATTACCCTCGACACTGAATAATGCAATACTCGCAAACTCAACTCCTTTTGCAGCAGCTGAGTCCAGTACAATTCCGGATATCTTAGAATTCCCTTTTGGAACAGTTTCCAGAATCGGCCCGCCCGCCGGAGCTGCAACCTGTGCATTTACATTTTGAACCAAAAACAATGTGAGCAGCGATAATGAGGCATTTCTGATAAGTGACAGCGTAGATTTTTTCATGATTTCAGAACACGGTATAAAAAGAGAGCCGGAGTGATTTTTCCTGTTTAAATTATAATTACTGATACAAAGGAAAAGTATAACCGTCACATCCAAAGTGATAATAGACAGCCGGGCGGTTTTCATCGTCGAATTGCCCGGTTTGTCCGTTCCAAATTCCCGGGAAAGACTGGTATAATTTTGGTAAAGTCTGTTACAGTAATGATTTCTTATCCGTTTTAAGCCATTTGTGGTTTACTTTGGGCATTGAATCTCATCAGATGACATTCACTCCATCCGCGACCAAACGCTCTTCTATTCATGAATGATGTTGTAATTGATTTTAGTAAAGTCCACCAGATACAAGTTTTCGGCATTACTATCCTAGAACCTTCCACGGTATTATCCAGCCTGGCGATGACTGCTATTTGCATTTATGCATTTATCCATCTCAATAAACTGGGCCGCGCACACAGAATGTACAAGCAGATCCAGTACTTCTTCCTTTTTATGGCGATCGCGACTGCAATTGGCGGCGTTTTGGGCCACGGCTTCCTGTATTTGACGGGGCAGAAAGGAAAGATTCCAGGCTGGTTTGCCAGTATGATCGCAGTTGCACTCTTTGAAAGAGCCGCAATCTGGCACATCAAGCCCCTTTTACAAAAACGTAACGGACTGATTTTGGGCTGGTTAAATTATATCGAACTGACCGTATTCTTTATATTGACCTTCATAACCCTCAACTTCCTGATCGTCGAGATCCACGCCTTCTACGGGTTGTTCCTGATGTTGTTTTTGATTGAAATATATGTGTACCGGAAAAAGAAAGATCCCGGCAGCGTGAATATCTTCATTGCCACATTCATGGGCGCGCTTGCCGCTGGCCTGCACGCACTCAAATTCAGTTTTGGCCCATGGTTCAATTATAACGACATCAGCCACATAGCAATGGCTGCCTCGATCTGGTACTACTACAAAGGCGCCCGCCACATGACATATTACGGGGAGGAAAAAATAATTCCGGAGAAAATAATACAAGAGGAAGACTGATATTTTATAAAACGAAACGAGGCCGCTGCAATGCAACGGCCTCGTTTCGTTTATATTAAGCCTGATAAGATTACTTATTCGGCTGTGGCGTATACCGCAGATAGGGCTTCACGATATTCAATCCTTTTGTAAATTTCTTCTCTGCATCCTCTGTGCTCACGGCAGGTACCACGATCACATCGTCCCCATCTTTCCAGTCCGCCGGAGTCGCTACTGAATAGTTGGCAGTAAGCTGCAACGAATCCACAACGCGCAGGATTTCGGTGAAATTACGCCCGGTCGATGCAGGATAAGTCAATGTCAATTTGATTTTTTTATCAGGTCCGATCACAAATACCGAGCGAACAGTCGATTTTTCACTCGCATTCGGGTGGATCATATCATATAATTGAGCCACTTTACGGCCTTCGTCAGCAATGATCGGGAAGTTAACTTCCGTGTCATTTACTTCATTGATATCCGGGATCCAGCGGTTGTGAGAATCAAGATCGTCTACACTTACTGCCAGCACTTTCACATTGCGTTTCTGAAACTCACCTTGTAAAAGTGCCGTTTTGCCAAGCTCAGTTGTACAAACCGGAGTAAAATCTGCCGGGTGAGAGAAAAGCAAACCCCAGCTATCGCCTAACCATTCGTGAAAATTAAGAGGTCCCTGTGTAGTATTTGCCTCAAAGTCAGGGGCAATATCTCCAAGTCGAAGTGACATAGTTTTTAAGTTTAAGTGGACAGTATTTTAATCTACTGATATTATAGAGTTCAACACAAAAATAAGCAAATAGTTTCAGTGCAGGCAACATGTTTCGAAGCAGATTGGAACGGTTTTATACTGTTCGATGCCGCTCCCCGTAAAATGGGATGGTTTTTTGTTTAATTTGGTTAATAGGAAATATTCGATCTTTCATCAATAAATAATTATGGCTGTCAGGCTGCCTGTATACCTCGATAATAATGCAACCACACCAATGGACCCGCGGGTCCTGGAAGAAATGCTCCCCTATTTCACCGAAAAGTTTGGCAATGCAGCCAGCAGAACGCATTCTTATGGCTGGGAAGCGGAGGAAGCTGTGGACATAGCGCGCGAACAGGTAGCGTCATTAATAGGCGCGCATACCACCGAGATCGTATTCACTTCGGGCGCCACCGAGGCAGTCAACCTGGCGATCAAAGGCATATTGGAAGCCGACCAGCGGCCGAGAAAGCATATTATTACCATTTGCACCGAACATAAGGCTGTACTGGATACCTGCCGGCGCGTGGAAAGCGAGCTGGTCAGCGTAACTTATCTGCCCGTTGCCGGCGACGGAAGCATTGATCTGAAAACGCTGGAAAGTGCGATCACGGAAAATACCGTACTAATCTGTGCGATGTATGCAAACAACGAAACGGGCGTCATTCATCCGGTATCCGAGATTGCTTCCGTCGCGAAACGCCATCATATATATTTCATGACCGACGCGACTCAGGCGGTGGGCAAGATCCCCATCAATGTGCACGACGATGGTATTGATTTGCTCGCATTCAGCGGGCACAAGATGTACGGACCAAAAGGTGCAGGTGCATTATACGTCAGGAAAAAGAACCCGGCTGTATCGCTGGCAGCGCAGATCGACGGCGGCGGGCACGAACGGAATATGCGCAGCGGTACATTGAATGTACCCGGAATTGTAGGTCTGGGAAAAGCGTGCGAACTATGTCAGGACGAAATGGAAACTGAATCTGCGCGACTGGCGAAAATCCGGGACCAGTTTGAAACCGAACTCCTGGAACTGACCGGTATCAGCGTCAATGGGATCAGCGAACTCCGGCTGCCGCATACGACCAATATCGCCTTTGAAGGTGTGGATGGAGAGAAAATGATATTTGAGGCTGGTAATGATGTTGCTTTTTCCCGAAGCTCGGCTTGTACTTCTGCCACGCTCGAACCCAGCTATGTACTGAAAGCAATGGGGCTGCCGGACGAATTGATCCACAGCTCTTTTCGTTTTAGTTTCGGCCGGTTTTCGACGGAAGATCAGGCAAGGCACAGTGCCCGGGTAATATCCAAAATTGTAAATGCGCAGCGCGGTGAAAGAGATAACTGAAATCATCAGATCATACCATCAGGCAATTGTTGACGGGAAAAGAATGGCGCTGGCGACGGTAGTGCACGTAGAAGGTTCGTCGTACCGGAGGCCGGGCGCGCGGATGCTGGTAACCGACGACGGGCAGTTAACGGGCGCGATCAGCGGCGGCTGTCTCGAAGGCGACGCTTTGCGAAAAGCGTTACTCGCGATTTCCCAGCAAAAAAATAAGCTGGTTACCTACGATACCACCGACGAAAGCGACACCACGCTTGGCGTCCAACTCGGCTGTAACGGGATCATTCATATTCTTTTTGAACCAATCAACGTGACGCAGCCAGATAACCCGATCGAATTATTGAAAAAGGTTTTGGTAAAAAGGCAGAACGCAGTGGTGATCACGCTGTTTTCATTGCTATCCCGGACAGGGAAGCAGCCCGGAACCTGTTTTTTGCATTTGCAGGACGATGAAATCCTGATAAATAATGGACAGGATCTGTTTTCTGCGGAAATGCTGCTGGCCGAATCAAAACTGGCTTACCAGATCGGAGATTCATTTTTCAAGCTTTTTGAGACGGACAGGCAACCACTGACAGGCTTTATTGAATATTTCAATACACCTCCCTCGCTGGTAATTGCCGGCGCAGGAAACGACACGATACCGCTGGTAGATATGGCGGCGGTTTTGGGCTGGGATATCACCGTCGTGGACGGTCGCGGGAGTCACGCGACGAAACAACGTTTTCCAAAAGTGACCAAAGTACTTGTTTCCAAAGCGGAAGAAGTTTTGAAGCACGTGCAAACAGATAGCAGAACGTTTTTCCTGCTGATGACGCATAACTACAACTACGATCTCGCACTTTTAAAAAGCCTTTTGATTGAAGATCAATATCGCTACATCGGTGCATTAGGCCCGAAAAAGAAGCTTGAACGAATGTTTGACGATCTTCTGGCAGACGATATTGAAGTAAGTGAGTCGCAAAAAGCCAGGATTTACGGGCCGGTGGGAATGGATATTGGTGCCGAGACTTCGGAAGAAATTGCATTGTCGGTGCTGGCTGAGATCAAAGCGGTATTAAATGACAAATCGGGTAACTCGCTGAGGGAAAAGGCAGAACCGATCCACAACCGCGCCGTAAAGCCGATCGAATATAGTAAGGATGAAAAGGAAGAATTTCTTTGCGCAGTACAACCCGTCACAACCTGATGGAAACCGGCAAACCAAACGTTGGCATCATTATCCTGGCCGCCGGCAACTCTTCCCGCCTCGGCGAACCGAAGCAATTATTGACATTCCGGAACAAAACCCTGATCCGGCATATTGTAGAAACTGCGGTGGAAGTCGCCGGTGAAAAAGTGATCGTTGTGACCGGTTCCTCGGCTGCATTGATCGAAAATGAACTTGCCGGACTTCCCTGCCGGACTACCTTCAATCCGCATTGGCTGGAAGGAATGGCGTCATCGATTGTTCTGGGAGTTACCGTATTAAAAGATACTGACCCGGATATTACAGGCTGTATCCTCGCAGTGAGCGACCAGCCTTTTGTTACTGCTGAAATATTCCAGAATCTCATTGCCGGGGCAAATTTCGATGCCGCGATTGTAGCCTCCTCCTACGGAAATACCATTGGTACACCCGTATTTTTTTCAAAATCTTACTTCGAGCAACTGCTGCAACTGAAAGGTAACGAGGGCGCTAAAAAGCTGATCCTGGCGCACAAGTCGGAAGTTCGCTCTCTCCCCTTTCCACTCGGAACTGTCGATATCGACACGCAGGAAGATTACCAAAACCTGCTCAGAACGAGCTGATTCAACCATTTTTGTTTTTTTAGAAAATAAAATCCCGAGAAATATTGGATTCTAAATCCGCGCGTCTACATTTGCAGTGTACTATTTAACTAGAACACTAAAACAATTTAGAATATGATCCACCTCGACCGTGTTTCTTTTGGTTATAGTAAACAAAAATTGCTTTTTGAAGACCTGAGTATGGAGCTTTTGCCGGGGCACATCTACGGGCTGCTGGGCAAAAACGGGGCTGGTAAATCCAGCTTGCTGCGCAATATGGTGGGTTTGCTTTTCCCGCTGGCAGGTACAATCAAAGTAGCCGGATTCGAGCCCCGGAAGCGGTTTCCGGCATTTTTACAGGATGTTTTCTTCATTCCCGAAGAAATTTATCTGCCTTCGGTTACCATTGAGAAATACCTTCAGATGCTTGCGCCATTTTATCCAAAGTTTGATGAACACCAGTTTCGCGAGCATATTTCAGAAATGGACCTGCCGAAAAACAATAAGCTTACCGGAATGTCTTTTGGCCAGAAGAAAAAGTTTCTGATCGCATTTGCACTAGCCGCCAATACCCGGGTCCTGATCATGGACGAGCCAACCAATGGGCTGGATATCCCTTCGAAAAGCCAGTTTCGCAAACTCGTTTCCTGCGCCCTGAACAAAGACCGACTGATCCTGATTTCCACTCACCAGGTCCGCGACCTCGACAATCTGATCGATTCCATTATCATTCTCGAAGACAGCCGGATATTATTGAAACACAGCCTGGACGTAGTAACCGAGCGGCTTTGCTTCGGTACGCTTTCCACCATTGCCTACGACGACCGGGTTATTTACTCAGAACCATCGATGCGCGGCTACAAAGCAGTTTTCGAGAATTCCGGGAAGGAAGAAAGTCGCGTAGATCTGGAACAATTGTTCAATGCCGTGATGGAAAATCCGGACCGCATTCAGAAGATATTCAACTATTAGCCATGCAAACTTTTTAACAAGATGAATCAGACTTTTGACCTTCACCGTTTTGTGCTCACGGTCCAGCTGGAAATTGCCGAAAAAGGTAAGAACTATCTGCTTATCGCCTCACTCCTGCTTGTTTTGCTGCTGTTGCTAATGGCGCCGGTAGGACTTTCTACCGAATACAGCAATATCAAGGAGCTGTTACATATTCTGGCGCTTTTTATGATCGTGCTCTTCGGTTCAAGCCTGTATAGCAGCTTCGCATTTAGCCAGTACGCCTCGCCTGCCACTGGAATTGCCGCGATAATGGTACCAGCGTCGGCGACTGAGAAGTTTCTTAGCTCACTATTCTTAAACCTCATTTTCGTTGTCCCATTCGCATTGCTGTTTTATAAAATGCATGTGGGTACAGTGGAATATGCCAATCTGCGGCTTCCGACGGGCTCCCGCAAGTTTCACACAATACCCGAAATGCCGCTGAGGTATTCATTCCTTTTTTACTTTATCATAAATGGCGCAGCCTTCCTGGGTTCACTGTTTTTTCAAAAAGCATCTTATGTGAAAACAGCTTCGACCTTGGTCGGTCTGTACCTGGTAACCGGCATTATCCACATTTCGCTGGCCTCCTATTTCACTGATTATCCTGCCAAAGTCGTCAGTTTTCCGATCTCCAACTGGCAGGTCTGGACACACGGGGATGTGAGCGGAAAAGGAGCGGCAATGGCGGCGACCTACTTCACGGTAGACTTCCCTCCTACCCTTTTTATTCTCCTTCAATGCTTCCCTGCGTTCATCGTTCTTGTACTCTGGATTGCTTCTTTTCTCAGACTTCGTGAAAAGGAAATTTAACCGAATATTCCATGGAATTTAAAGATAAACAGGCGATATATCTTCAAATAGCTGACTACCTGTGCGAGCAGATCCTGCTGGGCAAGTGGCCTCCCGGCGAACGAATCCCTTCCGTGCGCGACCTGGCGGGTATGCTGGAAGTAAACCCGAATACCGTCATGCGCACTTATGATTTTCTTCAAAACAAAGAGATCATTTATAATAAAAGGGGGATCGGGTATTCAGCGGATGAAAATGCGCTGGCCAAAATTTTGGCTTACCGGAAAGAACGGTTTCTGGAAATCGAAATGCCCGAAGTTTTTCGCACACTTCACATTCTCAATATCAGTATGGAAGAGCTAGGTGTGCGATATGAAAAATTCATTGCTGAACACTTTCCCGTCATCAAATAGCAGTCGACTATGAAACCAAGCAGTATATTATTAACAGCCTTACTCGCCCTGATCCTGGTCGTAACAATAGGCGCAAACCTGATTTTAAAGGCAGAATACGACAAACTCGATAAAAATGACGCGCTCGCCGGGCACCGGAAAGAAGCGTTACCTGCTTTCAACCACATCAAACTCGAAGGAGATGCATTCGGTGTGACGCAGATCCAACCTGGCAAAACGCACGAATTGCGGATTATGCCGGAGGCAAAATACCTGAGCTGGAAAATGAAATCGGATACAATTATATTCACTTACCACCGGGACTGGCCAAAAGATGACATTCCGGCAGAGTATGCATTACGCGGTATTCCCTCATTTTATATTATGTCCCCCAAATTGGCCGGGCTTAAAGCGCAAGATGTGATTTGCAAAGTGGCTAACTGGGATTCGGATCAGTTATCGGTTGATATTACAGACGGTGCAGTCCTGTTTTCCGGAAATGAATTCCGCAATTTACAGCTGAGCCAAAAAGGAACAGCCTGGACTAAAATTGATGAAAAAAATAAGCTGGGAGAGGTATTTGTCGAAGTGAAACAGAATAGCACATTCGGCATAGAAAAGGATGTGATCAGTTCCTTTAAAATGAAAGTGGACAGCTCGGCGCATATTAACCTGCCCGGCAGCCTGATTGACAAATCTGTTCTTTAAAATAACAGCATCCATTTCTCCGACCGATTGCGGGAAATGGATGCTTACTTGATTTGTATTATTTAATCCCCAGCATCAAACTCGCACCTCCGCCTGCATTAGTCGTCGGCAACACGCCATTCCATTTAGAAACCCATTCCTGCTGGATCAGCAGCGGGGTTAATGTCTTCTGGCGCAGCTGGTTGGCTTCCGCTTCTGCTCTCGCTTTGATTAATGTTGCCTTAGCCTGACCTTCTGCACGGGCGATGATCACTTTTGCCTCAGCTTCTGCCTGTTTCGCCATATTTTCAGCCTTTAATCTAGCTTGGATCGAAGTATTCTTTTCGTCGATCATTTGTCTGAGTGAAGGCGGCGGGGTGATGGCGGAAGTCAGCTGGTCGTAAATGAACCCGTCTTTGCCCAATGTTTTGGTTAAAACGTTTTGAACGCGGTCTTCAAAAACTTCCCGGTTGGACATTACACTATCAGAGGTGAATGAATTGGCTACAATCCGGTACGCATCATAAATGGTATTCTTCATAAATCCCTGCTGGATTTCACCTAACGGTCGCCTGTATTGGCGGTAGATCTGCGGGACTTTTTCGGGATTAATGTGGTAGTTCAATTTTGGATCGACCTTAAATTCCGCGGCATCTTTGGTCGTGATCACAAAAGAATCGTAGTCTACACTTTGCGTATAAGTTGGAAATTCGATGATTTTGGTAGTCCACGCATTGTACCAAACGCGACCGGTTACCATGGTGATATTGTCAACTCCCTTGTCACTTCCATAGAGATTAATGCGGATTCCCACATTACCGGCGTCGATATTCTCGAAGCTGAAAGGTTGAACTGCGACGATAATTGTCAAAAGAATAAAGCCGCCCAAGCCAAGTAAAATGTTTCTTCTCATTCTGATTATAGTTTAGATTTAAGTTGTTCAAAAATTAGATCAAGCTCCCGGAAGAGAAAGTAAATCGCTGCCAGGATTACAGCCAGCCCGCTGAAAACCAGGAGATCATTCTCGGCATTGACTAAGTGAAGCGAATAGGTGATCACAACGATCGCCGCGAGTACTTTAAGGATGTGTTGCATAGTTTGGTTGAGGTTTGTCGGGATAAATGTAATCGCAGCACCTAAGAACACTCGATTATTTTTATCAAATGGTTCCCCGACATTTTAAAGGCGAGAATTTGATACACAAAAAAAAGCGTCCCTTAAAAAGGACGCTTTTGATCAAGGTTTTATTCTTCTTTTTATTTTGTCAATAACGCAGCCGCAGCTTCATCTACAAACCAGTGCAACTGACCTTGCAGCGGCTGGATAATTTGGGAAGGATACAGGTCGATATTCCGCTCGCCTTCCAGTACATGCTTCAACGTTTCGGCCTTTCCGCTTCCTACCGCCAGAAAAGCAACACACGCCGACTGGTTTACAACAGGGGCAGTAAGCGTAATTCTGTACATATCCTGTTCGGGCAGGAAAAACGAAGTCGCCCATTTCTCTTCTTCATGTATTACCTCGGTACCGGGGAACAATGAAAGCGTGTGGCCATCGTCGCCCATTCCCAATAGTACAAAGTCAAATGTTTCATCCAGACCCTCAAAATGTGTTTTCAGGATAAAATCGTAATCCGCTGCTCCTGATTCAGCATCCATATCGGTACGCATAATAAAGATATTATGCTGACTAACAGGCACTTTGTCAAGCAATTCTTCATAACACATTTTCGCATTATTCCTCGAATCCTCGAAAGGTACCGCGCGCTCATCGCCCCAGAAGAAAATAATATCTTCCCAGGGAATGGACTCACGATAGGGCGATTCGGCTAGCAGCGCATACAGTTGCTTGGGCGTACTTCCGCCGGAAAGAACAAATGTGAACTGGCCTTTTTTAGCCACCACTTCCTGAATATAATCTGCAAGCCAAGCTGCAAGCTTCTCGCTCAACTGCTTTGCATCTTTTTCAATGTGTATTTCCATAGATCAGGGTGCCGGTGGCAGGTTAATCCAGGTATGACCGTCGCGCGCAATCAATGCATCGGCTTCGTCTGGTCCCCAGGAATCGGGTGCATAATTAGGGAAATCCTGCGGTGATCTAGCCTCCCAGGTTTCCAGAATCGGCATAATTACCTTCCAGGCAGCGTCCACCTGGTCGTTCCGCATAAATAGCGTCGCGTCGCCTTCCATCACATCCAAAAGCAAAGTTTCGTAAGCTTCCGGAGCGTGTTCGCCGGCAACTGCATCGTAGTCAAATGTCATATCCACCGGATCAAGCGTCATCGTCTGCCCCGGGCGTTTCGCCTGAAAACGGATACTGATATCCATATTAGGCTGGATACTGATCGTCAAACGGTTTGAGCGCCAGGTCTCCGCGGCTTCCTTAGGGAATGCATAATGCGGAGCGGGCTTGAACTGCAATGTAATATGGGTTGCTTTCTGGTTCAGGTATTTGCCGGTCCGAACGTAAAATGGTACCCCCTGCCAGCGCCAGTTGTCAATATAGAATTTAGCAGCAGCGAAGGTATCGATCGCCGATTGAGGGTCAACTCCCTGCTCCTGGCGGTAACCCACCACTTTTTCACCTTTTTTCCAGCCGCCTGAATATTGGCCGCGAACAGCAAAATCATGAACCTGCTCTTTCGTGATCCGGCGGATCGCATTCAGGACATCCACTTTCTTATTGCGTATTTCGTTGGCATCGAAGGAAACCGGCGGCTCCATCGCGATCATGCAAAGGATTTGCAAAATGTGGTTTTGAACCATATCCCGCAATGCACCCGCATTCTCAAAATAACCTCCCCTACCTTCCAGACCTACACTTTCAGCAGCAGTGATCTGAATATGGTCGATATAATTACGGTTCCAGATCGGCTCGAATATCTCATTTGCAAAACGCAGCGCCAGGATATTCTGAACAGTTTCTTTGCCCAGGTAATGGTCAATGCGGAAGATCTGCTCTTCGGCAAACATTTCGGAAAGCAGAATATTCAGATCATGCGCACTTTTCAGGTCGTGACCAAAAGGCTTTTCAACTACGATCCTGGTTGTACTTTTATCAGAACAGATTTTAAGCGCGCCGAGCTTCTGAGCGATCGAAGGAACAAGCTGGGGAGCTACCGCGAGGTAAAATATCACGTTGGGATGTACGCCCCATTCTTCCTCTTTCTGCTTCACAAGATCCGTTATCTTATGATAAGCGGCAGCATCGTCGCCGTCCATTTGCAGGTAAGAAACGTACTGGGTAAACTCTGTCCAATGACCGTTTTGCTTACCTTTCCTTCTCGAAAATTTGGTAACCCCGTCCAGCAAATGCTCGTGGTAAGCCTCGTTGGTGTACGGACTTCTTCCAATCCCGGCTATCGCGAACTGGTCGGGCATCCAGTTATCTAAAAATAAATTATAGAGCGCCGGAGTTAACTTCCTGTAATTCAAGTCCCCACTTCCTCCAAATATGAAAAGGACTGAGGCGGGAGGACGTTTATTGGTTTGCATAAAACTTCTGATTTATTGTTGACCCCACTCTGTATGAAAAGTACCGGGGATATCGATACGCTGGTAAGTATGTGCGCCAAAATAGTCACGCTGAGCCTGTATCAGGTTTGTCGGCATGCGCTCCGATCTGTATGCATCGAAGTAGGCAAGTGACGACATTAAACCTGCGGCCGGAATACCAGCCTGGGCAGCGTGCGCGATCAATGCACGCGTATTACCTTCCGCTGATTTAACGAGTTCAGCTACCTCTTGGTTCAGCAAAATATTAGACAGTTCCGGGTTTTGCTTATAGGCATTTACAAACACCGGCAGCAGCGAGGCACGGATTATACAGCCGCCTCTCCACACACTTACCACCTCGGGAAGGGGGATATCCATTTGCAGATCTTTGGAAGCCTGGAACAACATAGCCAGTCCCTGCGCGTAGCTCAATATGGTCGCAAAGTAAAGTCCGTCGTAAACCTTATCGATCAGTTCCTGCGTAGGTACTGCATCGGCAGCAGTTGTACTGTAAAGCGCAGCAGCTTTGATTCTTTCATCCTTATAACCTGATAATGTGCGCATTGCAACCGCAGTATCGATCACAGGCACGGCAACCGGAAGTTCCATAGAATCCTGTGAAGTCCATTTACCGGTACCTTTTGAGCCCGCTTTATCAGAAATCACGTCAACCAGGTGCGCGTCGGTTTTATCGTCTTTTTGCAGGAAAATATCGGCTGTAATTTCAACCAGAAACGATTTCAGTTTTCCTTCATTCCACGTCTTAAAAGTCTCATGCAGCTGCTGGTTGCTCAAACCTGCCGCTTTCAGTATCGCGTAAGATTCGCTGATCAACTGCATGATCGCATATTCGATTCCGTTGTGGACCATTTTTACGTAATGCCCGGCGCCTTCTTTTCCCAAATAGGCAACACAAGGAGTACCGTCCACTTTCGCAGCGACTGCTTCCAGCATGGGCCGCACATTTTCATAAGCAGCCAAATCTCCACCCGGCATGATACTAGGGCCGCGACGGGCTCCTTCTTCACCGCCCGAAACCCCGATTCCCATAAAATGAATCTCTTTTTCGTGCAGGTACTTTACCCGGCGGAGGGTATCTGTGTAGTGAGAGTTACCCCCGTCGATAATTACGTCCCCTTTTTCAAGAAGCGGTAATAACGAGGCAATTACGTCGTCAACAGGCTGTCCCGCAGGCACCAGCATCATGACATTACGCGGCCTTTTCAGCAGGCCGATCATTTGGGATAATTCGGAAACGCCTTTCACGGTGGTACCAGGAGTGGCGGAGCCTTCAAGCGCAGTATTCTTGGCTGCATCTTTGTCAAAACCGATCACTGAGAAGCCGTTATCAGCCATGTTCAGCAAAAAGTTGCGGCCCATAACGCCCAACCCGATCATTCCAAAATCGAATATGTTATCTGACATCATAAATTCGTGTAAAATAAAGTCAATGCAATAATAAGGGAAAATCGCCTGCGGGATAAGCTTTTAATGGTCTTTCTTAAACCGTGTTTGCTTTGGAGCTGTAAATGCGATCAGTTGACAACCTATCTATTTTAAAAACCGATGCATAATCGACTTTCATTTCAAAGCATTGATGGAGAGGTTTATCAGCTAATAATGTGAGTAGTAGCCGGATTACTCCTCCGTGGGTAACTACTGCAATTCTCTCTTCTGGTTGTTGGTTGAGTATTCTAAAAAAGTCTTCTACGCGACCTTTTAAATCCAGCATACTTTCTCCTCCCGGCACGCGGACATGCACGAAATCCTCCATCCACAATTTCAAATTATCCTGATCGACCGTATCCCACGTTTTCCCTTCCCAATCACCAAAATGCAGCTCGCGCAGGCGCTCATCGATCTGGTACTTTGGGTTAATTTCTTTGGCAAGAAGCGTGCAACGTGTGGCCGGACTTGAATAAACGGCGTCCAAATGGATTGGAAGCTGCGACTTGATATTATCTATTTCCGTTTCAAATCCCGCTTCGAGTTCCACTTCCAAATGTCCGTAAATCAGGCCGGGCGTGAGCAATGGTTTTGTGTGTCTGATCAGATAAATCTCCATAGGATCAACAGGAAAAAGTAGAACAACACTTCACAAACCTGCTGCACGGCGCCGAGACAGTCTCCCGTGTAACCGCCAATCCATTTTTTACAATAACTCCCCATTAAAAATGTCACCAATGCCAGCAACGGAATGACCATTAAAACCGCAGCTGATTTTAATGTAAAAGCAAGAACCAACAGCGGCATCACACCGAATAAACCTGCAATCGCAAATGTAGAACCACGCATTTTTTTGGCGACAAATGGCGCTTTACTATTCTCCGTTTCGCGCGCATAGGAAAAAAAATAAATGATCATGACGCACATAAACCGGCTAAATGCATGTGCTGTAATCATATAGAGACCAATAATTGCAGTATTTTGAAAATTGGAAAGCGCGTTCAAAAGACTGAATTTGAGTCCCAGCATTCCGATCAACCCAATCACGCCATAAGCCCCGATCCGGCTGTCTTTCATGATGAGCAAAATTTTCTCTTTCGTCCACCCGCCGCCAAATCCGTCGCAGAAATCCGCAAATCCGTCTTCGTGCAAAGCGCCGGTAATGAGCACGGAAGCGATCATGGAACAGATAATGGAGACCTGCACATCTACAAAAGCAAACATCATCCAGACCAATGCAGCCCCGCCCCCGACAATCCAGCCCACGAGCGGCAAAAACCGGGTTGCCGGATTGAGATTGTCAGGATCATATTGCATGTGAGCAGGAATGGGAATCTGCGTGTAGAATTGCAATGCAGCAAAAAACAAGGTGAGTTGTTTCTTCATGACGTGGTTTTTTGACTTACCTGCGCGCTATCAAAACTGGCCATTTTATTGAAAAAAGCCACAGCGCTCATTATTAGTGGATAAGCCACCGCACATCCCGTTCCCTCGCCCAGCCGCATATTGAGTTGCAGAACAGGATTTGCATGCAATTTTTGCAGCAAAAGCTTTTGCCCTTTTTCATCGGACTGATGGCAGAAAATCGCATTGTCGAGGATCTTGTCATTCATTTTAAATGCAGCTAAAAATGCGACGGAAGCGATAAAGCCATCGACCAGCACGATCATATTTTGTCTGTACGCTTCCAGCATCGCACCGCACATCATCGCAATTTCAAACCCACCAAATGTTTGTAAAACCTGTAAAGGGTCATTTCCCACATGGGCATGGAATGTTAAAGCATTTTGTAAAACCGAAAGCTTATTTTCCAATTGCATAGCATCCAATCCAGTGCCTTTTCCCACACAATCTGCAATAGGAAGACCGAGCAACTTGCTCATAATTACAGCGGCAGAGGAAGTGTTACCAATGCCCATTTCGCCAAATCCAATGACATTACAACCCGTTTTTCGAATGTTTTGAACAATGTATGCTCCCTTATCAAAGCATTCAGCACATTGTTCAGCTGTCATTGCTTCTGCTGACAAAAAACTCCGTGTTCCCGCGCCGACTTTTGCATTAACTAGCTTTTTATCATTCTCAAATACAAAATCAACCCCGGCGTCTACGATGACGAGCTCAATGCCTTGTTGCCTTGCAAAGACGTTGATGGCCGCTCCCCCAGTCAGGAAATTGAGAACCATTTGTGCCGTCACCTCGGCCGGGTAAGCACTCACGCCTTCCCTGGCAATACCGTGGCTGCCTGCAAAAACGACAATATGTGGCTTAATGAGTTCGGGAGATAGCGTCTGCTGAACCCTAGCAATCTGGAAAGCAATGTGTTCCAGCATTCCCAGCGAACCTGCCGGTTTCGTTTTGGAATCAATTTTCTGCTGGATCTGAACTTCAAAATCTGTTTGTGACATTTGCATGATTATTTCAGTTGAAGAGGCAGCCCGGAAACCATAAAAACAGCCTGATCCGCTTGGGCAGCCACATATTGATTAGCCCAGCCTTGCAGATCTGCAAATTTTCTTCCCAATTCCGTCTCCGGATGCACGCCCATCCCGATTTCATTGGATATAATGATAAGCGTTGCATCAATTCCGGAAAGCGCGTCAATTTCGGATTTGAATGCGATTAATGTCTGCTCCATACTTTGATCGTGCTCCATCCAAAGATTTGTTAACCAAAGCGTTACACAATCAATCACGGCGATGCGGTTTTCCAGCGAAAGCAAATGCAGTTCCCGCTGCTGTTCAAAAAGCGTCCATTCCGGCCCGCGCTCATTCCGGTGCAGTTCCACGCGTTTTGCAAAATCATCATCCCAGATTTTGGCGGTGGCTACATAAACCGGATTTGCGCTGCGTTGCAATGCAAGCGTCTGTGCATACCGGCTTTTTCCGCTTCTGACACCGCCGCTGATGTAAATGATCATCTATTCGGTCGTTTTAAAACGTTTATACAAAAACAATTGCCACTTTTCCTCGGCTACACCGGCCTTGTCCATTTCAGCGCGTGCGAGGGTGAAAAACAGATCCGATAAGCGGTTAATGTAAGCCGGGATGGCCTCATGGACTTCGTCGGTTTTCATGAGCGAAACCAGTCTGCGTTCACCGCGCCGCATTTGCGTCCGCGCAACGTGGCAGAGCGCAGAAACTTCATTTCCACCGGGTAACAGAAAGTAATCCGAAGGCGAGCTCATGCCTGCTTCCAGCTCATCAATCCACGTTTCGCAGAATGCCGCGCCGTCCACCGGCATCGGGTTTTTATTCTCCTTTTTGGCATCAGACGGCCGGGCCAGATGTGACATCATATCCATCAAATCTTTCTGAACTTTGTGCAGGCTGGACTGCCATTCATGTTCCGCACCGAGCTTGACGCGCAGCAGACCAATGGTCGAATTGGCCTCATCCAATGTGCCCATACATTCTACGCGGACATCATCTTTGTCCACCCGGCTTCCGCCGAACAATCCGGTTGTACCCTTATCTCCTTTTTTGGTGTAAATTTTCATTTCAGTTGTTTATAATAAATAAGTTGATGATCCGGTAGAACCTCCGGATGCAGGATTTTGATCAGATCGGCCAGCACATCCTGCGGGTTAACGGCGCCGGACTCCCAGTAATCGTTGGCACCCTGGTCGCTTGTTCGCTGGTGATAACCGTACACTTTTCCCGTTTTAAATGCTTTGAAATCTGCATAACGATTGTCTTTCGCAAGTAACTCTTGTCTGGTTTTCACATTGATAATACTCACGTTCAACCAAAAGTCAGCATCGAGCGCAACAGGATATACAGTTTCAAAATTGAGCGGCAGACTGCCCGTCGCCCTGGTTTTTTCCCAGTAATAACTTGCCCCCGCATCTTTCAGAAACCGGCATACATAACTGTCTCCATTCGGTACAAACCACGCATCGCGGGAGTTCATGCCCGTGATTACACTTGGTTTTGTGGTTGCATTGGCGCCTAATGCAGCGAGGCGATTGTAGTCTTTTTCTATTTTTTCAAAACGCCTGTTTACCTCATCCTCTTTGTTAAGCAGCGCGCCCATCAGCTTCACCCATTCTGCGCGTCCCAGCGGCGTCGTTTCCACCCATTCAGAGTTAACCAGGATTGGAATTTTGGCAGCTTTAAGCCCATTGAACCGATCCATTTTAGAAACCGGACTCCCGGTCGCCATCACCAGATCGGGCTGCATAGTCAGCAGCAGTTCTTCATTAAGCCCCTGATTTTTCCCTACTTCCTTTATTTTCCCTGCCTTGATCCGGTCCAGCACGCGCTGTGAAGAAACATATTGAACATTGCCCAATCCCGTCAGCACATCTTCGGCTTCCAGAAACCCAATGAGGCCAATGTGCATGGAAGACATTGCGACCAAACTCCTGACCGGGATTTCAATCAGCTGGCTTTCGGGAAAACCTGCCGGCCGCGCATTGCCGCGGGGCACAAGCAAATAAGTGGCCGTATCAGCCTGTTTTTCAAAAGGACTGATGATTTTGAGCACCTTATAATTTTTGTGGTAAGTGATCACAAACCCTTTGGCGTGCCTGATCTGCACGCGCTCTTTGAATGTCGCATTGCCCTCTCTGCGCAGTTCATTTTTTTCATAGAGCGCCGAAGAACTGCTGCAACCGGCTAGAATCGTGAGCAGGAAGAGCAAAATCTGCAAGTTCAATTTCATCCGGCTATTTGTTTAATGATAAAATCGGCCCTCTCCGCTGCGGAAACTTTGGGAAGTTCAGTCAGCCGATAACCGAGCGTTGTGTATGCAACTTTTATGGCTTCGTACAATGTGCAGGCTTCCGCGAAAGTCTGCCAGCGCTCGTCGTCGTTGACATAAATTTCCTTCCACGGCGGCGCGATGAAGACATTTGTGTTGTAGCGATGATTCGAACAGACTTCGAGCAGCGCTGGATCGATGGTGATTTTTCCAACATTTAAATAGGCAATGATATCGGGCAATCCGCGGTCAAAAAAGACTGGTTCAGTTGTGCTATCAGCAAGAAAATCAGCCTGCATTTTCTCCAAACATTTCCGGGCAAAACAGGGCAAATCGATCCAGGGCAGACACATTCCGCCCGCACCCATTTCCGCGCGGATCAGCTCGCGGGAAACTTCCGGAATGGTTTGAAATCCCGATGCTTCAAGTGCATTCAACAATGTGCTTTTTCCGGATCCTGGTCCGCCGGTGATTATAAATGAGGGCATTACGAATATTTTAACACAAACCATAAACAACATATCAGCACCATTGCCAGACAAACCAGGTGATTAATTCGACTGACATATTCAATTTCTTGCGGCTCAATCTCACGTTCATTTTCACCAATAAAAGGCTTCTGAACCAACATGCCGTGATACACATTCGGGCCGCCAAAACGACAATGCAGAATGCCTGCGAGTGCAGCTTCCGGGTAACCGGCGTTGGGGCTTTTGTGCTTGTTTCCGAACTTGAAAATGTGCTGCATTCCGCGTCCGCTGAATGTGACCAAAACTATTAATAATGCAGTTAACCGGGCTGGAATCAGGTTTGCGAGGTCGTCCAGCCTGGCTGCAAATTTTCCGAATTGCTCGTAACGGGTGCTGCGATAACCGATCATTGAGTCAAGTGTGTTGATCATTTTGTAGGCCATCATGGCTGGGACGCCGCCTAGCATATAATAGAAGAGCGGTGCCACGACGCCGTCACTCAGGTTTTCGGACATTGTTTCCAAGACTGCGATGCGGATTTGGTTTTCTGTGAGATTTGAGGTTTCGCGGCCAACTATGCGTAAGAGCTGGTTTCTGCCGGCGGTTAAGCCGTTTTTGTTGAGTTGGTGGAATACGGCTTTGCCTTCCTGGATTAAAGTTTTGTTGGCCAGGCCGTACCAGATTAGGATTGTGTTGCATGCAATTTCTAGCCACGAATGAGCCGCATCGGCGGCCGCAAATAAGGCACGAATACAATAACAAAAAATTAAAACAGCCCCAACAAGAATTATCGTTAACATGGCTCCCTTTATGAATCTGAATGAACCTTTGTTTAGTCGCTTTTCGCCCCAGGCGATCAGGTTTCCGAAGACTTTTACCGGGTGTGGCCAGGTTTCGGGATCGCCGAGCCAGAGGTCGAGCGCGTATCCGGCCAGCAGCGGAAAGATCAGTAATGCAGCTTGTTCCATGCTTTGAGCGCGTCGATGAGGAGTTGATTTTTTTCGGGAGTCAGCGTTGCCAGCCTGAAATGCTGCCTTGTTAATCCGCGGAAATTGCCTGCATCGCGGATCAGGATGCCGTGATGTTGAATGAGGAAATCTTTGAGCTGTGCAGCATTCCTGACCAATGTTTTGCAAAGGAAAAAATGCGTCGTGCTACCTTCTACGGCAAGGGCGTCATTTCCTTTGAGTTGTCTGACAAAATCTTCCTTTGCATTCCAGATTGCTGACATAGGAAGCTGCAATGCATTAAGGTTGTCAAAAATAAACTCCCCCGCAGCCTGCGCCATCACATTCACCGTCCAGGGTTGCTTGATAGCAGTCAGCTGCGCGACGATTTCATCATTCGCCAGCAGATAACCCAGCCGCAATCCAGGGATCGAATTGGTTTTAGTAAGCGAGCGAAGGATGATGACATTGCGGTATTTTTTCACCAGATCTATCGCGCTTTCGATGCCCATTGTAAAATCAATAAATGCTTCGTCGATGACGAAAATGCAACCGGGGCTTCTCTTAATCCAAAATTGCAGATCAGGAAAATAGCTGCCTGTAGGATTGTTGGGATTGCAAATAAAAACGACGTCCGACCGAAGCTGCGGCATTTCCAGTGCCTCTTGCCAGGGCAGGTAAGTCAGCTCGTGATTGAAAATCTGACATGCATCTTCATACTCGGAAAAGCTGGGTGTTATAATGGTGGTTTTGCTGTCTGAAAACAGCTGCGCAATCAGGTAAATGCTTTCGGTGGTTCCGTTGCAAACGAGCACGTTACTGGCTGGCAAGTTATCGTAGTCAGCTATTTTGCGAGTCAGGTTTTCGGCTAAAACCTGCGGATAGCGTTCGATCCTATCGATGTTTTCAAACAGATATGCTTTCAACCCAGCCGTTGCTCCGCCATGCCAGACATTGGTGCTGAAATCCGCGATGATTTCGCGTTCGTATCGGTAAGCATCGTCTCCGTGACCTGTCAGCATAAGCGCGGTTCTTTATATAAACTATTGTAAATCAAATTCATATCAACATGCTCACGGATCATATTCGCCAGCTTATCATATTGTTCTTTTTTAAAATCATGAATGGAAATGCGTGGTTTTTCAAGGCTGGCGGCATACGGTTTTAGCAAATAATCAATGACATGATCATTGTCGAGCATGCCGTGAATGTAACAGCCCCAGGTTTTTTCATTCAATAAAAAACCATCCTGGCGACCGTCTTCAAAAATGGCCACAGGTGATGGCTGGCCATGAATTTTCGTCGTGCCCATGTGAATTTCATAACCTGTGCTTTTGGCCGGATTGTTTAAAAAAGAAAAGGAACATTGCGTCGTGGTTTTTCTGGTTTGCAGCTCCGTAGTCAGCGGGAGAATGCCCAATCCCGTGATCGAGGCAATGCTCCCTTCCACGCCGTGCGGGTCTGAAATTTCAGCGCCAAGCATCTGATAACCACCGCAAATGCCCACCACCGTTTTGCCAGATTTGTGCGACCTCAGAATGGCGCTGGCAATGCCATTGTTCTTAATGGCGAGCATATCCTCGGCCGTGTTTTTGCTGCCCGGGATGATGATAATGTCTGCTTTTTCAATTTCGGCCGGATCCTGGCTGTAAAATAAATTAACCCGCTCGTCACTTTCAAGCCTGTCGAAATCAGTGAAATTGGAAAGTCGGGGGAGCAGAATGACGGCCACATTTACTTTGCCTGTTGCTGCCTGACGGAATTTTTTTTCGAGCGAAACCGAATCTTCCTCTTCAATGTGAATGTCCCGGAAGTAAGGCAACACGCCTACGACCGGCAAGCCGGTCAGCTCTTCCAGCATGCGTTTCCCGTCTTCAAAAAGACGGCTGTCTCCCCGAAATTTATTGATGATAATCCCCTGCATCAGCGAGCGCTCCTCCTCTGAAAGCAACGCGATTGTTCCGTAAACGCTTCCAAAAACACCTCCTTTATCAATGTCAGCGACCAGGAAAGTCGCGGCTCCGGCGTGGGCGGCCATTCTGAGATTGGTAATGTCCCGATGTTTCAGGTTCAGCTCTGAAATGCTGCCTGCGCCTTCGAGAACAATTGGGTGATATTTTTGCGAAAGTCGGTCAAATGCGGCTTTCACGGCAGCGAATAATTCGTGGCGATCATTGGCCATAAAATAGGCATGCGCCGACTGGTTGCCCACCGGTTTTCCATTCAAAATCACCTGAGAAGATTGATCGCTCGTGGGCTTCAAAAGCACCGGATTCATATCCGATTCGCACGGGATGCCCGAGGCTTCTGCCTGCACCACCTGCGCACGTCCCATTTCGAGTCCTTCCGCAGTTACATAGCTGTTTAAGGACATATTTTGCGCTTTAAACGGTGCTGGACTAAACCCGTCTTGTTTAAAAATTCTGCAAAATCCTGCTGCTATGACACTTTTGCCTACATCAGAGCCCGTCCCGACAAACATGATCGGCCGCAGCTTTCTATCTTTATTTTCAGCGCTTATTTCATTCATTTGGCTTGCAGATTGAGTTTGGAAGAAACTTTCTTGGTCAAATTCTGCTCAGACAATGTGTCCAGCGACACGCATTCCGCACCCAATGCAGCAGCCAATTCCGCCGCCCTGCCCATCCGTAAAAACCCGTTTTCCGTATCCATCACCATCGCCTCAACACCTGACATTCTGATCGAGACTGCGCATTCCAGCGCCTGCGCCCATGCGTCGCCACCGCCCGGAAGCGGGACATTGGCTTTTCCGTCACTAAGGAGGATGAGCAAAGGCATTGAATCCGATTTTCTTGCGTGTTGCTGCAATAAGTCACTGGCTAGCTGCAATGCGTGGGCGAGCGGCGTGCGGCCGCCGGTTGGGAGGTTTGTTAATGCCGCTTCGGCCATTTCCGTGCTTGAAGTGGGCGACAATAACACAGTTGCTTCCACACCCCGAAACGCAATGACGCCGATAGCATCTCGTTTTTGGTAAGCGTCGTTTAACAAGCTCAGCACGCTTCCTTTCACAGCTTCCATCCGCTTTCCCGCTGACATCGAGCCCGATGCATCCACTACAAACAGGATCAAATGCCCTGTTTTACCAGATTTAATGGCATAATGCACATCTTCTTTTTTGATTGAAATGTTATCCGGATTACGGATAATGGCGTTCAGCACAGTTTCCGTTGGAGCGATATTGTTTCCAGCAGAACTCGCTTCCGTGCGAATCTTAAATCCTTGTGGCGTGCCCGACGCTTTGCTTCTTCGCCCTTCAAGCCAATCATTGACATTGCCGCCTGGTTTTACTTGCAGCGCTGGCGCCTTTACATTGAGGTTTATTCCAAATATTTTTTCGTCCGGAGAGTCGGCACATTTCCCCTCACCGCATTCGCCCTCAGCATTTGACTTGTCTATGCTCGATTCGTCGTTGCCCGGCTCACTTTCAGGGCTGACATTAGATTCCTCTTTCGGTTTATTATTGTTCTTGGGATCAGCAGATTGATTATCAGAATTTTGCAATTCACTTTCACCATTGGGCGACTGGCTTCCTGGATTTGGAGATTGCATTCTTTTAGATCTGCGGTGTGCAAGCACGAGCGCCGCTGCCTGAGTTATGTCCGCCGTATTGACAAGCAAGCGATTATCAAACGCGGCAATTGTAATGGCCGTTTTGTACATCACAATGTCAGCGCGTAAGCTCGCTATGCCCGATTCAATGCACAATTGGCTAATTAGTGAAAGCAGTCCGTCGGGCATATCAACATTCAGCAGCAAGTTTTGAGCATTTGCTATCCGGACTTTCAGCGCATTTTGCTCATTTTCCCAATCTTGGCAAAAAGAATGCGGATTTGCTTCAAAAGCCATTCTACGCTTTACAACTTCAATTCTTGACAGCACATCAAAGTCTCCGCCGACTTCCACCATTAAACCAAACCGGTCCAGAAACTGAGGACGCAGGTTGCCTTCTTCGGGATTCATGGTCCCAATCAAAATGAATTTCGCAGGATGACTTGCCGAAAGGCCTTCGCGTTGAATTGTGTTAACTCCGGAAGCAGCCACATCGAGCAAAATATCGACGAGATGATCCGGCAATAAATTCACTTCGTCAATGTAAAGAATGCCGCCATGTGCAGCCGCCAGCAACCCCGGAAGCAGCTGTTTCTTTTTTTCCGAAAGAATGGCCTGCAAATCGAGGCTGCCCAATACGCGGTCCTCGGAAGCACCGATGGGCAGATCAACAAAAGGCACAGAAGTCGCTGTTTCGAGCTCGTTAAGCAGCGGCATAACTTGTTGCAATCCACGCGCTGCCGTTGTTTTGGCCGTGCCTTTTTCACCTTTGATGAGCACGCCGCCAATGCCCGGATTAACCGCGCAAAGCAGCAATGCCTGCTTCAACTTTTCCTGCCCGACAATGGCTGTAAATGGATAATGCTGCATTATTCTGTTCTCGTTTCGACTTCCGCCTCACTTTTTAAATACAAATCTTTTAACCCTTCCAAAATCGCTCCCGAAGGCTCCGCCCACATGCCGCGCTGGACCGCTTCCAGCAACCGTTCCGAGATCGCATGGAGCGCCCACGGATTGCTTTCGGCTAGAAAATCCTGCATAGAACCATCCAATGCATAACTTTCAGCCACTTTTTCATACATCCAGTCATCCACAACTTTGGCTGTTGCGTCATAACCGAAAAGATAATCCACCGTTGCCGTCAGTTCGAGGCCGCCTTTGTAACCGTGTTTTTTGATGCTTTCAATCCATTTCGGATTCACGACGCGGGTGCGGAAAACGCGCAATGTTTCTTCTTTCAAATCCCTGACAACCGGCCGGGCGGGATCCTGAGAATCACCGAAATAATGGCGCGGCTGCTTCCCGGTCAGGTTGCGAATGGTTGCGATCATGCCGCCATGAAATTGCAGATAATCGTCGCTGTCGAAGATGTCGTGCTCACGGTTATCCTGGTTATGCAAGGCGATTTCGACACCCGCAAGCTGCGTGCTGAATTCCGCCCGGGCATCAACGCCAGCCGCACTGCGCGAATAAGCATAACCTCCCCAGTTGAGATAAGCTTTTGCAAAATCAGCATCTGATTCCCAGTTCCTTTCATCGATAAGTGGCAGAATTCCAGCGCCATAACTTCCGGTCGCTGCGCCAAAAATGCGGTAAGCAGCGCGCTCCTCGGCTTCGTCGGTTGAAAGATTATTGTCCTTTTGCAATGCAAGAAGATCGTCGAAATAATGCTTTCTTACAAAGTTTTGAGAAAGCGGCTCATCCGCTGTGATCACCATTTGCACGGCCTCGTCCATGAGCTCGATCAAATGTGGAAATGCATCCCGAAAAAAGCCACTAATGCGAATCGTCACATCAATGCGCGGACGGCCTAATTCAGAAAGCGGGATCATTGCTACACCCGTGATCCTGCGGCTTTCGGCTTGCCAAACCGGCCTTACGCCCAGCAATGCAAGCACTTCGGCCACGTCGTCGCCCTGTGTCCGCATGGCGCTTGTGCCCCATATGCTGATGCCGACACGCTCGGGATAGCGATCTGTTTCTTTTAAATGTCTGTCAAGAACTTCTTTTGCGAGTTGCTGGCCCACTTCCCACGCGGCTTTGGAAGGCAAAACCCTTGGATCCACTGTGTAGAAATTGCGGCCTGTCGGCAAAATATGCGCCATTCCCCGCGTTGGTGCCCCGCTGGGACCGGCAGGAACGTAACCACCGCTCAGTCCATGCAGCAGGTTATTGATTTCATTTTCAGTCTGGGCGAGATTAGGGACCAAATGTTTACAAACAAATTCAAGGATCTGATAAATGCCTGAAAGTCTGCGATCTGCGGGGGGAATGTTGAATGTTTCAAACAATGTCTGGTTAATCGAAGCAACCTGGAATCCGTATTTCATTAATAAAGAAAACAAATGCTGCGACAGCTCGTCAAATGTTTCCAGCGCATCTGAGCCCGTCAAAACCGGGCGACCGGCGAGTTCCTGTAATTGTGGAGAAACGTGCGTGAGTCGCTCGCCCTTTTTTGCCAAAACCAAGTCGAGGTCAATGTTAAAGCATGCGGCCAGCTCCGACTGTAAACCCGGCACGTCGGCATTAGGCAACCTCGTCAGCGCTTGCACCATATCCACAAGTGATTGATCCAAAGGCATTTCGCCCAGCGTATGCAGACCATTTCTAGTCTGTGCAGCACCCAGTTCACACAAATAGCCGTCAATGTCTTCGATCAAATGTGCTACATCTTTTCCATCCATTTCGGCAATGCTGACCGGCACGCCTTCGGGCGTCATTTCATCGTCCCAATCGTGCTTGTGATCGCCATGATCGCGGCTGAGCATCGCCGAAAGGTCTGCGTCCAGATTGGTTTGCTTAATCAGTTCCCAGATCTGCCTTTGCAAAAGCGGTAACTTGGCCGGGTCCAGACTTTCAACCTGATAATATTCGTCCACCAACTGGGTGAGCTGCGCGAGCTCTCCATAGGTGTCCGCAGACGTCATAGGCGGCATCAAATGATCAACCACGACGGCATGGGCACGTCTTTTGGCCTGTGAACCTTCGCCGGGATCATTGATAATAAACGGATAAAACAGCGGCATATCCGCCAGAAATGCATCCGGAAAGCAATTTTCGGACAATCCAATTCCTTTGCCCGGCAACCATTCCAATGTGCCATGCTTGCCCACATGCACGATCGCATCAGCCTGCCAGTCATCGCGCAGCCAGCGATACAATGCATAATAATGGTGCGTTGGTGGCAGGTCGGGCTGGTGGTAAATGGCGTCGGGATCCATCCCGTAGCCGCGTGGCGGTTGCAAAGCCACAAACGCATTGCCCAGATCCAGTCCGGCTAATGCAATGTGCATGTTATGCACATAAGTTTCGCCCGGCGGCGGCCCCCATTGTTTGACCATTTTCTGTCGTGCCTGCTCGGGAAGTTCTTCAAACCAATGTTGATATTGATCAATTGCAACACGGCCCGGCGCCAGCGCAAGCTGCTGCGGCGTCAAATAATTTTCATCATACGAACAGCGGTCGATCAATTCGTGGATCAACGCCGTTCCTGACTCAGGGAGATTCGAAATTTGATAACCCTCCGCCATCATGGCATTCAGGATATTCATTAAAGAGGCCGGCGCATCGAGCCCGACTGCATTACCAACCTGCGAAGCTTTTGTATTTGAATTGGTAAAAATAAAGGCAATGCGTTTTTTGCTGTTGGGCAAATGTCTCAATCTTGCAAATCGAGCCGCCAGCCCTGCAACGCGGTCGACACGGTTATCAACGGCCTGATAACCTTTGTTTGCGATGCCTTTTTCCTTGAAAGAAACAGGAACCGTGATAATGCGGCCGTCAAATTCGGGAATGGCGACATTCATCGCGGTGTCCAATGGATTCAATCCGCGCGAGGACGTTTCCCAGGGGCCGCGGCTCATGCCGCTCGTAATGGCTTGTAAGATCGGCACGTCCAGCGCTGTCAGGGACGATTGCGGTTTGCTGACCGTCCCCGCAGGCTGTACGTCCGTCATGGCAAAAGATATTGTATTCACCAGCACATCCAGCTTCACGGGATTTTCGAAATATTGAAAGGCCTGCGGTTTGCCGGTGTTCGGATCTATGGATTTTAATGATGATGTAAAAACGGGAAGGACATTGAGCTGCTGATCTTCCAGCGAGCGGATCATGGCGTCCACAAAACTGGTGTTGCCACTGATCCAATGCGCACGATAGAATGTTAATCCTGCCGTCGGCCGTGCGGGATCGTGATATTTCAGCCAGTCGGAAATGTCCGCATTTTCGGGTAGATCGGGATGATAAACGCCGTGCTCGGGCAATGCTGCCGGTGGCTCCGCGCCAAAGCCGGTGATAAGCAAATGGTCTGACAGATAGCATAATAACGAATACAAATTGGCATAACCACCTGCATTCAGGTAATGCAATGTTTCCTGCAAAACATCGGGCGTAACGGTGGATACGGCGGCAAATTCCGGGTTGAATTCGCCGGTTCCACTGACGACGATCAGATATTGCCCGCGCTGATTGGCAAGATGAACGAGCTGACTGAACCCTGGAATCGTGCTGAGCCTGCCATGAACGCGGACGACAATGATCTTTGCCTCAGCCAGTTCACGTTCCAGCAATTGCTCCATTTGTTCTTCACTTCTGATCCCGGTCAGGCTCATGCCCATGGTTTTGGGAAAATCTTCGGGTAAAATCTGAATCGTGCGGTCGAGGGCCAGCAGGTCTGTGTCAGCGTGGGTCAGGAAGACGATGCCTTCTGTGGGCTGGGCAACAATCCCGGCCAAAGTTGCATTTTCGGAGCCTTTCCAGGTGTAAAATTGAAATACATATTCTGCCAGGTCAGCAGGCGGCACCAGATAGCGATCCGCCTGGACCATGCTTTCGATGTAATCGAAAATGGCCAGGATCTGCCAGTCATTGTTGATGGAATGAAACCAGACTGAATGTCCGTCGAACAGCAGCGTTACCACATTAGCCAGCGTGCACGGTCCAAGGCAGCCGCCTTTGGTCATGTGGACCTTATTGCGAAGCTTTCGTTTCAGCCATTCACTTTTATAAAGTTCCACCGGAACGGGCGCATATCCCCTATCCACCCGCCCGCAGCAGCACGCATTATAGCAATATGACAAATGTCCCCGGCGCTGCACGAGGTTGATCGACTTTCCGTCGGCGCGGGTAATTCGCTGGCGTTTGATTTCTTTCATATTAGCTTATAGCTGTTAGCTGTTAGCTCTTATTTTCAGCAGTTTTTTGATGAAGTTTCCGTTGTCGCCCCAATAGACGTGCATATAGGAAGCGAAGGTGTTTTTGTGTCTGGAAAGCCGGGTGTTTGTTTCAATGCCTTTTGCATTGAGGAACTGGACGGGCAGCTTTTCCAGCTCATTGGTGTGAAAATCCGAGTAATGAAATTCGTGTCCTTTGTATGCCAGATCTTCCCAAATGGCAGTGCGGTAACCCAATGTCATCTTCGTGTTTTGCATGGTCGTGCTGCATTTGAGCGCAGCGGCCATAGCAAATGTTTGTCCATTGTTAGCTGTTAAATTTTCACCCAAATACATTAACCCGCCACATTCAGCGTAAGTCAGTCCGCCGTTTTCGCTATAAGCCTTGATGCTTTCGCGCATGCTGTGATTATTGCTGAGCTGCTGTGCATAAAGCTCGGGATAACCGCCGGGCAAATACAGAAAATCGGCCGTCGGCATTGCGTCATCGTGGAGCGGACTAAACCATTTGATTTGGCCAAAAGCGGAAAGCACCTGGATGTTTTGGTGGTAAGTAAATGCGAATGCCTCGTCGCGGGCGATTGCTATTTGTAAGTTTTGTTTTGGTAAAAAATCAGTTTTATTAAGTGCTTTTGGTGTCCAATATTCGGTGATTTCCAACAAGCGTTTTACATCAACTGTCGCTTCGATTGCTTGTGCTGCACTTTCGATAATTCCTTCATAATCAGTTTCTGTTGAGATATGCAGTCCCAAATAGCGGGAAGGGATTTGGAGCCTTTCATTTTTTGGCAAATAACCCAAAGGCTCGATGCCCACATCTGCGCAGGCATCTTTCAAAAAACTATAATGCGATGCTGTGTTTACGAAATTGAAGATCACGCCGACAACATTGATCTGCTTTCTGAAATTTTTCAATCCATAAAGCAGCGGCGCAACGGAATAGGCCATGGACCTAGCGTCCATCACGAGAATTACGGGAATATCAAGCAGCTCGGCAATTTCCGCGCTGCTTCCCTTCATTTTGTCGGCCCCGTCAAACAAACCCATGACGCCCTCGGTAACCGACACTTCCGCAGCTTCGGAATACACCTGATATTGATCCCGAACATGACTTTCAGAAGCCATGAATGTGTCCAGGTTGATGCTGACATTTCCGGAAGCACGTGCGTGGTGGATCGGGTCAATATAGTCCGGGCCGCATTTGAAGGGCTGCACGGATAGTCCCCGATTTTTCAGCGCGCGCAGCAATCCCAGGGTAACCGTCGTTTTACCCGAATTGGTTGATGGTGCTGAAATTAGGAAATGCGATTTCATGCGGCTGCTTCCATTCTTTTAACTGATCTTGAATGTGTTAAAAGCTCCTTGCATCATTTTCACGATGCGATCAGAAGAGGAAGCCAGCATGTCGTGCAGGAGCACGCCTGTTGCAGTTTCGCGTTGTTAAAACCACGAAAAACAGATATCCGGACCGACTTGCTTCATCTCGCGAAAGCATCGTCAACTTTGAAAAAGGCAGGTCTCCTGGCTTGTAACCTGACGTTCGTCCTTCCCGGGGTTTTGAATTTTGAATGAGTGAATGAGTGAATGACTGAATGTTTTATTCACTCATTCACTCATTCGCTCATTCAAAATTGTTCCCCAGTGGACGTTCTTGAACGGCAGTTGTTTGCGTTACTTACAGTTGCGCGACAGCTCGTGATTCTCACACGATTCCCTATTAATTTACTGATTTGTAAAACCTATTTCTGTTGGAAAAAAGAATGTAAAGAACTCGTTATTGGGCCAAAGATATGGTAAATGTTAACAAAGTAGATTAAAAAAGATCTAGCTTTGCCGCTTCATTTGGTGTCCGCCTTTGGCGGAATTAAAAGGGAATCCGGTGTAATTCCGGAGCAGTTCCCGCTGCTGTAAGTTCAATTTACAAGCTTCTGACATAATGCCACTGGGGTATAATTTTGAATTACCGAATGAGTGAATGAGTGAGTGAATATTAGACATTCACTCATTCACTCATTCAAAATTGTCCCGGGAAGGCGTTAGAAGTTGAACGAGCCAGAAGACCTGCCAGTTGAGAATATCCGTTTTGCTTTCGGGAAGAAAGGCGATAGGATGTCGGCAGGGCGTGTGCGTCTTTGCCCCTCCTCTTGTATGCTCCTGTTTTCAATCCGGATAAGTTCAGTGCCTTTTGGGCGAAACCTTATTCGATTGTTATGGTCAATTACTTACTTGTCGATTCCCTTCTTTTAGGCATCCAGCATTCTTTTGAACCCGATCATATGGCGGCCGTTTCTGTGCTGGCCATCGACGAAAAGCAGGGTCCGGCGCGGCGCTGGAAACTCATCTGGCGGTCTATGCATTGGGCGCTGGGGCATTCTCTAAGCCTTATTTTGTTTGCGGTTTTGGTTTTGTTACTTAAATCTCAGCTTTCGCTGGAAGTTTCCGGGAAGGTGGAAATGCTTGTTGGGCCGTTGATGATCTGGCTGGGGATTGTTGCGATCAGGCGGAATTTCTTGCCACGGGATGCACGAATTTACACGAATATGCCGCAGCAGGTAAGCCGCTCTTTTTGGGTGGGGATGGTGCATGGGCTGGCCGGGACGGGCGGGGCTTGCGCGGTGGCGCTTACATTGGCGGCGAGTGACGCGCGCACTGCTGTCTGGATTATCGTTATTCAAAGTTTGGGAATCATTCTGTCCATGTCCGCTTATGGCTATTTTTTTGCTTTATCAATCAGCCGGTATGTCTCCAAACGTGAGCAGTTTTTCCGGATCGTCAATTATCTCGTAGGCGCTTTTTCTATTGTCATCGGAGCGATCACGCTCTCCAATTCATTTTAATATTGAAAACATTTACTTACCATATCGCCGCATTGCTGGCGATTTCGCTATGTGCAAAAGCACAGAATCCAGTTACAGATTCCAGCAAAACCAATTTGCTCAACCCCATCGTGGTCACCGCAACGCGCTTTGAAACGCAGAAGGAAAATCTCGCGCAACAGCTTGCGATTATTTCCAGTGAAGACTTAAAACTTACCCCGGCTACTGACATTACCGACATTGTGCGCAAGCTGGCGGCGGTTGACGTGATTCAATATCCAAACTTGTCTTCCGGCATCGGGATCCGCGGATTCCGGCCGCAATTTTCCGGGCTGAATCAGCGCACATTGCTGCTGATCGATGGCCGTCCGGCGGGTGTTACCAATTTATCCCAGATCAATTTGAATGGAATTGAGCACATTGAAGTGCTGAAAGGTCCGGCCTCTTCGCTGTATGGTTCCCAGGCGATGGGTGGGGTGATCAACATTATCCGCACCAAATCTCAGGGTGCAACCAAGGGGAATGCATTTGTGGAATATGGGAGTTTTGCAACCATGCAGGCCGGGCTTAATGCGGGCGGAAACCTGACCAAAAAGCTCGATTATGATGTTTCGTTCGCTTTTTTTCAGCGTGCCAGAGATTATAAAATTGGCAAGAATAATCTGCTGCGGAATTTACTTGGATTTGAAAATGCACAGAAAAATTATACGGATATTCCCGTCGAGCAGGTCGATGAAACGGTTACGGACGGACAGCGCAGGCCATTTACAAACCTGCATTATTACACCGGGCGGGCGCGGCTGGGATATCAGCTGAGCAAGAACTGGCGGATCGATGTTAGCGGAGAAAATTTTGTTGCAAGAAACGTGGAATCACCCGGTGAAATATCTTCCGGAAGTGCAGAGGCGAGTAAAAAAAACAACGACAGAAATGCGGTTGATGTGGCCGTTTCCGGCATTATTGGAAATCATGAGCCAAGCGTTAAAATCTTTTATGCACAGGAGAATACAAGAAACTTCACCCTGAATGTTGCCGGAAAACCAGTAACTCCTTTCCGCTCGGCAGAAGGAGAAAACCAGTGGACCGGTGCACAAATTAAGGATTCGTGGAAGATCGGAAAGCATACGATTATGCTGGGTTACGACTATCTGAATGCGCAAACGAGCAGCCGAAGATGGAGCAATGACACGACCGAACGGGCGCCGACGCAGCCTGCCTATTCAATCACTTCGTCTGCTTTTTACGCACAACTCCTTTTAAACTACAAAAAATGGACGCTTCAACCGGGTGTGCGCTATGACAACATTACATTCAATGTAAAAGAAACAGCGCTTTTACCGACTTATCAGGCCGGTAAAAAAACGACCCCATTTGTCAGCCCGAGCCTGGGAATCACCTATGCGCTTGCTTCAAATCTTCGGCTGAAAGTGGCTACGGGCAGAGCATTCGTGACAACGGACGCTTACTCGGTGGCGGGTTATAATGAGGTTAAGGATGCCAAAGGAAGGATCGCGGTCACAGCCGGAAATCCGGATCTGAAGAACGAAAGCAGTTTGAGCTGGGATTTGGGGTTTCAATATAACAAACCGAGTTCGGGGCTCACAGCCGGACTTACTTACTTTTCAACCAAGGTAAATAATCGAATTGCTAAGATCATCAATGTGGTTAACGAACCGCAGGGCAATGGCGAGGTCATTGTTTCGAGAGCAACATTTGTAAATGCAGCGGACGCGGCGATCCAGGGGATTGAGACGGAAGTTTCGTTTGATTTTGGTGTGTTTCAGGATTATCGTTATTCATTCAAAGCATTTCTCACGGGCTCTTCTCTGCTAAAAGCGAAGGAATTGATCGTTGGAACAGATGCTTCTGCGGTGGAGCGTGACATTCAGAATGTGGCTAAAAACACATTCAATTACGGCATTCAGTATGACAACCGGAAATGGCTGCAACTGCGCCTTTCCGGAAGATCGGTCGGTCAGCGCAAAGACATTGATTACACCGACCCGATCAATCCGGAAATTGAATATCCATGCTACGCCGTGGTGGATTTTGCCGCATCATTTAAAGTCAACGCGCATCATTCACTAGGCCTGAAAGTCGCCAATCTGACGGATGAGAATTATTACGAAAAACGCGGCTATAACCTGCCGGGAAGAGCATTTTCGGTGCGTTATAATTTTTCTTTTTAGAAGCAGGTACCGGGTCTCAGGTTTTCTACAATATGATGAATGCGAGCAAGATAAATCTGCGATGAGATTTTTATCCACAGATTTCGCGGGAACAGTTTTTATAAATGCGTTGCCGCTTCAGGTCTGAAGCATATTCGTCACATCAAAAACTAAAAGAAAAAATGAAAAAGGTAATCCTAAGTGTTTCAATGTTCCTGTTACTTGCAGCGGGCACATCTTACGCACAATCGACCGGAACGAGTTCGCAGCAGAACCAGACAACAAATCAAGGCGGCACTTCGACGCAAGGTACAGACAAAAACAAGAGCGGTTCATCTACCAACGGAACAACCGGGCAGTCCAGCGGCAGCCAGGTCCAGGGAACAGGTAACACCGGAACATCCGGTACTACCGGAACATCAGGTACTACCGGAACATCGGGTACTACCGGTAGTCAGGGCCAGACAGGAAATTCCAGCAGCACTTCAGGAACCGGACAAACCGGCGGCAGCCAGGTGCAGGGAACCACCGGAGCTACTGGAACTTCGGGCGCTACCGGAACCGGAACTTCGGGCAGTACAGGTTCATCATCTACCGGCGGTCAGAGCCAATCGGGTAGCTCCACTAGCAGCTCGGGGACAGGAACTACCGGAACTTCGGGTACAACCGGAACATCGGGCAGCACAGGTACATCAACTACCGGCGGTCAGAGCCAATCAGGAACCTCCACCGGCAGCTCCGGAACTGGCAGTACTACCGGTACCTCTGGCGCAGGAGCATCGGGAACCTCTGGCAGTCAGAGCACTGTGGGCCAGGATTCAAGAGGAACAGGAACCCCGGATGATTCCAAAAAATCGAAGAAACGGAAGAACAAACAAGGTAGCAATACCGGAGGTGGCGCAGGAACCACAAATGACTAAAATCAGAAAAGACGCATAATCAGTAAGCCCGGCCAAACTACGACCGGGCTTACTGATTTTATTGAAATATCTACGCTAATTTCTTGTCGATTACTTCCTTCCGGCGTTTCTGCGGGTCGGATTCAAATACTAACAAACCATCCGATTGTCAGCCAGAACTGCTGGGCTTTTGCCGGATTATCGAACTCATTCACCCGGTATTCAAATCCAAGCTCTATTTTATTACTGTCGGTGGCATTGTATCCCAAAGCAAGTAACCCACGGATTTCAAGGTCCGCTTCGCCATCTGACCACAACCCGAGATACTCGTTATTAACTTTACTATAAAATTCCCTGGGGTCGACCTGCCGGCCGTTCAGCGGCATTTCTATCCCCACACGGTACCGCGCCCGAAATTCCACCGGTTCGTCCGGACTGAATGTTTCATCGGTCACGATCCTGTGCGCGAGGCTGATCACTTCGAAGTTTTTAACATTACTGAACTGCTGAATAAGGCGGTGGGTAAATTCGCTGCCTTCGTGCCTGACCAGATAGCCCGCTCCAATTGTGTTATCGGCCGAGATCTTCCTGGTGAGTACCGTGCTCAGATCGGTCCTTTCGTACCGTAATTGACGGCTGGTGGCTGATCCGGGCTCCTTTTCAAAAAATATCTGCCGGGCTTCCAGCTTTGTGTTCAGCTTCCAGCCCTCCGCAAGTTTGATATTCACATTAAGTTGAGGAAGCGTACCAGTGCGGAAACTGGACTGACCAAATACGGCAACCGGTAAGATAAACAGTAGAAGGAGAGAGGTAATACCAGATCTGTACATCAAAAAATCAGATTATCAGTGTTGCGTTGAACGATCTGGTGGACACTCACGATCGTTCCGTTTTCTTCGGCCAGTACTTCATAATAACTTTCCGTTTTACCTTTGGAGCCCTTCAACACCAGCTCATATCTGGTCAGCACACCCTTTGCAGCAATGTTTTGAATCACCGATTCTTTCAATGCGTCCACCGGGCCCTTCCAATGAAGCTGGGTTTTCACGATTTTATAATGCGAAAACTCCTTATTCAGGTTCTCCTTCAATTTCGCCCGACTATCAGGCTGCATATCATTGATACCCGACAATATTTCAACGTCCTGAATAGTCCCTGATTCATCGAATTCGATACTATACCGCCTGCCCGCATGTTTCAGTTTCGCCTCTATTGATTTCCCTGTAAGACTTTCTTCCCCGTACCAATGGATTTTTGATTTCTTGAACACCGAAGAAACGAAGTCGGCTGCTGCTTGCGGAACTGCGTCCGACTTAATGCTGAACTCATGTTCATACTTTTTTTGCCCTATGCAGGGTGTCCACAGCAGCCAGACCAGCAGCGCAGAAATCAGGCTTGTATAGGATTTTCTACTTTTCACCAGAACATACTTGTTATATGGATATGTACTATGCAAGGCTAGGCGAGCAGCAATAGTTCAAATTCTGAATTTGAAAAAGAATAAAATTATACATAATCAAAAACGCTAGTGGCACCATTTTTAAAACTGGCACCTTTTTGAAATTCGCTTCGCTTCCAAATATGACCTCTCTAATCGAAGAATTTATTAACCAAGCAGGTTACTTCGCAATCTTTCTCCTGATGCTTCTGGAAAACGTTTTCCCTCCGCTGCCGTCAGAAATCATCCTGTCAATCAGCGGTATTACCGCAGCCCAGGGCGAGTTAAACCCATTTCTGGCGGTCCTTTCTGCGACTATCGGCTCATTGGCGGGTGCAGGTTTCTGGTATTGGGTAGGAAATAAAGTGGGCCATGATCGTTTGGAAAAATGGATCAGCAAAAAGGGTATGTGGGTCGGACTTTCGGAAAAATCCTACCAAAAAGCGCTCCGGTTCTTTGATAAGCACGCTACCGCGGCGGTTTTCTGGGGAAGAATGGTACCAACTTTCAGAACTTTCATATCCATCCCGGCGGGATTGGTAGCGATGAAACCCGCTAAATTCCTGATTTACACCTTTGTCGGTACACTAATCTGGTCGTCGCTTGTCTTTTTCGCCGCTTTTTATTTCGGGAACAAATATCAGGGTGCCTTCGACATGGTGGGAAAGGTATTCAATTTCATCATCATCGGCTTGCTCCTGCTCTACGCGGTTCAGCTCGTCAGAAATTTAATTAAAAGAAAAAAAGGTAAATGAGCACTCTGAGGGATACTGGTACAGTTTTTATGTAGCCCGCGCCATTTCTCACCTAAATTTTTCTTGAATGTTTTATCACGATGGAAAACTTCAGTACAATGTAAGGGTTGACAAGCCAAACCCTCAATTTGCAAAACTTCTTCAGCAAGCTATCGGAGGGATAGAAGGCGAGATGCGTGTATGTCTGCAGTATCTTTTTCAAGCCTGGAATTCGCGGGGGCCCAAGAAGTACAGGGACATGCTTCTGGAAACAGGGACCGAAGAAATTGCGCATATTGAAATGCTGGCCACGGCTGTATGCCTGAATCTGGAAGGCTCGTCCAGCGCATTGAAAGACGAAATGGCGATGAGCAACCCGATGGTGGAAGCTGTAATGGGCGGACGCGACCCGCGACATATCTTGTCTGCCGGCCTGGGCGCAATGGCATGCGATGCTAATGGTGTCCCATTTAATGGCTCCTGGGTGGTAGGCAGCGGGAATATCGCAGCCGATATGCACGCAAATGTAATGGCCGAAGCGACGGGAAGGGTACTGGCCACGCGTCTGTATGAAATGACCGACGACGCGGGTATGAAGGATATGCTATCCTTTTTGATTGCACGTGACACCATGCACCAGAACCAATGGATGGCGGTACTGGAAGAGCTTGGACCAGATACCCATCCCATTCCGAACAGTTTCCCGGCGAATTTGCAGAATGAGAATGTGGCTTACAGCTTCATCAGCACAAGCATTGGCGCCACCACGGCCAGCGGACGATGGACCGAAGGCACTTCGATCGACGGTAAAGGCATATTTACGTTCGAGAAGGCGGTCCCTACAGGAGGCGAACCTATGCTGGCGCCGGCAGACAAGGAGATTCATGGACAAATTGAGCAAGGTGTAAAGCCTGACTCAGACTTTCTGGATAAAGTGAAAGACATTATCACAGGTTAGTTGATGTCAGACGAACAGCAGAGAGGCGGCCAGGATCACTTGCCGCCTCTTTGTATTTCTGCCTGGAAAGATATTAATGCATGTTATCAACGTTATGCGAACGCTTATATGGCAAAACCGACTGACCTCAGCCAGTGACCATTGCACTTAAATACCTTATCCTATGTCTGGAAAAGGGCGATCCGGTACCCCGTTTCTAAGGATTCCAGACGTATTTAGACACACATTTTCCTCTACCAAACTAGCCTCGAAATCGAACCTAACAGTCACTTCCAAGGTTTTTTCGACCTCCCGGGTTAAATTGCATGACTAAATTGTATGCAATGTTTATAACCAAACTAGCCAATCGGGAATCTGGAATTATCTTGTACGGCATTACACCTCCAAGACTGGAAAGTCCGGAAGAAAGGATCAGAGAAATTGGCAAAGTGCAGAGTGACAGGGTTATGGCGCTCGGTGCCGACGGACTTGTCATTTACGATTTGCAGGATGAAACATCCCGGACTTCCCAGCAGCGCCCCTTCCCATTCACACCAACACTGGATGCATGGACATTCGCCGATCAGTACATTCACATATCGGGAATCTCCAAGATTGTTTACTGTTCCGTAGGCAAGCGTAATCCAGAGCAAATGCGGAATATCATGTCATCAACATCCGCAGCCGATTCACTTGTCCTTGTTGGCCTTCCCTCCCGGGACGAAAAAGCTGTTATGCATTTAAAAGACGCGTATAACCTTTGGAATGAAGCCCAGACCGGAGGAATGCTTGGAGGAGTAGCAATCGCAGAAAGACATTCATCCGATAACGCAGAGCACATTCGATTGCTGAGAAAAGCTTCCGAGGGCTGCTCCTATTTCATAACCCAGTGTGTCTATAACCTGGAATATATGCAGAAACTCGTCACTGATCTATCAGCCGAGTGCGAAATCAGAGGACTACAAGTACCGTACATAATTTTCACATTAACACCCTGTGGCTCGGCTAAAACGCTGCAGTTTCTAAATTGGCTGGGAATTAATGTTCCTGATCATCTTTCCGAAGAGCTCAGCCAAAGTGAAAACATGCTGGAAAAATCCATTCATATCTGTCTTGATATTGCAAGGGATATCGCGAAATTCTGTCGGCAAAAAAATGTCCCGTTCGGCTTTAATATTGAGAGTGTCTCTGCAAGAAAGATAGAGATTGAGGCTTCTGAACAACTTTTAACCAGTGTAAAAAGTTGGCAAACAGAGTTGATCAGATACTAGCATTGGGTTTATACCAGAAACAGAAAAACCTTCCGGTCTGAAAGGTTTTTAAGCTTAAAATTAGTTTGTGGAGAATATCGGATTCGATAAAAAACAGTCTAACATATTGAATATTAGTCAGTTAATTGATTTTCTTTAAGTTTGCTTAATTATCCTTAGACAGGAAATGTTCGACCTATGTTCGACCTAATTTTGATCAAAATATGCACTGATGGCACTCTCAACCAAGTTTATCCTAGCTTCCAAAGTTAATGATTCGTGCGAGTACCCGATAATGCTCCGGAAGCGAATGAATCAGAAGGTTTGCAAGGAGATGACTCTGAAACATGGCTACTACATCATTGACGGCATACTCCTTTATCCCGCCCTACTGATTCGCTCAAAGTTCCACTATATCAAAATTTGCTATTGAGCATTTTTGATGTAGTTAGGTGATTCACATTCTTGCCAGTACTCTACAATTTTGACTATCATTTTTTTCAATTTATCGTAATTACTTGGCTTGATAAAGAATCCTTGAATAGACCTTGAATAAGCATTGATTACATGCTCTTGTTCTGCACTTGTAGAAAAGAAAAGATATGGGATGGATTTCAATCTCAAATCTTCGTTGTTATGAATTTTTTCATATAATTCCATCCCATTTAATTTGGGCATGTTTATGTCAGAAAGGACAAGAAAAGGTTCAATATCTATATATGTCAAGTACTCCAAAGCTTGTACACCGTCTCCAAAGAAAACCAGCTCATTCTTATAGTTCAGTTCTTTAAAGATTTCAGACAGGATATCCTGGTCGTCCATGTCATCTTCTATAATTACAATAGGTCCTTTTTTGTTCATAAGTGTTTTAATGTTTGATTACAACCCTGATTTACACGACTAATCAGTATGCCCACTGCACGTCTAAGTTAGTTAAGTGGGTGTATCCTGAGCAGTCCCCTTGTCATCAGCAAGCAGGATTGCTTTAATCCGGTCAATGTGTACCTGGGACAGTTCTGCTCTTTCGAGCGCCGATTTTTTGATTGCCCCACTCTGTTCTTTGGCAAAAGTGGTTAAAAGATTTCTCCTTTCCTCAAACATGCGAAGGGCTGTCCACATCGTCTCTTCAATTTTCAAAGTCTGCTCGGCGATTAAGGCTTGCGCAGTATAAGCGTGGCCTGTGTGGCAGCGGTAACGCGTTAAGGGGCCTTTGTCTACTTTCCATAGCACACCGCCACAACCCGGGCAATTGAAAGGCACCTGATCTCCGAGGGAATTAACAGCCGGTAAATCGCTTAACACGCGTTTGGCAATTTTTGCTTCGATCATTATATCTTGGGGAATAGGCTTCCTTTTTTCTGGTTTTACCGCCAGGAGCTGATACAATAAACCGCCCATTTCCATGAGGGGCAAGCAAAAATCAACATCGACCTGTTTGATGGCATTGGCAGGCATATCAGGATATTCTGCATCTGCCGGATCTTGAACTATGCACGTACCGCCGCACCGCTTGATAGCGATCATCCCGGCTGTGCCATCATCCAGATAACCCGTTAACAAGATCCCAATTACGTTGCTGCCAAATACAACAGCAGCCGAGCGGAACAATGGATCAATCGCTGGACGCGAGCGGTTTTCCTGCGCGCCTTTGGTGACAAGGATCTTCTGGTCGTCACTGATCATTAGATGGTGATCAGAAGGTGCCAGATACAAATGTCCGTTTTTAAGGATCTCCCCATTTACGGCATGCTCACAGTGGATATTAGTCTGCTTGTTAAGCAGGTCCAAAAGAACGCTGCCCGTCGCGTCCGCTGAAATATGCTGGACAACCAGTATCGGCGCTGGAAAATCTTCTTGCAGTTGATTGATTAATGTTTTCAATGCATTAAGGCCGCCGGCAGACGTGCCGATGACTACAACTTTTCCTGACGGGGCCGGTTTGTTTTTTGCCATAGTAATTTGGTGATAGAGCGTGGATGATCTTGGTAAACCGTAGCACTCATTAGCAGTCTATTATTGCAGCCCGGCTAACGGGAAATAGATCACAAATTTGCTTCCCGTACCCGGAGTGCTTTCCACCCGGATACTGCCACCGGCAGCATCGATTATTTTCTTTGCCAGATAAAGCCCGATCCCCTGTCCTTCATGATCAGTTTGGAGCCTGTGGAACTTATGAAAGATCTTATCAATGTCGCCTTCGGCTATGCCAGTCCCATTATCCTGGACTGTCAGGGCAGTGAATTCGCCTACACTCGAAGTTTGGATCGTGACAACAGGTGTATCCTCTGATCGGTACTTAATCGCGTTTGACACCAGGTTGAACAAGATGCTTCTCAGGTTCTTTTTAGAAAAGAGGATCTGGCCCACTTTCAGATCACTTGTAATCACCGCCCCACTCTGCTTGATCTTATCGCCCAGGCTCCACAGGATGCTCTCCAAAATTTCATTCATATCTACCATCTCGGTCGAAATGCCTTCGTCCTCAATTCTAGCTACTGTGCCAATATCATGGATCAGGGCCCCAAACTTTTTCACTGAATTGCCCAAAATGTCTAAAATCGGCCTTAGCTCCTGGTCGTCTGCACGCATTTCAGTTAATAGGCCGATACTTATGCCTATATTACTCAGCGGCCCCAGCAGGTCATGAGATGCCGTATGTACGAAATTGTCTAGGTCGCCGTTGATGCGGGTCAGGATTTCATTCTTTTTGTCCAGCTGATGTTGTATCTCTTTCAGGCTGCTAATATCATTGAAAGTAATGATAGCCCCCGTCCTTTTATTGCCAAGCTGCTGGATATAGGGCATGGTCATAACCTGGTACCATTTTCCATCATTAGACTGTACTTCCCGGGTAATAGGATAACCGTTGTCCAGGACGTGTGTTATGTCATCAGAAAGGGTTTCAAACCTGAAATTAGTCGAGATATTATTGATAGGACGCCCAATATCGCTTTCAAGCAAGTTAATATGCCGGACGGTCCCAGGCGAAAACCGCATCAGGCGAAGATCCGAGCTGACAAAGAGCTGACCATTGATATTGCTTTTGAAATAATTGTTCAGGTCATCGTTGAGCTCTAATAGCTCCCTGTTCTTTAAATGATAGTCCGCATTGATCGTGTGCAGCTCTTCATTAATGGACTGCATTTCCTCGTTGGTGCTCTGCATCTCCTCGTTAGCCGAAAGCAGCTCTTCATTAAAAGACTGCATGTTCTCGTTGAGTGCAAACAGCTTTTCGCTGGCAGCGGTCAGTTGCTCTTTCAGATCTTTGTTTTCTTGCTCCAAAAAATTGGTATAATCGTCCAGATACAGCTTCTCGTCAAACTGCATTGCCCCTGCTGGGAGGCCGGAACCTTCGGCCTGGGTGAACTGTATCACTAAAAAACCGTTAGGCCGGCCTTTATAAACCATCGGGCTAACTGACAGATTTACTTTAATCGTTTCCTGTCCTTGCTGGACCTGCACCCCTGTGATCACTGCTTTTTTGAGGGTTTCGCTGACTTTTTTGCAGGCTGTTTTGAAGGCAATGTTGAGAGGGCCAGGCAGAAGCTCGGTCAGATCCGATGTTAAGATCTTCTGAACCAGGAACCTGCCGGTGACACCATAAGATTTAAGCACCTTGTTGTTTTCATCAACACAAATAAGCAAGCGCTGCTCTTCGTTAAGGATGGTTTCATGGATTGCCCCATCCAGGGTGCGGTCGGGGATCTTATTTGTTTCCGGTTGAGAAACCCCTAAGCTGGCCGGCTTATGGTAGGTATAGTCAGGCAGGGTAAATGTCTCAAAGTTTACGGATGGGATAGCATCCAGTTTCTTATAGATCTTTGCATTTTTATCAATGACTTTCAGGCTTTTTAATATGGGCGACGGGTTCTCACTGGACCCCAGAAACAGGTAACCGTCAGGTTTAAGCCCGAAAAGGAGCATGTGATAAATTTTCTGCTGCAGGGTCGGGGTCATGTAGATCAGCAGGTTGCGGCAGCTGATCAGATGCATATTGCAGTAGGGCGGATTTTTCACCAAATCATGCCTGGAAAAAATGACCATTTTCCGTAGAGCAGCAGTTACCTTGTAATCTTCCCCTTCCTGCACAAAGTACTTTTCCAGGTAGGATTGTGGCATTTTGGACACTATGGCAGCAGCGTAAATGCCTTTGCTGGCATGCGCCAGGGCAGCAGCATCAATATCGGTAGCAAAGATTTTCACCTGCTGGTCCTGGATCTTTTCCCCTAAAAGCTCTCGCACAAGGATAGCCATTGAGTAGGCTTCTTCGCCCGTCGCACAACCAGTAACCCATATCCGAATTTCCTGGCCATTGGAGAGACTTTTAATGATAGAAGGCAGTACCCGTTTTTCCAGCACGTCAAATGCTTCCGTGTCCCTAAAAAAAGCAGTCACGCTAATCAGGAAGTCTTTGGCAAGCGCTTCAATTTCATCAGGGGAAGCTTTGGCAAATTCCAGGTAAGCTTCCAGGCGTTCAAAGTTGTTATAAGCCGCCCTTCTTTTGATCCGGCGCAAAATAGTCGACTGCTTGTAGTCTGAAAAATCCAGTGGAAGCTGCTGGCTTATGATCTCGATCAAACCAGCCATATTTTCTCCATCAGAGATGCCGGCCGCTAGTAGTTCAATTTCCCGCTTAACATATTCTTCGATAGCGCCAGGCATTGCCTCGGGCTCCACAATAAAGTCCACCATTCCAGTGGCGATTGCATTGGAAGGCATGCTGTTGAATTCGGTGGTTTGCGGGTTTCTGGCAATCACCATCCCGCCTGCCTTCTTAATTGCTTTTACACCATCGCTGCCATCAGAGCCCAGGCCCGACAGGATGACGCCAATCGCCTTTGGGCCGCAGTCAGCGGCAAGGGAAGATAAGAAGGTATTGATGGTCATGTGCGGACCGCGCACGTCGGTTTTATCGCTTAAATGTAAATGTCCCCTTTTAACGGTCATAAACTTATCTCCCGGGATCACATATACATAATTGGATGCAATGCCCGTCCCTTCTACCGCCTGTACCATGGTCAGCTTGCTGTACCTGGATAAGACTTCTGCTAACCTGCTTTCATAATCAGCGGATAAATGCTGGACCACAACGTAGGCAATACCATCCAGAGGTGTGTTTTCAAAAAAAGAAATCAGCTCATCAAGGCCCCCGGCCGATGCACCGATGGCAACAATGTGATTTGGTTCAATTGAATTCATTAAGATGGTAAGGTTAGGTGCAGGATGTTGAGCGTAAATGCCACATCATCAAATAATTATTCCTATAAGGTACAGAAAGTTATTATAGGTGGCACAATGTTTTCCCAATCAAGCAACCAGGCGTTAACTAATTACTTGCCTGTTTGAAGTAATCTTATGTGTAATTGACTTAAAAAGACAAGCTGTTTAAGTAGGTATTTAATCTACACTAAACTTATTATCAAATGGATAAAGATGGCCCAATTATCATTATAGAAGATGACCCTGACGACAAATTCGTATTGGAAGAAGTTTTGGTGAATTAGGATACCCTAATCAACGAATGTATTTTACGGATGGCCAATCGGCATTGGATTATCTTTATACCAGCAAAGACCTGCCTTTTATTATTATTTCAGATATTAACCTGCATTTAAAGGTGGGTGCCATTTTTGTTTGCTATACTAAAAAGCCTTAATTCAGCTTCTATTCCAAGTAAATCGCGTGAACCTCACCTCTTGGAAGAATTTCGAAATTACCACCGCATAATCGAACACAGAGTTTTGTTAGTCGATTTATAATTCGCTTTTGATGTTTTTGCAGAAGTCGAAGCATAAAAAATGGGTGAGATAAGTGCGAACGGACCCAGAAAAACTCAATGAACTTGACTAAAAACGTTCGACCTATGTTCGATCTAAATAAAAAAACCACTTACAAATAATTTGTAAGTGGTTGATAATCAGGTGGAGAATATCGGATTCGAACCGACGACCTCTTGCATGCCATGCAAGCGCTCTAGCCAACTGAGCTAATCCCCCGTTCAATCTGAGTAGGCGCTCAGCGAGTGCAAAGATTAAACGGAGAATCATGATAAACAAGCCCGGCAGGAATTTTATATCGCCAGCTGCTGGATTAACATATCATCGCCGACCACCGCCAAATACTCTGGAAAGTAACCAGATTACAACTGCAATGACCGCCACTACAACTATCACACCTGCCCACATACCGGTCTTGAAAATGCCGCCTACTACTTCGCAGCTTGTCAGGGAAAATGTCAGGAGGAAAACAATCAGGTAACTCAGGTAGGCTTTCATGGAAAGTACTGTTTAGGTTGAAAACTTTGAAGTAGCAACTTAAAAAATCATTCCAAACCAATAAGCAGGCCGTTACTGGTAAAAATCAATCGGGATCAGCTTTTGCCTATCATTGACCAGGAGCTTTTCAAATAATCTCACCGTCGCCTCTGCATCGCCGTGCGCACGGTGGCGGTTTTCAATACCTATTTCCAGGCTCTGGCAAAGATTTCCCAGAGAATACGATTTCAAGCCCGGAAATATTTTGCGGCTAAGCTGCACAGTACAAAGCAGATCGCGCTGGAAGTATTCGTCAAAAGCCCCGAATTCCCTTTTTATAAATCCATAATCAAAACGTACGTTGTGCGCGACGAAATAAGCGTCTTTGGTCACGGCACGTACCGCATCCTGAACTTCGTAGAATGTGGGCGAATCCTTTACCATTTCGTTATCAATCCCGGTCAGCTTCGTAATAAAGGGTGGGATGTAAATCTCAGGATTAATGAGGGAATGAAAAAAATCGACTATTTTAAGACCGTCGTGCCTGAAAACTGCAATCTCAGTAATCCGCGCCGCGCCTCCTCCTCCGGTAGTTTCAATATCAACGATTGCGTACATGTATCTTTATAAAGTTGCCTTTTTTTTACGCAACCGTTTTTCTAATGTATTTTTGATTTTAACAAAACAAAAAAACAAAAAAATCCTCACCGAAGCGAGGATTTCCCAATAGCGGAAGGCAATTTACGTAATGACATTCAGTGTCAGTTGATCTGGAAAGCAATTGGCAATGTAAACTTTACGCGCACCGGATTTCCCGCCTGGCGGCCTGGCATCCAGTTCTGCATCATTTTCACCACCCGCACAGCTTCCTCGTCACAGCCAAAACCAATTCCCTTCAACGCAGTTACATCTTCAATATTTCCATCAGATCCCACAGTGAACTGCACAAACACTCTTCCCTGAATACCGGCCCTTGCAGCAGCAACAGGATATTTCAAATTCTTCTGTAAAAAAGCCGCCATTGCCTGAACCCCTCCCATATACTCGGGCGCTTGCTCAACGTGTAAAAAGATACTTTCTTCTCTCGTTTTCACATCCGCGGCTGCTGTTTTCGCATTGCCGAATTCCGCTGCCGGGGGCACAATGATTTCAAGGTCTTCGATTCCTTCCAGCGTTTTCGCCGCCGGAGCAGCGTTTTCCAGCTCTTTTAATACAGGGGGCAGGTTTTCCATTGCCACCTCATCATCCTGCATGACCACCGGAGGCAGCGAGCGCAATGTTTTAGCTTCTGGCGCAGGTTCTGGCTTTTCCGGCATTGGTTTCGGAAGCTCCCTTGTGATATCAATCGGCCTCGCCTCAACGATATAAGCAATATCACCGGGCTTCGGATCAGGGACAAGCCGGGCGTACAGGTTTGGGAAAAATACGATCATTCCAAACAATGCGACGCCCATTAAAACGGATTTTTGAATAGTCTGCCCGTATGATTTCCGAAGATCATACGCTCCGTACAATTTGTTCCTCCCCTCGAACACAATGTCATTGAGGGATTTTTCCATGGCTAACAGGTTCTTATGATCCGCATTCAGATTCAGAACTACCTCGTTATCTGCGGTTTCAACAATGCTGCTATATATCTGCTCGAACGGTTTCCCGTCCCACAGCCGCTCCTCAGCCTCGCAAGCCAAATGATCAAGTATCTCCGGGAGCAACTCCGGACTTAATTTTCTTGACTTCAGGTATGATTTAATTAAATCGATCCGGTCTTCGTGAAGGCGTTTCATAGAACCATCTGTTTAGATTTCAGCCATGTAACAAATTTATTCCGTTGCTAGATTTTTAGGAGCGAGTAAGAGTCTGACAGCGTCTATAAAACGTTCAAGGTCATTGGTTTTATTACGCGCGGCTTCACTTCCCGGGCTGGTCAGTGAATAATATTTTCTAAGGCGACCGTCCACTTCCACCGACTCGGTTAGCAACATTCCCTCTTGTTCCAATTTATGTAAAACAGGGTAAAGCGCGCCGAACGTCAAAGCAATGGCGCCGCCTGTTCTCTCTTTTACCTCCTGGGTTATCTCATATCCGTACATCCGATCGTGTTCGGCCAGCAAATTCAGCACTATGGTTTTGAGGGTGCCCCGGACATATTCGTTACTTGTTGTGTTATTCTCCATGAGTTAAAATTTGATTAAGCGAATATATATAAGTTTTTTATATATACAATACAAAAATAGGAGAAGTTTTTTCCGAAGTCAACCGAAAAGCGAAATTTAACTTTCCGTCAGGGGAATTGACCTGCTGATCCGCTCTTCCAGCGAAATAAAGGTCTCTGTCCGCTGTATCCCATTTACCTTTTGAATTTTGTCATGAAGGATTTCGCGCAAATGCCCGGTGTCGCGGCAAACGATTTTTAAAAAAATACTATAAATACCCGTCGTATAATGAATGTTGACCACCTCCGGAATACCTTCCAGTTCAGTGGCGACCTGCTCGTAGAGTGAGCTTTTATCGAGATAAATACCCAGAAATGCACTGATATCCCACCCAAGTTTTGCGGGATCTATTACAAGCTGTGAACCCTTCACAATGCCCATTTGCTCCAACTTTTTCATGCGTACATGAACCGTCCCCCCGGAGACAAAAACGCGTTTGCCTATCTCCGTGTACGGTAACGCAGCATTCTCTATCAGAAGGGAAAGGATACGCAAATCGGTGCTGTCAATATCTGAATATTTCTGCATTTCAGTCTGAAAGTTTGAATTTTTCGCAATCTTACTGACCAAATTATGAGATTATTGTAAATTTTGACAATTTTTAATGAAAATATTTTATAATTAAATCTGGAAAATATAATTTTGCAGAACCAAATCAAGGAAGGAACCGTTTAAGTTCGACCATTTGTTTTTGGTAATCACTATTGTAGGGTGATGAAATTGGCAGCCATGCCCTCCTGTCTCGGGGGTGGTGAATAAGGGATAAACGCGGCATAATGCCGACTAACGTCGACTGGGGTGGACCACCAACAGTATTTGTACCGTAGCTAACCGCACCGTGGGTGGTTCGAATCCCCCTCCTACAGCAAAAAAAACTTGACAAGCGAATTTTTTCGTGTTAGTTTTATTTGGTTTTTAGTTTGTTGATGAAGTGTAATTTGACACGCGGGTTCATTTTGAAACCTGCGTGTTTTTATTTTACAGCCACCACCAACAACTCCCAGCTTCAAAGCTTCAATTCTCCTCCGTACTTGTCCTGCCATTTGGCTCCCCCGGAGGCACCTTTCATTCCTGGTTCATTTTTGAAAATCAGTTACTTCGCTGGTCAGACTTTATACTGAACCTGCGATTTTTTGTACGCCATAACCGGATATCGCTGAGGATATAATAACAAAAAGTAGCAAAAGAATGCAAAATTTTTGCTCACGTCATGGGTACTAAGTTCGAGCCTCCTACTCATCGTAGCACATTCATCGAATTTAATCTACAATTCACGCTCACAAAATGCCTATGACCTGATCCATTTACCAAAAAAGATCGACGATGCTGGTAACACCGTCGATCCGAGAATGCGCTCGTTCACTGGTCTGGTAAACCAGTTTAGAGCAAACACAAAAGGAATAAACTCACTGCTTAAACAAGCCTAATCCTTATTCAAAAGTATGAAAAAACAGCGACTAATCAGTCCGCCCGGTGTGCAGCCGGGCGCTTTCCTCGTTGCATTCTGCTCAGCCCTTTTTCTGCTCATCGGCACAGCAAACGCAAGCAATTTCAACTCCATTAACCCACATCTACTTCCTTTTACCGCCGACACCCTCACTTTGAAGGGACAGGTATTTGACGGAAGCGAGCCGCCGGTAGCATTGCCGGGAGTAACGGTACAGGTGAAGAAAACGGATCGCGGCGTCACAACCGACGTGAACGGCAATTACGAAATCCAGGCAAATGTAGGCGATACACTCGTTTTCAGCTTTGTCGGTCTCGATCCGAAAGAGCTTCCTGTATTGAGTTCGAAAAACATGGTCGTTTCCCTGAAAGAAAAAAACACAGCACTGAATGAGGTGGTTGTGACGGGGTATTCAGAACAAAAGGCGCGTAACCTGGCCAATGCGATCGGCAAGGTGGACGTAAAAGCTGCGGTTGCCAACAAGCCGATTACCCAGCTTTCGCAGGCGCTGCAAGGCGGTGTTACCGGACTAACGGTAACCCAAGGTAGCGGGATGGCCGGCGAAGACCGGTCTAATATATTGATCCGCGGTATTTCCACGATCGGTAACTCTTCGCCACTGGTACTCGTGGACGGAGTCCCATTTGATATCAACTCCGTGGATCCGACTACCGTGGAGAGTATTACGGTTTTGAAAGATGCGGCGGCAGCTTCCATTTACGGCGCGCGGGCGGCAAACGGAGTTATCCTGGTGACCACCAAGCGAGGTATTCCGGGGAAATTATCGGTTACCTATGACGGTTACGCCGGTGTTCAGAATGCCACTTACCTGCCCAAATTTGTCGACGCGCCGAAGTACATGGAGATGGTCAACGAAGCCTATTCAAATATTGGCGGACTGGAACCGTACAGCGACGAAGCGATCACGAAAACCCGCGAAGGCAGCGACCCGATCAGTTATCCGAACACAAACTGGTCGAAATTAATGCTGAACAGAAATGCAGCGATCCATAATCACTCTGTAAGTATTTCCGGTGGGAACGAGCTGGCGAGATTTGCGGTAAGTGGTAATTACCTTTATCAGGATGGATTAACACCTAAACGGGATTTCGAGAGATTTAACTTCCGGGCTAATACCGGGGTTACTCTAACAAAAAATGTCTCTATGCTCCTGGATCTGGTCGCTACCCGGTCGCGGCGGAGATCTGAGCTGGTAAGATTCGGGAACTCGCTGCATTTGGTGTATTCAACACCCCCGAATATTGTCCCTAAATATCCTTTGACAGATAACGGTTACCAGGCTTACGGAAATTTTGGTGAAATGATGAACCCGATGGCCGAGCTGGAAAGAGGGGGCTTTGCGCAGAATAAAGATGATCAGATCAATATTAATTTTCAACCTACCTGGCAAATCACGCCCGAGCTGAAACTGAGAGGTCAGTATCTGTATAGGGTTAATTCAAATGGCTTTATCGATAACCGCGATTCCTACAACTTTCTGGACTATTATACCGGCAACCTGGTATTTACATACGGAAATTCAAAAGGATCAAGTGTAGGGCGCAGTACTTACAACTATCTGGCGTCGAATCTCGAGTTTTCTCAGACTTATGGCAAGCACTTTGTCTATGCAATCGGCGGTCTTTCGCGGGAAGCCAATTTCATTTCCAACTTCGATCAGGCGAACCTGGCTTCTTATTTTGTGAAATTTAACTACGTATTTGACAACAAATACTTGCTGGAAAGTACAGTCAGAACAGATGGTTCTTCCAAGTTCGGCCCTGGTCATAAATGGGGAACATTTCCATCTGTGGCATTGGGCTGGAACATTCACAACGAAAACTTTTTGAAAGATGTGAAAGGACTTACGAGCTTTAAGCTGAGAGCATCGTATGGATTGATGGGAAATAATGGGAGAAATGAGAACGTCAACGAACTATATCGCTATCAAAGTCTGATAAACGGAGGAAATGGCGTAGAGAATTCGATTGGAAACCCGGAAATCACCTGGGAAACTGTTAAAATGCTGGACATCGGTACTGATATCAGGCTGTTTGAAAACCTGGGCATCACAATAGACTGGTTTAGCAAACAAACGGATAATATTTTGCTTACTCCGCCGCTTTCACTTTCCTCCGGCGTAGGGACACTTCCAATCAATGCAGGCTCTGTTTCCAATACCGGCTGGGAGTTTATGGTGAATTATTCCAAATCTTTAAGCAGCAGTTTTGAATTAAGCGCCAGCGCGGGGTACTCCTATTACAATAATAAGATCATTGCGCTCCGTGGCGGACCCTACATTGGCAGTGGCGGCTTGGATATCAATGAGATAAATTACCCAATTAACAGCTACTATCTGCACAAGACTGGAGGGTTGCTGACCCAGGCTGATATTGATTCGGGTATTCCACTTTTGCCGGGACAGCAAATCGGGGATATCAAATACATTGATGTAAATGGGGACGGGAATATTGATAAGGAGGACAAGCAAATTATGGGCAATCCGAATCCTCAAGGAAGCTACTTCGCCAATTTGAATCTTGTATATAAAAGGTTCAGTCTTGAAACCCAGGTTACCGGTTTCACAAAGAGCCTGGCCTATTACACCGGCCGCTACCAGACTGTATTGAACGTAACTTCGAATTTTGACGGAGGCACCCCGCAGCAATACCAAACCGACTACTGGACTCCTGAAAATCCAAACGCTATGTTTCCGAGATTGTCTCCTTCACCCGGCAATAATGCATTGCCTTCGGATTACTGGCTCACAAATGCGGCATTTTTGAGAGTGAAATATATCCAGCTGGGCTACAATTTCAATCCTGAACTGGTGAAAAAGATCAAGCTCACGAACCTTCGGATTTTTGTAAATGCACAAAATGCGATCACACTGAGCAAGATGAAATACTTCGATCCGGAAACGCGCGGTAGTGAAGCTAACTATCCGATGAATAAGGTTTTCACAGCAGGGCTGAACATCAAATTCTAAATTCAATTCCATGAAAAAGATCATTATACTAGCAATAAGTACATTCTTTCTCACCTCTTGCGCGGATGAATTTCTAACAAAAGATCACCCTACCGCCACGACAGACGAAAACTATTGGAACACCGAAGGCGAAATTAATACCGCGCTGAATATCCTGTACGATCAGGTACCAACCGGCGGCTTTCGCTACCAGAACAATACCCGCATCACGTTTGAGGGAATGACCGACAATGCAGTTTGGTATGCCAACTTTTTTGGGGAGGTAAATACCATTGCACTCGGCAACTCCAATTCGCAAATGCGGGCTACGGAATGGGCAGCGATCCAGCCTGTCTGGCAGGAGAACTATACGGCGATCCGGCGCGCGAACCGCTTTTTGGAACATGCAGGCAAAGCATTGATCGAGCCGGCTCTGAAAAAGCGCTACTTCGCCGAAGCGCGGGCGTTGCGTGCGTGGTTTCATCTGGATCTCATGCTTTATTATGGAGAGATACCGATCGTGACCACCGTTGTGCTGCCGACAGAGACAGATCTGGTGAAAAACACAAAGCAGGAAGTTGTAGACTTTGTGCTCGCCGAACTCGACGCAGCTTCCGTCGATCTGCCTAATCTGTACGCAGTGAATGATATCAAAAGGATCACGAGAGGCGCTTGCTACACGATGAAAACCGTAGCACTGCTCAACAACCTGCAATATGCCGAGGCCGCCAAAGCTGCAAAACAGGTGATTGATATGAATTTATATAAGCTCCATCCCAGCTACGCCGCGCTTTTCAACTACGAAGGACAAGTAAACGAGGAGCGGATCTTCATTCGTCAGAGTGGAAATGACGATACCTTTTACAGAAGTGCGCCGGGTTATATTGGTGGAAATGCCTGCCTTAACCCAACCGGCTCTTTGGTGAATACCTACGAAACAAAGCAAGGCAAAACGCTGGCCGAACTTTCACCCGACAGCGCGGCTATTTACAAAGCCAGCCCGAATTACAGATCCAACCGCGACCCAAGAATGGAGTTGACGATCGCTTATCCCGGCTCTACGTTTTATGGGGACCTGAATCCATGGGACGATTCGCCTAACAATCCGAACAGGCTGGCAGCTAACTATTCTTCCAAAACCGGTTACTGGCTGAGAAAGTACGTTGATCTGGCTGACAGAGGAAGAGGCCGCGGATCGTTGGATTATATGGTTTACAGATACGGAGACCTGCTTTTAATGTACGTGGAAGCATTGGTGGAAAGCGGTCAATGGAACAATCCGGACGTGATCAAATACATCAATATGATCCGCAACAGAGCTAAAATGCCGAATGTTGATATTAAAGTGTACAACAACGAAGCCAAAATGCGTGAACTCTACCAGCGGGAAAGACGCGTTGAGCTGGCATTTGAAGGCAGCAGGTTGTTTGACATCCGTCGCTGGAAGATCGCGGAGAAGGTGATGAACGGTGTAGTAGAAGGCGCTATTGACCCTAGGACCAAAAAACCGGTGAACGTGGAAACGCGCACATTTAAAGCGAAAGATTACCTCTGGCCTATTCCCGCCAGAGAAATGGAAGGAAACCCGAATATGAAGCAAAATCCTGGGTTCTGATAATTTGTTTAAGCAATATAGTCCTGACAAAGCCGGTCCTATTCAAGGGCCGGTTTTTCTTTGTATTGGTTAAGACAAAAAAAGCCCAGATTTCTCTGAGCTTTTTCGCGGTCTGGACGGGACTCGAACCCGCGACCCCATGCGTGACAGGCATGTATTCTAACCAACTGAACTACCAAACCAAGGTATAATTCCCAGTACATTTACTGAAAACGTGGTGCAAAACTAGTATTATTATTTACCATAACAATAGCTGAGACTTCAATTTAGTTATTTTATTTGTGAAAAGAATATCCTGCAAAAGGAAAATTCTGAAAATGAAATAGTTGTAGCCAGACTTATAATGACTTTTATAAAGGAAATAATTCAGGAGCTCGAATATCGAGCTCCACTCGCCTACCAGGAAGGGTACGACAATGCAGGTTTACTTGTAGGTTCTCCCGATATACCCGTCACCGGCGTGCTGCTGACGCTTGACGTGACCGAAGAAGTAGTAGAAGAGGCGATTGAAAGAAACTGTAACCTGATCGTCGCTCACCACCCTATTGTTTTCAAGGGTTTGAAAAAGCTGAATGGAAGCAATTATGTGGAAAGGACCGTAATCAAGGCTATTAAAAACGATATTGCGATCTATGCGACGCATACCAATCTGGATCACGTACCGCAAGGAGTAAACTGGCAGATCGCAGAATTGCTGGGTCTCAATAATGTGCGCGTGCTAGCTCCCAAATCGCAGATTTTAACCAAACTGACTTTCTTCTCGCCCGTCGCCAATACGCAGGAAATACTGGATGCACTTTTTGCGGCGGGAGCAGGCCGGATCGGGCAATATGAAAATTGCAGCTTTCGGACCGAAGGTATGGGATCATTTATGCCTAACCAGCAAGCTAACCCGTTGATCGGCGAAAGAGGCACGCAGGAGGTAGTAGCTGAACATCGGGCAGAAGTGATGTTTCCGTCTTACCTGCAATCCAAAATGATGTCGGTACTGCGCAAAATGCATCCTTACGAAGAAGTAGCCTATTATCTCACGACGCTTGAAAATGAAAATCAGGAAGTGGGTGCGGGCGCGGTGGGAGAACTGGAAGTAGAAATGACAGCTGATGAATTCCTGCGTCACCTTCAAAGCCAAATGCATTTAAATGTGATCAAACACACGGAAAGTGTAGAAAAAGTGAAGAAAGTAGCCGTTTGCGGAGGAGCTGGAAGCTTCCTATTAAAAGATGCAATTCGAGCCGGCGCAGATGTTTTTGTAACTTCCGATTACAAATACCACGAATTTTTTGATGCTGAGGGTCAGATCATGATCTGTGATATCGGACATTATGAAAGCGAAGTGTATACTAAAAATCTACTATATAAATATTTGTCAGGAAAATTTAGTAATTTTGCACTCTGTTTGTCGCAGGTCAATACCAATCCGGTCCGGTATTTTGTTTAATATTAGTGTAAATCAAAATATTCTCCGGTCACTATTGAAGCTCCTCGGCTGACTGCCTTCACTTATTACGCATTGAAACAAGTCCATTAAAGACATACATGGAAAACACAATCGCTCAAAAATTAGATGCTCTCCTGAAATTGCAGGAAATTGATTCAAGCCTTGACGAAATACTTAAAACACGCGGTGATCTTCCTGAAGAGGTAAGAGATCTGGAAGATGAGATCATCGGTTTTGAGACCCGTTTGGGAAAATTTAAGAGTGAAATTGCGAATTTGAATACTGAAATTGACAATTTCAAAAACGCACAAAAAGATGGTGAAAAGCTGATCAAGAAATATAAGGATCAGCAAATGAACGTCCGCAATAACCGCGAGTACGATGCAATCACCAAAGAAGTTGAATTACAGGAGCTTGATATGCAACTGGCTGACAAGAAAATTAACGAAGCCAGAGCCCGTATCCGTTTGATCGAAGAGGATGCAAATCGCGCCGAATCGGTTCTAAACGAAAGAAATGAAGATTTGAAAGCGAAAAAAGGCGAGCTGTCTGTCATCACAAGCGAAAGCGAAGCGGATGAAAAAGGATTGATCGCTGAGCGCGAAAAACACATTAAGAAAATCGAGGATCGTCTGCTGAAATCTTATCAGAAAATCCGCGACAACTCAATGAACGGTCTGGCAGTTGTTCACGTATCAAGAGGAGCTTGCGGAGGCTGTTTCAGCATTGTTCCACCACAGCGCCAGGCAGATATTCGGGAACGTAAAAAACTGATCGTTTGCGAGCATTGCGGAAGAATTCTGGCAGACGTTGAAAGCGTTGAACCAGTTCATCAGCGCCGCTAATATCATTGAATGAATTTGAAAAGGTTGTCTGACAAAGGCAACCTTTTTTTATGCCTTAATATGCTCAAAATTCTTAAAAAGCGAAACGGAAATTTACTGTTGTCCATCTGGATACCAGTCTTCCTGTTCACTTCTCTTGCATTTGCCGCGCCCAAAAATGATCTGACAGCAGATATAGACTTCACGCCGAGGTTACAGAAAGCGTATTTTGAAATACAAAAACTGCGGCTTCCCGCGGCTCGTAAGTTGATCGATATCGAGCGGAAGGAAAACCCGGACAATGCATTTATTCAGTATCTGGATAATTACGCCGACCTGCATTACCTGCTGATCGCGGAAGATAAAGCGGCGTACAAAAATCTGTCTGCGCAGGAAAGCAAGCGCCTCGACCAGGTTGGGAAGTTGTCGGACCAATCACCTTACAAACGGTTCCTGCTTGCGGAAATCCGGCTGCATTGGGCTTTTGCCAAATTAAAATACGGAGACCAGGCGAGCGGTTCGTGGGAAATTATTAAGGCTTATAAGTTGCTGGAAGAGAATAGAAAGAAGTTTCCTGACTTTATTCCGACGCTCAAATCACTCGGCTTACTACACATTCTGATCGGCTCCATTCCGGACAATTACGCGTGGGTCGCCAAGATTGTGGGTTTGAGAGGCAATATCCAGAACGGGATCAGGGAACTCAGGACAGTACAGCAAGAAGAACCGTTTTTTAAACAGGAAGCGGAGTTGATCGACCTGCTGATCCACGCTTACACCCTGAAACTGACGCCTGACCAGCAAAAAAAGATCCGTCAGTGGCCAAATGAACAGCCAGACAATCTGCTCCTCCATTTCTTCGCCACAACTGTTTTGATGAAAGAAGGCCAAAGTGAAGAGGCACTTCAATATCTGAACAATGCGCCAGCAGGCGATGCATACATTGATTTTCCGTTTTTGAAATACCTGAAAGGTGAAATAGCACTTCAAAAAGGTCGGTACGACGGCGCCGCTGCACAGTACCTGTTTTTCCAAAAGGAATACCGTGGCTTTAATTATGTCAAGGATACAAATTTCAAGCTTTTCATGTGCCGCTGGCTCGCAGGGAAAGATGCGGAGGCTACCGCATTTGCGAAAAAGATCGGTAGCACGGGAGAAACGATCATAGAGGCGGACCAGCTGGCAGAGCGAATTGGCAAAGAATATTTGGCAGGGAAAATCGGGGAGCAGCAAAAAATATTATACAAAGCCAGGTATGCTTTCGACGGAGGTTATTTAAAAGAAGCGACGGAAGTTTTACAAAATATCTCAGAAAGCACTTTTAAAATCCCGGCTGAAAAAGCAGAGTTCAATTACAGAAAAGCCCGGATTATGCATAAAGCCGGGCAGACTTTACCTGCAATTCAGTATTTTGAGCGTTGCCTGCAACTTTCTGCGAATACCAGCCCTGGTTTCGGCGCCTCATCTGCATTGCAATTGGGATATATTTATCTTGATAAAAAAGAAAAGCAAAAGGCTGCCAGTTACTTTAAAAAGGCAATGCTTTTCAAAAAGCACGAATACAAAAACAGTATCGATAATAAAGCGAGAGCTGCACTTACGGATTTGGGAGAATAATTTGTGACTTTTTGCACAAGTCTGCGTCTAACAAAGCAGACGCTGTCACAAAATCAAAATGACCGAAAACACAAAACCAGAAAATCCGAGAAAAATCAAGAGTTGGTCAGAAGAAGACCGGCCACGCGAGAAGTTCATGATGAAGGGCAGATTAGCTGTTTCCGATGCGGAACTACTCTCTATTCTCATCAGGGCCGGCACGACGGAAATGTCAGCACTGGATCTTGCGAAAGTAATTATGGCAAGCGCGGGTAACAGTATTCATGATCTCGCCAAGCTGGACTTCAAGGATTTCCTGAAATACAAGGGAATGGGAAAAGCGAAGGCTATTTCAATAGTGGCCGCGCTGGAACTGGGGCGGCGGAGGAGCGATATCCAGCCTTCGAAGAAAAAGAAGATAACCGGCCCAGAATCGGTGTACGAGGAAATGCGACAATACCTGCTCGATAAACCGACCGAAGAATTTTGGATACTGTTACTGAACCGCGCAAACGAGTTATTACGTACCGTATTGGTTAGTGTAGGCGGTGTCTCCGGGACTTCTGTGGACGTAAAACTGATCCTGAAAATTGCCGTGGAAAATCTGGCAAGTTCCATTATACTCGTTCACAATCACCCTTCCGGCCAGCTAACCCCAAGCCACGCCGACAAGATACTGACCTTGCAGATCCGGGACGCGGGGCGACTGCTGGATATGCCAATATTGGATCACATGATATTTACAGACGCGGGCTTTTACAGTTTCAAAGATTCCGGCGAGCTGTGATCAGAATACTTCCGATTCTTTTACAATGCTTTTCAGCTCGGCGTAAGGGATCGTGAACTTGACTGCGCCGCGTGCGTAGGCAGCTATTTCGTAGGGATTATAGTAAAAAAATAATCCCTCGCGGGTGAAAACAAAGTTAGCCGGCAGGAAAAACCGGTGATCTGACAAAAAGTAGCCGGCTGTTTCGAGATTAATCTCAGCAGAGAGCTTTTCGGTTCTACGGAAATGTGTTTCAACCAGTTTCAAAAGTGCTGACGAATCGGCTATATACTTTTCCATTTCCACCTCAGCGCCAGTCGCCGCGTCGAATGCGTGGAAGGAACGGAAGCTATTGGGATGCGCGCCGCCGGTGAAGTAAACGTGATCTAGCTGATAAAAAAACACTTTGGGAGTGACCATCACCGTGTCTCCTTTCAGGTCTACTTCCCAGCATCCCGGCGCGTCGGGAAAGTCCTTTTTGAAACCGGTATAGTCTTTCTGAAACAGGTTGAATGCGCCTTGAAGGCTTTTTGATGCAGCTGGGTCGGAAGCAATATGTGCGGAGTCGCCGTGCTGGTTGACGCGGTTAATCAGCTTTTCAGAGAGAATTTTATTAATCTCAATACCAGCCCGGCTCGAATCCTGCGACTTCCAGACAGCTACATTCACTGCGACTCCATTTCCGTAGCCAACAGTATCGCAACCGCCAAAAGACTGCTTTTCAATACTTCCTTTGGTCAACCGGGATGTTTCCGCCTCCTGTTCATTTTTGGAAGACTGCGTGCAACCGTAGATAACCAGCCCTGCAATCAAAAATAATCCCTTCCGAATAAGCATCATATATTGAATAAGTTGAATTACAGGCTCATCAGTTCTTTGAACCGGATCGCCTGCCGACGTGAAATTTCGATCTTATCGCCGCCTTGCAATGTTACCAGCAAACCGCCGCTAAACCATGGTTCGATCTTTTCGATCCAGCCCAGATTGATAATATGCTTCCGGTTGGCGCGGAAGTAAGTGTTAGGGTCTAGACGCTCTTCCAGATTGTTTAGAGATTTAAGTACCAGCGGCTTTTGGTCGTCGAAATGCAGTCGCACATAGTTGCCCATCGATTCAAAAAGGCGGATTTTACCCAATTTTACAAACCAGCATTTCTCTCCGTCTTTGACAAAAACCTGATCATTTCCTCCCAACACCTTCTCTGCTCTTTCGTGCGTTTGGGCCGGTGCTTCCGGCTGCGCCTGATTTTCTTCGATCCGATGAATAGTTTCTTTTAGCCGCTCATTATCAATAGGTTTGAGCAGGTAATCGAGCGCATTATATTCGAATGCCTTGATCGCATATTCGTCGTAGGCAGTGGTGAATATCACTTCCGGCGTTTTCCCCTCAATGGAAGAGAGCAGCTCGAAACCGTTCTTACCCGGCATTTGAATATCCAGGAAAAGCAGTTCTGGCTGCAATTCATCGATCATCACCAGCGCTTCCTCCGCATTGGCGGCTTCGCCTATGATCTCAATTTTGGAGTAAGGTTCAAGCAGCCGCTTTAATTCATTCCTGGCAAGACGTTCGTCGTCAACAATAAGGGTTCTCATGGCAGATCAGTTAGGGAAAAGTTATAAGTTTTTTTACACGATGAAATCAATTGCCCCGGACTGAAGTCCGGGGACTTAAATATTTTCAATTGCTTGCTCCCGATTCCTGCCCCGCCATCAAAACTCCTTCCGAAAGCATTGGTATTTTTATTTCCGAGCATACGATATTGTCGCGCTGCTGATAAATCCTGAAAGTCGCCGCTTTTCCATAAAGTATCGAAAGCCGCTCCGCCGTATTTTTCAAACCTACCCCACCCGATTCGGTCGAACCGAGATTACCGGAATTAGTAATATGGATCACCAGCAGATCATTGGCAATTTCTGCTTTAACATCGGTAAATCCGCCACCCATTACTTTGGAAACGCCGTGCTTAATGCCGTTTTCAACCAAAGTTTGCAACATCATGGGAGGTACCTGCCAGTACATAGCCTGCGGATCGGCAGTTATGCTGTATCGGAGCCGGTCTTCATATCGTACTTTTTCAAGTTCAAGATAATCTTCCACAGTCCGCAGCTCTTCCTGCAAATCAACCGTTTTTCGTCTGTCGGCTAGAAGAGAATTTCTTAATATATTGGAAAGCTGCGTGATACTGAGTTGTGCTTTTGAAGGATCTTCAAATACCAGTGCGCGAATGCTGTTTAGTGCATTGAAGGTAAAATGCGGGTTTAGCTGCGACCTTAAAACCTTCGCTTCGGCCTCTCGCATGGACATTTTCAGCATGATCTTCTCATAGCTCGCAAGGCGCGCCTGCTCTACATAATGGTAAACGGTGTAGGACAATATCCACGCCAGCAGGTTTTTACACCAGTTTGCATAGTAACTCCAGAAGACCAGTGGTTGATTAAGCAGGTTATGTTCCAGCATTTCCCGGTCCATCGGCTGATTGATCATCGCCATAATCAGACCCAGCAAGAGTACGGAACCGATCACGCGCAACGCAAGCCTTGGAAGCGGCAGCGAAGACCAGTTCCATTTGCGGATAACCAGCCGGTAAACGTGCGTTAAAACGATCCCAAGAAGGATATTGGCCAGCGCTGTGTAAAATTCGCCGATCTCAAAACCGTATTCAAGTACATAAGGAACATACTCGAACATGATCAGCAATGTCCAGCCCAGGATTTGAAGAGTCCAATAAATTCGTTTTTTGGACATGAAGTAATGCTGCGTTGATTGTTCCGAAAATTACAAATGTATTTACACGGAATTAACCTTTCCGCATAAATACATCAATGGAAACGAACCTACACAAACGGCTTTTATAAAGTTTGCGGAATTTCGAGGGAGAGCAGGTGGGTAATATCGTTGGAAACTTCCAGCTCGAATTTTTGAAGATCGTAGGAGTAATTGACTTTGTACAAACAAAGGTTGCTGTGCTCGTAATCGTCCATATTCACCAGCGGCTGCTTGAAAAGTGTCGTCAGCAGCACGCGCATTGCCCGCCCGTGCATCGCGATCAGGATATTGCGCTCGTGGGGACGTGACAGGATCGTTTCGATCACCGGGATCTGCCTTGCCCGAACTTCCACCGGACTCTCGCCTTCCTCGGCTGCAAGCTCGGTCTGCCCATTGCGCCAGGCAGTTACGAGTTCTCTGTAATAGTTGTTATCGCCGGTATTAGGCTCCCGTCCCTCGCGGGCTCCCCAGGAAATCTCATTGAGGCCCGAGTAACTTTCATGCGGGATGCCAAGCCTGATGAACCCGCGAACAGTTTGGTGTGTTCGCTTTAAGTCAGAGGTATATATTTTATCAAAAGGTACATGTTGATAAGAATTGAAAAAAGCAGCTGCCTGAGCTTCGCCCCATTCGTTAAGCGAGGAATCAACTCCACTGCCCTGTACTACTCCCCTGCGGTTGAAATCCGTTTCGCCGTGGCGAATGATATATATAGATTTTCTTTTCAACGTAATAGGATTATTTGAATATTATTTTTACAAATACCTTGTTTTGAGCTTTTAAAGCACTAACAAATTTATACAATTTTTAGATATGTTTGTTAAAACAGCCACGATTGAGCAACTTAAATCGCTTAGTGAGAACACCATAGCAGGGCATATTGGAATCGAGTTTATCGAGGTTGGCCCCGACTTCGTAACGGCCAGAATGCCTGTCGATAAGCGGACACACCAGCCTTTCGGCATTCTGCACGGAGGCGCTTCGGTGGTACTTGCCGAAACGCTGGGCAGCATCGCCTCCTTTCTTACACTGCCCGATTCGGATGAGAAACATGCGGTAGGTCTGGAAATCAACGCCAACCATTTGCGACCCGTCATAGAAGGTTTTGTTTATGGAACTGTGAGGTCAATTCATTTGGGTAAAACAACGCATATCTGGGATATCCGGATTACGAATGAGCAAGACAAGCTCGTATGCATCAGCAGGCTCACAGTCGCTATTGTGAATGCAAACCGCTGACATTAATTTGCATAACAATCAACCTAACACGATTTATCGTTATTCTCAATAAATGCTTTCAGTAGAAACCAGCACCTCACTATCCGTATTTGAAGGCTTGCAGATCCAGCAATTGTGGGCCGCAGCCAGGCAGTTGGGTTTTCCATCCGCACTTTGGCGACTGCCGCATACCAATGAGATCAAGCTGCTCATTTCTCTTCGCGAGGAAATCAGAAAATGTCAGCCTGAACTTGAAAAACTTTCCCCGGGATTTATAGTAAGTAGTTTTCACTGGAAAGACGACCAGGATGTTCTTTTTCTGGAAGGAGATATTATCCTGACTTTCGGCTCTGAAACTCAACTAAAAGACGCAATCAATACCGCCGGAGAAGAGCATAGTGAAGTAAAACGACTTTTGAAACTGGCGGGAGAAATCGATGTAAACGAGACAGCTCCGACCTCAGTCAATACAACTTCGCTCGTTACAGAAGTTGATAATTTCGATTCCAGACAGCGATTTGAGCGGACAGTTGAACTTGCAGTGTCGGCGATTCGCCAGAAGCAGTTCAAAAAAGTGGTCTTATCAAGAAGCAAAGACCTTCTGTTTTCCGAAAATTTCCAGCCAGCAAAAGCATTTTGTGAGCTTTCTAAACTATATCCTCACGCATTTGTATCGCTTGTTAACCTGCCGGAACTCAATGAAATGTGGCTGGGAGCAAGTCCTGAGCTGCTTGTCGAGCAGGATGCACAAGGTATTTTCAGGACAATGTCGCTGGCTGGTACGCAGCGGGCAAGAACAGCTCCCGGCGAATTAATACCTAAATATGAAATCCGCTGGGGCGAAAAAGAGATCGAGGAGCATGCATTGGTGAGCCGATATATTGTTGAGTGTTTCAAAAAAATTAGGCTCCGCGAATACACAGAAACGGGGCCAAAAACAGTTTTGGCCGGCAATCTGTATCATTTGAGAACTGATTTTGAGGTAGATACCGACTCTGCCAATTTCCCTGAACTTGGTTCCGTAATGCTAAAACTGCTGCATCCTACCTCCGCGGTGTGCGGTGTACCCAAAGAACCCAGCCTGCAATTCCTTTTAGATGTGGAAGGCTACGATCGCTCCTTTTACAGCGGGTTTATCGGACCTGCGCAAATCGCCGAAACCACCAGTTTGTATGTCAACCTGCGCACGGTACGGTTCAAAGACGGTAAGGCTACATTCTTTGCCGGGGCCGGGATCACAGAAGATTCAATTCCTAGTGAAGAATGGGAAGAAACCGAGCTGAAATGTGACACGCTCCTGAAAGTGATCGAGCGGGGTTTATAAAAAATATTTTTAATAATTAAACTTTCTTAATATAAAAAAGTCTAATCCGTTTGAGATTTAATATATAATTTTGAAAGTGCACTTAAAGCACATATATAGATCCGAATAACCCCTAAACCACCAAGTCCGGATTTTACCTACTTATGAATTCTATCAAAAAGTCTGCGCGCTCAGACCGCTTCCTAGTCAATACCTTCTCTCTACTAACAATTTCGGGTACAATTTTCCTAATGCTTTCCTGCGGTGAAAAGAAAGACACTTTTCAGCAGAAAGGCGGCGGTGGGCCGGTGACCGTCGACGTGATTATCGCAAAGTCAGAAGCTGTCAGTGATAAAGTGGAAGTGAACGGAACAATCGTAGCCAATGAATTTGCCGAACTGAGGCCCGAAGTCAGCGGTCTGCTCACCTTTCTGGATGTTCCGGAAGGAAAAGTTGTTCAGAAAGGCACGGTGATCGCAAGGATCAACAATGCAGATCTGGTGGCCCAGCTCGACAAAATAAAGATCCAGCTGCAACTAGCCGAAACAACTGAGAAGCGATTAAAACAACTGGTCGCAATCAACGGTATCAACCAGGCTGACTACGATCTCGCTGCCAATCAGGTCAACACCTTCAAAGCAGATATGATTTACACCCAGGCACTTATCGACAAAACCATCGTCCGTGCGCCGTTTACAGGTGTGATCGGGCTCCGGAAAGTGAGTGCCGGCTCGTATGTTTCCCCAAATAGCATTATTGCTACCATGCAGCAGCTTTCGAATCTGCGCATTGATTTTACCCTTCCCGAAACTTATCAGAAATACATTACCAAAGGCCAGAACGTGGACGTTTTGCTGGATCAGAACAGCAAAAAGCTCGTAACCGCCCGCGTGATCGCTACTGAACCACAGGTGAACCAGACAACCAGAAACATCACCGTGCGCGCCGTGCTTAATTCCGGCGATACCAGTCCCGGCTCGTTTGCGAAGGTATATTTAAAGACCAATTCGAATAAAAGCAGCATTATGATCCCTACCAACAGTATTATCCCTGAGGCGCAGGGTAAAAAGGCGGTGGTTGTTAAAAATGGGAAAGCGGTATTTGTGACTGTTGTTACGGGCGACCGCCTTGCCGATGTGGTTGAGGTTACCAGCGGCTTAAATGTTGGTGATTCTGTGGTTGTTTCGGGTGTATTATTTGCCCGTCCCGATGCTCCTGTGAAAGTGAGAAGTGTAAGGAACTTGAAAGTTGGAGTTAAGTAGCGGTTCAAATTGACTATTCGAAACCAACGTTATGAATATATCGGAATTATCTTTAAAACGGCCCGTTCTTGCGGTTGTAATGAACCTGCTGATTATCCTTTTCGGGATAGTAGGTTACAATTTCCTTTCCTTACGCGACTATCCCGCGATTGACCCTCCTATCGTCAATGTGCGAACGAGCTACACCGGCGCAAATGCGGATATCATCGAAAGCCAGATCACCGAGCCGCTCGAAAAGAGTATCAATGGTATTCCGGGTATTAAAAGTATCAGCTCTTCCAGCCAGATCGGTTCCAGCAACATTACCGTCGAATTTAACCTCGAATCGGACCTGGAAGGTGCCGCAAATGATGTGCGCGACAAGGTAAGTCAGGCGCAGCGTAACCTGCCGCAGGATATTGACGCCCCGCCTGTCGTAAGCAAAGCCGATGCAAACAGTGATTTTATATTGCTGCTGGCCGTGCAAAGCCCGTCAAAAGGTCTTCTCGAACTCAGTGAATATGCAGAAAATGTATTGCAGCAGAGTTTGCAAACCATCGATGGAGTAAGCGCCATTAATATTTTCGGGCAAAAGCGATACGCCATGCGCATCTGGCTCAATCCCGACAAAATGAGCGCATATAATATTTCCTTCAACGATATTTCTGCCACGCTGGCTTCTGAAAACGTAGAGCTTCCTGCCGGAAAGATTTACGGTAACAATACAGAATTGACGATCCGCACAATGGGGCGGCTTACGAGTGAAAAAGACTTTACAGATCTGGTTATCAAAAACGACAGTTCCGGATTGGTAAGGTTGGGTAATGTGGCGAAAGTGGAGTTAGGCCCTGAAAATGAAGAACAAAGCTGGAAATACAATGGCGTTTATGCAGTCGGGCTGGCGGTAATTCCGCAGCCGGGAGCCAATTATGTTCAAATTTCAGACGAATTCAACAAGCGGCTCGCGGAGATTCAGAAATCCAATAAATCAGATATTACATTTAGTGTTTTAATAGACAATACGCGGCTCGTGCGGCAGTCCATTGAAGAAGTGGAAGAAACGCTTTTCATTGCATTTGGGCTTGTGGTAATCGTAATTCTCTTCTTTTTCCGAAACTTCCTCGTCGCAGTTCGTCCGCTGATCGATATTCCTATTTCCCTGGTCGCGACGTTCTTCGTCATGTACCTTTTTGGGTTTTCGATCAATATCCTCACTTTGCTGGGAATCGTACTGGCGACCGGTTTGGTGGTCGATGATGGTATTGTTGTGACGGAAAATATTTTCCGGAAACTGGAAAGCGGGCTGCCGATCCGGCAGGCTGCATTGGAAGGGAGCCGGGAGATTTTCTTTGCGGTTATCTCTACTTCCCTCACGCTCGCGGTCGTTTTCTTACCTGTGATCTTCCTGGAAGGTTTTGTAGGAAGCCTTTTCCGGGAATTTGGAATCGTGGTCGCTTCGGCTGTTTTGATCTCTGCATTCGTTTCGCTGACGATCACACCAGTTCTCAACGTATTCTTAAACCGGAAAGACTCAGGCCACGGCTGGTTTTACAATAAGACGGAACCGTTTTTCGAGGGAATGGAAAATGGTTACAACCGGGGCTTGAAAGCATTTATGCGGGTTAGGTGGGCAGCCTGGGTATTGGTAGTAGCCTGCGGGGTTATTATCTGGTTTAGCTATACCAATCTGCAAAGTGAGCTGGCCCCGATGGAAGACAGGAACAGTATTCGTTTCAATCTCTCTGCACCAGAAGGAACCAGTTTCGACCAGATGCAGCAGATTTCCGACGAGCTGGGCAACTTTCTGAACGATTCCGTTCCTGAAAAAGCATTTACATTTTCAGCGACGCCCGGTTTCGGAGGCGGAGGGATGAATAGTGCTACCGGCCGTATCGGGCTGGTTCCGGCCGGCGAGCGGATCAGAAGCCAGAACGATATTGCGCAGGATATCAACAAAAAGCTCAGCCGGTTCAATGATGCGCGGATATTCGGCACGCAGGAGCAGACTATTTCAGTGGGTATTGGTTCAAGAGGTTCGTTACCTGTCCAGTTTGTTTTGCAAAACCTTGATTTTGAGAAACTTTACGATGTACTCCCCAAGTTTCTCGAAGAAGCAAGACAGGATCCGACTTTCCAGAATGTGGATGTTAATTTGAAATTCAATAAACCGGAGATCAGATTAACGATTGACAGACTGAAAGCGCGCGACTTAGGACTATCCACAACCGATGTAGCAGCCACGATCCAATCTGCATTCAGCGGCCGGCGGCTGGCCTATTTTATCATGAACGGGCAACAGTACCAGGTGATCGGGCAGGTTGAAAAATCGGAGCGTGACCGACCGGCTGATATTGAAAAATTGTATGTAAGAAATAACCGCGGAGAAAATATCCCTTTGACTGCTGTTGTAAAAATGCAGGAAGAGAGCGGCCCGCCTACTATTTATCACTACAACAGGTACAAAAGCGCCACGATTTCGGCTTCTCTGGTAGAAGGCAAAACAATCGGCGACGGCGTGGAGGCAATGAGAAAAATTGGTAACAAGCTGCTGGATGAATCTTTCCAGACTTCATTAACGGGACCGTCGCGCGATTTTGAGGAAAGCTCTTCCAATACCAGTTTCGCATTTGGTCTGGCGCTGTTACTGGTTTATCTGGTACTGGCAGGTCAGTTTGAAAGTTTTACAGATCCGTTCATTATCATGATCACAGTGCCGCTTGCACTTGCAGGTGCGTTGCTGAGCTTGTATTTGTTTGGGTTAACGATCAATATCTTCTCTCAAATCGGGATGATCATGCTGATTGGTCTGGTTACCAAAAACGGGATCCTGATCGTGGAGTTTGCCAACCAGAAACGGGAACAGGGAATGGAAAGAATGGCGGCTGCGGTGGAATCGGCGACGCAACGTTTGCGGCCTATTTTAATGACGAGCCTTGCGACTGCATTCGGTGCTTTGCCTATTGCATTGAGCCTTGGGGCTGCCGCTACGAGCCGGATACCGCTGGGAGTTGTGATCGTGGGCGGCTTGATGTTCTCACTGATCCTGACCCTGTTCGTGATCCCCGCCGTTTACACTTTCATTTCACCCAAAAAACACAAAAAGACCGAAGAAGAAAAAATGGCAGAAGAGCTGGCAGTCTAGCTCCGGGCTATTTCCTATTCCTTTTTATAAAAATCCATTTGTTTTTGCATGAACCCGCTCAAAATTTTTAAGAACAAAACGCATCTTCTGATTGGTATCCTGCTTTGCGGAAGCAACGCATTTTGTTTTCAGTCACCTGATAGTCTGTCGCTTACACTCGATGCTGCGATCGCTACCGCGCTGAAAAACAGTTATGAAATTGAGATTGCAAAAAACAATGTAGAAGTAAATACAGTACTAAACCATTATGGTGTAGCCGGCGGCCTGCCCCTGGTAGCAGCAAATGCCTCCAATACCGAACAAATTACCGAGGTTAATCAGAAACTGAACAACGGTACCGAGATCAACCGGAGCGCGGCGGCGGGTAACAATACGCAGGCAAGCGTGTCGGCGAGTATATTGCTGTATAATGGGAAAAGGGTTCGTTCTACCAAAAAGCGTTTGGCTGAGCTGCAATACCAGAGCCAGGAACTACTTAACTCGCAGATACAGAATACAATAGCATTGGTAATGACGAGCTATTATGATGTAGTTCGCCAGTTGAGCTACCTGAATACGTTACGCGCTTCCATCCAGGCTTCCGAAAAGAGGTTAGAAATTTTGCAGGTGAGAAAAGAGGCGGGTATGGCCAATAATGCAGATATTTTTCAGGCGCAGATCGACGTTAATACCCTTAATCAGACCTTCCGGGACCAGGAAATGATCGCTCAGGTTGCCAAAACCGAGTTACTGCGCATATTGACCCTCGATACAAAAGCCGCAGTCACGATCAGAGATACGATCACAGTTGACCTCAATCTTAAACTTGAACCGATCCTCGACCGGCTTGCATTGAATGCCGACGTAAAAGCGGCCGACCACCAGATCCGCATTAACGAGCTGATCGTGCGGGAAACTGCGGCGCTACGGTATCCTTCGGTGAGATTAAACACTGCCTACAACTACTCCCGCAACCAGACCGCCGCCGGTTTTACCTTACTTAACCGGTCTCTCGGACCAAATGCCGGTATTACCTTAGCTGTTCCCATTTACAACGGATCTTCGTTTAAAAGACAGCAACAGGCTGCGGAAATCAATACTTCCACCGCCAAGATCCAGAAGAATGTGATTTTGAGAGATTACAATGCGGGTGTTGTCAAAATGTACCAGACTTACCTGAGCTCATTGCAGCAACTCGCAACACAACAGCAAAATTACGCGTTGAGCAGGCAACTGCTTGATCTTACATTACAACGGTTTGAGCTCATTCAAGCAACTATCATCGACGTAAGGGAAGCCCAGCGGAGTTTTGAAGACGCCGGATATCGGTTGATTAACCTGAATTATGCAGCGAAAGCCGCAGAAATCGAGCTGAAAAGACTGAGCAATACATTGCAGTAATTGTAAATAAAGAAATCAAAGGAAGCCCCCGCATTCAGTAACAGCTGAATAGCGGGGCTTTTAACTTTCTCTGGCATAGCTTTTTAACAGTAAAATTCAACAGGATTAAATTTTCTGTTAAACCTCCACCCGATTTTCCTATCTAATCTACTTACCACCTTCAACTTACTGAGTGGCGGCATTTGCTTGCTGTCGCGATAACTCATTCGTTATGCAAAAATCATTGCTCTCATTCCTCCTATTAACGCTCTTCGCCTACTCCGGATACGCGCAGGAAGAACCAGCCGCATTTACTATTTCCGGTAAACTGGAAGATGCAGACAAGCGGCCCGTTCCTTTTGCGAATGTTGCACTCTACGGTTCTAAAGATTCAACCTTGATCGGCGGAAGTACTTCCGACGAAAACGGGATTTTCAAGATCCCAGCTGACCCGGGGAATTACTTCATCAAGATCACATTTCTTGCATTGCGGGAGAAGCTGGTGCCGAATATTAATGTAGCTGGCAAAAGTGTAGATATCGGTGTAGTTGCGATGGTTTCCGACGCAAGGAACCTGGAAGAACTGGTAGTGCGTGGCGAAAAAAGTCAGATGGACCTGCAATTGGACAAACGCGTTTTTAACGTTGGGAAAGACCTGAGCAATATCGGCAGCAATGCATCTGATATCCTGAATAATATGCCCTCGGTGACGGTGGATGTGGAAGGTAATGTGGCACTAAGAGGGAGCCAGAATGTGCGGATCCTGATCGATGGTAAACAATCAGGAATGGTTGGCTTGAATCCGGCCGAAGCATTGCGCCAGATACCAGGCGATCTGATCGAAAGCATCGAGATCATAACAAATCCTTCGTCGCGCTACGATGCAGAGGGTGAAGTGGGGATTCTGAATATCGTGATGAAGAAAAATATCAGGTATGGTCTCAACGGTTCTTTCACGGGAACTGCGGGTTATCCCTCCAATTTCGGCGGCTCTTTTAATCTGAATTATCGTCGCAAAAAAGTCAACTTCATCGCCAATTATGGCCTGATGTACCGCGAGGGGCCTGGGAAAGGGAATTCCCGACAGGAGTACAGCAGTGCGGATACGAGCTTTGTTTATGAATCAAATACCAATCGTACCCGCTCCGGATATTCCAATAGTGTGATGGTGGGAATGGATTATTTTATCAATAATTTCAACACCCTCACCGGGACCCTCTCCTATCGTAACTCGCAGAATGACAACAGATCTACCCTGCAATACCGCGATTTTGATTTTAACAATATCCTCACCAGCACTGTGGTGCGGGAAGAACGGGAAACGGAGCCCAGGACTAATATCGAAGCTGCCTTGAACTACAAAAAGACTTTCGAACGAAAAGGACAAAGTCTCTCTTTTGATGCTAAATACATATTGAGTGACGAAACGGAAGCAGCCAAATACAATGAATTTTCCGATAATGATGCGACGCGGATCGTGCAGCGGGCATTTAATACGGAAGACGAACGGAATTTCCTGGCGCAGTTGGATTACATTCACCCCCTCGGCAAAGACGGAAAAATGGAAGTAGGTTTGAAAAGCTCCATTCGCCAGCTCGACAACGATTTTTCGGTACATCAGCAAAATGAGGAAATGAACTGGATTATCCTGCCCAATTTCGACAATATGCTGGCTTATGATGAAAGGATACATGCAGGTTACGCGATGGCAAGCAGCCAGTTCGGGAAGGTTTTCGTGCAGGCAGGCTTACGCGGTGAATACACGGACATTTTGACTGAACTCAAGAAAACGGCTGTAACCAATCACAGGAAATACTTTAACCTATTCCCTAGCCTGCACCTTTCCTACAAGTTGCAAGATGCGCAGACTTTGCAATTGAGTTACAGTTACCGGCTGAGCCGCCCCAACTTCCGGGATTTGCTCCCATTCTCAAATTTCAGCGATTCGAGGGTTTTCCGTTCGGGTAACCCCCTTTTGAATCCGGAATTCACGCATTCGTTTGAGGCAGGGCATTTGCTGAATATGGAAAAAGGGACACTTCTATCGAGTGTGTATTACCGCCACCGGCTGGGCGTAGTTGAGAACATTACTTCGGTAGATTCGACAGGATTTACAACAGTAACTCCGATCAACCTGTCAACCGGGGATTCTTACGGATTTGAATTCAACCTTACCTACGATCCTGCCCCCTGGTGGAAACTGACCGCCAATGCGAATGTATTCCGGGCGATGAACCAGGGTTTTTATAATGATAAGTTGTATGAAAGCGACACGTATTCCTGGACCAGCCGCTTTTCCTCCCGACTTACCTTATTTAAATCAGTCGATTTTCAGTCTTCGTTCAACTACCGCGCGCCGCGTCGTACTACTCAGGGAAGGGATTTGTCGATCTATTTTATTGATCTTGGGCTTTCCAAAGATATTCTCAAAGGCAGGGGAACGGTTACAGCCAGCGTCCGCGATTTGCTGAATTCCAACAAGCGCCGGAGTATTATCGAGAATGCCGGCTACTATTCAAGATCCGAATTCCAGTGGCGCCCGAGGCAGTTTTTGGTGACGGTATCTTACAGGCTCAACCGCTCGAAAGAAAGGCAGAGTTTGGACAAACAAGGCGACGGCGGCGGCGACGAGGAATGATAGTCGCGCTGAAAACATTACCTTTGCGACATACAACTGAACAATCATAATGCTTTTTATCGGAAAATATAATCACCTCACTATTGAAAGAGTAACAAGCGTCGGCATGTTTCTCAGCGACGTAGAAGGTGAAGAAGTGCTTTTGCCTAACCAATATCTTACAGACGAAATGCAGGTGGGTGATGAGATCAGGGTATTCGTTTACCTCGATTCGGAAGACCGGCCGGTGGCTACTACGCAAACTCCAAAGATTATCCGCAATGAATTTGCCTTCCTGGAAGTGAAGGATGTTTCGGAATATGGTGCTTTTCTGGATTGGGGTTTGATAAAAGACCTTTTTGTACCATTCCGCGAGCAGATCACGCCCATGGAGATCGGTGAGTGGCACGTGGTATTTCTCTATCTCGACCAGAAAAGTTCAAGGCTGCTGGCTTCAACAAAAATTGACCGATTTCTTGATAATGAGAGGCTGACCGTTAAGGAAGGAGACGAAGTGGATCTGCTGATTTTCCACAAAACAGATCTGGGTTTCAATGCGATCGTGAACCAATTTCACCGCGGTTTGATCTACGGAAACGAAGTATTTCGGGAACTGAAAGTTGGCGACAGTCTGAAAGGTTTTGTAAAAAGGATCCGGGAAGACAACAGACTGGATATCAGCCTTCAAAAAAGCGTTGCAGAAACAATCGAACCATCGGGCAAACTGATTATGGAGCTGGTTCAAAAGGGCGGAGGCTACCTCAATCTTTCCGACAGCAGTTCGCCGGAGGATATCTATAAACAACTGCAAATCAGTAAGAAAGTCTTCAAAAAAGCGATCGGCGGTCTTTACAAACAAGGCATGATCCGGATTGCGGAAGATGGGATATATTTGATTAGCGCAGATTAGTTCGATTTTGTATTTTTGGTTAAAACAGATACGTTATGGAAACCATCGAAATTGAGATTACAGATAAGAAAGCGATGAAGCTTTTGATGGATATGGAAGAAATGCATTTGATCCGGGTGCTCAAAAAAAGATCTAATATTTCTTCTCTACGGACCAAGGTCCAGGCTCCTATGAGTGCCGCTGCTATTGATCAACAACTTATCTCACTAAGAAACGAATGGGAGAAAGGTATTTAATTGACACCAGTGCGGTTATAAAATACCTGAACGGAAATTTCACAGCTGCGGCCCTGGAATATATGGATCAAATCCTTGACGATCAATGTAATATATCATTTGTCTCAGAAATTGAACTGCGTGTATGGAATCCAGCCAATCCTTCTGATAAGGAGGTTTACGACAATTTTGCAGTTAATTCGAATGTAATAGGGATTTCACAAGAGGTCATCGATAAGACAGTTCAGATCCGAATGTCTCACAGGCTCAAACTACCCGATGCCATCATTGCAGCCACTGCAATAGTCAACAACCTCACATTGTTAGCCGACAACGACAAAGATTTCTTGAAAGTCCCGGATTTGAGTTATCAAAACCCGGGCAAATTCGTCGACTAGAAGTTTTTACTTCCCATACTTCGTTTTATACTTCTCGTAAAGCCGCTTCTGCTTGTCGTCGAGATTCACTTTCCCGCCTTTTACGAATACCATTTCAACTGAATTTCCGCGCATATCGAGGATATCTCCCTGAGAAACGATCAGTGAGGCGTGCTTGCCTTTTTCCAGTGTCCCTATCTCTCTTTCCGCACCGATTATTTCGGCTGCATTTTTAGTCACAAATTGAAGTGCATCTTCGGGAGAAACGTCGCTGAATCCTGACGAAGTACCCGCCATAAAAGCCAGATTCCGTGTCCGCCACCATTCGTCCGCGTAAGTAATAGCCACTTTCACGCCGGCTTTGTGAAGCATACCAGGCAGTTCGTAAGGCAGGTACACATTTTCATCGACGCGCCCTGGCAGTCTGTGAGTAGGATTCAAAACCACCGGGACCTGGTTTTCTTTCAGGAAAGCAGCGACCTTGAAAGACTCGTCACCGCCCACAATCACTACCCTTTTAATACCAGCCTCCCGCGCAGTTTTTACAGCTTCTATAATATCCTTGGCATAATCCGCGCGAATGTAAAGATTGGCTGTGCCGGCAAAAAGTGGCTTCATTGCAGCCAGTCGCAAGTTTACAGTCGCAGGCTCCGCAACTTCCATATAGCCTTTGGCCTCAGAGAAAGTAGATTTAATGAGATCGATCGTTTCCTGTCTTTTTTCATTTCTTTTAACCGAAACAGAAAAATCTTCATAGTTAAAAGTGCTTGCCAGAAACGGCGGCCAGCTGAGCCAGATACCATCGTCTTTTTTCAAAACCGCATCTTCCCAATTCCAGCCGTCGCTATAAAAAACCGAAGACGAGCCAGAAATCACACCGCCTTGTGGAACGGCCTGGGAAACCAGGATCCCGTTTCCGCGCAAAGTTGGTATTACCTCAGAGTCAGTATTATAAGCCACCAGCGCGCGAACGTGCGGATTGATCTCTCCTACCTCATTGAAATCCAGCGTGGCCCGCACGGAAGCAACTTCCTGCAAACCTACCGTCGTATTCAGCGAAATAATACCCGGAAAAATATGCTTTCCTTTCGCATCTATCATTTCGGCATTTGCAGTCGCAGGATTAGAACCCGCCGCGCCTAAATAAGTAATTAAACCTTTATCAAAAGCAATTACGCCGTTTTGGATCACTTGTCCGTTACCAACGTGAATCGTAGCGCCGGTGATCACCACGGGGCGCGACTGAGGCAATGCGGGAGCCGGGTTTTGGGCAAAAGTTTCCGTTGCTGCGAAAAGCGAAATCAGAAACAGAAATGTCTTGGAGAATGGATTGTGTATCATTTTTTGAGGAAATGTCATAGCGATTATCTGTGTCCTTCGTGCTCGGTATGCACACCCACTATATCTTCACAATGCCACATTTTAGGCTGAGCGGCTTGTGGCTTTTGGGTAGGTTTGCCTTCTGCTTTGTCATTCAGCATTTTCTGGATCAGCTTTTCCCTTTCCTGCTGCATGGTTTTTTGCTTTTCCTCATCCTTTTTTCTGTCAAAATACACCGCACCTTCCACCATCGTGAATTCGGGACGGGCGTAGATAGACAGCGGATGCGCGTTCCAGAGTACCAGATCGGCGTCTTTACCAGCTTTAATACTGCCCATTCTGTTGTCAACGTGCAGTAATTTGGCAGGATTCAGCGTCACCATTTTCCAGGCTTCCTCTTCCGGAACACCGCCGTATTCGACCGTTTTTGCGGCTTCCTGATTCAACCGACGCGCCATTTCAGCATCATCAGAATTGATCGCGACGGTTACGCCCTGGTGGTACATTAATGCCGCATTATAAGGAATCGCCTCTTTTACCTCCATTTTATAAGCCCACCAATCCGCGAAAGTAGAACCCCCTATGCCGCGTTTTGCCATTCCGTCTGCAAGCTTATAGCCTTCCAGAATATGGGTGAATGTATTGATCTTAAATTTCAGTGAATCAGCCACATGCATCAGCATATTGATCTCCGACTGTACGTAAGAGTGGCAGGTGATAAATCTTTGATTATCGAGAATTTCGGCCAGCGCGTCCAATTCAATATCTCTTCTCGGCGCATTTGCAGCTACCTTTTTGGAGGTTGAGTTGAAACTTTTCCAGCTTTTCGCATAATCTTTTGCACGAAGAAAATGATCGAAGTAAACCTGCTCCACGCCCATTCTGCTCTGCGGGAAACGAACGCGCGCCACATCGCCCCAGTTGGATTGCTTCACGTTTTCACCCAATGCAAATTTGATCGTTTTCACATCCGGCAATACCATTTCCGATTGGCTTGCCCCCCATTTCAACTTAATCATCGCACTTTGCCCGCCGATCGAGTTAGCCGAACCGTGCAGTAAATGGGAAGCTGTTACTCCACCTGCAAGCTGGCGGTAAATATTCACATCGTCAGGATTTACCACGTCGCTCATCCTTACTTCCGCAGAGCTGGTTTGCCCGCCTTCATTGATCGTAAAAAGGGCAATATGCGAATGCTCGTCGATAATACCGCTGGTCAAATGCTTGCCGGTACCGTCAATCGTCTTAGCTCCCGAAGGTCCAGCCAGTGACTTTCCAACTTTGGTAATCTTCCCATTCTGAACGATTACGTCTGCATTTTGCAGGATACCTTCCTGTTCATTGGTCCAAACGGTCGCATTTTTAATCAGTACCGTCTCCGGTTTGGGCAGTTGTTCATTCCCGAAACCTACAAAAGGATACAGGATCGGGCCGGTTTCTTTTGGTATGATGGTATTAGTATCAGCAGCAGCAGTTTGCTGGAATTTCTGGGTCAATGTCGCATTCCATGGAACTGCGGCGCCGGTCGGCAAAATGCCCTCCCCGGATAAGGTAGTACCTGTCAGCCAGCCTGTGAGGCGGGTCATGCCCGGCAATTTTTTGTCAGCCTGATAACCCAGTGTCAATAACTCATTTGAAAGAATAGCCTTCGGTGTGATTTTTACCGAATCCTGAACAATCACTTTATACTCCGGTTTCTCAGGTGAGCCTGTAATTTCCAGCTTCCCGCCAGGCTGATTATTGATTGATAATGAATAGGTACCGCGAATATCAGGTGCATTGATTGGTGCCAGAATAAACTTTTTGCCCTGAATCCAGTTTTCATAAATGATATTGTCTTTGCCAAAAAGATCACCCGAGGTAATGATAAAATTAGCAAGCAACCCTGGTTTCAAACTTCCTATCTGGCTTTCCGCTTTGATCAGGCTAGCCGGCAGGGTTGTGAGCGCTTCCAGTGCTTTTTCTTTCGGCAGACCATATTCCACTGCGGTTTTAATGCTTTTCCAAAAGTCAGCCTTGTTTTTCATTCCCGCCGAAGTAAATGCAAAGGGGATTTGCGCTTTGGCTACTTGCGAAGCATTTCCAGGCGCCAGTTCCCAGTGTTTCAGCTGCGCCATACTGATCACATCTGCGTCCCAGGGATCGGCTACATCATAAGCTTCCGGAAATTGGAGCGGCAATATCAGCGTAGCTTTGGTCGCTTTGATTTCATTAATACGCTGATATTCATCGCCTCCCCCTTTGATAATATATTGTATTCCAAATTCGTCGCCTACCTTATCAGCCCGCAGCACACTGTATTTGTCACCTGTTTCGAAAAAAGAAGGCAGTGTTTTGATTTGGTTAAATGCGTCCAGCGACAGATTGGCCTCTTTCGCTTTCGGAGTGCGGGCATACCATTCTGCGTCGTAATAATTTTGTCTCAAAAGCGCCACCACGCCCATTGTGGACGATGGATAGGTTTGTGAGGAAGTACCTTTGCTAAAAGAGAAATGTGCGGAAGCTTTTCTGTTCAGAAGTGCTTTGTTGGCGGCTTCGTCAGTTAGCGTGACCAGCGCGCCGTTTCCTCTCACGATCCCGTCGTGCGAATGCACAAGCACGGTACCGAAACCGATTTTACGCAGATCAGCGGCTTTTTTAGCATCCGGGGTGAAGATCAAACTGGCGTCATTTTCAGCCTGTATCGCCTGGTTCCAGCCAAATGCACCCTTTTTATTGGATTCCAGCTGCGGCGTTTGTCGCCCGCCCGCCGGCCTGTCGCGCTTGGCTTCCGGCATGCCGTAATCAGAGTCCAGGTCAATCAGCGAAGGATAAATGTATTTGCCTTTCAAGTCCACGACTACTGTTCCGGCTGGCAGTTTCACCTGTTTCCCAACTTGGCTGATCAGTCCGTTCTCAATCAGTAAAGTACCGTTCTCGATAGTTGTTTTAGGATCGACGACGATGTTGGCATTAGTGAATGCATAGCGGCCTGGTCTTTCATCGTACGCGCCATTTTGTGGGAAAGTCTGCTGCGCCTGACAGCAAATACTAATAACCAGCCCTGAAAATAAGGTTGATAATTGTTTAAACATATATCGGTTAGTGGTTCAGATTCAACTTTACAATATACAATGAAAATCAGCAAAACGCCCGGCAGGCATGATATTCTCCGGAAGTTACAATTGCCGCTGCGAATTTTCATGTTGCCTGTTTTTTTTACATTTTGTGATACTTTTTCAAATACTTTAATAACAATACAGACTTATGACTTACGACCAATTTCAAGAATCCCTTTCACTGAAAATCCCGCCAGCTGGTCTTCCTGAACTCATAAAGGCACTCTGGTACGACGCAAAAGGCGATTGGGAAGCGGCGCACAATATCGCACAAAGTGCAGAAGGCACCCGAAATTACGATCGTTTACATGCCTATTTACACCGGGTTGAGGGCGACACCTGGAATGCAGGATACTGGTACAAACGCGCTGGTTCAGAGGTTTTTAATGGATCTTTCGATGATGAAAGAGCATATCTTTTCAATTTTTACTCTTGAAATATATAAGGCTTTTACCTTATATATGCCCTATATAAGGTTTTTTCCTTATATTCACCTATTATAAGGTAAAAAGCTTATATAAATGAAAAAGCATCACGCCGTTTTTACCGCTGATATGGTCAATTCGACCAGCTTTACGCGAGAAGACACTGCACTGTGGCTGCAAGAATTGATACAAACTTTACGGGACCATCAGTCTTTTAAGTGGCTGCTGAAACCTGAAATTTACCGGGGCGACAGTTTTCAGGGGGTACTCAAAAATGCAGATCAGGCTGCGCACGTGGCTATTTTAGCCCGTGCTATCATGCGTTCTCACGCACCAAATGCAGATCTGCGCATTGCAATAGGGATCGGGAAAACTGAAATGCTGACCGAGCGAGCAGGTACTTCCGACGGAGAAGCTTTCCGGCTATCCGGCCGCCTCGCCGACACGATTCGCCTGCAAAAAGCCCGCATTGCAATTGCACTGCCTGTACCCTCGGAGCCGCTGACTGCTACACTCGGACTGCTCGAAACGTTGATAGAAGGCTGGACTATGTCACAAAGCCAGGTGATCACGGCATTGCTGCAAGGAAAAACAGTGAGCCAGATAGCCGAGCAGCTATCGATCAGCCAGTCAGCGGCGAGCCAGCGAATTGCAGCTGCTAAATGGTGGGCAATTGAAAATTTTCTTAGTACTTTTCCCAGGCAATTATCACTATACACAAAGCGCTAACTTCTGATGACTGAATTTCTGCTGCTGCTCCTCGCTCACGTTTTAGTCGATTTTTACTGGCAGCCAACTAACTGGGTAACAGACAAGAAGAAAAAGTCTTTCAGATCAAAATACCTCTACTGGCATATCCTGCTGGTGATTGTGGTTTCTTACATTATACTACACCAATGGGATAATCCGATGCCCGCATTGCTCCTGGGACTTGCTCACGGGGTTATTGATGTAGTCAAGATTTCATTCGACAAGAAAGGTTCGCTCGCCTGGTTTATCACCGACCAGATTGCCCACATTCTCACTATTGCTATTGCAGCACTGCTACTGACTAATACTGTCGAACCAGGTTTCCAGCAGTTCTTAACGTGGCTGGATACTCCCAAAACATTAGCGACAATGGCAGGTGCATTGACGTCACTCTCCCCTGTTTCATTTCTGGTTGGTATCCTCACCCGCCCGTGGCGTGAAGAATTGAGCAAGCTGGCGCCGGAAGCTGACGACAATCTTGCTAACGCCGGCCGCTGGATCGGCATGTCGGAAAGGCTGCTGATTTTTGTGTTTGTATTGGCTAATCAATTCTCCGCAATCGGATTTCTGATCGCGGCCAAATCGCTTCTCCGGTACAACGACAAGGCGCCGGCACCCGAAACTTCTCCCGCCTACATCAGCAAAAAATCAGAATATGTACTGGTCGGGACACTGATGAGCTACACTTGCGCAATCGCTATTGCGCTGATGGTGCGGATGTTTTACTGAAATCTCAAAAAGACAATTAAACTAAATCCCAAAATCATACTCTAACCCGAGTATCAAAACTTTAAGACCATGAGAAAAATATTGTTTGTCTTTTTATTGACTTTCGCCACAGTAACTGCCTTCGCACAGCGGCAGGGCGGCGGTGGAAATATGACAGCGGAGCAACGCGCCGAAAACCAAACGAAAACGCTGACTGAAAATCTGAACTTATCAGAAGACCAGAAAAAGCAAGTTTACAACTTAAGCCTGGCCAGAGCTCAGAAAATGCAGGAATTGCGTGAAAAATCAAACGGAGACCGCTCAGAAATGCGCGCATCAATGGAAACATTCAACAACGAAATCGCAAAAATCCTGACCGTCGAGCAGCAAGAGAAGTATAAGACGATGCTGGAAGATCGCAGGGGGAATCGCGGTGAGAGGGAGCCTAGGAATTAGAATTGGGGAGGAAAGGGAGGAAGGAGAAACGGAGGAAGGAAAAATAAAAAAGAAAAGGAGAAAGGAAGATCAACGCTGATTTCCTTTCTCCCTTATTCCATCCTCCTTCCTCCCTTTCCTCCTTCCTCCCTACATCGCCATCTCCGTCTTAAACTCCGAAGTGAAATGGAAATGTATTGCGGGATTGTTTTCGCGGTTCATGCGGATCATCCATTCAGAATCTGCCAGGAAAACCGGGTTACGGTCTTTGTCGTAGGCGATCTGGTTTCCTTTTAATCTGATAAACTGGTCCATGGCCGGTTTTTCGTCGGCGGTAAGCCAGCAGGCGCGGGAAGTACTCATCGGTACCCAGCGGCATTTTGCGCCGTATTCGTGTTCGAGCCGGTATTGAATTACGTCAAATTGAAGCTCCCCTACCGTTCCTACAATCTTTCTATTACCAAGATCCAAGGTAAACAACTGCGCAACACCTTCGTCGGTCAGCTGCTGGATACCTTTTTCCAATTGCTTGGATTTCATCGGATCCATATTGATCAATTCCTTGAATATCTCAGGAGAAAAGCTTGGTATACCCGAGAATTGCAGGATTTCGCCTTCTGTCAGTGTATCTCCGATCTTAAAGCTGCCGGTATCGTATAATCCCACTACGTCGCCGGGGAATCCTTCGTCCATTACACTTTTATCCGAAGCCATAAATGTAAATGGGCTCGAAAAACGTACGTCTTTGCCTAATCTGACGTGTTTATAGAATTTTCCTCTTTCAAATTTTCCAGAACAAATGCGCAGGAATGCAATGCGGTCGCGGTGGCGTGGGTCAAGGTTTGCGTGGATTTTAAATACAAATCCGGTAAACTTCGGTTCTGTCGGCGCTACCTCGCGCACGTCGGTCGGGCGGGGTTGCGGGATCGGGGAAATTTCACAGAATGTATCCAGCAATTCCTTGATACCGAAGTTATTGATCGCACTTCCAAAGAAAACAGGAGCCAGCTCTCCCTTTTGATAAGCTTCTTCCGAAAATACGTCATAAACGCCTTCCACCAGCTCAACATCTTCTGTCAGCTGCTCAGCGTCCTTTTCTCCAACCAGCTCCGTGAGGCTCTCGTCATCCAGACTTACCTTCGCTACATTGCTTTCAATCTTGGTTTTGTTGATCTTAAAGAAATACAGCATTTGTTCGTACAAGCTGTAAACACCTTTAAAATTAGCACCCATATTGATCGGCCAGGTAAGCGGACGAACGCGGATACTTAGTTTGCTTTCCAGTTCATCGAGCAATTCAAATGGATTCTGGCCCTCTCTATCTAATTTATTGATGAAAATAATAACCGGCGTATTACGCATCCGGCACACTTCCATTAGCCTTTCAGTTTGTTCCTCCACGCCTTTTACGCAGTCCACAACGAGAATAACACTATCCACCGCCGTCAAAGTCCGGTAGGTATCTTCTGCAAAATCCTTGTGGCCCGGGGTATCCAGGATATTGATCAGCAGGTCTTTATATTCAAACGTCATTACGGAGGTAGCGACCGAGATACCTCTTTGCTTCTCGATCTCCATAAAATCGGAAGTAGCCGTTTTCTTGATCTTATTGGACTTCACCGCCCCCGCAGTCTGTATTGCGCCTCCGAACAAAAGCAGCTTTTCCGTCAGGGTTGTTTTCCCGGCATCCGGGTGACTGATGATCGCAAAAGTGCGGCGTTTTTTTATTTCCTCTATGTTACTCATGTAGAATTGAGATACTGATTTCAGCGATTCTGATGAATCAAAATTTCCGCAAAGATACGAATAAAAGAAGAGCCGCCCCTATCGGAAACGGCTCTAAATTATGACAGCATTCAGCTATTCATGCTGAATATCAGTTGCTCAATAGAATGAATGCTTGTAATCTTCAACAGAAGTCATGATCACTTCGTGCGCTTCTTCCTTACCGTAAACATTGGTAATTTCGATATGCGCCTTTTCACCCGGCAGGTTTTTGTAAGTCAGGAAATAATGTTTCAAACGCTCCACGATACCTTCCGGCAGCTGGCTCAAATCTGAAAATCCACCATAAACCTCATCTCCCTTTAAAACCGCGATAATTTTATCATCAGCTTCACCACCATCGATCAGACGAATGCCGCCGATCGGCTTGGCCTGGCAAAGGATATCTCCGTGCGAAATGATCTTCTCGCAAAGTACCAGAATATCAAGTGCATCGCCATCGCCCTCCGTCACATCCCGGCCCGAACGCTCACGCGCCAATGCAGCGATTTTATCTGCGCAATATGTTTTTGGGATAAAGCCGTAGAGTGCCGGAACAATATTGGAATATTTCTGCGGCCGGTCGATGATCAGATAGCCCGACGCTTTATCAATTTCATATTTAACGGTATCGGTAGGAACAATCTCAATAAATGCGGTTACAAGCTCGGGTGCGTTGTCACCCATTGGAATTCCATGCCAGGGATGTGCTTTGTGTACGTTAGCGATCATTATTTGTATTAGTAACTTATTTTATATTTTAAAGAATTAACAATTGAGTAATTAAATCCCGGCACGTTCGGAGATATTGTAATCGCCTGTTTTCGAAACAGATTGCTTCACAAACAGTTCGCCCAAAAACCCCGCAAGAAATAACTGAGAACCGACCATGATGGCCACCAGCGCAAGAAAAAACAGTGGGTTGTCTGTAACGTTACGGTAAGGCAGCAAATGATAAATATTATAGATTTTCTTACCAAGAAGCCAAAAGGCTATAATGCTTCCCAGAAAAAACATAAGAGTTCCCAGACTACCGAATAAATGCATCGGCCGACGTCCAAACTTATTCACAAAGGCAATCGAAAGCAAATCCAGAAAGCCAAAAATAAACCTTTCCAAACCGAATTTCGTGTGTCCGTATTTGCGCGCGCGGTGCTGCACTACCTTCTCTCCGATCTTGGCAAAACCGTTCCATTTGGCGATAACCGGAATATACCGGTGCATTTCGCCGTAGATCGTAATGTTTTTCACTACTTCTTTCCGGTAAGCTTTCAGCCCGCAATTGAAATCGTGGAGCGAAACGCCGGAAATACTGCGCGTAGCCGCATTGAATATTTTGGTAGGAATAGTCTTGGTAATCGGGTCGAAACGCTTCTTTTTCCAGCCTGAGATCAGATCGTATTTGTCTTCCGCGATCAGGCGGTACAATTCGGGAATTTCGTCGGGGCTATCCTGCAAATCGGCGTCCATCGTGATGATCACGTCGCCTCGTGCGGCTTGAAAGCCTGTTTGCAAAGCGGCAGTTTTACCATAATTACGGACAAACCGAAATCCTCTTACATGCGGATTTTCAAGTGATAATCTTGAAATAACTTCCCACGAGCGATCTTTACTTCCATCGTCGATGAATAAAACTTCGTAAGTAAATTCATTCTCATTCATCACCCGCGTGATCCATTCGCAAAGTTCGGGCAGCGACTCGTCTTCATTATAAAGCGGAATAACAACGGATATCTGGATAGCTGAATGGGTCATGAAATGTTCTGCAATGGCGCGGCCGGATTGTATTGTGCCGCAAAGTTCGCTTTTTTCCCGATCAAAATTTCAAATAAAAGTCTTTGAGCAGTTCCTTAAACTTCGCATCGTAAGTAACACCGTCGGCTTCGTAAATATGCAAAGTCTCCTCAGTTACCTCCTGCTCGGGCAAAGCCTGGTCCTGAAATTCCATCAGAGACCTGAAAGCTTTCTTTTCCGGTTTGTGAAAAAGGGTCATTTCGCGCCGCAACTGCCAGCCCTGTTCATTTGCCATTATCTTGAATTGAATACCTTCTTCAACCGGCAAAAGAATTGAAAACCTGCCCTCGGGCTTCAACAGCTTTCTTACTGCGTCCAGCAAGTCGGCAAAATCCAGCGTTTCGGCGTGATGCGCCTGATTGATCTTCTCAGCCGGCGAGCGCAGGTCAGACTGAAAAAAAGGCGGATTTGTGATGATCAGGTCATATTGATACTCCGATTCAAAATCCTGCACTGCTTCATGATAAAGCTGGATCCGCCCCTGGAATGGACTTTCATGCACATTTTCGCCAGCCTGAAAAAACGCTTCCGCCTCCATTTCGACGGCATCAATCGCCGCATAGGTATTTCGCTGGGCGATCATCAACGATAATAAGCCTGTGCCGGTACCAATATCGAGAATGCGGTCGGCATTATCCACGTCGGTCCACGCGCCGAGCACGCACGCATCGGTGCAGACCTTCATTGCGCATTGGTCCTGCTGAATGGTAAATTGTTTGAACTGAAAGTGTGAATTTTTGCCCATATATTTATTTTCGTCCAAAGTCTGCCGGATTTTCACCCCAATATTCTGTTTCCCATTTCAATATCTTATTCGGATAAGTATTGCTCGCGAGCCACCTTTCGGCGCGTTGCAGCATTTCAAAAACGGGTTTGTTTCTTGGAGTAAGTGCCAGTTTTGTATTTGCGTGTTTCTTTTTAATCCAGCTGATCGCAGTGCGGGAATCGCTGTAAATCGGCAAACTGCTTTCGTTTTTTTGCAGATAAGCGAGTGCGTGCACGATCGCCAGGAACTCGCCGATATTATTAGTACCATCCTGAAACGGTCCTTGTAAAAAGATCCGTTTACCGGTTTGGTAGTAAATGCCCTGGTATTCCATATCGCCCGTCGCCGTGTTCCAGGCCGCATCAACAATAATGCTGTTTTTAATAGGCTTACCCACCGAAGCAGGCGCTTCTTTCAATACCGGTTTTGCATCTTTTTTGGTCACAAACTCCCAATAATCCCGCTGAATCGCCTTTTCCGCTTCCTCCACTGACTCGAAAGACTTGTAACGCGCATCCTCAAAACCTTTAATCTGGGCCTCACATTCCTTCCAATCCGTAAAAATCCCAGTCTTCCTCCCCTGCCAGACTACGTAATATTTTGTCTTCTTGGACATTTATTTTAATGATCGAATGATTGAATGACTGAATGATTGAATGACCGAGTCGCCGGTGCGATGATCGAATGATCGAATGATTGAATTCCTTCCTCCCTTCCTCCTTCCTCCCCCTAAGCCTTCTCCTCCCAAACCCTTGCCAAATTAACAATCACTTCCACCGCCTTTTCCATATCCTGCACGGATACCCATTCCAGTTTGGAGTGAAATGCGTGTTCACCGGCGAAGATATTCGGGCAGGGTAAGCCCATGAATGATAGTCGCGAACCGTCGGTGCCGCCGCGGATGCTACGACAAACCGGATCGAGGCCCGCCCGCCGCATTGCTTCTTCTGCATTTTCGATGATCTGAGGGTATTTGTCGAGTACCTCTTTCATATTCCGGTACTGTTCCTGGACTTTGAAATCAGCAGTAGAGTTAGGGTATTGTTTTAAAACTTCATCCAATATCCCCTTTAAAAAAGCTTCCTTTTCGTGAAGTCCGGCTGTTGTGAAATCCCTTATAATGAAGCTGATTGTGACCTTTTCCTGAATACCCTCCACTTGAACGGGATGAATAAACCCTTCTTTGTCGGAAGTGGTTTCAGGGGATAGCGTGTCTTTCGGGAGTTTTGCGAGAATATCGGCTGCTATTTTTACCGCATTTTCCAGCTTTCCCAATCCATAACCCGGGTGCGTACTTACGCCGCTGATCGTGATCCTGACGCTGTCGGCAGAGAATGTTTCGTTTTCCAAAGTACCCACTGCCTCACCATCCACAGTATATCCATAATCCGCGCCCAGCTTTGCCAGATCCACTTTTTCAGTGCCGCCACCTACTTCTTCATCGGGGGTGAAAAGTATTTTAATATCTCCGTGACGGATCTCGGGATGATTTACAAGGTATTCAGCGGCGGCCATAATCTCGGCTACCCCGGCTTTGTTGTCAGCCCCCAGTAAGGTTTTCCCGCTTGCGGTAATAATATCATTTCCTATTTGCTGGTCGAGATCGTGGAGTTCGCTGATGCGCAAAACCTGCGTGTGATCGTCGGGCAATGCAATGTCACTTCCGTCCCACTTTCTGTGGATCACCGGCTTCACATTCGCGCCCGAAACGTCCGGAGAAGTATCGACGTGCGAACAAAAGCAGATCACAGGAATCTGCGTTTTGTTTGAATTGGAAGGAATTGTGGCGTAAACGTAACCGTGTTCATCTACGTGCGCATCAGAAATGCCGATTTCCAGCAGCTCCACAGCTAGCAAATTACTCAGGTCGCGCTGCTTGGCCGTACTCGGGAAACTTTCCGAGCCGGGATCCGACTGCGTGTCGATCTGCACGTAACGCAGGAACCTGTCGAGCACTGATGTTTTCATAAGAAAAAATGAATTGACTTAGCCGATAATGGAAGCGAGATCCGCAGGAGAATAGTTGATATTTTTCAGCGTCTTGTCGTCAGAAGTTCTGTAAACCAGATATTTACCATTATCTTCCTTGAAATAGCATTCCGTACCTTTTGCCTGATAATGCGCCACGGTCGCCTCTGCTTCCTCCACCGTTTCACAGGCTTTTGACATATTCGAGCGCTGCACTTCGTCAAACAGCTCCCTGAATTTTTCACCCAAACCAAATTCCAGAACTGCCCCTGACAATACATATTGCAGATCACAAAGCGCGTCGGCCACCTCCACGATATCCTTCTCAAGAATAGCCACTTCCAGCTCTTTCAGCTCCTCTGCCAGCAATGCAACGCGCAGTCTGCTGCGGTCCTCGGAAGGTATTGCAGGCGAAGCCACGATCGGATGTTTAAACGTTTTATGAAATTCGGCTACTTGATTGAGGCTGTCCAGTTGTTGCATTTTTATATTTTGTATTGATTTGAATATTCAGTTTTTGCCTCGTCGCGTCACAAAACCAGATTCGTCTTGAATAGCTTGATCGCGATCGCCAGCAGGATAATTCCAAATATTTTTCTCAGAATATCCGTACCGCCCTGCCCCAGTTTCTTTTCGATCCAGTTCGATGATTTCAATACCAGATACACAAAAAACAGGTTAAGCAGGATTCCGACAAGTATATTTTCAGTTTGATAAGCAGAGCGGAGCGAAAGCAATGTGGTCATCGTGGCTGCGCCGGCGATGATTGGGAATGCGATCGGGACAATGGAGGCTACGCCGACCGAAATGTTGTCGTGCTTGAAAATGTTTCTCCCCAGGATCATTTCCAGTCCGAGTAAAAAAAGGATAATAGCGCCCGCAATCGCGAAAGAAGCTACATCTACCCCAAAAAGACTTAGTAATCTTTCCCCCAAAAACAAAAAGACCACCATGATAATACCGGCGGTCAGTGTCGCTTTCTCAGATTCTATTTTACCCAGCCTTTTTCTGAAATCGACAATTACCGGCAGCGAGCCGAGCACATCGATTACCGAGAAGAGAATGAGGGTTACTGAAACGATTTCTTTGAAATTGAACATGCGGTCCGCATTGAGGTCAGAACGCAAAGTTGCTAAAATCGCTGGATTCAGGAGGTACTTCCCGGCAAAAAATTCAGGAAAGTATTAAACTGCTTTTTGTATTTCTCCTCATCGATTTTATAAAAGAATGCCCCCTTTTTAGAGTAACCCTTCTGTTTTTCATCGAGTTTGATCAATAAATTGGTAGAAAGCAGCTTCCGGCTGAAATTTCGTTTGTCGAGTTCTGTGCCAAAAATCGCTTCGTACAACTTCTGTAACTGCGGAATTGTGAATTTTTCAGGTAGCAATTCGAAGCCGATCGGGTGCTGGGAGGCTTTGTACCGCAAATGCTCGATCGCCATTTCAACCATTGAACTGTGGTCAAAAAGTAGCTTAGGAAGTTCCTGAACCGAAAACCACTGCGCTTCATAGCTTTTGGAAAGCTTGTGCGCGTAATCTTCCACATTGATCAATGCAAAATAGGCCACGGAAACTGTCCGCTCCACCGGGTCACGCTGCGGGCTTCCGAAAGTGTGAAGTTGTTCGAGGTAAATATCGGTCAGGCTGGTAAGTTCAAATAGAATACGGGAGGAAGCGCCTTCGAGACTTTCATCGGGCTGCACCCAGCCGCCCATTAAAGACCAGGTGCGGTCTTCATCCTCAATGCCTCTTTTGACGAGCAGTAATTTTAATTCTTCCCCATCAAATCCAAAAATGATGGAGTCCAGTGCTACGAGACATTTGGTTTGCGCCTGGTATTGCTTTAAGATATCTAATCGCACAACTTACTATTGCAGGGATTGGTGTTGAATTTATTAGTAAATACAAACCTCCCTCTTTACTACTCATCGCCTATTTCCCGGCAACCGAAACAAGGAATTGCTGCAACGTAGCGATTTCCTGGCTGGAAATAGCGGGAAAATTGGCGATCCGGAAGCTGGTATCTTTCTGAGTTCCATAACCGTTACCGAGGACGATACCTGCCTTTTTCGCGGCTTCTTTGATCTGCGCGGTCTTTTCTCTGGTACCGGCCACTGCGATCACCGTTTCCGAGCGTGCAGCTTCGTTTGTCACCACTAACGGGTATCTGTATTTCGTTAAAAACTGATACCATTCGCGGCTTCTCAAAGCAGTTTGTTCCGCTACTTCATCAATAGGCTTAACCTGCTGCATAATCCTGTTCAACAGGTAAATACCTAAGATATTAGGTGTAAAGGGTGTCTGGTTTTTGAGGAAATTTTCGCGGATAAAAAGGAGGCTGTTATAATGCTTTCGCTCGCCCAGTTCAATGGCGCGTTCCACGGCTCTTGGAGAAAGAATCAGGACGCCCATTCCAGCCGGCAAGCCGAAGCATTTTTGCACGGAAGCATACCAGATATCCGCCGATTCCCACGGAAGTTCGACGCCCGCCATCGAGGAAGTTGCATCGACAGCAATTAAGTTGTCGCTCTCCGATCGCAGCGATTCCAGAAAAGATGCCGGGAGTGCGGTACCGTTTGAAGTTTCGTTGTGGGTAAGACAGATCAGTTCGCTGCCTGACAATTTGCTGGCAAACGGCAACTCGGGCAATGCATTGTGATCGAAATAAAAACTGCTGGCGCCTGAGGTGATCTTCTGGGTGTATTCCATCCATTTCTCACCAAATGCCCCATTGTAAATATGGAGACTTGGTACCGAAATAAGCGACTGGGCGATAATTTCCCAGCATTCCGTTGCGGAAGACACGAAATAGACCTCGTAATCTGCCGGAACGTCCAGTTTCAATTTGAGATTGCTGATCGTTTCCGCCAGCATTTCCATGAATGCCGCGCTACGGTGGTTGGCACTTATTACGCCGCTTTCGAACGCTTCCTGCAAATATTGACCGACCTCAGGATAAACTTTGGACGGCCCTGGATAAAAAGTAATCATTATATAAAACCTTCGCGAATCATTGCCTTTTCGAGCTTTTCACCCAATTCCTGGGAAGCCCTTAATAAAGGCAAACGAACGTCCGAGCTGCATATTCCCTTAATTTCCAAACATTTTTTAATACCCACCGGGTTAGACTCAATATAAAGCAGGGTGTCAAATTCAAGAAATGCGAGCTGTAATTTAGCTGCTTCCTTAAACCTTCCTTCCAATGCGTGCCAGGTCAGCTCACCGAATTCTTTTGGAAATGCATTGGCAATCACGGAGATAACCCCATGCCAGCCGACGCTGATCATCGTGGTAACCAGGTTATCATCGCCGGAAAGCAGCAGAAAATCGTCCGGCACTCGGGAAGCCAGCTCCATACTTTGCTCGATGCTTCCGCCTGCGTCTTTAATACCAATAATATTCGGGTGCGCCGAAAGTTTCACGATCGTATCCGCCTTCATATTGATCACGGTGCGACCGGGTACATTATATAGGAGCACAGGTACCGGCGAAGCATCGGCGATCGCATTGAAATGCGCGATAATGCCGTCCTGAGTTGGTTTATTATAGTATGGACAAACGGAAAGAATCGCATCCACGCCTGTCAGATCCGTGTCGCGAATACAATCCACGACGGATTTGGTATCATTACCCCCGATTCCGTAGACGATCGGGAGCGATTTATAGTTGTTCTTTATCGTAAATGCCAGGATCTCACGCTTTTCCTTCGAAGATACCGTTGGTGACTCTCCTGTTGTTCCCTGCACAACCAGATAGTCACTTCCTCCCTCACTTACCAGGTCGATCAGTCTTTTCAAACCTGCGTAATCTATTTCATTCTGCTGATCAAAAGGAGTGATCAAAGCTGCACCTACCCCTTTGAAACGTTGGTCCAATGGCATTATTAAATCTATATAATTGGTTGACTTATCGAAAACGCAAAGTTAGCTTTCTAAGTCATTTTACCTTACTTATTATCAATCATTGCCAAAAATTCTTCCTCAGACAAAATCGTCACGCCTAGTTTCCTGGCCTTTTCCAGCTTCGACGGGCCCATATTGGCGCCTGCCAGCAGATAATTCAGTTTGCCCGAAACGCCACTCAATATCCTGCCGCCATTTACCTCTATCTTATCTTTCAGTTCGTCTCGGTCGTAATTTTCAAAAACTCCGGAGATCACAAATGTCTTTCCATCCAAAACATCACTTTCCTTTTCAATAGGCTTTTCGTCGCTTTCCATTTGTAGTCCGGCCGCTTGCAATCGCGCCACCAGCTGCTGATTTTCAGGAACGCTGAAATACGATTCAATACTCATCGCAATCCGGCCGCCAATCTCGGGCACAGCTACGAGCTGATCGTAACTTGCGCTGCGCAACGCCTCTATCGATTTGAAATAATTAGCCAGTTTCTCGGCCACCGTCGCGCCTACAAACCTGATTCCCAATGCAAAAAGCACATTTTTAAACGGGACAGTTTTGGATAGCTCAATGCCTTTTAGAATATTTTCGACCGTTTTTTCCCTGAAACTGATCTTCTTGACTTTGCCGGTTTCTTCATTCACGATACTCTTTTCGATACCCAGCAAATTCCCTTCATTAAGATCGTACAGGTCTGCGGGGGTGTTTACTAATCCAAGGTCAAAAAGGGTTTCTATTTTGCCTTCCCCCAGACTTTCGATATTCATTGCTTTCCGGTGGATAAAATGCTCGATCCGGCCTTTCAGCTGCGGCGGGCAGTGACTATCGTTCGGACAAAAGAATGCGACTTCTCCCTCATTCCGCTGTAACTCGGAGCCGCATTCGGGGCATTTGGTAGGGAAAGTAATAGGCTCGGTAGGAAACAATTCGCGCTGGGTAACGTCTACGCCAGTGATTTTTGGAATGATTTCTCCGCTCTTTTCAACAAAAACGGTATCCCCAAGTTCGAGGCCAAGTCTGAGTAGTTCGTTCGCATTATGCAGCGTCGCCCTTTTCACCCGCGTACCCGACAAATGCACACCTTTTACATCTTTATACGGAAGCGCACGCTCGGTCAGGTCGCAAAGATTGGCAACCGGCGTAATCGCGCCAGTGCGACCGACCTGGTAAGTGACCATGCGCAGGATAGCCGGTTTATTTTCGGCTTTATATTTAAATGAAATAGCCCAGCGAGGACTTTTCGCAGTGAAACCTAGTTCACGCTGCTGCTCGAATGAATTTACTTTAATAACAATACCGTCGGTCGCTAGCGGCAAAGTGGACCGTTTTTCTTCCCATTCGTGAATATAGGCGATCACATCGTCGATGTTCGAAACCTTTTTCCAGCCCGGAGATACATTGAACCCCCACGATTTCAGCGCCAGCAAACTTTCTTCGTGACTTTTGAAAAATTCGGTGTCAGTTAAAAAAGAATAAATATAGCAGTCAAGCTGGCGACGCGCAGTTTCACCAGAATCCTGTAACTTAAAAGAACCCGAAGCTGCATTTCTGGGATTCGCATATTGGTTTTCACCGAGCGTGTCCATTTCCTCATTCAATTTTTGGAACGAACTGAGCGGCATAAAACCCTCGCCACGGATCTCGAATACGGGCGGCAACTTTTCAGACTTAACCCGCAAAGGCAAAGTCCTGATTGTCTTGATATTGGTTGTGATTTCATCGCCCCGCGTCCCGTCCCCGCGGGTTACCCCTCTCACCAGAACGCCATTCTCGTACGTGAAACTGAGCGATATTCCGTCAAATTTCAGCTCGCAGATATATTCAAATTCCTCACCATCAAGTCCGCGGCGGACGCGGTCGTCGAAATTCCGCAGCTCCTGCTCATTGTAGGTATTGTCGAGCGACAGCATGGGATACCGGTGGTAGACGGTATTGAACGATTTCGTAATCGTACCTCCCACCCGCTGGGTCGGCGAATCTGCCTGCCTGAATTCGGGATATGCGTCTTCCAATGCTTTCAATTCCTTCAAGAGCTGATCGAACTCGAAATCCGATATTTCGGACACGCTATCCTGGTAGTAGCGGTAATTATAGTGGTTCAGCTTGTCGGTAAGCTCCTGGATCTGCTGTTCGGGATTCATTCGGAATGGCGTTAAGGATTCGGGCCAAATTTAAGATTTATTTAAAATTTTGAGAATCTTAAAAAAATCTTGTTACCTCCTGCTCAATGTTACGTCTAAATGCAAAAGTCTACCAAACAGCAAAATGAATATTGTTTCGATTTTATGTATTTTCGTTAACAGCACTGAACATGAAGACAATGGAAACGACCATTTATTACAATCCCGATCTTACGCAGATCATCAACGGAGAGGAAGTAATGTCTCCTAGCCCGAAACTTTCCCACCAGCGGATTCTGATGAAACTTTTGCTGGAATTAGCTGAACATGTTAAAGTGAACGCGCTCGGAGAAATTTTCACAGCGCCGCTCGACACGATTCTGGAAGATAAATTCAATGTATTGCAGCCTGACATACTTTTTGTTTCAAACGAGCGGGCGGCGATCATGCAAGACTGGATTCGCGGCGCGCCTGATATGGTATTGGAAATCGTATCCAAAGGATCTCGGAAGTTGGATATGGTTATCAAAAAGGAAATTTATGAAAGGTATGGCGTGAAGGAATACTGGCTGGTATTTCCAGAAAAAGCGCTTATCGAGGTTCATACCTTGCATTTAGGGCAATATCAGCTTCACGGCAGTTTCACAGGCGAGCACCTGGTACAAACGCCCGTTTTCCCGGACCTGACTCTTGAAGCAAAGTCTGTTTTTCCTTTTTAAACAAGTAATTCCCTAATTTCGCCATATATCGTTTTTCAATAATTTGAGATTTTCATGGCCGAAATTGCCCCTTCGATACTAGCCGCCGACTTCGGTAATCTGCAACGCGACGTTGAACTCCTGAATGCCAGCGTTGCCGATTATATTCACGTAGATATTATGGACGGTGTTTTTGTTCCAAATATTTCCTTTGGAATACCTGTTTGCGAAGCGATTTACAAACACGCAAAAAAACCGCTGGATGTGCATTTGATGATCGAAAAGCCGGAGCGTTATTTTGAGGCATTTAAAAAAGCAGGCGCCTGGGGGATCACAATGCATTATGAAGCTTGTACCCACCTGCACCGGAATATCGAAAACCTGAAAGAACTTGGACTTTCGGCAGGAGTTGCATTGAACCCGCATACGCCGGTTGAATTGCTCACAGACGTGCTGGGAGACGTTTCTCTCGTATTGATCATGTCAGTAAACCCGGGTTTTGGCGGACAGAAATTCATTGATAACACCTATAAAAAGATCGTGAGGTTACATAGCCTGCGCGAAAAATTTGGCTATTCATTCAAGATTGAAGTGGATGGCGGCGTTAATCTGGATAATGCGCCGCTGCTGGTGCGTGAAGGGGTTGATATCCTCGTCGCCGGCAGTTTCGTATTTAGTTCGTCTGACCCGAAAGGGATCATCGAGCAATTGAAAGTAGCTAGTTAGACCCAGGCTTTCCAAACACTCAACTTGAACCTATTAACAGAAAAAAGGAACCGTCGCGCCCGTTTTACACTGCTCGCCTTCGGCGCATTTGCATGCATTTGCCTCAGCTTTATAAGCATTACCCGCCCGACACAAACGGCGGCGTCGAAGTTTCCATTAAAGATCAGTCCGAACGGAAGACATATTATTGATAATAACGGGGTACCCTTTCTGATGGTCGCCGATGTGGCCTGGCAGTTGCTCAGGCGCCTTAGCTACACCGAAGCGGTACATTATATGGATATCAGAAAAGCCCAGTCTTTCAATACTTTCCTGGTGCAGCTGCTTCCGATGCTCCCCACCCAGAAAAACTATCAGAAGGTCGCGCCATTTGTTAATAACGATATCAGCAAACCCAATAAGGCTTATTTTGACTATTTTGATAAAATTATAGCCGCTGCCAAAGAGCGTAATCTGGTTGTAGGGGTGGTTGTTTCGAGAAAAAGCTGGAATGCAGTATTCGACGCGCACAACGAGGCTGCCTGGAAAGAATATGGTACTTACGTAGGAAAGGCTTTTGCGAAACATTCCAATATCATCTGGATCGTAAGCGAGGAAGAATACCAGAGCGCAGCCCAGTTTTCAGCTATTTCAGAGGGAATAAGGTCGGTTTCGGAAGGACAGATATTGGCTTCGCTGAATACCTGTTCGCCGACTAATATCAATGATCAGGCTCCAAACCATTCTAATCTGAAATTCATTATTCCCGATTCAACAGTGACTCCGTCGGAGTATGCGGCGCTGGCTAACTGGCAGAAAAACTCAGCTGAGGCTGCATTGAGACCATTTTTGATCGCGAATTCTGAATTTCCACGAGAAATGACCGACCAATCTGTGATGATCCGAAATCAGGCTTACCAGTCGATTATGAGCTCTGCCGCAGGTTTTTGTCACATGAGCACGATCAAGAATTTTAATCCTACCTGGAAAGTGAATATTGGGAAAGATGGTGCGGAATATATTCACGAACTGGTGAAGATCCTGAAAGGAATTCCCTGGGAATATATGCAGCCCGACAAACCTGATCTGCTGACTGATTCGGTCGATAAAGCGGAAATCGGGATCGTTTCTTTGTCGAACAAAAGAATGTCTATGCTTTACCTGCCTTCGTCAAAACCAGTCAGACTGGACCTCAACCACTTGCAGGGAACCGAATTTGGCGCCGTGTGGTATAGTCCGCGCACGGGCAAACGCTGGGACGGAGGTAAATTCACCAACAAACAACAGGCAGTTGTTCAGCCGCCGGACTCTCAACCGGGCTGGGATTGGATCTTACTGATCGGCTCCAAACAGTAAGTTTGACATTCACCGGTATTCTTAATAATATTACTTAATACTGAATTACCCCCGCCGGGAATAGTTTGCCCATGATTTTATTGAAAAGAATTCTAACATTTTTCCTGCTATTAATTTTTCCGGCTACCGGTTTTGCCCAGGGAGTACTATGGGCCAGTAAGGTACTTGGCTATTCTTCCGAATATCGGCCAGAAGCTTATGGACACGCTTTTCGGGCGAAGCAGATCCTGGGGGAACCTAATAAACTACCTGCTTTTGGCAACAGCCGGTCGGCCTGGTCACCGGCCGAAGCAGATAGCCGGAATGAGGAATGGATCAAGGTCGGTTTTGCAAAAGCTATTCAGGCGAAGCAGATCGCGATCGCCGAAAATTTTAATCCCGGCGCAATTGTCAGGGTATATGCTTACGATCCTTCCGGCAAAGAATATCTTGTGTCAGAGGCTGTGGCGGGTCAGCAGCCGGTTCCGGGCAGAATGTTGCAGATTTTTCTAAAACAGGATATTCAGGTCAATGCCGTTAAGATCGTTCTCCGGCCAGACAAGGTGTCGGGGTTTAATCAGGTTGACGCAATCGGAATCTCTGAAAGTACCGAGCCTATTGAAGCAAAAATCCGCTTTGCGGCCAAGATGGACCTGAAAACCCAGAAAGAAAATATGGGCAGCGCCATTAATACAAAAGCACAGGAAGTTGCTCCAGTCATTTCGCCCGACGGCAAGACGCTATTTTTTACACGAAGTAACTTTGAAGGAAATATTGGTGCTCCTAAACCGCAGGATGTCTGGATTTCTAGTTCAAATGATAAAGGTCAGTGGTCGAATGCAGTTAATATGGGCCCGCCAATTAATACGCCGGGTGATAATGCAGTTGTAAGTATTTCGTCCGATGGGAAAACGATATACCTGCTCAATGAATACCAGCCTGACGGAAGCATGCATCTTGGTTTCTCAAAATCATTTAAAACAAAAACAGGCTGGTCATTTCCTAAACAATCCAAGGTCTCGAATCTGGCCAAAATCGCATTCAAAGAAGGCGCTACCTCACTTGAAATTGCAGTTTCCCCTTATGAAAATGTCTTGATTTTATCCCTTGAAAGAGCCGATACCGAGGGTTCCAGGGACCTGTATATTTCATTTCTCCAAAAAGACGAAACCTGGTCGGAGCCGCAGAATATCGGCGCGACAGTGAATACCGCCGACGACGAAGGCACGCCGTTTCTGGCCCTCGACAACAAGACGCTGTATTTTTCATCCCACGGTCACAGCGGCTTCGGGTCTGCAGATATTTTTCTGACAAGAAGACTGGACGATACCTGGCTAAACTGGTCAAAGCCTGAGAACCTCGGGCCGGCAGTCAACTCGCCGCTTTGGGATGCTTATCTCAATGTGCCCGCTGTGGGCGACTATGCCTATTTCAGCGCCAGCGACAAAATTCAAGGGCAGGAAGATATTTTCAGGATCCGGCTGAACCCTGAGATCAGGCCCGAGCCCGTCGCGATCGTTTCGGGAAATGTGTATGAAGCAGAAACCACAAAGCCAATCAGATCGGATGTTTCGGCTGAGCTCAAAAAGGATAACAGCCTGTTTGCCAAGGCTTCTTTTGACCCTGAAACGGGGGAATATAAATTTGTTCTGCCTTTGAAAGATGCTTACAAAATGTCTGCGGCTGCGGAAGGATACTTTCCTATTTCCGAAGAAATTGATCTTTCCACAGACTCGACGGTAAAATCGATACGGCGAAACCTGTACCTGGTACCGCTGAAATCCGGTCAGCAGATCCGGTTGAACAATACGATGTTCGCACAAAGCAGCGCCGAGGTTGTCAAGTCTTCCTATACGGAACTGGATAAAATCGCAAAAGCGATGACGAGTTACCCGGCGATGGAAATCCTGCTGGAAGGGCACACGGACAATCAGGGGGAAGTTCAGAAAAATGTAAAGCTTTCCTCTGACCGTGTCGAGCAGGTTAAAAAATACCTTTTATCCAAAGGAATTGCGGCAAAACGCATTCAGACAAAGGCCTGGGGGCCAGCCAGACCTATTGCCAGCAACTCAACCGAACAGACGCGCCAGCGGAACCGGAGAGTTGAATTTACGATTCTTAAAATCTAAAAAATATCCTATAAAAGGAAATTTGCTTATTTTCGCGGCAACTGGATATGTTACTTCCGCTGATTTTTGAAAGCGGAATACAGAAATCATCAGCTAATATCTAATGTCCCAAAACACCAAAAGCGAAAATCTGCGTCCCTGGCTTATTTTCTCCATCATTTTAGTAGCAGGTCTCGCTTTAAGATTTTACCGTCTCGATCGGTTCAGCATTTTTTTCGACGAGAAAAGTACAATGGTGGTCAGCCAGGGTATTGTGCTCGAAGGGGCAAATCAAAAAGAAGTTTATTCCACACAAAGGCTGGCGGTTAAAGAATTCTGGGAAGCGCCAAAGCTGGATTACAAGCCGCCTGTCGGCGTGATCAGATCATTTACCTACGAAGAGATACCGACACTGCGCCCATTCACGCCGGCCGAATTTTGGGCGCCCAAAAGTATTCAGGATTATTACGACGCAATTACCCGCAGCGATATCGGCAATAGCCCCTTTTACTATATTCTCCTGCATTTGTGGATGGACATTTTCGGTCTGTCTGATTTTTCCGCGCGTGCGCTTTCGGTGGTTTTCAGCACGATGATCATCGCGCTCACTTTTCTGTTTGGGAAAAGATTTTTCAGTGTAAATACTGGTTTGATAGCCGCTGGTATTGTGGCAGTTGAGCCGTTTTTTGTAGCATATAGTCACCAGGCGCGCAACTACTCGCTTACCTTCTTTCTGACATTGCTCGCTACTTATTTCTTTTTACAAATTATTGAGAATAAGTATAATAAACGAAAAACCTTCTGGCTTTACCTCGGCTATATTCTGTCCGCAGGGCTAGGACTACTATCCCACTTTCTAACCATTTCCGTACTGATTGCGCACGCTGCTTACGCATTGTTTTTCCTGCGCAGCATCAAAGGCTGGATCAGAATGGCGATTGCCGCGGTTTTGTCACTTTCCGGATTGGCATGGTGGCTCACTTTCGGAGGCGGGTATTACACCTTGTACACGCTGAAAGACCAGGCGGATCTTTATAAAAGAATGGCCGAAACCGCCCCTTACAATAATCCCTACGGACTGATATTACCGGCAACGCTCCCCAACGTTTTTGAACGGGCGCTGCCTATTTTTACTGATTTAGTGATATTTACGAATGGACTTACCGATGCATTATCCGGAAGAAGGAATGTAGTATTAGCACTCGCAGTAGGGATTTTGCTAATACTGTGGTTCAGATTTAAACACAAAATCAATACACCAGGCTGGCTGATTCACAGGTTACCATTTCTTGTGATTATCGCGGCCGGCTTTTTCTATAATCACCACAAATTACAATTCACGATTTTGTCAATCAGCATTTTTGCGCTTTCATTTATTCCTGATATTCATAAACAGGCAAGTCCAGAAAAGCGTAAGAGATTGTGGATGTTGTATTTAATGGGCCTTATCCCGACATTTTTCCTGATTTTCATGGCATTCCGGGGAGGACATACTTATGGTCTCAACCAGCGCTACCCTGGGTTTTCTTTCCCTTATGTGATCATATTGCTGAGTTTATTACTGCAATATTTCCGAAAGCTGGATATTGAGTTTAAAGTACTGATCTATGTGTTTCTGCTTATTCAGTTGGGTTTTGTAGGGTTGAGATTACGGGAATTTTACCAGGATAGGTCGACTAAATATGGCTATTTTGCAAATCCGAGAGAACCGAATCCTTACTATGCTGCGGCTCAGAAGATCAAAAGCACTTACCAGCCCGGCGACACGATCTATTACCCTGCTGCAAAACTAGTCGCGATGCGTGAGATGGATAAGACTTTCCTGCCAGTTTCCGTTCAGGATGCTCAGCTGACCAACATTTATCTTCCCAAAGATGCTCAATATGTGCAGGTGCTTGACACGTTGCAGGTTGACCGTATCTGGATCAAAAGATCCGGTCAGGCAGAGCCTGTTGAAATCGAAAATCTGAAAGGTGTGCGCTATTGACCGGCGCTTTCAATAGCCGCACTTTACAAAGCCGTCCAATAAGATTTCGTATATTGCGCACTTAAAACACAAGATTTGACCGTTATTTTGTGAGCAGGTTCTTACATTGACATACACAGCACGCATGACCGCAGAAGACATATTCAACGACCCGAGGCAAATAAGCGGGGAGCTTCGCCTGAAAGTTCTGGGTTTATACCATAAAGCAAATGCGGGGCACATCGGCTGCTCACTCAGCTGCATCGACCTGATGGTCGCAGTTCTTTTCCTTCAAAAATCGGCTGACGACACATTCATTTTATCGAAAGGACACGCGGCAGCTGCATTATACGCCTGTTTGAATACCCTGGGAGAAATTACCGACGAAGAGCTTGATACCTTTTATCTCGACGGTACCACACTTCCAGCCCACCCTGCGCCACGGCAATACAAAGGAATCCCATTTGCGACCGGCTCGCTGGGTCACGGTCTGCCTATCGCTACAGGAATTGCGCACGCGGCAAAAGTGAGCGGAGACGATACCTATTCTTTTGCATTGCTTTCTGATGGAGAAACGAACGAAGGAACTACCTGGGAAGCAGCGCATTACGCGATTCAAAACCAGCTTGATAACCTGATCATGATCATTGATAAAAATGGTTTGCAAGGTTTCGGATTTACGGATCAGGTTTTGGGAGAAACGGCTTCTGTTGAAAAATGGAATGCGATCGGATTTGAAACTATTGAAATCGACGGTCACGATGTGGCTTCTATCAGTATCGCGATCGAGGAGTTGAAAACGCACAAAAACGGTTTACCGAAAGCGATCATTGCAAATACAGTGAAAGGAAAAGGCGTTTCCTACATGGAAAACAAGTTAGAGTGGCACTATTTGCCAATGAATAAGGATCAATATGAGCAGGCAACCCTCGAAGTGAAGGAGCGCTATTTTAATGAATTAACGAATGCTTGATCATTTACCGGTTTACCGCGAGAAAATTGAGAGTTTAAAAGGTCCAATTTTCGTTTTCGGGGCCAGCGGCTTTATCGGCGCTAATCTATTTAATGACATTTTCAAGATCCGAAAGGATTGCTATGCACTAACTCATGATGCAACCAAAGCGTGGAGATTGAAATTGCTCGATGTTCCGTTTGAAAATATCATCCACTGCGATATCCTTTCGAATAATTCCGTTCAGGAGATCTTTGAAAAATATAAACCGCAAACCATATTCAATCTGGCGGCTTACGGCGCTTACAGCAAGCAAAGTAACGTCAACTTGACCTACGAAACGAATGTGATAGGAACGGTAAATATCCTGCAAAACTGCACGCCGGAAATGGTCTACATTCACGCAGGAAGCAGTTCTGAATATGGTTTTAATTGCACAGCTCCAAAAGAAACTGACCGCGTCGAGCCGAACAGCCACTATGCCGTTTCCAAGGTTTCTGCGGCCTATTTACTTGAATATTACGCCAAAGTAGCTAATCTCAAAACATTGAATTTGAGATTATATTCAATTTACGGTTATTGGGAAGAGCCGGACAGGCTGATCCCTAAACTGATTGAAAACGCCCGAAAAAAGCAGCTTCCTTCTCTTGTTTCGCCCGATATCAGCAGGGATTTCGTTTTTATCGAAGATTGTGTAGAAGCGTTTATCGATGCTGCATTGAATATCAAGCAGGAGACTGCGGGCAGATCCTATAATATTGCTACTGGCAAAAAAACCACGATGGGCGACCTCGTGGAAACGACCCGCTCGACATTTTCGATCGCCCAGGAACCGCAGTGGGGCAGCATGTCGAACAGAAAATGGGACCTGGCGGAATGGTTTGGTGACCCTAACTCTTTCGAACAAGACTTTGGATGGAAGGCGCGTACTTCTCTGGAAACAGGGCTCTCCAAATACAGTCAGTGGCAGGAAGAGATTCGCTATGAATACAGCGTGATCCCCGCTTTTGAGAACCCAAAATTGAACCCTGTCATTACTGCCATTATTGCGTGTTATAAGGATGCACAGGCGATACCGTTCATGTACGAGCGGCTTGTGAAAACATTTAACGACCTGAAAGTTCGATACGAGATTATTTTTGTAAACGACAGCTCGCCGGACAATCAGGAAGAAGTGATTAATAAAATTTGTGACAAAGACCCGAATGTGGTGGGGATAAGTCACTCGCGGAATTTCGGTTCGCAGTCTGCCTTTTTGAGCGGAATGGAAATCTCGACGGGCGACTGTGTGGTGCTGATGGATGGAGATTTACAGGATCCGCCGGAAATCATTCCTGCATTCTATGAAAAATGGATGGAAGGAAATGATGTGGTTTACGGCGTGCGGGTGCAGCGTGAAATGAAGCCGCATATTCACTTTTTCTATAAGGCATTTTATAAGGTATTTCAGGGACTCAGCTACATTCCAATCCCCCGCGACGCTGGCGATTTCTCGATGATCGACAGGAAAGTTGTGAAGGAATTGGTTGATCTGCCTGAAACCGAGCAATTTTTAAGAGGTCTTCGCGCCTGGGTTGGTTTCAAGCAGACAGGAGTACCTTATGTGAGACCGGAGCGGATGTTTGGCGTTTCGACCAATAACTGGACGAAAAATATCTGGTGGGCCAAAAAGGCGATTTTCTCTTTCAGTTTCGCCCCGCTTGAATTGATGAGCTATGCCGGATTTGCATTGACGGGACTTTCTATTTTAGGAATTATCTGGCAGATTTTAGCCAAATTCTTCTTCTTCCGGGACACGCCGCACGGAGTTACGACGATCATCGTTTTAATTGTGTTCTTTGGCGGATTAACGATCCTCGGTATTTCGTTTTTGGGAGAATACATTACCAAGATATTTGAAGAAACTAAAAAGCGGCCCAAATACATCCGCACCAGAATCCGCCGCGGAGCCAAATCATACAAAACCGCAGACGAGATTCGTGCATTAGTGAAGCAATTGAGGAAGTAAAAGCAGTAATTGTACTATGGAAATCCGGAACGCGACTGAGTACCAGAGGGCATTCCAAAAAATCGATGGCTTGGTAGCGGCGAAATTTGAGAACTCCGAAAATCAGCAAAGGGAGTTTCTTGAACTAGCGAAAGCGATTCAGGAATATGAAAAAATACATTATCCAATACATTCTTTCGATCAGGAAAGAGTCGTTCATAAATAGCAGTTTGATTCATCATCAACAATGAGAAAAGAATTTTCAAATGCCATGGAACAGTTAGCAGTGGAAGACGATTCTATCGTTTTTATCACTGGCGACCTTGGCTATAATGCACTGGAAAACTTACAGGCGAAACTCGGCAAACGTTTTATCAATGCCGGCGTGGCCGAGCAGAATATGGTAGGCGTGGCCGCAGGTTTTGCGCATAAAGGTTATAAGGTTTTTTGTTACAGCATTGCTCCATTTATCGTGTACCGATGCCTTGAACAGTTTCGTAATGACGTTTGCTTCAACAACTTACCAGTTTTCCTGGTTGGAAACGGCGGCGGTTATGGATACGGGATCATGGGCAGCAGCCACCATACCATTGAAGATATCGCCTGCCTGAGCGGACAGCAGAATGCAAATGTCTGGGTACCTGCGTTTTCCGATGAAGTAGAGCAAGTTGTTCGACAGATCTCGACAGATGCACGCCCGGCTTATCTGCGCTTGGGTGCCGGAAAGACTACTCCCGAAAACAGCATTGCATCAGGTTCTTTCAAGATCATTCACAAGCCCGAAAATGCGGATATTACCGTTTTCGCATTGGGTCCCATTGCTAACAATGTACTGTCCGCACTTGCACTTTCCGAAGAACTTTCGGCCAAAGTAAACGTGGTAACTGCACTGCATTTCCCGTTACATATCACTGACGAACTAGCGGAGCTTATCAAAAATGCACCGGCTATCCTGGTCGCGGAAGAGCATATCAGCACGGGTGGACTTGCGCAGCAATTGTCTGTTCAGCTGCTCGAAAAAGGTATTCTGCCTCGCGCTTTCAAAAGTCTCAAAGCAGAAGGTTATCCAAACGCGCGCTACGGAAGCCAGAGTTATCATCAGAAAATCTCGGGCCTTGACCCGGATTCCATTTTGGCGCATTTAGGCCAGCTAATGATACCGGCATGACAAAAAAGGCTTTAACGATCATTCTGAGCCTGATCCTTTTGTTACCGGTCCTCATTTATTTTACGGTCTGGAACTACTACGCTATCAATATCCCCAAGTGGGACGACCATACTTTCAAGGCGTTCATCATTGAATTCAGCCAGGCAACTGACTGGAAAGGTGAATTGCGTGCATTAATGCGGCAGCACAACGAACATCGGATCGCACTCACCCGGCTGATCAGCTGGCTCGACTTCAAAATTTTCGGTGCATTGAATTACCGGCACTTGATGATCGCGGGAAATGTACTGCTGCTTGCTGTGATCCCGCTTTGGTATGAGCTGCTAAAAAAGAATAAAAAGCCGCTTTTTGCGCTTGTACCCGTTCCATTTTTATGGCTGACGCTCGCATTCCATGAGAATATGTTCTGGGGAATGTCGGCGATCCAGAACTTTGGGGTCGTAACATTGACGCTCTGGACGCTTTTTCTTTGTGTAAAACCAAATTCAGCGGCATTCATAGCATCGCTCGGCCTGGCTATTGTCACGATCCTGACCAGCGGAAATGGACTGCTGGTACTTCCGCTGGGCGCTTTGCTCCTGTTCCTTTCGGGAAATCGTAAAAGATTTGCGCTTTGGCTCGCGTGGAGTATTGCGGCAGTTGTCGGTTACTTCTTTACATACCAAAAGCCAGAGTATAACCCTGAATCGAAGGCCACGATTTTCCAACTCTTTAAAGGATATATGTCCTTTTTGGGTTCCTTTGCGGAATCCTTCCCGGTCCTCGACCATTCCGGGGTTTGCTTCTTCCTGGGTATTGTCCTGTTTTTAGTCGCGATCTCGATCGTTTCTACTACCCTATTCAGAATAATCAGGAATAAATACACCAATAAATTTGAGCGGGTAACCGACCTGTTTTGTCTGGGTACGGTGCTTTTTATTCTCGGGACAGCACTGATCGTTGTTTATTCAAGAGCAGGTTTTGGCATAGAAACGCTGATTACCAGCAGGTACAAGATCTATTCGGTGCTCCTTTTGCTCGTAGCTTATCTGTATGTAGTGATCCCGATCCGCGGCAGTTTCCTGTCTCCTTATATTACGGCAATCGTATTTCTGGCGGTCACCTTCAATATTTTCAGCTACCATTATCATTTGGTAGAAGCCTACAATCTACGGAAAATGCTGATCACAGATCAGTTTAACTGGACTTTCAAGGACAAAGCGCTGACCTATCCTGCCGACACATCCTTTGCCGCAAATATCATTGAAAAAACACCCGTAATCTATGATAAGTGGCTGTCGCTCATTTCAATAGCGGATCGGCAAACCTACGCAGGAAGCTCGCGTGGCCTGGTGGAGCTTTTTGATCAGACTACATTTAAAAAATCATCAAACCAACTTTCGGTTGAAAACAGCGTTTTCAGCAGTCAGCGTTTGCAGGATAGCGGCGTATATATACTATTGAGTTCCAAGAAACGGTTCTACATTTTCCCTGCCTACCGCAGCCGAAACAAGAGCCGCAAGGAATTATTTCTTAAACAGTATTATTTTTCAAGAGGCTTTTACGTCGATATTCCTTTCACAGAACCTTTGGAAAAAGGCACTTACGACATTGCACTAATCCGGCAGGATGGTGATCGGACAGGTATTTTTTTTAAAAATCAGAAAGTTACCATTGACGGAATTAAGGATAACAAGGTGCGGGTAAACTGGTAATCATGCGTACAAATTCGTCGGGACATATTATTCAGCTGGACGGAATCCGTTTCATTGCGATTGCGCTGGTCCTTGTTGAGCATCTTTTTGTAGAAATTAACTCCGTGCCTGTGGGCGCAACGGGAGTTACCATATTCTTTGTTTTAAGTGGATTTCTAATTTCAAGGATTCTGTTAAAAAGCAGAGATAAGAACATAAATGTACCAGGCGGCTTCGGAAAATATTTGAGTAAGTTCCTCATTAGAAGAACAATACGGATATTTCCTGTATACTATCTCGTGATCCTGCTGCTATTCATTTTCAATGTGCCTCCGGTGCGTGAGCAGGTGGGCTGGCTGGCTTTGTACGGGACTAATATCTACATGGCGGTCAACAAGACCTGGATGGGCTCTATGGACCATTTGTGGTCACTTGCCGTGGAAGAGCAGGTTTATTTGTTTTTCCCTTTCCTGATATTCTTTGTCCCGAAAAACAAGCTCATTCCCGTATTGGGAATTATGGGCGTACTGAGCATTCTGTTCCGGCTGTATTATTTCAATGCAAACCAGGAATTTGGTATTGACGATTGGATCGTGACGTATGTGAGTACACCAGCCTGCCTGGATTCATTTGCATTGGGCGGGTTAATGGCGTGGCTGCAGGTTTACAAGAACGATTTTTTTAGTAAGCTTTTTAGTAAAACGTGGCCCGTCGTCTTAGCACTGCTGGCCTGGATTTTGTTACAGGTATGGTCTAAATCGTTCGATAACCGCTTCAATATTTCGTTTGTCGTTTTTGACAGAACAATATCGTCCATTTTTGGGTTTTTCCTGATAGGACGGGCGGTGATGGGATATAATGGATTAATGGCCGCTTTTCTGGAAAATCCGGTGAGTATTTACCTCGGAAAGATCAGTTACGGTTTATACCTCTATCATAATTTCGTCTACAACCATTTCCATAGTGGTCCAATGCATCCGACGGTGCGTTTATTTAACAAGATATATCAATATGTACCCGATTTAAAAGGTTCAGTGGCCTTTGAAGCCCTGGTTGTCATGGCCTTAACTGTGGCAGTAGCGTCCTTATCCTGGCATTTTTTTGAAAAGCCGATCAATGCATTGAAGGACAGGTACGCAAAGTAAATAATCAATCGGCGTATACCGGTTACAGGCTTTATTTATTAATTTCGCACAACCATACCAAATAAAATTCTGCATGTCATACCGTCTCAGTATAGTAATGCCCGCATACAATGAACAGGATTGTATAGAAAAAGTAGTTTATAATTGGACAGATTTCCTCAAAAAGACTTTTCCAAACGACAATACAACCCTGATTGTAATCAACGACGGTTCCAAAGACAATACAAAAGTACTTTTGGATAAACTGGAAAAAGAAGTTTCCAACCTGACTGTGATCAACCAGAAAAACGGCGGACACGGTAATGCAGTGGTAAATGGTTATCGTAAAGCATTGGAACTGAACTCTGAATATGTTTTTCAGACCGACAGTGACGATCAGTTCGTGTCCGACGATTTTAAGAAGTTATGGGAAAAACGCGAGCAATCGCAGTTTATTCTGGGATATCGGGAAGTGCGTCACGATGCAGGTGTGCGCCTTTTTATTACCAAATTTCTTCGCGGAACGATATCAACGGTGTATGGTACTTTCATTATGGACAGCAATATCCCTTTCCGTCTGATAAAAGGAAGCTTCCTGCAAAAACTGATGAACCAGTTGCCCAACCCTGAGCCTTTTGCACCCAATATTTTTCTTTCGGTAATGGCGAAAAAGTCGGGTCAGGAATTATTTGATATCCCTATTACGCACAAAGACCGGGAAACCGGAACCGTTTCGATCGTGAAATGGAACTTGTGGAAAGTTTGTATCCGAAGCTTCAAGGAACTGTTGCGTTTTCGTCTCGAACTGAACAAAAAAGTTAGGGCGATACGTGCTTAACAAATAAGCTGGTGTCAAAAAAGAACTTTATAATAGTCCTGTTGATTGTCGTCATAGCGTCAGCAGGATATTTCTTATATAAATGGACCCGCGGGTCTACGGCTGCGTGGAAGTTTATTCCTACCAATGCAGTCGTGGTGATTACGAGTGAGCATTTACAGGATTCCACTTATGTGGCTACCGAGGCGGGAATGGACATTAAGCGCCTGCCGCTGCTAGATGTAGCCAGTGATAACCTTTCACTGCTGAATCTGTTCGCTACCGATAAGAAAAAGCTGCATAATTTTCTCAAAGCAAAAACAGTTTCCTATTCCTATCACCCGCGTACCAGCACGGAATGGGGGGTATTGATGTATATTCCGGTAACTGAGGAGGAAAAAACCTGGCTATCGAGCCCACAGAATCCAAATATCCGGGCGCTCCACCACAACTTCCAGAACCGCCGCATTACCGATATCGTCGACCGCAATTCACGGCCACTGTTCTCCTATCTGGTGGAAGATAATTTGCTGATCGTCAGTTACTATGGTGATCTGATCGAGGATGCAATACGCGCCTCTTCATTGAGCATTCAATCTTTCCGGTTAAGGTCAAAATTCTCGGGTATCGACGATTCTGACTTCGGTACCAGCATTTATCTGCGCAACGACGCCTGGAAATCGGTTGTTTCGCCTGACAATGCGATAGGTATCTACACAGAATTCGCCCGAAATTTCCCGAGCTACCAGGACTTTCATATTGAATCGAAGCTTTCCAAAAAAGGAAACCTGACATTGAAATCGCTGGGCGCAGATGTGCCTGACTATTATATGGCCAATATCCTGAAAGATATTCCCGGCGTTCCATTTGCTGGCCACAAGCATATTTCACAGCAAACTTCCTTTCTGTATCGCTCAGCGGTGGTTGATAAAGATGCTTTTAAAAAGGAATTTTTAAAGTGGCACAAAAAGCATAAGTCGCCGGCCTGGGACAAGTTGAAATATTACATTTCGGCCGAAAGCAACCTGCTGATCGACAACCTGGGTTCTGAGCTCATTTTGTGTCAACTCGAAGAGAATAACAGTATCAGTGACGGGAAGATATTGCTGGCTGAATTTTCAAATTATGACAAATTAAGGCCAGTGCTTCAAAAGTTGGCGCGGCTGTCAAATTCTGAGAGCAATGCTTCCGTGGATCAGTACCAGGGTTACGACATTTACTCGGTACCCATTCCGGAGCTTCCTTCGGGTCTTTATGGACCGATGTTTCCTGGGTTTCCGAGAAGTTACTTCACTTACATCGCGCCTTATCTGGTGATCAGTAACAACTCACAGGTTTTGCAGAATTATATTGTCGATTATGAAAACCAGATCACCTGGAAACAATCGCCGGAATACGATAGTATTTTAACCAAAACTAATAGCGAAGCGCAACTTTCGGTGATCGTCAACCTGAGAAAAGCGCAGACCAGAGCTGGAAACGAAGGTTTTAAGAAATATTCGGATCTGATCTCAAAAATGGAATCGGTTACTTTCCAATGCCGGTATAATGGGGATAATGCATTTCCTGAAATCACTTTTACACCCAAAAAACGCCAGACCGCCAGCAAAGTACTTAACCGGACTTTCCTGAATATCGATATTGAGTGGCCGGATCTGTTTGACACAGAATTGACTGCGCTGCAAAATCCGGTGGATGGAAGTTCTGAGATACTTTTGACAGACAAACAAAATAATCTTCACAGAACCAACAACTTACGCGAAGGAAAAACCGAAGTGATCGCGAAACTGGATGGGCCGATTGTGACGAACTCCTATAAAGTCGATTTCCTGAACATTGGCAGGCAGCAACGGATATTTGCTACTTCCAGGACAGTTTATGCGCTGGACGAAGATGATTCAACGGTTGTAACTACTTTCAAAGGGATCCTGCCTTCGTCGGCAGATATTAATGCATTGTACGCGATTGACGGTGGGGATGACGGCAGTAACCGGTTCATTATCAAGACTACCGCCGAAGAACTGTTTATTTGGGAGAGTGTCAGCAAGCCGGTGAGAAGGCTTAATAGTTCGGTCGCATTTCAGAATATCCAGGGACCGGTGATCGCATTGAACCAGATCGGGAACAAAGGCTTTATCGTTACCCAGAAGAATGGAAAAATTTATGTACTGAGGGAGAACGGCAGTGTGCGGCAGAACTTCCCGGTCGACATTCTGACAAGGTCGGAAAGTGCATTTACCTGGACGCAGGACCCGGCGACCGGGCAACCTGAGATTGTGGGCGCCAGTGTGTCGGGAGAGTTAGTCACTATTAATATGGACGGAAAAGTGACTTCGCGCAGGCAGCTGTTGCGGCCGGAGCCAGGCTCTTCGTTTAAGATCGTAGCGGACCGTAACTCGCTGGATTGGATATTAGTAAGGTCTGTGAACTCGAAAATTGCGATCATTAGTAAAGACGGAAAAGATCTGTTCGAGATCAAGGATATCTTGCCGAATTCGGTAATCCAATACCATTTCTTTGGGGTGGATAACCGGTTTATCACGATCAAATCGGGCAACTATACTACGGTTTTCGACATGAGCGGCAAGAGACTGGGCGACAAAGCGATTCCTTCCGAAATGCCGGTGCGCCTCACTTATCAGCCAGGCTATTATAAATTATTGATATTCAGCAGATCGGAGAAGAAAATTCAGGTTTGGTCTGTAAAGTTGCGATGACAGGAATGAAGCTATTGAAATATGTCGTATTGGTTGTTGGATGCCTGATTTGGGCAGTTGGCCAAAGTCAATACCTGCTTACCAAGGTGGGTGAATGGCAATGGATCAAAGACGGATATCAATATGGTGATCTTTACAGGCTGGCCAATTTGTCGGCATTCAAAGATCCGAAAGATACTTGCACAGGTTACACGCCCCCGGCCCGCACCCCGCATTCAAAAAAAGTCCACCTATATATTATCGGCGACAGTTTTTCAGAAAAGGAGCGCGTAGGCCCTAGCGATTTTGTAGCAGACAAATACACGCGGGTACATTGGGCTGACTATCTGCATATTAAGCTTGATACTACCGAGACAAATATACTTCTGATCGAATCGGTGGAGCGGCATTTCCGCCAAAAAATGGTCGCGCCTATCCAGGTCCTGATCCCGGACACTGCTACTTTCATTTCCGTGGTAGATCCGCCGGGTTATATGACGCAGCTGGACAATGCTTTTAACGGTACTTTTACCCGCGATCGTCTAGATGCGTTTTTGTTTCAAAATGATTTTTTCCTGACTATTAAAGAATGGAAGGCTGATCTGCAATACAAGCTTTTTCGCCGGGTGAACGAATCAGTCACGCTGGTGAATGATGATCAGGATATGGTGTTTTATATGGATACCGATACTTCCGGGATCACTTCTTCATTTACGCCAGCGGAGGATAGTGAAATTGATTCGATAGTCAACCACCTCAACACTTCTGCCCAATTCGCCGATTCACTGGGCTTTGAGCATGTATTTCTCTCAATAATTCCCAATAAGGTTTCTGTATTGCAGCCGGAATATGGTATTTACAACCGACTGATTGAGCGCATTTATAATCACCCTGAACTGACAATGCCGACCATTGATGTATTGGCTGATTTTCGCCAAATGGGCCGGCATTCTTATTTGAAAGGAGATTCGCACTGGACTTGCGAGGGCCAATTTCTCTGGCTCAACAAAGTAAATACTGAGATTAACCGAATGGTAGCAACTACTCCTTAGCCGCAGCTGCCTCTTCTGCATTGCTCATTCTCGCAGTCAATTTCCCGACTGTCAAACCTTGCACGATAATAGAGAACAATACGACGAAATAGGTGATAGCGAGCAGGATTTCCTTGTTCAACTCATTGTCGATCGATAGCGCCAACGCAATGGATACACCTCCGCGCAAGCCACCCCAAACCAGGATTGTGATCGATTTTCTGCCAAACTTCGTCCGGAACGGGATCAGTTTGACAGGAATATAAATGGAGATAAACCTGGAAAGCAGCACGACTACAATCGCGATGATACCTGCCCAACCATATTGTTTCAAATCGGGGATCAGAAGGAGCTCAAAACCTATGATCAGGAATAGAATAGCATTCAATATCTCATCCACCAGCTCCCAGAACTTGTCGATATAGTCGCGCTCGATATCCGAAACGCCACCCAGATTTTTACCATAATTACCCACAACCAAACCTGCCGCGACCATCGCCAGCGGACCTGACATGTGCATAGCCTGCGCAACCAGGTGCCCGCCCATTACGATCGCGAGTGTGATCAAAACGTGCACATTATAGCCGTCGACTCGATAGATCATTTGAGATCCGATAAATCCAAGTACCACGCCCAGTGCGATCCCGCCGAGCGCTTCTTTGATCAGTAACATGGAAATACCGCTGAAAGATGTGTTCACTTCCTCCCCTCTCGCCATTGCGAGCATTAGAATGAAAACCACAACCGCCATCCCGTCATTAAAAAGGGATTCGCCGGCGATTTTTGTTTCGAGTGATTTGGGTACGCCCGCCTGTTTCAAAATCCCCAAAACCGCGATCGGATCGGTGGGAGAAATCAGCGCGCCGAATACGAGACACTGGATCAGAGGAATTTGGATACCTGTAAAAGGCAGCAGATAAAACATCAGAAATCCGATCACAAATGTGGAAATCGCCACGCTGACAGTCGAAAATACGATTACCGGAAGTCGCTGCTCGCGAAGGTCTTCCAGGTGAATATGGATAGCGCCGGCGAATAGCAGAAAATTCAGCATTGCGCCCATTAAAATTTCGGTTAAGTCGACGCTGGCAATGAGGGTTGAAATGCGCAGAAATATGCGCGGAAACATACTATCAGTCGCAATCAGCCCGATTGAAACGAGTAACGCGATGACCATTACACCAATTGACGCAGGCAGTTTGAGGAACCTTGCATTGATGTAGGAAAAGATTGCTGAGAGAACGATGAGAACTGAAAATGAATAATATAACTCCATGAAATATTTTTAGGCTAGTCAAAAATAGCGAATTGGCAAAGGGTATTCCAAGCAAAACATCCTCGTGAACACGATTCTAAAGGTATTCTAATGTCTTTAAAAAGATGTGATTTGGGCACTTTGTGTAACCTGAATGAGCTGAGAATACCATTTCACCCGATTCTTTCCTACATTTAAGATTGCCAATTGGTAGCATATCTGACCTGACTGCACTTCATGAAAAACCATCTGATACTGATTTTGTCCGGGTACCCGCGCAGATCGCAAATGTGTCTCGTCATTTGTCTGTTACTTCTCAGCCCGGCAATGGCCCAGCAAAAATTGAGCCCCGCACTCCGCCCCGGCTTTGACAAAGCGGAGTACAAGGAGCTTTTCTACATGCACGTGCTCCTGTACGATTCGACTAAAACGGATACAACACGCCCGAAATTTATTACGCCCAAACCGACACAGTTCCAGCAGGTGTATCAGTCGGCGGTGATGGGACTTGATAATAAGTGGGGTTTGTGGCGGAAGAATGCGACAACTGCGGCGATCAATGTGCGGGGTACTACGCAGGAGCCGGTGGGCTGGCTTGAAAACTTTTACGCCGCGATGGTACCTGCCAAAGGAGAGTTGAAACTGAGCAATTCCTTTACATTTCAATACGATCTGGCCGATCACCCGAAAGCGGCTGTACATATTGGCTGGCTGGCAGGAACCGCGTTTCTGGCCAGGGATATTGTTCCGAAAATCGACTCTTCCTATAAAACAGGCACACGTGAATTTCTGATCATGGGCCACAGCCAGGGCGGCGCGATCGCATTTCTGCTTACTTCACATTTATATTCACTTCAAAAACAGGGAAAACTTCCAAAGGATATTCGTTTCAAAACCTATTGCAGCGCGGCTCCGAAGGCGGGCAATACGTACTATGCCTATGAATACGAGCATTTGGTCGACGGAGGCTGGGGCTATACGGTTATCAATGCAGCCGACTGGATCCCCGAAGTTCCGTTCTCGGTGCAAACGCTGGACGATTTTAATGAAACAAATCCTTTTCAGAATATCGACGCGGTGGTGAAAAAGCAGAAGCTGATTGCCAGAATTGCTTTGAAACACGCCTATAAGAAAATGCGGAATCCGAGCATGAAGGCGCAGCGGAACTATATGAAGTATCTTGGAAATTACGCTTCGAAGTCGGTTCAGAAAGTACTCCCTGAATTTCAGCCGCCGGTTTACGCGAAGACCAGCAACTATGTCAGGATCGGGCCAACGATTATGTTAATGCCTGACGCTGAGTATTATAAGAAATTCCCAGACTCAAAGAAAACCATTTTCGTTCACCATCTTACAGAGCCCTATCTCTATTTGATGGATAAATACAAATACTAACTCAGCCTGTATCAATGCGCTTTTTTGCTTTTACTCTAACTTTATTTCTCTATTTTCCAGCGACCGCTCAGTATCAAACCCGCTTTGAGCTAAGTGGCGGGAAGCAAACTCCGACATATCAGGAGGGTATTGCTTTTTATCAAAAGCTGGCTAAAAATTTCCCGCAAATCCAGATCACTGAAAAAGGTCCTACTGACAGCGGACTGCCTCTTCATGTGGTATTGTATTCAAAAAATAAAGAATTTGATATCAGGAAATTAAAAAGTCAGGGCAAGGCTATTTTGCTGATCAACAATGCGATACACGCCGGAGAGTCGGATGGTGTCGACGCGTCGATGTTGCTGCTCAGAGATATTGCTACCAATCCGGGCAAATTTCCTGAACTGGAAAATGTAGTCCTGGCTATTATTCCATTTTACAATATCGGCGGCGCATTGAACCGGAACAGTACCACACGCACCAATCAGGACGGGCCGGAAGAATATGGCTTTCGGGGAAATGCCCGAAATTATGACCTGAACCGGGATTTCATCAAAAGTGATACCCGGAATGCGCGAAGCTTTGCCGCTATTTTTCACGAGCTGGATCCTGATCTTTTTGCCGATACGCACGTGAGCAACGGAGCTGATTATCAATATGTAATGACGCTGGATTATGCGCAGAAAGACAAGCTGGGTGGCCAGCTGGGAACGTTCAACGAGGAAGTTTTTCTGCCTTATATGTACAAGCACCTCAAAGAAGCCGGCTATGAAGCGACGCCTTATGTGAATTCGTGGGGACAAACTCCGGATAAAGGTTTCGTCCAGTTTCCCGATTGGCCGAGGTACTCAACAGGTTACGCGGCCTTGTTTCACACAATCGGAGTTATGACAGAAACTCACATGTTGAAGCCTTATGATCAGCGGGTTAAGTCAACTTATGCATATCTGCACGGAAATATCAAATTCCTGGCTACGAATCGGGAGCAGCTATTGAAACTTCGGAAAGAGACCAAGGAATCGGTGAAAACGCAGGAAAAATTTGCGATTACCTGGCAGGTTAACAAAGAAAAGAATACGCAGATAGAGTTTAAAGGTTACGAACCTGAATATGTGACAAGCGAGGTAAGCGGCGAAAAAAGACTGCGCTACGACCGTACAAAGCCTTTTACCAAAACAATTCCGTTTTACGATACTTACGTGCCGCTCGACGAAGTGACCAAACCAGCGGCTTATATTATCCCACAAGGCTGGCACAATGTGATTGCATTGCTGAAATTGAATAAAGTCGAAATGAAGCAGCTGGACAGGGATACTCAAATGGCTGTTGAGACCTATTATATTGAAAATTATGAGTCGCCGAAAACACCTTTTGAGGGACATAACTGGCACACAAGTGTTTCTCTGAGAAAGGAAAATCAGTCACTTACTTTCAAAAAAGGAGACTGGTATATTCCTGTCAATCAATGGACTAATAGATACATTATCGAAACGCTCGAACCAAAAGCCGTGGATTCGTTTTTCAAATGGAATTTCTTCGATACCATTTTGCAGGCGAAGGAACATTATTCGGGCTATGTGTTTGAAGACCTGGCTGTGGAGTTGCTCAAAAAATCGCCGGAACTCAAAGCAAAACTGGATGCAAAAAGAAAAGCCGAGCCGGAATTCGCAAAAGATGCAAATGCTCAGCTCGACTTTATTTACGATCAATCGGCGTACAGAGAGAAAGAATATCTGCGTTATCCCGTTTTCAGAGTGATGAAATAGCGTTTGTCAAAAGCGAAAACCGAGGCTGAAATTAAATTCGCCCGTGATTTGCAAACCCCTGGTATAAGAAATTCTCGAAGAATACGCTTCCCTGTCAACAAACCTGGAACCGAGCCCTCCATTCAAACCGATCTGGAATTTAGGGGTAACCTGAAAATTCACGTAATTATTTACAATTAACCCCATTCTCGTCATCGTATTGGATCGCCCGCCATTAATATACGTTCCGGTAGTGGGATCGTAAGTGCCGCTATTGTCCCACCTTTCGCCTCTTCCGAAAAACAAGCTGGGCCCAACCGCGTATGTCACTTTTCTTTGGCCAAAAGGATAGATTTTTAGTCCGGGCGACACGTAAAACATGAATGAACCGTTTGTGTCGCTTACATCCATATAGGAGTAGGTTCCCGGAATCGTTATCGTTAACGGTAATAACAAACCGAAATAACCCTTTTTGTCCAATAAGACTTCGTAGCTCACGCCAAATCCCGGCCCGCTATCCAAAGCTTTAAAAGGCGATATATTGATCATATTCCCGCCCAAAGGCTCAGAATCCTGCGGGCTGACGGGTTTTTCCTGTGGGCTCGGGCCTCTCCTCCGGCCGCGGTCGAGCTTGTCGCTGATGAAAACGGTCTGCCCGTTGTCAAATTCAATCCGGGAAACTTCACTTTTAAGGATCACGAAATTGGCACTGCTTTCAGAGTTACTGATTTTGTAAGTGATCCTGTCAATGCCGACTTCTGTCACTTTTCCTTCAACGGTCTTGCCGTCTTTTTTGACGATCACATCCTGGGCGCTGGCGGCAAGAATTCCCAGGGAAAGCAGCAAGGTTAATGTAGCGTTTTTGATCATGGCTGAAATTAGTTGTTCGTTCTTTTCTAAATTTATACAAAGTAGGGAAAACCGATTGATTTTTTTGAATGAACGTTAAAACCCGAAGTTCTGTTATACCGACGGCTATAAGCCGATTAGTATGATCCTGGCCGCAAGTCACAACCCGGCCGCTAAAAAACACAAATGACATTTCAGGAATTAAACCTCATTGAGCCAATTACAAAGGCTCTCAAAGAAGAAGGCTACGACACCCCTACCCCCATTCAGGCAAAAGCAATCCCTATTATTTTAGACCAAAAAGACTTGCTGGGCTGCGCGCAGACCGGTACAGGAAAAACGGCAGCTTTTGCAATACCAATGCTTCAATTGCTTCATAATAAGCCAGTTGGAAATGCGGAAAGACAGCGAATTCGGGCATTGATATTAACTCCCACGCGTGAACTGGCGATCCAGATCGGCGAGAGTTTTGCTGCGTATGGTCGCTATACCGGCTTGAAACACACCGTGGTTTTCGGAGGTGTTGGTCAAAAACCGCAAACTGATGCATTGCGAAAGGGTATTGATATCCTGGTAGCTACGCCTGGTCGATTGCTTGACCTTATTACTCAGGGTTTTATAAAGTTAAATCAGCTTGAATTTTTTGTACTGGATGAAGCCGATCGCATGCTCGACATGGGATTTGTTCACGATGTTAAAAAAGTGATCAAGCTTCTCCCACAGCAAAGGCAGTCGTTATTTTTCTCAGCCACAATGCCGCCGGCAATTGTTGCGCTGGCCAATACGATCCTTATTCAGCCGGTTAAAGTGGAGGTTACCCCGGTTTCTTCTACGGCCGATACGATCAGGCAATCGGTATTCTTTGTTGATAAATCGGATAAAAACAATCTGCTTCTGCACATTTTGAAAGACCAGTCTATCTCGACTGCGCTTGTCTTTACCCGTACCAAACACGGTGCTGATAAAGTTGTAAAAGTGCTGAGAAAAGCGGGCGTTACTTCGGAGGCTATTCATGGTAATAAGTCCCAGAATGCGCGTCAGAATGCATTAAAGAACTTCAAAAGCCAGACTACCAGGGTTTTGGTTGCGACCGATATTGCCGCGAGAGGAATTGATGTAGACGATCTTACGCATGTGATCAACTACGAAATCCCTAACGTACCAGAAACTTATGTGCATAGAATAGGCAGAACGGGCCGGGCGGGAGCGAAAGGAATCGCATTTTCGTTTTGCGACCGGGAGGAGAAACTGTTTTTGCGTGATATCCACAAACTGATCGCCAAAAACATTCCTGTTGAAAGCAATCATCCCTACGCATTATAGAAATAAATGCGCCGCAGTTACTCCGATATTCCTTTATCAGAAGCACTGGAACTACTAAAAGAATCAGGTTCAGTACTCGTTGATGTGCGTGAACCCTGGGAATTTGAGGAGTTTAATGAAGGAGGGATTAATATCCCGCTGGCGGAAATACGCGAAAAACGAACGCTACTAGATAGCTATAATACAATAGTTGTGATTTGCACGAATGGCGTGCGCAGCAAAGTAGCTGCCATGGATTATTGCCGGGTACCGGAATGGTCTGAGAAAAGCATTCTGCACGTTCACGGAGGTATATTAGGAGATTAACTTGCCAGGTTTTACGACCCGGCAGGTAAATCTCCTTCAAATACTTTCACAGCAGGGCCAATCAAATATATGTCGCTGAACCCGGATTCGGAGTTTTTGGAATACGCTACTTCCAGCGATCCGCCGATCGTTTCTACTTTGATCGGACTTTCCCAACCTTTTCTTAAATGAGCTGACAATGCGCAGGCGGTAACGCCTGTTCCGCAACTGTACGTTTCGTCCTCTACACCCCGTTCGTAAGTCCTAACGCTGAGGTGATTATCTTCGATTATTTCTGCAAAATTCACATTGGTGCCGCCTTTCGGACCATAGACAGAACCGTAGCGGATCTCGCTACCGATATTCACGACGTCTACTTCCGTCACATCTTCCACATAGGTCACGTAATGCGGCGAGCCCGTATTCATGAAGTCAAACTCATCGTACCGCTCCAAATCCTTTACACCCGACATTTTCAACCTGACAATATCTCCCTCGACGCTCGCTTTATGCTCCCCGTCGACTGCGATAAATTTGGTTGTGTCAGTAAATAAGCCCAGATCTTTTGCAAACTGGACAACGCAGCGGCCGCCGTTACCGCACATACTGCCTTCTCCCCCATCTGCATTGAAATAGACCATTCTGAAATCGTATCCTTCGGCATTTTGCAACAAGATCAACCCGTCGGCGCCTACCCCAAACCTGCGGTGGCAGATGGAGGCGATGAATTCCTTTGAAACCGGAAATCGTAGGTTTCTATCGTCCACCATCACAAAGTCGTTTCCGGTGCCCTGGTATTTGTAAAAAGGGATTTTCATAGTTCTGTTCTGCGGCTTTTTCCGCCGGTTAAAACCGGCAGTCTATTTAAAAACAAAACCCTGCAAGAAAAAATCACCTGCAGGGTTTTAAATTTTTTTAGAGAAGTTATTACTTCGCTACTTTAAGCTCTTTGATACGAGCAGCTTTACCCTGACGTCCACGCAGATAGAACAAACGTGAGCGACGCACCTTACCGCGACGAATCAATTCGATTTTTGCGATACTTGGTGAAAGAATTGGGAAAACGCGTTCAACAGCTATGCCGTTTGATATTTTACGTACTGTAAAGGTTTCACCACTTGAGTTAAGATTGCGGCGTTGCATCACAGTACCTTGGAACTGCTGTACACGCTCTTTGTTACCTTCACGAATCTTAACGTGTACGTTAATTGTGTCGCCTGATCCAAAATCAGGATACTCGGATTTACGATTTTCAATCGTAGCTTCTACGAGTTTAATAAGTTCACTCATGACGAATGCTTTATAGATTTAAAGTAATAGCTTGTTCTCAGCGGATGGGGTGACGCCCCTTCATTCAAAACAACCCAGGGAAAAACGAGTGCAAAGCTAAGATTATTTACGCTTATCTAAAAGCTTTGAAAAGCATTAATTGTAAATATTCCATGGAGGTTTGCAGGACTGATTCGTGAAAGTCAACCGGTTGGCACAGACATTTAACACACAACCTTAAACAGACGCTATCAGAATTATGAAAATATTGACCTCCGCACAGATCCGGTCGCTCGACCAATACACCATACAAAATGAACCAATATCCTCTCTCGACTTGATGGAACGGGCTTCCAATGCATTTGTGGGTTGGTTTTGTAACCAGTTTGTGAATACGCGCCCGGTTTGTGTTTTCTGCGGAAAAGGAAATAATGGTGGCGACGGACTGGCTATCGCGCGGCTGCTGAGCCAGTTGAGTTACGATGTGCAGGTTGTAGTTGCAGATTATACGCCAAATGCTTCCGACGATTTTACGCAAAACCTTGATCGGCTTAAAACGCATTTGAATCCCGCATTTATAAGCTCAGCTGATCAATTCCCGACACTTTTGTCTCAGGTAGTGTGTATTGATGCATTGCTGGGATCCGGTTTGTCTCGGCCGGCTGATAGTTTGCTTGCCGGCATTATTCAAAAAATCAATGCGCTGCCAAACAAGGTTGTGTCGGTAGATATTGCGAGTGGCTTATATATGGATAAGGCAAATGGGGAAAATGACCCGATTGTCGAGCCAGATCATACAGTGACTTTTCAACTTCCGAAACTACCTTTTTTACTACCTCAAAATGTTCGCTTTACCGGCGAGTGGCATGTTGTGGATATTGGGCTGAGCGGGAAATATATCCAGGAGTTGCCTACACCCTATTGGTTTACAGATAAAAATTCAGCCGAAAAACTTATTCAACCACGTGGCAAATTCTCGCATAAAGGGACTTTCGGTCACGCATTATTGCTCGCGGGCAGTTTTGGTAAAATGGGCGCGGCGGTTTTATCGGGCAAAGCCTGCCTTCGGTCGGGCGTAGGGTTGCTCACGATGCACGCTCCGGTTTGCGGTTATGATATTGTGCAGATCTCAGCGCCGGAAGCAATGGTTTCAATCGACAAAAATGATAAACATATCAGCCAGTTTCCCGACCTGGAACCTTATTCAGCCGTGGGCGTTGGGCCGGGCGTCGGGCAGGAGCCTGTAACGATTGCCTTGCTGGAAGAGTTGTTGGATCAGGTCAAAGTGCCGCTGATCATCGATGCAGATGCATTGAATATCCTTTCCAGCAACAGACATTTGCTTGATAAATTACCTCCCAATACCATTTTAACACCACACCCAAAAGAATTCCAGCGCCTGGCCGGAGAAAGCAGCGATGAATATGAAAGACTGGAACTGGCCAGGGATTTTGCGGGAAAATATCAAGTGATAATTTGCTTAAAAGGCGCAAATACTGCGGTAATCCTCTCAAATAGCGAAGTACATTTCAACTCCACCGGAAACCCGGGAATGGCAACCGGCGGTACCGGCGACGTACTAACCGGCATTATCACCAGCTTATTAGCTCAAAAATACAAACCCGCCGACGCCGCTATTCTTGGCGTTTACCAACACGGCCTGGCCGGAGACCGCGCCGCCGAACGAAACGGGCAAACCGCGCTGATCGCATCGGATGTTGTGGAGAATTTAGGGTGGTAACAGATGACCTAAAAATTTCTAACTTTGAATATAAACGTCACAGCTATGCAACATCTGGAAAGAATCACAATAGACCCGAATATATGTCACGGCAAACCGGTTATAAGAGGAATGCGGTGGCCGGTTGAAGTAATTATGGACATGCTGGGTTCGGGAATGTCAATAGATGAAATCCTTGAAGATCACCCCGAACTGGTCAGGGAAGACATTCTGGCAAGTCTGAACTACGCCAAAATGCTTGTTTCGGGAAGATTGATTAGTCAGGCTGCGTAATGAACTTCATCTGCGACGTGCATATTTCGATCAAACTTGTCAAATATCTGGTTGCACAAGGCCACAATGCGATGCATGTAAACCAGCTTCCGCAGAAATGGCATACTACTGATCAGCAGATATGCAGTTTTGCAGACAGTCAGGGATTGATAGTTATCACAAAAGACGAAGATTTTCGAAACTCATTCTTTTTGAAGAGAACCCCACGAAAATTAATCCGGATTACTTTGGGAAATGTATCGAATGACGACCTCATCGAAATTTTTGCCAAGAATCTGTCAACAATTGCAAAGCTCAACATAGAATTAGCTTTTTACATAGAGCTTGGAGAAGCTCCGGTCATTTATACTTTCTAAATGCGCTCAACTCATTAACTGATAAACCACAAAAGCAGACCCGTACGCCAGTACCATTAAGTACGCCAGCTGGATCAACGGCCATTTCCAACCGTGGGTTTCGCGCTGCACGACTGCGATCGTACTCATACACATCATCGCGAAAACGTAGAACATCAGGAGTGAAAAGCAAACCGCAGGCGTAAACATGGGCTGGCCTGTTTCTGCATTCTTTTCCTGCATCAGCCGTTCCTTCACCGTCGGGACATCTTCCGAATCTCCGCTGATACTATATATAGTTGCCATCGTACCCACAAAAACTTCCCGCGCAGCGAAAGATGCCAGCAATGCAATACCGATTTTCCAGTCGTATCCCAAAGGCCGGATCGCCGGCTCAATGAAGCGGCCGAAATGTCCCGCGTAAGAATGTTCCCGGCGGGCTGAAGACACTGCCGCGTCGATCTGCTCCTGAGGCGCGTTCTGCATTTTGGCAATGGTTTGCTGTTCAGCAACTTCCATCCGATCGCCGGGACCGTAGCTGGCCAGTACCCAGAGGACAATAGAAATTGCCATAATTACTTTCCCCGCCTCGATCACGAAAGATTTTACACTATCATACATCGTGAAAGCGACGTGGCCCCAGCGCGGCAATTTATAGGAAGGCATTTCCAGCATAAAATAACTCGTCTCCTTTCTTGGAATAAAAAGAGAAAGCAGCCAGGCCGAAAACAGCGCGCCTATTAAACCCAATGCATATAACCCAAGTAAAACCAGCCCCTGCAAATTAAGGAAACCAAAAACGGTCGTTGAAGGAATGACAAGCGCGATCAGGATGGTGTAAATAGGAAGCCGGGCCGAGCAGCTCATTAAAGGTGTAACCAGGATTGTGAGCAACCTTTCATATCTGCTCGTAATACTCCGTGTGGTCATAATCGCCGGCACCGCACAGGCTGCACCGGATATCAACGGAACAACACTTCTTCCGTTCAATCCAAATGGGCGCATTAGTTTGTCCATAATCACCATTACCCGCGCCATGTAGCCGGATTCCTCCAACAGGGATACCAATGCAAAAAGTATCGCAATCGGCGGGATAAACACGATAATACCTGCAATACCAGCCAATATCCCATCGGTAATAAGATCATTCAAAACTCCCTCAGGCAATGCAGCTTTTGTCCATTCGATTACCTGCGCAATCCCCGCGTCTAGCATATCACTCGGATAAGTAGCCCACGCGAAAATGGCCTGAAAAACGATGACCAATACAATTAAAAAGCACACATAACCCCAGAACGGATGTAGCAGGAAACTATCCAGCTTCCTCGTCCAGTAAGGTTGCTCGGTCGGGCCCTGTGATTTAACAGCTTTGGAAACAATAGGTTTGATTTTTTCGTAGCGAGCAATTGTTTCAGTCGCGAGAAAGTTATTTTCGTCAAAACCATATTTCTCGATCAGCTTGTCGAGCCGCGTCCGTGCGGGTTGTTCCAGGAAGGAAAAGTTATCGTGCTGACAAACATATTGAAGCGCGACATAATCATTGTCAAGCTGATATATCTCCCGAACTTCTCCTATCAGATTCACTTCGCTTTCCTTCGGCTCATAAAAATTGGCAAGAACCGGCTGCTCCTCTTTCTGGTAAACTTGCTGAACTGCCTCTTTCAGCTTATCAACACCTTTCCCGGTACGCGCATTGATATTCACGACGGGCACCTGCAATTGCATGGCGAGCTGCACTGCATTCACAGTCAGCTTCATACTTTCCGCCACGTCCAGCATATTCAAGGCGACTACCGACGGTATCCCCAGGTCGCGGATCTCTGTGAAGAGCAATAAATTTCTTTGAAGATTCGACGCGTCGATCACGACGATCACCACGTCCGGGAAATCGGGATGTTTGGGATTCGCCAGGATATCCATGACGATCGCCTCGTCCTTGGATTTGGGGTAAATGCTGTAAAGTCCGGGAAGATCAACGAGAATGACATTTTTGTCCGCGAGTCCGTCAGTGGCAGCTATGCGGAAAGTCCCGGATTTTTTGGAAACAGTAACCCCCGGAAAGTTGCCTGTTTTCTGACGTAAACCGGTTAATGCATTAAACAATGTCGATTTGCCGGCATTCGGGTTACCTACCAGCGCAACTTTTATATTTCCTTGTTTCAATGGAGAATTTAATAAACAACTTGTAAATCTACTCTAACACAATCACGGATGCCTCATTCAGGCGCAGAGACAAGCTATACTGACCACTCACACTAATGCAAATCGGATCGCCCAGCGGAGCAATTGCGTCAAGCCGCACCTCCGAGCCGGGAAGACAACCCATTTCCAGCAACTTCAACGACAATGCACTATCTGTAAAGGATTTTATAATTCCTGTCTCTCCCTTACGAAGCTGCGATACCGTTTTCAGTTGCATTTATTCTTATTTAGATTCATTTTATTTAAACCACAAATTAAGCACTATCCGCCCGGAATTCAAATATTTCAGGCTGGAATATGCCGCGTTTCTGCGTCTGATCACCCAAAATCATGATCGTTTTATTATTTCCCTCGGCCTTTATGTCGTATTTTTGCAGTTTGAAACAGGGAATCTTTTATCAGGATTTTAATTGAAAAAAGCTGCCCGCTGATACCCGATTGCGAGATTTGAACGAGATCAAAACCCTTATCTGGAAAGAAGTAACGCTGGAATGGCGGCAGAAATATGCACTCAGCGGCATGTTGCTGTACGTGGTCAGTACCGTTTTCGTGGCTTATCTCAGTTTTAGTCTCCGCAGAAACCAGCTCACTCCAATCGTCTGGAATACCCTTTTCTGGATCATTATTCTCTTCACGGCAGTGAATGCGGTTGCAAAAAGCTTTTCGCAGGAACGTTACGGTCGACTGATCTACTATTATAGCCTTTGCAGTCCGCAGGCAATTATCATTTCCAAGATCATCTACAACTCACTCATTATGTTGACGTTGTCGGGTATTGGATTTGGGATTTACTCGCTCGTAATGGGAAATCCGGTCGGGGATATCGGTCTTTACCTGCTCAGTATCCTGCTCGCTGCGATTGGATTTGCGTCAGTATTGACATTGGTAGCAGGCATTGCTTCCAAAGCTGACAACAGTGCGACTTTAATGGCCGTACTCAGTTTCCCACTTATCCTGCCCATGCTTTTGATGACAATCAAGCTGGCAAAAAATGCGCTCGACGGACTTGACTGGTCGGTCAGCACGGATGAAATCACCACACTATTATCTATTGATCTCATAGTAATAACGCTCAGCTACCTGCTTTTTCCTTATTTATGGAGAAGTTGATTTTTCGCGGTCAGCGGGGTTAAAATTTTAGTAAAAAGACTCAAAATGAGAAAGATCTGGTGGAAAATCCTTTGTATCGTAATCATATTCTATGTGATCTTGATGGGATTAATGGGCGAGGTACCGCATCTGGCGATCATCAACGAAAGCATCCGCAATACCTACTATCACGTGGCGCTCTGGTTGGCAATGACTACCCTATTATTTGCGTCTATGGTTTTTTCAGTCCGGTATCTGATCAAAGGGCGGATCAACGACGATGATATTGCGAGTGAACTGGCTAAATCTGCAATCTTTTTTGGAATCCTTGGTTGCCTAACCGGCTCTATCTGGGCCAATTACACCTGGGGTGATCCCTGGCCAAACGATCCGAAACTGAACGGCGCCGCGGTCGGAATACTGATTTATCTGGCTTACCTGTTATTGAGAAGCTCTTTTGAAGACGAGCAGCGCAAGGCCCGGATCTCGTCGGTTTACAACATTTTCGCATTCGCGGTATTTATCCCGATCATTTACATTCTTCCTCGCCTCACCGATTCGCTGCACCCTGGTAGCGGCGGCAACAGCACTTTCGGATCTTATGATTTCGACAATAGTATTCGCCGGGTTTTTTATCCGGCCGTGATCGGTTACATATTGCTGGGATTGTGGCTGGCCGAGCTGCGGATCCGGATGAAACGCATTAACCGGGTAAGGGAAGAAATTACGGATTCAGCCCGTCCGGTTACGCATTAAGGCTATTTTAAAATTTTATAAACATTTCAAATCAAAATTTCGTTAAGATTTTGAGCAATTCAAGAATTACCATGAAACGCATCTTTCCCCTCCTGCTGACCCTGCTTCTTATTACTGATCAATTGTTTGCGCAAGCTTCGGAACAAGCGGTTCCAATGGCCGACAAATTGCGTGAAGATGGTAAGATCTGGGTCGTGGTGGCTGTGATTGCGGTCGTTTTTGCGGGAATAGCAGTCAATATGCTGCGTATCGATACTAAGCTTAGGAAAATTGAAAAGGAATTAAATATCAAGTAGTATAACCGATGAAAAAGATACAGATTTTCGGGCTTATCATTATAGCCGTCGCAATAGGAATTATTGTCTCAACTGCCGGGGACGCAAGCACTTATGTCGATTTTACCAAAGCCAAAACAATGGCCCAGGATGGTGACGATGAAAGCATTCACGTGGTAGGAAAACTGAAAAAAGATGCAGTGGGCCAGATTTTGGAAATGGAATATCAGCCCGAAATAGATCCAAACCTCTTCGTTTTTACATTGGTAGATAATAATAATGTAGAGCAGCGGGTAGTTTATAAAAACTCAAAACCGCAGGATTTCGACAAATCAGAACAGGTGGTTGTGGTTGGAAAAATGAAAGACGGAACATTCTCAGCCGAGAAAATCCTAATGAAATGCCCGTCCAAATATGAGAACGGGAAAATGGAAACCACTGAACATACTGCTGCAAAATCATGATCCACAGTACAATAGGAAGTGCAGGTCACCTGCTGGTTATTGTCGCATTTGTCAGTGCGCTCTTTGCAACTTTCGCTTATTTTAAATCTGGCACTTCTTCTGCTACTATTGAAGAAACGCTGACGTGGAAACGATTTGCACGTATGATATTCTATGTGCACGTTGCGGCGGTTGTCGGTGTGGTATTCTCGCTTTACTGGATCATTGGTAACCATTATTTTGAATACCATTACGCCTGGAAAAACTCTTCGCTTTCACTACCAACCGGCTATACCATTTCCAGTTTCTGGCAGGATCAGGAAGGTAGTTTCCTGCTTTGGATCTTCTGGAACGTAGTTTTGGGCTGTATTCTGATATTCTCAAACAGATCGTGGGAAGCGCCAGTAATGACCGTTTTTGCATTGGTACAGGCATTTCTTACTTCCATGATCCTGGGTGTTGTGATTCCCGGACTTGACGTGAAGATCGGCTCTACGCCATTTCTGCTGCTTAAAGAAGTAATGCCGGATCTGCCTGTTTACAAAATGGATCCCAATTTTATTCCCAAAGACGGAAATGGATTGAATCCGTTGTTGCAGAACTACTGGATGGTGATTCACCCTCCTACCCTGTTCCTCGGCTTTGCTTCTACACTGATCCCATTCTCCTTCGCTATTGCCGGACTCTGGACCAAGAAAATCCAGGATTGGGTGCGCCCGGCATTGCCCTGGGCACTCTTTTCAGCATTGGTTTTAGGAGTTGGTATTTTAATGGGCGCTTACTGGGCTTACGAAACGCTCAACTTCGGTAGCTACTGGAACTGGGATCCCGTGGAAAATTCGTCTATCGTTCCCTGGATCGTATTGGTGGCGGCTGTGCACACGATGATCATCGCGAGAAGAAATGCGACTGCATTGAAAACTTCTTTCATACTGACGATTGCCACATTTATCCTGATTCTCTATTCCACATTCATGACGAGAAGCGGGGTATTGGGAAATGCATCGGTTCACTCTTTTACCGATTTGGGTTTATCCGGCCAGCTGCTGATCTATCTGCTCACATTCACCATCGTGTCCATCGGACTATTAATCTACCGCTGGAAATCGCTGCCAAGTGACGAAGAAGAAGTTTCCACTTACTCACAGGAATTCTGGATATTTATTGGAGCGACTCTCTTGTGTTTGTCTGGTTTTCAAATACTTGCAACCACTTCAATCCCGGTTTACAACAAGATAGCGGAAGCGTTTGGTACGGTACTGAATATGGCATTACCCGCCGATCAGATCGCGCATTATAACAAATTCCAGCTCTGGTTCTTCTCGCTGATAATCGCATTAACGGGTATCGGACAGTTTTTCTGGTGGAAACGAACCGGAAAAGGGAATTTGCAGGCGCTCTATAACCCATTACTGATCGCACTTTTGATCAGTGCGGCGGTAATCACTTTCAAGGGTGTTAAAGACATTCAATATATCGTTCTGCTCACAACTGCCATTTTCGCGATCGTTGCAAACGGCACTATTCTGCTCAATATCATCAGAGGTAACTACGGATTGTCCGGCGGCGCGATTACGCACATTGGTGTAGCATTAATGCTTGTCGGTATCCTCTTTTCTTCTGCCTATACAAGGGTTGTTTCGATTAATAACTCGGGTTTAATGATCTCCCGGAGTGAAGAATTTACGAGCAACGATAATAAGGAAAACAAGGAAAATATTACGCTCTGGCTCAATAAGGCAGAAAAAATGGGCGACTATATGCTCACCTGGCGCGATGTCCGCGTAGAGCCGCGCCACATTCCGGGCTACATTCCCAAAAGTTGGGTTGATATCGTTGAAGGCGATTTCCACGCTGTTGCATTACGCGACATTGAAGTCGACGGCAAGAAATATAATTCGAAGGGCGATACGATCGAGATTTTCCCTGAAAACTTCTACTATGAAATCGAATACCGCGAGCCTTCCGGCAGGATATTCACCCTATTCCCCCGCGTACAAATCAACCCACGCATGGGCGGCATTGTTTCATCGCCGGATATCCAGCGCAAGGTTGATAAGGATTTGTATACCTACGTTTCGATGGTTACCAACCCCACTGCCGAGCCAGTTTGGAGCCAGACTGAGAACTTTACCGTCAATCTTCGCGATACTTTCTTTGTAAATGATTATGTCGCGATCCTCGATAACGTGGTCAGGACTGAGGAAGTGGAAGGTGTGACATTAGGTCAAGGCGACGCGGCAGTAAAAGCGATCGTCCGCATTCTGGATAAAGACAAAGAATTTGTGATCACACCTTCGTTTGTAATCCGTGACAGAATGGTAGCCCGCAAGCCCGAGACCAGCAATGAACTGGGTATGCGTTTGCAGTTCCAGGAAATCAATCCGCAAACCGGTCAGTTTACTTTCGGCGTAAATACCACCCAGCGTGATTTTATCGTCATGAAAGCCACCGAAAAACCGCTCATTAATATCCTTTGGCTCGGTACATTCGTACTAGTGATCGGCTTTGTGATGGCGACGATCCGGAGGTTTAAAGATTTCATTAAAATGAGAAACAGGGAATCGGCTTCGGCTGCTACACCCAAGACGAAATCGAAAGTGGTTACGGCCTGAGATTAGATATATGATAAAAAAAGGGTTCAGTGATATGCTGAACCCTTTTTTTATGCCCTGAGTGCAAAATAGAAACGCACCCAAAAGCTTCTGTATGTATCTTTACGTGAAAATGTACTATTTTCAATAATCCACTCATATATGGTTACTGAACTGATTAAATCGCCTTTGGGCCGACTGCGGATCATCGCATTTATAGAAGGAATCTCCTATCTAGTGCTATTAGGCATTGCTATGCCATTGAAATATTTTGCTGGTCTCCCTCAGGCCGTAAAAACGGTCGGTATGGCGCATGGAGTGCTATTTGTCATGTTCGTGATCCTGCTTATCCAGGTGGCAATAGAAAGAGAATGGTCGTTTAAAAAATCCTTTTTATCATTTTTATCATCTATCATTCCCTTCGGGACATTTTACGCTGATGCCAAGTGGTTCAGAGAATAGCTTGCCCCCAACATTCCTAAATCCTAAACCTGAAAAGTGCTAACCAAAGCTAACCTAACCTGCCTTTTTTTCTGTTTAATCGTATTCAAAAGCGTTGCTCAGAAACCCAACGAAAATTACCAGTACCACATTCACTCCGCTGTATCCGATCTGAAAGTCGACGGTGTCGCCGACGACCTCGCGTGGTCGTCGGCAGAAACTGCCAACAATTTTTTCATGATCACGCCGATGGATACCAGCTATTCCAGGGCGCAAACGGATGTGAAGATGTGCTACGACAAAGACAATCTCTACATTCTGGTAATCAACTACAAGCCCGTAAAAGGCTCAATCGTGGTGGAATCGCTGAAAAGGGATTTTTCTTTTGGTAAAAATGACAACTTCCTGTTGTTCATGGATACATTCGACGATCGTACCAACGGATTCTCATTTGGTGCCAATGCAGCCGGCGCACCCTGGGATGGACAGCAGGGCGACGGCGGAACGGTGGACCTCAGCTGGGATAATAAGTGGGTCAGCGCAGTAAAAAACGACGATGATAAATGGGTTTGGGAAGCTGCAATACCTTTCAAAAGTATTCGGTACAAACCTGGTATCACGCGCTGGGGTATCAATTTCAGCCGGCAGGATCTTACTATCTCTGAAAAATCGGCCTGGGCGCCGGTACCCCGGCAATTTCCTTCTGCCTCGCTTGCCTACACAGGCGTGCTGGTTTGGGATACGCCGCCACCCAATCCGGGACCTAATATTTCAGTTATTCCCTACGCAGCCACGCGTTTGACGAAAGATTACCAAACCGACTCACGTCCTAATTACAAGCCCGCAATAGGCGGTGACGTAAAAATCGGCCTTACACCTTCCTTGAACCTCGATTTGACCGTCAACCCCGATTTTTCACAGGTAGACGTAGACGTGCAGCAAACTAATCTCGACCGTTTCGAGCTCTTCTTCCCGGAGCGCAGGCAGTTCTTTCTCGAAAACGCCGACCTATTTGCCAACTTCGGTTACGCCAGTATCCGGCCGTTCTTCTCGCGGCGCATTGGTTTGGGCGTTCCTATTCAGTTTGGCGCGCGGGTGAGTGGAAAGATCAACAAGAATTGGCGCGTGGGGCTCCTCGACGTGCAAACCGGCTCAAACGATACCCTTACCCCGCATAACAACTATGCAGTACTTGCGTTGCAGCGCCAGGTGCTCGCGAGATCCAATGTAAGGTTCATTTTTGTGAACAAAGACGCGACTAATTTTGCTGCTGAACAGCATGTCGGTACAAATCGCTACAATAGAAACGTGGGCGCGGAGTTTAACCTCGCAAGTGCCAAAAACCTTTGGACTGGTAAGGTAATGGTCCTCAAATCGTTCACGCCGGGAAAATCAGGTAACGATTTCACGCACGCGGCCGATTTAAAATTCAACAAGGCCAACTTTTTCTGGCAGTGGCAGCACGAATATGTGGGTGCAAATTATAATGCAGAAGTAGGTTACGTGCCCAATGCAGTGCGAATGGGATACTATAAGATCAGCCCGAATGTCGGTTATCTGTTTTTTATAAAATCCCCCAAAATCATTAGCCACGGCCCGAAACTGGTCAGCAATGTGTATTGGGATAAGAAATTTAATGTCAGCGACAAAGAATTTACGCTTTCCTATAATATCAATTTTATCAACCGCGCGACGATTTCTGTGTGGGGTGGAAGTTACAACATCCGCTTACTACGCCCGTTTGACCCGACTAACCTGGGCAGCTTCACGTTACCAACCGGCGGTATTCACAATTGGAAAGCAACCGGATTTGATATCGTTTCAGGGCCGCAAAACCGGCTTACATTCCTGACATCGGGCATATTTGGTGGCTATTATCAAAACGGGCACCGGAACAACCTGCGCGCGGAGATCGGTTACCGCGTGCAACCTTACGTAGCAATTACGATGGCAGGAAATTATAACGATATCCGTCTGCCGGAACCCTGGAATCGGACGCAGCTCTGGCTCGTTGGGCCTCGTGTTGATGTGACATTTACCAACAAACTGTTTTTCACCACATTCATGCAATACAACAATCAAGCTGATAATATCAACCTGAATGCGCGTCTGCAATGGAGATACAAGCCCGCTTCCGATTTATTTATCGTTTACACGGACAACTACCTGCCTGAAAATTTCCGTGTTAAAAACCGGGCTGTGGTGCTAAAACTCACCTATTGGTGGAATTGGTAGGGCTTAATAGAAAACCTCGATGTTCTTGTCTTTCAAAACCGAAAGCTGCTTGCTGTAAATGATATCTGAGCCCGGTTTGAGGAATGGATTTCCGCGCAGATGAAGCCTTTCAAGCTTCTGTATTTGCAACAATTGTTCAGGAAAATCCTGGAAGTTATTCGATGATAAATCGAGTTCCTGCAAGTTCACAAATGAAGTCAGCGGCTCGGGAAACTGGACAAACCAGTTGTAACCGAGATCAAGAAGTTTGAGGTTTTTCATTTTGTTGAAGCTCTCGGGAAGCTTGCTCAGATGATTGTGATGCGCGTAAAGCGTATGTATTTTGCTAAGCTTTTCGATGTCCGCAGGCAAGGCTTCAATTTGATTGTGAGCAATTGCAAGATGCGTCAGGTTCCGCAGTTTTGTTATCGTTTTTGGCAGACTTTTCAGGTTGTTATAATAAAGGTCAAGGACTTCCAGCCGCTTCATTTTTTTTATTCCTTTCGGTAAAACCGCGAGGCCGGATTTATAGAAATTAAGATCCAGCACTGACTTCGCACGTCGGAAACTTTTGTTGCTCAGCTTTGAAAGACTGTTGCTCCCCAGCCAAAGCATTTCCAGCCCTTTGCAACGTTTAACTGCGGCAGGAATATCGTTAAGCTGATTTTTTTGCAGCATCAGCATTTTAAGCGATTTGTTTTTTGACAACCGGATAGAGCCATCCCGCAGGATGTTTCCCGTCAGATCGATCTGTTTCAACTTTGGCAGGCGCGATAAATCCAGCTCTACCGCCTCAATGTCGTTGTCACTCAGTAGCAGCGCTTCGACATTTGGAAAGCGGTAAATTGCGGCGGGGATAGTGTTTAGTAAGCTTTTGGACAGGGAAATATATTTGATGCCCAACGTGTCCCGCATTTCGGACAATGCGTCGATAGCGCTGATTGTTGAATCTCGTGTGCTTCGTGCAACTGCCTGGATCTTCGCTGTTGAAGACATAGTCACGACCGTTTTTCTCCCGATGGTCCGCTTGGAAATGAAGCTTTCCACAAACGGTCTTAAATGCGTTGCCAACACATTGGCAAGCGAATCAAATTCCGCAGTACGATTAGTTTTGTCAACGGAATTAAATTGGAACGGACTTGTAACTGAGACAAAGAAATATTCCGGTTTGCCCTGCTTGTTTACAACCGCACTCCCATGGGCGTACACATCCTTGTATTTTTCAGCGGCCATAATATCAGCACAAGCTTTGCTGAAATTATGGACTGTGCTGTGCGGTACCTCAATCACACCGAGCTCGACGAAGAAATCCGGCCCCAGCTTCTTCTGCAATCGCTTGCCTTCCTCAGAATGGCTACTGACAATAACCGGCTGACCAACAGCCAGCAAATAACCAGTGACGAAAATAATGGTTAGGAAAAATTTCATAACAATTTGCATTAAGTGAATATGCTAATGTAACTAAATATCTAGTTATATTATTATACTAACTTATATATTTTGCAAAAGCAAGAAATTTTAGTGTCTCAACGAACAGCATGCCCGGAGGATGATCACCAGGAATTGCTACTTACTACGCTCGATCGTAAACTGGACTAACTGCTCCATCGACCGGCGATGCGGAGAGTCGGCAAACTGGCTTAAAATGACCTGGGCTTCTTCTACATACCGCTGCATTACTTCCTGCGCATAACGCAATCCGCCGGAATTTTTGACGAAATCGATCACTTCCTTTACCTTCCTGGGTTTGTGACTTTCGTTGCGGATGATATTGATAATGCTCCGTTTTTCGAGCCACGACGATTTGTTCAATGCATAAATAAGCGGCAGGGTCATTTTCTTTTCCTTGATATCGATCCCAAGCGGCTTGCCGATTTCCTCCTCGCCGTAGTCAAACAAATCGTCTTTAATCTGAAATGCCATTCCGACTTTTTCGCCGAAAGCGTGCATTTGCTTCACAATATCTTCACTCGCACCTACGGAACTCGCGCCTACTGCACAGCACGAAGCGATCAGTGAGGCCGTTTTTTGACGGATGATCTGGTAGTAAACTTCTTCGTTGATATCGAGCCGCCGGGCCTTTTCTATTTGCAGCAATTCTCCCTCACTCAGCTCACGCACAGCGGTAGAAACGATTTTTAAAAGGTCAAATTCTCCGTGATCCACAGAAAGCAGCAATCCCCGCGAAAGCAGGTAGTCACCGACAAGCACTGCGATTTTGTTCTTCCATAAGGCATTGACAGAAAAAAAACTGCGGCGGTAGTTGGAATCGTCCACCACATCATCATGAACCAGCGTGGCCGTATGCAGCAATTCGATCAGCGCCCCGCCCCTGTAAGTGGATTCGGTAATATTGCCGCAGACTCCGGCAGATAGAAAAACGAACATCGGACGAAGCTGCTTTCCTTTTCGCCTCACGATATAGTTCATAATCTGATCAAGGAGCATTACATCGCTTTTCATAAATTGACGGAATTTGTGCTCGAAAGCCTTCATTTCGTCTGCAATAGGAAGCTGGATTTCCTTTATTGAAAGGGTCATATGCTTGAAAAAGGGACCATGTTCCCCTGGAAATTGAAAGGATGTTCAACGGACATTTCAGACAGGCTGAAAGTCAAATTTACTCCCGAACACTAATCTTCAAATTTGGAATAAAATCTTCTGTTTATATCAATTTAAGTGTGAAAATGTTTAGAATTGGGGGAAGGGAGGAAAGGGAGGAAGGAGGAAAGGAGAAGGGATTCACTCATTCAGTCATTCAGTCATTCACTCATTAACTAAATGAAAGCACTTGTCCTCGGGGGAGGATCTATGAAGGGAGCGTTTCAGGTGGGCGTTATCCAGGCGGTATTGGAAAAGGGGTTTGAACCGGATATGATCTACGGGATCTCGGTTGGCGCATTGAATACTACTTTTCTGGCCAATGAGGCGGGCAGGCAATTCAGCGAGAAGAATACTGTAAACTGGTCTTTTGCAAGCCGGAAGCTGCTCGAATTCTGGATCAAGAATATCACACAGCCCCAGGATATCTCTACCCTGCGTTCCAGGGTTATGCTCGGAATGAATACCCTGATGAGCCGGTTTGACGGAATCGTAGATCCTGTTCCGCTGCATAATATGATCAGAAAGTACGTGAACAAGGATTTTCTTGAAAACACGCCTGTGAAAGTGAAGGTAGGGGCAGTGAATATAGATAGCGGGGAGATCAAATATGTATCGCCCAGCGACCGGCATTACCTTGATTTTGTCTTTGCAAGTTCGTCCATTCCGATGCTAATGCCGGCGGTACAAATTGAGCAGCAGCTTTTTCTCGACGGCGGAATGCGGGAAGTAGCGCCCGTGCGGCAAGCAATTGAAGACGGCGCCACGGAAATCGTGCTCATCGCCTGTCATTCTCCCCTATTGTACCAGCCGGAGGATATTAACTCAAGAAATTTGATCACGCTGATAGAGAGGGTAAGAGATATCACCGTCAACCAGATCGTGAACAGCAATATCGCCTGGGCCGAATCTTATGTGGACAGGTCCATTTTGCGGGGCAAGCAAATGAAACTGACTGTGATCCGCCCATTAACCCCCTTGTTCCTTGATTTACAGCATTTCAATTCCGACGATATATCGAGATTGATCGTCGAGGGTTACCGCGCAGGTATGGAAGTACTTTTAGAAAAAGAGAAAATAGCTGAATAAAAATTCCAGCAAAGGACTGAATACAAAAAGGCCGGGAGACAAACGCTGCTCCCGGCCTTTCTTATGTTGTAATTTCTGGTTTTAGAACAAATACCTAACACCTACCAACATGCTCCATGTAGTGGAAGTGGTCGTATTGTTACGGAAGATCTGGTCTGTCGGCAGAACCGTTTTTCCATCGATCTGAATCGTGTTCATGGTAAATACCGGTACACCATTTGCATCTACGCTTTTACGGCGCAATGGCATATTAGCGCCTGTGATCAGCTCCTGGCGAACTCCCCATTTAGAGCTAAGCAGGTTACCAGCATTGATCACGTCCACACTCAGCTGCAAGGTATTTTTAGTTTTACCAATATTTGTGAAGATATCCTGCAAGAATTTGAAATCAACGCGGTTCAGCCAAGGCATTACACCACCGTTACGATCTGCATATCCGCCCCTTTTGCTTTTCAGGAACTCGTTGCTCTCGATATATTTATCAAAAGCTGCCCGCTGCTCCTCGGCTGTGAAAGTCACTCCGCCTACGGTATTGTTATCAAAAGTAAGCTCAGAAGCGCTGCGAGGTACATATAACATATCCGCACCGATCGCATCTCCGTTCAGGTCACCATTATAGGTGTACGAAAATCTGCCCTGGGTAACATTACCGTAGTTTCCAAGGTTAGACCCGTTGTAAAACACTGAAAATGTAGAAGCCAGGTGATTTGCATATTCAACGCGGTAAGACAATGTACCGATCACGCGGTTCGGCAATGCATCCACAGAACTGAAAAGGCTCAGGTCATTCGGGTTGTTGATATTCGGCGTAGCACCCCAGGCCGAACTTGCATTCGATCCGCTGTTGTCTGTTGTTCCTTTTGCAGTTGTATGCGAGTAGAATACCGATCCGTAGAATCCGCGGCGCGCAGCCATCGTCAAACCAATCGTAGCATTCACCGAGTAACCTTTTGAAGTATTGCTCAAAACACTCACAGAGTTTGCTCCGATTCTGCTGTTATATTGGTAAGAAGCCGTATTTGGGTAAAATTCACGATCGTCTCCGCTGTAATTCAAGCGCTGTGTAGCTGCTTTTCTGTTTGCACCAAATTGGTAAACAGCCTGAATATCTTTGGTATAGATCACATCTCCTGTCAAAGAGAATGGCGTTCCCGGGATTTTGTAATCCACACCGAAGCTTGATCTCCAAATTTGCGGCATCTTGAATTCAGGGTCAACCAGGGCCAATGTACTTGGCAGACCAGCTCTTGGGTTTTTGATAAATACATTCGCTGCGCTGGCAGGCGTATTGTTCAGCCAGTAATATTTCTCAGGCTGAAAACGAATATCCCCGATCCACGGCGCAGAAGCTGCATAGCTACCCGGCTCAACCACATTCTGGATCACACCGAGACCAGTTGGCATATTGGTAAGCCAAACAAACGGCACGCGACCAGCGAAAATACCTGTACCTCCGCGGAAGATCAGTGACTTATCGCCTTTTGCATCCCACCTGAAACCAACACGCGGAGATAACATCACGCGCGTTTTAGGCCAAGAACCAGTGTCGTAAGTACGCTCAGCACCATTCAATCCCAATAATCTCAAAGTATCAACTGCCGAGTTTCTTGTCAGATCATTCAGGAATACTGGCATTTCAGCGCGAAGTCCTGCTGTAATGGTCAGTCTTTCGTTTACGTCAAATTTGTCCTGAATATAGATCGAAGGCAGACCGTATTTTACAGGAGCGTAAGGATCCTGGCCTTCGTAAGGATAAGTCAATGCAAACTGCAAAGGTGCAACCTCATTCGGTGTACCTGTTGCCAGGAATTCCTCAACCGAAGCATAGCGGTAGTAAGAAGTACCGTTTCTCAGGTATCTGTTACCAAATTTCTGCATTTCAAAACTGATACCGCCTGTGAATGTGTGCTTACCGGTTACGTAAGTAAGGTTATTGATAAAGCTGAAATTGTCATTCAAAACGTCGTTACCGTAAGTAAACAGCTCGTAACCTGCTGTAATGTAGTTCTGATAAGTAGTAGTAGCCGGGTCTCTCAGATTGTCGCCTGCAAAACCGATATCGATCATCGGGAACTCAGCACTTGGCGAACTGCGGGTCGCCTGAATGCGGCTGTAAGTAGCAAGGAACTGGTTCGATAGTTTCGGGGTGATCTCACTGTTCAATTCAGCTGTAATTGAGCGTACAATGTTTTTGGTTGAATACATTGTATTTGCAAATGCCATTGAAAGCGCGCTCACACGACCACTTTCGAAAGGTGTACGCGGGTTAGCACCTGAGTTTGCATTCACCAAAGAAGGAGCTGAACTCTCTACCTGATTATAGCGAACTGCCAGTTTGTTCTTGTTATTGATGTTCCAGTCGATCCTGGCCAATATGCTCGTCGTTTTTTCGCTGTTGTCATTTGCATAACCTTCATAAGCGCCCGGATCGTAACCCCAGCGGTTGATCAGGTGATTGCGAACTGCTTCCAGATCTGCTCTGGTTGTACGCGAGATATTCTGTGTCTGGTCAGCAATACCATTTTCCGACGGTCTCCACAAGTTCACTGCACCTACACCTGAGCCTGTTTTCTTGATCTGCTCTGCATTCACGAAGAAAAACAATTTGTTTTTCACCAACGCACCACCTAATCTCAAACCGATCGTCTGGCTGGTCGCGTCTGGTCTGGTAATCTCACTTCCATCGACTTTCTTGCCCTGTAAATCCTGATTGTTGTAAAATCCGTAAGCAGAACCTGTCAGTTTGTTTGTCCCGCTGCGCGTTACTGCATTGATACCAGCTCCTGAAAAACCGCTCTGACGAACGTCAAACGGTGCGATATTTACCTGAATCTCTTCAATCGCATCCAAAGACAGACCGCCGCCGCCCGGAAGCGGGTTATCATTCAAACCAAAACCGTTATTGAAATTTGCTCCGTCAACCTGGAAGTTGTTGTAACGACCGTCGCGACCACCGAAGCTGTTACCGTTTGCCTGAGGTGTCAACCGGGTGAAATCACTGATGCTCCTTGATACGGTTGGTAAAGTTCTCAGCTGCTCGCTGTTCACCGAAGTCGCAGCGCCTGTTCTTTCCCCATTGAAAACCTGGCCTGCACCTGAAGTAACTACTACTTCCTGTAACTCGGTCCCGCCTTCTGTAAGTACGATATTGATATTGCTGGCTGTACCGAGTTCAGCAAAAATGTTGGATTTGCTTTGCTCCGAGAAGCCTACAAAAGTAACGGTCACTTTATAAGGTCCCCCAATCCGGACCGATGGAAAACTGTACCTGCCTGCGTCGGTGGTTACGGTACCATATTGCGTTCCCGACGGTTCGTGCACTGCTACCACCGTGGCTCCCGGGAGCGCTTCCCCTTTGGAGTCCGTGATCGTCCCGTTAATTGCGGAAGTAGTTACCTGCGCCTGTAGTTGCCCTCCGAGTAAAAACAATGAAGTAGCAACCAGTGCGGTAAACACTGCCCTGAAAAGTAAACTTTTCCTTCTCATAAACTTTGGTGATTAGGTTTGTACTATTAGTGGTTCACTTCTGGTGACAAGCACCATTAACTGCAAAATAATACCTTTTTAGATTGAGAAACAAAAATCAAAATCCTACTAAAATGCAATACTAATATACGTAACTACCTGATTTATTGGAATAATGAATTTTATTAAAGCAATAATTAAACATTTACCAAAACGCTGGTTATTATAATTTTATAACCTTTTCGAATGTCTGATAATCGTTATCCACAGCCTGAAATGGGCTTTTTATGTAGAATTACCTTGTACGGACGTATAAGCCATAATTCACTATGTTAAGATTTTGTTAAATTTTAAATACTTAGCGTGCCGAACGAAAGAAGCTCGGCAGGAAAGGCATTTGAAAAAAATATTCTAAAAATTTTCCTGCTGAACAATTGTAGCCTTCTTTTGTTACTATCTAGTACCACCACTTTTATTGAACCCAAAGAGCAAATGCAACTCAACTATAAAAAGATCGGAGATAGCGGGAAACCGTTGCTGATTCTTCACGGCGTTTTTGGATTTCTGGACAACTGGCTCACGATCAGTAAAGCGATCGCAGATCACGGGTATCAGCTGTATCTGGTAGACCAGCGAAACCACGGGCGCTCTCCGCACGAAGCGCCGCTTGATTTTCCTACACTTGCGAAAGATCTGGAAGGGTTTATCAAAGAGCACCATATCGAAAACCCGATCCTGCTCGGCCACTCAATGGGCGGAAAAACGGTGATGGAATATGCAGTTACTTACCCCGGTACTTTTGAAAAACTGGTTATTGTGGATATTGGCCCAAAAGGTTACCCTATTCACCACACTAAAATATTGGAAGGATTGAATGCCATTCCGATTGATCAGATCGAATCGCGGAATGAGGCGGATGAAATTCTGAGTCGGTACGAACCTATTCTGGCGGTGCGCCAATTTTTGTTGAAAAACCTTTACAGAACAGATGAAGGCGGTTTTGCTTGGCGGTTTAACCTGCCGGTACTCACATCTTATATGCCGAAAGTGGGGGCAGAAATAAAGTCTGAAAAGCAGGTAGAGGCGCCGGTACTATTTATCCGCGGCGCCAATTCGCATTACATTCAGGATGAAGATATGGCGGGAATTAAAGAACTGTTTCCCCAGGCAAAGCTTGAAACGATCCAGGATGCGGGGCACTGGGTACAGGCCGAACAGCCGAAAGCTTTTGTGTCGGTACTGATGAATTTTCTCGACGAAACTATCTGACGAATTTCCTTCTGAAATTGTTGCAGGAAGAAATGATCATTTCGTCTTGATTGACCGTCAGTTCCCAGAGCGGGCAGAATGCGCAGTTAACCTTCGCACAGAAATCGTTTGCTGGTAATGCAAATTGTGGTTTGATATCGATGAGGCGGCCATTGATGAGGAGCGATTTGGGGGAGCAACACATGGGAAGTCCGTCTGCGTAAAGGATCACGCCGTCGCTGCGGAACATCAGCGTGTCTGTCGCCGCAGCAGGCACTTTTTCCCATACATTCTTATTATCGATCGACACTCTTTCAACTTCGGTAAGGTACCATTTTCCGCCAAGAGAGTTGATCTCAGCCATGCTAGGCATGTAGTCGAAACTGTCTTTTTTACAGGAAATCAGAACGGATAAGAACAGGGTGATATATAAAAGCCTTCTCATTGTATTTAAGTTTGTATAGTTCTAATGATTCGAATACTGTTTGATTGGTTGGAAAGAAGCAACATTTACAAATCGCTATGACCGAATCAGCTATAAAACTTTTTATGATCCCCACCGTTCTGGCGGAAGGCACGCAGGACTCGGTACTCAGTCCGCAGATCCTGCGGGTAATCGGCGAGCTGGATGTGTTTTTCGTCGAAAATACACGGACTGCCCGGCGTTTTATCAGCAGCCTCAAATTGGGAAAAGTAATAGATAACCTGACATTTATCGAGCTGACCAAAGATACACCTGAAAGTGAAACCGCCGGTGCGCTCAGAAATTTGAGGACCAATGCAGGTATTATATCAGAAGCAGGCTGTCCCGGTGTGGCCGACCCGGGCGCAGTGGCAGTTCATATTGCGCACCAGCTTGGTTTCCATGTTGTTCCGCTTGTGGGCCCCTCTTCTATTTTGCTTGCATTAATGGCCTCGGGCATGAGCGGGCAGTCTTTCGCATTTCACGGATATCTGCCGATTGACAAAATTTTGCGAAAAAAGATGATCCAGACGCTGGAAAGGGAAGGCAGGCAGCGCCAGCAGACGCAGATTTTCATGGAAACGCCATTCAGAAACAACCAGTTGCTGGAAGCGATATTGGAAGCTTGCATGCCAGATACCTTTCTTTGTATTGCCGCGGAAGTAACCGGGCCGGAAGAATTTATCAAAACAATGCCTGTTAAAAACTGGAAATCGAACAAACCGGACCTGCATAAACGACCTACTATTTTTTTAATAGGCTAGCCAGTTGCTTCCAACCATCGCGCATGCAAACCGCTCCATGGAAAAGCAATCGTTTCCTCAACATCAACAGCAATCGAAATTAAAATATGAAAAAATGGATCTCAGGCGCAGGACTTTTATTCGCATTGACCCTCTGGGGATGCAGCGACGAAGGTCTGGACGCTATTTCAACGATCGATTCCAATTTTGAAACGGGTGTAGACGGCTGGGCTCCCGGCCTGGCGGAATTTGATACGAAAATTGACACTGCCAGTATTGCCTTTCGTTTTGGCCGCACGCGGCTCCCATTCGGTCTCGATACCTCGCAGTATGCATTTATGATGCAGAGCAATAACCGCAGCGACGATATGTTTATGTATTTGAAAAAGAAGGTTACCGGGTTTGAGCCTAATGAAACGTATTCAGTTGTTTTTGATATTGACCTGGGAACGAAGGCACCGGAGGGCAGTATTGGAGCAGGCGGCTCAACTGCAAATGCGGTGTATGTAAAGGCGGGCGTAACACTGGTGGAGCCTATTACCCGGCTTCAAGGTATTAACTATGTATTCAATCTGGACAAAGGCATACAATCGCAAGGCGGTGTCGACGGGATCGTTCTCGGCGACGTTTCAAATGGAACTTCGGATACCACTTATGTCTTGGTAAACAGGAACAACACGGACAAACCATTTCTGATCAAAACGAATGCAAGCGGAGAGCTTTGGTTTTATGTGGGGACTGATTCAGGATTTGAGGGGCTCACGAGACTTTATTATAATAGAATTAGAATTACAGCTACGGAACAAAACCTTAACTAGGAAAAGCTGTCAAAAGCCGCGCTGCAATCACATGCAGCGCGGCTTTTGTATTTACCAACATACAATTGGAGAAACGCGGCAAACGGGTTTGCAAAGTCTTTTGTAACTTCGCCGCTTATCAATATGTGACAAACCGACGAGTATGGTACAGGTAAAGAGCTTTGTTTTTAACCCGTTTTCTGAAAATACATATCTTCTCCACGACGCGACAGGTGAGGCTGTGATCATCGATCCGGGTTGTTCGGATAAAGCCGAGCTGGCTGCTGTTGAGAGCTACGTGGAAGCCAATTCATTGAAACCGGTTTATGTGATCAATACCCACGCACATATCGACCATGTATTGGGCATTGCGGCGCTGAAACGGAAATATGACATACCATTTGCATTGCATCAGCTCGACGAGCCGCTTTTGAAAGCCGTGAAAACTTACGCTTCCAACTATGGTTTTCACGGCTTCGATGAACCCGAAATTGATTCTTATTTAAAAGAAGGTGAAGTTTTTCAGTTTGGTGAAACAGCGCTTGAAATCATTTTTGTACCCGGCCACGCGCCCGGCCACGTTGCATTTGTAAACCATGCGCAGCGTTTTGTGATCGGCGGCGATGTATTGTTCAGGTTAAGTATCGGGAGAACTGATCTGCCGGGAGGAAACCATGCCACACTTTTAGAAAGTATACGCACAAAAATATTCACACTACCAGACGATTACACGGTTTACGCCGGTCACATGGAACCTACAACGGTGGGTTTTGAAAAGAAAAACAATCCTTTTTTCAGATAAACATACCTTACCCGCCGCCTCATGATCCGGAGAAATATACCCAATGCGCTCACTTGCGGAAACCTCCTCTGCGGCTGCGTCGGTGTGGTTGAAGCGTTTCACAATAACCTGATCATCTCATGCATGCTGATCGGCGTAGCATTGATTTTCGATTTTTTTGATGGATTTGTTGCAAGAATACTGAAAGTGAGCTCGGCAATAGGAAGAGACCTTGACTCACTCGCGGATATGGTCACTTTCGGACTACTCCCCTCCATTATTCTTTACCAGCTCCTCATGCAGAGCATTCCCGATCTGATGGGCATCTGGAAAGCTTACCCAGCATTTATAATCGCTATTTTTTCTGCGATCCGGCTTGCGAAATTCAACAACGATACCCGGCAAAGTGATTCGTTTATTGGCGTACCGACCCCGGCGAATGCAATGCTTATTGCTTCCCTGCCGGTTATACTGCTCACGGAAGATGCATTCTGGAAAGATATCATCATCAATACTACTAACCTGCTGATACTCGCGGTGGTAATGTCCTATTTGCTCGTGATGGAGCTGCCGCTTATTGCATTGAAATTCAAAAGTTTTGGGTGGAAGGGAAATGAGGCACGATTTGTTTTGATCATCACATCGGTCGTGCTGTTAGTGACTTTAAAAATATTGGCAGTACCCTTAATTCTGATCGTCTACATTCTGCTATCCGTTTTTGAAAATGTGCGGAAGCGCAGTGGTGTGTGATCATTAAAATTGATATAAGAATTTAAACAAAATATGACATACTCGCGCATAACTGGCCTTGGTTACTACGTCCCTGAAAACGTGGTAACGAACGACGATCTTAGCAAGTGGATGGAAACTTCGGACGCCTGGATCCAGGAAAGAACGGGCATTCGCGAGCGCCGGTATTTTGAATATGGCAAGGATACCAATTACAGTATGGCCACAGCAGCCTCCCGCCAGGCTCTCGACCGTGCAGGACTGACCGCCAACGAGATCGACGTGATCGTGTATGCAACCATTACCCCCGACTATTTTTTCCCGGGCTCTGCCTTTTTAATGCAACGAGAGCTGGGAATGGATGGAAAACCGGTAATCGATATCAGACAGCAATGCTCGGGCTTTGTCTATGCGCTTTCCATCGCTGACCAGTTTATCAAATCGGGTATGTATAAAAACGCGCTCGTGGTGGGTTCGGAAATACAGTCCTCGTGGATCGATAAAAGTACCGCCGGACGAAACACAGCAGTCATTTTTGGCGACGGCGCCGGCGCGGCAGTCCTTACCGCAACGAACGATCCCCAACACTGTATATTATCTACACACCTGCACGCCGACGGCCGTTATGCAGAAGAACTTTACGTTCGCGATCCCGGCAGCAGCCGGCCCGACCGCCCTGTTACAAAGGAATTGCTGGAGGACGGTGGATTTAATGTATATATGAATGGGAATGCCGTATTCAAACACGCTATCGTGCGGTTTGTAGAGGTAATTGGAGAAGCGCTGCAAGCCAACGGATACACGGCGGCGGACCTGGACCTGCTGGTGCCACATCAGGCTAATATCCGGATCAGCGATTATGTGAGGCAGCAACTGGGCCTGAACGAATCACAGGTGATCAACAACCTGCAAAGGTTTGGAAATACAACAGCCGCTTCCATACCTATTGCATTGTCGGAGGCTTGGGAGGAAGGAAAGTTAAAGGAAGGGGACCTGCTTTGCCTGGCTGCGTTCGGAAGCGGGTTTACGTGGGCTTCGGCTCTGATTAAGTGGTAATTCTCAATATTGCCCTATTGAAAGCATTACCAGCGTACAACCCTCTATTGGTATGATATTTTTAGCCAACAAGATGTTTTTAAAATCAGGGTTCTCAGTACCGGGGTTGAAAATGACGCGTTTGGGATTTAATGAGACAATGTAATCGTAATATTCAGGTTGGTGGCTGGGGTTGATATAAAGTGTTACGGTATCCACATCCTCCCAATTTGTTTTTTCTTGATGAATTTCTTCGCCCAGCGCAGACCCTTTTTTCCGGCCTACGAGAATGATCGGGTGACCGTAGTTCCTGAGTTTTTGAGCAGCCAGATAAGCATAGCGGGAAGGATTGGAAGTGGCACCTATAATCAGCGTACGTTTCATGGTATTTAGTTTTGATGAAAAACAGGAACGCGAAAAAATGCATTCCAGCACGCTAAAAGAACACACAACAATATTGATTTCGTTTCAAAACCTATTAACCTAATAATATCTTTATAAAAATGAATGAGTTAAATGTAAGTCGGAGTTTCTGGAACGAAAAGTGGGCTAAAATTAAATTCGACGAGATTGAGAACGCTCCTCATTACGAAGTATCTAATTATGGCAGACTAAAAAGTTTTCAAAACAACCCAAAGGAAGGGGTAGTTATAAAAGGATCGGTGATTCAGGGATATAGATCGCTGAATATCAGGGTAGCAGGTGGAAAAACGATCAACAGGTACGTGCACAAACTGGTAGCGGAATATTTTCTGGACAGGCCGGATACCGACCATAACTTTGTGATTCACGTTGATTTCGAAAAGCAGAACAATTACTATGAAAACCTGAAATGGGTGACAAAGGCTGAAATGATCGAACACAACCGTGAAAATCCAGCCTTTATAAACCGGGTAATCCCAAGGCGGACCAAGAATTACAAGCTTACCGAAAGTAAGGTGCGGATTATTAAAAAGTTGCTTAAAAACGATAATAATCGCCTTAAAATGATCGCAAAACAGTTTGGTATCACACACACGCAGCTGAACAGGATCCGGTCAGGAGAGAACTGGAAACATGTAACTATTGAAGAATAAAATCAGAAGTTATTCTACGTTTTTATCAGCTGCGGAAACCGTATAACCGCTGCCGTTCAAACCTTCTTCGTAGTCAACAGATACCCCGATCACGTACATCAGGTGACGCTTATCTATGATCACTTTGATCCCTTCGACCAGATAAGTCTGATCAAAATCGGTTGCTGTATCGAAACCCAGTAAGAAAGTACCGCTGCACGCACCGCCTTTGAGCCCGACGCGCAGCCCATAAGTATCCGGGATCTTGTTTGCTTCCAGCGTAGATATAATTTCCAGCTTGGCGTTCTCCGTAAGTTGGACAGGACTTTCCATAAATTGCTATTCTTGTTCAGACAAATATCTTAACACACTTCCCTCCTATTGCATTCGCTATTTCAAATAAATAATAGCTAATTCTGGCAATCCGCTAGTTTTGCATTTCGTTTTGGCATGAAACTCAATTTTATATGGAATACCAAATGATACTGATCGTGCTGCTCCTCGGAGCGATCGTCACCTTCGGAATATACATGACGATCACCACGGTAGCAGACAAGATTTTTGAAAAGCAGAAATGGGATATCAGGGGAAAGAATATCGAGATCACACTGCCGCTGCGGTTACAGGCTTATGAACGCATGTGCCTGTTTCTGGAACGCATTACGCCCAGCAATTTGTTACTCAGGTTGGTACCATCTGCTATGAGCGCACTGGAATTGCAGCAGATCCTTTTGCAGGAAATTCGGGATGAATACAATCACAATGTGGCCCAGCAGCTTTATATGAGCACTAATGCCTGGGAACAGATCACGAATGCGATGAATGAAACCGTAGCGGCGATTAACCAGGCGGCAACCGACGTACCTGGCGAAGCTGCCCCTGCTGAACTGGCCAAAAAGATATTTTCGCAAGTGATCGAAAAGGAAGTCCAGCCCGCAGCTCATGCTTTGAAGGTATTGAAAGAAGAGATCAGGACGGTTTTTTAAGTACAGACAAATGCTCTACCCAAATACATTAGAACAAAAACTAGGTTTTGACAAACTCAGGGAGCGATTAAAAGAAGCTTGTATCAGCACGCTGGGACAGGCTTTTGTTGAAAAAATTAAGTTTTCGGAGAATTTTACGCTGGTTGAAAAGCTGGTGAGCCAGACCGCCGAAATGCAGCGGATCCTTGAAATCGGTGAAAATTTCCCTTCACAAAACTATATTGATGCGACGCCCTATCTGAAAAGGGCCGCTATTGAAGGAATGCTACTGACCCAGGCAGAATTCTCAGACCTGAAAGCTTCCTTGCAGACTATCAAGCTGTGTATCAGATTCTTCGAGAATCAGGAACCTGAATCCTACCCTATTCTAGGCGAATATTCCAGAAATATCCGTGTTGACAAAGCTATCACTGACGCGATTGAACGCATTATCGACGACCGCGGGCAGATTCGCGATTCGGCTTCTTCGGAATTGTCGCGAATTAGAAAACGGCTGATTTCCGAGCAGGCGGGCATTCGCAAAAAGCTGGATACTATATTGAAATCGGCCCGGAGCAGTGGCTGGATCGGCGACGACGTTTCGCTCACAGTGAGAAATGGTCGCATGGTCATTCCGGTCGCGGCCGAGCACAAACGCAAGGTGAAAGGTTTTATTCACGATGAATCTGCTACCGGGCAAACGGTTTTCATCGAACCAACTGACGTTTTTGAATCGAATAATGAAATCCGTGAACTGGAATATGAGGAAAGGCGCGAGATCAACCGGATATTGCTTGAACTGACGAGTCAGCTCCGTCCTTATGTACCCGATCTGCAAAAAGCGTATGGATTTTTGGGATTGATGGATTTTCTGCGCGCCAAAGCCAAACTGGCTGCGGAAATGAATGCGATCAACCCGCCATTTACCAACCGTCAGTTTATAGACTGGCGCAATGCGCGGCACCCGCTGCTGCATTTGTCTTTTCAAAAACAGGGAAAAAAAGTTGTACCGCTGAATATCGAACTGAACGAAAAACAAAGGATACTGATCGTTTCCGGGCCGAATGCGGGTGGTAAATCGGTTTCGCTCAAAACGGTCGGGCTGATCCAGTATATGTTTCAATGCGGGCTGCTGGTGCCGGTAGAGGAAGGTTCTTCCATGGGATTTTTCCAGAATATCTTTATTGACATCGGCGACGAGCAATCACTTGAAAATGACCTGAGTACGTACAGCTCCCACCTGACTAATATGCGCCACTTTCTGACGGTATCGAACCGGCGCACATTGTTTCTGATAGACGAATTCGGGACAGGAACCGAGCCGGGTCTGGGCGGGGCGATCGCGGAATCTATATTGGAGAATTTAGTCAAATCGGGCGCTTATGGTGTGATCAATACGCATTATACGAACCTGAAAGTACTTGCAGACAAGACGGACGGGCTTGTAAATGGCGCAATGCGGTTTGACGGGGAGCACCTGGAACCACTTTACCAGCTTGAAATCGGCCGGCCGGGCAGCTCGTTTGCATTCGAGATTGCATCGAAGATCGGGTTGCCTGAGGCGGTGGTCAACCGGGCGAAGGAAAAGCTTGGTAAGCAGCAGGTTAACTTCGAAAAATTACTGAAAGAGCTCGATATTGAGCGGCGCGTTTTTGCTGAGAAGAATATTGAAGTGGGTATTAAAGAAAGGAAGCTAGCCAAGCAGCTTTCTGATTATACCGCATTAAAGGAGAATCTTGAGAACAACGAAAAGAAGATCGTCAACGAAGCAAAACAGAAAGCTAAAAACCTGATTTCTGATGCTAATCAGTTGATTGAAAATACAATACGCGAGATCAAGGAGAACAAGGCAGAAAAGGAAAAAACGAAAACCGTAAGAACTACGCTCGAAACTTTTGGCAAGAAAAACTTGGCATTGGAGGAAGTGGTAGAAACTGCACCCGCCGAGGAAATCTATGAGCCGGAAGGCGGCGATATCGTTCCGGGAAGCTACGTGCGTATTTTGGGACAAACTGCTATTGGCGAGGTACTTGCGATAAGAGGAAAAGATATCGAGATACGGATTGGCGACCTGAAATCAACCGTGAAACTGAACCGCCTTGAAAAGGTTTCCAACAAAACTTACAGAGCTGCCACCGGCGAGAAAAAAGTAAAAACCGTTGCAAAAGGTGTGGACCTGAACGAGCGAATGCTCAATTTCAGCTTCAACCTGGATATGCGCGGCAAGCGGGGCGAAGAAGCACTGGGGCTGGTAGATCAGTTTATGGACAATGCGATTATGCTGGGTTATGATGAACTCAGGATCGTCCACGGAAAAGGCGACGGGATATTGAGAACGCTGGTCAGAAATCACCTTAGAGGGTATTCCCAGGTTCGGGACATGCAGGATGAACATTCAGATCGCGGCGGCGCAGGCGTGACGATTGTGAAATTGAAATAGATTTTTGAATAGCTTAAAACAGAAAATGGGCAGGTGATTGACTCACCTGCCCATTTTCTGTTTTAATATAAAATCTTACAGCTGAGGCTGCTCTGCGACTTTTATTTCTTCCACTGCACCTGGCTTTGGATTTCCAGCCCAGAACCACAATACTGCAAATGCAACGATCAGAATGATCGGAAAAGTGAGCATAGTAGCCAGTGTAGCTTGTCCAGAAGCCAGCTCCAATGCAGGGCCGGTAAGACCTTGCGCCGAGTATTCAGCGTGCGATGAATCGATCCAGCGACCGATGATCGGCTGGAATATTGAAGTGGATAACATACCTACCCCACCGATGATTGACATTCCCAAAGCGCCACTCAACGGAACCCGCTGTGCTACGAAACCGATAACCGTTGGCCAGTTGAAACATACACCCAGACCAAAAATAACAGCCGCAAAATAAGCGATCGGGCCAGTTACAGTGCTAAACATATAAATACCTATTGCTGCCAGAACCGCTCCGAAAAGCAGAATACCTGTTTGACCCACCATATCCACAACCGGACCAGTGAAAAGTCTTCCTACTGTCATTACCCCGAAAGTCAATGCCAATACCAACATCGGATCTGCTCCGCTGCTGCTCAAAACCACATTCACCCACTGGTTAGGACCGAATTCTGTGATCGCAGTAAGCGCCATGCAGCAGAATATGAAAATATAAAGCGGCGTAAGCATCGCCTGGAAGTTTTTAGCAAGCGAAGTAACACCTTCCACTTTTGGTCTTGGGAAAGGCTGTCCGAAGAAAAGGAATGCATAAACGATCGTAGGAAGCATCAATACCCAGATCTGAGTCTGCCATGAGAACCCGCCGTCGGTCATGAATTTTGAGATCAAACTTCCCAATACAATACCGCCTGGGAACCACATGTGGAAGCGGCCGAGCATTTTGTTCAGCTTGTTGCTGCTGTACATATCCGCGATCATCGGGTTACAAGCTGCTTCAGTGCAACCGTTACCAAATCCGATAAAGAATGTAGAGATCAGCAAACCCATGTATCCGCCGGCATAGATTGTCAGCAGAATACCGAGTGTGTGCGCCACAACTGCTACCTGCATGATGATTTTAGGACCCACCGAGTGATAAACGATCCCGCCTATAACCATCGAAATAGGGAAACCAAAGAAGAACATGGAGTTGATAAAACCCAGCTGCTCGGCAGAAAGGTTGAACTCCGATCCCAGCTGAGGAAGAATACCCGCCCTGATACTGAAGGAAAAAGCCGTCGTAATGATCGCTAGACAACTGGCATTGAAAAGCCTGTTGGCATTAACTGTTTGAGTCATAAGACTTAAAGGGTTTAATTATTTAAATTAGATGATTTTGAAAGTGATTCAGCACAATGTTTTAACCTTGGAATTTCACAGAAAAAACAAATTCAATTCGATTCTACTGCTTTTAATGGCGTTTTAGGGGTGTATTTTAAGTGTTAAAATTATATTTGTAAGAAGTAAGAGTCATCTATGCTACTCTTTATACTTTTAAAATCTTTTCAAAACTTTAAACCAACTGGAATGTCAAGAAAGATCAGAATGGGCATGGTAGGTGGTTCCCTGGACGCATTTATTGGCGGGGTTCATCGTCGTGCAGCGATCATGGATGGAGAAATTGAACTTGTTTGCGGCGCTTTCAGCTCCGATCCGGCGAAGTCAAAAGAGACAGGAAAAGCATTATACCTACCGGAGCACCGCGTTTATAATGACTTTGAGGAGATGATCGCGAAAGAGAAGCAGTTGCGGGAAGGCGAGCGGATGGATTTTGTAGCGATTGTTACCCCAAACCACGTTCACCACGCTCCTACCAAACTTGCCCTTGAAAACGGTTTCCATGTCGTTTGCGATAAACCAATCACTTTAAATACCGAAGAAGCAGAAGAAATAGTGGCTCTGGTTGAAAAAACAGGGTTGATTTTCTGTCTTACGCATAATTACACGGGTTACCCGATGGTGAAAGAAGCGCGCGAACTGATTGCTTCCGGAGCGATCGGCAAAGTCCGCAAAGTGATCGTTGAATATCCGCAGGGCTGGCTTGCTACGCTCGTGGAAGTGACTGGTAACAAGCAGGCTGCCTGGCGCACAGACCCTAAGCGCTCCGGCGCGGCAGGCGGGCTGGGCGACATTGGTACTCACGCAGAAAACCTTGCTGAATACATTACAGGCCTCAAAATCACACAAATCTGCGCCGATCTGACGATTTTCGTAGAAGGTCGCCTGTTAGATGATGACGCGCACATTTTGCTTCGTTTTGACAATGGTGCGAAAGGTATCCTTCAAAATAGTCAGATTGCCAACGGGGAAGAAAACGACCTGAACATCCGCGTTTACGGAGAAACTGGCGGACTTCAATGGAAGCAGCTGGATCCAAATACGCTGATTCACAAGACCAACCACGGAGCGCGCATTATCCGTACAGGAGTTGGTAATCTTTCAAAAGCTGCACAGGTGCACACCCGCATTCCAGCCGGGCACCCTGAGGGTTACTTCGAGGCATTTGCCAATCTTTACCGCAATTTCGCACTTCATGTAAGAGCCTCCTGGGAAGGCCGGAAAGTAGATCCTGTTTACGATTTCCCTACTGCTCAGGACGGTTTGAGAGGCATGAAGTTCATCGACGCCGTGATTGCCTCGGACAAGACGGACACGAAGTGGACCAATTTCTGACCTCCTAGTTACTCAATTCAAATTCAACCCGCCCCGGCGGCCTTTTTCACCTAATATCTATTCCCATTTATGAATAAAATTAAAGTTGGCGTTGTCGGCACAGGTTTCATCGGCCCCGCGCACATTGAAGCGTTGAGACGCCTTCCTAATGTTGAAGTAGCTGCACTTTGCGAAGTAACTCCTGAATTAGCGAGAAGTAAAGCTGATTCACTTGGCATTGCCCGCTCTTATACTTTCGATGAGCTGCTGCAACAAGATGATATTCAGGCTATTCACATTTGTACGCCAAACTTCCTGCATTACTCTCAGTCGAAAGCTGCTTTGCTGGCTGGCAAGCACGTTATTTGCGAAAAACCCTTAGCAAAAGACCTGGCAGAAGCGGAAGAACTGGTGGAGCTGGCTGCAAAAACCGGACTGGTGAATGCAGTACACTTTAATCTTCGCTACTATCCGCTGGCGCGCCAGATGAAATCGATGCGCGAAAAAGGTGAGTTGGGTGAGATCTATTCTTTCATCGGTTCTTACCTGCAAGACTGGCTTTTCTACGAAACGGATTATAACTGGCGTTTGGAGCCGGACAAATCGGGAGATTCCCGTGCGATCGCTGATATTGGTTCGCACTTAATGGATATCCTCGAATACATTACCGGGCTGAAAACAGTAGCTGTCATGGCGGATTTCAATACCATTCATAAAACGCGTAAAAAGACGCTGAAACCGGTGGAAACGTATTCGGGTAAAATGTTGCAGCCGGAAGATTATGCGGATGTACCTATTACCACAGAAGATCACGCGAACGTATTGCTGCGTTTTGATAATGGAAATAAAGGGGTGATCACAGTTTCCCAGGTTTCTGCCGGTCGTAAAAACCGCATGACACTGGAAATTGCCGGTTCTAAAAAGACTTTCAACTGGTGCTCAGAGTCGCCAAATGAAATGTGGATCGGTAACAGAGATAAGAGCAATGAAATATTGCTGCGTGATCCTTCACTGGTTAATGAAGATGTTCGCTCTACGATCACTTTTCCAGGCGGCCACAACGAAGGCTTCCCGGACACTTCGAAGCAAATGTTCAAGGAAGTGTACGCCGCCATTGCCGAAGGCAAACAACCAGAAAATCCAACATTCCCAACGTTCGCAGATGGGTACCGCGAATTGCTTATTTGCGAGAAGATACTTGAAAGTAATCGCGCGCAGGCGTGGGTGGCGATTTAATTTTGAATTAGTGAATGAGTGAATGAGTGAATAATTTTCAGTTCAGTAACACACACACAGGTCTTGGAAAAGGTAAATACAAAGGAAGATTTTGCGTCTTTAATGCGACAGAGAACAAAGCAGTTTGTTTTGCGGAGCATTAAATTATTCGAGGCTTTGCCACATAACGAGCAGGCACGGATAATAGGTCGGCAATTCCTGAGGTCTTCTTCATCTGTTGGAGCAAATTATCGTGCAGTTTGCCGATCCAGAAGTCAAAAAGAGTTTTACGCCAAGATAAGTGTGACAATCGAAGAAGCCGATGAAACTTTATTCTGGCTGGAAATAATATCTGAATCCGGGCTACTTCCAATTGAAAAACTTAAAGCTTTGATTCAAGAAGCCGAAGAGATTGTAAAAATTTTGTCGAAGGCACGAAAATCATTAAACTAAAAATTCACTCATTCACTCATTCACTCATTCCCCGTTCCACGGCGGCTCATTCAATAATTCAATCATTCAAAATTGAAACTATGAAAACTATCAAAGGGCCCGGGATTTTCCTGGCGCAATTCCTTGGCGACGAGGCTCCGTTCAACTCTTTGGATACGATTGCAGATTACATGGCGGGGTTGGGCTACAAAGGCCTTCAACTTCCTACCTGGGATCCGCGGGTGATCGATGTGAAGCAATGCGCTGAGTCGCAGACTTATGCAGACGAACTGAAAGGTAAATTGAAAGATAAAGGCTTGGAAATTACCGAGCTGGCTTCTCATATCATCGGCCAATTAGTGGCTTCTCATCCTGTTTATGATGAAATGTACGACGGTTTCGCTGTTCCGGAAGTACGCAATAACCCGAAAGCGCGTGCTGAATGGGCTACCGAGCATTTGAAACTGGTTGCCAAGGCAAGTCAGAGATTGGGGTTGAAAGCGAGTGCTACTTTTTCAGGAGCATTGGCGTGGCCTTTCCTGTATCCATGGCCGCAGCGCCCTGCAGGACTGGTTGAAACTGCATTCAAAGAACTGGCTGCCCGCTGGAAGCCAATTCTGGATGTATATGACGAAAACGGCGTGGATGTAGCTTACGAGCTGCACCCGGGCGAAGACGTTTTTGACGGTAGTACTTTCGAAATGTTCGTGGATTACCTCGACGGTCACACGCGTGCGAATATCAACTACGATCCAAGCCATTTTGTATTGCAGCAACTTGATTATCTGCAATTTATAGATCTGTACCACGATCGTATCAAAGCATTTCACGTAAAAGATGCTGAGTTCAATCCTACCGGAAAGCAAGGCGTTTACAGCGGATTTGCGGGCTGGGCCGACCGCGCTGGTCGCTTCCGTTCGCTTGGAGACGGGCAGGTTGATTTTGGAGGAATTTTCTCAAAACTATCTCAGTATAACTACGATAGCTGGGCAGTTCTGGAATGGGAATGTTGCATTAAGTCGCCGGTACAAGGCGCGGCCGAAGGTGCTCCATTCATCGAAAGCCATATTATAGAGGTTACTACGAAAGCATTTGATGACTTTGCAGGAACGGGAGCTGATGAAGCTTTCAACCGCAAAGTTTTAGGGTTGTAATTGTCGAACGTACAAGTATAAAAAAAACCTGTCTTCCTTATGGAAGGGAGGTTTTTTTTATACCGTCAGTCAGTTGATCTTCGTTTTAATAAGTATCATTTTTAATTGTTTCGAATACCAAAAATTAACCGTTTACCTGTTCTGTAATGCTTGATAAACTCTATTCAAACTTGGGAAATCACATCAGATCAATCGGCATTGCCGCATTTATCTGCCTTGGTTTCGCTTCATTCGCGCAAACTGTCACGCCCGAAAAGCGGGTGCTCGTTTTTTCTAAAACCGCCGGATTCCGGCATTCTTCCATTCCTGCCGGTAAAGCTGCTATTATGAAGCTGGGTAAAGAGAATGGATTTTCTGTTGACACAACCGAAAATGCAGTGGCATTTTCTGAGAAAAACCTTCAAAAATACAGCGCGGTCATTTTCCTGAACACAACAGGTAATATCCTGAATGACAAGCAACAAGACGCTTTCGAGCGTTATATTCAGGCTGGCGGCGGCTATGTGGGCGTTCACGCGGCAACGGACACTGAATATGAGTGGCCATGGTATAACAAACTTTCAGGAGCCTACTTTGCAAGCCACCCGGGAAATCCGAATGTGCAGGAAGGCGAAGCTTTTGTAGTGAACGACCAGCATCCTTCTATGGAAGGCTTTCCAAAAAAATGGAAGATCAAGGATGAATTTTATGATTTCAAAGATTTTAACAAGAACGTAAAAGTGCTCGTTAAGATCGACGAAAAAACCTATAAAGATGGAAAAATGGGCGACGACCACCCGATGTCGTGGTACCATGAATATGACGGCGGGAAGGCATTTTACACCAACTTCGGTCACGAAGACGCGACTTATGTGGATCCTGTTTTTGTAAAACACTTCATCGGTGGCCTGAAATGGGCGATGGCTGCTAAGCTTGATTATTCCAAAGCACGCCCGGAGGAAAACAGGTTCAGCAAAAAAGTATTGGCTACCAAGCTGGACGAGCCGACTGAGCTGGTTGTTCTGGACGATCACCGCGTTTTACTGGCTGAGCGTAAAGGCAAATTAAAACTATACAATCCGAAAACAGGTAAGATCAAGGTAGCTGGTGAAGTTCCTGTATACACGAAGCAGGAATATGGATTAATGGGGTTGAATATAGACCCGAACTTTAAGACGAATAAACTGATCTATATGTACTATTCGCCGCTTTCGTCGGCTGCGGATACTGCCCAGCATTTGTCCCGCTTTAAATATGATGACGTTAAAGACACATTGCTGTTGGACACCGAGGAAGTATTATTGACGGTTCCTGTTAAAAGAACCGATTGCTGCCACACCGGCGGCTCAATCGCGTGGGATGCGAAAGGAAATCTGTACTTATCGACCGGCGATGATGTGAATCCTTTTCAATCGAACGGTTTTGGTCCGATTGACGAACGGCCGGGCCGGGAAGGTTTTGACGGTCAGCATACTTCATCCAACACGAACTCTTTGAGAGGTAAGGTACTGCGGATCAAGCCGCGTTACGGCGATCGTCGTGCGAATATGCCAGGCGGAACAAACTTATATGATATTCCGGAAGGCAACCTTTTTGCTGCTGGAAACCCCAAAGCCAGACCAGAGATTTATGTAATGGGAACCCGCAATCCTTACCGTATTTCGGTGGATCAGCGCACAGGTTATTTGTATTGGGGAGATGTAGGTCCGGATGCTTCACTTGACGATCCTAAACGTGGGCCGCGGGGATACGATGAAGTAAACCAGGCCAGAAAAGCAGGCTATTACGGTTATCCGCTATTTATTGCTGATAATAAACCTTATATCGACTTCAACTTCGCGGACAGTACTTCGGGAAAACCATTTGACGCTGCGAAACCGATCAATAACTCGCCGCACAACACTGGTTTACAAGAACTGCCGCCAGCTAATCCGGCATTTATTTTCTACCCTTATGCCGATTCTCCTGAGTTTGGTGCGATTGTGGGAAAAGGCGGGCGAAATGCGATGGCAGGGCCGGTATATTATGCCGCTGATTTTCAACCCAGCAAGGCAAAATTCCCGGATTATTATAGTGGAAAGTTCTTTGCCTACGATTGGATCCGCGATTATATCAATATCGTGACCATGAACGAGCAGGGCGATTTGAAGAGTATTGAACGGTTTATGCCAAATACTAAATTCAGTCACCCGATTGATATGCAATTTGCAAATGACGGGTCGCTTTATACATTGGAATACGGACCGAACTGGTTTGCTCAAAATGACGAGGCGAGTTTGTCCCACATCACATTCAATGCAGGTAACCGCGTGCCGGTGGCTGCTGCCTCGGCTACCAATACCACAGGCGCCACTCCTCTGAAAGTGAATTTCTCATCAAAAGGATCAATGGATCACGATGGAGACGCAATTAAATATGAATGGTCGTTTGGTAAAGGTTTGCCAAAGAGCGCATTGCCAAATCCCAGTTACACCTACGCGAAAGCTGGTGAATATACTGCTGTTCTGAAAGTGACCGACAAAGTAGGTAACTCCAATACTTCGGAAGTAATTGTCAGAGTTGGTAATGCGATTCCGAAGGTGGATCTGGCTATTAAAGGAAACAAGACTTTTTACTGGAATGAAAAACCGGTGAACTATGAAGTTTCCGTTTCGGATAAGGAAGACGGAAGTATCGACGACAAGAAGATACCGGAAGAGGAAGTTACATTGACGATCAACTACCTGGAAGGTTTTGATAAAACGATGCTTGCGCAGGGTCACCAGGCAAATACAGGTTTCGAAACTGGAAAACGGCTCATTGAGCTGAGTGATTGCAAAGCTTGTCACTCGGTAGATAAAAAATCCATCGGACCGGCTTACCGCGAAGTAGCCAAGAAATATGCAAGCGAACGCAACTCACTTAAAATGCTCAGTGACAAAGTATTGAAAGGCGGCAGCGGCGTTTGGGGCGAGCAGGCAATGCCAGGGCATCCTCAGCACAAAACGGAGGAAATCGATGAAATGGTTAAATACATTCTGTCGCTTGCAAATGATAAGGCAGTGGACAAAAAGCCGCTGAAAAGCAGCTATGTAACGCAGGCCAAAAAGAAAGACGGATCGTATATTTTCACGGCCAGCTACACCGACAAAGGAAACGGAACGGTGGGGCCGCTCACAGGCTCAAAAACGATCGCACTGCGTCCGGCAACACTTTTGGCTGCTACGGCTGACAGTACCAGAAGTACAGCCAGCTTCAAAACAGAAAACGGAGAGATTGTTTTAGGATTGAAAGACGGAAGTTTCATCGCATTCCACGATATCGACCTGACTGAGATCACAAATCTGGCCGTAGCTGTGGGTGGCCGCGAAGGACAAACAGCCGGAGGTATGCTAGAAATCCGCCTTGACTCACCAGCCGGTACAAAGATCGGCGAGGGTAAGGTTGAAAAATCCGAAACATTGAACATTCCTGTCAAAGCTGCTGCTGACGGAAAAATGCACAAACTGTTTTTTGTCTTCAAAAATCCATCTGCCGGGCAAAAGCCGCTTTTCTCGATCGGAACTGTACGGTTTGACAATGCGGTAATGTAAAGAGTTAATATAAAAAAAAGCAAAGTGCGGGCTTCTGATAGAGGTCCGCACTTTTTTTGTGCTACTTCGCAAACCCTTCAATACCTAATCCAAATAGCGCGAAATCGTATTTGACGGGGTCTGAACCATCCAGTAATTTAAGTGAGGCAGTTAGTTCGAGGGCGGTTTGCCAGTCGGTGACGGGGCGTTTGATCAGGCCGAGCAGGCGGGAAACACGGTCTACATGTACGTCGCAGGGACATACCAACTGGGCTGGGGAAATGCTATTCCAGATTCCGAAATCTACTCCTTTATCATCATTACGCACCATCCAGCGCAGGAACATATTCAACCTTTTGCAGGAGGATTTGCGGACTGGCGTCGCGATGTGTTTTTTGGTTCGGGTGGGGAAATTTTCTGAATCACTAAACAGGTTATGAAAACCTATTAATGCGTTTTCAATTGTCTCACTATCATTTGACAAATGGCTGCTGAATGCATATTCCAGCGAATCGTGACTTCTGTAATAGTTTTGGAAGAAATGCAGGAAATAGAGGGTGTCCGTCGCATTGAAGGTCCGGTGCTTGAAATTGAGAAAGGGCTTTAAATCATTGTCCGTATGGTTCTTCACAAAATCATAAGGTGCATTGTCCATGAGCGAGGCGAGTTCAATACACTTATTGATAATCGTCTTGCGCTGGCCCCAGGCTAGAATAGCTGCCCAGAATCCCATTATCTCAATATCCTGCTTGATTGAAAATCGGTGGGGAATGCTGATCGGGTCGAAAGGAATGAAGTCGGGCTTGTTGTACTGCGCCACTTTTTCCTCCAACAGATCAAAAATATAGGAAGGAACGGGAGAATCAGCGCTCGGCATGGCTACCTCCAAACAGGTAAGCCACAACTCTTGAGATACCCGAAAAAAACATGACAATTGCTGAGAATACGAAGGTAAAAACAGCGACGAAAGGATACAGTATCGTGAACATCACACTCCAAACCTTGTAGCCGGCTGTTTTTTTCAGTGCAGCTCTCTCTTCTTCTCTTTTAGAACGAAATTCCGGTGAATGTTTCATAGCAATCTTACTAACAAAATTATTCCAGGTAACTCACAACCGCCCGGAAACGCTTACTATTGGGGGAAACCTTTTCGAATGCGCGGGAAGACAATTTGATCACAATATCATCATTCACACTCGTGTCAGGAATCCTTCCAATGATTCTTACGATAATTTTTTCCTGATTATATTCATTCAAAACTTCTACCAATGCTCCCACCGGCGCAGTGCGGTGAAGCCCCAAAAACTTGCTGGTACTTTCGTCCGTTTCGATCACTTCTGCCAGGCCGGATTCCGATTTTTTCTTACCTCTTACAACTTTCGGCGCTTCCACTACCTCTTCAACGGGCTTCACAACTTTCTCAGGTACAACAGCTTTGGCTTTTACCGAGTCTTTAACAACAGTGGTCGTGGTAACTTTTGGTGCAACCGGCGCAGTTACCGCAGGAGCTGGCTTTTCTGTACCTTTTTCACCTACGATTAATTCCTGACCATCCTTCAAATTATCATCTGCCAAATTATTCCACTTACGCAAATCGGCCATCAAAACACCATATTTGACTGCGACGCGGTACAAAGTTTCTCCCGGTGCAACGATATGCTTTCCATTTGTGGACACCGAAACGGCAGCTCCGGCAGTTGGTGCGGAAGTGGTAGCAGGAGTTGGGGTTGTAGCAGGCGCAGGATCGGCAGGTTTCGTTTCTTTCGCCTCAGCTGCCTGGGCTTCTTTCTTTTCCTCCCTCTTCGCTTCGCGCTCCTCTTTCTTAACTTCCTTTTTTGTCATTTTCGTGTAGGGAACACGAATCGTCTGACCGGACTGGATCTGATCACTCATCCCGGGGTTGGCTTCACGAAGCGCCTGGATTGTAGTACCATACTGGCGAACCACCGCAAACATAGTCTGCCCCGGATTGACCTGATGTATGACAAAAATCTTCCCTCCCGCTCTCTCAATACCCACCGAATCCACTGCATTAAATCCCGCTGCCCGGGCACCGACCATTCCAGATAAGATACCTGCCACCAAAGTCAGGCAAAAAATGTATTTCATTTATTATGAAAGCGTTAAACTCGAAAACTCATTGTTGTTTCTCAGATAAACCAGCGTTGAAGCTTTTAATAGCATGGTGGAACGACCTATGCCGGCGCGTTCTTCAGATAGCTTTTCGTGAAGAACAGATTCCCCCCGATCCGTCACGATCAGAAGATATTGCGCTGTTTTATCCTGATGGTAAATATAATAAGAAAAGATAATATAGGGTCTCTTCTCCAAATAATCAATACTGATGGGTTCGTGCCCTCCGGTTTCCTTGCTGATAAAAGAAGCCAGCTTATCAAAAAAGCTGTTTCCTTTCTTGTAACGAACAGGCTCCGTCAAAATTATTTGATTTTCCTGCTGCGGCTGACTTTCTGACTGTGCAGAAATTGAGCCCGAGCGGACATCGCAATGCTTATAAGTAAACAGCACAGCCGTTTTGGTAGCAACTTCGATAGTATGATCGTCGATTACTCTCACCATTAAATAGTTTGGCAAGCTCCACAGGATCTCTCCCGTTTGGGCCGAGAAAGCCGACAAGTCGGTAGGTTCGGGAAGGTCGGGATAGCGGTAATGATGCAGGAAGAATGTACCGTTTGAAAATGCGGTCATGGATGCCCACCAGTCCATTCCTTCCGGGATACCCTGCCAGATCACCCCTTCTTTTGATAGATCCAGAATAGCGACTGACGCAATTTTTTTCTCCGTATCACGCAGCTCAATAGCCCATTGGCCGCTACCCGGATTTGCGTCAGGGATAATTCGCCAGATGTGCTGGGAAAAGGTATATGAAAAGAGTTTTTGCAATTTTTAGCTTTATTTTGGGTCAAAATAGAAAGTTACCAAACAAACAACGACCTCGTGCGAATATTAGGAATAATCCCTGCCCGCTACGCTTCTACCCGTTTTCCGGCAAAGGCGCTTGTGGACATCGGGGGTAAAAGTATGATCCAGAGAGTTTACGAACAATCATCGAAAGCTACAAAACTTGATCGGGTGGTGGTAGCTACCGACGACGAGCGGATACAGGAGCACGTAAAAGGTTTTGGAGGATTAGTAGTAATGACATCTCCAGACCACCAGAGCGGCACTGACAGATGCTATGAAGCTTTGCTTAAAATAGAAGGAACTTTCGACTATGTTATTAATATTCAGGGAGATGAACCTTTTATCAGTCCTGAACCTATCGATCACCTGGCTCAGGTGCTTGATCAGAAAACGGAGTTGGCGACGCTGGTAAAAGTCATTGATCAGGAAGATATTCTCTTTAACCCCAATGTGCCAAAAGCAGTTTTAAACAAAAAAAACGAGGTCATGTATTTCAGCCGGCAGACAATTCCTTATTTAAGAAATGCGGAAAAAGAGCAGTGGCTTAATACACATACTTTCTACAAACATATTGGAATTTACGCTTACCGGACAGACGTTCTGGCGGAAATCACAAAGCTGCCCGTATCTGCATTGGAAAAGGCGGAAGCCCTTGAACAACTGCGCTGGCTTGAAAACGGTTACGCAATTAAAGCAGTAATAACTTCCGACGATTCACATGGTGTGGACACCCCCGACGACCTTGACCGGGTGACTAAAAAGTTCTTGTAGCCAAGTCAAATCTACATAAGTGGTATGCATTTTTTAGCTTTCTGAGGCAACGTATAGGGTAAGGTGTGATTGTCTTAAAAAGTGTTAAAACAGGTATTTTTATACCACACTTCGAAAATGCCGCGTTACCCTTACAGGCATTTCCATTTAACCATCAATGAAAAAACAAGCTTATGCAATATAACATTCTCTGGGCCGACGATGAAATAGACCTTCTTAAACCACATATCATGTTCCTTACGAACAAGGGTTATAATGTAACTCCTGTCAACAGCGGTGCCGACGCACTGGATCGTATTGAAAATGATCGTTTTGACATTGTTTTCCTGGATGAAATGATGCCCGGAATGACGGGCCTGGAAACGCTGGCGCAGATCAAGCAGCAGCAACCCAACCTTCCGGTGGTGATGATTACCAAAAGTGAGGAAGAGCACATCATGGAAGACGCAATTGGCTCTAAAATAGATGATTACCTGATCAAACCTTTGAATCCAAACCAGATTCTATTGTCTGTTAAAAAGATACTCGACAATAAAAGGCTGGTGACTGAAAAAACGACTTTGAGTTATCAGCAGGAATTCAGAAGTCTGGCTATGCAGTACCAAGACCGCATTGGTCACGAAGAATGGGCTGATATTTACAAAAAACTCATTTACTGGGAATTGGAGCTGGAAAGTTCTGAGGATCAGGGAATGTCAGAAGTTTTCAGTATGCAGAAAAGTGAGGCGAATGCCAATTTCTGCAAGTTTATTGAAGAAGAATATGAAGACTGGTTGAACGACCCAAGGTCAGACAAGCCAATCCTGTCGCATCAGTTGATGAAACAGAAAGTGTTCCCGCATCTGAAAGGCTCCGATGATCCGGTGTTCTTCCTTTTGATAGATAATTTCCGTTATGATCAGTGGAAAATGATCCAGCCGATCTTGCAGGAGTATTTTAATATTGAAGAAGAGTCTTCCTATTACTCGATCCTTCCGACTACAACTGGCTATGCGCGAAATGCGATATTCTCAGGCTTAATGCCTAGCGAAATGGAGCGGAAACATCCGCAGTGGTGGGTAAGCGATGAAAACACGCCGGATGGTGAAGAAGGTTTGAACAACCACGAACAGGATTTCCTGCAAAAACAGCTGGAAATGAACCACTTCAATATCAAGTTTTCTTACCACAAGATATTAAATACAAACCAGGGAAAAGCGCTGATCGATAATTTCAGTAATATGCTGAACAACCAGCTGAATGTAGTGGTCTACAATTTCGTGGATATGCTTTCACACGCAAGGACCGATGTTCAGATGATCAAAGAACTTGCGCCGGACGAAGCCGCGTACCGGTCTATTACCAAGTCCTGGTTCCAGCATTCGCCGCTTCTGGATTTTATAAAAAAGGTAGCAGAAAAGAAATGCAGGCTGATATTGACTACCGACCACGGTATGATCCGCGTGCAAAAACCTGTGAAAATTATTGGCTACCGTGAGACAAATACGAATCTGCGTTATAAGCATGGAAAAAACCTGGGTTTTGATGATAACCACTTGATGGTGTGCCGCAAGCCTGAGCGGATTTTCCTTCCAAAACCGCACGTTTCGACGTCTTACGTATTCACCAAGGAGGATTATTTCTTCGCCTATCCGAATAACTATAACCAATATGTGAACCTCTACCGCGATACCTTCCAGCACGGAGGAGTTTCGCTGGAAGAGATGATCATTCCTGTGATTGATATGACTTCGAAATAGGTCAAGTTCTTCAAAACAGAAAAAGCGAGCGCATCACTGCACTCGCTTTTTCTGTTTTATAAATAATCGATTAACTGATCGTTACGCTGCCATTTTCGCATTTCAATACGCGGGCGGGAAACCTTTTGATGAAATCGTGGTTGTGGGTCGCCATTAAAATTGCTGTTCCGGCATTGTTGATCGTCCGGAACACATTAATGATCTGGTCGCCAACTTCGGGGTCGAGGTTACCCGTAGGTTCGTCCGCTATGAGGATCTTCGGCTCGTTCAGCATTGCACGGGCTATTACCACGCGCTGCTGCTCTCCGCCGGAAAGCTGATGCGGCATCCGTTTGTGGGCGGTTCCTAACCCAACCTGCATGAGTACCTCAGCAATTCTCTTCGAAATTTTCGCCTGCTGATCCCAGCCCGTTGCACGAAGTACAAACGCGAGGTTATCTTCAACCGAACGATCAGAGAGAAGCTGAAAATCCTGAAACACAATACCAATCTTGCGTCTGAGAAAGGGAATATCAGCTCTTTTGATATGATGGAGCTCGTAGCCGGCCACCTTTGCAGAGCCGGTATGCAGCCACAAATCTGCATAAAGCGTTTTTAACAGAGAACTTTTTCCACTGCCGGTACGCCCGATCAGGTAGACAAATTCACCCTTTTTGATTTCGAAATTCACATCATTTAAAACAGGACGGTCACCCTGATAAATATCCGCCTGTTCCAGTGCGATAATCGGCTCCGACGACTCAGTCATAGATTCTATTTAGTAGCAATAATCTTAAGAATTACCTTTTTTGTAATCAGCAAGAAACTTCTCAAGACCAATATCTGTCAGCGGGTGTTTCAACAATGCTTCCATTGCGCTTAACGGCCCTGTCATTACATCAGCACCAACTTCTGCGCACTGAATAATGTGCATTGGGTGACGAACGGATGCCGCAAGTACCTGTGTATCAAACCCGTAATTTCTATATATAGTAAGTATTTGCTCAATCAATCCAATACCGTCAGTTGAGATATCGTCCAGACGGCCAATGAATGGTGAAACGTAAGTCGCACCTGCCTTAGCTGCAAGTAGTGCCTGACCGGCAGAGAAGATCAATGTACAGTTGGTACGCACACCTTTTCCTGAAAAATATTTCAGAGCTTTTACACCCTCTTTGGTCATTGGAATTTTAACCACAATCTTATCGTCGATCTCAACAAGTTCCTCACCTTCACGAATCATTCCTTCCAAATCGATCGAGATTACTTCTGCACTTACGTCTCCATCTACAATATCGCAGATAGCCTTATAGTGACGCATGATATTATCCTTACCGGTAATTCCTTCTTTTGCCATCAACGATGGGTTTGTAGTAACGCCATCTAAAACGCCAAGCGCCTGTGCCTCCTGGATTTCATGCAGGTTGGCAGTGTCAATAAAAAATTTCATAACGGGAATTTATTGGTTAGAATATTCCACAAAAGTAGAAAACGCTGGTCAAATGCAAAAAAAAAGAAGGGGAACACCAGGGGGGCGGAAATAAAAAAAGGCAAACCGAGAATCTCACCGCATCGACCACCTACCCTTGCTTCCGTCAGGACCTGGGGGATTCGGAAGGAGCTGGTAGTTCCGATTTGCCGGGTGCAAAGATAAAGACATTTTATTGACAAAAAGAAAACATTCATTTCGCGTTTCGGGCTACTTTTGTGCGAATCATCTAGAAATGAACCAGTATGCCCCGCTTATTTTCTTCAATTTTTTTATTTGTCTTTTACGCGTGCTCTCAATCTTCCGATACTTACCTCAAAAAAGGGAAAGAATTAATGCAGGAAGGTAAAACCAGGGAGGCGATCGAGTTTATCAACACTGCGATTGAAAAGAATACATCCAGTGCCGAAGCCTTTAATCTTCGGGCAGTTGCCTATTACGAATTGAAAGAATTCCCGAATGCATTGCTTGACTTCGGGCAGGCTATCAAATTAGAGCCTCAATCCTACCGTCCCTATTTCAACCGTGCATTGCTATATACCGACGAAAACAAGCTCGACTCCGCATTTGCCGATTACAACAAAGCAGCCGCCCTCGCCCCGGATACAGCTGATGTTTTCTTAAACCGCGGCCAGGTGCTGGTGCTTATGGAAAAACCGGCTGAGGCGATTGCAGATTTTGAGAAGGCTACGAAACTGGATGTTAATAACAAACAAGCCTGGTATAATCTCGGCAACACCTATTATCGCCAGAAGGATTTCAAAAAAGCGACATTGGCATTTCGTCAGACTGTCAAACTGGACGGTCAATATGGAAAAGCCTTTTATGGCCTTGGGCTTGCTCAATGGTATGACGGCGAGAAAGAGCTGGGATGTACGAACCTGAAACAGGCTTCCAATCTGGGCTATAATGATGCGGCTACCGCACTGGCCCAATTTTGTCAGCAATAGTATCGCTGTCGGTAGGTAAATAATGCATTTACCTGCGCTTATAAATGAAATTCTGATCTTGTATTTCGATTAAATCTAATGAGACTCTTCACCTTATTTTTCGGTATTATTTTTGTCATTTTTGCCTATTTCCAGCTGGATGATCCGGATTCCGGTGTCTGGATTGGGATTTATAGTTTTGCTGCGCTGGCTTGCTTTATGAGCCTCCGCAATCTATGGCCTAGCTGGGTGTTCTATCTGCTGGCTGCGGGCTATGTTGTCGGCGCGGTACTTCAATGGCCGCCGGAGTTTGAAGGTATATTTTTTGGAGAAGCGCAAATGCGGAGCCTGAATATCGAACTTGCCAGAGAATCGCTTGGGCTTTTGATCTGCTCGGTGGTAATGGTTGTGATCGGCAAGTGGGGTACTCCTAGGATTTGATCCAGACTATTTCTTTCAGTCCCAGATCCGCGATTTCTTCTCCGGTTGATAATCTGACAGACAGCGTTCCTTGTTTTGATACCGCGCTCACTCTGCCGGAGTAAATCTGGTCCTGATAAGAGAACTTAACGTCGTTTGAATACCCGTAAAGATTGTTCAAATATTCGTTACGCAGCTCTTTATCCTGTTTTCGCGATCTCAGACGCAGGTAGTATGCATCAATATGTCTGGCCAATTTTTGAAATTCATCCGAAAGAACAAATGCCTCTTGCATCTCTGTTGAAAGTGAAGTAGCAAAACTATTTTCGAAAGCTAACTGATTAATATTCAAGCCAATACCGACAATCGAACTTTTCAGGTTTGCACCCTGGATTGAATTCTCGATTAGTATTCCACAAATCTTTTTTCCGTTAACCTGAATGTCATTCGGCCACTTCACCTGGGTTTCCGTTAAATAGCTTGCTACGTAAGATCGAATACCCAGCGCGATAGTCTGACTGATCAGAAACTGATCGTCTATTTCGAGAAACCGGGGGGCGAGGATAATAGAAAACGTCAGATTTTCACCGGGATTGGCAACCCATTTCGTTCCTCTCTGGCCTCTTCCTGACAGCTGATCGTCAGTTATGACAATCGTCCCTTCGCTGAATAACCCGGCATGCACTATTTCAGCCGCAATGTCGTTTGTAGAATGACAAGTTGGCAGATAGATCACTTTTTTACCAATTATTAGGGTATCCGGTAACGAGTTGTACAATTTTTTTGCTTTACTTTAGGGTTTAGAAAGGAATCCATTACGCATGAAAGAACGCAAAAATAAAGAACTATCTTCAAAAGATCTCTCCGACCTGGTTGTAAGAGGAATGACAGAAAAGAAAGGCCAGGATATTGCAATTCTCGACCTCCGAAAAGTTAAAAATTCAATAACTGATTTTTTTGTTATTTGTTCGGGAAACTCCGATACACAGATAGATGCTTTGGCCACTTCGGTCGAAGACGAGGTTTACAAACTGTCTAAGACAGAACCCTGGCAAAAGGAGGGGAAGGCCAACGGAGAGTGGATTTTAATTGATTATGTGGACGTTGTAGCCCATATATTCAACAAAGATCGCCGTAAGCATTATGATCTGGAAGAACTTTGGGGAGATGCAGAGGTGACATACCTGGAAGATTCCGTGGTATAAAAGGCGGCAGGCGAACATTCGACCTGCCGCAAATGTTGTTTAATAAATTTCCTCTTAATTAGAAACAAAAGAATGTCCGAAAACGATAACAAAAGAGGGCCTCTCAGTCCTAAAAGTCCCCAGAAAGGATATCAGGGCTGGATCATAGCCGCTCTTATAGCCACTATACTCGGGATAACCTACCTGAACCGAACATCGACCATACGCGAGACTACTCAGAAGCGTTTTGAAAAGATGATGGCGGATAAGGAGGTTGAAAGGGTGACCATCGTGAACGATAAGTCCGTGGAGGTTACTTTGAAGCCCGAGGCTTTAAAATCTGACAAATACAAGGTTGTTGCAAAGGAAAATAACTACTTCGGCGGCGAAACTGCTTCGCATTACCAATTTCAGGTAACGTCGGCAGAAACGTTCAAGAAGGATTTTGACAGGATTCAGGAGAAAGTACCTGATGATGACAAAGTGCCTTTTGTGGTAGATACCCGTAATGATTGGACCAGCTTCCTTGGAACCTGGGGCTTTTTTATTGTAATGATATTGGTGATGTACTTCATCCTGGGCAGAATGTCCGGAGGAGTTGGCCCGGGCGGCCAGATTTTCAATATCGGAAGATCACGCGCTACACTTTTTGATGCTGAGAATAAGGTTAAGATCACATTCAATGATGTAGCCGGACTTGATGAAGCAAAAGAAGAGATTAAAGAGATCGTAGAATATCTGCAGAGCCCTGATAAGTTTAAGAAACTGGGTGCGAAAATACCAAAAGGTGCATTGCTAGTAGGACCTCCGGGAACTGGTAAAACTTTGCTTGCAAAGGCAGTAGCCGGTGAAGCTGGTGTTCCGTTCTTCTCTCTGTCAGGTTCTGACTTTGTGGAAATGTTCGTTGGTGTGGGTGCGGCGCGTGTTCGTGACCTTTTCAAACAAGCAAAGGAAAAAGCGCCTTGTATCATCTTTATTGATGAGATTGATGCAGTAGGTCGTTCACGCGGACGTGGCGCAATGCCAGGTTCAAATGACGAACGTGAGAATACATTGAACTCGCTGTTGGTCGAAATGGACGGTTTTGCTACCGATTCTGGTATCATTATCGTAGCTGCAACCAACCGCCCCGACGTACTGGATCCGGCATTGCTTCGTCCAGGCCGTTTTGACAGACAAATATCCGTTGACAAGCCAGATGTAATTGGTCGTGAAGCCATTTTCAAAGTGCATTTGAAACCTTTGAAACTAGCTACTGACGTTAATATTCAGAAGTTGTCTTCCCAAACCCCTGGTTTTGCAGGTGCTGAAATTGCGAACGTTTGTAATGAGGCTGCATTGATCGCAGCTCGTAGAAATCGCGACGAAGTTACTATGCAGGATTTCCAGGATGCAATGGACCGTGTGATCGGTGGTTTGGAGAAAAAGAATAAATTGATCTCACCGGAAGAAAAGCAGATTGTTGCTTATCACGAAGCAGGCCACGCAGTAGCAGGCTGGTTCCTGGAACATGCTGATCCGTTGGTTAAGGTGTCGATCGTTCCGCGAGGTGTAGCTGCGTTAGGTTATGCACAATATCTCCCACGTGAACAGTATCTGTATCGTACGGAGCAGTTGTTTGACGAAATGTGCATGACACTTGGCGGAAGAGCTGCCGAAGATGTTGTGTTCGGTAAAATTTCAACCGGCGCATTGAGTGACCTGGAAAGAGTTACGAAAGTGGCTTACAGCATGGTTACGATGTACGGAATGAATGAAAGGATAGGAAATATTTCGTTTTATGATTCAAAACAGTCTGATTATGCATTTACAAAGCCATATTCAGAAGCCACCTCACAGGCGATCGATGAAGAGGTAAGAACGTTGGTTGACAAAGCCTATCAGTTTGTTAAAAACCTTTTGAGCGAGAAACGGGAAGCTTTGGAAGTACTTGCAAAAGAGCTTCTTGAAAAAGAAATTCTGTTCCAGAGTGACCTTGAAAAGCTGATCGGCAAACGCCCTTACGAAAAGGAAACGAGCTACCAGGCTTACATCAATCGTCGCTCTAATGAAGAAGCTGCTATTCATGAAGAAGTTGTGAAGCACACTTTGGAGAAAGAGAAAGACGATCAGAAAAAGGAGGAAGAATTGGCAGAAGCTGAAAAAGGCGCTTCAAATGACTAGAAATCGAAATAAATAATATAAAATAGTAGCCGGGCAGTAAATCGCCCGGCTATTTTTTTGACCTCGTGGCAACACATAAACTTCATAATATGTCTTTCGAAATTTTCAAGCAGCAATTCGGTGATCTGGATGAATATGTTATTCAGGAAAGCACTACGGGCAACAGGTGTGTGATTGTTCCTGAGCTGGGAGCAATAGTACGTCAGCTTTCCCTGCGCAAAGAATTAACCCTTTTCTCCATCCTCAAAACGCCTCCAACTCCTGAAATGCTGAGGGAAGATTCCAAAAGCGCCAGTGAGTTACTATTTCCGTTCGCCAGTCGCATTCCACAAGGAAAATACCGGTTTCTCGGAAAGGAATATCAATTGGAGAAGAACGAAACCGGAAACCAGAATGCGATTCACGGATTAGTTAGAAAGCAGCATTTTCAGTTGGAAGAACAAGCGGTGCATTCAGATCATGCATTGCTGAAATTGTCCTACCAACTCGACTCGCCTGACGGTTATCCTTTTCAGGTAAAATTCCAGGTTCAATATGCATTGCATTCGGATGGACGATTTACTGTCGACTACGACGCCGTGAACCAGGGCACTCAGCCCTGCCCGGTCATGTTTGGCTGGCACCCCTATTTTGTGCTTGGAAATGAAGATGTAGATGCCTGGAAGATCAATATACCATCCAATACAGTGGTGACTTTTGACGATAATCAGATTCCAACGGGTACAGCGAATCTGGCGCTTGACAAGCCAACCCTATTGTACAAAAAAGCATTTGACAATGCTTTCGTGGTAAGCAGCGACGGTGCCGCTGCGACAACGGAATTGATTTCAGAAAATCAGCACATTACATTAAAAATCACACAGCAAACGGGCGAAGGCAAATTCAACTATCTGGTGATTTATACACCACCTGCGCGGGATTGCATTGCAATAGAGCCACTTACAGCGAATGTAGACAGTTTCAATTCGGGTGACGGACTGAATATTCTCGCTCCCGGTCACACGATTGAGGGAAGGATCACTTTGAAGCTTGACTAGTTTGTCGGTTGTACCATACCCATTTATTCCAGATCAGTCGCCAATGTGTGGCGTAACCCACGTGAGCGGCGAGAATGGCTGACTTCGTTTTTAAATCATCCCGATAACGCATATTGTAAGATAGTATCCGTAGAGACTTTGTTTTTACGGATGCTCTTTCGTCTTCCCAATGTTGCAGAATTTCCGTCAGGAAAGCTTTGGAAGGGAAGCTTTTAATGTCGGCTGGATTACTGAGCTTTGTATAATTCCCCCCCGTAAATGCGGCTGCAACGCCTAGCGACTCCATCATCAGATTATAGAAACCTTTCCGGCGGGCGACTTTGGTAACATATTGCCAGTCCATCGAATGGGCGAAACGTTGCAGAAGCCGGACGAAATCTGCCATATATTTCAACTTATCCCACTGTTCAACACCCGCGTGATGTACCAGCATCATAAGAAACTGGTTTTCAATTCTGGGTATTTTCACCGCCTTTCCCATGATGGTATATTCCATCATATCCTGACTTAGCTCGTCCCAGGAAAAGTTGAATAAATATCTCGGATAGCTGCAATTCCATTGAATTTCAAGCGATTGTAATGTATTTTCTTCAATGGGAGTTAACGGGAGCTGATAATCGGTATTTAGGTATTCCTCCGAAGTATCCTTTTCATTGAGCAGATATTGCCGGTAGCTGTCAGGTTCGAAGCCATTTTTGGAAAAAACGGCAAGACTGTTCTTGATATCATGCTTGGCTACAAAAAAATCAATATCTCCAAACTCCCTCAAACTCGGTTTTTCATAAAGCATCCAGGCCCACAATGCGCCTTTCATCAGAAATACCGAGATACCGCGATCTGTAAGTTGTTGGTATAAGTCGACTGAAATGCTGGAAAAGGCCATATTGGTAACCGCCTGACCAACGCTGAAATCTTTCAGATAAGCAACTACCCGATCAGCACGATCGCCTGCAGCAGGCCCTGTTAGATTTTCAAAAAGTAGTGGCCGAACCTGGTTCCACCTGGCTTGCCTTTGTAATTTGACCCAATCAAATTCTCTTCGTTCGACCGGAAATGGCAGCGTACATGCATCACCCAAAGATGCCTTTATCAGTAAGCTCATCTCGGGTGTTAAAATCATTTTTCGTCAGTGCTTAATGCGAGCCTTTCTTCTACCCATTTTTCCAAGTTACCAAAACCCTCAGGGCGTCGTTTCTTTAACGTTTCCGCCACCTTTGCGCAAACGATCGTCTGCATGAAATGTCTCTTTAAATAATCGCCGGTCAGCAATTCAACGGGCAGCGGAAAGTGCTTTATCAGTTCGCCGGGCAATTCCGTAATACTTAAATGCTCAGTGGCAGCCCTGTTTTTTGCTTTGTGTAAAAAGAAAAGCTTACCCAATGCGACCGGCTGGTCAGGGAAAGCGGATTTGGGCTGATACGCAAACTTATTTACTCCTTCACTGACCGGACTTAAATCCGCCATTTCGTAGTGAAGACCTTCAACAGTCTTGTTCCAGATTTTTAATTGCGGGTAAGCGGGGATAACGTTGACTTTCCCATTCTCTTCAATTTTAATTGCAGTAAGATCATCACTTAAAAGCTGACAACCTGCTTTGATAAACGCAGCGGCAGTTGTCGATTTACCTGTCCCGGGAGCGCCCATAAAGCACCAGGCTTCATCCCCTACCATTACCGAGCTGGAATGAAGCAGGAACAAACCTCTCTGGAACAATATAAATCCCAATGCTTCACTGATCGTAAAAAGGCTCAGCAGATTAGCGTCGTCGGAGAATGTATCTACGATCAATATATTGCCGTTTTTGGCCTGGAAAGCTGCAATATCCTCCCAAAAAAGATATAGATTATCTTCGCTTTGCCCGAAAGATGCGCGGGTAGCCCGGCGGTATATTTGAGTTTTTGTCAGCGTGGGGAGTGTGATCCCGCCAACTTTAATGTGCAGATCAACCGGGGCGTTAGCGTCGCCGGTTATAAGTTCGGGCAGGGGAATTTCAGATCGGATATTCAGCCCGAAGGCCTTATAATAATGCATGTATATCAATCAATTAAATCATTCCCAAACCCAGAGGCGCTTATAGGAAACACTGTCGGGCCAATCGCCGATAATAATATTCCCATTCTTCTCTATCCAAGCGTGTGCTTCAAATGTTTTGGCCGGGTTCACTTCAATCCCTATTTCAAGCGTCATCGAAGGTACTTTTCTCAGCAAATACTTCGTCGCCAACGCCCGGGGCAAGCATAGCAGCTCAAAAGGCAGCAAATTTGCAGCAGTATCGACTGCCCACACGGTCTGCTCTATCTGAGCCTGCGGCAATTCTTCGACAGATTCCGTTCTAGTAAACCAGTGAAAAACCTTGCGAAACGTTGAAAACGGTAACAATGCAAGCCCAAGCTTTACTAAAAGCAAACTGGTCGCGGCTTTTATGAAAGTCAACTTAGCTGAGCCGGACAAATCACTCCATTTACCGATAAACCTGCGCAAGTTCGTCACATCTATTTAACTATTTCCACCAATTTCTCTGCCATCAGATCTTTAAGCAAAACTTCCAGGTCACTTTTGCAAGTCTCGGCGTCCACTTCATATTCACTTTCTACAACTTCACAAAGTGATTCAAGTGTCTGCGGGCCTTTTTCAAGCAAATCCCAGATCATTACACCTACTTCATCGAGACCATAATATGCTCCTTTTTTGTGATTCAGAATAACTGTTTCACCTGCTACTTTCGAAGAAATCTGATCTGAGGTTAACTGGTATTTCATTTAGAGAAGCTTGGAATGATTGATAGGCTGCTTCTACAAAGTTAAAAATTTTACTCAGTCAATCTCAAACTTTATTCCCTGCGCCAGCGGCAGCGTATTTCCGAAATTGATCGTGTTCGTCTGTCTTCTCATATACGCTTTCCACGCATCTGAACCCGATTCCCTTCCTCCGCCCGTTTCCTTCTCGCCGCCGAAAGCCCCTCCTATCTCCGCACCCGACGTACCTATATTAACATTCGCAATGCCACAATCGGAGCCAGTCTGTGACAGAAATTGTTCCGACTCCCTGATATTCAGCGTAAAGATTGCGGAAGACAGCCCCTGCGGCACACTGTTCTGGATTTCAATCGCTTCTTCAAGCGAGCTGTATTTGATTAAATATAAAATCGGCGCGAAAGTCTCGTGCTGTACAATTTCAAACTGACTTTCAACCTCAGCAATACAAGGCGCGACGTAGCAGCCGGACGAAAACGCATCGCCCGCCAATACCCGCGGCTCAACCAGAAATTTTCCACCGGCGTCTTTCACCTTTTGAACGGTTTTCTCGTATTCCTTCACAGCATCAATATCAATCAAAGGCCCCACATGAATTTCCGGGTCAAGCGGATTGCCTATTCTCAGCTGCGAATAGGCGCGTACCAACTTCTCCTTCACCTCTTCAAAAATACTTTCGTGCAAGATTACCCTGCGCGTAGAAGTGCAGCGCTGACCGGCTGTGCCTACTGCCCCGAAAACAATACCTGGAATCGCAACTGCCAGGTCTGCGTGCTGAGAAACGATAATTGCATTGTTTCCACCCAGTTCCAGCAAGCTGCGTCCCAATCTTTTCGCGACTGCCTCTCCCACCGCCCGGCCCATTCGGGTGCTGCCTGTTGCGGATACCAGCGCAATGCGCGAGTCAGTTGCCAGCCACTCACCTGCCTCCCGTCCGCCGGTAACTACACACGAAACACCTTCCGGGATCTCGTTATTTTGAAGTACTGTCTTTATGATATTCTGACAAGCCAGCGCGGTAAGCGGCGTTTTCTCCGAAGGTTTCCAGATACAAACATCCCCGCAAACCCACGCAAGCATCGCATTCCAGGACCATACCGCGACTGGAAAATTGAATGCGGAAATAATCCCGACAATCCCCAGCGGGTGCCACTGCTCATACATTCTGTGCTGCGGACGCTCGCTGTGCATACTTAGTCCATAAAGCTGGCGCGACAGCCCCACTGCAAAATCGGCGATATCGATCATTTCCTGAACCTCACCCAGCCCTTCCTGCAAACTTTTGCCCATTTCATAACTTACCAGCGTACCCAGCTCGGACTTGAATTTCCGGAGCTCTTCGCCCATTTGCCGAACAATTTCACCTCTTTTTGGAGCCGGTATCTCCCGCCAGGATTTGAATGCGCTGGCTGCTTTGTTCACCACAGCGTCGTAGTCACTGCGTTCTGCCTGATTAGCTCCACCGATTTTTCGCCCGTTCACCGGTGAAAAAGATTCGATCACATCCCCGTCGCCGATCCAGCTTTTCTGCCCGGTACTGATCCCATTATTAAGATCCTGGATGCCCAGCTTGCTTAATACGATATTTATATCAGTCATTTTAATAAGATTTTATTTAAAAAACTGACCATTCTCTGTGCTCATGAAGTCGGCCAGCAATATGTCTTCTTGTCTGATAAAACCCTTTTGCTGCAACTTCCCGTCTGCCACCAGTTCCACAACTGAGGCAATAGAAGCAGCAGTTGTCCAGGAAATAGCGCGCCAATGCAGGCCGTCGATCTCAACAGGATGATAGGCTTTATAAAACTCCTCGCGTTCCAGCCGGTTTTCCTTCCAGCCTTCCACAACCGCATACACGTACACAACATCCTGCTGCACAGGCGGTTTAGCCTCGGTTAATATCTGTTCCACCAGCTCGCGTTTGTCTTTCAAACACAATTCATATAGCATAAAACGCATCAGGCTGCAATGTCCCGGGTAGCGGATCGTCTTGTAATTGAGCGTATCCAGCTTTCCTTCCAGCGTCTCGCACATTGTTCCGAGTCCGCCCGAAGTAATAAATGCTTCAAATTCCTGGCCTTCGATATTGATCATTTCAATGCCTTCCAGCGACGGAACCATTTTGCGGACGCCATTATGGATCACCTCGGCATCATTAATATATTCATTCACAACACCGGCCGGCGACCAAGTGAACGAATAGCCCATTAACCCGTTCGGGTAACGTGGTAATGCGCCTACCCGGAGCTCAATATCCCGAAGTTTGGTAAATCGCTTTGCCAGATCCATCCCTACTATTCCTATAAACCCCGGCGCAAGTCCGCATTGCGGCGCAAATACATTGTTGCTATCCTTGGCAAGCTCGCGGATCGCCGCGGTGGTACCTACATCTTCGGTAAGATCGAAATAGTGAATGCTGTGTTGATAGGCTTTTTGGGCAATAGGAAGGTTGAGATTATAGGGCATACACGAAACGACTGCATCTTGCCCAGCCAGCATCTGATCAAGTGTGGCCGGATCATTTACATCACCAGCATGTACTATAAATGGTAGCTTGGAAGATGGCGATGCCTTATCCAGGCCCGTAACTGTAAATCTTTTGCTTAAAAGCGTTCCCACGAGGGAGCCGACTTTGCCTAAACCGATAACGAGGATTTTTTGCATGTATAGTTTTTGCTGGTTTTAGTTAAATTTTTTCAAGGGGTTTGAAAGATATGAAAAGAAATACCAGATTTTAAAACTTACATTTCATTTTTGCATGAACAAATCAATACCTATGCACATCGCAATTATCGGAGGCGGCGCTTCCGGCTTTATGGCCGCCATTACCGCCGCCGAGACATTTCCAGGAGCCAGAATCGTTGTTCTGGAAAAAAACAGGACAGTTTTGAATAAAGTCCGCATTTCAGGCGGCGGGCGCTGTAATGTGACCAATAACCCTACTGATCTGCGTTTTTTCATTAAAAATTACCCACGGGGCGAAAAATTGATGCGGAAGCTGCTGCCCCGATTTGACGCAAATGCGACCGTATCCTGGTTTGAAAGACGCGGCGTAAAATTGAAAACAGAGCCCGACGGCAGAATGTTTCCGATCTCCGATTCATCGCATACTGTGATTGAATGTATGCTCCGGACAGCTAAACTGCTAAACATCGAGATCCGAACCAGTACCACCGTGGACTCTTTTGTTCCAAAGGAAAATGGAGGTTTTACATTAACTATCGGAGAAAATGAAATCTTGGAAACGGATCGGCTCCTGATCGCTACCGGCGGTTATCCCCGGCTAAGCAGTTTCGACTGGATCGAAAAACACCAGCACCAGATCATTTCGCCGGTCCCGTCGCTTTTTACATTTAATACCCCTGAAAACTACCTGCTGCCGCTCGCCGGTGTTTCAGTTCAGGATACAGTGGTGAAAATAATGGGCACCAAATATGAATGGCGCGGGCCGCTGTTGATCACGCACTGGGGTTTGAGCGGGCCGGCGGTATTAAAACTCTCCGCCTGGGGAGCGCGCGAATTGGCTGAAAATGACTACAATTTCATCTGCAAAGTAAACTGGCTGCCGGATTTAAACGAGCAACAGGTGAGGGAATTTCTGACAGGCGAGCGAACCAAAACGCCCAAACAGCAAATCGCTTCTAATGCACGATTTGGCCTGCCGCTGAGACTTTGGAAGGCATTTACAGATATTGTCGAAATTCCTGAGAACCTGAAATGGGTTGATGCAAGCAATAAAGCATTGAACAAACTGGCCGAGGTACTTACGAATAGTCAGTTTAAGGTAAGTGGTAAAACGACTTTTAAGGAGGAGTTTGTCACCTGCGGCGGCATTGCATTATCTGATATTGATCCTGATACATTGCAAAGCCGCTCTGTTCCCGGTTTGTACTTTGCCGGCGAAGTAATGGATGTAGACGGAATTACAGGCGGGTTCAACTTCCAGAATGCCTGGACCACGGGTTATATTGCGGGTAAAAGTATTGGCGTTACTCTGCCATAGCATCGAAGTAAGCCCGCACTTTCTTAGCACGGTCCAGCCCTACCAGATCGGTAAGCGTTTCGAGTGAACTTTCACGAATACCCCGCACCGAGCCAAAATGTTTCAGCAACTTGGTGGCCGTCACTTTACCCACACCCACTACTCCTTCCAGCTCACTTACCAGGCTTCCTTTGCTGCGTTTATCGCGGTGGAATGTGATCGCAAAACGGTGGGCTTCATCTCTGATCTGCTGGATCAGTTTCAGTGATTCTGATTTTTTATCGATATAAAGCGGCAGCGAATCCTCGGGGAAATAGATTTCTTCCAACCTTTTGGCAATACCTATTATCGGGATCTGTCCGTAAATACCCAGGCTTTTCAATGCATCACAGGCAGCGCCGAGCTGCCCTTTTCCTCCGTCGATCACGATCAGGTCGGGTAGCGGCTGCTCCTCGGAGATCACCCTGAGATATCGCCGGCCCACAATTTCGTTCATGGAGGCGAAGTCATTGGGCCCGATCACAGTTTTGATATTAAAATGGCGGTAATCCTTTTTCGACGGTTTTCCTTCTTTAAAGCAAACCATCGCGGCCACCGGGTTGGTACCCTGGATATTGGAGTTATCGAAGCATTCAATGTGCCTTGGAAGTGATTTCAGCTGCAAATCCGACTTCAACCTGATCAATACCCGGTCTTTTTTTGAAGAAGTCGCGGAAGCTTCTACTTCTCTGCGCTCCGCCTTTTCCCTTCTGAAATACATTACATTTTTCATGGACATATCCAGCAGTTTTTTCTTGTCACCAATTTGCGGAACAGTTACTTCGAGCCGCATTTCAAGATCTGGTTTGATATTGGAAATCAGCTCTTTCGCCTCTGAACCATAAGTAGCGCGCATTTCAATGATCAGCATCGCGAGAATTTCGTGGTCAGTTTCGTCTAGCTTTTTCTTCACCTCAATCGTCTGCGTCGCGACCATATATCCCTGTTTTATTTTCATAAAATTGAGATAAGCCGCTTCTTCATCCGACACGATCGTGAGTACATCAATATTGCCGATCCTTGGGTTGATTACTGTTGCTTTACTTTGAAAATTGGAAAGATGCTCAATCTTAGTTTTCCAGGAATGCGCCTTTTCAAAGGCCATTTGCTCAGCCGCGGCCAGCATTTTTTCTTTGAAATATTGCTGGGGAGAAGACAGGTTCCCTTTCAGGATATTATGTACCTGCTCTATTTCTGCATTGTATTCCGGTTCCGTTTGCAATCCCTCGCACGGACCTTTGCAATTGCCAATATGGTATTCCAGACAAACTTTAAATTTTCTTGCTTCAATATTCTGCTTGGTGAGCGGAAGCTGGCAGGATCTGATCTGATACAGCGATTTGAACATATCCAGCAACGTGTGCATGGATCTCAGATTGGCGAAAGGGCCGTAAAAAGTACCTTTGCCGCGATCCATATTACGAGTTGGAAATACCCTTGGGAAAGGCTCGTCGGTAATGCAGATGAAGGGATATGTTTTGTCGTCTTTAAGTAGAATATTGAATTTGGGCTGCAATTGTTTGATCAGCTGATTTTCCAGCAAAAGCGCGTCCCACTCGCTCAAAACGATGGTATATTCAATCCGCCTGATCTGACTGACCAGCCTTCTTGTCTTTCTGTCGTGCTGATTGTTTTTGAGGAAATAACTCGAAACGCGATTCCGCAGGCTTTTGGCTTTGCCCACATATATTACTTCTCCCGTTTCGTCGAAATAACGATAAACTCCGGGATCCATCGGAATTTTTGAAATCTCCTCCTTGTAATTGAATTCAGACATTTAATGTAAATATGCTCAGGAATTATCAGACCGGGTCTGTTGAAAAAACAAGCGTACCAGTTGAAAAGTTGCGTCACGGACTAACCCGAAAGCCTCCGTTTGCGCGGTTTCCAGGTCCATTGGCCGGTTTAAAACTGATACTGCGTAAGTAATTCCCGCTTCTCTGCCTTGCTCAGAAGTAATTTGCAGTGTTCCGCAGACAGCCGCAAGCGGAACATTATATTGTTTACAATGATTGGCAAGCCCTTTTACGACCTTTCCGCTTAGCGTCTGTTCGTCGATTTTACCTTCGCCGGTAATGACCAGATCAGCGTTTTTGATCAATTCCGTAATATTACTTTGCTCGACTACGATACTGACACCGTCTTTTAAGGTTGCATTCAAAAACCACATACAACCAGCCCCAAGCCCGCCAGCTGCACCTGCGCCCGGAATCTCGCTATAATCTTCGTGGAAAGTTTCAGTAGCCATTCTGGCAAGATTTCTCAGTCCATTATCCAGCGTTTCTACCATTTCAGGCGTTGCGCCCTTTTGCGGACCATAAATATAAGCAGCGCCATTTTGACCAAATAATGGATTGGTAACATCGCAAGCTACTTCAATAGAAATATCTTTTAGTCGTGGATCCGCATTGGTAGTGTCAATGTGGGTTATCAGACTGAGCGACTCGCCAATCGGCGCTAGTTGTGCATTATTTTTATCAAAAAACCGGTAACCCAGCGCCGCCGCTACGCCAATACCTCCGTCGGTTGTGGCGCTGCCGCCAATTCCCAGGATGATCTTTGTCACGCCTTTATCTAACGCATCTAAAATCAGCTCGCCGGTTCCGAAAGTAGTGGTCAATGTAGGATTTCGCTCTGATGTTTTCAACAGTTTCAAACCGGAAGCAGCAGCCATTTCTATAAATGCCACTTTTCGATCCGCAGACAAACCGTAGGATGCTTCCATTTCCCGGCCGAGCGGGTCTGTTGCTCTTGTGGTGATCGAGACTCCACCTGCCTGTTTTGTCAAAATCTGCGCAGTACCCTCGCCACCATCGGCCAGCGGTACCGTTGTCACATTCGCCTCAGGAAATGCAAGCAAAATCCCTTCCCTGATCGCATCACAAACTTCGTCCGCTTCCAGCGAACCGCGGAATTTGTCGGGTGCAACGAGAATATTCACAAGGCGATTTGGAAAAAATTAGAACAACACACCTTCATCGTCGGAGCGCGAAGGCGGTACATAAGTGTCTGTACTGTCGCCGGCAGGCACATTGCCGCATTCCCTCACGTAGTTTTCTGGCTTGTTAAATGGGCCTTTACGGTATTGAACCAAGGTCTGGTCCGCATATACTTTTTGCATAAACATCCCCCAGGCCGGCATTGCCACGCGGCCACCCTGGCCCAGTGCAATAGTACGGAAGTGAATAGCCCGATCTTCGCCGCCTACCCATATTCCGGAAACCAGATTTTGAGTAATACCCATAAACCAGCCATCGGAATAATTGGAAGTTGTTCCGGTTTTAGCAGCTATTTCATTGCCGTCGGTTACGCCCCACTGTCTCAATCTTCCTGCCGTGCCACCCGGATCTTCCACGGCACCACGCATCAGATAGAGCATATTATACGCCATATTCGCGCTGATCTCCTGATTTTGCTTCTGGAAAAACTCCTGCAATACATTTCCATAACGGTCTTCGATGCGCAGAATGGTCATAGGTTCTGTGCGGTGTCCTCCGTTTGCAAATGCGCAATATGCGCCTACCATTTCATAAACCGACACGTCACTGATTCCCAGACAAAGGGAAGGTACCGCTTGCAGATTGCTCGTAATACCAAGCTTGTGTGCATATTCAACAACCGTTTTAGGCCGCACCATTTTCATCAGGTAAGCACTGACCGTGTTGACAGATTTTCCAAGCGCTTGTCGCAGGGATAGTGACTGATAAGAGTATTTGTTATTCGAGTTACTCGGCGACCAGCCTCCGGGAACGCCGTCAGACGGGCCAAAATAAACCGGCTGATCCGTTACGTGGTCGCATGGAGTAAGAAAGCTTTTATCCAATGCCGACACATATACAAACGGCTTGAATGTGGAGCCCGGCTGGCGTGAGCCCTGTTTTACGTGATCGTATTTGAAATATCTGAAATTAATACCTCCCACCCACGCTTTTACGTGACCGTTTCTCGGATCCATGGACATCATCCCGGCACGCAGGAAACGTTTGTAATAGGCGATCGAATCGATCGGGCTCATCATCATTTCTTTCTCTCCGTCCCACGTAAAAACCTTCATTTTGTAAGGTTTCTTCATGATTTTCCACGCCGCTTCTTCTCCTAGGTCTCTTTTTAGTGAAATGAAATGGGGCGACTTTTTAGCCGCAGCGGTCAGGAATCCAGGTATTTCTTTTCCATTGTCAAACGTCCAGGGATTTCTGCCTTTCCAGTGCGCGTCAAAAAGCCTTTGCTGCTCTTTCATGTGCTCCTTCAAAGCATCTTCCTGATAGCGCTGCATTCTGGAATCAATGGTAGTGTAAATGCGTAAGCCACTGGTATAGAGATCGTAATCTTTGTCGTGTTCTTCATTATAGATCTTCACCCAGCTTTTGAGGTAATTCCGCATGGATTCCCGGAAGTAAGGCGCCAGACCGGTATTGTGACTATCGACGGTGAAGTTCATTCCGAGTGGCTTTTCCTTATATACCAGAAAATCTTCCTCGGGAATGTAATCGTATTTCATCATTTGCGCCAGTACCGTATTCCGGCGGTTTGTGGCGTTATTAGGGAAACGCAAAGGATTAAACAGCGTCGGGTTTTGCAACATACCAACCAGTAATGCAGCTTCGGTCACATTCAGGTCCCACGCTTCTTTATCGAAATACGTTTTCGCCGCTACTTTAATCCCGTAAGTGTTATTACCAAAGGATACGGTGTTCAGGTACATTTGCATGATCTCCTGCTTGGTGTATTTCCTTTCCAGGATCACCGCCAGCACCCACTCCTTTGTTTTAGCTATTACAATCCGAACCACCGGTATTTTACCCAATAACCCTTCATATTCTTCCGAACGGGTATTAAAAAGGTTTTTGGCCACCTGCTGCGTGAGCGTACTTCCACCTCCCGAACTTGAATTTCCTGAAACAACTCCCTTAAAAACACGGAGCAAACTTCTCGCATCGATCCCCGAGTGATTCACAAAGCGTGCGTCTTCGGTCGCCACCAGTGCATCGATCAGGTTGGGGGATATTTGGGAAATATCGATTTGCGTCCTGTTTTCGAAGAAATACTTGCCCAGCGATTTTCCGTCTTCACTGATCAGCTCGGAGGCTAGCTCGCTTTTGGGGTTTTCAAGAATTTTAAGATCTGGCATTCCCCCGAATAGCCAAAAGAAATTAAAGCTAACCGCAACGATATATAGGATAACCAGACCGAGTCCAAGTCCCACATACTTCCATAGACGTATGATGGTACGACGATACTTTCCGGGTTGCAATTCAATCATCAGGATGTGGATTATTTATTGAAGTTTAACAAAGATAGGATTTAAGGAAATTACCTTTTACCCATAGACAGGGAATTGAATTCCTGCATTTCCTTTAACCGAGGCAGATATACGCTGGCCGGATATAGCCGCATAAATTCCGTTATCGCCTGACCGTAAGCCTCTTTGCCTCTTACTTTACCGATCAGAAAAACCCGGAGCAACGCAAATTTATCCTCCATTGAACCACCTTTGTAAGCGGGTAAATTCCGCTCGATATCTTCCAGCGCTTTCACATATTCGCCTTTTGAATAAAGCATGTAAGCCGCCTCATATTCTTTAATAGGGTTGCCTGAGTTACCGGCAGCATCTGCGGATTTGCTGACCAGCCGGGCATAAGTTGAGTTGGGGAATTCGCTCAGAAGCTTTGATTTCCAGGAAGCTTTGTTCTGGTTTTCCTCTTCGTAGCTCAGGTACAAAAGATAATATATTTCGTCCTTGTACTGCGTTTGGGGATATTCGCTCAGCATTCTGTTAAAAGTCGCGATCGCGCGCTGTGACTCTTTGAGGTCAAATCTGTAAATTTTACCCAGACCGTACAATGCAGTTTCCTTTTTCAGTTGCGACTCAGCAAGCTGTGCATCTGTCAGCGGGACGTTCTTTTTCAGCAGATCGTGGGCCTGGTTCCACTCGGGCGTACCTTTTTTCAAACCTTGGTCAGCTACCAGCGTATTTACCGCACTTGTACTGTCAGTGCCTGCCGGATTATTGCCGGATGAGGCCTGCAAAGGCCGGCTGCTTCTGCGCCAGTCATCTTCCAGCGGTCGGTTTCCCCATATTCTCTTGAAATCCAGTTTTGCCTGATTGATCAATGCGGGATCATACAATTCCCAGCGACGTTCGTTTCCATTTGCGAGCGGATTTGGAACACCTTGATTATTTACATTCTGCGCTACCAATGCTGCTTTTCGCTCGTTTGCCTCCGCTTCCAGCCTGCGCTTTTCCTGATCCTCAATAATGGCGTCAATTTTATTATCCAGCGCGGCCGGGTTCATTTTGGCAAGATTTTGCAGGCTGTCTTCTGTCGTAACAATGGTATATTCAGCCACAAAACTATCCAGGGCACGTTTTCTTTCTGATACAAGCAGATATTCCGGTGCTTCACGGGGAAGTATTGTCAATGCACTGTCGTAATATGCTTTTGAGACTTCGAAGTTTTCCAGCGACTCATAATTGATCCTGGCCAGTTGCAGGTAAGTATATGCTTTTTGCTGTAAATTCCCTTTTGAAGCGACTGCGGCTTTTTGCAGATATCCTACCGCCTCCGGAATTTGCTTTCTGTGTTCAGCCAGCAAACCCATTGTGAAATAGATCCTGTCCCGTAAATCGTCGTTTTTTCTGTCGCGCAGCATTTTATCAAACCCGATTGAGTTCAGATCTTTATTTGGATTCAGCACCACTTCGTTTTGCAGCGAATTCATAGCCGAATAGAAACCGAGATCGTAGGAAGGCCGGTTTTTGGATACGCTCCGGTAATGCTTGTTCGCTAATGCATATTGGCCCAGCCTGTCATACATCTGAGCAGCAGCAAAATGAATGCGGGCAGTTTCAATGGATTTTTTCAACAATGGAAAAGTCTCTTCCAGAATCGCGACGGAAGTGAGGTATTCACCGTTTTGCTGGTGGAGATATGCTTTTGTCAGATAAAAATCCCGGATGGAAGACTTGTCAAGAGCTTGCTGACTAAGGTGCTCAGCCACACCCAATGCATTGGAATAATCCTTCCTGACAATGTAGGCACGCATTAACAGGATCAATGCGTCATTTTTATCATTCTCATCGCGACCATTGGCATATACATATCGCAATGCTTCCAAACCATCCGCCCACTGTCCCAAATAAAGTCTGGATTTGCCCAAAACAATATAACTGTTATCCAGCCACTTGCTGTTCTGGTGCTTTTCTGCGACGATCGAAGCTTTTCTGATCGCATTATCCAGCTGTGGCTTTACAGGTTGCGCCAGGATAGAATCCATCGGCAGCAATATGGGCAGAAGCTGGTTATAATCTTCTTTAAATGCCTTTTTCATCGCGAACTCAGCTTCGAGCATATCCTGTTCAGCCATAAAATACGCATTGTATCTGGCAGAAATATTGTGAAAATTCACTGCTCCCGGCCTCGTACTGAACTGCGAACAAGCTGTCAGCAAGATAGAAAGCGCAAGGTAAAGTGTGATTCTTCTGATATGAGAGGCAAAACTTTCGATCACAAGGATGGTATTAGTGATGGTGCTTTTCTTCTTCTTACTAGAAAACTAAAACGGCATTTTAAATAAAACCGTATCGAAGATAATGGCATTTGTGAAATTTGGAGCAATTTTACCTTAATATTATCAACCTTCACCATGGACAGCGAAAGCACAGGGAACGGAAAGGAAAACGGGAAGCTGTTGGTTAAAAATCAGTCTTCCAAGTTTTTAAAATATTCCGGGCTGGCCACTCAGATGCTCGGCACAATTCTGCTCTTTACTTATGGAGGGTATTGGCTTGACAATCACCAGCAAAATGGGGTGCCCGTTTGGACCCTTATACTGTCGCTCACATCTATCGCCGGCTCGCTTTATATGCTGATCCGGAGTTTTTCAAAACCGTAAACCGGTCTATCCTATTATTACAAATGTTACGTACGATTTTAGCGACAGTCTTTTTGGGAATTGTATTATTCCTTGTTCAATACTTTTACCCGGGATCCATTCTTCACTCCTATATATGGTACATTCTGATCTTCTTTGTTGGATTGTCTTTTTTAGGTCACCGGCTGATGGAAATAGGATTACGAAACAACCGGGAGAAATTTGTCACTTTTTACCTTTCCTTCACCGTTGCGCGTATCATACTCAGCTTGGTATTCATCGCTGCATTTTTATATCAGGGGCAAACTGATTCATTCCTATTTGTTATCAACTTTTTTGCACTCTATTTATTTTATACATGTTTTGAAATATATGGTTTGTATCGTAACTTGCGCCGCGATTGACAAAGCATAGTATTTCAAGCATTTATGTATATCTATATCAAACGTTTTTTTGCAGTTGCCCTGGTAGCTACTACCTGCCTTTTCAGCGTTCCGGCAAGTGCCGACGAACCTACTCAGCATGAGCACGAAAAGGTGACTGAAAGCATTAATGAGGAGGAGCATAAAATTGAACATAAGCTTGAAGAGTCAGAAGCGAAGTTCGATATCGGCAGCATGATCATGCACCATATTGCTGACTCTCACGAATGGGAAATCACCCACGGTGTAGTAATACCACTTCCGGTTATCCTTTATTCAGCAGACCGGGGACTTGAAGTTTTTTCTTCTTCTAACTTCCACAACGAGCACCACGAATACAACGGTTACCACCTGGTTCACGGTGATTCCGAGCAGATTGTTCCCGTTGACGAATCCCGCAAGATCTACGATTTCTCCATTACCAAGAATGTAGCGTCAATGCTGATCAGCGCAGTTATTCTGATACTTGTTTTCACAAGCATTGCCAGTTTTTATAAAAACAACAAGAATAAGGCTCCCAAAGGGTTTCAGTCCGCGATGGAGGTTATCATCCTTTTTATCCGCGACGAAGTTGTGAAACCAAACGTGGGTCCGAAATACGAAAAATACCTTCCTTACCTGCTCACATTGTTCTTCTTTATTCTGATCAACAATATCATGGGCTTGCTTCCGGGATCGGCTAACCTGACAGGTAATATCGCAGTAACAATGACGCTAGCGGTTTTAACCTTCATCATCGTTCACCTGAATGCAAACGGACACTACTATAAGCACCTTGTAAAACCAACCGGCGTACCAGTTCCATTGTTGCTGATTATGATCCCGGTTGAGATCGTAGGTGTATTTATGAAGCCTTTCTCATTAATGGTGCGGCTTTTTGCCAACATTACTGCGGGCCACATTATCCTTTTAAGTCTTTTCGGTCTGATCTTTATATTCCAAAGTTTCGTAATCGCGCCGGTTATTTCGCTTTTCGCCTTGTTCCTCAACTTTATCGAGATCATGGTCGCATTTATCCAGGCATTTATCTTTACCCTTTTATCGTCCATGTACATCGGCAGCGCTATTGAAGAACATAGCCATGCTGACCACGGACATTGATTCTGAATCTCTTTTTATCAATTATATTTTAAACAAACACAATTATGTTGCTTCAAATTTTGCTTCAAGCTGCTGAGCAGAGCGGTGCTGGTCTTGCTGTTTTCGGTGCTGCAATCGGTGCTGGTCTTGCTGCAATCGGTGCTGGTCTTGGTATCGGTAAAATCGGTGGAAGTGCTGTTGAAGGTATCGCTCGTCAGCCAGAAGCTGCTGGTGCTATCCAGACTGCAATGCTTATCATCGCGGCTCTTATTGAAGCGGTAGCGTTGTTTGCGGCGGTTATCTGTCTGCTGATCTCGTTCAAGCTTTAATCGACACTGGACTTAGTCCTTACTTCAAATGCATTAGGCCGAGAAGTAAAATGAAACTCTTCGTGGAAGCAATAGGCTTCCACGATTTTTGAAAAAAGAGAGCTACTTACACTTAAACTCATTATTCTATGTCATTGCTTACTCCAAACCCAGGTCTTATATTCTGGATGCTTGTAGTATTCTTATTGGTGGTTTTTATCCTTGCCAAATTCGCCTGGAAACCAATCATCAAAGGACTTAAAGACCGTGAAAACGAAATTCAGGGCGCATTGGACCTGGCTGAAAAAACCAGAGCTGAAATGATCCAGTTGAAATCTGACAACGAAAAACTGATCGCTGAGGCGAATGCAGTTCGTGATCAGATCCTTCGCGAAGCAAAAGATGCGGCTGACCGTACGATTGCTGAATCGAAAGATAAAGCGGCCGTCGAAGCGCAGAAAATGATAGAAAATGCGCAAGCTGCGATCCGTAACGAACAGCAGCTGGCAGTATCAAAAATTAGAAAAGAAGTAGCTACACTTTCTCTTGAAATCGCTGAAAAAGTATTGCAGCGTGAATTGAAAGATAAGGAAGCTCAGGAAAATTTGATCGCGGAACTTGCTTCTTCTGCACGTCTTAATTAAACATTTGATTTACGATGTCAGTAAGTATAGTAGCTGCCAGATATGCAAAATCGCTGATTGAACTCGCGAAAGAGCAGAATGTGCTTGAAGCGGTTTACCAGGATATGATTTTGTTCAAAGACACTGCCGACAAAAACAGAGGTTTGATGCTTGCATTGAAAAGCCCTGTTGTTCGTCACGAGAAGAAATCAGGTATTCTGAAAGCCCTGTTCGAAGCGCGCGTTAACCCGGTGTCTTATGCGATCTTCAAGATCATCACCAAAAAGAACCGTGAGTCGATCCTGGATGAAATTGCAAACGAATTTATAAAAGCATATAACCTGAACCAGGGAATCCAGAAAGCAACCGTAGTGACTACTACGCCGCTTACTGAGGAACTGCGTCAGCAATTTAAAGAAATCGTTAAATCCGCAACAGGAAGAACGGTACAACTTGCCGAGAAGATCAATCCAGCCATTATCGGCGGATATGTATTGACTATTGAAGATCGTCAGATTGACGCATCTTTAAGGAGCAGGTTGAATGAACTTAAATTACAGTTAACAAACTGAAATTTTTATCTGCATAATTTGGAAGACCCGGCTGCTATGCGGCCGGGTCTTTTTTTATTCCTATACTTTCATCTTGGTCACATTCTGAAAACTGATCTCAATCGCCTCCAGCGGAGGTCTCTTGGCTACATCCTGCTCTACAAAGAAATGTGTCAGGCCAGCTGTTTTTCTTGCTGCAAATATCTTTTTGAAATCGATAGAGCCGGTACCAACTTCTGCAAATGATTGGTCACCTTTATCCATGTCTTTCACGTGCCAAAGTGGGAAACGGCCCGGGTATTTCTTGAAAAGATCAACAGGATCCATTCCCGCTTTCACGATCCAGTAAAGGTCGAGTTCCAGCTTCACCAGGTTCGAATCAGTAGAAGCAATCAGATCGTAAGGAAGCTGTCCGTCGATTTTCTTGAATTCAAAATCATGGTTGTGGTAGCCGAATTGCAGACCCGCTTTCTTAGCCACTTCTCCCGACTTATTGAACAGGTCTACATAGCTTTTGTATTGATCGATCGTTTTGCGCTCACCTTCCGTCAAATAAGCACATACTGCATACTTCTGACCGATTTCAGCCGCATCGTCAACAGCTTGCTGCCAATTGTTGCTCAGACTACCGATCGCTTTTGTATTCTCAACACCGGCACCATAATGCCCACTCACCGGATCCAGACCAAGGTCGCCCAGGATTTTCTTGAATTCCTTTGGCGTTTTACCAAAGAATTTACCGTCGTTATAGCCAAAAAGCTCAACTTCCTTATAACCAATTGAAGACACTTTTTTCAGTGTTCCCAGCAGGTCTTTGGACAGTTCGTTGCGGAGCGTATAAAGCTGCAAACCAATTTTGGATGCCGCCTTTTGCTCCCAGTTTATTTTGGAAAGCATCGGAGTCGCCAGGAGCATTGCGCCGGCCTTCATGAAGGATTTCCTCGAAATCTTTTCGTCGTAGTTCATCGGTTATTTATAAAAAGTAATGTTTCTATTTGTTAAAATTCACAGCACCTGAGGCTGAGAGTTTGGTCTTAACATCTTCGGGAAGCTTCCATTCGGGTGTAAAGTGACCGTCCGTCACAATGTTTTTCGCGCTGTCTTTAAATAAGAGAAAGTCTTTATATTCAGACAACTTGCGGTGCATCACCGGCACAAACGGATAACCCTGATCTTCTGTCCCAATCCACCACGGCAAGCCCGAATTGACTGCAACATAATGCTTATTCATTGGAAAAACGTAAAACAGACCGTGCGTCTTGTCAGCCGGATTTAAATGCATTGGAAGCTTGTCCGCAAATTTGGCTATATAAGAATTCGTTTCTTTTGTACCAAAAAGTATTAGGTTACTGCTTTCCAGATCACTGGGCCGGACTTCCTTATCTGACAGCACACGAGGGAAAAACATGATCCTGCCCAAAAACTCTCCGCGGTATTGCGACCAGTTCGCTGCCGTGTTTGCAATTTCCAGCCGTTTCGTCAGTTCCTCCGGTGAAGGATTGTCAGCAGTTCCGTATACATAAACGTGACGCGTGGAAAATGCGTCGAGAATAGGTCCCTCCGCTCCTTTCCTTTTACTAGAGGCAGTTGCAACCGCATTAGGCGCGACTGCCCAAGCTCCGCCGTTTTTTGAAAATGAAGTTGTACTGTCTGTTTTTATTGAAAGATTGACACCGTCGAGCTTCACAGTGAGTGTTCCTGGTTTGAACTTCGGATGGTTTTTCAGGTTCAATGTGAATGCGTCCAAATTTTTGGTCGTAATTTCCAGGGCATTGGGTTTAGCAAGATTCGCATCGATCTCAGCCAAAGTACCCTGCTGGATTTTATCGAAAGTCACCCAAAATGACTTATTATACTTGTAAAGCTTGCTCACAAACCTCACCCGGTCCGGATAGGGATTTCTCTCCGCGTGCCCAAACCATTCGAATATGAATTGATTATCGTACGCACTTACCCAGCTATCGTGCTTCACATCCACAAACTCTTTATAACTCACTTCCACACCAATATCCTGCAAATGACTCACCCACTTGCGCGTGCCTTCCACAGGCACAACCGGATCTGCATCGCCGTGAAAAAAGTGTATAGGAAAATTCAAAGCATTAGTCGCCAGGTCAAAAGTACCTGCTGGCGGCGCTGGACAGACGGGCGCAATCGCTGCCCAGATATCAGGTCGGGTCAGCCCGATCCAAAGTGTTCCGCCTCCACCCATTGAAAGACCGGTCAGATAAATTTTATTCTCGTCAACCTTAAAGCGCCTTTTAACATCATCCAGCATATCATAAACATCCTGCTCGGGAATGCCCTGGTAGCCGGCAGTTCCGCGGGCATATACCGATGCAACGATGAAATCGACATCATCCCACTTTTGGAAATACCGGGAAGCTTCCACATCCGTTTCACCCTCTTCATTGGTTTTGCCAAAAACCCGCTTCAATGCAAGCCGATGATTAGAACCCGCACCGTGCAGCATTACAACTAACGGGTACTTTTTATTTTCGTCGTAATTCGGTGGAAGATATAGTCCGTAAGGCTGATCCGTATCGTCTGCATCGGAAAAGAAAGATAGCACCTGCGGCCCACTTGCATATTTTTGAGCACTTAGATTGGAGATTGTCGTTACTAACCCGAAAATGAGAAGAAATGCAGCCTTTGTAAAATGAATCTTCATCTGCTATTTAATTATTTGTTGGTTAAATATAAACGAATTCATCATGTGAACGCAGAAATCCGGCAAATGCTTTGAAAGGCCGGTGTTAATATTTGTCAACAAAAAAGGCAGATCTTTCGACCTGCCTTTTTGCATTACTATTATTTTACTACTAATCAGCTAATTAATTCGCCAATTCTTCTTCTTTTTTCCTTACTGTAATTACGAGTTGCTCACTGTTTTCTTCGTGGTTTGCAACCAATACGTCACCTTCACGCAAATCACCTTTCAGGATTTCCTCAGCAACGGGATCTTCGAGGTATTTTTGGATCGCGCGGTTAAGCGGGCGGGCTCCATACTGAGGATCGTATCCTTTTTCAGAAAGAAAATCTTTCGCCGGGATAGTCAACTCGATTTCATAACCCAAACCTTTCACACGGTTAAACAACTTGCCGAGAGAAATATCGATGATCCTGTGCAGATCCTCACGTTGCAGCGAGTTGAACACGATCACATCATCCAAACGGTTCAGGAACTCTGGAGAGAATGCCTTACGAAGGGCGCTTTGTATTGTCCCTTTCATAATCTCATCCTGATTCTCAGATTTCGCTTTGGTAGAGAAACCGATACCCGATCCGAAATCTTTCAAATCACGCGCTCCGATATTGGAAGTCATGATAATGATCGTATTTCTGAAATCGACCCTTCTTCCCAGTCCGTCCGTCAGAATCCCATCGTCCAACACCTGTAACAGGATATTGAAAACGTCCGGGTGCGCTTTTTCTATCTCATCCAAAAGAACGACGCTATATGGTTTTCTTCTGATTTTTTCAGTCAGCTGGCCACCTTCTTCATAACCCACATATCCCGGAGGCGCTCCGACTAGACGAGATACGCTGAATTTCTCCATGTACTCGCTCATATCGATACGAACCAGTGAATCGTCTTTATCAAACAGATAAGTTGACAATACCTTCGCAAGCTCCGTCTTACCTACACCTGTTGGTCCAAGGAAGATGAACGAACCGATCGGTTTCTTAGGATCTTTCAATCCCACACGAGTACGCTGGATCGCCTTGGTAAGCTTTTCGATTGGCGGATCTTGTCCGATAACCTTGCTTTTCAGCTCCTCAGCCATATTCAGCAATTTCTTGCCTTCATCCATCGATACGTTGGTGACCGGAATACCAGTCATCATCGCTACAACCTCAGCTACATTATGCTCAGTTACAGTATAGCGTTTTTGCTTGGTTTCTTCTTCCCAGGCAAGTTTCGCGCGGTCAAGCTGATCGATCAATTTTTTCTCACGATCTCTAAGCTGAGCTGCTTCCTCGTATTTCTGGCTTTTAACAACCCGGTTTTTCTCTTGCTTGATATTTTCGATCTGCTCTTCCAGAACCAGAATATCTTCCGGAACCGTGATATTGCTGATGTGAACTCTTGCGCCCACTTCATCCAATACGTCAATCGCTTTATCCGGCAGGAACCGGTCCGTAATATATCTTTCCGAAAGTTTCACAGCAGTACTGATCGATTCCGGCGTATAGTTTACGTGGTGGTGATCTTCGTACTTATCTTTGATGTTTTCAAGGATCTGGATCGTTTCTTCGATCGAAGTCGCATCCACCATTACCATTTGGAAACGACGTGCCAATGCACCGTCTTTTTCAATATACTGGCGATATTCATCTAATGTCGTAGCTCCGATACACTGGATTTCTCCGCGTGACAATGCCGGCTTGAACATATTGGAGGCATCCAGCGAACCGGAAGCGCCACCTGCGCCGACAATCGTGTGCAGCTCATCAATGAACAGGATCACGTCAGGAGACTTTTCCAACTCATTCATCACCGCTTTCATTCTTTCTTCAAACTGACCGCGGTATTTTGTACCTGCTACCAGTGAAGCCAGATCAAGCGTTACAACGCGTTTGCCAAAAAGCACACGCGATACTTTTTTCTGAACGATCCGCAATGCAAGCCCTTCTGCAATAGCAGTTTTACCCACACCCGGCTCACCGATCAGGATCGGGTTATTCTTTTTACGGCGGCTAAGGATTTGCGCAACGCGCTCGATTTCCTTTTCACGACCTACAATAGGGTCTAGTTTGCCGACTTCCGCCATCTTGGTCAAATCTCTTCCGAAATTATCCAATACTGGCGTGCGCGATTTCTCTGCACCTTTTGATTCTTTTCCGGATGAAGATCCGCCGCCTCCAAACATTCCGCCTCTTGCTTCGTCGTCTCCGTCCTCGGTCTCCGGCCCCATATGAGGTCTGGATCCAGATGATTGATATTCTAACATTTCCTTAATGACTTCGTAGTTAACATTAAATTTATGTAAGATCTGCGTCCCTACATTATCTTCATCCCGCAGGATCGACAACAATAAATGTTCAGTTCCGATCAGCGTACTTTTGAAAATTTTAGCTTCCAGATAAGTGATTTTAAGTACTTTTTCCGATTGCCTTGTCAAAGGTATATTTTGAAGATTCTTGACATTGTTTGTTGCGGCACCCTTGGTTGCCTGCTCGATCGTTTGACGTACATCGTCCAACGAAACGCCGAGTTTTTTAAGTAATCCAATCGCTACACCGTCACCCTCACGTATCATCCCTAGTAATAAGTGTTCTGCTCCAATGTAATCATGGCCAAGGCGGAGGGCTTCTTCCCGGCTCATAGAAATTACTTCTTTCACTCTATTCGAAAATTTTGCTTCCATCGTGTAGCAATAAAAAGTGTTTAAAGTCATTAACGCTACTTGAGCTCTCTTTGTTCAAATAGCTTTATCGAGATTTACAGGATCTTAACAAAACACTTTTTGCTTCCGGCCCCATGTTAAAGAGTAAATCAATTATGCTAAGATTACCTACAAAATCATTCCCAAAAGTCTGATAATAAGGTAGTGGCTGATAGTAAATCGAAGAATTTTGGCTTTTCTTGTTGTTTATGAGCGATATAACGTTATCGACACCCTTTTCTTCTTCCCGTTCACCTGACAAAATGTACCTGATCTCCCTTTTGATCCCTACCAATCTAAGACAAATTGTCAATAATTCATAATTCAAATCCGCCAGAAATCGCGGCTTTTTTTCGTAAGTGTGGGTAAATTCAGATATGTAAAACTCGTAAAACGGAGATTTTCCGTATGCTGATTTCAGGCAGCCCAGGTGGCGTCTTAACCAATCCTGGTTATAATCGATCAATATATCTTTTGTGGGGGCGACTGCATCGAATCCTTTCACCGGGACCGTCAGTACATCGATTTTGTTGGCAGTAAGCACACTGCACCGGTTCCGGAACGTCTGCTTCACATATCTTTCCTCGATATCAATTAAAATCCGGTCGTACTGAAGAATGCAGGTAAAGTATTCCAGGCAGGGCAAATACTGTAATTCTATCCTCGCTGCACTTGTTTTCGCACTATTCACTGATATTTCCGACACTATCAAATATGCTAAAGGCTCGTGATATTATCAAAAAATTTATAATAATTATTTTCCGTAGTCGGCAATCTTCAATACCGGCTTGGATCTTTACAATTCAGGTCACGAAAAAATACTGATATCGCCCAACCCTTCCCGGATTACCTCGAACTCCTCTGCATCCGCTTTCACAATGGTCGAAGGGATATTGCCACCATAACCGCCGTCGACAACGATATCGACCTGATGTTGAAATTTCTCGTAAATCAGCTCAGGGTCAGTTGAATACTCGATCACTTCGTCATCATCTTTGATGGAAGTTGTCACAATCGGATTTCCAAGATCCCGTACGATCAGCCTTGGGATAAGATTGTCCGGCACCCGGATACCGACCGTCTTTTTGTTTGTATTTAAAAGCTTGGGTACGTTACTGGTGGCTTCCAGAATGAAAGTATAGGGACCAGGCAGCACGCGCTTCATCATTTTGAAAGCTGTATTGCCAACTCTTGCAAAATCCGAAATGTGGCTCAGATCATAGCAAATGAATGAAAAGTCGTTTTTCTGAGGCTTGATCCCTTTTATACGTGCGATCTTTTCAACCGCTCTTGAATTGTAGATATCACAACCGAGACCATAGATCGTGTCAGTTGGATAAATGACCAATCCTCCCCCGCGCAAACAATCAACAACTTGTCTGATTCGACGCTCGTCGGGGTTCTGGGGATATATTTTAATGAATTCAGCAGGCATAGGAACTTGTAACTTTTTATTAACTAACAATGCTAAAAGCTAAATCCTTCCTGACCAAATGCTTTTTTTAAGTTTTTAATATAAAATCGGTACGCAAAATTGACCGGAAGATGTAATCTGCACAACAATATAATCACCTCCGTCTGCCACCCCGGGTTTTCGATGTAATTCAGCAAACGCCGAAAACGCATTGCCAATTCAACATCCTGTGCGTACAGACATTTGCGGATAAATGTACGAATACGTGCCGCCAGCAGATCAAATTCCTGCTGGTCGCGGTTCAGGTCGTAAGCTTTGTTGCAGACAGCATAATAGGAGTTTAGCAAGCCGCTATTTTTTTGGTAAACCAGGCTGGAAAGTGAAGCGGGCAGCAGTCTTTTTTTGGTTAAAACTTCATCCTGATACTGATACTTAAACCGAACTGCCGACCTGATCCAGAAATCGAAGTCCTCAAAAAGCAGATCTTCATCATAACCTCCAAGCAAATGCAGCGCCTCTCTGCGCATCATCATCGTGGGCGTGCAGATAAAATAATTTTCAAGCACTTTTTTGTACACATCGCCCGAAGGTACCTGCATTAAAGCTCTCCCCCACTCGTTAACCGGGTAATGGTAATTCAGCTCGTGGCCCGATTTATCAATATAAATAGCATTGGAAAAAAGAACCGCATATTCCTCCGATAGTGCCTCAAAAGCTCTTACCTGCTTTGCAATACGGTCGGCAAGCATGATATCGTCGCCAGAAAGGTCAATCACATATTTCCCTTCCGCAATGCGCAAACCTTGGTTAAACGCGCGGCACAAGCCGACATTTCTATGGTTTTTGATGAGTTGAAATGCAGGACCTTTTTCCTGAAAATGATCGATAATGCGGAGAGAATCGTCTGAACTCGCATTATCAATAACGATAAGCTGTAAGGAAGGATAAGTCTGGCTGAATACCGAATTGAGCGTCTCCTCTAAATATTTTTCCTGATTAAATACGGTCAGGATTACCGTAACCAGTGGCAGTTCCAATTGTTTCATTTGTACACGCACATGTGCTGTCTAGCTCACAACGGCGCGGAAGTTGTTGATGATTTGCGCCTTTCCTGACAAAACTAGTAAGTATCCGAACAACCGAAGGAGTTTGTTATTTTACGGCAGATGAACGCCTTGAATACCCTTTCCTCCTTCGCGCAGTCGCGATGCTGTCGTTGATCTCGAAGCCCAAAATAATTACAAATGCAAGCAGGTACAGCCAGATCATCAATGCGATCATCGTACCAATAGAGCCGTACAATTTGTTATACGAGCTAAATTTGGAGAGATAAAACGAGAATCCGTAAGTCGAAGCGAGGATCAGAACAGAAGCGATAATTGACCCCACATTCAAGAAAGCGGTTTGACGGCCGTGAGAAGGCGCGAACCGGTAAATAATCGAGATCGTGAGCATAAGTGAACCAAAACTGACCAGGTATCGGGTCACATTCAGCATGGTCAGTAGCAGGCTGTCCATTACGATATTCCATTCAGAAAGCAGGTGCATCACGGCGTCACCGACGATCAGCAAAATCACAGACACGCACAAAACCAGGATCAGCAGCAAAGTAAGCAGGATAGCAATGCCGCGTGTAAGCAAAAAACCCCTGATCTCGTCGTCTTCATACACCATATCAAATGACCGCATCAGCGACATCATACCGTTGGTAGAAGCAATCATCGCGAAAATAAAACCGAAAGAAAGTACGCCGCTGCGAGGCCTGCTGATAATATCCATGATCGTCTGGTCAGCATCTTCATAGATTCCGCGCGGCATATTTTCACGCAACAGTTCCATGATCTGCTGATCCAGATTTTCGATTGGAATGTAGGGTATTAGGGTAAAAAGGAAGATAATGGCCGGAAATGCGGCGAGTGTGAGACTATAAGCAACAGCCGAAGCGCGCTGGTCGATATCGTACTTTCGGTTGCTCTGTACCAGGTTCAGGATAATCTCGTAAGGTGATACCGTCCCTTTCCATAACATCGACTTCTGTAACCACGTAATAAGTCGCTTGATTTGGCGGTTTCGCAACAGTTTTTCAAGCATATTTTCCATAGTTACTTATTCAAAATAGGCAAGAAGCTTTGCTTTGAGCTTCTCCGGAGCTGTACACAACTTCCCGTTATCGCGCCTTTGAAAAACGAGCGTCGTGTCTCCTGTGTTGAGTAAAATATCGTCCTGATTTCGAATTTCATAAAAAAAACGAACCCGAACACCCGGCATATCCTGAATCGTAACGCGGATATTCAGCAGATCGTCGTAACGGGCCGGTTTTAAATAGCGGAAGTGACTTTCGTAAACAGGCATCATAACTCCTTCATCTTCCATTGCTTTGTAATGAAAATCAAGGCTGCGCAGCGATTCCACCCGACCAATCTCGTAGTACCGGGCATAATTTCCGTAATACACATACCCCATCTGATCCGTGTCAGCATACCTGACGCGAATGCCTTTTACTTCATAAACAAACATGCTATTTCAGGATTTTAAGCCGGTTCAATTCAGCCTGGTAAAGACGGGCGTTTTTGAGATGGTCATCATAATTGGTCGCAAATGCGTGGTAACCAGACAAATCCGCTTTTGCACACATATAAATATAATCGTGCTTATCGTAATTCAGGACTGCATCCAGCGAATTGAAATCGGCTACGCGGATCGGGCCGGGAGGCAGGCCGGTGTTGAGATAGGTATTGTAAGGCGACTGGATCATCAGCTGACCATTCAATATCCGTTTGATCGCAAAATCCTGCAATGCAAATTTGATAGTAGGATCAGCCTGCAACGGCATTTCAGCCTTTAAACGGTTGAGATACAGACCCGCCACACGCGGACGCTCGTCCACTTTCCTGGCTTGCTCCTCTTCGACAATGGAAGCTAAAATAGAAACCTGAACTGGTGTAAGTCCGATTTCCTTTGCTTTCGCCACCTTTTCATCCGTCCAGAATTTCTTGTATTCACTATGCATTCTGTCCAAAAACTTCTCAGTACCCGTTGTCCAGAATATTTCATAGGTATTGGGTAAAAACATAGACACGATCGTGAGCGTATCCAGTCCGTATTTGTTACAAACTGCGGGATCGTTCAATGCTTTGCGAAAATTGGCTTCTCCAAATTCAAACCTGCTGCCAATGCGTTTGATCAGATCTTCTTTCAGCCTGATATTATTGAAAGTGAGCTTCACCGCATCCTGGTTTCCCGAGCTCAGTTTTTTGACTACCGTATAATTGCTGCTACCGGGCTTGATCACGTAGCGGCCTGGTTTCACTTCCTCCGGATAGTCCAGCAATTTTGCCAGGAAACGGAATGAAATGTGGTCATTGATCACATCGTGCTTGTTCAGCGTATCCAAAACAGATTGATAAGTCCCGCCTTCCGGGATCAGCAATACGAAACTCGTTTGCTTATCAACTTGCAGATTCGGCGTTTTGAATATCTGCCAGAAATAAAATGAAAATGTGGTGGCCAGAATGGCGATGGTTACGAATAACCCTACTTTGAAATTACGCGACATAGTGATAAGTCTGTCAGCTTCGGCAGTCGGCGCCCGGCGCCCGGCTTCTGCTGTTTTCTTTTTGTTTATAAATTTGCTTCAAATGGGATCCCGAACCTTTTCGCCAGCTCGGCCAGCGACAAAACAACAGGTTCCAGCAATTGGATTCCATTCACACTTCGATCTGCCTCCATTTCCCGCTCAGGATCGCCCGGGATCAATACTTTTTCTCCTTCCACCGCCCGCGCGCCTCTGAATGCACGGATCCATTTATCCATATCTTTCTTAAAGTCTTCGGCCGGCCTGAAACCATCCACCCGCATTGCGCCGAGGAAATGCCCCGTACCCAACCCCACTCCTTCCTGCGCCGACATAAACCCTGCCGTAGCGAAAGGCGGCACCCACGGGCCAAAATTTGCACCCGAAAGCACACCCGAGAATATATCTACAATAGCACCCAAACCATATCCCTTGTGACTTCCATGTTCTCTGTCCGAACCCAGCGGCAATAACCCGCCGCCGCTTTTTACAGCATTAGAATCCGTCGTAGGATTTCCTTCCGAATCCTGGGCCCAGCCTAGTGGAGCTGGCAAATTTTTGCGTTGCAATATCTCAAACTTCCCGTAAGCGACAGCGGTCGACGCAAAATCTGCTACAAATGCAGGCTCCTCGTTCGCCGGTACCGCCACTGCTATTGGATTGGTTCCCAGTAATTTATCCAGTGAAAAAGTAGGCGTGACCAGCGGGGCCGCATTGGTCATCGTCCAACCGATCATATCCCTTTGAAGCGCCAGCATTGCGTGGTATCCCGCTATACCGAAGTGATTGGAATTACGTACTGAAACCCAGCCCGAACCCACTTTCTCCGCTTTTTCCATCGCAATTTCCATCGCCTGAGGCGCCACAACCAGTCCCAGCCCACGATCTCCGTCAACCACCGCCGTACTTGGCGTTTCATAAACTACCTTCACCTGCGGCGTAGGATTCAGCCTTCCATTGTCATATAACCGCACATAACCCGCCAAACGCGCAATTCCGTGCGAATCGACGCCGCGAAGATCTGCGCTGATCAATACGGTCGAAGCCAGTTCCGCTTCCTCGGCCGGACAGCCGATTGCGCGAAAAACTTCTTCTGTAAAATGTTTCAAATAACTGGCCTGATACATATACGTCAAATGAGTGAACTTCTCTTTATTTTTACGGAGATTACAGCTAAAAGTTGCTGTCGGGGTGCAAATATCAAAATTCAATCGGCATCGTCCAATATTTCATTCGCCGTATCTGTCCGCATACTACCTACCTTTTCCGCCGCAAAGGCTTCAAACTAAATGGAAATTAAGAATTCGATCCTGAAAAGGATCATCAGCTATTTTATACGTGGGCTCGTGCTCGTTGCGCCGCTTTACGCCACCGGGCTGATTATCTGGAGTGGCGTGGAATATCTCGATAATATTATCCGGATCGACATTCCGATCTCCGATCAGCAGTCCATTTACCTGCCCGGGCTGGGTGTGCTGATCATCCTTTCCGGGATCATATTACTTGGGTTTCTGTTTTCCACAATCATTCCGCAGTCCTTTTTCAAGTTTACTGAAAAGCTGATGCGCCGCATTCCGCTCGTAAGCCTGATCTACTATTCCATTAAAGACCTCATACTTGCATTTGTCGGTGACAAAAAGAAATTCAACCAACCCGTACTGGTCACCATTTACAAAGATGCTGAGATTAAAAAGATCGGTTTCATCACACAAAATGACCTGACCCACCTCAAAATTTCAGATCACGTCGCAGTTTATATGCCATTCTCCTATTCACTTTCCGGCGAGCTCCTCATTGTCCCTACCGCCCTGGTAGTACCAGTCGATGCGCCTTCTACCGACGTCATGAAAATGATCGTTTCAGGTGGTGTTTCGGTTAAAGTTCCCAAGGAAGAAACGGCGGAAGCTGACTGATCCGACCTGGCTAAAATCAGCAACATTGCAACAGATCTGCCCGTTTAAGAGAATGATTCCCTATATTTGAAACATTCATTTTGTGCTATGAGACAGCTGCTGCTTATCTTTTTTGTGTTAATTTTTGGGAATCTTACAGCTTGGTCGCAGGACCATTATGAAGCTCAGAAAGCCCTTTCCAGTGAAGAATTGTTTATCAAACAAGGCGGTTCGAACAGGGTTATCGCGAACCCCGGACAAAAATACCTCGTACTCGACGCCTCTCCGACCATCGGCGGATTTCATCGCTACCGCTTTTTTCCCGGCGACAATATCAAGTTCAGAATGCATAATGAAACGATCCGTTTCAACGAAACCATTGCCAGTGTTTCAGACTCTTCCTTTACGATCGGGATATTGAATGAAGCAGTAGGACGAATGGATTATCAGGAAATTTTATTGAAAGATATTCGCCTGATGAAAGTGTCGCGCCGCATTCCTTTTATATCTCAGCTGGCCCCTATCCTTCCGCTTGCAGGGCTGCTTTTTGTGGGTGCCGATTTTTTCAACCGCGGCGTAGACGGTAAACGTTTCACCACCGATACTGCTTCGCTCGTAGTAGGCGGCTCCATGGTCGTCGCAGGCTATATCTGTTACAGGCTCACATTTTCTTCTCTGAAAATCAATGGTCGTAACAAGCTGAAAGTACTCGAAACATATTAAGTTATTAATCGGCACATTCCCGTTGCCTATTCAAAATCTGACCTTTTCAAAGTGAAATCGATTGTCGTTTACCCACCGAAACAGCCTGTAAAAGCCGAAATCAAACTGGTAGCATCTAAAAGTGAGTGCAACCGCGCGCTGATCATCAATGCACTGACCGGATTTCAATGCGAACTTTACAATGTATCCGAAGCCAGGGATTCACAAACCATGATGCGTTTACTGGATTCAAAGGACGAAGTTGCCGACGTGATCGACGCAGGTACTACTATGCGGTTTTTGACTGCCTATTACTCGGTGACCAATCAAACCAAGATCATGACAGGTACGCCGCGCATGTGCGAGCGGCCGATCGGGATATTGGTGGATGCATTGCGGATTTTGGGTGCAGATATTGAATATCAGAAAGAGGAAGGTTACCCACCGTTGAAACTGAACGGTTTTAACTACTCAGGTGAACACAAGCTCGTGATGCGTGGTGACGTGAGCAGTCAGTACATTTCAGCTTTGCTAATGATCGCGCCCGAGCTGCCCAGCGGGTTGACTATTCAACTCGAAGGCGAAGTTGGCTCGCGGCCCTATATTGAAATGACGCTCAATCAGATGGCGTATTTTGGTATTGATTACAAAGCCGACTGGCAAGCCAATACCATTACTGTTCCCCCATTAAAATACCAGCCAAAACCTTACGCCGTCGAGTCCGATTGGTCGGGCGCGAGCTATTGGTACAGCATCGTGGCGTTATCTGAAAATGCAGAAGTGGAGTTGCTGGGATTGAAACAAAACTCTTTACAAGGAGATAGTGCTATCGTAAAGATTATGAGGCATTTGGGAGTAGAGAGCGAATTTACCGACCGCGGAGTTTTACTAACCAAAATACCCGCAGCTGCATCCATTGGCTGGGATTTCACCGATTGCCCCGATCTCGCCCAGACAGTAGCTGTTTGTTGCGCAGTGAAAGATATCCGCCTGTCCATGACGGGCATAGAGAGTTTAAAGATCAAGGAAACAGACCGCGTATTCGCATTGCAGCAGGAATTGAAAAAGCTGGGCGCAGAATTGACGGAGATTGAGAAAGACCATTTGTACGAAGTTTCCAGGATCAGCAATTTCCAACCGCTTGAATTGCCTTCTATCCACACTTACGACGACCACAGAATGGCAATGGCATTTGCGCCGGCCGGAATGGTAGCACCGATCAGAATTGAAGAACCGGGTGTAGTTGTAAAATCTTATCCGGGCTATTGGAAAGACCTCAGCAAAGTGACTGTCTGGGAAGAAAAAGAAATTTAAAACCACTTTCATGGACAGTACCCTCTCGTTTTTGGCCGCGATCCCTATCTGGGCTTATATATTGATATTGATCGTCCTGATTGCGCTGAGGGATATTTTGCAGAGAAAACATACGATCCAGCACAACTTTCCGCTGGTAGGGCATTTCCGTTATATGCTCGAAACGATCGGGCCCGAGCTGCGGCAGTATATTGTTGCCAACAACCGTGAAGAACTTCCATTCAACCGCCGGCAGCGATCGTGGATTTATGCTTCTGCCAAAAAAGAAAATAACTACCAGGGTTTTGGTACTGATCAGGACATGCACGCGCCGGGCTATGTGCTCGTAAAACCTTCAATGCTGCCCAAAAGACTCGATTCCACCCACAATCACCACGTCAAAAACGGAAACGATCCGCACCATTATACGATTCCCGCGGCGAAAGTGATCGGGCAATATCATAACCGTAAAAGACCTTATCGACCCCGCTCAATCATTAATGTGAGTGCGATGAGTTTCGGTTCCCTATCTTCCAGGGCCGTCGAAGCATTGAACAAAGGCTCATTTCGTTTCGGTAATTACCATAATACAGGCGAAGGCGGGCTGTCGCCTTACCACCGTTACGGCGCCGACGTGGTATTCAATATGGGCACTTCCTATTTCGGGGTGCGTGATCATGAAGGTAATTTTGTGATGGAAAAACTGGTGAAAATGACGAGCCAGAATCCATTTGTCAGAATGATCGAACTGAAATTGTCGCAGGGGGCCAAACCTGGTAAAGGCGGCGTACTTCCGGCGAGCAAAATCAGTGCAGAGATTGCGGAGATCAGACAGGTACCGATGGGCGTGGACGTTGTTTCGCCCCCTTACCACAGTGCGTTTTCGGATGTGCGTGGAATGATCGATTTTATAGAAGAAATGGCCGCCGCAACCGGCTTGCCAGTCGGTATTAAATCCGCGGTAGGAAAAACGGAAATGTGGGAGGAGCTGGCCGACTTGATGGTAGAAACAGGAAAAGGCCCTGATTTTATCGCGATAGATGGTGGTGAAGGCGGTACCGGAGCGGCGCCGCCCTCATTTGCGGATCACGTTTCGCTTCCGCTGGTATTTGCTTTTAGTACTGTTTATAAAATTTTCCAGAAAAGAAACCTGAACGATAAGCTCACATTCATCGCTTCCGGCAAGCTGGGACTACCTGCACAGGCTGTAATGGCGTTTTCCATGGGTGCGGATGTGATCAATGTGGCCAGAGAAGCGATGATGTCTATCGGCTGCATTCAGGCGCAGATCTGTCATACTAATCGCTGCCCTACCGGCATTACGACGAATAATAAATGGCTAGAATCGGGTATTGATCCGGCATTGAAAAGCGTCCGTTTTGCGAATTATATGACTACGCTCGCCAAGGAGATCATTGAAATTACACACGCGTCGGGTTATGAACATCCGTGCCAGTTTGGTATGAATGATGTGGATATTTCAATGGGCGATCACAACCGGACGATCACGCTGGCCGAAAATTATGGATATCTCAAAACCATCGTCCCATTTTCCGGCATTCATGATTTGCTTGAATGTCCGCATTTAGGCGGGCGCGATATTCCCGGAGAGAAAGTCGCCTGATATTTAACCAGATACACATGCTAAGAACCACTACCACACTATTTTCCTTCTTACTATTCATCTCCTGCCAACATACCCCCGGCCCGGATTCGCCCGGAAAGAGCTACTTTCCATTGGAAGCGGGCGCATATTCTGAGTTTAGGGTTGAGAAAACTGTTTATTCTGAGAATCAGCCGACTAAGAAAGCATATTCACAAGTTCACCGACTATTGGGCAACGCCATGAATACCGACGGTCAACTCATTTATCCTATTCATTTCAGTACAAGAAATGCAGCAAATGAATGGAAAACCGATTCTGTAAATGCAGCCTGGACAACTATTAATCAGGCATTTGAACAGGAAAATGGCAAACCTATTGCCAAAATGTATTTTCCACTAACAGAAGGTTTAAAATGGGATTGCAGCACTTACAACAGCTCAAAGGTTTCCGAAAGCGCTGCCCGGGATGTAGATCGACCGTTGGAGATCAATGGCAAATACTATCCAAAAACAGTAACGATTATCCGCCAGGACGATTCAACACTTTTGTCGCGAGATAAGTATATTGAAATATATGCCGAAAACGTTGGACTGGTAATGCGCGAGCGGCTTAACTTGCAGTACTGTCACTCAGGCGACTGCATTGGAAAAGGCGTAATTGAATCGGGCTGGAAGGAAGTTTTTATTCTTGAAAAATTCGGAAAACAATGAGCAAATCTTTATTCACTGTCATTTTCATATTAGCTGCTATTTCAAATGCAGCATTTGCGCAAAGCAACCCCCGGTATCTCGTGCTTTTTAAAGACAAAGCCGGCTCGCCCTATTCCGTCGACAAGCCCGCAGATTTCCTTTCTGAAAGAGCAGTAGCAAGGAGAATGCGGCAAAATATTCCGGCTACCAGCACCGACTTACCCGTCAATCCTGCCTATATCACTGCATTAAAACAAACCGGCGCCCAGGTCATTTTTCCGTCCCGCTGGTTCAATGGGGTTTTGGTTGAAGCTTCTGCCACGCAACTCGACGCGATCAAAAAACTTGCTTTTTACAAAGGTATTGAACTGAATCTGCCGGTTGCTAACGTCTCCGAAAAATCCCCGGGTATTCAGCGCGTTGCGAAAACGAATGAAAAGTTTGCAGCAGCAGAAGACCTGAACTACGGAAATATGAATGCGCAGCTTGCATTAATGGAGGTCCCCGAGTTACATAAAAAAGGCTTTCAGGGTGAGAATATGCTGATCGCTGTGATGGACAATGGTTTCGTGAATGGAAATACTTTGGGCTTTCTCAACCAGGTCCGTACTGAAAACAGGATTTTGGATACCTATGATTTTTTGAACCGGGAAACCAATGTTTACAATTCCGGTTCTCACGGAATTAATGTGCTTTCCACGATGGCTGCCTACCAGCCGGGCACTATGATCGGCGCGGCATTCAAGGCTTCGTATGCATTGTATCACACCGAAAATGACTTTGGCGAGTCGCCTTACGAAGAGATTACGTGGCTTTTGGCAGCCGAGCGCGCGGATAGTATTGGTGCGGATGTGATCAATACTTCGCTGGGCTACTATTCATTTGATGATGATTTCGCGAGTGACGCCTATAACTACACTTACGAGGATATGGACGGAAAAACGACCATTATCAGCCGTGCGGCCCGTTTTGCGACGCGTACCGGAATGCTCGTCGTGAACTCGGCTGGTAACGAAGGCAATAATTCGTGGCGCTACATTACTGCCCCGGCTGACGTGGATTCTGTGCTTACGGTGGGCGCTTCCAACTATGACCGCAGCTATGCAGCCCTGAGTTCGATCGGGCCCAATGCGGCAGGCCAGCAAAAGCCAGATTTAGCAGCCGTTGGTCTAGGAACTGTGGTCGGTACCGTTTCAGGCTCCGCGGCAAGCGGCAACGGTACTTCCTTTTCTTCTCCATTAATCGCCGGACTGGCCGCAATACTCTGGCAGGCGCACCCGAGCCTGACAGCCCAGCAGATTATTTACGTGCTCAAAAAATCGGGTCACCAGGCAGCGGCGCCGGATAATTTGCTGGGTTATGGCGTGCCTAGCGCGGTAAAAGCGGAGCAGATCATCGCCGATGAGTTCACTCCGCTCGGCACTGAGAAAGAGCTCGTTAGCGCAATTGTATTGGCTCCCAACCCGGTCACTTCCAATGTTACCCTCACTATTCCTCCCGCATTAATCGGCAAGCAAGCGCGACTGAATTTGCTCGGGATCAATGGTATTTCCCGCTATGATAAAAATGAGCGACTGACCGAAAGTCATACGATCTTTGCCGGCGATCTTCCCGCAGGCTTGTATCTCATCAGCATTCAAGTTGATAATCAGGAGCGTACTTTAAAGTTTATAAAGAAATAGTCTTCCTAACCATTCGCATAATAGATTCGGAATCATTGTACTTCGCTACTTCCGAAACCGGGATCCATTTTACGTCAAGAGATTCGCTATTGACCGCAATCTGCTGATCCTTATCAGATAGAAATGCAAATCTTACATCATAGTGTAAATGCTCTGGAATGTCTTTCCGGGCAGGTATTGTATGAATATCAATATCGAAAATTCCTTCTTTGGCTAAAATCAGATCCTTGACTCCCGTTTCCTCCCACACTTCTTTACGCGCAACACTTTTCACGTCAGGATCTCCGTCACAATGCCCGCCGGGCTGGAACCAGCGGTTCAGTTTGAAGTGATGCATCAACAGTACCGACTTTTTATCAGCCGATAAAACCCAACCAGATGCGGTAATATGTCCTTCTAAAAGGGTTCTTTTGAAACAATCCGGGTTTTTTCTGATAAATTCAATCATGTCCAAATACATATTTTCCTCCTCTCCGTTTTCGGGTGCGTACGCGTCGAGGAGTGCAAGCAAGCTGTGTCGTTTCATCTAGGCTATCTGATTTTTTAATTCTAATTTCACCACAAGTTTAACATATCACGTCAAAACCACCTTACTCGGATGAAAAAGCATATACTAACTGTTTCGCTTGCTGTTTTGCTGACTACTTATGCAATCGGGCAGCGCACGCCGGCTCCGAGCCAGGGCGCGCAGGTTATGCAGACGATCGGTGTGACTGATTTTACGGTCAAATACTCCCGGCCAACACTCAAAAAACGGAAAGTTTTCGCTGACAGCTCTGCGCTGGCGCCTTACAACCAGCTTTGGCGTACAGGTGCAAATAGCCCGACTACCTTCGAAGCCAGTACGGAATTCAGCTTCGGCGGCAGAACGGTACCTGCCGGGAAATATGCATTGCTTTCCATTCCGTCGGGCGCTGCGTGGACATTGATTTTGAACAAAAAATATGAACAGGGAACGGAGGCTTACCAGGAATCCGAAGATGTAGCCCGCATTCAGGTTGCCCCTACTTCCGGTGAGTTCAACGAAGCTTTTAAGATTGATGTTGAGCCTGTTACCGACAGCACCGGTTATATGATTCTGTCCTGGTCGTCGGTGAAAGTGCCAGTGCCGATATCAGTTCGCACAGAAACACTGACTATGAATGCGCTCAATAAAACAATTGCAGAAAAGCCGGAAGATACAGCCGCACTGGAAAGCGCAGCCGGCTATTTGCTTACAAAAGGAAAAGATCTGCCACTGGCACTTTCCTGGGCCGACAAGGCGATCGGACTCAAAGAATCGTATTACAATATGTGGCTGAAAGCTTCGATATTAGCCAAACTGGGGAAATATAATGAGGCATTACCGGTAGCTCAGAAAGCATTGACACTCGGCACTGCGTCAGATCAGGCTTTTACAGGTTTCTTTAAAGGAGAAATTGAGAAAACGATCGCGGCGATTCAACCGAAAGTGACTCCAAAAACAGCCACAGCAAGCGTAAAAGGCAAAAAGAAGAAGAAGTAGCCTGCTGATTTTTACCGAAAGAACCGGGGTATACTCCATTCAAATTTTACAGCGAGAAGCCTGATCACGATGATCACGAGTGAGGCAGAGATAAATGCGGTATTCCGCTCCATGCCCAGGTCGTTAAATATTAAATAACTGCAAGCTCCTGCGAGACAAGCGGTTGCGTACACTTCTTTTCTGTAAATGATAGGAATTTCATTCGTCATCACATCCCGGATCACGCCGCCCATAGTAGCTGAGAAAACGCCCATAATAACCGCTATTTCAGGTTTTACACCTAAATGTAGCGCTTTCTCAGTTCCTACGATTGTGAATAATGCAATCCCGAAAGTGTCGAAAAGGAATAGCGTTTTTCTTAATCTCAGCAGAAATTTAAAGAATATAAAAGTAGCGAGCACACCGGCCAGTATCGCGTAGATAATAGTAATGTCGCTGATCCAGACAAGTGGGTAGCTTCCAAGCAGAATATCCCGCAAAGTTCCGCCGCCGATCGAGGAAATGAATGCGGTAAATAAGGCCGCAAACCAATCTGGATTTTGTAAGTCCTTCACAGCCAGTGCGCCGGATATCGCAAAGGCAAAAGTCCCGATGATTTCAAGAATGTATTGAATACTCATTTCTGAAATGCTAAACTGCTACCGGCGCCTTGATACCTGGCCACGGATTATAATCACGGAGCTCAAAATCTTCAAATTCAAAATCCAGTACACTTTTCACCTCAGGATTAATCGCCATTGTCGGCAATGCACGCGGCTCGCGGCTTAACTGCGTCTCCACTTGTTCGAGGTGGTTGAGGTAAATATGGGTATCCCCGCCAGTCCACACAAAATCGCCCAGATCGAGATCACATTCCTGCGCGATCATCATCGTGAGCAACGCATAACTCGCGATATTAAAGGGTACGCCCAGAAAAACGTCCGCACTGCGCTGGTAAAGCTGGCAGGACAATTTACCTTTCGTTTCTCCTTTTTCAGTATCCGGAGGCGCCACGTAGAACTGGAACAATGCGTGACAAGGCTGCAATTTCATCTTAGATAATTCCGAAGGATTCCACGCAGAAACCATGATCCGGCGCGAATCAGGCGTATTTTTAAGTTGTTTCAAAACCTCCTGCAACTGGTCAACCGACTTTCCGTCTGCCCCTTCCCAGCTTCTCCATTGCTTTCCATAAACCGGCCCCAGATCGCCATTTTCATCCGCCCACTCATTCCAGATCGAAACGCCGTGATCGGTCAGGTATTTAATATTAGTATCCCCTTTCAAGAACCACAACAGCTCGTAGATAATCGACTTGGTGTGGACCTTTTTGGTGGTTACCAGAGGAAATCCGTCTTTCAGATTGAACCGCATCTGATAGCCGAAAACGCTGATCGTTCCGGTTCCGGTGCGGTCTGTCTTGCGGACTCCGTGGTCAAGAATATGGCGGAGTAGGTCCTGGTATTGTTGCATCTGGCAGTGATATTAAAGTCAATAATGAGGGTTAAACATTTGCAATTTCCACGTCGTAAGTGATCGTCGCAAGCGCTTCGAGCTGTGCGGTGGCAGAGCAATATTTTTCCATTGAAAGACCGATCGCACGGTTTATTTTCTTCTCATCCAATTGATTACCAGCAAATTTGAAAGTCAAATGAATCTTGCGGAAAGGCTTGCGCTCGGTATTTTCTTCCTGCTCCCGGTCACCATCGGCGGTTACGCGGAAATCGGTAATATCCTGCCTCTGCTTTTTAAGGATCATTACCACATCGATCGCGCTGCAACTGGCTAATCCCATAAGCAGCAGTTCCATGGGCCTGACACCCTGGTTTTTACCTCCTATTTCGGGAGATCCGTCGGTATGTACTTTTACTTCTGATGAACCCGAACCTTCGAAATGGAAGGCATCATCAACGCGGACTAGTTCTATTTTCATAACAATTTTAAAAGCTGCAAATATACTTATCAAATGCGATTCGGGTGTTTAACCCGATCATTTAAAAACAACGATAATCCTCGTATATTCGTTTGATTAAGTATTAACCGCGCCATGAAATGTTAAAAACCTGCATAGCAATGCTGCTTTCGCTGTTTTTGCTCGTCAATTGCAAGAAAGCTGACGACAATACACAGCCAACTGAAAGGCTCAATGCGGACAAGGAGCCGAGCGGGACCTATCAGGGGTACAAGTTTTTTAACAAGTCAAAAAAGGATTCGCTGGCTGTCACGATCAAGGTAAGTAAAGTGACGGACAAGCAATATAATCTCGAAGAAGTCACGCCTTTTAACCACACCAAGCAGCTGGAAATGAACGGAATGGAGTTCAGTTTCGACAGAGGCACGGGCGAGGATGGCTGCGGGAGGATATCCATGAAAGGCACCGGGAACTTCAAAGGCAATAGTCTGTATGTGATCGAAACGATTACCTGTATCAAAGGAAATGCGCCCGACAAGTTCGTGGAATATCACGCTACTAAAAACTAAGATCAACAAACCAACAGGATTATGTGGATAGAGAAAGATAACAAACTGAACAAGAGTTTCACTTTTAAGGATTTCCGGGAAGCTTTTGCATTTATGACTGAGGTTTCGGAGGTAGTCAACGAAATGGACCACCACCCTTTTTGGACCAACACTTACAACAAAGTGAGCTTCGAATTGAATACGCACAGCGAAGGGGATATTGTCACCGAAAAAGACCAAAAACTGGCAGCAGCTATTGACACGATCTTTGAAAAAGAAAATAAACCGATCGGCCGGCTTTGCGCAAGTGATTATCCGGCTATTTTTAAATGAAACTCTACATCGTACCCACTCCCATCGGAAACCTGGAAGATATCACTTTACGTGCTATCAATGTTTTAAAAAGCGTTGACGCAGTGCTCGCCGAGGACACCCGCACATCGGGCTCGCTGCTCAAACATCTGGGAATTTCCAAACCTTTGCATAGCTATCACATTCATAATGAGCACCAGACCGTAACGCGGATCGTCGATCGCATTCTTAAAGGCGAAACAATGGCGCTCGTTTCAGACGCAGGAACGCCTGCGATTTCAGATCCCGGTTTTTTGCTGGTACGGGAATGTATTAAACAGGGAGTTGACGTTGAATGTCTGCCTGGTCCCACTGCATTCGTGCCTGCGCTCGTGAATTCGGGCTTACCGTGCGACCGTTTTACTTTCGAAGGATTTTTACCTCATAAAAAAGGTCGACAAACACGCCTGCAAAATTTGGTCGGTGAAGAGCGGACGATGATCTTTTACGAATCCCCGCACAGGTTACTGAAAGCATTGCAGCAGTTTGTGGAATACTTCGGCGCCGACCGGCAGGTTTGCGTTTCCAGGGAACTGACCAAGATTTTTGAAGAAAATGTAAAAGGTACTTTGCAAGAAGTAATTGACTATTTTACCCCAAAAACCGTAAAAGGCGAGATTGTGATCGTACTTGCCGGCAAAGCAGAAGAAAAAAAGAAAACTGATAAATATGAGGATTAACATCCCCCGCCGCTTCCGGAGTATTGCTATATTCCTATTTGTGTTTTTGCTAAAAATATCATCCGTCAACGCGCAGTTGCCGATGCTGAGTCCCGAGGCGAAAGCAAGCCTGGTTACCGTTGGTCCCGGCCAGGAATTGTATTCGGGTTTCGGGCATAGTGTGCTGTGGATTTACGATCCTGTTACCGGCGTTGACCGCGCTTATAATTATGGTACGTTCAGTTTCGGGGAAGGTAACTTCTATATTAAATTTTTACGTGGCACGCTTCCCTATTCACTTTCTGTATCAGAATTTTCGTTGCAGGCTGCGCATTGGCAAATGGAGAACCGCTCGATATCTGAGCAGGTATTAAACCTCTCAAACAGCCAGAAACAGAAGCTTTTTGAGTTTCTGGAAAACAATTATCTGCCTGAAAACCGGGAGTATCAATACAAATTCTTTTACGACAATTGCTCCACGCGCATGTCGGGCGCATTGCAGGCGGCTTGCGGCGATAGTTTGATTTATAATGGTTATACCAAAGAAAAGCTAAGTTTCCGGCAGTGGATAGATCGGTACGCTTACAAGCAAAAACCCTGGGCCGACTTTGGAATGGACCTGGCAATAGGCGCGCCTTCGGACGAGATCGCAACTGCCGATCAGGCGACTTTTTTACCGGATAATATGGCTAAAGCATTTGCGGATGCAAAGGTAAAAACCGCCAAAGGCACCGAGCCGCTGGTATTGACCACACAACCACTTTTTACTGCCCAGCCGACACCGCCGCCCGGATTTTTTACGCCCGCAGTTTGTTTCTGGACGCTCGCTGTGCTGGTACTTGCATTCACTTACTGGCAGATCAGGAAGGAGAAGATCAACTTTCTTTTGGATAAGATTCTGTTCTCCATTGTTGGGCTCGCGGGCTGGATATTGCTTGTGCTTTGGTTTGGGACCAACCACGGCGTTACTACCTGGAATTACGATATCCTCTGGGCATTTCCACTCTGGCTTCCGGTGATATTTGTGCTTTCTGAAAAGAAGAAACCTTACTGGTTCCAGTTTTTCTTGATTTTTTATGGATTTCTCTTACTTTGCGCAACAGGTAATGCTACCAAGCATAACTATGTAGTTATCCCTATTCTGCTCATATTGATCGTAAGGGTATATTACATTAATAATTCACTTTCAAAAATCCCGTCGGGGGAAAAGGAGTATGAATCTGGAATTGCTAACACAAAAAACGATTGAGATCGTAAAGCAGGCTTCTACCTTTATTCAACAGGAAGCGGCGCTGTTTTCACGGGATAAAATTGAATATAAGGATTTGAACAATCTGGTTTCTTATGTAGATAAGGAAGCCGAAAAGCTGCTTGTGGCAGGATTAAGCAACCTTTTACCCGAAGCCAGCTATATTACCGAAGAAGGTACAACCGGCATTGAACCGGACCCGACTGCACTTAACTGGATCATTGATCCACTCGACGGAACTACTAATTTCATTCATGGAATACCTGTCTACTGCGTCAGCGTGGGGTTAGCAAGAGGTAAAGAGCTTCTGCTGGGCGTTATCCACGAGCCTAATCTGGATGAAATGTTTTATGCGTGGAAAGATGGAGGTGCCTGGTGCAATGGAAAGCCGATGAAAGTGTCGAGCGTACCGATTTTGCAGGATAGTCTTATTGCGACCGGCTTTCCCTATTATAAATTTGAAAAACAAAAACGCTATATGTACATTCTCGAACTACTCATGCAAAAAACGCATGGTATCCGGAGAATGGGCGCAGCCGCAGTCGACCTTGCGTACGTAGCAGCAGGCAGATTTGACGGTTTTTACGAATACAACCTCAATTCCTGGGATATGGCAGCCGGCGTTTTGATGATCAAGGAAGCAGGCGGAACGGTTACCGATTTCAACGGTTCGGACAATTACCTCTTCAGCGGCGACATCATTGCTACCGCCGGCCCCGCACACCATGAATTGGTGGCGGTGATTAAGGAGAATTTTTAGGAAGGGAGAAAGGGAGGAAGGGGAGGAAGGAGGATGAGACCCTTTTGTCACCCTGAGCGCAGTCGAAGGGAAGTGTAGGATGCCCTTTGGCTGTTAGCTATTAGCCGTTAGCAATTAGCTGATGGGAAATCTGAAAATAATTATACAATTCATAACAATATTAAATCGACTGCCGAGAGCCGACAGCCGAAGTAACAAAATCACTATGGACATTGATCAATTGCGTTATCCTATTGGCTTGTTTAAGTCGCAGGAAAGTTATTCTGCTGCTGAGGTGAAGTCGAATATTCAGATTATAAGTGCTTTGCCTTCCAAGTTTATTAACCTTTTGGGAAGCTGGGAAGACGATAGGCTGAATACACCTTACCGGCCAGATGGCTGGACAGTTCGCCAGTTGGTGCACCATGTTGCGGATAGTCACATTAATGCATATACGCGCTGTAGACTCGCTTTGACAGAAGATAATCCGGTGATCAAACCTTACGAAGAGCAACTGTGGGCTGAGCTGCCCGATGCGAAGACGGCGCAGATCGATTTGTCCATTCAATTGATGCGCTACGTGCATTTACGCTGGGTTTTGCTGCTAAATTCAATGGATGAAAAAGACCTGGCCAGAACTTACACGCATCCTGCAACAGGCCGGGTTTTCCGCCTCGATGAAGTGATTGCCAATTACGCCTGGCACAGCGAACACCATTATCAGCACGCATTTCAGCTTGCCGTAAGGAACAATTGGAGGTAGGTCAATGTTTTTGATTTATGCTTACACAAGAGATCATCATATTACTGCTCTTTCTTGCAGCCGCCGGCTATATTGCCTGGCGCGCCTGGAAGGCATTTGATAGCAAGAATACCGGAGGTTGTGCGAAAGGTTGTGGCTGCGCGGCCGACAAGGCGGCGGTGAATGTAAAAAGGTAAATTGATTTCAAAAATTGATATTTAATAGGAGGCCCCGCTGGGGCCTTTTTGTATTCCCGAAATTCATTCTACAAACAGGAGGCCCCGCTGGGGCCTTCATGCCAGAGGCATTCCCTGTTTCTAGAAAACGTGGTTGCCCAAAATGACAAAAAGCCCCGGCGGGGCTTCCTGTTACACATTATAATGCATTTAAACACTACAATGCATTTTTTATAACACGATAAAAATTACAACGCACCCTTTTTAATATCCTCCACAACAGCCGGATCGAGCAATGTGGACGTATCGCCCAGATTATTCATATCACCCTCTGATATTTTTCTTAAAATCCTTCTCATGATTTTCCCGGAACGCGTTTTCGGCAAACCTGTCACAAACTGCACTTTATCGGGCTTCGCAATCGGTCCGATAATACGGGCAACTGTTGCGGCAATATCTTTGCGGAACATTTCCTCATCGTCAACTTCATTTTCCGCGATGACGTACGCATAAATTCCCTGCCCTTTAATATCATGAGCATAACCCACAACCGCGGATTCTACCACACCCAAATGCATATTGATCGCATTTTCCACTTCCGCTGTCCCGATCCGGTGACCTGACACGTTCAATACATCGTCGACGCGGCCCGTAATGCGGTAGTAACCATCTTCGTCACGCAGGCAACCGTCACCGGTGAAGTACATGCCGGGATACGCGGAAAAGTAAGTTTGCCTCGCGCGTTCATGGTCGCCGTAAGTTGTTCTGACAATCCCTGGCCACGGAAATTTGATACAAAGATTTCCACTCACGCCATTTCCCTCAATCTCATTCCCCGACTCGTCGACCAGCACGGGCTGAATACCGGGCAGCGGCAATGTGGCATAAGTCGGCTTTTCAGGCGTAATTCCGGCAAGTGGAGATATCATGATACCTCCCGTTTCGGTCTGCCACCAGGTATCTACCAGCGGACATTGGTCGCCGCCGATATTGGTTTTATACCAATGCCAGGCCTCTTCATTGATCGGCTCGCCTACTGAACCCAATTTTGTAAGAGAAGAAAGATCATATCCGTTTACATAGTCCAGGCCAAAGCTCATCAGCGAACGGATTGCCGTAGGCGCAGTGTAAAGGATATTAACTCTATGTTTTTCAACAATCTGCCACAACCGGCTTGCATCGGGGAAAGTGGGAACTCCTTCAAAAACGACGGATGTTGCCCCGCAGCAAAGTGGGCCGTACACGATATAGCTATGACCGGTGATCCAACCAATATCTGCTGTACAGAAATGTATCTCGCCTTTTTCATATTGAAATACATTGGCAAAAGTATAAGCAGCAAACACCATATAACCGCCGCAGGTATGCACGACGCCTTTCGGCTTGCCGGTTGATCCCGAGGTATACAGGATAAACAGCATATCCTCCGCGTCCATCGGCTCGGCCGGACAAACAGAATCGACGTGTTTTACCTCTTCTTCCCACCACAGGTCACGCCCCTTGAGCATAGAAACCGGTGTGCGGGTGCGGGTCATTACAATTACATTCTTAACTGTATTGCATTGAACAAGCGCCTCATCGACAGTCGCTTTCATAGGAATTACCTTATTCCCCCGCAATGCTCCGTCGGATGTAATGACCATCGTGCACGCTGCATCATTGATCCTGTCGGCGATAGATTTGGCAGAAAAACCTCCGAATACAACAGAGTGAACCGCTCCGATCCGGGCGCAAGCCAGCACGGCGACAGTCAGCTCGGGAACCATCGGGAGATATATACAAACCCGGTCGCCTTTTTTGACTCCGTGCTTTTTCAGCACATTGGCAAACCGGCAAACGCGGTCGTAAAGCACATAATAACTGATAGAAACGGCTGCATCTTCGGGATCATTCGGCTCCCAGATCATGGCAATCTGGTCTCCTTGCGTTTCTAAATGTCTGTCGAGCGCATTTTCGGTGATGTTCATGGCACCACCTTCAAACCATTTCACATTAGCCTGTGTAAAATCCCAGCTCAGGACTTTTTTCCAGGGTTTACGCCATTGAAATTGTTGGGCTACTTCCGCCCAGAAACCTTCGGGATCGTCTACACTGTGCTTGTAGGCAACCTGATACTCTTCAAAGGTCTTAATTCTCATGATTTATAAAGGTTAACTTAGGGAAATAGGATATTGGGCGACAAGTTATAATTTTGGTTTGGATAAAAGAATTGAAATGGAAGAAACCGGCCTCTCCGATTCGGAGATCGCATTTATCAATAAGCACAAACACGAAAATGCAAGTCAGCTCATACTGAAAGCCGCTCAGTTCAAGCGATTGGATATCAAGAAACTAGCGGCGCAGATCATATCCCGGCAAAAAGCAGCCAAAAAGTTGCCGGATTGGTATGCGAATGAAAAATTGATCTTTCCTCCTGCCCTCTCCGTGGAGCAATGTTCGTCCGAGGCCACTGCGCGCTTTAAGGCGAGCCTCATTTCTGGCGAAACGCTCTTAGATATTACCGGTGGAATGGGCGTGGATTGCTTTTATATGAGCAGGAATTTCAAGGCTGCGCATTATTTTGAAATGCAGGAAAACGTCGCTGCTACTGCGGAATATAACTTTCGGCAACTCGGAGCAGAAACAATAACCGTTCACGCAGCCAATTCTCTTGCTGCATTAAAGGCTGAAAATATCCCCGCCGACTGGATTTACGCAGATCCGGCGAGGCGAAATGAGCAGCGGGAAAAAGTAGTTTTGCTTTCTGACTGCACGCCGGATATTGTTTCAAATCAGGAAATCCTGTTTGAAAATACGCCCAATATCCTGTTAAAAACCTCTCCGTTACTGGATATTGATCTCGCTTCGCGTGAATTGAAAAACCTGAAAGAAGTTTACACAATCGGTTATGAGCAGGAATGCAAAGAGCTGCTTTTTGTATTGGATAAGAATCACAAATCCGAAGGTTTTACAATTAAAGTTCGCATTCTGGATGATCAGGGAGCTGCATTTAAATCGCTTGATTTTGACCGGGAAACCGAGAGGAATGCTCGTGTCACTTACTCCGCGCCAATTCATTATTTATACGAGCCGCACGCCGCCGTTTTAAAGGCAGGCGCATTTAGAACGATTTGTGAAAGGTATGCTGTGAGCAAGCTCGCGGTGAATAGCCAGTTGTATACTTCTGAAAGTCTGGCAGCAAATTTTCCGGGACGTTCGTTTAAAATTACTGCGATCTGCAAGCCCGATATGCGCGAAATTTCGAAACATATTGGTGGAGATAAAGCAAATTTGACCACTCGGAATTTCCCCGCAAAAACAGAGGAATTAAGAAAAAAGTGGAAATTGAAAGAAGGCGGCGAGCATTACCTGTTCGCTACCACGCTTTCGGACAATGCAAAGGTTGTGATCGTGACGACGAAAGCCACTATTTAAGGAAAGTCTCCTCGTAAATTTTCTCTGAAAAGCCAAGTGTAACCGCTTTCCCGCTGGCATCTTCGACTACCGGCCTTTTAATGACCGTTGTGTGGGCTACCGCCAGTTTTGCAGCCGATTTTTCGTCTGTTACTGCCAGTTTTTCTTCCGCGGAAAGCTCTTTCCAGGTAGTTGAGGCTTTGTTAATCACTTTTTCCCAGGGAAAAACCTTAAACCACTTTTCGACTTTGTCGGTACTGATCGGTTCTTTCCGGTAGTCGTAAAAGGTGTAAGCTATATTGTTCTTTTCCAGCCACGTACGGGCTTTTTTGATGGTATCGCAGTTGGGTATTCCGTACAGGGTCAGCATTATTTTACTAATTCTTTCATTCTAAATAGATCAAATCTGGGCTGCAGCCGGCTCGTCTGGTATCAAATCGGAGTTATGCATTTTCTCGTCGTCCAGCTCCCCTTCCCAGCGTGCGATAACCGCAGTAGCGAGACAGTTTCCGGTAACATTGACCGAAGTTCGCGCCATATCCATTAATTCATCAATGCCCATAATCAGTAAAACCGGCCACTCAGGCATTCCGAAATTCGCGATTGCACCAAGTAAAATAACGAGCGTCGCACGCGGAATACCTGCTACTCCTTTGCTGGTTAGCATCAATAGCAACACCATCGTAAGCTGCTGCCCGATCGACATTTCGGTACCGGTTGCCTGCGCTACGAAAACCGTTGCGAGTGCGAGATATAATGTGGAACCGTCGAGGTTAAAGCTGTACCCGGTGGGCATTACAAACGAAACGATCTGCCTCGGCACACCAAATTTCTCCATTTTCTCCATCGCTTTGGGCAATGCAGATTCTGAGCTTGTAGTTGCAAATGCGATGGAAACGGGCTCGAAAATGGTTTTTGCGAACTTGATAATTGGTATCCGTGCAAACAATGCGATCGGAACAAAAACGATCAGGATGAATACGATCAATGCACAATATAAGGTAGCCAGCAGCAATGCAAGGTTTCTCAAAACGTCGATCCCCATGTGACCGACCGTTTCCGCAATCGCAGCTCCTACCCCGATCGGCGCGAAATACATGATGATCTTGGTAAACTTGAACATCACCTCAGCCAGCAACTCCACGCCATGTACAAATTTTTCCTTTTTCGCAGCAGGTAACAATGCAAGACTAATCCCGAAAAGAACGCTAAAAACAACGATCTGCAATACTTCTCCGTGGTAGATCGACTTCGCTACGTTTTCAGGAAATGAATGCAAAACGATATCCTGCCAGCTTTGCTCGGCTACTTTCGGCAAGGTTGCATTTAAACTTTCGGGTGGAATAATGCCCTCGCCAGGCTTGAACCAGTTGGCAAAAAACAAGCCGATCAGCAATGCAAAAGTGGTAACTACCTCAAAATAAAGCAGTGATTTCCAGCCCATTCTCCCTACTTGTTTCAGGTCGGAATGCCCGGCAATACCTGTTACGAGCGTCGCAAAAAGCAGTGGCGCGATGACGGTTTTGATCATCTGCAAAAATATCTGCCGCAGGAAATGCAGATCGGTACCCATTTTTGGAAAATCGTAACCGATCTCCGTTCCGACCAGCATGGAGATCAGGATAGAAGTGGTCAGGTTTTTCTTGATTATCGCAAATACGATCAGCCCGGCGAGCGCGAGCCACCGCAGTGTGATCAGAATGTTATCAGAGAGGGAAATAATATCATAAGCACTTAAAACTGAGGCGAGCGCCGCGATTGTGATCAGTGCAATGTTGATGATTGTAATTTTACTCTTCATATGGAGAATCGAAATGGAAGATCTTTTGTAATGGTAAACTTATAAAAAATCAATTTAAGACCAACTATATGCATATTGGAATAAGTAGCCAAACGCAGAATAAAAACTCGCCTGAACCTCCATTAGCATATTTTTTATATTAATTTTTGTTATAAAAATAAAATATAAAACTGTTTTACTACTGACTCATTGGCTGGGATAAATGCAAAACAGAAGTCCTGGTAAGCCCGGTGAGCGCAAGCCAAACGCGTTACTCAATTTGGCACTAAATTTTTAATGCGCCCCTTTAACAGTACATCAAATTTGCAGACAATCCGCTAGATATATGCATTTCAGGTCCTGAATTTCTGAAAACATGAGCTAAATCCTTTGATCCAGCGTCTAAAATGAATATGTTCGGACCGAGCATTTCTAACTTCAACGCTTATCCAAATGAACCGTATACTTATCCCTATCGACTTTTCTGAAAATGCGAAACGCGCACTCTCGGCGGCAAAAACAATTTCCGAAAAAGAGGTTACCGAGCTCCTGATACTGCACGCTTACCAACCGTATATTGCAGACGTCAATCTCACTCCGGGCGGCGTTCTGCCGGGTATCGGCGGGTCGGACTTTCTGAATATGACGACCGAGCTCGAAGACGAATTTCATAAAAAGCTGGAAGATTATGCGGACGAACTGAGGGCAGAAGGGTACAAAGTCCGGCCGCTGTGGATTCTCGGAAGCGTGCATTCGGCTGTGGAAGAAGCGATTGAAGAATACAACCCTAATCTGATCGTGATCGGCAGGACAGGTACGGGCGGATTTCTGGATAAACTGATCGGAAGTTCTGCGACCCAGATCGCGCTGCATTCCAAATGCCCGGTGCTGGTCATTCCGCCGCAAAGTACGCCCGGCAAATTCAGCAAAGTGGTATATGCAACTCAGTTTGAATATGATGAGACCGATATTCTGAGAGAGGTATTTGTATTGCTGAACCACTTGGGCGGGAATCTCACTTTACTCAAAATACAGTCTGACACGCAACCCAATATCCAGTCTGACAACCAATATATCGCCGAAATCAAGGGAAACTTCGCGATCACCGACGATCAGATCGTTTTCCGGAAGTCGAACCACGTTCTGGACGGTATTGAAGAATATTGCGACGAAGTGGGCGCTGATCTGCTGATCATGTCGTCGCGCGAACGTTCGTTTATTGAAGAATTTCTGATCAACCCAAGCGTGACCAGGAAACTGATCATCGATACCCACGTGCCCCTGCTTGTTTTCCACCTAAAGTCTTAATCAGCATTGGATAAAGAAGAAAGTGCTCCCGGCCCGGAACTGCGCCCTTTGATACAAAAAACAAAGCGCTACAAACGGCGAAACCTGCTTACTTCTCCCGGTACATTGACCTATATCGGTCCCGAAATTGCCTTGAAAACCAAGGTCAGGCGGATCCAGTATAACGAGCAAATGATCCGGGACGAGGCGGTGAAATCGCTGAACGAATGCACGCCCGCGCCCGCCGGCGAGCCGATAATCACGTGGCTGGACGTGGACGGAATCCACGAAACAGGGCTAATCGAAAAGCTGGGAAAGCTGTATCAGCTGCACCCGCTGCTGCTGGAAGATGTGGTAAATACCGAGCACAAGCCAAAATTAGAATTCTACGATTCAGGACATTTGTTCCTGACATTGAAGATGTTACACGTAGAATCCGAAAATCCGGTATGCCTATCGGCGGAACACGTGAGTTTTGTTTTGGGGACGAATTACGTGATCTCATTCCAGGAAGAACGCAATAGTGACATTTTCACGCCGGTACTCGCGCGGTTGGAAGCTTCCGTGGGAAAAACGCGGCGGAATGGGCCGGATTACCTGCTTTTTGCATTGCTTGATATTGTGGTCGATAATTATTTCCTGGTTCTGGAAAAGCTGGGCGATAATCTGGATGTTACCGAAGACCGTGTGATCGCAGGCTCCGATGATTTGTCGCTTAACGAATTGTACGCATTAAAACGGGAGCTTTCCGTAGCCAGGCGGCAGATCTGGCCGCTGCGAGATATGCTCAGTCAGCTGATCCGGGAGGAAAATTCGCAGATCGCCAAAGAAGTGGTTCCCTACTACCGCGACCTTTATGACCACGTGATGCAGGTGCTCGATACGATAGATTCCTACCGCGAACTTGTAGCCAGCCTCGTGGATGTACATTTATCGACGATCAGCAACCGGATGAACTCCGTGATGAAAACGCTCACGATCTTTTCAGCGATATTCATGCCGCTTACCTTCATCGTTGGTGTATACGGAATGAACTTCGAATATATGCCCGAGCTGAAAATGCGTTACGGCTACTATTATGTATGGGCGATCATGGCGATGGTTACAGTGGGGATGATATTTTATTTCAGGACTAAAAAATGGATGTAGGTTTGATACCTTTGTGGCCTGAAAAACCGCATTGGAATGAGCTTTACCGGAAATACTTCACTACCCATCTCCACAAACGCCGCTTACATTCTCACCGACAGCCGCCAGGTTTCGTTTCCTGAACAAAGCATTTTTTTCGCAATAAAAGGCGAAAGGCATGACGGTCACCAGTTCATCCCGGATCTGTATGCAATGGGAGTGCGCGAATTCGTCGTAGAAGAAGCGCATTTGCCTGAACATATTAAAGAGGTAATTGCGGCATGGAAAGATGCCAGAGTATGGGCGGTACCGTCGGCGATCCGGGCATTGCAAAAGCTTGTTTCCGAGAAGCGCGGGCAGCTTGATATTCCAGTTGTTGGTATTGCTGGGAGTAACGGGAAAACGATTGTGAAAGAGTGGCTGGTACAGTTACTTTCTCCCGGAAACCGCATTGCAGCGAGTCCAAAAAGCTATAATTCGCAGATCGGCGTCCCGCTTTCAGTATGGAACCTGGGGGCCGAAAATACGCTGGGTATTTTTGAAGCTGGTATTTCGCAGGCACACGAAATGGAATATCTGCAACCCGTCATGCAGCCTACTATCGGCATTTTTACCAATATCGGCTCTGCCCATGATCACGGTTTCAGGAGCCGGAAGCAGAAGATTACTGAGAAACTCCGCCTTTTTACCAAAGTCAAAAAACTCTTCTACCGCAAAGACTACACAGATATCGACGAGGAGATCAGGCTTATATTAAAGCCGGTCAATGCGTTTTTACAAACTGTGAGCTGGGGAAGTCCACGCTCGGGGGCAGATATACGGGTTACTTTTGAGGACCGGAAAGATAAAACCCTGATTTCCCTCAACGGAAAATCTGGCGCACATACATTTGAAACTGCTTTCCGCGACGAAGCTTCCCTTGAAAACCTGACACACTGCATCGTTTTCATGCTCGATTTCGGCATTCCGGCGACAATTATCCAGGATCGGATCAGGCATTTGAAGCCGGTTTCAATGCGACTGGAACTGAAAGAGGGTATCAATCATAATTATGTGATTGACGATGCCTATAATAATGATATTCAGGGACTTTCGATGGCGCTCAACTTTCTGGGCCAGCAGGAGCAGCGGCAGAAAAAGGCAGTTATTCTTTCAGATGTTTTACAAACCGGACAAACCCCTTCCGAGATTTACGGTTCGGTTTCAAAACTATTAAAAGAAAAAGGTATTCAGCAACTGATCGGAATTGGGCCGAATATCAGCGGACAATCGCAGCTGTTTGACTTCCTAGATCAGGCATTTTTCCCTGACACAGATACATTTCTAAAAACATTTCCTTTCCAGTCGCTATCAGATAGTCTTATCCTGGTGAAAGGTGCGCGGCCTTTTTCGTTTGAGAAAATCGTGCACCGCTTGCAGCAAAAGGCACATGGTACCGTGCTTGAAATCAACCTCGACGCACTTTCACACAACCTCAACTACTATCGTTCGCGGGTGGGAAAAGAGACTAAAATAATGGCGATGGTGAAAGCATTCGCGTATGGAAGCGGGAGTTCAGAGGTGGCTTCCCTGCTGCAATTTCACCGCGTGGACTACCTGGGAGTCGCTTATGCTGATGAAGGAGTGGTTTTGAGGCAAAATGGCATTACGCTGCCAATCATGGTAATGAGCCCGGCTACGCCCACTTTTGATCTGCTTTTACAATACAAACTGGAACCCGAGATTTATAGCCGTCGTGTGCTGGAAGACTGGATTTCTTATATTGATAAAAAAGAAAAAGGCACTTATATTCCTTCCATTCACCTGAAACTGGATACAGGAATGCACCGGCTGGGATTTGTAGCAGATGATCTTCCCTGGCTGATTGGAAAATTGAAGCAGAATTCGTCGATCAAGGTCGCCAGCATATTCTCGCATTTGGTGGGAGCTGACGATGGTGTTCACAATGGGTTTTCAAAACACCAGTATGATTTATTTACCGGCGGTGCTGCGCAAATAGAAGAGGCACTCGGTTATAAAACGATAAAGCATATCCTCAATTCTGCCGGTATTGTGCGTTTCCAGGACTTCAAGCTGGATATGGTGCGGCTTGGAATTGGATTGTACGGCGTAGAAGCGACCGGACAGGATCAGAATGCATTGCAGCCTGCGGGCACATTAAAGACAGTTATATCTCAAATTAAATACCTTACCACGGGCGAAACCGTCGGTTATAGCAGGAAAGGCCAGATCGACCACGATTCCGCGATCGCAACCCTTGCAATCGGTTATGCCGACGGCTACGACAGGCGGCTTGGAAATGGTGTCGGGCAGGTGTTCATAAATGGAACCCTTTGCCCGACAATCGGTAATATCTGCATGGATATGACCATGGTGGATGTGACCAATGCAAATGCTGCGGAAGGAGACGAGGTGATCATTTTTGCCAAAGAAGTAACCATTATCGACCTCGCCAAAAAGATCGGCACTATTCCCTATGAGATCCTGACGGGAATAGGCGACCGGGTAAAACGCGTTTTTTATAAAGAATAGCTTACTGCCCGGTTGTTTCTTCCTGAACTTCCGGCGTAGTCAATTCCGCTTCTACTTCTTTGATTTCGAGCTGCTTGTCTTCTGTTTCAAACAAATGTGTACGCAGTACTTCGTCCAGGGTCACATTGTAAAATGCCTTGTGCACATTCAGCGGCTCCACACCGTCCTCGATCTCGCATTTGATGTAAGAACCATCTTCCTGCAATTCGTAAGAATTCACATTGTCCATGAGGCTGTATGCCAGAATATGGATCGCCTCCTGGCGCACACGCGGGTCGACAAGCTTGAAAAGTGACTCAATGCGTCTATCAAAACTTCGCACCATCGCGTCGGCGCTACCTCCGTACACCAGCGGATTACCGTCCTGGTGGAAGTAAAATATCCGCGAATGTTCCAGAAAGTCCCCTACCAGAGATCTCACCGTTATATTCTCGCTAAGTCCTTGACGTTTCGGCCGCAGGCAGCACATTCCCCTCACGATCAGACGAATAGGCACACCAGCTTCCGAAGCTTTGTAGAGCTCTAAAATGGTATCTTTGTCTTCCAGCGAGTTGATTTTAATACAAATACCACTTTTCAGTCCCGCTCTTGCATTGTCGGCCTCCTGCTGGATCAACTCAATAAGCTTGGCCCGCATATAACGCGGCGCTGTGATCAGGTTTTGGTATTCAGTCGGAATTGAATGTCCTGTGATTACATTGAAAAACTCGGAGATATCATGGGTATACTCCTCATTGGAAGTCAGCAGCCCGGTATCCGTGTAAAGTCTCGACGTATCTTCATTGTAGTTTCCGCTCGAAAGGTGCGCGTATCGCAATACCCTGTTTCCTTCATTACGGACGATCAGGAGCAGTTTTGTGTGTGTTTTTAACAAACCTATTCCGTAAATAACAAAGCAGCCCGCTTTTTGCAGCCGCTGTGCTTCGCGAATATTGTTCTCTTCGTCAAATCGGGCTTTCACCTCGAACAAAACCGCCACGTGCTTTCCGTTTTCTGCTGCGTGCAAAAGTGCTTCCGTAACGCGGGAGTTTTTGGCTAGCCGGTAAATGGTCAGCTTGATCGACAAAACTTTGGGATCTTCTGCGGCCTGTTCCAGCAATTGCAAAACGGGCTCAAAGTTGTTGTACGGGTGGTGCAGGAGGATATCCCGCTCGCGCATTGTTTCGAAAATGTCCGGAATACGCTCCCTGTCCAGTCCAAGCGGCGGTACCGGCGGGTGTATAGGCGGAATCTGGTCTTTAAATTCCGGGTGTTTGATAATGTTCCAGAATGCGGTATAATCGATCAGTCCCTGCGTCGGAAAAACGTTGTAATCATCTATCTCCCAGCGCTTTTTGATCAGGCTCAATAGATCAGGATTAATATCTGGCTCGACTGAAACCTGCACGACGCGGCCCAATCTCCTGCTTTTTATCTTTTGTTTGATTTCATCAATAAAATCTGCTTCAATATCATCGCTTTCTTCCAATGTAAAATCACCGTTTCGAAGGATGCGGAAAAGGTTCGTGGAAACGATGTCCACATTTCTATAAAGCTTATTGATATACTTTCTGACAATATTCTCAATCGGCAGGAACAGCAGCTCATCTTCGCGCTCGATCACATAAAAACGCGGTAGGTTAAGCGGCAGCTGCACAAATGACAGCTTCCTGTCTTCCTCCGAGGTGGTACCTTTCACCTGCGTGATTACACCCAGCACGAGCACTTTTGCGAGCAGTACCGGAAAAGCGTGCGTGTAGTCGAAGAGCATTGGTGTGAGCATCGGGTAAACCGTACGCTCAAAATACTCCTCGACAGCAATTTTTTCTTCGTCCACCACTTCATCCAGACCTACTATCCTGAAACCGTGTTTGGTAAATAGCGGCTCCAACTGGCTGGTATAGCATTCATTTTGCCGGCGCACGAACTCATGGATCTCGCGCATCATTACCTTCCTGAAAGGTATCTCCCGCAAGCCGGAATAGTCGAGACGCTCTTTGCCGAAATCGAGGTAATTATATAGGCTACCAACCCGGATAGTGAAAAATTCATCGAGATTGGAAGAGGTAATGGCCAGGAATTTAAGCCTGTCGAACAGGTTTCTCTCTTCATCAAGCGCCTGATCCAGTACCCGGTCGTTGAATTTAAGCCAGCTCAGGTCGCGACTGATCATATCGCTTTGCTGCACCTGGGTATGTACCTTTTCCGTCGAGCTGACGATCTTGTGCTCTTCTGTCGGGGCTATTTGTTTGGTGCTTTTGAAAAAGGCAAGCAGGTTGTTCAGTTTGCCTTTCTTTTCACTGCTATATGTATGGTCGCTTGAATCGGACATAAAATCTATATTAATAATGTAAAAAACTTGCTATAATTCCAACGAATGTAAATAATCTATTGTTTCCACCCGGATGAAGTTTCTGTTAAATTTTGGAACAAAAAGAAACGGATGACTGCCATTGACAGCCACCCGTTTCAAGAAATCCGGTATGAATCAAAGGCTATACGTCTACACGTGCATACTTTGCGTTTTTCTCAATAAAATCGCGCCGCGGAGCTACTTCATCGCCCATCAGCATAGAGAACAGGTGATCCGCCTCAGCCGCCGATTCGATCGAAACCTGCTTTAAGCTTCTTCTTTCAGGATTCATGGTTGTTTCCCAAAGCTGCTCTGCATTCATTTCACCCAAACCTTTGTACCGCTGCACATGCACCGATTCTTCGCGACCGGCAGCAATCGCCCTTACCGCTTCTTCGCGCTGCAGTTCCGTCCAGCAGTATCTTTCTTCTTTTCCTTTTTTGACCAGATACAAAGGTGGCTGGGCAATGTAGATATAACCGTGATCGATCAAAATCTTCATATATCTGAAAAAGAATGTGAGGATCAGGGTACGAATGTGACTACCATCAATATCCGCATCCGTCATGATCACAATCTTGTGATACCTCAGTTTGTCGATATTCAAAGCACGCTCGTCACCGTCTTTTCCGATCTGCACGCCCATCGCGGTGAACATGTTCTTGATCTCTTCGTTTTCGTAAATGCGGTATTCCTGTGCTTTTTCCACATTTAGGATCTTACCACGCAGCGGCAATATCGCCTGGTAAGCGCGGTTACGGCCCTGTTTTGCAGTTCCACCCGCCGAGTCCCCTTCGACCAGGTACAATTCGCATATGTTAGGGTCGGTTTCCGAGCAGTCGGAGAGCTTTCCTGGCAAGCCGGTGCCTGTCAGCACGTTTTTACGCTGCACCATCTCACGTGCCTTTTTCGCGGCAATACGTGCTTTGGCGGCCAGGATTACTTTTTCAATAATTACCCTCGCTTCCTTTGGGTGTTCGTCGAGGTAAGTATCCAGCATTTCAGAAACCACCTGACTTACTACTCCGGTAACTTCCGAGTTACCCAGCTTGGTTTTGGTCTGACCTTCGAACTGCGGCTCCTGCACTTTAATAGAAATGACAGCAGTAAGTCCCTCGCGGAAATCGTCCCCGCTTATCTCTATCTTTTCTTTAGCAAGAACGCCGGATTTCTCCGCATAATTTTTCAAAGTTCTCGTCAACGCAGCCCGGAAGCCCGATACGTGCGTTCCGCCTTCGATCGTATTGATGTTATTAACATACGAAAACACGTTCTCACTGTAAGAGGTGTTGTACATCATCGCCACTTCAACCGGCACTGTTCCTTTCAGCGTTTCCATGTGGATCGGCTCGGGAATAAGCGGCGTGCGTGTTGCATCCAGGTAGGTTACAAACTCGTTCAGACCGATTTCCGAATAGAATTCTTCCCCACGGAATTTGCCATCTTCGTCCTCCTCACGCTTGTCTTCCAACGTAATGCGGATGCGTTTGTTCAAATAGGACAATTCCCGCAAACGCGTCGCGATGGTTTCGTACTTGAATTCGGTTACCGTGAATATGGTTGCATCCGGCAAAAAGTGGATAAATGTCCCTGTTTTTTCAGAGTCACCAATTACCCTGGCTGCATACAAAGGTTTCCCTTCGCTAAACTCCTGTTCAAATATCTTTCCTTCCCGGTGAACTTCGGCGCGAAGGTGTATAGAAAGTGCATTTACGCAGGAAACACCTACTCCGTGCAAACCTCCTGAAACTTTGTAAGTGTCTTTATCAAATTTACCACCCGCGTGCAAAACGGTCAGTACGACCTCCAAAGCGGATCTTTTCTCTTTCGGGTGCATTCCGGTTGGAATCCCGCGACCATTATCCTGAACTGTAATTGAATTATTTTTCTCAACCGTCACATTGATCGTGTCGCAATAGCCGGCCATTGCCTCATCAATGGAGTTATCGACAACCTCCCAAATTAAATGGTGAACCCCTTTGAAGCCGGTATCACCGATGTACATCGCCGGACGTTTACGAACGGCCTCTAAACCTTCAAGAACCTGGATATTTTCAGCTGAATAGCTGTTCACTTCAAGCACTGTTTCGTTTGACATATTGTTTGTTTTTCACCTGAATAAAAAGTGCCAATTTCCGGCCTTTTAAGCATGCAAAGATACGATTTTTTTCGCAGGATTCCAGCCTTCCGACGCGATTTAATGCGCGTCGCAAGAGCATCTGGAAATATTAAATAACCAATATTGCAGCTGAGTAATCAAACGGTAAATTAAGTCGGGAAATATCGCCGCGCCACCTACTGTAAAGTAAGTCCCGCGGTGGTTACCAGCAACGATTTATCAAGCAGAAAGAACGCTTTTTCAGCTTTGTCGCTCACATCCAGGATACCCAGATCGTAAGCTCCGGCAGCGAGATCATCTTTCCGGAAAAATGAGTGAAAACCCGGTTTATAGTAGGTCCCGTCCGTGACGATCTTCTCCCTGGCCTCCACTTTCGGATTGGCATTCGCCAGGTGCAGCTGCCCGTTCTGCCGGTCTTTCAAAACGAGGAAACGGTCTCCCAAAAGTCCTTTACGTGCAGGAAGCACAATGCTGGAAATGTAATAATGGGTCAGTATCTCGACCTTCTCTCTTGAAAGTCGCTCCATCTGCCATTCCTCCACATACATTTCGCAATCCGCTACTGGGCGGGGAGCGGCGGCAAACATGGAATCAAGCTGCTCTTTTTTTACAACCGGTTCTGGTAAATGGAAAAAGCCCTTTTCGTAGCCCGGTGTGAGATAAAAATCTGCATTGCGCGTGATCGATTTCTCGACCGAAAACATATTGCGATTAGTCTTCCAGTTATATACATCTGCCAGATACGTCGTTTTCTGCCCGGCCACCATACCCGTGAATTTGTAGTACGAATAGGCGCAGTAAAAAAAACTCAGTCCGATCACCACCGTGAGTACTGATTTTTTCCTGAAAAAAGCGGCGTAATCGATCAGCATCAGGTAGAAGATTACTGTCGCCAGTGACGCATAGATCTGGAAGCGACTGGCAATAGTGCTGCCGGCCCACGACCGGAAAATCGCGATCACTGTGCTCGTGACAAAAATAAAAGCGAAGAGTGCCAGTAATTCGACAGTACCCGGCTTGATAGTCACAGGCTCATTGAAGTAAGTGCGCGCAATTTTGAACACAATAAACACCATGAACGCCACCATAACAATACCCCAAACTGCCGACCATAATATCGGCTGAGACCAAAGCGACATACTCGATCCGATAAAACCAAAAAGTGAGGACAGGAAGCTGATCACATCGTTCGGTAACCTTCCTGCCTGCCCGGATTCGTAGCCTATGATGTAGATCAGAAAACAGGTGATCATGAACACAGTCGTCAGGATCGCACGTCTGAAATCCTTTAGACACAGAAAATAGAAAACGATGGCGGGAAAGGATAATATGCCATTTCCGTGCGTAAAAGTGGCCAGGAAACAGCAGAACATTGCTCCGTAGAATGCTGGGTTACTGCGGCGGGAAACCAGGATAATTGCAGTGACTGTGAACGCAGTAAGGTAAGAATGCTGCATTCCTGTCAGCGCCCAATTGGAAATTTCGTGGTAAAGCGGCTGAAAAAACAACAACGGCGCGGGCAGGAAATAAATGAGCGGTAGCCTCGACTTTTTGAACTGTAAGTACAGAAAATAGAAGATGTAAATAAGGTTGACGGAGACCAGGACAATGTAAAACCGGAAATTGAGCCGGCCCGTCGCGTAATATTCCATTAATGAAATAAAACGCGGAACAGCTGCCTTATGATCGTTAAACGTCCTGAACATTTCTTTCAAAACGCCGGCGACACCTAATCCCCCCTGGGAGATCGTTTCGATAAACTGGATTAGAAGAAAGTCGTCCTGATATGGAAAATTGACTGCGTAGTAGTAGTTATAAATAACAAAAATGAATGCTACAAAGAAAATAACCGCCACCGCTAGGATTCGCTGCATAAACCGTACAAATAGATGAGGAGTATTCCGGTCCTTGAAGAAATAACCATCAGCTGGCCGGTATCAGGCAAAAATAATCCATTAGTAGTTATTCTCAAATTTTCCTGCATTTCTTAAAGCGCCGGTTACTAAACACTGCAAATGCAAAACGAGCCGCCTTCCGGCAGCTCGTTTTAGCTCAATCCTGTTCTTTTATTCTATTACATCTTCTCCATCGGATGCTCTTTCAAAAGCTGCTCAGGGGAATAAAAATCCTTTTTGCTCTCCGTAGCAGCACGTACCTGCTTCACTTTTTCAGGTGAAATTGCCGCCCCTTTGTTGCCAAATGAATTTCTGACATAAGTAAGTACCGCTGCGATCTCGTCGTCTTTCAGCAGACCGCCGAAAGGCGTCATAGGGACCTGCCCGGGGTACTTTTTACCACTCACTTCTATCGGCCCCAGCAGACCTTTCAGTGCCAGCTTGATGAGCCTTTCATCGCTTCCCAATACCCAGTTAGTATTATTAAGCGGCGGGAATCCGGCTGCGGCCAACCCTTTTCCATCGGGCTGGTGACAGGTTGCGCAATAGCCTTCTTTGGCATAAATCTGCCTTCCCTGATTAAAAAGGATCAGATCGTTTCCTTTCAGAGAGGTTTTGGCAACATCCTCTTTTTCTTTTTTAACATTTTCTCCTTTCAAATGTGCCTCTGCTGCCTCAAAAGCGTGGATTGTCCAATCGTCAAGCGGCATTTTTTTGGCTTCGGCCAGGATCGGCAATCCTTTTTCCTTGCCAATCCACGAAGCAGCCACAATCGCAACTAGGCGCACCCGGCTGTTCTCATCTTTTACAGCCTGCATTAGTAACTCGGCCTGATCAGGCACCTGGTGTCCCGTGTAACGCACCACTTCCACCGCCGCAGCACGTGCATGGTAATCTTTGGCTTTCAGGAGTTGTTTCAGCAGTTTCTGATCCACTTTATTCAATCCCCAGCTTACCCACAAACCTTCCAGCAAATGGTGCTCATATCTTGGATCGTTTTTGTCCAGGCCGGCGATCCAGGTATTCATTTTGGCTAAAACTTCTGTCGCGTTACGACCTCGAAGCTCTCTTCTGGTGCGGTATCTGGTTCGGTATTCAGGCAGTTTCAAATTATCCAAAAGCACCTCAATACTCGCCCCGTCAACTTTTGCCGGCGTAACCAGCGGGCGGGAAGGGTAAGTAATGCGGTAAACCCGGCCGTGCGAATGGTCACGCAAAGGATCGCGCGCATTGTGCTGCATGTGGCCGATCAGGATATTGTGCCAGTCGATCACATACAGCGATCCGTCGGGCGCAAACTCCATATCCACAGGTCGGAAGTTGCGGTCCTCACTTACTACCAGATCCTGGCGGTGGCGGCTTTTGTAACCAGTCCCGTCGTCAACCAAAGTATGTTCTTTTGTTCCTAAAAATCCGATCGTGTTATTGATCAGGAAATCTCCCTGCAGTTCGTCGGGAAAATGGCGGCTGGATACGAATTCAAGGCCGGAAGTAGGACGCACGCGATGTTTTTCTTCAATCAATTGCACCGACTTGTGCGTAGACTCGCCATATCTCGGCAATACAGAGCCCGGCATCATCCAGCGCACATCGGGGCTTGATGTTTCGGCAAAAAACGGCTGTCCCCAATCGTCAAATGCAATACCCCAGGGATTGGGAATTGAAAGCTGCGCAGTACGTTCCAGTTTTTTTAATTGCGGCGCGTATCGGTAAAAACCGCCATTGGTCGCACGCACCGGGCCGTAAGAAGTTTCCACATTGGTATGCAGGAAAACACCCTCGCCGGAGTAAATAGCGCCAGATGGATCAACTGTAAATGCGTGGCTGTTGTGGTGCGTATCATGGTCGTCGAATCCGCTCAGCAGGATCTCCATTTTATCCGCCTTATCATCGCCATTCGTATCGGTGAAAAATTTCAAATTGGTACCGGCCGAAACGTAGACGCCTTCCGGCGCTATCTCGAAACCCAGCGGTAGATGCAGACCGTCGGCAAAAACCGTTTGCTTGTCTGCCTTACCATCGTTATTTGTATCTTCCAGGATGATAATCTTGTCGTCAGGCTTGGTATCACCCGGCTTATAGTGCGGGTAGCTCGGCATGGTCGCAACCCAAAGGCGGCCTTTGTTATCGAAAGACATTTGCATAGGCTTAGCAAGGTCCGGGAACTCCTCCTCCGAAGCGAAAAGCTCGATTTTATAACCTTCCGGCACTTTCAATTTACCTAATGCATCCTTGCCGTAGAGGTATTCAAGACTGCCATTTTTTTCCGGGTTAAAATTCGTCTTAACCGGAGGAAGCGGCTTTGTATTTTTATCCGCTGCGGCCAGATCCGTTTTCTGTCCTTTTGAAGCTGCCAGCCACACCGCCTTGTCGCGGATATCCGTCATTTCCCGGATCTTCTCTATTTCCGCAGGATAATTGTCAGGCCCAAACGGATTGTACCTTCTGCCATAAACGTGCACGCCGTTCGGGACCTTGATATCGTTGTGCCACATCCAGTTTTTCTCGTCTACCGCATCATGGATCAGCTTTCTGTTCGCCTGTGCTTTTGGTGCAGCTTTTCCGAATACCTGATCAGCCAGCAATACGCCCAACTTCTTGTAACCTTCGGCGTTCAGCTGCGAACCGTCGATCGTAAGTGGCTCCTGGGTATCTGCATACCATTTTTGAGACGGGGTAAATGCATCCACGAACAAGACTTTATTCTGGTCCGCGACCTCTTTCATTGCCTTCGAATAGAGGGACAGGTTCTCATTCTCCTTTTTACCGTTGGGTAAATCATAAGTACCAGACAGATCTTCAAATGCGATAGGAGAAACGATCGCCAGCTTGGGTGCCGTGGAGCCGTTGTATTTCTGGGTTAATGTGTATTTGATGAATGCATCCAGCTCAGCCTTGTAGTTTGCCAGCCCTTCTTTACCCTGAAAAGATTCATTATAACCAAAAAAAGCAATGATCACGTCGGCTTTGAGGCGGGTTAACCATTGATCGGGCGTATCAAAATGACCTTCACTTTGTGACGGATTAGCCAGCTCTGTCTGAAACTTTTCAGCTCCCGGAAAAGCCCAGGGAGAATTGCGGCTCGAATGCGGCCTGAAACCGGGCGTGTCGCCGCCGTCGCACATATTGCGGATAAAAAGCTCGTTCTGCGGATAACGTACGTGGAGCTCCGTCTCAAAGTTGTCGTAATTCATCATTCTGGAGCCCAGATTGTTTCCTAGCAAAACAATGTGAGAGCCTTTCTGAATAGCAATGGAAGCGGTTTGATTGAATTTGAATGCACTGAATGCGATCAACGCCAATCCAAATGCAATAAGCGATACGTGAACGCTGATTTTCCTGGGTTTAGACATTTTAATTCGTAATTCTTAGGTTGGGATTAGGAAGTATGCGGGTACTAATTTGCGGTGCGGTAGGTCACGTCGATATTCATTTTGCCTTTCCATTTCGGGATCGGCTTACCGAGCTCCCAGTGTATTGCATTGATAATCAGTCGCTGGAAAGGTTCGAGTTTAAAATCGTCTGGATGCCCAAGGGTTGTCATGAAAATTTTGGCCCCAAATGAATTGGTACCTGTCCACGCAACCGGATTTTCAATCGCTTCTTTGTCTGCATTCACAGCTTTACCTGTCAAAAGTAATGTAGAACCTTTGGTAGGATAATCCGGCAGGACGCGGTAGAGCCACGATCTGGCGTGGAACGGGCCAGTTACTCCGGTCAATATAGGGTTATTTGCCTGGTCCGGATTTACGGTTACATCCGTGCTGCTTTCGTGTCCATAGTGCGTGTGCTTGGCTGCGCCGCCCCATCCCGGAGGCGAATTCAATGCAAACTCTCCAAATGCATTCCACTTTTCACTTTCGTGTCCTTTTGGAAAATTGAATGCGTGCGTGGTTGTCCGGAAACCCATTAACGGTTTCCCGGATTTCAAGTAAGCATCAATATGAGCAAGCTGATCCTTTGGTAACTGTCTCCATCTGAGATAGAAAATGGCAAGATCCGCATCCTTTAATGCTTCCAGCCCCGGGATATTTTTTTCATCATTAGGACCGTCTTTTGCTTTCAGGAAAATGGTTTTCATCCCGTAATTTTTTTCCAGCTCTGCTGCTACGATCGGCAGGGTTTCTTCTCCGCTATATTCATGATCGCCAGTAACGAACACAACTACCGGCTTCTTTTTCTGCGCCTGAGCGACGCTGTTTGAGAAGATATTTATTGATAATGCACAGATCAGAAGCCATATTAGGCGGCAGGTACGCAATTTATTCATGTCAGGCTATTAAGAGTTTAGAATTATAAATCCAAAATAACGGAATACTACCCGGGTTGCGGCACACCTTTCAGTAATTTTAAGATTGTCCCAACTCCGCAGCCTCCCTACATCAGACTCGCAAATCCAATTTTTCCGTTACTTAGTGATAATATTGATTAGAAATACGCATGCAAGTTATTGCTGGTTGAAAGCAAAAAACAGGATAGTGCCTCAGCGTATTTCGAGTTCCGACAGTAATTGAGAAAGTTCGGAAGTAGTGATCGTATGTTCATACCCCTTGTCGCGAAGCCCTTCGATCAGCACTTTATCGCCGGTCCATAGTTTGCAATCGAGGTAATTGGTGAGGGCAACAAACGGCGTATCGTTGATATCTATATCCATTAAAAGTGTCTCAGCCCTCAGCATTTCTACCGGCGGAATGAGTTGCTCATTTATGAATATAATGTTTGCGGTAACGAGTTTTTGTAGTTCGGCTAACTCGTAAGGTTCCAGTTTAGTAAGCTTTAATAGCTTTCCCTGATGCTTTGATATTTCAGCTTCCAGAAAATTGCAGGTAAAAAATTCGAAATGCTTCTTCGAATTAATCAAAATATGGCCAATCCGGCTTGAAGAGTTTAATATTCCGCTGAAAACAATATTAGTGTCTACGACGATCCTCATTTGCTGTGCTGGCTGCCGTGCTCTTTCCACCAGCTTGCATTGATACTGCTCGCCATGTCGTCAACTTCCTCTTGGTCTACCCGGAATTTGGAAGTAAGTTCTTTATAGCGCGCGAAATGAACGAACTCCTGAAGATCTTCAATGTCAACAGTAGCCGGCAGCCTGATTATTACTTCTTTGTCAGTTCTTTCAATTACCATGATGAATCTGTTTTAATCAAATTTAACAAAATAACTCAAAAGAACCGCAGCCCCAATGTCAGTGACGCTCTGGATAAATCTACGTGATCATCTTTCGATAAATGCAGGATTGTTGTGTGAAGAGGGGTTTCTTTTTTCATTCGGTAAATCGCTCCCATCATGGCGCTGCCGGTCAGGTTTAATGCGAGGCGATTACCCAGCCTGCGCTCGATGCCAACACTCAGCCCCCACCCCATCGTATTTCCGGAAAATGTGAGCTGCTCCGCATTTGCTATCGCCTTGTTCCGATAAGGCTGGTAACCCAGCATAAAGGAACTGATCACGGAAGTTTTTAAGCTTTTCAAAACACTTCTGTAACTCACCGCGCCGCTTAAATGCTGGATCAGTACACTTTCCGTCAGGCCGTCTTCCGAAGTAGCCTTACTCTGATACCGATCAAAAACCAACCCGAAACCGATCTGCTTCCAATAAAAGTAGGAGGCATTTGCGCCAAAAGAAATACCCGATTTCAGATCATCAATGTATTTTTCCTCTGCCGAAGTTGGGATTATTCCCGACCTGAAAAGTCGTTTCGCCAACCCGCCATTCAACCCGAATTGCCACGTGGGCACATAATGCTTTTCAGCGTCCTTTTCCTTGACCGTCACCGTATCTTCAACCCTATCTTTTTTCCACTCCGCACCCGCCCGATTTTGCGCATAAGTATGCAAAACAGGCAGCGTAAGGGTCAAAATCAGCAGGATCAGTGCTTTGGTCATCGTTGAGCGCATCAGGAATTGTGTTGCCAAAACTATCCAATTTTAGGTCAATATCGATTACCAGGTAGCATAATAAATACAAAAGCGGCAAGGGAAGTTGGATCCCCTGCCGCTTTTTAAGCATATTAAAAAATGAGTTAAATACTGAGTTGCTGCGTGTCAGAAGTTGGCAACTTTACCGGTATCCCACCACAACCGCGTTGCAATATCATCTTTTGCGCCCGTGCCCATTTTGGTTACCGCATCTGCAACGGCAGCTGTATTGCCATTTCTTTCTGCATTCACAAAAGGCATTCTTTTGATCCATTCATTCGCCGGAATAACACCCCAATCTCCATTGCTGTCATTTTTGGCGACATGTGGGATTTTCGGATAACCGGTTCTCCTGAAATCCACCCACGCTTCCATCGTATTGGTGAAAGTATTGATGTATTTCTGGGTAATGATCTTTTCCAGTTTCAATTCATTCGAATCTGCATTGTTCCAGGCCACGGTAATGGTGGAAGAGGCAGTGAAGTTGTTACGGGCATCGATCGGATCAACGTAATTGATCGGCTTGCTCGTTGCGTCCGCGAGGTAAGCATCTACGCCGCCTGCACCCCAGTCAGCGAATGACAATCTCACACCATTTTCATAATTGGCTTTCGGATCGCCTGCACCTGCCCAGCCCCTGAGTCCAGCCTCCGCTTTCAGAAAAGCAACTTCGGCCGCCGTAAAATTCCTTCTGGTTTGGACAGTCTGAAAGCTTTCAGCCACTTTCGAGAAAGGTACGTGATCTGCTTTCGCCTTGATAAAAGCACCATTGCGGATCCCTTTGTAGGGCACAGTTGGATGATCTTTATACAACGCAGCGTTCGCCGCAGACATAGGTGCATAGAATTGCGAGATCCGGCCATCTTTTAAACCCACCAGGAAAGATTCCATCGGCGCACCCATGCGGGTATCATCCCATTCATAAGAAATCTGAGCCACGGGAATTTTTGCACCGTTCAGGGAATTAATAAAATTGTCAGCATTGGTCGTGATCAAGCCGGCAGGATCAGCCATAGCCTTTTCACCCTCGGTTTTCGCCAGCGCAGGATCTACTTTTGAAAGGCGCATTGCCAATCTCAAACGAAGCGAGTTAACCACTTTCTGCCACCGCGGAATACTGCCTGCGTAAGCTGTCGGGTCAAATTTCCTGAACCCGGTGTACTCTTTATTTGCTGCAAGATCAACCTGGATAGAATCGAGCTGCTTGAAAAACATCGGGTAAAGCTCAGACTCTTTATCGTACAAAATAGAATTGGCGGTAGTACCATATTGAGAATAAATGACCGGCCCGTGCGCAGCCGTCAATTTGGACATTGCAGCAATACGGATCAATTTAGCCCATGTAGCAAACAGCGGCAGGTTATTGTCAGCCGCTAGCTGGATCACCTGTTTTGCTGGGGACATTACACTACCATATACCCGGTCCCAATAGGTGTTCCAGCGAATGTAGTAAGTGGTATTGTTTACATTACCAACAAAATCCGTAGGTGTTCCCATGAATCCCATCCAGTTGTCGGCCCAAAGATCTTCTTCGATCTGGTGACCGTTCAGATTGAAGATCATGTTGGAAAACGGTGAACCTACCAGGTTGAAATCCTGCTTCAGCAACTCGTCTGAGATCTGGTTCGGGTTTTTATTTATCTCTTCAAAATTGTCTGTACACGCCGCGAACGCGATCAGTGATACCAGGGCAATGAATATTTTTTTCATATCAATGATTTTAGAGTTTTTAGAATGTAACCTTTAGGTTCAAGCCGTAAGACCTTGTTGCGGGCAAACCGAACACGTCGGTAGACTGCATCGCATTGTTGGTAGTCATCGCCTGTTCCGGATCGAAAGGTGCTTTTTTGTAGAAGAAGAACAAGTTCCTGCCTACGAATGAGATAGAAGCATCTCTAAATACAGGGTTTGCAGCTTTGCTTTTCAGGTTGTAGCCTATTACAAATTGTCCCAGTCTGACATTAGTTCTTGAAAACACATAAGGTTCCATGATCTTGTTTCTGTCACCGATCGCAGAGTAGTACGTGTACGGAGCAATGGAAGTAACCGCTGCACCCTCAGGTGTAACTGCATTAATGGCCATTGTTCCCGCATCTCTCGCCTCGGCAGATTTTTCACTTACACCGTAAGAATCAAGGAATGCCTCAGTTTTGGAGAATGCGACACCGCCAAATTTACCATTTACGAGAACGCTTGCGAAAAAGTTGCGATAGCTCACATTGTTGGTCCATCCCAAAAGAAGCTTAGGGTTTACATTACCCACCAGTTCCTGCTTGGCAGCTTTGGTAGGAACGCCATTTTTGTCCAGAATGATCGCTCCTGCATCGTTTCTTGCAAACTTAAAAATGTATACATCATTGAAAGAACCACCCGCTTTGATGATCGACGCAAAACCTTCATCGTCGCCGCCCACTTGATAATTAGGGTTTGAAGTGATCAGTTCTACGATCTTGTTTTTGTTTTGAGAAGCATTTACTGTCGTGTTCCAGCTAAAATTGTCGGTACGAAAAGGCTCAGCATTCAGTGTAAACTCAAATCCATGGTTTTCGATCCTTCCTGCATTCACAAAATAGGTCGTATATCCTGAGCCCGACGGAGCTGCAAGCGAAAGGAACTGATTGGTACTCGCGCCATTGTAATAAGTAAAATCAGCACCTAACCTGTTTTTGAAAAATTTCATTTCAAGACCATATTCATTCGCTACGATTTTTTCAGGCTTCAGGTTGGTAAACGGAACCTGCGTAGGTCTGTTGATACCACCAATACCCGTTGGTCCGCCCGCTCCGCCGATGGTGCTCAATGGAAGCACCCTGTTATATGGTACCTCGTTGGCAGTTTGCGAGAACGAAGCCCTTACTTTCAGCAATGAAATCGCCTGAGGCAGATCAATCATCTGACTGATTACTGCTGATCCACCGATCGATGGGTAAAAGTAAGATTGGTTTCCGGTAAGAGCCAGCGTAGAAGCCCAGTCATTACGTCCGGCCAGATCCAGAAAGAGGAAATCCTTGAACCCAAGTGACAAGTTAGCAAATGCGCCTTGTTTAACGGTTTTGCTATAATCCGGGTGATTATTGAAAATCACGTTATAAGGCATGTTCGCAAATGTGAATACGTTCGGATATTGAAGCGATACGGTACCGTTTGCAACGCTCAGTCCATCGAAATACGTATTTTTCTGGAAGCTGAGACCAGCCAATGCATTCACACTGAAATCTCCAAAATTAGTATTGTAGCTCAGGATACCATCTGTGTAAATTGCCTGATCTGTGTATTTGTTATAAGCCCATGTACCGTTCGGGCTCACGCTCACCGAGTTACCACCCGCCGCGTAACGCTTATCGTCCAGTACATTATTATAATCGATATTACCCCTTACCTCGAATTTCAGGTTTTCCAGAATGTCGTACGACAGCTTCATATTGGCGATGATCCTTCTGTACGTTTGCAGCTTCGGGTTTTTGTTCAATTCCCAGTAAGGATTGTTCTGCTTCTCTTCGGTCGAATACCAGTTCATTTTATCCATATTCCGTTCTTCGTTAAATACGGAGTACCCATTTTTGAAGCTATTGAAGTCACGATCTCTGGCAAACAGGTACAGTCCCGTCAGCGGGTTGTTGTAGTAACCTGCACCCGGACGGTTTTTGGATGTTTCCGCAGATAAAATCACCCCTGAACTGATCGTGATCTTGTCTTTCAGCAGCCTGGTGCTTTGTCTGAACGAGAAGTTGTTCTTATTGTAGGTGTTTGTTGGCATTACACCTTTGGACGAAATATTAGCGTAAGAAAAATAAACGTTCGTCTTCGCATTCCCTCCGGTGATTGATACCGAGTTGGTAAATGTAGCCCCGGTCTGGAAGAAATCTTTGATATAATCTTTCTGGTAACTGTCTGATTTAACCTCAGGAGTTCCTACCGGAGTCCAGCTGTAATCTCCACCCACTGTACCATAACGATACTGGAAATCAGGAAGACCGGATACTTGCTCCAAAACTGCGCTGGAATTGAAATCCACAGACAATTTTCCTTCCTGTCCCTTTTTGGTTGTAATCAAAATAACACCATTTGCTCCCTGGCTACCATAAAGAATAGCCGCATTCGCTCCCCTCAAAATGCTGATACTCTCGATATCCGCAGGGTTGATAGCAGAAAGTCCGTCTCCTCCATCTGTTCCGCCGTAAGAACCCGGCTGCCCGCCTTTGTTATTCACCATAGGAATACCATCAATTACATAAAGGGCCTCACTGGAACCCTGTAACGATTTATTTCCCCGAAGAACAGCGCGCGTAGAACCGCCTGCTCCTGAGCTACTTACCTTGATATCAATACCCGCTGCCTTACCGTTAAGGGCATCAACAAAGTTGGTATTGGCAGCCTGGCGCAATTCGGTACCGCCTATTTGCTGGGTTGCATAAGTCAGTGCTTTTTTATCGCGCTGGATACCAAGTGCTGTTACCACTACTTCTTCAAGCACAGCAGAGGATGTTTCGAGAACCACATCCAATGTACTTTGCGCCCCAACTGTAACTTCTTTGCTATTGAAACCGATCGACGAAAACACCAGAATCGTCCCGTCGTTCGGAACGTCGAGCGTGTATTTACCCTCGGCATCGGTGATTGTACCTGTTTCGCTTCCTTTGATCAACACAGTAGTCCCCGGCACAGCCTCGCCTTTGCTGTCGGTTACTCTACCTGTAACAGGTTTTACATTCAGGCGTGGTTTAACGGTTACTTTCAGATTGTTCCCCAGCGACATGGGTGCAGCAAACGATGCGCCCACGGAGGCTGAAAGAAGGACCATTTGGTAAAAAGTAAGTTTCATCCACATGGGACACTTTACTTCTTGCTTTCTTTTCATAATGATTGTTGTTAAATGTTAAGAAAAATTTGTCATGGAGGCTCCATACATCCGGAAGGATGATCGAAGCGTTGAAAGCCTTAAAGTGGTTAGCTATAAAGCACTTATTCTGTTAGGGGACGTAGAGTATTAAATCATAGGCAAGCGGTACTTTGGCAAATTAGAGGTTAAACAATCGATTAAATAAGATCTTCACCTGCAATGCGCAGCGCAATATTTTAAAATATTTTAATTTCTTCCTCTACCGAATTCTTGGACGGACTATCATTCGGCGTAAGTGAATTTTGCTCTGTTTAACCTTCGTAGTGAGCTACCCGTGCTGGGATACTGGAAGGTTGTGTAATATTCTTGTTGAGAGAATCCGGGTTTATTATCAAGTATACCGACCTTATAGAATATTCGGCATTCTTTAATTCGGTGAAATTTAAATGTATTTCACAACACTAACAATTTATTTCGAAAAATTTAATTGCACTAAACTAATATTCCGGCTGAAATGCAATTTCAGGTATCAAAACCTGAACTTTTCCATTGCCGTAAAATATTATTTGTCGAAGAAACATTTATAAGTACGGAATATTGTAACTGCGTGCTCGAAGACGCTGCTCCATAATCTATGGTTTGTATAGATTATGTGATAATAAGGCAATGTTAATACAAACTCCACCTAAAACAGCATAGATTAAGCTGTCGGATTAATGCGGTGATTACCAGAACTAGTATTAAAAGAAGATAAAGCTAAGAGACAGAATCGCTGCCTACTCGTATTTGCGCCAGCCACCAAGGATGCTACCGGTAATACCATAAACGATAGCACTTACACCGCCGTCGATCAATGATAATAGCAGAGGTTTGAAAGAAAACATATCCTTCACGACGGTTTCCAGCAAGACGAAGACTACCCCAAAGAGCAGCCCGATCAGAAGACCGGCGAATGACGATTTAACGGGGATTTTAGTAAAAACCCAGGCGATCGTATACGCCGTGAAAGAAGAAGAAACGATACTTGCAAGATAGGGAGCCGGGCTTGTAGCTGCTTTGATCTGCTCCGGTGTGAATCCGTTCAACGCTATCCAGGTATCAGAAAATGCGCCATACCATAAAGCCGGAATCACTTGCCCTATCACTACGCACACCAGCACGGCCCAAAGATTGACAGATTGTTTTCTCATAATATTGAGTGTGTTTTTCAGCCATCGAAAGGAACTCCCGAGCCCAAATATAAAAGGATTACCTATTAGTTGTGCTTTTTATTTAGAGGATATAACAAAATCTATATTCCGCCTCAAACCATCAAATTTGGCCCTTTTTATAGGCGACCGTTTGAAAATTTCTTTGAACACTTCCTCCGTAATTTCCAGCCAATCGCTCATTTGATAGCCTGCCACCGTTTCCGGTAAGTTGAATTCGGGTGTGGTATGCGGCTTCGAAAACCGGTTCCAGGGACACACATCCTGGCAGATATCACAGCCAAAAATCCAGTTGTCGAACTTCCCGCGCACATCCTCCGGTATTGCCTCTTTCAGTTCGATCGTGTAGTAGCTGATGCACTTACTACCGTCTACCACGAACGGTTCCGTGATCGCATCGGTCGGGCAGGCATCGATGCAGCGGGTGCAGGTTCCGCAATAATCCTGGACCGGACCGTCGGGTGCCAGTTCGAGGTCGCAAATGATTTCCCCTATAAAGAAGAAACTGCCCATGTCGCGGTTCAGCAGGTTCGAATGCTTGCCCACCCAGCCCAGTCCGCTTTTTGCAGCCCATACCTTGTCCATCACCGGCGCCGAATCGGTAAACACGCGTCCATTTACTTCGCCCACCTCTTCGCTGATCGCAAGCATTAATGCGGCCAGCTTCTCTTTCAATACAATATGGTAATCTGTCCCGTAAGCGTATTTGGAAATTTTGAGGTCTTCGTCTCCTTCGGGCAGGCGTTTTTCAGGATAATAATTGAGGAGTACGGAAATAACGCTTTTAGCACCTTCCACCAGTTTGGTCGGATCAAGCCGCTTGTCAAAATGGTTGGCCATATAGCCCATCGCGCCATTCTGCCCTTTTTTCAGCCAATTTTCCAGCCTCGGCGCTTCGTCTCTCAGAAATTCGGCTTTGGAGATCCCGCAGAAGTCGAAACCTACTTCCGTCGCCTTCCTCTTCACGAACTCACTCCTTTCCTGGCTTACTAAATCTGCGGTCGTCATCTTGCAAATTTACAAATTGATTGTAAAATGCCATCTTGTCAGTAATTTAGCTCTGGCAAAATAATTTACTCTTAATGGGGCATTGCATAAGTCACGTTAATGCTAAGAATTATGGCTGAAAACAAAGAATTTAATATAGATCAAGACAAAAATTACGAAATGAACGAGGAAAATGCGCCATTAGAAACTGACAACACGGCAACAGGTGAAAACAATGAAATTTCCAATTCCGTCCCGCTGGACAATGCAGGACAGGAAATAACAGGTGAAGTACCTTCCGAAATTGCTGACACCGATCCGTTGGCAGCTGCTAAAACCGAGATCGCCGAGTTGAAGGATAAATACATTCGCCTTTACGCCGATTTTGAAAATTTCCGTAGAAGAACTGCAAAGGAAAAACTGGAAATGATCTCCGGCGCAGGCGCAGACACGGTGAAGCTGATCCTCCCGATAGTGGATGATTTTGAAAGAGCAAAGGTTTCATTCGATTCTTCAACGGATGTGGAAGCATTGAAAGAAGGTGTTGATCTGATCTACAATAAGTTATTCAAAGCGCTGGAATCCAAAGGATTAAAACCAATGGAATCTAAGGGTGCAACCTTTGATGCTGAAATTCACGAGTCGATCGCACAGTTCCCTGCTCCATCTGAGGACTTGAAAGGCAAGGTAATCGACGAAATTGAAAAAGGATACTATTTAAATGATAAGGTGATCCGCTACGCGAAAGTGATCGTGGGCGCCTGATACAAGATTGCACAGCCGCTTTACATGATACATTACAAGAAATAATGGCAAAGAAAAGAGATTATTACGAGGTACTGGGCGTAGACCGGAAGGCAGCGGCAGAGGACATTAAGAAAGCTTACCGAAAGCTTGCAATCAAGTTTCACCCGGATAAAAATCCGGAGGACCCTACCGCGGAGGATAAATTTAAGGAAGCAGCGGAGGCTTACAGCATTCTCAGCGACGAAAATAAACGTGCACGCTATGATCAGTTTGGTCACGCGGGCGTGGGTGGAGCGAGTGGAGGCGGCGCAGGCGGATTCAGCGGCGGCGGTTTCACGATGGACGATATCTTCTCTCAATTCGGAGATATATTTGGTGACAGCAGTCCGTTTGGGGACATATTCGGTCGCCAGGGCGGAGGCGGCGGTCGCCGGGTTCGTAAAGGTTCGGATCTGCGGATCAAGCTGAAACTGAACCTGGAAGAAGTTGCCAATGGTGTTGAGAAGAAAATTAAAGTAAAACGTCACGTAACCTGCAATACCTGCGGTGGAAATGGCGCGAAACACGGTACTTCCCTTACGAACTGTAACAGCTGTAACGGTACCGGACAGGTTCGTAAAGTGGTTAGCACGATGCTGGGCCAGATGGTTTCGACGAGCACTTGCCCGACCTGTAACGGCGACGGGAAGATTATCAGCGAACGGTGCGACTCCTGTGCAGGCGAAGGCAGATTGTTGCAGGACGATCTGATCACCCTGAATATCCCGGGTGGCGTGGCAGAAGGAATGCAGCTATCGATGTCGGGCAAAGGTAATGTACCTACGCGTGGCGGAATGGCAGGCGACCTGCTGATCGTGATCGAAGAAGAAGAGGATCCATTATTGAAACGTGATGGAAACAACGTCATTTTCGACATGCACCTCAGCTTTATCGACGCAGCGCTGGGTACTTCTGTTGAGATACCGACGATCGACGGAAAAGCGCGTATTACCGTTGAATCGGGCACGCAGGCTGGGAAAATCCTTCGTTTGAAAGGTAAGGGCGTTAAAGACCTCAACGGTTACGGAAAAGGCGACCAGCTGGTTCATATTAATGTGTGGACACCGCAGCAATTGTCTTCTGACGAGCGTGAAACTTTGGAAGCATTGCGTCACTCACCAAACTTCCAGCCTAAGCCGGGCAAGAATGAAAAAGGCTTTTTTGACAAAATGAAAGACTTTTTTCATTGATATCATACAAAAAATACTAAGCCGCCTCTGAACCTGAGGCGGCTTTTTTTGTTTCCAGATTCATAAAGCAGTTATTAACGCTTCGTTGACAATCATTACGTTTTTTAAATAAATGAAAAATTCACTCCTTTCACTTTTGCTTACTGCCAGCCCGATTATCATGCAGGCGCAATCCGCCGAGCTTACTTTCGCTACCTACAATGTGAGTATGGAAGCCGAAAATTACTTTCCAAGAGGTACAAAAGGACTTTCCGAGCAGGTTTTGGTAAAAGAACTTGCGTCAGGGACTAATCAGCAGATCAGGAATATCGCGAAGATTATCAAGACTGTGAGACCGGATGTAATTCTGCTGAACGAATTTGACTATATCCAGGACGGCAATGCAGGCGCAGGCGCATTTATCAGGAATTACCTAAAAAGCGATTCCGAAGGTGTAAAAGGAATCGACTATCCCTATTATTACTATTCAACCGTCAATACCGGCCAGCCGAGTCCGTTCGATCTGGACAGGAACGGGAAGGCTGAGCAATATGGTGCCGATGCGTGGGGCTTTGGGAATTATCCCGGACAATACGGAATGGTGTTACTTTCGCGCTTTCCAATTGACACTGCGAACGTCAGAACTTTCCAACATTTTAAATGGAAAGATATGCCCGGCGCGCTGAAAACGACGAATGCCGATGGTTCCGACTGGTATACTCCCGAAGCCTGGGCGCTTTTCCCGCTTTCTTCCAAATCGCATTGGGATATCCCAGTACAAGTTGGAGAAAAGACGGTCCATTTCCTGGCCAGCCACCCTACCCCGCCTTCCTTCGACGGCGAGGAAGATCGGAACGGGAAGCGGAACCACGATGAGATACGTTTCTGGAAAGATTACATCAGCGACGGCGCTTATATTTATGATGATAAGGGTAAAAAAGGCGGGCTGGCTGCCGATGCTGCATTCGTAATTCTAGGCGATCAGAATGCTTCTCCCGACGAAGGCAATGCGATTGGTGAGGGAATTCGTGCTTTATTAGCACATCCGAAAGTCAACAATGAAATGCCGCCAGCAAGCAGCGGCGGGGCGCAGCATAGCAGTTCCAGTATATTTGCTAAAAACCACACAGCATTCTGGCGCATGCGTGCCGACTATGTACTTCCTTCCAAAAAAGGCTTTAAGGTTATTAAGAGCGGCGTTTTCTGGCCCGCAGTGGGGGAACCGTTGGCTGAGCTGGTAGAAAAAAGAGAATCCAGCTCGGATCACCGTTTGGTTTGGGTGAAAGTCGAGCTGGATTAGCCCTTCGACTGCGCTCAGGGTGACAGGTCTTGGGTTGCGCGGTCGGACAGGTCTTCGGCTGCGCTCAGACTGACAGTGTGGTAGGTGATCTTCGGCTGCGCTCAGACTGACAGTGTGGTAGGTGATCTTTGGCTGCGCTCAGACAGACTTAGGCAAGTCGCCCTGTCACACTGAGCGAAGCCGAAGTGCTACTGCCCGCCGCCGTACATATTGAATGCGGCCAGGTGTTTCTGGAATATCGTTTCGTATTTTTTAGCAGCGACTTCCTGTTTCGCTTCGCGGCATTCCTGCACGATGATTTGCAGGATGTACAGGTAAACATTGCTGTCGCGGCGCTTGGTGGTACCGTTTTCTTTGGCCCACGTCAACACTTCGTCGGCGCGAAGTGCCATCGTATCCGCGATTTTCAATGCACGTGCAGCTTCACCTAGATCAAATAACGGTCCGATAAAGTTGGCTGAGAACTGATCATAAGGAATGCTCTTGTCCGGCATGGTCGCCAATGATTTGTCGATCGCTTTCTTAGCTTCATCTTTGCGACCATCAGCCAAAAGCTGACCAGCTAATCTTAAAAACGCAATTCTTGCGGTTGCTACCGGCGAACCCAGATATGTATTATCGTAATACGTGTTCGGGTTATCTAGCTCACGCCACGACATTTTCGTCATCAGATTATTGTACATCACATCTGCATTCACGTAACCGTCGGTTGCACCCGGCACTTTTACGGGCAGTAAACGGTAGGCGTAACCTTCCAGCTGCATGTATTCTTTCAGGTTCAGATAACTCGATCCACCCAAAGTAGAAGAGAAGTAAATCGGACGCTGCCAGTCGTTGGTTGCGATGATATCCAGCATAATCAGATCAGATTTATACAAATCACCTTTACCGATCGTCCAGCTGATAGAGTCACTTACAAACGGTATCAGGTCAGATTTGATGATATTCATTTTCTTCACCGCTTCCGCATTCACAGGAAGGAATAATACAGACGAAGGCAGGATCGAAGTCATATCCCCGCTGGTCAACGGAACCTGGATCGCTTTGTTTTCCTGTTTCACCAACCCAAGATATTCTTTCAGGTTAATGCCATTTTTTACGCTCGGAATTTCATAGAAAGGCACGATATCATTTTTACCGAAAGCATAATTGTTTTTATCCAAAGAAATAGGCAGCGCCTCCGACAGATACGTTTTGCGCTTCATCTGGTCAATATACCAGTCGGTACCGAGTAAGCTCAGGTTACAAACCCGCACGTCGGTACGGAAACCTTCCACTTCCTGAACATACCATAAAGGGAAAGTATCGTTATCCCCGCCCGTAAATAGGATCGCATTCGGTGCGCAGGAATTAAGGAGATTTTTGGCAAAATCAACAGAATGGTAACGGTGGCTGCGGTTGTGGTTATCCCAACCTTTTACGCCCATAATCACGGGCACCACCAGCGCAACACCAGTCGCAATCGCGGCTCTTGAAGATGCATTTGAAACAAACTTGCTGATCGCATCGGCAATAGCCAATACGCCAAATCCGATCCAGATACAGAAAATATAGAACGAACCCACGTAAATATAATCACGCTCACGCGGCTCAGTCGGCGGGGAATTGAGGTACACTACAAGTGCCACGCCAGTCAGTACAAATAACAGTCCCAATACAAGCAGGTCACGTTTTTGCCTGAAATACATCATCACCACGCCAAAAAGACCGAGCAGAAACGGCAGCATGAAGAAGTTATCGTGTGCCTTATTGTTCGCGATCGGCTCCGGATATTTCTTACCGGCATCCCACGGAAGCATATTGCCCGCGCCTTCCTCGTCACTTTCCCGGCCTACGAAATTCCAGAGGAAATAGCGCCAGTACATGTGCCCGATCTGGTAGGAAAACATGAAAGAGAGGTTATGCCCCATCGTCGGTTTTTGGCCTTCGGCCAGGCCGGTCATTTGCTGGTATAGCTGCGGGTGGCCGGGCTGGGTGCTGTACATACGCGGCAGGAGCATGCTGCTGCCTGGTTCGTATTCGTATTCAGGTCGGTAATCGTAGATAACGTACTTTCCGTCCTGCTTCCGGTACATAGGTGCACCGCGTTTCTGGCTTACCGGCCGGGAAACGAAAGAAGGTCCGAAAAGCAAAGGCCGGCTTCCATACTGTTCCCTTTTCAGGTAAGAAACGAAGCTCAGTACGTCATTCGGATTGTTTTCATTAATAGGCGGATTGTATTCTGCACGAACCAGTACCATCAGATAACTGGCATAGCCGATCAATACAAAAGCAAGTGAAAGCAAGCCGGTATTCAGCAACACATTTCCTTTCTGGTGCGAATAGCGGATCCCCCAGATCAGGGCGCCGATAAAGATAATGATGAAGAATATCACACCCGATTTATAGGGCATTCCAAGTGAGTTGACAAAGAAAATCTCAAATTTACCCGCAATACTCGGTAAGCCGGGAATGATACCAGAGTTGATAATACCCAGGATAACCAATCCGCCTGCAAATGCCATAATACCGCCAAAAACGCTTGTTTTAGGGTATTTCTTGAAATAATAAACCAGTGCAAGCGCCGGGATCGTAACCAGGTTCAGCAAATGGACACCGATTGAAAGTCCTACCAAGTATGCGATCAGGATCAGCCAGCGGTTTTCAGCAGCAGGATCTTCCACACGCTCCCATTTGAATACGGCCCAGATTACGATAGCCGTAAAAAACGACGACATTCCGTACACTTCCGCTTCAACCGCAGAGAACCAGAACGAGTCAGACCAGGTATAAGCCAGCGCGCCGATCAAACCGGCACCGATCACCAGGATCGTATCGGCATTGGTCATTTCAATTTCAGTTTTCGCAACAAACTTGCGGGCAAGCAGCGTAATGGTCCAGAACAGGAAAAGGATGGTGAATGCACTGCTCAGTACAGATACCATATTGACCCAATAAGCTACATTGGTAAGATCACCAAATGCGAAAAGTGAGAACAGCCTGCCTATTAAAAGGAAAAATGGTGCTCCCGGAGGATGGGGCACCTGTAATTTAAATGCACAGGCAATGAACTCGCCGCAGTCCCAAAAACTGGCGGTTCGTTCAACTGTAAGTGCGTATGTGATGAATGCTATTGCGAATACAATCCAACCCGCAAGGTTGTTGGAACGGTTAAAACGGGTCATCTGAAAGACGGTAAATTTGAAAAGGTTATATGCAAAATATGCAAAGATGGTAACTCTTTTGGAGCAGTTTTATCAATGATCGGCCAAAATTAGCAAATTTACTACAAGGTCAAGATTTTCCGTCTCTTAAAAAGTGTTAAGAACTATTTGTAAAAAATCCACTTGGCGAGCTCTTTGTAGGTCACCTTTTTTCCGTACATCAGGATACCAACCCGGTAAATACGCGCCGCAAGCCAGGTGGTGCCCATAAAACCGATCACGAGTAAAACCATCGACAAGGCGATCTCCCAGGCGGGCACCCCGAATGGTATCCGTACCATCATGATGATCGGTGATGTAAACGGGATAATGGATGTCCAGAAGGCGAGGCTGCCGTCGGGATCGCGGAGTACAAACTGGGCGAATACGAATGAGAATATGATCGGCAGCGTAATAGGAAGCATAAATTGCTGGGTATCCGCGTCATTATCCACGGCCGCCCCCACCGCGCCAAACAATGCACTGTACAATAAATAGCCTCCCAGATAGTAAAAAAGGAAACAGCCCAGGATCAGCGGGATATTCAGGCTGTTAACCGCACCAAGGATCTCAGCCATCGGATTTTCAACCGCATTTCCCGGCATTCCCCTTCCCGGCATTCCGTTCTGCATTTTCTCGATTTCCTGCTGTACCTGAGGCGATTCCTTTGACATTTGACTGCTCACGATCGCCGAAGTGGCGCTGGTCAATCCAACCGTTAATATGATCCAGAGTAAAAATTGGGTCAGTCCCACCAGGGCGACACCGATGATTTTACCCAGCATTAATTGAAAAGGTTTTACGGAAGAAATGATCACCTCGACAATGCGGCTCGTTTTTTCTTCGGTAATCCCGCGCATTACCTGTGTTCCATAGATGAAAACCGACATATAGATCAGAAACGCACAAACGCCGCCGATCGCGGTAGCCGCGGCCGAGCTGCTGTTTTTCTCCCCTTCCTCACTCAGACTGATCGTCTCGGAGCTTACATTAACCCGCGAATCTTCGAGAATCTTGTGCGTAATCCCAGCTTCTGAAAGCTTAATATCTTCAATCTGCTTCTCAATCACCTTTTCGATCTCCGATTTCAAGTCGAGACTTACGTTTTTAGAAGCGTATATCCGCACCGTTTTAGGTTCCCTGATCACGTTTTTGGGAATGTATACCAATGCACTCGCTTCCGTTTTCCTGAAATCCGTTTTGGCAGAATCTATATTGCCATTGATAAAATCGAAATGGAGCGTTTCAGAATCCTTGAATTCATTGCGGAACAGCCCGCTCTCGTCGAGTACCTGTACTGTTTTGGTATCCACCGAACCGATCGCAACCCAGATCACCGTGGCGTAAAAGCCTACAAACAGCAAAGGGCCGAGCAGGGTCATGATCAGAAACGACTTTTTCTTGACCCTAACCAGGTATTCTCTTTTAATAACAAGGAAAATATTTCGCATTGTGAAGGTTTTAGATGATAAAGCGACGGTCAGGCCTCGGGTATTTCGTTGACGGAACGCATGAAGATTTCGCTCATACTCGGGATATTTTCTCCGAAAGACCGGATCTCGACATAAGGTAACAAGCTGGCCAGCAGTTCGTTCGGACTCCTGTTTTCTTCCAGGTGAATGGTAGCGCGCCGGTATTCGTTTTCCAGCTCTTTTTCAGCAGAAACTTCGTAAAAACCATTCTGACCGGTAAGTGAACCGCGGTATTCTACAAAATAGGTATGTGTCTTGAATTGCTCCTTGATCACGTTTTTCGGTCCGTCAAGCACTTTTTTCGACTTATGTATCAATGCAATATGATCACAAAGTTCCTCCACGGTTTCCATTCTGTGGGTGGAAAAAATGATCGTACTGCCTTTTTGTTTCAGTTCTAAAATCTCGTCGCGGATCAGGTTCGCATTAATAGGGTCGAAACCAGAGAAAGGCTCGTCGAGAATGATCAGATCGGGCTCGTGCAACACGGTTGAAACGAACTGCACCTTTTGCTGCATTCCTTTGGAGAGATCGGAAACGCTTTTATCCCACCAGGTTTTAATATCGAATTTAACAAACCAGACTTTCAGCTTTTCAAGTGCCTCTTTTTGGGATAACCCTTTTAGCTGTGCCAGGTACAGCAGCTGGTCCCCAACTTTCATTTTTTTATAAAGTCCTCGTTCCTCTGGCAGGTAGCCGATCCTGGAAATATGACTGTCGTTCAACCTTTGTCCGTCAAATAATATCTCGCCTTTATCCGGACCTGTGATTTGGTTGATAATACGGATCAGCGAAGTTTTGCCGGCACCATTTGGCCCGAGAAGACCAAAAATCTGTCCTCTGGGAATAGAAATGCTCACGTCGTCGAGGGCAATATGGTTGGAATATTCCTTGGTGACATTCCTGACTTCAATAATATTCATAAGTTGAGAAATCCGTGATTAGGCCCCAAATATGCAAAGTAGAGGGGTATGATTAAAGTTACAAGTAAGAAAGCGCATTTTGACTGATTAGTGGCAAAATAAAAAAGCGGGCGGAAAACCGCTCGCTCGATGAAATGTACCTCCGGATATTGTCAGTATATGTATTTCTCCCTGATTTGAAATAAAACCCAAAACCCAAGTACCGCGCCGATCAACGCACCTAGGATACTGAGCTGGATCAGGTTACTCACTATTCCTATTAATAATGCATAATAAAGCAGGTTCCAGCCCGCGCGCTTCCTCGCCCGCAGCGGAGAAAACGACATCAGATACATGATCAGGGTAACTATCCCTAAGGCAATACTAAGGTAAAAGTTGAAACCAATGCCGGGAGCCACCGCGCCCATTCCAAGCGCCGCGCCGCTTACACCAAAAGCGACAAGCAGGCCGAAAACCGCGATGACGGATAGAACAAGAATGAAATAAGGACCGTACTGTACCAGAAACTCTTTAACGGATTCTGAGAAAGGGGGAAATTTGACAAGGAAGATAGGTTCCAGTTCTTTTTCCAGGGGTAGTTTTGATTCCATAGGGTAATATCTGAAATGGTTATTTAAACAACAGTGATTAAAACTAATCATATTATTCCCAAACCAACCGCCACATTCTGCAACCTACCGCTATTGTTTACTTAGCGGCGTAAAACCGTGATAAAGTACCGGAAACCGCTAATCAGTCTTCGGGATAAGGAACAAATACGAAACCGGAAAACTCGCCGATCAATGCAAAAAGGCAGCAGTATTCGTCGGGGTTTTTGAAGTTTTCGGTAAATAATGGCACCGACTCCTCCCCGATCAGTTTCCTGTCTACAAACTCCTGCATAAAGGAAGCGCGGTACGAAAAAACGTTCGATAGCTCCTGCGAATCGATCAGTAATGCGCCGAGTTCCACTTCATTATTGGTAACTGCAAAAATCGGATGTTCGGAAAACCCGCGTTTGCGGATCTGGTAAGAAGCCTCTTTAAGTTGATCGGCCACTTTAATGAAATCCTGAGATATATTTCCCATCAACTTCCGATTCAATTCCGGAGAATTGGCATCATCCATCAGGGAGTTTTCGTTACTGTTGTTGATCATTTTTTGATTAGCTGTTGGCCTTTAGCTGTTAGCTATCAGCCTTTATATTGTACATTAAATTCTATTCGCTTAGTATTCCCCAAAAGCTAATAGCTAATAGCTAACAGCCGACAGCTAATAGCTAACAGCCAATAACTAACTACATCCTCGCTGCCAGCAGTAATGTCAGATCCTTGTACCTCATATTGAAGCTTCTGGCAATGTGGGAATTGGTCAGGGTGCCTTTGTGACAATACACTCCTTTCATAAACCATCGGTTGGCATAAATCATTTCCTCAATCCCGCCTATTGTGCCGGTTTGGAGTAAAAATGGAAGAAAAACGTTGCTTAATGCATTGCTCGCTGTATGTGCCACGCGAGACGGGATATTCGGGACGCAATAGTGGATCACGTCGTTATAGCGGAAAATCGGGTTTTTGTGTGTGGTCATTCTGGAAGTTTCAAAAGATCCACCCTGGTCAATGCTCACGTCGATAATCACCGAGCCCGGCTTCATTTTCGACACCATTTCCTTGGTTACCACGAGCGGACTAAGTCCATTTTCGGCACGCATTGTGCCTATCACGACATCTGCCCTGGCAATCGCTTCAGCCAGAATATCCGAGTCAATAATCGAAGTGTAAAGATTTTGCCCGATCGCATATTTCAGTCTCTGGAGCCTGTATATATGTTTGTCAAAAACCTTGATATCTGCCCCGACACTGATCGCAGCGCGCGTCGCATATTCGGAAACGGTACCTGCGCCCAGGATCACAATCTTGGTCGGCGGCACGCCGGTAATACCACCCAGGATAATGCCTCTCCCGCCATTTGGAGTAGATAAATACTCCGCGGCGATCAGCAGAACAGTACTTCCTGCAATCTCGCCCATTGCACGGATAATAGGCTTGCCGCCCACTTTATCCTCAATAAGCTCGTAGCCTATTCCGGTTATTTTAAGTTCATTCAGTTTTTCAAAATATTTCTTTTCAAGAACCGGCAGATTCAAAACTGATATTAATGTAGTACCCGATTTTACATACCGGAATTCATCTTCTACCAAAGGCTCCACTTTGAGGATAACCTTCGCCTGGTACACTTCCTCGGGCGTTTGGACGATCTTGGCACCCGCTTCGCTGTATTCATGATCCGACAAATTAGCCCCTTTGCCCGCGTCCCGTTCCACCCACACTTCATGCCCGTTCCTGACCAGGATACCCACTGCATCAGGCGTCAGCGCAATCCTGTTTTCCTGTAAAGAAACTTCCTTCGGCAAGCCGATATGCAATGAATTCTGATCCTTTTTAACAGCCATTAACGATTCCTGGGGATACAAAATCGACTGTTTGGCTAGCTCTTCAAAGCCGGTAATCTGTGGTTGCGCCATTGAATGAAGAAAGTGAATCTATATATAACCTTCTATGCCTTTGATACTTCTAATATTCTGGTGCCGCTTTCTTCTGCACGCAGGTTGAGATGCAGATATTTGGCCGGCCAGAGCGACTCGATTTTTCCCGGCCACTCCACGAAGCAATAGGATCCGGAATCGAAATACTCTTCCACGCCCATATCCAGCGCTTCGGTTTCGTCTTTGATACGGTAAAAATCAAAATGATAAATGGTGTTTTTCCCCGCCGCATATTCATTTACAAGTGAAAAAGTCGGGCTCTGCACGTGGGAAGTGACGCTCAGGTACCGGCAAAGTGCTTTGATCAAAGTGGTCTTCCCTGCGCCCATATGTCCGTCAAACAGCCAGACAGGAATATCCCTGCCCAATTTCATCAACTCGGAAGATACTTGGTCCAGCTCGTCGAGGGTACTGAATTGGATCGTGACAGGCAGATTGCTCATTTTACAAAAATACACATTTTGAAAGAACCGGGGCACATTCGGAAATGTGTTGTTGTGTTAAAACAAAAAAACCGGAGCCCCAAGGAGTCTCCGGTTTTTGAATATCTAGGGTGCAGCTACACTTTCCACTCTTTCTGCATAGGTCTCCCTAAAAGCTGATCCGCCTCTTTATCTTTTATAAAATTTTCTTTGGCAGTATCCCATTTCAGCGACCGGCCCAGCTTGTACGCGATGTTCCCGATATTGCAGACCGACGCAGTCCGATGCCCCACTTCCACGTCGCAGATCGGCGGCTTGCGGCTGCGAATTGCATTGATAAAATCCTGATAGTGACTGGCACTCACATACACATTGGAATCACCCTCTGCAAAAGTCTTGTCTTTCAGCGTTTCCGGCGTAGTTTTCAGCTCTCCTCTCGCCACAAACACTTCCCCATCCGTTCCTACAAAATGACAATGCTGCTTTCCTTCCATCGGCCGGTGGATCATTTCGGCGCCATTTGCATATTTAAATATCATTCCCTTCTGAGGGTCTGAGTAAATGAGCTCGACCGGTCCGCTATTGTCCATGTCTAATCCCCACTGCGCGATATCAAACATGTGCGCGCCCCAGTCGGTCATACCGCCGCCGCCGAATTCTTCATAATTCCGCCACGCTGGCCAAAATTTCGCATCCATTGCAGGCGCAAGCTGGTTATTATACGGGCGCTCGATGGTATTCGGCCCCATCCACATTTTCCAGTCAAGACCAGCCGGCACAGTTTCCGGTTGCAAATCCCAGACTTTTGGCGGCCCGCCTACATTAATATATACTTTCTCGATTTTGCCGATCGCCCCGCTTCTCACGAGCTGAACCGCCATCGTAAATTCCGGCGCAGACCGCTGCATACTGCCGGTTTGGAACACGCGCTTGTTCTTTCGGGTCGCGTCCACCATTGCCCTGCCCTCTCTGACGGTCAGCGAAAGTGGTTTTTCACAATAAATATCCTTACCCGCTTTTGCCGCCATTACTGACATGGGTGCGTGCCAGTGATCGGGCGAAGCGATTACGACAGCGTCAATATCCTTTTTGTTTAATATCTCCCTGAAATCAGCAAAACCCTGGATGGCGTTATAATCCGCTTTCCCGGTTTTCTCTGCATAGCTTTTATTAGCCTGAGCCACAAACGTTTCCAACTTGACCGGGTACACATCCGAAGCCGCCACGACCTGCACATCGGGCAATGCCGTGAAACGGTTTCTCAACCCGCCCGCCTGCCGACCGCATCCGATGAATCCGAAAACGATCTTGTCGCTCGGAGCTGTAAAACCTTTTCCTAAAACGTGCCGCGGCACGATCATGAAAGACGAAATGACCGCGCCCGCCTTTAAGAAATCTCTCCTGTTTAGACTTTCTGCATTCATATTTTTTAGTCGAAATGTCCTGATACCAAGTAAAATAAAGCTGAAAGTCAGTATTTCTACTGAAAAGCGCGTCTTTGTAAAGTGCCAGCAGTTTTATGTTGTTTTGTTAATCCAAAAAATCCATGATCCCATCTATTTCCCGCCGTGAATTTTTGATAAAAACGGCTGTTGCAGGAGCAGCAGCGCCATTAATACTAAATGAAACCGTAGCCGCGCCACTGAGCCGGCCAGCGGAAAATCTTAAAATCAATATCTTCTCAAAACACCTGCAATTCCTGAATTTCCAGGATATGTCGGAAGTGGCGAAGGAAATCGGGTTTGATGGAATTGACCTCACTGTACGCCCGAAAGGTCACGTATTGCCTGAAAAAGTGGAAACCGACCTTCCGCTGGCAGCCGAAGCGATGAAAAAAGTGGGATTTTCTCCATTGATGTTTTGCACCGCTGTGGAAGATCCGACCAATCCGATTGACAAAAAATTGCTGGAAACTGCGTCCAAACTGGGTTTTAAATACTACCGGATGAACTGGTACAAATACAACGAGCAGCAAACCATTCCGCAGCTTTTGGAACAATACCAGGAAAAAATGACGGGATTAGGGAAATTGAATGAGAAGCTGAACCTTGTTGGCTGCTACCAGAACCACGCAGGAAGGCTGGTAGGCGCATCGATGTTTGAGATCTGGCAAATCCTTCAAAAAGCCAATCCCAAAACTATGGGCGCTCAATATGATATTCGGCACGCCACGCTCGAAGGCGGTTTATCCTGGCAAACCGGCTTCAATCTGATCAAGCCAAGTATCCGAACCATTGTGCTCAAAGATTTTATTTGGGAGAAAAACAATGGAAAATGGGGACCGAAAAGTGTACCGCTCGGAGAAGGAATGGTTGATTTTAAAACCTACTTTAAACTACTGAAAGACAATCAAATAGACGTACCGATCAGCCTGCATCTCGAATATCCGCTCGGCGGCGCAGATCAGGGCGCATTCAATATTACAGTTGACAAAAAAGTCGTTTTTGACGCGATGAAAAGGGATCTTCAAAAAGCAAAAGACCTGTGGGCGGAGGCTTAGCCTGTGTTTTATCGTCACCAGCATTACATTTGCATTCAGTCTAAAATAATTAAATACAACTATGTCTTCAAAAATCCTGAATGTCGGTTTAATTGGTTTCGGCTTGTCGGGAAGGTATTTCCACGCCCCTTTCCTGAGTACCAACCCCGGCTTTAAAATCAAAACGGTTGTTGAAAGAACTAAAAACGATGCGCAGGCATTTGATCCCGAGATCGGTAATGCAAGATCCGTAGACGAGCTGCTGAGCGACGAATCGATTGACCTTGTTTTCATTTGCACCCCCAACGAAACCCACTTTCCCTACGCGATGGATGCGCTGGAAAATGGGAAACATGTAGTAATAGAAAAACCTTTTGCAGCCACAGAAGAAGAAGCCAGGCAACTTTTCGCCAAGGCAGAAGAAAAAGGATTGGTATTGACCGCCTACCAGAACAGGCGCTGGGATTCTGATTTTTTAACGCTCAAAAAAATACTTGCCGAAGGTAAACTCGGTGATATTGTCGAATACGAAAGCCGCTACGACCGCTTCCGCGAAGTGGTACCCACCGAATCCTGGAAAGAAAAGAAGGTTCCGGTGGGTGGTAACTTGTACAACCTCGGCCCGCATTTGATCGACCAGGCGCTCGTTTTGTTCGGCGAGCCCGAAACCGTTACCGCCGATGTGAGAGCAGTGCGCCCGAATAGTGAGATCGACGATTATTTTGATATCAGATTGGGTTACAAAGACAAACTGGTGATCGTCAAATCAAGTCTGATGGTCTATGAGAACAAGTTGCGCTATGTGCTTCACGGAACGAAAGGTTCTTTTATAAAAGGCGGCCTGGATCCGCAGGAAGAGACTTTACGGAAAGATATTTTACCGGATACCCAACCCTGGGGCGTTGAACCGGAAGACCGCTGGGGCAAGCTTCACAGCCATGAGTTCACGGGCATCATCGAAAGCGAAGCCGGAGATTACGCTTCATTTTACCAAAACGTTTACGACGCGATCGTTAACGATGCAGAGCTGGCCGTGAAACCGGAAGAAATCCTTCGCACGACGCGGGTAATCGATCTTGCGATTCAGAGCAGTGAAGAGAAAAAGGTGCTCAATTACTGATAACGAGCATTAAACGAAAAAAGGCAGCCTCAAACCGGGCTGCCTTTTCAATAACTTGATCAACAAATCTTAATATTATTTTACTACCGCTGTAACCTGACGTTTGGTTTCAGTCGAGATAGAGAAAGGTTTTGTAGAAACTTCGCTTCCGTTGCTGATCACAAAGCTGTAAGATCCGTCAGCAAGGTTAGACAGGTCAAAAATTTTCGTGTAGCTTTCAGACTTAGGGATTGAAGTGCTGTAAACTGTTGTACCACTGAAATCTTTGATAGATACCGTAGATCTTTCTTTAACGCCGTCTAATTTCAATTTGAATTTAAGCTCACCAGCAGCAACAACTTCAATAGATGCATTTGCTTCTTTTGCTTTGTCAGCAGCTACCGAAAAATTTGCAGTTGATACTCCCACCAAAACTGCGATTGCCAAAATTGTCTTTTTCATTTTTTTGAATGTTTAATGTGATAGTAAATTGTACTATTTATATTTTCAATGTTTTTACTCTACTCTGACTTTCAAAACTAATTCCGATTGCTCTTATTTTCTGTTTTGATGATTCAAAGGTACACTACAATGCTATCCAATGTCAACAGGCTGGTTTTGAGTTGGTAAAAGTTCTTTTTGTAGTTATCTATAAACATTAGAATAATCCTATGATTATAATAAATGTGCAACAAGTCGTTCGAAATTTGACAGATAGACTTAAATAGTGCAATTCTTATCCTTTGCATTTTTTCTAGAAATAGAATAAACTTAAATCTTTATTAATGCCACGAATGCACGAATGCGCACGAATATTCGTGGACATTCGTGCATTCGTGGCAAAAACATTAAAGTAATTCCGCCAGCTATCCGTCTGTATATCCATATATCCAAAGTCTTGTCGCAGAAAAAGCCAAATATCATTCAAACCGTCACCGCGTACAGCAAGCAGCTGTTGGGTTTCATTCGTCAGCGGGTCAATACGGACGAGGATGCGGAGGATATTTTGCAGGATGTGTGGTACCAGCTGAGCAGTGTACCCGAGATCGAGGCGATTGAGCAGGTAGGAAGCTGGTTGTACCGCGTGGCGCGCAACCGGATCATTGATAAATACCGGAAACAAAAGCCCGATTTCCTGGAAGATTATGGTTACGAAGATGAAGACGGCGAGTTCAGTTTCAAGGAGATTCTGCTTGCAGACGATAACTCACCTGAAACCACCTACCTGAAAGAGCTGTTTTGGGAGCAGTTTACCATTGCATTGGAAGAACTTCCCGAGAACCAGCGGCAGGTATTTGTATGGAATGAGCTGGAAGACGAGACTTTTCAACAAATCGCCGACCGTACGGGCGAAAATATCAAGACATTAATTTCCCGGAAAAGATATGCAGTCAAGCATTTGCGCGAGCGGCTCGAAACGGTTTACCGGGAGTTTGTAAATTATTAAATTTGTCAATCATGAACCAGCGAGGTATGGACCGACGGCGACTTGCATTTTTCTTTCCCCTATTCGCGCTTCTTGCAGCACTCCTGCTCGGGGCGGTGGTGAGGTGGCTCTGGAATGCCATTTTGCCCGCGCTTTTGGACGTTAACTACATCACTTACTGGCAGGCGGTTGGTCTGCTGGTGCTTTGCCGCATTCTTTTCGGAAATTTCGGCAGGCCGGGCGGAGGTCCGCGCAACTGGGGAAACTGGAAAAACGGCAGCGCGGAAATGCCGGGCGGCGGGGCGCGGTTTGGCTATTGGCGAAACAAATGGAAGGAAATGACGCCGGAAGACAGAATCCGCTTCAAACAGGAAATGCGGCGGCGTTGCGGAAAGCCGCCAGAGAATATGTAAGTACAGCCCGGCCCGACAGCCGGGTTTTTTATTTCAAAAGTTTTAAAGTAAAAACCAGATCCCGACGTCAGCGATTGTATACACCAATTTGTATATCAATTCAAGTTTCAACTAAAGTCAGCTGGCCATGTTCGTATCCGTTTTAAAAGTCATTTTATCAGGTATCCTCGCAGGTTTCCTGCTTTTCGCGATCCCGTTTCTGCTTATCAAAGCACTCTTTCTCTTTCTGTTTATCGGGTTGATATTCCGTCTGGCCGGGCGGAGACGTCATTTTAGACAATGGCGCAGGTATGAGTATCCCCGGCAATTTCAGGAGAGTTACAGTCCGTATCCCGACAAGGAAACGCTGAGCGATCATTTTAATCAACAACCAAAACAAATCTAAACCATGAACAGACGAAGCAGAATATTACTCGGCGCCAGCGTCGCATTGCTCACGGCGGGCAGCCTGCATTTTGCATTGGGCGACCGTTTTCACCACCGCGCATTCGGGCGTTTCAATGCCGGTCGCTGTGACGGGCATTGGGGAAATAGAAATCAGGATCAGAAACCGGAAGCGCCGCTACCGGAGCCTGAGCGCCAATTTTAAATAAATCAGACACTTTAAAACAAACCAAAATATGTGTAACAGACATGGAAATCGCGGCTTTGGAATGCGCCACGATCAGTACAGCCGGTTTACAGGTGAAAATCGCGGGTATCGCGTTCCTGTGAATATTGTTAAAAACGAAGGCAGCTACGAACTGCACGTTTTTGCGCCCGACAGGGAAAAGGAGGATTTCAAGATCAATATCAAAGGACACGAACTAAGTATTGCGTATCAACTGAAAGAAAATGCCGCTGAAAAACGCAACTGGATCCGTCACGAATTTGGGAAAGCTTCCTTTGAGCGAACATTCCTGATCGACGAAAGCGTAGACTCAGAAAATATCCGTGCAGAATATCTGGGCGGGATCCTGCAACTTACGCTCCCGATTATTCCGGGTTCTGAAAAGCCTGAGAAAGAAATCCGAGTTGGTTAGTATAAGTAAAAGCCTCAATGCATTTCGCAAAGAGGCTTTTTAATGTGATGCCAATCAAATATCCTGTGTGATAATATTATTTCACTACCCGCTGCGCTCCTTTTGAATCCACGATAACCGCTTCTTTCACATAAGGCGGTAATGCAAGCGAGTGGGCCGATTGCGACAAAAACGAGGAACCAAAATTCAGCTCTTCTTTCCGGGTTTTTCCGTTTTTAAGTTTCAAAATAGCAGAAGTTTCCATTGCAGAAATCTGTACGATCCGGGAAGTCAGCATATTCTGGTGAAACCGTATCGAATCGCGATTTTGTGAAGTAGCGGTGATTTGCTTTCCATTTCCTGCATTCAAACGTACCAGTGCTTTTGCATTACCTTTCGTCAAATATCCGCTCTGTGCGTGGCTCAGCGGTTCAAATTGCCCATTGCCTTTCCCTTTCAACACCAATCCATAAAAAGCATCGTACCTTCCGACAGATACTTCGGAACCATAATCATTACCTGAAATCATCACATCCAGATTTCCGTCCTGATCAAAATCGTCCGCTACCATACCGAAAATGGGTGCAAACTGTGCTTTCAGCGGCAGTTCGCGGATGATAAACTTTCCATTTCCCTGATTTTCAACGTAGCTGCTTTTCATCCAGTTAGCGGTTACTTGCAGCGCGTCCTTTAATTCTTCTGGTTTTAAAATATCGGAAAGTGAAGATTGTGCAAACTTGCTGTATTCCTGAAACCGCTGGCGAACCTGGATAATCTGCTTACCAAGATCGTCACGGGTATTGTATGGAAATTCCTTGTAGGTTTGGTCTTCGGCTTTGTAAAAAACGGTCGGTATCGCATCAAAGTAACCGTCATTGTTAAAGTCTTTGGCAAACATACTTACCGGTCGCGTTTCAGAAGCTCGGCTCAGTGAATTCAGCCCCAGGTTTCCGGCGATATAATCCATATCTCCGTCGTTATCAAAGTCGCCGGCGACCAGACTTCCCCACCAGCCTTTCTTATTTTCCAGGCCGGAAATCACTTTCTTAAACTTCCCTTTTTCGTTTTTGAGAAAAGTCAGGGGCATCCATTCACCCGCCACCATTAAGTCAACCCAACCGTCATTGTCAAAATCTGTCCAGAGCGCGTCACATACCAGGCCCATATTCACAAGTTCGGGAGCTACTGCGGCGGTTGCATCTGAAAATTTCACGACATTATTCTTGGTATCATTCCTTAAAATATAGCTGGAAACGGGTTTCGGGTACATGCCCGACTCAACCCGGCCGCCTATAAACAGGTCAAGATCACCGTCCTTATCGAAGTCCACCGCTTTTACGCACGAACCATTTATCGAAAGCTGCGGCAAAGCCGGCGTGTCCAGGCTGAATTTTCCCTTTCCATCATTGATATATAAAATGCTCCGCAGCCCGGGCGAATCCCTGTTAAGCTCATAACTTCCGCTCACGATAAACAGATCCAGATCTTTGTCGTTGTCCGCGTCGAAAAGCAGCACGCCCATATCCTCGGTATCCTTGGATAATCCGTCCATTCCTGGCAGCAGATCGGTCACTTTAAACTTGCCGCCCGGCTGCTGGATCAGAAAACGACCTTTGTGCTGCACGGCCCCGCCGATAAAAATATCGTCCAGTCCATCACCATTCACGTCGCCCGCTGCGAGCGACGGGCCGAATTGGGATAACTTATGCGGGATCAGCTTTTGTACATTGAAATCGATCACGTCGTTTTCCTCGTGCACAAAAGGTACATTCAGCACGCTGGTAATGTCCTGAAATAACGTTTTCCCAGTTGGCGCCCCGCCTGTTTCAGCGGGTGTTTTTGCATCTTTTTCATTTAATACCAAAACCCTATTGGCTGCGATATTCTTCAATATCTGCGTATTGCCGCCCGGCCAGGTCACTTTCAGTTCGGTGACGGTTTTAACTTTCCCCAACCCAAAATGCGCAACCGGCTCAACAGTAGATAAATACCCGCGGTAAGGTGAATTTTCGGCTATTTGCTTCTGCCCATTTGCATAAGTGATCTCTACGATCGCACCAATACCCTTTTGATTATACCGGTCACCCTTGAAACCTACCCGTAAATAATTGCTTTCATCAGCCTTGATCTGGATGCTATTGTTTCGGAAAACAGCCGCAGAATCGTTGATATTGTTCACAACATAATCCAGATCGCCGTCATTGTCCAGATCCGCGTAAGCTGCGCCATTTGAAAAGCCCGGCGTTTCAATACCCCAGGCGTCGGTCACGTCCCTGAAACCCAGATTACCCTCATTTTTGAATGCAAAATTTTTCAATTTCACCGCCGGAATATAGTCCAGCATCATCATCGGTTCCATCACACTTGAAACTTCATTCCGGTAGGCTATGAAATCCAGGTCGGTAATATCGCGCGGAAAACCATTGGTAATAATCATATCCCGTAAACCGTCATTATCAAAATCCGTTACCATAGGAGTCCAGCTCCAATCCGTTTCGGCAATGCCGCTCAATAAACCTACCTCACTGAATACCGGATGTTTACTAGTTCCTGGCGCTCCCTGATTCAGTTGCAAAGTATTCCTCGCAACCTGATATTGGTAACCGAATAATTCGTTATTCTGGTAAGTGACGTAGCTATTTGCGGGCGTCATCATTTTCTTCCGCTTGTTGGTCGCAGGCATCATATCCACCGCGATCACATCCACGAGCCCGTCGTTGTTAATGTCGGCAATATCGTTCCCCATCGCAGAATGGGACGTATGTTTAAAGTAGGTGGCCGCCTTGTCTGTAAAGGTTCCGTCGCCGTTATTGATATACAGCAGGTCGTTGGTCAGGTAGTCGTTTGTCACGTAAATGTCCTTCCAACCGTCCTGATTCACGTCGGTTACATTAACTCCGAGTCCATAACCTTCTATCAGGATACCTGCTTCCTTGGATACATTTGTAAAAACAGGGTGTTTCAAATCGGCATTCCAATCATTCCGGTAAAGCCTGTCCGTCCGGCGCGACGAGCCGTCGACGATCTTTTTGTGGTATTTGTTGGGAAAATTATTATCGTCCATTTCATTGACCAGTAGGAAAAGGTCAAGATCTCCGTCATTATCATAATCGAAGAAAGCTGCATTGGTGGTGTGTGTAGTGTCGGCAATGCCATATTCCTTTCCCATTTCCTTGAAAACGGGCACTTTGTCTTTATCCAGTCCCTGATTTACATAAAGCAGATTCTCCCGCTCGCCAGCAACTTCCCTTACCGAGGCGCAAACGTAAATATCCAGCAGGTTATCATTATTAATATCCACCAAAGCCACTCCGGTAGACCATTTGTTCTTAGGAGCAACGCCTGCCTGTTTTGTAATATCTTCAAATTTAAAATCTCCCTTATTGAGATAAAGGCGGTTTTCGACGGTATTCCCTGTGAAGTATACGTCGGTAAGACTATCATTATTAAAATCTCCCAAAGCCACGCCGCCGCCATTATACACATACTCAAAAGCCAGTATGTTCATCGTATCATTTTCGGCGATGCGGTTAGCAAATGAAATGCCGGTCCCATCCGGGTCGAGCTGGGTAAATGTTTTGACCTCTTTTTTGCAAGCTAACAGAAGGGATGAAAAGAGGGTTGCCAGGAGGAAATGTTTCACAGACGTTAAGCGAGGTAAAAATTGTTGCAAGGGATTACTCGAAATTAATAAAGGAGATGGCAAATGAATACCATCTCCTTTAATTTAAAAATTAATTACTCTTAGTAGCCCGGATTCTGTATAAGTACATCCTTCCCGACCAAATCTATCTGTTCCTGCGGCAATGGAAGATACTCGTTTTTGTTAGGAGTAAATTTCGCACCACCCAATGCACCGCTCAGCTTTTTACCTTCGTAGGTAAGATAAGCATTGATTTCAGTTGCAGCAGTACCCCAGCGAACGAGGTCGAAAAAGCGGTGACCTTCGCCTGAAAGCTCCAATTTTCTTTCAAACCGAACAGCTTTACGCGCATCGTCTTTGGAAGCCCACGGAGTTTTGTAAAGACCGATTACATAGTTTGCAGCATTTAATGTATCAATTTTCACAAAGCTGGCAGGCAGCGAAGCTCTTTCGCGAACGACATTGGTATACTCGCGCGCTTTTTCGAGTGAACCTACTTCAATCTCCGCCTCTGCTGCCATTAACAGCACATCAGCAAAACGGATGATATTCACGTTGATCGCAGTGTAACCTGGTGTCCATGAGCTGTTGTCTTGCAAGGAACCTACATCTGCTTTGTAATACGCATATTTTTTAGGCGAATAAGGTCCGGCATTAGCCTGGTTACGAATCCAGTCAGCACCCGGGTGTTTGATCCAGTCCAGGTAAGGAATACCGCGGCGACCTACTGAATGGTCCAAACGTGGGTCAAGGCGACCAGCGTCTGGCACGAATGTAGCATTGCTTTTGATACCCATATCAGATTTCACTTCATTCGCTCCCACGTTGTAAGAACCGTCCAGCAATGGAAGCCCGTTCGCATCGGTACGGAATGAGTTAACCAGCTCGAAACTTGGAGAGAAGAAACTGCAGCAGTTTCCCGGACCATTCGGGCCTGTGTTATAAGGCCAGTTTAAGTCGAAATCAGGGTTCGCATTGTTAACACTTCCCGTATTCGCAGCAGCCTGGATCGCAAAAACAGACTCCGGACTATTATCGTTTGAAGCTTTAAATGCATCCTGAAAACGAGGAACCAGCGCATATTTCTTTCCGTTGGTCGTTTTTCCACTAGCCATGATCAGGTCGTAAAGTGCTTTTGCCTCGGCAAATTTTTTCTGATACATATACACTTTCGCGAGATATGCAGCAGCACCCCATTTATTGATCCTTCCCGCAGCAGTCTGTGTTTCAGGCAGGTTCTCGTAAGCAAATTTCATATCCGCTTCGATCATCGGCCACAGTTCAGATGTATTTGAAACCTTCTCAATTCCGGTTCCATAATCCATCGTTTCATCTACATAAGGCGTATTATTGAAACCGCGTTTGAGTTCGAAGTAATAGTGGCCGCGCAAAAATCTTGCTTCGCCGCCAATTCTCTTCTTATCCTCGTCCGTAACGTCGGCCTGCGCAATACCCAACAATTTCATAACCAGGTTTGCACGGGCTACACCTTCATAGTTACCCTTCCATTTGTCAACAATAACACCCTGCGTCGTCTGATATTCAAAACGCTGGATCGGGTTGATGTCACTGAAATCGCCTGGGTCAGTTCCTTTGTTTGCGTCGCCGCCGCGGATACTTCCCCACACCCAGTTACTTGCGCTCGCCATCCTGTTTGCACGGCCGTTCAACTGTCCGTACACGGAAACAAGCACTCCTTCTATTCCCTTTTTGGTAGACAACTGGCCCTCATCAAGCTGACCGGTAGCTGGTATTTCCAAAAAGCTTTCTTTGCAGGAATAGCCAATCAGCATCACTAGCGCCAACAGAACTATACCTCCCTTTGATTTTAATTTTTCCATATTTTCAGAAATGTTATTCATGTGTCTAAACTGGTCTGAATCTGCTTTCACTGTTTCTTAAAAGCCTAAATTGATTCCAACTGTATAGCTTCTTGTAATCGGATAGTTACCAAGGTCAATACCGAAGTTGGTATCTGCACTTCCGCCTACACCTGGATCAAGTCCCTGATATTTGGTCACTGTGAACAGGTTATTGGTCGAAGCGAAAATCCTAACTTTTTGCATGCGGATCTTGCTCAGGAGGTTACCTGGCAGCGTATAGCCGAGTGTCACGTTCTGCATTCTGAAGAAAGTACCGTCCTCTACATAAAATGAGTTCGACTGGGTGTTGGTACTGAAATTAGAAGTGCTTTCGAAGATCGGCGTTTCAGTATTGGTACGGTCTGGCAACCATGAATCTTTCACACGTGAGCTAACAGCCGCTCCCGTAAATGAAGGATAGAAATCTGTGAACCATTTCGATACGTTGAAAATCTTGTTACCAACCGATGTGTACATGTAGGTTTCAAGATCAAAACCTTTGAATGTAAACCGCAGATTGATACCGCCTGTAAATTTAGGAACCGGGCTGCCAAGATAAGTACGGTCGTCAGCATTGATCGCACCGTCGCCATTGATATCTTCATAACGGAAACGGCCCGGAGCTGCACCTTCCTGAGTTGCGGCAGCATCTACCTCAGCTCTATCCTTGAACAGACCAACCACATTGTAACCGTAGAAAGAAGAAATCGCATATCCGATCTGGTTTCTGATCGGCTTAATGCCGCGGAAATCCGGGTTAACCGTCAGATAGTCAATTCCAGGAGCCAGGGATTCAATGTTGTTTTTAAGAATACCAGCCGTGAAATTCACTTCGTAACCAAGGTCATTTGTAATGCGGCCACGTGTAATGATCTGCAAGTCAATACCTTTGTTAGACATTTTACCCACATTCACAGAAGGAACAGCGGCATCATACCCGGCAGTAGCAGTTACCGGAACCTGGAATAACAGGTCTTTGGTATCTTTTTGCCAGAAATCGAGGATAATGTCCAGCTTGCCTTTCAGCAAAGTCGCGTCGATACCGATATTCTTGGTGATACTGGTTTCCCATTTCGCATCCTTGTTTCCGATACGGGTCCGGTAATATCCTTCCAGCGCGCTGGAGTTGGTACCATTCAAATCGTAGGAAGATTGCCCAAGGCTCGCACCGTAAAGGCTGTACTGATTGTTTGGATCCACGTTATTCGAGTTACCCATCAAACCGTATCCACCCCTAACTTTCAGCTCGGTAACGAAAGGAACGCTTTTCATGAAGTTCTCAGAAGATACTCTCCAAGCTGCCGAGAATGCAGGGAATACCCCGAAACGGCTGTTAGAACCAAATCTGGAAGATCCGTCACGGCGAACAACCCCTGTCAGGATATACTTGTCGTTGAACGTATAGTTAGCTCTTGCAAAAAGGGAATAGAAATTAACCCCTTTATAGAAATCGCTGCCTACGATCCTCGACCCCACATTGTTCATATTAATGTAGTTGATATCCGTGGAAAAAGGATTCAAACCAGATGAATTCTGATTTTTACCAACTCCGCTGTTCAACGCTTCCTGACCTAACAAAACCTCTACATTGTGCAGTCCAAGCTGCTTTTTGAAGTTAAGTGTATTTGTGAAAGTCCAGGAAAAGCGGTGTCCGGATCCTTCGTTGTAGCCGAATGCGGAGTTGTTCTCAGAGTTTTCGTATTGTAACCTGTTAAATCCGCGGTTGGCGTAATTGCTGTATTGTCCGCCAATGCTGGACCTCAATGTCAATCCCGGGATCACATCCAGTTCTGCATAGAAGTTACCAAAACCATTTCCTGCGAATGCATTGTTGTCTTTCAGACCGTCACGGCTCGCAACCGGGTTTCTCGGGTTGTTAAAACCTTTTGCAGCAGTACCTGCATACCCGCCGAATTCATCGTAAACAGGAATAATGGAAGGCATACGGAATGCAGAAAGAATGTCATTTTCTTCCGAAGCAACTCCTCTACCGCCACTTCCACCGTTCAAGCCAAGTACCTGCAAGTAAGTAAACTGTGCATTCTGACCGAACCGTAGATTTTTCAACACATCAAATTCGGAATTGATACGGAAAGCATAGCGTTTGAAGCTGTTGTTTTCCAGGATACCTTTTTGATCCTGAATACTGAAACCAGCATAAACGCGGCTGTTATCTCCACCACCTGAAAAACCAAGCGTGTGACGTTGAAGCGGCGCGTTGCGGGTGATCGCATCGTACCAGTCAGTACCTTGCTTGTTTGCCTTAACTACCTGATAAATAGTACCAGCTGCTGGATTTACATTGTATTTCTTTCTTTCAGCTTCCAGGTCCAAAGTACCACGTACGCCCGTCGCACCGCCTACGTTGATATAGTCTGGCAATACCGGGGTATCTCCTGAACCGTACTGGCCACTCGCTACATTGTTGAATTTAGGAAGTGAATCACCCTGAAATGCGTCATTTCTGATCGCCTGCCACGTCCATTCAGCCTGTTCCTGTGGATTAAGCATCGGCTGGCCTTTTCCAGGAGTTGTGATACCGAAAAGTCCATCGTAAGTGACAGATAATTTTTTCGCTTTCTTGGTTCCTTTTTTGGTAGTGTAAACAATTACACCGTTCGCAGCACGCGCTCCGTAAATGGAAGCAGCAGCAGCATCTTTCAGTACGGTGGTCGACTCGATGTCGTCCGGGTTAAGAAAATCTGTGGAACCTGTCGGGACTCCATCGACTACATACAAAGGCTCATTACCCCCGAAAGCACCAAAACCACGCACACGGATCTGGCTGGTCGTACCTGGCTGTCCGTTTGTGATTACGGTAACCCCGGCCACACGACCCTGAAGCTGCTGTTCCACGTTACCCGAAGGCGACGCAGTCAAATCCTTTGATTTAACGGTAGAAACCGCTCCTGTTGTTTCACGGCGGCTGTCAACAGAGTAACCTGTTACGATTACCTCTTCCAGTGCCGAAACGTCGTCGTCCATTTTAATGTCGAGCGAAGTTTGATTTCCAACCTGTACTTCCATGGTCTTGTACCCTACGAAGCTGATGATCAGCGTGGCATTTGACGAGGCGACGTTCATCGAGAATTCACCGTCTGCATTTGTGTTGGTGCCGCTCTGTGTACCTTTAACGACTACGGTTGCGCCGGGTATGCCAACCCCTGCGACATCTGTGACTTTACCGGTAACTTTTCGATCTTGTGCAACTGCAAGTGTTGCAAAACTTAGCATGAAGCAGAATAAGACACCCCATGCGGAGCTCTTGTAGATTCTTTTCATAGTTTCCTTTTAGGTTAATAATTTATTAAGCAATCAAATCTATCATTATTCGCACAAATTATTGACCCATTTTCATTGATATTTTTATTTTGATATATAATAGTATTAGAAACGGATAAAATAGTGTTAGTTCAGCCGATTTTCGACCAGTTCCGGACGCTCTTTCTGTCCTATCTTCACAAAAATCATTGTACGATATTGATATAAAAATTTATGACGCTTTTTACCCTGAATACAGGATGTTACCGATCCGCCGGTAATCTGAAAATCGCTTTGGGCTGTCTGATAATGGTGATTTCACTTATTTCCTGCGGGCCAAGCAAAGACGAAACATTGCTGACTGAGGGGCAGCAACTTGCTACTAAATATTGCGGAAATTGTCATCTCACCCCCGGTCCTGAGCTACTTGACAAAGTTACCTGGCGGGAAAACGTTCTTCCGGCGATGGCGGAGCGGCTGGGTGTTGAGGTTTTGGAAGGAAATATGTACCTCCACAGCCAGCAATCGACTATTTCCTCGCCCGACTGGCAAAAGCTCCTGAAATATTACGAAACCCTGGCGCCCGATTCCCTTACCAAACCCGGACAAACCGCACCGAATGCACTGCAAAACGAACTTTTCAAATTGCTAAAACCAGCGGAAGATTCTGCGATAGCGAGTACGATGGTTGTCAAATTCGATACTTTGGTAAAGGAATTACTGGTTGGCCCAGCCAGTGAGCCAGCACTTTATAGTTATAATCAGAAATTAGACAAAACCTTCCTGGAAAAACTGATTTCACCACCTGTCAATATCAGTTTTTCAGCCGAAAAGAGTGGAAAATACATTATAACGGCCATGGGCGGAATGCGCGCACTGGATGAGACGAGGGGGCAGATTTCACTAATAAGCAAAGACAAACAAGCCGGAATAGTTCAAATTTCCAGAGAACTGATCCGCCCTATTGAAACGACACCAGTAGATTTTAACCAAGACAACCTGACCGATTATCTGGTCTGCGCATTTGGCCATAACCTGGGCGGATTGTATTTACTCAAACAATTACCTGATCACACTTTCCAGAAAGTGGTCGTGAAAGAGGTACCAGGCGCAACGCATACCACTATACGCGACTTCAATAACGACGGCTGGCCGGATATTATGGCACTCTTTGCCCACGGCGACGAGGGAATATGGGTGTTTTTAAATAACAAAAAAGGCGGATTTGAAGAACGCAATATCCTTCGGTTTCCGCCGGTTTACGGATCCAGCAGCTTTCAGTTAATGGATATGAATGCTGACGGAAAAGAGGATATTCTTTACACAGCAGGCGATAACAGCGATTATTCGAGGATTTTAAAACCTTACCACGGAGTTTATGTCTTCACCAATACCGGGAATCTGACATTCAAACAGACATTTTTCTACCCGATCAACGGCTGCACCAAAGCTGTCGCCGCCGATTTCGACCAGGATGGAAAAGTGGAAATGGCCACCATCGCATTCTTCGCCGATCTTAAAAATAAACCCTACGAAAAATTCCTTTACTTCAAAAGTGATCCACTAAAACCACTGAACTTCGCGCCGTTTATCGCGTTGCCGGACAAAATGGGCCGGTGGATTTGTATGGACGCAGGTGACTGGGACGGAGATGGGGATATGGATATTGCACTGGGAAATTTTTCCAGGGGTTTCCTGAACCAGGAGCGCATACAGCCGGACTGGAATGTGAAAATGCCTTTTGTGATCTTACAAAATAATACGATCTCCAAATCGAAGTAGCTAGTCTTCCCGCTTCCAATCGGCTGGAAGCAGGTTAGCGAAACGATCCTTACCAAGCTCGCCCGAGATCTGATAGCCCATCGGCATTACCACCCAACCCTGCGGCGTCACCACCATGTACCCGCTCGGAAAGCTGATTTGCGTGTAAGAATAGCCCATATCCGAATACGGCGAACGTCCTTTTTTCTGCATATTAAATATTTCAAGCCGGGTACCCGACACGATCAGGCGCTCCGTTTCCAGTTCGCCGGGTTGTACCAGCCGCATTCCCCTCACCTGCTCAATGCGCGTATGCAGATGATTCTTGATCGTATTATACCCATTCTGACTTCTTACATTCTTGAAAATGCGGAGCGAGTCAGGGATCTCCTGGAAAACTTTGAAGCCATGCTCCTGCAAGCTATCCGAAACCATACTCGCAATCAAATGTTTTAGCGAACCCTGGTAAGCAGCTTTCTGATTGGCGCGCCACAGCTTTTTCTGCGCATTATCTTTCGGCACAAGTAGTTCAAATCTGGTGCTGCCGCCGTAATAAAGCGTGGAAGCGAAATAGTCGAAATCGTCGAGGTCCTGGTGAATTCGATAGCCGAGTGCATGGTTTTCGATGATCAGCGGGCTCTTGGTTTGTGCCGTCAAATGCCCGTCATCGTCCAATGAAATGCGCAGTACTTCCGGATTAATCAGCTTGCATTGCTTACTGAACTGGTTGGTACCCAGGAGCTCACGTGTCACAATTTTGAGGTACCGCTCCCGTTTTTTGTCTTTTTTAGCGAAAATAGTAACCCCTTGCAGCTCCATTCCCTCCTTCAATTTGAACAGTACCGTTTTGGTACCCGGCTGCTCGAAACGCAGCGTTTGCTTGATCGTTTCATAGCCAAGAAACGAAACCGCCATTTCAAGATTACCGATTGTCAGGTTAGGCAGTTTGTAGTTTCCGTTTTCGTCCGCATTGGTGCCTATGGAAGAATTATTGATAAAAACGTTGGCAAATGGCAGCGGCTTGCCCGTTTTTTCATCTGTAACCTTCCCAACCAGCGTAACTGTACCTGTTTGCGCAATCGCATGAAATGTGATCAGCAGCAGTAACAGGCAGGGTAAACCAACCCTTTTCCAAACATTCAAATATTCGACACAGAAGATCAGCCGCATTTATAGTTTTATTCTTTTGGTCAAATATAAAGTGAAGCACTCAAAGATCGACTTCAAATCGTACTGCTTTCTAATTTGACCAAAAACAAATCCGCCTGCACTTACCCGACAAATCAGTTACGCGCAGGCGGCATGCAATCGAAATATTAAGGATTTGTTTTCAAAGTCACGTTCCGCTGTGAAGAAGGCAGGTTATTCTCGGCAATCACTTCGGCAAAGAGTACCACACTTGCATTTCGGGTCAAAGGCGCTTTCACCGGCACTTTTATCACATAATTACGTAATTCGGCATCGTACTTCTGGGTACCGGCCGGCAGCGTCGTGACCAGTGTCTGCGCGCCGGTTGTAGTCGGAGCAGAATAGATCCTGAACTCTTTCACCGCTATTTCAGAGGTATATTCAATATTGACATTCACAGTAGTCGCAGAGTCCACCGTAATCCCGGGCTGCAAGACGCCCGCCGCCGAATATACCTTGGTATCACCCAGCCAGAGCACCGCGATCTGTGCTACTTTCCCGTTGCTTGTCAGGAGATCGTCAAATAAGTCCGGCTCTTCGTAGCAGCCGGCGAGCAGAAATATACTTGCAAACGATAGTAAGATCAATCTCATATTTTTAGTCATGACAGTCAATTTTTGATAAAACGCTGATTATTTCGACACCCACCACATAGGTACTTCCGGATCTTTCTGATTCGCCTGAACCGTTTTAGAGTTACGCGTAATCTCCGAATCGGGGTAACGCATTCGCTGAATACGGTTTCCGGCCAGATCGGGATTTACATTCGATGGCATCGGAAAATCCAGATAATTATATTTCCTCACGTCCGTCCAGATATCGCCGATCAGCAGCATGGATTTAAATTTTTCGATAATAATATGCTTTGCGGTCAGCTTGGCAGCACCTACATTCACAGGCGCAGAAGCGAGATATTTGGCGATATCCGCATCAGTAACACCCACTTTTTTCATATTCGAAGAGATCATTTCCAGATAGGCGCCATAACCTGCCGCTGACGTTCCCGCAGAAGTCGCCGTGCCTCCATTCAGTAAGAAAAGTGCCTCTGCCTTGATACCTGCAGTTTCCGAGTAGGTCATCATCACCAAAGGGGAATTGATATTGGAATGCCAGGCTTTGGCAGTCAGATCGACCGTGGAGCCGCTGCCCGATCCAGGAATCACGCCGGAATATACTGTCTGGTTATTTTTAAGAGAAATCACTTTTGACAACCTTGGATCTGTAATACCCTGCGCGGTCCCATTCATCAGATCAACAAATGTATTCGTGAAAGTGACGGACAAATTACTCGTCGTATTCGGTATCGCGACCCGGCTGTACCACGGGTTCAGGTTTTTGGAATTGTATTGAAGCTGAAAATCGTCCGAATTGTCTTTCATACCTTTTTCCAGAGCTGTAACAGCAGCCTGCGCAGCCTGTTGCGGGTTTTTGCGCGACAAATGCATTGCGTAACGTGCTTTCAGTGAATATGCCAATCGGGTCCATTTCCCGGCGTCGCCATTATAGACCAGATCATCAGTCGTGGGCAGCATTCCCGTATTCTTGCCAAGCTCTGCAATACCTTCGTCCAGCAGCTTTTGAATAGTCGCATAAATCTGCTCCTGGGTGTCGTAGGCGGGAGAAAAGTTCTTTTGGTCAGCTTGTGAATACGGCACATTTTCCCAGTTCACTGTGGCAATACCCAGATTGTACGCCATCAAAACCTTCGCAATTCCGGTATAAACCGGCGCATTTTCAGCCTGCCCTTTTGAAATGATCGCATTCAGCTGCGGAACCACATACAGGTACATATTCGACCAGCCCAGCGTATTGTCCGTTTCTGCATAGGTATCAATCCCATTCTCGCCAATTGCATTCCCTATTTGCTGTGCATATTGACAAGCCACATACGCCTGCTGGTAGCTGGCCTCGCCGGTGTAAAACTGGGCTGTCGGCAGCAGCTCCTGCATGGTCGCATCCGCCTTTAAAGTCGGATCCATATTGACATCAAGGAAATTATTGCAACCCGTCAGCAGCAGCATTGCGATGCAGACCGACAAAAGTCTTTTTATATTTTTCATAAAATCAGAAGTTAACATTGACGCCAAATTGAAAACTCTTCGTGGCCGGGTTATTCCGCCCCACAAAACCGATCAGGTTAGTACCCGAACCAAACGTAAGCGCCTCAGGATCATACCCGCGGAAAGGAGTATTCAGGAAAAGGTTAGTACCTGTCAAAGTAAACCGGACACCACCCGCGAAAACAGAATTGGCCAGCAAACTTTTCGGCAATGCATAGTTCAGGCTCACCGTCCGCAGCCTGATCCACGAACCGTCCTGAATATTAAAATCGGCCGCATTTCCCATGTAGCGCGCCGTGGAAGGGTTGTAAAAAGCATCGTCGAGCACCACTGCCTTGGTATTAGGCACATAAGTAGTCGGGCCATCCTCCGATGTCTGCTCTACAACGCCTTTGAAAACCACCTGCTCGTACCTTCTTTCGGTGATCTTGATCGAGCCCGCACGAAATGCATTCCTTTCTCCCAGATCGACCACATCCCCGCCTTTCCGCCATTCCATCAGGAAGGATAGGCCAATACCTTTATAGTTGAAAGAGTTGGTCAAACCTGCTGTCCAGTCGGGTAGCGCGTTTCCGTATTGAGTTGTAATTAAGCTGGTTAATGGAAATCCGTTTGCCTGGATCAATTTCTGACCGTCGGGCGCGCGCATATAATCGAGCCCCCACAGGTCGCCGACCTTGCTTCCTTCCCTCACTTTCAATACACCTCGGCTACCATTGTCGAAATAGGAAATCTCTTCCAGTTCATCAGGCATTTCCACGACTCTGCCCGACATTTTGGTGAAATTTAATGAAATATCCCAGTTGAAGGCCGAAGTCTGAACCGGCTTCAACGAAAGCAAAAGCTCGACGCCTTTATTCCGGATCAGCCCGATATTGGTATAATAGAAAGAGTAGCCGGACACATTGGAAACAGGCGCCCGCACGATCTGATCTTTACTATCCATCGTAAAATAAGTTGCGTCGACCATCAGGCGGTTTTTGAAAAAACGCAACTCAGTACCGAACTCAATGGAAGTGGTCCTTTCGGGTTTCAGATTATCGGCGGCCGTTGTGGAGCGGCGGATAAAGCCGGGTACCGTATTTCCGTAGGGAAAATTATCGGCGATCTCATAATAAGCTCCTATTACATAAGGATCCGTCCCCTTTCCGACCTGCGCCCAGGAAGCACGCAGTTTCCCGTAAGAAAGCACATTGTTTTTGGGGAGGTTTTCGGTAAAAATATAGCCTGCATTAAATGAAGGATAAAAGAAGGAGTTGCTGGCGACCGGCAGCGTTGAAACAATGTCATTTCTGCCCGTTGCATTCAGGTAAAGCACATCTTTATAGCTCAACTTCGCGTCTGCGAAAAAGCTGACAATCCGGTATTGAAGTGGTGAATAGGGTCGAGTTTGCTGATTTCGGTAGCTGCCGATATCATCTGTAAAAGGTGCCCGCCAGCCTTCGCCGCGTTCGTAATAGCTATCAGGCCGCTTGCTGTCTACCACCGAGTTACCGACCATCAGCGAGCCGGTCCAGCTTTCGTTGAATGCCTTTGTCGCAGTAACATACAAGTTTGAGTTGATCTCTCGGTAGTTAATATATTCTTTGATCAAAAAACCCTTCACGGCTGTACCCACGTCGAAAGTGCTGTCGACCTGCCGGAACCGGCGCTCATTAAATGCATCGTAAGTAAGCTGGTACTTGGCTGTCAGCCAGGGCGCTATGTCGTAGTTTAAGGTCAGATCCGCGATGTAGCGGTTGACCTTATCTACCCGCGGACTTTTCTCGACGAGGTACCGTGGATTGTCCGTAAAGCCGGGCAACAGGTTTTTATAGGAACCATCAGGATTCAGGTAATCATTTACATCATAAGTATTTGGCCAATAGGACAATGCGCTAAAAATAGACTTATCGCCCGCCGGTGGCCTTTTCCCTCCCGACCGAATGTAATTAAAGGATCCTGACACCGAGAAGTTCTTGGTCAGCTTGTACATTCCCGCCAGCTTTCCCGAAGTCCTCGAAAAATCAGTAGTTGGCACAATGCCCTGCTGATAATTGTTACCAGCCGAAAAGTAAATGTTCCCTTTTTCAGTTCCTTTTGAGATCGTGACTGTATTATTAGTACGAAAGCCGGTTTGATAAAATCCCCGGAAATTGTCGATGATCTCGTCTGTGGAATTATCGATGATCGATGGCCCGAAAGACTGGTAGGGAGTCCGCTGCCTGACTTCGGTGGGCGAAATAAATTCACCAAACCTTCCCTGGACAAAACGCTTTTGAATATCAGGCGACTTCCCAAGCACATCTACCCCACCAGAAAGCGAGACAGATACATTCATTTTTCCCGTTTTGGCCCTTTTTGTAGTGATAATAATAGCTCCGTTTGAAGCGCGCAATCCATAAAGTGCCGTCGCGGCCGGACCTTTTAATACTGAAATACTTTCAATATCGTCGGGATTGATGTCGGCCGCCCTGTTCGTATTTGCAAATTGCTCGGAAGCACCCGGAGAAGCCGAGCCTGCACTTGGCAGCGGGTTACCGGCTGTGGTGGCGTTGCTGATAATAATCCCGTCGATCACGAAAAGCGGCTGGTTATCAGCACTTCCGCTCAGTGAGGTAATACCGCGCAAAATGATATTGACACCCGCTCCCGGCGCGCCGCCCGAGCCTGTGATCACGGCCCCGGCCACTTTTCCCTGCAATGCACCTATCATATTCGGGTTGCCCGACTCTTTGATCTCGTCCGATTTAATGGATTGCACCGAATAACCAATTGCCCGTTTCTCCTGCGTTTGCCCGAGTGCGGTCACCACGACTTCATCCAAAATAGAGGCTTCGGATTGTAATGTCACATTGATAACCGGCTGGCTGGTCACGTTCACTTCGGTCCGTTTGAAGCCGATAAAGCTAAAAACGAGCGTTCCTCCCGACGTGACGGAGATACCATATTCGCCCTTTTCGTTGGTGGGAGTACCGACCGAAGTACCTTTTACACTCACGCTCACTCCCGGAATCTCGGAGCCGTCCTGATCGGTTACCCTGCCCGTGACCATTCCGTTCTGCGCATTTACCATTCGCACGGAAAGCGAGACGAAGAGCACGAAGACGCTCAACGAATTGTGAAGTAACTTTTTCATCATAATAGGTTTGTTATGTAGATACGTGTAATTTAATATTCTCTCTTTAAAAATTAACATTAAATACCCAGTAAATAATCCTGCGGTCACTTATTGGGGATGAAATGGTATTGAATTGTTTAAAAGAAATCCTCGAAAATTTTACTTACTAGAAAAATAGTTTGCTAACTATAAAAATAGTTTATACTTTGGACACATGGAATTTCAAAAGTTGACCAATAAGGAAGAACAGGTAATGCAGGTGCTCTGGAACCTGGAAAGTGCATTTGTGAAAGATATGCTCCCGCTGTTCACTGAGCCTAAGCTGCATTACAATACCCTTTCGACCATTATCCGGAATTTGGAAGAAAAAGGGTATGTAAACCACCGGCAGTTTGGGAATACTTATGAGTATTTCCCGGTCGTAAAAAAGGATGATTATCAAAACCATTTTGTGCTGAACAAAGTGGTTGGCAGCTATTTCAATGATTCCTACAAAGATCTGGTCGCCTATTTTGCAAAGAATGAAAAAGTGAGTCCCGATGAGCTTCGGGAGATTATCAAAATGATTGAAGAAGGAGAGTAAAGAATTGATGTACCACCATTAATCCGCAACTAATGTTATTTCCTTACCTTTTGAAAGTCAGCTTGTTGCTGGCCGTACTCACGCTGGGCTATCGCTGGATGGTACAGTTCGAAACATTCTCCAAACTGAACCGGGCATTGCTTTGGTTAAATGTAATCGCCGCCTGGACATTGCCTCTGATCCCGATGCCGGACTGGGGCCCCGTTAAAGTGCAGACTGAGTTTCATCAGACTATTCCGAAACTAGCGGAGGCATTTCCTGCCGTAAAGCAGCAGATAGCACCATATAATCCCACGTTCGTAACGCCGACCAGACAGAATCTTTCCAGCCAGGACATCATGGAATGCATGCTGCTTATCTACCTTGCTGGCGTAACTGCGCTATCGATTTTCTTTCTGTTTCAAGTTGGCGGGATATTCCGTTTACTCTCACAATCGGATATTGAACGTGACCAGAAGCTCCATTTTGTCAGAAATAAGCATATTAAGTCGCCCTATTCTTTCTTCCGATGGATAGTTATCAATCCTGAAAATCATTCAAGGGAGGAACTCCAACATATTGTGGCCCACGAAACCGAGCATGCGCTTCAATGGCACAGCATAGACCTGTTAGCCGCCGAATTGCAACGTATTGTACTCTGGTTCAATCCCTTCGCATGGTATCATCAAAAACAGGTGCAGGCTAATCTTGAATACCTCGCCGATCGGGCAGTATTAGAGGGCGGAATTGGGAAAAAGCAATATCAATACAGTTTGCTCTCTGCCGCAATGCAGGGCAGGGAGTTGCCTCTGACTACTTCATTTGCACAATCGTTACTCAAAAACCGCATTAAAATGATGAACCGAAAACCTTCGCATTACTTAGCCTGGGTAAATATGGCGCGCTGATCGCCGTACTTTATTTATCCTCCGCATTTGTGGCACCCTTCAAACATAAGCTGGTTACGCTGGCGCCAAAGGCTGTTAAGCCCATCGTCGCAAGTCTGATCCAGGAGAAAGTTCCGGAGACGGCACCCGCCGAAAAAGTGGCTGCGAAAGCGCCGGAGAAGATTAATGAGCCTGTAATTCCTGCTTCTGAAACCGTTATAGAAGATCAGAATAAAAAAGTTGTAAGAGGTATTTTGATCCGGAATGACACACTTTTCTGGTCGGTTTCGCCTATGATGGCGCTGGAAGATTTCGTCCGGATGCGCAAAGCGGCTAATAAATTCGGTGGTGAATTTGTGGTTAACAAAGTAGAATATGATCCATTGCAGCAATTCATTACTTCCGTCGGTATTGTTGTGACCGCGAAGGGTTCAAAGGGGGAAGGCTCTACGGGCGGACAAGGTTTTAAGCCTATTCAAGGCTACTCGGGCCACATGATCAAAAACGGGATTGGGGTCGGATCATTATCAATCCCTGCACAACTGCAACGAGAAACTGACGCAGATTATCAAAAAGCGTTGGGATTATTCAGGCAAAATGAAATGAAGTACTTTAAAGTCAGACTGAGCAAGGAAGTTGGAATGAATTCGAGTACATCGTACAAACCACAATCCTTCGACGGCCAATATGCCCCTGCTATTCTTAAAAGGTCGGGTATAGGCAAATCCGAACAAGGCACATTCGTGATCCGCGAATCGGATTACCAGGGAGCAGATTTATACCTCGACGCCCAGCGAACCACACTGGAAGATCTCAATGCACTTCCTGTTAAAAGTATCACGGAAGTAGAAATCATCGAGGACCAGCAGAAGAAGAAGTATGTATTGGTCTCGACCAGGTGATAACGTCACAGGATAACACAGAGATACCACTGGTCCCGACATCTTGCCAAACGTTGCCAGTTAAAGTATCTTTACGTAAACATTAGCTATTATGGAAACACTGGTATTTCGTCCTGAGAATAAGGAACAATTGGAAGCGCTGAAAGCTTTCGCAAAAGCTTTGAAAATAACTTTCGTGTCAAAGCCTGAATCTTACGATACGGAGTTTGTAGCCAAAATCCAGGAAAGCAGAAAACAGTTTGAAAATGGCGAGTACAAGGTTATTGAAGTCGAAGATCTTTGGAAATAAGCAGAAAGCTCATTTTTTCAAGCAAAGCGCAGGAAGATCTTCAATATTGGAAGAAAAGCGGCAGCCAGAGTATTCAAAAGAAAATTGAGGAATTAATAAGGTCAATAATCGAGACGCCCTTTCATGGAATAGGAAAACCGGAAGCCCTGAAATACGAATTGGCAGGGTCCTGGTCCCGGAGGATAAATCGGGAACATAGAATAGTGTATCAGGTAAATGATGAATTTATAAAAATTGAATCTTTAAAAGGACACTACTAAACGCGGCCGCCAGGAATCTGGCGGCCGCGTTACTTTTATAGAAATCAGATATGCTATTTCAGATTCAGCTCTTCTCCTATTGCTTTTACTTTCTGCTGCAAAGAAGCATACACACTGTCGAAATCTTCATTTTTCTCCAAAGCTTCGCGCACACCGACGTAGAATTTAATCTTTGGCTCAGTGCCCGACGGGCGGCACGTGAACTTTGTACCATCCTCGGTGAAGAATTGAAGTACATTCGAAGATTCAATACCCATTTCGCCCGAAGGAATTGAATGCGAAGTGCCGCTGGTGAAATCAACGCTTGTGAGCGCTTTGTAATCGTCCATTCTGATCACAGGCGAGCCGGCAATCGTTTTTGGAGGATTTGCACGAAAATCCGCCATCATCTGCTGGATTTCGTCAGCTCCCGTTTTTCCTTTTTTGGTTAAAGAAATCAAGCCTTCGTAATAAAAACCGAATTGCTTGTATATCTCCATTAACATATCAAAAAGGCTCAGACCTTTGTCTTTCGAGTAAGCAGTCAGCTCGGCGATCATCGCGCAGGAAGCGATCGCGTCCTTGTCACGAACCGCGTCACCAATCAGGTAACCGTAGCTTTCCTCGCCACCACCAATAAACTGCTCCTGACCCTCTTTTTCCCTGATTACCTGGGCAATATATTTAAAACCGGTTAATGTGTTATAACATTTAACATCGTAAGCTTCCGCCATTTTATCGATCAGGTCGGTAGTCACGATCGTCTTACAAACGAACTGGGTTCCGGTCAACTTACCCGCATCTTTCCATGCATTCAGAAGGTAATAGATCAGCACACTGGCTGTCTGGTTTCCATTCAAAAGCTGGATTTCGCCGTGGTGATTTTTAACAGCAATACCAACCCTATCAGCATCCGGGTCGGTTCCCAATACCAGGTCTGCATCGATTTCTTTCGCTTTTTCAACCGCTTTCGACATTGCTTCCGCTTCCTCAGGATTTGGGTAAACCACCGTCGGGAACTGACCATTGCCTTTCGCCTCAGCCTGCTCTTCAATCACAGTCACAGCTTCAAAACCCATTTTCGCCAGCAGCGCAGGAACCAGCGTAACACCGGTACCGTGCAGCGGCGTATAAACTATTTTCAGGTCTTTCTGACGAGCCAACGCATCTTTTGAAATTGACAGAGACAGAATATGATCCATATATTTCTCATCTACCTCCGCTCCTATTTTTGTAATTTTTGAAGCGTCGCCATCGAATTTCACGTCATCGATCGACTGGATCGCATTCACCTCGCCGATGATGTTGGTATCGTGCGGGGCAACCACCTGCGAACCATCGTCCCAATAGGCTTTGTAACCATTATATTCTTTGGGATTGTGCGAGGCAGTTACAACAACACCACTTTTGCAGCCGAGCAAACGAATTGCAAAAGAAAGCTCAGGAGTAGGTCTCAGCGCTTCAAAAAGGTACACGCTGATCCCGTTTGCCGAGAAAATATCTGCAATGATCTTCGCGAATTCATCCGATTTAATGCGACTATCGTACGCAATCGCCACTTTTACTTCTTCACCTGGAAACGCTTTGTTCAGGTAATTTGCAAGTCCCTGCGTGGCAGTACCTACCGTGTAGCGGTTCATCCTGTTTGAGCCAATACCGATCAGCCCGCGCAAACCGCCTGTTCCGAATTCAAGGTCCTTGTAGAATGCGTCTGTCAGTTCAGTGTCATTTCCTTCGTCAATCAGTTGCTGAATAGATTGTTTCGTATCGATATCATAATCACCGTCTAGCCAGGTGGTTATTTTGGCCTTGACGTTCGGTTCCAGATTTGCAGTCATAAGTAGTTGAAGTATATTTAATTTAGATTTTATTTAATGATCTCAGCTTCCTGCGTTTCGCTCTTGCGCACTGTTTCTTTTGCTGTTTTCAAGATCAGCTCGGCTACAAGTCCTGTCCAGCCAGTTTGGTGACTTGCTCCGCAGCCGCGCCCGTTATCACCGTGGAAATACTCGTAAAAGAGCACGTGATCGTTGAAATTATCGTCCTTCTGCATTTTCTGATCGTGCCCGTATACTGCGCGGTTGCCTTCTGTATCCTTCTTGAAAATGTCGATCAGGCGGCAGGCGATACCTACGGCCGCTTCCTTGATCGTGACCAGATTACCGGAATTGGTGGGATATTCCACCATAAAATCCTCGCCATAATAAGCATGGAACTTCATCAGCGAATCGAATATTAGGTAATTCAATGGAAACCAGATAGGTCCGCGCCAGTTTGAATTTCCACCCATAATATCTGTAAGAGCTTCCGCAGGCGTATAATCTACCTGTAAAACCTCCCCGTTGATATAAAATTTATACGGATTCTCCTCGTGGTATTTGGACAATGCGCGCACGCCGTAATCCGACAGGAACTCGCTTTCATCCAGCATTCTTTTCAGGATCATTTTCATCCGGTGACCGCGCAAGATAGATAGCAGCCTGTTTTCACCTTTCCCGGATTCAAACCATCGCGATATCAACCGCGCCAGATCCGGCCTGTTGGCCAAAACCCACTCGACGCGCCTTTTAAATACAGGCAGTTTATCCAAATTTTGAGGATCCAGGATTTCAACTGCAAAAAGCGGAATCAAACCGACTATCGACCTCACTTTCAACAGAATGCTCTGACCGTTCGGAATATGGATCACATCATAATAAAACTGATCTTCTTCATCCCACAGACTGATCGAAGAATTCTTCCCGCCGATCGATTCCATAGCACCGGCAATATGCAGGAAGTGCTCAAAGAATTTCGACGCCATATCCTGATACACAGGATGTACCAGTGAAATTTCGACCGAGATACGAAGCATATTCAAGGTATACATCGCCATCCAGCCCGTCGCATCGGCCTGCTGCAACTTGCCCCCGAAAGGCATTGGTGTAGACCGGTCGAATACACCGATATTATCCAGCCCAAGGAACCCGCCGCTGAATATGTTATTTCCGGTATCGTCCTTCTGATTTACCCACCAGGTGAAGTTCAACAGCAGTTTATGAAATATTTTTTCAAGAAACTGAATATCCCCTACCCCATTATTTTGTTCACGGTCGATCTCGTAAACTTTCCACGTAGCCCACCCGTGAACCGGCGGATTTACATCTGAGAAATTCCATTCATAAGCCGGAATCTGCCCGTTCGGGTGCATATAATACTCACGGAGCAGGATTTCGAGTTGCCTTTTCGCAAAATCCGCGTCGACCCTGGCCAGCGGTACGCAGTGAAAAGCCAGGTCCCAGGCTGCAAACCAGGGATATTCCCATTTATCGGGCATCGAAATGATATTGGCTGCATATAAATGCTTCCAGCCCGAGTTCCTGCCCCACTTTCGACCCTGATTCGGACCCGGCTGCGCTGGGTCGCCTTTGAGCCACTCGTATACATTATAGTAGTAAAACTGCTTGCTCCAGAGCATTCCCGCATAAGCCTGGCGCTGAATAGAGCGCAGATCTGCGTCGGAAACGTCGCGTTGCAGGTCATCGTAAAATTCGTCTGCTTCACGGATCCTTTTGGCAAATAAATCCTCAAAACCCCCGAAAGGCTCCGAAATCGCGTGATTTACGTAACGTAAACGAAAAACCTCACTGGTCCCCGCCTTCACTGTGCGTGTAAATCGCGCCGAAGCCTTTGTACCAATATGATTGGGATTAACCGTATTGGATTTGCCTCCCGACACGATAAAATCGTTGATACCGTCTTTCGGGTAGCTGGTATTATTGGCTGTACCGTAAAGCTTTTTGAAATTCGTTTCGTTTTCACAAAACAACAGCTCGTCGGCATTATCCAGGTAAAGGTTGTATTTACCGTGTTTGCGGTGAGTTACCTCTATCAAACGGTTTGAGATACCGTTCATAATAGGTTTGTAATTGAAAGCTTCGTAACCCCACGACCAGGTATTGCGGAACATGATCGTCGGCAGCACCGTGATCGGCGCATCCTCAGGGCCGCGGTTAAAAACCGTCACTTTCATGAGAATATCTTCCTCGTCGGCTTTCGCGTGCTCAATGAAAATGTCAAAATATTCATCGTTTTCGAAAACCCCGGTGTCCATGATCTCATATTCCTGGTCTTCTTTTCCGCGACGGCCGTTTTCCTGACGCAGCTTGTCGTATGGAAAAAGCTGCTGAGGATATTTGTAAAGCATTTTGGTGTACGAATGCGTGGGCGTGCTATCAAGATAATAGTACATTTCCTTCACATCCTCGCCGTGGTTGGATTCGCGGTTCGTGAGGCCGAAAATCCTTTCTTTCAAGATTTTATCCTTGTGATTCCAGAATCCAAAGGAAAGGCATATATGCTGCTTGTTGTCCGAAAATCCGCCGATCCCGTCTTCGCCCCAGCGATAGGCCTTGGAAAGCGCCATTTCGTGGGTAATATAGTTCCAGGCATCACCATTGCCACTATAATCCTCTCGTACTGTACCCCATTGGCGTTCAGACAGATAAGGCCCCCACTTTTTCCAACCCTTGTTATCTTTTTGAAGGCTTAATCTTACTTTTTCCGCGCCGTTTGCCATTAATATGTTGATTATCGAAAGGAATGAATTTCACTTTAAAATCTACCCAATTTAAAAAACCGGTTTCCAAAAACAGCAAAAACCGGTTAAAAATTGAAAATCAGGAATGTGTCAGGCGGTCACTTGCAATGCAGCCAGATCGGGATAGGCGGTTACATTAAAGGAAACGTTACCTGCATAAAATCTGGTCAGCTTGTCCGCTTTTTCCGATGTCTCAGTCAGCAGCGGGTGACGTTCAGAACTAAGCAGCACTTCTACATCCGCCACGTATTCCTTGAACATCAGCGGATTAGTGAGTTTATAGAATTGTCCGTCACTCCCTTTTAAAACGGGTACGGGCTGAATTTTCCCTTCTGCATTTAACCTGCCGTAACGCAGGCGGGCATTGATATATTCCTCATCAGTTGCGCCAAAAACAATATATTCCACCGGTTTTGAGATGGCATTATTTGTATTGATCCGCTGATCCAACTCATCCAGCAAAGTTCTGAGCGCCCAGGTATTTTTCCCACTCCTGATACGCTCGCGGATTGACTGGCGGATCAGGTAAGTAAGCGCATGCGTCACATTCAGCCCAATCTCGGCCATTTGCTTAAATATAAATGAGGTAGGCGACATACCTGGAATCGTGTTCGGATCGTGCAGAATAATGCGGCCTTCTTCTGTCAGAAACCCGTCAATACGCACGCACACATTAATTCCCAGCTGTTCAAAAACTTCGGCGATTACTTTCTGGATAGCCTGGTTGTTTTCAAGTGAAGTATCTACGGGAATGCGTTTTCGGCTGGCTCCGGGCTTATATTTTGCATTAAAATCAAAAACCTGTACCATTTTGATCACCTCGCTCGGCGGCAATGCAAGCGGTTTCCCATCGTCAAACTGAATGCAGCCGCAGGAGAATTCCTGACCGGTTGTAAATTCCTCTACCAGGACCTGATCTTCCGAATTCGAACTGCTCAAAACGGCTATTGTATGTCCGGCAATGAAATGGTTATCCAGCTCAGGAAGAAGATCTGCCGGGTGATAAATGGTCTTTCCTGACAGCACAACCGGAAAGCCGATACCTTCATCAAGATTCGCAACTTTCTGCCCCCACGCTTGCTTTTCGGCAGTATCAAGCGATTTCCAGGTTTCAGCTTTCAATTCGATCCGGAAAAAGCATTGGTTTACAGCCGAAATAAACGCTTTGAGCGAATCGTCTTTCACAATAGCTACACCGATCGAAGAGCCCTGATGCGGCGCTTTGATTACCAGAGGAAGGCCAAGGTGTTTTTTAAGTACCTGAAAAAGAAGCGCATATTCTTCCGGAACCCAATTCTTATAAGTCAGCGTCCAGCTTTTTTTCTCCTGCCCGTTCACCAGGGCGATCATATCATTTTGCAGGATCTTATCGATTCCGACAGCCGACCCCATTAAGCCAGGTCCGCTGTAAGGTATTTTGTACCATTCCAGCAAACCCTGTATTGCACCATCCTCACAATCAGGCCCGTGCATCGCCAGGAATGCAAAGTCAAAATAATTTTTGAATTGCTCCGGTGTGATCAGTGTGCCCGTTTCATTGTCGACAGGTTCGCTAGCCAGCTCGGGATAAGATTCTATATATGTTTTGAAACCAGCTTTCTGGATATTTTTCGGAGGATAAAATTCGCGGATCTCGCCGGAATACATCAGTTGTTTTTCTAGTAATATAAACCTGCCAAAGCTGTCTACAAAGACAGGTACCGGCTCGAAAAGAGATTTGTCCAGGTACTCAAATGCTGTTTTTCCACCTGCAAATGATATTTCTCTTTCACGTGAAGGGCCTCCAAAAAATATTCCGATACGCATAGTAATTCCGGTTTTCATTCAAAGATCGCAAGATAAGGGACTAATCGGGATGAAGCAAAAAAGGCAGCTCTCCTCGCGAAGAACTGCCTTTTTTAAGTTTTATATGATCCGAAACTAAGCCAGCGCCGGAACGTTCACTGCTACTACTTTACTAACATGCGGAACCGCTTTACGGATCGACTCTTCCAGTCCTGCACGGAACGTCATCGCGCTCATCGGGCAGCTCTGGCAGGATCCCTGCAATTCCAGCTTGACAATGTTATCGTCAGTCAACTCCACCAGCTTCACATCACCACCATCAGCATGCAAATACGGCCGCACTGATTCCAGTGCCTGCTCGATCAATTCTATTGTTTTTTCTTTGGAATCCATTGTTTCAATTATGTATTTGCTAAGATGCAAGATAATATTCAAAAAATCAAATCCTGATCAGCCCCGAAATCAAACCTGGATCTCGACGGTCTGCGTCTTGTTTTTGCTTGCATTCCGGATCGCAACCTGCTGTGCAAGTGACTCTGCGGCATCCCGGAAGGCATCGTTTACGATCGGATTAGTGTCCATTACAGCCGGCCTCCCTTCATCCCCTGCTTCCCTAATGCTCTGTACAAGAGGGATCTGCCCTATTAAAGGCACATCAAATTTATCCGCCAAAGATTGCCCGCCTCCTTTTCCGAAAATGAAATACTGGGAATCAGGAAGCTCCTCTGGCGTAAACCATGCCATATTCTCAATAATACCTAAAATCGGAACATTGATCTGCGGCTGCCGGAACATGGACAAACCCTTTACAGCATCCGCCAATGCCACTTTTTGAGGCGTAGTAACCACCACTGCGCCGGTTACGGGCACCGTCTGCACGAGGGTAAGGTGAATATCGCTGGTACCAGGCGGTAAATCTATCAGCAGGTAATCCAGATCGCCCCAGTCTGTATCCGCAAAAAACTGCTTCAATGCCTGGCTCGCCATCGGTCCGCGCCATACTACCGCACTATCAGGCGGCGTAAGGAAACCGATCGACATCATTTTAATACCAAACTGACGGATCGGATTAATGAAATTTTTTCCGTCTTTCGGCGTAATCGTCGGCTGCATATGCTCCACACCAAACATCACAGGGATGGACGGGCCAAAGATATCTGCATCGATAATACCAACTTTCGCTCCCGAACGGTGCAATGCCATCGCGAGGTTGGCCGTAACTGTCGACTTCCCAACTCCGCCTTTTCCAGAGGAAATAGCAATCACATTCTTAACTCCGGGGATCAGCGGGCCGGTTTGACGCGCCGTAGTGACGTTTGCAGTAAGCTTGATAATCACTTCAACATCAGGACTTAAATGCTCATGAATTGCATTCTCGCAACTTCTCCTGATCAACTCTTTAAGTGGGCACGCGGGGGTAGTAAGAACAACTGTAAAACGCACCTGATTCACTCCGATCTCAATATCCTGGATCATTCCAAGGGTCACAAGATCTTTTTTCAGGTCTGGCTCTTCCACAGTGCTCAGTGCCTGTAATACTTTTTCTTTATTGATTGTAAATTCTCCCATTATACTGGCTGAGGACCTTGACTAATACTATGCAACGCAAAAATCCCCTGATGAGTTTGTTACAAAACCGGAAATTCTCCGATTCGCCTTTCTATCTCTTCCATTTCATCTGCGACATTCATTTTTCGCGAAATTTCGTTCAGCTTGCTCCACACCGATTTCAGGAATTTTAAATGACTTTTCGTAAATCCATGTAACGGCCGATGATTGATTGTAGACAGGATTTTGTCCCATTCCTCCATCAATTCAACAGAACCCTGCGAAATGAACGATCTGGCGAAAATCTGGAAGATATGTTCCTCAGCGAGTTCGTTCGGGTGGATCAGGTCACTTTTATAAAACCTATAATCCCTTAACTCATCGATCATGATCTCGTAGGAAGGGAAGTAGGCAATATGCTTGTATTTTTCGGCAAGCCGGTGGCAGGCCAGCCGTAACGTCGACTTACTTACCTGGTTTAGCGGCAAAGTATCTTTCGTGTGGCGAACCGGGCTGATGGTCAATACCACCCGAAGGTTCCGCCGGAACATCAGCAGCTTCTGGATCAATTGTTCCATCGCCATACTGATCTGATCGGGATGCAATAATTCGCGGATGAAATGCTCAGCAGGCAGCTTATGACAGTTCCCAATCACCATATTCGTTGCTTTGTGACGGTACCCGTAGGCAGTGCCCAGAGTGATCACAAGCACATCAGCTTCGGTGATGAATGCGCGTAAATTCTCTAATTTCCCTGAAAGCTGAACTTCCAGATCCTTCCGGCTATTGCTCCAGAGGGACGAATGAAAATCGTGGTGTAGCCAGATATCGTCTGGTGTTTTGAGAAAAAGCTCAGGTGCCGGCCCTCTCTCATCCAGCGCCAGATCCAGCGTTTTACAAATGGTGAGCGGATTGAAAATAGTACCCAGCGGGTTGTTCAGTACGTCAAATTTATAGCCTTCCAGCTGCGTCCCGAGTACCTCGGCAAAGCACGAGCCGACAGTCAGAATTTTGGACTGGTGATCCATTTTCCAGTCGGAAGGGGTGATGGCAACTTCTGTACTAAGCTTTATTTCTCTCATGATAAGTCAAATGCGGTATACAAAGGTAATATCCAGCCGCTGGAGAATTGCATAGTGGTCGTAATTGTAGAAAGGATTAGGTTTGAGCAATTGATCATACACACTATCCATAATATGCAGGACGAAACTTACCCTCACAATAACCCGACTGAATACCGTTACGAATTTACGAGCGTGAGTGCAAACAAAAGCGTTCGAAAAGTGGTCCTGTTTACTGAGACCGAAAATGAAAACTTATATAATCTTGCATTAATGGATGTGCTTGATTCAGGAGAGCTTTGTGATAAGTCAGAAACGAAAAATCAAGATATGCGTAAAGTTATTGCTACCACATATGATACAGTTAAGTGCTTTCTTGAGCTAAATAAAGCTTTCAGCGTCATTTTTTCTGGAAGCGAAGAAAAAAGGCAGAGGCTTTATCGAATTGCAGTATCCACCAACCTAACCGAGTTGTCTGGAAAATATCTTATTTTAGGACTTAAGAAAGGGCACGCTGAGCGTTTTCAGCCAAATCATATATACGATCACTATATTATCAGTAACAAGCTATGAAACCGAGTCAAAAAAAAGTCGATTTGGATGATATATCCAAAAATCCTATCGTACAGAGGAAGCTGGACGAGGCGAATGCGGTACTCAGAACAATAGACAAGTCAAAACTTGAATCGCTATTAAAAGGCCGAAACTCAAAGTGATGAGCTGCATTACTATCTCTCATCTCGTTTTCCTATTATGCTGCTCCCAGCCGGATGCAGCGTTATCAGACAAATCATACTCCTTCGCCCAAACTCCTTCCTGGCAGGATGAATTCGATTATGCCGGCAAGCCTGACGCTGCGAAATGGTCTTACGCGCTCGGAGATCATGGGTGGGGAAACAATGAGCTGCAAAACTATACAGATGAGATCGGGAACGCGAAAGTTGAAAATGGCCACTTGATCATCACAGCCATAAAGGAGAAATCCGGGAAAGCCGAATACAGTTCGGCGAGGCTGGTATCGAAGGGAAAGGGTGACTTTTTGTATGGTAAGATTGAAGTAAAGGCAAAACTGCCTGCCGGACGAGGCACCTGGCCTGCTATCTGGATGCTTTACAGTGAAAATAATTACGGCAATAAAAGCTGGCCTGACAATGGAGAGATAGATATCATGGAGCATGTGGGTTTCGACCAGAACCGGGTTCACGGGAATGTGCATACCAAAGCTTTCAATCACGTTATCAAAACCAATAAAGGCAATAGCACAATTGTCGAAAAGGCTTCGGAGGAATTTCACCTTTACGCCTGCGAATGGACACCCGAGTCGGTTACCATTCTTGTTGACGGCAAACCTTACTTCACATTCCCCAAAGAATCGGGATACAAATGGGCTGAGTGGCCGTTTGACAAACCTTTTCACCTTATTTTGAATATTGCGGTCGGAGGCAATTGGGGTGGTCAAAAGGGCGTGGATAACAGCGTTTTCCCTCAAAAAATGGAGATCGATTACGTGCGCTTTTACCCCCTCAGCGAGAAAAAGTAGCTTTGAAAATCCAGTGCACAGGGTTATCTTGCATCATGGATAATTTTGTTGTTTCCGCCAGAAAATACCGCCCGGTTACATTTGATTCGGTGGTTGGGCAATCACACATTACAACTACTTTAAAAAACGCAATCCGCACAAATCACCTGGCGCAGGCCTTTTTATTCTGTGGCCCAAGAGGAGTCGGAAAAACCACATGTGCGCGAATTCTGGCGAAAACGATCAATTGTCAAAATCTGGGAGACGATGTGGAAGCGTGCGGGGAATGCGAATCCTGCGTCAGCTTTCAAAACAATGCATCCTTCAATATCCATGAACTCGACGCAGCTTCCAACAACTCCGTCGAGGATATCCGTAACCTGATCGACCAGGTACGTTACCCGCCCCAAACCGGCAAGTACAAGATCTATATTATTGATGAGGTGCACATGTTGTCTCAGGCTGCTTTCAATGCATTCCTGAAAACACTGGAAGAACCGCCGGGCTACGCAATATTCATTCTTGCTACCACTGAAAAGCATAAGATATTACCGACGATTCTGTCAAGGTGCCAGATCTTCGACTTCAATCGCATTCAGTCGAAAGATATAGCTTACCATTTAGCAGATATCGCTCAGAAAGAAGGAATTACGACTGAAAAAGAGGCACTGGAACTGATCGGACAGAAAGCGGACGGCGGTTTGCGGGACGCACTTTCGATGTTCGACCTCAATGTGACATTTTCGACCGACAACCGACTTACTTACGAGGCTGTTCTTGAAAACCTGCATATTCTGGATTATGATTATTATTTCAAGATCACAGATGCATTGCTCGCTGGCAGCATTTCAAAATCGCTGATATTATTTGATGAAATTCTGAGAAAGGGTTTTGACGGACATTTATTCGTAGTTGGCTTGCTGGAACATTTTCGCAACCTGCTGGTCTGCAAAGATCCCGCAACAGTCACGTTATTACAGGTTTCGGAATCGGCAGAGCGCAAGTATGTTGAACAGTCGGCCGCGGCGGATATGAGTTTTTTGTTATCCGCGTTGAGTATCACAGGGCAATGCGATATCAATTATAAAGCAGCAAAAAACCAGCGGCTGCATGCGGAACTCTGTCTGATCAAACTGGCGAACCTGCCACATATTCTTCAATTAAGTTCGCTGGGAGCCGTTGATGAAACGGCAAAAAAAAAAGTTGAGCCTGAACCCGAGCCCGTAAAAAACGAGCTTCCTCCCGCTCCTGAACAGATTCCTCCTGCTTATTCAAATGGGAATGCAGCAGCTTCCGTACAGCAACCTTCGACGCCCACCGTTGTTTCGTCGAAATTAAAGAACACAATTCCCCTGGCAATGACCCGACCCGTGGGTGCCGTCGCTGAAAGTGTTACTTCGAACAGGCAGGAAATTGAACCTGCGACACAAATTCGCAAAGAAGCTTTGACGCTGGAAAACTTGCAGCGGCTGTGGTATGAATTTGCAGAAAAAAGAAAAGAAGAAGGTAATTCGACGACCGAAGAGATTTCACTGAAAAAGGAATTTAGGCTCGAAGGCTCAACGATTGAAATCCCGCTGGACAATGCCCACCAACTGGAAGCGATCCAGAATGCACGTTATGATCTGCTCGGATTTTTAAAAAGCAGGCTGGATGCACCGAAACTGGATATTAATGCAAGAGTAGCACCTCAGGAAGTGAACCGGTTACCTTACACACCGGCGGAGAAATTCAATTATATGGCTGAGAAAAACCCCTATCTCCTTGAACTCAAACAGGCACTTGGACTTGACGTGGATTTTTAATTTTTACCAATACTCAAAAACTTCTTGTGCAGCTGCATTACCTGCGGGATCAATGTGGAGTTTGTATTATTCGTGATCACAAAATCAGCAACCTGCCTCCTCTCTTCATCCGACACCTGCCGCTCAATTATTGCCCTGATATCTGACTCACTGCGACGATCCCTTTTCAATATGCGGGCAACTCGCAAATCAATATTTGCCTCTACTACAATTACAAAATCAAGCGAATTATTCTCGCCGGCTTTATTCATAATCGCGGCTTCTTTGATCACGTAGTGCACGTTTTTTTGTCTTCCTACCCAATCTGCCGTATCCTTCAACACAGCGGGATGAACAATTGAATTTAACTTTTTCAACAGAATCTCATCCTTAAAAACCAAGGAGGCCACGAACGCAGTATCATATTTACCTTCGCTATTATACGCGCGCTCACCGAGTAGCTGAATAATGTCAGCTCTAACCTTCTGGTCATTGTTAGTCAACCATTTAGCACGAGAATCCGCATTGTAAACCGGAATTCCGAGACAGGAAAACAGATCACAAACCACGCTCTTCCCCGACCCTATTCCACCGGTAACACCAATCTGAAGAGGGGCTGACATGGGGTCGAAATTAGGATATACTATAAAGGAACATTTAGAAATTGCGCCACCTCGAAACTGACGAATACGTCGCGGTGGCTGACATCCACCAGAGGGGAAACGGGAAGCGGAATGGGTAGACTTTCGTCGTAATTCCCCTGGATCTTCGGAGTCGGAACGGAAATGCGGATTGTATCCGGATAAGTTTTCACCAGGGAAACGGGCCCGTCCACAGAAATAAGCGACGGCGACACGTTGATAACACTGGAAATCACGTATCCCGGCTTAATATCAATCCCTACGCTGTCGATACGGATCGGAATTATTTTCCTGATCTTGGGTTCGAAACTCAGCTCGAATGTATCAGCTACCACGTAGTTTACGTGCAGGTTCGGGAAAAGCTCCGTTACCTGATCCGTAAGTGTCGTAGAATTGATAAAGCTGGCTTCATTTGGATTTAAAACCTTGTATACCACAGGGTTTGCATTGAAATTCAGCCAGGATTTTTGGAGCAGGCTCCATCCATCACCCGATACATTCACCGAAATTCTCCTGGGCAGCGGCTGCATAGGAACGTAAGACGAATTATCGTATTCGATTTCAAGCGGATAATTGAGCTTGATCGAATAATTCTCCGTGTTCAGCACATTCATCAGCCAAAAGAAAGACGCAGCCAGCAAGCATCCAATAAAAGTTTTGATTCTGTTTTGGTTTTGTGGTACGTGATTCACGGCCTGTTAGTTTATCCGGCTATGGTGCGTGCGATCGCCGATTTATCGACTGTTAATTTCACTCCCTTATCCAATTCAAGCGTTACGGTTGCATCTTCAACGGTGTAAATTCTGGCGTGAACTCCACCGATCGTTACAACCTGATCGCCCTTTTTAAGATTGGTAAGAAGCTCTTTTTGTTCTTTTTGCTTCTTTTGCTGCGGGCGGATCATGAAAAAGTAAAATACGCCGATAATACCGACCCACATTACGACCTGATAAATCATGGTTTGTGAACCGTCGGATGCCGCTTGGGCTAAGAGAGAAAGCTTCATATTAAGAGGTTGATTAGTAAAATTTAAACCGGATTCCGGTCATTCCAAGATAGTCGGCTATTTGGCTGTTGCTGGTTTTGAAGCAGCATTCACAATCCCTTTCAACCTGAGTTCGGAATATGCCGGCTCAGTGTTGGCGTAAACTGTGATCGTTTTCACTTGCGGGCCCGTTTTGTTTTTTGTGTCAAAACGAACTTTGATACTCGAAGTTTCATTCGGTCCGATCGGCTCTTTTGGCCATTCCGGAGTAGTACAGCCGCAGGAAGAAGAAATATTGTTCAGGATCAAAGGATATTCTCCCTCATTCTTAAACTTAAAATCATGCTCCACTACCGCACCTTCCTGAACTGTCCCGAAATCGTGGGAAGCACTGTCAAGCAATGCAAAAACAGGCATTTTTGAAGATGCCTGTTTTTCACTGTCTCCTTTTTCATTTGAACAATTAAAAAAGGAAAGTGTAATTCCCAATAGTATGCAAGCGGATATTTTTTTCATGTTGGTAGCTTAGCTGGCCTGACCTTTGATCTGGGCCATCAGGCGGTCAACATCTTCCAGTAGTTTTTCCGCCTTTTCACGGGCATCGTTCACTACTCTTTCGCCTTCGGAACGGGTAAAATTTTCAGGCTGGTCTTTTTTATCAACTAAGTCCTGAACCACTTCCTGAAGTCTTTCGCGGTATTTAGACAAACGAAAAGTTAATTGTGTTCTGAGTACTTCTCCCTTATCGGGTGCATAAAGAATTCCCAATGCAGCACCTGTGACACAACCGGTCAAAAATGCAATCAGACTGTTACTGGTTTTACTCATGATTTCTTTGTTTTAGCTGTTGGTCGCCATAAAGCTTCCTATGGTTTGACAGCTCCAAAAACTATTCCATTTAAAACCCCGGGGCTGTTTCCGGGTCTACTTATTGTCAATCAATCCCCTTCCGCTTTTCCGTATCACGCCTTCTTTGGCAAGTTTAACGGACAACACGTCCAGGACGCCATTCACAAACTTACCACTTTTTGGGGTACTGTACCTTTTTGCAATTTCGATAAACTCGTTGATCGTAACTTTAACGGGTATACCAGGGAAATGAATGAGCTCAGCCAAAGCGGTTTTCAGAATAATCAGGTCCACGAGAGCTACCCTTTCCAATTCCCAGTTTTTCAATTGATCTTCCAGATAAACACCATATTGGTCGTTTTCAGCAACCACGATCCGACAAAGCTCTTCCACAAATTCCCTATCTTCTTCCCAATCCTTCGTCAACGGAGCGAGTTGAAAAGTATCTGCGCTGTCAGCTGATTTCAGGGTTTTGATAGCCAATCCGCGGATCAGTTCGCTGTGGTCGGCCCAGTAGAGATCACGTTGTTCAAGGTATTCAAGCGGAACTTCGTGTTTTAAAATGATCTGTCTTAAAATATGCTGGATCAGCGCCTGATCTTCTTCGGGCGTATGCTCCGGTACGCGACAGTAAGCTTCGTAGGTTTCATCTTTCCGCAACGCTTCCTTGTAAGTTTTCCGGATCACGCCCATTTCATTGCTCCAATTGATCCCACTACGGATAATCTCTTCTTCCAGCGCCTTATCTCCGGTCAAAACTTGGATAACGCGGTTTGAATTAAGACCAGAACTTTTTGGAAAAGGCGCTTCCGGATCTTCATATCTTCTCTCGCGGTCGATCTTCGACTGATGCGACAATTCGATCAGCATGGAAAGTATCCTGATAAAATCGGTGTAAATCAGCTCAGTTTCATTCAAAACCCTCCGCACCAGCTTCTCTCCGTCACCTTTGGTTTGCCTGTCGTAAGACTGATAGGCACTTCGGGCGACTCTCACTACTTGTTCAGGAAGATCCTTATCCGCACTCAGCTCGCCATTTTTGATAAACTCGTCGAGTGCCATATTCGCCATCTTGTTCAAGCTGGCCAGCTTCGGCTTATCCTGAAACTCCATCGAATTCAAATTCGGTAGAAAAGCCTCTTCAATGTGATCCAGCGCCAGCAGGCGGTTTGCCTCAGCAGTCAATTGCCGAGCGTAAAGTGCCTGAACAGCCTTGGTCCTTAGTAATCTCCTATTCAGCATAAGCCGGGGTAACAATTGAAAAAAAAGTACTGTAATTCAAAGAACGTTTCTTCATATAAAGCAAGGCTACATCTTTTACCCTTGCGAGAATGTCTAAAATTTAGCGCAAAATTAGACTATTTTGTTCAGAATCGAAAAAATGAAATGCGTTCATCTAGTTTTGCAACGTTTTGAATAAATAGGATGTTGCCTATTGCAAGACCACATTTTCTTACCCAAACTTTACCCTGTGAAGGCATTAAAGTACCTCAATAAGTACTTATGGAAATATAAATGGTATCTCATTCTCGGGATACTTTTTACGATTATCTCCAATCTCTTCGGGATTATTCCTGCTCAGTTGGTCAGATATGCGCTCGACCTGGTTATTGAGACCCTTGATATCTATTACCTCTTCAATGGCGTTTCACTGCAAAGTGAAATCTATGATATTTTTGCTTTCAGCATTCTGCTCTACGGCTTGCTGATCCTTTTAATGGCGCTTTTAAAGGGAATTTTCCTGTTCCTGGTGCGACAGACTATCATCGTCATGTCGCGGCATATTGAGTTTGCGCTTAAAAACGATATTTACCAGCATTACCAGACACTACCGGCCAGCTTTTTCAGGAAACACAGTACCGGAGATCTCATGGCGCGGATCTCGGAAGATGTGAGCAACGTGCGGATCTATGTAGGTCCGGCGCTGATGTACGGGATTAACCTCCTCGTACTTTTCGTGCTTGTGATTACTTATATGGTCTCGGTGAGTCCGCAGCTTACCTTTTATGTACTGTTACCGCTGCCTGTGCTTTCTATCAGTGTTTATGTGGTCAATAGTATGATCATGAAACGCTCGCAGGAAATACAGAAGCAACTTTCGGCATTGTCGACCTATGTACAGGAAGCTTTTTCAGGAATCAGGGTTATTAAATCTTTCGTTCAGGAAAAACACTCTTTTGAAAATTTCGAAAAAGAAGCGGAGATTTTTAAAGATAAGTCGCTGAATCTGACAAAGGTTGATGCGTTTTTTTATCCTGTGATCATCATGCTGATCGGTTTCAGTAACATACTGATCATTTATGTGGGTGGCCAGGAAATCATCAGCGGCAGGTTAACCCCGGGCAATATCACCGAGTTTATTCTGTATGTCAATATGCTTACGTGGCCGGTGATGGCGCTCGGCTGGACTACTAGTCAAATCCAGCGCGCAGCTTCTTCCCAAACCAGGATCAATGAATTTTTGAACGAAAAAACCACCCTTGTATCCGAGAAAAACCTGGTTACACAGCTCGAAGGCGGGATCAGATTTCAGAATGTAAATTTCGTCTACCCCGATTCCGGCATTCAGGCACTTCAAAATTTTGACCTTGAAATAAAACCGGGAGAAACAGTTGCGATCCTGGGCACCACAGGTTCAGGAAAAAGTACGCTCGCGCATTTGCTTTGTCGGTTGTATGATCCTACCGGCGGCCAGATACTGGTCGATAATGTGCCGATGAAAGATTACGATGTGCACGCGTATCGGCGTCAGATAGGTTACGTTCCGCAGGATGTTTTCCTTTTTTCTGATTCAATCCAAAATAATGTGCGTTTCGGAACCGTGGATATGCCTTTCGAGCGGATTGAGCAGGCGGTTAAGGATGCGGATCTCTATAATAATGTCAAAGATTTCCCGCAGGGATACGATACCGTTTTGGGGGAAAGAGGTATCACACTTTCAGGGGGACAAAAACAGCGACTTTCAATAGCCCGCGCTATCGCACGTGATCCGAAGATTCTCGTGCTCGACGATTGCTTGTCGGCCGTCGATACCAATACTGAGAATATCATCCTCAATAATATGAAGCGGATTATGGATCAGCGCACGTCCGTGATCATTTCACACCGCGTTTCTTCTGCCAAACTGGCTGATAAAATTGTGGTACTGGATGAAGGAAAGATCATCGAACAAGGTACCCACGCCGCTTTAATGGAGTTGAACGGAGCTTATAAAGAACTTTACGAAAAACAGCTCATTGCAGAAGAAGTGTAGCCTATTTGGTCAGCTTTTTCATTTCTTCCTTCAATTCCCTCATATCATTGTGCAGACTTTGCAGACTTACCTGCTGCGTATTCGCTTCCAGGTTGAATGATAACTTGCTGCTCACCAGCCACATTTCCCGGATTTCATTCTGATCGATGCGGATCGGGGCATAATCGGGATTAAGGGAGACAAGATTGACGTAACCGGACTGGTTTTCTTTCTGCACTTTCTTGACTAATACACTGTCGGCTGTCACGACCACATACATTCGCCGGTTGCTTAGATTTTCCATATCTTCCACCGCCTTACCCACGATCCATTCTCCCGATTCCAATACCGGCGACATACTATCCCCATCGACCTGAAATCCTCTGAAAGTGGCATTGCGATATTCAGGAAGCGGAATTCCAAATGCGGGCAGACTCTCAAACCACTGCGCATCCCCGATATTGCTAGGGTAACCTGCCGCCGCCTTTGCATTCACCAGCACGATATTCTCCTTTCCCTCATTATCCACCGTCACCACTTTCGGGTTCACCGATAGTTTGTCCGAATGCAGAAACTTCTGGGTACTCTCGCCAAAAAGCCAGAGCGGGTTAATATGGTATTTTTTCAGCAGCTCTTTCACCACCTGCCCGGGAATTCGGGTTCGCCCCCTTTCAATATCAGCCGTAGTGGAACTAATTCCCAGCTCCTCGGCAAAAGCCGCCTGTGTCAGGTTGAGCTCTTCGCGTATTTGCTTAAACCGTTTGAATTCTTCGTCTGCTGGCATTTTCTGCTTGTCAAATTGCACAATATCAATCCTTTTCCAAATCTACATTTTTTTTGGAATATTTCCTTTTTTATACTGGAACCAATCCATATATTTGGAATAAATCCAGTAACCAGTAAATATTCCAAGCAATGGACCGCACGATACTACACCTTGACCTGGATACTTTCTTCGTATCAGTCGAGAGAAAGCACGATAGCAGGCTTGAAAAAAAGCCGGTGATGGTAGGCGGAACGGGCGATCGGGGCGTGGTGGCGGCTTGTAGTTATGAGACGCGGGCATTCGGCGTGCATTCAGGTATGCCCATGAAAACAGCGAGGATGCTTTGTCCCGAGGCGATCGTGATCCGTGGCGAGGCAGGTATTTATTCCAAGGAATCCAAAATTGTGTCGGAGATTATCAGTGAAACAGTTCCGGTTTTCGAAAAAGCGAGTATTGATGAATTTTATGCGGATTTGTCAGGAATGGATAAGTTTCTGGGCTCCTACCAGCTTTCGAAAAACCTGGGCGAGCGGATCCGAAAGGAAAGCGGGCTGCCTATTTCGCTGGGACTTTCTACCAATAAAATAGTCGCAAAAGTGGCTACCGAAGAAGCCAAGCCGAATAATTACAGGAAAGTGGACGCGGGAATGGAGAAGTCATTTCTGGCGCCGATGCTCGTGAACAAAATCCCGATGGTCGGTGAGAAAACGGACAAAATCCTGCAAAATATGGGAATCAGGTATGTGAAAACCATTCAGGAAATGCCTGTGCAGGTAATGAGTCAGGTTTTGGGCAAAAATGGCGTTGTGCTTTGGAACCGGGCAAATGGGCTCGATAACTCTCCTATCGTGCCTTTCCACGAACGCAAATCCATCTCTAATGAGCGGACATTCGGGAAAGATACCGGCGACATAAAGCGGATGCGGGAAATGATCCGGGCTATGGGGGAAAATCTGGCATACCAGTTGCGGACCGGTAACAAGCTTACCTCATGCATTTCAGTCAAGATCCGCTATTCCGACTTTAATACCTTTTCTAAACAGGCGAAAATTCCGTACACGTCAGCGGACCATATTTTGATCCCGCACATTGAGCGGCTTTTCGACCAGCTGCATAACCGGCGGATGATGGTGCGGCTGGTCGGCGTCAATTTCAGCGACCTCGTAACAGGCAATCACCAGATCAATATGTTCGATGATTCAGAAGAGCGCCTGAATCTCTACCTCGCCATGGATCATATCCGCAACAAGTACGGGATCGACGACCGCGGCAACTCGATACTCAGCTGGGCGACCACCCTCGGCATCCCCAATATATCCAGTATGGGAAACCCCTTCAACGGAGATCCCCCAATCATTCCCGCGCACCGGAATGCGTGAATGCGAATTCAGGCTATATTTTGTTCCAATGCTTTAATGTTACTCAACTCATTGAAAATCAAATGCTGCTCTTCTTCCAAATCGTAATCATCCTGCAATCCAAGCCAGAATTTTGGTGTAGTGCCAAAGTACTTGCTCAGTCTCAGCGCAGTATCCGCAGTAATCCGTCGCCTGCCTTTAATGATCTCGCTCACCCTCGTCTGAGGGATCGCAGTATCTTTCGCGAGTTTGTATGCAGTAATGCCCATCGGAATCAAAAATTCTTCCGACAAAATCTCCCCTGGATGTATGTTAGCTAGTCTTTCCATTTGAAGCAAAATAATAGTGCGATAATTTCTTAAATCTATTGTCGATGCCATTGACTGATTAAATATTCGACCGATTTTCCGGGTTGCAAATTAGCCAATAGTTTTTCAAAACATCATGCTACTCAACTGTCACTCTTATTTTAGCTTGCGCTACGGGACGATACCGGAGGAGGAATTGTTGAGTCTGGGAAGGGAAAATGGATACGGATGCATGGCGCTGACGGATATTAACAATACGTCGGGCTGCCTCAACTTCATCCGGCTCGCCTCGAAATACGATATGAAACCTGTGGTCGGGATCGATTTCAGGAATGGAATTGCGCAGCAATATGTAGGATTAGCGAAAAACAATGCTGGTTTCCAGGCTCTGAATACGTTTTTATCGCAGCATTTGAATGCAAAAACCGACTTTCCTGCAAATGCACCGTGGCTGGAAAACACTGTTTTTATTTACCCCTTTGAACGGGTTCGTCAGGAAAGGAAGGAGCTATTTTTACCAAACGAATACATCGGCGTCTCAGTAAAAGACCTGAGCAGGTTGCAGTTTTCACCTTTATTTAAACACAAAGACAAACTGGTTATCCAACAGCCGGTCAGTTTCAGGCATAAAAAGGATTTCAATGCGCACCGGCTGCTCCGGGCGATTGACCGGAATACGATGCTTAGTAAACTCTATGCGGACGAAACTGCCGAGGAAGCTGCTCAAATGATGCCTAAAAAAGTCCTGACGTATCATTTTAACCAAAAGGATTTTGACCGGATCATTTACAATACCGAAAAGCTGATAGATGAATGCAGCATTCACTTCCGGTTTGGTGACGACCGCGAGCACCAGAACCTGCAAGTATTCGGCGAAAGTAAACAGGACGATTATCAGCGTATTTTCCAGCTCGGCTGCGACGGGCTGCGGCATCGTTACGGGTCGAATGTAAATGACGTGATCCTCGACCGGTTCAATATGGAACTGGAACTGATTGAAAAACAAAACTTCATTCCCTTTTTCCTCGTCAACCATTCGATAACCAGTTATGCCCGGCAGAAAGGTTATTACTACGTCGGGCGAGGGAGCGGCGCGAATAGCATTATCGCTTATCTGCTCAATATCACCAATGTAGATCCGATCGAGCTCGATCTGTATTTCGAGCGTTTCATGAACCTTTACCGCAAAAACCCGCCTGATTTCGACATTGATTTTTCATGGCGCGACCGCGAGGATGTTACCCAGTATATTTTTGACACATTTGGCAAAAAAGGGCAGGCAGCTCTTTTGGCAACTTACAGCACATTCCAACATAGTGCCGCAGTACGGGAACTGGGGAAGGTTTTTGGTTTACCTGCTTATGAAATTGAAGCACTCAGCAATGGGAAATACGATCCGAAAAAGCTCGATCAGTATGCAGGTCTGGTCATTCGTTATGCCAATTATTTCCAGAAAAACAACCAGCCGAATCACCTCAGTATCCACGCAGGCGGCATATTGATTTCGGAGCGGCCTATTCACCATTTTTCTGCAACCGACCTGCCGCCGAAAGGCTTTCCGACTACGCAGTTTGATATGGTCATCGCGGAGGATGTTGGTTTGAACAAATACGATATCCTCGGCCAGCGCGGGCTTGCGAAGATCAAAGAAACGCTGGAAGTGATCCGTTACAACCGGCCCGACGCACCGGAATTTGATATTGACGATGTAAAAAAATTCAAGAAAGACCCGAATATCAACAACCTGATCCGGCAGGCGCAATGCATCGGGTGTTTTTATGTGGAATCGCCTGCCATGCGAATGTTGCTGAAAAAGCTCGAAGTCGACAACTACCTCGGGCTTGTGGCGGCAAGTTCGATCATCCGCCCGGGCGTAGCGAAAAGCGGGATGATGCGGGAGTACATTTTGCGCCACCGCAACCCCGAGCGCCGCGGCGAGGCGCATCCCAGGTTGCTCGAACTGATGGAGGATACTTACGGGATTATGGTGTATCAGGAGGACGTGATCAAGGTAGCACATTATTTTGCAGGTCTCGATCTGGGTGAAGCTGATGTAATCCGGCGAGGAATGAGTGGAAAATTTCGCGGTCGGGACGAATTTGAGCGGGTCAAGAAAAAGTATTTCACGAACTGTCGCGAGAAGGGCTATGATGAGACCATGACGCAGGAGATCTGGAACCAGATTGCCAGTTTTGCCGGGTATGCATTCGCAAAGGGGCATTCTGCCTCCTATGCGGTGGAAAGTTACCAGACACTTTTCCTTAAAGCCTACTTCCCGCTGGAATTTATGGTGGCGGTATTGAATAACGGCGGCGGCTTTTACGGCCAGGAACTCTATATCCACGAAGCCAGGATGCTGGGTGGAAACGTGCTGCCTCCTTGCGTCAACCACAGTCTGGCGCAAACGGTGATCGAGGGTAAGGATATTTACATCGGAATGCAGTTTCTGAATGAAATGGAAGAAAAAACCATCGACCGGATCATCCAGGCGCGACAGACCGACGGCCCTTTCACTTCTCTTAACGATTTCCTGGACCGCGTAGTCATTTCCATCGAACAGCTCACGATCCTGATCCGGATCGATGCATTGCGGTTTACCGGGATTGACAAAAAGACATTACTTTGGAAAGCACATTTTCGGCTCAGTACTACGCCAGTGAAAGTGACGCAAAGGCAGCTTTTTGAGTCTGAGATCAAAGATTACGAGCTTCCGGTTTTCCATTCTTCTCCTATCGACGACGCTTATGATCAGATTGAGTTGCTAGGTTATCCGCTTTGCAGTCCATTTGACCTTGTGAAATATCCGCTGCCGCCGAGCGTGATGAGCAAGGATTTGCATAAGTATGTGAATCAGGAAATCGTGCAATATGGTTACCTGGTCGCGGTGAAAAATACGCGCACTGCCCGCGGTGAAACCATGCATTTCGGGACTTTTCTGGATCAGGAAGGTCAGTTTATCGACACGGTTCATTTCCCGTCGGTGAAAGTTAAATCCAACTTCTCAGTCAAAGGCGTTTATAAGATCCGGGGGATTGTAAGTGAAGAATTTGGCTTTCTCAGTGTCGATGTGACAGAGATTACCAGAATGGACTCGGCTACAAGAGAGAAATAGCACATCAATTTTGTCCGGGGACTGAAGTCCCCGGCAATTGATGTCCCCGGCAATTGATTAATAGCTTGGCTTTGAATAATTACAATTGCGCTTTTTCGTTTCTCTTAGAGTTTGCCGGTTTGTGCCGCAAAACTATTAGTAGCAATCAACATCAACGTTATGACGAAACACACTTTCTTATTTCTGCTCTTTATTTTCTTTCTCGACTGCACACACGATTCAACTTCAATTACCGGCAACTGGGTGACTGAAATAGCAGATCAACCTATTCACAAACAAGGATTTACATTGCACGACGACGGCCAGGCATCGTCCATCAACCTGAATGCAAAGCGGTACGATTCTTGGGAAAAGGTCGATAACCTCCTGATCCTGAAAGGAAGTGATGAAAGCAAAGAAGGTGGCAGCCTGGTGACTGACACGTTGAAAATAGTCTCTGCTGGCGACAGTTCGCTGGTACTTGAAAACCGCGGCAAGCAGGTCCGCTATTCAAAAACGGCGAATCCAAGCAAGTATATTGCAGATTTTGAAACCCACGATTGCTTTGTTTACACCGCTGCCAAAGATTCTGCATTCCTGCATATTGAAGTAGAAGGCCAGAAAGTGACGGGCGAACTCTTCTATGCTTTTTACGAAAAAGATAAGAATAAGGGGAAACTGGAAGGTGAAATGCGGGGAGATACTTTGCTGGGTCAATATAAATTTATGTCCGAAGGCTCTGAATCGACGCGGGAGGTGGTGTTTCTAAAAAACGGCTCGGGTTGGGTGGAAGGTTTTGGAGATATTAAACAAAAACGCGGGGTTACCGTTTTCAAGGACCGATCAAAGCTTAACTTCAAGAATGGACTTGCATTTAAAGGAATCAGATGTCCTTAATTCTGTAATTCTAAGCAATTTACTATTCAGCTCATACTTGCCGGGAATCGTCCCGGCTTTTTTGTTGAAGATTTGCAGCTTCTGCTTTGCAATCGCGATCTTTAACTATATATTTCGTTTATCCTTGATTTTATCAATTTTAAAATAAAAATAATGAAAAAGGCATTTTTGGCTTTGTACTTCGCCGCTCTGGGAATTTACCTCATTCCCACTGTTTCGGCTCAGAACCTTGCCTCGCAGAAAGTTGTGCTTGATCCGAATGTCAAAACAGGCAAACTGAAAAACGGAATTACCTATTACATCCGAAGGAATAGCGAACCAAAAAACCGAGCCGAGCTCAGGCTTGCCGTTAAAGCCGGATCGGTGCTGGAAACAGACGCGCAGCAGGGACTTGCCCACTTTATGGAGCACATGAACTTCAATGGAACAACCAATTTCCCTAAGAATGAACTGGTTAACTTCCTGCAAAAGACCGGCGTAAGGTTTGGGGCGGATTTGAATGCATACACCGGATTTGACGAAACGGTGTATATGCTGCCGATACCTACCGACTCTGCCGGGCTGCTTGAAAAGGGTATCCAGGTTCTGGAAGACTGGGCACACGGCGCATTGCTGGACCCGGCTGAAATTGAAAAGGAGCGCGGGGTGGTGTTGGAAGAATCGCGCATGGGCCGCGGCGCGCAGCAACGTATGCGTGACAAGTTTTTGAAAGTGATATTGAACAATTCGCGCTATGCGGAGCGCCTTCCGATCGGTAAAGATAGTATCCTGAAATCCTTCAAACCGGAGACGATCAAGGCATTTTACCAGGACTGGTACCGCCCGGATCTGATGGCGGTGATCGCAGTTGGTGACTTCGATGTAGCCAAAGTGGAAGCGATCATCACTCAGAAATTTAGCTCGATCAAGCCGCCGGTTAATGCAAAAAAGAGAACGAAATACGAGATTCCGCTCGATGGCAGCACACAGGTTGCGATCGTGACAGATCCCGAATATCCCCAGAACCTGATCCAGCTGATTTACAAACAACCTAACAGCAAGGAGAAAAACCTGCTGGACGTGCGAAATAACTTCGCGCAGGAATTGTATAATGCGATGATGGGCCAGCGTATGCAGGAACTTACCCAGAAACCAAACCCGCCGTTTCTATACGGGGGAAGTGAATATGGCGACTTTCTGGGTAATCTTGATTCCTACACTTCCATTGCACTTTCGAAAGATGCCGCTTCAATGAAAACTGCATTGACCGCGTTATTGGAAGAGAATGCGCGCGTTCAAAAATTCGGATTTACCCAGCCTGAGCTGGATCGCGCGAAAAAGGACTTCCTGAATAGCATTGAACAGTACTATAAGGAGCGCGACAAGACCAAATCTGCCAATTATGTGCAGGAATACCTTAACCATTTCCTGCATGACAAGCCTTTCATGGGCATTGAAGCGTATTATGCATTTGTACGGAAAAACCTGGAAAGTGTAAATCTGGCGGAGATCAATGCGCTTGCTAAGAAATACATAACCGACCAAAACCGCGCAGTAGTGGTAATGGGGCCCGAACAAAGCAAGGGTGCATTGCCGACAGAGGCTGATATCCGAGCATTGCTCAAAGATGCGGGCAAAGATGTGACGGCTTATGTGGATGATGTGCTCGATACGCCGCTGTTGAGCAGCGAACCGGTCGCAGGTAAGGTGACGGCTGAAAAATCCCTTGAAAAACTCGGGGTGACGGAGCTTACATTGTCTAATGGTGTGAAAGTATTATTAAAACCGACCGAGTTTAAAAACGACGAAATCCTGCTTAAAGCGACCGGAAAAGGCGGATATTCATTATTTCCAGACGAGCGCGAAACGGGTGTTTTTAGTAGTTATCTGATCCAGTCAGGCGGCGTGGGACCTTATACGCAGACGCAGTTGCAGAAATTCCTTGCTGGAAAAACGGCCAGCGCGGGACCCTATATCAGCGAACTAACCGAAGGGTTCGGCGGTAGCACCAATCCAAAAGACCTCGAAACTACGCTGCAATTGATCTATGCATATTTCACGGCGCCTAGAAAAGACGCGGAGCTGGTGAAAGGAATTCTGGCCAATCAGAAAGCTTACCTGGAAAATATGCAGAAGACTTTAACTCCGGAAAAAGTTTATTCTGACTCGCTGAATGCAGTTTTGACAAGCAATAACCCGAAACGTCAGCCTTTGAAACCCGAAAGTGTGGACAAAGTAAATCTGGATCGCGCCGCCGAAATGTATAAGGATCGCTTCTCCGACGCATCCGACTTCGTATTCACATTTGTAGGTGCATTCAAGGTGGATGCGATCAAGCCGCTTTTGGAAAAATACCTGGGAAGCTTGCCTAGTACCGAGCGAAATGATGACTTCCAACATCCCAATATCTTCCCGCCGAAAGGAAAAATAGAAAAAACCATTTACAAAGGGTTAGAGCCAAAAAGCCGCGTTACATTGGTTTCAAGCGGAGAATATGAATATAATCCTGAAAATAATATTCAGATCGAAGCATTGCAGGAGGTACTTCAGATCAAGCTGATCGAGGCTTTGCGGGAAGAGGAAAGCGGCGTTTACGGGGTGGGCGTTTCAGAATCGACGGATAAATTCCCGACCGGACATTATCGGTTTAGCATTGGTTTTGGATGTGCCCCGGAAAACGTGGATAAGCTGGTAAAGCGGACGCAGGAAGAAATCGAGAAGATTAAAAAGAATGGCGCTGATCCGAAAGACATTGAAAAGTTTGTGGCTGAAACGCAGCGCAAAACGGAGCTGGCAGTTAAAACGAACAATTTCTGGCTGAATTACCTGGACGATAATACTTTCCTGGGCGACGATCTGGACGAAATTTTCCAGCAGGAGAAATTACTTAAATCGATCACGGTAGCCAGTACAAAAGCCGCCGCCAAAAAGTACTTCGACGACGGCAATTTTATCAAAGTGGTATTGATGCCTGAAAAGAAATAATCAAAATACCACCCTTAAAGCGAGCCCGGAGCACTTACAAAGCTTCGGGCTCTTTTTGTCTCAGCTTCATGATCAGCTCAGTTTTCATATCAAACAAATGCTTTTCCAGCCCAACCGGATAAGTATGCGGATTCACGAACCTTTTAATTCCTTTGTAAAAATGCGCGAGCTGATCCTGTACCCTCGCTTTCGCTTCATGAATCGAAGGCAGACTGTAAATCAATTTTCCATTTGCGAAAATAGGCACCAGCAGATCTTCAAAATGTGTATTCTCTGCAAATGAGCGGTTTTTTGTAAAATCATAAGGATCGATCATCGTCGACTTACCGATCAGCGGATTTTCGATATTAAATATCATATCTGACACAAAACCTTTATTATCGCTGAACCGCCTAACCTGCTGAATACCAGGCGTCGAAACCTTGATTGCCTGCTCCGACAATTTGAGTTTGTAATCCCACTCTCCGCTGCTGGTTTTAATGGCAGCCAGTTTGTACACACCTCCCAAGGCCGGCTGGTCGTAGGCTGTCACCAGCTTGGTACCTATTCCCCACACGTTGATTTTAGCGCCCTGGATTTTCAGACTGTCCATAATGTATTCGTCGAGGTCGTTACTCGCAACGATATTCGTTTTTTCAAACCCGGCTTCGTCCAATAGCTTTCTTGATTCGACACTTAAATAGGCCAGGTCACCGGAATCAAGCCGGATCCCGCCGAGATCGTAGCCCCGTGCCCGCAACGATTTCCCCGCTTCGATCGCATTGCGCACGCCATTCAGCGAATCGTAGGTATCGACCAGCAAAGTGACATTATTGGGAAGATGCTGCGAATAGGTTTCAAACGATTCCAGCTCGGTATCAAACGACATTACCCAGCTGTGCGCGTGTGTTCCTTTCACCGGAATATCATACAATTTGCCCGCCAGCAGATTGGAAGTTGCATCAAAACCGCCGATATAGGCAGCACGGCTGGCAGTAACCCCACCGTCGGGGCCCTGGGCGCGTCGCAAACCGAACTCCAGCAACACATCATCTTTGGCAACCAGCCGCATCCGGGCCGCTTTTGTGGCGATCAGTGACTGAAAATTGACCAGGTTCAACAGCGGCGTTTCGAGTAACTGGCATTGCAGTATCGGCCCCTGAACTCTCAGTAGCGGCTCATTTGGAAATACTACGGTCCCTTCGGGAATTGCGTCAATGCTGCATTGCATTTCCATTTTTTCCAGATAATCCAGAAAACCCGGCTCAAAAAGCTTGTTCTCGTCATTCCCTTTTAACGAACCAATATAGGCCAGGTCTTCGGGGCTGAACCGGAATTCCTGAATGTAATCGATCACACTATTAAGCCCGCAGGCAATAGTGAACCCGCCCTGAAAGGGATGTTTTCTGAAATAAAGGTTAAAAACAGCCTCCTGCTCTGCTTTTCCGGCTTTCCAATATCCGTATGCCATAGTGAGCTGGTACAGGTCGGTGAGCAGGCTCAGGGAAGTATCATATAATTTATTGATCATCAATGTCAGTGTTAGTTTGTAGTGAAGCGACTATCTGGTAGGTTGTGAAATTAATAAATAACTCCACTTTTCTACACAAATTGATCTTTCTGCCCGCTGTCGAACGTATGTTTCGAGAACAGACTTTCAACGACACTAAAAATGGAGTTTCATGGAGCAAACGATAGAGGCTAAGATCCGATCCGTGGCACTGAACATCCGAAAGATCAGGGAGTATAGGGATTACACTCAGGAATATCTCGCAATGAAACTAGGCATTTCACAAAATGCTTACAGTAAAATCGAGCTTGCTTACACGCGAATCACACTGGAAAGACTGATCCAGATCGCGCAAATCCTGGAAGTTGACTCGGTAGACCTGATTAAAGGAAATTCGGAAGAACTGGTGAGATTACACACCTCCGACTAAACATCAACAAGTTAAAACTGAAAAGGGCCGATTCCATGTGAATCAGCCCTTTTTCATTTGTAATGCATTTACTTATATCGCTTCCAGAATACGCTCGATAGAAACCTGGTAGCCAATTTTTTCTTTCAATTCACTGATCGCAACCCGCTCCTGCTCCATCGTATCGCGGTGACGGATTGTAACGGTATCATCTTCCATCGTCTGATAATCCACGGCAATGCAAAACGGGGTACCGATCAGATCCTGGCGGGTATAACGTTTTCCAATTGCCGCACCATCATCGTAAGTAGTTCTGAAGGAAGATTTAAGCGAATTCGCAATAGTTTGCGCTTTTTCAGCCAGTCCGTCTTTTTTAACCAATGGAAGTACTGCCACTTTGAAAGGCGCCAGCGCCGGATGCAATTTCAGATAAGTACGTTCTTTCTGGTTCTCGCCCTCGCCTACTGTTTCGACCGTGTACGCATTGCAGAAAGCAGCCAGGAAAAGGCGATCTGCTCCTACCGAAGTTTCGACTACATAAGGAATGTAGTTTCCGTAAGGTTTGCCATTTTCATCCAGGTCAGAATCAAAGTACTGCTGCTTTTTCTTCGATAATTCCTGGTGGTTACGCAGGTCAAAGTCGGTGCGCGAGTGAATACCTTCCATCTCACGGAAACCGAATGGAAACTGATATTCAATATCTACGGCTGCATTTGCATAATGCGCCAGCTTCTCGTGATCGTGGAATTTCAGCTTTTCAGCAGGTAACCCGATCGCTTTATGAAATTTCATCCGGGCTTCTTTCCACGACTCGTACCAGGCCATTTCAGTGCCGGGGCGGATGAAAAACTGCATTTCCATTTGTTCAAATTCACGCATACGGAAGGTGAACTGCCGCGCTACGATCTCATTTCTGAATGCTTTCCCGATCTGCGCAATACCGAAAGGAATTTTCATCCGACCGCTTTTCTGCACATTCAGGAAGTTGACGAATATACCCTGCGCAGTTTCGGGACGGAGGTAGATCAGGTTTGAATCCTCAGCTACCGAGCCTACCTGCGTACTGAACATCAGATTGAACTGACGTACTTCCGTCCAATTGGCAGTACCTGAAACCGGACATTTGATATTTTCAGAAATGATCAGCTCACGTACACCATTCAGATCCTCAGCACTCAAAAGCCGCCCCATTTCTGCCAGCAATTCCTGCGATTTTGCCTCATTACCTTCGGCTGCATATTGTTCAGCCTTGCCTTCCAGCAGCTGATCGGCGCGGTACCTTTTTTTGGAGTCCTTGTTATCGATCATCGGATCATTAAATCCGTCGACGTGACCGGAAGCTTTCCAGGTAAGCGGATGCATGAAAATCGACGCGTCGATGCCCACGATATTATCGTGCAATTGCGTCATGGCTTTCCACCACGCTGCTTTGAGGTTATTTTTAAGCTCTACACCATTTTGACCGTAATCATAAACGGCCTGTAAACCGTCGTATATTTCAGAAGAAGGAAAAACGAAGCCGTATTCTTTGGCGTGCCCTACGATGTCTTGTAAAGAGGTAGCGGGTGATGGGTTCATTTAGTTAAAAATCAAAGAGAAATTACTGTTAATGCATCCAAAATATGGAAGTTGGTAAAATTAGGTATTTTGACCGGACATACGTAAACCCAATGTTCGAAACCGGACAAATTATCTATATTTAGAGAGCTAACTTACTGACAGTGAATCACTACCGGAATTGGCATACGTTTTTAAACAGCGAGAACAAACAAACCTAAACTGCCATGCTGCTCAACTATATTAAAATCAGCTTCCGGAACTTCGGAAAACAAAGGCTTTTCAGCGGCCTCAATATCTTCGGACTGGGTATCGGAATGGCGGCGGTTTGGCTGATGGTGCTGTACGTGGCCGACGAGTTGAGCTACGACCGATTTCACGAAAAAGCCGACAGGATCGTCCGTGTGGTACATCGCGCTTCCTGGGACGAAAGCAGTTTTCACATTCCGCTCACCTCTGCGCCCTTCGCCATAGCACTGCAAACTGATTATCCCGAAATCGAAAAAACAGTTCGGATCAGCCAGGAAGGCGGCGGCAGGGTAAAATATGGTAAAAATGAAGTCGTCGCCAATGATATTTACTTTGCCGATGCTGCGATCCTCGACGTTTTTACATTTCCTGTATTATATGGTAATGCGAAAACTGCTTTAAGCGAACCTCAGAAAATTGTCCTCACCAAAACGCTGGCCGAGCGTCTGTTCAAAAACCCTGCGTCTGCGGTGGGAAAAACGGTTTTTTTCAGTAACGATTATCCCAATGTAGTCACCGCGGTAATTGACGACGTGCCTGCGAATTCACATTTAAAATTCAGCGCGATACGTTCTTTACCAAAAGATTACACAACAGGCTGGCAGCAATTTGAACTGTATACTTATATGCTGCTCAAAAACGGGACGGACCGCCAGAAATTTGAAAAGAAACTTGCCGGTTTTTTCCCAAAATACCTGAAAAAAGAGATGGGTAATGTGGCCTATCAAATGGAGCTGCAACCTCTTACCTCCATTCACCTGCACTCGGACCTCGAATTTGAAATCAGCGCGAACGGTAATATCAATACCGTTTATGTATTCGGAGCAATAGCCGCGCTGATCCTCCTGATCGCCTGCATTAACTACGTAAACCTGTATACCGCCCGGTCAATGAAAAGGATCCGCGAGGTAGGCGTTCGCAAGGCAATAGGTTCGGAACGCTCACAGCTGATTGCCCAGTTTCTGACCGAATCGCTGATTATGACGTTTTTCGCGGGTGCGGTGGCTTACCTCCTGGTCGTCATTTCGTTGCCACTGTTTAATGCATTGGCCGAAAAAACACTATCGATCGGGTATCGGAACAATATGTTCAGCGCGCTCTTTGCAATAGCATTTATCAGCCTTGTTGGTATTTTGAGCGGCTTGTACCCGGCATTGCGCTTTTCAGGATTTCGCCCCGTCACTGCCTTGAAAGGACAGATCGGCAGCCAAACCGGCAGCGGCTATTTCCGCAAATCGCTGGTCGTATTCCAGTTTGCGGCGACTGTCGTTATGATCGCCTGCTCGGCGGTAGTTTACAGGCAAATGCACTATGTAAATAGTAAGGATCTCGGGTTTAACAAAAGTCAGGTACTGGTATTCCATATTGACAAAGACGAAGTTAGAACGCAGGTAAGTGCACTGAAACAAAAGCTGTTAACAAGTGCTTTGATAGAAAGTGCAGCATCTTCCGGCAATTCGATCGGAACTAACTATATCGGGTCTGCGGGCATGTTTTTTGAAAAGGAAAATGGGCAAATGGGAGAAAACACACAGAAGGTCCAAAAATTTTCGGTCGATAGCGATTTCCTCAAAACGATGCAAATCAAGCTGTCATCCGGCAAAAATTTTAGCTCGGAGTCCGAAGCTGACCGGTTTGGCTCAGTGCTGGTCAATGAATCTTTGGTGAAAAAACAGGGATGGGAAAATCCGGTGGGCAAAAGGCTAAAATATTTTATAGATGGACAGGGTAACACGAAGGAAGCCCGGATTGTGGGAGTTGTCAATGATTTTCACATTTATTCACTACAACATAAAATAGAGCCGCTGGTACTACAACTGCCTGCCTCTTCGGACCGCGATAATATTTATGTCCGCATCAGCGCAGGCAAAACGAAAGAAGCCCTGGCATTTATGCGGGAGGCATATAGGGAATTTGACCCGGAAGCTACATTGGAATTCCAGTTTCTGGATGCAAATTTCGCGCAGCAGTACAGGTCGGAGCAGCGCCAGGGAAATGTAATGCTTACATTCGCAGTACTTGCCGTTTTGATAGCGTGCCTCGGCTTATTCGGGCTCGCCGCATTTGCAGCCGAGTCGCGGACGAAGGAAATTGGGGTTCGTAAAGTATTGGGAGCCAGCGTACAAAGTGTGGTTTTGTTGTTATCCAAAGACTTCATCAAACTGGTGCTGGTGGCGATCGTGATCGGGACACCCGTCGCCATTTTTGCGATGACAGAGTGGCTGAAAAATTTTCAATATAAAGAAACCCTCTCCTGGTGGATATTCGCCTCAGCCGGACTACTCGCGATTATTATCGCGCTATTGACGGTTAGCGCGCAGGCATTAAGGTCGGCTACGATGAACCCTGTCAAAAGTTTGCGGAGCGAATAATATGCGCTCACTGTTCGGTTGAGGTTAAAAAAAGTTAAAGCGAAATCACCTCTATCAATCCCGGCTATTTTTGTCGCACTGACTTAATACCGGGATTTGATGCTGCATAACTACTTCAAAATTGCATTACGCAACTTGCTAAAACGCAGGTTCTATTCACTACTGACCATATTTGGGCTTTCGGTCGGGATCACTTTCACCTATTTGGTGGGGAGTTACATCTATGGAGAGTTAAAGGTCAATGCTGACTTGCGGAATGCTGATAACCAGTACATTATCCGCAGTGACTGGAAAAATCCGGATATGGGGATCGACCTGGCGACCCTCGGCCCGCTCGGAAAAGCTTTACGCGACGAATATCCCAATCTGGTTGCAGGCTATTATCGTTACGACGGAATTACGGTAGCGGTTTCCAAAGGCGACAAACATTTCCGTGAAGAGGTGCAAACCGGCGACTCGACGCTACTAACGATGTACGGTTTCCCGCTCCTTCACGGCGACGCAAAAACGGCAATGCAACAGCCGAATGCGGTGGTGATCACGCGTGCAAAAGCACTGAAATATTTCGGTAAGACGGATGTTGTGGGTGAAAATCTTACGCTGCATAACTTCATCGGCGGCAAACAGGAATATGAAGTAACTGCCGTGATGGACGATCTTTCCAACAACTCTGTCAATCATTTGTCAGGAAATACCAGTGAAGTCTTCATTCCGCTGAGCTCACTCGACGGCCGGAAAGGCGCAGAAAACGACTGGAATTTCCCGTACATGCTCACTTTTATTCAACTTCAAAAAGGCGTAAAACCAGCCGATCTTGAAAAGCCGATCGCCAGATTGCTTGCCACAAATACCCCGCCGCAGCTGCGTAACAACCTGCGCGCCTATCTTACTCCGCTAAAAAGCTATTATCGGGAGGCGAATAACGGTTTGGTTCAAAAAATGATCTACACCTTGTCAGCTATCACCGCATTTATATTGCTGATGGCGATTGTGAATTTTATTAATATCTCCGTCGCCAGCTCTGCATCGCGGTTGAAAGAAATTGGTGTGAGGAAGGTATTGGGTAGCCTGAAAAAGCAGATCATCGGACAATTCCTGGCGGAGTCTGTATTGCTTGCGGCATTTGCTAGTCTGTTATCTATTGGGTTTTATGTATTAGCCAGAGGCTACTTTGGGAATATTATCGGTACGGAACTTGCTTCGCTGCCGCAACTTCCGGGCTGGTCGTTTCTGATTGCACCGCTTATTGCATTGCTGGTAGGCTTGCTCGCTGGTTCCTATCCTGCATTTGTACTGTCGGCGATACCTTCTGTGGAGTCGATGAAGGGAAAATTCAAGTCAGTAAAGGAAAATATCGGATTTCGCAGAATGCTGCTTGCGGTACAGTTCACGATCGCATTGTTCGTATTTGCAGCCGCGGCGATCGTTTCTCAGCAGGTAGATTATTTCTTTAATAAAAGTTTGGGTTTCAATAAAAATGCGCGCGTTACTGTCGCTGTGCCGCGCGACTGGACACCGGAGGGACTGGCCAAAATGGAGGCGATCCGGAGTGAGTTCGGGCGTATGATAGAAGTAAGCTCGGTAAGTCTGTCTTACGAAATACCAAATGGGAATTCGGGGGCCGAATATGGCGTATATCAGGCTGGCCAGGATTCTGCCAGCGCCACGCATACTAAGTTTCTGGCCACAGATCAGCACTTTGCGAGCACTTACGGTATTCCGCTGCTCGCGGGAGATTTTTTCCAAAAATCAGATATCGCCCCGCAAACCGACCGCATTGTGGTAAACGAATCACTGACAAAAGCATTGGGCTACAAAAATCCCGGTGAAGCAGTCGGCAGACAAATCAGGATCCACACTTTCCCTCAGCCGCTCACGATCAGCGGTGTTACAGCTAACTTTCATTTCGAATCGATGCATAACGCGATCAAGCCGCTGGCATTTCTTCACGTCCGCGGAGGTAATGCGTATCGTTTTCTTACTTTCCACCTGGGTTCGGATATGGTGAGCTCAATGGCGGCGCTGGAAGAAAAATGGCACGAAGTAATGCCCGACGCACCATTTGAATACAACTTTATTGACCAGACTTTACAGAAATTATATCAATCAGAAATCCAGCTAAAAAAGGCTTCGCAACTCGCTACTATTCTGGCAGTTATTATCGTATTGCTTGGTATTTCAGGAATGGTATCGCTGAATGTAGCCAGAAGAACGCGCGAGCTGGGGATCCGCAAAGTGCTCGGCGCCTCGGAAATGAGTGTAGTGATGCTTTTCCTGAAAGAATTTCTGATCGTCATGCTGATCGGAACGCTAATTTCTTTCCCTTCCGCATTTTTTGTTATGAAAAACTGGCTAGAAAACTACGCCTACCGCATCACGCCAGGCTGGGTCACATTCGCAGCAATTGGGTTCGGCTTCACAGTATTGATTGGCTTTGTGGTTTGCATTCAAACCTATAAAGCTGCGCGAATGAATCCGGTGAAGAGTTTGAAATCGGATTGAAAGTACTTAAAGTTCTCGGGTGATTTTCAGGAAGGATTGCAGATCAATTACTGTCAGTCGGGGAAAAGGCAACGTTTTGAACACATTGAAATCAGTATCATTTGTTACCAGGTAATCACAATTTGAACTGATCGCTAGATCGGAGAATTTGTTGTCATCAGGATCATTCTCTATCAGATTCCACCTGAATGCAGGCTCCGAATAAACCACATTTGGAGAGACAGCGAGCTGGTACAGAACGAATTGAGCGGTGTTGTGAGAATATGTACGAGTGAGGATTTCATCGTATTCCAGCAGAATCTCATTGCTGACATACCATTCAAATTTTCCAGCTGTAAAATCCAGATACAACTGATAAAAGGGACTTTTGGGAGGAATTGAGGCTCTCAGGCAATTAGTATCAATGACTACTCGAATCACCAGATCAAAAGTTATCGTCAGAAAGCATTCGATGATAATCACTTTCCGTGTATTTCTTCTTTTCCAGCACCTCATCCAATTCATTGCGAAGCCGGCCGTCGAAATAGTCCATCATCATTTTACGGAGTTCCATCGTTTCGCGCTCACTAAGATTCTGATCAAATAGTCGCAGCAGGCTGATTTGAATATCACTCAATCTATTGCCAGAGCTTGGTTTTGCTTCGCTTACCATATTTCAGTGTTTTATTCTAACGAAATATAAATAAAAAACGCGAAAATATATTTCAAACGTTTCTTCAAATGAATCCGCCGACAAGTTGGCTGTTAGCGTAATCAAGCAGGTTTGAAGACCTCGTAGAGAACATATTCTTCGCTCGCTACAAATAGCTTGATAGAATCAAATTTAGAAATAAGGATTTCAGAAAGAGCCCACGTGGAACAATTGCCTGTTCTCACCCAAATAATTTTTGGAGGAGACGAAAACAGATTTAGCAATTTTACAAAATCATCATCTATTGTTATGACGGCATCAAACACATTTTGCCTGGCGGAAATAAAAATTTCATGATCATCGGCATTGATCAGATTGAAATCTCTGATATGGTATATGGATGTGAATACATCACCAATCTGCTGAACGATTCTGTGCGAAATATTTTGATCGATCAGCAATTTCATGCAGCAACATCGTAGAAAATCCGCTTTTGATTACTTGCCGAAAATTCCATCGCAGTGCTGATATCTTCTTTCGTGAGTTCAGGGAAATCGGAAATAATGTCGTCGAAAGACATACCTGACGCCAGCCAAAGTAATATATCTTCAACGGTAATCCTCATTTCGCGGATACACGGCTTCCCGCTTCTCTTGCCAGTTTCCACACTAATAATATTTTTGTAGATGTACATAGCTGTGATGTTTAGATACAAAAATACCATTTTAACTATTAAACCGGAACCCCTAACTCAACCTTACCGAAAACAGATCCTTCGAACGGAAATAGATCCAGGTGACTACTACAATCGTGAAAACGCCCCCTATTACCACAGAGGGTACGGTGCCGAATGCTTTGGCCATGACGCCGGATTCGAAGGCGCCCAATTCGTTGGAGGAGCTGACGAACATTCCGTTGACGGCCGCGACGCGGCCCCGCATTTCATCGGGCGGGTAAATTTGAAGGATTGTTTGTCGCACAATCACACTTACACTGTCAAAAACCCCCGTCGCGAAAAGTGCGCCGCAGGAGAGCAGGAAGTTTTCAGACAATGCAAAAACGATCGTAAATATCCCGAAACCGGCAACCGCAATGAGCATATTGCGCCAGGCATTGTGCGTAGGCGGATAGTAGGCCATCGCAAACATGGTGAGCAGCGAGCCGATCGAAGGTGCAGCGCGCAGTAACCCCAACCCTTCCGGCCCGACTTTCAGAATATCCTCAGCAAAAACGGGCAAAAGCGCGACTACGCCGCCGAATAACACGGAGAACAAATCGAGTGAAATCGCGTAAAGCACGATCCTGGTGCGAAATACGAACCGAAACCCTTCCTTTAAACTCTCCATGATAGGAGTAGTGATCCTGGCCATTTCAGGTCGCGTTTTGATCATTCCCAACAATATCCAGCAGACCACAAAGTTGGCGATCACGATCAGCAGTGTGTTCGTAAGTCCGACGTAGGCGTACAGGAATCCGGCGATCGCGGGCCCGGTAATGGAGCCCGCCTGCCAAAAGGAACTGCTCCAAGTGGAAGAATTATGGTAAATTGCTCTTGGTACCAAAAACGGTTTCAGCGAACTGGATGCCGGAGAGTAAAACCCTTTTGCAAAACCAATCAATGCAAAAACGGAGTAGATCACAATCAAATGCTCCGTTTGCGAAAGCGAATTATAAATACCCGGCTGAAAAGCGGCATATAATATCACCGATCCCAGTAATATTACAACCAGACTAATGTGCATGATCGTAATCTTGTTCTTCTGATCGGCAATATGCCCGCCAAACAGCGAAGTCATAATAAACGGGATCACCTCAGCCAGCCCAACCAGCCCCAAAGCCAGCGGATCGTGCGTCATTTTATACAATTCGTAGGCTACGATTACCTCCTGAATGAGGATCGATGCGGAAAAAAGAAATGTATTTGAGATATAAAAACGAAAATCAGAGTAGCGCAGCGCTGCGTATGGATCCTGGGAAGAAACTGTTTTCAAATCGGACGTGGTGGTGTTATGCTGACCTAACACGCCAGCGTAGGTATTATGTTCTGTTTTAATGGAAAATTAATGAAGTTTGTCTTATCAACGCGCTTTTACATTTCGTTAACAAGGTTTTACAGCGGTTTTACCTCAAAAACTCCATTGGCGGATACATTTGTTTCCTTCACTAAAACATCGGAAATTATGAAAAATGCATGGGGTTTTATTTGTGTGGTTTTGCTGGTTGTAACCACTTCTGCGGCGCTGCCTTCGGACGATGCGGATGATAAGAAAGCCCGCAAACCGAAAGCAAAAGCGGTAGCAACACCCACAAAGGCAGCGGAACCGGCAAAGGCGGCGGACTCAGTTCAAACGAATATGGTAAACCCTGCAATCCACTGGTTTGGGCCGTCTTTGAACAAGAAAAATCCATCAGGTAAAGACAAGTGCTAATCGAATGCAGCTAATGGACATATCCGGCAACAGTTTCAAATTCCTGCAAAAACGCCTATTCATCTGGGCGGTGGTTGTACTGTTGTCGGGTATAGAAAATGCTTTTGCAAATAATGAATCGATCCGTTTTGCTGAGCACGTTAATCTGGCATTGCGCCGCACTGCGCATCATTTATTGCTGCTAAATGGCGATTCATTGACCAATATCCCTGCTGTAAACCAGATCGATGCCAATACCTTTTCTGTCCGCATTGAAAACCTTGCCGAGTACCGGAAGTTGCCGGAACTGCTGAAACAGTCACTTACTGTTCAAAAGATAGAGCGGAGTTATAATGTGATGGTCTTCAACTGCGAAACCGGCGCGCTGCAACTGGGTTATAATATGCTCGACCTGAACCAGCCGGGGGGCGTGCCCTGCGAAAATCGCGACGGAAAAGCTGGCTGTTTTGTCGTGCAGGTCAGTTTTGAGCCTAATCTACAAAAAGCAGCGGCTGAGCCTTTCAGCGCTTGGTGGATATTTCCTTTCGGCACCGGCCTCGCCGGGTTGGGGTTATTTGCCTGGAAACGATCCAGAACCAGAAAAAGCAGCGCCTTACCTATCGAAGATAAACCGACTTCTGCATTTGAGACCAGCTTTGGGAATTCGGTTTTCAATAGCCAAAATCTCACATTGACAACCTCAGGCAGCCAGCACCAGCTCACTTACCGAGAAGCCAAGCTGCTAGACTTGTTCGTGCGCCATCGCAACCAGGTACTCGAACGTGATTTTATCCTCAAATCGGTTTGGGAAGATGAAGGAATTACGGTTGGCCGGAGCGTGGATGTATTTGTGTCAAGACTTAGAAAACTGCTCGCCACCGACAACAGTATCAAAATCTCCGCCATTCATGGGGTGGGGTACAAAATGGAAATTCATTCCTGAATTATGTTCCAAACTTTTTTAAAAATCGGGCTACGCCACCTTTGGCGGACCAGGATTTATGCATCTTCGTCCGAAACCGTACACATTTGTACGTTTTTGAACGGTCACTACTTGCGAACAATAAATATCCTATTCAAAATCAACACCTTACATTCTTGGCAAGGCTTTTTAAAATAGGATTGGCATAAGAGATGCCGGGTGATCGGATTTTGTTTTTCAAACAGCTTGTCCGTAATTATAACCCGAAATCTCAAATCCAAAACTTTTATGATTAAGCTAGAAAAGATATCAAAGTATTACCCGGCAGGATTTGGCAAAACCTACGTTTTGCGTCACATTGATTTACATATTAAAGAAGGTGAATTCGTTTCGATCATGGGCCCATCGGGTTCCGGAAAGTCTACCCTGCTACATATACTAGGTTTGCTGGAAGAACCTTCGGAAGGCGAATATCTTTTTCTCGATGAACCTGTTCAGAAACTTTCGGAAAAGAAACGTACAGAGCTGCACCGTCACCATATCGGATTTGTGTTTCAGGCTTATCACCTGATCGACGAGCTGACGGTTTATGAAAACATCGAAACGCCGCTTTTATACAAAGGAACCGGTTCATCGGAGCGGAAAAGTCGGGTTGCAGAGCTGCTGGACCGTTTTAATATGGTCGCCAAAAAGGACCTTTTCCCTCACCAGTTATCGGGAGGCCAGCAACAGCTGGTAGGTGTAGCGCGGGCAATTGTGCATAATCCGAAAGTGATATTCGCCGACGAACCGACCGGTAACCTGCATTCGGAACAGTCGATCGAGATTATGGAATTATTTCAAAAACTCAATCAGGAAGATAAAGTAACAATTGTACAGGTAACTCATTCAGAAACGAATGCCGGGTACGGCAACAGGGTTGTCCGCCTGAAAGACGGCTGGTTAGCCTGAAAATACCTATTAGCCATGAAACGTATCATCATAATGCTCTGCCTGCTCCCGGCATTCGTCCGGGCGCAGAACACGCTCACTCTGTCCCAATGCGTGGATCTTTTGATCAAAAACAACCTGACTTACCAGGCGGGAAACCTGCAAGCGGAGGCGGCACAGGCCCAGTTGCGGCAAACGCGGTCGCAGATCCTGCCGCAAATCTCCATCGGCGCGGACCAGAGTATCAATGTCGGCCGAAGCATCGACCAATATACCAATGCGTATATAGATGAGGTTTATGCTAACAATATCCTCGGAGTGGGTTTCCAGATGCCCGTTTTTCAGGGCTTCAAATTGCAGAATCAGATCCGCCAGGGTACACTCCTGAAAGAATCAGCACTCGCCAACCGCACTGCGATCCTGAATAATCAAACCATATTATTAATGCAGGGATACGTGAATATCCTGGCAACAAAGGCGCTGCTCGAAGCGGCGAGCCAGTTGGTAGTATCTTCCCAGGAACAGGTAGACCGGACTGAGAAGCAGGTCAATGCAGGTACGATCGGCGCCAACTTACTTTATGAAATCAAGGCGCAGCTGGCGAATGACAAATTTGCAGAAGTGACGGCACTGAACAATTATCGCACAGCCAGGCTTGCATTGTTTCAAAGGATCAATATCCCGCCAGACGATAATATTCAATTCGAGCCGCTTATTTCCAAAGATGCTGTTGTTCCCGCCTCGGATGCATTGACACTTTATGAAGACGCACGCAAGGCATTTCCTGAAATCAAAAGTGCAGAATTGTACCGGCAAAGTTTCGCTTTTCAGGTGAAGTCGATCAAAGCAGACAATTTTCCCTCGCTTTCGCTGGGCGGCAATATGCGGGCGTTTTATGCTACTTCCAACAAAGATCTGAGTTACTTTAACCAATTGAACGCAACCAGGAATGGTTACATCAGTCTCGGTCTCAATATCCCGATCATGGGTCGGTGGGTAACCCGGCCTCGGGTGGAGCTGGCCAAAGTGCAGGAGCGGCAGGCTCAGAATACTTTGGATGTGACGAATCAGGCGCTGCGGCAAGCGATCGAAGTGGCGGTACTGAACCTGAGTGCAATGTCAGACAGGTATATCGCAGCCCAGCAGCAGGTAGAATCGCTCACCGCCTCGTTCGCAATCGTTGAAAGCAAGCTGAATGCAGGCATAGCAAACAGTTTTGAATACACGCTGGCCAAAGCCAACCTGGGCAAAGCGCAGGCAAATGCTATTCAGGCTCAATATGATTTTTTAATGCAGCAGAAATTGCTAAAATATTACCGCCAGGGAAACTGGGAAGGGGTGTTTTGAGACCCCCAAAATCTTGTTAGGTTAAATTTGGTATCGGTAATTTTTAAGAGGCGGTCTTCCTGGGGCCGCCTCTTTTTTTATGGTTTTTGTTAAAAAAAATTAAATGATTCCGGGGTTACACATTGATCTGTATATTGCCGCCGTCTAACTAAATACAACAGTCATGAAACAACTTCTTCTATTTGCCTTAATGGGGACCTGGCTCTCCTTAGGGAATGTTTATGGACAAATACAAAAGGGAACCGGATATGTGGGCGGCACGATCAGTTTCGAAGGTCAAACAAAAAAGGACAAAGAAAAGGCCGAAGCACTGAATACTTCCAGCAACTGGGTGCAAAGCATTGCGCCAGAGATCCAGTTCGGAAAAATGATCGGCGAACGTACCATGCTTGGCCTGGGCGTACGATACAACCTGCAATATAATCGTTACAGGTATGAAGCCGCCGATCTCACAAATACACAGCTATCTCAGGGGATCGCATTGCTACCATTTATCCGCCAGTACAAGACGCTGGGAAGCAGCAACTGGTCCGTATTTCTTCACGGCGAAATAGGGCCACAATTTCAATCTGTAGAAACAACTTCAACGCAGGGCAGTACGCCGGTTACGCAAAAAAGAGAGTATTGGCAGTATGGTTTGAGCATCAAGCCGGGTATTGCGTATGTTTCAAAGAAAAATGGCTGGGCTGTTGAAGGTTATGCGAATATTCTTTCGTTGAGCGCCAATTACGTTCCTTCCAAAGATGATGCGGGACGTGTGTTTATGCTTAATACCGGCATATCGACGAGCTTTCCAAACCTGATCACACTCCGTATCGCCAAATACATCTTCCCTAAAAACTGATAGCCATGAAAAATTCCATACTCACATTTCTGCTCATAATCTTCCTGACAAATATCGCAACAGCCCAATTTCAGTCAGGGGAATCGTTCGTCAGCGGAAGCTTTTTTAACAATTTAAATAGCGTAAGTCGGACCGATAACACGCCTCGTTTTAATGCATATAACCATTATATCAATCTCTCAGTCGGAAAGTTTGTCCGCGATAACCGGGCGCTTGGCTGGGGACTGACGCATTCGTTATCGACGGCAAGCAATAGCGCGTTACAACCCGAGCCAACGCTATTGAGAGATATAAGCTTTGGGATTGAGCGTTTTGCAGAATATTACAAATCACTGAATGATAAGTTTGCATTATATGCACGCCCGGCCCTGAACCTGGGGTACGCATTCAAAAATAGCAATGCGGTCGAGCAAAATCTGGTGGTGTACGAAAGCAAAATTAATACTATCAGCATAAGTGCGGGCATTAGCGCCGGGGTTGTTTGGCGGGTATCACCAAAATGGGCGTTATACGGCGGATTTGCGTTTCTGAACCCGATCAGTGTTGGCTACGAGTTCTCAGAAACAGAAAATTTTCAGAACAAATATCCGAATGGTGAGAACGTCAAATCGACGGGAAATGCGGTCACTTATGCTTTTTCTCCGAACCTTTCATCCGGTAGTATAGGGTTAGGGTTCCGTTATTTTTACGGAGGGAAATAAAAAAAGATAATTGCAGCAAATACATTAAAAACGCAGTGGATATGCCTTTTTTGGGCATATCCACTTTTTAGTTAGAATGAAAAAACACTTCCTGCTCCTTTTCATCGTCGGACTCACGGCCTGCCACAAGCCCAACTATACCAGCCTTGGCGCTCCCTGGGAGCCTGATTACAAGGTAGACCGATCTGAAAATGCAATACTGAAATTTGAGAAAGAGGATGCCGAGAAAATGCCTGCCCCCGGTGGGATTGTATTTACAGGAAGTTCTTCGTTCACCAAATGGCAGGATGCCGCCAAGGATCTGGCGCCGCTTCCGATCATTAACCGCGGCTTTGGCGGTTCTACTTTGCCGGAAGTTATCCATTATGCCGACCGCGCTGTTACTAAATACCAGGCCAAAACGATCGTGATCTATTGCGAAAACGATATGTTCGGCAAGAAAAAGAAAACGCCGGAACAGGTGCGCGACGCTTATGTAACACTTACCAAAAAGATCCGCGACAAGCAGCCCGATGTATTGCTTTACGGCGTTTCCCTGAAACCATCGCCTTCCCGCTGGGATAGAAAAGACGAGGTGATCAGGGCTAATAAGCTGATTCAGGATTTTATCAGATCAGACAAAAATCATAAGTATATCGACGTGTGGCCGGTGATGCTGAAAAATGGCCGCCCCGACGGCAGTATTTTCACCAGCGACAGCCTGCACATGAACGAAGAAGGTTACCGCAGATGGACGCAGGTTTTTAAACCGATCCTTCAAAAAACAGCCTAGTTTGCGCATATTGAGGGATATGTCAAACATTTTACAAACAACAACTAAGGGTATTGGTTTTAACGTAAAGTCACTATATTAACCGAAAAAATACATTCCGGTAAAAAAGTGACACAACTTTGAATAATGAAAGTAACAGCGGTTTTTGACATTGGAAGGACTAACAAAAAGTACGTACTTTTCAATGAAAAGTACGAGATAGTAAAGGAATTTGCCGAATCGCTGCCGGAAACGACGGACGAGGACGGATTCCCGACAGAGGATTGCGAATTGCTGACTAAATGGGTCCAGGATCGCTGGGCCGAGCTGCTCGCTGATCCTGCTTACGATATCAAAGCTGTCAATGTAGCCGGTTACGGTGCGAGCCTCGTCCATCTCGACGCTTCCAATAAGCCGCTTACTCCGCTATATTCCTATTTAAAGCCTTTCCCGGAAGACCTGCTGAAAGAGTTTTACAGTACTTACGGAGACCCGACGCGAATTTCGCTGCAAACAGGTTCACCGGCAATGGGAATGCTCAATTCGGGTATGCAGCTTTACTGGCTGAAACATACCCGCCCCGAGATCTACAAACAAATCGCGACAACGCTCCATCTTCCCCAATATATCCTTTACCTGCTAACCGGCCGCAAAGTGAGTGATTACACTTCTCTGGGCTGTCACACAGGTCTTTGGAGCTTTGAAATGTGGGATTATCACGAGTGGGTTAAAGCAGAAGGTATTCACAAAAAACTGGCGCCGGTACTGGCTTCGTCTTCCTTCATTTACCGCCACGGCGATAAGGGAATTCAGTCGGGATTTGGGTTGCACGACAGTTCGTCTGCATTAATTCCATACAGAATGGCGGTTAAGAAGCCTTTTGTGCTCTTGTCGACGGGTACCTGGTGTATTAACTTTAATTCCTTCGCATCCAAACCGCTTACCTCCTACCAGCTGGAACGCGATTGCATGAATTATCTCACGCCGGAAGGAAGTGGGGTAACTGCTTCAAGGCTGTTCCTGGGTCGTGAACACGATTTTCAGACTGCAAGAATCGCCGAATATTTCCGGGTAGATGGTGATTTTTATAAAAGAGTAGCCTACGATGAAAGTTTGCTGGCGATGGATACGCCCCCATTTTACACTGCCTGCATGACCGGAAATGGTCCATCCCCCGAACCGAATACGCAGGAATGGCAGGTGAGCGCATTTGCTTCGGCTGAGATTGCTTACCACCATTTATTGAAAGGACTTACAGAACTGCTGTTCATTTCGCTTGATCTGGTGGGTGTAAATGATGTACAGTCGATTTATATTGATGGAGGATTTGCAAGAAATGAGATCTTCTCCAAACTGATCGCGCGGCATTATCCTAACCATAAAGTGTACGCCACGGATCTGCCTTATGCGACATCGCTCGGCGCGGCTCTGCACGTGACAAGACCGCAAAGTTTCGAGTTTTCTGACGAAATAAGAGAGATCGTTCTCTGATACTAACTGATCCTACTCCAGTTCGTTTCTTCCTTTTTCAGATTGTCGAGATGCAATTTGATGGGCTGATGAGCGGGCTGGAGCAGATCAGGATCTCTTCCCAGAATATCCTCTGCCGAAAGGCGCGCTGCTTTTAATATCTCCCCATCCTGCGCCAGATTAGCTACCAGAAGATCCACAAGCCCACTTTGCTGCGTGCCCGAAATATCCCCCGGGCCTCTCAATTGCAGATCAACCTCCGCTATTTCAAAACCATCATTGGTGCGGCACATTGTCTCGATCCGCAGTTTCGTATCTTTTGAGATTTTATAATCCGTCATTAAAATACAATACGATTGCTCGGCGCCCCGGCCCACCCTACCGCGGAGCTGGTGAAGCTGAGAGAGACCAAATCTTTCCGCATTTTCAATGACCATCACCGAAGCATTCGGCACATTCACACCTACTTCAATAACCGTCGTTGCGACCAGGATTTTGGTTTCATGGCGCACAAAACGGCCCATTTCATAGTCTTTATCCTGCGACTTCATTTTTCCGTGCAGGATACTGATCGGGACATCGGGAAAAGATCTGGAAACACTTTCATATCCGTCCATCAGATCCTTCAAATCCATTTTTTCGGATTCTTCTATTAATGGATAAACCATGTAGATCTGGCGGCCTTTTGCAATTTCATCTTTGATAAAACCAAAAACAGAAGTCCGGTGCGCGTCGTACCTATGCACCGTTTTGATCGGCTTCCTGCCTGCCGGGAGTTCATCGATCGCCGAAATATCGAGGTCGCCGTAGAGTGTCATCGCGAGCGTTCTTGGTATTGGTGTAGCAGTCATAACCAGCATGTGCGGGTAAATGCGGCTGTTTTTGGCCCACAACCTGGCGCGTTGTGCTACGCCGAAACGGTGCTGCTCATCTATAATGCAAAGTCCCAGATTTTTGAACTGTACAATATCTTCCAGTAGCGCGTGCGTACCGACGATAATCTGCATGGAACCGTCGAGCAGTTGCCTGTGAATAACTTCTCTTTCCTTCTTTTTGGTCGATCCGGTGAGTTTTCCAATATTAACACCGAGTACTTCTGCAAATTTCTTTAAACCCTGGTAATGCTGATCGGCCAGGATTTCCGTCGGCGCCATTAAGCAGGCTTGTGCATCGTTATCCAATGCAAACAGCATACTGATAAATGCCACGATCGTTTTTCCGGAACCTACGTCGCCCTGCAACAAACGGTTCATCTGCTTGCCCGTTTTCAGATCTTCGTGAATTTCGTGGAGTACCCGGATCTGCGCATTGGTAAGCTGGAAAGGAAGGAACTGATCGTAAAATATTTTGACCAGATTGGTGTGACTGAATATCATTCCCGGATATTCGGTTTTGTGCAAAAGCTTATTCTTGATCAGCCGGAACTGATTGTAAAAGAGCTCTTCAAATTTTAGCCTCCGCTGCGCCTGGTGCAGCGATTTCTGACTTTCTGGTAAATGAAAATGCCAGAGGGCATCGGCCTTGGAAATGAGCCGGTACTTCTGGGTAAGGTCTTCCGGAAGCGTCTCCCGGATATGCGAGCGGGAGATTTCGAGCAGGCTCCGCATCATTTTACTGATCGCGCGGCTGTCGACGAATTTTCGCCTTAATTTCTCTGTAAGCGGGTAAATGGGCTGCCAGAATCCACCTCCCTGATTTTCGTTTGTGAGCAGGTCAATATCGGGATGCGTAATGCTCCACCGCCCGCCGAAAGACAGCGGCTTGCCGTAGACAATATATTCTGTATTAGCCCGCAGGCTTTTTTCGTACCAGTTAATACTCTGAAACCAAACAAGTTCCATCAAGCCGGTACCGTCAGAAAAGTAGGCTACCAAACGTTTCTTATTGCCTTCCCCTACGGTAGTGATTTCCCGCAGCCTGCCTTTGATCTGGGCGGCCGGAAGCTGTTCGTTCAACTGCGAGATCTGATGGAAAACGGTGCGGTCTTCGTGGCGGAAAGGATAATGCTGAATAAGATCGCCGAATGTAAAAATACCCAGTTCCTGGTTCAGCAAGGCAGCTTTTTGCGGACCGACACCTTTTAAAAATTCGATCTTGGTGTCGAAGAAACGTGTCCTTACTGATGAAATAGCGTCTGGCGTCATTGTTTCAAATATAGCGCCAAATCGTTAAAACGCGGATTAACATGGCGCAATATGTTAATCAAAGTTAATGTCGCACGATGTAGCTACTTTCTCGACTGACCGGCTTGGTTAACAACATTTGATTTACGTATTTCGTTGAAATTTAAGTTTCCCAATCACCTAATTCAATTTACTAAAATCTAAGTTTATGAAAACAACATTCTTAGCACTTTTCGTATCCCTGATCGCATTGACGACAGCCTGCGCACAAAGCCCGAGAGTTACAGCCGAAGGCAAAAATGTGAGTGTCGCTTACGGTCAACCATCTAAAAAGGGCCGCGTTCTGTTTGGAAAAGAAGGTAGCGAAAGCCTTGAAAAATATGACAAGATTTGGAGGACTGGAGCAAACAAATCCACTGAAATCACTTTCAAAAAAGACGGAACATTTGCTGGTAAAAGTGTAAAAGCTGGTACTTACAGCCTGTTTACAATACCTGGCGAAAAAGAATGGTCGATTATCCTGAACTCTGTTCTGGAACAATCAGGCGCTTATGATTACGAAAAAAACAAAGGCAAAGATGTTTTGAAAGTAACGGTACCTGCTAAGAAATACCCGACATCAGAAGAAAAACTGACTTTTACAGTGAAAGACAATTCAGTTGATTTTCAGTGGGATAAAGAAGGATTTTCAGTTCCTGTGAAGTTCTGAGGATTTTAATACAAATAAAAAACCGGAAGTTGGCCAGCCCAGCTTCCGGTTTTTTTTGCTATAAGTTCTCTCTTATCATATTCTCCAAAACCTGCAAATGTTCAGAGAATGCTTTCTGTCCCTGGTCGGTGGCTTTGTAGGTGGTGAGTGGCTTCCGGCCGGAAAACTGCTTCTGGAATACTACATATTTAGCCTCCTCCAACGCTTTCAGGTGAGAGGCAAGGTTGCCGTCGGTCAATTGTAAAAGGTCCTTCAATTCATTAAAACTGACAGAATCATTCACAACAAGTACCGACATCAGGCCAAGTCTGATCTTACTTTCAAAAACTTTATTAAACTTTTCTAACCATTCCATATTTACAGTTTCCCTCCTCCGCTACTAATTAGCCTGCATAAATTGCATTGCATCGCGGTTTCGCGTCCATACTGCCTCGTCACGCAGACTATTCGCCTGTACCGTCATGATCGAGGACACAACTCCCGTCCCGACTGATACCCAAAAAAATGTTTTCCAATTGTCCCGGCTACCCGAAAGCAACGAAATAACCGAACCCGCCGAGCCGGCAAGCGATATTACCAGTCCGATACTACGGATACGACGCGATTTCAAATAAAGATTTAGTCCCCTTTCCGAAACCAGAAACTCCTTCGCCAGCGCCCGCTGTCCCGAGTACACTACATTATTTTTAACAAAACTATTTCCTCCACGCAAATAAATGGTCTCTCTATCGTACCATTTCACCGCCTGCCTGGTGACACTGTCCTGCGCGAGCTGACTTTTCACCTGCGAAGCCGATCCAAACAAAATCAATACCAATAGGCATTTAACAAAAGTTTGTTTGCCGCCGGATTTCTCTCTATCATATTTATTATACATCGTTAATCCGTAAACGATATGCAGCACCCCAAAACCGATCGCCCAGAAGACAAGTGAATAGCCTGTCATAAATAGCGCAAGGCAACCAATTGCTATTTCCGACATGCCCAGATAAAATAGCTCCGGGTAGGTAAATCGGCTCGCATTCACGAGCGCAAGTCCGTAAAACAAGAGTGTAGCCGGGAATACCAGCCAGATAAATCCGTAATGCAGCATCGCCAGACAGAATACCCCGCCGGTACCCAATGGGATCAGCATACTGACGAGTAACCTCTTGGAACTGCCATTCCACAACGTCAGGCCCCTTTTCTTGCCTTTTCTAACCGACATTATAATACCGACCGTCAGCGAAAGTATCAAAACGATCAGCCCGTCGGCGAATAGAAATCCGATCAGACCTTCTCTGGAAGTACCATGGTATGCGCCCAATGGGCTTAAAATCTCTGCGAACCAGTCCGTTTTGTAGCGCAGGTAAGCTGCGCCTGCTCCTATCAATGCGAAAATTCCGGCAAAAACGCCGCTTAATCCACTCAGCGACAGAAATTTGGAAGATCGCTCCATCAAATCGCGGATCTCGTGGAGCGTATGTAATGAGTCCTGGTTGGAGTTCATAAAGGCTTAGAAGTATAGAATACTAGGCTGATAATCAGAACAATAATATGATTTTTGGCACGAAAATGATCCCGCCTATTATTACTGCGGATATTGCCAGGATAAGTACCCCGGCAGCAGCAGTATCTTTTACAACTTTAATAACCGGATGATAATCAGCTGATACCAGGTCGGCTAACTTCTCGATGGAGGTATTAAATGCTTCTGCGGCCCAGACCAATGCGATTTGAATAACGATCACGATCCATTCCATCGGTGATATGTGAAAACCCACACCAGCGATCACTACTGCGATGCAGGCAATCAGGTGGATCCGCGCATTGTTCTCATACCTGAACAGATTAAAGATTCCAGCGCCGGCAAAGGTGAAGCTCCGCAACGCTTTACGGATATCTACGGGTCCTTTCATTTTGTTTTAATTCTGCAAAAATGTGGAACGCAAAGTACAATAACATCAGCACGAACGAAAACGAGAGGGTGTGTTTTATCGCAAGCGGATTCTGTGCACTCTCTAAAATACCGCGGAGCAGCGAGCCTGGCTGAGTCAGAATATCCCAACTGTTCCACCTTCCGTACCGGCCCAGGTATACGCCGAATCCACTCAAAATCATCGCGAACAGTATCCAGGCCCAGGCAAGTTGTTCATTCCAGCGTTTTGTTACAATGCGGTGCACTATCCTGATACTGTACAGGCCAGTCAGAAAACCGGCAACTGAAAACGTGAAGATCATCAGCGAATCGTACCAGATCATATTGTCGGCAATGCCGCGAAGGTGTTTCAGGTCAGTGATGATGTAGGGCGCATTGGGGAAGAATAATAGCCAGACAAACAAACAGATAATCAGCAGCCAGAACGGTGCGTTTTGCCTGCGTTCCATTTCCCAGACTGCTTTGATGAAGATCAGCGGTACCCAGGCAAGGAACAAATTCCAGGCGAGAAAAATGAAATCCCAGTCATGGATCAGCATTCTGATGAGCAGGAGCGTCATCGCGGCGAATGAAACAAATGCAAGCAATGCGACTTTCTGATTGCTTTGAAGGTAGCGAGCCAGTTTCTCCATTGAAAAATGATTTTTATAAAGTACTTTGAGATACAAAGTAAGTTACAAAAAGTGAACTCTCCATGCATTACGCACGCAAACTCTTGAAATCCGTAGATTATTTTTTGTTGTTTTGCTCAAAGGCTTTCATCATAGCCCATTCGCGGCCGGCAGTAGGCGCTTTGAAGGTTTCCAGGCAGCCGCGATCCTGCAAAGTAATGTAGCAGGTTTTACCATTTTTACCGCCGAAGCAGATATTGGATACTTTTTTGCCTATTGTCTGAATAGTTTGGATAATCTTGCCTTCCGGTGAAAGTATCGCAACTTCTCCTTTCCCGTGGCGGGCAATGTAGAGATTTCCGTTTACATCGCAGCGCATTCCATCCATTCCGCCGTCTGCGAACTGATGCACCAGCTTTTTGTTAGTCAAAGTACCGTCCGCGGCAAGGTCAAATGACCACACATTCCGCTGTACACTCTCATTTACGTACAATTTCTTTTCGTCCGGACTGACCTCGATACCATTTGTGGTACCCATATTTTCAGCCACAAGCCGGGTTTTCCCGTCGGGTGAAACGTGCCAGATTTGGCCGGTTCCGTCTTTCCAGTTGGGATCGGAGCAGAATATATGTCCGCCAGCGGTGATCGCCAGATCGTTTGGCTGGTTCATTTTCGGTTCATTCGCAAACACCGAAATGTCTTTGGTAATCAGGTCGACTTTAAGAATATTGTGGCCTGTAAAATCCGCTACGAAAAACGTATTCTTGTCGGCAAACCGGATCCCATTGCCCGTACTGCCTTTTGGTAGTGTTACAAAAAAACTCGCGTTGCCTTTCTTGCTCATGATCGCAATGGTACCGTCGCGGGCGAAGTTGACAGCATACACATTTCCATCACTATCTACCGCCGGGCCTTCGCAATTACTGGTAAACTCGCCTTCATTAGAAAATTTCTTGCTTTTAGTTTGAGCAAAAGCTGATTGCAAAACTACCAGCGACACGATAATGAGCAGAGGGAGAGATTTATTCATCGGAATATTTGAAAACAAACAGTTACTAGTTTTTCCACTTGATCGCGCAGCCCACCGGTTTGGTAATGGTAGTAACCACCGGTTTTCCGCCGACCAGATTACTTACTGCTTCGTCCACATAAAATTTGGTTGCCCCGCCAGCGTCCTGCGGATTATCGTCTATCATTCCAATATACCGGACCACAAATTTGGCGCCGGTTTTCTGGATCACGAAAACCTGCGGCATTCTGCTCGCACCAAATGCCTTTGCAACCTGCTGCGAATCATCAACAAGATATGGATAACTGTAATTTTTTGCCAGCGCCCGCTCTTTCATTTTCTCAAAAGCATCGTCAGGGTGCGTGCCCGGATCGCTCGGGTTGATGGCGACGACAGGAAATCCCTGCGACGAGAATTTGTTATTTAATGCGATAATGCGGTCCTCATAAGCTTTCGCAAAAGGACAATGGTTGCTGGTGAATACCACGATAATACCTTTCACACTGCCGTAATCCGCTAGGGAAACCATTCCGCCATTTGTATTCTTCAACCTGAAACTGGCAACCGCATCCCCTATCTGATATCCGCCCTGGCTTTGCAGCAGCTCATTTTTTTCAGGATCGGGCACTATTCCGGCATTTGAGATATTAACCAATCCTATACATAGAATCAGAGAAACCCATAAACAAATTTTCATATTGTTCGTTTTAGTATTCATTCTATGCTTAGACGCACTTTTGGCATGAAAGTAACAATCTGAGAAGTTAAAGTTTGTTAAGCTAATAAATCTTTGCTTTGACAAAACGTTTACCCACCCCGTAATTATATAATAGTAGGATCTGTCGCAACGGGCGAGCCGCCTTCCGGGCCGATCCACAGATTTAACATAAAGACAATCAATGCGTCCGTTTCCCTATTTAGCATTCAAATTAAACAGAAAAGAACCGGCAGATCTGCCTAATAAACTCGCTAAAAGATTGTGTTTCTGTGATTAGCTGATTATCTTTGCACCTCATTTTAGAAAATCAGAATACTTAATTTATTAACATGTACGCAATCGTAGAAATCGCAGGTCAGCAATTTAAGGTTGAAAAGGGTCGCGAAATCTTCACGCATAGGCTTGAAGGTGACGTGAACGCTGCACTTGTATTTGACAAAGTCCTTCTCGTTGATAACGGAGGCACAGTACAGGTAGGACTGCCCCTGGTGGCAGGAGCCTCAGTAAAAGCAACTGTTCTTGAACACCTTAAAGGTGAAAAAGTGATCGTCTTCAAGAAAAAGAGACGTAAGGGTTACAGGGTTAAAAATGGTCACCGTCAGTATTTGACCAAAATCAGCATTGACGATATCGTAGCTTAATGCTTCGTTTTCTTTTCGGCAACGAAATCAGTGTTTAATCAATCAGGAAATAACAATTAAAGTTAAGATATCATGGCACATAAGAAAGGTGTAGGTAGCTCGAGAAACGGACGTGAGTCAGAAAGCAAGCGTCTTGGAGTAAAATTATTCGGTGGTGAGGTTGCCAAAGCAGGGAACATTCTTGTTCGTCAGCGTGGCACCAAGCACAACCCAGGCAAAAACGTAGGTATCGGTCGTGACCATACTTTGTTTGCATTGGTTGCAGGTAATGTGGTTTTCCGCAAAACCCGTGAAAACAGATCTTACGTTCACATCGAACCGATCGCAGTTGCTGCTGCTCCTGTTGAAGCTACGGCGGAAGCATAATTTCAGCTGAAAGCATTTAAAAAACCCGTTGGACCCAGTGTCTTGCGGGTTTTTTCATTTATATAAATCGGCGCCCGCAAAACCAAAAGCACACTTTGCTTGTTTGTCCATTATATCCCTTATTTCCATTATTTCAACTGACATGTTAACACGTCCTGTTTTTGTATATACCGAATTAAGCCCGAATCCAAACTCTATGAAGTTCGTTCTGAACTTTGAGCTTGTACCCGACGGACTTTCATTTGATTACCCTTCGCTGGAAGCTGCTTTGGAAGAAGAAAAAGCGTCTCCACTCGCTTCGGACCTTTTTCAGTTCCCACACGTGAAGCGCGTTTTTATAGCGAGCAATTTCATCACGATCACTAAGGATGAAAGTATTGCGTGGGAAGAGGTTTTGAGAGATACAAAGCAATTTATCAAGATCTATTTTGAAGAAAATCATCCTGTTTTTGAGCAAAGAACTATTGATAAAAATACAGTAATCGTCGACTCCCGCGATTCAGACACGGTTCAGAAGATCAAAGCTGCGCTCGACCAATATGTTCGCCCGGCGGTAGAATCTGACGGAGGCGCTATTAATTTCCATTCATTTGATGAAGAATCTGGCCGGGTTAAGGTATTGCTGCAAGGCTCTTGCAGCGGCTGCCCGTCTTCTACATTGACATTGAAAGCAGGTATTGAAAACCTGCTCACCAGAATGGTTCCTGATGTAAAAGAAGTGGTTGCAGAAGGAGTTTAAGCATTCAAATACGATAGTTATATAAACCCTGCCGAGAGACAGGGTTTTATTTTTTTATTAGTTTCGGGATATGAAGCCGCTGCTGCAACGATTTATTGAACGAATAGAAAGCCTGCAATCCAAAGGCGACGAGTTCTTCCCGCCCGGCATTTTTCCAGCAAAAAGGGCTAATCCGCTGATCGGTTACCAGAGGCCGGATACGACGATTTTCTTCTCGGCAATTAGCTGTTTCACACTGAAATCCATCCGTAAAAATGCAGATCCGCAAACCCAGGAACTGATAGACAGCATTTGCAATAAAATCATTGCTAATTATCCCGATTTCAGGAACAAGGACGGTTTAGACACCTATAATTTTTGGAAAACAAAACCTTCGAAGCATTTCCCCAACGGGCATATTTTCCACCGTTACGAGCATTTCCGCATTCCTGACGATATTGACGATACTGCATTCATTTACCTTACTACGGAGCGTTCGAAGGAGGAGCTGGTGTGGCTGAAAGAGAAGCTGGCGATGCATTCCAATGGTGCGAAACAGTGGATCCGCAATACCTATCCCGAGTACCGGCGACTGAAAGCGTATTCTACCTGGTTTGGTAAAAATATGTATGTAGAGTTTGATGTTTGTGTGCTAAGCAATATGTTATACTGTTTGTTTGACTCACAACTACCTTTGAATGAACACGATGAGGCCAGCCTGGAATATATCCGGTCTGTTATTGCGACTGATCGCTATCGCCAGGTACCTTTCCGCTGTGCGCACCAATATCCCCGCACTCCACTGATTATCTATCACGTCGCCCGGCTGATCGCTGCGTTTTCGCCGCCTGCGTTGGAGTCTGTGAAAGCGAAACTGATCCGCGACACGCAGGATTTGCTGAGTACCACGACTTCTGACATGGACAAAGTGATCCTGAGTACCGCATTGCTCCGGCTGGGAGAAAAGCCCGCGCGCGTGCCGGTGGAGAATTTCACTGCCAAAAATTTCGACGGGTTCGTTTTTTTTATAGCGGGCCTGCTTACAGCCTACGAAAATCCGCTGCTCTACAAAATTTCGGTGCTCCCGCTTTTTCACATGTACTGGCTGTGTGAAGCCCATTGCTGGACCTTGCTGGCTGAATATGAAACGGTGTGGGCAATATCCGAAAATGTGAATGCGTAATAGAAACAAAGCAGTATTAAAAATGTCAGATTCAACCATATCGTTACAGGTTCGACAAATTATCCCCGAGGTTAACGACGCGAAGACTTTTGTCTTTGAAAGAACCGACGGCCAGCCGCTGGTGTACCAGGCGGGCCAGTTTTTAACCTTCCTCATCAACCTGCACGGACACGAGGTGCGCCGCTCCTATTCCATGAGCTCCGCGCCCGGGGTGGATCAATTTCCAGCAATTACCATAAAACGCGTCCCGAACGGAGAGATTTCCAGGTTCTGGATTGATTTGGTTCAAGAAGGAGAGATTTTTACCGCACTGCAACCTTCCGGCCGGTTTGTGCTGGAAGACTCGCTTCCTGTTGAACGTGATATAGTTTTGATCGGAGCGGGAAGCGGCATTACGCCCCTTTTTTCTATTTTAAAACAGGCCCTTACAAAAGACGAAAGATCGCACATCACGCTGATCTACGCCAGTCGAAATATCAGAGATACCCTCTTCTCGCATGAGATACTGAAATGGCAAGACAATTTCCCCACACGGTTCCATGTAATTCACGTGCACAGCCAGCCTTCGGACGAATGGAATGGGATTCGCGGCAGGATCAACAATACGCGGCTGGAACAGCTCGTCACCAAATCTTTGAAATTCGACAGAACGGACGCGCGATTTTTTATTTGCGGGCCGTTTGACTTAATGCGCTCGGCAGAGATCACGCTGCATTTCATGGGTTTCAGGAAAGATCAGATACGCAAGGAAAACTTTGTGATCACCTCGCCTCCGCCGCCCCCACCCGATTCTCATCCGCACAATATCCTATTAAACTTTGGCGGGCAGCTGCACCGCTTGCATGTTCCCGCGCATTTCACTGTTCTCGACGCTGCGCTCAGCCAGGGTATTAAGTTGCCTTACAGCTGCAAAGGAGGCCGCTGCTCGACTTGTGCGGGCATTTGCAAGAATGGCAAAGTTCACATGAGCGTAAACGAGGTACTAACTGACAAAGATCTTGCGGAAGGCTGGATATTGACCTGCTCGTCCTACGTGGACACTGACGATGTGGTGATTGAGATCCCGCATCAGTAAAATCGAAAAAGCGCACACAGCAATGCGTACGCTTTTTCAGGATTTAGGATTAGTGGGTACTTTGGATTAAAAAAACTGGAAAAGGTTAAAGGTGGTTTTAGGACTGAAATTTCTACTGTGAAAGATTAAAAGACTAGAATAATCTTTCATTGCTTAAAGGTTTTACAAAATTAGTTGGAAAATTAAATTAACAAAGCAATTTTACACAAAAAGTGTTCGAACACGCATTAGAATTTGCTTAACGTTATCGTACACGATTTAATAAACAGAGCCAACTTTCCTTTCACAAGAACAGATGTAGATATCAACCGATATAAAATTTATTATAAATAAGCTTCGAATAGTATTGTCGCGACTATCCTTTCCGTAAGTATTATTCTGGCAAGTGATGGTAATTATTACTTTTGCTTGCTTTTGCAAAAAGCAATGACCTCCAAAAGATTGTGAAAAAGAAAATTGTAAGAATAAAAGACATAGCTGAAAAGGCACAAACCTCCAAAGGAACAGTTGACCGGGTACTTCATAACCGTGGGCGCGTGGCAGACGATGTTAGGGAGCGGATTTTGGGTATTATCAAAGAGCTGAACTACGAGCCGAATTTTATAGCGCAGTCCCTCAAATCGCAGAAAACCTACAATCTGGCTGTCCTCGTCCCTGATCCCGAGCTGGATCCGTATTGGCAGGCTCCCAAGATTGGACTTGAAAAGGCTGAGAAGGAGCTGCGGCAATATGGCGTGTCCATTACGCAATTCAATTTTGACCCGCACGACGACCAGTCGTTCATCTCCCGCGCGAAGGATGTGACAGCAGAAAAACCCGACGGATTACTTATCGCGCCGGTTTTCTATAAAGAGGCACTTCCGTTTTTTAAGGAATGGTTTGAAATGGAAATTCCTTATGTACTGTTCAATACGCAGATCGAACACGTGAATCCACTGTGCTATATTGGCCAGGATTCGTACCGAAGCGGGTCGCTTGTTGCGAAGATCCTGAGTTTTGGGCTGCAATCGTCGGGTACTATTCTGGTTGCGCACATCAATGAGGATATTTCGAACTCGGCGCATTTGATCACGAAAGAAGAAGGTTTTAAAGACTATTTCAAGCACCATAGCGGCGAAAAGAACTTCAATATTGTCAGTCAGGAAATTCATTTCGCGGAAGGGTCCAGCCCCGATGCTGGACTGGATGAAATCAGGAAGCAATATCCCGACCTTAATGCGATTTATGTTACTAATTCAAAAGCATTTGAAGTAGCTGCTTATCTTGAAAAGCGCAAGTTGAAGGATATTAAGCTGGTAGGATACGATCTGGTTGAGCGTAATCTGCATTTTCTCAACAAAGAGGTGATCCACTTTCTGATCAACCAAAACCCGCTGGGTCAGGGTTATTGGGGTATTCACCAGCTCGCCAATCATTTGGTATTCAAAAAAGAAGTTGCCGCGATCAAGTTTTTGCCTCTGGATATTATTACAAAGGAAAATCTGGACTACTACCTCGATCCGCAATAGGAATTGGTTTACTACAAATCGCCAAACTGGCTGTACATTTCTTTCAGCTTAGGTTCGGTTTCTTTTGCGCGAATGTCTTTTCTAAGTGCAGATACGCCTTGAATGTCGGTGAGAAGGCCAAGTGCCTGGAATGCTCCGAAACGAACAAAATAAGAGGAATTATCGCGGGCCAGACCTTCCAGCACAGGAATACTCAGCCGCTGCACATCCTGTTTGGATTTAATAAGGTACTTACCAAAAACCTGCAAGAAATTATATTTGTCGGTCGGTTTCATCGCCTTCATTTTTTCCAGAAACCAGCTAAACCGCTCAGGCTGTGCCAGGCCGGCGTAGTAGTTTGCGACAGAAGTTACGATCGCGTCGTTGGGTGAGTTCTCAAACTCAGCTGCGATCTCGCTTGCATCATTTGGCTGCGACATCAGGTATTTCTCGATCGCAACCGACACTACCTGGTAAGAACTGTCCGTCAAAGCCTCCTTAAAAATCGAGTCACTATTATTGTCCCCGAATGAAGCAAGCGTAATAATTGCCTCTGACCTGACCTGCGGGTGCGGATCTTTTCGTGCCAGACTCTGAATTTTCTTCTCAATATCCACAAAACCCGCTCCTGCATATTCCGAGAAGTTACTTACTGCCATTTGACGGAATTTCCAGAATGGATCGTCCATTGCCTTTTCAAGGATATTCTTGACGGTAGTGTCCGTCAAAGCGCCTTCCAGCTGCGATAAAGCATCATATTTATGCAAAAAACGGTCGCTGTGCTGGTATTGATATTCCATCTCGACCCTGTTCTTTTCATGCTCAACCACAGCCAGTAACTGCGCGTCGGAATCAAATACCACCAGATCAGGTTTTTTTGTAGCCGGAAATTCAAGTGTCTGATTCACTTTGTCGACCACGACATTGTATTGATTTTTCTTCCCATTTACCCAAACATCTACCTTCACCGGCAACCGGTACACCGTGGTAGCCAATGTATCCTGCGCCTGTTTTATTTTCAAAACCACCTTACTTGCATTCGCAAGGTATTCCTGTTGTATTTTCAGAGAAGGATGGCCCGGCCGGTGAAACCACTGATCAAAAAACCAGTTAAGGTCTTCGCCGGTAACCTGCTCAAATGCAGTTCTCAGATCATCGATCTCGGTAGTTCCAAATGCATTTTTACGCAGATAATGTTTCAGGGAAGCAAAAAAAGCGTCGTCGCCTACATAAGATCTGAGCATGTGCAGGATCCTGCCGCCTTTTGCATACGAGTGGCTATCGAACATATTTTCCCGATCCCTATAGAAATAGCGGATCATCGGAACCTGTTTCGTTTCCGATTCCAGTAAATACGATTTCATTTCCTGCAAATTACCCCAATCGGCTTCGTATTTCCCGTCGTTATATTCACTCCACAGATACTCAGAATAATTTGCAAAGGATTCATTCAAAGGCAGTTGACCCCATTCTTCACAGGTAACATAGTCACCAAACCAGTGATGCGCGAGTTCGTGTGCGATTACTGCATCCGAGTTTCCGTCCACCAGTGAGCGAGCATCATTCTGAACGCCCTCTTCGTGCACGGTAGCCGTTGTATTTTCCATTGCGCCCGCCACAAAGTCCCGCACAGCGACCTGCGCGTACTTTTCCCAGGGATATTCTACACCGAAGATATTGGAGAAAAAACCCATCATTTCGGGCGTGCGGCCGAAGATCGCGTGTGCGTCAGCGCCGTATTTGGGCTCCACATAATAGCTCAGCTCCATTCCGTTCGGCATCATATCTTTGGCTATCACAAAATCACCGACGGCGATCATCGTCAGGTATGGTGCGTGCGGCAGCGATTGTTTCCAATGATCCGTCCGCATTCCTTTTTTACCTTCTTTTTGCGAGATCAAAAGACCATTTGACAGCGTTTTGAATGTACTGTCAACAGTAATGTAAATGTCCTGCGTGAACTTTTGGTTAGGTGAGTCGATCGTCGGAAACCAGCAGGAACTGCCCTCGGTCTCGCCCTGCGTCCAAATCTGGCGCGGCTTACCTTCGTCGAGACCATCTGCATTGATGAAATATAATCCTTTGTCGGTCTGGCTGTCGTCTGGCTTGTTACGCGGCACATCGTTTGGTTTGGCTACGTAATCGATTTTCACAAAAAGGGTATCATTTCTTGTAAAATCCTTGTCCAGCTTGATGATGAGCTTCCGCTTGTCTTCGTACGTAAAGTTGAGCTTTTTGGTAATCTTCGCTGCGATTTCTTCGGAGTTGAGTGAACCGTAGTCACCTACTGTATCGAGCAGTGAAACACTTTTGATATCAAATCCTTTCGCGTCCAGTTCGAGGGTATTCTGTGGCTTGAAATGCGCCTTGAACATGACGATCGCAGAGGCGGGTACCTGCTGCTTCGCCCAGTCGAACTGCACATCCAGCCGCGTGTAGAGAATATCCGATTTTTTGGTACGCTCGGGGCGGTAGGGTCCTTTCTTGGTGACCGTGCCGGGATTTCGTCTGTAAAGGGTATCGGATTGAAAAAAGCTGGCGGCAGCTTCCGAGTTGAAGGGTAGTAAAAATATTAATCCGAAAAAGGTGAAGACCAATCGGCGAAAAACATTGGTATTGTGACCGGCCATATCCGCTTTAAGGTTGTGTGCTAGTAAGTTAATCAAATTGTCAGGTTTAAATAAACGATGTCTGGCTGCCCAGCCTTTGGTTACACTTTCAGGATCAATCCCGCTTCTGCGGCGCGGCGGGCTGGAATGTAGGATACCACCATAGTTATCATAACGACGATAATGCCTGTGTAGAGTATATCTTCCCATATTAATTTGACGGGATATGCGTCAACCAGCGAGGTTGTCATTCCCATTGAAACGAAACCATATTTTATCTGTAACCAGCAAATCAAAACTCCACCCAAAAGACCCACGACAGCACCGGAAAGTGCCACAATTGCACCTTCCGCAAGAAATATCCGTTTTATCAGCGCAGGTTGCGCACCGAGCGAATACAACATTGAAACATCCTTTTTCTTTTCAATGGCCAGCATACTCAGCGAAAAGAAGATATTGATGGCCGCAACTAAAATAATCAGCGAAAGGGTTACCGCCACAAAAAGCTTTTCCATTTTGATCGCCCGCAACAAATCCGCATTCAAAGAGTCGCGATCTCTCACTACAAATTTACTGCCAAGCACTTCGGCTAATTTTTTACTCACATCCTGTTCCCGAAATCCCGGCGCGATATTGATTTCCAGTGCCGACCGGTCGCCGCGGTATTGCATGAGCGAATCCACCAGCGCAACCGGCGCGATCACGTAATCGTCGTAGCGGGTTTCAATAAAAAAAACGCCGCCCGGCCGCAATGCAAGGTGATTGAATGCATCAGACGAAGCAAGGTTCAGCTGCTTGCTGTCCGTACTGGGATATAAAAATTCGAGCGGGACGGTAATATCTTCCAATGCAATTGAAAGTGCATTCCTGATACCTTCCGAAACGATCGCATAAGGCGTTCCGTTGGCTCCGGTCAATCGCAGCGAACCTTCGATGAGCGCGGTATCCAGTCGGCCAAGTGCCTCAAAACTCCTGTCCACACCTTTCAAACGCACAATCGTCTGCTGATTTCCGTAGCGGGCCAATGCATTATCCTCGATGATTTGCGTCACACCCCGGATCCCATTTACCTTTTTTATGGTTGTGAGCATCCCATCGGTCACATTGAATCGCTTCCCTTCTGCCGGCGTTACTTTCACATCCGCGTCGAAAGTCTTGAAGATCCGCCGGTTCAGCTCTTCCATTCCATTAAAAACCGACAATACAACCACCATCGACATTGTACCAACCGCTACTCCCGCCATCGCAATGCGGGCTATCAGACTAATAAAACTTCTTTTATTACGCGAGAAAAAGTATCGAACAGCGATTCGGTACGAAAGATCCATGACGGGAAGATTAGAAATTAATTTTCTTCATCCTCGTCCGGGGTCGGCGGAGGTATGACGATATCCGAGAATAGCAGCTCCATTTTGGCAGCATATTCAGCAGTATCGTCCATATAAAATTGCAGATGTGGAACAATGCGAAGCTGGTGACGAACGCGCTCAGCCAGTTTCTGACGGATAAAACGCGTATTCTCCTTGATCGTGTCCAGTAAAATGGTCTTATTTTTTTCGGGCAGAAAGCTCAGGTAAGCTCTTGCAATACTCAGGTCGGGAGTGACGCGCACTGCAGTGATAGTAACGATCGACCCGCTGATCAGATGCTGCGCATCTTTCTGGAAAATTTCGCCCAGGTCCTTTTGTATCTGCCTGCCTACTTTCTGTTGTCTTTTCGATTCCATGTGTTATTTCATTATCGGAGAAGGGTTCGCACGCTACTTATCGGCTTGTCTGCTTCTCAGTTTAGGATATGCAAACTTACATTCCCAAATCATCCTTCCACGTTTTCCAATAAATACAAATATCCGTACTTATTTTGTTTTTGTAGAATACAGCGTTGTAATTTCGTAAAAGTTATCCCGTAAGTTACATAATCCGCATACTTCTTGCTTAGTTTTTTCCGAGTCAACGCAAGGTATCAGACGATCAGCCTGGTCGTATTCTTCCTGCTGCTGCGCCTGCCGTTTTTCCTGGGAGGATCTCCCCTATTGATCCCCGAACTGAGCTGGATGCTGGTGGGTGAGCAAATGGGGCGCGGCTTTATGCTCTACCGGGATGTGTGGGACAACGTAAGCCCGTTTTCGGGACTTACCTACTGGCTCATCGACAGCCTTTTCGGCCGCACGCAATGGGTCTACCAGATCGCCGCGATTACCGTTTCACTGGTCCAGATTCTTTATTTCAACTACGTAATACATTCACGGGAAGTTTTCCCGGAACGCACTTTCCTGCCCGGCGCGCTGTATGCGCTTTTTCTCAATATCTCCTTCGATATGGGAACGCTTTCACCGATGCTGATGGCGAATACCTTTTTGTTATTTGCTTTTGGTTCAATCGTAAAAATCCTAGTGAGGCGCGAGGTTACTACGCAGGTTTTTGAAATGGGCTTGTATGTAGGTATTGCTACCCTATTCTATCTGCCAGCTTCCCTTTTTGTTGTCTGGGCGTTTCTGGCTTTGCTTTTTTACACCGGCTCTACATTCCGCCACCATTTACTGGGTCTTTTCGGTTCGATATTTCCTTTGATGATGGTCGTGCTGTTTTTCTATTTAAATAATGGAATGGAAAGTCTCAACAGAAACCTGCTCACTTCTGTATTTCAGGTAAAACAATATAACCTCAACGATTTCTCGTCGCTCCTGGCCTCGCTGCTTTTGCCGCTTGGGTTTGGAATAATGGGTTTTATGCGGATATTCACTACCCTGCGCTTTGTCAACTATCAGACTCGCATTCAGCAGGTTATGGCGCTGTGGTTTATAGTAGCCGTTTTTACGATACCCTTAATGCAGTTTTTGGCGCCAATGCAGTTTGTGATCTTCATACCGCCTGCCGCATTTTTTGCCACGCATTATTTTCAAAGTTTTAAGAAAAACAGCTGGGCCGATGAGCTGCAATTCACATTAATGGGCGCAGTGATCATATTGATCCAATACCAGGGATTGAGGGGCATTATCCCTGGTCTTTCAATGGGTAAGCTGGAAAATTTGAGGACAAAGCAGGCTAACCTTCCCGAGCAGATCAACGGGAAAAGGATACTGGTACTGGGCAGTCACAGCGGCGAATACATGAATAATTTCACCGCTACACCGTACCTCAACTGGGAGCTCGCCAGTTACGATTTAAGAAATCTCGACAATTTCGACAGCGTGATCCACGTGTACGACAATTTCAAGAAAGACCCGCCCGATTATGTGATCGACAAGGTCAATATGATGCCAAAATTGTTGAGCAGGGTGCCGGCTCTGAAAGAACAATACGAGCTCAGCCCCTGGAAAGGTATTTATCAGCGAATCAACTAGCAGGATATTTTATCAACCCGCGTCTGGTGGCGGCCGCCTTCAAATTCAGTCGCCAAAAAAGCTTCCAGACTCGCGAGCGCAGTTTCCAGTTCAATAAACCGAACAGGAAAACAGATCACATTCGAATCGTTATGCTGGCGCGCAAGTGCAGCGAGCGGCAAATCCCAAACCAATGCAGCCCGGATTCCCTGATGCTTATTGGCGGTAATGCAAACGCCCTGACCGCTTCCGCACAGCAATACCCCTTTTTCATACTCCCCACTCTCGACAGCACTCGCAACCGGATGCGCGAAATCGGCGTAATCGGCAGAATCTGCACTGTAAGTCCCGAAATCCTTGGTTTCGAAACCGTTAGCATTCAGCCACTCAACAATAGGTTCTTTATATGGAAATCCGGCGTGATCTGAGCCGATAGCAATTTTTCTCATTACTTTTCTGTTAATTAAGGCCCGTCTGGTTTAGGACGGAAAGTTAGTAGAAAACGTTCTCTGTTTTGGACGTTAGTATTACAAAAATACCACTATCTCATTTAACAATTAAATGCAGCAAGAGAATATGAGTGAAGAAAATAAGCCAACCAATGCAGAATTAGTCGATGTATCCCTTCTCAATCCGGCTGTTCCGGAAGATGAAAAAAGGATTAAAGAAGCATTTGAAGATAGAAACTGGAGTGAAATAAAAAGTGCAGATTCGTGGGTTATATTCAAGGTAATGGCCGAGTTTGTGGAAGGTTTCGACAAGCTAGCCAAGATTGGCCCCTGCGTTTCCCTTTTCGGTTCGGCGCGCACATTGCCTGATAACCCGCATTATAAAACAGCCGAGGAAATCGCGGCCAAGCTGGTTCGTCACGGATATGGTGTGATCACAGGCGGCGGACCGGGTATCATGGAAGCGGGTAATAAAGGTGCATTCGAGCAGGGCGGTAAATCCGTCGGGTTGAATATTAAACTGCCTTTTGAACAGCATAGCAATATTTACATCGACCACGATAAGAGCATCAACTTCGATTTTTTCTTTGTACGCAAAGTGATGTTCGTCAAATATTCACAGGGTTTTATCGTCATGCCCGGCGGTTTCGGTACACTCGACGAACTGTTCGAAGCGATGACGCTGATTCAAACCAAGAAAATCGGCCGCTTTCCTATTGTGCTCGTGGGCAGCTCGTATTGGACCGGCCTGCTCGACTGGATCAAAGGAACGATGCTGACAGAAAAAAACATCAATCCGGAAGATATGAAACTGATCAGCGTAGTAGATACGCCCGACGAGGCGGTGCAGGTAATTGACAATTTCTATTCGAAATACCTGCTGAAACCGAACTTTTGATTGGTATTAGTCGAACGAAAGGTAAGGTTCCAGTTTCCGGATCAACTCTTCGTCGATCGCTTTTACCTTTTTCAAATCGTCGCTATTCCGGTAGTTCCCATGTTGGTTTCGGTAATTAATAATGATCGAAACCAGCTTTTTATTTTTCAGATAGCTGTGTCTGCCCAGTTCCTCCGCCGTCGCGACATTGATATTGATTTTCGTAACCGGCACCGAGATCGATGCGTACTTGTGCAGTTCCGCCAATGCCAGCGAATCGAGGCCGAATATCTCAGAAAACTGATTTTGGGAGTGAAAACCACCGAGTCCATCCCGGAATTTCAAAATTCTTAGTGACAACTTTGTTCCAATACCTTTGAGCCTTACCAATTGAGTCGTGTCCGCAGTGTTAATATCAAACGCGGTTATTGTGGGTGTCCGGTACTTGGGTAAAGCTCCGGTCGCATTTGGTCTTCTTGCACTTTCACCAAATTTTGTATTGGCTTGCGCATTTTCATTTGCCGGCAGTACTAGGTAACCTTCCAGCTTTTGATACAGGTCGGATGGGAAATAGTAAATATTGAGCAGGTCTTCCTTCTTCCTGAATTTACCGCCTTTCGATCTGAACTTGTCAATTCTCTTTGCCAGAAAAGCTGGGATACCAAGTTCCGTCAGCTGTTCCACAGAGGCAGTATTTGGGTCAAAACGGAAAAGCCTGACCGGTTTTTTACTTTTCGATTCCAAGTTTCTTGTCGAAAATCCGCGGTCATTTTCACGCTTCAATGCATTCTCGGTCTCAATTCCCGCGACAATACTATCCAGCTTCTGCGCGGTCAGCGGCTCGGTGGAAGGCGGCATTAGTGGCAAAATGAAACGACGGAACACAAAAGGTGTCCAGATCAGCACCACACAAATTAGAATGAGCGCCAACGCGCCCCGCGCTTCTTTTTTGGAAACACCAAAGTAGTCCTGGAAAAGCGCTGTCAGTTTTTTGTACATAAGTCAAAAGAGTGAGAATTTCTCTTTTGACGTCACTTCCCTGATTTGGTATCAGATTTTGCAAATAAAAAAAGCGTCACGCATGCACGCGACGCCTTCCCGGTAATCAAAAAACTTATTGATTGACGTAGACGCTGCCCGCGCTGGCCGAAAGAGTAACGGGAATTCCGCCGCCATTCATCGTTCCGCTTACATGTTCCTTTTCTGCGCGACCGTTGAAATTTCTCAAAGGGATATTCACCTTATTTCCTCTCAGATTCAGATCCATACCTGCGTCCATCGGCATTGTTACACGAACGCTGCCGGCCGAGCTTGAAATATCAACATACTTGCCCAGCTTCGTCAACTCCACTTCCACACTCCCTGCGCTCGTACTTGCCTTGATGCTGCCCGAAACGTTGGCCAGCCTCACAGAACCGCCCGAAGTGCCGGTATCCAACGCGCCGCTGATATTCTCGCCTTTCACACTTCCACCACTCGTATGCGCCATAATTTCCCCGTCGATATTATTCAAATGAATGCTGCCACCGGAGGTATTCAGCTCGATTTTTCCTTTCAATTCCAGCGCCTTGATACTTCCGCCGCTCGTTTCCAGGATAATTTCATCCCTGCAATTTGCGACGTCAATGCTCCCGCCGGATGTGCGGCCGCGGATCACCCCGCTCAGATCGTCCACCTTCAAGCTCCCGCCGCTGGTAGCAAAATTCTGCTCGCCCGTCAATGAAGCGATTTTAATGCTGCCGCCGCTCGTTTTAAGATTGGTAGCAATATTTCTTGGCGCAAAAACCTTGAAGCCGATAGAAACGCTTTTATCATTCCATTTCACACCGTTTTTACGCTTTGCGGTAGCCACTACCCTGTTCCCCTCTGTCCCGATCAGAATGTCGAAATCTTCCAGCCTATCTTCTATCTCCTCTTTCGACAATTCTTTTTTTCCATTCCAATTATTAGGCCGCACGTACATATCCACCCGAAAACCATCGTTTTGGCCGCCTGTTACAGCAATAGAGCCGCCCGATGTTTCGACTTTCAGTTCTTTTAAAGATGCATTTGTAAATTTCTTGCTAACGTAAGGCTTTTCATCGTCGGACTGGGCAATCACCGCCGTGTGCAACAGCAGGCTCAGTGCAGCTAATAGTAAAGTTCTTGTTTTCATGATCGGTCGAATTTGTTTTTTAATGATGCTTAAATAAAAGGTTAGGTTGCGTGAAATAGTTAGAAAGAATAAAGCCAGAAGTTTTAATACTGATTATCAGCCATTTGAATATAACATCTTGTTCAATTACGGACATTTGGTACAAACCGCAAATAAGAACTGCTGCGACTATTGGGTACAGGTACGGTTTTTGAACTTCTATTATTCCAATTATTAACCCAATGAATATGTATCAGATTGAAGTAGTTGACCAGGCCGATAATGATCTTGTATGGAAAATCCTGCAAACGCTCGAACAAAGGGGACTGATCACGCTCAAAACCGGGGATCACGTCGATGCGGAAAAAGCGACACCCGCTACAGACGAGCAGGTTCAGGAAATTATTGATGAAGCAGAACTGGCCCCCTATTATTCGGAAAAGGAAGCGAAGGACATTCTTAATTTGTAAGGTTAAAACTAATAATCACTTGTGGATGAGCCACTAGCATTTAAGATTTCAAAAACTGACTGAACCAGCGACCGGAGCTTTTTACAATGCGTTTCTGGGTTTTGAAATCTACAAATACTAATCCGAATCGCGCAAGGTAACCTTCTGCCCATTCAAAATTGTCCATCAAAGTCCAGGCGAAATATCCTTTTACATTAATCCCTTCTTTCCGCGCTCTCAAAATAGCTTTTAAATATTGCTGAAAATAAACCGTGCGATCGGGATCATCTACTTTGTCCTCTCGCCGAATATCCTCAAAAGCAGCCCCGTTTTCAGATACTATAATATCTCGTACACCCGGGTACGCAGCAAATTGTTTCAGGATTTTGAACATTCCGTCAGGATCAATTTCCCAGCCCATACTCGTCACCTTCACATTCCGCAAACTTGCCGGTACTTCTTTCAGCCACAGAACCGGAGCGAGGTAAGAGTGCTTGACCACCACACTGAAATAGTTTTGTAAACCGATAAAGTCAAAATCAAATCTGAGCTTTTCCAGATCGCCGGGCTGCATATATCTTTTCACTTTGGCCAAAAACGGAAATGCATCGACAGGATATCCCAGCCCTAATGCAGGTTCTACAAAAAGCCGGTTCATCAATGCGTCTGCCCGTCTTGCGGCCCGCACGTCGGCGGTGCTGCTGCTGTTCGGATACACATACGAACACGAAACGGCCGTTCCAATATATGCATTGGTAACCTCCGCCCGCAGAATACGTCCGCTTTCCGCCTGACATAATGCAAGGTGGTGCATTACTGGGAGAAAATTCCAGATACCCTTTCTCCCAGGCGCGTGAAGGCCGGTTGTGTAACCCAGCCCGGCTACCGCCATCGGTTCATTTAATACGATCCAGCAGCGCACGCGGTCGCCGAATGCTTTGGCACAAACGGCAGTATATTCCGAAAACCAGCTCACAATATCCCTGTTCATCCAACCGCCCCGGTTTTCCAGCGCCTGCGGCAGATCCCAGTGATAAAGTGTGATCCAGGGCTCTATCCCAAGTTCCAGGCATTTATTGATGAGGTTATTATAAAATAAAATCCCGGCCTCATTAACAGTGCCGGTGCCTTGCGGCAAAATGCGTGACCAGGAAATGGAAAACCTGAATTGCTTGAAGCCCAACTCTTTGACGAGTTGCAGGTCACTTTCATATCGATGATAGAAATCGCAGGCTTCGGTCGCATCTTGACCTAACTTGATCTTCCCTTTTCTTTTTGCAAAAGTATCCCAGATACAGTCGCCCCGCCCGTCGGTATTTACAGCGCCTTCGATCTGGTAGGCAGCAGTAGCGACTCCCCACTGAAAATCGGCGCCAAAATCGGCGCGGCTAAATTGACTTTCATCCTGTTCTGAAATACCGGAAATATGCGTTGTAGCTGCTGCCAAAATGTAACCCGTTTTACTAAAAGGTATAAACATATAATAAAAAACCCTTTGCCCGAGCAGGACAAAGGGTTTTTCAAATAAGAACCTTCGATTTTGACTATCTGACAACCAGGATTTTCCGGGTTACTGCGCCATCGTTCACTTTCACAAAGTAGGTTCCCTGAACCAGTCTGGTCAAATCCACTTCGTTGGCTGCATCCGGTTTGGTATTCAGGATCAACACACCGTTTTGGTTGTAAACCTTCACATTGTTGATCTGCTGGGCACCTTCAAACTTGATGCGATCTACGGCAGGATTTGGATAGATATTCATTTGCTCAGCTGCATCGAAATTCAGACTTTTTATCTCGCTGAAAGCAAACGTACCGTCTGCGTCCACCATTTTGAGTCTGTACAGATTGATAGCGAAAGGATTAGTGTGCGTATAGGTGTAAGTAACATCGTCGGCACTCTCGCCCTGGGCCTGGATAGAGGTAAGTACCTTCCAGTTTTTCCCATCGCCGCTGTGCTGCACATCAAAGTGGTCAGAATTGCTTTCAAATGTCGTTGTCCACACCAGTGAAGCAGTATTTCCTTCTTTTTTAGCATTGAAAGAAGCCAATGTCACCGGAAGTGGCGGGCCTGCGAAAGTAAGACAGGTTCCGTCTATGGCCAGGTAATTATCCGACTGAGATCCCTGAACGCGCACAACCTCCGTGCCTTGCGGAACCGCGCCGCTCAAAGTGTAACGCTCTAATCCCCAGGGACTAGAATTGACCAGTTTGTCGATTTGCTGCGTCAGGGTACCCAATACTTTCGAAGAACCGTCCAGGAATACGATCTCAACTTTTTGGTCTCTGTCTTCAAGCACAGCTCCCCAGAAAATAAGCGTCACCGTATTGCCGTAAGTCGGCAGCATAGGTACATCCTGACGGAAAGTTGACGAGCCGGACAGGATCAGGCTTTTCTCCCCGCAGTTTGCGATCGCATTGTTTGCTATTACGTTACCCGTAGTTTCCCAGCCAGCTGCATCTTCTTCAAAACTTGCGTTCGTCAGCTTGTTGTTGTTGCAAGTTTCGCAAACCGGCGTCGGAGGAGGCGTAATGCCCATACAAACACCATCTATTTTGAAGTAATTACCACCCGAAATCACCGAGAAACGAACCTTCACTGCACCAAGCGGCGCGGTAGCCGACAGGTTATATTCCTGCAACTTATGCAGCTGGGTCACGCGGTAATCCATTTGCCTGGTATTATCATCGTTAATTTCGATAGCAACCAATGCACCAGCGCTGTTGTAAAATTCAAGCTTAAACTGGTGGTTGAGACCGGTATCGTGCGTGCCGCCGAAAACTTTTACGTTCACCACACTACCCTGCGTTACGTTCACTTCCTGAAAAATTGTACCGTGACCAGTGATCAACCCGTTTTTGTGACCACATACACTATATGGAGGCTCGCTGATAAAGTTGGTACCCTCAGATTTAGACCAGTGGTCTGTGCCTGACTCGAAGCTTCCGTTTTTAATCGCATTCTGATCGTCAGGGCAGCCGCAATCCGATGGTGCGGGCGGCGTGATCGTCAGACAAGCCACATCGAATTTGAAATAATCACCACCTGATACGATAGAAAATACAACTTTCGCTGCATTGGCGGGAGCAGTGATCGAAGCATTGTATTGTCTGAGCCGGCTATCCGTCACCTGGTAATTCATATCGATCTCCACCCGGTTATCTCTTCCTTCTATCAAACGATTGTCACTTGTATAGAAATTGATTTTGAACTGGTGATTACGAGCCGCATTGTGCGTTCCTCCATATACGGACAGGTTCACCTGGCTGCCTCCTGCGAGATCAACAACCTGATAGACGATACCAGATCCGTTGATCACACCGTTTTTGTCGCCACATACATTGTACGACCTATTAGTTTGAAAATCTGTCCCCTCAGTTTTACTCCAATTGTTAGTCCCGGATTCGAAACTTCCGTTTTTCAGGCCATTTTCGGAATCCGTACAACCGCAGTCTCCCCCGGTCATAGCAAACCCGGGGCTTACTGCCGCCAGGTTTAGTAGGAATAACATAACCAGTACTGTAAAGTTTTTCATAACGTGATTGATTTTTAATCGGTTAGCTTGATACGTGAGTCAATAAAATGTCGACAAATGTACCATTGCTATCCGTTCAAAAATATCACTATTTTTATATTACAATGAAAATTCAACTAGGTTTACCTCAAAAATTGAACTATTATTACAGAAATAATAGAAGTTATTTTCGTGAAAAAATGAAAAATAAGTAGCTACAAATCAGCATTTTAAATAAATATAATTGCTCTTCAAGAGCTGACTTACTTCTAACTATTCTCTACAATTACCGATATAACTATTCAAATGTAATACTCACACCGATCCGATATACTCAGCATTGAATGGTAATTATGATAAGAGTTAATTCACTGGATTTAAGAGCTCAACATACACAGTCGCTGCCAGTTGCCCCTCATTGCAGATTAGGGAGTACAGTTTGCGAAGAATAAGTATGATAATTCCGAGTAAAATAATTTCAACCGTGACGGGCGGAACCGGCCGAAGAACACATGCTGGAAATGCAAATCCGCATTGTAATTAACACGGATTTTTATGTACTATACAATGTGGAGAACCCTAATTTATCACTGAAGAATTTCGACAAATCTTTTTTTCGGGAAATTCCCACTTCTACAACTATTACACGGTTTTATTGCGCAATACCCGATTTAAATTTTAGTTTTTCAACTTTCTGATATACAGAATTTTGAACAGAATAAGAAGCGGATTGTGACCTGGACGAAAGGTTTAATGCAAGATATTTTAGTCAGGCTGCATTCAGATTGAGATTCTGAACAGCGAAAATTTCCCGTAGTTCCTGCAATGCCTTGCGAATCCGGGATTTGACAGTGCCGAGCGGCAGGCATAGATATTCTGCGGCTTCCTCATGCGTATATCCCTGAAAATAAACGAGATCAATCAGCGCCCTGCGCTCAGGAAGCAGCCCCTCTACAATGGATTTGAGGTCCATCGTAATGTGCGCAGGAGAAAATGACAGGGATGAATATACTTCTTCGTCTATCGAATGCAACTTGACCAGCTTTTCCGATTTCACTTCAACCCGAAGCTTGTCGATTGCCGTATTGCGGGCTACATTCAGTATCCAGGTGAACAATGTACCCTTTTCGGAATGGTAAGTGTCGATGTTTTTCCAGATTTTGAGGAATGTATCCTGCAAAACGTCTGCCGCAGTTTCTTCACTTTTTACAACTTTAAGGATAACCCCGTACAGTGAAGGTGAATAATTATCGTACAAAAATTCGAATGCCTCCCGATTGTTGCTTTTCAGCAGATAAACCAGTTGGTGCTCTGCATATTTAGCCTTCTTAAATACATTGGCTTTCCTCGTTGTCATAATTACCGCGCAGCGATTCGTTAGGGTTACAGCCTCTGAATATCAATTTCATTCCAGTATTTTGCGCTAAAATTTTGTGTATTTTAAGCGCATATTGGGGATTCCGCACTTTCGGATATTTATCCGTCAGAAGCTTTTCCACAACCTGGGACTGACTGAGAAACAATGTTTTAAGCACCAAACGGTTACAAGTATGTATTGCAAAAACCTGCTCCCCGTCCTTTTATCGTTATTGATGCTCGCATGTTCAACTTCCGACGAGCAAACTGAAAATACCCCGGCTATTAATAAAATAGCTGAGGACTATGTGCGACTTGGATTAGAAATCGGCGTTTACGACAGTGACTTTGTGGATGCATATTATGGTCCGGATTCACTCAAACCGGCTGCTTCAAAATCCGATTCTTTTCCCAAAAATCAGTTGCTCGCAAAAGCGGATAGCCTTAAAAAACAGCTCGCAGCACTTTCCACCGGCCAGGTAAACGATACAACGAAAGCCCGCGCCGACTGGCTCACTTCCCAATTAACTGCATTTGAAAGGCGGATCAGGATTTTTTCAGGTGAAAATGCGCCGTTTGAACAGGAATCGAAGGAACTCTTTGATGCTACCGCTCCTGTCTATACAGAGCAGCATTTCAAAGAATTGATAGCAAAACTGGAACATCTGCTTCCCGGAAAAGGACCATTGCCTGAACGCTATCAGCAGTTGGCGAGCCGGTTTATTATCTCCGAAAATAAGATTGACACCGTTTTCCAAACCGCGATTGCGGAGGCGCGCAAGCGAACGCTGGCGCATTACCAGCTTCCTGCTAATGAAAGTTTCAAGCTTGAATATGTGAAAGGCAAACCCTGGTCGGGCTACAACTGGTACAAAGGAAACTATAACAGTCTGATACAGATTAATATAAGCCAGCCGATATTCATCGAGCGCGCCATAGACCTGGCTTGCCACGAGGGTTACCCGGGCCACCACGTTTACAATGCAATGCTGGAAAAAACCCTTTTTCGCGATCGCGGCTGGGTCGAGATTTCACTTTATCCCCTATTCAGTCCGCAGTCGCTTATTGCGGAAGGCAGCGCGAATTATGGTATTTCGGTTGCGTTTCCGGGGAATGAACAGGAGGTGTTTTGTAAAAAAACGCTGCTGCCGCTGGCTGGACTGGATACAACCGGGACCAGCGCGTATTTCAAGGTATTATCTATTAAATCTGGTCTTGGTTATGCAAGAAACGAAGTTGCGCGTGGTGTACTGAGTAGCAAAATGGATGATAAAGAGGCACTTCGCTGGCTTACGGATTACTGCCTGCTTACCAGCAAGGGCGCGAGCGACTATTTACGGTTTATCAAAAAATACCGCAGCTATGTGATCAACTACAATTATGGACAGGATCTGGTGAAGCAATATATTGAGTCGCAGGGAGGAACGGCCGACGCGCCGGAGCGCAGGTGGAAACTTTTTGAGGAATTATTAAGTAAACAATCCAGAGCAAGCGAATTGCTGAAAAAGCATTAGACCAAAAGTATGTTTACTATTAACGAAGCCACCACAGAAGAAGATTACTGCGCCGGCGGACAGTTGTTTAACGAATATGCGTCCTCACTCGACTTTTCACTGTCTTTCCAGAGTTTTGAAGATGAATTAAAGGTATTGCCGGAAATGTACGGCCCGCCCACCGGCGCGTTGCTACTAGTTGAAAAACAGGGCGAATATATTGGTGTTGCAGGTCTGCGCAGGATTGAGAACGATGTTACCTGCGAAGTAAAGCGCATGTATATTCAGCCGGGGTTTCAGGGAGCGGGAATAGGAAAAGCATTATTGAATGCATTGATCGAAAAAGCGCGGGAGCTGGGTTACAAAACCGTCAAGCTGGATACGCTCGGACCTAAAATGCCGGCTGCCGTGAAGCTTTACAAATCATTTGGCTTTATGGAAACGGCCCCGTATAATTTTAATCCGTATGAAGGGATATTGTATTTCGAAAAGCAACTCTGAAACAAACTTCAAGCGCCTTCTTTTCGATTTTCACAGGTTAGGGTTATATTGAGGATATTCAAAAAATGCCCTTCCTGACCTTGAAAAATTATCATTCAATCCGATTTCAGCACATTTCCGGCAGTTACACTTCGCTTCCTATAAGGTATCTGTTTCTGTCGCTTTCCATTTGTTTGATTGCTTTTGGAAAAATTTCTGCACAAGCCCCGCCGCAGCCTAAAAGCTACATCTGCTTTCAGCCCGATAAAAAAATAACCATCGACGGGAAACTGAGTGAGGCTTCCTGGAAAAAAGCTGCGTGGACTACTCCGTTCGAGGATATTGAAGGCGATAAAAAACCTAAACCCACACAACTAGCACGGGCTAAAATGTTGTGGGACAGCGACTATCTCTACATTGCCGCTGTGATCGAAGAGGAGCATATCTGGGCGTATCAGGATAAAAAAGACCAGATCGTGTACCTGGAAAATGATTTCGAAGTTTTCATAGATCCCGATGGAGATACTGAAAATTATTACGAGCTGGAAATCAACGCACGCAACAATATCTTCGATCTTTTTTTACCAAAAACATACAAAAAAGGCGGAAAAGCGCAGATTAAGTGGGATATCGCGGGGCTGAAATCGGCTGTAAGCATTGACGGTACCATCAACAATGCAGCAGACCGGGACAAGCGTTGGACCGTAGAGATTGCGATTCCCTTTACGAGTCTATCAACAGAAAACGTCCCTGCTATTATTCCTCAAAACGGCTCACAGTGGCGGGTCAATTTCTCGCGTGTCAACTGGCAGCATACAGTTGGTACCGACGGAAAGTATGCGCGGAAACGTGATCCCGAAACGAATAGAGTAATTCCTGAATACAACTGGGTGTGGTCGCCACAGGGCATTATCAACATGCATTACCCCGAATTTTGGGGTTACCTGCACTTTAAAGCGCAGCCGGTCAGCAAGTCAAAGGGTTTTGAAACACTGCAAAATTGAGTCAATATGAAGCAAATTATCCTGTCTCTCCTGCTTTTCCTCGCGCTGCCCGCTTTTCTAGCGGCACAGCCCGGCGCTATCGGCAACACAAAAACCGACAAAAAGCTGACTGCCAAACTGGAGAAAGCGCTGGAAGGATTTCGCGGCGATGTGGGTGTTTATGTGAGAAATCTGAAAACAAACCGGGTAGCTGCCGTCCATGCAGATTCTATATTTCCTACCGCCAGCATGATCAAAGTCCCGATCCTGTGTGGGCTGTTCAATAAGATCCATCAGGGAGAAATCAGGTTTGACCAGGAGCTCACTTACCGAGATTCGCTTAAGTACGACAACGGTATAGTAGGTTCTTTCCGCGACAGCACCAAGATCGCCCTGCCAAAAATCGTACACCTGATGATCTCCATCAGCGACAACACGGGCAGCCTCTGGTTGCAGGCGATGGCAGGCGGCGGTGCCGCGATCAATGAATGGCTTTCAAATAGTGGATTTGCGATAACGCGCGTGAATTCGAGAACGCCCGGCCGAAAGGAGGGGCAGGCGAAATACGGGTGGGGACAGACCTCGCCGCGGGAAATGGCCGAACTGGTGGCGATGATCCGTGCCGGAAAAGCGATCGACCCGATTGTGAGCGCCAGAATGTACCGCTACCTTGGAATGCAGTTCTGGGACGGAGAGGCGCTTTCCCAAATTCCCCCATATATCAGTACCGCCGCGAAAAACGGGGCAGTAAACCAGTCAAGATCGGAAGTAGTTGTTGTGCATGCACCGCACGGAGAATATGTTTTTTGCATTACTACCAAAAACCAGAAGGACGAGAGCTGGCAGCGGCAGAATGAAGGCTATGCGCTGATCAGGAAGGTTTCGGCGATTATCTGGGAGCATTTCGAACCGAAAAATAAATGGACGCCCGCCGCTGGCTCTGATAAGTACTGGTTTTGAACATTCTTTCCGGAAACAAGCCCCGGAAAGAATGCTGCGTAAATCAATGTCCCTCGCTGGATTCCAGACCCAGGATTGCAAGCCGGTAAGGCGTCGCCGAAACTTTGATTGTTTGCTTTTTGGAAAGATCCTGCGTGCTGATCTGCAATACTTCCCCCGATTTGGGTTGGGTAATGTAAATGTACCTGGCAGTCGCTTCCAGCTGTGGTTTCTGCGTTTCTTCTTTCGCTACCGCCGAAATCACCGAGCCTTTTGTGGTCACAGAATTACTTACAAGATCAATTACCTGGACTTCGCCGGAATGCATTAGAACGATCAGGTTTTTGCCTGCATAATCCACTTTTGCCTGCATAATATCCGTACTCTGTGCAGCCGGAGTGACGGTACTTTTCTCAATATCAATTACGTACGCTCCTTTGGCTGCTGTAAATCCAACAAATTTCCCGGCTGCGCCAGCTTCCAATATGGATCCGAACCACGCATCTCCGAAATCAGCCGGATGCGGGATCAGCTTCTGGGTTCCACTCTGGTCGACCACCAGAATCCCGCTAGCCGAGCCAAAAACGGATACTTTTCCATTCGTTGCATTTCCGTGGATTCCTTTGGTTTGAATGGTCGAGGCGTGGATTGTCTTGCCGGAAGCGTCTATAATTTTAACACGCTCGGGCAGCGTACCAGCAACAGAACCGTCTTTTTCGGTGATCGCGTAACTGCCGTTATCAAATTTGGTCATCGCACCGTGATGCGCCACATTACCTGCATTGATCAGTTTCATTTTGGCGCCGGCAGTGTGAAAATCCGCCTGCACTGCTGTGCTCAAAGTTCCGTCCCCATCATTGAATGTGATGATCTCGTCGCCTTTGCTTTTGAAATGCGTTGGCCGGTTACCGTCGCCGATCAGCGCGCCGAACTTCGGGGTACCTTTCACGTCAACGTGGTCGCCGTGTCCTTCCAGGCCGGTATCGAATAGTTGCAAACTATTGTTTGCTCCGTTCACCAGCGCACCAAAACGACCGGCCTCAGTACCGTATAATGCAGATTTCGGGAATTTAGCTTCAAACTTTTCGGCAGAAAGCTTCTGCGGATCGATCAGGGAAAGTTCGTTGGTGAGCTCATCGTTCACCAGAATACGAATGAAGGTGAACTCCTGTTCTGCTACCGGTTCAATGGGATTTTCATTGTCCTTGTCGCAGGCTGTTACCGCGAAGGCGGTGATCAAAATTGTTTTTAATAAATACTTTTTCATAAAAAAATCTTTAAATGCATCGATGTTGCAAATATAATCCCGAAGATTAAAAATGCAACAATGATGCAAATAAAGATTTTAATAGATTTTCAGTAGTGTAGTTGTCAGGCGATAGCTTCCCGTAAAAAGTTTCTGCTTTCTTTTTTTACAAAAGTGATCGGAACAAACTCATCAGTAGGCGCTCCGATATAATAGACTGTCCATTCCGGATCGTGGTGGGACAGCATTTCACTGATACAATCGGCGCGGTGAGCTACGGGGTTTGAGCAGTCCTCCCAATAAAACAGCTCTACCCGATAGAACAGGTTTTGTTTGATTCCATTAATAGTCACCTCAACTTTAATCTCCTGCTTACCTGGAAGCGGTGGAATAGGAATGGCAATGTGGCTCATGAGATCGTTTTATTAAAGTTTATTACTAAAAATTTCCGGAATACAGAAAGGGCCGCGACCGTCAGTGCTATTCTGATCGCAGCGATTTCACCGGGTTCATCAGCGCCGCCTTGATACTTTGGAAGCTGATCGTGAGCATCGCAACTGCAATAGCCAGCAAACCGGCGGTCAGGAAAATACCCCATTCAATATCGATCCGGTAAGCAAAATCCCGCAGCCAGGTAGCAACTGCCCACCAGGCGATCGGCGAGGCGATTAGAATGGATATCAGTACAAGCCGGATAAAATCTCTTGACAATAATGCGACAATCCCTGCGATGGATGCGCCCATCACTTTTCTGACCCCAATCTCCTTAAACCTTCTTTCGGCAGAATAAGAGGCAAGCCCGAACAGTCCAAGACAGGAGATAAGAATGGCCAATCCAGCCAGAATACCCACTATTTCACTCACCTGACTATCGGCGCGGTAGAGATCTGCAAAATGCTCGTCTAGGAATGAATAGCTGAACGGCTGATCAGGGACGGTCTTTTCCCAGATAGATTTGATCAGGGCAACCGACTCTTTCGTCTGTGCGCCTTTGATTTTCACCGACATTTCGGAGTAACCCCAGTCTTTCTGATTGAACAGACAAAGCGTTTCGACCTTGTGGTGCAGCGAATTGAAATTGAAATCCTCGGATATCCCGATAATAGTCGACAGCGAATCCATGCCGGCAAATCCAAAACGCTTTCCGATCAGGGTTTGCATTGTCAAAGTCGGCTCTTCTTCAAGCAGTTTTTTAGCGAGCGATTGGTTGATGATATACGTTTTTGCGTTATCCGCCACACTATTGGTAAAGTTCCGCCCGGCTACCAGTTTGATTTTGTACAAGGTCAGGTAATCGGCATCCACCACGACCTGCGACGATGCAATCGACTTAACCGGGCCTGTTCCCTGAAAAAGTATGCCGGTCTGGTGAAAATTGTTTCCGAGCCGCTGCTGCGAGCCGGTCACGGCAGTGAATTGCTGTGTAGCCAGTAATTCCTGTTTCAGCGCATCGTATTTCTTATCCGATTTAGAATTAAGGGGAACGATCACTACCTGTTCTTTGTCGAACCCTGGATTTTTATGAACCATAAACCGCAACTGTCTGACTGCAAAGCCAGTAGCGATGATCAAAAACACTGCACTTGTAAACTGCGTAATCACCAAAACATTCCTGAATGTGCCTTTTCCGGTACGCAATGTCCCTTTCAGTACTTTGATCGGCTCGAAAGAAGAAAGAAATGCGGCGGGATATAAGCCTGAGAAAATTCCGATGAGCACCGTGCCCGCCAGAATGACAAGAAGCAGTAGAGGATTGGAGAATAGCGAAAATTCGAGCTTCCGCTGACTGAAATTAGCCACGGGCGAGATCACGAGTTGTACCAGTACCAGCGCCAATATCAGAGAAATACAACACAGCAAAATCGATTCGCCGATAAACTGGGCGGATAGCTGGAACCGCTGCGCGCCAATCGATTTCCTGATCCCAACCTCCTTTGCCCTCCCTGCCGAGCGTGCGGTAGAAAGATTCATAAAATTCACGCAGGCGATCACCAGCACGATAATTGCGATAATGGAGAAGATATAGGTGTATTTCTGGTCGAATTTCTGATAGTTAATATAGTCGTGCGTAATGTCGGTTGAGCGGGCGTGAATATCCTTGATGGGTTGCAGGAACAATTCGTAATATTTCCAGCCGTCGCCTTTCATGTGTTTTTTCAAAAACGAAGGAAATTTCTTTTCAAGGGCGGCTACGTTGGTCCCTTTCGCCAGTTCGAGGTAGGTTACCACCCAGTTTCCACCCCAGTTATCCATATAGTCGGGGCGGGTGATGGTACTGAAAGAGAATAGTGCGTCAAATTTCAGGTGAGAGTTGGCCGGCACATTTTCCATAATTCCGGTCACTTTGAGCGCGAGGGTATCAGTGCCGTAATGCATGATCGTTTTTCCCACAGGGTTTTGTTGCCCAAAAATACGCGTAGCACTTTCGCGTGATAAAACGACGCTGTTTGGTTCTTTAAGCACATTTGCTTTGTCGCCTTCGCTCAGTTCAAAGTCGAAAATGTTAAAAAAACTTTGATCTGCCCACAGGATCGTTGAAAGTTCTACCTTCTTGTCGTCATGTACGACCATCATATCGTTCCACGCATTGATACGAACGAAATTGAGTACTTCGGGATAATCCTGTTTCAAAGTCGGCCCCATCGGAAACATGGAAAGAGCCACTTTCTGCGGCGCTACCATGCCCTCGTAGTTTTGCACTTCGTCGAGGCGATACACATTTTTAGTGTGTATTTTATCAAAACCCTTTTCGTAGGAAACAAAAAGCATAATGACAATGCAGGCGGCCATGCTCACGGCAAGCCCGACTATATTGATGGCTGAAAAAACCTTGTTTTTCCAGATATTTCGAAAGGCGATTTTAAGGTAGTTTTTCAGCATAGGAGAAAGTAGAAAGGCTTGTTGAAACTCGGAATAACAAATTTATGCCACCCAAAACAATCGGCTGATCCACAGGATATTAACCTGATTTAAACACAAAAAATGTCCGAAAGCGGACAAGTTTTGTTCACCTTTGGACATTATAACTTAAAGCTATAAACGCACGATTACCAGCGCTTGCTGATCCCGAGGTAACCTCCGAAATTTCCAGTGAAAACCTGGCCCTGATCGCCGCCCAGCCGAAGGATAATGCTCGTTTTTTGCAGCTTTGGTAACTGGTACTGTGAAGATGCCATTAATGACAATTGGCTGCGAACGGGATTGAAGCGGGCGCCCGGCATTCCGAAATTCCGACTGAACGAACCTCGCAGCCCAAATTCCCAGCTTTTACCCAATTTGCCTAATGCACCTGCATACCACACGTTGACCCGGGTATTGGGATAGAAACGAGGATTCTTCAACTTGCTCTGGTCCATATCGGCAGCAGGAGCGATAAAAGGAGTTCCTATTGCACTACCCTGGTAAGACCAGCCCTGAATGTATTGCGAATGGTTGAAGTAATTATCGGCGCCCTGGAATTTGCTGCCGGGAATGTAGAATGTAGGACCCGACTGGTCTTTTGTAGTTAAAAATTCAAGCGTAAGGTGTGTAACTCTGAGACCGGTTGTGTTATTTGTACTTGCCGGTTTCAAGTTCACCCCATATAATCCGTCAGGAAGATTGAGGAAAATCATACTGGAAACATCTTCAAATGGGTGCTGGTGATAAACAAAGAGTTTGTGTCCGCGTATTCTTGTCTCGAAACCGAAATCATAGCTTCCCAGGTGGTTGCCCAGTCTGTAACTGTCAAATCCGCCATAGCCGTTTTTTTCATACCAGTTTTTAGGAGTATAAGCTAAAAGTACATTGGGAAACAATTTCCAGGAGGAAGGTAATTTACCATTGATCGCCAGCGTGGGATTTTCTCTTAAATAGTCTCCCTCGCCAGCCCAGAGTACATTGTGATTTAAACCAAAATAATACTTGGTCGCAGACTTAGGCTTTCCCAGCCTGATATAGATAAATTTCTGATGCAGCCGCACACCGTCGAGGTAGTTGGTACCAAACCAGCCGTGAGAAAATGCTGCATGTATCGCGACGAAATTTTTGGTAAAACGGAGTGGGGTAAACCCAATGGTACCAATCTGTATTTTTGGAATTGGCAAGGCATTTCCCGAGCCTGAATAAAAGCCGGAAGTGAGCGTAGAATCTCCCAGGCCCATTAATTCCATTCTCCTGCCCGCATACAGTTCCACATTTTTGAACCGGACACTCGCGTAGGCTTCGGGAAGCAATACTTTTGCCGAGTTGGTTTTGTTGTAGGTGAGAACAGGATTTACCGACGCATTCCAGTCGAATTTGCGGCGCTCATTGTTGAGGCTATCAAAGAAGACGTAACGTTTACGAACTCCTGCCGATAAAATCACAGCCGGCGATTCGGTGGGAATGATACCAAACTGATTGGTACGAAGCCAGAAAGGCGTGTCCTCATTGGACGAGACAAGTCCTCCCACTTCTGCTTTCGCTTCCAGGCCTGAGACCAACTTTTTCTGAGCGAAGGAAGGGGCGGAAGCAATACAGACAATTAGTAAAGCAAGAAACGTAAAGGTTTTGGGCAACGGCATTTCCGGAAGATGAAGTAAGATACTGCAAGATAAGACCTTGCGGCAGATAATTATCGCAGCATTTCGCAAAAACGCTAGCTTACTCCCTCAGGTTTTGAATTGGCTGTTAGCTGTTAGCTGTTAGCCGTTAGCCGTTAGCTGTCGCTCTTTCATTTATCAGCAAAATCAAATCATTCCAAAAAGATAGCCAATTGTCAATAGCCATAGCTAGTAGCCAATAGCTAGTAGCTAATAGCTAATAGCTAAAAGCTAACAGCCAATAGCTAAAAGCCAATAGCTAACAGCCGTTTGCCCTACTCGCTCTTCAAACTTTTTACCGGATCTTTCAATGCTGCTTTTACACTTTGGAAACTGATCGTGAGCAGGGCGATGGTTGCGGCTGTGAGTCCGGCGGAGGCAAATATCCACCATTGAATCTCTACTTTGTAAGCAAAATCCTGTAACCACTTGTCCATAAAATAGTAGGCGGCCGGAGTGGCAATCACCGCGGCTATGAGGACCAGCTTCAGGAAATCGGCAGACAATAGGCCAATGATCCCGGCCACCGAAGCTCCCAATACTTTGCGGATCCCGATCTCTTTGGTGCGTTGTTCAATAGAAAATATAGCTAAACCAAAAAGTCCAAGGCAAGACAAAAACACCGAAACGCCGGCAAATAAGGAAATCAGGCCCGAAGCCAGTTCCTCCCTTTTATAGAAACCGGCCAGCTCCTCATCGAAAAAACTATATTCAAATACATGGTCAGGAAACTGCCGCTGCCAGATCGCTGCGATGTTTTTGACGGTAGCTTTCTCCAGGTGATTGAGTTTGACAGCCGCGTACCGGTAAAATGCTTTGCTTTGAAAAATCACCGTCGGTTCGATGGCGGAATAGAGATCGGTGTTATTGAAATCGGCCAAAACACCCACAATACGACCGGTTTTGCCTATTTCTCCTATCATCAGATTCTTATTCAGTGCCTCTTCGGCCGATTTTAACCCAAGTGCCCGCACCATTTTCTGATTAACCAGCAGTTCACGAACTGTATCCGATTGCGTCACATTCCTGCCCGCAACCAGCCTCAAACCATAAGTAGCGACATAATTTTCATCTGCTACCTTCGATCTTGCAGCAAACTTTTCCCAATCCCGGTTTTCAAATTTCACACTACCACCGTAACCTTCCTGGGAAGAAGGCGCGCCGCGTAAAAGGGCAAAATGTTCCGTTTCATTCAACGCACCAATCTCGTTTCTGATCACTGCGATCTTATCGGTTTCCGCCGCCGGCAACCGCACGTGCATGATCAGGTCGCGGTTCATTCCTAGATCCTTTTTACTGATATAGTCGGATTGCAGCATGATCAGCAATGCGACCGCGATGAGCACGAATGAAATGCCGAATTGAACCACAACCAGTCCCTTTCTCACAGAAAACAGGTTCCGGTTATTTTCTTTTAATAAACCCTTGATAGCCCTCAGCGGATTGAAATTCGATACGATCAATGCAGGATATACGCCCGCCAGTACGAGGATCAGCAAGATCAACAGAACACTAAAAACAGGAAGGCGATAGTCAGCCACATAATTTACCTCGATCTGTAACCCGAGCCAGTTGTTCAGAATTGAAGAGAATAGAATAGAAAGTACGAGCGCAAACAATGCAGATACCAGCGTCAATACGGCCGTTTCGCGGATAAAAGACCAGAAGACCTGCATTTGCGATACGCCCAGCACTTTGCGGATACCCACTTCCTTACTCCGCTTGAATGCCTGCGCGGTGGACAGGTTGATAAAATTGAAGCAGGCGATCAGTACCATCAGCAGCGCCACCGTAGCCAAGATCGCGATCGTGGTATATTTGATCTTTCCATTATAATCGATATTGAAATGGACGTCGGAGAGCGGCTGCAAGTGATATTGGAAAATCTTCCCGTTGGCGCCATAGTATTTCTGGGCAAATGCGGGCATCTGCTTTTCAAAGGTTTCCTTGTCCTTTTCCGACCGGAGCGTCACGTAAGTTTCGCGTCCCGAGTCGATCCAGCCCCAGTCCTCGTAACCATATTCCGGAACGATTTTCCGGATGGTAGGAAGAGAAATAAATAGATCTTTCTTAAAATCCGTCTGTTGCGGATAATCGCGGATCACGCCCGCAATCCGTATATTTTCTTTGTTTTCAATGCGTAGGAATCGCCCGACCGGATTTGCCTTTCCGAAATATTTCAGTGCATAACTTTCGGTGATTACCGCCTGGTTAGGCGCGTTCAGAGTAGCTGCATTTCCTTCAACCCATTGATAATCAAAAATGTTGAAGAAATCGGAGTTAGTAAATGCAACGTGGTCTTTTTCAAGATACTTGGTCGACTGACTGCCGTTTTTAATATCGAGTGTGAGCTCCTTACCGGCCAGGTACGCAGCATTTTCCACGTAGCTGAATTCTTTCTTCAAAGTCTGGTGGAGCACAAATGCAGAGCCCCGCTCCTTTTCAACCTGACCGTCTTCAAGATGCAGATCCACCACAACGCGGTAGGTCCTGTCTGCATTGCGATGGTACCCGTCTACACCAAGGTGAAAGGAAACCAGCTGAAAAATAATGATCGCTCCCGCCATTCCCACGGCCAGGCCGGTGATATTGATGGCCGAATACACCCGCTGTCTGATCAGCTTCCGCAATGTTATTTTTAGAGACATATTGCTGCTTATCAGCTTACTAAATCAATAATGATTGAAATTTTCGTCATTCACTTTTAAGGCTTTTCACCGGGTCCATCAATGCCGCCTTAATACTCTGAAAGCTGATCGTGAAGAGCGCAATACCCAGCGAAAGCATGCCCGCCAGCGCAAATACCCACCATCCGATCTCGATCTTGTAGGCATAAGTAGTCAGCCATTCATTCATCACAAACCATGAAACAGGCGTAGCGATCAGGATAGCGGCACAAACCAGTTTGAGGAAATCACCCGAAAGCAATGCAACAATACTGGCTACTGAGGCACCCAGCACTTTGCGGACCCCAATTTCCTTGATCCGCTGCTCGGCCGTGAATGCCGCCAGACCGAAAAGACCAAGACAAGCAATAAATATCGCAAGGCCGGAAAATATCGTTGAGAGCTTTCCTACGATGTTTTCGCTCCTATACACGTACTCATAATCGCTATCAACAAAACTGTATTTGAAGGGGAAATTCGGATTGATCTTTTTGTAAAGCCGCTCCAAGCTTGCCAGCGCCTGGGCTGTCTGCCCCGGCTCGGTGCGGATCAGGATATTGCCATAGGGCCCGGGGGCGAGCCGGATAATCAACGGGCGGATAGGTTCGTGCAGGGAATTGAAGTGAAAATCCTGCAACAACCCCACGATCTTGCCGGGCCTGTCCCACATCGTCAGCGGCTGTCCAACCGGATTCTTGTACCCGATCCTTTTCGCAGCGGCTTGATTAATGAGGTAATTACTTGAATCAGAAGCAAACTCGGGAGAAAAGTCGCGGCCATCGATCAACTTCACTTTCATAGTTTCCGCAAAATCATAGCCTGCCGCCGTATTATTGAATGATATTGCCGCCTGCGGATCCTTGCCAGGCCACTTAATACCTTCGGTCGTATTTCCATTGCCTACCGGATTGGTATACATATTCGTAACAGACTGGATACCCGTCGTTTTCAATAATTCCTGCTTAAACGTCTGGTAATTTTTCGGAAGCTCGCCGTCTGACGCAAGAATGATCAGGTTTTCACGATTATATCCCAGATTTTTATTCCGGATAAATTCCAGCTGCTGGTACACGATCGTCGTACTGACTATGAGTAACATAGACATTACAAACTGGAATACAACCAACCCACGCCGGAACAAATGCGCACCGGAGCTGCTCCCGGGTACAGCCAACATACCTTTAAGCGTTTTGAGCGGGTTGAGAGCAGATAGAAATAATGCCGGATAACTGCCCGCCAGAATGCCTGTAAAAAGAAGCATTACCACTAAAATCGCCCAGAAATAAGACTGTTTAAAAGGCAATACCAATGCTTTGTCTGTTAATTGATTAAATGACGGGAGTACAAGAATGATCGTCAAAATAGCGAGCAGCATGGCGAGGCAGGTGAGCAGCATTGCTTCTCCCATAAACTGGCCGATCAGCGAAGGTCGCCCGGCGCCTACTACTTTACGCACGCCCACTTCCCGTGCCCTGCGGCCCGCCCTTGCGGTTGCCAGGTTCATAAAATTAATTACGGCGATCAGCAGCAGAAAACCGGCCACAACAGCAAGCAACCTCACGTGATCGATCCGGCCACCGTGCAGGTATCCGTCTTTGAAGTTCGAATAGAGGTAAGCCTCGGTTTCGGGTTGAAGGAAGAGATTAATATGAAATGTTTTACCAAAATCAGTATTCCTGCCTTTCAGAAACCATTTGAGGCCCGCATCCACCACTGATCTGTCTGATTCCTCACGCAACATTAATCTCGTTTTCGGCCCCGCATTGGTCCACTCTTTCAGCCAGGGTTCGCGCGCAATAAATTGGTCCCAGCTTAACAGGAAATCGTATTGGTCGGAAGAACTGGCCGGCAGGTTTTCGAAAACCGCAGTAACCTGGTAGTTTTTTGAATTATCAAATTGAATGGATTTTCCAAGTGCGGCAGCCGGCGTACCGAAGTAATGCTCAGCCACTTTTCGGGAAATAGATAGGCTTCCCGGCGCGCTCAATGCAGTTTTCGGCGTGCCGGCAAGGAGAGGCACACTGTAAATATGGAACCAGTCGCTCCCTGCAAAACAACCGTTAAAACGTTCTGACTTTTCGTTCAGGCTCAGCAAATGCCCCTCCTGCCAGGAAAGTCCTGCGGCATATAATACCTCGGGAAACTGTCTTTTGAGTTCGTCAGCCAGGATTCCCGGCGTATCATCATCAGCCACCACCTTCCCGTCGGTGAACTCTCGCTCCATCACCCTGTAAATGCGTGATGCATTTTGATACCCTCTTCCAATGCTCCATTCATCGCTGATCCAAAGGAAAATAAGCAAACTGGCCGCCATGCCAAAAGCAAGTCCAAGCACATTAATAGCCGAAAATGCCTTATTCCGAAGGAAATTCCGCCATGCGATTTTAAAGTAGTTCCGGATCATATTTTAAGTATTAATATTAATATCTAAGATCAGCTCGACTAGCCCCCTATCGCAAAACCTCCCTCCTTCCTCCCTTCCTCCTTCCTCCTTCCTCCTTCCTCCCTACGCGGGCCGCCTTCCTCCCTTTCCTCCCCCCTCCCCCCTACGCGGGCCGCCCCTACTCCGATTTCAAAGCCCTGACCGGATTCATCAACGCTGCTTTGATACTCTGGAAACTGACTGTGATAAATGCGATGATGATCGCCAGTACAGCGCCGGCGGCGAACATCCACCAACTGATACCGATCTTGTACTCAAAGTTTTGCAGCCACTTATTCATGAAATACCAGGCGACCGGCGAGCCGACCACGATGGCGATGAAAACCAGTGTTAGAAAGTCTTTGGACAATAATCCTATAATGCTGCCAACCGACGCGCCGAGCACTTTTCGTACGCCGATCTCTTTCATCCGCTGCTGCGCCATGAAAGTGGCGAGGCCGAACAATCCGAGGCAAGCGATGAAAATGGATAACGCGGCGAAGATCTGGTACAGCCGGCTCATTTGTTTTTCCTGTTTGTAAAAATCCTCGATCGTTTCGTCAAAGAACTTCCCCTGAAATGCTACCTCGGGAAATATCTTTGCATGCGCCTTTTCAATATAACTTACTGCTTTTGACAGGTTCTGGGTGCGAATTTTGATCCCGCCCTGCCAGTAAAACTCTTTCATCGGCATGATCACGATCGGCTGCAATGCCTCGCGCGCGGAGCTAGACTTGAAATCTTTCACAACACCCACGATCGGCCGCCAGTCGCTGCCGCCCGTTCTGATATTTTTTCCGATTACTGCATTAGCGTCGCGGATTCCCAGTTTTCGGAGCAATGTTTCGTTCACCACGCAGGATTTGGTGGAGTCGCCTGCACGGAATCCGGTACCCGCTATAAGTTGTATACCGTAAGTTTCAAGATAGTCTTCATCGGCGAATTTCTGGAACAACTGGAATTCTTCGTCTTTGCCGCGGTTATCGAATGCGAAGTTGCCAGACCATTTATCGTCAGATGAAGGCACATCAGACGCGAAACTGACAGATTCTATTTCCGGGTTTTGTAATAATTCATTCTTAAATGCCTGATTCCGACTCGCATAAGAATCGTCCAAAACCAGCGTGTAAACACTTTCTTTGACAAAACCCAGGTCGAGACTTTGCACGAAATTCATCTGCGTAATCGTCACAATCGTGCCTACTACCAATATCTGCGACACGCCAAACTGAATGATGATCAATGCTTTTTGCAACGAAATCCCAGTCAGCGAGCGGGTTGTCACCTTACTTTTAATCGCCTCGATCGGCTTGAAGCCAGACATAATTAGCGCCGGGTAAGATCCCGCTATTAGGCTGATCAACAGTGTGATACCAATTATAAACAGCCATATTTGAGGGTTAGAAATAACCGGCAGCTCGGCGGGTACCTGTGATATTTTGCCAAGAAGCGGGATACACAGCATTGCGATCACAGCGCCCAGGACCACCGAAAAACTGACGATCAGGATCGTTTCGCTAAAAAACTGCCTGATCAATTCGCGCCGGCTGCTGCCCAGCACTTTCCGCACGCCTACTTCCATCGAGCGGCGCGCAGATTGCACGGTCGCGAGATTGACAAAGTTGACGCAGGCCATAAAAATGATCAGTACGCCGATCACACCGAGCGTCCACAATACGGTCCGGCTGGTTTGATGTGCCGAAAAGTTATTAAAACGACTGTCGTGATGCAGGTCAGCCAGCGGGCTCAGGAAGAGGGAAATCTTCTTTTTATCATCCTTATTATTGTAATGCTTGCTGGCAAACCTGGCGAGCAGCTTGTCGACAGTTTCAACGGTCATATTCTCTGGCAACAGCACAAAAAGCTGGTCATTGCTGCTGGTTGAGCCCCAGTTTTCAAAATCCCCAAACCCGAAAAGCAAAGGATGCTGCCGCTTGGTTTCATAGGAAGCGACCATATCGACCGGAAAATCAGTATTAATAGGAGGATTGGCAATAATTCCGCCCACTTTCACTACGGTTTTGTTATTAATCTTCAAATACTGACCCACTGCATTTTCCCAGCTTCCAAAATACTTTTCCGCCCTGCGTTGCGAGAGAACTACTACATTAGGATCTTTCAAAACTGCTTTGGTACCGGTGAGCCACGGAAAATCTAAGAGTTCGAAGAATGCGGGCTCGGTCATCAGCCCATCGTCCTCTTCCCTGAATTTCTTATCGGCGGATTGATTGTTCGCATTTTTACCCAAAACCGTCACCTGTGCATCCATGGTACCGTATACGGAAACGATCTCTTCGAGCTGCGGCAGGTCCACTTTCAATGCAGGCGCAAAAGGAAGCGGGTTACCAGGCGTGTAATCGATCTGTCCGCCAGGGTATTGCGTTTGCCGCACGATCCGGTAAATCCGGTCCTGCTTGGCATGAAACCGGTCGAAACCAGATTCATAATTATATACAACATACAGCAGCAAACAAGCCGCCACCCCGATCGAAAGACCCATCACATTCAGGATCGTATAATTCCGGTACCGCAACAAAGTGCGCAAAGCGATTTTTAAATGGGTTGTGAGCATGGTGTTTTTTGGCTATTAGCCATTAGCTTTTGGCTATTAGTTCTAAAATGTTACTATTTAATTAACCCTTCCTCCCTACGCGGGCCGCCCTTCCTCCCTTCCTCCTTCCTCCTTCCTCCCCCTTTCACTCACTCCTCAACGATTTCAGCGGATTCATCAATGCGGCTCTGATACTCTGGAAACTGATAGTGATAAGTGTGATAACAATAGCGGCAACACTGGCTGTCGCGTAAATCCAGATTGGGATTTGAATGCGATAGGCGAAATCCTGCAACCATTTTTCCATAAAATAATAAGCAATAGGGAGTGATAGGAGAATGGAAAGCAGGATCAGTTTGAGAAAATCCTTAGAGAGCAATGAGACGATTCCCGCAACCGACGCGCCGAGTACTTTACGGATCCCGATTTCCTTGGTCCGCGTCTCGGCAGTGAATGTTACCAATCCAAAAAGTCCCATGCACGCAATGAAAATCGCAACTGCGGTAAACGCCGAGAACATCCCGGACATACGCATTTCAGTTTTGAAAGTTTCATTAAAAGCGTCGTCGAGAAAGTAGTATTCAAAAGGTTTTTGTGATTCGTATTTTTTGAAGATTTTGCCAATTGCTTCGACGTTGCTTTGGGTATTTGAGTTGGGATTGAGGCGCACGTAAAGCATGGCTTTTGCGTGCGGTAACTTCAATAGATTAGTAGTATCATTTACCACAAATAAACCAATCCCTCTAACGCCATCTTTGACGGAAGAAAAATTGAAGTCTCGTATTACTCCTCCAATTTCATTGCTCTCATCAATCTTCTGACCTATCGGGTTACCTTTAATACCCAACTCTTTAACAGCTGTTTCGTTAAGTAGTACATACTTGTGATTTTCATAAGTTCCCTTATTCGGCTTAATCTTCCATTCCAGACTTAGTGTTTTTACAAAGTTTTTATCAACCGTCATTTGAACGAGACTAATATCATCCTTACTGGTCTGATGTTTGACAAAACGCATATTATAAGATTTAAAAAGTCCCACGTCAGAAACAGCTACATTCTCTACGCCGGATTGTTCGATGATCTGGTTTTTTAGCGCGTGAAAGCCATTTGCCGCTGTTTTCGTTAATGGGATATTTAATATCTGATCTTTATACAGCCCTAATTTTTTGCTTTGCATAAAAGACAATTGATTTTTTACAACCAAGCTGCATATGATCAGTGATATGGAGACTGCAAATTGAAATACCATCAACACCTTTCTTACAGAAACACCCTTCTGGCCAGCTGTAAATTTTCCCTTTAATACTTCAATCGGAACAAATCCGGAAAGCACAAGTGAGGGATAGCTTCCGGTTACAATAATTGTGAAAAGGAGTAAAATCATCAGTATTATGACGAAAATAGGCGAGAACAAAAACGAATCGTCTATCTGCAAATTCAGCAGATCGTAAAACGGTTGTTTAAGCAGCAATACCAGTATAAATGACAATGCAAATGCGGCAATTGTTATAAGAGCCGATTCCGTATAAAATTGTTTTATCAAGCCCAATCTACCAGATCCGATTATCTTACGAACACCCACTTCTTTTGCCCGCAAGGTAGCGCCTGCCGTAGTAAGGCTCATGTAATTGAATAGCGCCAGACAAAGGATCAATACAGCCACCAATGCAAAAATCGAGATCAAACCAGTGTTCCCGGTTTCCTGGAAATTATTACCTAAATGGATGGAGCTTAGCTTGTCGAGATGATAGGAAATTGTTCCGTCCACTTCTCCCCGAGCATATTTCAGGTTACTAAGCTGTGTTTTTTCCAGCTTTTCCGCCGAGCCCAGCGAATCGATCAGCAGATAAGTAGTGAAGTTTCCGCCATCCGATTTCTCCCAATCTGCCGGCACCTTTTCATTAAGGCGTGGATAGGCGGAAACAGGAACTATAAAATCGTATTGAATCGTAGAATTAGACGGGGGATTTTCAATAACACCAGCAACCTGCATCAGGTGCTTGCTTTCGTACATCAATACTTTACCAACCGGATCGGCATTCCCAAAGTATTTTTCCGAAATGCGTTCAGAGATGATTACTTTATTCGGATCGTCGAGAACCTTGTCGGGATTTCCGTTTTTTAGTTTAAATGAGAATACTTTAAGAAAGGAAGGATCGGCAAATATGAAATTAGCTTCATAAAATGATTCAGTACCTTTTTCCGGATTTCTGATAATAACCTTATTGAAAGATGGTAATACTCTGACATATTCTTCTATTTCAGGAGCTGATTCTTTCAGAGAAGGTCCGAATTTGGGAGAAAACGATGTCATTTGAAAACTACTCTCACCCATCTTTATCCTGCCCAAAATCCGATAAATCCGCTCGTGCCTTTCATGAAATTTATCATAGCTAAACTCATGCATTACAAACAGCAATATCAAGATCGACACCGCCATTCCCATCCCAAGCCCGACAATGTTAATCGCCGAATAGGTTTTATTTTTAGCAAGATTTCGAAACGCGATTTTGAGATAATTTAGAAGCATAGTGTTGTTGGCTGTTGGCTATTGGCTGTTAGCTATCGGCTTTTAGCATTTAGTTTTAAAGACTACTATTTATAAAGACTGTCTCCCTACGCGGGCCGCCCTTTCCTCCGTTCCTCCATCCTCCCTACGCGGGCCGCCCTTTCCTGCCTTTCTACTCACTCTTCAAAGACTTCACAGGATTCATCAGTGCCGCCCTGACACTTTGGAAACTCACCGTGAACAACGCGATTGCAATTGAGACTACGCCGGCGAAGATAAATACGCCGATATTGACACTGGTATGATAAGCGAATTCCTGCAACCAGTTGGTCATCGCGTACCAGGCAATCGGTGATGCGATCAGGATTGCAATTATTACCAGTTTGAGAAAATCGTTGGAAAGCATGATGACAAGGCTTGTTACCGAAGCGCCCAATACTTTACGCACGCCAATTTCTTTGGTACGGATCTCGGCCATGAACATCGACAGACCGAGCAAGCCGAGGCAGGAAATGAAAATCGCTATTCCTGCGAATATCCCAAAAAGTAGCTGCTGCGTTTGCTCGCGGGCATACAGGTTCCCAAATCGCTGGTCGAGGAATTCGTAGGAAAAAGGGATTCCCGGAAACTGGCGGGTCCAAACGGATTCCACGTGCGCCAATGCATTTTTGAGATTTCCTCCTGAAATTTTCACTGACATCCAGCCCAGCCGCCCGTGCTGCGCAAACATTACCACCGGCGACACTTTCTGGTGAAGCGATTCAAAATGATAGTCTTTTGTTACCCCAACGATCTGGCCGCGGATTTCCCCATAGCCAAACCTGGCGCCAATCGCGTCCGCGGGATTATTCCAGCCCAGTAATTTGACAGCGGTTTCGTTGAGGATAAATCCATTCGTTTTGTCAGTAGGAAAATCGCGCGAGAAATTGCGGCCAGCTGCCATTTCAATTTTGTAGGTAGGGATAAAATCCTCGTCTATACCCAGCGATTTGATATTGATATCTGCGGGCGCCAGCGAATCTCCTTTCATTACATAAGCTTCCCAGGAATCGAGTAGCCTACCCGACGGAATGCGCGAGGAGCGGCCAACTTCCACGATATTGCTGTTGGATTTGAGCTGCTGCCGGATGCTTTCATAATTGACAGCAGAGTCTCCGCCGGCCCGCAGCAGCAGCACCTGGTCTTTGGAATAACCCAGCTTGTAATTTTGCACATATTGCATTTGCTTATAAACCACCGTCGTGCTCACGATCAGTACGACGGCAATCGCGAATTGTGTTACCACCAATACCTGCCGCAGTTTTCCATTTTTTAATGCCGAAGAAACTTTCCCTTTGAAAACGCTGAGCGGGTGAAAGGAAGTCATGAAAAAAGCCGGGTAGCTCCCTGCGATCAGCCCGGTGAAGAGGGTAATTCCCAATAGGATGGAGAGAAACACCGGATCAAGCAATGCATTGAAAGAGAGCTGCTTTTGGGTAAATTCATTCAAAAGCGGCAGACAAAGCGTAACCAGCACGACTGCAAAAAACAAGGACACGACGACCAGCAGCATCGATTCGCTCAGAAACTGCCGCACCAGCTGGTGACGCACCGCGCCGATCACTTTGCGCATTCCCACTTCCTTCGCCCGCGTTGCAGATTTGGCAGTCGCCAGGTTCATATAATTAATGCAGGCGATGAGCAGGATAAACATCGCAATGGCCGAAAACAGGTACACATACTGAATATCTCCGTTCGCCTCCAGCTCCGAATCCAGGTGCGAATGCAGGTGAATATCGGTCAGTTTCATCAGGTCCAGCCGCGAGTAACTCGACGCGTTTGCATCGATATGTTTGTTTTGAAAAGCCGGAAATGCTTTAACCAGCTTTTGTGCATCGTAACCTTTCGGAAGCAGCAGAAAAGTAGAAAAAGAATTGTTTCCCCAGTTGGTCCGCAAACCTTCCGCGCCATAAACGCGGCTGTCGTTCAAAGTGGAAAATGAGACCAGAAATTGGGGATGAAAATGCGATTGTGCAGGTAGTGGTTCAAAAACGCCGGTAACTGTGTAATCGAGCTGATTATCCATTCTGATGATCTTGCCCAGCGGGTTTTCTTTTCCAAAATACTTTTCCGCCATTGGTCTGGAAAACATGATGGAAAATGGGTTGACGAGCGCAGTTTGCGGGTTTCCCAGCTTCACATCAAAAGAGAATACCTTGAAAATGTTCTGCTCGGCTGCGAAGAGATCATCTTCATTAAAATTCTTTTCGCCATACCTCAGATTCGCACCTATATCAAGCAGCCTCACCACTTCTTCCACCTCCTGAAAATCCTGTTTGATCAATGGGCCAAACGGCGGCGCGGCTTGTCCCAGCCGAAGCGATTCGGTACCATCTTTTGAAATGAAAGTTCGCGAAAGTCTGTAAATCCGCTCCGCATTCGTGTGGAACCTGTCATAACTCAGTTCATCTTTCACGTATAGCGACAGCAGCAAAAAGCAGGCAAGCCCGATCGCCACACCAGAAATATTGATCATACTGAAAGCCTTGTGTTTCAGCAGATTCCGAAGCGAGATTTTGAGATAGTTTTGAAGCATGGCTTTTTTTTGGGAGAATGGAGGAAAGGGAGGATGGAGGAATGGAGGAACGGAGGATGGAGGATGGAGCAACGGAGGATGGAGGATGGAGAAATAAAAAATGAGTGCAAAAATCCTTCCTCCTTTTCTCCTTCCTCCCTTTCCTCCCTTTCCTCCCTTCCCTCCCTCAATCCGATCTCAACGATTGAACAGGGTTCATTAACGCTGCTTTAATTGTTTGAAAACTGATTGTGATGAATGTGATCAGTATTGCGATGGCTCCGCCGGCCATGAAAACCCACAGGCTGATATCGATGCGGTAGGCGAAATCTTTCAGCCACTCATTCATGAAATACCAGGCAATGGGCGACGAGATGATAATGGCAATTACTATTAGTTTGACAAAATCCCTTGACAGCAGCATCACGATACTTGTTACCGACGCGCCCAGCACTTTCCGCACACCGATTTCCTTGGTTCGTTGCTGGGCTATAAAGGCGATCAATGCGAAGAGGCCGAGGCAGCTGATGAGGATTGTTACAAATGAAAATATTTCGAGAACCGCGGAAACCTTGTTCTCGGCATTGTACATTTCTTCAAACTCCTGATCCAGGAAATGGTACTCAAATGGCCGCAAAGGAAAATTCGATTCCCAGCTTTTTCCCAGTATTTCCACTGCCTCAGAAGCCCCCCTGCCAGTCACTTTGACAATCATTTTACCAAAAAAATCGTATTCAGGCAGAATGGCGATCGGACTGATCTTTTCGTGCAGCGACCTGAAATGAAAATCCTGCGCAACTCCTTTGACCTTACCCTGCCTGCCATTCATATTGACCATCTTACCAATTGCAGTTGCAGGTGTCCAGCCAAGTCCTTTAACCGCAGATTCGTTCAGTATAAAAGCGTAGCTCCTCAGCTGAAAACTGTCTTGTGTGGCTTGTACAATATCGGTCTCATTAAAATTCTCGCCTGTAACAAGCGTCATTCCCATGGTAGGCACAAAGTCTTTTTCGACTGGTATAGCTGTGATATTCATTCCAAAACCTGCGGGCTTGTCGGCCGCGGTAATGTTGTAGCCGCCCTGCACATTCAGCGGCGAATCGTAGGAGGCGGTGACCGATTTCACAGCTGAGTTATTGAGCAGCTCGCCTTTCATCGCAGCCAGTTTGCTTTTGGAAATACCCGAATTGATATCCAGCACAATGATCTGGTCGGGATTGATGCCCAGGTTTTTATTCTGGATAAATCTCAACTGCTGACCGGCAATGAGCGTAGCGATAATGAAAAGCATGGAGATCGTAAATTGGAACACAACCAGAAAGTTGCGCAGCCCGCCGCCGCTATTGCTGGAAAGCGGAGTTCCTTTCAATACCTTAACCGGCTCGAAACCAGACAAAACCGCAGCCGGATATGCCCCGGACAAAATTGTAATAACAAGAAAAAGAACAAATAGCGTGACTTCAAAAGAGAGCGCTGGCCAAACGCCCAGATCCAGCACTTTCCCGGTAAGGCTGCTGAGGCCGGGCAATGTAAGCATGGTGATCAGGAACCCGATAACCGTAGCGACGAATGTGATCATCCCGCTTTCAAATATATGCTGACCGAAAAGCTGCATACGCAGTGCCCCGATCACTTTCCGCACACCCACTTCCCGCGCCCGAACTGCTGAGCGGGCTGTTACCAGGTTGATAAAATTAATGCAGGCGATGAGCAGGATCAGTACCGCAATGCCGGATAAAATGTAAATGTATTTGTAGTTACCCGAAGCTTCGGTACCATTTGTAGCTTTGGAATAAAGGTGAATTGCATGAAACGGTTCGAGTTCCAGCCTCACTTTGAAACTCGGATTCCGTGGGTCTGCCAGGTTTTTGCTTACATATCTGTCTACTTTGGCCTGCAATGTTTTAAGATCCGCATTGGGTTTCAGCAGGACATAGGAAAAATCATTGGCTGAGTCAAAAGCTTCCGTTTTGGAGCGGGGTAAAGTGCTATAACTACCGACCCAATTGAATTTAAGGTGAGAATAGGAAGGTACATCTTTAATAACCCCGGTTACTTGCAGGGTCAGGCGCTCGTTCATTTTCACAGACTTACCGATCGCACTGCCCTTTCCGAAGATCTTGGTCGCCGTAGTCTGATCGATCACCACCGAATTGGGCTGGGAAAGTGCCGTAGCGGGGTTACCTTCCACAAAAGGATATTGAAAAACTTTGAAAAACGAAGAATCCGCAAATACGACTTTCCGCTCACTAAACAACTGATCGTTATATTGAACAGAAACGGAACCGTCGGCGCTGTACGGATAAATACGCGCTGCACTTTCTATCTCGCTGAATTCCCTTGAAAAAACCGGCGCGACCGCAGTCGGCGTCATCGCAATATAAACCGACTCCCCTTCCCCCGACTGATAAAACAGGTTTACCCGCGCAATTCTCTCAGAGCCAGGCTGAAAACGGTCATAACGCAGCTCATGCAGCACATAAGTAGCCAGCAGCAAAAAGCAACTGACACCGATTGCAAGTCCGGTTACGCTGATGAAAGTATTGGTTTTATATTTCCAAAGACTGCGGAAAGCGATTTTGAGATAGTTTTTTAGCATAGCGGCTGTCGGCTTATAGCTGTTAGCTTTTGGCTGTTAGGTTGTGATAGAAACCCGGCTCTAAATTTGTGCCATTAGCTTAACTATTAAGTTTTCAACTAGTTATGATATATAAAATGTTCGATTTCGGACATTTGTGTTCAGTGTTCGCTTGGTTATTTTACATATACAGCTGTCCATAAACAAACTTGTCCGATAGTAACGAACAACATTGTTTGATACTAATGAACAAAAGTATATTTTTGTATCAAAAGATCTGTTATGATACTGCAATCTGTACTAGCGAATGTAGTGGAAGCCCAGAAGTCCAACGTCCATGATCTCGACCTTGGGCTTCGGCGAAGTGCGCTGGCTATATTGCCGGATATAACATCCCACGCATTGATAGTCTCCGGAATCAGGCGTTCGGGGAAGAGCACATTGCTGTATCAGTTACTGAAAGAAAAATACCCCGAAGCACTTTACCTGAATTTTGAAGATACCCGGCTATACAATTTTGAGCCAAATGACTTTTCGCGGCTGGACGCGATCATAAAAGAATCAAAGACCAATGTGCTTTTTTTTGATGAAATACAGATCATCGATCGTTGGGAAACTTATGTCAGGCAAAAACTCGATGAAGGCTGCAAAGTGGTAATCACGGGCTCCAATGCATCGTTACTTAGCCGCGAGCTGGGCACAAAATTGACTGGCAGGCACATTACAAAAGAGCTTTTCCCTTTTTCTTTCACTGAATTTATAAATTACAGAAAGTGGCAGCCTTCCGAAGAAGCCGTGATGGCATACCTGCACACCGGCGGGTTTCCTGAATATGTAAAATCAGGATTGGAAGAAGTGCTGCATCACCTTTTCGAAGACATATTAATCCGCGATATAGCGGTTCGTTACGGCGTTCGTGATGTTAAAACGCTGCAAAGACTTGCATTGTACCTGGTCTCAAATGTGGGTAAACTGGTTACCGGCAACCGGCTCAAAGGGCTTTTCGAAATCGGGTCCACCAGCACGATCATGGATTATTTGTCACATCTGGAATATACATATCTGTTCCATTTTATCCCAAAATTCAGTTACTCCGCAAGAAAGCAGCTGGTTAATCCGCGTAAAATATATGCAGCCGACACAGGTATGATCAATGCCAATTCAGGATCATTTACTGATGATTTTGGTCGAAAATTTGAGAATATGATATTCCTTCATTTACGCAGGGATTTTAAAGAAATATATTACTTCTCAGAAAAGAATGAATGTGATTTTGTGGTCTTTCAAAAAGGTGCAGCAAAGAAACTGTTACAAGTTTGTTACGAACTCACACCCGATAATCTGGATCGCGAGATGAATGGTTTGTTTGAAGCAATGGAATTTTTCAAATTAAGTGAAGGCACCATTGTTACACTACACCAAACCGAAGAATTCGAAAGGGACGGAAAAGTTATAAAAGCAATTCCGGCCTTTCGATTCCTCGCGGAGTAACCCTTTAACCTCCATTCTGAACATCGTCGTTGCGGATTCCTCTTTTGTTCTTTTTGATCGCCTCTTTCAGCTTACCGAATTTGTAGTTGAGGCTGAAATTGAATGTACGGAAGTAATCTCTCCGGTAGTCAAGTTGATTAAAATCAGGGCCGTAAGTCTCTCTGCGCCAGTTCCTGAACTTCGTGAAAGGATTATTGGCGGCGGCAGAAAGCGATAATTTATCTTTCATAATATCCTTGCTGATACTAAATGAATAGCTGGTCATAGCATTATTAGTGCCTTGCAAATTGATATTCCGGCCATTTACGTTCAGGTTCGCATTGAGCCGCCAATCCTTTTCCAGACGATAACCCGTCGATGCCGATACCTGCGACATAATACCCTGATTAGTAACCGGTATATTATTCACCGTCCCCTTCACCTTTCCGTGCGCCACCCTCGCATTCAGACTGAAATTCCATTTTTTGGTAATCGGATAATTGGCATTCAGCATCCCCGTGATAAGCCGCGCGGTACCTGAGTTTTCGAAAGAAGTTTGGGTGATATTGGTTTCAGGATTGTAAACAGCCACACCAAAGATCAGATCGCGAAATGCAGTGAGGCCCACGCCTGCATTCACAGAAACTTTTTTGTTCAAACTATAATTCAGAGAAATGTCATTGACGAAGGCAGGACGCAGGTTGGGGTTCCCGGTCCTTTCAAAACTAGGATTAGATCGGTCGATAAACGGGTTCAGCTGCCAAATACCCGGCCGCTGGATGCGCTGCGAATAACCCAGATTTAGCGCATTGTTGTTCTTCAATTTCCGGTTCACCGATACCGACGGGATCACATTAAAATAGTTCTGGCGCACCTTTGAATCGGTTGAAATAAAATCTGCATCCACGATCGTTTGCTCAATCCGCACGCCCGCTTTCAGTGACCACTTTTTCAGATTGTACTGATACGTATTGTAAGCGCCGAAAACGTTTTGAATGTTGCTGAACTTGTTGCTCATATCTTTATTGATCAGATACTGACCAGTTTCCGGATCGAACGTTTCATATTGAAAATCACTGCGGTTATCTCTCATAATCCCCTTTAAACCTGCTTCAATACTCAGCTTTTTGACGGGATAAACGTAATCCACCTGAAACGTTTGCTCCGAAAATCCCTGGTCATTTACCTGCCGGTAATCAGGAAGCTCAAAATTGACCTGGTCAGTAATATCCAGGTTGTTTTTTTGTTTATTATTAAATCCAAAATACCGGTAGGAAAGGGTCAGCAACCGGCCTTTATCCGCTTTGGAAGTCCGCTGAAAATTGACCGCCGCATCCATTCCGTTTCCATTTCCATTGTTGTCGTTATTGATCCGGTAAGCTTCCAGAATTTTACCGTTTCCGCTTAAACGAGAGCTTTGATAACCCAAACCATCCGAATAGCTTCCATTGATATTGAACTGCGCGCTCAGCAGATTCAGCGTATCGATCTCATAACTGATCTCGTAGCCCACATAGCCGCTGTTATTCTCCGACCGCGACGATCCTTCCTGAAACATATTGGTATTGCGCTCGCCGAAAGTACTCCGGTTCACCCCATTCACGGTCGACGGTGTGCGGTACTGGCTCCCGCCCAACAAAACCGTCATACCGACCTTACCGAGTTTGGCAGCAAACGTACCTCCCACGCCCGGGCCGCCTACCGGAAACCGCTCGCTGAGGGTGATTGTACCATTATAACCGTTGTCGATTTTACGGTGGGTGATGATATTGATAATCCCGGCAAGCCCCTCGGCATCGTACTTGGCTGGCGGCGTAGTGATCACTTCAATGCGCTCGATAGACGAGGCCGGCATACTTCTCAGCACTTCCTTGTAGCTCCGTTCCATCATACTCGAAGGTTTTCCGTTGATCAGGATCTTGAAATCGGTATTCCCTTTCAGCTGGATATTATCGTCCCCGTCGAGCGCCAGGTAAGGCACTTTGCGCATCATATCGAGTACACTGTAAATCTTGCTTTCCGGATCGGCTTGCAAGTCATAAGAAATCCGGTCGACTTCCTGTTGAACGATAGGTTTCACACTCGTTACCGTCACTTCCTTCAATCCAACGGTATTCGGGCTCAGCTTAATGCGGCCCAGATCGATCACGGATTGGGTACTGTCGCTCAGATCGGCGGTCAGCAATTTGGCACCGTAGCCTACTCCCACGATCGCGACCGTGTAGTTCGCTGGTTTTAATTTGTCAAAAACAAAACTTCCATCTTCTTTGGTGAAATCGGCTTTTACAGCAATAACCTTGTCTACCAGTAAATTCACTGTGATAAAATCCATCGACTTGCCGCTCAGTGAATCGGTGACAATACCCCTGACCTGACGGCCGGAAAGTACAGACTGCCCCAAAGAATCCTGAATGCAGATCAACCCTGAGAGTAAGAGCGACAGTAGGAATAATAGTAACGATTTCATGGCTTTTTATTTTTATGGCTAATAGATGCAGAGAACAAATGTATAGTAAGGTACTTTGTTATGCAAGGTACTATATGGAAATATCCTTGTTTCGTGATGAGCGGTGCATTTGCAGGTTTGAAAGGAAATTTAAAGAATAGAAGATTGCCTTAATGCAAAAAAATTAGCCAGATCTCTACGACCTGGCTAATGTATTTTTCATGGCTAAATTTTACTACTTATCCTCTCCAATTACCTCTTCTGCTCGCATTCTGGTAAGCGAATAGGCGCTGGCGCTGCACCGGGTTGAGAACTGAAAGGATCTCTTTTTGTTTTTGTTGTTCCAATCTCATTGCACCCTGGTAGGTGTGAGCTCTCTGGTTACGCGGCGCCAGGCGATCATATTTGTTCTCGATCCTTTTGATCTGATTTTCCTGCTTGCGGGTCAGCTTCACGATGTTGTCCAGCTTGTTGATCTGGAACTCCTCGTAAGCATTCTCCATTCTGGCGTTTTCGCGCGGCGACTGGTGTCCTCTGTAACTTTGTGCGAAGCCGTTTCCGATGGTCAATGTTACTATTGTTGCGATTGCTAAGATGGTCTTTTTCATGGTTTCTAATGTTTAATTTGTTCGTTTATGGTGGTTAGAGGGAGATTTCGCCCGTGCGTTTAACGCGCTCTAACCACCAATCTGCGAACTGCACCAATCAACAGACCGTCTGGTAATTTTTATCGACGAATGGGAAGTTCAACGCTGCCGTTAGTCCATTGCCGATGCTCGTATGAAATTTCAGTTATTAGTATTTTGTATATTTGATTATCAGCAAAACAATAAAGCTATGCTAACCACTGTAAGAGGAATTTTCGAGAACGGTAAGGTGACGCTAATGGAAATCCCGCCTGTCAATAAAAAAACAGAGGTTGTGGTCACTTTTTTTGAAGACATAAAATTAGAGCAGCCACTGACGAAACGAGTGGCTGGCATATTGAGTGGAAAAATAATTATGTCAGATGATTTTGACGAACCTCTGGATGAATTCAAAGAATATATGTAAATGAAATATTTACTTGACACACACACATTATTGTGGTTTCTAGAAGATAATGCGAAGCTTTCGAGAAAGACAAAAAGTCTTATCGAGGCGGTTGATAACGATGTTTATGTTAGTGTGACAAGTTGGTTTGAGATTTCAGTCAAACTTACAATCGGAAAGCTAATACTACCTGATTCACTTGCAGACACCATTGCCAAATCAACTTTTAATCGAATAACGACGGTTGGTATATCACAAGATCACACGATATTTTATCAGAAACTTCCAATATTTGGTAATCACAAAGACCCTTTTGACAGGATGATCCTAGCGACAGCAATCACCGAGGGATACCAATTAATTTCCGTAGACCCGAAATTTCGCTTTTACAGCACAATAGTCCAGGTTATCTGGTGAAATCATTCACTCCTCAGCGACTTCACAGGATTCGTCAGTGCCGCTTTAATAGCCTGAAAACTGACAGTTAACAGCGTGATTAAAATGGCAGTGAAGGCGGAAATTGCGAATACGAACCAGCTGAGCTCGATGTGGTATTCATATCTTTTAAGCCAGTCGCTAAGAAAATACAGGGCGATTGGTGAAGCGAGGACGCAGGATATCAGAACAAGATAGATAAACTCCTTGGACAGCATCGCCCACATTTGCGCCACACTGGCGCCCAGCGCTTTGCGGATACCGATTTCCTTTGTGCGTTGCTCTGCTGTATATGCGGCAAGTCCGAACAATCCCAGACACGAAATAATGATCGCCAGCACAGCAAATACCCGCGCCAGTTTTCCGATCCGCTCTTCCGCTCTGAACTTCGCATCGTATTCATCATCCGCAAATTTAAATGCAAAAGGCGAATCCTGATCGTGTTTGCGGAACACTGCTTCTACTTTTTTCAATGCCTGATCAACCGGCTTGCCGGGCAGCAGCTTGACATTAATGAGACTAGCCCATTCATAATTAAGCATAAAAATGGTAGGCACAGCCGGCTCGTACGGTGATTGCATCACCATATCCTTGATCACACCCACTACCTGCATTGGTTTTTTATTGTAACGGATCGTTTTGCCGACAATATCCTTGATTCCAGTCAACTTCACAGCAGCTTCGTTGAGCACAAAAGCGGAAGTATCCGTAGAATAATCCCGCGAAAAGTCCCGTCCGTCAATGATTTTCCACCCTATTGTTTTTCCAAAATCGTGGGTACAGGCGATCGTGCCGAAAAGCGGCATCGAGCCAGCTTCCATTCCGTCCCATTCAAAACCGATCTGATTGGAATTGATACTGGTAGTCGGACTGGAAGATTCGCTCATTTCGTGCACGACGCCCGTTTTCATCAGGTCGTCGCGCAGCGGGTAGTATTTTCCATACAAATTTGGCGACATATCGATCTGCAATAGTCCCTGCCGGTCGTACCCGACCGGTCTGCTTTTGGCGTGCTGGATTTGCTGAAAAACGATGATCGTACCAATAATCAAAGTAATAGAAACCGTAAACTGCATCACCACCATCACCTTCCGGGGGACAGCCGACCATTTCCCAACTTTGAACGTCCCTTTAAGTACAGACAAAGGGTTGAAAGAAGACAGATAGAATGCGGGGTAACTGCCCGAAACCAACCCGGTGAACAGCGAAAAAACGATCAGCGCGAGCCAGAATTGCGGAGAAAGGAATGGAAATTCGACCTGCTTTCCGGATAATTCATTGAAGGCGGGCAAACAAATGAGCACAAATAAAACGGCCAGGATCAACGCAAAACAAACCACCAGAAACGATTCGCTTAGAAACTGAAACACCAGCTGGCTCCGCAAAGAACCGATCGATTTGCGTATCCCCACTTCTTTCGCGCGCTTCTCCGAACGCGCCGTGCTCAGGTTCATGAAGTTGATACAAGCCAGCAGCAGTACGAAAATGCCAATGATCGTAAACAGCCACACAAATTGGATACCGCCTCCTACATTCTGACCATTTTTGAAATCGGAATACAAATGCCAGCGGCTCATCGGATGTAAAAAGTATTGGGGCTTGTCCGTTTTGGAAAACGCGTGCGGCATTTCCACGTCCCTGATCTTCAACGAAGCCTTTGCAATATCGACGTTATCCGCCACCTGTGCGAAAAACTGAAACGAGTGGTTGCCCCACTCCTGCTGCGCCGATTTCACCCAATTTTCAGCTTGCAGATAATCGTTCCACGGCAGGATCAGGTACAATTCGTGGAAATTAGAGTTGAAGGGAATATCTTCATAAATCCCCGTTACCTTGACATTCTTCTTGATATCTAGTTGCAGGGTCTTATTGAGCGCTTCCTCGTTTCCAAAAAGTGATTTGGCGAGGGACTCTGAAATCATAATGGAACCGGGATTTTTGAGCGCGCTGTAATCGCCTTTGATCATTTTTAAAGAAAGCATTTCCGGTAGCGAAGGCTCCGCGAACATCCCCGTTTTATTGATTTTTTTATCTCCATTCGCCAGCAAATGCCCATAATTCCAGGACGCGAGCGAGGTAAATTTGAAATTGGAACCATATTTCGTGGCCATTTCGGTTACAGCCGGGATAGAAACCGCTGTCCCCGTGAACGTCTGACCGTTGAAAGTCTGGTTGATCCACGCCTGCGTTACCCTGTCATAGTTTTTATGATATTTATTGTACGACAATTCGTCCCACACCCAAAGCCCGATCAGCATGGCGACAGCAATACCAACTGCCAGTCCAATGATATTAATAAAAGAGTAAACCTTGTTTTTGGAAAGGTTCCGGAGGGCAATTTTAAGATAATTCCTGATCACAGCTAATAGGGTTTAAAATCATATCTAACAGATTGTTTTTTTACCTGGAAGTTGCATGCACAAAGCCAGGCACAAAAACTTATTCGCTTCTCAACGCAGTTACCGGATTAGTGAGCGCCGCTTTGATGCTCTGAAAGCTGACTGTGATCATAGCTACGACAATCGCAAATATGCCTGCCAGTACATAAATCCACCAGCTCACATTTACTTTATAGGTAAAATCCTGCTGCCATTCACTCATAAAATACCACGCAACCGGCGATGCAATCACAAGAGCAACCATCACCAACCTGACAAAATCCAGGGAAAATAAGCCAAAGATATTCAGTGCAGACGCGCCTACTGCCTTTCGAATTCCCATTTCCTTAGTACGGGATTCCGCCATAAATGCAACTACACCGTACAGCCCGAGGCAGCCGATAAAAATGGCGATACCGGCCAGTATTTTAAAGAGTTCGAACAAACGCTCCTCTTTTTGATAGAAGCTGTTCAAGGTCTGATCCAGGAAAGTGTATTTGAATAAATAATCCGGAAACGTGGCCGACCATACATTTTCGATCTTGCTGATCAGCGCCGGACTTGCTCCCACTGCCAGCTTCATTCCCAGTGTGCTGTAATTGCTTCGCAGGCTCGTCAACACACACGGAATAATTTCACGATGCAGGCTATACGTATTGAAATTTTTCACCACGCCCACAATAGGCAACTTGTGATCGGAGCCACCGATCGTAAGCCTTTTACCAAGTATATCTTCCGGATTTTTGAACCCCAGCTTTTGAACAAAAGCTTCATTGATCACATATTCCCGGATCGTATCTGCTGGCAGGTACATCCGGCCGGCTACCAGCGCGAGGCCGTAAGTTTTCACATAAGAAGTATCGGCTGGCCGCATTACTACCTCGAAATCAAGAAGTTCCGTGTCATTTTCAAAGGTAAAGGCAGTCTGCCAGTTACTACCGGACATCGGTGTAAATGAACTGAAACTCATACTTTTGATACCAGGCTCATTTTCAAGCTGGGCACGCAGCTTTTCAAGCTGGCCGGGATTCTGCTCGGGTACAGGCACATTCACAATTTCGTCTTTCACAAACCCAAGATCCATCGTCCGGAAATGCTTCATTTGCATGTAGGCGATCAGCGTACCCAGCAGCACAACCTGCGAAATCGTAAATTGAAGTACGATCAACCCTCTCCTCAAATTCGCCTGACCGCCGCCAGAAGCCCTCATTTTACCTTTTAATGCAAGAATCGGCTGGTATCCCGAAACCACGAGCGCAGGATAAAAACCGGCCAGGAAAGTCGTCACAACCGCCATGATCAGCAAAAACACGAGGATCGACGGATCAGCGAAAAACATGACACCCTTCGAACTGATATTCAAGGTTTCAGCAACACCTGGCAGCGCGATCTGCGCCAGAACAAGTGCCAGCAATACCGAAACAAACGTCAGTACACCTGTTTCCGAGAAATATTGACGCAGCAACTGCCCGCGCGTACTGCCTAAAACCTTCCTCACGCCCACTTCCTTCGCACGTCTCAAAGCCTGCGCCGTAGCCAGATTGATAAAGTTGACGCACGCAGTGATCAGGATAAATATGCCAACCAATACCATCGACCAGATCATTCCTTTGCTGATTGTCCGGCCGGCGTAATTCTGCATATTCGTCAAGAAATGCATGTCTTTCACAGGCAGCAGCACCAGGTCAGTCTCGGCCGCAGCTTTCGGATCTCTGTATTTTTTACTCAAATCCGCCAGATTCCGCTCCATACGCTGCTCGGTCATATTCTCAGGAAGCCGCATATACATTTGTCCGCCGCCGTAGGTACTTATCCAATCGTCCCAGCTCGTAAAAGCACCATATTCTTTGAGTGACGAAAATGAGAGCATCGTCGTAAAAGGAAAACTGCTTGTTACCGGCGGATCCTGGATGATACCGGTTACTACAAAGTTCATTTTGTTATCCACCCGGATCGTCTTGCCCATTGCATTCCCGGGACCAAAATAATTTGTCGCCTGACTTGCCGTCAAAACCACTGACCCGGGATTACTGAGCGAAGTAGCCGGAGAGCCTTTTAACCACTTATAATCCAGCAGATTAAAGTACTCAGGTCCGACAAAACCTAATGCATAAGAGGGCGAAGTGAGCTTTTTAAGATTCTTTCCCTCGCCGATCGTCACCAGTACCTCGCGGATACCATAAATGTAGGTTACCAGGTTTTTTATCTCCGGATAATCACTTCTGAGTGCGGCGAGCACCGGCAGCGGCATTCCGGTCATATACCCTTTTTCTCCATTCGCCTTATTATGGATCGATAGCCTGTAAACCCTGTCAATATGCTTGTTATGCGTATCAAAGCTGAGTTCATACCTGACCGTAAAGAAGATCAGCAGGCAGCACGTCAGCCCCAGTGTTAGGCCGGTCATATTGATAATTGTAAAATTCCAGTTCCGGCGCAGGTTGCGGAATGAAGTAATGAGATAGTTTCTGATCATGGCTGGATGGTTTTTGGCTGTTAGCTAAAAGCTACATGCCTACTATTCACTTTTAAGCGACTTTACCGGATTCATCAATGCGGCTTTTACACTTTGAAAACTCACTGTTCCTACTGCCAGCACAATTGCTGCCAATCCTACGAAAACGAAAATCATCGGGTTGATCTCGATCCGGTATGGATAATTGTCCAACCAGGCCTGCGTAGCAAACCAGGCCAGAGGCGAGGCGATGACAATTGCTACTATTACGAGCTTTACGAAATCTTTTGACAATACCAGAACCAGGCTCGAAATACTCGCTCCCAGCACTTTACGAACACCGATCTCCTTTGTCCGCTGCTCAATCACGATCAATGCGACTGCAAATAAGCCTAGACAGGACAGCATAATCGCCACGCCGGAAGCCAGACTGAAAACCTTCGAAAGCCGCTCTTCCTCGCGATACCAGGAGTTCGTATTCTCATCCACGAAGCTGCCGGTAAACTCCGATTCCGGGGTTATTTCTTTCCAGGCTTCCTTCAACTTCTCCATCGAAGTCGCCAGACTTTGCGGTGTCACCCGCACGAAAATATAGCTGATCGGGCCCGACGGTGAAATGTACATGGTAATCGGCTTCTTCTCGTTTTTGGAAGAATAGAGATTGAAATCCGGAACTAGGCCGATAATCTGATGTTTGATACCCGCCGTGTCGGTCTGGAAGAATTTACCCACCGGATCCTTCTCACCGATCATTTTTGCCATACTTTCGGTAATGATCACGCGGCCTATCGAATCAGTGGAATACGTGGGATCAAACTCGCGGCCGGCCAGTAGTTTTATATTGAGTGTTTTGAGATAATCATAATCAATGTGAAGCCAGTCCGTCGAAACCTCGCGGTCGTTGAATGTAAATCCGAGGACACTCCGGGACGAACTGCGATCCGCTCCTATTCCCAGATTTACACCGCTGCCCGTCATGCTTAGTATGCTCGGATCGTCTTTCAGGTGATTTCGCAGGCGACGCAATGCCTGCTGACCGTCGACCTTATTTCCAACCGGAATACTGATCACCTCCTCTTTTTGAAATCCGAGCGGCTGTGTTTTCAAATGATCCACCTGCTGTACCGCGATAATCGTGCAGCAGATCAGCAGGCTTGATAATGTAAACTGGGCTACAATGAGCGAGTTACGCAACAAACCTGGCTTTTTCATGGAAACCTTCCCTTTCAAAACCTCCACTGCATTGAACCGCGACATCTGCCACGCCGGATAGCCGCCCGCAATCAACGCTACGAACAAAAAGAGGCCGAAAACGAGCAATATCGTGCCCGGCTGCAGAATATAGTCAAGGTTCAATTTCGACTGAAAGGTGCTGTTAAATGTAGGTAGAAGCAGAATCGTCAGCGTCATCCCTACTAGAAAACCGGCCAGACAAATGATGCCGGCTTCTCCCCAGATCTGAAAAAATAGCTGCTGCTTCAATGCACCAAGCGATTTACGCACCCCCACTTCACGGGCCCGGATAAATGAGCGCGCCACATTGAGATTGATAAAATTGAAACTAGCAATCAGCAAAATGAACGTACCGATCGCCATCAATGCATACACCAGCCCGATCGGCGCGCCGCCAGACATATCTGAATCAAAATGAATGTCGGTAAGTTTCATTAGCCTTAGCGCAAAAATATCTCCCTTCTCGTCGGGCTTGGCGCCTTGCTTTTTAAGAGAGGCAAAGCTTTCGGCGAAGTATTTTTTGGTAAAAGGTTTCAGTTTTTGTTCGAAAGCATCTTTGTCGATACCTGGTTTCAATTTCACAAAGACCGCGTGCGAATGCGCGTCCCACTGGTCTTTTTCACGCTGGTAGCCGCCTGCATTTTCCACACGGATGAACGCGTCATATTTTATCGTAGAGTTTTCGGGAAAATCGGCCAGCACTCCGGTGACGATGTATTGCTTCTTATTGGCATCCATCCCCAGCTGAAGCGCCTTGCCCAGCGGATCTTCCTTACCGAAAATACTCTCAGCCATATTCCTGCTGATCACAATATTGCTCAGATCGCTGAGCGCAGAGCCTGCATTGCCTTTTAAAAGGGGAAAAGAGAATATTTTAAGAAAGTCAGCGTCGGTGTATTTGATATCCTTATCAAAATATTTGCCTTTGTAAACCACCACATACTCGCCATTTAAAATTCGTGCGGCTCCCTCAATTTCAGGGAATTCTGCTTTCAAAGCGGGCGTAAGCGGGTGCGGCATAGAACCTGCTTTTCTCGCTTTCTGAGGCTCATTGGCGAAAAAATAGGTCTTGAAGATCCGGTCTCTATCCGCGTGGAACTTATCAAATGAAAGCACAAAATAGGCTGTGAGAAACAGAAAGACACTAATGCAGAAAGCCACCGAAAGGCCAACAATATTGATCATAGCATAACCCTTATTTTTCCAAAGGTTACGAAGCGCGATTTTAAGGTAGTTTTTTTTCATGATCCTATTCACTTTTGAGTGACTTCACCGGATTTGTCATAGCGGCTTTAATAGCCTGGGTACTTACTGTGATCATGGCGACGACGACCGACAGTATGCCCGCCAGCGCAAACATCCACCATTGAATACTGATTTTATAGGCAAAATCCTGCAACCATTTGTCCATTACATACCACGTCAGCGGCGTGGCGATTATGATTGAAATGCAGATTAGTTTAACAAAATCACCGGAAAGCAAACCGACGATACTGCCGATAGAAGCCCCCAGCACCTTCCTGACCCCTATTTCCTTGATCCGCTGCTGCGCAGCAAATGCCGCCAGTCCGAAAAGACCGAGGCAGGAGATCAGAATTGAAATGACCGTGAATGAATTAACGATCCGCGAAGTGCGGGCGTCGGCTGTATAATTCCTTTGAAAATCCTCATTCAGGAAACTGAAAGTAAAGGGCTCGTCCGGGTTCAGCCTCTTCCATTTTGATTCGATAAAAGGTAAAACTTTGGCAACATCGCTGGTATTGACGTGCGCGATCACATAGTTGTGAACGGGTTCATTTTGAAGAAAAAATGCATAGGGTTCAATGGCTTGGTGCAAATCCTGGAAGTGAAAATCCTTCACTACGCCAATAATCTCAATACCCTTTGTTTGTTTATCGTACCGATCGTCGAAGCTCAGTTTCTGCCCGATCGCCTTTTCGAGCGGGATATTGAATTTCCTCAGCGTAGCCTCATTGACCACGATTTTCATATTGGTATCCGCAGGAAACTGGCTGGAAAACATCCTGCCCGCCGCCAGCTTGAAGCCCATCGTGCTCATAAATTCCGGCGCAACCCAGTTCGTTTTCACAAGTCCGTCTTCCTTCACCGGCCGGCCACTAACATAGACGCTCATGTCGCTGGGATTGATGATCCCCGGGTAATAAGAAGTGCCCGCGGCGGCCGTGATCTGGTTATTTTGTAAAAGTTCGTTACGCAATGCGGGATAAGTTTTCCGGGATTCGTCGCTGCGGAAAGGTATCACGATCTGCTGATCTTTGTTAAATCCCAGCGGTTGCTCGTGCATAAAACGTATCTGTTCCTGGATCACCAAAGTGCCCACAACCAGACCGATTGAGATCACAAATTGAAACACAACCAAACCCCGCCGCAAAGTCGTCGCCGAAACCGAATTGACGAACTTACCTTTCACCACATCCAGCGGATTAAAAAGTGAAAGATAAAAGGCGGGGTAACTGCCCGAAATAACGCCGGTCAGCAATGCGAGTACTACAAATGCGAGAATGATCTTTGGATCCAGCAGGTCGCTGATCAGTAGCGATTTATCTGCCAGCTGATTAAAAAACGGTAAAAATAGCAGTACGAACACGAATGCGAGCCCGAGCGCTACGAAGGTAAGTACCATTGATTCCCCCAGGAACTGGCCGATCAGCCCATTTTTACCTGCGCCCAACACTTTCCGGATTCCCACTTCCGCCGCCCGTTTTGCAGAGCGCGCAGTGGCCAGGTTCATAAAATTGATGCAGGCTATTAATAGTGTAAATATCGCAATGGAAGCCAGCACGTACAGATAAGTTGTACTGGTGGTGGGCGTCACAATGTTGTCGATCAGGCTGAACAAATGGATGCCGGTTACCGGCAGTAACGCGAGTTTTTTGTCATACCCTGCAAATTTCAGATCGGCGCGGGCGTATTTGTCGATGAATGCAGGCAGCTTTTTGCTGAACTTGTCGGGATCTGTGCCCGGACGCAGTCTCAAATAGCTGTAAAACATATTGTTATTGGTAAAATTCTGCTCCGACTCCCGGAGGTATGTTCCTACCCAGCCCGCCTGCATAGGGATAAAGTAGCGTGCATCGATGTGCGAGCGCCTTGCCTCGTCACGAAAAACGCCGGTCACTTTGAAATTCTCGTTATTGCCGGTTTTGCCCCCTACCTGAATGGTTTGGTTCAACGCGGATTCATTACCAAACAGCTTTTTTGCTACTTCCTCCGACAATGCGATCGAATGCGGGTCGCGCATGGAAGTCTTGGCATCGCCTTCGATGAAATCATAAGTGAAGACGTCAAAGAAAGTAGAATCTACGTGAATACCTTTGGTTTCGTAAAAGGCCCTGGCATTGTTCCCTTCGCCCTGAACTTTGAGTAAAGTCTTATCTTCCAGGAAATTCTGCCAAAGCCGGGTTACCTGAACCACTTCGGGGAACTCTGCTTTTACGGCCTGTGCGTACGGCGAAGGCGCGCGGGGGTTATCCATTTTCTCACCATTAGGCTGCACGTTTTCGCTGCGGAGCAGGTACAGGTCTTTGGCGTGTTCGTGGTGCCTGTCAAAGGAAATTTCGCTGAGAATGTACAGCAGCAGCAACATGCAGCACGTCATCCCGACTGACAAGCCGAAAACGTTAATGCCCGAAAACATCTTGCTTTTCAGCAGATTTCTCCAAGCGATTTTGAAATAATTTTTGATCATGGCTAATAGATAGAGCGTCGTTTGCAAATCCAGTTAACCTGAATGAATTATTATACCAGACCGACCTAATCCGCAATAACTGACTATAAATCAATTCTTTAAGCCCATTTTTAACCTAAAAAAGTGTCCGCTTTCGGACACTTTTGTTCACAATTGGACTTGGATGAATTTATCAATATCAGTGATCGAACGGCTTTTGCCTGACGCTCCTCACACGGATGATATTCACGGTCTTAGTGCTTTCGTTAATGTAGTATGAGATTCGGATCTTTTGAGTTTCAAATGCCCGAAAATCTGGATTACAGTCGATTCTCAATTTATCCGCATTATATCTTCTCGGATTAGCCTTCAACTTACTGACATTTTCGATTATCTGGTCTCTGACAGAAGTTGCGTTTTGATAAGAACTATTTCGAATATAGAGATAGATTTCGCGTAACTGACTCACTGCTATTTTATCCCAAACCACAGTGTAAGCTTCGTCTACCATTCCGCTGACTGCTTTTCAACTTCTTCCTGTGTCATGAAATTACCCTCATTTATTCTTGCCAGTGCCTCGTCCAGTTCTCTGTTATAATCTAATATAAAAGCGGTTCCTGTCGACTTGCCATCTTTCCTCAGACTCAAAAAAGATTTGATCACACCTAACAAGGATTGCTTTTCGTCTTCCCCCAGCAAAGGAAGATATTTCAATATTTGTGAATCAATAGTTTGTGCCTCCATGTCTGGTTTGTCTGTTAAAAACAACTCAATTTAACTAAAACCAATTTAAATCTCCAACTCCCTTCCTCACTCACTTTTCAAACTATCAACCGGATTCATTACTGCGGTTTTGATGCTTTGGAAACCTACGGTTAGAAATGTTAATAACAGTGCCGTGCAGCCGACCAGTAAGTAAGTAAACCAACCGAGGCGCGTGTGGTAGGTGAAGGTTTCCAGATAGCGGCTCTCGAAGCTGTAAGCTACTGGCACGCCGATTACAATGCCGATCAGTACAAGGATCACGAAGTCTTTCGCAAGCAAAAACGTAACTTCCTGAACCGACGCACCGAGTACTTTCCGAATACCGACTTCTTTCATGCGCTGATTTGCAGCGAGCGTGATCAGGCCAAAAATACCGGCCAGTGCAATCACAATTGCCAGGATAGCCACGAAATTGACCATTTTCCAAATACCGTCGAGATGGTTATACTGTCTGCTAATTTCATCAGTCATATAAAATGCGCCGAAGGGCTTTCTGGCGGGGATTTTCTTCATTTTACCTTCGAGTCCAGCCAATACGCTTTTGGCCTGTCCGATATCGTTCAGCCTGATACTGAGGTAGCTGCTCAATCCGGCGGGGCCATTGTACCAATGCAATAGCGGCTCTATTTTTTCTTTCAACTCCTGATAATGAAAATCCTGCATCACACCGATGATCGTGTACACTTCCGGATTACTTTTTTGCCTGATACGCTTCCCGACAGCCGTTTTCCAGCCCAGCGCTTTCATAGCCGATTCGTTGATAACTACCGGCAGATTTTTCCCGTCCTTGTCGATCTCTTCCGAAAAATCGCGACCTTCCAGCATCTTGATTCCGTAGGTTTTAGAATAGCCCGGCCCCGTGCCTGAGTGTTTGATACGAACCTCAGCCCCAGCGGCTCCATCGGCCATATAAGTGTTGTAATTACTCCAATACTTGGAAGGTACCACCGCAGAAGTGGCAATGCTTTGCACCCGCGAATCCTGACGCAGCTCATTCAAAATGGATTTGAACTGGATCGAGGCCGATTTTGTGTCCCTATATTCCAGATCCGACTGCACCACAACCACATTCTCCTTATCAAAACCGGTTTTCGCTTCGCGCATAAAACTCACCTGCTTACGCACCACGATCGCGCCGATCACCAGTGCGAAAGCGATCACAAACTGAGCCACGATCATCGTTCCCCTCGACCAGTTCCGGGAATGCGTTTTATTGGAAAGCTTGCCTTTGATCGTGTCGCGCAAGTCCAGCCGATTGAGATAAACCGCCGGGTAAGTGCCTGCGATGAGAGCGATAAACGTAATAATACCGCCAAGCGCGATCACAGTCATGTAATCCTGCTCCCAACTCAACGTGAGCTGCATCCGGCCCTGCCTGAATTCGTTGAACTGGGGTACCAGGTAAGAGGCGGCCAGGATCAATGCAAATGCAAGCGACGCGATCAGAACAATTGCCGACTCGGTCCAGAACTGCACTAGAATCTGCTTTAGGTTGGAGCCGGTAACCTTTCGAACTGCAATTTCTTTTGCCCGCGTAAATGCGATTGCAGTATTCAGATTGATCAGATTAATGCTGATAATCAGCAGGATAAAAATAACGATCCCTATTGCTCCGTAGATCATCCATTTGAAGCCCGGATTATCATAGTGAATGAAGTTCTCCAACTTTTCAATGCGAAGTTGCCGCTCACCTGCGGCGGGATCAAAGTGGGTTTTTCCAAATTGGGGGAACTGCGCTTCCAGCTTTGCAATATCCGTCCCCTTTTTGATTTTCAGATACACCGAGGAAAAGGTATTGTACCAGTCGGCGCCACTTCGAAAACCTTCATTAGCTTCCAAAAGCGAGATCGGCACTAATACTTCGAACTGCATGGAAGAGTTTTCGGGAACACGGTCCAGCACGCCAGTTACCGTGAAATTGAGTGTATCACTTACCGAAACCGTTTCACCTACCGGGTTGTTGTCACCGAAAAGTGCCAGTGCTATTTTTTGGTTAATTACGATCGATTGTCTGCTCTTGAATGCAGTTTTAGGGTCTCCGTATTTTAGTTTGAAAGAAAAAATATCGAAGAAACTGGAATCCACATATTTGGTATTCCCCTGAATATTTTTGCCTTTATAAGTGAGCCACACATCGTTCCAACCCTGAAAATGCGTGCCGGCTTCTATCTCAGGGAAAGTCCTGATCAACTGCTGCATGATCGGGTGGACAGTCGCATTATACCGCTCGCCCTTTGTTTCAGTCTGCACAAAATAGATCTGGTCATTATTTTCATGGAAGGTATCAAAAGTGACCCCGCGCTGTATAAACAGGATCAGCACACCAGCACTGCCCAGCCCAAGCGACAGACCCAGAAAATTAATAGCAGTAAACAACCGATTCTTCCAAAGCGTCCGAATCGCGATTTTTAGATAGTTTTTTAGCATTGTTTTTAAAATTGGGAGGAAGGAGGAACGGAGGAAAGGGAGGATGGAGAAAGGGAGGAAAGAGGAACGGACAATGGAAGAAAAAAGAGAGACTACGGAATTTAACACAGAATAATTTATTTCGCTAAATTCTTCCTTTCTCCTTCCTCCATCCTCCTTTCCTCCCTTTCCTCCATCCTCCCTTTCCTCCCCCTACTCACTTTTCAAACTCTTCACCGGATTCGTCAGTGCGGCTTTGATGCTTTGAAAACTGACGGTTAGCAATGCGATGAGGATGGAAAGCAGGCCGGCTGCGGCGAACATCCACCACGAAATTTCAACGTGATAGGCAAAATCTTTTAGCCAGGTGTTCATCGCGTACCAGGCGATCGGGCTGCCGATAATAATTGATATCAGTACTAATTTTAAAAAGTCTCTGGATAATAATGTGACAATGTTCGAAACACTGGCACCCAGCACTTTACGCACACCTATCTCCTTGGTTCGCCGCTCGGCGGTGTAGGCCGACAAGCCAAATAGCCCAAGGCACCCGATAATAATCGAGATAACCGCGAATGTGATAAATATCTGCCCTACCCGCTGCTCGCTCCGGTATTCGTTGTCAAAGTCTTCGTCCATAAAACGGTAGTTAAACGGCTGCCCAGGCGCCATTTGCTTCCACAATGCCTCCACCTGCGCGACGGTTTGTGGATAGTTCGCGGCTTTAAGCCTTATTGCCACTAACCCGTAACTGCGATCCAGTACCATACTTAACGCTCCGATATTCTTTCTGAGTGACTCAAAATGGAAGTCTTTTACAACACCCAGGATAGTATACGTTCTCTTTGAATTGGTAGAATCCATAAGCAGATCATAGATACGCTTACCGACCGGATCTTTAAAACCCAGAATTTTAGCGGCAGCTTCATTGATGATGATCCCGGAAGAGTCGGATGGAAATTCCTTTTCAAAACCACGGCCCGACTTCATGCTCAGATCAAGCGTTTTGACATAATCATAATCAACCGCCCACCGCTGCATACTGATCCCCTTTTCCTGCTGCATTTCTCCCTCTGGAAAAAATGTATTGTCTGTGCGGGACGAAGGAGTAGGCAAAAAGCTCGTTAATGTGCTGCTTTGCACATTGGGTAACTGCGCTACTTCATCTTTGAATGCGCGGGCCTTGGTGTCAAGCGCATAAGCATTTTTGATGATCAGTACCTGGTCTTTGGAATAGCCCAGTTTTTTAGTTTGAATATAGTTCAGCTGATTATAAATGACGCCGGTGCCAATAATGAGCATGACCGAAACCATAAATTGAAATACGACCAGCGCATTTCGCAGATATCCCCCTTTCCCATCCTGTTCCACGGCGCCTCGCAAAACTTTCAGCGGCGTGAATGCAGACAGGAAAAAAGCAGGGTAACTGCCAGCCAGAACGCCCACGACAACTGCTGTGAGTAATGCAATCATCCAAAAAGATACACTCTCAAATGGAAACCCGATCTGTTTGTTAGCCAGATTATTGAATAAAGGAAGTGCCGCATAAGCTAATATCATCGCAAAAAGCAGGGAGAAAAAGCTCAGCATGATCGCTTCGGTCAGGAACTGTCCCATCAGATACGACCGCCTGGATCCCAGCGCCTTACGAACTCCTACTTCCTTGGCACGATTGGCAGAGCGCGCCGTGGCCAGGTTCATAAAATTAACACAGGCTATTCCCAAAAGGAAAATAGCCACAACTGCAAAAATGTATACATATTGAATATTGCTGTTCGCACCGATCTCAGCTTTACGGTCTGAATGCAGGTGAATGTCGGTCAGTGGAATGAGGGTATATTTAATGTAACTGCCCGACTTCCGCATTTCATCCAGAGTGGCTCCCATGATCTGTTTGACCCACGAGCCGGTATATTTTTGAAGAATGGTTTCAAAGTTCTTTTCAAACTGCGCGGCACTTACACCTTTCCTCAGTTTCAGGTAAGTCAGAAAGTTGTGGCTTCCCCAATTGTCTGCCCGGCTCTCGGAGTTTACAGTCATTGCCAGCAGCATATTCAGTTTCGACATATGCGAATGCTCGGAAATGTTCTCCATTACGCCCGCAACTGTATAGTTGAGGTTATTGTCCAGCACCAGGATCTGGCCAATCGGGTTTTCGGAGCCGAAATATTTTTTTGCCAGCCGCTCAGAAATGACCATCGTAAACGGTTCTCTGAGAATGCGCTTTGCATCTCCGGCAATGAGGGGAATTGAGAATACATCGAAAAACGTGGAGTCGGCGTAGCTTACGACGTCTTCTCTGAGGTTTTCGGTCGAGCTTTTCCTGCGCACGAGGTAACTTCCGTCTTCCCGCAATCTCGCAACAGCTTCCAGTTGCGGGTAATCTTTCAATAATGTAAAAGCCAGCGGATCTGGCGCAACGGCGAGCTTCATATCTGCCCCGCCAAAACGGATATCTGAATTTACCCTGTAAATGCGGTCAGCATCCGAAAAAGAGCGGTCGTAACTCAGCTCGTCGATCACATAAAGCGTGATCAGAAGGCAGCTCGCCAGACCAAGCGAGAGGCCAAAAATGTTTAAAAATGAATAGAACTTATGTTTACGAAGATTCCTCCACGCGATTTTTAGATAGTTCTGAAGCATAGTTTCTTCCCGTTACATTTCCATCCCCTTACCCGGCAATTCTATTTCATTTTCAAACCGATCGATAATGCGCTGACGCTCGGTATCCGACTTTTCAGCCGCATTGACGGTTTTTTCGTAAACGAATTCCTCGTCATTCTTTTTGAAATGATATTGAAGAAACAGCTCACCAGTCTGCGGATTGAATTTCACGTGTTTGCGGTAGCCGGCAGAATCCAGTCCTTGAAATGTCCTGCCGTGGCTATCTCCTGACCAGGGTATTTCCGGTGTCATATCGACAGAAGCATACACTTCCGGCTCCATAGGAACTGGCGGAGCGGGGGGTAACATAGGTTTTGGCGACGCCATTGTAATGCGGTCCCCGTCGATACAGCGGCTCAGCGTACTTTTTTTCTGAGCGAGCGAAAATGCGCTGGTGCACGCCAGCATAAGGGTAAGGATCTTTTTCATGGTTAAATTTGGCTAAATGAATTAGGGCTTTGGGGCTGTTAGCTATTAGCTAATTGCCATCTAAACATGCACCTTCTCCGTCACGATTTTTCCGTCGAACAGGTTGACAATTCTGTGTGCGAAACCGGCATCGTAAGGCGAGTGCGTTACCATAAGAATCGTTGTTCCTGCTGCATTGAGCTGGCTGAGCAGGTTCATCACTTCTTCCCCGTTTTTAGAATCGAGGTTACCTGTCGGTTCATCGGCAAGTATTGTTTTCGGCGTAGCCACCACCGCCCGGGCTATGGCAGTACGCTGCTGCTGCCCACCTGAAAGCTGCTGGGGAAAGTGGTTTCTGCGGTGCATCATATTCATTCGGGCCAATGCCGCTTCTACTTTTTCCTTACGCTCGGTCGGAGGCGTTTTCAGGTAAAGCAATGGAAGCTCAACGTTTTCATAAACAGTGAGTTCGTCGATCAGGTTAAAGCTTTGGAATACAAAACCGATGTTCCCTTTCCGGATCTGCGCACGCTGGCGTTCAGACATTTTGGCCACCTCTGTGCCATAAAATTCGTAAGACCCTTCACTCGGGTTATCGAGCAGGCCAAGGATATTCAGCAATGTAGATTTGCCACATCCGGAAGGTCCCATGATAGCCACAAACTCGCCATCTTTGACATCCATGTCAATCCCATTCAGGGCCGTAGTTTCCACCTCCTCCGTAGAGAAGATCTTATGAAGGTTGGTAATTTTGATCATTGGTTTTTTTTGTTTTGGAGGAAAGGGAGGAAGGAGAAAAGGGAGGAAATTTTAGGCTACCTTGCTCTTTGTACCATTCCTTTTTATGTATGTCAAAAGTTGAAAAATTCGAAGATTTAAAAATCTGGCAAGCCAGCCTTTCACTGTCCATTCTGGTGTATGAGTCGCTTGCAGGTTGTCGGGACTTCGCTTTGAAAGACCAAATGTGCCGATCTGCTGTATCGATTGCTTCTAATGTAGCCGAAGGATTTGAACGTCATTACAATAAAGAGTTTATACGGTTTTTAAGAATTGCAAAAGGCTCATCAGGGGAACTAAGAACTCAAATCTATATTGCTATGGGCATTGGTATCATCGCAGAGCAAAAAGGAAACGAACTAATCAACAAGACCCAAATCATTTCTGCAATGCTCCAAAACCTAATCAAAACAAGAGAGGCCAGCTTCTAAATCCCTCAACGTTCCTCATTCCCACCCTTCCTACATCCACCCATCCTCCCTTTCCTCCATCCTCCCTTTCCTCCCTTCCCCTAAAACTCCAAAACCTCATTCTCCCCAAAATTCTCATAAGAACTCGTAATCACTTTTTCGCCCGGTTTCAATCCTTCCAGTACTTCGAAATATTCGGGGTTTTTGCGGCCCAGGGTGATGCTGCGTTTGGCGGCGCGTTTGCCGTCTTCGCCGACTACGTATACCCAGTTACCGCCAGTTTCAGAGAAGAAGCCGCCAACAGGTAGCAATGTAGCCTGCGAAGGCTGGCCCAGTTGCAGGCGGATCGGTGCGGACTGGCCTCTTTTGATCAGCTCCGGCGCCCCTTTGTCAAACTGCATATCCACTTCAAAACGGCCGCTCAGTACCTCGGGGAATATTTTAATGATCTTCAATCCGTAATCTTTTCCATTGAATTCCATAGAACCCTGCAAGCCGGCAAAAATCCGTGAAATATAGTGTTCATCCACACTTACCCGCATTTTAAAACCATTCAAATCATCGATCTGACCAATATTTTGACCCTGATTGATATTCGAGCCGACTTCAACATTCATGGAAGATAGCAAGCCTGAAACCGGCGCTTTTACAACCAGGTTATCCAAAGTTTGTCGCCACAAGCTCACGTTTTTCTGGGTATTCGCCAATGTTCCTTCCAGTTGCGTGATGGTCATTCTCGAGTTTTCTTCCTGGTATTTCTGCGATTCTATCTCAATCTCGCGCTGACGTACCAGCTTTTCATAGTCCCTTTTTGTTTTAAGAAAATCAGCTTCCGGGATCACTTTATCCTTGTACAATTTCACATTCCGATCGTGTGCATCTTTCGCCTGATCCAATTGAAAATCAAGATCACTTAATGCTTTTTGCAAGTTAAACCGGGCTATTTTTAGTCCCTGGCGAGTATTTTGAAGATCATTCACCAGTCGGCTCGCTTCTGTTTCTGATTGCAGGAAGCTGAGTTTCAGGTTTTGGTTTTCCAGTCTTAAAAGAATGTCCCCCTGCTTCACCATATTACCGCCTTCGATCAGTTTCTCGGTCACATAACCGCCCACGATCGCATCCAGCTGAATGGTTTTGAGTGGCTGAACGACACCGGTTACCACGATAAATTCATCAAAACGACCCGTTTTCACTGTTGATACGGTGAGTTTATCCTGTTCTACATTCAGCTTGCTGCGCTTGTCGGCGTAAAAAAACTGGTATACAAGAAAAGCGACCAGCAATGTGCTGCCGGCGATGATACCGATACGCTGGGTTGTCCAGAATTTCTTTGGTTTTATTTTATCCATTGATGAACCTCCGGAGAAACCGTTGTTATTGGTGCTTGTTGAGTTAGGTGTCCTGACTTCCATTATATGTGCTTTTGAAAAATTCGCCTTTATAGTTTCCTCTGATTATCCAATCCCTATGCCAAAGAAGATTTCTGCCTATAAAGTACTGATTACCAAACGCCTTACATATTAAGAATAAGCTTTCAATGTTCGTTATCGGACATTTCTGTTCGGCGGCGGACAAGCCATTTTTTCATCGCTTTTGGGGAAAATACTGAGTTTTTGGCGGCTTAGAAAATGAATTTTTAAATTGTATCCGCTATCTTTCCAATCATTCAAGATCAGTCGACTGAAGTCGACTGCAATGGATTAGAGCTGCTTGACTTCGTCAAGTGCAAGTCAAACAATCAATACCCGTCGACTTCAGTCGAAGGTCAAGTCCAAAACATCAATACCCGTCGACTTCAGTCGACGGAAATGCCAATTCCCAATAATCATGCAACTCTCCGAAGCTAAAATCTTGATCATAGATGATGATGTGGATGTATTGAGCGCCGCAAAGCTCCTGCTCAAACGCCACGCGAAAGCCGTCGACATCGAAAAAAATCCGCAAAAATTACCTTTTCTCGTAACCAACGGCGATTACAACCTGATCCTGCTGGATATGAACTTCACGCGCGACGTAAACAGCGGAAGAGAAGGTTTTCACTGGCTGGACCGTATTCTTGACATTAATCCTGCGGCCAAAGTGATCATGATCACAGCTTATGGAGATATTGAAATGGCGATCCGCGCGATCAAATCCGGGGCTATCGATTTTGTACTCAAACCCTGGGAAAACGATAAACTGCTTGCGACGATCGCTGTTGCACTGGAAAGCGGGAAAGATAAACCGGCGGTAATTCAGGAGGAAAAAGCGAAAGAAGATCCTAAAAAAGCGAAAACTTCGGGAGATACCATCGTCGCGACGAGCGAGATCATGCGCCAGCTGCTGGTAACCTCCGAAAGAGTGGCAGGTACCGATGCTAATGTGCTGATTTTGGGAGAGAATGGAACGGGTAAAACGCAGTTAGCCAAACATATTCACCAGCATTCCAAACGCGCCGACAAACCTTTTGTAGTGGTAGACCTGGGCGCATTGAGCGAATCACTTTTCGAAAGCGAACTTTTCGGACACGTAAAAGGCGCATTCACGGACGCAAAGGAAGACCGCGCGGGCAGGTTTGAGGAAGCAAAAGGAGGTACCATATTTCTCGACGAGATCGGGAATCTGACGCTGGCATTGCAGGCGAAACTGCTGACAGTAATTCAGGAACGCCGGGTAACGCGCGTGGGCTCCAACAAACCTATCGCGCTGGACGTGCGGCTCGTTTGTGCTACCAATATGAATATCGAAAAAATGGTGGCCGAGAAAACATTCCGCCAGGATCTGCTTTACAGGATCAATACCATCGAGCTCGATCTGCCGCCACTGCGCGAGCGGCCCGAGGATATCAGCGCACTTGCAGACTATTATCTCAAACAATATTCAAAAAAATACAACCGGCCGGTCAACGACATCAGCAGCGCATTGATCAAGAAAATGCAGCAGTACAATTGGCCAGGCAATATCCGGGAATTACAGCACGCGGTAGAACGCGCTGTCATCTTATCTCAAGAAAAAACCCTGCAACCTGACGATCTTTTCCTGAAAAGTTCTGCCGGACAACCTACAACCGCCACTGGCTTCGATCTGGAAGACATGGAAAAAACGATGATTTTGAAAGCGATGAAGCGGTTTAACGGCAATATTACCGATGCTGCCCGCGAGCTCGGACTGAGCCGCGCCGCATTGTACAGAAGAATGGAAAAATACGGTTTGTAGGCTACAAATAAAGTAATTCGTGACAATGACCTGTACCAGTCCGCAGCCCGGGCTGGTATATTTATTTAAGACAAAAAGAAGATTTACCTTCAATAAGCATAAAAATGACAAAATACCTTACGATTTTTCTCCTATCCATTTATTCTATATCCACATTTGCACAGACCGGAAAAATGACGCCGGTTCCTTTAAAGAACGTCAAAACGACCACAGGTTTCTGGCACGACAGAGTTGAAACCGCCCGTACCGTAACCCTGCCCCACGCATTGCATCAATGCGAGGAATCGGGCCGGTTCGACAATTTCGCTGTTGCAGGTGGGTTGAAAGAAGGGAAATTCAGGGGCGCCCGCTTTGATGATTCGGACGTTTTCAAAATCGTGGAAGGCGCATCTTACGTATTACAAAATCACCCTGATCCCAAACTGGACAAATATGTTGACAGCCTGATCACCCTGTTCGCCGCAGCCCAGGAGCCCGACGGTTATTTATATACAATCCGAACGATCAACAAAGACACCACCGGTTCCTACGACTGGATCGCGGGGCCCTACCGCTATTCTTTCGAAAACGGAAGCCACGAGCTCTACAATGTGGGGCACCTTTATGAAGCGGCTGTTGCACACTACCAGGCCACAGGAAAGAAAAATTTATTGAATATAGCTATCGAAAACGCGGATCACCTCGTCAAAACCATTGGGCCAAAACCTGGACAATTAGTAGTAGTGCCCGGCCACGAGGAAACCGAAACTGCATTGATCCGCCTTTACCACGCGACCGGAAAAAAGGAGTACCTCGAACTTTCGAAATTCTTCATCGCGATGCGCGGCCGCTCCGACAAGCGGACATTGTTTCTTGACGAGCACAAACTCGGACCAGCCTATTTCCAGGATCAGGTTCCATTTGTGAGACAGCGCGAAGCAGTAGGTCACGCGGTGCGCGCACAGTACCTGTATGCCGCGGTCACAGATATGTTGATGGTAGAAAACGATGCAAAATACCAGACTGCACTCGATTCGATCTGGCAGGACGCTACTTACAAAAAGCAATATATTACAGGCGGAGTAGGTGCGCGGGAGGATGGAGAGGCATTTGACAAAGCTTATGTATTGCCCAACGACAATGCGTACCAGGAAACCTGCGCGGCAATTGCCAATATGCTTTGGAACCACAAAATGTACCTGAATACAGGAGAGAGCAAATATCTGGACGTTTTTGAGCGGGTATTGTACAATGGTTTTTTAGGCGGAATGTCGGTAAAAGGGAATGAATTCTTTTACGTAAATCCAATGGCTTCCGATGGAAAAAATGACTTCGGAAAAGGAACCGGCGCTGTGCGGAGTTCGTGGTTTGGTACTGCCTGCTGCCCAAGCAATGTATCACGATTCCTTCCTTCAATGCCGGGATATATTTATGCGGTAAAAGATAAGGAGCTGTTTGTCAATTTATTTACAGGAAATGAAGCGACGCTGAATGTAAATGGCAATGCAATAAAACTAACTCAGGAAACCAACTATCCCTGGGAAGGCAAAGTGAAAATATCGGTAAGTCCTGAAAAAACGGGCACCTTTCCAATTTCTGTAAGAATCCCTGGCTGGGCGACCGGACAGGCGATTCCCGGGGATCTGTATACCTACACTGCTGGTCAGCCAAAGCCGGTTACCTTGCTGGTAAATGGCAAGAAAATCGAATCGATTGTTGATAAAGGCTACGTTCGCATTGAACGTAACTGGAAAAAGGGTGATGTAATTGAGGTTAACCTGGATATGCCTGTGCGTCAGGTTATTTCAAGCAAAAACATCAAGACCAATCAGGGAAAAGTAGCGATTGAGCGCGGGCCGGTTTTATATTGCGCGGAAGGTCACGACAACAAAGGAAAAGCATTATCGATCGCTATTGCACCGGATCAAACCTTTACACCCGAATTCAGGAAGGATTTGTTGGGAGGTATTAATGTATTGAAATCACAGGATAACCTCACCCTCATCCCCTATTACGCCTGGGCAAACCGCGGCGCGAACGAAATGACGGTCTGGTTCACCGCAGCGAAGTAAATATTGCATTTACTTCGCCAGGTTCTTCTTCACGGTGTCGAGATCTTTCAGCTCTCCAGCGACAATGACATTGACATCACTTTTCTTGAAAATGTCATTGTCGGACACCAGTTTAGTTTTGAAATATAAAGTAAATGGAATCGACTTTCCTTTCGTAACTACCTGTCCGGCAGCTTTCAGCAGCTTACCCATTTCCACGGTGAGCGGGATCTGATATATTTCGCTGCTTTTCCCCTTCACCTTCGTGGTACCTTTCACGCTGCCTTCTGCGAGCCGCTCCTGCGTGCCGAGACTGACCACGTAAGATGGATCTTCGAACTGAACCGGGAAAGGATTTTGGTTCGAAAATTTCAACTGCAACATTACTTCGGATTTACCTAAACGGAACTTCGTGAGGTCGAAATCCACTATTTCCACCTTCGGCAGCCTGTATAATGGAAGCCTTTTATCCATATCGAGGGTAACTGTATCTTTACCCAAAAAAGGTTTATTCAGTGTAAAACGACCTTCGAAATGGTAGTCGGCACTGTCTTCGCCCTGCTTTGCTTCTGAGTCTCCTTCTGCTTTTAATTTCTTGATTTTCAGCTGCGCCGGCATGCTTACCACCGTACTATCCCGCGACTTGATCAGCAGCGGTTTCGCATATTCATCCTCCACAATAGTAACGCCATTCATTTGAACAAAATAATCGAAGCGCTTGATACCGAGCTCAACCGGCAGTGGGTTGTGAACCAGTAATTTCAGGGAAAGATCGATCGTACTGTCAGTGATATTGGAAATATGCCCGATACCCATTTCAACGCGTGGTTTCAGACCCGAAACTGGATTTGCATTGTCTTTTCTGTAAGCTTTCCACCCGATCCAACCAGCAACAATAAGTACGATAACAACGACGAGAATAATGAGCGGTTTACGATTTTTCATAGAGCGGATTAGATTTCAAAGTACAAAAAGTGGCGGCCCGCCAATGCGAGTCACCACTTTTATTACTATTATAAGTGATTGATCCTAAGAAAGATTCAGCTTTCCGTGGTCACCTCCGTCGGGTGTCGTACCGGTCAGGGCGGCTTTTATCATCGAGAAGAAAACGACCATTTGCGAAGAAGTGGCATCCCAGTAAGCTGCATCCTCGGTTACGACCCGGATCATCACCAGATTGGGATCATCTTTTCCTTCGGGATACCAGGCTTTGGACATTACACTCCATAGTTCTTCTTTTTTCGCCTCATCATTCACCTGCTCCGCATTTCCGGAAATACTCAGGTAAGTGTTGTTCTTGGGCTCAGAATAAATCAAAGTAACCGTTTCTCCATTGTTGGAAGCCGGCTCGGTGTTACGGCTGGCAAAAAACCAGACATTTCCCTCATCATCAATCTGTTGTGTGGTCATCGGTCGCGATTCGATCCGACCGTTTTTGTAAGTGGTATACATACAAAAACGAATGTCTTCAGCCAGCGATTTCAGTTTTTTTATCGCATCCTTATTTTCAAAGTCCTTTTCCATGATTGTCGTTAGTTTGTATTTCAAATCAACTATTTCAAGACTGCTAAAACAACCATTCCATCCCAATCCGAAAAACGAATATTGCTTCAAAAGCGGGCCAGATCCTGGCTGACTTCCGGCTCCCATTTTAATTCCGCGGATGCGAATTCATGTTAGAATTCGAGCCGGTAATTCAATACCGGTATCAGTCCCGTTTGTGTGATCAATTTTATCCGATCTGTTTTTTTATCATAATACTTATCAAATGCATTCAGCCGGTTGGTCGCGTTTTGCAGGTCGAGCGAGATCGTGGATGCGGTGCGTTTTTTATTTCTGGTGTAGCTCACACGCAAATCTCCCCGAAAGTAATGCGGCAGCTGCTCCGAGTAACTTTTAGACCAATCACGTTCAGTCCTTCCTTTTTCGCGCGATTTTTCCAGATCCACCGGCGTGGACATATTCCCTCCTGCCGCCAGCAACTTAATATTCGCCGCAAAAATATTCGTCTTATTTTTCCCGACGCGCCATTCTTTTCCCGCCAGAAAATTCTGCACAAACTTACCATTGAACCGGCTATCCCGTTCCACCCCGTCGCGACCCGTGTATTTGGATTGATATAAGGAAGTAGTGCTCATCAGGTAAATGCCCGCGGTCAGCGATTTCTCGATTGTCAATTCCAAACCATAGCTCCGGCCCGTTCCCTGGCTTACAAGCGAATCGCTCACAAATCCGGAGATTTCGTTCATCAGCGAATTGTGCAAAAGAAATGGGGTAGTCGTATTCGCCGGACCGATCGGGATATGATAGTGATGCTGATAGTAAGTCTCCGCCAATATCCGCCAGCTAGCCGACGGCCGGAATTCGTATCCTGCTACCAAATGCGCGGATTTCATCAGTTTCAGGTTTTTATTGATCAGCTCATCTTTACCATCGCTGGTCTTTATTTGGGTAAAATAGGTTGAGATAGATTCGGTCTTACTATGCAGTCCGGCACCGAAACTAACTGTCGACCTCGGCGCAACCGCCCATTTTAAACCAACACGCGGCTCAATGGAATGCTGGTTATTCAATCCCAAAAGCATCGCATGCAAACCTACATTCATGGTCACATCGGGCGACAGGCGTGATTTCAGTTGTGCGTAAGCCTGAAAAAGCTGCGTATTTCCCTGCTGATCCACATTCTTAACCCAGGAACCTGCTTCGTTATCCTGATCGAAAAGATTGAAATCGAGGTGATTAATAATAGCCCCTACCCGGATCGTATTCCGCGCATTCAGTTTATAATTAAGCAGGGAGGATAGGCGTAAAGTCTGGTTGATGAAGTTTTGCTGAAATGCCGTACCATCTTCTTTATCCACAAAATCCCCGCTTTGGCTGGTCGCCGCGTAAGAAACGATCGTTTCCATGTACGCTTTATTGCTGAGGTAACGCAGGTAGTTTACGCCCACGATACTTCTGTTGGAAGTGAATTTCTCCTTGGTATCCGCATTGTTGATCGTAGTAGTACTGATCCCTCCCATTCCCCAAACCGACACGACCGCTTTTTCGTCATAAGGCAAATACACTTTGAATGCACCATCCTGGAAATCATTCACCGCGTCGCCGCTTACCTGCACGCCGATCTTGCTTAAAATTGACAAAGTTGAATACCTGTAATTCGCCAGGTAAGAAGCGCCGCCTTTGGCTCCGATCGGCCCCTCGGCAGCGAAATCAAGTCCTAAAACGCCCGCCTGCAATGCATATTCGCGTTTTTCATTATTTCCCTTTCTGAGTTTCAAATCAAAAACACCGGAGGTAGCATTGCCATATTCGGCCGGAAATGCGCCGGTCAGAAAATCCGAGTTGCCGAGCACATTCGCACTCAATGCACTGATGCCCCCGCCAGTTGAGCCTTCGGCGGCAAAGTGGTTGGGGTTCGGAATTTCGACACCTTCCATTCTCCACAATAAGCCTTTGGGACTATTTCCGCGGATAATGATCTGATTACCACCATCATCATTAGTAGCAACACCCGCAAACGAAAGCGCCATCCGCGCCGGATCGTTGACCGCAGCCGCAAAACGTTTGGTCTGATCCACAGTAAACGACCGCCCGCTGACGCTTACCATATCGTTTAGCGGCGCGCCCGTTTCTTTTTGCGCTTTCACCACCACTTCGTCCAAAGCCCTGAAAGATTCGGTCAGTTTGAGATTCAGTTCCACCTCTTTACCCGAGCCTACCGATATTTCCTGAAGAAACGCATCGTCGTACCCAATGGAAGTAATTTTGATTGCATGCCGGCCGACAGGCACCTGCGGAATCCGGAAATATCCTTCCGTATCGGTGACTCCGCCCAGAATAGGGTTGAGAGAAGTAATAATTACATTCGCGCCGATCACCGGCTGCTGTGATTCGGTGTCCACTACCCGACCTTTTACAGTTTGCGTCGGCTGTTGACCAAAAGCCGCAACGCCCAACGCGGCGGCAATGAAAGTGAAGAATAAATTTTTCATAGCTAGTTGTTTCGATATTGACAACTTAGCTGAGGGTTACCCTAATTTTTTTTGGGAGGAAGGGGGAAAGGGAGGAAGGAGGAAGGAGGTTTTGGTTATTGGCTATTAGCTAACGGCTAACAGCTAAAAGCTAAAAGCTAAAAACCAACAGCCCCCTCATATGCTCCTTCCCAGAACAAATACTCCATTTCCGTTGCTTTTACGTATGCTTCGGTCATTTTATTTCGGGTTTGTTCGGATGCGGAAGCTGCTAACTGGTCGCAGATATCGAGGGCTTTTTGTACCGAGCGGGCGAAATCTTCACCGGCGTAGGCGTTTATCCAGTTTTGGTAAGGATTGGGGGTAGTTTGATTGGCGTAAATGTAATCGCCGACTTGTTTGTAGATCCAAAAGCAGGGAAGCAGTGCGGCTACTGAAACTTCATAGGATTCGAATGCGCTCGTAGCGAGCAGATAATTGGTATATGCGAAACAGCCTAAACCCTTTCCCGAATCAAATTCAATCGCATATTCTTTAAAATAACCCAAATGCAAAGCTCTTTCTACCAGGATCGCATTTTGAGCAAATTCCAGAAAATCAAGCAGTTCGTGGCTATTCCCCGCCTTAGTCCCGGTCATTGCGAGTGCGCGGGCAAAGTCGGCGAGGTAAAGTGAATCCTGGTAAATATAGTATTTGAATTTTTCGAGCGGCAGGGTAGCTTCTTTAAGCTCCTGGTTAAAAGGGTGTTGCTTTATTTTTTCGTAAATGGGCAGTGCCTGCTCCCAGAGCTGGTCGGTGAACTTGGTCATATTGTTTGCATTGGAACTGGGGAAAATGAATGGTTCAGCGGCCCGGGCCCATTTCCTGTGGTGATATTCTTTCCGGCTTCAATAGCGCCTGAAATGTATTCTTTTGAAAAAATGATCGCCTCAGGCAGGGAATAGCCGGTTGCAATAAATGATGCGATCGCCGAGGATAATGTGCAGCCGGTCCCGTGCACGTTCGGACTCTCGATATATTCACTTTCGAAGATCAGCGTATCTTCATTTTTTTGCGCAAAGATATCGGACAACACCGGCCCTACCAGGTGTCCGCCTTTTAACAAAACCGCATTACAACCCCGGCGGACCATTTCTTCGGCCGCAGCTTTCATGGCTTCCACCGTTTCGATCTGTTTCGAGATCAGTATCTGCGCCTCGTCGAGATTGGGGGTTATTAAATTAACTTTTGAAAAAAGCGCCTCCCATAGAACAGCAACTGTTTCTTCCTGAATCAGCCGGGAACCGCTCGTAGAAACCATTACCGGATCGAAAACGACGAAGCCGGGCTTATACTTTTCAATAATTTCCGAGATCACAAGCGCCACTTCAATGGTATTAACCATTCCGATCTTAACCGCATCCACGGTAATATCTTCGAATACCGCTTCCAGCTGCGCTTTCAGGAAAGCAGGCGGTATTGCATGTATTGCACTCACGCCCAGCGTATTCTGAGCAGTAAGTGCCGTAATGGCCGAAGCCCCGTAAGCGCCCAAGGCAGCGATCGTCTTCAAATCGGCCTGAATGCCGGCGCCTCCTCCGCTATCGGAGCCTGCGATGGTAAGAACGGTTGGATATCGGGTCATGGTGTTTGGAGTGGTCAGGGTGGTCAGAAGTCGTCATTTATTGTCAGGTGTTGTCACTGATAGCCTGGGATTGAAGCATGGATTTCAGGCGGAAAGCGGCTTCGTAGGGGGATGTGGCGCTGCAAATGGCAGATACTACCGCAATCCCGCTCGCGCCATATTGCATCACTGATCCTGCATTGGTCAGATTTATACCTCCTATTGCGATCAGCTGATGTTTACTTTGCTCGCTTATCCTGCGCAATCCTTCCAGGCCCCACGGCGCTTTTGTATCTGTTTTAGTGGGAGTTTCAAACAGCGGACTTACGCCCAGATAGGAAATGTCCCACTGCTCTGCTTCGAGCACATCCCGCTCATTTTCAACCGAAATACCTATAATTTTCTCCGGCGGCAGCATTTTGTTCAATATCTCAAAAGGCAGATCGCTTTGTCCCACATGCACGCCGTCGGCATCTGCCGCCAGTGCCACATCCACCCGATCGTTGATGATCAATGGTACCTGATAAGGCAGCAGGATATCTTTCAGTCGCCTGGCTCTTTCTATAAATGCGCGGGTACCAAGCGTTTTTTCACGCAGCTGCACCATGGTAACACCTCCCTGCACTGCTTCTTCAACCACCCAGAGCAAGTCGCGGCCCAGACAGGCGGCTTCGTTGGTTACGAGGTAGAGCTGAATATTCGTATCGGGAGTTGTCATATTCTAATCGTAATGTTTCAGGATATTCTGATTTTGGCCAGTTCTGCCAGGTGCGCCGGCGTAATTTCGGACAGGCAATCGAGAAATGCAATCTGGAAAGAGCCGGGAGATTTTGCATTCCGGTAAGCCAGTTCGCCGCAAACGCCCATCATCACCGCTGCCGATACTGCCGCTTCGAAAGGATCTGCCACATTTGCTGCAAACGCGCCGGCAATGGCTGTGGCTGTGCAGCCCATTCCGGTTACCTTGGTCATTAACGCCACGCCATTTGAAACAAAAGCGGTTTGATTTCCTCTCACAATCACGTCAATAGCCCCGCTTACGCTCACTACACAATCAAATTTCTTGCTCAGCGCCCAGGCAGCTTCGAGGCTCAGATCTGACGCTGCGGTACTATCCACGCCTTTCGTTTGTACGCTAGCCCCGGCCAGCGCCAGAATTTCGGACGCATTTCCCCGGATAATCGTCGGGGAAGCCACATCGAGCAGCTCGGTCAGCGTTTCGTTACGGTAAGATGTTGCGCCTGCGCCTACCGGGTCGAGGACAATAGGCTTGCCAAGTTGCGCTGCCGCTACGATCGCCGCCTTCATTCCCGCTACCCAGGGGGCAGAAAGTGTTCCTATATTCACTACCAAAGCACCTGCGATCGACACCATTTCCTCTACTTCTTCCACCGCATGCGCCATTACCGGCGAAGCTCCTGCGGCCAGCAAAGCATTCGCTGTATAGTTCATCACCACGAAATTGGTGATATTATGCACCAGCGGGACAGTATTCCTAAGGTTTGAAAGATTTTGTTCTAAATGAAAATCCATATCAATTTTTTTAATCGGACTGATGGAACGGACAAACCAAGGCGCTTTTGGCGGCTGATTTCTGGTTTTGCAATTGAGTAAAAGAACGGGTAGTACATTCCCGGCACGCTTTTTCCTCCAACAGTATCAACTGTGTCAGGTTCAAAGGGTATGAATCTCAGTCCGCATTTCGGACACCCCCAAAGCCATTCTTATTTGCGAAAGTAGTAGTTTTAAGGAGTTATTAAAAAACATTTCATTTAATCAAAAAGCGTAGATTTCTATTTACGGACAACATATAATGATCAAGGCAGCAATATTTGATATGGACGGATTACTTATCGACTCCGAGCCAATGTGGCACCAGGCGGCGAACGAAGTAATGCAAAAAGTGAATTTTAAACTGACAGAGGAACTGAAACTGCAAACAACGGGCTTGTCTATCAAGCTGTTCCTCGATTTTTGTCACCAGATCCAGCCCTGGAACACCCCAAGTTTTGAACAGCTGGAAAAAGAGATCCTTGAAAAAGCGCATAAGCTGATCCTGAACAACGCAACTGCTATGCCCGGCGCAATTGAAATACTGAAAACGCTGAAAGCCGAAGGTTTGAAACTCGCAGTAGCTTCGGCGTCGCACATGGAGCTGATCGAAGGGGTTTTAGAACGGTTAAATATCACTGAATATTTTGATACCTGGCATTCGGGCGAACTGGAAGAATTCACCAAGCCGCACCCGGCGGTGTATCTGACAACCGCCAAAAAGCTGGGCGTGAAACCGGAAGAATGCATTGCATTTGAAGATTCCCACGCCGGGTTACGGTCGGCGCACGCAGCGGGAATGGTGACAATATCGGTACCTGCGGCGGAAGTTTTCAAAGATCCGAAATTTGATATGGCGCATTACAAGATCAGTTCGCTGGAAAAATATATATTGAGCGAAATGTCGGGGGTACCTCAGAATATCCTCGAAAATTAATCCTCTCCTAATCTTCGTCACCCTCCCATGATCGGACTCCGGCATTTCAGTATTATGATCATGATCAGGATAGCTGTGATTATCCTAAGTGTGATCGCATTGGCGTGGCTGGCTGCCAGGCATACCAACGAAATGCTCGTGTATGTGCTCGGGACGATATTCATTTTTGTGCAGGCGTCGCTGCTGTACCAGTATGTGACGAATGTAAACCGCAAACTGACCTACTTTCTTGAATCCGTCCGGTACTCTGATTTCACGATCAATTTCCGCTCGGACAATAAAATGGGCCGGACTTTCAAGGAATTGAACCAGCAGTTCAATGAAGTTTTGCATGCATTCAGGCAGGCGCGGGCGGAGAAAGAGGCGAATCTGCAATACCTGAATACCATCGTTCAGCATATTGGTACCGGGCTGATCACGTTCGATAGTACCGGGCAGGTGAACCTGATCAATAATGCGGCTTTGCGTATGCTGGGTATTTACAGGCTGCACCAGCTGATCGAGCTAAAAGACAAGCACCCAAGACTTTACGAGCTGCTTTCGAATCTCAACAGCGGCGTGCGCGAGCTGTACCGCACACCTTCCGACCAGCCGCTTGCATTGCAGGGCGCCGCGATCCAGCTGCGGGGGATGTGGGTGAGGATTGTGGTTTTACAAAATATTCAAACAGAATTACAGCAGCAGGAAGTGGAATCGTGGCAAAACCTGACGCGCGTTTTGCGTCATGAGATCATGAATTCTATGACGCCGATCGTTTCGCTGGTAGGTACCATGCGGCTGATCGTGAATGAGGATATCGAAAAATCCACGACGGATCAGGAGGCTGTAAATGACTTGAAAGAGGCATTATCGACCCTCGAAAAAAGGAGCAAGGGTATGATGCAATTTGTGAATGCGTACCGCGATTTTACCACATTACCCAAGCCGGTTATAGCAAATAATCACGTAGCCGAGCTTTTACAGGAAGTATTACAGCTGCTGCAAACCGATCTGAACAGGTCGGGCGTGCTTTGGAAATTGTCCGTAAAACCGGAAAACCTGATCGTGAAATCCGACGCGAGCCAGATCCAGCAGGTATTGATCAATCTTGTTAAAAATGCCGCCGAATCGTTTTCCACGCAAACCGAGCGACTCATTACGCTATCAGCCTATCAAACTGACAATGTAGTGATGATAGAGGTTGCAGACAATGGAGACGGTATTGAACCGGAGGCGATTGAGAATATTTTCATCCCATTTTACACTACTAAAAAAACGGGTTCAGGTATTGGATTAAGCCTTTCGCGCCAGATTTTACAACAGCATAACGGCCAGCTCAATGTGGTTTCGGAAGTTGGGAAAGGCACTACTTTCACCCTGGTTTTTTAGTTGATATTACTAAAATTCACTTCCAACCTTTTCCAGCCTTTGCAGGTCTTTCAAAGAAATTAAACAGATCTTATGAAAAAGCTGCTACTGGTCATTTCGGGAATATGCTGCATTTTTTCCTGCAAGAACAATTCGGTTGATAAAAAGGAAAATGGCATTGCCTACAAGGAAACGATCGAAATCAACGATGTGCCAAGAGCCACCCTTACTTTCTTCGATTTCTCAGACGGCCTTTGCCCGGAAGATGTCAACTGTATCTGGGGAGGTTATGCTTTGGTCGATTTGCTATTATCGAGTGTAACAACGGAAGGCGGGATTACCGAACACGTCGAAATGTGCCTGGGAACATGTGGCTTTGTCCGCAAAGATTCGACCGAGGCGCCCCGCATGGTGGGTGACACTGTGCTCAAGTCCTTTGCCGGACAGCAATACAGATTCGTACTTTCGTCCCTGACGCCGGCCCGGAAATCCACGGATATTCTCAAAAAAGAAGATCGCCGGATTATGCTTTCGGTTGAAAAACTATAAGATTACTGCGCCAGCTTGCTCCTTTTGTACCCGTAGCTGAAATAGATTACCAACCCGATCGCCAGCCAGATCGCGAAGATCAGCCAGTTGGAAGAGCCCAGTTCCGTCATCAGGTAGAGGTTTGTCAATATCCCGGCCACCGGTAATATCGAGAAGTTGTATTTGAAACTCATCACTGACAGTACCGCCCAGGTGATCCAGAAAATAATGGTAAGCAGCTTGTGCTCCACTATTTCGGCAGCAGACAATGCAGCCCATTCAGCCACTACTTCCTGACCGTATATGGACAGACCAATAATCGCAACAACTAGCAATATCCCGACCAGATACTTTCCATTCAGATAAGGAACGCGGAATTTGGACTGTGCGGAAATCCCTTTGTGATCCAGGTAAAGTACACCAGCGCACACCAGGATGAATGCAAAGAAGGTACCTACGCTAGTCAGATCGACGAAGAAATCCATCTTGAAAAACAATGCGGGAATACCTACCACAAAGCCTGTGACGATGGTAGCAAAAGAGGGAGTCTGGTATTTGGGGTGGATTTTTGAAAAACGTTTCCACAGCAAACCGTCGCGGCTCATCGTCATCCAGATCCTCGGCTGCCCCAATTGGTAAACGAGCAATGCACTGGTAATCGCAATTACAGAACTTACAGAAATGACGCCTGCCATGAAATCCAGGCCATTTTGCTGGAAAACGAATGCGAGCGGGTCACTTACTTTCAATTCTGTATAATTGACCATTCCAGTCAATACAAGTGTGATCAGTACATATAGAACTGTGCAGATGATCAGACAGTAGATCATCGCTTTGGGCATATCCCGCTGCGGATTTTTACATTCCTCAGCTGTTGTGGAAATAGAATCAAAACCTATAAATGCAAAGAAAACAGCCGCTACTCCGCTCAAAACGCCTTTTGCTCCGTTGGGTGCAAAGGGTGTCCAGTTTTCTGGCTTTACGTAAAATGCTCCCGCGATGATCACTAACAACACCACGCCGATCTTTAAAACCACCATGATATTACTCGCTGTCCTGGATTCGCGGATACCTATATATACCAATGCAGTGATCAGCAGGGTTACGATTCCGGCTGGCAGATTGAGCATAATCGCGAAATCTCCGATCCGTGGCGCAGTTTCATACGCATTCGCAGCGAATCTTTCGTAGGCAGAAAGCTCCGCCACGCCCATAGACTGCATTTTGGCAAATGCTTCCGACGCTGTTTCCTGATTGATCGTGAGCCAGCCGGGTAATGTAATCCCGAAACCTTTGAGCATACTTACAAAGTACTCCGACCAGGAAATCGCGACGACCATATTGGAAACCGCATATTCGAGAATCAGCGCCCAGCCTATGATCCAGGCAAAAAGCTCTCCGAAGGCAACATAAGCATACGTGTAGGCACTACCGGAGACTGGCACTGTACTCGCAAACTGTGCGTAGGATAAGGCAGTGAATACGCAGGCGATCGCGGTGAAAACGAAAAGCAGTGACACAGCAGGACCACCATTGAAACTCGCCAGCCCGATCGTACTAAAAATTCCCGCTCCGACAATTGCAGCTATTCCAAGAGACACCAGATCCCGCACACCGAGTATCTTGGCCAGTCCGCCGTGCTCGCCGGAATTGGCATCTTTCAGAATTTGTTCAACTGTTTTTTTACGAAATAGAGAAGAATTTTGTTTCATGAAGGAGCTGATTTACCTTGTGCAGGAATGCGATAAGTTTGGCTAAAATAATGATATTCTCAACGCATCTCCGAGCCCGTTGCAAATTTGTTTGATTTGGGCTTCTATTTCCGAAGAAAATTCTTGCTTTATAAATGAAACCGAAGAAGATTGTGTTCTCAATCAGATTTGGGCTTACCTGTTCTGTAACAACGATATGAGATTGACCTTCACCACCCTGTTTGTATTACTTTTTGCACCCCTTGCTTTTACACAAAATATCAAAGCATACACGACTGCTCAGGCGCATTCGCATAATGATTACACGAGAAAAAAGCCATTTTTTGATGCTTACGAGCAGCAGTTCGGATCTATCGAAGCGGATCTTTTTTTAGTAGACGACAGCCTGTACGTGGCGCACGATCAGAAAGAGATCAATCGCAAACGGACGTTTGCGGCCTTATACCTTCAACCGATCCTGGAACACACTCAGAAAAACGGTGGCAATATCTACCCGCAGCAAAACGTGCCGCTACAATTGCTGATCGATCTGAAAACATCGGGGCCTGAGACGCTGGCTGCATTGGTGAAATTACTGGACCCGCACAAGCAGATCTTTGCCCCGTCGGGTTCCGTGAAAATCGTGATCAGCGGTAACGTGCCTGCCCCGGCTCAGTTTGGCGAATATCCTTCCTACATTTTTTTCGATGGCCGCCCCGAAAATACCTACACGCCGGAGCAGCTGAAAAGGATCGGGCTGATCAGTCAGTCTTTTCAGAAGTATTCCAAATGGAACGGAGAAGGCCCTTTAACCGAAAAAGAAAAGAAGATTTTACAAAAAGTGATCGGCCAGGTCCACGATTCAGGCAAGAAAGTAAGGTTATGGGCGACTCCTGACAATATCAATTCGTGGCGCACACTCATGTCGATGGGCGTTGATTATCTGAATACAGACAAAGTGAGAGAAATGGGCGATTACCTGCGAACGGCGCCCCGCTAAGCATTATGTAACGCTAACCCAACCCTGCATGTCCTCCGAACAAAGTGCCTCGCTTAAAAAAGTTTTAAAGCCGATCCACCTCTGGGCAATTGCGGTCGGACTGGTTATTTCGGGTGAATATTTTGGCTGGAATTACGGCTGGGGCGTTTCGGGGACGATCGGCTTTCTGATCGCGACGTTGGTGGTAACGCTGATGTACGTCACTTTCATTTTCAGCTTTACCGAGCTTACTACCTCTATTCCGCATGCTGGCGGGCCATTTGCTTATGCGCACCGGGCATTTGGCTGGTGGGGCGGGCTGATCGCCGGTTATGCGACGCTCATTGAATTTCTCGTCACGCCGCCGGCTATTGCTTTTGCATTGGGCAGTTATGCCCATTTTTTGTACCCGTCGCTCGAAGTATTGCACGTTGCATTCGCGTGTTATGGTATTTTTATCCTGATCAATCTGCTCGGTATCAAGGAATCTGCGCTTTTTTCACTGGTCGTGACTTTGCTCGCTGTCGGAGAGTTACTGGTCTATATCGGTATCGTAGCGCCCAGCTTTTCATATACAACTTTCGTGACAGACCCGATGCCATTTGGCTGGCCAGGTGTATTTGCTGCATTGCCCTTTGCGATCTGGTTTTACCTCGCGATCGAAGGCGTGGCGATGGTGGCCGAGGAAGTCGAAGATCCTAAAAGAACGATTTCGCGAGGCTATATATATGGTATTCTCACACTCGTGGTGCTGGCACTTTCTGTGATGATCGTGACCGGCGGCATCGCACCCTGGCAGTCGCTGAGCGAGATCGATTACCCGCTGCCGGCCGCGTTGGGTATCGTGCTGGGGCGGGACAATAACCTGACGCAACTTTTTGCGAGCCTCGGACTTTTCGGACTGATCGCTTCTTTTCACGGAACGATCATCGGCTATTCCCGGCAGATTTATGCATTGGCAAGAAGCGGTTACCTGCCTGCGTTTCTCGGCATTGTAAACCGTCGTTTCCAAACCCCGCACTGGTCACTGATCGCCGGGGGAGTGGCGGGTTGTCTCGCTTTGGTCCTGGGCACGACCGATCAGGTTATTATACTGGCGGCACTGGGTGCGGTGGTGATGTACATGATCAGTATGGCGGCCCTGTTTGCGCTCCGAAAAAAAGAACCGGAACTGGAACGTCCGTTCATGGTTCCCGCCTACCCTTTCTTCCCCGCCGTAGCACTTTTACTCTCGTCCGTGTGCCTGATCGCCATCGTCTACTACAATGTAGTATTAAGTCTATGGTTCTTCTCGGGGCTTATTATAGTTACAATTCTATTCCTGGCAACCGGGCGCCACAAAACGCATTGAGCAATTAAAAAAAGGGCATTTTTATTGAAAAACTTATAAATTTTAACCTGCTATTCCTACATATTCATTGCATCTTTGTCTACCCTCAAAAGCGGAGATAGAATTTTTTGGTCAATGCGCTCTATTAATTCGATAAATACCTGAGTACTAGCTATTTTTAAGACAGTTACCGTAAATCCTAATTAAGTTCACTGTCCAACGCCCGATAACGGGCGCATTTTTTAAAAAAATGAATATTCTAATTGTCGAAGACGATTTTATCATAGCCAGGCACCTTCAATTTCTTTTGAACGGATTCGGTTATGAAGCAAACGATATTGCTACCGATTACCCTACCGCTATCGAGTTGCTGAACAACAAGATTTTTCATCTTGCAGTACTTGATATCAACCTGAATGGCTATCAGACGGGAATAGACCTGGCCGACCATATCCGCGAGACTCTGGGTATTCCCTTCCTGTTCCTTTCCAGCCACGACGATATTGCGGTTGTTAATGCAGCCTTGCAATCCGCTCCGCACGCGTTTTTACAAAAGCCTTTCCAAAAAATTACTGTTTACACAGCCGTGAAGCTGGCGCTGAAAAACTATCGGCTGGCCGCATTGGCAGGCGAGTCGAGCAGCAAAGAAAAGGAGGATACGACGGTGATCAAGGATTCGCTTTTTATCAAAGAGAAGCAGATGTTCACCAAGATCCAGCTTTCAGATATCCTGTACATACGCAGCGACGATAACTATCTGGAACTGCATACAAGAGGTAAAAAATACACCATCCGCGAGACGTTGAAAAACATGCTTCAGCAGTTACCGGCCAATCTGTTTTTCCGGGTACACAAATCATTTATCATCAACCTGGAAGCGATCACAGCGATTGATTATGTACATGTAATGATCAATGACATTGAAATTCCTATTACAAATGATAACCGGAATGAGTTGCTCAGCAAAGTGAAAACATTCTCGTAAGACTGACTATCCGACTATTTTTGGTCGCTTACCCACAGATTTCTCCGTTTCACCCCTGAAAATCTGACTTTCGCCCCATTAATTTGGGAGAGTGGCGTTGTCGAACTATTTTTAGTTAAGGCAATTGCCTGTTTTCTGTCCTAAAAAATCAAGGAATCACAATTTATTTTTCAGGAATTTCACTTGGAGAAATCTGTTTCGTTGCGCTATACGTACATCAGATAAAAATTGGCATTTGTGCATAAAAAATTGCATTATGCACACATTATATAACCTAAACTAAATCACTTTGCTTTAAATTAAATATCGTTGAGAATAATTAAACATCCCTGGGAAGCTATCCCCGGGATGTTTCGTTTTGATACAGGCCAGGTCCGGGCGCTGGAATAATTTTTTAGCCGGGAAATCACTTACCTTAAAAATTGACACCAATATGCTTATCCAATCCGTCAGGCATACCTTAGGCGAAATAGATTCTTTTTTAAGTCAACTCACGCACGAGCAATATAACTTCCCGTGCCGCGAACTGAGCGGGTCCAGTATCGGGCAGCATACGCGCCATATTATTGAAGTATTTCAATGTCTGCTCATTCAGTACGATCGGGGCGAGATCAATTATGACAGCCGCCAGCGCAATGCTACTATCGAAACGCTGCCTTCTTATGCAAGAAGCTGCATTCAAATGATCCGCGAAACGGTTGACAAGCCTGATAAATTTTTGGCTTTATATCAAAAAGTAGCGGGTAGGGAGATCAAAATCGCTACTAACTATTACCGGGAGATACTATATAACCTTGAACATTGCATTCACCACCAGGCGCTGATCAGGGTCGCGGTCATGGATATGGATAATGTGGAGGTTGATGAAAATTTTGGACTCGCTCCTGCCACTATCGAATATAGACAATGTGCACAGTAACTTATGTCGCGAGGGGCAAAAAGGCGATTTTGACCTCGAACCGTGACGAACATCGCGACCGCCCGGCATCGCTGCCACCCGCTTCTTACCTGATCGGACAAAAGCACATTACATTTCCAAAAGACCCGAAAGCGGGCGGCACGTGGTTCGCAGCCGACGATTTGGGAAATGTAGCCGTTTTGTTGAACGGCGCATTTCTCGCCCACCAGCGAGCATTGCAATACCGCAAAAGCCGCGGGCTGGTCTTGCTGGATATAATAGCTGAAATTTCCCCGCTCACCGGGTGGGAAAATTATGACTTGCGGGGTATCGAGCCTTTTACGATCATACTTAAACAACAGCAGTCGCTTTTTCAGCTGCGCTGGGATGGATACAATAAAGAATATGTCGAGCTACCTGCGGACCGGGACCATATCTGGTCTTCCTGTACCTTATATGCGCCTGATATTCAGCGGCAGAGAGTACAATGGTTTGATCATTTCCGAAAACAAAATCCTGAGGCTGATATGGAAGATATCAGGCATTTCCATTCTCAGACAGCCCGCGAAAACCCGGATAACGGTTTGATCATCAACAGAGATAGTGGTGTAAAAACATTTAGTATAACCCAGGCTGTTGTGGAAGATAATCAAGCTGAAATGTTTCACTACGATTTATTGAAAGAAAAGCAGTTGTCACATTCTTTCATAACTGTTTAACAGGCTTCTTTTGAAAAAGTACTCGCTCCTGTTCCATAAATTGACACATTGGGAATACTGGCCTTTCGGGATCGTTTATATTCCGATGTACTTTGTCTGGTTTTACTATTCGCTGCGTGCGAGGTCTTTTTTCTTTTTCAATGCCTCCAATCCTTCCATCAGGAATGGAGGATTTTTGATGGAATCGAAGAAAGAGATTTATGATCTGCTACCCGCCGGATTTTATCCTAAAACCATTCTCGCCACGCCCGGAGAACCGGTCGCTGCTATCCGGGAAAAATGCATTGCCTCCGGTATTTCATTTCCGATGATCGCCAAGCCGGATATCGGAATGCGCGGAATGGCGGTTCAAAAGCTTGAAAACGAGGATGATCTGGCTGCCTATATTCAGAAGGTCGATTTTGATTTTTTAATACAGGAGTATATTGAACTGCCCAATGAAATAGGGATTTTCTATGTACGTTTCCCGGATCAGAAAGCCGGGAAAATTACGGGAATAGTTACCAAAGAGTTTCTGATCGTAGCCGGAGACGGAAGCTCTACCATTCACCAATTGATCGAGAAAAATCCGCGTTACCATTTGCAAATGAATGCATTGCAGAAAATGTACGGAACGAAGTTGATGGAAATTCCAGCCGATGGCGAGCGGATCAATCTGGTACCTTACGGAAATCACGCCCGCGGCTCCCGTTTCGTGAATGCGACTTGCTGGGCCAACGAAAAAATGACTGCTGTCCTGAACCGGATTTGCCTGCAAGTGCCCCACTTTTACTACGGCCGGCTTGATTTAAAATACAATACGATCGAGGAGCTGGAAAACGGCCAGAATCTCTCTATTATAGAACTAAATGGTGCCGGAAGTGAGCCTACCCACATTTACGATCCGGGTCAGTCCATATTCACAGCCTGGAAAGAGATCGTCCGCCACTTTTCAATGCTTTTCAAAATCAGCAAACTCAACCATGCAAACGGACATCGATTCCTGACTTTTCTGGAAGGTCTGGACATGCTGAGACAAAATAAATTGCACGTAAAAAAGCTCGAAAGGTTTTAGCAAATGGTCCATCTGAAAAATTTGCTTGTCGGTTTTATAGTCAGTATGGTGGGCTCGCTGCCACTGGGTTATATCAACGTAATCGCACTGAAAATTTACGAAACACAGGGAATGAGCAGCCTCACCCTGTTTTTGTTGGGTGTCGTGATCGTCGAATTCCTGCTTATCCTGCTCACTTTGAAAGCTGCAAACTGGCTTCACCGGCATAAGCGGTTTACAAAAAGTACCGAAATTTTGTCGATCCTGTTTATGTTGGTGTTGGCAGTTTCGTTTTACAATGGGCAGGAGGCAGTCGGAGATAAGGCAATACCTGATTATTTATCAGGCTATTCCCCGTTCCTGCTTGGCATTTTCCTGAATTGCATCAATCTGGTTCAAGTACCGTTTTGGCTGGGCTGGAACCTGTATCTGGTTAATGCCGAGTTGATTGAAGTAAAAGACAGTAAGAAATATGCCTATATTTTCGGTACTTCGACAGGCACATTTACAGGCGTTTTTCTTTTTGTAATGGTTTTTGAAAAGATATTACAGAAAACTTCCACCGCCAGTCCCTGGCTATCGACGCACATTTTTTCACTCATTTTCATCCTGCTCGCGCTCATGCAGTCGCTCAAATTTTTCAGGAAATACCGGGTTCAGGGATAAAGAAGGTACTTTTTGCGCGCCTCGTTGTATTGCGAAAGTCCAGGCTCCCAGCTTTTTCTGATTTCTTCTTCCGATGTACCTGCGATGATCTGTTTTCTCAAATTTTCAGTTCCTGACAACAAATCGAAATTGCCCATTTGCTTGCTCTGCGATCTGTCGAAAAAGCGCTCTTTGTCAGGATAAGCTTTGTACATTTCAATCAGCCAACCCAGATGCAGCTTCCCGGATTTGCGGATCTCTTTCATATCATATTCCCGGAGATCCAGGCCAAAACACGCTTTATCCTGGTGCAGTGGCGTTTCGCTCATTCCTTTTATGCTTTTTGGTGTAAATGAAAATGCGTATTTGTCTTTCAGTAACGGCGCACCCAATACAGTAAATGGCATGTAAGTACCTCGTCCCTGGCTCACGATCGTTCCTTCAAACATGCAGATATGCGGATAAAGCATGATCGACTGCTGCGTATTCAAGTTCGGCGAGGGCAGTACCGGCAAAGTGTACGGAGTATCGTGCGTATAGTTGTTGATTTTGATGATCTTCAATTTGCACTGCATCTTGTTTTTCAGCCAGCCTTCCCCATTAATCATCTGCGCCAATTCGGCGATCGTTAATCCGTGGGAAATAGGAATGCGGTACATACCAATGCCTGAATGCAAATGATCCTCCAATAGCGGCCCGTCGACGAGGAAACCGTTGGGATTAGGCCGGTCAAGAATCAGCATTTCCTTATTATTCTCGGCGCAGGCTTCCATTACGTGGCCGAGGGTATTGATATAGGTGTAAAAACGCGCGCCTACATCCTGAATATCGAACAGCATGACATCCAGTTTGGCCATTTGTTCATTCGTAGGTCGCTTCAATTTTCCGTAAAGTGAAATTGCCGGGATGCCCGTTTTCTCGTCAACGCTGTCACTTACCTTATCGCCATTGCTCGCAGTTCCGCGAAAACCATGCTCCGGGCCGAAAATCGCGACGACGTTTACGCCCAGTGCCACCAGACTATCTACCATCGGTTTGCTGCCGATAATGGAGGTTTGGTTGATCACGATTCCCACTTTTTTCCCTTTCAGATAAGGAATATATTCTGAAATCTGGTCCGCGCCGGTGACAGGTACATTCACGCCCGCATTTGCACCTGGTGTGCTGATCGTATCATTTCCTGTCAATACCGGATTTTTACTGGCGGAGGTATTGACGCAATTATTGAACAGCAGCATGTTGGCGGCGAGGTACAACGCATATAATGACAGTTTCATAATATCGGAATTGAAGTTTTCATTCGTGTTACATTCGTGTATTCGTGGCATTAAAAAATCAGAACAGCCGCATTTGCCCCGCCCGCATAAACTGCGTGGTATCCAGCTCTGGTATTTCTCCACCTTTGAAATGTTTTCGGCAAGCCAGATTGTGCAGCTGCCTGATATGCTCCGCAAAATTCCCTTCGCCCACCATTCTGTACCCGAAACGCGAATCGTTGACATTCCCGCCGTGACATTCTTTGATCTGGTTCAAAACCTTGGCAGCACGGTCAGGAAAATGGTGGTGCACCCATTCGTCGAATATAGTACCAATCGCTCCATTCAATCTCACAACCGTATAATTAGCCCAAAGCGCGCCGTTTTCGGCAGCGGCTTCGATGATCGAAGGAATTTCGTGGTCGTTCAATCCGGGAATGATCGGCGCCGTCATCACACCCATCGGTACCCCGACTTCGGTTAATGCTTTCACCACTTGCAACCGCCGTTTTCCGGTTACAGTCCTCGGTTCAAGCTTTTGCCGCAGGTCTTCATTTAAAGATGTGATGGAAATAGCGCCGTGGACGAGATTGAGCTTTGCCAGCTTTTCAAAAAGGTCGAGATCACGCAGTATCAATGCGTTTTTGGTCAGCACACTAACCGGGTTCCGGTAGCGCAGACAAATTTCCAGCAGCTGTCGGGTAATGCGGTATCTCTTTTCGCCCGGCTGGTAGCAATCCGTATTCCCCGAAATGTGAATGCTGGTAGGCTCCCACTTTTTAGAGTTAAAAAGCTTTTCAAGCAGCTGGGGCGCATTCTTTTTGACTACGATTTTTGTCTCAAAATCAAGTCCGGCTGAATAGCCAAGATACTCGTGGGAATTGCGCGCGTAACAGTAAATACAGCCATGCTCGCAGCCCCGGTAGGGATTTACGGAATGGAAGTTCCCGAGATCGGGACTGTCGGAAACGCTTAGTAAGGTTTTGGATTCTTCTTCAATAAACTGGGTTTTGGGATTTACCTCAGGGTCTTCCCATTGCTGCCAGTCCTCGGAAGTATACTCGGTGGATTGTTTGAAGAATTTGTTGTGGGGATTGATGGCGGCTCCCCTACCCCGCGCCCGGTTGTCCATTTTGTAGTGATTTTCATATTTGTTGATGTTAAAATGGGTTGTATGGGTCTTAAAAACTTCCCGGACTTTCGTCCGGGAAGCGCAATCTAAATTACTTAATATATCTGAAATCTTCATCGCCTTTAAGCGACAAAAGTACGTCGTACATCAGCTGAATTACGTTTTTCACATCTTCCTTGTGCACCATTTCTACCGTTGTGTGCATGTATTTCAATGGTAATGAGATCAATGCAGATGCAATTCCTTCGGTTGAATAGGCGAACGAATCGGTGTCAGTTCCGGTCGAGCGACTTACTGCCTGGCGCTGAAAAGGGATCTTCTTTTCGTCGGCCACGCTGATCAGCAGGTCACGCACATTATTCTGAACCGCCGGACCGTAGCAGATCACAGGGCCATTGCCAGCCTTCAAATCGCCCTGCTCCTTTTTATTGTACATCGGAGACTGTGTATCGTGGGTCACATCGGTTACAATCGCCAGGTCGGGTTTCAGTCGGCGAGCGATCATTTCTGCACCGCGTAATCCAATTTCTTCCTGAACTGCATTCACTACATATAATGTAAAAGGCAAACGCACATTGTTCTCATGCAGCATACGCGCCACTTCCGCGATCATGTAGCCGCCCATTCTGTTATCCAGCGCGCGGCCTACATAGTATTTTTCGTTCAGTTCGTCAAGTCCGTCTGCAAATGTCACAACGGTCCCAACGTGAATGCCCATTTCAAGAACCTCATCCTTTTTCGCCGCGCCCACATCTATAAAAAGCTCGTGCACTTTGGGAACCTGGTCTTTGGCCACCTCGCGTACGTGAATCGCCGGCCACCCGAAAACGCCTTTAACAATCCCTTTTGCAGTATGCAGATTAACGCGCATAGAAGGCGCGATCGCAGCATCGGATCCGCCATTGCGGCGCACGTGAATATAGCCGTCGTCAGAAATGTAATTTACAAACCAGGAAATCTCATCCGAATGCGCCTCGATCACCACTTTGTAATTTTGCCCGGCCCCGATAACGCCGACAGCGGTACCGTACGTGTCAATAATTTCCTCATCAATATAGGGCCTGATATAGTCCAGCCAGATCTGCTGACCTGTTGATTCGAAGCCTGTTGGGGATGCATTATTTAAATACTTATAAAGAAACTCTGTGTTCTTGTCTGCCATAAATCGATTTAAAAATGTATTGAAATTGATTTGTCTGAAGTGCTTCGCCCAATGCTCTTTATCTTTTCAAATACCTCAAAAAAGCCCAGAATGGACGCTTGTTGAGGTATTCAAGATCAGCCTGATGCTGAAAAGCTTCGCGTTCAAACGAAATATGAAGATAGGCTAAATAATGTTTTTTGTATTGGGCGAGCCGGATTAAATATTCGATGAAGTACCAGGCGTAAAAGAGGATCAGCCCGAGTTCGAGCTGCTGTTTCAAATGTATCCTTTCGTGGTTGATCAGGAAGCGGCCAGGATTTTTGGTTTTGAGTAAAATAAAAGGAAATATCGCCATACCTTCCACCCAGAGAAACGAAATGCTGAGTATGAATCCTTTGATTTTCATTTTGCCGTTGTATGTACCTTGAAACAAAAAAATTGGACCGTGAATGCCACTTCGGCCCACGATCCAAATTTCTTATAAACAATATCTATTCGCTGAAACGACTTATATCCAGGACCTCGAATTCCATCACGCCGGCAGGCACTTTGATTTCGGTTGTATCCCCTATCTTTTTACCCAGCAAACCTTTCCCGATCGGAGAACCTACTGATATTTTACCAGTTTTCAGGTCGGCTTCTTCTTCTGAAACCAATATATATGTTACTTCCATTCCGTTTTTCCGGTTTCTGATCTTCACTTTCGAGAGCACCGAAACCTGGGAATTGTCAATAGAAGATTCGTCGATCACCCGCGCCGTTGAAAGGATTTCTTCCAGCTTTGCAATTTTCATTTCATGCATTCCCTGCGCATCTTTTGCCGCGTCATATTCAGCATTCTCACTCAAATCTCCTTTATCACGGGCCTCTGCAATTTGGGCAGCAATGGCCGTGCGGCCTTTGGTTTTCATATCATTCAGCTCATTTTTCAGCTTGTTTAATCCTTCCTCCGTATAGTATGAAATTTTAGCCATGACCTTAATTGTTGGTTTTTTGTCTTAATGTTTTTTTGATTTCCAGATAAAAAAAAAGAACGGCTCAAAGACCGCTCTACAAGAGTAACTACACTCGTAGAATCAGGCTAGAAGACCTTGTCTTTTGGGCTGCTATGTAACTTAGACTTCAACATAATTTGCGTTTAAGAACGACAAAAATAATAATATTTGCGAATGGTAACACCATATTTGTGAAAAGCAGTAGAGTGACTATGTCAAATACATTCAGGATAATCTTCATGGGAACGCCCGAGTTTGCGGTCCCGAGTTTACAAAGTCTGGTCGAAAGCAATTCTAATGTTGTGGCGGTAGTAACCGTGCCCGACAAGCCTTCGGGAAGAGGTCAGAAACAGACTGCTTCCCCGGTAAAGATCTATGCAGAATCTCAGGGAATTCCGGTCTTACAACCTGAAAAACTACGCGATCCGGCATTTCTGGAACAACTGAAATCGTTCCAAGCCGACTTGCAGGTGGTAGTCGCGTTCCGTATGCTTCCGGAGGTAGTCTGGAATATGCCGCCGAGGGGTACATTCAACCTCCACAGCTCGCTACTGCCTCAATACCGTGGCGCAGCGCCGATAAACTGGGCGGTGATCAATGGAGAAACCGAATCGGGCGTGACCACTTTTTTTATCGAGAAAGAGATTGACACCGGCAAGATCATTTTTCAGGACAAAGAACCTATTTCGGAGGACGACGATGCGGGTACGTTGCACGACAGGCTAATGGAAAAAGGTGCGAAGCTAGTGGTGAAAACGGTGAAAGCAATTGAAGCCGGAGAATATCCGCAGGAGCCGCAGGATGAATCCAAAGAGATAAAACTAGCCCCCAAGATTTTCCGTGAAACCTGCGAAATAGACTGGAACAAGACATCCATCGAAATACATAATTTCGTACGAGGCTTATCTCCCTACCCCGCCGCCTGGACCACGTTGAACGGGCTTTCCTGCAAAGTCTTCAAAACGAAAGTACTGGATCTGAGTGAGGCAGGTACTCCGGGAGAATTTAATACAGACCAAAAATCATTTCTGCATTTCAAAACCGGTGACGGCTGGGTTGCAGTGGAAGTGTTACAATTGGAAGGGAAGAAGAAAATGGCGGTCGGGGATTTCCTGCGGGGATATAAGCTCTGAGATTGAGTCGAACGAAGAAATTTTAACACACTATAATTCTTAAAAAATGGCAAACACGTATTCGCAAGTCCACCTGCATTTCGTTTTCACTCCCAAATACCGCGCTGCATTGATTGATCCTACGTGGGAAACCGACCTTTACAAGTATATCACGGGCATAGTGCAGAAGAACAAGCACAAAATGCTCGCGATTAACGGCACGGAGGATCACGTTCATATGTTTATCGGATTTCAGACCACACAAAGTATCGCAAGTTTAATGCAGGATGTGAAAGCCGATTCATCGCAATGGATCAATAGTCGCGAGTATTGCGGTTCGAGATTTGAGTGGCAGATCGGGTATGGGGTGTTTTCGTATAGTAAATCGGCAGTAAACAACGTGATCCGCTATATTCAAAATCAAAAAGAACATCACAGGAAAGTCGAATTTTTGGATGAATACATGACAATCCTAGAAGAATTCGCAATTGATTACAACGAGGCATACATTTTTGAAAAGCCCAAATAAAAAATTTCGATAGGCAGTTCCGGCCGGACAGCTACGTCGACAGATATTACATCGCTACGGCTTTACAGACATTGCATCGCTACGGCTTTACAGATATTGCATCGCTACGCGGTTCTAGAAAAGGTTAGTTGGCAGGCAGGTGGGGTGCAGACATTGCGTCGCTACGGCTTACAGACATTGCATCGCTACGCGATTTTAGAAAAGGTTAGGTGCAGGCAGGTGGGGTGCAGACATTGCGTCGCTACGGCTTACAGACATTGCATCGCTACGCGATTTTAGAAAAGTTTAGTGGCAGGCAGGTGGGGTACAGATCTGACATCGCTACGCGATTTCTCGGAAATGTCATCATTTATAAATAAAACAAAAGTCGCAGCGCGACAAAACATCGGTAGAAAAAAAGGTAAATCACAGAAAAAGCAAATCCCAGAGGGATGAAACATTTGTAGAAATGGAAATAGCGATCATAGTGGCGGTATCCAATAACGGGGTTATCGGAAAAGACAATCAGTTGTTGTGGCGGTTGCCGGACGATTTAAAGCGGTTTAAGCAATTGACGTTGAATCACCCGATGATTATGGGAAGGAAAACGTTTGAATCGATCGGGAAGCCGCTACCTGGCCGAACGTCGATTGTGGTTACCCGAAATCCAGATTTTGATTATGAGGGAATAATTGTGGCTCATTCACTCGAAGTGGCTATTGCATTGGCAGCGGAAATTGAGAGTGAAGAAGTTTTTGTGATCGGAGGTGGAGAGTTATACAAACAGGCCCAGCCGCTGGCCGATCGCTTGTATGTGACCGAAGTAGATACCGAGATTGACGGCGACACGTATTTTCAAATAGCTGAACCGGAGAAGTGGCAGGAGACCGAGCGTAGTGTGCACGAGCACGACGAAAGGCATTCTTTGAAATTCGAATTTGTAAATTACGCTAGAAGAGCTGACAATTAAGTACTTTTGCATTGACGTAACCCAAATGTGACTCTACAAGTAATGCAAATTGAAGTTGAAACACTCACCATTGAACTAAGTACCACACCAGTTGATAAGCGCCCGGTTTACATCACCGGAAGTTTTTGCAAATGGCTTCCCGATCTGGAAGAATACCAGATGACATTAGTGGAACCAGGCCAGTACATTTTTCAATTCCCCGAAGAAGCGGAACTCACCTTTCCCCTCGAATACAAATATACCCGTGGCGGATGGGACCAGGTAGAACTGGATGAATTTGGCAATCCTTACGCCAATCGCAGTATTCCAGAAAAAGATAACGTGATCCAGGATATTGTAAAACGCTGGCAGACAGGTATTCTGGAAAAAACTGATCTATCACCGATCGTAGAGCTAGTCTCCGAAAATTTCGAAATTCCTCAATTTGGAAGGACGAGAAAGATACAGGTGCTGCTACCGCACGATTATTACGACAGACCCGACCTGAGCTTTCCTGTGCTTTACATGACCGACGCCCAGAACCTTTTTGGCGAAGGATCCGAATATGGTAACTGGAATATTGACCAAAGCCTTGAAAAACTGGCTAAGGAAAGTAAATCGGGCGTTATCATCGTCGCGATTGATCATGCCGAGGAGGACAGGATTGAAGAATTTTCGCCTTATGTCAATACAAAACTCGGCAAAGGCCGCGGCGAACATTTTTTGCGGTTTATCTCAGAAACGCTTAAACCGCAGATCGATAAAAAGTATCGTACGAAACGCGACAGGTTGAATACCGGAATAGGTGGAAGTTCTGTGGGAGGTTTGCTGAGCATCTATGCGGCATTGATGTTCCCTCAGGTATTTGGCAGGATCATGGCATTCTCACCTTCCCTCTGGATTTCCCAACGCATTTATTTCGATGTAATACACTTTTTCGAACCATTCGAAACACGGATCTATTTATACGCTGGCGGAAAAGAAGGCCCGAACATGCTAGCCAACTTTACGAAGTTGACCCAAACGCTCGAAACACAACGATTTGGCTACGACCGCGTACAGATCAAAACCAGCATCGACCCAAAAGGACAACATTCCGAAAGCCAATGGAGCAAAGAATTTTCGATTGCTTTGAAGTGGTTGTTTTTTTGAAAGGGAGGAAAGGGAATAAAGGGAGGAAGGAGGAAGGAGAAAAGGAGAAAGAAAACATTCTCCATCCTCCCTTCCTCCATCCTCCCATTTACAAAATATACTGACTCAAATCGCGATTCTTCACCAAATGCGAGAGCTTCTCTCCTACCATATCTGCGGTGACGGTGATTTGGGAATCTGCGCCGATTACGTCGGGGATATCGAACATGAAATCGTTCAGTAGCAGGCTCATAACGGTTTGCAAACGTCTTGCACCGATATTTTCAACTTCACTATTTACTTCAAACGCAATTTTAGCCATTTCGCGCAATGCGCCGTCTTCGAAGATCAGCTCTACGCCTTCTGATTCCATCATCGCTTCATATTGCTTGGTCAGCGCATTTTTTGGAGTTTTCAGAATTTGGTAAAAATCTGATTCTGTAAGACTATTCAACTCAACACGAATCGGAAAACGTCCCTGTAACTCGGGAATCAGATCGGAAGGTTTTGATACGTGAAATGCACCTGCGGCTACAAAAAGAATATGGTCGGTATTGATTACGCCGTGCTTGGTATTTACCGCACTGCCTTCCACAATAGGAAGCAAATCCCGCTGCACACCTTCGCGGCTTACATCGGGGCCGCCGCCTCCGCCTGAGCGGCTCGATGCTACCTTATCAATTTCATCAATAAAAATAATCCCGAGGTTTTCTGCCTTTTTGATCGCCTCTACCTTCACCTCATCCATATCGATCAGTTTGGAAGCCTCTTCGTCAAGCAGGATTTTGCGCGCTTCTTCCACGGTCACTTTTCGCTTTTTGCCGCGTCTCGGCATCATATTACCGATCATTTCCTGGATATTCATCATCGAAACATCATCCACAGCACCACCGATCATTCCCACATTCGGTGCTTGATTCTGCTGTACTTCAATTTCAATCTTGCGGCTATCCAACTCTCCATTCCTGATTTTCTCACGAAAACGTTCTCTCGTCCTTTGATTAAGCTCGCCGTCATCATCGGGCATATCGTCATTTCCATTCTCGGTCTTCACGCGCGGCGTACCGGATACGTGCACCGGCGGGATCAACGCGTCGAGAATAATATCTTCCACGGCCTGTTCAGCCTTAATCTTCACTTCCTCCTTTTTCTGCATCCGCACCATGCCCACAGCCTGTTCAACCAGATCGCGTACCATGCTTTCCACGTCGCGACCCACGTAACCTACCTCGGTAAATTTCGAAGCCTCCACTTTTACAAATGGGGCGTCGGCAATTTTAGCAAGCCGACGGGCTATTTCTGTTTTTCCGACACCCGTGGCGCCGATCATCAATATGTTGTTTGGAATAATTTCCTTCTGAATGTCCGCCGGGCTGTTCATTCTTCTCCACCTGTTCCGCAATGCGATCGCGACATTCCTTTTCGCGTCATTTTGTCCGATTATGTATTGGTCAAGCTCAAAAACGATTTGCCGGGGGGTCAGGCGATTTAAGTGTTCAGTCATCGTATTTTATATCAATATGTAAGATAATATGTGTTTCAAACCAGTTCTGTTATAAGGAACGGTCCCGGTGATCTTTTAGGATATGATTAAGCCGGAAAGTATGGAACTCTGCCTCGGTTCCGAAAAGAACTATGCCGGTACAAAATGTCATACCGCAAACGGTTGCAATTCTTGATTCGATTGATTCTTCTTCCACAACCTTGCATTACATTTGTCGCGATCACGCATTTTCTGAATCATTTTATACCAGCTCAATGAAAAAAAGTTGCCTCTACCTGATACTTTTTCTTTTAAATACCTCCATTGTATTTGGACAAACGGCTGAAAAGCCAAAACTGGTCGATTACGTGAACCCGCTGATGGGAACGCAGTCGAAGTTCAGTCTCTCGGCGGGGAATACTTATCCGGCCATCGCATTACCCTGGGGCATGAATTTCTGGATGCCGCAGACCGGAAAAATGGGTGACGGATGGAGTTATATGTATGATGCTGAGAAGATCCGCGGCTTCAAACAGACGCACCAGCCGAGCCCATGGATAAATGATTACGGCCAGTTCTCCATTATGCCTGTCACAGGAAAATTGAAAATAGACGAAGAGAGCCGCGCGAGCTGGTTTTCGCACAAAGCAGAGACTGCCAGGCCGCATTATTATAAGGTGTACCTGGCCGACTATGACGTTACGACAGAAATCGCGCCGACTGAAAGAGCAGCCCAGTTCCGCTTCACATTTCCTGAGTCAGACAGTTCCTATGTTTTGGTTGATGCATTCGATAAAGGGTCTTATGTGAAAATCATCCCCGGAGAACGGAAAATCATCGGTTATACCACCAAAAACAGCGGCGGCGTCCCGGCCAATTTCAAGAACTATTTTGTATTAATTTTTGATAAAGCATTCACATTCAACTCCGCATTCCGCGGCAAACAGCTTGCAAAGGATACCCTTGAATTGAAAGCAAACCACGTTGGAGCTGTGATCGGTTTCAAAACAAAACGGGGAGAAAAGGTGGGTTTGAAAGTAGCATCTTCATTTATCAGCCCGGAACAGGCTGAGCTTAACCTGCAACGCGAGTTGGGTAATGACAGTTTTGATATTACCAAAGACAAAGGTGAAAAAGTCTGGAACCAGGAGCTTTCCCGTATTCAGGTCGAAGGCGACAATATCGACCAGATCCGCACTTTTTATTCCTGCCTTTACCGCGTGCTGCTATTTCCGAGGAAGTTTTATGAATTTGATAAAGCTAATAAAGTAGTGCATTACAGTCCGTACAACGGCGAAGTGCGGCCGGGATATATGTTTACAGACAATGGTTTCTGGGATACATTCCGGGCGGTTTTCCCATTCTTTACCTTAATGTACCCTACTCTCAACGGGCAGATCATGGAAGGTTTGGCAAACGCTTACGATGAAAGTGGCTTTCTGCCGGAATGGGCAAGTCCGGGTCACAGAGATTGTATGATCGGCTCCAATTCCGCTTCGCTCATCGCCGACTCTTACGTGAAGGGAATCCGCGGCTACGACATCAATAAACTATACGAAGCGATCTTAAAAAATACCGAGAATGCTGGCCCGGTGAGCTCAGTTGGCCGTTTTGGTCATGAATATTACAACGAGCTGGGTTATGTTCCTTACGACGTGAAAGTCAATGAAAATGCGGCCAGAACGCTGGAATACGCTTACGCAGATTTCTGCATTGCTCAGTTGGGCAAAGAATTGAAAAAGCCCCAAAAGGAAGTTGATCTTTATCTGAAAAGAAGCCAGAACTACCGCAACCTTTTTGACCCGGAAACCAAATGGATGCGCGGCAAAAACAAAGACGGACAGTTTCAAAAGCCTTTTAATCCATTCAAATGGGGCGATGCATTTACCGAAGGAAACAGCATTCACTATACCTGGTCCGTTTTTCAGGATGTAAAAGGTTTGATCGGTTTAATGGGCGGACGCGAGGCTTTTGTTCAGAAACTGGATACCGTTTTCACATTACCCCCGATCTTCGACGATAGCTATTACGGTTTCCCGATCCACGAAATCCGCGAAATGCAGATCATGAATATGGGAAATTACGCACACGGAAACCAGCCGATCCAGCACATGATTTACTTGTATAACTACGCTGGCGCACCGGACAAGGCACAATACTGGTCGAGAGAAGTAATGCGCAGATTGTACCAACCTACACCCGACGGATACTGTGGTGACGAAGACAATGGACAAACTTCCGCCTGGTACGTCTTCTCTTCGCTAGGCTTCTATCCGGTCACGCCGGGGACCACGCAATACGTGATCGGTTCGCCACTTTTCAAAAAAGCAACACTGACTATGGAGAATGGCAAGAAATTTGTAGTACAAGCCCCGGCGAACAGCGACAAGAATATGTACATCCAGGCTGCGAACCTGAATGGAAAAAGCTACGGAAATACGTACCTCGAACACGCTGATATTCAAAAAGGCGGCACAGTGCAATTTAATATGGGCAGCAAACCATCCAAAACGTGGGGAACCAAGCCAGAAGCCGCGCCGTTTTCTTTGAGCAAGTAGCTGTTAGCTGTTAGCTGTTAGCTATTAGCTGTTAGCTATTAGCTGTTAGCTGTTAGCTGTTAGCTGTTAGCTGTTAGCTGTTAGCTGTTAGCTGTTAGCTGTTAGCTGTTAGCTGTTAGCTGTTAGCTGTTAGCTGTTAGCTGTTAGCTGTTAGCTGTTAGCTGTTAAAGTAATTGCTGCGTTTATTTATGAGTTCCAAACAACATTTATTTCATCAAACTAAAAAAGCTAATAGCTAAACGCTAACAGCTAAAAGCCAACAACAACCATGCAATATCGAAAAGTAGGTAATTCCGACAACCCTGAAAAAGCTGATCTTGAACTTTCTGTTATCACATTCGGCGCCTGGGCTGCCGGGGGATGGATGTGGGGAGGTTCGGAGCGAAGTGACGCTGTGAAAGCGATACGCGATTCATACGATGCGGGCGTAACTTCCATTGATACTGCGCCGGTATACGGGCAGGGATTGAGCGAAGAAATTGTGGGTGAGGCTATTAAAGATATTTCCCGCGATAAAGTCCAGATCCTGACCAAATATGGAATGCGCTGGGATGTGACGACCGGCGATTTTGCGATGCACAGCAAAAACAACGAGGGTCAGGATATTGACATTTATAAATATGCCGCGAAAGACAGCATTATTAAAGAATGCGAAGACAGCCTGAAACGACTGGGTACCGACTATATCGACCTTTACCAGATCCACTGGCACGATAAAACAACGCCGATCGAGGAGACAATGGAGGCAGTAAGTTTGCTGATTGAGCAAGGTAAGGTGCGTTTTGCAGGTGTCTGTAACTACGACGCTAACCTGATGCGCGAGGCCTCGAAATACATCAATCTGGTTTCGGATCAGGTTCCTTATAGTATGGTGAAAAGGGAAAATGAAAAAGAACTGGTACCCTATTGCATTGAGCACGAAAAGTCTATTCTGGCATATAGTCCAATGGAACGCGGGTTACTGACCGGCAAAATGAAACCTGGTCACCAATTCGCACCTGACGATCACCGCGCTTCTCTTTATTTTTTCAAAGACGAAAATCTAAAAAGGGTTAATGAGTTTTTGGACAAAATAAAACCGATTGCGGACGAGAAGAATGCGACACTAGGCCAGCTGGTGTTACGTTGGACTGTCGAGCAACCGGGCATTACGATTGCGCTGGCAGGCGCAAGAGATTCCAAACAGGCTCTACAAAACGCTGCGGCAATGGATATTTCATTGAGCGCAGACGAAATCAAAACGATCACAGCACACTTAAATGAGCTGGAATTAGTTAAATAGTGGGCATTTCTAAATTTTAACCAAGCTTTATTCACCATAAATTATGAACAAGAACTCTTCCGTTTTCAAGAAATACCTTCCGCTCGCGCTGGGAGGGATGTTACTAACCGCCTCTGTGGGCTTAATGAGCTACAATAATGGTCCGGGCAAAAGTTTGCTGGCCGAATCCGACCTGAAAGTTGACACAGTAGCAACCGGCCTCACCATGCCGTGGGCTTCTGCATTGCTTCCAAACGGCGATATTCTGGTAACTGAGCGCGGCGGCAAGTTGCGCCTAGTTTCAAAAGGCAAGCTCGATGCTACCCCAGTTGCAGGTATTCCCGAAGTTTGGTACAAAGGTCAGGGTGGTTTGCTTGATATTGCCTTGCACCCGGATTATAAAACAAACGGCTGGATCTATATCAGCTATTCTTCTCCTAAGAAAGATGGTGAAGAAGGCGACGACGGCGGTGCAAATACTGCATTGATGCGCGCAAAACTGAAAGGCAAAGAGCTGACTGATATTCAGCATTTGTTCAAGGCGCTTCCTAATGTAAAAGGAAATGTCCATTTCGGCGGACGTATTGTTTTTGATAAAAAAGGTTACGTATTCCTTTCACTGGGCGAAAGAGGCCAGAAGGAGAACTCACAGAACCTGAGTAAAGACCAGGGAAAAGTGGTGCGGTTGTTTGAAGACGGAAAGATCCCTACTGACAATCCTTTCGTGAAGACGGCTGGCGCGAAACCTGAGATCTGGACTTACGGTCACCGTAATCCGCAGGGAATGGTTATTCATCCGACTACCGGCGTGATCTGGGAGCACGAACACGGCCCACAAGGCGGAGACGAGCTTAATATTGTCGAAAAAGGCAAAAACTACGGCTGGCCGCTGATCACTTACGGTATCGATTATGACAATAGCATTATTTCAAAAGATACTGCAAAAGCTGGTTTGGAACAGCCAGTGATCTTCTGGAGACCGTCGATCGCACCTTGCGGAATGACTTTCGTAACCAGCGATAAATTCAAAGACTGGAAAGGTGACCTGATAGTAGGTTCGTTGAAGTTTATGCAACTGCAACACCTTACTGTTAAGGGAAATAAGGTTACCAAGCGCGAAGTGATTTTTGATAAAATCGGCCGCGTTCGTGACGTACGCCAGGGCTGGGACGGTAACATTTATGTGGTACTTGAAAATTCGGGTAAAGTGGTGCGTATCAGCCCAAAAAGCTAATTAATACATGAAACTTATATTGGTTTTACTTTCCGGGATTGTCTTTTGCTCCGCTGTTTTTCCTACTCAGGACGACGAACTGGCGAAGAGCATTGAACGCGGAAAAATGGTCTATTCAGAAAACTGCATCAGTTGTCACATGGGTACCGGCGAGGGCGTAACTGCCACTTTCCCGCCTTTGGCAAAGTCTGATTACTTTATGGAAAATCCGGAAAACGGGATCAAGGCTGTCAAATTCGGTTTAATGGGCAAGATTAAAGTGAATGGAGTTGAATACGACAATATGATGCCGAGTCCCGGACTTGGAAATGACGAGATCGCCGATGTGATGAACTATATCATGAACTCCTGGGGTAACTCTTCTGAGAAGAAAATGATCACCGAGAAAATGGTCGAGGCTGTGGAAGAGAAAAAATAGCATAGCAACCCGCAAATTTTGAAAGCCGCGCAATCCTGGATTGTGCGGCTTTTCTTATGCCCTTTTAATAATTGGGAGCGATCGGTTGATCATCGTTATTTTAAATAAATCTAAATAAAAACTTGTATCGCAAAATTACCCGTTTCATATTTGCGCGCTTATTAACTCCAAAGTCCAATTCATAAGAAATGAAAAAAATCTACACGCTCCTTCTGTTGCTGCTGACAACTGCCGCTGCCTTTGCGCAAACGGGCAGAGTTACAGGGCAAATACTAAGTTCTGACGGGCAGCCGGCCCAATCTGTTTCCGTGGGTATCAAAGGATCTTCGAAGGGTGACATTTCGGACTCTCAAGGAAAATTCACAATTGAGCGACTGAAAGCCGGCGCATATACTTTGCTTATTAGCTTCGTTGGCTCCGAAACGCTGGAAAAACCGATTGATATTCTGGCTGGCGAAACTGCCGAGATTTCTATTACACTTTTAGAAAGTGCCAATCAATTGCAGGAAGTGATCGTAAAGGGCGGAAATGTATATAGCAATGAAAACCTCTCCCCCAGCCTGAAACTGATGACCCCTATTCTGGAAACCCCTCAGAATGTACAGGTAGTAACTTCAAAAGCACTTGAAGATCAGCAGATTATCAGTATGAGCGATGGGTTGATCCGCAATGTAAGCGGCGCAACCCGCCTCGAACACTGGGGAGATATGTATGCCAATATCAGCATGCGCGGTTCGCAGATCCAGGCTTTTCGTAACGGTTTTAATATCGTAAACTCATTCTGGGGTCCATTGACTGAGGATATGAGTTTTGTAGATCACATTGAGTTCGTGAAAGGCCCGGCTGGATTTATGCTTGCAAATGGCGACCCAAGCGGACTTTATAATGTAGTTACCAAAAAACCAACCGGTGAAACCAAAGGAGAAGCAAGCTTCACAATAGGAAGTTTCGACCTGTACCGCGCTACGCTCGACCTGGATGGTAAGCTCAGCAAAGACGGGAAATTCCTGTATCGCCTCAACCTGGCAGGCCAAAATAAAGGATCTTTCCGCCCGAATGAATACAATAACCGTTACAGCGTTGCGCCGGTAATCACTTATCAGATCGACGAAAAAACGAAACTGACCGCCGAATACGCGCTGCAATACGCCAAAATGTCGGATGTGGGTTCTTACTACGCTTTCTCGCCAGAGGGATATGCTACCCTGCCAAGAGATTACACCTCGACGCCTCCGGGACTTAGCCCGACCAAGATCACGGACCACAGTATTTTTATTAATCTTCAACACCAAATCAATGCAGACTGGAAAATTACCGGTCAGCTGGCTTACCTGAACTACAAAATGGCAGGCAGCAGCCAGTGGCCGTGGCTGGTGAACCCGGACGCGACCATGCAGCGTGGTGTGGGTATCTGGGATGCAAAAAGCGAAATGACGCTTGGACAGGTATTTGTGAATGGTAAAGTAACCACGGGAGGTGTTGTACATCGCCTTTTGGGAGGTATTGATGTAGGTTCAAAAGAATATCTTGCCGACTGGGCACAATCGGCTCCATTGGATACACTGGGCGGCCTCTTCAATCCTAAGGCTCCATTTTACGGCAGGCCAAACGCGGGTTACCCGGTATTTGACCGCACCCTCAATCTCGAAGCACGGGCTGTACAGGCAGGTGGTTTGATGGACCAGAAGTACACAGGTCTGTATTTGCAGGATGAACTTGGATTCCTTGACAACAAGATCCGATTGACTATTGCTGGAAGATATACCAACCTGAGCCAGGCACAATGGGGTGCGGCACCCGACAAAGCGAGTCATTTTACTCCCCGTCTTGGTTTGAGCATTTCACTTACTAAAAACACTTCAGTTTACGCGCTGTACGACCAGGCGTTCCTGCCGCAATCGGGACGTTTGAGCAGCGGCGAAAAGGTGCAGCCGATCACAGGTAACAATACAGAATTTGGTTTGAAAAGAGATTGGGCGGACGGACGCTGGAATACAACCCTGGCATTTTACCGCATCCTTAAAAATAATGAGCTTACCGGCGACCCAACGCGTCCTGCAAACTCAGGTTTCAGTGTAGAACTAGGTCAGAAAAGGGCGCAGGGAATCGAGTTCGACGTGCGCGGAACGATCCGGCCGGGCTTGAACCTGACAGCCAATTATGCGTACACCAACTCAGAAGTAACCAAGGTTACCGAAGGAGTGGAAGTAGCCAAAGTTGGAGATCCTGTGCCGGGTTTTGCAAAACATACTGCAAATGGCTGGCTGAGCTATAAAGCTCAGAAAGGTGCGCTGAAAGGTGCTGGAATATCCGGCGGTTTCACTTACCAGGGCGACCGCGCCACTTCTACTTGGAGCAATACTGATAACACTTACAACCTTCCTGATTATTTCAAACTTGATGGTGGTGTGTTTTGGGAAAAAGACAAAATCCGTCTGACACTCAATGTGTTTAATATTTTGGATAAATACCTGTACAGCGGTGGTACCTATAATTTCACAACCGAAGCAGGTAACCCGATCACATCCTATTACTGGCAGGCTGAGCCTCCGAGAAATTACAGATTAAGCATTGCTTACAAGTTCTAGGTTCAATTGCATCAATACAAAAAATGCCCGGGCTGATCAGTCGGGCATTTTTTGTATTTAAATGTAAAAGATCAGATCGCGTGAGAAAGCATAAGCTGCGCACCTTTGCTGAAACGCTCGTGCTGCGAATCATATATTTTGTGAACAGATGGGACAGGGTCAAATTCCTGTCCTACCGTCGTGAAAGACGACAGTTCGGAGAAGCTATTGTAAACTCCCAGCGCTTTCAATCCCATCATCGCTGCGCCTACCGCACCGGTTTCGACGGTTTCATTCAATTTTGCTTCAATACCGAAAACATCCGCCAGCATCTGTACCCAGGCCGGGCTGCGGGCAAATCCGCCGTTTGCATAAATCGTCCGGATCTTTCCCATTTCCAGTAGAATTTTACCAATACTGTACAAATTCAGCATAATACCTTCCATCACGGCACGGGCAAAATGCGCACGGGTATGCCGGATATCGAGCCCCGAAAAGCCGCCCCGGACCATCGAACTCCAAAGCGGCGCCCTTTCACCGAGTAAATACGGATAAAAAAGCAGACCATCGGCGCCCGGTTCAATTTCAGAAGCCTCTTTGACAACTGTATCGAATTCGTCGTTCGGATAAAAGGTATTAACAAGCCACTCAAAAATCACCGCTCCATTATTGGAAGGCCCGCCAACTATATAGGTTTGCTCGTCGAGTACGTAGCAGAAAGTTTGCATTAACTGATCAGAATAAGGCTTATTGGAACAAATCCGCACAGCTGCACTGGTGCCGATCGTGACGGCCATTGAACCGGGATGAATTGCGCCGCTGCCCAGATTAGCCAGGCAACCATCGCTCGCGCCCATGATCAACGAAGTCCCCGCCGGCAATTTTGCTTCGTTACCCGCAGGTACTTTCTCAATATGGTAGGGAGAAACTGCCCTGGAAAGCTTTTCAGACTTTAAGCCCAGCTTTTTCAAAGTATAAGTATCCCACTGCAATTCCCTGATATTGAACATCCCGGTAGCCGAAGCAATAGAATAATCCACGAGATATTGCCCGGTCAATCTATGAATCACATATTCTTTGATTCCAATGAATTTGCTGGCTTTTTTGTAGAGCCCGGGTTCATTTTCCTTGAACCAGAGTAGTTTACAAACCGGCGCCATCGCATGGATGGGCGTTCCATTGTTGTTGTATATTTTCTTGCCAACCTGAGACGCATGTAGTTTAACAGCAATCTTGGAACTGCGGTTATCGGCCCAAATTACCAGTTCTGTCAGCTTTTTTCCATTTTTATCCAATGCAAGCACTGCGTGCATAGCCGCGCTGAAACTCACGCCGAGCAGCTCGCTATCTTTTACTTCCTCGACTACTTTTTGCAGCGTTTTGCAAACCGCCTGAAATATCTCTTCGGGATCCTCCTCGCTCCAATCGGGCTGAGGATGGTTCATTTCATAACCTTCACTGTGGGAAGCCAGAATATCACCGGAAACGGAATCAAAAGCGACGGATTTTGCATTTGTTGTGCCGATATCACAACCGATCAAATAGGGCATTGGAACGAATTTTAGTCTTGGAAAAGGTGGATTACACTACCCTTTTTACCGCGAATTTTATTAAAACAAATGTATTGATTTTAGAATAAGCTGCAAGTCAGATTGCTATTCACTGCTTTTCACCTAAAAAAACGAGCCGAAAAACTGAAACCTGAGGAGTAATTATTATTTTCGCGAAGGAATCAATTACATGACCGATATAGAAATGTCTGAAACGCAACATACCGAATCAACCAAATTATCAAGCTTTGTTTACATTGCAGCATTCGTAATCCTATTTGCTATTCTTGCGATATTCGGCGATTTGTTCACATTTATATTAGGAACAATTGGGCTGATCGTCACATTTGCAGCGTTTTACCGCGATAATAGCCACGACGCCGATCACCATCACTAATTTGCTTGCCGGCCACGTGCCGGATATTACTGAATGGCCAGCTCCGGAATCACGTGATTGATTTTCCAGGAGAGCTGGCCATTTTGTTTATCAACCTCCCAGGCTTCTTCATACACGCAAGTATCTTCAATATCCCGGTACTCGATCTTCAACTCCTTCCCCTGGATCAATACCCTTGCAAATCCATTGTAACCCAGTGAATGCCTTTTAATTACAGTCCGCACGCGCGTATCGTAATATTTAATTTTCTTGATATCAGTCGCGTCGGGCAGCTTAATTTCAACCGGCAATCCACCGTGGCCGATACATCTTCCGTAGGCAACCGGCCCGTCGCCATTTTTGACCATATCATAAATCACAAGCCGGTGATCGTGTCCCCATATCCAGACGATCGGCCTGTCGGCTTCGCCCAATAATTCCTTGATCTGAGCGCCTGGCTTGGGATATTCTTCCCGGAATGCGGACAGATAAGGATGGTGACTCAGAAAAACCAGTCCTCTTTTATCTTCTTTATCTCCCAACTTTACAACATCCCGAAGCCACTCCACCTGCTCCCTTTTTAAATGGCAATCGGGCGGTGAAATGATTTCGAGCAGCGGGCGGCCCACCGAAGTGTAGGCGGTATCTATCCCAATAATCCGCCAGTCGTCATTTTCCAGACAGAAAAAACCGGCTTGCTGCGTTTTCTTGATTTCACCCTCCATCGCGTACATGGCGGGCAGCAAATGCTGGAAATAAGCATTTCCATTCGAATACATTTCATGGTTACCCGACAATGCGAGACTGCCCGACGCGCCGTAATACCAGGAAGCGTAAGGCGCTGTGAAATTTAACTCGATCTCCTTCGGCGTACCTACAAAGTAAATATCGCCCATATGAATGGAATAATCGGGCGTATACCTGGAAACCAGGTTGGCTATCTTGTCAGACTCCTCCGTATCGCTGGCCCAGTCGGACAGCAAAGCGAGGCTGATTTCGGTGCGGCTGGGAATGGAGGATTGCAGTTTATAAATGCCGGTATCGCCATTTCTTGGATAAGCCTGATAAGGGTGCCGGGGACCGAAGCGGCTGCGCAGGTAATGCCAAGCAAAATCGATCAGGTTGGTTTTGAAAAACTCTGAGATCGCATTCGTGGCCGATGCGGTATCTTTTACGCGTTTTTCATACAGTTCGAGCTGCGTTTTCGCGTGGTTCTCAGCTTCACTGTGACCAAGGTCAAGGTATTTTTCAGCTCGTTCTTTTGGAGATTCAGGCATAGGAATAAGCAAAGGGCCAGTAGCGGCCCTTTTTAAGTTTTAAGCTTTCGCTTTCGATTTCAGATTATAAAGGTTGAGAGCAAGAAAGCTGTAAATTTTCATTGCAAAGCCGGGAATGATAAAATCCCTGATCACTTCTTTTCTTCGATCCGGCGCAGGGTCGCCGAGGGAAAGATATTTAAGCGCAAATTTCAGCCTCGGCCAGTAAGTGTGACCGTACTCCCTGGAAAACAGCAACTTATAGTAATATACCGAGATATTTTTCTTGATCCGGTCATCGTATTTATACCCCAATTCCTTATTAATATTCGAATACATTTGAATACGGTTAAAAAGGAAATCAGCGCCGTAATGGTTGTCAGCAAAGCTCGCCCCGCCCCTGTTTTTCCGATAAACGGACATTTCTTCATTAATATAACCGATCGGTCCGCGCGTGGCGAGCATGATATTGCGCGGAATATCTCCGCTGGTCGAGAGGTTAGTCCACTCAGGATCTGGATGTTTTGCAAAATCCTCTCTCCTGAACATCAGACTGGAAGTAGCAATAAAGCACAATTCATCTTCCCCGATCAGATCGTCGACCGTTATCTCAGGTTTATCAAGAGAATTTACCAGGTAAGGAGGCGCTGCATTATCGTCGAAAATAACACGCGCATTATGATAGCAGGCGGAATAATGCGGATTTGCATCGAGCATTTCCACTTGTTTTTGCAGCTTATGCGGGGAAGTCAGGTAATCGTCACCATCAAATTGCGCAATGTACTCACCTTTCGCGGCGGCAAATGTGGACAATGCATTGTATTTTCCGTTCAGCCCCATATTCTTGGGATGAAGCAACAGCCTGATCTTGTCGGGATAACGCTGCTGATATTCCTTCAGGATCGCGGCAGTATTGTCTTTGGAGTTGTCGTCGCCCACCACAATTTCAAAGGGAAATGTAGTTTGCTGCATCAATATAGAATCCAGCGTTTTAGCTACAAATTTCTCGTGGTTATAGGTAACTACGCAGACACTCACTTTTATCATATCACTCATGCATTGATTTTAAGCTGTTCGCCCGGGGCAAATTTATTCATTTATTACAAATATCGGGCTGTCCGCTTACTTGCGGCAATTACCGGCCCACGATCCTCCGGCCCAATCTTCAAACCACTGCTGCGTAAAATAAATTCAGCAGCTTTTCCGCTCCAAAGCTTATTAGCCTACTTTTGAAAAAATACACGAATTAAGAAATGACCGATTTCAGCACAACAAATCAAAAACCACTGTTTCGCAAACCGTCGATATTTGCAGGTTTGGAACACGTGATAGCTGCCGAAAGTACGCGGCACGGCGGGGTAAGTCCGGCTCCATTCAACTCGCTTAATCTGGGCGGCTCGCAAGATTCGCATGCGCATATTCTGGCTAATAACCACCTGTTCTTCGCGGCGCTAGGCGTGCCATTTGAGCAGGTCGCCAAATCCCACCAGGTGCATGGAAATGAGATTATCAATGTAAAAGCACCCGACAGATTTGAAGGTTTTGACGCATTGATAACAAATGTTCCGGGTATTCAATTGGCTGTAACGGTCGCTGATTGTACGCCTATTCTCGTGTTTGATGCTGTCAATAAGGCTTCGGCGGCCATTCACGCGGGCTGGCGCGGAACTGTGAGTGGAATTGTGAGTAAAACGATCGCGGCTATGCAAAGCTCCTTCGGCACTGACCCGAAAAACTGTTTCGCGTACGTCGGTACCTGTATTGATGAATGTTCTTTTGAGGTAGGTGAAGATGTGGCGCAGCATTTCACCAGTGCATTCAAGCGCTGGGATGAGAATAAAGGAAAGTTTTTTGTGGATTTAAAAAACGCTAACCGGGAGCAACTTCTCGCAGCCGGGCTATTGCAGGAAAATATAGAGATATCTCGTTATTCCACGGTACTGCACAATGAAGACTACTTTTCCTACCGGCTGGAAAATGGCATAACCGGCCGCCTGCTGGCAACGATCGGCTATTTCCCGAAGGTGTAAAACAATAAAGCCAGCTTGCGGGCTGGCTTTATTTCGATTGACTATTGTTCAGAGGAAACTGGTTCCGGCGTGATTGGTGCCAGTTTAGGAACCGCTGGTTTCGAAACTCTGGTTTTTGGAGCGACAGATTTTGAGGCAACTGCTTTGTTAACAACCGGCTTCGCAGGAGCTGCTACCGGTGCTTTGGAAGATGCAGCTGCAACGAGCGCCGCGATCTTTTCAGTTTTTTCAGCTTTACCTTTTTTGCCGTCTTTCTTGTCTTTTCCTTTTCCCTTTATCTTCTTTTCAGCATTCTTTGTGTCTTTCTCTTTCTTCTTCAAAGTTTCCTTTTCGAACTTAGCGACCTTCTTAGCAAGCTTCGCAGCCGCTTTTTCAATCGACTTCTTTATTTTTTTTGAACCGGCTGAAACGGCCTCAATTTTACCTGTGATCGTTTCGGCAATTTCGCTGGATAACTTTTTTGTAGCGGATTTCATAAGGTTATTTTCTTAGTACAAAGGATCAATGCTGTAACCTGCAATTACCGTTTATTAATTGGTAAAGACCAAATTTCCAGTGTTATATTTATGTTATATTTTCCCGCAAAAACTCCCAAAGTACGATTCCTGCCGAAACGGAAACATTAAATGAATGCTTCGTCCCGAATTGCGGTATCTCCACACAACCGTCACTCGCAGCGATCACCTGGTCGGCAACTCCTTCTACTTCATTTCCGAATACAAAGGCGCAGGGTTTGCCACGCTCGGTTTTGAAATGCTGCAATAAGACACTTCCCTCAGCTTGCTCCACGCACCATATCTGGTATCCGTCACTTTTTAATCGGATCATCAGGTCTGAGATATCTTCAACTTTCTCCCAGCTCACAGCCAGCTCCGCGCCGAGTGCGCTTCTTGTAATTTCGCGGTGGGGCGGCTGCGGGGTGTAACCGCACAAATAAATTTTTCCGGCCCGGAATGCATCCGCGGTCCGGAAAAATGAACCTACATTATTAAGACTTCTGATATTATCCAGTACAATTACAAAAGGAAATTTTTCCGATTCCTTGAATTCCTCGACACTGAGGCGGTTCATTTCGTCTACTTCTAATTTTCTCATATTTAAAAAAAGCGATTTCCGGCTTGCATTCCGGCCTACTATAAACTAAAAAAGCTCCCGAAGTATATCCAGGAGCTTTTTTGATCATGCTAATTCGTTATTTGATCTTCGTGATCAGCTCAACAATGTTCTTTACACCAAGCTTTTCAAAAATCCGCGCTTTGTAGGTACTCACAGTCGAAAGCTGCAAATTCAGTTTTTCGGCGATTTTGGCAGTACCTAACCCTTCTTTCAGCAAGTTCATCACATCCGTTTCGCGTGGCGACAGGCTGACGATGGGATCCGGCAGGTATTCTTTTGGATTGATCAGGCGATTGATATTCATTTGCTGCATATCCTCGCTCATATATTTTTTATTGTTCAAAACGCTCATTACTGCTGTTTTGAATTCTTCTTCGGGAGCGTCTTTGGACAGATAACCGTCGGCACCTGCTTGCAGGTACATGAGTCCGTAGAGTTGCTCGTCGTAACTTGAAAACATCAATATCCTGGTTCCCGGAGATTTCTGGCGGATTGTTTCAACCATTTTGGTTGTATTTCCGCCCGGAATATTAATATCCAGTATCAGCAGATCGTAAGACTTCACTTCGATCTCCTGCAAGATTTTATCAAAATCATCAACATCCGAAATTGTGGAATCCGGAATAAGGGATTTGAGGAGGTGCTTCGTACCGATTCTCACTACTGCATGATCTTCGGCAATAAGTATGTGTTTCATGAATGGGCTGGGGCCAATAAAATGTAAAAATCTGGTTAAATTAATGTTAAGCTTTCATCTTTGCGCGGTCGCTCGCGGGGCTCAAAGAGTTGATTACCAACCAGTGCTATTCTCAACCTCTCAATCCGGACTGTTTGAATAATTAACAAAAATAGCAATCTGCATTGTATTAAACATAAAAAATATCAAATTAGTATACCATTATATTCACAATTACAATTACACACACTTGTTTATACGCGATTTACGGAAAAGCACCGTATTTTCTTTGGACGATGGTCGAAATACTGTCCTGATATTCGACAAGCACTTTCCAGAAGCAGCTGACTACCGGCCGGGCCGCTATCTTTATTACACGCCCGAACACCTTGTTACGCAAACCGATCAGCCCATTTTCTCCTGTTTTTTGCTTCAAAACGACTCTCCGGACGTTGTAGCAGAATTTCACTGTTCGTCACCGGATGGTGTCAACTGGGTATCCCCTCCCAGGTCTCCGTTTGGCGGAATACAGTTGTATAAATGTTGTGCAAATACCGATCTGTCCTTCTTCCTGAATACTATAAAGATGTGGATTAAAACTCAATCGGGGAAGAAGCTTACCATCAAAACCGCTCCTACTTGCTACGACCCCGGCATACACACGGTACTACATGACGTATACAATAATACTGACAATTGCGAATTATGTACCATTTCAAATCAACATATTCCTATCACGCCCTCCGATTTTCTAAGCGGCATACATTTGTCGGAAAAGCGAAGACTCAAAAAGTGTTTAAATGCTGGCTTTGAGGCGGGTTTGACAAATCAGCCGACAGCTAAACAATGCTATGACTTTTTGCTTCAATGCAGAACAACAAAAGGTTACTACATTTCTATTTCGGAAAATGAGCTGCAAGTGTTGCTAACTCAATTCCCCAACGACTTTCTGACCTTCACAGCAACAAAAAACAACGAAATCATTGCGCTGGTTATCGTAGTGCGCGTTAATGAAAAGATATTGTATACATTCCTCTCTTCCTACCGGCCGGATTTCGCCGCATTCAGCCCGATCGTTTTCCTGACTCAAAAAATCTATGAATATGGTCAGCGGAATGGTTTTGAAATATTAGACCTCGGGACTTCTCTGGATCATTTAGGAGCCCATAAGGAATCACTGAGCCGGTTCAAACGCAACCTGGGGGCTGAAACTTGTGAGAAAGTCACCTACCATTTGGCCTTCTAAGCTATATACCAAGACAATTTCCGTCCCTGTAAAAAACGCTCGTACACGTTTCAATACCTACAATCGGCGTCATTCCGATAAAATCCAGCCGCCTGAAACCTTTGGTCGCGAGGTATTCTTTGGCAGGTGTGTACCAGGTTCTTTCAGAGTTATCAAGAATGATCACGCCATCATCAGTAAGGAAATCAGAGGCAAAAATGGCGCATTTAACCCTGTTCCGGCCATCGACGATTATGATTTGGTACAGATCACCGGTTGACTGTACCGCTTTTATATAACTGTCCCCGAGCGGTTTTTCGAGCAGGGTAGTATTAGCAGGCAGCTTTGGAGCAATCAGTTTGACCCAGCCGGCTTCATGTTCCACCGCAGTAATGTACCGAACCTGCCCGGCATACCAGATTGTAGAATTCCCCGAACCATATTCAAAAACGGTAAACTCAGGCTTTAAACGCGGTTTCAGAAAAAGTATGAAGGGATAAGTATACCACGGAAGCGGGTTTCCGCTGGCATCGACAGACTGTTTGGTATGATAGCTTTTAAACCAGCCATATTGTTTCAAAGCCCCGCCCATGAAAAGTTGAACGCTGCCGCCCAGGCCCATTTTATTAAGCAAACCCCACGCACTATTTTTAATTTGTTTCAACATTGATATTGCTGCTCGGATATTGTCGGCTACAAACCTACGAATTAATGTACTTTTCTCTCAGAATAGCAGTAATGCGGGTAGCTGTATTCCCGTCCCAGCCAGACGGAATTCGGGTATCTTTTAGAGGTTTTGACAAAATACCATCTATTAGTGCCACAACTTTCTTTACCGAATAATCTCCTGCTAAATGATTCGTCCCTTCCAAAACCGTCACCGGTCGCTCGGTTTCCTTACGCAGGGTTATGCATGGAATGCGTAAGAATGTAGTTTCCTCCTGAACCCCGCCTGAATCAGTTAACACCAATACCGCGTTTTTGGTCAGATGAACAAACTCGAAATAGCCCGCAGGCACCAGTAAACGCAGGTTCTTAATATTGTTAAATGCTGTGAGTAAGTTGAAATGATTGATATTATTAAGGGTTCTGGGATGCACCGGGAAAATCACGAGACGGGTGGAAGCCAATGCATTTATCAGATCCAGCAATTTCTCAAGTGCCGGCTTGCTATCTACGTTTTGCGGCCGGTGCATAGTGAGCAAAAGATAGGGCTGGGTGATGCCAAGCGTTTGCAATAAAGTAATCCTTTCAATATCAGGCATGTAATACAACAGCGAATCGATCATGACATTTCCTACCAAATGAATACGATCCAGATCGATATTCTCATTGAGCAGGTTTCCCACGGCAGCAGACTCAGTTGCAAAATGCACATCGGCCATCGCATCGATCAATATTCTGTTTATTTCCTCCGGCATCTTCCGGTCACCACAACGCAGACCCGCCTCCACGTGCGCTATCGGGATGTGTAGCTTAGCAGCTACCAAAGCGCAAGCAAAAGAAGAGTTCACATCGCCGACAACAACTATCAAATCCGGCTTTTCCTTCTTGATAGTTCGTTCAAAAGCCAGCATAATCTTCGCAATTTGCTCTGTTTGTGTTCCCGCTCCTATGCCGAGGAAATGATCCGGCCCAGGCAATCCCAACTGGCGGAAAAATATGCCCGACATTGAAAAGTCGCTATGTTGACCGGTATGTACTGTCCGCGAGACAAAATCCCCGCAAGCGTTGAAAGCGCGGTGCAATGGCGCTATTTTTATAAAATTCGGACGCGCACCGGCTACTGTCAGTATTTTCATAGGCTATCTCCTGCTTTTTGGCTTATTTCGCAATCCAATCAAGTTCACTCAATGGGGATTATTGTTCGTCAGGGTTTAAAAAGTTCTATTGTTTCCTACGTCGGGGTAATCATAGGAACTTTCAACATTCTGATCCTCTATAACCAGTTCATGACGCAGGAGCAGCTGGGTTTGTATGCTTCTACCCTGCTCACTTTCCCGGTGATTTACATGTCTTTCGCATTGCTCGGCGTACCCTCGGTGGCTGTGCGATTCCATAGCCGGTTTCAGGACGATGCGTCGCGTAGGCAGCTTTTTACCTTCATTATCGTCACGCCGCTGGTAGGGCTCGCTGCATTTGTTTCGCTCTACCTGCTTTTTAAGCCCCTTTATTTAAACCTATATCTCGACCATTCTCCTTTGCTGGTCAAGTACTATTACGTTTTCATTCCCCTAACGGTAGGGATGGTTTATTTACTGGCATTGGAATCCTATTCCCGCATCAATTTGCGCATTGCAGTTCCTTCGCTGATCCGTGAGGTCGGTTTGCGTTTGCTGAATAGTTTGCTGGTTATTCTTTTTGGGTTTAAAATCATCTCGTTTGATACGCTGGTCTGGCTCACGGTACTGAGTTATGCACTGGCGATCGCGGCAATGCTGATCTATTTATATTTCCAGAAAAGGCTCTATACTTCGCTGGATTTCGGTTTTATCAAGCATCCCGCATTCCGGGAAATGTACCGTTACGGGCTCTGGGTTTTGCTGGGCGGCGCCAGTGCAGCTTTACTTCCGCATATCGAAAAAGTGCTGCTTCCGGCATTTGAAGGGGGTTTGAGCAACACCGCGATTTTTGATATTGCATCGCGGATCGCATTGGTTATTTCCATTCCCAGAAACAGCATCGTAATGATCAGCGCGCCGATTATCTCAGAAGCTTACGCGAAAAATGACATTGCGCACATTGACAATATTTACAAGAAATCCTCCCTAAACCTTTTTATTATCGGCACCTTCCTGTTCCTGGGTATCTGGTGCAATATTGATTCGATCTTCGGACTGATCCCGAAATCTGACATTTACTCGCAGGGAAAATGGGTTGTGTTTATGGTGGGCGTTTCAAAGATCTTTGATATGGCCACGGGACTGAATACGGAGATATTGACCAACTCCAAATTCTATCGGTACGATATCGTATTTATGCTATTTTTCACGGTTATGCTACTGTTAAGCAACCAGTTACTGATCCCGCTATACGGTTATAACGGAGCTGCCGCCGCTGCGCTATTCTCTACGATTACTTACAATTTTCTGAAACTGTTTTTTATCAAAAATAAAATGGGCATTCAACCATTTACGGTTGGTACCATAAAAGTGGCTTTTTTGGCTGCAGTAGCCTATTTGTCCGTTTATTTTATTCCAGCACCCACAGACTCCAGAGTTCTAAGCACCGTACTATTCGATATTTTGTTGAGATCCGTATTGGTAACCACCATTTTTGGCGGCGGAATTCTGGTCTGGAAGGTTTCGGAGGATATTTCGGCCGGCTTCAATCTGGGCTGGCAGTTTTTCAAAACAAGTCTGCTCAGACACAAATAAGGTGGATTGAAGCGGATATTCTAAGTTTATTATCTTTGGGTAAAAACGTCCTGTAACCCGGGAGTATTTACATATCAGCCTGATCAATGTCTTTAAAACAAAAAATAGTAGCCGGCCTTCTGAAAGAACCGTTCAGCCGGTTTCAGTTAACAACTTACGACCGTAGCAAGCCGATCAATATGGTGGTTGGCTCGATGTTTTCCGTTTACAAAGGCTGGATACACTCTGATATTGAAACACTTAACTTACTGAAAGAGAGCGACTGGGCTAAGTACTTTGAAGAAAACAGCATTGACCGCATTCTCGCCGAGCACGTTTGGGAACATTTGACTCCCGAAGAAGGAAAGCTGGCTTTCAAGCATTGCTATATGTATTTGAAACCCGGCGGCTTTCTGAGAGTTGCAGTACCCGACGGCTACCATACAGACGAAAACTACATTAATTACGTCAAGCCCGGCGGGACCGGCGAAGGCGCCGACGATCATAAGATTTTGTACAACTACCAGATCATGTCAGGTTTCCTCGAAGAGATCGGTTTTACCGTAAAACCGCTTGAATATTTCGACGAAAATGGTCAGTTCCACAAAAATCCCTGGCGGACCGAAGACGGAATGGTCAGGCGATCCGCCGATCACGACGACCGCAACAAAGGCGGTAAACTCGGCTACACCTCCCTGATCATTGACGCTTATAAAAACTGATGAATCAGTCGGAACCGCTAGCTCCTATCGTATTATTCTGCTACAACCGGCCCGGGCATTTGCGGCAGACACTGGAACATTTGCAGGCTAATACCCTGGCTTCGGAGAGTGAATTATACATTTATTCCGACGGCCCGAAAAAGGAATCGGATCGGGCTGCGATTCACAAAATACGGGCTTATATTTCCCAATTAAGCGGTTTTAAAAAAATCAATATTACGGAGTCAGAAACAAATCAGGGGCTTGCTTTTTCTGTGATAAAGGGCGTAAGCGAGGTAATTGCGCGTTACGAAAAAGTGATTGTGCTCGAAGATGATATGCTCACTACGCCCGATTTCCTGGACTATATGAATGAGGCTCTGCAAGTGTACCGTTCCCGGAAAGATATATTTACGGTAACTGCCTACACACCACCGATTTCAATTCCAATAAACTATAAAAACGACGTTTATCTCGCGCCAAGAGCGAGCTCCTGGGGCTGGGGTACCTGGGCGGAAAAATGGAAAAAAGCCGACTGGAATGCGGAGGAATTGACAAATTCTGAAACAGTTGCTCCTATTCGTGAAAGGCTGGAAAAAGGTGGAAATGACCTTTGGCCAATGCTTGTGAAGCAGCAACGGGGTATCATCGATTCCTGGGCGATCCGGTGGACTTTTACGCAGTCGCAGCAGCAAGCTTACGGTTTGTACCCGGTTCATTCCAAAATAAAAAACATTGGAACAGACGGGAGCGGCACTAATTTTACCTTCAAATCCGGAAGTTACGGGCACGAAATGAATACCGGCAAAGTTGAAATGAAACCTGATATTCAGCCCGACGAGCGCGTAATCCGACTGTTCCGGGCGTATTATGATTTACCTTTTTCTGTCAAAATAAAAAATTGGGTCAAGTACCGAATCTGACCTCCACCGCTTATGTACTGGCTCCGATACCTGCTGAAAGAACCTTATAATGCGCTCAACACGGCTGCCGGCCGGGAGTTTGTGGGTTTGTTATTAAAATATGGAAACAGTCCCAGGTATAAACTAACTGACGTTGCATTCGGGAAATTCAAATTGTCGGTGCCCGATGTAATGTCATTCCTTTGGCAGCACAAGGAGATTTTTGCAGATGAATTTTATCATTTTGAGACCAGAAACCCGCAGCCCGTCATTTTTGATTGCGGTGCAAATGTGGGTATGAGTGTTTTGTATTTCAAAAATCTGTACCCCAATGCGCGCGTACTGGCATTTGAGGCCGAACCCGAAATAGCTGCATTGCTGAAAAAGAACCTGGCTACAAATGCGATTCAGGGTGTGGAGGTGGTTGACAAAGCAGTTTGGAAAGATTCGGAAGGTATCTGGTTCGGCAGCGAGTCGGCGGACTCTTCCTCGATTTATTCGCAATCAGAGAAACAGAAAGTCGCGTCTGTCCGTTTGAAGGACTTTTTGCTGGCCGAGAAACATATTGATTTCCTCAAAATAGATATTGAAGGCGCAGAGAAAGAAGTGCTCGACGATTGCCGGTACGATTTACAGCACGTGAGCAACCTTTTTGTTGAGTTTCATTCCTATTTCAACAATCCGCAAGGACTTGCAGATGTGATCCGGATCTTCGAAGAAAATGGGTTCAGATATTACGTGGATACCAATCAGCACCGCCAGAGACCTTTTACAAACCGCCGCTACCGCGGGAACGACGTCATGGACCTGCAACTAAATATCTTCGGCTGGCGGGAATAATCACTATAACCTCGCATCCACCATTTCGCGCGGCAATACCGATTTCAAATCATAAATAACTGATTCAGAAAAAGTGAAGCTTTCGAAGTCCAGCTCACGGAACAGATCGTGCGCCACGGTCAACACTACTCCTTCATATTGACCTTTTGGCTCGGGAACCAGTGAAATCCCGTATTCAGCCAGCGCCAGTTCGGGCAAGGCCCAAGGATCGTAAATATCAACCTGCAAACCAAAATCGCGCAATTCATGATACACATCAACAACGCGCGTATTCCGCATATCCGCACAGTTTTCCTTGAATGTAATACCGAGAATCAGTACCCGGCCCGTATCCAGTCGATGCCCTTTTTTTGCTAGGAGCTTCGCTAATTTATTAGCCACAAAAACACCCATCGTATCATTCACATCCCGGCCCGAGAGAATAACCTGCGGATAATAACCCAGCGATTCGGCCTTGTAGGCAAGATAATAGGGATCGACACCGATACAATGCCCGCCAACCAGCCCAGGTTTATATTGCAGGAAATTCCATTTCGTTCCGGCGGCTTCCAGCACTTCGGTGGTATCTATATTCATCCTGTCGAAAATCAGCGCCAGTTCGTTAATAAAGGAAATATTGACGTCGCGCTGCGCATTTTCAATCGCTTTGGAAGCTTCGGCAACCTTGATGCTGGGTGCTAAATGCGTGCCCGCTGTAATTACAGATGCGTACAAATTATCGACAAATGTTGCAATTTCCGGTGTCGAGCCGGAGGTCACTTTTTTTATTTTGGTGAAAGTCCGCACCTTATCTCCCGGGTTAATGCGTTCGGGTGAATAGCCGCAGAAGAAATCTACGTTATACTTCAATCCGCTCACCTCTTCCAGCACCGGCACGCAATCCTCTTCCGTACAACCCGGATAAACCGTTGATTCATAGATCACAATATCGTTTTTGCGAAGATATCTTCCAATCATCCTGCTCGCATTGAGCAATGGTAACAGGTTTGGTTTTTTGCGCTGATCTACCGGTGTAGGTACTGTTACAATGTAGATATTCGCTGATTCCAGGTCTGACTCCGTATTTGAAAACCGCAGATTAACTGCTGCTTCCAGTTCCTGACTGGAAATTTCTCTGGTTGTATCCTCATGACCTAGCAGATCCGAAATGCGCTGGCTCTGGATATCATATCCCAAAACATCATACTTATCGCTGAACGCCACCGCCAGCGGCAGGCCCACATATCCCAGCCCGATCACGGCAATTTTCTCTTGCAAATCCGGAAACATCTACGCTCAGTTATTTTGTAGGGCATAAAACTATGCATATTTCACCCTACCAAAAAATTTCAATTTTGACCGTTACCTATTTGCATTTACTACGTATTGATTAAAGTGAAGCCGAGAAATTTTAAACAATACTATGGAACTGGATATCATACAAAACAAAGTTTTTACCCTCCGCGGGTTTAAGGTAATACTCGATTTCGACCTTGCTGAAATGTATGGAGTGGAGACGAAAGCACTGAAACAGGCTGTCAGAAGAAATGCGGACCGGTTCCCGAGCGATTTTATGTTTGAACTCACACAGAATGAGTTCATCGGGTTGAGGTCACAAAACGTGACCTCAACCTGGGGCGGTAACAGATACCTCCCATTTGCATTCACCGAACAAGGTGTGGCTATGCTGTCGAGCGTCCTGAAAAGTAGGAAAGCTTTGCAGGTGAATATTACAGTAATGCGCGCATTTGTAACAATGCGACAGTTTTACCTCGATTCCAAAGAACTCAAAGTAAGAATTGACGCACTTGAAAATGAAATGGAGGTCAAATTCAAGGATATTCACGAAGCACTTACTTACCTCCTCGGTCCACCGAATGAAAGATCACCGATCGGTTTCAGGCCGGGAGAGTGATCAATGGGCGTAGGGATTGGGCGGGAATGTATGGATCTGGAAACCGTCTTTTTGCATTGCTTCCAGGGTTTGCTGAGAAGGTATCTTCTTGAATATCACCGCGCATAACACTTGCGAAGGCATTAATGAGGCTTTTACCAGGAAATCATGAAATGCGAGCTTGCGCTTGATCTTGCGGAATGCGACTGAGGAATCGTCCGCTTTTTCCTGGCTGTACGAAGGGTGATAATAGTTGTTATTGATACCTTTAAATGCCACCATCGGAAGCCCCATTCCATTGGCCAGCTTATCCATTTCCCGCTCCGAAAGCTTGAAAACGTAATTACCGACCTCTTCAAACGAATACCTGTTTTTCCAATATTTCTGTAAAAGTGTTGTATCAAACCGATCAAAAATATTCTTTAATGCTAATAAAAAGGGCATTTTTGAGATCGGATCGTGTGGCTCGACCAGGATCACACCTTCTCTTGCAACGCGCAGCATTTCGTAAACGCCCAGATACGGTCTTGGAAAATGGTGGTAAGCTTCCTTGCAGAACACGTAATCGAAACTATTGTCTTCAAAAGTCAGCTTCTCTACATTCTCAACGGAATATTTATCAATAAAACCTCTTGCCTTTGACAAAGGCAGAAATGCTTCGGAGATGTCAGTAGCAGTTGTTTCTAGCCCGTTTTTAAAAAAATAATTGGCATCAAATCCATAACCGTCACCGACAGTTAGCCAGGATTTCGGTTCATTCATGAATGGATTGGCCAGCGCCAGCATTCGTTGGTGGATCCAGTGATTGATCGTTTTATGCTGATTATCATATTCCCACAACTCAATCGCCCGGTCCTTCGCTTCCTTCGTTGCGTACTGAACATCGTACCACTCCGAATGCGCTTCGTGGCTGCGCTTTTCATTAGACATGTTCGTCAGTTTACTTATTTCCCGATAAAGATAGATTAACGAATAAAATTTTTAACCCCGGAACTGTTTAAATTTACCACCTATAACACGATTGCCGCGGAACCGGATCAGCACAAAACATTTACATGGTACTTCATTTAAGTACATTTCATTTGGAAGGAGGCGCGGGAGTGGCGGCGACGAGGCTACACAAGGCCTTGCAAAAATCGGGGGTTGATTCGCGTTTACTTACTCAGTTTTCAAGCCGGGAAGAGGAAAATGTAACAAGTTTGGCCGATACAAAATGGCAAAAAAGAAAGGCATGGAGCTACTTCATTGCCGAGCGCCTCGCCTTTTATCCGCACGAAAAAGATGCCTCTGTCCGGTTTGCGTTTTCGCCGGCAAAAGCGGGTATTGATATTTCGGAACATCCGTTGGTTCGGCAGGCAAGTGTGATCCATTTGCATTGGGTCAATTTTGGTTTTTTGTCAATCAGTTCGCTGGAAAAACTGTTTCAGCTTGGAAAACCGATCGTCTGGACCTTGCATGATATGTGGACTTTTACGGGCGGCTGCCATTATAGTCGCGGCTGTGACAAGTTCCTGACGCATTGCGCCTACTGTCCCTATCTCGCCAAACCCGACCGTTACGACATTTCATTCTCTCAGTTTGAGGCAAAAGAAGCATTGTACGCGAAAAAAAATCTGGCACTGATATCTCCCAGCAACTGGCTGGATCAAATGGTAAAAAAAGCGCCGCTCACTTCCGGTAATAGCTCAAAGTGCATCCCCAACTGCATTGATACGCAGTTTTTCGCGCCGCTCGATAAAAATATGGCGCGAATGAACCTCGGATTACCTGTCGAGAAAAAGCTGATCCTTTTCACCGGCGCCAATATTCAGGATGTAAGAAAAGGATTCAGCTATTTTCAGGAAGCGCTGGCTTTGGTGAAAAGCCACTTTCCGCATATTGAAGTGATGATTTTTGGAAAAGCAGACAAGGATAACCTGGTCGATTTTCCGGTGCCGGTACATTATCTTGGGAAAATCACGGAGCCACACGGAATGGTCGACGCTTACAATGCTGCCGACCTGATCGTGGTGCCTTCGCTGGAAGACAATCTGCCCAATACTATTATGGAAGCAATGTCCTGCGGTACGCCGGCAGTGGGTTTTGAAACGGGCGGAATTCCTGAAATGATCGACCACAAAAAAAATGGTTATGTAGCCGAACTCAAGTCCGCTTTGTCACTAATGGAAGGAATCAAATGGGTTTTGGAAAATGATCAGGATGGTGAAATAGCTGCGCTTGCCCGGGAGAAAGTGCTGGAAAGCTATTCCGAGCATATTATTGCAGATCAATATCAACAACTCTATCAGTCGCTCCTGAATGGATAACCAGCCGCTATTGACCATAATTACGGTGACTTACAATGCCGGAACTGTCGTGGAACGCACGCTCAAAAGTGTGCAGGCGGCTCTTGCACAAGTTGAAAAACCAGAGCTGGTAGAATACCTCATCATCGACGGGAAATCCAACGATGACACGCTTTCAATATGCGGGCGCTACTCAGAACTGATCTCCAAAACTGTCTCTGAAAAAGACGGGGGCATTTACGATGCGATGAACAAAGGCATGGCGCTGGCCAGCGGCAAATACCTATGGTTTTTGAATGCCGGCGACGAAATTTACAATCGTGATATTCTGCGAGACTTACTTCCTGTTTTGAATCAAAGTTTCGATATCGTTTACAGCGACGCAATGATGGTTACTGAATCGGGGAAAGAGCAGGGACTTCGTAGTAAGTTTACGCCGCACGATCTGCCCGAAAATATCAGCTGGAAAGACTTCAACCTTGGGATGAAAATCTGCCACCAGGCATTTATAGTAAAAAAAGAGATAGCGCCTGTTTACGATATCAATAACCTCAGTGCCGATATTGACTGGGAAATAAAATGTCTTAAACAAGCCAGGTCCACCCATTTCCTTCCATTTATACTCTGCCGTTACTTGCTGGGCGGTACTTCCGTCAAAAATCACCGACGCTCGCTGACAGATCGCTTCATAGTTTTGAAACGACATTTCGGTTTGATTTCCACCATTTTAAATCACGGGAAGATTATTTACCGCGGCATTAATTTTGCTGTCAAGAGAGGTAAGTACTGGTAATACCCCCATTCTTCTTTATTACCATTTTAAATTGTGCTTCAAAACGCGCGAGCGCAGCATATAAAGTCGAAGATATCCTATTTTTTACCGGAATGTTAACAACTCATACTACATGCGTTTTCAAATATTTCGTAATATAATTTGGGCTAACTTTCATTAGACATATATTTGCTTTTGAAGAAAATCAACTCAACCAAACCAAATAATTATGAAAAAAACTCTACTATTAGCACTTTTTTTCTTTGTGGTAACATGGATGTCGGCAAGCGGACAGGATGTGAGGATCACTGGGAAAGTATCAGGTGACGACGGCTCGACCCTCCCGGGAGCCTCTGTGCAGTTAAAAGGTACGTCAACCGGAACACAGACGAGTACGGACGGAAGTTACACGATCAACGTGCGGAACGCTGAATCTATACTAGTTTTCAGTTTCGTAGGGATGATAAGCCAGGAAATACCTGTGGGGAGCCAAAGCGTGATCGACGTACAGTTGGTGAGCGACAGCAGAAACCTCAGCGAAGTGGTCGTGACTGGTTTTGGCTCGCAGATCAAGCGGGATGTAACAGGAAATATCGCGCAGGTAAAAGGCACCGAGATCCAGAATATGCCCGTGGCGAGTGTGGATGCAGCTTTACAAGGAAGAGCGGCAGGTGTGTATGTGAACAGCGGCAGTGGGAAACTTGGCCAGGCGATCAATGTGCGGATCCGGGGAAATTCCTCGATAAGTGCAAGCAGCCAGCCTTTATATGTAGTGGACGGAATGCCGATCACGACTGCGGACCTGAGTAACAGTACCGGCGGCGCGACCAACCCTTTGGCCGACATTAACTCCAACGATATTGAATCGATCGAAATCCTGAAAGATGCATCTGCGGGTGCTATTTACGGTTCACGTGCGGCAAACGGGGTGGTATTGATCACGACGAAACGTGGTAAAGCAGGAAAAACGAATGTGAGCATTAACTACCAGCTGGGTTCTTCGCAAGCGACGCGCCGCGTGGATTTTCTTAATGCAGACCAATACGTGAAATTTTACACCCAGGCAGCTAATAACCGTGACCGCATTGACGGCACCGATCCAAATGACCCGGATTCTTATACGCAATATATGATCGGTGAAGGTGGCTTTTTGGACACTTATAGTCTTGGCACATTCGGTACACCGCAGCAGAAAGAGTATTTGTGGCAGGATGAGGCATTTCAGAAAGCACCTATGCAGCAGCTGGATTTCCAGTTGAACGGCGGAACAGACAAGACTAAATTTTTCCTGTCGGGCCAATATCTTGACCAGAAAGGAACAATAATAGGCAATAAGCTCGACCGCGTTTCGGCGCGAATGAACCTGGATCACCAGGCTTACAAATGGTTGCAGATCGGACTTTCAATGGGGCTTGCCAGAACTATTAACAAACGTTTGCCTGGGGATAATGCATTCTCAAACCCCCTCCAAATGGCCGCATTGACACCTTTAACGCCATTCAACGATCCTGAAACCGGCTTACCTACCGGTACACCGCCGGGAGAAGTGGGCGTGCCGCTTTACTTCAACCCGATGATCACAAGCCGGTATGCAAGTTTTATAGCGACTTCTTTCAGGAACCTGACCAATGCTTATGCGCAGATCAATATCACACCGGAGCTGAAATTCCGCAGTGAACTCGGTATTGACCTTTTAAACCAGAACGAAGAAAGCTACTACCAGACTCAAAACGTACGTAACGTAAGTACTGCTAGCAGCGGGCTGGGCGAGAACTTTGCGACTTTTGTAACCAACTACAATACAAACAATTTTCTTTCGTACGACAAAACACTGAACAACCACACGATTGGGGGCACATTAGGTATGTCGTACCAGCAGTCGCAAAACAAGACGAGCTTTATCGAAGGATCACAGTTTCCTTCCAATTCCTATAAAAAGATCGCCAGTGCTGCTACCAAGTCGGGCGGAAGTTCGACGGAAACTAATTTCCGTTTCCTCTCTTATTTCCTGCGGCTCAATTACAAGTTCTCAGACAAATACCTGCTTTCAGCCAGTGCACGGATTGACGGATCGTCGCGTTTCGGAGCTAATTCACGCTACGGATTTTTCCCTTCCGTATCGGCAGGCTGGGTACTTACAGAAGAGAATTTCCTGAAAAACAACAATGTATTGAGTTTCCTGAAACTGAGAGGTAGCTACGGTTCAACCGGAAACTCGGAGATCGGCGACTTCCCTCAGCTTGGTTTGTTTTCGGGAGATGCGGGATACGCGGGAGCAGCGGGACAGCGGCCTTCGCAACTTGCTAATCCGGACCTGCGATGGGAAACGACCAAACAGGCGGATTTTGGTATTGATTTTGGTTTGTTCAATAACCGTATCAATGGGGAGATCGACTATTATGAGAAAAAGACGAATGGGTTGCTACTGGAAGTGAACGTGCCGGCTACCACAGGTTTTGCTATTAAAGTTGCGAATGTTGGTAAACTGGAAAATAAGGGTTTTGAATTTGTATTGAACACTCAAAATCTGATCGGCAAGTTCAAATGGAGCACTTCTTTGAACCTGGCCGCAAATAGGAATAAGGTGACTGATATTCAGGATCAGATCATCGAAGGTGGGTTGGCGAATATGAGCCGGGTAATGGAAGGTCAGCCGGTTGGTGTTTTTTATACCGTAGAATATGCAGGTGTTGATCCGGCGAACGGTAATGCGCTTTTTTACAAAAATACCCCTACCGAAGGGAGAACCACCGTTACAAATAATGGCTATAACACGGCCCAGCGCGTAGTGGCAGGTAACCCTAATCCCAAGGTGGTTGGCGGTATCACCAACACATTTTCCTTCGCAGGTTTCGACCTGAATGTATTCTTCAACGGAGTTGCGGGTAACAAGCTCAATTTCTACGGAGTGGGCCAGTATTCTTCTGCAAATGGTATTTATGAAGATAACCAGACCGTGGATCAGCTGAATGCGTGGACGCCTGAGAATCCGAATACCGATGTTCCAGAGGCTCGCTTTTACCGCGGAAACGGGAATCAGGCTTCCAGCCGCTATATTATGGACGGATCATACCTGCGCCTGCGTTCTTTGACATTGGGTTACAATCTGCCTTCAACAGTTACGAGTAAGATCAAAATGGACCGTGTGAGAGTTTACGTTTCAGGATTGAACCTGGCCACATTTACCAATTATAAAGGTTGGGACCCGGAAGTTAACACCGATGACCTGAGTGCGAGAGACCTGAAATTTGCGACAGGAACTGATTTCTACACGCCTCCTCAGCCGCGTACTATTTTGGTTGGTATCAATGTTGGCTTCTAATTCATTTCAGCTCATTAATTGCAAAATCATGAAAAAAAGAAAATACATATATTCCCTGGCCCTGGTAGCAGGCTTGTTTCTGGCCAATGGCTGCGCCAGTAAGCTCGATGTTGAGCCGACGCAGAGCATCGATGAAGAAGTAGCACTCAGCACTTCGCGTGACGTGGAAGTAACTTTGATCGGTGCTTACGACGGATTACAGGATGTGGACGTTTACGGTGGCGCTTTTCAACTGGCTTCCGAGCTGCTCGGAAACAGCGACGAACTGGGTTTTGGAGGTACTTTTCAGAATCTGCTGGAAATGTACAACAAGGAAATTACGACACAGAATGTAACTGCGCTCGCGACGTGGAGAGATTCCTATGCGACGATCAACCGCTGCAACAATGTGCTGTCGGCGCTCGATATCCTGGAAGAAGACAAGCGCGAACGTGTGGAAGGCGAGGCTCGGTTTATCCGTGGTTCCGTGTACTTTGACCTGGTGCGGCTTTATGCAAAAACCTGGGGAGATGGCGATAACAATGCAAATCCGGGCGTTCCCCTTATTTTGACCCCGACCCGCGTTGTAACGGACGCTAATAGTGTCCCGCGTAATTCCGTAGCGGAAGTGTATGCACAAGTTTTGGAAGATTTAAGGGCTGCAAAAACACTTTTGCCGGAAGAAAATACTATTTACGCTAACAAATATGCCGCTTCGGCCCAGCTGTCGCGCGTTTACCTGATGCAATCCAACTTTGCAATGGCAAGAGACGAGGCTAATGAAGTGATCAATTCCGAAATGTATCCGCTGGAAGACAATTTTGCATCGCTGTTCTACACGTTTTTGCGCAATGGCGGTGACAATCCTGACGAGTATATTTTTGCGATGAAAGTAACGGCGCAAGACGGAGTAAATGACCTTAATACCTTCTTTGGCGCGACCATCGAGGATATTACAGGTACTGCGGGAAGAGGAGATATACGAATTTTGCCTAAACACAGAGGTATGTATGAAGCCGGTGATACGCGGGGTAGCTTTTTTATCACTACTATCAACACTTATACGCAAAAGCATATTGACAACTTCGGTAACGTGCTGCAATTCCGGTCTGCTGAAATGTACCTGACCCGCGCAGAAGCTAATTTCCGTCTGGGCACGGCTGTGGGCGCGACGCCGCTGGCGGATATTAATCTGATCAGAGCACGCGCAGGACTGAAACCGGCGACTACGGTTACGCTGGAATCGATATTGAAAGAGCGCCATCTGGAACTTGCATTCGAGGGTCACATGCTGCACGATATCAAGCGGAACAAGAAGAATGTAGGCACATTACCTTACAACTCCCCGAAGCTGATCATGCCGATTCCGCAGCGCGAAATTGATGTAAACAAAGCGCTGGTTCAAAACGAAGGTTACCAATAGCACTAGCAACAGCGCACAAAAAAACACTCCCCGTTGCGGGGAGTGTTTTTTTGTGCCGGAATAAGAATATCTATTGCCAGCTGATCCACGCTTTCGCATCCTTCGCGCTTACCATATCATAGGTTGTTTCTGAGGTCTGAATGAGGTAGTAGCCGCTTTTTTCGTACAACTGATTGACTGAATTGATCGCCGGGCCGCTTGTTGGTGCGGCACCAAATGTTCCGCGTGCGGTGAATATTACCCTGCCGTCGGAAGTAAAGGTGGGTGGTTCTCCAAGGTGCCCATACTCGATTGCATAATCGTCATTCTCAACGAAAACAGGCGCAAAAACTTCGTAGTTGGTATCTCCTCCGGGCTGATAAACATAAAATGCATAGTCAGAACCTTCGAATTTCATTTCTTTCACACCAAACGCATCATCCACGCCATTCACGTGAAATCCAACTCCCGTGCGCCAGTCTCCGCCAGACTCAACCGGTTCCTGCCACCACCTTCTTGCAGCGGTAAGGTCAATAGAAAGTGGCTTGATCGCTTCCTGCACAAGCGTATTAGCCCCTCCTGCCGAAAACCGCAGCTGCGTCGGATTTGCATTCCATGTAAAATTGGCAAACCCGTTTATGGTTTGAGAGCCATTCACAAATGGTTTCAAAAACACAAGATTTGCCCCAGCGAAGTAATAGCCGGTGGTGAAATTCTTAGGTACATTACCTTCCAGCCAGGTTAGCTTAATGGTTCTTGTCTGCTGATTGGGTGTAATTTCATAAGTAACATTACCCAAAGTGATCCGCTTGAAATAAGTCTGGTATTTGGTGATATTATTGAACAACACCGCTTTGGCCAGGTCTCCATTTGCATAAGCCGTCGCCTGTGCCTGCGTCGCTTTGGTCAGTACAAGCCTGCTCTGGTTTTTCCGGCCCACAAATGTGACGGTTTCTTCCTTTAATGAATCCGGAAAAATGCTGAACTCAAAATCCGATTGCAGCCCCTCTCCAACTCCCCCGCCATTCACGTCGGGATTAGGATCCGAGAGTAAATGAAGGTAGGAATAGGTATCAAAAATGAGTGACGGCGTTTGCATTGCCTTCAACCGGTAGCTGCTTTCCTTGGGTTTCGCCGCAGTTTCAGCCGAGAAGTCAGAATACATCACCACTCTGTTCTGATCATTGAATTTGAAGTGAAATCCATAAGTGCCTCCGCCTTTTGGATAAATAATGGCATTCCAACCGTAAGGCGCATCCACCAGCAGCTTTTCATAAGAAGCCAAAGCAGCATTCAAACGGGTATCGGCCGATTCTTCAAACAGGGTATCATCGCTATTCTCGCAGGAGAATAAAGCCGGAGCAACGAATAGCAGATAGAGAAAGAGTTTTTTCATTTGGTTAAAAAAGTTGGTTCATCGATCCCCTAACCCTTTTTTGAAGGCTATAAAAATCTATATTCCACGTGTTTTTGTAATAGGCAACCACAATCGCTTCTTTTTGCCTTAGCGACGCCTGCGCCTGCGCTTTGGTAACGCCCCTTGGACTGGTTCCCTCCGGGATCGAATTTACAAGCTTGTCAAATCCGGCTTTCCCCTCCGTCAGCATCATGGCGATCATTTCTACAAAATCTTCGTCAAAATTGAGCGAGCTGTATGCAGTTACAAAACCATCGCGGCGCGCATCCTCATTGGACCAGTTGATCCAGTTTCCTCCCTGGTAAAGTGATTTCGTAATGTTCTTGTATTCAACCGGGTACAAAACCGTCTGATGCAGAATGTGACCAAATTCATGGTGTATCGTGTGCAGGAACCAGTCTTTCACGAAAGATGAATCTTCCGCCGCATTATACCCCTGCATTCCTTTGATCTTGAACAAATTAACTCCAAACAAAACCACTTTACGCCCGCCCTCGGCCGTACCGAGCGTCACCGAACCTTCCGCATTATATTCATTGCTGCCCGAAAGAATAAAGAACTTGGGGGAGAATTTGTTGTAAAAAACTTTCCCCGCTTCCTGCACGTAAGGTATCGTCCAGGCTTTTGTGATCGTCCTCAATAGTGGGATCACCTGCGCTTCGTCTGGCGGCACCAGCGTTTTGGTGATGTTACCAAACTCAAACTGGTCCCATTTGTATTTGGCGGAAATGTTGTAAGGCGTGGTCAGGCTGTCGAGAATCCATTTATCCACGGGCCCGGGCACCCAGGTATCTCCGCCCAAACCCGGAATATCTTCCACTTCGCCGATTTTCTCCTCTTTACACGAACTCAAAATCACGCTGGAAGCAAGCATTCCAAGAAAGAAAATTTTCGATATCGTTTTAGCTAGCATATTTCTTTTCGATTATCTGGTATTCTGTTCAATTCCGGCCAGTGTTGCCGATTGTGGTATTTGTAAAACCCTCCTTGGGTCGCCAGCCGGTACCGAGATCACCTGCCCCGATGAAGTCTGATGCTGTACCGGGATCGCGTAACGCTGTATATCAAACCATCGCATTCCCTCCTGCACAAACTCAACCCTTTTGAAAAGCAGCACCGTATTCACAATTCCTGATCTGAGGTTACCACCAAAAAAGTTGGTAATCCCTCTGGAAGTGATCACGTGCGTGGAAGGATTATAGTTGGAAACTCTTTTGCTTGCAAACAAGTTAAGGTCCGCGATTGCCGCATTCGTATTGTTCAGGTAAGCATTTGCCTCAATTCTATTGAACAAAACCTCTTCTGCTGTAAACAGAGGCACCATTACATAAGGAAATCCAATTTCTGCATTCACAGATTCCCGAACGAAATATTCATTCAATTTCGGGATCAGATAATTGTTATCACCCTGCGTGTACAAAGGATAAGCCCAGCTCGCATTGCCGCCGATAATCCCCTCTCCTTGCGAAACTTCCTGCCATTTCCTGAAATTCATTCCGTAACGGTATTGCGCTACATACCTGCCGTAAGTCGACGAAGTTTCGGCCAGGAGCAAGTTGGCATTCTGGCTCGCGCGGGAATAGGTGTTGTATAATTCCTGCGGAGATAAACTTTCATAGGTAGTGTTCCAGGGGCGAAGGTTATCTCTGATACTTTCACCCGGAAAAGCGGCATTCGCATATTGCACAACCTTGGCATAATCCCTTTTTACCAGATAAAAACGGCTGGCAAATGCATTCGCTGCTGCGCGGTTGAAGTGATATTTCGGAACGGTGTAACTCCCGTCGGCGATCAGAGGAAGACCTTCGAGTAAATCCTTCTCGATCATACTATAAACAAAATCCACCGTGCGGCGATCGTATTGTTTCAATACTACTTTTTCAGGAACTGTCACATACGGAACGCCCGGGCTCGGGTTCGTTTGTGTCGCATCGAAAAATTGACTAAAAAAGTTGACAAGCATAAAATGCGCGTAAGCACGTGCGACCAGCGCCTCTCCCCTTTGCGCAGAATACTGCTGTGGATCAGGGACTTTGCTGATAATGTCCAGCGCCTCGTTCGCAACAGAAATAGCGCGGTAACATTCCGCCCAGTACTGATCGGGCGAATCCTGTTCGTCTACCGTCGCTTCAACCTCTTCAAAAAGAAATGAAAAGCGGTTGGTCTTATCATCTTCCCCGGTACCCTTATCGGCCACATTATCGCTCATGGATTCGGCAAACAGCACATAACTGGCCTGCGGATAAGCGGTAGCGAGCAACTGAGATACTTTTTGCGGCGAGTTAATGGTCGCGCGCGTACTATCAGGTTCGGTAGAAAGAAAATCCTCGCAGCCCGCCAGAACAAGCAGCAGCGGGATGATCAAAAGGCTTTTTATATTTCTTAGTCTGTTCATATTTAATATCTTAAATCAATGTACCGGTTTCACAATGCACTATAACGTCAGCTTGATCGCCACTGTAAATTGCTTCTGAATTGGCTGCGCAACACCGCCCGAATTGAAAAACTCAGGATCTTGTCCTTTCAACCTTTTATCCGCATAAATCAACCATGGATTGATAGAAGACAGCTGAATGCTTGCCGCTTTAAACCCGTATCTGCCCGCAAATACCACGGGCACTTTGTAAGAAAGTGACACGGATTTCAATCTAACAAAATCTCCTCTTGCGACCCTTTCGGTGGAATAATTGTAAATACTGTAAGGATAAGTACCCGCCAGATATTGCGCTTCCAGCTTGTCGGGAATCGAAGCTACCGGGGTAACTTCTTCTTCGCCGGAAATCAGCCATCTATCCAGAAACTCACGTGGAAGTGCATCCAGATCGCTGAATACTCCTTTATATAGCGGGTTCAGGCGGATTTTGTTACCATATTGGTAAGTGAAGAAAACATTCAGTGACAGATCTTTGTATGTCAATGTATTGTTAAAACCTCCGGTAACAGGCGGATCAACTGGTCCTTCATATTTTAGATAAGATACATTCTGATCCTGCAAATAAACGTCCGAGCTCACTTCTCCATTCTCGTTCAGGAAAATGGGTACGCCCGTTTTCGGATTCAATGCACGATAATCTATTGAAAATAAGCTTCGTACCGGTCTTCCCTTCACATTCGCCCCTTCCGCTTTGACCAAATCAAAAATGCCTGGGTTGTTGTCTACATTGGTAATGCGCGTCTGTGCGTAACCCACCGTGATCCGGGAACGGAAATCCCAGTCCTTGTTTTTGAAAAGCACGCCGTCGATAGAGAAATCCACCCCGTAGGACTGCATATCTGCATAGTTGGCTACCTTATAAATTTGCCCGCCAATACCCGAAGTCTTGATCTGGTCGATCAGGTCAAAGCTGTTTCGGGTGTAACCGTCTACTGTCAGGTTAATCCGGTTGGCAAACAAACCCAGGTCAAGTCCAAGGTTTCCGCTATATAATTTCTCCCAGGTCAGCTGCGTGTTTTGCAGAGACGCCAATGCGATGGCCGATTCTTTTTCATCCGCGTAAGGTCTTCTGCTGATAATACTCTGGAATAAAACCGCTGAATTGGTTGCCGGCCCGGTGTCGGCGGAAAGCCCGTAACTGGCACGAAGCCTGCCCATACTAAGCCATTTGAAATCTTTCAGGAAATTTTCCCGATCAAAATTCCAGGATCCGGCTACTGTATACGTTGGCAGCCACCTTGCAATCGCCGATTTCCCAAAACTATTTGAACCATCATAGCGGATATAAGCGGTAAAATTGTACTTATCATCCAGGGTATAGCCCGCGCTTCCGTAAAATGCCGCGAAACGTTCGTAGTCCATCCGCATTCCGTAGTATTGGAAATTAGACTCAATGGTTTGCTTCAAGATCCGGTAATCCACGAAAGGCGTTCCTCCCTGATCATACTGAAATCCGTAACCTGTATTATTCGAATTTTTCCGGTTGGTATATTTAATTTCCTGACCAGCCAGAATATCGATTTGATGCCTTTCTGCAAATTTTTTGTTGTACCTGAGGTTGTTACGAATGTTATAAAACAACATCTGATCCTCGTTGGTATTGTAAAAACCGCCGCTCGGCAATACTACAACCGGATACGCATTGGGCACGTCGGGATCGGTGTACAGGTATTTATTAGCCAAAGCAATCGTCGAATTATCTGCTGCGCGATACGCATTGGCCATATTACTGTTTTCCGTAATAATGTGCTCGCGACCGGTTTGAATGTACCTGAGCGCACCCAGGAAATCATAGGTGATATTGTCCGTGATTTTGTAGGAAAGATTTCCCTGTAACTTAATATCTGCCAGATTTAGATTAATGCGGTTGTTGGCCAGCTCCGATACGACATTGAAAGGGGCAAAATTTCTTCTGAAATATTCCAGATCGCCATTTTCATCATAAGCTGTCAAAGTGCGGCTGGTATTCAATGCATAGCTGAACGGGTTAATATCAAAATCCCTGTCAAATTTCCCTTCCACCGGGTTGCTGCGGCGGCTGAGCGAACCGGGAGCCTGCTGCCTGCGGACAGAAGCGAGGGTTGTCAGCCCAATGCTCAGCTTGTCGGAAAGCTGGTAGGTATTGTTAAAATTCAAGGTGTAACGTTTCACTTTATCAGCGATCGTCCAGCCATTATCATCGAGGTAACTTACAGATGCATAAGAACTTGACTTCTCACTTCCGAAAGAAACACTTAATGAATGTTCGTGAATGAAATTTTGCTTGAAGAGTACATCAAACCAGTCGGTATTGGCGCCTGCGTAACGGAGCAAATAGTTTTTCTTAGCTTCCTGTGTATTGGGTAATGGAAAGTTACCTTCGTTATCACCGTTCAGCGAGTTGTAATATTTACCATAAACCCCAAAATCCGGCCTTGAAAGAATATCTGAATTCAGATAACCTTTACGTTCCAGTTCGCCGAGCACAGACATTTGCTGCGCCGAATTCATAATGTTGAAATTCCGGTAAGATGGCGTAAGCTGGGTACTGAAATTGCCGGAGTAAGTGATCACCGGCTTACCGCTTTTTCCTTTTTTGGTCGTGATCACGATTACCCCGTTCATTGCGCGTGCACCGTATAATGCAGCCGCGGCGGCATCTTTCAGGATATCGAAGGTTTCAATGTCATTTGGATTCAACCCCGCAACTGCAGAGCCCAGCAATGTAGTCGGGTCGCCGCTTGAAAGCTGATCGTTTGAAATATTCACAATATCCTCCTGAACAACCCCGTCGATCACCCAAAGCGGCTTATTATCACCGTTTAAGGAAGTAGCGCCGCGGATCCTGATCTTTGGAGCAGCCCCGAAAGTACCGGAAACGTTCTGAATGGAAACCCCGGCAGCGCGGCCTTCGAGCATCCGGCTTACATCAGGAAGTCCGTCAATTTTAACATCGTCTGTTTTCAGGGTGACAGCCGATCCCGTGAACTTATCTTTATCAATGTTCTGAAAACCAGTCACTACCACATCCTGCAAGCCTACCGCATCTTCGGCCAGCTCGATACTCATGCTTCTTGCAGCGGGAAGTTCTTTGGGCAAAAATCCAATCATCGTCACCACCAGCGTCGCGCCTTCGTTAACGTCGGTAAGCACAAATTCGCCCTTTTCGTTGGTCACAGTTCCCTTTTGCGTACCCTTCACGCGCACGGTAGAACCGATCAGTATTTCCCCTGTATTGCTTTTAACAACACCCTTTATATCAATATTGATGATATTGGAAAAAGCGTGAATGGGGAGGATTGAGAAAGCAAAAAAAATGGCACCAAGAAGAAACAAAGAAAGCCTACCCTGGCCACTGTTCCGGTAAAAAAGATCCATATATGCTCGTGTATAAGTCTATCTCAAAAATGAATGGGTTTCCGAATTACCGGTTTGAATATTACTTATTTCAATAATACGTATTAAAGCAATAAAAAACGAACACAATTTTTTACTATCAGTTACATAGTAAAAATGCTGAAATAAAATTTTAGTACTAAGGTCAGTAGCTCAGGTATTCAGAAGTTACGACTGATGTGGAGGGGGTACGGGCGATATTCTGCAAATATCTTTATTAAAACAATTTACGCTGCGTTTTATTGTGAGATCTATGCCCGATTTTCAATCGATTTTATCAGCATTTTCCTGGGGGTTTACCGGGGCTGTCAGCACGGAAGTTATCCGGTTCAGCTCATCCACTTTATAAGCAAAATCTCCCTTCAACATATCCCGCACAGCTTTGAGCTGCTGCATAGCGGTTTCGAGGTTATCGGGTAATGCTTCGCCTAGTACTTCTTTTAATCGTTTCGCGAGCGTCGGCGACATTCCGTTGGTTGAAATCGCGACTTTCAGATTTCCTTTTCTTACAACAGAAGAAAGATAAAAGTCGCAAATAGCGGGTGTATCGGCCACATTTGTGAGAATATGTTTCGCTCTTGAAGTGGCGGCGATGCGCTTATTTTCTTCCTTATCATTTGTAGCCACGATCACCAGGTCCCTTCCGGTAAGATCTTCATCCACAAACCTCCTTTTTATCAAGAAGATACGATCATTATTTCCAGCCAGCTCTACGATTTCCTGCCTGATCTCGGGGGACACCAATGTGATGTTGGCTTGCGGCGAATTATCAAGTACTGCGGTGATCTTTTCAAGGCCTACATATCCGCCTCCGACGATCAATGTTTGCAGGTTTTCAAGTTTGATAAAAATTGGAAAAAGCTCGTTCACGGCGCAGGTTTGGGATGAATGGTTTATAATCAAATTTACAGGAAAATATGTTTTGATTCTGTCTGTCAGGTTTCATTTATAACTATTCCAACAATCGGACTTTTACTATCTGCTTCTTCCGTGTAACTTTGTACTATGATCGCAATTACCAACCTCAGTTATTTTCTAGGCGACAGAGCACTTTATGACGGTGCGTCGCTTCATATAAAGCCTAAACAAAAGATCGGGCTGATCGGCTTGAACGGAACAGGAAAATCTACGCTGCTGCGCATGATTAACGGTGAATTCCAGCCGGACGGAGGCAATATTTCCAAATCCGGGGATTGTACTATCGGCTTTCTGAACCAGGATTTGCTTTCATACCAAAGCGACGATTCCATACTTTCAGTGGCTATGCAGGCTTTTGAAAGACAAAATATGCTGCAAGTGCAGATCGACAAGATCCTGCACGATATGGAGCACAATTATACCGACGCGCTGGTGGACAAACTTGCACGCGTGCAGGATGAATTCGAGGCGCTTGACGGATACACGGTACAATCCAAAGCGGAAGCGATCCTGGAAGGTCTGGGATTCTCTACCGCCGATCTGAATCAGCCTTTGCGTCTGTTTTCGGGGGGATGGAGAATGCGGGTAATGCTGGCCAAACTGCTTTTGCAGAAACCGTCACTGCTCATGCTCGATGAGCCTACCAACCACCTTGACTTACCTTCTATTCAGTGGGTTGAGAAATACGTGCAGTCTTACGAAGGCGCAGTAATTGTGGTTTCTCACGACAGGCAATTCCTTGATAATACGATAGATACGACCGTAGAAGTGTCCGGCGGGAAACTGAATTATTACGCAGGAAACTATTCTTATTATTTAGAGGAAAAAGAAGAGCGTAACGAAATCCAGCGCGGCGCTTACGAAAACCAGCAGGCCAAGATCCGTCAGACGGAGCGATTTATTGAACGATTCAAAGCCAAAGCGACCAAATCAAAGCAAGTTCAGAGCCGTGTAAAAGCATTGGACAGGATGGATGTTGTGGATGCGGTAGTAGATGAAAATGCGAAAGTGCATTTCCGCTTCCAGTTTACCACACAACCCGGAAGGCACGTTTTTCAGTTGGAAGAGGCTTCGAAAGCATACGGCGACAAGGTAATTCTTGACAGTACCAATATAAGTATGGAGCGCGGTGATAAAATCGCGTTGATCGGTGCGAACGGACGTGGAAAATCGACTGTACTTCGCGTAGTGGCGGGTACCGAGCCTATTGAGGGAAAAAGAAGACTGGGTCACAATGTGTCTTTTACATTCTACGCACAGCACCAGCTGGAATCGTTGAATGTCGCGCATAACCTGATCGAGGAGCTAAAATATGCTAATTCAAATAAGACAGAAACGGAGCTCCGGACAGTTCTGGGCTGCTTTTTGTTCAGCGGTGACGATGTTTTCAAGAAGATCAAGGTATTATCAGGAGGTGAAAAATCACGGGTTGCATTAGCGAAAGTATTGCTTTCACAGGCCAACTTCCTGCTGCTCGATGAGCCTACCAACCACTTGGACATGCAGTCTGTGAACATTCTGATCCAGGCCTTGCAGCAATATGAAGGAAGCTACATCGTCGTGTCCCACGACCGGTATTTTGTCGAAAACATCGCCAACAAGATCTGGTATATTGAAGATCACCAGATCAAGGAATATCCCGGAACTTATCAGGAATATGAGATTTGGGTTGAGGAAAGAGGTTTGCAGTCTGCCGTGAGTGAAAAAGCTACTGTGAGCAGCGCGCCTCCTCAAAAATCAACGCAGCAAAACTCCGCTCCTAAAAGCGCACCGAAATCTACCTCATCGGAAGATTCGGCGAAATTGAAAAAAGCGCAAAAGCAGATCGAAGAGCTGGAATCGACCATTAATAATCTGGAAACCCGCAAAGCGGAGACCGAAACAAAGCTGGGCGACCCTAAAATTTACAATGATTCCGTGGCACTCGCGGAGATCAACCGCTTTTACGCAGATATCAAGCAAAAGCTCGAAAAGACTACTGAGGATTGGGAAACTCTGATGATGGAAGTGGAAGAACTGGCGGCTAAATAATATCGTCGGTCTGCGCATAAATGTCACTCATTTTTAGTTGCAGACCGATGTGACTGATTTTAATAAATTCGTCAATAGCATACGCTTCGGAAGCAAGTACCCACAGACCACTATCTGCCTTTCGATGTACCTCCGCCGTTAATTTACGGGAATCTATCAACACGTATTCGACTAGCGACGGAATGCTTCTGTACAAATGAAACTTTTGGCCACGATCGTATTCGCCAGTGCCGGAAGATAATACCTCAATAATCACCGATGGATTAAGCAAGGTATCCGTTTGCTGATCCAGAAATTCCGGCTTGCCGCATAATATCACCAAGTCCGGATAGGTGTACAATGTATTTTCCGGAATATGCACCCGCATATCACTTGAAAAACTTTGGCAGGATTTGCCTTTCAAAGCTATATAGACCTCTCCTGACAAATTTTCCTTGATACGGTTATGATTTCGCCCGGCTCCGGCCATCGCGAAAATTTCACCACGGTAGTACTCGCTTTTGTAATCCGCGGCTCTTTCTAGTTCGAGATACTCTTCTGCTGAATACATTTGAATAGTTTGTGCTGTCATACGTGTGTAAACAAAAATAGTTAATAATGTTCAAATGACCTTTTCCTGTTTAGACGTACCTTGGTTCGAGAAGTAACGTTATTATTTCAAAATTTTTCTGATGCGCTTTATCCTTTCCATTTGTCTGTCATTTTGCATTACTGCTGCTTTCGCGCAGACTCAGAATATCCGTCTGGAAGATTATATATATAATGAAAGGATCAGGACCGTACTGCTTTATCCGGCCATTGAAGATCCTGAAAACCCTACCCGCCTATTAACTCCGCCAGTGAAACCGCTCGCCAGTACTTCTCCGCTTGTGCTTGAATTTGATGATATGTCAGGGGAATTTGAGGGGTACCGCGCGAAAATCGTCCATTGCAATGCAGACTGGACCAAATCGGGTTTGAACGATATCGAGTTCACTTACGAATTCAATGAATACCCTATTACCATTTCCGAGCAGGCATTTAGCACCAAAGTTCCTTATTTTCATTACCGGCTTGAACTGCCGCGACTGAAACTTTCGGGAAATTATGTGGTGTACGTTTATTCCGACAGAGATAGAAAGCCGGTTCTGAGCAGGCGCTTTATGCTATATGAATCAAGAATAAATCTGAAAGCGGAGGCGCGTTTTTCTCAGGGTATTCAGCAACAGTTTTCTGATCAGCAGATTGATTTTGCAGTCGAATACAAAGGTTACCCGCTCAATGCGCCGCAAACTGATCTTAAAGTTTTTATCCGGAAAAATTTTCGCTTTGACCAAATGAAATCGGGATTCAAACCAACCAATGTGCGGCCGTTTGACCAGCTCCTGGAATACACTTTTTTCGATCTTGAAAATACATTTCCCGGCGGCAACGAATTCCGGTATTTCGACAGCCGGTCGCTAACCGGTCGAGGCTATGGGATAAATGAAATCCAGCGTACGGATGAATATACCAGCCTTTCGCTTTTTCCCGATAAATCCAGGGCAGTCGGCGCCTATATTCAGATTGATGATTTTAACGGGCAATATATTGTAGACCAGCGGGAGTCGGGACGAGGAAGTGTGGAGGCAGATTATACACCAGTGTTGTTTACATTAAAAACAGAAGAAAATCCGGAAGTAACTTTTTATGTAAATGGCGCATTCAATCTCTGGCAGCTGAACGATCGCAACAGAATGACCTATAATGCTGATAAACAAGCTTATGAAGCCGAGATACTGATCAAGCAGGGAGTTATCAATTATGATTACACAGCAGTTTCCAAGGTTGATAGCAAAGCCGACGAATCACTGATTGAGGGAAATTATGCGGCTACTGAAAATGATTATGATATCCTGATCTACCACCGTCCGCCAGCAGGCCGGGCTGATTTACTGGTAGGTTACCGCACCGTGGAATGGAACCGGCGCCGCTGACCTGGATTAATCTTAACAAAGAAAAATAGCCCCAGGAAGCGAGCCTATCGGTGAGAAAACCATTCATTGCATACCTGCCTGATTCATAAGGAGATTAATATACCGGTTCCCTTTTTCAGTTGTTTTCAACACTTTAACAACTGACTATGAATTCCCGCCGAGACTTTTTACAAAAACTTTCATTAGGAATCGGAGCGGCCACGCTCACCGATCTTACTCCCGGCATAGCTGCTCCGATTACCGCAAATCTGCCAGCTGACAAGCAACTCCGCGTCGCATTAATGGGCCTTGGTGGTTATGCAGATATAGTTGCCCGGGGCATGAAAGAATGCAAAACTGCGAAACTCGTGGGCATTGTGACCGGCACTCCTTCGAAAATCCCGGTTTGGAAGCAGAAATACGGAATTGAAGATAAGAATGTGTATAACTACGAAAATCTGAACGAGATCAAGAACAACCCGGATATTGATCTGGTGTATGTGATCACCCCTAACTCCCTGCATCACAAACATGTACTGCAAGTAGCGGCAGCGGGAAAACATGTAATTTGCGAAAAGCCTGTTGCCGATAATGCGAAACAGGCGAAAGAAATGATTGCGGCTTGCGAGAAAGCCGGCGTTAAATTTTACATTGGTTATCGATTACATTTTGAGCCGCATACCAAAGAATTGGTCAGGATGCGCGAGGCTGGGGAGTTTGGTAAAATCATGCACGTCAATAATTATGCAGGATTCAAAATTGGCGATCCGACGCAGTGGAGGCTTAAAAAATCGCTGGCTGGCGGCGGCGCAATGATGGATGTCGGGGTTTATTCTACAAATGGAGCGCGGTACTGCACCGGCGAGGAACCGATCTGGGTGACTGCGCAGGAGTCTAAAACGGATCCTGTTAAATTCAAGGATGTAGATGAAACGGTTACTTTTCAGCTAGGTTTTCCAAGCGGGATTATTGCAAATTGCGGCTGTACCTACAATTTCAATCACGTTGAAATGCTGCGGTTGATGGGCGAGAAAGGCTGGGCTGAAATGAACCCTGCATTTGGCTACGGTCCTATCAGAGGCACTACGCACAAAGGGGCGATCGACCAGCCCGATGTAAATCACCAGGCATACCAAATGGACGGAATTGCGGATGCGATACTCAATGGAAAACCGGATCCGAATGTGACCGGCGAGGAAGGTTTAAAGGATATGCTCGTAATCGATGCAGTTTACGAATCGCTGCGTAAAAACGGTGCAAAGGTATTTATCAAAAAATAATCACTCAATTACTATGGATTCACGTCGTGATTTTCTTCAAAAACTAACGCTGGGAATAGGCGCTACTGCACTGACCGATCTTCCTGCAAGCGCCCGCGAGCTGTATTCCGGCCCAAAAGCCGACAAGCAATTGCGCGTCGCGATTATGGGTCTGGGTAGCTACGGTGCCCGCGTGGCCGATGCGATGAAAGATTGCAAAATGGCCACGCTCGTAGGCGCGGTTTCTGGTACGCCGGCGAAGCTGGAAGACTGGAAAAAGAAGTATAATATTCCTGAAAAGAATACCTATAACTACGATACGGTCAGCAAGATCAAGGATAATCCAGATATTGATCTGGTATACATCACCACACCTAACTCACTGCATCACAAGCATGTATTACAAATTGCTGCGGCTGGGAAACATGTACTTTGCGAGAAACCGGTGGCTGACAATGCGAAGCAAACCCGCGAAATGATTGCTGCTTGCGAGAAAGCCGGAGTGAAGTTTTACATTGGTTACCGCATGCATTTTGAGCCACATACCCGCGAGCTGATCCGCATGCGCGAGGCTGGCGAGCTGGGCAAGATCATGCATGTAAACAATTATATGGGCTTCAAAGCCGGCGATCCCAATCAATGGAGGTTAAAAAAAGCACTGGCTGGCGGCGGCGCGATGATGGACGTGGGCATTTATGCATTGAATGGCGCGCGGTATTGTACCGGCGAAGAGCCTATTTGGGTAACTGCGCAGGAAACCAAAACTGATCCGGTGAAATTCAAGGAAGTGGACGAAACGATCATGTTCCAGCTTGGCTTCCCGAGCGGCGTGGTGGCGAGCTGCGGCACGACTTATAATTTTAATTATTATGAAAGACTGTATGTGATCGGCGAAAAAGGTTTCGTGGAACTCAGCCCCGCATTCAGTTACGGTCCGATCAAAGGCCGGACCCACAACGGCCCGATGAACCAGCCCGTAGTCACGCATCAAACCCTGCAAATGGACGGTATCGCCGACATTATCTTAAATAACAAACCCGACCCAAATGTGAGCGGAGCCGAAGGATTGAAGGATATGATCGTAGTCGACGCCGTTTACGAATCGATCCGCAAAGGCGGCGCGAAGATTATGTTGGCAGGCAAATAGCATTTCAAATCACAAAGAATCACCATGAAAGTCCCGAAGTTGTTTACAAAATGCATCTTCGCCTTCATGGTGATTTTTGCTTTTAATACCAGTTGCAGTAAGAAAAACGTCACTGTTTCCAAAAACGGGAATACTGATAATCGCTTTAAAGTGATTGGCTATTTACCAAACAGAACAGATTTATTAACCGCAGCAAACCAGATTGATTTTGCCAAAATCACGCATTTGTACATTGCCTTTGTCAATCCCGACTCACTAGGCAATCTTACCGGCACTGAAAATTTAAAAGATGTTGCTGAACTCTCGCATTCTAAAAATGTAAAGATCATGGCTTCCATCGGCGGCGGCGGCGCTCCGAAGTATTATCCTGCTTTTTTAATAGGAGAAAAGAAAGCAAAACTGATCAACGACCTTGTAAATCTGGCAGTTGATAATAACCTCGACGGCATTGACGTAGACCTGGAAGGCGTATTGATCGACGCCAATTACGAAAGCTTTGTGATCGAGCTTGCAACTGCATTGAGACAGAAAAACAAGCTGATCACAGCCGCTATTGCCACGGTTTACAAAAGCCCGTTCACAGACAAAGCATTAGCGCAGTTCGATTTCGTCAATATCATGTCCTACGACCGCACCGGTCCCTGGCGACCGGACAAACCTGGTCCACACGCTCCCTATTCGATGGCCGAAGAAGACCTCCAATACTGGCTCGAAACCCGCAAAATTCCAAGAGCAAAACTCACACTAGGCGTCCCATTCTACGGCTACGGCTTCGGCGGCAATGCGCCGGAAAGCATGTCCTACAAAAACATTCTCCGGCAATATCCCGATTCTGTTAACCAGGATCAGATGCATTTGAATGGCGGTATAGTTTATTATAATGGGTTGCCGACGATTCGGAGGAAGACTGAGCTGGCAAAGCAGAAGGTTAGCGGCGTGATGATTTGGCAGTTGTTGCAGGATAGTACCGGGGTGAAGTCGTTGTTGGGGGAGATTGATGGGGTGGTGAAGGGGAGGTGATTGTGATGAGCCATTTAGACAATCTTCGATGTTTTAAGATTACGCAAAGACCATTGTTAGCTAATTAAAACCTACATGTATAAAATCACTTCAGAAGACAGGGAATTGCAAAAAATGGTTAATAGGGACAGGGCTTCACTAGCCGCTACGTTTTCCAAAAATTTTGAAGTCCAGGAAAAAACATTGAATTTAATTTCCAAGTCCATTCAACACGCCGACTTTAACCGATTTGACAGCAATAAGATCATTTGGAATGTCTCAGGATACGTGAACATATTATCTTATGATCTTAAGGTTGTTGGCAAAAACCTTGTATTGGCAAAAGAGGAATGGGAAAAAAGGTATTTCGTTAGACAGCTGGCATTACTCGCATATGAAGGAATGAATGACTTACTAGAATTACTAGGTAAAATCTTTCGAAGAACCATATCAATGCTTTCAAATCACGAGAAATTGATTGATGAACTTAACACAAATGTTTCGAGACTCAACACCTTCAAGTCGAGCAGAGAGCATTCATTGAAAAAAATTAGAAATGTATCTATAGCTCATAGAGATAGATCCTCAATCGAACAACTTAATGTGATATATGATATCACTTGGAGCGAGGGCATTGAAATTGCAACTGAGTTTGATCAAATACTGAATCCTATCGGAGGATTTCTGCAAAGCGTCATTAACAAAAGTGTCGTCGAATTTGACGAGTTAAAAAATGGAAGTAAATAAGCAATAAGCTATTAAGTTATCTTATTTGCTTGGAACGAATAACTCCCTCACATCCACATCTAGCAGCTTCGCTATCTCATAAAAAGTCTCAATTGTAGGTTGCATGTCGTTAGTGCACCAACGTGACACAGTGGATTTATCCTTATCAATTGCTTCCGCCAGCCACTTTGCTGATTTGTCTTTTTCTGTCAGAACAATCTTAATTCTGTTAAATTTTTGCTTAGGCATCAACCAAAAGGTTTCGTTTCACGCAAACTTAGTGAAATCTTTAAGTTAATGATAATGAGCGTATTAAGTGTTATAAATGTGTAAATGACGAAATACAATTTTCGTAAAACGAAAATTTAGTTTAGTTTTACGAAAACTTAATTGGAGATTCGCATGTCCAGATTCAAAGAACGCCAACTAAAAATTTATTCAAAATTTCAGCAAACCTCCCAATGGAACTCCAAATTCGTTCCCGAAATCCGGCTTTGTGGGAAGTGGCTGAAAGATATGGGTTTTGACTATGGACAGCACATTACAGTCCGGTTGGAAGGTGAAAGATTAATTATCGAGCCTGTTGGTGAATTGAAGAAGAATGCGCAGTTGGAAATTTGGCAATTATGTTAACAATCGTTTAAAGACGATTATCGTATTGTGGGAATATGAAATACACCGGAGGATAAGTGAGCCAAACGATCCAGTAAAAGCTTTCCAACTAAGAGCTACTTTTGGAAACTTGGACACCTACTAGATCAAACACACTATCGATGATACCTGCCGATGATTTGAAAGACATTGCCTTGGAGCGGCTCGCCGACGCGCAGACTTTATTGATTGCAGGTCGTTTCGATAGTTCCTTTTATTTATGCGGCTACTCGGTTGAAATCGCTCTGAAATACAAAATTTGCAAAACCTTGAATTGGGCCGGATTTCCTTCTTCATCCAAAGAATTTGAAAAATTAAAGAGCCTGAGAACGCACGATTTAGAATTACTATTGTCGCTAACTGGTTTTGAATCAGAGTTTAAAATCCGTTATTTTGACGAATGGTCGCTTGTTAGCAACTGGACGCCAGAATCGCGTTACCATGTCACCGGATTAGTTAGTGAAGCCAAGGCGAAAAACATGTTTGCCTTCACCAGCATTATTCTTCAAAGTTTATGAAAGACATAATCAAAAAACTTATAGAGATAGAACGTGACAGTGCCGCAGAAAAAGGCGATTATGAACTATTTGCTTTATTTCTGAGAGAAGGATCTATTGGTCGCTGGGACATAGTGGTATATTCTGAATGGGCATACCGCGACTATCCTAATTCCCAGAGTTATTTGGCAAAAAAAATACAAAATTCCTTATCAGCAGATGAAATTATTCAGATCTCGCGGGTTGTAGTTTTGGAACAAGAGGATTTGGAGCTGCCAGATTTTATTCAAAATATCAATGTTCAGCACGGCGTTGCAATGATCAAGGATGAAGAATTTCTTGGCCAGCAAATTGAGCGCGGTTACGTAATTACTGCAAACACTCAGCACGCTGCCTAACCCAATGCGGCTCATCACCTAGAACTCCAACATGGCTTTTCGCTGGAAAGCCGATCTTATTCTCTCCTAACACACACATCTTGATATTACGATGACGGTCACTTTCATAGGTTAATTGATTTTTTATCTTGTAGCTTCAATTAATATCAAGACAGCTTGAAGCATAAGCCAGTATGTTATACACAAACTTTTAACCTTTTTAGATATCATTTCGCTGCAAAGCTTGACAGCAACTACTATTTTTGGAAAAACGATATACAAACTCAAAGCATGAACAACTCCCGTCGTAAATTTATCGCTGGCTCTGTGGCGCTGGCAGCAGGAACCGCAACCGCAGTAGCTTCTTCAAATGAGCCTCAAAAAAGCAAAAATCCATTAGTACACCATGTGTTTTTCTGGCTTAAAAATCCTGGTTCTGTCAAAGATCGTGACAGGATTATTGAGGGTTTGAAGACATTGAGAAAGATAGAGGCGATTAAAGAACTGCGTATCGGCGTGGTGGCGAGTACTGAGAAACGCGACGTGGTCGACAATTCATGGGGCGTATCAGAACTGATGTTTTTTGAAAACGAAGCGGCCCAGAAAATCTATCAGGATCACCCTATCCACCAGCAGTTCATCAAGGATTGCAGCGCGTTGTGGGACAAAGTGATCGTTTACGATGCGATGGATGTTTAGTTGAGCCCATATTTTATATTGATAAAAAAGCGATAGTTTCCTATCGCTTTTTTATTTCAGTAATGCCCCTTTACAAGTTCTTCCAGCTGGCGACGAGAAGCGCGATTAAATGGCTATTTCGCCCTTTGCTAATTGAAGCGTGTCTAAGGATAACTAATATTTGCCTCCACTTCGCAACTTTCCATATTCCGCCATTTTCCGAACAGAATCGAAATCATGGCGAATTCATCCAATATTTACCAAACATACCATGACGAAACTGCTGGCGAACTGCGGTTTTCTTTTAGAAGCACTGGGATAAGGGACATTGTTAAGATGGTTCAATACACTTATGCGCGGGATTTTGAAGGTAAGCGGATCTTCAATCTGGGTTTTGGCGACTACGATTTCGATCTGAATCAGGTCAATGACCGGGCAAGTAGCAACAATGGCGATAGTTATAAGGTTTTCCACACCGTTTTATCAACTGTGCCAATCTTCTTTCAACAATTCAAGAATGAAATTCTGATGGTTCAGGGGAGTGATGGCGAAACCGGGTTTACCGATCAATGCATTGAAACCTGCGCGCGGAAATGCGATTCGGTATGCAAAAAGATCAATCAGAGAATTACCATATATCGGCGCTATGTTGAAAAAAACTTCCTCGCACTAAGCAATGAATATTGGTTTTTGGGAGCTTTCAAAAATGCTGATGACAGTATCGCATCTGAAATTTATATCTCAGGAAAACAATACGATATGATTTTAATCTTCAAAAAATAAAGTAAATTCATCACATGGAAACTACAAGCAAACTACCCGACCAAATATCCTCGCTAACTGAGTCAGAACTCTGCAAATATGCTTTGGAAAGGACCAGAGGCAACGACCTATTCCCAAGAAAAACCGCGAATGCGAGGAAGTATCTTCAGAAACTTCATGAGAGCCGGCAAAATTTGACTCAATAAATGAAGTATCAGAGAAGCTGGTTCTGCATTGGAAATGGCTGATCATACAGTATTCTGCGAAACCCGGCGACTTTATTACCCGCCGGGTTTCGCTTTTTTACAGGCATCAATTTTTATAAACTATCGCATGAACATTTATACAATCATCACAGCGGCGGTTTTTATGCCGGTTTCGCTTTTTGCTCAGATTATGGATTCAAAATCAATAGTAGCACCGGATGCAAAAGTTGAGAAACTTGGAGACGGTTACAAATTCACAGAAGGACCCGTAGCCGACAAGGACGGTAATGTATTTTTTACCGACCAGCCGAACAACAAAATCATTCGCTGGGACGCAGAAACGAACAAGTTCTCCGTTTTTTCAGAAAATGCAGGCAGAGCAAACGGCATGTATTTTGACAAAAAAGGTAACCTGGTTGCATGTTCCGACGAGGAAAACCAGGTTTGGTCTTTTGACAAAGACGGCAAGCCGACAGTTTTAGTTAAAGATTTCGAAGGCGAGCTGTTAAATGGCCCGAATGACCTTTGGATTGACCCAAAAGGCGGAATTTACCTCACAGATCCACTTTACAAACGCGATTACTGGAAACGTGACCCGAAAATGCAGCAGGACGGTGAACACGTATATTACCTCGACCCAAAAGGCAAGAATCTGATCCGCGTTGATGCCAATATCAAGAAGCCAAATGGCATTATTGGCACCAAAGACGGGAAAAAACTCTACGTAGCGGATATTGGTGATAACAAAACCTATGTGTACGACATCGAAAAAGACGGAACATTAACCAACAGGACACTTTTTGTTTCCAAAGGCTCCGATGGGATGATCCTTGACTCGGAAGGAAATCTCTACATCACCGGCGATGGAGTAACCGTATTTGACAAAACCGGCGAAAAAATCGCCCATTTTCCAGTGCACAAAGGCTGGACTGCCAACCTTTGTTTCGGAGGAAAAAATAACGATATGCTTTTCATTACTGCCGAGACTGCGGTTTATGGTTTGAAAATGAAAGTAAAAGGCGTGAAATAGGCTCTGACCTCCTCGGTTTGCATCATTATAACAGGCTGTGTAGTATAGGGTAATAGAAAATTATCCTATACTATATATTTTATCGGGTCGTTACACAAGCGAACCCGGTCTATGCCTATGCGTGCTTTTTTTACGAGTCTGTTTCTTCTCCTATCAGCTTCGGCTTTTTGTCAGGAACGCATTACAATCAGCGGTTTTGTTAAAGAAAACGGGAGTCAGGAACAACTGCCGGGCGTGAATGTATACATTGAAAATTCGCCTTACGGAACTGTCACCAATACCTACGGTTTCTATTCGCTGACGGTACCTGCCGCGGACACTGCTACACTTTCGTTTTCATTCGTAGGCTACGAGAAAGTCAGCAGGCCGGTTGTTCTGACCAAAAATATTGAACTGAACATATTCCTTTTCACGGTAAATCAACTCGAAGAAGTGCTGGTTTCGGCGCGCAAACAGGAGGATTACGTAAGCCGGAACGTGCAGATGAGTAAGATCGAAATCCCGATACAGCAGATCAAGAAGATACCTGCTTTTTTTGGTGAAAAAGACGTGTTGCGCGTATTACAGCTTATGCCCGGCGTACAAAAAGGTACTGAGGGACAAACCGGACTGTACGTGCGCGGCGGTGGGCCAGACCAGAACCTGATCATTCTGGACGACGCCGTAGTTTACAATGCGAATCACCTTTTCGGCTTCTTTTCCATATTTAATAGCGACGCGCTGAGAAGTGTGGAGCTGACCAAAGGTGGATTTCCCGCAAGATACGGCGGCAGGCTTTCCTCGGTACTCGAAATGAATATGAAAGAAGGCAGCAAAGAAAAATTACACGGAGAAGGTGGAATCGGCCTTATTTCTTCCAGACTGACATTGGAAGGGCCGATTTCGAAAGGAAAATCTTCATTTCTGATCTCAGGGCGGCGCACTTATATTGATGTGCTGGCAGCTCCATTCATTGCCCAATCTCAGAAAGGGTCCGATAGTCAGGTTAAGCCGGGCTATTTTTTTTATGATTTAAATGCCAAGATGAACTATGATCTTGGCAGAAAGGACAAGCTCTATATCAGCGGCTATTTCGGCAGGGATAAATTTCATGCGAACGAAAAAAGCTCCGATTCGGAAACCAGGGCAGGTTTGGCGTGGGGCAATGCGACCGCTACTATGCGCTGGAACCATCTGATCAACCAAAAGCTTTTTGTCAACACCTCTTTCATTTACAGCAATTTCGACTTCGGCGTTTCGAGTTATTCCAATGATATCGGTTTCAATGGAAGCAACGGCGATGAATTTAGTCTGGAATACAATTCCAAGATCCGCGATCTGGGGATTAAAACGGATTTTGACTTTTACCCCTCCACCAAACACGCAATCAAATTCGGCGGCCAGGCTACTTTTCACAAATTCGTACCGTCCGCCCTCGCTATTGCCGGTTCATTTTTCGACAATCCGATCGAACGCTCCGTGCAGCCGGTCAATACCCTGGAAGCAGGAGTTTATATTGAAGATACCTGGCAGGCGCTGGACGCATTGAAGATCAATGCAGGTCTTAGGTTGAGCTCATTTCAGACCAAATCCAAAAATTACATCCGTCCAGAACCACGCTTTTCTGCTGCGCTCAGGTTGGCGAAAGATCTGTCTTTCAAGGCTTCTTATGCGCAGATGAACCAGTATGTGCATTTGCTTTCTAACACCGGGCTGGGCTTACCTACCGATTTGTGGGTTCCTACCACAGACCGCATTGCGCCGCAACAGTCCAGGCAGGTAGCGTTCGGTTTTGCAAAAGACCTTGACCGGCCTGCGCTGACATTTACATTGGAGGGATATTATAAAGTCATGAATAATATCCTGAACTACAAGGAAGGCTCTTCTTTCCTGAGTTTCGACGGCGAAAATGCCAATGAACTGAGCTGGGAAGACAATGTAACTTCGGGCAAAGGCTGGTCTTATGGCGCTGAATTTCTGGTCCAGAAGAAAACAGGCCGCTTTTCCGGCTGGGTCGGCTATACCTTATCCTGGACATACTGGAAATTCCCTGAACTGAATTTCGGCAAAACTTTTTTCCCTCGCTACGACCGCCGCCACGACCTTTCGGTAGTGGGTATTTACGAACTCAGCAAGCGAATCACACTCAGCGCAACGTGGGTTTACGGTACCGGCAATGCACTTACCTTACCTATAGCAACTTACACCGGGCTGCGCGATAATTTCATTCCGCGCGTGACACCAAACGGGCAAACGATCATTGACTGGGGCGGCAGGGAAGTGAATGAATATGGAGAAAAAAACAGTTTTCGGTCGGAGCCGTTTCACCGGGGGGATGTTGCTATTCAATTTCACAAAAAGAAAAAACGCCACGAAAGAACCTGGGAATTTGGGTTCTATAACATCTATAACCGCCGGAATCCATTCTTCTATAATATTGATAACGAAACAGTTACCGAAGGTTCAGCAACCAGAAACAAGAAAACTTTGAAACGATATTCGCTCTTCCCTATCCTTCCGTCTTTCAGCTATAATTTCAAGTTTTGATGGCTATAAAAATGAATATCCGCATTTTACTGATTTGTATAGCTTGCCTGAGTCTTGCCGCGTGCGAGTCGCTTGTGACAGAGATCGACGAGGCAGATTTACCTAAAACAGAATCCAGGCTGGTTGTTCAATCCTTTATATCTCCCGAAAATCAAAAAACACTGGTAGTAGTGAGCCAGTCTGCGCCGTTATTCGGGCAGGATATTCCGGCGGCGCTTGTCCTTTCAAATGCGTTGGTTACCATTTCCAATGGCAGCCAGGAAGCGGTGGTCCCTTACGATTCGGTCAATATGCTGTACGCAATAGACAAATCCAGGTTTCCGATCGAGGCCGGCAAAAAATATACGATTACTGCTTCTGATGGAAAAAGATCGGTAAATTCCTTCTGCACCGTGCCCTTAAAAGTGGCCACTCCAAAGAGCTTCGAAATTGACACTACTTATTCCAGCAATTTCGCCAACGATACATTGCTCACTTTGAAAATGCAGTGGGACGATATTCCCGGCGAAAGAAACTTTTATCGCGTGAGAGCCTACATCGACCTGGAATACAGTGTTGCCGATGATACTTCGCCGCAGGATTTCAAGGAGCGGCGGATACGTAACAGGTTCAATGTCAATTGGGAGGAGACAGTCGGCAGGGATAATTTTCAGAGTGACGCCAGCCTGGACGGTACTGTATTTACTTCTCCCAGAGGCACATTGAGGTTACCAGGAATTACCGCCTACGATTTCGGAAATGGAAATGTGTTCACTGTCTATCCAAAATCAAAGATCGTATCGGTGACGATGGAGGTTTTTAATACGGATGAAGTTTATTACAAATATCACAAGTCGCTCGATAATGCGCGAAATTCTGATAATCCATTTGTGGAACCTTCTCTTGTTTTTACGAATATAAATGGCGGTTTGGGCTGTTTTGCCGCATATCATATCGGGCAGCTGATTTATCGCCCGGAGTAAAAATGAGGTGACTTTGCCACTTAATTACGTTCTACATGTTAAGACAAACTGAGGTCAAACCACCTCAACATGTTCTCTTCGTTTAAGAGTTTAACAAGAATTTACATCACTTAACTAATCCGGAAAAATGCATTACCCTGCATTCGATGCTGTTTTTAGAGTTTCCAACCTTCTTTACCTTTCCAGGGATCCCAAATCTTACCTTTAAAAGCTTCAAGGCATAATTTTTTCTGATTTCCCGTGCACAACACTATTATTGATACAAACAACCAAATCGATTGATTACCTCTGCAAACAGAGGTTTTAAAATATATACATATCACTTCGGTATGATATCCTAATAACAACCTTAAACCGATTAGTTATGGACTTGCAAGGAACTGATAAGGATAAAGACGAGAAACCACATCCTTCAAATAAAAATATGAGTGAGCCCGATACACTTGTGGAAACATTGGAGGATCTGAAAGAAGAAGGTTTTACCTATGATTTCAACCTAACGGCGCATGCACTCGAAGTACACAAGGAAGATGGTATCTGCCTGAACCTTTCCCCGGAAGATTTCAACATTGTACAGGTTTACCGCTTTGAAGGTATGACCGACCCGTCGGATATGTCGATTCTATATGCGATCGAATCGAAAGACGGATTGAAAGGCACGTTGGTCAGCAGCTACGGCGTATATGCGGACGCAATGTCCAATGAAATGATCAGGAAACTGGACACCAGAAGTTCCCTGATTGTCCACCACGACGATGATGATATTGCGCATTAACTGTGCGTTTATTCACACTATATTCAATTAAATAGTGGAGAAGATGTTACGTTATCCATTTGGAATAATGTGACATCTTTTTCATTTTGCCCGAACCTATCAACTAATCTACATACTGCATGAAAGACATTCTGGAATGGGAACGGGTATTGCTTAATGAGCTTCCTCCCATTTTTCTTGTTGAGGTGCTGGTGCGCTCAACCGTCATGTTTGTCTTTTTGCTGATCGCGCTCCGTATAACCGGAAAACGGGGTGTAAGGCAGCTTTCCATTTTCGAAACGGTCATTATTATCGCGCTGGGATCTGCTGCGGGTGATCCGATGTTTTATGAAGATGTGGGTATTCTGCCTGCATTGGTAGTTTTTGCGACGATTATATTATTATACCGGGTAGTGACCTGGCTTACAGGAAAGAGTAAATTTTTTGAGAAACTGATTGAAGGAAAAACGGTCTGTCTGATTCACGAAGGCAAGTTTTCAACTTCTGAATTCAAAAAAGAGACACTCGCCCAGGACGAATTTTTCTCGGAATTACGGTCAAAAAGTATTGAACATCTTGGACAGATCCGTAAAGCTTATCTGGAACCTTCGGGTGAAGTGAGCATTTTCTTCTATCAGGACCAGGAAGTAAAATACGGCTTGCCGCTCCTGCCGGAGTTGTATTATAAGAAAAGCAAGACGATATTGAATGCGGGTTATCATTCCTGCGGCTTTTGCGGGCACACCGAAAAGTTGCAACCAGGTACGCACAAATGTGAAGTATGCAGCAGAGACGAGTGGGTATGTTCGATCAATTCGTTGCGCATAGGATAGTAATTTAAGTTAAAAACATCGAAAAAACGCGCTGGCACAGCTATTTAACGGCTTTGCTTTAAAATGACACAGCTATGGAAATGATAGAATTGACAGAAGAATTGATCAGGACAGCAGAGGAGCGGTCGAAAGGACAGCCTTATCCTCATTTTGCAAAAAACCTGAAAGCGATCGGGGTAGATAATTATGAGATCCGCGTGAGAGATCATGCGCGTACCTATACTGCCAAAAATGGCGACAAGCTGCATATCCCAGGCGACTATCCCGAATTTGAATGCGCAGAAGCTTTTGAACTCGAAGAGGTGAAAAAAGCGATCAAGAGAAGTCAGGACGGCGAAATTGACTATCAGACTTTCTTAAGGGAGATCGGCGCAGCAGGCATTCACACCTACGTCGCCGACCTTATGGGCATGACGATTATTTATCAGGGGCCGAACTCTGAGTATGAATATGAAGAGTCTATTCCGGAAGTATAGCCTGGGGCGTTATCGCTCAGGCTATACTTTTTTGAAGCTGCTCCAGATGTGAATCGTTGAAATCCAGGTGGGTTACAAAACGGACCAGGCCTCGCCCAAAAGTAACAGCAAGTATCCCGAGCTCCGCGAGTTTTTGCACATATTCAACTTCTGAGATCCCGTCCGCTAACCTGATGATCACGATATTGGTATCAACGGGGAATACAGCTTCCACTTCGGCTTTTACTTCGAATATCTTCCCGATTTCTCTTGCGCGTGCATGGTCTTCCTTCAACCTCTTCACGTGGTGGTCCAATGCATAAATACCTGCCGCCGCCAAAAAACCGGCCTGCCGCCAGCCCCCACCCATTGATTTCCGGAAACGGCGGGCCTTACTGATCGTTTCTTTTGATCCGAGCAACAGCGAACCTATCGGACAACCAAGTCCCTTGGACAAACAAATACTGATACTATCAAAAACTTCCCCAAACTGACGCGGCGTCTCGCCGGTTTCTACCAATGCATTAAACAATCTGGCTCCGTCGAGGTGAAGGGGAATACCCTTTTCGTTACAAACCTGCCTGATCGCCTTTATTTCGTCAAAATCATAATAGCTTCCGCCCCCTTTGTTCATGGTATTTTCCAGTGAAACCAGGCGGGTTACCGTGGAGTGAATATCGTGCTCCGGACTAATAGCAGCCGCTACCTGACTTGCAGTGAGCCTGCCTTTGTCACCATCCAGCAGCTTCACCGACGAAAGCGAATTGAGCATAATGCCGCCGCCTTCGTACAGATATATATGCGAATATTTGTCGCAGATCACGTCGCTGCCTGGCTGGGTATGAAATTTGATAGCCAGCTGGTTAGTCATCGTTCCCGAAGCGCAGAACAGTGCATCTTCCATTCCAAAAAGCTCCGCAGCCTTTTCCTGCAATGCATTGACGGTAGGATCGTCGCCCATTACATCGTCGCCCACGGTGGCTTCCCACATTGCCTCCTGCATTTCCCGGGTCGGTTTCGTAACGGTATCACTGCGTAAGTCAATTTTCATTATGAATACATTTAAACCGATATATTGCATTCAAAATACGAAATATGGACTTCGAAGAGTATCTGATCACGAAAAAGATTGACGTAAATGCCTTCAAAAAGGCCGATGCGGCACGTTTTGAAGAGTGGAGCAGCATTTTTCAAACGATGCACCCGGAAAGTTTTACGCAGCACAAAAAATTCCTGATCAATGAGATCAGAAGAAGATACCACCTGAAAGAAGACTAGGACGGGCTCGTTAACCTTTCATTTCTTCCATAATCTTCATCAGGATACCGACCGTTTTTTCAGTCTGCTCTTTGTTGGGCGTCGTGTCCCAGTTGCCCACAATCCCGTTGCTTCCAATGTAAATACCGTCTTTTCTTGAAATAAAATTGGCTCCCTGGGTGTAGAGTTTGTAGTTGATATCACTTTGGGGAATAAGGCACGAAAGCTGGCCGGAAACGGGTGTCAGCTCTTCGTCATTGAAAACCGGCTTGGCGCCAAGTCCCATACAATTGACCACAACTTTCTCGGGTAATGCGTCAATATCTTCCAGTTTTTTAATTTCCTGGATCTTCACTTTCCCGCCAAACATCGTGAAGTCCTGCAACTGGTGACGAAGGTAAGTCGGGATATTGAACATGATATTCGAGCGCCGCGTCACATATTCCGCTCTAAAAGGGTGCTCTTTTTTGTCCAGCCTTACGCGTTCCGGCAGCAAACCTTCTATTTCAAAATCCTCCCCGCCTGCGCCCGGCGTATAAACAGGTGCCTGGTGAAAAACGCTGTATTCCTCTGCCCAGCAGGCAATGTCATTCATACCTAACAAAAACTGAAAACGCCGGTGCGAAAAGCGCGTCGCTTCTTCCCAAATCGTCTTAAATTCCGGCTTAGCCACATTTTTATCACAAACCCGCGATGCCGGCGACCAGGTACCTGTCGCCAGGTTGCTGGTAATATTAGGCGGTACATCTTTGGTATAAATTGTCACTTCGCATCCACTTTCCTGCAAGAGTCTGGCAGTAGCAATGCCTACGGTTCCACAGCCGATCACCGCCACTTTCTTTTCTCCCGTTTTGAGTACATTGTTGCGCGCGATATTACCTGTTCCCCAAGAAAGCGACCAGCCGCTTCCGCCGTGCCCGTAGTTATGAACCAGCGTTTTGCTACCCAGCTGCTCCACGTCAAGCCTCGGCCCCGAAGCCCGAAAAGGCCGCAAGCCCACTGTTTCCTTCACGATCCTGTCCATCGAAAGCCGGAGCTTGGGAATCTGGTGGTAGCCCCGACTGATGTGAAAATGTTTGTCAGGATATTGCAGCTGCGTTTTAGGTGCACAGGCAGACACGATCGTGCCTAATGCAAAACTGGCGGGAATTGCTTTTTCGAAGAAGTTTCTGCGGTTCATCAGGTCAAGGTAAAATAAAGCTGTGTCAAATGAGATACTGTTATTTTTAATATTAAGAAATTATCTCTTGCGTATTAGTATCAACTCAAAAGAATATTTCTATCACAAGCGTTTAATCCAATTATTACTTTACATCTTCCCAGTAGCACAACATCTGTTTGTTACTTAATGCTGGAAAGTGAAAAAGGCGCGCTCACAGGTTCCGTTGCCCACTTCGTATTAGGTTTGGGTCCCATTTGTAAAACCAGCTTCCCTCCTTTTACGATTTCCTGATGGGTAAGATAACTGCGGTTGAAGGGTTTACCATTCAAAGTCGCCGACTGAATATAAGGCGCATTATCCGACACGCCATTTGCTACAATACTAAATTTACTTCCCTTCGTACCCCTGATCGTAATTTCCTCAAAAACCGGGCTGCCGATCACGTACTGTTCTATACCTGGCGTAACCGGATAAAAGCCCATCATACTGAAAGCAAGCCACGCCGACATTTGCCCTCCATCTTCATTACCGCTCAGTCCGCCCATACCGGTGTCGTATTCATCACGGATGATCTTCCGCGTCCACTGCTGCGTTTTCCAGGGCTGTCCGGCGAATGCGTACAGGTACGCAATCTGGTGGTTCGGTTCGTTTCCGTGCCAGTAGTGTCCGTGATTAAAAAGTGTATCAAGTTTATCAATAAATGCCTTTTTTCCACCTATTAACGCTTGTAAACCTGCTATATCCTGCGGCACAAACCAGGTATATTGCGCAGGGGAGCCTTCGGTAATAAAGCTGGCGCGTTTTGCAAACGGGTCGAAATCTGCGATCCACTGGCCGTCCGCATACCGTCCGCGCGCATAACCTGTGCCCGGATCGATCACGTTTTTGTAATTCAATGCGCGTTTCCGCAGCTGCTGTGCGTCGCTGGTATTGCCGGTTGCAGCAGCCAGTAACGAAAGACAAAAGTCGTCGTAAGCGTATTCCAGCGTCCGTGAAACCTGCTCGCGTTTGTGAAAAGCCAGCGGAACACTGTCTTCCAGGGGCACGTAATGGTATTTAAGATAAGAATCCAGCGCTCTCCTGCCCATTCCCGACGCATAGCTCTTCGCATCCGTGTTTACTTCAAATGCATTTTTGCGCAGTGATTGATAAGCCGAGTTCAAATCGAAGTTGCGGACATTTTTACTGTAAGCATCAGCCACCACCGACATTGCATGGTCGCCTACCATAGCCGCAGTATAATGGTTCCAGCATGGAAAAATAGGCATCCAGCCGCCCTGCTCGGCTTTTTTTACAAGCGACTGTATCATATCGCCGGCTTTTACCGGTTCCAGCAAGATGCCGAGCGGCATTGCTCCGCGAAAAGTGTCCCACAAACTAAAATCGCAGTAGTAGTCAAAACCGTCTGCTTTTTGCAGCGGCGTGCCGCCTGCGAAAGAAGGATATTGACCGTCAGCGTCAGAGAAAAGCCTCGGCGCAAGTTTGGTACGATACAATGCGCTGTAAAACAGCTTTTTATCATCTTCACTACCTTTTACCTCCACTTTCCCAAGCGCCTCGTTCCATATTTTCTCCGTCGAGATTTTTATTGTTTCAAAGTCCTTGTTCCCGATCTCCTTTTCCAGGTTTCGCCTCGCTCCTTCCAGACTGGTAAAGGAAGTCCCGATCTTAACCGTGACCGTTTGTACCCCCTCACCAAAACCCACATACGCACCCAGCTTTTCACGATTTCCTTTCCCCGACATTACTCTTCCCATCGGGCTCAAAGTATCTTCCAGCCACACACCCGACTGAACGATCTTTTTATCAAACTGCATTACAAAATACCCGCTGAAACCAGCCGGCTCCCCGGTGCCCTGGTAAATCCGGTGTACGGGATTGTAACCTACCACTTCTCCCTTTTCAGGAAAGATCTCCACAGAACCCTGTCCCTCGTCGCTATTCGGCTCAATAATCACGAAAGATTCACTGCCACTTTCAAAACGAAAGCGCATTACCGCGGCCCTGGCAGTTGCTGTAACTTCTGCATCTATTTTTTCATCTTCAAGGTAAGCCCCGTAATAGTTTGGCGCGCTGCGCTCTTTTTCGTGTGAAAAAGTACTCGCCCGCAATTCCGAATTCGTCACCAGTTCGCCCGAAACCGGCATGATCGTGAGCGTGCCGTAATCCTGCACGCAGGAACCATTGAGCCAGTGCGTACCCCGAAATCCCTGGAATTTCTGATCTGTATAATAGTAAGGTGCAATGCATTTGGTCTCCGTCGATCGCGTTTGGGGCGTCCATTGCGTCATCCCGTTCGGTACTCCGACTGCCGGTATGGTTTGGCCTTTAAGTTCGCTGCCCGCTTCACTATGTGCCTGCGCGCTTTCAGTTGTAGACGGAGCTGTGCCAATCCGCGTTTCAACGTATTGAACAGGCATTTTTTGAGCAAAAACGGCTGGACAAATGATCGCAGCGAATGTAAAAAGGGTAAAAAAGGAGATAAATTTATATTGCATAGTCAGGCTTATTGGCTTTCAAAGTCGGAAGATCGAGAAAATAATGCTATGTTGGACGAACATCATATTCTGCTCCATATATGAATATCCACATCATCGATACCGGCTTTTTTAAACTCGACGGAGGCGCGATGTTTGGCGTAGTCCCGAAATCACTCTGGAACAAACAAAATCCAGCTGACGAGAAAAACCTCTGCTCGTGGGCAATGCGCTGCCTGCTGATTGAGGATGGGGAAAAGCTGATTTTGATCGACACCGGGATGGGCGACAAGCAGGACGCGAAGTTCTTCGGGCACTATGACCTGCACGGCGACGCGACGCTGATTTCTTCTATTCAGAAAAAAGGATTTGCGCCGGGGGATATTACCGATGTACTATTAACCCACCTGCATTTTGATCACGTCGGCGGCGCGGTGCGTTTTCAGGACCAAGCTCGCCTGGTACCCACTTTCCCGAATGCAACTTACTGGTCGAATGAGGCGCATTGGGAATGGGCGGTCAATCCAAATCCGAGAGAAAAAGCTTCTTTTTTAAAGGAAAATATACTTCCTCTGCAAGAATCGGGACAATTGAAATTTATTCAGGACAATGTTTCCCCTTTTGGTTCAATGGATTTTTTGTACGTAAATGGGCATACTGAGCAAATGATGCTGCCCGTGATCACTTATAAAGATCAAAAGATCATTTACGTAGCTGATCTGCTTCCCTCTTCATTTCACATTCCGCTCCCCTGGATTATGAGCTATGATATGCGCCCGCTGCAAACGATGGACGAAAAACAGGCTCTGCTTCAAGATGCGGCCGATGGAAATCATATTCTCATTTTCGAACATGATCCGATATACGAAGCGGCGATCGTGGAACAGACAGAAAAAGGAATACGGATAAAGGAACGGGGTAAATTAAGCGATTTTATCAGAAGCTAAAATGAAAATCGGTCTGGTACTATCGGGAGGCGGCGCGCGTGGAATTGCGCATTTAGGGGTTATTCAGGCTTTGTTTGAAAAAGGTATCAAGCCCGATGTGATCAGTGCTACGAGCTCCGGCGCATTCGTCGGGGCGATGGTAGCTTACGGATACCAGCCGGAAGAAGTGCTCGAAAAAATTATTCAGACCAGCTTTTATCCCTATTTAAGACCAGGTTTCGGAGCGACCGGCTTGCTGCAAATGAAGCGGATTGAAACGGTGATCTGCCAGTATATTCCTGAAAATTCCTTCGAATCCCTGAAAATTCCGTTAGTACTGAATGCGACCGATATCGTTTCGGGTGAGACTGTACTATACAGCAGCGGCGACCTTGCATTGCCGCTGCTGGCCTCCTGTTGCATTCCCGGACTTTTTAGTCCTATTCAGATAAATGGCCGCGATATGGTCGACGGCGGGGTATTAAACAATCTGCCCGTCGAGCATATGGAGGGCGAAGCGGATATTATTATCGGTAGTCACTGCAATCCATTCAGTCTCGACAAACCTTTAAAAACAACTACCGAGATCGTATACAGAAGTCTGATCCTGGCCATGCACGCCAAAAACCGCGAGCGCTTCAAAAAATGCAACCTTATGATAGAACCACCCGCCTTGAACCGGTTTGGGATTTTTGATTTCAAGAAAGCGAAAGCGCTTTTTGAAGTAGGGTATGTCTATACGACTAAACTATTGGAAAACCCGACCAACAGAGATCTAACAATTAATTAACCTAGTAAATCCAAAGTTATACTTTGGATTTACTAGGTTATTACTTAGATTGCATGATGGTAAATCGCATTATCCAATCTATAATTGAGGAGCGGCTGGCGAAGACGCCGGCGGTTGCAATTCTTGGTCCGAGGCAGGTCGGGAAAACCACACTGGCAAAAAGCCTTGCGACTTCAAGTAAAAAATCCTTCACATATCTTGATATAGAAAACCCAAGGGACCAGGTGAAACTGAGCGATCCCTACACTTTTCTTGAAAATCAGAGCGCAAACTGCGTGATTATTGATGAGATCCAATTACAACCAGAACTATTTTCACTACTACGGCCATTGATAGACGCCGAGCGAACGCCAGGAAGATTTATTGTTTTGGGTTCTGCTTCACCTGCCCTGATCAAGGGCGTTTCGGAATCGCTTGCCGGCAGAATCTCCTATATTGAATTAACCCCAATCGGATTACCGGAACTGCCTGATGAAATCCCGATGCGTGACCATTGGTTCAGAGGTGGATTTCCGGAGGCTTTACTTTCCGGAAATGACAAGGAAGCCACCAAATGGCTGGACGATTTCATTCGAAGTTATGCGGAAAGAGACTTAGCGCACCTTTTTAGTGTGGAGCTGGTGCCGACAACCTTACGTAATTTCTGGAACATGCTTGCTCATTCGAATGGCAATCTATGGAATGCTGAAATCTTCGCGAGGTCTCTTGGGGTTAGTGCTCCAACTGTTTTGCGGTACGTAAGTTTTTTAGAGGGCGGATATATGGTCAAACGCCTTCAACCCTGGTTCGTAAACGCTAAAAAAAGATTGATTAAATCCCCCAAAGTATATGTTCGTGACACTGGCATTCTGCACCGGCTACTGAATATCCCTAATGCGGAAGAGCTGTCAGGACATCCGGGAGTCGGTGCTTCCTGGGAAGGATATGTTATTGAGCAAATTTATCAACGGGCTCAACATGACATTAATATGTTCTTTTACAGGACCCAGACCGGAGCCGAGTGTGATCTGATTTTGGTCAGAGGAATTACGCCGGTCGCATGTATCGAGATTAAGTTGAGTAATGCTCCCACAGTCTCCCGAGGTTTTATAAGTTGTACTGAGGATTTAGATCCTGCATATAAATTTATCATCACGCCGGGAAGTGACACTTACATTACAAGTCACAATGTCAAGATTATCAGCCTAATTGATTTTCTTGAAAAAGAGTTAAGTAAAATTTAATCGCGGCGTTCTAAAGTCCCGATCACCCATTCCCCAACCTGCTGCCCCTGCTTTTGCCCGTTGGTAATTGCGTCCATGAAGTGTATTCCGCCATAAAATCTGGACATACCTGATTCAAGCGCGGCGGCCATGAAAGAAGGAAATCTGCGGGCTTTTAAATTGAACCGCTCTTCCACTGAATCGGTATAGGCAAAATTTTCGCCGAAATAATGCGTCAGAATAACTGCCGAGCAAGTCGAGATCACGGAATGCCCGCTGAGGTATTCGGGGAAAGGCGGAGTTTGAAGGAATGGCGTCCAGGTCGGATCGATATACTTGCGGATCGCCGTTTCGGGGCGGATTCGGTTGCTTCTGTACTTTTCGTCCCAGCAAGTCATAAAACTGTCCATTAGCCCGATCGCGACCGAGGTATTGATGAGCAGTGTTTTGCTGAAATCCGTTTTAGCTTGCCGGCAGGCAATATCCGTGATCCCCATCCAATGCGCGCCCGGGGAGATTTTCTTCATGCCTACCAATAAATGTCCCTTATTTTCCAGTGCAAACGGATTACAGTCCCAGAAAGCCGCAGTAACCCGGTGTTCCTGCTCCAATTTGTCATCGTAATTCTGCTGCATCAGTTTAAAGAATTCTGAATTCTTATTTTCCGAGAACGCTACCGGCGGAGGAGGAGGAAATTGAGAGGCGGAATCGAGCGTAAATGGTCGAACAGTTGCAAAATAGGGCTCTACCGGCGGAAAATAGCCCGGCGGAGTCGGGTACCAGGTGCCTGGCGTCCTGCGCGGCTCGTACCTTGGGAAGTTGCTGATCAGGTTGTATTTGTCTGCTTTCGCGTATTTCAGGATCTGCTTGCTGATCTCTATTCCATAAGTTTTGGAACCAGCCAGAACCTCCTCTTTCCAGCCCAGCGTCCTGCATGAATCGACCAGTTTATCCTGGTATTTCTGCAAAAGTGCGCCGGAGGGTTGCATTTTCTTGGCGGTTTCCAGCATCGCCATGATCGCCGCGAGCTGGTAGGAATAAGTTTCAACAGCCGGTTTCACGATTTCAGGAAAACCGTTTAAAACGCCGTTCATGCTTTTGAATGCGGTATCATGCTGCGCCACAACTTCATATCCCGCCAGACAGGCATAGGAAAAAAAGCGGGCACTCAGCGGCGGGTTTGTCACGTCGTGCACCATCACGTCGGTCATTTGCAGCGTCACTTGTCCTATCGCGTCCGGACTTACAAAATGCTCCTTCCGCTCTTTTGCGCAACCAAACCACAGACAAACGGAGACGAGTATTAAAATGATCTTACTGAACTGTTCCAACCTGATATGCTTTTATTTCCTTCTGATTTATTCCAAACAACAACTTATTACCCACCGGCAAAACGCTTCTCACATCACCTTTTAATGTAAATCCCGAATCGTTCTGACGAATATAGCTGAACTGACCTTTGCCATTATTTTTTAGCAAAACACCATAATTAGCGTCATACTTTCCAAAACGCAGGCGCGCCTTGCTCACATTTCCGCAAAGCAGCAGGTCTTTCGTCCCGTCGCTATCATAATCGAGGCTGGTGATGGTGTAAACTGGTGAATTCTGAACTTCCAACGGCAGCGCTTTTTCAACAAACTTCCCGGCCGCATTGCCTTCGAAATAAGCCGTTTTCAAATAATTGGATTCCAGCTCTTTCGCTCCTTCAAGTTCTTCCGGCGTGAATATCTCTTTAACCGAAGCATCCGCATAACTATTGTAATCCTGAAAACGGGTTCGCATAATGCTCATTTGATCCAGCATTTCGTCGCGCGTCACATAAGGATAACTTTTCCCCTGAATGTAAAAACTCATGATCGGATCGACGGACCCGTTGTCGTCAAAATCTTTGTAAAGCATTTGTACCGGCTCTTTGTCGCTGGCTTTGCATTGCGTATTCAGACCCAGATTTCCGATCACCAGATCCTGTTTTCCGTCCCCATTGAAATCATCTACGAGTATTTTATTCCACCAGCCTTTGTAAGGTTTGTCGAAATAATCGGTCGTTTTATTTTCCAGTTTTCCATTGGTATTGATCAGTACTGTCACCGGCATCCACTCTCCTACCAATATAAGATCCGGTTTTTTGTCATTATTAAGATCTGTCCAGGCTGCGTCGGTAACCAGTCCGATCCTTTCCAGGTCGGCATTCCAGCTTTTGGTTTGATCTGAAAAATTACCTTTTCCGCCATTGATCAGAATATAACTTCTGGGCGCCTCGGGATACCTGCCCGGAATGACGCGCCCCCCCACAAAAAGGTCCAGTTTAGAATCTCCATTCAGATCGGCAACACGCACGCAGCTCGTACTAGTGAGCATTTTAGGTAATGCAGTAGTGTTTTTGGTTAAATTTCCTTTTCCGTCATTGATATACAGCCGGCTTTGCAGCAAGAGATCTTCGGGCATAAAGCTCGCATAGCCGCCGCTGCACACAAACAAATCCTGAAAACCGTCACCATTTGCATCAAGAAAAACTGCGTCCACATCTTCCGACTGCTTGTCCGCTTCAAATGCAGCGACCGGCTTGTTTGTGAATGCGCCGCCCTTTTGCTGAATGTATAATTTCGAAGGTTCCCCGGCGCCGCCGCCTGCAAAAACATCTTCCAGCCCGTCGCCATTGATATCGCCTTTTACCAAACAAGGTCCTGAAAACGAGATCGGATTGATAAGGAGGGGCTGTCTTTTGAAATCGTTTGTCTGGCTGGACGCGCTTTTGAATGCGATCGGCGAAGTAATGGGAATGAATATTGGGTTGCTATTTTTCGTCGAGGGCCTGGTCGCCTTTGCATTGCTCTCGGCAAGTATCAGTTGCTGGTTGATTTTAGGCAAAATCAATTTTTGCTGCTTACCGCTCAGCCAGGTAATCGAAAGCGAATCAATGCTCGTTTCTTTTCCCAAACCGAAATGCAAAATTGGTGAAACGCTGGACTGGTAACCGCGTGTCGGCATTTGTTCGAGATATTGTTTCTGGCCTTTCTGGTAAATGATAACCTTTGCGCCAGCGCCCAGTGTATTCTTTCCTTCGCCTTCGAGTTTGATTTTTAAATAGTTGTTTTTCAGCAGCTTATCTCCATCATTTTGGTAAATAAATGCTGGTTTATTGATGTTATTGACGATCAGATCCAGATCACCGTCGTTGTCCAGATCCGCATAAGCCGCTCCGCCGCTGTTTGACACTTCTCCCAATCCCCAGCTGTCGGCTACATTGCTGAAAGTAAGATTTTTATTATTTTTGAAAAGATAGTTTTTCATATTGGAAGAAGGCATTTGGTAGACCATTTGCAGCACATCTTCCCGCTTCACCTGACCCTCTATCCGTTTTAAATGGTCGCCCATAAATTTGACAAAATCCATATTGGTGAAGTCCCGGAGGTTACCATTGGTGATAAAAAGGTCTTTCCAGCCGTCATTATCATAATCAGCAAACAGCGACGCCCAGCTCCAATCGGTATTCGAAACGCCCGCAAGCTGACCTATTTCTGAAAAAACAGGAACCTTAGAACCTTTGCCCGCGCCCTCGTTCAGTTGCAGCATATTTCGCATATACTGGTGGTGAAAGCCGACTTTTACATTGAAATCAAACAATTCATAATTGTCGAGGCCCGCGAGGAGCTTCTGCCTTCTGTTATCTTCCGGCAGCATATCGAGCGTAAAAATATCCGGCAGCCCGTCGTTGTTGAAGTCGGCAATATCGTTTCCCATTGATGAATGTGAAGTATGCCCGATCCCTTCTCCGATCACGTCCGTAAACGTCCCGTTTTTATTATTGATATACATAAAATCAGGCACCGAATAGTCGTTGGAAATGTACATATCCTGCCAGCCGTCCTGGTTAATATCGGCAATACCAATGCCCAGCCCATAAGTAAGCGGCGAGCTGAGAATGCCAGCTTTTTCGGTGATATCGGTAAAAATCGGTTCACCGCCCTTCTGATCGTTACGAAATAATCTTACTCCTGTCACCGGATCATTCTTCTTTAAAATGTCCGCAGTACTGGCTTCATCAAGGATCGGCAGCGACTTGGGATTATGATTGAGCAGGAACATATCCAGATCGCCATCTTTGTCAAAATCAAAAAAAGCGGCCTGGGTACTGTTGCTGGGATCGCCTAAACCATATTTATATGCCACCTCTTCAAACTGAGGAATTCCATTTGCGCTATTTCCTTTATTTATAAAAAGCTGGTTCCTTAGACTTTCAGGAGATACATTTCCGGAGTAACAAACGTAGATATCCAACTTTCCATCCCCGTTTACATCGGCCATCGTCACGCCTGTTTTCCACGGTTTTTCTCGGCCTCCTACCCCAGCCTGAGCTGTAATATCTTCAAAAATCATACTCCCTTTATTGAGGTATAATTTGTTGGAAACCATATTACCGGTGAAGTAAATATCGTCGAGCCCGTCGCCATTTAAATCGCCGACAGCCACGCCGCCACCGTTATAGAAGTATTCATACATCAACACATTGGTGTTCAAACCTTCTGTCAATGTATTTGCAAAATCGATCTTGGTTTTTTCCGGCGCGAGCAGCGTAAAAAGTGTCGGCCCGGTGTTCTCTTCCGGCTTTTCCGTCTCCGCGTCTTTTTTGCAGGAAGCGAGCGTCAAACCGAATAGCAATATCAAAATACCCGATTTCCAGGATGTGGCGCTCATCATAACAGCGAACTAGGATTATTAGTAGGGATAGAAAAAAGAAACTATGTCTCCTTTTCGAAGACATAGTTTCTGTAAAAATAATCAATAAAATAATACTATTTGTCGTATCCAGGGTTTTGAACCAACAACGCATTCCGGTTGATCTCATCGCGGCTGAACGGACGGAAGTACATTTTATCCACCCATTTCCGGTTTTCGTGAGACTTTTCCTCCACCGGCGTGTAAGTATAATCGTAAACCGTCGGATCGTAATGATAAGGCTCTTTCATCGACTTACCCGCCTTGAATTTACCGATCACGTTGATGTATTGAAGTGGCCGGCCCAATGTAGCCTCAGCGATCATCCACCGACGTGCATCGTGGTAGCGATGTTCCTCATAAGCCATTTCAACCCTTTTCTCGTGACGTAAAGCATCTTTCAATGCAGCTCCCGATACTTTCAATGCAGGCATACCGACGCGGAAACGGATTTTGTTCAACCATTCCAACGCAATTGCGTCCTGACCCAATTCAATGCTTGCCTCTACGTAATTGAATACGTTTTCAGTCACGCGGATAAATGGCCAAGGAATATTCTGACGGTCGGTATTGTCATATAAACCTGGATTCGGGTCGATAAATTTACGCATGTAATATCCTGTGCGGCTACCGTTCCAGTCTTCGATTGAGCTGCTTCTGGTATCCAATCCTTTGCGGTTGATCAATGCACCTTTGTCATCAAGCAAATCATAAGCGCCTGTCTGGATCTGGTTGGCAGGATCTTTGGCATCGGAAGGACGTGGCTTCCAGGGTGCACCATCGTACATTACGGTTGCATAAAGACGAGGATCACGGTTTGCGTAAGGACTCGCCTTGTGAACAGGGTTGGTCCAGGCAAATGCAGTTCCGTCCATCATCTGGTAATCGTCAACCAACGTACCGATCGGCGTATTACCCGCCCAGTTGTGGTATCCGTTAGGACCGTTGTTCAAACCTGTCTGGCGCGCGCCTTCATTCATACTTGGCGAGAAGTAACGGCCAAAAACGATCTCACTTCCGGCACTTGCATCAAGGGTTTTGTCAGCACTTGCGCCGCCCATTGCGATCGACACATAATTAAGTTTGCCTTGTTCCGGAGTTACGGGTGCAGCCAAGTTCAGCTTGAAACCTCCGCCTATTGTTGCGTCCAAAGCAGCTTTCGCAGCTACCTGCGCCGCTTGCCAGCGTGCTTTGCGGTCGCCGGTTGTGTAACCCAGGAATTCCGGATTAGGATAGCCTGCGATTACCGAAGATTTCGCTTTGGCAGTCGGGATATCGTGCAAATCACTTGCAGCGTAAAGGAGTACCCTCGCTTTCAGTGACAAAGCAGCTGCCTCAGTGGCGCGGCCTTTTGCAAGATTTTTCCCTTTCAATAACAATGCAGCACTGTCGCAATCACTTACGATCGCCTTGATACATTCGTCAAAAGTGTTACGTGCCACTGAATAATCTTCATTCAGTTTGTACACTTTTTTGATGATAGGAACAGATCCATAGTAACGCACCAGCTGCTGATAGTAGTAAGCTCTCAGGAAGTAAGCTTCTCCGATCAGTCTGGCTTTCAACGCCTCGTCAGTGAAAGTAGCGATAGGCAGGTTGTTCAATGCAATATTTGCATTACGAACCTGCGTATACATCTGGCTCCATCCGTAAGTCGCGTCAACCCAGCCCAGATTGGACGGGCTTAAACTTCCTTCGGTCACCGTGTTGATATTACGACCAGTGTGGGTAAAAACGGCTTCGTCCGTGAGGGAAGCGAGCATTTGCTCACTAAATCCACCCTGCTGAAGTCCTCCATAATTACCCGTTACAAAACCTTCTGCCAATGCCCCGTCTTTCCAAACCTCCTCGGTCGGGATTTCGGTCGGTGGAGTTACGTCGAGGAACTCGGTATCGCACGATGCCAAACCGCCCGCCAACAGCATTACGATAGCTAAACCTTTATATCTTAATTTCATATTTGTTTTCATTAAAATGCCAAACGTACACCAGCGCTCATAATTTTTGCCTGAGGATAATACTGACCATCATTTCTGGTCGCTTCCGGATCCCACACTTTGATCTTGTCAATCGTAAGCAGGTTCAGTCCGTTCACATAAATTCTCAGATTGCTCAATCCGATTTTCGATCCGATCTCAGAAGGCAGATTGTAACCGAGTTCGATGTTTTTCAAACGCAGGTAATTGCTGCTTTTCAGGAAGTAATCATTAATACCCGCCTGACCAGTGTTCGTGTAGTAACGGTTGTTACGGTTTGTCAAACGTGGGTACTCGCTAGTTGGGTTATCGATCGTCCAGCGGTGGTCGAAGTCATATTTCAGATAGTTACCAATGTCGCCGGATTCTGTCAGACCGATGATCTGCAAACCGCCGGTAGCGCCCTGGAACAATACTGAAAGGTCAAATGCTTTGTAGCCAAGGTTGATAGAAGCACCGCCAGTAAACCATGGACGCTGCACTTTCTCGCTGCGCACGCGGTCATCCGCACTGATCTTCTTATCGCCATTCACATCTTTGAACTTCATATCACCTGGTCTCAGGTTACCAGTGATCGGGCTGTAATCGATTTGATTGGCATCGATCTCAGCCTGGTCTCTGAATGCACCGTCAAACTGATAGACTAGGAATGAGTTGTAAGGCATTCCGGTAGATCTCTGATAAGAAGGAGCACCCGGCGTTTCATCCCAGTATTTAATCTCATTTTTAGCAAAACCACCATTTACACTGACAGAATAAGTAAAATCACCCGCATTACCATCGTAGCTCACTTTGAATTCCCATCCTTTGTTTTGCAGCTTACCCAGGTTTTGAGGAGGAAGCTTTCCGTCGATACCTGCGGTTGAAGGTGTAGAACCAGCCTTAGGGATCAGGATATTAGAACGGTTGTTTACGAAATAATCAAATTCGAAAGCGACTTTATCACGGAACAGTGTACCCTCGATACCGAAGTTGGTATTGTTGGCAACCTCCCAGGTGAAGTTCTTGTTAGCAACACGGGATTCGAGCAAGGTTTTAGCAACCTGGTCGCCGATGATGTAGCTTCCGAAGCCCATTGTAGACAGATACTGGTATTCAGCCAGTGTTTCTGTTCCAAGGAAATAGGGTTCTGCACCCATTTGGCCCCACGATCCGCGTACTTTCACATTGTTCAGGAAGCGGATATTGTTTTTCCAGAAGTCTTCTTCCGAAACCCTCCATCCCGCCGAAACCCCAGGGAAAAATCCGAAACGGCCTTCTTTTGGAAACACGTAAGAACCATCCACACGCCAAAGGAATTCAGCCAGATATTTCTCTTTGTAGTTGTAACCTGCACGACCGAAGTAGCTCAAACGCGCTCTTTTGTACAAATCGAAGTTATTGATATCCTGCTCGGCAGTACCACCCGCGAATAGCTGGTCAACTACCGGAGAGATGAAATACCTGCGGAATGCAAAGAATCCGTCTGCATCCACTTTTTCATTCTGAATACCCGCCATCACATTGAAGTTATGCGCGCCCACAGATTTTTCGTAAGAAACCTGACCAGTAAGCTGGATTGAAAGCTCCTGAGAAGCACTTTCTCTCAAACGAGGATCTTTGAAAGTAGAGCGAACTGTTCCGCTAAGGAGCGGGCTTACGCCATCTGCTTCGAATTTAGATTTGTCAGGCCACGAATACAAAGTCCACGGCGTTTCGAAGTTTTTCTGACGACGCAGCTGCTTATCCAGAGCCGCCATAACGTTTACTTTTAGCCCGGATACACCTGGAATCTGAATTTCAAGTCCACCGTTAGTCTGGATATAATCTCTTTTATCGTTGTTATAACCAGTTGTATTGGTTGTGATAACCGCAGGGTTCTGACCATTTTCGATATCAGGACCCGGGCGACCGTCTGGCCAGATTGCGATCTCAGTTGGCTTTCCACGCATTAACATACGGAAAATCGCCTGCGCGCTGTTTCCACCACTTGGGAAATGTCTGTGCTCTTCGCGCAGTGTAAGTCCCAGGTTCGCAGTCACATACTTGTTGATTTTTGTATCAAGATTGATACGCATATCATATTGCTTGTAACCGGTTGCAGAATTGATGTAGTATCCGTCCTGCTTGATGTGCCCGATCGAGGCAAGGTATTTGATATTCTCGCTACCACCTGTCAGTTGCAGATTATGGCGCTGCTGAGGTGCCCATTTACGAAGTACCGAACCGTACCAGTCTGTATCAGGGTAAAGCAGAGGCGAAGATTGGTCTCTGAATTTCTGAATATCCTCCGGCTTGAAAACGGCATTGACCACATTTTGATTGTCGGTACGGGTATACGATCCGTTTGAATTAAATCCTTGCAAAGCACCGCCCCATTGTCCCACAGGCAGGTTATCGTAAATCTGCAATTCGTTACGGATTGTCGCATATTCTTCTGCATTCGACATTTCCGGAGTACGCGTTGGTGCAGACAACCCCAGGTTAACATCGTACGAAATCATCGGCTTGCCGGTTTTTCCGCGTTTGGTAGTAATCAGGATAACCCCGTTACCGGCGCGTGAACCGTAAATCGCAGCCGCAGCATCTTTCAAAACCGAAATACTTTCAATATCAGCAGGGTTGATCCGGTCAAGACCACCACTTCTGTTTGGTACCCCGTCGACAACGATCAGTGCATTGCTGTTACCCAGAGAGTTGGTACCGCGGATACGGATTGCTGATCCATCATAACCTGGTTCACCACTTGCCTGTACAGCAGAAACACCCGGAAGGCGGCCACCCAATGTATTTGATAAGTTGGCTGCCGGTGCTTTTTGCAATTCGGCTCCTTTAACGGCTGTAACTGAACCGGTAAGCGTCGCTTTTTTGGCGGTACCGTAACCCACAACCACCACTTCTTCCAGTGCTTTGGTATCAGTTTGCAGCGTGATATCGACAGAATTCCTGTTCCCGGTCGCAATTTCCTGGGTTAGGTAACCGATAAATGAATAGACGAGCGTGGCATTTCTTTCTGCATTCACAGTGTAGTTACCCTCGTTGTCGGTCACAGTCCCAGCGGTAGTCCCTTTTACGACTACACTTACACCCGGCAATGCCTGGCCTTGCTCATCCTTGATCTTACCTTTGATTGTGTTTTGCGCGTGGGCAGCTGTCACAAAAGCAAGCATGAGGAGAAGTGAAAAAATACCACGCGACACGACACGGGGTACCCAATCAGTAGAAAATCTCATAGATTAAAATTTAGAGTTAAAAGTGGTAATTGAAAGTTGCTTAACCGTATAAGCACGGAACGTAGAGCTGATAAATTCTCCCAGTCACGGAAGTAGTCTACAAGTCAAAGAAGAGTTGGATCGGAAAGTTTTTACATACGCTTTTTTTAATGGTGGTTGAAACGTTCAGTCATTAATTCAGAGGGTGTACTTTTAACACAATTCGATTTACAGCGCCTGCAAAATCCCTTCGATAAGTACATATCAGAATGATTTACTCATGCGATTGTACAAAAAGATATTAATTATTTAACAAAAGAAAGCATTCACGGTTATAGTCTATAATTTATAAGAAAATAACAATAGATATCACTTATTTAGCTGGAAATGCACTTTTTGTCATATATAAGTTACAATTATTCGTTCTTTAATCCAGAATTGGTAACCACTGATTGATTATTTATATTCGTATTCTTAACTGCTACTGTCTTTACCCACCTATCTACTTGTAATGAGATTAAGCTTACTCTCCCTGGTCGTTCTCGCCTTTTGTTTTAGTTGTAAAAAAGAGCTCACGCCAGCCGAATACAATGCAAAGGCGGCAGATCCAGCGCTTTTCCACGAAACCGCTACCTACCTGACGGACGTGATCATCCACGATATTTTCAAACCGCCGGTTGCAAGCCGCATTTACAGCTATTCTTTCTTAGCTGCATACGAAGCACTAGCGCCCGGGTATCCTGAATATCAATCTCTTGCAGGCCAGCTGGTCAAATTTACAGCACCGCCAAAGCCTGATTCCTCCCTTGCCTATTGCTTTCCCCTGGCTAGTATCCGGGCATTTACTTCCGTGGGCCGCACACTGACTTTCTCAGGTGATATGTGGGATAAGTATGAAAAAGGGCTTTTCGAGAAGTATCAAAACATGGGAATTCCGGAAGAAGTATACGAACGGTCACTAGCATACGGTGACTCGGTTGCGAAGCATGTGATGCAATATTCTTCCAAAGATCACTATAAGGAAATCCGTGGTTACAGGTACACGGTAACGCACGCGCCCGGCACCTGGGTACCTACGCCGCCCGCTTACGCTGATGCTTGTGAACCTATGTGGAATACGGTCCGGACTTTCACATTAGATTCGATTACACAGTTCCGTTGCCCGCCCCCGGCCAAGTACGATCTTGACAAAAACAGCAAGTTTATGAAGTTAGCGATGGAGGTTTATAACACCGGCAAAACGCTGACCGAAGAGCAAAAGGCAGCTGCCTATTTTTGGGATGATAATGCATTTGTTACCAATGTAGTCGGCCACGCAATGTTCGCAAACAAGAAAATGACTCCTGCCGGGCACTGGCTCGCTATTATCAGAACAGTATCGACAGATAAAAAGCTCGATCTGATCCGCTCCACCGAAGCATATACATTGGGCGCATTGGCATTGTTTGACGCGTTTTCAGCTTGCTGGGATGAAAAATACAGAACCGTGAGGATCCGGCCCGAAACGGTTATCAATAATAACTGGGACCCAAACTGGCGACCATTCCTCGAAACGCCGGCTTTCCCGGAATATGTAAGTGGCCACAGTACCATTTCAGCTGCATGCGGAGTGGTATTAACGAACCTGATCGGCGACAATGTAGCTTTTACAGATTCGACTGAAAAGAAATACGGGCATGGTGTAAAATCCTTTAAATCGTTCAAAGAAGCTTACTGGGATGCCTCTATGAGCCGCGTTTATGGCGGGATCCACTACCGCGACGGTGTCGAGGAAGGTACTTATCTAGGTGAAAAAATCGGTCAAAATGTCTGGCAACGCGCGGTTACCAAGAAAGGTCGTCACGCAATTGCCAGTAAGTGATTTTTTACGCGATCCGATCTACGCGATCCGATCTACGCGATCCGATCTACGCAACTCGATCCGCATTGTAGTGCAGGCCGATGTTTTCTCTTCGCGCCATTGCCATTTTAATGATCAGATACGAAACAGAAATCATGTTTCGCAGCTCACATATTGCCACGGAAATTTTGGATTCGCGGTACAGATCTTCGTGCTCCTGGTGCAGCAATTCAAGCCGGTCGTATGCGCGTTTCATCCGGCGATCGGTGCGGACGATGCCCACGTAATTGGACATGATACTATTCAGCTCCCGCGTCATTTCTGTGACCAATACCTGCTCTTCGGGATGTGTTGTGCCTGAATCGTCCCATTCTGGGATGTTATCAGGAGTAAAGGCATTTTCAAAACTGGATATGGTGCTTTCATAAGCGCGGTGACCAAAAACCACCGCTTCCAGTAATGAATTGGAAGCGAGCCTGTTGGATCCGTGCAAACCTGTACAGGCACATTCACCCACTGCGTATAAAAAGTCGATATTGGTTTTGCCCCATTCATTTACCCGAATTCCTCCGCACATATAATGTTGCGCAGGCACTACCGGTATCATATCTTTCCGTACATCAATTCCCTCATTCAGACAGTATTCTGTGATATTCGGAAAATGCTCGACGAATTTTTCATAGTCACAATGCCGCACGTCCAGGTACACGTGATCCACCCCGTTTTTCTTCATTTCCGAGTCAATAGCGCGGGCCACAATATCCCTGGGCGCGAGCGAAAGCCTCGAATCGTAATTTTCCATAAATGTACTTCCATCGGCCCTTTTCAATATTCCTCCAAAACCGCGTACTGCTTCGGAAATGAGGAATGAGGGTTTTTGACCTGGTTTGTAGAAGCTGGTAGGATGGAACTGAATAAATTCCATATTGTCGCAAATCCCTTTTGCCCGGTAAGCCATCGCAATTCCGTCGCCGGTCGCGATCGTCGGGTTGGTAGTACTTTGGTAGATATTCCCGATCCCGCCGGTCGCGAGCATCGTAGTTTTTGCTATAAATTTTTCAACATCTCCGGTCTGGCGGTTCAGAACATACGCGCCAAAACACTTGATATCCTCCTGGTAACGATAAACGGTCTCGCCCAAATGGTGCTGCGTGATCAGTTCGACAGCATAATAGTGGGTAAATATCTGAATGCTTTTGTGCCGGTTCACTTCTTCCAAAAGTGCCCGCTCTATTTCGGCGCCGGTGATATCCTTGAAATGTAGAATCCGGTTATCCGAGTGTCCGCCTTCTTTTGCCAGGTCATATTCTCCCCCGCTTTCCTTGTCGAACCGGGTACCATAATCAATCAGTTCCTGGATCCGCTCGGGCGCTTCGCGCACAACGATTTCCACGATATTCCGCTTGTTGACCTCGTCGCCGGCGTCCATCGTATCCTGAATATGCTTTTCAAATGAATCCGATTCTGCCCAAACGACCGCAATACCGCCTTGTGCATATTTAGTGTTCGTTTCGTCAGCCTGAACTTTCGTGATCACGGCAATGGACTTCTCCTGTTTCAGGGAATCAAAATGTCTGGCGAGTTTGGCCGCGTAACTAAGTCCGGCAATACCCGAACCAATAATCAGAAAATCAAACTGGGGCATAAATTGAGAGAAAAATACAAATTATAAGATTAGATACCTTTGCTCAGTTCCAGCATGCGGGCCACTGATTCGTAGGCTTTCAGCCTGATATCTTCCGGTACAAAAATCTCCGGCTGCTCATAATAAAGTGCATTATAAACTTTTTCTAACGTATTCATCTTCATGTATGGACATTCTGAGCACGCACAGGTATTGTTGTCCGAACCTGGCGCAGGAATCAATTTTTTGTCCGGCACCGATTGTCTCATTTTGTGTAAAATGCCTGCTTCGGTCGCGACGATAAACTTGGTATGGTTGGATTCTTTAACAAACTTCAACAACCCGGTCGTCGAACTTACATAATCCGCCTGCTTCAATATATCTTCCTTACACTCAGGGTGGGCGATCAGCAATGCATCCGGATTTTCATCCTGCAACTGCTTCAATTTTTCTCTCGAAATATCAATGTGAACAATGCAGGCGCCGTCCCACAAAACCATATCCCGGCCCGTTTGATGCGCGACATATCTTCCTAAGTTTGCATCAGGAGCAAATATGATCTTCTGGTCTTTCGGCAGACTTTCCACGATCTGCAAGGCATTTGAGGACGTACAAACGATGTCCGTCAAAGCTTTAATTTCCGCTGAACAGTTGATATAACTGATCACAATATGATCGGGATATTGGGCCTTGAATGCAGCAAATTTGTCGGCAGGTGCAGAATCCGCGAGCGAACATCCTGCGTTGAGATCAGGAATAACCACCTTTTTATTGGGGCTGAGAATTTTTGCAGTCTCTCCCATGAAATGCACGCCGCAGAAGATGATCATATCTGCCTCCGTCGCAGCTGCCTGCTGAGAAAGACCGAGACTGTCACCAATATAATCCGCAAGATCCTGAATTTCAGCGTCCACATAATAGTGTGCGAGGATCACTGCATTCTTTTCTTTCTTTAACCTCGTGATCTCGGCGATCAGATCGATATCTTCGGCAACAGCTTCGGTGACATATCCGTAACGGTTTACCTGCTCTTCAATAGTTGTCATTCTGGTGAATAATTGGCTCTAATTGATATTAAAACTCCTTTTCGAAATTACGATATTAAAACCAATCCAAAGCAAAGAAAGTGCGACAGGCTTCCAAATGGAAAAGCCGGAACGTTTCCGCCCCGGCTTCAATCCAACAAAATTTCTTACTTATAATATCCAGCGGAAAAACGCATATAACGTTCCTGAAAGCAGCATAGTGACCGGTAATGTTAATATCCAGGCAATTACGATATTCCGGACTGTTCCACCCTGTAAGTTTTTGACACCTTTACTGGCTACCATCGAACCCGCGATCCCGGAAGAAAGTACGTGCGTTGTACTCACCGGTAAGCCGAGGTAAGACGAAACGCCGATGGTACTGGCGGCAACGAGCTCAGCAGAAGCACCTTGTGCGTAAGTCAAATGTTGTTTTCCGATCTTTTCACCAATCGTCACCACAATACGTTTCCAGCCCACCATTGTACCAAGACCCAGCGAAAGTGAGATCATCAAAATAACCCAGTCCGGTGCATAATCCGTGTAACGTCTGATCCCCTGCTCACTTCCCGACTGCATTTTGAGGTAAGCAGCATCGGCCGAACCAAGGTTTGCGTGTCCGTTATCAAGGATCGTTTTTGTATTGCGGCTGATCAAAAGCAATGAGCGACGGGCGTCCATTCTTTTTTCCAACGGTAATTTATGTTCCGGCAGAGAGTCGCTTACCTGTGCATTCAGGTTGGTAATTTCATGTTTAATTGTCGCGAGATTGTGGCGATCTGTAACTGAAAGTCTTGAAGAATCAATTTTTGAAACCGCCTGCTCGATACCGATCAGGTCCGCTTTCATTTGAATAGGATCCTGGCTATTGTCCAATGCAAAATGTGCAGGTACAATTCCAATTAATATCAACATCACCAACCCTACACCTTTTTGTCCGTCGTTGGAACCGTGGAAAAAGCTTACTAATGTACAGGTTGTGATCAAAATAGCGCGGATCCAGATTGGAGGCGGCTGATTTTTCTTGGGCTCACTGAAAACGATTTCACGTAAAGGCTTTGAAAGTGAGCGCCTTAATATGAACATAATGATGATCGCCAATGCAAAACCGAAGATCGGAGAAGTCAGCAGCGACATGAACAATTCTTTTGCCTTCGACCAGTTTACACCCGCTGCATTGGAATTTTCGGGCATGAATGTAAATGCAAGACCTACCCCTAAAATAGAGCCGATCAGCGTATGCGAGCTCGAACTCGGCAAGCCAAAATACCAGGTACCCAGGTTCCAGATGATCGCGCTGAAAAGCAGCGCGAAGACCATTGCGGCACTATGATAAACGTTTTGATCAATGAGCAATTCGACGGGAAGCAGGTTGACAATACCCATTGCTACTGCTATTCCACCAAAGAAAACACCGCAGAAATTCATAAAACCAGACCAAACTACGGCCACATTTGGTTTCAGGGAATTTGTATAAATCACAGTAGCGACCGCATTGGCAGTATCGTGAAAACCATTGACAAATTCGAATGCGCAGGCGGCTAAAAGGCTAAAAGCGAGGAGAATAAAGATGTCGGTTTCAAGACCAAACATAGAAGAAGTATATAAGTTTATTTATAAACAGCACAAAGCTACTTATTCTTGAGCGATGCAATATTAACAAATTGTTAAGCCAAAGTTTTATGCCGTCTCCTTATTTGCCAGCTGGCCGCACGCTGCGTCTATATCTTTCCCACGACTTCTGCGCACATGCACAGAGACGCCGCGATCATCCAGAAACCCGGCGAACTTATCTAGCTTATCCCCTTCCGTATTCTTGAAATCGGCTTCTGCAATCGGATTATATTCGATGATATTCACCCGCGCCGGAACCCTTTTAGTGAACTCCCACAACTCTTTCGCATCCTGCAAAGTATCGTTGAAATTATTGAAAACGATGTATTCGAAAGTGATCCTGTTGCCCGTTTTTCTGTAAAAATGGTTCAGAGCTTCCGCCAGGTTATCGAGTGAATTGGATTCATTGATCGGCATAATCTGATTTCTTTTCGCATCATTTGCCGCGTGGAGCGACAATGCAAGCCGGAAACGCACTTCATCATCGCCCAGCTTTTTGATCATTTTCGCAATACCCGCAGTAGAAACGGTAATGCGTTTAGGCGACATATTCAGTCCCTCCGGCGAGGTAATATGCTCGATGGATTTCAGAACATTGGTATAGTTCAAAAGCGGCTCGCCCATTCCCATATACACGATATTGGTAAGCGGCGCATTGAAACTTCCTTCCGCCTGGCGCGCGATCGCCACTACCTGATCGTAAATTTCGCCTGCTTCCAGGTTGCGTTTGCGGTCCATATATCCGGTTGCGCAAAATTTGCAGGTAAGCGAGCAACCAACCTGGCTGCTCACGCAGGCGGTCATTCTGTCTGTGGCAGGGATTAAAACGCCTTCTACCAGATTTCCGTCAAATAGTCTGAATGCAGATTTGATCGTACCGTCGTTGCTTTGCTGCTGTTTTGCCACTTCCATATTATGAATGACAAAATGTTCATCCATCAACTGGCGGGTAGGAAGGGAAAGATTAGTCATTTCGGCGAACGAATGGGAAGATTTTTTCCAGATCCATTCATATATCTGCTTCGCCCTGAAAGCTTTTTCTCCGTGCTCGGCCATCCAGCCTTTCAGCTGATCGACTGTCAATTTTCGGATATCCTGCTTGTCTTGTATTCCGGTCATTTTTATTTTTTTGGGTCAAATGCGTTTTGCATTCGGCCTGTTTGAGCTGCAAAGGTACTGAAAGTCAGCAACGAAAACTTAACCCGGCGCTGATTCTGAAAGTTCAATCGGTTAGATATTCACTTTTCCACTCGCGGATCAGGTCGGTACCTGCGGGCATGATCGACAATGCTTTCGTAATCAGATTGGGCGCAATAGGTACTACCAGCGGATAAAGGTAGGTATCATCTGTGCGGTGCGCCGGAATTTTCACTCCGATCATATCCACCAGCCAGAAAAAAACGCTGATCCCGAAAACCCACGTAAAAACGCCCACCATCGCGCCGGCAAAACTGTCGAAAGTACCCAGAATAGAATACCTCAGCGAGCGCCGGATCATATATCCGAATTGATTCAATAAGAATATGGTAGGAAAGAAAATCACTGAAAACCCGATATAAGGCAGGATCCGCTTGGCCATACTATCGCTGAAATAGGGGGTTAATACCTCCATTCCGAGCCCTAAAAATTTAAACCCCAAAACCATAGCCACGGCAAAACCTGCTATTCCGATAATTTCGATCAGCAAACCTTTGCGGTAACCATGTAATGCACCCCACAAAAGCGGAATGAGGATGATTACATCCAGTAATTTCATGCGAGCAATCCCTTCACCAATGCAGATACTACTTTTCCGTCAGCCTGGCCAGCCAGTTCCTTGGTCGCCACGCCCATTACTTTGCCCATATCAGAAGGCGCCGAAGCTCCTATTCGGGTAATAATTTCCTGCAATTTCGCTTTCAATTCGTCCTCAGTAAGTTGTTTTGGCAGGAATTGTTCGATGACCGCTAATTCTGCCTCTTCTTTTTGCAGAAGATCCTCACGGTTTTGAGTCTTGTAAATATCGGCTGATTCACGGCGTTGCTTGGCTGCTTTGGTCAGCAATTTCAGCTCGTCATCAGAAGTCAGCTCGCCGCTCGCGCCGCCTTTTGTTTCTTCCAATAAAATCAAAGACTTAATAGCGCGGAGTGCACGCAAAGTATCCTGATCCTTAGCCCGCATTGCATCTTTTATACCCGACTCGACTTGTGTTTTTAAAGACATGTTTTTAATGTTGAATGATTGAATGACTGAATGACTGAATTGCCGGGTGCCGGCGCGATGAATATTTGATTAATTGTTTATAAAACGTATTTTGAACTAGTGAACACTAAATTTGCAATCGGCGAATTTAAGAGATTCGTCCCAAATAACCCGAATCAAAGCATTCATTGCACCGGATCGCTCATTAGCGCCTTCAACAAGTATTAACCAAATCATTCAATCATTCAATCATTAAAAAATGACTCGCCTAAGCGTTAACATCAACAAAATTGCTACCCTGCGCAATTCCCGCGGCGGTGATAATCCTAATGTACTGAAAGTGGCGCTGGATTGTGAGCGATTTGGTGCACAAGGTATTACAGTTCACCCGCGGCCTGACGAGCGGCACATTCGTTACCAGGATGTGTATGATCTGAAAGAAGTGGTTACCACTGAATTTAATATCGAGGGTAATCCTTCTGAGAAAAAATTCGTCGAGCTGGTATTGGCCAACAAGCCTGACCAGGTTACGCTCGTGCCAGACGCATTGCACGCAATTACTTCCAATGCAGGCTGGGATACCATTAATAATAAGAGTGAACTGACAGATCTGATCAGCATTTTCAAGTCTGCCGGCATTCGTGTTTCTGTGTTTGTGGATCCGGATCAAAAAATGGTAGAAGGAGCCAAAATATGCGGTGCTGATCGCGTGGAGCTTTATACAGAACCCTACGCCGCAGGCTATTTTGAGAACAGACAAAAAGCGGTGTTACCATTCGTAGCAGCCGCTGAAACCGCAAGGGAAGTAGGTTTGGGCTTAAATGCCGGCCACGATCTGAGCCTGGACAATCTGCGCTTCCTCAAACAAAGTATCCCCTGGATGGACGAAGTTTCCATCGGCCACGCGCTGATCTCCGACGCACTTTATCTGGGTCTTGAAAATACGATACAAATGTATTTAAGAGAGTTGGAGTTGTGACACAAAGCTTGTCACCCTGAGCGGAGTCGAAGGGTAACATGCAGCACGTTACCCTTCGACTCCGCTCAGGGTGACAAAAAAGCTGGAGTTGTGACAAAACGAAGGCTACCACCCCTTCCTATATTCCCTTTTAACAAACTGATTGGCGATATCGAAATTGGTGATCTTCATATTATCTCCGTCCCAGATCAGCTTTTGCCGGCCGGGGAATGTAAATCCTTTTCCGTCTGCCTTGGCTTCGCGGTGCAGGTAGCTTCTTACCGCCAGGTTTCCCATTAAAACAATCTCAGTAAGCGGGCCCGATTGATCAAATGAAGAGCTGGTGTAAGCGCCAAATCCTTTTTTGCAAGCCTGAACAAACTGCTGCTGGTGACCTGCGGGGCCGCCGGGTACCAGTTCACGCGGTTGAATATTTAGCCGCACGTTCTCAAATTGCTTCTCCGGCCATAGTCTGGGATTTTCTCCAAACATTTCTGCGCTCAAAATTCCTTTGGTACCGATAAACAGCATTCCTCCGTCCACACTACCGAAAACGGTTTTGTAGTCGCAACCTTCGGGTAGCTGCGGCCTGATACCACCGTCGTACCAAGAAAAGCTGATCTCCTTCCCGGGCGTTTTTGAAGCAAATTTTAAATGTATCGAAGAAGAAGGTGGACAAACGTCATCGAAAAATGCCTGACTGAAAAAATCGGAATATACTGAGCCTACGCTGCATTCGACGGAAGTCGGGTACCCAAGCTTCATTGCCCGAAATGGCACATCGATAAAATGACAGCCCATATCCCCAAGCGCCCCGGTACCAAAATCCCAGTAACCCCGCCACCGGAAAGGCATATAAGCTTCATGATATGGCCGTTTTGGAGCATTACCGAGCCAAAGATCCCAGTCTACTTCTTTCGGGATTGGCTGAGATTCATTTTTATCCTTTGGAGATTTCACACCCTGCGGCCAAACCGGGCGGTCGGTCCAGACTTCTATTTTGTAAACATCACCGATAGCACCCGACTGAACAATAGCTTCCGTCTGCCGGGTACCATCGCCGCTACTGCCCTGGTTGCCCATTTGGGTCACTACCTTATATTTTTTAGCGGCCTGCGTCAGGTTCCTCGCTTCCCAGATATCCTTGGTCAGTGGTTTTTCGACATAAACGTGCTTACCAAGCTCAATGCAGGACATTGCGATCGGGAAATGCATGTGGTCCGGGGTTGTGATCAGGACAGCATCTATGTTTTTGGCTTCCTTTTCCAGCATTTTCCGGTAGTCCCTGTAATACGGTGCTTTGGGAAATTGCTTTCTGTATTTTTCTGACTGACGGTCGTCTACATCACAAAGAGCGACCATATTATCTGCACCATTATTATATGCAAGCCTGATATTTACATCGGCTTTGCCGCCACAGCCCACGGCGGCGATATTAAGCTTGTCACTTGGAGGAATAAATCCCTTCCCCAGCACGTAGCGGGGAACTATCATAAAGCTCGCCGCGGCTACTGCGCCAGCTTTGACGAATTTTCTGCGATTAATCTCCTGTCCGGACTCTGCCTGCTGATTTTCCATTTTGAATTGCAGGTTCTTTTAAAACAAACCCGTCTCGATGAAAAGCCAGCGCTATTACAGCCCTACTATTTGCCCCCGAAAGTTTCAGCGATTTTCATAGCCACGCCCATATCCCCGTCGATTTTCAGCTTGCCCGACATTAAAGCCATCATCGCATTTAAGTCTCCATCCATCAATTTCAATGCATTTTTAGTCGAAACCTCAAAAGTGCAATCTGCTTCTTTATCTTCATTTGAAACTGCATTCGGCACCGATTTTCCGTCGACGTATACAGTACCTTCTTCGGTTACAAATTTCGCGGTCGCATTCAGTCCGCTGTCCGTGCCGAGCATATTTGTTACGCGCTCGGTAAGTGTTTGAAGGCTCATGATAATGGTTTTTGTGTTGTTGAATATTAAGTCAGACCTGAACGACAAATGTATGTTGGACGTTAAGAATATTCAAATCGGCTTTGGTGTTTTCATCTAAATCCGCAAATTTTACATGGCAGGCTAAACTGACCTGCTGATTATCTTACTCAATGAGTGCTCCCGCAATACGTCCGACTTTCCTAACTATTTTGTGTTTTCTTACCTTTATGAGTGCTGTTTCCGGTCTTTGGACTCATTCCGAAAAACTATGGAGCCCCGAGATCATGGCCGATAAAACAAGGGAGACTTTCGAGACTGTGCGTGAAAGTCTGGACACACAGAAAGCAACCGCAGATACGGAAACAATGGACAAAATGTTCGAATCGGTGATCAAACAAACCACAGCTGATTCCGTGAGGACTGCGGCGATCATTATGCTGATTTTTGAATCCCTTGCGCTTTATGCAGCCTATTTAATGTGGAACCTGAATAAGAAAGGTTACTATCTCTACCTGGCTGGCATTGCGGTCGCATTTCTGGCGCCGCTTTTCCTGATAGGCGGCTGGCTTGGAGTGATCAATGCGATGGCGGGTATCTTCCTGAGTATTTTCATGGCCGTGCTGTATGCTTTGAACCTGAAACACATGTCTTAATATCAGTATATTACCTAATCCTATCTTAACCCTAACGCGCAGCAACTCACGTTGCATTCAATTCGTGAAATTGAGAATCTAAGGTCTTGCTTTCCACGAAGAAAAGATTTTATTTTGCGCACTAATTTTGAATCGAGAAAATGGCTTTAATTAACAAGATCAGAGAGAAATCCGGGATTGCCGTGACGGTAATCGCTATCAGTTTAATTCTTTTTATGATTGGCGGCGATCTTATGGGCCCCAATTCGATGCTGGGAGGAAACAATAACCAGGTTGTAGGCGAGATAGCCGGCAAAGAAATTAATATAAAAGATTTCCAGGGCAGGGTCGACGGATTCCGCCAGAACTACGAAGCGCAATCGGGCCGCAGCCTTAATGAAGGCGAGCTTGCTTCTCTGAGAGATCAGGCCTGGAACCAGTTTGTAGTGGATATTGCTTATAAAAGCCAATTCGATAAACTGGGACTGACTGTTACAGATGACGAACTGTACGATATGGTTCAGGGAAACCACATCAGCCCATCGATTCTACAAGCATTTTCGGATCCTACTACTGGAAAATTTGATAAAAATGCAGTTATCAATTATCTAAAAAACCTTAAAACGCTTCCGGTCGAACAACAAAAATCGTGGGAGAATTTTGAGAAAAGCCTTCGTGAAGAACGTACCCGCAGTAAATATGAAAACCTGCTGAGACTTTCTACTTATACTCCGAAAGCACAGGCTGAGAAAGAATATGTAGCGCAAAACACGAAAGCCAACTTGCGTTACCTGTACGTACCTTATTTCTCGGTTGTAGATACAACGATCAAAGTTACCGACGCGCAGCTGGAAGATTACCTCAGCGCGCACCGCAAAGAATATAAGGGAACAGATACCCGCTCGATCGAGTACGTTACTTTTCCGGTACAACCTGCAAAGGATGACAGTGCTGCACTTTATGCTGAGATCAAAGAACTGGCGAGAGGTCTTGCAGCTGCACCCAACGATTCAGCTTTTGCGAGCATGAATTCAGATATTCCGCTTCCTATTAATATGTCTCTGGCAAATATGTCAGACCAATTGAAAGAGGCAGTTAAGACTTTCGTACCAGGTGGTGTTTACGGACCTTACCGGGAAGAAAATACCTATTATATCTACAAATACGGCGGTACCCGCTCTGATACAGTCTCATCTGCAAGAGCCAGCCACATTTTGATCCGTGCAGAAAATCAGTCGGATTCAGCAAAAGCGGCTGCTCGTGTAAGAGCGGAAGGTATTCTTGCCCAAATTAAAGCAGGAGCAAATTTTGAAGCTTTGGCTGCTACTTCCAGTGCCGATCCTGGATCTGCTCAACGTGGTGGTGACCTTGACTATTTCCAGAACAACGGTGCAATGGTCAAGCCATTTGAAGATGCTGTGTTCTCTGCTACCGCACCTGGTTTGATCCCTAGACTTGTAGAAAGCCAGTTCGGTTTCCACATTATCAAGGTAACAGACACAAAATCCAATACGCTGTACCGCATTGCTGCAATAGGAAAAACGATCGCGCCAAGTCAGGCAACACGTGACGAAGCTTACAGAAAAGCGGATGAATTTGTTAATTCTGTAAAAACAAAAGAACAGTTCGACGAGGCAGTTAAGAAAAACAAAAACCTGATCGTAGCAACAGCAAACCGTATTCCTGAGTCTTCAACCAATATCAATGCGATCAAAAATGGTCGTGAGATTGTAAGATGGGCTTTCAAAGACGATTCTAAAATCAACTCGGTATCTCCGGTATTTGAAACGGAAGAACAATATATCGTGGCTGTTCTTACCGGCAAATCGGATGCAAAAGACGTGAAAGTGAATGATTTCCGTGATGAGCTTACTACCAAGGTACGTAACCAGATCAAAGCGGAACAAATTACAGCCAAGCTGAAAGGCGCAACCGGCGATCTGGATGCAATTGCAAAGAAATACGGTGCAGGCGCATTGGTTGAATCAGCAAATGATATTTCATTGGCAACCGGCTTCCTTACCAGCGCAGGATTTGATCCGATCGCATTAGGAAAAGCTTTTGGTTTGAAAGCTGGTCAGAAATCAGATGTATTCACTGGCGAGAACGGTGTTTTCATCGTAGAACTGCTGAACAAAACAGAAGCTCCTAAAATTGCGGATTTTACGCAGTACAAAACGCAGTTGACTCAATCACTGGAAGGCAGAACGTCTTACCTGGTAAACGAGGCGATCAGGGACAACGCGAAAATCGAAGATAACAGAGCTAAGTTTTTCTGAGATAAATAAAAATAATCTTTCACTAAGAGGAGCAGAATTCATTTCTGCTCCTCTTTTTGTTTCAGGACTGCAAAAAATTCAGAAAAAAGTAATAGTATTGCACTATCAATTGTCAATCTTACACTTATAATCACAATGAGCATCTTACTCGGAGAACAGGAGTACTTTAAAGGAGTCGGGAAAATCGCTTTTGAAGGACCCGAAACAGATAACCCGTTGGCATATCGCTGGTACGATGAAAACCGTATCATCGGCGGCAAAAGCATGAAAGACCATTTGCGGTTCGCGGTTGCTTACTGGCATACATTCTGCGGATCCGGTTTGGATCCGTTTGGCGGACCTACTCTTTTTTACCCATGGGATAAAAAAGCAGACGCAGTTGACCGTGCGAAAGATAAAGCAGATGCAGCATTCGAATTGATCACCAAGCTGGGCCTACCCTACTATTGCTTCCATGATCTGGATGTGGTGGATTACGACGACGATGTAAAAACGAACGAAAAACGCCTGCAAACCCTGACTGAATACCTGGGTCAGAAACAAAAGGAATCTGGTGTAAAACTGCTTTGGGGAACAGCTAACCTGTTCGGTCACCACCGTTACATGAACGGCGCCTCCACAAACCCTGACTTTGCTGTGGTAACACACGCTGGTGCACAGGTGAAAATGGCGCTGGATGCAACGATCGCTTTGGGCGGTGAAAACTATGTTTTCTGGGGCGGCCGCGAAGGTTATATGACCCTTTTAAATACCGATATGAAGAGAGAGCAGGAGCACTTTGCGCAAATGCTTAAAATGTCGGTAGCTTATGCGCGTGCGAATGGTTTCAAAGGTAAATTCTTCATTGAGCCAAAACCTTGCGAGCCTACCAAGCACCAATATGATTACGATGCAGCGACTGTGATCGGCTTCCTTCGCCACCATGATCTGCTGAACGATTTCGCATTGAACCTGGAAGTAAACCACGCTACATTGGCGGGACATACTTTCGAGCACGAATTACAGGTTGCAGCAGATGCCGGTATTCTGGGGTCAATCGACGCCAACCGCGGTGATTATCAAAATGGCTGGGATACCGACCAATTCCCGAACGATCTGGCAGAATGGACAAAAGCATTGCTTGTGATCCTGAAAGCAGGTGGCTTGCAAGGCGGCGGTATCAACTTTGACGCGAAACGTCGTCGTAACTCAACTGATATGGAGGATGTATTCCACGCGCATATTGGCGGTATCGACACAGTGGCAAGAGCACTTGTTGTGGCTGATAAAATCATTCAGAACGGCGAATACGACAAGATCCGCACGAACAGATATGCAAGTTTTGACGGTGGAAAAGGTGCTGAATTTGAAAACGGCGCGTTGAAACTGGAAGATCTTTTTGATCTGGCAGCGACAAACGGCGAACCGGCAATTACTTCCGGCAGACAGGAATATCTTGAAAACCTGATCAACAAGTTTATTTAAGCTGATCAGCAAAATTTCTTATCCATAAAAAATGGCCGGCAATGTGCCGGCCATTTTTGCTATGTGAAGATTTAGATTTAGTCCTGCTGACTTAACTCTTTATCAATTGCAACTACACGCTGCTGTACTTCTTTCTGTACTGTTTCCAGTCGCTTATCTTCCATCGGTTTCTGCAATTCGAGAATATTGGCTTGCAGCAGATCGCGTTCTTTGGTGAATTTATCCCTTCTTTCCGTCAGGCGCTTCTTAGAATTATCATTGGCCGATTGAAGTTTCTCGTCCAGCTTTTTAATACGATCCTGAATAGTTGTTTCACGTTCTTTGAGTGAAGTGAGGTATTCCTGCTGCTTTTCATTCAGCTTCGCATTTGCATCCAGTAATTCCTCTTTCGCTTTTGACATTTCTTCCTTGCTAGTATCATTCGACACTACCTCAGAAGTTTTTTCAGCCGCTTCCAGTGCCTCTTCCTCTGCATTCGCAAGTTCTTTTCTATCCTTATCTGCACCCGAATTACAGCTGAATGTCATCGAAGCCATCAATATCATGGTCCCAGCGACCCATACACTCATTGTCTTTTTCATATCTGTTGATGAATTTATTGGTTGAAAGTTTAAACACCCCTAAATTTTAATGCCAACGCAGTCTCTTAAATGAACAAACCCCTGAAAAGTTTCCAGGGGTTTGGCTATCAGATAATGAAACACTTAGGTAAGGCGGCACCTTAAGAACCACTTTTTTCAAGCATTAATATCCTTCATTTTGCTTCAAATTGGTATTGTTTCTCATTTCTGAAGTCGGTATCGGGAATAGCAGTTCACGCGCGGTAACTGTCGGTCCGTAAGAAAATTTGTGCCCTACATAATTGTCAAATTTCTTGGTAGTCACATTGAATGCTTTCCGCAGACGCACCATATCAAACCAGGTAATATTCTCGAAACAAAGCTCATACCAGCGTTCCCGCCAGATCGCCTCACGAAGTGCGTCCTTTGTCAGGCCGGCCAATGCAGGCAGCTCCGCCCGAGTGCGGACCGCATTAACAGACTCATAAACCTTGGCAGAAGGCCCGGTGGCTTCGTTCGCAGCCTCGGCATAAGTGAGCAACACATCGGCATACCTGATCACCGGCCAGTTAAGGTCGCTGTTTGCAGTGCTGGTCTGGGCGGTAACATCAAAATGTTTGTAAATAAAATTCCCACCCAGATCGACCACTTTGCTCCTGTCGGCTTCATCTGTGAATTTGGTATAGAAAAACTGCTTTTCCTTCGCTCTCAAATCCGCCGGATCGTACGATTTCACAAAATCCGCAGTGGAGTAAATTCCGCCTGTTTCATCCGAGTACTGGGAGATATTCTTGTTATAAGGAATAATAGAAACCTGCCAGCCAGAAGGTAGGATCTGGGTTTTGAACTGGATCATGAAGATATTTTCCTCCACATTCTTTTTGGCAGGATTATGCAGATCGTTGTAAGTAGTAAACAACCTGAACTGTTTGGAATCGATCACTTCCTCCGCTTTTTTGGCTGCCAGCTCGTAATATGCAGCTCCTTTTTGCAGCGGATAACCGGCCATTGTCAGGTAAACCTGCGCGAGCAACGATTTGATCGCGCCCATAGAAACCTTTCCGGAAGGATCTGCCCAGGGCAAGCCCGACGCTTCGGCCGCTTTCAGATCTGCAACAATATAATTGTAAACTTCTTCCACTGTCGCCTGAGAAGGTTTCAGTTGCGGCGATTGCAGGTCCACAGACTCCGTAACAAGCGGAATATTTCCGAACATCCGCACCAGGTTGAAATAATAAAAGGCCCTCAGAAATTGCGCCTCCCCGACCAGCTTTGTGGCCTCGGCCGCGTTCATAGCAGGGATACCCGGGATTTTCTCAATTGACAAATTTGCATTCGCAATCCCGCGGTAATAGGCGGCCCAGTAAGTCTGGCCGTAACCATTATCCGATGTATTACGCAGATCTTTGACGAAATAGCTATTTACAGCCTGCCCAAGGTCGGTATTTGCGAGGCCGGTCGCGAATTCTGTCATCATCCAGGCTCCTCCTCCAAACCCGCTGCCGAGCGGCTCCCGCAAACTTGCATAAATCGCATTGACCGCACTTCTGCCGTGGGCCGGCTGCGTAAAGTAGCTGTCCGTCGTGAAGTTGCTAGGGTCTGTCTCTTCCAGAAAATCGTTGCAACCTGTGGCGAAAAATATGCTCACCACTGTCGCGAGCAATCCTATTTTATTTGATATTCGATTCATATTGCTTCTGAATAAGAGTCCGTATTTTATAAACCAATGTTTAATCCCAGCATGAAAACACGCGGCTTGGGATAATCATACAATCCCAAACCCTGGTCGAAAGGAGAGCCGGAATTGGAAACTTCGGGATCATAACCTTTGTATTTGGTGGCTACGAAGAAGTTTTGAACAGATACGTAAGCCCTCAGCCTGTCCAGTTTCAGTTTCGATACAAGTTCAGGTGAAAATGAATAGGCAAGCAGCAGGTTGCGGCCCCTGATAAAAGAAGCGTCTGTTACTTTGTGGCTGTCGTTATTGGTATCATATCCTGCATTGATCGGCCTCACCTGGGCAATAGGGGTGTTCTGGTTGGTTTCTGTCCAGGCATTCAAAACCGTTTTGTAGCTGTTTGCAATACCCTGTCTGTCTTCTGCCGAGTGAATACTTCTGTCAAGCACATCGTTTCCGTACATGTATTGCAGGTCAACAGTCAGCGACCAGGCTTTGTATTGGAATGTGTTCAGGAATGTTCCAAATCCGTCGGGGATACCTTTTCCGATAATGGTGCGGTCGTTATCATTGATCGTTCCGTCATTGTTCAGATCCTGGTACTTCACATCGCCCGGAAGCTCGTTGTATTTTTTAGCCAGCTCAGCCTCTGCAGTTGAATACGTTCCCTGATGCACCCGGCCAAAAAATGAACCCACCGGCTCTCCTACCCTGATCACCGTAGCGCCCGAGAAAATGTCGCTCCCGCCGGATAATGCGAGTACCTTATTTTTATTTACCGAAATATTAAAGGTTGTATTCCAGGAGAAATCACCGAGTTTGACATTGGTGGAATTCACCGCAAACTCCAAACCTTTATTTTCCATACTTCCGATATTCGTATAAATGCTGCTGTAACCGCTGCTCAAAGGAAGTGGCGCGTCCAATAGCATTTCATTGACTTTCCGACGGTAAAGATCCAGCTCGAAACTCAGTCTGTTTGAGAATAAACCTAGCTCTATACCCAGATCGACCTGCTGCGTTTTTTCCCATTGCAAATTCGAATTCGACATCCGGCTGATACCCGTACCGATATTCCGCTCGCCGTTGAAAATAACGCTGTAATCGATCACATTGGCGATATTGTTGGTCATACCAGCCAATGCGCGGTACGCAGGAATTTCGGAGTTACCAGTCGCTCCGTAGCTGGCGCGTATTTTCAGGTTTGATATGGTCGTACTCGTTTTCAGGAATTCTTCTTCCGAAACTCTCCACGCAACCGCAGCCGACGGGAAAAACGCATACCTGTTGGCTGCCCCGAATTTGGACGAACCATCAATACGGCCTGTGAAAGTAACCAGATACTTATCGAGCAAACTGTAATTCAGACGTGCGAAATACGAGTTCAGCCCATAAGCAGATGCATTAGAACTTGGGGCAAGTGCAGTAGCGCCGGCGCCCAGGTTATTGAACTGAAAGTAAGTATCTGTGAAATTCTGACTTCTCGCCAGATTCTCAAAACGATCCACATGCTGCCAAGATAACCCCAGCATTGCATTCACAGAATGTATTTTACCAAAATCCTTTACATACGTCAGGTAATTCTCAAACTGCCAGGAATTGAACCGCCTGTTATTCACGGACGCATCACCATTATTGGAAATATATTGGAGGCCGGCAGCTGCAAAGTAATCTTCGCGCTGATTGATCACATTCGTTCCGATCGTGGAGCGCAGATCGAGCCCGGGAGCCAGACTGATCGTCGCGTACATATTGCCGAGCATCGTTTGGGTACGCAGGTAAGAAAGTCGCTCCGCACCTACACGCAACGGGCTGTCGCCGCCTTCCATTCCCGGATAATCGCGGTTACTTGCCCAGCGGCCGTCAGGATATTTGACAGGAATAATAGGCAAAGCTTCCAAAACCTGGCGCATTGCCGTAATACCGCCGCCGCCAAGCTGATCGATCTGCTTTTCGTTTTGGTCCGTATAACCCAGGGTACCGCCGACTTTCAGCCAGCTTTTGATCTGACTATCAAATACAAAACGGCCTGCAAATCGCTTCTGCCACGATTCCCGCACAATACCGTTTTCATTCCGGTAGTTCAGGAATGCGCCATAGCTTCCTTTTTCACTTCCACCCGTCATACCAAGCTGGTGATTTTGAGTAAAAGCTTTTTGAAATGCTTCATCCTGCCAGTCGGTATCGTAAAGCGGATTTCCATTCGAATCGAACAACAGCGGATTGGTGCGTTTCTTTTTCGGATCGGTGTATTTGGTACCGGTTGCCCAGCCTACCGGATCGTATTTTGCTGCATTGGTATAAGCCAGTTCTTCCACTGCCAGGAATTCCCTCGAATTCAAAACCGGCAGTTTCTTAGGTGCTACACCAATACTGAAATCGGAATCGTAAGTGATCTTGCCGCCTCCCGAAGTTCCGCGTTTTGTGGTTACCAGAATAACCCCGTTCGCGCCCCTCGCTCCGTAAATTGCAGTCGAAGAAGCATCTTTCAATACTTCGATCGAAGCAATATCATTCGGATTGAGGTAATCGATCGGTGTACTTCCGTTGGCCAGGTCCACTGCATTCAGGATCACCCCGTCGATCACATACAGCGGATTATTGGAAACGCTGATCGAGCTCGCACCACGGATCCGGATATTGGCGCGCCCACCCGGCCGGCCCGAATTGGACGATACGTTCACTCCCGCAATGCGGCCGGAAAGTCCCTGATTCAATGAAGAAGCCGGACGCTCCTGCAACACTTCGCCTTTGATCGTACCTACTGCGCCGGTCAGGTCGGACTTTTTAACAGTACCATATCCCACGACCACAATCTCGTCCAGAGAATTCTCGTCCGGTACCAGCGCCACATTGAAGTCGGACTGGTTCCCGACTGCAACCTCCTGAGATTTAAACCCCACAAAACTGAATACAAGCACATTAGAGCCGCCGTCGGGTATTTCCAATGTAAATTCACCGCTTCCGCCTGTCGAGGTTCCGCGCTGCGTACCTTTCAAAACTACGCTCACGCCCGGCAAGCCCGCACCCGATTCATCAGCTACTTTTCCTTTGATAGTCCGGTCAACCGCAGCCTGCTGTCCCGTGCCCGGCGCATCAAGATTTTCCGATCTCACCGACTGGTCGGGCAAGCCGGCTGATTCCTTTTTTTCTGACTTATCCTGAGAATCCTTTGCTCTGGCATCAATGATCACAAAAGTACTTTTCCGCGTTTTCTTGAATTTAAGACCGTGCTGGCCCAAAACCTGTTCGAGGTTTTTTTCAAGTGTCTGGGTCAGGTCAATATCGCCGGAAGGAACCTTCACCGAGCCAACGAGCCGATCTTCAAACACGATTTCCACTCCATAATGCTTTTGCATTTCTAGGAGGACATTTTTCAATTTCATCTCTTGCCCAAAACCCGTATGCTGCCGGGTAGGAACAGATGCAAATGCAATTACCTGGGACCGGGCATCGTGCGAGACCTGCGTCATCAATACAAGTCCTATCGCCACCCATTGCTTAGCTGATAGCATTACATTCATAATAAAATGGTTAAGAATAATCAGTTGTTTGTCAAAAAGATAGTGCGGCCATCTTGCTCGATTCTCATATCGAGTACTTCGGAGATCGTCCGTAAAAGTTCTTCGGCATTTTTGGTCTTAAAATTCCCCGTAATCGTGCGCCTGGCGATAGCAGAATCTGAGAGGCTCACTTTTTGACCGAAATTCTCTTCGATCATTGAGATAATATCCTTCACCGGGGTCGCATTGAACACGTAGCGATGTTCTTTCCAGCTCGCAAAAGTCTTGACATCCTGCTTTTTTTCAAGCTGCACTTTGCCTACCGGATCAAGTATTGCCTGATCTCCGGGCTCCATCATGACTTTTTTATTCTGGTCGTTTTGGGAATAATCAATGCGGACACTTCCGCTGGTGAGAGAGACTTTCGTTCCGCGTGGCCGGGCGTACACTGAAAAAGTTGTCCCCAAAACCTCCACCTTGAACTTGTCAGATGTTTTTACCACAAAAAGTTTACTATCAACAGTGTGACTCACCGAAAACTCAGCCTCACCTTCCAGCATTACCTGCCGCACTTTTTGGTCGAAGCCAAATCGCGGAATTTTTAATTTAGAATTCGCATTCAGCGCAACTTTGCTGCCGTCTTCCAGGTAGATATCAGTCGTTTTGCCGTAGCCCGTCTGGTAGGTTTTATACTGGATCGGCTCACGGAACAGCCAGCCACAACCCACCAGCAACAGGAGAGACGCAGCGATCAGCCAGGAACGGTTATTCAATGGTTTAGGAGGAATTCCGGCAGAACTGCTCAGCTTTTCGGGGCTTCTTTCGGTAACCTTATCTTCGTCGAGTTTTTGCAGCAGGTTTTCCAGTGCTTTTTCCTGGTTTGGAGCGAACTGCGGGTGCCTGGATTCATATTCCATCAACCATTGATGAAAGAGTTCGCTATTCTCTTTGCGGATAATCCAGTCCTCCACCAGCTGACGTTCGAGCGGGTTGGCGCGTCCGGCCAGATACTCGAAAAGAGTATATTTTGATATAAGTGTTTTCATTTTTAATGCATTTCGAAGTACAGCCTGAACAGGCGCTGATCAGTATTCTGCAAAACTCAAAAGCGTCAAACCAAGCGAGATCATCCATTCGCCGTGCAAGGCGGACCTCAGATGTTTCAGTGCTTTTGAGATATGTACTTCTACGGTTTTAGGGGAAATATGAAGCTCGTTGGCTATTTCGTTGTATTTCTTGTTTTCGAACCGGCTGAGCAGGAATACCCGCTGGCATTGCGTCGGCAGTCTTGCGATCACCTCGTTCACCTTTATAAAAAGGTTATTGTAGTGGATTTCAGCATCCGGCAGCTGCTGGTAGCAAGAAATGGAGTTTTCCTCGGTCGTTTCCAGCGTATCCATTTTCCCAAACTCCCGACGCATATACGTATAGCATTCGTTTCGCACGCATCGAAAGAGGTAGCTGGTGTAGGAAGAAGTGATATTCTCGTATGCTTTGGTGCGGTAGAACTGAAAGAAGACCTCGCTTACCAGATCTTCGGCCAGCTGTTTGGAATAAACGAACCTGACCGCGTGGCTGCAAAGTGGCGTATAAAAACGCCTGAACAGCAATTCCAGACCTTTTGAAGGGTTTTGTTCAAAAGTAGCTTTCAGGAAAGTGGCAGAATCAATTTCGTTTGCCTCAACCTTAACCTCCTGCGCAGGTGACACAAACGGACTTGAATGCTTCGTTTCGTTAGTAAGCAAAGGATCTTGCATTGAGTCTTTATTTATGTAATAATAGAAAGACTTTTTTGCACTTGAATCCCCTTAGTCTCAATTAAAAAAAACTGAAACTTTTGTTAATGCTATGCCGCAGGATTATTTGTGTCTGCCGGTTAATAACGCATCTGGTGTAATAAATTGAGTTGATATTACCCCGGCTATATTTGTCTTGTCCGCTTAAACCTCAATACCCGGGCATCGCAAAAGCCTTCCACCTCGTGTTTTCTATCAAAAAATCAAAGCAAATGCCTGACTTTACTGAATCTGAGGAAAATGCATCGTTGTCCGACTTCGCGGTTACGGAACTGACTTTCCGTGAATGGGAAATTTTGCTCCTGATATCGGAAGACAGGAGCAATAAGGATATTGCTGTTATTACAAACATGAAGATTGAAAGCATCAGGTCGATGCGCAACCGCATCGGCGACAAGCTGATATTGAAGGGACACAACACGCTGGCTAGATTTGCGAGACAGCATCGCCGGGCGCTCAAACAATTGTTCCGAGTCCTGTTTCCACCCCGGCTCTCTAATTAACAAAAAAGCGCGAAGCGTGCAAGTCACTTAAGTAGTCAATTTTTGATCACTCAAATGACTTTTTACGCGCATTCATTTGACTGAATTTTGGTGCACTATATCACCATCAAGTTCAAATTAAATGAAAAGACTTTTGTGCATTAAGCTAACAGATACCTTAACGGTTCTGAATGCTTTATTTATGATAGCTGTCACAAGTACGGTATTCAGCTGTAAAGAACAATTACTACAAAAATCAGCTGAGCAACCTGACCCAATCGAACTGATCGACTTCAAAGGAGAAACAGTGATTGTACCTACCGGCTTCCCGAAAACGTTGTTCGACCAATCACCAGAAGAGTTTGAAAGTTATTATCGTAGTCTTTTTGTAAGTGCCAGGACGAATGCCACGACGGAAATGAGCGTATTATCCTTTGAGGAATTGCAACCGATATTGCAGAAGTGCCTTGAGAGATATCCGAAGATAACTTCGGACAATATTATTTCTGAAAATGATCTTGAAAGAATATTTCAAGACTTTCCAAAGCTCAGAACAGTAGAAGAAGTAAATAGCAAAAGGCCTGTCATTTTTGACTACTACCAGGATTTATGTAAACGTGACGCCACATTGGAAGTTATTAACTACGAAAATAGTGTTGAAAACCTGAGAACGCTATCTCCCGGCAAATTATCAGATCAGGAACAACTGCATTTGCTCTCCGTTCCCGCGTATGGTTTGGCTTATGTAAATTCAGGGCTTGACGCAAATAGTTACACGCAGTCCATTTATGGAAATTTGGACGGCACTAATATGGGCAATGCTTTCAGGCATTCTGTTTGGAACGCATTTGCCATTAGAAATATACTGAAGTCCGCCCCTGCAAGCGAAAATCAGGCAATTGACTTTACGCAGGATGGCACCGCTAAGCATGAATTTGTAAATAATGATCCGCAGTACACTATAGATGCAGCAATGGATTTACACAATAATATGTCTGCCCGAGTCTGGATGGAGAAAAAAACTTCATGGGGGATAGGGCCGCTTAGAAAAATACCAAGTTATGGCGAAATTATTGCAGAAATGCAGGGAAAGGCAGCAATAGCAATTCACTATAACAGTGCAGTCGATTTTGCCGGAGCGTTTAATGCGATTCTGAATGCACACGGAGGTAATAATGCTACCACCTGGAATAATTTATACGGTAACATGTATGGGTCTTATGAACACTTAGTCCGACTCAAATAAAATTCACCATGAAAAAAGCACATTTACTCCTGATTATTTTTAGCGTTACTACCTTGACAGCTTGCTTCAACAAAGTCGATCCGGCGGTAAGTACATTCTATTTTAGCACTGGTCATCCGGACACTTTAAGGAACCAAGCGCTTTTGAAACTTTACGAGCACTATTCTAATTCGGATAAAACCAGAGAATACTACGAAGTGATCTCAAAAAGAACAGGTAACTATATTTTAAATTACTATCCTGCCGGCAAATTGTTGACAACCTGTACTGATCCTGGGAGTGGCTGGGGCAATCAGTATGAGAATGTAGACGAAGCCGAGTTGCGTAAGCTTGCAGATTTAAAGATCAAACTAGTTGACCTGCAATTATATGTATCTAAAGACAGCATAATTAGTGAGAACCCTAATAACATTCTCGAGGTAAAAACGAACGGTCATCCAAATTAGCCAAAATAAAAAAACGCGTCTCAAACTTGTAGAGAAGGAATAGGCAAGATAAGTATTGTTATGAGACCTTGTAGGCATTTAATAAAATCAATCATGAAAAGAGCAGATCACCTACTTATCATTTTGAGCATTGCTGGTTTAGCAGCTTGCTTTAACAAGGTCGATCCGGCGGTAGATACACTGTATTTCAGCTCAGGCCGTACAGACACTTTAAGGAGCCAGGCTATTTCGAAACTTTACGAACACTATTCTAATTCCGATAAAACAAAGGAATATTATGAGGTGGTCTCAAAACAAACGGGTGACTACATTATCAACTACTACCCGGCGGGCAAACTGTTAACAACCTGTAATGATCCTGGTAGCGGCTGGGGCGGTCAATACAAAAATGTAGATGAAGCCACCTTACGTAGGCTTGCCGATTTGAAGATCAAACTGGACAATCTTCGGTCGTTTGTAAACACGGACAGCATTATTGATGATAATGAACCAAGGGTTGAGGTAAAAACGAACGGTCATCCGAATTAGCCGAAGTAAAAAAACGCGTCTCAAACTTGTAGAAAAGGAATATAGGCTAGATAAGTGTTGTTATGGGCACCTTGTACGCATTTAATAAATTCAATCATGAAAAAAGCAAATCAACTACTTATCATTTTGAGCATTGTTGGCTTGGCAGCTTGCTTCAACAAGGTCGATCCGGCGGTCGAAACTTTTTATTTAAAGTCTAAACATTCAGACTCGGTAAGAAGTGAGGCTTTTTCGAAATTTTACGAACATTACTCTAATTCCGATAATACCAAAGAGTATTTTGAGGTGATCTCAAAAGGCGATTACATTATTAATTACTACGCAACTGGCAAGCTTATGGCTATCTGCTATGATCCTGGCAGTGGATGGGGCGGGCAATATAATAATGTAGATGAGGCTGCCTTGCGTAGCCTTGCGAATTTAAGAATCAAGCTTGACAAACTGCAATCGTATGTAATCAAAGACAGTCTTATCGACAACAATGAGCCATTTATTGAGGTGAAAACGAATGGTCACCCCAATTAAACTTTCAGGCGAATTCTAAAAACGAGAATTGCCCGATACAAAAAGAGGCTGTCACACTTCGCGACAGCCTCTACAACATTTTCCAAATTGTACTTACAAATTCTTCGCCTTCATTTCTTTCACCGCAAAGTCCACAGCTCGGGCAGAAAGCGCCATATAGGTTAACGACGGGTTCTGGGTTGAGGTAGAAGTCATACACGCACCGTCCGTTACAAATACGTTTTTACAGGCGTGCAGCTGGTTGAATTTGTTGAGTAAAGAGGTTTTTGGATCCTTACCCATGCGTACACCGCCCATTTCGTGAATATCATTTCCCGGGTTACGCTTACCGTCGTTTGACCTGATATTTTTGAAGCCCGCATTGGTGAACATTTCACTTACCTGCTCCACATAATCCTTGATCATTTTCTCGTCGTTGTCGTCGTAATCGACTGAGATATTTAATAGCGGAATACCCCACGCGTCCTTTTGCGTTTTGTCGAGTGATACATAGTTGGACTCTTTTGGAATGGTTTCGCCCATCATATGCGATCCTACACTCCAGTTACCGTATTTAACCTGGAATAAACCATCCTTCAAAGATTCGCCGATCCCGCTGCGGTCGTTATAAGTCTGCCGATTTGCACCGAAACCTGCCGCATATCCTCTTAAGAAGTCAGTTTCCTGCTTATACACATTCCGGAATCGCGGAATATACCCGCCATTTGGCCGGCGACCATCTGTTGTAGAATCCAGGAACCCTTCGTACTCACCGGAGACAGTTGCGCGGTAATTGTGGAAAGCCACATATTTACCCAGCACGCCACTATCATTTCCAAGACCGTTTGGAAATCGGCTCGATGTGGAGTTCATCAGGATCAGATTTGTATTCAATGCAGCTGCATTCACAAAAATGATATCAGCATAAAATTCCATCATCTGGTTAGTAGTCGCATCGATCACTTTTACGCCGGTAGCCTTTTGCTTTTTGTCGTCGTAAATGATAGAATGAACAACCGAATGCGGCCGCAGGGTAAGGTTACCCGTTTTCATTGCCCACGGAATAGTGGATGAGTTGCTACTAAAATAACCTCCAAACGGGCACCCGCGTTCGCACAACGTCCGGTTCTGGCACTGCGCCCGACCCTGATCCAGGTGAATCTGTTTTGGCTGGGTGATATGCGCAGCACGTCCAATGATAAAATGGCGGTCCTTATATTGTTTGGAAACCTGCTCCTTGAAGTATTTTTCAACGCAGTTCAGTTCGTGTGGAGGCAAGAACTCGCCGTCTGGCAGCGAATCCAGCCCGTCTTTGTTACCGGTAATCCCGGCAAATTTCTCGACGTGGCTGTACCAGGGTGCAATATCGTCGTACCCGATCGGCCACTCGACTGCAAACTTATCCCGCGCCGGACCTTCAAAATCGTATTTGCTCCAACGCTGTGTTTGTCTTGCCCATAACAGCGATTTTCCTCCTACCTGGTACCCACGCAGCCAGTCAAAAGGCTTTTCCTGCACGTACGGGTGCTCATTATCTTTTACAAAAAAATGAGCCGAAGATTCCTTGAAATTGTAGCAGCGGCTCGCAATCGGATTTGCGTCGGTAACCTCTTTGGGAAGCTTCTCGCGGTGCGGAAATTCCCACGGCATCATATTCGTAGTAGGATAGTCCTTAATATGCTGCACATCCCGGCCACGTTCAAGCACAAGGGTTTTCAATCCCTTTTCAGTCAATTCCTTGGCAGACCAGCCGCCACTTATCCCCGACCCGATCACAATCGCATCATAAGTCCGGGCTTTTTTGCTATCTATATTAAAATTCGCCATAGTCGTTGTTTTTAAGGGAGGATGGAGGAAGGGAGGATGGAGGAAAGGGAATTAAAGTAAATTTTTTCCTTCCTCCATCCTCCCTTTCATCCATCCTCCCCTTTTTATACTTTCTTAACAGGAACGCAGCCGTGGTAGCGGGCTGGCACCAGTTCGTAGTGAGTTATGTTGGTCATTACGTATTCCGAAGTCAGGTATCCCTGAATGGTCAGGTTTTTTACCAGACTGGAAAATCCCTTTTGCGCCATATCTGCACTTGCTTCCAGGTCTTTCAGCAATTGCAGCCGCTGTTCCTTGCTGCTGTCAGCGAAGGATTTGCCAGATTTCTGGACACTTTGTTGGTCGAGATTGGAGATGCCGCTGGTAAAGCTGCTCTGCGTTTTCGCATCGTAACAATCCGTTACCATTTTCTGTACAAAATCGCCTACTCCCAATTCACCCGCTCCCGGCGTATCGGTTTTAGGGATCATCGTTTCCACTATTGCTACCAGGTTTTTCGCTTGATCAGCCGAAAGAAATGCAGTCTGTGCGATCGATTCCTTCGTCCACCCCGACGCCCATGCCGGTAAATTGGCCAAAGCACCCACAGCCAACGCCATGCTTTTAAGAGCTATGCGTCTTTCCATTACTTATAAAATTTGATTGTGAATATTCAAAAACCTGTGGGGATCTATCCTCCTATTCTTCCAAAAAATCCAAATCCCTGCCGTGTGTTTCAGGTATTGTCAAAATGCAATAAATGCCTATTGCAAAGCAAATTACACCTACCAGCGCGCCAGAATTAACTACCGAAAAAGACTCTTTAAAACTAGCAAATAATGTCGTCATTAACACCACTGTCCCTCTCACCATATTGGGTACCGTCGTAGCCGCCGTCGCGCGCAGGTTAGTTCCGAACTGTTCCGCTCCGATTGTGACAAACATCGCCCAATAGCCTATTCCAAAACCCAGCAAACCTGCCGTGGCGTAAAAAGAGGTTGAAGTTTTGAGTCCTGCGTAGAGGTACACCAAACTTCCTATTAACGTAAAAATCATCAAATACAATACAGCTTTCTTGCGCGATTCGAGCCAGTGACTGATAAATCCGCTCGCGAGGTCACCGATCGACAATCCAACATAGCACCACATAATGGACAAGCCTGGCTTAATCGCCTCCTGAATACCCAATGCGCGCCCGAATTCATTGCTGAATGTGGCCAGGATACCGATCACAAACCAGGTAGGCAAGCCAATTCCGATGCAACGGAGGTATCTGAATAATCTTTCCCGATTGGTGAACAAAGCAAAAAAGTTACCTTTTTCAACGTGTTTTTGATTCTTAATATCCTTGAAAATTCCGGATTCGAAAACACCGATCCGAAGCAAAAGCAGCGAAACCCCGAGGCCGCCACCGATAAAGTAGGCATAACGCCAATCGAAGAACTCAACCGTAAAATAGGCCACAACTGCGCCCAGAAGACCGATACCTGCGACCAGAGAAGTGCCGATAGCACGCAAATGTTTGGGTAAAATTTCGGAAACGAGCGTGATACCAGCGCCCAGCTCCCCTGCCAGACCGACTCCTGCTATGAAACGCAGGACCTTGTAAACATCCGGATCCTGTACGAAGCCGCAGGCAATATTAGCAAGCGAATAAGTGATAATTGAACCAAACAAAACGGAAAGCCTGCCTTTTTTATCTCCCAAAACACCCCACAAAATACCGCCAAGCAGTAATCCTGTCATTTGCCAGTTCAGAATACTGGCGCCGGTGATGGAAATTTCAGCCTCGGTTAAACCCAGCGCGACAAGGCTGGGAATGCGCACGATCCCGAAGAGGAGTAAATCGTAGATATCGACAAAGTAACCAAGCGCTGCAACAATGACGGGTGCACTAAAAAGGTGGGAAGCATCTGAACGAGGTGCTTGCGTAAGGGTATTCATTTCAAGTTATATGGGTTTCTTAGGAATGACTGCAATATTATGCAAATAGCCGGACATAAGACCGGCTATTTGTTTGATAATTTCTAAAATTTAAAGAGAAAGTTGTGTTCAGTCAACTCTCATTAGAGCACCCGAAGGTTTATGCTTTCTTGAAAACGAGGGTCATTTTGTAAGTAGCACCGTCTTCTGTTACCGTATCCGACCATTTCATTTCGTTTCCTTTTACTTCCAGATCATATTCATCAACTTCGGTTCCATCCGTCATCTGGATTTTATTTCCTACAACTTTCCAGCCGCCATCTCCCTCAATAACAGGAGATTCGTCCACCGTGCAACCTGCCGGAACGTTTCCGGAAACGGTACCATCTCCTTTAAAAATAAAAGTAGTTTGCGAGAGACATTTCGTTCCGGTCAATGCTTCCAAATACGCGAGGTAATCCGAAATCCCATCCTGCGCAGGATCGACAGTAATTGCGGATAGTTTCCAGGATCCTTCCACGCCATTTCCATTGCCGCCGGGAGTAGGATCGTCTTTGTCTTTTTTACAGGATACAGCACCGGCCAGCAGCGCGATAGACAACAGAAGACTGGTTAATTTTTTCAGGGATAACATTTTCATGACTAGGTTGTTTTTGTTAAATGATCACGAAAATAGATGCAGAAACTGTTGCGTGGAAGTGATACCGAGTAACCGGTACCGATATTGAGCAAGTGGTTAAGCCTAAGATGAAATGAATCACTGACAGCCCCTTACAGCCGTATTTCCGCCTTCTCAATGTTGTCAGATGCAAATTTCTCAACCCCATCTACAAACACCCTGAACCCTTTACCCCTTCCGTATTTCTTCCCGGATCTATCGTAAATTACCGTGAGCATCCTATTGTGGTATTTCACGCGATCGAGGCAGAAGTAGTCCCATTCGTTCTGCGGTACCAGCGGATTTACGACCAGGATATTGCCTTGCTGCGGCCTGATGCCTACTAATCCGGAAATGATCAGGTCGCAGAAGGTAGAGTGATTGTAATCTTTGCCCCGTTCCTCGCCTCCCTTTCCGGCCGACCAGCTTCCATTATCCCAGCTTTTCAGCCGCGTTCTCGAAATCCAGTCACCTGTGAATGGATTCAGGTTTTCGTCAATCCAGGGTATCTTAGTTCCGTCTGCTTTTTTGCGCTGATGGGCTCGGCTATAAGTACGCAGTGCTTTGAGGTAATCTGAACCTGTCAAGTATTGTTGTTGATAATTATTGAGCAAATTGGCGAGTGCCGTGAGCGTTATCGAAGTAGCAAAAGGCCAGCTGGGACCATTCCACTGGCATTCGTGCCCCTCATAACTGATCCGAAAATCCGGATGCCGCCGCTCTACACTTGTCAATCCATAAGGTGCCGAAAAACCCGTTGTGTCTTTTAGCTGCTGCCAGGCACCCGCATATTTTTTATCAGGCATATTAAAATACCAGGGTGTAAAACCGTGCAATTCCCTCGCATCAGATTGCGTAAGTTCCGGTTTGCCGCGCGGGATTACCTTGAAAAACTGCGCCTTTTCGTCCCATAATTTCTCGGTTACATTCATCCGAATAGCTGCTGCCTTTTGTTTGAAAGCATTTTCAGTGATTCTGTCATTTTTCAAACCGGCCAGATATGCAATAGCCTTCGCGTCGCCATATTGGTAGCTATTGATCGTAGCGCGATAGCCTAACTTACCTTCGCTCATCGCGCCGGAAACTGATACTTCCATTCCGTCCCGATCGTCCTTTTGCCAATACAAACCCGTAGAATCCAGTTTTTCATTTTCCCACGCCTTGTAGTTTGATATAAGGTCCGGCAACAAATTTAAACCGACGGAAAAGTCACCATGTACTTCACAAAATCGGGTAATCGCATCAGCGGCCCAGAAGCTGTAAGATCTGGGACTTCCACCTTTTTTGAACCAGAACTGAGCATAATCCGACAAATAGGAGGCATTATGCAGCCACCGACCTTCGTAAAAGTGGTGACCCGCCGGGCAACTGATCGTATTGTGTTTTCCTGCCCACGGCACATTGGGGAGAAACTCTGTGATCACATACCCATCCGGCGTTTCCCTGATGTGCTTCCTATAAGTCCACCACCGGAAATAGTAGGTCTTTTCCAACTGTTTATCTGGACACTCAAAAAATGGAATATTCGCTTCCATAAATGCCCAGGCTTCGGAATTTGGAAATTTTTGCCGGTACAGTTCATGATCATTCTGGTTAAACTCGTCGACGTAATGCTTGAATTCCTTTGTATCCAAAACACCTTTCTGAGCAGAAACCAGGCAGGGGGCAATGCAGATCAGTAAAATAACAATGTATTTCATACTCCTTCCCGCAAAATTACTGTACCACTATTCTCAAACTCTTCCTTCGCCGTTGCAGATCTTTATAACACAAAATATAAAAGCCCGGCGCAAAATATTCAGGAACAAATATTCGTGAAAACCCTTTTTTCGATGGTTTAATATCAAAAGCTACCGGAATGCCTTTCAATGAAATAAGCTGTAAAGTCGACATATCCATATTGTCTGTGTTAATGGAAAATGAATTTCCTGAGACTGGATTCGGCATTGCAATCGCTTCCGCAGGTAATTCTGGCACTTTACCTTCCCTGATCAATATATCATAGATCCGAATTTTCCCAAGTCCATTCCGAAACCTGAGTTCGAAATTGGAAAGCTTTGCGGTCGAGAATTCTGCATTTCCCGGATATGCAGTAGCACCTAAACAAACCGGCTCATTATCAACCCACAAATCGTAAGTACCGGAAGAAACTGCTCTTTCCTGCAAATCGCCCGGTATTTGATAGGTAAGCATTTCATTGGAATTATTTAATACCCAGGTGAGCGTAACGCGCTTTTTTATTGGAATAGATCTGCTCGTCCGCTGGGTTTCCGGGTCCTTGATGATCATCGAATCCTTTACAAAACTGACCGTACATTTCGAAAACATCAGGTCATTTCCGGGAAAAGAATTATTGACCGGATTGAAATTTTCACCAACATATAAGTAAATCGCATTCGCCGCGTCGGAGGGCAAAGATTCTGCACTGAGCGTAATTTGTACCATTAATGTCTGCGGACTGGGCTGAAAAGGCGTCGCGCGCATTGCTCTGATAATACCTCCCGTCGCAGAATCCTGCTGGGAACGTACCAGCTCCACATATCCTTTGTGAAATTTGTGATAGGAAAGCTGCGGGGCTGTCAGGATCATGTGGCTAAACTGGCCGGTATCAGGCAACGGATTGACAAGCGAAGTCGTTTTCGCAAAATCCTGATGGAAATACACGGTTTGCGCGTGACTGACTGAAAATACGGAAAGCACTACAATGAGTGCTTTCCGGACAATTCGAAATACTGGGTAGCGTGTTTGCATAAACAATTTGTGTTTATGCATTTAGACGCAACTTCTTTGTAATAGTAACTTAGTATTAAGTCTCTTTTTTTCAGCTTCGCAGAATATCGGATGCTATTTGGAAGCTGTCAGACTTTTTATCAAATCCGTCTCTTCTTTTTTGTATGGCGTTCCGTCTTTTCGGAAAATGTCATGAAACCAAAGTTCAGGCTCGCTGGTGTAGGTTTTTTTCCAGCTATCCCAAGGATAAATGGTTTGAGATTTCCCGCTCACCAGGCCCCAGTTGATCGCGCCTACATTGTATTTCTTCGCGATTGGCAAAGAACCTTTGAAGAAGCTGCCGTTGCCACGCGACATATATTCTGTGCAGATCATCGGGCGGTCATATTGCTGCAATTGTTTAATGCGTTTTTCGAAATCCGCAGCATCCTCGTAGTTGTGAAAAGTAACGATATCCGATTGGTCGATCATTACTTTCTCAATGGGTTTCAAAGTTTCATGCGAAGTCCAGTCTCCATTCCAAACGCCGGCTGTGAGTGGTTGCGAAGGATTAACGGTGCGTGCCCAGGCAAATGATTTTTCAAGCAAAGGCAGTACATAATCCACTTTATTGGGTATTTCGACTTTACCATAAGAGCTGGTATTCGGATTGTCCGGCTCGTTCCATATGTCCCATGCCAGCACGCGGTCGTCGTTTGCAAATGCAGCTACTGTACCTTTCACGTATCTTTCAAGTCGGGCATATTGCGTGCTGTCTTTCAATGCATTCAGCCCCGGACTTTGTACCCAGCCCGAATTATGAACGCCTGGCTTCGGTGAGCGTTGCGTACCCAATTTTGGAAATGGGTCCCAGCAGGAGTCGAAGAGAACGAGCATTGGTTTGATATTATGTTTTTTAGCGATATCTAGAAATACGCCAACACGCTTTACAAAGCCCGCAGAATCCTGTTGAAAAAGCAGATCGTGGAGATAAACGCGCATCGTATTCATGCCAATATTCTCGGCCCAGCCCAGCTCACGATTGATTGTTGCGGTGTCAAAAGACGCTTCCTGGAACATTTCAAGCTGATTAATGGCGGTACTTGGTAAAAAATCGGCTCCTACCAGCCAGCCTTGTTTAGCATACCATTCTTTCGCCTGCTCCTTGGTCCAGATCTCCCTAGCTTCGGATGTAGCCGTCGAGTCGGTTGATGCCTGGTTATCTTCTTTTTTCGGAGAACAATTAAAAAGCAGGAATGCGGCAAATACCGTGAGTACGGTTGATTTCAATAGTTTCATTTGTATTAAGGTTGTTTTTCTTAACTCTAAAAAACAAAAAGCGCAGAATCGATGATTCTACGCTTTGCACTGATATATAAGTAGCAATTTCTAATATTCCGACCTCACTTGCTCCACAAATTCTAACGGAACGTCTGCAAGTCTGGCGATTGTAATAAGGTCAAATGAAGTTTCCCGTAGCAAGTTTTGAACCAGCTTCATCTTGGCAAGATGTTCACCTTCTGCCAGGCCCACTTCCCGACCTACTTTCCTCCCTTCCGCCAACCCCTTTTCTCTCGCCTCCTGGTTTCTTATCTGCAAATATAATTCGTCGATTCCCATAGTTTTGTGCGTATTTATAGTGATGTTACTTATTTCCTTTTCAAACTTTTCCTCGAAATTTTCATCATTGAACTTCACATAAAGTTTCAGAAATTTCATCAACTTTCCAATTTTCCGCTTCGGAATTTGCATGGCCAGCAACCGCCTGGCTAAGGCCATTTTCAGTGAAAACAAATCTTCTTTTTGTAAGGTTTTACCTCGCATCGCTAATTTCACGACCAGCACAACATGTGCGAAAGGATTTGTGCTTTTCAGCAAATAATCTTCTGACTGATCGAGCACTTTGTAAGAATTGAATTCAAAACTCAGCCGAGTACCCAGAAAGTTTTGTTCAAATTTCGAAGGAAGAAAAGCGGCATTTTCATCTGTCAGAATAGCAAATGCAGTGATCCGGCGCCGGTAGTTGTCCCAGATCCTGTAATAGTAAGTGAACATTCGCTCCGAGAAAGTTTTGTCTACATAACCCTGTACCTCCACGTGAACCAGAATCCATTCTTCCTGACCATCAAGCAAATATACCTTTACAAGCTTATCTACGAACTTGACTTCATGCGCACAGCCGTCGGGCGGGAAGAGCTGTTCGAGCTCTTTGTCCAGATATTCAAAGCCTCTGCTGAAATCGAAAAATGCATTTGAATCAGGAAAGAAAAAGAGCAGGAAGTCTTCGAAAGTATCTTCTAGAATTGATTTCCACAGTATGTCATTTGTATACACAAAAAAAGAGGTTGTTTGAATTTAGACGTTCAAACAACCTCCCGGTCACAAAATATTTCTTACTAGATCTTCCCTAACTCAAAAAGCAACTTTTCTACGTCTTCGGAAGACGTAGCCGGGAAGTTGGCTATCCTTAGCTGGGAGTTTTTAAATTCCCCATAACCGCTCCCGATCACCATTCCTTTGTCCTTTATACTTTTTATGATATCCGATGAAGGCTGCTCTGTATCAGTAACGATCACAGTTTGCGAACGGAAAGCTTTTTCTTTTACAAACGGGGTAAATCCTGCTGTTCTGTCAATGAACTTGTAAATAGCTGCCGCTTTTTGCTCGGTTTGCTTACGGATAGTTTGGACCCCGATCGCATTGAAATCTTCCGCGATTTTACCCAACAAATAGATCCCCATTACATTCGGGGTAGCAGGAGTTTCGTTGTTCAAAGCATTTTTCCAAAGCGTCGGCAAATCATTATGCGCGCCTATTGAATATTGCTTTTTGATAGTTTGCGCTTTCGCAAGGCATTTTTCACTCACAATCCAGACTCCCAGGCCAGCCGGAAGACCAAACGCTTTTTGAACCGAAAAAAATGCAGTGTCGATCAGATTGTAGTCCAGATCAGGATAAGGCGCCGAGGAAACCATATCGACAGCGATCAGCTTATCAGGGTTTCTCTGTTTTAGCTTATGTATTTCACTAACAGGCATTTGAACACCGGAACTCGTTTCGTTGTGTGTAACAGCGATCAGCTCGGCATATTCGGGAACATCGATTTCCGAAGCCGAAAATCCCTGCCCCATTGGCTTTTCAAACTTGTGCGCATATTTGTTCAGCGCGCTGGAATAGTCGTAAAACTTCTTCGAAAACGAACCATTTACCAAATGAAAACTTTCCAGTTCCACGCAGCTGAAAAGAATGCGCTCCCATGCCTCAGAAGCCGATCCGAGAAACAGAATCGCGTGTGTTTCTGGTACGTTCAGCAACGTACGCAGCTGGTCGACGGTGAATTTGTGCAGATTCCGGTATTGCTGACTTCTATGACTGATCGCTCCAAGCTGATCGGCCACAAAAGTCTGCAAATGCTTTTCAAATGTTGGGTAAAGCTGGGCCGGGCCCGGTGTAAAAAACGTAAGTGGCATATTCGCTAATAAATGAACTGGCTTGAATCCTAATAAAGCATTCTGAAACGGATCGTACCTTCCAGCTCTTTCACTTCCTGTATAAACTCCTCTGTATAACCCTTTTCGATATCCACGATCACATAACCGATATGCTCGTTGGTTTTCAGGTACTGGCCGGTAATATTGATATTATTTTTGCCAAAAATATGGTTCAACTTCGCCAGAACGCCCGGTACATTAGCATGAATATGAAGCAAGCGATGCGAATCTTTCAATTTCGGTAACTGTACTTCCGGGAAATTTACACTTCCGTAAGAGCTGCCGTTATTCATGAATTCAAGCAATTTCGCAGGCACGAAATGTCCGATATTCTCCTGTGCTTCTTCGGTACTTCCGCCAATGTGCGGGGTCAATATCACATTTGGCAAACCTAAAAGCTCGCTTTTAAACAACTCGTCATTCGTTTTTGGCTCTTTTGGGAAAACGTCCACACCTGCGCCGGCAACCTGACCGCTTTTCACCGCATCTGCCAAAGCCTGGATATCTACCACGTGACCGCGCGACAAATTCAGGAATATGACTCCTCTTTTCATCAGGTCAAACTCACGTTTACCAATCAGATTCGTGTTTTCCTTGCGACCATCGACGTGCATACTGATCACATCTGCGATCGAAAGCAATTCTTCTAGCGAATTGAGTTTTTTGGCATTTCCGATTGAAAGTTTTTCAACCTCATCATAAAAATAAACCTCCATTCCCAAAGCCTCAGCCACAACCGAAAGCTGTGTTCCAATGCTGCCGTAACCCACCATTCCAAGCTTCTTTCCTCGAATCTCAAAACTTCCGCTCGCAGATTTATCCCAGATGCCCTGGTGCAGCTGGTTGCTTTTACCAACTATATTCCGGATTAGCAAAATCATTTCGCCCACAGCCAGCTCTACAACGGAACGTGTGTTACTATATGGTGCATTAAAAACCGCAATACCTCTTTTCGCAGCTTCTTCAAGATCGATCTGGTTGGTACCGATACAAAATGCCCCGATCGCCATCAGCCGGTTGGCATTTTCAAGAACACGTTTTGTGATATTCGTTTTTGAACGTATACCTATGATAGACACATCTTTAATACGCTCGCAAAGTTCATCTTCATCCAATGCGCCTTTCACAAACTCAACATTGAAACCTTCTGATTCAAAGGCTCTTAATGCAGCCGGATGCACGTTTTCCAAAAGCAATACCTTAATGCGGCTTTTTGGATAACTCTGACTTCTGCTTAATTTATTATCGTATAAAAAATCGTCAAAAGAAGTAGCAATATGATCTGCAACCGCAGTTACCCTCGGTCTGTCGACATTTTCAGTGAATGCATAAAAGCGACTTGCGAGGCCGGATGATTTCAATTCATAATCCGTATAACCATCCCCAATTGCAAAAATATCGCCCGCCAGGTTCAGGGAAGCAAGTACTTTAATCTTGCCGCCATCCATGGAAAGCGCGTTGTCCTCATCAATCCCTACTATATTATCCTCTTCGTCAAATAAAAACTCATTGGCGTAAACATGGTCGGCGCGAATGCCAAACTCTGTCGCTACCGGCACGATAAACTCCTTAAATCCGCTCGAAACGATGTATATCTGATCCGAATTCTCAGTGAGAAACTGAATATTCCGCTTGAAAGAATCCGAAACTTTTGTCTTTAAAAAGGTCACCAGCTCGCCGATATGCGAACGGTTTGCTTTCAAAAGCGCGATCCGCTGACGCAGTCCATCGGCAAATGACATTTCGCCATTCATCCCCTTATTGGTCAGATCAGCAATTTTTTGAACAACCTGATCTTGTTCAGGGTGCCCTTTCAAAGCGATCGCTGCAAGTTCGTCCAGTCCTTCTACTTTGGTAAAAGTGCTGTCAAAATCAATGATAATGTATGGTAACGGATTGAGTGTTAATGTGGACATGAAGCAGGAAATAACTGAATAATAATCGGGTCAAATGAAATAACGTCTGGCAGGGTCAGGATTTCTTTCGTGGCGCAAAATTACGAATCTGTTTAGATATGACCTCAACAAAATATACTTCGTATCAGTTTAAAATTCGGAGAGCAGGATTTGGAGGATGTTTGTGCCCCGAAAACTACAATTTCAAAAACTCCGCTGCCCTTTTTTCTGACCAGTAAAATTCGTCCGTCAGTTTCGAAGGACGGAATCCGCAGTGACCGCCCTCGCCGGATGCTACTAATGTTACTGACTCGTGATTTTTGAGGGTTTCGAGCGGGAGGCTTGAAAACGGGACAATAGGGTCGTTTTTTGCATTGATAATCATCGTCGGTACTGTTATATTTTTCACAAAATGCATGGAGCTGCATTGCTCATAATAATCGTCGGCGCCGCTGAAACCGTGTAGGGGAGCAGTGTAAATATGGTCGAAGTCGTAAAGTGTCTTTACAAGCTTTTTGTCGGACACTGATATTCTTTCCGGGTATAATGCGGCTTTTGCGGCTACTTTCGGGTTAAGTGTATTTAAAAACCGATGCATATAGACGCGGTTTTCACGCTTTATAATCGCCAGGCTGCAAGCTTTAAGGTCCATAGGAACACTAAAAACCAACGCTTTTTTGACACGCTGGTTAGGCTCGGGCCGGTTTTCACCCAGGTATTTCAATGTGAGATTTCCGCCAAGACTAAATCCAATCAAATTAATATTGTCATAGCCCCGATCTGCTGCATATTGAATCACGAGTTCCAGGTCCTCGGTCGCGCCGCTGTGGTAAAATCTTGCGGCATTGTTCATCTCGCCTCCGCAGCTCCGAAAATTCCAGGCAAGACAATCATAACCGAGCTGGTTCAAAACCTTTACCATACCCAGCATATATTGCCGGTTACTGTCCCCTTCCAGCCCGTGGGTCAGGATCGCGAGATGCTTTGATGAAGTATTTTTCGAGTAAGACCAGTCCAGATTCAAGAAATCTTCATCAGGAGTTACAATTTTTTCACGGAAATATTTCACGCCATTTACCTTCCTGAAAAGAGCAGGATAAATGCTCTGAAAATGCCCATTAGGCAGCCAATACGGGGAAATCAAACTATCAGTCTCTATTAAGGGCATGTGTCTTCTGGTAAATTATTAAGAACAATTCTAAGCAAATTTTCCATTTTATTCTTGTTTATATATTTTTTCTATATACATTTGATTTTTAAAAATATAAGATCAATTCTAATGGCAGAAGGCACAGTTAAGTTTTTCAATGACTCCAAAGGATTTGGATTCATCCAACCAGCATCAGGTGAAAAAGACATTTTCGTTCACGTTTCAGGTCTTCAAGACGATATCCGTGAAAACGACAAAGTGTCTTACGACGTGGAAAATGGAAGAAAAGGTCTAAACGCAGTTAACGTTCGCGTTATCTAAGTTTAGTCATAATAAGACATTTCGAAAGCATGCATCACTGCATGCTTTTTTTGTTTTTAGCCGCTTTCATTTTCAGCCCGGGATTCTGTCTCTACCCTGGCGCTCAAACATCCACTGCGGATATTCAGTTTTTAAAGCGCTGATTGTATTCAGCTTTTTGAGATCTTCCGGCGTTAACGTAATCGAAGTGGCGGCGATATTTTCTTTCAACTGCTCCGGTTTCTTTGCCCCGATTATCACACTGGTAACACTTTGCTGATGCAGGAGCCACGATAATGCGATCTGCGCCACCGAAACCGAATGTGCCTGAGCGATCGGCTCGATCACGTCAATAATATCGTACGCTTTTTCTTTATCTATCGGCGGGAAGTCGAAGTTATCGCGACGATTCTCACCAGTTGATTCATTGTTACGCGAGTATTTACCAGACAAAAAACCACCTGCCAGAGGGCTCCAAGGCATTAATGCCAGGTTCTGATCTTTCATCATCGGGACCAGCTCCCGCTCCAAATCTCTGCCTGCAATTGTGTAATAATGCTGACAAGCCACGAATTTTGTCCAGCCATTCTTTCCAGCAATTCCATTAGCTTTCATAATTTGCCAGGCTGCGTGGTTGCTTACGCCGAGATATCGCACTTTGCCCGACCGCACAATATCTTCCAGCCCGCGCATTGTTTCCTCCAGCGAAGTTTCAGCATCGACTCCATGCACGTAAAAAAGATCAATATAGTCAGTACCCAGCCTTTGCAGGCTTTCATTGACCGAATCCATGATATGCAGCCGCGACAAACCGATCTGATTTGCACCGGGCGCCATTCTGCCCCGCGCTTTGGTCGCGATTACAACATCACTCCTTTTTACGCCCAGGTCTTTTAGCGCCTGCCCTAATATTGTTTCCGATTTTCCGTAGGAATAGACATTAGCAGTGTCAAAAAAGTTGATCCCGCTATCGAGCGCCGTTTTTACCAACGCACTCCCCTCCTCCTGTTGCAACCGACCGATCGCCTCCCAATATCCTTCTCCGCCAAAAGTCATGGTGCCGAAACAAAGCTCCGAAACCAGCACGCCGGTATTTCCTATGAATTTGTACTTCATTTTTTGAGTTTATGAGTTTGGAGTTTAAAGTTTATGAGTTTAGAGTCTATGAGTTTAAAGTCTTAAGCCAAAAATCCACTCATGAACTCATAGACTAATAAACTCATAAACTCTACTCAAACAGATCTTCCGAGCGTTCCAGCATTAGTATTGAGGACTGCGGCACGATCACGTATTTTTGGCCGTCGTATTCCAGGTCAATTGCATTGCGCTGTAAATAGATCGCCAGGTCGCCCTCCTTCGATTGAAGCGGCATATATTTCACTTTCTCCTCCGTTTCTTTCCAGGGTTCGTCCTCGGTAGCGGCCGGAATCGGGTAGCCGGGGCCAACTTTTATCACATAACCCGACTGTACCTGCTCCTTTTCGGTAATGGTCGGAGGTAAATACAAGCCACTATTTGTCCGGTCATTTGGACTTTTAGGACGGATCAAAACGCGGTCACCCACAACTATTAAACTTTTCAACCGGTTATCAGAAGTCACTTCGTACATTTTAAAAACTTTAATCTTATCCGGACGGAACTCGTCCTCTGAACTGGCTAACAAATATTCAAAAGCATTTGTTTGCGGTTATACGTTCCTTTTCAGAATTGGAAGTATATAAATTGCTTCTCCGTGACCACGCCGAGCAGATAGGTCAAAAATGAGAGCAGGGGAAACAAGACAAAAAACAGAACCGTATTTCTGGTCGGTATTTTCTCGTAGTAATGTTCCTTCACGAGTAGAAAAACAATCAGAAAGGCGCAAAACCACATTTCTGTCGGGTTCAGTGGCGTTAAAATCTGGTCTGAAAACGAGAGGTTACCTATTTCTTTTAGTATTACCAAAGAGCGGCTGATAGAATTCCGGAAGAAAACCCAGGTAAGTGTGACCAGCGCGAATGTGGTCAGTATATTGATTATTCTTGTAAATAAATTATCGGGAACGCTGATATTCGCTTTCTTCATCCATTTGTCACGCAGGGAAGCTGAAATTTGATAAAACCCATGCAGCCCGCCCCAAACTACAAAACTCCAGCTGGTACCGTGCCACAAGCCGCTCACTAAAAATACGATCAGTTGATTGCGGTATTTGAAGAATTCACCTTTTCTATTTCCACCCAAAGGAATGTACAAATAGTCTCTGAACCACGTAGATAACGAAATATGCCACCTTCCCCAAAACTCGGGAATGGACCTGGCTTCATAAGGCGAGCGGAAATTGTCCATCAAAGTAAAACCCATTACCCTGGCCGCTCCGATCGCCATATCGGAATATCCTGAAAAGTCGCAATAGATCTGAAATGAATAGAATACTGTCGCTAAGAGCAATGTAAGTCCGTTGTGATCGGATCCTGGGTTATACGCGTGATCTACAAACAAAGAAAGCCTGTCGGCGATCACGATTTTTTTGAAGAGCCCGAATGCCATTTGCATTAAACCCGACTTAACCTGCTCGAAATCATATTTGAAATACGAATGGAACTGGAAAAGCATATTCTGCGGCCGCTCGATCGGGCCGGCTACCAGCTGCGGGTAAAACATCACGTACAATGCATATATCCCGAAATGCCGCTCCGCTTTTTGATTTCCGCGGTACACTTCAATGGTGTAGCTCATCGCCTGGAAGGTATGAAATGACAGACCGATCGGAAGCAGGATTTTCCCCGAACCAGTTGTAATCCACTCTACAACCTGCGTGGGCATTAATCTTGTCAGAGGCGGCACGAGGGGTCGCAGATCCAGACCTGCCAGCAAGCCATTTACCGAATCCTGCAAAAAATCGTAGTATTTAAAGAATGCAAGAATCCCGATATTGGAAATAAGACTGATGATCAGCAACAGTTTGCGCTGCTTCTGGTCTTTTGCTTTTTCAATCCAAATCCCTGCATAGTAATCAATTACAATAGTTCCAAACAGAATAAGGATGAATATCGGTTTGAAAACCATGTAGAAATAACAGCTCGCAACGAGCAGCAGGATCCAGCGGCCGCGCCACGACAGGCTGAAATACGCCAGCGTAACTACAATAAAAAATATAATAAACTGGATTGTGTTAAACAGCATCGGGCGAAGTGTACTCTCGGTTGACTATTTCCTCCTTAATAATAAATAAGGGGCGGTTTTTAGATTGAAAAAAGATGCGCAGCACATATTCCCCGATTATGCCGAGCGCAAGCAGCTGCACTCCGCTGAACAAAATAATCACAAAAAGCAGGGAAGTGAAACCTTCTATGACCTGGGCAAAAAACAGTTTCTTGACAACAACTATAATGAAGTAAAGCAAAGAGATCAGGATCGCCAAAACGCCGACCCGGCTCATAAACTTGACAGGAAACTCACTGAAATTAAATATCCCGTTGTAAGCCAGACGGAAAAGCTGTTTGAAAGAATATTTGGACTCACCTGCGGCCCGCGCATCCCGCTCATACTGGAAACCGGTTTGCTGAAACCCAATCCAGGACCGCATTCCACGCAGATAGCGACTTTCTTCCGGCATTTTTTTCATCACGTCCACTACCCGCCTGCTAACCAATGCAAAATCACCGCTATCGAGCGGAATATCTACGTAAGAAATCGATCTTAATATCCTGTAAAACAGATGATAACCTATCTTTTTAATAAAACTTTCTTTCCTCTTTTTTCGAACTGCGTATACCACATCGTTACCTTCCTTTAAAAGCCTGTAAAATTCTGGAAGGAGCTCCGGTGGATCCTGCAAATCACCGTCGATGACGAAAATTGCTTCGGTACCTTTGGCAGTCGAGATACCCGCCGTGAGCGCCAGCTGGTGGCCGTGGTTCCGGGAGAGAAATACGCCGTGATAACGCTCGTCTGTAAGTGCCAGTTGCCTGATCTTCAAGGCTGTATCATCCCTACTACCGTCGTCAATCAATACAACTTCAATAGTGAGCTCACTGGAATCCATTACTGCATTGATACGCTGAACGAGCAGAGGAAACGTTTCTGATTCGTTGTAAAGTGGCGCAACAATAGATATCTGTGGAACTTTCAATCTTTTCTGGATTTCAAATTTGGCAGTGGTCGCAAAAATACACGTTTCAGGCTAACATAGAAAGCGCAATTACCAGGCGTTTTATGGAATCGTAACCAGTTGCTCAGTAAGCCAAACCGACAAATTGCCGGAAGAAATATCCCAGATACCAAGTTTGTACGCACCGGCCCGTATCGTTCCAACCGGACACAATGTTTCGGTGCCGTCGATCGGAAATACGAATAAATAACGGTTATTCTCTGATTCCAGGAATGCATATCTGCGATGATCGGCAGGAGGGCCAGAAACTAAATTTATCTTCAAAATGTCGCCTTCTAGCTCAATATCTGCTTTTGCATTCAGCTGCGAAGTATTCCCGGTTAATCTGACCTGATCTTCTTCCGCATGAATAAGCGGCCTTGGGAGTGAATAAATGCCCAGACTGTCGACCTTCCTGAGTGTGGTTGCAAGCATAGTCTCAAATGCGCTGTTCTTCGTCGCCCCAAGACCTACTCCGTTATGTTTTTGGTTAAATGCAAATGCAGTTCTGGCATTGCTGGTGTTTTTTACGATAGGTAAATAGTTGTGTATCGTCGACCACCAGAGTCCGGCCGAGACCAGGCACATTGTCCCGAAAAAACGGTAACGCGATCTGATATTGAGCGCCTGCAATACGATAATGAATATGACCGAGGTCATCACAGCGGGGTACATTTTGTAGGTACTCCAGAGTATAATGTGCGGATCGAAGCGGGTCCGGAAGAAAACCACCATTAACATTCCGATCAAAACATAGGCGAGTATAGCCAGCCAGAATGCATTCCAGCGAATATCTGCTTCGCGCACATTGTAAATACGCGCCAGTGTCCGCCCCCATCTTTCGGGAACCCACTTGCCCCAGAAAGGTGAAACAGAAAGCACGGCTACCGTCCACGTGATGAAAACCGCGAACAGAATGAAGCCTAAAATGGTAGGAATCACCATTCTCTTATTAAATTCGGCATTGGCCATCACATCAAAATCTCCACCCAGCATCGTGAAGAAAGCGACGAATGTGCGCATCGGATGTTCGAGTACGTAGGAGAACGCTTTGTCATTTCCCTGCACAAAATCAGGCCCCTGAAAATATAGATAGATCGAAGCTGCACCTGCGGCAAGCCAGATAAAAGACGATTTCCAGCGCATTTGCAGCAGCAGAATAGCCAGCCCCGACGGCCACACCACCATTCCGTTGCCCATACTGAATGTGTCCAGACACGCAATTGCAATCGCGAATATGAATGCAGGAACGCTTTGTTTTACCAATAAATAAAAACTCGCTACCGAAAGCATAATCACCATTTGATACTGCATGGACATGATCGTCATGAAAGTACCAGCGTAGGCCTGGAAGTTGAAAACGAAGAATGCGACAGGCAGAATAAAGTACCATTTCCCACCCTGACGGAGGTAGCCGCGCACGATAAACAGGAACAACACGAGCACACTCAGGTTACCGCAGAAAAGCAGGTCTTTGAAATTAAGTTTGCTGGTCAGGTAGTATTGTGCTAAAACGATCAGGCGCGCCGTGAAAACCCGGTGCTCATTATTCGGTCGGATAAATGCTTCCCACTTTCCAGCGAAATCAGGCGCTTCGAGCCAGTTTACCAGAAAATAGGGAATGTTCTCGATATCATCGAACCAGGGGATATTGATACTGTTTTGAACAATGATATAGTAAAAAGTACCGATCACTAAGACGGTCAGGATACCGGCGGCATACTGAAAATACGTCTCCTGCTTTTTGGTCAAACTATTCATTCTTTTCCGACATTATGATCGCCTTCTTACCGTAATATCCCGCCATGCATTTGTTCCACCAATGATCCTGATTAGCAGTAATATCGTCCTCTACATAAATGGAGAATGCTTTTGAGTGAATTGGCGGCAGATAAGTGACTTCCTCGGTACTGTTTTTCATCAACGCATAACGCTGGTACATTTCCTTGTCGTAAGCTGCTGCTTTGCCTTTCAGCCAGTCGGTATAAACCAATCTGACATTTGGACTTCTGTAAAATGAGAGCGCTACCGACGCGAGCAAAATGACATACAACCCGACGAATCTTGCCACTGTAAATTGGAAAAACCCGAACCTTTTTTGTTTGAAATAATGAAAAATAACGCCCCAGATATAGAACCAGCCGATCAGGAAAAAGAAATAGGCACTATTAACAACCCGATGCGTAGGCTCGATACCAACCCCATAATAGGACGGAAAAAGCTGCGCTGAAAGCACGCCGATAAACAGCAATACCGCATACCAGACAGGTATTGAAAAATAATTCCGCGCACCTTCCGACAATCTCGACATCACTACCAGCCAAACTGCGGTAAAGAATATAAGCGGCGTTCTGAAAACCCAGTCAAAACCGAGTATTGCCAGTTTTTTCAAAGTTGAAATGGTAGAAAAAGGGATATTTCCACCCAGCGGATTTCCACCCATTCTTGCCTGATTACCAGGAGAACCTAAGAGCAGATAACATGATATTCCGGTTATCACTAGCATGGAAACCATAAATGCGTCCACTTTTCGGTAGTAAATAAGGCGGTAAACCCACCAGGCTCCTACCAGCAATACCATTGTCAGCATATTCTGCTCGCTGGCGCCGATTACCGCAAAAACCAGAAACCCGGCCAGAAAGCCCACCAAAAATTTCGCCGACTGCGTGTCCTGCCGGTACCAGCGCAATACCATTACGATCCAGAAAAGGGTGAGCATATTCGGAACCGAGTACGTCACAAATGCCGCCATCCAGTAGAAAGCTTCCGCGAGACTCGCCATTTTCAATACAAAAAGAAAGAAAACAACACCCGCAAAACCCAGATGCGCGACACGCGATAAGGTAGGCGTAAGGTGCCGGAAAAGACTATAAAGCGCAAAAATAGTGGCTGCGATCAGAACGACAGGCAGCACCTTAAACCCTGTAATAGAATGAAATAGCAGCGGATTGCTATGATTCAGGAAGATTCCTGAATATCTGCCAGTCCAGGTGGTGTAATACAATTTCATTGCCTCAAACCAGCCTATTTTGAAGACGGTATCGATGTAGCAATAATCATCTGCGGCGGAGGGGTGATTGTAGTAAGCGAGCGCGAGCAAAGGAACCAGCACGGCGATCATTAATCCAATGTTGATCCAGTTGCCAACAGTCCGGTACTTTCTATAAAATCTATTCATTGACAATTTTTTCGATAATGTATCGGGGGCGGCCTTTTACTTCTTCGTAAATCTTGCCGATGTACTCCCCTATTAATCCCAGCGCCATCATATTAAACCCACTAAAAAATGTGAGCGGCAGCATGGTTGAAGTCCAGCCAGGAACGGTATGCCCTATTAAGAAAGAAAAAAGAATATATACGACGATGAGCATCGCCACTATGAAATTGAACAAGCCAAAGTAAAGGACCAGCCGCATTGGAAAAGTAGAAAACGAAGTGATCCCGTTCCAGGCGAAAAGCAGCATTTTGTTTAAAGGATATTTGGTTTCTCCGGCCTGGCGTTCGAGGCGACTGTAAAAGACCTTTTCATTTCTGAACCCAACCAAAGGCACAATGCCGCGCAGGAAGAGGTTGATCTCTTTGAAATTTCCAAGCTCCTGCAATACCCGCCGGTCCATTAAACGGAAGTCGGCGTGGTTGAATACGACCGGCACGCCCATTTTCTGCATTAAAACATAAAATTGCTCGGCAGTAACCCGCTTGAACCAGCTATCCGAACTCCTGTCGCTCCTTACCCCGTACACCACCATCGCTCCTTCGCGGTGCTTTTCGATCATTCCGGTAATCGCATTGATATCGTCCTGCAAGTCGGCGTCGATGGTTATGAAGCAGTCAAAATCGTCCACATGCTTCTCCAAACCTGCCATGATCGCGCTCTGGTGACCAAAGTTGCGGGAGAGTCCTACGCCGATAATATTGGAATCAGTCCGGCACAGTTCTTCGATGATATTCCACGTTCTGTCCCTGCTTCCGTCGTTCACAAAGCAAATCCGGCTGTTCTCAGCGATCAGTCCCTGCTGTTTGATCCCGTTGTAATACATGCTCAACTTGGAGTAGGTCAGGTTCAGAATGGCTTCCTCGTTGTAACATGGTATTACCAGGAGTAGTCTTGCTGGGTTCATATAATGCTGTGCGATTGAATCGACAAAAATAGCAGTAATAAGTTAATATGCTTCCTTTGACTTCCCGGCCGGCCCTATTCAGGTTCCTTTCCGGGCGTCGCTTACCTTGCGGTTACCCCTGTCAAAAATACTGCCCGAAAGCATCGGATAAAGCAGTACTGCAAGGAGGATAAGCGTGGTACCCCAGTAAAATGCCGTCGTCATCCGCTCTTTTTCCCCAAAAAACAGGAAAGCCAGCGCGATTCCATAAACAGGTTCGAGATTGATAGTCAGGTTGATCAGATAGGCTGAAAATTGTTTCATCAACTGGGTCGCCATCGTACTTGCATACACAGTGCAGATCCAGGCGAGGAAAAGTATCCAGACCCAATCTCCCGTTTCGGGCAGGTAAGGTGCATTGCCGGTCCAGCCGAAAGTTTCAGCAATAACCAATGCGATCAATGAAAACACCGTCGCGCCGATCATTTCGTAAAAAGTAATGGTATAAGCGTCAATTCGCTGCACGAGCCTGCTGTTTGCTACTGTAAACATCGCCGCCAACAATGCGGAAGCCAATGCAAGCAGCAATCCGAGCGCGTGATCGAATTCAAAACGAAAGACCACATACAACCCGGCGAATGCAAGAATGCCCAACGCTACTTCCAGCGGCCGGATGCTTTTTTTGTTGACAAGTGGCTCGATAATGCTCGTCCAAAGTGAAGTGGTCGCCATTCCTGCCAGACAAACCGAAGCTGTGGAAACCCTCGCCGAAGCAAAGAAAAGCATCCAATGCGCCGATAATATGAAGCCTACCGCCAGCATTCGCCGCAGATCGGTTGCATTCGTTTTAAAGGATTTTTGCTTAAAAAAAATAACTGCGCCCAGCCCGATCGCTGCAAAGAGAGTTCGGTATAAGACAAGTGAAATTGGTGAAATAGTGACCAACAAGCCTACTATTGCCGTAAAACCCCAGATCAGTACCAGAAAATGCAGGTGTAAATAGGAGCGCAATGTAGTCGATGAGAACATATTACCTGGGCAGCGTTTTATATAAAACCAACCCTATGCACGAAAACACGATATTAGGAAGCCAAACCGCAAAAAGTGTATTGATCGTCCCCGCCTCAGCAACGCCTTTTGACAAAAGAAAAAAGAGGATGTAAATGAACGCCAGCATAAACCCCAAAGCGATCTGCCAGCCTACTCCGCGCCTGCTTTTACGGGCAGAAACAATCACTCCGATCGCGGTAAGTATCAGAATAGCAAATGGTTGTGTAAACCGGATGTATTTTTCGATCAAATAAACTTCCAATCCATCCGAGCCGCGGCTTCTGAGGAGGCGAATATGTCCGTTCAATTCGGGTAATGTGAAGGTTTCGAAGAGGTTATAGTCACTCTGGAAATCTTTCGGATAAAGGTTAATGGAAGTATCGATCTCCATGCCGCTGCTCAGCTTTTCACCCAGACTGTCCAACGTCCTAACCTGGTAATTTTGAAGGGTCCACTTCTGCTTTTTTTCCTGCCAGACGATCTTATCAGCATAAAATTTCTGGATCAGCTGGTTACCCTTGATCGTCTCCATGGTGAATTTATTGCCGGTATTGGTTGAGCTATTATAGCTTTCAAGATAGGCGTAAACATCGTCGGCGATGGTAATATGCACATTGTGCCCGCTAAAATAGAACTGGTCTTTGACGTAGGTCTTTTCGAAGTTGTTCCGGATCTTGTTCGCCTTCGGCAATATCCAGCCAACCTGAACAAAAGTCAAGATCCCCAATATCGTCGCGCCGATCATGTAGGGCAGCAATAACCGCCCGAAACTGATCCCGCTGCTCAGAATAGCGATAATTTCAGTCCGCGCGGCAATGCGGGAAGTAAAAAATACCGTTGCAATAAATACCATCAGCGGACTGATGTAATTGATCCAGTAAGGTATCAGGTTGAGGTAATAGTCGACCAGGATTTCCCGGAGCGGCGCTTTCTTTTCGAGAAAATCATCCACTTTCTCGGTATAGTCGATCATGCAAATGATCAGCACGATCACGAATGCGACGAAAACGTAGGTAATCAGGAAGTTTTTGATCAGGTAGCGATCCAGTATTTTCAATCTCATGGCTGGTTAAGTCTCATCGGCGCTGAACCAGTAAATTTTTGGACACCTCAAGACTGATAAACAACGACTCGCCCCCGTCTATTTGTACAGACGCAGATTTATCATATTCATTAATTTCCTTCACCTGAATAATCGATCCCAGTTTGATACCCGACCGGTCCAGATGCTGCAAAAATGAAGGTGCATGATCCAGTACGCCCATCATTCTCACTTTTTCCCCTATTTGAACGTCGGTAAGTACTTTATAATCCGGCTCTGTCAGATTGCCTTTCGCGTCGGGAATAGGATCACCGTGCGGGTCGAATTTTGGATGTCCGAGAAATGTATCCAGTTTTTCAACCAGCACTTCGGAGGGAATATGTTCCAGCTCTTCGGCGATATCATGCACTTCGTCCCAGCCAAAACCCAATTTTTCGACCAGAAATACTTCCCAAAGTCTGTGTTTGCGGATTACCTTAATTGCAACTTTTTCGCCCTGCTCGGTGAGTGTGACGCCCTGGTATTTTTTATAATTAATTAAGCCTTTTTCGGCCAGTTTCCGAAGCATATCGGTCACCGAAGCGGCGCGGGTAGCCGTACTTTCAGCCAATGCATTCGTACTCACCTCGCCCCCGTCCCTGCCCGAAAGAGCATGAATGATCTTCAAATAGTTTTCTTCTGTGAACGAATTCTGCATTTCAGGCAAACCGGGATTTTGATCTTAATATAAGCAAAAGTACAATTCTGAGCGCGTGATTAAAAAATTTAGACTAGGCTAAATTTTTTTTAAGATTTTTCTTATATTTGTTTTCGGTATTTTAACTAATATTCCGCAGGTAAACCAAATGATTGACGGCTCAAAGGTGAAGGCGTTTATGCGCAAAGGAGCGATGGATAATGAAGGGCGACTCGCTTCTTTATCAGAGGTTCATTCGAGTATTGCAGTTCCCGAGGGTGCCGGCTTCTGGAAAAAACTGATGGCATTCACCGGGCCGGGCCTAATGGTCGCAGTGGGCTACATTGATCCGGGAAACTGGGCCACCGATATTGAAGGCGGGTCGAGATTCGGGTATGCATTGCTTTCAGTGATCCTGATCTCAAATCTGTTTGCCATGCTTTTGCAGCACCTTTCGCTCAAACTCGGTATCGCTTCGGGAATGGACCTTGCCCAGGCTTGCCGCGATTACTACTCCCGCCCCGTTTCATTTGTTTTGTGGGTTTTGTCAGAGATCGCCATCGCAGCCACAGACCTTGCCGAAGTAATCGGTTCTGCTATTGCGCTGAATCTGCTTTTCGGCCTGCCGCTGCCTGTCGGCGTGGTTTTCACAGCATTTGATGTGTTGCTTGTTCTTTATTTTCAGCAAAAAGGCTTTCGTATTATCGAGAGTATTGTGGCTGGATTAATGGGCGTGATCCTGCTTAGTTTTATTTATGAAATGATCGTTTCCCAGCCGTCGATGGCGGGCATAGCGGATGGTTTACTACCAAAAACAGAGATCATCACAAACCCGGGCATGCTTTATATCGCGATCGGGATCCTTGGAGCGACTGTCATGCCGCATAATCTTTACCTGCATTCCAGTATTGTACAAACGCGCGCTTTCCGGCGTGACGATGAAGGAAAACGTTCGGCTATCAAATTCGCCACGATCGATTCTACCTTATCTCTAGGCCTTGCTTTCTTTATTAATGCATCCATTCTCATCCTGGCCGCCACCGCTTTTCATGCCAATGGTCACTTCGAGATCGCCGATATTACTGATGCTTACCATTTGCTGGATCCGGTACTTGGCGTAGGACTTGCCAGCATCTTTTTTGCACTTGCATTGCTCGCTTCGGGCCAGAGTTCCACATTAACCGGAACACTCGCGGGGCAGATCGTGATGGAAGGTTTTTTGAATATCAGATTAAAACCCTGGCTGCGCAGACTGATCACGCGCGGGATCGCTATTATCCCTGCCCTGATCGTGTCGATCATGTATGGAGAAAGAGGTACAGCCGAACTGCTCGTGTTTAGCCAGGTTATCCTGTCCCTTCAATTGAGCTTTGCTGTGGTACCGCTCGTGTTTTTTACATCAAAAAGCTCGATTATGGGTCGATTTGCCAATTCACGCGCGTTGAATGTTCTGAGCTGGATCATCACCTTAGTCATTGTCGCACTCAACGGATACCTGCTTTGGAACACATTCATTTAGTTTCATTTCCTGCTTTTAGAATTCTCTTAAGCATATAAGTATCATTGACTTTCAGGCGACAAAAAAGCATTTTCCCTGTAACCGAATTAATTTCGCCGCTCTGATATGTCCACTTTCCCTTCGCATGAGGGTTATCGACAATAGTCTTAATAACCCTGCCTGACAAATCCACAATTTCCAGCTTCACGTGGCTGTTATCGTCCCTGACATAGAATTCAATGGTTATCTCCTTTTGATACGGATTCGGGTAAGTTTTGAATTCTGGTATAAGATCGGCTTCATCAGCACCTTTTTCTTCCGCCGCAATGCGATTTGAAGCATAACAATGCACCCAGGTAGCTGCGGATACGTGCCAGTTACCTTTACTATCCCGGATAAAACATTTGACATCCGGCCAGCAACTTTCAGTTGTAAATACATTTCCATTCGCTCCTGCTATCGGATTATTAATGCTTGAACCCCAACGGTACTCGGCATATCCGGCTGGCGCAGTTAGCGTGCGCTTGTTTCCGTTGGAAGAATAAGTCAATTGGGGTACAAAGCCGGCCGAAATCTTATTTCCCAGATTGCCGATGGCATCGAACCATTTACCAGCAAGCCAGCTCAGCGCATTGTTTTTGGATTCTTCGAAATGGGTTAAATCTCTTCTATAACCGGCAACTGTTGTGGTTCCAGCACTTTCTGTCACATAATCTGAATCCGGCCCCGCATTTCCTGCGCCTGATCCCACCACATTTCCCTGCCCGGCCCGGATTGTGTTGTTTAATGGACCAAACTCACTAATTGTAGCTTTTGCCACAATCCATGTCAGGATATTAGGATTCACTGTGGCGCCAAAATCAGCCCGGGATTTGTTTATCACAAACTGTAACTTGTTCTGATAGTCCTGCGCGCTTGCGGCCTTATAGGCCGGCGCAATATTAATATTGGAGTCGGTTTCTCCCTGGTGCCATAAGACAGCTCTGATTCCATACAATGATGCATAGTAATTAAGGCCAGATCTCAGGGGGGTATAGGGCTGCCCATAGTAATCCACCGGGTTCACTGATCCGTTATTATGGCCCAAACAAAACTGAGCTCCGCCAGTGAATGGATTAGGGGCTGCTAATCCCTGTGCACCCTGGTACCATTGCGTTACGCTGCTACCACCAGATGCTGCATTAAAAAACGCAACAGGCATTCCGCCGTTTGCATCGGAAATTTTCTTACCCAGGACACCATAACACCATACATTATTTCCTGTTGGGCCCAATCTATTATAATGGCTTGCTGCGTCCGTAAGAGAATACATATTATCATATGTTTCCGGCAAGTTTTTTGTACAGTTATAATCGGAATTCATTCCTACAATCCACTCAGGAAAGCCTGATGTCTTGGGTAGCATCCAAATGTCCATCGGATTCAGGTTATTACCAAAACCCTGCGCATTAGATTGGCCAGCCACGAAAAAAACATCACCAACCCCGACTTTGGAAGCTGCGTACACGACACCATTGAGCATAACCTCAACAAGATACCAACCCTTGGACAAGACAGTCGAAGTGTAAAACATTCCGTTAGCAGCCATAGAAAGGTTAATCGTAGCACCCTGGACATTCGGGTTGGCACTTAACGTTTTAATGCGGTAACTCAGGATCGTACCCGGGGCGATCGCACCATCAGCCCCGGTCCCGAAAACCAATTGTCCGGCAATTGTAATGGTCGCCTGGTTATTTGCATTTCGCTGCATCACGGAGTTGTATTTAGGATATGAGAGACTTAAATACTGCGCATTAGCTGCCACGCCTGCAAAACTTAAAACGAGTAAAAGACTTCTGATCAAAAATGCATTCATAAGACCTCTGGTTTAGGCGCACGGAAGTACGTCCCCGAAATTTCCGGGTGGACTTCCATGCGCTGAATATGTGATTGATTAGATTATTTGGCTCCTACGATCTTTGCGAATTCGGTAACGTTGATCAGTGGGATTCGGGAGCCGTATTTCGAGTTGATAGCCTTGATTACCTCATTGGCAATCACAGCCTGGCCCACCGGCGTGGGATAAATTCCATCTGCGGAAAAGAAATTCCCTCTCATAGAACCGTCAATATGCATTCCATCTTCTGTAACATACGAGCCGCTGTGAATCTGTTCGTAGATTTTTCTGAGATCGACTAATGCAAGATTATGCTCGCTAGCAAATTTTGATAAACCAGGATTATAGATTTTATCCGGATCCATAAAGTAATCCTCTCCATTGTCGATAATATCAATATCGAATAGTTTCCCTTCAAGTGGTTTGTTTATTTCAACTGTTCGGAACAGGCCTTCAACTGTGGGAGTTGGTTTAAGATATAGTGTTTTAGAACCGTCTGCGACTTTGGCGCCGTTCAGAGTCTGGTAAACCATTGAAATTGAGGACGCTTTTCTTTTCAGATCTAGAACATTATACCAGTTCATGAATCCTAAGTGTTTGAAATGTGGGATCGTAAATAAGACCCCTTTCTGTTCCTTGTTTAACACAAATTCAATACTGTAGGGATTAATTCTGTTTTCATTCCAAACAACTCCGGTTGAGCGTTCGTCCAGTCTTGCTGCATTGATAATAGCTGCATGAAGCCCGTCAAAATATTCCTCTATGATTACAAAATCATAATCGTGCTTTCTCTGAATATCTCCCAGTAAATAGGTATCATCCAAGTTTTCATATGCACTGAAGCGGGACGAATAAGCTTGCCCTTTGCAACTAGGACAAAACGGATAAGTTACACCGATTGTGCCACCACTAGGATACGCGAAATTGTGTATCAATCCTTCGTACGGCGTCATTTTGACGGGCTGTCCTGCTTCCAGTTTCGCGAGATTGTTGGTCACTTCTTTCCAGCGCGGGTACTCCGCTTTTGGGTCTTCATAGAGAAAGATCCCAGTCCCATTGGCTTCGTCCTCGGGCAGAAGAGGTGTTTTGAAATCACTGATCCCCATTTGCCGGGCCACCAGATTGGGATAGGCAAATTGCTGTGCTTCCCTGTTCAGGCCGCCGTTGCTTACACCGGCGGTCAGACCGCCACCAAATGCGATCATATGCGGGACTTTGCCCGGATTGGCAAGACTTCCGAGATCAGCCTTTTCTATTGGCCTGGCAAACCACGCTTCCGGTTTCAGTTTGGAATGGTAGGTGGTTGTTCCGGTGACAAACATCGGGTAAGCGATTGTCGGAAGCTGGGAAGGTAAAAGACGTTCCGTGTTGGTTTCGGCAGGAGTTTCCTCCTCGGTTGAAGGAACTCCGGGAATAGGACCAGGTTCCTGACTTGTTTTTTGAGCGCAGCTGAAAGCCAGGAAAGAGAGACTGACAAGGCAGGTAAAAAAGTACTTCTTCATAAACTTCAATTAGTTATGTGAAAAATTTAAGTGAAGAAGATTTTTATAACGTTTGGATGTACTGCACAATGTAAGTGGAAAACAATCTAAGCGACCACAAACTGAGCAAAGTAACCATCCTGATTATCCTTCGGCTAATCCGGTCGCATTTACCATACTGTTCAACTTTCCGGCATCGCCGAAGCTTTTCAAATTAAAATTTTATATTCACCCGTTTTCTTTGATTGCCGTTTCCTAACTTTCGCTGTTTTTTAACTGATGAATGGAATCGAAGCACAAAGTTGATAAGGTTACCGCAGCCGGCGTGCTGGTTGCATTCGGCATTATTTACGGGGATATTGGTACCTCCCCGCTCTACGTAATGCAGGCGATCATCATGAATGAGCGCATTACCGAGGAAATCATTTACGGAGCGATATCCTGCATATTCTGGACACTCACGCTCCAAACCACAATCAAATACGTAATCCTGATCTTGCGAGCCGATAACAGAGGAGAAGGCGGGATTTTTGCATTATATGCATTGGTTCGAAAGCATGCAAAGTGGCTCACCGTCCCGGCCATTATCGGCGGTAGTACCCTGCTTGCCGACGGTATCATCACCCCGCCCATTTCAGTTTCCTCGGCGGTCGAAGGTTTGCAGCTCATTTACCCAAATATCCAGACTATACCCATCGTAATCAGTATCCTGACACTGATTTTCGTGATTCAGGCGTTTGGTACCAAAGTGGTCGGGCGCGCATTCGGGCCGCTGATGGTGACCTGGTTTGTGATGCTGGGTGTATTGGGTTTAAATCAGATCTTGATTCATCCCGAAATATTAAAGGCGCTTAATCCGGTTTACGGATTCAATCTGATCACCGGCCACCCGGAGGGTTTCTGGATATTGGGCGCCGTTTTTCTGTGTACGACAGGTGCCGAGGCTTTGTATTCGGATCTGGGACATTGTGGTCGCGAGAATATCCGGATCAGCTGGATTTTTGTTAAAATATGCCTGCTGCTCAACTACTTTGGTCAGGGCGCCTGGTTGATCACTGAAATGGGAAACCTGCTCGCCGCAAGAAAACCATTTTATGAAATCATGCCTGAATGGTGGCTGCTGCCAGGTGTCGTGATCGCTACATTAGCAGCGATTATCGCAAGCCAGGCTGTGATAACCGGTTCATTCACATTGATTTCCGAAGCGATCCGTCTGAATTTCTGGCCAAAAGTAAGGCTTAATTACCCAAGTGACCAGAAAGGTCAGCTCTATGTTCCTAGTATCAACTGGTTACTGTGGCTTGGTTGCAGCGGCGTTGTTTTGTATTTCCGCCAATCATCTAATATGGAAGCTGCTTATGGTCTGGCAATTACGCTGACTATGATTATGACAACGATATTGTTTTCGTATTACCTCTATCTGAAAAGGGTAAATCTCTGGATTGTCATTGCGTTCATGCTGCTTTATCTGTGCATTGAGGGAATGTTCCTGGGCGCCAACCTGGCCAAATTCCTGCACGGAGGCTGGTTCACGATTATGGTGGGAACAATTGTAGCGGGTTTGATGACGGTCTGGTTAAGAGCTTTTTACATCAAATTAAGACTTACCGAATATACCAAACTGGAAAAATATCTGCCTGCACTCCACGAGCTCAGCCGCGATATCAGTATCCCAAAATATACCACGCATTTGGTCTTTATGACAAATGCCTCGCGGGCGACAGAAATTGAGACGAAAGTGATCTATTCTATTTTTCAGAAAAGACCCAAACGAGCCGACGTATATTGGTTCATTCACGTGGATATTACCGATGATCCGTACACAATGGAATATAAGGTATTGTCCGACGACGACAATAACGACAATGTGATCAAAATCAATTTCCGGCTCGGTTTCAGGGTCGATCAGCGGATCAATATGTTTTTCCGGAAGGTTGTGGAAGATATGGTAATGAATAAGGAAGTGGATATTACCAGTCGCTACGAATCTTTGAGCAAGCAGAATATCACGGGAGATTTCCGTTTTGTAGTATTGGAAAGATTTCTGTCGTTTGAAAACGACCTGCCGCTTTTTGAGCAGCTGGTGATGAAAACCTACTTCTTTGTGAAAGATTTCACTACGCCGGAAGATAAATGGTTTGGTCTGGACAGCAGCTCAGTGAAAATTGAGAAAGTACCGCTGATTATCCGTCCGGTAGAAAATGTCAAATTGAGAAGGGTATATACCTGAGTTTTATTTCAGATATACACCTTCCTCGCCTTCTTTGCTGAGCACTACTTTTACGTGCTCAGTTAATGTAGTGCTGAGCGAATAGCCTACATAATCCGCATGAATAGGAAATAAATGGTGGCTGCGGTTTACGATCACGGCTACCTGCAACTTTTTCATCGGAACTTTCAGAAAAGGCTCCAATGCAAAAGCGAGCGTCCGGCCGGTGTTGAGGACATCGTCGGCGATGATGATCACCCGATTTTCGATCTCTATTTCTTTGTCAAAAAGGATCGGGCTCTGGTGGTGCAGGTGCTTATCAAAGCGCAATTCGATCAGGTCGACCTGGAAAGGGGCAATTTCTGCTAATTCCTTTGCCAGTATTGCCGCGAATGCATAACCTTCTCCCGAAATTCCAGCGATAATTACGCCCGGCTCTTCAAAATTATTTTCATAAATCTGAAAAGCAATCCTTCTGATTTTCTGGTTCGTTTGATGCGAACTAAGTATTTGCCGGGGAGAAATATTGCTTTCAGTCATTGAGAAAAGTGATTCTTAAAATAATGTCGGGTTAAAAATAAGCATACATCCGACTACTTCATAGTGCTGCAAAATTCTTTATCCAGCCCGCAATCAGCAGTTCGTCGGTAGGTAATGCAAGGCTGGCAATACCCGAATTGACTTTTTCCTCTCCTACCCGCTCGACCCGCAATTCCATTAAAGCCTGGTTATAACGCTTCGGAAACTCCGGATGTGCTTGAATACCAATCATATTGCCGCCCACCTGAAACATTCCAACCGGACAATCGGGAGTTTGCGCCAGCAGCACACTTCCTTCTGGCATCCTCACTACCTGGTCCTGGCACATCATCAGCAGATTAAAGTGATTTTTTTGTGGATCAATCCATTCTGCGGACCTTATTAGCGAAAATTCATGCACGCCTACACACCAGCCCGGGCTTCCTTTTTCTACTTTACCACCCAAAGCCTCCGCCAGCATTTGGTGACCAAAACAGATTCCCGCGTACTTCCTGCCCGATCTATTAATTTCTTTTACAAAATCCTTTAATCTAAAAATCCAGTCCTCTTCATCATAAACTGAAAATTTCGATCCTGTGCAGATATACAAATCGCATTCAGCCACAGATTTCGGGAAATTTCCATTGCAAACATCATAGAAAGTAAACTCCCAATCCGGCGCAACCTGCATGAACAATGCCGGGAACATTTGCCGGTAATCACCCGCAATATGCAACAGATCTTCGCGCACATGATCACATTCCAGCAGTCCTACTTGCATTGTATATCAACTATTTATCTTTAAATGAAAAGATTTTGGACGGGTTAACGCTTCATATCCGATTGTTGAAAGCGTACAGCCGCGACCTGAATTTTTTACGCCTGTCCAGGCTAATGCAGGGTCAAGATAGTCGCAGCGGTTCATGAAGAATGTACCGGTTTCAACTTGCTCACCCAGCGCGAGGGCAGCATCAATATTCGAGGTCCAGATTGACGCTGTAAGGCCATATTGACTGTCGTTCATCAATCTAATAGCCTCATTATCATCTTTAACCGGCATAATCCCCACTACTGGCGCAAAGGTTTCCTCTGTCATGATCTCCATCGAATGATTGACATTTACCAAAACCTGCGGTGCGAAATAGGGAGTGCCGGCCTGATGCGCGGGGAAAAGATCCGTATCAATCAATGCAGTAGCTCCCTGCGCAATCGCTTCGTCAATTTGTTTTTTGGCAAAATCGGCAGCGGCAGTCCGTACCATCGGCCCCAAAGTAGTTTCCTGATCAAGCGGATCGCCCAGTTTGTAGGTTTTTGTCAACTTTACAAATTCATCCACGAATTCCTCATAAATATCCTGGTGCACATAAATACGCTCGATACCACAGCAGGATTGACCTGAATTAAAGAACGAACCATCGACCAGATTTTCGACTGCATCTGCAAGATTTGCATCCGCCCGCACATAAGCCGGATCCTTACCGCCGAGCTCCAATCCGCCCACGATAAATCTTTCATTAATTGCCTGTTGTACTGCATGTCCGCCTTCAACCGATCCTGTAAATACAACATAGTCAATGCGTTGGTCACCAACTACTTTTGTAACCTGATCGTGACTTAAATGCAGATATTGAAACACGCCCTCGGGTAATCCCGCATATTCAAATGCAGCGGCATAACGCTCGGCACATAGGGGTGTTTGCTGCGCATGTTTCAAAACCACCGCATTGCCCGACATAATCGCCGGAATCACGGAATTGACGGAGGTCAGATACGGGTAATTCCATGGAGCAACCACAAAAACCACCCCCAGCGGATCGCGGCGAATGAATCTCTTAAATCCTGGAATTCCCTCCACTTCCACATCCGATAGGGCCTTCTCGGCAATAGAGATCATATATTTTGCACGCTCCTGAAATCCTTTCCGGATCTCATTTGCAGTATACCGGACCGGCCGCCCCATTTGCCAGGTCAGCTCCAACCCGATCTCATCGGCATTATCGAGGAAGTACTCAACCGCTTTCAGACAAATAGCCGCACGCTCAGCCAGCGAAGTTTTACGCCATTCCTTCTGAGCCGCAACAGCCTTATTCAAAGCGATTTCCACAGCATCAGCATCAGCCAACATGCGTTCCACATATACCGAGCCATCAATCGGACTTATCGTTTTTTGAAGTGTCATTTTTTTAAAGGGGAGAAATGGAGGAATGGAGGAAGGAGGAAGGAGGAAGGAATTGGGGAGGAAGGGGAAGAAGGGGAAGAAAAGATATTGAGTAGAGGAAAATCCTTCCTCCTTTCCTCCCTTTCCTCCATCCTCCATTTCCTCCTCCCTTAAACCGGCGTTACGTAGGCGGACGTAATTCCTCCGTCTACCAGAAAATCGGTGCCTGTTATGAATGATGCTTCGTCGGAAGCGAGGAACAGGGCGGCGTAGGCCATTTCTTTGGCTTCGCCGAAGCGGCCCATCGGAATATGTACCAGGCGGCGTTGTTTCTTTTCTTCGGTGTTCAAAAACTTCATTAAAAGCTCTGTCCGAAGTGGTCCTGGGCACAATGCATTTACGCGAATATTTTCCCGGGCGTGAATGATCGCAAGTTCTCTGGTTAACGCTAAAACAGCGCCTTTGCTGGCTGTGTAAGCTATTTGCGGCGTTGCTGCGCCCAATATTGCCACGAAGGAAGCAGTATTGATAATCGAGCCGCCGCCTGCTCTTTGCAATGCAGGAATACCGTATTTACAACCCAAAAACACACCTTTTGCATTGATATTCATCGTCAGGTCCCAAACCGATTCTTCGGTCGTCATGGCGTTGTCATCGTCGCTGTGCATAATCCCGGCGTTGTTGAAAATGACATTCAGCTTACCGAACTTCTCTTCTGTGAAAGCAACAGCAGCCTCACAGTCCGCGGGCTTCGAAACGTCGGAATGCAGGAAAAAAGCCTCTCCTCCGGCTTGTACGATCTCATCTGCAGTTTCCTGGCCCCCAGCGTCGTTGACATCCGTTACTACGATTTTAGCCCCTTCTTTTGCAAATAAAATGGCTGTCTCACGGCCAATTCCGCCGCTTCCGCCTGTAATGAGTGCGACCTTATTTTCTAACCGCATTGTGTTTGTTTTAATAGGGTGAAGATTATTTATGGTAATTGAGTATCAAATGGACCCGCGGAAATTAATGCAATGATTTTTGAGTGGTTGTTTTGGCCAAATATTCTATCATCACATTCCGAGCCAATGCAAATCAATGATGTTCGCGAACAGGAGGCCCCACTGGGGCCCAAATCTCAAACATATCGTCGCTGGTTCTAGAAACAGGAGGCCCCCCTGGGGCCCGAACCCTAAACATAACGTCGCCGTTGCTAGAAACAGGAGGCCCCGCTGGGGCCCGAACCCTAAACATAACGTCGCCATTGCTAGAAACAGGAGGCCCCCTGGGGCCCGAACCACAAACATAACGTCGCCATTGCTAGAAACAGGAGGCCCCGCTGGGGCCCGAACCACAAACATAACGTCGCCATTGCTAGAAACAGGGAGCCCGCTGGGCAACAATTGGCTCCGGAGGAGCCCCCTGTTTCTAGAACAGCCAGCATCAAATCAAGCCGTGGCTCCGGAGGAGCCCCCTGTTTCTAGAACAGCCAGCATCAAATCAAGCCGTGGCTCCGGAGGAGCCCCCTGTTTTGCACTCCTAATGCTTTTAGCACCAAACCGCATCACTCTAAAAATTCGAATAGATACTCACTTTTATGCGGGATCTGAAATTTTTCTAAAAACTCCTTGTATTCCTCCTGAAACGACTTCTTCCGATGGTGTTCTTCCTGATTTAAAATGTAATTCACCACTGAATTAATGTGTGAATGCGAATAGGAAAAAACTCCATAACCCTCCTGCCAGGCAAACTTAAACTTTGTCCAGCCTTTCGCATTAATGAATTCGTTGCTTTCTACCTTAATTTCCTTCACAAAGTCCGAAATCAAGATAACTGGTTTAAAACCAACAAAAATGTGCACGTGATCAGGCATACAATGCACCGCAAGCATTTTTGCTTTGCGATTCTGCACTAACCCCGTCAGATATTTGTGTAATTCCTCTTTGTTTTCCTTGGGTATCAGACTCTGTCTGCCTTTTACGCTAAAAACAAATTGAAGATAAATCTGTGAAAATGTATCTGCCATTATATCTGAAAGTGTGTGTAAATATTGCTTCCATTATATCTGCTCAAAATACCGTTTTCGCTCCCAGTCCGTTACCGACGTATCGTACGCTTTTTGTTCATTTCGGAAAAAGTGAGTATAATGTTCGATTACTTCATTACCGAATGTATTTTTAGCGAATTCGCTTTGCTCAAATATGTTAACTGCTTCGGACAAGGTGTAGGGCACCCGTGGCAAATGGGCGGCTGCGTAAATATCGCCCTCGAAACATTCCGGCGGCTCTATCTTATTTTTGATACCGTCGAGTCCGGAGGCGAGTGAAGCCGCAAATGCGAGGTAGGGATTGCAATCGGCGCCGGGAATGCGGCACTCAATGCGCAGACTTTTTCCACTTCCTACCACGCGGAAGCCGGCAGTGCGGTTGTCATAACTCCAAGCCAGCCGCGTAGGTGCCCAGGAGCCGTCGACAAATCTTTTGTAAGAATTCACAGTTGGGGCGTAAAAAGGCATTACATCGGGCACGTGCCTGATCCAACCGCCAAGAAACCAGCGAAACAGATCAGATCCTTGTACTGGGCCGATCGCCTGATCTCCGACAAATGCATTTTCTCCATCTTTCCACAAACTCATGTGAATATGACTGCTCGAACCGGCCTGATCAGTGGCAAACTTGGCCATGAAAGTGACCGAAAGTCCCATTGCGTCAGCCACTTCCTTCATGCATTGCTTGTACACAACGTGATTATCGGCCATCGAAAGTACATCGGCATATTTTACATTCAGCTCATGCTGGCCCAGCCCCCACTCACCTTTGGAAGTTTCAATTGGAATGCCGGAGTTTTTTAAATGTTTTCTTGCCGCGGAAGTGAATTTCTCATTTCGCGTCCCCTGCATAATGTGGTAATCTTCAAGGTAATACCCAGCCGGCGAGAGATTCTGGTAACCTTGTTCAAAAGCTTGTTTGTAAGTATTTTCGAGAAGATAATATTCCAGTTCAGAAGCCGCGAAACAGTCCATTCCATCTGCCTGCAAGTTGTCCAGCTGCTTTTTAAGAATAGATCTGGGCGCGATGGATTCAAGCTGGTGCGATTCATCATTGTGAACATCACAAATCACAAGCGCCGTTTTTTCAAGCCAATCTGCGATCCGCAGCGTTTTCAGATCAGGTAGCAGATGAAAATCGCCGTAACCCAACTCCCAGTTTGCATATTTGTAACCCGACACAGGCTCCATTGCTATATCCGTGGTTAGCAGGTAGTTGCATCCGTGCGTACCGTCTTCCAATACCGAATCCAGAAAATATTCCGCATCGACTCGCTTTCCCATTAACCGGCCATAATGATCGGTAAAACCAACCACGATGGTATCAATCAACCCTTCCACCGTTTTACTCCTGAGTTCTTCTGCTGTGAGAAATCCTTTCTTGTCCATCGTAAAGGGTTTGTGGCGAAATAGTTAGCGCAATTTTTCAATCTCGGTATTCATTGGAAATTTCAATATCACTTTTTTCCCCGAAGCTTTTTCAAGAACAGGAGTGAGAATTTTACGTGCGTTCACTTTGGTTTGTTCCAAAATCCCCATATCCTGGGCGGATTTCATGATCTGCTTTTCGGCCTGCTTGTAGGCTTCCTCCACCAGCTTTCCTTCTTCATTGAATGCATATTCGGTATTGTATATCTTGGATTTGCTATGGTCGATCTTAAAAACACAAAGCTCAGGCTCGGGCATATTGACCACCAGGTATTCGTCTTCCGAAGAAATGTCCGCAATATCCACCAGTGTCAGGTCAATGCAACCGATCGCTTCCCCCTGCACGATCAGTACCGCTTTCGCATTGGGCAAAAACATTTTGACCTTTTCGCGCTCGACAACATCTTTAAAATTGTACTTAACCAGTTCCAGCTTGCCCATCGCGCTGATCTCCTGCAAAACAATAGTATGCGTAGTCTGCGTTTTATCCTCCATCCCAAACCAGTCCGGCGCCCAGTTCCCGGTCCTGAAATTGGACCATAATGAATTTAACCCCGCTATCAACAGAATCAATACAAGCACACGCACAAACCAGGAAATCAATCGCATTGAATAGGGTATTAGGTTAAAAACTCTTGTCTGTTTCCGCTTCCGCCGCCAGTCGCTGGGCGATAATACTGGCTGCTATCAATTGCAATGCATGGTAAATCATGATCGGCAGCAACATAATACCCGCCTGCGGGCCTGCAAAAAGCACTTTTGACATAACCGCTCCCTGCACCAGCGACTTTTTCGAACCACAAAAAACAGCCGTTACTTTATCTTCATGACTGAATTTCAGAAGGTTACTAATAAATGTCAGCAGGAAATAAATAGCGAAAAATAGTGCCAGCATTCCCATTCCTAAAAATACAATATCTTTCAATCCAAGCGAACTAAACAGGTCTTCGCCAAATGATTCGCAGAAAGAAGTGTATACGATCAGCAAAATAGACGATTGGTCGAAATAGCGGATATACTTTTTGTTTTTTTCGGCAAAATATCCCCAGCGCTTGTTCAACAGTATACCCGCAAATACCGGAAGTAGTACTTGCAAAGCCAGCTTTCCGACCACTGAAAGCAGGTCAAAATGCCCTGGGCCGGTATCCAGTACCAATCCCATCCAAAGCGGAGTCAGGAAAACACCGATCAGGCTCGATATGCTCGCGTTGAATATCGCCGCCGGAATATTGCCTTTTGCAATAGAAACCATCACTACAGAAGATGAAACCGTGGAAGGCAATACTGTCAGAAAGAAGATACCTAACCACAAAGTATGATTCTCTTCGCCTTGAAACATTGGCTTGAATGCCAGCGCGATAAGTGGAAAAAGTACAAATGTGGACAAATGCACCATCACGTGCAGCCGCCAGTTGGTAAGTCCCTCGCGCAGCTTGTCCGGACTGAGCCGCAATCCGTAGAAAAAGAAAATGACCGAAACGGCGTAGGTGGAGATCTCGGAAAGCGGGACCGGACTCTCTTTCATCCCGGGTTCCGGCCAGAGCCAGGCCAGCAATATCATGCTGAGCAATGCAAGCATAAAACCATCCAATCCGGCTTTGCGGGCAGTATCTAATATTTTAATCATTTGATATACTTTTCGCTGCCAATCTGAGGAATTGGCAACTTTTGCTTACTAACAAAAGAAGGGAAAGTTGGTTAAATAAAATCCGCTTCCGCCTTATAAGTTAATAGGTACACCCGTGCAAACGGTTCCAACAATTACTTGAAATATGAAAAATATCGTACTCGCCGCGGTGCTGACAGTATTTGCGGCTCCTTCGTTTGCGCAATGGAAATTGGTTTGGGCTGATGAATTCGATAGTGAAGGCGCACCCGATCCAAAGATCTGGGAGCCGGAAAAAGGTTTTGTCAGAAACGAAGAATTGCAGTGGTACCAGGCCGAAAACGCGTATTGCAAAGGCGGACTTTTAATTATTGAGGCTAAAAAAGAAAAAGTTAAAAACCCAAATTACAAAGCAGGAAGCAACAATTGGAAAGAAAACCGGGAATTCGCAGCATATACTTCGGCGAGTTTAACTACTAAAAAAAGCAAAAGCTGGCAATATGGAAGGTTTGAGATCCGGGCTAAAATCGATACCCGCGCCGGGCTCTGGCCTGCTTTCTGGACACTTGGAATAAAAGGTCGCTGGCCAGATAACGGAGAGATAGATATCATGGAATATTACCGGGATATGCTGCTGGCCAATGTTGCCTGGGGTTCTAATGAACAGTACAAGCCAATATGGAATTCGGTTAAAAAGCCTTTAAACACCTTCGAAGACCCGAAATGGGCGGATAAATTTCACGTTTGGAGAATGGATTGGGATGAAGATTCCATTAAGCTGTACGTCGACGATCTGCTCCTTACTTCACAGGATCTTTCCAAAGCCGTAAATGCTAAAAACAAGGATATCCAGCCTTTTCACCAGCCGCATTATGTATTGCTGGACCTGGCTGTGGGCGGAGATAATGGAGGTGATCCGTCGGGAACTGATTTTCCTGCCAGGTTTGAAGTAGATTATGTACGTATTTATCAGAAAAAATAATCCGACTATCGCGTTACCAAATCGCGTCTGGCGCGACGCATACTTTTGCGAACCGGGCGTGGTGCTTTGTTCCTGCGTCCCCACCAGATCAGAAACCCGGTTACTGGCAAAGAAGCGCAGACCAGACTAGCCAGAAACATCAATATTTTACCCGGCAATCCCAATATAGCGCCGACGTGAATATCGTAGTTCATCCGGCGCAAGGTTTGAGCCAGATTAGCCTCGCTGTATTTGCCGCTGTAAGGCCCGGTCGCCTTGATCTTTTTAAGGGTATATTGGTCAAAATAATTGTAATCTACATTGTAGTAAGTCCCTTCCCGGAAATTCACATAAGAGAAAATTGACTCGGAAGGCAGATTCGGGAACGAGATATTCAGTGTCGCGTATTTAGGATATTCCCGCTGCAAAGCATACCAGGCGCGATCCGTCGCCTGCTTCGGCCCGGCGACTGCATTTACCAGCGTGGTATCCGAAGTTGGGTTATAGTAAACGTCGGAACCCTCACCTCCCGTGGCTGTGTAAACGCCCTGTGAAAACCACTGAAATCCCCAGACCAGGCCTGTGAGCGAGAGAATTACACCGATTGTCATAATATAAAAACCCAGCACATTGTGCAGGTCATAGTTTTTCCGGCGCCAGGCTGCATTCCATTTGATCGAAAAACGCTGTTTGGATGCAGCTTTATTTTTAGGCCACCAGAGTACCAGCCCGCTGATCATCATTACAAAAAATATAAGCGTCGCCGAAGCCACCACCGGCTGGCCAATCTTTTCGGGTAACCAGAGATAATAGTGCCCGTGGAGTATAAAATGAAAGAAATCCCCGTCCTCGTCCCACACTTTGGCCACTTTTCCAGTGAATGGGTTCAGGTAGGCTACGTAATAGTATTCGGGATCAATGTTATAGAAACCGACCTGCGCATTTCTGCCCGGCACATCGTAGAGAACCCCGTTTGCTTTCTTACCGGGAAGCAACTTTTCAGCCTCGGCAGCTAAAACCGATGGCGGCAATAATTTGCCCTCTTTCTGTCCTTCAACAAACATATAAGGCTGGGTAACAGCCTTGATTTCCTGCTCAAATGCGAGAATGCAGCCTGTAATAGCTATTACAAAAACCAGCGCCCCGGAAATGAGCCCCAGGTAGAGGTGAAGTTTGCCAATCAGTTTTTTCATTAATCCCGTTTTCTTAATTAGACTGAATCAAGATACGAAAGTAATGCTAACTTTTTTCACAGGAAACAGATTAGTCAAATTCATATTTCTTAATCCCGGGCTCACACTTCCCGGCGGCATGTGCATCACCGCATTTGTAATGTCCCACAACCAGAAGTTCCATTTGATTTTCTCAGTGAGGTTGACGCTAAAATAATATAATAGTCAGCACATTCATTACAAGTACCGCGACCAATTTAGCAGAAAAAAATCCGTAATTTTGCACTCCAAAAAATTCAAAAAGCGGGAATGGAAACCGCTTATTACACGACTGGCTACTAGCCAAAGGCTAACAGCAAATTGCTATCATGAAATACAACGAATATAAGAACCTGAGTTATCCAAAGATCGGCGACGAGATATTGCAGTTCTGGAAAGACAAAAAGATATTCGACGCTTCTGTTGAAACCCGCGAGGGCGCACAGAGTTTTACCTTTTTCGAAGGTCCGCCTTCTGCAAACGGCACGCCGGGCATTCACCACGTGATGGCGCGCTCGATCAAGGATATTTTTTGCCGGTATAAAACGTTGCAGGGGTTTCAGGTAAAACGCAAAGGCGGCTGGGATACGCACGGTTTGCCGGTTGAATTGCAGGTCGAAAAAGAACTTGGTATCACAAAAGAAGATATCGGCAAGACGATCTCGGTGGCAGAATATAACGAAAAATGCCGCCAGACCGTCATGAAATTTACCGATCAATGGAATGACCTGACCGAGAAAATGGGCTATTGGGTCGACCTGGAAGATCCTTACATTACCTATAAAAGTGAATATATAGAAAGCCTCTGGAACCTGCTTAAAAAGCTGTACGGCAAAGGTTTGCTTTACAAAGGTTATACGATCCAACCATACTCTCCTGCGGCCGGAACCGGCCTTTCGTCACACGAGCTGAATATGCCCGGGACTTATAAGGATGTGAAGGACACGACGATCGTGACGATGTTTAAGGCTAAGCCTTCGGAAGTTTTGGCTGATTTCTCTGATCTGGATATCCGGATATTAGCCTGGACTACAACACCCTGGACTTTGCCCGCCAATTCAGCATTGACCGTCGGTGCGAATATTACCTATGCATTGGTTGAGACCTTCAATCCTTATACCCACGAGCCGGTTGCGGTGATATTGGCGAAGGATTTGTTGGGTAAATATTTTAGTGAAAAAAGTCAGAACGGCGACTTCGAAGGCTACGCGGCGAGTGATAAAAAGCTGCTCCCATGGCGCGTTTTGAAGGAATTTAAGGGTCGTGAGCTGGAAGGCATTGAATACGAACAGTTAATGCCCTATGTGCAGCCGACCGTCGGGCCGTCGGAAAAACCCGCTTTCCGGGTTATCCTGGGCGATTTTGTTACGACCGAAGATGGTACCGGTGTGGTACATACCTCCCCTACTTTCGGTGCGGACGATTTCCGGGTAGCGCAGGCAAACGGTATTCCAGCGATCATGGTGAAAGATGAAAATGGCAAAGAAGTACCGATCGTGGATCGTCGTGGCCGTTTTGTGAAAGAGATAACAGATTACGCGGGACGTTTTGTCAAACCTGAATATTATTCGGAAGAAGAGCAAAATGATCCTGAATTCCGTGCTACCGACGTATTGATCGCGATCAGGCTCAAAGAAGAGGGCAAAGCATTTAAGGTTGAGAAATACGAACACCCGTACCCACATTGCTGGCGGACAGATAAACCTGTGCTTTACTACCCGCTCGACAGCTGGTTTATCAAAACCACCGCCATGAAAGACAGGCTGGTAGAACTCAACAAAACTATTAACTGGAAACCGGAAAGTACGGGGACAGGCCGCTTTGGTAACTGGCTCGAAAATCTTGTTGACTGGAACTTGTCGCGCTCGCGCTATTGGGGTACCCCGCTGCCGATCTGGCGCAATGATTATGGCGACGAAGTTTGCGTAGGCTCGATTGACGAGTTGAAAGACCTGCTCGAAGAGGCGATTATTTCAGGGCATCTGACACGTGAGCAGGCGTTTCACAATTCTGAATATCTGCAAAAACTGGAACACGGGGAATACGATCTGCACAGACCGTATGTAGACGATATTGTATTGGTTTCCAAAAAAGGCCACGTCATGCACCGTGAGCCGGACTTGATCGATGTTTGGTTTGATTCCGGCGCAATGCCTTATGCACAGTGGCACTATCCTTTTGAAAATCAGGAGATATTTGACAAAAGTTATCCAGCCGATTTCATTTCCGAAGGTGTGGACCAAACGCGTGGCTGGTTCTTTACATTGCACGCGATCGCCGGAATGCTGTTCGATTCTGTTGCATTTAAAAATGTAGTTTCGACGGGTTTGGTTTTGGATAAAAACGGCAATAAAATGTCGAAGCGCCTCGGCAATGCGGTGGATCCGTTCTCGACCCTGGCGCACTACGGCCCCGACGCGACACGCTGGTACATGATCACCAATGCGGAACCGTGGGATAATTTGAAGTTCAATATTGATGGTATTGGTGAAGTACAGCGCAAATTTTTCGGAACGCTGGTCAATACCTATAATTTCTTCGCCCTTTACGCGAACCTGGATGGTTATGAATTCCACGAAGCGACCTCTGTTCCTATTGAAAAACGTACGGAGCTGGACCGCTGGATCTTGTCCAAACTGAATACGCTGATCAAGGAAGTAGGCGAGCAATTTGACGATTACAACCCGACAAAAGCCGGCCGTTTGGTTCAGGATTTTGTGACTGATCAGCTTTCCAACTGGTATATCCGGTTAAACCGTCGTCGCTTCTGGAATCCTTCGCAGGACCAGGGTACCGGCTTAACGGATGATAAAAGAGCTGCTTACGAAACTTTGCAGCATTGTTTGGTTACGGTTTCTCAACTAATGTCACCTATCGCGCCGTTTTTTGCGGAATGGTTGTATAAAAACCTGACCGATGGCGACCGCGAGCTGGCTGTTCAGCACGGTACTGATTACAAATACGAATCGGTGCACCTGACCTACTGGCCGAAAATCGAGACGGAATATGTGGATACCGATCTGGAACAGTCGATGGAACTGGCACAATCAATCAGTTCGTTGGTGCATTCGATCCGCAAGGGACATAAGCTGAAAGTTCGTCAGCCGCTTTCCAAGATATTGATCCCTGTTTTGAGTGACAACACAAAACGCCAGATCGAGCAGGTAACGGGCATTATCCTGACGGAAGTAAATGTAAAAACTGTTGAATTCGTGCACGATGACAGTGGTATCCTGAAAAAGAAGATCAAACCGAATTTCAAAACTTTGGGACCGAAGTTCGGACCAAAAATGAAGGAAGTAGCAGCTGCTATTTCTGCTATGGATGAAGCTCAGATCAAGGATATTGAGAAAAACTCGACCATTAATCTGCAAGCAGCAAGCGGCCCGATCGATATTGCGTTGACCGACGTCGAGATCATCGCGGAAGACGTTCCCGGCTGGCTGGTAGCGAGCGAAGGCGGCTTGACCGTCGCGCTGGATATTACCGTCACCGACGAACTTCGTCTCGAAGGTATAGCGCGCGATTTTGTCAACCGTGTTCAGAATCTACGAAAAGACAGCGGCTTTGAGGTTACTGACAAGATCCGCATTACCTTACAAAATAACGACAGCCTGCTCGCAAGCGCCGTGACTGCCAACAAAGATTACATCTGCCAGGAAGTACAGGCGCTGGATCTCAATTTGGTCAGTGATCTAAATGGAGAAGCGAGTGAAATCGAAATGGATGAATTTTTGTTGAAGGTAAAGATTGAAGTGGTATAGCAGATGAATCAATATCAGGCATATCCCTTCGCACTAAACGAAGCGGAAACACACTATAAATTTCAAAGCATCGGTAAAAAGGGAATAGTAGAAAAGGCTATTTCCTTTTCACCGATTGCACCACAGATACACAATCTTGCTTTGCTGGACTATTGCCCGGTGAGGCGGGATTACGTGGACGATACTGTGACAGATAATGGCGACGTTCCTGAAATTATGGCGACAGTAATGGCCGTAGTTCTGAAATATTTGGAGGATCATCCTGAAAATCTTGTTGCTTTATCAGGAAATTCAAAAGCAAGGACAAGGTTGTATCAAATCTCGATCGGTAGTTTTTATTGATGTGCAAGACTTCCTTGTCATTCTAGGGTATCGAAATCAGCAATGGTTTTTCTTCGAACCAAACGGTTCATTTGAAAGTTTTTTGATAGGAAAAAAATCGCTAGATTCGTAATAATCAATTGTTTCACGCTATGAAAGTTCTAGATAAAACAGTTCTTGTTCCAAGGTATTTAAAACCTAAAATTACAATCGACAATTCCCTTCCTGATCTTTCCAATCACCCTGTTGTGCTTAGGAAAGCAGAAGAGGCCAGAAAATTCCTGGAAGAACATCCGGTTCCGGAGCATCTTTTAAAAAGAAGATAGCAAGTATATGCAACTACAAAATGCTACTGCATTCATAACGGGCGGAGCCTCCGGATTGGGAGAGGCTACCGCCCGTTTGTTTGTGGAGGCAGGCGCAAATACGGTGATCCTGGATCTGAACGAAGCGGCGGGAACTGCATTGGAAGAATCATTTGACGGAAAAATCAGATTCATTAAAACCGATGTTTCCAGTGAAACTGAGGTAAAAACCGCCGTCGACTTTGCAATTGCTCAGTTTGGTCAGATTGATATTGTTGTGAACTGCGCTGGCGTTGCACCGGCCCGGAAAATAGTCGGCAAATCAGAGGGCATTTACGGTCCGCATTCCTTCGAGTTATTCGAAAAAACCATCCGCACAAACCTGATCGGCACTTTTAACGTCATGCGCCTGGCGGCTTTTGCAATGGAACAAAATTCGCCAAATGAGGAAGGAGAGCGCGGCGTGATCATTAATACAGCCTCCGTAGCTGCTTACGACGGACAAATGGGACAGGTCGCTTATGCGGCTAGTAAGGGTGGGATTGTTAGCATGACTTTGCCTGTCGCCCGTGATCTTGCCAAATCTGGCATTCGGGTTATGGCAATAGCCCCCGGCTTGTTTGAAACGCCGTTAATGATGGGATTACCCGAAGAGGCGCGCGTGTCACTGGGGCAGCAGATACCATTCCCCTCCCGCCTTGGAAGACCTTCCGAATATGCGTTGCTGGCCAAATCCATTGTAGAAAATCCAATGCTGAACGGTGAGGTGATCCGCCTCGACGGGGCAATCAGAATGGGACCGAGATAATGCATTCACATTCAAACATATTGCCCGCAAACAGAACCATTTTACGGTGGTTATTCCTGGTTATTTTATCAACCGGATCCGGCTTTTTTCAGGAATATAATCGAGCCGCGGCTTGCCAGACAGAGCAGTTTTTTAACTCTCACCGAAGCAGAAATGCCGGTACAATTGTCGTGTTCAAGCAGCCTGCATCGAACAGTAAGGCTGCAATCGCAGACTTCAAAGAATCTGCTGAGATCCGTCATGCGAGGCAGCGGAGCTTCACAAACCTCAATAAGACCCGTTTTAATTCAGCCTCGCATCAATTCGCTTCCTATTCATTTGAGTTACTGAAAATGAATAGGTTACAAGGATGCACAAGTTCTTCTTACCAGTCTGATCCTTCATTTTCCTGATTCGGGGCAACTGCTTTGTCCCAAAATACTGCGAGCGTAAACGCTTGTAGTCAACTTATATGCTGTTTTCTGTTTCAGGAAACGCAATTATTCATTTTAAAAAATCAGGAAATGAATATTGGTAAAATATTCCGCAGCCTCATCAAGTGGCTACGACGATTTGTTATCGCTTTTATGCTGGGCTTTTCCAATATTATCTATCAGGAAACCAAAACGATAGACGATACTTTCTTTAAAACGGAACAGGTTTTGCCGGATAAAGAAGAATAGACTAATTGGTCAAACCATTTGAATTCCAAGCTCAGAATACATTTTAAATGCTTCCTGCCCGCCCGGCTGATCGGTGATAATGACAGACAACCGCTCAGTCGGGCAAATATAAAAGGCTTCGGCCGTTTCGAGTTTTTCTGCGGTAGCGAGTGCAATTATCTCGCGTGAAGACTGGATCATCGTCCTTTTCACTTCACTTTCTTCATAGTCCGGCCCGGTTACTCCCAACTCTTTGTGAATACTGCAAATTCCAAGCAAACAAATATCAGCCCTGAACTTTTGCAAAAATTGAATGGTATCACTTCCGATTGTCACAAAGGAGTTTTTCAAAAGTCGACCACCGGCAAAGAGTACTTCAACAAATTCGTGTTCCTCCAACAAGGAAGCGATTGGAAAACTGTTCGTAACAACGGTGATTCTCAAATCCTTGGGTAATGCTTGTGCGATAAGCATAGCAGAAGTTCCTCCATCGAAAATGACAACCTGCCCGTCTTTTAGAAACGATAATGCTTTGTTTGCAATGATCTGCTTCTGGTCCTTATCGTGGGAAATCCGGTCACGAAAATGGTGCGGCCCGGGAGCATGTGGTACTGCACCTCCCCGTACCGATTTTAGTAGTCCCTGCTCTGCCAGCTCTTTGATATCCCGCCGGACAGTATCCTCAGATACATTCAACAATGCACTTAGTCCGGCTAGATATACCTTTTGATCATTGACAAGACGATCGAGAATAACTTTAAACCGCTCTTCCTTCAACATAATGACATCGTAATTTTTGCAAACTTAATATTTGTTTAAAACAAACATTGCAAAATACTGCACCAATATTCTACTTTTGTTGCAATAAAACGCAAATTAAAGATGACTAGAAAATCAATAGCGGTGGATATGGACAATGTCATTGTGGACATTGAAGTCAATTGGATCAATGCTTATGAAAAAGCATTCGGAGTAAAAGTAGCGCGCGAGGCAATGCTAGGAATACCTGAGGATCAGGCATTTCCGGATCCTGATGCAGCCAGAAGCCTTTTATATAAACCCGGCTTTTTTCGTGACGCACCGGTGATAGCCGGCGCACAGGAGGCGATCCTGAAGTTGCAGGAGCATTTTGATATTTTCATCGTTTCTGCCGCAATGGAATTTCCCAATTCGCTTCTGGAAAAACACGATTGGCTAAACGAACATTTCCCCTCGATCCACTGGAAAAACATCGTTTTCTGCGGAGATAAACGCGTGATCAACACTGACTACCTGATCGACGACCACCTGAAAAACCTTGATTACTGCCAGGGAATACCGATTCTGTTCTCCGCCGGACATAATGCAGGGATTGAGAAATATCGGAGGGTTAATAATTGGGAAGAGGTGCTGGAATTGTTTGAACAGACAACCAGAGTTTAAGCATTTAAAACGTCCACTATCTTTCGGACAACCTCATTCGCTATTCCTGATTTTAATATCCCTGCACTCCTGATTATGATTGTTTTGTCGGCTGTGAAGATTCGTAGCGGTCTGACAAAACTATCGACTGGCAAAGAGCCAACCGCAAAGTCTCTGGTAGTTAGCGCTACCGAAGGCTGGCCTTTTACAGCTTTTGAAGTAATCTGGCATAGCAAGATATCGTCTCCTGTGAGATCTGCCAGTACAAGTGCAGGTCTTCTTTTACTTCCGGACAGATCTGAAAAAGGAAACGGGATAACAACGACTTCACCTTTTACAAATTTTCCCATATTTTGTCTTCTTCATCGCTGAGCCAATCTTTGCTTAAAGATTTTAGACTCGCATAGTGTGTTTGTGTTTTATCCTGCGTCGCACTTTTCACTGTTTTATCAGGAACAGTAAATGCGATCACCTCAACCTGCTTACCAATAAAGGAATCGGGCAGCTGAATGGAAATATTTCTTTTCTCGGGGACTATCAAGGTCCTAATCATTTGTAGTGTGGTTAAAATGTGTCCTAATATAGAAAAGATATTCGTGTTTTGAATACATACTTCCTACGCCTCCTGCTTCGCCCGATCCTTCAATTGCAGCAGCTCGTCGCGTAGTCTCGCGGCTTCGAGGAAGTCCATATCTTTCGCGGCGGATTCCATTTTTCTCTGCGTTTCGGCGATGAGTTTTTGCAGGTCGTTTTTACCCATATACTGCACGACAGGATCGGCAGCGATTCGGATTTCGCTTGGCTCCACATAAACTTTACGCACTTTCGAGTCGGCGACGGAAGTTTGTTCCATGATCGCTTCTTTCGATTTCAGGATCGTTCTCGGCACAATACCGTTTTCAATATTATACTCCATTTGAATGCTGCGGCGGCGATTGGTCTCGTCTATTGCGAGCTGCATGGAGCCCGTCATGACATCAGCATACATAATTACTTTTCCGCGGTCATTCCGCGCGGCGCGGCCGATTGTCTGGATCATTGAGCGGGTATCTCTTAAAAATCCTTCTTTATCGGCATCCATAATAGCTACGAGCGACACTTCGGGTAAATCGAGCCCCTCGCGCAGCAGGTTCACCCCCACCAGTACATCAAATACACCCAACCGAAGCTCCCGTAATATCTCCACGCGGTCCAAAGCCTTCACTTCCGAGTGAATGTAGCGGCATTTGATTCCGACGCGGTCGAGGTATTTGCTTAGCTCTTCGGCCATTCTTTTGGTCAAAGTGGTGATCAGTACACGGTCGCCCATCGCGATCCTTTTGTTTGTTTCTTCCAGAAGATCGTCAATCTGGTTGAGGCTTGGTCTTACTTCAATTTCTGGATCCAATAGTCCGGTTGGTCGGATAATCTGCTCAACAACAACACCTTCTGATTTTCTCAACTCATATTCAGCAGGCGTCGCACTCACAAAAATCGTTTGCGGCGTCATATCTTCGAATTCCTGGAAAGTAAGCGGCCGGTTGTCCAATGCAGAAGGAAGCCTGAATCCATATTCAACAAGCGACTCTTTTCTCGAACGGTCACCGCCCCACATCGCACGGATCTGCGGCATCGTCACGTGACTTTCATCCACTACCATTAGAAAATCGTCCGGGAAATAATCCAGCAGACAGAAAGGCCGCTGGCCCGGCAGGCGGCGGTCAAAGTAGCGGGAGTAGTTCTCGATTCCTGAGCAATAACCCAGTTCCCGCATCATTTCCATATCAAATTCCGTCCGTTCCTTCACACGCTCGGCCTCGGCCAATCTCCCCTCCGCTGTGAAGTACTTGATCTGCGTCACCAGGTCATCCTGAATCTCTTTTATCGATTGGTTAAGTACATCGCGGCCCGTCACAAAAAGGTTTGCAGGGAAAATGGCAACAGCTTTCTCGGAAGAAATTTTCTTTCCGGATTCCGGCTCTATGCGTTGTATTGCCTCAATTTCATCCCCAAAAAAGATAAACCGGTAAGCGAAATCGGCGTAACCGGGATACACATCTACGGTATCACCTTTCACACGGAATGTTCCGCGGTTAAATTCAAGCTCGGTGCGGCTGTACAGTATTTCCACCAGCCGAAAAAGGAACTGGTTTCGACTTACAATATCGCCTAGCTTGGCGCTGACAATGCTTTTTTTGTATTCGTGCGGGTTTCCTGCGCCATATATACAAGAAACGGAAGCAACCACGATCACGTCCCGCCGCCCGCTCATGAGCGAGGACACGGTATGCAGCCGCAGTTTTTCAATTTCCTGATTGATCATCAGGTCCTTTTCAATATAAGTATTGGTCGTGGAAATGAATGCTTCCGGCTGGTAGTAATCGTAGTAGCTGATGAAATACTCCACCGCATTACTTGGAAAAAACTGCTTGAATTCGCCGTAAAGCTGTGCAGCGAGGGTTTTGTTGTGGCTTAATACCAGAGTAGGTTTGTGAACGCGGTTGACCACGTTGGCAATGGTAAAGGTTTTACCCGAGCCTGTCACACCGAGCAGTGTCTGGGCAGGTTCGCCCGCTTCTATTCCCTGAACAAGTTGATCGATTGCAACGGGCTGATCGCCCGTAGGTTGGTATTCGGAAGTGAGTTCGAAATTCATAACAACAAATAAGGCCGTACCGGAAATAACGCATTTCAAAGATAGATTAGTTTCCTTGAAATGCGTCCGGGACTGCCTTATGCCTGTTGTCTCAGCACACTTTGCGCATTTTCAACTGCTTTTTTCTCTTTCCAATGCTGCCAGTCGAGACCGAGCAACTTGGTCATGCTTCTGTCTACAAAGGTGTGGCGAACCAGGTTCATTCCACCTCTCACTGCTGTGAAAATCGAATTGTTAGCTCTCAATGCAAGGCTAAAACCGCCGTCGACATAGCGGATATGGTGCCACCACAGAGAAGGAATAAAGATCGTCTCGCCGTGAAGCAACGTAGTTTCATGTCCTGTTGCGCCTTTCAATGCAGGGAAACGTTCGTAATCTGGGTTCAAAGGATCCACTTTGCTCATCACTGTAAACGGGTGATGGTATAACCTGCGGCTTTCTTCGGGAGAAAACAGGATCACCTGCTTGCGCGTCTGAAACTGCGTCAGGAACACATTGGAGCAATCCATATCGTAGTGCAGGCTGGTAATCGAATCCTGACCTCCGAAGAATACAAACTTGTAAGATTTCAAAAATCCATCCATAATCGTCGGAAAACGGATGTCGTTTGCAAGCTCGGGGATCTTCTTAAAAATATCAAAAAGAAAGATACGCAGGTCGGTAGGGCCTTTCTCGATCAGCGAAAGATACTCGCCGAACTTCATGGTTTTCGCTATCTGAAAATATTTATCGGCATCGTGCAGGTGTTTGTCAACCAGGGGTACATCCAGATCGCCGTGATTTTCCCTCAACCACTCAAATGTCCATTTCTGAACCGCAGGCCAATCTTTCGCCAGATCGGTAAAAACGACCGGCCGGCTTGGTTTCAGATAATTTTCAATAAACTCTTCACGGGTCAAACCGCTACGCTTTTCTATTGGCACTAATTTCATACAGAAACTGAGTATATAGGTAATCAATTAGACTATAATACTGATAAACTCAACGTTTTCAGTGGCATTGCCGAACATTTTCAAGTGGCAAATTACTGATCAAATGTATTAAAGAGATTTCAAAAATATAAATTTCAAATCATTTAATAATGATATTCTCTTAAATATATAGGAATAGTAGATTAACACAAAATTGCAGCAGCTCCCATGCAATACTACACCATTTTGCCCCCGCCAGACCTAGCTCCGTTCGTGAAGTGTTTCTGGGTGCTGGAACATGAAGTATCCGCAGAAAAACCCTATTTCCATAAAACACTGGCTGACGGATTTCCCGAGCTCGTATTCCATTACAAAGGCAGGTTCGACGAAATTGACCGGGCCGGGAATGCAGAATTATCTTTCATTGCCGGCTTGACTGGTCCAAGCTCGCTTTACCGGCGGTTTCGTATCAGCGAGGATTTTGGCATTTTTGGTGTGTACCTCTACCCTTTTGCAGTGCCGGCGTTATTTGGAATGCCAACAATTGAAACCGTCAATGAAATGCCTGACCTGCATAGTATGCTGGGAAAGAAGGGCTTAGAGCTGGAAGAAAAAATAATGCTGGCGGAAAATAATCAGGTCAGGATTACGATAATGTGCCAGTTTATGCGAGGGTGCCTGACCAGAAACGCGCAGCCGGAGCCCGCCGCATTTGCTATGATCAGCCAGATTATCCAAAGTAACGGACTGACCAGTGTTACCGAACTTGCGCAGCGGAATGCATTGTCTACGAGGCAGTTTGAAAGGAAATTCAAGGCTTTTTCAGGATTCAGCCCCAAGCTTTTTTCACGCATTATCAGGTTTCACGCCGCTATGAATGCGTATGGAGATAAAGAAAAGTCGCTGACCGAGATTGCCTACGAAGCTGGTTATTATGATCAATCGCATTTTATCCACGACTTCAAAACCTTCTCCGGCGAGCACCCGGGACGGTATTTTTCAGGCAATTCGGAGGCGACTGAATATCGTGATGTATGATGTCGTGTTTTTCCAATTTCAGCTTTAACAGCCACTTTACATTTGTCTCAAACAAACAATAGAAATAGCATGAGCACGATCAAAATTCCAAATGGCCACCAGACCGTAATGCCTTATTTAATGCTGGAAAATGCATCCAGGTTCAAGGATTTCACCGAAACTGTATTTGCCGCGACGGTTTCTTCAGTCCATTTCCAGGACGACGATCCGAGCCTGATCAAGCATTCCGAGGTCTCAATCGGCGAGAGTACGATTATGTTTTGTGACAGCCGCGCTGAGTGGGCTCCTAAACCTGCGCATATGTTTGTATACGTTGAAAATGCGGACGATATCTACAATAAAGCACTCGAATCGGGCGGCGAAAGTGTAATGGAACCGGCTGACCAGGATTATGGCCGGAGCTGCGGCGTAGCTGATCCTTGCGGAAATGTGTGGTGGATTACTGCGGTTATATGATCTGAAAATGGTCTTTATCGCTACATTAGGGATGATAAAGACCATTTTTTGAAATATGATCAATTACGACAACAAGGTTTTCTTCCCGTTATCTAATTCTGAAAATGGGGAAGTGGATCTGGAAATGCATTTCATTTATAAGCAAACCGGAAATATTGTGACGTCAACCTATTCGGGCGGGCGGATCAAAAGCGGGCATTTGATTGCAATTGTGGATGAACAGGGAAAGCTGGATATGCGCTATCACCAGGTGAACGACAAAGGCGAAATCACGACGGGCATCTGTAAATCTACTCCCGAGCAACTTCCGAATGGAAAATTACGTATGCATGAAAAATGGCAATGGACTTCGGGAGACCAGTCTTTTGGAGAATCTTTGCTGGAAGAAAAATAGTCGGACAACATCAACAACACTTGCATGCGCTCGCTCAAAAACGGACTTTTCTTACTTGCATTCTTTCTTGTTTCCAGTCTTGTGTCGGCACAGACTTCCAAAATCATTTCCGGCTCTACGAAATTCAGTGTGAAGTTTATCATGGGAACCTGTAACGGTACTTTCGCCGCGCCGACGGGGACTGCCGTTTTTAATGAAAAGAACCCCGAGAATGCTTCATTCGATATTAAAATTGCGGCTAATACCTTCGATACCAAGAGCAACACCCGCGACAAGGACATGAAAAGCGACAAGTATTTTTATGTCGAAAAGCATCCGAATATCCATTTCAAATCTTCCAAAGTCGAGAAGCGCGGAGCGAAATACCAGGCTACCGGCACACTTTCCATCCGCGACGTTTCCAAGACCGTTACCCTGCCTTTTGAAGCAAAAAAGAATGCAGATGGCAGCTACCTGCTCACCAGTACTTTCGAGGTCAACCGGCTTGATTACAAGATCGGTGAGAAGGACTGGAAACTGAAAGATATCGTGACCGTGAATCTCGAAGCTACCATTAAATAGCCTTCTACCCGATTTCCTAATCACTACCCGTCATTTTGGACCTTATTACAGGTCCGAATTTATTTCTTGTACGTTAATTTGTATTTAGTCTAAATAATACATTTACTTTGTATTCATAATTAGTCTAAATAATCCTTCAATGAGATCAATCTTTACCCTGGTATGTCTGGTGATCTGTACAGCAAGCGTTTGGGCGCAAACAGAAGAAGGTGTCATTGAAGAGAAAACAGCCGAGAACCCTATTCAGCTAATGGAAATGGTGGTTACCGGACAATTTGAACCGCAATCACTTAGAAACTCCGTTTACCAGGTTCGCACGATCGACAGCGAACGGATCCGGATGCGGGGCGCGACTAATCTGCAAACGGTTTTAAACACCGAATTGGGTATCCGCTTTTCCAATGACCTCACATTAGGCACCAGCGATATTCAGTTAATGGGCATGTCGGGGCAAAATGTCAAGATCCTTCTGGACGGAATTCCGATGGTGGATCGCGGCAGTACGCGGGAGAGTTTGGGGCAGATTGATATCAATAGCATTGAACGTATAGAGATCGTCGAAGGGCCCATGTCGGTGATGTACGGTACTGACGCGCTGGCCGGAGTGATCAATATTATTACTAAAAAAGGGCATTCCGGATCCAATCTGATCCTGAGTGCGCGGTTGCAGGAAGAAACTGCGGGAAAAGAATACAATGCATTTGACAAAAAAGGTACTCATAATCAGAGTCTCGGCTTAACCTGGCAGAATCAGCGTCTGCAATTTTCAGGAAATGTTTCCAGAAATAATTTTGGCGGCTGGCAGGGGAAATCCGTCGGGCGCGAAAAGGACTGGATGCCCAAAGAACAAATGCTTTATACCGCCGGCGCGCGCTACCAGGGCAGCAAATGGAATATCTGGTACCGTTTCAATGGAGCCGACGAAACGATCCGGTACTTCGGAAAAAGGAATATTTATACACAGATCGCAGGCGATAAGGATTACACTTCCAAGCGATGGTTTCACCAGGTACAGTCTGAGTTGAAGATAAATGAAAAACTGAACCTGAATGGCGTACTTTCCTACACAGACTACTCGCGAAGAACACTCAGCACGAACGTTGATGCAAACGACCGCCGCACTTTGTCGCTCGAACCGGGCTCGCAGGATAAGTCTATTTTCACGACCACATTTTTCAGGGGAACTGCTTTTTATAAAGTGTCGAATGCGTTTTCCATTATGTCCGGGATCGATTTTTCGGATAATGGAAGCTCTGGCGCAAGGATTTCAGGCTCTCCGAGTATTGCGGAATATGCTGTGTTTATAGCTCCCGAAATCAAAGTGGGCGAAGTGTTGCGACTTACTCCGGGACTACGTTTTCTCAAAAATTCAGTTTACGACGCGCCACCGGTAGTTCCTTCCTTGAATGGAAAACTGACGCTGTCAAAAACCCTGGACTTCCGCTTCGGCTATGCCCGTGGTTTCCGCTCACCTGCACTGCGTGAATTGTATTTTGATTTTGTAGACGCGTCGCATTCGATTCACGGAAATACGAACCTCAAAGCAGAAAATTCAAATAGCTTCAATTCGTTTCTGGCGTGGCAGGCAGCTACGCGGCCGCATTTCCGCCTTACTTCTACGCTCGGCGGTTTTTACAACATTTTCAATGACCTGATCGACCTGGCGCTGGACCCGCAAAATGCCAGCAGGACAACTTACCTCAATGTGCATTTATTCAAAACCACAGGTTTCACGATTGATAATAAGCTGTTTATCAAACATATTCAGGCAAGTATAGGGGGAAGTTATATTGGAAGATACAATCAGTTTTCGGCCGATCCTGAGCTTTATGGCGAGCTGCCGCAATTTCAATGGTCTCCGGAAATCAATGCAAACTTGCTTTATACTTTCACCAGGATCCGTGCAGGGGTTAACCTTTTTTATAAATACTCCGGCAAGCGGCCTAACTACGAATCTGCGGACCTGATCAACGTAAACCTGGCTGAGACACAGGGCTTTCACACCGCCGATCTGACGGTTAATAAGTCTTTCGGTAAATACGTGAACCTGCTCGCCGGCGCGCGGAATCTCTTCAATGTTACTACCCTCAATAATACCTCAACCGATACCGGCGGGGCGCACAGTACCGGCGGCGCAGTACCGATGTCCTACGGCCGGTCTTGGTTTCTCGGGTTGAATATCCAGTGGTCAAAAAATTAACAAATACCCTTTTTACATAAATCAAATCAAGATGAAGAAAATAGCCAAATCGCTGTTGCTGATTGCATTTCTAGGAAGTTTTAATGCGTGTACCGATGAAGAACCACCGCTTCCTGACAACGTAGCCGGGTTTGAAAGTGCCGAAAAAGGTTTTGAAGGGGAAGAAACGGAAGTGAAAATTATCCTTTCTCGGGCCGTGGACGTGGTTACTCCTATTACCGTTTCGGTGACGCCTACGCAACTGACTTACAATACCGAATTTACCACCACACCGGCTGTGGCCAACAATGCGATTGCATTATCAGTACCGGCGGGCCAGTCTTCTGTATCTTTTAAAGTGGCCAAGAAAGCGGGTGTATTGCTTGATGGTGACGAAAGCATTGCCTTTAAAGTTATCTCAGTTGGTGCACCTGCATTGGTAGGTACTGCGACAGATCTGAAACTGAGCTTTAAGGCGATCATTTCCGAAGGTACCAGTATTCAATTGAATGGGATCGCGGGCGCAGAGCCCGGCAGCAGTGCAGCCAATTCAGTTTTTCTTGATCTGAGTTCCAATGTACAAACCGCCGTTCTCCGCGACAGCTGGGACCTCGGATTTTACAGCGGCGCCGATTTCCGTGTGACTATCAACGGAACAAATGGCGCTTCTGCATTGATGATCAACAAAACGGATATTAATACAGTTACCGACAAAGATCTGGTTGCCGACTCACTTGCAGTGGGCCAGGGAATGGGGAAGCTGGCATTGGTTGACGATGCAAAAGGGGATTTAACCAAAACGGTAATCAAAGAAATTTCCGCAACTGACGCGGACAATAAAGTATACGTATTAAACCGCAAAGGAGGTTCAGCTACGGTTTTGCCGGCTGATCAGCTTTACAAAATCCGCATTTTACGTAAAGGAACAGGGTACTCGGTCCAATATGCGAAGTTGAATGAAACCACATTCAAAACGCTTGATGTGGCGAAAGACGCAACTTTGAATTTTGAATATGTATCGCTTGAAAAAGGCGCTACCGTGGATGTGGAGCCTGCCAAAGATCGCTGGGATCTGCAATGGGGATATAGTATGTATTACACCAATTTCGGCACCGGCCTGATTCCTTACGGATTTTCGGACCTGGTTTTTACCAACAAACAGGCTAATGTAGAATCTGCGGAAGTTTTGACTACTACTGCTACTTATGATGCATTCGCAGAAACTAATCTGACCGGCATCACTTTCTCAAAAGATGCGGATGCGATCGGTTCGAAATGGCGGGTAACTTCGGGTGGAACTGTGGGTGTGAAAACGGATCGTTTTTACCTGATCAAAGATCCTGCGGGCAACATTTACAAGCTGCGTTTTGTAAGCTTCCATCCAAGCGACAGCGGCGAGCGCGGCAAGCCGAAACTGGAATACAAGCTGGTTAAAAAAGGCGTTTAAAACATTCAATAGGGGCGTTACTTTGCGTGCGCCCCTGTTTTTTTATAAATTCAAAAATTGTTTTCTATGAAGATTCTGATATTGTCCATTTCACTTCTCACTTCTACCTTGTATATGCCCGACTCAAACCTGCATGCTCCTGATCATAATGCTGCTGCGGAAATTATAGTAGTAAAAGATCTCAATGCAAATGCGACGCCTTACAGCTATTTCAGTTTTGCTACCGGAAAAGAGGTACCGGCGAGTGAGGCTAAATCGACAAAATGGGATATTGCATTCAGCAAAACGACTATTGCGATAAATAGCGGCACCAGCGGCCCGGGCCAGGCTGGCGCAATCGTTGTTGAAAAACCTTTCGCATCGGTTACAGAAGCACCCAAAGATGGTTATAAATCTGACAGCGACGCAGGATTTGCTATTCCGGGCGGAAGCGGAAATTCGTGGTACAAATACGATATGAGCGTGCATGCAATTCTGCCGATTCTGGGAAGAACTATTCTGTTGAAGATCGCGGAAGGGAAATTTGTCAAGGTTGAAATTATCAGCTACTACAAAGGAGCGCCGGAAGATGTTCCGACAGAAGAATCCAGCTACTACACTTTTAGGTATTCCATGGCAGACGCGGAAGGGAAGTATTGATAGCAGAACTACTTATTTTTCTAATTAAACCACTTGAAAAAGCTGTGAAACGCTTTTCCAATCGCAGATTCTGGTTGGGTTGAATGAATGAACTTGTATTTGACCTCATCAATATCTTCAATGGTCTGCACATTTTTCATTCCCGCCTTTTCAAGCACGCGGATAGAAGGCGCATTATCAACATTCACAAAAGCGATCACTGTTTTTGCATTCAAAGTTCCCCTCGAAAACCTGATCAATCCTTCTGCAATCTCCGTTGCGATCCCTTTGTGCCAATGCGCTTTTTGTATCCGGTACCCGATCTCAATTTCCGAACCGACCTGGTCGAGTTTCGCGGCTCCGATCAGTTCGCCGGTTTCCGATTCTTCAATAAAGTACCTGCCCAAATAAGTATCGTCACCGTGCTCTGCCAGCATTACGCTCAGCATTTTGTCCGACTCCTGGCGGTTGAGTGCGTAGCCGGTTACGTACTTCATCACTTCCTCATCATCGCTTAGCTGATGGTACTTTTCCCCGTCGGAGGCTGTCATTTTAGTTAGTAAAAACCGCCCGATGCGGATCGGCTTTATTTTCATGGCACGACCTTTGTACTTTATTACGTTTTTCTCCCACCCATAACTTCTATGGTGAAATCATTAAAAGTTGATGATTTTTTTGGAGAAAACCAGTTTGGCATTCATTTTCTTTTAAATCTGAATTTGTTAACAATCGTTAACAGAACTTTAAATTTGGATTCTACATTTGAATTGTTACATTTGGACTATCAGGTAATGATATTAACATTCCGCATTAATAGTTCCAATCATTCTTGAATTCATTATAAAAGTATGAATTTTTTAATGTACTGATCTCAATCAGCATCATGATAAAAAGAACTTTTGTATTGTTTTTCTGCCTTGTGCACGTTCTCGTTTCTCCCGTTTTTGCGGAACGAACGGTATCGTCGTGCAAATTGGAAGCGGGTGCCGGAACCTTCTCAATACACGAGAATCAGGATACCCGGGAGAAGGATATCGTGCTTGAAGACGATACGATCCGGAAGAACTTAACGATCGTTCGCGCCGATGAATTTGAGTGGCAGGAAAGTCTGAACGACCTGCTTCGTCACCGGCATTCAAGTTTCCGGTTTCTCACAATCGTAGATCAGGCTTCTCCTGAATACAACATTACCATATTCCCGAAAATCATCCGGGAATCGGTTACTCTGCCTATTATTTCAAGAAGTACTTTCGTGCTTCCCGGCTATTACAGCTTCTTGCACCGTCTGTGCCCATTCTAACAGCATCGCTGTTTTCCTTCATTCATTTTATTTAACTGATTGACCACCAGGATCGGTGTGCGTTTACAACTGCACATTGCGCCCAGGATATTCATTTATACTGTGCCCTAACCGGCCGCAGGACTATTCCTTTTTACCCCGAAGCTCCATAATCATCCATTCAACTACTCATTATGAAAAATTTCAAATGGTCTCTCCTTTTGCTGGTAAGCGTTTTTGCTTACGGGTGCGCTTCCAGGAGTGAAACCACTTCCGGAGCTGCCGACAGCATCCGTACTATACCTGTTACCGAACTGAAACCTCAGAATACCAAACTCCACCGCGAATATGTGGGAGATATACATGCCGTCAGAAACGTAGAAATATACGCCCGGGTGAAAGGCTACCTGGAAGAAGTATATGTGGACGAGGGTAAAGAAGTGCGTAAAGGACAAACACTTTTCAGGATCAATAACGAAGAATATGAGGCGCAGCTGGCCAAAGCGAAGGCTAACCTTCAAAGTGCAATAGCAGAAGCGAAAGGCGCTGAACTTGAACTGAAAAGGGTCAAAATGCTCGTCGATAAGAATGTCATCTCCAAAACTGAGATCGATGTAGCCGACGCCAAGCTTGCAGCAGCGAATGCAAAAATTGAAGAAGCCAGGTCAGAAAAATCCAATGCAGCAATTCAACTCGCACGGACAGAGATCAAAGCGCCTTTCGACGGGGTTATCGACCGTATTCCGCATAAAATGGGAAGTCTGATCGACGAAGGAACCCTGCTCACGACGCTTTCCGACACCAAAAATGTATTCGCATATTTCAATGTATCTGAGAATGAATACCTGGAATATATCCGGGCAAGAGGCAAAGCTTCGAACAAGGAAGCGATCGTAGAACTGGAACTTGCCGACGGTTCTTTCTTCAAACACAAGGGAACTATTGAAACCATGGAAGGCGCATTCGACGAAGGTACCGGCTCGATCGCATTCCGTGCGCGCTTTTCAAACCCCGAAAAGTTGCTGAAACACGGTTCGACAGGTACGATCCGGTTGACGAATACAGTTGAGAATGCGATCCTTATTCCGCAAAAAGCGGCTTTTGAAATTCAGGATAAAAACTTTGTGTACGTGCTGGGGAAAGATAATAAGATCAAAACGCGCAGTTTTGTGCCAAGATCAAGATTATCAGGTTATTATGTAATAAAATCAGGATTAGAATCAGGGGAAACGATTGTCTGTGAGGGATTGCAGGGTTTGAAAGATGGCGCGACCATTAACCCGAAAGCAGTTTCACAAGACAGTCTGAATGTGCCGGGAAGCAAAATCGAGCTGACCGCGCGATAAGACCTTTTTTTCTCACCTGAATTTAAAATCATGTTTCAAAAATTTATAGAGCGGCCAGTGCTGTCACTGGTTATCTCAATCTTTATAACCCTGCTCGGGATTTTAGCTTTTACAGGACTGCCCGTTTCGCAGTTTCCTGACATTGTACCGCCCTCAGTTGTCGTAACTGCCACTTACACAGGCGCAAACTCAGAAGTGTGTGTGGATGCGGTGGCCGTTCCGCTTGAAAAAGCGATCAACGGGGTGCCGGGAATGACCTATATGACGTCGGTTTCCGGAAATGACGGGGTTACTACGATCACAATTTCATTTAATGTGGGCGTAGACCCGGATCTGGCGGCGGTGAACGTTCAAAACCGTGTGCAAACGGTGATTGACGAGTTGCCGGAAGAGGTTATCAAAGCGGGTGTTACCACTGAAAAAGAGGTAAACAGTATGTTGATGTACCTCGATATCATGAGCTCCGATACATCCGTGGCTGAGGATTTCGTGTACAACTTTGCGGATATCAATATCCTGAAAGAGCTGAAAAGGATCGACGGTGTGGGTCGCGCGCAAATTATGGGTAGTAAGGATTACTCGATGCGCGTGTGGCTGAAACCGGATCGGATGAACAGCTACAATGTGTCTGCCGACGAAGTTGTCCAGGCGATCCGCGACCAGAATGTGGTTGCGGCTCCGGGAAAAACGGGGGTTGCGTCCGGACGTGAAACGCAGGTTTTGCAGTATGTATTGAAATATACAGGAAAGCTTTTCGAACCGGTTCAATATGAGAATATTGTCCTGAGATCGAATCCTGACGGTTCCATGCTGAAACTGAAAGACGTAGCGGATATTGAATTCGGTACGCTGGAATACGATATGGCCTCAAAATCCAATGGAAAGCCTTCTGCTTCTATTATGATCAAGCAGCGGCCGGGCTCCAATGCGCAGGAAGTAATCAAGAATATCAAGGCCAAAGTTGCCGAGCTGAAAGGCACTACTTTTCCTCCGGGAATGGACTATTTCGTTTCCTATGACGTTTCCCGCTTCCTTGATGCGTCGATTGACGAGGTTGTGCGTACGCTGATCGAGGCATTTATCCTTGTAATTATTATCGTTTACCTCTTTTTACAGGATTTCCGCTCTACGGTTATCCCGGCGCTCGCGGTGCCTGTCGCTTTGATCGGAACATTTGCTTTCATGCAGCTTTTCGGGTTTTCAATCAACTTGCTAACCTTGTTTGCATTGGTACTTGCGATCGGTATTGTGGTCGATAATGCGATTGTCGTCGTCGAGGCCGTGCACGCCAAGATGGCGGAAAAGCACCTCGATGCCCGGGAAGCGACGATTGAATCGATGAAAGAAATGAGCGGCGCGATCATTGCGATCACGCTGGTCATGTCGGCGGTATTCGTTCCGGTCGCATTTATGTCCGGTCCGGTAGGGATTTTTTACCGACAATTCTCTATCACGCTGGCGATTTCCATCGTGATATCAGGTATCAACGCATTAACCTTAACACCTGCACTCTGCGCATTGATGCTGAAAAATACGCACGGGCAGCCTTCCAAAAATACCTTGCTCGACCGCTTTTTCAGAGGTTTTAACAATGGTTATAATGGTATTTCCAATAAATACAGGAAGCTGCTTTCCGTGATAGTAGGCAGAAGAATGGTCACTATCGGCTTGCTGGCGGCATTTTGCATTGGCACTTACGGCATTAATACGGTGCTCCCGACGGGCTTTATTCCCACAGAAGATCAGGGAGTTATCAACGTAAACGTAACTACGCCGGTAGCGGCTACTGTGGAAAGAACGGAGGCGGTACTCGATGAAATTCAGAAAGTAGCCCAGTCGCTGGAACCAGTGGAATCCGTTTCTTCACTTTCAGGATATAGTTTGATCACCGAATCTGCGGGCTCTTCGTATGGTATGGCGATGATCAACCTGAAACCCTGGGATCAGCGGACTGCTTCTGTTCAGGATATTATCAAAGAAATGGAGCAGAAAACGAAGCATATTACTGATGCCGATATTCAGTTTTTCCCGCCTCCTACCGTGCCTGGTTTTGGTAATTCAAGTGGTTTTGAGCTTCGGGTTCAGGACCGTACAGGAAGCGAGGATTTGCAAAAAACGGCCGAAGTAACCAACCAGTTTGTGAAGGATTTAATGGCTTCCCCGGAGATCGCATCCGCATTCAGCAGCTTTGACGCAAGTTTTCCGCAATATATGATCCATGTTGATGCGGATATTGCTTCGAAAAAAGGCGTTTCGGTGGACGCAGCTATGAGTACGCTGCAAACGATGATAGGTAGTTTGTACGCTTCCAATTTCATTCGTTTTGGTCAGATGTATAAGGTGATGGTGCAAGCTGACCCGAGCTATCGCCGCACTCCGGAGGACCTTCTGAAACTCTATGTGAAAAACAACCGCGGTGAAATGGTACCATTCTCGACATTCATCAGACTGGAAAGGGTGTACGGACCGGAGCTATTGACGCGATATAATATGTACACTTCCGCGATGATCAATGGTGACGCCGCGCCCGGTTACAGTAGCGGTGACGCTATTAAGGCCGTGGAACGCATTGCAGCTACGAGCCTTCCGAAAGGATTTACCTACGATTGGTCGGGTATGACGCGCGAGGAGATATTGTCGGGAAACCAGGCGATTTACATTTTTGGTGTCTGTCTGATATTCGTGTATCTGCTGCTGGCGGCCCAATATGAAAGTTTCCTGCTCCCACTGCCTGTTATCTTGTCTCTTCCAACCGGTGTTTTTGGTGCATTCCTTGCATTAAAACTAATGGGGTTGGAGAACAACATTTACGCGCAGGTTTCACTCGTCATGCTGATTGGGTTGTTAGGTAAAAATGCGATCCTGATCGTGGAATACGCGATTATCAGGCAGAAAGAGGGCAGGTCGGTAATCGACGCGGTGCTTGAAGGCGCTACGGAAAGGTTACGCCCTATTTTGATGACCTCACTTGCATTTGTCGCCGGACTTATCCCGCTGGTAATGGCGTCTGGCGCAGGTGCGATCGGAAACCGGTCAATTGGTACAGCGGCTGCGGGTGGTATGCTCATCGGAACATTGTTCGGGATTATTATCATTCCGGGCTTGTATGTGCTGTTCGCCAGTATGATCCGTCCGAAGGTTGCGAAAAAGGCGAAAGCCGAGCACGAAGAACCTATTCTGGGTTAATGATCAGACTTTCAGGCAGTCGGACATATTCCGGCTGCCTTCTTACATAAAATCTTATTTAATGAAAACTTATCAAAGGCGATATTCGCTGCTAGTAGTGGGCGCGCTGCTTTTCCTGTCAGGTTGCAAACTAATGCGGCCCGTGGAGCAAGCTTCCGGAATAAAAACACCTCCTGCATTTGCAGATCAATCCGATTCAACAGGAATAGGCTCTATTCAGTGGAGATCATTTTTCCAGGATCAGCAACTGGTGGCGCTGATAGACACTGCTTTACAGCAAAACCTGGATTTGAGAATGGCGGCTCAAAGGATTGAGCAAGCCAGAACGAACATTCTGATCGCGCAGGGTGCAATGCTGCCCGCTGTTACCGGCGAGATTTCAGGTGGAGGCAGGAAGTTCGGGGATTACACAATGGACGGAGTTGGTAATTACGATACTAATTTTTCCGATAATATAGATGCAGACAGAAGATTGCCGGCACCGTTCCTTCCCGACTATTTTGTGGGTTTGAGAAGCTCGTGGGAAATCGATATCTGGGGCAAATTAAAAACTCAGAAAAAAGCTGCATACAGCCGGTTTTTAGCATCTGAAAAAGCCCGTCAGGCAATTGTGACCGGACTGATCGCACAAATAGCTTCTTCTTATTATGAATTGATTGCGTTGGATGCTGAATTGAATATTATCCGTAAAAATATCATCCTCCAACAATCTGCGGTGGAAACTGTGAAGATCCAAAAGGAAGGCGGACGGGCAAACGAGTTGGGTGTACGACAACTGACAGCCCAACTGCTGAATACGCAAAGTCTTGAATTCGAAATCCAGCAAAAGATCACTGAAACGGAAAATAACCTGAACCTGCTGCTCGGACGTTTTCCCCAACCAATAGCCCGCGGGACCGTGCAGCAGCAAACTTTCGCGCAAACCGTCGCAACGGGTATTCCAGCCAATATGCTAAAAAGAAGGCCGGATATTCAGCAGGCACAGCTCGATCTGCTCGCTAACTATTCTGAGCAACAGGCAGCACAGCTGGCGTTTCTGCCATCGCTGAATATTACTGCGTTTCTTGGTTTCAATGCTTTTAAGAGCAATCTGTTGTTTTCTCCGGGTTCACTTGCCTACAATGCATTGGGTGGTTTGGTCGGGCCGCTTGTTAATCGCAAGGCTTTAAAGGCGGGACAAAGAAGATCCGAGGCTGCTAGCCTGGAAGCGTTGTATGCTTATAACAAATCGGTACTTAACGGTTTTCAGGAAGTTAGCACAAGTTTGAAAAAGATTGAGAACACAAAAAGGATCAACGATTTCAAAACGCAGGAAGTGGAAGTTTTACAGCAAGCTGTCGCTACCTCAAAAGACCTTTTCCTGACCGGCTACGCATCTTACCTGGAAGTTATCACAGCCCAGCGAAGCGTACTCGAAGCCGAGCTTAACCAGACTGAGGTGCAGAAACAGCAATTTTTAGGGTTAATTGAACTGTACAGATCGCTTGGAGGTGGCTGGGAGTAGCAGAAGTTTTTAGTCTGAAAGTAAGCGGATCGATAACAACCTCGATAGTATTCCTGAGCAAACAAAAAAAGAGGAGCTACATGTAGCTCCTCTTTCCTATTGATATTCAACAGTATTTTATTGCTTCTTCTTATTCCCGGCGAAGCTCGGCTCTTTCGATATCACGATCAGGTCGGCTAGCATTCTGCCGGTTTCGGTCAGGTAAATATCCTTTTTCTTTTTAGCCGCCTTTGGCGCTTCTGCTGCTTTTGGATCAGCATCTTCGTCTTCTTCGCCGTCAGTCGTGTCTTCGCCAAGTTGCTTCATGGCAGCTCTTTTCTTCTCAGCTTCATCCCTTTCGATCTTCCTTTTGGATTCCTGTAAAGAGACAACCTTGTTTTCGCGGGCCGCTTTGAATTCTTCCAGCGTCTTAGCCAGTGTTTTCAATTCTTCGTCCGACTTCAACCGTTGCTTGTATTTGTCGCGAAGCTGGTCGATCACTTTTGGATTGATGTTATTCGCCAGGTCATATCTTGACGATGGAATCTGATCCCAAGGCAATGCACTTGGCTGAGAACCTTCACCATATTCATTTTCTTTAAATGCAGTAGGTAATTCCAAATCCGGCATCACACCTTTTAGTTGCGTGCTGCTTCCATTGATCCGGTAAAACTTCGCAACTGTCAACTTCACCTGTCCAAGCTGATCCGTTTCTTTGGGTACCCACTGGTTCAAATCAATCAGTGTTTGTACCGTACCTTTGCCGTAAGTCTGCTCCCCGACAATAATACCACGCTTATAATCCTGGATCGCTGCTGCGAAAATCTCGGATGCAGAAGCACTGAACCTGTTGACCATCACCGCCATAGGACCATCATACGCAATTGCAGGATCATTATCAGACTGCACTTCAATTTCACCCTGACCTTCTTTCACCTGAACAACCGGGCCTCTGTTGATAAATAATCCTGTCAGAGAAACCGCCTCTGTCAACGAACCACCGCCATTATTTCTCAGGTCGATCACAATACCATCGACATTTGAAGCTTGCAATTCAGTGACCAGCTTTTGAACATCACGAGTTGTGCTTGAAAATTCCTTTTCCTTGTGTTGAGCGCCTTCGAAGTCGCGGTAGAACAATGGAATATCAATCACCCCGATCTTAAAAGTTTTATTGGAATTATTCACGGAAACAATCTCACTTTTCGCACGCTGCTCTTCCAGCTTGATTTTTTCACGAACCAGACGATATTCCTTCGGCGCAGTTCCAGGCAATGCATCTGCTGATATTACCTGCAAACGAACTACGGTCGATTTCGGGCCTTTGATCAGCTTTACAGCATCATCAACGAACCAGCCTATGATATCCACCATTTTACCTTCGTCGCCTTGCGCAACTGCCACGATTTTGTCTTCTTTTTTGAGTTGCTTTCCCTTAAATGCAGGTCCGCCCGGAATTACTTCGACAATCTTTATATAATTATCCTCTTCGCGAAGTAATGCACCAATACCTTCCAGCGACTGGCTCATTTCCTGCTTGAAACGATCCGCAGAAGTCGGCGCCATGTAGCTAGTATGCGGGTCCATAGACTCTGCATACGCATTCATAAACATTTGGAAAACCTGCTCGGTACGAATACGGCCCAATGCACGATCGCGGTTTTTGTAGCGATCACGAAGTGTTGAAATTACTGCTGTATCAGCTTTCCCCGAAAGTTTTAGATCCAGCGCTTCACTTTTTAAGTATTTACGCCAGGTATCATTCAGCTCATCGGTATTTTTGGCCCAGGCAGCTTTTTCCCTATCCGTATCCATAGATTCATCAGCTGTGAAATCGAATGGTTTCGGCTGACCCAGAAGATTCTGGATATAGTCACTTCTTTCCTTGTAACGTTTTCTGAAAACATTATAAATCTGAAACGGTACGTCCAGTTCGCGCTTTTGCAGGTAGTCATCGAAGGAATTTTTGTATTGCTCAAAATTCTTAAGATCTTCTGCCAGATAATACAGCTTTCCGTGATCTATTCCATCAATATACTTATCAAAAATCGCAGCTGACAGCGAGTCGTTTAATTTGGTCTTTCTATAATGATAACTCGACAAAATACGCGTAGTCAGCTCCTCCGCTTTGTATTGAGCAGGGATTGGCTTGATATCGTCCTCCATCGAGGTACCAACAGCAGGCACTGTCGTTGCATGATCCTGAACAGGGCCCCATTGCCATCCGAGCAACACAACCGGAATAAGAGTGATTAGGTACTTTCTCATTGTTGACGTTTTCCTATTTAACAATTTCTAATAATTCGACCTCGAATACCAATGCCGAATAAGCGGGTATCTGAGGTCCTGCGGCGCGTTCTCCGTAAGCAAGGTCGTAGGGGATAAATAGTTTCCATTTCGAACCTACGGGCATTAACTGGAGTGCTTCTGTCCATCCTTTAATTACACCGTTTACAGGAAACTCAACCGGCTCACCGCGGTCAACAGAACTGTCAAAAACCGTTCCATTTGCAAGCGTGCCGTGGTAATGCGTTTTCACCTTGTCAGTCGCCGCAGGTTTGGGCCCGTCGCCGGTTTTGATAACCTCGTATTGCAAGCCGCTTTCGGTAGTGGTTACCCCAGTGCGCTTTTTATTTTCTTCCAAAAATTTTTGCCCTTCGGTACGAACTGTTGCTCCTTTTTCTTCCATGATTTTCTGAAAATAACTACCTATAAATGCATTGGCTTCGTCTGCCGTGAATACCGTCTTGCCACCTTTCAACGCTGCGTTGATCGTTTTTGTAAGCACTTCTGTATTAATATTTTCCACACCCTGTGAAGCCAGGGAACCTGAAAAGCTTACTCCGATGGCGGCTGACAAAGAATCCATCTGATTTTTGAGTACTAATGGAGTAGCTGCTGCTTTTGTGGTTGCTGCCGGTGCTTTCTTTGCCGGGGTGGTAGGTTTAGTTGTTTTCTTGATAGTCTGTGCATTGCTTTCCGCCGTTACAAAAAATCCTAGTACCAACGCTGCTAAAATGGTTTTTTCTAATTTGTACATTATACTGACTGGTGGACGATAAAATAATATTTTCTAGATATAAGTGACATTAACGAATTCAATTACAACAAAAACACAAATAGTACCTAAAAAAGTTTTAAAAATGTTCCCAAAGACTGACAAACGGTAAACAACGTTGCACAAGCCTTTAAGAGCAGCACACTTGGAAAAATCTAATTTATCTAAGGGCTTTTATTCCTAATTATAGTATCCGAAACATTCTGTTTTTACCAGAATTAAACACTACCTTTGCGGCAGTTTTCAAAAACTTACTACTATACTCTAAATAAGTCAATTATACTATGGTATCTGTTAGACCGGATGAAGTTTCGGCTATCCTGCGCGAACAACTCGCAGGCGCCAGATCAGAAGCAGAGCTCGAAGAAGTAGGCACAGTTCTCCAGGTTGGTGACGGTGTTGCCCGCATTTACGGACTCTCCCAGGTACAGGCAGGTGAGCTGCTTGTTTTCGAGACAGGCCTTAAAGCCTTGGCTCTCAACCTGGAAGAAGACAATGTCGGAGCCGTTTTGCTTGGAGATTTCAGTGACATTAAGGAAGGCGCGACAGTAAAGCGTACGAAAGAAATTGCCTCCGTAAAGGTAGGTGACGGAGTGATCGGACGTGTTGTTAATACCCTTGCTGAACCCATTGACGGTAACGGCCCTATTCTTGGGGACCTTTACGAAATGCCTATCGAGCGTAAAGCTCCTGGTGTTATTTACCGCCAGCCGGTAACAGAGCCTCTTCAGACAGGTATTAAAGCGATCGATGCGATGATTCCTATCGGCCGTGGTCAGCGCGAGTTGATCATCGGTGACCGCCAGACTGGAAAAACAGCTGTGGCGATCGATACGATCATCAATCAGAAAGAATATTTTGACAAAGGCGAGCCGGTTTACTGTATTTATGTAGCCTGCGGCCAAAAAGCTTCGACTATTAAAGGGATCGAGGCAACACTTCGCAAGTACGGTGCAATGGATTACACTGTGATTGTAGCTGCAGGTGCTTCTGATCCTTCTCCAATGCAATTTTACGCGCCGTTTACAGGTGCTGCAATCGGAGAATTTTTCCGTGATACTGGCCGCCCTGCATTGGTTATCTATGATGACCTTTCAAAACAGGCGGTAGCTTATCGCGAAGTGTCTCTGCTGCTGCGTCGTCCTCCGGGCCGCGAGGCTTACCCAGGTGACGTATTTTATCTGCATAGCCGCCTTTTGGAACGTGCTGCGAAAATCATCTCGGATGACAGCATTGCAAGAAATATGAATGACCTGCCGCCTTCATTGAAAGGTATTGTAAAAGGTGGTGGTTCATTGACTGCACTTCCAATCATCGAAACACAAGCTGGTGACGTTTCTGCATATATTCCTACGAACGTAATTTCTATTACCGACGGACAGATCTTCCTTGAATCCAACCTCTTTAACTCAGGTATCCGTCCTGCGATCAACGTAGGTATCTCGGTATCCCGTGTGGGTGGTAATGCGCAGATCAAGTCGATGAAAAAAGTATCTGGTACACTTAAACTGGATCAGGCGCAATTCCGCGAGCTCGAAGCTTTTGCGAAATTCGGTTCTGACCTGGATGCGGCTACCAAGCTTGCTATCGACCGTGGTCGTCGTAACCAGGAGGTTTTGAAACAACCTCAATATGCACCAGTTCCTGTTGAACAGCAGGTTGCTACGGTATATGCTTCTACAAAAGGTTTACTTGACAAGGTAGATGTGAACCGTGTGAAGGAATTCGAAAAAGACTTCCTGACCGTTTTGAGCGGACAATACAAAGAGGCACTTGTTGCATTGCGTGCTGGTAAGCTGGATAACAGCGTTACCGACGTTATCGAAAAGGTTGCCCGAGAAGTTGCTGCTAAATATCAATAATTATTGAGGAGTCAGATTTTTCGTCTGGCTCCTTTCCCATTTATATCCACCGGTGCGGGCACCGGATATGTTTTAAACTTCCAAATAATGGCAAGCTTAAAAGAAGTACGTAGCCGAATTGTTTCGGTAAACTCTACGCAGCAGATCACAAAGGCGATGAAAATGGTCGCTGCTGCGAAACTGCGCAGGGCTCAGGACGGTATCATGCAAATGCGCCCCTACGCCCAGAAATTGAGTGAAATGCTTGCGACTGTTTCTGCCGGAGCCGAAACTTCTGGTGACAGTCCATTAAAAGCAATACGCCCGGTTGAGAAAGTTCTGATCGTCGTGATCACTTCTGACCGTGGGCTGTGTGGTGCTTTTAATACCAATATCATTAAAGCGACACTAGCACTGATCGATCAAAAATATGCTGAACAGGCTCGCAAGGGGAATGTTGAGATATTTGCGATCGGGAAAAAAGGCGCTGAGTCACTTACCCGCCGCGGAATGCTCGTGAATATCGGTTATACCGATTTGTTCGGAAGATTAAGTTTCGTTAATGTGAAACTCGCTGCCGAGGAGATAATGAAAGCATTTACTGATGGTCGCTATGATGCTGTGGATCTGGTTTATAACGAATTTAAAAACGTAGCAACGCAGATCATTCACGCAGACCGGTATTTGCCGATCCCGACCGAAACAAGGCCAGCGAACAGCAAAAAAGCAGAGGTTAACTATATTTTCGAACCTTCCGAGGAAGAGATTTTAACTGAGTTGATTCCAAAATCACTTAAAATTCAATTGTACAGAGCGGTTCTGGATTCCAATGCATCCGAACAAGGTGCGAGGATGACGGCAATGGACAAGGCGACTGAAAATGCCCAGGAGCTATTGAAAGATTTGAAACTGGTTTATAACCGTACCCGTCAGGCTGCGATTACCAAGGAAATCCTTGAAATCGTAGGTGGAGCCGAGGCGCTGAAAAACTAGAAATCAGGAAACTGATCCAATACAAAACGAGCGGACATAAATGTTCGCTCGTTTTTTTGTTGCTATATTTGTAAAATACACATCACTACTTTCACCAGAAAACCGACAGGATTATGGTCAATATAATGGACAGGATTACATTGAATCCGGATTTATGCAATGGTAAACCTACAATACGCGGTAAAAGGATTACCGTTCAGACTATTCTTGAACATTTGGCCGCAGGTGACAGCAGGGACGAAATTTTATATCAATTCCCGTCTCTGGAAAACCCAGATATTGATGCTTGCCTGAGCTTTGCCGCTCAAATGGCTGGACGAAGCTTTGCAAGTTATCCGGTGGCAGCGTAATATGCCGAAATACCTGATCGACGTCAATCTTCCATATCATTGTTCGTTATGGAATTCAGATGAGTTTATTCACCAGCGGGACTTAAATGATGAATGGCTGGACTCAGAGATCTGGAATTTCGCTACGGAGAGGAGCCTAACAATAGTTACGAGAGATTCAGATTTTTCGATTCGAATCAGCACTTCTACCCCACCTCCTCGCGTAATCTACTTTCAGCTCGGGAATATCAAGGCGGGAAACCTTTTCAAGCTGCTTCACAAAAACTGGCAGGTAATCGCAGATCTCAGCAATACCTATAAATTAATCACAGTGCTTCCGGAAGAAATACTGGGTATTCATTAACTAACAAACAATCCAACAATGAGAAAAACAACCTATTTAAACATATTCTTCCTGCTGCTTTCGGCCGGAGTTTTTCAGACGATTTCTGCGCAGAATGTCGATGAAATCGTGGCGAAGCATATTAAGGCAATGGGTGGGGAAGACAAACTGTCCAAACTGCAAAGCATGAAAATCACTGCCGAAATGGATGTGATGAATATGCAGGTACCTATTAATACCACGATCATTCAAAATCAGGGTTTCAGAAGTGAGACCACTGTGCAGGGAGCAACAATCGTGCAGGCGATTAACGGAAATACCGGCTGGTCTATCAACCCGATGACCGGAAACAACAAAGCTACTGCTCTTCCCGAAGAAGCTGTGAAGTCGATGGCATCGGAGACGGATTTGACGGGATTATATAACTACAAGCAAAAAGGATATCAGCTGACGCTCGACGGTGAAGAAGATTTAGCGGGTGCCAAAGTTTACAAGGTTACGATGACACTGAAAAATGGTGTGAAACGCGTGAACTACATTTCAAAAGACACTTTTTATATCCTTAAAATAATTGCTAAAACCAATGTAAACGGACAGGATATTGAATCTGAAAATGTGCAGTCAGATTTTCGCCAGGTTGACGGCATCTATTATCCTTTTACTTCCGAAGTGTCTACTTCTGCTATGCCCGGCACCAAAATGGCGCTCCATATTAAAACGCTGGAAGTCAATCCGAAGATCGATCCCGCTATTTTCGCAATGCCGAACTGATAATCAAGAAAGTCAATTTGATAGATCCCGTACATTTTGTGCGGGATTTTTTTGTTGTTAGGAAACTATTCCTCAAATTTACATGTATATACATTAAATGTTATTACATACATAAACAATACTTGCTATGGCTACTTCAACCTGGGTTATCGACCCAACACATTCAGAAATTCAATTCAAAGTGAAACACCTTGTAATCTCAACAGTTACAGGTGCATTCAAGACTTTCGAAGGATCGGTAGTGACCGAAACAGAAGATTTCGACGGCGCGACTGTTTCGTTTTCAGCTGATACAAACAGCATTGATACCAATCAGGCACAACGCGACGAACACCTTAAATCAGGTGACTTCTTTGAATCAGAAAAATATCCGAAAATTTCATTCACTGGTAAACTGGCAAAATCAGGCAGTGACAGCTATACATTAAAGGGCGATCTGACTATTAAAAGCACTACAAAACCATTCGAATTCGCAGTGGAATACGGTGGCAACATGACGGATTTCTATGGAAATAATAAGTCTGGCTTTGAAGTGGTGGGCAAAATCAACCGGAAAGAATTCGGTCTTGAATGGAGCGCTGTAACCGAAGCGGGCGGCGTGGTAGTTGGAGACGATGTAAAACTGATCGCTAACATCCAGGTAGCGAAGCAATAAATATTAAAGTAAACCAGACTCTTCCAGAAAGCGTGGGCAAGCAATTGTCCCGCTTTTTTTGTTTAGCAAGGGTTGGCTTGCATTCTTTCGAGAATTTTAAATGCTGGACTATTTGCAGGCGGGGGTAGAAATGGCTTTGTATCGTCAGGAAGTTATTACTTTTAGCAAAAAAAGACTTTACCTTGATCATTGAAACACGCGCCTACGCCCGCGCAGGGTTATTAGGCAATCCTTCTGACGGTTTTTTTGGGAAAACCATATCGATTTCCGTCAGGAACTTCGGTGCTTCCATTTCACTTTACGAGTCCCCGGAGCTACATATTGAGGCTCAGCCACAGGATTTAAGCACATTCCGGAGCATTTTCCATTTGCGCGATACGGTTAGTATGCTGGGTTATAACGGTGGAATTCCGCTGATCAAAGCCGGTATCAAGAAGTTTGGCGATTATTGCGAGGATCAGGGTATCCGTCTGCCGAACAAAAACTTCACGGTTCGCTACCGCTCGTCCATTCCCCGGCAGGTGGGTATGTCAGGATCAAGTGCGATCGTAGTCGCGCTTTTCCGTGCATTAATGCAGTTTTACAAAGTTGAGATTCCGATAGAAATTCTCCCGCAGCTTGTGATGGTCACCGAAACGGAAGAGCTTGGTATTACAGCCGGCTTGCAGGATCGCGTGATTCAATGCTACGAAGGCTGCGTGTACATGGATTTTGACAAGGATATGATCGAGCAAAAAGGTCACGGATTGTACGAACGCATTAATCCTGAGCTGCTTCCAAAGCTATATGTCGCTTATAATACCAATCTGAGCAAAGTTTCAGGAAAGGTTCACAGCGACGTGCGAACGAGATTCGACCGGGGCGAAGCGCACGTGATCGACGTACTTGGCAAGATTGCCCAAAAAGCGGAAGACGGAAAAAAAGCATTGATGGAAGGCCGGGCGGACGATCTGCACCAGTTAATGAACGAAAATTTCGACTTACGCTGTCAGATTTATAATGTACCCGACTCAAACAAAAGGCTGATCAACGCGGCGCGGGCATGTGGCGCCTCAGCCAAATTCGCAGGTTCCGGCGGTACGATCATCGGTATTTACCGCGACGACGATATGCTTAACCAACTTTTCGTGCAGCTGAAAAAGCACAACGCAAGGGTTATTAAGCCGTTTGTGGTTTGAGTTTTAGCTTTTAGCTTTTAGCTTTTAGCTTTTAGCTTTTAGCGAGAAAACTTAATACGAACCGATAGTTCAATACTAATACATTTTATTTATAAAAAGCTAACAGCCAACAGCCAACAGCCAAAAAATACAACTTCAATATGATTCGCAAAGCCGTAATACCTGCTGCCGGACTTGGAACCCGATTTTTACCAGCTACCAAATCGATGCCGAAGGAAATGCTTCCGATTATCGACATTCCTACTATTCAATATGTTGTACAAGAGGCAGTTGACTCGGGTATTGAAGATATCCTGATCATTTCGGGTAAAGGAAAAAGGGCTATTGAAGACCATTTTGACCGGAATGTGGAGCTGGAAAGCCGCCTGGAAGAGAAAGAAGATCTGCTTTGGTTCAATGAAATGCGCCGCCTTGCCGATATGGCAAATGTTCATTTTGTTCGCCAGAAGGAAGCAAACGGACTGGGTGACGCAATTTATTACGCGCGCCATCACGTTGGAAATGAACCGTTTGCAGTTTTACTGGGCGATACCATTATGGATTCGGTGATCCCGGTGACGCAGCAATTAATGGACACTTACGAGCAATATGGCGGATCGGTGATCGCGGTGGAGGAAGTGCCTGCCAACAAAGTGAATAGGTATGGTATTGTGGGTGGAAAAACGCTCAGTGACTTCATTATGGAGCTGTCGACGCTGGTTGAAAAGCCTTCGATCGAATCTGCACCTTCGAATCTGGCGATTGCTGGAAGGTATATTCTTACTCCGGAAATTTTTAATACCATCGAGCAAACGCCAAAAGGAAAAAATAACGAGATCCAGCTGACAGATTCGCTGTTGCTGCTTTTGAAACGCGAGAACATTTACGCGCACCATATCGAAGGCAAGCGGCACGATATCGGCGACAAGCTGGATTATCTTAAAACGACAGTGGAATTTGCATTGAAAAGAAAAGAGTTTGCAGAGCCTTTCCGCAAATTCCTGATTGAAATTCTGGATAAATAGCTTTAATAGTAACCATAACCATGCTAAAACAGATCATTATCAGCGGGGCGACCGGTAATCTGGGCGGAGAGGTATTGAAAAAACTCTCGGGGCTTGGTTATGGTTTACATATTAATATCAGAGATTCCGGAAAGGCGAAAGACTTTGACCAAAAAACAATTTCCACCTACCCTGCCGACCTTTCAGACGAAGCGCAGGCTTTGAGTTTTGTTGAAAATGCTGCCAAAAAAGCAGGCAGGATCAATGCGGGTATTTTCCTGGCCGGAGGTTTTGCACCAGGAAAGTTAGCCGACACAACGCCCGCCGATATTGAGAAGATGATCACAATGAACTTCTCGACGGCATTCAATCTGGCAAAACCTCTAAAAGCGCATTTTGAAGCAAATGGAGGTGGCCAGTTCATATTTATCGGCGCACGCCCGGCGCTTGTAGCCGCTCAGGGCGCTGGAAGTTTTGCTTATACCCTATCGAAATCGCTGCTGTTTCAAATGGCTGACATGATCAATGCAGAAGGGAAAGCCAGCAATATCACTGCCTCGGTTGTTGTTCCGAGCATTATTGACACGCCCGATAACCGGGAAGCAATGCCGGATTCTGATTTTAGCGAGTGGATTTCGACTGCCGACACGGCCGAGGGTATTGCATTTATCCTCAGTGAAACAGGCGGCAAAATGAGAGAAACTGTCTTGAAGCTTTACAATCAGGCGTAGGCTAATTGTTCCAGATCTTTTTCGTTGACTGGGAAAGTTTAGTTAAAATAATTCCTGGCTCTCCAAAACCGTAATCTTCACCTGACTGATCATGCTACGCTGCTTTTTAAGCACGGTAAATTCAAAATGTTTAGTCTTGATTTTTTCACCGACAGCCGGAATGCGACCGAATTTCCAGATAAGATATCCAGCCAATGTTTCATAGTCGGCGTGCTTGCTCAGGTCGTGCGGCAACCGATCGTTCAAATCCTGAATTGAGATCGATCCTTGTACCGTAAAGCTGTTATCGCCTTCATTTTTAAGAACCGGCGCTTCGTTGTCATATTCATCCTGGATCTCCCCAACCAGTTCTTCCAAAATATCTTCCATTGTAATAATGCCATCAAAACCGCCATATTCATCCACAATTGCGGCCATTTGCTGACGGTTAACCTGGAAATCTCGCAACAATGCGCCAATAGGTTTTGACCCGTGAACGGTAGAAATCGGCCTTACGAGCTCCTGCAATACGATATCCTTTCCTTGTCGCATTTTTAATAGCAGATCCTTCAAATGCAGCACACCGACGATCTGGTCGAGGGTATCTTCATAAACCGGGATTCTTGAATATCCTTCCTCTATTATCTTCTCAAGTTTGACCTCATTGAAATCGTTGATATCCACACCTACCACCTGTGGTCGCGGGATCATAACCTGCCTGGCAAGGCGCTCGGAGAAGTTGAATGCATTTTTAATCAAATCATAATCAGCTGCTTCTATCATTCCACTATCTTTTTGCTGCTGAACCAGATACCGAAGCTCGTCGCTGCTGTGCACTTCACTTCGGTGCGACGGACTGATACCCACGGCTTTCAAGATGAAGTTGGCTATCCCATTCAGAATCCAAACAATAGGTCGGAAAACCAGGAAGAAAATATGGAGTGGGTAAGACAATACCAGCGTCGTGGCTTCCGGGCGTTGAATAGCGATGGATTTCGGCGCCAATTCGCCAAAAACAATATGCAAAACGGTGATAATCGCAAATGCAGTGGGTAATGCGATCTGGTGTGCGAGTTCCGGATCCAGAGAAATCCCGACTAATTCCATGGCACCGATCAATATCTTGGAAACAACCGGCTCCCCGATCCACCCAAGTCCAAGGCTCGCCAGCGTAATTCCAAACTGCGTCGCAGCGAGATATCCGTCGAGATTGGCGACAATTTTTTTGGATAAAATGGCCATTTTATTACCCTCCTGCGCCTTTTGCTCCAATTGAGATGCCCGGATTTTCACGATAGCAAATTCAGCAGCAACAAAAAAACCGTTCAACAGAACGAGCACTAATGTAATTAAGACCTGGATAGCCATTCAAGAAGTTTAAGAGTAACGAAATGCGCACTAAGCTGCATTCTAACAAAAAATTATACCATTGAGAAATCCTTCTGCTAACCGGGGGATTTCAGTGCCGCCACGATGACTTTGATAGTAATGTACGGATTAGTAAATTTATGCTAGTCTATTTGATCATTTGCAAAGTAACTATAACAACTCAGTCAGTTATGATACTTCGTTCCCCATCATCAGTTTTACCGCGCACCCTGGATGAATTTCAGGAGTGGGAATCCGTCGATGGCTTTAAATATGAATGGAACGACGGTAAAATTATTCGATTCGGGAAATTGAAAAAGAAGCATTTGTTTATCATCAGGCGTCTGCAGCAGTTATTTTACAGGACTGTCGCTTTTCAAAAAGGGTCTGCGCTAATTATGGAGCAGGATGTAATGCTAAGCGGCATTCAAATGCGGCGCCCGGACCTTGCCTATTTCAGCGGAACCCAAATTGATGCTTCTGTAACCTCGGATAAAGAACCTATACCTGAATTTCTGATTGAGGTGATCTCCCCTACCGATGACGCTGAAAACGTTGAAGAAAAACTAGTCGAATATTTCAATGCAAATGTAAAAGTTGTCTGGCACATTTACCCTGAAAATGAGGTGGTGTACGTTTATACCTCCCGCAAAAACGTCTTCATTTGTACGGATTTGGATATATGCTCTGCCGCGCCGGTTATGCCGGACTTTGCGATCTCAGCCAGAGATCTCCTTTCAACTTCCATTTAAATAAATCCCATTCCCTCTCAGTTCTATCTTAGAAAAAGCTCAATTTTTCGAGCTTTTTGATTACTTTGTATGCGTTTTCTCAATGAAAACACATTATTCCGCATAAGCAATTATCTCAATGATCCCCAAAATCCAACTTAAAAAACCTTTACTACTTCTTGCTGCGACCACGGTGGTTGTGGTGTCTTGTATGAAAATGGCGCCGACCGGCTCAACTTACAAGGCGGGCAAGACTTCTAAAACGAATAGCACCGCACTTATTATCAAGGAAGATGCGGCGACCGGAAAAGCAAGGGCGAAAGAAATTCGTGAAAAAACTTCGATTAAACTCGCTGACGGTCTGAAACTCGACCTTTGGGCGTCGGATTCACTTGCACCCGATCCTGTTGCAATAGCGATGGATGACTGGGGTAATGTCTACCTCAACCGTACCAATCGTCAGAAAAACTCGGAATTCGACATTCGCGGTCACCAGAACTGGATGACAGCTTCTATCGGCCTGCAAACTGTGGAGGAGCGCCGTGCATTCCTGCGCAGCACTTTTGCACCCGAAAAAAGCAAGGAGAATAACTGGCTGAAAGACCTCAACGGCGACGGCTCGCACGATTGGAAAGATCTGGCAGTAGAAAAAGATGAGGTTTGGAAGATTCAGGATACGGACAATGACGGTATTGCCGATGTTTCGACAAGAATATTGGACGATTTCTTTGAAGAAGTAAGTGACGTAGCCGGTGGGCTGCTGATACGCGCGAAAGATGCTTTTGTTGCGATCGCGCCGGACTTGTGGAGACTGAGAGATACAAACGGCGACGGTGTGCTTGACGAAAAAACGTCGATCAGCCACGGTTATGGGGTACATATTGGCTTCGGTGGACACGGTATGTCTAATCCAATTGAAGGTCCAGACGGAAAGATCTACTGGAATATCGGTGATATCGGCGCCAATATCACAACAGCCGAAGGTGTGAAACACGAGCATCCTAATTCTGGTATTATCGCGCGTTCTAACCCGGACGGAAGCGATTTCGAGGTTTTTGCACACGGACTACGCAATACGCACGAGTTTGTTTTTGATGAATATGGAAACCTGATCAGCTCCGATAACGATGGTGATCATCCGGGAGAAAGCGAGCGTCTGGTACACGTGGTAGAAGGTTCTGATGCAGGCTGGCGGTCAAACTGGCAGTATGGAAAATATACAGATCCAAAGAACAACAACTATAAAGTGTGGATGGACGAACAGCTGTTCAAACCGCGCTGGGAAGGTCAGGCTGCATATATTATTCCACCGATCCAGAATTTCAAAAATGGCCCGACCGGAATGCAATACAATCCGGGTACAGCGCTAGGTTCGGAATGGAAAAATAAATTCTTCCTGGTTGAATTCGTAGGGAACCCCGCCCGCTCGCCGATCTGGGCATTTGGACTGAAACCGAAAGGAGCTTCTTTTGTTTTAAATGGTGAAAAAAATATCCTTTCCGGCATTCTGCCAACCGGCATTCGCTTCGGTCCTGACGGTGCATTATATGTGGCTGACTGGATCAATGGCTGGGATACTAAAAACTACGGACGCGTTTGGAAACTGGATGTAACCGAAGAAAAAAATGACCTGAAAGCGCTGCGTGCTGAGACTAAAAAACTAATGCAGCTTAACTATCCCGAGCAAAATGACGATATGCTGCTGAAATTGTTATCTAACCAAGATATGCGTATCCGGCAGAAAGCGCAGTTTGAGCTGGCTTCACGCGGCGCAAAAGGCGCTCCGGTGTTGAGCAAGGCGATCGCACAAACTGCAAATCAATTCGGCCGGATCCACGGAATATGGGGAATGGGCCAACTGGCAAGCACAGATAAGTCTTACGCGAATGTGTTAATGACATTACTGAAAGATTCGGATGAAGAAATTGCAGTTCAAGCTGCCAAGGTATTGGGCGATGCGCGCATTGCGGAAGCTGGCCCGATGCTGATCCCGATGCTTTCAAGTAAAAATCCACGCGCACAGTTCTTTTCGGCGCAAGCACTAGGTCGTTTCAAGTCGAAAGAGGCAGTTACGCCGATATTGAATATGCTTAAAGCGAATAATGACCAGGACGTTTATATTCGTCACGCTGGCGTTTTGGCACTGTCACGTATTGGAGAAGCCGAACCAATTCTGGCACTTTCAAACAGTCCCGAAAAATCGCTTCGTACAGCGGCTGTATTGGTTTTGCGCAGAATGAAAAATGACAAGATCAGCGTTTTTCTTCAAGACAAAGATGAATATATCGTAGCAGAAACGGCCCGTGCGATCAATGACGACCTTTCAATCCCAAATGCATTACCTGCACTTGCAGCTACTTTAAACAATAAGAACTTCAAATCCGAACCGTTACTCCGCCGCGCGATCAATGCTGCATTAAGAGTAGGCGGCGATGCGCAATTGAACGATCTGATTGCTTTTGCAAAACGCACGGACGTGGAAAAGGAGATCAGGGCTGAGGCACTTGCTACCCTCGGAACCTGGGCGAGCCCGTCGGTAATGGATCGTGTGGATGGACGCTACCGGGGTGTGGTGGAAAGAAACGCGGCTACGATCAAAGGTAAAGTTCAACCGATTGTTGCTGACCTTTTGCAGGATAGTGACCCGACTGTTTTGATCGCTACTGCGCAAATGCTGACAAATCTGGGCATAACTGAAAGCAATGAATCTCTTGCTAAAATCCTGAATGATAACAAGGATCCGAAAGTGCGCGCGGCAATGCTCGTGGCGCTCAATAACCTGAAATATTCAGGGATGGAAACTGTTATGAAAAAGGGTATGACGGATCCCGATGCTGACGTGCGTACTGCTGCCCTGGGTATGGTTGGAAGTGTGACTATGTCAAAAGAAACGCTTACTGATATTTCAAACGCGATTTTTGAAAAAGGCAGTGTAAGAGAACAACAGCAAATGCTGAAAGTGCTGGGAAGTTTGCCGGTAGCAAAAACGGAAACTATCCTGACCGATCTGATCGGAAGGATGACCGATAAAAAACTGCCGCCAAGCCTTGCGCTGGATTTGGGAGAAGCGATTGATTCAACTAAGTCAACTTCGCTGATCGCAAAACTGGCTCCCTTGCGCACAAGTGGCGCTTCTGTGGCTGACTACCAGGATGCATTGTACGGTGGGAATGCTCAACTGGGTCGCCGTTACTTCCTGACCAGCTCGGCAGCCGAATGCTCCCGGTGTCATTCGATCGGCGGACAAGGCGGAGAAGTGGGACCTTCACTTTCGAACATTGGCAATGTACTTACGCGTGAACAAATATTGCAGGCACTCGTAGAACCAAGCGCGCGGTTGTCGCCTGGTTACGGAATGGTCGTGCTGACGCTTAAAGACGGAACCAGCGCGGCGGGAATCCTGGCGCAGGAAAACGAACACGAGCTGGTACTGAAAACTTCGGAAGCCGAGCCGCTGAAAATTGCGACGGCGCGGATTGCGAAACGCGAAAACGTTCCTTCCAGCATGCCGCCAATGGGCTCGATCATGTCGAAGAGGGAAATCAGGGATGTAGTCGAGTTTTTATCAGGATTGAAAAAATAATTGATAGTTTTAGCCCGGACAAAATCCGGGCTTTATTTTGCCCTTTCCGTGCGATTAGCAGGCATAGAAATTATATTCATCAACGCTAAAAATTGTAATGGAATTAGATAAAAAAGAGGCAGAAACCGTCAGCAAGGCCATTCAGTTTTGGGAAGAAACCAATAAGATATCAAAGGAACTGGCAGCCGACCTCCGCAGCAGCTACCAGCTCAGGAACTCAAACGTGGACACTGTCGCGATCTACGCACTGATCTCTGCGATTTCCTGCGGCTTACTTGCATTCGGAGCGCTGGTTATTGATGAGAAATGGATCGAAACGCTGCGCACGAAGTGGGGTATTTCGGAAAACATATTCGGGATCGCATTCTCGCTGCTCTCCGCCTTTTTTGTATTTCTTGCAAAAAGAAGGCAAATCAAATATCCGCAGGCCCGCGCCAGCAATGAGGCTTACAATATCACGATTATCCTTACTGTTGCCATTGCGGTAACTTACTGGACAAGAAGCTTTTCTGATGAAAACAGCAACTATGCCGTGCCGCTGTTTATTACCGCGATAGTATATGGAGGAATCGCAGTTTTGCTGCATTCCACATTGCTTTGGACGGTGATGATCCTTTCCCTCGCCGGCTGGTGGGGCGCGCAGACTTACTTCTGGTCAGACGGCGGTTTTCGCTTTCTTGGAATGAATTACCCGCTGCGCATGACCGTTTTTGGGTTAGCGATCTGGGCCTCTTCCTGGATCGTGCAGCGCATTGATTCGTTGAAATTCGTCAGGGAAATCACCTATTCCATCGGGCTGTTTCTGTTTCTGCTGGCAGCGTGGACGTTGTCGATTTTTGGCAACTATGCCGACTGGGAAGGCTGGAAAATTTTAAAGCAGGGACATTTCTGGTATTGGGCAGTCGCATTTACCATTTTGCTCGCAGGGTTACTCTATTATGCTTTCAAAAACAGGCTGGATACGCTCCGTGATCTTTGCCTCATTTTCTTCCTCGTCAATATATATACCCGGTATTTCGAGTACTTCTGGGATCGCACCAATAAAGGAATATTCTTCGCCATTCTTGCCCTTTCATTCTGGTTTGTGGGAAGAAAAGCAGAGCAGTGGCGGAACAAAACAGTTTCTCAATGAACAATATCAGACCTATCAGACAAAACGAAAAAGAACTGATCGACAGGCTATTAAAGCAAGTGGACCTCAATATCAATGATTTTCAGATCAATGAAAATGTGGATGAATATGAGGGTGGAAAGATGGGCAGCATCAGTCTGGGCGGAAATGTGGACGCTTATGCAGGCGATCTGATCCAGGCGGAATATGTCGACCAGGACGATGTGCCGGTTGTGATCACACTTACCAAAGATGAAAACGGGCAGCTACTCGACCTGGATTTCTGGAAAACGGATTTCTCAAAACTCATTGAATATCCTACCCCCGACAAGCTGATATTCGCCGGAGAACCAGGGCAATAGGTCGCTTAGACTTCTTCATAATCGAGCTCTTTTCCATAAGTCTCTTCCATTTTTGATAAAGAAATTAATGCGAGTGCAAAACACAGAAACCCGACCAATGCACCGGCCTGCAATACACCGAGATCAGGTTTTAAGAACTGGAACAGAGGTAATGTAAGTAAAACAGTCGCGCGGACATTATTAGCGACGGAAGTAGTGACCGTTGCGCGCAGGTTGGTACCGAACTGCTCGGCTGTGGTGGTCAGGAACATCGCAATATAGCCTATTGAAAACCCGAGCCACGCATAACAAATGTAAAGTGTGGAGGCGGAGGAAATTCCACCGTAAATCAGCCAGACCACGCCGGCTAGCGTCATTCCCATCATTAATAAAATCGCTTTCTTGCGTGAACGCAGCCATTGACTCAAGATACCACTGAAAAAATCTCCCGTCACTACACCAATGTAAGTGTACAGCACGCAAGTTCCCGCGGGCACTTCTTCGGCGATCCCGAGCGCTTTGGCAAACTCGTTCCCGAAAGTGGAGTAGATACCGATCACCATATACGTAGGAAGCCCGATGCCCATGCAGCGAATGTAACGCACGAAGCGCGACCAGTTTGTGAAGATCGTCCACCAAGGGACCGGTTTGCTACCACGGTTTTCGAGACTTTTATTAAATACTATGGATTCCAGCACATTTACCCGCAATGCCAAAAGTACCAGCCCCATCCCACCGCCTATAAAATAAGCTGTGCGCCAGTCGGTTAGCTTCACTGCAAAGAATGCTGCTACTGCTCCTGCAAGTCCCACACTCGCTACTACCGACGCGCCATAACCCCGCAGTTCCTTGGGCAATATCTCTGCAATGAGCGTAATGCCCGCACCGAGTTCACCCGCGAGGCCAAGCCCGGCAATGAATCGGAGCATTGAATAAAATTCGATATTGTGTGTAAAACCGCAGGCGATATTGGCTATCGAATAGGTTAGTATCGACCCGAAAAGCACCGAGCGCCGGCCCAGCTTGTCACCCAGGATACCCCACAGAAACCCGCCGATCAGTAGACCCGCCTGCTGCCAGTTGTAGATATTGGCGCCTATTCTTGAAATCTCTTCTTCGCTCAATCCAAGATCTTTCAGGCTCGGCACCCGCACGATATTAAAAAGTAGCAGGTCATAAACATCGACAAAGTAGCCGAGGGAAACCACGATAACCGGTATTGTCAATACCGCGCTGAATTTTGGTTCGGGAGAAGTAACGGAGTGCATTTTAAGATTATTTGAAAAACTGAATTAGTCTTCGGAGGGCCTCCTGCGCATTGCCTTGACGGTCGCATTGCGCTGTTTGGTTTTTAACCGGTCTATTTTGGAGGCGGTCGTCGGGCGGGTTGGTCTTCGCTTTTTCGGGATAAAACTGGCTTGTTTGATAATCTGGTTGAACTTCTCGACCACTTTCTCCTTGTTCGCGAGCTGCGACCGCTCGGTTTGGTGGTATAATACCAATACCTGGTCATTCGTTAATTTGGACGAAAGCTTTTCTACCAGCAATTCCTTTTCACTTTCAGTAAGTACTGCCGAGTTTTTCACATCGAACCGCAACTCCACCTTGGTTTCAACTTTATTCACATTCTGCCCTCCCGCTCCCCCGCTGCGTGCAGTCTGAAACGTCAGTTCTCCATGTAGGGTCTCGGGATTTATCATTATTCTGTTAAGAGATATTGTTAACGCTTGTTAATTTTTTCTGCAAAAATAGGGCTTTAATAGAGCTCAGTTGTCTTTAATGAAAGCATTTTTCAGCAACAACCCTACTTAAACACAACTTAAATGACTGTTTCACAATTGATTGCTGAAATAATATCTCGCTTACTAGAAATAACGCCTTTGCAAAATGCTTTCAGGCAACCTAAACACATATTCCTGCGTCCTGAGAGAGAATTAAACCCGTCGTAAAAGTTTAAGTCCAATAAACGATTTTTAAAAACAGAAAACAATTTAAACACATAGCCATGAACACCATGCGCATTTTTCGGATCCTCGGCCTGTTCGTTATCTTATCAGGCGGTGTTTCGGTTTCAAACGAAACTCAGGCACAACCAGGGGTAAGTGTTTCGTTCCAAACGTTTTACAATGAATTATCGCCTTACGGAAGGTGGGTACGCAACCCGCAATTCGGATCGGTCTGGGTTCCTGATGTGTCCAGGGAATTTCAACCCTATTCAACCAATGGATACTGGGAAGTGACTGAATATGGTAATACCTGGGTTTCGGATTACGACTGGGGCTGGGCGCCATTTCACTACGGTCGCTGGTCGTTTGACGATTTCAATGGCTGGTTCTGGATCCCTGATTACGAGTGGGGACCTGCGTGGGTCAACTGGCGCTCGGGCGGCGGCTATTATGGCTGGGCTCCGCTGGGTCCGGGTATGAATGTGAATGTGTCTATCAATATCCCTTCGTTCTGGTGGGTTTTTGTACCACAACAATACGTGAGCTACCGGAACTGGCATAGCTACTGCCCGCCGAGAAGGAGAGTGACGCACGTTTATAATCAGACCGTGATCATCAATAACTATTACCGCAGCAACAACCGGACCTATGTGTACGGACCCAGACGCGATGAGATTGAGCGTGTTACGAGAAGAAGTGTTCCGGTGCGCACGATTGATGCAACGCCAAGTGGCCGCGGCCGGGTGATCGTAGCTGGAAATAATAATGACGACAGAGGTGCACGAAGCAGATCAGATCGTACCGGATCGGTGATCGACGCAGACCGTGCAGGCCGGGGAAGTCGTGGCAACAATGACTATAATAATAGAAACGAGCGCATTGGTGGCGATGTCGACCGTAGCGACCGGACTGGAAATTCTAACAGGAACGAGCGTATAAACGGAAGTAATGAACGCAATAACGGAGGTTTCGAGCGGGGCGACCGGAATGGCAGAATAAACGAGAATTCCAATGAACGAGGTGAAAATTCGCGCATTGAAAGTACTCCGAGAATTCCGTCGGAAGACCGCGAGAATATGAGAAGCAATCGAAACCGCGGTGGTTTGGAGCCTTCTGCACCAGTGGAGAACAGATATGAGTCTCCCCGCCAGTCAGAACGTGGCAACCGCCAGCCGAGCAGTCCGGAATATAGCGCGCCGAGAAGTGAACGATCGAATCGTTCCAATAATGCGCCTGCGAATCCAGGCCCGTCGCGGGGATCTTATGAAGCGCCGCAGCGTGAAACCCGCCAGGAAAGAAGCGCGCCGGAACCACGCAGCAATGGAAGATCGTCTCAGGAAAGCCCGAGTCGCGGGGCCAGCGAACGAAGCAGCCGAAGTCCCCGATAATAATATATTCTATCAGTTTAAAACCCGCTGTAAACGCAATTTGCAGCGGGTTTTTTGCTATTATATGCAGGATAAAAGTGTTATTTTTAGGCTATTCTAAACCCACTTATTAATGGAAATACAGTTTGATATTGAGTTCAAAGAAAGTGCCCCTAAGTACATTCAGATCATTAAATCGCTGTTGCAGGCTATCAGCAAAGGAAAGCTGAAAAGGGGCGACAAAATCCCTTCTATCAATCAACTGAGTGAAGAATACCTCCTGTCGCGTGATACCGTTGAAAAAGCATACAAACATCTGATCAAGGATGGTGTGTTGATATCAGTGCGCGGAAAGGGGTATTTTATAAATCGGGTAGATATTGAAACCTCGCTTCGTATTCTGCTCGTTTTCAACAAAATAAGTAACTACAAAAAGCAAATCTATAATGCATTTGTAGAGAATATAGGTAGGAATGTAAATGTCGATCTGCACATTCACCATTCCAATACCAACATTTTCAAGAACCTCATTAAGAATAGCCTTGGCGAATATGATTACTATGTGATCATGCCGCATTTTTATGAAAAGGCCGAAGACGCAATTGAGACGCTGAAACTGATTCCGGCCGAGAAGCTGATATTACTGGATAAAGACGTAGAGTTACCAAGTAAAAAGCATTCTTCCGTTTACCAGAACTTCGAAAAGGATATTGTTTTTGCACTCAATGAAGCGACTGATCTGCTGAAAGTGTACAAGCGCCTTGTCCTTATTTTCCCGACTATTATCCGCTACCCGAAAGAGATCATTAAAGGATTCCGCATTTTTTGCATCCAACACGAGTTTCAGCATGAGATCATGTACGATTTTCATGAAAACAGTGTGGCTGTGAAGGATACTGCTTATGTAGTTATTGAGGAAAATGACCTGGTAAATCTGATCAAGAAATGCCGCGAGCAGCAGCTGGTGATTGGAAAGGATATTGGTATTATTTCCTACAATGAAACGCCGCTGAAAGAGATTTTGCTGGACGGGATTACTACCATCTCAACAGATCATGAGCAAATGGGAAGAACGGCCGCGGAGCTGATCAATGAAAATAAAAGGGCGCTGATCAAGAATCCTTTTACGTTGATTCGGAGGAAGTCGCTTTGAGATAGCGGAGCTGACTTGTCAGCCTGAGCGAAGTCGAAGGCATGGTGCATGCACTTCGACTGCGCTCAGTGTGACAAGGTTTGTTAGCCTGAGCGGACCGGGCCGTCGGGCGGTCGAAGGCACGTGCACGACACTACCACTACAACCCCGTCGCGACAGTCAACCTACCCCGCTCATTCATTAATTCTGTTCTTACACTCAAATTTCTGAACAATGCGATCGGGTCCAGCGCGCCGCCGCTCAAACGCATGGATTCGCGTACCAGCGGCCGCACATCCGTTCTGAATGCATTTTGCAGGATCTGCTGGGCAAGTACCACATCGTTTTCGTTGCGTGCCTGTTCCAGTTTTTTCCGATCGACGAGCAGCGATTGTGCGTAAGCCAGCAAAATGGCTTCTACCGATTGCAGCAAATCTTCCAAAGGATCTTTCACATTGTGGCTCGCGTCGATCATCCAAGCGTACGTGTCGCTTGCGCGGCCGGCACGTTTCATACCTTCTACAAGCTCTACAAAAATCAAAAACAACATATACGGACGAATGCTGCCAACGGTTAAATCATCGTCTCCGTACTTGGAATCGTTGAAATGGAAACCGGCGAGGCGACCTTCCATCATCAACGTAGCGACGATCTGCTCGATATTTGCATTCGGCAAATGGTGGCCAAGATCAACCAGTACATCTGCTTTTGGCCCTAATTTCTGACAAAACAACAGCGAGCTTCCCCAATCCTGAATTACCGTCGAATAGAAATTAGGCTCGTAAGCTTTGTATTCCACATACACCTTCCAATCCTCCGGCAGCGCAGCATATATTTCCTGCAAAGATTCAAGTGTATTCTGGAAAGACCTTACGAAATTCGATTGCCCCGGAAAGCAGGAACCGTCTGACAACCAGATCGATAATGCTTTTGAACCCAGCTCTTTTCCGTATTTGATCACTTCAATATTATGCTCCACAGCCTGTTTCCTGACTTTGGGATCAACGTGCGAAAGTGAGCCGAATTTGTAGGATTGCTCCTGGTCTTTCTGATCCTGGAAAGTATTGGAGTTAACCGCGTCGAATTTCAGATTCACCGACGAAGCCAGATCCATGATCGACTGCGCCTGACCGGGAATATCCCACGGAATGTGCAGTGAAATAGAGCCGCTTGAACGGTTTAATGCGTGCAGCAAGCCTACATCTTCTATTTTCTCTTCCAACGAACGCGGCTCGCCTACACCCGAAAATCTCCCGAAACGGGTCCCGCCGGTTCCCAAAGCCCAGCTTGGAATAGCTACCTGAAAATCTGCCAATGCTTTTACAACATCGTCTGCATTGATCCCCTGCTCCGCCAGTTGTTCCTTGGCAAAGGTAAAATGATTGTTATGTCTTGACAGCAGACTATCGTTGTGCTGGTCAATCTGATATTGTTCAATTTTCATCGGTAAATGGTTTTAAATGGAACAAAAAAACCGGGGCTTCTCGGCCCCGGCGTATTTCACTCAATGATTTTATCTCAGGAATGCCGCAGGAACTCCACCATCCACGTTGATCACGTTTCCTGTGCTTTTGTTCAGCAAGCCACTCACAAAAATGTAAACTCCGTTTGCGATATCTTCCGTGTGGATCTCCGCATTCAGAACAGTTCTTTTTGCATAGTAAGCAGGCAGTTCTTCAACTTTAATACCATAAGCTTTGGCGCGGCCGGCAGCCCAGCCACTTTCCCATATCTTGCTTCCTGCAATTACTGCATCCGGATTGACCACATTTACACGGATCCTGTCAGGACCAAGTTCAGCAGCCAAAAGCCTCGACATGTGTTGCTGAGCTGCTTTTGCAGTTCCGTAAGCCACATTGTTCGGGCCGGAAACAATACCGTTTTTGCTCGCAATATTGATGATATCACCACCCAAACCTTGCTGACGCATGATCGCAACCGATTCCTGAGAAACCAGAAACTGACCTTTAACCAAAACATCCTGCAAAATATCGTAATCCTTAATCGTCGTTTCCGCTATTGGTTTTGAGATAGAAAGACCAGCGCAGTTCACTACGATATCCAGTCCGCCGTACTTCAATTTGGTGGCGTGCAATGCAGCCTTAATCTGGTCTGCATCCAGCACGTTTGCAATCGTAGTATCTGAAAAATCCTTTCCAAATTTTCCGTCAAACTCAGCTTTTGTTTCTGCAAGCGCCTTTTCATCAATATCAGAAATAACTACACAAGCGCCTTCCTGCAACAATTTTTGCGCGATCGCTTTTCCAATACCGCCAGAACCTCCGGTAACAAACGCAACTTTACGCGAAACTGACTTTTCTTTCGGCATCCGCTGCAATTTCGCTTCTTCCAGCAACCAGTATTCAATATCAAATGCTTCCTGCTCCGGCAATGAAACGTAAGAAGAGATCGCCTCAGCGCCTTTCATTACATTGATTGCATTGATATAGAATTCAGCTGCAACACGCGCAGTCTGCTTGTCTTTCGCAAATGAAAACATTCCAACGCCTGGCAGCAAAATGATCACCGGGTTCGGGTCACGTACTGCGGGGCTGTTATCGTGTTTGCTTCGGTCATAATATGCCTGATAGTCTGCACGATATGCTTCAAATTGCGGGCGAATATGGTCTAATATCTCCTGATCTGTCGCAGCCAGTTTTTCAAAAGGAAGGTCGAGTACCAACGGGCGGATCTTCGTTCTCAAAAAGTGGTCAGGGCAGCTGGTTCCGAGTGGTGCCAGTTTTTCCAGATCATTACTTGCGATGTATTCCAGAACGCGCTCGTCGTCGGTAAAATGACCGATCATCGCCTGTTTGTCGGACGCCAGCCCGCGGAGGTAGGGTGCCAGTTTTCCGGCAATTTCCGTGCGACGTTCCTGCGGCTCGCTTTGCAGCTTCGCTCCTCCGAAAACCGGACGGTTTTTGCCGTAGTTTGCATTGAGGTATTCCGAAGCCTTTTCAATAGTATCTAATGTATTGATGTAAGATTCGTAAGCCGTATCACCCCAGGTAAACAACCCGTGACCGCCTAACACGATGCCACGAATGCCGGGATTATCCGCGAGCGCCTGTTCCAGCTGCAATCCAAGATCGAAGCCGGGACGTTGCCAGGGCACCCACGCCAGTTCACCGTTAAATAATTCCTTTGTAATAGCCTCCCCTTCTTTTGAAGCTGCAATAGCGATCAATGCGTCAGGATGCAGGTGATCAATATGTTTGAAAGGCAGCAAACCGTGCAGCGGCGTGTCAATAGAAGGTGCTTTTGATTTAAGATCGTAAATGCAGTGGTTGAAAAGCTCCACCATTTCGTCTTCGAATTCCAGCCCGCGATAGATACTTTTTAAACTATGTAGTCTGTCAACATATAAACCAGCCAGTCCGCTTCTGGTTAGCGTACCGATATCGCCTCCTGAGCCTTTGATCCACATTACCTCCACAGGATTTCCTGTCAAAGGGTCTTTTTCGATCGTTTTACAGCTGGTGTTTCCACCTGCATAATTGGTCAGTCGGAGGTCGGCCCCTAACAGATTGGAACGGTAAAGAAGAAGTGCTACCTGATCGTCTCCGAGCGAAGCCGCTTTTTCATCATCCCACAAATAGCTTACATACCTATACTGGCTTACTTTAGAACTGCTCATATTCTTTTAGTTAAATATTTAATCGTTTTGTGGTAAAGGACCTTAGTTTGCAGAAAGGGCTTGCGGGAACAAATACTACTCTGGAAACAGCTCACAAGAATAGAAAACTTAGCTATACGCACCGTCCTGTTGTATCCTGCACGTAGAAATAAATTAAGAATTAATGTGAGAATTGATAGTTTTTCAGCAAAATGGTCCGCTCCTTTAAGAACAGACCATTTACAGGAGAAATTACCTTAGTTACTATTTTGAAATAGCCACGCGTTTCGTTGTGCCGCCGATCTTTATTGTATAAATACCATTTGGCAACGTTCCGATATGGACGGGTTTTAAAGGTTCCACTTTTTGTTTTAAAACAATATCACCCACTTGATTTAACACCGACATATCTTTTTCACTATCAATTCCTGAAACAGTCAAAAAGCCACGGGCTGGATTTGGATAAATGATCACTTCCCGCTCGTTCTTTACCATAATAATTTTTGAGTTCTCAAAAACTCCGTTGTGGTCGAGCTGTTTCAATCTGTAATAGGTGATGTTGAAGGGATCTAAATCTGTAAACCGGTATGATTCGGTTTGCTGTGCGTCCCCCGCTCCTTCCACAAAACCAATTTTCTCAAACGTCCTGGCATCCCTGCTTCTCTCGATTTCAAAGCCCTTATTATTAGTCTCTGAAGTAGTTTTCCAGGTTAGCTGATTGCGGCCATCCTGCGGCATTGCTTCGAAATTCATAAGTGTCACGGGAAGGGGACTTCTGACCGTTTCGCTTACTAATCTGGCTCCCACTGCAATTGTGTTGGTAACCTCTACGCGATAATCTCTCAGATCTGTGGGAGTAAAAGTGTTGTCACCCGTTTTTGTAGCAACTAAAAGATTATCGTAATACCATCTGTATGTGTTTCTCGACATTGTTCCGCCTGCATTTACAGACAACACGCCGTTCTCCCTCATCACAGGTATTTTTCGCTGATCACTATATTGGCTAAATCTATTCTCGTATGTCTCAAGGACATCAAAAGTAAAATTATTAATTCTTATGTCTATTTTCCGCGATCGCAATGAGGACAGCGTGGGGAGCGGTCCATTGAGATAATTGTTAAACAGAGCCAAATAATTGATTTTGGTCAATTTGTTAAAAGATGCAGGGATTGTGCCTGTGTGGCCATTACCATGCAAATCCAGGACGTCCAGATTGATCAAATTTCCTATTGTCGTTGGTATTGGACCTGCGTTACCTAATCCTGTAACTTCAAGGCGCGTCAGTTTAACAAGATTCCCAATCTCAGACGGAACGGGACCCGAATTTGGCATTTCAGAATAATAGAGTGAGGTGAGTTCCGCCAGGTTCCCTATTGAAGCAGGTATTGATCCTACCTGGACAGCGGCAGACATGTAGAGTGACTTTAGATTAATCAAATTTCCAATTTCAGTGGGAATCCCACTACGAAAGCGCGTATTGTGAATACGCAGGCTGGTGAGCTTAGTTAGATTACTGATTTCAACAGGAAATGCACCTAGGTTCTCAACCGGATTTATTGTACCACCATTATCTATAACGAGAGTTTCAAGATTAGATAAATTTCCAATGGCCGCAGGAATTTGCCAGCTAGCGGAAAAAGAAAGTGATTTTAATTTGGGAAGGCTGAAAAGGACGTGAGAATTTTCTTCGTCAAAAAAATTAGCGGACAAGTCAAGTGTTTCCAGATTAACAAGATTTGCAAATTCGAGTGGTAAGCTTCCATACAGCGTAGGACGTTGAAACTGAAAAAAGCCACCACCAGGAAGTATAAGTGACTTCAAGGCGGTAAGATTTCCTATTTCCTTCGGTATTGTCCCGGACACATCTTCTCCTGAGAGAGCCAGCCCTACAACCCTGTTTCCTTCGCATGTCACGCCGTTCCAGCTGCATGGATTGTCACCTGGCTGCCCTGGAACCTGCCAAGTCGGATTATCATGTGGCCTTTCAGAAAACCAAGACTGCCCGTCTGCTGCATTATAAAAAGCAATCAGCGCAAGCCTGTCATCCTCCAATGTCTGGGAATAACTGTTGGCACAAATTAACAGGAGAACAGCAACTAGAAGTTTTTTCATAAAGTCATGATAGAGTTAGAGGTATCAAGACTCTAAATAAAAACCAGTTACATATCTACTGTTACTAATTAGTATCTGCCGGGAAATAAAGGGAAGACAAAAGATTTAGCTCAGATCTGAATCTTACTGACTCTAACAACCCGCATATGCTTTTTAACTCGATCGGCTTTACACTGTTCCTGCCGACAGTATTTATCCTTTATTGGTTTGTCACAAAGAACTCTCTGCGGTTTCAGAACATCCTGCTTTTGACTGGTAGCTATTTCTTCTATGGGTGCTGGGATTGGAGATTTCTGTTTCTGTTAATGTTTTCCACTGCCCTCGATTTTTACAGCGGCCTCAAAATCCATCATTCTAAATCTGACAAACTTCGAAAAGCCTGGCTTATTATCAGTGTAGCAATCAATCTGGGGTTTTTGGGCTTTTTCAAATATTACAATTTCTTCATTGATTCTTTTGCAGAGTTGCTGCGCCTTGGAGGTGTAGGCTCAAATACACAAATGCTTAGTATCATTCTTCCGATCGGAATCTCCTTTTATACCTTTCACGGACTTTCCTATGTATTTGATATTTATAACCGGAAAATAGAGCCTTCCGTCAACATTGTCGAGTATTCTTTATTTGTAAGCTTTTTCCCGCTGCTCGTGGCTGGTCCAATTGAGAGAGCTACGCATTTGCTGCCGCAAATTGAAAGGCCCCGGCGATTCGTTTACAGTCAGGCGGTAGACGGAATGAGGCAGATGCTGTGGGGTTTTTTCAAGAAAATCGTGGTTGCCGATGGTTGTGCAGAATATGCGAATCTGGCGTTTTCAGATCCCTCGCACCATTCGGGAAGTACCTTGCTGGTGGGAGCTGTTTTCTTTGCTTTTCAGATTTACGGTGACTTTTCTGGCTATTCGGACATTGCTTTGGGTACCGCCAGGCTATTCGGGTTTGAGCTGCTTCGAAACTTCAACTATCCCTATTTTTCAAGAGATATCGCCGAGTTTTGGCGGAGGTGGCACATTTCACTTTCATCGTGGTTTAAGGATTACCTCTATTTTCCCTTGGGTGGAAGCCGGAACGGTAAACTTCAAAGCATCCGGAATACACTGATCATATTCGCTGTAAGCGGACTTTGGCACGGGGCAAGCTGGAACTTTCTCATTTGGGGATTTTATCACGGTTTGCTGTTTCTGCCTTTGCTGATTTTCGGCAAAAACAGACAGCATACCGACACCGCAGCAAAAGGTAAATTACTTCCCTCGATCACTGAACTTCTGCAAATCACCTTCACATTCGCATTGGTACTGATCGGGTGGATATTCTTCCGCGCACCGAACCTTACAACTGCATTTCACTACCTCGACGGGCTTTTTGACAAAACACTGCTAACTAAACCAGCTCCCGGTATTTATCTGTTTCAACTGGCTGCAATGGGCGCCTTAGTTACTATTGAATGGCTGCAAAGAGACAAATCACACGGGCTCGCCATGAAACCAGCCTGGTCTACTTCCTTAAAATGGGTCGCATATATATCCATTTTCCTGATCTGCCTGGCGCATTTCAAGCAAAATCAGGAATTCATCTATTTTCAATTCTAATTCAAATGAAACAGTTCCTATCCAGGATAGCCATTTTCATAACTATAACTACTGGTATTCTTGGCCTTTCGCTATTTTACATCCATAGCTATAAAGCCCGGGAAAGTATTTTAGGCGCGGTACCTGACAAGCATAAAATGCTTTCCGGCTCGCAATCACCAAAGATCATTTTTGCAGGAGGATCAAATCTGGCATTCGGATTAGATAGCCGGACTATTCAGAGAAGTTTAAAAATGCTGGTTATTAACGCAGGAGTACACGCCAGTATAGGCTTAAAATACCAGATACGAGATATTGAACGGTTTGTTAATAGAGGTGATATTGTTATTATATCACCAGAATACAGCCAGTTCTATACAGATTCTTTTTATGGTAAGGCGGAGTTACTATCAGTTCTCTTTGATATTTTTCCTGATGGAAGAAAGTTGGTGAGTTTAGCACATTGGTACCGTTTACTTCCGCATATTCCTCAATATGCAGCCTCTAAACTCAAATTCGAAAGCTCGTCGGTTAGCCAAGGAAAAATAGGTGTTTATCACAGAGGTGCATTCAATGAGAATGGTGACGCTTTTATCCATTGGGACCTGCCAGCCAAGAAAGTAGAGGTCACCAAACCGGAAACGGGTGAAGAGGAGATTAATAATGAGTGTATTGCGCTTCTAAAAGACTTTGATAAGCTGGTGAAATCAAAATCGGCAAGCCTGTTTATCATTCCACCTGCTTATCAATCGAGCTCTTTTAAAAATCAAAAAAATCTGATTCAGAAAATTCATCTTGAATTACTAAACAATGGATTTTCTTTACTGGCTCCTCCCGAAGACTACAATTTCCACGATTCACTCTTTTTCGACACCAATTATCATTTAACAAAAACTGGTGTCGATCTCCGCACAAAAATGGTAATAGGCGATCTCAAAGCTGCATTGCCTCAGCTTGTTAGCAGAAGGTAAACTTACTTCCAGACCAACCCCATATTCGCAAACAAAAACGCGTAAATATCAGCCTGCGTTTCCAATGCTTTCTTGGTATTGCTGGCTCCGTGACCGGAATTGGTGTCAATGCGGATCAGCAGCGGGTTTTTAGAAGACGCGCCTGCCTTAGCCTGTAACTCTGCTGCATATTTAAATGAATGCGCGGGAACTACGCGGTCGTCGTGATCGGCGGTGGTGATCATGGTTGCTGGATATTGACCTCCTTCTTTAATATTATGAAGCGGCGAATAGGCGCGCAATACCTTGAATTCCTCTGCATTATCGCTGCTGCCATAATCTGCAATCCAGTTCCAGCCGATGGTAAACTTGTGAAAACGCAGCATATCCATCACTCCCACAGCCGGAAATGCCACTTTGAACAATTCAGGTCGCTGGTTCATTACCGCGCCGACCAGCAAGCCGCCATTCGAGCCGCCTTGTATCGCCAGCCGCTCCGGTGAAGTATATTTTTCCTTGATCAGATATTCGGCTGCCGCAATGAAATCGTCAAATACATTCTGCTTTTTCAGCTTCATACCTTGTTCGTGCCACTTTTCGCCGTATTCACTTCCGCCGCGCAGGTTGGCCTGCACATACACGCCACCCTGATCCAGGAATGGAATGCGCGTGGGGCTGAATGATGGTGGAAGACTTACATTAAAGCCACCGTATCCATATAATATCGTCGGATTGGTACCGTCCAGTTTTAGTCCCTTTTTGAAAGTGATGAATGCAGGGATTTTGGTACCGTCTTTACTCGGGTAAAAAACCTGCCTGGTTTCATATTCCGCCGGCTTGAATGCCACCTCAGGCTCCCGGAAAACTTCGCTTTTTCCAGAACCGATCTCGTACCTGAAAATAGTCGGAGGATAATTGAATGAGGTGAATGTGTAAAAAACAAAACTATCATCCTTTTCCCCGCCAAAACCACTCGCAGAACCCAAAGCGGGCAATTTCACTTCTTTTTCAAGGTCGCCCGTAAGTTTATATACGTAAGCCCGCGTGGTAACGTCTTTGGAATAAGTGGCGAAAAGTTTGCCACCCGCCGTGCCTGCTCCCTGCAAAGGTTCCGGCTTTTCTGCAATCACAGTTTTCCAACTTCCGGTTTTGGTTTCAAACAGCATTACTTTGCTATTTGGCGCATTTTCGTTTGTTTCTACCAGGAAATCCTCACCCAGATTGTCAATAATTCCGTAACTGAAATCCGTAATCTCTTCTTTGATCGCTTTGAAATCCTTCTCGCCTCTTTTCAAAACCCAAACACTATTTCCGTCTTTCCCTTTACCCCTGTCACTCACGCTCAGCACGGCATATTGCTCGTCTTCGGTCGTACTTACAATATGGAAACGTTGCGGATTTGCAGCGTCTTCGAAAATCAGCTTATCATCTTTCTGTTCCGTCCCGACCGTGTGAAAATACACCTGGTGATTCTCGTTTTTAGCCGCCAATGCACTGCCGTTGGGCTTCGGGTAGCGACTGTAATAAAATCCATTTCCCTGCCAGGCCGCGCCGGAGATTTTCACCCACTCGATCTTGTCCGGCAACATGGAGAGCGTTTTCATATCCATTACGCCATATTCCTGCCAGTCAGAGCCTCCCCGGGAAAGTCCGACCACTGCGTGCGCACCGTCTTTCGATAAGCTAAATGCGGATAATCGGGTAGTACCGTCCGTGGAAAGTTTATTAGGATCCAAAACCACTTCGGGAGCGCCTTTCAGCCCTTTTTGACGATAAAGTACCGCCTGGTTTTGCAGTCCGTCGTTTTTGTAGAAATAAAAGTATTCACCCTTTTTGCTGGGCGCTGAATATTTAGGGTAGTTGTAAGCTTTTTCAAGGTCAGTGAAAATCTTTCCTTTAAATGGAATTTTGTCCAGATAACCAAAAGTCACCTCGTTCTGCGCCTTCACCCACGCCGCCGTTTCCTCCGACCTGTCATCTTCGAGCCACCGGTAAGGATCGGCAACTTTGGTACCGTGATATTCATCGGTGTGCTCAATTTTATTTGTCTGAGGATATTTAATTTCCTGCGCAAAAATGCTCGCGCCCTGCAAGCTGGCAGCGGTAATGCTCATTACTATTGATTTAAATTTCATAAAAATGTCTGGCATTATTTGATCACGTCCACTTCAAGGGCACTGGCAGCGTCAGCCTGGTGATATACTGTTTGCTTGGCTGCGGTAAAGTCCGAATCCGCCGCTTTGTAAATGTTATCCACATACTTCTGTGGATTTCGATCAAATAGCGGGAATGCAGTGCTCTGTACCTGTACCATGATTTTGTGGCCTTTTTTGAAAGTATGCAACACATCCTGCAAACAGAACTGAATGTCCGTCACCTTCCCTGCAACCAGCGGCTCCGGCTTCTCGAAACTGTTACGGAACCTCGCCCGCATAATTTCGCTCCTGACCATTTGCTGGTAACCCGCGAGTACCGTTTTCGGATCTGTCAGATAAGCGTGGTTTTTCTCGTCGCCCGGGTAAACATCGATCAGTTTCACAAAAAAATCCGCGTCGGTTCCGGTACTGCTGATTTTAAGCAATGCAGAAATCTCGCCTCCCAGAGTAATATCCTGATCGAGCACATCGGTTTCAAAAACGAGTACATCCGGCCTTGCAGCGGCGAAACGCTGATCTTCGGACATATATTCAAAAGGCGTGAAGCCGGACATTTGCTTGTAATTGGCAGTGTAAGGAACAGGTTTCAAAGGATCGCTCACATATTCGCTGACCGATTTCCCCTCTTTCGGTGCATTAAAATCCAGCTTGCCTTTTTCATGGAAATACAATTTCTTCTTTTCCACTGCCGCTACCGGCCATTTATCAAAAGTCTTCCATTCCTTTTTACCGGTATCAAATAAATAAGCCTCTGGTAAGCCTGTTTTCCCGTCGCCCGCTTCTTTCAGGAAATGTTTGAAGAATTTGGCCTCAATATTATTTTGGTAAAAAGTGGCAATACTATCCCCGAAATAAATGTCATTGTGCAGCGTATGCCCGGTTTCACGGCTCCACCGCCCATGCCCGAACGGACCGACTACCAGCGTGTTATAAGCAGACGGATTGTTTTTCTCGATCGTCTTGTAGGTATTCAGCGGGCCATACAGATCTTCTGCATCAAACCAGCCGCCTACCGTCATAAATGCAGGCTTAATATCCTTCAAATGCGGCAGAATGTCCCTTTTTTCCCAAAATTCATCTTTATTGGGATGCTCCACCGTTTCCTGCCAATACCAGTTTTTAGCATAGTACTTATCGAAATTTTTAAGCGAACCCATTTTCAGGTTAAATGTATAACCATCAGGCTCTGGCTTGATCATTTCTCCGGCAAACCAGGAAGTAGTTGTAGGCTTTGGCGGCGTGATCCCGAAAACAGGAAATGTAAGGTAATATCCTTGCGTAAAAGCGCCGTTATGGTGAAAATCATCGAAAAAGAAATCTGCGATAGGCGCTTGCGGCGACGAAGCTTTCAATGCGGGGTGCCCTGAAAGTGCGCTGGCAGTTGTGTAAAAACCGGGATAGGAAATGCCCCACTGCCCTACCCGACCATTGTTATTTGGGATGTTTTTGAGAAGCCACTCGATAGTATCGTAAGTGTCGGAAGCTTCGTCCACATCTGTCTTTTTCTTTTTCTGATCAATATGTGGGGTCATATTCGTCCATTGTCCCTCGCTCATATAGCGGCCACGCACATCCTGGTACACAAAAATAAACTTGTCCCGCATTAGCGCCGGGCTTGGTCCCAGTCTTGGAGGATAATTGTCTACTCCATAAGGCGCGACGCTGTAACACGTTCGCTGCATTAAGAAAGGGTATTTCTTATCTCCGGCCGCATCTTTGGGTGAATACACGATCGTGTGCAGCTTGATCCCGTCCCGCACAGGAATATCATATTCTGCTTTCGAATAATTGTCCCGGATCCACTTTTCGTAAGATTCAGTTTGGGCATTTGCTGCAAAAGCAAATAGTACCAGTGCTGCCGTCAATAGATTTTTTAGCATACCCTATTTTATTTTCTTTTGTAAAAATTCAAAGAAACACTGGTCGCATTGGACCTTTCACTAAGCGTATAAAAACCGCTTCCTGTAATATCAAAGCAAATAGCTTCGCCTTGTGGCTCCAATGCAACGGTCAGCTGCTTCGTCGCAGGCTTTGTGATCGTCTGCGCTATGGTTTGCCCTTCTTCTCTTCTCCAATAGTAGACTCCCAGGTAAGTCCGGACCATAATTTCCTTTCCATCCCTCGAAATCGTGGAGCCAGTCGCAATTGACACTGACGGCACATCACCGACTTTCTCGGCTGTCATCGTTTCGCCGGTCGACTGAGGAAACGGAAGTCGGTATACATCAGAGGTCAGCCCTTTTGATATCACAAAAATATCCTTTGTCACCGGATCAACGATCAGCGACTCGGCATCTCTTGGACCATCGGGATAGGTAAAGTTGATCTTCTCAACCATTGACTCATTGAAAGAAGCATTTTGATCAGCGATCTCGCGCACGCGGTAAATGGTACTTGTGGGAGCAGTCGGCGCATTGTTATTTCCAATTTCACCAATATAAAGGTAGCTGACACCATCAACAGGCCCGGGCCCGGATGCGATTTCCTCCCAATCCCTGTTAGCTGTACCTGGTACTGTAAATTCTTTAATCGATTTCCCGTCTTTACTGATCAGATAGATCGAGTTGGGCGCCTGCGCATCCTGGTTGCTCCACAGAAAGCCAGCCATCGTATTACTTTGCGCCAGCCCCGAAGCTTCGTCGATAATTCCCGGCGCGATCGGGAATTGTTCAGGTACTGTTTCAAACTCGTCTGAGCTTCCGAGTGGTGGTTCAGGTTCCGGGTGGCAGGCAGTGGTCAAACAAAATAATAATGACGCCGCAGCCATTCCGAGCTGACCTCCAATACTTTTATATACACTCATAAAAAACGTTTGCATGTTAGATTTGCTAAAAATACGTACTTTTGCGCCATTTATTATCAGGCGCTTTCTATATATCAGTATTAAAATAGTTATATGTTACGTACACATACCTGTGGGGAATTAAGCTTAGAACATGTTAATCAGGAGGTTGTATTGTGCGGCTGGGTTCAGCGGGTTCGCGATAAGGGAGGTATGATCTGGCTTGATCTTCGCGATCGCTATGGCATTACCCAACTGCTTTTTGAAGAGGGTAAAACGCCTGCAAATGTGCTTGAAATCGCCCGCTCACTGGGCCGCGAATTTGTGGTTTCTACCAAAGGAACGGTCATAGAGCGCCTTTCTAAGAACGATAAAATCGCTACCGGTAACATTGAAATACGGGTGACTGAGCTGAGCGTTCTGAATCCTGCGAAACTTCCCCCATTCCTGATCGAAGACGAAACCGACGGTGGTGACGATATCAGAATGAAATACAGATATCTTGACCTGAGAAGAAATATCGTTCGCAAAAATTTACAATTGAGACACCAGGTTGCCCGATACACCCGTACCTATCTGGACAACCTTGATTTTATAGAGGTAGAAACGCCGGTGCTTATTAAATCCACACCGGAAGGCGCCAGGGATTTTGTTGTGCCGAGCAGAATGAACCCGGGTGAATTTTATGCATTGCCGCAGTCCCCGCAAACTTTCAAGCAACTGTTAATGGTAGCCGGTTTTGATCGTTACTATCAGATAGTGAAGTGTTTCCGGGATGAAGACCTTCGTGCAGACCGCCAGCCTGAGTTTACGCAAATAGACTGTGAAATGTCTTTTGTGACGCAGGAAGATGTGCTCAATACATTCGAAGGAATGATCCGGAATCTTTTCCAGAATGTAAAAGGAATTGATTTGCCGGAGGTACCGCGTATGACTTATGCGGAAGCTATGCGCCAATATGGTTCCGACAAGCCTGATATTCGTTTTGAAATGAAATTTACTGAATTGAAAGGTGAAGATCAAGATCTTACGTCAGGAAAAGGCTTTGGTGTATTTGACGACGCAGGATTGGTCGTTGGTATTGCCGCTTCCGGTTGCGCTGAATATACGCGTAAACAAATCGACGAACTGACAGACTGGATGAAGCGCCCCCAGATCGGAGCAAAAGGATTGATTTACGTGCGTTACAATGCCGATGGTTCAATCAAATCCTCCGTTGACAAATTCTATACGGAAGAAGACATTAAGAAATGGATCATTGCGTTCAATGCTAAGCCCGGCGATTTAATATTGATAGTTTCGGGACAGGCTGACAAGGCGCGCAAGCAACTGAACGAACTTCGTCTGGAAATGGGTACGCGCCTTGGATTGAGAAATCCGGATGAATACAGAGTGCTATGGGTTCTGGATTTTCCTTTATTGGAATTTGGAGAAACGGAAAACAGGTGGTTTGCAATGCACCATCCGTTCACAAGCCCGAAGCCGGAGGATATTGGGTTACTCGACGGGAATCTGGGATCTGTGCGTGCGAATGCATACGATATGGTTATCAACGGCGTTGAAGTGGGCGGAGGTTCAGTTCGTATTTTTGAGAAAGAGCTCCAACAGAAAATGTTCGGGATTCTTGGGTTTTCACCTGAGGAAGCGCAGGATCAGTTTGGCTTTTTGATGAATGCATTTGAATTTGGTGCGCCGCCACACGCAGGTATCGCATTCGGCTTTGACAGGTTATGTTCAATTTTTGGAGGTGCCGAATCGATCCGCGATTTCATCGCTTTCCCGAAAAACAACTCAGGCCGCGACGTTATGATCGACTCGCCATCAGTAATAGCTGATAGTCAGTTAAAAGAGCTTTCAATTCGTGTTGAATCGTAGGATTCAGCAGCTGACTTGGGAAGAACTATATTATGATAAGATTTTGTAGTTTTACCGCAACTTAGGATATTCAAATCACGCCGGTACTTGTAAAAACGCAGGTACCGGACGAAATATAAAACACTGCATGCATTATCAATCCTCTCAAAAGAAATACTGGAAAAGTATTTCTTTATTTTTCCTGATCATTTCGAGCCTCTCCGTTTTTGCACAGAATACAGCACCACAAACTACGCAGCCAGCTGGCCAGCCGACAGTAGATCCTTCGCAGGTCACTAATACACAGGCTGTTGAATTTTACAATCAGGCCAAAGGCGCCGGCATGTCGGATATGGATATTGAGCGGGCAGCATTACAGCGAGGCTACTCTCTGGATGATATTTCGACGATCAGAAGACGATTGCAGCAAACATCCAAAAGTAACAATGCACAAAACGATCCAAACCGGGATCAGATTGATGAAACCCGTGAACAAGATGACCGGGACGAGCTGGATGACGAAACTAATAATGAAAGAGATTCCACAGCAGCAGGCCGGGCGCAGATGCGCAGGCTCAGCCGGACTTTCGGATCAGCGTTCTTTGGCAGGTCGGCAGCTACTTTTGAACCAAATCTTAGAATACCAACTCCTAAAAACTACATTCTTGGGCCTGACGACGAGCTGATCGTTGACATTTACGGCAACTCGGTTGATAACTTCCGCATGAAGATCAGTCCGGAAGGAACTGTGAAAATGTTGAACCTGGCGCCGGTTTATGTAAATGGAATGACCATAGAGCAGGCTAATGAGCGCATCGTTAACAGGCTCAGACAAGCATATTCAACATTAAACAGACCCGGATCAGGAACGTATTCCACTATTACACTTGGTAATGTCAGGAGTATCCGGGTGATGATTATCGGCGAAGCGGTTCAACCAGGTACTTATACGGTTTCCTCACTTGCCACTGCATTTAATGCACTTTACGTATCCGGTGGTCCCAACCGCAATGGATCTTACCGTAATATTGAGATTATCCGTGCCAATAAAGTTATACGCAAAATAGATCTTTACCGGTTTCTGATTGACGGAGATTTGCAGGACAATGTCGCGCTGCAGGATCAGGACATTATATTAATTCGTCCTTATGAAGTCAGGATCGAATTGGCAGGTCAGGTGAAGAAGAGCGGAATATTCGAAGCGAAGGCTGGGGAAACATTGAAAGATATGATCCGTTATTCTGGTGGCTATGCGCCTGAGGCTTACACTGATATGATCCAGTACCAACGCAATACGGGTAACAATTTCGTGATCGGTACGATTGACTCCACTCAGATTTCCTCTTTTACGCCCAAGAATGGTGACATTTATACTGTCAAGAGAATTCTGGACGTAATCGCCAACCAGGTTGAAATCCGCGGGGCTGTAACCAGGCCGGGCTTTTATCCTTTGGATGAGAAAACAAAGACGGTTAAAGAGCTGATCAATATCGCGCAGGGAATTGGCCAGCGGGCATTCTTAAACCGTGCACTATTAGAGCGAGCCAGCGGAGATACACAAACCGGGCTTGTTGCGATCGATCTTAGGAAATTAATTAATAACGAAATACCTGACATTCAACTTTTGCCAGGAGATGTCCTGACAATCAAGTCGGTAGAAGATCTGAAAGAATTTACTTATCTCTCTATCGACGGATCGATAATCAATCCGGGAGCCTATTACTATTATAAAGATATCACGATTGCCGACCTTATTTTCCAAGCCGGCGGCTACACAGAAGGTGGGGTTCCCTATCGCATTGAAGTATCGCGCCGGGTGAAAAATGACACGATCGGCCTTCCCGAATCACAGAATGTGCGGATCTTTACACTGAATGTGACTGACAACCTCGTCTTGAATGAGGAAGATCAAAAATTCAAGTTGCTTCCCTACGACATTGTATTGGTAAGAAAATCGCCTCGTTACGAAAGTCAGAAAATCGTTACGGTGGCAGGAGAGGTAACTTATCCAGGTACCTATACCATTCTCAATAACTTCGAACGCATTTCCGATTTGTTCCCGAAAGTTGGCGGTATGAAAAAGGAAGCATACATTGAAGGCGCCCGTTTTTACCGGAACAGAGAACTTGTGGCACTTGATTTGAAAGCAATTGTTGAAAAGCCAAATATTCCGGCGAACCTGCTTTTGGTAGATGGGGATACATTATACATTCCGAAAAAATCTGAAATGGTGCGTATCCAGGGAGGTGTGTATAATCCCTCCGTAGTTAACTTCGATAAAGGCTTTAATTTTAAAGAATACATTTCCCAGGCAGGTGGGTATACGGAGAGGGCACGAAAAAACAGAACATATGTGAGTTATCCGAACGGAAGAACGCATCGGACGACACGGTTTCTATTTTTCAGATCTTACCCAAAAGTCGAGCCTGGATCGGTGGTGACGATTCCGATGAAGGAACCGAAACCTGACCGTCAAATGAGTACAGGGGAAAGGCTCGCTATTATTTCTTTGCTGACAACCCTGGGAATTTCGATAATACGATTCCTCTAATACAATCAAATCACACTTAGCGTAGAATATGTCTCAACAATTCTCACCTACTAAGACTTACGAGCCCGCGTTCGAAATTCATTTGAGCGACATTATCGGTTTCTTTAAAAGGTATATTATTCTCCTGATTTTAACCGGGTTTATCGCTGTTATCTTGGGGTATTTCGCCAGTTTTTTAATTACCAAAAAATACACCGCGTCAACCATTCTTTTACCTGAATACAGCAGCGGCCGATCCTCTTTTTTCAGTCTTGCCGTAGGTGGCAGCTCAACAGAGGGTACCGGTAATCTTACGCCTGATCTGTACCCGAACGTCCTGCAGAGCACCAGCTTTGGTGAATATCTCGTAAAACAACCTATTACTACCGAGTCAGGACAAAAATTTGCAACTCTGAAAGACTACCTCAGGCGTGACACAACAGTTAGTTTCATGTCCAGAGTAAAGTCCTTTTTCTCATTTTCAAAACCAGCGCCAGCCAGTACCAAGGCAGTACCGAAAGTTACTTTCGAAGGCGGCGGCATCCTGAACTATTCCAGTCAGGAACAAGGATTGATATCAGGTGCCAAAAGCCTAGTAAGTGCTTCTATCGAGCAAAAGAACGGACTAATTTCGATTGAATCGGAATTGCCGGATCCGGTAGTGGCCGCAGTTTTGGTGGAAGCTTCGCGCATTTATTTGGTGGACTATGTTGAAGATTTCAGGACCGCCAAACTAAAACAGCAACTGGCTTTTTTGTCGTCCCGCGTCAACGAATCGAAAACCAGAGTCAGAAATGCTGAATACGCTTTGCAAAGTTACAGAGACAGAAACCGTAATGCTTTTCTGAATGTCGCGAGGATCGAGGAACAGCGATTGCAATCTGATTATACGCTCGCTCAGTCCATATATTCTGACCTGGTTGTGAAACTGGAACAGGCTAAAATTAAGGTAAAAGAGGAGCGGCCGGTTTTTAAAGTACTTGAACCTACGAAAGTCCCGCTCAATCCAAGCAGTCCGAACAGGGTTGCAATTGCCCTGCTCTTTGCCGTATTTGCTGTTTTCCTCATGCTTGCATATATCATGCTTGTAAGGGAAAAGCTTCATTTGAAGCTCCTTCGCTAGTATATCTCGTCTCCGGTTGGAGGCAAATAGTTTTAAACATCTTCGACAATTCAATTCTAATATGAAAGTAGTTTTGTTAGCTGGTGGGCTTGGTACGCGCCTCTCGGAAGAAACAGTTTTAAAGCCGAAACCGATGGTCGAGATTGGCGGGAGCCCGATTCTCTGGCACATCATGAAGATTTACGCTTCGCACGGCTTTAACGAATTCGTTATATGTCTGGGTTACAGGGGTTATGTGATCAAAGAATATTTCGCCAACTATTTTCTTCACCAGTCAGACGTCACGTTTGACATGAAGGAAAACAGGATGGAAATACATAACTCTCAGGCAGAACCGTGGAAAGTCACGCTGGTTGATACCGGCCATGACACGATGACCGGCGGAAGGGTAAAAAGAGTACAACAATATCTCAATAATGAGCCTTTCCTCCTGACTTACGGTGATGGCGTAGGAAATGTGAATATAGCTGAGTTGGTGAAATTTCATCAGGAAAACAAAAAGCTGCTAACCGTTACTGCGGTACAGCCGTCTGGTCGCTTCGGGGCTCTTAATATATCCGAAACGAATGATGATGTTCTTTCATTTATGGAGAAGCCGAAAGGCGACGGTTCCTGGATCAATGGAGGCTTCTTCGTGTGCGAGCCACAGGTATTGGACTATATTTCAGCTGACAGCACTGTTTTTGAAAAAGATCCCCTTGAAAATATAGCTGCTGATAATAAGATGGTGGCGTACAGACATAGCGGTTTCTGGAAACCCATGGACACGCTGCGGGACAAACAGGAGCTTGAAAATTTATGGAATTCCGGGAAAGCTCCCTGGAAAAACTGGTGATCCCGAATATGAATTACAAACACCTAAGTGAATACTATAAAGGCAAACGTGTTTTTTTGACCGGACATACCGGTTTCAAAGGAGCTTGGATGCTGCAATGGCTGAACATTCTGGGAGCGGAGGTTAAAGGGTATGCATTGGCTCCGCTAAATGCGACAGACCTTTACAATTGTATTGACGGTGATCAGCTTTGCAACTCGGTGATCGCCGATATTCGTGACAGAGACAGGCTGATCTCAGAAGTAAACAGCTTCCAGCCCGATTTTATATTTCACCTCGCCGCTCAGCCGCTCGTACGGCTTTCTTACCAGATACCTTCGGAAACTTTTGAGGTAAATGCAATTGGTACCGCCAACCTGCTTGATGCAGCGAGGGCGCTTCAAAATGCGTGTTGCGTGGTTTTGATTACAACTGACAAGGTTTATGAAAACAACGAGTGGCACTATCCTTACCGGGAAAACGACCGCCTCGGCGGCTACGACCCGTATAGCGCGAGTAAAGCTTGTGCCGAGATCGTAATCAGCTCTTACCGAAACTCATTTTTCAACCCGGCTCATTTTTCTGAACACAAAAAAGGAATAGCGAGTGCAAGAGCGGGAAATGTGATCGGAGGCGGAGACTGGTCAAAAGACCGCATTATACCCGACGTGATTCGGGCACTTCAAAAAGATGAAGCGATCCATGTCAGAAACCCCTTTTCGGTTAGGCCGTGGCAGCATGCACTTGAACCGGTCGCAGGATATTTACACCTGGGCACCAGACTTGCAGAAAATCCTGGCCTTTATAGTCAGAGCTATAATTTCGGTCCGTTCGCAGAGGATAATCTGACAGTTGAGGAGCTTGTTCAGCAAGCGATTCAATACTGGGGCGCGGGATCTTACGAAAGCAAGATGATGACCGGCCAGCCCCACGAAGCTGGTTTGCTCAAACTGGATATCAGCAAGGCGATTAATGAACTGGGCTGGAAGCCCAAATACAATGCAAAAAAAGCAATTGCGATCACGCTGGAATGGTACAAAGCATTCTCAATCTCACAAAGCGAAGCTGCAAAAGTAACAAGAGAGACAATCCTAGAATATGCCAGATAAGATTGCGATCATAGGCAGCGATTCATTTCTTGCCACCTACCTCGTCAAAGACCTGTCAGCAGATCATGAACTTGTCGGGTACAGCAGGCACAATCACAACCGGCTGCAAAATCATGTCAGTTTCGATTACCCCAAGCAGAAATTGGATCTTGATCAGCTTCTTGATTTCAATACGGTTATTTACTGTGCAGGAAGTGGTATACAGGCTGGGCAAGGCGAAGCGCACGTGTATGAACTGAATACCTATCTTCCATTGGAGATCGCTTTATTCCTGAATACTCACGCATTCAAAGGAACCTACATTACTTTTGGTTCTTATGCGGAAATAGGAAATAACGGCGTGCAAAAAGCTTATAACGAGCAGGATGTGCTAACCTCAACACTGCCGGTACCCAACAATTACTGTGTCTCGAAACGAATGCTATCCCGTTTCTTCAACAGTGCCAACCTGAACATCCGCTACCTTCATTTGATACTGCCGACTATATACGGAAAAGGTGAGAATCCGAATCGCTTGATTCCTTATCTGGTCAATGCGCTGATTAACAAGGAAGTACCTAAGCTGACCAGCGGCTATCAGACAAGGCAATATATTCATATGAAGGATGTGGCAGCGCTTTTGCGCTTGTTGATCACGTCGTTGGAGGCAAGTTCAGGGATCTACAATGTCCCCTGCTATGAAACAAGGCTGGTCAGGGATATCATCGAAACGATTTATAAGGAGCTTGACGCTGGTAATTCCATTACACCGGCCAGCCTTCAGAGGTACGACGAGACGATGAAATATCTTGAACTTGATTCAGAAAAGATTAGAAGCCAGTTTCCGGACTGGAAACCCGCCATTTCCATTGTGGACAGCATCGGCGAATATTTAGATAATTGAAACAGCGTTAGCCCCGGGCTACGCGACAAACAATATCCACACTACGTTATATTATGCTCAGCGTACTAATTCCAACATACAACCGCTCCGAATTCCTGATGAAGAATCTGGAAATGCTTGCGGAAATGGTCGGGCAGGGAGGATTTACTGACAAGGTTCGCCTGGTTGTCTCTGATAACTGTTCTCCCGACGATACCTTCGAAAAAGTAAGCGAATTTAAGGAACTGGGCAAAATCAATATCGATTTTTACAGACAAAGAGAGAATATTGGTTTGAAAGCCAATGTGCTTTTCGTGCTTGAAAAAGCGACGTCAGAATATGTGATGTTTTTGGGTGATGATGACTATATATCCCTCGAATATCTGTCCAGTTGTCTGAATATTATCGAAGCCGATCCCAAAACGGCTTATATTGTACCCAATTATGTCCCTGTAAGCATTGATAATGAGCTTGTTTCGGAATCAAGAGACCCGATAGGGCCGGTCAAAAAGTTCCTGCCGGGTAATGCTACCATGTTCAGATGTGCGTGGAAAGCACATCAAATGAGCGGACTGATCTTTAAAAGAGCAGGTTTGTTTGAAGCATATCATCAGGCTAAGGTTGACAACCTCTACCCTTACATCTTTTTCGCCGGCATTTCCTGCATGAAAGGCACGACTTACCTGGTTACAGAGTTCCCGGTTCGCGTGGTCCAGCCGGTCAAAAAGAAAGATTGGGGTTATGGAAAGGACGGGCTGATCAATGATTTCTTTGACAATTATAAAAAGCTGCCGATTTCTTCCGGGTTGCGTTTCAAACTCGAATCGTCGTTGATCAATATGCAGTTCTGGCGTCTGACCATGTACAAATCACTTGGCGCAACTGCTTACCGGAATGCGTTTTTCAATATTGCTTTTGCAAAAAACGCAAGTACCCTTTTCTCGCTGTTTTTCCCTTTCCTGATCCTGATCATCAAGATTAAACAAAAATTTGAAGCATAATGGGAGTTCAACAGGAGATTAAGAGAGGGACTCTTGCTGTATTCCTGGCCAAGTATAGTAACATACTTATCGGTCTGGGCATTAATTCCGTGCTTGCGCGGCTGCTTTCACCAAGTGAATATGGCACGCTCGGCATCGTTACTGTCTTTATCTCATTCTTTTACATTCTTAGTGATATTGGAATCGGAGTAGCGATTATTCAGAACCAGGATCTTACCAAAAAGGATATCTCAGATATTTTTAAGCTAAGTGTGTTACTAAGCGCAACACTTGCTATCTCGTTCTTTGGGCTTTCTTACGGAATAGCCTGGTATTTCGAAAGTGAAAAATACATTCCGATCGGGCAGCTTCTTTCCATCAGCGTGTTCTTTAGCTCGCTATCAGTTGTACCAAAAAACCTGCTGGCCAAGGAAAAGACATTCAAACTGTTGGGAACGATCGAGGTTTCAGTCGCTATCCTGACCGGTGTGTGCGTGATTATTCTCGCGAAAATGGGATGGAGCTATTATTCGATCGTATGGAGATCAATCCTTACGAGTATCATCGTATTTTTCCTTTATCTGCATTTCTCGCGTTTTAAGATTGAAAAAGGTTTTGGCCTGGACGGTTTCAGAAAGATTGCGCGGTATTCGTTTTTTCAGTTCGCTTTCAATTTTATCAATTATTTTTCAAGAAACCTGGATAATATCCTCATTGGGAAATATATGGGAAATCAGGTTCTTGGGATCTACAACCAGTCGTACCAGCTGATGATGTACCCGGTACAGAACCTTACCCACGTGATTACCCCGGTTCTTCATCCTGTTCTGGCACGGTTCAGGGATCAGCCCAAAGTGATTTTTGAAGAATATGTGAAGCTCGTTAACATATTGGCACTTTTAGGCGTGCCCGTGTCGATACTCATCTTCTTTGCGTCGGACGAAATCATCACCATTTTACTTGGCGCCAAGTGGCTCTCTGTGATCCCTGTACTCAGAATTTTTAGTGTGACGATCTGGATTCAGATCATTACTTCCAGCGCAGGCGCCATTTTCCAGGCTATCGGGAGAACGGATGTTCTGTTCAAACTAGGGTTGTTCAGTGCATTGACAATCATTTCCTGTATTCTGACCGGTGTAATCTACTTTGAATCGCTTAATGCAGTCGCATTTACACTGTCTTTCGCTTTTTTCATCAACTTTGTTGTGATATTTTACATACTGATCAACAAACTATTAAAAGAATCATTTATCAATTTTTTAAAGCCCCTATTTACACAATTACCTTTTGCAATTGTCCTGATCCTGTCACTTTTCGCCTATCAGGCTATATTTGGATCAGATGTATCACCCTTCGGGAAGGTGATCTCGCTTGGCTGCAAGGGGGCTATTACGGGTATTCTTTTCGGATTATTTCATTTAAAACAATTAAAAACAATTACAGACAAGCTTACCAAACGCAGCAGTATCTAGCAGATTGATTTACTCGACAGACCTTGAAAATATAGTATTAGTTGTTTCAGAATCGCAATTCATTCGTGCAGTTCTAATTATTTCTAACATTTAAAGGTTTTGTTATGTCGATCAATTCAATCTTTTTTAAGCCTTTTGGCTTGAAGTTATCCCGCCTGGAAGTGAAGGCCGAGGAGCAGTTCATTGATGATAGTGTGTTTATGGATCTTTATGAAAAGTCTAGGCCCTACACGATGACAACTATTGAGCGGATGTACTCCCTGTATCAGGCTGTCAGGTATATCGTTAAATACAATATCCCTGGCAATTTTGTGGAATGCGGCGTTTGGCGGGGTGGCAGCTCAATGATGATCGCACTGACACTGGCAAAACTGGGGCAAACAGATCGGCAGATCTATCTCTATGATACATTTGAAGGCATGTCCGACCCGACCGGCGACGATGTAACCTTCAAAGGTGATGCTGCGACAATACTGATGAAGGAAGCAGAAGCGAATAAAGAAACATCCGTTTGGTGCCTTGCAACTCTGGAAGATGTAAAGGCAAATATGGCGCTGACCGGTTATCCGGCGGAAAATCTGCATTATGTGAAAGGCAAGGTGGAAGATACCATTCCTGCACTGTTACCACAGCAGAATATAGCATTGTTGAGACTGGATACCGACTGGTACGAGTCAACCGCGCATGAACTGGAATTCCTTTACCCGATGCTTAATCACTCAGGCGTTTTGATAATTGATGATTACGGACATTGGGCAGGCTGCCGCCGGGCAGTGGATGAATATTTTGAAAATACCCGTATTCTGTTGAACAGGATAGATTATACTGGAAGAATCGCGATTAAAAGTTGAGATACAATATTTAATACGCTTAAAGAAATGGTCAAACTATAATCACTAAAATTAAATACAATGTACGTAAGAGAACCCGGCATCGACAGGCTTTATCCTTCCATTTTCGGAAGAATGGCGACCCGCTATTATTACCTGCGGCAGCTGAGACAAGCCATTGAAGATGTGATCGCAAAGTTTGTTGCGCCAAGTCCCGTGAAGCTGGTGCTGGCTGATTACGGATGCGGTAACAAACCCTATGAATCCCTGATCGCACCATTTGTTGATAAATATATTGGTATTGATCTGCCCGCAAACCAGATCGCAGACATTCATATTACCCCGGAAGGAACTATCGCATTGCCGGAAGGAAACCTGGACGTAGTTTTGTCAACCCAGGCACTGGAGCACGTGGTCAACCCGCTGTTTTATTTATCCGAAGCACGCAGGGTATTGAAAGATGACGGAATGCTGATATTAAGTACCCACGGATATTGGATGTTCCACCCGGACCCGACAGATTTCTGGCGCTGGACTTCGACAGGTCTGCAAAAGATCGTGACAGATTCAGGGTTCGAAGTGATCTATTTTAAAGGAATTATCGGCCGCGCAGCCATGGGTATTCAGTTATTCCAGGACGCATTTACGTTTCGCGTTCCCAAGCCGCTGAGACCGCTGCTTGCACTAATATTGCAGCCGCTTATCTACGTGTTTGATAAAACGACCCGGCAGCGTTTCAAGGACCGCGATGCCTGTACGTTCATATTGGTCGCCCGGAAAGTGCAGAAGAAGTAACTGGATTAGTTCAAGTGAATAGTCAAAAATTAAAACCGGATGCAAGATAATAACCGAAAACCGACCGTCATGTCATTCACGCATTACGGCCAGTTGTATGGTGCAAACAGGTCACTTTTGACTTTGATCATTACCCTGAAAGACCAGATTAACTGGTGGATTATCTGTAAGGAAAAAAGTGAATTCACGGACGAGCTGATCAAACACGGTATCAGATTTACCGTTATTCCCTTTACGAATGATGTATATAAAATCGAAAAGAAGTTTCAGCTTTTACATAGCATAAAACGGTTTTGTTACAACATTCCCTGGGCGATTTATCTTGCTTTTCTGGCTTTAAAAGGGAAGGTCAATGTAATCCATAGCAATTCATCAGTGATTTTTATTGGTGCAATGGTTTCATTGATTTCCGGAAAAAAGCACCTGTGGCACATTAGGGAATTCGTATTTGAAGACTACGGTCTTAAATATTTGCTTGGCAACAAATCCTTTCAATTCTGGGCGAACAAAGCACACAAGATCATCTGCATTTCAAATAGCATCAGAGAGCGAAGAGTAGTTCAGCAGAACATTAGAAGCGATACGATCATTCTCTATAATGGTATTGTACAGGAAGATCAGGTAAGCCCTCCGCGGAGCAAGCCTGCCGGCCGGATAGTAATCGGAATAGTGGGGATTATAGATCCTGCCAAGGAACAACTCACTGCGATCAAAGCTATTCATGAATTAAAGAAAGCCAACGTTCCTGCTGAACTTCACGTAATAGGGAATGTAAGTTCCGAAGTGTATTTCGAAAACTTGCAGCAATATGTGACAAATGAAAATATTTCCGATGTTGTGAAGTTTAAGGGTTTTACAAAGGATATTGCTGAAATCTACAAGCATCTTGACATATCTCTGATGTGCGCAAAAAATGAAGCTTTGGGACGCGTTACTATTGAAAGTATGATGTACGGTGTTCCGGTTGTAGCATTTGCGTCATCGGGAACAATAGAAATTGTACAGGCTGAAAAAACGGGATTACTATACTCTCGGGATGAGAAAGAATTGGCATCACAAATCAGAAGGCTGGCAGAGGATGAAACGCTTTACAACAGCCTGTCAATTGCAGGGATTGAACATGTGAGCAAATATTTTACTGTCAAAAGTTACACACAAACATTCCTGAAAGAAATTCTGGCCGCGTCAAATTAGAAGCCAGCCTGTATTGAATACTAAAAAACTGATATGTCAGAATCCGGTAAAACAGATCGTCCTATTGCAAAAGCAACCGCAGAAACTCCGGTAATTTCTGTGATTACGGTTGTTCGAAATGGTGAGAAGCATATTGAGGAAACCATACAAAGTATAATTGAACAAACTTACCCGCACGTAGAATATATTATCATCGATGGTAATTCGACGGACAGTACTGTATCGATCGTAAAAAGATATGCTGATCGGATACATTACTGGATCAGTGAAAAAGACAAGGGTATTTATGATGCAATGAATAAGGGAATAAAAGCATCAACAGGCGAGTGGCTGATATTCATCAATGCAGATGATTACCTGGCCGGGCCAAATGTAATTGCCGACGCAGTTCCCTTTCTGGTAAATACTAAGAGCAAAGTTGTGTACGGAAATGTGTCGCTTATTTATGAATCGGGTCCGGAAAAATTGAGAGGTTCGGAATGGAAGGATATCAGCTTTCATTTCAGAAATATCAGGATGAATATATCTCACCAAGGTATTTTCCATTCGCGGGCGTTGTTTAAAGACCGGCTTTACGATCCTACTTTCAAGATCACGGCGGATTATGATCTGCTTTTGAGTTATCTGAAAAATCACGATCCGTTGTATCTGCCGCAAACTGTTGCCAAAATGAGGGCTACCGGCGTAAGTGCCAGTTCTAGTGATTTTAAATTGCTCAATGAAATAAGACAAGCTCAAATAAATAATGGCATTTACCGATCGGTTCCTTCAATTGCCTGGTTTAAATCGGCAATTACACTTATCCTGAATGACCGGATCATTAAACTTATCGGAATCAAAAGAAAAGATAAATTGAAACGAATCAAAGCCAGGCTTTTCAAAAGTACCCAGTCTTCGACTCAACTTTTCTGATAATCCAAGAAATTAATCCCATTTTATTTTCATGTTTTACTTCATCATATTCAGTATTCTGGCTCTTTTTGCACTACTGGAAATGGTGGTTATGCCCGGAAAAACCCGGAAAGCCGCATACATTGCGCTCTCTGTGGGATTTATCATAATGGGTAGCTTACGCTGGCACACCGGAAATGACTGGAAACCGTATTTTAATTTCTTCACGACGTTTACCACTGACAACCCGTACTTTCTGATTGCAATGGAACCGGGTTTTACTCAGTTCGTTAAATTCCTTCGGTTCTTTTCCAATAACTTTACATTCTACTTAACTGTACTGTCTATTCTGACAATCGGCATCAAGGCTGCATTTTTTTATGAATATGCAGGAGCGGTCTTCTTGGCGGCAATTTTATATTGGGGCACCAATTTGAGTGATATAATAGCAGTGCGGCAATCACTCGCTATTAGTTTGTGCCTGCTGAGTACGCATTTTATTATCCTGAAAAAGCCCTGGTATTTTGTGATCATGGTTTTTATCGCGGCACAAATACATATCACGTCCTACATTTTCATTTTTTCCTATTTTGTCTACCACGCGAGATGGAGCGTGGGATACAAAGTATTCTTTCTCTTTTTAAGTCTGGCTATCGGTTCACTCAGCGTTTCTCAGAACCTGCTTCAAATTGTAGTCGATTATACACCCAGCGGAATCGGGCTGGACAGGCTTAATGATAAAGCGCAATCCTATATGGAATCGGGTAATGAGGTGAATTATGGAAATAATTTAAGCAAGACCCAGCGGTTGATAGCGGCAATATTCAAGCGCGCTATTCTGCTACCAATATTCTTTTATTTCCAGGAGAAACTCACCATTTATGAGGATAAATACAAAGGCTTTTTAAACCTCTACACATTTGGAAATATCCTGTTCTTTCTGGTAATTGATTTCCTTACGCTGCAAAGAATCGCCTCTTATTTTTACATATTTGAAATTCTCTTATTCTGCATTCTCTTTGTTAATGTCCGCAGTAAATCGATCTGGTTAATTATAATAATAGGTTATTCTTTATTTAAGCTCATTTCAATTATCGTAAATGCCCAGCACTTACTTGTACCCTATATCTGGATATTCTCTGATAATTTGGATCGATATGTTTATTAATTATGATTCATATACTGGATATAAATTCTCACGAAAACACACACGTGATCTTCAATGTTTCGATGATCAAAGTTCTGCTGGCCGGTTACCCGGATCAGAACATGACATTTTATTCTGAAAAACTGCATCAGCAGAAAGTGTTCGGCTATTTGACCGATTCAGAAAAAAAGCAGATCGTATCGGCCTCGATTCCTTCCAAGAGAATTGTTCCGGGCAAATTGCAAAAGCTTGTATTAGCCATTCGGAAAACGTGGGTCGACGCAGCGTTTTTTCTTAACTTGCTGCGACGTGCGTCCAGGTCTGGAAACGATATTATATTTATTTTCAAAGCACATCCGCTGTCCATTCTGGCCATCAAGTATTTGAAGCGTTTTTACAGTGATGTTCCCGTTTTAGTTGTGATGCATGGCGAACTGGAATTTTTGTACTCGGCTCAGGGTGATTGGGAAAACAGGATGAAGACGATCTACCAGCGAATCCTTTCTTTCAGATCCAAAAACTTCAAGTACATTCTGCTCAATAAGATCTCAAAAAATATCCTGGTTCGTGACGGATACATGGTACCTCAGGAAGTCATTGAAATTGACCACCCATACCCCTATCAAAACGAACGGCGCGACTCAACACTGAATGTAACAGGACCGGTTGTAATAGGGCACGTGGGGAGCCTCGGGCTACGGAAAAATGCCCACCTGATCTTCAAGCTTGCCGAAATCAACTTACCGGAAATTCAGAACGACCTGATACAGCTACGCGCGATCGGGCCGATCGAAAAGGATGCACTACCTTATCAAAACAACTGGGTGGTCGACTTTACGGAGTCAGAGAAATCCGCCTATGTTACCAGGGAGCGGTTTGAGGAAGAAATTGGCAGAATAGATTATGCAGTATTCTTTTTCAAACCCGAGCAATTCATTTTCCGGGCGAGCGGAGCAGTATTCGATGTGATTGATTTTAAAAAGCCGATCCTGGCATTCGAGCATCCGTTTTTCACCTACCTGACAGCTCAGGCGGGAAATATTGGTTTCTTTTGCAGAGATCTGGAACATATGTCGGAGGTAGTATCACGACTGGCGAATCGGGATCCCCAATTAATTGGTCAATACGAAGAGCAATGCAACAACCTTGACCGTTTTAAAAAGCAGCATACTATTGAGATCATTGCGCAGGATTTTAAGCAACAGCAACGTTATCAAAATGAATCCGGACAAATCTAGTATGGTAAATCCAAAAATATCCGTCTTTACCCCGACCTATAACCGGGCGGATTTACTGCAAAGACTATATGTGAGTTTGACCAAACAGACATTTCGCGATTTTGAATGGGTAGTCGTTGATGACGGAAGTACTGATGGCACTGCGGATGTAATGAAGGAATTCATCGCCGCACAAAACTTTCCCATCCGGTATCAATATCAGGAGAATGCGGGCAAACCGATGGCAGTTAATCAGGGTGTTTCTATGGCACTCGGCGAGTTGTTTTTTATAGTAGATAGTGACGACTGGCTTCCGGAAGACTCCCTAGAAACGATGTGGTTTCATTGGGATAATGTCAAGAAGCTTCCTGATGCAATGCAGTTTGCCGGAATTTCGGGTAACAGGATCCACTCAAACGGAGAAGTCAATGGCGGAAGTGTTGATTATGATATTCTTGACACTGACAACTTCGACTACCGGCTGAGTCGCCATTATAAAGGTGACAAGGCCGAGGCGTACGCAACAAATATTCTAAGACAATATCCATTTCCTGTTTTCGAAAACGAGAAGCATTGCCCCGAGTCGTTGGTCTGGTATCGCATTGCAAATCATTACAAGCTTCGCTATTTCAATAAAGGGGTTTATGTGGGTGACTATCTCGAAGGCGGCCTTACAAACAGCTCCAAGTTTGTGAGGGCAAAGTATCCGCGATACTCAACCCTTGCATATAGTGAAATGGCCAGCAATCCGCGTGTACCTGCAAAGGGCAGAATACGAGCTAATATCAATTACTGGCGGTTTGCTCCGTACAACAGGTCTCAAAGCTTTATTAATAAATTCGCTGCTGTCAGGCACATCTGGAACGTGTTTTGCGTGCCCTTAGGATATTTGTTATATCTAAGGGAGAAAAAAAGTATCTCAAACAAACTAAAAAAGTGATGAGGATATCAGGAATAGCAGCGCTGCTGGCAATGACATTGACCTTTGGTACAAGCCAAGTTTCTTTTAGTCAGACTTCAATAAAAACCATTACTTACTCCGACACAGTAAAGGATTACGGACCAGTGATCACCCGGGCCTTTGAAGATCTAATCAAGGCAGGGGGTGGCACTCTGAGAATCCGGTATGGCATATATCCTGTGCGTTCGGCGGTTGTGGTTAAGAGAAAACAGGATACTCCCAAGATCACAGTTACAGGTTTGAAGAATAGCAAAGGCAAGCTGCCGATACTCAGGGACACAAACTCCGCGGTGCCGCCACACCATTTTTTCAGCTTTGAGGGTAATATTGATAACCCTACTATGGTAGTGAAGATCAGCAATCTTGAATTTGTAGGAAATAATAAGCCCTATTCAAAAGGTCATCCGTTTTTTGGAAATGAAAATATGATCTACAAGCATGCTATTGGCGGTATTAACGTGAAAACGATGACTATCGAAAATGTTACGATCAGAAATTTCTACGGGCGTGGTATTCTGATCGGAAATTATCTGGGGGGAAAATATACGCGGAAGAAGCGCGTAGAGTCTCCTGTGATTAGAAATTGCAGAATATATAATGTTTGGGGCTATTCTAAAAGAGACGATTCCGGTGACGGCATCGAGTTCATTTCGGTTAATAAACCGACAGTTGAAAACTCTACTATTCTTAATAATCTGGCACAATCTAAATACATTGGAAGGTGCGGAATTGTGATGGAAAGAAACACTGAAAAAGCTATTATCCGAAATAATAAGATAGGTGGATATGCCCGCAATATCCATGTTGAATGCGACTGGGGCGGACATTTAATAGAAAAGAATAACTTTTCACAAAGCTCTATCGCCGTAACGTTATCAGAGGATTGCGGCCAGTCGATAGACCTGAAAGATCAGTTCTCTCCCATTACGATCCGGAACAATACGATGGTATACAATCAGGAATACCATACTTACAATATCAAGCGCAGCCCTTTTTCATTTATATCAATCCACAAGCCGACATTCATGCTGGACGGTTTGCAGATCACGGGTAATAAAATGACCTTATTAGGCGTGAAAAAGCCCGTTCAGGCGAAGCAGCCTATTCAGGCACAAAATGCGCGGGTCGCTTCAGAGGCGGTCAATACGCGATATATTGATACGAAAGGTCAATCGAATGTTAAGATCAGTGGAAATTCATTTAACTAACTGTCATTGAAAGTTCTGCACTTGGTTAGCAAGCTTGGCAAAGGAGGCGCCGAAAAGCTGCTCGTTGACATATTGCCCGTCTACAAAGAAATGGGTATTGAGGTTGATTTGCTACTTCTCTCTGAAATTGGATCGGAGCCTGCATTTCTTACTTCACTAAGGCAGAAAGGGATAAAGATCTATCACCTCGGCTCCGATAGCGTCTATTCTCCCCTGTATATTCTCCGCCTCAGAAATTTTCTGAGCCGCCATAAATATGATATTATTCACACGCATTTATTCCCTGCGCTCTACTGGATAGCACTAGCCTCACGGATTTCGGCCAAAAAACCTGTCCTTGTCTACACAGAACACAGTACCCAAAACAAAAGGGCGAACAAAGGTTATCTCAGATGGATTGAAAAATCAATGTACTCCTCTCTGGATAAGATAGTCGCTGTTTCAAACAATGTCCGGGACTTTCTGGTTGGGCGTGTGGCGCCACCGGAACAGGTGATGGTTATTACCAACGGCGTGAATATCGACAGCTTTTCGTCGGCGCCTATTTATGATTCTAGTTATTGGTTAAAACACTTCAATCTGCCGGAGGATTCTATTAAACTCATGATGACCGCCAGGATTAACTATCCCAAGGATCATGCGACACTCGTTGATGCCCTGGCGCTCCTGCCCGAAAACTACTATTTACTATTGGTCGGAGATGGCCCTGACAGGCTGGTGATAGAGCAGCTCGCAGTGTCTCATAATTTGTCCCAGCGGGTAGTTTTCACCGGTTTCAGGCAAGACATCCCCAGTCTGATGAAATCTGTGGACATTAATATTTTGTCATCGGCATATGAAGGAATGTCGGGAGTAGCACTCGAAGGACTAGCTTCCGGGAAGCCTTTTTTGGGAACCAATGTACCGGGCATCAACGATGTTGTTCCCTCTTCTGAAATGCTATTTGAATACAGAAATGCCAAACAATTGGCCGAAAAAATTCTGGCAATCGGTTCCATGGATCAGGCTGCCTACCAGAGATTGATCGATACCGGTGTTGCGCACGCAGCTAAAAACAGTTTGCGTGAAATGGCAAGCAAGCATCTAAAGCTTTACAGCGAATTATTGGCAGCGTGCTGAGTTCGCAAGCGGTAGAACTGCCACGACTATTTTATTAACTGCTTTCTTTTCGGATATCCCGAACAAACTCTCCGACGCCATCCGTCAGACAGCGATACCTTCATGTACCCCCTCAACTTTTGTATCCACAAGTGTACTTACGGCGGATAAAATCTTCCTCTAACTTACTGCTATTCAAAACACTGCCGCAGTCATGCGATAATCTACGGCATTAGAACTAGTTTAATCTTTGTTCGTATAAAAATAGAATCATTAATAGAAATTATTTAAAACATTGTACATAGATTTGTAGTATATATTTTATTTAACTGTAATATATTTTAAATACTTAGCAGAAAACTATGTACAACAAATTACTTTGCGCACGCTTACAGTCAACCATCGGCCTGCTTATCTGCCTCTTCTTTATCAGTAGCAGTCTTCTATCGGCCAGAGGATCTGCTATTGATCCTATCCGCTTCTCGGTAACTACGACCGCAACAAATGTGGGATTGAATGAAGAATTTCAGATTGATATAAAAGCCAGCTACCTGAGTGTTCCCGGAAACGTAGCGTTTGTATTTGAAGGTGCAAATGCATTCCGACTTAAAATGATTTTACCTGTCGGGTTCGAGCAGACAGGTGGCGATTTTACAGATTTTGTGGGTACACAGCTGTCCTCGCAAAAACCGTATGTCCACTACACACTGAAAGGAAAGTTTGTATCTGACGCAGGTGATGGACTTTTTCAGCTTCTTCGCAGTCATAAAAATGCCAATAACCAAAGCACTTTCACACAGGTTTGCACACTCAATTTCAAAATGGATGTGGCTAATTCACTGGCTGCGGACACTGAGGAAAACGCCCGCGTCGCGGCCACCCCAACTCCCGGGTATATTCCCTACCTGACCATTGCCGAAGTAAGGGCAGGAGTCGCCGATACGGCAAAAGCAGTTTTTGTAACAGATAAAGGCAAGTACGGCTTATTCAGACATAATCCTGAATCGACCAGACCAGACGATGGTTCGATTGTGCTGCTTACCGGGTCCAAGCGTTACGAACGCGTATACGAAGGCGCTGTAAATGTAGAGTGGTTCGGTGTGGTGGCTGACGGTACAACCGACCAGAGTGCCAAGATCCAGGTAATTTTAAATAATGAAAAGTATCGGAACGTATACTTCCCAAAAGCAGCTGCTTCCTACCGGATAAAGACACTTAGGATTTACAGCAACAGTACACTGACGTTTGAGGAAGGTACTGTGGTGGAAGGTATGGGAACGCTTGGAACCTACGAGCGAATGATTACGATTTATGATGCCAGCAATATTGTAATACGAGCACATAACTGCGTTTTCAAAGACCATCGCGAAAAGTATACAACCGGGCAATGGAGACACATCTTTTCAATTGAAGGCTTAACCAACGGTTTGTTTGAAGGTATGACGGCCGAAAGCAGTGGCGGAGATGGATTTTATATCGGCGCAGCCAGTGTCAAGAAATTTAGTGAACACGTGAAGCTGGTAAATGTAAAGTCTCATAATAACAGACGCCAGGGAATAACCGTGGTTTCAGGAAAACATATTGACATTGTAAACCCGATAGTTTCGAACAGCAACGGAGAAGCTCCTTCATCAGGAATAGATATTGAACCTGGCAGCGGTGATTTCTTTCTGGATAAAATAAGAATAGATAATCCGACAACTTCGGGAAACACCGGCCCTGGCATCATTATAAGTCCGGGCGCATTGAGCAATACCGGAAAAGTTATTGACATTATAGTTACCAATCATATTGATGACGGAAGCCAGTATGGCTGTCTTGTAACAACAGTCGCCGGTCCGCTCCTTGGCTCTGTCATTATCGATAAGCCTATCTGGAAAAATTCAAGGATAAGCGCTTTTGTAGCGCGGAACTGGAGTTATCGTGCATGCTCGGTGCAGGTATTAAACCCGGTGGTATTAAATCCGAATACATCTAAAAACACTTCCCCGAACCTGGGTGCAGCCTTTCTTATCTACCGGGCTGCAACAGATGGCGGCGATTCCAATATCGGCAACATCCACATTGTACGGCCGCAGATCACAGAGACAAGAAGCCCGCAGCAGGTTACCACTTCTTTTTGTTTCCGCGATCTGAAAGACGGAAGCAGGATTTACAATTGCAGTGTTATTGATCCGGTTAAACCAGAAGCTGCATCTAATTACAAGCACATTATTGCTCACAATGCAGAGGTTACCGTTTCCGACATCAGCAATTCGATCACCACAGATTTCGGTTCATATAATAAGGTGGTTGGAATCGGCTATTATACGCCATTGTTTCACAATCTGAATTCCTCTGCTGCGCGTATCCTTACAATGGAAAAGGTGAATCCAAATTTCCCTGAGGTAACTGTGGAAGTCAGGAAGGGACTGGCGATACGCATTCAGCCACACGCAACCGACAATATATTGCCCTTGTCGAGCACTGCCGGAAAGTATATTACCAGCAATGTTGTAGGAAGCCGGATCATTTTGAAAAAATCATCTGATAATAGTTGGACCGTGAAAGAAATGGTCGGTACCTGGACGGTACAGCCTTAAAGTTTAAGACAATACATGAAAGCTCCGTAGCGGTTTCGTTTACGGGGCTTTTGCTATTTCAGCACTCCCGCCAAATAGTTTCTACGCAAAAATTTATCAAACTTGACCGGTTTACAGTAATTTGGCATTTTTAAAAACACACTGAGTCTCCCGTAATGAAAGGACAAGCTATACCATTTCGTTCTGTTCCACGATTTCCAAGCCGATTATGGTCTATTTCTAACTTAAATCGTCTTAGAAATGACCGGTAAAAACATCCTTCTTCTCGCCCATGACGGGGAAGATTTTTTCAAAGCCAGAATCTCTTTTGCAAAATATCTCAGGCAGCAGGGATATCAGGTGTTCGTCATGCTTCCGCAGGATAAATATACCGACCTCATCAATGAGCAAGGATTTACTGTTCAGAATTCCAGTTTGGAGCGGGACAATACGAATCCGCTGAATCTTGTCAAAACGATTTTTGAGGTACGTGAATTCGCGCATCAGAATAAGATAGATCTGGTGCATTCCTTCAAATTTGTCCCCAACCTGATCAATTCTTTCTCCAATATATTCACGTCCAGGCGCGTCGTATTGCACATTGCCGGTCTGGGAATTGCATTTGCGAATACCGGATTGAAATACCGTTTTTTAAAATTTGTCCAGCAGATACTTTTTCTGATCCAGTTTCTTCGGGCGAATCTTGTCATTATTCAAAACCCTGACGATTACGATGATTTTCTGTTCAAAAGATCTTTCAGGAATAAGATCAAGGTAGTGAAAGGAAGTGGGGTTGATATTGAAAAATTTGCGCCCGACAGAGCTGAAAATGTAATTAAAAGTTCGAAAGTGACATTTTTATGCACTACCCGCCTGATTTGGGAAAAAGGGATCGCTGAAATGGTGGAGGCTTTTGAATCCCTGCCGGCAACCACGAAAGAGAACCTTCAACTGCTCATTATAGGCGAACCCGACGAAAAGAACCCGCGCACTGTTACCCGGGATTTTATTGAAAAGTTTCAGACAAATAGCTCAATTCGTTTCCTGGGCCGACAGAATAATATTTCACAATTCCTGAACGCGTCGGACGTTTTTATACTTCCCAGCTATTACCGGGAAGGCATTCCCAGGAGTATTTTGGAGGCACTTGCCTGCGGCCTGCCTGTTATCACCACCAATGTCCCGGGCTGCAATCTGACCGTAATTCAGGACAAGAATGGATATATTATCAAACCCCGTTCCGCAACTGAGATCAAAAATGCGGTGATAAAAATGTTATCAAAACAGTCGGAATGGAAAGCAATGGGCGACGCAAGCCGGCGACTTGCATTGGAAGAGTTCTCAGAAGAGACCGTTTACAGTCAAATAGTTAAGTTATATCGATCATGAAAGTACTGGTTACTGGTGCGGCAGGTTTTATTGGTTTTCACCTGGTTCAAAAACTGGTTGAAAATGGACATAGTGTTGTAGGAATCGATAATATCAACGATTACTATTCCGTCGATCTGAAACTGGACCGGTTGCGTGAATGCGGAATAGAGATCGATGACGCTATTGACGGAAAAGCATATTCAAGTTCAAAGAGCAGCTACGTTTTTCATAAGCTCGACCTCACAGAAATGGACGAGCTATCGCAACTTTTTCAAGCCAATCGGTTTGACTATGTTGTCAATCTGGCCGCGCAGGCAGGCATTCGTTACAGTATGGAAAACCCGCGCAGCTATCTCAAATCCAACGTGGAGGGCTTCTTTAATATCCTGGAATGTTGCAGGCTCTTCCCACCGCTAAAGCTGGTTTACGCGAGCAGTTCGAGTGTTTACGGCCTGAACACCGAACAACCGTTTGCGATTGAACAGAAGTCAGAAACGCCGATCAACATATACGCGGCCTCGAAAAAGGCGAACGAGCTGATGGCGCACGCTTACAGTCACCTGTACGATTTTACGACCGTCGGCCTGCGATTTTTTACGGTTTACGGGCCCTGGGGCCGGCCGGATATGGCCCCTTTCCTATTCGCCGACGCCATTACAAAAGGGAACCCCATTACCGTTTACAACAACGGGTTGATGAAACGCGATTTTACCTACATAGACGATATTGTGGACGGTATCGTCAGTGTCTTAGATACCGACCTGTCTGCCAAATACCAGATTTTCAATATTGGAAATGGCAAGCCAGTGGATCTGCTCCATTTCATAACTTGCTTGGAAAATGCATTCGGACAGGAAGCGGTGAAAAATATGCGTGAAATGGCTCCCGGTGACATCGTTTCTACCTGGGCGGACACGGAAACACTCCGGAACTCGACGGGCTACGCACCAAAAATAGATATTGAAGATGGAGTTGCCGCGTTCGTATCGTGGTTCAAAACTTATAACAAGGTTGGGTCGACAGTTTCCGCAGAATAATCCAAACGAACTTTATTTATAGAAACAAGTAGAGGCTGATAATCAAAATAATTCAATAGTTTTTAAAACAGTATGCTTACTGCCTCATTAGTAAGCCTTTTTGTTTTCGGCATCATCAAAAAATTATATTTAGTTACAAAAACATAATTTCCTTTTTAGAAACTTTATAACTAAACTTGTGTTCCGAACACACAAAAGATAACACAACACTATCTCTCTCATTAAAAATACACACATATGAGCAATACATACGTATCTGAGAAACGGTATATTCATCGCTTATTAAGTAAAAATTCCGTTTCTGAAGAGGTACTGATTGTCACAAGTTATGATTACTTTTTGCAGAAATATGATCTCGCTCTGTTACTGAAAAAATATAAGGAGATCATCCTGATACCCCACAGTTCTGATGACGATTATCTTCTCAACCACACGGTAAGGCCGATGTTGGACAAGTTCGAGAAGATCCACTTAGTCACAAATCCCCAATACGATCGCAGAAACCGGGTTATATACGAGCTGGTTGTCCGTAAAAACAAATCGATCCGGATTAATACCGTTTACGACTTTTGTGAAAAGATCCTTAAAAAAGTTTACATCCCTGACGACGTTTCAGAAATAAATCCCAATCTGCTTTCCTTGCCATCATTCGGAAAGAGAGTTAGATATCCAAAGAAAATTATTGACGTCTGCATTTCTATCATTCTTTTCCTTTGCACGTTCCCGCTCTGGATACTCAGTTATTTCAGAATAAAAATGCAATCGCCCGGCCCTATATTTTACTACCAGGAAAGGGTGGGAATGAATAACGAAGCCTTTAAATGCATTAAGTTCCGTTCTATGCGGCTCGATGCAGAGCAGAACGGAGCCTCATTTTCCAAGAAGAACGATAGCAGAACTTTTTCTTATGGTTCTTTCATGCGGCAAACCCGTATTGACGAACTTCCTCAGCTGATCAATATTTTCAGAAGAGACCTTTCGCTGATCGGTCCGCGACCGGAAAGGCAGGTTTTTACTGAAACCTTCGACGAAACGATTCCCTATTACAACATGCGGCATAATATCAAACCCGGAATCACCGGATATGCCCAGGTTATGTATTCTTACGGGGCAGGAGTTTTCGATGCGCGGCACAAATTGATGTATGATCTATATTACATCAAAAATTGGAGCCTTTATTTAGAGCTTAAAATCATCCTGCTGACCGCCGTTGTTATCCTACGCAAAAGAGGCAGGTAGTGTTTTCACTATAATGCTTTACAGGTATAACACGCTGATGAATGAGGGTTACTTTTCTAGCGTTGCTGCTCGCAGTAACCAGTGCCTCGAATGTCTTTTCACAAGATTCCACCTTTTATTATTCGCTCGGGGCCGCCGCAACCGGGTCGTCTCCGGCTGTACCTTTCTGGCTGCATGCCAACAGAAACGGATCAGTTCCCACCCGAAGCTCCTTCGCTCTTCTTGAGGCCAGCCTGCACAGGGTATATAATCCCAACAATCCCAGGTTTTTTCAATGGGCTGCCGGCGCTGAGCTGGTTGCAAATGCCGGCAAGAAGTCAACCGTATTTTTCTCCGACTTATTTATAGCAGGAAAAGCCGGCCCGTTTGAATTAAGTGTCGGACAACGAAACCGGGCAATGGGCCTGGCAGATTCCATGCTAACGAGCGGTTCGTTCGCGATGTCGGCCAATTTCCGCCCGTATCCCAAAATTGAGCTCAGCACAGTTCGTTTCGTTAGTTTGCTTCCGCTGAATGATATTCTCTCTTTCAAATTTTCGTATTCCGACGGACTTTTCGGTCCGGCAAATGTGCATTACGGCAACATTGACCGTGTTAGCGAGACTTACTTCCATCAAAAATCGATTTATATTAAACTTGGCAGGTACCGGCACCGGCTAAATCTTTTCGCCGGGTTCAATCATCAGGCAATGTGGGGAAGCGAAGACCAGATTTTCAGCGGCGGACTAAAAAGGGAACAAGCGTACAGTTACATTGTTTTTGGGAAACCCTGGGCGGCGAGTCGGGTCGGTAATCATTTTGGAACGATTGACGTAGCCGCTGAATGGAAGGGTGATCAATGGACCTCCTTTCTATACAGGCAAAATGTTTATGAAGACGGTTCACTCAGTAACCTGAGTAATTTGGCAGATGGTCTCAACGGATTCAGGATCAAGCGAAATTCAACAAACGAGATTATCCGATCTGTTCGACTCAATACAATGCTACTTGAATTTCTCTATACAAAAAACCAGGGAGGAAATGTATTTGACTTCGCGACCGGCACTTTCGGGCGAGACAATTATTTTAACCATTACGTCTACAACCAGGGCTGGTCGTACCGCGGCCGAAGCCTGGGTACGCCATTTATCGCACCGCAGCATTTAATCCGCAAAAATTTACAAACATCACCAACACTTTTTACACCCAATAACAGATTGTTCGCCTATCACCTTGGCCTCGCCGGATCGTATAGAAGGGCGAATTTTATCTTCAAAGGCAGTCACTCATTCAACTTTGGCTCCTACTCCACCGAATTCTCCCGCACTCTGAGACAGACCTCATTTCTGTTTTCTATGAATACCCCTTTATCTGCGAGGAAAAATGACCGGCTAACAATCGATTTGGCCACAGATTTTGGCAAGTTGTTCCCTAATAGCGTCGCGCTGATGGTTGGATGGAAAAAATCCGGTTTTATCCGATAACTTTGGCAAAATATCAATTGATCAACGGAGGAATAACTTCTTTATACTTAAATGCCCTTTCCCGTCTGCCAGATTCGATTCTGTCTAATCCTCTGCATTTCCTGCTTTGCTTTTACTGCTTTCTCTCAGGACTCAACGCTTTATTATAAAGGTTCGATCACAGCGGCAGGCGCCACTGGCCGAACACCCTTTTGGCAATATGCCAATCAGCACGGTAGCGTACCGCTGGACGGTAACTTTGGGCTGGCAGATGTTGGTATCTACAAAATTTACAATCCTAATAACCCGAGAACATTTCAGTGGAGTGGCGGGATTCAGGGAATAGGCAGCTATGGTAAATCGGGTAATGCATTTTTGTCAGACGCATATCTTGCTGCCAAAATAAACGTGTTTGAGATTCTGGCGGGGCAGAAGAGAATGGTTTCGGGGTTGATGGATACGACGATGACTTCCGGCTCTTTATCGATGGCCGGCAATTCGCGCCCATTCCCACGGGTACAAATCGCAATTCCCAAATACTTCCCGCTTTTTTTCACGAATAATTTCGTCGCATTCAAGTTTTCCTATTCCGATGGTTACCTTGGTTCGAGCAGAATTAATTACGGCAGCGTAAATTGGATACCCAACTCCTACTTTCACCATAAGAGTCTGTATTTCAGGATCGGAGGAAAGCAGGATCGCTATAAAATATATGCAGGAGTTAACCATCAGGCAGTTTGGGGAGGCGAGGCAGAAACTACTCCGCTACGGAAGCTTGACCCGCCGACTGCCTATTTGTACACGATCATTGGCAAGACAGTCGATTACAGAAAAATCGGAAATCACTTCGGTACCGTAGATATAGGTGGAGAATGGAAAGGAAAGAACTGGTCGTATTTCATATACAGGCAAAATATTTACGAAACGGGTTCTCTTTTCAAGATCATTAATTATACTGACGGGTTGAATGGAGTAAGTGTTAAAAGACTCAAGCCGCTCCCGAAAAGTAAGACCTATTTCGCATTTCAATCGTTTCTGCTTGAAGTACTTGGAACTCAGAACCAGATCAACAAGAATCCACTTTCCGGACTGGCAATTTTTGAAAGCGGAAACTATTACAACAGTTACCTATTCAACCGGGGCTGGTCATATTACGGAAGTGGCATTGGCACTCCTTTAATACCGAATGCAGGAAATACGAGGGAAGAATTACCGCGGAGTAAGTCGGAGTTTACCAATAATAATCGGCTGTGGGCGTTTCATACTGGTATAACCGCCACCTGGATGAATTTGAGGCTCGCATTCAAAGGCACATATTCCCGGAATTCAGGGACTTTTATAAGTGACTACGGTTCGGTTAAACAGCAGGCTTCGGTGATTTTGAATGTTGAAAAAAATATAAAGGCTTTAAAAGGAAGCACAGTTTTCACGAGTATATCTTCTGATTTTGGTGATCTGTACGAGAATTCAACCGGCATAATGATCGGCTTTCGAAAGAGCGGATTTATTGATTAATGCCCGCTTTCTGGCCTGAATGCAATATGAAAACCGAAAAGTAATACCTATTTTTACCAGAATGGCACCATTATACACATCGCGGAAAAGCATGAGGGTATTTATATGAGATATCATTATCTACTTTTTTTATTACTGTTACCACTCATCGGTTTTCCCCAATCCGATAGTAAGCAGCCTGAGATTTACACAGATTCCACCACGAACTATATTGAATTGCTGGGAGCGGGTACCACAAATGGCTACATTCCGTTCTGGCAACAGGCTAACCAATTCGGGACAGTGCCAACAATTGGTCCGTTTGGGTCTGCGCGCGCGGGAATTGAAGGATACTGGCCGGTTGCGGATAATCAAAACAGAAATGTTTTTCGAGTCGGAGCCGGAGTGGAAGCGGTCGCTAATGTGGGAGAATTTTCCAAAGTACTTATTCCTCAGCTACATGCGACGATCAGATATAAGAATTGGGAGCTTTATGTGGGCAGAAAAAAACAGTGGGTTGGACTGGCGGATTCTACAATAGGCTCAGGTTCTTACGCCTGGTCCGGAAATGCGCTTCCTATTCCGAAAATTCATCTTGGAACTACCCGTTTTGTCCCGGTACCTTTCACTAAAAAGTGGATCTCATTTCAGGCGTTTTATTCAGATGGTATTTTTGAAAGAGACCGGCCTATCACGAGCGGATTGAAATTTCATGAAAAAGCATTTTACCTCCGCATTGGAAAGCCCAACTCCATACTCAAACTATATGGAGGCTTCAACCACCAGGTCCAGTGGGGCGGAAAATCTCCCTACCTGACAGCTGAGGATGGAAAACTGCCTGACGGATTTTCCAACTATATTAATGCAATAACCGGCGCAATCGGCGGTTCCGGCGACAATATCACGCATTTTGATAGTACCAGCCGCATCGGAAATCACCTGGGTTCTATTGACGCGGCAATCGAAATCGAGACTTATGGAATGAGCATATTCCTTTACCGTCAGTTCGTTTACGAAGATGGTTCTCTGTTTTATTTGACCACCCTGAACGACGGATTGTACGGGGCGAGAATTAAAAAGAAAAACTCTTACGGCGCCAATTTCGAGATCACGGAAGGTGTTTTTGAAATTCTCTATACAAAAAACCAGGGCGGCGATATTTTTGATATTGGAAATGGTAAATACCGCGGCCACGACAACTATTTCAATAACCAGCAGGTGCGCGACGGCTGGTCCTATTTTGGGAGAACGATCGGAACGCCTTTTATCCCACCGGCTTCCCAAACCAGTTGGAAATGGCCTTTGTATGCGGACAACTTCACGAGCAATAATCGCGTACTGCTCTACCACCTTGGATTGAAAGGAACACTTTTCAGGAAATTGGAGTGGCAGACAAAATTGTCCTATTCGCTTAATTACGGAACCTATCTGGAAAAATACCTGAGTGTTCCGAAACAGTTTTCAGGGATATTCGGACTACAAACCAAAGTGGACGTACTTGGCGGATTGACTGTAAAAGGCTCATACGCTACTGATATCGGGGATCTTTACCGTCAAACCCACGGCTTCATGCTCGGTATCAGAAAAGACTTCGTCTTTTACTGACCCTGCAAATTTTCACGGATCTGAGTAGCCAGCGCAGCCAACTCTTCCTGCGAGATTTTGATCTTTTTGCTAAAATCCGCATCGCCCATGCTATTTAGCGGCAATAGATGAATGTGCGCGTGAGGCACTTCCAATCCGATCACACTCACTCCTATTCTAATACACGGAACCGTTTTTTCAAGGGCCGGAACAATGCTTTTGGCAAACAACAACAACCTGGAATAGGTATCATCATCGAGATCGAACAGGTAATCGACCTCCTTTTTGGGAATTACCAGAGTATGTCCGAATGCGATGGGAAATGCGTCGAGAAAAGCCAGGAAATCGTCGCTCTCAGCAATTTTATGCGAAGGAATTTCTCCGTTTACGATCTTTGAAAATATAGAAGCCATTTTGAGAAGTTTGTTTTAAAGGGCGCGTAACAATAGCGTACCCGCTGAACTTTAGCCCGAAATAAGTATTTAAAAACTCAAAAGTACTTAATATTGTGATCCAAATTTTTAACAAAGAGAACATGAATTACACGAATTGGAAAGCTTTCAGCAGAGCATCACTGGTGGCGATATTCGCATTGGCTTTTTCATCCAATGACGCGGAAGCACAAAAAGGAAAGTGGGTTACGCTTTTTGACGGCAAAACGTTGAACGGCTGGCACAGCTGGCAGTCGGATGAAGTATTACCGCAATGGAAAGTGCAGGATAATGCAATCGTACTGACTGAAAAAGGCGGAAAGGATCTCGTTACTGACAAGGAATATGGGGATTTTGAACTCGAATTGGAATGGAAAATAGCGGAAGGCGGTAACAGCGGGATTATTTATCACGTGATCGAAGATAAAAAATACTGCTGCCCGTACTCAACCGGCCCGGAAATCCAGGTTTTGGACGATGTAAATCACCCTGACGCCAAAGCTGGTAAAGCTGGTAACCACAAATCCGGTTCCCTGTATGATATGTTGCCACCGAATGATTTCAAGACGGTAAAACCTGCCGGACAATGGAATAAGGCGAAAGTGGTGATCAAAGGTGGTCGCGGCGAGAGCTGGCTGAATGGAAAAAAAGTAGTTGATTTCCCTACTCAAGGTGCTGATTGGGAGAAATTGGTAGCTAACAGCAAGTTCAAAACCTGGGAAGGTTTCGGTGCTTCGCCAAAAGGTAAAATCGCTTTGCAAGATCACGGAGATAAAGTGTCTTACAGAAATATCCGCATCAAAGAATTATAGAATATCCTTTTCAAGCGTTCCAGACCAATATTCACGGCTGTAAACCCGTTTGAAAGGCCAGTTTTTTAATCGTAGCAGAAGGGGCAGATAAGCGTGTGGTTCTTTGGATGATTTGCTCTCATGATAGAGATCATCGTCCGTCAGGATCAGACCCTTGTACGCCCCTTCTGATTTTACGGTAATATCCCCAAACGGAAGTTCTTTTTCATAATCCGGACTGAATCCGGCAATACGCTCTTTCAAAAGCCAGTCAGACCTGAAATGCTGCACTGGTGTGGGAGTTGGCTTGAACCGCCCTTCTGACACATCCAGCGCATATTCTAAATAAGCTTTTAACATTTTAGGACCGGCATTGGCAGTTTGTTCCGTCTGCAATTGTGATGGCCACAAACTGGTCACAAAATAAATCCGCTCTCTTGCGCGTGTTACTGCCACATTTAGCCGGTTTTCACCACCCTGCATATTCAGGCTGCCGAACTGCATGGAAAGCTTGCCGCGCTCGTCGGGTGCATAACCCATCGAAAAAATAATGATGTCACGTTCGTCTCCCTGCACGTTCTCTATATTCTTTACAAAAAGGTCCGGAACGTTGATATTTTCCTTTTCGAGACTGTCAAGAATAGCCGCCTGCTGGTAGAAGTTGAAGGTAACAATACCCAGCGTTTTTCCGCTGACAGCCAGTTCCTTTACCAGACCAACTACCTTTTCAACCTCAATTACATTCGTATTGTTCTTCCAGATTCCCTCCGTTTTAATATACTGAATACCAGGCTGATGCTCATTAATATCGCTGAATTCGGGTAAAAGCCGGAGCGTACCTTTATAAAAGCTTTTGTTAGAAAAGTCGATCAGATCCAGTGACTGGCTGCGGTAATGTCCGGTTAACTGAAACTGGTCGAGCGACTGGGCGGCAAGATCGAGCAGCGATTCTATTTCTATCGCAGCATTAAAATCCTCTTCCTCGCTCCTATCCTCGTACCTGACCTTATATAAATCGCTCGGCGGCAACTGTTTGCTGTCACCCGTGACCACAAGCTGCTTACCCCTGAAAGTCGCCGGCAGCCCATATTCCGCGTAACACTGCGAGGCTTCGTCAAAAATGACCAGGTCAAACAGATTTTCTACCATCGGGAAAATGGCAGAAACGGCCTCCGGAGACGCCATCCAGCAAGGTATCAGTGAAAAAACCTCTTCGGAATAACTTTCCATCATTTTCCGGATCGGCCAGATTTTCCGCTTTTTGGTCACCTGATGACCCAGTTCCCGATATGTTACCGTATTACCGAGACGGTTCTTTTCAATATCCTCGTAAGTCCCTTCCCGCAGTTTTATCGCATTAATATCAATACTAAGCTTCTGCTTCGAAGTGATACTAGTTTGCAATTCACTTTCCCATTGACTCATTTTCAATGAAGTAACAGAACGCAGCTGCGGATATTTCGTCTCAATATGCTCGATCCAGGATAATTTGACGCTATTTTCAAAAAGCGTAACCATTTCCTCTGGGGCTTTCAACTCAACCTTACGACTTTCCTGCAAAACCAGTGACGTGACATTCTGCTCGATCGCGGGCATTTCTGCATAAATCCGGTCCATATCAGCCAGCGAATCAAAATCTCTGATCAGCGAAACGAGAAGTTTGCCCGAATAATCCTGAGGCTCCTGAATAAGCTTGCGGATCTGCTGCGGCAACAGATAGGGCAGCATTCCCTTTTCCATTCGATCCCAGGTTTCCAGCCATTTTTTGAGCGCATTCAGTGTAGACTCAAAGGCAAAGAAATCCGAAGATTGCGCCACGATTCTTTTTAAAATACCACTCCATGGCTGAAAATTAGCTCTCACCGCTGCATCCGCAGCCGATTCGGCCTGCCTGAATAATTGAAGATAACCTTCCGCAGACCGAATATTAGTTAAATCAGCATTTACACGCTGTAAACTCAAACTTTCATGCGACAGCCAGCTTTCCAACTCCTGCCGGTTTCGTAGTTTAAGCTGCAATTTTTTAAGATCTTCCAGTGAAACAGTAAGCCGGTTTTCAGTCGCTACCTGTTCAATCGCCTTCTTTTCTTTGCCAAAAAATCCCCAGAAAAACCCTGATACAGCCGATTCGTTTGTTTCTACCGCCTTTTTCAGACTCAATGCAAATGCATTCAACCCGGAAGATGTCAGTGAAAATTCAATACCGTCTTCCTGCAAAAATCCTTCTAACGTATCGGTAGTTTGCCGGATAAATGCCAGCCTTTCATGACAATTGCCATTTGAACCGACATAATTCCTGAATAAATGCCACGAATTACCTTCGGAAACCAGCTGCGAAATATCCGTTATCCTTTCCAGTATTTCCGGCCTTTTGTCAAGATACTGAGTGGCAAAATCTTCTCCGGTCAGGTTTTCAAATTTTTCTTTTTGTTTAAAAAACGCATCCGGCCAGTCCCGCAACATACTTTCCATATTCCGCAGCTCGGCAATACCAAATTGCGCGAAACTTCGTCTCTGGTACCATTCATGCTGAGGCCGAATGTGGCGGCTGTAATCGCAATATGTTTTTAACCTTCGCCTGAAATCATCCCAGGTATCAAGCCGAAAATGCCTGTAATATGTTTGAAGCGGTACATGCGGCGACTTCAAGCTGCTCGTCAAATACAGTTCTTTGATACTTACCCCAGATTCTTTTTCGTCAAAAAGCGCATCCCGGAATGCATTCAGTTCCAACACGATCCGGTCGATCTCCCGGCTGTTCTGGGTAAATTGTCTTTCCAGAAAAACTGCGTCCAGGCTGTAATTCTGCTTCCGATAAGTATCTACTTTCTCGATCTGAGCCGCAATTTGCCGGTAAAGTTCTGCTCTGTCGTTCTTGAAATCGTGAATTAATGCGACGAAATCGTTCATTCCGATCGTCTGCAAACGCTGGTAAACCACATCCAGCGCCGCCCGCTTCTGACAAACTACTAATACCCGCTTGCCTCTCGAAGCAAAGTCGGCTGTGAGGTTACATATTAATTGCGATTTCCCGCTTCCCGGCGGCCCCTGAACCACAACTGATTTCCCGGATTTGACATTCAATATGATTTCCTCCTGTGCCTCGTCAACCGGAAAAGGGGTAAGTATCTCCTCCTCTTTTACCCTGGCAGCATTTGTGTTTTCAGACAAAACTGCTTCTGTATCAGCCTCGGTAGAAATTAAAGGAAGCGGCTTCGGCTCCTGCTCCTGACTTTCGATCAATGCATTATAATCCGGGACCAGGTAGGATCCTGCCTGCGGAAAAATGCCCAGTACTGCTTCGGGATAGAGTTTGAGTTCGCCGTTCCGCTCATTTACATCCAGTTCAGCAGATTTCTCAGCTGTGAAAGAGATCAGCTTATCTTCAAAAAGTGCCTGATTGAAATTGATTTTAAACGGCGTTGTTTTCAGCCATTCATACAACTGTGTCCTGAACTCCAGAAAATTATCAGAAAACTCTTCAAACGATTTTTCCAGGATTTCATCTGCAACAGCAGTTTCGTTGAAATGCGCATAAGCCAGCGCAAAGCTCTGATTGAGCACGATATTGCTATCCTCCCGCGGGTAAAGGCACCACTGTTCCCGATCCATTTTCAAGTGTACAGGAAAAAACAGGAAAGGTGCATGAATAGGCGTTCCGTCGGCTAGCTTGCCTTTTATAAACGGGTAACCGACAAATAAGTCGCGAGAGCCGCGCTCTTCCTGGATAAACTGCTCGGTCCGGCTGATTTTGCGAAGCCTTTTGCTAACCAGATTGACCTTTTCATACCGGGAATCCGCCACATCGCAAACTGCCACGCGTGCTTTCGCCTGCACCAGCTGACTGATCAATTCAATGGATGATTTGCCTAGCAGAAAGTCCGTTTCGTGCAGATCAATAAATTGCTCCGCTGACAGATGCGTCAGCAGGAGCGATTTATTTCGGGTACTAAGATTGGTAAGTCGCTTTAAATAGGCTTTCAGAATCCTGTGCATAGCTACCAAAACGATCCTGGGGGTCAACTATTGGGCAATGCCTTGTTCTCTGCAACCTTTTTTTCAGGAATAAGTACCGATGCGAGTATACTTATCGCAAGGATCCCGAGGATCACATAAAGCGAATAAACGGTTTCGAAACCCATTCTCTCGAGCGGCGCGTGTGCCAGCATTTTTCCTCCGATAAATACCAGCAATACACCAAGCCCATATTTCAGGAACCGGAAAAGCCCCATGATATTACTCAGGAAAAAGAACATGGAACGAAGTCCCATGATCGCAAAAATGTTTGAAAAGAAAACTACATAAGGATCTTTTGTGACCGAGAAAACGGCCGGAACAGAGTCAACTGCAAAGATCAAATCGGTAAATTCAATAATCAGAACCACCACAAAAAGCGGCGTGATCATCCATTTTCCTTTCTTCAATACAAAGAAATGTTCTCTGACGTACCTTGGAAAAACGGGCAGGTACTTGGATGCAAACTTCACGACCGGGTGCTTCGCAGGATCAATTTTCTCATCTTCTCCGCCTTCAAAGAATATCTTGCCTCCCTGATAAACCAGCAGCAGACCGAAAATGTAAATAATCCATTCAAATCGCTGCATTAACGCAGACCCAACAAAAATGAATACAAAACGCATTACAATTGCGCCTAAAACGCCCCAAAGAAGCACTTTTTTATAGTATTTGGGTCTTACTCCAAAAGATGCAAAAATCAGAATAATAACAAAGATATTATCTACGGAAAGCGCGTACTCTAATAGGTAACCCGTGATAAATTCCAGTGACATGTTCTTACGATAGATTTCCAGACTTGCCTCGAAATCTCCGGGTATCAGTTTCAGGTGCGGCGCATATTTCTGTGCAATACCTTCCAGCTGCGCATAATTCTCCATTCCATGAATCAGGTCCCCGTGCGTCCTGATGATCACGTAAAAGATCATCGCCAATGCAATCCACGCCACCGTCCAGGCAGCCGCTTCTTTAAATTTTACTATATGATCCTTCGTCTTAAAAAAAACGCCAAGGTCCAGAAGGAGCATAATGGTGATCATCACTATGAAGCCTCCAAAAAACAATACTTCGTTCGAAAACATGGAAAAAGCTATTTTAAAAAATTCAATTCAAATGGAACAGTGAATTGCAAAAGTACTTCACGCTCGTCCACGCAAATATTCTGCAACGATAAAGGTAATCAAAATATAAAATGGATAACTGAATTGGGACGGACGGTAATTTTCATGCCTGAATTCGAAATGCTTCCAGATCAAATCAAATGCGACCTTCATACTGTTTACAAAAGTGCATTGAGAAAAAATTTCATCAGCTTCCGCGCTTGATTTACAATTTGTTAATCCTCGCCTGGACTTTTTTTGCTAAATATTTATCATAAAAGCTTGCGTCAAAAAAAGCGGCTACATACATTTGCACCACGATAATCGCATCGGGTATTGCGAAAGTAGCTCAGCTGGTAGAGCGCGACCTTGCCAAGGTCGAGGTCGCGGGTTCGAACCCCGTCTTTCGCTCAGAGATAAAAGCACCGGAGACGGTGCTTTTTTTCTCATAAAAGTGCCAAAGTTTCAATCAATGGCTGATGCCGGGGTGGTGGAACTGGTAGACACGCAGGACTTAAAATCCTGTGAGCCGAAACGCTCGTACGGGTTCGATTCCCGTCCCCGGTACAGAAAAGCTCCCGATCAAAAATCAGGAGCTTTTTTTATTTGTAAGTCTTTTTTTCAGAAGTCTGCCGCCACGATCGCTTCCTCCACCAATATCATTTCCGATTTCTCCGTCCCGCACATCGAGCAGCAGTAATCCTGCGGCAGCTGGTTAAAGGAAGTTCCCGCCGGGATACTCTGCACGGGGTCTCCGAAGGTTTCATCATATACTGTCAGACAGTCCGGGCATTGGTGAATGTACCGGGTCGGCGTAAATGTGTCAACTACTTCTGGCTCGGAAGGCGCAATCTGCATTTCCTCCTTCAAACGCTTGTTATTAAACCGCCGGCACAACCTTTCCAGCTGTACCGCCAGCTGCATTTTATAAAGTCCTTTTTCAAAAAGCAGTAACCGGCGGCTGTTCGGATTAAAGTTTTCAGTGTAATAAATATCGTACTGACTAAAAACAGCCAGCTGCCCGATCCGCAGAACAGGACGCTTTTTTATCAGTACCGAACTGAAAACTTCCGATTTCGGCCGCGTTTGAATACCGAAACAAAGTCCGAAAGTGCGTGTATCGTGTTTTTCAAAATAGCGGATCAGGTCATTTTTCAGGATCGTTCCTTCATCGTGGTGATCTTCCGTCTGCCAGGCAAGCTCATTTGCGGCGTGGCGAACATTGATATTGTGTTTCCCCAAAATACCACTCCACTGGTTCCGGTATTGGTCTTCAATACCCTTGATAATCATCGATTTCCAGGGCGTAATGCATATTTCTCCGATTTTGGTTTTAAGGCAAAGCGTACAGATATCCAGCAAGAACTCTACCGAAAACAGCTCGTCCCGCCGGTACAAGCCCAGCCACGTCCGGGATTCATACCTGTTGAAACCTTCATAATAAGGAAGTGAAAAAGAAGGCAAGTCCAGTTCCTGCGTCGCAGGCTGCGATATATAGTGAATGCGCTCGCTAACTCCCTGGTACAAAGCTTTTTCTTCTGTCAAATTTTCATCCAACATACATTCCTCCACCGCCTTCGCCACTTTCCCGATCTCGTTGGTATAAATCAGCTCCCGCCACCGGAATACAGCATTGCTCTGCTTCGGGCGCACATATAAGTACCAGAAATGCGGGTCAGGAGAGGTGATAAAGTTGAGGTTACCGGTAAAAAACGGCGTGAAGCTCTGATTAGAATCGGAGATATTGATCTTCAATCTGGGCGCATAATCAATGCTGTCGAGCACGGAATGGTATTCATTCGCAACCAGCCACTGGCCGGTCCTGAAAACGTCCTCGCCGCAATACGAACTCAGTATATTAGGCGCACGGTCACCATTCACTTCATAACTTATCCCCCTGTTTTTCAGATCTTTTTCCAAAAACCGCATTACCTCGTAATGAACCGTCATCAGCATTTGCTGTCTCGATCCAAACCGAACTTTCCGGACATTCGCCTCCCACGCAGCCAGTAACACTTCTTTCAAAAATCCCGGCGACGCAATGCCGCCCGGCAGATTGATCTTTACGGTATAATAGTCTCTCACGGTTCCGTCAGTTTATCGAATAGCATTTGCTAAACAGCCACCAGATTTCCCTCCAATACTTTTTTCAAAATCGCTTTCACTTCGGGCCGACAAGATCCGCAGCCAGTTCCCGCGCCCGTTTTCTGACACAAATGCTGAAAATCTGCGCAGCCACCGGAAATTTCCTTTTCCAGATTCCCTTCTCCAACATTGTTACATGAACAAACCAGCTTTCCAATCAGCGGCTCGGCAGGTTTGCTGGCGCGCAACAATTGCAAGCGTTTTTCCGAAAGCTCCGTGCCGCTGGCGATCAGGTCGCGGAACTCGGCAAACTCATTCTTATCCCCGATCATAATCGCGCCCACTAGCCGATCGTGGTGGACAATGCACTTCTTATAATATCTTTTTGATTGATCCGTGAAAATGATCTGCTCGTAAGAAGGATCGTTCGCCGGCACTTCGGTAAGTCCGATGCTGCACAGGTGCAAACCTTCCATTTTCAGGATATTCATCGAAATACTTCCTTTATATGGTTGCGAAATATCCCCCGCAAGATAGCTGGCGATCGCGGCGGCCTGCTCCTCCGCCCCCAAAGTGATGCCCCACATTTTACCATTCCATTCCGCGATCTCGCCGGCTGCGTAAATGGAAGGATCCGAAGTCTGCATATAATCGTTCACGACCACGCCACGCTTGCAATCCAGCTCCGCCTCCTGGGCCAGCTCAATATTCGGCACCGTTCCCATCGTCATCACCACCACCTGACAATCCAGCTTTCTGCCCGATTTCAGGCGAATACCTTCCACTTTGTCCGTGCCGGAAAATGTTGCTACCTCATCGTTAAAAAACACTTCGACTCGTCGGTCGAGCAATTCCTGGTATAACAATTCGCTCGCAAGCGTATCGAGTTGTCGCTCCATAAAACGGCCGCTGCGCTGGATCACGGTCACTTTTACATTCATTTCCCGAAAAGAAGCTGCCAGTTCCAGACCCAGGATACCACCGCCGACGATCACCGCGTGCGGGTCTTTTTGGGTTAAAAAAGGCGTTAATGAATCGGCATCTGGACGCGAGCGCATATTAAAGATCCCTTTGAGCCGCGGCACTCCTTTTGGCATAAATGCGCGGCTGCCCGTACCCAGGATCAGCTGGTCGTAAGTATGTTCCTGGCCCTCGCTGTCAATTACAGTTTTGTTTTTTCTGTCAATATGCGCGATACCTAATCCTTTGTGTACTACTATATTATGCTCTTCAAACTGGTCTTCCCGCAACCTGACGAGCTGTTCCCAACGCTGCGCCCCGCTGATATAGTCGGGCAGCATGACGCGGTTGTAGAATGGATTGACCTCTTTGGAAAAAACGTAAATTTGATCTTCCTGATTTAATGCGCGGTATGCATTGATAAACCCCAGTCCCGCGGAACCTGCCCCTATGATAATAATTTTTTCGACCGGTTTTTGATACAAACTAACCTCCACCGCCGAGAACTTGAAATCCGGCTCTTTGGAACGTGGGTCCACCAGCGAACTTGTGATATTATTGGCCCTCACGCCGTTGCTACCCAATATTTTACCCCAATGCATGGGCAGAAAACACAATCCCGGGCGCACATCTTCGGTAACCAGTGCCTTTACCCGAACTTCCCCTCTCCTGCCCCGCACAGTAACCAGCTGACCGTCGCTTATATTTCGCTTCGCTGCGTCGGTTGGGTGAATTTGCAAAAAAGGCTGCGGAATATGTTTGTTTAGTCGCGCGACCCAGCCTGTTTTGGTCATCGTATGCCACTGGTCCCTGATCCGGCCTGTCGTTAATATCAACGGAAAATTTTCATCCACCGGCTCCGACCTGTTTTCATCGTCGACTGCGTGGATCTGCGCTCTTTTGTTGGGAGTGTAAAACTGGTGGTCTGTGAAAAGCCGGGCGTTATTATTTTTTTGGTCAAATGCCTCAGTATGCGCAGGAAATGGCCATTGTACACTTCTATTTTGTTGCAAAACCGCGTGACTCACGCCGGTAACGTCAATGCTGGTACCTGCGGTAATTTTCACATATTCATCATAAACCTCGGAAGCGCTGCTATAATTAAATGAATCTCCAAAGCCCATTTTCGCCGCAAACCGCCAGATAATTTCCGCGTCGGGCAACGCCTCACCGGGTGTATTCACTACTTTGGGTAAATGCGTGATCCGCCGCTCGGCGTTGGTCATCGTACCTTCTTTTTCCAGCCAGGCCGCCGCGGGTAGTACTACATCCGCAAAATGCACGGTATCGGCCCGGTTCGAAACATCTTGCACCACCACGAACCGCGCTTTTTTCAGCGCACTTTCCACCGCATTCATATCCGGCATACTCACCAGCGGATTGGTATTAATGATCCAGATCGCTTTCAATTTGTCCTCCGCCAGTGCCTCGAACATCTCAGTCGCCGTGAGTCCCGGCTTGTTGCCGATTTCCACCGGACTACCCCAAAATGCTTCCAGTTCCCGACGGTGAGCTGCATTCGCTACCTCCCGGTGACCAGGCAAAATATTCGCTAACCCGCCCGTTTCGCGACCTCCCATTGCATTCGGCTGGCCTGTCAGTGAAAAAGGTCCGTTTCCGGGGGTACCGATTCTGCCCGTGATCAAATGCAGATTGATCAGGGAAAGGTTTTTATTAACACCGATCACAGACTGGTTCAATCCCATTGTCCAGAAAGAGAGAAATCCGCGCGACTGGCCGATCCACTCCGCTGCCAGTTCAATATCCGCTTTTTCAACACCACATAATTCCGCCGCCTCCGCAATCGTACGCTGCATTACTTTTTCACAATAAGCCTGAAAACCGTCGGTATGATCGAGGATAAATTCATTATTTACGTACCCATTTTCAATCAATAACCTTCCTATTGCGTGATTGAGCACAATATCAGTACCTGGAATAATCTGCAAATGGAGGTCGGAAGAACGCGCAGTATCGGTGCGGCGCGGGTCCACGCAAATGATCTTTACATTGGGATTGGCAGCCTTATGCGCCTCAATCCGGCGCCAGATAATCGGGTGGCACCAGGCAGGATTCGCGCCTGTCACATACATAACATCGGCCGCCTCGATATCATCATAGCACACAGGCACACTATCCTCGCCCAGTGCCAGCTTGTAGCCCATTACCGCCGAGCTCATGCAGAGCCGGGAGTTGGTATCTATATTATTAGATCCTATAAAACCCTTAATCAGCTTATTAACAAGATAATACTCTTCCGTAAGGCATTGTCCCGAAACGTAAAATGCAACTGAATCGGGGCCAAACTTTTTAATGAATGTTTTAAAAACCGCAGCAGTTCTTTCCAACGCATCGTCCCAGCTAACCCGCTGCATCGGCATTGACCGATTCATGCGCATTTGCGGATACAGCAGCCTATCCGAATGGTCCATGACGGTATAATGCAGGTTCATCCCTTTGGAACAAAGCATACCCTTGTTGGATGGATGTTCTTTGTCACCTTCGAGGCTCAGCTGACCATTACTTTCTTTCGTCACCACCACCCCGCAGCCCACGCCACAGTAACAGCAGGTCGATTTGAATGATGTTGGTTTCATGTTCAATGATTGAATGAGCGGGCGCCGATGCGCTGAATGATTGAATGATCGAATGATTGAATGACCGAATGGGGCGATGATGCAATCGGCGGCAGTGAAACGCCCCGCCCTTATCAATAACCGTTGGCTTCAGCCGACGGAAAATGCGACACCGCTAGTACTAAAGTCCCCACGGCTTCAGCCGACGGAAAGTGCGACACCGCTAGTACTCAGTCCCCACGGCTTCAGCCGACGGAAGGTGCGACACCGGTAGTACCCAAGCCCCACGGCTTCAGCCGACGGAAAGTGCGACACCGCTAGCACTCAACTCCCCACGGCCTCAGCCGACGGAGATAGGCGCTCGGACATGATGGTTTGTGTCTTCTCAAAATTCACTAATGCCACCACCGCAGCAATACAGGCAATAGCCCCGCCAATGTACATAAATGCCTCCGAATACGAAATAGAGCTAGATTTAAATAGAAACCCAGCCAGTACCGCACCTACATTTCCTCCCGCGCCGACAATCCCGCTTACCGAGCCGATCGCTTTCCGATTGATAAAAGGCACGATTGCATAGGTAACCCCATTTGCCATTTTAAGAAACATCGCGAAGCCCAGCATCGTCACTACCGCCATCGTCAGACTGCCGCTTTGCGCAAAAAGTGCGATACCAATACCTTCCAGACACAATAGCGCGGCGAGCAACCGACCTTTTCCTACCATACCATATTTATTTCCCACCTTATCAGCCAGAATACCACCGATCGCCCGGGCGAAAATGTTCATAAAACCAAAAGTACCTGCGAGTATCCCGGCGGTGGCCAGCGAAGTTTCGTAGTATTCAAAAAAGTAAAGTGCCGCTACATTATCAAAAGTAATTTCTATCCCAAAACATGCACCATAAGCCAGAAACAATGCCCAGGTACGCGGATCTTTCGCAGCTTTCGCCAATGCACCTTTTGTTTTGACAGCTTTTGGATTGGCAATTGCCAGGTCCTCAAAGTTTCCCGCAGGGGTATCTTTTGTAAAACGATAATAAACGAATGCAAAAATGAATAGGAACACGCCCGGGATGATCATCGCCACGCGCCAGGCCGACTCAGGCAGGTAGCCCATGCTGATAAAAAACCCAAAAACCAGCGGCATAGCCATATTTGTGATCCCGCCGCCGAGGTTACCCCAGCCGCCAGCGACCGCATTGGCCGTACCGACGATCTTCTGATCGAACATCACCGAAGTGTGGTATTGCGTGATCACAAACGAAGCGCCGATCACGCCGATCGCGAGGCGGAACAGCAGAAATGCCTCATACGAATGCACCAGCCCGACAGACATAACCGGAATGGAACAAACGCCCATTAAAGCCGCATAAGTTTTCCGCGGCCCCCACGAATCGCAAAGTTTGCCTATTAAAATCCGGGCGACTACCGTAGCCGCCACTGATGCGATGATGATATTACCGATCTGTTCTTTGCTCAATCCGAGGTCTTTTTTAATGATCGTCATCAGGGGAGCCAGGCCGAACCAGCCGAAAAAACATAGAAAAAACGCCATCCATGTCAAATGAAAGGTCCGCATCTGTACGCCTTTGAAACTAAAAATGTTCAACTTTTCAAGGGGCTTCTGAGTCGTTTCCATTGTAATAAGAGTTTTGAAATGATGATTTTACGTCGGGACTTACTTCAAAAAATCGGGTTTGATATTGATCATCAGATAAGCCCAGTTGGCCATTTTCTGCGGATCTTTCACATTCTTAACAGCCGCCAGACTGCCCGTAGGAAGGAAAGTGCAATACCCGCCCTGGAAGCTGATCATATTGGTGAGATTGTAGGTTGCGATCACGTCCAGCTCGCTGCCGAAGTTGGAAGACAGCTTCTGGTCCTGCGCATTCCGGACAGGCGTTGCACTGGAAAATTGGTGCAGATCAGCTTGTATAGTCAGTTTGGAGGAAGGTTTTATGAGTGTATTAATATAAAAATCAGCCAGACCGCCGCGACCGAAACCGTTGGCCGCATAGAAGTAATCCATTTGTCCCCAAAACTTATGAGGAGTGCCGTACAATGGATCAAATGTGTGATTTTTAGCTGATCCAGCTGCTGAGCCGGAGGTATAGTCGAAACCTGGTCCTATTGAAAAACTTCGCGTCATATTATACAGTCCCCGCACCGAATACATCCACGCGCTCAGCGACTTTCCGTCTTTGTCTTTTCCAGTCTGGTAATAGACACTAGCTGTCAGGTTCCAGAATTTACCCAATGCAGTTTGCACGTAAGGTCCGGCAGTAATGCGCTTCCACGTGCCTGGGCGCAGGTTTTTGGCACCCGCTGAATCTAACTTATACTTCTGGAAATCATCTTTGAACACCAGAAAAGAAGCGTTGCCCTTTTTCAGTTTTTTACCTAAATAAACAAACTGCATGGATTTGTACATGGTACCTATTCCATTCGTTCCGGCCGGGTAACCTACCGGAACACCGTCGTATAAAGTCGCGCTCCTTGTCTCACGGTTTTGATTATACGCAGCGCCAATATGTGCGAGAAATCCGTCGTTTTCAAATTTAAGCAAAACCCCATCGTGGCGCCTTGCCTGTTGGAGCCAGTCCAGATTTCCCAGCAGCCGGCTGTCGTCGTAAAGCAACTCCTGCCGTCCTATTTTAACCGAAAACACTTTACCCAGCCTGGTTTTGTTGGTATCCAGCAAACTGATCTCGCCCCACGCTTCGTGCAGCATCAGGCCATTTTGAGGCTGATTTGTGACCCTATTATTGGTAGAAGCATCCTGTCCCCAAACGCGTACATCCTGCAAAGCCGTAAAAAAATGCATCCGGTAACCTTTGTAGCCCGCATTCAGCCGGGTACGCTGGGAAGTGAAAAACGCCGGCTTATCATTTTTGGACAAAGGAGATCCCTGCCCGTGAAGTAGCTCAGTGCGCGTTCGCAGCTGGCCCGACAAACTGAACTGGGCAAATGCTTCCGAACCTACCAGCAATGCTGATAGACCCGCTATTACGATGCGTATAGCTGTTTTCATATTATATTTTCAGGGTAGAAGAGTTAGCAGGCCAAACCGTTACTATGCAGATATTCCAGTGCGTAAGATGGATGCAGGGCCACTACTTCGCCCATGATCATGATAGCGGGCGTACCGATCTTTTGTTCACGCACGAGCTGGGGCATTTCCCAAACCTGTCCGATCACACTTTTTTCGTCAGGCCGCGTTCCATTTTGAATCACTGCCATCGGCAAATGCCCACGACCGAAACGCTTGTACAATGCGCATATCTCTTCCAGTTTGCCCAATCCCATTAATACTACCACAGTAGCTTTGGATTGAACCGCAAGCTGCATATCGTCAGAAAGTGAACCGTCGCGGGTAGTACCGGTGATCACCCAAAAACTTTCACTCACACCCCGGCGGGTAACCGGAATTTCCATCGACGCAGGCACCGAGATACAGCTCGAAACACCCGGCACAACTTCCACCGTCACACCACAGTCCCTGGCATATTCCATTTCCTCGTGTCCGCGGCCGAATACAAACGGATCGCCACCTTTCAAACGCACCACGTGACCTTTCTTGCGGGCAAGCCGCACGATCAGACCGTTGATTTCCTCCTGTGAAAATGAAGGTTCACCCACTTTTTTTCCTACGTAGATCTTCATGGAATGCGCCGGCGCGAAGTCCAGCAGTTCATGACAGGCGAGTTCATCATACAGTACGACGTCCGCTTTTTCCAGTGCCCTGATCCCTTTTAAGGTAATCAGCTCTCCGTCTCCCGGCCCGGCACCAACCAATGTTAGTTTAGCTTCCATTTGTTTCGTAATACAGGAGTGAATATTGAAAATGTACTATGTATAGTAGTTAATAACCATCATTACTACGGCATCAAAATTAGAAGCTAAATTTTACAAAACAACCCTTTAACCAAAATATATATTTATAAATGACCATATTTAAGAATATAAAATTAGGAAAATGACTATTTGCCATTTAGTTTTGAGTGCCACAAAAGAGGTATACAATATTCTATAATAGGAATAATACAACAAAATAATAATTGATTTACAAACTAATAGTTACTATATACTATGAAACATATTTCAGTCATCAGAATTGTAGTGATTGGCAATGGAATGGTCGGTTTTAAGTTTTGTGAAAAACTTCTGGCGAAGCGGCAGGCAAGCCAGCAGATCAGCATTACTGTATTCGGTGAAGAGCCGCGTGTGGCGTACGATCGCGTACATTTAAGCGAATACTTTGCTGGCAAAACGGCCGACGATTTGACGCTGGCTGGTGAAGATTGGTATGCAGATAATGGTATAAAGATCTACCTGTCCGATCCAGTCGTCGATATTGACCGGGAACACAAACTGGTTCGTTCTCATCATGGTATTGTAGTACAATATGACTACCTGATCATGGCCACCGGTTCAGGCGCGTTTGTTCCAACTATTCCAGGAGTTGAAAAAGACGGCGTGTTCGTGTACCGGACCATTGAAGACCTCGAACTGATCCAATCCTATGCACGGAAAGCTAAAAAGGGTGCGGTGATCGGTGGCGGATTGCTGGGATTAGAAGCTGCAAAAGCACTGCTCGACCTCGGTCTGGAAGAAGCGCACGTGGTAGAATTTGCAACCAGGTTAATGCCGAGGCAGATCGACGAGGCCGGTTCCCGCATGCTGCAAAGTCAGCTGGAAAGCTTGGGACTGCATATTCATCTTTCCAAAAATACGCAGGAGATCAAAGGCGGCGATTGTATCGAAGGAATGCAGTTTGCCGACCAGTCTTTTCTGGAAGTAGATATGCTCGTGATATCAGCGGGTATCCGCCCGCGCGACGAGCTTGCTAAAATCGCGGGACTGGAAACGCACCCGAGAGGCGGTATTATCGTCGATAATCAGCTGCAAACTTCCGATCCCAACATTTTTGCAATAGGAGAATGCGCGCTGGCGCACCACATGATCTACGGACTGATCGCGCCAGGCTACGAAATGGCCGATGTAGTTGCTGCGAAACTGACCGGCGGTGCGAAAGAATTTTTGCCTTTCGATATGTCAACCAAACTCAAACTGATTGGTACCGACGTCGCCAGTTTTGGAGATCCTTTTATTGAAGAGCCTGCTTGTACCACAGTTCGTTACGAGAATAAGGCGAAGGGAATTTACAAACGCATTAATGTAAGTCCCGACGGAAAAACGCTGCTCGGCGGGATTCTCGTGGGCGACGCGGAGCAATACAATATGCTGCTGCAAACGTGCAAGAACAAAACGATCCTACCGCCCGATTCGGAAGATCTGATATTGGGATCTAGAGGCGGCGAAGAAGCGGGTGCCGGGGTGATGAGCTTCCCCGACGATGCGCTGATCTGCTCCTGTGAAGCGGTTACCAAAGGAATGCTCTGCCAGGAAGTGAGCGAAAAAGGCAACCATACCATCGATTCCATCAAAAAATCCTGCAAAGCGGGTACAGGCTGCGGCGGCTGCATTCCGATGGTGAAAGACATTATCACGGGCACATTGAAACAAAACGGCGTTTACGTCCGGAATGTGGTCTGCGAGCATTTTGACTACTCCCGCCAGGAATTGCTGGATCTGGTAAAAATGAATGGATTGAAAACGTATGGAAATGTACTTGATACCTTTGGAAAAGGTGACGGCTGCGAGACTTGTAAACCGCTTGTGGCTTCGCTGCTGGCGAGTTTGTGGAATGAAAGCATTTTGCAAAAAGACCGCGCGCCTATTCAGGATTCAAACGACAGATATCTTGCTAATATTCAAAAAGGAGGCACTTACTCGGTTGTCCCGAGAATACCAGGCGGCGAGGTTACCCCTGAAAAACTGATCGTGATCGGGCAGGTCGCGCAGCGATACGGATTATATACCAAAATCACCGGCGGCCAGCGGATTGATTTGTTCGGCGCGCATTTGGGCGATTTGCCGGAAATCTGGGAAGCACTGATCAATGCGGGTTTCGAGAGCGGCCACGCGTATGGAAAATCTTTGCGGACTGTAAAAAGCTGCGTAGGCTCTACCTGGTGCCGATTTGGCGTGCAGGATTCGGTGAGTTTTGCCATCGAGGTAGAGAATAGGTATAAAGGTTTGCGCTCGCCGCATAAGCTTAAATCTGCGGTTTCGGGCTGTATCCGTGAGTGCGCTGAGGCGCAGAGCAAGGATTTCGGGATTATTGCGACGGAAAAAGGCTGGAATCTGTATGTGTGCGGAAACGGCGGCTCCAAACCCCAGCACGCGCAGCTTTTAGCTACCGACGTGGACAAAGAAACCTGTCTCCGCCTGATCGACCGTTTCCTGATGTTTTACATTAAAACAGCCGACCCACTGGCGCGGACCGCCACCTGGCTGAACAAAATGGAAGGCGGCATGTCGTATCTGAAAGCCGTGGTCGTGGATGATGTGCTGGGCATTGCGGCCGAGCTGGAAAGCGACTTGCAGCAGCTGATCGACGTGTACCAATGCGAATGGAAAGAAGTAGTGGATAATCCGGAGCTGAGGAAACGGTTCTCCCATTTTGTCAATACCCCAGCCAAAGATCCTTCGATTCAATTTGAAGAAATGAGGGAACAGAAAAGGGCAAAGGAGTGGGCGTAGGGATGGTTATTTAAGTCACTGATTGTCATTTGTGGTCAGTCATTGTCATTCATTGTTGGATTCATGAATCACACCCAAAGAAATTCAATCATTCAATCATTCAATCATTCAATCATTCAATCATTCAATCATTCAATCATTCCCCGTCGGCTCATAAACTCATCAAAACTCCTATGAACACAGAAACACAAACCCCGACAGACACCCAAGTTACCTGGCATATTGCCTGCGAGGTGAGCGATATTCCCGAAGATGGCGGCGGCTGCGCGTTTATTGACGGCAAACAAATCGCTATATTTAACTTTGCCCGCCGCGGCGAATGGTACGCGACAGACAATGAATGTCCGCACAGACAGCAAATGGCGGTTTCGCGCGGGATGATCGGCAGCCACGAAGGAGAACCGAAAGTGGCTTGTCCGTTTCACAAAAAAACATTTTCATTAAAAACCGGGCAGTGTTTCAATGACGATGCCTATCAAATTAAAACTTTCCCGGTGATGGTCAGGGAAAACCTGGTGTATATCGGATTATGAGCAAATGGAGAGACTCGACAAGCGGGTAGCAGGAAGTCTGACGAGGTTTTATGTAGTAGCACTCTGTGTAGTCGCCATGCTGACTATCAGCGGGTTATTTCTGATCAGAAGAACTATCAGCAGCCTGAACCACGATAGTCGGGTCGTGAATGTGGCTGGCCGGCAGCGAATGCTCAGCCAGCGGCTCACCAAGCTTGCATTACTCAAAGTCAGTAAAACACCTGCTTCGGACAGTGTTCGGTTTTCTGTTCTTTTAAACCAATGGAGAACCAGCCACGAGCAGCTGGCCAGCAGAAGGTTACCTATTGAAGATGGCGTGGTAACGTGGAAAAGCGCGGCGCTGGATACGATGTTTAGCGAGCTGGAACCGGTATTCGACGAAATGCACAGCCAGTTTCTGGCAGTAGATCAGGATAGTATTTCGTCAGCCGAAATGCAGGATGCATTGCAGGTTATTCTGAAAAATGAGCCGCTGTACCTGGACCAGATGGACAAGATCGTTTTCCAGTTTGACAAGGAAAGTTTTCAGCGCCTGGAAAATCTGGAACGAATTGAATGGATCCTCGGCATTATGACGATCCTGGTTTTGCTGGCGGAAGGTTTGCTCATTTTCAGGCCGGTCGTGAATACTACCAGGCGGGTTGTGCGCATGCTGACGGAATCGGAGGTTGCATTGCAGCTATCTAACCAAAAATTAAAAGAAACAAACCTGCAACTGCTTGATATTCAAAAAGAATTATTGGTAGTTGAAGAAGAAAAATACGAACTCCAGCTCGCCGAAGACCGGATCCGCGCGGCCTCACTGATCGAAGGGCAGGAAGAGGAAAGGAAAAGATTTGCGCTGGAACTGCACGACGGGATCGGGCAAATGCTGACCGGCCTGAAACTGCACGCAGAAAAGTTAAAATCCGTACAATTTCACGACGAAAAAAACCAGAAGCGATTTGAGCAGCTCGTTTCGCTCATTCAGGATATTATCCAGACCACCCGCCAGATTTCTTTCAACTTAATGCCGTCGGTATTGAATGATTTCGGCCTCACCTCTGCCCTGAAACTGCTCTGCGAACAAACTACCGAGGTATCCCGCGCACAGGTTGATTTTGAAGGAGATACCAGCGAGCGGATCCCGATGAGCAACTTAATGGAAACCAGTCTTTACCGGATTGCGCAGGAAGCATTGAACAATGCCGTGAAGCACGCGCAGGCCAGCCGGATCAAGATTAAGTTGGAACACACCCGGAATCGTGTTATTTTGGAGATCGCGGACGATGGAAAGGGGTTTTCGGTAGATGATTTACGAACTGAAAAATTCCCGGTTACATCCGGTAACGGAATGGAAAACATCCGCACGAGAAGCCAGCTCCTCAATGGAAAAATAGAGATTATTTCTAAAATTGACGGGGGTACCAAGCTGGTTCTGGAAGTCGAATTATAAACTGATACCTGAACAGGAATGCCGATACGGATTTTAGTTGTGGACGACCATTCGGTTGTGAGACAGGGGATTATCACTTTGCTGGAAGATGAGGAGGACCTGCGCATTGCGGGTGAGGCTTCCGATGGGGATGAAGTGTGGGATATGGTTGAAAAGGTGAATCCCGACATCATTCTGCTGGACCTGACAATGCCGCGCGTTTCGGGAATGGATGTGATCAGGCAGATCGTACCTGCATTTCCGAATGTCAAAATCCTGGTTTTCAGTATGCATAACAATGCGGACTATATTCTTACTTCTGCACTGAGCGGCGCGTCGGGTTACCTGCAAAAGGATACCAGCCGCGACGAAATGCTGCGTGCGATACGTGCTATTGCAAAAGGTGAGCTGTACTTTCCGCCTTATGCTTCTTCTATTATCATTAAAAAATTGCTCAAACAAGTCCTGATCACGCCTGAGCCGGAAGTGGAGCCGGCTGAAATGGAGGGTAAATCGATCTGGAATATCCTGACACCCCGCGAGCAGCAGATTTTGAAATGCCTGATCGAAGGAATGAGCAGCAAGGATATAGCCGAAAAATTCGAGATCAGCTCCAATACCGTCGCCAATCAGCGCGCGAGTATCATGAAAAAAACGAATGTCAGGAACACCGCCGAGCTGGTTAGTCTGGCTTTGAAGAAGTAGGATTTAGGGGCGAATTAATCTATATTTGAAGTTTATCAATTTCCAAAAGAGGTTAATCCAAACCTTGATAGGCTTTTCGTCAACACTTACCCTTTGAAGCAAATCAGATAATGAAAGTATCTCCTGCTGAGCCGTTTAAGATTGTTTATTCGATTCTGAACCATGAGTATTTAGGGTATATTTTTGAAGCATTTGCTGTTCAACTGAATGCGCACGGAGAGTTTACCTTTCAGATCCAGAATATTTCCTCTAAGAATGTAAAGGAGTTCATGAGCGGGCTGGATAGCCGGGATCTCGAACTCGTCAAGCTGATCGACGATATTCAGCAGGACCAGGTGTTGAGAAAATTCAATACCAAAAAACTGAATGCAGTAGACTATTTCCTGAAAATTTACGATCCTCAGAAAGGTGACAAGTCCATTCAGGAAGCGATTGCCGGTTATCTCGAAAACTGTAAAGCCCGAATTTTAGAAAAGCTGTCCGGAAAAGACATTTTTATCATGGGAAGCGACGGTAACCCGCTTTGGAAACCCGTCGAAACTGAGCCCGAAAAAGCGTCGATCCGTTTTCACTTTATCAGAAATGAAGACAATACCCACTATTTTCCAACGATCAGACATAAGTACCAAAAGCTTGAATTTCAATACAAGAATGCATTCCTGGTTTGCGAAGATCCTGCCTGGCTTATCGTAGACGGTCGTTTGTATAGCTTTGAAGGAAATGTGGATGGTAAGAAGATCAAACCGTTTTTGAACAAAAAATTCATCGCTATTCCCGGTCAGGTTGAGGAGCAGTATTATGGTCGATTTGTTGCGCCGCTGATTGCTTCCTATGATGTGGTCGCGCGGGGTTTTGAGATCAGAAATGTGTCTTCCTCCCCCAAAACGATCCTTACTATTTCAGAATATTCAGCTTCACCTAAAAAAACACCTGTACTTTTTCAGGATTCGGAGGATGTAGCTGTTTTGGAAGAAGAAGACCACGACGTCGCATTTGATCTTTCATTCCAATATGCCGGTTTTTCCTTCCATTACGACAGTTTTGCACATCCTTCGAGCGTGCATATGGAGAAAAAGGGAAACGATTATTTTTTCAATAAAGTAAGGCGCAGCATTGATGTGGAAGGTGAAAATGTGCGCTTGCTGAAAGAATGGGGGCTTAATATGCGGAGCGGGAATGTGCAGATGCCCAAGGCGCAGGCTTTTGGCTGGCTGCAAAGCAATGCGGGTATATTGCAGGAAAACGGCATTATCGTCAGACAAAATACGAACGACAGCAAACGTTATTTCCTGGGTTATTCTTCGCTCGATATTTCGATTCAGGAAGGTCGCGATTGGTTTGATATCAATGCAAAAGTCAGGTTTGGAGAGTTTGAGATTCCTTTTATCGAGCTCAGAAACTACATATTAAATAGGAAGAAAGAGTTTTTATTGCCAAATGGCGAGGTAGCAGTTATTCCTGAGTGGTGGTTTACCAAATATTCAGAGTTCTTCTCATTTACCGAGCATTCTGAAAACGAGGACGAGCTGCGGCTGCGCATGCACCATCTGGCACTTGTGCAGGAATTGCAGGAAGAAAATCTGGCGACCGCGGTAATCAGCCGAAAACTTGAAAACCTGCGCAATTTCCAGCAAATAGAACCCGCAGCGCCGCCACTAAACTTTAAAGGAACGCTTCGCCCCTATCAAAAAACGGGTTACGACTGGCTGCAATTTCTGAAACAATATCGCCTGGGAGGTTGTCTGGCAGATGATATGGGTTTGGGAAAAACGGTTCAGACGCTTGCATTGCTACAATCGGAAAAAGAAAATGGCGCGGGACAGCCTTCGATGCTCATTATGCCGACTTCCCTGCTTTATAACTGGCAGTTGGAAGCGAAACGGTTTACACCCGATCTAAAAGTTTTCCTATATACCGGTACCAACCGAGAGAAAGATACTTCCCAGTTTGACAATTATGACCTGATCCTGACTTCCTACGGAATTGTCCGACTGGATATTGATATCATTGAAAATTACCGTTTCAATTACATTATTCTCGACGAATCGCAGGCGATCAAAAATCCGGCTTCCATTATTACCAAGGCAGTCAGAAAGCTTAATTCGACGCACAGGCTGGTATTGACAGGCACACCGGTGGAGAACAATACGCTGGATTTGTGGTCGCAAATGTCGTTTGTGAATCCGGGCTTGCTGGGCAGCCAGGCTTTTTTCAGGGATGAATTTCAGATTCCTATTGAGAAAAAAGGTGACGAGGAAAAGACAAAACGGCTTTATAATCTTATTAAACCATTCATTTTAAGGAGGTTAAAATCGCAGGTTGCTACGGACCTTCCTGAGAAAGTGGAGAGTATCCAGTATTGCGATATGTCCGAGGAGCAGGAGAAAGCTTATGAAGAAGCCAAGGCATATTACCGCAATCTGATCCTGCAAAGTATTGATAAAGAAGGTATTTCAAAATCGCAGCTGGTCGTTCTGCAAGGCTTGACCAAACTCCGGCAGCTCGCCAATCACCCGGTAATGGTTGATCCTGAATACCAATATGGTTCGGGAAAGTTTGAAGATGTACTGCACAAAATGCAGACTGCGATGGGCGAGGATCATAAGATTCTGGTTTTCAGTCAGTATATCAAACACCTTGACTTGTTCAGACACTTTCTCGACGAAAATAAAACGCAATATGCCTACCTCGACGGTTCAACCAAAAACCGGCAGGAGCAGGTTGAAACTTTTCAGGGAAGGGAGGATATCAAGATATTCCTGATCTCATTAAAAGCCGGCGGACTCGGCCTAAACCTGACCGCCGCCGACTACGTATTCATCCTCGATCCCTGGTGGAACCCAGCTATTGAAGCCCAGGCAGTCGACCGCGCGCACCGCATTGGTCAGGATCGTACGGTATTCACCTATAAGTTTATTACCAAAAATTCGGTTGAGGAGAAGATACTTGCTTTGCAGCGCACCAAGAAGCAATTAGCGGATGATCTGATCTCTAATGAGGAAGGGTTTATCAAGTCGCTGAGCCGGGAGGATGTATTGAATTTGCTGGCTTGATGCTGGTGCAGGGCGAGCTTCGGCTGCGCTCAGCTTGACAGGTAACCAACAAAGCTGATGATATTGTGTCAGCCTGAGCGAAGACGAAGGCACGTGCCCTTCGACTACGCTCAGGCTGACAGAGTAGGAACTCAGGCTGAGAAAATTAAATCAGAAGAATAACTTAAACCGACAACGCAGACGTTTCGCGGCTGATCAGCGCTTCGCGATCGGGGCCGGTAGAAATGAAGGTGATCGGCAATTTTAGTTCTTCTTCCAAATACTTCACATAAGCAAGCAGCTCTTCCGGAATTGCGTCGAAATCGTGGATTCCGTCGAGCGACTGCTGCCAGCCTTTGAATTCTTTGTAAATCGGCTCAACCGTTTCGTCACACAGATCGTACGGAAGTTGTTCGGTTAGTGTTCCGTCTGCCAGTTTGTATTGGGTACAAACCTTGATAGAATCAAAAATCGTCAGTACATCGACTTTCATCATGATCAGCTGCGTAACGCCATTGATCATAATCGCATACTTCAATGCAGGCAGATCGAGCCAGCCGCAGCGGCGTGGGCGACCGGTAGTAGCACCGAACTCACGACCTTCCTGACGCATTTTCTCGCCAATTTCATCTGATAGTTCAGTAGGAAAAGGGCCGCTGCCAACACGGGTACAGTAGGCTTTGAAAATACCAAAAACCTCTCCTATCTGACTCGGGGCAATACCTAATCCTGTGCACGCGCCGGCGGCCATGGTAGTCGAGCTCGTTACAAACGGATAAGAACCGAAATCAATATCCAGTAAAGAACCCTGTGCACCTTCGGCCAGAACCGTTTTGTTTTGTACCAATGCATCATTCACAAGGTATTCGCTATTAACCAGCGTGAATTGCTTCATGAATTCAACCGCAGCGAAAAAATTCTCTTCCGCTTTCGGCAATGCTTCTGCGTAATCAAACTGGTAGAAATCGAGAATGACTTTATGCGCATCAACCAGTTTTTTGTATTTCTGAGCAAAATTGGGCGAAAGTACATCACCTACTCGCAGACCTAATCTCGCTGTTTTGTCCTGATAAGCCGGGCCAATTCCTCTTAGCGTAGAACCGATTTTAGAATCACCTTTTGATTTCTCGTACGCTGCGTCGAGCAGGGAGTGAGTCGGGACAATGATGGATGCTTTTTTGGAAACATACAGATTGCTGATCAGGTCCAGGTTATATTTTCCCAGGTTTTCAATTTCTCTTCTGAAAACGATCGGATCCAATACAACACCGTTTCCAATGATATTCTGGATATCGCTGCGGAAAATCCCTGACGGAATCTGGTGTAAAACGTGTTTGATACCGTCAAATTCCAAAGTATGTCCGGCATTCGGGCCACCTTGAAAACGGGCTACAACCTGATATCGCGGCGCCAAAACGTCCACAATTTTACCTTTTCCCTCGTCTCCCCATTGGAGCCCAAGTAGTACGTCAACTTTCATTCAATTTTTGATTACTGAAACTAATATGGTGTAAGGCAGACAGCCGAATTACCAGCTGCCCGGTCTGTCTAAACTATCTATCCTCGTAAGCTGCCGAGGTTTCCCGCGGGATTTCGTTGCGGTTCTGGCAATTCTCTTTGGTACAATTGCCGTAAAAGATCAGGGAATGGTGCATCACACTGAAATTGAGCATCTCTCCCACCATGTTCTGAATGGACTGAATCCTGGGATCGCAAAACTCCATCACTTTGTGGCAATCGGTGCAGATCAGGTGATCGTGCTGCTTGTTTCCGTATGATTTTTCAAACTGCGCCAGGTTTTTGCCAAACTGATGCTTGGTAACGAGGTCACAGTCTACCAGTACGTCCAACGTGTTGTAAACAGTAGCGCGGCTGACCCGATAACGCTTGTTCTTCATACTGATATAAAGCTCATCGACGTCAAAATGATCTTCCCTGGTGTAGATCTCTTCCAATATCGCAAAACGCTCAGGTGTTTTACGAAGTCCTTTATTTTCCAGGTAAGCCGTCAGAATTTTCTTGGCGGCTTCGAAATTTGGTTTGCTGGCTTGTGGCATATCTGTGATATTCTTGCGCGAAAATACGCTTTTTTACAGTAAATCATAGTCAGTCTGGCAATTTAACAACACCGGGAACCAACCAGATTTAATAACACTGCATATTGATAATCGTTCACCCAATTAAGTGTGACTGAGGTTGGTGTCGAAGCGCTGAACGTTGTAAACTCCCTCCACCTGTTCGAGTTTATTTATCAGGATATCCAAATGTCGGGTATCCTGTACATAGAGTTTAATATCCCCATTAAAAACCCCGTCTTTAGTATCGATCGTGAGTCCCCGCATATTGATATGCAGCTCGTTAGAGATAATTCTGGTTACGTCATTTACCAATCCGACACGGTCGGTTCCGGACAGATATAGCCCGGCTAGGAATGCTTCGTCCTTGTTGGATTCCCATTTTGCCTTGATGATCCTGTTCCCGTGTTTGGACATCAGCTCAGCTGCATTCGGGCAGGTGGTGCGGTGAATTTTAATGCCTTCGTTGATCGTCACAAAGCCGAAAACGTCATCTCCTGCGATCGGGTTACAGCAGGCGGCCAGCTTGTAGTCAATCTTGTCCATATCGTCGCCGATGAGCAGCGTATCGCTGTCTGCACGGTCGCCGTGGATCTGTTTGAGAAACTTCGTGAGCGTTTTTCCGTCGCCGGACCCATTTCCAGGGGAAGGAGTAGCCGTATCCGCGGCTTTGCGCTCTTTCGACTCTTTGTCCCGCTTGAACCTTTTCAGTTCGTCCAGATGAATGTAGCCTTTACCGATCCGGTAAAAGAAGTCGGTAGAAGTTTTGCATTCAAAAAACGCGCGCAGCTGGTTTACAACTTCGGCTGTCAGATCAATTCCCAGGATTTTAAGCTTCTTCTCGACCATCTGCCGCCCGTCGGTTTCGTAGCGGCGATTATCTTCTTTGAGAAAATCCTTGATCCTGGCCCTGGCTTTCGAGGTAACTACAATTCGCAGCCAGTCTTCGTTTGGTTTTTGTTTACCGGAAGTAATGATCTCGATCTGGTCGCCATTATTGAGCACGTAACTGATCGGGACCAATATCCCTCCTACTTTCGCCGCCATACAATGAGCGCCTACTTCCGAGTGAATATCGAATGCAAAGTCGAGTGCGGTAGCGCCGCTTTGCAATACTTTCAGTTCTCCTTTTGGTGTAAAAACAAAAACCTCTTCATTGAACAAATTACTCCTGAACTCGTCCAGGAACTCTATCGCGGCTGTTTTGTCTCCAAAACCATTTTCCAGCGTCTCGCGCACCTGCGTGATCCACTGTTCTATATTGCCGCGTACCTTGGTATCGTTGCCTTTGTATTTCCAATGCGCCGCGTAGCCTTTTTCCGCGATTTCGTCCATCCTAGTTGTGCGGATCTGCACTTCCACCCACTGGCCGCTTTTGCTCATTACTGTCGAGTGCAGCGACTGGTAACCGTTTGCCCGTGGCGTACTCAAAAAGTCTTTCAGCCGGTCCGGGTTGGGTTTATAGTGGTCAGTAACAATAGAATACGCCTGCCAGCAGATCGCTTTTTCACGGTCATTTTCAGCCGAGGATTCGAGTACGATACGGATCGCGAAAAGGTCATAGATCTCTTCAAAAGGCTTACTCTGTTTCCGCATTTTGTTCCAGATCGAATAAATCGACTTGGGGCGGCCTTTCAGGATAAAATTCAACCCAGCAGATTCGAGATCCTGCGCGATCGGCTCCATGAACTTCGCGATAAAGCGGTCACGGATCCCTTTCGTTTCTCTCAGTTTCCGGGCAATAGCGCGGTATTCCTGCGGTTCGGTGTATTTCAGATAGAGTTCTTCCAGCTCGGATTTAATGCTGTAAAGTCCAAGCCTGTGCGCGAGCGGCGCGTAAATGAATATCGTTTCCGAAGCAATTTTGAGCTGCTTGTCGCGCGGCATACTGTCGAGCGTCCGCATATTATGCAGCCTGTCAGCCAGTTTTACCAAAATGACCCGCACATCATCCGACAGGGTAAGCAGCATTTTCCGGAAATTTTCCGCCTGCTGCGAAGATCCGTATTCAAACCTGCCTGAGATCTTGGTAAGTCCGTCGATGATCTTGGCTACTTTTTTACCAAAAAGCCGCTCAATATCCTCGATCCGCATATCGGTATCTTCTACCACGTCGTGCAGCAAGGCAGCGACGATACCGGTGGTACCTAAACCTATCTCCTCAACCACGATTTGTGCTACTGCAAGCGGGTGGTAAATGTAAGGTTCACCCGACCGCCGACGCATATCTTTATGTGCTTCAACGGACGTGTAAAATGCCTTTTTGATTAGTTTGGCATCATTATCCTTTAAGAATGGCTTGGCTGTACGTAATAACCTCCGATATTTTTTAAGAATATCCTTCCGCTCCTGTTCAAGATCAATATTGAGGGCCTCAACGAGTTGCTCCACTGCTGTTTTTTAATTGGTATGCTTCACCAAAATAATAAATTCCGGCGACATTTTTCAATATCCTGTTACCAAAAGATAAAATTTTCAAAAAAGCTTGCATCTATCTAAAAAATAGAAATACCTTTGCACTCCCAATTCGAGAAAGGGCAGCAATATTGACCTCGATTGAATCTGGAAAAAGTGAGCGGGCGTGGCGGAACTGGTAGACGTGCTAGACTTAGGATCTAGTGCCGCAAGGCGTGGGGGTTCGATTCCCTCCGCCCGTACGATTAAAAGGGAATGACGGGGCAACAAATTCCTATCCCAAAATTAGAAAATGTGCTGCTCCGTAGTAAGACCCGTCAAATGCCCTCAGGACTTCGTTTTGAGGGCATTTTTATTTTTCAATTCTGTTTTATACCCAAGGTGTTACCATTAGCATAAGCGAAATATGGAAGTTCTGTTAGAAAAAAGCTCACCAACGTTGGCTTCATTGAAAGTAACGTTAAACAAAGAAGATTACCAGCCTAAGGTCGATAAAACGATAAAGGACTATTCTAAAAAGGTCAACCTGAAAGGGTTCCGCCCAGGAAAAGTACCTTCCCACGTGATCCAGCGCATGTATGGAAAAAGCATTTTAGTTGACGAGGTCAACAATTTGCTGAGCACTGCGGTGAGCAATTATATCAGAGAAAATAAATTGCAGGTTGTGGGTGATCCGGTTCCTGATCGCGACAAGGCGGCGGAAGTAAATTGGGACAAAGCGACTGAATTTGAGTTTGTGTACGAACTGGGTGTTGCTTCTGACTTTGAAGTAAATCTTTCAGAGCTGCCTGCGGTAAAAAGATACACGATCAATGTAGATGACAATGAATTGAACAAAACATTGGACAGCCTGCGCGAGCGTTTTGCAGATAGCATTCACCCGGAAGTAAGTGAAGCCGGTGATATGATCTTTGGTGAATTGAAACAGGATTCAAGCGAATTCACAACCCGTACTGCCATTCCTACGAAACAAGTGAAGGAAGAAGCAGTTGCGAAATTTATCGGAGTGAAAAAAGATGACGTAATCACTTTTGACATTCAGGATACATTCTCCGACGAATCGGCGATTGCGCATGTAACTGGCAAGAAAAAAGAAGACATCGGTACGCTTTCAGGCGATTTCGTTCTGACTGTGGAAGATATCACACGCCAGGCACCGGCAGAATTCAACCAGGAGTTTTTTGATAAAGTACTGGGCCCAGGTCAGGCTGACAGCGAAGAACAATTCAAAGAAAAGGTTCTTGAAATCATCAAAGGAAATTACGAGCGCGAAACAGAAGCATTGCTTCGCCGCGATATCGAGTTTGCCTTGCTCGATAATATCTCGATCGACGTACCGGAAGAATTTTTGAAAGACTGGCTGGAACGTTCAAATGAAGGTAAATTTACCCGCGATCAGATCGAGGAGCAGTTTGAAGATTTCAAAAAATCATTGAAACTGAGCCTGATCAAAAACAGGGTAGCTGACAGAGAAAGTGTTAAAGTTGAATATCCTGAGATCTTCGAATTTACCCGCAATATGGTAAAAGGCCAGTTTGGAATATACGGTGACGACGACAATATGAAAGAGACGATTGACCGTGTTGCACAGGGTTACTTGGCTGATAAAGAGCGCGATAACTACACGAGCATATTTAATCAGGTTTTTGATAACAAAGTATTGGATATCATCCGCAACCAGGTTAGTACCGACGAGCAGACGATTGAAGTAAGTGAATTTGAGAAACTGGCGAAAGGCGAAGAAGTAGCTGCCTGATCTTAATTCGCAATGAAAATTTTGCACCGTTCCATGCCAAGGCGTGGAACGGTGTTTTTTTAGAAGCCGATCCGATCCCGCTGCTGGCCGATCTCCCGGACAATACCTTCGCCAAACCACTGTCTGAATTTCAGCTTCCATTGGTCCAGCTCATTCTGCATTCTGCGGTTCTCGGCAAGCAGCCGCGTATTTTCCTGCCGGAGCCAGTCTGTTTCAGACATCGAAAGCGAATCAAAACCGAGCATTTCCTGCAAAGGCACGTCGAGTAATTTCGCTATATTTTCAAGCCTTGAAACTGAAAGCTCCGTCCTTCCCCGCTCCAAATCGCCGTAAGCAGTGGTAGACAAGCCGAGCATATCGGCCATATTTTCCTGGGAAAGACCCTTTTGCAATCTGATCAGGCGAATCTTTTCCGATAAGTTAGATGCTGCGCTCATAGTCGCTGTATTTATCTTTTTCAAAATCGTTTACAATGCAATGTAGTGACCGCCGCTAATATCTGCTCCTCGCAAATTCCGACAAATTATCGCGAGGATTGACAAGGATTATTCAATGAATTGGTCAAATTTGTGACAACCGAATTAATCAGCAAGCAGTTTTATAAACAGAAACTAACATATATTGCTTTTTGTTCTATAATGAATTTGCCCTTTAAATATAAATTCAATTAAAATTTAAGTTTATCGATGAACCACGGAAATGAATTTAGAAAATATGCTGTCCATCACCTTGGCGTGAACGGCCTGACGGTGGACGGTTACATGAACCACACAGTTGAAAATATGACCCGCTCGGTCATTGAAGAGCGTCCGATGAACTTCCGCGAGGTGGACGTTTTTTCACGTTTGATGGCCGACCGTATTATATTCATGGGAACTGGTGTGGACGATAATATCGCGAATATCATCGTTGCACAGCTATTGTTCCTCGAATCTGCTGATCCTAAAAAAGACATTCTGATGTATATCAACAGCCCGGGCGGCTCGGTATATGCAGGGTTGGGAATTTATGATACCATGCAATATGTAAGACCTGATGTAGCGACAGTTTGTACCAGTCTAGCCGCTTCAATGGGTGCTGTTTTGCTCGCTGGCGGTGCCGCTGGAAAACGTGCTGCATTACCTCATGCACGCGTGATGATTCACCAGCCTTCGGGTGGTGCGCAGGGAACTTCGGTTGATATCGAGATCACTACCCGCGAAATCGTGAAATTGCGTCACGAACTTTATGAAATTCTGGCTAACCATACCGGACAAACCCCAGAACAGATTGCGATCGATTCGGACCGTGATAAATGGTTGAAAGCCGGAGAAGCAAAGGAATATGGGCTGATTGATGAAGTTTTGACAAGAGATAAATAAATTATCAGAACCTGAATGCGAGCGCCCGGAGAGCCAGTCTGTCCGGGCGCTTTTTATTGTAAGGCCGATTTCTATTTGGTAAGCCGATCAAAAAACCGGAAATTTGTATTACTAACTGTTTAAATTTACCCAATGGCACAAGTAAGTTGTTCGTTTTGCGGACGTAAGAAAAACGAAGTCGATTTATTGCTTTCCGGAATAGATGCACATATATGTAATCACTGCATAGCCCAAGGCCACCAGGTGATTACGGAAGAATTAGGGGCGAAGGAGGATAAAAAAGAGAAGAAAGGCAAGCTTCCCAAGCTGAAACCAATACCACCAACGGAAATCAAACATTTTCTTGAACAATATGTGATCGGCCAGGACGAAGCAAAACGTTCGCTGGCAGTTGCTGTATATAATCATTACAAAAGGCTAAACCAGACTACTACCGAAGATGATGTTGTGATTGAAAAATCGAATATCATTATGGTGGGCGAAACCGGAACTGGCAAAACTTATTTGGCTAAATCTATTGCCAGAATTTTGCAGGTACCCTTTTGCGTGGCCGATGCGACGGTAGTAACCGAGGCTGGTTATGTGGGGGAAGATGTTGAAACAATTTTGACAAGACTGTTGCAGGCTGCTGACTACAATGTGGAAGCTGCCGAGCGCGGGATCGTTTACATTGACGAGATTGATAAAATCGCGCGGAAGTCTGACAACCCTTCCATTACCCGTGATGTAAGTGGTGAAGGCGTGCAGCAGGCGCTTTTGAAATTATTGGAAGGGTCTACTGTAAATGTGCCACCACAAGGCGGCCGCAAGCACCCGGATCAGAAAATGATCACGCTCAATACTGAAAATATCCTTTTCATCTGCGGAGGCGCATTCGATGGTATTGAAAGACATATTGGAAAACGTATCAATACACGTCCGATCGGTTTTTCGGGCGACAATCGGATCATAGAGATTTTTGATAAAGGTAACCTGATGCGCTACGTAACTGCGATGGACCTTAAATCTTTCGGATTGATCCCCGAGCTGATCGGTCGCTTGCCGGTATTGACGCATTTGAATCCACTGGATCGCGAAACGCTACGCCGGATATTGACCGAACCTAAAAATGCTTTGGTGAAACAATACAGCAAACTTTTCGCAATGGAAGGCATTACGCTCCATTTCGAAGAGGCGGTACTTGACTTCATTGTAGACCAGGCGATGACCTATAAATTAGGTGCACGTGGTCTCCGCGCGATTTGCGAATCCATTATGACAGACGCGATGTTTGATCTTCCTTCTCAGAAAGATGTGCAGGAATTCACGCTTTCACTGGATTACGCAAAAGATAAATTTGATAAATCTTCGATGTCTATATTGCGCTCAGTAGCATAGTAATAGCAAGTTCTCTTGAAACGCCTGACATACTAAACGATGTCAGGCGTTTCATTTTTTATGGCAATAGTCCTATTTTGCAATAAAAAATAGAATAGTAATATGGAAAGCTGGCTGGGAAATAAATCGATTGTAATTATTGGAGGTACGACGGGGCTCGGTTTTTCAGCAGCCAAAGCATTTGTCAGGAACGGAGCTAATGTGGTCGTAGTCGGTCGCAACCCTGAAAACTGCCTGGTAGCGGAGTTGCAGCTCGGAAGTACCGCACGCGCAAAGCAAGGTGACGCCACACACCCGCAAACCGCAATGGACGCGATCCAGCTTTGCATTCGCGAATTCGGAAGTTTTGACGGGTTGTACCACGTGGCAGGCGGTGGCGGCAAAAACCTGGGCGACGGACCTTTGCATGAGCTGTCCCTGGAAGGCTGGAACAAAACGCTTGACTGGAACCTGACTTCGCTCATGTTGTCCAATCAGGCAGCTATCCGCACATTTATGGGTATGAATAAAGGCGGTAGTATCCTGAATATGAGCTCTGTACTAGGTTTTTCACCCGCCCGCCATTTCTCCAATCATGCGTATGCAACTGCTAAGTCCGCTGTGATTGGATTTTCGAAATCCATTGCAGCTTCCTACGCGGCCAAGAATATCCGCGTCAATGTACTTACTCCGGGTATCATTGAAGGCATTGATGACCAGCAAAATGACTCCGCAAGATTTGTTACTTCCAAACAAGCCCTGGACGGAGGCCGCTACGGACTGCCGGGCGACCTGGACGGAGCGGCAGTTTACTTCATGTCCGACTATGCGAGATTCACTACCGGACAAAACTTTTCCGTGGACGGCGGCTGGGAAGTAAGCGATGGCCAGTACTGAATTAAATGTCTGCGCAATGTGAACAATTCAAGAAGGGAGCGGCGCTAATCCGTTTTTTGTTTTTATTCGCATAAATTAGCGCAATAAACAAATAACCCAACTCCTATGGCAACCGGACCAATTGTGACACTTACAATCAATCCTGCTCTTGATAAAAGCTCGAATGTAAACCGCATTGTTCCTGATAATAAGCTCCGCTGCGACGCACCTAATTTTGAGGCTGGCGGTGGTGGGATCAATGTGGCCAAGGCCGTACATCGATTGGGTGGAAATCCGATTGCTATTTTCACTGTTGGGGGACCTACCGGCCAGCGCCTGCACAAGCTGGTGAAGAACGAGGGTGTGGAAACCATGGTTATTGAAACCAAACAATGGACCCGCGAGAACTTCCATGTCCTCGAAACCAGTACCGGTTTTCAGTACCGTTTCGGGATGCCGGGAACGGAAATGATGCCAACCGAGGTACGTTCGATTCTCGAAATGCTGGAAGAATTTGACCCAAAACCTTCTTATATCATTGCAAGCGGGAGTTTGCCTCCCGGGGTACCCAACGATTTTTACGGACAAATAGCCAAAATAGCCCACAACCAAGGCGCTAAATTCATAGCCGATACTTCCGGCGACGCATTAAGATACGCGACTGAAGCCGGCGTTTATCTCCTTAAACCGAACATTATAGAACTCAGTGAGTTGGTAGGAGTCGATAAGCTGGAAATGGACGAGGTTGACGATGCTGCGCGTGCATTAATTATCAGGGGACAATGCGAAATTGTGGTGGTTTCAATGGGCGCAATGGGTGCGATGCTCGTGACGGAAGACCAGGTGGAGCATATTCCTGCCCCGCCCGTGCAGCCGAAAAGTACAGTGGGAGCGGGAGATAGTATGCTGGCGGGTATTGTCTGGACTTTATCGCAAGGAAAATCTTATCGCGAAGCGGTGAGAATGGGCGTGGCTTGCGGCACCGCTGCAACCATGAATGCGGGCAGTGAACTATTCAAGATGCAGGATGTAAATCACCTGATGGATTGGCTGAACCGTTATGGAAAACGCTATTCGGCGAGCTAAGCATTTCAGATTAAATTATAATCATAGTAAGAAATTATTGGCACTGTCTTTTTTCAAATAAAAGACTCGTCATGTCAGAAATACAATCACGCCGCCAGTTTGCAAAAATAACTGCCGCAGCCGCCGCAACCCTTACTTTTAAACCTTTTTACATTCTGAATGCGAAACCGAAACTCGATGGGGAAACCATTGGTCACGGGACGCATAAGTACAAAGTCAACCAGGGCTGGGGAAATCTGGATTCGTCTAAATTTCCTGTAAATAACTGCCACGAAATGGTCCAGGACAGCAAAGGCAGGCTGATCATGGTGACCGACGAAATCAAAAATAATATCCTCATTTACGACCGGTCGGGCAAGTTGCTGGAAAGCTGGGGACACGAATATCCCGGCGGACACGGGCTGACCTTGTGGAATGCAAATGGCGAAGAATTTCTCTTCATCACAGATCCCAACACAGGAAAAGTGACTAAAACTGACCTGAAAGGCAAAGTTTTGCTCACCATTGAACATCCTTCAAAAGTAGGCGCATACAAAGAAACCGACCCTTTTAAACCAACAGAAACAGCAATAGGACCTGACGGAACGATTTACGTTGCCGATGGTTACGGCTCCAACTTTATCCTGAGATACAGTCAAAAAGGAGAATTCATTGACAAATTCGGCGGCACCGGCGACGGCGACGCCCAGTTTTCGACAGCTCACGGAGTTGCGGTGGATTATCGTGACAAAGCCAACCCTACCCTGCTCGTCACTTCGCGCGCGCACAATGCATTCAAGAGATTTACATTGGACGGTAAGTACCTGAGCACATTGTTTTTGCCGGGCGCATTCGTTTGCCGTCCCGTTTTTCAGGGTGAGAACCTATTTGCAGGAGTTTGCTGGTCGCGGTTACGCTATTTGAACCAAACACCTAACTCGGGTTTTGTAACTATTCTTGACAAGAACAATAAAGTAATTTCGAATCCCGGTGGAACCAAGCCGGAATATAAAAATGGCGAATTGCAAATCATGGTGCAGGAAAAACCGATTTTCATGCATTGTCACGACGTTTGTATTGACGGCGACCAGAACATTTATGTTTGTCAATGGAATGCCAAGAAAACTTATCCTGTGAAGCTGGAAAGGGTTTAAAATGTAGGTCGGGCTGGTTCCTCAGCGGATCAGCCTGACTGTAATTCCGTTAATTACCATTGTCCCTACCATTAAGATCCCGTAAGCCGATGCAATAGGCATTTGCGGGACGAGCCAGGCCACTCCTACCAGGAACGCGATAAATCCATAACCTGCCAGCATTAATCCATACAATATCCTGATCGCCGCATTGGCACCTTGCTGCGAATGCGTAAACACGGCCAGCGTGGAAGTCATAATAGGAAACGGCGTGAGGATGCCGCTCCAAGTAGGCCCGAGGTAATCTGCCGCTTGGGTTAGCATCACCACGAAAAACGTCGCTACGATCATCCGCAACGGAATATCGTACGAAGGTTGTTTGCGGAAGTCTGTCTTCGCTTTTGGTTTTGGAAAAAAATATAAAACAAATGTGAGTACGCTGATATTAAGGATAGTAGCCCCGAGCAAAGAAATGTCCCGGCCGAGTGACAACAGCGCCACAACGAAATACACCGAATAACTGATCAGAACAGTCGGCAGCCAGGGTAACCGCGGCGATAAAACGGAGTAAACCAGCGCGAATAATATGGTACCGATCGACCCGAGCAGCGCCGAAGTGATCGTGGAAGCGGCGAATGCAGAACCGTGTTCCAGTGCTATATAAAATGATATCGGCCCCGCTACCCAGGGAAATCCGCCAATCCAGCCCCCAAAACCTTCTCCCCATTTTCTCACAGCGAGCGTCACGCCGGCGATGAGCGGCGGCATCAATAGTATTTTGGAAATTAGCAGATAAGACAACTTTCGTAGCGATTTAAAAGCCCAAATTTACGTTTCGTGCATTGAATCAGTGGCAAGATTCCCAAAATACTTGTTCGTTTAAGTTGCAACAAAGTTGCACTAATGCTATTTTTGTATTTATTAACAATAGCATACCTCTGTCAGTTTCTGATGCCCTATAAGCGCCATATTTTTCTCGTTATTTTCAGCTTGCTGTCTGTTTTGTCTTATGGTCAGAATCAGGGCTGCGCGTGTTTTGTGAAGGGTGTTGTGCGGGACAAACATTCCGGTCAGCCGGTTGTGGGGGCTACTGTTCAGATACTTGGCCAAAATAAAGGCGTTTTCACTGACGCTTCGGGCAGGTACGAATTGCGTGATCTTTGTCCGGGTTCCTACACCATGGAATGCCGGATCGTGGGCTACGCGTCATTCCAGCACAAGCTCGACCTGACCGCCGGGCATGAAGAAAACTTCAATCTGGAAGAGCAGGAAGTGCATTTGCAGGATGTAGAAATTACCGCTCACCGCTCGGAAGCGCCTTCTTCCCAACCTTTAACAACTATTTCCGGCACCGATCTTGAAAAAACGCGTGGACAGAATCTGGGAGAAAGTTTGAAAGGCGTCGCTGGTGTGACTACGCTGCAAACTGGTTCTTCGATCTCAAAACCCGTTATCCACGGACTCCATAGTAACCGGATATTGATCATGAACAATGGTGTCCGCCAGGAAGGGCAACAGTGGGGCTCGGAGCACGCGCCGGAAATTGATCCATTTATCGCAACAAGATTATCAGTTGTGAAGGGCGCCGCGGGTGTCCGTTATGGTTCTGATGCAATAGGCGGGGTTATTTTGGTGGAAACGGAGGAGCTTCCCTACAACAAGCAGTTGAGCGGCGAAGTGAATGCAGTCGGCTTTTCTAATGGAAGGCAGGGTGTTGGTTCTGCTACCTTGCAAGGCGGTATCAAAGGTTTGAAAGGCTTCGCCTGGCGCGCGCAGGGTACGATCAAGCGTGGTGGGAATATCCGGACTCCCCGCTATTTCCTGGATAATACCGGGATCAGTGAGAAGAACTTTTCGCTGGGTGCGGGCTATCGCAATCAGGGTTTTGGTATAGATGTGTTTTACAGCCGGTTCGCGACGAAGATCGGTATTTTTTCAGGCTCTCATATTGGCAGCGTTACGGATCTTCTGAATGTGATCAAAAATGGTGAGCCGCTTATTAAATCCGGATTCAGCTACAATATCGCCCGGCCGAATCAGAATGTTGCCCACGAGCTAATTAAAGCAGAAACACATTACCATTTTAAAAACGGCAGCGGCATTCAATGGACATTTGCCCGACAGTTGAACGACCGGAACGAATATGATTTGCACCGGCCAAGAAATGATTCGATAGCCGCGCTCAACCGGCCAGAGCTCACTTTCAAATTGTCGACGCTGACCAACGACGTTGTCTGGGACCACAAACCGATCGCTGGTAAGCTGGCCGGACAGGTCGGGATCAGTACTTTGTATCAATATAATTTAATGGACGGACGTCCGCTGATACCCAATTTCAACCAGTTCAATATTGGCTTGTTTTGGCTGGAACGTTACGTGACTAATAAATGGGAGCTTGAAGCGGGCGTGCGATACGATTACCGGACATTGAAAACTTACCGGATCGTGAATCGGGAAAAGATCGCTAATGATTTTCAGTTTGCTAATTTTTCAGGAACGATCGGTGCGACCCGCAATTTTTCCGAACGGTTTTCGGCGCGGCTGAATGTAGGTTCAGCCTGGCGCGCACCCAATGTAAGTGAGCTTTTCAGCGACGGTGTACACCACGGCGCCGCTGCTTTTGAGAAAGGCGACGCGACGCTTCAATCTGAAAAGGCGCTAAATACGACAGCAAGTTTGAAATATGCAGACGAAAAATGGTCAGTCGAGATCGTAGGCTACTACAATTACATTTCCGATTACATTTATTTAAAACCCCAGCCAGAGCCCATTCTTACAATCAGAGGCGCTTTCCCCTATTTCAAATACACCCAGACCGACGCTTCCTTTACCGGTATCGACCTTTCCGCAAGCTGGAAATTTGCCAAAAACACAACGATTGCGAGCAAGTTAAGCTACCTGCGCGTTTACGACCAGCGCAATGACGCTTTTCTGGTCATGATCCCGCCGAACCGACTGGATAATGAATTGAAATATGAACTACCGGGAATAGACGAAAAGTGGCATAATACTTTTGTTTCTGTTGGAAATCTGCTCGTAGCGCGGCAAAAACGAGTACCAGCGAACAGTGATTTTCTCCCGCCGCCAAAAGCATACAGCCTCTGGAACCTGCAAGCGGGCACTTCACTGCGCTTTTCAGAAAAGCAGGAGCTGGAAATCGGCGTAAGTATTCAGAATATCTTCAATACCGCTTACCGGGATTACCTCAACCGGTTCCGGTACTATGCAGACGAAATGGGTAGAAATGCCTCGCTGCGCCTCAAATGGAAGTTTGGAAGCTAATTAATTGCATTTCGGGCAGGTACCCTGAATAAGCAGGTTGAAATTTTGCGGCTTATAACCAGCAGGCAACTGAACCGCGGGAATGCTCAGATTTTCAAGACAATTCGTTTCGCCGCATGCATTGCATTTGAAGTGAATATGATCGTGCTGATGTTGCTCTTCAGAACAATTGTGCGAACATAATGCGTAACGTAACCCTTCATCGTCCAGCACTTTGTGGATAATCCCCTTTTCCAGGAAAGTTTTCAGGGTTCTGTAAATCGTCACGCGGTCGTAATTCTCACCGAGCGCACCTTCGAGGTCACCGTGTGAGAGTGCATTTTTCTTGGTAATGAAAGTTGAAAGTACATCTTCCCGGCAAGTTGTTGTACGAAGGTGGTGCCCTTTCAATGTTTCCTTCAATTGATCCATCTTTTCCAATAATTTATTACTTCACAAAAGTTTGATATCTATAAAACCTTTCACACCAAAGTTAAGTTCTATCACTTACAATTACCAGCCGGCAGTTGCCTCCGGTACCAGGTCAACGTTGAAAATATTTTGCAACGCGGTTGCATGTAAGTATTCAATGTGCTATTTTTGCAACATCATGTATTTAAATATGAAGTCAGTACACTCACATAACAAAGCCGATTACATAGGAATTCTGGGTTCTGTACTTTGCATTATCCATTGTATCCTTGTTCCTGCGCTGGCATTTGGTTCGAGCGTTGCGTCACATCATTCGCATGACGGACTGCGTTATCTTGACTTTTTGTTTATCCTCATCAACGGTGTTGCCGTTTACTACGCAACCCGTCACCACAAATCTCTTCCACTCCGGATCTTACTTTGGGGAGCCCTGGCGCTGTTTTCGGTTTCTTTGCTTTTTGAAGGAAAACATGCGATTTTCTCGTGGCTGAGCTATGCAGGTTCTGCGCTGCTGATCGTCGGACATTTGATCAATCTGTACATTTGCCAGATTGCGCCGAGATTTAAAATGCGGATTTCCTGATCACTACTTATCGTATTCCACTTCAAATCGGTTCAGGTCCGGCCTTACAGAACGCTTCCTGGTTAGTTCATAGTCAAAGATCGTCTTGCCCAGATTTGCCATAAACGGCAAGCCCACCGTATCATATTCATATTGATCGTCATTGAAGATCCCATCTTCATTACAATATATTACTGCGGTCAGCATAAACTCAATCCCTTTCTCAAAATCAGCTATATAAGCATTGTCGAGCAGAAAACCGTAAGCGTCGCCGCTCTTGTTGAATAGCCGGATATGTCTGGGCAACCGGGTTTTTGTCGCGCCGAACATCAGGAATTTCACATATCCATCGTAGTAATCTTCTGTATAATTGGCCGGAAAATCTGTCTCGACCGGAAATTGAGACATATACCGGTACATAAACTGATAATCATCCTCGGTCAAATTGAAACGCTGATTGGCAGGAACCTGATCGGGAAAAAACAGTGCTTTAAGCATCCTGTGCTGTTCTTCCAGCGGAAAGCTGTTCTTGGCTGTAAAGTCAAAAGGCTCATTCACCAGCTGACCATCTTTCATAAAACCTTTACCCACTAATACCGGAGCAGGCGCCTTGAATTCCTTGCTACTATATTGTGCCGGTTGCTGATAAATCGTCTTTCCATCCTTTTCAAACTTAATGGGGTTGGTATAGCGATTATTTTCAGGACCAATGTTGGATTCGAGCCGGTGAATAATCCGCGTGTTTATGTATCCTTTTTTGTGCAAACTATCATTGAACTCCTGCTGCCCGATGAACTCGTAAAGCCTGTTGAATGCATCATTATCGCTGGCCAGAAGAATCTTCTTGGCGTAATGCGCGACGGAGGGTAACCCATTTTCGGAGGTAGAATCTTTCGTTACAGCCATTTGTTCAGGCCGGTCGGCGCCGGTTAGCATCGGGGTGTATTTATCAATACCCAGCTTATTCAGCTTCTCGAAAGCCAATGCGACGGCTGGCAGCTTAACGGTACTTGCAGGATAAAAATATTGATTTTGATTGAGCCGGTAAGCATGGGTAGTGAAATGCGGCTCGTTCTTTTTGTTTCTGTCAATGCGCGTATACAGAATCTGGATCTGGTATTTGTCAGGATTTTGAAGGATTTCTGAAAAGCGTTCCGGATGCTTTTTCAGCAATTTTTCTATAAAACCATCAGAATGAATTTGCGCAAGAGAGGGTGATGCAAACAAGGGTAAAAGCAAGAAAAGCAAGAATTTATATCTTCTTCCGGAAATCATCGGTTAACCAGTAGCACGTGTAAAACGAATATACAATTTTTATTTTAAAGGGTCGGCGGAATTATATTTTACTGAGAACAGGCTTTACTTATTATCTGTAAACAATGGCGACAATGGAAGAAAATAAGTTACGCAGCCGCGGCTGGTTTGGAAAATCGGGAAAGGACGGGTTCATATACAGGGCCTGGATGAAAAACCAGGGTTATCCTGCTGATGAATTTGAGGGACGGCCGGTGATCGGTATCTGCAATACATTTTCAGAATTAACGCCCTGTAACGGGCATTTCCGCGAGTTGGCCGAATCGGTCAAAAGGGGCGTTTGGGAAGCAGGCGGTTTCCCGCTCGAATTCCCGGTCATGTCGCTGGGTGAAACGCTGATGAAACCCACAGCAATGCTCTACCGCAACCTGGCGAGCATGGATGTAGAAGAATCGATCCGCGCCAATCCGATAGACGGCGTGGTATTGCTTTGCGGTTGTGATAAAACGACACCTTCACTGGTAATGGGCGCAGCGAGCGTGGACATTCCTACCATCGTTGTTTCCGGCGGACCAATGCTTACCGGCCGCTACCGCGGAAAAACCGTAGGTACCAGCGACGTGTGGCGATTCAGTGAGCTTTATAGGAAAGGTGAAATGTCGCAGGAAGAATTCACGACCTCCGAAGCCTGTATGTGCCGCAGCGCAGGGCATTGCGCCGTAATGGGAACAGCTTCCACGATGGCCTGCATGGTCGAATCGCTTGGCTTGACGCTGCCCGAAAATGCCGCGATTCCAGCCGCAGATTCGCGCCGGAAAGTATTGGCGCATTTATCCGGAAGAAGGATCGTGCAGATGGTCCACGAAGATCTAAGACTATCCCAGATATTAACCAAAGAAGCATTTGAGAATGCGATTATGATCAATGCGGCAATCGGCGGATCGACCAACTTTGTGATCCACTTACTGGCCATTGCAGGACGGATCGGCGTGGATCTGACGCTGAATGATTTCAACGAAATATGCGCCAAAGTGCCCCTGCTGCTCAATTTGCAGCCGTCGGGCGGATATTTTATGGAAGATTTCTATTACGCGGGCGGCTTGCCCGTGGTGATCAAAGAACTGATCGGCAGGCTACACGACGGCGTAATTACGGCCAATGGAAAAACAATGGGCGAGAACTGCGCGACGGCGGAATGCTTTGACCCGGAAGTAATTGGCACACTTGCAGAGCCTATTAAAGACCTGACCGGATTGGCTGTCTTAAGAGGTAATTTGTGTGAAAACGGGGCGGTAATCAAGCCTTCTGCTTCACTAAATCCAGATCTCATGCAGCACAGGGGCAGAGCGGTTGTTTTCGAAGATATTGACGATTACAAAGCAAGACTCGACGATCCTGAACTGGATGTGGATGAAAACAGCATTCTCGTTTTGAAAAATGTAGGACCGAAAGGATACCCCGGGATGCCGGAAGTCGGCAATATGTCCCTGCCTAAAAAGCTGCTTGCGAAAGGAGTGATCGATATGGTACGGATTTCCGACGGCAGGATGAGCGGTACCGGATTTGGAACGGTTGTTTTGCATATTTCCCCGGAAGCCGCGGTGTGCGGTACGCTCGCATTGGTGCGCGACGGTGACTTTATCGAGCTGGATGTTGCAAACAGAAGACTCAATCTGGAAGTATCCCCTGAGGAGTTGGAAACGCGAAAATGTGACTGGAAACCGCTGGATCTGGGTTATAAGCGAGGCTATGTAAATCTGCATATAAACCATGTTCTTCAAGCGCACGAAGGCGCTGACCTCGACTTCCTTGTAGGCGGATCGGGAGATAAAGTGACAAGGGACTCGCATTAATGCCCTTTACACCTATGAATTTGAGTGACATGAATAATATACCATTTGATAATCAGGTAGCTATCATCACCGGCGCCGGCCAGGGAATAGGATTTGAGATTGCGCGACAGCTGGCCCTGCAAGGCGCGGGCGTAATCCTCAACGACGCTGACCAGGATCTGGCTGCCGAAGCTGCCAGGAGAATCCGCGACTTAGGAGGGGAATGCATTGCATTTGCCGGTGATGCATCCAGTCAGGAAATCATTGACGGTATGGTGGAAGAAGCTGTGAAATGCTTTGGAAAACTGACTATTTGTGTTGCCAATGCAGGTATCACCCTGTTTGGCGACTTTTTTGAATATCCTGCCGATAAGCTTCGGCAGGTTTTGGAAGTTAATTTAATGGGCTCGTTTATGCTGACCCAGGCTGCGGCGAAACAAATGCGAAAGCAAAAATCTGGCGGCCGGGTACTGCTAATGTCTTCGGTTGTGGGACACCAGGCGCACAAGTTTCTTGGGGCTTATGCTATGACGAAAGCTGGCTTGGAAATGCTGGCAAAAAACCTGGTTATCGAGCTTTCCCCGCATGGAATCACGATCAATACCGTCGCGCCGGGTGCTACATTGACCGAGCGAACTTTGGCTGAGGACCCCACTTACCCTAAAACATGGTCGGCGATCACGCCAATGGGGCGGCCCGCTATTTGTGAAGATATTGCGAATGCGGCCCTATTCCTGCTTTCGCCGCATTCAGGGCATATTACCGGACAAAGTTTGGTGGTCGACGGAGGCTGGACTTCGGTAAGCCCACTCCCCGACCTGAGTAATATGGCCGTAAATAAAGATTAAAAACTAGTCTTCGAGACTCCCCGAAAAAAGCTGTGCTTCCAGATCGTCGATGCTGCCGTCTTTGAAAATAAACAATTCGCGCGGTTTGGAAGCAGCGGCTGGGTTGGCCGTCATAAAATTCCGGTATTGCTCGTCGGTGATGATTTTTAGTGCCAATGCTCTTTTCAAAACCATTGGATAAGGCACTTTGAAAAAACCGGCAATATCAGAAGCGAGCGCGTCAGGGATCTTGAAAATATCAGTCCTGAAAAAACTTTCCACTTCCTTATAAGGCAAAAGCGCCTCAAATATCAGCTGCTCCGAGCGGGCGGCGAGGGACGCTGTGTTGGTATATAAAGTATGCAGTCCCAGCGAAACGGTAAGCAAGTGAATATGGTAATTCCGCTCGTTGATGTCGGATTTCGCATTGACGAATACCCAACCTTTCTGACGGTAAATCGCCGAAAAACCTTTAAAACCGGGATCGGCTTTATGCAGCTGCGCGATCTTAATACCCTCAGGATAAGGAAGTTTGTGACCTATCTGATGAACAATATCCTGTGCATAAGAGATATCAGCCACTTCACCAGCCGGCTCGATCATCCAGTCACCATTGATCAAACCTTCAAAAAGCTGATCTCCCAACCGTTGACTTTCGACTTGTCCGAGGTGAAGCACGATCCGGTTTCCCCTGACCGAGAAGTCTAGCAAAAGTTGGTTTTTAGGTTGCTTTTTAGGCATGTGCTGATCTTGTTGAGGTGAGAACTTCAAAGATACACCCTTCCATTTTTCACCGCAATAACAACTTGAATTTTATCTCCATTGAAGTGTATTCAAGAGCTGGATCATATCTTTTTGAAGGTAGTCGATTACGGGAGCGAGAGAGTCGTTTTTGGATGCAGAGGGAAAATAAATAGCGCCTCTCAAAAAGTGTTTTGAACTGTCTGTGGTGTAAAACTGGTACGGGCTAGGCACGTCTCCTTCGATCTTGAACATCATCGCAGTGCGACCGCTCTTGCTCAAAAGCCGCTGCTCCTGAATAGAAGAAGCGCGGATCTGGTGTTTGCCGGCGAGTTTGTAACTGTCGTCAATGAAAGATTTCAGTCTGTTGGGATCGTTGTTAATAGCCTTGTAGGTGATCTGAATATTGGCTTTTAATGCTGGGTAATTAATGAAAATCCAGTGTTTCTCCGCCATTGAAAATGTATCAGGCTCTACTTTGGCGAACCTGGAAACCTGAAAAGTATAGGGATGCTCCTCAGAAAGTTGCTGATAGCTGTGGGTTGGGAGGTTGATCCGGTTGAAGCCTTTGGGGCGCGGTGCGAAGGTTCCCGCGTCTTTTTCTTTGTCCCCGCAGGAGAGCAAAAGCACATTCAAACCAAATACGATCAGTAATAGAAACCGTTTCAACATAAATCCGACATATAATTGCATTAGCGCAAAACTAACGAAAACCGGTTTATATTATTTCCGCAAAATTAAATCCTTGAAAAACACGAATGCGAAACCGGTCAACTGGCTCCGCATTCTTTTCGGGCTAATAAATTTTATTCGACGGTTACAGATTTGGCCAGATTTCGTGGCTGATCCACATTCCGGCCGCGCATGACTGCGATGTAGTAAGACAGTAATTGCAAAGGAATAACAGATACCAGCGGCGTTAAAATCTCGTGGGTATTAGGTACTTCAATCACAAAATCCACCATGCCCGGAATCAGCGTGTCGCCTTCCGTGACGATCGCAATCACCCTTCCTTTTCTTGCCTTAACTTCCTGAATATTAGATACGATCTTTTCGTAAGAACTGTCTTTGGTCGCCAGGAACACCACCGGCATATCTTCATCAATCAGTGCGATCGGGCCGTGTTTCATTTCGGCGGCGGGGTAACCTTCGGCATGGATATATGAAATTTCTTTCAGTTTCAATGCACCTTCCAATGCCACTGGAAAATTCAATCCGCGTCCCAGGTAAATAAAGTTGCGCGCATAGGTGAAAATAAACGCGATTTCCTTGATCTTGTCGGCGTTCTCAAACATCTTCTCCACTTTGGCGGGAATATTTTCCAGCTCGATCAGCAGCTGCCGGTAAGTTTCTTCTGAGATAGTGCCTTTTCGTTTGGCAGTAGCAATTGCGATCAATGTCAAAACCGTGACCTGCGCGGTAAATGCTTTCGTACTCGCCACGCCAATCTCCGGTCCCGCGTGTGTATATGCACCTGCATGCGTGGCCCTCGCAATGGAGGAGCCCACGACATTACAAACGCCAAAAATCGTCGCTCCCTTTGACTTCGCCAGCTCAATCGCAGCCAGCGTGTCAGCTGTTTCGCCCGACTGTGAAATAGCGATCACAATGTCATTTTCCTTGATAACCGGGTTTCGATACCTGAATTCAGAGGCATATTCGACTTCCACATTGATCCTGGCCAGTTCCTCAAATAAATATTCGGCGACCAGGCCGGCGTGCCAGGAAGTACCGCAAGCCACGATCACGATCCGTTCAGCCTCTGCGAGCTTATCCATATAGTTGCTCAGCCCGCCCAGTTGCAAATGTGCGTCGTCAGCGCGTAACCTGCCGCGCATACTGTCACCTATTGAGCGGGGCTGTTCAAAAATTTCTTTGATCATGAAATGGTCGTAGCCGCCCTTTTCAATCGTTTCGAGCTCCATTTCCAGCTTTTGGATGTAGGGAATGGTTTCTGTATTGTCCAGATTCTGAATACTCAGCTTTCCGTCTTTTACAACCGCCACCTCATAATCGTCCAGATAAACAACATCTTTGGTATACTCAATAATGGGCGTGGCGTCGGAAGCGAAGAAATATTCATCTTCCCCGATACCGATCACCAGCGGGCTTCCTTTGCGCGCCGCAATCAGTTGCCCGGGATGGTCTACCGACATCACAACGATCGCATAAGCTCCTACTACTTCCTTCAATGCCAGCTTCACAGCCGATTCCAGCGAGCCGCCGGTTTCTGACTGAATATCTTCGATGAAATGAATAAGTACCTCAGTATCTGTCTCGCTCTGGAACTTGTGACCTTTTTGAATCAGGTTTTTCTTTATCGAAGCGTAGTTTTCTATAATGCCATTATGAATGATCGCAAGCTTACGATTATTTGAAAAGTGCGGGTGCGCGTTGATATCGTTTGGTTCGCCGTGGGTTGCCCAGCGGGTGTGTCCTATTCCGATTGTCGCTGTTAAATGTCTGCCGGCGAGCTCTGCTTCGAGATCAGAAACTTTTCCTTTTTTCTTGTAAATATTCAATTCACCACTTTTCAGCAATGCTATTCCCGAACTGTCGTATCCCCGGTATTCCAGCCTTTTCAGACCTTTCAATATTAAGGGATAAGCCTCCCTGCTTCCAACGTAAGCCACAATTCCGCACATATTTTCTGTAAATTTGGTTTGAGTGTATGTTTAACAAAAAACCAAATAAAGAGCAATCACGTATTCATAACAAGCTTATTTCTAATTAAATACTAAAAATTATCCAATTTAATGGGAGTGTTCGAACACATCGCAAAAAATATTTTCAACACACTACAAGCTTGACTATGGGGCACAAAAAAGCCGGCAACTCAGAAAGCTGCCGGCTTTTTTCAACTGATCTATAAATCACTAGTTCATCAAATCCGTATACAAATTGTAGTAAGATTCAGAGAAGTTCTCGTCCTGTTCGTTCATTTCTACACGTTTCGGTGCATCATTGAAGATTTGGTTCAGACTGTCGCTGAAATGATCGTCTGCCTTAATAACAGCATCTGCATAAGCGCAACCGATTTTAACGAATCCTTCAAAATCCGCTGAATGCAAATGGGCCAGGGCCTCGTCACTCACATCCATTGCCTTCGCCTTGCTCATTAAATCCGCATCAAACTTGTAGTCAAAAGCGTTGTTGTGTACAGTAAACACACTTTTCGTATCCTTGAACATAGGATCATTACGGTAAGTGGTTTTGAGGTACAGCGGGATCAGGGCGGTCATCCAGTCGTTACAGTGCACCACATCCGGAGCCCAGCCTAATTTTTTTACTGTTTCCAGAACACCCTTGCAAAAGAAGATCGCGCGCTCGTCATTATCATCGAAGAAGTTATTCTCCTTATCGAAAAACACCGATTTGCGGTGAAAATAATCGTCATTGTCAATAAAATATACCTGCAATTTCGCATTAGGTATAGATGCAACCTTGATGATCAGGGGCTTTTCTTCATCTCCTACGGTAATATTTATTCCTGACAGTCGAACTACTTCATGAAGCCTGTTTTTGCGTTCATTGATAAGACCAAAACGCGGAACTAGAATTCTGATTTCTGCACCTCTTTCCTGCATTGCCTGAGGAAGCTTTCTTACGTAATCGGCAACGTCAGTGGTTTGGAGGAAGGGATTGATTTCACTGGCTACATATAAAATTCGTAGTTTCTCCATAGATCTTTAAGCAGTTTGTGAAAAAAAGTTTTGCAAAATTATACAAAAAAAATCTCATTTTCAAAAGATATTCCAAACTAATTGTCATATTGCGCTCAGTTTGGGATAACTCATTCCAAATATTTGACTTACCCACTCGCTGAGGTTTTCGGAGATTATAAAGCACTTTTGTGATTCGGGCTACTCCTCTCAGATTTTTAGTTCTCCCATGGAAGTATTTACTTCAATTACCGCACTCCGGCAGTTCCTCGATCATCAAGTTTATCATCATAAGACAATCGGTTTGGTCCCCACAATGGGCGCCCTGCACGAAGGCCACATTTCACTGATCCAGGCTTCCAAGACTGATAATGATATTACAGTTTGCAGCATTTTCGTAAACCCTGCACAGTTCAATAATCCCGAAGATCTGCTCAAATATCCCCGAACACTGGAAGCAGATTCCAAAATGCTCGAAGAAGCAGGTTGTGACGCGATCTTTGCGCCCTCGGTCGAAGAAATGTATCCGGAGCAGCCGGTTATGAAATTCGATTTCGGTGCATTAGAGCGGGTGATGGAAGGCGCGTCACGGCCCGGGCATTTCAATGGGGTCGGGATCGTGGTTTCCAAACTGTTTAATATAGTAAAACCCGATCGTGCCTATTTCGGACAAAAGGATTTACAGCAAGTCGCAATTGTTACAAAACTCGTCGGCGATCTCAGTTTCGGATTGGAACTGATTACAGCGCCCACGATCCGCGAAGAAGATGGACTCGCGATGTCATCACGTAATCGCAGGTTGAACGAAGAAGAAAGACACATTGCTCCGCATATATTCCAAATCCTGGAAGCCGCTAAAAATGATCTTTTAAAAGGTGAGCCGGTTGAAAAAGTAATCAGGCAGGCAACTGCTGAATTCGCCGCGATTAAAGCTTTCAAGCTCGACTATTTTGCAATTGTAGATATTAATACCTTACAACCGACTATATCACTGAGGCCGACTGGCACGAATGCAATTTGCGTTGCCGCATTTCTTGGGCCGGTCAGGTTGATTGATAATATTGTGTTTTAATGGTTTTGTCCCACTGAGCGGAGTCGAAGTGAAGTGTACTTCGACTCCGCTCAGTGGGACAAATGCTTAGCTTCGGCTACGCTCAGTGTGACAAAAACAAAAGGCGCCACGATAACTTCGTGACGCCTTTTTTAAAATAATGCTTCTCTATCTAACTCCCCAATTTCCAATCGCCGCGGTATTGCCGTTTTACGAATTGGTTTGCGTCGTCGAAGTTGGTAACTTTCATATTGTTACCATCCCATAGCAATTTCTTGCGACCTGGGTAGTCGAATCCTTTACCATCAGCTCTTTGCTTACGAAGGTTATAACTGCGGATACCGAGGTTACCCATAATTACAGTTTCAGTCAACGGACCAGCGTAATCGAATGAAGACGTTAGTGCTTTGTGCTCTTTGCTGTTGAAACCTGCTTTACAAGCGTCAGACCAGGAAACGTGGTGACCGAATTCCGGCATAGGCGTGTATTTATTACCAAAATCACCCTGCTTGTATTCCAGCTTCGTTCCGTCTTTCAGGTAAACTTTCGGGTCAACACCGTAAGTACCGCAAGTCATCACCCCTTTTTCTCCGATTAACATAACCCCATTGCTGCTATCAGGCTCGCCGAGCGGATCGTTGGCAGGGATCAGATCCGGGTGGAATGGTCGCAGACCGCCATCGTGCCACGTCAGCGTTACTTCTGATTTATTGACTTTATTAGCCGGGAATTTCAATTGTACCCTCGACGATGGCGGGCAGCCTTCCGGAATATATTCAGGTGTCCAATCTTTTATGAAAACCTGGCCGACACTGCATTCCAGCTCCGTAGGATAACCCAAACCTAGCGTACGGAAAGCCGGGTCGATCAGGTGACAACCCATATCTCCCAACGCACCAGTACCGAAGTTCCACCAGCCGCGCCACTTAAACGGGTGCCACGCCGGATTGTAATCAACCCATTCCGCGCAACCTACCCACAGTTCCCAGTCAATATCAGAAGGCACGTCGAATTTGCCTGTCGGGACAGGAATACCCTGCGGCCACACGGGACGATTGGTCCAGACGTGCGCTTCGTGTACATTGCCTATTACTCCTTTGTTAAACCATTCTTTCATCTGGTTTTGCGCCGGGTTAGATGCACCCTGGTTTCCCATCTGCGTTACTACCTTATATTTCCGGGCAGCCTCAGTGAGCATACGCGCCTCGTAGATATCGTGCGTAAGCGGTTTCTGAACGTATACGTGCTTGCCGCGCTGCATGGCCGCCATCGCAATGATAGCATGCATGTGGTCGGTTGTCGAAACGGTCACGGCGTCAATATCCTTTTCCATTTCGTCGAACATCTTCCGGAAATCTTTGTATTTCTTTGCTGTCGGATGCAGTTCGAAGTTCTTTTTAGCCTGTCCCCAGTCCACGTCGCAAAGTGCTACCAGGTTTTCAGCTCCTTTATTCCACGCATTATTAGTGTCTGAAAAACCCTTTCCGCCTACTCCTATTCCTGCTATATTCAATTTATCGCTTGGCGCGCGGTAGCCTTTACCCAATACATGTCGCGGGACAATAAAAAAGCTACCAATTGCTGCTGCCGTAGTCTTTTGCAGAAAGTCCCGGCGGTTTACATCTGTTGGTTTATGTTCTCTACTCATCGGTTTTAAAAAAATAAATGGATATTAATAGTAAAGCAGGGCGCTTCTTAATATTACTTCACACCTCTAAAAAAAGCGCGGCACATGGTACATTCAACTCGTCTGGAACCGTTAGGCGGGGCCTTATGTTTTGATGGCTGGGTATTATTCCTGTAACTTTGGGCAATAATACGTTCCATTTTATCTCGACTTATTTTACCGGGTAATGCAAATAACAGTAATGAAATCGAAGATTCACCGCGTTAAGGTGACTCAGGCGGAACTGAATTATGTAGGCAGCATCACGATCGACGAAGACCTGATCGATGCCGCCGGACTGGTTGAAAATGAACAGGTTCATATCGTCAATAATAACAACGGCGAGCGCTTTGTTACTTATGTAATCAAAGGCGAAAGAGGTTCAGGAATGATCTGTTTGAATGGAGCGGCCGCGCGCCGCGTGCAGATCGGGGACATTATCATCATTATCGCTTACGGATCAATGAGCCAGGAGGAAGCCAAAACCTTCAGGCCGATGGTGGTTTTTCCAGACCATAATAATCATTTGGTTGGCTAGCATTCCCTCTCCATACACTTACCCGCATTGTTTATGAAAAACATTTTACGTTATGCCATTTCGCTGATTTTGGCAGGTGGATTGCTATGGTTTGTATTTAAAGATATTAACCTGGGTGAAATGCTCGACCGTTTCGCCAAATCCGACTGGCGGTGGATCGCAGTTTCCTGCTTCTTTCTCCTGTGTGCACACGTAACCAGGGCCTGGCGGTGGGCAATGCTCATGGAGCCGCTCGGACACAAACCCAGTCTTGTAAATAGCTCGGTAGCGGTATTGACCGGCTATTTTGCCAATTACATCGTGCCCAGAATGGGCGAAGTGACCCGCTGCGGTACTTTATACAGACTTGAAAAAATCCCGGTAAACCTCAGTTTCGGAACCGTAGTAGCTGAACGTATTTTCGATGTGATCGTGCTGGTACTGATGATCGGCTTGAATTTCATTCTTGAATTCGATCGCCTCAGCTCTTTTTTCACGGATTTTTTCCAAAGTAAAGTCGGTGGTGAATCAAGCGGCTCGGGTAGTGGGATACTCCTTTATATATTGGTAGGCGGACTTGTTCTGGTTGCATTGGTTGGTTTTTATTTATACAAAAACCTTGCTTTCCGCTCGCGCCTGCAACAAAATACATTGGTCGCCAAGATTACTGATTTTGCGAAAGGAATGCTGGAAGGTTTGCTGAGCATTCGCAAACTACGCAGCCCGGGGTTGTTTATCCTGAGTAGCCTGATGATCTGGGTACTATATTACCTGGTTTCTTACGTATTGTTTTTCTGCATTCCGGAAACCTCTGACCTCGGCCCACTAGCAGGATTGACTTTGTTGGTAGTAGGCGCAATAGGAATGACGGCACCTACGCAAGGAGGGATCGGAGCATATCACCTTTTGGTAGGTAATGTACTGGTATTGTATGGGTTGACTAAAAGCGACGGTATCACACTGGCTACTTTTATTCATGGAGCGCAAATGGTATTCATGCTGGCAGTAGGCGCGCTGGCCTTTTTGTTTGTTTTAGTTAAAAACAATAAATCGGTAGGTGAACCCGAAACGATACCTGCTGAACGTTAATCAAGCGCAGCAAGTAGTCTCACTCGATGGAAAATTAGTATAGTCAATATGAATTTAACCGAAAGCAAAATACTAAGATTGGAAGAAGCGATTCCAACCATCGAAGCCTGGCAACGCGGCGGGCAGAAGGTTGTATTCACCAATGGTTGCTTCGATATTGTGCACTTAGGTCACATCGATTACCTCGAAAAAGCCCACGCACTGGGAGACCGGCTGGTTTTGGGATTGAATACCGATGCATCGGTAAGCAGGCTGAAAGGTCCGCTCAGACCAGTTGTGAATGAATACGCACGTGCCCGTTTGATGGCGGCGCTGTCTTTCGTAGATGCTGTCATTTTGTTCGACGAACCGACGCCTAGTCAGTTGATTGAAGCTGTAAAACCTGACATTTTGGTCAAAGGCGACGATTATACTGTTGAAACTATTGCTGGCGCAGATTTTGTTTTGAGTAATGGAGGTGAGGTAAAAACGATAGCACTTGTACAAGGTTACTCGACTACCGCGCTGATTGAGAAAATAAAACAAGGATATAAATAAGAACTAGCTATGATGGGAGTGTATGTGATTGCAGGTATAGTAATGCTTGTGAGCTTTTATGTTCAATGGAAACTGAAAAGCAAATTTGAAGAATATTCTCAGGTAGGTTTGAGCAATGGAATGAGCGGGAAAGAAATCGCTGAAACCATGCTGCGTGAAAGCGGCATATATGATGTACGCGTTCTTTCGGTGGAAGGTAAGTTGACAGACCATTACAACCCTCAGGATAAGACAGTTAATTTAAGCCCGGACGTTTTTTACGGTAGAAGTGTATCTGCCGCCGCGGTTGCCTCGCACGAATGCGGCCACGCAGTTCAACATGCAACTTCTTACAAATGGTTGCAGTTTAGGTCACAAATGGTACCGTTCCTTAGTATTGCTTCACGCTATATGCAGTGGGTGATTTTATTAGGTATTGTGTTGATTAACACTACTATATTACCATTAACGATCGGCGTAGCGCTTTTCGCAGCGACAACGCTTTTCAGCTTTATTACACTGCCTGTTGAATACGACGCAAGTAACAGAGCGCTGGCCTGGATCCAGAAGAACAGGATCGTGAACGAAAGAGAATACGTAATGTCGAGCGACGCTCTGAAATGGGCTGCGCGGACATATTTGGTTGCTGCAATCGGCTCTCTGGCTACATTACTTTATTATGTAAGCCTTTTAATGGGGCGCAGGGACTAAGCTTCGGCTTCGCTGAGCTTGACAGACTGAGCGTATTTGTCAAGCTGAGCGTTTTTGTCAGGCTGAGCGCAGTCGAAGCCTCACCTTCGCTCAGCTTGGCAATCATAAAAGGGGTGGGAAACGATGTTTCTCACCCCTTTTATGATTTTATCAACTGATTCCAATATACTACAACATTGTGCGTCGCTCTTCCGGAGGCGATCACATCCTTATCGCCGTCGCCGTCAAGGTCGGCGATGATGAGGTCTTCGCAGGCGATTTTGATCTTGTCATCTAGGACAAATTCCTTCCAGTTTTTACCTTCCGTATCAGACCCAACAAATATCCGCACGCCGGTTTCTCCTGCTGCATTTGGATTTCTCCAACCCATTACCACCTGGTCCCTGCCCTGCCCGAAGAAATCGGCACACGCCAGCGCGTGGCCTTCCTTGATATTGTCGGTTAATACCGCGCGGTTGTCTTTCGAATACACCACAAGTTCGTTTCCGTGCATGGGTTCGATGGTCGCAGTGAAGAGTTTATTTCCACCCAAACTTCCTGTCCTGATCTCTCCTACTCCCTTACCGTCTACCATCCAGTTGCCGGAAGCGGCCCAGCCATCGGCGCCATTTAAGAATACCTGTACTCCTTCTTTACCCGCTACCGACAAGCCCAGAATCCGCCCCGGCACTTCCATCGCGTTCATATTGTGGGTCATGTGCATATTGGTTTCCAGCAGATCAAAGCCCCAGATTCCTTTTCTGTTTTCAGGAATATCAAACAAAATCATCTTTACACCCGCGCCCACACCTCCTTCATTCCCTTCCCCATGGAGCGGTAATACCGCAAGCTGGAAATCACCCTCCGCTTTTTTAACCCACTGCATTCTGTGAATGGTAACTTCGTGATGCAGCTTTACAGGTTCCCAAAGGTGAGTCCTGTCTTCCGGGGCAGCCAGATAAAATACCGCCCCTGACAGTTTAGGATTTTTCGTTTCAGAAGGATTCCACTGCGCGCCGACTGCTACTTCCACTTTTCCGTCGCCGTCAATATCCCTCGCGGCAATGCACACATTATCCTGTTCGGTCAGGTCTTTTGCGATGATATGCTTTGTCCAGGAACCGTCCTTTTTACCCGGATTTTTATACCAGACAATTTCCTTTTTGTCAGCCAGCAGAATATCTATTTTTCCATCACCATCTACATCGCCGGAAGCAACGCCGTAGCCGATACTGATTTTATCGTCGATCACCTCGCCTTTGAAAGTAGCAGTTTGCGCGAATACACTTCCGGTTGCCAGCAATGCAGCATATAGCAGTAGTTTTTTTTCCATTTTGAGTAAATATTGCGGATTCAGGCTGTAAAACTTTTAACCTATTTTTTCACAATATACTTCAAAACCCACAGTACAGTCCCTGAAAGAAGACTTTTTTGTGCGGCTTTGACCTGCTTTGCATACTTTTGTGAATTAAAGTGAATCAATTTGTCCTTCATGAAAACTGTCCCTTTACACCAAGTCCACGTTGCTCTCGGCGCCAAAATTGTCCCGTTTGCTGGTTTTGAAATGCCTGTACGCTATTCTTCGGATCTGGACGAACACCACGCGGTGAGAAATAATGTGGGTGTATTTGATGTTTCGCACATGGGCGAGTTCCTCGTGAAGGGGCCAAAAGCACTGGATCTGATTCAGAAAGTGTCAGCCAACGATGCTTCGACATTGTTTGACGGAAAGGTCCAGTATAGCTATTTACCCAATGATACAGGCGGAGTTGTGGACGATCTGCTGGTTTACAGAATCAGGGAAGATGAATATTTGCTCGTTGTGAATGCTTCGAATATCGAGAAAGACTGGAACTGGATCCAAAGTAAAAACAGCGAAGGTGCGGAGATGGAAAACATTTCTGACACTACCTGCCTTTTCGCAGTACAAGGACCGAATGCAACAGCTACATTACAGAAACTGACCACCGTGGATCTGACCTCCATGGAATATTATACGTTTCAAATCGGCGAGATGGCGGGAATCCCCAATGTATTCATTTCAGCGACGGGCTATACCGGCTCGGGCGGATTTGAGATATATGTACCCAATGAGCACGCAGAGAGAATGTGGAATGCAATTTTCGAAGCGGGCGAAGAATTTGGCATTAAACCTATTGGTCTTGGCGCTAGGGACACATTGAGACTGGAAAAAGGATTTTGTCTTTATGGAAATGATGTTGACGACAATACCTCGCCGCTGGAAGCAGGATTAGGCTGGGTTACGAAATTCACCAAAAACTTTAATAACTCAGATTCCCTGAAAGCACAGAAAGAAGCTGGTTTAAGTAAGAAGCTAGTTGGTTTTGAAATGATCGACAGAGGTATTCCCCGCGGGCATTATGAACTTTGCGATGCAGAAGGCAACAAGCTCGGCGAGGTAACTTCCGGCACTCAATCCCCTACCCTGCAAAAAGGCATTGGAATGGGCTACGTGCCCGTCGCACACAGCAAAGCTGATTCAGAAATATTTATAAAAGTCAGAGACAGGCTTTTAAAAGCTAAAATTGTGAAACTGCCTTTTGTAAAAAATTAATATCTCTAATCAGTACCGCTTTTCAGAATGAAACAACTTGACGTTTGTCTTACCCCCGATCTGCTTCATTTACACAAACTTGACAATTCAATCGTAGTGGTAGCGGATATATTTCGCGCCACTTCCTGCATGGTTACCGGGCTTGCTTATGGTGTCAAAAGCATTACGCCAGTGGCTAGTATCGAAGAATGTAAGTTTTTGCAGGATAAAGGATTCATCGCCGCAGCCGAGCGCGACGCGCGGAAAGTGGAAGGTTTTGATCTTGACAATTCGCCTTTCAGCTATATGAATGAGCGGCTGATCGGGTCACAGATCGCAATGACGACGACCAATGGAACGTTATCGATTGCGAAGGCAAAATCTTCGGCGGTAAAAGTAATGATCGGATCTTTCCTGAACCTCGGCGCACTGGCCAATCTTCTTAAAAGCGAACCTTACGACGTGCTAGTACTTTGCGCGGGCTGGAAAGGCAGGCCCAATCTGGAAGATACATTATTTGCCGGCGCGCTGGCAGATGCATTGAAAGACCAGTTTATGCTGCTGGAAGATGGTACTTTGATGGCGCACAGATTATATGAACAGGGTAAGGGAAATTTGCTCGCCAGTGTCTCAAACTCTTCGCACGTACGCCGCTTGCAGCGATTGGGTATTCAAAAGGATATTTCCTATTGTCTACAAAAAGACCTTTACGATATTGTGCCCGTACTTCGCGGAAACACATTAGTATCAATGAATTAATATAAAAACTATACATGCTGCGATTTCTCGTTCTATTATTTTGTGGGTTAGTGCTGATTTGCAATCAAGTGGATGCGCAGCGAAAAACCACGCCGCCACGGAAAACAATACTTGCTCCCAAGAAAAAGGCTGCGACTACGCCAACGAAACCGGCTGTCACTCAACCCGATACATTGCGCAAAGCTGCTCCTGTGGCAACTCCGGCGGCAGATACAACACAGAATGCGGGTCAGGCAGTAGTGGACACCACAAGTGGAGGCACCGAAGTAACCCCGGACAGCCTGACTGAAAGAGCGGCAGAAGAGAAGCTGGCAAAAACAGAAAAACCGGCGGACAGCCTGCATTCCTACAAAATAACAGTAGATGATATTTCCTACCTGACTGTTTGTCCAGGCACGAATATCACAATTCCATTCACCACCAACGGACCTTTCGACGACGGCAATACCTTCATCGCGCAGCTAATCGACGCTTCCGGCAAAACAATTCCTATTTCCCTGCCTGTTAGTAAAAGTCCCGTGAAGGCTGTTATTCCTTCTTACAAAATAGGTGGCGAAGTTTACAGGATACAAATAGTGAGCTCGATCCCGGTGATCAGAAGTCAGGAAGTACCTATTCGCCTGTTGCAGGCACCGGCAGCGCGCATTGATTTCATGGACGGAACGCAGTCGACCAGGACAATGCCCGGGCAGGAAGTACAACTCAGGGTTAGCCTGACTGGAACTGCGCCGTGGTCTTTCCGGCTTTCAGACAGTACTATTGTTACGCAAACACTTTCGAATCCGCATTATCTGATCGTGAAACCGACAGACGTAAAAGCTTACAAAATTGCGGGTGTGGCCAATGCGTGCGGGAGCGGTACTACTTCGGGAGAGGCGATCGTGAATGTAAACAGTAACCCTGAGCCCAAACTGGAACTGAAAGAAGTTGAGAAAATTGCCAAGTTGTGCAGCGGAATACCTTTTCAGGTACCATTTAATGCGACTGGTAAATTCAAGGAAGGAAACAAGTTTGTGGTACAGATTGCGGAGCGGACAGGTGCTTTTAAAACAATATCCCCACCGGACAGCACTGGATATATAAATGCTGAGATACCAGCGAATTACAAACCCGGTGAATACAAGCTGCGCGTAGTTTCTTCTGCACCTTATCTGGTTACACAAACCGCAAATGTGTCTATCGTATCAACAACGGTTACGACCCTGCAAAAGGATTCACTTCGTTTGGGAGAGAATGAGACGGGTGAATTGACGGTGAAATTCACAGGCGGCGGCCCGTGGTTCGTCCTGCTTTCCGACGGAACTTATGAAAACAATATCCAGGAATCGCCGCATATAATCAAGGTAAAGCCTATTTATGATACCAATTATCAGATTACCTCTGCGGGTGGACTTTGTGGTGTGGGTAAATTTTCGGGAAGCGCAAAAGTTTCGGTAAAAAGCCCGCCAGCGAGCATTACTTTGGAAAAGCTGCCACAGAATATGGTCTGCGCCGGAACTACAATAGAAATTCCTTACAAAATAGAGGGTCGCTACAATGCGGGTAATAAGTTTACGGTTCAAATGACAGACAAATCGGGTCGTTTTGTAAGTCTTCCGACTACGATCACTCCTACTACGATGAAGGTTAAAATCTCCAATGCAGCTGCGGGCGACTCGATCAAAACGCAGAAAATCAGGATCATATCTTCGTCACCGGCCGTGTCCAGCGCGATTGAAGAACTCGACGTAATATCTCCTGATCAGGCTATCGGAGAGATTTCCGGAAAAGGGACTATAACCGCGGGCAGGTCTACAAGAATTCAGCTGAAATTTAAAAATGGACTTCCACCCTGGTCATTTACACTTTCCGACGGCACTGCAATCAATGGTACCTTCCTGAATCCTTACCTGATTTCGGTATCCCCAACTGCAACAACTGAATACAAGATCAGCACATTAAAAAGTGGCTGCGGCTCGGGTACCGGCAAAGGTTCCGCGGTGGTAACGGTCGATAACTAATGCGCGCCGGGTCAGAAATGATTATCCTTTATAGCAAATCGTGTTAGAAGATGAAACCGTTTCTGCCCGTTGCATTCGTTTTTATTCTTACGTTCCAGCATGTGCAGGGCCAGTCGCTGGCTTTGGGTAAATGGCAAACCCATTTCAGTCCGCTTTCCGGTAAGAATATTATCGAGGCAAATGGAAAAATTTACTATTCTACTCACAACGGTTTTTTTAGCATTGATCAGGAGACAAGTGAAGTAAAAAGCTGGTCGAAGTCTGACGGATTTAACGATATTGGAATCAGCTCGCTTGCATTCAATCAAGAGAATAGTCTCTTACTCGTAGGTTACCGCAGCGGCTTGCTCGACTTTGTTTATTTAAACAATGAATCCCTCCCAGATCAAATCGAAGCTTGGACCGTTTTGAACCAAACTCCCGGCATTACCACAAGCAGAGCAATCAATAAAATCGTTTTTCGTGATCAGCTTGCTTATTTATGCACGGATTTCGGGATCGTTAAATTGGATATTGAGCTGCGGCAGGTAGATGAAACTTATCGCTACATTGGTCCGCAAGGCGCACAGTTTTCGGTCAGGGATATTGCTTTCACTTCCGATTCTATCTATGCGATTACTTCCGCAGGCTTGCTGGCCGCCTCGCTTCTTCCGGAGGTAAACCGCCAGTATTTTGCAAACTGGAAAACAATAGTCACACCTGGTCAGCCAGTGAGCATTGCTTTTTCAGACAACAAACTGTACGGAGGTTTTAGTAAAAAAGGGTTTTTCCAAAGAAATAATAATACATGGACCGAAGTCTTCAACTCGCAAAGCGACTATTTTGATATCTATAATTCAGAAACCGGCTTACTTGTTGCAGAGACCGACCGGCTCAGGTTAGTTGGGCCAGATAACAAAACCAGCTCTGTTACTAGCCCGGCATTTCAAATGCTGTCTTCCGCTATTCAAACAGTGCCGGGCAAATACTGGGTTGCAGACAGAAAACGAGGCACACTTACGAATCAGGGTAATGACTTTCAATCCATTAAATTTCCAAACTCTGATACAACGATCTCGCTGCGACCTGACTCGATCGTTACTGACCTGCAAGGTTTAACCTGGGCTAAAATACCCGACTATCTGGGTGGAGGTATTTCTGTAAAAAATGAGAGTGGGCAGCAGCGGATTTTGTCAAGTAATGTCGGCGGAGGTTCGCTTCCTTCTAATTCTATTAATAGCCTTGCGATTGATACCGACGGATATATCTGGTTTGCGAGCGACAGGGGAGCCGGGTATTTCAATGCTGCTGACGTGCTGGACGGAAGTCGGATAGATGCGATACTGCCCATTTACGGTCAGCGCAGGCTTTTTAGCAACGAAAAATGCACTGCAATTGCGGTAGAGCCAGGTAACAGAAAATGGCTGGCCACGAGAACCGGCCTTTACCTTTTCAGTGGAGACGGAACCGAGTTGCTTGAAAAGTTTGACACAAATAATAGCCCCCTTCCTTCCAATGATATCCAGGCATTAAAAATGGAAGCGGAAACGGGTTTGCTATTTATTGACACACCCAACGGAATGGTTTCTTACCAAACCGGCTCGTCGGCTCCTGCGGAAAAACTGGATAACGTTACTATTTTCCCAAACCCGGTCAGGCCGAATTACAGCGGCATAATAGGGTTCAAAGGGTTGAAAGACCAGTCTACGGTAAAAATCGCAACACTTTCAGGCAGATTGATTTTTGAAACAAAATCCCAGGGCGGTACCGCATCCTGGAACCTGCTCGATTACACGGGCAAGCGGGTGAGAGGAGGAATTTATTTGGTATTCATTGTATCGGGAGACCGCACCGAGAAATTGGCAGGAAAGTTGGCGGTAATTGATTAATGTTATAGTTTAAAACAGGCTTTCTCGCAAAGTCTCGCAAAGTGAATAAATGATACCTAACGAAACAGCACCTTATATTGTAGGCATAACCGGCGGCAGCGCGTCGGGAAAAACTTATTTCATGAAGAGCCTGATCGACTCGTTCGATAAAGATGATATTACCCGGATATCTCAGGACAACTACTACCGCCCTATTCACGAAATTCCACGCGACGAAAATGGCGTCGAAAATTTTGACCTGCCCGAAACGATCGATCATCACCTGTTCGCTGAGCATATTGCAGTATTGCGCGCCGGAAGGGAAGTACATCAGAAGGAATATACATTTAATAACCCGCTGATCAAGCCTGAGATCCTGATCTTCGAGCCGCGGCCTATTATAATCGTCGAGGGAATATTTGTTTTTTACTTCCCGGAGATAGCGAGGCTGATCGACCTGAAAATTTTTGTCGACGCGAAGGAGCACGTTAAAATAAAAAGGCGGATCATTCGTGATAATAATGAAAGAGGTTACGATCTCGACGATGTACTTTATCGCTGGGAGCATCACGTGGCGCCAACCTATGATAAGTTTATACTGCCCCTGCGTTCGGAAGCGGATGTGATTATTAACAATAACTCTCGTTTTGACACAGGATTGCAGGTTTTAATAGGTTTCTTAAAAAGCAAGCTGGCAGAACGGGCGCATTAATTCAGAATTGAATTCTCACTTATATCAAAAGCACAGCATGAAAATCGCTACACACATTTACAAATCCCTGACAGCCAAGTTAATTGCTGCAAGTCTACTGCTTTTCGCCCTGGAATCTTGTGATCAGAAAAATACAGAGCCTGTTGATGTGTACGGGTATTTCCCGCTTGAAATCGGCAGATATACTGTGTACAATGTGAAAGAGGAAATCTATTCTACCGGGCAGGCAAATCCGGTGATCAAAAACTGGCAGGAAAAAGACAAGGTAGAAAGTGTAAGCGAGGATGAAGCGGGCATGTTTACTTATATCGTTTCACGATCGACCAGGAGCAGCGAAACAGAATACTGGACCAAGATCAAGGAATACAAAGTGCAGAAGTATCCCGACAAGATTTTGACCAATATTGATAATCAGACGTTTTTTTCAATGGCTTTTCCCGTTGATACTAAAATGACCTGGAACGGAAATACCTACAATAACCGCGATGAGGAAGAATATCATTACGAGAATGTGAATGTGCCCGGGAAAGTTGGTGCTGAAAGTTTTGACAGGACACTGCGCGTGGTGGAGCGGAACGATAGCTCGATCATCAACCGGTATATTGGAATAAAGCAATATGGACTGGGGGTTGGTTTGCTGTCAGACAACCAGACATCCTTTGAGTATTGCCAGGACGACGCTTGTATCGGGTCGGGAAAAATTGATTCGGGCACCCGGAAAGCAAGAGTAATCGTTGACTACGGGATTGAATAGGGTGTTTACCCACATTTAAATATCCGGCGGAAACTTGCTTTTCTTATATTTAATACCTCTAAAATTTGGATATTAAATTTATGTGCCTAATTTTACGTCGGATACTGGTATATAATCATCTAATCAAAACAAAATGAGAACAGTGACATCGCACTCTACACAGACGAAAAAGTCTTATCGTAAGCCGGTTCTTTCGAAAATGGGTTCTGTACGGAACCTGACAAAAGGTAAACTGGGAAGCCTACCTGATCTTACTCCTCCGGACGATTTCGCACCGGACGCTTAAGATTACGTCTGTAACACATTAAAATGCTCGATATTGTTAATCGAAGGTGTAGTTGTCTTTCAGGAAAATTTAAAAGACAGGTTCAGACTTTCAAAGTCAACTTTCGATAAGTCAATTGAGTTAGAGCATTTTTTTCTGGGAACAAAGGATATTGGAAATGATGCTTACGAGCAATTTCTTTTATCTAGTACCAAAAAGGCAAAAGAGAACACTTCGATATGTAATTTTTTACATATCGAAGTGTTCTCTTTTGATATATATAAGCAAATCCTGAGTGCGTCCGATAACAAGCTAAGGCTTGCGATCTGGTACGATGAAGCTAACTACAAACTTCATCTTGCGCGGGAGCTTTTCGGAACAATCCCACTATACTATATTCACATTCCAGGTGAATTTCTTTTTTTCTCAACTAGTCTTTCTTCAATAGCAGGGAATAAAGCGCTGCAAGGCTATCTGGATCCAAATGAATCCATGATAGTAACTTATCACAGATTCCGAATGGATCTGCGAAATAGCGACTATTCAAGAACTTTCTATTCGCAAGTGCAAAATCTGGCCCCGGGACATATTTTATCTGTCTCACGAGCGGGCGAATCGATAGAGCGACATATCTCGTTCAATAATGAAAAGTGGGCCGGGTACTCCAAGCCTGAGGATTTTTCACCTGCTATCCGTGATATTTTCAGTCAGTCAGTTTCCGCATCTGCAAGTGATGAATCGTTGCTGGTAGCATCGCATTTAAGTGGGGGTTTGGACTCTTCGTCGGTAAGCACGATGTTCAAGCACATTTATCCGTCCCGTCCACTGCACACGATCTACCATCGGAACGATAGCAAGGAAATGGATGAAAGCCTCTATTCCCGAAGTGTGGTTTCCAAGATAGGTTCTATTCACCATGAAGTGCGCCAGTCGGACGATGATTTTGATTTGATCCAGCTGCATACTTCGCTATTCGGAGAGCCTGAGGTTTCGACGCTCTCTCCTTCTCTCATTACTTCCCTCATGCCGTACGCCCGTAACCTGGGATGCAGCATTTTGTTACGCGGTAGCGCAGGTGATTCTGTGATAGGTAGCGGAATGGAGATTCTGAATAATTCTTTCCGGGAGAAAAAGTGGGCGGACCTGAAATACTATCTCGGAAAAAGAGTCCCGCATTTTTCATTGGCAAAGAACTACCCTGACTGGGACAATTATTCTTTTGAGCGGCAGTTTGACCTGGTACTTCAAAATTTCCTTTACCACCGTTTTTCAGAATCGAGAAATAAGCCAGCCGGAGCGCTTTTCGCACTATATAACGAAGTGAATAATGCATTGGGCGTATCGAAAAGCTACTTTATGAAGCGGGCTTTCGGGAATATCGTGAAGCGCTGGATGCAGACAAGTGTTGCGGCGCCGCAATCCATATTAAGAGACGAATACTTACAACTTCCTCAGTCAGAAGAGTCAGGTATTGTTCTTCCACGCTCACTCAGAGGCGATCTGGATCCAAGACATCAGGAATATTTTGAGGATGTATTCACGCCACGAGCTGTTACTGCTACTGAGCAGCAATTTGTTTTAGGTGAATATTACGGTGTGAAAAACCGTGCGCCATTTCTGGATAAGCAGCTATTTGAAATTTGCATGATGGTTCCGGATTCTATTAAGTACGGATCAGGAAAAGGCCGGGAGCATTTCCGCGAAGCGATGCGCGGGCTGCTGTCTGATGAGGTAATGGAAAGAAGCAGCAAAGCGACCCTTGCTTCTTCCCACGGACAGAAGATCACGTTGCGGCTCTATGAACAGGCAAAAAGCTTTCTAAACGATTCGAAATTGGTTTGGGAGTATGTAGACAGAAGGAAATTTGATGAACAGGTCAGTATTCTGAAAAACGACAAGATCCCCTACCCCGAAAAGGTCAGAACCTGGTTTCACGTTACCCGGACTATTACACTTGCATCCTGGCTTGAATGGCTCGCCGAAACCAAAAACCAGGCTGTTTAAAAGCTATCTTAAAATTACAAATTTGCCTCTCACTTCCTCGACCTGGTTTTCTGCATTCGTCTTTGTCACTTTGTAGATAAAAAGACCCGCGTGCCCGGCTTTCGGCTGCCAGTACCAGTTCTGAATATTTGTTCCCTTATTTTCTTTTACTTCCTCTGCCACTATCCGGCCATTGAGATCGTATATCGTGTATTTCAGGGATTTTACATCTTCAAAGTTGTTGAGCTTTGCTTGCAAATTAATGTAAGTAGTAGCAGGATTTGGGCTAACCACAACGCTCATTCTTGAATCTGCCGGATTTTCTACTTTGAATCGGATACCGTAAGGCTGCACACTTACATTTCCCGCCATATCAGAAACATTCACCAGCAGCTCATATTCTCCCTCGGGAAGATCCGTTTTGAGTAAAGTGATCATAAATGCTCTACTGGATAAAGTGTCCATTCTGAATTCGCCGGCTGTGTATTTAATAGGGCGGTATTCACAATTGTCATCCCAGCAGGATTTTATAAAAATATCGATAAAAGATGTATCCGGCGAAATCAGTCTATTGTCTTCCAGCTTAAATGTCAATACCGGATTTGCCGAAATTGAAGCTTCATTCCGTAGTGGCGCATGATTGAATTGCACTTCCAGAACAGGGGCTATCAGATCTTTCACTTTGGTCAGAGGATAGCGGTTTTCACTATCTGCAACATCCCAGTCGATCACCAGTTCAGCAATGTTATTAGTTTCTTCCAGTTCTGAAATTGTATTGAGCGGATCTACGCGGACTTCAATTCTCGCCACATTTCGGTCACGTGGTAATGTGACTGTGAGTGTATCCTGTAAAGGAAATGCCGCAATTGTTCTTTCGGTAGATTTCTCACCCGCTTTAAAATAGGAGATGATTTTAACCAAAACCTTTTCACTTTGAATATAACGGCCCTGGTTATGCAGCGCGATTGATAATTTCACTGAATCGGAAGCTCCGATCTTTTTATCTGCACTTTGAGAATAGAGCATTAAACTTTCGTCCGGATCCAGCGAGTAATCGGGCTTATCAACGGTAACCAGTTTCAAAGCCGGGTCGCCTTGTAATAGAGATTGATGTACATTTGAAATCGCATAAGCGCCTGGATCACTTGCAATTACCTTTTCAGCAACAGATTGCATCACCTTACCAATCGACATATTGATCGAGGCAGGATCTGTGAACATCGTCTTATAAAGTGTTTCCAGATATTTTGCAGAAGGCGACACAAAACTTTCAAATGAATTGGCAATAATGGCTACTGCTCCTTTTTTCGGTGCCAAAAGCCAGTCCAGCGAAAGCGGGTACCGGTCACCGGCAGTTGGGCTGGTATTAAATCTGGCGCTGAAAATATTGCCGACTCCGCAGCCATTGAAATACATCATCGGATATTTATGCGTATTGTTATACCCTCTGCCCACATCGGTAATGTAGCCCATATCCAAGTCGGTAGTAGTGATCGAACCGTGACCAAAGTACGTGATCAGTCCGGCGCCTTCATTCACTTCGGGTGTGATATTGACAGATTCTACTCCCGGCACGCCCTGTTGTTTCGCGAAAGCTTTCACATTGCCGCCAACAAACCCGCCTGTGACAAATGGAGTCAGAGAACTCAACTGGCTTTTAAGCTGGCTGATTTCCGACGTCGATTTACCTCCATTCAAATGCAAAACTGTTTTGCGCCAGCCAAAGTCGCCCGATTCGTTTGCTTCGTAATCTTTTACCTTTTCCAGGTAGTCCAACACATTCTGATTAGACATTGCTGAAATTCGGCCAACAGGTATTGGGGCAACGTCCTGATCCGCCCCGCCGAGTCCTTCCACTAACAAGAAGTCCGAACCCGGAAAACCAACCGTTGGAACTTCGTCTGGGAGCTCTCGCTTCATTCTTTCATTGTGAGTGTTCGACTTACCGAGCAGGAGCAGATATTTATTTTTATCAGTGGTAGATAGTGCGAAATCCACAAATCTGCGAATCGCGACCGGGCTGGGCTCTCCGTAATTGAATTGATTATAGATATCCTGAATATAAATAACGCTGGCACTATACTTGCCGCCCGCCGAACTTGACCGGTAAGCCGCATATTGCTCAGCTCCATCTTTCAGGTTCGCGCTGGAAACGATAAAATAGTTGATTGTCTTAATGTCTATACTCTTAAATTCAACCGGAGTAATCTTGGCCGCAGGAACGGTGAATGTCTCGCCTGTAACAAAGAGCTCGGAGGTTTTGGAGCTGTTCCCAGGCACCATTAAATTTTTAGGGTCCCCCGTAATCACTTTCACCTTATCAAGATCAGTAATATCTAATACAGTAGCATTGTCGGGTGCGCCGGAAATAGCGATTCGCCCAAATTGACCAGCAATTCCCGGGAGAGAAAAACTGGTAGCAGGACTCTTCCAGACAAATGCGGAAGGATAGATCAGTCTGTAATAAGCTAGTGAGAATCTTTCGAGTGTTTCAGTACTGGGCGATTTCACAGCTAATACCCCCTTATTATTCGCATCCAGGTCAGTAGCTTCAATATCAAATGCGGCCTCACTAGCGCCGAAGCCAGAGTTATTAACCGTTTTCACCAGCCTGAGCGACTGCGCATCTTTTCCAATGTAAATTTCAATGGCGCGACTGTTATTGCTGCGGCCCTGCATCAGCATCTTAACCGCTACTTTTTGGGCAGACGATTTGATTTTATTAGTTAGTTCAAATGGGTAGGTTCCCTGTGTTCCGCGAAGGATCGGCTTACTTGTATGGCTCGCTCCCTGTTCAAAAAAGCTGTTATATAGTGGTGCGCGTATAGGACTTTCTGTGCTGTATGAATATTCATTCTTGAATACATTTAGCAAAATTGCATTGTGTGCGGCTAGTGGACTAATCGATGCATCGGGAGCCTTGGTCACTTTTTCAGCGCGGGCTCCGGCTATATCTCCAACGGTGAGGAAGTAGGCGCTCTCGTCAGAATAAAAGCTGTAATAGGGATTTAACCGGCTGCTCATCGGACGGTACAACAGCGAATCAGAGGATCCGTCGTTGGGCACTCCAAAAAATGTGATCTCATTATTATCAGCACTAATAATAGAAACCTGTTTGCCCCTGTGCCAGATTTGGAATTGAGCCGGCTGATTTTTTGGAAAGCTTGCAGGTAGCGAAGCCAATGGAACCTTGTGTATTCCTCGTTGCGAAACAGCAATCTTAACGTAAGGTTTACCGTAAGAAATCCAGCTGTTTGCGTAGGGAGCGACCCATTGGGCAACAACAGGAACCGAGGTAAGAAGACAGAAGAGAATGGAGAAGGTAAAATTTTTCAAAGTCGTGTGCATTAATATTCGACAGGATTAAACAAAAAAACACGGATAATATACATACGTCATTATCCGTGTTTTTCTTTTATTATTGCTTTACAATCTTTCTAAAATAAACATCATTATTTTCTGTTTGAATTTTGATGATGTACTCGCCGCTGGTCAGGTTTGACAAGTCAACCCTTGTTCCTTTTCCGTTTCTTTTATAAACACGGCCATTTTGATCCAAAACGTCCCAGTGTGCGATATTTACAGGAGCATCCAGGTCAATATTAATAAAATCTCTGGTGGGGTTTGGCGAAAGAACAAGCAAGCTGGTATTCTCTCTTGTCACCGACACAATTTGTGAGTAAGTCGCCTTACCTTCTATTGTCGCGCCATCTTTTACAGAAACTTTATCAACCTGCTTCAAACGGTAGTAGCTTGTTCCCGGAAGTGGATTTGTGTCGAAGAAATGGTAATCCGAAACTTCATCGATAGTGCCTTTACCTTCAACCATTCCGATCTCCGTGAAATTCTTGCCATTATAACTTCTTTCCAATGCGAAGTGGCTGTTGTTGGTTTCCGAAACCGTTCTCCATTTCAGCTCAACTCTTTTTGGCTCTACCAACTTTGCATCGAAAGAAGCAAGTTCTACCGGAAGTGCGCCTGAGGTAATCAGGATACGCAATGCCGGATCACCTTGCAAAATGATCTGATGCACATTGGCACGGTCGAAATCATAATAGGAAGCAGTTCTTCCATTCACAGCATCACTGTAAGAATAGCCCATTTCAAGTTTGGTTTTCAGAGCAACTTCCTGAATAATACCTCCGATCGTTTTTCTATCTACATCCGATTTTGGGAAAATTTCAAGATAAAGTCTGTCCAGATATTCATTGGAAGTACTTGCATAAGCATCCCAGTCATTTCCAAAAACCACAATCGCGCCTTTGTTCGGTGCTAGCAGCCAGTCAAGTGACATGGGTCTCCTGAAAGAAGGACTTGTAAGGGGCTGAGAGAAAAGGTTAAATCTGTTGTTGAACAGGTTATTCACCCCACAACCATTGTAGAAAAGCACGGGGTACTTTCCGGTATTATTATAATTTTTGGCATCATCCATCGCATACCCGAAATCAAGGTCGGTTTGATCGACTCCACCGTGACCAAAATAAGTAATCATCCCTACACCTGATATCCCCGGTGCAGTTCCGTTCACTTCCGGCGCGAGTGTGATACTTTGAATAGCATTAGCTGCCAATGTCTTATCCTTCACTTTCGGGTAAACTTTACCTGCAAAAGGAGCACTCGCAATTTTCGCACTTGTTGCAATAAATGACAGGTTTTCTTGAAACTCTGAAATCTGGTCCTCGCCTTTTCCTCCATTTACATGCAGGATATTTTTCCGCCAGCCTAAATTTTCGGACTGACTTTCATAGGTCTTAACCTTTTCAAGATAATCACGTACTTGTTGCTCCGTAACAGCCGCGATCCGACCGTAAGGAATCACAGGTACGTCGTCAGGAGCGCCGCCCAGCCCGTCAACCAGCAGCAGATCGGAGCCTGGAAAGCCTATTGTCGGGATTTCCTCAGGAATTTCCCGTACAGTACGTTCGTAAAAGGTGATCGACTTACCCAGCAGGAGCAAATATTTATCCTTGTTATTATCCGATACCATAAAGTCCACAAAACGTCTGATCGCAACCGGACTAGGCTCTCCGTAGTTGAACTGATTATATACATCCTTGATTTTTATTACCAGCGGCTTATACTTTTTACCTGGCGAATCATCCTTCCGGTATTCCGCATATTCAGCAGCCGGTGTGGCGAGCAATTCATTCGTAATGATCAAATAATCGGAACTAGCAGGTGAAATAGCCGGAAATGTAACCGAAGTAGCAGGCACTGTCGTAACGTCTTTGGTTACAAATAACGTGAGTGCATTACCATTCCGCGATATCATCATATTCGCAGCATTCCCTGTGATCACTCTTGGCTGGTCGGGGTTGGTAATATCCAGGAACCTGAGAGTTCCAGCTGGCGGGTTCAGGATCGTAAAACGCGTGTTCGAAGCAGATGCAGGAAAATTGAATTCGTATGAACCCAGTGTCTGCATATCGATCTTCTGGTTGTAGGTAACTGAGTAGTAAGACACTGAGAAACCGTCTGTTGCTCCGCCGGTCGACATAAATCCAAGAATACCCTTTCCATTCTCGATATCCTTATCAAGCAGGTCCACATTAAGATCTTTATCTAGAAAACCAGTAACCGTGGTTGAACCCCTCAGTTCTGTTGAGGCTGCATCCTTCCCTGCCCAAACCTGAACAGTTGAATTGGCACTAAAAAGATACCCACGTCCCTTCAAACGAACGTTCAGCTTCGGTGCGGCAGAACCGTGCCGGGCTTTTACCTCATAAGCGAAAGGTTCTGCAACGTAATTTGATGTAAAAACGGCAGGCTTCGGATTCACAGTAGCCAGAGGACGGTTATTGCCCAATCTGGTGCCGGTACCTGCTTTACCTTCCTCGAAATAGCTGTTCAGTGTGGTAGGCCTGGTTGGGTAAGATGTCATGTGCGAATTCTCGATCACAAATTCTTTGTAAAAAGTGAATTTGTGCGATTCCTGCTTCGCGATGGCATCATCGGGCGTTAGCGCCTCTACAGCGGCAGGCGTTCTGTCCGTATTATCGAAAGTCAGGAAGTAGGAGCTTTCATCGGAATATATACTGAAATTCATATTCTTCCTGGACGTCGGCATGCGATAAAGCAGCGCGTCGGAAGCTCCGTCATTGGGGATACCGTAAAATTCGATCTCCGTATTGGAGGCACTAACCAGGGCAACTTCAACTCCCCGACGATACAAATGCAGTTTTCCGGGCTTATTCTGAAAGTTTGCAGGCAATGCAACTTTGTACAGACCACTTTTGCTAACCCCGATCCTCAACCATGACTGGCCGTATTTCCCTGCAAGCCACTCATTCCCATACTTGCCACTCCAAGGTGTCTGCGCGTGTAGCTGAACTCCAAATAGTGTGAGGCCGAACGAGAGAAGGAAAAAAAAATTTGTAAAATTTTTTGTGTTCATAAATCTTGGATTATGATAGTGTTATAAATTTTGCATAGCACGACCGGGTGACGCGCCCGAAACTTCCTACTACACTTAATATATATGAAAATATTAATAAAGCTACAATAACTTCAATATTGAAGCAAATTTACTATAAGGTTGGGCGAAGTTTTTCATTGTAGCTAATTTGTAACGTGTAACCCCTGTGGGTGGTACAATTTTTGTATCAATTCAACAAAAAACAGGGCAAAGAGCCTAATTTTGCGGCCTATGTGGATGCGCATCCTAGGTATTTGTAACATTTCCTGTTTTATTTGTTTTCAACATTTTCTACTCAAGTACCAACAACTCTTTAACTAAACTTATACGATTATGATTAAAAAGCTAATGTTCATTGCATGGATTGGATTGATTGGTGTTGGATTTGGTTGCGACGGCCCTCAGGGAGAAGTCGGCCCGGCCGGACCAAAAGGCGATCCAGGAGCTGCCGGAGAAAAAGGTGAGCCAGGTGAAGCTGGCGCCGATGGCATGGGAGCGAAAGAAATTTTAACAGGAGCTGTTACTACAACGAAAGGTGGATACACGCTTGGAAAAGCAAATTTGACTGCTGCCGACACTGCAATGATTAACAAAAGCGCTATTGTCGTATTTATCAAAAGCCAGGGATTCTGGTGGGCGCAGCCGGGTGTCGTAAGATTTGCGGACAACAAATCGACTAACTACCATTTCGTAACGCTTTTGAGAGGCAATACAATATTTGTCGACATTCGTCCATTATCTTGGTCGGAAGATCAGGAAGCTGCTCCCGAGCGTCAGTTTGAAGCGATTCGCGCTGTGTTTATCCCAGCAGATAAGCTAAGACAAAGCGCAGAAGTTGACTGGACAAATTACAAGCAAGCTATGGCTGCGCTAGGACTGAAAGAGTAACAGCATCTGGTATTGTTTTTATATAGAGATTTTTCGGAAGCCGCTCCCTTGAATGGAGCGGCTTCTTTGTTTTTGTACCACGCTAAGATTTGGGCGCAGCGACTTATTCCAGTTATTGCAACTAAAAAAGTTTTAATTGCCCCCAATCAAGAACTTGTAACCTGCCATAACTTTATTTTTTTGATTTATACTATTTTCGAAACGAAAGGTATTACGTTGATTGTTATAGAATAGCTTTTGTACTTTTCCGGGTTTTGCCGCCCGCTAACATATTATACTTTATTCGTTATGAATACCAAAAAGTCTTCAAAAACGAGCACGCCTGACGTTGTTCTTATCGGAGCCGGCATCATGAGTGCGACTTTGGGCGTCCTGCTCAAAAAGTTGAATCCTGCTATTACCATATCGATATTCGAAAGACTGGACCGGGTAACCGCTGAGAGCTCGGATGCATGGAATAATGCCGGTACCGGCCACTCTGCATTTTGTGAGCTCAATTATACACCGCAGCTTCCCGACGGTTCCGTTGAAACTAAAAAGGCTGTGAAAATTGCCGAGTCTTTTGAAGTTTCGAAAGAGTTCTGGGCTCACCTTGTGGAAACCGGGGTAATCGAATCGCCTGCCACATTTATCTACAATATTCCACACATGAGCTTCGTCTGGGGAAATGAAAATGTGGATTACCTGCACAAACGCTACACTGCACTGACGAGTCACCACCTTTTCCGGGGAATGGAATATACCGAGGACCAGGAAGAGATCAAATCGTGGATCCCACTTGTGATGAAAGGGCGCGATAAAAATGAAAAAGTAGCTGCGACCAGAATGCAGCTGGGTACCGACGTCAATTTCGGTACGCTCACCCGGGCAATGTTCAATTACCTTGAAGAACAGGAAGGTGTGGACCTTTTCCTCAACCATGAAGTCGACGATCTTACCCGGAAAAAAGACGGTTCCTGGATGATCGAAGTGAAAGAACGCGACAGCCGTGCCTCACGTTATGTGCAGACCAAATTTGTATTCATCGGTGCGGGAGGAGGTTCTTTGCCGTTGCTTGAAAAATCGCGCATTCCGGAAGGGAAAGGTTTCGGTGGGTTTCCGGTGAGCGGCCAGTGGCTGGTTTGCAACAAACCCGAGATCATTGAAAAACACCAGGCAAAAGTTTACGGTAAAGCATCCGTAGGTTCACCGCCGATGTCCGTACCTCACCTGGATACCCGAATGATCGACGGACAAAAAGCGCTGCTTTTCGGGCCTTATGCCGGTTTTTCTACCAAGTTCCTGAAAAACGGTTCATACCTGGATCTGCCTTTATCAATCAAACTCAATAATATAAAACCAATGCTGGCGGCGGGAATACACAATATTCCGCTCACCAAATACCTGATCGACCAGGTACGCCAGTCGCCGGAGGATCGGGTGGAAGCATTGAGGGATTACTTGCCGGATGCAAAGCTGGAAGATTGGGATCTGTTAAAAGCAGGTCAGCGTGTGCAGGTGATCAAAAAAGATGAGAAAGAAGGTGGTGTTCTGGAATTCGGTACTGAAATGGTGACTGCGGCAGACGGTTCGCTTGCTGCATTGCTTGGAGCCTCTCCGGGCGCTTCTACATCGGTATCGATCATGCTGGAACTGATCGCGCGCTGTTTCCCGGAAGCGAAATCAGCCGAGTGGCAAAATGAGTTTAAGAAAATGATCCCTTCCTACGGTCAGTCACTTGCGAAGAATGAAGAACTCGCAGCCAAAACCAGAGCCTGGACAACTGACGTTTTGCATTTGAGTACTTCACACCTCGAAGCAGAGCTTACTGCCTGATTATTGACAGATACATAAAAAAATCCCCGCTCAAAACGGGGATTTTTTTATGTCCAAACTTTATCGAGAGCTAGAATGCAAGCGATCTCAAAAAGTGCAGTCCATCTATTGCAATCGATTCTTTCGAAGGCTCAATAACCCGCCAGATCGAAGCAGCTTTGGCGATGATCTTTACATCGGGCGTAAACGATTCGATTACAATATCTCCCTGATAATGAATATGATCCAGCGCGGCGAATATGCGGTCCCAGTTGATCTGGTCTCCACCCGGCGTACCCCGGTCGCTGCCCGACGCATGCAGCAGCCCCAACTTATTCCCGGCATTTCTTATTGCTAATGCGGGATCTTTTTCTTCCAGGTTCATGTGAAATGAATCCAGGTGCACGAGCAAATTATCACTTCCAACGTCCGCGATCATGCGCAGTGCCTGGTCGCAGGTATTGACCATATCCGTCTCATATCTGTTGAGCGGTTCGATTGCCAGCTTCACGTCTTTCTCCGCCGCATAGGCTGCGAGCTTCCGAAGGTTTGAAACCGCAGTCTGCCACTGCTGTACCTTTTCTCCTTCATCAACAAGGTCAGCCCGACCTACGGAGGAATAGATCGGCCCGGCCACCAGCTTACTCCCGAGTATCGGCGCAAGATCAACAAGCGCCTGCACATATTCCATGGATGTAACCTGCTCCTTCCGATTCCCCCTCAAATCGCGACCAGGACCAGTTGCCGCGCATACCGAGCGACATTCCAGCCCAGCAGCGTCCAATGCCATTTTTACAAATACCGGATCGATATTAGCCGGATCTTCAACCGCTATTTCGACAAAGTCAAAGCCCCATTCCTTAAATTTCGGAAACCAGGAAACACCGTCATTTGTAAAAGGCGAAGCAAACAAATATGTGTTGATCCCGAATTTCATTCGATTTTATTTACCCTTTTGCTGCGTAAAAACCCTTACCCCTTTCTTGTTACCCGTCACAATATCAAGCAGCCCGTCGTTATTAATATCTTCAACTGTTACGTGCAATCCTACTCCTGAATTGTTATCCACTTCGTGCCGGGTCCAGGTTGGCGTTTTGCCGGGTTTATATTCAAACCAATACACTACGGCAGGCTCAAATTCGCCCGGATCGTTTCCGTGGTGTGCAAAATACCTCTTACCAGTAATAAAATCGATATTTCCATCGCCGTTGATATCCTTCATTTCCAGACCATGCGTTTGAGAAAACGTATCGTCGATCGTATGGTGCCGCCATATTGCATTACCCTGGGTATCTTTCTGTTGTTCGTGCCACCACACACCATAATCGTGGGCCGAGGCGCTCAGCACATCATTCAACCCGTCGCCATTCAGGTCGAGCACATACATTTGCGAACAATCTTTGCCCAGATCGGCCGGATGAAATTTCCAGTCTTCCTCTTTTCCATGCTTGGCCGGCCCCTCTGCCGGGCCTTCCCACCAGCCTGCTTTCACAAGCACATCCTTTCTTCCGTCGCCATTAATATCCCCATAACCAATTCCGTGGGTATACATGTGCGTAGAATTATTCGGATCGTTGCTGATCACGAATTTCTCCCAGGCAACATCCCCTTTTTTGGAAGGAGATTTTAGCCAGATCACTTTTTTAGCAGTGGGATCGTTGCAAAGCAGGTCCAATCTGCCGTCGCCGTCAATATCCACCATCATCGGCGACTCGTTTCCAACCGATCCATGTATTTCATGCGCGGGCCAGTGTCCCGTTTTCCCTTTGGGGTTTTCGTGCCAATATGCCGCTTTTCCCGGCCAGTCTATCCGGACCAGATCGATCCAACCGTCCTGGTTCACGTCCATCGCATAGTCCAGAAATGAATTGCTGTACCCGCCATTTACCTGAAAAGTATCCGGCTTCATGATTTCGTGCGCTTTCCAGGAGGGTGCCTCAAACCAGTATGCCCCAGCCAGCACATCCTTTTTTCCATCCTTATTCACATCGCCCATTGCGGCTCCTTCGGAAATGAACCTTTTGGTCAGCTCTGTTTTTTTAAACTTAACATCCGCCCCTTTTTTCCCTTTGGCTTGGGCGTGAGCAAGACCCGGCATCAGAAGAACCAGCAGGCAGATATAGATAAGTTTATGATGCATTTCTATCGTTTTTAATGTTAAAACTCCTTTTTTTTCAGAAACCCCTGTCACCCTGAGCGAAGTCGAAGGAACGTGCAGCACGCTACCTAGGCGCCCGGCGGTGGAATGGACTTTATGCACACTTCCCTTCGACTGCGCTCAGGGTGACAATTACTTCACACTCAATAAATAATCCATCAAAGCATAAAAATCCTTTTCCGGGATTATATTTTTAAACTGATCGGGCATTAATGTGTACTTGGAAGCGCGGTATTCTTTCATATCGTTTTTGGCTACCGCAAATTCTTTTCCGGTCATATCTGCGAATACCATCGTTTCACCTTCTGTTCTGCGATAAAGGCCCGTCAGCGTCTGGTCATTTTTCAATGTGATATTATAAGTACGAAATGCCTCGGTTATATTCCTGTTGGGGTCAAGAATCTTTTGGGTCAATGCTTTGTGTCCCCAGTTTCCGATACCGTCCAGCTGCGGGCCCACCATTCCGCCCTGGCCTAAGACCTGGTGACAGGCGCTGCAATTCTGAACGAAAATAGCCTTTCCTGCATCGGTAAGGCCGGTTGACGGTTTAAAATTAGCTATGCGTGTATCTATCAATTTTTGTCTTTCTTCCCGCTCGTTCGCTCCTGCCGCGAGGAATTTTTGCATTTGCTCCCGCTGACCTGCATTCGCATTCAAATCCAATCGCTCTTTTACCGGAATTTCATTGGCGATATCCGGACTTGCAGCCTCCTCTTTAAATGCACTCAGCAGATAATCAATACCCTGCGAAGTATTGGCAAGTACCGTAGCGATCGCAACCTGTAAATTCCGTGCACCACCGGCCAGCTGCTTTTTCAGCATTTCATAAATAGAAAAAGAAGGCGCCTGGCCCATCGAAGCCGCTAGCTTCTCGCGCAATACAGGTAGCTCCGCAGGATCATCGAATACCTCCGCAAGCACATTTACATTCGCCTTTGGATCAATATTCATCAATGCATTCGCCGCCGCGCTGCGCACCGGGTAATCCAGCCATTTCGCTTTCAACATTTCCTGCAACTTCGGTTCCAGCGATTTGAGCCTGAACTCGCCCGCAATGTCAGCGGCTGCTACCCGCTGGTCAGATACAATACCGGGTGCCTTCGCGGGAATTTTGAGTACGGCAGGTTCCAGTTTCCCAAAGCCGATGGAGCCGGTTTGCGAACTGTCAACCGCCTCGATATAACCCATTTGTCCGGCGTAGGCACTCAGATCAAAAGTTGTGTTTTTGATCAAATCTTTCCATTGACTCGTTTCTTTCTGGTTCAATCTATATTCCGAAATCACTTTTCCGCTTGCTGCCAGTCTTACCCGAACTGCATTCCGTGAAATACCTTTTTTATCAGGCAGGTTGTGAATATCGTTGTCAAATACATTCATTTTCAGCGTGGCCGGCAATTTGAAAGGAACCGAATACAACGCAGCCGTTGGGATATAGCCATTTTTTTCACTCAAAATAATACGAAAAGCAGGCGTGATATCAGTGAGAAACTGCTCAGTGACCACCCACGGATTACCCGGCTCAGCTGTTTTCAGTACCGGTTTGCTCTTCCACGTTTCCGAGTTTTCTGAAATGCCGCCAAGAAATGTTGTAGCCAGACTATTACCCCAAGCCTCCATCTTCTCCCCCGGCGCCAGGCCGCTCTGTTTCACCCCTGCCTGGATGGTATTGTATAGAGAAAGCTGCGATTCCGGATCGTTTGCAAACCTTTTATTGATCAGATCAATCGCTTTTTCCAGCTGGTAGGGAGATACGTACCTGGCGATATATTCCAGATTTTTAATGAGATCATCAGTTGGAAGATCGTGTGTTAATGTATAATCCAACACAAATGCAGCCGCTCCGCTCGAAGGCACATCGAGCATGGCTTTAGTCAGCAGCGCAGCTTGGCTGTCCGTCCATTTCATGCCGGGAATGCGCCACATAATGCTTTTGTCCTTTAAGTTATCCCGGATCGCGAGCATGGCAGTATATTTCAAATGCGTGTCTTCCGCATCAGTCTGGTCGTGCAATGCAAGCAAAAGTTGCAGGTTATCAATACGCGGAAATTTACCCGCAACCTCTGCCGCAACCCTACGGACAGAAGGATCAGTATCTGATTTTAATGCATCAACTACAAGATTATTAACATCATGAAACACACCCACATCCTCCTGCGCAATTCGCAGGGCATGTATGCGGAGATTGGCATCCGTGCTTTTCATCGCATCCATCAGTAATTCGGCTTTGAGAACACCTAGCCGGTTCAAAATCCACAATGCATGTACAGCTGCGGCTTTATCAGTTGCTTTTTCGCTTGCGTAAATTAACTTTTCCAAAGGCTTCATTGCCTGCTCCCCCCAGGTATCCACAATCCGATCCGCAACTTTCAACCGCGTATTCAACTGCGGATGTTTCAATCCCTCAATCAACTGATCCAGCGTCGCTTTCGACCAATCCGTCACCTTCATATCCTGGTGTGGCTCGCTGCCCTTATAAGTAATTTTCCAGATGCGCCCGCTCAGCCTGTCGCGGCCCGGGTGGTTCAATGCCACTTCATAATGTCCGATAATGCGGTTATAAAAGTCAGCAATATAGATCGCGCCGTCGGGCCCCAGCTTCACATCCACCGGCCGGAACCACGGATCTTTACTTACTAAAAGCGGCTCCTCTTTTTTGGAAACCGGCGTGGAACCTTTGTAAGTGATCTTATTTCGGTCAATGCGGCACGTAACCACATCGCCCGTATAAAAACTGTTTCGGTACTGTTCGGGAAATTGTGTACCTGTGTAGTAAACCAGCCCAGCCAATGCAGTAGAGCCCAGATCGTAGTCCATCATAGCCGGCGCGAACCCAAGTCCCGCCGGGGCTTTCTTGCCAAAATGCGGATATTCTCCGCCGGCAATCAGCTGCGTAATCGGCTTCGTGTGACAATCCACCGAATATAAATAGCCTTTTTCATCATAAGCGTAACCAAACGGATTTACCCGACCGAAAGTGGTTTGCTCCACGTGACTGCCGTCCAGTTTCACACGGAATGTATTTCCAGAAGTCATTTTAATAGTATCCCCATCGCTGCCGGCTACATGGGAGGTATTTGAAAAACCGTGACAAACGTGCAGCCAGCCGTCGTAGCCGCGCATGAGGTTATTCACCATTCCATGCGTGTCTTTGTGGCCAAACGGACCCAGTAATACCTTTTTACTGTCCGCTTTCCCGTCATTGTTTTCGTCTTTGAAATAATACAAATTGGGAATGCTGTAAGCAATAGCACCGTCGGCTACGGGCATAATGCCGATGGGGATATTCAGGTTATTGTCAAAATTGGTAAAGGTATCTGCCTTTCCGTCGCCGTTTTTGTCTTCCAGAATGGTGATTCGATCTTTCCCGTCACTCTGCCCGGCAGCAACCGGATATTCGGAACTTTGCGTAACCCAAAGCCGGCCCCGGTCATCGAACTCCATATTTATAGGCTTGGTAATATCGGGCTCGGAAGCGAAAAGTGTTATTTCAAACCCTGGCGGCAGGACGAAACTTTTGCGTTCCTCTTCCGGCGTCTGGAATTTGGTAGTACGAATATGCTCGGCGAAAAGCTCCGACGAAGGTTGTCCGTTTTGGGAAACTTTGGCGCTTGGGCCAGACTTGCTTTTGGGGGTGCTGCAACTTTGCGCGTAAAAAATAAGTACCGCGGATAAAACAATAGTGCTGCCAAGCCGGGACTTCTTGAATCGATCATTCATTCCGGAATGCTGTTTGAAGGTTGAGTTTAGGATAAAGGGCATTGGGTCGAAAAATTACCCCCAACCCCCTAAAAGCGGGCCTTTCATTTTCTATTAAGCCCCCTTGAGGGGGTTGGGGGTACTTATCGAGCGAAGCCCCCTTTTAGGGGGTTAGGGGGTAGAGAACTAGGGCTGATAAATGTAATTAGCCCTGCCCGACGGAGCTGCGTCGCCATTTATCCAGAAATCCATTACATTGCCTTGTTCCTGCATATTATCGCTCCATTTGAACTCAAAAGCCGGCTCGCCAGTTATGCCGAGCATCGATTTCGGGACTTTAATCTCCATTTTGTTTTTACTGACAACAAAATCGACTTCCCCGGCTTTCGTCCAGTTCCAGGCTGCGTCTGTTTTCTCTACAATAGCTTTTTTATCGGGATTAATGCGATTGATCACAACATCATATCCCTCCCAGCCCGTGTTTTTGTCTTTATCAATATTAATAAAAAGCCGCATCCAGCCGGGATCTTCTTTGGGAGAAAGTGGCTGCGCGGTTTCCACATAGAAATACACAAACTCCTGATCACGAGTTACCTTCGAAAGCACAATATCATTCCGGCCGGTTATATTTTTATAAACTAAACTCCCCCACCCCGGACTATCCCGGTGAATCGTATTGCCTTTGTGGGCAGTAAATGAAGGGGTTACTTTATCCCACTCGGTAAACTTCCCGTCTATCGCCACTGTAAAAGCTGCGGAAACCGGCTCACGGGCAGGTAAACCTTTGAATTTCCTGATATTCGCAGCCATTTGGTAATAGTAATTATCTCCGTGCCCGCCTTTCATAGGTTCAATATCACGGCTGCCTTCCTGGTCGAATTCGTCCGGGAATGCGTTTGTTTGCTCCTGCCATACATCGTAGCGGCCCGCGATCCATTCATTCCAGCCGGTAATGAATATCAGCTCAGGATTGATTTCCAGCGCCCTGTCAAACTGCTCCTGGAAATTAAAACCGTAATTCACCGCATCTCGTGTCGTGATCTGCCCGTTTGTATGCGTATAACTTCTTCCGAAAGAGCCGGTTGCATTCAATGCGGTCAGGCCGCGTGCTTTGGTCCAGTTTTGCGCTACACCCACCGTCGCCTGTTCGAAGGTCCCGTCTGCATTTTTCTTATATCCGTGCTGTGGGAATATTTCCAGCCAGCCCCAGTGATCTGTTTTTTCAGGACCTTTATTATACACGGGCTGACCGGGACGGAATGTAAAAAACTCACGCAATTCCTTTTCAAGCGCAGGTTCCGCGGTTTTTCCTTTAATAGTTTCTGTAAATTCAGGGGAAGCCATAATGAAAGGCTTTCCCTTCCACATGAACCACAGGTCTTTGTACTTTCCCGGTTTGTAAAGATCTGTGTAAATTTCCCTGATGATCTCTTTTCCGCCGTCGGTTGTCCAAAACGGCAGCATAAAGCATATCTGCGGCGTTTTGACTCCGTCTTTTCGCGCCTGCGTGAATACCTCGCATAGCTTCATATAGGATTCTTTCCAGGTCAGGTTTCCATTGGTACAATCAAAAATGATCATATCCACACCTGCGTCGGCGAGCATTTCAGCATGTTTGCGCAGCAGCCACGCGTCGGTATCCACATAGTACCCAAAAAGCGGCTCCGCCCAAAACCACGGACTTTTTCGTTTCGGCCAGATCGGATCGTTGTAGTCGTGGATCGCTTTCGGGTTGCGCGAGAGGTATTCAGTCACATTCAATGCAGGATTGTTTTTCGCCTGCTGCGTGTGCCAGGTCCAGTAAAACAACCCCACAAACTTCTCCTTCTTAAAATCGCCCGCTTCCTTCTGGTCAGGCAGCCTCCGCCCGACGGCATCAGTAGCGGTAACCAGCGGACTATAATTCTGTGCGAATGCAGATGATGCAAGAAGTAATAACAGGACTTGGAGTTTGATTTTCATAGGGTTAGGATAAGCTGGTTTTACCCCCGACCCTGGAGGGGGTTACCTGTGCTTACTTGCATAGGGAAAGCACACTTGGGCCGGGAGTGGGATTCAGATTAATTATTAGGAATACATCCGAGGCACTTTTAGAGAAATAGCCCCCCTCTCAGCGGATTGGGGGTAGATTCCGTCGGCTTAAGCCGGCGGGTATTGATTGATTTCAAAAAAAGATCAATCACATCAGCATCAATTGCCGTCGGCTTCAGCCGACGGGACATTGATTAGATTGATAGAATGATCTATTAATTGATCAGATTATTGGCTGATGATAAAATTGAATCTCCCGCCGGGGGCCGCGTCGCCGTTTACATACCAGTCGAGCGGGTTGCCGTCTTCCTGCATGTTGTCCGACCATTTGAATTCCATATTCAGCGGCGATTTCAGATTAGTTAAAAAGGATTTAGGAATAGTTACCATCATTTGATTACCGCTCGTCTGGTAAGTCACTTTCTTCACATCGTGCCAATTTCCGGCTTTGTACTGCTGCAAAGTATTCCCCGAAACAATGCGGTACTCGTAACCCTTCCAGCCAGTGGCTGCTTTTCGGTCAATATCGAGGTAGAGGCGCATCCAGTTGTCACCGGAGTTGGGCGTGATCTCAGCTACCGTTTTTACGTAGAAATAAAGGTTCTTTTCATCTGTCGCCACCTTCATTTCATCAAAATCATTTCTGCCTGTTTTATTCACGTAAACCATCGCGGGCTCCGTTTGGGCACCTGGATGATTGCGCGCCTGGGTATCCCCGGTGTAGTCTTTGTAAACCGTCTCTACGCCTTTCCAGTCATCAAACTTGCTGATACTTTTTTCAGGACCCAATATAGGATTTGCCTCCACACCTTTGTATCTGCGCACATTCGCGACCAGCTGCATATAATAATGATCTTTCAGACCAGCGGTAAGCGAAGGTTCGATATCCCGGCTATATTCCGGACTGGCCTGATCGCAAAACCACGAATGTTCAGGATTGTTGTCGTGGCTCGGAAATTTGCCCGCAATCCACTCATTCCAGCCGGTCACATATACGAAGGGTGTATTTTGTTTGATCGCGAAATCCCATTGCTCCTGTACATTATAACCATAAGCAATATCCTTTTTCGGATCTCCGGGAGAACCGTTCCGGTAGCTTCTGCCCCAGTTATCTTTGTTCCCGTAAAATGCAGAACCGCCCATTCCGGCAGTCGGGTTGGGATGCTGCGCGACTGATACATTGATAATTTCTGCTTCCCCAGCATTGTTATAATGTACTTTTTGAGGTCTGGTAAATGAGATCCATGGCCAGCCGTTCGATTTCTGCGCCTCGGTCGGCCACTGCGATTCGCGGAATGTGAAGAATGATTTGAAATTTTTACCGTCGGCTTCTTTGCTGATCCCGATGATCAGCGGCTTCCCGTCGAGCATGTACCAGCAGTCGGGGTGGCGGTAGGGAGCTCCTTCTTTGTAAAAGAGATCATACGCTTCCTGCATCGTTTCGCCGGAGAGGGTATTGGTATAAAAAACAATTTTCGGCGCCTTTCTTCCCTGCGCCCGAACCGCGTCCATTGCTTTCATCAATGCATCGGCCTGCTTGGCGTAAGTAAGTCGGTTTGTTGCATCCATCACCAGAAAATCGACTCCTGCGTCTGTTAAAAGCTGGACGCTCCGCAAATGCACCCAGTAATCATCACCTTTGTAATATCCATAAATAGGCTGTCCCCAGTAATACATGCCGGTCCCGTTTTTCGGGTCGCCGCCCCAGTCGGGGTGATCGAAATCTTCCAGGACAGCCGGATTTTTTGAAACAATCTCATTCAAATCCCAGTGCCGGGCCGGCGCTACATCGTGCCACAGAAAGTAAAACATACCTACCTGCCGGTTGCTTTTGGGATCGCCGACCGTGTTGTTCTGCGGGATCGTGCGGCCGAGATCATCGGTACCGGCCAGCGGCTGCGCCAGGACTTTCGCCCCGGCCAGCATTAATACTAAAATCGCTTTTTTCATTTTTATGGGTTTAGTGGAGCCGGCATTGATATAGTCGATCAACGCCGGGTATTCATTGCTGGTTAATCCAGCCAGCCCGGGTTCTGCCAGTCGACGCCGGACAGACCGATTATTTTATCGACCTCCTGCTGATCAATTGGGTACATCAGGTATTTATCAGAAAATGCATTGCGATTGGTGAATTTGAACCTGCGGTAAACAAGGTTGGTACCGTTTCTTGTGATCCGCATTCCGGTCACAAATCGGTCTGTTTCAGCCAGTATCTTCCAGCGGCGTACGTCGAAAAAGCGGTGTTCTTCAAATGCAAGTTCGACGCGGCGCTCGTTTCTGTATTTTTTATCAAAAGCATCTTTCGTCAGTCCGGCCGGAAAACCAGGCATTCCTGCCCGTGTCCGCACCACATTCACTGCCTGCCGCGCAGACATACTTTGCGTACCTACATTCACCGCCGCTTCCGGGCCCACCGATTGGTTAGCCGCTTCCGCAAAGTTCAGGTACAGTTCAGCAAGCCTGAAAAGGCGTATCGCCCCGTCGGCATCGTTGTTCTGCCCGGATCTGTAATTGTTGAACTTTCGCAAATAATAGCCCGTGCGCGTATGCTTGCGGTTGATATCAGAGATTTCCTCTGCGCCGCCCACGAAAGTTTCTACCTTTTTACCAGCCGGCTGATCCAGGTTTCTCACTGCTCCGTTGTAGTAAATCGAGGCATAAAAACGCGGGTCGCGACCTGTGTAAGGGTCCGTTTCCTTGTAACCCGAAGCCGCATTGATGATCGGTGTTGTGCGGTTGGCATCGGAATATCCGGTTACGGGCGCTTGTCCGTTCGCCATTTCATAACTGTCGACCAGATCTTGCGTCGGGCATGGGCCTGTTCTTTCCATACCGGGGTTCGTTGGCATACCTGCGTAGCGCCAAACCTGCATGGCGTCACCTGCGTGGTAGATCGTTTCCTTGTCGGTCGCGCGCTGATCGTTTGAGCTCGTGAAGAAATACAGTGCATAAGGATTTTGCGCAATGTTTGCAGCCGGTTTTTCGTCAAAAAGGCGGTATCCGTTTGCCAGACATTGTCCCAAGGCCTCGGCTGTAATGGTAGTAGCCGTTTGCCAGGTGTAAGTTCCGTCTGTCCAGAGCGGGCTCGCTGCGTAGGTCACAGCCTGCGATTTGATCGCATAGGCAACCGCTCTCGTCATGATACCATATTGATTATCAAAAACATCCCAGGACAAACCTTCCCTCGTGGCCGGGTAAGACAATGCTTTATCACAATCAGCCAGGATAAATGTGACTACCTCTGCGAAAGTCGCCCTTTTATCCTGCGAAAAATCGTGGTCGATGGCCAGCGGCTTGTCGAAAATAGGTACTCCGCCGTAGCGTTTGATCAGTTGCAGATAGTACAATGCGCGCAAAGTGTGCGCCTGGGCCGTCCATGAATTTTTCTCACCCTCACTCGCGTAGACGGTCGCAGTTTTGATATTTTCAATAAAAACATTGCATTTCCTGATTCCCTCGTAAAGCTTTCCCCAAGGACTTCCATCCGCAGAATTGCCCGGATAAGTGAGCGAAGTTACATTCCCGCCGTACCACACAATGTATCTCGATCCCGGCGTGATATCGTCGGCATCCTGCGCTTCGTCGGTGAAGGAAGCCCGGTCCATATAAGGTTTTGGAGTGAAACCGTAGCAGGAGTTGAGGTACCCTCTTGTCCGGTTATAGTCGCTGAAAACCTGGTCCATTGTAATGCGGCCGTCGGTGGGCAGGTCCAGCTTTTCGTTGCACGAAACCAGCATGGTCACCACGGACATTGTTAGCAGAAGTATTTTATATTTTTTCATCTCAATAAATGGATTGACTTAGAAAATGACGCTGATACCTGCATTGAACACGCGGTAAACTGGGAAACCTGCAAAGCCGCCGCCTTCGGGCCCGAAGTCCTTGGACCTCATTTTATCCCAGGTAATCAGGTTTTGGCCGCTCACCAGGATCCGGATTTTATCCGCCATAATGGCGCGGGATAAAGTGGCAGGCAGATTATAGCCGATCTCCACATTTTTCAGGCGCAGGTAAGAGCGGTTGTTCACGTAGTAATCGCTGGATTCGTGGTTCACACTTTTACCAAGAGATAAAGCGGGGGAAGTGATTTCCTGACCACTCGCATATCTTTCCGGGGTCCAGGCATTGCGGTGCAGAGAGCCGAATACCCCGTCAAAATCGGTTTCCCACAATCCGAAAGAGCTTCCCGTTTCAATGCTTGAATAATCACCTACACCCTGGAAGAGAAAGCTCAGGTCAAAGTTTTTATAGGTAAGTCCTGCCGAAAGTGAATAGATTGTGCTGGGCAGCATTCCCGTTCCGATCGGCGCTTTGTCCCTTTCATCGATTTTAGAATCCCCATTCAAATCCTGGTATTTCAAATCGCCTAAGCGGGGTGTTCCAAAACCATATTCTAAATTGCTCTGGTCAATTTCTGTTTGGGAGTTAAAAAATCCGTTTCCGTTGCTGTAATCAACCAGGTACCCAAACTTTTGACCAAAAGAATAACCTTCCTGCCATTTCCGGTAGGCGTAATCCGCTGTTTTCAGCGCCTCGTTCTGGTTGATGATTTTGTTCTTAGCATAGCTTAATATCAGATTTCCGAAAACAGAAAAATCACGGCTCAATGCTTTGTGGTAGCCAAGATTGATATCTGCACCTTTATTTTCAAAACTACCCGAATTCAATTTGGGATAATTTACAAGCTGCACACCCTGGTAAAGCGGAATGGTCGAAAGCGCGCTGACGATCATATTGTCCATCTTTTCCTGGAATACATCTACCGACAGGTTAAATGCATTCAAAAATCCGAGGTCGATGCCAAAGTTCTGCTTTTTAGAGACTTCTGCGGCAATATTCGGGTTACCCACCTGGCCTTCGTTCACCACATATTGCAGCGATCCGATCGGGCCGCCGCCTGCCACAGTTACATTGTCAAGATAAGCATACCTCGCAAGTCCGCTCTCATCGTTGGCGGTTTTACCATAGGATGCGCGCAGTTTCAGGTAGGTCAAAAATGTATTGTCTTTCAGAAAGGCTTCATTCGAGATTACCCACGCAGCTGAGATAGCCGGCGTAGTCGTGTAGCGCACACTTCTTGCATATTGTTCTGATCCTGAATATCCCAGGTCTAGTTTCAGCAGGTACCTGTTATCAAAGCCATAGTTCACCTCAAACCCTGAACTCACCCTATTGTAAGGTAACATGCGCGCAGAGTCGTTTTCAGCTCTTGTTAAATTCTGATAGAACATATACGCCATTGCGCCCACCCGGTGTCTTCCAAAGTCACGCTGGTAGTTCATCGCCACATTGTAGGTCAGGTGGTAGTAATATGAATGCCCTTTTGAATAGCCGAGCGGCGTATTATTTTGCGCGCCTTTTTTAATATAACCTCCTCCCAGAGAATCACTTGCCTGTACCCAGCGCTCGTAATCCTGCCGCGTTGCCAGGCTCCCAACTGAATTGGTCTGGTAAGCTAGTTTGCCAGTCAGGTTTAATCCTTTTGTAAGAAATCCCATATCCAGGTCGAGGCCGAACTGCGAGGTGATATTGGTTACCGTGTGTCGCACGTAGCCGGTACGGTTCAGCATTCCATAAGTCGGCGACTCCACCCGCTCGGTTGTAATTACCTGTCCGCCTTCGCTGATCACTTCTCCCGAAGCATCCACCACCGGCTGCGTCACAGGTCCGTACATGGTCGACGGGATCTGGAATATGCTTGAATACACTTCTGAATTGCCCACACCGGGTGTACGCTCTCTTTTCACATTGCCGCTCAGGCGCACAAATGCTTTCAGGTAGCGGTTCAGGTTCATATCAATATTGGAGCGGTAATTGACCCAGATATTGTTCGCATTCGAATTGTAATTGGTTTGGTCTGTTTTGAAATAACCACCCTGGTGCATAAAGTTGATGTTCGAGAAGAACTGCACTTTATCATTTCCTCCGGTCACATTGACGCTCGCGCGCTGCATGTTCGCCAGGTCTTTTACATAATGCTTATACCAGTTGTTATTCGGGTATTTCACAGGATCCTGACCTGAGCGATAACCTTCGATCTGCTGCGGAGTAAATAGGTAATTTGCGCCCAGCCCATCATTGAATGCGGCCTGGTTGCGCATTTCGGCATAATCTGCGGAGTTGTAGAAAGGCGGTTTTGTTGTCACCTGCTGCACAGATTGGTCGAAACGCGTTTTGATCTGCAACGGGCCTTTTCTGCCTCTTTTTGTATTGATTACCAATAATCCGTTTGCTCCCTGGATCCCGTAAAGCGCCTGGGTCGATGCGTCCCTTAATATGGTAATATTCTCAATTTCGTTGGCTGTAATGTATTCGAGCGTCTGGTTGCTATTGTAAGCGCAAATAATACCGTCGATGATCACCAGCGGCCCACCGTCCCTTCCGGCAGCTAAACCTCTGATATACAGATTTGTATTAGCCCTCGACAGCTCTGAAAACGTTTCCTGGGTAGTAAGTCCTGGCAACCGGCCTGCCAAAGTCTGCGTCAGGTTTGCTACCGGCGCTTTTTCCAGTTCTTCGCCTTTCACGGTCGCCACAGAGCCGGATATGTCATTTCTGTACTGGGCTGTGTAACCCAGCTGGATCACTTCATCCTTTTTATGCGCGTCCCATTTAAGCCTTACTTCGAGTTCCTGCTTGTCGGCCACCGCCACTTTCTGGTTGGCATACCCGTAAAGTGAGAATACGATAGCCTCGCTGCCGTCGTCAATGCTCATTGCAAACTCGCCTTTGCTATTGGTTGCAGTACCGTTCCTACCGTTTTCGGACTGTATTGCTACGCCTCCCAGCGGTTTTCCAAATTCATCAAGCACAAGCCCGTTGATCGTTTCGGTCAGGTCCTGGGCAATTGCCACCGTACAAAACAGTAGGAATGCAAGGGTTGACGCAATGCCGGATTTTATATATGTTATCATAAAAATGATCGTCTAAATCTTTAAAAACTATGAATACTACCAGCCTGCATTCTGCCAATCCGTGCCTGTGATCGATCTCAACCTATTCGCTTCGTTAAGCGGTATCGGCACCCACAGGAACTTATTAGTATAATTTTTCCGCTCCGTACCTCGTACATTCCTGCGCTTGTAGGTGAAAGTGCCGTTTGCATTACGGGTGATCTCCATCGCTGTGATCCAGCGGTCGGTTTTGGCCAGATCGTCGGTGGGTTTAGACCAGCGGCGCAAATCGAAATACCTGTTTTCCTCCATCGCCAGCTCCACGCGCCGCTCCGCCCTGATCCTTTTGATCAACGCTTCTTTGGCGAGGCCGGCGGGCAATGCGGGCATTCCTGCACGCGCGCGGATTTCGTTCACAGCTTTGGCAGCTTCGGCCACTTGCCCGGCTTCTGCGGCTGCTTCTGCATAGTTCAGAATGATTTCTCCCAATCTGAAAAGCTTCCAGTTTGCACCGGCAATCGGGTTATCGCCACCAGAATTCGGATGTAGAAATTTGCGTTCGTAATACCCGGTGCGCGTTGCCCGGCGGGTGGTTGGGTGAATACCCGTCTGCGGCTCGCCGGCATAAGTAGCGATGATCCGCGTGCGGTTTCCGATCGGCGCCGGATAGTTTTCTACGGATTCCGGCGCTTCTGCAAAATTCCACATTGCCTTTCTTTTTGAACCATTATAATAAATGGAGGCATAAAAGCGCGGGTCACGATTGGCGTACGGATTGGCCGGATCATACAATTTGTTGGCCTTATTATAGTTCGGCTGCAAATGCTGATCGTCGAGATAGGGTTTATCCAGATCCAAAATCGGCTCTCCGTCTATTGTTTCATATGCATCCACCAGTTCCTGGGTTGGGCAAGTGCCTGACTTGTATCCGTCCTGCGAGCCGATTCCGTCGATATTCCAGATATTACCCTGCCCGTCCCGGCTTTGGTATATCGTTTCACGGTCGACCGGCGCAGCCGAGTAGTTCATGGTTTGGGTGAAATATTCGTTATAAATCGCTGTTTTTTCATTTTTGTTCGGGCCGAGAAATGCTACGTCCGACAGGTAGGTTTGCGGCAGGTTTACCCGGTTGTACAGTTCGTAGCCGTTTGTCCGCAAGTTTTCGAGCGACTTTTTATTGATCTCGTAAGCTTCCTGCCAGATATTTTGTCCGCCATTATTCAGCGGGCTTGCTGCGAAAAGGATCATTTTAGATTTAATAGCCTCGGCCAATCCTTTGTGTACCCGGCCGCCTTCGCTGCCTGTGGTCACGCGCCACGGAAGTTCAGCAGTAGCTAATGCTATGTCGCAATCTTCAATGATGAATTTGACCACTTCATAATAGCTCGCTTTCGTCACCGTAGAGAAATCCTGCTGAAAATCGTAAGGTTCTCTTTCGATCGGCAATGCAGGTCCAAACCATTTCAAAAGTTCGGAATAATAATAGGCCCGCAGCAAATGCGCCTCTGCTTTCCAGCGTGCGCGGTCGGAAGGAACGCGGACGGTCGCTTCGTCAATGCGGCTGATAAACTCGGTACAGTTACGGATCGAGGTCCAGTAGCGTCCCCAGTATTCTCCGTTTCCAGCTTCGGTACTGATATTGGTGATCGGATGATTTCCCGCGGAAGCGTCTCCATTGTACATTCTGCCCGACATAATCCAGGATTCAGCCTCGGCATCGGTATCCCACGATTCGTCACTCCAGTTTACCGGTCCGCGGCTCCAGAAGAAGTAGCGGGTACCTTTGGCAGGGATATTGACATAACAGGTATTCAGAAAAGCGCCTACCTTGTCGTTATCCGCGAAGATTTCGTCCATGGTCAGCTTCCCATCCGGCGCCATATCGAGGACACCTTTACAGGAAGTAAATGCGAGTGTAAGAAGTAAAAAGCGAAATATCTTTTTCATATTTTTTCTCCAATTAGAAGGTTACGTTCAGACCAAGGTTAGCCATTTTTGTTACCGGATACCCCAGCGAATCGTCGTTTTCAGGATCCAGGTGGTTCATTCTCAGCTTCGACCAGGTGAAGTAGTTTTGCGCGCTCACGTACAACCGGAACTTGCTGATCCCGATCGCTTTCAACGAACCCGACGGCAGCGTGTAACCCAGTGTGAGATTTTTCAGACGGGTAAATGACCTGTTCATAATGAAGAAGTCGTTCGCCACGTGGTTAGTAGTACTGTGCGTGCTCAACGCAGGGTAAGTGATCTCTTCTCCTGCTGCGTAGCGCTCCGGTGTCCACGCCGATTTGTGGTAATCGAAATAAGTACCGCGGATAATGTATTCATAAACACCCTGTTGTGAATAGTTGCTGGTATATTTTCCTACACCCTGAAAGAATGTGGTGAAATCAAATCCTTTGTAATTCAAGGTCAGCGAAAGTCCGTAAGTGACCCTTGGAATACTGGAATAGCCAATAGGCGCCTGATCTTTATCATCGATCGTGCCGTCGCCGTTCAGGTCCACATATTTGAAGTCGCCGACCCGCGGCTCTCCAAATCCGTATTTGGTCTTTGCGAGGTAGCTGTCCAGTTCTTCTTTTGAATTAAAAAACCCGTTTCCATTGGCGTAATCGATCTTATATCCCCACGACTGGTTCAATGAATATCCTGCCGAGCGGTACCTGTGCGCGTAGCTTTCATCCCGGATCGATTCGTCCATGAACTTCACGGTATTGTGGTTATATCCATAATTACCTGATACCATGATATTGAAATCCTTGGAAAAAGCTTTGTTGTAAGTCAGCTCGATCTCGTAGCCTTTATTATCTACCAAACCCATATTTACCTTCGGGATATTCCCCAGCGGGACACCCTGAAATTCAGGAACAGTACCTCTGGTGATCAGGATATTGCTTCTCTTTTCTTTGAAATAATCGACTGTAAGGCTCAGGTCACCCAGCAACTGGAAATCCATACCGTAGTTCTGTTTTTCAGCCACTTCCCAGGTAATGCCCGGGTTTCCCAGTAATCCCAGATTGATCTGCTGCCCTAATCCGAGGCTGCTCATCGGGCCACCGCCACCAACTACTATATTGCTTTGGTACAAAAACCGCGGGCTCACCTCGCGTGATGCGCCCAGAATGTCGTTACCTACCTTACCATAAGAAGCCCTGAATTTAAGGTTGGTGATATACCGGTTATTTTTCAGGAAATTCTCATTACTCAAAACCCAACCAACAGAAGCCGCCGGGAAGAAACCGAAACGCTTGCCGGGTGCAAACTGCTCCGATCCATTGTATCCCATATTGAATTCAGCCAGATACCTGTCGTCGTAACCATAAGTAGCTCTTGCCGCAACACCTAATACATTATAAGGAATTTCGCCGCCGGCGGTCTCCCAGGTATCGCGCTGCGCCAGGACCATCCCGCCGATATCATGCTTTTCGCCAAACAGCCGCTGGTAGTTGATCGAGCCCTGCATGTTGATATTGTAGCGGGAATCGGCACCTTTGCGAAGTGATAAAAGGCGTTCATCATTTCTTTTGATCGCGTAGGTCAGCTCATTTGTTGTGGGGTTCACTTCTGCAAGAAACAGCCTTTCTGATTTATCGCCCTGCATCGCAGTCGTCGCTTTTGAATCGTAGGAAACCATTCCTTTGATGCTCAAACCTTTGGTAACCGTATTGCCCAGATCCCATTCCATCCCGAAAGAAGCATTGAGGTTCGAGCGAATTTCATTGCGGTAACCCATTCTGTTCATAATTTCATAAGCAGACCGGTCCATATACCCCGGATCGACGATCTGCCCCGGTGCCACGCCAAAACCGTCTATCGTAGTCGGGCCGGGTGTAATAGGTAAAATGGTTTGTGCCTGATAGAGCAGATCGCGCATCATCCAGTTTGTATCGTCGCCGTAAAGCCAAGCGGCCGGCATATTCACCTGCTCAATGTAGGTACCGATATTCAGGAAGGCTTTAAGTGAGTTGGTCACCTTATAGTCTAGGTTGGCGCGAAAGTTGTACCGGTCCATTTTAGAGGAAGGATCGTAACCCAGCACCGATTTTGGCTCTGTATTCAGGTTACCGCCCTGGTGCAGGTAAGCGCCGTTTACGAAATAAGAAACCTTGTCGGTTCCTCCTGTTACGTTCATATTTACCCTCGTTTGCGGCGCATACCGCGAAATGTACTCCCGGTAATAATCGTGATCAGGGTACATGTAGTTTCTTACCATCGCTTTTTGAGCGTATTCAGGGTCGCTTGGATCGAGGCCCGCCAGTGGGTTGGCATATTTATCCATTTGTTCCTGCGAAAAAGGCAGGGTTGTAATGCCGTCATTTTTAGAAGCCTCATTGCGCAGGTTCATATATTCCAGCGAATGCAGGCGCTCCGGCTCGCGGGTAAATGAAGAATAGCTTTGCTCCGTATTGATCGTCAGCTCCGTTTTGCCTGCGCTACCACGTTTGGTAGTGATCAGAATAACCCCGTTTGCACCACGAACACCAAAAACCGCTGTCGCGGAGGCGTCTTTCAGAATGGAAACGGAAGCTACTTCATTGGCGTCCAGTGTTCTGATGTTGTCCCTGGGCACGCCGTCGATCAGGATCAGCGGGCTTTTACCATTTGTAGTGGCCGCGCCGCGCAGGTACATTGTCGCATCATCGCGTCCCGGCTGGCCCCCACCCGATTGAATGGAGGTCAGGCCCGGTAAGCGCCCCGACAAGGAATTCGCTAAACTTGCTGATGAACTTTGCTGCAATATCTCTGAGCTCACGGTAGAAACCGCGCCCGTAACTGACACTTTCTTTTGTTCTCCGAAACCTACGATCACGACTTCTTCCAGCGCTTTCTCATCTACTTTCAGGCTCACATTCAGCGTAGTAGCCGACCCGAGCGGAATTTCCTGGCTGATATACCCTACAAAACTGAATATCAATACCGTATTAACCTCCGGAACCAGAATCTGGTATTCTCCATCGATATTGGTGGAGGTACCTTGTGTTGTACCTTTCACTACTACGCTTACCCCCGGAATGCCCGCGCCTTTCTCGTCGGTTACCTTACCGGTGACGTCACGGTCCATAATTGCGCTGCTTTCCGTAGCTTTCGCAGGTTGCAGTTCAGAGGTTTTTTTGTCTGAAATCCTCTTTAACAGAATCGTTTTCTTGGAAACCTTGTATTCAATTCCCAGCGGAACCAGCAGCGATTCAAGTACTGCATCCAACCGCTGGTTTGCACCTTCAAAGGTAACTTTACGCTCTGCGCCTATTACCTCGGCACTATATACGAACCGGATCTTGGTCTGCGTCTCAATTTTTTCAAGCACTCTTTCGATATCCATATCATTAACTGTTATGGATATACGTTGATTCAAAATCTCCTGCGCACGGAGGTCGTCGGCAGATGTGATCTGCATAAACAGCAGCAGCAGGATGCACTGGCCGACGGTAAATCTCATAACCGGCGATATGATCTCATTTAAAAGTCGAAGTCTTCTCATAGGTGATTGGGTTTAAAGATTTTAGTCGCATCCCTGGGATATGACGGTAATTGCTCCGTCTCTGAGTACATATTTTGCATTGACAACCGAACAGATCATATCCATTTTCTCAGCCACCGGCTCGTCGCCCAGCTTGGCGGTGAGGGTACAATTGGAAATCGCGTTTATGTCAAATCGGATCACTACGCCGTAAGTTTGTTCAAGCAATATAAATACATCGGAAAGTGGCGTGCGCTTGAACTCGAAATCCTGCTTTTCGACAGGCAGGTCGAGCAATACAGGTTTGGACAATATGCGGGCCGTCATACTTTTGTTTTTCTGATTGAATGTGACCTGCTCGTTTCGTTTCAGCAAAAGCTTTTTCGGCTCCCGCCCTGTTTGAATATCTTTTGTTTCAATTGCCGAGACTTCCACGATCCCGCTTTTTACAACCAGCTTCACCTCATCGTCCCCTTCATTGGCGCGGATACTGAAACTGGTTCCTTTCACTTTTGTTACCATAGATCCCGCATACACAAAAAATGGCCGGGATGGATTTTTGACAACTTCAAAAAAAGCTTCTCCTGCCATGGTAACTTCCCTTTTGTTATTTTCAAATCGATCAGGATAAGTAATGCGCGCATTGGGTTTAAGCACTACCGAACTGCCGTCGGGCAAATTCACTAACTGGATCCCGTCCGTTTGATTGGTGATCCGCATGTGTTTCACCTTTCTCGGCTTCACTTTTTCGGCGAGACTGAACCTGATATCTTCGAACGCACCACGTTTTTTATACAAACCAAACCCAATACCCAGGGCGAGGATCAGCATGGCGGCGATCCTGAGCCAGTTGCCTTTCCACCATTGAAAATGCGGCAGATCGGCTCCGGGAAGCGATTCCATGATCTCACTAACCCTGGCCCCGACTTCCGTTTCTGTGAGTATATCAAGCTCGCCCCGCATCGACAGAAGTATTTCCCTCGCCTGGTCCATCACCGGAATCTGGTGCGGGTTGTTTTCTATTATATTTTTAAAGAACAAATCGGACTCGCCCTGGTAAACCCACCGCCGGAATTTCAGATCTTCCAGCCAGTCTTTGACCTCAAAGTCCTTATAGTTATTCATGGATTAATGAAATTATTTGCTATACTACGATGAGTATCGGGTCAGCAAATAGTACCCATGTGAGCTCGTATTTATTTTAATTATTTTCAGAAGCAGAAAAAACTGGAAAGAAATGTCAGGAAAACGGCCGCGTGGTGCCACTGCTCTCTTAATTTTTGAATACCATATTGCAGGTAGTTAGCCACAGCCTGACGTTGCAGGCCCATTACCACGGCTATCTCATCGTAAGAAAGATTTTCGTAGTATTTGAGGTATAGCGCTTCTTTCTGCCTTTTTGGAAGAGAATCTATTGCCTGGCGTAACCGGCTGCTGGTGAGCTGGTCCGTCTCATTAATGATCCAGTCAGATTCAGGCGAAATATCGTCGAAAGGTTCATTCCCGCTGATTTCAGAAAACACCGATTGCCTCCGGTTTCTTCTTACCAGATTATTCCGCAGGGACTGAAAAAGGTAAGGCCGGATTGCCGCGACGTCAGACAGAGACTCGCGCTTTTCCCAGATCGCCAGAAAAAGATCCTGCAAACAATCCTTGATCAAATCACGATCTGCCGTGAAACGCGTGCCGTAATGATACAGTGAAGCATAATTAAGCTCGGTAATCTCGGCAAACGCACTTTTGTCTCCGGTACAGAATTGTCGCCAGCGCGTGACCAGATAGGCTTCGGGTAAAATTTCTGAATGCTTCACAGGAATCAGGGACAAAATTCATTGATAAACCTTCCACTTCAATACATCCAACTAAATCTTGTAATCGGTATGTAAATATCAATGATGACTCTGCCTCAACTATCCTGCGCTATCATGCTTTTATTTAAAAATTTCTCCGATTTGGTCAATACTTACACCGAGCACTTTCTCGGAGATTGCATTCAGCGCTATTTTGTCCCCTTCAAAATGGTAAGTACGCTGGCGGTGCGTCACTTTTTCACCTTCCTTCAAGGCTCTTGCCGGTGAATTCGATTCAAGCTCGTAAAATGGCCCCATTTGTGTCCCGTCTTCCAGCTTTCCATCGTTGTATGCATTCAGCGCATCACCGTCAAAAGGGTCTTTATGGATCTCCCAGGTCGATTTCAGGTACTTACCTTCACGATCCAGGTTGAATTGTATGATCGTCAGAATGCCATTTGCTGCGTCGTAACTTCCTGCAATATTCCTGGCCGATCTGGGTGCAATACCTATTTTGCTTCTGAATTTCCCGTCGGCTTTCAGGAAAGCGACCGAATCTTTAACTACGAATCTGTCAGCAGGAATTGCTCCAAAATAGTTATCGGTAATCGCAGGTTTTTCAGGATCTTTTGATAAAAAAGGTGTGATAATTACCGTTTGGTCCGAGGGTTTGAACATACCGAGCAGCCAGATTCCCAGCATTCCAGTCTCCGGTTTCCATTCAGAATCTTTGTTTACGATCGAGTTGACAGATTCATAAGCTACACTTTTGCATTGTCCGAGCGTTTTCAGATCGAGGTTTTCAACAATATCCCGCTGGCTGAGCATCGTGACTTTTCTATTAATCTCAACCACAAATACCTGCCCTGAATAATTTTCGATAAATGCATTCACCTGAAATGTGACGGACGAACTGTCCGATCCGGTAACAGGATAAGCGACTGTGTCGATCAGCGGCGGAGTCTGCCAGTTTTGAAAGTCAAACTTCGCCCCTTTTTTGAAATACACCGAAAACTGCCCGCCTTCCGGCGAAAGCCAGAATCGTTCCTCGCCACCAAATGCATTGATGTGTGGCTGGTAAACGCCACTTTCGATGAGTTTATAGTTAATCCAGCCATAGCTGTTTCCATTGCTTCCGCTAGCAGTACTCGTCATCACCCGACCCTGGTAAGCCGGGATAATGATCGCTTTTGAATCGGGATTGTCAGGCGCAGTGAGTACGACAATCTCTTTGTATTTTTTTAAAAACTCCTGATCGTAACCAAAGGTCCCTGCTGCTGGTGTTTCCATTTTTTCGTTTTCGCTGCTATTGGTTTTATTCTGGCAGGATACCGTTGCCGCCACCGCCACCAGAATTACTGCGAAAAGCTTTTTCATGGCTATTCTCTCAAATAATTGCCATAACCTACAACCAGCACGGAAAGTATGATCACTAAAATACCCGCTATGACGGTTGTGATCGTCTTTTTGCTCACTCCTTTCCACTCCTTCAAAGCAAGTCCCCACGAGTTGGCGACCAGGATAATGAATGCCATGTGCAGGATCCAGGAACTCGGTCCGTTACCGAGCTTGCTTTCGCCCATTCCGTAAAAAAAGAACTGCATAAACCACGTAGCGCCGGCCAGGGCAGAGAATATGTAGTTGGAAACCAGCGGAGTAGCCGAATTGGTGTAGTCGCCAAAGGTCCGGTTACGCGCATTCAGGATCATACACCAGATAAAATTGGTAGTAAGCCCGCCCCAGAGGATCACGACGTAGGTCACATTGTTTTGGAACAAAAACTCTCCTTCACCCGGATTTGCCGCTTTCCAGATCGCATTGGCCTCTTCTGCCATGATCTTCCCGGCATCGATACCGAATGCAAAACACGCGCTTAATACACCGGAAATGATAGAAACTGTTAATCCAAGACCGATTTTGAATTCATTTTTCGCGTCGGGCACAAACCCGCTTCTTACAAGGTCTTTATCTTTCATGGAACCGGCTTTGCCACAAAGGATAATTCCGATGATGCATATCAGCAAGCCCAGCAAAACCATTTGCCCCCAGGTGTTTGAGAAGAGATCAGAAATGGTGTCTTTCCCGGGTGTTGGTTGAAATTGATAGTAAATGGAAGGTATCAGTGCTCCGAAAACGGCGGTAAGTCCGAGAATGATCGAGCTGCCCAGCGACACGCCTAGGTATCGTACGCCCAGCCCGTAGGTAAGTCCGCCGATTCCCCAAAGCAACCCGAAAATGTAAGTGTACATCAACGTACTGCTATCGGTATGTGCGATGATTTCGGAGAAGCCGGGGATGGTCAGGTAAGCCGCGACCGGCGGGACGATCATCCATGAAAAAAGGCCGCCGACGATCCAATAGGATTCCCAGGCCCAGCCTTTGACTTGTTTGTATGGAATATAAAAACTGCCGGAAGCGAAGCCTCCGATAAAGTGAAAGATAACACCAAGAAGAGCCTGCATGAATTTAGGATTTTATCATGTAAGAGCTGTCCAGCGGGTATCTACTCAACGATTACCTTTTTTACAACGCGTTTGTCACCGCTTTTCAATTCCACCAAATAGAGCCCGGCAGGCCAGTTTTGGGTGGAAATTTCTCGTTCTGCATTTGCCCGTACAGGTACGTCCCGCAGGATTTGCCGGCCGCCGGAAGTGAGGATATTGAGGGTTCCGGTTTGGTTTGAAGAGATTTTAAGATACGCCGTGGCCGGATTGGGAAATACCGATATTTCCGGTAAAAATCCGGGCTCGACCGATGTAATTTCAACTGGTAACACATTGACAAGCAACCAGATACCTCCCGCATTATTCCCTATCGCGAGATCTGGCTTTTTGTCTCCGTTCAAATCGGCTACGGAAAGCGAAAGGTAGGAGCCGAAATTCGGGGTGCCGGGCTTATTGTTAATGCTGATGAGCTGGTTTTCGCGCTCTGTCCATTTGCCCCACTCGGCGCCGTGGAAAATGCGGAGGTTACCGGTGTGATCAACTGTCGCGAGGTCCATGAATCCGTCGAGATCGAAATCTGCTGCGGCTACCTGAAGCGAGCGGCCTGCAAAATTGATCCCTACTCCGGCAAATGCGTCGGTTTCCAGTCTGAATGCGAACTGTTTGCTATTGCCTGTATTGGTGAAATAAAACAAATTTCCCTGCCCTTTTCCGGCCAGCAAATCAAGGTCTCCGTCTCCATCCGCATCGAAAAAGTAAGGCGAGTCGCTGCTCGACAGTTCCGCGGGCAATGCGATTGTGACTGCCTCGGCAAGGTTAAGCTGAACCGGCGCGCCAGCCACGGCTTTGTTCGCAATGTACCGGTATTCAATCCGGAGGTTACTGAGCGAAACGCCCGAAAAACCGAGATCAGCCACACCGTCGCCATTAAAATCGGCCCACTGCGGCTTGATATTGAACAATCCGAGTGTGGCTGGCAGGTTAAGATAATTTTCGGACTCGACCACAAATGCCGGCTCGGCCGCTGTCCCTTCATTTTTCAACAACCAGAAACCTCCACGAAAACCGTTGGTGCCAGGCACGCCGCCAGTTCCGATCAGCATATCCTGGTCCCCGTCGCCGTCCATATCAAAAAACGCCGGCGCCGCATTCTCGCCTACATCGAGCATTTGGTCTTGCAGGAGATTCTTTTGTTTGAGTTGAAAATCCGGTTTTGAAGCGGTGCCTGCATTGTGGTACAGCCAACCCGACGATTTGAAATCGGTTAAGTTTAGATCATTGGAGGGTAAGTTCGGCGCGATCAATAAATCGGGCGTTCCGTCGAAATCCATATCCTCGTAGAATGCCGCAGGAAAAATGTGCATCAATACCGGATCTTTGGTGGGATACGCATTTGAATAGGCTGTAAAATTGCCGATCAATCCACTGGCCGAGTTAGTTAAAAAGGAAATGTGCTCGTTACTGACGTGACCCACCAGCAGATCTTTTTTACCATCCCCATTCAAATCCTGCAACAGGATAGAGTTACCCGCATGCATGATCCGCCCCGCCTCGATCTTTACCACGCCGCAGTCCAGACCGAAATCAAAACCTTCCGTTTCTCCTTTGCTGAAATTGCCCCAACAGTCGCCATTCCGCTGGAAAACGGGATTTTTGGAGTTACCCAAACTATCGGGCACACCGAATTTTTCCATACTCAGGTTTTGGTGCAGCTCAATATAAGTACCCGAAAAATCGAATGTCAGCAAGTCGAGGTCGCCGTCATCGTCAATATCCGTAATGCCGGGAATATCCGTTCCTGAGACCTGTAAATTGATATTTCCTGAAAAACCTTTGGTAAAAAGCACTTCCTGCATCAATTTCCACGACCATGCATTACCCGATTTTATTTGTTGGTAAACACTGATTCCCAGAGAAGTACTTGCAAAAAGATCCTTGTTCCCGTCGCCATTGTAGTCGGCTAAAATCATCCAGTTGTCGGCTTTCGGAAAAAGTGTTTCGTAATAGGGTGCGTGAATGAATGCTTTTTGTGCAGGATTAGCGGGATGAGTGCCCGCTATGAACGTAGTGACTTTGCTGTTTGTGCGATCAAATATGACCAGATCTTCTTCTGAATCGTCATTCAAATGCATTTTCAGGAACTGCGGGGCATTGATCCCGCCAGCCCACGGATTTGCAAGTTTCGCTCCCTTTGAAGTAACCGAGGTGACCGTATCCATTTTAAACCAGACCTGCTGCGAAAATGCGGCAGGCGGCAGGCAAAAAGTGAAGATCAGAAGTATGAGGGAGGTATATTTGGTTCGCATCGTTGACGAATATTCTATTAGTTTTGCAGCTTTCCGCGGCCGCCCCGCTGAGCTCATGTTTCAGGCTTCTCAAACCTAACGAAATAAGGCCTCATAACTTTATAACGACCATATTTTTCCATGTTTACTACCACCGAAACGCTTTATCAACATTTCAAAAAAAGTGCGCGTATTTCAACTGACACCCGGCAGGTCAGCGAAGGTTGTATATTCTTTGCTTTAAAGGGAGATAAATTTGACGGTAACCAATATGCTGCCGAAGCTTTGAAAAAAGGGGCAGCTTACGCAGTGGTCAGCGACGAAACGGTGGTAACGGACCCGCGTTTTCTGCTCGTGGAGGATACGCTTCTGGCTTTGCAAGATCTGGCCAGATTTCATCGTAAGACATTTGCATTTCCCGTGATCGCATTAACCGGTTCAAACGGAAAAACGACTACCAAGGAACTGATCGCCAAGGTATTGTCAATGAAATACAACACCTATGCCACTTGGGGAAACCTCAATAACCACATCGGGGTTCCGCTCACCTTACTGGCTGTCGACCCTGCTAAAAACGAAATGGCGGTTATAGAAATGGGTGCGAATCACCAGCAGGAAATTGCGCTACTGTGTTCGATCGCGCTGCCCACGCACGGATTGATCACGAATATCGGCAAGGCACATCTGGAAGGTTTCGGCGGACCGGAAGGCGTGAAAAAAGGAAAAGGCGAGCTTTTTGATTTTCTGTCAAAGAAAAAGGGGATCGTATTTGTAAACTCTCAAAATGATGTGATCATGGAGATGGTCAGCAAGCGGCGCGCTTTTGGGGAAATTGTTTTTTATGGTTCTGAGAGCAGCGCTGTAAATCCGACCCTATTGTCTAATAATCCGGTTGTTACGTTTCAATATGCAGGCAAAACAGTGTCGACGCATTTGCCAGGCAGTTACAATTTTGATAACATAAATGCCGCGCTGGCTGTCGGGAAGCACTTTGGCGTGGAAGATGCAGATGCATTGGAAGCTGTGGCTACTTACCAGCCGGACAATAACCGCTCGCAGATCGTGAAAAAAGGCTCAAATACGGTGATCATGGACGCTTACAATGCAAATCCATCGTCAATGTCGGCTGCGATCGCCAACTTTTCCAGGCTGGACGCACCGCGTAAAATGCTGATCCTGGGCGATATGTTTGAACTGGGCGACGCCGCTGCTGACGAGCACCTTGCATTGGGTAAACAGATTGCAGGTGAGAACTTCGATATCGTGATCCTGGCCGGCGCATTAATGCAGCACGCATTGCCCGCTTTACCAAAAGCCTACTACTTCCCGGACAAGTTTTCGCTACACAACTGGGTGATGGACAACCCGCAGGAAAATACATATATTCTGATTAAGGGATCGAGGGGAATGTCACTGGAAACCGTGCTAAATCTGCTGCCCGGCTAGCCGAGATATTGAAACTCCATATCGGTAAAATTATATTGGCGACATCAATGATATCATTGGCAAAATCTATTACATTCTGTTTTCCATCAATAAAATCAAATTCATTTGATTCTGACAACTCTTTCCTGAGATAGTACCAGGCCGATTCTTGACTTGCCGGGCGGGCGTTTGTAAGTTTGTAACACTAAAAAATACAATTTACAATCACGCAATTAATTATGGCAAATAGACTGTTATCAGTGGGATCTGCATTCCCTGAATTCAAAAAGACTTCGGTAGTATCTCTTGAAAAAGGAAATGAATTCTACGATATTACCTCAGAAGATCACAAAAACGCTGACAAGTGGATGGTGATGTTCTGGTGGCCAAAAGACTTCACTTTTGTATGTCCAACCGAGATCGCTGAGTTTGGAAAGCACGTAGGCGATTTCGCTGATCGCGACACGATCCTAATCGGCGCTTCTACAGACAGCGAGTATGTTCACCTTGCATGGAGAAAAAATCACGACGATCTGCGTGATCTGCAATTCCCTATGCTGGCGGACACTTCCAAGTCTCTTGCAGAAGAACTTGGTATCCTGGAAGAAAACGAAAAGATCGCTTACCGTGTAACTTACATCGTTGATCCACAAGGAATTATTCGTTGGGTAAGTGTTAACGACCTTTCAGTTGGCCGTAACGTTGGTGAAGTGATCCGCGTTTTGGATGCTTTGCAAACTGACGAACTTTGCCCTTGCAACTGGCAAAAAGGCGAGGCTACGCTTGCTTAATTGAAGTGTTTAAAGTTATGAGTCTATGAGTTTATGAGTGGCTCCCCAAGGACAACTCATGAACTCATAAACTTTTGAACTCATGAACTTCTAACTTATTACTACTCTTCACTCAAACTTTCCTACATGTATCCATTTGCAGCAACAGGTAACACGAAAGATACCCTGTATAAAGAAGTCAACTTGCCCGCAGAGTTTGACAGCGTGCTGATCAGCAAACTAGCCGCGCTGGATCACCGCTATTTGAAAGACCTGAAAGTAAATGTGAGTAATGCATTGAAATCCGGCACGTTGAGCCGTAAAGAAGCGCTTCTGATCGCTCTTTCGGTTGCAGTTAATGAGAAAAATGCTGCCCTGATCTCTGCTTTGGAAGAACTGCTGAAAACCGAAGGGGCTGAGGACAAAGAGATTGCAGAAGTTACAGCCTGTGTTTCTTTGATGAATGCAAATAATGTATTCTACCGTTTCAGGCACTTCATGCACAAGGAATTTTATGACAATGCACCTGCCGGAATCAAGATGAGCATCATGGTGAATCCGGTTTTGGGCAAAGAGTTTTTTGAATTGCTGAGTCTGGTTGTTTCTGCCTTGAATGGTTGCGAAATGTGTGTAACCTCTCACGAACAATCTGTATTGAACCACGGCGGCACCCAAGCCCGCATATTCGATGCAGTAAGAGTCGGCGCCATCTTCAAAAGCTTCTCTGTTCTGCTTTGATAGGATAATTTGTTAATCCATTAATTGATCTTAAATCTGTTCGATTAATCTTAGCTAAGCTGATTAATAAATCCATCTAATAAATCTAAGGTTCCGGGGGCTGAAGCCGCCGGCAATTGATTTTTGGAGACTTTCAGTCTCTTCAAATCACATTTTGGCGAAGCCAAAAAGAAAAATCAATTGCCCCGGGCTTCAGCCCGGGGACCTTTGAGCTATTTGGTTGTTGATATTGATCAGATATTTGATTGATTTAGTTGTCTGATTCATTAAATATCTGATCAGTTATTAATCAGTTTCAATCGATCTCATTCTGAATAGCTGATAATAGCAATATTCTTCCCCCACATATTCGAGGGCTCAAAATCGATGGTGAGCTCACTTAGATAATCATCTTCCGAAAAATGCTTCCGCAGTTTGAGCGGCATTTTTCCCTCATCTCCATTATAATAGGCTGTCATCACATATCGGCCGAGTGGCACATCCACAATACGGCCGTAATCCTGACTGTAAGGCGCCCCGTGTTTCAGTTTTAGCGTTTTTCCCTTCGAACCATCGATCAGGTTACCGACAGGTTCCAGTGTGAATTCAATATTTTCCGAATCCTGGATCGCGGTCATGATCGCCTTATTAACTTCGATTGTCGCGCCGTAATGACCTACTCCTTCGGGACGCGGGCCGGTCAGTTTGAATTTAAAATTCCTCACACCTCCATCAATACTTAGCTCTTCGTACTTGTCCGGATCCAGGTCCAGCTCGTACCGCTGACCGTTATACTCCTTTACAATCTGAGCAGAAGTCATAAAAGTGCCTACTTTGGGAAGCTGGATCTTGTAACTCCCATTTTCATCCGAAGTACCGAGCGAGTAAGAAGCGTAGATCATCGTGTTATCTGCAACGATCTTGGCGCCTTTCAACGGAGTCCCGTCGGTATTGGTGACTTTCCCGGTGATGTAACCTTCCTCAGGACGCACTTCGTCGGGGGACGGATTTTTATCGTCTGTACACGCATTCCCAAGCAAGATCAATCCTGCCAGGTATAAAATCAGTTTGGACTTTTTCATTTGACTGGCGATGTTACTTGTCTATTTTTTGTAGTTCTGTTTTCGTCACATCTTTCCCTGAGGCCTCAATTGATTTCACGATACCGATACCCGGGGCTGTCCACAGGTGCACCGTGTACACAACTGCCGTTTCCTCAGGAGGGAAATGCTCAGAGGTAAGGGTAGTTTCCAGATCGTAGCTATATTCCCATTTGCTGCATTTGAACGTTCCGGCGGGCGTAGTAATGCTTTCTTCTTTAATCACCTCTCCGTCGTGATAGGTAACTACATTCCGGATCCCGGCAGCAACGATCCCATCCTCAGTAGGGATTTCGAGCTTCATATATTGCCGGATAGGGTCTTTACTGAAAGTCACTTTGCTATCTACCGTGCCTTTGTTGTCAAAAATCTGCCGTTGCGGGAAACCAGTCAGTTCCGAGCTTTTGATGGTCGCAAACCCTTTAACGAATTCAATCATCGCATTGAGACCGGTCGAGGTAGAGATTTCGTTCGTCGTCAATCCGCCTTTGCTGAAAGCTTTGTATTTCAAAACCAGCGGGCCTTCTTCGTACTGAAAGTTATTTTCTATACTAAACACATTGATCCCAGCTGAATCGTTGACTGCGGTTACGCGCGTTACCAGCCGCGTCTCTGCACCGTCGCTATCCACAAGTTTATACGTGAAACGCTGGTCTTTGGCAGGGATAATAGCCGACAGGTCGGGCACGTCGTTATTCTCATTCGGAAGCACTGCTTTTTCAGTATCACACGCAACCAGTAACATCGCTGCGAAAAGAAGCAAGTACAAACCTTTGATCTTGTATAGGTTTGATAGTGAATCGATTACTTGTTTCATGACTTGTGGACTTTGAGTGAAAACAAACTTTAACCCTGACTACTATACGCCCGAGAATTCGGATTGTCAGCGCGGCTTGAATGCCAGGTGGACGATTAGCATTGAGAAGCCTGCCAGTGACAGGTATCCTCGGATGAAGATAAATTTCAGCCACTCGGACCTTGCATTACTGTACTCTTTTTCGGTATTCAAAAGGTCACTGTTGATCAGCTCGTTGACCGGCTCACTGAATTTCAGTATCAGCACCATATCGGCGATCAACAGCACAAATGCGATCAGTACAAAGCCGTAAGACCAAAACCCCGCCGTTTTATCCGAAAGCAAAAACCATAAAAACATCACCGCAAGCGCCGAGAGGTAAAGCACTTTGAACTTGCTTCTGACCACCGGATCGACCACTTTACGAAGCTCAATGAAATGTTCCGACGGGATCTGGTAAAGCGCCTTACCAAACCCGAAATGGTAGAACGCGCCCTGCGCTGCAATGAAAAAATAGAGCACTATTCCGATGACCCTGATAAAAGGAACCAGCTCAGTTGATTTCATAAAGTTTTGGTATGGATTGACTGAGCGAGTCTTTTCCAAGTTCCTCGCCCAGTTTTTTGTTAAGGTATCTTCGGGTCGACCGTTTTTTAATATTCAGTTTGCCCTTCTCTGTTTTTTCTGATACGAGATCAATACTCGTCGCATAATAGCGCACAATCGTTACGTCCCTTTCCGGAGATGTTTCAGTTACCCAAAATCCTTTTTCTGGTAGCGGGTGACTTGAAGACCTTTGTCTGCTGTTGTCTATTTGCAAACTTGCAATAGCTAAAATCACTGCAAGAAGCTTAATTCCTGTGTTTTGCATTGCTTGATAAAGTCTTGATTATGAGTTATTTTGGTAGATAAGGAGGATCAAAAGATCGTCCATTTCCGGCTATTCCTGCAACAACTTCGCCTCTACATTGTCTGCAAACACATTTGCAGTTTCAATATCTTCATTCACAGTCGCCTGGTAATTCACGTAAATGCCGTAGCCGCCGCTGCCCGCGATCCGGGAATTCCGGATCTCCATCCGCGCACCGCCTCCATAGATTGCGATATTGGTCTTTTTACCCGAAACAAGTGCAATACTTCCTCCGCCGTAAAAATCCACGTGCTCCATCAGGTTTTTTGTGTTTTGAGAATAGCAGATCATTCCCCTCCAATATGCGCGTTCATTTTCGGCTGGCTTGATGATAATCTTGGAATCAGCAGTGCCTTTGGCATTAAAGTAACCATCGTCGATCGACAACCTTGCACCGCGGCCCATTTCCAATATCACGCCCGGCATCAGTTTCCAGTTGGCGTCCGAACCCAGTCCTTCCAGGATCCGGTAAGGAGTTTTGTCTTTAAAACCGGCCCAGATTATTTCGGTATTCAGGTTTTTCGAAAGTGTGGAAGCATAGATCTCGACAATATTCCGGCCATTTGCTTTTGAAAATATGGAGTTGGCATCAAGCTCGGCGACATTGTCCGCATTAAGCCGGATCCCTGCCTCTGTATTTTCACTGAATGTGTTTTTTTCAAAGCCCGTCAATACGACCCTTTCCTCAATAAACAGTCCGTAGCCGTCATTCTTCTGGAACAAACAGTGCTTGATGCTGATATTCGCCCGGGACGATCCTATTATCGCCATACCTGCTTTTATGGTATTGATCAGCGGCTTGCTGCCTGCGTGGGAAACCTCTACATATTCCAGTGCATTGGCCCCGTTGGCAGACCTGAAAACAACTCCACCCCAGAATCCCTTGCTTGTTTCTTTACCAATCAGCCTGATCGGTTTGGTCGAATCGCCTTTTGCCAGCAGGACACCTCCCGTATCATTCACTTCTAGCCTTGTATCCCGGGCAAAAGCGATTACCACCCCTGGTTTGATCGTCAGTTCAGAATTCACCTGAACGTTTGCATTGACAATATAATCTGGTATGTCCGGATTGGCGACCCGGTCTTCCAGCACTTTTTTGTCCTTGATATTCACTTCGAGAACGATCGGTTCGATCATGGTAGCGGTCACAAGCACCTTGTCGGTACTTTGTCCATGCTCGTTGCTGATCTTGATTTCAACCTCGTAGTCCCCGGGCAAGTCGGCCGTGAAGGTTGTTTTGCTTTCGGCTGGTTTGGCCAGCGCTACCGTACTTCCTGCCGGCTTTTTGGAAAATGTCCAGCTGTACGTAAACGTCTTGTTTTCCGAATCCGTAGAACCGCTTCCGTCGAGTGTCACTACATCTCCGACTTTCACATTCTGATCGGCACCTGCGCGGGCGGTGAGGGATGCGGCAGGCTTCACATCTTCCTTGTCTTTACATCCCGCAATCAGCAGTCCCACAGAAAGGACTGCGAGCAGGATTCTTTTACTTTTTAACATGGCTAACTGGCTATTAACTTGAAATTGTTTCAACCATTTTCTAATGGCGCTGCAATTTTAAGTTGAAAAAGCGGCGAAAAAGAGGGTTAGCTAGTGACTGTCGATCAACGACTTCGTTTATCGACGAATGGCGTTTGTAAGGGAGAAGGGAGGAAGAAGAAAGAAAAATCAATTGCCCTGGGCTTCAGCCCGGGGATAAATAGATATAGATAAATAGATATAGAAAAATAGATAATAATTAGAAAATTAATTTGAAGCGGCGCTGGCAGTCATTTCTGAAATTGCGGCCGATGGGGAGTTCTTTGCCTTCGATCTCGATCTTGTGGGAATGATAGCTTTCTACTTTTTCCACCGAAACAATGAAGGAACGGTGGATGCGAATGAAGCTATCTTCGGGAAGCAGCTCTTCCAGCAAACTGATCTTTTGCTTGGAGATCAGCACTTTATCTTTTAAAACAACCTTAATATAATCGCGCAGACTTTCGATCCAGTAAATGTCGTTCACATTCACCTTCACCATTTTCCGGTCGACTTTCAGGTAGAGGTAAATATCCTTATTGCTGACGAGATTTTTCTCCGCAACTGACACAGATTGGTTACTTATATTCATGCCCGTAAAAACCTTATCGATCGCGCGCAGGAACCGCTCGAAAGGAATAGGTTTGAGCAGGTAATCGACCGCATTCAGGTCAAAACCTTCCACCGCGTAATCCTGATAGGCAGTGGTAAAAATGACTTTGGGTGGGTTTTTAAGACTTCTTAGCAAATCGGTACCTTTCAGCCCCGGCATTTTTACATCCAGAAACATCAGATCGATTTTCTGCTGCTGCAAAACCTGGAAAGCCTGAATAGCATCCTGGCAGCGCGCAACAACATCTATTTCATTGAAATTAGCCAGATAATTATCCAGCACTTCAATCGCGTGCGGCTCATCGTCTACCAGGATTGTGGTTATCTTCATGGCGGTTCAGAGTTCAAGACGCTTGTCGAGTTCAATTTCGAGAATGACGGCGAATACATCTTCCTCTTCCAGGATACGCAGCTGATAAGCAGATGGATACAAAATATCCATTCGTTTCCTCACATTGGCCAGACCGATGCTCACGTGGTGTTTTTTGTCTTCCTTAATAGTATCCTCCGGTTTGCTGTTCGAGATTTTAAATTTAAGGATATTGTTTTTAATCCGCAGGTCGATATTGATCCACGCCTGCCCTACCTGCTCACTCGCTCCGTGCTTGAATGCGTTTTCGACCAGCGGAAGTATCAGTAATGGTGCTATTTTCTGTCCGGGCACAAGTCCGTTGATACTGAAATTAATATCCAGGCGCTCCTCGTACCTGATCTTTTCAAGCTTGATGTAACTCTCCACGATGCGAATATCCCTTTCCAGTTCTACCACATCGGTATTTGCCTCGTACAACATATAACGCAATATCTCCGCGAGCCCCATCACCACAGCAGGCGATTGAGGGGATTGGGTAAGGGTCAGTGCGTAAAGATTATTAAGGGTATTAAAAAGAAAATGGGGGTGCAATTGCCCTTTGAGAAAGTTAAGCTCTGCTTCCATGGCAGCCTGCCTTCTTTCGAACCACATCTTGAAAAATTTAATGGATAAGGCTATCCAGACGAAAATATTGGTTTGCTCAAATGCGCTGATCAGATATACCGGCTTGAAAAGCTGCTCGGTAAACGTGCCGTGCAATTTGATCCAGTCGAAAGTCGGGTCATTCTTTTTCACTACCGCGAATATGATCGGGTCGGCGACGAGAATTTCCATGAGCCGGAAAAGGAGCGTCGAAACGATGACGCACAAAATCATACACAAACTGAAAGCGAGGTATTTCTTTCGGTTAAAAAATCGGGGGATCAGTACGTAGGCAATGCAGTAAAAATATAGGATGTGAATAGGCAGAAACATCCCCACGATACCTATCGTCAACCAGTAATCCGGCATTCCCGCCCCGTAAATAAATGTCAGGACTATCAGAATAGCCAGCCAGAACATTACGTGCAAAAGAATTCTTTTATTGACCGGATCAGAAAGTATCGGGACGTTTGGGCGCATGTACAAATATAATTAATTCAACGTCCGAAGATCTGCACGAAAACGTGGGTAGACATACATAGAGGAATTATCGACAAACGGCATTGATTTCATGCATAATAGCAACAATCCGTGCGAAAATATAAGTACAACCAAAGAGTTTCTGCGCTAAATAAAAACATGGTTAATTCTTTTACGAGATCAACATAATAACAATTCGTCTCTATATTTTTACAATTATTAGATAATATAATGATTTAACATTCAAACATTTACCACCAAACTTACAGCTATGCATCACAACTCTCCATGGACCGAATCCCCGTTTTTTGAAAGTGAACTTGAGAAATCCGACTTATCTCCCGAAATGAAAGAGAAAGTTCGCTTTTACTCAGAAAATGGTTACCTGATCATTGACCCCGAAATTCCGGAAACGCTGCTGGATGAGGCGCGGGAAGGCTTATTGAGTGAATTCAGTAATAGGAAATCGACCCGCATTCAGGATATCTGGAAGGAAAATGAAAAAGTCCGCCAGATTGCGATCGCTCCAAAGATCCTGGACCTCCTGCAAGTACTTTACAGGAAGAAGCCTATTCCTTTTCAAACGCTCAACTTCAATGTAGGTACCCAGCAACGCACGCACAGCGACACGATACATTTCGACTGCATTCCGCAGCGGTTTATGTGCGGGGTTTGGGTCGCTCTGGAAGATGTCAAACAGGATAACGGGCCACTGCATTATTACCCCGGAAGCCACAAATATCCTATTTATAATCTCTTGGATATGGGAATCATGGGCTCGGCCAGCAAGTCGATGGAGGATTCACTTTCCAGGAATTACCAGTCTTATGAAGATTTTATAGAGGAGTTTGTAAAAGTAAAGAAACTGACGCCCGAGACGCTGCATATTAAAAAAGGGCAGGCGATTATCTGGTCGGCCAATTTGTTGCATGGCGGGAACAAGATTGAAAGACCAGGTGCGACACGGCACAGCCAGGTAACCCATTATTACTTCGAAGATTGCGTGTACTATGCGCCCCTGCTCACAGATATGGCGATCGAACGCATTAATATCCGGGAGATTACTGATATTCAAACAGGCCAAAAGGTGAAGAGCAGCTACAATCACAGGCCGATTTCAAATACGGGCTATTCTTACAAGGTGTATTTGCCTACACACATTTTGCGCACGGTTGTTCCAGAATCGCTGCGAAAAAGGGTTAAATCGCTGTTATTCAGATAATCTGTTTTTCGAATCAAGTGATCTGAAAACTTGAAAGACAAAATATCTTTCTGACCTGCCCAACGCGGCTGATATTTCCACGATGCACAACTATAAGAGCTTCAAACAGATAAAAAATCCAAATTCCGACTCAAAACGACAATTATCATCTACCAAAGTTCATTCCGGTGGTATTTATATTTAATTTTGTGGCTTCCAATAGATTTTCAATTAACATAACCAGATAATGGCAACGTCAACAGAAACGTACATTCCTTACAAGGTGAAAGACATCTCACTGGCTGAGTGGGGACGCAAAGAAATTACATTGGCAGAAGCTGAAATGCCAGGTTTAATGTCGATCCGCGCAGAATACGGCCCGTCACAACCATTGGCAGGTGCCCGCGTGGCAGGCTGTCTGCACATGACGATCCAGACTGCGGTTCTGATCGAAACTTTGACGGCTTTGGGTGCAGAAGTTACCTGGTCTTCATGTAACATCTTCTCTACGCAGGATCACGCAGCAGCGGCAATCGCAGCAGCAGGTATCCCGGTTTACGCGTGGAAAGGCATGAACGAAGAAGAATTCAACTGGTGTATTGAGCAAACGTTATTCTTCGGCGAAGATCGTAAGCCTTTGAATATGATCCTGGACGACGGTGGCGACCTTACCAATATGGTTTTCGACGAATATCCTGAGCTGATCGCCGGTATCAAAGGACTTTCAGAAGAAACTACAACAGGTGTACTTCGTTTGTACGACCGCCTGAAAAACGGAACGCTTCATTTGCCTGCAATCAATGTAAATGACTCAGTTACGAAATCAAAATTCGATAACAAATACGGTTGCCGCGAATCATTGGTAGATTCAATCCGTCGCGCAACTGACCTGATGCTTGCTGGTAAAGTAGCTGTTGTAGCTGGTTACGGTGATGTAGGTAAAGGTTCTGCGGAGTCGCTTCGTGGCGCTGGCTGCCGTGTATTGGTTACTGAAATCGATCCAATTTGTGCGCTGCAAGCTGCAATGGACGGTTTTGAAGTGGTAACAATGGACGAAGCTGCAACCCGTGCGAACATTTTCGTTACTGCAACCGGAAACTACAAGATCATTACAGATCGTCACTTCCTTGCAATGCGTGACAAAGCCGTAGTTTGTAACATCGGTCACTTCGATAATGAAATCGATATGGCTTGGTTGAACAGCTCTTACGGTCATACAAAATCTCAGATCAAACCACAGGTTGATATCTATTCTGTTGAAGGAAAAGACATCATCATCCTTGCGGAAGGCCGTTTGGTTAACCTGGGCTGCGCAATGGGACACCCTTCGTTTGTAATGTCCTGCTCATTCTCTAACCAGACTTTGGCTCAGATCGAACTTTGGACGAACACAGCTGCTTACGAGAAAAAAGTATACGTACTTCCAAAAGCATTGGACGAAAAAGTAGCTGCATTCCACCTTGCCCACGTAGGTGCGAAACTGGAAAAGCTTTCAGACGAACAAGCTGCCTACATCGGCGTTTCTCTGGAAGGTCCGTACAAAGCAGAGACTTACAGATATTAATATTAGTTAAGGTTCAATTTAAAAGCCCTCGCTGCATTTGTAGCGGGGGCTTTTGTTTTGTTTAAATACCTAATATTCTCTACGTCTGATAATTATACCAACCGTTCAATCATTAATTGCTGCATCTCATCTCTGAATTTTAAATTTTGAATACGGCTAGCTATTAGCTTAAATCTTAGATCAGAATCCGATGCAAAAAAACTATCTCTACCCCATTATTGCAGCACTTTCACTTGCCGCAATGATAGCGCTTACATGTTTATGGGACTTTAATATTGAGTTTCCGGAAACAAAGCCAAGCCACCATAATGAAGCGGAAAAGCAAGGTCCCTCACAGCAAACTATTGCCAGTATTCAGCAAAGCATTTCACAGCGCGAATACAACATTTCTTTCGATGATCTGAAAAAGTCACTGCAAAGTCCAAACCGACAGCATAACCTGCGGGCTTATTATAAGCCTGGAACATTGACTATCAAGAACCGCATTGATTCGGCCAGACAAAATTTTGAACTGAGACTTGCAAACGAAGGTGTTTTTGCGGATGGAAAATTGATGTACAAGGCCCAGATGAACGCAGAAACCGAAACTCTGGACAATAAGCTTTTGATAAAGCATTCAGGTTTCCAGGAAGAATTCATCAATAATGAAGAAGGTATCCGCCAAAATTTCATTATCGAAAATGCACCAGCTGATAGCAAGGAGCTTACTGTAAAGCTATCGGCTCAGGGTATGCAGGTTAAAGATTTGGAAAATAACGAACTCAACTTTTTCACCAAAAACGAAAACGGGCAAACTGTAAAAGAACTTAGCTACAAAGACCTTAAATGCTGGGATGCGAATGGAGCTATTCTTGAATCCTCGATGAGTCTGGAAAACGACTTGATCGTCATCAACGTGATTGTAGACGATGCGACCTATCCGATAACGATCGATCCACTTGTGACACAGGGCAATCCTTCCAATGCGAAAGCGACACTTGAGGGCGACCAGGCTGGCGCATGGATGGGAAGTTCGGGGGGAAGTGCAGGCGACGTAAATGGCGACGGTTATAGCGACGTGCTGGTGGCCGCCTCTAAATTTGATAATGGTCAAGTCGATGAAGGGATTGTTTTTCTGTATTATGGCAACGCATCAGGCATAAATGTCGCTACGCCGGTAATGCTGGAATGTGATCAGAAAGAGGCCCGGTTCGGTGCATTTGTTTCTTCCGCCGGGGATATTAATAAAGATGGTTTCAGCGACATTGTCATTGGTGCGCACATGTATGATAAGGGCCAAAGCAATGAAGGAGCGGCATTTATTTACCTGGGTTCAGCGCAGGGAATCAATAAAGTGGCTTCGCAGATTCTAGAAAGTAACCAGGCAGAGGCTAATATGGGCAATACCGTCGGACTGGCAGGAGATGTGAATGGAGACGGTTATAGTGACGTGTTGGTTTGCGCCCGAGCTTATGATAATGGACAAACCAATGAAGGTATTGTTTTCCTATATCACGGATCTTCTGCCGGGTTGAGTGCAAATCCGGTGCTCATCGAACAAAACCAATCCGAGTCGATGTTTGGCTTTGCTGCAAGCGGAGCGGGCGATGTAAATGGGGATGGTTATAGCGATATAGTGGTCGGGGCGCGGCTCTATGATAAAGGAGAAACCGATGAAGGGGCTGTGTTTGTTTACCACGGCTCGGCAGCAGGTATCAATTCAAATTCACCAGCGGCTACATTGGAAAGTAATCAGGCCAATGCTTATCTGGGCCACACAGTCAACACGGCCGGAGATGTGAACGGTGACGGGTACAGCGATGTCATCGCAGGCGCCAATATGTATGACAAAGGGCAGCTCAACGAAGGTGCTGCGTTTGTGCATTATGGTTCGGCGGCAGGTATTGGTGCACAGGCTGCCGTCGTTTTAGAGAAAAATCAGGCAGAGGCCCAATTAGGATCTTCGGTGGCAAGTGCAGGCGACGCAAACGGTGATGGATATGCAGACGTAATTGTGGGCGCCATGTTTTATGACAATGGACAGAGTAATGAAGGGGCCGCATTCGTTTATCAAGGTTCCGCAATCGGTTTATCTACCATTCCTGTTTCCAAATTCGAAAGCGAGCAGGCCAATGCCCAACTTGGAAACAGTGTAGCCAGTGCAGGAGACATCAATGGAGACGGATATAGCGACGTGCTGATGGGATCAATTGCATATGACAAGGGGCAAGTTGATGAAGGGGCAGCGTTTATTTGGTATGGGGAGGCTGGTGGCATTTCATCAATTCCTTTTAAATTGGAAGGAAGTAATCCGTTTGCCCAAATGGGCTGGTCGATTGCGCACGTTGGAGATGTTAATGGTGATGGTTATGATGATGTTGGTATTGCGGCAGACGGATATGATAATGGACAAACTAGCGAGGGAGCAGTTTTTATCTATCACGGATCGCAGCTCGGGCTCAATCCTATGCCGGTTACTACTATCGAAGGCAATCAGAAATATGCGCGCATGGGAAGCATTGCTTCCGCTGGAGATGTGAATGGTGATGGTTATGGAGATATAATTATTGGAGTTCCGCTTTACGGGGAAAACAACGCTGGTGCTGTTTTTATCTACCACGGTTCGTCTCAGGGCATAATTAGTAACGTGGAATATAAAATAGAACAACAACAGATCGAGGACGGACGCTTTGGAAATTCAGTAGCGAGCGCTGGTGACGTTAATGGTGATGGCTATGGGGATGTTGTTGTAGGAGCTCCGGAATTTGAAGAGGGAATGGCATTCGTATATCTTGGTTCTTCAAATGGCATAATCACAAATATGATAACTGAAATTGATGGTAGCACTGACGGCTTTTTGATGGGTGTCGTCACTGGACTCGGTGATGTAAATGGAGATAGCTTTGATGACGTCGCTATTGGTAGTCCTTTTTATTCGAAGGAAGAAGCTTACGAAGGTGCAATTATGATCCATTATGGTTCATCGACCGGAATTAGCGCTAATCCAGACCTAATTCTTCAAGCAAATAAGACTGAGGTTCGTCTTGGCAGCAGCGTTTCAGAAGCAGGTGACATTAACGGAGACGGATATATGGATTTAATTGCAGGCGCCAGTCATTTCGCCTCAGGTCAGTATGTAGAAGGAGCACTATATGTATACTATGGATCGACATTAGGGCTTAATGCTACTCCAACTATAATTGAAAGCAATATCGAAAATAGCTATTTTGGTTCATCCGTGTCAGCAGCAGGAGATATTAATGGCGATGGTTACTCAGACATTTTGGTTGGCGCAGTAGGATATTCTAATGGTCAGCCTAATGAAGGCGCGGTATTTATTTATCAAGGCTCCGAATCTGGGTTGAATTTAGGCTATTCTGCGAAACAAGAGGGAAATCAGGAGAGTGCGTTTCTAGGCAACTCAGTATCAGGAGGTGGAGATATCAATGGGGATGGATTTAGCGATATTATGATGGGAGCTCACCAATATGACAATGGTCAAATCAATGAAGGGATGGTTTACATCCATTATGGAAATAGCAACGGTACCAACCTCCGCAACAATCCCCGCCTCTATAACACCAACCTAACCACCTCAATCAACCAAGCCCAACTCGCCAAAAACAATTTTGGGGCTGGACTTTTTATCAAATCTTTCATCGGACGAAGTAAAGGCTGCCTTTTCTGGGAGACAAAACCTAAAAATCAGGGATTTTCCAGGGGTACTGACAATTCCATTACTACCAGCACGCAGTTCTCTGGAAAAGGATTATTTGCTGATCTTGGAACAATGGGAACAGAGCTTAAAAGCCTGATCAATAAGCAAGGCTCGTCTACCAAAGTCAGGGTGCGGGTGAAGTACAATCCAACAACTGCGCTGACTGGACAAGTTTTCGGCCCCTGGCGATACATACCAGCCTATCTTGCCGGGGCCTCCATTGCACCTGTGCCCGAGGATGTAACAGCTCGTCATTTACAAATGACCGAAAAACGGCTTAGTTCGATCTCAGATGAACAGGAGATTGGTATTTATCCCAATCCAGTGTCCGACAAACTAATCATTGACATCAATGATGAAAATGAGATGAAAAATGCTAGACTTTTGACAACGGTTGGGATGTTAGTTTTAACAACAACCCAGAATATTGTGGATGTGAGCAACCTTGCTCCAGGAATGTATATTCTCGTCATTACTTATAAAAATGATCAACAAACCTCACGAAAGGTTATTGTAAACCGCTAGGTTCATAAAAGAGATCCCTGCTTTGATTGAACCAAAGGTTTGTCATTGAATATTAGTATTTTGATGACAAAAGCAGTCCACTCCCTTAGTTTAGCAGTAGCCAAAACAACAGCGGCCAGGAAAACTCCCGGCCGCTACTGCCTTTTGAACAAGAAAAACCTTTTACAATCGCGCCAGCAATTCCTGCTTCTTCGCCTTGAATTCCTCTTCCGTAATCTGCCCTCTTTCAAACAACACATTGATCCTTTCGATCGTAGCGATTATAATATCCTGCGGGCTGCCTGCCGATTGTTCCGATCGTAAATCGGCCGTAGAAGTAACGTCGTAGGCGATTTCAGGGGTCGGTTGTGATGGTTTATCCTGCAAAGAACTGCCAGGTGAGGATTCGTCCCCGCGATCTGAGATTACAGGCAAACTTGACAAATCGACGGGACCGTCCTGGCTTGTGAATCTGTGCGAATTGCCTGGACCCTGCTGCTGGGATATGCCCGTGATCAGATGATGCTTGGTATCATAAATCGTCCTTTTCCCATTCTCATCGATCACCAGTCTGTGCACCGGCGAGAAGTAAGCATATCGGAAGTTGTTCTGCGATCCGCTGGAAGTTGGGTTCCCGAAAACCGACGGCCACGTGCCGCTTGCGTGTGATTGGTAACCTTCACGCGAAGCATGTGATCCGTTAGATAGATCGGCTGATTCTTCGAACAAAACCTTGGAAGTAACCAGATTAGAAACCTCGTTGCAAACCTTGTCGACGGTAGTACGCAGCGAAGTATTGAACATATCCCCTACCATCGTCATGCCGCCCCGCATCCATTGTCCCTGTCCGCCGAGCTCGGCAATATCGAATTGCGCCATTGCCCCGCCGCCATTGATAACTGCTTTCAGCAGGCTTTCCACAGACTCCGTTTTTAAATTATATTTTTCAGCAATCTCCGAAATGTGTTGCTGTCCTTCTTTGGTTAACGCTTTCATAGTTAGTCATTTCTTTTAACGATAACCACAAAAACAGTGCCATTGGGCGGTTTATTTGGTGGCTTTCAGTTCTATCCAGCGATTTTGCAGTTCCGACTGGTCGCGAATATCGGTTTGCTCCCGCGCCAGTGCCAGTGCATTTCGTATCCGCTCGTCGGTGAGCGGGTGTGTGCTGAGCAGGCGGTTGGTCTCCTCCTGCCCGCCGGTTTGCAGCACTTTAAAAAGATCGACCAATCCTTTCATCCCAATACCCTGTGCCTTGAAAATTTTACCGGCATTCCTATCAGCTTCGATTTCCAATGCGCGGGAGTAAGTAAGGTTGAGCAGCATATTCGAGTTTTCGGCCACCATCGCAACGATCGCCGAAACGTCGCTGAATAGGAGTGATATGAACAAATAGCCGCCCATACTGCGGAATATACTTTTAAGTGAATGCTGATAGTGGACGTGAGAAACTTCGTGGGCAAGCAGTGCTGCCAGTTCCTCTTTTGTTTTCATTTTTTTAATAATCTCATCAAAAACCACAATACGACCTCCCGGAAGCGCAAATGCATTTATTTCTTTCTTATTAACCACCGAGATCCGGATCGGGTAGGTAGTTTGAAAATCGATGGCTTTGGCAAAATCGTTTACCTTTTTTGAAAGCAGCTCATCCTTTTTATAGCCCGAAATGACATTTTGATATAACGTTTCACCCAGCTTGATTTCCATCGACCGAGGAATACGTGCAGCGATTTTCTCCGCTGCAAAAGGCAGGATAATAAAGTATATTCCGACCAGTAGTCCAATCAGCAGAATAAAAAATCCGACAAGTGTCAGCGGACTTTTCAAGATCGTATTGGAGACCTTTTTTCTAAAAAACGTGGTTCCCGGATATTCCTCCCTCAGAATCTGAGGAAGCTTTTCCTCCTTGCATTCAACGGTTTGTTCAGAAAAATCGTGGTACCTGAAAATACACAGATTGGTAAAACCCTGCTCAGTAACAATGCGATTTACCTCCCATCGAACTGTCCGCGACTCTCCTTTCGGCCCGGTAAACCGGATCAGCCAGTGGTCGGGCATCAATGTGAGTGTCGCATCGTTTACAATCGCAGTTTTTCCATCGTGGTACCGTACATTGAAATTTTGCATAGTTGTGTCGATTCGTCAGTGTACCATTCTAATATCGAGTATATCCGCAAAAAATCCGGAATTAAGTCTGTTTAATTTTCGCGGATCAATAAATCAGGCACAATTGTTTTAAAAACCTCTTCGTCAAGTTACACTTCAACAACAAGATCATGGATATTTATCAAATGGCAGCTAACTATTGGGACGCTCCGAGCAACGGGGGCGGTGACCCTGCGGGCCTGCCAGAGACCCCGCCTTTTGACCCGAGACCCGAGGTGCCTTCTCCCGACGTTCCGGAAGAAACCCCGCCTTTCGAGAGAGAGCCAGAAACGCCGCCTATCGAACCAAATCCTGGGATTCCGCCGGTCGAGCCGGGGATACCAGAAGTGGAACCTATTAGAGAGCCAGGCGGCGAACCAGATATTCCAGCATTCAACTGACCTTCCAACGAAGGTCATTTTTTTGGCCTTACTTCTTCACAAAATACACAGGGTCTATTATCACCTCCAGAAAAAATTCTACATATACAGTAATACCTGCGACAATTAAAACTGGGTATTAGGCTTACTATTGAGCGCAAAGGAATATCTGCAACCCTATTCAGACCGATCGTTCATTTATTTGTAAATCTCACCTAGCTATCATTACGAACAAATACTATATTCACAGTAAGTTTTACCTCTCCTCCATATGAAACATCTTTTACTTATCATCGTCATGCTTGTGACGGGCGTCAATGGCTTCTCACAAACTTACCGTGCCCTCTCGGGGAAAATCGAAGCTGAAAATTATGACGCGATTTCCGGTGTAGGAACAGAAGCCACAGAAGATGCTGGCGGCGGACTGGATGTGGGCTGGATGAACGACAGCAGCTATGTGGATTACCACGTAAACACTTCTTCCGCAGGATTTTATACTTTCAAAGTTCGTATTGCCAACGGTTTCAGTGACAATGCGTCTTTGCAGATCAAAGGAGCAAACGGTACTGTTTTAGGCCAGAGAATACTTCCGCGGACCGGTGGCATGCAGGGTTGGACAACTGTGAATATGTTCGCATTACTGCCTGCCGGAGATCAAACCATTCGTTTTTATGCAGAGCGCGGCGTTTTTGCACTCAACTGGTTTGAGGCAACTCCGTCAGCTATATCCCTGCCTGGTAAAGTGGAAAGTGAGAATTTTGAGCTGGCAAGTAATGTGAGAAATGAGTCTGCGCAGGGTGCCAGTGGCGGAGCGAATGTTACTGATATTGACGATAATGACTGGCTGGATTACAATGTAAATGTGACCGTTGCGGGTACGTACTCGTTTTTCTTTCGGGTGGCCAATGCGTGGGGCGACGGACTGATCGAGGTTAAAGACGGCAGCGGGCCTTCGCTCGGACAAGTGAGCATACCCAGGACAGGCGGCTGGCAAAACTATATTACAGTAAGCACAACCGCCACGCTCACAGCCGGAAGCAACATTATCAGACTGCAAGCTACAAGAGGCGCATTCAATTTTGACTGGTTTGAAGTAGCGGGTACCGTGCCCCTTTTGACCCACAATATCCCAGGAAAAATACAGGCGGAAGAATTTCACAACATTTATAATGTACAGACCGAAAATTCTAATGATTCGGACGGTACGATGAATGTGAGCGGTATTGATAATGGTGACTGGATGGATTACCACGTAAACGTTCCTGCCGCCGGACCGTATGCATTTAATCTTCGTGTGGCAAGTGCGCAGGGTAATGGATTATTTGAGATTAAAAATGAGTCGGGCAATGTGCTGGGGGCGGTTAATATACCCTGGACCGGTGGCTGGCAAAGTTATGCGACGTTCAGCGACACACTGAACCTGCCGGCGGGACATCAGGTGCTGCGTTTATATGCAAACAGGGGCGGTTTTAACTTTAATTGGTTTGATGTGCAAACTGTAAATGTGCAGAAACCAGCCGGCGTGATTTCGTTTGAAGCGCTGCCTGCCAAAAGCGTTACCAGCGGGCCATTTACATTAACAGCCACAAGTACCAATACCGAGGTTCCGATCACATTTTCTTCTTCCAATACTGCTGTGATCACTGTTTCAAATGCGGGATCAAACTGGCAGGCCAGCGTTGTTGGCGAGGGTAGCGCGCTTATTACTGCTTCACAAACTGAGAGTACTTCCTTTTCCGCTGCCTCTCCCGTTTCGCGTACGCAAGAGGTTCATCCCGATTCACCCTCTACTCCTTCTAACAAGATCACGATCGACGGCAAAAGGTGGTACCAGCTTACGAATGCGGCCAGTTCACTGGAACCGCTTTTTGACGGCAATACACAAGTAAGTGTGAATACCGGCTGGGGGAAAGTAGTGAACGATTATGAAGCCTATTACCCATTACTGGAAGGTGAGCAAATGAGTTTGCAAAGCATTAAATTCTTCGATCACGAAGGCTCGGCGGCACAGGCCCCGATGACTTTATCAGTGATCACCAGCAATTGGGAACGCATTGAAATCGCTTCTTTTAAAGGATATGAATACAATAGCTGGGTTGGACCTTACCCGGATGCGCAGCTTTCGGACGAAGAAAAGTTTAAGCTCAATGCAGTTGTCGGCAATATCAAATACCTGGTACTGAGGATCCAGGGTGTAATGCCTACGGAAATAGAATTTTACGGCACGTATACGCCACCGACACAAGGCGCTTCGCCGGTTCCTCATAAATCGGTTCGGTTGGGGGATACTTTTGGTGTAAATGGTTATGAGTGGAATTTCGAGGTAGGTAACAACCCACAGGTGATCAACGAGCCGTTGATGAATGCGGCAAAAAGCTTTTCCGGCTTCCGGCATTATATGGACTGGGAAAAACTGGAATCGCAGGAAGGCGTTTATTCCTACAACCCGACTATATCCGGCGGCTGGAATTACGATGCGATCTACGAGCGTTGTAAGGCTGAAAATATAGAAGTATTGGCTTGCCTTAAAACACTTCCCGGCTGGATGCTGGACAGCTACCCGGCAGGCGAGCGTGACAATGAAAATACGCCTGTTCGTTTCGGAATGGACTTTGCTGCGCCTGCATCTTATATTGAGCAGGCAAAAATGGGCTTTCAATATGCGGCCAGGTATGGAAGTAACACAGCTGTGGATCCTGCATTACTGAGTACGCACAGTACGCCGAGGTGGTATAACGACGTTCCAAATTCGGTTAAGATTGGTTTGAATCTTGTCAAATACATTGAATGTGACAACGAGCGTGACAAATGGTGGAAGGGCCGCAAAGCGTACCAGACTGCGCGGGAATATGCCGCTAATTTATCTGCATTTTATGATGGTCATAAAAACACAATGGGAGCTGGTGTTGGTGTAAAAAATGCTGATCCGAATATGAAAGTGGTGATCGCGGGACTGGTAACCGGGTCAGATTATATCAAAGGAATGGTGGATTGGTGCAGGGAATTCCGCGGTTACAAGTCCGACGGAAGCGTGAATCTGTGCTGGGATATTGTCAATTTCCATTTGTATATCGACAATTCGACTATGACCCAGAGCGGTACTTCCACGCGTGGTACCGCGCCAGAGAATATCAATGCAAAGAAAATTATTGATGATTATGTAAAAACAGCCCACGAATTTTCTCAGGATATGCCGGTTTGGATCACCGAAACGGGTTATGATATCAATCAGGGAAGTCCCTTGAAAGCGATCGCGATCGGTAGCAAATCGGAACTGGTTACCCAGGCTGACTGGATATTGAGAACTTCTCTTGTTTCGGCAAGATCGGGGATTGAAAAAGTATTTTACTATCAAATGTATGACGACAACAACGGTTCAGGCATGTTCGGGACTTCCGGCCTGCTCAATTCCGACCAGACACGTCGCCCCGCTGCGGATTATCTTTTTCAGGTCAATAAACAATTTGGAAACTACCGCTACAAGGAAACGCTGAACGCAGATCCTATCGTTGATCGTTACGAGTTGGACGGAAAATCGATGTACGTTCTGACCGTGCCGGATGAAATTGGCCGCACAGCGGAGTATACCCTGAATCTGAATGAAGCGGGCGTAGCGAAAGTCTTCACGCCGCAGGTTGGTAGTAACAATATGAGCTCACAGCAACTGCCGATCGTTGATGGACAAGTTACCGTTACAGCTGGCGAAACGCCGATTTTTGTAATAGCCGACAATTCAAATGCAAGAGTAGCAGCGACCGAAATTGCAGCGCCTGTGCTTGAAGAAGTGCTGCACGCCGAAGTTACTATCTTCCCCAACCCTACCACTGACTTTATTAGCATTGATCTGGCAAACGAAAAGAACACACAGGTAGAGATCAAGATATTCGAAGCGGCGACAGGCCGCCTGCACCACACTTCGAAGGTGAATAAGCCGGGTAACAAATTTTCACACCGGATCGATATCGCACACTTTCCGGCGAGCATGTACATTGTAGAAGTAAGCCAGGAACAGGAACACGCGTTCCGAAAAGTGGCGAAACTAAACTAAACAAAAATGGCCTGACGAATCAGGCCATTTTTGTTAATATGCTGTTCCGGCAATGCGCCTTTCAAGTCGCGCGCTGCTTTCAAGCCGGGCGATATTGAATTTATCACGATATTCTTTGGGGGTCACGCCGGTGCTTTTCTTGAAGAGTTGTCTGAACGATTTCAGATCATTATAACCCGAATTCAGCATTACTTCCAATACACTTTGGTCTGTTTGTGCGAGCAACTTTTTAGCCGCCTCTATTCTCGTACGCTGCAAATATTCGATCGGAGTTACGCCAATCGCCTGTTTGAATCTTCTCACCACATTGCGGCGGCTCGCTGGAATATCCTGGATAAGAGTCTCGATGGTACTTCCTTCCTGGTATTCCTTTTCAATTTTCTGCTGGGCAAGGTTTACCAATCCGTCGCCGTGGTTGAGAGACGGGCTGAAAGTCCCGAAATATGTCTGCTGCTCGCGATCCATATCGATCGCGAACATTTTGGCAGTCCGCAAAGTGAGTTCTTTCCCGCAGTAATGCTGAATGAGATAAAGCATCAGATGAAAGCTGCTGGTTGCCCCGCCGCTTGTGTATATACCTCTGTCGTCGGTCACCACGGCGTCGCTTTTCATGATCACATCCGGAAAATTCGTCGCCAGCGCCTGGGCTGAATCGATATGCGTTGTGGCTTCGCGGCCATTCAGCAAACCACCCGCAGCTAACAGGAATGCGCCGGTACAAAAGCTCGCAAGTTCAGCGCCGTTCTTATGCTGCTCGCTAAGCCACGAAATGCACGCCAGATTAGCTGAAATCGACGTTTTCAAATCACCAGCGCCAAATGCAGGCACCAGTATCAGATCTTGCTTTGGAGCACCACCAATAGGTTGCATGGAATACGATCCATAAAATTGAACCGGTTCTTTGTCGGGGGAAAGCAGCGTAATGTTAAACGCCGGCTCCTGCCCCGCCTCTTCACAAAACCCGTTAACTGATTCAAAAACATCCAGAATAGCCGCCACGCTGAGCAAGCGGTGCCTATTCGTAATCAAAAGACCTAGTTGTACCATGGCTGCGAGATATTCTTGGTAAGAAAAGAATTGAAGCGTCTGCCAATATAGAAATTTTTTGTCCTAAATACCCCTTTTTATGATTTTAGTAGTTCCTTTTGAATAAAAATGGCCAGCTGCTCTTTCGTAGGCAATTCAACGAGATATTTACTTACAAATAGCGGCAAATCACTATCTGCAACCGCGTATTCAACCAGCGCCTTATTCCTATCAGTAACAAGCAAAAGGCCAACAGGAGGATTATCATCCGTGGCCATTACTTCTTTTTTATAATAGTTAATATACGTTTTCAGCTGGCCGATGTGCTCATGTTTTAATTCATTGGTCTTCAATTCAATCAAGACGTGACACTTCAATATCCTGTGATAAAACACAAGGTCGACGAAAAAATATTCATCCCCGATTATAATGCGCTTTTGTTTAGCCTCAAAACAGAAACCATGCCCTAATTCGATCAAGAATTCTCCCAGATTATCGACAAGCGCCTGCTCCAAATCATTTTCATAGACCACATCTTTTGACTTAAATCCTAAAAATTCGAATGTAAAAGGAGATTTGATGAGGTCAGCAATCTGTGGCTTCTCTTTCAATTCCTTTGTAGCGAATTCCATTTTATCTGGTCTTAAACTCATTCCCGATCTCTCAAAATAAAGCGTGTTGATCTGCCTCCGCAACTCACTGACGGTCCAGTTACTCTTCATGCATTCAATTTCATAAAATGACCGTTTTACCGGATTATCAATAGGAAAGAGTTGCACCAAATGTGTATAAGACAATCTTGAAATTAGCAGTTCGGGATTGATCTTAGAAGTATGGTTCAATTGGGCAATCGGCAATTGCCCAATTGAGTCTCGCAGATTTGATAATGGTAGATTTCTAATTTGCCCAGGTATCATACCTGAATTCAGCGTTTCAATTTGAGAGAAAACAACCGGAGCTATTTCCGGATATGAAAAGTAGAACTGCCGGAATAGTTTCAGATTCCGGTAGGAAAGTGAATTTTGACTTAGAGACTCTGCAAGCTTTTGAAGAAGCCCCTCACCATACGCTGCTCTGTCCCGCCCATTCTGCTCAAACTCTACTATATAAAAACCAATCAGCCAATTCCGTATAGTAAGGTATTTATTGATCGCTTTCGCAGTACTATCCTGCATGAGCTGATGTGTCTCGTGGATGATATTAACCAATTCCGGATACGCTATCATAAAAGATTTGCAGAATGAATTCCGCAAAGTATTCAAATGGTTTTCTTCCCTCGAATCCGCCTTCCCTATGGCATGGATTTGTTAGCAGACGGCTGAAACGTGAGCTTGAAATGATGAAGATATTAAATAGCAGTTTCCTGATTTTGTTGGTGTTGGCTGTGCTGGCGGGTTGTAAGCCGGTGCCGGTTTCGCATTGGTTTCCGGTTACGCCGCAGGAGCATTATGAGCGGGATTTGTTGAAGGATAAGATGGAAAAAACCCAGGCCGGACAGACCTGGTTTCGCGTCGGTGAAACGGTATTGCGTGATTCGATATTCTCGGTCGCGCCGTATCAGGAGCGTTTTTTCCTGGGTGATTCGGTACCGGCGCAGGCGATCCGCCTTCATATTCCCGAGGGAAGAAGACTGATTATTACACCAAATCGCGCCGATAGCGATTCCAGCAGCCGCCTTTTTGTGGAGTTATATAAAGTGAAACAAAATGGTAAAACGCAGCGGATGGACTACCTGCGCCAGGATGGACAGTCCCTCACTTACACGAACTACGACAAGGACACTTTGCTATTGCGCCTGCAAACAGGTTTGAGTGAGCAGATTACGGTGACGCTCTCTCTCACCACCTTACCCTCACTCGCATTCCCCGTCGCGAGCCGCGGCATGGGCGACGTGATGAGCTTCTGGGGCGCCGACCGCGATGGTGGAGTACGCTCCCATGAGGGAATCGATATCCGCGCCAAAAGAGGTACGCCCGTCGTGGCTTCTGAAAGCGGCTTTATCACACAGACAGGCACGAATAATCTAGGCGGAAAAGTAGTTTTCCTCTCGTCTCTTTCCAGCCCCTATTCGTTGTATTATGCGCATCTGGATAGTCAGCTGGTATCAACCGGCCAGCGGGTCATGTTGGGAGATACTTTGGGGCTCGTCGGAAATACGGGCAATGCGATCACTACTGCACCTCACCTGCATTTCGGAATATACCAGCGCGGCCAGGGCGCGGTTAACCCTCTGCCATTTATTAATGACAGGCCTGAGAAAGTGCCCGGCCTGCCCGAAATGTCCAAATGGCTGGGAGATACTGTTACGCTAAAAAGAAAGGCGAACCTGTTTACATCCGCCCAATTTCAAAAAACGGAATTGATCCGGTCGCTGCCTCAAAACACTGTTTTTCGGGTTATTGGTGAAATGTCGAAAGGATATCGGGTGCAGCTCGAAGATGGTACAAAAGGCTATATTCAGACAGTCCCGTTGCAAACCTATCAAAGAAAAATTAGTGAAAGTACGGCGGCGATCTCGGGTAGCAGCCGGTAACTCTTATTTTTTCACAGCCACTATTTCCACCTTTCTGCCTTCAAAAATAACCAAAATGTGCAGCCGGTTGGTTTTATCAATATGGCCGATCTTTTCAGTCTGGTCGAAGAGATCAATACCTGCATAACCTGCACGGGTGAGATACAGGTTACACAGGTCTTCGTCCGGCACCGATTTTCCTCCCAGTACCACCTTCATTTTTCCCGTTACTACTTTGTCAGAAAGCCGGTCCAGCTGAAATAACACGTCGGTATCATTCAGCGGCACATTTTTGCCATTGAATTTCAACAAAGTCACTCTGTAGCTGCCGGCGATCTGTGCGGCTGGCTCGGGAGCGGGCGGCTTGTCTTTGTTCTTTTCATTTACGCAAGAAAAAAATAGGTTGACTGAGAGTACGAATGCAAAAAACTTTTTCATGGCTAACTAGATTTCGGATAAAGAATGCAAATGTTCCCAATCCGATGATGCAAAGGTAGCCCCGCATCTTTTTGTCAATCAATCGTATAAAAGCAGGAGATTTGAAAAATCATGCTTTTATAGGATATTATTGAAATGATTTATTTAGGAATTTTGCAAATGTCAATTTCAGCTCAACTCCTCCGATAATCTATGAAATCAGTTTTGAAAGCAGCATTTTTCGTCCTGCTATGCCTGGATGCAACCGCGCAAAACAGTGACGCAAAAGCTATTTTGAAACGTATTCAGTCCAGCAGGCAGGATACCAACCGTGTCCTCGCTTATATTGACTACGGTCAGTTGCTGGAAAATGAAAATCTGGACAGCGCAGCCAAATATTACCTGCTCGCGGGGCAATTGAGCAAAAAGCTGGACTATCCGGCGGGGAGCTTCAAGTACATTACCTATTACACCTACGTTCTTAACATGAAAGGGAAATTTGAGCAGGCACTGAAACTGAATAAGGAAAGTCTGGTGATCGCGCGTGAAATGAAAAGCCAGCTCAATATGGCAAAAAGCCAGGCCAATATTGCGGCAAGCTATACCTATCTCGGCAATTTCACAGAGGCGATAAAATACTACCAGCAATCGGCCGGCATCCTCGAAAAGCTTGGATCAAAACAATATCTCCCGCGCTTGTATGTGAATATCGGCTCGGCTTTTGAACACGCCAACCTGTTTGAGAAATCGCTGACTTACAAGCAAAAGGCAGTTGCGCTTGCCAGGCAGCAGAAAGATAGTCTGCAACTTGCCGATCTGATCACCAATATCGGCAACACTTACTTCAATCTGAAAAGGTATAAGGAAGCCGAAACAAACTTCAAGGAAGGACTTGTGATAGCAGAAAAAATTGGCGCGGATATGTTTGTGATTCAGGGATATACAGGATTGTGCCGAACCAATCGCGCACGAAAAAAGCTTGATGATGCCAGGAATTATGGTGAAAAAGCGCTGACACTGGCCAGAAAATCAGGCAATGTGTTCCTGGAAATGGAAGCTTTACGGGCATTGATGTTTGTAGCCGAGGACAGTAACCAGACTGACTTATCCGCCGAATATACCGAGCAGGCACTGAAAATCGCCGAGGAAAATGGTATGACAGATCATCTGATCGAACTTTATGAGGATTATGCGACCGACCTCTACCGGCAAAACAGGCATCGATCGGCTTATGATTATTTATTGAAATATGTGCTGCTAAATGATTCCATACAGGGAGCCGATGTTCAAAAGCAACTTCAGGAGCTGGATACTAAATACGAAACGGCCCAGAAGGAAAAGCAGATCGTCATTCTTGAAAATGAAAAGCAAACGCGAAATACGCTGATATATGGTCTGATCGGCGGTCTGATCGTAATTCTCGTAATCGCAATGCTCATTTACAGGAACATTGTGATCAGGAAGCGGATTGCGGAAAACGAGGTCACGCAGCTGCAGCAGGAAAAGCAGCTTGTCGCTACCAATTCTATTCTGAAAGGTCAGGAAGAGGAACGAACGCGCGTGGCCCGCGATCTGCACGACGGACTGGGCGGGTTATTGTCAGGTATTAAATTAACGCTCAATTCTGTGAAAGGAAATGTAATTCTGCCCGAGGAAAGCGCGCTGACGTTTACGCGGGCGCTCAACCAGCTCGACGGCGCGATTGGTGAAATGCGCCGCGTGGCACACAGTATGATGCCCGAAACGCTCGTCCGCTTCGGACTGATTGACGCGCTCACAGATTTTTGCGACGGTATCAGTACTTCGGGGACACTGAAAGTGACCATGCAGCATTTCGGGTTGGAAAAACGTCTGGATTCTTCGGTGGAGATTGTCCTCTACCGGATTGTTCAGGAGCTTTTGAACAATGTTTTGAAATATGCGGAAGCCACCGAAGTGCAGGTGCAGCTCACCAAAGTCGATCATATTGTGAGCCTTACTGTTGAAGATAATGGCAAAGGATTTGACGTGGCTGCGCTGGAACAGAATAAAGGAGCCGGTTTCCGGAATGTGCAGGCCAGGGTAGATTATCTGAACGGGCGGCTTGATATTCAGTCCGCGCCGGACGAGGGCACTTCCGTATTGGTCGAAATTGAAGTCTGAAATGATTATTAAACTTTTATCATGAGTATCAAGATCCTGATCGTAGACGACCATCCGCTGGTACTGGAAGGTTTGAAATCATTACTGACTGATTGTGAAGGTATTGAAGTAGTTGGAACCGCTTCCAATGCGATCGACGCTATTTCATTTCTCAAAACCAACGAAGTAGATATTGCTTTTCTGGATATTAACCTGCCCGACATCAGCGGAATAGACCTTTGTAAAAAAATTAAAGAGCAATATCCAAATGTAAAAACGCTGGCGCTGAGCACATTTAACGAGCGTGCTTATGTGTCGAGAATGATCCAGAACGGCGCGTCGGGGTATTTGATCAAAAGTTCGGGAAAAGAAGATATCCTGGAAGCGATCCGGCAGGTGCAGGCCGGGGGATATTTTATGAATGTCAATTTTGATCAGGCTACTTCCTCCGCCCCTCCGAAAACCGTCCCATTTTTAACCAGACGCGAAAAGGAGGTATTAATATTGATCGCAGAAGGACTTACTAACCCCCAGATCGCCGAGCAGCTTTTCGTCAGCGTCACCACAGTCAATACCCACCGCCAGAACCTGTTAATGAAGTTCGAAGTATCCAATACCGCGTCGCTGATCAAGCTGGCGGCTGGGTTGGGGTTGATTTGACTAGGTAAATGTATTAATTCATTTGACTAAACACTCCTAAATCAAAATACATTAATTTCGTTTTGCTGTTTCGAGAGGAACCATCTGTCGGCAATTCAATGAAGCCGTTCTTTTCATAAAAATTTATAGATCTGGTGTAAGCGTCTACAATAATAAATCTGCATCCCGTTTTGTTGCCTATCACGAACGAATATTTGATCGTATTCATTAACCTACTGCCAAACCCTCCCGTCTGAAATTTTTTATTGATTGCAAACCGACCGATTTTGACAGCAGGGTAGCTTGACCTCCGTTTGGGAAACGGCAAACTGTCCTTTACTCTTCTCCATCTACTTTTCACACTTGCGTCTTCCGCGCAAATCCGGTCATTGGACACACAAAAAAAACCAACGATTTCTCCATTGGTTTCAAGAATATAAGTTACAGCAAGAAGCGATTTTTGATAAGATTTTGCCTCATTCAGGAAAAAGTCATTGAGATCGCTATCCTCACAATTGAAGTATTTAAAATTGTAATCATCTGTCAGTCTGATAAGGCCAGGAATCATTTATGACTTATTTTTTGTCCGACAACAAAGTAATGAAGTCAAAGTCACTTTTGATTTTAGCGAAATCGGCAGCAGACGCTTTTATATTCCTATTACTGTAAAGCTGGTTATGAAACTTTACAGCAGCTTTTCCACGCAAAACCGGGGTATCTTTTATAGGACGTGCCATTGCTTTTTTGTTGATTGGAAATAAAATATCTCCTACAAATTTAGCCAAATATGTATGCGTAACCATTTTCTGCTTAGCGCTTTATTCTAAGGTTGATAATTGCAATCAACGGTAAAAAGGCTCAATTCGTCGCCAAACTCCCAAACGGGAAAATCGTAACTTCCTTAATGCCTAGCCGCCGCGAATGCAAATCTTTTCTTCAAACCGATGTAGGCAATCCACATCACACAAAGACCACCATAGGCGAGATATAGCCGATCTAGCTCAAAGATTTTTGCATAGAAATAATAGTATTGATAAACACCTATGATCTGCTTTGCACCATTTAGAAGAGATAAGAATTGAAAGCACGAAGCGCCGAAATCTAAGGAGTTAATTTGCTCTCTTCGGCATTGAACCACCAGGACCGCTACATACACTATCCCGCCGAAACCGGTCCAGCAGGCAGTGAAAAATGGAGTTACTTCCATCGTATCACATATTTTGCTCGCCACGGATCCGCTTTTCGCTATTGACCTCCGCCAGGCCACAAACGATCGCCCCGACCAGGCCGCCGGTTACGGCTCCGGAAAAGCCGAACAATGAGCCGCCCAGCATTGCTCCTCCTCCAATCCCTGAAAGCGCTGCGGTAATTACCGATGCCCAATTTATATGTGTGATAGCTTTCATCAGGTTTTCGAATGCTTATATGAAATTTACGAAATTCGATTTACATAAATCAAATAACATAGGCTTCCTCGAATTATCCTGCGGTAGCTAAATTTTTCAATTCGTCGCCAAACTCCCAAACGGAAAAATCGCCGACGTGACGTGGGCGCGGTTCATGATCTGGCCGAGTTCTTTGGCTTTTTCGGGGAATTGCGGGGTGAGGTTGGTTGTTTCTGCCGGGTCCTTGGCAAGATCGTAGAGCTCAACCAACGCGTCGGGATTTCCAGCTGCTTTTAGCCTGACAGCCTTCCAGTTACCCTGCCGCACAGCCTGCCGCCCGCCTTGTTCGTGGAATTCCCAGTATAGGTAATCATGCTTCTTCTGGGTCGGTTTGCCTTTTAATGCATCGGTAAATGAAATCCCGTCGATACCTTGCGGCGATCTGGCCTGTGCAAGCTCAGCGAAAGTGGGTAGTATATCCCAGAAAGCGCCTATGTAATCACTTTTCGAACCCGGTTTGATCGTACCCGGCCAGCGTGCTGCAAAAGGTTCGCGAATGCCACCTTCGTACAAATCGCGCTTCACACCCCTGAAACCGCCGCTGCTGTTGAAAAACTTCGGATCAGCGCCACCTTCCACATGCGGACCGTTGTCGCTGGTGAAAATGATCAGCGTATTTTTATCCAAACCCTTCTCTTTCAACTTATTGACCACCTGCCCCACATACATATCCAGCCGAGCGACCATTGCCGCAAAAGTAGCCCTGGGATATTCCTGTGAAGTATAGCCGCCGTTTGTAGCGTTCGCGCCATAATCTGCACCCCGGTGAAATTTCTCTTCAAACTTGCCTTTGTATTGTTGAAACAGACTATCATCAGGGACCAGCAGCTCGGCGTGCGGCAATATATATGGTAAAAAGAGAAAAAACGGTTGATGGGAATACTGCTCGTCTACAAATTGGAGTGCCTGCTTCTGGATCAGGTCAGGTGCATATTCCTTCTGATACATCAGGTTCTGGTTTGCTTCCAGCACAATTTTCCGATCGTTGTCCCAGAGGTGGTTGGGATAGTAGCGGTGGGCCAGACTCTGACAATTATATCCGTAAAATTTATCAAAACCCTGCTTACCAGGCTCACCCTCCGAACCCACCGGCCCCAGTCCCCATTTACCGAAAGCCGCCGTTTTATACCCCGACTTCTTCAATATTTCCGCAACTGTCGTCACTGAATCTGGGATAGGATGCTGGCCCTCGGGCTGTACCGCCTTGTTTCCGCGGATATAGGTGTGGCCGGTATGCTGCCCGGTCAATAGGGAAGACCGTGACGGCGCGCAGACGGAAGTACCTGCATAAAACTGGGTAAATATCATCCCCTCACTCGCCAGCCGGTCGATATTCGGTGTTTTAATTAATTTCTGACCATTAAAACCCACATCGCCGTAACCCAGGTCGTCGGCAAGTATGAAAACAATATTCGGACGCGCTGGTTTGCCTGACTGTGCCCATAATGCAGGTGACAGCAAGCTGAAAGCAAAACATAACTTAAAGAAGGTAACCTTCATAGGATCTCAAAAAGCACTTAATTCATATAAAAAGACATTGTGACCGCAGTAATACTTGATTAACAATCTCAACGCGTTACCTGACCTGCCGGTCTCACATTTTTCCCCGTCCGCTGTTGTAGATCGTCACCCAGATCTTCGCGCGCATTTTCCGCGATCTTTTCCAGATCGGCCACAATAGCCGGATACTGGTCGAGTACATTATACCGTTCACCGGGGTCGCGGGTGAGATCATAGAGTGCTTTGGGAAATGCGTGGTCTTCGGGACTCGGGCCGGGCTGGCCATTTGTTCCGGGAGCTGAACCTTCATAAGTTCTGCCGGGATGTGCGAAGACCAGCTTCCAATTATGCTTTCTAACTGCTTCGAGGTTATTTTTCCGGTAATAATACAGCAACTGCTTGCGGGGAGTTTTGGTCTCGTCACCTTTCAGCAAATCTGTAAAGTCGATACCGTCGATTTTCTCCTTCGGCAGGCTGGCTCCGGTCAGGCGGGCAATAGTCGGCAACACATCGAGGGTGGAAAGCAGCTTGTTGGAAACTTTGCCGGCAGGTACCACGCCGGGCCAGCGGATAATGCAAGGCTCGCGTTGGCCGCCTTCAAACGAAGTTCCTTTTCCCTCGCGAAACCCTCCGGACGAACCTGCGTGATCGCCGTAATTGAGCCAGGGACCATTATCGCTGGTAAAAATGACCAGTGTGTTTTCATCAATACCCTGACTTTTTAACTCTTTCATCACCTCTCCCACCGACCAGTCAAGCTCCATTAAAACATCTCCGAAAATCCCTCTTTCACTCTTCCCCCGAAATCGCTGTGAGGCAGCAAGGGGAACGTGCGGGAGCGGATGCGGGATATATAAAAAGAACGGCTTGTTTTTATTTTTACGTATAAATGAGACAGCGCGCTCGGTAATTTTCGGTGTCAGCTCACTGGCGTCTTCCAGGTTCTTGATCTCTTTTCCTGGCTTATTACCCTCGATCCAATGCAATGGAGGATATTTCGCGCGTTCCTGCCACGGATGGAGCGGCCACATATCGTGCGAATAGGGTACCCCGAAATATTCATCAAACCCTTGCTGCAACGGCAAAAATTCCTGCTCGCTGCCCAAATGCCATTTACCAAAAATCCCCGTCGCATATCCCCGCGCCTTCACCAACTCCGCAATTGTCTCCTCTTTTGGATTGAGTCCTACTTTTGAGCCGGGGCCGAATGCGCCTGAAATACCGATCCTGTTCGGATAGCAACCCGTCATCAATGCAGCCCTTGACGCACTGCAAACCGCCTGAGCTGCCATGAAATTGGTAAAACGTGTACCCTCCGCTGCCAGCTTATCAAGGTTTGGCGTTTGATAACCCAGCGCCCCGGTCACAGACAGGTCGCCATATCCGAGGTCGTCGATGAAAAAGAGTACGATATTCGGCGACTTTGCAACCGGCTTCGTGGACTGAAATCCAACCATTAAACAGATACTAAAAAAAGCAGCAGAAGCTAAAACGATTCGGAACATAAGGATAGGCAGATTATGACGGAAAGGGAATTTATCAAATAATCTTTGTTTTGAGCTCCTAAGTATCATTTTGTTGAATATTCTGCCTCCTTCGTCCACAAGGCTGTAAATTATGTTTAGCAGCTTTGTCACTATTATATTCTTTCATTTATATTTTTTACAAAATTTAAATAATGCTTTTGGAAAATTAAATTCACATTTATATCTTGCGGGTACGTACCCGATACATATCTTATCAATGCGTCTCCGCGCGGCGCATTGGGCTATCCAATTCTTATTTTTTTAAACTAAAAAATCTATATGGCCTAAACGTTTTCGAAAATTACGGGTACGTACCCGCTCACTGTTCCAGCCTTTAACCCATTTCAAAATGAACAAGATCAAACTTTACTATTTTAAGGTATTCGCGTGTTTACTAATTCTCGTACAAGCGTCACCAGCTATTGTGCAGGCGCAAACGGAGATTCCTGTCAAAGGAAAAGTGATAGACAAACAGGCTCAAATCGGCCTCCCTGGTGTAAATGTGGTCGTGAAAGGGACAGACAAAGGGGTAAGCACGGATGCGGAAGGCAATTTCACCATCAATGCCGCCAAAGAATCTGTTCTGGTATTTTCATTTATTGGGTATGATAAACAGGAAGTTACCGTCGGCAGCCAATCTTCGATCGATGTAATTTTGCAACCTTCCCTGACCAACCTGGAAGAGCTGGTAGTGGTGGGTTATGGTACGATGAAGAAAAGTGACCTGACCGGCGCGGTAATGCGGGTCAATAAGGAAGCTTATCAAAACCAGTCGATGACGCAGTTGACTGATATGCTCACTGGAACGGTCGCAGGTTTTTATGCCAATCAATCTACCACCGCAGCTGGTGGCGGGTCGCTCGAAATACGCGGGCCTAAATCGCTGAATGCATCCACCGAGCCGATGATCGTGCTCGACGGGGTGATTTTCAATGGCAGTATCCGGGACATTAATCCATCTGATATTGAGACGATTGACATTTTGAAAGATGCCAGTTCCACAGCCGTTTTTGGAGCGCGGGCGGCGGCCGGGGTTTTGATGATCACTACTAAAAAGGGAACCAAAGGCAAGACGACAATCAACTTTTCGAGTGAACTGGGGATTACCGAAGTGGCCAACGATTTCAGGCCTTTCGGAGCCGACAATTACCTTGATTTCAGAAGGGACATATTGCGCGTGACCAACTCAGGAAATCCCGGCTACTATTATTTTAACCCACAAAACCTCCCTGCCGGCGTAACCGTGGACCAATGGAGAAAAGCCAGCAATAATCCACAGCCCGACAACACCGACGAGTGGCTGGGCAGATTGAGACTTTTCCCTACCGAACTTGAAAATTACAAGGCCGGCAAGTCGGTAGATTGGTACAATAAGGTAATGCAGCCGGGCCTCCGCCAGAATTATGATCTGAGCGTCGCGGGCGGCTCTGATAAGTTTAATTACTACTATTCACTGGGTTACACCAACAATGAAGGTGTGGTGATCGGCGACAAGTTTTCTGCATTGAGAACGCGCCTGAACGTGGATTTTACTGTAACGGATTGGCTGAATGTGGGTGTAAACACGCAGTTCTCCGACCGGGATGAAAGTGCGGTGCCTGCCAATCTTTCGGGTATGTTCAATACCAGTCCGTACGGTTCCGAATTTGATGCGCAGGGAAATGTGAACTGGTACCCGCACGATTATCCCGGAGGTATCAATCCTCTGATCAATTATTATGGTCAGGATAAATACCGGAAGATCAACAGTTTGTTTGCCAGTATGTTTGCCAAAATAAAACTTCCTTTTGGTATTGATTACAAGCTCTCCTACCAGCCGCGTTTTCAGTTTTTGAAAGACTACAACTTCTGGTCGTCGCAAACGATCGTCGGCGGAAATGACCATTCAAATGGATACGGAACGCGCCAGGAATCTTCCAATTATGAGTTTATTTTAGATAACCTTTTGCATTGGAACAAACAATTCGGGAAACACAGCTTTGACGTAACCCTGCTTTACAGCACCGAGAGAAACCGGAAATGGTACACGCAGATCAGCAACGAAATATTTGTCCCGAACCAGAACCTGGGCTTTAACGGGCTGCAATACGGTACCAATCCGGCATTAATGAATGCGGATTCGATCATTACCGGCGATGCGGTGATGGCGCGGTTGAATTATACTTTTAATGATAAATACCTGTTTACGGGCTCGGTGCGCCGCGATGGTTACTCAGCTTTTGGGATTAAAAACCCAAGGGCAGTTTTCCCGGCGGCCGCACTGGCGTGGCGCATTTCGGAAGAGGAATTTTTCGACCTCGACTGGGTGAGCCAGATGAAGCTGCGTGTATCATGGGGAATAAATGGAAACCGGGAGATCGGCGCATATTCGGCGCTCGCGCAAATGCAGCAGAATTTGTATTACGATGGTACTAATGTGCAAGTAGGCGTATACAACAGTACGTTAGCGAACCACGACCTGGTTTGGGAGCGTACGCAGTCTATCAATATTGGTACTGATCTCAGTTTATTCAAAAATAAGATCGATTTCAGCGCGGAATACTACGATATGACGACGACAAATCTGCTCATGAACCGGCTACTTCCGCAGCTGACAGGCTTTCAGAGTGTGACTTCGAATTTGGGCAGGTTAGGAAACCGGGGTTTTGAAATGACGGTCAATACTGTGAATATGAACCGGTCGAAACTGAGCTGGCGGTCGAGCTTTGTTTTTTCATTGAACCGAAACAAAATTAAAGAGCTATTTGGTGATTATGAGACTGTTGAGGTAGACGGAAGACAGGTAACCCGCGAGCTGCCCGACTATTCCAACGAGTGGTTCCCGGGCCAGGCGATCGACCGGGTTTGGAATTACAATATGACGGGCGTGTGGCAAACTGCCGAGAAAGACGCCGCCGCAGTGTACCGAATGGAGCCGGGCGATTTTAAAGCGGAAGATGTAAACAACAATGGGGTTTACGAGGCATTATCAGATAAAAAATTCATCGGCTGGGAGCGTCCGAGATTCCGTTTGGGGCTTCGCAACGATGTTAATTTCCTGAAATATTTCACTGCTTCTATATTCGTACGCGCCGATCTGGGGCATATTGGTTCGTTTGCCGAAGCTTTACACCGCGGCTCTGAAACGTACGATCGCCGGAATACCTGGGCTATCCCCTACTGGACGCCTGATAATCCGATCAACGATTATGCGCGGTTGAATGTGAATGAAAATGCATTCGGCGGCGGCGTGATGATCTACAAGCCACGCTCATTTGTGCGGATCCAGGATCTTTCGCTGGGTTACAACCTGCCTTCGAGCATTTCCGAAAAGATCAGGCTGAACAATGCGCGCCTTTTTGCCTCCGTGCGCAACCTGTACACTTTCGATAAATGGCCGGGCTGGGATCCTGAGTCGGGTTACAGCCCGATGCCGCGTACTTATACTTTCGGCGTTTCCGTCTCACTTTAATGCATTGCAATCCAAAATTCTGAAATCATGAAAAGGATACCGAACATATTATTTACGATTACCATATTGGCGGCCGTCGCGCTTTCCTGTACAGAAAAGTGGCTTGAACCAAAACCCCTTTCCTTTTTCACGCCTGAAAATGTGTACACGGATAAAGCAGGCTTTGAATCGCTGCTGATCACGATGCGGAAAGACCTGAAAAATGAGAATACGGGCAATATCAGCTTTATGATCAACGAATTCGCCGCCTCCGACCTGGGCGCGGCCAGCGTGCAGCTTGACTTTTACAAGCTCACCCCGAATACCGACAGATACTACAAGTTTCTGGCGATGTTCAATTCAGCATATAGCGCAATTAAAAACGCCAATGTGCTGATTTCCAGAATCGATAATATCAAATGGAGCAGTGAAGAAGATCGTAACCGGCTTCTGGGCGAAGCTTACTGGCACCGCGCATATTGGTATTACCGGCTCGTGAACACTTATGGCGATGTGCCATTTATCGGAAAAGAACTAATAGGCGCCAAGCTGGATTTCCAAACGCACAGCCGCTGGACTATTTTGAACAAGATCCAGGCAGATATGGAATTCGCGGTTCAATGGCTGCCGGCTACTGCTCCGGCCGGGGCGATCTCGAAAGGCGCGGGTAACCATTTGCTGGCGAAGATATGTCTGGCAAACCTGCAATTTGACAAAGCGATCGAAGCAGCGACCGCTGTGATCAATGGACCGTATGCATTGATGAAAACGCGGTTTGGTGTATCTGCCGCAGATGCGAAACGCAATGTGATCTGGGATTTACACCGCCCGAAAAATTTCAATACAACTCAGAATACGGAGACGATCCTGGCGGTTGTAGACCGGTTCGAAGCGCCTCCGGGGGCAAAATCAGTTGGTCTTTACACCATGCGGCATTATAACAGTGCGTGGTGGAATGCAGTGGTGCGGGATAGTCAGGGTAAGGCGGGCACGCTCGCTTCGGGGCCGATGTACGATTCACTTGGTCGCGGAAATGGGAATGTGCGGCTCACGCCATTTTACCAATATGATCTCTGGAAATTCGGTAATGCAAACTGGAAAAACACGACGGATCTGAGGAGAAGCAACATCAACTGGGTCGATCTCGACGAGCTGCTTTACAATAACCCGGCTTCTGTCGACTTTGGAAAACCGATCAAACCGCAGAATATGGCGGTACTTGCGGACACTTTCTACTCACTTTACGCGATGCCGCATTACATTACATTCGTGCCGCAGGACGATCCGAAAGCTGCCCCGATGGGCGGAAACGGCGACTGGTATATTTTCCGGCTGGCTGAAACTTACTTACTGCGTGCTGAGGCGCATTTCTGGAAAAATAACCTTGCTGCCGCCGCTGCCGACCTGAATGTAGTACGCGAGCGGGCGAAGGCATTGCCGGTTGCTGCGGGACAAGTGACGCTCGATTTCATATTCGATGAGCGCGCACGCGAGCTTTTTGCCGAAGAACCGCGCCACTCGGAGCTCGTACGTGCTTCGTATATCACAGCAAAACTGAACAAAGGAGGTTATGATCTGCCTAATTTCAGTACCAAAAATTACTACTATGACCGCGTTTATTCACGCAATAACTTTTACGAAAAAAAGGTGTCGTATATTGGAAACGTAGCCGCAATAGCGCCTTTCCACGTTCTCTGGCCTATTCCTTCCATTGTAATCACAGCCAATACCCTCGCGGTGATCAATCAGAATACAGGTTACGAAGGTTCGGAACGAAACATTGCGCCGCTGGAAACCATCGAATAGCCGCTGTTATGAGGCTGCATCAAAGTAAAAGCAACTTGGATGCAGCCTTTTACAAATAGCAAATATGCTGGCAGTGCTTTACTATTTTTGGGAAAACGCTCTTTATATTGGGCATTCAATGCCTTTCAGATAATACCGGATGAAAAAAGATACCACTTACTACGGCGTGAAGGAGATTGCGCGACGGGCCAATGTTTCTATCGCCACGGTCGACAGGGTCATTCACAACCGGACGGGCGTTTCGGAAAAGACCAAGCGGAAGATCAACGATATTATTAAAGAGCTTGACTATCAACCCAATATACTAGCCAGCAGGCTCGCTTCCAGAAAAATTATTACGCTGGCTGTCCTGATCCCACGGGTTTCGGAAGAAACAGATTTCTGGGAAGCGCCTTTGCGGGGTATCAAGCGGGCTGAATCAGAGATAAAAAAGTACGGTATTGAAGTGCTGCATTATTTTTTTGATTTGAATGATAAAAATTCATTTGAAGAGCAGGCGCGTAAACTTTTGAAGGAAGATGTACAAGGTGTGCTGTTGTCCCCTTCATTTATTGAAGAGTCAAAGGAATTTGTACAGGCTTGTCACACCAAAAAGATCCCGCTTGCATTCATAGATTCTGACTTACCCGGCCAGGATAACCTTTGCTACATTGGGCCGCATTTGTTTCACAGCGGTTATGTAAGTGCCAAATTGCTGACTTACCGTTTGAAGGAAAACCACAAAGTGCTGGTTGTCAATATTTCCAAAGAGATCGACTATAATTATCAGCAAATCGAAAAAGGGTTTCGCTCCTATTTTACAGATCATAATCAACCCTGCGAAATCGTGCGGATTGACATTGCGGATACCGATAACTTATCGGTTACCAATGCATTGACGCGCGTTTTACACGAACATAAAGATCTGGAAGCGATTTTCGTGACCAATTCAAGGGTTTTTGCAGTTGCCTCGTTTTTGAAGAAAAGCAAGCGGACTGATATTTCGCTGATCGGTTTTGACTTTTTAAAGGAAAATATCAATTACCTGAACGAAGGTTTGATCGATTTCCTGATCTGCCACAAACCCGAAGAACAGGGTTATCGCGGGTTAATGGCGCTTTATCAGAAACTGGTGCTGGGCGCTCCCGTCGAAAAGGTGCATTTTATGCCTATTGACATCATTACCAGGGAGAACCAGGCATTTTATCAGAACTGATTTTTTGCAAATTCAAATATGTTAGTATATTTACGGGTACGTACCCGAGCTCGTTACGTACTTACTATTCCCAAACACTTTTCCTGACATCTCTATGCATTCGCTTAGCAGAAGAACATTCATTTTACAATCAGCCGTAGCAGGCGCCGGGCTTAGTTTGCTCGATTTTCAATCTTTATCAGCCAAACCGGCGGACGGAAAGCGGGTAGGCATTATTGGTCTTGACACCTCCCACAGCATTGCTTTCACCAAAGCACTGAACGCCGCCCAGCCAGATCCTGTTTTTGACGGTTACAAAGTCACGGCTGCCTATCCTTACGGTAGTAAAGACATCGAATCCAGCGCGAAACGCATTCCCGGTTATATTGAAGAAGTGAAAAAATTGGGCGTGGAGATCGTGGATTCTATCAAAGACCTTCTGAGCAAAACGGACGTAATCCTGCTGGAAACGAACGATGGCAGGCTGCATTTGCCGCAGGCGCTGGAAGTTTTTAAGTCGGGAAAAAGGATGTTTATCGACAAGCCGGTAGCAGGTTCCCTAAGTGATACACTGGCTATTTACGAAGCTTCCAAAAAGTATAAAATGCCGATATTTTCAGCCTCTTCGCTGAGGTATATCAAAGGCATTGAGGCAATTGATAAAGCCAAAGTATTGGGCGCAGATACATTCAGTCCGGCCGTTCTTGAAAAAACGCACCCTGATTTTTACTGGTACGGCATACACGGCGTAGAAACTTTATATACCGTAATGGGAACGGGCTGCAAAAGCGTAACCCGCGTGAATACGCCGAATACGGATATTGTAGTGGGGATTTGGGAAGATGGACGCACGGGTACATTCCGCGGCACGCGCTCGGGAAAACACGATTACGGCGGGACTGTTTTTACGCAGGACGGCAACAAAGTACTCGGCCCGTACGGCGGCTATGAACCTTTGTTAAAGGATATTATCAAATACTTCCAAACCGGCGAAGTACCGGTAACACCCGAAGAAACGATCGAGATATTTGCCTTCATGGAAGCCGCCGACGAGAGTAAAAGGCAGGGCGGCAAGAGTGTATTGCTAGAAACAGTGCTGGCAAAGGCCCGCAAAAAATAAGCTTTTGTTCCGTCACCTAAACCCGGAAATCTCATGAAACAATTTCTGAATAAGCTTTCAAGAAGGAGCTTTATCAAACAGAATTCGCTGGCTGGCGCGGGGCTCGTACTTGCCTCAGCAGGCGCTTCCAGTGCATTTTCCATTTACAACAGCGCGGCTCAAAAACCCGCAATACTCGGTGGTCCCTCAGCTTGGAGCGCCACAAAGTGGCCCACCTGGCCGCAATGGAACCCGGAGACAGACGAGAAGCAGGTTTTGGAAGTATTAAGAAGCGGCGTTTGGTCGCGGGCGCAGGTGGTAACTCAGTTTGAAAAAGAATGGGCTGCTGCGCTGGGGGCGAAAAGAGCATTGGCTGTTGTAAATGGTACCAATGCATTGGTCGCTACGATCAATCAAATGGACATCAAAGGCGGCGATGAGGTGCTTGTGCCGCCATATACGTTTATAGCCACCGTTTCCGCGGTTTTGTCAAATGGCGCGATGCCCGTTTTTGTGGATATTGATCCGGAAACTTTTCAGATTGACCCGGCTAAAATTGAAGCGAAAATAACGCCGCGTACGAAGGCGATCATCGCGGTACATATTCTGGGATTACCCGCTGATATGGACCGGATTATGGCGATTGCCAAAAAGCATAAGCTCCTGGTGATCGAAGATGCGTGTCAGGCGCATTTGGCGGAGTATAACAAACAGAAAGTCGGTACGATCGGCGACGCGGGCTGTTTTAGTTTTCAAAATTCAAAAAACCTTCCTATCGGTGAAGGCGGCGCGATTGTTAGTAACAATGACCAATTTATGGACCGTTGTTTTTCTTATACCAACTTTGGAAACCCGTACGGAACAGCTGTGGGCTCGGTGGGTACCGGGAGTATAATGCAGGGTACCAAGCTGCGTTTCACCGAATACCAGGCTGCTATCGGGCTGGCGCAGCTGAAACGGCTTGACGCACAGACTACTACCCGCCACGAGAATGCAGAATATCTGAAATCCCAGATCAAGGATATTCCCGGAATTGTACCTTACAAACTGTACGACAATGTAACCAAAGGCGCATTCCACCTTTTTCCATTTCGGTTTCAAAAGGCGGGTTTCAAGAACCTGTCACGCGATTTATTTCTCAAAGCATTGCAATCGGAAGGTGTACCCTGCGCGAGCGGCTATGCGACTTTGAATACGCAGCCTTACCTGAAAGATACATTTGAGTCGAAGAACTACAAGAAAATGTACCCGAAGGAAATGCTCGATATCAATCAATACAACGAGCGGAATAAATGTCCGGTGAATGATAAAATCTGTAATGAAGAAGCTGTCTGGTTTACTCAGAACATGCTTTTGGGAACCAGGGAAGACATGAAATCCATTGCGACGGCGATTGAAAAAGTGTACGCCCACGCGGATCAGATCAAAACTGCTGCGAAGAAATGAGAGTATTTCTGCTGATTTCGCTGGTAATGCTGCATTCGCTGACTTTTGCGCAAAAAAAAGGCTGGAAAGCTGGCGTGGCCAAAGTGGCGATCACGCCCGAGGGTCCGCTTTGGATGGCGGGATTTGCAATTCGTACGCACCCTTCCGAAGGCAAGCTGCACGATTTGTGGGCGAAAGCTTTGGCGCTCGAAGATGCCGAAGGAAAGCAGGCTATTCTGATCACGACGGATCTGCTCGGTTTTCCGAAAAGTATGTCAGACGAGATCAGGAACCAGCTTTTGGCAAAATATAAACTCTCCAAAGCGCAGATTATCCTCAACAGCTCGCATACGCATTCAGGTCCGGTTTTGGGAAATGCATTGTCCGATATCTATCCACTGCAAGCCGCAGACCAGAAGAAAATTGACGCGTATTCTTCGTCGCTCGTAACCCAGATCGTGACGCTGGCGGGCAATGCGTTGAAAGCTTTGCAGCCTGCAACTTTGCAATCGCAAAATGGCGTGGCGCGATTTCAGGTGAACCGGAGAAATAACAATGCAGCTACTCTAGAAAGGCTAACCGAGATTACGGGTCCCGGCGACGCGGCGGTACCGGTATTGAAAGTGTCTGACGCAAAAGGGAAAATGCTGGCGGTTGCATTCGGCTACGCTTGTCACCCCACTGTTTTGGACTTGTACAAATGGTCGGGCGATTATCCGGGCTACGCGCAGATCGAGCTTGAAAAACTGTATCCCGGTACTACTGCATTGTTTTTCCAGGGCGCCGGCGCAGACCAGAATCCATTGCCCCGCCACACGGTACCACTTGCTATTCAGTACGGAAAAACGCTTGCAGCTGCCGTGGAGCGCGTTTTGAGTGAAGATATGAAGACTTTGGAACCGACATTATCGACTGCCTATTCGGAAGTGGAGCTATCGCTTACTACTGCCCCTACCAAAGAACAATTCACTGCATTAGCCAAGAATACGAAGGGTTATCAGCAAAAGTGGGCGAACAGGATGCTCGAAAAAATCGAAAAGAAGGAGTCTTTTGCTACCTCCTACCCTTTTCCACTGCAAGTTTGGAAGTTAGGCAACCAGGCGATTATGACACTCGGCGGCGAGCTGGTGGTGGATTATGCCATCAATCTTAAAAAGATATTCGGGCAGGAAACTTTCGTGATGGGGTATTCCAATGACGTGATGACCTACATTCCGAGTGCTACTATTTTGCGCGAAGGCGGGTATGAAGGCGAGGCGGCGGCGATTGTGTACGGTTTGCCCGCGACTTGGGCTTCCGATGTTGAAATTCAAATTCTGAACGGATTGGTGCAGCTGGCCAAAGAAGCGGGCGTAACCAAACCTGAATCCAGGGTTATTAAATCTGACAAAAAGTGACCAATAACGATCATTATATGGCTTTTGAAGCCTTGACCGATACAACTACGCTGACCGCAAAACGGTATTACTCCGGTTTTGAGCGGGCGCACGATACTTACAACGCAATTTCCGCGGCAAGCGACGGGAAGATTTACTATATACTTTCTTCTGATAACCACGAGATCGGCGGACAAATGTTTGCATTTGATCCCGAGACTGACCAGGTTTCTTTCATTGCCGATCTGACGGAAGTTTGCGGAGAAAAAAACCTGAATGCAATTCCGCAAGGCAAAAGTCACGTGCGGTTTTATGAAAGAAATGGAAAATTGTACTTTTCCACCCACGTCGGTTTTTACCAGTTAATTGACGGAATGGACCGGCTGCCCGAAACGCCTCCGGCAGGTTACGGACTTTATCCCGGCGGACATTTTCTTTCTTATGATCTGAAAACGGGTGCATTTGAAGACCTGGCGATTGTGCCGAATGGAGAAGGAATGGTTTCCATGACAATGGATCGCGAGCGCGGGCATTTGTACGGAATTACGTGGCCGCACGGCAATTTCATTCATTATGATCTGGATCAAAACCGGCTGAAAAGTCTGGGCCCGATTTCGGGTGACGGAGAAGCAGGTACGCCGGGCGACGATTTCCGCTCACTTTGCCGGTCGCTTTTTGTGGATGCAGAGTTGGGCGATGTGTATTTTTCGGTGGCTGAGGGCGATATTTTTACTTATAATCCAGAGGTAGGAGCTGTCAGGAAGTTGCAGAATCTGGACTTGCGTCTTGATTATTTTGGCAAATATGACCCTACCCGGCCAGGCAGTATGTCGTACAACTGGCGGAAGATATTTTGGCACCCGGAAGAAAAAGTAGCTTACGGCGTACACGGTAACTCGGGTTATCTCTTTCGTTTTGACCCAAGAAAAGAGCAGATCGAGATCGTGGAGCGCATTACTTCCACTCCTTCAAAAAGAAGCGGGATGTTCGATCAGTTCAGCTATGGGTACCTCGGTTTTCAGCTCGGCCCCGATCAGGAAACGATTTATTACCTCACTGGCGGGCCGATTTACGTCGATGGAAAACGGCTTAAAGGCGAAAGCCAGATTGCGAAGGGCGCGGCGAAAGGTTTGGAAAACCTGCATTTGATCACCTTCCACATTCCGTCCCAAACTTACATTGACCACGGTCCTGTCTTTTACGAAGACGGCGAGCGGCCCACTTATGTCAATTCGATTGCAGTGGGCGCGAATGGCGATGTTTACACGCTTGCCCGTTTTGAACACAATGGAAAAACGATCCAGGATCTTGTCAAAATACCTAATCCATTTACCAAAAACTGAAACGCGCATTGCTGCTGATTACCAGTATGAATCGTGTTTCAATGCTTTTTTTAACTGATACTATTAAACCTGACCATTATGTCAACCAATTCAAAAGATAGCAACACCAATGCATCTGCTGGCCTGTCGGGCGGCGATGAGAACAGACGGGATTTTATAAAGAAATCAATCACAGGAAGCGCCTTGCTGGCATTCGGCGGTGTTTTACCTGGCTTTTCTCCCAAGAGTTACGCGAAGATTATCGGCGCAAATGAGAAAGTACGCGTGGGTATGATGGGCGTAAACAGCCGTGGACTTGCCTTGTCTTCCAATTACGCGTTACAGCCTAATTGCGAGGTAGTTTCCATTTCTGATGTAGATTCTCGCGCTGCTGAAAAGGCGATCAGTACCGTTTCAGAAATCTCAAAAAGCAAGCCCGCGAATGTACCCGATTTCAGAAAGGCACTGGAAAACAAGGATATGGACGCGCTGGTAGTTGCGGCTCCCGATCACTGGCATGCGCCCGCAGCGATACTGGCTTCGAAAGCTGGCAAGCACGTGTACCTCGAAAAACCTTGCAGCCACAACCCGCACGAAGGCGAGCTGCTGATCGCGGCTGCGAAGAAATACAAGAATATCATTCAAATGGGCAACCAGCGCCGCTCGTGGCCGAATGTGGCTGGCGCGATAAAGGCAATTCACGAGGGTGTGATCGGCCGGGTTTACTTCGCAAAAGGCTGGTATACCAACAACCGCGCGTCGATCGGAATCGGTAAAGAAGTGGCTGTGCCTTCGTGGCTTGACTACGATTTGTGGCAGGGACCCGCGCCGCGCAAGGCTTACAAAGACAATGTGGTGCATTACAACTGGCACTGGTTCTGGAACTGGGGCACGGGCGAGGCACTCAACAATGGTACCCACATGCTCGATTTAATGCGCTGGGGCTTGCAGGTTGACTATCCGACGCGGGTAACTTCCTCAGGCGGCCGCTACCGCTACAAAGACGATTGGGAAACGCCGGACACACAGATTATCAACCTCGAATTTGCTAATAATACCGCGATGACCTGGGAAGGCAGGAGTTGCAACGGTCGCACGATCGAAGGCGCCAGTGTGGGAGTTGTGTTTTATGGAGATAATGGTTCGCTGCAAATAGGCGAAGGCAACACTTACCAGATTTTCGACCTGAAAAACAAGCTGGTAAAAGAAGCGAAAAACGATTTCGTAATCGACCCGCTCAACAAAATGAACCCATCGCAGGGACTCGACGCGCTGCATATCCAGAACTTTTTTGACGGCATTAAAAAAGGAACAGCATTAAATGCAGAGATCGTAGGCGGACACCAGAGTACATTGCTTGCGCAGCTGGGGAATATCGCGATACGCTCGGGGGATACATTGAATATTGATCCTGCGAACGGGCATATTAAAGGGAATAAGGCTGCTGAGAAATTCTGGAAACGGGAATATCAGAAAGGCTGGGAGCCGACGGTTTAGAATGATTGAATGATTGAATGATTGAATGACTGAATGAGTGAGTGAGTGAGTTTCTGTTAATTCTAATTCATTACTAAAATCAACTAATCAATCATTAGATCACAATAAGTAACGATAAAAAAGGCTAAGCCGCAGGCAAAAGCCAAACAAAAAAATCAATTGCCGGCGACTTCAGTCGCCGGAACAAAAGATATGAAAACAGGAGCAATGGCAATTAAAGTGGAAGATCTTTCCAGGAGAGAGACAACTATCTCGATTTTCCTGATCGGGGTGATGTTTTTCATTTTTGGATTCATTTCCTGGGTGAATTCCATCCTTATTCCTTATTTCAAAATCGCCTGCGAGCTCACCAGCTTTCAGGCTTATCTGGTCGCATTCGCATTTTACATTGCCTATTTCGTGATGTCGGTACCTTCATCCTTTTTGTTGAAAAAGGTTGGTTTCAAAAAAGGGATGATGTTTGGTTTCTGGGCGATGGCGCTGGGTGCATTCATTTTTGTACCGGCCGCGATGACGCGGACTTACGAGATATTCCTGCTCGGTTTGTTTACGATTGGTATTGGACTAGCGATCCTGCAAACTGCTGCTAATCCGTACATTACCATTCTGGGAGCCAAAGAAAGAGCGGCCCAGCGGATCAGTATGATGGGGATTTGCAATAAAGCGGCGGGCATACTTTCTCCCATTGTTTTTGCTGCGGTTATCCTGAAACCTACTGATACCGACCTTTTCGCGCAGCTCAGTTCAATGACTGATATTGAAAGAAGCGCGGCTTTGGACGAACTGATTCGCCGGGTGATCAACCCTTATATTGCGCTGGGTACTTTTCTGTTTGTGCTCGGAATTCTGGTTTTCAAATCGCCTTTGCCGGAGATTGATACCGAGCATGAAAGTCAGGAAATTGCTACTGCCAATGCGGGTAAAACGAGCATTTTCCAATTCCCGCATCTGATCCTCGGCGCGCTGGCAATTTTCCTGCACGTTGGAACGCAGGTGATTGCGATCGATACCATTATTGGTTATGCCAATTCAATGGGCATTGATCTGCTGGAAGCGAAGGTTTTTCCTTCTTATACTTTGTTTTGCACGATTTGCGGGTACCTGATCGGGATTACATTGATTCCGAAATTTATCAGTCAGGTGAATGCATTGCGCGTTTGCACGGTTCTCGGAACTGTCTTTTCACTACTCATTATTTTCACAAAAGGCCAGGTTAACTTCCTCGGTCACGAAGCTGACATATCGATCTGGTTTGTGGTTTTGCTCGGTTTGGCCAACTCGCTCGTTTGGGCCGGAATATGGCCGCTGGCACTCGACGACCTCGGCCGCTTCACCAAACTAGGCGCCTCGATTATGATCATGGGACTTTGCGGAAACGCGATCATGCCACTTTTCTACGGCTATTTCGCCGATCAGTTTGACGTGCGGCAGGCGTATTGGGTTTTGATCCCTTGTTATTTGTATCTGGTGTTTTATGCGGTGAAGGGGCATCGGTTTAGGAGGTGGGGGGTTGGGGGGTAACATGCTTTGTCACCCTGAGCGGAGTCGAAGGGCGCTACTCACGAGCAGTAACGTGCTTCGACTCCGCTCAGCATGACAAGACAAGAAGCAGTAAGACAAACAGCTAAAAACAAATGAAACTTAAAATCATAAACGGCACACTAATCACTCCTTATCGATACATCCGAAACGGAACTGTATTGATTGAGGATGGAATTATTGTTGGGATTGAGGCTCGGGACGTGGACTTTCCTGATGCTGACGTCATCGACGCTGGTGGACATTACATCGCCCCCGGCTTCATTGACATTCACATTCACGGTGGTGGCGGATATGATTTTATGGATGGGAGTGTTGAGGCGTTTTTGGGGATTGCGGAGACGCATGCGAAATATGGTACTACTGCTTTGGTACCGACCACTTTGACGAGTGAAAAGGCGGATTTGCTTGAAACTTTGGATCTGTACGAAAAAGCAAATGGATTGAATGCAAACGGTGCGCAATTTCTCGGGATGCATTTGGAAGGTCCCTATTTCGCATTGAGCCAGCGGGGTGCCCAGGACCCGCGTTATATCCGGAACCCTGATCCGGCGGAGTACGAGGAAGTACTCGCTTACTCTTCGTCGATCACGCGGTGGAGTGCCGCGCCGGAGTTGCCTGGGGCTATTGATTTTGGTAAAAGACTGAGACAAAAAGGGATACTGGCGGCAGTAGCACACACTGACGCTATTTATGAGGAGGTTTTGGATGCATTTGAAAATGGGTATACCCTCGCTACCCATTTATATTCAGCGATGTCGGGCGTGACGCGGCGAAATGCATTCAGGTATGCGGGGACCATTGAAAGTGCTTTTTTGCTGGATATGGATGTGGAGATTATCGCCGACGGGGTGCATTTGCCTGCGCCGCTTTTGAAGCTGATCTATAAAATAAAAGGAGCCGATCGCATTGCATTGATTACCGACGCAATGCGCGCCGCCGGAATGCCTGAGGGAGAAAGTACGCTGGGCTCGCTCAAAAACGGGTTGAAAGTAATCGTGGAAGACGGTGTGGCCAAGCTACCCGATCGTACTTCGTTTGCTGGAAGCGTTTCAACCGCCGACAGACTGGTGCGGACAATGGTACAAATCGCAGATGTTTCGCTGCTCGACGCGGTGAGAATGGCGAGTTTGACACCTGCAAGAATCATGGGAGTTGACCAGCGAAAAGGCTCCCTAGTGGCTGGGAAAGATGCTGATATTGTGATTTTTGACCAAAATATATCAGTACAAAAAACCATCGTGAAAGGAAAAGTAATTTACAATAACGCTATATAAGTATTAAAAACACGAAAGATGAAAGTCGACAATTTGGAAATACAGATCTTCAATACAAGACAGGAAATGGGCGCAAGTGCGGCGCAGGCTGTGGCCGACAAGATCCGTGAGTTGCAGGATTCAAAAGAGTTTATCAATATCATTTTTGCGTCTGCGCCTTCTCAAAACGAGTTTTTGGAAGTATTAAAAGAAGAAAAAGGAATAGCCTGGGAGAAGATCAATGCATTTCACATGGACGAATATGTGGGTATACCGGCCGATGCGTCACAGAATTTCGGCAATTTTCTGAAAGTGCGGCTGTTTGATTTTAAACCATTAAATTCTGTCAATTACCTTGACGGAAATGCGGCTGATCTGGATGCGGAATGTGCGCGCTACACGCAGTTATTGCTTGATAATCCGACTGATATTGTTTGTCTGGGAATTGGTGAAAACGGACATTTGGCATTTAACGATCCGCACGTTGCGTTTTTTGATGATCCTTTGATCGTCAAGCAGGTTGAGCTCGACGATGCTTGCCGCCAGCAACAGGTGAATGATGTATGTTTTGATACTTTCGACGAGGTACCAGCCAATGCATTGACTCTCACGATCCCGACTTTGATGAAGGCGACTTATGCGTTTTGCATTGTTCCGGGAGAGAAAAAGGCGGAGGCGATCGCCCATACCGTTGAGGAAGATGTTCAGGAATTATACCCGTCGACAATCCTGCGCACCCACCCGAATGCAATTCTTTTTATCGATAAAGCCAGTTCAGGGATGCTCAAAGAAATTTCGTCTTACAGTCAGGCATAGTTTCGTTTTGGGACTATCTTGCACCTGTTACATCAACCCATTCAAATGAGAAAACAACTCTTGACTACCGCTTTATTAAGCGCAATGGCATTAAATCAGGCATGTAATACGAAGAAAGAAGAAGCAAATGATGAGGGATCGAAAAAACCGCTGAGCCTGATCGTGGTGGAGCCGGGTCACTTCCACGCGGCGCTTGTTCAGAAATCTATGTATGACGATGTGGACTCCGTGGTGCACGTGTATGCGTCCGAAGGTCCGGACGTGAAAGCTTACCTGGACAAGGTTGAGAAGTACAACACCCGCGCCGAAGATCCTACGCGATGGAAAGAGGAAGTGTATACGGGGACCGATTTTATGGACAAAATGCTGTCTGAGAAAAAGGGTAATGTGGTGGTTTTGGCTGGAAATAACCAGAAGAAAACCGATTATATCAAGAAGTCTGTCGACGCAGGTCTGAACGTTTTGGCCGATAAACCAATGGCGATCGACGCGGCAGGTTTTGACAAGCTGAAAGAAGCTTTTGCAAGTGCGGATAAAAATAAGGTGTTGCTTTATGATATCATGACCGAGCGTTATGAGATCACCAATGCATTACAGCGCGAGCTGGCTGCGGTTCCTGAAATTTTTGGGGAGTTACAAAAAGGAACTGCGTCCGACCCGGCTGTGATGAAGGAAAGTGTGCACCATTTTTTCAAATACATTTCCGGTGAGCCGCTTGTTCGTCCGACGTGGTTTTTTGACGTAAACCAGCAAGGTGAAGGAATGGTGGACGTGACGACGCATTTGGTGGACCTGGTTCAATGGAGCGCTTTCCCGGATGTGACTCTGGATTATCAAAAAGATATGAAGCTGCTGAACGCAAAACGGACTGCGACACAGCTTACGCCATCGCAGTTCAAGCTGGTTACCAAGAGTGAAAAGTATCCCGCCTTTTTGGACAAAGATGTGAAAGACAGCCTTTTGAATGTGTATTCGAATGGAGAAATGACTTACACTTTGAAAGGTGTGCACGCGAAAGTTTCGGTACTATGGAATTTCCAGGCGCCGGAAGGAACGGGCGATACGCATTATTCTATCATGAAAGGTTCGAAGGCGAACCTGATCGTTCGTCAGGGTAAAGACCAGAAATACAAGCCGGTGCTTTACATTGAATCCAAAGACAAAAGTAAAGCTTACGAAGACGCAGTTACAGCAGGTTTCAAAGCTGCGCAGGACAAATATCCCGGCATTGAGTTGAAAAAGAATGCAGCCGGCTGGGAAGTAACAATCCCGCAAAAATACGATAACGGCCACGAAGCGCATTTTGCGCAGGTTGCAAATAAATATATGGAGTACCTGAAAGCAGGCAAGCTGCCAGAATGGGAAGTGCCGAATATGATTGCGAAGTATTGGCTGACAACGGAGGCGCTGAAGAGCGCGAAGAAGTAGGCCCCGGCGTTATCATTCCGTTGGCTGAAGCCAACGGGTATTGAATTTTTTGGGTTTTTTTAGCTAATATTTCTTTGTCATGCTGATTTTCTCTGATTTACTGACATTTTTTTGTCATGCTGAGCGGAGTCGAAGCACTAGCACAACGCAACTCTTACGTAATAGCGTTGTGCCTTTTGCTTCGACTCCGCTCAGCATGACAAAGGGAAAAGCGAGTGGTGCCTTGGTGCTGATCGCTTTTTCTATGAATTTATCATGGAAAAACGTCTACTAGAAAGGTTTAGACAATCGTTTTCAAGAGCAAGTACTATTTCTTTCTTCCTCTTGCCACTCGTCAAATCCCAAATAGCTATTGCCTTTATCTCGAATTCTTCATCGTGGGCAGCGCATATAGAAAACCAAATCGCCTCACTTGCCCAATTACTAGACGTGTATATTCGACTATGTGATACAACTTCTACCTACCACCCTTCAACAAAGCAAACCCAACTTTCCCAAACAACCCTTTCCCAGAAATCCCGCTCCTTTGATCACTCCGTCGCGAAACCATCAAATCGTCTCTATACTCTGCAGAAATCGTAAGTCGTGACCATTTGAGACCGACAGAACCCGATGCAACCGGCGCAACGCGCTGAAAGCCAAAAACATCTTTGACCACTATCTCACCATAGGTGGCTTCGTGCTGAACGATCGAGAGGAAGATATTTCCGCCTAGTTTGCCTTCCACAAAAAACTTCAACCGAGATTCAGGATTCAGATAAAGCCGCATGCCCGCATCCGCCTCAACCCTGTGATGCAATTCTCTCGTATAGGATTGCGACGCTGTTTGGCTGGGATAATAAAAAAGCTGCGGGCGAATTTTCTTTTGCGCATAGCCTGCCTGACCCAGCACAGACCAGCGTGTATTCAGCGGCTTTTCAAAATAGAAACCAGCGCCCCATGAGCGGCTTGAAGAAAAGTTCAGGATTTGTTCTCCATAAATTACTTCCGGCGCATAACTTTTATGATACCAATCGCGCCCAAACTCACCCTGGATGCCGATTTCCCAACCTGCCACTTTCTGGGCTTCTGCGGAAAATGAAAGGCTAACAAGCGCCGCTGCCAAAATCGTAAAATACTTTTTCATACACATTTATTAAAATATGGCTAAACACATTGATTTTGAATGCTATATAATCAAAATTATTAAAATCTTTTTCCGTCGGTTGAAACCGACGGCTATAGATGCTGGGGGTTGGAGCCGACGGCCATAGATAACCAACCCAATCCATTCCACCGACTTCAGTCGACGGAAGACTCTCAAAACCAACTCCAAATCACAACCAGTTACCCCACCATTTCTCCATCCCGAACTCGCTCCAACACCTCAAAAAACTCCACCAATTCCTTAAAAGACCAAAAAGTATTGCTCAGCTCCGGCGTGTAACCCAAATCCTTCTGTGCGAGGATGTAGCCGCCGAACATGTGTGAAAATAATCTTCTGCGTATACTCACTGACCGAGGAACCGACGGGGTCGCCCGGCGATATTGCGGAGCCAAAGAGCAACATGAATATCAGCTGTACCTGAATATCGAGGACATCGATCATACCAGAACGAAGGCAAAAAGTCCTCAGACCAATGGCATTTGCGAGCGGTTCCACCGGACAATGCAGCCGGGCGGCCGGTGCCGAGGAATTTTATGCCATAGCCTTCCGGAAGAAAATCTATAATAGCTCGGATACATTGCAGGCTGATATCGACAAATGGATCCATTATTACAATTCAGAGCGGACGCACAGCGGCAGATATTGCTACGGCAAAACTCCATTGCAGACTTTCTCAGATAGTAAAGCAATTGCCAAAAGCAAAAACGTCAATGAGCTTTTCGACAAAAGTGATAACTTAAAATTGCCTGGTAAAGCGGAAACGAGCTCTGCTGGAGAGCAACCGCGCTGCGGACCGCTCGCCAGGAATAACCAGGTCGACGGAAATCAAAAAGGGGCTGAGAATTTCCCGGCCCCTTCTCAAATTCATTTTTTGAGTAATTCCTAAAAAAACTTAACTGTCAGATCCAGTGTTGGCTATTACAAGTCACGCGCATACACGCTAAATAAAAAAGGCGGGATCTGATCGATCCCGCCTTTTTGGCTTTTCAAGTACCCTGAGTTTTACCGAAGATCAACTACTTCAACTCCCGGATATTGCTTCGCATTAAATGTGAAATAAGTGTCTGCTACTGTTACGTCAGGCTGAAACTGATCCACTTTGTACAGTACTTCCTGTCCGTTTTTCTGAAATATTTTCCAGCTATTGATAGACTTATCAGCCTTATTAACCTCAATTTGCACCTTATCTACCTGACTGCTTTTGTTGGTAGAAGTAAGCTCCACCACTTCCAGTACTTTGGCGCCTTCCTTTTTCTCTTTCAGGAATGCGTATTTAAAACCTTTTTTATAGGCTGAATAAATTCTTGTCGGGTCAAGGTCGCCGCCGGCAGTCGGATCGAAATCCTGCAAGTTGACTTCGTTTGTTTCCTTAATATAAGTGGCCATTAATTTACCGTCATTGAAGATCTCCTGACCCGCCATTTTCAGCCTGAACTTCGTTCCTTTTACAGTAGCCTCACCTTTCAGCGGTTTGCCGCCTTCCGGGAGATAAGTAAATGCTGCTTTGAAGGATTTGATCTTCTGGTACTTATTGCTCATCGCTTCCAGGATCGCCGATGACTTTTTGTCGCCCTGAGCAAATGCACTGCCGCCGAGAAAAACAAAGAGTACAGCAAGCAGGAATGCATTCATTTTCAGATTTTTCATAACGAGGTTTCTAGTGAGTAAAAATTAAAATGCTTAATTAGGAGATATTACAAAATTTAGACCATCGCCGAAAAGGATGGTTTAACGCGAGATCCGGTATGTCAACAGATTGTGCTTTGCAAGAGATGAATGCTAATGGACGCCCATTACCCGAAGGTGTTCTTCCAGGCCGCTCAGGTCGTGGAACATCACGTCCCTCGCTTTGCTTCCTGTGAAAGGCCCCACTACACCGAGCACTTCCAGCTGGTCCATAATACGACCGGCGCGGTTGTATCCCAGCTTCATTTTGCGCTGGATCAGCGAAGTACTTCCCTGCTGGTGGGTTACGATCAGGCGGGCTGCGTCGGGGAGCAATGCGTCAAAATCGTCTGGATTAAGGTCTGCTTTTCCTTCTGCGGCGTCTTCCCCTTCATATTCCGGCAATGCATACGCTTCATCATAGCCGCGCTGACTGCCGATAAATTCGCATACATCCTCGATTTCACGGGTATCAATAAACGGGCATTGCAGGCGGATCACCTCCGAGTTGATCGCCAGCAGCATATCTCCCTGCCCGACGAGCTGCTCCGCGCCGCCCATATCCAGAATGGTACGTGAATCAATACTGGAAGTAACGCGGAAAGATAAACGGGCTGGGAAGTTGGCTTTGATCAAACCGGTAATCACTTTCACGGAAGGCCGCTGCGTAGCCACAACTAAGTGAATACCAACAGCCCGTGCGAGCTGCGCCAAACGTGCGATCGGCGTTTCGACTTCCTTGCCGGCTGTCATCATCAAATCTGCCAACTCATCGATTACCAGTACAATATATGGAAGAAAGCGGTGGCCTTTTTCGGGATTAAGTCTTCTCTGGGCAAATTTTGCATTGTATTCTTTCAGGTTCCGCACCGCAGCTTCCTTCAAAAGATCGTAGCGGGAATCCATTTCGATACAAAGGGAATTCAATGTAAAAATCACCTTTTTGGTATCGGTAATGATCGCCTCTTCCGCATTGGGAAGCTTGGCCAGGAAGTGTCTTTCCAGTTTGTTGAAAAGCGTAAGTTCCACCTTCTTCGGGTCTACCAATACAAATTTCAGCTCAGCTGGGTGCTTTTTATAGATCAGCGAGGCCAGGATCACATTCAATCCTACTGACTTACCCTGGCCGGTAGCTCCTGCCATAAGCAAGTGGGGCATTTTGGCAAGGTCTACAATATGGATTTCGTTGGAAATGGTTTTTCCAAGAACAATAGGCAGGTCATAATTTGATTTCAGGAAACGCTCATTAGATAGAACGGAGCGAGCAAAAACGGTTTCCCTATTCTTATTTGGTACCTCAATACCAATGGTACCACGCCCGGGCATCGGCGCGATGATCCTGATCCCCAGCGCCGCAAGACTTAATGCAATATCTCCTTCCAGGTTTTTGATCTTGGAAATCCTGACACCCGCTTCCGGTATAATTTCATATAAAGTAACAGTCGGCCCGATCGTGGCCTTGATCTTGGAAATATTGATCCCATAACTTCCAAGTGTGTCGACAATCTTGGTTTTGTTACTTTCAAGTTCTTCCTGACTTACTTTTTCGTGGTGGTTCTCAAATACTTCATTTAATAAATCAACCCTTGGAAATTGATAGGAAGGCAGATCCAGCATAGGGTCGTATTGCCCGAACTCGCGCAGGATCGAAGCATTTACATCCTCATCCTCAAATTCCTCCGTTTCCTGAACAGCTACGTGCGTGGTATCTTCCACTTCCAGTTCCAGTTTCGCGTCGACCGGGGCTGTAATAACAGGAACCACGGGAGCTATCGGAATAACGGGCAGGACAGGAGCAGCTACCGGCGTTTCTTCCTCCACCTCCAATATCAAACCAGCCTTTTCTGGTTTTTCCTGACCGTTGGTTGCAGGAAGTTCATCATCATAGGTATCATTCAAAACCGATGCGTAAGTACTGACCGGCTCTGCAACTTTTGGCTGGGGCACTTCGGCAGCCGCAGTTCCATTGAGTTCGGGAGCAACTTCCGGCTTCGCATTTTTGGCCTGCCACGCATCATAAGCTGACCTGGCGTCGTAGAAGAATACAGCAAAAACGAACAGCGCGAATATGATCGGAATGATACTTCCCCATTTGAGCCAGTCAAAAAGCGTGACATTGATAATGTAACCAATACCGCCCGAAACGAAGCTCATGGTACTTTCGGAGTTGCTCATCAGGATAATGTAACCCATCAGCGCACTGATCCACAATGTAAAAAAGATTACTTCCTTGGTAGTTCTGTTCAGCGGGATGATCTCTTTGTCGAAAGCCATTTTCCAGCCGGCGATAATAGGGACCAGCGGCAATAGCAGTGCGCCTACGCCGAACCACCTGTAAACAAAGAAATGGGAGATCACCGCACCGAGCACACCGAAAAAATTGCGCGTTTGCCTGCCCGCATCGCGGACCGACTGCTGGCCCAGGCCGTCGATCACACTCTGGTCTGAAATACCGGTGACGAGGTAGGAAATGAATGCGATTTCAAGAAATATCCCAAGTAATATAAAGAATGTACCCCAGGCCAATGTGCCTTTGGGACTCGAAAAAATTTGCTCCCAGTCAAAAGAAAAGCGAATGCGGGACTCCGCAGTTTCCTCTGCTTTCGGACGTTGTGTGTTTCCTCTCGGCTTATTGACAGACATTTATTTCAACTCTGGGATGCGTGAATGCTTATTTTGTAACTCTTATTGCCTGACCATCGCCTTGCAAATCCTTTTAACGAGCCCCGGGCCTTCGTAGATGAATCCGGTGTAAAGTTGAATCAATGCGGCTCCTGCATTTGTTTTCTCCAAAGCTTCTCCCGGCGAGGCTATTCCACCGACGCCAATTACAGGAAATGCATGATTCGATTTGTCGCAAAGGTAACGAATTACTTCCGTTGACCGATGTGTAAGCGGCGCGCCGCTTAGCCCGCCCGCCCCGATTTTTTCCACTTCGCTCTTGTCGGTGCGAAGGTTTTTCCGCTCGATTGTAGTATTGGTTGCAATCACTCCGGCGATCCCGGTTTCTTTCACGATATCAATGATATCGTCCAGCTGGCTGTTCGTCAGATCCGGAGCAATCTTTAAAAATATAGGTTTTGGATGAAATTTCTCACGATTCTTTGTCTGGAGTTCTTTTAGCAAAGCAGTAAGCGGTCCTTTTTCCTGCAAATCGCGCAGGCCCGGCGTGTTGGGCGAACTCACATTGACTACAAAATAATCCACCACATCGAACAACTCGCGAAAACAGATCAGGTAATCTTTCAATGCCTCCTCATTCGGGGTATCCTTATTCTTGCCGATATTCCCTCCTACCATGATCCTGGATTTACGTGTCGCCAGCTTCGCCGAAGCTACTGCCGCTCCCTTATTATTAAATCCCATCCTGTTGATCAGCGCCTTATCTTTCTTTAATCTGAACAATCTGGGTTTATCATTCCCGGGCTGAGGCCGCGGGGTGACGGTTCCGATTTCAATATACCCAAACCCTAATGCTTCGAGCTGATCGACCATTTCTGCGTTTTTGTCAAAACCAGCGGCAAGTCCTACTGGATTTCTAAAACGCAGGCCAGCCACTTCCGTCACCAGATCAGGATGCTCGAAAGTATACAGCCACCGAAGCAACTGCGGCACAAACGGAATCTTGAAGGCAACATGCAATACTTCCACAACGAAGTAGTGAATCCGCTCAGCGTCAAACAGGAAAAGTATAGGGGAGATGAGAATTTTATACATGCTGCAAAAATAGGGTGTTTCACAGCAAGGGGTCGAAGCAAAGGGAATTTATTTTCTAAATCAATACAGATCCTAACTACTCCTTTCGTTTTGCCAGCTCTTCCAGCATTTGATCAATCATCACAACGTCACTAAGATCTTTTGGCCGCCGTGAAAGTAACTTAGCTTCCCTCAGGTCATTGATATGAATAAAAAGGATTTCTCCGGCTGAGGTAGTAAAAGCCCGCGCTCTTTTGCGACAGACATCATATTCCATTCTAAAATGAATAGACGTCAGAATGTCAATAGGCCCTTCCAGGCGAAGTACTTGCGGCACACCAAAATCCAGCTCTTCAATTCTGACAAGCTCCTCCGATTCATACTCCAAACTTTCCAGTGTTAGGAGCAGTTTTGTCTTGTTGTCAATTGAGGGCCTTATCCATACATCTGCATCCTGAGTAAATCTTGGAATTCCGTGCATAGCAAGCGCAAGCCCTCCTACAAGCAGGTAGTCAAGTTCGCATTCAGTTGCTGCCTTTACGAAATTCAGGAATTCGCTATTTTCTAGATCCACTCCGGTTTGCTGATAATGATTTTCTTTTTACCGTTCAACGACAGATTGCTTTTTACACTTTCAGGAAACAACTCTTTGTGGAATTTCCGAAGTTGCCAAAATTTCTCCCAACGTTCTTCCAATGTAGATTCGATGTTTTGACGGAGCTGGTCGGCGTCGAGTGCTTCGAAAGATTCGTAAACCTTAATTTTCTTCCCCATAATCTTACATTGAATGCCACTTTACAAATATAACGATCACATTAACCTTCCGGAAAATCTTCTGTAAGTTCCATGGCGGTATTGTACTACAATATTTCCTGATCTTTATTTTTTTATAATTTTATGTAATTCTTTCCACGGATCGGGCGTTACGATTATTCAGGTAACTTTGCATTTCCGCTCCATTTCTGGTGCTTTTTTAGCCTCCCCACACTATTCGTTCCGAATTCTGACAACTTTACTCCTGATAAAAATTAAAATCCTATACCCGTGATCAAATTTACTTTCCTGAATCTTCTATTAGTTTTTGCAATTCCAGTAAGCCTTTCAGCAACCAGCATTTCCAGTTTTTCAGATTCCGCTCCGGTAACGTCACCGGTTTTGGATGGAGGTAAGCTGGTAGGTAAGGTTGTGGAGTCGCCGGCGGGTGCTGCGGTGAGCTTTGCGACGGTTGCACTGCTGGCTGCGAAGGATTCTTCTATTACAGACGGGGTCGTGACGGATGAAAATGGTGTTTTCGCAATGTCCAATGTAGCCGCAGGAAGCTATTTGCTGCGCATCACCAATATGGGTTATCAGACGCTTTTCGTCCCGAATATCCGCGTTTCTCCCGAAGCAAACCTGATCGATCTCGGTTCCATTACACTGATACCCGAGGCTCAGAAACTGGCGGAAGTTTTGGTTAGAGGTGAAAAAAGTATGATCGTTGATGATATTGATAAAAAGATCGTCAACATCGGAAAGGATATGCTTGCGACGAGTAATAATGTGAGTGACCTGCTGGAAAAAGTGCCGGCTGTTTCCCTAGATGAAAACGGAAATCCACAGGTGCGCGGAAAGGGAAATGTGGTGGTTTTGATCGATGGAAAACCTTCGAATCTGTACGGAAGCGACCTGCCTACTATATTACAATCCTTCCCCGCCAACCTGATCGAGCGGATTGACGTGATGACGACGCCCTCGGCGAAATATGAAGGAGAGGGAGCTTCGGGTGTGATTGATATCATTACCAAAAAATCAAAGATCCGCGGTACAAATGGTGGAATTCGCATTGGGTTGGGAAATAAAAACAACCACAATGCTTCGGGGAACATCAGCTACCGCGCAGGTAAGCTGGGTGTTAATGCTTCACTGAGCGGGCAAAGTCGCGGAATGACGTGGAAAAGAACTTTGACGCGTGAAAATTTCATTTCCGAAAATACCTCCCTTCTTGAACAAACCGGTAACGGTGACAACTCCGGCAAAAACGTGTTCGGCCGCGTTGGGGTAAATTATGATTTTAATGAAAAAAACACGCTGGAAGTGGGTATGAACTATTCCGGCAACAACAGCAAGAATAATAGCAATCTGCTCAATGAGACCAGTGATGCCACCGGTTTTGTATACGAAAGTTTCCGCCGCCTCAACAATAGCACCGGGGGTGGAAATAATATGAATTTCAATCTCGACTACCGCAAAAAGTTCGACGATAAAGATCACCAGTTTACCTTCACGACCAGTTACTCGCTCGGAGAGTCGGACGGGGAATCCTATTTCGTTCAGGAAAGCGCGATCGACAGTTTGATGCGAAATCAGCAAAACCTCCGAGACAACAACCGGAACTCGCTCTTTATCAATACCGACTATACCTGGCCTATTACGCCCAAAGCTACGCTTGAAGCAGGGTTAAGAACGCGTATGAGCTCGAACAATAATACCAATTCCTTTTATAATATGGACAAGGAAACGGGCGCTTATGAATTTGACGAAAACATCAGTAATATATTCGGGTACCGCGATGCGACCTACACAGGTTTCATGACATTTTCCCAAAAAACCGATTTCTGGGGAATGCGGGCCGGACTGCGTGTGACGGACTACAACCAGGAAATTGACCAGATCAGTGCCAATCGGGAGTTTACCGTGCACTTTCTGACGTTGGTACCCTCCCTCGCATTGACTAGAAAACTAGGCGAATCTTCTCAGATAAAACTGAATTACAGCCGTCGCGTGCAACGCCCGGAGGCCGATTGGTTGAATCCGTTTACAGACGTTTCTGATCCGCGAAATATCAAATCTGGTAACCCGAACCTGCGTCCTGAGTTTACGCACAAAGCAGAAATGGGCTATTCAAACTATGAGGAATCAGGAGGTTTCGGCCCGTCGCTTTTTATGGACTATTCAAACAACGCGATCACGCAGATCAGGACCATCGATGAAAGCGGCGTTTCCCTTACTCGGTACGACAATGTGGGCCGCGAGCTTTCTTACGGTTTTGAAACAGATTTTTCACAAAAAATAGGAGAAGTTCTTAAACTGAACGGCAGCGGCCGCGTATTCCGCAGTGAGGTGGTTTCACAGCTAGCACAGATCGACAACCGTACATGGAGTTACTCAGGTAATTTGAACGCATTTATCACCCTACCTGCCGATTTTCGGGCTTCGGCTTATGTGAATTATGAAGGTCCGCGCGCGATTGCGCAGGGAACACGCGAGGGTGTATTTATCGCCAATATGGGCATCAGAAAGGACTTGCTGGAAAAGAAGGCGACTATTTCTTTTAATGTGCAGGATATCTTTTTGTCGAGAGCATATAAAAGTCAGCTGAATACGGCTACCTATTCGCAGGCTTCGCATTGGCAGCAGACAAATCGCCAGATCAACCTTACCTTTCAATACCGTTTCGGCAAGATCTCGGCGAGCGGCGACGATGCTTAACAAACGTTAACAAGGAAATATAATGGAAAGGAAGAGCGCCGATTGCTCTTCCTTTTTTGGTTTTATTGCTATTCTAATGGACAATATACGGTTTCCGCCTCCGATGGAATGGTTTTTGCAATTCCCAAGAAACGCAGGTTATCAGCAGTTGGAATTCGGCGTAATTAAACCTCAGGTAAGTATACTGATCTAAAATGTTGTAAATAGTCGTGAGATACAAGTATGTTCACAGACAACATTTTAACCAAAAACATTTGATCCACATGAAAAATACATTGAGAATTTTAGCCGCACTATTGCTGATCAATACCGCATCGTTTGCCCAGAAAATACCCGCTGATTCCATTTTTGCCAATTTTTACAAGGCGACTGGTGGAAAAGCACTTTGGGACGGGGTTAAATCTTACAGCCTGAAAAGAAGCTATTCAGCTGCCGCGGCGGCCCCATACGACGCTAATATCACCGTTTCCCTTCCTGATCAATCCATACATAAATCTAAAACCATCATGAAACGCAGCTTCGTGTACACCGTAAAGGGTAACGAAGGCTGGATCAAAGTGCCGATCGGGCAGCGGATGGATGTGAAGGACCTGAGCCAGGCGGAGCAACAAAACATGCGTCTGGAAATGTATGATATCCTGGCGCCTTTCATCAATTACAAAAACAGGGGTCTGATTGCCACCACGGTTGGTACTGAAACGTTAAATGGTGTGCAGGTAAATCACGTGGAATTGCAGGGAAAAGGTGCGAAATACAACCTTTATTTTGATGCAAAATCGGGCTTGCTGGTTCGTCAGAGAGAAACTCAGGCGGGCGTTGAAACCACTACCGATATGTCGGATTATGTAAAATCAGCATACGGAATTTCGTTTCCATCGAAGTTGGTAGAGATCAATTCAGTGGACAAAAAACCGGTGACGATCAAGTCGGCAGTGACGGTGAATGCACCTGTTAATGTAGAGTTGTTTAAAAGATAATTAATTGAAATACAAAATATTAATACTGGATAGCCGGACATAGCGCCGACTGTCCAGATTTTTTATAAGGCGGCACAACTAACCTAATCGCCTGTTGAAGGAGGAAGAGCAAACGGAATTTTAAGCTACGGATGAAGAAAGCACTAAAAGTACTGGCGATTATAGTTTTAACAGTATTGATTCTGGTCGGCGTGCTGATCTGGGGAATAACCACACCATACGGACAGAATGTTTTAACATCTCAGGCTAATTCATTTTTACGCAAAAAACTCAAAACGAATGTCACGATCGAGAAAGTCCGTTTTGACATTCCTGACTGGATATTGCTGGAAGGCGTTTACTTTGAAGATACCCACGGCGACACGCTGGTAGCGGGTAAAAGATTGTATGTCGATCTTGACATGTTCAGTCTGATCAAGGGAAATATCGGGATAAATAAGGTTGAGCTGGAAGGAATCAATGCGAATATCAACCGCGTACTTCCTGACACCGTTTTCAACTTTCAATTCATCGTCGATGCATTTGCAAGTACTGACACCACAACCGTTGAGGATACGACTTCTGCTCCCCTGGAAATGCGGCTTGATCAGATTTCGCTTAAACAAGTTCGCCTATCTTATCGCGACGCAGTTACCGGAATGGACGCAATTGCGGTGATCGATTCGGCTCAGGTTAAGTTTGATAAATTCAATCCGACCCTTTCGCAATACCATCCTACAATGGTCGCATTGGTGAACAGCGAGGCGAAACTCAGAATGTACGCCCCGCTGAAAACCGCCGTTGCCGCCGGCCCGCCGCCGGTCGATGCTGAACCCGGCGATACACTTGATTTGAAACTTGGGGATATCGATATCAGTCAGTTCAAATTCCAGTTCGACGACGAGGTTTCCGGTTTGAAAAACGGCATTGAAGTAGGCAAGTTACAGGGACATATTAACAAGCTTTTTCTGGAAAGTCAGCAGGTGGATGTGAAGAACGTCAACCTGGAAAATATGACCTTGTTTGCGGAATTTGCAAAAAAGGCGAAAACTGCTGAAAAGAAGGATACTACTACTGCCGCACCTGAAACGCCGGGCTGGAATGTGAAGGTCGGGCAGATCAGATTGGTGAATAACGATATTCGTTACGACGATAATAATGCACCGAAACAGCCGAAAGGTCTAGATTTTGCGCATTTGAATGTAAAGGACCTGAATATCGATTTGCAGGATTTTATATTCAACCCCGACCTGATCGCTGGCGCCTTGAAATCGGGCTCATTCAATGAAAAGAGCGGATTTAAATTACAGGAATTCCACACCGATTTCGCCTATGGCGCGCAGGAAACGTATTTAAGGAATTTATTAGTAAAAACCCCCAACACAACCCTGCGTGACGAGCTAAGTCTGCGATATGCGAATCTGGACCAGCTTACCAATGATATTGCCAAAGTAAAACTCAAACTGAAACTGACCAACAGCCGCGTTTCGTTCGCCGACGTGTTGCTGATCATGCCGGATATGGCGAAGACGCCGCCGTTTGATAAAGAACCGAATGGAGTAGTGCAAGGCTCGGCGAATATCACCGGTTCTGTAAACGATATGCTCATTTCGAAAGCCGATTTCCGGATGCTGGATGGAACGGTATTGAATGTGAATGGCCGCGTACAAGGATTACCGGACGCAGAAAAGCTGGCGATGGATCTCAATATCAGCGAGATATCATCTACAAAACAAGACTTGATGAAAATGCTGCCGGACAGCGCGGTACCTGCGTCGATCGAGCTGCCGGAGGATATTAAAATTACGGGTAAGGTCAAAGGATCGATGGAAAACCTGACGATGACCACCACGATCAATACTTCATTCGGCACAGGCACATTCTCCGGAAATCTGAAAAACATTACAGATAGTCTGAAAGCGCAGTACAACGGGACGCTGGCTTTTCAGGATTTTGATCTCGGGAAACTGACCAAACAGCCGCCGGCAGAAATGGGCAAGCTGACATTACGAACAGATCTGGAAGGTATTGGGTATGCGCCTACTACGATGAAAGCGCGCCTGGACGGAACTGTGGCGAGTGCGGATATTAAAGGTTATGTATACCAAAATCTGAGGCTGAGAGGCGATGTTGACCACGGACTAGCGAATGTAACTGCCGATATGCAGGATCGCAATATTGACGTGAACCTCACTGCCCAGGCTGACCTTTCCAAAGAATATCCTACTGTAAAAGCCGATGTTTCCATCGATCACCTCGATCTGACCGCGCTCAATTTGTATGCAGATTCTTTGCAAATCAAAGGAGATATTAAGGTAGATATGCCTTCCACTAATCCTGAAAATCCACTTGGAACGGTCAATATCAATGATCTGGTACTTACCCACCACCGCCGGCCGACCACTATTGAGAATATCAATATGGCGCTGACGGATTCAAGCGGAAAGCGGCAGGCCAATATAGATTCGCCTTTTTTGAAGGTAAAAATGGAAGGCGATTATTCTTATACCGAACTGGGCGATGCATTGCTGACGGAGGTAGGAAAGCATTTCAAAGCACCTGAACTGACATATACGGAAGTGACCAAGCCTGTAAACTTCACGATGGACGCGACGGTCACCAACCACCCGATCATCACGATGTTCGTTCCGCAGCTTCGCGAAATGAACCCGATACAGTTCCATGCTGAAATGGACAACCAAAAAGATTCTTCGATCGTGGCGCGGCTGAGTATTCCAATGGTGGATTACGACAGTATCCGGATCGAGCGCGTGTCGGTTGACCTGAGTACGGTGGAAGAAAATGCGGCGCTGAATGCGAATGTGGGTTCTGTCAATACCGGCAGTTTCAGGATACAAAAAGCTTCGCTGGCCAGCAAAATTGTGAATAACGATGTCAAGTTTGACTTCATAGTAAGGGATTCGGTGAATACCGAGCAGCATATGGTGAAAGGTGACCTGATGATTGCCGATAACCGGTACCGCCTCAACCTGAGAGAAAACCTGCTTTTGAATTACAGCGAATGGGCGACTGACACTTCGGGCTATATTCAATATGCTACGGATAGTGTTTATGTAAAGGATTTCCTGATCAAAAATGGCGAGCAGTCGCTGGTGATCAACTCTACTACACCCGAGCCGAATAGTCCGCTGGATATTGCGATGTCCAATATTTCAATTGGAAAACTGATCGAGATCGCTACCCGCGACTCCACGATGGCGACGGGGATATTGAATGGAAAAGTACTTTTGAGCAACTACATGACGGCGCCGGTGTACACGGGCGACCTGACAATCGATAGTTTGGCGGTTACTAAAATTCCGGTGGGTAATCTGTCACTGAAATCTACCAACGAAACCGAAGACCTGATCAAAGTTGCGATGTCACTGGTGAGCGCCCAGAACGATATTGCGATTGACGGTAGCTACAACCTGAAATCGGAATCTCCGATGGACTTCAAAATGGCACTTAAAAAGCTGAGTGCGCAGACGATCGAGGCATTTAGTTTTGGTGAACTGAAAAGGGCAGAAGGAAATCTGACCGGCGATATTGCGATTACCGGTGCTACCGACAGTCCGCGACTGAATGGAGCTGTTAATTTTGATAATGTTGCCTTCAATGCGACTCAACTCGGATCACGGTACTCTCTTGCAAATCAGAAAATTCAGTTCAACGGTCAGACGATCAATTTCAACAATTTCACGATCGCCGATTCAGTGAATCAGCAGATGAAGATCAATGGGAATGTCAATATCGCGAATATCCCGAATGTAGGTTATGATCTGACGATCCAGGGTAAGAATTTCAATGTACTGAACTCGACACAAAAGGAAAACGAACTGTTTTTTGGCAAAGCAAATATCGATGCTAACCTGACTGTAAAAGGTGTGGGTAGCAAGTCTGTGATCGACGGAAGTGTTAAAGTCGACCCAGGAAGCAATATCACTTTTGTAATGCCCAACGATGCGACCGAAGCTGGCGACGCCACAAAAGGGGTTATTGAATTCGTGGATATGAGCGACTCTACGCAAGTCGCTTTGGCCGATTCGGCTGAGAAATCAGAAAATATCGTTGTCGATTTCGCTTCCCAGATTTCGCTTGATGTAACGGTGGATGATAAGTCTGAGTTTAAAGTAGTGATCGATGAATTGAATGGCGACAATATCAGACTAAAAGGAAATGCGCAGCTAAATACGGGTATCGCTCCAAACGGTCAGCTATTCCTGTTAGGCTCATACGATCTGACAGAAGGTTCTTACGACCTGACCCTGCAAATCCTGAAAAGGCAGTTTGAGATTAAGGAAGGAAGTACACTGCTCTGGACAGGCGACCCGATGAAAGCTGATTTAAATATCACAGCAGCATATCCGGTAATGGTCGACCCGGGATCAATTTCTTCCAAATTCCAGGGAGCGGGCAAAATCCCTATTGAAGTTCAAATCGTCATTACCGGAAATCTGACTACTCCGAATATTACCTTCAATATCGTTCTTCCCAAAACACAGATCGACGAACAGATCAGGAGTGACATTTCCAACCAGACCTTCTGGAATGATATGCAGAATAACCCGTCGGAAATGAACAAACAGGCATTTGCCTTGTTGATCACCAACAAATTCATTACAGATCAATCTTCGCCCGGCTTCAACCTTGGTTCCAGCGCAGAAGCGGTAGCCCGCCAAAGCGTGAGCCAGTTGCTGAGTGACCAGTTGAATAACCTGGCTTCCGATCTGATTAAGGGAGTGGACCTGGACATAGGCGTAAATTCTACCGCAGACCAGACTACTGGTGCGCGTACAGATTTGAACCTTGGATTAAGCAAAGCGTTTCTGAACGACCGTTTGAAAGTTTCAGTAGGTAAAAACTTCGAGCTGGAAAGCCAAAACAACTCCGCTAGTTCGTCTGAAGTTTTTGACAACATCGCACTTGACTATTCAATCACTAAGGATGGCAGGTATCTTTTCAGGGGCTATCGTAAAAATCAATATCAGTCAATCCTGGAAGGTTTTATTATAGAAACCGGCGTGAGTTTCATCATAACCGCCGATTACGATCTGTTCCGTGAATTTTTTAACAAGCGAAATGAAGAATAGTTTATTTGTCATACTGGTAACGTGTTTATTTCTAGGCGGATGCTCGGTGAATAAGTATGTCCCTGCCGGACAAAGTTTGTATGTAGGAAGCAAGGTAAATGTGCAGCCGGACACTATTTCCAAACCCAATGTATCGGGAGTAGCAGATCAGCTCGAAGGATTAGTGAAGCCGCCACCGAACGCTACGCTTTTTGGATTTGCATGGAAAGTTTGGTTTTATTACTGGATCGGCGAACCCAAGGATGAAGGCGGGTTACGTAGCTGGTTTCGTGATAAACTGGGGGAAGAACCGCGCTTTGCAACAGAGCGCGTGGCGGATATCAATGCGGCAAATATGGTTTCGTTTTTGGACAATGAAGGCTATTATCGCTCTTCTGTGCAGGGTAAAATTGTAAATAGCAAAAAACAAAAGCGCCGCACTGCGACCATGGAATTTGATGCGTACGTAATGCCGCGCTATGTGATCAATGAAATCAGTTATACGGTGCCGGACAGCTCTTTGTTCAACAGAGATCTGGTGAAAGCGAAAGAAAAAACCGTTTTCCGCAAAGGAGACCCGATCCGCCTGGATGTAGTTACTGCGGAGAGAACGCGTATCGATCAGGAATTGAAAGGCAAAGGATATTACTTTTTTAATCCCGACTATCTGATCGTAAAAATTGACTCGACGATTGGAAGAGCGGATTCTACGTTGGGCCCGCAGCAGGTTAATGTATTTTTGGAAGTAAAAAAAGAAACCGCGCAAACTTCGCTGAAACAGTATTTTATCAACAACATTTTTGTCAATACCGGAACAGAGGAAAACCAGAGTGCCGATACGGTGGTCACTTCCCGCGGCCGGTTGCGCCGAGGGATTCAGGTAACCGACCCCGGAAAGCTCTATAAGAGACGGATTTTCTACGACGCAATTGGTTTTCGCCGTGGGAATATGTACACGAACACCATGCACGAAGTGTCGCTTTCGCGGCTCGTTAACCTTCAAAATTTCCGTTTTGTAAAAAATCGTTTTGATCTGGTTCCCCGCTCGGACTCTGCATTGCTGGATGTGTATTACGATCTGGCGCCGATGAAGAAAAAGTCACTGCAAACGACCCTCAGCGCAAGTACCAAATCCAATAACCTGGGTGGTTCGCAGCTGGACGTAACCTGGCGGAACCGGAATACATTTAAGGGAGCCGAGATGTTGTCGATCAATGCTTATTTTGGATTTGACGTGCAGTTAGGAGGCAATCGAGCTGAAGCTACCAGCACTTTTAGAAGAATCGGCAATGAATATATTCGGTATGGTGCGAGGGCAGATTTGTCTTTCCCCCGGTTTATCATTCCTTTTTCAAGAATCCGACCAGAAAAAAGCCAGGCGCTGCCAAAGACTATCTTGTCACTTAACTATGAAAACCGGGTTCAACGCGGACTTTACACTACAACTTCCATCAGGGCCGACTGGTCTTATGTTTGGAGCAAAAAATCCGAAGTAGTGCATACGCTTACACCGTTTTCGATTAACTACGTACAAACCGGAGGCGTTAATACTGAAAATATTGGTAAAATTGCCGAGAGCCCGAACACCAATCCGCTTGACTTGTTTCGTATACTTCGAATAATTGATTCGAAGTATTTCATCGCCGGATCTAATTATACTATTTCCTATCGCCCTACTCCACGACCTTTCAGCAAAAACCAGTTTGCGCTGACTGGCGGTCTTGACTATGGTGGTAACCTGCTCAGTTTATTTGCGAAGAGACCATTGTCACCTGAGGATACCTTGCCAAAAGAATTTCTGAAAGTGCCCGTTTTTCAATATGTTAAAGTAGATGGTGATATCCGATATTATCGCACTTTAACGCCTTCGATCAAATGGGCTAACCGCTTATTGGTTGGGTTTATTAAGCCTTATGGAAATGCAAGAACAATGCCTACCCCTCAATTTAAACAATATTTCGGTGGAGGTAGCACTGGTATTCGAGCTTTCCGTGCACGATCACTAGGACCCGGCGCAGTCGAGCCAGACACAGCAAGCTTCGCTCTTTTAGGTTATCAGCAATTTGGTGATATCCGATTAGAATTCAATACCGAATTCAGGGTCAAGTTTACCAATATCATTAATGGTGCTGTGTTTATGGATGCAGGAAATATCTGGTCATTTGGTGACACCACACGGATCCTTGATGACACAAGAGCAATAATCAGCAATAATTTCATGAAACAAGTTGCTGTCGGAGGTGGGATTGGCTTGCGACTTGATTTCTCCTTCCTGGTTTTCAGACTTGACGTGGCGACGCCATTCAGGAAACCCTGGTATACCCAATATAAAAATCCCGAAAATCCAGACGGCCCCTACCTAAGTAAAAGCCCGTGGGTCTTCAATGAAATTAATTTTAGAAGCAAAGCCTGGCGGCGGGAGAATTTGATATTGAATATCGCGGTTGGTTTGCCGTTTTGAATATGCTCTTAGGCTGCATTTTTGTGGATTAAAGGCAGTCTAAAGAAGACCGGGCAATTTCCTGACACAGCTCTACCAAAATCCTGAATGGTTTCTAGAAACAGGAGGCTCCTGCCAGAGTTGTGGTGGTCATAACAAATGATTTCTAGAAACAGGAGGCTCCTGCCGGAGCCGCGATAGTCATAACAATCGGTCTGCTAGAAACAGGTAGCTCCTGCCGGAGCCGTTCGCACAAAAAATGCCCCAGAGGGGCAGCCTGTTTCTAGAAATCGATTTCCCTTTTTCTTTAAGAGCTCCTGTGGAGCTACCTGCAAACCGGATCAAACGGCTATCTAATCTCCTGGCACAACTCTACCAGTATTCCGTTCGTACTTTTGGGGTGGAGAAAACAGACAAGCTTGTTGTCTGCGCCGATTTTGGGTTCGGCATTTAAAAGTGTAAAACCTTCATTTTGAAGCCGCTGCATTTCGACGTGGATATTTCCTACCTCAAATGCAATATGATGAAATCCCTCTCCCTTTTTTTCAATGAATTTAGCAATAGCACTTTCCTCGCTGGTCGCTTCGAGGAGTTCTATTTTGGTTTGATTAATTTGAAAAAATGAGGTAGAAACGTGTTCCGATTCAACTGTTTCGCGCTTGTAAGGTACCGCATTGAACAGGGTGGAAAACAACTTTTCAGCCGCCGCCAGCTCCTTCACCGCAATCCCAATATGCTCTACGTTTTTCATAAAAACCAAAACTCTAAACTCTAAACTCCAAACTCCAAACTCATGAACTTATAAAACTACTTCCTGTTATCTCCTCCCCCAACCATACTCAGATAGCTCTCATACCGGCTGAATGCAATGGTACCCTCGGTCACAGCAGTTTTCACCGCGCAACCCGGCTCATTAATATGCTGACAATTATTAAAGCGGCATTGGTTTAATAAGTCGCGCATTTCGGGAAAGTAGTGGCTGATTTCCTCGGGCTTGGTATCTGCAAGACCGAGTTCTTTAATTCCGGGAGAGTCAATAATATAGGTTCCTTCACTTAGTTCGAACATTTCAGCAAAGGTAGTAGTATGCACACCCTTGTTAGCAAATGTGGAAACTTCCTGCGTTTTAATGGAAAGTCCCGGCGCAATCGCATTGACCAGCGTCGACTTACCCACACCCGAGTGACCGGAAAGCAGCGAAACCTTGCCATTTAATAATTCAGCAAAATTTTCCAGCCCGATCTCGGCGAGCGCAGTAACAGCCAGACACCGGTATCCCAGACTTTCATACAGCTCCATTAACTCCGACTGAAACTCCTTCATCTCGTCATTGAGCAGGTCTTGCTTATTAAAAACGAGTACGCCCGGAATGCGGAAAGATTCAATCGCGACCAGAAAACGGTCGATGAAACCGAGTGAAGTTCGTGGAAACACCAGCGTTGCGATCAATATAGCCTGATCAACATTGGCCGCGAGCAAATGGGCGTGGGCAGTTTTATGTACCGATCGGCGGATTACGTAATTTTCCCTCGGCAGAATTTCGTGTATAATGCCGAAATTCTCGCCCTCATCTTCTATTTCAAATTTAACAAAATCGCCAACTGCAATAGGATTGGTAACTTTTAACCCCAGCGTCTTAAATTTTCCTTTTAGTCTGCATTGCCAGATATGGCCGTCCGTATCGTCACGTACCTCGTACCATGAACCGGTCGAGCGCAGCACCAAGCCTTTGTTCAAACCCATTCGTAAATATTTTTTGTCTAAGTACAGAAAATTAAAAGGAGATTTTCAAAATTCCATCAAAATTGTTCCCGGTGAAGACATTTGAGTCACTTCAAGTCCAGTAGTTTTTGACGGGATAAGTGCTTTACTCATCAAATTTGCCAAGCCCGCACAGCCAGTACAAATACGCCAACCTTATGTAACTCAAAAACGATGCTTATAGTATTGTCAGAATGTTCATTTCATTAAATAATATTTTTTAAAAAAATGAAGTGTTCGTGTCTTTTTTCATACATTAGTTGGCCTTTCTTGTAAAGAATCTTAAAAATACACCTCAAAAAGAGTTTTGATCCCAATGGACCTAGTTGCCGAAGAACCGAATTCGGTTATTGATATTCGAAAAAACCGTGTTAAGAGCAACCTGTTGCTCCATTTGTATCAAAACGGTGACACTTCTATCAACAAAATGGCGCGGCTTTTTCACGCCAGTATCCCTTCTGCCACCGGCATAGTCAACGACCTGATCCGCGAAGGATGGATTACCGAAACTGGCACGGGTCCCGCCAGAGCAGGCCGCCCGCCGGTGCTTTATGGACTGAATGCGAAAAAGTATCTCACGCTGATCATGGACATCAACAGGCATGATACGCAACTGGTGGTTTTCGATCTGCATAACCAGCTAATAGTCAGAAAAAAAATAGATATCCGCCTCGACGATTCGGCTACTTTTTTGCAAAGCCTTTTTGAATTCGCCGATGATTTTCTGGCTTCCAACGATATTAATACCAGCAAACTTTGGGGAATAGGCGTTTCGATGCCGGGACTTATCAATTCTTCACAGGGCATTAACCTGACTTACCTGAACCTGACACCTCCCGGCGTACCGCTGGTTACACACCTAAGAAATCATTTCCGCCTGCCGATCTGCCTTTTTAATGATACCAAAGCCACCACGATCGGCGAGCACCGGTTTGGTCTGGCTGTCCAGAAATCACAGGTGCTGACCATTAATATTGACTGGGGCGTTGGTCTTGGGATTATTATTAATGGAGAAGTTTTCAATGGCGCTTCCGGCTTTGCAGGCGAATTGGGGCATATTCAGGTGAAACCGGACGGTATGCTTTGCCACTGCGGCAAGATCGGCTGCCTCGATACGATCACCTCTGCCATGGCGCTGATCCGCCAGGCGAAAGAGGGGATTGCCGCTGGTAGAGCCACTATTCTGACCCAGATCGTGAACAATGATCTTGACCTGCTGGAAACTTCTCATATTATTGAAGCAGTACATGCAGGTGATGAATTTTCGATCGACCTGCTGAGCACAGTTGGTACGGAACTGGGTAAGGGACTGGCGACGGCGGTGCACCTTTTTAACCCCGAAGTAATTATAGTAGGGGGGTTACTTGCCGAGGCTGGACCATTTATTTCAAACCCTATCGAGCAGGCGATCAATAAATACTGCCTGTCTGATTTCAAGAATTCACTGACGACACATATATCTAAGCTTGGCCCGAAAGCGCGGCTTCTGGGCACTCAGGCGCATTTATTCGAGCATCTTATTGTAAAGGAATTCCCTTAAAATCTTTCGGCAAGGTGATTCAGCCAATAATCTGTTTCACCTTGCTCATGATAATGTCCGTGGCGCCGGTCCCGGAGGCGACGTAGTTTTCAGAAATCCGGCCCGCTTTTTCCCTGTCCTGATGATCTCCTAAAAACTGTCCTACTAATTGTTCAGCACCCGCCGAATCGGACACAGGAAATGCACCGCCCAACTTAACAAGATCCACCGCTTCCTGAAAACGGTGATAGCTCTTATCCCCAAAAATCACCGGTAACCCGAAAGTCGCAGCTTCCAGAATATTGTGCAGCCCGACGCCGAAAGAGCCTCCTATCCACGCCATTTCACCATATTTATAGAGGGACGAAAGCATTCCTACATTGTCGATGATGAGGAAATCGTAAGCATTCGTGTCAGTTTTAGAATGTAGTTCAGAATACAGAACAGACTTTCCTTTCAGCTGTTTTCGCCAGATTTCTATTTCTTCTTTTTTGATTTCGTGCGGCGCTATGATCGCTTTCAGCTGCTTTTCAAAATGATTTAAAACCGGGATCAAAACCTCCATATCCGCTTCCCACACCGACCCCGCAATCAAACAGGTTTTCCCGCTCTTGAATGCCGTCATTTCTGGCAAGTCCCGCGCCTTAGTCGCAATTTCTCTGACCCTGTCAAATCGTGTATCACCCGCAATACTGCAAGCTGTTATGCCGATTTGATGCAGCATGGATATTGACTCCTGATTTTGGACAAAAAGGTGATCGACGCAAGCCAGCATTTGCCGGTGAAGGAATCCATGCGGTTTGAAATAAATCTGGCTCGGGCGGAAAATTGATGAGAAAGAAACGATGTAAGTACCGTTTTTCCTCAGCGCCCGCAAGTAGTTGAACCAAAATTCGTATTTGATGAAGAAAGCGATTTCAGGTCTGACCAGCTCAACGAACCGAGTTGAATTAGCCTGTGTATCAATTGGAAGATAGCACACAAAATCGGCCCCGGCGTAATTTTTTCGAACTTCATAGCCAGAAGGCGAGAAGAAAGTCAGCAGCAGGAAGTGATCGGGATAAACCGCTCTATACGCTTCCATAACCGGTCTGCCCTGCTCAAATTCACCTAGTGAAGCTGCATGAAACCAGGCTACCGGGCGACGCTCTGCATTGGCGGAAAGTGTTTTTGTTAGATCGTCAAAAACGTCCCGGCGACCATCGACGCCTAATTGTATTTTTTTATTAAAAGGCGCAGCAACCTTGACTACTGACGCGAAGAGATTGATTGCTAGCTGATATATTCCCGGACCCAATGGCGCTGATTTGAAGGATATTAGAGAGAAAGAAAGTGTTAAAATTTGCTTTAACCAATTGCCTGTGGCAGGCTTTTTTCTTTCTTTTTTCGTTTAAAGAACATAAAAGTACGAAATTCCGTTAAAGTGGAACCGGCATATAAGTGCTTATACTATTATTTCGTATTTTCACTTTTTAGACGAGAGATACCTGTTCACGGAGAACTTATTTGACAAAATGATGCGTGTAAAACTTTTACTTTTAGTATCTATCCTGTTTGCACAATCAACAGATATATACGCCCAGCGCCGTGCTGCAAAGATTGAGGATAGTGAAGAGAGCTATAAAACGTTCACCTCCGTAGGTATTACCACCAACACCAATTCCGGGATCCTCGGCGGTGCTGTGTTTCGCCAGTCTTCCGCACTTTCATCCAAGCTTTTCGGTAAAAATCAATACCGCTACCTGGCAGTTGAGGTGGTGAATGTAAAACACCCGAAAGAGCTTTCTACACAGGATTTCGTCACTGGCGCCAGGCTGGTTTACGGGAAAGAAAACTATTTTTTTGTGGTTCGTCCGGAATACGGCCGGGAGCTGACATTGTTCAACCGGCACGAAGACGAAGGTATTTCCATCAGCGGGATTCTTGCTGCCGGTCCGTCACTTGGTCTGGAAAAACCGTATATGGTACAATTCGAATCCGACGGAAGAGTGGTGACCGAGCCTTTTGATCCTGTAAAACATGCCGGCAGTACTCAAACTCAGGGCATTGTAGGTGCAGGAAGTTTCTTTCAGGGTTTTGGTCAAATGAAAATTGTACCGGGTGTGCATGTTAAAACCGCATTGAGTTTTGAATTAAGTGCATTCAGAGAGAACGTAACTGGCCTTGAAATTGGTTTTATAGCAGAAGCATTCAGCCGGAAAACCCGCATTATGGCATTTGCCGAAAACAGAAGCTTCTTCACATCCGGCTATCTGACCTTGTATTTCGGCAGCAAAAAACGCTAGTTCCTATTACAAAATTGACAGGTAGCCGAAAGGTTTGCTGTCAGAGATTACGATTTATATGATTGAATTACCAGTTATTCCATCGGAACGCAAACGACGCCCCGACTGGTTGAGAGTGAAGCTTCCCGCCGGCCCCGAATTTCGCAAAGTGCGGCAACTCGTTGACAATTACAAACTTCACACGATCTGCGAAAGCGGCAGCTGCCCGAATATGGGCGAATGCTGGGGTGCAGGTACAGCCACATTTATGATTTTGGGCAATGTTTGTACCCGGAGTTGCAGCTTCTGCGCAGTAGCTACCGGCCGCCCGAATGAATATGATACCGACGAGCCGAGGCGCGTGGCGGAGGCGATCAAACTAATGCAGGTAAAACACGCGGTAATTACTTCCGTAAACCGGGACGAGCTGAAAGATAAAGGCGCCGAAATATGGTACCAGACAGTACGCCAGGTGAAAGAAAATACCCCTGAAACGACTATAGAAACGCTGATCCCCGATGTGAAAAATAACTGGGATGCTCTGATCCACATGATCGAAGCTGGTCAGGAAGTGGTTTCTCACAATATGGAAACGGTTGAACGTTTATACCGTTCGGTAAGGCCGCAGGCTAAGTATGCCCGCAGTTTGGAGCAGATCAGGAGAACGAAGGATTTTGGCCAGAGAACTAAATCGGGTATTATGCTGGGGCTGGGCGAGACGCAGGATGAAGTGTACAAAGCAATAGATGATCTTGTTGAGCACGGACTGGATATCCTGACTTTAGGACAATACCTGCAACCTACTAAAATGCACCATGAAGTAATCGAGTGGATTACGCCGGAAATGTTCGAAAACTACAAAGAAGAGGGTTTGAGACGCGGATTGAAATATGTTGAGTCTGGGCCGCTTGTAAGGTCGAGCTATCATGCTGAGAGACACGTGAATGTTCCTATTTGAATAGTAAATTCTTGAAAAAGCCTGTTCTGGATTAACCGGAGCGGGCTTTTTTATTTTGTAACTACAAAAACGGGTTTCAGTCCGCGATGACGGACAGGTCTTTTTTCCAGGTTTTTTATTTGGTTAATGTCTTAAAAAAAGTCAATTTTGTTTTTTAGTCTATACACTACGTCGCAATATCGACTGATTAACTTTTCAACTTATTTAGTTTATGCCGTACTTATTCACCTCGGAGTCCGTATCTGAAGGACACCCCGATAAGGTAGCAGATCAAATATCAGATGCGCTCATTGATAATTTTTTAGCCTGGGATACTGACAGTAAGGTAGCTTGCGAAACGCTGGTAACAACTGGTCAGGTGGTACTGGCAGGAGAAGTTAAGACCAATACTTATCTCGATGTTCAGAAAATTACGAGAGAAGTAATCAGAAAAATAGGTTATACCAAAAGCGAGTACATGTTTGAAGCGAATTCCTGCGGGATTTTGTCTGCAATCCATGATCAGAGCGCTGATATCAACCAGGGTGTAGATCGCGCGGTATCATCATCAAGCTTTGAAGATAAGGCCAATGCACAGGGTGCTGGTGACCAGGGTATGATGTTCGGTTACGCGACGCGTGAAACTGAAAACTACATGCCGCTTGCACTTGACCTGGCTCATAAAATACTTCAGGAAATGTCGGCTATTCGTAACAACGAATCGAGCCTGATCCCTTACCTGCGTCCGGATGCGAAATCGCAGGTTACTATTGAATACAGCGACGATAATGCACCTCAGCGCATTGATACAATTGTAGTTTCTACGCAGCACGACGATTTCGATTCAGAAGAAGCAATGCTTGCGAAAATTAAGCACGACATAATCAGCATCGTAATCCCACGTGTGAAGTCGAAATTGACTCCTGAATTGCAAAAACTGTTTACAGGAGAAATTACTTACCACATCAACCCGACAGGGAAATTTGTAATCGGTGGTCCTCACGGAGATACCGGATTGACAGGAAGAAAAATCATCGTAGATACTTACGGTGGAAAAGGTGCTCACGGTGGTGGTGCATTCTCAGGAAAAGATCCTTCCAAAGTAGACCGTTCTGCGGCTTACGCGACCCGTCACATTGCCAAAAACATGGTAGCTTCCGGTCTTTGCGACGAAGTACTTGTTCAGGTATCTTACGCGATCGGAGTTGCAAAACCTTGCGGTTTGTATATCAACACTTACGGTACTTCCAAAGTAGCTGATCACGATGGTGTAATTGCAGAAAAAATCGCTGAGATCTTCGACTTACGTCCATACGCAATTGAGCAGCGCTTGAAACTGCGCAACCCGATGTACTCAGAGACAGCAGCTTACGGCCACATGGGACGCAAGAATGAAACCGTTACCAAATACTTCAAAGGAGCAAATGGTGAAGAGAAAGAAGTAGAAGTAGAGCTTTTCACCTGGGAGAAACTGGATTTCGTTGATGCAATTAAAGAGAAGTTTTCGATCTAATTGATAGAATATTATAAAGCAAAGAAGGCCAGCGATTTTCGTTGGCCTTCTTTGCTTTATATCTGATTTGACTTTGCTGTGTCTTTTATTATTTGCAAAAACTTTTGTGCGGTGACAACATTAACCTTGGGGAATTCGATTTCTGCCAGAATGTTGAAATGGCCGTCATTGGTAACAAGATAATCTGCGTTGCAACTGATCGCACAGTCCACAAACTTGTTATCGTCTTTGTCAACCTCTATTAACTGCCATAAAAAGTAAGATTCTATTTTATGGACGTTACTGAGGTTTACCAACTCAATCAAATGGAGATCTGTTCGATAAACACCAAGTCTCATACCTATTTGTTCCTCATATTCTGCAAGTATCTCGTTTGATATAAACATGTCGAAATCCTTATTCAGCAATGCTTGGAATATGGGATGATAGTTAGAATGACCAGGAAGTGAAACAAGCAGAACGTTGGTGTCGATTACAACATTCATTATTGATTCGGATCATTTAAAAGATCCTCCATACTCTGCTGATTCCAGTTATTTTGATCCCAGGCTGAGTCGGCCATGGACGAAAGTCGCAGTGCAAAATACTTTCCTATCAATTCTTTAATATTTACCAGATCGTCTTCGCTGACCTGATGCGCATACAATTGCAACAATTCCTGCTGCAAATTGGTAAACGGCATTTTTAGTGTTGATTCCATAACTCGCATTGTTTCAAAACAAAGTTAACGAAAATCAAAAATATCACCCCAAATGCGGCTCCTCTTCCACTTCGCTATCGCGCGCAACCCTGTCGATCATCCGCATTTTTTCGTAATTCTTTGGTCGCGAGAAAAAGGTATAAATGGCTGGGATTACATATAATGTAAGCACCAGCGAAAACAGCAGGCCGCCCATGATTACAATTCCCATTGACATTCTGCTTTTCCCCGCAGAACCCAGCGCCATTGCGATTGGTAATGCACCCAGGATTGTAGCCAGGCTAGTCATCAAAATCGGTCTGAAACGCAGTGTGGCTGCTTCCAATGCAGCTTCCTGAATACTTCTCCCCTGCTCGCGCAGCTGATTTGCAAACTCCACAATCAGGATACCATTTTTCGTAACCAGACCGATCAACATAATCATTCCGATCTGACTGAAAATATTCAAAGTCTGATCAAAGAACCAGAGCGAGAACACCGCGCCGCCGATTGCCAGCGGAACTGTGAACATAATGATAAACGGATCGATAAAACTTTCGAATTGCGCTGCCAGAATGAAGTAGATCAGGATCAATGCAAGGAAAAACGAGAACATGGTATTGGACGAACTTTCGGCATAATCTCGGGAAGAGCCGCTCAGCGAAGTTTGAATAGCTTCATCTTTCAACTTGTCGCGGATCCTGTCCATTGCTGCGATACCGTCACCAATGGTTTTCCCCGGCGCAAGTGCGGCTTGTACAGTCGCGCTCATATACCTGTTGTAATGGAAAAGTTGCGGCGGACTGCTTTCTTCTTCGGCCTTCACGATATTATCAAGCTGAACCAAAGTTCCATTGCTCGTTTTCACAAACATACTTTTCAAATCCAGCGGCTCGTCGCGGTTTGCGCGATCATACTGACCAATTACCTGATACTGCCTTCCATTCATTGTAAAATAGCCAAAACGCTGCCCTGCAAAAGCCAGCTGCATGGTTTGGGCCACATCCTGAACAGATACACCCAGTGATTTGGCTTTTTCCCGGTCAATGGAGATCTGAATTTCGGGCTTACTAAATTTAAGGTTCACATCCGTAATCGCGAACGTAGGATCGTTTGAAGCTTCTTCCATAAACTTCGGCAAGTACTCTCTCAATTTTTCAAAATCAGGTGCCTGGATTACATATTGGATCGGCAAGCCGCCTCGGGAATCTACTGAAATAGTCTGCTGCTGCACCACAAAAGATTTAGCATCAGGCATTTGCTTCAATTTTTGATTGATATAATCCGCAATTTCCTGCTGCGATTCTGCCCTGAATTTCTTGTCAACCAAAGCAATGCGGCCGCTTCCTGTATTAGCCGCGCCCAAACCTGAGTTACCCGGGGAAGTGATGAGCATTAAGCCTTTTTTGCCAGGCATTGAATCCATTAACATGTCACTAACACTCTTCACATACCGGTCCGTAAATTCAAAAGACGAACCTTCCGGCGCTGTCATCGTGATCCTGAACCAGTTGCGGTCGTCCAGCGGCGCGAGCTCCGATTGCAGGTCTTTTCCGAAAAACCAGATCATACCTACCGTCACCAAAACCAGCGGCGCGGCTACCCAGCGCATTTTCAAAAACTTACCCAATGCACTTCCGTAATTCTCCGTGATTTTTTCAAAAAACGGCTCCGTCTTTTCGTAGAACCAGCTCTTTTTGTGCGTTTTGCGAACAAGATATGCATTCAGCATCGGTGTTAATGTAAGCGACACAAATGCAGATATCAAGACAGCAGCAGATATCACAATACCGAATTCACGAAACAATTTACCCACAAAACCTTCCATGAAAATCACAGGTAAAAACACGGAAGCGAGCGTAACCGAAGTAGATAAAACCGCGAAAATAATCTCGTTTGCGCCCTTAATAGCCGCTTCAATCGGCCCCATTCCCTGTTCGATCTTCTTGAAAATATTCTCCGTGACCACAATCCCATCATCAACTACAAGCCCGGTCGCCAGCACGATCGCCAGCAGCGTAAGTACATTGATCGAGAAACCCATGATGTACATGATGAAAAACGTGCCGATCAGGGAGACAGGAATGTCGATCAGCGGGCGGAATGCGATCAGCCAGTCGCGGAAAAACAGGTAGATGATAATCACTACCAGAATGATCGCGATCAGCAAAGTTTCACCTACTTCCTCAATCGATCTTTCTACAAAAATCGTGTTATCTATCAGTGTATCAAGCTCATAATCCTTGGGAAGTTCCTTCTTGATATCAGCCATTCTCTTGTTGACCTCCTCGGCGATATTGAGGTAATTGGCTCCCGGCATCGGCGAAATCGCTAGTCCAATCATCGGTACATTGTCGAGCCGCAGGATCGTTTCTTCATTTTCCGGACCTAATGTTGCATAACCGATATCTTTCAGGTGAATGGTTTGTGTAGCCGAATTTTTAACGATCATTTCATTAAAATCCTCCTCCGTCCTGAACCTGCCGATGGTTTTCACAGTAAGCTCAGTATTGTCTCCCGCCAGCTTTCCACTCGGCAGCTCCACGTTTTCCTGATCCAATGCAACCTTCACATCCTGCGTAGTGATACCCAGCGAAGCCATTTTGATCGGGTCCATCCAGATACGCATTGCATATTTCTTCTGTCCAAAAATGCGGATCTCGCTCACTCCTTCGATCGTTTGAAGCCGCTGCGCGATCACGTTTTCGGCATAGTCACTCACTTCCAGGTGAGATCTTGTGTCGCTTTTGAAGGTCAGTACAATGATTGGTTCGGAGTTCGCGTCGGCTTTACTTACCACCGGCGGACCGTCGATATCGAGGGGCAAAGTCCGGGAAGCGGAGCCTACTTTGTCGCGTACATCGTTTGCAGCGCGTTCCATATCCACACCAATGTCAAACTCGACGGTGATCTGGCTGGTACCCTGGCTACTCGTGGAGTTGATCGACTTGATCCCCTCGATACTGTTCAGCTGCTTTTCGAGCGGCTCAGTAATCTGGGATTCAATGATATCTGCATTCGCCCCGGTGTAGCTTGTCCGAATGGATACTACGGGTGGGTCAATAGAAGGGAATTCGCGCATTCCCAAAAATTTGTATCCTAAAAAACCGAAAAGGATAATCAGCAGGTTCATCACAATTGCGAGTACCGGCCGCTTGATGGAGAGTGTTGAAATACTCATAATGGGTTGGATATCAGTTCACCTTGACGGCTGTGTTGGGTTTGATCGCAATAATTCCGGAAGTGATCAGCGAGTCGCCGACCTGCAAACCATCAGTGATCTGGATCTTTTTGTCTGTCCGCAAACCGGTAGTTACCATTACTTCCTGCGCCTTGCCATTTTTTACCACAAAAACCTTCTTACCCTTTAAAACAGGCACAATCGCCTCCGTCGGGATCATCATCGCAGCTTTGTTGGCATCCAGATTCGCCAGGATTTTTACAAACATACCTGGCACAAACCGGTTTCGTGGGTTCTGAGCGACCGCCCTCACCCGCAACGTGCGCAGGCTTTCGTCCACTTTCGGATCTACTGCGAGAATTTTGGCAGAGTAAGTAGCAGGATCACCGTCGAGACTGAATTTCACGATATTTCCCACGCGGATATTGGGTGAATATTTTTCGGGAACAGTAAAGTCGATTTTAATGGGATTACTCTGAACAATGGTTACGATGGGCGTACCCGGAGCCAGATATGCACCTTCACTAATGTATTTCAAACCAATACGACCGCTGAATGGAGCGCGTATTTCGGTTTTTTCCAGCTGTGCTTCAATAACTTCTTTTTCCGCTTCCAAAAGCTTGATATTGTTGGAAGTAACATCATATTCTTCCAGATTGATCGCTTCTACATTCAGCAACTTCTTCTGCCGCGCCTCTATTTTTTTGCTCAAATCCTGATTGTAGGCCACTTTTTGCAATTGCGCCTGTAACTCTCGATCGTTGATCTTTGCGATCAGCTGGCCTTTTGTGATCGCCGCACCTTCCTGAATATTGAGTTTCACCAACCTTCCCGAAGTTTCCGCCATCAGGTTTACTTCCTCATTCGGCAAAACAGTACCTGAGGCAAAAATCTGATTTTCAATCGATTCCCTACCCACCACGAATACATTCACCGGCACGGCGCCTCCACCGGAAGACTTCGCACTCTTTCCCTCCGACCCTTTTTTCACTTCCGGATTTTTATCCGACCCCGGCTTTGAGAAAACAAACAGTTTACCAATAACCAGGCCGATAATGATCACCCCGACCAGCATGATTGTACGCATAAGCTTACTTAAAATAAATTTCGTTCAAAAAGACTATGGATAGTTAATATTCCTTGAAGTGCATTAATTAAAGATACTTCATAATGAAGAAAGCGGCAATTGGTAATTTTTATACTTTCCGGGAAAGCGAAAGTTATGTTGCCAATTTGTGTTCAAATATGTCCATTGGATAATCCGTTGGTCAGTAGCTTGCTTATTACAGTATATTTATTTCGGCAAAAAATTTTACCCTCGATCGAAAATGAAAGCGACCAAATGTCTGATCAATTTATTTTTCACACTATTAATCTTGTTGACAACTATGCACACAAATGGTCAGGTACCGGCAAAAAAATATGAAGCGCAATGGAAAAAAGTAGCTGATCTTCAAGCAAAAGGACTTTCAAAATCTGCATTAACCGAGGTGAAGCAGATCTACAAAACCGCCAAAGCCGAAAAGCAGGAGGCGCAGGTGATCAAGGCTGCAATTTATATGGTAACCCTGCAAGCGGAAACGCGGGAAGACAATGAAATTGCTTCCATTAAGGAGCTGGAAGCCGAAATGGAGGCGAGCAGCGGGGTTGTGAAGTCTATTTTGAGCAGTCTGGTCGCCGATCAGTATTATGGTTATTATCAAAATATAAGGTGGCAAATTTACCAGCGAACTGCTACTTCGGGTTACGCGAAAACGGATGTAAGTACCTGGGGTACTGAGGATTTCCACAAAAGGATCACCGAACTGTACCTTGCATCCCTGCAAAATGAAAGGGAGTTGCAGCAAACGGATCTGGAACAATTTGATCCCATTATTATAAAAGGCAACACCCGCCAGCTTCGCCCTACCCTGTTTGACTTATTGGCGCACAATGCATTACAGTACTTTTCGTCAGACGAAAGAGAATTGAAGAAACCAGCGAATGTATTCCAAATCAATTCTGCTTCCGCATTTGATCCCGCTGCCAATTTTATCCATCGCAAGTTTGAAACCAAAGATTCCGCTTCCCTTGAATTTTATGCATTGCAGCTCTATCAGCGACTGGTTGCTTTTCATATCAATGATCCGCAGCCCGACGCATTGATCGACGCGGACTTGCTTCGCATTCAGTTTGTAAAGCAGAAATCTGTGCATGAAAATGCGGATGAGCTATATTATATGGCAATCAACCACCTTGCCGAGCAATACCAGCAAACTCCCGCTGCCGCCCAGGCTTGGTATTTATTGGCCGATTATTATGTGGGCCGCGGCAATACTTACAAAAAGGACGAAGACTCCACGAACCGGTTTGCGAAAGTAAAAGCGGTGGAGATTTGCAAGAAGATTATCCAGGAAAATCCGAAAACGGAGGGCGGGATCAATGCCTATAATTTGCTGAATAGTATCCGACAGAAAACGCTGCAATTCAATGCAGAACACGTGGTTGTTCCAAAAAAACCATTTCTGCTTTTCGTTGAATACCGGAACATTAAAAAGCTGTATCTCAGACTTGTAAAAGCGACTGAAACGCTGAAAGTCAATTTCGAAGAACGCAGTGGAGATAAATTCTGGCGGAATATTTCAAAAACACCGGCGATTCGGAGCTGGGAGCAGGTTTTGCCCGATACCAAAGATTATCAGGAACATAGCGTGCAAATCAAAGCCGACGCATTGCCTGTTGGAGAATATATGCTGCTCGCCAGTTCCAGTCCTGACTTCTCGGATACCGAATCCATCGGCGGCGTGCGGCTTATGTATGTAAGTAATATCAGCTATATCCAGCGAAACAGGGATTATTTTGTATTGAACAGAGATACTGGTCAGCCGCTCGACGGAGCGACAGTGAAAAGGTGGGATTCCAGTTTTGATTATCAGTCCCGAACTTATAGGAAAACGCTTGGCGCCAGCTATGTGACAGATAAAAACGGCTATTTCAAAGAGCACTTAGTTCGCCAAAAGCAGGCAGACCGCGATTGTTTTGAGATCACATCAGGCAATGATAAGCTCTACATTCAGGATGGGAGCAATACCTATTATTATGATGAGTTTGAAAAAAATGATCTCAAAACGAGCATTTACCTCTTCACAGACCGCAGCCTGTACCGGCCCGGTCAGACCGTTTACTTCAAAGGAATCGCAGCTTCCGGGAAAACGGTACTGAAAGACCAGACTCAAAAAATCAAGATTGAACTTCGGAATGCAAACAGCGAGACTGTTGAAACGATTACGAAGACAGTTAACGACTTTGGTAGCTTTTCAGGCACTTTTACATTGCCTCGCACCGGATTGAATGGATGGTTTTCCATTGTAGCCGACTCAGAACACACAGTTTCATTTCACGTAGAAGAATACAAAAGACCGCGGTTTGCAGTGCGTTTCGACACTTTGCGGAATGCGTACAAACTCGGCGATACCATTAAAGTAACCGGAATTGGAACTGCCTATGCGGGTAACCAGATCGATGGCGCGAAGGTGGTGTACAGGGTTGTCCGCAACGAGAGATTTATGTATTCCTGGACCCGCTGGAAACGGTATTATCCGTCGTCGCCGCCAACAGAAATTGCGCATGGCGAAACTGAGACGAATGCAGCCGGTCAATTCCATATCAATTTTGAAGCGACGGCTAATGCAAAGACTGACAAAAACCTGGATCCGGTGTTCCTGTACACGGTTTACGCAGATGTGACGGATTCAAACGGAGAGACAAGAAGCGCGCAAACTGTTATTTCTGTTGGGTATAAATCGACAGTTATTAAAGCGGATATTCCTGAAAAAGTAGCGCTGGACAGTCTGCGAGGTTTGAAAATCCGCAGCGAAAATCTGAATGGAGAGTTTGTGAACTCGGCCGTAACCGTAAAGCTGATCCGCCTCCTGCCGGAAGAAAGACTGATCCGGCCCCGCTATTGGGAAAGGCCGGATATGTTTGTGATGACAAAAGCTGAATTCGTAGCCGATTTCCCGCACGACGAATATGATAGTGAAACCGAAATGGCAAACTGGCCGGAACAGGGAGTTGCATTTGAAAAGACTGAAAAGCTGCTAGAAAACAAAGATTTTGCATTAACCGGTCACAAGCTGACGACCGGATTTTACAAAATAGAAATCGGCTCGAAAGATGAAAATGGAGAAGAAAGCAGCGATATCAAGTACATTGAAATAGCTGATCCTGAAAATGGAAAACTTGTAAAACCTGCATACGTGGAAGCGGAGAACAGCGACGCAATTGAACCTGGCGAAAAAACCAAGGTTGCAGTCGCTACTTCGGCCGAAAAAGTTTTTGTGATTAGTACTTCCGGCAAAAAGCAAAATCCCGACAACTTTTCATTTTTCGACTTAAATAACGAACAACGCAAGTTTACAATCACGCCCACCGAGGCTGATCGCGGAGGCTATGCGATTGATTATGTTTTTGTAAAACACAACCGTGTGCACCAGGCGCAAAATTTCGTGAATGTGCCCTGGACTAATAAGGAGCTGGAAATTGAGTATGAAACGTTCCGCGACAAATCGTTGCCGGGAAGTGAGGAGCAATGGAAAGTCAGGATTTCGGGCTACAAAAAGGAGCAGGTAGCGACGGGAATGCTGGCAAGTATGTACGACGCCTCGCTCGATCAGTTTTATCCGCACCAATGGAGGAAGCCTGATCACTGGCCGGTCGGACCGATGCTGAACAGGTGGAGTAATGGAGCCAGTTTCAGGGCAAAAGACGCTTCGATTTTCAGCTTTCAATTTGAAATTGGAAAGACTTTTGAGAAAACATACGATAGGTTGCTCGACGATCACCTTGCAACTGGAATGCCAAGAGGAGGCAACGCACGATACCGGAGAGGTAATCCACTAGCTATAAAGTTATCTGGGACTGTTGCAAACGCTAAGAAAGTCGCAGCTCCACAGGAAGAGTCGCTTAAAGCAGCTCCCGCTCCGCCGATGATTTTGGAGGATAAAGCGGAAATGGAAAAAGTAGTTATTGTTGGTTATGGTGTTCAAACTAAACCAGAACCTACGCCGGAACCTGCTAAAATCCGGCAGAACTTCAACGAAATGGCATTCTTTCTCCCCGACCTAAAAACAGATAAAAACGGTGCGATTACGTTTTCATTTACTTTACCCGAAGCACTTACCCGCTGGAAATTCCAGGCTTTGGCGCACACTCCTGCATTGGCTTTTGGATACAGTACAAAGGAGATTGTCACGCAAAAAGAACTAATGGTGCAGCCCAATGCACCCCGGTTTTTGCGGGAAGGTGACCGGATTCTGTTCCCTGTCAAAATCGTCAACCTCTCCGACCACGAACTTACGGGAAATGCAACAATGCAGCTATTTGATCCTGAAACAAATGAAAACGTTTCGAAAATATTTGATCTGAATGCTGAGAAAAAAGCATTTAAGATTACCACCGGACAAAGTATAACCGTTGACTTTTCTTTAAAAATCCCGAAAGATTACATCAATGCATTGACCTGGCGTGTGGTGGCGAAAGCTGGAAACTTGTCTGACGGTGAGGAAAATACATTGCCTGTTTTACCAAATCGCATACTGGTAACTGAAAGTCTGCCGCTTGCTTTGCGCGGCTCTGGCAAGAAGGAGTTTAAGTTTGAAAAGCTGCTTCATTCAGATAAGTCAAAAACGTTGGCGCATGAATCTGTCACTGTTGAATATACCAGCAACCCTGCCTGGTATGCGGTGCAGTCGCTACCTTATTTGATGGAATACCCGTACGAATGCTCGGAGCAGACGTGGAACCGGTATTACGCGAATGCACTCGCGAGCAACATTGTGAAAAATACACCCGCGATCGCCCACGTGTTCAATGCCTGGAAGACAGAAGACCCAGCCGCTTTGGCAAGTAATTTTGAAAAAAACCACGAATTGAAATCGCTGTTGCTGGAAGAAACGCCCTGGGTTCTCGCAGCCAAGTCCGAAGCGGAGCAGAAAAGGAACATTGCTTTGCTTTTTGATTTGATGAAAATGAGTAGTGAGCAGGAAAGTAACATTGCAAAGCTGAACGAAATGCAGAATGAAAGCGGCGGGTTTCCGTGGTTCAAGGGCGGGCGAGATGATCGGTATATTACCCAGTATATTGTATCAGGAATCGGGCACCTGGCAAAAACCGGCCATTTCTTTGCAGCTGAAAACCGGAGTATTGAACCGCTGCTAAATAAGGCTCTTAGTTACCTGGACCAACAGATCAAGGCAGATTATGAAGATCTTATCAAGCAAAAAGCTGACCTGAACAAGTATACACCCGGACCGATCCAGATTCAATATATCTACCTACGAAGCTTTTTCCTCGATAAGCCGGTCGAAGCGAATGCCCGGAAAGCTTACCAATATTTCATGGAGCGCGCCAAGGCTACCTGGATTAACCAATCGAAATATTCGCAGGGGCTTATTGCATTGGCATTAAACCGGAACCGGGACCAAGTCACGGCTAGGGCAATCCTGAAATCACTTCGCGAGACTTCCATCAACAATGAGGAAATGGGCATGTACTGGAAACACAACCGCAGCTGGTGGTGGCACGAGGCGCCCATTGAGCGGCAGGCGCTTTTAATTGAAGCATTTCAAGAAATAGAAGGTGACACTGAAACAGTCGATGATTTGAAAACGTGGCTGCTTAAAAACAAGCATACCAACAATTGGGAAAGTACCAAGGCAACCGCCGAAGCGTGTTACGCGCTTCTGATGACAGGAAATAAATGGCTGACGGAAGAGAAAACGCCCGTCATTCAACTAGGTAAGCAGGTGGTAAAAGCCGAAACTGCTGAAACCGGAACTGGCTATTTCAAGCAATCTTTCCAGAAAAGTGAAGTTGACGCAGGAATGGGTAATATTCAGGTTGAAATGCGTGGGGACAATAGATCCAAGTCGCCGAGCTGGGGCGCTGTGTACTGGCAGTATTTTGAAGATCTGGACAAAATTACCTTTTCTGAAACGCCATTGAAGCTGTCAAAAAAGCTTTTTGTTGAGAAAAAGACAGATCGCGGACCTTTGTTGTCGGCGGTTAATGAAGGTGATATTCTGAAAGTGGGGGATAAAATTGTAGTCCGCATTGAGCTCCGCGTTGACCGCGACATGGAATATGTGCACATGAAAGATATGCGTGCCTCTGCTCTGGAACCTGTCAATGTGCTCAGTGGCTATAAGTGGCAAAACGGATTGGGCTACTATGAATCGACCAAAGACGCGAGTACCAATTTCTTTTTCAGCGGTTTGCAAAAAGGCACCTTTGTATTCGAATATGCCCTTTTTGTAAATCACCAGGGAGATTTCAGCAATGGAATTACCAGCATTCAATGCATGTACGCACCCGAATTTTCAGCACATAGTGAGGGGATCAGGATCAAAGTTGAAAAAGAGTAAAAATCGATTTTCACTAAACATTCATCGCTGACTGTATTTTCAAAATCGCATTGGCAAAAGCTTCCATATCGGTTTTATCACCCAGCATGGCGTGCTGTAAAATCCAGACTGCGTCGGAGCTGCAAGCTTTTTCTGCTTCCGGGCAATGCACGGTGGTGTAGTCCACATGATCGGGAATGGCGTAGCACATGAAGTTTTTGTTTTGAAAAAGGGGCTGCTTGTACAAAGGATGCGGGTACCCTTTGAAACTAGGAACTCCCTCCGCAGCCAGCATTTCAGCGAAATCAGCCTTGGGTAAGCCGCCGAAGTAGGTCGGATCGTATTTGAAAATGTAAATATGGTAGCAATGCAGCGTGATCGTTTCATCCCGTTTTAAGGGTTCAATACCTGCTATGTTTTCCAATAATGTATTGAGACAAAGCCCGTTTTCATTTCTTGTACGTGTCTGCGCTTCCAGTTTTTTAAGTTGCTCCGAAAGCAGTACCGCCTGCATTTGTGTGATCCGATAGTTGCAGCCCGGATTGTAGTGGTCATACCAGGCGCCGCCTTCAATGCGACCGACATTACGCAGCGAATGCATCATCGCGTACAATTCGTCATCGTCTGTAATTACGATCCCACCTTCTCCCGAAGTCAGGTTTTTGGAAGATTGAAAACTAAAACTGCCTACGTGACCAATGGAGCCTAATTTTTTACCCTTATACTCCGCACCGTGTGCGTGGGCAGCATCTTCAATTACTTTCTGATTATACTTTTTCGCAATGGACATAATAGCATCCATATCACAAGCGAGCCCGCCGAAATGTACCGGAATGATCACTTTCGTACGCGGTGTGATCGCCGCTTCTATTGCGGCCGGACTGATATTATAAGTGTCAGGATCGATATCCACGAAAACAGGCACACAGTTGCATTCAATCACCGAAGAAGCGGTAGTAATGAAAGTATAAGGCGGCACAATCACCTCGTCGCCTGGCTTCACGCCGCACGCAATCAGTGCCAGGCGCAACGAAACTGAACCATTTACGCAAGTGATCGCATATTTGCTTCCGCAATAAGCTGCAAATTCAGCCTCAAACCTGGCTATCGCATCCCCACAATCAGGGTTACCCCATTTTCCACTCGCTACGATTTCGGCGACTGCATTTACTTCCGCCTCGTCGTAAATGGGCCAGTTGAAATTTTTGTCAATGGATTTGGGGCCGCCGTGTATTGCCAGTTTCTCGTTCATAATTGGTGTTTGAATAGCTCCTGTGTTTCTTTTGGTATACTCACCGACGGGTTTTTTGGACTACTACAAGACTTCACCAGCCGGCTCCGTAGTCCGTTTTGCAAACAGCCAAGTATTTCCCACACAACATTTTACCCTGCTAATCTATGAAGAACCGACCGCTGTCATTATCCCTCCTCATCGCAGGAATGTCCTTCGGGACTGCCTGGGCGGTACGCGGACAATTTGGTCACGAACAAGGAGCAGCCTGGGCCGGTGCAATTGGCGGACTGGCTATTGTATTGCTCTCAAAAAGGCAGGATTGGTACGCCAAAGCATTTCAGCTGACGCTTGCCTCGGCAATGGGCTGGGGAGTCGGCGGCATTATCAGTTATGGAAAAGTTGTAGGCTACGCGCGTGGGCTCGACTTCGGCAATGTCTATTACGGCCTGGTTAAGCTATTTGTAATCGGAGGTTTGTTCGGGTTGCTAGGTGGCGGATTATTCGGGCTCACGCTCGCTTCTTCACGCGCCAAACCTGTCAACTGGCCGCAGTTGCTGGTTGAGATGACTGCTGGGGCGATTATCTTCTACTATTTTTTGATAGAAGAAATGGGGTGGTTAATGACGCCACCGCGCTCCGAAGCCTGGGCTACCTGCTTCGGAATAACGATCGCATTGTTCTGGCACATGATCAGGCACAAACAATATGCTGCGATTCGGGTAGCGATTATGGCTGGGTTTGGTGCCGGATTCGGTTTCGCATTTGGAAATTTCCTGCAAGTAATGGGGCATACTTACGGGATCAAATTCAACTTCTGGAATGTAATGGAATACTCAATCGGCTTTTTCGGTGGGATCGGAATGGCTTATGGTACTTTCACCGCAAAATGGGAAGCTGGCGAAACCGATTCGAACCGCAATTCGCTCATTGCGCCACTTCTGCTGCTCTCGCTACTAATTCCGCTGATCGTCTGGGATCAATCTTTTGAAACTGAACGACTGACGGAGATTTTCCAAACTGCCAACCCGATGGTTAACACTGCTTTAACAGTAAAAAACGTCCAGTGGATCACGTTTCTGCTGGCAATTGCTTTTGGCGGATGTTGGCTTTACTATCACTTGAAAACCAGATCAATGCAATTTACATTGAGCTCCGATTCACTCTATACATATTTCCTGACCTACTTCGGAATGTACATTATTTACAGCATTCTAATCACCGGCGCTTTCATGAGCTTTTACCGAATCGAACAATATCTGTATATCTGCAATTTTCTGGTTGTCGCATTTACAATCAAAAAGCTAACCCCGGCATTTACTGACCGGGGTTTGAATAGCAATCGTTGGACTGTAAATTTTCTCTTTGCACTTGCCTTTCTTGCTATTCTTACTGCCTTGGCGATCAGTTCCCACGGCGAGCTGCACGGTGCACTAGTCAGGTTTGAATGACTATTTTTCAATGATCAATTCATCTTTCAAAACACCCTCCGGATCCAGGCAACGGTAATGCAACTTGTTACCTTTAATGGAAATGTGCTGGTAGAGAGGCCCGTCCTTGTACCTTTTCACTGCATACTCTTCCTCCGGCCACCGTTCCTGCTTGCCAGGAATACTGATCGACATTGTGTAAATAGTGCCTTTCGAGGGACTATCAACCGACTTGCCCGCAAACATCGGTTTTGTGCGCAGATAGTAATGCATGTGCCCGTTCATCACCATATCCACATGGTATTTGTCAAACAATGAACACCACTCGCGCATAATCTCGTCATAAGGCTCTTCAAAATTATACGGTGGAAAGTGGAACATCGCAAATTTCCATTTCGCCTTGCTGTTTTTCAATTGGTCCTCAACCCACTTGGTTTGGTTAGGAACTGGTAATGTAGGATCAAGCATCAAAAACAGAGCATTCTGATATTCAAATGAATACGTCATTTCGAAAGGCTGATTAGCCGGTCCATTCTCTGGCAGGCTGAACATCGCTTTGTACATGCCCGCACCCAATCCGTCCTGACTATCGTGATTACCCGGAACCGGCATGAGCGGGCGGGTAGTAAAGGTCTTTCCTGAATAATTCCATAAATGATCCCAGTCGTCGCGGTGCAAACCGGTTGTCACCAGGTCGCCGGCTATTGAGAAAAATGCTGTTTCCGGGTGTCTTTGCAAAGATTTTTGCGCCATATCTCCCCAAATCTCAGAGAAATGCGTATCGCCAAACCAGATGAATGAGAAGTTATCCTTCTGATCAGCAGCCGTTTTGAATGATGCTTTTGCCTCCCAACTATCCTTTTGAGAACTTAAACTGTAACCATAGTCAGTACCCGGTTTCAAATTGCCAAGTTTAGCCGTAAAGCGCTTGATATATCTGTCATTTTGCAAAAGCCGGTCTTCCATTTTGAACGCGGAAGCATCCTTGAAAAGCGTGTCAGTGGTGCCGGAAACCCAGTATTTCACTTTGCCCGATGTAATTTCAGCGTTGGTCCTCCATTGCACGTCGACCGTCGTGCGCGGGTCGCCGCTCCACGTGAGTATTACCTGGTCGGGATGTGCGGATGAAGGAGTATCAGTAGTCCTGAAAGCTTTTACCAAATGCGCTTCGCGGGCCCGGCCCCTGACTGTTGTAAATAATGTCTGCCCTATTAATTCAGCGGGTACCTCTGTCAATACTAGTCCGTCCCAATCGTGATAGGTAAAGGCTCCCTTTTTCAGGGTGCTCACATTGTATTCCGACGGATAAACATGCGTTATTTCCAGCTTATCGTCGCTTTTCTGCGGAGCTACACTAATAAAATAAACCGGCCGGTGTTTGTCGAAACCGTTAATTCCCAGTTCCACATCCCCTTCTTCAAAGTTCTTTTGCCAGACTTCGTAGGTATATTCTTCATTTTTAACCACCAGCTTAGTTTTCTTAAAACCAGCTTCTTCCAGCCAAAATGGTACCACTTTTTGCGCGGTATCCCGCATGACGGAAACCTTCACGGGCACATTGGTGTGAAACGTCCAGAATTTGGTAGCCAGAATTTCGCGCTCGCCCGCACTCAGGAATTGCAGGATATACCTTTCCGAAATCGTATCCAGCTCAGCAGGTTTGAGTGTTTTGTAAAGCCGGGTCACTGCATGATCAATTACTTCCTTGACAGTGCCGTCCGCTCGTTCTTTTTCCGTTTTGCACGCCGAAAACAGCGTTACTACAGCCAGCAATGCAAGAATTCCAATTCGTTTAATTTTCATTTTTGTATTTAAAAAAGTCGACAACAATTGCTGGCCGGCACATTAAAAAACCGGGACTGTCGGTACAGACAGCCCCGGTTTCATTTTATAACTTAAAATCAATTACCAGGGTTTGCCCGTTCCCTGTACCAGCCAGGGTTTCGACCACTGACTGTTTTTCTTGCGTACGCCGGAGAAGCTCGTTTCTTCCAGTTTTTCAATAGCACTTCTCACACTTGCGCCGTTGTTATTCAACTCATTATTGCTGTAAATAAATCGCAAAGGCAATGCGCGGGAAGTGGGGGCTACACCTGGAACAAGCGCAGGCAACCCTGTTCTTCTGTAATCAAACCAGGCTTCCGTCGCCATAGTCCAGCTCGCTACCCATTTTTGTTCAATAATCTGCGCCTGCGTGCCTTTGTAAGCCACACTTTTCAAGAAAGCATCATACTGATCAGCTACTCCCCAGGTTTGCAGCGACTGTTTGATCGCATTATTATAATGAGTTTCAGCATTGCCAGCCGCCCAGCCTTTTTGCGCAGCTTCCGCAAGAATAAAGGAAGTCTCAGAAGCCGACGCTAATCTGGCTTTTAAAATACCGCCTTTAACTCCCTGATAAGTATAACTAAGCTGCGAAGCATGCTGATTTTGAACCTGTTGTCCGGTTGTCGGATTTTCATTGTAATACGTAGGATCGGTCATACCTGCAGGAATACCCACATACTCGCTTGTATTCAGCGGTCCGTTAAAAAGATCAGGACGGGTTGGCTTGTATTTGGTTGGGTTAAAATGGCGGGTGTATTTGTGGCCGGCAGCAATACCTGCTTTCAATTCCACCTCTGTCAGCGATTTAACGCCCGTCTGAATCACGCCATCTTTCCGGATAAATTCATCCATTCCGGTCGCCAGCGCAGGATCCGATACCCACCGTACGTGCACGGGCTGAAACCAGACTTTCAAACGCGGGTCGCTGTTCGCTACCAGGTTGTTTATCAGAGTAGCAGCAGGTCTTCTTCTTCTCCAGTTGGATTCACTTACATCGTAAGCGACTGCATTTGGCCACGAATTGTTCGCGTCAGTTCCGATAAAGTCCATCACGGCATCATCACTTGCATCCTTCATATAAATACCTGAGGTGTAAACCGATTCGATACCCGCTTTGGCGACATCCGGCAATTTGCTTGAAATACGCATATAGTAACGAAGCAAAAGTGTATTGGCAAACTTTTGCCACTTTTGGGTATTGCCATTGAAATAAATATCATAAGCAGCCGCATCACGCTCATTTTCAGTGGTTCCAAAAATAGCAGCTGCCGCTTTGAGATCTTCGATGATTCCCTTATAGATCACCTCCTGGCTATCAAATGCGGGAAGCATTTCTCCGGCGTCACCTTTGAGCGCATTCGTGTAAGGTGCGTCACCCCAGAGATCAGAGATCGTTCCAAAAATGAAGGCGCGCATTGTGAGCGCCACACCCTCCTGAAACTTATAGTTCAACTTTACCGATCTGTTGTACAGCAAGTTATTATTTCTCAGATATCCATACCATTCTTTCCATTCATCGTCTTCTTCTGTCCAGTTATAATCATTGAATCCGTCTTTCCAGGCATCTTCCTGGGTATGCTGTACTACGCCTGCAATCCTGCCGTAACCCAGCTTCACATAGCGGTTGGCCACGCCGCTCATTACCGTCGGCATTACCAGGTTCGGATTGGCGCTGTTCGGGTCCACTCCATTGGGGTTTTCATTGATCTCTGTCAGCGAATCCTCGCAAGAGGATACTGCGAGCAGCATGAAAACGAAAGCTATTTTGGGTATATATTTTAAAATCTTCATCGCCTTGTGATTAAGTATGAATAAGCGTTTTTATGAAAATCAGAAGTCGAAGTTCAACTTGAATCCGAAAGGAATTGTCCACGGCATTACATTTTGCCTTTCAATACCCTGACGGAAACCACCTCGCTGAGGATCAGCCCAGAATGCTCTTTCAGGATCGATACCGATTTTAGCAGCATTCCAAAGCATGATATTACGCGTATATACCGACAGGCTGGCGTTTCTGATAGCTCCCATTGTCGGAAGTTTATAAGTAAGCGTAACTTCCCGCAACTTTACAAAAGAAGCGTCGAACGTGATCTGCTGGTTGTAATCCCACGGATATGCACTGGTGATCGGCATCGTTTTTGTGCCTGGGCCACCTAACCATTCATGGTAGTTGCCCGCTTTATCTTGCCAAACCCCGGGAATAAAAGCACCGTCACCATCTTCACCAAAACCGCCGGTTTCTTTTGTGTGACCGCCTACTCTCGGAAAGTTGCCATTTTGCGGGATAATGTATTTTTCAGGATCCGATTTCAGTAATGCGACCAGCTCGTCTGGGCTGTATAAACCGCCCGGGATCAGGTTATCGATCTGCCGCTGCGATTTCCAGTCAGACTCTCCGTAACGATAAGTGAACGACATGAACTCTCCGCCCTGGCGCCAGTCAAAGCTCAATCCCAGAGACAATCTTTTGTAAGAAAGAGTCGCCTGTGCACCGACAAGAAAATCAGGGTTATAGTTTCCAACTTTCACATTAGTCTCGCGGGCACCCGCTCTCTGCCAGTCCCTGTCACCGCTACCGTCCTCGTTATAAGCAATGATCGGCCAGCGATAGTAGGGTGAACTTTTATCAGTTACAGTCGCGAATCCGCGGCTGTAAATATTACCGATCTGTTCTCCTACGTAGGTATAAGCACCAGCGCCATTTTCGCTCCATTGTTCAAAAAACGGAAAATTAGGGGCCAGCTCTTTCACAGTCACCCTGTTGCGGCTGAAATTTGCATTCACATCCAGGCTCCATCCATTCAGGTTACTGATCGGGGTTCCGCCCAACCCAACTTCCCAGCCGCGGCTCACCAGCTTTCCGGCATTGATATTCTTGGAACTATATCCGGTCGAAGGCGCCATCGGCACACTGAATATCTGGTTCGTATTCGCGCGGTCATAATAAGTAATGTCAAAACGCAGGCGGTTATTGAACATATTCAAATCAATACCTCCTTCCGTAGAAGTTGCGATTTCAGGCAGTAAGGTTGGGTTTAACAAAACGTCACCCAGATTGGCAGTTACCAAATCACCCCAGTTTCCTGTTCCAAGGTTTGGATAAAGCTGGTAAGGGTCGGTGTCATTACCCACCTGCGCCCATCCTCCTCTGAATTTCAAAAGCGAGATAGCAGAAGGCATATTAAAAGTAGTGCTCGCTACCCAGCTCAAAGATGCAGACGGATAGAAGTAAGAGCGGTTACTTTCAGGCAATGTGCTCGACCAGTCGTTCCGCGCTGTCAAGTCCAGATATAACTGATTTTTAAAACCAACAGAAGCGAGTGCATATAAGCTGTAAATCGCTTTCCGGTAGCTGCCATTTCCTACAATACGGTTCCCCACAGGAATATTACCGATATTATACAAACCAGGTACAGAAAGATCGCGACCACCCAGATTCGAACTATTACCCTTCTGCTGCATGATGTTACCACCAGCCGAAATAGTGACATCGAAGCTTGGTGTCTTGATAGCTTTCGCGATCAGGAAGTCAGCATTACTTTCATTTCTACCGATATTTTCCAGATAATATCCGCCTTTCGCCATGCTTTTATAGCTCCATGGAATTTTCGTTTCACGGTCCTCATCGTACATATCGTGCGAGTAGCGGGCGAATGCAGTCAGGCCGGGAGCGATTGTCCAATCTAACTTAATATTTCCATATAAACGGTCACGTGTATACGCATTGGTTAAGTGATTAGCCAGAAAGTACGGGTTGTCTGTTTCACCTTTTGCAACAGTAAGCTGTTCGATCTCTTCCAAACCTGGCTTCCAAACACCTTTCAGGTCGTTGATATCGTAGCTTGACGAATAGTATACAGCTTGCAGCGGGTTACCGTCGCGCTCGGAAGTCTGCGGGCGGCTGTTTGAATTAGATCTGACAAAATTAAGGTTAGTGCTCAATTTAAGGTTCTTATGCATATCGAAAGTACCCGCCATCGTAAGCGCATTCCGGTACAGATCCGAGTTTGGGATCAGGCCCCGGTTGACCATATTGTTGTACGAAACACGGTACGTCGATTTGTCCGTAGAACCCGAAACTGTCAGGTTATTGGTTGAAGTAATCCCTGTCTGCAGGAAGTTCTTCATATTGTTTTTATACGATTTAAGCTCGGTAGGAACGGGATTGCCATTTTCATCGAGCGGGCTATTCCATTGTGGCGCCTTATTTCCTGCATCGAGCGGCATTCCTCCCCAATAAGCAGAAGATTCATCGACCAGAAACGGCCTGTCCCCATTTGCATACTTATAATGGAAGTCCAGGAATCGGTAAGGCTTTTCGAAAACATTGGAAGTGGAGAAAGATACGCCCAATCCTTTGCCTTTTTTGCCCGATTTGGTAGTGATCAAGATAACCCCGTTTCCTGCGCGCGAGCCGTACAATGCAGCAGCACTTGGCCCTTTCAGTACCGACATACTTTCAATATCGTCGGGGTTAATATCCGAAATTGCATTTCCGTAATCCACCCTGTTGCCACTTCCTTTTTCGCTCACGTTGGCCAGGCTGTTGGCCAGAGGCACACCGTCCACTACAAATAGCGGCTGGTTATTTTTCAGCGAAGCTGCTCCGCGGATGATAATGCTGATAGAAGAGCCTACCCCACTGGTCTGATTGATCGACACACCCGAAACGCGGCCGGAAAGCGAAGTGAGCACGTTTTCATTGGCTACATTCGCGATATCTTTTCCTTCCACTTTTCCCACATTATAACCCAGTGATTTGGTTTCTCTTTTGATACCCAGGGCTGTCACCACCGCTTCCTGCAATGTGGCCACGTTTTCCTCCAGCACCACGTCGACCACACTTTTGCCATTTATGGGCATTTCGATGGTGTTGAAGCCGATATAGGAGAAAACCAGCACTGCATTGCTGCCCTCAGCATCAATGGTATAGTTGCCGGAAGCATCCGTTGTGGTTCCGGTTTGGGTACCTTTCACGAGTACATTGACGCCGGGTACTGGCACACCGTCGACGGCCGAAGTAACTGTCCCTTTTATTCTGTCAACCGCTGTCTGGCCATTTTCAATAGCTTTTGCGAGCCCAATTGCAAACGCAGGAATATCCGTTCCTGAAAAGAAGAGCAAAGCGAGCATACATCGTGCCGCCATTTTCAAAGTCGCTTTCGGTTTCATAGTATTAAGTTGGTAGTAGTTAAAAACATAGGTTCAGATTGATTTTTCAGATTGATTTTCGTGTTTTTGCTCCTCTTTGAGAAGCTGATAAAAGTAGGCTTCCAGAACTTCCGAATATTCCTGCTGCTGCTCTTCGCTTGTAATACCGGCAAGCAGTTCAGACACTTCTTCCCCTGAAAGCTTGTTGCTTATGAGCTTCTCTATCAATTTTTCCACCCGGGAAAGTGACATGGCTTGGCTTGTTAGGTATGTCAAGAATACTGGCGTTGCAGGGTTATGGACTACTGCGAGAGATAAGCTTTATCAAAATTTTCACCATATTCAGGAAAAGATTCGTTTCGGTTATGGAAACCAGGCTGTGAAGAATGTATTATAGAGGATTTTACTATTTATTTTTGTTTCTAACCATTACCGGATACGCTCATTCTCAGACCGTTGCACCTGACAGCTCAGGTACAGTCGTGGTGGGAGAAGTAAAGGTGGAAGGGAACCACAAGACGCGCACCAGTATTATTCTTCGTGAAATAGAGGTTCGAACTGGCGACCGTCTCTCGACGGAGACCTTGAAAGAAAAGCTCGAAATCGACCGGAGGAAGGTCGTCAATACCAATCTTTTTATTACCGTCGAAATGCTGACGCAGGCTAATCCTGACTCTGTGCACACGGATATCCGGGTGGTGGTGAAGGAAAGGTGGTATCTCATCGCATTGCCCGTATTTCAGCTGGCCGACAGGAATTTCAATGAATGGTGGTACGAGCGTAAAAGAGATTTATCCAGAACAACTTACGGGGCTTATCTGAGCTACGGAAATTTAACAGGCAGAGCTGATAAGTTGCGCTTTCTGGCGGAATTCGGGTTTATTCCCAAATTTGAAATCGCTTATACGCTCCCGTACCTTGACAAAGCACAAAAGACCGGCATTACGATCGGTGCTTCCTATTCTATCAATAAGACTACTGCATTCCGCACCTGGCGTGACAAGCTGCAATATCTGAGCAGCGAGGATATCAACCGGCAGCGTTTTTACAGTTATGTCAGTTTAACCCGCCGTAATAAATATTACACTTTTCATTCGCTTGACCTGAGGTGGAGCCAAACCCGGATCTCTGATACCATCGCGATACTCAATCCTAATTATATCCTCGACGGAAGAAAAAAGCAGCATTTCCTGCAACTGACCTATACTTTCAGCTACGATAAAAGGGATAATGTGCAATATGCTTTGCAGGGGCAAACATTTGGTTTACAAGCTTCTAAAATCGGCCTGCTTCCAAGCGACAATATTAATACGCTGTATTTCTACGGTTCTTACCGCAAATATGTCCCGCTGGGCAAGAAGTTCTTTTTTAATACGGGGCTGCGCGGGAGGCTTTCATTTCCAAAGCGGCAGCCTTATCTGCAAACGATCGGGCTCGGTTACAGAAATGACCTCGTTCGCGGTTATGAACTTTATGTTGTTGACGGACAGGATTATGCATTGATCAAAAATGAGGTTAAATACCGGCTCTTCGCGATCCAGAAACAGTTTTCGTTCATTCCTATCCGCCAGTTCAATACGGTTCCGCTGGCGGCTTACCTCAATACTTTTGCAGACGCGGGTTATGTAAAAAACAGTTACCCTGAGCTAAGCAACACCAGATTGGGGAACAAGATGCTGTATGGCGCGGGTGCCGGGCTCGACCTCGTTACTTTTTATAATATTGTAATGCGGTTCAATGTAACACTGAATGCACAGGCAGAGAAACGCTTCTTTTTCAACATTTCCAGGGAATTTTGATTTGATTTTCAGAAAATGGATTTATAGCTAAATTGCGTGGGCAGACGGGAAGACCTTTTAAAGGCACGACTATTTTACCGGACATCAAACCTTACTGAATGAACAAAAAGTCTACTACTATGAAATATTGCATGATTGGTGCCAGCGCAATCGTTTTCTTGCTGACAGCAGGAGGTTGCGATACCAAAACAAATGAAAAGACGGAAAAGGCTCCCGATTCGGTTGTGATAGAACAACCCGCGGCGTCAGACCTGAACAGCGATCAATCTGCTTTACTCGAAACGATATTGGGCGAGTCCGAAGCCAGTGACGAAACCATACTGCGGGGCGTATCTTTCGGGGACGCGGTGAGTAAGGTCAAAGCGGCGGAAACTTTCGAAATGTTCGAGGAAGCTCCGGACCACCTGGGTTACACGCAGGAAACATCCCGCCTGGAAACGATCGATGTGCAGTATTTTTTTGATAAGGATAAAAAAGTCAATAAGATCACTGTGGATGTGTACCTCAACAGCCCGGAAGCGACAAAACAGCTTTGGAGAGCCGGCCAGCGCTATTTCAGCGAGAATTATGGCGCTCCAAAAGAGGAAGGCAAGAAAATCATGTGGAATAATAAATTGGTAGGAGTTAATATGGAAGATGTTTCGGAGGGGAAAGATTATGGTTTAAAATTCCAGTTTTACCCAGCGAATAAAAACGTATTAGCCGCAAAATAGTACTATGAAAAACAAAAATTCGATTGTCCTGGCACTTCTGTGCCTGTATTCACTTAGCGTTTCTGCTCAGAAAAAATCAAAAAAAGACGAGGTAGTTACTATCGAGACAAACCAGGGAACAATGCGTTTTATCCTGTTCGATGAAACCCCCAAACACAAGGAAAATTTCCTCAAACTCACGAAAGAGAACTTTTACGACGGAACACTCTTCCACCGCGTGATCGACGATTTCATGATCCAGGGTGGAGATCCTGATTCGAAAAACGCCAAACCGGAAGATAATCTGGGAAAAGGTGAAAACGGTTACAAGATTCCGGCTGAATTTAATCCTAAACTGTATCACCAAAAAGGTGCATTAGCAGCTGCAAGGGATAATAATGCTAAAAAGGAGTCAAGTGGCTGCCAGTTTTATATTGTAGAAGGCAGAAAATGGAGTAAGATCGATCTTGACAAACAGGCAGCGCGGGCAGCCAGGAAACTGACGGATGCGCAACGGAAAGTCTACGAAACTATCGGAGGCACACCGCATTTGGACGGATCTTATACCGTATTTGGTCAGCTGATTGATGGTATGGAAGTGATCGACAAAATTGCTTCGCTGGAAAAAAACGAGAGAGACCGGCCGGAAAAGGATATTTCGATCAAAGTTTCGGTGAAAAACATGAAGAAGAAAAAAATCACCAGAAAATACGGCTGGAAATACGAAGCTTAACAGATCTTTGGAACAGAAAAAAATACTCATAACCGGCTCCAACGGACTTTTAGGCCAGAAATTGGTCGAATTGCTGGTTGCAAAAGACAATGTCCGGACGTTTGCGACGGCCAAGGGTGGGAACCGGTTACCTTTTCAGGAGGGATACGAGTTTCTCGAAATGGATGTCACTGACGTGCAGGAAGTGGAACAAGTAATCTCCCAAATTCGCCCGGACGTAGTGATCCATACTGCCGCAATGACGAATGTGGATCAATGCGAAATGGAGAAGGAAGCCTGCTGGAAGCTGAATGTGACAGCGGTAGAAAACCTGATTTCGGTGTGCGGCAGGTTTGATATTTTCCTCCAACATCTTTCCACAGACTTCGTATTTGACGGAAAATCAGGACCGTATACTGAGGAAGATAAACCGAATCCAATCAGCTTCTACGGTTGGAGCAAATACGCAGCCGAGAAAGCGGTATTAAGTTCAGGAATCCGGTTTGCGATCACCAGAACAGTGCTCGTATATGGGATAGCGCACGATATGAGCCGGAGCAATATTATTCTCTGGGTTAAAAAATCATTGGAAGAAGGTAAGGCAATCAAAGTAGTAACCGACCAGTACCGTACTCCAACGCTCGCCGAGGACCTGGCAACTGGATGCTATCTAATTGCAGATCAGGAATCCGAAGGTATATTCCACATTTCCGGAAAGGATTTCCTTACCCCCTACGAAATGGCGATCATGGCCGCCGACTACTTTCATCTCGACAAATCCCTGATCTCCCCAACCGACGCGTCCGCATTCACGCAACCGGCCCGCCGCCCGCCACGCACCGGCTTCATACTCACAAAAGCCAATGCAATTTTGGGCTACGAGCCGCATTCGTTTGAAGAAGGTATTGCAATTTTAGCAAGACAGATCGCCTGATCAGGAATTTTCTAGTTTACTCAGATTAATTTCAAACCCAGGAAATAAGGGTTTTCCGGAAAGTTGGAAATTGAAATGGCGATGCTCAATAACGGATTGATTTGGCTGATAAATGTAGACCCGCTGTTCAAACCTGTCAATCAGCCAGCCCAATTCACAACCGTTTTCGAGATACTCCTGCATTTTGTTTTTAAGATATGCCACGCTGTCAGATTTGGAACGGACTTCAATCACAAAATCCGGGCAAATATGCGCAAACTTCTCTTTGTCGTCCTCAGGCAGAACGGCCCATCTGTCCAGCTTGATCCAGGCAATATCCGGTGCTCTAACCGCACTATTTGGTAAAGTAAAACCAGTTGAGGAATCAAACACTTTTCCCGGAATCTTTTCTCGCAGCAACCAGCTGCCAAAATAGATCAGAATATTTGACACAAAATTGCCAGTTAAGCTTCCAGATGGCGACATAGTGATGATATTTCCATTTTTATCACGCTCAAAGTCAAGCGCGTCGTCGTTCATCTGACAGAATTCGAAAAATCCATCCTCACTTATCAAATCCCCCACTTTGAACTGAACTGGCATATTCATCTCTACATCATTTTGGAAGTTCTCTTTCAAACAATTTACAAATTTTACCTCACACTATCTCCATCAGTTATCCTGCGGCTTAGTACAACTTTTCATAATATTCCCGCGCCATACGGTCGGAGTTAAACTCGACGTTAACGTCGTTCATGCTGTTCAGTACCATTTGCCGCCATTTAGCCTGGTTGTTATAATAGGTTGGTATCACCTCGCGTTCCAGTTTTTCCAGCAGATTATCACAATCCTGTTTGTTAATATCTTCGCCTTTTGCAACTGGAAGAAGGAATGAGTTTTCGCCGTCCTTTGAAAATTCGCAGATCCAGCCGTCGTAAGTCGATAAGTTCAAAGAGGCATTCATGGCGGCTGTCATGCCGCTGGTACCCGAAGCTTCGCGGGTTACGACCGGGTTGTTCAGCCACACGTCCGAACCATCTTTCAGCAATTTTGACAAAGCGAGCTCGTAGCCCGTCAGTACAGCCATATTCGGGAAATGGTGGCTCATGTAGAACAATTTGTTGAACGTATTCACAGCACCTTCATCTTTCGGATAAGGTTTCCCGGCCCAGATTACCTGCACCGGCTGCTGCGCATTTTGCATCATTTTAGTAAACCGGTTTACGTCCCAGGCCAGCATATCCGGCCTTTTATAGGCTGCAAAACGTCTCGCCCACACGATAGTCAGTACATTTGGATCGAATATTTTCCCGCATTGATCGGCAACTGTTTTAAACAATACAGCTTTCAACTCTTTTTTACGTGCGGCAATTTTATCAAGATCTTTGTTAATCCGCGCTTCTTCCAGCTCTTTATCAACCCAATAGGTATTATTCTGCGCGTTCGTAATATGATCGATCGGCGCAATTTTCGGATGTGCTTTCCACATATCCCGGGACACTTCTCCGTGCAACTTGGAAACGCCGTTTGCCTTGCGGCTCAAACTTAATGCAGCCAGAGAGTGATTAAAGATATTCTCCTTAACACCGCTTATTTTACGCACAGTTTCAATATCTAAACCTGAGAAGAAACCCAACTTTTCCAGAAAGTGTATCTCATGTTTTTCGTTCCCTGCCTCTTCCGGCGTATGTGTAGTGAACACCACGCGCTTTTTCACCTCGGCTACTGTTTTGTGTTTTTTATATAAACTAAAAATCGCTGAAACAGCGTGCGCCTCGTTAAAATGATACACTTCCGGCTCGTAGTCCAGTTGTTCCAGAAGCTTCGCGCCGCCTATGCCCAACACCATGCATTGGGCTACTTTTAGGGTAACATCCGCATCATATAATGAATAGCAGATTGCCCGCGTATCTTCGTCATTTCCATCTGTATCCGTTGTGAGCAGGAAAAGCGGGGCCGACGTGAATACTTCCGGATCGAGGTAATAGGCTGCTACCCAAACCTGTTTTTCTAGAATAGGAATCTGAAAACGGATATTGGTGTCGGTCAAAAAAGAATACATTTTTTCGCGAAACTCCGGCTGCATACTACCATCCTTTTTCCTTCCCTGGTCATAGTATCCGTGTTTCCAAAGCATTCCGATACCGATCAAGTTTTGCTTTAATGCATAAACGCTCCGCATGTGAGAACCGGCGAGAAAACCGAGTCCGCCGGAATATATTTTCAGCGCCTGGTCGACGGCGAATTCCATTGAAAAATAGGCTACTGATTTTTTGTACTTGGGGTCGGGAGTAAATGGATGCTTGTAAGGAAGTGAAAATGTGGACTGTGACATCAGAAGGAGTTTTGGTTGAGAAACGAGAAGCCTGAGCTTCTGCTTGATCAGGTTACAAAATTGTGCCATCAAGATAAGAAACCAACTTCTAAAATCCGTCTTTCCATTTCTGCGCAATATCAATTGCCGTTTTCAGCATGTGCGGCTGCCACTGTTCAATATGCCAGTCGCTATTATTTAAATTAGAAGAAATCAGCATTTTCCGGGCGTGGTCCAGGTTTACAGCTGTTTCCAAAATAGAGGATAATTGCATTTGCTGCGCTGCCAGCAACAGATCTTCTACGGGCTGACTTTGTAAAGTAAGTGCAGTGAGTGGGAGAAAATGTTTGGTTTGGATTGAGTTTGAATTTTCTTCAAAAGACTTAACCATCTTGTCCATTTGAAAAAAATCCTGCTGAAAAGCTTGTTGCTTCTCCACTGAATCCAATGCAGTGCCCAACTGTTCCATCACCACAAATTTCAGGTTCGGGCAACGTGGCAATGCTTTTTTAAGATATGCAAATACCGTTTCAGGAACCGCGTCGTCGTGGGTATCCCGCCGGATCAGCCTTTCTTCTATTGCCATTTCCCAGCTTCCACCCGAAATATGAATTTCCCGAACCCGCTCCAAAGGATAGCAGGCCAGCATTTGTTCAAAATCGATATCGAAATTGTGGCACTGGCAATACAGGTTGTGCAGGTCGAGGATAATGAAACCGTTGATACTTTCTACTAATTGATTGAGAAAGTCCCCATGCTTTTTGACCTCTTCATAAGAATAGGAAAATGCCGGATTTTCCAGACCGACAGGACAATTGCACGCTTCCTGGATTCTTGCGAGCCTGTCCCGGCCAATCGCCAGTGTTGATTTATTGAAAGGAATACCCAGCGGCGCACCTTTGTGAAAGTCGCTGCCGGTCATAAAACCAAAGTGCTCGGAAATGTGATCGAAATGAAATTCGCCAGATAGTTTTCTGAGCTGTGAAAGCCAGTTCTGCTGCTCGGGCGACCATTTACCCGAAAATAAAGAAAAGTAAACGCCGTGACCGATCAGTCTGTTATGGTCGCTAAATTCTTTGACCAAATCCGTAAACCACTCGGGAATGGTATCGACTTTGAAAAGGGAATCAAAAGACCACTCGATCGCCTCCACCTTTTCCATTTCAAACAACGGAACAGACGCTTGCAGGATATGAGTATCCAGATTACAGACAATAGCAGAAAATATCCGGGACATTGTATAAAGCGGATTAACCCATTCCGCAGGCTGGGCACGGATCTAGTTTTCGTGCATTTGACTTCTTTTCTTTGCCGGGCTTGATGTCCATATCGGCACAGGCGGTAATGGTACTGAGCGCAACTGCTATTGCGACTGCCTGAAGAATTGGTTTTGAGATTTTCATGTATCTGTCGTTATAAGGTGAATCGGAATATCTGTTAGATCAAAATGCACGCTACATCGTTGTAACCGCTGTGATTTTTAAATAAAAAAGCCTGACCGTGAGATCAGGCAATGCATTCAGATTAACGATAAGCTTTATCCACCAAACAATCTGGCCCAGAAACCTTTTGCTTTTGTTTTGGTTTCGACTGCTTTTTCAGAAGCCGTTTCTTTCAGTTCTTCATATTCCGCCTGCGCTTTCACTTGCAGCTCAGCCGCCTTCACCTTTGCTTCTGCCAGCTTTTCCGCCGCGATTTCCTTGGCGTCTTCGTATGCTTCGGCCGCGTCTTCTTTCAAATCTTCGTATTTATCCTCAGCGACCTCTTTCCATTCACTTACTTTTTCCGAAAGCTCGTCCAGAAATCCGCCTGTTTTTCCTTTCACCTCCTCTACCCTTTCCTCCGCAGCGGCCTGCACTTCCTCCACTTCCACCGTGGCTTCTTCCTGCAATTCAGCCACCGTTTCTTTCGATTCTTCTATTTTCAATTCCGCCTCTGCTTTCAGGTCTTCCGCAGTTTCGTACACTTCTGTTTTAATCCCGTCGGCAGTGTCTTCTGCGTCGGCCAGCGCTGATTCTGCTTTTATTTCCAGCTCGTCGGCCTCATCAGCAACTACTTCGTTCGCATTATCCTTTATTTCCAGTACCTCCTCCACAATTTCATCCTTGGCTTCTGCGGTTGTTGCTTTCAGCTCTTCTGTTTTGTTTTCCAGCGATTCTGCTGCATCATCCGGAAGTGGTTTGTCATTTTCGGCCATAGGAAACAAGGTTAAGGTTAAAAAGTAGATTAGCTTGAAATCGTAAGCTACAAAGGAGTTCGGAACGTTGCAAGAAATGCGGCACCGTTTCTCTACTCTAACCTCCTAATCATCAATTTTTTAACCAATTCATAAAACGGCTCGGGCTGTAACGTCCGCCAGTTGCCGATCTGTAAGGTACCTCCGAAATTGATGTAATAGTCCAGCCTGAACTTCTTCCATTGCTCCTCCACGTGCTCCCTGAAATTGACTGCCGCAATCCACCCGTCTTCAATATCGTCAAACCACTCTGCATAATAATCGTCCTCGCCGCCGTGGAAGTCCAGCAGGTTTTCACCCATTAATATAAACTGGTTAATACCCTCATTCACCAGCGGATCGATCACCTGCCTTTTTAGAAACATAATATCATTATGGAGCGCGTCATTCCATTCACCGAACATTTCGACAATCACATACTTTTTCAAATAATCGGCAAAAATGATCTTCACGTACAGCGTCTCCGAGCCGATATCGTCCCAAAGCGGGTGGATATAGTAGCCGTAAATCGCATTTTCGTAATAGTCAAGATTATAGGTACGGCCGTAAAATGGGGACCGCTCATCGTGACTGGCTATATAATGTTTCTCCCAGTTATAATAGGGTTCAATTTCCTGCATAATCGCACTTTAATGGATATTGATTTCAATTTAATAAAAAAACAAAAAAGGCTTAAACGATCCGTAAACCGTTTAAGCCTTTTAAAATTATTGTACCTGAATACCTTCCGGGCGCCGGGCGCCGGTCGCCGGCCGCTTACAATTCGCGGATCCAGATATTGCGGAAGCTCGTTGTATTGTTGTGGTCCTGCAATTTGATCGGCCCTTTTCCATGCGGCTCGATCGTCGGCTGGCCCACGTAAGGCGTAGTTCCCTGGATCATCGTATGATTTTGAACCAGAACACCATTGTGGATCACGGTAATGTAAGGCGGAATGGTCATTTGACCGTCCTTGTTGAAATGCGGCGCAGTGTAAACCACGTCGTAAGTCTGCCACTCGCCCGGCCCTACTGCTGCATTTACCAAAGGCATGGTTTGCTTGTAAATAGAGCCTGCCTGTCCGTTGGAATAGGTTGCATTATTATAGCTGTCGAGTACCTGCAATTCGTAAATACCCTGCATAAAGATACCGCTGTTACCGCGTCCCTGTCCGCTTCCATCCACTTTTGCAGGTGTTCTCCATTCAATGTGCAGCTGGTAATCGCCAAAAGTCTGTTTGGTCTGAATATCCCCTGATTTCGGAGCAACAGTCATTGCGCCGTCGGCAATTGTCCAGGGCGCAGCAGCTTTCCCATCTTTTCCCGAAACCCACGCATCCAGGTTTTTTCCGTCAAAAAGTACGATTGCATCAGAAGGAGCTGTAAATCCTGAAACCGCAGTAGAAGCTTTTCCGGGCGTTACTACCCGCGGTACCGGGCTCCACAATTCGCTTGATTCGGGAGTTTGTTTGGCTGGTTGCAACTGCGCGTGAGCGGCAAATGCAGCAGCCAGGCTGAACGCGGTAAGAAATAATTTTTTCATTTTGAAGATAAACTGTTTTAGTCAGATAAAACTGATTGGAAAAGGCGCAAGAACGCACCGATTACCAAAAGTAGCAAGGTTAGCGATTCTCATCTAATTAAATGCAATTTTCCCGATTCTTATCACGTAATTTGCACCGCATTTCGGCGTTCTACGGCCAGTGTTAATCTAAAACCTACCAAGCTTACCCAAGTATGTTTAAAGTCACATGTTCATTTTTACAATTGATCGTTTGCGGCATAGCGATAATTGTAACCCAATCCGCTTATGCCCAGCAACCTATTCCTCTTGACAATCTCAGTGCATTTACTACCCAATCCAACAACTGGAAAATCGTGGGAAATGCTTCTGCGGATATCTCAAAAGAAAACACGTTGGTAACAACACCCGGAAAAGGTGTTTTGGCCTGCATTCATGAAAAAGGAAAGTACGGCAACCAGTACGAACTGATCTCCAACTTCAAGCACGGAGACCTCGACATTGAAATGGACTTCATGCTGACCAAAGGTTCCAACTCGGGTATATACCTGCAAGGAAATTACGAAGTTCAGCTTTTCGACAGCTGGGGTAAAAAAGGCGCCAAATACAACGATTGCGGCGGTATTTACGAACGCTGGAACGATTCAAAGCCGGAAGGTGAGAAAGGATACGAAGGTTACGCGCCCCGTTTTAATGTAGCAAAAGCGCCTGGCTTGTGGCAGAACATCAAGATTTCCTACCAGGCCCCGCGTTTCGATGCCAACGGTAAAAAGGTTTCCAATGCAGTATTCCTTTCTATCATATTAAATGGTGTAACGATCCACGAAAATGTAGAAGTAAGCGGCCCGACCCGCGGATCTCTGACAGCAGAAGACGTAGCAATGGGTCCGATCCGCATTCAGGGTGACCACGGTTCGCTGGCGATCAAGAATATAGTGATCAACAATTTTGATAAAAAACCAGGGACACTTTCTGACCTGGCCTACAAAACTTACTACGGCGCACTTTCGGAAACAGAAGATCTCACCAAAATGACGCCTGCAGAAACAGGTAAGTCGGAAGCTCTGAGCTGGGAGATTTTGAAAGAAAACAACAACTATTCTTACGTATACACAGGCAGATACAATGCGCCTACTGCGGGGGAATACAACTTCAAATTACAGGCTTCCGGAAATTCTTACCTGAAAATCGACGGCAAGTTCGTGATCGATGCACAGTGGAAGAACAATAACGAATTCCGCACAGGTTCAGTGAATCTGAAAGAAGGCGATCACACGATCGAGATATTCAATAATAAAAAAGACGGCTGGATGCGTCCGGTACTGGGACTTTGGGTAAGTGGCCCAGGTTTCCGCGAAATGGCTTTCCATAGCAAAAGCTCGGCAATGCCTGCCGGCGCGACCGACCCTATCCTGATCACAGCTGGTACCAATACGATTACCCGCAGTTTCATGGATTTCAGAAAAGATGATAAAGGTAAAAGACAGCGCGCAGTACATGCCGTTTCAGTGGGCAGCCCAACTAACCTGCATTATACCTATGATATGGACAAAGGAACCGTACTGCAGGTTTGGAGAGGCGAATTCCTGGATGCTACGCCGATGTGGCACGATCGCGGCGACGGATCTTCGCGTCCGCGCGGAAGCGTGACTTTGCTGGGCGACGATATGTTACTGGGTAAAGCTACCGGAAAAACGAAATGGGCTACTGACACAACAGGAAGCGGCTACCGTCCAAAAGGATATGTATTGGACGATCAGGATGTACCTACATTTCAGTACCAGGCTTTTGGCTCGACGGTAACGGACTATGTTTCGGTAGTAAATAACCAATATTTTGACCGGATCGTGAGAGTGAACAATCCTGCCAAAGGACTTGTGGCGAGACTGGCTGATGGTTCGAATATCGAAAAGCTTTCAGACGTACTGTATGCGGTGGACAACAAATCGTATTACATCCAGTTGGCCGACAAAAACATGAAACCCGAAATCAGAAGCATCGACGGACGCCAGGAATTGCTGGTACCGGTTTCCAATGGAGAAGTAAAATATTCCATCCTGTTCTGATCAAATCCTTTAAGATACCTCATTGATAATGAAAAAATTAATTCAGATAGCATTCATTTTCTTGGCTACGCTAACCGTGCTGAAAGCGCAGGAGTCGCCTAAGGAAGAAGATTTTTACAAGATCATCACCCCACCTATTCCCGAAGGTATAATCCTCGAAGTTGGTGGTTTGACGACGATGCCAAACGGTTCACTGGCGATTTCAACGCGTCGCGGAGAAGTATGGATCGTGGATAACCCTACCAGCCGCACACCTTATTTCAGGAAATTTGCGACAGGTTTGCATGAGATCCTCGGACTTGCTTACAAAGAAGGTGCATTGTATTGCGCACAACGCGGCGAGCTTACGAAGCTGATCGATAAAAACGGCGACGGAAAGGCCGATGTTTATGAAACGGTCTATCAGTGGCCACTTTCGGGACATTACCATGAATATTCTTTTGGACCAAAACTGGCGCCGGACGGAAGCTTTTATGTGAGCGGTAACGTAGCATTTGGTGACGAAGAATGGTGGAGAGGCGAAAGTCGCGTGCCGACAAGAGGCTGGATCTTCCATATTACAAATGATGGAAAATACGAGCCTTACGCAACAGGAGTTCGCTCCCCGGCAGGTATCAGCATGCTGAACGGCGAACTGTTCTATACCGACAACCAGGGCGACTGGATGGGAACAGGCGCGATTTTCCAGGTTAAAAAAGGCGGCTTTATGGGCCACCCTGCTGGTTTGAAATGGGCAGGACTTCCTAACTCGCCTGTGAAACTGACCGAAAAGCAATTCTTCGCAGAAAGAGATAACCGCCAGAACAAGGACGCGAACGGCCGTGCGATCAAGCCGGAGAATACGATGAACGAGAAGCCCCAGTTTCTGTATCAGTTGAAAGAAAAATATGATATGGTGCAGCTGCCGGCAGTTTGGTTGCCTTATGGTGTACACGGAGTTTCTACTTCTGAGCTGATTTTGGATGATACAAAAGGCGGATTCGGTCCATTTACCGGACAGGTATTTGTGGGCGACCAGGGCCAGAGCAATATCATGCGCGTGGTTTTGGAAAAAGTTAAAGGTGAATATCAGGGCGCGAGTATTGGTTTCCGCAGCGGATTCCAGTCGGGTGTATTGAGAATGGCATTTGACAAGGACGGATCGATGTTTGTAGGTGAAACAAACCGCGGTTGGGGTTCAGCAGGCGACGCGAACCAGGGTTTGCAGCGTCTTGTCTGGAATGGTAAAATGCCTTTTGAAATGTATACGGTAAAAGCGCAGCCGGACGGATTTGAAATAGAATTTACTATGCCGGTTGATCGCAAATCAGCCGAAGATCTGGATTCTTACAACGTGAGCAGCTATCTGTACAAGCATTACCCGGTTTACGGCAGCCCTCCTATTAATACGGAAGATGTAAAGATCACGGGCGTAAAAGTTTCTGACGATAACAAAAAGGTACGCATTGTGCTCGCTGGAATGAAGCAATATTACGTTCACAAAATATCACTGGAAGGCGTAAGAGCTGCTACAAACAGCTGGTCGCTTGTTCATCCCGATGCATATTATACGTTGAACAATATTCCGGATGGTGAAAAACTGAAAGTATCGGAATTAAAGACGACCCGATCGGGCGGCACGAAACCTGGAACTACTTCTGCTTCGGCAGGTACTGCTGAAAAAGAGCACGTATCGCCAGACGGAAAAGGCAAGCCCGCAGCTGGCAAGGCTGACGTAGCGAAAGCGCCGACTTTTGAAGAAGTAAAACCGATCCTGCAAAGAAACACCTGCCTCGCTTGTCACACAACTGACAAAAAGGTAGTTGGACCGTCTTACCTGGACGTTGCTAAACGCAAGTATACGAATGAGAAGATCGTTGATCTGATCTATAGTCCTAAGCCTGAAAACTGGCCGGACTACGCAACTCCAATGCCTCCAATGCCGCAGGTTCCGAAAGCAGATGCTATGAAAATCGCTGCCTGGATCAATTCACTTGCGAAGTAAACTGCATTGATATTGTTATTTTGTTTCGAAAAGGTTGCCCGCTTCCCGGGCAACCTTTTCTGCGTTTTCACCAATATTTTCTTTATTTAAAATCAGTTATATTCACACTCTATCAGACAGATGCATTGTAACTGCACGTTTTTGCAGCTGAAATGCGTTAGTTGATATTGAATATGGTTAGTCTGTTATGTCCACTTTACGCGACCCGTCTTTCTTGAAATCTGTTAAAGGCAAGATTTTTCTGGGGTTTATCGTTGCGTCTATCGCATTAGGCGCTTCGTGGCTGATCAGTAAACTGGCCTTTCAGGAAATCCTTGGCCGGGTCGAAATGATCTCCACGCCTAATGATAAACTCAGGCTGGTCAATAAGATCTTCAAAAATATCCTGCAACTCGACCATTTACAGAACGCACGTAGGGCTAGCGACGAGGAACATACGGAGCAAGTACTCGCCAAATCCGTCGAGCTGGTCGCCACGCTTGACTCGCTGAGCGACATGAGCATTGGGGATGATTTACAGATCATCCGGATCGATTCCATGAAAACGATCCTCCGCAAAAGAGAGAAGATTTACGGCAACTATGTGACAGTAAGATCAAAGCTTGTTGACACCAAAACGCTTGAAGACGAGGTTAAGAACATTTCCGGATTGATCACGACCAAACTGAAACCGGACAGTACTGTAGTCAAAACAGAAAAAAGGACCACTACTACCACTATTTATACTGAAGTTGCCGATTCGGCACAAAAAGCGGCCGAGAAAAAAGGCTTTTTTAACAGGGTTTTTGGGGGTAATAAAAAAGCGAAAAAGGCACCTGTACAGCCTAATAAAGTTGTTCAGAAACAGGAAGTGAATGTGCAGGTCGACACGATTTCGGTTGCTCAGGAAGACAGTACGATCGAGAAGGTAGATGAGGCCGTTCACGCAATTGAAAAGGCTCAGAAAAAGAGGACCACGAGTTTCGTAGACAAGGAAAAAGAACTTGCAACAGCTGGTAATGCACTTGTAAACGAGCTGCTTAACGTCATGCAGGAGGTCGAGAGCGAGGTATTGAGCCAATCCAACCAGGACAGCTACCAGGCCAATCAAATGGTAGCTAAAAGTGTGGATATGCTGCAATGGGTAATGCTGGGTTTCTTCTTTTTGACTGCATTACTCGCCTACCTGATATTTGCAGATATTTCCAGAAGCAATACCTATCGGAGCCAGCTTGAAGAAGCAAAAGAGGAAGCCGAATACCATAGCATGGCCAAACAGCGGTTTTTATCTAATATGAGCCACGAAATCCGCACGCCGCTCCAATCTATTATCGGTTATACCGAAGCACTTAAAAAAGTCGATAAGCCTAAAAAGCAGGATCTCGAAACGCTCCATTCCGCATCCGAGCACTTGTTGTACCTGGTCAATGAGGTGCTTGATTACAGCCGCATTATTTCCGACCGCTTCACTTTTGAAGAACGTGTATTTGCGATGAGTCCGTTACTGAATGAAGTAATACAGGTTTTGAAGCCAAGTGCGTCGACCAAAAATCTGGTCCTGAGATTGGAAAACAACCTTCCCGCCAACCTGTATCTCTGCGGTGACCCTTTCAGATTGAGACAGGTACTTTACAATCTGCTTACCAACGCGATCAAATTTACGGATACCGGAGAAGTTGTGCTGAGGGTTGCCAGTGTTGAATTAAACAACAAAATACAGGTTGAGTATACTATTTCAGATACAGGAATCGGGTTGTCGCCGGAGCAGGTACAGCGGGTTTTCAATCAATTTGAACAGGCTGATTCCTCTATTTCAAGACGTTTCGGCGGTACTGGGCTAGGCTTGACCATTGTAAAAGCGCTCGTAGAAGGAATGGAGGGCAATATTCGTGTCAAAAGCAGCCCAGGGCAGGGCACAACTTTTTTTGTAACCACCAGTATGAAAAAAGCTGACACACTGGAATTGACAGAGGAAGCTCCGGAAAAGAACTATCATGTTACCGGTAAAGTATGGCTGGTGGACGATGATACCTTCATCCTGAAATGGTGCTCTTCCGTTCTCGAAATGAACGGCATTCCGCATAATTCATTCTCGTCCGCAGAAGAAGTACTGAGCAGGCCGTGGGACAATCAGGTTAAGTTTGTTTTGACCGATATGCGTATGTCGGGTATGAATGGCGCTGAGCTTTGCAAACGGATCCGCAAGATCGCCGGGCAGGATGTCAAGGTTTTTGTGCTTACAGCCCAGGCTTTACCGGAAGAACGTGCGAATCTGCTCAATCTCGGCTTTGACGGCTATCTGATGAAACCTTTTCATTCAAACGATTTGCTTGAACTGCTGGAATCCTCCTCGTCTCCCGAGGTAATAGCTACCGAAGAACCTGAGCCCGAAGAACTCGATTTCACGATGCTCAATCAAATGACTTTCGGCGACGATGGACTATTGCGCGAAATTTTGGAACAGTTCGTAAAGGATTCACGCACAGATGTGGAGGCTCTCCAACTTCATATTGAAACGCGGGAACTGGATAAAGTAACCGAAATCATGCACAGAATGGCGGGACGGACGGGTCAGATAGGTGCCAGGGAGCTTTCAGCTCAATTTAGGAACTTTGAGTTAGCATTACGGGAAGATCCTTCGCAAGTTTCTGTGCCGGAAATGGAGCGTGTTACCGAAAGAGCCCGTGGTGTAATCGAGCAGATCGAGGGTAAAGCGTTGGCTTATTCAATGTGATATTTTTCGATTTTATAATACAGGGTTTTCCTGTCAATATTAAGGAGTTTCGCTGCCTTACTTTTATTGTAACGCACTTCCTGCAACACTTTCTCGATCATTTCTTTTTCATGCGTTTCCTGCAAAGCTTTCAGGTCCGAGCCGCTGGCTTTCGGGGTATCTTCCATTGCAGTGATCATTTCAGCCGGCAATGCGCCAGAAGTTGCAACTTCTTCTTTCGATAACAATACAAGCCTTTTGATCACATTATTGAGCTCGCGCAGGTTACCCGGCCAATCGTATTTCATAAAAATATCCAGCACTTCCTTCGAAAGCTCACGCACATTTCTGTCGAGCTCGCTATTGGCTTTATCCACAAAATGCTGAATAAATATTGCCAGATCCTCTCCCCTTTTGCGAAGTGGCGGTACTTCAATTTTAAACTCGTTCAACCTGTGGTAAAGATCGTCCCGGAAATCGCCTGCGGCTGCACTTGAAATCAGGTCTTCGTTTGTTGCAGCGATCAGTCTCACATCCACTTTCACCTGCTGCGTACTGCCGATCGGCACGATAATGCGCTCCTGCAATGCACGAAGCAGCTTGATCTGAACATCGTAGCCCAGGTTACCGATCTCGTCGAGAAAAAGCGTACCTCCGTCGGCAGCTTCGAACTGACCGATCTTATCCATCAATGCCCCTGTAAACGCCCCTTTCTTGTGCCCGAACAGTTCGCTCGCTGCCAATTCCTTCGAAAGCGACCCGCAATCGATCGCAACAAAAGGTCCGCTGCTGCGCTTGCTAAGCTTGTGGATAGATTTTGCTACGTGTTCTTTCCCAGTACCACTCTCACCTTGAATGATTACGGACATATCTGTCGGTGCCACTAAACGCACATATTCGTAAAGCTGCTTGGAGATCTTACTTTTACCTTCAATAAAATCCAGCGACTGACTATCCACCTTCGAATTTCCCTTTACTTTCGGCGCAGCCTTCACGCTGGTTACTTCTCCTTTGTTGAGCGCTTCTCTCAAAACCATCAGCAGCTCTTCCGGATTCACAGGCTTGGTAATGTAATCAAAAGCGCCTATCTGCATGGCAGTCACCGCAGTACGCACATCGTGGAAGCTGGTCATAATGAATGCAGCTGTCCTGTTACCTTCGCTGCGGAGCGTTTTCAGGAAGTCAACCGAGTTCCCATCCGGCAGGCGGTAGTCGAGCATAAGCACATCGAATGGACCATCAGGATTGTTGCTAATGATCTCTCTGGCCTCTCTCAGATTCGAACTAACCTTAACCTGATGCCCGTGTTTACCAAGAAAATTGGTCAACAGTTTAGAGAAAGTTGTATCGTCTTCAACGAGGAGCAGATGAGCCATGGGATATTAAGTAGGTCAAAAATAAATAGCTTACTAACGAGCGGGATAAACGTAAAATTATAAAAAGTAAGCTCAAAAAGCCGGAGTATGCCCGGCTTTTAATTGTAGCTTTTGTAAAATTAATTCAGAAAACGGCTAATCGACTTTCCGGCCATATTTGTCCAGATTCACTGTTAACGATTCCTCTCCTTTTTTAAGATTGATCTCGTAATACTGCGCATTATTGTCTCTTTTTACAATATAGGCGCTGGAAACTTTCCACTCCGCGTAATCATCGGACGCAAGTGTCGATTTAACTGCCTCGGGCAGATCTTCCGGTCTAACCGCCACCTTTTCCTGGGCGATGGGTATATGTGGCAGATTCGCGGCACGGAGCTTTCCGGAAGGCAGATTACATATTGCGAGCAAGGCCAGAATAGTGGCAAAAATGAGCTTTCGCATAGTTTTGTTTTTAATGTAAAGTCAGGCAGCAGGCAAGAACTTATGCCCGCAGACCGGGGACAAAAGAACAGATTTCATCGCTCTAAAAAAATTTTACAGCACTTTTTTCGAAATGGTGAAGCGTTGAGAAAAATGTACTGTTGGACACAAAATCAGAATTTTTATTACAAAATCCTTAAATCTGCCATAGGTTGTGCATGACAACGAAATTTGTTCAAAATATTTTGAATCGTACTATCTGAAACGAAACAGAATCACTTATATTTGTGTCGAACTCATTTAAGAGTCATAAATAGAAATTATACTACACGCTCATCCCCGAAATTAGCGCTATACATTCATTGATTGAATACCTGGATGGCATTATTTACTCAACGTTATTGAGAATTTCATCGGTTAGTCTGAAAACAAAAAGAGTCTAGAAATAGGCTCTTTTTGTTTTTTAGCCCTGCTCCTACTGAATACATCGCTTCCCGCTTTTTCTTCCCCTTTCGATCTAAAGCATTTTTAGTGGCGTAGGTCTTTGCAAATCTTTCGATGTACGAGAGAGCTCAATAACCTTTGAAGCTATGAACAAACTATTGAAACCAGAAACCAATTCAGGTAAAAGAGAAGGGGAAACATCGCCGGTAAACAGGCGCTCGTTTTTGAGAGCAGCAGGTATCGCTACCTCGCTGGGTACCATTGCACTCGCAAGCGCTTGTAAAGACGATGAAACAGAACCAATGCCAGGAGGCAACGGCGATACTGTTGACCTGGGCTCAGGCGACGTAGGTGTACTTAACTATGCATACGCACTCGAACAACTGGAAGCTGCATTTTATTCGCAGGTAATTACCACACCTTACATGGGAATGACCGACGCCGAAAAAACGATCCTGACCGATATCCGCGACCACGAGATCATTCACAGAGAATTTTTCAAAGCTGCATTGGGCGACAAGGCGATCAAAGGACTTACTCCAAATTTCGCCAGTATTGACTTCACAAAAAAGGACGCGGTACTGGGTGCTGCCAAGCTTTTTGAAGATACAGGCGTAGCTGCTTACAACGGAGCGGGCAAGCTGCTGAAAGACGGCGGAAACCTTTTATTGGCTGGCAAGATCGTTTCAGTGGAAGCCCGTCACGCGGCGGTAATCCGTGATCTGATCAATCCTAAGTCGGCTGATTTTGCCGGTGATGATATCCTGGATGCAAATGGAATGGATAAGGCGATCGCGCCTGCCGATATTCTGAATGCTGTAAAGGGTTACGTTAAAGAAACCATCACAGGAGCCAACGTCGGTAAATAATCTTCCCACTTAATCTGAATCAGAAATCATGGATATATTTAAAATAATTGACAATTTTCAAAAAATTGACGGTGACGCACTAGGCAGGCTTGAATATGCTACCCGCCGTCATTTTATGAGTAAGGTAGGTTCAAAACTGGCGACTGTGGCAGTACCGACCGTTTTTGCAAGTATCGTCAACAAAGCTTTCGCACAGTCTGCCGGTGCAGTGGATGTATTGAACTATGCATTGACGCTGGAATTCCTGGAAGACGAATTTTACAAAGCAGGTAATGCAGCCGCCGGTCTGATCCCTGCGACGGATAAAACCATTTTCACCCAGATTGGCAAACACGAAACGCAGCACGTTGCATTTCTTGTAAAAGCTTTGGGTACAAAAGCAATCGCAAAACCGTCTTTCGACTTCCAGTACGGCGGCGCATTCGGTGATGTTTTTACTAATTACAAAACGTTTGTAACTGTATCCAGCGCCCTGGAAGATACCGGCGTGCGTGCCTACAAAGGACAAGCTGGTGCATTGATCGGTGATCCTCAGATCCTTGAATATGCATTGCAGGTTCACTCGGTGGAAGCGCGTCACGCGGCGGTTGTACGCAGACTGGCTGCTTCCGTTACCGGAAATGCGGCAATGAAAGGCTGGATCACCGGAAAAGAAGGCGCAGTTCCTGCTATCTATGCTGGCGAAGATAATCTGACACAAGGCGGAAAAGACCTGAAAGGATTAGCTTCGAAGACCGATGCAGCCATTTCAGAAGCTTTTGACGAGCCTTTGACCAAAGAAGCAGTACTTGCAATTGCAGGTCCATTCATAAAACCTTAAAGTAAATCTTCCCCTGTTGGACGTATACATACACTTGTATGTGACAGTAAGTTCGAAGTGTTACAACGCACTATTCTTGACTTTGAGGCTACCGGTTGGTAGCCTCTTTTTTTGTGTAAAATTTCCTTATTATCGGCTTTCGGACTAGGTAACCAGACAGGATTATCTAAATTTGGTTATCGAACAAGAAATTTTTCCTGAATCCAAAATGAAGCCTGCATTAGATAGAAGAGGTTTTTTGAAGAAGAGCGGCTTAACTGTTCTTGGCACTGCTTTGGGCAGTCAAATGGTATTTGCTGATAAAATGCCCGAAGGATATGTACCCCTGCAATGGGATGAGGGCGACGCATTAAAAGGTAAAAATCCGGAAATGATCGTGCAGGGAGATAAACCCTGGAATGTGGAATCGCCGGTGCATTTGCTGGACGACAAGATCACGCCGGTCGAAAAAATGTTTATCCGAAATAACGGACTCATCCCCGAAAAATTCGACGTAAGCAAGTGGACGCTTACTATTGACGGAGAATCCGCGAAAGCGCCGAAAACCTATACCCTGGAAGATCTTAAAAAGAAATTCAAAACCTATACTTACCAGCTTGTACTCGAATGCGGCGGGAATGGCCGGTCGGGTTTCCAGCCGCAGGCTTCGGGAAACCAGTGGGGCCAGGGCGCGGTGCATTGCGCCTCGTGGACCGGAGTGCGGTTGAAGGATATTCTGGCTGATGTGGGGATTAAAGACGATGCGGTTTATATTGGATATCACGGCAAAGACCAGCACCTGAGCCGCGACCCGAAAAAAGAGGCGATTTCACGCGGGGTACCTATTGCAAAAGCATTGGAAAATGAGACACTGATCGCCTGGCAACTGAATGGAAAGGATATTCCTGAATTTCACGGTTACCCGCTCAGGCTCGTGATCGGTGGCTGGCCGGCTTCGGTTTCAGGGAAATGGCTGAGCAGTATTTCGGTGCGTAACAAGGTGCACGACGGGGCGAAAATGGAGGGACATAGTTACAGAATGCCTAAAAGTCCGGTTGCGCCGGGTGAAGATGTTCCGCAAACGGACCAGTATTTCCGGATTATTGAGTCAATGCCGGTGAAGTCGCTGATCACTTTTCCAAAATCGGGCGCTATGATCGCGCCGGATAAAGAACTTGCATTGCGCGGACATGCGTGGGCAGGCGATCTTTCCGTTAAGAAAGTGGAAGTATCTATCGATTTTGGTTCTACCTGGAAAGAATGCAAGCTCGAAACGCCGGCGAATCGGCTTGCCTGGCAGCATTGGAATACAAATATTAAATTTCCTTCAAACGGATATTATGAAGTTTGGGTGAAAGCGACCGATTCGAAAGGTAATGCGCAGCCGATGGTAATCCCGGCGTGGAATCCTGGCGGTTACCTGAATAATGCGTGTGAGAGAATTGCGGTGAAAGTCGGTTAAAAGCTACATTATGAAACTGTTATTGATCTTTTTTACTAGTATTGGAATCCTGCTTTTTTCATTTGGGTCGAATGTAGATCGGGCTGGTTTGGAACAGTCTGCCACGCTTTTGAAGTTGGATACATTGAAAAAGGACAAAGAAACTGGTCTGGTTACCGACGAAAACCTGCACCTGGTGAAAGCCCAGTGTACTACCTGCCACAACTCGAAACTGATCCTGAATAACCGGTTTACCCACGACGGCTGGAAACAAAAGATCCGCTGGATGCAGGCAAATCACAACCTTTGGGACCTGGGTGAAACAGAGAAGCCGGTACTCGATTATCTCGAAAAACACTACAGCCCCACGATCGCCTCGACTCGCCGGACTCCGCTGAAAAACGTCAAATGGTACAAGCTGGAACAATAATACCCGGCTTATCTCCCTTATTTCTATTTTTTATTTTAGTAAAAACGCGTGCAATCTTTTTTAAAACTGACCATCGGGAAACTGACATCCCTGATTTGCTTTTTCGCATTAACTGCCTTTGTCAACCATTCAAGTTCCAGGGAATCCTCTATTCAGCAACAAACTCTCCCGAACCCGCTACGGGCGGAGGTAATTGGAATACAGGATGGGGATACGATTGAACTGAAATATATATTTAGTGGTAGAAAAACGGGGCGCCGCGCGGGAATGCCGGTCAGGATCCGGTTTTTACATGTGAATTCACCTGAGCGCGGCCGGCCATTTTATAAGGTAGCCAAACAATTCACAAGCGACGCCTGCTTTCGGAAAACCGTACAGATCCGGCATGCAGGTAACTTCGACAAGTATGGCCGCCTACTCGGCGAAGTAGTATTGCCCGACGGCCGGGTTTTGAATAAAGAACTGGTCAAGCAGGGACTTGCGGTACATTTCAAGAAATATTCGACCAGTACCGAATATGCAAATCTGGAAATACAGGCGAGAAAACAGCGGCTGGGGATATGGAGTATTGCGGATTATTCTGTGGGTAAACTTTAAGCTGAAAACCAATGAGCTCTTCTGCATTGTTTCAAATCCTTTACCAGCATGAAACGCTCTTTCAGCTGCCCGAAGATATTATTGCAGCTCCGGCAGCGGCCAAACCTGCGCTAGAAGAGGTTTCCGCGAAAACTTTACCGGAACCTCAGGCAAAAACGCCGGTACCCGAAGTTTCTACGCCCGTAGTTGCTGAGCCTAAAACAATACTTCACGCGACGCCGGTTGTTACCCCGCCTGCCACTCCTGATTTTCCAAAACTTAAACACAAAGTCCTGATCCTGATCGACGAACAAAAGCAGAAAGATATGCTCGCCTCAGAGGCACTGTTTTTAGATAATATCCTCAAAGCGGTGGGGCATTCAACCGAGCATGCAGATATTCTCAATTTTAGCTTTTTACCCGGCCAGGATGCGCGAAAAGTGTTTTCAGAAAAGAGAACCAATTTCTTCATCACATTCGGTGTGCCGCTGATCAGGCTGCACCTCGACCTGCTGCTCGCGCCCTATACCCCCAAAAATGTCGACGGGATCTGGTTCCTGTTGGCCGATCCGCTGGTAGTGATTGAAGCGGACCGTAATTTGAAGAAAAAACTCTGGCAGGCATTGAAGCAAATGTTCGAAATGTCCTAGTTCCGAGCGGGTTACGCTATTTAAATGCCGGTCATCACAATAATGTAGTGAATTTCCGTGTTTTCATGGATAATCGCAGGCTAACCCATGAAAATCTATGGCCAAATTCACTGAATACATTGCGAACTGGTTCCGTACGAAAGAGTCGGACGAGAACCAATACTACGACGACGAACCTGTCGAAACAGATCAGAATTCCATATCAAATGCCGTTTACGCGGACGAGAAGCGCATTCCAACAGCGGAGGTTAAGCCTGCTACTGTTCAATATGCAGCTGCTCAGGCTGAGCCGGAAGTGCGGGAATTGCAGCGGGTGGAAGTAACTATTCCGTATTGGCTGGAAGACGAAGATATGCTGCGCGACGAAGGTGTTTTGTTCGGCCTGTCGGAATCTGATCCGCATGAGAAAACAGATATAATCCAAAAGTACTTTTCAAATCTCGCGGCTGAGCATATCGCGAATATCGAACAGCAAAATGAGCGGATCCAGGAACTGAACCTTTTTATCGGTCAAAAAAATAACCGGATCGAAGAATTGCAGGAGAAGCTGAAACATCCTGCGGATAAGCTGGCTGGCGAACATCATTTACCCAGAACATTAATCGGGATCACCTTATGCATTGCGATGTGCATTGGCAACTTCTTCCTGATTCGGGAATCGTTAAAGCCTGTTTTTAGCGATAATTCATGGATCGCTCTCGGCGTTTTCCTGGCGGGTATGTTCAGTTTGTTTGGCAAGATTTCTCTGTTTCACGATACGGAATCGAAAGTAACCTGGAAATCGCTGCTGGAAGAAGTGGGTTTGCCTTTTGCAGCTGCGCTTTTTGTATTTGCAAATGTGATCACGCACCAAACCTGGTGGCAGGCTTTCGCCCTGTTCATATTCGTATTCTTCCTGTTCCTTTTTGCGGGAAAATTACTGCTAAGCAATATTACCGTTCTCCGCAACGACCTGCAATCGTGGCTGAATATCAGGAATGACCGGCGCGATTACAGGGACAATACTTCCAACTGGGAGGCTGACTGCCAGGTATTACAGGAAGAAATTGATGAAATAAGGGTCAAAAAGTGGCAGGTTCTCCGGGAACAAAGTGCTTCTGAAACTGAGCGGGACAGGCTTTTTGCGAAGCGCGATATGCTGATCAAACTTTTCGAAAGTGAGTTCTTTCTCGCCCGCCGCATGAAAAATGAGCTTACTACCCGCCAGCTCAACCTGATCCAGAAGGGCATTAAGTAGCTTTTTGAAGCGACACTACCGGCCCGATGGCCTGATTTTTTCAAATCTCCCACCTGATCAATAAAAAATAACAGATCATGAACGAGCAAAATCCAAACGAAAGCGGCGATTACCAGCACGGTTATACACGTGGTATTGAAGGAATTGACCGCCAGGTTTACGAATCATATTTATCCAGTGATGTCAATCACGACTGGATCCGGGAGCGCCTTGGCTCCAAAAAAGACGAGTTATCTTCTGTGAGGACAAGAACCCAGGAAACTCAGCAACTGCATAAGGGAGCCTACGATAAGTTGCAGGCTGAGATGATGGCGCTTAACGGAACTGCCCGCCAAATGAAAGATCTGGAAAGATCGGTAGTTGATATTGATGTACAATCGGAGCAGCTGCGGGAAAAAAGAGCAGACAAAGCGCCTTCCTATTCATTAGTTGCCGGATTGATATTTCTGGCGGCCGGAATTTCTTTCATAGCCGGTGACCTGATCATTTCCCACGAAATTGTGGCTTATGCGCTGAATATCAGAAATCCGAATGAAGCGTGGGCATTTGCAATTGGTTTGGCGATGTTGTCTATCCTATTAAAACCTGCCTACGACAGGCTCGTTGAAGAACCTTATCACAAAAACGAAACACCGAAAGCAAGGTCGAGATATGCCGGTTTTAAACTAACACTCTCCATTTTCGCGATCGTTACGCTGGTTATTCTTGGTTGGTTCCGGTATGAAGCTTATAGGACAGACAAGCTAAAAGAAGCAATCAATAAATCAGTCAAAAACCTGCAACTCAATGCAGTTGACCCGATGACGGGCGCGCCGATCAGCAGTCCCGAGCTGACGGATAAAATAGAAGGCGCTTTGCGGAATTCGGATCAATTGAATATGGATCTGGTGAACAGTCCCTGGGCGCTGCTTTCTTTTGTACTGAGCGGGGTATTATTTGCAGTGGCAGGTGCAGTTTCACTAGGTATGGCGCTGCCGGTATTGCAGGGTTTCTGGTATCGCTGGCTGCAAATTGACCCGAAACTGGGTAGATTAAGAAGACGCAGAAAAAGAATTTTGAAACAAATGGAGCCACTTCAGGAACAGCTTAACCTGCACATGACGCAAAAAAGCATTCTCGAAAATGACCTCGCTTTGTTGCCAAAGCTCGAAGAACTTAGGGAGGAAGAATCGGCAATCCGCGCTGAGATAGAAAGCCTGGAAGCCGAACGCCGCAATGCACTTACCGACAGCAGAATCCAATCATTTGGTGATGGTTATGCACATGGTAAAGTAAGCCGGGATGTGATGAGCGAAGAGGAATATGATTCGTGGAGAGACAGCCACCTGACTGTTTCCAACCTGGCGCTGCGGGCCCGATCGAATGCCTCAGCCGACCGAGCTGTTTCGCGGACGAAAAGCTCGGGAATGCGTCCGCACCAGGCGATCAGAAAAGCAATTACAGATCGTTTCGACGAAAACAATTCATAGTTTCTTAAATTGGGGGTCGATATTCACGATATGATTGAGACCCCTAATTTAAGAATAGTACCCTGCGACGACACCCTTTTCGATGCGATCCGCCTGGGGAATAACACACTCGCCAGGGTAATGGGCGTGAATGTTCCAAAAAAATGGACCGAATTCCGCGATACGTTTACCCCTTCCTACCACCGCTGGAAAGCGCATCCGCCGCTTCGAAACTGGTGGGTTTATCTTATTATTTACAAGCCCGACAACCAACTGATCGGATCCTGCGGCTACAAGGGGGAGCCTGATTCGACTGGTATGGTAGAAATTGGCTACGAAATTATGCCTTCCCATCGTGGAAAAGGGCTGGGTACCGAAACTGCACAGGGACTTGTTGACCACGCATTCGGTCAATCCGGCGTATTGAAGGTAGTCGCTCATACGCTTTCAGAAGAAAATACCTCCGCCCGCCTGCTGGAAAAAATCGGTTTTGCTCAAACAGAAGATGTCAGCGATCCCGACGAAGGATTGCTTTGGCGGTGGGAAATTTCCCGTAGATAATAGCAGAATCCGGCTTTTCGTTTTAATACCGATATTTCTGCGTGCGAAAATTAATTGCATTGTAGTAATAAAGTTTTGGCTTAATTATTTACATTAAGCTATCGAACGCAGTTCTGAAACCCTTAGCCCCCACCATTATGATTGAGTCTTCAAAGGATTCTTATCCGTGGCTTAAAAACTATCCGGAAGGTATTCCATTCGAAATCAACCCGGACGCTTACTCTTCGCTCGTTGAGATGATGGAGATCAGCTTTCAGCAAAATGCGGATAAGCCAGCTTATACGAATATGGGTAAGGCGATCACATTCAGTCAGTTGGATGCGCTTTCCAGGAATTTTGCTGCTTACCTGCAGAGTGTTGGCCTGAAACAGGGCGACCGGATTGCAATTCAAATGCCCAACCTGCTGCAGTATCCGGTAGCAATGATGGGCGCGCTGAGGGCAGGACTTGTGATCGTGAATACCAATCCGCTTTATACGTGTCGCGAAATGCAGCACCAGTTCAAAGATTCAGGAGCGAAAGCGATCGTAATACTTGCCAATTTTGCACAAAATCTTCAAAAGGTTCTTGAAAATACCAATATACAACACGTAATTATTACGGAGATCGGCGACTTGATGGGCTTTCCTAAGAAGCTCATTGTGAATGCAGTAGTCAAATATGTAAAGAAAATGGTGCCGGGTTATCATATTCCGCAGGCTACCAGCTTTTCTACGGCAATTGCAACAGGTGCAGGACTTACCTACAAGCGGCCTAATGTTTCTGGCATTGACGTCGCATTCATTCAATATACCGGCGGCACTACCGGCATTTCCAAAGGCGCCATGCTGAGTCACCGGAACCTGATCGCGAATGTGGAGGGAATAAATGAGTGGCTGATGTCCAAAATGCGGAAATCGCCTAATTCAAATCAACTTACATTGGTCGGCGCGCTGCCTCTGTACCACGTTTTCGCAATGACAATCAATGGGTTATGTGGCATTAAGTGGGGCGCTTTGAATGTTTTGATCACCAATCCCAAAGATATTCCTGCATTCATTAAAGAGCTTAAAAAATTCCGATTCCATATCTTCCCCGGACTGAATACCCTTTTTAACGGCTTACTCAATAATCCCGACTTCGCTTCCGTAGATTTCAGCGAACTGAAAATTACCATTGCGGGTGGAATGGCTTTGCAAAAGGTAGTGGCTGACCGGTGGGAAGAAACAACCGGCTGCATACTGGTGGAAGGTTACGGACTTTCTGAAACTTCGCCGGTACTATCCGTTAATCCGCTCGACGAAAAGCACAGACAAGGTACGATCGGGCTTCCTTTTCCGAGCACCGAAATGCGCATTCTGAGTGACGATGGAAACTGGCTACCTGTTGGTGAAAAAGGCGAAATATGCGCCAAAGGACCACAGATTATGCTTGGGTATTACAACAGGCCGGATGAAACTGAGAAGGTTATTTTTGAAGATGAAAATGGGCGCTGGTTCAAGACCGGGGATATTGGTATCGAGGATCCGGATGGTTTTTTCAAGATCGTGGACCGGAAAAAAGATATGATACTCGTTTCGGGTTTCAATGTGTATCCGAATGAAATAGAAGGCGTGATCGCGCAATGTCCGGGCGTGCTGGAAGTTGCCTGTGTGGGCATTCCCGACGATAAATCGGGTGAGATGGTGAAGGTTTATATTGTTAAAAAAGACCCTGCACTGACCGAAGAAAAGATACGGGAATACTGTAAAGAAAACCTGACCGGCTACAAGCGGCCGAAGCAGATCGAGTTCCGCAGCGAGCTGCCCAAAACCAACGTCGGCAAGATCCTGAGAAGAGCATTGCGGGAGGAGGAAATGGCGAAAATTGGGAGTTAAGGGCACAATTAGCGTCAGCTTTCTGTATATTTAGGCAAATAAGTTCTCAACAATGAAAGCCGATATATATGAATCTACACCGGAAAACCCTGGTATTACTGCACGGTCACGGAGCTGACGATACGATCTGGGACTACGTTGACGCGACGATTAACGAATATTATACGATTGTCAGGCCCAATATTTCACTCTTCACTTTCTGCCAGTCTGTTGAAGAGTACGCCGACGAATTACACCGGTTTTTAACCAATGCAAATATTCACAAATGCACGCTGATCGGACACTCGATGGGCGGGTATATTGCATTGGCTTTCGCTGAAAAATACCAGGATATGCTCGAAGGATTCGGCCTGTTCCATTCCACCGCCTATGCCGATGATGAGGCAAAGAAAGCGCAGAGAAATCAGGCTATCGAGATTCTGAGAAACAAAGGCACGGAGACATTTATTAAAAATACAGCCCCGAATATGTTTGGGGATCGCTTTAAAGAATTATTTCCGGAGAAAGTAGAAGCGCATATCAGTACTTACTCGAAGCTTCCTGCCGACGCGCTGATTGTGGGCATTACAGCGATGATCAACCGCCCCGACCGAACTGCGGTTCTGGAAGCGCTACCCTTTCCCGTTTTGTTCATTATCGGGATGCAGGATAAAATTATCCCTTTTGAAAGTCTGATTACATTGTCAGAATTTCCGAAGCGAAGCTATCCGTTTATTCTGGCGGAAGCCGGTCACATGGGAATGGTGGAGCGGCCGGACGCAACTTCACGGATGATCAGCTGGTACATGGACAAAATTAAATCACAAAAAAGGTGAGTCGGGCGATCTAAACCGGGTAGGCGTTCGTTATAACCTGAAACGCCTACCTGTTACTCAATCCATGCAAAAATCTGTAAGCCTGAACCTCGGGAAAAGATCCATTTACCTGCTCCTGTGGAGCTTACTGCTCCTCAACTCCTGTAATAATGATAAACCGGCGGTAGTACCGGAACCGGAAGAGGAAAATCAATATCTGATTCGCAGTGAAGATATTTCTGTTCTTTCCAGGGAGCAGATCGTACAACGGGCTCGCGATATAAACCCGTTACTTGCCAACTATGTAAAGGCTGGGATCAAGGTTTACAAACTTTCCTATAAAACTAAAAATACCGACGGAACCGATATTACGGCCTCGGGCGCACTCATTCTCCCTGACACCGATCAGCCGGCGTCGATGATCAGTGTGCAGCACGGGACTATTCGGGAAGATATTTCGGCCCCTTCCAATTTTGAAGATGATTCCGAGGCCGCCTCCTTTGGTGCTTTGTTCGGGTCAATGGGGTATATTATCGCTTATCCGGATTACATCGGTTATGGGGATTCGAAAGATGTTCCGCACCCTTACGAGCACCGGGCTAGCCTGGCGTCGGCTTCGCTGGATATGCTGCGGGCGGCGAAAGAGTTTTTGAAAGATCAGGAAGAAGTAGAATGGGATGAGAAGCTATATATTGCCGGCTATTCGGAAGGTGGCTTTGCGACGATGTCTTTGCAGAAAAAGATCGAAGAGGAAGCCGCTGGTGAGTTTAATCTGAGAGCTTCGAGCTGTGGCGCGGGTGCTTACGATAAGACTGCTTTTATGAAATATATCGTCAATACCCCGACTCACGGATTGGCTTCCTATAACTTTTCTTATCTGTGGGTTTTGCTCACATACGACCGTATTTATAAGCTCAATAAACCGGCTTCCTATTATTTCAAAGAACCTTATGCGACTGAAATTGCAAAGTCCGGCGCGAATGTGCGGATAGCCACAAGCTTTGATTCTATTTTAACCGATTCTTTCAAAAAAGCGCTCAACGACGGTACTGATAAAGGTTTTATTGATGCGATCGGTGACAACGACGTGTACAACTGGAAGCCCAAAACGCCGACGAGATTGTATCATGGTAGTAGCGATGAGCTGGTTTTTTATTTTAATTCCGAAAAAGCATACAATACCATGAAAGGATTGGGTGCGGACGTGCAGCTGACAACTATACCCGGCGGTACGCACAGCAGTTCCATTGTGGCTTTTCTGGTAGGTACCCTCGGTTTTTTCACTGCCACACCTTAGGGCAGGATTATATTAATTTTTTTGTAATAAAGCATATACATAAATGTCTTCACTCCTTGATCTCGTAGGTAATACCCCTTTGGTTGAATTAAAACGAATCAATCCCAACCCGAAAGTAAGAGTCTTCGGAAAGCTGGAGGGTAATAATCCGGGCGGCAGTGTGAAGGACCGCGCGGCCTACAGTATGATCCAGGGCGCGCTGGAACGCGGCGAGATTAAGTCAGGCATGAAACTGATTGAGGCTACCAGCGGCAATACCGGTATTGCGCTGGCGATGATCGCACGTTTGTTCGATCTTGAAATAGAGCTGATCATGCCGCAAAGTTCTACCAGAGAGCGTGTGTTGACCATGGAAGCTTTTGGGGCCAAGGTGATCCTGGCAGAGAATATGGAGATATCGCGGGATTTGGCGGAGGAAAAAGCAGCGGGCGGGGAGTATTATATGTTAAATCAATTTGCCAATCCCGACAATTGGAAGGCGCATTACCGCACGACCGGCCCTGAAATTTACCGGGACACGGATCAGAAAGTAACGCATTTCGTATCCTCAATGGGCACCACAGGTACCATTATGGGTGTTTCCAGATATTTAAAAGAACAAAACGAATCGATCCAGATCGTAGGCTGCCAGCCAACCGACGGAGCGAGCATTCCGGGAATACGTAAGTGGCCGGTTGAATATCTCCCCAAGATTTTCGAACGCGAGCGGGTAGACCGGGTGATTGAAGTGACGCAGGAAAATGCGGTAAGTATGACGAGAAAGCTGGCAAGAGAAGAAGCTGTATTTGCCGGTATGAGCAGCGGAGGAGCAACCTGGGCGGCGATCGAGCTGGCGAAGGAGCTGGATGAAGGCGTGATCGTGTGCATTATCTGCGACCGGGGCGACCGGTACCTTTCGAGCGAGCTTTTCGGATAAATAAAAACGGCTATCGATCGTGAAGATTGATAGCCGTTTTATTTAAATCTTACCTCAGAACCAACCTGTTCCGAGACTTCTGAATGGCCAGGGAATAGCGACCAGGATAATGATCAGCCCCATTCCATAAAAGTATAAGACGGTTCGGTGCTTATCGCCTCCCGCCAGTTTCTTCGATTTCACCCTTCCAACCGTAATGAGTACCATTGCGATGATCATCATAAAAATGTGCTCTATCGAATAGAAACGGAACACTTTTTCGCTGATCAGATCAAAATTCACTTTCGGGCTCATTGCGTAGAGTATCAGGCCGATCAGCATTTGCGTATGCGTCGCGATCATGGCGAAGAGATACACTTTGCTGTCTTCCCGTGAGTTTTTGCGCCAGTTGGAGAAAGCGATGAAAATGGCAGCCAGCAAAAGTGCGAGAACAACATATCGCAATCCTGAATGCGCTCGTATCAAAATGTTCATTGTAAATAACAGTTATGGTGAATAAGCAGGCTTGCAAATGTAGCGCACAAACGACCATCCCCCAAATGCAATACATATCAACCTCGCATAATCGATTCTAAAATATTAGCCTGATATTTGCGTCCCGTTAACAAGTTATACTATGGTTATTTACAATATCACGATCAATATCAGCTACGCAGCTGAAAAAGAGTGGCTTACATACATGAAAAGTACTCATATTCCAGGCATATTAGAAACGAATATCCCGCTTGAATGCAAGCTACTGAGGCTTTTGACCGAAATTGAGAACGAAGGCGTGACTTACACGACCCAGTTCAAGTTCAGGACAATGGAGGATTTTCTGGCCTATCAAACCGGTTTCCAGTCTGAATTTCAGGAGCGGCACCATTCACTTTTTAATGGGCAATATGTGTCTTTCAGAACCCTTCTGGAAGAAGCCTAAGGTCGCCTTTGCCGCGTTTTTTTAATTCGAGAAATATCTGGAGAAACAATCCGGTTTACTTGACATTGGCTTAATATTTGCTTTACTTAAATAATGTTAGGGAAATATGAAAGCCGGTTTCAAACCTGGAATTTTTGATTTTTATAAACATTCCAAGTTGAGTAAGTTACGGTTTTCGCATTTCGCTGGCAGTTAAACGATATGTTTTACCTTTAAAACAATGTGCTTATGAGACTGCAGATGCAAGCAATTCATTTTGATGCCGATCCTAAACTGTTGAATTTCATTCAGCAGAAATTAGATAAACTAGATACATTTTATGATCGAATAACTAGTGGAGAGGTATTTCTTAAGCTTGACAAAAGTGAGAATGCGAAGGCGCATACCAAACTGCTTGAAGTTAAATTATATGTTCCGGGTGGGACAATGTTTGTGAAAGAGCAAGGGACTACGTTTGAAGAAGCGACAGACCTGGCGATAGATTCACTGAAAATGCAGGTTAAAAAGTTCAAGAATAAGCGAAATAACGCAAGGTCTGCCAAAATTTCGGAGGTTGACGGCGTAGTACTTACAGAGGAAACCGAAGAGTAAAATCATATAGCTTGATCAATCAGGGAAGTCGCTTAATAGGCGGCTTCTTTTGTTTTAAGGCCACCGGCAACTTGGATCAATCCGCGAATTAACCTTATTTTGAAGCATTCGCATATCCACTAATTATTGATACTATGGAAATAGAACCTGTTGTTGAAGCTTCATTTGAATATCCATTTACAATTACACAGGAAGAAGTACAGCGCTTTGCCGACCTCACAGGCGACAATAACCCCATTCACCTTGACGCGGAATATGCCGCTACCACGAATTTCAAGCGCCCGATCATTCACGGAATGCTAGGAGCGACGGTATTCACGAAAGTACTGGGAACGCAATTTCCGGGCTTCGGGTCAATTTACGTGAAGCAGACGCTGGAATTTTTGCGGCCGATGTTTGTCGACACGGAATACAAGGCGGTTTTCAAAATACAGTCGATCAATGCTGAAAAGCATCTTGCCGAGATTTCGACGGAGATTGTGGATGTGGCCACGAAGAAGGTAACTACAAAAGGAGTGGCGACTATGATCAATAAGGAGAAGTTCTAAAGAAATGAACCCGGACGTTTGGCCCGGGTTCAAAAAATCTTCTGTGTGCTTCTTACTATTCGCCAGCGTTCTTTTTGTTCTGAACTTCTGCGCGAATATCCTGAGCCAGCGTCTTAAGATCTTGCATACCCTTACGAACGCGGGTACCTGCAGCTTGATTTTCTTTGTTGTAAAACTTATCGAAATCACCTTCAAGTGAAAGGATCAAATCTCTAACTTCATCGAATCGTGCCATGTCTTTTTGTTTTTTAGTTTAAATGCCTCTAACACGCTTAAAACGCATGTTTTGACCGAAATTTAATAATTAAAAGTATTTTAGCAACCCAAAAAACAAAAAAAAACACTTCTATAATACAATTAATCGATTGCAATCATTTAAGTGTCTAATAATCAGATATTTAAATAAAGTCGAAAATACCTCGCCCTGTGACAAAAAAAGGGAGCTTTTAGAAAAAAAGCCCCCTGAATGCAAATAACGCATATTTCTAATTACTCCACCACTACCTGCACATCTTCCTGCTGGTACACGCGGTTCTTCAATTTCTCGGCCAGCGTGGTGAATGCATTCAGTGTATATTCCACGTCTTCGAGGGTGTGAGATGCTGTCGGAATGATCCTCAGCATAATCTGCCCTTTCGGAACTACGGGATAAACGACGATCGAACAAAACACGCCCATATTCTCGCGCAGGTCACGAACCATTCGCGTCACTTCGGGCACGCCGCCTTCGCTGTGCAGGAAAACGGGTGTTACCGGAGATTCAGTTTCGCCGATATTGAAACCACGGCTGCGCAGACCATCCTGCATTGCTTTCACATTTTCCCAAAGCTTGGCACGCAGCTCAGGCATTTTCTTGATCATATCCAGACGCTTGCGGCAACCTTCCACATAAGGCATCGGAAGCGCCTTCGCGTAAGTTTGTGAACGCATATTGTATTTCAGGAACATGATGATTTCCTCATCGTCGGAAGCAATGAATGCACCGATCGCCGCCATCGATTTTGCAAACGTAGAGAAGTACAGATCGACTTCTTTCTGCACACCAAGCATTTCGCCAACTCCTGCGCCGGTTTCGCCCATAGTACCAAATCCGTGCGCATCGTCCACGATCAGCCTGAAATCATATTTCTTTTTCAGTTCAACAATCGCTTTCAGGTCGCCCACTTTGCCAGACATACCAAATACGCCTTCTGTGATCACCAAAACGCCGCCGCCTTTTTCATTGGCAAGCTTGGTAGCGCGGATCAGGTTCTTTTCAAGGCTAACCATATCATTGTGGTTAAACTTGTAATATTCCCCCAGTTTAGCTTTGTGAAGGCGGACTCCGTCGATCAGACAGGCATGTGATTCGGCGTCGTAAACGATTACATCGCGGTGATCACACAAACATTCAATTGCCGACATAATGCCCTGGTAGCCGTAGTTCAAAAGAAATGCATCTTTTTTACCTACAAATTCAGCCAGCTCTTTTTCGAAGGTTTCATGGAGAACTGAATTTCCGGACATCATTCTCGCTCCCATCGGATAGGCCAGTCCCCATTTTTCGGTAGCGGCTGTATCGGCAGCTCTTACCTCGGGATGATTTGCAAGACCTAAATAATTGTTCAGACTCCAGTTCAATACTTCACGTCCCATGAACCTCATGCGCGGGCCCAGATCTCCTTCCAGCATTGGGAATGAAAAATAGTGATGGCTATTCAGCATTTTTGCCGGAGTTCCTATCGGACCAGAGTTGTTGCGCAGTTTCTCGAAAATATCCACTCTCTTCTAATTTATGTGGGTAACAATGATTACTAATGTTAGATAAATGCAAAATTAAAAAAATATACCGGTACTTTAGTAAGACCGTCATGTTTCCAACTAACAGTAAGTTAGTAAAATACTGATAACATTGCTGTTACTGCGTATAGCAACTTTAATGCAGCCGAAATAAAATAACTGGTAAATAAAAAATCCCGACAGGAAGTGCCGGGATCGATTTGAGTTTTAGAATACGAAAATTACTGCCAGGTATTGGTCCATTCAAACGATGAACCATTATCCCTCGTGCCTTTTCCACTTACCACATATCCTTGTGCATCGATATCATACTCATAACTGATGTTCCACTTTTTCTTTGCAAGATGATCTTCTGTACCTATTTTTTTAACCAGGTATAAGGCTTTTTTGGGGAAGAGCGTGCCGTCAAGCCAGATATACCATTCATTATGCGATCCCGATTTATCCAACTTATCCGTGTATTCGTAAGTTGTAGTAGTGAGCAAATTGCCGGAATGATCATACGCTTTAGATACTGCGACGTTCTTGTGGACAGCATCATAGGTATATTCCGTGTGGCCAAACGGCTTATCTTTAATAGTTGTAATCTCCTTGATCATTTTCCCGTCCTGATATTCGAATGACGTCGAAAAGCCCTTTTCCTCGACTTTACCCAAGTAATTGTACTCGGTCAGGTTCTTCACCAATCCATTTTGCAAATCGTATACTTTCTTCGCAAGCAATTCTTTACCGTAATAGGAATACACTACATTGTTTTTCGCATAGCTCACATCCACTTTCATTCCGGCAGTAAAGAACTTTTCAGGCTGCTTGTCCGCATTGTACTGAATGTCCTTGACCCCGCTCGCCAGAGTCGATGCATTCAGCAGCCTCTCATTTACTACCACCTCAGGCTTTGATTCGGGCACCGGCGCTTTCTTTTCTTCTCCGCATCCTGTATTGACCAATAGTATCGCTGTCAGCAAAAGCCAAACAAGATTGTTTATCGCGTTCGTTTTCATGGTTTAATTAGTTTTGGTTGTAAATAATATCTAAAATACATGAAGCAGCTCGCTGTTAATGCTGAAAGCTCGTGCTCAAAAATCCTTCGGCAACCGTCCATTTATTCTGAGGCGTGAGTAGTCTGAATAAAAGAGCCTGCTTTTGCTAACTTAGGAACGTCGACAAATGCATTCATCCAATTACATGACCCGAATCAAAAAGATCCTGATCGCCAATCGCGGCGAAATTGCGTTAAGAATCATGCGTACTGCAAGGGAAATGAATATTTCTACCGTAGCTGTTTTCAGCGAAGCCGATCGCAAATCGCCGCACGTTCGCTATGCCGACGAAGCTGTGTGCATTGGACCGGCTGTTTCTTCGGAGTCTTATCTCAATATTGAAAAAATACTGAAAGTGTGCCGCGATCTGGGTGTCGACGCCATACACCCTGGCTACGGATTCCTGTCCGAAAATGCCGGATTCGCGCAGCGGGTAAAGGAAGCTGGTCTTATCTTCATCGGCCCCTCGCCTGAATCGATCGAGATCATGGGAAGTAAGCTGGCGGCAAAGCAGTCGGCTTCGAAGTACAATATCCCGATGGTACCCGGCACAGAAAGTGCGATTACAGACCGGGAAGAGGCAAAAAAAATCGCAGCGGAGATCGGTTACCCGATTCTGATCAAGGCGAGTGCGGGCGGAGGCGGAAAGGGAATGCGGGTCGTAGCAAGTGAAGCCGATTTCGACGAACAAATGGACCGGGCTGTCAGTGAGGCGGTCGCTTCTTTTGGCGACGGCTCGGTATTCATTGAAAAATATATTCTCTCTCCCAAACATATTGAAATACAGATACTCGGGGATCAGCACGGAAATATCATTCACCTTTTCGAGCGCGAATGTTCCATTCAGCGACGGCATCAGAAAGTGATCGAAGAAGCGCCGTCTATCTCGATTACGCCCGCTATCCGTGAAGAAATGGGCCGCTGCGCGATCGATGTGGCTCGTTCGTGCGGATATTATGGCGCCGGAACAGTAGAGTTCATCCTCGACGAAAATCAGAATTTTTATTTTCTTGAGATGAATACCAGGTTACAGGTCGAACATCCTGTAACTGAGCAGATAACAGGTGTCGATCTGGTGAAACAAATGATCCTGATCGCGGAGGGGAAACATTTGGAAATCCGGCAGGATGAACTGACTATCAAGGGGCACTCCATTGAAATCCGCGTTTACGCAGAAGATCCGCTGAATAACTTTCTGCCTGACGTCGGAAAATTGGTTACCTATATCAAGCCCGATGGAAATGGCGTACGCGTGGACGATGGTTTTGAGCAGGGAATGGATATTCCTATTTATTATGATCCGATGATCTCTAAACTCATCACTTATGCTGATAACAGGGACGATGCGATACGGAAAATGATCCGGGCGGTTGATGAATACCAGATTTCAGGAGTACGGACAACTTTGTCTTTTTGCCGTTTCGTATTGGAACACGCGGCTTTCCGGTCAGGCAATTTTGACACGAATTTTATCAGCAGATATTTTAGTCCGGATATGATAAAACCAAGGAAGGATACTGAGTCAGATGCGGTTGCGGGACTTATTTCGGCTATCCTTTTGAGTGTTAACAAACAGGCTAAAGATGTTCAGCATGAGGTTGCAGCGCCTGTCAGGTCTAGGTGGAAAGACAGAAGACATCAAAACGGCTAATGTGGTTGACCGATAGGATTTCCGCAGGAAAATCACTACTTTTGCGCTCTTAATTTTTTTACAGGATCTATTATAGTAAATATTATTTCAATTACAGTATTCCTGGTTACAAATTTTCTTTGTTAGTTGAGTACAACACGAATTGAGGTTGATTTTCAGTAAAAAAGCTGGCGCAAACGATGCTGAGAAGCATTATTTTAACCCGGCATTTTCATCTACGATATAAGTAATACACAGATTTTCCAGCTATGAAGCTTTCCGAATTTAAGTTTGATCTTCCCCAAAGTTTAATTGCACTTCATCCTTCTGACCGGGGCGAATCGCGCCTGATGGTTGTTCATCGTAAGACGGGCGAGATTGAACATAAGACCTTTGCAGACCTTATCAACTATTTTGATGACGGTGACGTAATGGCGATTAATAATACCAAGGTTTTTCCTGCGCGCCTTTTTGGTCAGAAAGAAAAAACTGGAGCTAAAATTGAAGTTTTTCTTCTAAGAGAACTGAACCGTGAAATGCGTTTGTGGGACGTTTTAGTTGATCCTGCGCGTAAAATTCGTGTCGGAAACAAGCTTTATTTCGGAGATAGCGACCTGGTTGCAGAAGTAATTGATAATACTACTTCCCGTGGCCGGACTATTCGTTTCCTTTATGACGGCGACAATGATGCATTCATGAAGCTGGTCGACGAGTTGGGCGAAACGCCGCTTCCTCCCGAAATTATTTCCCGCAGAAAAGTAGAAACTGCTGACCGTGAACGTTTTCAAACGATTTTTGCTGAGCATGTAGGTGCCGTAGCCGCTCCTACTGCCGGAATGCACTTTACGAAGGCGATCATGAAACGTCTTGAAATTAAAGGAGTAAACTTTGCTCCGGTAACTTTGCACGTTGGACTGGGTACTTTCCGTACTGTTGACGTGGAAGATCTTACAAAACACAAAACTGATTCAGAAAATTACAGGATCTCGCAATCCAGCGCTAGTATTGTTAATGCTGCTATTGATGGTAAAAAGCGGATCTGCGCAGTGGGAACAACTTCTTTGAAAGCGATTGAGTCGTCAGTTTCAGCAAGCGGGCACCTGAAAGCAGTGGAAGGATGGACAGACAGATTCGTGTTTCCTCCGTATGATTTCAAGATAGCTAATGCACTATTATCCAACTTTCAGCTTCCTGAGTCTATCTTATTAATGTCAGCGTGCGCATTTGGCGGATTTGACCTGGTGATGAAGGCTTACGCAATGGCGATTCAAGAGAAATATAAGTTTTTCACTTACGGGGATGCAATGCTGATTATTTAGCATTAATTTTCCGGTCTATACATGATCATTTATGTTTGAGATTAATACTCATCCATAAATGATCATTTTTTTTAACAGATCGATTTTATGCAAGAATACGCTGTAATAGTAGCAGGGGGGAGTGGAAGCCGCATGAAAAGTGACATTCCGAAGCAGTTCCACACAGTGAATGGGCTTCCTGTAATTATGCATACGATCCGAGCTTTCCGAAACTATTCTGCGGACCTTCATATTATTTTGGTACTCCCGGAAATACAGTTTCTTTTTTGGGAAAATTTGTGTGATACATACCAGTTCAAAGAGCGGTATCAGCTGGTTTCAGGTGGAAGTACGCGTTTCCATTCTGTCAAAAACGGACTAAGTAGTATCAATGCTGTCGAAGGATATGTTGCAGTTCACGACGGCGTGCGGCCGGTAATATCAAAGGAGGTTATTGCTGCAAGCTTTTTTACAGCGGCTGAATTTGGCTCCGCAGTGGCAAGTGTTCCATTGAAAGAATCGATCCGGAGCATTGATCCGAATTTGGGAAATAGGGCGCTCGACAGGACACATTTCCGGCTCGTCCAAACACCGCAAACTTTCAGGCTTCCCTGGATGCTGGATGCATTCTCGGTAGATTATCAGGAACATTTCACAGACTGCGCGAGTGTTTTGGAAGCGAAAGGGTATCCAATTCAACTGATTGACGGCGCATACGAAAACATTAAGATCACCACTCCGGAAGATCTCAAATGGGCTGAGACCTACCTGGCCTTATAGTTTGTTATCTTTTCCTGTCTTAATCTCCAATTGCGATGACACACAGCGAAATCAGATATCTCAGGCTACACAATCTGCTAATTTCAAATCGGCGTTTTAAGACGATCTCCGAAACGGTACATTGGCTGGGTGCTGTGCAGGCGCAGGATTATGCAGGTGCTAAATGGTCTCTGGCGCTCAGGACAGCGGGAAGCAGTGAAGCGAAGATTGAGAAAGCGATAAGTGAGAAATCGATTCTCAGAACCTGGCCGATGCGGGGTACCCTCCACTTTGTTGCAGCCCAAGATGCACATTGGATGCTGAGCTTGCTTGCCCCCAGAATTATCGCCGGGGCGGCAGGTCGTCACAGACAACTGGAACTGAATGAAAAGGTATTTGGCCAAAGTTCCGAACTACTTACGTCGGCGCTCCAGGGAGGCAAGCAGCTGACCCGCGCAGAAGTTTATGCTTTACTGGAAAGCGCAGAAATAGCAACCTCCGGGCAGCGAGGAATCCATATTATCGGCTATTTGGCAATGAAAAAGATCCTTTGTCACGGCACACATAGTGAGAAGCAACCTACCTATGCGCTACTCGATGAGTGGGTTATGAATCCGAGAAAACTTGACGAAGCTGAAAGTTTGGCCGAAATTTCACTCCGCTACTTCACCAGCCACGGCCCCGCAAGCCTAAATGATTTCGTTTGGTGGGCAGGCCTGAAAATCTCCGATGCAAGAAAAGGGTTGAATGAAGTTGCCAGTAAGCTGGAATCTTTTGACCTGGCCGGAACAACCTACTGGCATGCGCCAACGGATTCTGATTTTGGTACCGGAAACAACACGTTTTTGTTACCTGGATTCGATGAATATATGCTCGGTTATACCGACAGATCCATCATACTTGACAAGTCGCACGCTGAAAAAATCGTCCCCGGTAACAATGGAATGTTTATGCCTACGATTGTGATAGATGGAAAAGTGGAAGGGACGTGGAGAAAGGCTGTGAAGAAGGATAAGCTGCAAATAGATATGTATCCTTTTAACAAACTTACTCAGATCAAGAAGCGGCGCGTTGAAAAGCAGGCTGAGCTGTTCGCCCAGTATTCAAGTAAAGCGGTTTCTCAGGTAAACTGGCTATAATTATCTCATGAAAGCCATTTTCCAAACCATTCGAATGCATCTTTCTGCATTTCCAAGTCGAACTTATGTGGGCCATCGTAAAACTTCGCAGCGTATTTTTCGGGGGCTTTTGCTTTTTTGTATACTTCCTTTAAAACTTCGTCCGCTTTTTTCATTTCAGGCAAAGTATATAGTTGATCCTGATTATTATTCTGAACCAATGTGGGCATCGGAACGCGCAAGCCTAATATTTCGGGAAAATCCAAGAATTGCGGTAGCAGCGGCGTGTACGTCATCCAGGTATGATTAAAGGATCTGTTGAGGATTAAATCCGTCCACGTTGTCATGAAACCTACACATACTGCACACTTGATCCTCGGATCGAGCCCGCCCAGATAAACAGTTCTGAGGCCGCCTCCCGAGAGACCGCCACAGCCTATACGTTCCGGATCAACATCCTTTCTGCTGCTGAGAATATCGAGCGCCACCTGATCTTCCGACAAGAAAACGCCCGGCCACGTGGTACCTGCACAAAACAGCGACTTCGACATTACATGCTCATGTTCCGAAGACCACGCATTATAAATGTTTATATTTTCGGTCTTTTCCGGGTCCTGATCATTTTTTCCTGTCGTATCCACATATCCCCAGTTTAAACCTTCTACATCGTCAAAATGGACGCGCCTGCTTCCAAATGCAAAAGTGTCGTGCACCAGAACTGCATAGCCTAATTTAGCCAGTTCATTTGCCCAAGGTTTTCCGCCGTAGTCACTATCCTGGTGCTCCTTCAAAATTGGATGCTGATCCTCCGATGTTTTTACGATTTTGCGCAAGCCGAAATATTTCATACCCGCGTGGTCGTGAAGTCCCAATACAGCTGGTAGCGGTTTACTAGCTCCCTGCGGTTTCATAAAAACTGCTTTCGTCGGCCGTCCGTATCCCAAATCCCAGGATAATTCCTCGATTTCGAGTCCATCGAAAATATATTTTTTTTCGACAGTTACTATTGGGGACTTAATTCGCTCTGGCGCTGCTATCAACTCTTTCGTTTTGGCCAGTGCTTCTGCCTGCCATTTTTTCATATCTGTGTGCTTTTCATTTCTGAAAGACAACGGAGGTGTTTTAGGAAGCAGATAATTGGCCCAGGAACCGTAGTGACCTATTACACTTTTTTTTGGCGACATATCGGGAGTCGGGTTATTAATATGTGGTTGTGTCAAATATGCAGAATCAGGATCGGGCAAATCCAGGAATACAGGAAGTGCGGCAGTTTGAATTGCAGCTTTCACGAACTCCCTTCGTTTTATTTTTCCATGTGACTCTTCCAATGGTCCCGATTCCATACTATACTTTGACAAAGATTTTATTTCGATATAAAAAATAAAGGAAAAACCAGACTAACAAGAAGCCGCCCAGTGCATTATATACCTCATGCCATTTTTCTGGCGCATATTTGTAAAATCCTTCGAAGAGCAGTTGTGAAGAAGCGTTGAAATTAACGAACCTAACTGCCAGATAAATAACGAGTGAGTTCATCCCAATTACCCGAAAGAAAAACGACCATCTGACATATCCTTTCACATCGATGATCCAGTAAAATATTGCTAGAAAGACGAATGCCATTCCGCCAGTTAGCATAATAAATGAGCTGGACCACAGGTGTTTATTTATTGGAAAAACAAAATTCCAAAGCAAGCCCAAAGCTATTCCTGAGATTCCCAGTAATAGCATATTCAAGACTTTGCTCATTGCACTTGTTGATTTCAATAGAATATCCCCGGCAAGAGAGCCGAAAATCGTCAGACAGATGGCGGGGAACTGCGTTAGTAATGCGAGTTCGTCATAAGATCCCTGTCTTAATTTGCCCGGCATGAATGCTCTGTCAAACCATCCTACCAGGTTACCTTCAAAAGTGAGATCGCCCTGCCCGAAGCCGGGTACCGGAATTAATATTAATGCGAGATAGTACAAGGCGAGCGTGGCGAGCGCGATATACAATCTTTGCACCCAGTTGAAGTTCATGTAAAGAATAGCGACTACAAAAGTTGCCAATCCGATTCTGCCCAAGACACTTCCATACCGAATATGCGCGGGATCGAAAATGTCAATAGGCGCATTTTTATCCAGAATACCCAGTGCGATCAGGATCAGCATCCGCATGAAGGTTTTATTCCTGATTTCAGATTGCTGCATCCCTTTGGATAACCCGCGCGAGACACTGAATGCCAAAGATGTACCGGCTAAAAACAGAAACAGCGGAAATATGAAGTCGAAGAATGTGAAACCGTTCCACTCGGGATGTTCAAACTGAGCGGCTGCTGCATCAACAAATGCAATTCCAGTTTTTCCTCCTAACAAGAAAATAAATGCTCCCCCACCGGCTATCATCAGCATATCAAATCCACGCAATGCATCAATGGACGCCAGTCGCGAGGAAGAGATCGGATATTCGCTTTGAATCTTGGTTGCTTCGGACAGGGAAGTAGCTTCCATTACTTGTCAATTTTCTTTAAGAAAGTAACAGCGACACTGTTTTTTACCCTAAGTACCTATGTACCTGTTAATCCTGGCCAATTGATCTTGACTTTTCAGAAAGTAAATCCGCTGAATGCTTGTCTAAAAAGAATGTGCAGTTGTTGTGTTGCTGCAAAATGCTGGCTGGAAATATGTTGCTCACTTCATTTTCAAGACTGTTTTTCACAGCCGTAGCTTTCCGGGCATCTGGAACGGAACAGATGATATGATCCGATTTCATGATTTGTCTGATTGACATGCTGATAGCCTGCTTTGGAACTTCATCAAATGCCTGAAACCACCCTTCACCCATTTGCTGATGCCGGCAAGCATCGTCCAGATCGACAATTAGGTAAGGCTCCTCAGTTTCAAAATCTGCCGGCGGATCGTTGAATGCTAAATGTCCATTCTCACCAACACCTACCAAAGCAATATCAACAGGACAGTTCGTGATCAGCTGGCTAACCCTGGCCACTTCTATATTGGCTTCATTTTCACCATTGATTAAGTGCGCTTCTTTTAATGCAGGTACCTGTGCCAGGAAACGCTCCTGCAAGTATTTTCTAAAACTAGCCGGGTGACTAATTGGCAAACCAATATATTCATCCAGGTGAAACATGGTAACTACTGACCAATCAATGTCATTTTCCTTGATCAATTGATCGATCGTATCAAATTGACTTGTCCCGGTTGCGAGGATAATGTTTGCAAAACCTTTCTCGGAGATAATTCCCCTAAGTAACTCAGCTACATAACGTCCCGCTGCCGCTCCTAATTCTTCTTTGTTATCAAAAATCTCAATCTTCATAATTTCTATGATTTTACACCTGTGTTGCCGCCGTCATTCAGAGTAATATCAACCGGCCTGTTCTTTTTCCACGCCCCATTTGTAAAATCGGGAATATCAATTGAATTTGACCTATTGGCCACTGACCATTCGCTTAAAGGAGATATAACACTCCATGACGCCGCATCGTATACGTCCTGATCGAGCGGAAGCCCATTTCGCAAACAATCAATTAATCTCCAATCCATTAGAAAATCCATTCCTCCATGACCACCCACTTTTTTCGCAAGTTCTCCAACTCGTTTGATAATTTCCGGTTGATACTTGGCTTCGAGCTTCTTAAACTCAGTAGCATTTAGCCATTCATGTCCTTCCGAGATTCTGCCTTGCGTACCGTCTTCCGGTAGTGGATATTTCTGGGCTGCCCCTTTGGTTCCGCTTACGGTGTGAAGTCTGGAATATGGTCTCGGCGAAGACACATCGTGCTGCAACATGATAGTTTTCCCTTTGTTTGTTTTAATGGTAGTAGTATTCATATTTCCGCGGAAGCTCTTCTGGGCGTATTGATTAAAGTAAGAATTAGTTGCTGCTAATTCTCTTGCCTTCGATTGCAGCATAAAATCATTACAACTCATCGACACCAGATAATCCATTTTATCCCCGCGATTAATGTCAAGTATTTGCGCGACAGGTCCAAGCCCGTGGGTGGGATATAAATTTCCGTTACGAAGGTTCTCTTTTAGTCTCCACAATTCGAACCGCTTTTCTTTCTGAAACAGAGAGTCAAAAATATCGTGAATATAAGCCCCTTCCACATGAACAATTTCACCGAAAAATCCTTGCCGCGCCATATTCAACGTAAGTAATTCAAAGAAATCATAGCAGCAATTTTCAAGCATCATACAATGCTTTTTTGTCTTTTCCGACGTTTCAACAAGCTTCCAGCATTCATCTACGGTTAGCGCGGCCGGAATTTCCACTGCCACATGTTTGCCGTGCTCCATCGCATATAGTGCCATTGGAGCATGCAGAGCCCATGGAGTGCAAATATAGATTAGGTCTACATCCTTTCTGTCGCATAACTTCTTCCACGCATCTGCTGATCCCGAATAGGTTTTCGGATGTTGTCCTGACTTCTCTAATTCTTTTTTAGCACCGTCCGCTTTATCTGGCAAGATATCTGCAACTCCTACCACTTCTATATTTTCCAGGTGCACTATCCTCTTGATAGCTCCACTACCACGATTTCCCAAACCAATGTAGCCAATTCGGACAGTGTCAAGTTTAGGAGCGGCATAACCACTCATATTAAAAACCTGCTTTCTCTCTTCCAGTACAAAATGTCGTTTGTTGTCGCTAGTTAAGACTCCGGCAGGTGCTGTAATACCGAGTCCGCTCATACCTGCAACTTTTAAGAACTCTCTCTTTTTCATCTGTATCGTTGAGTTGAAGTTGAACCTCATATTTACACAATTTTTTAATCTTTCTTATTTAGTAAGAATTATTTCGGTTAAATAGTTGTGAGAGATTATCGTTTAATTCCGGAAAAGGTAGCTGCTCCTGAGAACTTGCCTGACTTAATAAATACTTTGCTGGCATTACATTTGCATGAAAAGGAAGAGAATTCCATCTAAGTATGTGCATGAAATTATCTTTCTTTTTAGACAGTATATTTCTAGCTCTTGTCTGATGGATCTTGCGGTGCAATTTAAGCCTGCCAGCCTTAAATCAGGAATACTTGGTTTGTGAGATGTGTCTAGGGAATAGTAGTCGGCGCTTCGTCTAGTAAGCGATATGCTCCATTAGGTCCTTGTACCTTATTGTTTACTTCGGATTGGCTCCACAGTGCTACGAAGCTGTTTGGATTACCTCATAACTGTTATAACGTACTAAAAAAGACCATCCTTTTAGCTGCCTTTTAGCTTGGGTATTGCGCCCGGCAAATACCTGCACGGCTAGACTTACTTTATGAGATTTTGATTAGTACCGACTTGATATGCTCTGGGGCTCTGCTTAGCCCACTTGCCAGCTCAGCTCCTACCGAGTAGTCAGAACCAAGGCGCATCCCAGCAAATCCATGGGAGCATTAAACACGAGTCATAAAAAAAAGACCATCTTTTGGGGATGGTCTTATGAATGGTATTGTGGCGACTACCTACTTTACCAGGTTTGACCCAAGTATCATCGGCGGTTCTGGGCTTAACTTCTCTGTTCGGGATGGGAAGAGGTGAACACCAGGCCAA
>NZ_JAJUXK010000016.1 GCF_021390335.1 Dyadobacter sp. CY343 | reverse complement strand
TGGAATTGCAACAATAAAGCGGACAAGATATTAAGCCGCAATTTTTTGTTTGTGTAAAAGCTCCTCAAACTCTTTTGGTGAAACATATCCTAAGGCCGAGTGGAGCCTTTTTCTATTATACCAGGTTTCAATATATTCGAAGACTACCAGTGCTGCGTGCTTCTTGTTTATAAAATTATTTTGGTAAACGCATTCGACTTTTAGCGTTTTAAAAAAGCTTTCAGCAACCGCATTATCCCAACAGTTTCCCTTACGGCTCATACTTCTGATTACAAGGGGATTTTTGTCAAGTAGACTTTTAAATTCATTACAAGCATATTGAATGCCTCGATCAGAATGAAAAATTAGTTCGGTGGTTATATTCCTGTTTTTTAGAGCCATTTTCCACGCAGGTATCACAGTATCAATCGTTTTCAGCGATGAACTTAGTGCCCACCCGATTATTCTCCTGTCAGCTAAATCAATTATCGCTGTGAGATATAACCAGCCTTGAATCGTCTTGATATAGGTAATGTCTGAGACCCACACCGTTGCTGTTTTTTCTACTCTAAATCGTCTGTTAAGCCTGTTTTCTACAATCGGGTACTTATGTTCGGAATCTGTTGTAACACGAAATTTTCTTTTTATAATGCTTCGGATTTTTGATCGTTTCATCAATCTGGCAACTCGTGGACGGGATATTTTTATACCCAACTTATTGAGTTCATGAGTGATCCTGGGACTTCCATACGTTTGTTTACTCTTGCCATGAATGACTTTTATTCTCTCAGTAAGCAGCTGATTTTCAATGCAGGTTTTTGACAATCTACTACTAAGCCAAGTATAGAACCTGCTTCTGCTCACTTTAAAAACCAAGCACATTTTCTCAATGGGAAATAATTTTCGGTGATCTTTTATGAACCGGAATATTTGCCATCGCTCTTGGAGAAAATGCCGACAGCCTTTTTTAAGATGTCGCGCTCAAGCTGCGTTTCCCTGAGTTCTTTTTTGAGTCGGGCCAATTCTAGCTCCGTTTCACTCAAAATCACTTTTCCGTTACCCGGAAAGCTACCATTCTGTTTTGCGAAAAACTCTCTGCGCCAGCGATATAGCATCGCAGGCGGAACATCCAATTCCTTTGCCAAAGCGCCAAGGTCAGTTCGGTTATTACTCAGCTCAATGCTCATCAGTTTGAACTCCTTATCAAATACTCTTCTTTCTCCTGACATATGTATTAAGTTATAAAAGTTTCACTTAACTCAATGTCCGCTTAAAGGTAGCAGGTCCA
>NZ_JAJUXK010000015.1 GCF_021390335.1 Dyadobacter sp. CY343 | reverse complement strand
TGGCATTTCACTGATTTTACTGTCGCCCATTCCCATTTGACGATGTATGGCATTATCTGCTTTTTGCTCTGGGCAGGGATCTATGCACTCATGCCACGGATTACCGGGCAGGAACCGCCGCAGATTACGGTTGGTGCGCACTTTTGGCTGGCATTGATCGGGCTATTGTTTTACACGATACCATTAATGTATGGCAGTACCATGCGCGGGCTGATGTGGATGGAGGCCAAGCCTTTTATTGACTCAGTGAGTTTTATGGCGCCGTTTTGGCTTTGGCGGGCGATCGGAGGAAGCCTGATGTGGCTCTCACACCTGTTTTTCGCTTATAATCTTTACCGGATGATGGTGGCGCCGGGCGCGGTTGATATTAAGGAAACGGCATTTGAAAAGCTGAGATCTATTGATCACGTGTCCTGAAACCGAGTAATATCTATCCCATTCAATTTGACATCATGGAGTTTTTTGATAATCATAACAAACTATTTGGCGCCGCCTTCCTGCTCTTTATCGGCTTAACGGCTTTTGTGGCCGTATTGCCTGCCATTGATAATGAGCAAAACAATGCGCCGCTTCCAGGTGCAGTGCCGCTCAGTGAGCCGGCGATCAGGGGAAAGGCATTGTATGTCTCCAATGGATGCGTGGCCTGCCATACCCAGCAGGTCCGGAATGTGGATATGGACAAGGTTTGGGGCCAGCGGCCCGGGCTTGCGTCAGACTATGCTTCCAACCGCCGCACGGATTTCTGGCGTAATACGGCCACCCTGATGGGTACTGAGCGGACCGGGCCCGACCTGACCTCGATCGGAAGCCGGCAGCCCAGCCGGGAATGGAACCTGGTGCATCTATATAACCCGCGCATTGTGATCAAGCAGTCCATCATGCCGGCGTATCCCTGGCTGTTTGAAAGTATAGCTGAGCCGGCAAAAGAGGATGTGGTAGTAAATGTTCCTGATGCGTTTCAAAGACAAGGGATGACCTTGGTGGCTACTCAGGATGCGCTGGACCTGGTCGCTTATTTGCAATCATTGAAACAAGCGGAACTCCCAGGTACGGCGGGACCTGCTGCCTTTTTATACGCAAAGCAGGAACAGAAAACGGAAAGTACGGATCAGTCCAAGCAGTCCGATACTGAAACCTCCGAAAATGGCCAGATGCTTTACGCCACCCATTGTCAGGCATGTCATCAGGAAAGCGGGGAAGGTTTGAAAGGCGCTTTTCCACCTTTGAAAGGTAGTACGGTCGTAGTCGATAAAGATCCTTCCTTAATCGTAAACATCATGATGCGGGGCTATGACGCCCGCCAGGAATACGGGGCGATGCCCGCTGTGGGAGCGAATGCAGATTTAAGTCCCGAGCAAATAGCAGCCATTATAAACCACGAGCGCAGCAGCTGGGGCAACAACGCGCCCAACGTGTCGGTGCAACAAGTAGAGCAGATTGTGCAGAAAATCAAGGAAATGCCTGTGCAATAGATGCTATGGCGGCATTTGTTAAATTAAAAGAATTCAGATTGGATATGAAGAAAGCCTTTTTGTTAACCGTTTTTGTCTTGATGGGCTTATTTGCTGCGGCGTGCCCGGTATGTGATCAGCGTCAGCCGAAGTTATTACAAGGCATTGCGCATGGTTCAGGGCCGGAAAGCAACTGGGACTATCTGATCGTTTCGGTTGCTGCCATCATTGTGATACTGACACTCTTTTTCTCGGCAAAGATGTTGATCAAACCTGGCGAAAAATCTGACGACCATATCAAAAGGCTTATTATAAACATTTAGTGTTATGGAAGATAAAAGCACAGTTTTTCTTTTCCTGGATAAGGACCAAACGCCCATCGCTGAGTTTATCTCTCCTGTGAATTTTGAGCTGGATACCCGTAAAATGGTGGACGGCAAGCATGAACTGAAAATCATCAGTAAAGACCCGACGGGCAAAGAAGGTATCCGTATCATTCCTTTTGAGGTGAAGAACGGGCCTGCCATTGCCGTCGAAGGGATCACCGAAAATGCAGTGGTGGATGGGATAGTTCCGTTAATGATCAATGCGTACGGAAAAGGGGACCAAAAGCGGTTTCTGATTACCGGAAGTGAAACACCCCAGAGCATTCCGGCCTGGATCTGGATCCTGCTCATTGGCTTTTTAGGATGGTCGACCTATTACCTTATCCGATACATTGACTTGATTCACATTTGAAATGAAAACAAAACAAGAGATACTCAGCATCGAGGACATCAAGCTTCTGGTCGATTCCTTTTACGCAAAAGTTAGGGTGGATACATTGCTATCACCGGTTTTTAATGAGCGGATCGGTGGTAACTGGCCGCAGCATATGGAAAAAATGTACAAGTTCTGGCAGACAGTGCTTTTGAAGGAGCATACTTATTACGGAAGCCCGTTTACGCCGCATGCCATGTTACAGGTTGACCACACGCATTTTGAAAAATGGATGGATTTATTTGTCGGGACCATTGATGAACTGTTTGTCGGCGAGAAAGCCCAGGAAGCAAAGTTCAGGGC
>NZ_JAJUXK010000014.1 GCF_021390335.1 Dyadobacter sp. CY343 | reverse complement strand
TTTTGGGGATGGTCTTATGAATGGTATTGTGGCGACTACCTACTTTACCAGGTTTGACCCAAGTATCATCGGCGGTTCTGGGCTTAACTTCTCTGTTCGGGATGGGAAGAGGTGAACACCAGGCCAATAGTCACCAACAAGCTTTTTTGTTGATTTGTGCTAAGGGAAGATTTGAAGTCGAATGCGACCGCAGCCCAACCAATAGTCACCAACAAGATCTTTGTTGATTTATCAACAGTTTCTTTGAGTAATCAAAGTCATATTGGAAGTAGAAGAGCTAGGAAAGAAGATTTAAATGTGCAAGCTGTTGGGTAATTAGTACTGCTCAGCTGAATGTATTTCTACACGTATACTTGCAGCCTATCAACGTCGTAGTCTACAACGACCCTTATGTGGAAGATTCATCTTCGGGCTAGTTTCGCACTTAGATGCTTTCAGCGCTTATCTATTCCCCACATAGCTACCCGGCCATGCCACTGGCGTGACAACCGGTTCACCAGCGGTGGGTCCACCTCGGTCCTCTCGTACTAAAGGCAGCCCCCGTCAATCTTCCTACGCCCACCACAGATAGGGACCGAACTGTCTCACGACGTTCTGAACCCAGCTCGCGTGCCACTTTAATCGGCGAACAGCCGAACCCTTGGGACCTTCTCCAGCCCCAGGATGTGACGAGCCGACATCGAGGTGCCAAACCTCCCCGTCGATGTGAGCTCTTGGGGGAGATCAGCCTGTTATCCCCGGCGTACCTTTTATCCTTTGAGCGATGGCCCTTCCATACAGAACCACCGGATCACTATACCCTGGTTTCCCACCTGCTCGACCCGTCGGTCTCGCAGTCAAGCCTGCTTGTACTATTGCACTCCACACACGGTTACCAAGCGTGTTGAGCAGACCTTTGGAAGCCTCCGTTACACTTTTGGAGGCGACCACCCCAGTCAAACTACCCACCATGCACGGTCCTTGACTTAGTCAAGTTAGATCCCAGGCCAGCGAAGGGTGGTATTTCAACGTTGGCTCCATGATGCCTGGCGACACCACTTCACAGCCTCCCACCTATCCTACACATCCCTGACCCGAAAACAATGCAAAGCTATAGTAAAGGTGCACGGGGTCTTTCCGTCCCGTGGCGGGTAAGCGGCATCTTCACCGCTACTACAATTTCACCGAGCTCACGGCCGAGACAGTGCCCAGATCGTTACACCATTCGTGCAGGTCGGAACTTACCCGACAAGGAATTTCGCTACCTTAGGACCGTTATAGTTACGGCCGCCGTTTACTGGGGCTTCGATTCAATGCTTCTCTTGCGATGACATCCCCTCTTAACCTTCCAGCACCGGGCAGGTGTCAGGCCCTATACGTCAACTTTCGTTTTGGCAGAGCCCTGTGTTTTTGCTAAACAGTCGCCTGGGCCATTTCTCTGCGGCCTCTCTTTGCAGAGGAGGCTCCCCTTCTCCCGAAGTTACAGGGTTAATTTGCCGAGTTCCTTAGCCGTGATTCACTCGAGCACCTTAGAATATTCTTCTCGACTACCTGTGTCGGTTTACGGTACGGGCTGCATACAGCTGGTGTTTCAAAAGCTTTTCTTGGAAGCGTTTTCGTCTGTTCGCTTCGCCCGTAGGCTCTGCTCAACGCACTATTCCGTCAGTACGTACAGACCACAATACTCCGTCACTTCTTCACACTGCATGCAGGGGCAGGAATATTAACCTGCTGTCCATCGGAGATCGCCTGTCGGCTATTCCTTAGGCCCCGCCTAACCCTCCGTTGATTAGCATAGCGGAGGAATCCTTAGTCTTTCGGTGTGCGGATTTCTCATCCGCATTATCGTTACTTATGCCTACATTTGCTTTTCTCACCAGTCCAGCACAGCTCACGCTGCACCTTCACCCCTGTGAGAATGCTCCCCTACCGATATGTATAAATACAATCGCATAGCTTCGGTAATATGCTTGATGCCCGTTTATTATCGATGCCCGCCCCGCTCGACCAGTGAGCTGTTACGCACTCTTTAAATGTATAGCTGCTTCCAAGCTAACATCCTGGCTGTCTCTGCAGTCGGACCCCCTTAGTTCAACTTAGCATATATTTTGGGACCTTAGCTGATGCTCTGGGTTGTTCCCCTCTCGGACTGGGACCTTAGCACCCCAGCCCTCACTGCCGTGTATATCATGCCCCATTCGGAGTTTGTCAGAGTTTGGTAGGATTTGACTCCCCCTAGCCCTATCAGTAGCTCTACCTGAACATGACTCAACCACGACGCTGTTCCTAAAAACATTTCGGGGAGTACGAGCTATTTCTCAGTTTGATTGGCCTTTCACCCCTACCCACAATTCATCCGAAAACTTTTCAACGTTTACCGGTTCGGTCCTCCACGATGTGTTACCAGCGCTTCAACCTGATCATGGGTAGATCACAAAGTTTCGCGTCTACAGCCACTGACTAATCGCCCTATTCAGACTCGCTTTCGCTTCGGCTCCTGTATTCAAATACATTAACCTTGCCAGTAACCGTAACTCGTAGGCTCATTATGCAAAAGGCACGCCGTCACCCATTATAGGCTCCGACCGCTTGTAAGCGCATGGTTTCAAGTTCTATTTCACCCCGCTGCTCGCGGTACTTTTCACCTTTCCCTCACGGTACTAGTTCACTATCGGTCTCTCAGGAGTATTTAGCCTTGGCGGATGGTGCCGCCGGATTCAGAGGGGATTCCACCGGTCCCCACTTACTCAGGATACTCACTCAGATAAAATTACTGCCTGTACGGGGTTCTCACCCTCTACGACTGGCCTTCCCAGACCATTCCAGTTCGCTATTTATCCACTTGGTGAGTCCTACAACCCCAGTCTGGCCGTAACCAGGCTGGTTTGGGCTGTTCCGCGTTCGCTCGCCACTACTTGCGGAATCACTATTGTTTTCTTCTCCTGCGGGTACTTAGATGTTTCAGTTCCCCGCGTTTGCCCCCCGTAGGGTAATGTAGCTTCACTACACTGGGTTGCCCCATTCGGATATCTTCGGATCAATTTGTATGTGCCAATCCCCGAAGCTTTTCGCAGCTTATCACGTCCTTCATCGCCTCTGAGAGCCTAGGTATCCCCCATGCGCCCTTAATTCGCTTGCGCGACTTCTATTTCTTTGCTCTTCTACTTCTCAATATGTCAATGAACTCGTTACCAAGCTTCCTTGGTAATGT